>NZ_QBUG01000001.1 GCF_003058225.1 Promicromonospora sp. AC04
GTCAGCAAAGCCACACCCCGCAAAGGGCCAAACAATTTGGCATTGACTATCAAGCACACTGTTGAGTTCTCAAACAACCGACGCACACCGCCAGATCCGCAACCATTCCGATCGCTTCACCGCCCGGGGCAGTTCCTCAAACTTACCAGGCTCTTTCGGACTTTTCCAAATCCCCGCCAGCCTGTCGGCCGGGAGAATTCTTCGGGTATCCGAGTGAATTCTGGTTCCCATTTTCGCCACCGTCGGAAGCGTGAACTTCGACGATCTGCAGAGGTAGGGACGTCTCCCGGTAGCTCGCGGCGCTAGCCGCTCCATCTACCTTCAGGAGGCAACCTCTGTAACTTACCCTACCACGCTCCCCGGCGCAAGCATCCTGGTCAGGATCGCTTCATCGGGGTGCCGATCTGGCAAGCCCTCCCCAGTTCCGGAGCGCACGAGGCTGCTGCCAGATCTGAGTTGGTTTCCGCCCCGGGACCGGCCAGTCGCGCTTTTCGCGCTTCCTGTCCGTGTCTCCCTGCCGGGCGAACAACCGGAACAGTACACAGCCACCGCCGCCACGCCAAATCGGCTTGCCAATGAGCCTGCGTCCGGTGCTGCGCCATGGCATCACCGGACGCTCAGCAGCGCGAACGTCACTCCACTGTGACCGACTTCGCCAGGTTCCGCGGCTTGTCGACGTCGTGCCCGAGCGCCAGCGCTGCGTGGTAGGCCAGCAGCTGCAACGGCACGGTGAGGAGCAGCGGGTCGAGCTCCTTCTCGTTGCGGGGCACGTCGATCCGTTCCACCTTCAGCTCGCCCAGGTCCACGCCGGCGTGCGTCACGACGACGAGGGGGCCGCCGCGGGCGGCGATCTCGTGCAGGGCGGCCACGTTGCGGTCGGTCAGCTCGTCGTCGGGCACGATCGCGACGGTCGGCACGTCGGACGAGATCAGTGCCAGCGGCCCGTGCTTCAGCTCGGACATCTGGTAGGCCTCGGCGTGCCGGTAGCTGATCTCCTTGAACTTCTGCGCGCCCTCGCGCGCCACCGGGAACCCCCGGACCCGGCCCACGAAGAACAGGCTGTCGGCCGCCGCGAGCGCCTTGGCGGCCTGCACGATCCGCTCCTCGTCGTCGAGCACCTGCTCGATCTGGGCCGGCAGGCTCTGCAGCCCGTCGATCAGCCGGCGCCCGTCGGCGACGGAGAGGTCCCGCACTCGCCCGAGCTGGAGGGCGAGCAGTGCGAAGCCCACGAACATCGTGGTGAGCGCCTTGGTGGAGGCGACGGCGATCTCCGGCCCCGCATGCAGGTAGATCCCGCCGTCGCAGGCCCGGGCGACCGCGGAGCCGACCACGTTGACAAGTCCGATGACTCGGCCACCCTTGCGCTTGATCTCCTCCACGGCCAGCAGGGTGTCGATGGTCTCGCCGGACTGGCTCACCGCGACGTACAGGGTGTCCGGCTCGATGACGGGGCCGCGGTAGCGGAACTCGCTCGCGGCCTCGGCGTCGGCGGGGACGCGTGCGAGCTCCTCGATGAGCGAGGCGCCCATCTGCCCCACGTAGTACGCCGACCCGCAGCCCAGGATCTTGACGCGCCGGAAGGCACGCAACTCGCGGGCGTCCATGTCGAGTCCGCCCAGATGGGCGGTGGCGAACCGCTCGTCCAGGCGCCCGCGCAGCGTGCGCTCCACGCTGGCCGGCTGTTCGAGCATCTCGGTGTACATGCGCGGGCGGCCGTCGATCTGACCGTGCTCGTAGGCGCTGGGGTCGACGTCGATCTCGCGGGCCGTGGTCTGCGTCTGCGTCAGGTCCCGGCGGAACGTCGTGAAGCCCGACGCCGTGACGGTCGCCAGCTCGCCGTCGGCCAGGTGTGCGACCGTGGTGGTGTGGCGCACGAGCGCCGCGAGGTCGGAGGCCACGAACATCTCCTTGTCCCCCACGCCGACCAGCAGCGGGCTGCCGTTGCGGGCCACCACTATCCGGTCCGGGAAGTCCGCGTGCACCACGGCCAGCCCGTAGGTCCCCACCACCGCGTCCAGCGCGTCGACGACCTTGCCCTCGAGCGTGTCGGCGTCGGACAGGGCGACGAGGTGGGCGAACACCTCGGTGTCTGTGTCGCTCACGAGCGGTACGCCCTGATCCGTGAGCCGCGCGCGGAGCGCCGCGGCGTTGTCGATGATGCCGTTGTGCACCACCGCCACTGTGCCGCTCGCGTCGGTGTGCGGGTGGGCGTTGGCGTCCGTCGCGGGGCCGTGCGTGGCCCACCGGGTGTGGCCGATCCCCACCCGCCCGGGCATCCGCTTGGGCAGGATCTCGGCGAGGTCGCGGACCCGTCCGGCGCGTTTGCTCACCCGTAGCTGGGGGCCGACGACGGCGACTCCCGCTGAGTCGTATCCCCGGTGCTCCAGGCGGCCGAGTGCCTCCACGAGCAACGGGGCCGCGTTCTGGCCACCGACGTAACCGACGATTCCGCACATGATTCTGCTCCTCCGAGGGAATGCATGGACCGGGCGGGTCGGGTCGACCCGCGCGGCTCGTCAGGCTCAGCCGTAGATCATCCGGCGCAGCTGACGCTCGCTGAGCTGCGGCGCCGCGACGACGCGGTGTCCCAGCTCGGCGGCTATGCGCGCGAAGATCTCGGGGTTTTTCGCCCCGTGGGCCTTCAGCTCAGCATGCCGCCGTCGGACGAAGTCCTCGACCGGTGTGGCGAAATAGGCCATCACGTCGCCGATCACCCGCGCGGCCTCGGCGGGCGTGAGCCCCGTGGTCGCCGCCACGTGGGCGACGAGGTCGGAAGACGTCCTCATGTCTGAGAGAGTGACCCATCCGGATCGCGAAGCGCAATTTCTTGCCCGGAATCGGGCAAGTCTCGGCTCGAAAGACGTCCGGGCAGACGAACGGCGGCCGCCCGCTGGTCAGCAGGCGGCCGCCGTCGTGCACCGGCGTGGCCGGTCAGCGGGAGGTCACTCCGAAGCCGCGACCGCCAGCGTCTTCTTGCCGCGGCGCAGCACCGCGTGCTTCCCGTGGAGCAGGTCCTCGGGGGCGAGCGCGGCGTCGTCGGACGTCACCTTCACGTTGTTCACGTAGGCGCCGCCCTCCGCGATCGCGCGCCGCGCGGCGCCCTTGGACGCCACGAGCCCCGAGCCCACCAGCAGGTCGGCGACCAGGTCGCCGGCCTTGGCCGTCACGCGCGGCAGCTCGGCCACCGCACCCGCGAGCGTCCGGGCGTCGAGGTCGTCGAGCGAGCCGCGGCCGAACAGCGCCTGGCTCGCCGCGATGACCGCCTCGGTCGCACCGGCGCCGTGCACCAGGGTGGTCACGTCACCCGCGAGCGCCTTCTGGGCCTCGCGTGCGAAGGGCCGCTCGGCCACCTCGCGCTCGAGCTCGGTGATCTCCTCGCGCGACCGGAACGTGAACACCTTGAGGTAGTTCACGACGTCGGCGTCGGCCTGGTTGAGCCAGAACTGGTAGAAGGCGTAGGGGCTGGTCATCTCCGGGTCGAGCCAGATGGAGCCGCCCTCGGACTTGCCGAACTTGGTCCCGTCGGCCTTGGTGATGAGCGGCGTCGTGAGCGCGTGCGCGCTCACGCCCTCGGACTTGCGGATCAGCTCGACGCCGGCCAGCAGGTTGCCCCACTGGTCGTTGCCGCCGAGCTGCAGGGTGATGCCGTGCCGCTTGTACAGCTCGCGGTAGTCCATGCCCTGCAGCACCTGGTAGCTGAACTCGGTGAAGCTGATGCCCTCGTCCGAGGCGAGCCGCCGGGCCACGATGTCCTTGGACAGCATGGTGCCCATCCGGAAGTGCTTGCCGATGTCGCGCAGGAACTCGATCGCGGACATCGGGGCGGTCCAGTCGAGGTTGTTCACCATGCGCGCGGCGTTGTCGCCCTCGAAGGACAGGTGCGGCTCGATCTGGGCGCGGATGCGCTCCACCCAGCCGGCGACCACCTCGGGCGAGTTGAGCGTGCGCTCGCCGGAGTCGCGGGGGTCGCCGATGAGGCCCGTCGCGCCGCCGACCAGCAGGTAGGGCCGGTGGCCGGCGTCCTGCAGCCTGCGTGCCGTGAGGATCTGGACGAGGTTGCCGATGTGCAGCGACGGGGCCGTGGGGTCGAAGCCCACGTAATAGTCCACGGTGCCCTCCGACAGTGCAGAACGCAGCGCGGCCTCGTCGGTGGACTGTGCCACCAGGCCTCGCCATTGCAGCTCGTCGAGGATGTCGGTCACCGTGGTCACTCCTTGTTCCGTGGGGCGCGGCCCGGGACGGGCCGCTCGGCGGGCTCGTCGGCCCGCTGGTCATAGTCTGCCCGACGGCGGTAGGGGAACCCGCCTTTACGACGTCAGGGCCCGACGGCGCTGCCGCCGTCCGGGGTGGCGCGCACCATCACGATCGCGACGTCGTCGTCTGCGGTGGCCTCGAGCATGCCGGACAGGGCCGTCTGGACGACGGAGCCCAGGTCGGCGGTGTGGGTTCCCTCGAGGACCCTGGCGAGCTGGTCCAGGCGGGCACGCAGGCCGCTGTCCCGCGTCTCGATCAGCCCGTCGGTGTACAGCACCAGCGTGTCGCCGGGGCCGATGTCGACCGTGTGGTCCCGTCGTGGCGCGCCCGGGTCCATGCCGAGCAACAGGTCGTTGCGGACCGCCAGGATCTCGGACCTGCCATCGGCGCGGACCACGATCGGGGGCGGATGGCCCGCACTGGACCACCGCACCGTGCGGAGCCGGCCCGGCCGTTGCCCGGGTGTCCGCTCGACGCGCGCCACGAGCGCGGTGGCCGTCGCCGCGCTCCCGAGGGCGAGCCCGTCGATGGCCGCGTCGACGCGTTGCAGCACCCGCGCGGGCGTCTCCTGGCTGTCGTACCCGATGGCCCGCACGAGGGCGCGGAGCTGACCCATCACGACCGCGGCACCGAGGTCGTGCCCGATCACGTCGCCGATCACCACGAACGTGGAACCGTCACGCGTCGCGAACGCGTCGTACCAGTCGCCGCCGATGTCACGCTCGGCCGCGGCCGGCTGGTAGTGCACGACCACCTCCAGGTCGTCGAACTTCGGCGGGTCGGTCAGCACGGCCCGCTGGAGCGCCAGCGACACCTCGGTGGCCCTGGCCCGCTCCTGCTCCGAGCGCAGGGCCCGGAGCCGCAGCGCGTCGTCGTGGGCGCGGCGGCGGACGACGTCGCGCAGCGCCGCGGCGACCGTCGTCGACATGACCACCATGAAGCGGGCGTAGTCCGCGTCCCACGGTCGCACCACGGTCGCGCGCAGGACGAGGACGGCGAGGACGCCGCTGCCGCGGTCCGACCGCACCGGCTTGACCACCATGCCGGGGACGACCTGGCGCCGACCGGAACGGAAGGCCCGGACGACGAGGTCCAGCTCGTCCGCCTCCCGGGCCTCCCCGGACTCCAGCACGACCTGGGGCCCGGTCACGCCGTAGACGGCCGCACGGGAGATGTCCGGGCACCCGGACAGCGCCTTGACCACGGGCAGGGCGAAGTTCCGCAGGTGCGTGAAGGTCGTCGGCAGGGCCGCCTGCACCTCGCCCAGCGCCGCCAGGCGCCTCTGGTTGACGACCTCGTGCGTCGTCTCGGTCGCGATGTCCAGCACGCCGACGATCCGGCCGTCGTCGTCCGACAGGGGGCTGTAGGAGAAGGTGAAGTAGGTCTCCTCGTCGTACCCGGACCGGTTCATCAGCAGGAACAGGTCACGGCTCAGCGTCGGCCGGCCCGTGGTCAGCACGGTGTCGAACAGCGGGCCGATCTCGTCCCAGATCTCGGCCCAGACCACCCGCGCGGGAGCGCCCTGTGCACCGGGATGCTTGTCCGTGCCGAGCATCTCCCGGTAGCCGTCGTTGTAGATCAGTGTCAGGTCCGGGCCCCAGACCATCATCACCGGGAACCGCGTCGAGAAGCACAGCCGGACGGCGTGGCGCAGCGACTGCGGCCACGTGCTCGGCGGACCCAGTGGCGTGGCATCCCACGCGACGGTCCGGGCCTCGCGGCCGACCGCGCTGCGCGCTGTCGCGTCCTCGAACCATTCCGCTCCCACAAGCGAATGCTAACGACAGCAACGCGCCGAATCAGCGTCCGGCGTGGATGAGAAAACAGGTATCGCACCGATGAGTTCGGGTCAGGTCCGTCGTCGGACGTCGCATGGAAACGAAAATGCCTCAGCGTTCCGCCGGGACCTCAGGCAGGGTGGAACCGTGAGCGACGTCGAAATGCCGCGCTGGAAGCGGAACGTCGGGCTGTTCCTGGCCGGCCAGACCATCTCCCTGTTCGGGTCGATGGTGGTCATGTACGCGGTCATGTGGCACCTGACCATCGAGACGCAGTCCGGGTCCGTGCTCATGCTGAGCATCGTGTTCGGCATGCTGCCGCAGGCGTTCGTCTCGATCTTCGGCGGCGTGTGGGCGGACCGGCACCACCGCAAGTTCCTGATCATGGGCTCGGACACGGTCATCGCGGTAGCGACCCTCGGGCTCGCCCTGCTCATGGTCAGCGGCGTCGACTCGCTGTGGGTCATCTACGCGGCCCTTGCCGTGCGGTCCGTGTTCGCGGGCATCCAGACACCTGCGGTCAGCGCGATGATCCCCCAGATCGCGCCCACCGATCAGCTCATGCGCGTCAACGGGATCTTCCAGTCGATCCAGTCCGGGATGATGCTGCTCGCCCCGGCGCTGGCCGCCGCGATCTACGCCTCGTTCGACATCGTCACCGTGTTCTTCGTGGACGTGGTGACCGCCCTGCTCGGTGTGGGGATGCTCGCGCTGGTCGCCGTACCGCGGCTGGTCCGGTCCGACGCCGGTGAGCCGGTCAGCTACTTCGGTGACCTCGTGGCAGGCGTGCGGTACATCCGGTCGAACGCGCCGATGCGGTGGCTCATCACCCTCTTCGCGCTGGTGATGTTCCTGGTCGGCGCACCGAGCTTCCTCACGCCGCTCATGGTGGCCCGCACGTTCGGCGACGAGGTGTGGAAGCTGACCGCCAACGAGCTGTTCTGGGGCGGCGGGATGCTGCTGGGCGGCATCATCATGGCGTCCGTCGGCCCCCGGATCACTCGCCGGGTCCGGCTCATGGTGGGGTCCGTGATCGCCACGGGCGTGCTGGTCGCCGGCCTGGGTGTGTCCACGAACATGTGGGTGTTCTTCTCGATCGGGCTGGTGATCGGCGTCATGTTCGCCGCGCTGAACACCCCGGCGATGACGATCATCCAGGAGCGCGTCGAGCCCGAGATGCAGGGGCGGGTCTTCGGCTTCGTCGGCATCGTCATGACGGTCGCCATGCCGCTGTCCATGGTGATCTTCGGCCCGCTGGCCGACCAGTTCTCCGTGGAGTCGCTGCTGATCCTGGCCGGCGTCCTGCTGGTCGCGGTGCTGGGCGCGATCCTCGCGTTCCCCGGGGCACGACGCTCGCTGGCGGAGGTCGACGCCGCTCCGGAGCCCGCGGCCGACTCGAAGGTGGACGCCGCGCCGGAGCACACCCGCTGACCGAGGCGTGCCGTGTGCCGGACAGCACATTCACCCGGCCCTGCCCGCGTGCCAGTATTGATGCGTCCCATAGACGGCAGCTCTGTGTCCCGGAAGGTCCCTGTGCCCACCCCCAAGATCTACGCCCTGCACGAGAACCCCGAGTGGTTCCCTCCGTTCGCCGAGGCCTTCGCGGCCGAGGGCGTCGACTACGTGGAGTGGGTGCTGACCGACGGCGTGCTCGACCTCGACGAGGCGCCGCCCGAGGGCATCTTCTGGTCCCGCATCTCGGCGAGCAGCCACACGCGTGACCACGGCCTCACCAAGGACTACTCGCGCGCCGTGCTGTCCTGGCTGGAGGCGTACGGGCGCCGCACGGTCAACGGCCGCCGCGTGCTGGAGCTCGAGGTCAGCAAGGTGGACCAGCTCACCGCCCTGCGCGCCGCCGGGATCGACACCCCGCGCACCGTGGCCGCCGTCGGGCGGGACCAGGTGCTGAAGGCCGCACAGGGTTTCCCCACCCCGTTCGTCACCAAGCACAACCAGGGCGGCAAGGGCCTGGGCGTGCGCAAGTTCGAGTCGTTCGACGACCTCGCCGACTACGTCGGGTCCGACGAGTACGAGGAGCCCGTTGACGGCATCACGCTGGTCCAGGAGTACGTCGTCGCGGCCGACGGCGGCATCACGCGCGTCGAGATCGTCGGCGGTGAGATGGTCTACGCCGTCCGGGGCGACACCGAGCGCGGCGGGTTCCAGCTCTGCCCCGCCGACGCGTGCGTCATCGACCCGGAGACGGGCCGTCCGGTCCCGCCGGTCGGCGCGACCATCTCCATGGCACCCGACGAGGACTGGGGACTGTTCTCCGAGCGCGAGGGCTACGACGACCCGGTGGTCGCCAAGTACGTCGCGTTCACGAAGCGGCACGGCATCGAGGTGGCGGGCATCGAGAACATCCGGACCGCCGACGGCCGCGTCCTGACGTACGACGTGAACACCAACACGAACTACAACAGCGACGTCGAGCAGGGCACCGCGAAGTCTGGCCCGCGCGAGATCGTGCGCCACCTGGCCCGCGTGCTGCGGGAGACGTACCCCGAAGCACGTTGAGCACCGGCCCCCGAGCCCTGGTGCGGGCGGGTCCGGGGAGAGATCACGCGAGTGGGGTGTGTTGCGCAGCGTAGACATCGTCTACGCAGAGCAACACACCCCACTCGCGTAACCGTTCCCCGACGGGGATGCGGCGTCAGCCCCGTCGGACGGCTCGTCTACACGAAGCCGAAGATCGGACCGAAAGCCACCACCACTATCGCCGCCCAGACGGCGTAGACCGGCAGGTACTGGGTCTGCCAGCGCTCGATCGCACCGAACGTGCGCTGCCCGCGGACGAACCCGGTCGCGAGCCAGGCCGCCCACGCGAGGTGCACCAGGAGCACCAGGTTGAGCCCGAGCGCGGCGACCTTGTTGGCGGTGAACCCGAACTCGGCGATGCGGGTGAGCATCGCGGTCAGCGCAACGGCGTCGACCGCGAGCGCCGCGCCGAGCAGCACCAGCTGCATCCAGTCGAAGATCCCGGGCGGGGCGTGCGGGTCACGGGCCGAGATCGAGTACAGCAGGAGGAACAGGACGAGGACCAGGATCGCGTCCATGAGGATGAGCAGGTCGCGATCCACCGCGGTGAGCGGCCCGTTCACGAGCAGGACGACGAAGATGGCGAGCAGCATCACGATCGTCAGGGGCGTGAACACGCGGGTGAGCACCGGGGCGATGTTCTCGACGACGTTCTTCTTCGCCTCCACCAGCCACGCGCCGACCAGCAGCGCACCCGGTATCGCGAACGGCAGGAGCCAGTCGCCCAGGAACGGCTCGAAGTCGACGCCGACCAGGTCGAGCACGCCGAACGTGAGCCCGATGAGCAGGCCGCCGCCGAGCTGGATCAGCGCGAGGTAGATGATGAGCTCGCCCGTGAACCGGACGAAGTCCATGCGCCGCGCGCTGGACCGCCACGCGCCGCCCGCGTACACGACCCCCAGGAGCAACCACAGCACCACCGGGGTGTGGGTGATCGCGAGGAACAGGGTCATGCCGGGTTCGCCGTCGGGCCCCGACTCGAACGGGTAGAGGTTCACCACCAGCGCGAGCACGGCCGTGGCGGCGAGCAGCGTCGCCCCGATACGCCACGGGACGCGCCGCTTCCACACGAAGTAGCCCGCCAGGAACGGCAGGACGGCGAAGGACGCGTTGCGCACGACCACCAGCTCGTCGTCGCCAGCGATGTCGAGCAAGATCTTGACCCAGATGCCCGCGGTGACGGCCAGGGCGAGCACGACGCCCAGCTCGCGCCAGCGGCCGCCGTCGCCGGGCTCTTCCGGGACGAGCACCAGCTGCTTCCAGAGCCGGTCGGAGTGCTCGCGGGCGAACTCACGCGACACCTCGTCGAGGTTGCCCATGCGCTTGACCGCCACGAGGAACGCCTCCTCGTCGTCGAGCCCGCTCGCGGTCAGGTCGTTGACCTGGCCGCGCAGGTGGTCCTCCATCTCGTCGACGTCGGCCGCCGAGATCGCCCGGCGCCGCTGGACGTAGCCGCGCCACTGGTCGAACTGCTCCTCCAGGGCGGCGTGCTCGGTCGGGACGACTGCGCCGTCGGCGTTCTGCTCGCTCATCAGGCCCACCCTTCCGCGACGGCGGGACCCGGCTGGACGTCCTGCCAGACCTGCTTGAGCGCCTCCGAGACGACCGCCCACTGCTGTCGCCGCTCGGCGAGCGCCTCGCGGCCGGCGCGGGTGATCGCGTAGTGCTTGCGGCGCCGTCCGACGTCGGACGTGCCCCACGTCGCCCCGACGTATCCGAGCCGTTCGAGCCGGTGGAGCAGGGGGTAGAGCATTCCGTCGGTCCACTGCATGCGGCCGCCGGAGAGCTCGTTGACGCGTTTGAGGATCGCGTAGCCGTACGACTCGCCGTCGGCCAGGATGCCGAGGACGAGCGGTGTGGCCGACGCCGCGACCAGGTCCTTGTCGATGTGCACCTGCACTCCTATGCCTAGTTCTGCCAGGTGTTGAACCCTAGCAGAACTAGGCATAGGAGTCCTAGGCTCACGAACTTCGTGGTGCAGGCAGGCAGGAACCCGCGCCGGACGACGGGAGCCCGGCCTTCGCGCTGCCTAGGCGCTGGGTCGACGCCGGGGCTGGGCGGCGCGGTAGACCGACACCGTCGGCTCACCGTCGAGCCAGAAGCGCCAGGGGTACAGGTCGGCGCGGCCGCCGTCGCCGCTCACACCCACGCGGGGCCCGGACAGCACGGTGCCCGACGGCGCCCCGGCGGCTTCCAGCACCACGGCACCTTCCGGGTCGGTGACGTCGGCGCCGTCGTCGGCCAGGTCCAGGCCGAGTGCCACCGCGAGGCGGGCCGGGCCGCGTGCCAGGTCGCGGTCGGCGCGCACCACGCCGGACGCGAGGCGCCTCGCCCGGGCGAGCGCAACACCGTCGGGGTCCGGCCCCGTCACCTCGCCGGCCCGGAGCAGAACCGCCGACGCCGTCCCCTCCGGCCCGCAGACGACGTTGGCGCAGTAGTGCAGACCGAGGTGCCGGTACACGTACAGGCGTCCGGGCTCGCCGAACATCGTCTCGTTCCGCCGGTTCGGGCCGCGGAAGGCGTGGGAGCCGGGGTCGTTGGTGCCGTCGTACGCCTCGACCTCGGTGATGCGCAGGGCCACCGTGCCCTGCGGCGTGTGCCGGGTGAGAGTGGCGCCGAGCAGGTCGCGGGCGACGTCCACGACGGGCCGGTCGAAGAAGTCACGAGCCGGGATGGTCATGACTCCGTCACTCAGGTTGTCCTCGAGATTGCTGGAGCACAAGAGCCGCAAGCCGCTCGCGGAGGTCACTCAGGTGTCGCCGCGACTCGGGACTCATCTCAGACTCAAGTTCGGCACCGATCGCGCCGTGCAACCACGATCCGACGATCGCAGGATCGCCATCGTCCATCTGCGTGAAGTCGACACCAACGACGCTGACGTACTTTTCGAGCACTGCCCTGACCTGCCCAACCACCGGCTCGAGGTGCAACTCAAGGAATCCGGTCCACCAGGAGGTGTTCGCATACCAATCGGTGCTGCTGTCGTCGGTCACCACCACCAGCGCAGACATCAGTAGTCCTCCCCGAGGATGATGAGCTTGTTCAGTTCCTTGCGAGGGCCGGCTTGGAGCTCGTCCAGCCTCGCGAAGACCTGGTCGATCTGTGTTCTCGACGCTCCGGTCAGGTCGAGAACGGTGTAGGTGTTCCCCTGTTTCTCGTAGATGTGCTTCTCGATCGACTTGAGCATCGCGCTCATCTGGCGGTCGGGATTCTGCTTCCATCCGTTGTGCGTCCACGCAGTAGGTCCGCCCACCGCGTCGTACGTTCGATTCTTCTGATCGATGAAGTCCGGGTTGTTTGTGTCCTTGAAACCTCTGAGCTTCCCGCCGTCCTTGGGGTAGTCCCGGTCTTCCATGAGGCGACGGGCTGTATCCGGCTCGTCTCCCTTCAGATCAGATATATCGCAGTACTTGCCCTTGTTGTCGTTGTGAACGAGGACGCTGTGCTCACCGACACGGTAGGTGTGCCATCCGGTGACTGTCAGGTTGTACGCCAGTCCGTCCGCAGGGAGTGAGGCCTTGATCGGGTGCGTAACAACGAGGTTGCGTTCCTCCGCGCCCAGCACCCGCTCCCCCGCACCGAGTTCGTCGGCGCGCTCGAAGCGCTGGTCCGTCACGGACCAGAACGGGTGGTCCTCGGTCGTGACGATCGTCTCGCCGTCGATCTCCAGCTCGAAGAGCTCGTCCTGGTGCACCCACACGTGTGTCACCTCGCGCGGACCGCGCTCCCCGCTCACCGGGTCGGCCGCCCAGACCTTGTCGCCGACCTCGATGTCCTGGATCGGCTTGCGCGTGCCGTCGCCCATGAGCACTGGGGTCGCCCCGGCAAAACTGCAGAACTTGCCCTGGTCCATCAGCGCCTTGCGTCGGTCGCCGAGCTGGGAACGCAGTACCTCGACCCGCACGTTTGCCACGGCGAGCACTTGCGCATCCACGCTGTACGGCACCTGGTACGAGACCGTGCAGCGGCAGGCGTTGGCCCTCGCCTGTGCTTGCGCGCCCTCCCGCGCGTCCGCGGCGGCGAACACGCCACCCGCCGCAGGCGACGAGCAACTCATCGACGACGTCCCCTTGAGCGCGAGGCTCGACGACGACCCGCAGGTCCCGGCGAGCCCGCCCTGCACCGTGAAGACCGAGACGAGCTCGCCCGTCACCGTGCCGCCCGTCACCGTGCCCTGAGCCGCGGAGACGTCGGTGGTCACTTGAACGTTCGACGTGCAGCCACCCGAGCTGCAGCTGACCTGGGCCTGGCCGTTCAGGTCGAAGCGGATGCTCGGGTTGACAGCGTTCTTGAGCTCCTGGGTCGCGCCGTCCATCCCGTCGAACAGGTCGCCGACCTCGTCGCGGGATAGCTGCGAGACCGCGGACGGCCCCTCGGGACCGTCCGGCGCGTCGACGTCGGCGCCCTCGTCCTCGGAGGCCGCGCCCTCGTCGTCCGTCTCCGTTCGCAGCGCGGCGAGCGCGACGCTGCGCGGGCTCGGGCTCCCGTCGCGCAGACTCTCGGGCGACGGGCTGGACTCCGCGCTCGGCGTCGAGTCGTCGGGCTCCGCCACATGCAGGATCTCGTAGGGTGGCTCGCTCGTGACGTAGATCGAGCCGGCCCACGTGTCGGCCCGCAGGGCGGGAACGCCGTCGACCTCGACGGCACTCGTCGAGACGGTGCCGCCCGCGTCGAACGCGGACCGCAGGTAGTCCGCGTACTGCTGCGGCGTCTGGATCAGGTCATCGACCGGGAGCGCCAGGTCGCCCTCGTTGACGAGCCACCGGCCGTCGAGCTCATGTTTCAGTGCCTTGGTCGCATCGGGACCGGCCAGGGTGCCGGCCGGTGGCTTGAGGTAGGCGTCGTCGCCCACGCGCAGCACCCGGTAGGTGTCCTCGGACAGCGTGACGGTCCCGTAGGCGTCGCCGTCGGACGTGACGCTCAGGTCGTACTCGACGCCCTCCGCCACCGGACCCAGGTAGCGCACCGCGGCCGTCTGCGCGAGATCGTCGAGCGCCAGCTCGAACGGCTGCCTCGCCTCCTCCTCCGCGGCGGCGTCGTCCACGAAGCCCAGGAAGGTCGACACCAGGGTGACGATGCCGGCGACCCCCAGCCCGACGAGCACCACGCCTCCGGCGATGAGCCAGACCCACCACTTGCGCCACCAACGCACCACAGCCACATGTCCCCCGTCGTGGTCGACCATCCTCTGGCGCCCAGGCGAGACACCAACCGAGACGTTAGAGGCGCTACCTCACACTGACAAGCAAATGCGAAGGCCCGGCGAGTTGCTCAGGACGGAGTTCCGAACCCGTCGATCAACACATCAGCGCGCTCGCGGGTTCGTTCGCGCGCGAAGTGCTCCGCCTCGTCCGTCATCCAGCGCAGCCAGTGGTCGCGGGCGTCCTCGCCGTCGCGCTCCAGCCCGCGGCGCAGCCGCTCGGCGTCGTCCGCCTCGACCCAGATGCGGAACGCGCCCAGCGCGTCCACCTGGCGCGCGGCCGCGCCGCAGCCCTCCACCACGAGGTGGGCCGACGGCGGGACGTCGTGCCACTCGGCCCATGCGCCGTCGATCCAGTCGTAGCGGCGATAGCGGACAGGCTCCCCCGCGACCAGCGGGTCCAGGACCCAGCGGCGGAGGTTCGCGGCGCCGCCGTCGGGGCCGGCGGCCCAGCCCTCGTAGAGGTCGTCCATGTGGACCACCGGGGCCTCCAGGGCGTCGCCCAGCTGGGCGGCCAAGGTCGTCTTGCCGGAACCGGCTGGTCCGTCGACGCATACGAGACGCGCGTCGGCGGACCGGATCCGGTCCAGAAGATCGCCGAGAACCGAAGGCGGGACAGTCACGTCGACATCACTTCCTCTTGAGAGCCGCCGGCTCAGCGATTGTGCCCAGAACTCACCACCTGAGTTCTGGGCACAATCGCTGGGCCGGCGGCGAAACGGGACAGCGCGACTACTCCGGGTCGGCCCAGAAGCGGTACTCCGTGGAGCGCTCCTTCGCAGCCTCGATCTGCTCCGCGACGCGCACCGGGGCGGTGCCGCCCACGGCGTCGCGCGAGGCCAGGGAGCCCTCGACGGACAGCACGCCACGCACCTCCGGAGTGAGGTGCTCCGAGATCTTGGCCAGGTCCTCGTCGGACAGGTCCCACAGCTCGATGCCGCGCGCCTCGCACTCCTGCACGCAGGAGCCCGCGACCTCGTGCGCCACCCGGAACGGGACGCCCTGCTTGACGAGCCACTCGGCGATATCGGTGGCCAGCGAGAAGCCCTGCGGGGCGAGCTCGGCCATCCGGTCCGTGTCGAAGACCATGGTCCGCACCATGCCCGCGAACGCGGGCAGCACCACAGTGAGCGTCGCGACCTGGTCGAACACCGGCTCCTTGTCCTCCTGCAGGTCGCGGTTGTACGCGAGCGGGAGGCCCTTGAGCGTGGTGAGCAGGCCCGTGAGGTCCCCGATCACGCGCCCGGCCTTGCCGCGCGCGAGCTCGGCGATGTCCGGGTTCTTCTTCTGCGGCATGATCGACGAGCCCGTGGAGTACGCGTCGTCCAGGCGGACGAACCCGAACTCCTTCGTGTTCCAGAGGATGACCTCCTCCGCGATCCGCGAGAGGTCGACGGCGATCATCGCCGCGACGAACGCGAACTCCGCCGCCACGTCACGCGACGCCGTGCCGTCTATCGAGTTCTCGACCGGGCCGCCCTCCAGGCCCAGGTCCGCGGCCACTGCCGCCGGGTCCAGGCCCAGCGACGAGCCCGCGAGCGCCCCGGAGCCGTACGGCGACTTCGAGGCGCGCACGTCCCAGTCGAGGAAGCGGTCGACGTCGCGCAGCAGCGGCCAGGCGTGCGCCAGCAGGTGGTGCGCAAGCAGGACCGGCTGGGCGTGCTGCAGGTGGGTGCGCCCCGGCATGGGGGCGTCGCCCGCGGCGACCGCCTGGGTGATCAGCTCGTCCACGAGGTCCAGGACCTGCGTCCCGATGGTGCGGGCCTGGTCGCGCAGGTAGAGCCGCACCAGCGTGGCGATCTGGTCGTTACGGGACCGGCCGGCGCGGAGCTTGCCGCCCAGGTCCGGGCCGGCGCGTTCGATCAGGCCGCGCTCCAGCGCGGTGTGCACGTCCTCGTCGTCGAGCACCGGGAGGAAGGCGCCCGAGGCGACGTCCTGCTCCAGCATGTCCAGCGCGTCGATCATCCGGGCGAGCTCAGGCTCGGCGAGCAGGCCCGCGCCCGCCAGGACGCGGGCGTGCGCCTTCGAGCCGGCGATGTCGTACGGCGCGAGCCGCCAGTCGAAGTGCGTCGACTGCGAGAGCGCGGCGAGCTCCGGGGACGGGCCGCCGGCGAAGCGGCCGCCCCAGAGGGCGACCTTCTCGCCGGACGGCGCGCCGACGGCACCCGGCCTCCCGCCCGCGCCGACGTCCGACGTCGGACCACCCGCCGTCAGGCCGCCGCCCGACGACGAGCTGCCGGCCGGACCCGACCCGTTCCCCGCCGTCGTGCCGTCCCGGCCGGTCTCACCGTCCGGAACCGCGCCGTCGTGCTCGCTCACAGCGCGCCCGCGGTGAGGCTCGCCGAGGTCCCCAGGTCCACGCCGTTGCCGAACTTCTCGTCGCGCGCGGCGGCGAGCTTGGCGGTGAGGCCGTAGATCTCGATGAAGCCGCGGGCCTGCGACTGGTCGAACGCGTCGCCCTCGTCGTAGGTGGCGAGGTTGAAGTCGTACAGCGACTGCTCCGAGCGGCGCCCGGTGACGGTGGCCCGGCCACCGTGCAGCACCATGCGGATCTCACCCGAGACGTACTTCTGGGTGTCGTCGACGAAGACGTCCAGGGACTTCTTCAGCGGGCTGAACCACATGCCGTCGTAGACCAGCTCGCTCCAGCGCTGCTCGACCTGGCGCTTGAACCGGGCCTGCTCGCGCTCCAGGGTGACGTTCTCCAGCTCCTGGTGCGCCGTGATGAGAGCGATCGCGCCGGGGGCCTCGTAGATCTCGCGGGACTTGATGCCCACGAGGCGGTCCTCGACGATGTCGATGCGGCCGATGCCCTGCGCACCGGCGCGGCGGTTCATCTCCTGGATGGCCTGCAGCGGGGTGACCGAGACGCCGTCGATCGCGACTGGGACGCCCTGCTCGAAGGTGATGATCACCTCGTCAGCCACCGGCGGGAACGTGGGGTCGTCCGTGTAGGAGTAGACGTCCTTGGTGGGCTCGTTCCAGATGTCCTCGAGGAAGCCCGTCTCCACGGCGCGGCCCCACACGTTCTGGTCGATCGAGAACGGGTTGTTCTTCGTCGTCGCGATCGGGAGCTTGTTGCGCTCGGCGTACTCGATGGCCTTCTCGCGGGTCAGGGCGAGGTCGCGCACCGGCGCAATCGACTTCAGGTCGGGGGCGAGCGACGTGGTGGCCACCTCGAACCGGACCTGGTCGTTGCCCTTGCCGGTGCAGCCGTGCGCCACCGTCGTCGCACCGAACTGGCGGGCCGCGCGCACCAGGTGCTTCACGATGACGGGGCGCGAGATGGCGGAGACCAGCGGGTAGCGGTCGAGGTACATGCCGTTGGCCCGCAGCGCGGGCATGCAGTACTCCGCGGCGAACTCGTCGCGCGCGTCAGCGATGTACGCCTCGACGGCGCCGCAGTCCAGCGCGCGCTGGCGGATGACGTTCATGTCCTCGCCGCCCTGGCCGACGTCGACGGCCACGGCGACCACCTCGGCCCCGGTGGCCTCGGCGATCCAGCCGATGGCGACGGAGGTGTCCAGGCCGCCCGAGTAGGCGAGCACGACGCGTTCAGTCATGATTGACGTTCTCTTTCCGGTGGTGGTTTTCGAGTGCGATTGTGATGTGTCTTCAGGCGCTGAGCGCGAGGAAGCGTCCCGCCAGCGCGGCGCCGTCGGCGTCGCGGGCGATGACGAGGATCGTGTCATCCCCGGCGATGGTGCCGAGCATCCCGGGGAACACGGAGTGGTCGATGGCCGAGGCCAGCAGGTTCGCCGCCCCCGGCGGGGTGCGGAGCACCACGAGGTTGCCCGACGACTCGGCCGAGACCAGCAGCTCCTTGGCCAGCCGGGCCAGCCGCGCGGACAGGTACTCCTCGCCCGCGTCCGACTGCGCGCTGCGGTCCCCACCCTCGCCCGGGACCGCGTAGACGAGCGTGCCGTCCGAGCCGCGGACCTTCTCGGCCTGCAGCTCGATGAGGTCACGCGAGAGCGTGCCCTGCGTGACGCTCACGCCGTCGGCCACCAGGGCGTCGGCGAGCTCGGCCTGCGAGTGGATGGCGTTCCGGCTGACGATCTGTGTGATCCGGGCGTGCCGGGCGGCCTTCGTCGTAGCGGTCGTCGCCGTCGTCTGTCTGGTGACCATCAGCCCTGCTCCAGCAGCCAGGCCAGCAGCGCCTTCTGCGCGTGCAGGCGGTTCTCGGCCTCGTCCCAGACCACGGACTGCGGCCCGTCGATGACGTCGGCGGTGATCTCCTTGCCGCGGTACGCCGGCAGGCAGTGCAGCACCAGCGCGTCCGGGGCGGCGCTCGCGAGCAGCTCCGCGTTCAGCTGGAAGTCCCAGAACGGCTTGGCCCGCTGCTCGGCCTCCGCCTCGTCGCCCATCGACACCCAGGTGTCGGTGGCCACGACGTCGGCCCCCGTGACGGCGTCGTTGGCCGACGTCGTCACGGTCACCGAACCACCCGTCCGCGCGGCGATCTCGCTCGCCCGGGCGACCACGGCGGCGTCGGGCAGAAAGCCCTCGGGTCCCGCTACCCGCACGTGCATGCCGGCCGTGGCACAGCCCAGCAGGTACGAGCTGCCCATGTTGTTGGCGGCGTCGCCCACGTAGGCGAACGTGGTGCCCGGGAGGGCGTCGAGCCCCCGGTGCTGCGCCACCGTGAGCAGGTCCGCGAGGATCTGGCACGGGTGGAACTGGTCGGTCAGCGCGTTGATCACCGGCACGCGCGAGACGGCGGCCATCTCCTCGATGCGCACCTGCCCGTAGGTGCGCCACACGATGGCGGAGACCTGGCGGTCGAGCACGCGCGTGGTGTCGGCGATGGACTCGCGCAGCCCGATCTTGGCGAGGTTGCCGTCGACCTGGAGCGGGAAGCCGCCGAGCTCGGCGATCCCGGCCGCGAACGACACCTGGGTGCGCAGCGTCGGCTTGTCCGTGATGAACGCGACGGCGCGCGGGCCCTCGAGCGGGCGCCGGGCGAACCGGTCCTCGCGCAGGGCGAGGCCGAGTTCCAGAACGGCTTTCTGCTCGGCCGGCGTCAGGTCGTCGTCGCGCAGGAAGTGGCGGGTCACAGGTCCTCCTCGGACTTGGTCGCGCTCTCGGTCAGCGAGAGGGTCGCGAAGAAGCGGGCGGCGTCCTTGGCCTGCTCCGCGGTCAGGATGAGGGGCGGCGCGAGCCGGATCGCGTCCGGCGCCACCGCGTTCACGATGAACCCGGCCTCCAGCGCGGCAGTGGCCACCTGCGGCGCAACGGGCTCGTTCAGCACGATCGCGAGCAGCAGCCCGCGCCCGCGGACCTCCTTCACGAGCGGGCTGCCGCACATCTCGATCTCCTGGCGCAGCAGCGCCCCGACCTCGCGCACGTTCGACAGCAGGCCGTCGCGCTCGATCACGCCGATCGTCGCGAGCGCCGCCGCGGCCGCGACGGGGTTGCCGCCGAACGTGCTGCCGTGCTGACCGCGGCCCAGCAGGTGCGCGGCCGCGCCGTACGCGATCACCGCACCAACGGGGAAGCCGCCGCCGAGGCCCTTGGCGACCGTGACGACGTCGGGCACTATGCCGCCGCCGATCTCCGGCTGCTGGTAGGCGAACCAGGAGCCGCACCGGCCCACGCCGGTCTGGACCTCGTCCAGGACGAGCAGCGCGCCGTGCGCTTTGGTCAGCCGGCGGGCGGCCGCGAGGTAGCCGGGCGGCAGGGGCCGCACCCCGGCCTCGCCCTGCACGGGCTCGACCACCAGGGCGGCGACCTCGCCGTGCTCAGCGATGGACTGGGGCGTGAACGCGGCCTCCAGGGCCGAGAGGTCGCCGAAGGGCAGGTGCTCGACGCCGCCCGGGAGCGGCAAGAACGGGTCGCGGTAGGCGGCCTTCGCGGTCAGCGCGAGGGCCCCCATCGACCGGCCGTGGAAGGCCCCTTGGAGGGCGAACACCCGGGTGCGGGTCCCCACTCCGGACGACGCCGCGACGCGGCGCGTCATCTTGAACGCCGCCTCGACCGCCTCGGTGCCCGAGTTGGTCAGGAACACGCGCGACCCGTCCGGTGCCTCCGCCGCGCGCAGCAGCGTCTCGGCCAGCGCGATCTGGGCGGGCGTGCCGAAGAAGTTCGAGACGTGCCCCAGCGTGCCGAGCTGGGCGCTGATCGCCGCGGTGAGCGTCGGGTGGGCGTGGCCCAGCGCGTTCACCGCGATACCGCCGAGCAGGTCGAGGTACCGCTTGCCGTCGGCGTCCCACACGTACGCGCCCTCGCCGCGCACCAGCACGCGCTGCGGCGGGCCGAACGTGTCCATCACCGCGCCCGTGTACCGCTGGGTCCATGCAGCGACCGACCCGTTGGCGGCCAGGGCCGAGGCGTCCTCGACCGGGATCACCGTGCTCATGCGGTCACACCTTCCTTCGCCGGAACCACCATCGTCCCGTTACCCCTCGTGGTAAAGACCTCCAGCAGCGCACTGTGCGGCTGGCGGCCGTCGATGACCGTCGCGGCGGCCACGCCGCCCTCGACCGCGCGCAGGCACGCCTCCATCTTCGGCACCATCCCCGCCTCCAGGGTCGGCAGCAGCTCCGAGAGCTCCGGCGCGGTGATGCGTTCCACCAGCGAGCCCCGGTCGGGCCACCGCGTGTACAGCCCCTCGACGTCGGTCAGGACTATGAGCTTCTTGGCGCCCAGGGCCACCGCGAGCGCCGAGGCGGCCGTGTCCGCGTTGACGTTCAGCACCTGCGTCGGATCGTCCTTGTCGGGCGCGATGGTGGACACCACAGGGATGCGGCCGGCTTCCAGCAGGTCCTCCACGGCGCGCGGGTCCACCTGCACGACGTCGCCCACGAGGCCGACGTCGACGGGCTCGCCCTGCACGATGGCGTGCCGGCGCTCGGCGCCGAGCAGGCCGCCGTCCTCCCCGGACAGGCCGACGGCGACCGGGCCGTGCGCGTTGATCAGGCCGACCAGCTCGCGGCTGACCTGGCCGGTCAGGACCATGCGCACCACCTCCATCGCCTCCGGCGTGGTGACGCGCAGGCCGCCCTTGAACTCCGAGGCGATGCCGAGGCGGTCCAGCATCGCGTTGATCTGCGGTCCCCCGCCGTGCACGACGACGGGCCGCAGCCCCACCTGCCGCAGGAACACCATGTCCTGCGCGAACGCGGCCTTGAGCCCGGCGTCGATCATGGCGTTGCCGCCGTACTTGACGACGACGAGCGCGCCGGAGAACTCCTGCAGCCACGGCAGGGCCTCGATCAGCACCTCGGCCTTCTGGTCGGGCCGCAGCCCGTTCACGATGTCGCTGCTCATGAGCTGTACGCGCTGTTCTCGTGGACGTAGTCGTGCGTCAGGTCGTTGGTCCAGAGCGTGACCTCGGCGTCGCCGGCGTGCAGGTCGACCGTGATCGTCACGTCCCGCGCCGCGGCCATGTCCACCTTCTCCCGCGGCTCGTAGGCGCCGCCGGCCTTGCAGACCAGCACCCCGTTGACGCTCACGTCGAGCTCCGCGGGGTCGTACGGCGCGACCTCCTCCGGCACCGTGCCGACCTGCGACAGGATGCGGCCCCAGTTGGGGTCGTTGCCGAAGATCGCGGCCTTGACCAGGTTCGACCGGCTCACGGCGCGCGCGACGGCGAGCGCCGCGTCCTCGGTGGTGGCGTTCGTGACGGTGATGGCGATGTCGTGGGACGCGCCCTCGGCGTCGGCTATGAGCTGCCGGGCCAGGTCGGCGCAGATCGCCGTGACGGCCTCGGTGAGCACGGCCAGGTCCGGCGTGACGCCCGACGCGCCCGAGGCCATCAGGACCACGGTGTCCGAGGTGGACATGGCGCCGTCGGAGTCGACGCGGTCGAAGGTGACCCGCGTGGCAGCCCGCAGGGCGGCGTCGGCGTCCGCTGCCGGGACGACGGCGTCGGTGGTCACCACGCACAGCATCGTCGCCAGGGCGGGGGCGAGCATGCCAGCGCCCTTGGCCATGCCGCCCACGGTGAAGGTGCCCGACGGCGTCTCGACGATGCGCACCGCCGTCTTCGCCACGGTGTCGGTGGTCATGATCGCGGTGGCCGCGGCCTTGCCCGCTGCGTCGTCGGCCGCGAGGGCGCCGACCGCGACGGGGACGCCGGCGAGCAGCTTGTCCGCGGCCAGGCGCACGCCGATCAGGCCGGTGGAGCCCACCAGCACGTCGATCGCGCCGATCCCGAGCTCGTCGGCGACCTTCTCGGCGGTGGCGTGCGCGTCCTGGAACCCGCCCGGGCCGGTGCAGACGTTGGCGCCGCCGGAGTTGAACACCACGGCGCGCGCGACGCCGTCCTTGACCGCCTGCCGCGACCACATGACGGGCGCGCCGACCACGCGGTTGCTCGTGAACACGGCGGCGGCGGTGTGCTCGGGGCCGTCGTTGACGACGAGGGCCAGGTCCGGGGTGCCGGACGCCTTGAGGCCGGCCGTGATCCCGGCCGCCCGGAACCCTTGTGCGGCGGTGACGCTCACGGTGCGACTCCTTCGGTGATGAGGCCGGCGGTCTCCCGCAGGCCGAGGGCGAGGTTCATGGACTGGATCGCGGCGCCCGCGGTCCCCTTGACGAGGTTGTCGATGGCGGTGACGGTGACGACCCGGCGGGCGGCGGCGTCGACCGCCACCTGCACGCACGCGGTGTTGGCGCCCAGCGTCATCGCGGTGCTGGGCCACTGGCCTTCCGGGAGCAGGTGCACGAACGGCTCGTCCGCGTACGCCGCCTCCCAAGCGGCGCGGACCTGCTCCGGGTCGATGCCCTTGACCAGCGGGGCGGTCGCCGTCGCGAGGATGCCGCGCGCCATCGGCACGAGGGTCGGCGTGAAGCTGATGGTCACCTGCGGCGCCCCGGCGGCCCGCAGGTTCTGCTGGATCTCCGGGATGTGCCGGTGCGTGCCACCCACCGCGTACGGCTGCGCGGCGCCCAGCGCCTCGCTCGCCAGGAGGTGCGGCTTGAGCGCCTTGCCCGCGCCGGAGTATCCGTTGGCCAGCACGGCCACGATGTCGGTGGGTTCCACGACGCCGGCCGCGACACCCGGCTGCAGGCCCAGGGTCACCGCCGTGACGTTGCAGCCGGGCACGGCGATGCGGCGCGTGCCGGGCAGCTTGTCCCGCTGGCGGGCGGCCGTCGCGACGTCGACGCCGGGCGCCTCGGCGTGGATCAGCTCGGGCAGCCCGTACGGCCAGGTCCCGGCGTGCGTCGACCCGTAGAACTGCTCCCAGTCGCTCGCGGACTCCAGCCGGTGGTCGGCGCCGAGGTCCACGACGAGGACGTCGTCCGGCAGCTGGGCTGCCACCTGACCGGACGCGCCGTGCGGCAGGCCGAGCAGCACGACGTCGTGCCCCCGCAGCGCGTCGGGAGTGGTGGGCTCCAGGATGCGGTGCGCGAGGCCGCGCAGGTGCGGCTGGACCTCACCGAGACGCGACCCGGCGCTGGTGTGCGCGGTGAGCGTGCCGATCTCGACGAAGGGGTGGGCCGCGAGGAGGCGCAGGACCTCACCGCCCGCGTAGCCGGACGCGCCGGCGACGGCGACTCGGATGAGCTGGCTGCTGGACATATTCGGTAGTGTACATAATTATGCGGCGGTGCGAAAACCCGGCCGGACGGCGCGGCACACTATCGTTGCGTCCGGAATGGGCGGGTGAATATTCTGTGCGCTGGCGCTGCTAGCCCTGCTGTCGAGCGGCGGGCCTCTCCCGGCAGGTCGGCCGGCCCAGAGAGGACTGTCAGAACCGATGCTCAGCACCAGCCACCCGGTGGTTGCCACCGTCGGCGTGATTGCTTCCGTCGTCGCCGCGATCGGTCTGTCCGGTTGTTCGGGTCAAGCCGACGCGGCGGCGACGGCGTCCCCGTCGGTCTCCGCGTCGGTGTCACCGTCGCCCACGTCGTCGCCGTCGCCGGCCAACCCGGCCGAGGCCGCCAAGCAGGAACGCGTCGACGATGCGCTCCAGCGGTACGAGGAGTACCGCACGATCGACGAGAAGCATCAGAAGGCGGGCACCAACGGCTACGAGGAGCTCGCGCTCTACCTTGGCCACCCGGACATCCTCAACAACGAGTACATGAAGTGGGAGTACATCACCGAGTACGACTACAAGATGGTCGGGGACAGGAAGCCTGTCGTCTCGGTGGTCAATGCGAAGTACGACGGTGACCCGCTCGCGGACACGATCAGCGGCCACCGGGTGCACCTCGACCTGTGTATCGACGCAACCGGAGCAGACATTGTCGATGCCGATGGGGAGGTTGTTCCCGTCGACAGCCCCGACAAGTACATCGAGAAGGTACTGATGCAGGGGCAGCCAAGTGAGAAGTGGACGATCGTTGAGGTCGCATACACGAAGAAGCAGTGCTGAGGTGGGCCGCTTCATGCTCGCGAACGCGCTCCGGCCCGTTGTGCTGGCGATCTGCGTTCTCACGATCCTGGCTGTCACGATCGCACCCACTGCCTATGCGAGCGAGTCTGATGCCCCCGGACAGGACTCGGGAACCTGTGGCCCCCATGGCATTGGCGGATGGACCTGCGAGGGGCAGGAGGGCGAGTCCCCCGGAGATTCCTCGCCCGGTGACACGACTCCCGTCAAGGGCGACGAGCCCGTGTGTCGGGAGGGCACCAGAGAAGTCCCTTGCACGGACCGGGACGGGGGCGTGTGGAACGGGCGCTGCTACGCGACCGTGCTGGATCCGCCGCCGGCCAAGACCGATCCCATCTGGAGAGGCCACGACGACGGCGTCATCATGACCTGCATTCTGCGGATCGAGGCGTGCGACCAGTCCGCAGGGATTCATCTGCCGCCCGAGGACTGCGTGTTTCGATGGTGGGCGCCCGTCCCCGAGGGCAGCGTGGATGTCGAGCAGATCGCCCGCGAGGCGTTCGCCCGCGCCAACCCGACCACGATCCCGATCGGGATCGTGCCCGAGAACAAACCCGGCAGCATCGGCCTCGTTGGAATGCCCGTGTGGATGTGGGTCCAAGACCCCGGGATCCACACCATGGGCCCGCTGACCGCCACCGCCCCCGCAGGCAGCGCGACCGTGACCTCCACCGGACGCGTGGCGAGCATCGACTGGGACATGGGCGACAGGACCACCGTGACCTGCCGCGGCACTGGCACCGTCTACAAGGACAGCTACGGCACCAAGGACTCCCCCGACTGCGGCCACCGCTACGAGAAGCAGGGCGACCCCTACACCGTCACCGCCACCTCCCACTGGGTCGTGGCGTGGCATGGCGCCGGCCAGTCCGGCACCTTCACCCTGGACCGCACCAGCACGACCCAGATCGTCGTCGGCGAGGCACACGTCATCACCCAATAGCTGGTGCGGGCACGATCCATGTGGATCGGGTGGATCGAGTGGAGGGTGGGGGGCTTGTGACCAGCGAGGTGACCGACACGTCGGGGCTGATCGATCCCGAGGCGTTCGCATTCCGGTCAGGCGCGCTGTGGACGAGCCTGGACGATGTGTCGGAGAACGCGCGGTTCTGCCGACAGACCGGTCAGGCCGTCGGGGATGCTTCCAGCGCCGTGTATTCGGCGTGGGCGGGACTGCGGGAGTCGTACCAGGCGCCCGAGGGCGAGGATCTCTACGCGAAGATGGACCCTGTCAAAGCGTCGGGCGACCAGGAGTGGGACATCCTGGACCAGGCCGGCGGGTTCATGGACGCCTATGTGGAAGAACTGATGCCGGCGCGGCAGAAGCTGTCGGTGCTGGAGGCCGAAGCCCAGGAACTCCGTACCCGAGTTGCCGGTGGCGTCAGGCTGACGGCACAGGAAGCGGCGCTTACCTTGCGGCCACCGAGCCCGGGCAACGAACACCTGAGCTGGGCAGCCTGGGACACGCTGCGACGTGAGGGCGGGCGGACACCGTGGCAGCATCACCAGCCCTCGATCGACAGCAACTTCCTCCTGGTCTCCCAGGCCCTCGACCTGATGGAGCAGATCCGCCAAGCAGGGCTAGACCTCGCCCAGGGCCTGGACGGGCTGGACCCGGGCACGCCACTCACCCCCGCGGCAAGCGAGTACGGGTGGGGACCGTATGCGCCTGGTGTCCAGGCGCCGGGGTGGAGGTTCAGACAGGCACCCGCGGCGGACGTGTCAGGGTTCGCCCCGGGACAGGACGTGCTGGGCGGCACGGCCGATCAGGTCCGCGCCTGGTGGGACGCGCTCACACCCGCCCAGCGGTCCGCGCTGATCACTGCGATGCCGCTGGTGATCGGGAACCTGAACGGTGTGCCGCTCAAGTACCGCGCCGAGGCCAACACGATCAATCTGACGGGCGAGATCGCGAACCTACGTGCCGAGCAGGCCCGCATTGACCAGGAGATGGCCGCGGTACAGGCACAGCGGTTCGGTCGCGGCAACCCCATGCAGATCGCCGCGGAGCTCCTACGGCTCAAGGCCGAGCGTGACCGGCTGGACGAACCGATCCGGGAGTACGAGCACTACCTGCACCTGCGCACCCCGCAGAACGAGTACGACGAGAACGGCCGGAGGACCACACGCACGAATGTGGAAGTCGTCGCGTTCGACCCGACTGCTCACAGCATCGCGACCTACCACGGCCGGTACGACGAGAACGGCGACATCTCGGCGAACGTCGAGAACCTCGGGGTGTATGTGCCAGGCACCAAGACCCGGACCGACAACTTCAACGGCGCCGACGCCCGCGCCTACAACCTCTATGTCGGGTCCAATGCCGAAAAGTTCGGGCCTGGGCGGACGGCGATGATCGCTTGGGCGGGCGGTGAGTTCCCGACGAGCATCCCTGAGGCGATCAACGGGAAGTACGCCGAGGACTTGGGGCCCAAGCTCCGGGACTTCGTCGCCGCAGTCGACACGCGGCCCGACTCATCGGCGTTAGCGATCGATGGGCACTCCTACGGGGGCCTCACGGTAGCCCGGGCCGAGGCTGCGGGGCTGGCTGCCGACCGGGTGATGTACACCTCCTCAGCAGGCTTGGGCGACGGGGTGCACTCCGTGACCGAGTTCCCGAACACCGGTGACGTGCCGCACTACTCGATGATTGGCCGCGGGGACAGCGTGGTCGGCCTGGTCCAGCAGGACCCCTTCGGTGTTCATGGCGATGCGCCGCCGTACGTCGAGCACATAACGCGCCTGGAGACCGGGTTCCAAGAGGACGGTGACACGTCCAGCGGCACGATCGAGGAAACCGGCCCGTTCAAGCAGCACTCGAGCGTGTACGACGTCGGTTCGACGGCGTTCAACGGGCATGTCGGCTTCTTCACCGGTACCCAGGTCGAGCTCTTCTCCCAGAACCAAACCATCGGGACCCGGTACGGGGGCGTTGAGTGGGTCGACGGCATCAAGCACCCCGACTACGAGGCCACCATGATCGACGTGTCCGAACAGGAGAAACAGTGAGAACTCATCGACAACCCGGAGGATCCCGATGACACGCTTGAAGAGGGTCCGGCGACCCGCTCTGCTGACCGCGTGTGTCGCAGTGGTCCTGGCGATGACTACCGCATGTGGCCCGAGGAGTGACGTGACGATCGAAGAGTACGAGACCGAGGCCGAACAGATCGCCGACCGGCTCATGGTCACCATCGAGGACGTGGAGCGCTACCAGGACGACATCATCGCCAGCCAGAGCGAGTTCGTGGACGACGTGGGCCACGACCAGGAGGACCACCCCTGGCAGTACTGGCACTGGACCGGAGGCATCGAACTCGCCCCCGACGCAACCATCACGCCCGAACAGGCCGCCGACCGCATCGCAGCCGTCCTGGAGGACGAGGGATGGACAGCCCGCGAACCTGACCTGAACGAAATGGGCGGTGAGTACGCCTACGACCTTCCCGGCGGTCAGGACGGCGACGCCTGGTACGTCGGAATCGGCTTTGCGCGCAGAGACGTCCCCGCACCCCAGAACGTCAGCATCACGATCGTGAGCCCGTCCACGGACCGCACAGCATCCGACTCATGACCGCCTACCGAATCAACCCCGACCTGACTGACAAGACGCTGCGACAGGCCGGCCGGCACGCGGAGCGGCTGCTTTCGGCAGCCCAGCAGATTGCCGCGCGCAGCGACGGGTCGGGCCTGAGCGGCGACCCCGTCGTCGTCCGCGCCGTGGCCGGGTTCTACGTGCTCCACGAACGGCGCGTTCGAGACCTGGCAGCGCAGGCGAACAAGGCCATCGACGGCGCCGACCAGGCAATCCGGGCCTACGACGAAGCCGACGAGAAGATGGCGGCCGACCAGCGACGGTTCGGGAGCGGAGCCGTATGACTCAGGAGTCGGCCCACAACGGTCGACCTGTCGAACGAAGACAGACAACTCGACCCGGAGCCCCGATGACGCGCCCGAGCGATGTCCGGCACTCGATGGCGACGGCCGCGCGCAGCGCGGTTGCCTTGACGCTGAAGACGGCCTGCGCCCCGAGGCGTGCCGTGACGATCGAAGAGAACGCGGAATGACGACGGATCCCAGCACCATCGCCCCCGCATCGCGTCCGCAGTCATCCGAGCTGGCGCGGGCCTGGCGCTTCGTCTGGTTACCGCCGACGCTCGTGGTTCTCGGGATAGGCGTCGGCCGCCTGTGCTTGTGGATCGCGATGCAGGACAACCCCAAGCCCGGAGCACTCCCCGGCCCGCTCGACCTGGTGGGCTTGCTCGGGTACGTGATCCAGATCGCAGCGGTGGTCAGCTGGCCGGTCGTGATCAGCTTCATCGTCGTCGGCCTCGTCAAGCTCCGCAGAGCACGTCAAGCGGCCCCTGCGCGGGACGCGCAATGACGTCTGCACAAGCTGCCCGGCCCGCAGAACGCACGAAGGGGCGGGCTCATGGTTGCTTGACGAGCATCGCCGTCGGTGTCGTCGTGGTCGCCCTCCTGCTGGCATGGCTCAACTATGAGATCACCAGCACCCTGAACGGCGACAAGGCTGCCGCAGAGTTCGAGCGCGCCCAGGATCGTTTCGGGGATCGCACGGGCGTCCTGGACATGTACCACGATGAGTTCGGCAATACGACCATGAAGCTCGCTCCGGTCGCCACGGTCACCGAGGAGTACGAGGACCTGGCGCAGGACGCCGCCTCGTACTTCGAGGACCGGGACCACGGCACCGTCACCCTCAGGATTGACCAGACCGAACTGACGCTCCGGGACGACGACGATGATGCTCGTCGACTCGGACTGCGACTCGTCGACCAGCTGCGCAGCCTCGATGGCCTTCAAGAGATCTTGATCTCGGCGTCGGCTCACAACCCCACTGTTGAGGTCGACGATGGCCTGAACCGGAGCGTCGTGTCTGTGTATCGCGATGTCCAGGAGGCATGTGCCGGCGTTGCGCGCGACGAGGATGTTGGCGTTTCAGTCTCCGCCTGGGGCATGCCGCGAGGCCACATCAGTGACGAGCTGGGCTACGACTACGACGCCGAAGAAGACCAGGATCGCAGCGCCGACCTATCGCGAGAGTTTGCGATCTACCAGCGTTACGCCCGCACGTACGAGGTCGTCGAGGTCTTCATCGAACCGGCAGACGTCAGGCTCACGATCAACGAGAACGTCGCCGACGCACGCTCTGATGCCCGTCGTGACCACGGATCCAGCGGTATCGAGATCACGATCGACGCGGCGGAGGCGAGATAAGGCGAGACACAAGCAGAACTCTCATGACCCCACCAACGGCAGGTACATCACGTGCAGACCCGTGTACCCGTGCGTCGGCGAGCGGAACGCGCCGGGCACCGTGCCGACGATCTCGAACCCGAGCGACTGCCACAGGCGCACGGCCGCCGTGTTCGACTCCACGACGGCGTTGAACTGGATGCCCCGGAACCCCTGATCCCGGTGCCACGCGATCACGTGCTCGCCCAGAGCGCGGCCGACCCCGCGCCCGCGGGCGGCGTCGGACACCATGAACGACGCGGTGCCGACATGGGCGCCGTTGCCCGGGCGGTTGGGGCCCATCTTGGCCGTGCCGAGCACCTCGCCGTCCTCCTCGAGCACCACGGTGGCGCCGGGCGGGCGCTCGATCCAGTACGAGCGGGCGTCTGCCTCGGAGATGTCGACGGGGTAGGTATAGGTCTCGCCCTCCCGGCAGACCGCGTCGATGATCGGCCAGACGGCAGGCCAGTCGGCCTCGGCAAAGGGGCGGATGGTTCGGGTCACGCCGAGCACGCTACCGGCGTCGTAGGCTCGGCCGCATGCACGCAGTCGTAGCCCGCGAGCCGGGCGGTCCCGAGGTCCTGTCGTACACCGAGCTCCCTGACCCGACACCCGGCCCAGGGCAGGTGCTGGTCCGTGTCGCCGCGGCGGGCGTGAACTTCATCGACACCTATCGCCGCGCCGGCGTCTACCCGATGCAGTACCCCCACGTGGTGGGCGTCGAGGGCGCGGGCACGGTCGAGGCCATCGGCGACGACGTCACGGGCTTCGCCGTGGGCGACCGCGTGGCCTGGCTCGACGGTCCCGGTTCGTACGCGGAGCTCGTGGCCGTGGACGCCGCGGGGGTCGTGCACGTGCCCGGCTTGCTGGACCTGACCACCGCCGCCGCGCTGCTCCTGCAGGGCATCACCGCGCACTACCTGGTGCGCTCCACGTTCGAGGTGCAGCCCGGGCACGACGTGCTGCTGCACGCGGGCGCCGGCGGCGTCGGCCTGCTGGCCACGCAGCTGGCCGTCGCACGCGGCGGGCGGGTCGTGACCACGGTCTCGACACCGGAGAAGGCGGCGCTGTCCTCCGCGGCCGGTGCCGCGCACACCATCGACTACGCCGCGATGGCCGACATCACCACCGAGCTGCCGTCGATCGTACGCGACCTCACCGATGGCCAGGGCATGCACGTCGTGTACGACGGCGTGGGCCGGTCCACGTTCGAGGCCTCGCTCGCCTCGCTGCGCGTGCGCGGGATGCTGGTGCTGTTCGGCGCGGCGTCCGGCCCGGTGCCGCCGTTCGATCCGCAGCGGCTCAACAAGGGCGGCTCCCTGTACCTCACGCGGCCGACGAGCTCGCACTACCTACGCACGCGCGGCGAACTCGAGTGGCGCACCTCCGATGTGCTCGAGTCCGCGGCGGCGGGCGACCTGGAGGTCCGCATCGGGGCCACCTACTCGCTGTCCGACGCCGGGGAGGCGCACCGGGCGCTGGAGGGACGGGCCACGACCGGCAAGGTGCTGCTCGTTCCCTGACGCCGGGGTCGAGGTCGGTCTCTTGCTGGGTCAGCCGGGGTTGAGGTCGGCCGGTTGGTCGACTGCGCTCGCTGAGATCGGCCCCATGCTGGACCGCGCTCGTTGAGTTCGGCCCCTTGCTTCGCCACGCCCGTTGAGATCGGTCCCATGCTGGACTGCGCTCGCTGAGATCGGTCCCTTGCTGGACTGCGCTCGCTGAGATCGGTCCCTTGCCTTGAGATCGGTCCATCGATGGACCGATCTCAAGGCAAGGGACCGATCTCAGAGCCGGCCTCAGGGCATGCGACCGATCTCGATACAAACGACCGATCTGGAGGCACACGGGCGGCGTCGGACGCGCCATCGATCGGTCCAACGTTGGACCGGAACGCGGGTCAGCGCCACAACCTTGGAGCGCACCCTTTACAGAGAGTGGCGTGGTCGCGACAATTCACCCGTCGAGTTTTCCCTCGCCCGGAGGTTCAACGTGGTACTTCCTCGCTTCTCCCGTGCTCTCCTTGTCGGCGCGGCCATCACCGCCCTGGCACTCGGGGCCCTCACTACCAGCTCCGCCGCTGCCGCACCCGCCGACGACGCCGACGACGCAGGCACCCCGCCGTCGTCCGACAACGTCGCCACCCACAGCGGCGAGATCTCCACCCAGGCGACCGTTCGCCCGAGCCTCGTGCTCGACCGCAACTTCCCCGACCCGGACGTCACCAAGTTCGGGAACACCTACTACGCGTACGCGACGAACGAGGGCAAGAACCTGCCGTGGGCCACGGCGCCCGACCCGGACGGGCCGTGGACCTACCAGTCAACGGACGCCCTGCCGAGCCTCGGGGCGTGGGCCAAGACGGGGCGCACCTGGGCACCCGACGTCTCGCAGCGGTCCGACGGCCGCTACCTGCTCTACTACACGGCCTGGCACACGGCGTCCGGGCGGCAGTGCATCGGCGCCGCCCTGTCGGACTCCCCCGGCGGCCCGTTCGCCCCGGTCGGGAGCGAACCGCTCGTGTGCCCGCTGGCGGCGGGCGGCGCCATCGACGCGTCCAGCTTCGTCGACACCGACGGCGCCCGTTACCTGGTCTGGAAGAACGACGGCAACGCCATCGGCGCCACCACCTGGATCCACGTGCAGCGCGTGGCCGCGGACGGCGTGACCTTCCAGGGCGGAGCTACACAGGTATTGCGCAACGACCGCGCCGACGAGGCGGGCATCATCGAGGCGCCCGTCATCACCAAGGTCGGCAGCCAGTATGTGCTGTTCTACTCGGCCGGCCCGTACTCGACCAACCAATACGGCACGAACTACGCGGTGTCGAGCTCGATCACCGGGCCCTACACCAAGGCGTTCCGCTTCCTCATGACCACCGAGTCGCTCGACGGCGCGGTGGCCGGCCCCGGCGGCGCCGACGTCCTGCGCGACGGCGGGGGCGACAAGCTCGTCTTCCACGGCCACCGGGACGCTGGCGGCCGCGGCATGTACGTCGCCGACCTCGGCTGGGCCAACGGTTACCCCGTGGTGCGCGGCAGCCGCGTCCGCTACGAGGCCGAGCGCGGCACCCTGAACAACTGCTCGGTCCGCGAGAACGCGGCCGGCGCATCGGACGGCAAGGTCGCCGCGTACATCGACCACGCAGACAGCTGGGTCGACGTCCGCTCGATCTACGTGCCCACGTCCGGCAGCTACTCGCTGCACGTCGGCTACGCCAACGGGTCGGTCGAGACGGCGACGCACACGGTAACGGTGAACGGAGCGGCGGCCGGGTCCATCAGCTATCCCGTGACCGGCTGGGACAACTGGCGGCAGTCGACGCGGGACGTCACCCTGCAGGCGGGCTGGAACACTATCCGGCTGGCCAAGGGGACGGCGTTCGCGGAGCTCGACTACATCGAGGTCGCCTAGCCGCCGGGCGGCGGTCCCCGGCGGACGCCGCAGCCCAACGATCGCGCCCAGAGCAGCCACCTGCTCCGGGCGCAGTCGCTGGGCCGCGGCGCGGATCGGCACCCCGGACGGCCCTCGCGTGATATATCTTGACATCAAGATACTCGACGACGAGGAGCGGCGATGGCGGACTGGAACCCTGGTGCGTACCTGCAGTACACGGACGAGCGGTCCCGTCCGTTCACGGAGCTGGTCGCCCGGGTACCCGGGTCACCGGCCACGATCGTCGACCTGGGGTGCGGACCCGGGCACCTCACCGCCGTGCTCCGCGCGCGCTGGCCCGAGGCCCGGGTGACCGGGGTGGACGCCTCCCCCGCCATGATCGAGAAGGCACGCGCCGCCGACCCGGACACCGAGTACGTGCTGGCCGACCTCGGCACCTACGACCGCACCGCCGACCTCGTCATCAGCAACGCCGCCCTCCAGTGGGTGCCCGCGCACCGCGTGCTCCTCACCACGCTCGCCGACCGGGCCGCGCAGACGTTCGCCTTCCAGGTCCCGGGCAACCACGACGCGCCCAGTCACCTCCTCCTGCGGGAGGTCGCCGCCCGGGAGCCGTACGCCGACGTCGTCGGGCCGGTCGAGCGACGCGCCACCGCCGACCCCGCCGAGTACTTCGACCTCCTTGCCCGGCCGGGCTGGACGGTGGACACCTGGGAGACCACCTACACGCACCTGCTGCAGGGGCCGGACCCCGTGTTGCGCTGGATCTCGGCAACTGGCGCCCAGCCCACGCTCCAGGCGCTGGAGGCCAAGGACCCCGCGCTGCGCGCCCGGTTCGAGGCGGAGTTCGGTGCGGCGCTGCGCGAGGCTTACCCCGAGCACGCCCACGGCACGCCGCTGGCCTTCCGCCGGGTGTTCGCGGTGGCCACCCGGGCCTGAGCAGGGGCCGACGCCGCCGTGCACCAGCAGGCGCTGGTGTGCGGGCCGGCCGCCGCTCGGGCCGGCCGCTCAGACCGTGGGTGGCGTCGGCCAGGTCGGGCAGGTCAGGCCCTGCTCGAAGAAGCGGTACTCGTGCACCGACGAGATCTCGAACGCGCGCAGCATGCGCGCCCGTTCCTCCGGGGAGACCCAGCGCGCGGCGGCGTCGGCCAGGAGCCGTGCCTGCCGGGTCGACTCCTGGAAGCCCTCGTCGCCGTACGTGCCGATCCACGCGGCGTACGGGTGGCCGGCCAGGCCACCGGGGTGCCGTCCGGCCAGGTCCACGAGCACGCTCCCGACGTGCGCATACAGCCAGAAGCAGGGCAGCAGCGCCGCGACCGTCTCCGCGTACGTACCCGACGCCGCCGCATGCAGGTGACCGGTGTACGCCGCGGTCACGGGTGAGGGCTCGACGGCCGCGACCTCGTCCGCGCCGAGGCCCGCGTGCGTGCCCAGCCAGTCCCGGTGCAGCGCCGTCTCCACCTCCAGCGCCTCGACGGACGAGCGGGCGAGAAAGCCCTGCGCGGCGGCGTCGGGCGCGAGCTGGGCCGCCCGCGCCAGGACCCGCGAGTACTCGCGCAGGTAGGCGGCGTCCTGGCTGAGATAGAACGCGAAGGACCCGGCGGGCAGCGAGCCGGCCGCGAGCGCCCGGACGAACGGCATGCGGTCCACCGCGTCGCGCCAGCCCGCTATGCGTTCCCAGGCTTCCTCAGTGAAGGGGCGGACGGCGGCGCCGTCGGCCGGCACGGCGGGGGTAGAGGTAGAAACGGAGACAGCAGAAGTCATTGTGGACATCCCTTCGCCAGCATGATCTGGATCAGGTTCGACGGGTGTGGTCTCAGCCCCGGGCGGGGCACCCCGTGTCACGTGCCGCAGAGAGTACCGGAACCGTCCGGCAGCGAAAAGCACTGGCATGCCGGTCGTACGCTGCTGGCATGACAGAGCGACCGATTCGAGTCGGTGTCCAGATCCAGCCCGAGCACTCCGACTACTCCGGTATCCGTGACGCGGTTCTCCGCGCCGAGGACGCCGGTGTCGACGTCATCTTCAACTGGGACCACTTCTACCCGCTTCACGGCGACCCGGAGGGCAAGCACTTCGAGGCCTGGACCATGCTGGGCGCATGGGCCGAGCAGACCGAGCGTGTCGAGATCGGCGCGCTGGTGACGGGTATCGGCTACCGCAACCCCGACCTGCTGGCCGACATGGCGCGGACCGTCGATCACATCTCCGGCGGGCGGCTCATCCTGGGCCTGGGCGCCGGCTGGTTCGAGAAGGACTACGACCGGTTCGGCTATGAGTTCGGCACGGCGGGGTCGCGCATCGCGAGCCTGGCCGAGGCCATGCCGCGCATCAAGGCCCGGCTGGCGGCCGGCAACCCGGCGCCCACGCGCGAGATTCCGATCCTGATCGGTGGTGGCGGCGTCCGGAAGACGCTGCGGATCGTGGCCGAGCACGCGGACATCTGGCACTCGTTCGGCGACCTGCCGACCCTCACCAGCAAGTCCGCGATCCTCGACGAGCACGGCGCCGCCGTCGGCCGGGACACCGCGGCGCTCGTGGAGCGGTCGGTGGAGGCCGAGGGCTCGCCCGCGGTGGACGGCGAGGCACTCGTCGCCGCGGGTGCCACGCTGTTCACGCTGGGTGTGGACGGCCCGGACTACGACCTGACCAGGGTCAAGGAGTGGGTCGCCTGGCGCGACGCCCGCGGCTGAGCCGCAGCGCGCTGGACGTACGGGTCACTCGAGCAACCCGTACGTCCGACACGTGGGGTCAGAACGACGAGGCGTCCGCCGCGTAAACCCACCGGTAGCCAGGGTGCTCGCCGAGCGACCAGAGGTAGTCGCGGGTGGGGTCGTAGGACAGGTCCTCCGACCCCACGGTCAGCGCGTTGCCGTGCCGCACCATGGCGCCGGACGGCGCGGCGAACGTGTGCAGGTCGCCGTCGGCATTCGGGTCGGAGAAGTTGGTGCCGTCGCTCTGCGAGTAGAAGAACTCGCCGTTGATCGCCGTCGAGCCCTGCACGCTCTCCAGGTCGATCCGGTAGGCCTCGGTCGCCTTGATGATGCCGTCCGAGGCCGGCTTGAGGTACCGGTTGGTGTAGTCGATCGGGACGCGGATCGTCCTGACCTGGGCGCCGTTCGCGATGTCCGTGGCGGTGCGGTACTCGCTGACGACCACCGAGTCGGGTGTGCTCGTGCGGTCGAGCGAGACCGACGAGTGCTGCAACTGCGCGTAGCCGCCCGCCGTCGAGTCGGTGAACTTCGCCGTCTGCGGCAGCACGTACTTGTAGTCGAAGGCGTGGTAGGAGCCGTCGGACTGGCGCCCGATGGCGGACGAGCTGCCCGTCGAGACCTGCCACAGGTGGTCCAGGTCGAACACGCGGAAGCCACCGCCCGTGTCCGCCACGTACAGCAGGTTTCCGTACCACATGATGCCGCCGGCGTGGACGTTGATCGGCTTGTACGACGGCGCGCTCGTGGTGCCGCTCGGCTCGACCAGCAGGATGTGCCGGTACGGCGGTGCCGACGCGCTCGCCGACAGGTTCGACACGCTGATGCGGACGCCCTTGTCGATGCCGTCGTCGGCGTGGTCGTACCAGCTCACCAGGTTGATGCGCTTGCCGTCGTAGGTCCCGGCCTCGTACGCGTCGGAGCTGGTCGTGATGCCCTGCGGGTACCAGTCGCTCGTGCCCTGGTCGCCAGCGTTCCAGCAGTAGTACGCGGTGCGGTTCGTGACCGACGGTGCGCTGTCGCAGCTCGGGGTGCGGTTGGCGTCGTCGGCCACCGTTCCCATGGAGACGTTCGGGAGCGCCGCGTCGAGTGCGCCGACCAGGGACGACGACGTCTGGGACAGCGTGTAGCGGAAGTTGCTCGCGGTGAGGGTCGTGGCGGCGGCCGCCGGTGGCGCGGTCGCAGCCACGAACAGTGCGCCCGCGACGAGGGCACCTGCGAGTGAGCTCGCGGCAGCAAGGGCGGAGCGACGGTGGCGCATGGTGGTCTCCTGGTCATGAGGGGACATGTGTATGCCCACCGTAGAGGGTGAAACCCCTCAAACCAGTACAACCGAGTGAACGCTGTGCATCCGTCACCCCGCCACGGGCCCTGCGGGGCCGACCAGCGAAGCCGCTGGTCAGCGCTTGGTGAAGGCCCTCGCCTGCGGGTCGTTGCTGCCCGCGGGGAGCACCCGCAGCCGGCGGGCCGTCGCCGCGACGCCCTGCTCCGCGGCGTCGGCCGCCAGCGCCTTCAGCGACTCGGGCGTGTCGTCCGTGACGCGCAGGAACCAGCCCGAGCACGCGTCGAGCTCGCCGGTCGCTATCGCGTTCACGACGTCGGTCACCCGCTCGACAGGGGTCCACTCCGTGCGGCCCTCGTGCAGCGTCATGCCCGTCGACATGTCGGTCCGCACGACCCCTGGCGCCAGCTCGAAGACGCGGATCCCGTGCCGGAAGCCGTCGTTGTGCAGGTTGGCGCCCATCCGCACCAGGGCGGTCTTGCTCGCGTTGTACGCCGAGCTGCCGCCCGGCATCTCGTGCGAGCTCGCACCCGAGGCCAGGTCGACGATCCGGCCACCGCCGCGCGCGATCATGCCCGGCACCGCGTAGCGGCTGAACAGGAACGGCGCGCGCACGTTGGTCTCGAACACCGACCACCACTCGTCGGGGTCGGCCTCCCACAGGGGGTGCTCCGACTCGATGGCGCCCGCGTTGTTGACCAGCAGGTCGATCGACCCCAGCGCATCCTCCGCCTGCCCGACGGCGGCAAGCACCGCCGCCGGGTCGGACACGTCCGCGGTGAGCACCACCGCTGTCCCACCGGCCGCGCGGATCTCCGCGGCGACGGCTTCGAGCCGCGCCGCGTCCCGCGCGAGCAGGGCAACGTCCAGCCCTGCTCGCGCGAGACCCAACGCGATCTCCCGGCCGATACCGCGAGAGGCACCCGTGACGAGCGCGGTGCGTGCCGGCGGGGTCTCGACGGGCTCGGCCGCCGAAGACGTGTCAGCCACGCAGCACCGCGCCGACCTCGGCCGCCGCCGACTCCACGACGGCGTCCCGCACCGAACGGACCTCGTCCGCGGACAGTGTCCGGTCCTTGGCACGCAGCCGGAGCGAGTACGCGAGCGACTTCTTGCCCTCGCCCACCTGCTCCCCCGTGAAGACGTCGAACAGCGCCACGTCCTCGAGCAGCTCACCGGCCCCGGCGACGATCGCCGACCGCACCGCCTCGGCGGGCACACCGCCGTCGACCACGAAGGCGAAGTCCTCCTTGGCCGCCGGGAAAGCCGACACGGGCGTGGCGGCTACGGGCTCGGTCGACGCCGCGGCGACCAGGACGCTCAGGTCCACCTCGAACGCCGCCGCACGGGCGGGCAGCCCCAGGGCCTCGACGACCTTGGGGTGCAGCTCGCCGGCGTAGCCGACGACCGTGCCGTCCGTGAGCTCGAGGCGCGCGCAGCGACCTGGGTGCCACGGCATCCGGTCGGTGTCGGCAGAGACGACGACGTCGGCCCCCGCGCGATCGGCGACCAGGCGGGCCGCCGCGAGGGCGTCCTCCCAGCCGGCGGCGCGGCCCGCGCCCCACCAGCCGGCGAGCTCGCGCTTGCCGGTCAGCACACCGGCGACCCGGCGCGGCTGGTCCGGGACCGCGGCCGCGAGCGCCGCGAGCTGCTCGTCGGTGGGCCGCACACCGCCGGGCAGCGTGGGCGCGGCGGGGGCGTCCGTTGCCGGGACGGTGACGAGGCCGACCTCGTACACCGCGAGGTCGGTCAGCCCGCGGGACACGTTGCGCCGCACCGTGTCGAGCAGCGTGACCAGCAGGTTGGACCGCATCAGCGGCTTGTCGTCCGCCATCGGGTTGACGAGGCGGAGCGAGACGCGGCGCGGGTCGTCGGCGGGCAGGCCGAGCGCGTCGTACTCGGGGGTGCCGACGAACGGATAGCTGAGCGTCTCGACGAAGCCGGCCTCGGCCAGGGCGCGCGCGACGGAGCGGCGCGTACGCTGCTCGGCCGTGAGCCCGCGACCGCCCGTTGCGGACGGGAGCACCGACGGCACCTGGTCGTAGCCCTGGATGCGCACGACCTCCTCGACCAGGTCGGCGGGCTCGGTGAGGTCGGGCCGCCAGGACGGGGGCGTGACGGTGAGCACGCCCTCGGCAACCGCCTCGACGGTGGCGCCGATCTCCTCGAGCGTGCTGCGCACCTGCTCGGGGGTGTACGGGACGCCCGCGAGCCGGGTGGGCTCGGTGACCTTGAGCGCGATCGGCTGCTGCGGGGTCGCCTCGGCAGTGCTGTCCAGGTCGCTCACTGCGGGGTCGGCGGTGCCGCCCCCGAGCTCGACCAGGAGGTCCACAACACGCTGGGCCGCGACCGGGGGCAGCTTCGGGTCGACGCCGCGCTCGAACCGCTTGGCCGCCTCGCTGGGCAGCTTGTGCCGGCGGGCCGTGCGGGCGACGGTGATCTGGTCGAAGTGCGCCGCCTCGACGAGCACGTCAGTGGTCGTGTCGCTGACCTCCGACGACGCCCCACCCATGACGCCGGCCAGGCCGAGCACGCGGCTGCCTGCGCCGTCGGGCGAGTCCGTGATCAGGAGGTCCTCGGTGTCCAGCGCGCGATCGGCGTCGTCCAGGGTGGTGAGGCGCTCGCCGACGGCGGCCCGGCGGACCACGATCGGCGCCGAGACCTGCGCGAGGTCGTAGGCGTGCAGCGGCTGCCCGAGGTCGAGCATCACGTAGTTGGTGATGTCGACGGCCAGGGAGATGGACCGCATGCCGGAGCCCTCGAGGCGGTGCTTCATCCACGCGGGCGTGGGTGCGGACGGGTCGATGCCGCGCACGATGCGCGTAACGAACCGGTCGCAGCCGACGACGCCGTTGATCGGCGCCTCGTCCTGCACCCGTACCTCGAACCCGTCCGGGGTCGCCGACGGCTCCGCGCCAGTGGCCAGGCCGCGGTCGGTGAACTTCGCACCCGTGGAGTGGGCGTACTCGCGCGCCACGCCGCGGTAGCTGAACGCGTACCCGCGGTCAGGTGTCACGTTGATCTCCAGGACCTCGTCCCCGAGGCCGAGGAGCGCGATCGCGTCCTGGCCGGGGGTGAGGTCCTCGGCGGCGAAGCCCATGTCGCGGGGCAGCACGATGATGCCGTGCGCGCCGTCGTCGCCCAGGCCGAGCTCGGCGGTGGAGCAGATCATGCCGTCGGACACGTGCCCGTACGTCTTGCGGGCGGCGATGGCGAACGGGCCGGGCAGCACGGTGCCGGGCAGGGACACGACCACGAGGTCGCCGGGCGCGAAGTTGTGCGCGCCGCAGACGATGCCGCGGGACCCGTCGATGTTGTGCTCCGGGCCGACGTCGACCTGGCACCAGTTGATCGTCTTGCCGTTCTTCTGCGGCTCGGGGTTCATCTCGAGCACGCGGCCCACCACGAGGGGTCCGGTGACGGCCGCCCCGTGGATCGCCTCTTCCTCCAGGCCCACCTTCACGAGGTCGGCCGCGAGCTGCTCGGCGGTCAGGTCCGCCGGCAGCTCGACGTGGTCCGCGAGCCAGTCCTTCACGATGAGGGGCACTTCAGATCTCCGTCCCGAACTGGGTGGAGAAGCGCACGTCGCCCTCCACTATGTCGTGCATGTCCGCGATCGAGTGGCGCAGCATGAGCGTGCGCTCGATGCCCATGCCGAACGCGAAGCCCGTGTACTCGTCCGGGTCCACTCCCGCGGCGCGCAGCACGTTCGGGTTGACCATGCCGCAGCCACCCCACTCGATCCAGCCCGCGCCGCCCTTCTTCTGCGGGAACCACAGGTCCATCTCGGCGGACGGCTCGGTGAACGGGAAGAACGCCGGGCGCAGGCGGGTCTTGGCCTCCGGCCCGAACATCGCCCTCGCGAACGCGTCCAGCGTGCCCACGAGGTTCGCCATGGTCAGGCCCTTGTCGACCGCGAGGCCCTCGACCTGGTGGAACACCGGCGTGTGGGTCTGGTCGAGCGCGTCGGTACGGAACGTCTTGCCGGGGCACGCGATGTACAGGGGCACGCCGCGCTCCAGCAGGGAGCGCGCCTGGACCGGGGAGGTGTGGGTGCGCAGCACCAGGTTCGAGTCGGCACCGTCCTCACCGGCGACGTAGAACGTGTCCTGCATCTGGCGGGCCGGGTGGTCCGGGCCGAAGTTCAGCGCGTCGAAGTTGAACCACTCGGCCTCGACCTCGGGGCCGTCGGCGATCTCCCAGCCGAGGCCCACGAAGAAGTCGGCGATGCGCTCCTGGACCAGTTCGATCGGGTGGCGGGCGCCCGTCGTCGTGCGCTGGACCGGGAGGGTGACGTCGACCGACTCCTCCGCCAGCACGCGCGCGTCGCGCTCGGCCTCGAGCTCGGTCTGGCGGGCGGCGATCGCCTGGTTGATCCGACCGCGGCGCGGGCCCACGAGCTTGCCGGCCTTCGCCTTGTCGGGGCCGGGCAGCGCGCCGATCCCCCGGTTGGCGAGGGCCAGGGCGCTGCGGTCCCCCGTGTGCTGGGTACGGACGGCCTTCAGCGCATCGAGGTCGCCGGCCTTCGCGATGTCGTCGAGAGCGGTCTTGACCGCGGCGTCGAGTGCCGCCTCGTCGAGCGGATCGATGGGTGCCTTCTCATCGGGCGTGGACATGCTTGCCTTCCTGGCGGATTCGGGAGCCGGCCCGGTCCCCTGCCTGGGGACCCGTGCCGGCATCTGAAGTCTAGGTGCCCGCCAGGGCTCAGGACGCGTTGTCCACAGGGCAGCTCAGTGCCCGCGCGCAGCGCTCGCCGAACGGCCCGTAGCGGGCCGCGTAAATCGGCGGGTCAATGGCTGCATGCCGCCATCATTCCATGCGCTGGTGCGCCCGGGCAACGTGGTTACCCTGGTCGAGAACGACACGCTTGGCACACTTTTTATGCGTGTCGGTGGGCTGCGCTACTGTGCAACACATGTTCGAAGCAGGGTGTGCGAGCGAGCAGGACGCGTTGGCCGGTTCCACCGGCCTCTTCCCTGGCGCGTCCGTCTCGCCACGCACCCGAGGCGTCGGACAGCCATGTCTCCACGGCCGGGGCGGCCCTGGCCCCGGCCGTGGAGACGGTGCTCAGGAGACGGCGAGCCGGTCAGCCCTCGAGGTCCCAGGTCTCCACGATCTCGTACCGCGAACCACCCTGCGGGCCCTCCCCCGGGTGGGACTCGACGAGTGCGAACGAGCCCGCCGTCCAGTCAGGTCCGGCGTACACGGACAGCGCCTGCGCGGCGGGCTCCAGCGCCGACCGTGGCTCGCCCCCGGCGCGCTTGCCCCAGCGGTCCCGCCCACGCGGCGGCTTCACCTGCCCGGCGCGCGCGTAGGCGACGGTCACGTGGGCCCGGTGCGGCCTGACGTGGTCGGGCACCTCGCGGGGCGAGGCCGCCAGGCAATCCGTCGCGAGGCCCTTCAGCGCGTCCGTCCCGCCGTCGACACCCATCCACAGCACGCGGGCGCCGAACGATCCCGCACCACGCAGCCGCAGGTCGATGGGCCCGTGCTTGCGCGCGACGTCGGCCAGGTCGTCCCGCAGCTCGGGGATCGTCCCCTCCGGGAGGTCCGCGTAGAACGCGAGGGTGATGTGGAGGCTCTCCCGGGGGACCCACCGTGGAGAGGCCGGCACGCCATCGATAGCAAGCCCGAGATGGTCCAGGACACTCTGGGGCGGGATGACCGCCGTGAACAACCGCACCCGGTGATCCTAGGCGAGCGCCTCGTCGAGACGGGAGATGATTTCGTCGACCGTCTTCGCGGGCTCCTGGTCGGACGTGTCCAGCCACAGCCCGATCCGCGGGGTCTCGGCGCGCAGGTCCGCGTCCAGCATCTCGGGCGTCCACTCGCCGTAGCCCGACTTCGCGCGCCCGGCCTCCCGGCGCCGGACGGCGTCGGGGCTCGGCGCGAGGACCACCACCGCGACCGGCCGGCTGGTGACGTACTTCAGCATGTCGCCGAGCGCCGGGCCCAGGATGATGTCCTGCACGACGACGGTGAACCCGGCGGCCGCGTACTCGTCGGCCACCTTGCCGGCGATGCGGTAGCGCAGGTCGAGCTGCTCTTCGGCCTCCGGCCCGGCGTCGGGCACGGGCTCCGCTCGGCCGTTGACGATCACCCGCCGGAAGGTGTCGCCCCGCAGGTGGACGGACCTGGGCAGGCGCTCGGCCAGCGCCTGCGCAACCGTCGACTTTCCCGCCGCCATGATGCCGGTGACGATGATGACCTTCGGTCCGTCGTCGGCCTGCGACATCCCTACTTCCTCCGACGGCGGGCCACGGCCCAGCCGAGGACGGCCGCCGCGAGCACGAATGCCACCTGGCCCCCGAGCACAATGCGGTTCACGTTGAGGGCCGGGACCCAGCGCGCACCGTGCTCGTCCACGACGAACGCGCCGGCCGGTTCGGCCCGACGGCCAAAACCGATGCCGCCGCCACCGCCTTCGGCCGGGGTCTCCGGCTCGCCGCCCGCCTTGGTCTTGACCTTGGCCTTCGCCTTGGCGTCGGCTCCGTCCCCGACCGCGGGTTCCACCACCGCACCGGGCTCGGTGCCGCCTCCGCCACCTGCGCCCGCACCCGACCACACGCGTGCAGCCGGGATGACGAGCACTCCGTCGCGCTCGATCGGTTCGCCGTACACCTGCCGCACGCCGAACGACTCGGCCACGGCCTCGCTGATACGGCTCAGATCAGGTGCATACCTCATCTGCCCACCGTAGGTGACCGTCGACCGGCGTGGTACGAAATTAGCCCGCACGCCCGGGAGCAGCGCGTTCGAGGGGAGTCGCGGCGAAGGCGGGTCGCCGGCGGAGACGTCCGGAGGCTAGCGCTGCGCCCTGCTGCTCGCGTACAGGCAGACCGTCGCCGCCGTCGCCAGGTTGAGCGACTCGGCCTTGCCCCGGATCGGCACGCGCACGACGGCGTCGGCCAGGGCGCGGTCCTCCTCGGGCAGGCCCCAGGCCTCGTTGCCGAACACCCAGGCGGTCGGCCCGGCGAGGTCCGGGGCGGCACCGCTCCCGGCGTCGTCGAGTAGGTCGTCCAGGTCGAGCGGCCCCGTGCCGTCGGCCGCGAGGACGTGGCACCCCGCCGCGCGCAGCTCCGCCAGCGCGGCGGCCAGCGGGAGGCCGGTGACGACGGGCAGGTGGAACAGCGACCCTGCGGTCGAGCGCACCACCTTGGGGTTGTGCACGTCGACGCTCTCTCCCGCGAGGACCACCAGGTCGGCGCCCGCGGCGTCGGCGGCGCGAATCACCGTGCCGGCGTTTCCGGGGTCGCGAACGGTGGCGAGCACGGCGACCAGCAGCGGCCGGCCGGCCCGCTCGGGATCCCGTGCATCCAGCGCCTCGCGCAGCGAGGGCGCGGCAGAGCGCACGACGGCGAGCACGCCCTGCGCGTCGGCGCTCATCGCGTCGAGCACCTCGGGGGCGCCGATGTGCAGGTACAGGCCGGCCGCGCGTGCGTCGTCGACGATCTCGGAGTAGCGCGACGCGGCCGAGGGCGTCAGGTACACGTCACGGACCGACGACGGCGCGTGCCGCACCGCCTCCCGCACTCCCTGGGGCCCTTCCACCAGGTACAGCCCGTGCCGGGAGCGCGCCGAACGCCCGGCCAGTGCCCGCACGTGCTTGACGCGGTCGGCTCGCGGGTTCGCGAGCGTCACGTCAGGCACGGGCGGGGCCTCCGAAGAGGAACCTGTCCGGGCGTCCGGTGAACTGCTCAACCTCAGGCAGCGGCCGGGGCGTTGACATCCGCCGGCAGCGCGTCCTTGGCGACCTGGACGAGGGCGTTGAACGCCGCGACGTCGTTGACCGCGAGCTCGGCGAGCATGCGGCGGTCGACCTCGACACCAGCGGCCTTGAGGCCCTGGATGAGGCGGTTGTAGGTCAGACCCTGCGCGCGGGACGCAGCGTTGATGCGCTGGATCCACAGCTTGCGGAAGTCACCCTTGCGCGCCTTCCGGTCGCGGTAGGCGTAGACGAGCGAGTGAGTAACCTGCTCCTTCGCCTTGCGGTAGAGACGCGAGCGCTGGCCGCGGTAACCGGCGGCGCGCTCGAGGGTTGTACGGCGCTTCTTCTGGGCATTTACTGCCCGCTTCACGCGTGCCACGTGAGACTCCTTGTACTTCGGGGCTAAAAGGGTTCTTGGTGACGCCCGTCAGGCGCACACCACAAAGATCACTTACCGAGCAGCTTCTTGACCTTCTTGACGTCGGCCGGCGCAACGACCTGGTCCATGGCCAGACGACGCGTGCGACGGCTGGACTTGTGCTCGAGGTAGTGGCGGGCGTTGGTCTGCTCACGCATGATCTTGCCGCTACCGGTGACCCTGAACCGCTTCTTCGAGCCCGAGTGCGTCTTGTTCTTCGGCATGACTGCCGTCTCTCCTCATGTCGGTCGACCGCTGCTGGAGCGGCGACGTTGTACCTGGGCCGGTGGGCCGGCCCGGTGTCGTAGTGGTCTTTGGGACCGTGGCCTCAGCCGGCCTTGCGTGGTGCACGCGGCTTGGGGGCCACGGGCTTCGGCACCGGCTTGGGGGCCGGAACGGGCTTGGGAGCTGCCTTGGCGGCGGGCTTCGCTGCCGGCTTGGAGGCAGCCTTGACCGCAGGCTTGGTGGCCGGCTTCGGCGCTGCCGGAGCAGGCGTCTCGACGACGGGCTCGGGCTCCGGCTCGGCCTTCGCGACAGGCTCGGGCTCGACAACCGGCTCGGGCTCGACCTCGGCGACCGGCTCGGGCTCCGTCTCCGCGACGGGCTCGGGCGCCACGACGGGCTCCTCGACCGAGGTCTCGACAGTCTCGTCGACCAGGTCCTCGACCGGCTCCGAGCCCTCGGTCTCGTCTGCCGCACGGGCCTGTGCCTTGGCCTCCGACTTGGTCATCCGGCCAGCGTTGATCTCGGTGGCGCGCTTGCGCTGCTCGACCTTCGCGTCGGCCTTCTTCTTGACCGGCCCGAGGACCATGGTCATGTTGCGGCCGTCCTGCTTCGGCATGGACTCGACGAAGCCGAGCTCGGCGACGTCCTCCGCCAGGCGCTCCAGCAGACGACGACCCATCTCCGGACGCGACTGCTCGCGGCCACGGAACATGATCATGACCTTGACCTTGTCGCCGGCCGAGAGGAAGCGAACGACGTGGCCCTTCTTGGTGCCGTAGTCGTGCGGATCGATCTTCAGGCGGAAGCGGATCTCCTTGAGAACCGTGTTCGCCTGGTTGCGCCGCGCTTCTCGCGCCTTCATGTCGGACTCGTACTTGAACTTGCCGAAGTCCATGAGCTTGGCGACGGGCGGGCGGGCGTCCGGCGCAACCTCGACGAGGTCGAGGTCAGCGTCCTGGGCGAGCTTCAGGGCGACCGCCGTGGCAACCACGCCGACCTGCTCCCCGCCAGGACCGATGAGTCGGACCTCGGGAACACGGATCCGGTCGTTGATGCGAGGCTCGGTGATGGTGATGCTCCTAAGAAGTCGTTGATTGACCACCAGGAACGGGAAATGGCTCCCGCCCTGAACACAGGTGGAAGCCATCGCACGGAAGGGACGACACGAAACAACGTGCCGTCCGACCGGGACCCGGACACTGTCGGCGCTTCTCCTGCGATCAACAGGACGACGCACAGTCGCGACTCGGGTGGGATGGAATCCACTTGGTGCACCCAGCCTCGTAGCGTCTACCACGGTGCCGGGTCGGTCGCGGAACAGATTAGCACGGTGGCGCCGTCATCCCCAGTTCAGGCGATGTGACGTCGCACCACAACTGGAACGATTCCAGTTTAGGGTCTAGGCTCCTGTTCGTGACTTCACCCGCTCCCGCTGCCGCCATGCCGGAGGACCTCCTCCGCGGCGTCGGCCTGCGCGTGACGTCCGCCCGCGTGGCGGCATTGCACGCGGTGGGCGAGAACCAGCACGCCACGGCCGACGACGTCCTGAGCTCGGTCCGGGCGGAGCTCGGCACCGTGTCCGTGCAGGCGGTCTACGACGTCCTGCACGCGCTGACCGACGCCGGCCTCCTGCGCCGCATCGAGCCCGCCGGCCACCCCGCTCGGTACGAGCGCCGCACCGGCGACAACCACCACCACATCGTCTGCCGCGTCTGCGGCACCATCGGCGACGTGGACTGCACGGTCGGCCACGCGCCGTGCCTCACCCCGAGCGACGACCACGGTTTCGTGGTCGAGACCGCCGAGGTCACCTACTGGGGCCTGTGTCCCGCCTGCCGCGCCTCGGGCGCCGCCCCAAGTACCTGACCGAGAAGACTTTCCAGCCCGCTGGAACCCCGCAATGAACCCCCGCAAGCAGCAGCAAAGGAAGGCACGTCTGAGATGACTACTCCCTACACCACCACGCAGACCGGCACGCCGGTCGTCAGCGACGCGCACTCGCTGACCGTCGGCGCCGACGGCGCCACGGTCCTCCACGACCGCTACCTGGTCGAGAAGCTCGCCCAGTTCAACCGCGAGCGCATCCCGGAGCGGATCGTGCACGCCAAGGGCGGCGGCGCCTTCGGTGAGTGGGAGATCACCGGTGACGTGTCGCAGTACACGCGTGCGGCGGCCTTCCAGCCGGGCGCCAAGGGTGAGGTGGCGCTGCGCTTCTCCTCCGTCGCCGGCGAGATGGGCTCCCCCGACACCTGGCGCGACGTGCGCGGCTTCGCCCTGCGCTTCTACACGTCCGAGGGCAACCTCGACATCGTCGGCAACAACACGCCGGTGTTCTTCATCCGCGACGCGATCAAGTTCCCGGACTTCATCCACTCGCAGAAGCGCCTGCCGTGGTCGGGTCTGCGCGACGCCGACATGCAGTGGGACTTCTGGACCCTGTCGCCCGAGTCGGCCCACCAGGTCACCTACCTCATGGGCGACCGTGGCCTGCCGGCCTCGTGGCGCGAGCTGAACGGCTACGGCTCGCACACCTACCTGTGGACCAACGCCGCGGGCGAGAAGTTCTGGGTCAAGTACCACTTCATCTCCCGCCAGGGCGTCAAGTTCCTCGACAACGACGAGGCCGCGAAGATCGCCGGCGCGGACGCGGACTACTACCGCCGCGACCTGTACGAGGCCATCGAGCGCGGCGACAGCCCGACGTGGGACATCAAGGTCCAGGTCATGCCGTACGACGACGCGAAGACCTACCGCTTCAACCCGTTCGACCTGACCAAGGTCTGGCCGCACGCGGACTACCCGCTGATCCACTTCGGCCACTTCACGCTGAACCGGAACCCGAAGAACCACTTCGCGGAGATCGAGCAGATCGCGCTGTCCCCGGCCAACCAGGTCCCGGGCACCGACATCTCGCCCGACAAGATGCTGATGGCCCGCGTGTTCTCCTACCCGGACGCGCAGCGCTACCGCGTGGGCACCAACTACCAGTCGGTCCCGGTGAACCAGCCGCACGCCGCGCCGGTGCACAACTACTCGCAGGACGGCTCGCAGCGGCACCACTTCAACGAGGTGGGCACGCCCAACTACGCGCCGAACTCGTTCGGTGGCCCCGTCGCCGACCCGGCCCGCGGCCAGGACGGCACCTGGGAGTCGGACGGTGAGCTGGTGCGCACCGCCGCCACGCTGCACAGCGAGGACTCCGACTTCGTCCAGCCCGGCACGCTCTACCGCGAGGTCTACGACGACGGCGCCAAGGCCCGTCTGCTGGAGACCCTGACCGGCCAGGGGCAGTCCATCACGATCGACGAGATCCGTGAGCGGTTCTTCCAGTACTGGACGAACGTCGATGAGGAGCTGGGCGCCAAGCTCCGCGCGGCCGTCGCGGCCTGATGATCCACCGTCCGCTGTCGGGCAGCCTGGGCTGCCCGACAGCGGCGCGAGGTGCGTGGACGACTGGCGCGAAGTCAGCACGCCACGCAAACTGAAGACAGCCACCTCCCGCTGGGAGGATCGGAAGTGAGGCCGGGACCCCCGCCGTAGGACGGGAGCCCGGCCTTCGCGCTGCTCCGGGATAGTCGCTCCATCGCCGAACGTAGACTTCGTCGCCTTATCGGGGCTCATGCACCTACCACCCCTACGTTCGGCCGGTCCGTCGTCCGCATCCCGGCGCCGAGTTGGCATCAGGGATATCCGCAGGATCTGGGCAGCCTTCTTGCCCGACGGCGTTTGCTGCCGCTACGGTCCCGAAGGTGTCCTAAAGCGCTTTAGCGCTGGACGACGCCCCACGATCACCGCATCGAGAACAAGGGAGTCAACGATGTCTCGCTCGCTCATCCGACTTGGCGCCGCTCTCGCGGCCGGGCTGCTGGCACTGACGGCAGCGGCCGGGCCGGCGGCCTCGGCACCGAAGCACGACCCGAAGCCGGCGCCGACCGCGGCTTCCCACCGGGTCCTGGCCTTCTACCAGACGATCTACGAGACCGGCTCCGACGGCATACGCCGCTACGTCGACCCCAAGCCGCTGCTCGGTTCGGTCACGGACGTCAACGTTGGCGCGATCCACCTGAACTCCGACGCCTCGCTCACGGTCAACGACATCCCCGCCAACCATGCCGAGCTCGGAGTCATGTGGGACGACCTGGCGACGATGCAGGACCAGGGCGTGACGGTCAGCGCGTTCGTCGGCGGCGCCGCCCCGGGTACCTACCGGTACCTGCGCGAGGACTTCGACCGGTACTACCCGGTCCTGCGTGACTTCCTGCGCACCTACGGCCTGGACGGCGTGGACCTCGACATCGAGGAGACGTTCTCCCTGGCGGACACGATCCACCTGGTCGACACGCTGCGCGCCGACTTCGGCCCCGACTTCATCATCACCCTGACCCCAGTCGCCACCGACATGGCGGGCCGGACGAGCTTCTCCGGCGGCTTCTCGTACGCCGAGCTCGAACGCCAGGCGGGCGACCGGATCGACTGGTACAACACCCAGTTCTACTGCGGCTGGGGCGACCTGAGGTCCACCACTGTGTACGACCAGATCCTCGCCAACGGCTTCACCCCCGACCGCGTCGTGGCGGGCACCGTGACCAACCCCGCCAACTGCAGCGGATACGTGGACTGGCCCACCTTCGACGCCACGGTCGGCTCGCTGGTGGCGGCACACCCGGACTTCGGCGGCGTCTTCGGCTGGGAGTACTTCAACTCCGTCGGGTACGACGGCGGCGGCCGGGCAAGCTGGTTCGCCCACGTGGCCGACGTCGTCGGCTCCTGACGGGACCGGCGGCGAGCCGGACGACGGGCCGGACCACGCGCCCGTCCGGCTGCCCACCGCGGGGCGGCCGGACGGGCGTCTCCCGTCAGGAGGCGACGGCGTCCGGGACCCCCGGGCGCGGGATCGACTCCAGCAGGCGGCGCGTGTAGTCCCGCTCCGGGTCGGCGAAGATCCGCTCGACGGGGCCCGCCTCCACGACCCGGCCGCGGTGCAGCACCGACACCGTGTCCGCGAGCTGGCGCACCAGGGCCAGGTCGTGCGAGACGAAGACGTAGGTCAGGCCCAGCTCGGCCTGCAGGCGCACCAGCACCTCCACGATGTCGGCCTGCACGGTCACGTCGAGGGCGGACGTCGGCTCGTCGAGCACCAGCACGTCGGGGCGCAGCACCAGCGCGCGAGCGATCGCCACGCGCTGCCGCTGCCCGCCGGACAGCGCGGCGGGGCGCCGCGACAGGAGGTGCTCGGCCAGGCCGACGGCCGCGAGAGCCTCGCGTACCCGGCCGGCGCGCACGGCGCGGCCGCCGATCCTGAACCGGTCGAGCGGCTCGCGCACGAGCTGCTCGACCCGCCACGTCGGGTCGAGCGACGTGAACGGGTTCTGGTAGACGAGCTGCAGGTGGCGGCGTACGGCGCGGAGTCCGGCGGCGGACCGGCCGTGGACCGGCTCACCGGCGACGAGGATCTCGCCGTCGTCGGCCTGGTCGAGGCCAAGCAGGAGGCGTACCGCCGTCGTCTTGCCCGAGCCCGACTCCCCCACCAGCGCGTGCGTCGTGCCGCGCTCGATCGCGAAGGACACGCCGTCGAGCGCGGTGAGGCGGCGGCCCTCGACGGTGAACGACTTGGTGACGCCGCGCAGCTCGATCTTCGGCGTGGCGTCCGGGGCGTCCTCGGAAGCGGCGACCGGCGGGGACACCGGCGCGGTCGCCGCCGGATCGGCCGGGTCGACGGACCGAACCGCGACCGGGTCGAGGTCCCGAACGGCGACCGAGTCGACGTCCCGAGCGACGGCCAGGCCGGCGCCCCCGGCGACGGCCAGGTCGACGGACCGAGCGACGGCCGGGGCCGACGGAGACCGGCCCTCCCGCAGGGCCCGGTAGCGGTCCGGGTTGAGCGCAGGCACGTCGGCCTGCAGCTCGCGCGCGTAGGCGGAGCTGGGCGCGGCGAACACGGTCGCCGTGGGCCCCGCCTCCTGGACCGCGCCGTCCCGCAGGACGACGAGCGAGTCGGCCCGCTCGGCGGCGATCGCCAGGTCGTGCGTGATGAGCAGGAGGCCGATGCCGAGGTCCGCCCGCAGCTCGGAGAGCAGGTCGAGGATCCGCTTCTGGATGGTCACGTCGAGGGCCGACGTCGGCTCGTCCGCGACCAGCAGCGCCGGTCGCGGCAGCACCGCGAGCCCGATGAGGACGCGCTGCAGCATCCCGCCCGAGAGCTGGTGGGGATAGGAGTCGTACGCCCGCCGCGGGTCGTCGAGGCCTACCTGCGCGAAGGTGTCGAGGATCAGCTGTTGCCGCACCCCGGCGTCGCGCTCGCCGGTCAGCGCCGCAGCCTCCTGCGCCTGGGCGCCGATGGTGCGCACCGCGTTGAGCGAGCTGCCCGGGTCCTGCGGCACGAACCCGAGGGCCCGGCCGCGCAGCGGGCGGAACTGCCGCTCGGGGAGCGCGAGGACGTCGCGCCCCTCGAACTCGACCCGCCCGCGAGCCGCGCCGCCGTCGGGCAGCAGGCGCAGGACCGAGCGGGCGATGGTGGACTTGCCGGAGCCGGACTCACCGATGAGCGCGAGGCTCTCGCCCCGCTCCAGGGAGAAGGACACGTCGGAGACGACCTCGGTGCGGCCGTAGGCGACCGACAGGCCCTCGACGCACAGCAGGGCGGACGAAGCGGGTGCAACGACGCCCGCTGCGGGCGCGGTGGCGGTGACGGTCATGGCGGTGCTCCCCCTCGGTGATGGGACAGGGCGGCGGGCGGGTCGGGACTGGTGGGTAGGGACAGGTGGCTCGCCGGACAGGTGGCTGGTCGGGACAGGGTGGCGGACGGGGACGGCGTGGCCGGTCACGAAGGACAGGGCGAGATCAGTCGGTCCGGCGCAGCCAGCGGCTGATCCGGTTCACGGACAGGACGGTCGCGACGACGACCAGGGCGGGGGCGTAGACGAGCCACGGCGCCGTCGGGTAGTCCTTGCCCGACGAGACGAGCAGGCCCCAGTCCGACGCCGGCGGCGGGTCGCCGTAGCCGAGGAACGCCAGGCCGGCGATCACGAGGATCGACAGGCCGAACTGCAGCACGGCCAGCGCGAGCAGCGAGCGCGAGGCGTTGGGCAGCACGTGCCGCAGCAGGACGTGCGTGCGTGAGCCGCCCTGCAGGACCGACGCCTCGACGAACACGGCGCGGCGCGTCTTGATCACCTCCGCGCGCATCACCCGGGCGAACACGGCCACGGCGGAGACCCCCGTCGCGATCGCCGCGTTGACCGTCTCGAAGCCCAGCCAGCTGACGATGACCACCGCGAGCAGGAAGCTCGGGATGGCCAGGAGCACGTCGACGATGCGGGCCAGCACGATGTCCGCCCAGCCGCCGGCGGACCCGGCGACCAGGCCGATCGCGCCCCCGACGACGACGCCGATCGTCACGGCCACCAGCGCGCTGGCGACCGACGAGGCGGTGCCGTGCACGACCCGGGAGAACAGGTCGCGGCCCAGGTGGTCGGTGCCGAACCAGTGGTCGGCGCTCGGCCCGAGGAGCTTGTCGGCCGGCACGCCGTTGACCGGGTCCTGGCTCGCGAGGACCCCGGGCAGGAGCGACCACAGCAGCACGACCAGCAGCACGGCGAACGAGACCAGGACGGTGGGTGGCACGACGGCGGACCAGCCGCGGACCGTTGCAACACCCCGCGAGCCGACGACGGTGGTGGTGGCGGTCATGGCACGCTCACCTGCCTCTCCAGGATGGGCTGCTCCGGGGCTTCCCCGAGCCCGGCCTTCCCCGAGGCGGAGGCCGGCTCCGTCCGGACCCGCGGGTCGAGCAGCGGGTAGACGAGGTCCGCGAGCAGGTTGACGACGACGAACACGACGGCGGCGAGCGAGACGACCGCCTGGAGCACCGGCAGGTCCTGCGTGGAGACCGACCGCTGCACCAGGCTGCCGATGCCGGTGCGGCCGAAGATCGTCTCGATGATCAGCGCGCCGCCCAGCAGCTCGCCCACGGTCAGCGCGACGACGGTCACCACCGGCAGGGACGACGGCTTGAGCAGGTGCTTCGCGAACAGCCGGGCCTGACCGAGCCCGCGCGAGCGGGCCACCGCCGCGTACTCCTGCCGCGACTCGTGGTCGAGCCCCGTGATGAGCACCTCGGCCACCTGGGCGGAGACCGGGATGCCGAGCGCGACGGCGGCGAAGAACGTCGCCCACGCGCTGTCCGGCTCGATCACGCTGAAGAGCCCGAGCTGGAACGCGAAGACCTGGATGAGCAGCAGGCCGACCACGAACGCCGGCACCGACAGGAACAGCGACGGGAACGCCCGCAGCACGCCCTGCCCGTACCTCCGCGGCAGGTTCTGGGTGCCGTAGGCGATCGCGAAGGCCAGGACCAGCGCGACCGCCAGGGCGGACGCCGCGAGCGCCAGCGTGGAGGGCACCACCTCGGCGACCAGCCGGGTCACCGGCAGGTTCGAGCGCAGGGAGACGCCGAGGTCGCCGACGAGGAAGTGGGACAGCGACTGCCAGAGCTGGACCGCTATGGGCTGGTCCAGGCCGTAGTAGGAGACGATCCGCGCGATCTCCTCCTCGGTGAACCCGTTCTCCGGGTTGCGGAGCGTGTTGGTCACCGGGTCGCCCGGCAGCACGCTGATCACCACGAAGGTGAACACGTACGCCAGGAGCACCACCACCACCGCCTGGACCAGGCGCCGGCCCGCGTACCGCAGATAGCTCGCGTTCATGGCTGCCGCACCCCGCCGTCAGTCCTCGAGCCAGGCCGTGTAGTAGCTGGCGTAGGCGACGCCGTTGTACGTGACGTCGTGGAGCTCGGGGTTCTGTACGTAGATGCGCTGCACGATCTGGGTGACCGGCGCGAAGTAGGCCTGGTCCAGGAGGTGCTCCTGCAGCTCGTCGACGGACTTCGCGCGCTCGTCCAGGTCGGTGGCCTGCGCGACGGCGTCGCGCAGCTTGTTGGTCCTCGGGTCGCTCTCGCCCAGGCCGAACCAGTCCTCGCCGTTCTCGGCGTCGGTGAGGATGCTCGCCACGGTGCCGACGTCGATGAAGCTGCGCGTGACCTCGTAGTTGGACAGCGACGTGTTGTCGGAGACCCGCTCGCCGAACGTGACGACGTCGTACGCCTGGATGTCGACGTCGAAGCCGAGCTCGCCCAGCTGCTGGGCCACGAGCTCGTCGATCGCCTTGGACGTGGCCAGGTACGGGTTGGGGTAGAGCGTGAGCTCGAGCTTCTTGCCGTCCTTGGTGCGGACGCCGTCGGCGCCCTCGGTCCAGCCCGCATCGTCGAGCAGGGAGGCAGCGAGCTCGGGGTCGTAGGCGAACGAGTCGGAGTGGTCGGTCGCCTCGGGGACGTTGCTCTGGATGAGCGACTCGGCCGGGGACCAGTCGTCGGTGTAGACGGTCGACAGGATCTCGTCGCGGTCGATGCCGTGCTGGAACGCCTGCCGCACCAACGCGTCGTCGAACGGTGCCACCCGGGTGTTGAGCCGGTACCCGTTGACGAAGCCGAGGTAGCGCGGGACGGCGACGACGAAGCCCTGGTCCTTGAACGAGTCGAGCTCCTGCGGCGTGGCGTTGTAGGCGACGTCGGCCTGGCCGGACCGGACAGCGCCCGTGCGGGTCGAGGACTCGGCGACGAGCTTGTAGGTGATCGTGTCGAGGTAGGCCGGGCCGGTGTGGCCGACCGCCTCGGGCCCCCAGTCGTAGTCCGCGCGCTTCTTGAGGACGACGCTGTCGCCCTCCTTCCACGACTCGACGACGAACGGGCCGGAGCCGATGTCGTTGGACAGGTCGGCCTGCTCCTCGGCCGGCAGGGCGAGGGCCTTGGGCGAGATGAGGATCGAGCCGTGGTAGCCGAGGGTCGGCACGAACCCGAGGGTCGGGGCGTCGAAGTGGACCTTGACCGTGGTGTCGTCCACGGCCTCGGCGTGGTCGTACGTCTTGGGGAACAGGCCGATGGGGCTGATCCCGGCGTCCGGGGCGCCGAACGCCCAGGTGTCGAGGTTCTTGACCACCGCGTCCGCGTCGAGGGGGCTGCCGTCCGAGAACGTCACACCGTTCTTGAGGTGGAGCGTGAACTCGGTCGCGTCGTCGTCCTGCTCCCAGCTCTCGGCGATCCAGGGGCTGACCTCGCCCACCTCGTCGACGTAGACGAGCTTGTCGGCGACGTGGCCCCAGATGTGGCCCTGGAAGCTCGAGATCGAGCTGTTGTTGGGGATCCAGGTGTCGCCGAGCGAGTCGATGAGGAAGGTGATGTCCCCGCCGTCGTGCGGTTCGCCCGTGCCCCCGCCCGACGACGCCGGGCCGCCGGCCGCGCAGGCCGCCGCGAGCGTGACGGTGGCGAGGGCGCCGACGGCGGCCTGGATCGCCCTGCGCGTACGCCCGGCCCAGCGGCCGGCATGCGTTGTGGTCATCGGTGTCTCCTTGAGGTGCTGTGGTCTGGCAACTGGCGCGGACGGTAGCGAGCGCACGCCGCACGTCCATGCCTCACGCCGGACTTCTCACATTTTGAGACACATTTCTGAGACAGCCCGCCCGGTCAGTTCACGGCACTGCCGTCGTCGGCCAGGAAGCCGCCCGGCGCGAGGATGCCCGCCGGGTCGAGGACCGCCTTGATCGCGCGCTGCAGGGCGACCTGCTCGGGCCCGAGCTCGTCCTCGAGCCAGGGGCGCTTGGCCGAGCCGACGCCGTGCTCCCCGCTGAGCGTGCCGCCGTGCGCCAGCGCGGCGCGGACCAGGGCGTCGGCCGCCTCGTGGAGGCGGGCCGGCGGCGCCGTCTCCCCCGGCAGGCGCGGCACGCTCAGTCCCGGGTGCAGGTTGCCGTCGCCGGCGTGCGCGACGGCGGTCACCCCGACGTCGAACCGGCGGCCGATCTCCTCGATCGCCTCCAGCACGGGCACCAGGGCCGAGCGCGGCACCGCCACGTCCTCGCCCACGGACCACAGGTCGTCGCGCCGGCCGCGTCCCGTGCGGCGCAGCTCGTGGTAGCGCTCGCCCTCGGCGTCGTCGAGCACCTGCGCCGTCAGGCCGGCGGCCGCGAGCGCGTCGGCCAGGGCCGCGATCTCGGCGTCGGCCCCCGGCCCGTCCGTGCGGACGAGCACCAGGCCGCCGCCGTGCCGCTCCACCAGGTCGGTGCCGCTGTGCGCGTCGATGTTCTCCAGCGTCGCGGCGTTGAGGAGCTCGACGGTGGAGGGGCGCACGCCCGACCCGGTCACGACGCCGACCGCGCGGCCGGCGTCGGGCAGGCTCGGGACCGACACGACGAGCGTGCGGACCACCGTCGGTGCGGGCAGGAGCCGCAGCGTCGCGCCGACGACGATCCCGAGCGTCCCCTCGCTGCCCACTATCAGGCTCACCAGGTCGTAGCCCGTGACGCCCTTGACGCTGCGGTGCCCGGTGCGCAGCAGCGTGCCGTCCGCCAGCACCACGTCCAGCGCCAGCACGGACTCGCGCGTCACGCCGTACTTGACGCAGCGCAGACCGCCCGCGTTGGTCGCGATGTTGCCGCCGATCGTCGACGTCTGCGACGACGCCGGGTCCGGGGCGTACATCAGGCCGTGCTCGCGCGCCGCGACGTCGACGTGGTCGGTGATCGCGCCCGGGCCGACGACGGCGACCTGGTCGTCCGGGTCGATCCGGAGGCCGGCGAGGCCCAGGGTCGACAGGACGATGCCGCCGGCCGGCGCCGTCGCCCCGCCGGACAGGCCCGTGCCGGCGCCGCGCGCGACAAGCGGCACGCCGTGCGCGCTCGCGACCCGCGCGACCGCCTGGACCTGCTCGACGGTGCGCGGGACGACAACGACGGCCGGCGGCCGGGCGGCGCGCACGCCGGTGCTGTCCGAGCGGTAGGGCTCGACGTCGTCGGGGGCCGTCAGCACGTCGGCCGGGTCGAGGTGCGCCAGCAGCGCGGCGGCGAGGGTCGTGGGCGGCGGGGCCGGTTTCGTCACGGAGGGGGTCGACATGAGGCGGTTCTACGAGGCGCCCGCCCGCGAGTCAACGGTCCGCCGCGACGTCTCGGATCCTGGGCGGCCGGCGGCGGCGCGCTGTCCAGGGACTGAGAAGTTCCGGCCCGGCGGTGGCGTCCGGGGCGACGTGCCCTATACCTGCCCGCCGTAGCCGCACGCCGCGGCTACCCGCCCTGGCTGCGCGCCACACCTGCCCATGCCCGACGCCCGCGCCCGACCGCCCGACCCCTGAGGAGACGACATGACGCTCACCGACCCGACAGTCCCGGACTCTGCCGCACCGTCGCCGACGACACCGATCTCCCTCGTCCCGTCCGCCCTCGCCCGGGGCCTGACGGTCCCGAAGGGCTTCGGCGACCAGAGCCTGCTGTCGCCGCGCCGGGACGCGATCCGCCTGCTCGGCGGCATCCCCGACCCGTCCGCGCTGCCTCTCGACGAGCTGCGCGAGGCGCTCGGCGAGGTCTGGGACGCCGGCGGCGCCGCGGCGTCCCTGCAGTACTCGGGCTCGCACGGCTTCGAGGGGCTGCGCGGCTGGATCGCCGAGCGCGAGGGCGTCGACCCGCGCCGGATCCTGATCACCAACGGCGGCATGCACGGCCTGTCCCTGACCGTGCAGGCCCTCGTCGAGCACGGCGCCGTCGTCGCCGTCGACAACCCGGTCTATCCCCTGTTCCTGCGCACCCTGGAGCTCGTCGGCGCCGGCACGCTACCCGTGCCGGTCGAGGCGGACGGGCTCGACGTCGAGCACCTGGCGAAGCGGCTGGCCGACGGCGAGCGCATCGCCGCCGTCTACACGGTGCCGGACTTCCACAACCCGTCGCAGGGCACGCTGTCGGCGGCCAAGCGCGCCGCGCTCGTGGGGCTGGCGGAGCGGTACGGCTTTGTCGTCATCGCCGACGACCCGTACCGCGAGCTGCGGTTCGCGGGCGAGGACCAGGGGCGGCGCGTGTTCTTCGACTCCGGGCACGTGGTGCACGTCAACACGTTCACCAAGACGCTCGGTCCGGGCCTGCGCCTGGGCTGGCTGGTGCTCCCGGAGCACCTGGTCGACGCCGTCCTGCGGCTGCGCAACCGGCAGGACTCGCACTCCTCGACGTTTGTCCAGACGCTCGTCGAGCACCTGCTGGTCAGCCGCCCCGGCTGGTTCGACACCACGCTCGCCCAGGCGCGCGAGCTGTACCGGCATCGCGCGGAGGTGCTCGTCGCCGAGCTGGAGACCCGGCTCCCCGGGCGGTTCGAGGTCACCGCGCCCGAGGGCGGGTTCTTCCTCTGGCCGCGGCTGACCGACGACGGCGTGGACACCCGCGAGCTGCACGCGCGCGCCGCCGCCGAGGGAATCGACTACCAGCAGGGCGAGTTCTTCATCACGGGACCCGGCACGGACTCCGAGCGCCGCCTGCGGCTCGCGTACGGCGACCGGACCGACGAGGAGCTGCGCACCGCCGTCGACCGCCTGGCCAAGGCCCTCGGGTGAGGCCGTCGGGCGAGACCGGGTCCGGATAGTGAGAAGTCCGGGCCTGGTCCTGGTCATCTCCGGTCTTGCCGCCTATACCTCCCTCACGGTCACCCGCCCGCCGCGCGACCAGCCAGATCAACAAGTTGCGAGGAGCTCTCCATGACTGCACCGAACCCTCCGTCCGCACCCACCGTGGTGGTCGTGTCCGGGAACCCCCGTCCCGGGTCCCGCACCCTGGGCGCCGCCGAGGCGGCCGCGCGCAGGATCGCCACGGTCCTGGGCATCGACGACGTCGCGACGATCGACCTGGCGACCTTCGCCGCCGAGATCCTCGCCCCCGAGCACCCGGCGGCCGACGCCGCGAAGGAGCGCCTCGCGGGCGCCACCGTCGCCGTGATCGCCACCCCCGTCTACAAGGCCGCCTACACCGGCCTGCTCAAGTCCTTCCTCGACCTGTACGGCAACGACGGCCTGGCCGGCGTCGTCGCGGTGCCGCTCGTGGTCTCGGGCAGCCCCGCGCACGCGCTGGCCGGGGAGGTGCACCTGCGGCCCGTGCTCGTCGAGCTCGGGGCCGTGGTGCCCGCCCGGTCGCTGACCGTCACGGAGGCCCAGCTCGCCGACCTCGACCCGGTGATCGACGCCTGGCTGGACAGGGCGAGCGAGCCGCTGCGGCGCGCGGCGAGCCCCGCCGTCGTCCTCGCCGGTGCCGGCGCCACCGCCCTCGTCGAGGAGGTCGTCCGATGACCGCCGAGAACATCGACCTGTCTGCCCTGGAGGAGCTCTTGGCCCAGCAGGACGAGCCCCAGCTGAGCCCCGAGGAGTTCAAGACGATCTTCCGCAACCACCCCGCGGGCGTCGCCGTCGTCGCGCTCCAGCACGAGGGCCGGCCGGTCGGCTTCACCGCCACCTCCGTCATCTCCGTGTCCGCGGCACCGCCGCTGCTGGCGTTCTCGCTCGCCTCCACCTCGTCCTCCTGGCCGGCGATCTCCGAGGCCCGCACCCTCGCGGTCAGCTTCCTCGCCGACCACCAGGACGATGTCTCCGCCCGGTTCGCCACCAGCGGCATCGACCGGTTCGCCGACGGCGGCTGGACACCGCTGCCCACGGGCGAGCCCGTCATCGACGGCGCCGTGTCCTGGTTCCGGGCCCGCGTCGTCCAGCGCACGCCAATCGGCGACAGCTACCTCGTCTCGCTGCGCGCCCTGGAGTCCAACCTCACCGCGGCCGGCGACGACAACCCCCGGGAACCGAAGGCCTCTCCCCTGGTCTACAAGAACCGCAACTACCACCGGCTCGGCGACGACACCACGATCTGACCCACGACGACATCGGAGGATCTCCTTGCCCTCTTCACCCTTCTTCGTCGGCCTCGACGCCGACGGGGCCGGCGCCCACCCGGCGGCCGCTGCCGTCGCTCGTCTCGCCGGCACGGACCTGGTGTCCGGCACCCGGCTGGCCCGCACGGTCCGGCAGGCCGAGAACGCCGGCCTGACCTTCGTCTCCTTCACCGACGCGCTGCTGCCTGCAGTGCCCGGCTCGCCGGCGTCGGCCCGCCTGGACTCGGTCACGCGGGCCGCGTTCGTCTCCCGCACGACGACGGCGATCGGCCTGGTGCCGCAGGTGCCGACCACCTATCCCGAGCCCTTCCACGTCGCCGCGCAGCTCGCGTCGCTGGACATCGCTGCGGCGGGGCGCGGGGGCTGGATCCCGTCGGTCACGCGTGACGCCGCCACGGCCGACGCCTACGGCCGCGCCGTCGTCGGCGACGTAGCCCGCGAGGCGCGCGACGTCGTGCAAGTGGTGCGGGACCTGTGGGACTCGTGGGAGGACGACGCGGTCATCCGCGACGTCGCCACCGGCCGGTACATCGACCGCGAACGGCTGCACTACGTGGACTTCCGCGGCGAGACCTTCTCGGTCAAGGGGCCGCTCATCACGCCCCGGCCGCCCCAGGGTCAGCTCGTCGTCCTGGCGTCCGACGGCGACGTCGCGCCGGTGCTCGACCCGGCCGGCGGCGCCGGGCCGCTCGTCGACGTCACGCTGGTCGGCGGCTCCGGGGCCGCCACGGCCCGCGGCAACGCGGTGGCCGCTCGCGAGCACTCGCCGCTGACCGGCATCGACATCGAGGTGGTGCTCGACGCCGGCGGGCGCACCGGCGCCGACCGCCTCGCCGTCCTGGACGCCAGCACGCCCGCCGGCGTCCGGTCGCCGTGGGACACGAGCGCCCTGCGCCACGTGGGCAGCGCGGCCGGGCTGGTCGCGCTGCTCACCGAGCTCGCCACGCCCGGTCCCGACGGGCGGCGGCCGGTCGACGGCGTGCGCCTGCTGCCCGCCGTGCTCGACGTCGACCTGCCGGTGCTCGCGCGCGACGTCCTGCCCGCCCTGCGTGCGGCCCGCCTCACCGCGGTGCCCCGGCCGGGCGCCTCGCTGCGCGAGTCCCTCGGGCTGCCGCGCCCCGCCAACCGCTACGACACGCGCGTCCAGGCCGACGCGCTGAGCGCCTGAGGAGTCCCGCCATGACCATTCCTGTTACCCGCCCCAGCCGCCCCCAGACCCACCCCAGCCGCCCCCAGACCCACCCCGACCACCCCGACCACCCCGACCACCCCGACCACCCGAGCCACCCCATCACCCGCCCCGCCGCCCAGGTGCACTTCGGCGTGTTCTTCCAGGGCGTCAACCACACCACCATCTGGTCCGACCCCGAGTCCGGCTCGCAGACCGACTTCGCCACCTTCGAGCGCGTGATCCGCACCGCCGAGCGCGGCCTGTTCGACGCGTTCTTCCTCGGCGAGGGCCTGCGCCTGCGCGAGTCCCGGGGCGCCCTGCACGACCTGGACGTCGTCGGCCGCCCGGACGCGATCACGCAGCTCGCGGCCCTCGCGGCGATCACCACGCACATCGGCCTGGTGGCCACCCAGAACACCACCTACAACGACCCGGCCGACCTGGCCCGCCGCCTGCAGAGCCTCGACGTGCTGTCCGGCGGGCGCGCCGCCTGGAACGTGGTGACCACGGACAACGCCTGGACCGGGGCCAACTTCCGCCGCGGCGGCTACCTCGACCACGCCCTGCGCTACGAGCGGGCGCAGGGGCAGCTGAACGTCGCGCGCCAGATCTGGGACGCCTTCCCCGACTCCGCGGACGGCGCGGGCTCGCCCGGCTCCTCCGACGGCGGCGTGGCCCACGTCTCGGAGCACAGCGACCTGTTCGACGTCGAGCTCGACCCGACCACGCCGCGCAGCCCGCAGGGCCACCCGGTGATCTTCCAGGCCGGCGACTCGCCGCAGGGCCGGGACTTCGCGGCGGCCAACGCGGACGTCATCTTCTCGCGCCACGGCTCCGTGCTGGCCGAGGCGCTCGAGTTCGCCGCTGACGTGCGGCGCCGGGCCGTGGCGGCCGGCCGGCCCGAGGACGACGTGCAGATCTTCCCGGGCACCGGCATCATCGTCGGCGACACGCCCGCCGAGGCCGAGGAGAAGGCCCGCTGGGTCCGCTGGAACCAGGTCACCCCGGCCACTGCGCTCTCGACAGTCGGCAACATCTGGGGCGAGGACCTGTCGGGCTACGACCCGGACGGCCCGCTGCCCGCGCACGACCCGGTGGTGGAGGAGCTGGGCGGCGAGCGCGGCTCGGCCACCACCGGGGCGCGGACCCGCGAGATCGCCGCGCAGTGGCGGGCGCTGGCCGAGGCCGAGCACCTGTCCATCCGCGAGCTGGTGGTCCGCAACAGCAGCGAGCGCGGGTTCCAGGGCACGCCCGCGGCGGTGGCCGAGGACCTGGTCCGGTGGGTGCGCACCGGCGCCGTCGACGGGTTCAACATCAGCCCGTGGATCGTGCCGTCCGGCCTCGACGACATCGTCGACAAGGTGGTCCCGGAGCTGCAGGAGCGCGGCGCCTACCCGGCGTCGTACACCGGGACCACGCTGCGCGAGAACCTGGGGCTGCGCGCGCCGCTCACCCGGCGCGCCGCCGTCGGCGCGGCGTAGCCCGCGCACCGGCCAGGGGTGTCGGGCCAGGCCGCCGCCTCATAGCGGGCTGTCAGTTCTGCGTCAGGACGAGCGCAGGCAACGTTCGTAAGTTCTCCTCGTTGAGCAGCACCGCGCACGACCCTCGTGCCCAACGAAGGAGACATACATGGCCCGCATACCGGAACCCCCCGTTCCCTCGCAGTCCGGCCTGAGCTATCAGGGCAGGCCACTGCCCAGGCCGGACGACGAGGTGGTCGACCAGGGCCTGTCGTTCGACGTCGGGACCCTCGTCAGCCGGCGGCGCGTCCTGTCGCTGCTCGGGGTCGGCATCGGGGCCGTCGGGCTGGCCGCCTGCGGCGCGTCCGACCCGACCGGGACGTCAAGCTCCGCGGCGACGACGTCGGACGGCGAGATCCCCGACGAGACCGCCGGCCCCTACCCGGGCGACGGCTCCAACGGCCCGGACGTGCTGGAGGAGACCGGGATCGTCCGCAGCGACATCCGCTCGAGCATCGGCGGGGGCGCCACCGCCGCCGGTGTGCCGATGACCCTCACGCTGACCCTCCTGGACATGGCGAACGACGACGCCCCGTTCCAGGACGTCGCCGTCTATGTCTGGCACTGCGACGCCGCCGGCGGCTACTCGATGTACTCCGAGGGCCTGGAGGACGAGACGTACCTGCGCGGTGTCCAGGTCACCGACTCCGACGGCGTCGCGACCTGGACGTCGATCTTCCCGGCCTGCTACACCGGCCGCTGGCCGCACATCCACTTCGAGGTCTACCCGGACGTGGGCTCGATCGACGACTCGACCAACGCGATCGCCACCTCGCAGGTCGCGCTGCCCGAGGACGTGGCCCGCACCGTGTACGCCCTGGACGAGTACGCCGGCTCGACCGAGAACCTCGACCAGGTCACCCTCGACACCGACAACGTCTTCAGCGACGACGGCGGAGAGCTGCAGCTGGCCACCGTGTCCGGCGACGCCGACTCCGGTTACACGGTGGCGCTCACCGTCCGCGTGGACACCGCCACGGAGCCCACCGGTGGCGCGGCGCCGGGCGGTGGGGGCGGGGCCGGTGGCGGTGGCGGGGAGCCGCCGTCGGGCGGTCCGTCCGGCGAGCCGCCGTCGGGCGCGCCGCCGGAGGGGTGACCTGCGGGGCCGTCGAACGTATCCGGTGCGGCGTCGGCAGTTTGCATCACAAACACGGCAGTTTGCATCGAGGTCGGTCCAGGCCTGGACCGACCTCGATGCAAACTGCCGACAGCACAGGAGACTGCCGACCCGGACGACCTTGGCTCCGCAGGCCCGGTCGTGCTGGGTCAGAGGCGTTTCTCGAAGCAGATGCTCGACTCCGCCGGGTAGGGCGGGTAGGGGTCGATCCGGGTCCAGCCCTCGCGCTCGTACAGCGCCACCGCCTCGGGCTGGCGGGTCCCGGTCTGCAGGCGCAGCACCTCGATCCCCCGGTCGCGCGCGGAGCGTTCGACGGCGGCCAGCACGTCCGCGGCCAGGCCTCGACGGCGGTGGGTCGGCCGCACGAACATGCGCTTGACCTCGTGGACCACCTCGGGATGGCCGGCGGTGCCGCCCAGCCGGCGCAGCGATCCGGTGGCGACCGCCTGCACGCCGTCCAGGGCGATCCAGGTCACGAGGATCTCCTCCGACGTCGGGACGGCGCTCAGCCCGCCCGGCTCGGCCGGGGCGAACAGCCGGGCGCGCTGCTCCCACAGCTCGGCGTAGCGCGGGGCGAGATCGCTGGTCATGGCCTCGCGCAGCTCGACGGCGCGCGGGTCGTCCCACGTGGTGGCGACCCAGGTCGGGTCCGAGACGATCACCGACAAGGCGGTGCTCCTTCCGGTCTACTCAGGACGGTCTGCTCAGCGCCGCCGGCTCAGCGCCGCCGGCTCAGCACCGTCGGCTCAGCACCGCCGGCTCAGCACCGCCGGCTCAGAACGCGCGCAGGTTGGCCCGCAGCCCGCCGTCGGCCCACTCCGTGCGGAGGATGCCGCGGCGGCGCAGGATCGGGACCAGCTCGTCGAGGGTGCGGTGCACGGTGACCGGGTGCAGGTCGCCCCACAGCAGCACGCCGTCGTTGCCCCACTCCCCCAGCTCCTCGATCAGGTCGGCCAGCTCGCCGGCCGTGCCGACCCAGCCCGAGCGGTCGGCGATCCGGCCGAGACGAGCGAGGCCACCGAGCAGCCCGCGCAGCGGTGTGGTGGCGAGGTCGTGGTCGCCAACCAGCCGCCGGATCGAGCCGTGCGAGACGTGGTCGCCGAACAGCCCCGTGGGCAGCGGCTTGTCGAGGTCGAGCGCCGTCAGGTCGGTCTCCAGGTCGCTCGACTGCTGCTCGGCGATCCGCAGCAGCGTGGCGTCGTCCGGGTTCGCGGACCCGGCCACCAGCCGGTCCGCCTCCTCGGGGCTCGACACGAGCACCGGCTTGATCGCGAACAGGACCTTCACGTGGTCGAGCGCCCGCCCGGCCGCGCGGGCCGCCGCGTGGACCTTGGCCCGGTGGTCGCGCACGCTCCGCTCGGTCAGCGGCGCGAGCGCGAGCTGGACGTCGCTGTTCGCCCCGGCGAACGCCAGCCCCCGGCCCGACCCGCCGGGCGAGACGATCACGGGCTCGCCGCCCGAGCCGTCGTCGAACGGGAGGGCGTTGAGCGGGCCGTCGAACGCGTAGTGCTCGCCCCGGTGCCGCACCGGGCGCAGCAGGCTCCCGTCGACGTACCGGCCGCCGACCCCGTCGGTGCCCGGGTCGGCGATGAGCGCACCGTCGTCCCAGGACCGCCACAGCGAGCGGACGCCGTCGAGCCACTCCTCGGCGCGGTCGTACGCGACGTCGTGCCCCAGCGGGGGCGCGGCGGAGAAGTGGCGGGCGCTGCCCGTGTCGGTCACGAGGTTGAGCCCGAGCCGGCCGCCCGACAGGTGCTGGAGCGTCGCGAGCTGCCGCGCCCCGGTGTACGGCAGCACGGCGGCCGGGTTCACGGTGGGCACGACGCCGAGGTGCCGCGTGGCGGCGAACAGGTACGGGGCCAGCAGCAGCGGGTCGTGCTTGGGGCCGCCGAACGCCTGCCGCACGCGCAGGTCGATCGTCTCGGGGTTCCCGAGCGAGGGCGCGTCCTCGATGATCAGGAGGTCGACGCCCGCCTGCTCCAGCGCGCGGGCGGACTCGACGTAGAGGTCGGGCCGGGTCCAGTCGTAGTTCCAGTCCAGGTAGTCGTGGCCCCAGCCGTGCGGCCCGAAGCCGCGGGCCAGGAACCAGCCCAGGTGCTGCTGGCGGGTCATGGTGTCTCCTTGCGTGCGGTGCCGACGGGCGTGGTGCCGACGGGTGCGGCGCCGACGGCGGCCCTGCGAACCGCCGCGAGCGCCCGCTCGAGGTCCGCGATCAGGTCGGGCAGGTCCTCGACGCCGATCGACAGCCGCAGGGTGCCCGGGTGGACGCCGGCGGCGGCCCGCTCGGCGGGGGTGCGCAGCACGTGGCTCGTGCTCTCGGGGTGCAGCACGAGCGAGCGGACGTCGCCGATGTGGGTCATGTGCGTGAAGACCTGGACGGCCTCGACGAAGGCCCGGGCCGCGGGGGCGCCGTCGTGCAGGGTGAAGGTGAAGACGGAGCCCTGGCCGTCGGGCAGGTAGCGCTTGGCCAGGGCGTGCGACGGGCTCGAGTCGAGCCCGGAGTAGTCCACCGATGCCACCTCCTGCCGGAACGCCAGCCACCGCGCGACCTCCAGCGCCGACGCGCTCTGCCGCGCCACCCGCAGCGACAGGGTCTCGATGCCCTGCCCCACGAGGAACGCGTTCAGCGGGGACGGCGTCGGACCGAACCGCGGCGCCACGGTCTCGCGCAGGTACGCCAGGCGTGCCCGCCCGCCGTGCCGTTCGGCCAGGCTGGGCCCGCCGGTGCGCGACGGCGCCACCAGGTGCGGGTACAGCGCGCCGGCGGCCTGGGGATCGAACGTCCCGGAGTCGACGACGACGCCGCCCAGCACCGAGCCGTGACCCGCCAGGAACTTGCTGGCGGAGTGCACCACGACGTCGGCCCCGTGCTCGATCGGGCGCAGCAGGTACGGCGTGGCGAGCGTGTTGTCCACGACGAGCGCCAGCCCGTGGGCGTGCGCGACGTCGGCCACGGCGGCGAGGTCGGGCAGGTCGTTGCGCGCGTTCGGGATGGACTCCAGGAACAGCACGCGGGTCTCGGGCCGGATCGCGCGCTCCCACGCGGCCGGGTCGGTGGCGTCGTCGACGAAGTCGGCCTCGATGCCCAGCCGGGGCAGGTTCTCCAGGAGCAGCCCGCGCGTGCCCTCGTACAGGCTGGCGGCGGCGAGCACGCGCTGCCCGGCCGCGACCAGGCCGAGCAGGGCGACCGTGACGGCCGCCTGCCCGCTGGCCACGAACAGGGCGTCCGCGCCGCCTTCGAGCGCGGCGATCCGCTGCTCGACGGCGGCGGTGGTCGGGTTGCCGGTGCGCGTGTAGGCGAACCCCTCCCCGGCGCCGAAGTGGCCGCCGGCCTGCTCCCACTCCTCGAACTCGAACCCTGCCGTCAGGTAGACCGGCGTCGCGCGCGGTATCACGCGGCCCGACGGCGCGGCGCCGTGCGGACCGCCGTCGCGCCCGGGATCCCCGTGCACCTGCCGGGTGGCGAACCCGGTCATGGCGCGGGGCTCGGCTCGGCCTCGGTCGCGGGCAGCCCGGCCTCCTTCCAGGCGGGGAACCCGCCGTCGACGTGCGAGACGTCGGTGTAGCCGCGCGCGGCGAGCGCCTCGGCGACCGGGCCGGAACCGTTGACCGAGCCGCACACGATCACGACGGGCGTGTCGAGCTTGATCGCGGGGTTGTCGGACGGCCCGAACAGCGCGTCGAGGTTGTCGCGGTCCGCGAGGGTGGCGCCGGGTATCTCGCCCGACGACGCCCGGCCCGCTGCCGAGCGGACGTCGATCAGCAGGGCGCCGCCGGCGACCTTGGCGCCCGCGGTCTCGGGGGTCTGCAGCTCAGGGGTGGTCATGATGTTCTCCCTCGGGATTGGTGTGCTGTCTGGATGCGGTGCTGCGCGGACGGGGCTGCGCGGACGGGGTTCGTCAGGCGCTCAGGAGCCGGCCCGTCGGCAGCGCCCGGGACTCGGTCTCGACGTCGGACAGCCCGAGCGAGCCCCGCAGCGTCGTCGCCGACCGCTCGGTGCGGTACAGGCCGGCGTGCTGGAGGGCGGGCACGAGGTGGTCGGTGATCGTGTCGAGGTCCGAGCTGAGCGAGGACGGCTGCAGCAGGAACCCGTCGACGGCGCCGACCCCGGTCCAGTCCGCGATGAGAGTCGCCAGCTCGTTCGGCGTGTCGGCGACGACGAGCCCGCCGCCCATGGACTCCCTGCCCTCGAGCGCCTCGACGAGCTCCAGCCGCGCCCGGGCGCTGGCCCGCTCGGCCGCGAGCACCACGTAGGCCTCGGCGAGCACGCGCACGTCCTCGGGATCGCGCCCGGCGGACAGGGCCGAGTCCCGCACGAGCCGGCGCAGCCGGACCGCGTGCGCGGCGTCGGTCACGGCGATCCGCGCGATGTCGGCGGTGCGTCCGGCCAGCGCGGCACTGGCATCGGAGCGCACGCGCACGACTACCGGCGGGGGCACCTGAGGCAGCGTGTCGCCGCCGCCGGCCGGGCGGCCGCGGACGGCGAAGCGGATGCCGTCGTGGTCGACGCGGAACCGGCCCTCAGCGTCGAGCTCGACCGCCCCGGACCCGGTGCCGGGCCGGCCGGTCCAGACCTGGGTCACGGACCGGATGCCCAGCTCGACGCGGGCGGCCCACGCCTCGTCGGGCTCGGGGAGCGTGCCCTGCCGGACGGCCTGCCAGCCGGCCCGGCCGCTGCTCGCCCGGTCGATGCTGCTCAGGGCGACGGCGGCGTGGGCCGCCTCGACGTGCACGGTGTCGACGGCGGCCACGAGGCCGACTCCGGCCGTGACCCGCGCGGCGCGGGCAGCTGCGACGGCCGTGTCGAGCCGGCCGGTCACCTGGCTGCGCCCGGGGTGGAGCAGGAAACCCTCGTCGAGGCTGACGAAGTCGAGCAGGCCGCGGTCGGCGGTCCGCACCAGGTGGAGGAAGCGCTCGCCGTCGAACGGCCGGGGCGCGACCGGGCCGCGGGCACGGTGGGCGCCCGGTCGGGCGCCGGCGGAGGTGAGGTCCACCCCGAGCACGACGGGACGGGACAGGGGGCCGGTGGAGGAGAGGGACGTGGGCTGCGACGGGTACGGCACGGCGGGGCTCCGTTCGAGCTGCGGCTGCGCGACGACGCCCGGAGGACCCGGCCGGCGGCGCACCGATGGTGCGCGACGGCGTTCATGGGTCGCCCGGGGGCGTGGCTGCCGGGGGCAGGCGAGAGACGTCCGGTCAGGAACGTGAGGGCCGGGTTCGGCCGGGGCTCGGCACGTGACGCCGAGGTGTGGTCCGAGTGGCGGACCGGGCAGGGCCGGTCAGCGGGTCGGGTCTGCCGCTGTCAGCGACAGGAACAGTGACAACACATGCCTTCGCGCGGGGCAGCACCAACCCGCGCGGAGACGTTCCAGGACGGCAGGGACACGTGGACGGCGGGGGCAGCGCTCCGGGTCATCGTCGTTCTCCTCACCTGCTCGCCCATCGGCGAGCGACGCGTGTTGTCATCCGCCGGACGGCGGCCGACCTGGTCCTCACCCGGGGCACCCACCCGCGCGGGGGGTTGCCGTCCGACCAGCCGGGGCTTTGCGTCGGAGCTCATGACCTGCCGAGGCTTTCTACACCTTTCCGATCGGATAAGTGCGGTTGATCTCGATGTCACAGAAGATACGAATGGAACCCATCGAAGTCAATAATCTTTGCCCGGATCTCACATACCGGAACAACGTCTCGCTACGGAACGCCGGGCCGCGCCGCATGCCTCCAGGAAGACAGTTGGCGAGCGGAGTGTGTTGCGCTGCGTAGACGTTGTCTACGCAGCGCAACACACTCCGCTCGCGCATCCGTTCTCCGGCGGGCGCCCCGACCCGACGGCGTTTAGCTCGCGAGCAGTTCCACCTGCGCGAGGACGCCTTCGTCGAGCAGCTCCAGGCGGAGGCCCGTCAACGGGGCGGGCTCGTCGAGCACGAACGGCCGCAGCTGGCCCGGCCACGGCCAGTGCTCGCCGGTGCGCTCGTCGAGCACACGCCCGTCGTCCGTGACCAGGCGCCACGCCGACGGCGGCCGGCCCTCGCCCGCAGCCGACGACGTCAGCGTGTAGGCGCGGAGCGCGGCACCTGGCGGAACTTCGTCGGAGGGCCGCCACTCGAGCGAACCGGTCACCTCGACCGACGTCGTCAGGTCGCCGTCCGTCAGGCGCGGCAGGGGTCCACGGGCGCCGTGCCAGCTGCCGTCGGCCCGCTGCCACGGACCTGCGGGCGCCACGTCAGAATCGCCCGACGACGGCACGCCCCAGCGCGTCGGCGTCCCGGACAGGGCGAACCGCAGGGCCGCTCCCCCGACCAGGTCGCGATTGTCGATCGACGGCGTGGTGACGGCTCGGACGGCGGCCGCATCGGCACCCGCGCCGTCACCCGCACCGCCCGACACGTCGAGGCCCGCCACGTACCAGTGGTCTGCAGCGCCCGGCGCCTCGATCACGAGGTCGCCGTCGGGGCGGTGCACCACCGTCCGCTCGAAGAGCGGCGAGGTGACCGCCCAGCGCGGCGACCCGATCTCCAGGGGGTACAGGCCGAGGGCCGAGAGGACGTACCAGGCCGACATCTCGCCGTTGTCCTCGTCGCCGTGGTAGCCCTGCCCGATCTCGTTGCCGGTCCACAGCCGCGCCAGGATCTCGCGGACGGTCTCCTGCGTGCGGTCCGGCCGCCCGGCGAACAGCCACGCGTACGGGATGTGGTGCGACACCTGGTTGGACTGCCCGAGCTGGCCCAGCCGCACGTCGCGCGCCTCGAACATCTCGTGGATCGCGGACCCGTAGGTCCCGGGCTTGTCCGCCCGCTCGGGGGTGGCGAAGAACCGGTCGAGCAGCCGCTCCAGCCCGTCGGGGCCGCCGTGCAGCCTGGCCAGGCCTGCGCCGTCGTGCACAGGGTGGAACAGGAAGTTCCAGGCGTCGGACTCGGTGTAGTCGCCGCCCCACTCGTCCGGGTCGAACGCCGCGGCGTCCGGCCCCGTGGCGTCCGACCCCGCGACGGCGGCGGCCCCCGACCCGAACGCCCCGTCCCGGCCGCGCCCCCGGAAGAACCCCGTCTCCGGGTCGAAGAGGTGCACGTACCCGAGCGCGCTCTGCCGGAGGTAGGCGGCCTCGTCCCGCAGCTGGCGCCGTCGGCCGTCCGGCGTGCCGGGCGCGTCCGCGAGCGCCTCGGCCATGCGCGCCAGCCCGGCGTCGTTGATGTAGCCCTCGAGGCTCCAGGACACCGACTCCTCGACGTCGCGCGGCACCCAGCCGTTCGTGAGCGCGAAGTCCTGGCCCTTGCGGCCCACGCCGGACCGGGTGGGCAGGGCGGTGGCGTTGCGCAGCCCGGCGTCGTAGGTGGCCAGCGGGTCGGGCAGGTCCACGCCGCGCAGGTACAGGTCGGCGAACGCGACGTCGGACGACGTGCCGGTCATCAGGTCCGCGTAACCCGGCGACGACCACCGGGCGACCCAGCCGCCCTCGCGGTACTGCTGCACGAACCCGTCCGCGAGCCGCGCCGCGACCTCCGGGTAGAGCAGAGCGTAGGCCGGCCAGCAGGTGCGGTAGGTGTCCCAGAACCCGTGGTTCACGAACATCTCGCCGGGTACGACGGGCGCGCCGTCGAGCACGGGCGAGGCGTGCACGGGCGCGCCGTCGGCCCCCACCTCCGTGTAGGAGGACGGGTACAGGTTCAGACGGTAGAGGTTCGACCAGAGCGTGACCTGCTGCTCCTCGGTGGCGCCCTCGACGTCGAGCACGCCGAGGCGCTCCTCCCACTGCGCGCGGGCGCGCTCGGCGACCTCGTCGAAGGTCCCGGCCGCCTCCCGCTCCAGGGCCCGCCAGGCGAGGTCCTCGCTGATGTACGACGTCGCCACGCGCACCTCGACCGTGCGGCCCGCCTCCGCGTCGGGTCCAGCCGTCGTGTCAGGCCCAGCATCAGGTCCAGCGGCGGGCCTTTCCACGGGGTCGAGCGCCACGGTCGCGTAGGTGGCGTGGTCCCGCCCGCGGGCGCGGCCCGTGCGCAGCACCGGGCGGGAGATCCGGCCCACCACGTACATGCGGCTGCGGCCCACCGACAGCGCGCTGCCGTGATCGCTCCAGCCGGTGAACGTGCCGTCGTCGTGCACCGTCACGGCCACGGGCGCGCCGTCGGCGCCGGTGTCGCTCACGGCGTCGATCAGCAGATGGCCCGTCGCGGCCCCGGGCGGGAAGGTGAAGCGCAGGACGCCGCCGTGGTCGGACGCCGCGACGGCAACGCGGGCGCCGCCGTCCAGGTCCACGGTGTACAGGTGCGGCCGGGCGATCTCGTCGTCGTGCGAGAACCCGATCGCGCGGGCCGCCAGGGCCGCGTCGGGGACGTCCTCGCCGCCGGCGGTAACGGTGGAGCCGTCGCCGGAGCCGCCCCCGGAGTCGACGCCGGATCCGCCGTCAGCCCGCGCCGGGACCAGGTGGAACGCGAGCTGGTCGCGGTCCCCCATCCAGGGGCTCGGCTCGTGCGAGATGCCGACGCCCTGCAGGCGCGGCCGGTTGTCCGGCCCGTTGTGGGCGGCCCACGAGTACAGCCAGCGGTCCGACGACGCGTCGGTCAGCGGCACCCACATCGTGAACCCGTTCGGCACCGCCGCCGCGGGCACCGTGTTCCCGCGCGAGTACGCGCTGGAGGAATGGGTGCCCCGCCGGGTGTCCACGAGGTCGGTGCGGCCGGTGATCGCGCGCGCCTGGCGCGGCCCGACCGTCACGGCGTCGAGCCACACCTCGCTGCGCCCGCCGTGCGGCGGTGCGGTCACGACGGCGGCCGCGCGCACGCGGCGCCCCGGCGCCCGCTCGGCCACCGGGCCCAGGTCCACGCGGACCAGGTTCCAGTGGTCGGGCACCAGGATCCGCGCCTCCCCCTGCCCGACGGCGGTCGCGGGCATGCCGTGCTGGTCCCGCAGCTCGCGCCCGGGCCCGGTCTGCGAGAGCCACTTCCCGTCGTCGAGCAGCAGGTCGACAGCCACGTAGGTCGCCCGGTACGTGAGCTCCTCGTCGAGCACCGGCAGCAGGGTGTAGCGCAGCTCCGTGCCGGCCTCGACCGGCACGTCCAGCCCGTCGAGGACCACGGTGCGGCCGGCGCCGTCGTGCCGTACCAGGTGGGCGTCCTCGCTGGTCAGCCCGACGCCGGGCCGGCCGGCCGGGACGTGCGCCGGGCCCGTCATGCGGCGCCCCCAGGGACCGGTCCCGTGCTGCCGCGCACGGTCAGCTCGGGCGTGGGCGCACCCACGACGTCGGGCACGCGCTCCCCGCGCACCAGCGACAGTGTCGTCGCCGCCACGAGCTCGCCGAGCTCGAACGTGTCCCGGGTCATCGCGGTGAGCGGCGGGTGCGCGAGGCGCACGAGCTCGGAGTCGTCGAAGGAGGCGACCGAGACGTCGCCAGGCACGCTGAGCCCGGCCTCGGCCAGGACGGTGACGCCCGCGAGCGCGGCGACGTCGGAGTCGTACACGATGGCAGTGGGCCTTTCGTCGCGGGCCAGGAGGGCCCGGGTGGCTGCCGCGGCCTCGTCCTGCGAGAAGTCCGTCGGCACGGTGGTGACGTGCAGGCCGAGCCGGGACCCGGCGTCGTGCAGCGCGGCGACCCTGCGCGCGGAGTGGACGTAGGCGGGGATGCCGCCCACGTGACCGACCTGCACGTGCCCCAGCGCAGCCAGGTGCTCGGCGAGCGCGGTCATGGCGGCATGGTCGTCGGCGAACACCGCGGGGACCGGTCCGGGCGTGCCGTCGCCGCCGACCAGCACGGCGGGCAGGCCCATCCGGACGAGCTCCTCGGGGCGTGGGTCGTCCTGCTCGAGGTCGAGCACGACGACGCCGTCGGTGCGCCGCTCGGCGGCCCAGCGGCGGTAGACGTCGAGCTCGGCGGACATGTCCTCGACCACGAGCAGCTGGAGGGCCACGAGGTCGGTCGACAGCCGCGCCTGCAGCCCCGAGACGAGCTGGGCGAAGAACGGCTCGACGCCCAGCGTCCGCGCCGGCCGCGCGACGACCAGCCCGACCGTGTCGGCCCGCCGTCCGCCCAGCGCACGGGCGGCGACGTTCGGCCGCCACCCCAGCTCGGCGACGGCGGCCAGGATGCGGGCCCTGGTCTGCTCGCTGATGCCGGGGCGGTCGTTCAGCGCGAACGAGACCGCCGTCGGGGAGACGCCGGCACGTGCGGCGATGTCGGCGATGGTGGGCCGACGGCCAGGGCGTTCGGAAGCCTGCGTCACCCCTTGATCGCCCCCTCGTCGACGCCGCGGAAGAAGTACCGCTGCAGTGCCGCGAAGAACACCACGATGGGGATGAACGCGATCATGGTTCCCGCGGCCACGACGCGCGGGTTGTTCGTGAACGTCCCGGACAGGTACTCCAGGCCCACCGTGAGCGTGAACTTGTTCGGCGTGGTCAGGACGATCAGCGGCCAGAGGAAGTCGTCCCACGCACCGATGAACGAGAAGATCGCGATGACGGCGAGCATGCCCAGGACGTTGGGCACGCCCACGTGCAGCAGCCGCTGCCAGGCGTTGGCCCCGTCCACTATCGCCGCCTCGTCCAGCTCCTTCGGGATCGCCGCGAACGCCGTGCGCATCAGCAGCACGTTGAGCATGCCGATCGCGCCCGGCAGGGCGACGCCGAGCAGCGTGTCGGCGAGCCCGAGCTGCCGGATCGTCAGGTACTGCGCAACGATCGTGGCCTCGCCCGGCAGGAGCATCGTCAGCAGGATCGCCCCCAGCACGAGCCGGACGCCGCGGAACCGCAGCCGCGCCAGGGCGTACCCGGCCATGGTGGCGCCGACGATGTTGCCGAGCACCACGATCCCGGCCACCACTATCGAGTTCCCGGCGAACCCCAGGATCGGGACGGTCTGGAACGCCTTCACGTAGTTGTCGAACGTGGGGCTGCTCGGCAGGAAGCTCGGGTTGGCGGTGTAGATGTCCTCGCCGGCGCCCTTGAGCGAGGTGGACAGCTGCCACAGGAACGGGCCGAGCGTGATGAAGAGCACCACGACCAGCAGCGCGTACCGCAGCACCACCTCGCGGGTCGACGGCGTCGCGAACCCCCGCGATCCGGTGCGCGACGTGACCGTGCCTGACGTGACCGTGCCTGACATGACCTCCATCAGTCCCTCCCCCGGTTGATCCGCGCGATCACCAGCAGCGGGCCGAGCGTGATGACGAACAGCAGCAGCGAGAGCGCCGACGCGTACCCCAGGTTGCCGCTGAACCCGCGCGCGTACATCTGGATGAGCATGACCACCGAGACGTCGGCCCCGCCGACGCCGCCCGTGCCGTTGGTCAGGATGTAGAGCTCGGCGAACACACGCAGCGCGGAGACGGTGATCATGACCGACACCAGCAGCATGGTGTTGCGCACGCCCGGGATCGTGATGGACCAGAACCGGCGCAGCGCCCCCGCCCCGTCGACGGCGGCGGCCTCGTGCAGCTCGCGCGGCACACCGCCCAGCGCCGACAGGTAGATCACCATGTAGTAGCCGAGGCCCTTCCAGACGGTCAGGCTGATCGCGCTGAACAGGACGAGCCAGCGGTCCGTGAGGAACGGGACCGCGTCGGTGATGAAACCCAGGTTCAGCGCCATCGCGTTGATGATGCCGCGGTCGTCGAGCAGCCAGCCCCAGATGAGGGCGACCACCACGGCCGAGGCCACCACCGGTGTGTAGAACGCGGTGCGGAAGAACGCGATGCCCGGCAGCTTCTTCTCCACGAGCACAGCCAGCCCCAGCGGCGCGAGCAGCAGGAACGGCACGCACACGAGCATGTAGACGATCGAGTTGACCAGTGCCGTGGCGAGCTGGGCGTCGCTGAGCATGCGCTCGAAGTTCGCGAACCCGACGAGCTCACCGCCCGAGAGCACCCGCACGTTCGTGAACGCCAGGAAGAAGGCGTTCGCCGTCGGCCACAGGTTGAACGCGAGCAGGAACAGCACTGCCGGCGCCACGAGCAGCCACGGCGTGAACCAGGCGTGGGTCCGCACGGCGTGGGCCCGCACGGTGGGCGTGCGGGGCGCGGGGTGCGGGACCCGGCCCCGACGGGTCCGGATCCCGCGCACCGTCGTCACTGGTCGGCGAGCAGCTTGTTGCACTCTTCGACCGCCGCGTCGAGGGCCTCCTGCGAGGTCTTGTCGCCGGCGATCGCCGCCGCGAACTGCTGGTTGATGATGGTGGTCATCGCCTCGTTGACCTCCACCGGCTGCAGCACCTGCGCGGTGGTGAGGTTGCTGAACGCGATCGCCTTGGCGTCGCCCTGCGGAGTGTCGTCGCTCTCGGCGAGCTCGGGGTTCTCCTGCGAGGCCGTCGTGGACGGGAAGACGCCGGGCACCTCGGTCGAGAACGCCTCCTGGTTGGCGGCGTTCGTCACGAACCGGGCCAGCGCGACCGCCGTCGGCAGGTTCTTGGACTGGTTCGAGACCGACAGGCCCTGCACGTACAGCGGGGTGGTGCCCATGTACGGCGACGAGGTGATCTTGCCGTCCAGCGACGGGTTGTTCTCCAGCACGCTGTTGATGAAGTTGCCGCCACCCGTGGACCAGGCGACCTTGCCCTCGGTGAACAGCTGGCTGTTGCCGAGGTAGGCGTCGGTGAGCACGTCGTCGGGCATGAGGCCGTCGGCGTACGCGTCGCGGTAGACGTCGAGCAGCTCCGCCGCCTCGGGCGTGTTGAAGACGAGCTCGGTACCGTCGTCGGACAGCACCGGCAGGCCCTCGGCCGCGAAGTCGCCCAGGCCGGGCTTGCGGCTCATGAGGTACTCGCCGGTCTCGTCCTTCATGGTCCGCGCCTGCGCGACGAGCTCGTCGAGGCTCGTGGGCGGCGTCGCCGGGTCGAGTCCCGCCTTCTCGAACATCTCGGTGTTCCAGTAGTTCAGGTCCGTGGTCAGGTACCACGGGAAGCCGAACGTGCCGTCGATGCCCCCGTACTGGTACGCCTCCAGCGCGCCGGGCACGTAGGTGTCCTCGACCGTGTCGTCCACGGTGGTGACGTCGGTGAGCAGGCCCTCGCGCGCCAGCGAGAGCGCGAAGTCCGGCGGCAGGTTCGTCACGTCGGGCAGCTCGCCCGCCGCGGCCTGCGAGAGGACCTTCTCCGAGTAGCCGTCGCCCGGCTGGTCCAGCCAGGTCACCTCGGTGCCCGGGTACTCCTCCTCGAAGTCGGCGATGACGCCCTCGACGTACTCGGTGAAGTTGGGCTTGAGCGCCCAGGTCTGCAGCGTGACCTCACCGGTCACATCACCCGAGGCGTCCGCCCCGGTATCGCTCTCTGTGCCCGCGCCGTTGAGGGCACAGCCGCCCAAGGCGGCCAGCACGGTCAGGGCGGCTCCCGCAGCCCCGATCCTCCGGATCTTCATGACAGTTCCTTCCAGCAGATGCATCGTCGCGTCCTGGGGTACATGCCGTCGCTTCGACGCCGACTAAAGCGCTTTAGCATCGACAGCGTGCCGCGTGACCCAGCTGGTGTCAAGGTCTTGGCAGATGGCCGGGCGAGTGCAGACTTTGCCGCACCCGTGACCGGTGACAGCAGACTTTGTTGCGGAAAGGCACCCTGTATCCGCAACGAAGTCTGCACTCGCCGAGCTGGCCTGCGACAAGGTCTGCAGCCGGCCGGGCCACCAGGGGACAGGACATGGCCCCTGGTGGCCCGGCCTTTCCGTGATCAGGCCAGTGTGAACCGCAGGGTGCGGACCTCGAACGGGGACAGGGTCAGGTCCACGCCGTCGCCGTCGGCCGCTAGGGTCACCTCCGCCAAATCGTCCTCGATGAGGCTCACCTCGCGGGCTGCCGTGACCGGCGCCGCAACCGTGACGGTGCCCGACGCGCGGCGCCCCAGCGCCTCGTAGACCCGCACCACGAGGTCACCCGACCGGTCGTCGGCGAGCTTGACCGCCGACAGCGTGACGCCGCCGGCCACGCCGACCAGCGGCTCGACGCCGGTCGCGCCGCGCAGCTCGCGCGGGCGCGCGCCGAACGTCGCCCCGGCCTCGGTCGCCGCGGCTGTGTCCGCGCCGACCACCAGGCCGTACCGGTGCGTCTGGATCCCCTGGTCGGTCTCCGGGTCGGGGAACCGCGGCGCACGCAGCAGCGACAGGCGCACGGTCGTCGTGACGTCGGGCGCGCCCGGCGCCGGCGCCACGCCGCCGTCGGACACCTCACGGGTCACGTCGTAGGCGTACGACGAGTCGTTGACGAGGCCGACGCCGAAGCCCGGCTCCTCCGCGAGCAGCCACTTGTGCATGGACACCTCGAACTTGGCGGCCTCCCAGCTCGTGTTGGTGTGCGTGACCCGCTTGTGGAAGCCGAACTGGGTCTCGGCGGCGACATGCTCAGCGCGCACGTCGAGCGGGAAGGCGACCTTGAGGAACTTCTCGGCCTCGTGCCAGTCGGTCTGCATGGCGACCTCGAGGGTCCGGCTGCCCGGCGCGAGCGTGATCGTCTGCTCCACGCTGGAGGCCGAGAACTGCCGGCGCACCGTGACCACTGCCACGCCGTCGTCCACCGTCGCGGTGACCTTCTCGGCCTCGCGCAGGTCGGTCACCGAGTTGCGGTAGAACCGGTCCACGTCCCAGGCGTCCCACTTGTTCGGGAAGTCCTGGTGCAGCTGCAGCACGTTCGCCTCGCGCCCGGGCGCCACCGCGTCGCGCCCGGTGGCCAGGTCGATCGCGGACGTCACGTGGCCGACGGCGTCCAGGGTGACCCGGACGAGGTCGTTCGCCAGGACGAGGCCGCCGTCGGGCAGCTCGGTCAGGGTGCTCGACGCCGCCGTCGGGCCAGCGGCCAGGGCAACGCCCAGCGCGGGCACCCCTGCCTGGGCGAACACGGCGGGGTTGGCCCGCAGGGCCGTGTCCCCCTCGCCCACCAGGGTGCGCAGGGAGCGCTCGATGATCTCCTGCGCGCCCGCGGTGATCGCCGCGTGCTGCGCCACGGCCTCGCGGTGCACCCAGGCGATGGACGTGCCGGGCAGGATGTCGTGGAACTGGAGCAGCAGGATCTGCTGCCACAGGGCGTCGAGCTCGTCGTACGGGTAGTCCGCCCCGGTCCGGGCCGACGCCGTCGCCGCCCACGCCTCCGCCTCGACCAGGAGCTGCTCGTTGCGGCGGTTGCCCTGCTTGGTCTTGTGCTGCGAGGTCAAAGTGGCCCGGTGCAGCTCCAGGTAGAGCTCGCCCACCCAGACAGCGCTGTCACCCGTGCCGGCCGCGGTCAGCTCCTCGCGAGCGCGCTCGAAGAACGCGTCCGGGTGCTCCCAGCGGACCTTCGCGCTGCCCTCGAGATCGGCCAGCCGCTTGGCCCGGCCGGTCATCTCCCGGGTGGTGCCGCCGCCGCCGTCGCCCCACCCGACGGGCGCGATCGAGCCCGTGGCGCGCCGCGACTCGCGGAACTGGTGGGTCGCCTTGGCGATCTCCTCGCCCGAGAGCTGCGAGTTGTACGTGTCCATGGGCGGGAAGTGCGTCAGCACTCGCGAGCCGTCGATGCCCTCCCACCAGAACGTGTGGTGCGGGAACACGTTGACCTGGTTCCACGAGATCTTCTGCGTGAAGAACCAGTCGAACCCGGCGCGGCGCACCAGCTGCGGCAGGGCCGGCGAGTAGCCGAACGAGTCCGGCAGCCACACGCCGTGCGACCGCAGGCCGAACTCCCGCTCGAAGAACCGCTGCCCCTGCGAGAACTGGCGCGCGAGCGCCTCGCCCGAGGGCATCACGGTGTCGGACTCGACCCACATGCCGCCCAGCGGCAGGAAGCGCCCGGACGCCACTGCGTCCTTGATCCGGGCCCACACCTCGGGCCGGTGCTCCTTGACCCAGGCGTACTGCTGCGCTGACGACATGCCGTACACGAAGTCGTCGGTGCGCTCGATGAGGTCCGCCATGGACGACGTCGTGCGCGCGACCTTGCGGATCGTCTCCCGCACCGGCCACAGCCAGGCGGAGTCGATGTGCGCGTGCCCGACGGCGGAGATCTCGTGGGCGCTCGGCTCCGCCGGGCTGGCGAGCACGTCCGCGAGCGCCGCCCGGGCGGCCGCTGCCGTCTCGGGGATGCGCTGCAGGTCGAGCACGTCGAGGGCGTCGTCGAGCGCCTGGAGCACCCGCATGCGGCGCGGGCCGGTGGGCAGCTCGGCCTGCAGCTCGAGCAGCACCTCGATGTCGAGCGCGAGGTCGTGCACCTCGGTCTCGAAGATCGCGAGGTCCATGCGCCGGGTCGTGTACAGGGGGCGCGGGGACGCGGTGGCGGTGTCGCCCTCCTGGGTCACCAGGAAGGGGTGGTAGTCGAGCAGCACGGGGTTCGACGCCGCCTCCAGGAGCAGCTCGACCCGCTCGCCGCCGGTCGCGGCGTCGGACACCGGGACGTGCTGGTTGCGGGGGTTGATCGACTTCACCGGGCTGCCGTCCGGGCGGTACACCAGCGCCTCGCACTGGAAGCCGGGCATGTTCTTGTCGAAGCCCAGGTCCACCACCGCTTCCACGGTCCGTCCGGCCCACTCGGCGGGCACCGCGCCCGTCAGCCGGAACCAGGTGGTGCCCCAGGCGGGGCCCCACGGCGTGCCCACCTCGTAGGGTTCCATCGCGAGGGCCAGGCCCTCAGCAGGGGGGATCGGCTCCCCCGGCAGGACGTGCCACTCGACGTCGAGCGGTACGGACGTCCCGTGGACCGCCGGCCAGATGCGCTCCGTCAGCACGCGCGTCGCGCGCCCGGTGGTCAGTGTGATGTCGTCATGCATCGAAAGGGCCTCCCCCGTGTCACCGTTGAACGGACGCAGGCTAGCCCAGACTCGATGTTCACCCGCACCCCTGCCGGGATGGAAAGATGGTCTCCATGAGCACCACCGATGAGACCCCCGCCGGCATCGACGCTCCGGTAGGCGCTGACCAGGCCACACGCGATATCGCCGAGGTCGCGGCCGTCGAGGTCATCACGACCGCCGCTGTCCACCTGATGAGCGCCGCCGCCGTGAAGTGCGGCCTTGCCGAGGGTGACGACGCCGAGGAGCTCAAGGACCTCGACGAGGCCCGCAAGCTGATCACGGCGCTGGCAGCGCTCGTGGTCGCGAGCGCACCCGACATCGGCAACCAGCACGCCCGCTCGCTGCGCGACGGCCTGCGCAGCCTCCAGCTCGCGTTCCGGGAGGCGTCGGTGATCCCCGACGAGCCCGGCGAGGGGCCGGGCGAGAAGTACACGGGCTCCGTCGTCTGATGACCGAGGCTCCCGTCGTGGCGGCACCCGGTCCTGCACGGGAACCGGGGCCGCGTCGTGGTTCACGCGTGCTCGCGATCGTCCTGGTGGCGACGATCGCCGTCGGCGCCTACCTGTGGCTCACCACGGTGCGCTGGCAGAGCACCTCCGCCGAGTGGGAGGAGAAGGCGCACGGGTACGCCGAGGAGGTGGCCTCGCTGCGGATGCAGCTCGACGGCGCCAACTCGGAGCTGCAGGCCGCCCGGGACCAGCTGTCCACGGCGACCGCGCGCATCACCGACCTCGCGAACGAGAAGGCCCAGCTGGGTGACGAGAACGTCGCCTCGGAGCAGTACCTCAACTACCAGACGCAGGTCAGCGCGGCCGCGGCGACCGTGGCCTCCGCGCTCGGGCAGTGCGTGTCGGGCCAGGAGCAGCTCGTCGGCTACCTCAAGGACGCCGACCAGTACGAGCCCTCGGACCTGAGCCGCTACGAGCGGGAGGTCAACGCGCTGTGCGCCGACGCCGAGGACGCCAACGAGGCGCTGCAGAAGGAGCTGCGCCCGTGAGGTGGCCGGCCCGTTCGCTCGCGCGCCGGGCGCTCGTCGCCGGAGTGCTCGTCCTGACCGGGTCGCTGGGCGGCTGCGGCGTGCTGCCGCCCCTGCCGGAGCCGGTGCCTGCCGACATCGTGCCGTCCGCGCCGGCGGACCTGTCCCCCGCGGCCGGCGGCGACGCCCTGAGCCCCGACGGGTTCGACGCCGTGGAGCGCATGGCGGTCCGCATCCGCAACGTGGGCTGCGAGGAGCTCTCGACGGGCTCCGGCTTCGCGATCGACGAGCACACGCTGATCACGAACAAGCACGTGGTCTCCGACTCGAAGGACCTCGAGGTCAGCACCTACGACGGGCACGACATCACCGTCGGCACCACCGCGACGGCGGGCCTCGCGGACCTCGCCGTGGTCCGCACCACCGATCCCCTGCCGTCGTTCCCGGAGCTGGCGAAGGCCGACCCGGAGCCCGGCGATCCCGTCACCGTGGTGGGCTACCCCGCGGGCGGTGAGCTCACCGTGACGCAGGGCGAGGTCATCAGCACCACGCGCGACCCCCTGAACGCGAACCTCGGCGAGGTGCTGCTCACGGACGCGCCCGTCGAGCCCGGGTCGTCCGGGTCGGCGGCGCTGGACGCCAAGGGGCGGGTGATCGGCGTCGTCTACGCCAAGACGGCCGACGACAACAGCCTGCTCGTGCCCCTGTCGACGCTCCAGGACGTGCTGGCCGACGACACGGCGTTCACCCCGGCGAAGGGCTGCTGAGCGCGGTAGCTCAGCGGGCCGCGCCGATCCTCAGCTCCAGCGAGTCCACGCGCGACGAGATCACCTCTGACGCCGCCAGCCGGGCGTTGACCTGGGCCAGCACCGCGTCGAGCCCGGCCCGGTCCAGGCCCGGGTTCAGACCGAGCACCACCGCCACCTCGGCCTTGCGGCCCGGCTCGGCGTGCGCCCGGACCACGTGCTGCACCGGCGCCGCCGCCACGGCCACCTCCGACGCGACCTCGGGGTCCACGACGATCCCGTCCTCGTGCGGCACGAGCGCCGGCCGCCACTCCTGCCCCTGGGCCAGCGCCCACACGGCGGGCCGCGGGACGAGCGCCGTCGACGGCCCCGCGGGGTCCACGACGATCAGCGCCCAGTTCTCGTTCACCGCCGACAGCGCGGCGCGCGACGCCTCGACCGGCACCGGCCGCGCGTCGGCCCGCCAGGCCTGCATGGTCGCAACGGAGGTGAACACGGGCAGGGCCCGGCGGCCGTCCGGCGCCTCCAGCGCCACGACGCCGGAGGACGCCTCCTTGTCGACGACCAGCCCGTCCGGGTTCTGCTCGACGACGCCGGCCTCGGCCAGGACCGGCACCAGCACCCGGGTCTCGGCCAGCCGCGCGACGACGTCGCGCAGCGGGACCGTCCCGGTCGAGTGGCCCTCCAGCAGGCGGGTCAGCTCGGCGTCGGCCGAACCGTCGTCGCCCGCGAACTGGCTGGACGGCTGGATGGACTTCACTTGGCGGCCTCGTGCCCTGCGGCCTCGTCGCCCGGGCGGCCGGCGACGTCGAGCGCCTCGGGGAGCGTGAACGCGCCCGCGTACAGGGCCTTGCCGACCACGGCGCCCTCGATGGTGCCCAGGGCGCGAAGCGCCCGCAGGTCGTCGAGCGAGGAGATGCCGCCCGAGGCGACGACGTGCGCGGGGGTGCGCGCGGCGACGTCGGACAGCAGGTCGACGTTGGGGCCGCGCAGCGTGCCGTCCTTGGTCACGTCGGTGACCACGTAGCGGGCGCAGCCGGCCTCGTCGAGGCGGCCGAGGACCTCCCAGAGGTCGCCGCCCTCCTTGGTCCAGCCGCGCGCGGCGAGCGTGGTGCCCCGCACGTCGAGGCCGACGGCGACGCGGTCGCCGTGCTCGGCGATGACCTTGGCCGTCCAGGCCGGGTCCTCCAGGGCGGCGGTGCCGAGGTTGACGCGGCGGGCGCCGGTGGCCAGGGCGCGCTCCAGCGACTCGTCGTCGCGGATGCCGCCCGACAGCTCGACCTGCACGTCCAGCTCTCCGACCACCCGGGCCAGCAGCTCCGCGTTGGAACCGCGCCCGAAGGCCGCGTCGAGGTCTACGAGGTGCACCCACTCGGCGCCGCCGGACTGCCAGTCCAGGGCGGCGGTCAGCGGGTCCCCGTACGAGGTCTCCGAGCCGGCCTCCCCCTGTACGAGGCGGACGGCCTGGCCGTCGGCCACGTCGACGGCGGGCAGAAGGACGAGTCGGTCGGTCATGTCTCTCCAAGTTCGTATCTGTCTTCGTCGAGTGCTGGATCTTCGCCCTTCCGGGGCGTCCGGGAGGGCGAAGATCCAGCACTCAACGGTGTGGTGCTGAACGGGCGGGGCTAGGCGAGGGTTCGGACCCAGTTCTCCAGGAGGTGGGATCCCGCATCGCCCGACTTTTCCGGGTGGAACTGGGTTGCCGCCAGGGGGCCGTCCTCGACGGCCGCGACGAAGCGGCCGCCGTGGTCGGCCCAGGTGACCTTCGGCGGCGAGAAGATCCCCACCGCGTTCTCGTCGTAGCCCTTGGTGAACGTCTGGGCGGCGTACGAGTGCACGAAGTAGAACCGCTCGTCGGCGATCCCCTTGAAGAGGACCGAGTCCTCGGGCGCCTCGACCGGTGACCAGCCCATGTGCGGCACGACGGGGGCGTGCAGCCGCTCTACGACGCCGGGCCACTCACCGATGCCGTCGGTGCGCTCGCCGTGCTCCACCCCGGCGTCGAACATGACCTGCATGCCCACGCAGATGCCGAGGACCGGCCGGTTGCCGGCCAGCCGCCGGCCGACCACCTCGTGCCCGCGCACGGCCGTGAGCCCCGCCATGCACGCGGCGAACGCGCCGACGCCGGGCACCACGAGGCCGTCCGCGTCCTGCGCGACGGCCCGCTCGGCGGTCAGCGTCACGTCCGCGCCCACCCGCTCCAGGGAGCGGACGGCGGACCGGACGTTGCCGAAGCCGTAGTCGAGGACGACGACGCGTGCGCCCACGCTCAGGCCCCGTCCTTGCTGTCCTGGCCGGGCTCGCCCTTGCCCAGGCCCTTGCGGGCCTTGCGCGCCGCGGAGGTCAGCATCCGCACCGCCTTGAACTTGCTGATCGAGGTCGAGCCGACCACACCGACGGCGTCGGCCACCGTCGTGGCGCCGGTCAGGAGGTCGACCACGGACTCTGGCGCGCCGCCCAGCACGAGGCCGGGGGCGAGCTCGTCGCCGCGGACGCCGTCGGTGAACCGGACCGCCGTCATCTGCTCGCCCGTGCGGGTGATCAGGACGAGCGGGACACCTCGCACGAGCTGGGAGATCGCTGCCGCGGCCTGATCGGGCGCGTCCCCCGCGAGGTCCTTCAGGACGCCGACGGCGCCGACCGGGGTGGGCACCGCGTCCAGGTCGAGCTGCGCCAGCGAGCTGGCCGCCGCGAGCGGTTCCGCGCCGGCGATCTGCGTGATGAGCGCCGCGAACTCGGGCTGGCCGTCGCCGGTCAGGGACGACAGGTCGTCCGGGATCTCGAGGCTGTCGAAATCGAAGTCGGGCAGGTCGTCGCCGGGAGGCGTGCTGCTGTTGAACCCGTCGTTCTCGGGCCTGGGGCTGTCGGACATGGCTGCTAGAGCGCACCCTTCGTGGACGGGATGCCGTCGACCCGCGGGTCGACGGCGACGGCGGCGCGCAGCGCACGCGCCAGCGCCTTGAACTGAGCTTCGACGATGTGGTGCGGGTCGCGGCCCGAGAGCACCCGCACGTGCAGGCAGATGCCCGCGTGGTGCGCTATCGACTCCAGCACGTGCCGCGTCAGCGACCCCGTGAAGTGGCCGCCGATGAGGTGGTACTCCTGGCCCGCGGGCTCGCCCTCGTGCACCAGGTACGGCCTGCCCGACACGTCCACGACGGCCTGGGCGAGCGCCTCGTCGAGCGGGACGAGCGCGTCGCCGAACCGCGAGATGCCGGCCTTGTCGCCGAGCGCCTGGCGCAGCGCCTCGCCGATGCTGATGGCGACGTCCTCCACCGTGTGGTGGACGTCGATGTGGGTGTCGCCGGTCGCCTGCACGGTGAGATCGATCAGCGAGTGCTTGCCGAGCGCCGTGAGCATGTGGTCGTAGAACGGCACGCTCGTGCTGATCTCGGTGCGCCCGGTGCCGTCGAGGTCGAGCTCGACCAGCACCTTCGACTCGGAGGTGGCGCGCTCCACGCGTGCTGTCCTGCTCATGCCTCTTCCTCTCCCTGCAAGACCTCGGTGAGCGCCGCGCGGAAGGCGGCCATCTCGGCGGACGTGCCGATGGACACCCGCAGCCAGCCGTCGGGGCCGGTCTCGCGGATCAGTACCCCGCGGTCGAGCAGCCCCTGCCAGACGGCGTGCCGGTCGCCGAACGTACCGAACAGCACGAAGTTGGCGTCGGTGTCCGCGACGTCGAACGGCAGGCCGTCCGGGAGCCGCTGCTCGCGCAGCCAGGTCACCGTCGCGTCGCGCTCGGCGCGCAGTGTCGCCACCTGCGCCATGAGCGACTCGCGGTGGCGCAGCGCCGCGCCGGCCGCGGCCTGCGTGATGGCGCTCAGGTGGTACGGCAGGCGCACGATCCGCAGCGCGTCCACGAAGGCGGTCGAGGCGACCAGGTACCCGAGCCGGGCGCCGGCCGCGGCGAACGCCTTGGACATGGTGCGCGAGACGGCCAGGTTCGGGTATCGCTCCAGCAGCGCCACCGCGGACGGTGTGCCGGGGCGCCGGAACTCGGCGTACGCCTCGTCGACCACGACGACGGGGTGCGCCCCGTCGATGTCCACGGTGAGCGCGGCCTCGCAGACCGCCTCGATGGTGGCCGTCGGCAGCGCCGTGCCGGTCGGGTTGTTGGGGCTCGCCAGCAGGATCACCGAGGGACCTACCTCGCGGATCGCCTCTGCGGCGTAGGCCGGGTCGAGCGTGAAGTCGTCCTCCCGGCGGCCGACCAGCCAGTTGGTGTGCGTGTCGCGCGCGTACTCGGGGTACATCGAGTAGGTCGGCGCGAACGACAGGGCCGTGCGGCCCGGGCCGCCGAAGGCCTGCAGCACGTGCAGCATGACCTCGTTGGACCCGTTCGCGGCCCAGACGTCGAGGTGCTCCAGGTGGACGCCGGTCTCCATCTCGAGGTAGTCCGCCAGGTCCTGGCGCAGGGCCGTGGCCTCGCGGTCCGGGTAGCGGTTCATCCCGCGGGCGGCGCGCGCCACCTCCTCGGCGATGGTCGCGACCACGTCCTCGCCGGGCGGGTAGGGGTTCTCGTTGACGTTCAGCAGCACCGGGACGTCGAGCTGCGGCGCGCCGTACGGCACCTCGTCCGCCAGCTCGGGGCGCAGCGGCAGGCGCACCGAGGGCGCCGAGACACTGTCCGCGGTGCCGTCCTCAGTGCCGTGCTGGTCGACGGCGTGGGTCATCACCGGACCAGTCTACGAACCGCGCGGCACCGAGCCGGTGCGAGTCCGCCCACCGGGCGCGTGGGACTGGTCACCTGCCCGGTCACCGCACGGCCAGCACGAACGGGTACACCGCTGCCGCACCGGCCTGGCGCAGCAGCCGGGAGGCGACCGTGAGCGTCCAGCCCGAGTCGGTGTAGTCGTCCACCAGCAGCACCGACCGGCCCGGCAGCCCGCGGAGCGCGCCCTCGCCGAGCTGCAGCTGCAGGCGCCGGGCTACGCCCGCGAGGCGCATCGCGGAGTTCAGGTCGTGCCGGCCGGCCTGCTCCTGCCCGGCGACGGGACCGATCGCCCCGATCATCGGCACGCCCAGGTACTTCGCCAGCCCCGTGGCCAGGTGGTAAGACATCTGCGGCCGCGTAATAGAACGGACCGCCACGACTGCCTCGATCACGAGCGGGCCGGGCTCGGCGACGCCGTCGCCGGTCTCGCCCTCGCCCGACCCGCTGGGCTCGGTGGCCCCGGTTGCCGGGCGGAGTGCGTCCCACTCGTCCAGCACCCGCGCGGCGGCTCGGCGCAGCGGCACGGGCAGCTCGCCGTCGCTCGCGCCGGGGGCGAGCAGGTCGCGCAGCGGGCCCGACCAGCCGAGGCCGTCGAGTCGGGCGACGGCCCGTCCCGGCTCGGCCAGCTCGGCGGGCGGGATCTTGCCCTTGAGGTCGAGCCCGATGGAGGCCAGGCCGGTGGGCCACATCTTGCGGGACTCGACCTCGACACCCGGTCGGTCCATCTCCGCGCGTGCGGCGGCGACCGCCTCGGCGTCGGGCGCCTCGGGCAGGTCCATGGCGCCGCACCGGTCGCAGCGGCCGCACTCCCAGCCCGGCGTCAGATCCGGGTCGTCGAGCTGAGCCCGCAGGTACGCCATGCGGCAGCCCTGGGTGCTGACGTAGTCGACCATCGCCTGCTGCTCGGCGGCCCGGGTGGCGGCGACCCGGGCGTACCGGTCGGCGTCGTAGGCCCACTGCTGCCCGGTGGCCTCCCAGCCGCCGCGCACGCGCTGGACCGCGCCGTCGACGTCGAGCACCTTGAGCATGGTCTCCAGGCGCGAGCGGCGCAGGTCCACCTGCGTCTCCAGCGCCGCCGTCGACATGGTGCCGCCGCGGGCCAGGGCGTCGAGAGTTACCCGCACCTGCCCCTCGGCGGGGAAGGCCTGCGCGCCGAACCAGTCCCAGATCGCCTTGTCCTCGACACCGGGGAGCAGCACCACCAGCGCCTGGTCGACGCCACGGCCCGCACGACCCACCTGCTGGTAGTACGCGATGGGCGACGACGGTGCGCCCAGGTGCACCACGAACGCCAGGTCCGGCTTGTCGAAGCCCATCCCCAGCGCGGACGTCGCGACCAGCGCCTTGACCTCGTTGTTCTTGAGGTCGGCCTCGAGCTGCTCGCGCTGCGCCGGCTCGGTCCGGCCGGTGTACGCGGCGACCCCGAGGCCGTAGCCGCGCAGCTGCTCGGCGACCTGCTCCGCCGCCGACACGGTGAGGCAGTAGACGATGCCGGAGCCCTCGATGTCCTGCAGCGCCTCGGCCAGCCACGCCACCCGGGTCGGCTGGTCGCCGAGCTCCAGCACCGCCAGGTGCAGCGACTCACGGTCGAGCCCGCCCCGGAGCACCAGCACGTCCTCGCTCGCGCCGTCGCCGTGCACGGCGAGCTGCTCGGCCACGTCCTGCGTGACGCGCTCGTTGGCGGTCGCCGTCGTGGCGAGCACGGGGATGCCCGCCGGCAGGTCGGCCAGGAGCGTGCGGATCCGCCGGTAGTCCGGGCGGAAGTCGTGGCCCCAGTCGGAGATGCAGTGCGCCTCGTCGATGACCACGAGGCCGGCGTCGGCCGCGAGTCGCGGCAGCACCTCGTCCCGGAAGCCCGGGTTGTTCAGACGCTCCGGCGAGCACAGCAGCACGTCCACCTCGCCGCGCGCGATCGACTCGTGCACCTCGTCCCACTCGGTCATGTTCGCCGAGTTGATGGTCACTGCCCGGATGCCCGCGCGCGAGGCCGCCGCGATCTGGTCGCGCATGAGCGCCAGCAGGGGCGACACGATCACCGTGGGGCCGGCGCCCCGGGCTCGCAGCAGCCTGGTCGCCACGAAGTACACCGCCGACTTGCCCCACCCGGTGCGCTGCACCACGAGCGCCCGGCGGTGAAACGCCGCCAGCGCCTCGATGGCGGTCCACTGGTCGTCGCGCAACCGGGCGTCGTCGCGGCCCACCAGCTCGCGCAGCGCGGACTCGGCCTCCTCGCGCAAGGCAGAGCCGGGCGAGGCCGCGGGAACCGGGCGGGCGGCCGGCTCGGGCACCGCGAGCGCCTCCTCCTGCTCAACCGCCTCAGCGAGACCAGTCGCCGGAGCCGCCGGAGCCGGGGCCGGGGCCCGCCGTGGTGCCGCCGCGGCCTCCGCAGCCGCGGCCGCGGCACCCTCGTCCAGCAGGCCGCGCAGCATCTGCAGCTTCGCGGCCTGCGCCTCCGGTGTGTTCCGTGCGGACGGCGGCGGCGACGGCTCGCCGACGTCGGTCAGGAACGCCGCGTCGTCCGGCGGCTCCTCCACATTGAAGGGAAGGTCTGCGAAGGGGTCCTTGGTCACGTCATCGATCCTATGAGCACCCACCGACACCGCGAGCGGGTTATCCACAGATGCGGCGACGGATCCTTAGAATCCTGCCCATGACCTCCACGACGGATGAGCCGGACCCGCAAGCAGCTCAGGAAACACGTCGCGCGAACCTCCTGGCGTACTACGACGCCGAGTCCGCCGACCGGGCCCGGCGACCGATCCCGGACTGGCGCACGGCGGCACAGCGGAAGTACCTCGCCCGGCTCACCGACGAGCGGCGGCGCACCGTGCTGGAGATCGGCTGCGGCCCGGGCCGAGACGGCCAGGTGATCGCAGCGGCTGGTTTCGAGTACACCGGGACGGATCTCTCGCCCGGCATGGTCGAGGTCGCCCGCGCGGCGGGCCTGGACGCGCGGGTCGCATCGGCCACCGACCTGCCGTTCGCCGACCACAGCTTTGATGCCGCATGGTCGATGAGCACCCTGATGCACCTCGATGACACCGAGCTCGACCAGGCGTTGGCCGAGGTCACCCGCGTGCTCGTCCCCGGCGGGCTGTTCGCGGTCGGGATGTGGGGCGGGGCGGAGCTGACCGTCGGGCACCTGGCCGAGCCCGGCCAGGACTACGGGCCGCCCCGCTACTTTCACCGCCGCACCGACGCAGTGGTCCGCGAGCGCCTCGGCGAGCGCGGCGACATCGAGACCTGGTGGACGCGGCCGAGCGGCCCGGGCAGCAGCCACCGCTATCAGTACGCCGTCGTGCGCAGTCTGAGCGTGTCGGGCGGGTAGGCAGGAAGCCCTGCCTGCCCGCCCGGCACTGCTTGCGGCTACCGCCCCTGCAGGGACCTCACGTTGTCGCCGAAGGTCCAGCCCAGCGACCCGTCCCAGTTGATGGACCAGGTCATGAGTCCCTTCAGCGCCCCGTTGTACGAGCCGTACGCCTGGCTCACCAGGGACGGCGCCATGTACCCGCCGCCGGCACCCTGCTGGGCGGGCAGGCCGGGCACCTGCTTCTCGTAGGGCACGCGGATAGTCGTGCCCTGGATGACGAGCCCGTCGTCGAGGCAGTCGGTCTGCGCCTGGAAGCCGGCGACGGTCCCGGCCGCGTAGGAGTTGCCCGAGCAGTCGTACATGGACCCGTTGTAGTACTGCATGTTGAGCCACCAGAGCCGGCCGTTGTCGGCGTACTTCTTGATGATCGGCAGGTAGGAGCCCCAGATCGAGCCGTAGACGACGCTGCCCCCGGTGACGTACGCGGTCTCGGGCGCCATCGTCAGGCCGAACCCGGCGGGCATCCCCGCGAGCACCCCGTCGATGATCCGCATCAGGTTGGCCTGCGACGTCGAGAGCTGGGTGATGGAGCCGCTGCCCGTCAGGCCCGTCTCGATGTCGATGTCGATGCCGTCGAAGTTGTACTCCTGCAGGATCGGCACGATCGTCTCGACGAACCGGTCCGCGACGGCCTGCGAGGACAGGTCGATCCCGGCGGTGGCGCCGCCGATCGACATCAGGATCGTCAGGCCGCTCTCCTTCGCGGCGCACATCTCGTCGGGCGTCGGCACCCGCACGCCGGAGTCCATGCCGTCCTCCCACAGCACCGTGCCGTCGGACCGGATCACGGGGAACGCGAGGGTCGCCACGTTGTAGCCGTGCTGGGTGATGCGCGAGTCCGTGATCGGGACCCAGCCCATTCCGGGGTGCACGCCGTTGCTCGCGCCGTCCCAGTTCTCCCAGTAGCCCTGCAGCACCTTGCCCGACGGACGCGGCCGCTGGCTGCAGTCGGTGGGCGTCGGCTCCGGGTCCGGGGTCGGGTCCGTGGGATCGGGCGTCGGGTCGGTGGGATCGGGGTCCGGCTCGGTGGCGCACGCGCCGTCGTCGGTCCAGAGACTCGGTGTGGTGTCGGGGGTCCAGCCCGCGCCGACGTGCGCGGTGTGCGCCACCAGGGCGGTGTAGGCCCGGCCGCGGTGCGTCACGTGCGCGCCGACGGCGTAGGTGCTGCCCTCCGACCATGCGGATGCCGAACAGTCGGCTGCCGCGGCCTGCGCCACCGGCCCGGTCTGCGCGACAACAGCCGGTATCGCCAGTCCGGTGACGAGCAGGGCGGCGACGCCTGCCGCCAGGAACGTTGTACGCCGTCTCATGGCACTCCTCAGGGCCGGGACATTTGTCAGGAACGCTAGCCAAATACCCGACCCCAGGAAATACGGGGAACCCACAACCCGACCACACAGCGACACCAGGCGCGCAGCCCGGCCCGACCTAGACTCACGGCGTGATCCGACTCAACCCCGAGCAGCTCGTCTTCGTCACCGAGCGCCATCTCGCGACCCTCACCACCCTGCGCCCCGACGGGACGCCGCACGTGGTCCCGGTGGCCTTCACCTGGGACGCCGACGCCGGGGTCGCGCGGATCACCACCAACCGCTCGTCGGTCAAGGCCCGCAACGCCGCCCCCCTGCCCGACGGCAGCGCCCCGCGCACCGCCCTCTGCCAGCACGCGGGCGGCCGGTGGATCACGCTGGAGGGCACCATCGCCGTCAGCGAGGACACGGCCGAGATCGCCGACGCCGTCGCGCGGTACGCGCGCCGCTACCGCCCGCTGGAGCCGAACCCGGAGCGCATCGTGCTGCGCGTGACGGTCGACAAGGTAATGGCTTCCACGTACATGGCGTCCTGACCCAGGACTCGGTCAGGCGACGACTGCCGCCTCTTCGCCCGCGGGCATCAGCACGCTCACCACGTCGCCGCGCACGAGCTGCCGGCCGCGGCGGGTCTCGACCTCGCCGTTGACCCGCACCTCGCCGTCGGCGATCAGGTCGCGGGCCTGCGCGCCGTCCTCGGCGAGGTCGGCGAGCTTCAGGAACTGGCCCAGGCGGATGACGTCGTCGCGGATCGGGACCTCGGGAACAGCCTCAGAGTTGGACACCACAGCATTGTCTCCCGCCTGCCGCCATAGACTGGCCGGGTGATCCAACGCATCGACCTGCGCGGCCGGTCCCTGGGCCGCCGCGCCCTCCTCGACGTCCTGCCCCGTGCCGAGGTCGGAGTGGACGAGGCCATCCATGTGGTCGAGCCCCTCCTGCGCCAGGTCCGCGAGGGCGGCGCGGCCGCGCTGCGCGAGATCGCGCTGCGGCTCGACGGGATCGCGCCCGAACACCTGCGGGTTCCCGCCGCCGCCCTGACCGGCGCCCTGGAGAGCCTGACGCCGCTGGTGCGGGCGGGCCTGGAGGAGTCCATCCGCCGCGTGCGCCGGGTGCACGCCGAGCAGCTCCCCGCCGACCACGTGACCGAGCTCGCGCCGGGCGCCGTCGTGCGACAGCGCTGGATCCCGGTCCAGCGCGTCGGCCTGTACGCGCCGGGCGGGCTGGCGGTGTACCCGTCGTCGGTGGTGATGAACGTCGTCGCAGCGCAGGAGGCGGGCGTGCGCGGCCTCGCCGTGGCGTCCCCGCCGCAGAAGGACAACGGCGGACTGCCGCACCCGACCATCCTCGCGGCGTGCGCCCTGCTCGGCGTGGACGAGGTCTACGCGGTGGGCGGCGCGCAGGCCGTCGCGATGTTCGCGTTCGGGGCCGCGGGCACCGAGCCGCAGGACGGCGAGACCCTGTGCGAGCCCGTCGACGTCATCACCGGCCCCGGCAACGTGTATGTCGCCGCCGCGAAGCGGCTGGTGCGCGGCATCGTCGGGATCGACGCCGAGGCCGGACCCACCGAGATCGCCGTCCTCGCGGACGGCACCGCCGACGCCGGGCACGTGGCCCTCGACCTCATCAGCCAGGCCGAGCACGACCCGATGGCCGCGTCCGTGCTGGTCACGGACTCGGTCGAGCTCGCGGCCGCGGTCGAGGCCCGGGTCCTGGACCTCGCCTCGGCCACCAAGCACTCCACCCGCGTGGCGCGCGCCCTGGACGGCCCGCAGTCCGCGATAGTCCTGGTGGACGACATCGACGCCGGGCTCGCCGTCGTCAACGCCTACGGCGCGGAGCACCTCGAGATCCAGACGGCCGACGCCGCCCGGGTAGCCGCGCGCGTGCACAGCGCGGGCGCGATCTTCGTGGGCCCGTGGTCGCCGGTCTCGCTGGGCGACTACATGGCCGGGTCCAACCACGTGCTGCCGACCGGGGGCACCGCGCACTTCGCGAGCGGCCTGGGCGTGCACAGCTTCCTCAAGTCGGTGCAGCAGGTCGAGTACACGCGCGACGCCCTGGAGGAGCTAGCCGACCGCATCGTAGCGGTGGCCAACGACGAGGACCTCCCGGCCCACGGCGAGGCCGTGCGCGGCCGGTTCCACTAGCCCGGCCACCTCGCACGTTCGAAACCTGAGCTTCTCCGCTCCGGACCCGTCCGGAGCGGAGAAGTCTGCCTCAGACCGCCGGCCGCGGCGCGCGCAGGTGGGCGCGCTCGGTCAGCTCCTCCTCGTCGACCAGCTCCAGCATCGGCTTGCCCGGCGCGCACACCATCGTCACCACGAACTCGGTCCGGGCGTCCGGCAGCGCGTTGCCGTCCTGGTAGTGGATGACGTCGCCGCCCGGCTCCCAGAACGTCCCGCCGGCCTCGACGACGCGCTCCGGCTCACCCTCGAGCTCGAACCGCACCGCGCCCCTGATGACGTACCCGAAGGCGGGCCCCGAGTGGCGGTGCGGAGGAGTCCCCGGGTCGCCCGGCCCCCACTCGACATGGATGGTCATCGCCGAGGCGCCGTCGGGCACGGTGATCGGCGAGGCGTCCTGCAGCATCGTGGCCGCGGTCTTCCAGCCCTCCGACCCCGTGTGCTCGCCGGTCGCGTGCACGTGGGCCGCGTGGTTCTCTGACACCGTCATCTGCTGCACCTTCCGTAGGTTCTCGTCTCCCTGTGATGACCGGGTGCCGCGCGTATCTGTGACAGGAGTGAGTCTGTGACCGGAATGGCCACTACCGGGGTGAATCCTGTACGGAAGCATTGACACGACCCGCGACGTACGCGAGGAATGTCCAAGCACCTGCTCGCGCTCGTACCACCGCCATCGCTGCCGTACCGAGGGAGCCGTAGATGTCGCACCGGTCCAGAACGCCCCTGCTCGCCATAGCGGCTGTAACGGCATTAGCGGCGGCGTTCGCGCCGGCCGCCGTCGCGGTCACACCCTTCGCTCCGCCGGCCGCGGACAAGGTCGACCCGCGTGACCTCCTCGCCGAGGACCTCGTGCCGGCCGAGACCACCCCGCAGCCCGGCGTCGAGCGGACGCCGAACGTGCAGAAGCTGGCGCTCGGCCGCGGCACCGCGGAGCGCACCTACCTGATCCGGCTGGCCGAGGCCGCCGTGCCCACCTATGACGGCGGCGTCGCCGGCCTGGACGCCACCACGCCCCGGGCCGGCCGGACGCTCGACCCGTCTGCCCCCCGGGTACGCGAGTACACCGAGTTCCTCGAGGCGGAGCAGGACGACTTCGTCACCCGCATGGAACGCACCCTGGGGCACGACGTCGAGGTGCCGTTCACCTACCAGTTCGCCGTCAACGGCGTCTCGGCAGTCCTGACGCCGGAGGAGGCAGCAGAGGTCGCTCAGGACCCCGCCGTCGCGTACATCGCGCTCGACAAGGAGCACGAGCTGCACACGGACGCCGGTCCGGCCTGGAGCAACGCCGACGCGCTGTGGAACGCCGTCGAGGAGCTCGACCTGCCGGAGAACTACCAGGGCGAGGGTGTCGTGATCGGCACCATCGACACCGGCATCCACCCCTCCAGCCCCTCGTTCGCCGAGACCGGTGACGACGGCTACACCCACACCAACCCGCTCGGCGCGGGCAACTACCTGGGCGTCTGCGACCCGGCGAACACCGACCAGTACGACCCCGACTTCCCGTGCAACGGCAAGCTCATCGGCGCCTACGGGTTCCTGAGCGCCACCGACAAGAGCGCGCTGGACGAGGACGGGCACGGCTCGCACACGGGCTCGACGTCGGGTGGCAACGTCGTCGACGACGTGACGCCGACCGCCCCTGAGGGCACGAACCCGCCGACGTTCGACATCTCCGGCGTCGCCCCGCACGCGAACGTCATCAGCTACCGGGGCTGCTGCACCACCTCGGGCCTGACGGCCTCGATCGACCAGGCGATCGCCGACGGCGTCGACGTCATCAACTACTCGATCGGCTCGCCCTCGCCGTCGGACCTGTGGAACGACTTCGACGCGCTCGGGTTCCTCAACGCGCGCGCCGCGGGCATCTTCGTGGCCACCTCGAACGGCAACGAGGGCCCCGGGTTCGCCACCACCGGCTCCCCCGCCGACGCCCCGTGGCTGACGTCCGTGGGCGCCTCGACGCACAACCGGCACGCGCTGAACGGCCTCACGAACCTGACCAGCAGCGCGGGCACCCTGCCCGACCTGACCGGCAAGTCCGTGACCGGGCCCCTGCCCGCCACGGCGATCATCGACGCGGGCGCCGTGGGCGACCCGCAGTGCACCACGACCACTGGCCACGAGGCGGACTACGCCGACAAGATCGTTGTCTGTGCCCGCGGCGGCAACGGCCGCGTGGCGAAGTCGTCCAACGTGGCGGCGCAGGGCGCCACCGGCTTCGTGCTGACGAACGACCAGGTCAACGCGGGCTCCCTGCTCGGTGACGCGTTCGCCGTCCCCGGCGTCGCGATCAGCTACGCCGACGGCGAGACGCTGCGGGCCTGGCTGGCCGAGGGCTCCGGCCACACCGGCGCGATCTCCGGCACCGCGTTCACCATCGACGACGCCCGCGGCGACACCATGGCCAGCTTCTCCTCGCGCGGCCCCAACCGGGCGGTCGACACGATAGTGCCGTCCATCACCGCGCCCGGCGTCGACATCCTCGCCGCGTACGGCGTCGCTGAGGGCGCCTACGACCACGTCGAGTACGGCATCATCTCGGGCACCTCGATGTCCAGCCCGCACGTGGCCGGCGCAGGCGCCCTGCTCACGCAGGCCCGCCCGAGCTGGACCCCCGCCCAGCAGCAGTCGGCGCTCATGACCACCGCGCGCACCAGCGTGGTGGACTTCGACGGCTCGGCAGCCACCCCGTACGAACAGGGCAGCGGCCACATCGACATCGGGGCCGCCGCGCAGGCGGGCCTGCTGTTCGACGAGACCGGTGCGAACTACCTGGCCGCCGACCCGGAGGCGGGCGGCGACCCCAAGACGCTCAACCTGCCGTCCTTCGCCGACGGCCAGTGCCTCGCCACCTGCTCGTGGGAGCGGACGGCGGTCGCACCGGCGTCCGCACCGGCCGACGTCACGTGGACGGCGTCCGCGGTGACCGACGACGGGCTGTCGCTGGACGTGGCGCTCTCGCAGGCCACGGTGTCGCCCGGCGACTCGATCGGCATCTCCGTCGCGGCGGACGTGGCCGACGCCCCCGAGGGCGAGACGCTGTTCGGGCGCATCACGCTCACCCCGAGCAACCCCGACGTCCCGGCGGTGACCCTGCCGGTCGCCGTCGTCCCGTCCGGGGCGATCCTGCCCGACGAGATCGACATCACCACGCGCCGGAACACCGGCTCGCAGTCCGTGACCGACATCCGCTCCATCGCGGTCAGTGACTTCACCGGCTCGGTGCAGGGCTTGGTGGCGGCCGACCTCCACGAGGGCTCCCTCAGCCAGGACCCGACGAACGGCTCGCCGTACGACGACCTGAGCCAGGTCGAGGTCACCACCCTGGAGGTGCCCGCCGACGCGGCGCGGCTCGTCGCGGAGATCACCGCGGCCGAGGCGCCGGACCTCGACATGTTCGTGGGCACCGGCGACACACCGAGCGCCGCGACCGAGGTGTGCGCATCCGCGACGTCGTCCGCCGCCGAGGCCTGCGACATCCCCGACCCGGAGGCCGGGACGTGGTGGGTGCTGGTCCAGAACTGGACCGGCACCGCGAACCAGCCGGACGCGCACACGCTGGCCACCGCCGTCGTCCCGTCCGAGGACCTCGGCAACGCCGGCGTGGCCGGCCCCGAGGGCGAGGTGCCCGTGGGCGACCCGTACGACGTCCGGGTGCACTGGAACCTGCCCGACGCCGCCGAGGGCGACCTGTTCTTCGGCACCGCGGTGCTCGGCAGCTCGCCGGACACCCCGGGCGACATCGGCGAGATCCCGGTCCGCCTGGCCCGCATGGCCGACGACGTGACCAAGACCGCGTCCGTGGCCGAGGCGGGGATCGGCGACACGATCGGGTACGACATCTCCGTCGCGCCCAACGTGACGCCGGAGGATCTCACCTACACGGTCACCGACACGGTGCCCGACGGGCTCACCATCGACCCCGAGTCGGTGACCGCGGGCGGCGTGGTCGACGGGCAGACCATCACGTGGGAGGTCGACATGCCCACGCAGGTGGGCGCGGTGGGCGCCTACGAGGCCTCCACACCCGCGGACGATCCGCAGTGCGCGGCGTGGGCCGGGTTCCTCGACCTGGGTTCGGTCGGCATCGGGTTCAGTCCGCTCGACGGCGACAGCCAGGCCATCAACGCGTTCGCGAACATCGGCCCGTTCCCGCACTACGCCGACCAGTCGCCGAACCTCACCGTCTCCGACGACGGCCTGATCACCATCGCCGGCGGGTACGGCGGCGAGCCGTGGGTCCCGCAGTCGCTGCCGGCCGCGGCGGCCCCGAACGGCGTCATCGCGCCGCTCTGGTCCGACCTCGAGCTGTCGTTGGCGAACGACCGGGGCGTGCGGCTGGCCACCTCCGGTGGCCAGGTCGCGGTGGTTCAGTGGGACGACCCATTCCCCTTCGGCGGCGACCCGGCCGACCTGTCCAACTCCGTGGGGACCTTCCAGGCCTGGATCTACAACACGGTGGCGGACGACCGACCGGAGATCACGTTCGAGTACGGCGACCTCGGGACGCTGCCCGAGCTGGCCACCATCGGGATCGAGAACCTCGCGGGGACCCTCGGCACCGCCGTGGTGAACGCGGGCGACCCGGCCGCGGCCCTGACCGAGGGCGGCAGCGTCTGCCTCGACTACATAGGGCCGGACGTCGACCCGGCCACCCTGTCGTACGAGGTCACGGTGGACCCTGACGCGATCACCGGCACGTACACCAACGCCGCCGAGCACGTCACGTCCGACCCGTTCGACGAGCCCGCCGTGGCGTCGGCCGACGTCGCCGTGTCCGGCCTGGCACCGTGCGACGAGGTGCTGACCGGCCGGCAGAACGGCCGCATCGCCGTCACGGAGGGCACCACCTGCGTGGACGACGCCACGGTGGTAGGCCAGATCACCGTGTCCGACGGCGCGGGACTCCGCGTCACCGACTCGCGGCTCACCGCGCTGGTCCGCGCCACGGAAGCGTCCGAGGTCCGCGTGTGCGACACGCGGCTCACGGGCACGCTGACCGTGAGCCGGAGCTCGGGGGTCACGATCGGCGACCCGGCGGCCGAGTGCGGGGGCAACCAGGTGACCGGCCCGGTCACCGTCTCCCGGTCCGAGGGTCCCGTGATCGGGGGCAACCGGATCACCGGGGTGCTCACGTGCCTCAGCAACGACCCGCCGCCCAACAACAACGGCTCGCCCAACACGGTCCGGGGCAAGCAGCTCGGCCAGTGCAAGGACCTGTGACGCACTGACCCTCTGACGGCAGCGGCGCCGCTCCCCCTGGGGGCGGCACCGTTGTCGTGTCGGATGCGCTCGGCCGTGTCCGTGATGCTCTCGTGTCGGCACGGGGAGGTGGATGCTCAGGGGCGCACCGCGGCGCCGGCCCTGCCGGTCCGGATCAGGACGTCTTTCACGAGCTGACCGTCGAACGCTCCTGGTCCCCGGACCGTGTTGAGCAGTGGTGGCAGGGCGCGCTGGTACGGGAGCTGCTCGGCTGAAGCGGCTGAAACGACCCGCTCAGAAACCGAACGTCAAGACGCGCGGCACCTCGGTGCCGTGGCGCCCGGCGTCGTGCACGGCGCGCAGCACTACCGCCTCGTGCGGAACGAGTGGCTCCGGGAGGGCGACGAACGGGAACCAGGCCAGGTCCGCCGCCTTGTCGGGCTCCTGGATCGACGGGGTCCCGGTCCAGCGGGTTACCTCGAACATGAAGTCGACCCGCTGCTCGATCGTGGGCCCGCCCGGTTCGCCGCGGTGCAGCACCGTCAGCGGCCGGACGTCGTCGGGCGCCACGACCACGCCGAGCTCCTCATGGGCCTCACGCACTGCGGCGTCGATGACCGACTCGCCCTCCTCGACGTGGCCTGCGGCCGCGCAGGCCCAGAACCCGTCGCGGTAGCCGGTGCCCTGCCGCAGCTGGAGCAGCACCTGACCCTCGCGCCGGAAGAAGAGGTAGGCGGCCGGTACCAGCGAGAAGTGCACGTGGTCGCCCTCGCTGTAGCGGTCGGTCACGACAGGCAGCCCTGCCCGAGCAGCGCCTTGAGATCGCCGAACAGCGCCGGCGACTTCTCCACGCGCAGGCTGTCGGCGGCCCGGACCACCGTCCGCTTACCGGGCTCGGCAACCGCGACGTGCACCTCCGCCGAACCGGGGTGCGTGGCGAGCACCTCGCGCAGCCGGATCATGACCGGCTCAACGGCCCGGCTGTGCGGCACGGTCACGGCCAGCGGCGAGTCGGACCCGACCGTGATGTCCGGCAGAGCCACCTCCATGGCCTGCAGCTGCATCGACTCGTCGCGACGGCGCACCTTGCCGCGCAGCACCACCACCTGGTCCTCAGCGAGCATGGTCGAGTACGCAAGGTAGGTCTCGCCGAAGAACATGACCTCGACGGCACCCTCCAGATCCTCGACGGTCACGGCGGCCCACGGGTTGCCGTTCTTGCTCATCTTGCGCTGCACCGAGGTGAGCAGGCCGGCCACGGTGACCACCGAGTTGTCCGGGCGGTGCTCGTCGGTGAGCAGCGAGGCGATCGAGGTGTCGGCGGCCCGCTGCAGCACGTGCTCCAGCCCGGACAGCGGGTGGTCGCTGACGTACAGGCCGAGCATCTCGCGCTCGAACTGCAGCTTCTGCTTCTTCTCCCAGTCCGGCAGGTCCGGGACCTCGACGGAGAAGCCCATCCCCGCCTCGTCGTCGCCCGCGCCGCCGAAGTCCGCGAACAAGTCGAACTGACCCTCGGCCTCCTTGCGCTTCACGCCGATCACGGAGTCGACGGCCTGCTCGTGGACCACGAGCAGCGAGCGCCGCGTGTGCCCGAGCGAGTCGAACGCACCGGCCTTGATGAGCGACTCGATGGTGCGCTTGTTGCAGACGGGCGCGGGGACCTTGTCGAGGAAGTCCTGGAACGACGTGAAGGCGCCCTTGGCCTCCCGGCTCTCCACAATCGCGTCGACGACGTTGCGGCCGACGTTCCGCACGCCGGTGAGCCCGAAGCGGATGTCGCCCTTGACCGCCGTGAACTTGGCGGCGGAGTCGTTGACGTCCGGCGGGAGCACCGTGATGCCCATGCGGCGGCACTCGTTGAGGTAGAGCGCCATCTTGTCCTTGTTGTCGCCCACCGACTGCAGCAGCCCCGCCATGTACTCGGCGGGGTAGTTCGCCTTGAGGTAGGCGGTCCAGTAGGCGACGAGGCCGTAGCCGGCGGAGTGCGCCTTGTTGAAGGCGTAGCCGGCGAACGGGACCAGCGTGTCCCAGACCGCCTTGATCGCTCCGGCGCTGTACCCCTTCTCCTTGGCGCCCTTCTCGAAGTTGACGTACTCCTTGGCCAGCACCTCGGGCTTCTTCTTGCCCATGGCGCGGCGGAGCAGGTCGGCCTGGCCGAGCGAGTAGCCGGCCATGATCTGGGCGGCGCGCTGCACCTGCTCCTGGTAGACGATCAGGCCGTAGGTCTCGTCGAGGATCTCCGCGAACGGCTCGACGACCTCGGAGTGGATCGCCTCGATCTGCTGCTGCTTGTTCTTGCGCAGCGCGTAGTTGATGTGCGAGTTCATGCCCATCGGCCCGGGCCGGTACAGGGCGATGACGGCGGAGACGTCCTCGAAGTTGTCGGGCCGCATCTGCCGCAGCAGGGATCGCATGGCGCCGCCGTCGAGCTGGAACACGCCGAGCGTGTTGCCGCTGGCGAGCAGCTCGTAGGTGGGCTTGTCGTCGAGCGCCACCTTCTCGATGTCGATCGGGTCCTTGCCGTTCATCACGATGTTCTCGAGCGCGTCGTCGAGGATCGTGAGGTTCCGCAGACCGAGGAAGTCCATCTTGATCAGGCCGAGGCCCTCGGACGTCGGGTAGTCGAACTGCGTGATGATCGCGCCGTCCTGCGGGCGCTTCATGATCGGGATGATGTCGATCAGCGGGTCGCTCGACATGATCACGCCGGCCGCGTGCACGCCCCACTGGCGCTTCAGACCCTCGATACCGCGCGCGAGCTCCACCACGCGCTGGGCCTCGGGGTCGGCCTCGTGCACCTGGCGGAACTCGGCCGCCTCGGAGTACCGCTTGTCCTTCGGGTCGAAGATGCCGCTCAGCGAGATGTCCTTGCCCATGACGGCGGGCGGCATGGCCTTGGTGAGCTTCTCCCCCATGGCGTACGGCATGCCGAGCAGCCGGGCGGAGTCCTTGAGGGCCTGCTTGGCCTTGATGGTGCCGTAGGTGACGATCTGGGCCACGCGGTCGTCGCCGTACTTCTCCGTGACGTACCGGATGGCCTCGCCGCGCCGACGTTCGTCGAAGTCGACGTCGACGTCGGGCATGGAGACGCGCTCCGGGTTGAGGAAGCGCTCGAAGATCAGGCCGTGCTCCAGCGGGTCCAGCTCGGTGATGCCCATCAGGTAGGACACCATCGACCCTGCGGCCGAACCACGCCCCGGCCCCACCCGGATGCCCTGGTCCTTGGACCAGTTGATGAAGTCGGCGACCACGAGGAAGTACCCCGGGAAGCCCATCTGGATGATGACCTCGACCTCGTAGTCGGCCTGCTTGCGCACCGCGTCCGAGTAGCCGTTCGGGTACCGGCGCAGCAGGCCCGCCTCGACCTCCTTGATGAACCAGGAGATCTCGTCCTCGCCGTCCGGCACGGGGAAGCGCGGCATGTAGTTGGCCGAGGTGTCGAACGAGACCTCGCACTGCTCGGCGATGAGCAGCGTGTTGTCGCACGCCTCGGGAAGCTCCTTGAAGACCTTGCGCATCTCGGCGGCGGACTTCACGTAGTAGCCCGAGCCGTCGAACTTGAAGCGGTTCGGGTCGTCCAGCGTGGAGCCGGAGTTGATCGCCAGCAGCGCCTCCTGGCTGGTCGAGTCCTCCTCACGCACGTAGTGCAGGTCGTTCGTGGCCACCAGCTTGGCGCCGATGACCTTGGACAGCTCGAGTAGCTCCTTGGTCACCCGGGTCTCGATGTCGAGCCCGTGGTCCATCAGCTCGACGTAGTAGTTCTCCTTGCCGAAGATCTCCTGCAGCTCACCCGCATACCGGACCGCCTCGTCCCACTGCCCGAGCCGCAGCCGCGTCTGGATCTCGCCCGACGGGCAGCCGGTGGTGGCGATGAGCCCGTCGGAGTACCGCTCCAGCAGCTCCCGGTCCATCCGGGGCCACTTGCCCATCTGGCCCTCCAGGGAGGCCAGGGAGGACGCCCGGAACAGGTTGTGCATACCGGTGTTGTTCTTGCTCAGCAGCGTCATGTGGGTGTACGCGCCGCGCGCGGAGACGTCGTCGGACTCCTGGCCCGCCTCGCCGTAGCGCACACGCGTCTGGTCGAACCGGCTGGTGCCCGGCGTGACGTACGCCTCGACGCCGATGATCGGCTTGATGCCCACCTTCTGCGCCTGCGCCCAGAACTCGTGCGCACCGAACAGGTACCCGTGGTCGGTCGTCGCGATGGCGTGCTGGCCCTGCCGCGCGACCTCCTCCATGAGGTCGCCGATCCGCGCCGCACCGTCCAGCATCGAGAACTCGGTGTGGACGTGGAGGTGGACGAAGTCGTCGCTCTTCGAAGCGGTGGCGGTGGGCATGCCGTCGATCCTATGACGGCTGTCCGACACTCAAAGCACCCCGCTCGGCGTTCCGCGTTCTGCTTCGAAAGGAGCCGACAGGGCAGATGCAAACTGCTACTTGTACGCGCCCCGCACCACGTCGAGCGCGGCCTCCAGATCGGCCGGATACGGCGACTCCACCTCGATCCAGCGCCCCGTCGTCGGATGCTCGAAGCCCAGCCGGTGCGCGTGCAGCCACTGCCTGGTCAGCCCCACCTTGGAGGCCAGCACGGGGTCCGCGCCGTAGGTGAGATCCCCCACGAGCGGATGGCGCAGCGCCGCGAAGTGCACCCGGATCTGGTGGGTGCGCCCGGTCTCCAGGTGCACCTCCAGCAGCGAGGCCGCCGACAGCATCTCGAGCGTCTCGTAGTGCGTCACCGAAGGCTTGCCGTCCGCGGTCACCGCGAACTTCCAGTCCGAGCTGGGGTGCCGGCCGATCGGCGCGTCGATGGTGCCCGACGTCGGGTCCGGGTGCCCCTGGGCGAGCGCGTGGTAGACCTTGTCGACGGTGCGCTCCTTGAAGGCGCGCTTGAGGCCCGTGTACGCGAGCTCCGACTTCGCCACGACCATCAGGCCGGAGGTCCCGACGTCGAGCCGGTGCACGATCCCCTGCCGCTCCGCGGCACCCGACGTCGACACGCGGTAGCCCGCTGCGATGAGTGCCCCGACCACGGTGGGTCCGGTCCAGCCCGGCGACGGGTGCGCCGCCACGCCGACCGGCTTGTCGATCACGACCAGGTCGTCGTCGTCGTACACGATGCCCATGCCGGGCACGGGCTCCGCCACCACCTCGACGGCGGGGCGTTCCTCCGGCATGTCCACCTCGAGCCAGCCGCCCGGCACGACCCGGTCCGACTTGCCCACCTGGCGCCCGTCGAGGCGCACGGCGCCCGCCTCCGCGAGCTCCGCCGCGCGCGTCCGGGAGAAGCCGAGCATCCGGGCCAGCGCGGCGTCGACGCGGTCGCCCGCCAGCCCGTCAGGGACGGGCAGCGTCCGCAGCGCCATCAGGCCGAGTCGCCCTGGGCGGCATCCGGCTTGCCGGCCGGCTTGACAGCGGACTCGTCGACGGGCGCCTCATCGCGCTCGTCGGCCGGCTTCTCAGCAGGCTCCTCGCCCGTGTGGCGCTTGCCGTCCAAACCGATCCCCCGCAGGGACAGCAGCGCGATCAGCACGGCCGCGCCGACGACGGCGATGTCCGCCACGTTGCCCACGAAGAAGCCCGCGTAGTCGATGAAGTCCACGACGTGGCCGCGCGCGAACCCCGGTTCCCGCGCCAGGCGGTCCACGAGGTTCCCGACGGCGCCACCGAGCAGCAGGCCGAGCGCGACGGCCCAGCCCCGCGACCCGAGCCGCCCGATCGCTCGGACGATGAAGACCACGACGACCACCACCACGATGGTCAGGATCCAGGTGTAGCCCGACGCGATCGACAGCGCGGCACCCGGGTTGTAGATCAGGCGCAGCTGCAGCAGCTCGCCCACGAGCGGGATCGGGGCACCGTCAACGGACAGGGCGGACTCGGCCCACCACTTGGTCAGCTGGTCGGCGGCCAGGACGAAGGCCGCGAGCACGCCGGTCCAGACAACAAGCACACGGCTGCCCGACGGCGGGGGCGTGGCTGCGGGACTCGTCTCGTCACCGGCCACGGCGGAGGGTTCAGCGGGAGTAGACATCAGGCAAAGTCTCCCATGCCGCGGACCGTACCGGGCCCGGCCGTCGGCTCGGCCCCGAGCACAAGGCCGCGCCGCGCCTCTCGAACCAGCAATACGGGGAGTCGGCGGACAAGATACAGAAAGCGGTATGGGTGCGCAAAAGCAGTGAGGCCCTTTCCCGGAAATCCGGGAAAGGGCCTCACCTGGTGCGAGACTATCGCCGCGTCACCGCACGGCGACAATCAATTGACGCGTGCGTCAGTTGCAGGCCGCGTAGCCGGTCACGTTACCCGTGTTGAACAGGTTGAACGGGCCGTCCCAGTGCCACGGGGCGACACACCAGTTGTTGAGGACGTTGACCGAACCGTCGCCCCCGAGCTCGGTGTCGCCGTCGTTGCAGGCCTGGTAGTCCGTCAGGTTCGCGGTGCTACCAACGTTGCCCGGGCCCTCCCAGTACCAGGGAGCGACGCAGACGTCGTTCAGCGCGTTGAAGCTGCCGTCGCTCTCGATCTCGACGACCTCACCGGCGGTGGCGACCTCCTCGGGAACCATCGCACCGTCGACGCCCACCGGGGCGTCCGTGGTGCCGTAGCCCTCGAGCACGTCCAGGGCGCCGTCGGCGCCGACGACGCCCAGCGGGTTCGTGGTGCCGAGCACGTCGGCGGCGTCGGCAGCGCTCGTGGCGCCGTCGACCAGGTCCGTCGCGCTGCCGGCGGAGGGTGCGCTGATCAGCTCGGGGGTGTCGCCCCCCGGCATCACCATCGCGCTCGCACCCGATGCCGCGGCGACGACCAGACCGGCCGACATGACCACGGCTGCCCCTGCACGGCAGGTTGCACGGAATCCTCGGATCATTGTGTTTTCCCCCTTGATATAGCTCTGACGAAATAGCGATGAACCACACACGTGTGGTTCACCTGCATGAGCATCGATGGAGAAATTCACCCTGTCAATCGGAGCGTGACCCGGCGCACGACACGGGCGTGGAATGAAACAAGACATTCCAGGATCGAACTCCCCGGCAATGCGCCAGGAATACCCGTAACTCAGACATCACAGGGTTGATATCCGGTTCAGGATCGCGCGCGGCGCCGATGCCACGCCTGCCACTCAGGCCCCGCGGCGCTCCTCGCGCGCCTTGGCCTCGACCGACAGCGTGGCCCTCGGGAAGGCCTGCAGCCGCGCCTTGCCGATCGGCAGGTCCGTGAGCTCGCACGTGGCGTAGGTGCCCTTGCGGATGCGGTCGAGCGCGTGGTTCGTCTGGTCCAGGAGGTCACGCATGTTGTTGACCAGCGTCAGCTCCTGCTCGCGCTCCAGGGCGCTCGAACCGTAGTCGGCCTGGTCGTCGCCCGCGCCGTCGCCCGAGTTCCGCAACAGGTCCGACAGCTCCCTGTCAGCGGCGTGCAGCTCACGCTCCAGCCGCTCCTTGTCCTCGAGGAGCAGCGCGGCCAGCTCTTCGGCCTCACGCACGGTCCAGGGCTCCTCACCGTCCCGGACGGGAAACCTCTTCACGTCACGTGTCAGGTTCGGGAACTCCTGCTTGATCGCGGCCCTCGTAGCAGTCGAGATCTTGGTCATGGGTTCCCCTTCGCGGTCGCCCCCGGTGGTCAAGTGCACGAAGCGTAAGCACATGCGGCCATACGCACAACGGGGCACGCCGATGTGGCGTGCCCCAATCATGTGGGCGCATGGCATGTCGCGCGCGGCGGCCGGCCGTGAGGTGGGGACACCCGGCCGCCGTGCTCGACAAAGTGAGACTCTGCCGTCAGATTCCCTGGGCCATCTCGGCCGGCCGGCCGGACTGCTGGTTGTTCCGCGGCGGCAGGGCCGATCCACGTGCGTCCAGGTCGCCCAGCAGGTTCTGCAGGAAGCTCTTCAGCCGCGTGCGGTAGTCGCGCTCGAACAGGCGCAGCTCGTCGATCTTGCGCTCCAGCAGCGAACGCTCCTGCTCGAGCTGGGAGAGCGTGCGGTGGGACGTCTCCTCGGCGTCGCGCACGATGCGCGCACCCTCGGTCTTGGCCTCCGTGATGAGGCGGTCGCCCTCCTCCTGGCCGGAGCGCACGTAGTCGTCGTGCAGCTTCTGGGCCAGCTGGAGCATCCCGGTCGCCGACTCGGGCTCCGGGCCGTTGCCCTTGGGGCCGGCGGGACCTGTCGGCATGACGGGCGCCGCGACCGGTGCGGCCTGCGAGCGAGCGGGGGCCGCGGCGTCGTTGCGCGACAGCTCCGCGATACGCCGCTCCGCTGCCGCGACCTTCTGCCGGAGCCCCTCGTTCTCCTCCTGGACGTTGGTCAGGGTCCGCACGACCTCGTCGAGGAAGTCGTCGACCTCCTCGACGTCGTAGCCCTCGCGGAACTTCGTCGCGGAGAACTTCTTGTTGAGGATGTCCTCTGCAGTAAGCAGTGCCATCGTGTCACCTCGAAAGTTAGAACGTAGGAACGCAGATCTCGGACGTCGGAGCTGCCCAGCTGCGCGCCCTCCGTCGAAGCCCACGGTAGCGGACGACATCGGCGCGGGACACCGGGAGCACCTCCGGGCACGATTTCCTCACAGAGTGTGCCGCGTCACCCCAGGCCATATCCATGCCCCGGTCAATGTTTTCGCGCGTCCGGCGGCCAGACGCCGATCGGGCCCGCCTTGAACCCGCACAGATTCAACACGTGACCGGCGACCCTAGAGCTGGCCGATCAGCGACGAGAGCAGCGAGACGCCGAAGAACAGGACGATGAACGCCAGGTCCAGCTGAACCTGCCCCAGCCGCAGCGGCGGGATCAGGCGGCGCAGAAACCTCAGCGGTGGGTCGGTGACGGTGTAGATCGCCTCCGCGACCACGAGCAGCACGCCACGTGGCCGCCAGTCCCGAGCAAAGAACTGTACCCAGTCGAAGATGAGCCGTCCGATGAGGAACAGCAGGAAGAGCCACAGCACGAAGCCGATGAAGTCCCAGATCACGAAGGACAATCTAACGCGTCCGGACCGGAAAACGCGTGAAGCGCCAGTGGTGGACAAGCGCAGAGACGGACATGGGTGAGGGACGACCGCAGCAGCGGCCGCCCCTCACCCATGGTCTCGTGTGTCGGGTCAGCTCTGGTTGTAGAAGCCGCCGCGTCCGTTCGGCTTCTCAGTGGGCGCCTGCTCCTCGGCCGCGATCTCCACGTGCTCGGGGGAGAGCAGGAAGACCTTGTTGGTCACCCGCTCGATCGAGCCGTGCAGACCGAAGATCAGGCCGGCGGAGAAGTCGACCAGGCGCTTGGCATCGGCGTCGTCCATGTCGGAGAGGTTCATGATGACGGGGGTTCCGGCGCGGAAGGCCTCGCCGATGCTCCGTGCGTCGTTGTACGACCGCGGGTGCACCGTCGTGATGCGGCGCAGCTCCGAGGAGGACAGGGCCTCACGGGGCACACCGTCGCGGTGCAACGGCGTGACCTGTGCGTGCCGGTGATCCTCCACGTTTTCCTCCAGGCCCTCGTCGTACTCGTCGAGGTACTCCTGCTCGCCCTGATCGTCGGCGAGGCCCAGATACAGCATGGTCTTGCGAAGCGCTCCGGCCATCGCTCATTCTCCGTTCGTCGCCTGCTGTGCGTCCTTCTGTCCGTGTCCAGCGGGCCCGTACAACAGGTCCGACCTTGACCCCTGATCGAGGTCGCCTTGGCAAAAGTAGCCCGGCGCAATCCGACCCGGAAGTGCGACACGCCGTGCCACGAACAACTTTGCCAAAGTTGTTCAGCGATTGCTCGTTAAAAACGACATCTGTGTGATTTCGCAGGTCAGAAGGGCATTATCGGCGTGTCGCGAGGTCGCCGGACGCGGGCGTGGACGGTCAGCGGAGCGCGACGATGCCGGCTTGCCGCCCCGTGGTGGTGCCGGCCGCGCTCGCGCGGCGGTGCGAGAACAGCTCCGGGTCCTCGAGCGTGCAGCGCTCGACGCGCGTCGCCACGACGCCCCGCGCAGCGAGCTGCGCGACCACCCCGGACGGCAGGTCCAGGCCGGGCGTGCCATCGCTCGTCGTCGCGAAGGCCTCGGGTACGGCCGCGGCCACCTCGTCACGCATCGCGGCCGGCACCTCGTAGCACCGCCCGCACACCGCGGGCCCGACGGCGGCGCGCACGCGCGCGGGGTCGGCGCCCCGAGCGACCAGCGCGTCCAGGGCGCGGTGCACCACGCCGGCCAGGACGCCCTTGCGTCCCGCGTGCGCGACCCCGACGACCCGCGCTTCCGGGTCGGCCAGCAGCACCGGCACACAGTCCGCGACCAGGACGCCGAGGCCCAGTCCGCGCTCCGAGGTGACGAGCGCGTCGCCCTCCCCCGCCGACCCCGGCGGTCGGCGGCCGGCCCACAGCGCGCGCTCGGCAGCACCCAGCTCGAGCACGACGTCACCGTGCACCTGGGTGGCGAACGCCACCGGCGCGCCGAGCCGTTCGGCGGCCAGGGAACGGTTGACCGCCACCCGCGCCGCGTCGTCGGACACGTTCAGGCCGAGGTTCAGGCCGCCGCCACCGCCCGACGTCGACCACGGGGCGGGCGAGACGCCGCCCGCGCCGGTCGTGAAGAAGGCGTGCACCCCGTCGCCGAGATCGACGGGGTGCACGCCTGCAAGGATCCGGGTGTCGCTCACGAGTGTGAGGGTACCCGGCCGATCACTTCAGGAAGTCGGGGACGTCCAGGTCCTCCGACGACCGGCGCGGGTTCTCGTCGTACAGCGGCGGGACCTCGACGCGCTCGCCGTTCTCGCGCGTGACCTCCTGCCGGTTGAACGAGCCCTGCACCACGACGGCCGGCTCGTCCAGCGTGCGCGGCACGTCGTCCGAACCCTCGTCGTCGATCACGCGCGGCAGCGTCGACACCGGGGCCGGCTGGTGCGTCGGCGGGACCGACGGCGGCATGCCGTTCACGCCGTGCTGCTCGGGGGCGCGACGGGCTGCGTCCGACATGTCGGGCAGCGGGACCGGCGCCGTCGCGGGGCTGCGCGTAGCCACCGCACCGGCCCCGACCGCGCCCGACACCTGACCGAGCGCCCGGCTGTCCTTGCGCTCCTTGGGCAGGCCGCCGTCGAAGCCCGCGGCGATGACGGTGACCCGCACCTCGTCGCCCAGCGCGTCGTCGATAACCGTACCGAAGATGATGTTCGCCTCCGGGTGCGCGGCCTCCTGCACCAGGCGCGCGGCCTCGTGGACCTCGAAGAGGCCGAGGTCGCTGCCACCCTGGATGGAGAGCAGCACGCCGTGGGCGCCGTCGATCGACGCCTCGAGCAGCGGCGAGGAGATCGCCAGCTCGGCGGCCTGCACCGCGCGGTCCTCGCCCCGTGCCGAGCCGATGCCCATGAGCGCCGAGCCCGCCCCCTGCATGACCGACTTCACGTCCGCGAAGTCCAGGTTGATCAGGCCGGGGGTGGTGATGAGGTCCGTGATGCCCTGCACACCGGAGTGCAGGACCTGGTCGGCAGAGTGGAACGCCGCGATCGCGGACACGTTCCGGTCCGACATCGACAGGAGCCGGTCGTTCGGGATGACGATCAGCGTGTCGACCTCGTCGCGGAGGTTCTCGATGCCGCTGTCGGCCTGCACGGCGCGACGGCGGCCCTCGAACGTGAACGGACGCGTCACGACGCCGACGGTCAGCGCGCCGAGCGCGCGAGCGATCCGCGCCACGACAGGGGCGCCGCCCGTGCCGGTACCGCCGCCCTCGCCCGCGGTGACGAAGACCATGTCGGCGCCGCGCAGGACGTCCTCGATCTCCTCGGCGTGGTCCTCGGCGGCCTTCTTGCCCACCTCCGGGTCCGCGCCGGCACCGAGGCCGCGCGTGAGCTCACGCCCGACGTCCAGCTTGACGTCGGCGTCCGACATCAGGAGCGCCTGCGCGTCTGTGTTGATCGCGATGAACTCGACGCCCTTGAGGCCGACCTCGATCATGCGGTTGACGGCGTTCACACCACCGCCGCCGATGCCGACCACCTTGATCACTGCCAGGTAGTTCTGCGGAGTTGCCACGTCGTCGCCTTTCGATTCGGGTCCCGAGTCCCGACTCTCATCCCTCCCAAGTCTCAGGCTGAGGTAGAGGGTTAGAGTTATGTCAGGTTGCTGCTGAGTTCGACGGTAGGTGTGCCGCCGGGGTGTGTCGAAGACATCGTTGCGCGTGTCGCGCAACGATGCACGCGAGAAATCACACCGATGTCATTCCGAGGTCGTGCGGACCCGGCTCAGTGCGTGACCGGCAGGTCGGGCGACGACACGTCGATGGTCATCGCCGACGGCTCCGCCCGCAGCAGCGTCTGGGCGACCTTGATCTTGAGCGGCACCTGCGCGCCGCTCCCCCACCGGATCACGCGCCCGTCGGCAAGGGTCGTGCGCACGTCGTCCTGGGTCGCCGCGCTCACCGTCTGCATGTCGGCCGCAAGCTTCGGCGGCAGGGCGCCCAGCACGGCGAGCGCCGCGTCCAGTGCGCGCCGGCCGGCCTCGGCGTCGGAGAGCGATACCACTATCGAGGGCAGGTCGTCCGGGACGTCCTCCGCCGTGCCGACGCGCACGCCCTCGGCGTCCATCAGGGCGTAGACGTCGCCCGGCTGCGGCACCGCGGCGACCGGCTCGCGCGCCGTGAGGGCCACCTCCAGCCCGTCCGGCCAGGTCCGCGTGATCCGGACGTTCTTGACCGCGTTCATCGCGAGGATCTCCTCGCGCAGGCCCACCGTGTCGATCCGCGGCAGCGGCACGCCCGCCTCGTCGGTCACGGCCTCGCGCACCTGCCCGACGTCGACGGTGGTGCCCTGTTCCGACACCCGCACCTGCTCCGGGTCGAGCGCGAACAGCGGCGAGAAGAACGTCACCCACACCAGCCCCGCCAAGACCGCGGCGGTCATCGTCGTCCAGCCGATCCGGCGCCACACGCGGTAGCGGGCCATCGCGGTGCGCTCGGCGAGGCGGTCGGCAAGCTGGTCCGAGACCACGTCGTCGCGAAGGCCCGACGGCGTCGCACGGCCGGCTTCGGGACGGCTCGCCGGGGGCTGCGTCCGGGCCGGTCGCTGCTGGACGGACCGCGGCTCGGCCGGATGCCGCTGCGCGGACGTCCTCCGGCCGGGCCGGCCCGGCTCAGGAGCCCGAGCGTCGGGCTCCTGAGCCTGCGGAGCTCGGGCCTTCGCCTCCCGAGCCGTGGTTCCCTGCTGTGCCGAGCCCTGGTCCGCCGGGCGCGGCCGTGCCGTGCCCGCGGCGCGAGGGCGCGCGGGCGGCCGCATCAGTCCTCGCCCAGCCCCGAGGTAGAAGTACGAGCACCAGTGGCAGAACCTCCCGCGACGAGGCCCGCCACGCGGCCCGCCAGGCGCGCCAGCACGGCGGGGCCGAGCTGGGTCACGTCGCCCGCGCCCACCGTGAGCACCACGTCGCCCGGCCGGGCGAGGTCGGCGATCACGTGCGCGGCGTCCAGCCGGTCCTGCACCGCGTAGGCGGCGCCGTGGCCGGTCATCAGGTCGACGATCGTGTTCGGCGTGACCGACGGGTCCAGCTCCTCGCGCGCCCCGTAGATGCCCGTGACCACTACCTCGTCGGCCGCCGACAGCTCCGCGGCGAACCGGTCGGCGAAGATCCTCGTGCGCGAGTAGAGGTGCGGCTGGAACAGGACGAGCACGCGCCCGCCGTCGGCGATCTCGCGGGCCGCCGTGACGATGGCCCGGATCTCCGTGGGGTGGTGCGCGTAGTCGTCGATGACGCGTACGCCGTCGGCCACGCCCTTCTCCTCGAAGCGGCGGCCCGTGCCGACGAACGCCTCGACCCCGGCGACCGCCTGCTCGGGCGATACGCCCAGCTTCACCGAGGCGATGACGGCGGCCGTCGCGTTGAGCACGTTGTGCTTGCCCGGGACCGACAGCCGCATCGGGATGCCCGGCACGTTGCCGGACACGCCTGCGCCGTCGGCCACCTGCTCGTTGGTGCCCAGGATGTCGCCGCGCAGCACCGCCGTCGTGCCCTCGGGCGTGGTGGAGATGTCCGTGACCCGCACGCGTGCGGTGTCGTTGGTGCCGTAGGTGATGACGTGGCCGCCCGTGGCGCAGATGGTGGCGCCCACCGAGAGCGAGCCCTCGTCGTCGGCGCAGGCGATGAGCCAGCCCTCGGGCACCAGCCGGCGCGCGAACCGGATGAACGCCCCGTTGAACGCCTCCGGGGTGCCGTAGTGGTCCAGGTGGTCGGCCTCGACGTTGGTCACCACCGCGATGGTGGGCGTGTAGTTGAGGAACGAGCCGTCCGACTCGTCGGCCTCGGCCACGAGCACGTCGGACGTGCCCAGGTGGCCGCCCGGCGTCGACCCGTTGGCGGTACGCACGGTGCTGCCGATCGCGTACGACGGGTCCCAGCCCGCCTCGCGCAGGATCGTCGCGATCATCGCCGACGTCGTCGTCTTGCCGTGCGCGCCGGCGACGGCGACGCCGCGCGACCCCTCCATGAGGGCGGCCAGCGCCTGCGAGCGGTGCAGGACGTTGAGGCGACGGGCCCGGGCGGCGGAGAGCTCCGGGTTGTCCTCGTGCACCGCGCTGGAGATCACCACGGAGTCGACACCCGTGAGGTGCGCCGGGTCGTGGCCGACCCACACCTGGATGCCCTCGGCCCGCAGTGCCTCCAGGGTCTCCGACTCGGCCGCGTCGGAGCCCTGCACGGACACCCCGTGCCCGGCGAGCAGGCGGGCGACGACGGACATGCCGGCCCCGCCTATGCCGATCATGTGGACGCGGCCGAGCTTCGCGACCTGATCCGTCATCTGATCCGTGACCGTGGTGCTCATGACCTGACCTCCGAGGTGTCGTTACCTGCTGACCGTACGGCTTGCTCGACGAGATCGACGACGCGTGCCGCGCCGTCGCTGGTGCCGGCCGACCCTGCGGCCTTCGCCATGACACCGAGCCGCTCGCGGTCCGCAAGCAGCGTGGGAACGTTCGTGGACACCCACGCGGGGGTGAGGTCGGCGTCGTCCACCAGCAGACCGCCGCCCGCCTCCACCAGCGGGGCCGCGTTGAGGCGCTGCTCGCCGTTGCCGATGGGCAGCGGCACGTAGATCGCGGGGATGCCGAGCGCGGCGTGCTCGGCCACCGAGCCCGCGCCGGAGCGGCAGAGCACCAGGTCGGCCACCGCGTAGGCGAGCTCCATCTGCTCGAGGTACTCGCGAACCTGGTACCGGCGCTCGTCGACGGCGGAGGCGGCGACGGTCTCGCGCACCTCGTCGCCCTTGCCCTTGCCGGTCAGGTGCAGCACCTGCGCACCCGTCGCGAGGATCTGGGCCGCGGCGCCCGACACCGCGCGGTTCAGGTTCAGCGCACCCGAGGAGCCGCCGGTGACGACGAGGGTCGGCAGTGCGGGGTCCAGGCCGAGCTCGGCGGCGGCCCGGGCCCGCACGCCCGCGGCGTCGGCCTCCCGCGCCTGCACGAGGGCAGCGATGGCCTGCCGCAGCGGCAGGCCCGTGAGGACGCCGCCGCGCAGCGGCGTCCCGGCGAAGGTGAGGCCCACGCGGGCCGCCCAGCGGGCGCCGAGCCGGTTGGCCAGGCCGGGCCGGGCGTTCTGCTCGTGGATCACGATCGGCACGCCCTTGCGCTTGGCCGCGAGGTAGGCCGGGGTGGCGACGTACCCGCCGAACCCGATCACGGCCTGCGCGTCGATCTCGTCGATGGCGTCCTCCGCGGCCTTCACCGCGGCCGCCAGCCTGCCCGGCAGCCGCAGCAGCTCGGGGCTCGGGCGGCGGGGCATCGGCACGCGCGGGATGGGCCGCAGCTCGTAGCCGCGGGCGGGCACGAGCTCGGCCTCCAGGCCGGTCGTGGTGCCGAGCACGAGCACGCGCGCGCCGGGCTCCCGGCGCCGCACCTCGTCGGCCACCGCGAGCAGGGGGTTCACGTGGCCCGCGGTGCCGCCTCCGGCGAGCACCACCGACACAACTGCTGAGCTCATCATCACCTTCTCGTCGCCGCCCGGGCGTGCCGCCCAGGCGAATCGGGTACGGCCAGCTGCGGGATCTGCGTGCAGGATCTCGTCACAGATGGAGCCGTTGTGCACATTTCTACCGTCTCCGGACCGCTCCGCCCAGCACGGCCAGTGGCTTGCGGACGACGCTACCGCGTGCAGCGAGTGCCTTGGCAGCCCCCGGCTCCGTCCGGGCGAACGATATGACCATCCCGAGCGCGGCCATCGTGGTGATCAGGGCCGAACCACCGGCCGACACCAGCGGCAGCGGCACGCCGATCACCGGCAGCACCCCGATCACCACGCCGATGTTCACGAACGCCTGGCCCACGATCCAGCAGCCGACGGCGGCAGTGGTCACCTTGACGAACGGGTCCTTGTGCCGCTGGATCACGCGGCTCATCGCCAGCCCCAGCACGGCGAACAACGCGAGCACCAGCACCGTGCCGAACAGGCCGAGCTCCTCGCCGATGACGGCGAAGATGAAGTCGTTGTGCGCCTCGGGCAGGTAGTTCCACTTCTCGCGGCTCCCGCCCAGGCCCACGCCCCACAGCCCGCCGGTGCCCAGCCCGAACAGTCCGTGCAGCGACTGGTAGCACTCCGACGACGTGTCGCACTCGGCGCCGTACGTCGCGATGATGCGCCGCAGCCGGTCCCCGGAGGACTGCTGCACGATGAACACGTACCCCACGACGAACGCCGCGAGCGCGCCGCCGAGCCCCATCAGGGACATCGGCACGCCGGCCACGAAGAAGGCCCCCGCCACCAGCAGGCCCATCACGAGCGCCGTGCCCAGGTCTCCCCCGCCGAGCACCAGCCCGAGGACCACCACGGCGCCCGGGACCGCCGGGAGGATCGCGTGGGACCAGCTGCCCAGCAGCGCCTGCTTGCGGCCCAGCACGGTGCCGAGCCAGACGGCGAGCGCGAGCTTGGCCAGCTCCGACGGCTGGAACGAGAACGGGCCCAGCGACAGCCAGTTCTGCTGGCCGTTCCTGATCTCGCCCAGGAAGATCACCGCGACGAGCAGCACCAGGGCCACGACGAGCCCGGGCAGCGCGAGCCGCTTGTACCAGCGGACCGGCAGGTGCGCGGCGACCAGGAGCACGGGCAGCCCCATCAGCGCGTACTGCGCCTGGACCAGGAACGCCGCGTACGGGGACTCGCCCTCGGCGATAGACGTCACCGTCGAGCTGGACAGCACCATGATCAGCCCGATCACGGTCAGCAGGCCCGTGGTGCCCACCAAGAGGTAGTAGCTGGTCACCGTCGAGTTCCACTGGCCGAGCCACGGGCGCTCGGGAGCGCTGCGGCTCGTGCTCGTCGTGGCCATCCCTACCCCTCCCGCGGCTCAGCGAGCAGCTCACCGAGCGGCTCAACGAGTGGTGAGCTCACGCACCACGTGTACGAACTCCTCGCCGCGCTGGGCGTACGAGACGAACTGGTCCTGCGACGCGCCCGCCGGGGCCAGCAGCACGGTGTCCCCTGGCTGTGCCAGGTCCCGCGCCGCGTCGACCGCCCGCCGCATCACCGTCTCAGTGTCACCGGGATCGATCACGACGACCGGGATCTGCGGCGCGTGTCGGGCCAGCGTGTCAGCCAGCGGGCGGGGGTCGGCACCGATGACGACGGCGGCGCGCATCCGGTCTGCACGGGACGACACGAGCTCGTCGAACGTGGCGCCCTTGGCCAGGCCGCCCGCGATCCACACAACCGTGCCGTGGGCGAAGCCCGCCAGCGACGCAGCGGCGGAGTGGGTGTTCGTCGCCTTCGAGTCGTTCACGTACGTGACGCCTGCCGCCTCCGCCACGCGCTGGATGCGGTGGTCGCTGGGACCGAAGGACCGCAGCCCGTCGCGGACGGCGGCCGCGGGCACGCCGTGCGCGCGGGCCAGGGCGGCGGCGGCCAGGGCGTCCGCCACGATGTGCGTCGGCACGACGCCGTTGTGGTCGCCCAGCTGCTTCAGGTCGGCGAGGGTGCCGAGCTCCGCGGCGCTCTTGCGGCGGTCGGGGTCGTCGTCGGCGGCGTGGAAGGCGCGGTCCACCAGGACGTCGTCGACCAGACCGAGGTCGCCGGGGCTCGGGGTGCCGGCCACGAAGCCGACGGCGCGCGCGCCCTCGACGACGTCCGCCTCGCGCACCAGTTCCTCGGTCTTCGGGTCCGCCACGTTGTAGACGCACGCCACCTGGACGCGTTCGTAGATGCGGCCCTTGTCGCGGGTGTAGGCGTCGATCGTGCCGTGCCAGTCGAGGTGGTCGGGCGAGACGTTCAGGACGGCGCCCGCCTCCAGCGACATCGTGTGCGTGAAGTGGAGCTGGAAGCTCGACAGCTCCACCGCCACGACGTCGAGCGTGGGGTCGAGGGCCGCCTCCACGAGGGACCGGCCGACGTTCCCGACGGCGGCGGTGCGCAGGCCCGCCGCCCGCAGGATCGCGGCCAGCATCTCGACGGTGGTGGTCTTGCCGTTGGACCCGGTGATGCCGAGCCACTGGGCGGGCCGGTCCGTGCCCAGGCGGTCGACACGCAGGCGCCACGCGAGCTCGACCTCGCTCCACACGGGCACGCCCGCGGCGAGCGCCGCCGCGATCACGGGGTGGTGCGGTGCGAAGCCCGGCGAGGCGACCAGGAGGTCGGCCTGGGCCAGCACGGCCGCCGCGGCGTCGGCGTCGAGGCCGCGGTGGTCGGCGTCGTCGGCCTTGTCGTCGACCGTGACCAGGTCGGCCACTCGGGGTGCCAGCACACGCTGGAGCGAGCGTCCGGTGACGCCGAGGCCCGCCAGGACGACGCGGGCGTCGGACAGGGGGACGCGGGGCTCGACCGTCCCGTACGCGTCGCCGGAGGAGTCGCCGGACGGGTCGAGGCCGGGAGCCTCGGTCACGAGGCGACCCACTCGGCGTAGAAGATGCCCATGCCCAGGCCCGCGAACAGGCCGGCGATCAGCCAGAACCGGATGACGATGGTGACCTCGCCCCATCCGGAGAGCTCGAAGTGATGGTGCAGCGGCGTCATCTTGAACACCCGCCTGCCCGTGAGCTTGAAGGAGCTGACCTGGATCACCACGGACGAGACGACGAGCACGAACAGGCCGCCGATGATCACGGCCAGCAGCTCCGTGCGGCTCAGGATCGACAGGCCGGCCAGGGCGCCGCCCAGGGCGAGCGAGCCGGTGTCGCCCATGAAGATCTTGGCGGGGTTGGCGTTCCACCACAGGAAGCCGACGCACGCGCCGGTCACGGCGGCGGCGACGATGGCGAGGTCCTGCGGGTCGCGCACCTCGTAGCAGCGCGGTCCCGCTGTGGCGACGAACTGGCAGGACTGGTTGAGCTGCCAGATGCCGACCAGCACGTACGCGCCGAACGTGATGATCGAGACGCCGGTGGCCAGGCCGTCAAGACCGTCGGTGATGTTGACCGCGTTGGACCACGCCGACACGAGGAGGTTGGCCCAGATCACGAAGAGGATGAGGCCGACGGTCGCGCCGGCGAACGCCAGGTCGAACTCGGTGTCGCGCAGAAACGAGATCTTGGTGGAGGCCGGGGTGCGCGAGTTCTCGTTGGGGAACTGCAGCGCGAGCACGGCGAACGAGATGCCGACGATGCCCTGGCCGATCAGCTTGGCGCGCGGGGTCAGGCCGAGGGACCGCTGCTTGCGGATCTTGGTGAAGTCGTCGAGGAAGCCGATCAGGCCCAGGCCCGCCATGAGGTAGAGCGCGAGCAGCGCCGAGACGCTCGGCAGCCGGCCGGACACGAGCATCGACGCCGCGACGCCGAACATGGTCGCCGCGATGATGACGACGCCGCCCATCTGGGGCGTGCCACGCTTGATGAAGTGCCCGGTGGGGCCGTCCTGCCGGACGAACTGGCCGTAGTTCTTGTGGACCAGGAACCGGATGAAGACCGGCGTGCCCAGCAGGGCGACGAGCAGCGCCACTGCGGCGCTGACCAGGATCGCGATCACTTGTTGTTGTCCTCTGTGGTCTTGACCATCGACAGGTGGTCCCCGAGCTCCCAGAGCCCGGAGTCGTGCGACGACTTGACGAGCACGACGTCACCGGGCTCGAGCGACTCGTCCAGCAGCGTGCGGGCGGCGTCCAGGTCGGGCACGAAGATCGACTCCGATCCCCAGGACCCCTCCTGCATGGCTCCCTCGTGGATGTGGTAGGCGCCGTCGCCCACCACCACGAGCTGCTTGATGTTCAGACGCACCACGAGGCGGCCGATCTCGTCGTGCGCGGCGCGCGCGCCGTCGCCGAGCTCGCGCATCTCGCCGAGCACGGCGACCGAGCGGCGTGTCCGGCCGGCCATGACGGCGAGCGTGCGCAGGCCGGCCTTCATCGAGTCCGGGTTCGCGTTGTACGCGTCGTCGATCACGGTGACGCCGTCGGGCCGCTCGGTGACGGCCATCCGGTGCGGGCTGCGGGCGGTGGCCGCCGAGAGCCGCTCCGCGACGTCCGGCACGGACACCCCGAGGCGTAGCGCGACTGTCGCGGCCGCCAGCGCGTTGCTCACGTGGTGCGGCCCGACGAGCTGGAGCGCGACGTCGGCGCGCTGCTCGCCGGCCCCGTCGGCACCGCCGAGGCGGGCGACGCGGAGCGTGAAGCTCGCCCGGCCGGCGCCGTCGACGGAGATGTCCTCGGCGCGGACGTCGGCGGTCGGGATGGTGCCGAACGTCTGCAGGGTGGTGCCGGGGGCTACCTGGCCCGCCATGGCGGCGACCCGCAGGTCGTCGGCGTTGAGCACCACCGAGCCGCCGTCCACGACGCCGGAGACCATCTCGGCCTTGGTCTTCGCGATGGCCTCGACGCTGCCGAAGTAGCCGACGTGCGCGACGCCGACAGCCAGCACGACGCCGACGTCGGGCGGCGCGATGCGCGTGAGGTAGGCGATGTTGCCCACCCGGTCCGCGCCCATCTCGAGCACCAGGTAGCGCGTGGCGGCGGTGACGCGCAGGACCGTCAGCGGCAGGCCGATCTCGTTGTTGAACGAGCCCTTGGGGACGATGATCGCGTTCTCGCCCTCGCCCGCCTCCGGGGCGAGGAGCTGGCCGAGCAGGTCCTTGGTGGTGGTCTTGCCGACCGAGCCGGTGACGGCCACGACCTTCGGGACGCCGGGCGTGCCGCCGTCGGCTCCGCCGCGGACCTTCGCGAGGACGTACCGGGCGAGCTCGCCCAGGGCCGCCCGCGGGTCGTCGACGACGACGGTCGGCAGTCCATCCAGCTCACGGGCCGCGAGCACGAGTGCGGCGCCGGACTCGACCGCGGTGGCCGCGAAGTCGTGCCCGTCGACCCGCTCGCCCGGCAGCGCCACGAAGAGCGCACCTGGGCCGGCCTGGCGCGAGTCGACGATCACCGTCCCGGTGACCGTCACGTCCGGGTCGGCGTGCAGCCGCCCGCCGGTGGCTGCGGCGACCTGTGCCGCAGTCAGCTCGATCATGCCTGTGTCGTCCTCTCCTGCGTGGGGTCCTGCTGGCTCTGCCCGCTCCGGGCCGCCAGCGCGGCGCGCGCCTCGACGCGGTCGTCGAGCACGTGGTCCACGCCCGCGATCTCCTGGACGGTCTCGTGCCCGCGGCCTGCCACCAGCACGGTGTCGTCCGGGCCGGCCGCGAGGATCGCGGTGCGGATGGCATCCGCGCGCGGGGCGACCTCGTGGACCTCAACGGTACGCGAGCCGTCGTCGTCCACGGTCTCGACGGTGCCGCCCGGCGCGGCGACGCCGGTCCCGGCCAGGACCTCGGTCCGCACCTTGGCGGGGTCCTCGTCGTGCGGGTCGTCGTCCGTGACGTAGACGACGTCGGCGCCGCGCACCGCCGCCGCGCCCATGAAGGGGCGCTTGCCGGGGTCGCGGTCGCCCGTGGCGCCGAAGACGACGGCGAGCCGGCCCGCCGTCGTCGGGCGCAGGGCCGCGAGGGAGAGCTCCAGGGCCTCGGTGTTGTGCGCGAAGTCCACGACCACGCGCGGGGCCGTGGCCAGCACCTCCATGCGGCCGGGCACCGTGGCGCTCAGGCCGTCGGCGGCCGCCAGCGCGTCGGTGACGTCGCGGATGTCCGAGCCGCCCTCCAGCACCATCGCGACAGCGAGGGCCGCGTTGGCCACGTTGTAGCCGCCCGGCAGCGAGGTGGAGGTGCGCAGCGTGCGCCCGTCGTGATGCGTCAGCGTGAAGGCGGACCCGGTGCCGTGCGGCGCGACGTCGGTCACGACCCAGTCGGCGGCCTTGCCCGGCAGGGTGGTGAGCGTCGCGACCGGGATCTGGGCCTCGTTCGCCATGCGGTCGCCCCAGGCGTCGTCGACGGTGACGACGCCGCGGCGGGCGCGGGCGGGTGTGAACAGGTCGGACTTGGTGGCGAAGTAGGACTCGAAGTCGCCGTGGAAGTCCAGGTGGTCCTGGGTCAGGTTGGTGAACCCGGCGACGCCGAAGACGATGCCGTCCACGCGGTGCTGCGCCAGGGCGTGGGAGGAGACCTCCATGGCCAGGGTGCGTACGTGGTCCTCGCGCATCGCGGCGAGCAGCGCCTGGAGGTCGGCGGCCTCGGGCGTGGTGAGCGTGCTGGCGATGACCCGGTCCCCGGAGCGCGTCTCGACGGTGCCGATCAGGCCGCCGATCCAGCCCAGCGCCCGCAGCAGGTGGTCGAGCTGGTAGGTCGTGGTGGTCTTGCCGTTGGTGCCGGTGATGCCGAAGGTCATCAGGTCCTCGGCGGGGTTGCCCAGCACCCAGGCGGCGACCTGGCCGAGGATGCCGCGGGGGTCCTCGGCGACGAGCACCGGGGTGGTGCTGCCGGCCCCGATCAGCTCGGCCCCGCGCGCGTCCGTGAGGATCGCGGTGGCCCCGCGCCCGACGGCGTCCGCGGCGAACTGCGCACCGTGCGCGCGGGCGCCGGGCAGGGCCACGAAGAGGTCCCCCGGCTGCGCGACCCGGTTGTCCGAGGCGACGCAGGTGACCGTGGCGTCAGCGGCGTGACCTGGGGCGATGGTGAGGCCGAAGGCGACGGCGAGGTCCGAGACCTGGCGCGCTGTCGTGGCGGCCGGTCGGATCCGGTCGATCGGGGATGTCACGGAGAAGAACCTACCGTCTCGCGGGGGTGGGTCTCGTCCTGGGTGTGGGCCTTGGGTGGTGGTTGTGGGGTGGTCCGGTATCACCCGCCACCCGTTGTACGACATCACCCGCGGATGGGGCAGCCAGGCCATTATGAGGAATTTCTGGCCAGCGACATCAACCGATTAGCTCGAACGCGCGCATATCATTCCACTAACAGATTTTCCCACAATGAATCACACCCTCCATGACAGATCAAGAGATTTAGGACTCATTCATCAGACGCCTCGATGGTGACGCCATATATCCGCTGAACGTCCGCCGCAAACTCAGCACCGGCACGAGCCGGCACGCGGGCCTTCCACCACGGAGAACCCTCACGAACAACGGGACCAAGAAGCTCCCGAAATTGCGAGTCCGCAACCAAGATCTGCGCGCCAATTGAAGCCCACCCATCCACCGACGCCAACTCAGAACTGACCATCGCGCGTTCCAGATCTTCGCGCACCAACAGTTCCGCCTCATACTCGTAAAGGTCTCCGCCGTAACCAGCCTCGACCTCATCCACGAGAGTCTGCCAAGCTTCGACGAATCCGAGCATTGACCAATTTGACCTCCGACCCGTCGGAGCCACAACCCTTCTAAAAGAATCATCTAATCGCATACATGACCTCCTTTACTGGCCCAAGTAATACTGCACGGGATCGCCATCCGGTCTGAAGAAAGTTCGGATAGTTCCGTCCTGTGACCGCACACCAAAGTATCCTGTCCTCGGGTCGACCCGCAAAACATCGGTTCCTCGTGTCTTCTCCATGACACCATCCGGCAAGCTTCCACCCATCAAATCACGCGCGGCGGCACGATACTGAGTGAATGAGCCCAGTTCAGGCATGTCAGCACCTCCAGGCTTTGGCCTCGCTGAACCATTCGGGCCGAGAACAACGCCCAAGACATGCTTGGAGTAGTGCTTGAAAGCGAGCTCACGAGACGCAAAATCTCCGACCCGCACAAGCCCCGCGCCCCTCCCCGTTCCCTTGACGCTGACAGCGCTGACGATGGCGACGCTTGCAAGGCCAGCGCCTTCGGCAACGTCTCCCGCAGCGAAGGCACCGCCAATTTCTTGCGCGTCGGCCTTGGTGCCCTCGACAGTTGCCTGGGGCATTCCGACGAGCATGGAGGCGTACTCGTCACATTCGGCCAGTAGATCGAACACACATGCCAAGTACTGACCGGTAAAGGCGTCGAGGCCATCAATCATCTTGAGCCACTGCCGGTCTGCTCCGGCGTCGAATTCGTCCAACAAGCCTGGGTAGTGAAGTGGCTCTTCTTCGCCCGGGCAGAGGAGAAGTACCTTGCACCAGTCGATGGTGGTGTTGTCAACAACGTCTTCGGGACCAGGTCCGGCCGGGGGCGCCGTCCCGCCACCGCTAGAGCGTTCGCCGCGAAGGTAATCCTGGGAACTTGAGTCGCTGAAGCCCACGCCGTCCTGGTGCCAAGGGCGCGGCTCAAGGCCGTCGGGGTCCCAATATGTAGTGGGGTTGTTGTTGCCGTAGGAGTACCCGTTCCACTGCTCCGGGTCGGTCAGGTCCATGACCGGGTCCACACTTAGGAACCTGCCAATGGTCTCGTCGTACCAGCGGGCTCCCACCAACGTCAGGCCCGTGGACTCGTCGCGGACCTTGCCCAGGAACTCGTGGTCACCCGGCGCCGAGACCCCACCCCGCTGCTCACCGAATGGCAGCGTGTAGTGCTTGTCCACGCTCGTGGTGGTCCAGTTGGTGTTGTGCACCGACGCCAGCGGGGTGCCGTGCGGGTCGTTGATCAGCGACGTGACACCGCCGAGCCCGTTCGCGGTCCGCATCGCCACGGTCTGCCCGGCGAAGCTGTAGTACCGCGCCGCGGTGACCGTGCCGTTGGCGGCCTTGGTGATCTCCTGCCCACCGAGATACACCGTGACCGACCCGTCCGGAGCAGTCCGCACGAGACGGTCCCCTTCAGCGGAGTACAGGTTCCGACCGCCGGCAGTCGTCGTCGTGCCGGTGCCACGGTCAGGCCCGATACCAGAAGACTGGTCGCCATCCGTGTCGTCGTCCCCAGAGCCGGGCTCGGGTTCCGCATACACGGTTGTGGCGGTGCTGGTGGAAGCCAGCTCGCTCTCCTGATCCCACCCCAGGGACACAGCGGTGGTCAGGTAGTCGCTGTCCTGGGTCTGGGTCAGCGTCCGGCCCGCGTTGTCGTACGTGAACGACGTCCCCGAGGTCCCGCCCGGCCCGTCCGTCGTGATCGACGTGACCGCGTGCGGCCCAGCGAACTCGCCCACGTCGGTGGTGTCACCGTCCGCGTTCAGGTCTCGCGTGCCCTCGTAGGAGTAGTCCCGCGTGGTTGTCTGCCCACCATCGACGTCGCCCGCCGCGCCACGGGTCCGGTAGGTCTCGTAGGTGCGGTTGCCCAGCGAGTCGTACTCGAACGAGGACCAGTACGGCGCAGCCCCACCGAGTGCCGGGATCGACCTCGCCAGCCCGCAGTTGCCGGAGGCAGGGGTCCACGCCTCGGTCAGGCGGCGCAGCGCGTCGTATTCGTAGCACTGCCGGTCTGCGGCCCGCCCCGTGGACGTGGGTCGGTCCTTGACCGAGAGCACGTTCCCAGCTTCGTCGTACGAGTAGGTGAGATCGAGCTCGGTACCACCGATCCGTTCGCGGTCCAGCTTCACGCTCTGCAGCCGACTCGTACCGATCTCGTACCCGTAGGACACGACAGTGCCGTAAGTGTTACCCAGGTCGAGAAAGGACAACCTGCCGTACACGTCGGTGCGGCTGCTAGCGACATAGGCACCCCACCCGAAACCACCACCCATCCACTCAGCGACACTCGTGTCGTCGTCGTACTGGGTGGTCACGGTCTCCTTGCGCAACCCACCTGCGGCGGGATACGTGGTCGAGGCGAGCTGCCCGTCCGCGGTGTAGGTGGCCTTCTGCTCGTAGGTCCCTGTCAGACCGGCCATCGCGGTGGTGTCCGGAATGACGGTCGCCGTGCCGGTCGGGCGGTAAGCCTTGTCGAACCCGGTCACGGCCGTAACGAAATCGCCGTCCCCGTCCGCAGAGCCCGCAACTCTGGTAGAGCTCGTGACCTGGCCCTGGACAACTTGCCCCGCGTTCGCGCCGGCGTAGGACGTCAGAACGTCGTACGTCCACCTGGCGCGAACCGTGCCGGTGGCGGTGGCCTGCCGCACCGTCGTGCGGCGCCCCAGCTGGTCGTAGGCGTAGAACAGCTTCTGACCCGCGGCGTTCGTCACCGATGTGACCTGGCCTGCGACGTCGTACGCCGTGACCGTCTTCCCGGCGTCAGGATCTATGGCCTCGGTCTGCCGGCCGAGCTTGTCGTACGTGTAGGTCCAGGTGTTGTCCTCGGTGTCCAGCACCTTGGACAGCCGCCCTGCCTTGTATCGGTAGGTGGTGGTCTGCTCCTCCAGGTCGAGGACACCGGCCAGCGTGCGCACCCCCGCCTCGTCGACCGGGTCGCGCAGGAACTGGCTCATCTCGACCGTCCGCCCTCGAGCGTCGACCACCGACTGGGTCGGGGTCGCGCCGTCCGGAGGCACCACGGTGGTCGTGGCGCCGTCGTAGTGCGTGGTGGTGCGCCACTGCTCGTAGGCCGGGTTCGCGGGGGTGCCCGTGAACAAGACCTCGGTCCGGACCCGGCCCAAGCCGTCGTACGTGTAGACCGTGGTGGCGTCCGGTTCCACGGCCGCGCCCACCAGGGTGGTGCTCGGGTTGCCGGTCGCGAACCAGCCCGAGGTCACGAACGAGACCCGGCCGTTCGCGTCGTACTCCGTGTCGGTGATGATCCGGCCGTTGGTCGCTTCGTCGTCCCCGTCCAGGGACTCCGTCTGCGTCTGGACCGGACGAAGCAGCCCGTCGTACAGCGCGACCGACGCGTGATAGCCGGAGCCGTCCGCGGCCAGCATCTTGGTGGTCACGGCGTTCACGCCGTTGCGCGACGTCGAGTACGCGTAGGTGACGTTCGCCGACTTGCCCTCCCGGTCCGGGTACGTCACCGAGAGCAGGCGGCCGGCGGCGTCGTACGTCGCTGTTGTGGGCCTGTCGTTGGTGTCCTTTACCGTGGTCGGCACACCCAGGAGCGGGTGCAGCACAGTGGTGGAGTCGTGCTCGGTCAAGGTGACGCCGTCACCATCGCCGTCGCCTGCCCCATCGGGGTCCGGGGTGGTCGTGACCACCTGGGTAGTCACACCGTTGGCCTCGGTGTACGCCGTCTTGGACACCCGCCCCAGCGGGTCGGTAGAGCTCGTCGCCCGGCCCCGGCTGTCATAGGCAGTACCCACCACCGGAGACTCGCTACCGAAGACGCCGCTCGCATCGTTCGTCTTCACGCTCGTCGGCAGGCCCCTGGTCGGGACAGTGCCATATGCGAGCCCGTCGTAGCTGATCTGCGACGCCCCGACCAGGTCGGCCGGCCTGGACGCCGTCCCGGCACAGCTCACGCTGACCGTCTCGGTCTCCTTGGGCACCACCACGTGGTTGTTGCTGACCAGGTAGGTCGTGCGGGTGCACAGGTTGTCCGAGGTGATGTTGTCCTCGGCCGTCTCTGAGAACGCACCGAAGTCGTCGACCTGGGTGACCTGCCCGTTCGCGTCGTACCGCGTATCGGTGCGGGTCACGTACTCCAGCGAACCGTCGCCGGTGTACGACGCGGCGTACGTGTCCATGCGGGTGGTGCGGGTGGCGACCAGTAGGTCGTCGTCGGCCGCGCTACCCGTGCTCGCCGTCTGCGTCGCCTCAGGGACCGTGATCGTCTTGGAGACGTCGGTGTCGCCGTTCAGCACGGTGCTCACCACCGGCATCCCGGCGAACCGTTCGTGGTCCGTGACGTGGCGGGTGGTGATCGAGTCCACGGGCAGGTCGAGCACTGCACCCGTGCCCTGCAGGTACTGGGTCCTGGTCTTCGCGGCGACCGAACCCGACCCCGTCGTTGTCGTCACGGTCTTGTATCCGCGGTTGACCGAGAAGGTGCGGTCCTTCTTCGGCGTCAGCGGATCGTCGATCCGTGCCCACTCGATGCCGTCCTGGTACGCGTACGAGGTGACGACCGAGCCGCTCAGCGCCCCGCTCTCGCCCGGCGACTGGGTCACCTTGGACACCATGTAGGAGTGGAAGTACTCGCTGCGGGCCTTGGGCATGCCCCACGGGTGCCACACCACCGGGAAGCACCGCGACTCGTTCGCCGACTGGTCCGCGATCGGGATGTAGCCCTGCGCGACCGCTGGATGTGTACCGGCGGTGCACTGCTTCGGGGTGTACTCGATGGCGATCGTCGCGCCGGTCTCGGTGGTGATCCCCGTGACCCGGATGCGATTCATCACCGGCAGGCCGTCCGAGACCGTGTCCGCGACCCGCCCGGGCAGCTGCCCCTCCCCGTCGAACCTGATCGGGTCGAAGACCACGTCGTCCGACGTCGAGCTGCTAAGACCGTTCGCGGTGCGCTTGATCGCGTCCAGCCATAGGATCCGGCCCGTGCCATCGCCCGGGTCGCGCCACTTCTGCGTGAGCGCGACCGTGTCCTTCGCCGTCAGCGTCCCGTCGACGTTCACCTTCGTCACTACGCTCGTGAGGCGCTTGGTCGAGAAGAACGCGGGGCTCCGGACGTCCGGGCAATGGGTGGTCGATGTGCACTCCAGGTCGACGGGCGTGTCGTGCCAGCGCACCGCGCCGGCCTGGCGGTCACCGGTCTCACAATCCGTCGATGCAGCCAGGCAGCGCTCCGCGACCGAGAAGTCCACCACATACGGATTGGCGGGCCCGTTGACCGTGTCCGGTTCGGATCCGGCGCGGGTGCCGTAGCTGATCCAGTCCAGCGTCCCGCCGCGGGTGTAGCTGCGCGTGGCGCCCGTGTTGTTGTTCGCGCCGTACCGGTTGGTCTCGCTCGCGTACCGGTAGGTCATCGTGTTGTCCGACGTGTCGCGGACATAGTCGAGGTTGAACCGCCACCCCATCTGCCTGCCGGACTCCGCGAACGCGGTCTTGTACCCGGGCTCGTCCGGGTGGTTGGAGTACACCGGGACGGTCCACCGGGAGTTCTGCGCCAGCGTGTCTCCGGAGTACCGCTCGTCCTTGCCAAAGGAGTACGTGGTGCCGTCGGTCGTGGTGACCTTCCAGTACTCGCCGGCCCACCCGGCGTCGGTCTTCGCGTCGGCTCCGGTGGGACGACCGTACTGCTGGACGAGCGTTCCGTCGTCGGTCTCCGGACGCCACTCGATCGCACCGGTCGTGGCCGCGACGTCGTCCTTCACCAGCGCCGAGGATGTGCCGTTGAACACCAGGAACGCGTTGTCGCTGTCCCAGCACAGGTCACCCGTCTTGCGAGAGGTGTTGTTCGGCTCTTCGCCACGCGCCTCGTCGCGGTCCTGGGCACAGGGCACGTACCGGCGCTCGACGAAGCCGCTGGTCATATCCCACCCGTCGCCGACCCACGACGACTGGTTGTTCGTGCTGGACACGCGCCCATCCAGGGAGGCGCTCGAGTAGCCGAGCGCGAGCTCCGGCGAGGGTCCCGCGCCGGGGGCCGGGACCTGGATCGGGTACGACCACCCCAGCGAACCCGTGCCGCCGCTGACCGACCAGGACGACGCCGACGAGAGCGGGGTCGCACCCCAGTCCCCGGCCCCCGAGCTGGTGCCTGCCGTGACGGCGAACGTGTCGCCGGCACCAGGGCCCGACGCGAGCGCACTCACCTCAGCATCCGCGGCGGCCGTGCTCTTCGCCGCCTGTCCGGACTTCTCCGACTCTTCGGCGACGGCGGCCGACGCCCCGGCCGCAGCCAGGTCGAGGGTCGCCGTCACGGTCCCGGCCTCAGAGTCGTTTGTTGAGTCGACCGGGGTGGGTGAGCATTCCTCCAGGTCCGGAGTCGTGGCATGACAGGCCGGGATCCGGACGACGCCGAGCCGCCCGGACCAGTCAGCGCCCGCGAGGTCGGTGAATTCGTCGTAGTCCACCTGGACCTGCACCTGCCGCACGCCGGTCTCCGGCGGGGCAGCGGCAGTGGTGTCCGTGACGTCCAGGAGCACACCGGCGATCCCCGCGCTGATGGCGGTGGCCTGGTCAGCGACCTCGACGTGCACCTCCGACGCGGCCTCGGGCGCGCCTTCGGCGGGCGCCGGAGCACCGACCGCCAGGTCGAGCCCGCCCAGAGTCGCCTCGCCCACCGGTGTGAGGGCCTCCGGCACGGGCACCGTGGCCTCGGCCGCCTCAGGTGCGTCCTGCAGCGGGACGAGAGCTGGATCCTCCGCCGGCTCCGGCGGTGCGGTCAATGGCACCGGGGTCGGCGTCGCCGCAGCCGGCACAGCTTCGTCAGCCGCCTCCTCGGCGGGGTCCAGGTTCTCCGTACGCGCTGCCAGATCCGTGCCCTCGGCGTCCGCGGAGGCGGCCGGGGGCTCGTACTCGATGGTCAGCTTGCCGTCGTGGCGGTACCGCTTCCACCCCAGCGTCATGTCGGACTCGTTCAGGGCCGCGAGGCCCAGGCTGAGCGTGCCGGTGTCGGTCTCGGCCAGGCCCTTCACCCCCGCCGTGGCGTCGAGGTCGACCCATCCGGCGTTGTCGCACGAAGGCTTGTGCGCCACCGTCTTCCGCGACAGCTCCGTCCCGAACGGCACAGAGGCCCAGGAGTCCCAGGTAGACGCGGCGTCGATCGGCCTGGTGCTGAACAGCCGCACAGTGCGCGCGGTGCAGTCCCAGCTGTCGTCGCCGTAGACGCTGAACGTGGCCGAGGTGATCGCGTCGGGCTCGAGCAGCCCGAGGTGGTCGAGCCCGGTGAACTGCCAGCCCAGCCGGAACTTGACCGTCTCGAGGCAGGAGGCGGCCACCCCGACATCGCACAGCCCCAAGCCCTGGTTGCCCTCGAACATGTACCCACTGGTGGCGTCCGGAGTGCCCTCGTGCACCATGAGCCACTCGTTCCCCGCGGAGGTCACGGTGGGGTCGATCAGCGCGGGAAAGACCGTGTCCGGGTCCGAGAGCAGGAAGTCGCGGTCGGGACGGATCCGCACCCCGACCGTCGCAGGCTCGGTGGCGTCGGCGGCACCGAAGCCACCCGACGCGTCCAGGGAGTCGCCGCCCACGGACAGTCCGCCGCCGGTCAGGTCCACGCCCGGTGCGGAGGCACCCAGGGTGTCGATTCCGGCAGCTGCGGCGTCTGACGTCGCGTTCGTCGACACGTCGGTGTTGTGGCGCGCTTTGGCCGGGACCAGGTCCACCGGCATCGACAGCTGCTGATCACCGTGGAGCGGAGCCGTGGCGCGGGCCTTCGGGTCACCAGCGTCCTCGCCGCTGACCTGGTCCCAGCGGGCGGGAATTGAAGGCCCGGCCGCACCCTGTCCGTCGTCGGCTGCCGATACACCGGAAGAGCTGAACAACCCTGACGCACCAGCGTCCTGGCCTGCCGCGCCGGAGGCCGCGGAGTCCCACATCTTCGGCTTCGGCGCGCGGAAGATCGGCTGTCCGAAGGCATCGACGACGTCGAAACCACCCGCAGCGCTCTGCGTGACCGTCAGCCCTGCCGAGGTCGTGACGGGAAAGGTGAGCTCGTCCAGACCGAGCTTCCTGTCCGCGCGCTTGGCGGCAGCACGATCGGCCAGGCGCAAGGCCGTGGAGATGCCCGTACCGTCCGGGTTGATCGTGACGACCAGGTCGGTGCCCTTGCCGGCAACCGCCGGGTAGGTCACCGAGTCCCCGTCGATGACGGGCTCGGTCAGGTCGAACGGGCTGTCGTAGGTCAGGGTGTGCCCGTTGCTGTTGATCGTCGCGAGCGGCACCCCGGCCGTTCCGTCGGACAGCGTGATCGGATAGACCGGTGCCGCGACGGAGAGCACCCCGTCCGCAGGGTCCGCGTCGACGATCCGGTTCGAGACCGGTCCCCACGCACCGCTGACTGCGGTACGGGATGCCACGGTGGTGACCTCCTGGGTCACGGTCCCGTCCTCGGTCGCCGTGAACGTCGACCAGGGTGACCGTGCCGAGGTGATCTCGACGTCCTGCCCGCAGGCTTGTGCGAGCTCGAGCGCGCTGTCCTGATCCGCCGCCGCCACCGCCTGGCACTCGGCTCCCACGAGGGGACCGACGGCCAGGGCAGGCTGGGCCACAAGGGCGAACACCAGGCCGCTCGCGACCGTGACGACACCGGCACGCCGCGCCCCGGCTCGCCACACGGACCTGATCGTCCGCACCGTCCTGACGGTCGCCGTGGCCACACCGCCGCGCACCTGCCCACCAAACCCAGTCACTCTTGTTCCCATCTGGCTCGTCAGTTCCCGCACGTCCCCGCCTGTCGCTCGCAGGGTCACTGGCCCGACTCCTCGACCGACTTGTCGCCCACCGTCGGGTCGAGCGCCGGGATGCCGGTCAGGAAGTCGGTGCTGTCCGCGCCCTGGCACAGCCGCCGGACCTTGTTCTCGGCGATGACCGTTCCCTCGAACACGCGCACGTTGTCGATCTCACCGTCGAAGAAGTGAGCTGATTCGCCGTTCGACTTGCCCCGCCCGATGACGGTGGCACCCGTCGCGCGCCACATCGAAGAGATGGTCGCGGTGGAGTCGCTCCGGATCGGGTTGGCGGGTGCAGGCTTCTCCGGCGTACCGATCGGGCACACCCACAACGACGCCTTCCCGGTGTCCTCGTTCCAAGCCCCGGTCAAATGCACCCACTCGCCTGGGGTATAGGTCACGGCGGAGGACTGCGTGGCACGCACGATCCCCGAACCGGCCGCGTCTGTCTGGTACAGATTGAACGACCAACAGCCGCCGTCCGCCCTGCACGACCCCCACCACATGAGCGCGAACGGCGACAGGACCGTGCCGTTCTGCGAGATCGCCACGTCGTGCCCGGTCAGGTCCGCATCCTGCGGGAGCCGCACGTGCGCCGATACGACGAAGCTCTTCGTCGTATCGATCCCCGCCGCGACAGTGGCGGCCCGGTCGTCCACGCCGTCCAGAGAGATCGCCTTGTCGCCGACCCGGGATCCGAACAACTCGTGGGGGCCGGCTGTCCAGGTCGGCGCGGTGCCCACGCCGTCGTCCTTGATCGTCAGGGGTTCCTTCACCGTGACCCAAGCACCGTCCGCGACACTGGTACCGGTACCTTCGTCCATCCGCCAGATGTGCGACTCCTGTGGGGCGGCGATGTCGATGAAGTACGCCCTCGGGTCCGAGATGTTGCCCGCGCGGTCGACCGACCGCACGTACACGGTCGCCGGGCCCGGCTTGGTCGGGGTAAAGGACACCACCGCTGTGCCCGTAGAGGACGTCGGGACCGCCTTCGGCGTCGCCGGGTCGGTGAACCCGTACTGGAACCGGACCACGTCCGTGGAGCCCGCCCAGCCGAACCGGAACTTGCCGGTCAGCCCGATGCCGCCGGCCTCGATGTTCTCGTTGGTGTACACCGCCTCCACGCCCGCGCCGCTGGTCACGGGGTAGATGTTCGGTATCTCAGGCTTGGTGATGTCCACGGTGAACTCGCACCACTTCGACCACGAGCCCTCTCGCCCGCTGGAGTCCTTGGCCAGGACACGCCACTTGTAGACGACGTTGGAGAACAGCTCGTTGTCCGGCACCTGGATCTTGTGCGTGCGTGCCGAGGGCAGATAGGACGACATATAGGCGCCCCACACCTGGATATCGCTGGTGACCCGCCAGATCTGGAACCGAGCCTTGGTCGCGTTCCCGTCAGGGTCGCGGATGAAGGCCGACAGCCTCGGCATGGTCGTGCGCAGCACCGGACGGTCCGTCCCGGTCTTGCAGGAGTAGTCCTCCTTGCTGTGCCACGTCGTCAGGCTCGACGGGATGCCGGGAGCTCGGTTGTACGTGACCGACAGCGTCGCCCGCGGGCTGGTGCTGCCGTTGCCGTCGTTCCGGCCGATGTACCGCTTCCAGCCGACCATCGTGGACTCGTTCGCCGACCGCACGCCCAGGGTGAGCGACGACCAGTTCGACGACGCGACCTTCTTCGCGCCCGCCGTGACGTCGAACCCAACCGACCGGACCATGCCGGCACAGTCCGACCGGTGTGTCACCAGTGCGGAAGCAAGCCTGGTCGACCACGAACCACGGTTGTTCCAAGTCGTCGCGTTGCTGACGGCGTTCGAGCCAGCCTGGTAGACCCAGACGCCCGTCTTGTCGCAGTTGTACGAGAAGGTGGCGTTGATGTTGAAGACCGCCTTCGTGACGTCCGACGACGCCAGGCTCCCCACGCCGCCCAGGCCGCCGAACTCGTACAGAACCCGGTGCGTGCTGGACAGGCCGCACTGGTACCCGGCGTATGGGTCCGGCGCCAGGCACCGACCGACGCCGGCGTCGCCGTCGAACTGGTAGGAAGAAGCACTGTCCGGCCAGGCACTGCGCACAGCAGTGACCTCGGACAGGGTTCCGGACACGGCCAGCGCCGCGAACATCGGGAACGCCGTCGACTCGTCCTCTGCCGCGGTCTCGATCGCGGCCCCGACCGCATCGTCCTCGGCCCCCTCGCCGCCATCCGTGGGGAGCTCGACCACCGCGTCAGGAGTCAGAGGGCCGGCCAGCGGGTCCGTCTGGCCGGACGCGGTCGATGCGGACGGACTGGCTTCAATATCGGAAGAAGCCGCCCGCTCTACGTCGGCAGTCGCGCTTGCCGCTTGGTCCGCGGGCTCCTCGGAGGTCCAGATCAGCGGGCGGGACGACCGGAACACCTCCGGGTCTCCCCCATCTGCGTCCAGCTCGGCTGCGTCCGGATCCGTGACGGTGAACGCACCGTGCTCACGCGCGACGTCCAGGTCCGCACCGGTGGCGTCCTTGGCGCTCACGCCCAGACCCAGGTCGGCATCAAGGTCCGTAACCTGCGGGTTGCGTGCCGCCGCCTCATCCGCGATGCGCAGCACCTGACTGAAGCCCGACCCGTCGGCGTTCACCGCGACGACCAGGTCAACTCCGGACGGCTCACCGCCCGTGGACATGACGTCCGGGTACACGATCCGGTTGCCCTCCACGACCGGGTCGGTCAGCTCGAAAGGCGCCTCGACGTCCACGACCTGACCGTCCGCGGAGGTCATTCGCGCCAGCACGTCCGGCTCCGTGTCGGCGTCGTTGCCGCCCGCCGAGAAGCTCATGGCCACCGCGGGAGCGGCAGGGCTCAGGCGGCCGGCCTCGTCCTCGGCCACCGCGGTCTCGATAGGCTCGAACGTCCCGTCACCATCCGCGTCGGACGCGTCCGCGCTGCTCCCGATCTCCAGCCGCACCTGGCCCGACGGCTGGCCGAAGTACGCCTGCCACGGACTCTTCTCGTCCAGTGCCTCGACCTCGTGCCCGCACCGGGCGGCCGTCGCCAGGGCCTCCGACATCGAAGGCTCTTCGACCGGGCAGTCCAGGACAGGCTCGTCGTCCAGGCTCATCGCGGACAGCACGCCGTCCGCGGCCCCGGTCGCGACAAGCGCCGACGCTCCTGACGCGAGGACCACCAACGCCGTCACCGCGGCTACGACACCACCGGCACGCGACCGGATCCCCCGCGCCGCACGCACCCACGCTGTCGCCGCCATTCGCCGCGCACCACCCACGTCCGGAATGTCCACAGGAAGGAGGTTATGGGCGAGAAAGAAAACGCTTTACCAATTAGCGGGTGATCTTCTACCAACCGGGGGGTGATATTTCGAGCTACCTCACGGAGAGCCGCCAGTCGATGCCCATCGCGCAACTGGCACCCATGGCGGCCGCACAGCCGAGGCTCAGGTGGTCAGCTCTTTCAGTCCCGGTCGCCCTCGAGCGCGGCAATGCGATGCTCGAGCCGCCTGATCCGGTCGTACAGGTCCACCAGGGTCACGCCGTCGGCAACGACGCCCGGCCGGTGGCGGTGCCGCCGGACGAAGTCCTCACGAGTCTCCCCGGCTCCCTGCTCGAACGAGGTGCCGGCTGCCCAGCCCGTCGGTTCCGCACGGCTGGCTCCCCCGCCCGTCGGCTCCGGGATGCTCGGGAAGAGCGGCTCACGGAGCTTCTTCTGCAGGCGCCTGATAAGCACGCCGCCGAAGATCACCGCGAGCAGCGCGCCCAGCGGGATCACGAGCCAGAACAAGGGAGTCTCGAGCATGACGTCAGGCTAGCGGCGGCCGGGGGCCGGGCGGCACCGTTTACACGACCCTGTTTGCGCAGGTGTGTTGCCGTGAGTAGACGATGTCTACTCACGGCAACACACTGCGGACCAGCACCTTCCGCCGATCGGTCCCGGCGGTGGCACTCGCTACCGCGCCACCAGGTCCGGCAGCTCGCCGTCCACCAGTCCCGAGGTGTGCAGGTGGCACGCCACCAGGCGCCCCTCCTCTGCCTGCGCCGTCCGTCCCAGCACGGGCAGCTCAGTACGGCACACGTCCATGGCGTGCGGGCACCGGGGCGCGAACGGGCAGCCCGGCGGGCGCTTGGACAGGTCGGGCGGCGCACCCGGGATGCCGGTGAGCTCCCGCCGCGGCCCGTGCAGCGGAGGGAACGACCCGAGCAGCCCCGCCGAGTACGGGTGCCGCGGCTTCGCGTAGACGTCCCGGGCCACCGCCGTCTCCACGATCTCGCCCGCGTACATGACGGCGATCCGGTCGGCGACCTCGACGAGCAGCGACACGTCGTGCGTGATGAGCACCACCGAGAAGCCCAGCCGCTCGCGCAGCTCCATCACCTGCTCGAGGATCTGGCGCTGCATCACCACGTCGAGCGCCGTCGTGGGCTCGTCCATGATGAGCACCTGCGGCTCCAGCGCGAGGGCCATCGCGATCATGACGCGCTGCCGCATGCCGCCGGAGAGCTGGTGCGGATAGGCCCGCAGCCGGTCGGCCGAGATGCCGACGAGCCGCAGCAGCTCGGCAGCCCGCTCCCGCGCCTCCGCGCGTCGCATCCCGGGCCGGTGCGCCAGGATCCCGTCGATGAGCTGCCGCTCGACCCGGAACACCGGGTTGAGCGAGCTCATGGCGCCCTGGAACACGATGGCGATGTCGCGCCAGCGGGCGGCCCGCAGGTCGGCGTCGGACAGCGAGAGCAGGTCCGCGCGCTTGCCGTCGCGGCCCGTGAGCCACACCTCGCCGCCCGTGATGAGGCCGGGCGGCGGCAGGAGCCGCGTCGCCGCGTAGGCGAGGGTCGACTTGCCACAGCCCGACTCCCCCGCCAGCCCGAGCACCTCGCCCCGGTTCAGGGTGAGCGAGACCTCCCGAAGCACGTGCGTGGGGTCGTCGCCGAACCCGTAGTCGACGCTCAGGTTCCGAATCTCCAGGACGGGGTCCGACGTCGGCGCCGTCGGCCGCGTGCCGGTCTGCCTGCTCGTGTCCGTCTGGCTCATGACCGTGCCTCCCGCACCACCGGGGTGAACCCCACGCGCGGCCGGATGCCCCGGCGGCGCAGCGAGCGCGCATGCAGGCCGGTGGACCGCAGGCGGGGGTTGACGATCTCGTCGATGCCGAAGTTGACCAGCGTCAGGGCCATGCCGAGCAGCGCGATGCACGCCCCGGCCGGCACGAACCACCACCACGCGCCACGCTGCAACGCGAGGTTGTTCTGCGCCCAGAACAGGATGGTGCCCCAGTTCCACTCGCTGACCGGCGTGATGCCGATGAACGACAGGGTGACCTGAGACAGCACGGCGAAGGTAACGGTGCCCACGAACCCGGAGGCGATCACAGCCGTCAGGTTGGGCATCACCTCGGCGAGCACGAGGCGCCAGGTGCGCTCCCCGTTGGCCCGGGCCGCCTCCACGAAGTCGCGCTTGCGCAGCGACAGCGTCTGGGCCCGCAGCACGCGCGCGCCCCAGGCCCAGCCGGTCGCCCCGATGACCAGCGCGACGGTGAGCCCGCCCGCCGAGGGCAGCTGCGCGGCAATCAGGATGATCAGCGGCAGCTGAGGGATGACCAGGAACATGTTCGAGAGCGCGGAGAGCGACTCGTCGCCCACACCGCCGACGAACCCGGCGGTCACGCCGATGAGCACACCCACGACGGTGGCGCTCACCCCGGCGACCAGGCCCACGACCAGCACGCCGCGGGTGCCGACGACGAGCTGCGACAGGATGTCGCGGCCCGTGTGGTCGGTGCCGAGCCAGTGCGCGGCGGACGGCGGGCTGAGCAGCGCGTCGCTCACCTGGTTCGGGTCGTACGGCGCGATCCACGGGCCCAGCAGCGCGAGCAGCGTGAAGAAGCCGAGGATGACCAGGCCCGTGATCACCTTGCCGTTGCGCAGGAACATCAGCCGGTTGTTCATCGGTCCTCCGTCCGGGTGCGGGGGTCGAGCAGGGCGTAGGCGAGGTCGGCCACCATGTTCGCCACCAGGACGGACAGCGTGATGACCAGGAAGCAGCCCTGCATCAGCGGGTAGTCGTGCGTGGAGACCGCCTGGTAGAGCGTGTAGCCGATGCCCTGGTAGGAGAAGACCATCTCCATGATCAGCGTGCCGCCGACCACGAAGCCGAGGGACAGCGCGAAGCTGGAGACCTGCGGCAGCACTGCGTTGCGAGCCGCGTAGCCGAGCATGACTTCGCGTTCCGGCAGGCCCTTGGCGTGCGCCACGGTGACGTAGTCCTCCGAGGAGACCGTCACCATCATGTTGCGCATGCCGAGCACCCAGCCCGCCACGGACGAGAGCACGACCGTGAGGGCCGGCAGGAATCCGTAGTAGATGACCGAGCCGATGAACTCGCCCGAGAACGCGGGCACCAGGCCGCGGTCGTAGCTGCCGCTGGACGGGAACCAGCCCAGGTTCACGGACAGCACCGCGATGGTGATCAGCCCGAGCCAGAAGTACGGCACGGCCTGGAAGAACGTCGCCACGGGCAGCAGCCCGTCGGCCCACGTCCCGCGGCGCCAGCCGAGGAACGTGCCGATGAGCGAGCCGATCACGAACGCGATGATCGTGGCGACGCCGACCAGCCCCACCGTCCACGGCAGCGACTGGTTGACGATGTCGGCCACCGGGGTCGGGAAGTGCGTGAACGACAGGCCAAGGTCGCCGCGCAGGAGCAGGCCCCAGTAGTCGACGTACTGCTGCCACATGGTGGTGTCCTGGTCCAGACCGAACAGCACCCGCAGCGAGTGCTCCGCATTGCTGTCGATGCGGCCCTGCATGCGGCCCAGCAGGGCCGTCACCGGGTCGCCGGGCAGCATGCGCGGGATGAAGAAGTTGATGGTGATCGCGGCCCACGCCGTCAGCGCGTAGAACGCGACCCTCCGTAGCAGGAACCTCATGCGGCCGCCTCCCCGTTGCGGGCGGTCCGGCCGACGTCGGACGGCGAGCCGCTGCCGCCGGCCGGAACCAAGGGCCGGTCGTCCCGGTCGCTGTATCCCCAGCAGGCGGCCGCCCGCCCGGCCGAGACCTCGATCAGCTCCGGCGTCTCGCGCCGGCACAGGTCGGTCGCGTACGGGCAGCGCGGGGCGAAGCGGCACCCGGGCGGCGGGTCGACGAGGCTCGGCGGCTCGCCGCCGGTCCCCTGGTCCCGCACGGCCGCAGCCCCGGCGCCCGCCAGGTCGTCGGGGTCGGGCGCGGAGGCCACCAGCAGGCGCGTGTAGGGGTGCAGCGGCTCCTGGGTGACCGACTCGCTGTCGCCGGTCTCCATGACCTGCCCCGCGTACAGCACGGTGGTCCGGTCGGCGAAGTACCGCGCCGAGGCGATGTCGTGGGTGATATACAGGACGGCGATGCCGAGCCGGTCGCGCAGGTCCGCCAGGAGGTTGAGGATGCCCAGGCGGATCGAGACGTCCAGCATCGAGACGGGCTCGTCCGCGAGCAGCACCTCGGGGTCGGCGGCGAGCGCCCGCGCGATGGCGATGCGCTGTCGCTGCCCGCCCGACAGCTCGTGCGGGTAGGAGTCGACGTACCGTGCTGCGGGCGTGAGGTGCACACGCTCCAGCAGCTCGGTCAGGGCTGCCTCCAGCTCCTTGCCCCGGAGCTTGCCCCCGATGGACTGGCGCCGGTGCAGCCGCAGCGCCCGGGTCAGCGTGTAGCGCACCGGGTGCACGGGGTTCAGGGAAGCGAACGGGTCCTGGAAGATCATCTGCACGCGTCGCACGTACGCGCGGAACGCCCGGCGGCCGTGCGCCCGTGCGTCGGCCCCGTCCAGCAGCACCTGGCCGTCCGTGATCGGGATCAGCCCGGCCAGCAGCCGGGCCACCGTGGACTTGCCGGAGCCCGACTCCCCCACCACGGCCAGCACCTGGCCGCGGTGGAGCTCGAGGTCCACGCCGTCCACGGCGTGGATCGCCCGGGCGGGCGGGCGCCCGTTGATGCGGCGTCCGCCCGCCCGGAAGTGCTTGGTGAGGCCGTGCGCGGCCAGCACCGGTGTGCTCTGGCTCATCAGCCTTCCGCAGGCTCGAGGTTCATCAGGATCTGGGCGGCCTGCACCCCGGTGGGCTGCGGCTGGTTGTACGGGTCCTCCTCGGAGGGCCAGCCCACGTAGTTCTGCGTCGAGTACTGCGCGGTGGCCGGGCGGGTCCAGATGGCGATGCCCGGCACCTCCTCGACGAAGACCCGCTGGATCGTCGCGAGCGCCTCGGTGCGCGTGGCGTCGTCGGTCGCCGACGCGTAGTCGGCGAGCGCCGTGGTCACGTCGTCGTTCTGGAACCGGCCGAAGTTCCAGGTGGCCGGCTCGCCCGCCTTCACGTACTGCGCGCCGTCCATGATGTCGGCGTACATGTCCCAGGGGGTGGCGCCGCCGTCGGTCCAGTGCAGCGTGGCCTGGAAGTCGCCCGGCGGGATGATGTCGGCGAACCAGCCGTCCTGGTTGACGGGGTTGACCGTGGCGGTGACGCCGAGCTCGGCGGCCGAGTTCTTGATGAGGTCCAGCGCGGTCAGGTAGTCGTTCCAGCCGGCCGGGTTGACCAGCTCGAAGGTGACGTCCTCGCCGTCGGGGTCGACGAGCTGCTCGCCCTCCCAGGTGTAGCCGGCGTCCTCCAGGAGGGCGCGGGCGCCCTCGACGTCGACCGCGTACTCCTCGCCGACATAGTCCTCGGCGAGGAACGGCTCACCGGCGGGCATCGGCATGCCGGTGACGCTGGTCAGCGCGGGGTTGACGCCGGACGTCGCGACGTCGACGAGCTCCTGGCGGTCGATCACCATGTTCAGCGCCTGCCGGAACGCCTTGTCGTCGAACGGCTTGGTCTCGTTGTTCAGGTAGAGCACGTCGATGCCGAGCGCGCCCGCGGCGTACTGGTTGTAGTGCTCGGGGTCCTGGGCGATGTAGACGTTCTCGAAGTCGGCGATGAACGTCCAGCCCCACTGCGCCTCACCGGTGGTCAGGGCCGTCGTGAGGGCGTTGTTGTCGTTGTAGGACGAGTACCGGATCTCCGGGACCGCCGGCTGGCCGCCCCAGTAGTCGTCGCGGGCCACGACGGTGGCGGCCTGCGGCGTCCAGGACTTCAGCGTGTACGGGCCGGTACCCACGGGGTCGGGGTTGGTGTCGGTGGTCGGGTCCTCGACGTCGGCCCAGATGTGCTCGGGCACCATGACCAGGTCGTACAGCTTGGACTGGTTGACGAACTGCCCGGCGGTGAACGAGACGGTCACGGTGGTGCCGTCGGTCTCGATCTTGTCGTAGGGCAGGGCGCCGGTGTTGAGCGCCTCGAAGTCCTTGCGGAGCTGGATGGAGAACGCGACGTCGTCGGCCGTGAACTCCTCGCCGTCCGACCAGGTGACGCCCTCGCGGGGCGTGATGACCGCCTCGGTGAAGTCCTCGTTCCACTCGACGCTCTCGGCGAGCCAGGGCTCCGGCTCCTCGGACGGCCGGGCCTGGTTGCGCATCATCAGCGGCTCGTAGATCGTGAACGCGTAGCCCAGCGAGAGCGCGGACGAGCCCGTGGCGAACGGGCTGTGGTTCTCCGTCTGGACGCCGTTCGGCATGCCGACGGTCAGGGTCTCTCCGCCGCCGGCCTGGGTGGCGGTGCCGCCACCGCCTCCGCCGCTGCAGGCCGTGGCCAGCAGCGCGACGGCTGCCGCGGCCGCCGCAACGGCGACGTGCTTGTGAATCCTCACGGTGTGCCTCCTTGCACAGATCCCACAGGTGCGGGACAGATGGTTATGTATTCACTTGGTTCCGGCGCCGGGAAAGTCCCCGGGCCGGACGGTCAGCTCGTTGCTCAGTCGCAGGTCCGCCACCGACCTGCCGGTACGCAGCCGGTAGGTGCCCGGCGGCGTGGTCCAGCCCTTGGCCTGCGGGTCCCAGACCTGCAGCGCCCGGGCCGGGACGGGTACGCGGACCGTCGCGCTGCCCATGGCCGGCACGTCCGCCACCGCGAACCCGCCGAGCCACCGCACGGGGCGGCTCAGGCCGCCGCCGGGCGCCTCGAGGTAGACCTGGATCACCTCGCGGCCCGCGCGCGGGCCGGTGTTCCGGACGGTCACGTACACGGTCAGGGTCGCGGGGGCGTCGTGGGCCTCGCCCCGGGCGAGGACGGCGTCCTCGTACTCCCAGCTGGTCCAGCCCAGGCCGTGCCCGAACGGCGCGGCGGGCACCGGGGCGTCCGGCGCGGCGCCGGCCGGCCCGGCCGCGAGCCGCCGCTCCCAGGCCCGGTAGCCGACGTCGGTCCCCTCGGCGTAGTCGACGACGCCGTCCACGGGCCGCGCGTGCGGCACGGGGACGTCCTCGAACCGCGCGGGGAGCGTCCACGGCAGGCGGCCGGACGGCTCGGTGGCTCCGGTCAGCACGTCGGCGAGCGCCGTGCCGGCCTCCTGCCCCGGCAGCCAGCCCCACAGCACCGTCGGCACGTCGTGCAGCCACGGCAGCAGCACGGGCGCGCCGGCATTGACGACGACGACGGTGCGCGGGTTGGCCGCCACGACGCGGCGCACGAGCTCGTCCTGGTTGCCGGGCAGGTTCAGGTCGGGGCGGTCGTAGCCCTCGGACTCGACCTCGGCGGTGGTGCCGATCAGCACCACGGCGACGTCGGCGGCCGCGGCGGCCTCGACCGCCCGGGCCAGCTCCTCCTCGGCCGACGGGCCGGGCAGCCGGTGCACCAGGGCGGCGCGCACGAAGTGCCCGTAGCCCACGGCGTGCACCACCTGCAGGGTCACGTCGACGACGGCGGTGCCGTGCGCGGTGGCGAGCGCCGCGATCGGGTGGTTGTGCCCCGAGGACAGCACGATGCCCTCGTCCACGCGGGTGCTGCCCGCGGCGATCTCGGCGCCGTCGATGCCCACCCGGTGCACGCCGACGGTGCCGACGCCCAGCTCGTGCGCGCCCGGCTCGTCGAGGCGGACCTCGGCGCGCAGGCGGACGGCGTCGGCGTCGGGCCGCACGTCGTGCAGCCAGCCGGTCCACTCGTGGGCCGTGTACTCCTCGAGCGTGCTGCCGTCGGCGGCGAGCAGCGTCACGTGCAGCCCTGGCTCGCCGGTGACCGGGTCGGTGCACCGGTCGACGTCGAGCTCCGGCGGGTTGTGCAGGGCCCGGGCGCCGGCCAGCAGCGTCACCTCGGAGCCCTGCGGCAGCGCGGCGCGCAGCTCGTCGGCGGGGTAGGTGAGGCGGTCGGGGTTGACGAACGACGAGCCGCCGCCCTGGAAGAACGGCTCGACGGCCGCGGGGCCGAGCAGCGCGACGCGCAACGGCCGGGTCCCGTCGTGCACCAGCGGCACCAGCCCGACGTCGTCCTTCAGCACGACGACGGAGCGGGCGGCGAGCTCCCGCAGGAGACCACCCGACGTCGTCGGCGGGATCGTTGCTGATTCCTGTCCCGTTCTGGGCGCGATGTTCGCGCCCGCACCGTTGGCGTCGGGGCCCGGCGCGGCGGTATCCGGGAGCGTGAGGTGCCCCGTGCGGCGGGCGAGGCGCAGCAGGCGCAGCACCTTGTCGTCGAGCTCCGACTCGGCCACCTCGCCGGAGCGGACGGCGTCGAGCAGGCCGTCGCCCCACGGGCCGTCCGGCCCGGGCATCTGCAGGTCGAGCCCGCCGCGCACGGCGGGCGCCACGGACTGGGTGGCCACCCAGTCGCTGACGAACAGGCCGTCGTAGCCCCACTCCTCCTTGAGCAGGTCGACCACCAGCGGCCGGTGCTCCAGCAGCGGGGCGGAGACGCCCCCGATGTCGGCGCCGTTGTAGGCACCCATTACCGACCAGGGGTTGACCTCGTGCACCAGCCGCTCGAAGGGCGCCAGGTAGGTCTCGCGCAGCGTCCGCTCGTCCAGGCGCGCGATGTACCGGGTGCGCTCGGTCTCGGAGTCGTTGGCGACGTAGTGCTTGACGCACATGCCGACGCCGTGGCCCTGCGCGGCGCCCACGAGCGCCACCGCGATCTCGGCCGTCAGGTGCGGGTCCTCGGAGTAGCACTCGAAGTGCCTGCCGCCCACCGGGGTGCGCTGCAGGTTCACCTGCGGGGCGAGCACGACGTCGACGCCGTGGCGCCGCGCCTCGGCGGCGAACAGCACGCCCGAGCGGCGGGCCAGGTCCAGGTCCCACGTGGCGGCCAGCGCGGAGGGCGCGGGGAACATCGCCGACGTCCCGCCGGCCGGGCCGCGCACGCCGACCGGGCCGTCGGACATCACCACCGGCTCCAGCCCGAGCCGGGGCACCGCCGTGGTCGCCCACATGGAGGCACCCACGACGAGCGAGACCTTCTCCTCGGCGGTGAGCTCGTCGAGGAGGCGGAGCAGCTCGGGCTCCGTGGTGATGGTCTGCGATGACAAGTGTTTCTCCGTTCAGCGTCGGACGGCTGCCCGCATTCAACCACACTTACTTACTGGTTAGTAAGCCCGCAAACTTCTGTATCGTGAGGGCATGCCAGACACGACAGAGCAGTCGGCCCCGAGGGCCAAGCGACCCACCCGCGCCCAGCGGCGGGAGGAGATCCTTGCCGCCGCCACGCGGGTGTTCGGGTCCAAGGGCTATCACCAGGGCTCGCTCGTCGACGTCGCCGCCCAGGTCGGCATCACCCACGCCGGAGTGCTGCACCACTTCGGCAGCAAGGACAAGCTGCTGTGGGAGGTGCTCGAGTACCGCGACCGTGTGGACGTGCAGGATCTGGAGGGACAACACATCCCGGGCGGCATGGACCTGTTCCGCCACCTGGTCACCACCGCGCGCCAGAACGCCGGCCGGCGCGGCATCGTGCAGGCCTACGCCGTGCTCACCGGGGAGTCGGTGACCGACGGCCACCCGGCGTCCACCTGGGTCGCCGAGCGGTTCGCCGTGCTGCGCGGCGAGATCTCCCAGGCCGTGCGCGAGCTGGCCGACGAGCGCTCCGTCACCCTGCCCGAGGGCGAGCCCGAGCGCGCCGCCGCGGCAGTGATCGCCGTCATGGACGGCCTTCAGCTGCAGTGGCTGCTCGACCCGGAGGCCGTCGATCTCGCCGCGGCCACCGGATTCGCTATCGAGTCGATCCTGACGGCCACCCTCGGCAGCACCGTGCGGATCACGAACCCCTGATCCGCGCGGGCCAGGCCGCCCGGGCTACCACTCCGTCTCGAGCCGCCGGTGCTCGGTCCTGCTCGGCGGCACGTCCATCTTCTGCAGCGTGAACCCCATGACGTCGCTGAACACCGGGGCGGCGACCTCACCGCCGAAGATCGAGCTGTGCGGGCTCTTGAGGAAGATGGCGACGGTGTACCGCGGGTCGTCGGCCGGTGCGACGCCGATGAACGACGCCATGTACGTCCAGCCGTTGCCGGCCGGCATCTGCGCGGTACCGGTCTTGCCCGCCACCCGGTAGCCCGGCACGACGGCGTTGACGCCCGTACCGCCGTCCTCGGTGACGGTCTCCATCATCTTCAGCAGGGTGTCCGCGGTCTTCTCCGAGATCACCCTCTTCCCCGACTCCCGCTCGGCCGGCGTCCTGGTGCCGTCCGGGCTGGTCGAGCCCTCGAAGAGCGTCGGCGTCATCCGCACGCCCCCGTTCGCGACCGTCGAGAACACGCTGGTGGCCTGCATGGCGTTGACGGACAGACCCTGCCCGAACAGCACCGTGTACTGCGTGCGGCCATCCCAGTCCGCGACGTCGGCGGGCGGCATGATGCCGACCGACTCGCCCGGCAGACCGAGGCCCGTCGGCTGCCCGAACCCGAACTTCTCCAGGAAGTCCTGCCGGGTCTGGATCGGGATCTTCTCCCCGACCTGCACCGTGCCCGTGTTGGACGACTGCGCCAGCACGCCCGTCAGGGTCAGCCGCTGCACCGGGTGGTCGTGCGAGTCGTGGAACGTCTGCCCGTTCGGCGTCGTGAACGTGTCCGGCACGGTGAACCGGCTGTTCGGGTTCCAGTAGCCGCCCTCCAGCGCCGCGGCCATGGTGACCACCTTGCCCGTCGAGCCCGGGTCGAAGACGTCCTTCACTGCGCGCGACCCGCCCGCGACGGCCGCCGTCGACCGGTCGTTCGGGTCCACCGCGCCCGAGTCCGCGAGCGCGACGATCTCGCCCGTGCGCACGTCCTGCACGATCACGATGCCGTACTCCGAGCCCGAGGTGCGCACCGCCTCGTCGATCGCGTCCTGCGACTTCCACTGGACGTCGTGCACCAGCGAGAGCTGGACGTCGTCACCCGGCACCGCCGGGACCGACTCCTGCCCCGCGGCCGGGATGCGCAGGCCGTCGAGGCTGCGCTCGTACGTGTCCGAGCCGGCAGTGCCCGACAGCAGGTCGTCGTACGCGGCCTCGATGCCGGCCTGCCCGGTCTGCTCGTCGTTCACGAAGCCGACCAGCGAGCCCGCCACCGCGCCCGACGGGTAGGTGCGCCGCGACGTGAGGTCGGTCCGGATGTACGCCCGGATCTCCAGGCCGGCGATGGCGCGCTGCACCTGTGGCACCACGTTCTTCGCGAGCACCTTGTAGCGGGAGTCGCCCACGAGCTGCGCCGCGAGCTCGTTCTTCGGTATGTCGAGGATCGGCGCGAGCAGCTGGGCGATGCCCAGGGCGCCGTTCTCGATCTTCTCCCCCTCGGCGTCCATCCCCCGGGCCGTGCCGCGGAAGTCCTTGATCGCCTTGGGGTCGCCGACCACCGTGTACCGGTCCACCGAGGTCGCGAGCACCACCCCGTTGGCGTCAGTGATGTCGCCCCGGTGCGCCGGGGTCACGGCGGTCGCCGTACGTGCCGCCTCGGCCTGCGCGGCGAGGCTCGGCCCCTCGATGAGCTGCACGTGGACGAGCCGCACCAGGAAGACGAGCACCACCACGGCCGCCAGGCCGACGATCCAGCGCTGCCGCACCTCCGGCCGACCCGGCCGGGGCGGCAGCGGCCGCGCCACCCGGGACCGGGCGGGACGGGGCGCGGCCTTCCGAGCATCCTCGGGCGCCTGAAAGCCCAGCCGCGTGCTGGTCGCACGGGGCTGGGCCTTCTTGGGCTGGGCCTTCTTGGGCTGAGGCTTGCCCTGCGGCTGGGACCCGCCCGACCGAGACTTCTTCGGCTGCGCGCCGCCCTGCTCGCGCTGCGGGGCCGGTGCCTGCCGGGACTTGCCCTGACCGCGGGCAGGCTGGGCCTGACGCGGCTGCGCAGAACGGGAGCCGGCAGCGCGCCCCGAAGGAGTGCGCTGCCGGCCCGAGCCAGACGTCGGACCCGTCACTGGTCCGTACCCTTCACCACCTTGCCGGTACGGATACTGACCATCGTCGGGTTCTCCGCGGGCACCATGCCGAGGCTGCGGGCCTTGGCCGGCAGGTCCGTCTCGGCCGCGCTCAGGTCCTCCTGGAGCCCCTGCACGTCCTGAGCGGTCTGCGCGACGTCGCCCTGCAGCTGCGACATCTCGTAGGAACCGCGCGCGAGCGTGGTGTTCAGCACGAGCACCGCCACGAGGGACACCACCATCAGGGTGGCGCACAGCACGAAGAACGGCACCCGGCTCTTCGCGTGCAGCGGCGCGCGGACGACGTCCAGGCGGCGTCCGCGCTGGGCGGCACCCCCGGAGATCGCGGTCAGCGGTGCCCGGCGGGTGCGGGGCAGCTCGGCCGGACGGGCGGCGCGGGCCGTCGCGGCAGTCGTGGCACTCATCGGCGGTCCTCCTTCGCTGTGTGGTGCTTGGTCGTGCGGTTCAACAGGTGCTCGGGTGTGGGGCGCAGGCGCCGTGCGGCGCGCAGCCTGACCGACGCCGAGCGCGGGTTGCGCTCCAGCTCCTCTGCGTCGGCCTCCTCCGCGCCCCGGGTGAGCGCCTCGAGATAGGGCCTGTGCGTCTCCGGCTCGACGGGCAGGCCGGACGGCGCGGACGACGTCGTGCCCTGCGCTATCGCGCGCTTGACGATCCGGTCCTCCAGCGACTGGTACGACTCCACGACGATCCGGCCGCCCACCGCCAGCGCCTCGATCGCGGCGGGCACGGCGCGCTCGAGCACCTCGAGCTCACCGTTCACCTCGATCCGCAGGGCCTGGAACGTGCGCTTGGCCGGGTGGCCGCCCGTCTTGCGGGTCGCAGCGGGGATGACGGCGCGCAGCAGGTCGACGAGCTCGCCGCTGCGGTCCCACTCCCGCTCCGCCCGACGCCGGACGACGGCTCGCGCGATCTTGCCCGCGAACCGCTCCTCGCCGTACTCCCGCAGGATCCGCGCGAGGTCGCGCTCGTCGTACGTGTTGAGCACGTCGGCCGCCGTCAGGTCCTGCGTGGAGTCCATGCGCATGTCGAGCGGCGCGTCCTGCGCGTACGCGAAGCCGCGCTCCGCCTCGTCGAGCTGCAGCGAGGACACCCCGAGGTCCATGAGCACGCCCTGGACGGCGCCGCCGGCGTGCTCGCCGACCACGTCGCCGATCTCGTCGTAGACGGCGTGCACGGGCGTGAACCGGTCGCCGAACCGGGCCAGCCGGGCGCCCGCGAGCGCGAGGGCCTGCGGGTCCCGGTCGATGCCGATCACGCGCGCCGCCGGGAGCTGCTCCAGGACGGCCTCGGTGTGGCCGCCCATGCCGAGCGTGCAGTCCACCAGGACCGAGCCGGGCTCCGCGAGGGCCGGGGCGAGCAGGTCCACGCAGCGCTGGAGCAACACCGGGAGGTGACGATCGGCGGCGTCGCTGCTGGTGCCGGGACGGTTGTCGGTCGCGTTCATCGGTGTCTCCTCTCCTGCGTCGTGCCCTGCTGTTACCGCCTGGTGCTATAGCCCTGCCAGGAATCGGCCGGCCCTGTCGAGACAGGCCGTCCGGTCAGGTCTCCCTCCGCACGGTTCCGGCGGCGGGGAAGTGCGCCGGATCCTGCGGGAGGAGGCCTGGCCGTACGGCCGCCTGCTCGCCTGTCCTAAAAGCTCAGCCCGGGGAAGATCTCCTCGGCCTGGTCGATGTAGTCGGGCTCGGTCTGTTCCTGATATGTGGCCCAGGCCTGCGCGTCCCACACCTCCACGCGGGTGCCGACCCCGATCACCACGACTTCGCGGTCCAGGCCGGCGTACTCGCGCAGGTGGATCGGGATGGAGACCCGGCCCTGCTTGTCCGGGACTTCGTCGCTGGCTCCCGCGAGGAAGTTTCGCGTGTAGTCCCGTGCTGCTTTGCTCGTCACCGGCGCCTGCCGGATCTGGGTGTAGATCTGCTGAAACTCGTCCATCGGGAGAAGAAAGAGGCACCGCTCCTGCCCTTTGGTCATGACCAGACCGCTGGACAGACGCCCCCGGAACTTGGCGGGAAGGATCAGGCGGCCCTTCTCGTCGAGCTTCGGGGTGTACGTACCGAGGAGCAGGCCCAGACCCGCGAAATCTTCTGCCGTAGCAGCCATGGGCCAGCACCTCCTCTCGCTCCCGCACACTCCACGCTACTCCACTTTCCACCACCACACTCGGAAAAACCGTGGGGAGAACTGCCCAGCAGCCCTCAATGCGCAGGTCAAAGAGGTAAAGAGCAGGTGGAGTAAATCCATGTCCGGCGTGGCGCGGAATGTCGGAGTACCCGGCTCCAGGCCACGCGGGGACAAGGGTCCCCGGGCTGGTAACCGGCTGATTCGGTGGGGCGAAACGAGTTCTCGGATGTGTGGAGACCGCGTGATCCACCCAACAGAGTGCTTTACATCTCTACTAGGCTGGACCAGCCGGGCCCACCCTCACCCGCCCGGCGTCCGAACGGTGCGTCCACGCACCAGAAACCGGCCTGACAACTCGGCCTGATGGAGGTCTCCCCCTGTGCACACGGAACCCGCCGCGCCCGGCCTAGCGGATCCTCACTTCGGCGGGGCGGCCGCCCCGCAGGCAGCGCCAGGACCCGGCGCGCTCGACGAGCTGGTGGAGACCATGGCGCGCGTCCGCGGAGCCGTCGAGTCCGTCGTGACGGGCCGGCCGGGGCTGGCCGACATCACCCTCGCCGTCCTGCTGGCCGAGGGCCACCTGCTCGTCGAGGACGTGCCCGGTGTCGGCAAGACGACGCTGGCCAAGGCGATCGCCCGCAGCATCGACTGCCACGTGGGCCGCATCCAGTTCACCCCCGACCTGCTGCCGAGCGACCTCACCGGCGTCAACATCTTCCGGACCGGCAGCCACGAGTTCGAGTTCCGGCCCGGCCCGGTGTTCAGCAACATCGTGATCGGCGACGAGATCAACCGCGCCTCCCCGAAGACGCAGTCCGCGCTGCTGGAGTGCATGGAGGAGGGCCAGACCACCGTCGACGGCACCACCCACCAGCTCCCCCGGCCGTTCCTCGTGGTCGCCACGCAGAACCCGGTCGAGATGGAGGGCACCTACCCCCTGCCCGAGGCACAGCGCGACCGCTTCATGGCCCGCATCACGGTGGGCTACCCCGACATCAACGCCGAGATCCTCATGCTCGACCGGCAGGAGGCCAGCACGCCGCTGGCGCACCTGCAGCCCGTCACCGACGGACGCTCGATGCTGCGGTTCTCGCAGCTGGTCCGGTCGCTGTACGCGTCGCCGTCGGTCAAGCGGTACGTGGTGGGTCTGGTCGGGGCCACGCGCGAGCACCCCGGGCTGCGGCTGGGCGCCTCGCCCCGAGCGTCGCTCCAGCTCCTGCGGGCCGCCAAGGCCATCGCCGCCATGACGGGGCGGGACCACGTGCTGCCCGACGACATCCAGCGGCTCGCCCGGCCCGTGCTGGCCCACCGCCTCATCGTCACGACCGAGGCCCGGCTCGGCGGGGTCACGCCGGAGACGCTCGTGGACGAGATAGTGCAGCGCACGCCGGTGCCGGCTCTCGAGCCCGCCGACCGGCGTCAGTTCTGAGCGGCCGGGGCGACCAGCTCATGAAGTGGCGTGACACGCTCGCACGGATCAGCCGGGTCCGGCTGACCCCCCGTGGCATCGGAGCCGCCTGCGTGGGCGGCGTGCTGATCCCCCTCGGACTGGTGCTCACCCTGCCCGACCTCGTCGGGCTGGGCGCGGCTGCGCTGATCGCCGTTGCGGTGGCCTGGGTGGTCATCGGTGCCCAGCGGCTCGAGTCCGGACGCGGTGCCCTGCACGTGACGCGTGCCGTGACCCCGAACCCCGTCGTCCGCGACCGGACGGCGGAGGTCAGCCTCCTGGTCGCCGCGCACCAGGCCACCGGCGCGGCATACGAACGGTTGTCCCGGCTGCGCCTCTCCGAGCAGGCGGCGCACGAGCTCGCCGGGCACCAGGGCATCCGGGCGCGGGTTTCGGCGCGGGCCGACCGGATCACCGTGCACTACTCCCTGACCCCGACGCGCCGCGGGCGCTGGTCGCTGGGTCCGCTGCTGACCACCCGGACCGATGTGTTCGGCCTGGTCCGCGCCACCCAGCCCCTCGGCAGCGCGACGCACGTACCCGTGTGGCCCCGCACCGTCGAGCTCGCCGTGCGCACGCGGTCGGTGGGCGATGTCGACCACTCCGCCACGGGCGCACGCCTCCAGTCGACCGACGACTCCGTGCTGCGCGAGTACGTCGCGGGCGACGACCCGCGCCGCGTCCACTGGGCGAGCGCCGCCCGCCGGGGCCAGCTCATGGTCCGTGCCGACGAGAGCGCCGGCGTGCGCCCGGTGACCGTCCTGCTCGACCGCTCGCTCCTGCCGCACTGGCAGGAGTCCGGGAGCCCGCGCCGCCCCGCTGCCGTGGACGACGGCGAGTGGGCGGTCGAGCTCGCCGCGTCCATCGCCACCTCGTTCCTCGACGCCGGCCACCCGGCTCGCCTGGTGCCCACGAGCGTGGCTCCCAGCGTCGAGGGCGTCCGGTTCGCGACCACGCGCGCCAGCCGGCCCGCGCTGCTCGACGCCTGCGTGGACATCCGCGGGCACCGCGGCGCCGCCGAAGGACAGCACGCCACGAGCACCACGGCACGTGCGCTCCGGCTCGCCCGGACCCCCGGCGAGATAGTCGTCGCGGTGCTCGGCCCGCACGCGCCCGACGCCCGCCACGACCTCGCCGCCCTCGGCGCGGAGGGCACGTGCTGGGCGCTCCTGGTCGCTCCCCGCGGCGCCGGGTTCCAGCACGAGCTGGACCAGACCGCCGCCGAGCTGCGCGCGTCCGGCTGGCACGTCAGCACCTCCGAGGCCCGCACCGACCCGGAACGCGCCTGGGCCCTGCTCGCGGAGCGTGCCCCGTGATCCCCGCCCACCGCGGACCGCTGGTCCGCACCGTCACGTCCGGCATCCTCGTCGCGATCGCCGTCATCGCGTCCATGCACGCGCTCACTCTCGTCGTCGACCCCGGGCCATGGCTCACCGCCGGCACCACCGGCGTCGTCCTCGTGTCGACCACCAGCTGTGTAGTGCGGTACCTGCTGCTGCGCACCGCCGTCGACCGCGCCGCCACCCGCCGGGCGGCGGGCCAGGGGCCGAGCGCGGACCGGGCCGCCGACCGCGCGGCGGGCGGCGCCTCGTTCGTCGCGACGGCGGCCGGCTTCCTGGTCGCCGTGTGGTTCGTCCTCGCCCGCTACGGCGGGCCGGGGCAGCGCTTCGAGCCGTTCGTGGGGCCGGACTCCGTGGAGCAGGTCCTCGAACGGTTCCGGCAGGCCACCGAGCTCATGAGCACGCAGGTGGCGCCGGTGGACCCCGGGCCGGCCATCAGCATGGTCGCCGTGGGCGGCACATTGCTCGTGCTGCTCGTGGTGGACTCGCTCGCCGGCGCCCGGATGCCCGGCTTCGCCGGCGTGCCGCTGCTGCTCCTGTGGACGCCGCCCCTCACGCTCGTCGGCGAGGTGCAGTGGCAGGTCTTCGTCATCAGCGTCACCGCGATGCTGCTGCTGCTCACGGTCGACCCGGTGGGTGTGACACCCGGCCGGCACAGCGAGTCCGACTCCGCGGCGGTACGCCGCGCCCAGCGGTTCCGGTCCGGGATCACGGCGCTGACGTCCGTGGCGGTCGCGGCCGCCTCGCTCGGCGTCGCCACCGGCATGGCCGCGCTGCCCGCGCTGGCCGGGACGTGGAACCAGCTCATCTCCACGCCGTCGAACACGGTCGAGCTGTCCTCCGAGCTCGACATGCGCCAGCCCCTGAGCGCTCGTTCCTCCAACACCGTCCTGACGTACACGATGGCCGACGGCGACCCGACCGGCCCCCTGCGCGTCATGACCCTCACGGCGTTCGACGGCGTCCAGACCAACCGGAACGTGCCCACCGGCGGCCTGGCGGACTTCGACTCGACCACGATCCTCGCGCCTCCCGGCGAGGACGCCGTCGGCGAGGGCCGCCGAATGGACCTCCGGATCGGACAGCTCAACGGCGCCGAGCTACCGCTGCCGCTCGAGCCCCGCTCGGTCGACATCAGCGGCGACTGGGCCTACGACGCGATCCGCGACGAGGTGCGCAGCGGCGACGGCACCGAGCCCGGCGCCCCGTACAGCGTCCAGATCGTCGACCGTCGGCTCACCCCGGAGCTGCTGCGTGCCGCCCCGACCTCGGGGGATCCCCGGTCGGCCGGCTACATCGAGGTGCCGGACACCGAGCACCGGGACGACATCGCCGCCTACGCCGAGGAGATCGCGGGTGACGCACCCACCCGCTTCGACGCGGCGGTCGCGCTGCAGAACCACCTGCGGTCGGGTGAGGGGTTCGTCTACAACCCGGACGCCGACTACCGGGGCTCGTCGGACACCGTGTGGGACTTCCTGCAGAACAAGGAGGGGTACTGCACCCAGTACGCCCTCTCGATGATGGTGATGGCCCGCAGCCTCGACATCCCCGCCCGCATCGGCGTCGGCTGGCTGCCCGGCCGGCCCGACGGCAACGGCAGCTTCCGGGTCACGGGCCAGGACTCGCACGCATGGCCCGAGATCTACTTCCCGTCCGTCGGGTGGGTCCGGTTCGAGCCGACGCCGCAGGTCCAGACGGGTCCCCTCCCCTCGTACGCGAACCCGAGCGCGGGCAGCGCGCCGAGCTCGTCGCCCACGCCCACCCGCGCCAACGAGGTGCCCACGCGGCAGCCGACCCAGCGGCCCGAGCAGTCCGACGCGGGCGCCACGGCGGACGCGTCGTCAAGCAACGAGGTGTCGGACCGGACCCTGCCCGGCTGGGCCTGGGTGGTCGCGGTGGCCGTCGCCCTCGGCGTGCTCGGCGGGGCCGCATGGCTGCTGCTGCGGCGCCGCACCGAGGCCGAGGTGCTCGACCCGGAGCGCGCCTGGACCCGCGTCCTGGCACTGCTCGCCGAGCAGGAGGTGCGGCTCGGCCCGTCGGTCACGCTGCGCCGCGCACCAGCGGTCATCGCGGACGAGGTGCGCACCCGCACGGGCACACCCCTGCCCGACGACGTCGCGGAGCGCCTCACCGCCCTGGCCGACGCCGCGGAGGACGAGCGCTACGCCCGCGACTCGACACCGCCGACACCCGCCGAGCTGGAAGAGCTCATGCAAACGGTGACGACCGACCTCACCGCCGTCCTGACCGGCAAACCCTGACCGTCAGGACAGACAGGAGCCGGGCCCCACTGGGGCCCGGCTCCTGTCATGTAGCTGTGTCAGTCACTTACCTGTGCCTGTCACGCACATGTGCCGGCAGTCCGGCCAGGACCACCGAGGTCGGTTGGTCGGCTAGCGACCGCCCTGGTTGCGCCGGTTCTCCCAGCGCTCTTCGAGACGGGCGAGGAAGCCGCCGGAACGGCCACCACCGCCCTGCCGCTTGCGGGGCTTGCGTGCTCCCCCCTGCGGCGGCTGGACCGTGCCGTCTTCTCCAACGACGCCGACCGGGCCCTCCTGCTGCTTCTTGCGCGGTCCGAGGAATGCGAAGACCACACCCGCAAACATCAGCACGAAGCCGATGGCCCCGAGCCAGGTACGCGACGTCGCTGCACCGACGACAAGAAGAAGCAGACCGACGACAACGCCGGCCCCGGACAGCACATAACGGAGCGCGTTACCGCGACCTGTGGACTGGAGCGTGTTCGCCAGCCGCGGGTCGTCTGACGTCAGAGCGCGCTCCATCTGCTCCAGCACCCGCTGCTCGTACTCGGACAGAGGCATCGAGACCCCCGGATCTCGCAAAGGAACAGTGTCCCTTCCAGGATAGGACGACCCGGCCGCCGTTGGTAGTCGACATCCCGGGCATACCAGCGACTATACGGGCAGATCAGTAATGATGCGTGCCGTTCTTGTGATGTACACCCAGGTCGATCGCTGTTTTCCCGAACTTCTCACGCACCGCGTCGAGCGCAAGTTCAGCCTCTCGCTGCGCTCCGGAGCGTGGATCGACGGCCTCTTCGAGCGTCGGCTGGTGCACCGAGCCGTCTCGCTGCTGGAGATTTTCACCCCGCACGCCGACGAGCCGTACCGCGAGACCCCCCAGATCGACGCCCGCGACGAGCTCCCGCGCGACGAGGTAGATGTCCCGCGCGACGTCCGTGGGCCCGTCCAGCGTGCGCGACCGGGTGAAGGTGGCGAAGTCGCTGGAGCGCACCTTCACGGACACCGTGCGCGCCAGCACACCCTGGTGCCGCAGCCGGGCCGCCACCCGGTCGGACAGCTCCAGCACCCGCCGGCCGACCGCCACCGTGTCGTCCTGGTCCGTGCCGAAGGTGGTCTCGGCACCGATGCTGTGCTCGCGGTGCTCGGGCACGACGGGACGCGGGTCCCGCCCCCACGAGAGGTCGTGCAGGTGCGCGCCGCTGACCCGGCCGACAGCCGCCTGCAGGCTCGGCAGGTCCGTGTGCGCCAGCTCCGCGACGGTGGTGATCCCCCATGCGGCCAGGGCCTGCTCGGTCTTCTCCCCCACTCCCCACAGGGCGCCGACGGGCAGCGTGTGCAGGAAGTCCACGGTGGCCTCAACGGGCACGAGCATCAGCCCGTCCGGCTTGGAGTGCGTCGACGCCAGCTTCGCCACGAACTTGTTCCGTGCGATGCCGACCGACGCCGTCACGCCGTGCTCGGCCTCGATCCGACGGCGCAGCTCGGCCCCGATCGCCGTGGGCGGGCCCAGCCGCCGCCGGGCGCCGCTCACGTCCAGGAACGCCTCGTCCACGCTGATCTGCTCGACGAGCGGCGTGACCTCCTGCAGCATGCCCATCACCGAGCGCGACACGTCGTGGTAGAGGCCGTGGTCGGGCCGGACCACGATGGCCTGCGGGCACAGCAGGCGCGCCCGCGTCATCGGCATCGCGGACCGGATGCCGAACGCGCGCGCCTCGTAGGTAGCCGCCAGGACCACCCCGCGCTCCTGCCCGCCGACGATCACCGGCAGGCCCCGCAGCTCCGGCCGCCGGGCCAGCTCGCAGGACGCGAAGAACGCGTCCATGTCCAGGTGCAGCACCGAGCAGCCGGACTCGTCCGACCCCCAGTCACGTCTTGCCGCCGCTGACCGCGGCCCCTTGCTCACGAACGTGCTCCGTTCTTGCTGTTGCTCAGCGCTTGTCCACCCAGCGCTCCGAGGGTCGCACGGCCGGGGCAGACCCCACTCCGGCCGCACACGCTCCGGTCACGACGCCTCGGGCACCAGGGTCAGGCGCTGCTGCGTCGAGAACCCCGCCTGGGGGTCCACGAGCATGGCGACCTCGTCCCGGAAGTCTTCCGCGCACGCGAGCAGCTCGTCCGCTCGCGCGGGCTCCACCTGCTCCGGGCGACCGGCGTCCACGGCCGCCCGCAGAGGCGCCCCGGACGCGAAGTACCCAGACCAGGCCGCGAGGTCCGGCTCGGCGTGCGCAAGCATGTCCCACACCGTCCGCGCGCCGGAGCGCGCCGACGGACGCCCGCGCAGCGCCACGACCGCGGCAGCCGAGCGGATCGCCGCGAGGTGCGCGTGCACGAACCGGTCACCGGGGTCGGCGGAACGCGCCGCCTCGGCCAGCTCCGCGTCCGCCTTGCGGAGCAGTGCGCTGACGCCCGGCGGAACGGCGTGCGGCACAAACGTGCGCGCAGAGACCACGTCCCGCCCGCTCTGAGACTGCATGGTGCCCATCTCGAACCTCCGATCGAACCCCTTGTGCGACACTATCGAACATACGTTCTATCCCTGTCAAGCGCACCGCCGGTCCGGGAGACACTGTCCTCATGGCCCGCCGCTCCGCCCGACGCCGCCCATCCTCCTCCGCACCACTGACACTCCCCGCCGAGCTGCCGGTCGGCCCCGTGCCGATCAGCACGGGCACCGCCGAGGTGGTTCGCGACCCCGACTTCCCGCAGCGAGTGACGTTGCACGTCAACGGCGTGCCGAGCTCCAGCCTCGACCTCGCCGACCCCGGTTTCCTCGACTTCGAGTACATGCAGCAGATGGCCGCCTTCGTGGCCCTGCTGCCGCCCGGGCCGCTGCGGGTGCTGCACCTCGGCGCGGCCGGCAGCGCCTTCGCCCGGCACGTGGAGCACGAGCGGCCCGGCTCGCGCCAGCTCGGCGTCGACCTCGACCCCCGCCTCCTCGAGCTCGTCCGCGAGTGGTTCGCCCTGCCGCGCTCGCCCCTGCTGCGCCTGCGCGCCGACGACGCGGGGCACACCCTCGCCGCGGCGCGCGACGCCTCCTACGACGTGGTCGTCCGGGACGTCTTCGCCGGCGACCGCACACCAGCGCACCTCGTCGGCACGGGGTTCGCCGCCGAGGCTCGCCGAGTGCTCCGCCCTGGCGGCGTCCTCCTGGTGAACTGCGCCGACAAGCCGCCGCTGACCACGGCGCGACGCGAGGTCGCGAGCCTCGCCGAGGCGTTCGGGCCCGACGCCACGGCACAGGGCCGGCTCGCCGCCGTCGCCGAGCCCGCGATCCTCAAGGGGCGCCGCTACGGGAACCTGGTCCTCGCGGCCGTCCGTGAGCTGCCCGAGGACCCGCCACGGGACGCAGCCCAGGAAGACCCCCAGGAGCCCGCACAGGCCACCGTACGGCCCGACGCCGACGTCGAGACCGTGGACCTGCGCGACCCCCGCCTGGGCCGCGCCCTACGCACCCTCGCGGTGCCTGCCACGCTCCTCGCGGGCGACGACGCCGCGGCGTTCGCCGGCACGGCGGCGCCGCTGGAGACTCCCGCCCCCTGAGGCGTCAGGGCACGACCCCCGGGCATGAAAAGGGCCGCGCTCCCCGAGGGGAGCACGGCCCTTCTCACAGGTAACTCAGAGCGGGACGACCGCTTCCGCCTGCGGACCCTTGGGGCCCTGCGTGATCTCGAACTCGACCCGCTGGGCCTCCTCGAGAGACCGGTACCCGTTCGACTGGATCGCGGAGTAGTGCACGAAGACGTCGGCGCCGCCGCCGTCCTGGGCGATGAACCCGTACCCCTTCTCCGCGTTGAACCACTTCACAGAACCCTGCGCCATGCTGTCCTTCGACCTTCCGTCCGGGATCCGGCGGCGGGCCCGTTGCCCGCCCCCGTGCCGCAATGCTTTCCCCGCTTGCTCACGACACGGCGGACGTGGCCTTGGTACGTCACTGCAACGTGCGCCAGTGTGGCATGGACCACTCAAATGTGCCACGGAACGGGCACATTTCTGCCGCAGCTATGACACACCGGGCTGTCAGCTGCCCCTCAGTCGCCGTTCTGCTGGGCGAGGAACCGCTCGAACTCCGCCCCGAGCTCCTCCGCGCTGGGGATCGGAGTGGTCTCCGCGAGCAGGCTCGGGCGGCCGACGGAGCGCGCGAACGCGTCGTACTGCTCCTCCAGCGCCTTCACCACGGCTGCGACCTCGGCCGACTCCGCGACCTGCTTCTCCACCTCGATCTTCGCGTCGGTGGCGGCCTCCTCGAGGGCGGGGATCGCCAGGTCGAGCCCCGTGGCCCGCTCCGTGTGGTGCAGCGCCACGACCGTCGCCGGCGGGTACTGTGACTGCGAGAGGTAGTGCGGCACGTGGACCGTGAAGCCGAGCGCGTCGTGCCCGGCCTCACCGAGCCGGTACTCGAGGAGGGCGGCCAGCGAGCCCGGCACCTTCACGCTGCCGAACCACGACGTGTAGTCGTCGACGAGGCCGGGCCGCGTCGCGTGCGCCGTCAGCGACAGCGGGCGCGTGTGCGGCAGCCCCATCGGGATGCCCTGGATGCCGACCACGAGGCTCACGCCGAACCGCTCGACCAGCTGGATCACCCCGGCTACCACCCGTTCCCACTGCAGGTCCGGCTCGGCGCCGTGAAGCAGCAGAAAACCGGTGCCCTCGGCGTCGGTCACATGGTCGATCGCAAGGTACGGGGCCTGGTAGTCGGCCCAGCGGTCGGAGTCGAACGTCATGGTCGCTCGCTTGGAGCGGTAGTCGAGCAGCTGGTCGACGTCGAACGTCACCAGGCGCTCGACGCGAAACTCGTCGACGAGGTGCTCGACGGCGATGTCGCCCGCGCTGCCTGCGTCCACGAATCCGCGCACGGCGTGCAGCAGGACGGGTCCATCGGCACTTCCGGGCACGCTGCGACCCAGCGTGCGCTCGACCGCTGCTTCGTCGACGTCGTAGATGCCCTGGGGGTCAAGCACGTGCGCTCCCTCGCTCGTCGGAGTACTTTCCCGATCACCCGATACGACCGGGTTATCTGCTCAGGTCCAACGCTACGAGGGCCGGGTGTCTTCCCGTTACGCCCTCAGCGTCGCGGGCACACTGCTCACCGACCCGGCAGGCGCACCACGGACACGAAGAACTCGTCGATCTGGCGGACCACGTCGATGAACCGGTCGAAGTCCACCGGCTTGGTCACGTACGCGTTCGCGTGCAGCGAGTACGAGCCCACGACGTCCTCCTGGGCATCCGACGTGGTGAGCACCACCACGGGGATGTGCCGCAGCATGGGGTCGCCCTTCGCCACGGCGAGCACCTCCATGCCGTCCATCTTCGGCAGGTTGAGGTCGAGCAGCACCAGGTCCGGCGTCGGCACCTTCGCGTACTGCCCCTGCTTGCGCAGGAACTCGAGCGCGCTCACGCCGTCGCCGACCACCGACACGTTGTTCGCGACACGGTGATCCTCGAACGCCTCCCGGGTCATCAGGACGTCGCCCGGGTCGTCCTCCACGAGGAGGATCTCCATCACCTTCTGACCGCTCACGTTGACCACCCGGTCCGTACCTGTCCCCTGGAGTCGGCAGCGACGGGCCCCTTCGTCGCGACCCATCGTCGGCCCTGGTCAGGCCGCCTCATTGAAGCGTAGTCGACTGCGCGCGTTCGGTCGAAAGGCGCCCCGGGCCGGGCTGCCCCTGGCGCCGGGCCAGGGTGAACCGCACGATGGTGCCGCCGCCCGCCGCGGGCTCGATCCAGATGCGACCCTTGTGGTACTCCACGATCCGCTTGACCAGCGAGAGGCCGATGCCGGTGCCCGCGTACTCCTCGCGCGGATGCAGCCGCTGGAAGATGACGAACACCCGCTCCGCGTACTGGGCGTCGATGCCGATGCCGTTGTCCACGACCGAGATCTCCCAGTGCGCACGCATGCTCCGCACCTCGATCCGCACGGCCGGCGTCCGGTCGGGGTCGCGGAACTTCAGCGAGTTGCCGACCAGGTTCACGAACAGCTGCTGCAGCAGCGCACGCTCGCCGTGCACGGTCGGCATCGGGTCGTGGACGATCTCGGCGCCCGTCTCCGCCACCCGGTCGGAGAGCTCGGACAGCGCGGCCGTCAGCACCCCCTCCAGCTCCACGTCCTCGCGCGGCACGCCGGTTCGGCCCACGCGGGAGAAGCTCAGGAGGTCCTGGATGAGCCGCTGCATGCGCTTGGCGCCGTCCACGGCGAAGTCGATGTACTGGTCGGCGCGCTCGTCGAGCGACCCGCCGTACCGCTTCTGCAGGAGCTGCGTGAAGCTCGCGACCTTGCGCAGCGGCTCCTGCAGGTCGTGCGAGGCCACGTAGGCGAACTGCTCGAGGTCGCGGTTGGACCGCTCCAGCTCGCGCGCCTGCTCGCTGAGCAGGCCGTGCGCGTTCTCGACCTCCTGGTGCGACAGCCGGATCTCCTCCACCTGGTGCACGAGCTCGCGGCGCATCGTCTCCACGTGCATGGCGAGCAGGGCTACCTCGCCCGCACCGACGGGCCGGATCTCGCGCCCGAGGACACCACTGCTCACCACGCGCACGCCGGCCGTCAGCGTGGTGAGCGGCCGGATCACCCAGGTCTCCAGCGCGAGCCACATCATCGTGCCCATCAGCACCACGACGAGCACCAGCGTCGCCACCGCACCGAGGAGCAGCTGCTCCCAGACCGCGCGGGTGGCCACTATCTCGTCCCGCTGCGTGCTCAGCGCGGCCAGGTACTGCACGACGGCGGCGCGCGCGCTCTCGTACAGGGCGTCGCCCTCGGCGGCCGGCGGAGCGGTGCCGAGCAGCTCCATGCGGCAGTCGATCTGGCCGGCCGGCGCCGCCTCCACGGCGGCTATCACGGGTTCCGCGTACTCGTCGAACCAGGCGTCGGTGAGCCGCATCGCCTCCTTGTAGGCCAGCGCCACCTCGGCGTCGGCCGCGAGCTCGCGCCGTTCGACGTCGGCCAGGAGCATGATGCGGCCGCTCGACCCGACGGCCCGGGTCCAGGGCTCGAGCGCGGCGGCGTCGCACGTCGCCCGGTACGCGCGCAGCGACGCCTCGGCGTCGCCCAGCGCCAGGGACGCCCGCTCGCCGTCGACCACGGCCCGGTAGTACGGGCCGTCGGCCCGGGCGTCCAAGCCGCGGGACTGGACCAGGGCGAGCACCGCCACCGCGAGCGCCAGCACGAGCATGGCCGCCACCGCGCCGAGGAGCCGCGCGAGACGGCGACGCATGGACACACCGGTGAACCGGTGCTCGTCCGGCACGAGCGTCATGCCCGCGACCACTCCACCGAGTCGGCCAGGGTCGACGTCCGCTCCCCCGGGCCGGTGGCACCGGCGCCGGCCCAGCCGACGAAGAGCAGCGCTGCGTCGTCGACCAGGGGACCGCCGTGCAGCGCGCGGACCCGGCGCAGCACCCGGGTCACGACCTCGTCGGTCCCCTTGTCCATCTCGTGCTCCACGACGCTGCGCAGGCCGTGCGCGCCGAGGCGCGGCATGCGTCCGTGCGCGCTGGGCGGGAGGATCGGCGTGCCGTCGGGGTCGACGCCGACCGCGGCCTCCACGAGCCCGTCCGTGTAGAGCACGGCGGTCCATACCTCCGGCAGGCGGACGCGGTGCGCGGTCCAGCTGCCCGCGACGGGGATGCCCAGGGCGCGGCCGCGGTCCGAGGAGGGCAGCTCCTCGCAGTGATGGGTGACGAGCACCGCCGATCCGGCCGACGTCTGCGGGACCACGAGCAGCGGCGGGAGGTGTCCGGCGAGGTAGACGTCCATGTGCTTGCGGTCCGGCGAGATCACCGCCTGGCAGATGGTGACGAACACCTCGGGCCGGCCGCGCTCCGCGAGGAGCACCCGCTCCAGGAGCGGCAGGACGGCGTCGGCGGGGGTGTCCGCCAGCACGAGGGTGCGCCATGCCGTCCGCATCGCGGCGCCGAGCGCCGCCTCGTCGGGGCCGTGCCCCGCGACGTCGCCGATGACCGTGACGAGGGTGCCGTCGGGGCGCTCGACCGTGTCGAAGAAGTCGCCGCCGAGCAGGCCGTTGCCCCCGGGCAGGTAGCCCACCATCACGGAGACCCGCTCGTCGGTGACCAGCTCCTTGGGCAGCAGCGCGCGCTCCAGCCGCGTGGTCTCGGCCGCGCGCACCTCGCTGCGGAACAGCGCGATCTGCTGGGCGGCGGACCGCCGCCGCAGAGTCGCGTAGCGCAGGCAGCGGGCAAGCCCGTCGCCGTCCACGTCGCCCTTGACCAGGTAGTCGTCGGCCCCGTTGGCGACGGCGGCGGCGCCCAGGTCGTGCGCCGTGTTCCCGGTCAGCACGACGACGGCGGGCTGCACCGGCAGCACCTCGATGCCGTCCATGATGCGGCGCAGGGCGCCCAGCCCCTCGGCGTCGGGCAGGCCCAGGTCGAGCAGCAGGCAGTCCACCGCCACCATCGACAGGACCCCGAGGGCCTCGTCGACGGAGCGGGCGCGGTGCAGGTCGGCCCGGAGGTCGGCTTCCACGTCGGCGTCGGCGAGCAGCTCGCTCACGAGGAACGCGTCGGCGTCGTCGTCCTCGACGAGGAGCACCGAGATCGGGCCGTCGATCCCGGACGGGCGCGCCTCGGATCCGGACCCTCCTCCGGGCCTCGCAGCTCCTGCCCCGCCCAGTGCCATGGCGGCGATCCTATCCAGCGAGATGACGCCGTGTCAGCGGACAGGCCGACTGGTGCGCGATAATGGTCGGCCGGTTGTTTGCGGCCGAAGCTTTTTCGCTGGTGGAACACGGAGGTAAGGCGTGACGGGAATCGCGGGCGAGCTCGCCCACGAGCAGGCAGTCGTCGACACGATGTACATCCGCTTGGACACCCTGCGCGGCACCACCGCGAACCGCCTGCGGGACGTCCGACTGGCGGGCGCTACGGGCACGCACCAGAACCGCAGCGAGCGCGACGCGTTCGCCACGCTCTACGAGGACCGCGCGGCGCAGCTCGACGCCGTCGAGGACCGGCTGGTCTTCGGCCGTCTGGACCTCTCGGACGGGTCCGCCGACGGCACCGTGACCCGGTACGTCGGGCGCATCGGCCTGACCGACGCCGAGCACCGCTCGATGCTGACCGACTGGCGCGCCCCTGCGGCCGAGACGTTCTACCGGGCCACGGCCCTGCACCCGGGCGACGTCCGGCGCCGGCGCCACCTGGTGACCAAGGGCCGTTCGGTCACCGGCCTGGAGGACGAGGTCCTGGACCTCGACACGGAGATCGACCCCGACGCGCTGTCCGGCGAGGGCGCGCTGCTGGCGGCGATGGCCCAGGGCCGTACGGGCCGGATGACGGACATCGTCGCCACCATCCAGGCCGAGCAGGACCGCATCATCCGCTCCGACCTGTCGGGGGCGCTGGTGGTCCAGGGCGGCCCGGGCACGGGTAAGACGGCGGTGGCGCTGCACCGCGCCGCCTACCTCCTGTACGCGCACCGGCGCCTGCTGGAGCGCTCCGGCGTGCTCGTCGTGGGCCCCTCCAGCTCGTTCCTGCGGTACATCGACCAGGTGCTCCCGTCGCTCGGTGAGACCGGCGTGGTCTCCACGACGGTCGGCGACCTGATTCCCGGGATCCGGGCGACCGCCGTCGACGAGGGGCAGGTGGCCCGGCTCAAGGGTCTGCTCCTGTGGCGCAAGGTGGTCCGCCGGGCCGTGCGGGCGCGCGAGCGCGTGCCGGAGCGGGAGGTCCCGGTGCGGATCGACGGGCACGAGTTCGTGATCCGGCCCCGCGACGTCGCCGACGCGATAGCTCGCGCCCGCCGCACGCACAAGCCGCACAACCTGGCGCGCGGGGCGTTCGTGCGCGACATGCTCGACCGCCTGACCGACCAGTACCGCGACTTCACGGACGCACCCCTGGCGGGCGAGGACCGCTCGGCGGTGTTCGAGGACCTGCGCTCGGACCGCGACGTCCGCGTGGCGCTCAACCTCGCTTGGCTGCCGATCACGCCGGAGCGGCTCGTCAGGGACCTTTACGCCAAGCCGCACCGGCTGGCCGAGGCCGCACCGGAGCTGACCGCGCGCGAGCGCCGCCTCCTGTTCCGGGAGCCGGGTGCGCCGTGGACGGAGTCCGACGTGCCGATCCTGGACGAGGCGTACGAGCTGCTCGGCGAGGACGACTCCGTGGCGCTGGCCGAGGCCCGCAACCGCGAGGCCGAGCAGGCCCGTGAGGTCGAGTACGCGCGCAGCGTGCTGTCCTCGACGGGCGCCGGCGACGGCCTGGTCGACGCCGAGACGCTCGCCTCCCGCTTCGCCGCGAGCGGCCCGTCCCTGACGACGGCGGAGCGCGCCGCCGGCGACCGCGCGTGGACGTACGGCCACGTGGTGGTCGACGAGGCGCAGGAGCTCTCCCCCATGGCCTGGCGGTCGCTGGTGCGCCGGGTACCGACCCGATCGATGACCATCGTCGGTGACGTCGCCCAGACGTCGTCCGCGGCCGGCGCGCGGAACTGGGACCGCATGCTCACCCCGCTGCTGCGCGACGGGTGGCGGCTCGCCGAGCTCACCGTGTCCTACCGCACGCCGTCGACCGTCGCCGACACCGCCCAGCGGGTGGCGCGGGCCGCCGAGCTGCCGGTCTCGGAGCTGCGCGCCGCGCGCGACGTAGAGGGGTCCCTCACCGTCGTCCGCACCCCGCCGGGCCCGGACGCCCGGCCGGAGGACGGCACGGTGGTCGCCGAGGCCCTCGGCCTCGTCAAGGAGCTCGTGGGTCCCGACGCCGGCCGCGTGGCCGTCGTCGCGCCGTCGGGCAGCGTCGCGCGGCTGGCCGACGCCGTCGCCGGGGGGCTGGCCTCCGCCGTCGGCGCCGAGGAAGCCGCCCGCCTCGCCGCGCAGCGCCCCGAGGACGCGCAGGTGACCGTGCTCGCGCCGCGCCAGACCAAGGGCCTGGAGTTCGACGCCGTGGTGCTCGTGGAGCCGGCAGCGATCGCGGAGGGGCCTGGCGGGACGAGCGACCTCTACGTCGCGATGACCCGCCCGACGCAACGCCTCGTCGTGCTGCACGCGCGCGACCTGCCCGAAGGGTTCTGACGCCCGCCTGCCGCCGGCGGCCCGCCGTCCCAGCAGGCGGGACATGGGGCTCATCCGTTTGTTGCTTCCGGTCCCCCTGGCGCACCATGGGTCCGTGCAGCGAGCCCTTCTCCTCGAGAACGTCCACCCCACCTCCGTCCCGATCCTCGAGTCGGCCGGGTACGAGGTCGACTACCGCAAGGGAGCCCTCGACGAGGACGAGCTGATCGCCGCGCTCGACGGCGTCGCCCTCCTGGGCATCCGGTCCAAGACCGAGGTGACGGCCCGGGTGCTGTCCGAGGCGACCGGCCTGGTCGGCGTGGGCGCCTTCAGCATCGGCACCAACCAGATCAACCTCACCGCCGCGGCGAACCGTGGCGTCGCCGTGTTCAACGCGCCGTTCTCCAACACCCGTTCCGTGGTGGAGCTCGCGATCGCCGAGATCATCTCGCTGACCCGCCGCATGACGGAGCGCGACCGCGCCCTGCACGACGGCGTCTGGGACAAGTCCGCCGAGGGCTCGCACGAGGTGCGCGGCCGCACCCTCGGCATCGTCGGCTACGGCAACATCGGCTCGCAGCTGTCCGTGCTCGCCGAGAACCTCGGCATGTCCGTCGTCTTCTTCGACACCGCGGAGAAGCTCGCGCTCGGCAACGCCCGCCGTGCCGAGACGCTCGACGAGCTGCTCGAGACCGCCGACATCGTGACGCTGCACGTGGACGGGCGCTCCGGGAACGCCGGCCTGTTCGGCGAGAAGCAGTTCGCCCGGATGAAGCCCGGCGCGATCTTCCTCAACCTGTGCCGCGGGTTCGTGGTCGACGTCGAGTCGCTGGCGGAGCACATCCGGTCCGGGCACCTGTCGGGGGCCGCCGTCGACGTCTTCCCGGAGGAGCCCAAGAAGCGCGGCGACGCCTTCGAGTCGGTGCTGCGCGGCCTGCCCAACGTGATCCTCACCCCGCACGTGGGCGGGTCCACCGAGGAGGCGCAGGAGTCGATCGGCCAGTTCGTGGCCAAGAAGCTCGGCGACTACGTGACCACCGGCTCCACGATGCTCAGCGTCAACCTGCCGAACCTCCAGCTCGAGCACACGGGCGTGGGCCGCATCAAGCTGCTGCACCGCAACGTGCCCGGCGTGCTCGCCACCGTGAACCAGATCTTCGCCGACCACGGCGCCAACATCGAGGGCCAGATGCTCGCCACCCGGGGCGATATCGGCTACGTGGTCACCGACATCTCGGACGTGACCGAGCGGGGCGCGTCCAAGAAGCTCCAGGCCCTGGACACGACCATCCGGCTGCGGATCCGCGACGCCTTCGAGCGCCCGGAGTTCCCCCCGGGTCCCGCGGCCCGCTGACCGGCCGCGGACTGCGGTCCGCCGCGAGAACGACCTGGGTGCCGATTCCGTGCGGAGTCGGTACCCCAGGTCGTTCTCGCGCGAGCCCTTCGCCCGACGGCGGTGCGGTCAGCCGAGCGCGGACGCCGGGATCTTGTACGCCGCGAAGGCTTCCGCTACCTGGGGCTCGGTCAAGCCGTAGCGCTCCAGGGTGTAGGCGTGCGGGCGGTGGCCCGTCCGGTCGAGGGCCGCGGCCAGGTTGGCGTCGTCGGCCCCGCCCCAGGCCAGGTCCAGGCGGTCGAACACCCCGCGCATCACCGTCGCGGGGTCGGCGAGCAGGTCGTCGTAGACGACGTCGATCACCGCGTCGTCGGGGAGCTGCTCGCGCAGCCCGATCGCGCGCTCGACGCCGGCGGCCGAGATCCCGAGCCACTCGCTGCCGATCCGGTCCAGGTCGATGCGGCCGGGCTTGATGTACATCGTGTGCGTCGCCTCGGCCATGGAACAGCCCGAGGCGACGGCGGCCCCCGGCGCGCGGTGCGTCCAGACGAACCGCGCACCCGGGAAGGCGCGCAGGATCTCCGGCATCCGCCACAGGTCCATCGGGTGCTTGAGCACCCAGCGCTCCGGCGCCTCGCCGGCCGCGATGATCTGCAGGGCGTCGCGCAGGAACAGGAAGTCGTCGGTGAGGTCGGCGTCCGCGACGTGGTCCAGGTAGCGCGGCGCGGGCCCCCACGTGGCGTACATCTCGGTGTGGGCGCGCAGCATGAAGTCCTCCTCCTCGCTGTCGGCGATCAGCGGGTGCAGGTGGGCCCACGCGGGGCTCACCTTCCCCACCACCGCGAACCGCTTGCGAACCTGCGCGATCAGCCGCTCGCGCTCGGCCGTGGCACGCGGGAGGCCCAGGTTGGTCATCTCCCACAGCTTCGGGCCCCGGTTGCCGGGGTGGCGGGCGATCAGGTTGTACGTCAGCGTGGTCCCGGTGCGCGGCAGCCCGACGACGAACACGGGCGCCGTCACCGGCTCGTCCCGCACCTCGGGGTGGCTCGCCTGGATGTCGCGGACGATCGCGCGGTTGTTCAGCCGCTCGCGGATCTGGTCCTGGGTGCTCATCCAGCCGAAGGCGCTCAGGTCGGGGTTGGCGGCATGGTCGGCGAGCAGCAGGCGGAGGCCGTCGAGCGCGGCGAGGTCGTCGGCGCCGAGGGGGACGCGGCCGCGCTGCACCTCCCGGAGCAGTCGCTCGAAGACGGCGTCGGGGTCCTTGCGGGTCCGCAGGCCCGGGGCGAACAGCACGTTGAGGAGCCGGAGCAGCGGCGTGGCCTGGGGCATGGCGCACATCCTGCCGACAACCTTCAGGCAGCGACAAGCGATCGGCCCGGCCGACCCGGCTGATAACTGGCCCACGACCCGATCGCGACCCGACCGTTGGCGGATCCGGAGCACGCGTCTACGATCACGACCGAAGGCCTGCACCCGGCATCACCTGGCCGGACCCTGGTCGCCGACGAGAGGGGAATCGTGACCGCACGACCGCCGTCGGACCCGCTGGTGAGGCTGCGCGACGTCGCCGACCGGACCCAGCTCGTGGAGACCACGTCCGCCGCCGACTCGAACGCGGTGTACGAGGGGCTGCGGCAGCGGTGGGGCTCCGCCGCGCCGGTGGACCTGGAGCCGGGCGTACCGGCGTGGCTGGTGCTGGGGCATGCAGCGGCCGTCGGCGTGCTGCGCGACGACCGCACCTTCATCAAGGACCCGTCGATCTGGCGCGGCCACGACGAGGGTCTGCTCGGCCCGCAGTCGGCCCTGCACCTCGTGCTCTCCCGGCAACCGAAGCCCACCCTGTTCGACGCCGACGGCGCCAAGCACGCGCGCCTCCGGCCGCCCGTCGACGACGCCCTGGACCGGATCGACGAGGCCCGCGCGGCGGCGATCACCCGCCGGCTGTGCGGGAAGCTCATCGACCGGTTCGAGGACCGCGGGCGGGCCGACCTCGTCGCCGAGTACGCCGCCGTCGTCCCGTTCCTCGTCATGTCCGAGCTCGACGGGCTCGAGCCCGGGCAGGCGCAGCGCCTGCAGGAGATCACGCGCGCCATCTTCGAGGCCGGCGCGGACGCCCGCGCCCTGACCGACGAGCTCAAGGAGATCGTCAGCGGGCACATCACCCACAGCCGCGCACACGGCACCCGGGACATCGCCGGGATGCTGGCCGTGCACGGCAGCTTCCACGACGACACGGAGCGGGCGCAGACCCTCACCGCCATCACGGCCGCGGCGACCGAGTCGCTGCTCGCCCTGGTGGCGCAGACCCTCGCGCTGATCCTGCGCGACCCACGGTTCTCCGGCAGGGTCTCCGGGGGCCGGCTGCACATCGACGACGTGCTGGACGAGGTGCTGTGGCGCTCCACGACCAACCCCAACCTCATGCCCCGGTTCGCGGTGCACGACGTGACGATCGGCGACAAGCTGGTCGAGCGCGGGGAGGCAGTGGTGGTCGCCGTGCACGCCGCCAACCACGACCCCCTGGTCCACGCCGCGGACCCGTGGGAGACCGTCGGCAACCGCGCGTACCTGTCCTTCGGCGCGGGCGCACACCGGTGCCCCGCGCCGCGCCTGGGCCGCGTCATCGCGCGCATCGCGGTCACGGAGCTGCTGCACCGCCTGCAGGTCACGCTCGACGGCGACCCGGACCAGGTCGAGTGGGCGACCAGCCCATGGATGCGCTTCCCCGCGCGGCTGCCGGTGACGTTCGCCTCCCCGCGTGAGGTGCCCCGCCCGGCCGCCTGGCCCCCGGGCACGACGGCGGTCTCGCCGTGAGACCGCCGCACCGCACAGGATGCGAGCACGGGGCACGACGGCCCTGGAAGTGAGCGATCCAGCCGAAAGGAGCCGGACGTGGCCCTGACCCAGCTCGTCGTGGACCTCCTGGGCGTCTTCTTCTTCGCCGTGTCGGGCTCGCTGCTCGCCGTCCGCCGGCACTTCGACATCGTCGGCTCGCTCATGCTCGGCACCTGCGTCGGTCTCGGCGGCGGGATCCTGCGCGACGTCGTCCTCGCCGACGGCGTGCCGCGCGCGTTCGACTCGCCGATCTACCTCGTGCCACCCGTGGTCGCCGCCGTAGTCGTGTACTTCTTCGCGCACGCCGTGCAGCGCTTCCACAACGCCCTGCTCACGTTCGACGCCGCCGGGATGGCGCTCTTCTCGGTCACGGGCACGCTCGTCGCGCTCACCGCGGGCATGAACCCGGCGGCGGCCGCGATCCTGGGCCTGATCACCGCGGTGGGCGGGGGCGTCATCCGCGACGTCGTCGCCAACGACGTGCCGCAGGTCTTCCGCGCACGCGGGCTGTACGCCATCCCGGCGCTGCTCGGGGCGGGCCTGACGAGCCTTGCCTCGTGGGCGGACTGGTTCAGCCTCGCCACGGGCACGGTGATCGCCGTGCTGGTGTTCGGCCTGCGGATGGTCTCCCTGCGCTACCGCTGGACCGCACCACCCGCCGGCGGCCACCGCGCCCCGTGACGCCCTAACCCGCCGGGTGCGCCGAGTAGGCGCCGGCGTCGATGTCCTCGACCAGCGTCGGGCCGGACGGCGTCCAGCCGAGCAGCTGCTGCGTCGCCGCGCTCGTCGCGGGCAGGTCCATGCCGAAGAACGTGCCGATCCAGCCGAAGTGCCCCGGGACGTCGTCGGGCGCTATCGAGGCCACCGGCAGGTCGAGCGCACGGCCGAGCGCCTCGGCGATCTCCCGGGTGGTGACGCCCTCCTCGGCGACGGCGTGCAGGCGCGCACCGGCCGGGGCCTTGGCCAGGCCGAGGGCGACCAGCCGCCCGGCGTCGGACCGGTGCACGGCGGCCCAGCGGTTGGCGCCGTCGCCCGGGTAGCCGGAGACGCCGTGGCGCCTCGCGGCCGCGGCGATGGCGGCGATGAACCCGTGGTCGCCGGCGCCGTGGACCGTCGGCGCGAACCGCAGGCTGACCACGTGCACTCCGCGATCGACGTACTCGAGCGCGAGGTTCTCGGCGCCGCCGCGGGGCGACTCGGGGCCGTGGGCCGGGGACGGGTCGTCCTCGGTGCCCGGCCGGCCGGCCGCGAGCCCGGCAACCCCTGACGCGAGCAGGAACGGGCGGCCCGTCCCGGCGAGCGTGTCGCTGATGGTCTGCACGGCGGCCCGCTCGGCGGCGTTCGACACGGCAGGGTTCGAGAAGTCGTGCTTGTTCGCGAGGTGCAGCACCGCCTCGGCGCTGTCCGCGCCGCGCCGGAGGCCGTCGAGGTCGTCCAGGTCGCCGCGCTGGACGCTGACCCCCTTCGCCTCGAGCGCGGAGGCGGACGCGTCGGACCTGGCGATGGCGGTGATGGCGTGGCCGTCGGCGAGCAGCTCGTCGACTGCGCTCGACCCGATCCAGCCGGAGGCCCCGGTGACGAAGATGCGCATGATGATTCTTTCCGTTGATGTCGTGGTCATCCCAGCGGTCACAACCCGTGGTCATGCCTGCGGTGATGTCAGTGACTGATGTCAGCCACAGACATGACTGTACGCTCCACGTCAGCCACTGTCATCACCTATACTCGGCGGCATGGTCCGATGGCAGCCCGGTACGAGGGAACGGCTGCAGGCTGCGGCCCTCGACCTCTTCGCGAGCCGCGGCTACGAGCAGACGACCGCCGCGGACATCGCCCAGGCCGTCGGGCTCACCGAGCGCACCTTCTTCCGCCACTTCAGCGACAAGCGCGAGGTCCTGTTCAGCGGTCAGGACCTCCTCACAGAAGCGTTCCTCGGTGGCATCACCGCGGCGCCGGAGGACGCTGCGCCGATGGAGCTCGTCGCCGCGGCGCTGGAGTCGGCCGGGGAGCTCTTTCCCGGCGAGCGGCGCGACCACTCCCGGCTCCGGCAGTCGGTCATCGACAAGAACCCGGCACTGCAGGAGCGAGAGCGGCACAAGCTGTCGGGGCTCGCGACGACGATCGGGGACGCGCTGCGCGCGCGGGGCGTCGCGGAACCGGCGGCGACCCTCGCCGCGGAGTCGGCAGGCATGGTGTTCGGCATCGCGTTCGCCCAGTGGATCCGCGAGGGCGAGGAGCGCTCGCTCACGGACATCGGGCTCTCGTTGCTGGCCGAGCTGCGCGGCCTGGCCGGGGGCGAGAGCGGCGGGAGCAGCCGCGGGAGCCAGAGGAATATCCAGGCAGGTGCGTAGCATCGTCCCTTCAGCGGCCGCCTGACCCGACCTAGGGTCGAGCCATGCTCACCGCCGAGTCCGGACCCGCGTACCCCGCACGACCCGCCCCAGACACCTCGCCGGACGAGGACTGGTCCCTCGATCTGTCGGGGCAGTGGCGCTGCGTCCTCGACCCGGACGCCCGTGGCGAGCTCGAGCAGTGGTTCCGGTCGGACCTGCCGGGCGAGCCGCTGAGCGTCGCGCTTCCCGGCTCGGTGCAGCACCAGGGAGTCGGCGAACCGGTCCGGGTCGGCACCCCGTGGACCGGCGGCGTCGTCGACCGCTCCTACTTCACCGAAGACCGCTACGCCCCGTACCGCGAGCCGGACAACATCGCCGTGCCGTTCTGGCTCCAGCCGCGCGTGTACTACCGCGGCGCCGCGTGGTTCCAGCGCGAGGTGGAGATACCGGAAGGCTGGGCGCAGCGCGACGTGGTCCTGTCCCTCGAGCGCGTCCACTGGGAGTCCACGGTCTGGCTGGACGAGCATCGAGCCGGGTCGGAGCGCAGCCTGACCACCGCCCACCGCTTCGACCTCGGCCGCCTGTCCCCCGGGCGCCACCTGCTCACGATCCGCGTGGACAACCGAACGGTGGTCGACGTCGGCCCGAACGCGCACAGCGTCTCCGACCACACCCAGGGAAACTGGAACGGTATCGTCGGCGCGCTCTCGCTCACCGCGATGCCGGCGGTGACCATCAGCCGGGTGCGGGTCGTGCCGGACGTCGCGACCAGGTCCGCCCGGGTGAAGGTGGACATCGCCGCGGGCACCGCCGGTACCGGCGTGGGCGCCGTGCGCGTCTCGGCACGGCGCTTCAACGTCCCGGGCACCCACGAGGTCGAGCCCGTGACCGCCGGCTTCGAGGCCGAGTACGGTCGTGACCTCGGCGAACGGGGCCTGACCTCGGCCGGAGCACACGTCGACCTGGAGTACCCGCTCGGCGACGACGCGATGACCTGGGACGAGTTCCAGCCGGCGCTCTACGAGCTGACGGTCGAGCTGGTCACCGACGTCCGCGGGCACGAGCACCGCCACGCCGTCCGCACCGTGTTCGGCCTCCGCGAGGTGGGGGTGGACGGGACCCAGGTGACCATCAACGGCCGCAGGACGTTCATCCGCGGCACCCTGGAGTCGTGCGTCTTCCCGCTCACGGGCTACCCGCCGACCGACGTCGGCTCCTGGCGGCGCATAATCTCGGTCTGCCAGGCGCACGGGCTGAACCTGCTGCGCTTCCACTCCTGGTGCCCGCCGGAGGCGGCATTCGTTGCCGCGGACGAGGCCGGCTTCTACCTCCAGGCGGAGGGCCCGATCTGGGCCAACCAGGGCGCTGCGCTCGGCGAGTCGGGCCCGGTGGACGCGTTCCTGTTCGAGGAGACGCGGCGCATCCTGCACGCCTACGGCAACCACCCCTCGTTCATCATGATGGCCCACGGGAACGAGCCGGGCGGCCGTGACGCGGAGCTCCTCGCGACCTGGGTGAACACCTGGCGGACCTACGACCCCCGGCGGCTTTACACCAGCGGCGCCGGCTGGCCGGCCCTGTCCGAGAACGACTACGACAACATCCCGGACCCCCGCGCGCACCGCTGGGGCGAGGGCCTGGACTCGCGGCTGAACGGCCGCCCGCCGGAGACCGAGTCCGACTACCGCGAGTGGGTGGAATCGCGGCCGCGCCCGATCGTCAGCCACGAGATCGGCCAGTGGTGCGCCTACCCCGACTTCACGGAGATGCCGAAGTACACGGGCCTCATGGAGCCGAGGAACTTCGGCATCTTCGCGGACTTCCTCGACGAGGCGGGCATGGCCGACCAGGCGGACGCGTTCCTGTACGCCTCGGGCAGGCTCCAGGCGCTCTGCTACAAGGAAGAGATCGAGGCGGCACTGCGCACCGAGGGCTTCGGCGGGTTCCACCTGCTGGGCCTCAGCGACTTCCCGGGCCAAGGCACCGCGCTCGTCGGGGTGCTGAACCCCTTCTGGGAGTCGAAGGGCTACATCACCCCGGAGCGGTTCGCCCGGTTCTGCGGCCCGACGGTTCCCCTGGCGCGCCTGCCCCGGAGAGTCTGGCGCGCGGACCAGGAGATCCGGTTCGAGGTGCAGGTCGCCCACTTCGGCCCGACGCCGCTCGACGCCGAGGTGCGCTGGAGCATCCGCGACAGCGACGGCGCGGACCTGCAGAGCGGAACCGTCGCGCGGCACGCACCCATCCCGGTCGGCAACGGCACCCGGTTCGGTCCGGTGCGTGTCCCCGCGGGCCACAGCACCGAGCCGGCGCAGCTGACCCTGGTGGTCACGGTGGACGACGGCGCCGGGGCCCGGTACGAGAACGACTGGGACCTGTGGGTGTACCCGGTGGGCCTTGCCGAGGACGGTGCAGGGGAGGTCGCGCCCTGGGACGCGGTGCTGGTGACGACCGAGATCGAGGAGGCGATCGAACGGGCAACCGCCGGCGAGACCGTGCTGCTCGAGCTCGGCCCCGAGGACGTGGGGAACGACGTCGCGCTGGGATTCACGACGGTCTTCTGGAACACCGCCTGGACCCAGGGCCAGGCGCCCCACACCCTCGGTGTGCTGCACGACCCCCAGCACCCGGCGTTCCGGCACTTTCCCACTGAGGGATTCACCGACTGGCAGTGGTGGGAGCTGCTGCACGGCGCCAGGGCGATGCTGCTCGACCGGCTCCCCGCACGGCTCCGGCCCCTCGTCCAGCCGATCGACACCTGGTTCGAGGCACGCCGGCTCGGGGCGCTGTTCGAGGCGAGGATCGGACGCGGGCGGCTCATGGTGAGCTCGCTCAATCTCGACCCCGGCGAGGACCGGCTCGCCGCGCGCCAGTTCCGGCGCAGCCTCCTGAGCTACCTGGCCAGCGCCGACTTCTCCCCCGCGGAGTCCGTCGAGCCGGCGGAGCTGCGGAGCGTGCTCCGCTGACGGCCGAGTGCTGTCATGTCCGTGACCAGCGTGAGCGAGACCGCCAAGGCAGTGGCCCGGCGCAACACCGCGGAGGTCCAAGGAGGCGGCGACCACGCGCTGTGCGACGGCCCGGGACAGCCCCGGCACATCGACGGGGCTGTCCCAGCATTCCTCAGGGGGTCAGGTAGCAGGTCTTGCTCACTCCCGGCAGCGGATCGGTGCCGAATGCCGCCGTCGTGCAGCCGGCGCTGCCGGTGAACGACCTGTACACGAAGCTGCCCCTGGCGCCGTAGGCGACGGTCTGCACTCCGCTGAAGGTGCACGTCCCGCCTTCGCTCGAGCAGGTCGTGGCATAGCCGACCGGACCACCGGTTGCGGTGTAGCAGGACTTCGACTCCCCGGGGATCGGGTCGCCGAACGTGGCGTCGGTGCACGCGGTGTCACCGTTCGCCGTGATCCTGGTGAACGCTCCGTAGGCGCCGTACATCACCGGCTGTCCCGCCGCGGCCGGGCAGGTCCCGTTCTGGGACGCGCACTTGGTCCAACCGCCCGGCGGGCCTCCGTCGGGCGGCAGGTAGCAGGACTTGGCGACGCCGTCGATGGGATCGCCGAAGTGGGCATTGGTACAGGCGACGGAGCCGTTGGCGACCTGGTGGGCGAAGCTGCCGTTGGCGCCGTACGCCACGTCACGGTTGTAGCCGGGAACCAAGCAGTTGTCCCCCTCGGCTGCGCAGACGGTGTATCCGGGCGGACCACCCGCGTCGGCGACGTAGCAGGACTTGACGAGATTCGACGCCGGGTCGTCACCGAAGGAGGCGTTCGTGCAGGCGGTGCCGTTGGTCGCCGTCCGGTACGTGTATGTCCCGGCCCCGTAGGCCACCGAGCGGGTGCCGCTGAAGGAGCACGTGCCGCCCTCGCCCGCGCACCGGGTGAAGCCCGCGCGCAGCTCGCCGGTACCCGGTTCGGGAGGCGGAGCAGGATTGCCCAGTCCGGTGGCGTTCACGGTGTAGCTGCCCGGGGCGACACCGGTGAGGTAGACGTAGGTGTCGTCCTGGCTCGCGCCGGTGATTCCGGAGACGGGGGTGAAAGTTCCGTTGCTCCAGACGACTGTGCCGTTCACGGACACCGAGATGTTGCCGCCGCCGAACTTCGGGACGCCGATGCGACCGGTGGTGCCGGACGGGCTGGCAAGGCGCGCCGAGAAGGTGCCGGCGGCCGGGTCGCGGGACCAGGACGCGTTGATGGCACCCTGGGGCATGGTGATGCGGCCCTCGGCGCTGGTCAGATCGCCGGGGTGCGGGACGAAGCGGTACGCGCCGGTCGCCGTCTCCGGTGCGGTGCCGAGCACGTCGAAGGTGAGCGCGGAGGTGGGCGCGCTGGACCAGCCATGGGCCAGGCTCATGAACGAACCGCCGTAGGCGAGGCCGCCGTCGGCCTTGATGCCCTCCCAGAAGGTGCTCCTGGTGCCGATGTCACTGTTCAGCATGTGGCCCCAGGTGCGGCGGATCTGTTCCAGGGCGCCGTAGTCGTCATTGGCCGTGAAGCGGGCGTTCAGCTCCATGCCACCCGCGAACGGCGATACGTTGCTGCCCCATTCCGGGGTGGTGGGTCCGTACGCGCCCCAGTTCTTCCCGAGCCCCGCGATGATGCTCTTCGACTTGGCCGCGGAGTCGGTCAACCCGTACCAGACAGCGAGCGAGTTGCCGTCCTGCGGATACAGGCCACTGGTCGGGTTGTCCTTGTACATGCCCTTCGCCGGGTCCCACAGGCGGGAGTTGGCCGCGGCCTTGATGGCGTCCGCCCTCGCGTTCCAGCTCGCGGCGAGCGCACTGTCACCCTTGACCGTGGCCAGGGTGACGCCGCCCTTGAGTGCGGCGTACAACAGCGCGTTGGCGGAGATGTTCTCGCCGCCCTGGCCTGCTCGGGCCCAGTCCTGGGTTCGGGTCACGTTGAGCAGGTTGTTGCCGTCGATCTTGTTGATGATGAAGGCCATCCCGCGGGTGTAGTCGGCCCATTCGGAGTCCAGCCACGCCCGGTCGGCCGTGTAGGTGTAGTACGAGGCCGTGCCCAGCAGCGTCCAGGTGTGGTAGGTGTCCGAGCCGGTGAGGTTGAACGGCGGGCCCGACCAGGGGATCTCACCCTCCGCCGACTGCGCGTCGTACATCGTGGTGAGCGCGTTGCGGGTCGAGACGAGGTCGTTGGAGTACGCGTACTGCGTGGGTACGGCGATGCCCAGGTCGCCGGGCCACACCGTACGGTCGCGCTTGGCCCCGTCGACCAGGACGGAGCTACCCACACCGACGGTGGCGCCGTTGTCCCACTCCGAGGCCGGCGGGGGCCAGGCACGGCCCTGGTCGGACGCGATCGTGTTGAGCTGCACGGTGTACGCCCCCGCGTACCAGATGCGGTTGAGCAGGTCGTCGCTGGAGGAGAAGTAGTTGGCGTAGTCGGCCGGGTTGGCCTTCCCCGGATCCGCCGTGAAGTTGAGGCTCACGTCCCTGAGGTCCACCCAGCCCGAGGTGTCCAGGAAGACGGTGAGGTAGCGGAAGCCGCCACGCTGTCTCGCCGTGGGCATCGTGTAGGTGCCGTTGGCGGAGGCCGTGGCGTAGAGGGCCCCGTCCTCGCCGTCGCGGCCGCTGCTCCGGTCGCTGTTGTTGCCCACGTACAGGGACGACTCGCTGAAGGCCAGGCCGACCCGCTGGCCGCTGTCGCTGGTGGTGCCGAATGACAACGTCGCCATGCCGCCGACCTCTTTGCCGAAGTCGAGGGTGATGGCCGACTGCGCACCGGTGATCCGCGTCGGCTGCCCGCTGAGGACGTTCTGCGGGTTCGCGACGCTCCCGGTCGTCCGGTAGACGGCGGTCGGCTTGAGGATGCGGGAGGTCGGCGAGTAGTTCTCGGCGGCGAGGGCCGCCTCGCCGCCGCTCGTTGCGTTCGTCGAGGTCGCCGCGGACGCCGGCGGGGCGGCGTCGGCGGACGGCGCGGCGTCGGCGGACAGCATGGGACCTGCGGCCAGCACGGCGACCGCGACCATGGCAAGGCCGAGCGAGGAGAGCCGACCTGGCGATCTGCTCGGTGTGGGACGGCAACGCATGGAAACCTCCGGATCAGGTGCGCGGACTCAGAACGGCGGCACAACGGTGTGACGCAGGACGGCGACTCTCTGAAACGCTTCAACTTGCGAAGGTCCACCGATGATGGGCGTACGGAATCCGGGTGTCAACCCTTCGCGACCGTCTTTGTAAGGCTCCCGTCGGAACCGTTGACAGGGACTGACCGAGCCGCTTTACTCCCTCGGAGACAGGTGTGTGCCAGTGCTCGATTCCCGCCCGGCTCGATGAGAGCCGTCAGCCCCAAGTCAGCCCGCCAACCAGCGTCCCCATCCTGAGATCGAGGCGATTCCGGTGTCTCTCCGAAACTCTGACAGCGCTGTCAGATCCCGGCTTCTCGGCTTCCTGCTGACGGCCGTCCTCGCGTTCGCGGCACTGGTCCCGGTCGCGACGCCCGCGACCGCCGCCACCGCCGCCGCCCAGGTGTGCGTGCTGGCCTGTGACGCGCTGGACCCCTCGCAGGCCCGGCAGGAGAGCTTCCCGGTACCGGTCAAGAACCTCAACGGCCGCCGCATCGAGCTGCACGTCTCCGACGCGGACAACATGGCCTGGGCCAGTATCGACGCCGGAGTACCCGGCGACTCGGTGTGGCTGGACCGCTCCTGGGACGGCGGCACCACCTGGGAAGGACTGCTCGGCAAGGCGAGCATCCCGGAAACCTGGACCGGCACCAGGACGCTGATGTACAACATCACCGATCCCCGCAACCACCGACGCGGCCTGGTCCGGGCCTGCGGCGACGCCGCCGCCGTCGGCTGCACGGACTGGGTCTACCCCACCGTCTGCGACACGCTCTGCGACGGCACCGGCGCCGGTCAGGCAGCCGGCGACGACCAGCCGGTGCCGTCGACCACCCTCTACGGCCGCACGATCCGGCTCCACGTCGACCAGCAGAACTCCATGGCCTGGGCGAGCATCGAAGCCGGCGGCCCCGGCGACGAGGTCTGGCTGGACCGCTCCTGGGACGGCGGCTCGACCTGGCCGGACGGCTCCTCGCTCGGCCGTACCAGCACACCGTCCGGGGCCACCGCCACCCGCACCGCGATGTACGCCACGCGCGACCCGCGGGGCCTCCTCTACGGCGGCGCGGTCCGCGCCTGCGGACGGGAGGCCGGCCACAACGAGGGCAGCTGCACCGCGTGGGTCAGGCCGGCGCCGACGAGGGCGCGCGGTGCAGCGGACGCTCTGATGTCCTCGTACGACCCCTACAACGGCTGGTGGCCGAGCAGCTGGTGGAACTCCGCCGCCACGCTCACCTCCCTCATCGACTTCGCGAGGACCACCGGCACGCACGACTACGACTGGGCCATCGCGCGCACCTTCGACCAGAACAGGGGCGTCTTCCCCGCCGGTGTGCGCAGCTCGGACGCGATCGAGGGCCACTTCATCAGCCGGGCCATCGACGACGCGGGCTGGTGGGCCATCGCCTGGCTCGACGCGTACGACTACACCGGCGACTCCCGCTACCTCGACGAGGCCGTCACCATCACCAGTTACGTGCACCAGTACTGGGATCCCAGCACCTGCGGCGGTGGCGTGTGGTGGGACCGCGAGCGGACGTACAAGAACGCCGTGACGAACGGGCAGTACCTCTGGCTGACCACCGCGCTGCACCAGCGGATCCCGGGCGACACCATGTGGCTCCAGCGGGCCAAGACGTCCGCCGCCTGGTACGAGGCCAGCGGGATGATCAATTCCTCAGGACTGGTGAACGACGGGTTGACCTCGACCTGCGCCAACAACGGCAGCACCGTGTGGAGCTACAACCAGGGACTGGCCATCGGCGGCTTCACCGAGCTGTGGAGGGCGACCGGGGACGAATCGCTGCTGACCCATGCGCGGACCCTGGCCGACGCCGCGATCAGCAGCCCGACGCTGACCCGGGACGGGGTGCTCACCGAGTCCTGCGACATCGGCTCGGCGTCCTGCGACGACAACCAGAAGCAGTTCAAGGGCATCTTCATGCGGAACTTCGCCAGCCTCGCGCAGGCCACCGGTTCCAGTACCTACCGGAGCTATATCCAGAAACAGGCCGACACCCTGTGGGCGCAGGACCGCAGCTCCCTCAACGCCCTCGGCCAGCGCTGGGCCGGCGCCGACCCCAACCCGACCGACTGGCGCACGCAGGCCAGCGCGCTGGGAGCGCTGACCGCCGCGGCGGGCTGACGAACGGCGAACAGCAGGTGCCGGCCGATCTTGTTGTGGCAGCGGCACCGACGACAGTGCGTACCCATTGCGCTGATGGTCGTTCGTGGGCTCCGACTGTGTCATGAACCGTGTCATCCCTGGTCGCCCGTCCCTTCTCCAGGCGCCCTCACGAGAACCACAAAGGCCGCCGACCAGGTCAGATACCCAGTCGACGGCCTCGGCCTGGAAGGCTCAGCCGGACTTGCGGCGGAACATCTTCTGCACGGGGCCGGTCGTCTCCGAACCGTGTACCGCGCCGGTGTTCACATCGCCCGCGGACGTGCGCTGTCGCGCTGCGTTCTTGCGGTCCAGCGCCTCCTTGAACCGCGCCTTCGCATCCATGCTCGGCGCAGTCGCGGCCTTGGGCTCCTCAACGGTCTGAGCCTCGGCCTCCTCGGCATTGGGCTTGTCGTCCGTCACACCGATCACCTCCTCCTGTTTCGGGGGTCCCTCGATCGGGTCCGTCGTCCGCCCCAGCCTGCACCACTGAGCGCCGGGGTGCCAAAGTTTTACGAATCCTCGTGGCGTCGGGGGCGCTATGCCTGCGCGGCCGCCCGCTCGGCGCGTTCCGCGCGCAGCGAGGTGATGGCGCTCTCGAAGTCCTCGAGCGAGTCGAACGCCTGGTAGACGCTCGCGAACCGGAGGTAGGCCACCTCGTCGAGCTCGCGCAGGGGGCCGAGGATCGCGAGGCCCACCTCGTACGCGTCGATCTCCGCGCTGCCGTTGCTCCGCAGGGTCTCCTCGACGCGCTGGGCCAGGATCGCGAGGTCGTCCTCGCTCACGGGGCGCCCCTGGCACGCCTTGCGTACGCCCGCCGCGACCTTGTCGCGGCTGAAGGGCTCGGTGGCGCCGGAGCGCTTGACCACGGAGAGGCTCGCGGTCTCGACGGTCGTGAACCGCCGGTTGCAGTTGGGGCACTGCCGTCGGCGCCGGATCGACAGGCCGTCGTCGGCGGTCCGCGAGTCCACCACGCGCGAGTCGGCGTGGCGACAGAACGGGCAGTGCATGCTCACTCCTGCGTGGTCGACCACGGACCGGAGGCATCCGGTCGCGCCCCGACCGTAAGCGGGCAAACCACCCCCATGCAACATCGCCGCAACATTTGACGGCGATTTGTGGCCTCTCGTCACTCCTTGGGGAGCAGAAGGAGCTCTCCGACACGCAGCGTGCCCGACGACATCTCGTTCAGGTCCTGCAGCCGCGCGACGGCGTGCCGCACGTCCTCGCCCGGCTCCGCCACCTGCTGGGCGAAGCTCCAGAGGGTCTCCCCCGGCTGCACCGCGTGCACCCGGACCTCGGTCGGCTCGCCCGGGGAGCTGGCGACGGCCGTCGCACCCCACGTCGCCATCGGCGCGACCAGGAGCACCGCCAGCAGCACCAGCACGACGCGGCCACGCCGCGTGAGCCGCAGCCCGGCCAGCCCCAGCCGGTCGGCGAGCGTTCGCGGCTCCGTCCGCCGGTACGCCGGGACGGCGACCGGTCCGGACGCCGGCGCAAACGCCTGTCCGTAGGTCGGGGTGTACTGCCGCAGCGGGATCACGTCCCCCATGGCCCCTCCTGACGAGAGTGTCTCGAATTCTTCATACACGCGTTCGTCGAACGCACGTACCATTGTGTAGCACGGGACACCGTCGATGTCGAGACACGCTCGAACATTCGTTTGAGCCGAGCGAGTTTGTGATCTAGAGTGGGTAGCGCATAGGAGAACATTTGTCTGAACGGGAGGGGCACGGGCATGACGGGACGGGACGGGACCAGCGACACGAGAGCCGTCGACACGGCACTCTCGGGTGTCGCCACGCTGGACGCGCCAGGCGACGGGGCGGTCGCCGACGTGCACGCGATCTCGCCGGCAGACCGCCTCACCGAGCGGCAGCGCCTCGTGCTGGACACGATTCGACAGTCGTTCGAGACGCGGGGCTACCCGCCCTCGATGCGTGAGATCGGCGAGGCCGTCGGGCTGGCCAGCCCGTCGAGCGTCAAGCACCAGCTCCAGATGCTCGAGAAGAAGGGCTTCCTGCGGCGCGACCCGAACCGGCCGCGCGCGATGGAGCTCGTCGAGCCCATGGCGGAGCAGGTCGACAAGCCGACCCGCGGCGAGATCCACTGGCCGGAGCCGCGACGCAGCGGCCAGGTCCACTGGGGCGGTTCGGTGCCCGACGACGCCAGCACCCCGCCGCCGTCGTACGTGCCGCTGGTCGGCCGGATCGCGGCCGGTGGCCCGATCCTCGCCGAGCAGGTCGTCGAGGACGTGTTCCCGCTCCCCCGCCAGCTCGTGGGTGACGGCGAGCTGTTCCTCCTCAAGGTCGCGGGCGACTCGATGGTCGACGCCGCGATCTGCGACGGGGACTGGGTGGTGGTGCGGCAGCAGAACGTCGCCGAGCAGGGCGAGATCGTCGCGGCCATGATCGACGGCGAGGCCACGGTCAAGACGTTCAAGCAGACCGACGGGCACGTGCTCCTGCTGCCGCAGAACCCGGCCTACGAGCCCATCCCGGGCGACGAGGCCCAGATCCTGGGCCGCGTGGTCGCGGTCCTGCGCAGCCTGTAAGGGGTTCGACAGGGTCTCGACGGGCTCGACCATCGGTCGAGCCCGTCGAGATGCGACCGATGGGCGAGCCTGGCCAGACCCATCGGGCGCGGTCCCGCCGGCTAGAACCCGAAGCGCTTCTGGACCGCCCGGACGCTCTCGGCCGAGGCACGTAGGCCGGCCAGCTCGTCGTCGGACATCGGGACCCGCACGTTGTCCGTGACGCCGCGCCGGTCCACGAGGGACGGCACGGACAGGCACACGTCGCTGATGCCGTAGTAGTCGTCCAGCAGCGAGGACACCGGCATGATCCGGCGCTCGTCCTTGAGGACCGCCTCGATGATGCGGGTGGCGGCCAGGCCGACGGCGTAGTTGGTGGCGCCCTTGCCCGCGATGATCCGGTAGGCCGAGTCGACCACCTCGTGGTGCACCTCCGCGCGGACCGAGGCGTCGATCGGCCGGGCGCCGCCCACGGGCTCCCAGTCGAGCAGCGGGACGCCGCCGATCGAGGCGGAGCTCCAGAGCGCGATCTCCGAGTCGCCGTGCTCGCCGGCGATGTACGCGTGCACGTTTCCGACGGCCACCCCGCAGCGCTCGGCGAGACCGACGCGCAGCCTGGACGAGTCCAGCACCGTGCCGCTGCCGAAGATCTGCTCGCGTGGCAGGCCCGAGATCTTGAGCGCCGCGTAGGTCACCACGTCCACGGGGTTGGTCACCATCAGGTACGTCGCGTCCGGCGCGACGTCGACCAGGCCGGGCAGGATCTTGCGCATCAGCCCGATGGTCCCCTCGGCGAGGTCGATCCGGCTCTGGCCGGGCTTCTGCTTCGCCCCGGCGGTCACGACCACGACGTCGGCACCCTCGCAGACCGCTACGTCGTCCGAGCCGGTCACGTGCGCCTGGGACGTGAACATCAGGCCGTGCTGCAGGTCGAGCACCTCGGCCTCGACCTTCTCCCTGTTCACGTCGAGCAGGGCGATGGTGCGCGCCGAGCCGCGGGTGAGCGCGGCGAACGCGAGCGTGGATCCCACGGCCCCGGCGCCCACGACCGCGAGCTTGGTGGTCCGGGAGCCGGAGGGCTGCGCGGCCTGAATGTCCGAAAGGGCTGCCATGCCCTCAGGCTATGTGCCGGGGCTGTACGGCGTGGGTTATGCGGCGTGGGCTGTGCGCCGTCGCCGTGCGCCAGGGGCTAGGTGTCGAGCCTGGCGAGCGCGGCGCGGACCAGCTTCGGGTCGGTCGTGGGCCAGAACCCGGGCATCGACCGGGTGAGGAACGACGCGTACCGCGCGGTCGCGAGCCGGGGGTCCAGGACGGCCACGACGCCGCGGTCGTCCATGCTGCGCACCAGTCGGCCCGCGCCCTGCGCGAGCAGCAGCGCCGCGTGCTGCGCGGACACCGCCATGAACCCGTTGCCGCCCGCCTGCTCGACGGCGCGGGCGCGCGCCGCCTTGACCGGGTCGTCCGGACGCGGGAACGGGATGCGGTCGATGAGCACAAGCTGGCACGACGGTCCGGGCACGTCGACGCCCTGCCACAGGGACAGCGTGCCGAACAGGCACGTGGCCGGGTCCTCGGCGAACTCGCGCACGAGGGTGGGCAGCTGGTCGTCGCCCTGCGCCAGGATCGGGAAGTCCAGCCGCTCGCGCATGGCCTCCGCCGCGGCGTTCGCCGCGCGCCGGGACGAGAACAGGCCGAGCGTGCGACCACCCGCGGCCGTGATGAGCTCGGCGATCTCGTCGAGCTGCGCCTCCGTGGTCGGTTCGCGGCCGGGAGCCGGCAGGTGCCGCGCGATGTAGAGGATGCCCTGGCGCGGGTAGTCGAACGGGCTGCCCGCGTCGAGGCCCTGCCACGGCGGGGCGTCCTCGCCCTTCAGCCCGAGCGTTCCGGCGACCGCGTCGAACGTGCCGCCCAGCGCCAGCGTTGCCGACGTGAACACGCCGGTCGACTCGCCCAGCAGGTGCGTGCGGATCAGGCCTGCCACGTGCAGCGGCGCCGCGTGCAGCCGCGTCACGCTGTCACCGAACCCGCCCCAGGCGTTGTCCGGGCGCGAGCACCACAGGACGTCGGCCGTCGTGTCCTCGGACGCCATGCGCTCGGCGGTCTCGAAGAGCTGGAGCATGGCGCCCTGCGCCATCTTCAGCCCCGGGTCGGGCTGGCCGGCGTCCTTCCCCTTGGCGTCGTTCGGATCCGCCTTGAGCGTGCTCAGCACCTCGCGCGCGGCGTCCCGTACACCACCGACCGCCGTCCGCAGCGTGTCCGGCAGTCCGTCCGGGAACCGCTCGGCCGGGGCCGTGACCAGCAGGGTCCCGAGGTCCTGGGCCGCCTTGTCGAGGGCGTCGGTGTTGGTGCCCGCGTGCCGGCGGGCGAGCCGGGCCGCGTTCTCCACGGACGCCATGGACAGGTCCACGGTGGCCGACGACGTCACGCGGTCCGTGAGCTCGTGCGCCTCGTCCACCACGACGACGTCGTGCTCGGGGAGCACGCCGGGGCTGCCCGTAGCCGCTATGCCGAGCATCGCGTGGTTGGTGACCACCACGTCCGCGTCGCGGGCGGCGGCTCGCGCCTTGTCCGGGAAGCACTCGGCGAGCATCGGGCACTTGCCGCCCAGGCACTCCAGCCTCGTCACCGACACCTGGCGCCATGCCCGCTCCGGCACACCCGGCACCAGGTCGTCGCGGTCGCCGGAGTCCGTCTCGCCCGCCCACTCGTGCAGCCGGCGGACGTGGTCGGCGAGCGAGGCGCCGTCGTCCTTGCGCCGGCCGCGAGCGCCGCCGGAGCCGCTCGTGTCCTCCGTGCGTGGGTGGTCCTCGCCGCCGGGCAGGTCGAAGAGCGTGGGCTCGTCCGCGGGGTACCCGCCGCCGATCTTGTGCACGCACAGGTAGTTGTGCCAGCCCTTGAGCAGCGCGATGCGCGGCTCGCGGGGCAGCTGCGGCGTCACCGCCTTCGCCACGAGCGGCAGGTCGCGGGTGATGACCTGGCGCTGCAGGGCGAGGGTCGCGGTCGAGATGATGACCTTGCTCCCCGCGGCCACCGCGTGCCGGACGGCGGGCACGAGGTAGCCGAGCGACTTGCCTGTGCCGGTGCCCGCCTGGACGAGCAGGTGCTCACCCTTGTCGATGGCCTCGCCGACCGCGACGGCCATGCGGTGCTGGCCCTCTCTGCGCCCGCCACCCAGCTGTCCGACGGCGAGGTCGAGCAGCTCCTCGACCTCGGGTATCTCCGTGGAATCGGTGCTGGCTGCGGGTGCGTCGGGAAGGCTGGTCACACGCTCGATCCTAGGCCGGACCTCCGACATCCACCCCACGTCGTCCACAGGGTTTCGGAGCCCGCTCGGCCCTACCCCTTGACCGCTCCGCCCAGACCCGCGCCGCTGAGGAACAGCCGCTGGAACGCGAGGAACAGTGCGATCGGCAGCACCGTGGAGATCGCGAGCGCCGCGAGGAACACGTCGAGCTCCAGGTAGGGGGCGATGGCGGGCAGCCGGACGGACAGCGGCTGGTTCTCCGGGTCCGGCAGCACCAGCAGCGGCCAGAGGTAGTCCTTCCACGCGGCGATCACGGCGAACACGGAGACGACGCCGAGGATGGGTTTCGACATCGGCAGCACGATGCTCCACAGCAGCCGGAAGGGGCCCGCGCCGTCGACGCGGGCGGCCTCGAAGATCTCGCGCGGGAGGCCGTCGAAGAACCGCTTGACGAGCAGCACGTTGAACGCGCTGGCGCCCATCGGCAGCCAGACCGCCCAGAACGTGTTGAGGAGGCTGACGTGCACGATCGGCACGTCGAGGATGGTCAGGTACAGCGGCACCAGCAGCACGACGGACGGCACGAAGAGCGTCGCCAGCACGAGGCCGAAGATCACGTTGCCGTACCGCGGCCGCAGCACGGACAGCACGTAGCCGCCCGTCGTCGCGACCAGCAGCTGGAAGAACCAAGCACCGACCGCGACGATCAGGGTGTTGACGAAGTAGTGGTCGATCTCGGCGCGGCTCCACGCGGTCGAGAGGTTGGCCCAGTCGACCCCGGTGGGAAACAGGCCGAGCGGCTCGCGCAGGGTGTCCTGCGTCGGCGTGACCGCGGCCTTCGCGAGCCAGAGGATCGGCCCGAGCCCGACGAGGACGAGGGTGACCAGCAGGCCGCCCTGCAGCGCCCCGAGGCTGCCCCGCACGCTCGGCCGGCGCCGGTCGTGGGACGACACGATGCCCCGCTCGACGGCCGGCTCGGTGCGCCGGCGGGCGAGCGCCGTCGTCCGGTTGTTCGCTGCCATGTCAGCTGCTCCAGGGTCGGGTCACGCGGAAGTAGATCGCGGACAGGACGGCCAGGACTCCCGCGAGCATCAGGCTCAGGGCGGTCGCGGCCCCGTAGTTGCCGCCGAGGCTGCTCCCGAACGCGTAGTCGTAGATCAGCATGAGGATCGTGAGGGTCGCGTTGTTGGGGCCGCCGCCGGTGAACAGGAACGGCTCCAGGAACACCTGGGAGGTGCCGATGACCTGCAGGATCAGCGTGATGAACAGGACGCCCCGCAGCTGCGGCAGGGTCACGTGCCAGATCTTGCGCCACACGCCCGCGCCGTCCACCTCGGCCGCCTCGTAGAGCTCGGTCCGTACCCCGACGAGGGCGGCGAGGTAGATGATGACGGTCCCGCCGGCGGCCGCCCAGGTCGCCTCGAGGACCAGGGACGGCATGGCGCTGGACGCGTCCTGGAGCCACGGGTACGGGCCGAGGCCCACCCAGCCGGCGATGGTGTTGAACACGCCGGTGCCGGAGGGGTCGTAGAAGAACTTCCACAGCAGCACGGCCACGACGGGCGGCACGACGACGGGCAGGTACGCGAGCGCCGAGAACAGGCCCCGCATGCGCCGCACCTCGCTCATCAGGACCGCGGCGGCCAGCGGCAGCGGATAGCCGAAGACCAGCGCGAGCAGCGCGAACCACAGCGTGTTCGCAACGGCCTTGCCCAGGAGCGGGTCCTGCAGCACGAACACGAAGTTGTCGAGCCCCACGAACTCGGGGGTGGTGACGAGGTTGGTCTCCTGGACGCTCATGACGAGCGCCCGTCCGATGGGGAACCAGGAGAAGACCCCGAACACCAGGATCATCGGCAGCGCGATGATCAGGGTGCTCAGGCCGCCGTCGCGCAGCCAGTCCCGGGGCGTGCGGCGGGCGCGCCGGCGGGGTCCGGACGACGACGGCGGCTGGGCCGGCGTCGTCGTCCGGAGCGGGCTTGACAGAGTGGTCATGGTCAGCCGCGGTCGAGGAGTCCCTGGACCTGGGTCTGCGCGTCGGCGAGGAGCGCGTCGATGTCCGCGTTCTCGTCCGTCAGCACGGCCTGGACCACCGGGTCGAGCGCCGCGTACACGTCCTGGGTGGCGACGGCGGGCTCGGGGATGACCGGCTGGTCGAACATCTGGTCGGTCATCGGTGCGAAGTTCTCCAGCGGGACGTTGACCAGGTCCTTGATCCAGCTCTGCTGCTGCTCGTACGTCTCGCGGTCGAAGATCGGCAGCGCGGGCGCGCCGACGGGCTGGTCGGTCTCGGCGGCGACCTCGGCCTCGGCGACCGCCTGCTCCTGGTCGGTCAGCTTGGAGATGTAGTAGAAGTCGATCCACTTCACCGCCGCCGCCTGCTCGGCCGCCGACGCCGCCGAGCTCACCGCGGCGAGCGTGCCGCCGCCGAGCGTGCCGGAGTCGTCGCCCTCCAGGGGCAGCACCGTGACGCCGTACTCCTCCGGGTCCATCTGGTTCTGCGTGAACAGGTTGGGGTAGTTGGCGCCGCCCGAGACGTACATGCCGATCTTGCCGGCGGCGAAGTCCTGGTTGATGGTGCCCCAGTCGTACAGGAAGCTCGCGCCCATGGAGTTGTCCTCCCAGCGCATCTCCCGCAGCATCTCCAGGGCCTCGACCGTCGCGTCGTTGTCGACGGTGGCGGTCGCCTCCTCACCCTCACCCTCGACGATGCGGCCGCCCAGCGCATAGGTCTCGGTGGTGAGGATCCACCCGCCGGTGTTGCTCTGCGTCATGTGGGCGTAGCCGGCCTGGCCCGTCTCGTCCGCGATGGTCTTGGCCGCCGCGCGGACCTCGTCCCACGTCGCGGGCGGGTTGTCCGGGTCGAGGCCGGCCTCCTCGAAGAGCCTGCGGTTGTAGTGCAGACCCTGGTTGTAGGCGGCGATCGGCACGGCCCACATCGCGCCGTCCGCGTCCTGGCCCGCCGCGGCGATGGTGGGGTTGAACTGGTCCGCATAGGGCAGCTCGGCCACCAGGTCGCTGACGTCGGCGATCTGCCCGCGCTCGATGAGGGCGCGGCCGTCGGTGAACGGGATCGGGAAGACGTCGGGCAGCGTGCCGCCCGCCAGCTCGGCGGCGAACGTCGTGCCGGACCAGGTGAACTCCTTGGTCTCCACCTGGATGTCCGGGTTGGCCTCCTCGAACTGCGCGATGCGCTCGTCGAACGCGTCGATGGCGGCCTGCTCGAGGCCTGCGTCGATGGAGACCTCGATGGTCACCGGGCCCGTCGGCTCCGCGGCGGGGTCCTCGGACGAGCCGCAGGCCGTCAGGGTTCCCGCGAGCGACAGGACGCCCACCAGGGCGAACGCCGCGCGCTTCTGTGCTGACTTCATTGTCACTCCTTGGGTCTTGTGCCGGTGGGACGGCACTTCTGGGGGAAGCACATCTGGTGCAGGTAGTGCCGGAGATCAGGACGGCAGGCGGAGCCAGACAGCGGTGTCCGGCCCGACGGCGCCGTCGACGGGACCGCTCGCCAGGAGCACCGTGGCCCCGGCGGGCAGGGGGACGGGGGCCGCCCCGAGGTTGACGACGCAGGCGAAGCCCACGCCGCGGGTGAACGCGAGGACGTCGTCCCCCTGGGTGTCGAGATCGAGGGCGAGGTCGAGCCACGCCAGCGCCTCGGCGTGCAGCGCCGGAAGGTCGCGCCGCAGGTGCAGCGCCCGGCGGTAGAGGCTCAGCATCGAGTCCGGGTCGCCGTGCTGCGCCTCGACCGACCGGTCCCGCCAGGAGGCCGGCTGGGGCAGCCAGGGCGCCCCGCCGCCGTCGGGCCCGAAGCCGAGGCTGGAGCCCGTGCGGGTCCACGGGAGGGGGACGCGGCAGCCGTCCCGGCCGGGGTCGACGCCCTCGGACCGGAAGTGCATGGGGTCCTGGATTGCCGCGCGGGGCACGTCCGCCTCGGGCAGGCCGAGCTCGTCGCCCTGGTAGACGTACATGGCGCCGGGCAGCGCGGCGACCAGCAGGGCCGCTGCCCGCGCGCGGCGGGTACCGAGCTCCAGGTCGGACGGCGTGCCGAACCGCTTGGCGGCGAAGTCGAACGACGAGTCCTCGCGGCCGTACCGCGTCACGGGGCGGGTGACGTCGTGGTTCGACAGGACCCACGTGGCCGGCGCCCCGACGGGGGCGTGCGCCTCGAGCGTGGTCCGGATCGACTCGCGCAGCTCCTTGGCGTCCCAGGGGCGCGCCATGAAGTCGAAGTTGAACGCCGTGTGCATCTCGTCGGGGCGCAGGTACTGGGCGAACCGCTCGTGGTCCGCGAGCCACACCTCGCCGACCAGCACGCGGGGCTCCGGGTAGGAGTCCGCCACGCGGCGCCAGCCGCGGTAGATGTCGTGGATCTCGTCGCGGTCCAGGTGGGGGTGCTCCCCCGGGCCCGCCGTCTCCGGGACCTCCGGCAGCTCCGGGTCCTTGACGATGAGCGCCGCCGAGTCGATCCGGATGCCCGCCGCGCCGCGGTCGAACCAGAACCGCAGGACGTCCTCGTGCTCCTGCCGGACGTCGGGGTGGTTCCAGTTGAGGTCCGGCTGCTCGGGGGTGAACAGGTGCAGGTACCACTGGCCGGGCGTGCCGTCCGGGTCCGTGGTGCGGGTCCAGGTCTGGCCTTGGAAGCTCGACACCCAGCCGGTGGGCATCTGCGCGCCGTCGGCGCCCTTGCCGTCGTGGAACCAGAACCGCTCACGCTCGGGCGAGCCCGGGCCGGCCGCCAGCGCTGCGCGGAACCACTCGTGCTCCGCGGAGATGTGGTTGGGGACGACGTCGACGATGGTGCGGATGCCCAGCTCGCCCGCCTCGGCGATCAGCGCCTCGGCGTCGTCCAGCGTGCCGAACGCCGGGTCGATCCGGCGGTAGTCGCGCACGTCGTAGCCGCCGTCCGCCAGGGGCGAGGCGTACCAGGGCGTGTACCAGATGGCGTCGACGCCCAGGTCGCGAAGGTAACCCAGCCGGGAGCGGACGCCGGCGAGGTCACCGGTGCCGTCGCCGTCGCCGTCCGCGAAGCTGCGGGGGTAGATCTGGTAGATCACGGCGCTGCGCCACCACTCGGGTGCGGCGGGGCGCGGTTCCACTGCCGGCTCGGACGTCGTCGTCATGCCGTGAACCGTAAGTCACATGACAACAGTCGCGCAAGAACTTGACAGCAAGGTTATCGATTCGCGACAACCTTCACAGCAGCCGTAGAGGCGCGGACCACGAGCTCGGGCTCGAAGAGCAGCTCGTCGCGCGGCACGTCGCTGCCGTCGATGAGCGCCGCGAGCAGGTCGACGGCGGCCCGGCCCATCGGCTCGATCGGCTGGCGCACGGTGGTCAGGGCCGGGTCGGTGGAGTTCATCAGCGCGGAGTCGTCGTAGCCGACCACCGACACGTCCGCCGGGCACGACAGGCCGACCCGGCGCACCGCCCGGATCGCGCCGAGGGCGAGCGGGTCGCTGGCGCAGACGATCGCCGTGGCTCCGGCCTCGATGAGGCGGTTGGCCGCGGCCTGGCCGCTCTCCAGCGAGTACTGCGAGTGCGCAACCAGCTCGGCGCCGAGCTTCAGGTCGCGCCGCTTCGCGAACCGCTGCGCGGCGGCCAGCTTGCGCTCCGACGGCACGTGGTCGGCCGGGCCGAGCAACAGGCCGACCCGCTGGTGCCCCAGCGACGTGACGTGGCCCAGCGCCTGCTCCATCGCCACGAGGTCGTCGCAGGCGACGCGCGGGAAGGCAAGGTCCTCGATCGAGGCGTTCATGAGGACCACGGGCAGCCCGAGGTCCTCCAGCCGCCGGTAGTGCGCGTGGTCGGCCTCGCGCTCGGCGTAGAAGCCGCCCGCGAAGATCACGCCGGAGACCTGCTGCTGGAGCAGCAGGTCGATGTACTCGGCCTCGGTGACGCCGCCGGCCGTGCGGGTGCAGAGCACGGGGGTGAACCCGTGCTGCGCCAGCGCGCCGCCGATCACCTCCGCGAACGCGGGGAAGATCGGGTTGACGAGCTCCGGCAGGACCAGCCCGACGAGCTTGCCGCGGCTGCCCCGCAGCTTGGTGGGCCGTTCGTAGCCCAGCACGTCGAGGGCCGTGAGCACGGCGTCCCGGGTGCCCTGGGACACCCCGGGCTTTCCGTTGAGGACGCGACTGACCGTCGCCTCGCTCACGCCTACCTTTTTCGCCACGTCCGCCAGCCGTCTCGACATGACGTCGATCCTAGTACGGATCACGCAAACCGCTTGCAGGACTTGCGCAGTCCTGCAAGCGGCTTGCGTCGCTCGGACGCGCCAGGCGCACAGGTCGCCTTCCGTGACCTGTGCGCCTGAGACGTTCGGGTGCGGCCGAGGTCAGGACGCGACGGCGACCTGCCGCAGCTCCGTGGCGAGCTGCTCGTCCACGCGGCCGCGCAGGTGGGTACCCGTGGCGACGTGCTCGGTCAGGTCGATGTCACCGTGCTCGTGCACGCGGTGCACCAGGTCGCCCCGCTCGTACGGGACCACGAGGTCGATCTCGATACCCGGGCGCGGCAGCTCGGCCGCGATCCGGGCGCGCAGCTCGGCGATGCCCTCGCCGGAGTGCGCGGAGACGACGGCGGTGTGCCGCTCGCGCCGCTGGATCCGGCCCACGACCGTCGGGTCGGCGATGTCGGCCTTGTTCAGCACCACGATCTCGTGGACGTCCTCGAACGCCGGGATCTCGGACAGCACCTCGCGCACCGCGGCGATCTGCCCCTCCGGGTCCGGGTGGGACGCGTCGACCACGTGCAGCAGGATGTCGGCGTCGCCGACCTCCTCCAGCGTGGACCGGAACGCCTCGACGAGCTGGTGCGGCAGGTGCCGCACGAACCCGACCGTGTCCGTGAAGGTGTAGACGCGCCCGTCCTCGGTCTTGGTGCGGCGGACCGTCGGGTCCAGCGTGGCGAACAGCGCGTTCTGGACCAGCACGCCCGCGCCGGTCAGCGCGTTGAGCAGCGAGGACTTGCCCGCGTTCGTGTAGCCCGCAATGGCGACCGCCGGGATCGCGTTGCGCTTGCGGCTCAGCCGCTTGGTCTCGCGCGCCGGCTTCATCGCGGTGATCTCGCGCCGCAGCTTGGCCATCCGGTCGCGGATGCGCCGCCGGTCCAGCTCGATCTTGGTCTCACCGGGACCGCGCGAGCCCATGCCGGCGCCCGCGCCGCCCACCTGGCCACCGGCCTGGCGGGACATCGACTCGCCCCAGCCGCGCAGGCGCGGCAGCAGGTACTCGAGCTGCGCGAGCTCGACCTGCGCCTTGCCCTCACGGGACTTCGCGTGCTGCGCGAAGATGTCCAGGATCAGGGCCGTCCGGTCGACGACCTTCACCTTCACCACGTCCTCCAGCGCGCGGCGCTGGGAGGGCGCGAGCTCGCTGTCGACGATCACGGTGTCGGCACCCGTCGCCAGGACCACCTCGGCCAGCTCAAGGGCCTTGCCGGACCCCAGGTACGTGCCCGGGTCGGGCTTCTGCCGGCGCTGCAGCATGCCGTCCAGCACCTGGGAGCCTGCCGTCTCGGCCAGTGCGGCGAGCTCGCGCAGCGAGATCTCGGCGTCGCGGGCCGCGTGCTCGCCACCCGAGAACAGGCCGACGAGCACCACCTTCTCCAGGCGCAGCTGCCGGTACTCGACCTCGGTGACGTCCTCGAGCTCGGTCGACAGGCCGGCCACGCGGCGCAGGGCGGTGCGCTCCTCGAGGTCCAGCTGGTCGCCGTCGGCCACGGTGTGCACCGTGTCGCCGTCGGCACGTGCGGTCCCCGCCCGAGCGAGAACCCGTGCCACGACATCGTTCGCGATCGCCTGGGCGTCTGCCTGGGCTGCGCTGAGTTCGGGCGTCTCCTCTGCGGGGAGCTCGGGCTCTGTCGGGGTGTGGGTCATGTACTACCTAACTCTCGATGGTTCTTGCCTCTGTACAACAAGGGTCCCACGGCCGAAAGTCCCGCGGCTATGTCTTTCCCCACCGGCACGGCTCAGAAGTCCAGCCGCATCACGCGACGCCGCTTCGTCGGCCTGCTGACCTCCGTCAGACCCGCTGCCGCGAACGGGCCGGGCGTGCCGACGTTGACCTCGCCCCAGGAGACCTCCTGCCCCGGGCCGGGCACTATCGGGTACCCCTCGACCGCCTCGGCGCCGCGCTCCCGCGCGTGCCCGACGGCGGCCGCCGCCAGCTCGTACATCAGGCCCTGCTTGCGGTAGCCGACGCGGACGGCGAAGCAGGTGACCGCCCACACACCGTCGTCGTCCTTGTCCTCGTGCCGGCCCGCCCACGGGACCTGGCTGCCGCGGTACCGGACGAACTCGGTGCGGGGCGCCACCGCCACCCACCCGGCGGGCTCACCGTCGACGTAGGCGATCAGGGCGCCCGACGTCGGCGCTATGCCGCCCGCCTCGTCGGCGTCCGGTGCGGCGTCCGCGGCATCTGGTGCGGCGTCACCGGCCGGCCCCGCGTCGAGCTGCTCCCGCAGGTGGTGGGCGCGCTCCTCGACGGGCATGTACCACCAGGCGCGGTCGCCCAGCCGGATGCGCTGGCACTGGCAGTGGTGGGCGCCGCCGCGCGTGCCGAACACCGCCTGCACGTCGTCCCACCGGTCGGCGGTGGCCGGAACGATCTCCATGCCCGCAGGCTGGCACCGGTCGCGACGAGCGGCAAGCGCCTAGGATCGTGCGCGTGTCCACCGACCACTACTTCACCGCCCAGCCTGCCTCGGACGACGAGCGCCGCACTCGTATCGTCAACCTCGCCGGTCGCGAGCTGGAGGTCGAGGTCGCATCCGGTGTCTTCTCGCCCGGCGGGGTCGACAAGGGCACGGCGGTGCTGCTGGACCGGGCGCCGGCGCCTCCGCCGTCGGGCAACCTGCTCGACCTGGGGTGCGGCTGGGGGCCGATCACGATCCGCCTGGCGCTGGAGGCGCCGCACGCCACGGTGTGGGCGGTCGACGTCAACGAGCGCGCCCTCGACCTGGTGCGCCGCAATGCCGAGCGGCTCGGCCTGGCCAACGTCCGCGCGGCCCTGCCCGACGACGTGCCCGACGGCCTCGAGTTCGACGCGTGCTGGTCCAACCCGCCGATCCGCGTGGGCAAGCAGGCCCTGCACGACCTCCTGACGCGCTGGCTGCCCCGGCTGGCGGACGGCGCGGACGCGTGGCTGGTGGTGCAGAAGAACCTGGGCTCCGACTCGCTCGCGCGCTGGATCACCGACGCCCTGGGCCTTCAGGTGGACCGGGAGGCGTCGTCCAAGGGGTTCCGCGTCCTGCGGGTCGCGGGCTGACCCGTCCAGCGGTGGCTAGAGGGCGACCTGGCCGGAGTAGACCAGCTCCGCGGGTCCCGCGAGCTCGACGTTGCCGCCCGGCAGGACGCGAACCCGCACCTCGCCGCCCGGCACCTCGACGATCCACGTGTCGGGGGCGCCGTCGCCGGACGACCCGCCCTGCCAGGTGCGTACCGCGAGCGCCGCGGCGCAGGCGCCAGTGCCGCACGACGGCGTCTCGCCCACGCCGCGCTCGTGCACCCGCATACGCAGGCGGCCGACGACGCCGTCGGGCCCCTCCTCCTCGCCGAGCGGCACCACGAGCTCGACGTTGGTGCCGTGCGGCGGCGGGGGCGCGACCTCGGGGGCGTGGAAGAGCTCCAGCGACTCGAGCTCGTCGACGCTCGCGAGGGCGACCACGGTGTGCGGGTTGCCGAGGTCGACGCTCAGGGCCGGGCGGGGCGCGGTCCAGCCGCGGACGGCCACCCCGGCGTCGTACCCGTCGGCGGCCGCGGCCTCGCCGCCGGGCAGGAACCAGCGGCCCATGTCGACGGCGTACCAGCCGTTCGCCTCCTTGGTCACGCGCTTGACGCCGGCGCGCGTGCCGAGGCTGAGCGGGCCGGCGGACAGGTCGGCGAGCCCCTCCTGCTCCGCGAACGCCGCGAAGACGCGGACGCCGTTGCCGCACATCTCGGCGACCGAGCCGTCGGCGTTGTGGTAGTCCATGAACCACTCGGCCGTCGGGTCCTGTGCCAGGGCCTCCTGGGCGGCCTTCTCGCCCGCGCGGGCGAGGGCCGCGGTCGGCGCGAGCCGGATGACGCCGTCGCCGCCGATCCCGGCGCGGCGGTCGGCGAGCCGGCGCACGTCGTCCGGGCCGAGGTCGAGCAGCCCCTCGGGGTCCGCGATCAGCACGAAGTCGTTCTGCGTGCCGTGCCCCTTGGTGAAGGCGAGGGTGCCGGGCGTCGGGACGGAGGGCACAGGGCTGGTCGCGGGCTGCGTCATGATCCCAGGCTACGGCGCACCGGCTCGGTCCCGGCAACCGGCAGCGTCCCGGCGTCGGCGGCGGCCACGATCGCGAGCGCGTCGTCGAGCAGGTGCGGCGAGGCGGCGTCGAGCCAGTGCACGCGCGGGTCGCGCCCGAACCAGCCCATCTGCTTGCGGGCCAGGCGCCGTGTGTTCGCGGTGATCGCCTCCCTGGCCTCCGGCTCCGTGTACTCGCCGCGCCACCAGGCGAGCACCTCCGCGTAGCCGACGGCGCGGGCAGCGGTCACGCCCAGGCCGGATCCGGTGCCGCCCTGCTCGGGGCTCGCGAGGGCGCGCACCTCCTCGACGAGGCCGCCGTCCCACATCCGGTCCACGCGGCCGGCGACCCGCTGGTCCAGCACCTCGCGGGAGCAGTCCAGCCCGATCTGCACCGCGGGGCGCACGTACTCCTGGCGCGGCAGGTTGGCCGTGTACGGGCGGCCGGTGATCTCGATGACCTCCAGCGCGCGCACGATGCGGCGCGTGTTGTGCGGGCCGATGCTGTCGGCGGCCTGCGGGTCCAGCCGCGCCAGCTCGGCGTGCAGGGCGCGCCGGCCCTCGGCCTCGGCCCGCGCCTCGAGCCGTTCCCGGACGGCCGGGTCCGTCCCGGGAAAGTCCATCTGGTCCAGTAGCGCCCGGACGTACAGCCCCGACCCGCCGACGACGACGGCGCGCGCGCCGCGCCCGGCGATCGCGTCCAGGTCGGCGCGCGCCGCCTCCTGGTACCGGGCCACCGACGCGTCCTGCGCCGGGTCCAGCACGTCGAGCTGGTGGTGCACGATCCCGCGCCGCTCGGCCGGGGGCACCTTGGCCGTGCCGACGTCCATGCCGCGGTAGAGCTGGTAGGCGTCGGCGTTGACGATCTCGGCGTCGACGGTGGTGGCGGGGGCCACGGGAGTGGCGCCCAGCGCCTGGGCCAGGTCGAGCGCGAGGTCCGACTTCCCGGTGGCGGTGGGCCCCACGACGGCGACGACGATCACGCGGCCACTTTACGGGCCGACGCCGATGCGCGGGCCGATGCGTCGGCGGACGCCGGGCCGGCCCCGGAAGAGCCTTACGACAGGACGGTCACCCGGTACTCCGGCGGCAGGTGCTCGTGCGACTGGCCGAAGGCCTGGACCTCCGCGGCCCAGGCGTCGGCCCCCGCGGCGCGCAGCACGGCCCGGATACCGTCCGTCAGTGCGTCGGGGCCGCTGTCCAGCCCGCCTGGTGCTCCCCCGCCTGCGACCACCAGGCAGTCGGCTTGACGCAGCAGGTCGACGGACCCGGCATCCGGCTCGGCCCCGCCCGGCGGGACCTCCAGCGTCTCGACGTCCGCGGCTCGTGTGCCGAGCACGTCCGCGAGCGCCAGCAGCGCCACGGAGGCGCCGGTGCCCGCGGCCGGGAGCTCGCTGTCCGCCCAGGGTCCGCCCGCCCCGGCGTCGGGCAGCCAGCGGTCACCGATGCCGGAACCCGCCAGCGACGGGCGCATCCGGCCCCGCCGGTGCGCGGTGCCGTGCGCCAGGACCAGCGGTACCCGGCCGCCGGCGGTGAGCCCCGCCAGGGCGGCCGCCACTGCGCCGCGGACGCGCGCGAGCGGGTCGGCCCCCAGGCCCGGGACGAGGCCCGGCACGAGCAGCGGGGTCGCAGGCAGGATCACGGCGCGCACGATCGTGAAAGTAGCACCAGGCGCGGCCGCAGGCGGTTCCTGGACGATTCCACCCGCTTTCCGCCCGAAGGGCGCAGCGGGAGAACGGGTCTGGCGGGTACTGTGGGCTGGTGAGGTTCTTCGGGTCACGACGCCGGAACACGGCGGGCGACGGCGACCGTGCGGCCACCAGCCCGCAACAGCCCGAGCCCAGGGAACTCGACGACGACGAGCTGCGGGCACAGGTCGAAGGGGTGCTGCTCCGGGAGCTCACGGGCGGTCTCGACGATCCATCCTCCATTCCTGAACCGCTGACTCGCGACCGTGTCGTCGAGTGGCTGGGCGAGAACGGGTTCAGCTACTTCGTGGACTCCGAGGGCGACGTCGGCGGGCTGTGGCACGGCTGGCTGTTCTACTTCCTCATGGTCGGCGAGAGCTCCGAGGTGCTGCAGGTGCGCGGGCAGTGGCACCGGGACCTCACGATCGAGCGGCTCGAGGAGATCCTCGAGCTCTGCAACGAGTGGAACGCCGAGCGCATCTGGCCCAAGACGTACGTCCGCGTGCGCGACAACGGGGCAGTGCTCGTCTACACCGAGGTCACGGTCGACCTGGAGCACGGCGTCACGGAGGACCAGCTGGACCAGCTGCTGCAGTGCGGGCTGACCACCGGGTCCATGTTCTTCGAGCATCTCGACCAGACGTTCCCCGACCCGCTGAGGTCCGCGCCATGAGCCCGCCGCGGAGCGGGGGCGGCGCCGGCCGCTGGCTCGCCCGACTGCTCAACCCGCGGCCGCCGGCCGCGCGGCGCACGTCCGGCACGCAGACCCGCACGCTCGCGAACGTTCAGGTCGAGAAGCCGCGGCCGCTGAGCACGCAGCGCGTCGGCGACGACCTCTCCCGTCGCGGCTACCGGTTCCGTATCGACGACGACGGCGACGTCACCGGAACCTGGGACGGCAACCGGTTCTGGTTCCTGCTGCTCGGCGAGCACGACGAGATCCTGCAGGTGCGCGGCCGCTGGGCCGGTGCACTGCCGGCCGGCGCGCGCCTGGCGGTGCTGCAGGCCGCGAACGACTGGAACCGCGAGCGCATCTGGCCCAAGGTCTACACGCGTGAGGAAGGCGCGGGGCTCGCCCTGTACGCCGAGGTGTCGGTGGACTTCGAGCACGGTGCCACCGAGGACCAGCTCGCCCAGACCGTGTCGTGCGGGCTGGTCACGGCCAGCCAGTTCTTCTCCACTGTCGCGTCGCTGGCGCCGCCGCCCGACGAGCCGTCAGCGGACGAGCCGTCGTCGGACGAGAAGTAGCATCGCCGTACGAACCCGATGGGGACCTCTCCCCATTCCCCTTTGTCGTTCTGTTGTCGCAGGCCAGGTACGGTTCTGACCAGTTGACGGCCGGACGAGCGGGTAGGAGAACCAATGGGTGAGATGTGGGGTGCCGACCTCGAACAGCTGCGCGCCCTCGCACGGGAGCTCGACGCGGCATCGCAGTCGCTCGACAACACCATCAGCGAGGTCACGTCCGTGCTGTCGAGCGTGGCGTGGCTGGGGCCCGGCGGCGACCAGTTCCGCGAGGAGTGGGACGGCGATCACGCGCCGTCGATCCGCGTGGCCGCGACCGGTCTCGCCGAGGCGAAGACCGCGGTCGAGCGCAACGCGGACGCCCAGGAGCAGACGAGCAACGACTACGCGGGCGGCGGTGCGGCCGGCAGCGGCGCCGGTGCCTTTGCCGGTGCCTCGGCTTCCGGCACCGCCCCCACGTCCGGGGGCGGCGACGACGGGAACTGGGCCCAGACGGTCCTTGACGTCGTCGGAGGCGCCAACTGGGCGGCCACCGTCGGTGGTCTGCTCCACAACGGCATCGAGCTCGGGGCGCGCTGGGGCCAAGGCATCTGGGGTGTCGCCGACGCCCTCCCGGGTGGCTGGGGCGGAGCCATCGGCACCGCGGGCAAGGCCTTCGCCTGGGGGTCGGTCGCGTTCGGTGCGTTCCAGCTGGGCCAGGGCATCGGCTCGGGTGACTACTGGATGGCGGGCGACGGCGCCATCAGCGCCGGGCTCGGCGTCGGCGGTCTGCTCGTCGCGGCCGGCCTGGTCTCCAACCCCGTCGGCTGGGCGATCCTGGGTGCGGGCGCGGCCTGGGCCGTCACCGACCTCCTCGTGGACGGCAACATCACCGAGGGCGCCTGGAACGCAGCGTCCGACGCCGCAGGCTGGGTCGGGGACACGGCCGGGGACATCGCCGACGGCGCGGGCGAGCTGGCGGGCGACGTCCTCGACGCGGGCGGCGACCTCATCGACGGTGCGGCGGACCTCTTACCGTGGTGACGAACCCCCGGTCCACGAGCACCGGCCTTGACCTGAAAGAATTGCGGCCGTCCGGCCCGACGAGGAGGAACCGATGACTGAGCAGGACACCACAGGAGGCCCCGGCCGCCGTGCGGACCAGGCGATCGAGCTGACCGGCTTCGAGCTCCTCAGCCTGTTGTCGCTGGGCGACGACGCCTCGGCCAAGAAGACGCGGGAGTCGCTGCGCCTGCCCGAGGTCCCCGAGGGCTCACCGCTCCTCGGTGCGGGCCTCAGCTCGCTGATCGTGCGGAAGATGGCCACCGTCGACGACGCCGGGGTGCTCACCCCGCAGGGCCCCGTCCTCGCGCTGGCCGCGGTCCTGAACCGCGCCACCGAGTGGATCGAGGCCGCCGGCGTGTCCGGCGAGACCAACCACGTCGCGCTCCTGGTCAAGTCGCCCGACGGCGCCGCCCTGATCGAGCCCAAGCCGTACGGCATCTGGCAGGCGCTGCCCGTGCCCGCCAACGACCGTCTGATCGACGTCGCCTCGCGCTACGTCCGCGCCACCTTCAAGGACATCACGACCCTGCCGTTCGCGGGGAGCATCAAGGTCATCGCGCAGGCCGGAGCACCGGCCGGCGACCGCGCCGCAGCCGTCCGGATCGGCGAGGACAAGGCCTGGGAGATCTCCAGCGGCCCGGTGGAACGCCTCCCCAAGCCCGTCCCGGTCGAGGCGGACCCCACGTTCGCGGTCCTGGCCAAGGCACTCGCGTGACCGCACCGTCCAAGGACCGCTGGTCCGACGGAGGCGACCCCGCCAAGGCGCGCCGCCTCGCGGTGATGTGGGTGTTCTTCGCCGTGGTGATGTGGGCCGGAGCCGGGCTCACCTGGTTCGCGTGGTGGGTCGCCCAGGCGGGGAACTACCAGAACAACTATCGCGGGTTCAACGCGGGCGACGGTTTCCCGTGGGTCTTCGTGATCCTGTGCGTCGTCGCCGGTGCGTGCTGCCTGCCGGTCGCACTCGCGCAGCGGGCCAGGGCCCGCCACCTGGAGCAGGGCTCGCAGGACGGCTGACCTCGCGGCGCCGGCTCCCGCGGCGCGGCGCCGGCGCCGCGGCGTCAGCGGCGCCGCGCTGCGGCGTCAGCGGCGCAGGAACGTGGCCTCGGCGGTCCAGGAACGCGGGCGTCAGCGGCGCAGGGTCGGCAGGCCCAGCGAGACCGGGCCCGACGGCGCGGGCGTGCCGTGCGAGTGCTCGTCCTCTCCCCCGCCCAGGCGCGCCTTCTCACGGGCCGCCCAGGCGTCGCCCGAGCGCGTGCGGCGCACCGTCAGCGGTCCGGCCGCTGCGGGGTCGGCGATCAGGTGGTGCGGGGCGGCCTTCGTCACGGTCACGGTCACCATGTCGCCGGGACGCGGTACGCCCGCGGGCACGACGTCGGACAGGCGCGGGTCGTCGAGGCTGGTCGGCGCCTGCGTGAGGTCGGTGTCGGCGAGGTGCGTGCCCGAGCCGGCCGGGGCGCCGTCGGGCAGCGCGAAGTGCACCAGGCGGTTGTCCGCGGCGCGCCCCGACAGGCGGTGCCTGGCACCGTCCTTCCGGCCGGAGCCCTCAGCGACGAGGACCTCGAGCGTGCGCCCGACCTGCCGCCCCGCCTCTTCGCCGCCGATGCGCTCCTGCAGGGCGAGCAGGCGCTCGAACCGCTCCTGCACGACCTCCTTGGGCAGCTGGTCGTCCATCGTCGCGGCCGGCGTGCCGGGGCGCGGCGAGTACTGGAAGCTGAACGCCGAGCTGAACCGGGACGCCTCGACCACGCGCATGGTCTCGAGGAAGTCCTCCTCGGTCTCGCCCGGGAAGCCGACGATGATGTCGGTGGTGATCGAGGCGTCGGGCATGGCGGCGCGGACGCGGTCGAGGATGCCGAGGAACTTCTCCGAGCGGTACGAGCGGCGCATCGCGCGCAGGATCCGGTCGGAGCCGGACTGGAGCGGCATGTGCAGCTGCGGCATCACGTTCGGCGTCTCGGCCATGGCGGCGATGACGTCGTCGGTGAACGCGGCCGGGTGCGGGGACGTGAACCGGACGCGCTCCAGGCCCTCGATCCGGCCGCAGGCACGCAGCAGCTTGGCGAACGCCCCGCGGTCGCCGAACTCGACGCCGTAGCTGTTCACGTTCTGCCCCAGCAGCGTCACCTCGATGGCCCCGGCGGCCACGAGCGCCTCGACCTCGGCGAGGATCTCCCCCGGCCGGCGGTCGCGCTCCTTGCCGCGCAGGTGCGGCACTATGCAGAAGGTGCAGGTGTTGTTGCAGCCCACCGAGATGCTGACCCAGCCGGCGTAGACGGACTCGCGCCTGGTCGGCAGCGTGGACGGGAAGACCTGCAGCGACTCCGCGATCTCGACCTGTGCCGCCTCGTTGTGCCGGGCGCGCTCCAGCAGCACCGGCAGGGCGTCCAGGTTGTGCGTGCCGAAGACGACGTCGACCCACGGCGCCTTCGCGACGATGTCGCCGCGGTCCTTCTGGGCCAGGCACCCGCCGACGGCGATCTGCATGCCCGGGCGCGTGGCCTTGATGCCCGCGAGCTGGCCGAGGTTCCCGTACAGCTTGTTGGCGGCGTTCTCGCGCACGGCGCACGTGTTGATCACGACGACGTCGGCGGCGTTCGCGGCCTCGTCCTGGCTGGACGCGCGGGTGTAGCCGGCCTGTTCGAGCATGCCGGCCATGTGCTCCGAGTCGTGCACGTTCATCTGGCAGCCGAGGGTGCGCACCAGGTAGGTGCGCGGCGGCAGCTCGGGCGCGTGGTCGCGGACGGCGGTGTCGGTCGCGGCGGCGTCGAGCGGGGCTGGGGGGAGGGCGGTCGTGGACATCCCGTCGATCTTACGACCCCGTGGGCTCGCGCCGAACAATGCGGTTCACGCCCATAGCGGGCATCTGTTACCGAAACGTTGTGCTGGGATGACCGGTCGACTTGGCCGTTGAAACATCGGATCGTTAGGTTCAAGGAATGGACCAGAGCACCTCGACCACCGGCCAACCGGCGGCCGACGACACCGCGGACGCTCCGACGTCGGACCGCGTCCTCGGGGCGCCCCTCGTAGAGCTGGAGCACGTGAACAAGCACTTCGGTGCACTGCACGTCTTGCAGGACATCGACCTCACCGTCCGCAAGGGCGAGGTGCTGGTCGTGATCGGCCCGTCGGGCTCCGGCAAGTCGACGCTGTGCCGGGCGATCAACCGCCTGGAGACCATCGACGACGGCTCCATCGCCATCGACGGCCAGACCTTGCCCGAGGAGGGCAAGGCCCTGGCGCAGCTGCGCGCAGAGGTCGGCATGGTCTTCCAGTCGTTCAACCTCTTCGCGCACAAGACCGTCATCGACAACGTGACGCTCGGGCCGCGCAAGGTGCGCGGTCTGTCCAAGAAGGCCGCCGAGGCCGAGGCCATGACCCTCCTGGAGCGGGTGGGCGTGGGCAACCAGGCGCGCAAGATGCCCGCCCAGCTGTCGGGCGGGCAGCAGCAGCGTGTGGCGATCGCGCGCGCCCTGGCGATGCACCCCAAGGTCATGCTCTTCGACGAGCCGACGTCCGCCCTCGACCCCGAGATGATCAACGAGGTGCTCGACGTCATGGTCGCACTCGCCGAGGAGGGCATGACCATGATCGTCGTCACCCACGAGATGGGCTTCGCCCGCAAGGCCGCGCACCGCGTGGTCTTCATGGCGGACGGCCAGATCGTCGAGGAGGCTCCGCCGGAGGAGTTCTTCACCGCGCCCAAGAGCGACCGGGCCCGCGACTTCCTCTCCAAGATCCTCACCCACTGAACTTTCACTGACTGATCCCAGCCAAGGGTTCCGTACCGGATCCCGCACTACCGAAGGGGAATCATGCGCAAGCACACCATGGGGCTGCTGGCAATGGCGGCGGCCTCCACTCTGGCACTTTCCGCATGTGGCGGCGCCGAGGTCGGCGGCGAGCCGGCGGGCGAAGACACCGCCACCGCGGGCGGCGACACCATCCGCATCGGCATCAAGTACGACCAGCCGGGCCTGGGCCTGCAGGACGGCGACACGTTCACGGGCTTCGACACCGACGTCGCCCGCTACGTCGCGAACGAGCTCGGCTACTCCGAGGACCAGATCGAGTTCGTCGAGACCATCTCGGCCAACCGCGAGACGGCGCTGCAGAACGGCGACGTCGACATGATCTTCGCCACCTACTCGATCAACGACGAGCGCAAGGAGCTCATCGACTTCGCCGGCCCGTACTTCGTCGCCGGCCAGGACCTGCTCGTCGCGGCCGACAACACCGACATCACCGGCCCGGAGACCCTCGAGGGCAAGAACCTCTGCTCGGTCACCGGGTCGACCTCGGCAGAGAACATCAAGACGGACTACGCCGAGGGCGTGCAGCTCGTGGAGCGCGGCGGCTACGCCGAGTGCGCCACCGCCCTCGCCTCGGGCGCGGTCGACGCCGTCACCACTGACGACATCATCCTGGCCGGCCTGGCCGCCACCGAGGAGAACGCCGGCAAGTTCAAGGTCGTCGGCGCGCCCTTCTCCGAGGAGCGCTACGGCGTGGGTCTGCCCGACGGCAGCACGGAGACCTGCGAGGAGGTCAACGCCGCGATCACCAAGATGATCGAGGACGGCACCTGGGAGGAGCTGGTGACCACGAACACCGAGGGCACCGGCTACACGCCGGACGCCGACCTGAACCCGCCGACGGTCGACGCCTGCGAGTGACCTGCTGACCTTCTGATCACCGGGCCCGACGCCGGACCGCCCGCCTCTCCGTGCGGCTGCCGGTCCGGCGTCGGGCACGTCCGGCGTCGTCGGCCCGTGCCGCTACGCCCTTGACCATCCCTCCTGAAAGGTGACCGTGGACGACTTCCTCGCCGGGTTCGCCGAGCTCTTCGCCCGGTACGACGTCCTTGGCGCGTTCTGGGTCAATATCCAGCTCACGTTCTGGGCCGCAATCCTGTCCCTGCTCCTCGGCTCCGTGCTCGCGCTGATGCGCATCTCCCCGATCCCATCGCTCCAGTGGGCCGGCACCGCCTACGTGACCGTCTTCCGGAACACGCCGCTGACGATCATCCTCACGTTCATGTACCTGGTGGTGTTCTCGCAGCTCGGGCTCAAGCTGTCGGACGATCTCGAGACCACGTTCTTCTGGTTCGCGGTGATCGGCCTGTCGGTCTATCACGCCGCGTTCGTCTGCGAGGCCATCCGGTCCGGCGTGAACACGGTGCCGGTGGGACAGGCCGAGGCCGCGCGTGCCATCGGCCTCTCGTTCCTGCCGGCGGCACGCCTGGTGATCTTCCCGCAGGCGTTCCGCGGGGCCATCGCGCCGCTCGGCAACACGCTCATCGCGCTGCTGAAGAACTCGACCGTTGCCGCCGCGGCCTCGGTCGCCACGGAGACGTCGTCGCTGATGAGGACCATGATCGAGTTCCGACCCGACCTCATGGTCGCGATCTTCCTGACCTTTGCCATCGGCTACGTGATCCTGGTGATCCCGATCGGCGTGGGCACCACCTGGCTGTCCCAGCGACTGGCGGTGAAGCGATGAGCGCGTCCGTCCTCTTCGACGCCCCGGGCCCCCGCGGCCGGGCCGTGTCCGCCGTCGGCAACGTCGTCGCCGCCCTCGCGGTGCTCGCCGGACTGGGCTGGTTGGTCTCGGTCCTGGCCGCCAAGGGCCAGTTCGAGCCGTCGCTCTGGCAGAACGCCGTCTCCGCCGAGGCCTGGCAGTTCTACTACCTGCCGGGCCTGCAGAACACGCTCCGCTCGGCGATGTTCGCCACGGTGGGCGCAGTCGTGTTCGGCATCGTCTTCGGCGTCGGACGCCTGTCGCGCAACCGTGCGGTCCGGTGGATCTCCGGCGTGGTCGTGGAGTTCTTCCGCGCGGTGCCCGTGCTGCTCATGATGATCTTCTTCTACATGTTCTTCTCGGCGCAGGCGCAGTGGATCGCCGACCGGCCGTTCGCCGCGGTGGTGGTGGCCCTCGTCCTGTACAACGGCTCCGTCATCGCGGAGCTGGTCCGGGCCGGGGTCGGGAACCTGCCGAAGGGGCAGGGCGAGGCAGGGCTGGCGATTGGTCTGACTCCCGGGCAGACGCTCCGCTCGGTCCAGCTTCCGCAGGCTCTGGTCGCCATGCTCCCTGCGATGGTGTCTCAGCTCGTGGTGGTCCTCAAGGACTCGGCGCTCGGCCAGTTCATCCTGTACTCCGAGCTGCTCCGGTCGGCCCAGATCCTCTCGGCCAAGGAGCAGAACCCGCTGCAGGCGCTGGTCGTCGTGGCGATCGTGTTCATCCTGATCAACTGGTTGCTCACCGTCGCGGCGCACCGGCTCGCAAGGCTGCTGTCCAGCCGCACGGCGGGGGAAACGGTCGAGGGCACCGGCATCGGCAACCCGACCGCGGTCGGCGGGTTCGTCGGTGGCGGCCCGGGTCCGGGAGCGGGTGGCGGCGGCGGCGTCTGACGGGCTACCGCCGACAGCTGCGCCAGAGGCGCTCCAGCACTTGTGCTGGAGCGCCTCTGGCGTGACGCGGCTCTGGCGTGACGCGGCTCTGGCGTGACGCGGCTCTGGCGTGACGCGGCTCTGGCGTGACGCGGCTCTGGAGTGACGTGGCTCTGGAGTGACGTGGCTCTGGCGTGACGCGGGTGTCCGAGTGCGGCGCGTTTTCGCCCCGATCCGGGGTGCGCGGCGGCTCAGTCGATGTCGACACCCATCAGATCGTCCGTCTCCTCGCCCTCCGCGGCGAGCGCGTCGCGGACGAGCTCGAACGCCAGCCCGGGCGCGTAGCCCTTCCGGGCGAGCGAGCCGACGGCGCGGCGTACCCGCACCTGCCGGTCGAGGCTGCGCGTGCGCGTGATCAGCTTGGTGGCCAGCTTCGCGCCCGCTACCCGCTCGTCGTCGGGGTCGAGCTGGTCCAGCGCATCGGTGGCCGTGTCCTCGTCGATGCCCCGCCGGCGCAGCTCCGCGGCGATACCGCGGCGAGCGAGCCCCCGCTCGGCGTGCCGGGTGCGGACGATGGTCTCCGCGTAGGTCGCGTCGTCCACCAGGCCCACCTCGTCGAATCGGTCGAGCACCTGCACGACGACGTCCTCCGGGTACCCCTTGCGGGCCAGCGACTGCTCGAGCTCGCGGCGGGACCGCTGCGCGGCCGTCAGGATACGGAGGACTACCTCGCGGGCCTTCTCGACGGCGTCGTCCCGGCTGATCTCGCCGGCCTCCATGCGCTCCGCGACGGTTCGCCGGGGTGCTTGTTCGGCGCTGTCCCGACGCCCGAAGCCGCCCTTTCGGGCGGCCGGATGGCCCCGACGCTTCCCCACGCCGGGACCATCCGCTGGATCACCGTACTGCACGTCAGAACGGCGCCTTCTCGGCGGCCGCCTCCGCCTTGGCAGCGGTCTTCGACACCGCCGGCTTGGTGGCCTTCGAGCGCGTGGTCGTCGACCTGGTGGCCTTCGCCGTGGTGGTCGTCCGGGAGGACGAGCTCGCCGCCGCGACGGTGCCCGCGGCCGGCGCGGTCTCGGTAGCCGCAGCAGCAGGGACCTCCGCGACCGCGTCCGCCGGCGCGTCGACCTTCGGTCCCACGCCCAGCTTCTCCTTGACGCGCTTCTCGATGTCGTTGGCCAGGTCGGGGTTGTCACGCAGGAAGGCCCGCGCGTTCTCCTTGCCCTGGCCGAGCTGGTCGCCCTCGTAGGTGAACCACGAGCCGGACTTGCGCACGAAACCGTGCTCCACGCCCATGTCGATGAGCCCACCCTCGCGGGAGATGCCGTGGCCGTACAGGATGTCGAACTCCGCCTGCTTGAACGGCGGAGCCATCTTGTTCTTGACGACCTTCACCCGGGTGCGGTTGCCGACGGCGTCCGTACCCTCCTTGAGGGTCTCGATGCGGCGGATGTCGAGGCGGATCGACGCGTAGAACTTCAGCGCCTTGCCACCGGTGGTGGTCTCGGGCGAGCCGAAGAACACGCCGATCTTCTCGCGCAGCTGGTTGATGAAGATGGCGGTGGTCCCGGACGAGCTGAGCGCGCCCGTGATCTTGCGCAGGGCCTGCGACATGAGGCGAGCCTGCAGGCCCACGTGGCTGTCACCCATCTCGCCCTCGATCTCGGCCTTGGGTGTCAGTGCGGCGACGGAGTCGATCACGATGATGTCGAGCGCGCCGGAGCGGATCAGCATGTCCGTGATCTCCAGCGCCTGCTCGCCGGTGTCCGGCTGTGAGACCAGGAGGGCGTCGGTGTCGACGCCGAGCTTCTTGGCGTAGTCCGGGTCCAGCGCGTGCTCGGCGTCGATGAATGCCGCGATGCCACCCTGGCGCTGCGCGCTGGCCACCGCGTGCAGCGCGATGGTCGTCTTGCCCGAGGACTCCGGGCCGTACACCTCGATGACGCGGCCACGGGGCAGGCCGCCGATACCGAGCGCCACGTCGAGAGCGATCGAACCGGTCGGGATCACCTCGATGGGCGCGCGGATCTCGTCGCCGAGGCGCATGACCGAGCCCTTGCCGAAGCTGCGGTCGATCTGAGCGAGGGCCGCTTCGAGGGCCTTGTCGCGATCTGCTGGTGCGGGCATGTGCAACACCTTCGTTCTCGGGGCGCTCTGTGCGCCGGCGTGGATGGCTCTGTACGTCGTGCCGACCGTACGCGGAGCCACTGACACGAACGCCTGCTCCGGCCGCCGCCTGTGGACGACGTTCCGAAATCCGTGCCTGTGGTCAAAGTCTAGCCGAACGCCTGTTCGAGACAAGCCACGACACACCGGTGTGTCGCCGGACATCTCGCTGGGCCCGCTGGGCTCAGCGGCGCGGCGGCGGAGCCTGCCGGTACTTGTCCTTGCCCCACCGCTCGGCGTCGGGCACGTCCAGCGCGTCGCACAGCGCGTGCCACACGTCGCGCGGCTCGTCGCCGTCGTCCAGGGCGACCGCCGGGGTGCGGCCGTCGAGCGTGGGCAGCACCTGCTCGCGCGCGAGAACGCGCCCGTAGGCGGGCCCGAAGACCTCGTCGATCAGCTGCCAGAAATCCCGTTCGCGCACTCGTCAACCCTACGTGTCCGCACAAGGGCGCCGAGCGCGCCCCGGCTCGTGTCAGTGGTCGGAGACAGAATGGGTCCATGCCCACGCCCGTCGACCCGCTCTCCCGGTTCGGACCCGCCACCCGCACGTGGTTCACCGGCGCGTTCGCCCAGCCCACCGCCGCCCAGGCGGGCGCGTGGGACGCCGTCGCGCGCGACCAGCACGCGCTGGTGGTCGCGCCGACCGGGTCGGGCAAGACGCTCGCGGCGTTCCTCTGGTCGATCGACCGGATCATGTCGGTTCCCGTGCCCGAGGAGCGAGCGCGCCGCTGCCGCGTGCTGTACGTGTCGCCGCTCAAGGCCCTGGCCGCGGATGTCCAGCGCAACCTGCGCTCCCCGCTGACAGGCATCAGGCAGGCCGCGGCCCGGGACGGCATCGAGGTCCCCGACGTCACGGTCGGCATGCGCACGGGTGACACGCCCGCCAGCGAGCGGCGCTCGTTCGCCACCCGCCCGCCGGACATCCTGGTCACCACGCCGGAGTCCCTCTTCCTCATCCTCACCTCGTCGGCCCGCGCCGGGCTCGCGGGCGTCGAGACCGTTGTGCTCGACGAGATCCACGCCGTCGCCGGCACCAAACGTGGCGCCCACCTCGCCCTGAGCCTGGAGCGCCTCGACGCCCTGCTCGACCGGCCCGCACAGCGGATCGGCCTGTCCGCCACCGTGCGCCCGGTCGAGGCCGTCGCGCGGTTCCTCGGCGGCGGGCGGGACGACTCCTCGGCACGCGAGGTCGAGGTCGTGCAGCCGCCGTCGCACAAGGAGTGGGCCATCGACGTCGTCGTGCCCGTCCCCGACCTCGCGGACCTCGGCAGCGCACCCGACCTCGACCCGTCCGGCGCCACCGCGCCCGGGCCGGGCGGCGACGCCGGCCCCGCGGGTGGCGGAGGCCCGGGCACCGGCGACGACGAGATCGACCTCTCGGGCGAGGCCACGCGGCCGCTGCGCAAGGCCTCGGTCTGGCCGCACGTCGAGGAGCGCGTTGTCGACCTCGTGGCCGACCACACCTCCACCATCGTCTTCACCAACAACCGGCGCGGCGCCGAGCGGCTGACCGCCCGCATGAACGAGGTGTGGGCGCAGCGGCAGGGGCTCGACGTCGCCGACCCGGCCAGCACCTGGGCCGCGCTGGTGCCCGGCCAGTCAGGCACCAGCGCCGGCATCCCCCGGCCCGTGCCGGGCGAACGCGGCATGCCCGAGGCGGTGCCGGGCCAGGGCGAGATCGTCCTGGCGCGCGCCCACCACGGGTCGATGAGCCGCGCGGAGCGCACCCGCACCGAGACGGAGCTCAAGGAGGGCCGGCTGCCCGCCGTTGTCGCGACGTCCTCCCTGGAGCTCGGCATCGACATGGGCGCGGTGGACCTCGTGGTGCAGGTCGGGGCACCACCGTCGGTCGCGAGCGGGCTGCAGCGCATCGGCCGCGCGGGGCACCAGGTGGGTGCGGTGTCCAAGGGCGTGGTCTTCCCGATGTACCGGGGCGACCTCGTGCCGGCGACCGTCATCGCGCAGCGCATGCGCACGGGCGACATCGAGCACCTGCACGTCCCGGCCAACCCGCTGGACGTCCTGGCGCAGCAGGTGGTGGCGACGCTCGCCGTCGACGACTGGAACGAGGCCGAGCTGCTCGCCCTCGTCCGCCGCGCCGCGCCGTTCGCGCACCTCGGCGACGCCACGTGGCGCGCAGTGCTCGACATGCTCGCGGGCCGCTACCCCAGCGAGGACTTCGCCGAGCTGCGCGCCCGCATCACCTGGGATCGCGCCACGGGCATGCTGCACGGCCGGCCCGGCGCGCTCCGGCTGGCCGCCACGAGCGGCGGCACCATCCCGGACAAGGGCGCCTACGGCGTCTTCCTCGCCACGGAGGCGCCCGACGGCGGCACGCTCACCGACAGCGTGACGGGCGGGTCCGGCAGCGCCAACCGCAACCGTGGCGGCAAGCGCGTGGGCGAGCTCGACGAGGAGATGGTCTACGAGTCCCGGGTGGGCGACACGTTCACGCTGGGGTCGAGCACGTGGCGTATCGAGGAGATCACCACCGACCGGGTGCTGGTCACCCCGGCGCCCGGCCTGCCCGGTCGCCTCCCTTTCTGGAAGGGTGACGCCCCCGGCCGCCCGGCCGAGCTCGGGCGCGCGGTGGGCGCGTTCGTCCGCGAGGCCGACGCCGCCCTGGCCGCCGACGTCGACGCCGGGCGCAAGCACCTGCGCGATGCCGGGCTCGACGACTGGGCCGCGGACAACCTCGCCGCCTACCTCACCGAGCAGCGGCTGGGCACGGGCCGCGTGCCCGACGACCGGACGGTCGTGGTCGAGCGGTTCCGTGACGAGCTGGGCGACTGGCGCGTGGTGATCCACTCGCCGCTCGGGGCGCGCGTGCACGCGCCGTGGGCCCTGGTGATCTCCGCGCGGCTGCGGGCGCGCTTCGGCCTGGACGTGGCCGCCATGCACTCGGACGACGGGATCGTGCTGCGGCTGCCCGACTCGGGCGGCGGCTGGGACGGCGACCCGTGGGACGCGGGCGCGGACGGCAGCGCACCGGGCGCCACGACCCTCGACGGGACCGACACCCAGACAGGCTTCGGGGCGCTCGACGGCGAGGCGCACCCGCAGCACGTCCCGGGCAGGGTCACGCTCGAGGACCTGCTGCTGGACCCGGACGAGGTGCTCGCTGCCGTTCGCGACGAGCTGGGGTCCTCGGTCATGTTCGCCGCGCGGTTCCGTGAGGCGGCCGCGCGCGCCCTGCTGCTGCCCCGGCGCCGGCCGGACAAGCGGCAGCCCCTGTGGCAGCAGCGCCAGCGGTCGGCCCAGCTCCTGGAGGTGGCCAGCCAGTTCCCGGACTTCCCGATAGTGCTGGAGGCGGCCCGCGAGTGCCTGCAGGACGACTTCGACGTCGCAGCCCTGTCCGACCTCATGCGCGAGATCGGACAGGGCGGCGTCCGGGTCGTGGAGGTCACGACACCGACGCCCTCGCCGTTCGCGCAGTCGCTCCTGTTCGGCTACACGGCCCAGTTCCTGTACGACGGCGACGCGCCGCTTGCCGAGCGCCGCGCGGCCGCCCTGTCGCTCGACCCGGAGCTGCTCGCCGAGCTGCTCGGCGAGCAGGGTTCCGCCGACCTGGCGGACCTCCTGGACCCGGGCGCGGTGGAGCGCACGGAGGCTGAGCTCGCCGGACTCGCACCGGACCGGCAGGCCCGCGACGCCGAGGGCCTGTGGGACCTCCTGCGGCGCACGGGACCGCACCCGCTCGACGCCCTGGAGGCGCGCACCCGCGAAGAGGCCCGCCACGCCGTCGCGCACTGGCTCGACGACCTGGAGGCGACCCGCCGCGTCATCCGTGTCCGGTTCGCCGACGTGGAGCAGTGGGCGGTCGCCGAGGACGCCGGCCGGCTGCGTGACGCGCTCGGCGTGGCGCTGCCCGTCGGCATCCCGGAGACGTTCACCGAGCCCGTTCCGGACCCGCTCGGCGACCTGCTGCGCCGCCACGCCCGCACGCACGGGCCGTTCGGCGCGGCGGCGCCGGCCCAGCGCTTCGGGCTGGGCGTCGCGATCGTCGCGCACGGGCTGGCCCGCCTCGAGGCGGACGGCGCGCTCGCCCGCGGGCGGCTGCGCCCCGGAGCGCTCGGCGGCACCGGCGACGAATGGTGCGACCCCGGGGTGCTGCGCCTGCTGCGGCGACGGTCGCTGGCGGTCCTGCGGGCCGAGGTGGAGCCCGTGGAGCAGGAGGCCCTCGGCGCCTTCCTACCCCGCTGGCAGAACGTGTCCACGGGGCTGTTGCGGGGTGCGGACGGGCTGGTGCAGGCGATCGAGCAGCTCGCGGGCGCTGCGGTCCCGGCGTCGGCCCTGGAGACCCTGGTGCTGCCCGCCCGGGTGGCCGACTACTCCCCCGCCCTGCTCGACGAGCTGACGGTCACGGGCGAGGTGCTGTGGGCGGGGCACTCCCGCCTGCCCGGGTCGGGCGGCGGGGACGGGCTGGTCTCGCTCCACCTGGCCGACGGCGCCCCCCTCACCCTCGCCCCGCTCGAACCGGTCGAGGAGGAGAGCCCGCTCGACTCAGACCTCCACCGCGCGGTGCTGGACCTGCTTACCGGGTCGGGCGGCTTCTTCCTGCCGCGGGTCGCCGAGCTCACCACCGCCGAGCCGGACGCGGTGCTCGAGGTGCTGTGGGACCTCGTCTGGGCCGGCCAGGTCACCAACGACGGGCTGGGCGCGCTCCGCGAGCGGGTCAGCGGCGCCGGGGCCCACCGTGCGCCCCGCACCGCCGCGCGGGCCCGGCCGGTGCGGCGGTCCCGGTTCGCCGTGTCGCCGGGGCGCCCCGCCTCGGCCCTCCGGGCGGGTACCTCGACCACGGGCGGCGGGGGCCGCTGGGCCGCCCTGCCGATGCGCGAGGCCGACCCGACGCTGCGCGCTCACGCCCTGACGCAGGTGCTGCTCGAACGCCACGGTGTGCTCACCAGGTCCGCCGCCGCGGCCGAGGGCGTCGGGGCCGGCTACCGCGACGTGTACCGCGTGCTGTCCGGCCTGGAGGAACGCGGCGCGGTGCGCCGCGGGTACTTCGTGGAGCACCTGGGCGGCTCGCAGTTCGCCCTGCCCGGCGCCGTGGACCGGCTGCGGGTCGACGCGCAGGACCGCACGCGGATCGTCGAGGCGGAGCTGGAGGTCGCGGAGCGGACGGCGGCCGTGGCGACCGCCACCGGCGCGGGCAGCACGGGCGGCGCCGTCGTGCTCGCCGCGATGGATCCCGCCAACCCCTACGGCGCGGCCCTCGCCTGGCCTGCGGGCCCTGCGCCGGACGGCAGACCGGGCAACGCACCCGGCACCCCCGAGCTCGGCACCGCGAGCACGGCACAGGGCGGCGGACCGGCGTCGGACGGCACGCCCGACGCCAGACCCGTCACGGCCCACCGGCCCGGCCGCAAGGCCGGGGCGGTCGTGGTCCTCACCCACGGCGACCTCGCCCTGTTCGTGGAGCGGGGTGGCCGCACGGTGCTGTCGTTCACGCAGAGCCCGGCACGGCTCGCGTCCGCCGCCGCTGCGCTCGCCCGGACCGTCCGCGAGGGCCGGCTCGGGCGGCTGGTGGTTCAGCGGGTCGACGGGGTGCCCGCGCTCGAGGCGGCACGGCATCATCCGGTGGCGCGGGCGCTCGTCGAGGCGGGCTTCGCGATCACGCCGCGAGGTCTGCGGATCTCGACCCGCTGAGCAGGAGGGCAGGTTCGGCCACCTCGACGGCCTCGTGCCTGGGCGCCTCGGCATCGATGGTGAGGGCGAGCAGGATCAGGTACCCGATCATGACGGCGAACCCCACCCGCTCGATGAGGCCGAACGCCACGATCCCGGAGCCGACGGAGACCAGCGACAGGTGCACCACGAGAAAGACCGCGACCAGGACGCCCAGGACCCACGCGAACGTCCGCAGCCCTCGCGGTCGCCCGGTCCGCGGTTGGCGGATCGAACGCTGCAGGCTCAGGCCGACGGCCGGGAGCACGCAGAACGCCGTTGCCGCGCTGTACCGGTGGACCGTCGCGGAGAACGTCGCCGGACTACCCGGCGGGTCGGTGGGGAACGCGCCGACGAGCACCATCGCGATGGCGAAGACGATCATGGCGGCCGCGGGAATCGGACCGACCGCCAGCCCGGAGCGGTACATCCGGGCCGTGAGGATCAGCCCGAGCACGGCCAGCGTCACGCCGCCTGCCAGGATGAGCTCACCGCCGCCGGGCGTGAAGGCGTACCAGCTGATCGGATCGAGCACCGGGTCGACGGCCGCCCCGATAAAGTGTGCGGCGACTATCGTCAGCGCGGCGGTCGCACCGAACCAGCTCGCTGTCCGCGCACTGCGCGGGACTACTGAAGTGGCGGGCACGTCGGTGTATCTCCCCAGGTCATTGGCAACAACGTTCATGTGTCAAGGATCGTGGACCGAACGCGCGCAAGTCACCAATTCTACCCCTGATCGTTCCCTGATCTTTCTGCGGGCAATCCCTGATAGGGCACGGACGGCCCGTCCGGGCGCAAGCCGGACCGGGCCGTGTCGGGTGGGTGATATGCCGGTTGCGCGACAATCCAGGGCGGGGCGCGCACTACGCTGTAGCCTCACGACGAGGGGAGCATTCGTGCCCGAGGGGGATGTCCTGCGCCTCACCGCCGAGCGCCTCACCGCAGCGCTGCGCGGCCTGCCACTCGTACGTGCGGAGCTGCGCTGGCCCAGCGCCGGGGCCGCGAACCTGACCGGCGCCACGGTGCTGGAGACCAGCGCGTACGGCAAGCATCTGCTCACCCGGCTCGACGACGGCCGCACCCTGCACACGCACCTGCGCATGGAAGGTCTCTGGAAGGTCCACCGTACGGGCTCCCGCGACGCGTCGGCCAGGCACCCGGCCATCCGCGCCGTGCTCGCGACGGACGCCTGGACGGCCACCGGATGGCACCTCGGGATGCTCGACCTGCTGCGCACGCACGACGAGCACCGCATCCTCAACGGCCTGGGCCCGGACGTGCTCGGCGACGACTTCCCCACCACAGGTCTGGCCGACGCCGCCGCGCGCCTCGTCCGGGAGCCCGAGCGGCCGCTGTGCGCCGCCCTGCTGGACCAGCGCACGGTCGCGGGCATCGGCACCATCTGGATGGCCGAGTCGCTGTTCGCGCGACGCCTGTGGCCGTGGGAGCCGGCCGGCTCGCTGTCCCGGGGGGAACGCGACGACCTGCTCCGCACCGCCCGCAGGCTCATGGAGCGCAGCGTCACCGTCGGGCGCGCCCGCGGCCTGGGCGCCGTCGAGATGCACGCGCACGGCAGGGCCGGCCGGCCCTGCCACCGGTGCGGCACCCCGATCAGCGTCGGCTCGGCGAACGAGAAGCCGTACGAGCGCCCCGTGTTCTGGTGCCCGTCCTGCCAGGCACCCGACCCGAGGTAGGCCGACCTGAGGTAAACGGGGCAGCACCAGGGCGGGACCAGAACCGATCTTCCGGTTCTGGTCCCGCCCTGGTGCTGTCTTGCTGCAGTACTTCGTGCCTGTCGGCTCAGCCGACCGGTGCCAGGTCCGACTGCTCGACCTCCCGCCGCGCTGCGGTCCGGTCGCCTCCCCTGGCCAGCAGCCCGGCCACGAAGTCCGCCGGGATCGTGTCAGGGATCTGGAATCCTTCGGCCACCGCCACGCGGTCGCTCACCTCACGCAGCACCAAGGACAGCGGCACGTCGAGCGCCTCGCAGATGGAACCGAGAAGCTCGGACGACGCCTCCTTCTGTCCACGCTCCACCTCGCTGAGGTAGCCCAGCGACACTCGCGCCGCCGAGGACACCTCGCGCAGGGTGCGCCCCTGACGCTGCCGCGTGTCACGCAGCACGTCTCCGATTTCTCGCCGTAGTACGACCATCTCGCGCCCCCTCTCAGTGCCTGTCCCTGAACTCACGCCCTGCCCTGCCTGGACCGGACGTGCCTTGCGTGTGGTGCGTCCCCCGTGAGCGGAGTTCGTTCTACCGTACCCCGCACTCGAAGAGTTCTTACGCCGGCTCCGGGTGGTCGGCCTGTTCGTGATCACACCGGGACCAACGTTGCTGATATGAGCCTTGTTCCCGAAGTGCGCCTACGTCAAGCCCTGTGCAAGATTAAGCCAAGAAGTTTCACTTGTCTGTAACTTCAGGAAACATGGTGGGGTCGGAGTCGTGATTTTCACCCGACGGCTCGCTGACGAGCAGCAATGCCAGCTCGAGCACCCCGCGAGCGGCGTCACCGATCACCTGGGACCGGTCTCCGTCGAGGTCCAGGCGGTGCACCTCGGACGCTACCGGGGTACTCACTGCGACGAACACCACACCCGGGGCTTGACCATCCTGAGGTTCTGGTCCTGCGACACCGGTCGTGGCGAGGCCGACGTCGGCGCCCGTCGCCACACGCACGCCCGCCGCCATCTGGGCGGCGACGGCCTCGTCGACGGCCCCTCGCTCGGCGAGCAGGTCCGCGTCCACACCGAGCAGCCCGGCCTTCAGATCCGTGGCATAGGCGACGACGCCGCCGCGCACCACCCTCGACGCGCCGGGGACCGACACGAGCGAGGCCGTGACGAGCCCACCGGTGAGCGACTCCGCCACCCCGAGGGTCCACCCCCGGGCGGCCGCCGCGGCCAGCAGCCGGGAGGCCGTCACGGGGTGGACGCCTTGCTCCGCGCAACCTGGCGGATCTTCCAGCCCTGGTACACGTACTCGACGCCCGTCACGACCGTCAGCACGAACGCCGCCATGAGCACTACCCAGGCGATCACCGTGAACCACTCGAAGCCGTCACGCGGCAGCAGGAACATCGAGATCGCCACGGACTGCAGCACCGTCTTGAGCTTGCCGCCCCGCGACGCCGGCATCACCTCGTACTTGAGCATGCCCATGCGCATGAACGTGATGCCGAGCTCACGCACGAGGATCACCACCGGGATCCACCACGGCAGCTCACCGAGCGGGATCCAGAGCAGGATCAGGGCCGTGCCCACGAGCAGCTTGTCCGCGATCGGGTCGAGCAGCTTGCCAAGGTCGGTGATGAGACCGCGTGACCGGGCGAGGTAGCCGTCCACCTTGTCCGACACCGCCGCGACCACGAAGATCGCCGTGGCCACCAGTCGCCACGTGGTGTCGTCACCGCCCTCGGCGAGAAGTGCCCAGGCGAAGAACGGGACCATGGCGATGCGGATCATCGTCACGAAATTCGCGATGTTCCACGGTGACGGTGCATCGTTGACCATTGCTCAAGCCTAGCTGCGGTTCACCCGCACCCGGACCGGCCGGCGCGTACCGCCAGGTCGCCCCGCCGGTCGGCCTGCCATAACATCCGCAAGTGACCACCGTCCGCGTCCCGCGGCTCCTCGCGTCCACGGCACTGACCTGCGCCCTCGTCACCGCTGCCGCGGGCTGCACGCTGAACCCCCGCCCGGCCACGGCGACGACCCCCACGAGCACCGCCTCCTCGCCGGGGACGTCGGCGGCACCGCCCGTCGACATCGCCCCGGACCCGCTCGAGCAGGACGCCGAGCTCACCCTGCTCGCCGCGGGCGACGTCCTGCCCCACGACCCGCTCAACGACTCCGCGACCGGACCGTCCGGCATCGACTACTCGCCGCTGCTGGCGGGTATCGATCCCTGGGTCGCAGGCGCGGACCTGGCCCTGTGCCACCTGGAGGTGCCGGTCGCGCCGCCGGGCACGCTGCCGTCGGGCTACCCCGTGTTCCGCGCGCCCAAGGAGCTGGTCCGCGACCTGGGCGAGCAGGGCTGGGACGGCTGCTCGACGGCGTCGAACCACGCGGCCGATGCCGGGTACGACGGTGTCGCAGCGACCCTCGATGCGCTCGACCGCGCCGGGATGGGCCATGTCGGTACCGCGCGCGACCAGCACGAGTCGCTCGGCGCCCAGTACTACGAGCTGCGCCGGAGCGGCCGGATCGTCACGATCGCCCACCTGGCGGCGGCGTACGGGCTGAACGGGTTCAGCCCGCCCCGCGGCGACTGGTCGGTGGATCTCATCGACACCAAGCGCATCGTCCGGCAGGCCAAGGCGGCCCGGGCCGCGGGCGCGGACCTCGTGGTGGTCAGCCTGCACGACGGCGTCGAGTACGTCACCGAGCCCACCCCGCACCAGCGGGACACCACACGGGCTCTGGCTCGCTCCCGGCAGGTGGACCTGGTGATCGGTCATCACGCCCACGTCCCGCAGCCGGTCGAGCGCCTGCGCGGCGGCCCGGAGGGCGACGGGATGTGGGTGGCCTACGGCCTGAGCAACCTCATCTCCAACCAGGGACCGGACTGCTGCGGGACGGCGTCCGCGGTCGGGCTGCTGCTGATCGCGGACATCGTGCAGCCGCCGGACGAGCCCGCCCACGTCGAGGACGTGCGGTGGGCGGCGACGACCGTCGACCTCGCCGCCGGACACCGGCTGCGGAGCACGCGCGAAGCGCTCGCGCACCCGGGCGACGGGCAGCTCACCGTCGCCGAGCTCCAGGAGCGTCTCCAGATCGCGCAGGATGCGGCAGGGGATGCCGCGGACGAGCAAGGCAGGCCGCCGAGTCCCACGGGCAAGCCGCCTCGGGTGGTCCCGCGGAGCTGACGCCACATGCCGACGCTCAGGTCACCTTCGGTGGCCTGAGCGTCCGGCAACGTGCGAGAAGTCCGACGGGTCAGCGCACGGCCTCGGCGTCGTCGTGGTAGTCCGTGGCGACGGGCGGCATGTGGCCGTCCGTGCCCTCGGCGTACTGGTCGTCGCCGTCGTACGACGCCCCGGAGTCCGCGCCGTCGTCGTCGGGCGCCGCCTGGTCGAAGACCTGGGCGGGCTGCTCGCCGCGGATGAGCGCGAGCGCGGAGGGCAGGTCGTCGGCGGCCACGAGCACGTCGCGCGCCTTGGAGCCCTCCGAGGGCCCCACGATCTCCCGCGACTCCAGGAGGTCCATGAGCCGCCCCGCCTTGGCGAAGCCCACGCGGAGCTTGCGCTGCAGCATGGAGGTGGACCCGAACTGGGTGGTGACCACGAGCTCGGTGGCCTGCAGCAGCAGGTCGAGGTCGTCGCCGATGTCCTCGTCGACCTGCTTCCTGGCCGCCGCCGGCGCGGCGACGTCCGCACGGTAGACGGGCTTGAGCTGGCTCTTCACGTGCTCGACGACCTGGTGCACCTCGGACTCGGTGACCCACGCGCCCTGGACACGCATCGGCTTGGCCGCGCCCATGGGCAGGAACAGCGCGTCACCCTGGCCGATGAGCTTCTCGGCGCCCGGCTGGTCGAGCACGACGCGAGAGTCGGTGACCGACGACGTCGCGAAGGCGAGCCGGGAGGGCACGTTCGCCTTGATGAGGCCGGTCACGACGTCGACCGACGGGCGCTGGGTGGCCAGCACCAGGTGGATGCCGGCGGCACGCGCGAGCTGCGTGATGCGCTGGATCGAGGCCTCGACGTCGCGCGGGGCGACCATCATGAGGTCCGCGAGCTCGTCGACCACCACGAGCAGGTACGGGTAGGGCGCGATCTTGCGCTCGGAGCCCGGCTGCGGCTTGACCTTGCCGGCCCGGACGGCGGCGTTGAAGTCGTCGATGTGCTTGTAGCCGAACATCGCCAGGTCGTCGTACCGGGCATCCATCTCGCGCACCACCCAGTCGAGGGCCTCGGCGGCCTTCTTGGGGCTGGTGATGATCGGCGTGATCAGGTGGGGGATGCCCTCGTAGATCGTGAGCTCGACGCGCTTGGGGTCCACCAGGATGAGGCGCACCTGCTCCGGCGTGGACCGCATCAGGATCGAGGTGATCATCGAGTTGATGAAGCTCGACTTGCCGGCGCCGGTGGCGCCGGCCACGAGGATGTGCGGCATCTTCGCGAGGTTCGCCACCACGTAGCCGCCCTCGACGTCCTTGCCCACGCCCATCACCATCGGGTGCTCGGTGCGCCGCGCCGCGCCGGAGCGCAGCACGTCGCCCAGCACGACGGTCTCGCGGTCGGAGTTCGGGATCTCGATGCCGATCGCCGACTTGCCCGGGATGGGCGACAGGATGCGCACGTCCGCGCTCGCCACCGCATACGCGATGTTGTTGGACAGCGAGGTGATGCGCTCGACCTTGGTCTTGGCGCCCACCTCGACCTCGTACCGCGTCACCGTGGGACCGCGGCTGAAGCCGGTGACCTTCGCGTCGACGCCGAACTGCTCGAACACGCCCGTCAGCGACTCGACGACCCGGTCGTTCGCGGCCGAGCGGGCCTTGTGCGGCGGCCCCTGCACGAGCACGTCCTCGTCGGGGAGCAGGTAGACCGTGTCACCCTCCAGCATGGGCTGCACGCCCCGCGGGATCGGCTCGCCGGCGCGCGGCGGCTTGGGCCCGTCGTCCTTGCCCGACGGCGTCCGCTCGCCGTTCGGCGCGAGCACACCGGGACCGATGGCGGGGGCGCCCGTCACCTTGCCGGCGGACTCGCTCGTCGGGATGCGCTGCGTGGTCAGCTTGCCGGCCTTCGCCGCGCGCTCCGCGGCCTCCACCTCGGCGGCCTTCTCGAAGGCCTCGTCGCCCACGAACCCGGCCAGACGCTCCTTCTCGGCGGCGATCTCCTGCTTGGTGCGACGCTTGCGGCGCTTGGTCTCCGGCGTGCCGTCGTGCGCCGAGACGCCGTCGGCCAGGGCGAGCCCGTCCTCGGTGGTCGCGACGGGCTCGCGGTGGTTGCCGGTGAGCCGGTCGTACAGGCCGCGCAGGCGCGCGGGGATCCGGTGCACCGGTGTGGCCGTGACGATGAGGATGCCGAAGAACCCGGCCAGCACGTACAGCGGGATCGCGAACCACTGGGTCAGCCCGGTGACGACCGGGGTAGCGAAGAGAAAGCCGATCACACCACCGGCGTCCTGCACCGGGGTGAAGCCGTCCGCGGGCGAGGGCAGGCCGGCGCTGATGTGCACCAGCGAGCACGTGGCCACGACCAGGAAGCTGAGCCCGATCGCCACGCGGCCGTTCTGCTGGGTGCGCTCCGGGTGCCGCATGACGCGGAAGGCGAGCCACATGAGCAGCACGGGCAGGGCCACGCCCGCGACGCCGAGCGTGCCCGCGACCACCGCGTGCACGCCGTCGCCGAAGGGGCCGTCGATTCCCCACCACTCGCGCGCCGCGACGATCACCGCCACGGCGAGAAGTGCGAAGCCGACGCCGTCGCGCCGGTGGTCCGGTTCCAGTTCCTGCCCTCCCTGCTGCTCCACGCCCTGCACGCCCCCGTCCGACGAGTCCGGCACCGACCGCGGCCCGGCCGCGCGGGTGGCGCCGCCGACGGCGTGCGCCATGCCCATCCACAGCCCGCGGATCGCCCGGACCGGCCAAGGCGGACGGGACGGTGCGGACGCACCCTTCGGCGCCGGGCGGGTAGCCCCCCGGCGCTGAGTCGATCGCTTCGACGCTGCGGCCCTGGGCTTGGCGCTCTTCGCGCCCTGCCCGGAGCTCTTCCCGGAACCTCGCCGGGCCGACGTGCGGGTCGCCATGATGTCGCCACCGTATCCGGCGACGACGGCCCGGCCCAGGACCCCTCGCGGTGTGTCCTGGACCGGGCCGTTGTCCGGTTTGTCGCTTTGCGCGCCCAGACTGAAAATCCGATCTTCAGTCTGCTCACGCCATGAGCAGCCCGATCGCCAGCATCACCACTCCCGCGCCAAGGGCCACCGCGCCGACCGGAAGCAGCACGACCGCGCGGCCAGGGGTGGTGCGCCCCTCCCCCATGGCGGAGAAGAAGAATCCCGCCGGCATCAGGATCGCCGCCCACAGCACGCCGGTGGCGGCGAGCCAGTGCGCGAACCCGGTCAGGTTCGTCGCCTCCGCCAGCAGCACGCAGAGCAGGCCCAGGATCACCAGCACACCCGCGTGGGCGTGGCCCGCCCGGTAGAAGCTCTTCTGCAGGTCGGTCGTCGCCATCCGGCCGCCGAAGACCTTGAGCAGGAAGAGCCCGCCGGACTCGATCCCCACAACGGTCAGCAGCACTATGCCCGCGGTGATGCGGGCCGGGTCCGAGAGCTCGAGCACGACGTCCTCCTGCGGCTTGATCGTCCGTGGTTTCGTAACAGTGTTATCAAACACTGTTCGCAAACTCGCGTCAAGACTTCTACACTCACGGCATGGCCCGACCGAGACTGCACGACGACGCCCTGCGCACCCGCCTCCTCGAGGTCACCTCCCAGGTGATCTCGTCCGACGGCGAGGGCGCCGTCACCGTGCGCAAGGTCGCCGCCGAGGCCGGGACCAGCGCGTCGGCGGTCTACGCGCTGTTCGGCTCGCGCGAGGCGCTGGTCGAGGCGGTCAGCGACGAGGGGTTCCGCCGGTTCGCGGAGCACCTCGGCGCCGTCGGGCAGAGCGACGACCCGGCGACGGACCTGCGCGACCTGGGCCGCGCCTACCGGACGTTCGCCCTGGCGGACCCGCACTTCTACCGCGTCATGTTCTACCGCGGCGTGTCACCCACGGACGGCGAGCCGGCCTCCGCCGTCGACCGCCCTACGTTCCGCGTGCTGCACGACGCCGTCGCCCGGGCGCTCGACGGCGCGCCGGACGAGCATGTGCAGAGCGCCGCCGTCGGGCTGTGGGGGCTGGTGCACGGGCTGGTGTCGCTCGAGCTCGCGGGGCTGCTGCCCGGCGACCAGGACGCGCGAGAGGCCGCGTTCGATCAGGCCGCGCGGACGGTGGCGTCCGCCCTGCTCAGCCACTGACGCTGGGCGAGGTGGATCCCGGCTCAGGCGCCTGCCGCGCGCCAGGCCTCGACGTCGGCCAGGTACCCAGCGACCCGCTCCGGGGGCAGGAACGACCCGCGGAACGACGCCGCCGCGAGCGCCGCCCGCTGGTCGCGGGTGAGGCCGAGGGCCGCGGTGACGGCGTCGTCGACGTCGTCCACGTAGGCGCCGAAGTACGGCGGGTCGTCGGAGTTGATGCTGACGAGCATGCCCGCCTCGATCATCGCGGGCAGCGGGTGCTCGGCCAGGGCCGGGACCGCGCGCAGCCGTACGTTCGACACGGGGCAGAGCGTGAACGGGATCTGCTGCGCCACGACGCGCGCGACGAGGTCTGGGTCCTGGACGACGGCGATGCCGTGGTCGATCCGCTCGGCGTGCAGGAGGTCGAGCGCGTCCCGGATGTTCGCGGCCGGGCCCTCCTCCCCCGCGTGCGCGGTGCGCCGCAGGCCGGCCGCCTCGGCGCGCGCGTAGACGTCCGCGAAGGGCGCCGCCGGGTTGCCGACCTCCGCGTTGTCCAGCCCCACTCCTGCTATCGGCGCGCGCATCGCGAGCAGCCGCTCCAGGACGTCGAGGGCGTCGGCAGGGTCCCGGTCGCGGTGGAACGCGGCGATGAGCAGGGTCGAGATGCCGTGGTCGGCCTCGCTGCGCTCCAGGACGCCGGCGATGCCGCCGACGACCGCCTCGAGCGGCACTCCGCGGACGAGGTGGGCCTGCGGGTCGAAGCTGATCTCCGCGTGCCGCACCCCGGCCCGGGCGGCCCGCGTGAGGTAGGCGCGGGTCAGGTCGGCGAAGTCGGCCTCCGTGCGGAGCACCGCCATGTTCGCGGAGTACAGGTCGAGGAACGACTGCAGGTCCTCGAACTCGTAGGCGGCGCGCAGGCTCGCCGGGTCGGGATACGGCAGCCCGACGCCGTTGCGGGCCGCCAGCTCGAACGCCAGGTCCGGTTCCAGCGTGCCCTCGATGTGCAGGTGCAGCTCCGCCCGCGGCGGGCGCGACGACGGTGCGGGAGTGGTCATGGGGGCAGGCTACTTCCCCGTCGGCGGGGCTCTCAGCCGAGCCCGGAGAGCTTCTCCTGGGCCCTCGTGATCTCGCGGACGATCCGGACCCACTGCACGAACGCGAACACCAGCGCGATCGCGGCCACGGACCGGGTGATCACCTGGACGTCGCCCGAGGCCGGGGTGTAGATGCGCACACCCGCCAGCAGCCAGAGGACCCACCACCAGCCGAGGTGGGCCCGGCGGTCGCCGTCGGGTACCACGGCGTTCCGGAGGTCCCGGACCACGTCGTGCGGGAACCAGAGGAAGACGACCGGCACCCACCAGCCGAGCCACGTCCAGACCGCACCGTGCGCGAACGTCGCGGCGGGGTTCGCTGCCTCGGCGAACTTGCGGCCGGCCTGCAGCCAGGAGCAGACGACGAGGTAGGCGGCGACCAGGAACAGGCCCGTCAGGGCGACGCCGTTGGGGTCGAACCCACCCGCACCGAAGGCGCCCCCGGCCTCGCCGCGGCTCGCGGCGACGAACAGGATCGCCAGCTCGACCAGCTCGACGAAGAGGAGGCAGCACGCGACCACGACGACCGCGACGGCCAGCCCGCCCGGCGGCTCGGGCAGGGGCTTGCGGGGCTGGTGGCGGTGCGGTGGACGGGCGTCCCCGGGCAACACGCGGTGCTGCCCGGTGGTGCCGGCGTGCCTGGGACTGCGCGGATAGGACATCTATGGCCTCCGGGGTGTTCCAGCCACCGTACTCACCACCGCAATGTCCGGAACCCACCAGTTGTGGGTGAACCCGCGACGCCTCGTCGAGGTCGCGTGCACGAGCCACACTTTGCTGGGGAGTGTCAGAGTGCGCCACTAGCATTTCGCCCACCATGACGACGCAAGAGACCTCGACGGAATCACCGCACACGTTCCAGGTCGACCTCCGCGGGTTGGTCGACCTGTTGTCCCAGCACCTGTACGCGAGCCCGCGCGTCTACGTGCGCGAGCTGCTCCAGAACGGCATCGACGCGATCACCGCGCGGCGCGCCATCGACCCCGGCGCTCCCGGCACGGTGCGCATCCGGGCCACCGGTTCGGCGCTGCGGGTCACCGACTCGGGCATCGGCCTGAGCGAGCCCGAGGTGCACCAGCTCCTGGCCACTATCGGGCGCAGCTCCAAGCGCGACGGCCTCCAGGAGGCCCGCAAGGAGTTCCTCGGCCAGTTCGGCATCGGCCTGCTGGCCTGTTTCGTCGTGGCCGAGACCATCCGGGTGGTGAGCCGCTCGGCGCGCGTGTCCGATGCGCTGCCCGTGGAGTGGATCGCCCGCGGTGACGGCTCCTACACGGTCCGCACCCTGGAGCCGGCCGAGCACCCCGAGCCGGGGACGACCGTCCACCTCACGGCCCGTCGCGGCAGCGAGCAGTGGTTCGAGGCGTCCACCGTGGCCGACCTCGCCGCCGGCTTCGGGGCGCTCCTGCCCTACGACGTGCGCGTGGGCGACGAGCGGATCACCGGCCGGCGGCCCCCGTGGGAGGCCGAGCACACCAGCCCGACGGCGCGGGCCACCGCACTGTCCGCCTACTGTCAGGACACGTTCGGCTTCGCGCCGCTCGACTCGATCGAGCTGGACCTGCCGCTGGTCGGCATCCGCGGCGTCGCCTACGTGCTGCCCGGCGTCGTCAGCCCGGCGCAGCGCGGCGGGCACCGCGTGCACCTCAAGGGCATGCTGCTCACCGACCGCGCCGAGACCCTGCTGCCCGACTGGGCGTTCTTCGTGCGGTGCGTGCTGGACACCGACTCCCTGCGGCCAACGGCCAGCCGCGAACAGCTCTACGAGGACGAGACGCTCGCGGCGGTCCGCGAGGCACTCGGCGACCGGGTTCGCGACTGGCTCGCGCAGCTCGCGACCACGTCGCCGGAGCGCCTGCGGCGCTTCCTCGCCGTGCATCACCTGGGGGTCAAGGCGCTCGCGCTGCACGACGACGACGTCCTGCGCACCATGCTGCCCTGGCTGCCCTTCGAGACGTCGGAGGGAGAGCTCACGCTCGACGACCTCGCCCGGCGGCACCGGACCGTGCACTTCACGCGCACGGTCGACGAGTTCCGGCAGGTCTCGGCCATCGCCGCGGCGCAGGGCATGGCCGTCGTCAACGGCGGCTACACCTACGACGCGGCGCTCGTCGAGGCGCTCCCGCTGGCCCGGCCCGACGTCGCAGTCGAGGAGCTCGACGCGTCGGTGGTGACCGCGCACCTCGATCACCTGGACCCGGCGGCCGAGCTGGAGCTCGCGCCGTTCCTGGCGACCGCCCGGGCGCGGCTCGACCCGCTGGACTGCGACGTCGTGGTGCGCGCGTTCCATCCGGCGTCCCTGGCGGCGGTCCACCTGGACGACCGTTCCACCCGGCACGAGCGCGCCCGCGCCGACGCCGAGGGCCAGGCCGACGACCTCTGGGCCGGCATCCTCGGCTCCCTGCGCGACGAGGCGCCGCGCGCCCGGCTCGTGCTGAACCACCTCAACCCGCTGGTGCGGCGCATCGCCGGGCTGCCCGACGCCGACCTGGCGGGCGTCGCCGTCGAGGCCCTCTACGGGCAGTCGCTGCTCCAGGCGCGGCGGCCCCTGCGGCCGGTGGACCAGGCGCTCGTGAACCGCGCGTTCGGCGAGCTGCTGGAGTGGGCCGCTCCCACCCTCCCGGCGGCACCCGACGACCGGCCTGACAACACCCAGGAGACCGACCGATGACCGAGATCATCAACCTCGCGACGCTCCAGGTGGCGATCTGGGAGAACACCCAGCGCCCGCACGGCACCTCGAGGGCGGCCGCCGCCGAGAGCATCCTCGACCAGGCGGTGCAGATCGGGCCGCAGGCGGAGATCAGGGCCATCTTCCACCTGATCAACGCCTACGAGTTCAGCGCGGACCGGCACAAGGCGCTCGTCCCGTTCGCCCGCGTGCTGCGGTTGTGGGACCAGGACCCGAGCGTCTTCGACCCGTCCAGCACCCGCTCCCTGTTCTGGGACTTCAAGTGGATGACGACCGGCATGCTCGACCTGCCCCAGGTGTCGCTGGCCGCCATCGAGAACTGGCTCCTGGAGATGGACCGCCGCTACCGGCTGGCCGGACACACCGAGCGGGCCGTGCGGATGTCCGAGTTCTACATCGCCGACCATGTGGGCGACGCCGAGCGGGCGCGGCGGGCGTTCGACGGCTGGCTCGCCGCTGCGCGCGGCGAGATGGCGGACTGCCACGCCTGCGAGACCGCCCGGCAGGGCGAGTTCCACTCCGACGGCGGCGACGACAGGAAGGCGGTCGAGCACTGGGGACCCGTCCTCGACGGCCGGCTGACCTGCGCCGAGGAGCCGCATCGCACGCTGGCACGCTCGCTGCTCCCCCTGGTGCGGCTCGGCCGGCTCGACGACGCCCGGACGAACCATATGCGCGGCTACCCCATGGTCAAGGGCTCGGAGAGCCTGATGCCGTCGGTGGCCAGGCACATCGAGTTCTGCGCACTGACGGGCAACGAGGCGCGCGGGCTCGAGCTCCTCGCCGACACGCCCGCCTACTTCCAGGCCGACGGCGAGCCCGAGCCCCGCATGGGCTACTACGCGGTGGCCGCGCTCCTCATGGACCGGCTGGTCGCGCTCGGCCGGGGCGACCTCCCGGTCACCGGCCCGGCCGGCCGCACGTGGACCGCCGCCGAGCTGGCCGGGCACGCCCGAGCCGAAGCGCTCACCCTGGCCGGCCGGTTCGACACGCGCAACGGCACGACGGCGGTTAGCGAGCGAGTCCGGGCCCGCCTGGACGCCGCGCCGCTCCTGGACCGGCTCCCGCTGGGCCTGCGCGCGGTGCTGCCTGCGGCCGAGGCCGCTCCCGAGGGTGGCACCGAGGACGGCGCCGAGGGTGACCTGCGGACCGAGGCGGGCTCCGCCGTCGGGCAGCCGGGCGAGACCGAAGCGGCGGACGCCGACGAGATGCCCACCACCGTCCGCGAGGTGCTCGACGGGTACAGCAGTGCCAGGGAGGCCGAGGTTCTGGCGGGAATGCGGTCGGCGATCTCGGAAGCAATCGACCGCGCCGGCGACGCCGCGTCCCCTGGATGGCGCGCGGCCGCGCACCTGCAGCTCTCCGAGCTCCTGGCCGCCGACGACGACCTGCCCGGTGCCGTGCACCACGCGTTCGAAGCGGTGGCCTGGGCCGACCTGGGCGACCGGAGCTCGGCCGCGGTAGCCCGGACCCGGCTGGGTGGTCATCTGATGGCCGGCGGCAGGTTCGCGGAGGCGGCGCCCGTGCTGGAGCAGGCCCTGCCCGACCTGGATCCCTCCCCCGAGGCGCACGGCGAAGGCACTCTGGTGCAGGTCCGCTGGTGGCTCGGCGACTGCGCGACGGCGAGGCACGAGCCCGCGGAGGCCGCCAAGCAGTGGCTCGCCGCCGCGCAGATCGCGCAGCACTGGCCGGAGCAGACCGACCATGCGGTGCTCGCCAACCTCGCCGCGGAGGCCCTGGACAAGGCCGGCGAGAAGGTGTCGGCAGAGCTGGCGTACGAGCGGGCCGCAGACCTGTGGGCCGAGGTCGGCGACGCGCCGCGCCAGATCCGCGCCACCAGGGCGTGGGCGTGGGCCGTCCGGAACCGCGACGCCGCCGAGGCGAGCCGGATCATGACCGGAGCCACCCGCGCGTGCGAGGCCGCGCTCGCCGATGCGACCGAACCCGACGAGCTCGCGGAGCTGCGGGTGGAGCTGCCGGAGACGCTCGGCCAGCATGCCCACGTCATCGCCGAGGAGGACCTGGAGACCGGCCGCTTCCGTGGGCTCTACGACGGCGCCCTGGAGGAGGCGTGCGAGCTGGCGAGCCGCGCCGAGTCGCTCCTGCGGGAGTCCGACGACGTGGCGCGCTGGTGTCGCAGCGCCCTCCTGGCCGCCGAGCTGGCGGTCGAGGCGGGCAGCACGGCCCGCGGGCTGGAGCTCGTCCTGGCCGTGGAGGCGAAGATCGAGGGCGACGACGAGCTCAGCGCCTTCAGCGGCCACGCGGGCTGGATCCGCGACCAGGTAACCGCCTGACCCCCCGCCTCTGCCTCTGTTGTGGGCGTGATCGTTGCGCCTAAGACGGGCAAGTGGTCGTAACGATCACGCCCACAACAAACGGCTCGGGGTCGCCGTCGTCGGTTCTCGGTCAGCGGCGCGCCACGACCGGGTGCGGCACCGCCCGGTACAGCCTGATCGACGCGAGCAGCAGCCAGGCGAACCCGACCACTACCGCCAGCCACAGGCCGCCCATCCCGGCGGGCCCCAGGGCGGCGCCCCCGATAAATCCCACGAGGATCACGACGCCCGCGACCCGTGACCAGGCCGCGCGCCCGCGCTCGCCCTGCCGGGTGAGCCACCCGCCGAGCAGGAACGCCGCCACCGCGAACGCGATGAACCCGATGCCCCCGAACGCGAGGTGCAGGATGCCGGAGATCCCCGGGGTCGTCGCACCGTCCTGACCGGGCGGGAACCCGGGCATCGGGTCGGGCGGGAAGATCGCGCTCGCGACCATCGCCGCGCCGTAGATCCCGACTCCGATCCCCGTGCCGCGGGCTCCCGCGCGAACCATGCCGATGCCCGCCACCAGCACCATCACGCCGCTCAGGGCCAGGTTGGTGATCTGCATCCAGCCACCCTCACCCAGCATGAGCACGCTGAGCGGGTGCCGCGTGAAGTCGAACCCCTCCCGGGTGAGCGCCAGGACCAACCCGACGACCAGGTAGAACGGCCCCGCGACCACACCCCAGCCGAGCATCGACCGCGTCACCGCGGCAGCCGTGTCGAACTCCGTCTCCTGCGCCATCTCGTCCTCCGAGTGCTGTCCCGCCGGACCCGATGCCGGCGGCCTGCGGGGGTAGACGGCCTCGACCCGGCAAACTGAGCGGCTGCACGCTGCCCGCGCGGAGACATGTACCTCAGTCGACGTGTACCTCAGTCCGAGTTCGCGCCATCCTGCACGAGGAGGCGCTCCCGCTGCCAGGCGGTGACCTCGCGAACGATGCGAACCCACAGCACCAGTGCGACGACCATGCCGATGCTCGACACGACCTCGAGCGGCACCACGACGTTCGACGCCAGCTCGGTCAGGCCCGCCGAGGTGCGCGACGAGGTCTTGTCTGCCGATTCTCCGACGAAGTAACCGACCAGCCACGCGGCCCACCACCAGCCGATCCCGGTGGCCGGCCGAGGAGACGTCGCTCGTCGCACGTCGCGGACTACCTGGTACGGGAACCACAGGTTGACGACCGGGACCGCCCACCCGAGCCAGGCCCAGACCTTCCCTCGCTCGTGGACGAAGGACGGGTTCGCGCCCTGGGCCGACATCCTGCTCTTGTACAACCACAGACCGGAGACGGCGTACGCGGCGAGAGCGACCGGCAAGACGAGCGTGCCAACCATGTCGTAAGCGGTGAACGCTGACTCAATGGGGCTCAGCCCGAGGTCCGCCGCGTCTGCGAAGGCGTCCGCGGCCTGCGGCGCGAGCGCCGTCTGAGTCACCTGCACGACAGTCCAGGTCACGGCGAGAACGATGCTGGCTACTCCGAGTCCCGCGTGAGCCTTCAGCGGCGGCACCGTGTACAGCGGTGCACCGTACGTGTACTGCGGGGTGGGCGGCGCGGCGGTCGGCGTCGATCCGGCGGGCGGGGCGAACGGATCGTGGGACTGCGTCATCGGCGGTGCCTCTCCATGCTGGGGAACACCCGAACGCTAGCCGTGCAAGACGACCGGGTTTCACCAAATGGCGGGTGATTTAGGCAGCGGCTGATCCGCTCGCTGCCTACGCCACGTTCCGCCGGTTCACCAGGCGTCGAGCGTCCCACCCCTACACACTGCACGCGACACGCGGACGATGGCGTGCAGTGTGTTGGATTCGCCACCCGGCGATGCCGCCGTGAGTGGTGTCCGGTCATGTGAGGACGGGGTGGTGTCCCTGACCGGTTCGATCAGGGACACCACCCCGTCCTCGTGTGCGAGGGCCACCCTGCCTGGGCAACCCGGCGTCGGTTACGCCTCCACGACCACCGGCACGATCATCGGCTTGCGGCGCAGCCGCGTCGCCACGTAGCGCCCGATGGTGCGGCGCATGATCTGCTGCAGCTGGTGAGTGTCCGTGGCCCCGCCCGCGATCGCGTTCTCCAGCGCCGCGGTGACCTCCGGCATCACCTTGTCGAACACCGAGGCGTCCTCGGCCATGCCCCGCGCGAGCACCTGCGGCGGCGCGAGCACCTTGCCCGTGGCCGTGTCGATGACCGCAAAGACGGACACGAAGCCCTCCTGCCCGAGGACCACACGGTCCTTGAGCTCGGCGTCGGTGATCTCGCCGACCGACGACCCGTCGACGTACACGTACCCGCACGGCACGGCGCCGACCACTGAGGCCTTGCCGTCCACCAGGTCGACCACCACGCCGTCCTCGGCGAGCACCACCCGGTCGGCCGGCACGCCGGTCCGGACCGCGAGCGCCCCGTTGGCCACGAGGTGGCGCACCTCGCCGTGCACCGGCATGACGTTCTTGGGCTTGAGGATGTTGTAGCAGTACGTGAGCTCGCCGGCCGAGGCGTGCCCGGAGACGTGCACCTTGGCGTTGCCGCCGTGCACGACGCGCGCGCCGAGGCGGGTGAGTCCGTTGATGATGCGGAACACGGCGTTCTCGTTGCCGGGGATCAGCGACGACGCGAGGATCACGGTGTCGCCGAACTCGACCTGCACCTTGTGGTCGCCGTTGGCCATGCGCGACAGCGCGGCCATGGGCTCGCCCTGCGAGCCGGTCGACATGTAGACGATCTGGTCGTCGGGCAGCGAGTCGGCCTTCTTCAGGTCGATCAGCACGCCCGGCGGCACGTCGAGGTAGCCGAGGTCGGCGGCGATGCCCATGTTGCGCACCATGGAGCGCCCCACGAGCGCGACGCGGCGACCGTGGGCGTGCGCGGCGCGCAGCACCTGCTGCACGCGGTGCACGTGCGACGAGAAGGACGCGACGATGATCCGCTTGTCCGCGTGCGCGAAGACGTTGTCGAGCACCGGCCCGATCTCGGCCTCGGGCGTCACGAAGCCGGGCACCTCGGCGTTGGTGGAGTCCACCATGAAGAGGTCCACGCCCTTCTCGCCGAGGCGGGCGAAGGCGCGCAGGTCGGTGATGCGGCCGTCGAGCGGCAGCTGGTCCATCTTGAAGTCACCGGTGTGCAGCACGGTGCCCGCGGCGGTCGTGACCGCCACGGCGAGCGCGTCCGGGATGGAGTGGTTGACCGCGACGAACTCGCAGTCGAAGATGCCGAGCTTCTCGCGCTGCCCTTCCTTCACCTCGAGGGTGTAGGGCTTGATGCGGTGCTCCTTGAGCTTCGCCTCGATGAACGCGAGCGTCAGGCGCGAGCCGACCAGCGGGATGTCCTGACGGAGCCGCAGCAGGTACGGCACGGCACCGATGTGGTCCTCGTGGCCGTGCGTCAGGACTATCGCCTCGATGTCGTCGAGACGGTCCTTGATGTAGTCGAAGTCCGGCAGGATCAGGTCCACGCCGGGCTGGTTGTCCTCGGGGAAGAGGACGCCGCAGTCGATGATGAGCAGCCTTCCGGCGTGCTCCAGTACTGCCATGTTGCGTCCCACCTCGCCCAGGCCGCCGAGGGCGACCACTCGCAGGCCGCCTTCGGGCAGCGCAGGGGGTAGGGACAGTTCAGGGTGAGGATGACTCACGTGGCCTCCAAGGCCTCGTTCCAACAGAAAAGTTTCAGTGCCCGACGGCGGAGCTCGCCTCCGCGAGCTCGCTCACCTCGGGAAGGTGCGCGGTGTCGTCGCCGCGCAGCAGGCCGGCCTCCGCCAGCACCGCGCGCAGGGCGACTACCTCGTCGTCCGACGCCGCGACGTTCGGCAGACGCAGGAACCGGTTGTCCGTGACGCCGAGGATCTCGAGCGCCGCCTTGGCCATCACGGCCTGGGCGCCCGCGCCGTTCATCGCGTCGATGACGCCGGTGGTGGTGCGGTAGACCTCGATCGCTCCGGCGATGTCGCCGGCGTCGAACCGGCGGACCGTCTCCGCGAAGTGTGCGCCGACCACGTGGGCCGACACGGACACGATACCCGCACCGCCGACGCTCAGGAACGGCAGCAGCAGCCCGTCGTCGCCGGAGTACCAGGCCAGGCCGGTGCTCGCGGCGAGCTTTCCGCCGCCGTAGACGTCGCCGGTCGCGTCCTTGTTCGCGATGATCCGGGGGTGCTGCGCGAGGCGCAGGTACGTCTCCGGCGCGATGCGCACCGCCGTGCGGCCCGGAACGTCGTACAGCATCACCGGGAGGTCCGTGGCGTCGGCGACGGCGGTGATGTGCTGGTACAGGCCCTCCTGGCTGGGCCGCGAGTAGTAGGGGGAGACGACGAGCAGGCCGTCCGCGCCGGACTCCGCGGCCTGCTCGGCCATGCGGATCGCGTGCACGGTGTCGTTCGACCCGGCGCCCGCAAGGACCGCCGCGCGGTCGCCCACGGCCTCGACGACCGCGGTGACGAGCTCCGCCTTCTCGGGGGCGTGCGTCACCGGGGACTCGCCGGTGGTGCCGGACAGGACGAGGCCGTCGTTGCCGTCGTCGACCAGCTTCTTCGCCAGCTTCACCGCTGCCTTCAGGTCCACGGCGCCGTCGGGCGTCATCGGGGTGACCATCGCAGTCAGGACCGCGCCGAACGGGCGCGCGGGAACAGTGGGAAGAACCATGGGTCCTACCGTACCGTTTACCGCCCCGATACCGGGTTCACCGCTCCACCAGCACGCCGTCCTCGTCCGCGTACACGGTGGCGCCCGGCCGGAAGACGACGCCGCCGATCTCGACGGCCTCGTCCATCACGCCGGCGCCCGCCTTCGACGACTTGCGCGGATTGGTGCCCAGCGCCTTCACGCCGAGCTGCAGCCCGCCGAGCGCCACCGAGTCGCGGATCGCGCCGTAGATGATCGCGCCGGCCCAGCCGTTCTCGATCGCGGCGGCAGCGATGAGGTCGCCCATCAGGGCGCTGCGCAGCGAGCCGCCGCCGTCGACCACCAGGACCGCGCCGTCGCCGGGCGTCTGCGTCACCGCCTTGACGATGCCGTTGTCCTCGTGGCACCGCACGGTGCGCACGAGACCCGAGAAAGCACGGATCCCGCCGAAGTCGCGTAGCTGCACGGGGAGCGAGGCCAGCGCCTCGCCGTGCTCGTCGTACAGGTCGGCAGTCGCGGTCATGGTGATCCCCCGTCTCGTTGGCGTGCGCCAGACGATACTCGGTTGCGCGACGGGCGCGGACGCGCTTGCGCCTGCGTGGATACTCGGACTATGACGGCGACGACGCTCTCCCCCGCACTCGTGGCGCACCTGCCCACCGGCATTCTCGTCGACGGGCACTGGGGTCCCGCGGCGGACCGCGCCACGTTCGAGGTCACCGACCCGGCTACCGCCGAGCCCATCTTCGACGTCTCCGACGCCACGCCCGCCGACGCCGTACGCGCCCTCGACGCCGCGCACGCCGCCGCCCCCGCCTGGCGCGCCGTGCCGCCGCGCGAGCGCTCCGAGCTGCTGCGGGCCGTCTTCGCCCGCCTCGTCGCCCGCGCCGACGACATCGCCGCGCTCATCACCGCGGAGGCCGGCAAGCCCCTGGCCGAGGCGCGCGCCGAGGTCGTCTACGGCGCCGAGTTCCTGCGCTGGTTCGCCGAGCAGGCGGTACGCGCCGACGGCCTGGTGCGCACGGCGCCGTCGGGCGGCAACAAGCAGTACGTGAGCCGTCGGCCCGTGGGGCCGTCCCTGCTGATCACGCCCTGGAACTTCCCCATCGCCATGGCGACCCGCAAGATCGCCCCTGCGCTCGCCGCCGGGTGCACGGTGGTGGTCAAGCCGGCCGAGCTCACCCCCATGACCACCCTCCTGGTCGCGGAGATCATCCGCTCCGAGGCCGAGGCGCGCGGCCTGCCGAAGGGCATCGTCAACGTGGTCCCGACCACGCAGGCGGGCCCGGTCACCGGGCCGCTGTTCGACGACCCGCGTCTGCGCAAGGTCTCGTTCACCGGCTCCACCCGCGTGGGCCAGATCCTGCTGGCCCAGGCCTCGAAGAACGTGCTGCGCGCCTCGATGGAGCTGGGCGGCAACGCACCGTTCGTCGTGTTCGAGGACGCCGACATCGACGCCGCCGTCCAGGGCGCGCTGATCGCGAAGCTGCGCAACTCCGGCCAGTCCTGCGTGGCGGCCAACCGCTTCCTGGTGCACGACGCCGTCGCGCGCATCTTCGCGGAGAAGTTCGCCGACGCGGTGGGCGAGCTGCCCACCGGCCCCGGCACGCAACCCGGCACCCGGGTGGGCCCCCTCATCAACGAGGCGGCGGTGGAGCGGGTGTCCGGCCTGGTGGACGACGCCGTCGCGCACGGCGCCCAGGTCCTCACCGGGGGCGCGCGCCTCGACGGCCCCGGCCACTTCTTCGAGCCCACGGTGCTCACCGGCGTCAGCAGCGACGCGCGGGTCGTGACCGAGGAGATCTTCGGCCCGGTCGCCCCGATAGTGGCCTTCGGGTCCGACGACGAGGCGTACGAGCTGGCCAACGGCACCCCGTTCGGCCTGGCCGCCTACGCGTACACGACCTCGCTCGCCCGGGCCCAGCGCGCGATGGACGAGATCGAGGCCGGGATGATCGGCATCAACCGCGGCCTGGTGTCCGACGCGAGCGCGCCGTTCGGCGGCGTCAAGGCCTCCGGCCTGGGCCGCGAGGGCGCCGAGGCGGGCATGGAGGAATACCAGGAGACCGTGTACGTGGCGCTTTAGCCCGGTTCCGGGCGCGGCCCGGGTGAGCGCCCTGCCCGTGTCCGGCCCGCCTGGGTGAGCCGCCCGTCCGGCCTGCCCGAGTGAGCCGCCCGGACGAGCCGCCCCGCCCGTCCGGCCCTCGGGCGGCGCGCCGGACCGGGCCAGTGACCACGTAGCCTCACGGCGTGAACGTCCTCCCCACCGACCCGGCGGCCCGCGCCGCCGCCCGCCAGGGCGTGAGCGTCGCGGTGGCGACCGGCCTGTACGGCATCTCGTTCGGCGCCCTGTCGGTCGCGGCGGGTGTCGGCCTCGGCCCGACGATGGCCCTGAGCCTGCTCATGTTCTCCGGCGGCTCGCAGTTCGCCCTGATCGGCGTCATCGGCGCTGCGGGAACGCCCGTCGCGGCGATCGCCACCGCCACCCTGCTCGGCCTGCGCAACACGCTGTACGGCGCAGTGGTCTCGCCGCTGCTCCAGGTGCGCGGCTGGCGCCGACTCGCCGCCGCGCAGGTGACGATCGACGAGTCGACTGCGGTCGCTGTCGCCCAGCCCGAACCGGCCGCGGCCCGCGTGGGGTTCTGGGTCACCGGGATCGGCGTCTTCGTGCTCTGGAACGCCTTCGTGCTGCTCGGCGCGCTCGCCGGCGACGCGCTCGGCGACCCGCGAGCCTGGGGGCTCGACGCCGCCGCGGCCGCCGCGTTCCTCGCCCTCGTCTGGCCCCGGCTCGCGCCGCGGCGCGCCCAGCTCGTGGCGGGGCTCGCCGTCGCGGCCACCGCCGTGCTGATCCCGTTCGTCCCGCCGGGCATCCCGGTGCTCGCGGCGGCCGCCGTCGCGATAGTCGTGGGGCTGGTCGCGCCGACGTCGTCCGCCGTCGCCTCGACTGACGAACCCGCCGACGAGCTCGCCGTCGAACCTGCTGACGAACCTGCCGAAGAACTCGGGAACGAGACCGACCGGGAGCCCGTCCGATGACGACCGCAGCCCTCTGGACCACCGTGCTGGTCGCGTCGCTGGCCTGCTTCGCGCTCAAGCTCGGCGGGCACCTGATCCCGCGGTCCTGGCTCGCGTCCGAGCGCGTCTCGCGCGTCACCACGCTCGTGACGGTGGCGCTGCTCGTGTCGCTCGTGGTGGTCCAGGGCTTCGCCGACGGCCGCACGCTCACCGTGGACGCGCGCGTGCCCGCCCTGGCGGTCGCGGCCCTCGCGCTGGCGCTGCGGGCGCCGTTCATCGTGGTCGTGGTGCTGGCGGCAGGCACGGCCGCAGGCCTCCGCGCCCTTGGCTGGGGCTGACCCGGCACCGTGCCGTTAGGGTTGTCGGGTGGCCCTGTTTCGCGAGACCGCTGACGTTTCCGTCCGCCCCGCCGTCGCCGGCGACGAGTCCGCCGTGACCGACGTGCAGGTCGCCTCCTGGCGCGCGACCGGCGTCCTGGGCGAGGGCGTCGTCGACGCGCTCGACGTGCCCGCGATGCGGGATCGCTGGTCCTCTGCGATCAGCTCGCCGCCCGGCCCGGGCTTCGCCGTGCTGGTCGCGCTCGACGGGCCCAAGGTCGTCGGGTTTGCCGCAGTCGCGCCCGGTCAGGTGCTGTCGCTCGAGGTCCTGCCCGGGTCGCAGCGCGGCGGACACGGGTCGCGCCTGCTGGCGGCCGCCGTCGACCGCCTCCGCGCGGACGGTTCCGACACCGTCACCACGTGGGCGCTGGTCGACGACTCGGCGCGCGCCGCGTTCCTGAAGGCCAGCGGGCTCGGCGAGGACGGCCGCAGCCGCACGCTCGCGACGGGCGTCCGCGAGGTCGTCGAGCACCGCTGGTCCGCCCAGATCTGATACCGGCGCGTAACGCGGCGGCCCGCCGTGTTCGGCAGGCGAACTCCAGGTTTCACGCCCGTGTGACAGTCCCGTGACACGGTCTTGCGACCATCACGTCATGGGGATTCGCACGGAGTACTTCGCCGCTCCCACCGATGAGGTGGCCGCGACGGCGCTCCACACGCTCGGCGGGCCGTCCGAGCCCGACCAGCACACCGACCTGCCACGCTTCGACGCGGTGGAGGTGCCCTCCGTCGACCCGTTCGTCATGCTCGGCGGGCTCGCGGGCGTGCTGTCCGGGAGGCCGTACGGGGAGGTCACGGCGCACCCGCGGCACGGGACGCTCGTGTGCAGCGGGGGCGACGAGGGCCCGTGGATCGTCACGGTCTCGCAGATCCTGGTCGACGACCTCGCCTCCGCCGGCCCGACCCGCCTCGCCGAGGCGGCGCGCAAGTGGTCCGACACCGCGACGCCCACAGCTCCCCCGCGCAACCTCGCGGCGGCCCTGCTGCCGCTCGCGGCCCTCGCCGCCCGCGCGGCCGACCAGGGGCACGCCCTGTACTGCTGGACGAGCCTCACGGACTGATTGCGAGCACCGGCAAAAAGTGGCGCGACCGGGTCGCGGAGGTGCTTCACTTTCCCGGTGACCCGCACCCGCAGCCCGCTCTGGCGGACCTTTGTCGAGCTCCGTGGCAACCCTCGCGCCTGCGTGTGGACGGAGCCGCTGTGGGGGCTGTCCATGGCCCTGGTGCTGCCGTACGCGTCGGTGTTCATGCTGGCCCTGGGCCTGCACGACGAGCAGATCGGGTTCCTCGCGACGATCGCCATGATCTCCCAGGTCGGCTTCGGGCTGGCCGGCGGGATCATCACCGACCGCCTCGGCCGGCGCGCCACGACCGCATGGTTCGACGTGATCGCCTGGGTGATCCCGTGCCTGCTGTGGGCGTTCGCGGAGAACTTCTGGTTCTTCCTCGCGGCGTCACTGGTCAACGGCGCCCTGCAGGTCACGCAGAACTCGTGGGACTGCCTCATGGTCGAGGACGCCGAGCGGGGCCAGATCACCAAGATCTACTCCCTGGTCAAGGTCGCGGCCGACTGCTCCGCCCTGTTCGCGCCGCTGGCCGCCATCCTGGTCGCCCAGCTCGGGCTGGAGCCCGCGGTCCGCATCCTGTACGTCAACGCCGCGGTCGTGATGACGGCGAAGATCGTCTGGCTCTACCTGTGGTCGAGGGAGACCCGGCAGGGCCGCGTCCGCATGGCCGCCACCCGCGGGCAGAGTGTCTGGCACCTGCTGGCGGGGTACCGCGGCGCGCTCGGGCTGCTGCTGCGCTCGCGCGGGTCGCTCCTCGCGCTGGCCATCGCCGCACTGACGGCGGCGGTCACGCTCGTCAACGGCACGTTCTGGCAGGTGGTGGTCAGCCAGCACCTGCACGTGCCGGACGCGCTGCTGCCGTTCTTCCCGATGGTCCGCTCGGTGCTGTCGGTGGTCTTCTTCTTCACGCTCATCCCGCTCCTGACCACCGCCGTCGACCTCAGGCGCGCCACGTTCTGGGGGTTCGGGGTCCACCTCGCCGGGCAGGTGGTGCTGGTCGCGATCCCCGCGTCCGACGGCGCCGCGACGGCGACGACGTACGCGTTCCTCGGCCTGTGCCTGCTGCTGGACAGCTTCGGTGCGGGCATGCTGTTCATGCTCTCGGAGTCGCTCGTCGCACTGCACGTGGACGAGGCCGAGCGCTCGCGCGTGATGGCGCTCCAGCGCACGTGCATCATGCTCGCGGCGGCGCCGTTCGGCTGGATCTCCGGCTGGCTCTCCGGGATCGACCGCACCTACCCGTTCATGCTCACGTCGGTGCTGCTCGTCGTCGGGCTCGTGCTGGTGGCGGTGCGCTGGGTGCCGACACACCCGGACGCGGACGCAGTCCCGACGTCCGGGCACGCCTGACGCGAGGCCGATGCTCGGGCGGAGCGGTTCCGGACCGGAGCACCCACGGGACCTCGCGCGGCGTCACGCGGGCAGGTCTACCGTCGTCCCATGGCCTTCGACGTCGCCGCCGGCGCTTACGCGCAGTTCATGGGCAGGTACGCGGAGCCACTGGCGGACCAGTTCGCCGAGCTGGTCGGCATACGGCCCGGTCAGCGAGCGCTCGACGTCGGGTGCGGCCCGGGCGCCCTGACCGAGCGGCTGGTCGCCAGGCTCGGCGCCCATGCGGTCGCCGCGGTCGATCCGTCGACGTCGTTCATCGAGGCCGTCCGTGCGCGCTGTGCGGGTGCCGACGTGCGCCTGGGAACCGCCGAGAACCTGCCCTTCGACGACGACAGCGTAGATCTCTCGGCGGCACAGCTCGTGGTGCACTTCATGAGCGACCCGGTCGCGGGCCTCCAGGAGATGGCGCGGGTGACCAGGCCGGGCGGCCAGGTCGCCGCGAACATCTGGGATTTCCACGGCGGCCGGGCGCCGCAGTCGGTGTTCTGGGGGGCCGTCCGGGATCTCGACCCCGCCGCGACCGACGAGTCGGACCCGGCGGGTGCCCGCGAGGGACACCTTGCCGAGCTGTTCCGGGCGGCCGGTCTGACCACCCTCAGGTCCGCCGAGCTCACCGTCGTGTCGTCATACACCGGCTTCGACGAGTGGTGGCACCCGTACACGCTCCTCGTCGGACCGCCCGGCGACTATGTGGCCGGTCTGGAGCCGGACTCCCGGCGGGCACTCGAGGAGCGCTGCCGGCGGCTGCTCCCCGACGGGCCGTTCGACGTCACGGCGACCGCGTGGGCCGTCGTCGCGCGGACCGGCTGAGCGCGGCGGCCTTGCGCAGTGCCTCGCGGGCGCGGCGGCGGTCGCCCGCGGCATCGTAGGCGAACGCCAGGTGATACCAGGCGCGCCAGTCCTCGGGGGCGGCCTCGACCGCGGCCCGGCGCGGCTCGAACGCCTCGTCCGCCGCGGACCGGTCGATGCGGCCGCCGGGCGACCGCGGCAGGTCATCCACAGGGAGGTCGCCCTCGGCGAACAGCGTGTCGGCCATGATCTGCACGGTCGCCGCCAGCCGGTACTCCCGCACGATCAGCCCGATGACCAGCAGCGGGATGATCAGGACGGCCAGACCGATGGCGATGAGCACCGGCTCGCCGGTGCGCGCCATCGCGATGCCGCGCCCGGCGATCTGCCAGACGTACAGCGCGAGGAGGGCGGTCACGGCCAGCGCGCCGGGCAGGCCCTTGGGCAGCTTCCGGCCCGACGCCGGAGGCTCGCCCGGAAGGTCCTTCGAACGGTCGGGCTGACGCTCGCCCGGGCTGCCGGGCTGGCGCTCGCCCGGGTGGTCGGCGCCGTCGGCCCGCGGCTCGCTCACGACAGGTCCAGCACGTGCTCGAGGCCGACGGTCAGCCCGGGGCGGGACACCACGGAGCGGATCGCGAGCAGCACACCCGGCATGAACGAGGCCCGGTCGAACGAGTCCTGCCGGATCACGAGCTGCTCCCCCTCGTTGCCGAACAGGATCTCCTCGTGTGCCACGAGCCCGCGCAGCCGCACGGCGTGCACGCGCACGCCGTCGACGTCGGCCCCGCGAGCCTCCCAGCCCACCTCGGTGGCATCGGGCGAAGGCCCGCGCCCGGCCTCGGCGCGCGCCGAGGCGATCGCCGCGGCGGTGTGCCGCGCGGTGCCCGACGGCGCGTCCACCTTGTTCGGGTGGTGCAGCTCGATGACCTCAGCGGACTCGAAGTACCGTGCGGCCTTCGCGGCGAAGGTCATCGCGAGCACCGCCGAGAGCCCGAAGTTCGGGGCGATGAGCACGCCGAGCGACTTCTTGCCGCCCTGCCCCCGGGGCGACAGCTCGGCGAGGTGCGCCGAGACGCGGGCGCGGGCGCCGTCGTCCCAGCCCGTGGTGCCGACCACGGCGTGCGCGCCGGCGTCGAGCACGGCGTGCACGTTGGCCTCGGTGACGGCCGGGACGGTGAAGTCCACGGCGACGTCGGCCCCGGCGAGGGTCTCGGCGGAGACGGCGTCGCCGCGCCCGAGCCGGGCGACGAGCTGGAGCCCGTCGGCAGCCTCGACCGCGGCGCAGGCCTGCGTGCCCATGCGCCCGGTGGCGCCGAGCACGGCCACCTTGATGTCACTCACGATCTACACCCTAGTTCCTCGGTGAGTGCTGGATCTTCGCCCTTTTTCGTGTGCCAGAAGGGCGAAGATCCCGCACTCAGCGGTGCGGTTCAGTTGTCGAACGGGCCTACGCGGACCACCGAGCGGGGGCGGGCGGCCAGGTCCTGGGCCAGGGCCTGGACCTCCGCGGACGTGACCGCCTGGATGCGCTCCAGCGACTCGGCCAGCGACAGCAGGTCGCCGTACACGAGCTCGGCCTTGCCCAGGCGGCTCATCCGTGACCCGGAGTCCTCCAGCCCGAGCACCGTGCCGCCGGAGAGCTGGCCCACGGAGCGCTTGAGCTCGGCCTCGGTGATGCCGTCGTTCGCGAGCTTCTCGAGCTCCTCGACGAGCAGCTCGGTGACCTGGTCCGCCTTCGCGGCCGCACAGCCCGCGTACAGGCCGAACGTGCCGAGGCCGCCGTGGGCGGACGCGAACGAGTACGTGGAGTACGCCAGGCCCCGCTTCTCGCGGATCTCCTGGAACAACCGCGACGACATGCCGCCGCCCAGCACGGCGTTCAGCACCGACAGCGCGAAGCGCCGGTCGTCAGTGGCAGAGATGCCCGTTGAGCCCACGATGATGTTGGCCTGCTCGACCGGCCGCTTGACGGTCAGCTCCACACCCGCTTCGGGCACGCCGGCCCGGTCCTCGTCGGTGGCCCGGCGGTCGCGCGGTGCGGTCGCGGCGTCGAGCTCCCAGCCGCCGTCCGACAGCGCCTGGGTGACCTGCTGCACGAGCTTGTCGTGGTCGATCCCGCCCGCGGCCGTGACCACGAGGGTCTCCGGCCGGTAGTTCCAGCGGTAGTGGTCCCAGACGGCGTCGCGCGGGACGGCGTTGATCGTCTCGGGCGTGCCGCCGATGGGGCGGCCCAGCGCGTGGTCGCCCAGGACGACGGCGGAGAACTGCTCGTGCACGACGTCGGTCGGGTCGTCGTCGTTCATCGCGAGCTCTTCGAGGATGACGCCGCGCTCGGTCTCGAGCTCGTCGGTGTCCAGGCGCGCCGACGTGACCATGTCGGAGATGACGTCGACCGCCATCGGCAGGTCGGAGTCCAGCACCCGCGCGTAGTAGCAGGTGTGCTCCTTGCCGGTGGCCGCGTTCGCCTCACCGCCGACGGCGTCGAACGCCTCGGCGATGTCCATCGCGGACCGCCGGGCGGTCCCCTTGAAGAGCAGGTGCTCCAGGAAGTGCGTAGAGCCGAAGTGTCCGTCTGTCTCGTCCCGCGAGCCGACGCCGATCCACGCACCCACCGTCGCCGAGCGCTGGCCCGGCATGTGCTCGGTGAGTACACGGACACCGCCGGGCAGGACGGAGCGACGAATCGTCGCCCCGTCCTGCCCGGCGGTCAGCTCGGCACCGGGCTCGCCCGCGGGGACGAGCGGCAGGTGCCAAGTCATGTCAGGCGTCCGCGGGTGCGGTGGCCTCGGCGGCCGGCTCGGCGGCGTCGGCGGACGCCTCCTCGTCGGTGACGGCGACCAGCGACAGCTTGCCCCGCGGGTCGATCTCGCCGATCTCGACCTGGACCTTCTGGCCGATGGACAGGACGTCGTCGACGTTCTCGACGCGCTTGCCGCCCACGAGCTTGCGGATCTGGCTGATGTGCAGCAGACCGTCCTTGCCCGGGGAGAGCGAGATGAAGGCGCCGAACGACGTCGTCTTGACGACGGTTCCGACGAACCGCTCGCCCACCTCGGGGACGTGCGGGTTGGCGATCGCGTTGATCGCCGCGCGGGCGGCCTCGGCCGAAGGGCCGTCGGTGGCACCGATGTAGACCGTGCCGTCGTCCTCGATGGAGATGTCCGCGCCCGTCTCCTCCTGGATCTGGTTGATCATCTTGCCCTTCGGCCCGATGACCTCGCCGATCTTGTCGACGGGGACCTTCACCGTGATGACGCGCGGGGCGTTCGGGGACATCTCGTCGGGCGTGTCGATCGCCTCGTCGAGCACCTCGAGGATGGTCAGGCGGGCGTCGCGGGCCTGGCCCAGCGCGGCGGCCAGCACCGAGGCGGGGATGCCGTCGAGCTTGGTGTCGAGCTGGATGGCGGTGACGAACTCCTTGGTACCGGCGACCTTGAAGTCCATGTCGCCGAACGCGTCCTCGGCGCCCAGGATGTCCGTCATCGCGGCGTAGCGGGTCTCGCCGTCCACGGTGTCGGACACGAGGCCCATCGCGATACCGGCGACCGCCGCGCGCAGCGGCACACCGGCGTTCAGCAGGGACAGCGTGCTCGCGCACACGGAACCCATGGAGGTCGAACCGTTCGAGCCGAGAGCCTCGGACACCTGGCGGATCGCGTACGGGAACTCCTCGCGGCTCGGCAGGACCGGGACCAGGGCACGCTCGGCGAGCGCGCCGTGGCCGATCTCGCGGCGCTTCGGGCTGCCCACGCGGCCCGTCTCACCGGTCGAGTACGGCGGGAAGTTGTAGTTGTGCATGTAGCGCTTGCGCGTCTCCGGACCGAGCGAGTCGATCTGCTGCTCCATGCGGAGCATGTTCAGCGTGGTGACACCCAGGATCTGGGTCTCGCCGCGCTCGAAGATGGCGGAGCCGTGCACGCGGGGCAGCACCTCGACCTCGGCCGAGAGGGTGCGGATGTCCGCGAGCCCGCGGCCGTCGATGCGGACGCCGTCGGTCAGCACGCGCTGACGGACGAGCTTCTTCTGCAGCGAGCGGAAGGCAGCCGACAGCTCCTTCTCGCGACCCTCGAACTGGGCGTCGAGCTGCTCATGCAGGCCGGCCTTGATCTCGTCGAGGGTGTTCTCGCGCTGCTGCTTGTCCGCGACGGTGAGCGCGTCGCGCGTCGGCGCGGCCACGGCCGCCTCGACGGCGGCGAAGGCGTCGTCCTGGTAGTCCGGGAAGAGCGGGAACTCCTGCGTCTCCTTGGCGGACTGCGCGGCGAGCGCTGCCTGAGCGTCGCACAGGGCCTTGATGAACGGCTTGGCCGCCTCGATGCCCTCGGCGACGACCGCCTCGTTCGGAGCCGCGACACCCTCGTTCTTGATGAGGGTCCAGGCGTTGTCGGTGGCCTCGGCCTCGATCATGGCGATCGCGACGTCGTCACCGACGACACGGCCGGCCACGACCATGTCGAAGACCGCGCGCTCCTTGTCGGAGTACTTGGGGAACGCGACCCACTGGCCGTCGACCAGCGCGATGCGGACCGCGCCGACCGGGCCGTCGAACGGCAGGCCGGAGATCTGGGTCGACGCCGACGCGGCGTTGATCGCCAGCGTGTCGTACGCGTCGTCGGGGTGCAGCGCCATGACCGTGATGACGATCTGGACCTCGTTGCGCAGGCCCTTGACGAACAGGGGGCGCAGCGGACGGTCGGTCAGGCGGCAGGTCAGGATCGCGTCGGTCGACGGGCGGCCCTCGCGGCGGAAGAACGAGCCGGGGATACGGCCCGCGGCGTACATCCGCTCCTCGACGTCCACCGTCAGCGGGAAGAAGTCGAACTGGTCCTTGGGGTGCTTGCCGGCCGCGGTGGTCGACAGCAGCATGGTCTCGCCGTCGAGGTACGCGGCGACTGCGCCGGCGGCCTGCTTGGCGAGGCGTCCGGTCTCGAACCGGACGGTACGGGTGCCGAAGCGACCGTTGTCGATAACGGCCTCGGCGAACTGGATCTCGGGACCCTCCACGGGTGCCCTCCTTCTGTTGGGTGTGTTCTCTTGGAACGCCCCCGTGCCTGGCGGTCATCGATCGAGGCCTACCGAACCCCCGCTCGCGAGCGGGGCGTTCGGGAAGCCACTACCGAGGACCGGACGAGGTCACGGGCGGCGTGGTCAAGCTGTTGTACTGCTACAGCATCTCACCAGACCAGCCCGGCCCCCGCATGGGGGCCGGGCTGGGAGGTGGGATGGTCAGCGGCGCAGGCCGAGCTTGTCGACCAGTGCGCGGTAGCGCTCGATGTCGATCCCCTTGAGGTAACCCTGGAGACGACGGCGCTGGCCCACGAGGAGCAGCAGACCACGACGGCTGTGGTGGTCGTGCTTGTGCTCCTTCAGGTGCTCGGTCAGGTCCTTGATGCGCTGCGTGAGGAGCGCGATCTGCACCTCCGGCGAACCCGAGTCGCCCGGCTTGGTTCCGTACTCGGAAATGATCTGCTGCTTGGTGGCAGTGTCGAGCGGCATGGCTCTCCTTCGGTGTTGTTGCGCGGTGCTCCGGGACTCATTCACCGGGGCGCTCTGGATCCGCGGCCGTTCTGACGGCGATACAACATTACCAGTGCTGGGCCCTGCCGCCCGACGACGGCCGCCCCGCAAGCTGTGACGTCACCCGCACACGCCGAGGAACATCTTGAGCTCCGCTCCTGCGCCTTCTCAACGCCCCCTGCGGTGAACGCTCGGGTCTCCATATGAAGCACGGATCTGGCTCAGCCGGTCCGAATACTCGTCCTCAGTGAGCCACGGCTCGCGAGCCAGCTTTACGACCCGCCCGGTCTCGCTGTCGACGTAGTCGACCTCAGGTGGCGTCACCATGAAGTTGGGTTCGTACTTCGCCGTCGAGTAACCGAGAGCCCGCTCCGAATCCGCGCAGTTTGCTCGCAGGGGGAGGACCATGCGCCCACCCACGATCATGACGCCTCCCGCAAGCCACGACGGAAGCCCGACGATCCCGGCGACCCACCAGATCCACGGCCCGTACCTGAGGCCATCGAACTGAGAAAGCGCCACCATGCTGCCAGCCAGGCCGATGAACACGAGCAGCCCGGGAACGCCGATGCGATACAGCCTCCGGAGGATCCGGTCCCAGTCATGGACCGACCGTCCGGGGAGCATCTCCAACTCGATGTCGGGGCGCCACGACTCAGCCGTCACCGGCGCAACGTACCAGTTGGATGCGTTGCGCCGGTGCGGGCCTCACGCCCCGTCGTGCCCCGCGTAGCCGTCGCCGGCGCGGCGGAACTCCGGCTCTCCGGCGGCGTCCCGGCCGATCGGGAAGACTCCCGCGAACGCCAGGAGGTCCGGGATCGTCGTGATGAGGCGCCGGTCCTCGAACCGGACGCCGTAGGCCGGCGTCCAGTCGCGACCGGGGCGGCGCATGAACGACTCGTCGTCCAGCCGCAGCAGGTAAAGGAACGTCTCCACGAGGATGCGGCTGCCGACCTCGCCCAGGAAGTTGCCGTTGCCCTGGACCTCGGCCTCCTTGAGCACGTAGTACCACAGGGGCGTGCCGTCGAGGTCGTCGAGCGCCGCCACCACCTCGGGCGACGCGTTCTGCCGGAGCTGCTCCGGAGTGAGCGGACGGACCCGCAGCTCCTGGGCCACCGCCTCCCCCGTAGGGATCGCCAGCATGTACCCGCGCAGCAGGTTGCGCTTCGCGAGATGCTTGAGCAACTCCTTGATGGGTTCGGGGGCCGAGTTGCCCTCGTTGAGCAGATCGCCGAGGCCGTCCGCCAGGAACGGGTCGATCTTGCGAGCCATGCGGAACGTCAGGGGGTCGCCCTTGTCAGTGAGCCGGGGCCACTCGACGGGCCAGTTCGACGGCAGGGCGGGGAACGGGCCCAGGCCCTCGGGCGCGAGCCCACCGTTGCCGGTGAACCGGAACAGATCCTCGAGCCTCGCCACCCCGCCGGGACCGTTCCCCGTGAAGTTGACGTTGAAGTCGTAGGCGCCGCGCACCATCGAGTGCCCGAACCGGAACGCCGCCACTGCGAACTCCAGCGGCATCGCCACCCGGCGCGCGGGCCGGAACAGCCTCGGCCCCGTGGCCAGGACGGAGTCGAGCACACCGGGCTTGGTGAGGGTACGCAGGTAGTCGTGCACCACCAGCCACTGGTAGTGGAACCGGACGAGCTGCTGCGCGCGGTCGAACAGCTCGCGCTCGGTCGTGGCGGACCACGGCTCGTGCTGGGCCACCCAGTCCACGACGGCGTTGTGGAACCGGATCATCGCCACGTGGAACTGCGCCACCACGAGGTTTTCGTCGTTGCGGCTGTCCGGGATCAGCGGCATGCGCTCGCTGCCCGGCTCCGCGCTGCGCGGCAGGTCGCGCTGCGGGTCGTCACCGGGTGCCACGAGCGAGAACGGCCCGATGGGGTCGGTGCCGATCCGGCCGAGCCGCAGCTTGGCCGAGCCGGGCACGTAAGCGGCCTCGCTCCGGGTGGTGCCGCGGTCCTTCTCGCCCTCGAACCGCGGGCCCGAGCCGTACAGGCTGTCGAGATCGAGCAGCGGGACGCGCCCGTTGTGCAGACTGCTCCGGACGTCGTCCGGCTCGAACGCACGGAACGGCTCGCTCACGATGTCGCCGAGGGCCTGGTCGCCGTGCGGTCCGGTGCCGTCGTCGGGGCCGTTCGTATTGAGCGTGATGTCGTGGTCGATGAACTGACCCCAATAGGTGTAGATCGACGGGATCGTGGAGTCGCGCGGGGGCGCCGGCGGCGCTCCAGGAGCCGGCGCAGGTCCCGGCGCCGACTCGATCATGCCGGCGCCGAGCCGCACTAGAGCGGCCCGGGTCGCATCGAGGTGCTCGCCATCGGGCAGATGCCCATCAGGGAAGTTCTCGGCCAGGTTGCGCAGCAGGTAGTCGAACGACGTCGTCGCGTCGAACCGGCGCTCGCGCAGGTCGCGACGCACCGCTTCCTCGGTGCGCGGCATGAGCGTCGCCGTGCTGTCGCGCGAGACCGCCTGAGCGTTCACGTTGACGTCGGCGGGCACGAACACACCGCCGTGCCCGATACGACGAACCGTGCGGCCGGCCGGCGACTGCGCCAGGCTGCCGCCCCCGTTCGGATTCTGGACCATTGGTAACTCCTTCGCTGGGGTGAAGGTCATCCACCTGACACGGAGGGGCGCGAGCCGCGGCCGCGTACCGATTCGCGTGGGTGAATCCCCCGGCGGAGTCAGCGGGAGGCGCGGTACACGGCCAGAACAGCGGCCGTCACCTGCGCGACGACGAGCCCCGGCGTCACGCCCGACACCACCGCCCACGCGAGCGGGATGGTGCCGAGCAGCGCCACGTCCGGCCCCTTCAGCTGGTGCAGCACCAGCCCCGTCGGGAAGGCCCCGGCCGGCGTGGCGCTCATCGGCACGTCCCACGGCACCGGCCCGCGGTAGGCCGCCCGGACCGCAGCCGCCCCGAGCACGACGGCGGCGGGGGCGGCCACCGCGATCCACTGCCCACCGCCGCTCACCACCGCGACAAGCACCAGCACGACGACGGCGGCCAGCACCGGCCATACCGTGCGGACGGCGCGCGTGGTCCGGGCGCCCAGCGGCACCAGGGAGTCCAGGCGCGGGTTCTCCCCCGCCGCCCGTAGCCCTCCGGCGCCCGAGAGCGCCCCGGCGTACCCCACGCAGGCGAGGACCGCCCACAGCCCGATCCCGGCGGAGAGCACGGGCACCTGCACGGCCACGGCCCCGGCGGCGGCCAGCGCGACCAGTCCGGCGAGGGCGGCGGGCGAGCGCAACAGGAGGGTGGCGTCGGCCGCCAGCAGAGCACTGACCGGGCCGCGCGCGGTCCCCGGCACCCAGCGGAAGGCGCGCGACGCCGTCGGCCCCGCGCCCAGGGCCCGGGTCACGCCGCCGCCGTCGAGCGAGAGCAGGGCCGCCGAGGCCTGCATGGTCGCCGACGCGCGGGCGCGCAGCTCGCCGGCCCGGAGCCGGTCCAGGCGTCTCGCCCAGGCCACGAGGGCGACGCCACCGGCCACGCCCAGCGCCGCGGGCACGTCCCACGGCACGGCCCAGGCGCCCCATGCGGGGGCCCACAGCGCGAGGCCGAGGCCGGCCACCGGCACCGCAGCGAGCAGGACTTCGAGCACCCTGCCCAGCCAGCTGCCCGACGCCCCGCCCGTCACCTGCAGCACGCCCGCCCCCGCTACGACGACGAGCCCGAGCGACCCGCCGAGCGCGGCGTCCGCAGCGATCCCGGCGAGGCCGACACCCACGAAGGCCGCGGGCACACCGCCCACGACCAGCCCCGCGCCGACCCCGACGAGCACCGAGCGGACCACAGAGGGCGAGACCAGCCCAGCCCGGTCGGCCGGGGTCGGGACCCACCAGCGCACCCCGGCGGCAGGCAGGCCCGCCGGCCCCAGACGCAGCGCGAGCACCGCGCCCGCGACCACCGCGAGGGCGAGCACCAGGGCCTGGACCAGGCCAGGCCCGAGCCCGAACCGGGTGGCGTCGGACTCGAGCAGCTCCCGCACGGGGGCGCCGAACCCCCACACGTACAGCGCGACGAGCGCGAGCGAGATCACCACCTCGCCGACGTCCAACGCCACCCGGCCCGGATCGGTCGGCAGGTTGTGCGCCCGGACCCGCGCGGTCAGACGACGCAGCTCGGCGCCGGTGAAGCGTTCGTCGTCGACGCCGACGAGCCGCGGGCGCCCTGGCGCGGCGTCGTCGATCCCGGCATCGGCAGCCTCGCCCGTCACCGGAAGCCCGCCAGCACACCGGGCGCGTCGGACGGCCGCAGCAGCACGGCGTCGTCGTCCGACAGGTGCAGCGCGCTCGCACCGGTCGCGGCGAGGAGCCGGTCGTCGTGCGTGGCGAACAGGACCGCCGTGCCTGCGTCGGCCTCCGCACGCAGCGTGTCGCCGAGCCGTGCGCGCATGGCGGTGTCGAGTCGCTGCTCCGGCTCGTCGAGCACGAGCAGGTCCCGCGGCCGCACCAGGGCGCTCGCCAGCAGGAACCGGCGGCGCTGCCCGGACGACAGGGTGTGCGGCATGGCACTGCCGTGCCCGGCGATGCCCACGTGGTCGAGCACGCGGTCGGTGACGGCGCCCGCTTCGGGCACGCCGTGGCCGCGGGCGGTGAGCACGAGGTGCTCGCGGACGGTCACGCCCGGAAAGAACGCGTCGTCGTCCAGCACGCCGGCGACGCGTGCGCGGAACTGCCGCTCCCGCTCGTCCACGACCCGGCCGAAGGCGCTGGCCTTCCCGGACAGCGGCTCCTGCAGGCCGAGCACCGTGCGCAGGAGGGTCGACTTGCCGGTGCCGTTGGCGCCGATCACCGCGACGATGTCGCCCGCGCCCAGCGTGAGGCTGACGGGCGCGCAGACGGCGTTGCCGCCGTACCCGACGACCAGATCGGACAGCTCGAGGAACGTCATGTCCACCTCAACGCGCCAGCTGCCGGAAGATCTCCCGCGCGATGAACTTCATCGCCAGGCCCCGACGATCTCGTCCGGCCCCCAGCGCGCGGCCAGGGGAAGCCCGGCCTCGAAGCCGCTCCGGGCGACTGCGACAAGCGGCGTGTCGGAGTCGGTTCCCGGTACGGCGCCGCGCGCTCGGGCGAGATCGTCGAACTCATGCGTTCCGAAGGTGTCGGCCTCGTACCACTTCACCGATCCGATGAACTCGACCTTTCGTGCCGTAGGAGTGCGGTCCACGCCCACCAGATCGACCTCGGGATTGTTCTGCCGGTTCCACCAGCCGCCGACCGCCTCGACCTCCGGCCATTCGGAGTCCAGCAGGAGCCGCATCAACGACTCCCGGACGAGCGGCTCCACGGCCCGGCCACGCCATGTGGTCCACGACCGCTCGATCCGATCGAGAGCCACGTCCCCACGCCCGCGTTCGACGAGAGGAATCGCCCGGCGGAGAAATGCAAGCCAGAAGTGCAGGTAGGGGTCACCGAGGCGATACCGCTTGTTCTTCGTGTCCGACGACGTCGACAGCGGGAAGTCGGTCTCGACGATCCGCTTGGCCTCCAGTGTCCTGAGCAGCGGGTTCAGGGTGCCGGCCGGCAAAGATCCCGAGCTCCCTGCTGCGGCAGCGATGGCAGAGAACGTCCGCTCGCCGTCACCGATCGCTTCCAGGATGGCCCTGCTGCGCGAAGACTCCGGGAACTCACCGAGCAGGGAGAGCTCGCCGGCAACAAGAAGCGGTGAGAGCGGAACGTCGAGCGCCCCGCGGAGAAATTCCACTCGCGACATGCCGGGCGCCCAGGTCTGGACGATCTCGGGAAAACCACCGGTGATCAGGTGAGCGTCGATCGCGTCCGCCGCATCCAGGCCCGCCATCATCTGGACGTCAGCCACGTTCAGCGGCGCGATGTCGATCTTGGTCGCCCGCCCGAAGAACGGTCGGCCGTAGGTCTGCAGCGCTTCCATGACCGACAGGTCGCTGCCGATGAGGAGCAGCAGCACGGGCTTGCGCGACAGGTATTGATCCCAGACGGTCTGGAGCGCTCCTTCGAACTCGGCATCTTGCTGGACCAGCCAAGGGACTTCGTCAAGAACGACGACCGTGGGCCTGTCGTCCGGCAGGAGCTCGGCGAGCGCGCGCAGAGTGCCGTTCCAGTCCGGCGGGCTCAGGTGCGCGAACAAGGCGGGGGCCTGCAGGCTCGACTGAGTGAGCGTCGCGAGGAACTCTCGCCGCTCGGCCATCGGATTGCGTCCCCGCGTCGCCTGGAACACGACGTACTCGCGACCGGTGCGATCGCAGAACTCCTGCGCGAGGCGCGACTTACCGACGCGGCGGCGGCCGGTCACGATCAGGGCCCTGCCACGCGTGGTCCCCGCTCCTGTCTCGATACCGTCCAGCAGGCCGTTGAGACGCCGCAGATCCGAGTCACGTCCGTGAAACTGCACCCTTGCCCCAAACTAAGATTGAATCTTACTAAGATCCAATCTTAGTTTACCGGGCACATCTTCGCCCTACGGCCGCAGGATCTTCCGGGCGCGCGCCACGTCGTCGTTCATCTGGGCGATGAGCGGCTCCATGCCGTCGAACCGGAGCGTGGGCCGCAGGTGGGCCACGAACTCGAGCGCGACCGTCTGGTCGTACAGGTCGAGGTCGGTGCGGTCCAGCACGTACGCCTCGACGCGGCGCTCCACGCCGTCGAACGTCGGGTTGGTGCCGACGGAGATCGCGGCGGGCAGGATCTCCTCCTGCCCCAGCCCAGCTCCGGACACCGCTGCCCGGTCGCGCTCGGGCCGGGCGAGGCTCGCGCAGGTCGCGGCCGTGCCGCGACGCAGCCAGCCGGCGTAGACGCCGTCGGCCGGGACGAGCCCGGTGATGTCACCCAGATTGGCGGTCGGGAAGCCCATCTCACGGCCCCGGGCATCGCCGTGCACGACGGTGCCGCGCACGAGGTGCGGGCGGCCCAGCACGTCGGCGGCCTGGTCGACGTCGCCCTCCGCGAGCAGCGCGCGCACCGCCGTCGACGACCAGCGCTGGTGCCCGTCGCCCTCGGCACCCGAGTCCCCCACGTCCTCGATGGCGACGACCTCGAACCCGTGCTGCCCGCCGAGCTCGACCATCGTGGCCAGCGTGCCGGCGTTCTGCTTGCCGAAGCGCACGTCGTGCCCCACCACCACGGTGCGGGCGCCGAGGCCGTCCACGAGGTACCGGGCGACGAACTCCTCGGGCGTCTGGGCCGCGAAGTCGAGGGTGTAGTTCACCAGCAGGGTCGCGTCGAGGCCCGTGCGCTCCATGAGCGCCAGCCGGTCCTCCAGGCCAGTGATCAGCTCAGGCGCCGCGTCAGGTCGGTGTACCGCCGACGGGTGCGGATGGAACGTCACAGCGACGGCGCTGGCCGCGTCGCTCCGGGCGAGCCGGAGGATGCGGTCGAGCACCGCCTGGTGGCCGCGGTGGACGCCGTCGAAGTTGCCGATCGTCACCACTGATGGCCCGAATCCCGGGGGAACCTGTTCCAGGTCCGTCCACAGCTGCACGCGGGTAGCTCCTCATGAATCGGGTGGCGCGGGTGCAACGGTCGCTCACACGCGACGTCCCGCACCAGTCGTCAAGCCTAGCCGGAGCCCGGGGATGCCCTACGCTCGGCGCGACGGCGGTTCCGGGCGGTCAGTGCGGCAGGATCCGCCGCGCGCCGTCCAGATATGCCCGAGAGTCGAAGCCGTCGAGCATGGCCGACTGGAAGATGAACCCCTGCCCCATGCCCATGAGCACCGGCACCAGGTTCTCCGCGGCCACGTCGGCACCGTCGGGTGCGTGCTCCGGATGCACTTCGAACCAGCGTCGCAGGGCCGCCCTGAAGGCGCCCCCAAGGACCTTGACCCCGGCGTTCACCACGTCTCGCATCTCGGGGTCCACCGTCGCCTCGCCCCACAGCTGCACCAGGAGCCGCAGGTCAAGGCCCTCGGAGCGTGTGCCGTCGAGCACGATCTCCAGCACCTCCGCAGGGGCGGGCGGGCTGCCGTCGGCCGCCGCCGCGACGAGGTCCGCGTTCCGACGGCCCAGTACCTGCTTGGCCACCGCCGCGAACAGGTCGCGCTTGCCGTCGAAGTAGCCGTAGACGGCGCCGGTCGACAGCTCTGCCTCAGCGATCACCTCGGCCATCGAGGTGTGCTGGTAGCCCTTGGCCGCGAACGCACGCTGGGCGGCCTCAAGGATCTGGTTACGGCGGGCGTCCCGACGAGCGTCACTGATCTTCGGCACCGGCCACCTCCCGTCAGGCCCGGGTCGGCGCCCGGGGCGATTGACAAGCATACGGTCGCGGAGCATGGTTCTCCATAAAGAACGAGCGTTCGTTTTTATTGAGACGGAGCATCCCCCCATGTCCCAGGACGCACCAGCGCCGCACACCCCTGCAGGCCGCGTGATCGGCATCGCCGTCGCGCTCACCCTCGTCCTCACCGTGTTCGTGCTCGCCTTCTCGTGGCCGGCGGTCACGTCGGAGCCGAAGGACCTGCCGGTCGCCGTCGTCGGGTCCGACAACGCCGTCGCGACCCTCCGCGACACCCTCACCGAGCAGCAGCCCGGCGCCGTCGACCTGATCGAGGTGGACGACCGAGACGCAGCTGTCGAGGCCATAGAGACCCGCGAGGTCTACGGCGGCATCGTGCTGGGCGACGTCGCGGCGGGCGAGGCGCCGGAGATCCTCACCGCGTCGGCGGCCAGCGGTGTCACCCACCAGCTCATGACGCAGCTGGGCGCCCAGATGCAGCAGGGCATCCAGGCGCAGGCCGACGCCGCGATCGCCGAGGCGCTCGCGTCAGCGCAGGCCCAGGCCGCCGAGGCGGTCCGGACCGCGGTCCAGGAGGCGCTCGAGGCAGCGGCGCAGGGCGAGCAGCCGCAGGCGCCGCCGTCTGGCGAGGCCGAGGCGCCGGAGATCCCCGAGGTCCCGCAGGTCACGGTGACCGACGTGGTCCCTCTGTCCGCCGACGACCCGCGCGGGACCGGCTTCACCGCCGCCCTCTTCCCGCTGCTGCTGGGCGGCATGATCGGCGGCATCGGCATCTCGATCGCCGTGTCCGGCGCCCTGCGCCGCGTGCTCGCCGTCACCGTCTACTCGGTGGTCGGCGGCGCGCTCCTCGTGGGGATCCTGCACTTCTGGTTCGGCTCGCTCCAGGGCGACTGGCTGCTCGAGGCCGGCGCCCTGATCCTGGCGATCGCCGCCATCGCTGCCCCCATCACCGGGTTCGTTGCGGTCCTCGGGCGCCCCGGCATCGCCCTGGGACCGGTGATCATGATGCTGGTCGGCAACCCGATCTCGGGCGCCGCGATGCCCACCGAGTTCCTGCCCTGGCACTGGGGGGCGATCGGCCAGTGGCTGCCGCCGGGCGCCAGCGCGACGCTGCTGCGCGACGTCTCCTACTTCCCCGACGCCGACGCGTCCCAGGCGTGGCTGGCACTGGCCGTCTGGACCGCGGCGGGCGTGCTGCTCTCGCTCGTGGGCCACGCGCGCGCGACCGGCAGCGCACGCCGAGCCGCGGTACTGCCCGATCCGGCCTGACCCGGTGCTGGTGCCCGGGCCGGCTCAGGTCGCCGGCGCGAGCACCAGCACCGGCTTGGCGAGGTTCTCGCCGCGGCGCTTCGTGTCCTCCAGCAGCGCCACCAGCACGCCTGACGGCGACAGCGCCGCCACCACGTCGGAGCGCCCCGACGGCTCCACCCACTGGCCGTAGCCGAGCGCGCGCACCTCCACCTCGTCGAGCTCACGCACCGGGAAGGTGCCGCGGGCCGCGTCTGCCAGCGGGAGCGTGGCGAGCGTGCCGTCGGCGTCGGCCTGGGCCTCCAGCTGCTCCAGCGTGCGGGCACCCGCCAGGTCGTAGCCGCCCACCCGGGTGCGGCGCAGCATCGTCAGGTGCCCGCCGGTGCCGAGCGCGGCGCCGAGGTCGCGCGCCAGGGCGCGTACGTAGGTCCCGGAGGAGACAGTCACGCGCACGTCGACGTCGACGACGGGCACGTCCCGGGTGGGGCCGTTCCCCGGTTCCGCTGCGGTGGGCGCCACGCCTGGCCGCGCGGCGGAGCTTGGGTCTGAGGGACCGGCGCCCGTCGGATCGTCGGCCACTGGACCGTCGACGTAGGTGTCGGCCGGGTCGCCGTCCGGCACCGCCGTCGTCCCCGGGCGCACGTCCAGGACGTCGAACCGGGACACCGTGACCGGTCGCGCCTGCAGCGCGACCTCCTCCCCTGCCCGGACGCGCGCGTACGCGCGCTTGCCGTCCACCTTGATCGCGGACACCGACGTGGGGACCTGCAGGATGTCGCCCGTGAGGTCCGCGATCGCGGCGTCCAGCGCGGCCCGGTCCACCCGCCCGACGGCGTCCGGGTCAGCCACGGAGGCGATCACGCCCTCGGCGTCGTCGGTGGTCGTGGCCACGCCGAGCCGGATCGTGGCGTCGTAGTCCTTGTCCGCGCCCACCACGTAGGTGAGCAGGCGGGTCGCCCTGCCGATCCCGAGCACGAGCACGCCCGTCGCCATCGGGTCCAGCGTCCCGGCGTGGCCGACCTTGCGGGTCCCGGCCAGGCGTCGCATCCGCCCGACGACGTCGTGGCTGGTCCAGCCCTCGGGCTTGTCGACGACGACGAACCCGTCGGCGGCCGTCGGACGGCGCACCGGGGCGTGCGAGGTGGGCGAAGTCATGGGTATCAGTATCCCGCGTGTCGGACGCGACGCGCGGCGCACGACGCCGCCCGGCCTGACCGGGGCGTGAACGTCCGGGTCAGGCGGCGGGCGGCGTCGATGTCGTGCGCGAGCGTGGGGTCCGAGGTCACTCGACCTCGGCGTCGTCCTCGCGCGGCTTCTTGTACGGGTCCTCGTCGCCCGCGTACCGGGCCCCGGCACGCAGCGCCTCGAGCTCGGCGTCGCGCTTGCGGGCCTCGATGAGCGCGGCGTCGAGGTTTGCGGCCGTGTCCGGGACGGAGTCGAGGTGGAACTCGAGGGTGGGCGTCAGGCGGATACCCGTCTGCTTGCCCACCTCCGAGCGGATCAGGCCCGTGGCGCTCTTGAGCGCCGCGGCGGTGTCCGCCCGCTCCTCGTCCGAGCCGTAGACCGTGTAGAACACCGAGGCGTTCTGCAGGTCACCGGTCACCCGGACGTCCGTGACCGTCATGAAACCGAGCCGCGGATCCTTGATCCGCGTGTCGATCATCTGCGCGACGATCACCTTGATGCGGTCGGCGAGCTTACGCGCCCGCGGATTGTCGACCATGAATTAGTCCTTTCAGCGTGAGTGCGGGGCATCCGCCCGGTCCGGACGAGCCGGCCGGGCGGATGCCCCGCACTCAATGAGCCATCAGCGTCAGTCGCGCGGCTTCTCGCGCATCTCGAACGTCTCGATGGTGTCGCCCTCGGTGACGTCGTTGAACGACCCGAGACCGATACCGCACTCGAAGCCCTCGCGGACCTCAGTGACGTCGTCCTTCTCGCGACGCAGCGACTCGATCGTGAGGTTGTCGCCCACCACCGTGCCGTTGCGGAGCACACGCGCCTTCGAGTTGCGGCGGATGGTGCCCGAGCGGACCACCGAACCGGCGATGTTGCCGAACTTCGAGGAACGGAAGACCTGGCGGATCTCCGCGGTCCCGAGCTGGACCTCCTCGTACTCCGGCTTGAGCATGCCCTTGAGGGCCGCCTCGACGTCCTCGATCGCCTGGTAGATGACCGAGTAGAACTTGACGTCCACGCCTTCGCGCTCCGCCAGCTCCTCGACGCGCTCGCCGTACTTCACGTTGAAGCCGATGATCACGGCGCTGTCGACCGTGGCCAGGTTGACGTCGTTCTGCGTGATCGCACCCACACCACGGTGGATGACGCGCAGCTCGACCTCCTCGCCCACATCGATCTTGAGCAGCGCGTCCTCCAGTGCCTCGACGGCACCGGACACGTCGCCCTTGAGGATGAGGTTGAGGCTCTCGACCTTGCCCTTCTTGAGCTCGGAGTCGAAGTCCTCGAGGCTGATCCGCTTGCGGCGCTTGGCCAGCGTCGCTGCGCGCTCCGCCGCCTGACGCTTCTCGGCGATCTGGCGGGCGGTGCGGTCGTCCGGCGCCACGAGGAACGTGTCGCCGGCGCCCGGGACGCTGGTGAGACCCAGCACCTGGACCGGGCGAGCCGGGGTGGCCGCCTCGACCGAGTTGCCGTGCTCGTCGAACATCGCACGGACGCGGCCGTAGGCCGTGCCCGCGACGATCGCGTCGCCGACGTGCAGCGTGCCGGACTGGACCAGCACCGTCGCCACCGGACCGCGACCCTTGTCGAGGTTCGCCTCGATCGCGACACCGCGCGCGTCCTTCGACGGGTTGGCCCGCAGGTCCAGAGCCGCGTCAGCGGTCAGCAGGACGGCCTCGATGAGGTTGTCGATACCGATGCCCGGCTTCGCCGCGACGTCGACGAACATCGTGTCGCCGCCGTACTCCTCGGCCACCAGGTTGTACTCGGTGAGCTGCTGACGCACCTTCGCCGGGTTCGCACCCTCGACGTCGATCTTGTTGACCGCCACCACGATCGGCACACCAGCTGCCTGCGCGTGGTTCACGGCCTCGACCGTCTGCGGCATCACGCCGTCGTCGGCCGCGACCACGAGGATCGCAATGTCCGTGACCTGCGCACCACGGGCACGCATGGCGGTGAACGCCTCGTGGCCCGGGGTGTCGATGAACGTGATGGCACGCTCGGTGCCCTCGTGCTCGTGCGTGATCTGGTACGCACCGATGTGCTGCGTGATCCCGCCGTGCTCGCCCGCCACCACGTCCGACTTGCGGATCGCGTCCAGCAGCTTCGTCTTACCGTGGTCGACGTGACCCATGACGGTCACGACCGGCGGACGGATGGCGAGGTCGTCGTCGGACTCGTCGGCCTCCTCGGCCTCCAGGTCGATGTCGAACGACCCGAGCAGCTCGCGGTCCTCCTCCTCGGCCGAGACCATCTCGATCTGGTAGCCGAGCTCGGTGGCCAGCGTGCCGAACGTGTCCTCGTCGAGCGACTGCGTGGCCGTGGCCATCTCGCCCAGGTGGAACAGGACGGTCACGAGCGCCGCGGGGTTCGCGTCGATCTTGTCGGCGAAGTCGTTCAGCGACGCGCCGTGGCGCAGCCGGACGACGGTGTTGCCGTTGCCGCGAGGGACCTGCACGCCACCGAGCGACGGGGCCTGCATGGCCTCGAACTCCTGGCGCTTCGCCCGACGCGACTTACGCCCGCGGACCGGCTTGCCGCCGGCGCGCCCGAAGGCACCCTGCGTCGCACCACGACCGCCGGCACCACGACGCGGGCCGCCGAAGCCGCCACCGCCGCCGCCACCGGGACGACCCGGAGCGCCTGCACCGGCACCGCCGGCGCCACCAGGACCGGGACGGCCACCGCCGCCGCCACCGGGGCGGCCACGACCGCCACCCGGGGCCGGACGGTCGCCCGGACGCGGCATGTTGGTCTTGCCCGGCATCATGCCGGGGTTCGGGCGCGGGCCGGCGCCACCGCTACCACCGGGACGGGGCGCGGAGGGACGCGGGCCACCCGGGCGAGGACCGCCCGAGCGCTCGCCGCTGGGGGCATCGGTGCGCTCGGGGCGCTGCCCCGGACGCGGCATGCCCTGGCTGGTCGCGAACGGGTTGTTGCCCGGACGCGGGTTACCGCCACCGGGACGGTCGCCACCCGGACGGTCGCTGCCGCCCGCCGCCGGGCGAGCGCCACGGCCGCCACCGGGACGGGGCATGCCCTGGCTGGTCGCGAAGGGGTTGTTGCCCGGACGCGGGTTGCCGCCGCCGGGACGGCCGCCACGGCCGCCGTCGCGCCCCGGACGTGCGCCCGAGGGCGCTGCGGCGGCCGGCTTCGGCGCGCCAGGCTTGGGCGCGGCAGCGGCGGGCTTCGGTGCACCGGGCTTGGGAGCCGCGGTAGGCGTGGCCGACGCCGCAGGCGCCAGCGGGGTCTGCTCGGGTGCCGGAGCCGGTGCCGGGGCGGGTGCCTCCGGCGCAGGGCTCGGTGCCGGGGCAGGCGCCGGTGCGGGCGCAGCCTCTGTCTTGGGTGCCGGAGCCGGGGTAGGCGCGGGAGCCGGCTCGGCCGGCTTCCGGACCGCGGGCTTCGCGGCGGGCTTCGGCGCGCTCTTCGCGGGAGACTTCGCCGCTGCGTCCTTGTCGGACGGGCCGGCAGCGCCACCGGCGGGGAACTTGTCGCGCATGCGCCGCACGACGGGCGGCTCGAGCGTCGACGACGCCGAGCGAACGTACTCGCCTGCCGACTTCAGCTCGCCAAGCAGGGTCTTGCTTTCCACTCCGAGCTCCTTAGCGAGCTCGTAGACGCGGACTTTAGCCACAACTCTCCTGTCTCGGTCCGTCCCGGGACAGGGAGGACCACCGTTAGTACTGAGTACTCATCGCTGGGGGCTCATCGGGTGCCCATCGGCGTCTGACCCGCTTCCTTGTCGACGAATCGCATAATTCGGCCCGACGCACGGTTGCGTCCGGTCGGAACAGTCCTGCGGTTGATGCACTCACTGGCCGAGGTGTGCTCGTACCTCGCCGAGGTCGAGAGGCCCGTCGACGCGCAGTGCGCGCGGTACGGCCCTGCGACGCTCAGCGAGCTCCAGGCACTGCGGCTCCGGGTGGACCCAGGCACCGCGACCCGGCAGGCAGGCACGGACATCGACGATGATGCGCCGTGGCTGGGCCACGTCATCATCTACCGAAGAGCCCAGCACCAGACGCAGGAGTGCAGACCGCTGGTCGCGCCCCCGGCATCCGACGCACGTGCGCACCGGACCCATGACGGGTTGGCCCGAATCAGGTGCGAGGCAGGTCGAAAGACGGGCACGTGGCCCAGACTCAGACAGTCTACCGCGCCGACCCACCGGGCGTTACCGGCCGCCCTGCGCGTCGGCGGCCGCGCCACCTGCGTCGGCGTCCGCTGCCTCGTCCGAGCGGATGTCGATGCGCCAACCCGTCAGCTTCGCGGCGAGACGCGCGTTCTGCCCCTCTTTTCCGATCGCGAGGGACAGCTGGTAGTCGGGCACGATCGCCCGCGCGGCACGCGCGTCGGCGTCGACCACTGTGACTGACGACACACGTGCCGGCGACAGTGCGCTCGCCACGAACGCGGCGGGGTCGTCGCTGTGGTCCACGATGTCGATCTTCTCGCCGTGCAGCTCGGCCATCACCGCGCGCACGCGGGCGCCCATCGGGCCGATGCACGCGCCCTTGGCGTTGAGCCCGGACACCCGGGACCGCACGGCCATCTTGGTGCGGTGCCCCGCCTCGCGGGCGATGGCGGTGATCTCCACCGAGCCGTCCGCGATCTCCGGGACCTCGAGCTCGAAGAGCTTGCGCACGAGGTTCGGGTGCGTACGGCTCAACGTGATCTGGGGACCCTTCATTCCGCGGCTGACCTCGACCACGTAGGCGCGCAGCCGCTCGCCGTGCACGTACTCCTCGGTGGGCACCTGCTCGTGCGGCGGCAGCACCGCCTCGGTGCCACCCACGTCCACCAGCACGACGCGCGGGTCGCGGCCCTGCTGGATGACGCCGGCCAGGACCTCGCCCTCCTTGCCGCGGAAGGTGCCCAGGACCTGGTCGTCCTCGGCGTCGCGCAGCCGCTGGACGATCACCTGGCGGGCCGTCGCGGTCGCGATGCGGCCGAAGTCCTGCGGCGTGTGGTCGAACTCGGGCCCGAACTCCACGGCGGTGCGAGTCTCCGGGTCCTCGGGGTCCTCTGCCCCGGGCAGCTCCTCGCGCGCCCACACCGTGACGTGGCCCGACGAGCGGTCCACCTCGACGCGAGCCCGGTTGTAGGCGTCGGGAGTGCGGTGGTAGGCCGAGAGCAGCGCCTGCTCGATGGCCGCGACGAGGACGTCCAGGCTGAGGTCCCTCTCGCGCTCCAGCATCCGGAGCGTGGTCATGTCGATGTCCATGTCAGCCTTCCTCGTTGCGGCCGGGGTGACCCTCGGTCGTGTTGTCCGTACCGGCACCGTCCGAGTACTCGGAGGTGTCTTCACCTGCACTCTCGCCCAGTTCCGGAGCCTCGGCATCCTGGGCGTCGTCGAGCCGTTTCAGCTCGACCTCGACCTTGCCGCGGACGACGTCGCCCAGCGGGATCCGCCGGTCGTCGTCGAGCACCAGGACGTTCCCGTCGCCGTCGGCGAGCACGTCGGTCAGCCGGCCCTCGGCGCGGCCGCCGTCGGTCAGCCTGAGCGTCACCAGGCGGGTCCGAGCGCGCTTGAAGTGCCGCAGCTCGGTCAGCGGCCGGGACGTGCCCGGCGTCGAGACCTCGAGCGTGTACGCGCCGCGCACGACGTCGTCCGTGTCCAGCGCCGCGGAGATGACGCGTGACGCGTCGCCGAGGGCGTCGGAGTCCAGACTGCCCACGACGTCGTCCGGCAGGTCGACGGTGATCCGGACGACCGACTTGCTGCCTGCCCGGGTGGCGCTCACCTCCTCGAGGTGGAGCCCAGCGGCCTCGACCACCGGTCCCACGACCTCGCGGACCGCATCCGCCTGCTGTGTCATCGACTGCCTCCCGTCGGCTCCCCCACGTGCGGGGGCACGGTTCGAGCCGGAACGGTTCGACCGATGTGCTGTTGTTGTCTGCGTCAAGCGTAACGAAGCGCCGGACCTCGGCACTTCGCGTAGAACGTGATGTCCGTGACCCGACCGCAATCGGTCGGGCACGAATCGGGTTCCGGAACATGGCATCATCGGCCACGATGAACCCCTTTGGCCGCACGGCCCGCACCCGACGCCGGTCAGGCGTGACCGCGCTGGCTCTGACCTGCGCGATCATTCTCTCAGGTTGCGGGTTGCGGCTCGAGACACCGCCGCCGACCGAGCCGGTGCCGGACGCGGCCGAGGTGGTCCGGCGCACCGCCGTCGCCGACGCGCTGCTGGTGGCCGAACAGGCCACGGCTGCCGCGGCGTCCAACGGGATCCGGGCGGACATCGAGGCCGAGCTCACCGTCATCGCCGAGGTCGCGATCGAGCAGGCGGAGCAGCTCGGGGGCGAGTACGACTCCGGCCTGGGCGACATCCTGTCCGAACAGTCCGACGCGTCCCCCTCGGCGAGCACCCTGGCGCAGACGCCCCGCGCCGTCGTCACGTCGCTGCGCGACGCCGCCACCCGCACCCGGGCCGCCGCCGACCAGGCGCAGCTCGGGCCGCTGGGCCGGCTGCTCGCCTCGATCTCGACGTCGCAGACGCAGTACGCGAGAAGCCTCGCGCAGCTCACCGGCGCCGAGGGCCCCGCGCTCCCCTCCACCCAGATTCCCGAGCCCGCCGAGCCCGGCGCCGAACCGAGCGAGGCCGACGAGGCCTCGGCGACTCCGGCGTCGGCCGGTTCCGAACCTGCCGTCGTCCCCACCGGGCTGTCGGCCGAGGACCTGAGTGCCCTGATCCTGGCCGAGGACTCTGCCGGGTACGCGCTCGAGGTGCGCGCGGCGCAGGCCGACGGCACGGTCCGCACCCGGGCGTACGAGCGTGCGCAGGTGCACCGCGCACGCGCCCAGGCCTGGGCGCTCGTGGCCGGGATCGACAACACCGACCAGGACCCGCGCCGCGTCGCCTACGCGGTGCCCGGGTCGGACACGACCACGACGGACCTCGCCCGCGACCTCGAGCTCGACCTGGCGCAGAACTACGCCACGCTGGTCGGCATCGCCGAACCGGGGACCCGCGCGATCCTCGTCGCGCTCCTGACCGAGACCACCCTGGCCGCCGCCCAGTGGGGCGCCCCCGCAGTGCCGTTCCCGGGCCTGCCGGAGCGCGCCTGACACCTTGGTTGTGGGCGTGATCGCTGCGCCTGGAGCGGGCACAGCCACAACGATCCCGCCCACAACCTGTCCGGGGCTACGCGAGCAGGGCCTCGACCCGCCCCGCCACCGCGTCCACGACGTCGGCCACGGGGAACTGCTCCGCCTCGCCGGCGCGCGGCTTGACCTCGACCAGGCCGTCGGCCAGGCCCTTGCCCACCACGACGACGAGCGGCGCACCGAGCAGCTCGGCGTCCTTGAACTTCACGCCCGGCGAGACCTTGGTGGGCCGGTCGTCGTAGAGGACCTCGACGCCGCGGGCGGCGAGCTCGGTCGCGATCGACTCGGCGGCCTCATACACCTCGGTGCCCTTGCCCGTCGCGATCAGGTGCACGTGCACGGGGGCGACGTGGGCGGGCCAGGCCAGGCCGAGCTCGTCGTGGTTGGCCTCGGCGAGCGCGGCGAGCGCCCGCGTGACGCCGACGCCGTAGGAGCCCATGGTGACCACGGCCTGCTTGCCGTTCTCGTCGAGCACGACCAGGCCCAGGGCCTCGGCGTACTTGCGGCCGAGCTGGAAGATGTGGCCCATCTCGATGCCGCGGGCGAGCTCCAGCGGGCCGGAGCCGTCGGGAGCCGGGTCGCCGGCGCGCACCTCGGCGGCCTCGACGGTGCCGTCGGCGGTGAAGTCACGGCCGGCGACGAGGTCGAACACGTGCTTGCCGGGCTCGTTGGCGCCGGTGATCCAGCGGGTGCCGGGCACCACGCGGGGGTCGAGGAGGTAGCGGATCGCGGGGACCTTCTCGCCGTCGGCCACCTCGATCTGCTCGCCCTGGGGGCCGAGTGCCTGCGGGCCGATGTAGCCCTTGACCAGCTGCGGGAACTTCTTGAAGTCCTCCTCGGTGGCGGCCTCGGGCTCGGCGGGCGTCAGCGCGGCCTCGATGCGCTTGAGGTCGACCTCGCGGTCGCCGGGCAGGCCGACCACGAGCAGCTCGCGGGTCCCGTCGGGCTGGACCAGGGCGAGCACCACGTTCTTCAGGGTGTCGGCGGCGGTCCAGGGCCGGTCGGGGCGCGGGAACTTCTCGTTCGCGACGGCGACGAGGGTGGCGATCGTGGGGGTGTCGGGGGTGTCCTCGACGTGCGCCGCGGGGGCGTCGTCGTACGGGATGGCCTCGGGGACGGGCGTGACCACGGCCTCCACGTTGGCGGCGTAGCCGCCGGCGGAGCGCACGTAGGTGTCCTCGCCGATCGGGGACGGGCTCAGGAACTCCTCGGAGCGGGAGCCACCCATGGCGCCCGACATGGCGGAGACGATCACGTACTCCAGGCCCAGGCGCGTGAAGATCTTCTCGTACGCCTCGCGGTGCTTCTGGTAGCTGACGTCCAGGCCCTCGTCCTTGACGTCGAAGGAGTAGGAGTCCTTCATGATGAACTCGCGCCCGCGGATCAGGCCGGCCCGGGGGCGCGCCTCGTCGCGGTACTTGGTCTGGATCTGGAAGAGCGTGACCGGCAGGTCCTTGTACGACGAGTACAGGTCCTTGACCAGGAGCGCGAACATCTCCTCGTGCGTGGGCGCGAGGAGGTAGTCGCCGCCCTTGCGGTCCTGGAGCCGGAACAGGCCGGCGCCGTACTCCTCCCAGCGGCCGGTCGCCTCGTAGGGCTCCCGCGGCAGCAGCGCCGGGAAGTGCACCTCCTGGCCGCCGATCGCGACCATCTCCTCGCGGACGATCGCCTCGATCTTGGCCAGCACGCGCAGGCCGAGCGGCAGCCACGAGTAGATGCCCGGGGCGGCCCGGCGGATGTACCCGGCCCGCACGAGGAGCTTGTGGCTGGCGACCTCGGCCTCGGCCGGGTCCTCGCGCAGGGTACGGACGAAGAGGGACGACATGCGCAGAACGTCGCCCTGAGTGAGGCGTGCGGAAGACATGGGGCACAGCCTATCCGCGAGGGCGGCTGCGGCTCGCCGGAATTCCGGGTGGCTCCGTCAAGCCTTGCCGAGAATCCGGAAGTCTCGCAGGATGGGGCCATGCCAGAGCTGCCCGAGGTCGCCGCGCTCGCCGACTTTCTGCGCGCGCGGACCGCTGGGCGCACGGTCAGCGCGGTGGAGGTCGGCTCGATCGCCGCGCTCAAGACCTTCGACCCGCCGCCTGCCGCGCTCTCCGGGGGCGAGGTGACGGACGTCGCCCGGCACGGCAAGTGGCTGGACCTCGTGGTCTCGGCCTCGTCCGACAACCCGGTGCCCGACGACGCCCCGCTCCACCTGGTCTTCCACCTCTCGCGGGGCGGATGGGTGCGTTGGTCGGACGCGCTGTCCACCAAGCCGGTGCGGCCGTCCCTCGGCGGTTCCAGCCGGGGCGCGATCCTCGCGCTGCGGGTGCGGCTCGACGACGGCTCCGGGTTCGACCTGACCGAGGCGGGCACCCGCAAACGGCTCGCGGTGCACGTCGTCCACGACCCCGCCGAGATCGAGATGATCGCGTCCCTCGGCGTGGAACCGCTCGCCCCGGAGTTCACGACAGAGATCCTGGCCGGCCTCCTGTCCGCGAAGAACCAGCAGGTCAAGGGCCTGCTGCGGGACCAGCACGCCATCGCGGGCATCGGCAACGCCTACAGCGACGAGATCCTGCTCGTGAGCCGGTTCAGCCCGTACAAGCTGACCGGGTCGTTCACGCCCGAGGAGACCGCCCGGTTGCACACCGCGATCGGCGACGTGCTCACGGAGGCGATCGCGGCGGCGTCGGGCAAGCCTGCCAAGGAGCTCAAGGATGCCAAGCGCGCCGGGATGCGCGTGCACGGCCGTTCGGGCCTGCCGTGCCCGGGGTGGAACGGGACGCCGTGCGGTGACACGGTGCACGAGGTGTCCTTCGCGGACCGGTCCATGCAGTACTGCCCCACGTGCCAGACGGGCGGCAAACCCCTGGCGGACCGCAGGATGTCCAAGCTGCTGCGGTGAGCGAGCAGGTCAGAACAGCACGGTCGCGAACGTGCCCACCTGCTCGAAACCCACCCGCCGGTAGGCCGCCACGGCCCGCTCGTTGTAGGCGTTCACGTACAGGGACACGACGGGCGCGACCGACGCGCGCGTCGCGGTGACTACCGCTGCCATGCCCGACTCCGACCAGCCCCGGCCGCGGAACGCGGGCTCCACCCAGACGCCCTGCACCTGGGCGACGCCGCCGGCCACCGCGCCGAGCTCGGCCTTGAACGCGATGGCGGGCTGCCCGCCGACGTCGGGCACGAGACGGATGAACGAGCGCCCCTCCGTGATGAGCGACCGCACGCGCTCCGCGTAGGCGGACCCGCCCGAGGCGACCGGCGAGTAGCCGACCTCCTCCGTGAACATGCGCACGCAGGCCGGGAGCACGATGTCCAGCTCGGCGGGGACCGAGCGGCGAACGGTGGGCTCGGGCGGCAGCGAGGGCGCGGTCCCGATGGCCATGGACGGCTGGTCGGCGCGCACCTCGCGGGCCGGGGGCCAGTGCGGCGACAGCCGCTCCCAGAGCGCGAGCGCCGCCCACTGCTCCCCCACGATCGACGACGACCGCCGCCCGTGCACGCGCGCCACGGTCGCGAAGGCGCTGATCGCCTCGGCGCGCCGGTCCGGATCGGCGATCGGGATCACGGGCACCAGGTTGGCACCGGCCCAGCACACCGCCTCGAGCGGCCCGACGGCGGGAAAGCCCCAGGCCTGGCCCGCCGCGGCACCGAAGCCGGAGCGCGCCGCGATCTCCAGACGCGCGGTGGCGAGCACGGACGAGACCGGGTCGACGGCGCAGACCGCGAGCGCCTGCACCAGGTCCGTGCGGGTCAGCGCCCGCGCGACAGCCTCGCGATTACGGCGCGCCAGAATGTCGCGTTCGCCCGGTTCTGGCGGCCCGTCGGGGCGCGCTCCGGTGGGAACCGGGGTGCGCCAGCGGGCCATGCCTTGCTCCGTTCGAGTCAGCCGACCGAGACGACCGGTGAACCGGCCTGTGCTTCATTCTCCGGCGAGGGCATCTCATCCGCGATCCGCATCGCCTCTTCGATGAGCGTCTCGACGATCATCGACTCGGGGACGGTCTTGATGACCTCGCCCTTGACGAAGATCTGGCCCTTGCCGTTGCCGGAGGCCACACCGAGGTCGGCCTCGCGGGCCTCGCCCGGGCCGTTCACCACGCAGCCCATGACGGCGACGCGCAACGGGACGGTCATGCCCTCCAGGCCTGCGGTGACCTTCTCGGCCAGCGTGTACACGTCGACCTGGGCGCGGCCGCAGGACGGGCAGGACACGATCTCGAGCTTGCGCGGGCGCAGGTTCAGGGACTGCAGGATCTGGTTGCCGACCTTGACCTCCTCCACCGGCGGGGCCGACAGGGAGACGCGGATCGTGTCGCCGATGCCCTTGCTCAGCAAGGCACCGAACGCGGTGGCCGACTTGATGGTGCCCTGGAACGCCGGGCCCGCCTCGGTGACGCCGAGGTGCAGTGGCCAGTCGCCGCGCTCGGAGAGCAGCTCGTAGGCCGCGACCATGATGACCGGGTCGTTGTGCTTGACCGAGATCTTGAAGTCGTGGAAGTCGTGCTCCTCGAAGAGGCTCGCCTCCCACACGGCGGACTCGACCAGGGCCTCGGGGGTGGCCTTGCCGTACTTGGCCAGCAGGCGCTTGTCGAGCGAGCCCGCGTTGACGCCGATGCGGATCGAGATCCCGGCGTCCTTCGCGGCCTGGGCGATCTGCTTGACCTGGTCGTCGAACTTACGGATGTTGCCCGGGTTGACGCGGACGGCGGCACAGCCGGCGTCGATCGCCTGGAAGACGTACTTCGGCTGGAAGTGGATGTCCGCGATCACGGGGATCTGGGACTTCTTCGCGATGATCGGCAGCGCCTCGGCGTCGTCGGAGGTCGGGACGGCGACGCGCACGATGTCGCAGCCTGCCGTCGTGAGCTCCGCGATCTGCTGGAGGGTCGCGTTGATGTCGGTGGTGGGCGTGGTGGTCATGGACTGCACGCTCACCGGTGCGTCACCGCCCACCTCCACCTTGCCGACCTTGATCTTGCGGGTCTTTCGGCGGGGGGCGAGAACCGGCGGAGGTGCTGCGGGCATGCCGAGGCTGATTGCGCTCACAGGATCAGTATCCACGCTTCAGAAGGTGCGAAACGCACATCGTGTCTGGCGTCACGTGATCCGCACCGGATCCACCAGGTCCGCCACGATGAGGATGCCACCCACACCAAGCAGGATCAGGAAGACCACATAGGCCACGGGTGTCATGCGTGCGACGTCGGCCGGGCCGGGCAGCACCGCCGCCCCGCGGATCCGGGCGACCGTGCGCTTGCCGCCCTCGTAGAGGGCGTTGACCAGGTGCCCGCCGTCGAGCGGCAGGAACGGGATCATGTTGAAGACGAACAGCGCGATGTTGAGGCTCGCGAGCAGGCTCAGGTAGATCATCACCCGGTCGATGATCTCCTCGTCCAGGGCCATGATCTCGCCGCTGATCCGCGCGACGCCCACCACGGACTGCACGGAGTCCTGCGAGCGCTCCTCGGACGTGAAGGCCTGGGTGGCGGCGTCGGCCACGCGGACCGGGAGCGTCGCCACCATGGTCGCCGTCTGCCAGGTCATGTTGCCGACCTCGGGCAGGACGCGCGACAGGGGCTGCTGCTCGCGCACCTGGAGCGGGGAGAAGCCGACGAAACCGCCCGGCTCGACGAGCGGCTCGCCGTCGGCCCCGAGGACCGCCGCGCCCTGCTCGTCCACCACCGGGCGCTCGGTGGTCGCGGGGGTGACGTCCAGCGTCACCCGCTCGCCGTCGCGCAGCACCACTATCTGGGACTCGCGCCCCGCGGACTCGTTGATGAGGCCGACCAGCTGCTGCCAGCCGGTCACCTCGGTACCGCCGAAGGAGACCACCTCGTCACCCGGCTCCAGCCCGGCCGCGGCGGCGGGCGCGGGCGGCTGCCCCTCGCAGTCGTCCCCCGTCGCGGTGGACGTGACCGACGCCGGCACGCACTCCGACAGCTGGGCGACGGTGGTCGAGACCGCGGGCAGGCCGTAGCCGACCAGGATGACGCCCATGAGGAACGTGGCGATCACGAGGTTCATGAACGGCCCGCCGAACATGACGACGAGCTTCTTGGGCGTCGACAGGTTGTAGAAGGCGCGGTGCTCCTCGCCGGGACGCACCTCCGCTACGGACGCGTCGCGCGCGTCCGCGACGAGCTCGCTCCAGAAGCCGGTGCCACGCCGCGTGCCCGCGGGGGCGGGCGGCATCATGCCCACGAGGCGCACGAACCCGCCGAGCGGGATCGCCTTGATGCCGTACTCGGTCTCCCCCTTGGTCCGCGACCAGACCGTGGGACCGAAGCCCACCATGTACTGACTCACGCGCACGCCGAACTTCTTGGCGGGAATCATGTGCCCGAGCTCGTGCAGACCGACCGAGACAAGGACGCCCACCAGGAGGACGAGCACACCAACGATGTGCGGAACGATGCTCACGGAACCGAGACTACGGCACCTCTCTGACAGCCCGGAAGGCCGCGCGCGTCCTCCCCCGCGACGGGCGCCCGACGTTCACTTTCTGCCGAATCATGATGATTCGTTGAAACATTGGTTACTGATCATTAACCTGTCGACATGTCGGTTTCGTCTGTCCCTGGGTTTCGGGAGCTGCACGCGCACGGCCCCACGTCCCTCGTGGAGAGCCTCGCCTCGATGTTCCAGACCGAAGCGTGGCCCGGTGCGGACGGCGACTCCCGGGTGGCGCGGCAGCTGCGCGAGATCGGCGTGGACGTCAGCGCGATCTGGGCCGCCTCACGCTGGAACATGGGCGACGACGGCGAGGCGCCGAACCGACGACACCCCGTGCCCGGCGACCCGCGCGGCCCCGAGACGGCGGCCACGCTGACCGCCGTGGCCGCGCAGCCCCGCGCCGCCGCCCTGCTCGGCATCTACCTGTGGTCGCAGGCGAGCGACGCCCTGCAGTACACCTTCCGGCACGGCCGCATCATCGTCCCGCTGCGCGCCTTCGTCGAGACCTGGGAGACGTGCCGCGACAGCGCCCCGGACGACGTCTGCCGGGCCGAGGGCGACGCCGTCGCCGTGCTGCTGCGCACTCTCATCACCCAGATGCACACGTCCGCCGCCCGCAGCGCGGGCGACCTGGCCCGGCTGGCCGACGCCGCCGGCCGGGCCGGCGAGCGGTGCGCCGAGCTGCTGCAGGCGGCCCGGGCGATCCCCGACCCGACCTCCCCGTTCCGCCGCATCCTGGTGCCGCAGGCGGTGACCCGCATCCGGTACTTCCGCGCGCTGGCCGAGGCCGCCCGGGCGGCCGACGACGCGATGGCGGGCAAGCCGTCGCGGCTCGGCCCCGCGCTCGACGGCCTGCGCGCCGCGGAGACCGACCGGCACCTCAACTACATCCTGGCCAGCGAGCTGCGCTCCTACCGGATGCACCTGGCGGAGCTGCACCGCAACCTCGACGCGACCTGGCTCACGCTCGACCGGCTCAGGACGGTCTACATCTACCCGTTCGGGCTGCGGGACGTCAGCCCGGCCACGGCGGTCGCGGCCATCCGGAGCATCGCGGACCGCGACGAGCGGCCCGAGCTGCTCGGTGTCCAGGCCTTCGCGGTACGCGGGCGCCTCAAGATGGACGACGTCTGGGCCAGCGTCGACCGGGCCGCACGCCCGTACGGCGGGGTGTCGCTGTCGATGCCGAACGTGCGCCTCGAACAACCCGACGGGACGCTCATCGAGGAGCTGTCCTGCGACGTGCGGTTCACCGAGTTCGGCAACCACTACGTGCGGTTCCGGTACTCGGCGCGCGACCAGTCGCCGCAGCAGGTCCGCGACGCCCGGTTCCGCCTGTCCAACCTGCACGCCGACATCCGGGTGCGCTGGATCACGCCGGACGGCCCGCCCGTCGATGTCGACCCGGGTGGCGCGCTCCCGCCCGAGCGCCTCTTCGACCTCGCCGACCTGCTCCAGCGCGCCACCGCCGACCTGGTCCGCGAGGGCACCGAGATCGCCCAGGGCCGCGCCCACGTGGTCACCACCGTCTACGAGGCGAGCAGGGGACGCGGCCCGGCCGCGCCGGCGACGGAGCGCACGCCCGTCTCCATGGGGGACGAGCTGCTGGCCGCGTTCGGCTCGCAGGTGCTGCTGCAGCCGGTCTCCTACGGCACCGCGACGCTGTGCGACTGGACCCTGCGCCAGCGCAACCCGGTGCTGCTGGAAGGCGTGCGGCACCTGGGCGACGTCGTGGCCGTGGCCACCAACTCCACCACCGTCGCCCTGGTCGGCACCGCCCACTTCAAGATCTCCCAGTACGGCTCGCTCGCCGAGTTCGTGGCCAGCCTCAACGGGCTGTTCAGCGCCTGGAACGCCACCCTCGCGGACCACCTGCGGATCGTCGCGGCCATGCTCGCCGACCACGACGTCAACAACGGCGCCGACCTCGCCGACCGCAAGGAGCGGCTCACCCGCGAGCAGCTCCGGCTGCACGAGTTCGCCTCGGAGGTCCGCACGACCCTGACCACCATCACGTCCCCCACGTTCCTGGCCTCCGCCCTGGAGTCCCGGATGCTGAACCAGCTGCTGCAGGCGTCGCACTTCGAGCAGCAGGCCGCCGTCGTCACCGAGCGGTTGCGGGAGCTGCTCCAGGAGCCCATCGCCGCCCGGCTGGCCGCCCTCGAACGCCTGCACGGCGACCGCGAGCGGGCGGCGGAGGCGCAGCGCGAGCGCGGGCGCCGTCGGCTGATGGACGGCACGCTGTCCGCCATCACCGTGTTCGCCGGCGTCTACGCCCTCATCGGCACCGTCCAGGTGGCCATGGACGCCGGGCTGCTCAACGGGGTCCAGGCGGTAGCGGCCACGGCCCTGGTCACCGTCGGCGCCCTGGTCACGGGCTGGGCGGTGTTCAACTGGACCCGGCGCCGCTGACCCGACGGCGGAGCGCCGCCACCACCTGCGCACCGATCACCACGGCCAGCGCCGCCACGAACATCGCCGTGCCGATCACGTTGGCCTGCGCCGGGATGCCGCGCGCCGCCGAGACGTACACGAACTTCGGGAACGTGGTGAAGGAGCCGGAGTTGAAGTTGGTGATGATGAAGTCGTCGAAGCTCAGGCTGAACGCGAGCGCCGCCGCGGCCGCGATGCCCGGCACGAGCAGCGGGAACGTCACCTTCCAGAAGGCCTGCCAGGGCGAGGCGTACAGATCGGCGGCGGCCTCCTCCAGGCGCGGGTCCATGGACTGCACGCGCGCCTTGACCGCCACCACGACGAACGAGATGTTGAACATGACGTGCGCGAGCACCACTGTCCAGAACCCGAGCTGCAGCTGCAGCGTGAGGAACTGGGACAGGAGGGCCGCGCCCAGCACGACCTCGGGGGTGGACATGGGCAGGAAGATCAGCAGGTTGGCCAGCGCCCGCCCGCGGAACCGGTAGCGCACCAGAGCTATCGCTACGAGCGTGCCGAGCGTGGTGGCGAACAGCGTGGACAGCAGACCCACCTGCAGCGAGTTCGCGAACGCCTCGCACACCTGGGGCGCCCCGCAGGGGTTGCGCCAGTTGTCGAGCGTGAAGCCCTGCCACACGAGGTTGCGCCGGCCGCCGTCGTTGAACGAGTACAGGACGGTGTAGACGCTGGGCGCGAGCAGGAACACGAACGCCAGCGCGCAGTAGGCGGGGATCAGTGCGCCGGCCAGCCGGCGGTTGAGCCGCCCGGTCGCAGGTCGAGTCGCAGGTCGAGTCACGGGTCGAGTCACCGGTCGAGTCACAGCAGGTCCTCCGTCCCCGTCCGGCGCACGTAGAGCCCCACGAGCACCGCGATGGCGGCCATCAGCACCACCGACAGCGACGCGGCGGTCGGGTAGTCGAGCAGCCGGAAGAACCGCGTGTCGATGACCTGGCCGATCATCGCCGTGTTGGTCGAGTTGCCCAGCAGCGAGGCGGACACGTAGTCGCCGGCCGCCGGGATGAACGTGAGCAACGTCCCGGAGACCACGCCCGGCATGGACAGCGGGAGGGTGACCGTGCGGAACGTCGTCCACGGCCCGGCGTACAGGTCGCCGCCCGCCTCCACCAGGCGCGGGTCGAGCCGCTCCAGGGATGCGTAGATCGGCAGCGCCATGAACGGCACGAAGTTGTGCGTCAGCGAGACGACGACGGCGAACGACGTCGCCGTCAGCCGCCCGTCCGGCGGCAGCACGTGGAGCCAGTGCAGTGCCTGGACCACGTACCCGTCGTCGGCCAGGATCTGCTTCCACGCGATGGTGCGCAGCACGAACGACGTGAAGAACGGCGCCACGACCAGCACGAGCAGCATGCCCTGCAGCAGCGGCCTGCCCCGGCCGCGCACGGCGATCAGGTATGCGATCGGGTAGCCGACCGCGAGCGCCCCCGCCGTGGCCAGCAGCGCGAACCAGAAGGAGCGCGCGAGCGGCTGCCAGAAGTCGGCGAGCGCTGTCACGTAGTTCTGCCAGTGGAAGGCCGGCATGAACTGGCCGACGTCGCCCCCGGGGACCGGCACGTAGAGCGACGTCGCCAGGAGCGCGAAGACTGGGATCACGAAGAAGGCGACCAGGTACAGCGTGCCCGGGAGCATGAGGCCGACGCCAGCGGCGCCGGCGCGCCGGGCCGCGACGTCCTCCGCGCCCGTGCCTGGAGCGCCCGTCCCTGGGGCCGCGACGCCGATGGCCGGGCCCGGGGCCACCGTGGTCACTGACCGCTCCTGGCAGGTTCCCCGGCGAGGCCGAACGTGTGGTCCACGTCCCAGGCCAGGCGGACGGCGTCGCCCACACGCACCTCGGGCGCGCCCGAGGAGTTCTGTGCGAAGACCTCGTGCACGCCCAGGTCCCCGAGGTCGACCTGGTACTGAGTGGAGACGCCCGTGAACGACACGTCGGTCACCTTGCCCGGCCCCAGCACGTTGCTGCCCGACGTCGGCTCGCTGCCGTTCGCCACTATCCGCACCTTCTCGGGACGCACGCCGAGCTGCACGACGGCGCCGACGCCGGTCGAACCCGCCGAGACCCGCCCCACCGGCACCCGGAGGCGCGTACCGGCGACGTCGACGCCGAGCACCTCGCCGACGTCCACCACCGAGCCGGTCACGAGGTTGGAGCGCCCCAGGAAGTTCGCCACGAAGGCGGTGCTGGGCAGCTCGTAGAGCTCGGCGGGCGGGCCGAGCTGCTCGACGCGGCCCTCGTTCATGACGGCGACGGTGTCGGCCATGGTCATGGCCTCCTCCTGGTCGTGCGTCACGTGCACGAACGTGATGCCCGCGTCCGCCTGGATGCGCTTGAGCTCGAGCTGCATCTCGCGCCGCAGGGCGAGGTCGAGCGCGCCGAGCGGCTCGTCCAGGAGCAGCACGGACGGGCTGTTCACGAGGGCGCGAGCCAGGGCGACGCGCTGCTGCTGGCCGCCGGAGAGCTGGTTCGGCCTGCGGTCGCCGAGGTGCGCGAGCTGCACGGTCTCGAGCCCGGCCCGGGCCTTGGCCCGCGCGTCTGGCACCCGCTTGCGCTTCAGCCCGAACGCGACGTTGTCCAGCACCGTCAGGTGCGGGAACAGCGCGTAGGACTGGAAGACCGTGTTGACCGGGCGGCGGTGCGCCGCGGTGCCGGTCACGTCCCGCCCGCCGATCGAGATGACGCCCGACGTCGGCTGCTCCAGCCCGGCGACCATCCGCAGCGTGGTGGTCTTGCCGCAGCCGGACGGGCCGAGCAGCGCGAAGAACGAGCCCTCGGGGACGGTCAGGTCGAGGGATTCGACGGCGGTGAAGCTGCCGAACTCCTTGCGCACGCCCCACAGCTCGAGGCTCGCCGTGTGTGGCGACCTCATGCCCCGATGACCTCGAGGTACTGGCCGTTGTACTTGGTCTCCTCGGCCGGGGTGAGCGTGCGGAACACGTGCACCTTCGCCAGGGTCTCGTCGTCCGGGAAGATGTTGGTGTCGGCGGCAAGCTCCGGGTCGGACTTCTCCATGACCTCCCTGGCGCCGTCGACGGGGGTCACGTAGTTGACCCATGCCGCCACCTGGGCGGCGACCTCGGGCTCGTAGTAGTAGTTCATGAGCGTCTCGGCGTTCTTCTTGTGCGTGGCGCCGACCGGGATCAGCATCTCGTCGCTCCAGAGCGTGCCGCCGGCCTCGGGGACCACGAAGTCGAACCGGTTGTCGGCCTCGTAGTTGAGCCCCGTGATGTCGCCGGACCAGCCGATGCAGGCCCAGCAGTCCCCCGACACCAGGTCCTGCGTGTACGAGTTGCCCTTGACCTGGCGGATGTGGCCCGAGGTGATCTTCTCGCGCAGGAGCTCGATGGCGGCGTCGTACTCCGCGTCGCCCCAGTCGCCCGCCGGGTCCACGCCCTGGCTGAGCATGATCAGCCCGATGGTGTCGTGCATCTCGGACAGCACCTCGACCTTGCCCGCCAGCTCCGGCTTCCAGAGGTCGTCGAGGCTCTGCATCCCGCCAGGCACCTTCGCCTTGTCCCAGGCCAGGCCGCCGAAGCCCGACTGCCACGTCAGGGCGTGCTTGCGGCCCTCGTCGTAGTCGACGTCGCGCAGCGTGGACACCAGGTTGGCCGCGTTCGGGATGTTGGCCAGGTCCAGCTCCTGGGCGTAGCCGAGCCGGATCATGCGGCCGGCCATCCAGTCGGTCGGCGTCACGATGTCGTAGCCGATGTCGTCGCCGTTCGCGAGCTGCCCCGACACCTTGCCGTAGAAGGTGTCGTTGTCCTCGATGTCCTCCAGGTACTCGACGTCGATGCCCGTCTGCTTCGTGAAGGCGTTCAGGGTCGGGTACTCGGTGCCGGCGTCGTTCTGGTCCAGGTACAGGGTCCAGTTGGCCCAGCGGACGAGCTTCTCTGCGTCGGACACGTCGGCGGCCGGGCTCGGCGCGGCGCTGGAGGACGCGCCCGGCGCGCCTCCCGTGCCGCAGGCCGCCAGGAGGGCGGCGGTGCCCGCCACCCCCGCGCCAACAGTCAGGAACTGGCGGCGCGACAGGCCGGCGCTCCCGGCCGAGGCTCGGCGGGCCGCGGCAGCGCCGCGGGCCTGCTGGATCAGGGCGCGGACCATGGGGTCCGCCGGGGGACGACGTCGGGGGTTGCTCACGGGTGCTCCTCGGGGGCTCGCTGGGTTGCTCGGTGCTGGTTCAGGGCCGGCTCAGAACGCACTCATCACGTGCTTGACGCGGGTGTAGTCCTCGAACCCGTACATCGACAGGTCCTTGCCGTACCCGGAGTGCTTGAAGCCGCCGTGCGGCATCTCGGCGACGAAGGGGATGTGGGTGTTGATCCACACGCAGCCGAAGTCCAGGGCGCGCGACACCCGCATGGCCGTGCCGTGGTCGGCGGTCCAGACCGAGCTGGCCAGGCCGTAGGCGACGTCGTTCGCCTTGGCGACCGCGTCTGCCTCGTCGGAGAACGTCTGGACCGTGATGACCGGGCCGAAGATCTCGGTCTGCACGGCCTCGTCGTCCTGCTGCAGGCCCGCGACGACGGTGGGCTCGTGGAAGTAACCAGTGGTGCCGAGCCGGTTGCCGCCGGCCACCACCTGCGCGTGCGCGGGCAGGCGGTCCACGAAGCCGAGCACGCGGTCGAGCTGGTGCGGGTTGTTGACCGGCCCGAAGTCGGCGGTCTCGTCGTCGGGCAGGCCCGTCCTGGTCGCGGCGGCCTGCTCCGCCAGTGCCGCGGTGAAGTCCGCGGCCACCGACTCGTGCACCAGCACGCGCGAGGCCGCCGTGCAGTCCTGGCCTGCGTTGTAGAAGCCGGCGCCGGCGATGCCCTCGGCGGCGGCCGCGATGTCGGCGTCGCCGAACACGACCACCGGCGCCTTGCCGCCGAGCTCGAGGTGCACGCGCTTGACGTCGGACGACGCCGCCCGCGCCACCTCCATGCCCGCCCGGACCGAGCCGGTGATGGCGACCATGTCGGGACGCGCGTGCGACACCAGGGCACGGCCGGTCTCGCGGTCGCCACAGATGACGTTGAAGACGCCGGCCGGCACATGCTCGTTGACGATCTCGGCCAGCAGCAGCGTGGAGACCGGCGTGGTGTCCGATGGTTTGAGGACGATCGTGTTGCCCGCGGCCAGGGCCGGGGCGATCTTCCACACGGCCATCATCAGCGGGTAGTTCCACGGCGTCACCTGGCCGACGACGCCCACCGGCTCGCGACGGATCCACGACGTGTGGCCCTCCAGGTACTCCCCGGCGGCCATGCCCTCCAGGATCCGGGCCGCGCCCGCGAAGAAGCGGAACTGGTCGGCGCACGGCGGCACCTCGTCGGTGGCGGTGAGGTGCAGCGGCTTGCCCGTGTTGCGGCTCTCCGCCGCCACGAGCTCCCCCGCACGTGCCTCGATGGTGTCGGCGATCTTGAGGAGGGCGAGCTGCCGCTCCGCGGGCGTGGTGTGCCGCCACTCCGCGAACGCCCGGTCCGCCGCGGCGTAGGCGGCGGAGACGTCCTGCTCGCCGCTGTTCGGCGAGGTCGCGTAGCCCTCGCCCGTGCTCGGGTCCACGACGGTGAGCGTGTCGCCGTCGGCCGCGGGGGTCCGCTGCCCGCCCACCAGGTTGAGCAGCTCGGTCTTGGCTTCCGTGCCGGTCGTGGTGCTCACGGTCCTCCTCGGTCTCGACGTGGTCAGGACCGTAGGGGACCGACGTGCGCACAACAAAGGAATCCGTGTTACCCGGCGGTAAACTGTTGCGGATTCAGTGGTCCGGAATGTTTCTCACGACGGATCTGCTTGCGTTCAGCGCCCTCTCATGGTCAACATTCAGCCATGCCCCGCTCCCCAGCCACCAGCTCGGCGCCGGTGCTCGACGACGCCGCGAAGGCGATCATCGAGCAGCTTCAGGCCGACGGCCGACGCTCGTACGCTGCGATCGCCCAGGCCGTTGGCCTGTCCGAGGCCGCGGTGCGCCAGCGCGTGCAGCGGCTGGTGGACCACGGCGTGGTGCAGATCGTCGCCGTCACCGACCCGCTCCAGGTGGGTTTCGCCCGCCAGGCGATGATCGGCATCAAGGCCAGCGGGGACATCGAGGACCTCGCCGACAGCCTGGCCGACGTCGAGGGCGTCGACTATGTGGTGATCACAGCGGGCGGGTTCGACCTGCTCGTCGAGGTGGTCTGCGAGGACGACGACCAGCTGCTCGAGATCGTCAACAGGCAGATCCGCTCGCTTCCTGGTGTGCTGACCACAGAGACCTTCGTCTATCTCAAGCTCCGTAAACAGCTCTACAACTGGGGAACACGATGACTGAAATCTCTACGCCCGCCGCCCCCTCCGCCGTCGGGCCGAATCTCACGCCGCGCGGGACCGCGCGGGACGACGCCGCCCGCCGTCACCTCTGGGGACACTTCACGCGGCAGTCCGCGTGGGACGCCGGCGTGCCCACGCTGGTGCGCGGCGAGGGCCACCACGTATGGGACGCGCAGGGCCGCAAGTACATCGACGGGCTCTCGGGGCTGTTCGTGGTCCAGGCCGGGCACGGCCGCCGGGTGCTCGCCGAGGCCGCGGCCAAACAGGCGGGCGAGCTCGCCTTCTTCCCGCTGTGGTCGTTCGCGCATCCGCCGGCCATCGACCTGGCCGAGCGGCTCGCCCACCACGCGCCCGGCGACCTGAACCGCGTCTTCTTCACGACTGGCGGGTCCGAGGCGGTGGAGACGGCGTTCAAGCTGGCCAAGCAGTACTGGAAGCTGCAGGGCAAGCCGGGCAAGTACAAGGTAATCTCCCGGTCCATCGCCTACCACGGCACCACGCACGGCGCCCTGTCCGTGACGGGCCTGCCGGGCCTCAAGGAGCCGTACGAGCCCCTGGTGCCGGGCGCGCACAAGGTGCCCAACACCAACATCTACCGGGCGGCCGAGGATCTGCGCGACGACCCGAAGGCGTTCGGCCGCTGGGCCGCGGACCAGATCGAGACGCTGATAGAGATGGAGGGGCCCGACTCGGTGGCCGCCGTCTTCCTCGAGCCGGTGCAGAACGCGGGCGGGTGCTTCCCGCCGCCGCCCGGGTACTTCGAGCGGGTACGCGAGATCTGCGACAAGTACGACGTCCTTCTGGTCTCGGACGAGGTCATCTGCGCGTTCGGCCGCATCGGGTCGATCTTCGCGTGCGACGACTTCGGCTACGTGCCCGACATGATCACGTGCGCCAAGGGCATGTCGTCGGGCTACTCCCCGATCGGCGCGTGCATCGTCAGCGACAAGATCTTCGAGCCGTTCGCGACCGGGTCCACGAGCTTCGCGCACGGGTACACCTTCGGCGGGCACCCGGTGTCGGCGGCGGTCTCCATGGCGAACCTCGACATCTTCGAGTCCGAGAACCTGACCGGGCGCGTCAAGGAGAATGCGCCGGTCCTCCGGTCGACCCTGGAGAAGCTGTACGACCTGCCGATCGTCGGCGACGTACGCGGCGCCGGGTACTTCTACGGGATCGAGCTCGTCAAGGACAAGGACACCCGGGAGACCTTCTCCGACGACGAGGCGGAGCGCCTGCTGCGCGGGTTCCTCACCCCGGCGCTGTTCGAGGCCGGCCTTTACTGCCGGGCCGACGATCGCGGCGACCCCGTTGTGCAGCTCGCGCCGCCGCTCACGACCGGGCCGGCGGAGTTCAACGAGATCGAGCAGATCCTGCGGGGGGTGCTGAGCGAGGCGTGGACGAAGCTGTGAGTTGAGCGGCGGCGCCGAACCGCAGGTTGGTCACCGATCGGGCGACCGAACCGCAGGTTGATCGCACATCAGGGGGCCGAGCCGATTGTTGATCACGCATCACCCGCTCGATCGACAGGTGACTTGCGGCTCGACGCCCTCGACCGACCACTGTGTTGCGGTTCGGCGACTGGCTCGCGCGGCCACTAGACCTTCAGCAGCTGCTCGCTCAGGTCCCACAGCCGTTCGGCCGAGCTCGGGTCGATCGAGTGGGACACGACGTCGGCCGTGACCTCCCGCGCGGTGGGCGCCGGCTGGTTGTCGTTCAGCTGTGAGATGTCGCTGTTGTTCAGGTACACGCCGCCGACGTCGGACAGCAGCGGGCTGGTGGCGCCGAACACGATGGTGGCGGCCCCCTGCTCCTCGGTCTTCTTCCCGTGCTCTGGGTCGATGATCGGCCGGCCGGCGTCGTCGATCAGACCCATGGCGCGCTGCGCATCCACACCCACCGAGCTGTTGAACGACGTCGTGGCGATGACGCCCGGGTGGGCCGCGAAGGCGCGGATGCCCTCGTCGGCCCACCGCCGGTCCAGCTCGACCGTGAACAGCACGTTCGCGGTCTTGGACTGGGCGTAGGCGAGGTTGGGGTCGTAGCCGCCGCCGGTGAAGTTCGGGTCGTCCCACAGGATGTCGGACATCCGCTGGGCGCCCGAGGTCGTGTTGACCACCCGGGCACCGTCGGCCGCCTTGAGTGCGGGGTGCAGGCCAAGGGTGAGCTGGAAGTGGCCGAGGTGGTTGGTCGCGAACTGCGCCTCGTAGCCGCGCGCGTCTCGCACGATCTGGGCGGGGGCCGGGTAGCCCGCGTTGTTGATCAGGATGTGCAGGGGGCGGCCGGATTCCAGGTACTTCGCGACGAACGTATCGATCGACGCCGGGTCTATGAGATCCAGTCGCGCGACCTCGACTCGTTCGATCCCGGCCACCGCGGCGGCGGCACGGTCCGTATCACGCGAGCCGACGGTGACCGAGGCGCCAGCCTTAGACAGCGCCCGGGTGGCCACCAGGCCGAGGCCGGAGTGGCCGCCCGTGACGATGACGTTCTCGCCGGTCAGGTCGATGCCCGCGAGGACGTCGTCGACCGTCGAGGCGGCGGTGAATCCGGTACCGATGGGGTGGTGCTGCCTGTGGGTCATGACGGTTCCTTTCGCGCGGTGGGACGGTGGCGCGGGGCGCCGCGGTGCGTCGTCAGGCAGCCGCCGCCCGCTCCTCCGCGGGCCGACGGCGCAGCGGCGCGTGCTGGATGGCCGGCGGGTCGTAGGCCATGTCGAGGCGACTGACGTCGGTACCCGGCGGCACGATGGCGTCGATCCGGTCGAGGATCTCGTCGCTCAGCACCACCTCCGCGCCGGCGAGCGCACTGTCGAGCTGGTCCATCGTCCGCGGTCCGATGATCGCGGACGTGACGCCCGGGTGGGCGATGGCGAACGCCATCGCGAGGTGGTTCAGCGGGATCCCGGCGTCCTGCGCGACGGGGATGAGCTGCTCGACGACGTCGAGGCGGCGCTCGTCGCGCAGGTGCGCGAAGCCGAACTGCGCCCGGTGAGTGTCGTTGCCCTGACCCTTGCGGTACCTGCCGGTGAGCATGCCGCCCGCCAGCGGGCTCCACACGAGGGTGCCCATGCCGTACTGCTGCGCGACCGGCAGGACGTCGCGCTCGATGCCGCGGTTCAGGATCGAGTACGGGGGCTGCTCGGTGCGGAAGCGCTCCAGGCCGCGCCGCTCGGCGACCCACTGCGCCTGGACGATGTCGGCGGCGGGCATGGTGGACGAGCCGATGGCCCGCACCTTGCCGGAGTTGATGAGGTAGGTCAGCGCCGCCAGCGTGTCCTCGACGTCGGTCTCGGGGTCGGGCCGGTGGATCTGGTACAGGTCGATGTAGTCGGTGCCCAGGCGGCGCAGGGAGTTCTCGACCTCGGCGATGATCCAGCGGCGGGAGTTGCCGCGGTGGTTGGGGTCGTCGCTCATGGGCAGGTGCACCTTGGTGGCGAGCACGACGTCGTCGCGCCGCCCCTTGAGCGCCTTGCCCACTATCTCCTCGGACTCGCCGTGGGAGTACGCGTCGGCCGTGTCGATGAAGTTGATGCCCGCGTCGAGCGCCCTGTGGATGATCTTGATCGAGTCTTCGTGGTCGGGGTTGCCGACCGCGCCGAACATCATCGCGCCGAGCGCGTAGGGGCTGACCTTGATGCCGGTCCGGCCGAGGCTGCGGTACTGCATGGGGCCCTCCTGGGGTCGAGAGGTCTGGTGAGCGCCGTCGCGATGCCGTACTCTGGAACTAAGCGGAACGCTCTTCCAGAACTATATGGAAAGGCGTTCCGGTTAGCAAGCGATCGGAGAGAAGTGACCCAGAACACAGCGTCGCGGCCGCTGCGCGCAGACGCGCAGCGCAACATCGACGCGCTGCTCGACGCCGCCAAGGCCGTCTTCGGCACGTCGGGCGTCGACGCGCCCGCGAAGGAGATCGCCGACGTCGCCGGGGTCGGCGTCGGGACGCTGTACCGGCACTTCCCCAAGCGCTCGGACCTGGTCAAGGCCGTGTTCCAGAACGAGGTGGACGCCTGCGCCGACGCGGCCCCCGTCCTCGCGGAGAAGTACGAGCCGGTCGTGGCGCTCGAGAAGTGGCTCCACCGGTACACGGAGTTCCTGGCGACCAAGCGCGGGCTCGCCTCGGCCCTGCACTCGGGCGACCCGGCATTCGACGCCCTGCCCGCCTACTTCATCGGGCGGCTGGGCCCCTCCGTCGGCTCGCTCGTCGACGCCGCGGTCGACGCCGGCGAGATCCGCGCTGTCGCCAGCCCCAAGGACCTCCTGTACGCCGTCTCCAAGCTGTGCCTGCCCATGCACGACGAGGAGCCGAACCACGGTGGGCGCATGCTCGACCTGCTCGTCGACGGGCTGCAGCACGGGGTCAGTGAAGACCATCCTGTTCGTAGCCGACGCCCGTGAACCTGCCGGCCCGCAGGTCGTCAGGAGAGACCATGACACGCTCGAATCCGCCGTCGTGATCCTCGGCATCCCACAGGTGGTCCGGAAGCGTGAGGAGATGTGCGTAGTCGTCGTCCCGTCTTCCTACCCATTGGTCGATGTATGGCCAGCCGAACGCCTGAGCGTCTCCGGGCCGGCACCTGAACTTCTCCCAGCAGTAGTCGACCCAGGCCTCAGCGAACCGCTCGTGGGAACGAAGTCCTCGTCCGTCACCGTCATCGAGGTCGGGTAGCGCCCGGAAGTCGAACGACTTCAGGATCGGGTCGTAGGACTCCCCCACCAACGACGGCAGGGTGACGATGGGGGTGGCGTTCAGCGGTTGCCGGTCAAGCACCTGGGCGGGTTCCGGAGCCGCGACCTCGATGGCGCGTGCCGGGTCGGCCAGCACGATCTGGAACTCGTCCGGCTGAAACCGGAACACGTTGACCACACCGAGCCGCGTGGGCAGCTGGTCGTCGAGCCATGGTGCGAGCTCGTCGGTGTCCAGCACTGCGACCAGGCCGAGCGGACGGCCTCCCCCGGTCTCGGGCCACCGCGTTCCCGGCTCCAGCAGTGCGGGGCCGCCGACGTGGCACCGGCCGGTCTGCGGCGCGTCGTCGCTAGCGCGCCCGAGGGCAAACGCGGGCTTGGCCAACGCGGCGAGCCGAGCTCCCAGGTCTTCGCCGAGGTGCCCGACGCACATCGCCCGAATCTCGGCCAAAACACCCTCGTTGTCCATAAGCCGATTACAGCAGAGAACCACGACCAGCCCGGTTCCGAACACCGCCCCAACCTGTCTAAGGTGGGCCCCACATGGCGCGGGGCGCCAGGACCAGAGCCTGGCTGAGATGCACCCGTGGAACCTGATCTAGGTAGTGCTAGCGAAGGGAACGCCTCATGGGCTCCGTCCTGCCCGACGCCGTCGCGTCGGTAGTCACCGCGGTGCGCACCACCGCTCCCCTGGTGCACTGCGTGACCAACGTCGTGGTCACCAACTTCACCGCCAACATCCTGCTCGCCGCCGGTGCGGCGCCGGCCATGGTCGCCGACCCCGAGGAGGCACCGGTCATGGCCGGCGCCGCGGGCGGCCTGCTGATCAACCTCGGCACCGTCGAGGGCATCCAGGCGGACGGCATGCGGGCCGCCGTCGACGGCGCGACCGCCGCGGGCGTGCCGTGGGTGCTCGACCCCGTCGCCATCGGCGCGCTGCCGCTGCGCACCCGGCTCGCGGCCGAGCTCTTCGCGCGCGGCCCCGCCGTCGTGCGCGGCAACGCGTCCGAGGTCCAGGCGCTTGCCGGCGGTTCCGGCGGCCGGGGCGTCGACTCCCTGGACACGCCCGACGGCGTGCGGGGCGTCGCGCTCGACCTCGCCCGGTCGTCGGGCGCGGTGATCGCCGTCAGCGGTGCGTCCGACCTGATCACCGACGGCGAGCGGGTCGTGCGCGTGAGCGCGGGCACTCCCCTGATGACGCGGGTCACGGGGGTCGGGTGCTCGCTCGGCGCCCTGGTCGCGGCCTGCGCCGCCGTCACCGAGGACCGCTTGCTCGCCGCCGTCGCCGCGACGGCGTGGCTGTGCGTCGCCGCCGACCTCACCGCCTCGGCGACGCCCGGCAGCTTCGCGGTCGAGCTGGTCGACCGGGTCTTCGACGTCGACCCGGAGGCGGTCGGGTACGGCGCCGGCATCGTGAACGAAGCCGCGGCCCGGTCCGGCGCCGGGTTCACCACCGGGTTCACCACCGGGCCCAGCAACAGGTCCACCACCGGGCCCGGCGCCGCGGGCACGCACGAGTCCGCGCGGGCCGACGTATGACCGCCCGGCTGCGCCTCGACCCGTCCGTCTACCTCGTCACCGACACGCAGCAGTGCGGCGGCCCCGCCGGCGTCGTCGCGACCGTGGACGCGGCGGTGACGGGCGGCGTGACCGCCGTCCAGCTGCGGGACCCCGGAGCGACCACCCGCGAGCTCGTGGACCTCGGACGCGCGCTGGTCGCCCTGCTCCGGCCTCGTGGGGTGCCGCTCGTCGTCGACGACCGGGTGGACGTAGCGCTCGCGGTCGGGGCCGACGGCGCCCACGTGGGGCAGAGCGACCTGGACCCGGTCTCCGCACGGCGGCTGCTGGGCCCCGAAAGACACCTCGGGCTGAGCGTCAGCACTCCCGAGGAGGCGCGGGCCACCGCGGACCTCCCGCCCGGCACCGTCGACCTGCTCGGCGTCGGACCGGTGCGGCCCACCCTGTCCAAGACCGACGCCCGCCCGGCGATCGGCTTCGCCCGGCTCGCGATCGTCGCGGCCGCCACGGAGCTCCCGTGCGTGGCGATCGGCGGCCTGCGAGCCGCTGACGTCCCTGCCCTGCACGACGCCGGGGCGGCGGGGAGCGCCGTCGTCTCCGCGGTGTGCGGCAGGCTCGACCCGGCGGGTGCCGCGCGGGAGATCGCGCACGCCTGGGACATCGTCCGCGCGGGCGACCGCTCCGACGTCCGCGCGGGCGACCGACCCGACGCCCACACGGGCGACCGACCCGGCGCTCACGCGGCCGGCCGCCCAAGCGGGCGATCGAGCGGCCGGTCTCGCACGACGACGGGACGCGCCTCATGAGTGCACTTCTGCCCGGCGATGCGCCCGACGTCGCTCTGCGTGCCCGCCCGCCCGGCCATCCCGTGGTGGCGCTGACGATCGCCGGTTCCGACCCGTCCGGCGGCGCCGGGATCCAGGCCGACCTGAAGACCTTCGCGGCCCTCGGCGGCTACGGCTGCGCGGTGCTCACGGGCCTGACCGCGCAGTCCACGACCGGCGTGACCCGGGTGCTACCGGTACCGGCCGACATGGTGAGCGCGCAGCTCGAGACCCTGTTCGCCGACGTCGCGGTGGACACCGTGAAGATCGGCATGACCACGGACGCCGCCGTCGCCCGGGCCATCGCGGCGGCCCTGCGCGACCTGCGGGCCGCGGGGAGTGCGCCGTTCGTGGTGCTCGACCCGGTGATGGTCGCGACGTCGGGCGACCGCCTCCTGACGGCCGACGCCGAGGCCGTGCTGCGTGACGAGCTGCTGCCCCTCGCCGACCTCGTCACGCCGAACCTGCCCGAGGCCGCCGTGCTGCTCGGCGTCAAGCAGGCCAGGGACGACGTCGAGGCGGCCGGCCAGGCGCGCGCGCTGCTGAAGCTCGGCGCACGGTTCGCCCTGGTCAAGGGCGGACACCTGGGGACGGCCGAGTCGGTCGACCACCTCGCAGGTCCGGGCCTCGGAGCGAGCGGCGCGCCGGACGGCGTCGTCGCCCTGACCGCCCCACGGATCCCCACTCGTAATACGCACGGCACGGGCTGCACGCTCAGCTCGGCGTGCGCCGTCCTGCGGCCCGTGCGCGGCGGCTGGGAGCCCGCAGTGCGCGCAGCGAAGGACTACCTGACCGAGACCCTCCGCGCCGCGGACGGCCTGGTCATCGGTGGTACCGGGACAACGCCGGGTCCGTGGCACGGGCACGGCCCGGTCGATCACGACCACGCCGCGCGCGGACGGCGGCCGACGCCGCAGCCGGATGGTCAGGCTCCGGGTAACTACTCCGCGGGCTAGGTCTTTTGCTGTCAGTAGACGTTGTCTACTGACAGCAACACACTCCGCAGAGCAACTGTTTCCCCCAAGCCACTCCTGGCACTACGCCCCTGCCGGGACGCAGCACATTGCACGGGTCCCGGACGGACGGTCAGGACTTGAGGATCTCCGCCGCGCGGGCTCGGGCCCAGGCGTCGGCCTCCAGGACGCCCTCGACCGATGCCGCGTCGCCCGCCCCGGTCGTCGTGTGCTCCTCCACCACGGCGGCCACGGTGTCGACGATGTCGAGGAAGCCGATGGTGCCGTCGTGGAACGCGTCCACGCACACCTCGTTCGCGGCGTTGTAGACCGCGGGGTGGGTGCCGCCGGCCTCGCCCACCTGGCGGGCCAGGCGGACGGCGGGGAAGGCGTCGTCGTCCAGGGGCGCGAACTCCCAGGTGGCGGCCTGGGTCCAGTCGATCGCCACGTCGACGTCGGGCAAGCGGTCCGGCCAGGACAGGCCGAGCGCGATCGGCACGAGCATCCGCGGCGGCCCGGCCTGCGCGATGGTGGAGCCGTCGACGAACTCGACCATCGAGTGGATCAGCTGCTGCGGGTGCACCACTACGTCGATGGCACTGAACGGCAGGTCGAACAGCAGGTGCGCCTCGATCACCTCGAGGCCCTTGTTCACCAGGGTCGCGGAGTTGGTGGTGACCACACGCCCCATCGCGAAGTTCGGGTGCCGCAGCGCCTGCGCGGGCGTCACGTCCCGCAGCTCGGCACGCGACCGGCCGCGGAACGGCCCGCCGCTCGCGGTCACCACGAGCTTGCGGACCTCGGCGGCGGACCCCGAACGCAGCGACTGCGCGATGGCCGAGTGCTCCGAGTCGACCGGCACGATCTGGCCCTCGCGCCGCACCGCCGCCTTGACCAGGGCGCCGCCCACCACGAGCGACTCCTTGTTCGCGAGCGCCAGCGTCGAGCCGGACTCCAGCGCCGCCAGGGTGGGACGCAGGCCCACCGACCCGGTGATGCCGTTGAGCACGACGTCGCTCCCCCGGCCGGCCAGCTCGGTCGCGGCGTCGGGCCCGGCGAGCACCTCGACGCCGTCGGCCCCGGCCTCCCGCAGGAGGGTGGTCAGCGCGGGCCGCGCGGCGGCGTCGGCCACCGCGACCGCGCGGACGCCGAGGGTGGCCGCCTGCCGCGCGAGGAGCGGCAGGTCGGCACCGCCGGCGGACAGCGCGTCCACGCGGAACCGGTCGGGGTTGCGCCCGATGACGTCGATGGCCTGCGTGCCGATGGAGCCGGTGGAGCCGAGGAGGGTGACGCTTCGCATGGCCCCATCCTGTCAGCCCGCGCGGGCTGCCCGGCGTCAGCCCTCCTCCGGCTGCTCGGCCCGGCCGCGGCCGAACATCCGCCAGCCCCGGACCACGCCGCGCGGGTCGGGCACGGGCTCGCCTGCGGCCTCCCATCCGGCGTCGTCGTCGAGCGGGACGACGTGCAGGCCGAAGTCCGCCAGGATCACCGGGATCGCACGGATCGCCGCGCGGTCCTTCTCCCGGTCCGGCTCGGACAGGTCCGCCCAGGGCCGCAGGTCCGGGTGCAGGCGCCGGGCGTCGTCGCGCTCCGGCCCGTAGGTCCAGTCGGCGGCGGTCTTCTCCGCCATCCAGCGCTCGTGCTCGTCCGCCGCCCGCGCGTCCACCACGGGTTCGGGGATCCGGCCGTGCTCGGCGTCGCCGGCGGGCGCGACGGTGCAGCCCATCTGGCGGAGCCGTTCGGGGATGGCGCGCACCTGCGCGCGGTTCGCGGCCCGCAGGTCCTCGGACAGCTCAACCCACGAGACCATGGCAGGTGTGCTCTGCCAGGCCACACCGCGAGAGCGCTGGTTGCGCAGGTAGGTCAGGTGCGCCGAGACGGCCATCAGGTCGTAGACGTCCTCGTGCACCAGCACACCGGGCATCGTCGCCCTGCGCAGCAGCGTGCCCGGTTCGACGACGTCGAGCCGGCCGCCGAGGTCGTCGAGGATCGCGTCGTCGTGGGTGCCGAACAGCCCGCCCAGCCCCGCCAGGCGGTTGAGGCAGAGCACGACGGCGCCCTCGCTCGCGCGCCAGAGGTCGCTGTCGCGCAGCGCCTCCCGGAGCGCCTCGCCGTCGTCGTCGTGGCAGACGTAGACCCGCTGGGGGCTGCCGACCGCCCGCACCTCGGCGAACGTGTCGACCGGGACGAGCCGGCACGCCGCGCGCACGCTGGGCCAGCGGGCGCGCAGCGCCGCGGCGGACTCCCGCGCGCCCGACCCCACCAGGGTGACCGTGAGGGGCTCGCCGCCGGACGCGATCTCGACGCTCCGCAGGCGCGCGAACGCCACCACGAGCGCCCGGCCGAACGTACCGTGCCCGACGACGGAGATGTGCGGGGCGGCGCCGCGCGCGACGGTCTGGTCGCGCCGGGCCAGCGAGCGGGCGACGAGCTCGCCCAGCGTGAAGAAGTCCACGCCCGGCTGCGGGTGGCTCAGGTGCCGCGCCTGCAGGGCCAGCGCGAGCTCCGGGTCGCTGACGTGCGCGTTCAGCCGCAGGCCGGGCAGGGCGGGGTCCCGGTCCGCGCGGTTGGCCACGGCCACGGTGAGCACGTTGACGCCGGGCTCGTCGTCCTCGGCCTCGCAGGCGTAGAGCACGGCGGCGCCCGAGATCCCCGCGCTGCGCAGCGACTCGGCGTCGCCCGTCGTCGTGCGTGCGACCACCGCGCCCCGGGCCGCGAGCGCCGCGGCGATGAGGTCGGCGGCGGGCGTGCGGCCGACGACGACGGCGTGCCCCCGCAGCCGGCGGGTGCGCATCAGCACGAACTGGTCGGCGAACAGCGAGCGCACGGCCTCGAACACGGCGTAGCCGGTGGCGACCGGGGCGAGGAAGCGTGCCGCCTGGAGCTGCCAGGGCATGTCTCCGCCGTCGTTGGTGGCCTCGGCGCCGAGCACGAAGAGCTGGACGGAGTAGTAGACGACGTCCCACCCGGTGGTGCCCCACACGAAGTCCGGGGAGGTCCGGTAGAGCGCGAAGCCCCAGAGCCCCAGCCCGAACGCCACGCCGAACAATGCGGTGAAGCCCGCGCGCACCCACGGCCTGCGCACCCGCAGCCGCCTGGGTCCGCCGCTGGGGACGACCAGCTCCGGTGCCGCCATCTTGTGCCTTTCTCACCTGTGCCGCCCGGTCCGTGACCAGGGACTGACCGTGCATTTCACCTTAAAGGTGACTAGCGTCATGACCAGCGGCGACACTACACACCGGGGATATGTTTCTCCCGGTCCGCGACATTCGCCGAGGAAAGGCTGTGGGGGCAAGGATGACCGACCGGAGAGGCCGCTTCCTTCGCACCAACCGGGCACGCCCCGCGCCACGCACCGACGGGTACGACGCCTTCCTGTCGTACAGCCGCGACTCCGACGGCGAGTTCGCGCCCGCGTTCCACGCGCAGCTCCTCGACTTCGACAGCCGCGACGGCGTCCGCGACCTGCGCATCTTTCTGGATCGGACCGGCCTGGCGAACAACCCCAGCCTCTGGGACTCCATCAAGCGCAAGCTCGAACGCTCCGACTACCTCATCCTGCTCGCCTCCGAGGGCGCCGCCAGCTCCCACTTCGTGGCCGAGGAGGTGGCCTGGTGGCTCGACAACCGCGAGCCCGAGACGCTCCTGGTCGCACTGACCAGCGGCAGGATCGTCTGGAACCAGACGACGAACAAGATCGACACCATCAGCACCACGGCGCTGCCCGCCCCGCTGGCCGAGCGGATCGACCACGAGCCCAAGTGGACCGACCTGACCCGGCTGCGCCGGCGCCGCTTCTGGCGGCACCACCCGGACCGGGCGACGGCGCTCGCCGAGCTGGTCGCCCCGCTGCGCGGCCCCGACGTCAGCACCGAGGAGATCCTCAGCGCCCACATCGCCCGCCAGAGCTCGGCGGGTCTGCGCAGCCGCCTCGCGATCGCGGCCCTCGTGGTGCTGCTGGTCCTGGTCGGCGGCGCGTTCGGGTACGCGCAGCGGGAGGCGAACCGCGCGAACGAGGCCGTGAACGCCAACGCCGCCCACCTGCTCAGCGCGACGTCGCACGTCGTGCACCAGGACGACCCCGCGAAGGCCCAGCTGCTGGCGGTCGAGGCGGTCGACCGGCTCCGGGACGGGCAGACCCGGACCGCGCTGTTCAACGCGGTCACGGCGAACGAGCCCGCGGACCCGTACCTGCTGCGCACCGTTGACGTGCCGGAGGAGACCGAGCTCGCCGACGTCGCCCCGACCAGCACCGGCGTCGTCGGCCGGACCGACACCGGCGACCTCGTGCGGTGGAACCCGGACGACGGCGACCCCACCGTCCTGCGCGGCGACCGCACCCCGTTCGGGACGGTGACCGGGTCCGAGGGCGCGGGACCCGTCGTGGCCGGGAGCGCCGACGGCACGGTGGTCGCCGCGGTGGACGACCTCGGCGTGACGCTCGGCCGCTTCGGGCCGCTGCCCGAGGGCGGCACCAGCCGGCAGACGCACCTCGAACTGCCGGGCACGACAGCGGTAGCGGTCACGCCGAGCGGCGACACGCTGCTCGTCGCATGGCACGACGCCGAGACCGGGCGGAACCGGCTCGGCAGCATCAACCTCGAGGGCCGGGACCTCGCCGTCCTGGAGTCCGACGACGGTTCGCAGCGCCCTGCCGAGCAGCGCCTCGCGTTCCGCAGCAAGGTGGACACGAGCCTGGCGGTCACGTCGCTCGCCGTCGGCTCCAGCCGCACCCTCGCCGTGGCCGACGCCGCGACGGGCGTCCTCGAGATCCGCAGCCTCGACACCCTGGAGCTGACCGAGGCCGGGCCGGTCGACCTGCCCGAGGGCGGCGTCCCGTCGCCGTCCCTGCGCGACTGGGCGACCCTGAGCTCCGGCGCGGACGGCACCTCGGTGACCGTGCACCACTGGGCCGACGGCTCGGTGCGGTCGGCGGCCTGTCCGGTCCCGCGCGCCTGGTCGAACCCGGCGGTGGTGGCGATCGACGACGCCACCACCCGCGCCCTGGTCGCCACGGACAACGGGCTGGTCGCGTGCGAGATCTCCGGCGACCCCGAGGAGCACCGCACCTGGCACCTGTCCGGTATCCGGCGGCCCGGCCCGCCGGTCCTGGTCGGTGTCGACCGGGTGGTGGCGGCGTCGGACGGCCGCATCGCGCTGTGGAGCACCGCCGACACGCACGGGGACGTGCCCCTGCCGAGCGCGGCGGGCGCGGCGGCGGCCGGCGTCGGACCGCCCGCCGGCGAGGGCGGCCCGACAGCGGTCCTGGCCACCTACCGCGGCGAGCCGGCGCAGCCGGCGAGCACCGCCGCGTCCTGGTCGGACGGCACCGTCACGATCCACGGCCTCGGCACGGTGGACCTGCCGGCCGACAGCAAGGACGCCGGCCGGCCGCTGCTGCCGGTCTGGCTCGATCGGAGCCGGCTCCTGCTCATCACGCCGGACGGCAACGCCTACCGGACCCAGGGCGGGACGGCGGCCGGGTACGAGGCCGGGTTCCGCGACCTCGTCGCGCCCGGCCTCGACCAGGGCGACCCGGCCTGCGCCACCATCGTGAGCGCGAAGCGCACGCGGGACGACATCCTGCTGGTCGACGCGTGCTCCGGCCTCCACCTGCTCGACGCGGGGCTCGAGGAGCGGGCCCTGTACGTGCCCGGGCCGCTCGGCACGACGCCGCGCCTCGCGTCGGAGTGGGCGGAGCCCGGCCGGGTGGCGGTCGCGGACGACGCGAGCCGGGTCGCCGTCGCACCCCGCGACTTCTCGCTCCGGGTCGCCGATCTCGACGCGGCGGCGCGGGGCGAGACGGGCGTCTGGACGGTGCGCGGCAGCAGCGTGGCGCAGGTGCACATGATCGGCGCGCGCAGCAGCGCCGAGGACACGTCCCTGCCCGAACAGCTCGTCACGCTCGGCCTGGACTCGACGGTGCGCCTGCGCACCGTCTCCGGGCCGGACGGGCCCGAGGCGCTCGACCTCACCGGCACCTACGGCGACGTGATGGCAGTGCTGCCGGGGCCGAACCTCGTGGCCCGGGACCACGGCCCGGCGCTGGCGTTCTTCGACATCGAGACCGGCCAGAAGGTCGGCGAGCTCGCGACCCGCCTCTACGCGCCGGGTGGTCAGGTCGCGCCGAGCGACGTGTACGCCGGCGCCGGCCAGCTCCTCGTGGTCCAGGACCACGGCGTCACGACGGCGTGGACCTTCTCGGACGACCAGATGATCGCCCGGGCCTGCGCGATGGCGGGCCGGCAACCGACCGCGGACGACATGCCGGACGGCGTCGAGCTGACCGACGAGCCGACCTGCCCCGCCAGCTCCTGAGTGTTGAGTGCGGGGTTGTTCGTCGGGTCTCGTGCGATCGACCCGACAAACAACCCCGCACTCGACGAGACGGGCTCACGCCTCCAGGCGCTTGGCCTCGTTCTCCGTCTCGTCCGCCTCGTCGTCGCGGCCTTCCTTGCGCAGCACGCTGGTGAGCGAGCGCATCGAGGCCGCGGCGTCGGTCTTCGCGAGGTCCGACGACGTCCCGCGCAGCTTGGCCCACAGGCTCATCGCCTCCTCGGCGACCTCGAGCACCTGCGTGCGCTCCTTGCCGCCGATCGCCGACGTCGTGAACGTCTCCAGCGCGTGCTCGAGGGCGGCGCGCTGCTTGCCCGGGTCGTCGTCGTCGAGGCTGCGGAACAGCCCGACCGCCTCGCCCATGAGCGCGGTGGTGGGCTTGTCCTGGTCCTTCGCCGCGGCCTGGCTGCCGAACGACAGCAGCGCCACGGCCAGCCGCGACACGGTGCTGCCGGTCTCGCCGGGCAGCTTCTCCGCGCCCGAGACCACCAGCTCGTGCAACCGAGCGGCGGTGCGCGTCTCGAGGTTCTCCTCGCGCTCCGGCTTCTCTTCCTGCACCGGGTCCTGCGCCGGGCTCGGGACCTGCGCCGGGCTCGCGTCCTGCTCGACGACGTCCAGCGCCGCCTGTGGCGTCGCCTCTGGTGTCGTCTCCCCTGCTGCTACTGCGGTGACCTGCGCCGCCTGTGCCTGCTCCGGCAGTGCGTCCGTGCTCACTCGTTCCTCCTGTCCACGGTGCGACGAAACTACCAGAACGGGCGATCAGTCCGGTATGCGGCAACTGCCGTGCGGCGTGCTTTCCTCGCGGGCCCGGCCCCGTGCTGTTGTGATGTACCCATGTCGACCACCACCCTCACCCGGGGACCCGTCCAGGCCTCGGAGCGATCACCCGCGCCCGATCTCGCCCGCGGGTTCATGCTCCTGCTGATCGCCATCGCGAACACGCCCTACTACCTGTGGGGCAGCGAGATGAGCGTCGGTGCCTCGCACCCGGTCGACGGCTCGGCGGTCGACAAGGTGGCCGACTTCCTCATCATCACCACCGTTGACCTGCGGACGTACCCGATGTTCGCGTTCCTGTTCGGCTACGGCATGATGCAGCTCTACAACCGCCAGGTGTCCTCCGGTACCTCGGAGGCCGCGGCCCGGCGCCTGCTGCAGAAGCGGAACTGGCTGCTGCTCGCGTTCGGGTTCGTGCACGCCGCGCTGCTCTGGATGGGCGACGTGCTCGGCGCGTACGGCCTGGCCGGCCTGCTCATGGTGTGGCTCTTCTTCCAGGCCAAGGACGTCACCCTCATCGTGTGGACGTGGGTGCTCGGCGGGCTGCTGACGATCGGCACAGTGTTCGCCGTCGTCGGCGCCTGGCTCGTGGCGCAGCTCCCCGCGGACGACGCCACGGCGCAGAGCATCGCGACCAGCTTCGCCTCGTCGGACGCGACGATGTCGGCGACGTCGTACCTCGGCTCGATCGTCGAGCGGCTCGGGTACTGGTCGATCGGCACGGTCGCCCAGGGCGTGCTCATGCTCGTGGTCCCGATGATGCTGCTGCTCGCATTCTGGGCCGGCCGGCGCCGCATCCTGGAGAACCCGGGCGAGCACCTCCCCCTGCTGCGCCGGGTGGCGGTGGTCGGCATCGCCATCGGCTGGCTCGGTCCGCTGCCGTCCGCGCTCGACCACGTCGGCGTCCTCGCCGTGCCCGACCACGCCGCCTGGGTCTTCTACCCGGTACAGATCCTGACGGGCTTCTTCGGCGGCCTGGGCTACGTCGCGCTGTTCGCCCTGGTGGGCCACCGGGTCGCGCTGCGCCGGAGCGGCGCGCCGTCGAACAACCTGTTCGTCACGGACGGGCCGTTCGCCGGAGCGGTGCAGGCCGTGGGCAAGCGGTCGCTGACCTCCTACCTGATGCAGTCCGTGCTGTGCGCGCCGATCCTGACCGCGTGGGGCCTCGGGCTCGGCGAGCACCTCACCTCGTCGACCATGCTGCTGTACGCCGTGGGCGTCTGGGCGGTCACCGTGGCGTTCGCCGTCTGGCAGGAACGCACGGGCCGCCGCGGCCCGGCCGAGGTGGCGCTGCGCCGGCTGGTCTACGGCCGGCCCGTGCGAGCTCCCGAACCGGCCTAGGCCGGGAACGAGTCGACGGCGTCGTCCTCGCCGTCGCCGTCGATGTCCACGGAGATCGTCGACGTCCCGCCGGCGGTCTCCACGACGACGTCGGGCCGCCCGTCACCATCGGTGTCGTGCAGCTCGACGTCGGGTACGCCGTCGGCGTCGTAGTCCTCGAACTGGGCGTCCACCACGCCGTCGCCGTCGGTGTCTGCGACCTCGACGTCCGTGATGCCGTCGCCGTCGAGGTCGTACTTGCCGGGCCGGTCGGCCAGGAACTCGGACACGTGGTTCTCCTTGCTCGTCGCTGCTGCTGGGTACTCCCCTGATCATGCACCACGCGGCCGCCGCACGGTGCGGCAGCGGAAGTTCCGTTATTTCACCCGCTTCCTATGGCGGGTGAAATACCCCACCCCCTAGATTCAGGCCATGCAGACCCAGGTACGCAAGACCCGAAGCCGTGCCGCGCTCCTGACCGCCACCACCTGCTCCCTCCTGATCGTCTCGGGCACCGCCGTCGCGGCGGTCGCTCCCAGCACCGGTTCCCGACCGAGCCTCGCCGCGCAGGCCTGGTCCGTCGACCTCGACACCCTCACCACCGACGACGCCGGGGTGCGGCACTCCGGCGGGGCGCTCCGTCTCGACGACGCCGCCCCGGCCAGCGGCACCTCCGCCGTCTCGTCCGCCGATGCGGAGGCCGGCGCGGGCTCGCCCGCGCTCCAGGAGGCCTCCGGCCAGCTCGTCGCCGAGCCGGTGGCCCTCGGCTCCCCCGCGAGCGACGTGGCCGCCGACGTCGACGCCACCGCGCCGGCCGGCACGTCCGTGCTGGTCGATGTCCGCGGCCGGCTCGCCGACCAGGGACCCGACGCCTGGACCGAGTGGGTCCCTGCCGGTTCCCCGCTTCCGACGGCGTCCGAGACCGTCCAGGCCCGCGTCACGCTCGTGGGCGACAGCGACACGAGCCCGACCGTGCGGGAGGTGACGCTGACGCCCCAGGCCGACCGGTCCCGGTCCCTCCAGGAGGTGGCGGCCGAACCGATGTCCGGCGAGCGGACGTACTCGATCTTCGCGACCCGTGAGGGCCTCGTGGGCGGGACCACCGCGAACGGCCACGTCATCACGTCGCGCGACCACTTCGTCGCCCTGCCGTCGCGGCGCGGGCTGTCGTCGAACAACTCGGGCAGCTACTCGGTGCGGGTCTGCGCCCCGAGCACCGGCCGCTGCGCGTACGCCCCGGTGTGGGACGTCGGCCCGTGGAACATCACCGACGACTACTGGAACCCGGCCGGGACGCGCCAGTCCTGGACCGACCTGCCGCAGGGCAAGCCGGAGGCGCAGGCCGCCTACCAGGACAACTACAACGGCGGGCTCGACGGGTACGGCCGTGAGGTCCTCAACCCGGCCGGGATCGACCTCGCGGACGGCACCTTCTGGGACGCCGTCGGGCTGACCAACAACGCCTGGACCAACGTCACCTACCTGTGGACCGGGACCGGCCCGCGGGGCATCGTCCGCACCAGCGGCGGGCCGCTCACGGTGCGCTCCGGGCCCGGCACCGGCACCGCCGCCGTCGGGCAGGCGGGCAACTACGCGAACGTCGTGATCGAGTGCACGGCTACCGGCACCACCGTGACCGGGACCTACGGCACCAGCAACGTGTGGGACCGGATCGGGCCGAACAACTGGATCGCGGACGCGTACGTCAACACGGGCTCCGACGACCCGGTGGCCCCCGCCTGCTGACCCTGGCGCGCCGACATGTCGGACGTACAAGTCACGTGACCTGCACGTCCGACATGTCTGGGCTCCGCGCGCGAGCGGGGCGTCACGCGCGGTGAGCCGTCACGCGCGGCGGATCGTCGCAGCGAGGGCCAGCGCCGCCACGCCGATCACCACCGCCGCCAGCAGCGGGAGCGCCGTCACGCCCGACGACGCGACGACGGCCGACGCCAGCCCCGCCCCGACGGCGATGCCGCCGTTGAACACCACCGGGATGAGCGCCCCGGCGAACGAGCGCCGCTCGGGCCCGGCCAGACGCAGGATCAGCGTCTGCGCGAAGGGCGGCATACCGCCCGACACGACGCCCCAGGCCACGACCACGGCGACTCCCAGCAGCGGGCTCACGTCCACGACGCCCAGGCTCAGCACGGTCAGCGCGGTCGCGGCAACGCTCACCACGAGGGCCGGTCCGCTCCGGTCACCGAGCCGGCCCGCCAGCGCGACCCCCGCCGCCGAGGCGAGCCCGAACGCCAGCAGCAGGGTGCTCATCCCGCCCGGCAGGGCCTGCGCGGGCGCCTCGGTCAGGCGGGTGATGTACGTGTACGCGCCGTAGTGGCCCACCAGCACCAGCGCGACGAGCCCGGTCACCGCCAGCAGCCGTCCCAGGCCCCGCTGCGGTGCGACGGCGCCGCTCCCGGAGGCGGCCGCGGCGCCGTCCGCCGTCGTGCCGCCTGGCACTGCCGCGCGGGCGACGACCAGGCGGACCGCCACCGCGCTCAGGAGGCTCAGGACCGCGAGGGCCCAGAAGGCGGCACGCCAGCCGGCCGCGTCGGCCACGAGCCGCGCCAGCGGCGTGCCCACCACCATCCCGAGGGTCGCCCCGCCGAGCACCACGGCGATGGCGCGGCCGAGCAGGCGGTCGGCGACCAGGTCGGCGACGTGAGCGTTGGTCGTCGCCCACAGCAGCCCGACGGCGGCCGCACCGACGACCCGCGCACCCACCGCCACCTGGTAGGTCGGGGCGAGGGCCGTGAGCGCCGACGACAGCGCGAGGACGGCCAGGCCGCCGGCGATCACGGCGCGGCGGTCCCACCGGCGCGTCAGCCGGACGAGCGGGAAGCTCAGCACCACGACGACGGCCGCCCACACCGAGACGAGCAGCCCCGTGCTCGACTCCGCGACGCCGAGGCCGGCGCTCATCTGTTCGAGCACGGCCGTGGGCAGCATCTCGGCGGTGACCATGAACAGCGTCCCGGCGCCGAGCACGAGCAGCGAGGGCCACGGCAGGACGTCGGCGGGCGCCGTCCCGGGGTCGTTGCCCGACGGCGGATCGACGACCACTTCGGCTACTGGGGAATTGCCTGTTGTCTCCATGTCGGCAACGCTAAAGTTTGACACCAGTGTCAATGTCAAGCGCCTGCTCGGAGGTTGTGTCATGAAGATCGGTGAGCTCGCCGCGCGGACGGGCGTGACGACCCGTCTCGTCCGGTACTACGAGCAGCAGGACCTGCTCGAGGCGGACCGCGCACCCAACGGGTACCGCACCTACACCGAGGCCCACGTGGAGCGGGTGTCGCGCGTGGCAGGCCTGGTCCAGGCCGGCATCCCGACGCGGCTGGTCAAGGTTCTCCTCGACGCCGAGGACGCCGCGGACCGCAAGGATCCGACCTGCCCGCGCGAGGTCGCCGAGCAGCTCGCGACCGAGCTGGTGGGCGTCCAGGCGCGCATCGACTGCCTCACCCGGAGCCGGGACGCGATCCGCGGCTTCCTGACGGCCACCCGGAACGAGGTGCTGCTGCGGGAGGAGCTGGAGCCCGCGACCGCCGTCGGCTGACCCGCTGTCCCGAGGTAGAACCAGGGCGAGATAGAACTGAGGTCGAGGCGCTGGTCAGCGCCCCGACTCCCGCTCTACTTCGCCCTGGTTCTACTTCGGCACGGAGTCACTCGACCCCGAGCAGCACCTCCACCGCGCGGCTCAGGAATGCGTCCACCGAGGCCTCGTCGTAGGCCTCCGGGCCACGGGCCCGGCCGAACGTGGCCGACCGGATGTCACCGGCGGTCAGCGGCTCCTGGCGGTCGAAGTACCCGATGAGCCGGTCGCACAGGTCGTCGACGTCGTCCTTGTCGTAGCCCTGCGAGCCCCGGTCGGCGGGCGCGAACTTGTCGCCGTCGGGCCGGCCCAGCCGCCCGTACAGGGAACGCGCGCGCTCGGCGAGCGCGTTCATCCACGCCTGCTGGCCGTGCGCGGCCGCGTACTCCGCGCGCTGCCTGGCGATGAACGCCGCCTCGAGCCGGTCGAGCGCCGCATCTACCTCGTGGGTGTTGTACCCGCCGCGGGTCAGGTCGAAGGTCGACGCCTGGATGTCGGCACTCGTCAACCGGTCCGCAGTACGTCCCTCGTACGCCTGGCGGGCATGCTCGAAGAACTCGTCGACCTCGTCCTTGTCATATCCGGTACGCATCTTGGGAACGCTGTTGAACATCCCACTCACTCGTCGTCCTCCTCCGCCGCCAGCTGCCCGCAGGCCCCGTCGATATCGCTCCCGCGAGTATCACGGATCGTGGTCGGGATCCCGTGACCGCGCAATCGTGCCACAAACTCGTCCTCGACATCCCGGTCGCTCGCGGTCCAGATCGAGCCGGGGGTCGGGTTGAGCGGGATCGGGTTCACGTGCACCCACCCGCGACCGCGCGCGTTGAGCTTCTCGCCCAGCAGGTCCGCGCGCCATGCGTGGTCGTTCATGTCCTTGATCAGCGCGTACTCGATGGACACGCGACGCCCGGTGACCTCGAAGTACTTCCGTGCCGTGTCCAGCGTCTCGTCCACGCTCCAGCGCGTGTTGATCGGCACCAGCTCGGAGCGCAGGTCGTCGTCGGGCGCGTGCAGCGACAGCGCGAGCGTCACCGGGATGCCCTCCTTGGTGAGCTTCTGCATGGCCGGGACCAGGCCGACCGTCGAGACGGTGATGTTGCGGGCCGACATGCCGAAGCCCTCCGGCTGCGGCGCCACCAGCGTCCGCACCGTCTCGATCACAGCCTTGTAGTTGGCCAGCGGCTCGCCCATACCCATGAACACCAGGTTGTTCAGCCGGGTGACGCCGCCGGGGATCTCGCCCTCGGCGAGCGAGCGGAACGCGGCGCGGACCTGCTCCAGGATCTCCGCCGTCGACAGGTTGCGGGTCAGGCCCAGCTGGCCCGTTGCACAGAACGGGCAGGCCATGCCGCAGCCGGCCTGGCTGGAGACGCACAGCGTGGTGCGCTGCGGGTAGCGCATCAGGACTGACTCGACCTTGGCCTCGTCGAACAGGTGCCACAGCGTCTTGACCGTGGTGCCGCCGTCTGCCTCCAGCTTGCGCGTGGGGCGCATCAGCTGCGGGAACATCGTGGCGGCGAGGGCCTCCCGGGACTTTGCCGGGAGGTCCGTCATCTGCGCCGCGTCGCTCGTGAAGTGCGTGAAGTAGTGCGTCGCGAGCTGCTTGGCCCGGAACGCCGGCTCCCCCGCCTCGACGACGGAGGCCACGCGCTCCTCGGGAGAGAGGTCCGCGAAGTGCTTCGGCGGCTTGCCGCGGCGCTTCGGCGCCATCTGCAGCGGGATCGCAGGAGTCTCGTCCGACGGCCGGACGGTCGGCTGGGCGAGGGAAGTTTTCATCAGGCAACCACCGAGAGCACAAGATAGACGAAGGGCGCTGTGATCAGCATCGAGTCGAGACGGTCCAGCACGCCCCCGTGCCCCGGGAGCAATGAGCCCATGTCCTTCAATTCTAGGTCACGCTTCAGGAGCGATTCCGCGAGATCGCCCACAGTCGCAGTGATGGCGGTCATGACCCCGAGCGCGACGCCGAGCACTGGGCTCTCGCCCAGCCCGTACACCGCTCCGAGCACGCCCACCGCCGTGGCCAGCACTATCGAGCCGACCAGGCCCTCCCACGACTTCTTGGGGCTCACCGTCGGCGCCAGCGGGTGCCGGCCCAGCATGACGCCTGCGATGTAGCCGCCGGTGTCGTTGGCGACCGCCAGGAGGACGAACAGCACCACGCGGATCTCGCCGTCGGGCTGCGACAGGATGAGCACCACGAAGCCGGCCAGGAACGGGAGATAGGCGGCGGCGAAGACGGCCGCCGCGGAGTCCCGCACGGCGCCGAGGCCGGAGCCGTCGAGCGCCCGCCAGACCACCGTCGCGGCGACCGTCAGCACGAAGGCGACGAAGAGCGCCTCCGGGCCGCCCCGGTACGCGGAGATGACTATGCCCGCTGCCCCGACGAACAGCGGGACCATGGGCAGGTGCAGGGCGCGGCGCGCGAACGCCTGACGCAGCTCCCAGAGCCCCGCCCACATGAGGACGACCACGAACAGGACGAACGGTTCGGGTCGCCAGTACAGCGACGTGCCGACGATGGCGAGCATGCCGAGGCCGACGAGGATCGCGGCGGGCAGGTTACGGCCGGCGCGCGACTCCTTCGCGGCAGGTGCGGGTTCCAGGCTCACGTCGGTGTGCGCATTGTCTCGCTCTGTTCTGTCTAGAGGCGGTGCGGACATCAGACCTCGAGCAGCTCGCTCTCCTTGCTGGAGAGCAGCTGGTCGATGACATCGACGTGGCTCTTGGTGAGCTTGTCCAGCTCCTTCTCCGCGCGCACGACCTCGTCCTCGCCGGCCTCGCCGTCCTTGACGATGCGGTCCAGCGTCTCCTTGGCCTTGCGCCGGATGTTGCGCACCGAGACGCGCGAGTCCTCGGCCTTCGACTTGGCGAGCTTCACGTAGTCGCGACGGCGCTCCTCGGTGAGCGAGGGCAGCACGATGCGGACGACGTTGCCGTCGGTCGCAGGGTTAACGCCCAGGTCCGAGTCGCGCAGCGCCTTCTCGACAGCGGGCAGCGAGGTCTTGTCGAACGGGGCGACCATGACCGTGCGCGCGTCCGGGATGTTGAACGACGCCAGCTGCTGCAGCGGCGTGGGCGCGCCGTAGTAGTCGACGGTGATCTTGCTGAACATCCCCGCGTTGGCGCGACCGGTGCGGATACCCGCGAAGTCCTCCTTGGCGACCTCGATCGCCTTCTCCATCTTTTCCTCGGCTTCGAGGAGGGTCTCGTCGATCACCACTGCTCCTTCATTCGTCTACGGGTGGTGCCGGGGCCACTCTACGGACACTTGGCCCGGCTATCTAAAGGATCGCGCGTTTCCCGGGACTCGCCGGGTCACGCGGGGGTCAGCGCAGGGCGGGTCAGCGGGTGGTGATCAGCGTGCCGATCGGCTCGCCCGCAAGCGCGCGGGTGACGTTGCCCTCGCCCTCCATGCCGAAGACCCGCATCTGGACGTCGTTGTCGCGGCACATGGCCAGCGCCGTGTCGTCCATGACGCCGAGCCGGTTCACGAGCGCGTCGGTGTAGGTCAGGTGGTCGAGCTTCTTCGCGTCCGGGTTGCGGCGCGGGTCGGAGTCGTACACGCCGTCGACCCCGTTCTTGCCCATGACCACCTGCTCGCAGCCGGTCTCCAGGGCACGCTGCACCGCCACGGTGTCGGTCGAGAAGTACGGCATGCCGGCTCCCGCGCCGAAGATGACCACGCGGCCCTTCTCCAGGTGCCGGATCGCGCGCAGCGGGATGTACGGCTCGGCGACCTGGCCCATCGTGATGGCGGTCTGCACCCGCGTCTTGACGCCCGCCTGCTCCAGGAAGTCCTGCAGGGCGAGGCAGTTCATGACCGTGCCGAGCATGCCCATGTAGTCCGCGCGGGCCCGGTCCATGCCGGCCACGCTCAGCTCGGCGCCGCGGAAGAAGTTCCCGCCGCCGACGACGATCGCCACCTGCACGCCGTCGCGGACGGCCACGCCGATCTCCTTGGCCATGCGCCGGACGACGTCGGCATCGAGCCCGACGCTCCCGCCGCCGAACGCCTCGCCCGACAGCTTCAGGAGGACGCGCCGGGCCGGCTTGCCCTCTGCGTCCACCGCGAAGTTCTGGGTCGCCTCGTCGCTCACTGGTCCGTCACCCTTCGATCGTCACTGCCGGGACACTGGCCCTCCCGGAATACTGCCCGACTCGCGGGCAACGCACCTCTGCTCCGGGGCAGAGGCGTCCGGGCCGGCCTCGAGACCCCTGGTGCGAGGTGGAGCCGACCGGGCTCTACACCGCACCGAAAGTATCGAAGCCGCGCCGCGCTCCTGGGGGAGCGTGGCGTGCGAGCCGCCCCGTCGGACGGAACCGGCCCGCGTATGCGTCGGCCCGGCCCGCGCCGAAGCGCGAGCCGGGCCGTACAAGCTGCGTCAGGAACCGACGCGGAAACGCACGAACGCGGTCAGGGAGCCGTTCACGGCGGCGATGTGCTTGCCGACCGTGGTCTTCGGGTCCTTGGCCAGCGGCTGGTCGATCAGGGCGACCTCCTTGAAGAAGCCGTTCAGCCGACCCTCGACGATCTTGGGCAGCGCCGCCTCCGGCTTGCCCTCGTTCTTCGAGGTCTCCAGAGCGATCGCCCGCTCCTTCTCGACGACGTCCGCCGGGACGTCCTCACGCGTGAGGTACTTCGGGGCCATCGCCGCGACGTGCTGCGCGATGTCCTTGGCGACAGCCTCGCCCGCCTCGTCGGTGACGACGAGGACACCGATCGACGGCGGCAGGTCCTTGGCCGTCTTGTGCAGGTAGGTCGTGACCTTGAGGCCCTCGACGCGTGCGACGCGGCGCAGGACGATCTTCTCGCCCAGCGTCGCACCCTGTGCGGCGATGAGGTCGGCGACGGTGCCCTCCGCGGCGGGGGCGGACGCGGCCGCGACCTCGTCGGTTGCACCGGCGGCCGCAGCGGCCTCCAGGACGGCCTCGGCCAGAGCGATGAACTTCTCGTTCTTGACGACGAAGTCCGTCTCTGCGTTCAGCTCGATCATCGTGGCGGCCTGGCCGGCCGCGGTGTCCTCGACCTTGACGGCGACGAGGCCCTCGGACGTGGCGTTGCCCTCGCGCTTGGCGGCGCGGGCCAGGCCCTTGGTGCGGATGATCTCGATGGCCTTCTCGGCGTCGCCGTCGGCCGCGTCCAGGGCCTTCTTGACGTCGAGCATGCCGGCGCCGGTCCGCTCACGCAGCGCCTTGATGTCAGCGGCGGTGTAGTTCGCCATTGTTCTGGTCCTCCGTACAGTCGTGTTGTTCGTGGGAGGTCATGCGACCTTCAGAAGCGGCGCGCCGGCCGGGTCGACGCGATGCGAACCCGGCCGGCGCAGTGCGTCACTTCTCGGTCTCGGCCTCGGCGGCCTCCGGAGCGACCTCAGCGGCAGCCTCGGGGGCTGCGGCCGGAGCGGCCTCGGCGACCTCCGCGGCCTCGATGACCTCGGCGGGAGCTGCCGGGGTCGCGGCCGCGGCAGCCTCGGCGGCGGCCTCGGTGACGGTGCCCTCGGCGGACTCGGCCGGGGTCTCGACGGTGCCCTCGGCGCCGGCCAGGAGCTCGCGCTCCCACTCGGCCAGGGGCTCGGCGGCGGCCTCGGCCTCGGCACCGGTCTTGTTGCCCGAGTGGCGCTGCATGAGGCCCTCGGCCGCGGCGTCCGCGATCACGCGGGTGAGCAGCGTGACGGAGCGGATCGCGTCGTCGTTGCCCGGGATCGCGTAGTCGACCATGTCGGGGTCGCAGTTGGTGTCGAGGATCGCCACGACGGGGATGCCCAGCTTGCGGGCCTCGTCCACCGCGAGGTGCTCCTTGTTCGTGTCGACGATCCAGACGGCCGAGGGAACCTTGGCCATGTCACGGATACCGCCGAGGGTGCGCGCGAGCTTGTCCTTCTCGCGGCGCAGCACCAGGAGCTCCTTCTTCGTGAGGCCCGAGGCCGCCACGTCGTCGAAGTCGATCTCCTCGAGCTCCTTCATCCGCTGAAGGCGCTTGTGCACGGTGGTGAAGTTCGTGAGCATGCCACCGAGCCAGCGGTGGTTCACGTACGGCATCCCGACGCGGGCGGCCTGCTCGGCCACCGGCTCCTGTGCCTGCTTCTTGGTGCCGACGAAGAGGATCGAACCGCCGTGGGCGACCGTCTCCTTGACGAAGTCGTAGGCGGTGTCGATGAAGTGCAGCGACTGCTGCAGGTCGACGATGTAGATGCCGTTGCGCTCCGTGAAGATGAACCGCTTCATCTTCGGGTTCCAACGGCGGGTCTGGTGTCCGAAGTGGACACCGCTCTCGAGGAGCTGGCGCATGGACACGACGGCCATGACACGTCCTTTCGGTGCGGTCCGGGATCGACCCGGGAGCTCCGCACGCATTTCAGGCGACACCAAGCTCAAAGCCCGGGCCGCGGTTCGGTTGCCGGCACCTCCGCTGTGAAGGTGCCCCTGGCGCCACGCCGTGCCGACGCCGACCCTTGGGCCGGACCACTGCCGGACGCGACTTGATGTGACGCGCGATGTCGACCAGGCGCCTCCCTGGGGAACGCATGCCGGTCGCGGGTTGAAGTCTACCCGACCTGCCCCTGCGGCGAGGACCCACGCGCTGCGCCGCGACTGTGATGTCGCACGCTCCCGCTGAGGCCGCTGTCCGGGCCGGATTCTGGGACTCGTCGCGCCACCCGGGAGACCCTCGCAACGGCGGCAGCAGGCAGCGAGCGCGACCACAGGAGGGACTTGAGCGTATCTGTGCACAGGTGGGCTTCCGACGCCTGACGGCGCCGTGCGCTCGGGGCGATGCTCATGGCATGACGACCCTCCCGAACCGCTCCCCCGGCCGAGCCCTCCGCCGAGCCTCGGGCCCGGCCGCTCGCCGGGCCGCTCGCCCGGCGGCACGCCCGGCCCTTCGCCCGGCCCCCGACCTCGGCCGAATCTCGACGACCGTGGTCATAATCGCGCTGCTCACCGTCGTGCTCGTCACCCTGGCGGCGACCGCGCCCGCCGCCGCGGTGCGCTCCGGGCCCGACGTCGCCGTCCGTGCGGGTGTCGACGTCCGGCTCGTCTCGGACGACGGCGGCGGCCAACTTGTCTCGGACGGCGGCGCCCAGTCCCCGTGGACCGATGCCCCCGGGACCGGTTACGTGCCGCCGGTCCCCGGGGTGGACCCGCCGTCCGGCGTGGTGCGCATGTTCGACCCGCCCGAGAAGGAGTGGGGCGCGGGACATCGCGGCGTGGACCTGACCGCCCCGAAGGGCTCGCGCGTGCTGTCCCCCGGTCCGGGTGTCGTGACGTTCGTCGGACAGGTCGCACGGCGCGGGGTCGTGGTGGTCACCCATCCCGACGGGCTGCGTACGAGCCTGGAGCCGGTCGCCGCATCCGTGCCGGTCGGGGCGGCAGTCGCCGCGGGTTCGGTGATCGGCGTCGTCGAGGGCGGAACCGGCGATCCAGCCGACGGCGCGACGCCGAACCACTGCGCGCCCCAATCCTGCGTGCACTGGGGAGTGCGACGGGGCGAGCGCTACATCGACCCGCTGTCCCTGCTGGACCGCCCGCCGATCGTGCTGCTGCCGGACCGCTGACACGGCCCGATCAGGAGGCTCGATCGGCCACTCCGCCGTCGAACCGCAACCTAGAAGTCCACTGGACGACCCGAGCTGCAACTTGCGTGTCAATCGGCCGCCGGATGGACGGGTACCTTGCGATTCGGCCGCCGGGCCCCCGGCCACTCCAGCTGGGCGGTGGAGGGGTTTGGCGGCTCGGGGGTCAGGCGCGGGGGAATGCCTGGGCGTAGACGCTGCGCAGGCGCTCGGCGTCCACGTGGGTGTAGCGCTGGGTGGTCGCGAGGTTCGCGTGGCCCAGCACCTCCTGCACGGCCCGCAGGTCGGAGCCGCCCTGGAGCAGGTGGGTCGCGGCGGAGTGCCGTAGTGCGTGCGGCGCGATGTCGTCGACCCCGGCCTGGGCCGCGAGGCGGTGCACGGCCTCGCGCACCTGGCGCTGGCCCCAGCGTCCGCCGCGCTCTCCCACGAGAAAGGCGTCGCCGGTGGTGGCTGTCATGAACGCGGGCCGGCCGTCGGTCAGCCAGGCGTCCACCGAGCGCGCCGCCGGGATGCCGAACGGGACCACCCGCTCCTTGCCGCCCTTGCCGAGCACCCGCACGAGCCGGTCTCGCGAGTCGACGTGCCCGACGTCGACCGACACCAGCTCACCCACGCGGATTCCCGCGCCGTACAGCAGCTCCGCGGCGACCCACGACCGCAGGGCCGCCGGCCGGGCCGCCTCGTCGGCGTCGTCCGCGGCCGCTCGCGCGCCGTCGAGCAGGCGACTGGCCGCGTCCACGTCGAGCACGGTGGGCAGGGTGCGCGGCACCTTGGGGCTCGCGAGGCGGGCCGAGGGGTCGACGGGCACCAGCCCGGAGCGGTGCGCCCAGCGCAGGAACGCGCGAGCGGAGGCACCCCGGCGGGCGAGCGTGGAGCGCGCGAGCCCTCGCTCCGACTGGGACGCGAGCCACCCGCGAAGCAGCGTGAGGTCGATCGCGTCGAGACGCGTGCTGCCGTGCCGCATCGCGTACCGGAGAAGGTCGGTCACGTCGGCCACGTAGGCACGCCGAGTGTGGGCGGAGTGCCCGCGCTGCGCGTGGAGGTAGCTGGCGAACCGGGACACGGCGCCGGAAAACTGCTCGGGCAGCCGAGGCAAGCCGGACAGGTCGGTAAGGTCCACGTTTGCCAGTGTGCCGCTCGCCTCCCGCGCGGTGAAGAAGGCGCGCCGCCCAGCTACGCTCGCGCGGCAGCGTCGGCAAGCTCGTGCTCGACCCCGCCGGCTGACCAGCAAGCTCGCTAGCGGTGCGGCCGCCGCGCCAACCCGGTCGGTGGCGCGCGCCAACGGTCAGGACGTGCACCACCGATCAGTGCGCGCACCACCGGTCAGCGCCTGCGCCAGCCGCCGTCCTTCTGCTCGGCGAGGCCCATCAGCTCCAGCAGCCCGAGCGCACCCGTCGCGTCGCCGAGCGCGAGCCCTGCGGCACGGGCGATCGACCGTTCGTGCGCCGGCTTCCGGACGGGCAGGGCGTCGAGCACCGCCTTGCCCGCCGCGTCGAGGTCGTCGCCGAGCCTCGTCTCGCCCCTCCGCTGCGGCGCTGTCTCGCCCATGTCCCCGGCCAGCTCGGCGGCCTCGGCGGCGTCGGTGACACACACGGCGGCACCGCTGCGTAGCAGCTCGTGGCAGCCGGCGGAGGCCATCGACGTGACCGGGCCCGGCACCGCACCCAGCGGGCGCAGCAGCGACACCGCGTGGTTGGCCGTGGACAGCGCGCCGGAACGCAACGCTGCCTCGACCACTACCGTGCCCGCCGTGAACGAGGCGATCAGCCGGTTCCGCTTGAGGAACCGCTGCTTGCCCGGCACCGACCCGGGCGGCACCTCGCTCACCAGGGCGCCCTGCTCGATGGTCCGCCGCAGCAGGTCGGTGTTGCTCGCGGGGTAGAGCCGGTCGACTCCGCCCGCCAGGAACGCCACGGTCCGCGTCCCCGATACCAGTGCGCCCCGGTGCGCCTCCGCGTCGATCCCGTTGGCGCCGCCGGAGACGACGGTGAACCCGCGGTCGGCCAGCCCGCACGCCAGGGCCCGCGTCACGCGGATGCCGTAGTCGGTGCAGGCGCGCGAGCCCACAAGGGACACCGAGCGCGCCGCCAGCCGGGCCAGGTCAGGGTCACCGCGCACCCACAGCGACAGGGGCGCGGTGGCACCGAGCTCGGCGAGCGCCGTCGGCCAGCGTGGGTCGTCCGGGGTCAGGAACGTGCCGCCGTATCGGGCAAGCACAGCGAGCTCACCCTCGGGATCGAGCCGTTCGAGCCGGGGCGCCCAGCGCCGCACGGCGGCGACCACCAGGCCGGCGGCGCGTGCCCCGAAGGCTGATGGCCCCTCGGCGGCCGGCCCGAGCACGTGGCCCGGCGCGTCGGTCCGGCGGGCCGTACCCCAGTCCGCGCCGAAGCCGGAACCCGAACCAGAACCCGAGCCCGAACCCGAGCCAGGGCCAGGGCCAGGGCCAGGGCCAGGGCCAGGGCCAACGCCAGTGCCAGTGCCAGTGCCAGCGCCAGCGCCAGCGCCACGCCCGGAGCCAACACCCGAGCCCACACCCCGACCCGCCCCTGAAGCCGGCACGCCACCGCCGCCGATCCGCCGGAGCGCGGCACCGGCCCGCTCGGGCGCCCGAGCAGCGTCGACCAGCCAGTCGAGCGCACCGACGGGCCCGAGATGCCCCACCAGCGCGCCGGCCACCGGATCCCCGGGCTCGGCGATCCGGCTCCAAGCGGCCCGCGCCAGCACCGGGTCCTCCGGGTCGAAGCTCAGGGCCGTGCGGGGTAGCTCGAAGAGCGACTCAGCCATGGTTGCCTCCCGTACGCAGCAGCAGCGCGTTCCCGACGTCGGCCCCGGTGGGCGATCCGCGCCCCGCGAGATCTGCGATGGTCCAGGCGATCCGTAGCACCCGGTCCACGCCGCGCAGGCTGAGCCGGCCGTCGGTCATCGCCCGCTCGATCGGGTCGAGCAGACCGGGGCGCGGCCTGAGCAGGTCGCGCAGGAACCGCCCCGGCATCTCCGCGTTGGTCGACCACGGTGTGTCGACCAGCCGGGCCCGCGCGGCCTCACGCGCGGCGAGCACCCGGCCGGCCACGACCGACGTCGGCTCGGACGTGCCCTCCATCCGCTCGACCCGGTCGACCGGCTGGACCTCCACCTGCACGTCCACCCGGTCCAGCAGCGGTCCGGACAGCCGCGCGAAGTAGCGGCGCCGCGCAGCGGGCGAGCACGTGCACTCCAGCCCCTTGCCGATGGCGAGCCCGCACGGGCACGGGTTGGCCGCCATGACGAGCTGGAACCGGGCCGGGTAGCGCGCCGCGCCGCCCGACCGGTGGATCACCAGCTCGCCCTGTTCCAGCGGCTGGCGCAGCGTCTCCAAAACCTTGCTTCCGAATTCTGGCGCTTCGTCCAGAAAGAGAACTCCGCGGTGCGCCCGCGACACCGCCCCCGGGCGCGGCACACCGGACCCGCCGCCCACCACCGCCGCCTGCGTGGCGGTGTGGTGCGGGTCCTCGAACGGGGGCCGACGGATCAGTCCCCCGCCCGGGTCGAACGTACCCGCGACGGAGTGCACGGCGGTGACCTCGACGGCCTCCCGGTCGGTGAGATCGGGGAGGATCCCCGGCAGGCGGGAGGCCAGCATCGTCTTGCCCGCACCCGGCGGGCCGACGAGCAGCAGGTGGTGACCGCCGGCGGCCGCCACCTCCAGGGCCGCGCGCGGGCGCTCCTGTCCCACGACGTCGGCCAGGTCGCCCGGGAGGCGCGCGGGCAGCGCGGAGCGGGTCGGCTGCACGGCCACCACCTCGCGCACCAGCTCCGGCGGGCCGCCGTGCAGCGCCACCACCTCGGCCAGGCTCGCCGCGCCCACGACCCGGGCGCCCGGCACCAGCCGCGCCTCGTCGAGGTCGCCGGCCGCCACCACGACGTCCGGGTATCCCGCGTCCACGGCCGCCGCGACCGTCGGCAGCACGCCGCGTACCGGCTGGATGCGCCCGTCGAGCCCGAGCTCGCCCAGGTGCACCACCCGGTCCAGGCCCACCCTGCTCAGCCCTGCCGACGCCGGCCCCTCGGCCCCCGCGAGGATCGCCACCGCGATAGCGAGGTCGTACGCGCTGCCCTGCTTGCGCAGCGAGGCCGGCGACAGGTTCACGGTGATCTTCTTGACCGGCCACGGCAGCCCCGTGGAGGTCACCGCCGCCCGCACCCGATCGCGTGACTCGCTCAGGGCGGCGTCCGGCAGCCCCACCAGCGTGAACCCCGGGACCGACGCCGCCAGGTGCGCCTGCACCTCCACCACGTGCCCCTGCATCCCGACGAGCGACACCGCTCGCGTGGTCGCTATCCCCATCAGGCCACCGCCTCGAGGTGCTCGACGACGGCGGGCCCCTGCTCCTGCAGCGTCACCGCCACCACGTCGATGCGGATCGCGCCGAAGCGCGTGCGCACGTCCGGCAGCACCGGCACCGGGCTGCCCGACGCCGTCTCCTCCCGCAGCCGCGCCGCGGCCAGGCGCTCCCGGAAGACGGTGAGCCACTGCCCCGTCAGCCGCTTGATGCGCGCCAGCTTGCGCGGCGTGACCGCCTCCGCGGGATGCCCGAAGCCCAGGCTCGACCGCGTCTTGACCTCGACCACCACCAGCACGTCGCCGTCGAGCGCGACGATGTCGAGCTCTCCGTCCTTGCCGCGCCAGTTGGTGTCGAGCACCTGCCAGCCACGTGCCTCCACGTGCCGCAGGGCTACCCGCTCGCCGTACCGGCCCACGCCGTCTTTCTTCGCCATCGCGTCCACCTCCGTGACCAGCCTTGGTCACGAAGGGGCCCGCCGACGGCGCCGCCGGCTCACCTGTGCACGGATCGACGATCCACAGGCCCGGCGTCGCGCACGAACCGTTGGAATCTCGCCGAGAGGGTCTGTGCCGACCCTCAGGTAATTTCAGCCCGACTGTGTACGCCTACGCCCGGCCCAGCCGGAAGGACGGCGTCAGAGCGCCAGCTCGGCCTTCGCCAGCTCCTCGACGTTCACGTCCTTGAACGTCACCACGCGCACCGACTTCACGAAACGCGCCGAGCGGTAGACGTCCCACACCCAGGCATCGCCGAGCCGCAGCTCGAAGTACACCTCGCCCGCGGCGGACCGCACCTGCAGGTCCACCTGGTTGGCCAGGTAGAACCGGCGTTCGGTCTCCACCACATAGGCGAACAGGCCCACCACGTCGCGGTACTCGCGATAGAGCGCTAGCTCCATCTCCGTCTCGTAGTTCTCGAGGTCTTCGGCGCTCACGACGACATCATCCCACCGACGCCGGGGTTCCGGGCAGGTTCCAGGACCTGCGGTGCTGTGGCGTGGGCCCGTGCAGCCCGAGGGCGTCCATGTGCGCCTTCGCGCTGTAGCCCTTGTTCTGGTCCCACGCGTACTCCGGGTGCCGCTGCGCCAGCTCGACCAGGATCGCGTCGCGCTCCACCTTGGCCAGTACGCTGGCGGCGGCCACGGACGTGCAGGTCATGTCGGCCTTGATCAGCGTCCGCACCGCGGGCTCCGGGGCTCCGTCGCCGGGGGCGGCGTCCGCTGCCTCGAACAGGTCGAGCGCCGGGGTCGAGAGCCAGTTGTGCTTGCCGTCCAGCACGACGACGTCGACGTCGCCGCACACCAGCCGCACCTGCGCGAGCGCGCGCCGTCCGGCCAGCCGGAGCGCGGCGATGATGCCGTGCTCGTCGATCTCGGCCGGGCCCGCGTGGCCCACACCCCAGGCCACGGCCCAGCGCCGCACGGCGGGCGCGATCGCCTCGCGCGCGTTCGGCGTCAGCAGCTTCGAGTCGGCCACGCCCTTGGGCCCGGTGCGCGTGGCGGCGTCGACCACCACGACGCCCACGCTGACGGGGCCCGCGAGGGCCCCGCGCCCCACCTCGTCCATCCCCGCCACGAGGCGGGCGCCGGAGGCGAGGAGAGCCCGTTCCTGTCGCAGCGTGGGCACCTTGCGCACCGCCCTACTTCCCCGCTGGAGGCGAGTCGGGGACCGCACCGAAGACGTCGTCCGGACGGCTGTGCCAGTCCAGCCGGTCCAGCGGCCACACGGTGGCGAACGCCGTGCCCACGACGTTCTCGACGGGCACGAACCCGCCGCCCGGCTTGCCACGGTTGTACCGCGAGTCCTGCGAGTTCTGGCGGTTGTCACCCATGACCCACAGCATGTCCTCGGGCACCGTGACCTCGAACGGGTCCTGGCTCGGGATCGACCCGGGCTTGATGTACGTCTCGTCGATCGGTGTGCCGTTCACCGACACGCGTCCCTCGGCGTCGCAGCACACGACCTTGTCACCAGGCAGGCCGATCAGGCGCTTGATGAGGTGGTCGCCGGTGTCCTGCGGCAGCAGGCCCACCGTCGTCAGGAACGACACCGCCGCGTCGCCGACCGGGCCACGCTCCGGCGGCATGTAGGGCGGCAGCCAGTCGCCCGGGTCCACGAAGACGACGATGTCCCCGCGCTCCAGGTCGAACGGGCCGGGCGTCAGGCGCGACGCCATGACGCGGTCGCCCTCCGTCAGCGTGTCCTCCATGGACGCGCTCGGGATGTAGAACGGCTGCACCAGCAGCGTCTTGATGAGCCACGACAGGATCAGCGCGCTGACCACGATGATCGCGATCTCCTTGAGCATCGCGAGGAAGCCCGACTGCTGCTTTCGCGGCTCACGACCGTGCGCGGCCCCACCCCGACGATGCGCCCCACCGTTTCCCCACGGATCCACTTCGCTCAAGGGCGTCCCATCGATAGGGGTGGGCGGAGCCACCCGGTCGAAACTCGTCACGAGGGTAACTCTGTCACCTTGGAGCGCCCGCTGCGAAATGGTCTGGCGGGCGAACACGGACCCCGTCGAATATCCGCACAGACCTGCGCGGGTACGGCGCCGGCCGCCGCCCTCGATGCGGAGGACGGCGGCCGGTGCCGCTTGCGTGCTGGAGCGCTCGGCGCCTCAGTTCTCGCGCTTCTCGCGGATCTTCGCCTTCTTGCCGCGCAGCTCGCGCAGGTAGTACAGCTTCGCACGACGCACGTCACCGCGGGTGACGAGCTCGATGGACTCGATGGTCGGCGCGTGCAGCGGGAACTTGCGCTCCACGCCCACCCCGAAGCTGACCTTGCGGACAGCGAACGTCTCGCCGATCCCGCCGCCGTGGCGGGAGATCACGACGCCCTGGAACGCCTGGACACGAGAGCGGTTGCCCTCGACGACCTTGACGTTGACCTTGACGGTGTCACCGGCACGGAACTCCGGGATGTCGGACCGCAGCGAGGCTGCGTCGATCATGTCGAGCTTCTGCATTGTTCTCTCCGGGCCTGCCACAGGTCAGACGCGAATCTCGTGGGCCCTGCCCCGGCCGGACGGCCGTCAGGGTCCCGAAAGGGTGTGGATGGCGGTGCGGCTTGACCCGGTCGGGGGCGGTTGCCCGCCCCGGTCGTCCCCTGTGGCAGAGACCTGACCGGCGACGCACCAGCGGCTCATTCTACCCACACGCATGTGCGGGCGGCACACGTGTGTGTGGGGACACACAAACGCCCAGGCCGACGCCCCGAGCGAGTCTGACCTCAGCCGGGCGCTCAAGCGCGCTCAGGCTCGCGTCAGCTTCCCGTCATCGCCCGGATCCGGCACCCAACCGAGCTCCGCGAGCAGCGCCAGGTCGTGCTTGTCCAGGCTCGCAACGGGGAGCGCGGCGATCATGTCCGGCCGCCGCTGCGCCGTCCGCTCCAGCGCGCGGTCCCGGCGCCAGCGCTCGATCTTCGCGTGGTGCCCCGACAGCAGCACCTCGGGGATCTCGAGGTCCGCCCACGACGGCGGCTTCGTGTACACCGGGTACTCCAGCAGCCCGGCGGCCCCGTGCGACTCCTCCACCAGCGAGTCCGGGTTGCCGACCATCCCGGGGATCAGCCGCGCCACGGCCTCGATCATGACGAGCGAGGCGACCTCACCGCCGTTGAGCACGTAGTCGCCGATCGACAGCTCGTGCACGGTGACGCCGGCGTCCCGGTAGTGCTCGGCGACACGCGCGTCGATCCCCTCGTACCGTCCGCACGCGAACACGAGCTGGTCGGCCGACGCGAGGCTCTCGGCGTGCCGCTGGGTGAACACCTCGCCCGACGGCGTCGGCACGATCAGGTGCGCGCCGGCGGCGCCATCCAGCACCTCGTCGATCGCCAGACCCCACACGTCCGGGCGCATGACCATGCCCGCTCCCCCGCCGAACGGGGTGTCGTCGACGGTGCGGTGCCGGTCGGTGGTCCAGTCGCGCAGGTCATGCACGCGCAGGTCCAGCAGGCCGCGCTGCCGCGCCTTGCCCACGAGCGACAGGTCGAGCACGGACAGGTAGTCCGGGAAGATCGAGACGACGTCGACGCGCACGTCAGTCGTCTTCCCGGTCGACGACGGCGGCGTCCGCGTCCCGCGCCAGCAGCCCACCGGGCGGGGTCAGCACCACGCGACCGCCCGCGACGTCGACCACCGGCACGATCGCCATGACGAACGGGACCAGCGTGCGGGCCGTCCCGCCGTCGGGCAGGCTCTCCTCGATCAGCAGCGCCTCGTGGGCCGGCTGGTACTCCAGGGTGACGACCTTGCCCACCACCGTGCCGTCGGTGAGCTCGACGCGCAGGCCCTCGAGCTCGTGCGGGTACCAGGCGTCCTCCTCGTCGGAGTCGCCCGCCTCGACCACAAGCTCGGTCCCCCGCAGCTCCTCCGCCGCGTTCCGGCCGGTGACCTCGGCGAACGTGACGAGCCACCGCCCCTGGTGCTCGCGCGAGTGCGTCACCGTCAGCGGCCCGACGCCGGCCGGCACGGTCTCGAGCCGCTCGCCGATCGCGAGCCGGGTCTCCGGGTCGTCCGTGCGCAGGTCGAGGGCAACCTCGCCCTTGAGCCCGTGCGCCTTGCTGACGCGGGCCACGGTGAGCTGCATGTCTCTCCTCGAAGATGAAGTGGGGGTCTCGACCGGCTCGACCAGCGGGTCCGGCCCCCCGGAGATGAGCAAGGCCCGGTCCGAGTTCGGACCGGGCCTCGTCGTCGTGCTGAGTACGGGACGCTCAGCGCCGGTCGACGTCCACGACGTCGACCCGCACCGGGCCCTCGGTGGCGAGCGCACCGATCACGGTGCGCAGAGCGCGCGCCGTGCGACCGCCCCGGCCGATGACTCGGCCGAGGTCGTCGGGGTGCACGCGGACCTCGAGCAGGTCACCACGGCGCAGCGTCTTCGCGGAGACGCGGACGTCTTCCGGGTTGTCCACGATGCCGCGCACCAGGTGCTCGAGGGCCTCCGAGAGCATCAGGCCTCGTCGCCCTCGGCCGGCGCAGCCGGAGCCTCGGCGGCGGCAGCGGCAGCCTTCTCGGCGGCCTTGGCCTTGGCCTTCTCGGCGTCGGCGTTCACGGCCTCGATAGCGGCGGCCGCGCCGGCCTTCTCGCCCTTGACCCGCAGGGTGCCCTCGGCACCCGGCAGGCCCTTGAACTTCTGCCAGTCACCGGTCACCTTGAGCAGGGCGGCGACCTGCTCGGTCGGCTGCGCGCCGACACCGAGCCAGTACTGTGCGCGCTCTGACTTGATCTCGATGAGCGACGGCTCCTCGGTCGGGTGGTACTTGCCGATCTCCTCGATCACGCGACCGTCGCGCTTGGTGCGCGAGTCGGCGACGACGACACGGTAGTACGGGGCCCGGATCTTGCCGAGGCGCTTGAGACGAATCTTGACAGCCACGAAGTGGTCTCTCCTGGTTCTGATGGGATGGTCCGAGCACCGCGACGTGGGGTGAAGCAGTGGGTGGGACCGAGACGCAGCCTGGCCGGGTGAGAGGGGCCCGGGCACGCCGAGTACCTGCATATTGTGCCAGACGGCGCGGGGCGCCACCAACCGCGTGTGCGTCACACCGCCCAGGGTCAGCGGGCGGGGTCAGCCGGCGGTCGGGTAGATCACGCCGCGCAGCACGACGGCGGTGGGGTGCCGCAGCACCTCGATGTCCTCGCGCGGGTCCGCCGGGTACACCACGAGGTCCGCGCTGGACCCCTCGACGACGGCCCCGAAGCCCAGGTAGTCGCGAGCGCGCCAGGACGCCATCGCCACGACCTCCGCCGCCGGGATCCCGGCGGCGACCAGCTCGACGCACTCGTCAGCGATGCGGCCGTGCGAGATGGTCCCGCCCGCGTCCGTCCCGACCAGGAGCCGCACACCTGCCTCGTACAGGTCACGCACCTGCTGGTACCGGCGCGCGTACATGGCGCGCATCCGCTCCGCGTACACCGGGTACTTGCCGTCGGCCTGGGCCGCGATGTTCTCGAACTGCCCCACCTGCAGCAGCGTGGGCGTGACGGCGATGCCCCGCTCGGCGGCCACGTCCATGTGGTCGGCCGTCATTCCGGTGCCGTGCTCGATGCAGTCCACCCCGGCCGCCAGCAGGCCGTCGATGGTCTCCGTCGCGAAGGCGTGCACCGTCACGCGCGCCGCCTCGGCGTGCGCCACGGCGACCGCCTCGGCGAGCACGTCGTCGGGCCACAGGGGACGCAGGTCGGCGTCGGCCCCGAGCGTGCGGTCGATCCAGTCGCCCACGAGCTTGACCCAGCCGTCGCCGCGGCGGGCCTGCGTGCGCACCGCCTGCGGGAGCTGGTCCGGGGACTCGAGCTCGAGCCCGTAGTTACGGAGGTACCGCTTGGGGAGCGCCAGGTGCATGCCCGCCCGCAGCAGGTGCGGCAGGTCGCCGCGCCGGTGCACCCACGCGGTGTCCAGCGGCGAGCCGGCATCGCGGATCAGCAGCACCCCGGCGTCGCGGTCCGCCACTGCCTGCTTCTCGGCCTCGTCCTCGGACACCGCGCCGTCGGCCGCGAGCCCGATGTGGCAGTGCACGTCGACCAGGCCGGGCACCGCCCAGCCCTCCAGCACCTGCATGTTGGTGCCCTGCGCCGACGGGCGGGTCAGGCTGACGCGACCACCGCGGACCCAGATCTCCTCGGCCTCGCGGTCGTCACCCAGCAGGATGCGTCCGCGGATCGCCGCGGTCGGACCTCCCAGCGCAGACATCCGGCTCCCTCGCTCTCCCGACTCACCCTGTGGACTCGCCCTGCCCCGGCGGACATCGCCGGTCCACGCCCCGGCCGACCACCGGTCGGCCCCGCAAGCCGGCCCCGCCGGCCGACCTCACCGCCCCAGGAACTTCTCCAGGCCCGGCGGCAGCTCGATGCTGCTCAGGTCCGGCGCCTCGTCGTTCTTCTTCGGGGCCATACCGAACGCCGACCCGGCGGGCGCGGCCGGCGCGGCGGCGGGTCCACCGCCCAGGGCGCGCTGCATGGCTTCCTTCTCCTGCTGGGCCCGCTTGGCCGGGTTCCCGGACTTGCCCTTCTTGCCCTTCTTCGGCGGCTGCGTCTTGCCACGGGACTTCTTGCCCATACCCATACCGGGGCCGCCGGGCATCATGGGCATCCCGCCGGGGCCCATGCCGCCGCCCTTGGACATCTGCCGCATCATCTTCTGGGCGTTCTCGAACCGCTCCAGGAGCTGGTTGATGGCCGTCGTCGTGGTGCCGGAGCCCTTGGCGATACGGGCCCGGCGCGAGCCGTTGATGATCTTCGGGTTGTCGCGCTCGGTCGGCGTCATCGAGTGGATGATCGCCTCGATGCGACCCACCTCGCGCTCGTCGAACTGGTCGAGCTGGTCGCGCATCTGGGCCATGCCCGGCATCATGCCGAGCATCTTCTTCATCGAGCCCATGTTCTTCAGCTGCTGCATCTGCACCAGGAAGTCGGCCAGCGTGAAGTCCTGGCCGCTGGCCAGCTTCTGCGCCATCTTCTCGGCCTCGCCGGCGTCGAACGCCTTCTCGGCCTGCTCGATGAGGGTGAGCACGTCACCCATGTCGAGGATGCGGCTCGCCATGCGGTCGGGGTGGAAGACCTCGAAGTCCGTCAGCTTCTCGCCCGTGGACGCGAACATGATGGGCCGGCCGGTGACCTTGGCTACCGAGAGCGCGGCACCACCGCGGGCGTCACCGTCCAGCTTCGAGAGCACCACGCCGGTGAAGTCGACGCCGTCGGCGAAGGCCTTGGCGGTGTTCACCGCGTCCTGGCCGATCATCGCGTCGATGACGAACAGGACCTCGTCCGGGTTCACCGCGGCGCGAATGTCCGACGCCTGCCGCATCAGCACCTCGTCGATGCCGAGGCGGCCCGCGGTGTCCACGATCACGACGTCGTGCTGGCGCTCCTTGGCGTACGCGACGCCGTCCCGGGCGACGCCGACCGGGTCGCCGATCAGGGGCGCGTCGGCCGCGGGGTCGTCCGCCTCCGACGTGTTGCCCGGGTGCGGCGCGAAGACCGGGACGCCGGCGCGCTCGGCCACCACGGACAGCTGGGTCACCGCGTTGGGGCGCTGCAGGTCGGCGGCGACCAGCACCGGCGTGTGGCCCTGCCCCTTCAGGGCGTGCGCGAGCTTTCCGGCCAGCGTCGTCTTACCGGCACCCTGCAGACCCGCGAGCATGATGACCGTTGGCGGAGTCTTGGCCAGCGTGAGCGGGCGCGTCGCCCCGCCGAGGATGTCGACGAGCTCCTCGTTGACGATCTTGACGACCTGCTGCGCCGGGTTCAGCGCACCCGAGACCTCGGACGACAGCGCGCGCTCGCGCACCGCGCCGGTGAACTCGCGCACCACGGGTACCGCGACGTCGGCGTCGAGGAGGGCGCGGCGGATCTCCCGCACGGTCGCGTCGATGTCCGCCTCGGAGAGACGGCCCCGCGTGCGCAGGTTCTTGAACGTCGAGGTAAGCCGGTCGGACAGGGAATTGAACACGGGCACAGCCTAATCGAGATGGGTCACCACACGTTCATCCGGGCAACTGAGCCCGGGCCCGCTCCGTGAGCCCGTCCACGAGCTGCTGCCGCCAGCCCGTCCAGGCCTTCGGCCCCAGCGACGTGGTGTCCGCCTCCGTCAGCGCGCGCAGCACCTCGAGCAGGTCACGCCGGTGGTCCACCGCCTCCAGCAGGGTCGCCACCGTGGCCGGGTCGTCCGGGTCGGCGGTGGTGGCCAGGTCGGCGAGCGTGAGGTGGTGGCGCACGAGCAGCGTGACGTCGTCGACCACCCGGGACGGGAAGCCCGCGCGGGCCAGGACGCCCGGCACCAGCCGGGCGCCCTCCGCCGAATGGTCGGCCGCGCCACGCACCTTGCCGATGTCGTGCAGCAGCGCGGACAGGAGCAGCAGGTCGCCGGAGCCGTGCCCGGGGCCCGTCGACGGGTCGGCCAGCCGACGTCGCAGCCGGGCCGCCACCGACGCCGTCTCGACGAGGTGCCGGTCCACCGTGTGCCGGTGGATCGCCGCGCGCTGCGGCCGGTTGCGCACGTCCGCCCACTCGGGGATCCAGGAGGTGACCACCCCGGCGAGGTCGAGCGCCTCCCACACGGGGACCTGCGCCTGTCCGGCGGCGAGCAGCGAGAGCAGGCTCTCGCGCGCGGCCGGCGGCCACGGCTCGGGCAGGGGCGGGCTCTGCTCCAGGCTCCGGATGGTCACGGGCGACAGCACGAGCCCCGTCCGGGCCGCCGTCGCGGCGGCTCGCAGGGGCAGCAGCGCGTCCGACGCCGGCCGGGTCCCGACGCCGAGCACGAGCTCGCCGTCGTGCTCCACCAGGCCGTCGCCCACCGAGCGGAGGCGCGGCGGCGTGCGCCGTCCGCGCACCATCATCGGCTTGCCCACGCCCACCGGGCGGGACAGCGCCTGCCGGGCGCGGCGGACGGTCATGTCGAGCGCGTAGGAGATGACCCGGCCCGACTCCGCGAGGCTCGCCAGCAGCTCGTCCCCGTCGTCGTACCCGGTGCGCTCGGCGACCTCCTCGAGGTCCGCCAGCAGGAGGCGGCTGGTGCGCCGCCGGGTGACGACCTGCAGGGTGTCGCGGACGTCGAGCAGGTGCGTGTACGCGCCGTCCACCGCGCCGTGCGGACGGTCGGTGAGCCAGGTGGCGGCCAGCGCGGACAGCAGGACCGCGTCCCGCATGCCGCCGCGCGCCTCCTTGAGGTCGGGCTCGATCAGGTAGGCGAGCTCCCCCGCGCGCTGCGCGCGGTCGCGCGTGGACGAGATGAGCTCGGGCAGGCGCCGCCGCGCGGCGGCGCGCCAGTCGGTCAGCACTGCCGACGCCGCCCGGTGCACGACGACGGCGTCGCCCGCCACCGCCCGCACGCTCAGCCAGCCGATCACCGCCGGGAGGTCGCTCGCCGCCACCTGCCGGGACTGGCTCAGGGACCGCACCGCGTGGTCGATGTCCACGCCCGAGTCCCACAGCGGGTACCAGAGGCGCTCGGCCACCTGCTGCAGCGCTTCGGGGCTGTGGGTACGCCCGTCGTGCACGAGCACCAGGTCGAGGTCGCTCAGCGGGCCGAGCTCGCCACGGCCGAGGCTCCCGACGGCCGCCAGGGCGATGCCCGACGGGTCGACATCCTTGGTCGCCTCGGCGAACAGGGCGCCCAGGCGGTCGGTGACCCGCTGGCCCACGGCGGACCGCCGGGCCAGGCCCGAGCGGCCCGGGCCCGTGAGGCCCGCGGCAAGATCGAGGAGTTCGTCGCGGAGGCCCCGCACCCCGTCCGTGGGGTGCGGGGCCTCCGCCTGCTCCCGGGCGCCCTCAGGCACCGGGTCACTTGTCATGCGTCGTCGAGCACTCCCGGTCAGAGGGCGGCGTCGCCGTGCTCGCCGGTGCGGACGCGGGCCACGTCGTCGACCGACACGACCCACACCTTGCCGTCACCGATCTTGCCGGTCTGGGCAGCGCCGACGAGCGCGTCGGTCACCGCGGCGACGTCCTCGTCCGTGACGAGCACCTCGATGCGGACCTTGGGCACCAGGTCGACCGTGTACTCGGCACCGCGGTAGACCTCGGTGTGGCCCTTCTGACGGCCGTAGCCGCTGGCCTCGCTCACGGTCATACCGCGAACCCCCGCACCCTCCAACGCCGTCTTCACGTCGTCGAGACGGTGGGGCTGGATGACACCCGTGACGAGCTTCATGCGCGTACCTCCCTAAGAGTCGGTTGCTGCACCGTAGTCACGGTCAGCGCACCTCGGTGATGGTGGAGCCGGTGGCTGCCTCGTACGCCGTCTCGCCGTGGACGGCGAGGTCGATGCCGCTGACCTCGGCCTCCTCGGAGATGCGCCAGCCCATGATGGCCTTGAGGGCGTACCCGATGATCGCGGTGACGACGAAGCTGAACACGACGGCGATCAGCGCGGCGACGATCTGGGTGATGAGCTGCGTGACGCCACCGCCGTAGAACAGGCCGTTGAGCGCGCCCTCCGGGTACCAGGTGCCGTAGGACGCGACGGCCGCTTCGTCGCCGGTGGCGAACAGACCGATGAGCACGGTGCCGACGAGGCCACCGACCAGGTGCACGCCGACCACGTCGAGCGAGTCGTCGTAGCCGAACTTGTACTTCAGGCCGACGGCGAGGGCGCAGAGGATGCCGGCGACGAGGCCGATGGCGATCGAGCCGTAGGTGTCGACCGCGGCGGCCGCCGGGGTGATGGCGACCAGGCCCGCGACGACGCCGGAAGCGGCACCGAGGGTGGTCGGCGCACCGTCACGGAACTTCTCCGTGGCCATCCAGGCCAGCATCGCGACACCGGTCGCGACGAGGGTGTTCAGCCAGGCGCGGCCGGCGGTGCCGTCGGCGGCGAACTCGGAGCCGGCGTTGAAGCCGAACCAGCCGAACCACAGGAGGGCGGCGCCGAGCATGACGAACGGCAGGTTGTGCGGACGCATGGCCTCGGTGCCGAAGCCCTTGCGCTTGCCGATGATCAGCGCGAGCGCCAGGCCCGCGGCACCGGCGTTGATGTGCACCACGGTGCCACCGGCGAAGTCGATCGGGACCGACAGGGCCGAGGCGATCGGGCCGTCGGCGCCGAGGAGGCCGCCACCCCACACCATGTGCGCGATCGGGCTGTAGACCAGCGTCACCCAGAGGGCGGCGAAGACGAGCCAGGTGCCGAACTTGACGCGGTCCGCGATGGCGCCGGAGATGAGGGCGACGGTGATGATCGCGAACGTGGCCTGGTAGCCCGCCGCGACGGTGGCCGGAACGCCGTACGCACCCATGAGCGAGTCGGCGTCCGTGATCGCGAGGCCGAAGAACTCGGCGGGGTTGCCGATGATGCCACCGAGGTCGCTGCCGAAGGTCAGCGAGTAGCCGTAGAGCACCCAGATCAGACCGACGACGCCGATCGAGCTGAAGCTCATCATCATCATGTTGAGGACGCTCTTCCCGCGCACCATGCCGCCGTAGAAGAACGCCAGGCCAGGCGTCATCAGCAGCACGAGCGAGGAGGCGGTGATCATCCAGGCAGTGTTTCCACTGTCCAGAACAAACTCTTCCATCAGATGCCTCTCTCCCCGGACCGGTCCTGTTGACTCGGCCCACCGCGACTACCGTCGCGGGAAGCCGTTACGCGTGACCTGCACCGAGGTTACGGTTACGTGACGCAGACGGGAAGCATGTAAACGTCTTATTTCACGACTACTTTTGGGCGAAATTTCTTAGCGAACCGTGATCTGATCGTGATTTCGCGGTATCCATATGTGCGGCCACGCTTGCGCTGGCATCTTCTCATATATTGGACACAAAGCCAGTGCGTACCAATTTCTGACTAAAGTCGGTCAATTCTTCAGCCAAGAATTCCGTCCACGAAGTCGTCGACGTCGAACGGCGCCAGGTCGTCCGGGCCCTCACCGAGGCCGATGAGCTTGACCGGCACACCAAGCTCCCGTTGCACCTGCACCACGATCCCGCCCTTGGCGGTCCCGTCCAGCTTGGTCAGGACGATGCCCGTGACGCCGGCGACCTCAGCGAAGACGCGGGCCTGCGAGAGCCCGTTCTGGCCAGTGGTCGCGTCCAGCACCAGCAGCACCTCGCTCGGCGCGGCGACCTTGCTCGCCACCCGCACGATCTTGCCGAGCTCGTCCATGAGGCCGGCCTTGTTCTGCAGGCGCCCCGCGGTGTCCACGAGCACGACGTCGGTCTTGTCGTCCCGCCCACGCGCGACCGCCTCGAACGCCACCGACGCCGGGTCCGCGCCCTCGCGGTCCGAGCGCACCGTCTGGACGCCCACCCGGTTGCCCCAGGTGGTGAGCTGGTCCGCCGCCGCGGCCCGGAACGTGTCGGCGGCGCCGAGCACCACGCTGCGGCCGTCCGCCACCAGGACCCGGGCCAGCTTGCCGACCGTCGTCGTCTTGCCCGTGCCGTTCACGCCCACCACGAGGGTCACGGCGGGCAGGTGAGTGCCGTCCTCCGCGGTGGTGGGCTCGGTCTTCAGCGTCCGGTCCAGCTCGGGCTGCAGGAGCGCCACCAGCTCGGAGCGCAGCAGGTCGCGCACCGCGGCGGGCTCGCGCACGCCCAGCACGCGGACCTTGGTGCGCAGCGCGTCCAGCAGCTCCGTGGTGGGGCCCGCACCGACGTCGGCGAGGAGGAGCTCCTCCTCGATCTCGTCCCAGTCGTTCTCCGTGAGCGAGTCCCTCGACAGGACCGAGAGGAGCCGCGCGCCCAGCGGCGAGCCCGACCGGGCGAGGCGGTCACGCAGGCGCACCAGGCGGCCGGCGGTGGGCGCCGGGTGTTCGAGGGCCGGCGCCGTCGAGACCGGAGTCTCGGCGGGCTCGACCGACGGGGCCTCGACAGGCTCGACCGTCGATCCGGGCTCGACCGTCGCCCGGGCGTCCCCCTGGTCCTGGGTTCGCCTCCGGCGTCGGGCTACCAGGAGGCCGGCGATGCCGCCGCCGCCCGCGAGGACGACTACGGCGGAGATGATCTCGATCCAGGGAAGCTCGTTCACGCCCAGATTCTTTCATCTCGCGGACGGCGGCGTGCGAGCCCCGTCCCTGTCGCCCGCCGCACAGGGGCCGGGGTTAGGGTCGCCTAATCTCCAAGTGTAGGGTGACGTAGCCGCGAGACCCGAGCGCGACGACCGCGCCGGCTCAGACCCACGGCCGTGCGCCACCACCACCGAGAACACAGAGGAACAACCATGCCCCGCGCAGTCTCCGCGTCCGTCGCTGCCCTCGTCCTGGGCGCCGTCCTGCTCACCGGCTGCGGCGCGGCGGACGAGTCCGGCACCGGCGACAACAAGTCCAACGTCGCCACCGGCCAGGAGGGGTTCGACGACGTCCGTGAGCTCGCCGCCCAGCTCGGCACCGACGCCGCGCCGGGCGAGTTCCCGCGCTCGGTGCGCAACCTCGTGGCGAACGAGGAGGTGGGCGAGACCGAGATCCCCGCCCGCCCGGAGCGCGTCATCGTGCTCGACACCGGTGAGCTCGACAACATGATCTCGCTGGGCATCGAGCCGGTCAGCATCGCCCACCCGGCCGACGTCGGGATGGCGCCCGACTACCTGGACGTCGGCGACGCCGTCGACCTGGGCCCGTACGACGCCCTGGACCTCGAGCAGATCAAGAACCTCGAGCCGGACCTGATCCTCGGCACGTCGCTGCGCATCGACGACGACGGCCTCAAGCGCAGCCTGCAGGAGATCGCGCCGACCGTGCTGTCCCCGCGCCCCGGCGTGCTGTGGAAGGATAACTTCCTGCTCAACGCGGCGGCCGTGGGCGAGGAGGAGCGCGCGCAGGAGCTGCTGGACGCCTACGAGGAGCGCGCGGAAGAGGTCGGCGCGGAGGTCGTCGAGGCGAACGGTGGCGAGGCACCGACCATCTCCATGCTGCGCTTCATGGCGGGCCAGATCCGGCTGTACGCCAACGACTCGTTCGTCGGCATCATCCTCGCCGACGCCGGCCTGCCCCGGCCGGAGACGGAGGACATCGCCGACCTCGCCGTGGAGATCTCGGCGGAGGAGATCACGCTCGCCGAGGGCGACTGGCTGCTGTGGGGCACCTACGGCGAGCCGGACTCCACCGAGCAGGCAGCCGTCGTCGACGGTCCCCTGTGGGACCAGGTCCCCGCGGTGGTCGACGGCGGCGTCGTGCGCGAGGTGCCGGACGAGACCTGGTACCTGGGTCTGGGTGTGGCGGGGGCCGGGCTGGTCCTCGACGACCTGGAAGCCATCGCCGCCGACCAGCGTTGAGCGCGTCCCGCACCGCGGCGCGCGGCGAGACCGCGGTCGCCGCGGTCCTGCTGGTCGCGCTCGTCCTGCTCGTCGTAGCGACGCTGGCCAGCGTCACCGTGGGCACCCGGGTCCTGTCGCCGGCCGAGACCCTCGCCGGCCTGCTGGGTCATGAGGGCATCGCCTCGACCGTCATCTGGGAGCTGCGGCTGCCCCGGACCCTGCTCGGCCTCCTCGTCGGCGTAGCCCTCGGCGTCGCCGGGGTGCTCGCGCAGGCGGTCACCCGCAACCCGCTGGCCGACCCGGGCCTGCTGGGCATCTCCGCCGGCGGCGCCGTGGCCGTGGTCGCGGGCAGCGTCTTCCTCGGCCTCGGCGCGGGCCTGCCCCGCGTGCTGCTGGCCCTGGCCGGCGCGGCGCTGGCCACGGTGGCCGTGTACCTGTTCGCGAGCCGTTCGCCCGAAGGGCTCACGCCCGTGAACATGACGCTGGCCGGGATGGCCCTGACGGCCTTCCTCGGCGCCGCCGTCTCGGCGACAGTGCTGCTCAGCGCCTCGACCATGGACCAGTACCGGTTCTGGGTGGTGGGCGCGCTGAACCTGCCCGACCCCGCCGTCCTCCTGCCGGCCGCGGTGCCGGCCGTGGCGGGCGCGATCCTGGCGATCGTCGTCTCCGGTTCGCTCAACGCCCTGGCCCTCGGCGACGACACCGCTGCGGCCCTCGGCGTCGCCGTCCTGCGCACCCGGCTGCTGGCGGGCGCGGCGGTCGTGCTGCTGTCGGGGACCGCGGTGGCGCTGGCCGGGCCGATCGCCTTCGTGGGACTCGTCATCCCGCACATCGCGCGGGCCCTGGTGGGCACCGACGTGCGCCGCGTGCTCGCCGTCTCGGCTGTGCTGGGTCCCCTGCTGCTGGTGACGGCCGACGTCGTCGGCCGCCTCGTCGCGCGCCCGGCCGAGGTGCAGGTCGGCGTCGTCACCGCGCTGCTCGGCACGCCCTTCTTCATCTGGCTGACGCGGCGTGCGAAGGAGCGTTCCCAGTGATCGCCGCACCGACGCGCACCGCACGCTCGCTGCTGCCCCGGCCCCGGCCGCGGCGGCGGGTGGTCGTCGCCGTGCTCGGGACCCTGCTGGTCCTTGCGGTCGCGTCCGCGGTCGCCCTGAGCCTGGGCGACGAGCCCACTGCCCCCGCCGCCCTGTGGGAGGCGCTCAACGGGCGCGGACCGGAGAACACGGTCTATGCGGTGCTCGAGGTCAGGCTCCCCCGGGTGGTGCTGGCCCTGGCCGTCGGCACCGCCTTCGGCGTCGCCGGCGGGCTGAGCCAGAGCGTGCTGCGCAACCCGCTGGCCAGCCCCGACGTGCTGGGCATCAGCGCGGGCGCCTCGGTGGCGGTGGTGGCGGTCATCGCCGTCGGCTCCCTGGGCGGCCCCGTCGGCGTCGTCCCGATCCCGGCCGCCGCCCTCGCGGGCGGCCTCGCCGCGGCGGGCCTGATCGCGCTGCTCGCCCGCGACGGCGCCCTGCAGGGCCGCCGGATCCTCCTGGTCGGCATCGCGCTGTCCGCCGCGCTGACCGCCCTTACGCAGTTCCTGCTGACGCGCATCGACGTCTACGACGCGCAGCGCTCGGCGGCCTGGCTCACCGGAAGCCTGAACGCGCGCGGCTGGGGCGAGGCGATGCCGGTCCTGGTCGGCGTGGCCGTGCTGCTGCCCGCGGCGCTCGTGCTGGCCCATACCAACCGTGCGCTGCTCTTCGAGGACGAGGTGGTGGCCGGGTGGGGCGTCCGGCCCGGACGTTCCCGCACCGCCCTGCTGGTGATCGCGGTGTGCCTCGCGGCGCTCGCCACCTCGGCCGCCGGGCCCGTCGCGTTCGTCGCCCTCGTCGCCGGGCAGGTGGCCCGCCGGCTCGCCGCCGTCCCCGACATCCCGCCGATCCTGGCGGGCGCCGCCGGCGCGTCGCTCGTGCTGGTCGCGGACACGATCGCGCGCACCGCGCTGCCCTTCCAGCTCCCCGTCGGCGTGCTGACCGCCCTGGTCGGCGCGCCCTACCTGCTGTACCTGCTGCAGCGTCGCCGCTCCACGAGAGGGACCCCCTGATGAACACGGCCATCGCGTCCGACGCCCGCCTGCGGGCGGACGCCGTCACCCTGGCGTACGGCGACCGGACCGTCGTGCGGGAGCTGTCCCTCGACGTCCCGGACCAGCAGGTCACCGTCATCGTCGGGCCCAACGCCTGCGGCAAGTCCACCCTGCTCCGCGGCCTCGCGCGCCTCATGCCGCCGGCGAGCGGCACGGTGCTGCTGGACGGCAGGGCGATCGCCGAGCGGCCCACCCGCGAGGTGGCGCGGGTCATGGGCATGCTCCCCCAGTCGCCCGTCTCGCCCGAGGGCATCACCGTGCGCGACCTCGTCTCCCGCGGGCGCCACCCGCACCAGAGCTGGTGGCACCAGTGGGGCAAGGCCGACACGGAGGCCGTGACGGACGCGCTGCGCGCCACCGGCACGGAGGACCTCGCCGGGCGGGACGTGGACGAGCTGTCCGGCGGGCAGCGCCAGCGGGCCTGGATCGCGATGGCGGTCGCCCAGCGGACCGACCTGCTCCTCCTGGACGAACCGACCACGTACCTCGACATGGCCCATCAGCTGGACGTCCTGGAGCTCGTCGCAACGCTCAACCGGGACCGCGGCCGGACCGTCGTCATGGTGCTGCACGACCTGAACCTCGCGTGCCGGTACGCGCACCACATCGTCGCGATGCGCGACGGCGAGATCGTCGCGGAGGGCCCGCCCGCCGAGGTGGTGACCGCGGACCTGCTGCGCGACGTGTTCTCCGTCGAGGCGTCGATCCTCACCGACCCGCTGAGCGGTACGCCGGTGATCGTGTCCCACCGCACGGTGCCGAGCTGAGCGGTCGGACCGCCTGACCGGCCGGACCGCCGCGGCGCCCTAGCTCGCGGCCTGGGCCGGGCCTTCCTCGGCCGCGGGCGGCTCCTGCGCGACCTGCTGCACGGACCGCACCGGGCGGACCGCCCGCAGCTGGCCGGGAACGAGGTTGGCCGGCCGCAGCGGCACGGTGCCGAGCGGCACGTGCAGCGTCTTCTGCGCCTGGTCCCGGGCCCGGTTCAGGACGTCGGTCAGCTCCTCGGCGTCCACGTAGCCGGGCTTGGACTCGATGGTCGCGGCGAAGAACTCGGACATCCCCATGTCCACCGGGGAGAGGTCCGGCTTGACCACGGGAGGCTTGCCGACCCATACCGACGGGGCGCCCACTGCATGCGTCGCGACGGCGGACGCGCCGCGCCGGCGACCGTCCCTGCGTCCCTTGGTGTTACCGCGAAGACGAGCGAGGCCGGACCGGAACCACTGGACGAACGAGAACTCCTCGGTGCTGCTGCTCGAGGGCGCGTCCATCTGACTGGCGACGACGAAGACAACTACCGCCAACACCAGGCACACGACGAGCAGAATGACCGACCACCACATAGCCCTATTGTGTCGCGTCTGGTCCGGTCGTGCCGCACAGAGGCGCACGACACGCCGCGCAACACGCGCGCCGGCAACAGGAGAAATCCCTCACACCTGGAGGTTCCTGGCTCCGGAGGACGAAAAATCACCCTCTCGCCGCATCGCTTCGGGCGCGCGCCTCGTCCCTCGGCCCGCACCCTGCGCTGCATCTCCGGCTCAGGCGGTGACCGCCTCCCGGTCACCCATGCGCTGGCTGATCAGCGTCGTGACGCCGTCGCCCCGCATGGTGACGCCGTAGAGGGCGTCGGCCACCTCCATCGTGCGCTTCTGGTGCGTGATCACGATGAGCTGGCTGTCCTTCTGCAGCTCCTTGAAGATCTCGATGAGGCGGCCGAGGTTCACGTCGTCGAGCGCCGCCTCGACCTCGTCCATGATGTAGAACGGGCTGGGCCGCGCCTTGAAGATCGACACGAGGAACGCAACTGCCGCCAGCGAGCGCTCACCGCCGGAGAGCAGCGAGAGGCGCTTGACCTTCTTGCCCGCTGGGCGCGCCTCGACCTCGATGCCGGTCGTGAGCAGGTTCTCCGGCTCGGTGAGCGTCAGCTTGCCCTCGCCGCCGGGGAACAGCCGGGGGAAGATCTCGAGGAACTTCGCGGCGGTGTCCTGGAACGCCTCGGCGAACACCTGCTGCACGCGCTCGTCGATGTCGTCGACGATCTGGAGCAGGTCCTCGCGCGACTTCTTCAGGTCCGCGAGCTGGTCCACGAGGAACTGGTGCCGCTCCTCCAGGGCCGCGAACTCCTCCAGCGCCAGCGGGTTCACGGCGCCGATCCGCGACAGCGCCCGCTCGGCCTTCGCCAGCCGGGCCTCCTGCTCCTCGCGGACGTACGGGATCATCCGGTCCGGCTTGGGCGGCCCGGGGGCCGTCTCCTCGTCCGTTGCGGCAGCGTCCTCGTCCCCGGCCGGGCCGTCCTCCGGCTCGGCGCCGGCCGCCGCGACGATCACGGCGGTGGCCGCCGGGTCGTCGGGCCGGAGCCCTGCCTCGTGCAGGGCGCGCGTCCGGGCGATGAGCGCGTCTTCGCGCGCCGCGGCGCCACGCGGCAGCGCGGGGTCGCCCTCGTACCGGATCGGGTTGCCCTCTTCGTCGCGCTCCACCACCGCGCGCCGCTTGCGGTCGCGCACCGTCGCCTCGCCCTCGTAGACGGGGACCGGCTGGTGCGGGCCGAACTCCTCCATGAGCACGTCCGGGTCCGTACCCAGCTCCTCACTCGCGCGCGTCTGGAGCTGCTCCAGGCGCAGCAGCTGCTGCGCCCTGGCGACCTCGTCGCGGTGCGCGACGTCGGTGAGCTCGCGCAGCTCGCCCGTCAGCGACTCCACGCTCCCCCGCACGGCCACCAGCTGCTCCGAGCCCGCGGCGCGGGCCTCCTCGGCAGCGGCCTTCTCGGCCGCCGCCCGGTCCAGCGACCGCCCGATCGCCTCGAGCGCCACCGCTACGGCCTGCTGCACCAGCGTCGCGCGCGACGCGTCGCGACGGCGCGACTCCTCGCGCTCGGCCGCCCGGGCGCGGGCCTCGCGTTCCTGCTCCGCCGACGCCGCCAGCGCCTGCGCGCGGCCCGACACGGCGCGGGCGCGCTCCTCGGCGGTGCGCAGCGCCAGCCGGGCCTCGGTCTCGCGGGCGCGTGCTGCCGAGGCGGCCGCGGCCGCCTCGTCGCGCTCGGCCTGCACCTCGTCGACCGATCCCTCGTCGTCGGAGGGCTCCTCCTCGGCGATAGTCATGCGCTCGACGAGGGCCTCGAGCTCGATCTCGTCCTCGGCGCGGCGCGACTGCGCCTGCTCCAGCGCGGCGCGGTGCCGGTCGGCCTCGGCCCGGGCGGCGCGCGCGGCGGCGCCGAGCGATCCGAGCTGCTCGGCTGCGGCCGCGCGCGCGGCGTCCGCCTCCCCGAGCCGGGCGAGCGTCTCGTCGTACCGCTCCTGCGCCGACGTGCGCTCGGCCCGTGCGCGCTCCAGGTGCGCCGACCCGTCCGTCTCCTGGGCCGCCGCCTCGTCGCGGGCAGCCTTCGCCTCGTCCAGCGCCGACTGCAGGTGCAGCACGCTGGGCGCGGCCGCCGACCCGCCCCAGGCGCGGGTGGCGCCCAGCAGGTCGCCGGCCCGGGTCACCGCTACCACCGGCTGGTCGCGCACCAGGGCACGGGCGCGGGCGAGATCGTCCACCACCACGACGTCGCGCAGGATCGTCAGCAGGGCGGCCGACGCCGGGCCAGCCACCTGGACCACGTCGGTGGCCCAGCGGGCACCCGCGGGCAGGCTCACGGACGGGCGGGCGGCAGCGCCGTCGTGCGCCGTCCGGTCCGAGCCCACGACCAGGCTCGCCCGGCCGGCATCCTCGTCACGGAGCAGGCGCAGCGCGTCCACGGCCTCGTCGACGCCCGCGACGGCGACGGCGTCCGCCACCGGGCCGAGCGCGGCCGCGACCGCGTCCTCGAAGCCCGCCTCGATGCCCAGCAGGGCCGCCACCGAGCCCAGGACTCCCGCCTGGTCGGCGGCCAGGAGCGTGCCCGCACCGTCCTTGCGGTCCAGGCTCAGCTCGAGCGCCTCGACCTTCGCGGCCGCGGAGCTGCGGTCCCGCTGCGCCGTCGTCACCTGCTCCTGGAGGTGCCTGACCTCGGCCTTCGCCAGCTCGAGCACCTCGGACGCCGCCTCGTGCGCGACGTCGAGCCCTTCCTCGCCGCCCTCGACCCCGCCGACCTCCGTCTCGAGCGCCCCGAGCTCGCGCGAGGACTCCTCCACGCGCTGCTCGGCCTCGAGCAGGGCGTCGCGCAGCCGGTCGAGCTCCGACTGCGCGGCCTCGACGCGGCTGCGGCGCGCGGCGACCTGGCCGGCCAGGCGGGCGAGGCCCTCACGGCGGTCCGCTGCGGCACGCAGCAGCGCGGCGTGCGAACGCTCGGCGGCCTGCGCGGCTGCCTCGGCCTCCGCCCGGACGTCGACGGCGGACTCGACGGTCTCGCGCGCGATGGCGACCTCGGCGGTCAGCTCCTCCTCGCTCGCGCGGGCGCGTGCGGCCTGCGCCTCGAGGTCGTCGGGGTCCTGGCCCTGGTGCGCGGGCTCGGCCGTGCCCAGCAGGCGGGCCCGCTCCCCGGCCAGGGACTGCAGGCTGCGCAGGCGCTCCCGCGTCTGGGACAGCGCGAAGACGGTGTCGCTCGCCTGGCTGACCTGCTGCGACTCCGCCGACGTCGCCGCCTCCAGGCGGGCCAGCATCCCCCGCGCCTCCCCCAGCGCCGCCTCGGTCTCGGCCTGCCGCTGCTTGAGGGACCGCTCGTCCGCGCTTTCCTGCTCGAGCTGAGCGGTGAGCTGGGCCAGGTCGTCGGCGAGCAGGCGGGACTTCGCGTCGCGCAGGTCGCGCTGCACGGTCTGCGCCTTGCGGGCCGCCTCGGCCTGCCGGCCGAGCGGGCCGAGCTGCCGCCGCAGCTCGGCGGTCAGGTCACCCAGCCGCGCGAGGTTGCCCTGCATCGACTCGAGCTTGCGGAGCGCCTTCTCCTTGCGCTTGCGGTGCTTGAGGACGCCCGCCGCCTCTTCGATGAAGCCGCGGCGCTCCTCGGGCGTCGCGCGCAGGACGGCGTCGAGCTGCCCCTGCCCCACGACGACGTGCATCTCGCGCCCGATGCCGGAGTCGCTCAGGAGCTCCTGGATGTCCAGCAGGCGGCAGCTGTTCCCGTTGATCGCGTACTCGGAACCGCCGCTGCGGAACAGCGTGCGGGAGATCGTGACCTCGGTGTAGTCGATCGGCAGCGCGCCGTCGGTGTTGTCGATGGTCAGGGCCACCTCGGCGCGACCCAGCGGGGCGCGGCCGGACGTGCCGGCGAAGATGACGTCGTCCATCTTGCCGCCGCGCAGCGACTTGGCACCTTGCTCGCCCATGACCCAGGAGAGCGCGTCGACCACGTTGGACTTGCCGGAGCCGTTGGGGCCCACCACGCAGGTGATGCCCGGCTCGAGCTCGAGGGTGGTCGCCGACGCGAAGGACTTGAAGCCCCGGAGCGTGAGCGTCTTGAGGTGCACTGGGTGAGCCTAACTGTGAACACGGTCTGAACGTCGGACGTACCGCCGTCGGACGCCGAAGAGAGCTGTGGCGAGACAGAACTGTGGCGAGACAGAACACCGGCGGTGCTGGAGTTCTACCTCGCTGTGGTTCTATCTCGCCACAGTTCTACTTCGGCGGACGGACTCGGGGGGCCGGTCAGACCAGCTCGGGGAACCAGAGCGCGATCTCGCGGGCGGCCGAGTCCGTCGAGTCGGAGCCGTGCACCAGGTTCTGCTGCACCTTGGTGCCCCAGTCGCGGCCCAGGTCGCCGCGGATCGTGCCGGGTGCGGCGTCGGTCGGGTTGGTGGCGCCCGCCAGGGAGCGGAAGCCGGGAATGACGCCCTCGCCCTCGGCCACGACGGCCAGGACCGGGCCCGACATCATGAACTCGACCAGGGGGGCGTAGAACGGCTTGCCCTGGTGCTCGGCGTAGTGCGCTGCGAGCAGCTCCGTCGTGGCGTGCTTGAGCTCCACGGCACGCAGCGTGTAGCCCTTGGTCTCGATGCGGCGCAGGATCTCGCCGGACAGGCCGCGGCGGACGCCGTCCGGCTTGACGAGGACGAGGGTGCGCTCGGCCACGGGCTGCGTCGAGGCCTCCGTGGGCAGGGTCTTCTCTGCGACGTCGGTCATGACGCAACCTTATCCGGGCCGGAAGCCTCCGGATGACGCCGGGCTCCCCGCCCGGAACACGCCAGACGCCCAGGCCACGTGAGTGACCTGGGCGTCCGGCACAGGACGTCAGTCGACGTTGGGGGCCGTCTCCGGGTGCGCGGCGTCGTACTCCGCCCGCTCCCGGTCGACGCGCGAGCCGAGGCGCAGCGCGTAGATCCACAGCACCACGAAGACCCCGCCGACCAGGTACATCATCGGCACCAGCAGGCCCATCGCGAGCATCGGCACCTGAGCCACCGAGCCCGCCGCCCGGCCGGCGGCCGACCCCTGGGCCCGCGACAGGACCAGGAGCACAAGGGCCAGGACGCCGCCCAGCACCCAGATCGCCGCGCTCGACTCGATGCGCAGCGGTCCGCGCCCGAACTCGGAGTCGCGCAGGGCCCACACCACCATCGTCGCGAACAGCACGAGGAACACCTCGAGCAGCAGCGTGGTGGACGTGAACTGCACCAGCGCTGACTTCTTGGGCTTGATGCGGTCGCCGGGGGCGGGTTGGTCCTTGCTCACCGGCTCAGGATATCCGTCTCCTCGGCGTCCGGGACCGCCTTACCCCCGTCCTCCAGGACCGCCTTGCCCCCGTCCTCCAGGACCACCTTGCCCCCGTCCTCCGGGGCCGCCTTGTCCTCCATGACGGCCTCGCCGCGTGCCACCATCCCGGCCTCGTTGGACAGCTTGACCTCCTTGAGGAACAGCGCGAGCACCAGGCCGACGACGACCAGCGGCACCAGGTACCAGAAGGCCGGCGCGAGGGAGCTCGCGAACGCGTCGACCACGCCGGAGCGCAGCGGCTCGGGGAGCTGGTCCACGATCTGCGGCGTCAGGCCGGAACCGCCGCCGGCGGGCGCGGCGCCCTCCGGGAGGCCAGCGAAGACGCCCTCCAGGTTGTCCGTGAGACGCGACGTGAACACCGTGGTGAACGCGGCGGTGCCCACCGCGGCGCCGATCTCCCGGAAGAAGTTGTTCGACGACGTCGCCGTGCCCAGCTCGTGCGGGTCGACGGAGTTCTGCACCGCGAGCACGATCGTCTGCATGACGAGGCCCATGCCCGCGCCGAGGACGAAGATCATGGCGCCGAACAGCCACAGGGACATCTCGCCCTCGATCTGCGTCAGCCAGATCATGCCGATGATCGTGATCGCGAGGCCGGCCACCGGGAACATCTTGTAGCGGCCCGTCCTGGAGATCGCGATGCCGGACACGATCGAGGTCAGCATGACGCCGGCCATCATCGGGAGCATCAGCAGGCCGGACTCGGTGACGCCCGCGCCGCTCGACATCTGCAGGAACGTCGGCAGCATCGACATGGCGGAGAACATGCCCATGCCGAGCACCAGGCCGATGAGCGTGGTGATGGTGAACGTCCGGTTCTTGAACAGCCGCAGCGGGATGAGCGGCTCCGACACCCGGTTCTCGATGAGCACGAACAGGCCGACCATGACCACGGTGCCGAGCAGCAGGCCGAGCAGCATCGGGTCGGACCAGTCGTAGCCGTCGTTGCCGAGCGACTGCCAGCTCGTCAGCAGCACGACGCCGGTGGTGCCCAGCGCCATGGTGAGGATGCCGCCCCAGTCGGTGGGCTTGTCGGAGCGGTGCGAGGGCAGCTTCAGCGCGAAGTAGGCGATGACCCACGCCGCGACACCGATCGGCACGTTGATCCAGAACGTCCAGCGCCAGCCGGGGCCGTCGGTGAGCCAGCCGCCGAGCAGCGGGCCGGCGACGGCGGAGATGCCGAACAGGGCGCCCATGGGGCCCATGTACTTACCGCGGTCGGACGCCGGGATGATGTCCGCGATGATCGCCTGCGCCAGGATCATCAGGCCACCGCCGCCCAGGCCCTGCACGGCACGCCAGGCCACGAGGGACTCGAACGACTGCGCCATGCCGCCACCGAGGGAGGCGACGACGAACAGGCCGACCGCCACGAGGAACGGCCAGCGCCGCCCGTACAGGTCGCCGAACTTGCCGTAGAGCGGCATCGCGATGGCGATCGCCAGGATGTAGGCGGTGATGACCCAGCCCTGGTGCTCCACGCCGTTCAGCTCGCCCACGATGGTGGGCATGGCGGTGCCGACGATGGTCTGGTCCAGGGAGGACAGGAACATCGAGGCCATCAGGGCCCCGAAGATCAGCCAGATCGTGCGCTGGTTGAGGACTACCAGCGGCCTGTCCGGCGCCGTGGTGACGGCGTGACTCATGAATGATGCCTTTCTGGGGATCAGTCGTGCTGAAGAGCGGAAGGAGCCGGCGGGAAGAGGGAGTTCAGGACTCGAGGTCGGCGGAGACGATGTCGATGAGCTGCGCGACGGCGTCGGGCAGATGGTCGGCCGGGTTGCCGGTGTACCCGGCGTGCTCCCAGGCGACGAGCGCGGTGCGGATGAGGAGCAGGACGAGCATTGTGAGCAGCTCGGGGCTCGCGCTGAACGGGGCGGTCGCGCGGCGGGCCTCGAAGAGCTCGCCGAGCCGGGTCTTGTGCCGGTCCATCCAGACGACGTGCCGCTGGAGCAGGCGCGGCTCCTGCTGCATGAGGTCCATGGCCCGCACCACCCGGTCGTGGGCCTCACCGGCCGGCGCGAGCAGGGAGGCGACCAGCACCCGGAGGTCGGTCAGCAGCTTGCCGGTGGGACCGCCGTCGACGAACGTCCGCACGACGTCCTCCGACAGACCGGTGTCCTCCGCGCCGAGCACCGCGTCGTCCTTGGACTCGAAGTAGTTGAAGAAGGTGCGGGCCGAGACCCCGGCCTCGGCACTGATCATCTCGACGGTCACGGCGTCGAGCCCGTGCTCGGCGACCAGCTGCTGCGCGGCGTCGATCAGGGCCGCACGTCGAGCGAGCTTCTTGCGCTCGCGCAGCCCCTGCTCCGCGGGCGTCCCCTCCAGCGCGGACGCGAGCTCGCGCAGGTCCGGGCGCGGTGCGGCGTCAGCGGGCGCGACGGTCTCGCGCGATGAGGTGGGGGCCATGTCTCAATTCTTGCACCCCACGCAAAATTTCATCAACTGCAAAAAGATGAGACCGCGGTCACACCTCGCCGAAGCCGGACTCGATCATCGCCACGACTGTCGCCACCGCCTCCGCCGCCCCGTCCCCGGTGGCCTCCACGCGCAGCTCACGCCCCTGGGTGGCGCCGAGGGCCATGAGCTGGAGCACGCTGGAGGCGTCCACGCCGTCGATCGTCACGGCAGCGCCCAGCTCGGCCACCTTGCGCGACACCAGCGCCGCGGGCCGCGCGTGCAGGCCGAGGGGGTTGCGCACGGTCACGGTGCGCGAACCGCCGGTCTCCCCGGCCGACGCCGCCCCGCTCGCCTCGGGTGACTGCGCCGCCTCGATCGCCGCGAACATCCGCGCCGACGCGTTCGCCGACGCCAGCACCGTGTCCAGGTCCGCCCCGCCGTGCGCCGTCACGGCCGCGGCGACCGCGCCCTCGACGAACGGCGCACGCGCCAGCACCACCCGCTCGGCAAGGGACTCGTCCAGCTCCAGCGCCGACTCGACAGTGAGCACCGACGACCCGAGGTCTCCGAGCACGACGACGCCGCCGCCGTCGGGCGCCCTGCCGACGGGTGCGCCGCTGTCCCCTGCGCCGTCGGCCCGCGCCGCGTCGGCCAGGGTCGCCAGGACCTCCGCGAGGTTCTTCTGGATGGCGTCGAGCGAGGTGCCCAGCCCGCCGTCGGGACCGCCGCCCACCCCGCGGACCAGGACGTCGGGTGCCATCTGGCCCGCGAGCTCCGCCGCCCCGCGAGCCAGCTCGGCGGAGTGCGAGACGAGGACGAGCGCGACCCGCGCCGTCATGCCGCGCTGCGCGGGTCGGCCGGCGCAGGCCCGGCGAGGGCTGCGGCCATCGCCGCGCCCAGGACAAGTGCGGTGGAGCGCGCACCCGGGTCCTCGTGCCCCGCGCTGCGCTCGCCGAGATAGGACGCGCGGCCCTTGGTCGCGACCATCGGGATCGTGCCCGTCGCGGCCTTGTCCGCGGCCTCGGCCGCCGCCCGCAGGACGTCCACCTCCGAGCCGCCGCCGCGCGCCGCGGCCTCGGCCGCGTCGACCGCCGCCTGCCAGGCGTCGACCATGGTCTTCTCCCCCACCGTCGCCTTGCCGCGCGAGGCCACCCCCTCGAGCGCGGCCTCCAGCACGGCAACGACCGCGGGCGGGTCGATCTGGGGGCGGCCCGACACCTTGGCCGCCCGCAGGTACGCCGTGCCGTACAGCGGGCCCGACGCGCCGCCCACCGTGGACATCAGCGTGGTCGCCACGAGCTTCAGCACGTCGCCGACGGTCCGCTCGTCAGGGGTCCCGCGCTCGGCCGCGGCGTCGTCGAACCGCGCCACCACCGCCCGGAAGCCGCGATGCATGTTCTCGCCGTGGTCGCCGTCGCCGATCTGCCGGTCGAGCTCGGTGAGCTCGTCCTTCGCGTCCGCGATCGCGTCCGCCGTGCGGCGAACCCATCGCTCCGCCCAGTCCGCGTCCAACGCCATGTCTTGAACCCTTCCTGTCTCACCACCGGAGTGCTGCAGTGTTCACCGGCGCGTCCCAGAGGGCTTCCAGCTCGTCGTCCAGACGGAGGACGGTGACGGATGCTCCCTGCATCTCGAGGGACGTCACGTAGTTGCCCACCAGCGACCGGGAGACCGTAACGCCGCGCTCCTCGAGAAGGTGCCGCGCTCGACCATAGACCACGTAGAGCTCGGACAGCGGGGTGCCGCCCATACCGTTGACGAACAGCAACACTCGCTCGCCGCCGGCGAGGGCGAGGTCGTCGGCGACCGGCGTCAGAAGCATCTCCGTCACCGCGTCGGCGCTGGCAGCGGGCACCCGGTGGCGGCCGGGCTCGCCGTGGATCCCGATCCCCACCTCGATCTCGCCCTCGGACAGGTCGAAGCTCGGCCGACCGACGTGCGGCACCGTGGGCGCCGCCAGCGCCACCCCCATGGTCCGCACGTTCGCGATGACGCGCTTGGCGATGTCGGCCACGCTGGCGAGGTCGGCGCCCCGGGCGGCGGCCGCGCCCGCGATCTTCTCGACGGCGAGCGTTCCGGCCACCCCGCGCCGGCCGGCGGTGTAGAGCGAGTCCTCGACGGCGACGTCGTCGTTCACGAGCACCGACGCGACCTCGATGTCCTCGGCCTCGGCCAGCTCCACCGCGGTCTCGAAGTTGAGCACGTCACCCGTGTAGTTCTTGACGATCGTCAGCACGCCGGAACCGCCGTCGGCCGCCTGGATGGCGGGCAGGATCTGGTCCGGCGTCGGGGACGTGAACACGGCGCCCGGGACGGCGGCGTCGAGCATGCCGTCGCCCACGAAGCCCGCGTGCAGCGGCTCGTGCCCCGACCCGCCGCCGCTGACCAGCCCCACCTTGCCGGTCACCGCACCTCCGGTCCGGCTGACGAAGACGGGCGACGTACTGACCTGGACCAGCTCGGCGTGGGCGAGCGCGAAACCGGCCAGGGAGTCGGCTACGGCATCGGCGGGATCGTTCAGCAGCTTCTTCACGGCGACCTCCTCGCGGGGCTGTGCGGCCCGGCGACGGCGCCGGGCCTGCGGACAAGCCCCATGGGGTTCATGTAACACCACGCCGGGCCGGGTCGTACAGCACTTGGCCGCCCGGCCCCCGGGTCTCACCCGGCAGTCTCACCCTGTCGGGTGGGACTGCCGGGTGGAACTCCCGGGTGGAACTGCTGGTCGGTCAGCCGCGGCCGACCAGGATGCGGGTGTCCGCGACCGTCACCACCGAACCGGTGACGAGCACGCCCGTACCGACGCCGCTGCCGTGCTTGTCGTCGGCCTCGGCCAGGTCCGTCGCGATCTGCAGCGCCTCGTCCAGCCGGCCGGCCACGTGCACGCGTTCCTCCCCGAAGACCTCGCGCGCCACCTCGGCCAGGTCCTCCGGGTCTGCGGACCGGTCCGACGAGTTCCGGGTGACCACGATCTCCGCGACCGTCGGCTCCAGGACGGACAGGAGCCCCTCGGAGTCCTTGTCGGCCATCATGGCCAGGACGGCGACGATGTGCCCCAGGTTGAACGACTCCTCCAGCGCGTCCACCAGGGCCTCCGCCCCCGCGGGGTTGTGCGCGACGTCGACCAGCACCGTGGGGCTGGAGCGCACCAGCTCGAGGCGACCCGGCGCGTCGACGTCGCCGAACGCCACCTCGACGATCTCCGCACCCAGAGCGCGGCCGCCGCTGAGCAGGGCCTCCGTGGCCGCGAGCGCCAGCAGGGCGTTGTGCGCCTGGTGCGCCCCGTGCAAGGGCAGGAAGATCTCGGTGTAGACGCCCGCGGGCGTGCGCAGGTCGATGAGCTGTCCGCCGACGGCGATGCGCCGGTCCATGACCTCGAGGTCCACGCCCTCGCGGATCAGGTGGGCGTTGACCGACCGGGCGCGCGCGAGGATCGGTTCGAGGGCGTCGTCGCGCTGCTCCGCGATCACGGCGACGGCGCCGTCCTTGATGATTCCCGCCTTCTCGGTGGCAATCTCGTCGAGCGTGGAGCCGAGCCAGCGCTCGTGGTCCATGGCTATGGGCGTGATGACGGCGACCTCGCCGTCGACGACGTTGGTGGAGTCCCACCGGCCGCCCATGCCGACCTCGATGATCGCTATGTCGACGGGCGCGTCGGCGAATGCGGCGAAGGCCATGACGGTGAGCACCTCGAAGAAGCTCAGGGGCGGGCCGCCCTGCTCCTGGGACTCGCGGTCGGCGACGCCGATGTAGGGCGCGACGTCCTCGAACACCTCGACGAACCGTTCCTGGGTGAGGGGCTCGCCGTCGACGGCGATGCGCTCGGTGACGCTCGTCAGGTGCGGGGACGTGAACCGGCCGGTACGCAGGCCGTGCTCGCGCACCAGGCGCTCGACCATGCGGGCCGTGGAGGACTTGCCGTTGGTCCCGGTGATGTGGACGGTCCGGTAGGCGCGGTGCGGGTCGCCGAGCAGCTCCAGGACGCGCTCGACGCGGGCCATGGTGGGGTCGATGTCGTGCTCGGGCTGCCGGGACAGGATCTCCTTGTAGACCCGGTTCAGTGCCTCTTGGACGGCGGGGTCCGCGTTCTCGGCGCCGCGGCTGGTACCGCGGCGATTGCTGGATCCGTCGCGGAGGGTCTTGTTCAGGGAGTCGGCCACGTACCGAGGATATGTTTCCGCGGGCCGCAAGACCGCATCCGGGCCCGACGACGGCTGCGTGCGCGCCAGTAGTGTTCGGTCCACGCGCCGCACGCTGTGAGGAGATCGCATGCCCGGTCCTGGTCCTTCTCAGTCACAGAGCACCGTGGTCGCCGCCGCCCGCTCCGGGTTGCCGTCCTCGATTCCGATCGTCATCCTGACCGACAACGTCCTGGGGGCCGCGTCGGGTCCGGTGCCGGTCCAGGTCCATCACGGAGAGCGCCGAGCTGACGCCTGGGCGTGGAGCGAGCATGCTTGGGAGTCGGCGCCCCAGGAGAGCGGATCGGCTGACGATCTCGTGGGTGACACCGCGACGAGGGTCGCGAGACGAGCTTGGATGACTCGCCTCCTGCTCGAGAGCCTCGACCTGCACGACGTCGACGACCTGGAGACACGAACCGTGTCCGTGGCTGTGCCCAGAGCTGTCCTGTGCAAGCCGGTACTGCCTCTCGTGCACGACCTGCCTGACAACACCGAGGTTCAGGTGTCACGGAGCGACTTCGACGACCCGCACAACCGCCACGTGCTGGTGCGCAACGGCGTTGCCGCATGGGTCAACCTCGTCCCACGCGACCATGTCCGACCGGGAACGGTTCGCATATCGAACCATCTGAGAGCCATCACCGAACCGGCGGCCGCTCAGGCCTCGAGAACAGCACCCGTGGCGATCCTCCGTCCTCAGCATGGCGAACCGCCCGTCCGTCAGGCCTCGACACGTGGCGCAGCAGTCGCGTGGCGGATTCGCACCCACCTCAGGTTCGCCACCGAGATGGTCCTGCGTTGGACCTTTGGTGCCCCGGAGCAGCTGATGCGAGTAGTGCCCGCGCATCCGGACGACGAGCACGGGCACGTCGTGGCGCTCCAAGAGGTGGCCCTGACCCGTCTCGGCCTTCGATCAGGTGACATGGTCGTTCTCCGATGGGGCACGTCAGAGGTTGAAGTTGCGGTCGTAGCGGATCACGACACACCTGCGGCGGAACGACCCTCGATGCCCCACGACCGGTCCAAGCCCGGATTCGCCACCGCGATGCCGATCCACTTGGCGATCCGCGTCCCGACCGCTCTGCGGTTCGTGATGGGGCTTCCCGGCGCCGCCGTGGTGTCGGTCAGACGCAGCACACGCTCGGTCCTCGCGCGCAACCTCAACAGTCTCGTGATCCCGGTCGCGAGCCTTGCACTTGCCGGTGCCGCCCTGAACGACCCGAACTGGTGGCTCCTGGCATGCGGTGCGGTAGCAACGGCCGTGCTCGGCCTGAGCCGGCTTCGGTTGAGCACTCGGCGCGCGACGCAGCTTCACGGCTGACGTCGTGGACGTCGAGACCGAGATGGGGTTCACACCACCGTTGGCCTGACGCAGGACCGGCGCAATCCCATCAACGTGGGGCCACCGAGCCTCAAGCAGCTGCGACCTCGCGGTCGACAATTGCGGATGCACCCGCGAGAAAGTATCACCGCCGTGAATGCCACATCCGGAACCCGCGGATACGTTGCAGTTGTTCGTCCTGGTTGCTGGTGGGGCTCTGGTGAGGGGTGTGGCTGACGATGATCGATCCGCGCGTGCAGGGCATCCTCATCAGGAGGAAGGCAGATGAGGGACCAGGATTCACCCGCGACGGCGACGACCTGCGCAACTACCGCATCGATGGGAACTACGTCATCGTGACCCTAAAGGGGCCGAAGCCGCTCCCGTACAACCGCCGCCGGATCGTATTCCTGGAGGTCCCCGAACGGATCGATCTGCCAGCCGACACGCAGGTGATCGCCGAAGGTTGCCTGCAGGAGAACGTGATCGACCTCTACCGGTTCACCACCCCGCACGACGGCGCCTGGATCCGAGTGTTCCGGACCGACGACGGCCACAACAGGTTCGATACCTACGCTGAGCACACCGTGCGATTCGGCACCAGCAGCCCGGTGGCCGAGACCGCTCCGCGGGACGTCCTCAGGTACCTGCGCGACGTCGTCGCTCACATGCCGCCTGATGCGCCGCTGCACAAGACCTTCAAGGATCTCAGCGACGTCCACCCGGACAGCGCGCTCGCGCGCTTCCTCACTGGCGACCTGCTCAAGCCACGCAAACGGTCCACTGATGCGGGCGGCGAACTGATCTTTCCGTTCGGTACCAACATCAGCCAGCGTGAGGCTGTCGAAACCGCGCTTGCCCACCCGGTCTCCGTGATCGACGGGCCACCCGGTACCGGAAAGACCCAGTCGATCCTGAGCCTCGTGGCGAACATCGTGCGCGAGCCTGGCAGCACCGTCGGGATCGTGTCCCACGCCAACGCAGCTGTCGAGAATGTCCGCGAGAAGCTGACCAGGGAGGGCTTCGGCGTCGTAGTCGCCGACCTTGGGCGGCGGGAGAAGCGCGATGCGTTCTTTGCGAGCCAGGCTGCGCGCAACGCCGAGATCCCGAGCTTTCTCGACCGTTCCGCGCAGCAGCGTCCGGACGAGGCGGAGCTGGCCGACCTGGGCAGGCAAATTCACGGGCTGCAACGGGTCGAACGGCAGTGCGCGGAGCATCGCGCACAGGCTGCCGCCTTCCGCACTGAACGCCGCCACTTTCACCGGCACGTCGAGCAGCACGAGCTGCCCGATCTCTCGCAGTTTCCGCTGCTGCGCAGATCGTCCGAGAAGATTCTGCGATTTCTCGCGGAGTCCGAGCTCGCGCCCGTGCCGAAGAACCGCCTGCGCCGCCTCATGGGACAGGTCAGGCGCTACCTCCAGTTCGGGGTCCCGGACCAGGTCGACCCAGACGACGTCGAGAACGTGCTCGCCCTGCAGCTGGCCTACTACGACAAGAAGATCGCCGAGCTTGAACACGCCGCCGAGAACGCGCAGGGCGCGTTGGAACTCAACGACTTCGACGGGCGCGTCGAACGGCACCGCGAGCTGTCCCAGGCTGCCCTGCGCACCGCGCTCGCGGAACGCTACCGACGGGGCACCGCAACGTACAGCGCCCGAGATTTCACCGAGCCGGGCACGTTCGAGCAGTTCGTCGTCGACTATCCCGTGATCCTCAGCACCTGCCAGTCCCTGCGCAGATGTGTCCGTCCTGGGTACCTGCTCGACTACCTCATCATCGACGAGGCATCCCAGGTGGACCTGCCGTCCGCGGTGCTGGCCCTCTCGTGCGCGCGCCGCGTGGTCGTGGTCGGCGACGAGAAGCAGCTGCCGCACATCCCCGCGAAGCAAGCCACCAACGGGCTGACCGCGCCGGCGCTGGTCTACGACTACGACCGGCACAACATCCTGTCGTCCGTGCTCGGCATCATGGGCTCGGACGCCGGTAAGCCCCGCAGGGTTCCCCGCCGCATGCTGCGCGAGCACTACCGCTGCGACCCGGCGATCATCGACTTCTGCAACCGCAAGTTCTACGACGACAAGCTCATCCCCATGACCGAGCACAAGCGTAGTGCTCGGAGCCTAGCGATACGGCCGACGGTCGAGGGAAACCACACGCGAAGGCTCGCCGACGGCAGCAGCTACAACGTGCGGGAGGCGCAGGTGATAGCCGGAGAGGTGCTCCCCCGGGAACAACAACGCAGCGGGCCGGGCAGCGTCGGCGTCGTCACCCCGTTCCGGCGGCAGGTCGACCAGGTCACGGCGACCATCGACGACGTCGGCATCGAGGTCGACACGGTGCACAAGTACCAGGGCCGTGAGAAGCCGACCATGATCCTCACTACCGTTCTCGACGAGTCCAAGCAGGGGCACATCAGCGCCAAGTTCCTGGACAACCCGAACCTCGTCAATGTCGCGGTCTCCCGCGCGGCAGAGCGGCTCGTGGTGGTCACCAACCACGCTATGTTGCCCCGGACACGGCACGTCAGGGAGCTGCTGGACTACATCCGGTACCAGGACCCGAACAACGTTGTGCAGTCGGAACTCGTCTCCATCTTCGACCTGCTCTACCGCGAGTACTCGCTCCGCCTCGAAGCGTTCGCCCGGAAGGTCAAGGGTCCCTCCAGATACCTCTCGGAGAACGCCGCAGAGACACAGCTGCGCGAGATCCTCGCGGGCGAGGATCAGTACAGCAGCCTGAAGGTCGCCCGCCAGGTCCGGCTGGCTCATCTCGCGCGTGACCCTGGGCTGGTGGCCGAACTGACAGCGCGGCAGAACTCGTTCCGGCGCCGCTCGTCGGTCGACTTCGTGGTGTACAACCGGATCACGCTCCGGCCGGTGCTCGCCGTCGAGGTGGACGGCCACAACCACATGATCGACCCAAAGCAGGTCGAGCGGGACAAGATCAAGAACGAGATGCTCGACCGGATCGGCCTGCCTTTGCTACGGCTGGTAACCAGCGACAGCGGTGAACCCGACCGCATCCGGCACCGCCTCGAGAAGGCGCTCCGATCCGCTACCGCTCTCCCGGTCCCGGAATTCGAGACCTGATCCGTTGCTCTGACTTCGAGACGCCCGTTGTCGTCCGTCGCGACAACTCCTCTGTCCTCGGTGGGCTCCCCTGAGACGCCATGCCTTGCCGCCGGCACGGTCGTAGACAGCGCGAAGCCCGGGCTACCCGCCTAATCGGGCGGGCTCCCGGGCTCACTTCTCAGGGCTATTGCCCATCGCACTCCCAACAGTACTAATACCCCCTGGTTCCGCAAGCGTCTCCGACAAGAGTTGTGCGCCCAAGGTCTCTTTCCACCAAGCCTTTGCGCATGCTCCAGTGCCGGAATGCATGCGCAATCGCTTGGTCGCGGCGGACTTCTTCCCGGCCCACGCCCGCACGAAGCGCAACACGCCCGCCCCCGCCCGCACCACGTACCGTGTTGCGGCATTTCACCCTGTGAAGAACGATGTCACCGCGGCGTCAGACGTGAGGCGCACGGTCCGTCGAGGGGGAAACGACAGCATGAGACGAAAGAGCTCGGTGCAGCGCGCGATCGTCGTCGGGGCCGTGGCGCTGGCCGCGGCGCTCTCCGCACCGGCCGCGGCCTCCGCGCCAGCCACCTCCGCGCCCGCCGCCTCCGCGCCAGCAGCGGCCGGTGACTCCACCAGCCAGTCCGATCAGGTCCAGGCGGCCACGGTGTCCGCCGTCGACCACGCCGCCGGGGCTGCCACCGCCCTTGCCGAGAAGCCCGGCTATGCCGGGGTCGCCGTCGACTACGACGCCGCGAAGGTGACCGTCTCCTGGAAGGGCGACGCTCCGGCGTCGGTCAGTGCGCTGGAGACGAAGGTGCCTGACGGTGTGACCGTCGACGTCGAGCGGACGCCGCTCAGCGAGGCGGACCTGCACGCCGCGAGCACCCGGCTGCTGGACAGCCAGCGCGCGGCGCACGGCCCTGACGCAGTGGTCGCCGCGTTCCCGGCCGAGGACTACGCGAGCCTGGTCGTCGAGGTCAGCCGCGACTCGGCCCTCGCCCGCGAGGCGGGGTCTACCGTCGCCAGCGAGACGGGCGCCAGCAAGACAGGCGCCAGCGAGACGGCCGCCGCCCGCACAACCAGCCTGGCCCAGAGCCTCGAAGAAGAGGCAGGCGTCCCGGTCCGGGTCGAGCTCGTCGACGATGGCGTCCAGCCCACCGCCGCCAGCCGTCGCAACGACGCCGCCCCCTGGACCGCCGGCGGGGCGATGGCCACGACCAGCGGCTCGGACTACTGCACGACCGGCTTCTCGATAGTCACCGCCGCCGGCAACCACAAGATCGTCAGCGCCGCGCACTGCAACGCGGGGGTCGGCTCCCTGGTCCGCGACGGCATCGGCCAGCGGCTGGGCACTGTCGCCAACCGCGCGGCAGGCATCGACGCCGAGCTCATCGACCCGGTCGGCAACCCCGAGACGGCAGGCGCCGTGTTCGGCGGCCCGTGGAACGCGTCCAGCGTCAACTCGCGCTACCGGTTCCCGGTGGCGGCGGTGCACCAGCCCGCCGTCGGGCAGAACATCTGCTCCTCCGGAGCGGTCACCGGCGAGCACTGCGGGGCGAAGATCCGCGCCACCGACGTCGCCTGGACCTGCGGCAACCGCACGTGCCACGGGTTCCGGGCGAGCCGCGACGACGGCGGTGTCGTGGTGGGCGGCGGCGACAGCGGCGGCCCGATGTACATAGTCATCAACGGCCAGGCGTACGCCCGCGGGATGATCGACGGCGGCTCGAACCGCCGCAGCTGCGGAAGCACCTCGGTGCCCACCCAGTGCTTCTCGTACGTCTACGGCATCCCGATGGTGGACATCCTGAACCACTGGAACGCCCGCATCGACAACTGACACGGGCCGCCCGGTGGCTCCGTTGAGTGCTGGCTATCCGTTGCCCCGAGCCGGGAGACCCGGCAAACAGCCAGCACTCAACGGAGCCGGCCGGTCAGGCCTTCGTCACCGCCACCGCGCGCTCGGCGCCCGCGGTCACCGCGAGGCTCGTCGCCAGCGTCTCGCGCGACACCAGCTCGCGGTGCTCCTCGACGGCCGCGACCCACTCGGCCGGCACCGTCAGGTCCAGCGCGATCCGGTCGGCGACCTGCAGACCCGCCGCCTTGCGCGCGTCCTGCACATCCCGCACGACGTCGCGGGCGTAACCCTCGGCGCGCAGCGCGTCGTCGAGCTCGAGGTCGAGCACCACGAAGCCGCCGCCCGCGAGCACGGCGGCCGCGACGTCGGCCGACTCCGCGGACTCGCCGCCCACAACGGTCGTCAGCTCGTACTCGGTCTCGAGCAGTTCGACGTCGCCGTCGGCCGTCGCGACCACCACTGCGCCGGCGTCGGACTTGGACCACGCGCCGGACTTCGCCGCCTTGATCACTGCCTGCACCCCGCGCCCGAGGCGCGGGCCCGCGGCCCGGGCATTGACGGCGAGACGCTCGGTGATGCCGTAGTCGGCGGCCACCTCGGGCGAGAACGCGACGAGGCGCACCTCCTTGACGTTCAGCTCCGTCTCCAGCAGCCCGGCGAACGGCGCGACGCCGTCCGGGTCTGCCACGGCCACGACGAGCGACCGCAGCGGCTGCCGCACGCGCAGCTTGTTCGCCTTGCGCAGCGCCAGCGTCTGCGACACCACGGCCCGCGCGGACTCGACGGCGGCCACGAGCGCGTCGTCGGCCACCAGCACGTCCGCCTCCGCGCAGCGCATCGTCGCGCCCTCGGGCGCGGCGATCGACGGCCACTCCGCCAGGTGCACCGAGCGCTCGCCGGTCAGGCCGCGCCAGACCTCCTCCGTGAGCAGCGGCGCCAGCGGCGCCATCACCCGGCACAGCACCTCGAGCGCGGTGGACAGGGTGTCGAACGCGTCGGCGTCCTCCGCCCAGAACCGGTCGCGCTGAGTGCGCACGTACCAGTTGGTCAGGGCGTCCAGGTACTGGCGCACCGAGTCGCAGGCGCCCGCGATGTCGTACCCGTCGAGCTGCTCGGTCACGTCCGCGACCAGCCCGCGCGTGCGCGCCAGCAGGTAGCGGTCCATGACGGGCAGCGCGGCCACCCGCTCCGCCGTCAGGGGCTGCGCGGCGTAGCCCGCGCCGTCCGAGGCGGCGTTGGCGTACAGCGTGAAGAAGTAGTACGTGCTCCACAGCGGCAGCAGCACCTGGCGCACCGCGTCGCGGATCCCCTCCTCCGTGACCACGAGGTTGCCGCCGCGCAGGATCGGCGACGCCATGAGGAACCAGCGCATCGCGTCGGAGCCGTCGCGGTCGAAGACCTCGTTGACGTCCGGGTAGTTCTTCAGCGACTTCGACATCTTGCGCCCGTCGGAGCCCAGCACGATGCCGTGCGACAGCGCCGTCTGGAAGGCCGGCCGGTCGAACAGCGACGTGGCCAGCACGTGCAGCGTGTAGAACCAGCCGCGCGTCTGCCCGATGTACTCGACGATGAAGTCGCCCGGGTAGTGGTGCTCGAACCAGTCGGCGTTCTCGAACGGGTAGTGCACCTGCGCGTACGGCATGGAGCCGGAGTCGAACCAGACGTCCAGGACGTCCTCGACCCTTCGCATGGTCGAGGCCCCGGACGGATCGTCCGGGTTGGGCCGCGTCAGCTCGTCGACGAACGGGCGGTGCAGGTCCGGGTTGCCGTCCTTGTCGCGCGGCAGGCGCCCGAAGTCACGCTCGAGCTCCTCGAACGACCCGTAGACGTCGATCCGCGGGTAGGCGGGGTTGTCCGACTTCCACACCGGCACGGGCGAGCCCCAGAACCGGTTGCGCGTGATCGACCAGTCGCGGGCGTTCTCCAGCCACTTGCCGAACTGGCCCTGCTTGATGTGGTCCGGCACCCAGGTGATCTGCTCGTTCAGCTCGACCATGCGGTCCTTGAACTTCGTCACCTCGACGAACCACGAGGACACGCCCATGTAGATCAGCGGCTGACGGCAGCGCCAGCAGTGCGGGTACGAGTGCGCGTACTGCTCGCGGCGCAGCAGCACCGTGCCCGACGTCGTCCGCCCCGCCTCGTCGTCTGCCGCACCGCGCGTGCGGGCCTTGAGGTGGTCGATGATCGGCGCGTTCGCGTCGAAGACCTGCAGGCCCGCGTACTCCTCCACGGGGAAGGTGAAGCGCCCGTCGGCGCCCACGGGGATAACCGGCTCCACGCCCTCGCGGTCGCTGACCTGCTTGTCCTCCTCACCGAAGGCGCCGGCGTTGTGCACCAGGCCCGTGCCGTCGGTGGTGGTGACGAAGTCGGCCTCGACCACGCGGTGGGCGCCGGTGTGCCCCTCGAAGTACGAGAACGGGGGCTCGTAGGCAGCGCCCAGCAGGTCGCTCCCCTTGAGCCGCCCGACGACGCTGGGCGCCTCCGCACCCTCGTCCGTCAGCTCCCGCGCGTACGCGTCCACGCGGGCCTCCGCCAGGACGTAGCGCTGCGGCGTGCCGGTGAAGGACGACTCGACCACCGCGTAGTCGACGTCTGGCCCCACCATGACGAGCAGGTTGGACGGCAGGGTCCACGGCGTGGTGGTCCAGATCAGCAGGTGGTCGCCCGCGCGGAGCACCTCGCCGCCGTCGGGCACCTCCGTGACCCGGAAGCCGACCGTGACGGACGGGTCCTGCCGCTGCTGGTACACGTCGTCGTCCATGCGCAGCTCGTGGTTGCTCAGCGGCGTCTGGTCGTTCCAGCAGTAGGGCAGCACGCGGAAGCCCTCGTAGATCAGGCCCTTGTCGAACAGCGACTTGAAGGCCCAGATGACGCTCTCCATGAACGTCGGGTTCAGGGTCTTGTAGTCGTTGTCGAAGTCCACCCAGCGGGCCTGGCGCGTCACGTACGTGCGCCACTCGTCGGTGTACTTGAGCACGCTGGAGCGGCAGGCCTCGTTGAACTTGTCGATGCCGAGCTCGACGATCTCGTCCTTGGTCTTGATGCCGAGCTGGTTCATCGCCTCCAGCTCCGCCGGCAGGCCGTGCGTGTCCCAGCCGAAGCGGCGCTCGACGCGCTGCCCGCGCATGGTCCGGTAGCGGGGCACGACGTCCTTCGCGTACCCGGTCAGCAGGTGGCCGTAGTGGGGCAGGCCGTTCGCGAACGGCGGGCCGTCGTAGAAGACGAACTCGTTGCTGCCGTTCTCGCCGGCCGGGCGGGCGTCGACCGACGCGCGGAAGGTGTCGTCCTGCTCCCAGTACGCGAGGACGTCGCGCTCGAGGTCGGGCAGGCTGGGTGACGCGGGCACGGGGTTTTCGGCGTCGCTGGGACGGTGCAGCGGATAGGCCATTTTGATGGGTCCTCGCGGTTCAGCGGTTCGGCAGCAGGTGGACTTCTTTTGGTGCTCTGCTGCGAGGACGCCGCACCTGGGTGCGCCGCGGTACCACCCCGCTTGACGCTCGCCGGGGGCGAGCGTCCGCTCGTTGACGGCTGTGACGGGCCTACCCGTCCGGTTCTACTGAGGCTCCCCCGCTGCCCGACGGCGGTGGGGTCACCTGTTCTTCCGGAGGCTCACCGGTGATGGCCGGGTCGATGCCTGTGAGGCAATCGTACCGGGCCGCGGCAACCGGAAAAGTGCGGGGTGCACTGTTCCGTGTGCGGATCGCACTCCTCGGTGTGCAACCTCCCCGTACCTGGCGCACGTCCTTAAGGACATGAACGCAATCAGCCAAGCGATCGGCCCACCTGCCGGCACCGCGCTCGACACCTCCTGGCAGGCTGACCCCGTGCCAGACCATGACGGTGCCCCCTCCGCGGCGCCCGAGTTCTCAGTGGTCCGCACCGGCCTGTCCGCCGAGGAGCAGTTCCGGCTCTTCGCCGTCGAGAACACCGCGGCGCTGCACCGGATCGCCTACCTGCTGTGCGGCGACGACCACCGCGCCCACGACCTCACCCAGATCGCCCTGGAGCGCACCTACCGACGCTGGTCCCGGCTCAAGGACGGCTACCCGTTCGCGTACGCCCGGCGGGTGCTGGCCACCGCCCGCATCGACGGGTGGCGGCGCACGCGCCGCGAGGTGCTGCAGTCGCCGGAGGACGTCGCCGTCGCGCAGGAGGTGAGCCGGGGCCCCGGCACCGACAGCGGCGCCCAGGTCGCGGAGCGCGAGCGCCTCGTGCGGGCGCTGCGGCACCTCGGGCCGAGCCAGCGTCGCGTGGTCGTGCTGCGCCACCTGCTCGACCGGTCGGAGGCCGACGTCGCCAAGGAGCTCGGCGTCAGCGTCGGCAACGTGAAGTCCCAAGGCGCACGCGGCCTGGCCCGCCTACGCACTCTGCTTAAGGAAGGACAGGACGCATGACCAAGAACAGCCACCCCACCACCGAGCCCGTCGACGAGAGCTGGATGGCGCACGTGCGCGAGGTCAGCACCGGCGTCGTGCCTCCGACCCCGGCCAACCCGCAGGACATGTCCCGCGTCGCCATCCGCCGCACGCGCACCCGCCGCGCGGTCCTCGTGACCGGCGGCGGTCTGGCCACCGCAGCGGTCGTGGCGGGCGCCGCGTTCGCGTTCGGCGGCCCGACGACGGGCGGCGTGCTGCTCCCGGGCTCGGAGACGTCGTCGGTAACGCCGGGCGTGTCGGCGGAGGCGGAGGCACTGCTGGCAGAGGCGGACGCGGAGGCACTGCGGGCGGAGGAGCTGCGGGCAGCGGCGGCGGCAGCGAAAGGTGAGCTGCGGACGGAGGAACTGCAGGCAGAGGCAGCGGAGGCGGAGACGCGGGCCAAGGCCCTGCGGGCCGCGGCGGAATCGTCACCGGATCCGGCATCCGGCGACCCGACCGGGTGGGAGGTGCACGAGCTGGAGGGCCTCACCTACGCCCTGCCGGCCGAGATCGTGACCAGCGGGCCGGTCCAGGACGAGCCCGGCGTGACGTCCGACATGTGGCACAGCAGCGTTGACCCGGACTCGCCGCCGTTCTTCCGGATCGCCTACGTCACTCCCGACTACGAGTTCTACGACGCGAAGTCGGGCGGCCTGACCCAGACCCCGGGCAGCGCCGCGACGTCGTTCGAGCTGCCCGGGGCAACCGTGGCAACCATCGAGGACGGGACCAGCGAGGAGCTACGCGAGATCACGGCCATGCCTGCGGGCGACGGGGCGGTCGAGCCCGTCCGGATCCTCGTCCACCGCGCCGACGGTCCCGGCAGGTACATCATCACGATGACTCTGCCCGAGGGCAACGGCGACCTCATCGAGGGATTCCGGAACTCGCTGAGCTTGAACTGACCCGGGCCACCCGCCGCCCACGTAGAAGTTAGTCACGCGGTTGCTCCGGGATTCCATGTGGGATCCCGGAGCAACCGCATGATCAACTTCGGAGCCTGTGGATAACAAGCATCATCAAGCAGTATCACACGGTGTAATTGATGATGTGGCGAATAGAAAACCCATAGCTAAGAAGCTGATCCGGCTGGCGCTACAACAGGCCGGCCTCGTTTCCGCTGAGCAGTGCGACGCGACCGGCGTCGGGGCATCGCGGCGGAGCGAGCTGGTCGCCCGGGGTGAGTGGCGGCGAGTGACCCGCGGGGTCTTTGACACGGGCGAGGTCCCAGGTCATCTGCATTCCTACGACGTGGACCGGCTACGATCCGTCTGGTCCGCACTGCTGGCCAACCGGCGGGCGATCGCCGTCGGCGCGTGCGCGCTGATGCTGCACGGGGTCAAGGGCCTGCCGCGCCGGCTCGTGCCGGAAGCGGCCCTGCCGAAGGGCTCCTTCCGGAAGGCCCGCGACGGGATCGTCTTCCGGCAGTACGCCCCGCGAACGGGGATCGTCGAGATCCATGGCCGGCTGGTCGTCGCGCTGGTCGACGCTTTCGTCCAGGCCTTGCCCGCACTCACGCGCGAACAGGCGATCGCGTGCCTCGACAGCGCCCTGCACCAGAGGCTTCTTCAGGTCGAGCAGCTCGACGTGATCCGACGTCGGCTCCGGCACCACAAGGGCTCGGCGAAGGTGATCGCCTGGCTGCCGCTGGCCAACGGGCGGGCCGAGTCGCCGCCGGAGAGCCACGCCCGCCTGGCATGCGTCGACGCCGGGGTCGCGCCCGACGACCTGCAGCGGGACTTCTTCGACACCCGGGGACGCTTCCTGGGCCGGGCCGACATGGTCTGGCACCTGGGCAACGGCCGCTGGCTGATCGTCGAGATCGACTCACAGGAGTTCCACGGCGCCGAGCGCCAGGTGCAGCGCGACGCGACCCGGCAGAACGGACTGCTCGGCGAGGGGCAGAACATCATCCTGCGGTTCTTCCCGAGCCATGTGAGCGGTGGACACTTCGTGGGCGAGGTCGCCCAGGTCCTGCGCCGGGAGCACTGGCAGCCGGCCCGCAGGCTCCCGCCACGCGAGTCCCGCCGCCGTCGGGCCCCGGCGAAGATTGACCATGCGGTTACTGCGGAATATGGCCGAGATTCCGCAGTAACCGCGTGGTCAGTTCGCGGTCAGACGGCGGCCGCGGACGGTGGTGTGCCCTCAGTGGCGGCGTCCGGGGCCTCGCGGTAGCGCCGGCTCAGCAGCCGGTAGTACTTGCTCGACAGCGCATATCCCGTCAGCAAGAGCCCCAGCACCGCGATCAGGACGAACACCAGCGCGATCCCCCGGGCGTCGCCCGTGCCGAACCAGTCGCCGATCCAGCGGGCACCCGTACCGCCCTCGCGCATGAACGGGATGAAGAAGAACTGGGTGAGCGGGCTGATGAGGAACGCCGTGAGCGGGGAGGCGGCCTGCTCCAGCGACTGCGCGAACCCGAACACCCGGCCCTGGCGCTCGTAGGGCACGACCTTCTGCAGCACCGTCTGCTCGGACGCCTCGACGTACGGCATGGCCATCATGTACACCGCCAGCCCCGCCACCAGCCAGACCACGGAGGCCCGCATCGGGAAGACGACGGTGACGGCCCACAGCGCCATGTTGACGAGCAGGATGGTGCGCACCGGGTTGGATCCGAGTCCCGTGCGCGCGATGAGCAGGCCGGCCAGGATCATCAGGGCGCTGAGCCCGCCCCAGACGAAGCCCCACGCCTGTACGGACATCATGGAGAGCCCGTAGGCGTCCATCAGCGCCATGAACGCGCCGCCCAGCAGGTTGTTCAGCGCGGTGAACGCGATCAGCGCCCACATGCCGGGGATGGACCCCACCACCTTCATGGTGCCGCGCAGGTCGACCTTGCGCGGCTCACCCTCGGCCGCCGCATGCGACAGCGACTCGGGGACCTTGATGAAGTGCATGTGCACCAGCGCCACGGCGAGGACGCCGATGGCGAGGATCAGGCACGTCCGCATCCCGTCGAAGGCGACGAGCAGGCCGCTGATCACCGACGTCACGAGGAACGAGATGCCGAGGACGGTTCCGACCAGGCCGTTCGCGCGGTCGCGGAGGGTCTCGTCGAAGAGCGCCGTGACCACCGTCGGGAGCGCGATCGAGCGGAGGTTGCCCGCGATCACGCCGCACATGAGCAGCACGATGAGGCTCCAGAGCCGCACGCTGCCCGGGTTCGTCCACTCCTCGGCCGGGGTGAGGAGGTAGATGACGAGGCACGCCGCGTAGAAGACGATCGAGACCAGCGCGGACGCCTGCATCACCGTCTTCTTGCGGTGGTGGTCCACGAGGCTGCCGAACCACACGCCCGTGGCGACCATGGACACGAGGAAGAGGCCGGCGATGACGCCCGTCGCGAAGACCGACCGGGTCTGCAGGAACACGAAGAACGTGATGGCGAACCACACGGTGAAGTTGATGACGCCCACGACCAGCACGTTCACCAGCAGCTTCACGAACGTGCGCACGGTGGGGTCGGAGAGATGCAGGCGCGGGGGGTCGACGGCGGCCTGCGAGGCTTCGTTGCTCATGGGGTTACTCCAGCGCCTCAACATTGGTTGAGGTCAAGGTCGTGGTTCGCAACTTCATCGTTCTCCAGGTCGACGACGGGGGCCACCGGAAGTCATCGACCGTCGCCCCGGGTCGCACCCCAACCGGCACGTGACCCAGATCACATGCGCTTGGGAAATACTCTGTGCTGCACAAACGATTGACGCTGGAGGCCGTATCGGCCGGACCTGACAGACCTCCAGGAGGACCCGACCATGGCAACACTGCTGCACATCGACGCGAGCATCCAGGGCGAGGGCTCGATCAGCAGGCAGCTCACCGCCCGTGCCGCGAGCGCCTGGCGCGCCGCGCACCCCGACGGCGTCGTGACCTACCGCGACCTCGGCGCCGACCCGGTGCCGCACTTCGACAGCGCCGCGAACCTCAGCCGCGGCCTTCCGCCGGACCAGCACACCCCGGCCCAGGCGGAGTCGTGGGCCCTGATCACGGAGCTCGTCGGCGAGGTCGCGGCCGCCGACACCGTCCTGCTCGGCCTGCCGATCTACAACTACGGCGCGCCGAGCGCCGTGAAGTCGTGGGTGGACCACCTGATCGTGCCCGGGCTCTCCATCGATCCCGAGACCCGCGAGGGTCTGCTGGGCGGCCGCGACTTCGTCGTGATCGTCTCGCGCGGCGGCGGGTACGCCGAGGGTGCGCCGCGCCACGGCTGGGACCACGCCACGGCCTGGCTCCCGCACGGCGTGGCGCTGACCGGGCTCGAGCCGCGCTTCATCACCACCGAGCTCACGCTCGCTCCGGTGAACCCCGCGATGGCCGAGCTGGTGCCGATGTACGAGGAGAGCCGCCGGCAGGCCGAGGCAGCCATCGACGAGCTCTGGGCGCCGGCGGTCGCGAACGCCTGAGCCGGTCGCTCGCCGGTAATTCCCCACGTCGCGACCCCGCGCTCCCGTAGAGTGGCTGCGCGGGGTCGCGACGACGAAGGAGATGCCGTGGATGAGCCGCAGGTGCTGGATCAGGCCGTTCGGCGGTCGGGTGCGCTCATCGACTACCTGGCACGCCACCTCCGTCGTCGTACGGAGACGGCGCTGACGCCGCTCGGCCTGCGCACCCGGCATCTCGTCGCCCTCACCGTGCTCCGCGACCGCGGCGACATCACGCAGCGCGACCTCGCGACGTCGCTCGTGCTCGACAGCACCAACATCGTCGGCCTGCTCAACGAGCTGGAGGGCAGGGGCCTGGCCGAGCGGCGGCGCTCGGCGGAGGACCGGCGCCGGCACGTCGTCTCCCTGACGGACGAGGGCTTCCAGGTGCTCTGCCAGGCGGAGACCGCTCTCGCGGCCGTCGAGGACGAGGTCTTCGAGCCCCTCTCCCCGAAGCAGCGCGAGCAGCTCCACGAGCTGCTCGTGGCCGCCACGTCTGCCGCATCAGCTCCGTTCTGCTGACCGGCCGTGGTCGGGCGCCGCACCGAGGCTGACCCGGGCACGGCCCGCCTGCCGAGGCGCGTCAGGGGCCGCGTTACGGCCGCGGCACGGCCGCCAGGGCCGACTGTCCCAGCCACACAGGCAGCTCCCGGCGCGCCTCGGGCGGCCCGTCCAGGCTCACGGCCTCCCCGCGCAGCGCGACCTGCCACGACAGGTCGCCCCGCCAGACCCGGACCAGCGTGCGCAGCGCGGCCGACACCGTGACCGTCGCCTCGAAGCCGGGGTCGTAGTCGCAGACGTCGGCCTCGCCGTCGCGCACGACGAGCCACCAGCGCGCGACGGGCGTAGGGACGCCGTCGAGCCGGAACGCGACGACCGTGCGCTCGCGCGGCCAGGCGGACACCGGCACCGTGCGTCGCATGTCCCACATGAGCAGGTGCGGGTCCAGGTCGGCCTCGCCGAGCCCGCCGACCCAGCGCGTGCCCCAGGCGCCCAGGCCCTCCACGAGCGGCCGCAGCTCCTCGCCCGCTCGCGTGAGCAGGTACGCGGGGTGGCCGTTCGCATCGAAGCGCCGCACCACGCCGGCGCGCTCCAGGCTGCGGAGGCGCTTGGCGAGCAGCGCCGGCGACATCTTCGGGTTGCCGCGGCGCAGCTCGTTGAACCGGGTGCTGCCCGCCAGCAGCTCGCGGACCACCAGGATGGTCCACCGCTCGTCGAGCACCTCCATGGCCTTGGCCACCGGGCAGAACTGGCCGTAGGTCGTCATGGCGTCTCCTCGTACGTCCCCCCGCAGTCCCCAGTCAACGCCCGGTCGCGACCAGCGACCAGTACAGATCGTGAACCTCACCCGGTACAGATGCGGCACTGGAGGGCGCGTGCCTTCCCGGCGGACAGTGAGACTCCCAGCACTTCCAGCCGTCCAGCCGAGGAGCAGTCCCATGTCCGACACCGTGATCGTCCCGCCCGACGTCCTCACCGCCGTCCGCGCCAAGCATCGCGCCCTGTGGGCGCTCGGCGACTACCCTGCGGTCGCCACCGAGGTCATCCCCGCCCTGGGGCCGGTCCTGGTCGAGGCCGCCGGCGTGCGGCCGGGCGACCGGGTGCTCGACGTCGGGGCGGGGTCCGGCAACGCCGCAATCCCCGCCGCCCTCGCGGGCGCCGACGTCATCGCCTCTGACCTCACACCCGAGCTGTTCGACGCCGGACGGGCCGCCGCCGCGGCCAGCGGCGCCGAGCTCACGTGGGACGAGGCCGACGCCCACGCGCTCTCCTACGACGACGGGGCGTTCGACACGGTGCTGTCCTGCGTCGGGGTCATGTTCGCCCCGTTCCACCAGACCGCGGCCGACGAGCTGGTCCGCGTGACCCGCCCCGGCGGGACGATCGGGCTCATCGCCTGGACGCCGGCCGGATTCATCGGCCAGATGTTCGCGGCCATGAAGCCGTTCGCGCCCGCTCCGCCGCCCGGCGCTCAGCCGCCGCCCCTGTGGGGCGACGAGGAGCACGTGCGCGCGCTGCTCGGCGACCGCGTCACCACAGTGGACGCCGAGGTGCGTTCGCTGCCCGTCTCCCGGTTCGCCTCGGGCGCGGAGTTCCGCGACTTCTTCAAGGCCGTCTACGGCCCCACCATCGCGGTCTACCGCAACATCGCCGACGACGCCGACCGCACCGCCGAGCTCGACGACGCGCTCCTGGACCTGGCCGCCCGGTTCCAGGACGCCGACGGCGCGATGGGCTGGGAGTACCTGCTGCTCACGGCGACGCGGAGCTGAGGGTCAGCCCACCGACACCGTCACCGTGTGCCAGCCCGTGGCTCCGTCCGGGGCAGGCGGAGCCTCGGCCTCGGTCTGGACCAGGCCGTCGGCGTCGGTGGCCCGGACCGTGAGCGTGTGGTCGCCCGCGGCCAGGTCGATCGACACCCGCCACTGGCGCCACGTGTCCGAGCCCACCGTCTCGGCGAGCTCGGCGCTGACCCAGTCGCCGTCGTCGGCCCGGACCTCGACGGCGCCGATGCCCGTGTGCTGCGCCCAGGCGATCCCGGCCACGGTCACCGTGCCGGCCGCCGCCGAGCCGCGGGGCACGTCGATGCGCGACTGGACCTTGATGGGTCCCAGCGCGGACCAGCCGCGTGGGGTCCAGTAGCCCTGGTCGGCGGCGAAGGTGGTGACCTCGAGCGACGTCACCCACTTGGTGGCCGAGACGTACCCGTACAGGCCCGGCACGACGAGCCGCGCGGGGAAGCCGTGCTCCACGGGCAGCGGCTCGCCGTTCATGCCGATCGCGAGCAGGCTGTCGCGGTCCGGGTCCTGCAGCACCTCCAGCGGCGTGCCGGCGGTGAACCCGTCGTCGCTCCGGGAGAGCACCATGTCGGCGCCCGCCTGCGGCTTGGCCCGCTCCAGCAGGGCGCGGATGGGGTAGCCCAGCCACAGGGCGTTGCCGATGAGGTCGCCGCCCACCGTGTTGCTCACGCAGGCCAGCGTCACGTGGTGCTCCTCGAGCGGCAGCGCGAGGAGCTCGTCCCAGGTGATCGTGAACGGCTCGTCCACCATGCCGTGCACCTCGAGCGACCAGTCCTTGGGGTCCAGCTGCGGCACCAGCAGCGCGGTGTCGATGCGGTAGAAGTCCGGGTTCGGCGTGATGTACGGGGCCAGGCCGTCGAGCTCCAGGTCGGCGCCCGCCGGCACCGCGGGCGCCTTGGTGCGCGGGGCGGGCAGGCGGATCGTCTCGCGCACCGCGGTCACCGCCGCCGAACCCGCGGACAGCACGCGGGAGCCCGCCAGCGCCAGGACCGCCACGCCCGCCGCGATCCCGGTGACGGCCAGGAACCCGCGCCGGTCGAAAGTGCCGCTCGACGGCGCCCCGTCCGTGGCCGCCTCTCCCCACGGCGCCCCGCCCGATTCCGCAGCCCGGTCCGGCACGGGTCGCAGCCGCGCCACGGCCGCGCGCAGCAGGAGCACGGCGCCGCCGATGCCGACGAGGCTGGGCAGCGCCCACAGCGCCGTCGCGTCGGGCCGCAGCACCGCGACGATCGCCCCGACCACGCCGACCACGCCGATCAGCACCGCCCCCGACGGCGGACGGCGCAGCTCCAGCCAGCCCGCCAGCCCGGCCCCCACGGCCAGCACGACGCCCATCGACCCGAGCAGCACCGCCTTGTCGTTGGTGCCGAACCACTGCACGGCGAAGTCCTTGAGCCACCCGGGCACGGCGTCGACGACGGCCGCGCCGCCCGCGAACAGGGTGCTCGAGCCGGGCGCGACGAGAGCGGCCACGAGCTCCGCGACGGCCAGCCCCGCGGCACCGGCGATGACGCCTGCGAGGGCGGCCCAGCCGGCGTCGTGCGGTGAGCGGTCGGCCCGCGGGCTCGCGGGGCTCTCGGTTGCCTGAGTCATAGGCTCAGCCTGGCACGGGAGCGATCGAACTCACCTTGCCGGGGCCGACCTGTCACCTCACCGTAACGAGCTTGCGCCGCAGAGCCTGATCCGATCAAGACGTCGGATCGCCCGACTGATCCATGTGCCGGACCGCGAGGTCGTCAGCCCAACCAACGGCCCAGGACCGCAACGCCTCGATCACTCCGGAGTCCAGCCCGTAGGCGGCAAAAGCCTCGTCGTCGATCCACTCGGCGCCCGCGAGAATGGACTGAAGGTCCTCCTGATCGAAGCGGCCGCGAGCGTGCCGGTGACCGAACTCCTCAAGATCGGCGGTGGTCCAGCGTTGCGACGCTGCGAACACGTCTATCAGGTCGCGGGGAGCACCTCGGTCTGCCAGCGCACGAACCTTTGTTCCGATGACGTCTTCCTCAGCGAGGACGGGGCCGTAGGGGCTCTGGACGGGCGGTCGCCAGAAGACCTCCTTGAGTACATCGACCTCGCACTCCTCCAGGGTTGCTGGGTCGGTCACGGTGAAACGGGCGGACAATGGCGCAGTCTCCAGGGAGCGCACGCGCCATCCTCGTTGCTCAAGGCCCGCTCGAAGCGCATCCGCGATGTCGGTCATCGGTGCCGGGTTCTCGGTCGCCACATCGAGGTCCTGGCTGGGGCGGCTCACAAGCCGATGCATGCGCACGGCATAGCCGCCGGTGAGAACAAGCGGGTACGGAGAGCCGAGCTCGATGACATCTGCCAGGAGCCGCGCATGCAGCTCCGGCATGTCCGTCACGCCGCCGCCTGAGCGCGGGCAGCGAGCTGCGGAAACGCGTCCTCCCACACACCACGTACTGTTCGACCGACGAGCCTACGGAGAACCGGCCAGAGCTCAAGAAGCAGGTCTCGGTTGAGATAGACCAGAAGATCGTCGTGGAGACCTTCGTGCAGAACGATCCGGTACAGACTCATGCGCTGCCGCGGCTTGTCCAGGGCGTACGACGTCATCCCCGACCAGGCAACATGCTGTGGCAGCACCACCATCCCGCCGGACGGACCCCGGAGCATGTCGAGCGAGGCGGGCAGCCGTCGTTGAAACTTTGCCCGATACAACGCCAGGTCCTCGACCTCCACGCCGGAGCGGGACGACGTTGCGGCAGGCGGTGCCGGTGGGCTGGTGTCCATGCCCTCATTGTGTCTGATCTCTGCCACTGTGGCCTGCCTCACACCCCGGTTCGCACGATCTTCGAGTTGTGGGCCTGCGCGCGCGGCCGGACCGTCACCAGGTCGATGTTGACGTGGTCCGGACGGGACATCGCCCAGGCGATGGTGTCGGCGATGTCGTCGGCCACCAGGGGCGTGTACCCCTCGTAGACGGCGGCGGCCCGCTCGGCGTCGCCGCCGAACCGGACCAGCGAGAACTCCTCCGTCGCCACGGCGCCCGGCGCCACCTCGATGACCCGGACGGGCTCGCCCGCGATCTCCCACCGCAGCGTCTGCGACAGCATGTGCTCCGCGTGCTTGGCGCCCGTGTACCCGGCGCCGCCCTCGTAAGCGTTCTGGGCGGCGGTCGAGGTCACGTTCACGACGTCGGCGACCCCCTTGGTCGCGCCCGCCTTGCGCAGCAGGGGCAGCACCGCCTTGGTGACGCGCAGCGTACCGAGCACGTTGATCTCGTACATGCGGCGCCAGCTGTCCACGTCGGAGTCCTCCACCCGGTCCAGGCCGAACGCGCCGCCCGCGTTGTTCACCACGGCGTCGAGCCCGCCGGTGGCGGCGAGGTGGTTCGCGAGGGCGGCCACGGCGTCGTCGTCGGTCAGGTCGACGGCGTAGACCTCGCAGCCAGTCTCCGCGGCGAGCGCCGCCAACCGGTCCGCGCGGCGGGCGGCGGCCACGACGTCCCAGCCGTCGGCGCGCAGCCGGCGCGCGGTCGCGGCACCGATGCCCGACGACGCCCCGGTCACCAGAGCGCGTCGGGCCGGCCTGGTCTCCGATCCCGTTCCGGAACCGGTCACGGTGCTGGTCCCGGAACCGGTCACGGAACGAATCTCGGCGCCGGTCGGGGTGGCTGTCTCGGGGGCGGTGCTGTCGCTCATGGCCGCACTGTAATGCCTCAGCCGCCGCCCGCCGTCGGCTCGATCATGCGGGGCTCGAAGCTCTCCCCCATCACGTCGAGGCCCTCCTCGGCGAGGTTGGCCCGCGCCACGCGGGCGTAGCGGTTGGTGAAGGACGAGGCGGGCGGCGCCTCGGTCAGGAGGGTGTCTCCCGCCGGGTTCCGCGTGGTCAGCGCGGCCTCCACCGTGTCGTCCCAGTCGCCGGGGTCGATGACGCCGATGCCCCGCGTGGACGGCCAGATCAGCCGGTTGACCTCGTTGGTCTGCCAGTACTGGTGCGAGGGGCCCAGCGCCGACCCGGACGCGGACGCCGAGCCCGCGACGACCGCCGCGGCATGCTCCGGGTGGTCGCGTGCGTAGACCCAGCCCTTGAGCGACGCCGTGAGGAACGCCACGGTGGTGTCCTCGTAGGCCGGGTCGTCCTCCAGGCGTGTGGTGTCCGCCCAGATCGCGTCCTGGAGCATTGCCGAGCCGGTGTGGTTCCAGTCGATCGTCTCCAGCTCGTCCGGCTGGTACAGGTCACCCGTCGCTGGGTTGACGGTCTCCAGCAGCTGGGCGACCTCGTTGTAGGTGGTGGCCTGCGCGGCGTCGACGTCGCCGGCCACGAAGGCGGTCAGGTCGGCGGCCTGGCGCACCAGCTCGACGTCGTGGGCGACGTCGACCCCCGCGGCCTGGAGCCCCGCGAACAGCTCCCACTCGTTGCCGTCGCCCCAGACGCCTACCTTCTTGCCCGCCAGGTCGGCGGGCGCGTCGAGGCCCTGGCCCATGGCCGTGACCTGCACCGTGCCCGATCGCTCGAACACCTGCGCCACGTTCGTGACCCGCGCGCCCTGCTCGATCGACCCGAGCGCGCGCGGCACCGGGGAGACGGCGTAGTCGGCTCCGGCCCGGGCCAGGACCTCGACAGGGACCGTCGTGGTACCCGCCTCCTGGAGCGTCACGTCGAGGCCCTCGTCGGCGTAGAAGCCGAGCTCCTCGGCCACGACGTAGCCGGCGAACTGCGCCTGCCGCACCCAGGAGAGCTGCAGGGTCACGGGCGTCAGGTCGTCGCCGTCGGCGGGCCTGCCGTCGGCTTCTGGGCCCGACGCCGGGGCGGCACCCGCGCAGCCGGCCAGGACCAGGGCCCCTGCGACTGTCGCCGCCGTGCCGAGGTGTACGCGACGCGCGGCCGTTCCTCCGGTGTGCGGGTCTCGGATGCGTTCCGCTCCGGTGTGTGCTTCTCCGGTGTGTGCTTCTCCGGTGTGCGGCTCTCCGAGGTGCGGCTCTCCGAGGTGCGGTTCTCCGGTGCGCATCAGGCGGCCGCCGCGTTCGCGACACGACCCTGCACCGATGACGCCGCCGACGGCGCGGGCGCCGTCGGCCGGGACGTGACGAACGGGAGGTCGAGCACGCTGTCGGCCTCGCGCGCGGCGGGCCGCTGGGCGAACGCCGCCCGGAACAGGATCCGGGTCTCGGGCAGCTTCTCGACCTGGCCGACCACCAGGTGGAACGCGAGGCCCACGACCATCGCGCTCAGCACGTAGGCCCAGGCGAGGCCGTGGTGGCTGGACGCGGCGGCCGAGGTGATCGCGGTGCCGAGCCCGGTAGCCGGACCGCCGAAGCACTCGGCGACCAGCGCCGACACCACGGCGAGCGCCGAGGCGACCCGCAGCCCGGTGAAGAAGAACGGCAGGGCCCCCGGCAGGAGCACGGTGCGCGTGGCCTGCCACGGCGTCGCCGCGTAGGACCGCAGGAGGTCGCGGTGCACGGGCTCCACCGTCCGCAGCCCGCGCAGCGTGTTCAGGTAGACGGGCACCAGGACGGCGACGGCGGCGACCGCCACCCGCGCCCCCTCCGAGTCCGTGCCGTACATCCCGTAGGCGACGGGAGCCAGGCTCACGACCGGGACGGCCGCGGCGGCGGTGACCAGCGGCGACGTCATGTCGTCGAGCAGGTGGCTGGCCGCCGTGAGGGCCGCGCCGGCAAGGGCGAGGGTGACGCCCACCAGGAGGCCCAGCACCGCGTTGCGGGCCGTGGACAGCGCGGCGGGCACGACGGCGCCGAGGTTGCCGAAGAGCTCGGCCACGATCTCCGTCGGCCGCGGCACGACGTACGCCTCGACGCCGCCGAGCGTCGTCGCCGTCTGCCACACGAGGACAAGGACCAGCCACGCCGCTGTCGGTCCCCCGACGAGCACGGCGCGATCGGGCAGCTCCTCAAGCCAGCGGCGAAGGTCGCGCACCAGGTCCGCCGTGCCCGACCAGAGCCCCTCCGGCCGTACCTCACGCCAGGCCGCCGCCCGCCAGCCGACGTCTCGGCTGACGTCCGGCACCGTGTCCTGCCAGACCGCTCCCCGCTGACCGGCATCCCGGCTGACGTCCGGCACGCTGCTCCGCCAGACCGCTCCCCGCCAGCCGGCATCCCGGCTGACGACGGGACGCGCCTCCCGCCACACCGCCCCACGCCAGCCCGCATCCCGACTGACGTCGGGACGCGCCTCCCGCCACACCGCCCCACGCCAGCCCGCATCACGGCTGATGTCGGGACGCGCCTCCCGCCACGCCTCCCCCCGCCAGCCCGCATCACGGCTGACGTCGGGACGCGCCTCCCGCCACGCCTCCCCCCGCCAGCCGGCGTCCCGGCTGACGTTCCATCGCTCGTCCCGCACCAGGTCCAGCCGGCCCACCTCGCGCCACGAGATCATGGCGCCACCCCCTTGCTCAGTCCGTCAGGTAGTTGCAGTTGCTCGGCCAGACGCGTGCAGCGCCTCCCGGACCGCCGACGTCAGCTCGAAGAACGCCCGGTCCCCCCGCAACGCACCGCCGCTCTGCGCGCGTTCGGCGGGATCGCCGAGGGCCACCTCGACCGTGTCGACCACACGGCCGGGCCGCGGCGACAGCACCACCACCCGGTCCGACAGGTAGACGGCCTCCTGGATCGAGTGCGTCACGAACACCACCGCCGCGCCCGTGGCCGCGCGGAGGTTCAGCAGCTCGGTCTGCATCCGCTCGCGCGTCAGCTCGTCGAGCGCGCCGAAGGGCTCGTCCATCAGCAGCAGCCGAGGACTGCGGGCCAGGGCCCGCGCGATCGCCACCCGCTGCTGCATCCCGCCCGAGAGCTGGTGCGGGCGGTGCCCTGCGAAGTCGGCCAGGCCCACGAGCGCCAGCAGGCTCTGGGCCCGCGTGCGCCGGGTCACGGCGGGCTCGCCGTGGAGCTGCATCGGCAGCTCGACATTCGCCTGCACGGAGCGCCAGGGCAGGAGGCCCGCCTCCTGGAACACGATCCCGTAGTCCTGGTCCGCCCGGGCCTGGGCGGGCGTCTTGCCGAACACGGCAACGGTGCCCGACGTCGGGGTGTCGAGGTCCGCGATCAGGCGCAGCAGCGTCGACTTGCCGCAGCCCGACGGACCGATCAGGGACACCAGCTCCCCCTCACCGACCGCCAGGTCCACACCTGCCAGCGCGGACGTCGATCCGGCGTCGGCCGGGAACTCGCGGGTCGCGCCCCGCACCTCGACCGCGGCAGGCGCCTCGGGTAGTGGGCTGGTGTCGGGACCGGCGTCCGGCACCGCTGCCTGACCTACGTCCGGCGCCACTGCCGGTCCGCCCCCCGGGTTCGCGTCCGGTTCCAGGTCCTCGCTCGCGCCCCGGCTCACCGCGCCTCCCCTGGCCGGTACCGCCGCAGGCCGGTCGCAGCGCCCGCCAGGACCAGCGTCGTCGCCAGCCCGACCAGGATCGCGCCGAGCAGCGGCGACCACTGCCGGGCGGGATCGGCGGCGGCCGACGCGCCGAAGTCGACGATCAGACGACCCAGGCCTCCCGGCAGGCCCGTGTAGACCTCCGCGACGATGGTCCCGGCCACGGCGTTCGCCGCGGCCAGCCGCAGCGCGGGCAGCAGGTACGGGACCGACGCCGGCAGCCGCAGCCGCCAGAACCCCGACCACCAGCCGACGCCGAACGACCGGAACAGGTCCACGTACAGGCCGCCGCGGTCGTCGTCGGGGGCGGTGAACCCGCGCAGGGCACCGATCGACACCGGGAAGAACGCCAGGTACGACGCGATGGCCACGACCGGCACCCACGGCTGCCCGTCCGCCGAGTCGGGCCGCGCGACCAGCGGCGCGACCGCGATCAGGGGCACCACCTGGCTCAGCACCACCCACGGCAGCAGCACCGCGCGAGCCCGGGCCAGGCGGGCCATGACGACGGCGAGCAGCAGCCCGACCAGCACGCCGCACACCCAGCCGGCCGTTGCCAGCACCAGCGAGGACCCGGCGCCGCGCAGCGTCACGAGCCACAGCGGCGGTGCACCGGCCGCGCTGCTGACCGGCTCGCCCGCGCTTGCCGCCAGGTCCCACAGGTGCGGCATCGCCGCATCGGTGGTCCGCGGCAGGACCCGCACTCCGCCCAGGACCAGACCGTCATCGGGCGCCGCGGCCTTGTACCCCTCCCAGCCGAAACCGAGCAGCAGTACACCGGCGGCGCCCGCCATCGCGCGCCCTAGCACTCAGACACCTCACCCATCGGGCCACCCCCAGATTTCACCCGCCCGATTAATACCAGTTGTGGTGAAGTGGGCACAGTGGGTCGCCGGGCTTCGTGGCCCAGTTGTGATCTGCGGGGGTGGTGCCGGGAGACCTCAGTGGCCGGTCGCCGCGGCCGCCAGGACCGAGTCGAGCACCGACAGGCCCTCCCGGGCCTCGTCCGGGGTGATGACGCACGGCGGGACCACGTGCACCCGGTTGTCGGCGACGAAGGGCAGCACGCCGCCGTCGAGCAGGGCCTTCTTGATCGCCGCCATCGCGGCCGCGCCGAGCGGCTCCTTCGTCACGGGGTCCGCGACGAGCTCGACCGCCCAGAAGACGCCGAGACCGCGCACCTCCCCGACCAGCGGGTTCGCCTCCGCGATCGCGGCAAGCCCCGGACCGAGCACCTCGGCCCCGACGCGCGCGGCGTTCTCGACGATCCCTTCGTCGGCCATCGTGTCCAGCGTCGCGACAATCGACGCCATGGCGAGCGGGTGCCCCGAGTAGGTGAGCCCCCCGGGGAAGGCACGCTCCTCGAAGGTCGCCGCGACCTCTGGCGACACCAGCACCCCGCCCGCTGGCACGTACCCGGAGTTCACGCCCTTGGCGAAGACGACCAGGTCGGGGCGAACGTCGTGCTGGTCCAGGGCGAGCCACGAGCCCGTGCGGCCGAACCCGGCCATCACCTCGTCCAGGATCAGCACGATCCCGTACCGGTCCGCGATCCGCCGCACGCCCGCGAGGTAGCCGGGTGGCGGCACGAGGATGCCGGCCGTCCCGGGGACGGTCTCCAGCAGGATCGCCGCGACGGTGTCCGGCAGCTCCGCCTGGATCATGCGCTCCAGGTGGTGCAGCGCCCGCTCGCACTCCTCCTCGACCGACGCCGACCAGAACTCCGACCGGTACAGGTACGGCCCGAAGGCGTGCACGTGCCCGGTCGCGTACTCGTTCGGCACCCGCCGCCGGTCCCCCGTGGCGACGATCGCGGCGCCCGTGTTGCCGTGGTACGACCGGTACATCGACACGACCTTGTCCCGGCCCGTGTGCACGCGCGCCATGCGGATCGCGTTCTCGATGGCGTCCGCCCCGGCGTTCGTGAAGAACACCTTGCCGCCTCCATCAAACGGCGCGCGGGCGAGCACCCGCTCGGCGGCCTCGCCCCGCACGCGCACCGCGAGCGCCGGGGACGCCGTCACCAGCTCGCGCGCCTGGCGCGCTATCGCCTCGACGACGCGCGGGTGCTGGTGCCCGATGTTGGTGTTGACCAGCATCGACGACATGTCGAGCCACTCCTGCCCCGCGTGGTTCCACACCCGGGACCCGGAGCCGCCGGCGATCGAGAACGTCGGCGCGGCGGAGCTGGGCGACCAGGACTGGATCAGCAGGTCACGGGCCGCGGCGATGGCGAGGGAGTCGTCGTCGGCCATCAGCTGCCGCCCTCAGTGAGCTCGACGTCGAGGGGCTGGAAGTCCGTGCCCGCCACGTCCACGCCCTCCTCCTCGAGCTGCGCGAGCGCCTCCTCGACGTACTCGTTGGTGTACGCGGTGGCGGGCGGCTCGGCGGTGATCACGGTCGCGCCCGTCTCGTTCTCGGTGCCCATCGCGATCTCGACGGTCTGGTCCCACTGGTCGGCGTTGACGGTGCCGATGCCGCTGGTGGAGGGCCAGATCAGCTTGTTCACCTCGTTGGTCTGCCAGAGCTGGTGCGAGGTGCCGAGGGTGGAGCCCGCCGCGGTGACGATCCCGGCCGCCTCCTCGGGGTTGTCGCGGACGTACGCCCAGCCCTTCAGGGATGCCTTGACGAACTTGACGGTGGTGTCCTCGTACTCCTGGTCGTCGGCCAGGCGTCCGGCGTCGGCCCAGATGGCGTCCTGGAGCATTGCCGTCCCGTAGTCGTTCCAGTCGATGACCTCGAGGTCCTCGGGCTGGTACAGCTCGCCCGTCTCAGGGTTCACGGTCTCCAGGATCTGGGCGTACTCGTTGTAGGTCATGGCCTGGGCGGCGTCGATGTCGCCGGCGAGGAACCCGTTCATGTCGAACGCCTGCTGCACCAGCTCGACGTCGTCGGGGGTCTTGATCCCGGCGTCCTGCATGCCGGCGAACAGCTCCCACTCGTTGCCGTAGCCCCAGGAGCCCACCTTCTTGCCCGCGAGGTCGGCGGGCTCGGTGATCCCGGCGTCCTTGAACGCGACCTGCAGCGTGCCCGACCGCTCGAACACCTGGGCGACGTCGGTCACCTCGGTGCCCTGCTCGATGGACCCGAGCACCTTCGGCACCCAGGAGATCGCGTAGTCGGCGTCGCCGGCGGCGAGCACGTCGATCGGCACGGTGTCCGTGCCGGCCTCCTGGATGGTGACGTCCAGGCCCTCGTCCGCGTAGTAGCCCTGGTCGACGGCGGCGTAGTACCCGGCGAACTGCGCCTGGGCCACCCACTGCAGCTGCAGGGTGACGGGCGTGAGGCCGTCGGCCTCCGGTTCGGCGGACGACGCGGCGCAGCCGGCGAGAGCGACGGTCGTGGCCAGGCCCAGTGACGCGCGCAGCACGTTCTTGCGATGCATTGTGTTCCTCTCGATCAAAGCGGTGACGGCATAGAAGACGAGTCCCGTGGCGACGGCGCCCAGCACGTACGCCCAGGCCAGGGCGTAGCGGCTGGAGGAGACGGCCGAGGTGATGGCCTTGCCGAGGCCGTCGACGGGCCCGCCGAAGTACTCGGCGACCAGCGCGGAGATGACGGCGAGCGAGGACGCGACCCGCAGCCCGGTGAAGAAGAAGGGCAGCGCGCCGGGCAGGGTGACGTGCCGCGTGGCCTCCCAGGGCGTCGCGGCGTAGGAGCGCATCAGGTCCCGGTGCACGGGCTCGACGGTGCGCAGCCCGCGCAGCGTGTTGATGTACACCGGGACGAACACGGCGATCGCCGCGACGACGACGCGCGTGGTCTGCGCGTCGGTGCCGAACATCGTGTAGAAGACGGGCGCCAGGCACACGATCGGCACGACGGCGGTGGCCGTGACCAGCGGGTTCGCTGCGTCGGCGACGAGGCGCCACGCCGCCGAGATCCCCGCGCCGACCAGGGCGAGGAGCGTCCCGAGCACGAGGCCGAGCAGGGCGTTGGCCGCCGTCGCCAGGGCCGCGTCCGTGACGACGCCGAGGTTGGCGGCGAGCTCGGCGGCGATGTCCGACGGCGCCGGGATCACGAACGGCTCGATCCCCAGCCCGGTCACGACCGCCTGCCAGAGCGCTACGGCCAGCACGCCGACGACGACGGGCGCACCCAGCCCGAGCCACCGACCCCTCACCGCCCCCTCCCCCTCTTGGCTGTGGGCGCGATCGTTGCTCCCGAACCGGGCGCGATGTCGCACCGGTCGCACCCCCAACCACGACGGGCGCGGTTCACGACGACACCCGGTCGGACGCCGCGTCGCCCGAGTGCAGCACCTCGCGCACGGCCGAGACCCGCTCGAAGTACGCCGGGTCCTCACGCAGCCCGATGCCGCGCGCGACCCGGTCGGCCGGGCCGCCCAGCGGCACGTCGAGGGTCGCCACCACCCGGCCGGGCCGGGGCGACATGACCACCACGCGGTCCGAGAGGTACACGGCCTCCGCTATCGAGTGCGTCACGAAGACGACCGCCGCCCCGGTGGCGGCCCGGATCCGCAGCAGCTCGTCCTGCAGCCGCTCGCGCGTCATCTCGTCGAGCGCGCCGAACGGCTCGTCCATCAGCAGCAGCCGCGGGCTGCGGGCCAGCGCCCGCGCGATCGCCACCCGTTGCTGCATCCCGCCCGAGAGCTGGTGCGGCCGGTGGTCGGCGAAGTCCGTGAGCCCGACCAGCGCGAGCAGCTCCGCCGACCGGGCCGCCCGCTCCGCGCGGCCCGACAGACCGCCCGCGCCCCGCAGCTGCATCGGCAGCTCCACGTTGGCCCGCACCGACCGCCACGGCAGCAGGCCGGCCTGCTGGAACGCGATCCCGTAGTCCTGGTCCTTGCGCGCCCGCTCCGCCGTCTTGCCAAACACCGCGACGCTGCCCGACGTCGGGGCGTCCAGGTCCGCGATCAGACGCAGCAGCGTCGACTTGCCGCACCCCGACGGACCGATCAGGGACACCAGCTCGCCCTCGCCGACCGTGAGGTCCACGTCGGTCAGGGCCACCGTCCCGGCGCCGGAACCGCCGTCGAACACCCGGCCCGCGCCGGACACGACCACCGCCGTCATGCCACATCTCCTGACTGATACCGGCGCAGGCCCAGGGCGACCAGCGCCACCAGCCCCGTCGCCGCGAGCCCCACGAGCACGGCGCCCGCGATGGGCGACCACTGCTTGGCCGGGTCCGCGCTCGCGGAGGCGCCGAACTCGACGATCATCCGGCCGAGCCCGCCCCGCAGCCCCGTCGACACCTCCGCCACGACCGTCCCGACCACCGCGTTCGCGGCGGCCAGCCGCAGCGCGGGCAGCAGGTACGGGACGGACGACGGCGCCCGCAGCCGCCAGAACGTCGTCCACCAGCCGACGCCGTAGGCGCGGAACAGGTCGAGCCGGACGCCGTCGGCGGCGGCGTCCGGGGACGTGAACCCGCGCAGTGCCCCGACCGAGACCGGGAAGAACGCCAGGTAGGACGCGATCACGGCCACCGACATCCAGTCCTGCCAGTCGAACGTGCCGATCTCCAGCTGCGCGCCCCACCGCTTGACCAGGGGCGCGATGGCGATGAGGGGCACCGTCTGGCTCAGCACCACCCAGGGCAGCAGGCCGGCGCGCGCCGGCACGAACCGCGCCATGAGCACCGCCACGAGCAGGCCGAACGTCACCCCGACCACCCAGCCCACCGCCGAGACGCCGAGCGTGAACCCCGCGCCCTGCAGGGTCGCGAGCCACAGCGGCGGAGAGTCGGGCGCGGAGGTCAGCGGCTCGGCGGCGCGGGCGGCCATGTCCCACAGGTGCGGCATCGCGACGTCGGTGGTGCGGGGCAGCACGCGGACCTCGCCGAGCACCCAGCCGTCGTCGGGCACCAGGGCCTTGTACGCCTCCCAGGCCGCGGCCAGGGCGAGCACGCCGGCCGTGCCGGCGAGCGATCGCGACAGGCGGCGCGGCGGGCTCGACCGACGGGGCGGGCTCGACCGGCGGGAGGGGCTCATCCGGCCGCCACCGGGTGGCCCTGCATGGCGGGGATGATCGTCTCGCCGTAGGCCCGCAGGGTCTCCTCCTTGCCGTCGTGCTGCAGGTAGACAGCGAACTGGTCGCAGCCGAGGGCCTCGAGCTCCTTGAGCCGGGCGATGTGCTCGTCCGGGGTGCCGACCAGGCAGAACCGGTCCACGACGTCGTCGGGCACGAACTCCGCGTGGGTGTTGCCGGCCCGGCCGTGCTCGGCGTAGTCGTAGCCCTTGCGGCCCTCGATGTAGTCGGTGAGCGCGGCGGGAATGTGCGCGCCGCCGCTCGGGTCCGCCCCGTACCGCGCCACGATCTCCGCCACGTGGTTGCCGACCATGCCGCCGAACCAGCGCACCTGGTCGCGCATGTGCGGCTTGTCGTCGCCCACGTACGCGGGCGCGGCCACGCAGAACTTCAGCGCCTCGGGATCCCGGCCCGCGGCCTCCGCCGCCTCGCGGACGGCGCCGATCATCCACGCAGCGATGTCCGGGTCGGCGAGCTGGAGGATGTATCCGTCGCCCACCTCGCCGGCCAGCGTGAGCGCCCGGGGCCCGTATGCCGCCACCCACACGTCGAGCTGGGAGCCGTGCGACCAGGCGAACCGCACCGGGCTGCCGTTGACGTCGGCCTCCCGGGAGTTCCCGAGGTCCTTGATCACGGCCACCGACTCCCGGAGGGTCGCCAGGCTGGCCGGCCGTCCGTGCAGCGTGCGCACGGCTGAGTCCCCTCGGCCGATGCCGCAGATCGTCCGGTTGCCGTACGTGTCGTTGAGCGTGGCGAACATCGAGGCGAGCACCGTCGAGTCGCGTGTCGCCGGGTTGGTCACCATCGGGCCCACGATCACCCGCTGGGTGGCCGCCAGGATCGCCGGGTAGATCACGAACGGCTCCTGCCACAGCAGGTGCGAGTCGAACGTCCACACGTAGTCGAAGCCCTGGTCCTCCGCCTGGCGGGCCAGGTCGACCACCCGGGCGGCGGGCGGGTCGTTCTGCAGCACTATCCCGAAGTCCATAGTTCTCCCTTGCTACCGGCGGTCGAGCCTGTCGAGGCCGTCAGACCAGGTACTGGCTCAGCCCGCGCTTGACGAACCGGCCGTGACCGGCCCGGCCGTGGAACCCGCCGTCGTCCACGACCACCTCGCCGCGCGAGAGGACGACGTCGACGTGCCCGTCCACCTCGAAGCCCTCCCACGCCGAGTGGTCCATGTTCATGTGGTGCGTCCTGACGCCGAGGGTGGTGAGCCCCGCGGGGTCGTACACGACGATGTCGGCGTCGGCCCCTGGCTGGATCACGCCCTTGGTGCCGTACATGCCGAACATGCGGGCCGGGGTCACCGAGCACAGCTCGACCCAGCGTTCGAGCGAGATCCGCCCCGTCACCACGCCCTGGTAGAGCAGGTCCATGCGGTGCTCCACGGAGCCGATCCCGTTCGGGATGGCCCGGAAGTCGCCCCGGCCCAGCTCCTTCTGGTCCTTCATGCAGAACGGGCAGTGGTCCGTGGAGACCACCTGCAGGTCGTTGGTGCGCAGTGCCTGCCACATCGCGTCCTGGTGTCCCTCCGCCCGCGCGCGCAACGGGGTGGAGCACACCCACTTCGCGCCCTCGAACGTGCCGAACTCCTCGCTCGACGCCCCGAGCTGCTCCTCCAGCGACAGGTACAGGTACTGCGGGCAGGTCTCGCCGAACACGTTCTTGCCCGCGTCGCGGGCGGCCGCGAGCTGGGCGACCGCCTGCTTGGCGCTGACGTGCACCACGTACAGGGGCGCGCCCGTGAGGTCGGCCAGCATGATCGCCCGGTGCGTCGCCTCCTCCTCCATCTGCCAGGGCCGTGCGAGCCCGTGGTAGTACGGATCCGTCTTGCCCGCCGCCACGAGCTGGCCGGCCAGGACGTCGATCGCCGGGCCGTTCTCGGCGTGCATCATCGTCAGCAGGCCCTCGTCGCGGGCCACCTGCATGGCGCGCAGGATCTGGGCGTCGTCGGCGTAGAAGACGCCGGGGTAGGCCATGAACATCTTGTAGCTCGTGACGCCCTCGTCGACGAGGGTGCGCATCGCGGCGAGCGCGTCGTCGTCCACCCCGCCGACGATCTGGTGGAACGAGTAGTCGATGGCGCAGTTGCCGGCCGCGCGCTTGTGCCAGGCCTCGAGGCCGTCCTGCACGCGCTCGCCCTGCCGCTGCACCGCGAAGTCGACTATCGAGGTGGTGCCGCCCCACGCCGCGGCGGTGGTGCCCGTCTCGAACGTGTCGCTGGCGGCGGTGCCGCCGAACGGCAGCTCCATGTGGGTGTGCGCGTCGATACCGCCGGGCACCACGTACTTGCCGGTCGCGTCGATCACGCGGTCCGCGGTCGCCGCCAGGTCCGCCCCCAGGGCGGTGCTTCCAGGGGCGACGACGGCCACTACCGTCTCGCCGTCGATCAGCACGTCCGCCTCGACCGTGCCGGTCGCGTTCACGACCGTTCCGCCGGTGATGAGTGTCGTCATCGTGCCTCCATGTGGGTGTGCAGGGTTCGTCCGGTTCGCTCTGGCGCGTCCTCGCGCTACGGCGCGGTGATGGCGGTGTAGGCGTCCGGACGACGGTCGCGGAAGAACTGCCACCGCTCGCGGACCTCGCGCACCTGGTCGAGGTCGAGGTCACGCACCACCAGCTCGTCCTGGGTCGAGGAAGCGATCTCCCCCACGTACTTCCCGTCCGGCCCGACGGCGTACGAGGACCCGTAGAAGTTCACCGCCTCGTCGCCGTACTCGTTGTCCTCCAGGCCCACCCGGTTGTTCGCCACGACGAAGTAGCCGTTGGCGACCGCGGCGGCCGGCTGCTCGATCTCCCAGAGCCGGTTGGACAGCCCGGGCTTGGTCGCGTTGGGGTTGAAGACGATCTGCGCGCCGTTCAGCGCCAGCTCGCGCCAGCCCTCGGGGAAGTGCCGGTCGTAGCAGATGTAGACGCCGATCTTGCCGACGGCGGTGTCGAAGACCGGGAAGCCCAGGTTGCCGGGCCGGAAGTAGAACTTCTCCCAGAACTTGTCGAGGTTCGGGATGTGGTGCTTGCGGTAGCTGCCGAGCACGGTGCCGTCGGCGTCGACCACCACCGCCGTGTTGTACAGGACGCCCGGCTGGGCCTCCTCGTAGATCGGCAGCACCATGACGATGCCCAGCTCGGCCGCGAGCGCCGCGAACCGCTCGACCGTCGGGCCGTCGGCCGGCTCGGCGTACCGGTAGTAGGCCGGGTCCTGCGTGATCCCGAAGTACGGGCCGTAGAACAGCTCCTGGAAGGCGATCACCTGGGCGCCCTGGCTCGCCGCCTCGCGGGCCCAGCCCTCGTGGAGGGCGATCATGGACTCCTTGTCGCCGGTCCAGCGGGCCTGTGTGAACGCAACTCGGATGGTGCTCATTCGAACTCCCTCGCCTCAGCAGGTGATCAGCAAAGCCGGGACCTGTTTCGGCTGCGAGCACCTATCCGTTTCCGGGACGTGACAACTGTTCCGAACCGCGCGCCGGTTGACACAGCCGTTCGGACGGGACCCGGATCGCGCGGCGACGCTCACAGCGAATCCGCGGGCCAGGTCGAATCCGGCCGGTGTATCGTGACGGCGGGTCGCGAGCCTGCTTTGGCTCGTTGACGTGGCTCTCAGTGTGAGCCGCTTCCCGCCTGGACGCGAGATGGCGCGTCGCTGCTCACCCATGGCTGCTCAGGCTGTGGGCTGTTCGACGACCCCTGGAGCCATCGCGTGAACCCCCGCCGCGTCCGTCAATTTGCCCTGCCCGTGATTGCCGCCGCCGCGGCGCTCGCCCTCGCCGCCTGCTCGGCCACCGCCTCCGGTGCGGCCGACGCCGGGGGCGCGACGCCGCCGTCGGGCAGCTATCCCGTCACCCTCGACAACTGCGGCTTCGAGACCCAGGTCGAGGCGCCGCCCGAGCGGGTGGTGACCATCAAGTCGTCCACCACGGAGATGCTGCTGGCGCTCGGCCTGGGCGACCGGATCGTCGGCTCGGCGTTCCTCGACGGGCCCGTGCCGGACTCGCTGGAGACCGTGCCCGCCGTCGAGGAGCCGTTCGCCACCGAGGCGCCGGGCTCCGAGGCCACGCTCGAGCTGGAGCCCGACCTCGTCTACGCCGGCTGGGAGTCCAACCTGACGGCGGAGACCGCGGGCGACCGCGAGACCCTCGCCAAGCTCGGCGTCGCCACCTACGTCTCCCCCGCCGCCTGCAAGGAGGACGGGTACATGCCCGACCCGCTCACCTTCGACACGGTGTTCGCGGAGATCGAGGAGGTCGGCTCCCTGTTCGCCGCCGACGACGCCGCGGCCGCGCTCGTCGAGGAGCAGCGCGCGGCGCTCGACGCGATCGAGCCCGACGACCGCGGCCTGACGGCGCTGTGGTGGTCCTCGGGCGATGACACCCCGTACGTGGGCGCGGGCATCGGCGCGCCCCAGATGATCATGGACGCGGCCGGGCTGACCAACGTCTCGGCCGACGTCCACGACACCTGGACCTCGCTGGGCTGGGAGAACGTGGTCGAGGCGGACCCCGACGTGCTCGTGCTGGTCGACGCCGCGTGGAACCCCGCGGACGCGAAGATCGAGACGCTGGAGTCCAACCCGGCCACCCGTGAGATGACCGCGGTCAAGGAAGGTCGCTACGTGGTGGTGCCGTTCCCGGCGACCGAGGCCGGCGTGCGGAACGTGGATGCCGTGGCCTCGGTGGTGGACCAGCTGGCGGACCTCGACCTGTGAGCCGGACGTCGAGCCTGTCGGGGCTCGCCCTGCCCGCCGCGGCGCTCGTCCTCGTGCTGAGCGTCGGCGTCGCGGTGACCATCGGGCCGGCGGACCTGGCCCTGCCCGAGGTGGGCCGGTCGCTCGCGACCCACCTGGGGGTTGACGGCTTCCTCGGCCTGGAGCCGCTTTCTGCGCTGCGCGACGGCATGGTGTGGCAGCTGCGGATGCCCCGGATCCTCACCGCGGCCGCCGTCGGCGCGGGGCTCGCGCTGTGCGGCGCGGTGATGCAGTCGCTGACGCGCAACCCGCTCGCCGACCCGTACCTGCTGGGGCTGTCGTCGGGCGCGTCGCTGGGCGCGGTGCTGGTGCTGCTGGCGGGTGTCCCGCTGCTGCTACCGGTCGCGGCGTTCGCCGGGGCGGTCGGGGCGCTCGCCCTCGCGCTCGCCCTGGCCGGCGCGCTCGGCGCGATCACGCCCACCCGCACGGTGCTGGCCGGGCTCGCGATCAGCCAGCTCTGCGCGGCGGCCGTGTCGTTCGTGATCTTCTGGTCGGCCAAGGGCGACGCGTTCCGCGAGGTGCTGTCGTGGCTGATGGGCTCGGTCGCTTCGGCCACCTGGACCTCCGTGGCGATCGCCGGCGGCGCCGTCCTGGTGCTCGGCACGCTGCTCGCGCTGACCGGCTCCGTGCTCGACGCGTTCACGTTCGGGGACACTGCGGCCGCCGCCCTCGGCGTCCCCGTGAACCGGGCCCGGTGGGTCCTGCTGATCGGCGTCGCCCTGCTGACCGGGGCGCTCGTGTCGCAGAGCGGGTCCATCGGGTTCGTCGGGCTGATCCTGCCGCACGCGGTGCGGCTGTTCACGGGCGCGCGGCACCGGCTGCTGCTGCCGCTGTCGGCGCTGGCCGGTGCCTCGTTCCTGGTCTGGGCCGACACCCTGGCCCGCACCATCTTCGAGCCGCGCGAGCTGCCGGTCGGGATCGTCACGGCGGCGATCGGCGCCCCTGTCTTCGCGTTCCTCCTCTGGAAGGGAAACCGCCGTTGAGTGCTGGACATCTGTTGGGGGAGGGCGCCCCGACCGAACAAGTACCCAGCACTCAGCGAGCGGGGCTGGCGGCCCGGCGGGTCTCCTGGGAGATCGACGGGCGACTGATCCTGGACGGTGTCGCTGTGCTCACCCCGGCGGGCGCCGTCACCGGGCTGCTCGGCCCGAACGGGTCGGGCAAGTCCACGCTGCTGCGAGTCCTGGCAGGAGTGCAGGCCGCGGGGCGTGCGGTGTCGCCGTCGGGCGCGACGTCGGCGGCGGCCGAGCAGTCCGCCGCAGCGCCGTCCGCCACCGGGCCGTCCGCGTCGCCGGCGTCGGTGTCGGTCTCGCCGACGGAGACGACGTTCGGCGGGGCCGACCTGGGCGCGATGCCTCGCCGCGAGCGCGCCCGCGTGCTCGCCCTCGTCGAGCAGGACGCCACCACCGACCTGCCGCTGTCCGTGCTGGACGCCGTGCTGCTGGGCCGGATCCCGCACCGCTCCCTGCTGGCGGGCGACTCGGACGCGGACCGCGCGGCCGCGCACGCGGCCCTCGAGGCGGCGGGCGCCAAGGAGCTCGCGGACCGCGAGGTCGGCACCCTGTCGGGCGGCGAGCGCCAGCGCGTGCACATGGCGCGCGCCCTGGCGCAGCAGCCGCGCCTGCTCCTGCTCGACGAGCCGACCAACCACCTGGACATCGCCGCCCAGCTGCAAGCCATGCGGGTGCTGCGCGACCTCGCGGCGGACGGCGTGACCGTCGTCGCCGCCCTGCACGACCTCAACCTCGCCGCCTCGACCTGCGACCACCTGGTGCTGCTCGACCACGGCCGGGTCGTCGCGGCGGGGCCGGTCGACGACGTGCTCGTCCCGGCGGTGCTGGAGCCGGTCTACGGCGTGCGCCTGGACGTGCTGCCGCACCCGCGCACGGGGCGTCCGGTACTGGCCTTCGAGCAGGGCTGAGGTCGAGGCCCGGACTCATTCGTGTCCCGGGCTGACGGATGCTCGCGCCTGAACGATGATGGGGGCCATGGCCGCTCCAGAGTTCGTCGTCCAGGCAGGCAAGGTTCTCAACCCGTGGGTGCTCCGCGTCGCCGGACGCATCCCGCCGTGGGTGGTGCTGCACCACGCGGGACGCAAGTCCGGCAAGGAGTACACCACTCCCCTGGTCGCGTTCGCGGCCCGGCCCGAGCAGGAGATCGTGGCGGTGATTCCGCTGCCGTGGGGCTCGGGCACCGACTGGGCCCGCAACACGATGAGCGCCGGGACGGTGCGGCTGACGCGCGGCGGTTCCGAGTTCCTGGTGAAGGACGTGCGGCTCGTGCCCGCGGACGACGCAGTCGGGTGGCTCTCGGCGGTGCCGTCGATGCTCCTGTCGGCTGTCGGCATCGAGGAGTGCCTGGTCGGGACGCTGCACCCGGCCTGATCGCCGTCGTCCGACGCCGTGGCCTGATCGTGGTTGGTCGCGTGTCATTGGGTGCCTCGGCGCGGGAGTATGTTTCGCGTCGTGATCTTGCGCACAGCCACCCTGTCTGATGCCGCCGCGGTCGCCCGGGTGCACCACACGACCTGGGTCTCGACCTACGGGGCGATCCTCCCTCCCGAGTTCTGGGCCACGGCCACGCTCGAGCGCCGCACCACGACATGGGAGCGGTGGCTCTCGAACGGCGCGGCGCCCGTCATCGCCGACGCCGACGGCGAGGTGGTGGGCATCGCGATGTCCGGCGACGCTGTCGAGCAGGAGGACGTCCTGCCTGTTCGCGACCGCCAGCTCTACCTGCTCTACGTCCTGGCGGCGTACCACGGGACCGGCGTCGGGCAGGCGCTGCTGGACGCCGTCGTGCCGCCCGGGACCGGGGCGCAGCTGTGGGTGGCGGAGGACAACCCGCGGGCCCGCCGCTTCTACGAGCGCAACGGGTTCGTCATGGAGGGTGCCCGGGTCGTCGACGCGAGCACCGCTGACCTCGCCGAGGTACGCATGGTCAGGTAGTCGGGTTACCGTTCCACTCATGTCTGACTTCCATATCCGCGCCTCGACCCCGGACGACGCCGTCGGTATCGCCGCGGTGCACTGGACCACCCGGCGCGCGGTGTACGGCGAGCTCCTCCCGCCCGAGCACTGGGAGACCGAGACGCTCGGCACCCGCACGGAGGGCTGGATGCGTGTCCTCGCCGCCGGCAACAAGGCACTCGTCGCCGAGGTGGGCGAGAAGATCGTCGGTTTCGCGATGAAGAACCCATCCGGGCCGCACCTGGGCCACCCGCCGGCCCGGGCCATCGAGCTGCACGAGCTGTACGTCGACCCGGACTTCCACGGCACCAACGTCGGCCACGCCCTGCTGGAGAACGCCCTCCCGCCCGGCACCCCGGCCCAGCTGTGGACGTTCGCGTCCAGCCCGCGGGCACGCAAGTTCCTCCAGCGCGCGGGATTCCTGCCCGACGGCGTCACGGCCACCGACCCCGACACGAACGTGCTGGAGGTCCGGCTGGTCCGCTGAGGCCGGCGGGTGGCGTGGCCGCCGCCGAACCGCAAGTTGGTCGTCGGTTGATGGGCCGAGCCGCAAGGTGCGAGTCCATCCGAGCCGCCGAGCAAGCGCAACGTTCGGTTGGACGCCTTCGACGACGATTAGCTTGCGGTTCGGCGAGCGTGGATCGGCAAGTAGCTTGCGGTTCGGCGCGCGGCCGGCCGATCGATGGGCGGGCAAGTTGCGGTTCGCTGGCGTCCGGCAATCCGATGCCGGCTGTCCAACACCTCGACTCGGCTCGGCCCCGCGGGAAACCTCTCGATCGGATCGCGCCGGGCGTGCCACGATGCCGCCATGAGCAGCGCACACAGCGTCCAGTTCTTTGACGATCCCGCGGCCGTCCTGGACGTCGCCGGTGACCTGCTGGCCGCTGAGCCGGTGGTCTTGAGCGTCGTCGCGTCAGTGACACACAAGGCCGCGCGGTTGTTCGCATCGGGCCGGCCGCGTCCCGAGTATCCGATGTGGTGGGCGGTCGTGCGGGACGCGAGCGGCGTCGTAGTGGGAGTGTCGATGCGCACCATGGCCGAGCCGCCGCACACGGTCTGGGTGCCTGCCCTGCCCGACGATGCGGCGCGGCTGCTGGCCCGTGCCGCCCTCGACCGTACGGACCGGGCCGGCGAGGCGCCCCTGACCTCGGCGAACGGTTCGAGCGCCGCGGTCCGGGCCTTCACCGAGGAGACGCTGCGGGCGATGGGCGGGACCGTGCACGAGGGTCGGCCGGACCGGCTCTGGGAGGCGACGCGGATCGTCGCGCCGGCCCCGGCACCGTCGGGCCGCGCACGCCTCGCGACGCTCGACGACCTGGACGTGGTCACCGCGTGGTTCGACGTGTTCCACGCGGAGGCCGACGTCCAGGCCGGTCGTGCGCCGGACGCCGAGCCGCTGCGGATCGGCGACGCCCGGCAACGGATCGAGGACGGCGATGTGTGGCTGTGGGACGTCGACGGCGAGGTGGTGCACCTGACTGGCGCGCGGCCGCCGTCGTTCGGTGTGGTCCGGATCGGGCCCGTCTATACGCCCGCCGAGCACCGTGGGCGCGGGTACGCCCGGGCGCTCGTCGCCGAGGTGGCCCAACGGGTGCTCGACGCCGGGCACCGGGTCTGCCTCTACACCGACCGGGACAACCCGGTGTCGAACCGGACGTACGCGGCGATCGGGTTCGAGCCGGTGCTCGACCAGGTGAACCTGGTGGTTGACCCCTCGGGGGTTCCTGCTGCGACTCTCGCTTCGAGGGAGAGCTGATGGGGCGCGGGGCGATCATCTTCCACGGGACCAACGCCCAGCCGGGTTGGATCTGGTACCCGTGGCTCGCGGACCGACTGCGGGCGCGCGGGTACGACGTCGAGACGCCGCACCACCCCGGCATCAACGTCGAGCCCATCGCGACGTTCCTGCCCAAGGTGCTCGCGGCGCACACGTTCTCCGAGGACATGGTGCTGGTGGGGCACTCGGGCGGGGCGGCGCTGCTGCTGGCGCTCCTGGAGCACCTCGACGTCACCGTGGCGCAGGCCGTGCTCGTGGCGGGCTACTCGACCAACCCGAACCCCGGGCCCGAGCCGGTGCTCCAGCACTCCTACGACTGGGATGCGATCCGGTCGCACGCCCGGGACCTCGTGTTCCTGAACTCCATGACGGACGAGTTCGGCTGCGACGCCGACCAGGGGCGGGCGATGTTCGACCGGCTGGGCGGGACGCTGGTGGTGCGCGACGACGGGCACTTCACCGGGGACACGCTGGAGATCGTGGACCGGCTGGTTCCCTGACCTGCCGCCCCCTGGCGGCGGTCGGTACGTCACGGCACTACCGGCGGGCCCCGGAAGAGGTGGGCTGGGTCGATCACATCCATGCGAGCCGCGAGATCAATCCGTAGCTGGCCGTGTTCACCGACACCGCCTACATCTGTCGGTAGATCGCCAGGTTCATCATGGATAGGCCAGGACGCTGATAACTGCGCACTCGCTCGAAATGGCTGTTTCGTAGAGCTCCCGGAGAGTACCTATTCAGCAGGTCGCAACAGGAAAGCGCTAATCCCACAACTGAACCTCCGAGCAGTCGCCAAGTCACGACAGCAGTTCCAGGGTCGGCCCGGAGGATTTGATCCCGACACGGCCAAAGTCGCCCTCCAGCACATACTCACCTGGTCCCGCCTCGAACCGGTCGATCGAACCGAAGTCCTGCACTCCTGTCGCGTCAACAGCAGGGAGCACGACGCCCTGGCCGGTCCAACTCAGCGCTTCAACCCGATCGAAGCGAATCACCGCTCGCCGATAGCAGTACTGCTCTCCCGGTACTGGCGGCGTGTAGGCAGCGTGCGATGGGTTGAGCACAACCTCCATTTCGAACGACACGTGCTCGGGCTCGGCCCGTATACCCAAGACCCAACTGTCTTCGAGATATACGCTCTCGAACCCTGGGATAGTCGTGTAGTTTCCCATTCCTGTCACCAGTCCCAAACGATTGGAGTGTGGTTTCCGAGGCTCTTCCTAGTTACCTCTTTCCCGTAGGGATCCACCCGATTGCCCGCCGCGTTTCGCATCTCGACGTGAGGGTCGCCACTGCCCGGAGCGTTAGGGCTCCCACGCTTGATCGTGAGCCGGACAACGCCGTTCTCGTCACGGTACTTTAATGGGCCATTCGCAGTCTGACTACGCGCCCATCCTTGCGATGCGCCGAACTCGTCGAGCTGCGATGACGTCGCTCGACCGCCCTGTGTGATCTGCCCAAGGGCAAAGTCAGCGTCGTACTTGACGAGCGCACCAGCCCCCTCGGCTACCTCGTCACTCTTCTTGGCGAAGTTGCCACCCGGGAGGGCAATGCCTGCAGCTGCCCATGCGGCTCCGCCGGTGGCGTCTTCGTAGACGGTGCAGCCCTTTTGGATGCAGGCCAGGTACAGACCCAACTGTGCGGCGTCAGGGAATGGGCTGACCCAGGCTGCCGCCCCGAGGGTTTGCTCGGTTTGCGGCGAGAACAGCCCGGCCATGATTGTGTATCCGTAGGTGTGCACGGGCCGTACAGGTGGTGAGTCATATAGACCCTGGTGATACTCATAGGTCCCGTCGTCCGTCGGAGGGTCAACGGGAGGATCGGAAGGGCACATTGATCCACAGCCACCGGGGCCGGACCCGCCGCCCCCGCAGTTGTTATGGCCGAAGCCGGCGCAGCTGCTGCCGTCGTCGCTGCGCTCATGAATGGGGCGCGGCTCCAGGCCGTCCGGGTCCGACAAAGTGGTGGGGTTGTTGTTGGAGTAGGAGTACGCGTTCCACTGCTGCGGATCAGTCAGGTCCATGACTGGGTCCACGCTGATGAACCGGCCCAACGCGGTGTCGTACATCCGCGCCCCGACAGCGGTCAGCCCGGTGGCATCCAGGGGCTTGTCGAGGAATGCGTGGTCCCCGTTCCACCCATCCTCAGCGCCGGACGCCCCGCGCACGACTCCGAACGGGTCGGTGTACTTGCGGGTGGTGGTGTTGTTGAGGTTGGTGATCTGCGCCTGACCGGTGTTGTGGTGGTCGGGCACGATCGTGATGATCTGGTCGGTCAGCATCCCGATCCGCATCGCGATGGTCTTGCCACCGATCGCGTAGTACCGGGTCGCCTTGGTCTGACCAGTAGTGCGGTCCAGCACCAACTCTTGCCCGCCGGGCAGGTAGACCGTGGTCGTGGCCCCCTGCTCGCCGGTCTGGTGCCGGATCAGCCGCTCACCATCGGCGGTGTATACGTACTTGTCCCCGTCAGCGGTCTCCACCTCAGAGACGGTTCCGTCACCGTTCTGGTCGGACGCGACACTGGCGAGCTCCCCCTCGGCGTCCCACGTCAGTGCCTGTGCGGCCTGCCCGGCGACGGTGCGTCCGGTCATGTTCCCGGAGTCGTCGTAGGCGAACGACGAGGTCCCGACCCCGGCACCGGTCGCCGTCACCCCGGTGACCGCGTGCGGCCGCTCCACCCCCGCCCCTGAGGTCGGGTAGGCGTAGGTCGAGGTCGTCGACGACGACGCTGTACCACCCGAAACAGCCGTCCGGGTCACGGCCCGGGTCCGGTTACCGATCGCGTCGTAGTTGTAGGTGTTCCAGTACGGCGCGCCCCCGCCCAACACCGTCGAAGACGTCGGGGACGCCACACAGTCCCCGTTGGACGGCGTCCACGCCTGGGTCAGGCGGCGCGCCCAGTCGTATCGGTAGCACTGCCGGTCAGCCGGCTGGCCACCGTTCGCCGCGTCGGGCACGTCCTTGACCGAGGTCAGGTTCCCGGCGTCGTCCCAGGCATAGGCGGCATCGACCAGCGAGTCGATGCTGCCATCGGACTGCTCCGCAGACTGCGTCGTCCTGACCAGACGACGTGTGCCCTTCTCGTAGATCAGATAGTGCTGGTACGTGAACGCAGCACCCAGGTCCATGTACGTGACCTCACCGAACGGCGAGTACGTTATGGCCGCCACATAGATGCCAAAACTTCCCGCTCCGGACAACCGGCTCGGCTGGTTCGCGTCGTTGTAGCCCACCTGTGTCGTCTCGGCCGGCAGCTGTGCCGCCGCCGGGATCATGGTCTCGTTCGGACGGCCATCCTGGGTGTAGGTGTAGCCCGTTGTGTACGAGGTGCCCGCCAGGCTGCCTAGCGACGCCACGTTCGGCGGCAGGGTTACCTTCTGGCCGGTCGGCTGGTAGTCGTTGGAGTACCCGGTGATCGTGGTGGTGTAGTCGGCGCCGGCCTCCACGCGAGTGCTGGAGGTGAGCTGACCCTTCTGGACGGTGTCGTAAGCCCACTTGGCGCGCACCGTGCCGTCGGTGCCGCCCGCCCGCTGCGTGAGCTTCCGGTCCAGGGCGTCGTAGGTGTACCCCAGGATCTGGTTGCGGGCGTCCGTCGTGGTCAGGACGTTGCCCACCTCGTCATAGGTGGTCTCCGTGGTGCCCTTGTCGGGGTCGGTCGTGCTGGTCTGCCGCCCGCGGAGGTCGTACTCGTAGGACCACTCGTTGCCCGCGTCGTCGGTCACCGTCTCCAAGCGGTTCGCGTGGTCGTACTTGTACTTGGTGTTGTGGGAGGTGCCGGTGTGGGTAGCGCCCTCGTACTGGCGCAGCTCGACCGTGTTGCCTCGAGCGTCGTTGATCGTGGAGGTCGGGGTACCGCCCACCGGTGGGTTCACGTGCACGCGGTCACCCGCGTAGGTCGTGGTCGTGGTCCAGGTCGGGTCGTAGTTTCCGTCGGTGTCAGGCGCGTTGTCCTCACCCACGTAGAACGTCTCGTCCACCGCGCGCCCGGCACCATCGAACTGGGTGACCGTGCGCGCCGGAACGGCCCCGTCGGGGCGGGCGAGTGTCGTGACCGGCGGGTTGGTGTTGAACCAGCCATCGTTCGTCTTGATCGGCAGGTTTCGCGAGTCGTAGATTGTGTCAGTCAGCACGCGCCCAGGCTCGTGGACGGACGCCGAGGGCGCCTGGGTCTGGATGGTGCGGAGCAGCCCGTCGAAGATCTGGGTCGACTTCGTGTATGCGGACGCATCATGGTTCAGCGTCTCGGTGATCACGGCGTTCATGCCCGTGGTGCGCACCCAGTACGCGTACTTCGTGTTCGGGGTGGCGGTGGCCTGTGGGCGGCCCGGCTCCCAGACCTGCTTGAGCCTCCCCAACACGTCGTACGTGCCGGAGGTGACTTTGCCATTCGGGTCGGTGACCTTGACCGGAGAGCCCCAGGCCGGGTCCACCTCGGTAATCGTCTCGTGCGCCGTAAGTGCGCCAGTACCGTCCGGGTCCGGGCTCTTCACGGTCGTGCGCGTGTTCAACCCGGCGGCGGTGTCCACATAGGCCGTCTCGGTGACCCGGAGCTTGGGATCGGTGACACGCAAAGGTCGTGCGTACCCGGTCCCGACAGGCTCGTAGGCCGTCGTAGTAGCCAGGTACTTCGGTGTGGTTCCTTCGTAGTGGTCCACCTCCTCCACGCGGGTGACCAGGCCTCGCGACGGGGCCTCCCCGAGGTCCTTGCCGTCGTACGCGTACCGCACGTCGGAGACCGCCTGGTCCGGCAAGGTGGGAGTCTGGTCGCACCGCACACCAACGACTTCTTGCTGCTCCACCAGCGTCAGCTGGTTGGATTCCAGCACTGACGGACTCGTGTTGGTGTCAAGCAGGTACGTGGTGGTCGTGCAGGTCTCGTCGCCTGTCGTGCTGGTGTCACCCCGGTCAGACGCCTTGCGCAGCCGGCCAAAGGAGTCGAACTCGTTGTTGACCTGGGTGACCATCTGACCGCTGGTCCGTTCCGGCGCACGCGTGGTAGTCACCACGGAACTGACCCCGGTGTGAAACGCCTTGTTGGTGCTGTCGACCGGATCCGTCGCGGTCGAGGACGATCGCCACGGCGTGCTCACCGTCGAGGAGACCTGGGTTGAGCCCTCGGCGTCCTGATAGGTGATCTCCTCACGCACCATGCCTGCGTACTGGTCCAGGTCGTCGATCTCGTCGACCTTCTCTGCCTTGACGGTGTTGCCAAGCCGGTCGCCCCTGTCACCGTTCATCCCGCGGAAGTACCGATACGCCGTGCGCAGCCGCGGCGCGTTCGCATCGCCCGTATCGCCGGTGTACACGTCCACGCGGGAGTACCCGCGCAGCTCACCCCAGGTACGTTCTTTCGGCTTGACCAGCTCGTTGTCGTCGTAGTGCCACGCCGGACCACCGGTGTAGACGAAGTCCGTGGTCACCGGCGTGCCACCGATCGCCGAGCCCGCCGACTCCGTCATCCGCTCGACCCGGTAGTGATGGAAGTACTGCTCCGTGGCTGTCTCAACGCCCGGCGGGGTAAAGAACACCGGCATGCATCGCTTGGTGTTGGTCCACGGATTGGCCGGAAGGTTCGTGGGAGAACACTCCGTCTCCGAGTAGTCGAGGCCTATGACGCCGCCCGACTCTGACAGGATCGTGGCCACGCGCAGCCGCGTCATCGCAGTGGCGCCGTCCGTGCCGATGCCGTTGACCCGGTTCTGCAGCTGCTCACTCGTGAACGTGACCGCAGGCAGAGCGATGTCGTCGGCATCGTCGTTGTTGCCGCCCAGGCCCGTGTGAGTGAGCTTGTCCAGCCACACGGTCGGCATCGAGTCGCTCACCGTCGGCATCGTCTGGGTCAGACCCCACTTGTCGACACCCATCAGGGTGCCGTTAGACCGGATCTGGGTGGTGATCCCTGTCATGCGGAACCGGTCGAAGAAGACCTGGCTCTGCACGTCTGGGCAAGTCGTGCTCGAGGTGCACACCTGGTCTAGGGGCAGATCGGGCCAGTGCGAGCCATGCTCCACGGTCCGGTCCTCCGCCGCGCACGTGAACGTGCTGGTCGGGATGCACCGCTCGTCGTAGGAGAACGCCACGCGAGCCGGGGCTGCGGCCGTCGAGCCGGCCAACGTGCCGTACTCGATCGAGGCCAAGCGGCCACCGGTGATGTACTGCGTGACGCCACCGTTGTTGTTGTGCCCGTACCGGTTGACCTCGCGGTTGTACGTGTAGGTCATCGAGTTGCCGCGCGTGTCCTCGACGTAGTCGAGCATCCACCGCCAGCCCATCGTGCAGGCCGAGCCCGAGAACGTGGTCGCGTGGCACGGCTCGCCGTCGTGGTTGCCGTATACGCGCGCATAGAAGACCGAGCCCAGCGCTTTCGAGCTGCTGCCCCGCCCGAAGTAGTACTTGGTGCCGTCATCGGTGGTGACGACCCAGTGCTCTCCGGTACTGGTCCCGTCCTCGCCCTCGCCCCAGCCGCCGGTGGCGCGGGTGACTTTGGTGTTGTCGTCGTTCTTCGGGCGCCACGTGTTGCTCGCGCCGTCGCGCACCAGCTCGGTAGCGCTGCCGTTGAACACGAGCGTCGCGTTGTTGCTCTTCCAGCACAGGTCGCCCGTGTCACGCGTCGCGTTGTTCGGCGGCACACTGTTCTGGTCCTGCTGGTCCTCCATGCACGGCACGTACTTGCGCTCCACGTACCCCGAGACGTTCGCCTCCCAGCCGTCACCGACCTGAGAGGACTGGGTGTTGCTGGAGGCGACCTTGCCGTCCAGCGACGCCGACGAGTAAGCCAGGGACAGTTCCGGCGAGAGCCCACCCGGCACCGGAGGTGTCCGCATCGGGTAGGACCAGGTAAAGCCACCGGTCTGCTCGGAAACATCCCACGAAGCCGACGATGACAGCGACGACGCGGCCCAGTCCCCGTTCGGGCCCTCCTCCTCGGCAAGCAGAGCCACAACCGTCGGGCCCGTCGCGGAGGTGGTGTCGACAGTCGAGAGCGCCGCGGCGTCCGCTGAGTCTTCAGCAGGGACGTCGACCTCACCGGACAGGATGATCCCGCCCGACGTCGCGTCGCTGCTGCGCTGGTCGTCCAGCTCGACACCCTCGATCGGGACTCGCGCCTGGCACTCCTCCAGCTCAGGCGTGCTCAAGGCGCACTGCGGCAGCTGCACCAGCGTCAGTCGGGAGACCAGGTCCGCGCCGGCGTCGGCGAGGAACGAGACATCCACACCCACCCGCACGCGAGTGCTCTCATCAGTCGCCGCAGTAGGGGCAGCAGAAGTGCCAGTGCGCGCGGCGGACCCAGCCGATTCGACGTGATCCAGCGTGATCACGCCGCCGATGGCTCCGACCTGCGTCGCGACCGACCGCGACTCGTGCTCCACGTGGACATCGCCGCCCGCCGCAGCAGCGCTGCGGGCGGCCGCCGTCTTGCTGCTGGCCTGCTCGGCAGCGACCGACTCGATCTGGACCGGGAGCCCGCCCGCCTGGCCTTCGGCAGCATCGGCTGCCTGGTCCGGCAGCGTCAGGGTGACCTCGCCCGCAGCAGGCCACACCACCGGCGCGGCCTCGACTCGGGCCTCCGGGGTGTCCTCATAGCCCGTCGCCTCAGGCTCGGGGGCATCCGGGTCAACGTCAGTTGCTGGAATTGACGTCTCCTCAGAGGCGAGCGCGGGGTCCTGCATGTCCTGACCGTGGTCGATCCGCTGCTGATCGGTCCAGCCCGAACGGTCGTCATAAGCTCCGGCTGCGTAGGCAGGAACCGTTCCCGAACCCACCAGCGTGACGGCGATCGTCCCGGCCACCACGCTCAGTCGCACCCTGCGTACCGCTGCCCGCATCCTGGCACTGCTCCTGCTCAAGGACGTCTCCCCTGGAATCGCTGTCGAAAGAACCACTGACAACTTGCTGCCGCCGCTGGGCCTTCTGGTGCACCCTCGGATCACGGGGTTTGCTTCCCGGAGCAGATCCGCTGGAGCTTCGCGGTCTCGTCGTCCTCGGGGCCTACGCCGAGCACCTGGTTCTCATACACACGGACCTCGTCGATCGCGCCCTTGAACCGCCACATCGGGACGCCGTCTTTCACCCCGGAACCGAGGCGCAGCTGACCGTCGGCGGTCCAAGCCGGTATGACTGACGGGTCTTTCGCCGGGTCGGAGCGAGTGACGACGTGCTGACTGTTAGGGCCGGCAGGGCAGGCGTAGGCGTAGATCTTGTTGGTGGCCGCGTCATGCACGCCCACCACGCTGGCCCACTCGCCCACCGTCACGGGCACGTCCACAAAGGCGATCACGTTGTCCCCGCTCGGCTCATCCTTCTCCACCATCCAGAACGCCCAGCACGGATCGGGCACCGTCGGGCATAACGACGATGTCGACAGACCCAGGTGGAAGCTCCCGATGTGCTCTCCCTCCTGGGTGATCGCGGCGGCCGAGCCCGTCACCTCGCTCGGACGCAGGAACGCCGAGATCGAGAACGACTGGTCCACCCCAACCACCGGTCCTGGGGACCTGGCCACGTCACCGGCTTCATCGAACACGAGAGCGCCGTCGGGCACACCACCGGTCTCGGGTGTGGATTCAGGCGGGTACGTCGCGCCAACGCCCCGATGGCCCCAGTCCCAACCCACCGTCGAGGTTCTGGTGAGGCCTCCGGTCCCGGAACCGGGCAGCGAGTTGGTTGCCACCAGCGGCGGTGTGGTCTGCCAACCGATGTCGTTGAACCACCAGGCTCCGGTGGCATGCGGGAAGGATACGTAGAAGTCATAGAAGGTGATGCCCGAGGAGCGCCCCGAAGAGTCCCAGGCCTCCGCAGCAAGGTAGTTGTGGCCAGCTCGCGTCACCGGCAATTCCAAGACCTGCGAGGAGTGGCCCGGGTCGACAGCCACCTCTTTCGACGGATCGGATGTGTTCAGGCCGTACTTGAACTTGACGACGTCGCTGGACCCGTTAGGCGACAACGTGAACTTGATGTCCGTGCCCACACCGCCCGACACGACCCCAGTCGGGTAGTTCGAACTGGTGATCTTCGGGTCGTTCGGGTTGGTCCCATCAACTCGGAACCGGCACGACGGGACCTCATCCCACGAAAGCACCCTGGTGGTCTCGACGATCGAGTCCTCGGACTTGGCCCGCGCCTGCCAGCGGTACTCCTTGTTGACCACCACACCAGGAGTCACCGTCGCGGTAGCGTCCACGCCCGGCCCCACGGGGCCTCGCCAACTCGACTGCCACACCTGTTCACCCGTCAGGGCCACCACCCGGAACTGGAGGTACACCTGGGTACCGTCCGGGTCACTGGTCCGTGCCTCCAGCGTCGGCCTGTTGGTGCGGAGCACCGGCCGATTCTCGCCCTGGTAGCAGTCATAGTCCGGCGATGCGCCGCCCTCGTCGTTCTTGATGTCCATCGCGGACTCGCTCGGCGCCAGCGGCGGCCGGTCGTAGCTGATCCGCAGCGCTCCGGAGTCGCCCTGGTACTGCTTCCACCAGGTCATGCTCGACTCGTTCGCAGCCTGCAGCCCGATCGCGATCCACGACTCGTCCGCATTCGCCTGGACCTTGGCCCTGGTCGTGAAGTCGAACTCCGCCCGACCGCTCGAGCACCCGGCCCGGTGCGTCCCCGTCCAGGTGTCCTGCACCGGACCCCAGTCGGGCTGGTTGTTCCACGTCGTCGCACTGCTGATCCGGCCCGTCGCATAAGCGTTGACCTGCCTGTCAGAGCAGTCCCAGCTCGTAGTCCCGGCCACGCCGAACTCAGCCTCGACGATGTCGGCGCCGTCGAGCTCAGCGAGGTAGGTGCCGTTGTTGTCCAGGGAGAAGAACTCGAACAGCAGCCGCTCGGTGTTCTCCACGCCAGCGCACCGAGCGTCCCAGCTCGGGTTGCAGAAGCCCAAACCCTCAGAACCCTCGTAGTTGAACGTCGCCGTGGTCGGCCAGTGGCTTTGCACCATCGCGTAGCGAGCCGGGGTGTGCGCGCCCATCTCCGGGTCGAGGTAGTAGGGCGCGACGCTGCCCGGCGCGGTCAGCGCTGCGCCGTCCGCCACAACCGTGAAGGCGTCGTCGGAGAGCTGCACCTCCATCGCGGCGACGTTGTCGCCCAGGACCGGCTGCTCCACCCGATCCTGCGTGTCGTCCTCAACCACGACCCGGGCCGTCGCGGCACCCGCACCCGCACCGGCTTGGTCGCCACCAGCGCTGTCCCACATCAGGGCGGGACCCGAGGTGAACCGCGGCGTCCCGTCCGACTTCACGATCTCGAACCCGCCCTCGTTCTCCTGCAGGGTCAGGCCCACGGACGTCTCCAGCGGGAAGTCGAGCCCCACTTCGCCCACCGGGTCGCCCGTCCGGGCGGCCAAGGTCTCCAGCGCGGCGGCGTCCTCCAGCCGCACGACCGGCGTCACCGAGGTGCCCTGACCGTTCAGCGAAGCGACCAGCGATATCCCCTCACCTAGGTCGTACGACACGCGGTCGCCTTCTACGGCGACTGCTCCCGTGATCGGCAGCGACCCCGAGAACATCCGCACCTGATCGCCGTCGGGCCCGATGATCGCCAGCGGCAGGTCCGCACCCGCTGCACCGCCCGGGTTCAGCCAGATCGGCTCCACACCACCGGTGACGGCAAGCATCCCCGTGGCAGCGTCCGGGGTCGTGGCTACCCGGACGTCGACGGGCGCCCATGCCCCATCACCGTCCGAGTCCTGGCGAACTGCCGACACCGCCGTCTCGACCGCGACGTCGCCCGTGGCAGCCTCCACCACCGCCGTCTGCCAGGGAGTCAGCGAGTCGGTCACCGTGACATCGGTGCCACACTCGGCAGCGAGCGCCTCTGCCTCCCCGACCGAGCCCGCCTCGAGAGCCGCGCAGTCCGCCTCGGCCGACGCCGGGATCGCCGCGGCGGGCTCCACCACGGCCGCCGGCACGCTCACCGAAGCACCGAACGACAAGGTCGCGCAAAGCGCCACCGCTGCCGCCCGTCGCAGACGCCCACCCGCAGGCCTCGACATAGCCACCACTGCCATAGGTGCTCCCACAGTTGACAAAGGCGCCGCCAGGATCGCGGAACCAAGACGGCCAGAACCTACCGAGTCGGACAAGTCGTAAAATCGTTTCGATACCGTTTTTTCGCGCACTTCACCCGGGTGAACTCGCTCCGCGCCCGCTGCTCAGAGCAGTGCTGCTGTCGGCAGATCCGGCCCCCTGGGGCCCGCTCCGGGATGCACGGTGGGGTCATGACTGAATCAACCAAGGTGCCGACGTTCGGCGAAAGCTCACGGCGCGAGCTCTACGAGCGCCGCGTCCTAGTCCTCGACGGACCGCTGGATGACGACAACGGAACGCTCCTGATGACGCAGCTGATCGCGCTGGCCACCGAGGACCCGTCGTCCGACATCGACCTGTGGATCCATTCCCCGGGCGGATCGGTGCCGGCGATGCTGGCCATCCGCGACATCATGCGGACCATCCCCAACGATGTGTCGACGCTCGTGCTGGGCATCGCCTACAGCGCGGGGCAGTTCCTCCTCTCGGCGGGAACTCCCGGCAAACGCCGTGCACTGCCGAACGCACGGGTCCTGATGCACCAGGGGTCCGCGGGGATCGCGGGCACCGCCGTCGACATCGAGCTGCAGGCGGACGACCTTCGACACACCCGCGACACCGTCTTGCGGCTCATCTCCGAGGACACCGGGCAGCCGATCGAGCGGATCTTCGAGGACTCGCTGCACGACCACTGGTACACGGCCGACGAGGCTCGCGAGTTCGGGTTCATCGACACGATCGTGCAGAGCTTCGAGGGCATCAGGCCGCGCGATCGCGAACGGACAGGATTCACCACGGCAGCCGAGGGGAATGCACGATGAGCAGCTACACCATCCCGAACGTCATCGCAGCGCACCCACGCGGCGAGCGGATCATGGACGTCTACTCGCAGCTTCTCAGCGAACGGATCATCTACCTGGGCACCGCGATCGACTCCGGCGTCGCCAACGCCCTGATCGCACAGCTGATCCACCTGGAGTCCAGCAACCCGGACAGTGACATCCAGCTCTACGTCAACTGCGAGGGCGGAGACCCGAGCGCCGGGATGGCGATCTACGACACCATGCGCTACATCCGGCCCCAGGTGTCGACCACGTGCGTCGGGCAGGCCGTCGCGGTCGGCGCAGTGCTCCTCGCGGCTGGTGCCGAGGCAAAGCGGGCGGCGCTCCCGCACGCACGGGTCATCCTGCACCAGCCCGCAGCGCAGGGCCGCGGCGCGATCCCGGACCTGATCCTGCAGGCCGACGAGGTCGTTCGTATCCGTGCGGACATGGAGGCTGCGCTCTCCCAGCACACGGGGCAGAGCATCGACACGCTCCGCGCCGACACCGATCGCGACCGCATCTTCACCGCCGGCGCCGCGCGTGACTACGGCCTCCTGGACCACGTGATCGACCAGCGATGACACCGAGGGACGATGTGGGGCACGACGCCGAGCGATAACGGCGCGTAGGTCACGGGCCGGACGGTCCGTGACCTACGCCGCCAGCGCGAAGGCCGCCTTGCAGGTCGGCTGCTGCGAGGTCCCGCGAACGATGACCAGGCGATCGGCGACAGCGAGGACCAGATCGACCAACGTGACATCCAGCGCGCCCGTGATCGCAGCGATCATCTCGCTCGACGGCTCCTTGACGCCACGCTCGATCTCCGAGAGGTACTGCGGTGAGATCCCGGCGCGACGTGCGGTCCGGTCAAGGGTCTCGCCTCGCACGTGACGCAGATGCCTCAGGCGTTCACCAACCATGTGCCGCCACAGCGGCTCTCGTTTCGTCGTCGACGACGGGGTGCCAGCCCCCTGGGGCACCCCGTCGCGCCCTGGGCGCGGAGGCGGAACGGTTTCGGCCATGCCTGAGAGTAGAACCGCCCGTCCGACGGGCGGTGGCGGTTCTGCTGAGAGCAGCGGCCTGATTGGGCAATAGGGAAACGTGGCTACCAAGCCTATGGAACAGACAGACCTGCTAGGCGCGCCCCGTCCGTGCACACGCCGTCGTATGCATCGGCGCACCAGGCAACTCTCGTCCTAGCCTTGGCCTATGAGCGTCGATCGGAGCGACCTGTACGACCTCGTGAACGAGCTGCCGCCGGAGCAGTTGCCGTTCGCGATGGCCGACCTGCGCCGCCGTCTGAACCGCCCTCGTGTCGTCAGCTCGACCCCGTTCGCCTGGGTAGGAGCGACCACCAACAGCCCCGTAGGAGACGGAGGGGCATATTGCTACAGTTCACGGGCCTGCGGGAGGCTGACCAGGAACTCGGTACAAGCCCAATCGCACTCCGATCGGCGATCGAGCCCGACAGGAGCATCGCTTAACCATGGAGCGCAAGGTCAGTGAGATCGGCGGCTATCGCTTTCTGGGCTGGGGGCCTGCCGCTACGGGCGCAACACTTGACTGGGCCATGCACCCTGACATGTTCGGGCGCTGCAGTCGATGCAACGATCTGGTCAGTCTCGACCCCCACCTCGACGAGACCTGCCGCTGCGGCCGGCTGACCAAGGACTCCGGACGATTCGGCTCCGTAGACGGCGACGAGAGCATCGCGATCTACACCAACAGGTCGTAGCCGTCGCATCCATTCCGCTCGGCCCAGCCCTGCAATGCCAGTGCCGCACGGGTGCGGACACGGCGAGCAGCAGCCGTCGCCAAGCGTCAGCATCGCCGAAGGCACCATCACCGACCTCTCGAACGTATACAGAATCACCTCACCTGTAGACAGTTAGGAGTGTTCGCTGTGTAGGGACGGCATGATCGCTGTCTGCCCGGCTAGGCACCGGCCGTGCCTCAGTTCGCCCAGTCTCGGCGAGTCACTGGTGCTCGCTCCAGAGCAACGGCGAGCACCCGATCAGGCAAGATGGAGACATGGCTACCGAGCTCTGGATCACCGGCGACCCCGACACGGACCGACTGCTGAGCGACGACCCGTTCGCCCTGCTCGTCGGGATGCTGCTAGATCAGCAGTTCCCGATGGAGCACGCCTTCGCCGGCCCAGGCAAGATCCGCGACCGCATGGGCACCTTCGACGTGCGCGCGATCGCCGACGCCGACCCCGACGAGTTCGTGACGATGGCGACCACTCCCCCGGCGATCCACCGCTACGGCCGGTCCATGGCCGGCCGCGTGCTGGAGCTCGCGCACACGATCGTCGACGAGTACGACGGCGACGCCGCGAAGATCTGGACCGCTCCCGGCGCCGACGGCGGCGCCCCGACCGGCCGTGAGGTGCTCAAGCGGCTCAACGCCCTGCCCGGCTACGGGGAGCGCAAGGCCAAGATCTTCCTCGCCCTGCTCGGCAAGCAGCGCGGCGTCCAGCCGGAGGGCTGGCGCGAGGCGGCGGGCGAGTTCGGCGAGGAGGGCTCGCACCGCTCGATCGCCGACGTGACCAGCGCCGAGGCGCTGCTCGAGGTCCGCGCGTTCAAGAAGGCCCAGAAGGCCGCGGCCAAGAACGCCGGCTGACCGTGCGGACGGCGCGACGCTAGCGCACGGCCTGCTCGACCAGCGCCGCGAGCGCCTTCTCGGTCTCGTCGTTCAGCTCGGTCAACGCGTACGACGTCGGCCACAGACCGCTCCTGTCGTCTAGGTTCGCTTCCGCGCTGAACCCGAACGTCGAATAGCGCTCCTTGTCCATCTGCCCGCTCCGGAAGAAGCACACCACCTTCCCGTTGCTGGCATAGCCCGGCTGCCCGTAGTACAGCTTCGGAGCCAGCCCAGGGGCGGCACCGGTCACGACGGCGTGCACGCGCTCGGCGAGCACACGGTCCGACTCCGGCATCTCGGCGATCTTCGCGAGCACTGCCGCCTCGTCGGCCACCGCCTTCTCCGCGCCACGACCACGCCGGGCTTCCGCCCTCAGCTCCGCGGCCCGCGACTTGATCGCCGCACGCTCCTGCTCGGAGAAACCCTCCGCGGACGAGCCGCTCTTGTTCTTCCCGCCGTCGCCAGCCGTGCCCATAGCCGTTGCTCCCTCGATCGCGTCTCGGTGACAGTGCTTTCACGCTAGATGCCGTGTGCGCATCAGGCTTCTCGATTCCTGACCATCGGGCTTGACTACGGCATGCCCCGGCGAAACACTGTGACAGTTATCGTCGCAGTGTCACAGTCGGGAGAGAACCATGGTCGACAGCAGCAGACGCCGGGACGCGCTGCTCGACGCCGCCGTCGGGCTGCTGCTGAGCCGCGGGTACGACAAGCTCACCATGGTCGACGTCGCCGAGGCGGCCGACCTGAGCCGGACGATCGTCTACCGGCACTTCGCCTCGAAGCGCGAGCTCGTCGACGCCGTGGCGAAGCGAGCGCTGGCCGACTACGCCGTCGGCTGGCGCAAGGGGCTACGCGACGAGCCGACGCCGGGAACGCCGGCGAGCATCTACCGGGCGGGCTTCCGGCTCGTGGCCCGCGACCCGCTGCTGACCGCGATCGCCACCCGGGACCGCGACGTGTTCGGCCGCTATCTGCGAGACCCGGACGCCACCATGCCGGGTCCAGCGGGGCCGGGGTTCCTCGGCGACTTCCTCGACATGCAGCAGCAGGCAGGCGTCGTCCGGCAGGGTGTCGACCTCGCGTCGGTCGCCGTCGTCCTGGAGGCCCTGACCGCCGCGATCATGCGCGCCATCCAGGACCACCAGGACCGCCCGGACAGCCCGTCCCCCGAGGCCCTGATCGACACCGTCACCGAGATGATCGACCGGATGCTGACGCCGGACGACCCGGACACCGAGGCCGCCATGGCGCTCATCGACGGCCTGCTCGACAAGAAGAACACCACCACGTAGGCCGAGCCCGCCACGCCCTACAGCTCGGCGAGCTCGACCATCGATAGGTCCTGAGACACAACCTCGAGGAAGGACTCCCATGCAGATCACGATCCTCACCGCGGGCTCGCGCGGCGACGTCGAGCCGCTGTTCGGCCTGGCCCTCGCGCTCCGCGAGCTGGGGCACCACCCCACCGTCGTCGGCTCGCCGGACTTCGCGGGCCTCGCCGCGTCGTACGGCGCGGACTTCGAGTCGTTCGGCCCGCCGCTGCCGTCGTACGCGGACAACCCCGAGCTCGTCGAGCTCGTGGAGTCGGGCAACATGCTCAAGTTCATGGCCTACGGCGCGAAGGCCCGCAAGGAGTACCTCCCGCAGGTCATCAGCGACATCTGGCGCGTGACGAAGAACAGCGAGGCCATGCTCTACAAGGGTCCGACGTCGCTGTACGGCTACAGCGTGGCCGAGAAGCTAGGTATCCCGTGCGCCGACCTCCAGTTCTTCCCGGTCACGCCCACCCGGGAGTTCCCGAACTTCTTCCTCGGCCAGGGGCGCAGCCGCGGCGCCCTGCTGGACCGGGCCGGCTGGTGGGGCGCCGACCAGATGATCTGGCGCATGATGCAGCGCCCCGGGGTGAACCGCCAGCGCCGCGAGATCCTCGGCCTGCCGCCGCTGCGGACGAACGCGCGCGTGCTCCATGACCGGCAGGGCATGCCGCTGTACTACGCGTACAGCCCGCTCGTCCTGCCGCGCCCGGCCGACTGGCACCCGCGGATCCACGTCACCGGATACCTGCCGACCAGCGCTCCGGCCGGCTGGGAACCGCCAGCGGACCTCGCGCAGTTCCTCGATGACGGCGAACCGCCCGTCTCGTTCGGCCTCGGCAGTGTCCCTACGGGCCACCCGAGCCGGCTGGTCGACGCGTTCCTGGAGGCGTTGGACCGCACCGGACGCCGGGGCATCCTGATCGGCGGCTGGGCCAAGCTCGGCCTCGACCGCGAGCTCCCCGACCACGTGCTGCGGATCGACTCGGCCCCGTACGACTGGCTGTTCCCCCGCCTCGCGGCGGCGGTCCACCACGGCGGCGCCGGGACGACGGCGGCCGGCCTGCGCGCCGGCATCCCGACGATCATCACGCCGGTGGCGGTGGACCAGTTCAACTGGGGCCACCGGGTCGCCGAGCTCGGTGTCGGGCCAGAGCCCATCTCGATCAAGAAGCTGGACGCCGACCGGCTCACCGCTGCGATCACCCAGGCCACCACCGACGAGGCGATGCGCGAGCGGGCGGCCGACCTCAGGGTGAGGCTGCAGCAGGAGGACGGCATCGGCCGGACGGCGGAGCTGTTCACGGAGTACCTGCGCACGGCCCCGGCGCGGGTGGCGCGCTGAGCACGTCTCTTGCCTCAACGGCAGTAGCTATTTACAGTTGGAGCAGATATTGCAGTTGGAGCAGATAGGAGTCGGGCCATGAGCGACCTACTGGCACGTGATGCGGCTGCGCTGCACCGTGCCCTGGAGCAGGGCGGCGACGAGGTGCGGGTGTCCGTGTCCCGGTCGACCGCCGAGCTCTTGGCTCAGCTCATGGACGCACGTGCACAGGGGCGTCTGGTGGTCTCTCAGAACGAAGACGAGGCCACCCCAGCTCAGGCCGCCGCGATGCTGGGAGTGTCCCGGCCACAGGTCCGCCGCCTGATGGACCAGGGCGCGCTCGAGTTCCGGAAGGTCGGCACCCACCACCGCATCCCGGTCGTGTCGATCCAGGCGTTCCGGGCCGCAGAGCGCTCGCGCCGCGCGCCGGCCCTGGCCGAGCTGGCCGACCTGCAGAACGAGCTGGGCCTGACCGAGTGAGCCACCCCGGCACCGCAGCCCGACCTGTCCGGGTCGTCCTGACAGACGCGAACGTGCTGTACTCGCGGGTCCTTCGTGACTATCTGCTGTATGCGGCTGACCAGGAGCTGATCTTCATCACCTGGAGCGCAGAGATCTTGGACGAGATGACCGAGCATCTGCAAGCCAACGTGGCGTCGTTCACCGCCGAGTCCAGCCAACGACTGATCAAGGCGATGAACAACGCCTTTCCGTACGCTCAGGTCGCCATCACTGCCGAGGCACTGTCCGAGGTCGCCGAGCTTGACCTGCCCGACGAGGACGACCGACACGTCTTGGCGGCCGCAGTCGCGGCCGAAGCTCAGGTGCTGTGCACCAGCAACCTCAAGGATTTCCCCACCGACGTGGTCGCTCGCCTCGGCGCCAACGTCATGCACCCCGACCTGCTCTTGTCGTGGCTCGTGCGCGACAAGCCGGACGAGATGCACCTCGTACATGACACCGCCGTCGCCCGCCTGCCAGGCGCTACAGACGCGTCGACCGTCGCTGCGCTACGGCGAGCCGGAGCCCCGGCCACCGCCGAGCTGATGGCCCGCATCCTCGAGCCCCTCGACTGACGGACGGCGCCGGCCGACGGCGGAACCGATCGTGTCGGTGGCGGGCGGTAGCGTCCCGCACCATGGTGAATATCGACGAGAAGATCGCCCGGCTCCGCTCCGCCGCGGAGACCGGCGAGCCTGACGCCGCCCGGGAGCTTGGGCGGCTGCTGTCCCTGACCGTCACGGACCCCGCGGAGCCCGGCGACGGCGAGCCGGAGTTCCCCGAGGAGCGCTGGCTGCGCGCCGCCGTAGCAGCGCGGCCCGACGACGTCGAGGCGCTGACGCTGCTGGCCGGACGCCTGGCCGCGCAGGTCTCCCACTGGGAGAACTACTGGGCCAACAATCCCGATGGCATGGCGGCCGACGGCAAGGACGAGTCCACCATCGAACAGTTGCAGACCGAAGTGAGAGACCTGCACGCGCGGATCCTCGCAGCAGGTCCGCCTGCCCCCGCCGGGCCCGGCCTCGACAGGCTGGCAGAGCTCCTCGACACCCGCGATACCGAGTCCGTCGTCACCGCGCCCTACAGCTTCTACGCGCTGGAGGACGAGGGCGGAGGCGGGTCCATGGTCTACACCCTGACCTTCATCGCGACCGACCCCGACGAGATCCGCTGGGCGTGCGACCAGTGGCTCACGCTCTCCGAGGGCGGGATGGGCGAGCTCAGCTTTAGCACCTACGTGGACGGCGCGGAGACGAGCCGAGTCGATCTCGATGAGCATCGCGACGGCGCGAGCGTCTCCTGGGACAGCGTCCCCGTTCCCGAGCTGACGGGCACCCTGCTGCCCGCCGGGCTGCCCGTCAGTGGTGCCAGGTACTCGACCGTCGCGTACTACGGGGTCGCCCTCGCCGGCGGCTGACCCGCTGCCCGGCGGTCACCGGCGCCGGTAGGCCGTGGCCAGCACCGATACCGTGACCTGATCGGGCAGCTCTCCGTCGTCGTGCAGCTCCGCCTCTGTCACGTGGCGGGCGCTCGGCGTCATCAGCACCAGGTCGACAGCCTCCTGGGGCGTCACGGGCGTCGTGTACTCGACGCGCTGGGTGCGCGCGGTCTCGAAGTACGGGTCCAGCGCCTGGTGCAGGCGCTGCTCCTTGTCCGGGTCGACGGCAACCATCTGCGTGACCTGGCGGCGCAGCTCGGCCAGGTGCCCGCCGAAGGGCCGCACGACGACCAGGACGCCGCCCGGGCGCAGCACCCGGTGGAACTCGGCCGGGTTGCGCGGGGCGAACACGTCCAGCACCACGTCGACCTGCTCCGACGCGATCGGGAACGGCCGGAAGACGTCCCAGGTCGCGGCAGCGGCTCGCTCGTGTGCCTTGGCCGCCGCCCGCAGCGCGTGCGCCGAGGTGTCCAGCCCGAGGCCGACGGCGGCGGGCAGCGCGTCGAGCACGCCGGCGAGGTAGTAGCCGGTGCCGCAGCCGACGTCGACGACCGTGGCAGGCCGCCGTCCGACGCCGGACGCGGACAACGCGCCGGACGTGAGGTCTGCGCCGGACACAAGGCCCGCGCCGGACACAAGGCCCGCGCCGGACACGAGGTCCGCACCGGTGGAGAGATCCGCCTCCGTGGCGAGGTCAGAAACAGCGGCGCGGATGGGCTCGTACCGGCCGGCGGCCAGGAACTCCCTGCGGGCCCGCGCCATCGGCCCGTCGTCGCCGCTGGTCGCCCGTGTGCCGGTCAGCAGGCTGACGTAGCCGTGACGGGCGACGTCGAAGGAGTGGCGGCGCGGGCAGCGCAGCGCACCGGCGGCGGGCGACAGCTCCGCGCCGCACGACGGGCACCGCAGCAGCGGAAGGATCGGGTCGAGAGCAGCGGGAAGAGAAACGGGCACTGGCACACTCCTGGCAGCGATGATGGGGCAAGCCGGGCTAGACGCGGTCCTCCGGGACCGGGTTCGCGGCCCGGCCCTCGGTCGACAGGAGCAGCACGACGGCGTCGGGCCGCAGGCCGATCGCGTCGCGCCACCCGGCCTGCCCCAGCACCAGGCGGGCCGCAGCGAGGGTCGCCGCACCGCACGGCCCGGAGTCGACGCCGAACCGCGCCAGGTCGTCGACGGCGGCGGCCGCCTGGTCGTCGGAGACGGTGACCGCGCCGTCGAGTCCGTCCCGCAGCACGGGCCACGCGAGCCCGGAGACGGTGCCGCAGTTGAGGCCGGTCATGATCGTGTCGCCGGTCGGCGCCGTGACCGGCTTGCCCGCGCGCAGCGAGGCGACCAGCCCCGCGGCACGGTCGGGCTCGACGGCGAGCAGCGTGGCGCCGTCGGCCCCCGCTCCGCGGTAGTGGCTCACCACGGCCTGGGCGAACGAGCCGACGCCGACCGGGACCACGACCAGGTCTGGCGCGTCGAGGCCCAGGGCGGAGAGCTGCTCGTCGGCCTCGAGGCACAGCGTCGAGTAGCCGTCGACGATCCACTGCGGGATGTCGGTGTACCCCGCCCAGGACGTGTCCTGCACCAGGATCGACGCCGGGTCCGCGCCGGCGTCGGCAGCGGCGCGGGCCACGACGTCGTCGTAGCCGCCGTCGACCTCGACCGCCTGGGCGCCCTCGGACGCGATCGCCTTCTTGGCGACCTCCGTGATGCCCTGCGGGTAGTAGATCGTCGCGGCGGCGCCGACCAGCGAGGCGACGCGGGCCACGGCACGGCCGTGGTTCCCGTCGGTCGCGGCGTACAGCCGCACCGCGGTGCCGCGCACTGCGTCGCGGACCGCGGCCAGCGTGACGGCGTCCAGGCCGAACCGCTCCCCCAGGGTGCGCGCGATCGCGTAGGACGCGCCGAGCACCTTGAACGCCGGCAGCCCGAGCCGGCTCGACTCCTCCTTGACCAGCACCCGCCCGACACCGAGCTCCGCCGCGAGCCGTGGCACGTCACGTAGCGGTGTCGGCGCGTATCCGGGCAGCGTGCGGTGAAAGTCGATGGCGGGCATGTGGTCGATTGTCCCCGACGACCCGCCGGGACTCCGACCGGTCAGACCAGCCCGATCGCCGCGAGCGCCGTCGCGACGACGCCAGCGAGCGTGCGCAGGTGGTTCCAGGCCGTCCAGGGGCGCCAGTAGGCGCGCCACCCGGCAGCCTTGTCGTGGGCCGCGAGGAGGCGGTTGTTGAGGGGCACGTTCAGGGCCATCGTCACGCCGAAGGTGCCGACCAGGTAGACCGCGGCGGCCGCGAGAACCCAGGCGCCGCCGTCGCGCCCGGAGACGAGGCCCCAGATGCCCGTTGCGGCCGGGACGAGGAGGGCGCCGAAGAACACGCTCATGAAGGCTGGGAGCAGCGCGGTCTCGTTGATGCCGGTCATCCCGGCCCCGGCGGCGTCGTCGGAGGCGCGGGCGAGGCCGCTCATGATGAACGAGGAGAACGCGTAGAACACCCCCGCGGAGAGCCCGAGCAGCACCACCGATGCCACGGCGAAAATCGTCCAGACCATCCGAGCCTCCAGGTCAGCGCACCATTGCGGTGAACACCAGCCACTCTTGCACGAACGGGTCCGGATGCAAGGGGCCCCGGATAACGGATCGGGCACACCGGGCGCTTTCGGCCCCCGGAGTGTCGGTGTGCCGTGGAACACTTCGAGTCATGCTCGAACTTGCCACCGGAACCGGACTCGCTTTGTCGGCGGGCCTCAACGCCTGGATCCCACTCATCTTCCTCGGCGTGCTCTCGCGCTTCACGGACCTCGTGACGCTGCCCAGCGGCTGGGCGTGGCTGGAGAACGGCTGGGTCCTGGCGATCCTGACCGTGCTCCTGGTGCTCGAGTTCATCGCCGACAAGATCCCAGTGCTGGACTCCATCAACGACGTGGTGCAGACGGTCATCCGACCCACGGCCGGCGGCATCGCGTTCGGCGCGGGCTCGATGTCGGAGACGGCGACGGTCACCGACCCGAGCGCATTCGTGCAGTCGGGCCAGTGGATCCCGATCGTGTCGGGCATCATCCTCGCCCTCGGCACACACGCTGCGAAGGCGGGCGGGCGTGTCGTCGCCAACACCGTCTCGGGCGGCACCGCCGCGCCGGTGGTGAGCGTGGCGGAGGATGCCACGAGCATCGGCCTCGGATTCCTGTCCGTCCTGGCCCCGCTCGCGATCATCCCGGTCATGATCCTGTTCGTGGTCGGGGTGATCATGCTGATCCGAAGCCTTGCGAAGCATCGTCGCGCCCGGGCCGCGGGGCATGGTGGCTCGGATGCCTACTACGTCTGACATGCACGCGATCCAGCGGGCCCGGCTCACCTCGGTGGGCCTGGGCGCGCTGGACCCGTCGAGCGCCGACGACGGTGCCGTGCCCGGCGTCGTCGCCCGGCTCGGCGCCGTCCAGTCGCAGGAGCTGCACTCCTCCGCATGGGGCGTCGCACAGCGGCTGGCCACCCCGGCCACGCTCGCGGAGGTGCAGGCCGCCCTGGCCGACGGGTCGGTGCTGCGCACCCACATCCTGCGCCCCACCTGGCACTACGTGGTGCCCGAGGATCTGGCTCCGCTCATGACCGCCACCGCTCCCCGGATTCGCCGGCTGATGGCCTCGGCGGAGCGGCCGCGAGGCTTCGACTACTCGCTGCTCCCCCGCCGGCACGCGGTGCTCGCCGACGCGCTGGCGCACGGCCCGCTCACCCGCAAGGAGATCGGCGTCGTGCTCGCGGAGGCCGAGGGCGCACCGCTGGACAGCTGGCACCTGGGCCAGGTCATGATGCACGCGGAGCTCGACCTGCTCGTGGCGAGCGGCCCGATGCGGGGCAAGCAGGCCACCTACCGGCTGCTGCCGGAGCAGAAGGCCTGGGACGAGGACGAGGCTCGCATCCACCTGGCCCGCGCGTACGTGCGCGGGCACGGCCCGTGCCGCGCGGACGACGTCGCCTGGTGGGGCTCCCTCACCAAGGCCGCGGCCCGCGCCGCGGTGGCCGACGCCGGGCTCACCCGCCACGAGCTCTCCGGTATGACCCTCTGGACCGACGGCGACCTGCCCGAGCCCGCCCCGGCAGGAACCGTCCGCCTGCTGTCGGTGTTCGACGAGTTCTTCTGCCATGACTTCAAGAGCTGGCCCGCCCTGACCGGCGACGGCGTGCCGAGCCGCTGGCTGTACATGGGCCTCGTGATGCTGGACGGGATGCTCGCCGGCGGATGGTCGCGGATCCTGCGAGCCAGCACCGTGGAGATCACCGTCGAGCTCACCGAGGAGCCGACCGGCGCACTGTGGGCAGCCATCGAGGCCGAGGCCGCGCGCTACGGAGAGTTCTGCGGGCTCGAACCCACACTGACCCGCGGCACGGTGGGCAAGGGCACGATCGGCTGACGCTCGGCTCAGGGGTGGCGCGGGCCCCGGCGTAGTCGGCAGACTCCGCATATGACTCGCATCGCTGTCGAAGGCCAGGCCAAGCGCACCCATCCGGCGGAACGCGGCACCGTCAACCTGCACGTCGCGTTCTCGGGCACGCTCCGCAACGACGTCGTCGAGCAGGTCGCCAGGACCCACGCGATCCTCGTGGAGCAGGCCAAGGCGCACGTCTCCGCGGGGGCCGCGGAGCGGTGGGACTCGGCGTCCGTGCACTCGTACGTCTACGACGACCGGGTCAAGAGCTCCGAGTCGGGAGGCAAGCAGCGGATCCGGCGGTTCCGCGCTTCGGCGCGGCTGTCGGTCACGTTCAGCGACTTCGAGGTCCTGTCGACCTGGCTCGCAGACATCATGGACGTCGAGGGCGTCGACATCGACTGGGTCTCCTGGACCCTGACGGACGAGACGCGCAAGTCGCTCCAGGCCGAGGCCCGGATCGAGGCCGCCGAGGAGACGGCGGTACGCGCTCAGTCGTACGCGGACGCCCTGGGCCTCGGCCCGGTGGCGCCCGTCGCGATCTACGAAGCGGGCCTGCGCGGAGGCGGCAACGGCGGCGGCAATGCCCCGATGTACGCCATGCGCGCCGGTATGGCCGGTCCGGCCGAGCCCGGCGGCGGCCCGCGCGTCGAGCTCCAGCCGCGGGACATCGACGTCGAGATCACGCTGTCCGCCGACTACGAGACCGGCCCCGTCGTCGAGGGCTGAGGCAGCACGCCGGCCGCGCGCAGGCGGCCGAGCACCAGGTCGTGGGGCACGGCGGTCGCCGTGCCGCGGTGCCCCACGGTCGTGGTCGCCGTCAGCAGCGAGTTCAGCAGGGCCTCCTCCACCGCGTCCATCGTCGCGGCGAAGACCGGGTCCAGGTCGCCGTCGTCCACGCTGCCCGCGGCCGCGTCCTGCCCGCTGCCCGACGGCGGCGCGCCCGGCGTGCTACCCGACGGCGGCGCACCGTGCGTGCTGAACGCCAGTGCATAGTCGCCGCTGCCGCTCGTGAAGTCCGAGCCAACCCGCGCCATCGCGAACACGGCCCGCCGCGCGACCCGGCCGAGCTGGCGCGCGTCCAGCGGCGCGTCGGTGGCGACCACGATCATGCAGGAGTTGCCTTCCGGCTGGGGCCGAGCAGCGTCCGGCGCGGGCTCGGTCACCGGCGATTCCGCGATGGCTGCTGATCCGCCGTCGGCCACGATCGGGACGCCACGCACGGTCAGCGTGCCCGAGAAGTTGGACTGCACCAGGACACCCACCGTCCGGCCGCCGACCTCGCGCGACGACGTGCCGATCCCGCCCTTGAACCCGAGCGCCATGGTCCCCGTCCCGGCGCCGACGCAGCCCTCGTCGGGCAGGCCGGGCGTCGCGCCGTCGAGGGCGGCGAGCACGTGCGCCTCCGTGACAGGACGGGCGCGAATGTCGCTGAGGCGGCCGTCGTTGGTCTCGCCCACCACGGGGTTGAGCGTGCGCGTCTCCTCGTGGCCCGGGCTGGCGAGCACGTGCGTGACCAGGGCATCCGCGGCCCGGAACGCGCTGAGGGTCGCGGTCAGGAGGATCGGCGTCTCGATGGCGCCGAGCTCGGCCACCTGCGTGGCGCCGACCAGCTTGCCGAACCCGTTCCCGACGAACAGCCCGCACGGCAGGCTGCGCCGGTCCGGGCCGAGGGCGTCGGGGACGATCGCCGTAACTCCGGTGTGGAGGCGTGGCGCGTCCACGATGGTGGTGTGCCCCACCCGCACGCCGGGCACGTCGGTGATCGCGTTCAAGGGCCCGGTGGGCAGTGCGCCCACAACGATCCCGAGATCGCGCGCGCGCCGAGGCCGTCGGTTGTTGTCAGTCATGCCTACAGCATCGGTGATCGGTCCGGACTGACGACTCAGCTCACCTTGAGCTGTTCGTCGCCGAAGTCAGCCACGAGGTGCAGCGTGCCTCCGAGCGCAGTGATGTACCGCCGCAACACGTCCTGGGTCGACACATCGCCCGCCTCGATCTGAGACACGCGCGCGACGGAGATACCCATCTGCGACGCCACGTCCGCCTGTGTCATGCCTCGCTTCAGACGCATCTCGGCGAGGCGCCAGCCACGCGATTCATCGAGAAGCTTCCGCACACCGTCATTGAAAGCCGCCTCACCACCGGCCGTCTCGACCGCCAGGTCTCGGTGCCGGGTGTCTCGCCAGCGCTTAACGCCGTCCATCTGCAGCCTCCCTCTCACGCTCATCCAGGTACACGGCGTAGAGCCGCTCGGCTCTCGAAATCGCTTCGACGTACCACCGGCTCCACCGCCCGGCCTTATCGCCGGCAACAAGCAGAATCGCCGACCGCCACGGATCGAAGCAGAACAGCACTCGGACCTCAGTACGACCTCTGGATGGGGGCCGCAGTTCCTTGAGGTTGGAGATCGTCGATCCCACGATGCTGTCCACGAGTGGACGCCCCTCCATCGGACCGTTGTCCTCCAGGACCTGGATCGCGTCGTTCACCAATCGATGCGTCTCGCGATCTGACTCGTACAACTCATCGAGAAATGTCTCGACGCTGTCCGTGATCAGGATCTCCCATGCCAAGGCGAGTTCCTCTCTTAAGAATATCCTTGATTCAGATCGGGCTCAAGGCAACGCCCACCTCCAACCCAGCCTTCCAGGCTTCATGGCCTTCCGCAGCGCTTGCCATCGTTTGTTGCATATACGCAACGGCACATCGGGACCGTCGACCAGCCGGCAAGCTGCCAACGATCGCCGCTGGGCAGAATGACACCGTGCGCCTCGATACCGACGCCTGCCGCTCCCGGTTCGCTGCCGCCCGGCACGCCTACCTCGCTACGGCCGACGCCGACGGCGTGCCGCAGCTCGTGCCGGTGACGTTCGCCCTGGTCGAAGGCGCGAGCAGCGCCACGGACGGCGCAGCGGCCGACGCCGGAGCCGGCGCACCGGCAGGCGACGAGCTGGTGGTCGCCGTCGACCACAAGCCCAAGACCACGCGCGACCTGAAGCGCCTGCGCAACATCGCGGAGAATCCGCACGTCGCCTTCCTCGTGGACCGGTACGACGACGACTGGGCGCACCTCTGGTGGGTACGGGCCGACGGCGTCGCCACCGTGGAGCACGACGGCGAGCCCCGCGCGGCAGCGCTCGACGCACTCGCCGCGCGGTACCCGCAGTACCGCGAGCGCCGGCCGGACGGCCCGCTGATCAGGGTGCGCGTCACCCGGTGGTCCGGCTGGGCGCACGGGTGAGCCGGGCGCGAACCCGGTGCACTAGGCTGCCCGGCGCGGCATGTCTTAGCGCACTGGTGGTGCCACTATCAAGTAGCCCGAGGGATTTTTGAATGACCCGCAGACATACGACCCGGCGCGTAGTTTTCGTCGATCATCCCGCCCTGCACGAGATCGTCGTCTACGGTCGCGAGCGCGAATGGCAGCTCATCGCGGAGATTCCCGCCGGCGTCACGAAGAACGCACCCAGGGAATTCGTGTTCGAGGCGGGGAAAGCCTCGCTGGAGGTGCATTTCTGTGAGGATGAGGTCACCCAGAACAGCTATGCATTTGTCGTCGGCGCGACGAGGAACGTAGCCGAGTCGCTGATCACCATGATCGAACGAGACCTGGACTCGTGGTCCCGCGCGCAGCTCCTCGAAGAGATGGATCGAGGAGCGGGCTTCGACGAGACGGGGAGGGCGCTGATCAGGCTCGCGCTCAGCGCCCCCCTGGAGTTCGACCAGCCCGTCTACGACCGCGTCCGGGACGGCCTTCAACATTCCGATGAGCGGCTGCGAGACCTTTCCATCTGGGCAACCTCGTACACGCCCTGGCCTGAGTATCGGGCGCTACTTCGAGATGTCGCCGCACATGACGACAGCGAACGCATTCGGGACCGGGCGGCCCGCATGCTCGACTCGTTTGATTTCGCAGGAGTCTGAGCGCCGTCGAACAGTGCTCTAAGCCCGAGGGGCCCAGAGCACTGTTGGCTTTCCGGACGGCATTCTCACACCCACTGGACGAGCTGCCACACGATCCCGTTGGGGTCGGCGAACTGGCAGTAGCGCTCGCCCCAGGGCTCGGTCTCGGGCGGCGTGACAACCTCCACCCCGGCGGCGGAGATGCGGGCGAACTCGCTGTCGAGGTCGTCCACGACGAACGCTATGAGCATCCCCTGGCCCGCGGGGCCGGCGATGCGCTCGGGCTTGAAGGTGCCCAGGCCGACCCGCAGGAACACGATGTTGAGGCCGGCCGTGGCGTGCTCGAGAGACACGAATCCGTCGTCCGACATGGCCTCGGTGAAGCCGAGGTGCTGCTTGGCGAACTCGGCCGACGCGGCGACGTCGGTCACGTTGAGGGACAGGGCGGTACCGGTGATCTTCAAGCTGACTCCTCGCAGAGAACTTCACGCATCAGAACCTTGTACGGCGTACAACGTAAGATGATTGCAGAATGTTCCCGGCCCGTCACCCCGATTCTGGAGACCCATGCCTCGTGAGCTGATCGACCTGCTCTGGCGCGATCACCCGGCCGCCCCGCAGGGCGGCGCGCGCGGGCCCCGGTCCCGCGTCACGACGGGCGCCGTCGTCGACGCCGCCCGCGCCCTGGCCGACGCCGAGGGCCTCGCCGCCGTCACGGTCCGGCGCCTCGGCGACGCCCTCGGCGTCTCCGCCATGTCCGTCTACACGCACGTGAACGGCCGCGACGACCTGCTCGTCCTGATGGCCGACGCCGCGTACGCGCGCATGCCGCTGCCCACCTATGGGAACGCGGGCTGGCGCACCCGGGTGCGCCGCGTCGCCGACGCGAACCTCGCCCTGCACCGCGAGCACCCGTGGCTGCTGGAGATCGACGACGACCGCACTGCGTTCGGCCCCGGCACCATCGCCAAGTACGACCACGAGCTGCACGCCCTGGACCCGCTACCCCTGGACGACGTCGCCCGCGACGCTGCCCTCACCTTCGTGCTGGACTTCGTCCGCGCGTCCGCCCGGGCGCAGCGCCCCGACCCGCGGGCCGACGAGATGCCGGAGATCTGGGCGCGGTGGGCCGGGCGGCTCGCGGAGTATCTCGGCGACGACCATCAGCTCGCCCAGCGCGTGGGGAGCGCCGCCGGCGAGGCGATGAACGCCCCCGCCAGCCCGACCCACGCCTGGGAGTTCGGCCTGGCAAGAGTCCTGGACTCCCTGAACCCGAAGTGACCAGTTGAGTGCTGGATCTTCGCCCCGTTCAGGCCGTCAGAAGGGCAAATATCCAGCACTCAACGAGTCAGGGGGATTCCGAGCGGAGGCGGGGTTCTGTGCGGTTGGCAGGCTTTACGCCCGACTTGTCCTGGTAGAACGCGCGGATCACGTCCATGTCGGCGCGGACGTCGCCGGTGAGCTCGATGCTCGGACCGAGGCCGGCCACCTTGGCGACACCGTCGACGTAGCCGAGCGTGACCGGGAAGCCCGCCTTGAGCGCGATGCGGTAGAACCCCGACTTCCAGTAGCCCGACCCGGCGCCGCGCGTGCCCTCCGGCGTCACCACCAGGTGGAACTCCTCGCCCCGCCCGACGGCCGCGAGGATCTCGTCGACGATGCTGGCCGGGTCGTTCCGGTCCACGGGGATGCCGCCCAGCGATCGCATGAGGCCGGCCATCGGCCCCTTGAACCAGGAGTCCTTGATGAGGAACCGGATCTTGAGGTCCATCTCGAACGCGATGGCCAACATGAGGAAGAAGTCCTTGTTGGACGTGTGCGGCGCCCCGATGAACACCGTGGGCCGGGTCGGGGCCGGCTCCGAGCGCAGCCGGTAGCCGGTGCCGGCCCAGATCAGTCGTGCAAGGGCCCGGCGGATGGTGCGTGACATCGTCGTCCTCGAGTTCAGGGTGGATCAGGTGCAACGATCCTAACGAGTGCCACCGCCCGGCCGTTCCGGCCCAGCATCCCGCTCAGCGGCGCAGCAGCGGGCGCACGCTGTGCGCCGCCAGGCGCAGCAGGCCGCGCGAGCCCGCCGACTGCTCGTCGAACAGCATGAGCGCCACGTGCGCCATCGCGCGCTCGTCGGCGGCGACGGCCCTGGTCGCGATGCCCGCCCAGAGCTTGGAGCGCATGAGCTGCTGCGCCAGGTAGCACTCGCGGTAATGCCGCCCGAACCGATGCCGGTGCGCCCGCTCGAACCCGGCCAGGGCGCCGGGCAACCGCTCGCCCCGCCAGGTCTCGCCCGCCCGCTCCAGCGCCCCGAGATGCTCGGCGAGCTGCACTCCCGCGGCCATGCCGTAGAAGATCCCCTCGCCGCTCAGCGGGTTGATCGTCGCGGCCGCGTCCCCGAGCAGCACCGCGGCGTGGCCCCGCGCCGTCATCGGCGTGCGGGCTGCGGCGTGCGGCAGCTGGTGCGCGGCGACCCGCTCCAGCCCGGACACCTCGAAGCCCCGGCGTTCCAGGTCCTCGACGTACAGGTCGAAGAAGTCGCGCAGCTTGCGGCCGTGCCGTTCGGTCTGCCGCTTGAGATGGTCCACCGGGATGCCGACGCCGAGGTTCGCGCCGTCGTCGGGCAGCGGGAAGACCCAGCCGTAGACCGGCAGGAGCGACTCCAGGAAGTCGAACCGGAGGGTGTCGCTCACGGGCTTGTCCGGATGGGTGACCTTCCCGTACGCGCGCATGGCGATGTGGGTGTGCCGCATCGACGGGCGCTCGATGCCCATGGCGCGCCGCACCCCGGAGTAGGCGCCGTCGGCCCCGACCACGAGGTCGAACGTGGCCTCGCCGTCGGACAGGGTGACCCGCGCGCCGCCGTCCGCCCCGCCCTCGGCCGGCGCCATGCCCTCGAACGACACGCCCTCGCGGACCTCCGCGCCGGCGGAGCGCGCCGCGCCGAGCAGCAGGTCGTCCAGGACGAGCCGCGGCGTGACGTATCCGGCGAGGTCACGGCCCTCCATGAGCGGGCCGCGCGCGAGCGCCTCGACCCCGCCCGGCCCGCTGATCGCCACCGACATCGGCATGTGGAACGGCTCCAGCAGGCTCGACAGGCCGAGCCCGTCCAGCACCCTGCGGGCACCCGGGCCGAGCCCGTCGCCGCAGGTCTTGTCCCGCGGGAACGTCGCCTTGTCGACCAGCGTCACGTGCGCGCCTGGCACCTCGCGCCGCAGCGCGACCGCCGTCGCGGCACCCGTGGGGCCGCCCCCCACTATGAGCACTCGGGGTGCGTCGTTGCTGGTCACGCCGTCGACACTAAACCTGCCCGGACCAAGGAGCCAAGGCAGGCGCCGTCGTCAGCGCCTTGGCTTGTGGTCTGGTGTCACGTCCTCGGCGGTACCCGGCACGGTCTTGCCCGGCGTGGTCGGCCCCGACCCGGGGCCGCCCGGCGTCGTGTCCCCGGCCGTGCCCTGCACGGTGCGGTGCTGCCGGAACCGCTGCACCGCCTTGAACAGGGTGACGCCGGCGATGATGATCGCCACCGCGTCGTCGCCGAGGCCCAGCGGCCCCAGCACACCTTCCGAAAGGAGGTCGATCGGGCTGGCCACATATCCGGCACCCGCGACGAACGTGAGGATCTCCTGCCAGGTGAACTTCCTGGGATCCTTGCCCCTCTTGTTTTCCTCGCGCATGCCCGGAACGTAACGGAGAACGGGGCGACTCCGCCAGGGATGTCCCAGAAGACCGGTTCGTAACATCTACCTCAGACGCCACGAGACGCGCGGATCACACGTCGATCGGACGGCGGTCCTCCACCAGCCTCGACGTGTAGCCGGCGGTCACGAGCCGGTCGAAGGCGCCCAGGACGTCGCCCGGCACGTCCTCCTCGTGCGAGATGAACCCGAGCTCGGCGTACAGCGTGAGGCGCTGCGTCTCGCCGACGAGCATGTCGACGACCCGGTCGGCGTCGCCGATCGCCTCCAGATAGGCGTCGAGCGCCAGGGGCCGGGACACGCACAGCACGTCGACCTCGGGCCACACCACCCGGCACGTCGCGAACGCGCGTCGCTGCTGGTAGGGGTGCGAGACGAGCAGCACGGAGGACGGCTCGACCTGGTGCTCGGCGAGCAGCTTGCGGCTCAGCTCCAGGTTCTCGCTCGTGTTGGTGGCGGCCGGCTCGACGAGCACGGCGTCGGCGGGCACGCCACGGGCGATCGCGTGGTCGCGGTAGCCGAACGCCTCACCCTCGGGGAAGGCGTCGACGGTGGTGGGTGCGTTCGCCCCGGTGAAGACGATCTGCCGGAACAGCCCTTCGAGGTAGAGGTCGGCCGTGTAGTCGGCCACGCCCAGGTCGTGACCGCCCAGACCGATGCAGACGTCGACCGGCCGCGGCTCGTGCTGCAGGTCGTGGAACGCCCACAGTGTCTCTACGTCCTCCCGCACTTCGGCGGGGATCATGACGTTCGGCATATGACGACCATATTGCTCAGAGGAATCAGCGGCACAACCTGAGTGAGAGCGCGTGCCCGGAATCCAGCAGAATTGGGTGCAATGTCACAGACCGGGGGAACGCGCCCCCCGCGCCGTCCCCCTGCGCGCTCGCGCCCCCCGCGCAGACATCCCATACGTAGACAAGGTAGCGGACACCGGCGAACCCTCCCTAGCGCTCGGATTCCTCGTCGCCCTCCCCATTACCCGTCCTCTCGGCGGCGCTCACCTGGACCGCGTCGTCCTCGAGCTTGCCCGAGAACAGGTCGTAGTACTGCAGGTGCAGGTGGTAGCCGGCGCCCAGGGCGATGCGGCGGATCATTCCCAGCGTGGGCTCGATCTGCCCCGACTCGATGCGGCTGATCGTCGACGTGGGGACGCCCGCGAGCACGGCCAGCGAACTCATGCTGAGCTCTCGCTCGGCTCTGATCCTGATAATGATCTGGGCTGCGGTCGTGAGCAAGGTGCCCTCCCGTCGATGCTCGGCCATCGAAACGTGCCATGACGCACGACAGGACTCGCCGGAAAGTGAAGATCTGTTTTCCGGCAAGCCCTGTGAGACCTGACTCTATACGTCTATGGCCGTCGCGGCTCAGCGACAGACCATGTGTCGCCATGTTTCCTCCGGGGGTGCCGCGCCGACACGTTGGCCTACTACTCTCAGCCCCCATGGGTACTGCGAGCTCACCGGGTGACGCTGCCGTTCCCCGGCAGGCCGCCGGGCAAGGGTCAGGTCGCCGTGGCCAGGCGGCGCGCGCCGTGCGCGCTCTCCTGCAGGAACACCCCGCGTGGGTGCTGCTGCGGTCGAGGAACGCCGCGGCCGCCGTCGTCCTGCTGGACCGCAACCTCGGCGCGTCCCGCCGTCGGCTGCCCGTGGAGCAGCTCGCCGACCGGATCGACGACGACGTGCCCGAGCTGCGCCGCGCGGGCTTCGAGCTGCCCTACTCGGGCTACTTCTATGTCTCCGAGTGGATCGACGAGGGCGTGCTCGTGCGCCGCCGCGCCCCGCAGGCGGCCGGCGAGCCCGGCGTCGAGACGGTCGAGCTGTCCGACGGCGCCCTGCTCGCCATCCGCTTCGTCTCCCGCCTGAGGAGGCCCCACCCCGCCGTGACGCCGTCGCGCCTCGGCGCGGTGCTCGACGGCCTGCACCGGCTGGCCGACGAGGCCGACCCCGACCCGGAGGCCCGCCTCGCCGCCCTGCTGGAGCAGCGCGCCGCCCTCGACGCCAAGATCGAACGCGCCCGCCGCGGCGACTCCGAGGCCCTGCCGCCGGACGTCGCCGCCGAGCGCGCCCGCGAGGTCCTCGCCCTCGCCGGCGACATCCCCGCCGACCTGGCCCGGGTGCGCACCGAGCTGGAGCGCACGGACCGCGAGCTGCGGCGCCGGCTCCTGGAGTCCGACGGCTCGCGCGACACGTTCCTCGACGACATCTATCGCGGCGTCGACCACCTCGCCGAGTCCGAGGCGGGGCGCGGCCTGGTCGCGTTCCGCGACCTGCTGCGGCAGGCGGAGCACGCGGCGCAGGACGACGTCGGCCGCGTGCTCGACACCGTCCACCTGGCGCCCGGCGAGGCGTCCGCGCTGCGCCGGCTGCTGCCCACGCTGCAGGACGCCGCCGACGAGCTCACCGACACCATGGCCGTGCTGCGCCGCGCGCTGCAGCGCATGGTGCGGTCCGGCGAGCTCCCGGTCGAGCGCGCGCTGCGCCGCCTGATCGGAGAGGCGCAGGACGCCGCCCTCGCCGCTGCGCCCGACGTCGAGCCCGGCGCCGAGATGCGCCTCACCCTGCCCCTCGGCACGGTGGCGCCCCGGTCGGTCGGCGGCCTCGCACCGCACAACCCCGGCGGGGAGGACGCCGAGGCGCCGCCCGCCGACCCGGCCCTGCCGGCCCGGGTCGTCTCGCTCACCGCGCTGCGCGCCATGGCCCGCGACTCCGAGATCGACGTGGACGAGCTGCGCGGGCACGTGAACGAGCGGGTCGAGAGTGTCGGCCGCGCCACCGTTGCCTCCGTGCTCGCCGCGCACCCCGCCACCCAGGGCGCCGCGAGCGTGGTCGGCCTGCTGGCGCTCGCCGAGCAGAACGGTGTGCCCACGGGCAACCGCGAAGACGTGAACTGGCGATCCTCGCGCGGCGTCGCGCGGCGAGCCGTACTTCCCCAGCACCAGTTCGAGGAGCATGTCCCGTGACCGAACCCGACGTGACAGGATCCGGCGTGACCAGGCCCGACCCGGCAGACCTCCGCACCGCACGCCCCGGACGACCGGCCGGCGGCGGTGCGTCGTCCGCGCCGTCGGGCACGGGAATCACCGACGGCCAAGGCGCCGGCGGGGAGGCAGGCACCCGCCTCTGGCCGGGCGACCACGGCACGCTGCCCGCGCCCGCGCGCCTCGCGCTGGCCCGGCTCGTGCGGGGTCCCTACCTGGCCGCCGAGCCCGATGCGGACACGTGGCGCGCGCTCCTGGCCCACGAGGACGTCGTCCGCGAGCGCCTCGCCGACCAGTACCTCGATCTGGTTGTCGACGCCGACGCGCAGGTCGCGTTCCTGCGGGACGTGCCGGCCCCGGACGCTCCGCAGGTGGTGCGCGAGGTGGCGCTGACGTTCCTCGACACGGCGCTGCTGCTGCACCTGCGCGCCCTGCTGCTGGACTCGGCGGACGGGCGCGTGGCGGTCAGCCGCGACGAGGCGGCCGACCACCTCGCGATGTACCGGCGGCGCGGCGGTGGTTCGCCCATGGACTTCAGCCGACAGCTGGACGCGACGTGGGCCCGGCTGATCGAGTCGGGCATGCTGGAGCCGCTCAGCGGGGACCGGTGCACGGTCTCCCCCGTGCTGCGGACCGTGTTCGGGGCGGACCAGGTGGCGGCGCTGAGCGCCGAGTACGCCCGACTTGCGAAGGAGAGCGCATGAAGACCCCGCACGCCGGACAGTGGCGCCTCTCGCGCGTCGAGCTGGTCAACTGGGGCACGTTCTCCGGGCACCACGTCGTGCCGGTGCCGCGTGAGGGGTTCCTCCTCACGGGCCATTCGGGCTCGGGCAAGTCGTCGCTGGTCGACGCCGTCGCCGCGGTCCTGACCCCGCCGGAGCACCTGCGGTTCAACGTGGCGGCGGCCGGGACGGGCGCCACCGAGCGCGAGGCGGGCGACCGGGACGTCGTCTCGTACGTGCGCGGCGCGTGGCGGCACCGCACGGACGAGAGCACGGGCGAGGTCGTTGCCGACCACCTGCGCCAGGGCGCGACCTGGTCGGGCATCCTGCTGCGGTACTCGAACGGCACGGACGCCCCCGACGGCACCGTGACCCTGGTGCGCCTGTTCCACCTCACGCGAGGCTCGTCGACGCCGGCCCTGCTGCACGTCGTGGTGCCGGAAGACGTGGGTCTGCTGGACTTCGAGCGGTTCGTCCGCTCCGGGCCCGACGTCGCGGGCGTGACCGCTGCGTGGCCCGCCGCGACGGTGAGCGAGCGGCACGGGCCGTTCGCCGCGGCGTTCACCCAGGCCCTGGGGATCGGCTCGGAGCAGGCGCTGGTGCTGCTGCACCGCACGCAGTCGGCGAAGAACCTGGGCAGCCTGGACGACCTGTTCCGCGGGCACATGCTCGACGAGCCCGGCACGTTCGAGCTCTCGGCCCAGGCCGTGCACCAGTTCGCGGACGTGGCCCGCGCGTACGCCGACATCGAGACCTCCCGCCGGCAGATCGAGCACCTGGGCCGCCTCGCGGCCCTGACCAAGACGTACGACGACGGCTCGGCGGCCGGTGTGCGCGCGGCGACCCTGCGCGGGTCGCTGGAGACGTTCAAGGATGCGTGGAAGCTCGACCTGGCGCACGGGGCGCTGGCGGAGGCGCGCGCGGCGGAGGAGCGGGCGCAGCATCACCGCAAGGCCGCTGACACCGAGGTCGACGTCGCGGCGAACACGCACCAGCAGGCCGTGAACGTGCTGGGCGCCCGCGGCGGGCAGGCGCTCGCCACGCAGGCCGACCGGCTGCAGCGGGCCGGCGAGATCGCCGCCCTGGTCCGCACGCGACGTGGCGAGCTCTCCACCGACCTCCAGTCCGTCGGCATGAACATGCCCGAGACGTTCGCGGAGTTCGCGGCGCTCAAGGAGAAGGCCCGGTGGGAGCTGGGTGGCTCCAGGCCGCCGGCCACCGGCGCGGTGCCGACGCTGACCGGCGCCATCGCGACCGTCTCGACGGGGCAGGTGCCCGCCGTCCCGACGGGCGAGGTCCCGGCGGTCACCACGGGCGCGCTGCCTTCGGTGGCCACGGGCGCGATCGCCACGGTCGGCCGGTCGCGCGCGCCCGAGGCGCTCGACGGGAACATCCGGGAGGTGCTGGCGGCGCGCTCCGCCGTCGGGCACCGGCACGAGGCCGTCGCCGGACGGATCCAGGCCGTGCGGCAGACCCAGACGAACGTCCCGGCCGAGCTGGCGGCGGCCCGCAGGGCCGTGGCCGAGGCCGCCGGGCTCGACGTCTCCGTGCTGCCGTTCGCGGCCGAGCTGCTACGTGTCCGGGAGGACGACGCCGGCTGGCGCCCCGTGATCGAGGAGATCCTGCGGCCGCTGGCGACGCTCGTGCTGGTCCCGCCGGCGCACCGGGCCGCCGTCGCGGGCGCCGTCGAGGCCGGGCCCGGCCTGCGCTACCGCGTGGTCGGCGTGCGCAACGACGCGCCCCGGTCCACCGACGACTCGTCGCTGGTGCACAAGGTCGAGGTCAAGGACGGCCCGGCGTCGGGCTGGCTGCACCGCCGCCTGTCCGAGCAGTACGACTACCTGTGCGTCGACGAGCCCGCCGGGCTCGACCTGCACGAGCGCGCCGTGACCCGCGAGGGCCTGATCAAGCACGGGCCGGAAGAGATCGAGCAGCCGGTGCTGCCCGGTGTCGAGGACTGGGCGCTCGGCTGGGACGCCGACGACCGGCTCGACCAGCTCCTGGAGCTCGCGCGCGAGACGCAGGCCCGCCTCGCGGAAGCCGACAACGCCGTGGCCGACGCCGTCGCCGAGCAGCGCGAGGCCGTGCGCCGTCAGCTCACGCTGCGGCACGTGGCCCGCCGCGAGTGGCGCGAGGTCGACATCGAGACTGCCGAGGCCGACCTGACCGACGCGCAGGCGTCGTTCGACCGGCTGCTGGACGGCACGATGGACCTGCTGCAGGCGTCGCAGGACGTCGCGGCGGCCGAGACCCGCCTGGACCACGCCCGGGCCGCCGCCGCCGTGGCCGCCGACACGCTCGCCGAGGCCCGCGCCCACCGCCGCTCCCTGGAGCGCGTGGTCGCCGAGCTCGGCGACGCACCGACCAACGCCATCCCGCTCGCGCACCGCACGGAGCTGGAGAAGCGGTATGCAGCGGTCCGCAAGACGGTGACGCACGAGGTGATCGACGACGTCTCGCTCACCGTGTCCCGGACGCTGGACGCGGAGCGCGAGGCCGGGCTGCGCACCTCGGGCGCGGCCGAGCGGGAGATCGTCGGGCTGCTCTCCGAGTTCCGCCGCCGCTGGCCCGCCATCACGCGTGACCTCACCGCGCAGGTCGGCGACCGGTCCCGGTATCTGGAGGTGCTGGAGCGCATCCGCACGTCCCGCCTGCCGGAGCAGGAGGCCCGGTTCTCCGACCTCCTCACCGACCAGGCGCGACGCGCACTGCGCAAGCTCGCCGCCGAGATCCGGCAGGCGCCCGCCGCCATCCGCGAGCGGATCGTCGGGGTGAACACGTCCCTGCGCCGCTCCCCGTTCGACACCGACCGGTACCTGGAGATCCGCGTCAAGGAGCGCCGCCCCGCCGCAGTGGAGGAGTTCCTCGCGACGCTCGACGCGCTCACCGGCGACACCGAGCCGGAGTACGAGGTGCTGGAGCGGCTGGTACGCCGGCTCGGGTCCAGCGACCCCGCCGACCGCGCCTGGCGGGCCCTGTGCCTGGACACACGGCGGCACGTGCACTTCACGGGCGTCGAGGTCACCGCGGGCGGCATCGCCCTGGCCGTGCACGACTCCTCAGCCGGCCTCTCCGGCGGCCAGCGCCAGAAGCTCGTGGTGTTCTGCCTGGCCGCGGCGCTGCGGTACCAGCTCGCCGGGGCGTCCGACTCGGCGACGCCCGCCTACGGCACGATCCTGCTGGACGAGGCCTTCGACAAGGCCGACACGGCGTTCACCCGCACCGCGATGGACACGTTCGCCGCGTTCGGGTTCCACATGATCCTGGCCACGCCGCTCAAGCTGCTGCAGACCCTCGAGGACTACGTGGGCGGCATCGGCCTGGCGACCTGCCGGGAGATGCGGGAGTCGCGCGTGGACGTGGTCCTGCTGGAGACCCCGCTGCCCGACGTCGAGCCCGTCCCCTCGGCGACCCGGGGCGGGGCGGGCGGTGGTGCGGCAGGCGGGCCGGGGCCGCGTGCGGGGGCTGTGACGGCAGCGGGTGCGGGGGTGTCTTTGCAGGCGGCTCCGACGGGGGCTGCGGCTCCGACGGCGGGGGCCGCGGCTCCGGCGACTGCTGCTCCGGCGCCTGCTCAAGCGACTGCTGCAGCTCCGGCGCCGAGTAGCGCTGCTCCGGCGGCTCCGGCGCCGAGTGGCGCTGCTCCGGCGGCTTCGGCGCCGAGCGCCGCGAAACCCCCCGTCGCTACCGGACAGACGCCGGTCGCTCCGGTACAGACGCCGGTCGTTCCGGTACAGACGCTGCCCGCCCCGGCTCAGGCAGCTTTGTCGGCGAACCAGACGGCAGCCGCGGCGCCTGCACCGAGAAGTGCCGCGACCCCGCCCGCCCCTGCGCTCAGCGCCCCCACACCCAGTGTTCCGGCGCCCAGCGCTCCTACACCCAGTGTTCCGGCACCGGGCGCTCCGGCGCCGGGCGTTCCGGCGCCGGACGTTCCGGCGCCGGGCCATGCTGCGGCGCCCGCCTCACCAGGCTCGCCCTCACCCGCGTCGCCTGCCTCTGCCGCCACGGCCAGCGACGCCGGTTCCGTCACCCCACCGCGCGGGATTCCGGCGGTGCCGCCTCCTCCGTCGGCACCAGCGCCGCCGTCGTCGGGCCCGGCACCAGCACCGGCACCGGCACCGGCACCGGCACCGGCAGATGCTCGGCCCGCCGGTACCGGAGCAGCCAGCACCGGGAACCCGGATGAGGGGACCACGGCCAGTGCCGCGTCGGTCGACGACCGACCGCCCGCGACCGGTGGCACACCGGCCCACGAGCCGACCCCGGCGTCAGACACCACCGAGGACAACGAGCCGGAGCCGGACTGGTCCGTCACCGTGACCACCCAGGAGCCTGACGGCACCTCACCGGTGGCGCGAATGACCTCACGCCGCCCCTCGCTGTAGCCCACTGCACCAAATCAGGACCATGCCACTGACTCGCCGTAACGAGAACGCCGAGTCAGTGGCACGGTCCGACCAGCCCGCTGACTCGCCGTCCGCGGCACCGCGAGTCAGTGGCACTGTCTGACATCCGCGAGCCCGAGGTCGTCAGGCGCCGTCCGCCTGGCCCGCCGCGAAGCCGCGGGCGTAGGCCTCGGCCGAGCCCTCGCGGAACATGTCGTCCGCGCTACCGCGCACCAGGACGCGGGCGCCCGGGCCGTCCTCGTCGGTGACGTGCCTGCCCATGCCCCGCACGACGGCGACGGCGCGGCCGGTCGACTTGCCGCGCACCAGCTCGGACGCCGCGGCGATCTCGTCGACGACGGCGGTGACCGTGACGTTGAGCGGGCGCCCGTGGCTGTCGGTGCTGCCGCGCAGGTCGTCGGTCGGGGTGATCCCGGCGCAACCGATCGCGATGTCCACGAGGGCGTCCCGCCAGGGGCGGCCGGCCGTGTCGGTGACGACGACGCCGATCCGCCGCAGGCCCAGCCGGTGGGCGAGCGCGGCGCGGATCATGCGGGCCGAGACGTCCGGGTCGACGGGGAGCAGCAGGACGGTGCCTTCCGGGGTGTTGCTCGCGTCGACGCCCGCGGCGGCCATCACCAGGCCGAGCTTGTTCTCGACGATCCGCAGCGGCGGCAGCCCCGGGCGCTCCCGCCGGGCGACCACCCGGACGGTCTCGTCGGTGATGGCCTGCTCGCGGTCGACGGCGGCCACCACCCGCCCCTCGGCCTTGGACACGATCTTCGAGGTGACGACGACGACGTCGCCGTCGCGCGGCCGGTCCTGCTCCTCCTGGCCTGCCAGGAGGCCGGCGATCAGCTCGCCGAGGTCGTCGCCGGGGGTGATCTCGGGCAGCCCGTCGGGGGCCCAGACGCTGAGTCGTTCCACGGGACCATCCTCACATCGCGGCGCGGCCGGGCTCACGTCCGCTCACCGCACGAGCTTCGGGAGCACCTCTCGGCCGAACGTCTCGATCCATTCGCGCTGGTTGCGACCCACGTTGTGCAGGTAGATGCGGTCGAACCCGAGGTCCACGTACCGCTGGATCGACGCGCGGTGCTCGTCCGGGTCGGCGGAGATCAGCACGCGACCCTCGAAGTCCTCGGGGCGCACCATCCGGGCGAGCTGCGCGAAGTCGTGCGGCGAGCGGATGTCGGACCGCGGGAACCGCATGCCGCCGACCGGCCACTCGGTCAGGGCGTTGGCGACCGCCTCGTCGTGAGTGGGCGCCCAGGAGAGGTGGAGCTGGAGCGCCTTGGGCATCCGCGCCGGGTCGCGGCCGGACTCGCGGGCGCCGTCCGCGAACCGGGTCAGCAGGGACGACATCCGCTCCAGGGGCGCGGCCTGCGTGATCAGCCCGTCCGCCGTCCGCCCGGCGCGGCGCGCGGTGACCGGACCCGCCGTCGCGACCAGGATCTCGGGCGCCACCTCCGGCATGGTCCACAGCCGCGTCGACTCCAGCTTGAAGTACGTGCCTGCGTGCTTGACGTCGCGCCCGGCCAGGGACCCGACGAAGAGCTTCTTGATGATCTCGACCGCCTCGAACATGCGGTTGATCCGCTCGGGCGCCTCGGGCCAGTAGCCGCCCACCACGTGCTCGTTGAGCGCCTCCCCCGAGCCGACGCCGAGCCAGTGCCGGCCCGGGTTCATCGCCGCGAGCGTCGCCGACGCCTGGGCCACCACGGCCGGGTGCCACCGGAAGGTCGGCGCCGTCACCGGCCCGAGGTCGCCCGTCGTGTGCTCCGCGGCAGCCGCGAGGACGTTCCACACGAAGCCCGCCTGGCCCTGCTGCGGGGTCCAGGGCTGGAAGTGGTCGGCGGCCATGACGCCGGAGAAGCCGTGGGCCTCCGCGAGCGCCGTCAGCTCCACCGCCTCGCGGGGCGCGAACTGTTCGAGCATCGCGGCATAGCCGATGGTCACCACGCGGAACAGCCTACGGCCCTGTGCGGATGGCCCCACGTGCCCGCTGTGCTTGTTGTGGGCGTGATCGTTGCGCCTAAGACGGACGCATAGTCGCAACGATCACGCTCACAACAAACGGAAACCTGTGTCTCGCGGTGGGTTCAGAGGCGTCCGTGCAAGCGGAGGGTCTGCAGCGCGCCGAGGGTGACGATGCCGCGCCACTCGACGGTCTGGCCCGGAGACCAGTGCAGGAAGTCGAAGTCCCAGCCGCCGTCGTCGAGCTGCTCGCGCTCCAGCCGGTCGAGCTCCGCCGAGATCTGGGCGTCGGAGAACAGCGCCCGGCTGGGCGCGCCCGGACTCGTGGAGAGCTGGAGGGGCCTGAGCCTCTCGTCGTCGATCCCGCCTCCGACGGGGATCGTCCCGTCCTCGTGCAAGGCTGGCCGCAGCCGTTCGACGGCGGCCGCCACGCGGTCCGGCTCGGGCACGGCGTCGAGGAAGGCGAGCGCGAACATGACCGTGTAGCCGCCCACGGGGTCCTCGCCACCCACCTGTCCCCAGCACCAGGCCGTCGCGGCGTCGAGGAAGGGGTGGTTCACGCCCAGCTCCCACAGGTGTGCGGCGATCGCGAAGGTGAGCAGCCCGTCGTCGCTCGGTTCCGACATCCACGGCGCGGCCGGGTAGCCGGCGCCGGACGCCAGCACGTGCGGCACCCGACCGTCGGGCAGCGCGACGGAGGCCAGCCAGTCGGCCGTCTCGGTGACCAGCGGCGTGACCGCGGGGTCGGCGGCGGTGCCCAGCTCGGCGAGCACCTCCAGCGCGGACAGTGCGGCCGAGACCTGGCTGCTGGGCGCGCGCTGGTCGGGCTCGAGGGCGTGGCCCCAGCCGCCGTCGTCGTTCCGGTAAGGACGCAGGGCGTCCAGGACACGTTTGCTTGGTGCGTCGTCGAACAGCGCCGCGAGGCGGTGTCGCTCCAGCAGTCGTGCGTCGTCGTAGATGAACCGCCTTGCGGCTTCGATGTTGATGCTCGTTGTTGTGCTCATGCCTTCGACGCTAGGCGGCGGTCAGGGTGGCGTCTTCCAGAAATCGGACGGGTGTGAGGCCCGTGAGTCGGCGCACCTCGTCGGACATGTGCGCCTGGCTCGCGTACCCGGCCGCCGCGGCGCGGTCCGCGAGGGATGTCGGTGTGCCCGAGGACAGTCCGATCAGCCGCCGCAGCCGGGCCACACGCCCCAGCATCTTTGGCCCGTAGCCGACGGCGTCCACGGTGCGGCGGTGCAGGTGCCGCTCGCTCACACCCAGGTCCTCGGCGACGCCGGAGATCCGCGACCCGGGCACTCCGAGGCGCCGCGCGGCCGTGGCGACGAGCCCGTCGCGCTCAGCCTTGCGCTGCAGCACCGTGCGCGCGAGGAGGTCCAGGCGCCCGGCCGGGTCCGCTGCGCTGAGCGCGTCGGCGAGCGCGGGGCCGACGTCGGGCCACACCTCGGCGAGAGGCACGCGCAGGTCCCGCACCTCGGACGCCGGGATGCCCAGGACGGCGCCGGCCGCGCCGGGCCGGAGCCGGATGCCGCTGGTGCGCGACGCCGGTGCGCCGCGGGGTGCCGCGACGACCGGGCCGGTGTCGGCGCCGACGACCACCAGCTCGCCGTCGAGCCGGACCAGGTCCACGCAGCCGTCCGGGATGATCCGCTGCTCGTGGCCGGGCGGCACGTCGTGCTCCCACAGGCAGGCCACGACCGGCAGCAGGCCGGTCGGGGGCGCGAGCTCACGGTAGGGGGTCACGTCAGCCACGCTACGCGGAGCCACCGACACTCGACTCGTGTCAGAGGTACGAGCCAGTCGAGTGACCCGTGCGTCCTCACGGAGGGGCCGGTCGAGTGTCAGAGACCAGTGGCAGAGTCGAGCCGTGCCCCACGTACCGGCTCGACCGAGCCGCAGAACCCACCTACCCGGCGACCAGCGCCACACCTCGTGGCGCCGCCGCGCCCTGCGCGTCGCCGCGGTCGCGGTCCCGGCCGCGCTGCTGGCCGCCGCGGCGTCGTCGTACGCCGCGGTGGTCACCGGGCGGATGGCAGCGGACCCGGCTCGGGACACGCTGATCGTGCTCGCGGCGGTGAGCGGCGCCGTCGTCGTGCTGGACGCCGTGACGTGGCTCGTGGTGCAGCGCGCGGTGGCCCGCGCGGAGGCCAGGCTCCGCTCCGACCTCGCTGCCGCTGCCCTGGGCCAGCCCCTTCCCGCGCTCGAGGAGCAGGCGGTGGGCGAGCTCCTGGACCGGGTCAACGGCGACCCCGCGCGGCTTACGCGCGCGATCAGCGGTATCGGCATCACCCTCGGTCAGGCGGCGATCAGCCTGGTGGTCGGGTGGGTGGCCGCCGGCCTGGTGTGGTGGCCGGCGTGGGTGGCGTTCCCGCTGGTGGCGGCCGCGGTGCTCGTGTTCGCCCGCCGGTCGGCGCGGCCCTTGCGCGACCTGAGCCGGCGCGGCGCCGAGGCTGTCTCGGACCACCTGGCACAGCTCGAGGAGGCCGTCACCGCCCGGGACGACCTGCGCACCGCCCATGGCCAGCGGTATGCGCTGCGCCGCTACGCCGAGCTGGCCGCGCGTCAGATCCGGCTCCGGGAGGAGTGGTCGATGGCGTTCTCGCGCGTGCGGCTGCGCACGGAGCTGCCGCTGGACGCCCTGGTGGGCGCGATCCTGGTGGGCGGGGTGTGGGCCGTTACGGGCGGCACGCTGGACGTCGCCCGGCTGGTCACGCTGTGGCTGCTCGTCACCGGGTTCGTCGGCCGGGTGGACGTGCTCGGCCGCCTCCTGCCGCGGGTCGAGGAGGCGATCGGCACGTTCCAGCGCGTGCGGGACCTGCTGGCCGCGTCCCAGGAGCCGGACGGCGGTGCGCCCTTCCCCGGCCGGGCAGGCGGGTCCAACCTGGCCGGCTCCGACCCGGCCGGCTCCGACCCGGTCGGCTCCGGCAGGTCCGCCGGTGTCGACGTCGAACTGCGCGACCTGACCTTCACCTACGATGGCGGCTTTGCCCTCGGCCCGCTGTCCCTGACCATCCCGGCGGGCGGCACGTGCGCCCTGGTGGGACGGACGGGGTCGGGCAAGACGACGCTCACCAAGATGCTGTCCCGCGCCGTGGAACCGCCGCCGGGGAGCGTGTTCCTGAGCGGCCGGGACATCACCGGGCTGGACGTGCACGAGCTGCGCGCACGGGTCGGCGTCGTCGGGCAGCGCACCGAGATCCTCGCCGCCACGCTCGCAGACAACATCAAGCTCTGGGCGCCCGTCCCGGCGGAGCGGGTCGAGCAGGCGATGGACGCGCTCGGCCTGCGCGCCTGGGTCGCCTCCCTGCCGGACGGCCTGGACACCCGCCTGGGGTCCGACGGCGTCACCCTGTCGGCCGGGGAGGAGCAGCTCGTCGCCTTCGCGCGGCTCCTGGTGCGTGACGTCGAGGTGGTCGTGCTCGACGAGGCCACCGCCCGCATGGACCCCGCGACGGCGGAGCGGGTCACCCTGGCCGCGCAGAAGCTACTGGCCGGGCGGACGGCGATAGTCGTCGCGCACCGGCTGTCCACCGCGCGGCACGCCGACACCGTGGCCGTGCTCGACGGCGGCCGCCTGGTCGAGCACGGACGCTGGGACCGGCTGGCGGCGTCCGACGGCCACTTCGCCCGGCTCGTCGCCGCGGCGGGACTGGTGAACGGGGACGCGGAGTCGGCTACCGAAGTAGTGGCGGCCGCGCCCAGTTCCGCCGAACCCCGCCCCGCCTTGCTCCGCTCCGCCGATCCCCGCTCCGCCGAGTCCGGCCGCGCCGCGCCCGGATCCGGAGCAGTGGGCCCCGAAAAGCACGACCACGGCGGTGGGGACCTGTCCGTGCAGGCCGCCCGGACCGGCGTCGAGCGGTCGGCACCGGGAGCCAAGGCCGCGGCAGCGCCGCGCCGCAGGTCGATGGTGCGCGCCGTGTGGAGCACGCTGCGCGCCCGCCCGGCCGGCCTGCTCATCCCGGCCGTCGTCTGGGAGGTGACGGACTACCTCACCTCGACGGGCCTGGTGGTCGGGTGGCTGTGGGCGACGCTCGTCGTGGACCTGGAGCACGGCTCCGCGCCCTGGCTGCTGGCGTGCGCAGTCCTGGCGGCGGTGGTGGCCAACACGCTGCTCCCGCTCACGGTCCGGCTCACCAGCGTGCGCTGGTGGGCCGACTCACGGCTGCGGCTGCACCTCACAGTCCTGCGCGGGCAGACCGCGCAGCGGCGCACCGCCCGCGACGCCCCCGGTGAGATCGCCGCCCGGGTCCAGGAGGAGTACCGGCTCACCGGCCACACCCAGGCCTGGCGCAAGCTCCTCACCGCCCCGCTCACCCTGGCGCTGCTCGTGCTGCTGAGCGGAAGCCTGCTGGCCGGCGCGATCGGGCTGGGCATGGCGGGCGTGATGTTCGCCGCCCAGGTCCTGGGCAGCCGTTCCGTCGCCGCCGCAGCGCGGAAGGCAGGTGACTCTGCGGCCGAGCTGGGCCGGCTGCTCGGATCCGCCCTCGACGCCGTACGCACCGTCAAGCTCGCGGCCGCTACCGACGGCGTGCTCGCCCAGGTAGCCCGCGTGGACGGACGCCGGGTGCAGGCCTCGCTGCGCGAGGAGCAGACCGACTTCCTGGTGGGACTCGCCCCGTCCGTGCTGAGCCGGGCCGCGACGGTCCTCGCCTGGACCCTGCACCTGAACGGCACGTGGTCGCTGGGCACCACGCTCCTGGTCAGCACCTCGATCGGCACGTTCAGCTGGATCGGGTACTCGCTGGGCGACCTCGTCACGAGCTCCGCGTCCGCCCGTCGCTGGGTCGAGGTCACCTCCCGGTACGCGGGCACGGACCGCCTCGCCGACGTTCCCCGCGACGTGGACCTGTTCGCCGGCACCACGATCCCGCCGAGGACGCCCCCGGCCGACGAGACCGTTGCACCGGGCGCCCTGCGTGAGCTGCGCCTCGACGGCTTCAGCGCCACGCACGACGACGGCACGGTGGGGGTCGCGGGCGTGGACCTCACGGTGCGGCGCGGCGAGCTGGTACTGGTGGTGGGGCGCGTCGGGTCCGGCAAGTCGTCCCTGCTCGGCGCCCTGTCGGGCCTCGTCGACGTCGGCGGGCGGCTGACCTGGAACGGCACCGAAGTCGCCGACCCGGAGACGTTCCTGCGCCCGCCCCGGGTCGCGCACGTGGCACAGGTGCCGCACGTCGTGTCGGGGACCGTCGCGGACAACGTGCGCCTCGACCACGACCGCCCCGTCGCCGGTCCCGTTGCGTCCGCCGGGCTCGACCGCGACGTCGCCGAGGCCGGCGGCACCGGCACGCTCGTGGGGCACCGGGGCCTGCGGCTCTCGGGCGGTCAGGTCCAACGGCTCGGTCTGGCCCGGGCACTGGCCACGGGCTCCGACCTGCTCCTCGTGGACGACGTGTCGTCCGCCCTCAACGCCGTCACCGAGGCCGAGGTGTGGTCGGGCCTGCGAGCCGCGGGCACCACGGTGCTGGGCACGACGTCGCGTGCGGCGACCCTGGCGACGGCCGACCGGGTGGTCGTGCTCGACGGCGGGCACGTGGCCGCCGTCGGGCACTGGCGGGACCTGGAGCGGCGCTGGTCCCACCTGGCCGGCTGACCCGGGCCTGGTGGGTCCGGGCTCCTCGATGTCTTCTCTGCACTAACAGCGCCTGTCTCGTTCGCGTTGGAGCGTTATTCACCGGCACCGCCGGTAGAACTCGGCTCACGGCGCTGGCTTCCCGACTTGAGCTTGGTCAGCCGCCGACTCGTCGACGCCCAGCGGGGGTCCGTACCGCTGCCCGCATTCGCTGGGATGGCACCCAGCTCCAGGAGGGCGCCGAGGCAGAGCACTGGCACGGACTCCTGCAAACGCGGTCCGAGTTGGCGGAGCGGCGGCCGCAGTTCCACTATCTGCTGGCTGCGAGGCGTTCGGCGTCTGATCGTGCAGTTCAAGCCCGGCGACACCGCGCATGCGGTGGAGCAACTCGACTGGATGCGGGCGCAGTTCTTCGCCAACCGCTCGGACGACCGCCCGGCGGCGCGTCAACCTACGGGTCGCGCCTCCGCGGCGTCGAAGTGAGCGGACCGCATCAGACACCTCCGCAACGAGGCCGGTCGTGCCCTTCTCAGGGGTGGCGCGGGCGAGGCAACATTGCGAACGCGCTCTCCGCGATCGAGGTCAGGCGGGCGGGACTGTGGCCGTACGCGCCTACGACATCGCTCCCGCGGATGACGGTCAGCAGAAGATACGCAAGGTCGTCGGGATCCGCGTCGGGGTCGATGTCGCCGTTGCGCTGCGCCGCTCGCACACACTCGGCCACCGCCGTCCGGACCACGGAGAAGCAGTCGTTGGCCAGGCGTTGCACCTCGGGGTCGGAGGCGCCGATCTCCAGGGCCATCTTGGCGGCGAAGCAGGTCGCCGCCGTCCGGTCAGACGCGGGGGGTACGTCGGCGGCGAGTGGCACCCCATGGACGGCGCGGAGCAAGTACCCGTGCAGTCGTTCCAGGGCGCCTTCGTCCGGTCCGGCTAGCGCCCTCGGCGCACCCTGCCCCAGCCGGGCGAAGTAGCCGGCCATCGCCTGCAGCAGCACGCCGTGCTTGCCGTCGAACGTGGCATAGAGGCTGCCGCGGCCCAGGCCGGTGGCGGCGCTGATGTCGTCGACGCTCGTGCCGTTGTAGCCCGCGGCGCGGAACTGCCGTTCGGCGGCATGGAGGACGTGGTCGTGATCGAAGCTTCGTGGTCTTGCCATACATAGAAGGTAGGGCCGACCCGCCGTATTTGACAACTCAGTACAGAACCGCCTACGTTTCTGACAGGTCAGTACAAAACCGTCCTGGCGACCCCGCAACTGGGCACGACGAAGTCATGCCCGCAACCGAAGGAATCAGCATGCAGAAAGCTCCCCCGGTGGCCCTCGTGACGGGCGCCTCCTCCGGGATCGGGCGGGCGGCAGCGCTCGCCCTCGTGGACGCCGGCTTCGCGGTGGTCGGCACGAGCCGCAACGCGGCGAACGCCGAGCCGCTCGCCGGGGTGACGTTCCTCGATCTCGACGTGGCCAGCGACGAGTCGGTCCGCTCCCTGGTCGAGGAGGTGATCGAGCGGTTCGGTCGGATCGACGTCCTGGTCAACAACGCAGGCGTGGGCGCGGTCGGCGCCGGCGAAGAGAGCTCGATCAACCAGACCAAGGACGTCTTCGACATCAACGTCTTCGGCCTGATGCGGATGACCAACGCAGTGCTGCCCCACATGCGCGCCCAGGGCAGTGGCCGCGTGGTCAACGTCTCCTCGGTACTCGGTCTGATCCCAGCCCCGTTCACGGCCATCTACGCCGCCACCAAGCATGCGGTCGAGGGCTACTCCGAGTCCGTCGACCACGAGCTTCGCGAGCACGGCGTCCGGATGCTGCTCGTCGAGCCGGCCTACACAAACACGAGCTTCGAGGCGAGCAGCCTGGCACCCGACTCGCCCCTGCCGATCTACGCCGCACAACGGGAGGTCTCCCGAGACGTCCTGGCCACGGCCGTGCACAACGCCGACGGCCCGGACGTGGTCGCGAAGGTGATCGTCGCGGCCGCCACCGACGCCAAGCCCAAGCTCCGGTACACCGCCGGCTCGATGGCGGCACGCGTCAGCCTCCTGCGCCGGATCGTGCCCTCGCGCACCTTCGACACACAGATCCGCAAGCTCAACCGACTGGCCGGCTGACCCCGCAGCACACTCGGCGCCTGAGGCGCACATGTCCGAAACCAGAGACGCTGAGGCCAACATCAGCATCTGTCGTCCGACCGCTCTTGGAAAAGGCTGACACCCATGGAATTTGAACACGTCACTTTCGACCTGCCACACGGCACCTTTCACGCGCTGCAGGGTGGTGATCCCGATGGTCAACCGACGGTCGTCCTGCATGGCTTCCCGGACCATCCGCCGACCGCGAAGCCCTTCCTTGCCGAGCTCGCCCGCCGCGGACGTCGCGTCGTCGCACCCTGGCTTCGCGGTTACGCGCCGTCCCCGACCGCGGGGCCGTTCGACTTCGCATCCCTGACCGGCGACGTGCTCGCGCTGATCGACCGCTGGTCTCCGGGGCGAGCCGTGGAGCTGGTCGGCCACGACTGGGGCGCCATGATCACCTACGATGCCGTCGTCACCGCGCCGGAGCGGATCGAACGCGCGGTCGCGCTCGCCATCCCCCACCCACTCACGTTCCTGAGCCGGCCGCGCCCCGCTCAGCTACGCCGGAGCTGGTACATGGCGCTCTTCCAGCTGCCGGGAAGCGGCTGGATGGCCAGCGCCCGCGATCTCGCCCTCATCGACCGCCTCTGGCGTCAGTGGTCACCGGGCTTCTCGCTCGATCCAGCTCTGCAGGCGGAACTGCACGAGCACCTGCGGGTGAGCATGCCCGCGCCCATCAAGTACTACCGGGAGATGATGCGACCCGGCATGCTCAAGGCGGCGCGCCGCCTGTCTCAGCCGATCGAGGTGCCCCTGCTGCACCTCCACGGTGCCGACGACGACTGCATCCTCCCCCCGCAGGTCGACGACCGCCATCGGTTCGCCGCCCCGCACGCGATGGAGGTCGTCCCCGACGTCGGTCACTTCCTGCACATCGAGGCCCCCGAGGCGATCGCGGAACGGATCGCGGCATGGGCCGAGGATCACGCGACCCTCACGGCGAGACCACCGGGATCGGCCACCCAGAACTCGAAGGGCTGACCGAACCATGACTGATCGAACCATGACCGATAAGGAAAGGCAGGAGACCATGGCTGTGACGGCTGCTCCGTACGCGAGCGACGCACTGGCCGAGGGGACCATCGACGCGGTGGTGATCGGCGGGGGCGCCGCGGGGCTGAACGGTGCACTGATCCTTGCCCGCTCCCGCCGCTCGGTCGTCGTGATCGACAGCGGCTCCCCGCGCAACGCGCCCGCGGAGGCCGTGCACGGCCTCCTCGCCCTGGACGGTACGCCGCCGTCCGAGATTCTTCGACGGGGCCGGGAGCAGGTGCGCCAGTACGGCGGACGCGTCGTGGTCGGCGAGGTGGTCTCGGCCGAGCCTGCCGCCCCGTCAGCGGACGGCGACCTGCGGTTCACCGTCACCCTGGCCGACGGCCGCAGCATCACCGCCCGCCGCATCCTGGTGGCGACCGGCCTCACGGATGTGCTGCCGGAGGTGCCCGGGCTCGCCGAGCACTGGGGGCACAGCGTGGTGCACTGCCCGTACTGCCACGGCTGGGAGGTGCGCGACGAGCCCATCGGTATCCTCGCCACCGGCCCGGTCTCCATCGCCCACGCGTTTCTGTACCGTCAGCTGACCGAGGACCTGACCTACTTCACCCACGGCACTGACCTGGACGAGGACAGCCGCGCCCGCTTCGCTGCCCGCGGCATCCGCATCATCGACACCCCGGTCACCGAGGTCGTCAACGACGAGGACGGTGCCCTCGCCGGGGTGCGCCTGGCCGACGGCCAGGTCGTGGCCCGCCGCGTCCTCGCGGTCCTCGCGCAGCTGCAGATCCGCGCCCAGGGCCTGGAAGGGCTGAGCCTGCCGGTGCAGGACCTGCCGAACAAGGGCCGCAGTTTCGCCTCCGGCGTGGCCGGCATCACCGAGGTGCCGGGTGTGTGGGTGGCCGGCAACGCCACCGATCTGGTCGCCCAGGTCGGGGCCTCCGCGGCGGCCGGCGCACTGGCCGGGGCCGACATCAACAGGATGCTGGCCATAGCGGACACCGACGCGGCCCTGCACGGGGCTGGACCGAGTCCGACAGCTGACTTCTGAACGCGCCGGCGTCGAAACCACCCACTCCCCGGAAGGCACGAGATCCCATGATTGCTGCTGAAGAGACGTTCGACGGTACGTGGCCGTATCCCGCCCGCTTCAACGAGGCGGCCGGCTTCCGCCAGCACTACGTCGACGAGGGTCCCGAACGGCCCGATCAGACGATCGTCATGCTGCACGGCGAGCCCACGTGGGGCTACGAGTGGCGCCACCTGATCGGGCCGCTGTCACGTCACCATCGGGTGGTCGTTCCCGACCACATGGGCTTCGGCAAGAGCGAGACACCGCAGGACCGCACATACGACGCGAGCGAACACATCCTGAATCTCGAATCGTTGCTCGTCGACACGCTCGACGTCACGGACATCACCCTGGTGGTCCGTGATTGGGGCGGCCCCATCGGCACCGGGTTCGCATTGCGTAATCCCAGCCGGATCTCGCGGATCTTCGCGGTGAACACCGTGCTGCCTCTCGCCGAGGGCATCGAGGATCTGATGAAGGCCAACGGCGCCGAGAGCCGGTGGTTCCAGTGGGCCCAGTCGGCGCTCTCGGACGGTTCGTTCGAGCAGATCCTCGGAAACGCGGGTCACACCATCGCCCACCTGATGATCGACCTGCAGCATGTCGCCCGGCCGGAGATCGCCACGCCGACCTGGATCCGCGCGTACTCCAGCCCCTTCCCGACCCCGGCGGAGTCCCGCGGTGTCATCGCGTTCCCACGGCAGGTCCTGGAGGGCCCGCAGGGCCCGCCGCCCGGCCCGCCGCCCATGGAAGCTGTCGCCGCGCTGCGAGGCCTGCCGGCAATGCTGGCGGTCGGGATGCGGGACACCGCACTGCTGCCCAAGTACGTGATCCCGGCGTTCAAGCTCAGCTACCCCGACGCACCTGTGGTCGAGATCCCGGGCGCCGGCCACTTCCCGACCGAGGACGCTCCGGAGACGCTGCTGGCACTGCTCGACCTGTTCCTGCAGACGACGCCCGCGCACACCTGAACCCGTCCTCCGACTACAACTCACCCCAACCAGATGGAGTTACAACAATGACGGAGCGCAATCCCATTCTGATCACTGGCGCCGGCGGCCAGGTCGGTGGCGTGAGCAGGTTGATGGTCGACATGCTGCTCGAACAGGGCCACCCGGTGCGCGCGTTCGTGCGACGGGACGACGAACGCGCGCAGTCGCTGCGCGAGGCCGGGGCCGAGGTCTTCGTCGGCGACCTGCTCAAACTCGCGGACGTGGCCGCCGCGCTGAAGGGTGTCAAGCGCATCTTCTTCAGCATGACCCCGCAGCCGTACTACGCCGATGCCCTCACCTTGATGGCCGCGGCGGCGCGAGCCCAGGGCGACATCGAGGCCTTCGTGCACCTGTCCAACTACGAGCAGTCGTACATGACGCTCGAGAAGATGACCACACCGGATGAGGAGCGGCGTTCTTGGCTCGGCGGACTGGTCACGGACTGGTCACCGCAGCAGCGGGCGCACTGGATCGGCGAGCGGGTGCTGGATTGGTCCGGCATCCCGACCGTCAACGTGCGTTCGACCCTGTTCGCCGAGAACCCCCATCTGACCTGGATGCTGCTGGGCTCGCTGAGCAACGGTGAACTGCGCCTGCCCTTCGGCAACCAGCGGCTCGCGCCCATCGCCGTTCACGACCTGGCAGAGGTGTCCGTGAAGGTGCTGGTCGACCCCGCTCCGCACATCTCGAAGTCCTACGAGCTCACCGGCCCGGAACTGAAGGACATGTACGGCTTCGCTGAGGACTACGCAGCCGTGCTGGGACGCCAGGTCGTCTACATCCCTGAGGAACTGGAGGCCTGGAACGAGGCCTTCATTGACGAGACCGTCCTGCAGGAGTCCCTGGGCGATCCGGCTGCGGCCCGGCACGTGGCTGAGCACCTGAGGATCCAGACCAGTCTGATCGCCGGCGGGCGGTACGACGTCCTCACCGACCAGCTGGAAACCCTGCTCGGGCGCCCACCGCGGACCATGCGATGGGCACTGCAGAACAACACCAACCTGCGCGAACTGGCGGTTGCTCCGAACCGCTGAGCGCACCGGTGCAGACGACGAACCCCGAGCACAGGCCCACCCGCACAGCACACGACGGGCGCCTCTGCGGTCAACAAGACGCACCGTAGATCTGGTCCGACACGGGTTCCTCCCGTGCCGACGCCGGGCACGCCGTCCGGCGACGCCATCAGGAAAGTACCGCCCGGGCCGGAATCTCGAACATGGGTAGTGCTCCCCCTCCTCGGCCGGTGCGGCCGCTGGTAGCGTCCGGGCCGATCCCGGGCAAGCAGCCCATCACCCGTCAAGGAGTACCCCGTGCGCACATCCCGGACCGTCCCCGCCACCCTGGCGGCCCTGCTCACGGCCGCGGCGCTCACCGGTTGCACACCGGACGGCCCCACGGAGCAGGCCCCGCCCATCGGCGACGCCCTGGCCAGCTACACGGACCTGTACGACGACGCCATCGTCGCCCTGCAGAAGGCTCCGGACGGGCGCGAGCTCACCTGGGCGGAGTCCATGGCCGACTACCCGTCGATCGCCGAGCAGAACGACGGACTGTGCTTCCTCTACGTGAGGAGCGCCAACGGGACCGGCACCATCGACGACGCCGAGGGTCTGCTCACCTCCCTCGCCGCATCGCTCGACACGGTGCTCGCCGAGCACGGCATGGAGCCGATGTCCGACCCGCAGCACTCCGAGCACGGCGGCGACGTCTGGGTCGAGACCGTTGCCCCCACCGGCTGGACCGTCGAGCTCAAGGGCGGCGGCCAGTCGTCGCCGGAGCAGCAGGACGCCCGGGTCGAGCTCTCCATCGACGGCCCGGTCACCAGCGACACCTGCAACGACACCACCCTGGCGCAAGCGCTCACGGACGCCGGCTGACCTCCATGTGCCAGGCCCTCGGGTCGCTGAAGGCGACCTGTACCTCTGACCGGAGCGCCAGGGTCTGGACACGTCGAGCAAGGTTCCGGGGGCGGTTCACGACGCCCGCGGCGCCCTGTGGAAAACGTGCACTTCAACTTGCTCGAATCTGGGACACTGGTGCGCATGAGCATTCCTGCCTCCTCCGGGCCGACGGACCCGGCCAAGACCACACCCGCCCACGACTCTCCGGCCGCCTCGGTAGCCGGTGTCGACGTCGTCCGCGCGGTGGTCAAGGAGGTACCGGACAAGGTCAGCACGGACGGCCTCGAGGTCAAGTTCGACGAGCGCTGGACCGCCGAGCAGACCTTCGCCTTCGACCGCACCAAGACCCGTGCCGAGATCTACTCGATCGACACCCCGCCGCCCACGGCGTCGGGCTCCCTGCACGTGGGGCACGTGTTCAGCTACACGCACACCGACATCGTGGCGCGTTACAAGCGCATGCGCGGCCTCGAGGTCTTCTACCCCATGGGCTGGGACGACAACGGGCTGCCCACCGAGCGTCGCGTGCAGAACTACTACGGCGTGCGCGTCGACCTGTCGCTGCCCTACGACCCCGACTTCACGCCGCCGTTCGAGGGCACCGACAAGAACGTCAAGGCCGCCGACCAGGTCCCGGTCAGCCGGCGCAACTTCGTCGAGCTCTGCGAGCGGCTCACGGCCGAGGACGAGAAGCAGTTCGAGGAGCTCTGGCGGCGCCTCGGCGTCTCCGTGGACTGGGCCCAGACGTACCAGACCATCGGGGACTCCTCGCGCGCCACGGCGCAGAGGGCGTTCGTCCGTAACTTCCAGCGCGGCGAGGCCTACCAGGCCGAGGCCCCGGGCCTGTGGGACGTCACGTTCCAGACCGCCGTGGCCCAGGCCGAGCTGGAGGCCCGCGACTACCCCGGGCACTTCCACAAGGTCGCCTTCCACAAGCCCGACGGCGAGCCCGTCTACATCGAGACCACGCGCCCCGAGCTGATCCCGGCGGCGGTCGCGCTCATCGCGCACCCGGACGACGAGCGCTACCAGCACCTGTTCGGCACCACCGTGACGTCCCCGCTGTTCGGGGTCGAGATCCCGGTCCTGGCGCACCACCTGGCGGAGCCCGACAAGGGCGCCGGCATCGCGATGTGCTGCACCTTCGGTGACCTCACCGACGTGCAGTGGTGGCGCGAGCTGCAGCTTCCGACGCGCTCGATCATCAACCGCGACGGCCGCATCACGCGCGAGCTGCCGGAGTGGCTCACGGGCGGTCCGGGCGCCGAGCTGTTCGAGGCCGAGGTCGCGGGCAAGACGACCTTCAGCGCCCGCAAGGCCATCGTCGAGGCGCTCACCGCCTCGGGCGACATGCCGAGCGAGCCCGTGGCGACCCAGCGCAAGGCCAACTTCTTCGAGAAGGGTGACAAGCCCCTCGAGATCGTGACCTCGCGCCAGTGGTACATCCGCAACGGCGGCCGCGACCAGGCGCTTCGCGAGGAGCTGCTGGGCCGCGGCAAGGAGCTCGACTTCCACCCCGACTTCATGCGGGTGCGGTACCAGAACTGGGTCAACGGCCTCAACGGCGACTGGCTGGTCAGCCGGCAGCGCTTCTTCGGTGTCGCGATCCCGCTCTGGTACCCGGTCGACGCTTCGGGCGAGGTGGACTACGACCACCCGATCGTCCCGGCCGAGGAGGCTCTGCCCGTCGACCCGACGTCGCAGGCGCCCGCGGGCTACACCGAGGAGCAGCGCGGCCAGGCCGGCGGCTTCGTGGGTGACGCGGACGTCATGGACACCTGGGCGACCTCGTCCCTGACGCCGCAGATCGTGGGCGGCTGGGAGCGCGACAACGACCTGTTCGAGCGCGTCTACCCGATGGACCTGCGCCCGCAGGGCCAGGACATCATCCGCACCTGGCTGTTCTCCACGGTGGTGCGCTCGCACCTGGAGAACAAGGTGCTGCCCTGGAAGAACGCGACGATCAGCGGCTGGATCCTCGACCCGGACCGCAAGAAGATGTCGAAGTCCAAGGGCAACGTCGTCACGCCGATGGACCTGCTCGTGGAGCACGGCTCGGACGCGGTGCGGTACTGGGCGGCCTCGGCTCGCCTGGGTACGGACGCGGCGTTCGAGGTGGGCCAGATGAAGATCGGTCGCCGCCTGGCGATCAAGGTCCTCAACGCCTCGAAGTTCGCGCTGTCGTTCGGCGGCGGCGCGGGCAGCGAGATCGCCCTCGACCCGGCAGCGGTCACGGTGTCGCTGGACCGGTCGATGCTCGCGGGCCTGGCCGGCGTCGTCGAGCAGGCGACGGCGGCGCTCGAGGCGTACGACCACACCCGCGCGCTCGAGCTCACCGAGACGTTCTTCTGGACGTTCTGCGACGACTACCTCGAGCTCGTCAAGGACCGTGCGTATGGCGCGGGTGCCGACTCGGCGAGCATCTCCCCGGAGACGACGTCGGCCCGCACCGCCCTGGCCATCGCGCTCGACACCATGCTGCGCCTCCTGGCGCCCTACCTCCCGTTCGCCACGGAAGAGGTCTGGTCCTGGTGGCGCGAGGGTTCCGTGCACCGCGCGGCCTGGCCCGTCGCGGAGCCGCTGCGGGTGGCCGGCGGCACCGCCGACCCAGCCGACCTCGCTGCGGCCGGGCACGCCCTTGCGGCACTGCGCAAGGTGAAGTCCGAGGCCAAGGCATCGATGCGGACGCCCATCGTGGCCGCGTCGCTGGCCGTACCGGCCGGCTCCCTGGCCGCGGTCGAGACCGCGGTCGAGGACATCAAGGCCGCCGGGCGGGTCACCGGCCCGCTCGATCTCGTGGCCGCCACGGAGGGCCAGGGCGACCAGGCGGTCCAGGGCGGCATGGTCGTGACGTCGAGCGAGCTGGGCGAGGCCCCGCCCCGTAACAAGGGCTGAACGAGCCGGCCGAGGCTCCGCCCCATAACAAGGGCTGAGCCCGCTCCCTCGCCAAGGCAGAACCGTAGCGAGACAGAGCTGGGGCGGTAGTGCCGATCGGCACCACCGCCCCAGTTCTTTGTTCAAGGATGTCCGTCACGACCAAGTAGTTGGGCTTGCTCCAGCGCGAGAATGCATGCTCAACCGCTTGGTCGTGGCGGACCTCTGCGAGCTCGGTCAGTTGAGCATCAGCACGACCGCGTCGCCCGCCTCGGCCGCGGCACCGTAGAACGCGGTGAGCTCGCCGTACGCCGCCCCCAGGCGCTCGGGATCGGTCTCCGTGGCGTGCTCGCCCGGATCCGGGCAGACGTCCTCGTCGCACACGTGGGCGGCGACGGCGAGCGGCGCCAGGGTGGCGAACGACGTGCCCACCAGGAACGCGGCGGCCTTCTCCACGTCCTCCGGGCCCAGGTAGCGCACCGGTGTGATCCCGTCGGTGGACGCCAGCTCGGCACCGCCCTGCACCGGGTCCACCGGCATCCCGCCGTGCGCCAGCAGCGCCGTGTGGAGCGGGCCCCACACGGTGCCGATGCTGAAGTACCTCGCCTCCTGTGCCGGAAGGTCCATCTGCACCCATTCGCCGGCGAGCTCGTCGATGTGCTCGAGCGCCCAGGTCAGATCTCTACGTGCCTTGTCGAAGTCGTCGGCGGCAAGCCGCGCGTACTCACAATGAATCATCCCCATGGCCCGAGACCGTACCGATAATGCGTTTCCGTGTGTATGGGCAAAACGGACACATTCTGGCGCAACAATTTCTCATACACGGTAAATCGGAAATTCCATCCAGGCTGGCGTCCGTTCTGGGCGCCTTTAGTCCCGTGCAGCGGCTCAGAATTCACATCGAATTCACGTGGGCAGGTCAGTGCAGCCGGCGATCGTCGCCCGACATGCTCGCGAGTGCCTCGGTGGGCGTGCCGTCGTCGCGCCAGCGCAGGGTCGCGGCGACGCCGTCCATCAGCTCCACCGAGCCCTCGGGCGCGAACGTCAGGCCGGCGTCCTGCCCCACCGCGGCGCGCAGGAGGGCGACCGTGGCGGGCAGCTCCTCCAGCCGCTCGGTCACCCCTATCGCCTCGAGGTCGGACCGGGACGCCGCGATGTGCATCGGGTCCGGACCGATCCAGAGCTTCCGGCCGTTCGTGGGTCCGGTGCCGGTGGCGCCGAACTCCTCCGCCAGCACGAGCTCCTTGACCTGCCCGCGGGAGAGCACCGCGACGACGTCGTCCACCGAGGTCACGGCGTTCGACTCGCGGCCGAGCTCGCGCCGCAGCTCCGCCAGGACACGTTCCCGCCGCCGCTCCCGGTAGGAGTCGAGCGCCTCGGAGACGCGCTCGGCGAACGCACCCTCGTGCACGCCTCCGCCACGGCCGCCACCGGATACCTCGACCACCTTCTCCGCCGTCGGCGCGCTCAGCGCGGCACGCGCGAGCGGAACCGCCCGTTTGTCCCCCGTGAGCACCACCAGCTCGGGCCTGGTCTCCGCCACCTGGCGCTCGATCTCGGCGGCGACGGCATCCGCGTTGCGGCCCCACGAGTCCTCGGCGCGGGACTCGATGCGCGCGCGCTTGACCCCCGTGGACCCGGTCTTCGCGATCTCGTCGTGCGGCGCCTCGAACGTGCTGTGCACCTTGCCGCCCGGCCCCGCGCGGAGGAAGTCCGCGCCCTGCCGGTCCACGGCCACCTTGAGCACCTCCACGGACTCGTCGGCGGCCAGCGCGGCCTGCAGCAGCGCGGGCACCACGGCCCACGAGCTCGACGTAATGGCGGGCGGGTTGTTCACCACGCGATCCACCAGCACGCCCGTGTCGTCGGCGATGACGACCCGGCCGTGCGGTCCCGGGACCCTCGCGGGTCGTAGCACCGCCTCTTCGATCGCGTCCAGCACGGCCTCCGGGGCCTTCTGCCGCGCCAGCTCCTTGCGGACCGCGTTCCAGCGGCCCTCGACGTCGCGGTCGGCAGCCTGCTCGGACAGCGTCGCGTCCAGATATACGGTCGCAAAGGGGCCCGGGTGGCCGAGGAGGGGTTTGAGCCAGTCGATCTTCATACGCACCTCCGCGTCTCCCGCCGAGGTCGAGATGATGCCCTACCGCAGGACCCCGCCCCGGCGTTCCCTCCAGGAAACGACGGATCGCGGGCGGACGCCACCCCTGTGCCGGAAATAGCTGTGACCTGCACAAGAAATACTTCTAGCCGACGTCGGCGGCCCGCCCTGAGCAGGTAAAGCCACGCCAATCGTTGGTCAACCTCTTCAAGCGTACGTATCGACCTCAGGCAGGTTGTCGCCCTTGTGCTGCGCGGCGATCAGCTCGTGGTGGCGGATCACCTCGCTGACGATGAACTGGCGGAACTGCACGGCGAACTCGGGGTCCAGACCGGACTCCTCGGCGATGCTCGTGAGCCGGTCGATCTGCTCCTGGTCGCGCGACGGGTCCGCCGGGGGCAGGCCGCCCACGGCCTTGAGCTCCCCCACCCGCCGCGTCATCTTGAACCGCTCGGCCAGCAGATGCACCAGTGCTGCGTCGATGTTGTCGATGCTCCCGCGGAGCCGGAGGATCTCGGACGGCACAGGAGCGCTGGTCGGTTCGTTGTCAGACACAAGAAGAGGTTATCCGCCCGAGGCCACCACGGGCGAAGGCTGTTCCGACCTGCGACGTGGATCGGCTACAGTCTGCCGAGCAGGCACGCAACTTGGTGAAGGCTCGGAACTGAGGCTTCACCTCTTCAAGACTTCAACGGAGAGCAGCAGATGACACTCGTCACGTCGCCGGCCTTGGTGGAGGTGCCAGAGGGCACCAGCATCAACACGATCCTCGCGGACCGGGTGGCCCGCTCCGGAGACGAGGCGCTCATCGAGCGGCGTGACTCACCCGACGGCCCGTGGATCAAGGTGTCTGCGCGCCAGTTCGAGGACGAGGTCCTCGCCGTCGCCCGCGGCCTCGTGGCCCGTGGCATCGGCGCCGGCGACCGCGTGGCGATCATGTCGCGCACCCGGTACGAGTGGACGCTGCTCGACTTCGCGATCTGGGCGGCCGGCGCAGTGGCCGTGCCGGTCTACGAGACGTCGTCGGCGGAGCAGGTCCAGTGGATCCTGTCCGACGCCGACGTCCGCCTCGCCGTCGTCGAGTCCGCCGCGCACGCCGACGTCGTCGCCCGGGTGCGCTCCCAACTGCCCACGCTCGAGGACGTCCTCCTCATCGACGACGACGCCGTGTTCGGCCTGCGTCTGGCGGGCACCAACCTCTCCGCCGGCATCGTGGCCGAGCGGCGCGACGCCGTCCGGCGCGACGACCTGGCGACCATCATCTACACCTCCGGTTCGACCGGCCGTCCCAAGGGCGTCGAGCTCACGCACGGCAACTTCGCGCACCTGACGATGAACGCCGCCGTCGGCATCCCCGAGCTGCTCCAGGCCGAGAACGCCCGCACGCTCCTGTTCCTGCCGCTCGCGCACGTGTTCGCGCGCTTCGTCGAGGTAGCGACGATCGCGGGCAACGCGGTGCTGGGCCACGCCCCGGACATCAAGAACCTCGTCGGCGACCTCGGCTCGTTCCGCCCGACCTATCTCCTGGCCGTGCCGCGCGTGTTCGAGAAGGTCTACAACAGCGCGGAGCAGAGGGCGTCGTCGGGCCTCAAGGCGAAGATCTTCGCCTGGTCCGCCCGGGTCGCGGAGGACTACTCGCGAGCCCTGGACGCGCCGTCGGGCCCCGGGCGCACGCTCAAGGCGAAGCACGCGATCGCCGACCGGCTGGTCTTCAGCAAGCTCAAGGCGACGATGGGCGGCCAGCTCAAGTGGGCGGTCTCGGGCGGGGCGCCGCTCGGCGAACGCCTCGGCCACTTCTTCCGCGGTGCGTGCGTGACCATCCTGGAGGGCTACGGCCTCACGGAGACCACCGCCCCGACGGCGGTCAACCGGCCGAACCAGATTGTGATCGGCTCCGTGGGCCCGGCCTTCTTCGGCACGGGCATCAAAATCGCCGACGACGGCGAGGTGCTGCTGCGCGGACCGCACATCTTCCGCGGCTACCGGAACGAGCCGAAGCTGACCGCCGAGGCCTTCGTCGACGGCTGGTTCCGGACCGGTGACCTCGGCCGCATCGACGAGCACGGCCACCTGCGCATCACGGGGCGCAAGAAGGAGATCATCGTGACGGCCGCCGGCAAGAACGTCGCCCCGGCCGTGCTCGAGGACCGGATGCGCGCCCACCCGATCGTGAGCCAGGTCGTGGTGGTCGGCGACCAGCGCCCCTTCATCGGCGCCCTCGTCACGCTCGACGCCGAGATGCTGCCCGGCTGGTGCGCCGCGAACGGCCTGCCCAAGCTGACGGTGGACCAGGCCCGCATGCACGAGCGGGTCCTGGCCGAGCTCGACAAGGCCGTCGCCCACGCGAACGAGGCGGTCTCCAAGGCGGAGTCGATCCGCAAGATCACGGTGCTCGACATCGACTTCACCGAGGCGAACGGCTACCTCACGCCGTCCATCAAGGTGAAGCGCGCCAAGGTGCTCGCCGACTTCGCGGACATCATCGACGCCCTGTACGGCGCCACGCTGCCGAACACCCAGCCGGCGGCGACCCACTGACATATCCCGAACCTGCCGGAGCAGGACCCCTGCCGACGTGAGGCCGGGACAGAAACGGGGCCGGAGCGCTGATCAGCGCTCCGGCCCCCGTTCTGTCTCTCGCTACGGTCAGGCGCTCTTCTCGCGCGGCTGACGGCCTCGGACCGGGCTCTTGCGCGGGACCACCGTCGGGTTCACGTTGTCGAGCACGACAGAGCGGGTGATGACCACGCGCTCGACGTCGTCGCGGCTCGGCACGTCGAACATGACCTGCTGGAGCACCTCTTCGAGGATGGCCCGCAGGCCGCGCGCCCCGGTGCCGCGGAGGAGGGCCTGCTCGGCGATCGCGCCGACGGCCTCCTCGTCGAACTCCAGCTCCACGCCGTCGATCTCGAACATGCGCTTGTACTGCTTCACGAGCGCGTTCTTGGGCTCCGTGAGGATCCGCACCAGCGCGTCGCGGTCGAGCGACGAGACCGACGCGATGACGGGCAGCCGGCCGATGAACTCGGGGATCAGGCCGTACTTCTGCAGGTCCTCGGGCCGCACCTCGGCGAAGAGGTCCTCGTCCTCCACGATGGACGGCATGGGGGCGCTGAACCCGATGCCGCGCTTGCGGGAGCGGGCGGCCACGATGTCGTCCAGCCCCGCGAACGCGCCGGCCACGATGAACAGCACGTTCGTCGTGTCGATCTGGATGAACTCCTGGTGCGGGTGCTTGCGCCCACCCTGCGGCGGCACCGACGCCGTGGTGCCCTCGATGATCTTCAGGAGCGCCTGCTGCACGCCCTCGCCGGACACGTCGCGCGTGATCGACGGGTTCTCGGCCTTGCGGGCCACCTTGTCGACCTCGTCGATGTAGATGATGCCCGTCTCGGCCTTCTTGACGTCATAGTCAGCGGCCTGGATGAGCTTGAGCAGGATGTTCTCGACGTCCTCGCCCACGTAGCCGGCCTCGGTGAGGGCGGTCGCGTCCGCGATGGCGAACGGCACGTTGAGCATCTTGGCGAGCGTCTGCGCCAGGTAGGTCTTGCCCGTGCCCGTCGGGCCGATGAGCAGGATGTTCGACTTGGCGATCTCGACCGGGTCCTGGTCGTCGGGGCTGATCGACCGACCCGCCTCGCCCGCCTGGATCCGCTTGTAGTGGTTGTAGACGGCAACGGCCAGGGCGCGCTTGGCGGGGTCCTGGCCGATGATGTACTGCTCGAGGAAGTCGAAGATCTCGCGGGGCTTGGGCAACTCTGTCAGACCGAGCTCCGCAGCCTCACCGAGCTCTTCCTCGATGATCTCGTTGCACAGCTCGATGCACTCGTCGCAGATGTACACGCCCGGCCCGGCGATCAGCTTCTTCACCTGCTTCTGCGACTTACCGCAGAAGTTGCACTTCAGCAGTTCCGCGCCGTCACCGATTCGCGCCACTACCTGTCTCCTCGCCTTGTGCACCCTCGCGGATTCCCGCACAGGCCGGCTGGCCCAGCACGTCCGCAACGTCGAGCGGTCTCAGATCCATTCCACACCACCAGTGGCCTGTTGTCAGCCGGGCGGCCCGGCGGGTCGCCCGACCGATTTTCACCAGATCATGACAATTTTGTCAGGTTCTGCGCGGCGTGTCCCACAATGCCCGACGCCGGGGCTCGTCGTCCACCGGTATTGGTGGCACGGCCCCGGCGCCGGGAACCGGCGGGTCTCGACGGACTTGACCGAAGCGGTCAGTTCGTCACGACCACTACCGGCTTGCGCGACTCGAGCACCTCGTCGACCAGGCCGTACTCCTTGGCCTGGGCGGCGGTCAGGATCTTGTCGCGCTCGATGTCCTCGCGCACCTGCTCCTGCGTCTTGCCGCTGTGGAACGCGAGCGTCAGCTCGAGCCATTCGCGCATGCGGATGAGCTCGTTCGCGTGGATCTCGATGTCCGAGGCCTGCGCGTAGCCGCCACCCTCCATCGCGGGCTGGTGGATCAGCACGCGCGAGTTCGGCAGCGCCAGGCGCTTGCCGGGCTGGCCCGCGGCCAGCAGGACCGCCGCGGCCGACGCCGCCTGACCCAGGCACACGGTCTGGATCTGCGGCTTGATGAACTGCATCGTGTCGTACAGCGCCGTCATGGCCGTGAACGAGCCACCGGGCGAGTTGATGTACATCATCACGTCGCGGTCCGGGTCCTGGGTCTCCAGGACCAGCAGCTGGGCCATGACGTCGTCCGCGGACGCGTCGTCGACCTGGACGCCCAGGAAGATGATCCGGTCCTCGAACAGCTTGGTGTACGGGTCCTGGCGCTTGAAGCCGTACGCGGTGCGCTCCTCGAACTGCGGGAGCACGTAGCGCGCGGACGGCATGGCGCCGGCGGTGGCGAACGGCAGCCCCATGCCCGACTGGGCACGTGCGCCGGCCAGGCGCTCTGCGGCTGCGACGAACTGGGCTTCAGGACTCACGATGGTCTCCTCTTGAAAAGATCTGAATGCGTATCGGGGCGGTCAGCTGTCCATGCCGCCGCCGCCGGAGACCGACGCGGCGTTCTCCACGACGTGGTCGATGAAGCCGTACTCCAGCGCCTCGGGCGCGGTGAACCAGTTGTCGCGGTCGTTGTCCTTGATGATCGTGTCGAGCGGCTGCCCGGTCTGCTCGGCCGTCAGCTCGGCAAGGACCTTCTTCATGTGCATGATGAGCTGCGCGTTGATGCGCACGTCGGTGGCCGTGCCACCGATGCCGCCCGAGGGCTGGTGCATCATCACGCGGGCGTGGGGCGTGGCGTACCGCTTGCCCTTGGCGCCCGACGACAGCAGGAACTGACCCATGGAGGCCGCCATGCCCATCGCAACGGTCGCGACGTCCGGCTTCACCCACTGCATGGTGTCGTAGATCGCCATGCCGGCCGTGATGGAGCCGCCGGGCGAGTTGATGTACAGCCAGATGTCCTTGTCGGGGTCCTCGGCCGCGAGAAGCATCATCTGCGCGCTGATCGCGTTCGCGTTCTCGTCGCGCACCTCCGACCCCAGCCAGATGATGCGCTCCTTGAGCAGCCGGTTGTAGATGGAGTCGTTGAGCCCGAAGCCAGCACCCTCCGTCCGCGCTACCGGCCCAGCATCCATCCGCAGCAGATCGTTCACGTCCATCTCCTCGGTTCTGACTCTCGTCTTTGGACCACGTCCTACGACGTCGTGTCGCTCGACCCTAACGTGCCTCAGCCCGCCAGAACTCCTGATTCGGCGGCCGTTTCGCCTACAGCGCACCGGTGCTGCCCACGGCGAAGTCTGGGGAACGCAGACGGCGGTCCGCAGCCTCGCGCGGAGGGTGCGGACCGCCGTCGCGCGTCATGCTCCGGCCCGCTCGGGCCGGGTGTCCGTCAGGCCTTCGCGGGCTCCGACGTCTCCGGCGTCTCGACACCGGCCTCGGGCGCCTCGACCTCGGCGTCACCGGCCGCCTGGGCCTGCGCCACGGCGTCGTTGAGCGCCGCCTGGGCCTCGTCGTTCTCGTCCGAGCCGATGTACTCGCTCAGGTCCACGACGTTGCCGTCGGAGTCCTTGACCTCGATCTGGCGCAGTGCGACCGCAAGGGCCTTCGAGCGGGCGACCTCGCCGACCATGGCGGGGATCTGGCCGCCCTGCTCGAGGGTCTTGATGAACTCGCTCGGCTCCATGCCGTACTGCTGCGAGGCGCTCACCAGGTACTCGACGAGCTCGCCCTGGCTCACCTGCACCTTGAGCTTCTCGGCGAGGGTGTCGAGCAGGATCTGGTTCTTGATCGCCTTGGTGGCGTCCTCGGTGACCTCGGCGCGGTGCTCGTCGTCCTCCAGGCGGCTCTCGGACTCGAGGTGACGGTGCACCTCGGCCTCGACCACGCCGGTCGGCACGGGGACCTCGACGGTCTCGAGCAGCTTCTCCATGAGCGCGTCACGGGCGGTGACGGCCTGGTTGGAGGTCTTGATGCCGGCGACCTGCGTGGTGAGGTCGGCCTTGAGCTCGTCGATCGTGTCGAACTCGGAGGCGAGCTGGGCGAAGTCGTCGTCCACCTCGGGCAGGTCGCGCTGCTTGACCGACGTCGCGGTGACGGTCACGTCCGCCTCCTGGCCCTCGTGGTCGCCGCCGGCCAGCGGCGCCTTGAAGGTGGTGGTCTCGCCGGCGGACAGGCCGGTCAGGGCCTCGTCGAGCCCCTCGAGCATGTTGCCGGAGCCGATCTGGTACGAGACGCCCGAGACGGAGTCGACCTCCTCGGCACCGATGACGGCCTTCAGGTCGATGACGATGTAGTCGCCCTCGACGGCCGGACGGTCCACGCCCACCAGCGTGCCGAAGCGCTCGCGCAGGGCGTCCATCCGCTCCGCGACGTCCTCGTCGGTGACGGTCGTGGAGTCGACGGTCAGGTCGACGTCGGCGAGCTCCGGGATCACGATCTCGGGGCGCACCTCGACCTCGGCCGTGAACTTCAGCTGGCCCTCGCCGGCCTTCGCCGGGACGTCGGTCACGTCGATCTCGGGCTGGGCGAGCGGACGCAGGTCGGTCTCGCCGAGCGCGTCACGGTAGAAGCCGGAGAGCCCGTCGTTCACGGCGTGCTCGATCACGGCGCCCCAGCCGACCCGCTGGTCGATGATCCGCGGGGGGACCTTGCCCTTGCGGAAGCCGGGGATGTTCACCTGCTCCGCGATGTGCTCGTAGGCGTGATCGATGCTCGGCTTGAGCTCGTCGTAGTCCACCTCGACGGTCAGCTTGACCTTGGTGGGCTCCAAGGTCTCGACGGCGCTCTTCACTTCGATGGTCTCCAGAATGTCGGGGGTGCGCGCACGCCGGCGTACTGCGTCCCGGGGTGGCGCGGGGATGCTCAACTCAGTTGCAGCTGCTCGCTGACAGCCGTGTGCGACAGACGCACGGGCAACCCGTCAATGGTACGCCCCACGACCACGGGCGCCGAATGCAAACGGGTGGCATGCCGCACAGCCTTCGGCGTCGCGCGACGATCGGCAAGTCGTCGCGCGACGATCGGCGTCGTGCTGCCGTCAGCGACCCATCCCGGCCGTGAGTCCCGCGACGATCTGCCGGGTCGCGACGAGGAACAGCACCACCAGCGGCAGCGTCGCGATGACCAGGCCAGCGAACAGGGTGGACCAGGAGGTCTGGTACTCCCCGAAGAAGGTGGTCAGACCCACCGGCAGCGTGTACTGGGTGCGGTCGCGCACGAGGATGAGCGGGTAGAAGAAGTCGTTCCAGATCGGCACGAAGCGGAAGACCACCACGGTGGCCACCGCGGGCCGCACGAGCGGCAGCAGCACGGACCAGAACGTGCGCAGCGGGCCCGCGCCGTCGATCCGGGCGGCGTCCTCCAGCTCTTCCGGCAGCTGCCGCAGGAACGTGGCCAGCACGAACACCGAGAACGGGACCGAGACCGCCGCGTAGACCAGGATCAGGCCGGTCCGGGTCGAGGCGAGCCCGATCGTGTCGAGCAGGTAGAAGATCGGCACGATCATGAGGTACACGGGCATCATCAGGCCGGACACGAAGACCTGCTCGATCACGCCCATCAGCCGCGAGCGCGACCGTGCCAATGCGTACGCCGCCAGCAGCGACACCGCCGTCGACAGGGCTACCGACGCCGTGGTGACCAGCACGGAGTTGAGGAAGTAGGTGGAGAACGACGCCTCGACCCAGGCCTCGCGGTACGCGTCCAGCGACGGGCTGACCGGCAGCCCGAGCGGCTCTGCCACCAGCTCCTGGTCGGTCCGGAACGAGTTCCAGACCATGATCAGCAGGGGCACCAGCGCGACGACGGCGTAGCCCCACAGCACGACGTTAACGGTGGCCCGGCCGGCCACTGCGCGGGCGGCGCCGGAGCGCTTCACGTCAGCCTCCGTTCCACGCGGCGGAACCACTGCGTGAACAGCACCGACACCCCGACGATCACGACGAACAACACGATCGCGACCGCCGACGAGATGCCTATCGCGTTGGAGGCACCCGAGTGGAACGCGGTGCGGTAGAAGAGGAGCGACATGACGTCGGTGGCGCCGGCCGGGCTGCCGCTGGACCCGCCGAGGGCGTACGGGATCGGGAACGCCTCCATGGAGAAGATGAACGTCAGCACGCTCACCGTGCCGATCACCGGCATCAGCATGGGCAGGGTGACGTACCAGAACCGCTGGCGGGAGCTCGCGCCGTCGAGCATCGCGGCCTCCTCCATCGCCGGATCGAGCGACCCGAGCGCGGCGCCGTAGATCAGGAGCGGGAACCCGACCCACTGCCACGCCGTGACCAGCACCACCACCCACAGGGCGGTGTCGGGGTCGCCCAGCCAGGGCTGGGCCACGGACTCCAGGCCGACGGCGCGCAGCGCAGCGTTCACCGGGCCGAACAGCGGCGAGAGCAGCAGCGACCAGAGGTAGCCGACGACCAGCGGCGACACGAGGTACGGCATCGTGTAGAGCACCTGGAACAGCCGGCGCAGCCTGCCCCTCTTGTGCAGCGCGTACGCCAGCAGGAGGCCCACCGAGTTCTGCACGACCATCGCCCCGGCGAACAGGAGCGCGTTGTGCCCGAACGCGCGCGGCAGCTGGCTGCGGTAGGGCTCCGTGGTGAACAGCGCGACGAAGTTGTCCAGCCCCACGAACGCCTCCTGCGCGGTGCCGCGCCAGGAGAACAGCGAGTAGGTCAGCGCCGTCGCCATCGGGTACAGCACGAAGACGGCGAACAGCGCCGCGGCGGGCAGCAGGAACAGGAGTGCGACGGACGTGGGCAGCGCCGCTGTGCGACGGCGGCTCACTCGCCCGGCGTCCACCAGGCCGACAGGCCGTCCTGAATGATCTCCGCGGCACCCTTGGCGTCGGTGTCGCCGAGGAACAGCTTCTGCCCCGCCTCACCCATCAGGTCCGTGCCGACGGGGTCGCCGTAGCGGTAGTCCACGAGCAGCAGGTACGGCGCCGGGTTCGCCTGGTACAGGTCCCACATCTCCTGCTGGAGCGGGTCGGAGAACTCGACCCCGGGGATCGGCGAGAACTGCTTGAGCTCGTCGGCGACGAGCTGCCCGAACTCCGGCGTGGCCAGCCAGTTCAGCAGTGTCTCGGCCTCCTCGGGGTGCTCGGTGGTGGCCGACATGCCCCAGCTGCCGTCCGCGTACCCGGCGGTGACCGGGTGGTCCAGGGCCGAGCCGGGCGGCGGGGGCACCTGGAAGACGCCGAGGTCGAGGTCAGGGTTGGCGTCCTGGAAGAACGCGAGCTCGTACGAGCCGCCGGCGAACATCGCGGCCTGCTCGGAGGTGAACAGGACCTGCGCGTCCGTGTACGGCACGCCGGTCACGTCGTCGGGCATGTACTTCTGCAGGTCCTTGAGCGTCTGGATCGAGTCGACGTAGGCCGGGTCGGTGAAGTCGGTGTCGCCGTCGCGCAGGGCCTGCTGGAAGTCGGCGCCGCCGTACTGGGCGGAGGTGAGGGCGTCGTGCACCGTGGGCACGAACCACCCGTCGCGCGCGCCGACGGCGAGCGGCGTGACGTCGTGCTCGAGGAGCGTGTCGTTGAGCGCGATGAAGTCGTCCCAGGTCTCGGGCTCCTGAAGGCCGTGCTCCTCGAAGATCGCGGTGTTGTAGTAGACCTGGATGGTCTGGGTGGCCAGCGGCACGCCGTAGACCGCGCCGTCCTCCCGGCCGCGCGAGCCGTCGAGGATGGCCTCGTCGAAGTCGGCGAGCGCCGGGACGAGGTCCTCCAGCGGCTCCAGGTTGCCGCCCTCGACGAGCGGCTGGAGCAGGCCGTAGGACCGCACCTGCGCGATGTCGGGGCCGTCCGAGCCGGTCAGGCCGGTGCGCAGGATCTGGTCGTACTCGGTGTTGAGGTGGGCCTGGAAGTTCACCGTGATGCACGGGTTGGCCGCCTCGAAGGCGTCGAAGATCTTCTCGTACGTCTTGACGTCCTCGGTGCGCCAGGACCACACGTCGAGGGCTACGGCCTCGCCGTCGCACCCCTCCCCCGCGGCCGTCCCGGGCTCCGGGCTGTCCGACGACGGCGCGCAGGCGCTCAGCGTCAGTGCCACGAGGGCGGTGGTGACTGCGGCGAAGGTCGTTCTGCGGTTCATGCGCCGGACGCTTCCGGTCAGGGGGCGAAGTGTCAAGCATTTGCGGCTTGGCGAAATGTCGTGTCTCAATTCACCCACGCGTGCCAGAATTTCCCCCGCCACTGGCTCGTTCGCCCATCTCTTCCCCTGAACTGACGCTGTCGTCAAGACCTGGAGACTCGCATGGCTCACCGTGGTCCGGCTCTGCTCGCAGCCACCGTCCTGACGGTCGCGCTCACCGCCTGCGCCTCGGAGGGTGGCGGGAGCGGCGGCAGCCTCGTCGGTGAGGGCACCGGCGACGACTGCACTATCGCGTCGCCCGTGCCGGTGGGTGCAGCGCTCAGCCTCACGGGCGCGGCCGCCAGCTACGGCGAGTCCCAGCAGAAAGGTCTGGAGCTCGCGGCCGAGCAGCTCAACGCCAAGGGCGGGGTCGAGTACGAGCTGACGGTGGAGGACGACCAGACCGACCCCAAGCAGGGCATCGCGGTCTTCGAGCAGCTCACGGCCGCCGACGGCGCGAGCGTGATCATCGGCCCGACGCTGTCCACCGCGGCGTTCCAGGCGCAGCCGATCGCGCAGGACGAGGGCGTCCCGGTGCTCGCCATCTCCAACACGGTGGACGGCATCACGGCGCAGGGCGAGTACATCTTCCGCGACTCGCTCACCGAGTCCCAGGTGATCCCGCAGACCGTGGCCGCCGCGAAGGCCGAGTACGGCCTGGAGAAGGTGGTGGTCATGCACGCCAACGACGACGCGCTCGCCGAGGCCGGGGGCGAGGTGTTCGCCGGCGCGCTGGACGCGGAGGGCATCGAGGTGGCCGACACCCTGACCTTCTCGGTGGCCGACACCGACTTCCGCGCCCTGCTCACCGAGGCCAAGGCGGCGGACCCGGACGCCCTGGTGGTCTCGAGCCTCATCGAGGCCGCGATCCCGCTGGTCACCCAGGCGCGCGAGCTCGGCATCGACGTGCCGATCGTCGGCGGCAACGGCTTCAACAACCCCAAGCTGATGGCGGACGCCGGGGACGCCGCCGAGGGTGTGGTCGTCGGCGCCGCCTGGAACTCGTCGTCGGACAACCCGGAGAACACGGCGTTCCTCGCCGACTTCGAGGAGAAGTACGGGGCGCAGCCGGACCAGTTCGCCGCCCAGGCGTACACGGGTCTCATGCTGGTCGACGCCGCGGTGCGCGCGTCGTGCTCCGGCGAGCGGGACGCCATCAAGGAGGGCCTTGGGGGTATCGAGGGCGCAGCAACCGTCCTGGGTGAGCTGACCATCAACGACGAGCGGGACGCCGAGCACGAGGCAGTGGTCCAGGTCGTCGAGGACGGCCAGTTCGCCGTCCTCGACTGATCGCCCGACCGCCATGCAGCAGCTGCTCAACGGGATCTTCATCGGCTCGATCTACGCGCTCTTCGCCGTCGGCTTCGCGCTCGTGTTCGGCATTCTCGACCGGCTGAACCTCGCCCACCCGGCGGTGTTCGCGGCGTCGGCCTTCATCGGCATCGAGCTGGTCACGGTGGGCGGGCTGCCCTTCTGGGCGGCCCTGCCCGCGGTGGCGGTCGTGGGCGCGCTGCTCGGCCTGATCGTGGAGCGGGTGGCGTTCCGGCCGCTCAAGGGGCGGCCCGACGCCCACTTCGCCGGCCTGATCTCCTCGATAGCGGTGGCGGGGATGCTGATCGCGCTGCTCCAGTGGCGGTACGGCGCCGAGACCCGGCGCTTCCCCGCCGATGCGTTCCCGGCGACCCGGTTCGACGTGCTCGGTGCCCAGGTCACGCTGCTGCAGGTGGTCATCGTGGCGGTCTGTCTCGCCCTCGTGGTGGGGCTGACCTGGCTCGTCGCCCGCAGCCGGCTCGGCCGCGGGATGCGGGCCGTCGCGGAGAACCCGACGGCGGCACGCGTGCTCGGCGTGAACGTGGACCGGGTCACCGCTACGACCTTCGCGATCTCTGCGGCGCTGGGTGCGGTGGCGGGCGCGCTGTTCGCGATGAACGTGAACTCGGCGCAGCTCACCATGGGGTCCGCCATCGAGCTCAAGGGCCTCGCGATCATCGTGGTGGGCGGCATGGGCTCGCTGCCTGGCGCGCTCGTGGGCGGGCTCCTGCTCGGGGTGGCCGAGGTGTTCGCGGTGCAGTACCTGGGCTCGGCCTGGCGCGACCTGATCGCGTTCGCCCTGCTGTTCGGGATTCTGCTGCTGCGGCCGCAGGGCCTGTTCGGCGGACGTCGGGCCCGGCAGGTCTGATGCTCACCGAGTCCACCGTCACGTTCATCGCGCTCGGCGCGATCTTCGCCTTCTCGTTCTACGCGGTGCTCTACGCCGGCCAGCTCAGCCTGGGCCAGGCCGGCTTCGCGTCGGTCGCGGCCTACACCTCCGTGCTCCTGGCACCGGACCCCGCCGTTGTCGGGGACCTCCCCGCCCTGCTGGTCGCCCTGGTCATCGGCACGACGGCGGGCGCGGCGGCCGCCATCGTGCTCGGGCTGCCGACCATGCACCTGCGGGGCGTCTTCCTCGCGATCGCCACCCTCGGGTTCGCCGAAGCCGTACGGATCTTCGCGCTCAACGCCGAGTGGACCGGGGGCGCGCAGGGCATGTCGGTGCCCAAGATCGTCACGCCCGCGATCGCCTGGATCGTGCTGGCCGTGGTCGCCTACTGGTTCTGGCGGTCCGGGCCCACCCGGTACGGCCGGGCCCTGGAGGCCATCCGCGAGGACGAGCTCGCCGCCGGCGCGATGGGCATCGACGTCGGCCGGCACCGTCTGGGGGCGTTCGGCACCGCGGGCGCTGTCGCCGGGCTCTACGGCGTCCTGTGGGCGTACACCGTGCGCCTGGTCAGTCCCGCCGACTTCGGGTTCACCGCGGCCATCGACGGCCTGGTCACCGCAATGGTGGGCGGCACCACCGTGTTCGTCGGCCCCGTGGTGGGCAGCGCGTTCCTCACCGTCATCCCCGAGGTCCAGCGCGCCCTGGGTGTCGAGGCCGGCTGGATCCGGCCGTTCGTCGCGGGCCTGCTGCTGCTCGTCGTCATCCTGTTCCTGCCCGGCGGCCTCGCCGGCTGGGTGCCCCGCCGGATCCGGGTGCCGGACATCTCCGGGGACGGCGACCTCGATGCCGACCATCCGGAGCTGCGCACGCGCGAGCACGCGCCGCGCGGCGACGTCGTCGTCCGGCTGGCCGGGCTGAGCAAGGACTACGGCGGCGTGCACGCGGTGCGCGGCGTCCACCTGGAGATCCGCAGCGGCGAGCTGCTCGGCCTGATCGGGCCCAACGGCGCGGGAAAGACGACGCTCGTGAACATGGTCAGCGGGCTCGTGGCGCCGTCGTCGGGCGAGGCCACCGTGCTCGGCGTGACCGCCGGGCGCGCCCCCGTCCATCGCGTGGCTGCCGCCGGCGTGAGCCGTACGTTCCAGCACTCCAAGCTCTTCGGCCGGCTCTCTGCGCTCGAGAACGTGCTGGTGGGCGGGCACCTGGTCATCCGGCCGACCCTGGTCCGGCGGCTGCTCTGGCTGCCCTCGGCGCGCCGCGACGAGCGCGCCGCGCTCGCGCACGCCGCCCGGTGCCTGCGCCGCGTCGGGATGCTGGACGCGGCCACGACCCGCGCCAACGCCCTCTCCTACGGCGACCAGCGGCGGCTGGAGATCGCCCGCGCGCTGGCGGCCGACCCGAGCCTGATCGTCCTGGACGAGCCCGCCGCCGGGATGAACCAGGTGGAGGCCGGCGAGCTCGCCCGGCTCATCCGATCGCTGGCCGACGACGGCCTCGCCGTGCTGCTCATCGAGCACAACGTCGGCCTGGTGCGGCAGATCTGCGACCGGGTGGTGGTGCTCGACTTCGGCGAGGTCATCGCCTCGGGCGCGCCGACGGACGTCGCCGCCGACCCCCGGGTGGTCGAGGCGTATCTCGGGACGGAGGCCTGACATGACCGAACCACTGCTCGAGGTGGAGAGTCTCTCCGTCCGCTACGGCCGGGTCGAGGCCGTGCGCGACGTGTCGTTCCAGGTATCCGAGGGGTCGCTCGTGACGCTGGTGGGGGCGAACGGCGCCGGGAAGTCGACCATCATCAACGCGGTGTCCGGCATCGTGCGCCCGCACGGCGGCCGCGTCCGGTTCCGCGGGACGGACATCACCCGCGCCCCCGCGCACCGGCTGGTCGCGCGCGGCCTGGTCCAGGTGCCGGAGGGCCGCCAGATCCTCGCCACCCTGACCGTGGCCGAGAACCTCGCCATGGGCGGCTGGCACCGCGGCCGCGCCGCGGCCCGCACGATCGACGAGATGTACCAGCGGTTCGGGGTGCTGGCCGAGCGGCGCGACCTGCCCGCGGGCACGCTCTCCGGCGGCGAGCAGCAGATGCTCGCCATCGCCCGGGCCCTGGTCGCCGAGCCGACGCTGCTGCTCCTGGACGAGCCGTCCATGGGCCTGGCGCCGCTCGTGGTGAACGAGGTGTTCGACGTCGTGACACAGATCGGGGAAGCCGGGACCACCGTCGTGCTCGTCGAGCAGAACGCCCGCCGCGCCCTGCGCGCGGCCTCCTATGGATACGTGCTGCGCACCGGCGAGGTGGTTCGCTCGGGCCCGGCCGCGGAGCTGCTGGCCGACGACGACGTGGTGCGGGCGTACCTGGGAACTGCCTAGTCCCGTCGGACGAGTGGGTGGCGACGCGGTCACCGTCTCGCGCACGAGCGAGACGGTGACCGCGTACCCGTGCGCGACCTAGAAGTCGTCCGGCGTGCGGATCTGGTCACGGATCCAGAGCCCGGCCTCCTTGAGGTTCCCGGTGCCGAAGGAGCCGCTGTCGCAGCTTCCCTCCGTGAAGACCGCTCCTGACCGGTGGTCGTCCGAGAAGTTCCAGTTCACCCAGCTGATCTTCTTCGACGCCGCGAGGTCGAGGTACCGCTGCGCCATGGCGAAGTCGTTGGCACCCTCACCCGCGTAGTTCTGGGTCCCGAACTCCGTGATGAACATGGGGATCCGGTCCGCGGCGCGGGAGAGCGCGTCCAGGTACTCCTGCCCGTGCGACGCGGCATAGAAGTGGAACGTGTACATCACGTTCGAGGCGCCGACCAGGTTGTTCACCACCTCGGACTCGTCCGAGCCGTCAGAGATGCCCAGCGAGGACCACGCCGGGGTACCCAGCAGGACGACGGCGTCGGGGTCCTTGGCGCGGATCACGGGGACGATCTGCTCGTGGTAGCTCTTGATGGCCTGCCACGACACCCCGTTGGGCTCGTTCGCGACCTCGTAGATGATGTTGTTCTTGCCGTTGTTCCGCTCGGCGACGGCGGTGAAGAACGTCTTGGCGCGCTCCAGGTTGAAGTTGGGGTCGCCCGGATCGAGCATGTGCCAGTCGACGATGGCATACAGACCACGCGCCGTGAGCTTGTCGATGTAGTCGTTCACCAGGGCGGTGAAGTGCTCCGGATCGGTCTCGTAGCCGTCTTCCTGCACGTAGGTGGAGATCCGCATGACGTCGGCACCCCAGTCGTTCGCGAGGGTGTCGAGCGAGGCGTCGGTCACGCACTGGGAGTACCACTGGGTGCCGTGCGTGCTCATGCCACGCAGCTGAACCTGCGCGCCCTGCTCGTTGCACAGACCGGTGCCGCACACGCTGAGCTGACCGTTCGCCGCGACGGGGGTGGCGGCCTCCAGCTCGGGTTCGGACGCCGGCGGCGAGGCGGTGGCGACAGCCGTGGGCGGCAGCAGGGGAACGAGAGCCGTTCCTAGCGCCAGCATCGCGGCTGTGGCAACTGCGACGATGATCGGGGCGCGGCGGGAGACCATGATGGAACCACCTCAGTTCGTCGATGAGCCGGAGCAGGTCGCGGCTACGCTGCCTCGCCTGCTGGTCCCGGAGACGCTAGCAAGATGCGCGGTCGGGTGAAATGGGGGATTTCCACACCATGAGTTGACGGAGGCCGGCCGCAATGGGGCCTCGTGTCCTCAGCGGCCGCCGGTCAGGTTCCGTGCGATCCGGCGGGCGTCCGCCGCCATCTCCAGGAACATGCCGCTGATCGGATTGGTGAAGCCCGTGAAGTACAGGCCCGGGGCCGCCGGGCGGCCGTTCGTCGCGATCGGCTTGCCGTGGGCGCCGAGCACGCCCAGGTGTCCGACCACCGGTTCCAGCGCGCGGCGGTAGCCGGTCGCGGCGAGCACGACGTCGGGGGTGAGGCGGGCGCCGTCGGCCAGGACCACCTCGGCGCCGTCGAACCGCTCGATCGAGCCGACCACCTGGACGGCACCGGCCTGGACCGCGGCGACCAGGCCGACGTCCTGCACCGGGATGGCGCCCTGGGCGACACGGGTGGCCAGGCCCACCTCAGGGATCGGCAGCCCGAGGTGGGACAGGTCCGGGAAGCTGGCCTTGCGGACGGGGACGCTTATGGCGTCGACCAGGGCGGTCGGGAGGTGGCGCACCAGCAGGCCGGTGTACTGCGCGGCCCACGGGCCCTGGTTGCGCGGCACGATGTGCGGCGCCGTCCGGACCGCGAGGCGGACGCTCGCGGCGCCGTTCTCGGCGAGGTCCTGCGCGATCTCGGCGCCCGTGTTGCCCACGCCCACGACCAGCACGTCCTGTCCCGCGTACGGGGCCGGGTTGCGGTACCGGCTCGCGTGCACGACCTGTCCGATGAACCCGTCCAGGCCGGGCCAGTCCGGCAGGTGCGGCGTGTGGTTGTAGCCGGTGGCGACGACGACGGCGTCGGCCGTGCGCGTGCCCTCGCCGGTCGTGACCGTCCAGGTGCGGCCCTCGTTCTCGCGGTTCTCGGGGCCCTCGCGGCCCTCGCGATCGAGGCGCGTGACCTCGACGCCGTGCTCGATCCGCAGGTCGTGGTGGGCGGCGTACGCCTCGAGGTAGCGGACGACGTCGTCCCGGGCGACCCAGCGGCCGAACTCACGCGGGATCGCGAGGCCGGGCAGCTTCGAGAGGCCGCGGGTGGTGTGCAGGTGGAGGCGGTCGTAGTGGTTCCGCCAGGCGTTGCCGACGTGCTCCGACTTCTCGAGGACCGTGGCATCTACACCCCTGGACTTGAGGGCGGCTGCTGCGGCCAGGCCGGCGGGTCCGGCGCCGATGACGTACACGGTGGAAGCCATGAGGTGGAGCGTAGTGGGGTCGGCGGTGAGCACCTGTCTCTTTCGCCCGGCCTCCGGAACGCTCTTTGGCCATTGGCTGCATCGCCGGGGTTACGTCATTGGACGCTCGATCCAGCCCCGCCGCGACCACCGTGTAACCCATCTCCCGCGCGCGGATCCCGTCACACCCGTAGGGTTGTTCATGAAAACCCCGGAACGATCCCTGGCTCAGCCACATCGCCGGGGTTACGCCTTTCCCAGTGCGACCGCTCAGCCCAGCGAGGACCCGAACAGCACCTCTTGCTCGCGGAACACCAGCTCACCGGCACCGGTCTCGACGATCGCTGCGAGCAGGTCGGTGGTCGCCGTCGTCTCGTGGATCTCGCCCGTCTCCCAGATCGCGGCCTGGCCGGGCTGGATCTCCCAGCGCTCGTCGGCGTCTCCGTCCACGCCCTTCGAGGTAACCACCCCGTCGCCCGCGAGAACGGCGAAGACCTGGAGCGTCGTCGCCGGATGCTCCCCCAGCGCGCCGCCCGCGACGATCCGGGCGATGTTCACCGTGGTGCGCTCGGCGTCGAACACCTGGGGCAGGAAGTCCATGTCGACGCCGTGGCTGCCGAACCAAGAGATCTCCCGGGCGGGGAGCTGGATGATCCGCATCAGAAGATTCTCCTGGATATCCGGCGCCAAACGCCACGCTCAGCGCGGCTTACGAGCAATGACCTCGCGCAGCGAGCACACGGCTGCCATCCATGCGGCGGCATCAGGTGAAACCCAGCGCATGAGCCCCTCGGCAGCCGTCATGTCCTTGTTCAGATCCCTGCGATGAATCGGCTCATGATGAGCGGCGCGATTCCGCACGAATTGAAGCTGCTGCATCTGGAGAGCAACCTGCCCACGGCGGAGGCGGAGGTCTTTCGGCCCATCTGAGAAAGCCCGGTGGACAGCCGGAACCCAGAGGGAAGTGTGATACCTCGACTCGACAAGGTAACGCCAGAATCCGAGAGACAGCTCAGCGATCACCTTGCCGTGGATCTCCCGGTTGCGTCCATGCTGCGTTGCCCGGCTCCGAGCGTTCTCCAGGTCCCGGCGCCCCTTCGGATCAAGCGGAGCCTGGTCGAACCAACTCGCACCCACCCCGTGGACCCGTTCAGCCCAGGCGGTGAGTTCACGATCGATTGCATTGCGAACCACGACCTCAACCACCGACGACAACCCGATGACACTGGCCGACGCCTCGATGTTCCACCCGTATCGGGCGAAGGCGAGTTCCAGGTCCCCGTGCACCGCGCTCAGGTACGAGCCCATCCGCTCCCGCGTCACCAGGTCCATGACAACCCTGTAGTCCCACGCCCGTACCGATCCCGTCGTTGCGCTTGACAAGCACACCAGCTCCCGTAAATTTGACCCTGAAGACCCCGGAACGATCCCTAGCCCTTGGGCTAAATCGCCGGGGTTACGTCTTTCCCGGGGTTGGGTCGTGAATCCGTTGGTGCTGCTCACCAAGGGGTGCAGCACCTCCAGGCTAGCCACGGCTTCACGCATCCGCGCGGCAGAAACCGACCCTGTGGGCTCAGCAACCCATGAGCGCCCGCAAGGACCTGCAACGTTGCATATGAGCAACGAACATTGGCCATTTTCGGCCTCTGACTTGCCGCTCGCGCGGGCTAAGGGCGGGCCGGGTTCGACAGGCTGCCGCCAGGTCAGGCCCCTTCAGCAATCCGTTCGAGGGCATCGACGAAGGCGTCGAACTGCCCTTCGGGGACCAGGCCGGACAAGTGCTTGCGTACGGCTTCCGCATGGACGGGACGCGCGGCATCGATGGCAGCACGCCCGGCGTCCGTGATGGTGACCACCATGCCCCCGCCCGCCGACGAACGAGATACCTGCCCGCGCTGCTCCATGCGGGAGAGCTGGTGGGACAGCCGACTGCGGTGCCAGTCCATGGATGCAGCGAGCTCGTTCTGCCGCAGGGTTCCCTCGCCGAGGTGTACGAGCCGACTGAGCACGCCGAAGTCGGAAGCGGACAGCCCCGTGGCGGCACCGACGTCGTCGGCAATGCGGCGCCGGGACACCTCGGAGGCACTTGTCCAGGCGCGCCAGAGGCGGATCTCGTCGCTGGTCAGCTCGGTCATCAGGTTTCGCACACTACCAACCGTTGACATGACAACAGACTGAGCGGAGGGTGTTGACATGACAACACGAGCGACCGGCATGACCGCCCTCACCGTTGACGACCGTCTGGCGATCCACGAGCTGCTTGCGATGCACGGGCACCTGGTCGACGCCGGCGAGCTGGACCGGCTCGACGAGGTACTCACCGCCAACTCGGTCTACGACGTGTCCGACCTCGGCTCGGAGCCGCTGCACGGGATCACGGCCGTCCGCGAGGCGGCGCGGGCCCTCGGCCCGGGCAACCCCGTGGGGCACCACGTCACGAACGTCGTGCTCACGGCGGTCGACGACGCGACGGTGCACGCCCGCTCGAAGGGGATCGGCGTCAACGCCGATGGCACGACCGGCAGCGTGACCTACGAAGACACGGTCACGCGGGGCGTGGACGGCTGGCGGATCAGCTACCGCAAGGTGCTCGCGCGGCGGGAGCCACTGGGCGGGTGACGGAGCTCCCGGCCTGACTCACCCGGTCAGCTCCCTGACCGCGGTCCGCAGCACCCCCACGTCCGGAGACAGGGTTCGGGCCTTGGCCAGAACGGTCTGCGCATCCGGCCAGATGTCGAACCGGCCCCAGCTCAACGGCCAGGCGAAGCGCCGATCGACGACCCAGGCAAGGTGCGCCTCGACGTCGGCGCGACGCTCGGGCGGGGCGATCGCCATGTCCGGCTCGACGGGCAGGCACCAGGTCTCCCGGTCGAGCGCGACGATGCTGCCATCGAACTGGTTGTAGACGAAGTCTTCGTGGATCGGCAGCTCGGCGTCCGCCTCCCGCAGGAAGTCGTAGTCGCCCACCGTCTCGCCGGTGTCGGCTCGCCAGAAGCGCAGGGTTTCCTTTCCCGTCGCGACAACCACGTCGCCGGCGCCCCACAGCACACCCAGCGTTCCGGCCGGGGCAGCCAGCGAGCGCTGCCGCTGCGGCACGCCGTCGCCCAGCGACCAGATCTCGATGTCCCCCGACTCCGTCAGCACGGCGCCCCGGTCGCCGGACGGCGCCCAGGCCCAGGTCGCGAAGTCCGAGACGTCGGGAGTCCTTGCGGGGGTGACCGCGACCCGGTAGGTGAGCTGCCCGCCGTCGAAGATCTCGACACCGGGCTCGGCCGCTCTCGTGCACCGCACTGCCGCGAACCGGGCGGCCGAACCGCGCAGGGCCGAGTGCAGGGACATGTTGAAGCGTGACCCGACGTCGGGCACAGGCTCGCTGATCAGGCGGCCGTCGGTCGCGTCGCGGAACTGCAGCAGGCCCTCGTCAAGGTGCGCCACGAAGCGCTGGTCGGGGCTCCACGCGGCCAGCCAGTCGATCCGGGCGATCCAGAGCGGGTCACCCGTCGCGACGTCGACGACGGCCACCTCGGACCGGTTGGTGAGGTACAGCCGGGTTCCATCGGCGGACCAGGTGGGCGATCGGTCGATCACGAGCTCTGCGCCGACTGCCTCCTGGATCTCCGGCGGCAGGGGGCCCTTGGCCAGGGGCCCCGGCTCGGGCTCGTCGTAGCGCCAGTAGAGGACGCCGCTGTCCAGCGGCGGGATGCATCCCTGCACGCCGGGAGCGCCAGTCCCACCCGATGCGACGTAGGCGCTGCGGCCGTCGGGGTGCAGCGCCCACGCCGGCGGGCTGTCGGCGCCGTCGGTCACCTGGGCCTCGGCCCGTGGTTCCGACGCCTCGAACGAGTGCCGATCCGAGGACCCGCGGAACGGGTCCCAGACCCCCACCGCGTTGGTCCGGAACGCCATGCCCAGGTGCAGGCCGTCGGCAGACCACTGCACCGCCCGTGCGACGCCCCACATGCCTACGCCGCCGTCGACCCACGGCAGGGCGTTGACGCAGCGCCCGGTCGCGACCTCCCAGATCTGCACGATGCCGCGCTCGCCCGCACCCCATTCGGCGGTGGCCAGGTGGCTGCCGGACGGGCTCAGCCCGAATGCGGTGATCTCCGAACGGTGCACGGCGGGATGACTCAGCGTCGTGCCACGAGCGCGGACGCCGTCCGTGGCGAGCCGGTGCGCCGGGGTGACGCCGTGGTCCTGTTCGAGCGTGGTCAGCCGATCCCGCAGTGCGGGCAGGTCCCGTTCGGGGACGAAGGAGGTCCAGTCCGCTTCGGTCAGGAGGGACTCCAGCGTGGCGGCGTCGGCCACGGCGAGCACCGCGGGATCGATGAAGGTCGGGTTCATGGCGGCGAGGCTACTGGCGAGCACTGACACTGCCACGCCTGGGTGCTGCACGCGGCCGCCCCCGGCGACGCGTGGCCTGTGGATAACGTCGATGGCGGCACCGCACGATGACATAGTGTCGGCCCGTCCCCTCCGGACCATCCCGATCCGGTTCCTGCACCCGAGGTGGGCTCATGACAGTTCCCCTGACCCTGCGCATGCCTTCGCGCGACGCCGACCAGCCGCCGGCCCCGGACCGTCCTGTCCTGGAGGCTGCCCTCGACCGGCTGGAGGAGGGCGGCGGCAGCGTGCCCGACCGGGCGGATGCCGAGGTGCTGCTGCACGCTCGCGGCGCCGACCTGAACCGGCTCCTCGCCGTGGCGGGCGCAATGCGCGACGTCGGCCTGGCGGAGGCGGGCCGGCCCGGCGTCATCACGTACTCGCGCAAGGTGTTCGTCCCGCTGACGCACCTGTGCCAGGACCGGTGCCACTACTGCATCTTCGTCCAGACGCCGGGCAAGCTCGCCAAGGCCGGCATCTCGCCGTACATGGAGGCCGAGGAAGTGCTGGAGGTGGCGCGGCAGGGTGCGGCGCTGGGCTGCAAGGAGGCCCTGCTCACCCTCGGCGACCGCCCGGAGAACCGCTGGCCGGTCGCCCGCCAGTGGCTCGACGACCACGGCTACGCCTCGACGCTCGACTACGTGGGGCACATGGCCCGCCTGATCCTCGACGAGACGGGGCTGCTCCCCCACCTCAACCCCGGCGTGATGTCGTGGGCGGAGCTCCAGCGGCTCAAGCCCGTCGGCCCGTCGATGGGCATGATGCTGGAGACCACCTCGGAGCGGTTGTGGACCGAGAAGGGCCAGGCGCACTTCGGCTCCCCCGACAAGGACCCGGCCCTGCGGCTGCGCGTGATCGACGACGCCGGCCGCTCCCGTATCCCCTTCACCACCGGCGTGCTGCTCGGCATCGGCGAGAACTACGCCGAGCGTGTGGACTCGATCCTGGCGCTGCGCGACGCGCACGCCCGGGACGGGCACATCCAAGAGGTGATCGTGCAGAACTTCCGCGCCAAGTCGGCCACGGCGATGATGGGCGCCGAGGACCTGGAGACCCAGGAGTACGCGGCCGCCGTCGCCGTGACCCGCGTGCTGCTCGGCCCGCGGATGCGGGTGCAGGCGCCGCCCAACCTGACCGACGCCGCTGAGCTCCAGCTCCTGGTCCGCGCCGGCATCGACGACTGGGGCGGCGTCAGCCCGCTCACCCCGGACCACGTCAACCCCGAGCGGCCCTGGCCGCACATCGAGGACCTGGCCCGGCTCACCGCCGAGGGCGGGTACACGCTGCGCGAGCGCCTCACCGCGCACCCGCACTACCTGCGCGAGGCGCGCGATGGGGCGGAGTGGCTCGACGACCGGCTGCGCGAGCGGGTCCTGGCCCTCGCGGACGACTACGGCCTGGCCCGCCACGACGCGCTCCTGGGCGAGTTCCCGGCCTCGGGTCCGAGCCCCGTCTCCGCCGTCGCCTCGTCCCGGGGCCCCACCTCCACCGTCGGCTCGTCCCGGGGCCCCGCCTCCACCGTCGGCTCGGTCCGTGGCCCCGCCTTAGGCCCCGGGCCGACGGCGGCCGTACGCCCAGGTCCGGAGCCGACGGCGGACGGGGCCACCCCGGTGCGCCACGACCCGGCCGGCCCGGTGCACGCGGGTCGCGCGACGTCGTCGGGCAGCCCGGTGCACCCGGGCCGCGCGACGTCGTCGGGCAGGCTGGCGGGGCTGCTCGCCGATGCCGACGCCGACCCCGCGGGCCTCGACGACGCCGCCTGGGTCGAGCTGCTGGGCGCGGACGGCGCCGACCTCGAAGAGCTCGCGGCGCTCGCAAACCAGGTCCGCCACGAGCGGACCGGCGACCCGGTGACGTACGCGGTGAACCGGAACATCGACGCGTCGCTGGGCCTGCGGCCCGAGCAGGTGGCCGAGCTGGCGGCGGAGGCCGCCGCGCTGGGCGCGACCGAGGTGTGCGCGCAGGGGGCGCCGCCTGCGGCGTCCGGCGCCGACGGCTATCTCGACCTGGCCCGCGCGGTGAAGCGGGGCGGGCCGGGTCTGCACCTGCACGCGTTCCGCCCCGCCGAGCTGGCCGACGGCGCAGCCCGCGCGGGCCTGCCCCTGGCGGACTGGCTGGTGGAGCTGCGCGAGGCCGGCGTCGACACGGTGCCGGGCACGGGCGCGCGGATCCTGGACGACCGGATCAGGGCAAGGCTCACCGGCGGGACGGATGTCCCCGCCGAGCGCTGGGTCGAGCTCGTCACCGCAGCCCATACCGCGGGCCTGCGGTCCACCGCGACGATCGTGTACGGGCACGTCGAGTCGGCGCGCGACCAGGTGCGGCACCTGCGGGCGCTGGCCGGTGTGCAGGAGGCGACCGGCGGGTTCACGGAGCTGATCCCGATGCCGTGGCTGCCGTCGGAGTCGCCGGTACTGGTGCCCGGCGCGCGCGTGACGACCCTGCGCGAGAGCCGCGCCCTGCACGCGGTGGCGCGGCTGATGCTCGCCGGGCGGATCGACCACGTGCAGGCCGCGTGGACCAAGCTCGGAATGCGCGGGGCGCAGCTTGTGCTCGCGGGCGGCGCCGACGACCTGGGCGGCGTGCTGCTCGACGGCGTCCTGGACCCGAACGCCGGGCCCGAACAGGGACGAGAGCTGTCCGTGGCGGACGTGACGCGGCTCGCCGCCGAGCTGGGCCGGCCGGTGCGGCAGCGCACGACTACATACGAGCAGGTGGGGTGAGGGACGCGCAGCCCGGCACGTTGGCGCAGCCGGCGCAGCCGCATGCCCCGGCAACGCCGCAGACCCCGACGTGGCCACGGACATGAACCCGAACATGAACACCGACGTAGACGTAGCGGTAGTGGGCGCGGGCCTCGCCGGGATAGGGCTCGGCGCCCGGCTGCGGCGCGCCGGGCGCACCGGCTTCAAGATCCTGGAGCGGGCCGACGACGTCGGCGGCACCTGGCGCGACAACGTCTACCCGGGCGTGGCGTGCGACATCCCGAGCGCCCTGTACTCGTACTCGTTCCTGCCGCAGCCCGCCTGGTCACGGGTGTTCGCGCCGGGCGCCGAGATCCACCAGTACGTCCGGGATGTCGCGCGGTCCGAGGGGCTGGCCCCGCACCTGCGATTCGGCACCGAGCTCACCGGCGCGCGATGGAACGAGAACGAGGCCGCGTGGCACCTGACGACGTCCCGCGGGCCGCTGACCTCGCGGGTGCTGGTCACCGCCGTCGGCCGGCTCAGCGAGCCCCGCGTGCCCGAGATACCGGGGCTCGGCACGTTCCCGGGCCGCGTGTTCCACTCCGTGCGATGGGACCGGGACCTGCCCGCGGGCCTGCGGGTCGGCGTGGTCGGGACCGGCGCGAGCGCCGTCCAGCTCGTGCCGGAGGTGGCCCGGCGGGCGGCGTCCGTCGTCGTGCTGCAGCGCACGCCGCCGTGGGTGCTGCCACGCGGCGACCGGGCCTACGCGCCCGGCGAGGCCCAGCCCGACCGCGCCGCGCTCGCGGAGGAGGCGGACCGGCTGTTCGACGCGCGGGTGGCCGGCACGGCCGCGGAGGCCGCGCTGCGGGAGCGCGCGGAGGCTCACCTGCGAGCCCAGGTGCCGGACCCGGCGCTGCGGGCGGTGCTCACCCCGGACTACGCGGTGGGCTGCAAGCGTGCGCTGTTCAGCGACGACTGGTACCCGACGCTGCAGCAGCCGCACGTCACGCTCGAGCCGAGCGCCCCGGTCGCTGTCGAGGGATCGGTGCTGGTCGCGGCGTCGGGCGCCCGGTACGAGGTGGACGTGCTGGTGCTGGCCACGGGGTTCGAGACCACCCGCCCGCCGTTCGCCCACCTCGTGACGGGCCGCGGCGGGCAGACGCTCGCCGAGCACTGGGCCGACGGCATGACCAGCCACGCCTCCACGGTCGTGCACGGCTTCCCGAACCTGTTCGTGCTGGACGGCCCCAACGCCGGTCTCGGCCATCACTCGGCCCTTGAGGTGATCGAGGCGCAGGTCGGCTACGTGCTCGGCGCGCTCGACCACCTCGACGCGGACGGCGGGCCCCTGGAGGTGTCCGCGGAGGCGGAGGCCGCGTACACGCGGGAGGTGGACCGGCGCGCGGCGGGGACGGTGTGGCTGCGCGGCGGGTGCCGGAGCTGGTACGTGGACGAACGCTCGGGCCGCCTCACGCTCCTGTGGCCCGGGCGGGCGGCGGAGTACCGCGAGCGCTTCGCCGTCTTCGACCCCACCCCGTTCGCCCCGGACGACTGCGCCGTGGGCGCCCCGCGAAGATGACCATGCGCCTGCTACCGGGGAAGCACCCCATCGTGGCAGCAGGCGCATGGTCATCGTGGGACGACGACGTCAGCCCGGGGCCAGGCCGTTCTGGTAGGCCCACACCACCGTCTGCAGGCGGTCGCGGGTGCCCACCTTGGCCATCGCGCGGCCGAGGTGGGACTTCACCGTGCTCGTCTCGACGACGAGCTCCTGCGCGATCTCGGCGTTCGACAGCCCGCGGGCCAGCTGCCGCACGATCTCGGCCTCGCGGGCCGTGAGCTGCGCCGCGGCGTCCGACGTCGGCCGGGGCGGGGCCTTGCGGCGGGCGAACTCGGTGATCACCCGGTGGGTGACCGCCTGGTCGATGAGGCCGTGCCCGTCGGCGAGCCGGCGGACGGCGTCGATCAGCTCCTCGGGCTCGCAGTCCTTGAGGATGAACCCGCCGGCGCCCGCCTCCAGCGCCCCGAACACGTACTCGTCGAGGTCGAAGGTGGTCACGACCAGCACCACCGGCGTCGTCCCACCGGACGCACCAGAACCACCCGGCCCACCCGAGTCGCTCGAGACGCCCGAGACGCCCGAGACGCCCGAGACGATCTCCCGCGTCGCGGCGAGGCCGTCGCCGCCCGGCATGCACACGTCCATGCAGACGACGTCGGGGCTGTGCCGGCGGGCGAGCTCGACCGCCGCCGGTCCGTTCGAGGCTTCCGCGACCACCTCGATGTCGTCGGCCTGTTCGAGGAGGAACCGGAATCCGGCCCGGACCACCGCCTGGTCGTCGACGAGCATGACCCTGATCAATCCTGTCCCCCCTCGGCGAGTGCGGCTCCCCGTTCGGCGGGCACCGCGGGTGCCCCCGCTGCCGACACGGTACCCGCGGGCTCGTGGTGGAGCGGGAGCGTGAGCAGCACCCGCCACCCGCCGGACGGCGGGGCACCGGTGGTGAGCGTCGCGCCCACCAGGTGCGCCCGCTCGCCCATCCCGATCAGGCCCATGCCCTGCCGCGCCGGCCCTCGCGCCGAACCGGCAGCGGCGCCGACGGCGGCCACGTTGACCACTTCCAGCGCGACCTCCCGCTCCCCGAACCGCACCGCCATCCGCACCGGCGCCCCGGGCGCGTGCTGGCGGGCGTTCGAGAGCGACTCCTGGGCCACCCGGTAGAACGCGGCGTCGGCGATGGGGGCGAGCTGTCGCGGCCGGCCCTCGCGGACCAGGTCCACCGAGTCGCCGAGGGTGCGCGCCGTCCGGACCAGCTCGTCGAGCGCGCCGAGCCCGGGCGGCGGCGCGTCGTGCGCGTCCTCGCCGAACCCGGAGCCCGGACGTTCCCGGAGCACGCCGACGATCAGGCGGAGGCTGTCGAGGGTCTCCTTGCCCTGCCCCCGGATCCACGCGGTGCCCTTCTTGGCGGCCTCCGGGTCGCTGTCGATCTGCCGCTCGACGGCGGCGGCCTGCACGACCAGGCCGGACAGGTGGTGCGCCGCGACGTCGTGCAGCTCGCGCGCCATGCGCGACCGTTCGGCGAAGATCGCCGCCTGCGTGGTCGCCTGCTGCGTCCGGACCAGCTCCGCCGCCCGGAGGCGAACCAGCTCGAGGTAGCTGCGGCGGGTCGCCACCGCCCCGCCGACGAGCGCGCTGACCAGGTACAGCACGATGCCCGCGGCCAGGTGGGTGAGCACCGGCAGCAGCAGTCGGCCGCCGGAGACGAGGGCGACCACCCCCGCCACGAGCGCCCCGACCGGCACCGCCACGCCAGTGATCGCCAGGGCCCGGCGGGCCGGCAGCAGCGTGCCGACGGTGTAGGCGGCGATGATCACCGGTACGCCGCCCACCGACAGATCCGGCGGAGACGCCGCGACGACGACCACCTGGCAGGCGACGACGAGGCCCAGGCAGAGCACCGGGCGGACCCGGCGCAGCACGAGCGGCAGCGTCTGCGCGCACGCGGCGACCGTGATCACCACTGCCTGCGCCGGGCTGACGACCAGCCCCTCCGCCTCCAGCACGAACTGGAACAGCACCAGCAGCAGGCCGAGCGTCAGGAGCAGCACGAACGCCGCCAGGAGGCCGTCGCGCGCCAGGACGCTGGTCAGGCCGAGCCGGTCGAGCAGCGCGTCCAGCCGGCTGACCCGCTGCGGGATGGGGGCGTCGTCGAACACCGTGGAGCCGTCCGTCGTGGCCATCGTCAGTACGATACCGACGGCGCGAGCAGGCGGAGGTCGATGGCGAGCCAGGCGATTCCGGCCAGCGCGAGCACCACGAGCGCGGTGCCGAGGACCCGCCGCCAGCCGTGGCGGTGGCGGACGGCTCCGACCACCTGCACGGCGGCCGGGATCAGCCCCAGCACGCCGATGCCCTGGAGCACCTGAAGCTGGCGCAGGGAGAGCTCCGGGACGTCCTGGAGGCTCATCACGGTGATGACCGTGGTGGTCCAGCCGACGAGGGCGAGCACCGTGCAGAGCGCCGCGATCTTCGTCAGGATGCGCGTCACGCGGCCGGTGCCCTCCGGCAGGGACTGCCTCCGGATCCGACGGCGGATCGCGCCGACCGGCCACGCGACGACGGTCACCAGGAGGATCAGGGCAGACGCTCCGAGCACCGGGTAGACCAGGGCCGGGAGTCGCTGCGGCTGGGACGGCAGCAGGGCGAACGCGCTCTCCCACCCGATGGCCTCGACCTTGTCGTCGGCGACCCGCATCGCGATGGTGCGCTGGCCGCCGACCTCGCGCCAGACCCAGGGCCCGACCTCCTCGTACAGGGCGGGCGAAGCGCTGCCGGGACCGGGCGTGATCAGCAGGCGGCCGTCCTCCCGGGCCGTGACCTGCGTGGTGCTGAAGACGTCGAGCGCCGCCAGGAACGTGCTCTGCATGCCGCGGGATGCCACGTAGCTGCCCTCGGCGATCGCCGCGTGCTCCTTCGCGGTCGCCTCGACGGTGCCCGACGCCGCGGCGTCGTCCCCCGTGCCCGCCCCCGAACCGGAGGCCGTGACCGCGGGGAAGTACCGGTCGGCGAAGCCCTGCAGCACTGCCTCGCGCAGGGCGAGCGTGGCGTAGGCGGTGTTGCCCGTGCTGTTGAGGGAGACGAAGATCCCCGCGCGCTCCTCCGGGTAGAGCTGCAGGTGGGAGTGGAAGTACTGCGTGTCGCCGCCGTGGCCGATGATCCAGCGGCCGTTGCGGCTCTCGTCGAAGAACCCGAGCGTCATCCGGGGGCTCGCGGCGAGGTTGCCCAGCGTGCTCTCGTCGAGCGCGGGGGCGTGCATCAGGTCGAGCGTCTCGGGTTCGAGCAGCGACCCGGTACCGGGCTCGCCGAGCTGGGCCAGCATGAACCGCGCCATGTCGGGCGCGGACGCGGTGAGCGCCCCGGCGGGCGGCGCACCGACGATCTCGAACGGCCCGGGGGCCGCGGACGACGTGGTGTACCCCCGCGACATCCGGCCGCTCAGCCCGTCCGGCAGCGGCTGCTCGAAGGTCGACGACGTCATCCGGGCGGGCTCCAGGATGTGACGCCGGACGTACTCCTCGAACGGCACGCCGCTGACCCGCTGGACGATGTAGCCGGCGAGCGCGTTGCCGTAGTTCGAGTACGCGGGGACGGTGCCGGGCTCGTAGACCTGCTCCGGCGGGTCGGCGGCGAGGGAGTCGCGCAGGACCGGCGACGCGTCGCCCGAGCCGATGAGGCCGTCGATCACCTCCTCGAACCCGGCGGTGTGGCTGAGCAGGTTCCGGAGCGTGATCGGCTCGTCGAACCGGCGCGGGACGTCGAAGTCGAGATACTCGGCGACATCGGTGTCCAGGTCGACGTCGCCGCTCTCGACGAGCTGCATCACGGCGGTCGCGGTGAACAGCTTCGACACGGAGCCCGGGCGGAACAGGGTGCGCTCGGCATCGACCGGCACGGCCTCGCCGCCCGTCGTCCCCGTGTCCGCGTAGCCGAAGCCGCGGGTGGTGACGATCTCGCCGTCGTCCACCACGGAGACGACGGCGCCGGCGATGCCCGCGCTCTCCAGCGCGGCCGGCAGCAGACCGTCGAGCCAGGCGTCGACGTCGGGCTGCACCGGGGCGTGCTCGCCGGCCGGGGCGGAGATGGGCGGGGGCGGCGCGGGTTCGTCGGCGGCCGAGACCGCGGTCGAGGCGTTGGCCGGCACCGCGGCGGACGCCGGTGCGCCGGCCGCGACGGTGACGGCAAGGACCCCCAGGGCGGCGAGCGCCGCGGCGGCGCATCGGCCGCGGGGGGTGGAGCGGCCGGGTCTGGCACGGCGGGTCAGCGGGCCGCGGACGTCGAACGGGCCGCCGTCGGGCCGGTTGAGGGATGTCTGGTCGTGGGACGGGAACATCGTCGCGCTCCTCGCGCTCGGCAGGTGTTCGGGCTGGTCCGGAGGCCTTTCTTCCGGACGACCCAAGCCTGTCGAGATGCCCGCTCCGCCACATCGCCCGCGAGCATGCACTCGATCTACGACCTTTGGTGGACAGCGTGCTTCAGAAGTCGGATGGCTTGTGAAACACCGCCCTTCTCGGGCGTCCATGGTTCAGGCCGCGGGTGCGGTCTGATTGGTTCCCACGTCATCCAGTCCCTTGCCACCGAGACGCGGGGCGTCAGGGTGGGTGGGGGTGTCCTGTCGGTGGGCGTTCTTGACGGGGCCGGCTGCTTGACGGTCCCCGACCCGGGCAGCACCACGCCCCGCAACGCCTGTGTCTTCGGCGGTAGGGGTGTGGTTCTCGGCCCAGGCGGCGAGATTGACGGCGGCATTCAGATCCCGGTCCATCACATGCCCGCACGACCAGCACTCGAAGACGCGGTCCTTGAGGGTCAGGTCCTTGCGCAGGGTGCCGCAGGCAGAGCAGGTCTTGGACGACGGGTACCACCGGTCCGCGAGCAGGACCTGCCCGTGGCGCCAGGCCTGCTTGTAGGTGATCTGCCGAGCGAGCTCGCCCCACGCAGCATCCGAGATGGCGCGCGACAGCTTGCGGTTCCTTGTCATGCCGGTGATGTTCAGGTCTTCCAGGACCAGCCGGGCGTGGTTCTTGACCAACTGGTTGGACACCTGATGCAGCACATGGCGACGACGGTCACGGATCCGGGCATGTTGCCGTCCCAGACGCACGACAGCCTTCTTGCGGTTCTTCGATCCCTTCTTCTTGCGGGACACCGCCTTGGACAGGCGACGCAGACGTGGCAGCCCGCGCCGGAAGGCGCGCTGGTTGGTGACCCGCAGGACCTCGACACCGTCGCGGGTGCCGGCGACGGCCAGGACGTGCAGACCACGATCTACCCCCACCCAACCCTTCCCGCCGTGCCGGGTGGGCTGGGTGCGGCCATCCCTGATCTCTGCCTCGTCGGTCTCGACGGGTTGGGGCGTGTGCCGCGCTTCGGGATGTTGGTGTGCGGGGTGCAGGTCGGCGGCCTCGACGGTGATGGAGATCCACCACCGGTTCGCACCCCGGGACACCGTCACCGAGAGGATCCGGGCCCGGCCGGTGGCGATCATTCGACGCAACCGCCGGGTGCATTCCCGCATGCGCAGGACACCGATCTTCGGCAGGCGCACCGACCGGAGACGATCCCCGTCCCCGAGGCGAATGCTGGCGCGCCCACTGTTGGTCTTGTTCCGGATCCGGAACGACCCACCCGTCGGGTTCTTCCTCTTGAACCGTGGGGACCCGACCTTCGGTCCCTTCCGGGCACCGGTGCGGGAGTCGGTGGACGCCTTCAGCCCGCGACCCAGGTCCACGCAGGCTTCCTCGAACACCTGCGCCAGCACCCGGTCCTGCCAGACCAGACCCGTCACCTCCACCCTGGCCGTCCCGGTCGGGTCGACGAGGAACCGGCGCCCGGCCGCCTCCGACCTCTTCCAGGCGTTGAACGCGTTGATCAGATCGAACCCCGTCCACGGCACGCGAACAGCACCAGAGACGTCACCGACCTCGGGTAGCGAGTTCGCGCTCTGCCCACGGCGGGCAGCCGTACGCGCGTCCTTGTGCAGGCGCAGGGCCTGGTTGAACGCGAACCTTGCCGCGCCCACGTGCCGGGACAGCACACGTTCCTGCTCGACCGACGGGTCGAGGCAGAACCGGAACGACGTGTGCCTGGGCATGCGGGCCATCCTGCCATCCACCCACCACGACATCGCACACCTGTTCTACGTCTGGGAAGAACCCGCCACCCACCACCGAACCACAACCAATTCCGAAACACGCCGTAGGCTCACGCCGTGATCACCTCGGAAATGGTGTCGATACTGTCAGTCGGCCTTCCTGCGATCGGCGCCCTCGTGTCAGCGATCGTCTCGTTCATCGGTGTGCTGCCCGGCAGCGAGCGCCGGCTGCACCGCCTAGTCAGCATCCACAACGAGATGCCGACAGGCGAGGGCAAGGCGGCGCTGGAGGACGCGGTCAACGAGCTGGCCGTCCGGACCGCGCGCCGGGTGGTCTCGACCGGTGCCGAGCGGCGCGAGCGGCGGAAGCTCGACGGGGGCAAGGTGGGCTTTGCCATCTTCACCGTCCTGGTGGGCGGCGGCGTGGCCTGGGGCATCTGGTTCCTCGGTTCGCTGGCACATGCCTTGCCCGTCCTGCAGTGGACGCTCTGGGTCATCGCCACCCTCGTGACCCTCGTGACCACGTTCTTCGCGGCGATCGGACTGACCGACCTGTACGAGGACCCGGAGAAGGACGCGGCGAACAAGGCCAAGCGGGAGGCGGCCAAGAAGGCCCGGGACGAGGCTAGGCGCGCCGCCCGGAACGAGCCGGTGTGATCACGCAGACCATCGACACCACCGACTACCACACCGCGGGCGAGCCGTTCCGGATCGTGGCGGACGTGCCCGTGCCGCTGCCGGGCGACTCGGTGGCCGACCGCCGGGCCCGCGCGGTGACGAGCACGGCGGCCCAGGCGCTGCGGCAGACGCTGTGCTCGGAGCCGCGCGGCCACGCGGACATGTACGGCGGGTTCATCGTCCCGCCGGACGACGCCGGCGCCCACCTCGGCGTCCTCTTCTGGCACAAGGACGGGTTCTCGACGGCGTGCGGGCACGGCACGATCGCCCTCGGCGCCTGGGCCGTGGACACCGGCCTGGTGGCGGCGCCCGACGACGGCGTCGCCGACGTGGTCGTGGACGTCCCCTCGGGCCGGGTCACCGCTCGGGTGCACCGCGCAGCCGGGCGCACGGTCGCCGTCGACTTCGTCAACGTCCCCAGCTATGTGCTGGCCCGCGACCTGCCGGTGCCGACGCCGCGGGGCGAGGCGTCGGCGACCCTGGTCTACGGGGGCGCGATCTACGCGAGCGTGGACGCGACGACCCTCGGCCTGTCGGTGGACCCGGCGAGCTACGGGGACCTCATCGCGGTGGGGCGCGAGATCAAGCGCACGCTGGACGCGGGCGGCCTGGCGGTCCATCCCACCGACCCGCGCCTGAGCGGCGTGTACGGCACGATCCTGTACGAGGAAGTGGGCGAACCGGGCGGCGGCGACCCCGGCAGCGGCCCCGGCGTCAACGACGGTCCCGGTTTCGGCCCCGGCAACAGCAACACGGTGCACCAGCGCAACGTGACGGTCTTCGCCGACGGCCAGGTCGACCGCTCCCCCTGCGGCTCCGGCACGGCCGCCCGGCTTGCCGTCCTGGCCGACGACGGCCGGGTCGGCGTCGGCGGCGCGATCCTCCGGCACGAGTCGATAGTCGGCTCGGAGTTCACCGGCACGATCGTCGGCACGACCCGCGTCGGCGACCTCCCCGCGGTGATACCCCAGGTCACCGGCATGGCGTACCGCACGGGCGAGCACCGCTTCGTGGTCGACGACGCCGACCCCCTCGTGCCCGGGTTCGTGCTCCGATGAGCGCGCCCCTCGTCCTGGACGCCGCGGCGGTCGCCGCCGCGTGCCCACCCGCCGACGCCGTCGTCGCCATCCGATCCGCGCTGACCCGCGGCCTGGACCCGGCCGCCGACCTGCCCCGCCAGGCAGTCCCGCTGGACGCCGGTCAGCTCCTGCTCATGCCGTCGGACGGCGGCGGCGACCTGGCGCACGTCGGGATCAAGCTGGCTACGGTCGCCCCCGCCAACCCGGATCTGGGTCTCCCCCGAATCCAGGGCTCGTACCTGCTGCTCGACGCCGCCACGCTGGGCGTCGTCGCGATGCTCGACGGCATCACGCTGACCACGCTGCGCACGCCCGCCGTCTCAGTCGCGGCGGTCCTGGACCGCCTCCTCGCGAAGCCGGGTCCAGCGCCGGGTCCGGGTCCGGATCTGGACCCGGGTGCAGAAGCAGGTCCAAAGCCGGGTCTAGCGCCGGGTCCAGCGCCGGGTCCAGAGGCAGGTCCAGCGCCGGGACAGGAGCCGTTGCTGGATCCGCTGGGCGTGGCCGTGATCGGCTCCGGCCCGCAGGCGCACGGGCACGTCGCGACCCTCGCTGACGTCCTGCGAGGACGCCGGGAACTCGCCCCGGTCACCCAACTCGTCCGGAACCCGGGCCGGGTCACCCCGATCGACGGCGCGCAGATCGTCCGGCTCGGCAGCGAGGAGTCCGACGCCGCGCTCCGCACCGCCGACGTCGTCGTGTGCGCGACGTCGGCGCGCGAGCCGCTGTTCGACGCCGCCCTGATCGCGGACACGGCGATCGTGATCGCGGTGGGCTCGCACGAGCCCGACGCCCGGGAGCTTCCGGCCGGGCTGCTCGCCCGCGCCACCGTCGTCGTCGAGGATCCCGGCGCCGCCCTGCGCGAGGCGGGCGACGTCGTGCTGGCCATCGCCGACGGCGCGCTGCGGACCCAGGACCTGGTCCCGATGCGCGACGTCGTCACGGGCGCCGTCCATCCGGACCCGGCGCGGCCGCTCGTCTTCAAGAGCACCGGCATGTCCTGGGAGGACCTGGTTGTGGCCGAGGAAGTGCTCGCGGGAGCACGTTTGCACTGAGATGCAAGGTCGTTCTCAGCGAGACCCTTCCGGAGTTGAGTAGTGCTCGGTCACATGTGTGGCCTACACGACGACGGGAGCACCCAGTGCGAATCAGAAAGATGGCGACCGGAACCATCGCCGCCTTCACCGGCCTCGTCCTGGCCGGCGGAATGCTGGCGACCGCCGCGCCGGCGTCGGCCAACACGAACGACGGCTGGGTCAGCGGCGCAGGCAGCATGGCCGACGACTGGGGAGACGAGGGCACCGTCTCGACCACTTCCTACTCGTCCTCCACCGCGACCTGCCTGTGGCAGCAGGTGCTGCGCGCGGAGGGGCTGCTCAGCGCGTCCGGCATCGACGGGCACTTCGGCTCCAACACGAAGGCGGCTACGGAGAACTTCCAGGCGCGGTACAGCGACCTCGCGGACGACGGCAAGGCCGGCCCGAACACCTGGGGCAAGGCCGACAACAAGTTCACGCAGGTGGTGGAGTACACCGACGGCAGCGCGAGGGCCGTCTACGACGGCACGAGCTCCAACTTCACGGTCTACCGCAACACCCAGGGCCGCCACTTCTGGTGGCACGAGGGCGACAGCGCCCATCGCTACGCGGCGTACGGCTCCAACAGCTGCTGACCCCCGCCTCCCCCTCGGAGCGACCACCGAAGCCTTAACTCCCCACCCCCGACCCGCAACCTACCCGCCGTAGAGGGCGTCGAACCGATGGATGTTGGTCCACCGAGCGCTCGATGGACCAACATCCATCGGTTCGGCGACCGCCCGGACGTTTAGGTTGCGGGTCGCACCGGAGTGACCGCCGGCAGACACGTAGGTTCGGCACTCGAACCGCTGGGTCGAACACCTCGTCCGCTGCGGATCGCAGCTACCCCACCGACACCCACTCCGTGGACGTCGTGAACTTGTCGAGCAGGTCCGGGAGCGGCGCCACGCCCAGGCCGGGGCCGGCTGGCACGGCGATGTGGCCGTCGTCGAGCACGAACGGTTCGGTGATGTCGGTGCGGTAGAACCGGTCGGACCCCGAGATGTCGCCCGGCAGCGTGAATCCTGGCAGGGCCGCGAGCGCCGCGTTGGCCGCCCGCCCGAGCCCGGTCTCCAGCATGCCGCCGCACCAGACGGCAACACCGTGCGCGACGGCGAGGTCGTGGATGCGCCGGGCCTCCAGGTATCCGCCCACGCGGCCGGGCTTGATGTTGATGATCGAGCAGGCGCCGAGCGTGATCGCGGCGGCGGCGGTCTGGGCGGAGACGATGGACTCGTCCAGGCACACGGGCGTCTGGATGCGGCGCGCCAGCTCGGCGTGGCCCAGCACGTCCTCCTCCTCGAGCGGCTGCTCGATGAGCAGCAGGTCGAACGGGTCGAGGCGCGCCAGGTGCCGCGCGTCGCCCAGGGTGTACGCGGTGTTGGCGTCGACCTGCAGCAGCACGCCGTCGCCGAACCGCTCCCGCACGGCCCGTACGGGCTCGACGTCCCAGCCGGGCTCGATCTTCAGCTTGATCCGCTGGTATCCATCGGAGAGGTAACCGTCGACGGCGTCGAGCAGCGCGGGGATCGTGTCGTGGATGCCAACGGACACGCCGCTCGGCACGCGGTCGACGACGGCGCCCAGCTCGCCGGCGAACGACCGGCCCAGGGTGCGCAGCTCGGCGTCGAGCACCGCCATCTCCAGGGCCGCCTTCGACATGCGGTGTCCCTTGATGGGCGCGAGCGCATGTCCGACGTCGGACGCAGCGATGCCGCCCGGACCGCCGGGCCGCCGAGCGGACTCCTGATGCCGCGAGAGGGCGGGTAGCAGGAACCGCCGCAGCACGTCGGCGGCGGCGTCCGCGTACTCCGAGGAGTACAGCGGCTCGGCCATGGCCACGCACTCGCCCCAGCCCTCGGCGCCGTCGGTCACGGCGCGCAGCAGGAGGACGTCGCGCTCGTGCTCCGTGCCGAACGACGTCCGGAACGGCGCCACGAGCGGCATGGTGATCCTGCGCAGCTCGACTCCCTGCAGCTTCACGGGCGGGCTCCTTCGATCGGGGCGTGGATGAGGTAGCCGCGCTCGCGGTCGAAGCCGACGACGGTACCGGCCGCGAGGTACGGCCCCAGGCTCTCGCGCAGTCGCAGCCGCCAGTCGTGGGCCGCGGCGGGATCGGTGGCGCGCAGCCCTTCGATGTCGGCGGGTACGGGCACGACGGCGTCCGGGCCGACGGCGTCCGCCGCGCCCTCTCGACCGGGGGCGCACGCGGCGGCGACCTCCGGCGCGCGCAGGTCCCAGCGGACCAGGACCCGGTCGCTGTCCTCGCCGCCGTTGATGGCGTCGGACACGCGCCCGTAGAAGTTCGGCAGGTACTCGGCGGGCCGGGCCGCGAGCTTGGTGATGTTGAAGTGCGCGTTGCGCGCTATCAGCGGGTCGTAGGTCCAGGCGATCTCGTCGAGGCCCAGCGCGAGCGCCCACGCGCGCTGATGCACCTTGAGCGCGAAGCCGACCCCGCGCCCGCCGGTCCCGGGCGTCACAGCCGCGACGTGGCTGTGCAGCGAGCGCTGCTGCGGTGCCGAATGGAACGCCACGCACGCGCCCACCAGGGTGCCGTCGCGGAACGCGCCGCCCACGTAGCTCCCCGTCTTGCTGAACGCGCGCAGCAGCTCGGTGGTGACCTCCGGCTTGCCCCAGACGTCCGTGAACAGGTCGCCGACGACGGCCAGCTCGTCCACCTCCGACACCTCCCGGACCGTCACCCCGGCCGCGCGGGCAGCGGCGTCGGCATCCCGGGCCGCCTGGACGACGACGTCGTCGCTCACCATGCGGCCTCGCCCTCCACGTACAGATGAGGCCAGGTCGGGACGGTCTTCAGGAGTGCCATGTCGTCACGCTAGAGCACAAGGTCTCGGAAGCGGGAGCGCAGCGCTGGCGTACGCCCGCCGAAACACGAGGGGCCGCCGGGAAACAGGAAAGTTACAGCGGAAGAACTGGAGCGACATCTACGTCCACTTAGGTTCATTTGAACCTAACCGGTCGGCCCACACCGGGCCGACGGCCACGAAACGGAGCATCCCCCATGCGTCTACGGTCCACGTCGCGCAACGGCGCGACGCGTCTGAGCACCGTCTCACTCGCCGCCCTCTGCGTCTTCGCCCTGAGCGCCTGCGGAGCGCGGGTCGACGCCGGGGGTGCCCCGTCGGCCTCGGCCGAGAGCTGCGTCGACACGTCGGGTGACACGGTCAAGATCGGCTTCCTCAACTCGCTCTCGGGCACGATGGCGATCTCCGAGCAGACCGTCCACGACGCCCTCGAGCTCGCCGCCGAGGAGATCAACGCCGACGGCGGAGTGCTCGGCAAGCAGCTCGAGATCGTCTCGGAGGACGGCCAGTCCGAGCCCACCGTCTTCGCCGAGAAGGCCGGCAAGCTCATCACCAGCGACTGCGTCGCCGCCGTGTTCGGCGGCTGGACGTCGGCCTCGCGCAAGGCGATGCTGCCGGTGTTCGAGGCGCAGGACTCCCTGCTGTTCTACCCGGTGCAGTACGAGGGCCTGGAGTCCTCGCCGAACATCTTCTACACCGGCGCCACGACCAACCAGCAGATCGTGCCCGCCCTCGACTACCTCGTCGAGCAGGGCACCAAGTCCCTGTTCCTGGTCGGCTCGGACTACGTCTTCCCGCGCACGGCGAACAAGATCATCAACGCCTACGCCGAGGCCCACGACATCGAGATCGTCGGCGAGGAATACGCGCCGCTCGGCCACACCGACTTCTCCACGATCGTCAACAAGGTGAAGTCCGCCGACGCCGACGCCGTGTTCAACACGCTCAACGGCGACTCCAACGTGGCGTTCTTCAAGGAGTACAACAACGCCGGGATGTCCGCCGACGACATGCCCGTCGTCTCGGTGTCGATCGCCGAGGAGGAGGTCGGCGGCATCGGCGTCGAGAACATCGAGGGCCAGCTCACCGCCTGGAACTACTACCAGACCGTCGACAGCCCCGAGAACACGGCGTTCGTCGAGGCCTTCAAGGCCGAGTACGGCGAGGACCGGCCCACCTCCGACCCGATGGAGGCCGCCTACACCTCGCTCTACCTCTGGAAGGAGATGGTCGAGAAGGCCGGCTCGTTCGCCGTCGACGACGTCACCGCCGCGGCCGACGGAGCCACCTACGACGCGCCCGAGGGCAAGGTCGTGGTGAACGGCGACAACCACCACATCGCCAAGACCGCCCTCATCGGAAAGATCGGCGCGGACGGCCTGATCCACACCGAGTGGAGCTCCGAGGAGCCCATCGAGCCCGACCCGTACCTCGAGGGCTACGACTGGGCCGACGGCCTGTCCTGACCAGGGCCCGAGACGAAACGGACCCTCGATGGACATCATCGCCCAGCTCTTCGCCGGACTCAGCCTCGGCTCCGTCCTCCTGCTCGCCGCCCTGGGCCTCTCCCTGACCTTCGGCCAGATGGGTGTCATCAACATGGCCCACGGCGAGTTCATGATGGCGGGCGCCTACACGGCGTTCGTCGTCCAGGGAGTCGTCGGCGACGCCGGCGTGAGCCTTCTGGTCGCGCTCCCGCTCGGCTTCGTCGTCGGCGGCCTGCTCGGCCTGCTCTTGGAGGCGACGCTGATCCACCGGATGTACCGGCGGCCGCTGGACACGCTGCTCGTCACCTGGGGTGTCGCGCTCGTGCTCCAGCAGGTCGCGCGGGACGTGTTCGGCGCGCCCAACGTGGACGTCAGCGCCCCGGCGTGGCTGTCGGGCGCCGTCGAGATCGGCGGGCTCGCGCTGCCCAGGACCCGCCTGTTCATCCTGGCGCTCGCCGCCGTGTGCGTGGTCGCCCTGGCACTGGCCCTGCGGGCCACGCCGCTCGGCCGGCGGATCCGCGCCGTCGTGCAGAACCGCGACCTGGCCGAGGCGTCCGGCATCTCGTCGCGCGCCACCGACCGGGTCACGTTCTTCATCGGCTCCGGGCTCGCCGGTATCGCGGGCGTCGCGCTCACGCTGCTCGGCTCGGTCGGGCCGACGCTCGGGACCAACTACATAGTCGACGCGTTCCTGGTCGTCGTGGCCGGCGGCATCGGCCAGATCAAGGGCACCGTGATCGCAGCGATGGCGCTCGGCCTGATGCAGGCGTTCTTCGAGTACTCGACGACGGCCTCGGTCGCCAAGGTGCTCGTGTTCGTCGCGATCGTCGCCTTCCTCCAGCTACGACCCCAGGGGCTGGTCTCGGTCCGGACGAGGAGCCTCGCATGACCGTCCTCACCGCCCTGCTGCGACCCGGCCGCGCCCGGACCCTCGCGGCGTTCGCCCTCGCAGCCGCCCTCCTGCTCCTGGCACCCGCCGTGCTCAGCCCGTTCCGCCTCGACCTGCTCGCCAAGTTCCTCTGCCTCGCCATGGTCGCGGTAGGGATCGGCCTGGCGTGGGGCCGCGGCGGGCTGCTCACCCTGGGCCAGGGGGTCTACTTCGGCCTCGGCGCCTACCTGATGGCCATGCATCTCAAGCTGGCCGACGCCGGCCCGGGCGGCGTCCCCGACTTCATGCTCCTGTACGGCACGGGGCAGGTGCCGGGCTGGTGGGAGCCGCTGCGGTCACCGGTCTCGGCGATCCTGCTGGTCCTGCTCGTCCCGGCGGCCCTCGCCGCGCTGCTCGGCTGGGCCGTGTTCACCCGCCGGGTGCGGGGCGCTTACTTCGCGATCCTGTCCCAGGCGCTTGCGGCGGCATTCGCGATCCTGCTCATCGGGCAGCAGCAGACCACCGGCGGGACCAACGGGCTCAACGGGTTCCGCGCGTTCTTCGGCTACGACCTGGCCGACCCGGTCAACAAGCAGATGCTCTACCTGATCGCGGCCGGCGTCCTGCTCGTGATGGTGGCCGTGGTGCGCTGGCTGACCGTCTCCCGGTTCGGCGAGCTGCTGGTGGCCGTGCGCGACCAGGAGGACCGCGTGCGGTTCCTCGGTTACGACCCCGCCCTGGTGAAGGTGGTCGCGTACGTGGTCGCGGCGGTGATGGCCGCGGTCGGCGGCGCGCTGTTCGTCCCGATCGCGGGGATCATCTCGCCGGCCGACGTCGGCGTGGTGCCGTCCATCGGCTTCCTCATCGGGGTGGCGATCGGCGGGCGCGCGACCCTGCTCGGCCCGGTGCTCGGTTCGATAGCGGTCAGCTGGGCGCAGACCTCGATCTCCGAGCAGTTCCCGTCGGGCTGGATCTACTTCCAGGGCGCGCTGTTCATCCTCGTCATCGCGTTCCTGCCCGGCGGTCTCGCGTCGGTCGCCGGGAAGCTGCGCCGTCGTCGTGCCGCCGCGCCTCCTGGGGAGGCGGCGCCTGGCGACGCGGCGCCCGATGCGGGGCCCGGCCCCGAACTGGTTCCGGAGAGGAGCCCGGCATGAGTGACACGCCAGCAACGGCGCAGCCGCCGGAGACCGAGATCGACCTGGCCGCGGCCGAGGCGCTGCTCGGGACCGACACCTCCCGTTTTCGGCACGACTACCTGGAGGTGCGCGGGCTCCGCGTCGAGTTCGACGGCTTCGTCGCGGTGCGCGACGTCGACCTCACGGTCACGCAGGGCGACCTGCGGTTCCTGATCGGCCCGAACGGCGCGGGCAAGACGACGCTCATCGACGCGGTGACCGGGCTGGTCCGGGCGACGGGGTCGGTCGCCTTCGGGCGGACGGAGCTGCTCGGGCGCAGCACGCACCGCATCGCCCGCGCCGGCGTCGGGCGCACGTTCCAGACGGCGAGCGTGTTCGAGGAGCTGACCGTGCTGCAGAACCTCGACATCGCCGCGGGCGCGCGGCGTAGGCCCCTGACGCTGCTGCGCCGCCGTCGGGGGACGCCGGAGGCGGTCGAGCACGCGCTGGAGACCGTGGGGCTGACGGCGCTGCGCGACGTGCCGGCCGGGGTGCTCGCGCACGGCCAGAAGCAGTGGCTGGAGATCGGGATGCTGCTCGTCCAGGACGCCCACCTGCTGCTGCTGGACGAGCCGGTGGCCGGGATGACCCACGCCGAGCGCGAGGAGACCGGGCAGCTGCTGCGCCGGATCGGGTCGCAGCGGGTGGTGGTCGTCGTCGAGCACGACATGGAGTTCCTGCGCTCCTTCGCCGACTCCGTGACGGTGATGCACCAGGGGCGCGTGCTGGCCGAGGGCACGGTGAACGAGGTGCAGAACGACCCCGCCGTCGTCGAGGTCTACCTCGGCGCGCCGGCCGGGCCCGCCACTACAGAAGGAGACCTCCCGTGATGCTGGAGCTGAGCGGCGTGACCACGGGCTACGGGCGGACGACGGTGGTGCACGGCGTCGACCTGGCAGTCCCCGACGGGGCGCTGACCGCCGTCCTGGGCCACAACGGCGCGGGCAAGACGACCCTGCTGCGGGCCGTGCTCGGCCTGCTGCCCCTGCGCGCCGGGTCGGTGCGGCTCGCCGGCGAGGACGTCACGGCGCTCGCGCCCCACAAACGGGTGCGGCGCGGCATCGCCTACGTGCCGCAGGGCCAGCAGTCGTTCGGGCAGCTCAGCGCGCGGGAGAACCTGCAGGTGGTCGCCGACGCGCACGGGCGCACGGGCCGACGTCGGACGGACGAGGCGCTCGACCTCTTCCCCGCGCTGCGCGACCTGCTCGGACGCCAGGCCGGGCTGCTGTCCGGCGGGCAGCGCCAGCAGCTCGCGATCGCGCGGGCGCTGGTCACGGGGCCGCGCCTGCTCGTCCTCGACGAGCCGGTCGAGGGCATCCAGCCCAACGTCGTCACCGAGATCTACGACGCGATCTCGGCGCTCACCGCCGCAGAAAGCCTGTCCGTGCTGCTGGTCGAGCAGCACATCGGCTACGCCGTGGAGCACGCCGCCGAGTTCGCCGTGCTCACCTCCGGCCGCATCGCCCACCGGGGGCAGGGCGGCGGGGCGGACGCCGCCGCGGACGCCCGCAAGGCGCTGACCCTATGACCGCCCAAACCGCCGCCTCTTGGTTGTGGGCGCGACGGTTGCGACTATCCGTCCGTTTTGGGCGCAACGATCGCGCCCACAACCAAGCCTTGGAGGGGGTGGGGGTGTGCGGTTGACGCCTGGTGATGTCGAGAAGCTGCTGCTGGCCACCGCCGGGATGGTCGCGCGCGACCGCCTGGCGCGCGGCGTGCGGCTCAACTACCCGGAGTCGGTGGCGCTCCTGTCCTGCTGGGTCATCGAGCGGGCCCGCGAGGGCGCCGACGTCGCGACGCTCATGGACACCGGCCGCGAGGTCCTCGTCCGCGAGCAGGTGATGGACGGCGTCGCGGAGATGCTCGTGGACGTCCAGGTCGAGGCCACGTTCCCCGACGGTCGCAAGCTCGTCACCCTGCACCACCCGGTCCAGTAGGAGGTCCACATGTCAGCCCACACGTCCACCGGGCCGGGTGCGATCCGCGTAGCCCCGGGCCGCATCGAGATCAACGCCGACCGCGCGCCGCACGAGCGCCTGCGCCTCGTCGTCCTGAACACCGGCGACCGGCCCGTCCAGATCGGCTCCCACCTGCACCTGCCCGACGCCAACGGCGCGCTGGAGTTCGACCGCGAGGCTGCGCACGGGTTCCGGCTCGACGTGCCCTCCGGCACCTCCCAGCGGTTCGAGCCCGGCGCGAGCCGCCAGGTCGACGCCGTGACGATCCGCGGGGCGCGTCGCGTGCCCGGGCTCCAGCGCGGCAAGACCGACGGCGGCGCACTGGGCCCGGTCGCGAACGAGCAGGAGGAACGCTGATGGCCGACTGCAGACCTGGACGCGGCCCTGGATGCCGACTGCAGACCTGGTTGCGGCTGGTGGGCCGCAAACCGCGACCGAGTCTGCAGTCGTCGGCCGAGCGTGGGCAAAGTCTGCAGTCGGCCAGGGCTGTCGCGAACGAGCAGGGAGAACGCTGATGGCGTGGGTGGATCGCGAGCGGTACGCCGCGCTGTACGGCCCGACGGTCGGCGACCAGGTGCGCCTCGGCGACACCGACCTGTGGATCGAGGTCACCGAGGACCGCACGGCCGGCGGCGAGGAGGCGGTGTTCGGCGGGGGCAAGTCGATCCGGGAGTCGATGGCGCAGTCGACCCGCACCCGCGCGGAGGGCGCCCTGGACACGGTGATCACCAACGCCGTCGTCCTGGACTGGTGGGGCGTGGTCCGGGCCGACGTCGGGGTGCGCGACGGGCGCATCGTCGCCCTGGGCCGGTCGGGCAACCCGGACGTCGCCGACGGCGTCCACCCCGACCTGGTCATCGGGCCGTCGACCGACGTCATCTCCGGCGAGGGCAGGATCCTCACGGCCGGGGCCTTCGACGCGCACGTCCACCTGCTCTCGCCGTCGCAGCTGCACGAGGCGCTGGCCACGGGCATCACGACGGTCGCGGGCGGCGGAACCGGTCCGTCCGAGGGCTCCAAGGCCACGACCGTGACGGGGGCGGGGCACCTGCGGCACATCCTGCGCGCCCTCGACCCCGTGCCGGTCAACGTGCTGCTGCTCGGCAAGGGCAACACCGTCAGCGCCGACGCCCTGGCGGAGCAGGCCCTGGCCGGCGCGGGCGGCTACAAGATCCACGAGGACTGGGGCGCCACCCCGGCCGCGCTCGACGCGGCCCTGGGCGCCGCACAGGAGTGGGGCCTGCAGGTCGCCCTGCACTCGGACTCGCTCAACGAGGCGGGGTTCGTGCAGTCGACGATCGACGCCATCGGCGGCCGCTCGATCCACGCCTTCCACGTCGAGGGCGCGGGCGGCGGGCACGCGCCCGACATCCTGACGATCGCCGGGCTGCCGCACGTCATCCCGGGCTCGACCAACCCGACCCTGCCGCACACGGTGAACACTGTGGCCGAGCACCTCGACATGCTCATGGTCTGCCACCACCTGAGCCCGGCGGTCCCGGAGGACCTGGCGTTCGCCGAGTCCCGCATCCGCGCGACGACGATCGCCGCCGAGGACGTGCTCCACGACATGGGCGCGCTGTCCGTCACGTCGTCCGACGCGCAGGCCATGGGCCGCATCGGCGAGGTGATCACCCGCACGTGGCAGGTGGCGCACGTGATGAAGCACCGCCGCGGCCCGCTGGGGAGCTCGGAGCCCGCCGACAACGAGCGCGCGCGCCGCTACGTCGCCAAGTACACGATCAACCCGGCGATCGGGCAGGGCATCGACGCCCACGTGGGCTCGGTGGAGCCCGGCAAGCTCGCGGACCTCGTCCTGTGGGACCCGCGGTTCTTCGGCGTCCGGCCCGACGTCGTGCTCAAGGGCGGCGTGATCGCCTGGGCCGCGCTGGGCGACCCGAACGCGTCCATCCCGACGCCGCAGCCGGTGCTGCAGCGTCCCGCGTTCGGGGACGCGATAGCTGCCGACCTCTCGCTCGCGTTCGTCGCCCCGGCCGCGATCGAGGACGGGCTCGCGGACCGGCTCGGGCTGCGGCGGGAGCTGGCCGCCGTCGCGCCCACCCGCGACGTCGGGAAGGCGGACATGCGCAACAACGACGCCCTGCCCCGGATCGACATCCGGCCGGACACGTTCGAGATCCGCGTGGACGGCGACCTCGTCGAGCCCGCCCCAGCCGTCCGCCTGCCGCTCGCCCAGCTCTACTCGATGTTCTGATGAACGTTCAGGGTCGCCGAACCGCAACGACATGCCGACGTGCGGCGTGGCACCGGCGTGTCGTTGCGGTTCGGCCAGACGGCGCACTATCAACTTGCGGTTCGGTGGGTGGGATCGTCACCAACTTGCGGTTCGGCCACACCACGCCCCGGCCTTCCGGCGCTGGACCTCGAGGTGGCGCGTGACCTCAGCCCACGCGCTCTCGGTGGCGATGCTGCTCGCGGACGCGCGCCTGCCCAGCGGCGGGCACGCGCACTCGGCGAGCCTCGAGCCCGCGCTGCTGGGCGGCATGCCCACCAGCGAGGTGCCCGCCTGGCTGTTCGGGCGGGCGACCACGGTGAGCCTCGTGGAGGCCGGCACCGCCGTCGTGACGGCGCGGCTGCTCGCCGGGACCGCCGTCGGGGAGCCGCGCGGGACGCCCGGCGGGACCGCCGTCGGGGAGCCGCGCGGGGTGCCCGACGGCGTCCGGCCCGCCGGCGCCTTCGACCTCGCCGACGTCGTCCGCGCCTGGGCGGCACGGACGCCCGCGCCCGCGCTGCGCGACGCCGCCCGCCTGCTCGGGCGCGGGTACCTGCGGCTCGCGCGCACGCTGTGGGCGGATGCGCCCGCCGTGCGGGCGCTGGTCGCGCACGACGCGGCCCACGGGCCACTCCCCCGAGCGGTTGTGCTGGGCGCTGTCGCCGCGGCGACGGGCCTGCCCGCCGCCGACACCGTGCGCCTCACCGTCTACGACGACGCCCAGACGGCGGCGTCCGCCCTGCTCAAGCTCGAACCGCTCGACCCGGTCACGCCCGCGCGCTGGGTCCTCGAAGCCTGCGCCGCGGCGGAGCAGCACGTGCTGCGCGTCGCGGCGTGCACCACTCCGGAGGACATCCCGGCCTCCGGTTCCCCGCAGACCGAGGGCTGGGCACAGGCCCACGCCCTCCTGAGCCAAAGGTTGTTCCGTGCCTGATTCCGCCGTTGATCCCGTGTCCGCTCCCGCTCCCGCTCATATTCGTGCGCTTGCTCCCGCTCCCGTTCCTGCGCCAGCTCCTGCACCTGCACCTGCACCTGCACCTGCGCCAGCTCATGCACCTGCACCTGCACCTGCACCTGACCTTGTGCTCGACGACGGCCGTGCCCCCGCCGCGCGCGCCCTCCGCCTGGGAGTCGCCGGGCCCGTCGGCGTGGGCAAGTCCTCCCTGATCGCAACGGTCTGCCGGGCCCTCGGCGCCGAGCTGCGTATCGGCGTAATCACCAATGACATCTACACCGACGAGGACGCGCGGTTCCTGCGCTCGGCGGGCGTGCTCGAGCCCGAGCGCATCCGCGCGGTGGAGACCGGCGCCTGCCCGCACACCGCGATCCGCGACGACGTCACGGCGAACCTGCTGGCCACCGAGGACCTGGAGCGCGACTTCGACCCGCTGGACCTCGTGATCATCGAGTCGGGCGGGGACAACCTCACGGCCACCTTCTCCCCCGCGCTCGTCGACGCCCAGATCTTCGTGCTCGACGTCGCAGGCGGCGGCGACGTCGCCCGCAAGGGCGGTCCCGGGATCGGCCGCGCCGACCTGCTCGTGGTGAACAAGACCGACCTCGCGCCGCACGTGGGCGTAGACGTCGACCGGATGGTCGCCGATGCATCCGCGGCGCGCGAGAACCGCGCCGTCGTGGCGCTCTCCCGCAGCGACGACGCCTCGGTCGCCGAGCTGCGCGCCTGGGTGCTCGGCGTGCTGGCCAGCTTCCGCGCGGGCGCGCACGTCGCCCAGGACCCGGGCCCCATGGCGCCGCACTTCCACGCGGACGAGGACGGCGGAGGCTACGTGCACAGCCACGACGACGGGGACCACTCGCACGACCACTCCCACGCCCACTGACCAGCAGATGCTGAGCACAGGCCCGCCCATGCCGGACGCGTTGCCGGATGCGCTTATGCCGGACGCGCCCATGCCGGATGCGCCGGACCCGGACGCGTTGCCGGACGCGCCGGACTCGAACGCATTGCCGGAGGCACCAGACCTCGACGCATTGCCGGACGCACCAGACCCGGACGCATTGCCGGAAGTGCCGGACGGGAGCCCAACGACTGCGGTTCCGCGGGCGCCGTCGACCCCGCGAGTGACCCGGGTTGCGGTCGAACGCCCGACGGGGTTCGGTGCACCCGTGCGTGTCCGGACCTCCGACGGCCTGCTGGCAGCGCGCCTCGTCGCCCGCGACGGGACGCGCGCGGAGGTCGCGCTCGTCGCGGGCGGCGCCATGCTGCTCGGCGGCGACCACGTCATCGTCAGCGTGCGGGTGGACCCCGGGTGCGCGCTCACGCTGACCGACGTCGGCGGGACCGTGGCGTACGACGGCGACGGGAAAGCCTGCCGATGGGACGCCGACATCCGCCTCGGGCCGGGGGCGGGCCTGACCTGGGCGGGGCTCCCGTTCGTCGTGGCGAGCGGCGCCGACGTGCGCCGCACCACGACAGCGCGGCTCGCCACCGACGCCCGCCTCACCCTGCGGGAGACCGTGGTGCTGGGCCGGTCCGGCGAGTGCGGCGGCCGGATCACCCTGCGCACCGACGTCGCCGACGACGTCGGCCCGATCCTGGTCGAGGAGCTGACCGCCGCGGGCGACCACCCGGTACCCGGCGTCCTCGGCGACCACGCGGTGATCGACACCGTCACCGACGTGCGTGGAAGTCCCCCCGACGGCCCCGGCGACCCCGGCGGCCCCGGCGGCCCTGACAGCTCCGACGGCCGCGGCGGGCCCGACAGCTTCGACGGCCCCGGCGGGCCCGACCGCCCTGCGCCGGCGCCGGACCTCGACGGCGCGGTCACGCTCCGCCTGGACCGCGGCGGAACCCTGACCCGCTGGCTGGGCCCCGCCACCCACCTCAGCCCCCTCGACCTGGCTCCTGACTTTGGTTCAGCAGGCCAATAACAGCCGGAAAACCCAAAGAAATGGCTCTGCTGAGCCTGCTGAACCACAGTCAGGAGCCCGGCCGGGCGAACACACCCTGGAGGACAGATGACCAGCACGCATACCGACCAGCTTCCCGACCTGCCGGCCCGCCGCGAGCGCCGGGGCGCGACGGTGCCTGTCGTCGTGGCGCTGCACGTCGTCGGGATCGGTGGACTGGCCGCGACCCTGGCGGCGGACGGCGGTACCGGGGCGATCACCGTGGCGATCGGGCTGGCGGCGTACGCGCTGGGGCTGCGCCACGCGTTCGACGCCGACCACATCGCGACCATCGACAACACGACGCGCAGGCTGGTCCGCACAGACCGGGACGCACGCGGGGTCGGGCTCTGGTTCTCGCTGGGGCACTCGACGGTGGTCCTCGGCGCCGCTCTGCTCCTCGCGCTCGGCGTGCACGCTCTGGCTCCGCTGCTCGACGACGAGTCGTCGCCGCTGCGCCGGGCCACCGGCGTCTGGGGGCCGCTGGTCTCGGGGACGTTCCTGCTCGTGATCGCGGCCGTCAACATCGCCATGCTGCGCACCGCGCTGCGCGCGCGGGCCGGCGGCGCCCCAGGAACCGCCGCCCCAGGAACCGTCGCCCCGAGGACTGCCGCTCCGGGAAGCGCCGCTCCAAGAACCACCGCCCCAGGAGCCCACACGCACCACGCCGGCGGCCCCGTCACCTGGGTGCTGCGCCGGTTCGAGTGGTCCACGGACCGGCCGGCCCGGATGTACGTCGTCGGGCTGGTGTTCGGGCTCGGGTTCGACACGGCTACGGAGATCGGCCTGCTGGCGATCACGGCGTCCGCCGCCGTCGGCCAGGTCGCGTGGTACTCAGCGCTGCCGCTCGCGGTGCTGTTCGCCGCGGGCATGTCGCTGCTGGACTCGGCCCAGGGCGCCGTGGCCCGGCGTGTCTATGCGCGGGCCGGGACCGGCGGCACGAGCTCGTCCGGCGCCGGCGCCCCCGTACGCGCGCTGGTGCGCTACGACGTGGTCGTCACGGGGGTGTCGGCGCTGGCCGCGCTTGGGATCGGCCTGGTGACGCTGGTGCAGGTCGCTGTTGAGCACGCCCCCTGGCTCGGCTGGATGCCGGGAGCCTCCGTGAGCCTCGAGCCCTACGGCGTCGTGCTCACCGTGGTGCTGCTGCTGATCTGGGGCGCCGGCTCGATCGCCGGCGTCCGATCGAGCCGCTGAGTGCGACCAGCGCGAGCACCTCCCGGCAGCGTTCGCCAGTCATCGAAGCGCCTCGGTCGGAGCCGGCAGACCACCCCCCGCGGCAGTCCGGCCGGGCCCGGGCCTCATGGCACCGGCGGCCGCCGCGGCCGTGGCCAGTGGGTCGGAGACCGGGCGCCCGAGGACGGCAGCGAGGTCGGAGTCGGCGCCGTCCAGGAAGCCGTGCCGGACGGCGGTCGCGATCGAGACGAGCATGGGCGGCTGGAACGGCAGCAACCCAGGCATGTCGTCGAGGAGCCTGCGCCGGTACTCACCCAGTCCGATGGACCGGTGCGTGACTCCTAGCCGGCCGGCGACGTCCGCCGTCGTGATCGGTGTGCCGGTCAGCTCGTAGACACGCCCGCTGTGGCGTGCCGGATCCGCTGCGACGACCGCCGCGGCCTCGGCGAGGTCCGCACGGGCGACCGCGGCCACGGCCCCGTCCCCGAACGCGGACTCCATCCCGTCGTCGGCCCACATCAGCAGACCGCCGACGAGCTCGGCGTACAGGCCGTTGCGCAGGATGGTCCACGGCAGGCCGCAGGCGCGCACGAGCCGTTCGGTCGCACGGTGCGCCGCCGCGAAACCGAGGTGGTCGCCCGCGCCGGTCAGGCTCGTGTAGATGACGTGCCGGACGCCGTCCCGGGCGGCAGCGTCCAGGACTGCCGTGTGCCGCTCGACGACCTGGTCGTCCTCGGCATAGCCGGCTGAGACCAGGACCAGCGTCGAGACACCGGCAAGGTCCAGACCGGCCCGGTCGTCGAAGTCGAGCCGCCGCATCCCTTCGCTCGGGTTGCGGCTGCCCCCTGTCGCGATCGCGCCGCGCGCACGCAGCGCAGCCAGCGTGGCCGAGCCGAGGTTTCCGTTCGCTCCGGTCACCAAGATCATGTCGGTCACACGTCTCCCGTCGTGGTTCTCTTTGGTAACTACGCTTGATCCTGATTCGCCGATGCAGGGCCCACAAGGAGGCAGTTTGATGTCACCCACGCACACCGAGGTAACCGCCGCACCCGCCGACCTCGATCCCTGCGGCTACGACGGTCACCCGGACTGCGGGATCCGCGACGTGCTGGACCGCATCGGCGACAAGTGGTCGGTACTCGTGGTCGTGGAGCTCGCCGGTGGGCCACGCCGCTTCCGGGAGCTGCAACGCGCGATCGACGGCATCTCGCAGCGCATGCTCACCCTCACCGTGCGCAGGCTGGAGCGCGACGGACTCGTCCTCCGCACCGTGTACGCGACCGTGCCGGCCCAGGTCGACTACCGGCTGACCGAGACCGGGGCCAGCCTGACCCACCTCGTCGAAGCGCTCGCCGGCTGGTCACTCGCCCACCGAGCAGTCATCGCCGAGGCGCGGCACCAGTACGACCGGGCTCACCCCGACCACGACATCCGGTGACGGCGACCGCCGTCGCCTCGCCCGGCGTGCCCCCGGAGGAACCCGCAACCAACCTGGTGGCCCGGGCCGTCGGCAGCTAGCCCTGCGCCAGCCGCGCCGTCAGGCGTGCGAGGACGTCCCGGCCGCGGGACGAGAGGTAGACGCGGATCACGCGGCGGTCCAGGCCGTCGACCTCGCGGTAGACGAGGGCCTTGGTCAGGAGATCGTCGACCCGGCGGCCGAGCGTCGCCTTGTCGGCGAGCACCGCCTCGCGCAGCTGCGACATCGTCAGGCCGTCGCCCGCGCCCAGGACGTCCAGGACCAGCCACTCGTCGAGCGTGTAGCCCTCCGGGCCGAGCGCCCCTGCCGCGTTCCGGGCGGCCCGCCGGGCGGCCAGGACGGACTCGCGCAGCAGCACAGCAGCCATCGCGTCATCCACGTCGTCGTGGGGCTTGGCCGTGACCGTCTCACCAGCAGTCCGCATGATCGCGTGCCCTTCCTGTGTGCTCGTACACTACCCGCCAACACAGGCCGAGCCCAGAAAGGGCCCATCACCGGGACGGGGCGTCATGTCGGACTTCGTCATCGGTGCCCTCCTGCACTTCCAGGGCCCCGGCGGCATCTACGGCCCGTCGTGCCAGGCCGTCACCGAGCTGGCCGTGGCCGAGATGAACGCGACCGGCGGGATCCTCAGCCGCCCGGTGCGCGCCGAGTTCCTCGACGCGGGCCAGCAGCTCCCGGTCCTGCGGCGTCAGGTGGCCAGGGCGCTGACCGCCGGCAGCATCCACGCGCTGACCGGCTGGCACACCTCGGCGGTGCGCAACGCCGTCGTGCCGCTGGTGCAGCGGCGGGTGCCCTACGTCTACCCGGCCGCGTACGAGGGCGCGGAGACCCGGCCCGGCCTCTACGTCACGGGAGAGGTCCCCTCGGCCCAGCTCTTCCCCGCCATCTCGCGGCTCCGGGCGGAGCTCGGCGTGCGCAGCTGGTACGTCGTGGGGGACGACTACGCCTGGCCGCGGCGCACGTTCCAGGTGCTGTCCACGCAGGTCGCCTCCCTCGGGGTCCAGTTCGCGGGCGCCCGGTTCCTGAACGAGCAGGGCGCGAGCGCAGCGCAGCTCGCCGGCGTCGTGCACGACATCGAGGCCTCGGGCGCCGACGGCGTGCTGATGCTGATGGTCGGGCAGAACGCGGTCCGGTTCAACCGGGCGTTCGCCCGGGAGGGCCTGGACGAGCGGATGGTCCGCCTGAGCACGCTCATGGAGGAGAACATGCTCATGGGCAGCGGCGTGCGCGGAACCGCCAACCTCTTCTCGACGGGCGGCTGGTTCCGGAGCCTGGCGACGGGCGAGGCGCTCGATCTGATCGGGCGCTACACCGCCCACCACGGCGTGCATGCCCCCGCCGTCGGGGCCGCGGCGGAGGCCTGCTACGAGGGGATCTTCGCGCTGCGCACGATCGTCGAACGGGCCGGGAGCGCGGCCGTGGCCGCGACCGACCGCTCGGTGGACGGCGTCGTGTACGAGGGGCCGCGCGGACCGATGCGGTTCCAGGGCAACCACGCGGAGCACCGCCTCTACCTCGCGCGCGCCGAGGGATTCGACTTCGACCTCATGGGCGAGCTGTAGGTCCCCGTTCCGCCGCCGTATGGCCTCGGTCACATCGGCACGCTGTCACACCGGCCGGGTCCGGGGAGTCATGACTTCGTTCGGTGCGGCACGCAGCACCACCCCCTGTGGAAGGAACGTCATGTCTTCAGCTCTGGAAACCCTGCGCCGCGACTTCGGCGGCGACATCATCGAACCCGGCGGGGCCGAGTACGAGTCGGTCGGCCGCGCGAAGCTGGTATCGGGCAGCCCTGCCTACGTCCTGCGCCCCAAGACCGTCGGGGACGTGCAGGCGGCCGTCGGGTTCGCCGTCGGCTCGGAGCTCCCGCTGTCCGTCCGCGGCGGCGGCCACAGCTTTCCGGGCTTCGGCACCAACGACGGCGGCGTTGTGATCGACCTGAGCCAGCTCGCCGGCGTCGAGATCGTCGACGACGAACGGCACGTCGTGCGGATCGGCGGCGGCGCCGTCTGGGGTGAGGTCGCGGCGGCGCTGGCCCCGCACGGCCTCGCGATCTCCTCGGGCGACACCAGGAGCGTCGGCGTCGGCGGGCTGACGCTGAGCGGCGGCATCGGCTGGAAGGTCAGGAAGTACGGCCTGGCCCTGGACAACGTGGTCGCGGCGGAGGTGGTCACGGCCGACGGCGGGGTCGTGGCCGCGAGCGCGGACGAGAACCCCGAGCTGTTCTGGGCGATCCGCGGTGGCGGCGGCAACTTCGGGATCGTGACCGCCTTCGACTTCGTGGCGCACCCGACGACCGACGTCTTCTTCGGCAAGGTCACCTTCCCGGCGTCTCAGGCGCCCGAGGTGCTGCGGGGCTGGGCGGACCACCTGCGCACCGCCCCGGAGGAGCTCACGTCCATCGCGAACCTCGCCAACCCGTTCGCGGGCGGCCCCGAGGCACCGGTCGAGATCCACGTCGTGTTCGACGGCGACGACCCGGAGCTCGCGGCCCAGGCACTCGACCCGATCCGCCGGCTCGGGACCGTCGTCGACGACGACGTCGCGCTGACGGCCTACGCGGACGTCCTCGTGGAGGGCGCGACCCCGCCGCCCGGAATCCGGGTGCTCGCCCACTCCGGGTTCGTCGACACGGAGTCCGTGCCCGACGTCCTGCGGATCCTGGCCGAGGCCGGGACGTCGCAGGGCTCGCCGTCGATCTCGATCCGCAGCGTCGGCGGAGCCGTGTCCCGGGTCCCGAGTGGTGCCACCGCCTACGCCCACCGCCGGGCGGAGCTGATGGTCACCACGTTCGCCGGGGGCCCGGAGCCGGTCCTGGCGACCGTCCGGCCGCACCTGGCCGCGATCTGGGGCAGGCTCGCGCCGCATCTCGACGGCGCGTATGCGAACTTCCTCACAACGGCCACCGAGGAGGACGTGGCCGCCGTCTACCCGGCGGACACGTACCGGCGGCTCGCGGCGGTCAAGGGGCACTACGACCCCACCAACCTGTTCGCCCACAACCACAACGTTCGGCCCGAGTAGCCGGCCCTGGCAGGCGGGCGCCGTCCGCTGCCGGGACGGCGCCCGCTTCGCTTATCTCATGACGGACAATCCGGTCAAGCCTCGCATCGGCCGACTCTGCGTCCGTGATGCGATTGTGACTTTCTCGCCGATCCGGGTTACGGTCGGTCCCGCTCGCGGGTAGTCCGTGGGCACTCGAGGCGGACGCCGAGCCCTGTCACCGCCGCGAGAACTGCACCGAACAGATGACAGGGACGGGGGAACCAAGTAATTGGGCACCATCCGGTGCCCTTGGGGTGAAGCCGCACAGGTAGTACGCGGCCGGGTCATTCTCCGATCCGAATCCGACAGCTCACCTCGCAGGCGTCGGGAGAAACCGACGTGACTACTCGCACGCCCGGGCGCCATCGTGCTGCCCACACCATCACCCCGTTCACCCCGCTCACCCGCGCCGCCGCGCGCGGCCTCTCCACCACCGCCCGCCGCAGCGCGATCGTCGCGGCCGGCTCGGGACTGATCGTCTCCCTGCTCGCCGGTCCCGCGAGCGCCGCCCCGGTTGCCGAACCCGATGCCACCACTGCCGAGCTCGACGCCGTGACGCTCGACGCGGCGAAGAAGGCCACGCAGGAGGTGGCAAAGGCGGAGCTGACCACGGCAAAGGTCGACACGGCACCGGCCGTGAAGGTTGCCGCCGACGCCAAGCTCACCATCGAGACCGGGACCATCAAGGTGACGCCGGCACCCGAGCCGGAGCCGGAGCCCGAGCCCGAGCCCGTCGTCGAGGCCGAGCCCGCCGAGGAGGAGGTCACGGCGACGGCCGTCGCCGAGGAGCCCGCGGAGGAGGCCGCCCCGGCGTCCGCCTCCGGCTCCGCGATCGTCGACATCGCCATGCAGTACCTCGGCGTGCCCTACGTCTGGGCCGGCTCGACCCCCGCCGGGTTCGACTGCTCCGGGTTCACGTCCTACGTCTACGCGCAGGTCGGCATCGACCTGCCGCGCACCTCCTCCGAGCAGCGCTACGCCGGTACCGTCGTCTCCGCGGCCGAGGCCCAGCCGGGCGACCTCATCTGGACCCCCGGCCACATCGCCATCTACGCGGGCGACGGCATGCAGGTCGAGGCGCCGGTCCCCGGCGAGACCGTGCGCTACGACGAGATCTGGCAGGACAGCCCGACCTTCATCCGCGTCGTCTGACGCTCCCGCAGGACCACGCCCGACCCCGAAGGGCCCCGCACCACTACCGGTGCGGGGCCCTTCGCCCGCCGTGGGGGAACTGACTGTGGTTCAGCAGGCTCGAGGCGTCCATGCCACCCGCAGTTCCGGCCCTCTGGCGCCTGCTGAACCAGAATCAGGAACGGCCGGGCAGGCGCAGCCAATCGCGGCCCTCGCCGCCACGCGGGTCCGAGTGGCAGGATCGCCACCATGAGCGCCCCCGCGAGCGTCGAGACCAATGCCCTGAACACCATCGACGAGACCGAGCGTCGCGGGTCGCCACGCAACCTGTTCTGGCCGTGGTTCGGGGCCAACGTGTCGGTGCTCGGGCTGGGATACGGCTCCTACCTGCTGGGGTTCGCCGTGTCGTTCTGGCAGGCCGTCGTGGTCGGCACGATCGGCATCGTGGTGTCGTTCCTGTTCTGCGGGTTCATCTCGCTGGCCGGGAAGCGCGGCTCGGCGCCCACCATGGTGCTGTCCCGGGCCGCGTTCGGCGTGCGGGGCAACAAGCTGCCGTCCCTGCTGTCGTGGATCCTCACGGTCGGCTGGGAGACGGTGCTCGTCGCGCTGGCCACGCTCGCGACGTCCACCGTGCTCGGGGAGCTGGGCTGGGGCGGCGGCACGGTCACCAAGATCATTGCCCTGGTGGTGGTCGCGGGCATCGTGGTCACCGCCGGCGTCTTCGGGTTCGACCTCGTGATGCGGCTGCAGGTCGTCATCACGGTGCTGACGGCCGTGCTCACCGTCGTCTACATCGTGCTGGTGCTCGACCACATCGACTGGGCCACGGTCGCCGCGATCCCCGCCGGCGGCAGCCCGCAGGTGATCGGCGGGCTCGTCTTCATGATGACCGGCTTCGGGCTGGGCTGGGTCAACATGGCCGCCGACTACTCGCGCTACCTGCCCCGCTCCGCCTCCGGGCGCGGCATCGTCGGGTGGACCACCCTGGGCGCCTCGCTGGCCCCGGTCGTCCTGCTCGTGTTCGGCCTGCTGCTCGCGGGCTCCGACCCCGTGCTGAACGAGGCGATCGGCGCCGACCCGATCGGGGCCCTGTCCACGATCCTGCCCACCTGGTTCCTCATCCCGTTCGTGGTGGTCGCGCTGGCCGGGCTGATCGGCGGCGCCGCCCTGGACATCTACTCCTCCGGGCTCGCGCTGCTGTCCCTGGGGCTGCCCGCGCCGCGCTGGGTCGCGGCCGCCATCGACGGCGCGCTCATGGTCGTCGGCGCGATCTACGTCGTGTTCGTAGCCGACTCCTTCATCGGCCCCTTCCAGGGCTTCCTCATCACGCTGGGTGTGCCGATCGCCGCCTGGTGCGGCGTCCTGCTCGCCGACATCCTGCTGCGCCGCCGCGACTACACCGACGCCGACCTGTACTCCGCGTCCGGCCGCTACGGATCGGTGAACTGGGCCGCCGTGCTCCTCGTCGTGGTCGGCACCGCCGTCGGCTGGGGACTGGTGACCAACACCTACGCGCCGTGGCTGGGTTGGCAGGGCTACCTGCTGGGCCCGATCGGCGGGGTCGACGGCGCCTGGGCGGGCGCCAACCTCGGCGTGCTCGTCGCCCTGGTCCTCGGCTTCGCCGGGACGCTCCTGCTGAGCGCCCGCGCGGTGCGCCGCCAGGAGGAACGATGACCGACGGCGGGACACGGGCCGACGGCGGAGCGGCCGCCCACGTACCGCCCACGGTCGGCGGCGCGGACGCCGTCCAGCGCGACACCGGCGTCGGGCCGGATGTCGCGCCGGGCGCGGCCGCCATCGTGCCGCCCGGACCGGACGCCGCCCTCGTCGTGATCGACATGCAGGACGTCTTCGCCCGCCCGCCGAGCCCTTGGGCCTCCCCCGACTACCCGACCGCGCTCGCCGGGACCTGCCGCCTGCTCCCCGCTTTCGCCGGCCGCACGGTCCTCACCAGGTACGTAGCCCCCGCCGTGCCCGACGGCGCCTGGCGCGCCTACTTCGACCAGTGGCCGTTCGCGCTCGTACCCGAGAACGACCCGCTGTACGAGATCACAGACCTCGCCGACGTCGTGGCCTCCGGGGCACCGGTCGTCACGCGCACGACGTTCGGCAAGTGGGGCCCGGAGCTGGACGCCGCCACCCGCGGGAGCGGCGAGCTGGTGCTCGCGGGCGTGGCCACCGACTGCTGCGTGATCTCGACGACGCTCGCCGCCGCCGACGCCGGCCGGCGGGTGCTCGTGGTCGAGGACGCCTGCGCGGGCTCGACCCCGGAGAACCACCAGCGCGCGCTGGAGATCATGCGCCTCTACGCGCCGCTGATCGAGGTGACGACGGTCGCCGAGATGCTCGGTGCCGGCTGACCCCGGCGTCGTGAACGCCTCGGCGGAGCGCGCAGTGCCGTTTCGATAGGTCGCTCCCCCACCCGAGCACCTGGACGCTCGGCAACCGCACCACCCGCGCGCCGGTGACCCGGGTCCGTCCGCCACGATCAGCATCAAGCGCGCTGATGTCCCCGCCCATGTCCCGTGGGTGACCAGCCGGACCGAAGGAGCCAGACGTGACCGTGACCAGGATCCGCGCCCAGTGGGAGCGCCAAGACGAGCGGTTCGCCCCCGTCCGCGGGGACACGTTCGCCGAGGTGCTCTTCGACGAGGGCAGCTGGCTCGAAGGGCCGGCCTACTCGCCCGCCTGGCGCACGGTGCTGTTCAGCGACATCCCCAACGACCGGGTCCTCGCCTGGGACGAGGCCACCGGCGGTGTCGGCGTCTGGCGTGGCCCGGGCGGTTATGCCAACGGCCGCACGATCGACCGCGCGGGCCGGATGCTCCAGTGCGAGCACGGCTCCCGGTCGGTGACGCGCACCGAGCCCGACGGCACCCTGACCACGCTGGCCGACCACTGGCGGGGCCAGCGGTTCAACAGCCCCAACGACCTGGTCGAGCACAGCGACGGGAGCGTGTGGTTCACCGACCCGAGCTACGGCATCCAGAGCGACTACGAGGGGTTCCGCGCCACCCCCGAGATCGACGGCTGCCACGTCTACCGCTGGACGCCGGACGGATCCGTCACCCGGGTCGCCGACGACTTCGCCGGCCCCAACGGCCTGGCCTTCTCCGCCGACGAGCGAACCCTCTACGTCACCGACAGCGAGCGCAAGCACCTGCGGCGCTTCGACGTCGGACCCGACCTCTTGCTGTCCGGCGGCGAGGTGCTCGCCACCTGCGACGCCGGCACCTTCGACGGCGTGCGGGTCGACGACGCGGGCCGGCTCTGGGTCGCCGCCGGCGACGGCCTGCACTGCTTCGACCCCGACGGCACCCTGCTCGGCAAGCTGCTGCTGCCCGAGGTCTGCTCAAACCTCACCTTCGGCGGCCCGAAGCGCAACACCCTGTTCGTGACGGCGACCAACCTGCTGCTCTCGATCCGGGTCACCACGACGGGGACCAAGACCAGCCTCCCGCGATGACTCCCCCGGCCCTTCCGCGGCGACGCCCCCGGCCCTTCCGACGTAACACTCCCGCCTTCCGCGGTGACGCCCCCGGTGCAATCTGCCGATCTCACGGAAGTCCTCTTCGACCAAGCAGTTCGGCATGCTCGACGGCGAGAAAGCATGCCCAACTGCTTGGTGGTAGCGGACCTTTTGAACGGCCAGGCGTCAGCTCAAGGGTGACTCGCGGGGCGCGGTGCCGTCGGCCGGCCGGCCAACTCGTCCGCCAGGGTTGCGAGGAACTGCCGATCGGTCAGGCGGGCGGCGAACTCCTCGCGCCAGGCAGTGACCTCGTCGCCGGGCGCGAGCAGGCTCTCCTGGATCGCACTGTGCTGGACCGTCCGCAGCGCCTGGCGGCGTCGGACGGCGTCGTACTCGTCGAGGGCCTCGTCGACGGTGACGCCACTGCCGGCCGTGCCGTTGCTGGCCGTGCCGCTGCTGACGACGCCATTGCCGACGACGCCGCTGCTGGCGGCGCCACTGCTGGCCGCGCCACCGCCGACCACGCCGCTGCCAGCGGCGCCACACCCGACCGAGCCGCCGCCAACCGAGCCACTGCTGGCGGCGCCACCGCCGACGGTAGCCGTCCCGGTCCCGGCGGCGCCTCGGACCGCGGCGACGAGCCTCCCGGCCAGGTCGGCGGCGTCGAGCAGTCCCGCGTTGAGCGCCGACGCACCGTAGCCGGTGAAGACATGTGCGGCGTCGCCCGCGAGAAACACTCGCCCGGCCCGGAAGGTCGCGGCGACGCGGGCGTTCCTGCTGCTCATGCGGCGGAGCTGGTGCGGGCCGGGGCCGTGCGGCGGCCGGAGATCGACAGGACGTCCGACAACCCGGCCGACGCTCTCGCGCATCTCCTCGATGGTCAGCGGGACGTCGTCGTCGGGTACGTCGGCTCCCCACTCCAGGGTGCTCATCGTCGTCAGGCCCGTGCCGAACGAGCCGAAGGTGAGCACTCCCCGCGCCGTGCGGTGCGGCACGAACGGCCGCAGCGCTCGACCGTCAGGGCTGCGCAGGCCGCCGTTCAGCGTGAGCTCTTCCCGCGGGATCGTCACGTGCGCGAGGCGCGACACCGCGCCGTCGAGCGTCGCACCCGGAAGGTCGATGCCGGCGCTCTTGCGCACCGTGCTGTGCGCCCCGTCGCAGCCCACGAGGTACGCGGCGGAGAGCCGGTCGGCGCCGTCCGGGGCGGCGATCTCGACGTGCACGCCGTCGTCGTCCTGCACGAAGGACCGCAGCTCCTGCCCCCGCCGCAGCACCGCGCCCTGCTCGACGGCGCGGCGTTCGAGAGCGAGCTCGAGCACCCGCTGCGGCACCGGCAGCACGTACACCGGGCTGTCCCGCCGCACGCGGTGCAGCGGCAGGCGGAAGCCGGCGTAGCTGAACACGGGCGCCGGGCGCGGATGCCTGCCGAAGTTCCCCGTGCCGATGCGGTGCAGCATGCCGCGCAGGCTGTGGTCGTTCCGGGCGAGCCCCCGGTAGAGGCCGCGCTCGTCGAGCAGGCGGACCGCGTCGCCGACGACGCCGTTCGCGCGCGGCAGCCGGTCCGGCTCGAGGGCGCGCTCGATCACCGTGACGCTCACGCCGTTGGCGGCCAGCTCGCCGGCCAGGAAGAGCCCGGTCGGGCCTGCCCCGATCACCGCGACGTCGGTGCTGCGGGCGGGTGTGTTCATGACGCCTCCGGGCGGCCGAGATCCAACGCACTGACGCGTCAACTATGGTTGACACGTAAACCCGATGTCAACCCTGGTTGACACCACGTCTGGATCCCACTGCCTCGGGAGGTGGTCGAGAAACGTCGAGCTCGGTGCCACTCCAGCGCCCGATCGGAGACGATCGATCAAACTGGGTTCAGCAGCGGCTCAGGCGCTGGCCGCGGCGTTTGCGAACGGCGGCCGATCAAACCTCCGGCGCCACCGCCGTCGGCGTGCCGCCCGTGATCCGGACCAGCTCGTCGAACGTCGTCGGGAACACGGTCTTGGCGTGGCCGGCGGCAGCCCACACCTCGTCGTGCGCGGCGAGCGCGGTGTCGATGTAGGTCGGCACGGGTGCCGGGTGCCCCACGGGTGCGACGCCACCGATCACCTGGCCCGTCGCCTCCTTGACCTGCTCCTTCGACGCCCGCGTGATGGTTGCGCCCACCCGCTCCCCCAGCCACGCCGTGTCCACGCGGTGCGCGCCGGAGGTCAGGACGAGGGTGGGCGTGCCGTCGAACAGGAAGACCAGGGAGTTCGCGATCTGGCCCACGCCGATGCCGAGATGTTCGGCGGCCAGCGCGGCGGTGGTCGCGGCGTCGTCCAGCCAGCGGACCTGGCCGGTGGCGCCCGCCTCCGCCAGCGCGGCGGTGACCTTCTCGACGGCGGGGTGGCTAGCTGCGGGGACCTGGTTCGACATGCGGCGATCCTAGGCAGTTCGACGGTCCCGAGTCAGGACTATTAGTGGCGAACGATAGTGCGCTTCTGCCCAGTGATCAGGCCCAGAACGTGCGGGACGGATGGGCCGAGTCACTGGGCAGCAGCGCTGTCGAGCAACGGGCCGATCTCAGCGAGCGACCGACCGGCGCGTGCTCAGCCCCGGAACTCGACCTCCGGGTATGCGTCGGACGGGCCGTCCAGCAGGGGCGCGTCCATGCCCCGCAGGTGCCGGTCCAGGAACGCGCCCACGTAGGCGTTGGTGATCTCGACGCCGCGCGCGCCACCAACGGTGCCCGGCCCACCGGGCAGCGGCACTCCGAGCTGGTCGAGGAACATCAGCTGGTCCGTGAACGACCCGTGGTTCGCGGTCGGAACCTGCAGCCACTGGCTCGTCGCCCCCAAACGGGCGAAGTTGTCGGGCCAGTCCGGCTCGTCGCCGGCACCCGGCTCGTGCGAGCCGCTGCCCAGCATGAGGAACGGCCGGTCCATCCCGGCCTCGGGGAAGTCCACCTGGAACGTGCCGTCCATGTTGATCCCGGCGTCCACGCGGGGGTCGCCGACGATCGTGGCCGCGGCGGACGAGCCACCGAGCGAGTGGCCGACGACGGCGATGTGCCGCGCGTCGATCGTCGGCGCGTGCCGCCAGAGCCGGCCCTCGGTGAGCTCGTCGAGCACGAAGCTGATGTCGGCGGAGCGCCCCCGCGAGACCCACTCGCCGAGCTCCGCGCTGGGGTCGCGCTCGCAGAGCAAGCACCCGGCAACCCGGCCGTCCGGGAACTCCACCGCACGGGCCTCGTACGTGTGGTCGACGCCGGCCACGACGTACCCCCGAGAGGCGAGCTCCTCGGCGAGCGCGGTCAGCGACTCGCGGCTGAGACCGGCACCGGGCGAAAGCACTACGAGCGAACGCCGACCGGGCAGCGCGGGGGCCCGGTCGTAGGAGTGAGTGTCGACGGTCGTCAGGATGTCGGGTGACACGGGAAGACGCGCGCTGTTGATGACCGCCGCGGAGACCGCCTCCGTCGTGTACGGCGCGGGCTCACCGTGCGGCACCGCCGGGTACCAGACGGACACCATGAGCTCGCGGCGCGCCTCGGGCACCCACGGATCCGCGCGCTCCTCGTCGACGAGGCGGATCGGGGTCAGGCCGACGGGGAACGGGCCCGTCGGCTCGGGCAGGGAGAGGATCGGGTCGTCGGCGGCCGACGACGGAGCGGACGCCGTCGGGCCGATTGCCGCGGGGCCGGCAACTGCCGTGCTGGGCACTGCCACTGCGGCGCAGGCCAGGAGCGTCGTCGTGACGAGAGCTGACCGGGCCACGCGTCTGGGTGTCTTCATGGCTGGGATGTTTCACCCTGCAAAGCCGCAGGCCAAGGGATCTCGGAGGGTTCCAGGGACAAGCCCGGGAAGCCCCTGACCGCGGCCGCCGGAAAAGCCGGGGTTGTCATCGGCTTTCCTGGCCGGAGGCCCGCTCGCGGAACCGGTCCAGTAGCTCCTCGGTCCCGGGAGGCGCGCTTACCGGCCCCTCGCGCAGCCCTTGCGCCGCATCGACCGTCTCCTGCTCCAGCTCACGCATCGCGCTCCATCGGCTCGTCGCGGCCCTACCCGGTCGGGCCGGACTTCTTCCTGGCCCCAGCGTGCTCGTACCGGCTGACCGGCACGCCCAGCGGCCCGATGGCGAGGTTCGTCCGCACTGCCTGGTAGAACTCCCGCTGCTGGGCCCGCACGACCCTGTCGAGCGGTTCCCAGTCGTCGGGGCTGAACGCCGCGAGGTCTCGGACCGCGTACTCCAGCCGGCCCGCCGCCGACCACAGCTCGCCCCCGGCCTTGACGGTGGCGTCGTCCGCCACCAGGCACAGCGACTCCCACGCGAGCATCCTTCTGCGGTTGGCGGCATCCAGGATCGACTTGCCTTCTTCAGGGGTGAGCGACGGCGACTTGTCACCCGGCCGCACGTACGCCGTCACGCTGGCGAGGGTCTGGACTATCTCCCGGATCGCCGCGGCGTACTCCGCGCTCACGTCGAGGAGCCGCTCGTCGAACCGCACCCGCTGCTCGCGCCGCCAGCGCGCCGCGTCGGTGAGAGCCGTGGTGGCGAGCGTCCCGACCACACCGATCAGGACACCCATCATCGCGGGAAGCTGGGCCAGCAGTACATCCATCCGGCAAGCATTCCATAACGGACCTTTTGCCCTGAGCCGCTGGTTTCGACCCGCCGCGGGACCGGGCCGACACGACATCGGCGGAAGACGCGGCGCAACGGGCGATCTGGCACCGCACAGACCGCAGGAACCGGCCTGATCGTTCTCACAATCTTGATATTTCCGTCCGCGTAATCATTGCCGCCGGGCAGCGGCACGGCCGACAATTGGCCGGTGACTATTGATCCTATGCCAGGAATCGAGTCCCAAGAAGATGAAAGAACATTGGAAGAAGTATTTTCCAAATACCCCATCCCGCTCGCCGAGCACCAGATCTTCAGAACCACCGATCCCAAGATTGCTCGTGAAGGGGTATCCCGGGCCATCTTGCCGCACGAACTGCGCTTCGAAGGTGACGCTTGCCATTTCGACGCCTCGATCCGCAATGCTCAGATTCGCGCGGTGAGCATCACCGTCCTTGCCTACGGGGCCGACGTCGAACTCGTCGCCGAGCGGTCCGATGCCTCGTTCATCGTCGCCCACTCACTGGTCGGACGAGCGACCTTCACCATCGGCACGCAGTCGGTAGCGGTTCGGCCCGGGACCGCAGTGGTGTCCACGCCCGGCAAGCCCATCCGCATCAGGTGGCCGTCGGGGAGCGTCATGATGATGATCGCCGTCGACCGCACCGCTCTGGAAGCGGAGCTTGAGACGTGGATCGACACCGAACCGGGCGTCCCCCTGCGTTTCGAGCCCGTCGTCAACGTCTGGGACATGCCGGCGGCCGGCTGGTGGTCCGCCGTCGACAACCTTGTCGAGGACCTCGACTCGTCGACGCCGATGCTCCGCCATCCCGCCGCGGCCTCCGCGGCCGAACGAGGACTGATAGTCGGCCTGCTGCTCGCCATGCCGCACAACTATTCGAGCAAGCTGTGGGAGAAGCCACCGGCGATCGGCCCCGAATGGCTGATCCGCGCGACCGATCTGATCGAACGGCTTCCGCACCGCACCTGGACGGCGCCCGAGCTGGCACGAGCAGCCAACACGAGTACCCGGGCGCTGTACGACGGCTTTCGCCGGTGGCTGGGCACCACGCCCATGGAGTATCAGCGGCAGATCCGGCTGCGACGCGCCTGGATCGAGCTCCGGGCCGCCGACCCCGACGCGGAGACCACGACGGTCACCGAGGTCGCCTCCCGGCTCGGGTTCACCAACCTGGGGCGGTTCGCCGCCGGGTACCGACAGCGCTTCGGCGAGCTACCGTCGATGACGCTGCAGCGCTGCCGTGAGGCCAGCCCGACCGATGCGGCTCCCCCTACTTGACGGCTCCGGCGGTGAGGCCGGCGATCACCTGGCGCTGCAGGATCAGGAAGAGGCAGATCGGCACCAGCATCACCAGCGTGGCCCCGGCCACGGCCCCGGTGACGTTGAACCCGAACTGCGACTTGAAGCCGGCCAGCACGAGCTGGACGTTCCGGTTCTCCTCGGACACCAGCAGGAGGTTGGCGAAGAAGAACTCGTTCCAGATGTTCACGAACGCCACGACCGCCACGGTCGCCAGCGCGGGCCGCGTCAACGGCAGCACCACGCGGAACAGCGTCGTGAAGTATCCGGCGCCGTCGATCATCGCGGCCTCCTCCAGCTCGGGCGGCGTCGCGAGGAGGAAGGCCCGCAGCACGACGAACGTGAACGGGAACTGCAGCGCCGAGTAGACGATCACCATCCCGATCTGCGAGTCGAACAGCCCCAGCGCCCGCACCACGAAGAACACCGGGGTCGCCAGACCGACCAGGGGCAGCGCCAGCGCCAAGGAGAACAACGCCACGAGTGCGTTGCGCCCGCGAAACGAGAACCGCGCCAGCGGATAGGCCGCCAGAAACGCCGACGCAAGAGCACCGACCGTTCCGAGCCCCGCGTACAGGAGCGTGTTCAACATGTACTCATGCAAATGGATCTGGGTAAATGCATCGACGAAGCCCTGCGTCGTGAACGGCGAGGGCCAGAACCCGTTCCCGGTAAAGATCTGTTCCCCGGTCTTGAAGCTCGACAGCATGACCCACACCGTCGGTGTCAGAGCCAGCAGCGCAACAATGCCCAGGAATCCATAGATGAGGGTGTTCGTCCACGCAGACCGACGCCGAATGGTGACAGTTCCAGAATCGATCACAGTGCCCGCTCCCCGATTCGAAATGTGCGCCGGACGGTGACGATCAGTACGAGGCCGATGACGATGATCACCGAGCCCACCGCGTTGGCGTAGCCCCACTCGCCGTTCAGATATGCCCGGTACGCGTACAGCGCCAGCGTTGCCGTCGCGTCGTCCGGCCCTCCGGCCGTCAGGATGTACACCAGGTCGAACATGCCGATGTCCACGAGCAGCCGGATGAGGATCGCCGTCCCGATGACGTTGCGCAGCAGCGGCAGGGTGATCCGCGTGAGCTGCTGCCATGTCGAGGCCCCGTCGACCGAGGCCGCCTCGTACATCTCCGTCGGGATCGACGCGATCTCGGCCATGACCAGCACCACGACAAAACCGATGACGAACACGAAGGTCCCCGCCACGGCCCACCGGGCCGTCGCCGTGTCGAAGAGCCAGTCTCTGTCGCCGGGAAGCCCCAGCGCGCCGAGGGCGTTGTTCAGCAGCCCCGCTCTCGGGTTGTAGAACATGGAGAAGATGAGGGCGTAGGCCGCGCCCGAGATCACGAACGGTATGAAGATGATCGTTCGCAGCGCCTTCCACCCGCGTGGTCGTAGCGCGAGCACCATGCCGACGCCGACGCCCAACGGGACCTGGATGAACACCGACGCCGCGGCGTAGAACAGCGTGTTGACCATTGCCTTGAAGAACACCGGGTCGTCGAACATCTGCCGGTAGTTGTCGAGCCCCACCCACGCGAAGTCCAGCCCGCCCCAACGGGCGAACGCCGTTGCCACCAGCACGAAGACCGGCACCAGGAAGAACGTGCCGAACAGCAGGAGCCCGGGCAGCAGCGACACTGCGACCGGCCCGCGCATGCCCCGCGGGATCCTCGTCCCCGCGACCGGCTTGGCGGGCCGCCTGTGGTTTCGCCGCCTCGCCCGCCCGCCGTCCCTCACCTGCCCGCCGGGCCCCGCCGGCTCGGCCGCCGCGGCCCGCCTCTTCCTGGAGGCGGAGCGCGGCGGCCGGTGCTTCGTGAAAGCACTCATCGTCAGCCGCCTACTGCGCACTCGACGCGGAGTCTTCGGTCAGGCGCTGCAGGAACTCGTCGGTGTCCATGTCGCCCTTCACGTATGCGGGCCACAGGTTCTTCCACGACGTGTCGAGTCCCGCTGGTCCGTGCACGCGCGCGTGCGGGTAGCTGTACTTCAGGTCGACGGCCTGCTCGATCAGTCCCGTCGCCAGCGGTTCCAGGTCTGCGGCAGCGGTCGCCGTTGCATCGACCTGCACCGGCGGGTTGGCGCCCGTCTCCTGCGCCTGCGCGAGCACCTCGTCCTCGGACGTCATGAACTTGACGAACGCGTCGACCGCTTCGAGCTCTCGTTCGTCAGTCGTACCGGAGACCCATCCTGCGCCAGAGACGATGACCGAGCCCTGGCCGTCATCGGTCCAGCCTGGTGCCGGGGCGTAGCCCGTGTTCTCGTACAGGCCCTCGGCCGCACCGGTCGTCTTGAGGTTGGTATTGACGAACCACGGTCCGTTGGGCACCGTCGCCGCCTCTTCGGTCAGGTACGGGGCGGCCGCGCTCTGGAAGTCGCCGGAGAACGCGTCACTGTTCACGTAACCCTCGGTGTGCCAGTCGCGGAGGCGCTCGGTCGCCTGCACCACCGTGGGGTCGTCCCCCCAGTCGTCCAGCTCGACGATCTTCTCGCCGAGGAACTCGGCTCCGCCGGGCTGGGTCCCGATCAGGTTGGCCCACATCAGCTTCGTCGCCCAGTCGCCGTCCAGCGCGAGGGCGATCTTGCCCTGCTGCTTCAGCTCTGCGGCCAGATCCTCGAAGTCGTCCCAGGTCTCCGGGAACTGGTCGTATCCGGCGGCCTCGAGCAGGGCCGAGTTGTAGTAGATCCCGATCGCGTCGCGCTGCTGCGGGATCGCCCAGATCTGGCCTTCAGAGCCCGTCAGCGCGTCGAACGCCTGGTCGTGGAAGCTCGCCGCCCAGTCGCCGTCGGCGTCCAGGCTCGACGTGAAGTCGTGGAGCTTGCCGGTCTCCTGCATCGCCTTGATCTCGCCGGAGTTGAGCTGGAACAGATCAGGCAGATCATCGGCGAGGGCGAGCCGCTGGTAGTACTGCAGCCGGTCGTCACCGGAGCCCGCGTTCGGGTTCTCGATGGTCTCGATCCGGTAGTCCCCAGCGAACTCCTCGTTGAACCGTTGCGCCGCCTCGTAGTTGTACTGCAGGAACGGGTCGGTCGGGCTCTCCTGACACGTCGCGCAGGTCACCACTACCTCACCCGAGCCGGACGTGTCCGAGTCGGACGTGCCCGGACCGGAGCTGCATCCCGCGACCGCCGCGAGAATCGCGGCTGCCGAAACGGTTGCCACTGTCGTCCTTCTGGCCTTGACCATGACATCATCTCCTTCGATGATCGCTCTTTGTGGATGAAGGGCGTCGTCGCCTTCGACGACGGCCACTTCCCGTCAGTAGCCTGCGATCCGCGGCCAGTGCCGCTCGACGCCGGCCTCTTCGATCTCCCGCAAGAAATCGGCCAGCAGCTCCTCGTCGGCTCGGACCTGACGCGGCGTCGCCTTGTGCTGCGCGCAGAACGCGATCAGGTGGCCGGTGACCTCGCCGATGTTCCATTCCATGAGCGGCATGCGGTAGGCACCGTTCGTGATGTGCGTGGTGCCGATGTTCTTCGCGCCCGGAAGCAGGTTCTCGACTCGGATCGGCACCAGTGCACCCAGCGGCAGCTCGAACGGGCAGCATCCGATGTCGATGTACGGGTCTCCCCCGGTGGAGGGATGCAGGTCGATCCGGTACATCCCCACACCGACGCTGTCCGGGTACGAGACGGCGCCGGCGGCGCCCCGCACCGCGAGGGAGAGCTCTTGTTCCACGATGGTGTGCTCGGCGCGGATGCGGCGGGACTCCCTGATGTACGGCGTCTTCGCCAGACCGTCGTCGGCGTCGCCGAGGACGTCGCCCCGCAGGCGCAGGCCCGGCCATCCGGTGCCGCCGTCTGGTCGGGGCGCCTCGGTCTGCAGCCAGTACAGGAACGAGCGGCTCAGCTCCCGTGCGGCGCGCACGTGCGCGTCGGCGTCCGGATGGTCGAAGACCGGCCCACCCCAATAGTCGATCTGCGGCCAGTTGACCAGGGTGAGGTCGCTCGGATAGGCCCCCGGCCGGAAGTTCGCCCTGGCCGCGATCCGGCGGAACGTCCAGAGGTTGCGGTCCATCGAACCCACCCGCTGGTCCGCGTAGTCAGGTCGGATCGCCGTCGGGTCGTCGTCGGGATTCGGCCAGAACTGATGCTGGACCGGCTTGCGCGTCTTCGGGTGCGGCGCGGTCAGCGAGAGCTGACCGTTCGGCCAGTCGACGGTGCGGTCCGCCTTGTACAGGCCGTAGCCCTCCGGCCTGTCGATGGTGTGATCCTCTTCGGGCTGGTGGTCGAGCACGAAGCACACCGACACCGGCTGCATGTTGAGCGGGTCGGCGACCTCGGCGGCATGCGGTTCACCGGTCTCGGCTCGCGCCTCGGTGCCGGTCACGTACTCGACGCCGGCCAGCGGCAGCACTTCGCCGGTCTCGCTCGCGTCGATCACCCACTCGGCCGAGATCGTCGTCGACGCGCCGGTTCGCCTGCTGCGCACCGTCACCGCCGTGATGCGGTCGCCGTCGGTCTCGGCGGCGACGGGTTCGTGCTCCATGAGGAGGCGCAGCTGCCCCGAGCCCCGCAGCGGCGCGACCAGGTTCTCGAGCACGGCCACCGTGACCCGAGGCTCGTGGCAGAGATCGGAGACCTTCGCACCGCCGGGATTGAACGCGCGCCGTCGCGACGCGGCGTCGGTCAGGGGGTAATGCCGTCGGTAGTACTCGCGAACGGAATTTCGATAGTCGCGGTATGTCGCGGTGCTGCCAAATTGTTCGATCCAGAAATGTTCGTCGGGTGGGACCCCCTGAGCGGTCAAGACGCCGCCCAGCCAATCGGTAGTCTCGGTGAGTGTCACGCGAATACCGCGGCGGGCCGCGGTTACGGCGGCCATGACGCCGCCTACACCGCCACCGACCACGAGTAGCTGCGTCTCAATTTCATGCATACAAATATGACACCAGGATTTGCGCATTAATGACATGACTGCAATACACTGGCGTGTGTCCCAGTTTGATGCCAGCTCGCGCCGCCTTCGTATCGCGGACGCCACCGCAAGACATTTGACGCAGCCCGCCGGTTCCAGAATCGGGCCTCGCCGCCAGCAGGAGATCCAGCTCATGCTGATCCATTCGGGCTCGATGGACCTGCGCCTCGACGACGCCGCTCCCCGTCATGTGTCGGCCGGGGAGATATGCCTCCTCCTGCCGGGCCACACCGAGGAGATCCGGTTCGACGAGCACCTCGACACCAGCGAGACGCTGGTCCGGGGGCAGATGGAGCACTCGACCGCACAGATGCGCACCTGGCTCGACTCGCTCCGGCCCACCAGGCCGCTCTCGTCCGCCCTGACCTACCTGGCCCGCGAGGCCGTCACCACGGAGCAGACCCGGCTCACCGCCGACGGAGCGCTGGTGGACGCGCTCGCGACGGCCCTGCTGTGGCGCTTCATAGCCGAGTTCAGGAACCTTCCCGCCGCGCTGCCGGGATCGGTGGAGGACGCCCGCCTGTACATCCACAAGCACCTCGACCAGTCGATCACGCTCACCGACATCGCTCAGTTCGCGTCGGTCACCCCAGCTCATCTCGTTCGGATGTTCCGTGCCCACATGGACACCACGCCGATCCGCTATCTCTGGGACCGCCGCATCTCCGTCGGCATCGAGCTCCTGACCTCCACCGGCCTTCCGGTCGGTTCCGTCGCCGCCCGCTGCGGGTTCAAGACCAGCTTCCACTTCTCCCGGAAGGTCAAGGAGATGACCGGCCTGTCGCCCACGGAGCTGCGAACGTCCACCTCACGAAACTGACCATCCATGACGGCTCACGCCCGTCCGCGCGTCCCCCGCATCCCACGCAGAGCGAGCACGGCGACACCGACGACGACGATCCCCACCCCGCCCATCGCCACCTGCGGCCCGAAGAGGGTGGTCACCCACCCTCCCAGCAGCCCGCCCAGCGGGTAGCCGATGCCGTAGGCGGCCATGCGGGCCGCCGTGTTCACGCGTGACCTGAGCCGATCGGGAGTGCTGAGCTGACGCCACACGACAGTCGCCAGCACGACCGAGAGATAGCCCGAGCCCCAGACGGCCGTCATGGCCAGCGCCAGCGGTACCACCGTCGCGAACGCGCAGCCGATCGCACCGGCCGCCGCGACCCACATGCCCGCGAACGCGACGGACCGCTCGCCCCTCGTGCGCGTCAGCGCGGGGACGACGACGGTGGCCACCAAGCCGCCGACGGCCCAGGCCGAGAACAGCAGCCCGATGGTGCCGCCGTCGGCCGGAACATCGAGCCGTCGCACGGCCCAGGGGACCACTTGGGACACGAACACGCCCTGGCTGACCGTGACCGCCACGCCGAGCGCGATGGTCGACCGCACCCGTGGATGCGAGACCAGCCAGCGCGCGCCGTCGAGAATGGCGCGGTACATGCCCGGTGGCACCTCCCGGACCGCGCTTCCGCTCGGAAGGCGCCCGAAGCGGAAGCAGAGATACGCCAGCACCGAGGCCGAGGCGCCCAGGGCCATGGTGAACGAACCGGGCAGGAACGCCGACATGGCGCCGACGAGCCCGGGCCCCACCATCTCCACGACGCTGCTCGTCGCGAACAGCAGCGCCGTCACCGCGGCGAGGCGGCCCGGAGGCGCCAACGCCGGCACCAGTCCGAAGTTGGCCGCATCCGCGAAGACGAAGGCCGTACGCGCGACGGCCACCGCGATGACGATGTGCACCGGCGTGAGCCGGTCGAATGCCGCCGCGACCGGCAAGGTGGCTATCGCCAGCGCGATGATCAGCTCGCAGGTCCGGAGTATGAGCGACCGGTCGTTCCGGTCGGCGACGGCTCCGGCGACCGGACCGAGCACCAGGTAGGGAATGCCGTGGACGGCGACCAGCGCCGAGACCCACAGCGCTGAGGAGGTCAGCTGGTAGACGGCTGTCGGCGTGGCGACCAGAACCACGGAAGCAGCGACCAGGGACAGGATCCGTCCCAGCCAGTACCACCGCAGTGTCCGGTCGCCCAGCAGCCGTAACCACTCGGACACGGACTCAGAGAGCCGTCAGCGCTTCGATCCGAACCCCAGCGGCCGGATCGATCTCCTCCCGCGGGTCGATGAGGCCAAGACTGCGTGCTTTCTGGAGCACCCTCTGCGAGAACTCGACGTTCGCTTCCCGTGCCTGCTCGAGCGCCATGGGAGCCGGCTGTGCGTCCTCGACCGCGCTGAGCCAGTCGGCCTGGCCGGCGTACGAGATCGGCCACCGGAACCCGTGGAACCGGGTGGAGTTCGGCGCGACCGCAACCGCACCGCGGCCGAGCATCATCGCCCAGTAGAGGGCGTGGTAGGAGTTCGACACCACGACCTTCGCCGACGAGAGCCGCGTCAGCGTCTCGAAGATGTCCTCGGTGTTGTTCGTGATGTGCTCGAACTCGACTCCCGAGGCAAGCGCCTCGGTCGTGTCTATGCCCCGTTCGTAGTGGTTGAGGACAACGAACTCGTGCTCGGGTTCACGCTCGCGCAGCACCTCGAACGCCGGCAGCATGCAGCTGGCGCACGGCACCCACGGCATGCCCGCGTCCCAGTCACGGACACCCACCACATCGGCCTTGGCGAGCCACTCCGGCCAGAGCCTGGTGACGCCGTCCTTCAGCACGCGCCTGCGCCACCCCGTCGTCGGATCGAGATGGACGCCCTCCTGGAAGTTGTGGCCGATGCCCCACAGCGCCACCGCTGCCGGCCGCTGGCTGAAGATCGACTCCACACAGGACTCGAACCTTCCGGGCCCGACCAGGCCGCTCCCGCCGACGACGACGAGCTTTCCCTGGAGGGGCGAGTACTTGCCCAGGTCCTGAAGGGAGGCCGCCTCGTACAGGCTGATCGTCTCGCCGAAACGCTGGACCCACTCGACCGTCCGGCCCACCGCGGACCAGTGGTCACCGACGTTGCGCATGCTGTTGCTCTCGCACACCGCGACGACGGGTGAGTCCTTGAGAAGTTCCGTGAGCTCGGAGATGCTCCTCATCGAGGAGCTCTTTCCAGCAGGCTGGGACGAGGACCCGATGCCCCCGACGTCGAGGCCGAGAGATACTTCCTCGAACTGTTTTCTGGCGCGCGTCACATACACTTTGAGACCTTCCGTTCATGGGCAGGCCGGGGCCGCCGGGATGGGGCTTCCGATTCGGAAGCGGGGGCATTGGCCCCGCTGTCGCCGGCCGCCTCCCGCAGTACGCCTGGTTACAGGCCGTGCCGGGTTGCAGGGCGAGCCAGCATATTTGAAATGTTATTGGTGAAGTGTGCGCTCGCCTATACGCTGCGCGCTGATCTTGTGGCCGTTAATTGCAGCGGCAGAGCACGGACGCGGCATTTATAAATCCTATAAATTCCGGTGGCGACACCGTTTCCGCCATGATAAGGAGCCTCTTCATGGCGCTCAATCCCAGGTGCGCGACATTTCCTCGGGCGTGAGCGCAGGTCCCAGAATCGGTACCAGGTCGGCCACGGCCAGCAGCAGGAGCCGGTCGACGCCGCGCCGCGTGTCCTTGGGCAGGTCGATGCGCATCGCGATGGCCAGCGCGAGGTTGTCGGACGTGCGCGGTCCGGCCCGCACGATCACCGCGGAGCATGTGACGTCGCTGCGACACTGGCCGTACTCGGTGTAGACCCCTGTCTCAGCGGCGAGACGGAGCTCGTCGTCGAGCTCGTCCTCGCTGCGGACGGTCTGCCCGGTGAAGGGCCGCAGCCCGGACGCCTTCAGGTAGCGGTGGCGGTGACTGGAGGGCATCGCGGCAAGCAGCGCCTGCCCCCCGGCGGTGGCATGGGCCGCCTCGGGCAGACCCTCTGCGAAGTCGTCCAGGCGCGGGGCCCCGGCGATCTCGCTGTAGGCGACCACGGTCAGCCGCTCATCGCGGAGCGAGGTCAGGAATACCCCGCATCCGGTGTTGGCCGCCAGCCGTTCGAGAACCGGCTGGACCTGGTCGAGACGTACGGTCACGTCGGTGACGGGGCCAAGGACGTCCGGGAGGAAGTAGTGGCGGCCGTCCTCGCCGCGCCAGGCCCACCGGCGGTCGATGATCGTCTTCAGATGGTGGTAGACCGTCTTCACCGGAATGCCCGTGCGACGGGCGAGCTGCTTGGCGGTGAGCCCCTGGGGACTGCGGCTGAGGTGCTCGATCAGCCGCAGCACCCGATCCGGGCTGCGGAGGCCGGGAGAGGCGCCGGTCGGGTCCGAGGCAGACAACGATATCGCTCCAGACAACAGCAGTAGCAACACTGGGGATTGTCACTCATGGGGTTGTTGCTGCGAACCCCTCATCGTCGTTCGCCCGGAGCATTTTTTCATAGGGTTTCACACCTCCGGATTTCCGCCATGAGAAACCATTTCACCCGGACCAGCCCGCAAATGACGAATGGCCTGAACCTACGATCCGTAGGTTCAGGCCATTCCGATGTCCTGCGACATCACAACGTCGGGCTGACTGGATTCGAACCAGCGACCCTCTGCTCCCAAAGCAGATGCGCTACCAAGCTGCGCCACAGCCCGTCGGTCCGCGAAACCCCAGGTCTCCGAGGTCTTGCCGGGGGCCTCCCGGATGGACGTTGCCGAGTGTATCCGATTGATGCAGCCGAACGCCGGGCGTTTCTGGACCGTTGACGGACGGGTGTGTCGAGTCCCAGCCAGGATCCTCAACCCACCGGCCGCGACTCAGCCCAGTCGGGACCTGACGAACTCCCGCGCGGCGGCGCGGGCCTGCCGCCTGGGCTCCGACCACTCCGCTCGCCAAGCCTTGATGTCCGCGACGGTGATTCCGCGGGGGTAGCGAGACGGACCGCGCGAGTCGGACCACGTGCTCAGGTCGGTGCGGATGATCTCCGCCATGCTGTGCTCCGCCAGCGCCGCGATAGTCATCGACGGGTTGCACGCACCGGTCGAGCCGGGGATGCGGGCGCCGTCGAGCACGTAGAGCCCAGGGTTTCCGTGGACCCGCCCGTAGAGATCGACGGCGTCTCCCATCGGGACGCCGCCGAGCGCGTGCCAGGTGCCCGGCGCCTTCGCGTCGGTGTCGATCATCCTGCCTCCGCCCACCTCGGCGATCCGGTTCATGTAGTCGCCGATCACCGCCTGCAGGTCCGCGTCGCCGCTGGCGGGCCAGGTCAGGTGGGCGTCGTCGTCGGCCTCGTCGTAGGTCCAGGTGCCGGCGGCGTCGACGATCCCGAACCCGACGACGGTCATCATCTTCATCCCCGGCGGCTGCTCGGGGGATCCGGCGTGGATGACCGCGAACGGGATGGGGCTGCTGGTGTCGCGGCCACCGGCGCAGGCGGGTCCGCCCTGCACGGTTCCGATGTCGGCGTCCATCCCGATCCAGGCGTAGATGCGGTCGCCGTTGTTGCCCCACTGGGTGCCGACGGCGTCGGGCAGGTCGGGGACGAGACCCTTGGCCTTCGCCTTGACCAGGAGCCTCGTGGTCCCGGTCGACCCGGCGTTCAGGAAGACCGCGTCCGCGACGATGGTCTTGTGCTCCAGGACCGTGCCGTCGGTGTCGATCCGGTCGATGTAGAGCTCCCAGAGCCCCTCGTCGTTGCGGGCGAGGTCGCGAACGACGTGCAGGGTCTCGATGCGGAGGTTGCCTGTCGCCTCCGCGGCGCTCAGGTACGTGACGTCGATCGACTTCTTGCCGCCGTTGTTGACGCCGAAGGCGAGGTCGCTGGTGGTGTAGGTCGGTTCGTAGCGGCCGTCGAGCTCGCCGCGCACGTACTCCCAGTCGACGGGCAGCGGCACGTGGAACGGATCGAGGCCCGCGTCGGGTGCGGCGTCGAGGAAGGCCCGCGACGAGGCGTAGGGGTCGGAGGCGAGGACGTCGTCGGGCACGGTGGAGACGCCGAGCATGCGTGCGACGGTGGGGTAGGCCCACTCGTCGAGCTCGTCGTAGAGGTGGGCGGCGAGCGGCATCGAGGCCGCGAAGTCCGCACGCGACGGCTGCAGCGTCATCCCGTGGTACATGACCGAGCCACCGCCGAGCGCGGCGCCGCAGGTGACGGTCATGCCGTCGCCCTTGACCTCCTCGAGCACGCCGGCGTAGGGCGCCCAGGTCCTGTCGATGTTGCGGATGACGCTGTGGTCGGTCAGCCAGGCGGACCGGTTGTCCATGTTCGAGAACCGGGCGAAGGTGGTCGCGTTCGGGCCGGTCTCCCACCGCATGCCGCGCTCGATGAGCAGGGTCGGGATCCCCGCCTCGCAGAGACGAAGCGCGGTCACCCCGCCGCCGAACCCTGAGCCGACGACGACGGCCCGCTCGCGATGGGTGGTGTGGGGAACTGCTCCGGTGGTCTCGGACATGGTGTCTCCTCGGGACTTGGTATCGGGTCGGGCGGGCCGGCTCAGCTCGTCCTGGCACCAAGATCGCAAGGTCTGCCGCTCCCCCGAATCGTCCGGATGGACTCGTCCTTGTACTGCGGATGCAGTACGTGGAAAGCAGCCGGCTCCGAGACAATGGGGCGTGACTTCCACACCGACCGTCCCGTCCCGCCGCCCGTTGTGGTTTCGGCGTGTGGGCGTGTTGGAGCAGGCCCTGCTGATCCTGATCGGGGTGGCCGCCGCGTGCGGCGTCGTGGTCCTTCTGGTCCAGGGCTACTCCCTCGCCGTAGCGGTGGGGCCGCTCGTCGCGGTGATCGGCGTGGCTGTCGGACGGCGGAGGCCGACTCCGGGTCTGCTCGTGATCGCCGCCTCGCCTCTAGTGGCCACCGTCCTCCAGGTGGCCCCGCTGCTGACCTGGACCATCACGGTGTTCGCGCTGCTGTATCTGACGCTGCGGGGTCTGTCGGCACGGATCGCGGCCCCGGTAGTGGCGGGTGCGAACTATCTCGCCGTCGCCATGTTCGGCGGTGGCCTCGGGGACCCGGAGGCGCTCGTGGCCGGGTCGCTCGCCCTGGCCGCCGCCGGGACCGGGAGCGCGACCCGGGGGCAGGTGCGCTACCTCGAGGCGATGGAGCAGCGGGCGATCGACGCCATCGCGACCCGGGACATCGAGGTGAGCCAGAGCGTCGCGGAGGAGCGAATGCGCATCGCGAGAGACCTGCACGACGTGATCGGGAGCGAGGTGGCGGTGCTGAGCATGCAGCTGGGCATGGCCGAGGTAGCCCTCCCGGACGACGCCGACGGGAGCCGGACGGCGCTGACGTCGGCGCGCCAGGGCGTGCAGTCCATCCTCCTGGAGACCCAGCGCATCCTCGACGTGCTGCGGGTGGCTCCGGACGAGGAGAGTCTCAAACCCCCGCCGGGGATCGGCCGCGTCCCCGAGCTCGTCGACTCGTTCCGCGCCGTCGGACTCGACGTGCGGACGACCCTCGCCCCGGTCCCGCCCGGCGTGGACCCCGCGGTCAGCGCCGCCGCGTTCCGGGTCGTGCAGGAGGCCCTGACCAACGCGCAGCGCCACGGCGCCGGCCCTGCCACCGTCGAGCTGGCGATCGACGGGCCGATCCTGACCGTCCAGGTGTCCAACCGCGTCGCCGAGGCAGGGGCGAGCTCGCCCGGGCGAGGGTATGGCCTGGTCGGCATGCGCGAGCGTGTGCAGTCGGTGGGCGGCAAGCTGACCGTGGACGCACAGACCGTGAGCTTCCGGATCACCGCGACGATGCGGCTGAGCGGGGGTGCGGTCGCATGACTCGTGTTCTCGTCGTCGACGACCAGGAGATGATCCGGGTCGGGCTCAAGGCGGTCCTGGGCAGCTTCCCGGACCTCGAGGTGGTGGCCGAGGCCCCGGACGGTCTGGCCGTGCTGTCGATGCTCGACGGTCTGGAGGTCGACGTCGTCCTGATGGACATCCGCATGCCCGGCATCGACGGGGTCGAGGCGACCCGGCGGATCAGGAGCCAGGTCGCCGCCGCCGACCTGCCGATAGTGGTGCTGACCACCTTCGACCAGGACGAGAACGTGCTCGCCGCACTCCGGGCGGGCGCGAACGGCTTCCTCAACAAGGGCGTCGGCCCGCAGGAGCTGGCGGCCGGCATCCGGGAGGTCGTGGCCGGCGGGGGCGCCCTGTCCGCCGCTGCCGCCGCCGCGCTCATCGGGCACGTCGCGAAGGAGCCGCCACCCGCACCGGTGGATCCGGCGATGGTGGCACGGTTCGACGCGCTCACTCCCCGTGAGCGAGAGATCGTCGCCGCGATAGCTTCCGGCCTGACCAACGACGAGATCGCGGCCCGGCTCTTCCTGTCGCCCTTCACGGTCAAGACGCACGCGAACCGCTCGATGATGAAGCTCGGGGCCCGGGACCGGGCCCAGCTGGTCGTCTTCGCCTACCAGGCGGGCCTGGCCGGGTGACGCGCCTGGCGGTGACATCGCACCCGCGCCGTCCGATACTCGAGGGGACGCTTGTGACGGGGCAGGCAGGGTACCGGTCCCGCAGCAACGGAGGTTGTCCCATGAACCCGGCCGTCAAGCCACGTCACATCGCGCTGGTCGCGCACGACAACATGAAGGTCGAGCTGCTGCGCTGGGCCGAGTACAACCGGGACACGCTGGCCGAGCACGAGCTCTACGCGACCGGCACCACCGGGACGATGCTCGAGTACGAGCTCGGCCTGCCCGTGCACCGGTTCCTCTCCGGCCCGGTCGGCGGGGACCAGCAGATCGGCGCCCGGATCGCCGAGGGCACCCTCGACATGCTGATCTTCTTCTGGGACCCGCTGGAGGCCCAGCCGCACGACCCGGACGTCAAGGCGCTGCTGCGGATCGGCGCCGTCTGGAACGTCCCGATGGCCTGCAACGTGGCCACGGCGGACATGATCATCTCGTCCCCGCTCCTGGCGAGCGACTACGAGCACCGCCGTCCCGACCTCACGCCACGCGACTGGGACCGGACCGCCGAGACCCCTGCCTGAGGCCCCGCGCCGCCGGTCGCCTCACAGGCCGGTGACCCCGTAGACCTGCACCAGCCGCTCCCGCTCGGCGTCGGCCGCGAGCGGCGCGGATCGGTCGAGGAGCTGCAGGGATGCCCGCCACGCGCGCTCGGCGGCGTTCTTGTCGCCGAGCTCCGCGTGGAGGTCGCCCATCGCCCGGTACCCCTTGGCGATCCCGTTCCGGTAGCCGATCCCGTTCCTGATCCCCACCGCGCGCTGGTATGCGCGCAACGCTCCTCTGCGATCACCCGCCTGCGCCCTGCAGTAGCCGAGGCTGTCCCAGGACGCCGCCGCGGCACGCTGGTCGTCGATCCGCTCGGCCAGCCGGAGCGCCTCCTCGCACCAGACCACCGCCGTGTCGAGCTCCCCGAGGTGCGCGAGGTCCCAGCCGATGGCGTTCAGGGCGCGCGTCTCGCCCATGCGGTCGCCCATGGTCCTGACGTGCTCGAGCGCCTGACGGTCGTGCTCGAGCGCCTCGTCCCACCGCTCCTGGGACTCGGCCACGGCGCCGAGACCGAGGTGCACCTCGGCGCTGCCCGCGGAGTGCCCGAGCTCGCGGTTCCGCACCTCCGCACGCAGGAAGTGGGCGTAGGCCCGTCGGCGGTCGCCCTGGCGGTAGGCGGCCTTGCCCAGGTGGAACTCGGCTCGTGCGGCGACGTCGCGCATCCCGCCCCGCAGGGCAGCCGCGAGGACGACGGCCTGGGTGCGGGTCACTTCGCCCCACTGCCCGTTCCACTCCTGGAGCTCCGTGGCGAGCACGCCGATCCGGACGCACTCGGCGTCGTGCCGCAGGTCTCCAGCCTGCCGCACGACGGCGACGAGGTTGGCGTGCTCCGCGGCGAACCAGCGTTGGGCCTCGGGGCCGGAGCCGATCGGCGGGACGGTGACGCCCCGGACGTCGCGCGGTCCGTCGGACGCTCCGGCCAGCGTCGCGGGCCGCACGCCCAGCCGCTCCACGCTCGTGCGCGCCGTGCGGGCGTAGTGGTCGAGCAGCCGGCGGACCGCCTGCCTGTTGTCCAGACCCGCGTTGAGCTCCCCGGCGTAGGCGTGCAGCAGATCGTGCAGCTCGATCCGGCCGCCGTCCAGGACCGCGACCAGGTGCGCGGACTCCAGCTCCGACACTCGCCGGCTCGCGTGCTCGATCGGCAGCCCCGCGAGGCTCGCGGCCGCCTCGATCGACAGGTCCGACGTCGGATGCACCCCGAGCAGGCGGAAGAGCCGGGCCGCGGGTACCGACAGGGACTCGTACGACCAGGAGTACACGGTGCGCAGGTTGGACGTGTCCTCCCCCACGGTGAACTGGTCCAGCCCGGGGCGGCCGGACCGGAGCTCGGTCACCACGGAGCCGAGGTCGACCTGGCGCCGTCGGGCCGCCCGAGCCGCGACGATGGCCAGAGCCAGCGGAAGCCGCCCGCAGTGGCCGGCGATCTCGTCCAGCAACGTCGCCTCGTCGCCCGACGGCGCGGTCCCGAGGCGGCGCATCAGGAGCCGGCGTGCGTCGGTGGCGGGCAGGACGTCGAGCCCGATGCCCGTCGCCGCCTCGCGGGCCACCAGGCCGTCCAGGCGGTAACGGCTGGTCACCAGGACCATCGACCCCGGGGAACCCGGCAGCAGCGGGCGCACCTGCTCGCTGTTCGCGGCGTCGTCCAGGACGACGAGCAGGCGGCGCCCATCGGTCAGCGTCTGGTAGCGAGCGGCCCGTTCCTCGGCCGTGCCCGGCGTCTCCGACGGCTGCTCCCCGAGCGAGACCAGGAGATGCTGCAGCGCCTCGTCGGCCGACATGACCGCGCCCGGGCGGCTCCCCCGCAGGTCGAGCCAGAGCTGACCGTCGGCGAACCGGTCCGCCGTCCGGCGGGCCCACCACGCGGTGAGCGCCGTCTTGCCGACGCCGGGCTGGCCCGAGATGACGACGACCGCGGTGTCCGACGTGCCGGTCCTGGCGCTCCCGGGCACCAGGGCGTCCAGTCGTTCCTGCTCCTCGTCGCGCCCCACGAACCCGGCCACGTGCGGAACCTGACGGGGCACGACGGGCGGAGCCCGCAGCACCCCCAGGCGCACCGCGCCGCCCATCGGGTCCTCGGCGTCGAGGACCAGCGAGTGCAGCTCCCGCAGACGCGCGCCGGGCTCCACCCCCAGCTCGGCGGCGAGGTGGACTCGCAGCCGGTCGAAGGCGTTCAGCGCCTCCGACCGGCGGCCGGACTCGCTCAGGCCCCGGATGAGCTGGAACCAGATGCCCTCCCGGAAGGGATAGCGCTCGCACAGGTCCTGGAGCAGGGCGATGTCCGCGGGCCTGCCCGCCGTGATCAGCAGGTCGTGCTGCCGCTCGATCGCCGTCAGGCGCTGTTCGGTCAGGCGGGTCCGTTCGGTATCCAGGAGGTCGCTCGGCACGTCGGAGAGGGGGTCGCCGCGCCACTGGTCGAGGGCACGGTCGAGCGCGGCGAGCTCATCGCCGCTCCCCTTGTCCCGGGCGTTCGCCGCCGTGTCCAGCCAGCTCGTGAACCGGCCGACGTCGGTGCTGTCGTGGGGCACGTCGAGCAGGTAGCCGTCCGCGCGCGTGCGGACGACGTCGCCCAGCGGCCCGAGCGCCTTGCGCAGCCTGTTCATCACCACGTGCGTCGACTTCCGGGCGTTCGACGGCGCCGTGCGGCCCCAGAGGGCATCAGCGATCTCGGTTCCCTGCACGACGGCGCCGCGCCTGAGGACGAGCAGCGCGAGCGCCGTCCGCGACTTGGGGGAGCCGATGGTGATCGGACCGGTGTCGGCGACGACGCCCAGCTCCCCCAGCACTCCGAAGTCCATCCGGCTCACGCTCCTTCCGTCTCCGGCTCAGGAGACCTTCAGGAAGTGTGACCCTGTGGCTGACCAAGGGTCACCTAATTCGCGCAGGCCCGAACATCATCGGTGGGAATCACCCGCTCGGCGCTCGGCCAGCAGCCCGGGTTGGTCCGCTTCGAGCAAGCAGTTGCGCATGCTCAACGGCGCTGGAACATGCACAACTGCTTGATTGAAACGGACTTTGCACCTGGCCCCTCTGATCCGTCGCCGTCAACGACAGCCTGGCTCAGATCTGAACGATGTGGTGAACCGGCAGAGCCGGCCCAGCAACCTCTGCGTGGCGAGGTGGCTGGACCGGCTCGGCTATCGGTACTGACGGCAGCGCTTCGGAGCACGCTGCTGTAGTGAGCAGAACCTATCTCCCCCCGTTGAGAGGGCTCTTGTTGTACGTGGACTCGTGAACGAAGATCAGGCTGTGAGGCACTCGAACGTCGTACGTCACAACCTCTCCGTTCTCGTAGTAGCGCTTATATGTCTGCACGCTGTACTCGACAGCGGGGACATATCGCTGCCGACCGGAACATTCTCCAGGGCACGGTTCACTAGGAATATTCTTGCCGCTGGACCAGGAGAGCTCCTGAGTCGCAGATACCGAAGTCTCAAAGTTGCTTCCGAGCAATTTACCCGAAGCCGTCACGGCCACAGTGGTGGACCGACTCGAGCTTTCCTCAAAAGTCCAGGTGTTCTGCTGCTCGTCCCACATGACGACTCCTACGCCGACCTGCTCGTATGCCAGTCGCGGATCACCCTGAGAGATATCTGTGTACGGCCGAGCCGGCTGCACCGAGTAGCAACTGGACTCAAAGAACATGTACGTGAAAAGGCCGCAGTCGTTGCCCACAACACGCTCTGGCTCGATCCCTCGCACTACCTTAGGAGCCTTCGTCTTCTTAGGGCCATTCTTCCCCTCGAATCCCGGACCGCCCAGCGGCGGCTTCCAGGACGACTTCGGCTTGAAGGCAGACTTAACCGTCTTGATGATCTTCTGAATCGCCGCGAACCAGCCGAAGAACAGCCCATCGGAATCGGACGCGGACGTCGGATTGTTGTTCGAGTACGCGTATCCGTTCATCTGCTGCATGTCATTGTGATCGATGACCGGATCAACCGAGATGAAACGGCCGAGCTCGTTGTCGTACTCCCGGGCACCGAGATGAGTCAGCCCGATGTCGGCATCGAGAGTTCCTCCGACGAACCCCTTCTCGCTCGGCCACTCGGCCGGCTGCTCACCACGCGGCATCCCGAACGGGTCCATCCGCCGCACGGACGTCGCCATCGTCACCGCGTTGATGGCGACCTGCGCCGTCCCGTGATGGTCGCTCGCGGTCCAGGTCAGGGTGCTGTCGGTACGCACGGCGACGGGCTGGCCGGCGTGGGTGTAGTAGCGCGTCGCCGTAAGCTCGCCCGTTGCCTCGTCCGCCCGCAGCTCCTGGCCCGGCAGGTACAGCGTGGAGACGTCGGGCGCGTGCCGGATCAGGCGGTCGCCGTCGGCCCCGTAGACGAACGAGGTGACCTGGCCGCCCTCGGTGACGGACTTGACCTTGCCGAGCTGGTCCCACTCGAGCCGCTGGTCACCGCGCTGGATGGTGTTGCCGGCGTCGTCGTAGGCGTACTCGTCCAGCGAGATCTGGGTCCCGTCGGCCGACATCGTCTCGGCCGACTCGACCACGTTCCTCTGCTCGGCCCCCGCCTCCGGGTACTCGTACCGCTCGGTGACATCCCCCTTGAGGGCGTGGTCCACCTTCGTGAGGCGGTTGCCGGACGCGTCGTACGTGAACGACTGCCAGTACGCCGCCGGCCCCGAAAGGTCAGTCACGCTGGCTTCGTCGTCGCAGGACGTACCCGGGGTCCAGGCCTCCGTCAGCCGACGCAAGTGGTCGTACTCGAAGCACTGCCGGTCGGTCGCCAGCTCACCCGGGGTGTCGGTGATCGAGAGCACGTTGCCCGCGTCGTCGTACTCGTAGGCCAGGTCCGCCTGCTCGGGGCGAGGCACCTCGCCGTCGACCACCGTGCGGTCCACGCGACGGGTGTACTCGTCGTAGTACGTGGTGATCCAGGCACGCCGCTCGGACTCGTCGAACTCGGTGGCGCAGTCGTTCTGCTGGTCGTCGAAGTTGGGCACGCCGCCGAGCTGGACGCGCTGCATCTCGCCCAGGCGCGTGTACGTGGAGCAGGAGGCGTAGTAGGTGGTCCCCCCGGCGCCGTCGGCCCCGCCATAGGTCATCGAAGGGCGGCCGGCGTCGTCGTAGGTGTGGAAGATCTCCTCCTGCCCCAGGTCACCGATCGCGGGCAGGATCTCGCTCTTCAGGCTGCCGTCCGGGTTGTAGGTGTACTCGGTGGCGTACGTCCGGGGGCCGCCGTTGCCGGCACCGAGGAGGCCCTCGGACTGCGGGATGGTCAGCAGGGTCTGCTTGGTCTGATAGGTCGTGGTGTAGGAGTTGACCTTCGAGGTGATGGTGTTGCCCTCGGAGTCCGGCCGGATCGCCGACGTCGGCCTGCCCTTCGCGACGGTTGCCGTGCCGTCGGGCCGCACCAGGCGCGTGCTGTCGTAGGTCCACCTCGCCAGGACCGCGTCGGCATCGCTGCCGTCGCGCACGTACGTCTTGCGGCCCAGCACGTCGTACTCGTAGTCGAGCACCTGGCCGCGGGAGTCGGTGGTCCGCACGAGCTGGCCGGCCGCGTCGAACACAGACTCCGTCACGCCCGCTGACGGGTCGTCGCTGCGCACCTTCTGCCCTGCCAGGTTGTACTCGTAGCCCCACTCGCTCCCGGCCTCGTCGGTCACCGTCTCCAGCTTCCCGACGGGGGTGTACTCGTACCGGGTGATGTCGGCGTCACCCGTGGGCGTGTCGCCCTCGAACTGGTGCAGCGACGTGACCCTGCCGCGCGCGTCCGTGACGGTCATGGTGGGCGTCCCGCCCTCGGGCGGCGTGACGTACGTCCGGTCGCCGCCATACCGGGTAAGGGTCTTCCACTCGGTCTCGGTGTTGGCCTGGAACGCCGCCTCGACCGGCCGGCTGGCCGCGTCGTACTTGGTGACGTTCTGCCCCAGCGACTCCGAGTCGGCCGCACGCCACAGGCGCGAGTCGACCGGCTCGTCGTTGAAGAACGGGTTGGTGACGATGTACTGGCGGCCCTGAGTGTCGTACCGGTGGTCCGTCAGCAGCCGCCCGCCGCCCGCCGCCGGGGCCTGCTCCTGCCGCACGCGATAGTTGCCGTCGTAGATGGTGCGCGCCTCGATGTACTGGGGTCGCGCGTCGTTGGAGTTCGGGCCGAGACGTCGTGCGGTCACCACGGTCGGCGCGTCACGGCTGATCGCGTAGTCGAAGGTCGCCGACGGCGCGTTCGGGTACTTGGTCCGGAGGCGGTCGGTGCCCCACACCTTGATCAGCCGCCCGAGAGCGTCGTAGGCGTTCTCGGCCACCAGACCGTTCGGGTCGGTCACCTTGACCGGCTGCCCGTCGCTGACCTCCAGGCTCGTAGTGGTGGCATGACCCTTGGCGTTGGTCACCACCGTGGCCGTCGTCGGCCCGCCGGTCACGGGCGTGTAGGCGGTGGTGGTCGCCCGGTTCAGGGCGTCCGCCGTCTGCGTCACGCGCCCGTGCACGTCGTACGACGACGTCGACTGGGTCTCGTAGACCGGGCTGCCGGCCTCGTACCGGACCGCCTTCTCCACCAGGGTGGGGTTGCCGCTCGACGGCGCTACCCCGTCACCCTGCCCGTCGTACCTGGTGCGCAGGTCCGAGACGGCGTGCTCGGGGTACGACGGCGTCGTGCCGCAGCCCACCGCGACCGTCTGGACGCGCACGGGGAACGACACGAGCCAGGCGCTCTCGTTGACGCCGTAAGCAGTGGTGGTGCACAGGTCGTCGCTCGCCGTCGACGGGTCTCCCTGGTCGTCGACCGTTGCCGGCTGCCCATGCGGCCCGTAGGTGGTGACCTTCCTGGTCTCGACCTCTCCACCGGAGTCCTTCGGCGTGAACGTGCGCTCCGTGCCCGTGCCGACGAAGTACGCCTTGAGCTCGCCGCGTTCGGCGGTAGGCCCGCGCCAGACCGGGTCCGTGAGCGACTTGGTCACGACCGGCGAGCCGTCCTCGATGCCGTTGCGGGTGACCGACTCGCGCTCGAACCCGACCAACCAGTCGTGGTCGGTGTGGGGGTCGCCCTCGGAGTCGTCGAACACGACCGAGCGCCGGCCGCCCTCCTTGTTCAGCCGGTCCTGGTCCATGCCCCGGTAGTAGTACGTGTCGGTGCGCGTCTGCGGCCCGGCCTCGTCCCCCGAGTCGCCCATGATCGTGGTGACGTGGGAGAAGCCGCGGAACTCGTTCCAGTCCTTCTTGTCCGGCGGCGTGAACTCGCTGGTGTCGTAGTGCCACGCGGCGCCGTCGTACCTGTACTGGATCTGCTGCTCGATGCTGGAGCTGATCAGGTCGCCGATCACCAGCCCGGAGACCACGTACTTGTTGAACCAGGCGGTCTGCTCCGCGTGCGTCTCGTCGGCCCAGGTCGCCGGGTAGCACCGGCGCTCGTTGGTGTGCGCGTTCGCGGGGACGTGGCCGGCGTCGTCCAGGCAGTTGGCGGGGGCATAGGTGACGCTGATGACGCCGCCCGCCTCGGAGACGACGCTCGTGATCCGGTATCGGTTGATCGGCGTCTGGTTGTCGGTCACCACCCGGTTGGCCATCTGCGCGCCCTCGAAGGTGACCTTGGGCAGCGTGGCGCCCGAACCGCCGCCGATCAGGCCCGTGTGCTCGATCGACTTGAGCCAGAGCGCGGCTCCCGCGCTGCCGTCACCCGGGCTGGGGTAGGACTGCTCGAGCTTCCACCGGTCGACGGCAACCAGCTCACCGCCCTTGCGGACCTTCGTCGTCACCGTGTCCAGGCGCTGCCCGGTCCAGAACGTGGGCGACCACTTCTCCGCGCAGGTAGCGCCCTCGCAGAGCTGGTCCAGCGGGGTGTCCGGCCAGTTCTGGTGCTTGCTGGTGCTGCACTCCGCCGCCGGGATACCCGGGATGCACCGGTTGGCAGTGCCGAACTCCACCGTCGCGGCGGGGGTGCTCGACGCAGTCGCGTGCAGCCCGTACTGGATCTGGTTCAGCCACCCGCCACGGTCGTAGGTGACCGCCTTGTCGCCGTCGTTGAAGTCGCCGTATCGGTTGGTCTCCTTGGTGTAGTCGTAGAGCATCGTGTTCCCGTTGCGGTCCACCACCTTGTCCAGGTTCCACCGCCAGGCCTGGTCGCACCGCGACGCCTTGAACGACGCCGCGTCGTAGCACGGCTCACCGCTGTCGTCGCCGTACACCCGGACCTTCCACACGGAGTTCGACGTCGGCCGCGACCCGAAGAAGTACTGGGTGCCGTCGGTGGCGGTGATCTTCCACCCCTCGCCGTCCTGCTGGCCTGCGTCCGGCGTCCCGATCTGCTGCACCCGGGTGTAGTCGTCGCTCTTTAGCTTCCAGCTGTCGCCGCCGGCGCGAATCATCAGCCCGCCACCGCCGTCGAACACCGAGGTGGCGTTGTCGCCGCGCCAGCACAGGTCGCCGACGTTGTCGAACCCGTTCTTGGGCCCGCGGCTGCCCTCCTTGTCCTGCATGCACCCGCCGTACGTGCGCTCGACGAAGCTCTCCCCCAGGCCCCAGCCGTCGCCCACCCAGGACGGCTGGTTGTTCGTCGCGCTCGTGCGGCCGTCCACGGCCGACGACGCGTAGCCCAGCGCCAGGCTCGGCTCGAGGCCGCCGGGGACGGGCGGGACGCGCAGCGGGTAGGACCACGTGAAGTCGCCGGTCTGCTTCGACACGTCCCAGGTGGCGGACGGCGACAGGGGCGTCGCCGTCGGCCGCCCGCCGCCGTCCGACACCTCGCTGCCGGGGTCCTGTGCCCCGCTCAGCGCATCGGCGGTCGAGTCGTCGGACGCCGGGGCTTCCATGGCGTCCGCCGCTACGACCGGTACCGAGGGCATGCCGCCCAGGCCGCCCGGTGTGTCCGCGAACGCCTCCTGCGGCGTCTGGGTCACCACCAGGAGCGAGGCGACCAGCGCCGCCACCGGGATCGTCGCGGTCCATCGCCGACGGGAGGTCCGCTGTTCGCGGCCGGTGTGCCAGGTCATGACTCGTCTCCTTCGGTCTGTGCAGCGAGGTCCGCGATCTCCTGTGCGGACAGGGCGCCCATCCAGGTGTCGACCTGGTCGATGTCGCCCGTGAAGAACTCCGTGTTGGCCGCGCGCAGCTGGCCGCGGCCGATCGCCATGCGGCGTTGCGCCGCGGAGAGGGTCACGCCGTCCTGGATGCCGACCAGGGCGCCGTCCATGTACAGCCGCAGCTGTCTGGCCGGGTGGTCGTACACCCCCACCAGGTGCGTCCACTTGCCGATCGCCGCCGGCGGCCCCGAGTAGGCCCGCGCGAAGACGGCGTCGTCGGAGTCGGTGGTCCAGCCGCCGAACGACCAGCGCCCGATGTCGCCGTCGTACTGCAGCGTGAAGTCGCTCATCCTGGCCCCGTCCTGCGACGCGACCGTCTGCACGCCCGCGCTGTCGGTGACCCGCACGCGCGCGGCGACCGTGATGCTCCCGTACGTCGTCGCGCCGGGGTAGGTGGCCTGCGCGAACCCGGGGCTGGTGGCGTTCAGGGAGAGCGCGCGGCCGAACCGGCCGTCGACGAACCCGACGGCGCCGTTGGTGGTGGTCGGGTTGGCGCGCCAGGAGGTGTCGGTCACCGTGTCGTCGTCGAACGTCCACCTTCCGAGCGACGGGTCCCAGACGTCGTTGTAGACGGCGGCCACCTTGGGATCGGGCAGGACCTCGTCGAAGGTGCGGACGTCGTCGATGTGGCCCTTGAAGGGCAGGGTGAACCCATGGCTCGCGTCGCCCTGATGGGCTCCGATCCGGAAGTCGCCGGACGCCGCGACGGAGTCGACGCCGGGCACGAGCTCGGACATGCGGCCGTTCACGTACAGGCGCAGCTGGCCCAGGTTCGGGACGTAGACCAGCGCGAGATGCGTCCAGTGACCGACCCGCACGGTCTCGTCGGAGTAGACGGCCTTGGTGACGGTCGCGCCGTCGGCGCCCCGCGACGCGATGACGCCGCCCCACCGGTTGCCGGCCCGCGCGATCACGAAGTTGTGCCCGGCGCTCACGACGGCCTCCCATCCGGTGCTGTCGCTCGCCGACAGCGGATAGACCCAGGCCGACGCCGCGTACTCCTCCCCGGCGGCGGGCACGGGCCCCTCGGCGGTCGCGTAGCCGTCCACGCCGTCGAAGGTGCGCGCCCGGCCGTGCCTGCCGCCGATGACGTCGGTGGCGGCGGCGTCGTGCATGGTCGCGTCCAGCTCCCCGACGGCGTCGACCGCCACCGCGGTGCCGTCCGCCTCGTCGAGCTTCCACTGGTGGGTCGGCTCCGGGGGCTCCGTCGGCACCGGGTCCAGGAGTCCGCCCGAGGCGTAGAACGCGTGCAGCTCCTTGACCCGCGTGTCGTTGAACGCGCCGGTGTAGGCCCGCACGTCGTCGACCACACCCGGGAAGTACTCCGCGGGGTTGCCCGACCCGTCGCGGCCGCGGCCGATCTGGAGGTCGCCGGGTGACTGCCACGCCTCGACCCCGAACCCCTCGCTCATGCGCACCGCGTCGACGACGAGCCAGATCCGGCCCGTCGGGGCATGGAAGATGCCCGTCAGGTGCACCGGCCGGTCGAAGTCGCACGGGGCGTCGGGGTCCGGGTTGTTCGGGTCGCACCGGAACAGCCCGACCGAGGCGACAGTAGTCCCGTCCTGGTTGGACATCTCGAAGACCCAGTCACCGGTGGTATGCACGGCGGTGGGTCCGCCGTCGTAGCCGAGCCGCACGCGGCTGTCACCGCCCGACACGCCGTCCAGGCTCACCGCCGTGCGGACGCACTCGCCCGGGTCGGGTGCGTCCTCGTCCTCCTCTCCCTCGTCCGGCGTGCAGGCCGCGGAACGGTCGAGCTGGACGACGGCGGAGACGGTGAACGACCCGTCCGTACGAAGGTCGAGGTCGGAGGCCGAGAGGTAGTCGTCCTCGCCGTCCAGCTCGAGCGCGTTCCCGACCACGCCGTCGGTCCAGCCGACCTGCGCCGTGCTCGGGGCGACGGCCGCGCTGCCGCCCACGGCGTCCGCCGCGCTGGTGCCCTGGCCCTCGTCCAGTCGCCAGTTGTGCCGCAGGCTCAGGTCCCGTCCGGCCAGGTCGCGGACCTCGTCCGGGAAAAGCACCCTGCCGTACGCGGTGACGTCGTCGACCGACCCGAGCACCCGGTTCTGCCGGTTGCCCGAGCCTAGGGCCGCGCCGATCTGCAGCTCGCCCGCCGGGTGATCCCACGCCACCGGGGCCGCGGCGGTGCCGGTGGCCTCCCCGTTGACGTAGAGGGTGATGGTCCTGGCCGCCGCGTCGTACACGCCCGCCAGGTGCGTCCACACGTTGTCCTGCGCGAGCGGCCCCTCCACCAGGTAGGGCGTACCGGCGCCGTCGGTGGGCGGCCGCTGGAACCCCCACTTCCCGCTGGACAGCTTGACGAGCTGGAACGCGCTGGTGGTCCGCCCGTCCTGGGACACGATGGTCGAGGTGCCGTTCAGGTCGTCGATGCGTGCCCACGCCGTCACCGCGAAGCTCTTGGTCGTGTCCACCGCGTGTGGCGCCGAGACCCAGTCGTTCCCGTCGCCGGTCAGCGCCCGGTCGTCGCCGTCCTCGGGCAGATCGGTCTGCCCGGGACCCCACCAGCAGTCGGCCGCGGCAGTGGTGCCGTCGCAGTGCGCCGTCCCGTCCAGGGCATGCCCGGTCGCGTTGGTCGCGTCCCCGTCGAGCTGCCAGCGCCCGACGGCGACGTCGTCGCGCACCACTATCGCCTGGACCTCGTCGGCGCTCAGGGCCCTGGTGAACGCCCGGACCTCGTCGACGGCGCCGTTCCACCGCGACGACGGCGTCCCGTTCAGCCCCCGGCCCATCACGAACGAGCCGCTCGCCGCGAACTCCGTGTGCGGCCGGTCCTTCGGCGTCCCCGCCAGGCTCCCGTTCACGTACAGCCTGATCGCCCGGTTCGCGCCGTCGTGCACGGCGAACAGGTGCGTCCACGCAGTGGGCTCCGCCGCGTCCGCGCGGATCACGGCGTCGGCCGCCGCGTCCTGCGCGTCCTCGCCATAGGTGGCGAACTCCCACTGCCCCGCCGTCGCACTGGTCTTCACGTACGACACGGTGAACCCGCTGCGGTTGGTGCCGTCCTGCGACAGGGCGACCACCCGGTCGCCGACCGCCAGGTCCGCGACCGCCGCCGGGTCCAGCCGGACGTGGCCGCCCACCGAGTAGCTCCGGTTGGTGGTCACGACCGGCCCGTCGGACGAGACCACCTCCCCGTCGGCCCCGCCGACGTGCACCGCCTGGCCGACGGCGCCCTCGGCGACGCTCGGGTCCTCGGCCCCGTCCGCGTCGCAGTCGCCGCAGAAGTACGCGTCCTGGTGCAGCACACCCGCCTGGCCGCCAGGAACGCTGTTCAGCGTGGTGCTGCTCCCGGGCTTGTCCTCGAACTTCCACTGGGCCACCTGCACGTTCGCGCCGGCCACCGCCGCCTTGACCTCGGCGGGCGTCAGCACGCGCTCGTAGAGCTTGACCTCGTCCACCAGGCCCTTCCAGTGGTCCGCCGCCGCGGCGCCGTCCCACATCGTCCGGCCGATCTGGACGTCGCCGTTCGCGTCCCAGTCCGGGCACGCGGCGCCGCGGGTCACCTCGCCGGCCTTCTCGCCGTCGACGTAGAGCGTCAGCTTCCGCGTGCGCGCGTCGTAGGTCCCGGTGAGGTGGGTCGGCACGCCGGCCTCGGACGGTTCGGTCGAGTCGGCGATGGACGTGCCCTTGTACTCCGCGTCCGAGCACGCCATGCCGAACGCCCAGCGGCCGCCCTCCTGCTCCGCGTCGCCGTCCTCGTCCGGCCGTTGCCACAGCACGAAGCCCGGGAACCTGGTGCCGTCCTGGCTCACCGCGGCGCGTGCGCCGGTCGTGTCGTCGAGCCGGACCCAGGCCGACACGGAGAAGCTCGCGTCCGTCCGGACGGCGTTCGGTGCGCTGGCGTGCCCCTTGCTCCCGTCGAGCAACAGACCCTGGTTGATCGCGCCGTCGTCGTACGTGGCGCCGTCGTGCAGGACCATGTCGCGGTCGCCCAGGTAGGCGCGGTCCTTGCCCGTGCCGTCCAGCGACCAGTCCGCGTAGGCGCCGTTGCCGGGCCGCACCCGCAGGTGCCGGCTCACCGTCGCGCTCTTGTTCCCCGCGCGGTCGACAGCCTGCACGAAGAACGACCGCGGGCCGTCGCCGGGCGGCGTCGTCCAGACCGTGGCGTCACCGCCGAGCGCGTCGGCGTCGATCTTGTTGGCCGGGGGGTCGGTCCAGCCCCACAGGTAGTGGTCGACGTCGTCGTCGCCGGTGATGTTCGAGCAGCGCCCCGCCGCCAGGAGCGCGGGGGTGCACGCCTTGAAGTCGAACCGGCCCTCGACGCCCTCCCCGCCGTGCCACCGGTTCTCGTCGGTGTACAGGTAGTCGTCGACCACCGGAGCGGTGGGCGCCTTGCGGTCGACCACGAACCTCGGCCCCACCCCGACCGGCCCGTTGTTGTTCCAGTCGCGGCCGTTCACCTGCCAGGTCACGGTGTTGACGGCGTTCTCGGCGGTCGTGACCGGCCGCGAGTGCACGGCCCCCGACTGGGCGGCGTTCGGGCTGACGTAGTCGGTGGTCTGCCCGTTGCTCGTGTACCGCCAGACGCTCTGCAGCGCGTCGCCGTCCGGGTCGCTCAGCGTCGCCTTGAGGCTCACGCTCGAGTCGCTGAGGTACGGCACCCCGGCGCACCAGGTGCAGGGCGTCCGCAGCGGCGGGTCGGTGGTCATCCCCGTCGGGGCGCTCGGCACCGTGTTGAAGCGGGCGATCAGCTTCGCGTTGTTGTTGTACTTGCGCCACCACGGCGAGTGCTCGATGTTGTCGTCGTCGTTCGCCGGGGACACCAGGAACGAGGTGTACCCACCGCGGTTCACCCGCGACGTGACGTCGGCCGCCGCCGTCTTGGCCCCGCCGCACCCGTAGTCCGCGTTCACCTTGGGCGCCAGCATGTCGACGTAGGAGGGCTCCCAGCCGGGCTTGTTGCCCCACGTCGTCTCGGACCCCGGGTCCGACGTCGCCTTGTGCACGTGGTGGTACCGAGCGGTCGCGTTGCAGTCGGGGCTGTACTCCACCACTGCGTTCAGGTCCGCGTCGACCACCTCCTTGCCGGCCAGGAAGCTCGTGTCGAACCGCCAGTACGTCCAGGCGACGCCGATGTTCCGCATGCCGCACGCGCCCCACCCGGACCAGCACCTGCCGACCTGCGCGAGCGGCGGCTCGCCGCTCGTGTTCCACCCCTTGAAGTCGGGCAGTCCCGAGAGCACCGTCGCCCAGCCGTACTTGTCCGCCGTGTGGTCCCGAAGGATCCCGACGCCCCCGTCCGCGTCGATCTTCTGCCACGTCCCGTCCTCGGCCTTGGTACGGATCGGGGACGAGTTGATCTCCACGACCATCTGCCCGTCGGGCTCCGCGAAGACGGTCTGCACCTCGGTCCGCAGCTCGGGCGCCTCGACCCGCCGCCCGGTGGCCTGCGCGGCGGCGGACGCCTTCTGCTGCGCGCGCTCCTCGCGCGTCGGCGCGGTCAGATCGGGGGCGGACGGCGCGGCGGACACCTCGGGCAGCGCCTCCGACGTCGTCCCCGCAGCCGTCTCCGCGGCCGCGCCGGCGCCCAGGTCCTCGGCCTGAGCAGGGGTGATGAGCGCGCCGGCGCCCAGCGGCACGGCAACGACCAGCGAGACCGCTGCCGCGAGCGCGCGGCGCGACAGGGCGCGTGACATCGGCGTCGACCGACCGGCAGCCCTCATGCTCGACCCGGAGCCCGTACGTGAACGCATCGCCCAACCCTTCGTCGTCGCCCGGCCCCTCAGCCGGACCCACACAGGCGAGCATCGGCGGGAGGGCTAACAGATCGCTCTCATTTCGACGACGGCCGAATCACCCGCGCGAGGCGCGCCGGCACCGTCCCGAGCCGGGGTCCGGCGACCTACGGTGATCCGCGATCCGGGAGGCAACTTCGCGATCTGGGAGGCAACCATGAGTCGGCCGGTCGAACAGCAGGTCCATCCCTGGGGGCGGGTGTCGCGGCGGGTGTCGCGGCTCGCCACCGCCGTCGTCTGCTTGGCGTCCGTCGCACTGCCCGCGCTCGCGGACCCGGGCGCCGCGCCCGCGCAGGCCGTGCCCGCGCAGACAGCGCAGGCCGCACCAACCGGGACGATCCTCGGTGAGCGGAGCCCAGGTGCGATCCCAGGCGAGTACATAGTCGTGCTCGACGCCGCCGCCGCCCGGTCGAGCCTCAACGCCGAGGCCAGAGGGCTGGCGAAGGAGTTCTCCGGCACGCTCCGGAGCACGTTCGAGCACACTCTCCTGGGCTTCAGCGTGACCATGTCGCCCGCCGACGCCCGCCGGCTCAGCCAGGATCCTTCGGTCGCCTACGTCGAGGCCAACCAGCGGATGCGCGTCGCGGACACCCAGTCGCCGACCCCGAGCTGGGGCCTGGACCGGTCCGACCAGCGCGCGCTGCCCCTGGACTCCTCCTACGGCTACCCGAACACCGGCGCCGGGGTCACCGCCTACGTCGTCGACACCGGGATCCGGGTCAGCCACCAGGACTTCGAGGACCGCGCGGTCTCCGGGACCGACGTCGTGGACGACGACGCCGACGCCGCCGACTGCAACGGCCACGGCACCCACGTCGCCGGCACGATCGGCGGGGAGGACCACGGCATCGCCAAGGACGTCGCCCTGGTCGGGGTCCGGGTGCTGGACTGCGCGGGCGACGGCACGTCCGAGGACGTGATCGCGGGCCTCGACTGGGTAACTGCCCACCATCAGCCGGGCGAGCCGGCAGTGGCCAACGTGTCGCTCGGGGGCGGCTTCTCCCAGGCCGTGAACGATGCGGTGTCCGCCTCGATCGCCGACGGGATCACCTACGCGGTGGCGGCCGGCAACGAGACCAGCGCCGACGCCTGCACCCGCTCCCCCGCGTCCACGCCCGCCGCGCTCACCGTCGGCGCCACCACCAGCGCCGACGCCAAGGCCACCTACTCGAACATCGGCGCCTGCCTCGACCTGTTCGCGCCCGGCTCGTCGATCACCTCGGCCTGGTACGACACCGACACCGCCACCAACACGATCAACGGCACCTCGATGGCCGCACCCCACGTGACCGGCGCCGCCGCCCTGTACCTCGCCGCGGATCCCGCCCGCACCCCGGCCCAGGTCTCGGCCGCCGTGCTCGACGCCGCCACCCCCGGCGTCGTCTCCGGAGCCGGCGCCGGCTCGCCGAACCTGCTGCTGTACACGGGGAACGTGCCGCCGCCGACGCGGGACTTCGCGGTCTCGCTCGACCCCGCCGAGGGGATCGTCCAGGCGGGATCGTCGGCCACGACCACAGTCTCGACCAGCACGACGCTCGGCGACCCGCAGCAGGTCGCCCTCACCGCGCGTGGCCTTCCGTCCGGCGTGACGGCGTCGTTCGAGCCGGCCGCGATCACCTCGGGCCACGTGTCCACGCTCACCCTGACCGCCGCGCCGTCGGCTCCACCGGGGACCTACTCGGTCCAGGTCCGCGCGCGCGGTGCCACGTGGCACGCCGCCACCTACCGCCTCACCGTGGCGGGCCCGCCGGGCTGCACCCAGACCAACGGCAGCGACGTACCCATCAGGGACAACGGAACCGTCGAGTCGGTCGTGTCCGTCACCGGCTGCGCCGCGATCCCCAGCGCTGCCGCCCAGGTCGACGTCGCGATAGCCCACACCTACGTCGGCGACCTCTACGTCGACCTGATCGCCCCGGGCGGCGCGAGCTACCGGCTCCACGGCGGCACCGGCGGCGGGGCCGACAACATCGACACCACCTACCCGGTCGACCTCTCGGACGAGACCGCCAACGGCCCCTGGCGGCTGCGCGTGCGCGACACCCAGACCGGCGACACCGGGTACATCGACTCGTGGACCCTCCACCTCGACCCGCCGAGCAGCCCGCCGCCGGTGTGCGACGGCGAGAACACCGCCGACCTCCCGATCCCGGACAACGCCACGATCAACAGCCCGATCACGCTGTCGAGCTGCCCCCGCAACGCCTCGGCGTCGGCGCAGGTCCAGGTCGACATCACCCACACCTACCGCGGCGACCTCGTCGTGCGCCTGATCGCGCCCGACGGCACCACCTACCCGCTCCTCGACAAGACCGGCGGCGCCGCCGACGACGTGCACCAGACGTTCGTCGTCGACCTGGCCGCCGAACCCGTGGACGGCACCTGGAACCTGCGCGTCCAGGACACCGCGGCCGGCGACACCGGGACCCTCACCGGATGGTCCCTCAGACCCTGACCCGGCCGCGGGCCTCACCTCTTTCGGGTGAGGTGCCCACGTGCGTGCCGTTCGTAACGTGAGCAGTTCCCTGTTCTGCCGCGACGAAGCGGAGCCCCTCACGGTGCGGACCGACGAGCCGGACCCACGCCGTATCGACCCGGACGACGCGCCGGACAAGTCGTACGAGCAGCGCTCGGCATACCTGTACGGGCTGGTCATCACCGGCTCGGTCCTCGCCGCCGCCCCCGAGGACGGCGGGCTCGTCCGGATCGCGCTGCTGCTGGGCGGCACCCTTCTCGTCTACTGGTGCGCCGAGACGTACGCGCACCTGATCGCCGCTCGGACCCTGGCGCGCCGACCGCTGCGCGCGCCCGAGCGTCGCGCCGTGGCCGCCGAGGGGCTGCCGATCGTCACCGCCTGCGCGGTCCCCGCTGTGGTGCTGCTGGCGGAAGCGCTGCTGCAGGTACCGACCTCGGTCGCGGTCGACGTCGCCCTCGTCGTCAACCTCGTGCTGCTGCTGGTCGTGGGCTGGCGCATGAGCACAACCGGCGGGATGACGGGCGGCAGGCGTCTGGCAGCGACAGCGATCGCCGGGCTGCTGGGGGTCGCCATGATCGGGCTGAAGCTGTCGCTGCACTAGTTCGCCCGTTAGAGCCTGTCCATGTATCCCGATACGTCCTATCGTGGAAGATGCGGAGTCATGAAGTGGCTCCAGGTCCGCGCGGGGGGCCTGGGAGGTTCGTGTGCCATCCGTCGATCAGTTCAAGAACGGTCGGGCAGACCACACCGTGGACCGCGCCTTCATCGGCGAGGCAATGATCGAGCGGGCCAAGAGCGTGATCGTCGTGGCACGACGCGTCGACGACGACCAGGCCGCGCAGATCCTGCTCGACGCCGCCTGCACGGCCAACATCTCCGTACGCCTGGCGGCCGACCAGGTGATGACCGCGCTGCAGGCCGACCGCGAGGAGGGCTGCACGCACGCCGCACTGATGCGCGCGCTGGGCGCCGTCCGGCCGGATGACCGGCCACCGGACCATGACTCGCTACCTCCGCCGCGACCGGCCGGCCAAGCGGCCTGACTCCCGGCCGTTCGCACGGGACCGGGGTCGAGCCGCCCTACCCGTCGCCGAGCGTCGAGGCGCGGACGACCAGGCGCGGCGCGAGCCGCTCGACGCCGTGCGCGGGGTCCCCGTCGATCGCCGCGATCAGGAGCTCCGCGGCGCGCTGGCCGAGCCGCTCGAGCCGCATGTCCACGGTGGTCAGCGGCGGCCGGCTAGCCAGCGACATGACCTCCCAGTCGTCGTACCCGGTCACGGCAACATCGTCGGGCACCCGCAGCCCGAGCTCCCGCAACCGATCACACCCACCCCGCGCGACCTGATCGGACGCAAACACAATGGCATCAACCGCCCCCGGGCCAGCAGTCGAGATCTGGTGTCCGGGGTCGAGATCTGGTGGCGCACCACCAGATCTGGGCGCCACCACCAGATCTCGACGATGGCCCAGGAGAACGTCCACCGCGCGGCGGCCCCACTGCTCCGACCAGTCCCCGTACAGAGGCGGGGCCGCCAGCTCCAGGCCGCGGGCCGCGAGCTCCGCCACCAGCGTGTCGTGCCGCACCACCGACGCCGCCTGCTCGGCGCGCCCGCCCACGTAGGCGATCCGACGGCGGCCGAGCCCGGCGAGGTGCTCGACGAGGAGCCGCATCCCGGCGGCGTCGTCGGGCACCACCGAGGCGTCGTCGGAGTCGGTGGACGGCGCGAACGCGTAGACCACGGGCATCGGGACCCGGATGGGCTCGCGCGGCTCGGTGGTGCGGCCGGTGACGATGATCCCGTCGACCCGCCGGGCCACGAGCGCGCGCACGTGGTGCTGCTCGCGCACCGGGTCGTGGCGTGCGGTGGCGAGCAGCGCCGACAGGGCGCCGCCGACCAGCGCGTTCTCCGCGCCGAGGACGACGGGCAGCGAGAACCGGCCGGCGGAGTCCGTGCTCAGGAGGCCCACGGTGAAGCTGCGCCGCGCCGACAGGGAGCGCGCGGTGGCGTCGGGTACGAAGCCGAGCCGGTCCGCCGCCTCCCGGACCCGCGCGCGCGTGCTCTCCCGCAGGGAGCCGGTGTCGTTGAGCGCCTTGGACACCGTGCTCGGCGAGACGCCCGCGAGGGCGGCCACGTCCGTGATCCGCACTACCGCTCCCCGGTCCGTCACGTGCCAACCTCCCTGATTCCGTTTCCTTCTACGCCGGTTTCCGCCGGCACGACCGCCATGTCCCGCCCGGCGGAACGAGCGTCATCGTACCTCTTCCCCCAGTTCATCACTCAGTTTCCGCACAGTTTCGCCCAGACCTTTGACGCTCGCGACACCGATCCGTACGATCGGGAAATCGGATTCCTTGTTTCCGTCCTGAAGGAGCGATCGATGACGACCCTGACGCCCAGCGGTACGACGCGCGGACCTGCCGAGCCCACCAGTGACGCCCGGATCACGCTCCGGCCCCTCGCCCCCGGGCGGGTCACCGTGGACGCGGGCCTGTGGCGCCGCACCGCCGACGTCAACCGGTCCGCCGCGATTCCCGTCGGCCTCGAACAGCTCGGGAAGGCCGGCAACCTGCGCAACCTGGAGATCGCGGCGGGCCAGGCGGAGGGCGAGGCGATCGGCCCGATCTTCGCCGACTCGGACGTGCACAAGTGGCTGGAGGCCGCCGCCTGGGAGTACGCCCGCGAGCCGGACGAGCAGCTCCTCGCCGACCAGCTGCGCGTCACGGCCCTGCTCGCGGCCGCGCAGGCGGACGACGGCTACCTCGACTCCGTCCCGATGCTCCGGAACGTGCCCCGGTACAGCGACCTGCCCTGGAGCCACGAGCTGTACTGCGCCGGGCACCTCTTCCAGGCAGCGGTCGCCCAGGTCCGCGGGACCGGCCACCACGACCTGCTCGACGTCGCCGTCCGGCTCGCCGACCACCTGGTGGCGACGTTCGGCGACGGCGACGGGCAGCTCCGCGAGGTCGACGGCCACCCCGTGGTCGAGATGGGGCTGGTCGAGCTGTACCGGGAGACGGGCACGCGGGCCTACCTGGACCTCGCGCGGTGGTTTGTCGAGGCCCGCGGCACCGGCATCATCGAGGCCCACGGCCACGGGCCAACGTACTACTCCGACCGGGTGCCGGTGCGCGGCGCCACCACCGTCGAGGGCCACGCCGTGCGCGCGGTGTACCTGGGGGCGGGCGCCGCCGACGTCGCCATCGAGACCGGCGACGCCGAGCTGCTCGCCGCGCTGGAGACCCAGTACCGCTCGATGGAGCGCGAGAAGCAGTACGTGACCGGCGGGCTCGGATCGCGCTGGGAGGGCGAGTCGTTCGGCGACCCGTTCGAGCTGCCGCCCGACCGCGCCTACGCCGAGACGTGCGCGGCGATCGGCGGCGTGCAGTGGGCGTGGCGGATGCTGCTGGCCACGGGCGAGGCCCGGTACGGCGACCAGATCGAGCGGATGCTCCTCAACGGGTTCCTCGCCGGCGTATCGCTCGGCGGCACCGAGTACTTCTACGTGAACCCGCTCCAGCTCCGCGGCGACGCCCACGCCGAGGGCGACCGCAGCCCGGCGAACGGCCGCCTCGGCTGGTTCGACTGCGCGTGCTGCCCGCCCAACATCATGCGCACGGTCTCCAGCCTCACCGGCTACCTGGCCACCACCGACGCCTCCGGCCTGCAGCTGCACCAGTACGCCCCGGGCACCGTGACCGCCCCGCTGACCGGCGGCACCCTGCGGCTGCGCGTCGACACCCGCTACCCGGACGAGGGCCGCATCGCGCTCCACCTCGAGGAGGCGCCCGAAGGCGAGGCGACCCTCGCCCTGCGGGTCCCCGCCTGGGCGGACGGCGCCACGCTCGACGGCGACCCCGTCGCAGCCGGCACGTACGCCCGGGTCACCCGCCGGTTCGCGCCCGGCGACACGGTGGTGCTCGACCTGCCCCTCACCCCGCGCCTCACGGTCGCCGACCCCCGGGTCGACGCCGTCCGCGGCAGCGTCGCGATCGAGCGCGGCCCCCTGGTGTACGCGCTGGAGCAGCCCGACCAGGAGGACGGCGCAGTGGTCGACGACCTGCGGTTCGACGTCGCCGGCTCGCTGTCCGACGAGTTCCGCCCGGACCTGCTCGGCGGCGTGACGGTCGTGCGGGCACGCGGCGCCGTCGTCCCCGGGCCCGATCCGGACGCGACGTCGCCCTACGCGCCGGCCACGCCGACGTCGGCCCCCGGGCCGGCGCGCGAGGTCGCGCTGACCGCCATCCCCTACTACGCCTGGGCCAACCGCGGCCCGCAGCCGATGCGGGTCTGGGTCCCGGTGCTCTAAAACCCACAAAGCGCAGGGAAGGAGAGCAATGGAGCTCACCAGACGCCAGCTGCTCACGCTGGCCGGCACGGCGACCGCGGCCGCCGTGCTTGCCGGCTGCGGCGGCACGCTGCGGCCGGCCGACATCACGGCCCCCGGGTTCGGCGAGAACGCGACCGGCACGCTGAACCTGTGGTGCAGGTCGGAGACGGTGAACGGCACGCAGGCCGTCGTCGACGCGTTCCACCAGGCCCAGGACCGCATCCGGGTGACGGTCACGCCCATCCCGGGCGGGCAGTACGTCACCAAGCTCGCCACGGCGATCCGCGGCGGGCACGTGCCCGACGTCGTCGACTGCGACGACATCAACTCGACCCTGTTCGCGTACCGCGACGCGTTCACGGACCTCACGCCCCTCATCGAGGAGCTCGGCATCGGGGACGCCCTGAGCCCCGGGCACCTCGCGCTCAGCACCCGGGACGGCCGCTACTACGGGGTGCCGTTCATCGGGGACTTCTCCGTGCTGTTCTGCAACACCGAGCTGTTCGAGCGCGCCGGGCTCGACCTGGAGCGGTCCACCGCGGACTTCGACGGCATCCTGGAGGCCGCCCGCGCCATCACCGGCCTGGACGACGGCGTCTACGGCTGGACCTACCCGGGCAACTCCTCGGGGGCGCTCGGCTTCACCGTCCAGCCCCACGTCTGGGCGACGGGGCGCGACCTGATCGCGGGCGAGGTCGGCGACCAGCGCGGCGACATCGTCGGCAACGACCCGCTGCGCCGCACGCTCGAGCTGGAGCACACGCTGTGGGCGGAGGAGCTCGTGCCGCCCGGCAGCTTCGCCGACGACGCCTCGCGCTGGTCCGCGGACTACGTCGCCGGACGGATCGGCATGTTCCCCGCCGGCTACGGCGTCGTCGTGCCCAATGCGGACCCGGAGCTGCTGGCCCGCTCCCAGGTGGTCCTCCTGCCCGGGCCCGACGGCGGCCGCAGCTTCTTCGACGGCGGCGACAACCTGTGCATCCCCAACGGCGCCGAGAACGCCTCGGCGGCGTGGGAGTTCATCCGGTTCGCGCTCGACGTGCAGCAGCAGGCGCGTATGCCCGAGGGGTTCTTCTCGCCCGTGAGGTCCGACGTCGCGACGCCGGAGTTCGCGGAGAGCTATCCGCTGGCGGTGCCGCCGCTGGAGTCGCTGACCAGTGGCTACGCGCCGACAACGCTCGCCTACAACCTGATCTACAACCAGCAGGACGGGCCGTGGTTGCGCATGTTCCGCTCTGCAGTCTTCGACGGGGAGGTCGATGCAGCGATGCAGGAGGCCCAGACCACGTACGACCGCATCCTGAGGCAGGCCCAGGCATGAGCGCCGCGGTGCAGGACCCGCGGCCGGCGCGGGGCCGGCAGTCCGGGGAGGGCCGAAGGGCCGGCACCCTCACCCATCCGTCGCGCACCGGGCTGGCGCTCGTCACGCCGGCGGTCGCGCTCGTCGTCGTCTTCGTGTTCGTGCCGCTCGTCGTGGCGGTCTACATCTCGCTGACGAACTTCCCGCTCATCGGGCCGTACCGCTACATCGGGCTCGACAACTACGCGTCGGTCCTCGCCGACCCGACGTTCTGGGACGCCCTCGGCTACACGCTGCTGTACACGTCGATCGTGACGCTACCGATCCTGCTGCTCGGGTACGGGCTGGCGGTGCTCGTCCGGTCCAACCGGCGGGGCGCGACGCTGCTGCGCACCATCTTCTTCGTCCCGTTCGTCATCGGCCTGACGACGCTGAGCTTCCTCATGCTGCTGGAGGCGCAGCCCAACAGCGGCATGGTCAACGTGGTGCTCAAGTGGCTCGGGATCACCGACGGTTCGACGGCGTGGCTCGTCGACGGGCCGCTCGCCACCGGGCTGCTGTGCGTCATGGTCGTGTGGGCCGCGTCGGGCCTGACCATGGTGCTGCTCATGTCCGGGATGCAGGGCATCCCGCGCGAGGTCTACGAGTCGGCGGAGATCGACGGCGCCTCGTGGTGGCAGCGCGAGTGGTCGATCACGGTGCCGATGCTGCGCCGGACCATCGCCATGACGGTGATCCTGTCGGTGATCGGCTCGTTCCTCGCGTTCACGCAGTTCTACATCCTGACCCAGGGCGGGCCAGGTTCGGACACGACGACGATAGTGATGGCCATCTACCGCCGGGCGTTCGTGCAGCTCCAGCTCGGGGCCGCGACGGCCATGTCGCTCGTCCTCGTCGTCATCACCGGTCTGGTCACCGCGGCCCAGTTCTGGCTGCTGCGGGAGAGGAGCTGACATGGCTACCGTCACGGAGCCCGCAGTGCCGCGTCGCGGCGTCGTCGGACGGCGTCCTTCCGGGGCTTCCGGTGCCGCGCCGGGGCCGGACCACCGCGGGCCGGAGCGGGACACCCGCGCCAAGCGCACGCTCTACGTGGTCGGCGGGACCCTCGCGGCGCTGGTGTTCCTGGTGCCGCTCGTGATCGCGTTCGTGCGGGCCGGGCAGCCGGGCGACGTCATCGTCGCGGCCCCCGATTCGCGGTTCTTCGACCTGTCCTGGGTCAACTTCCAGGCGGTGGTCGACCAGCCGGAGGTGTGGCGCGGCATCCTGAACTCGGCGATCGTCTCCGTGTCCACCGCCGTGCTCACTGCCGTGCTCGCCACCTTTGCCGGGTACGGGTTCGCCAAGTTCCCGTTCCGGGGGCGCGCGGTGCTCTTCGGGCTCGTGCTGGTCACCCTGATGATCCCGTTCCAGGCGATCCTCACGCCGCTCTACCTGCAGATGAACGTCATGGGGCTCACGGACAGCCTGTTCGGCCTCGTGCTCTTCTACACGACGGTGAACCTGCCGTTCGGCATCTTCGTCATGCGCAACACGTTCGCGGCGGTGCCGGCCGAGCTGGAGGACTCCGCCCACGTGGACGGCGCGGGGACCATCCGGATCCTCGTCTCGGTGCTGCGGCCTCTGGTGATTCCCGGGACTGCTACCGCCGCGCTGTACGCGTTCCTCGCGTCCTGGACGGAGTTCCTCGGGGCGCTGACGTTCCTCACCGACCAGAACCTCTACACGCTGCCGGTGTCGCTGGTGAACCTGCAGCAGGGGGCGTACGGGCAGGTGAACTTCGGGCTGCTGGCCGCGGGGGCGGTCATCGCGATGATCCCCTGCGTGATCCTGTACGTGGCGCTCCAGCGGTACTACGTGGCGGGGCTCGCGTCGGGGTCGGTGAAGGGGTGACGGCCCGGGGTCAGGTCGCGAGCAGGCCGCCGCGGCGGGCGAGGCCGCGTACGTGCGGGCGGGCGCGGGCGCGGTCGCGAACGATCAGCTCGCGCAGCAGCTCACGGACGATCGTGGAGTCGTGGACGCCGTCGGCGGAGACCCGCTCGGCATCCAGCAGGACCAGCGCGGCGGACTCGTCCTCGCCGCGCCGCACAAACCCGCGGGCCACCGAGATCAGCGCGGCCGACCTGCGCTCCACGCTCGGCACGTTGTTCAGGTCGAGGCGGGCCGACAGCTCGACGACGTCGTCCGGCCGCCCGAGCACGGCGCTCATCGCCACGGCGTGGATGTCGACGTTCCCGGAGCCGAACTTCGTCCACGGGTCGTAGTAGTCGCGCCCGAGGGCGTCGGCGGTGTCCTGGGCGACGCGGTGCAACGCCCAGGCGCGGCCGTCCTGCTCGGACTGTGCGGCGCCGACCGCCGCCGCCAGGTGCAGCATCCCGTACGCGCCCAGGAGGTCCCTGCGCGGGTTGGCCGGGTCGATGCGGGCGCGGAGCTCGTCGGCGGCGACCAGGCAGATCCGGGTCGCCTCGTCCTGGTGGCCGGCGCTCCGGTACGTGCCCGACAACGCCCAGGCGGACAACGCGATGAGGTACGGGTCGTCCGCCTCGCGGGCCAGGTGGGCCGCGCGGTCGGACACGACCCAGGCCAGGTCTCCGGACGGGACGTGGTGCAGCCACTGCCGCGCGATCTGGTAGGCACCCGCCAGGGTGCGCGCACCGCCCACCCGGTCCGACGACGTCGCGCGGGCCGCGTGAGCGTCTGCCACGAGCGCGGGGAGAATCGCGCCGACCGCACGGTGCGCGGACGGCGACTCGTGCCAGACCTTCCAGGCCTGGTCGACGCGTGCCGCCACATCGGCCAGGTCGGGCGCCGGGTCGATGACCGGGACCGGTCCGGCCGAGCGCATGATGACCTGACGGAGCGCGGCAGCGGTCTCGGTCTCGTCCTGCGACGGGTCGGTGCGAGGTGTCAGCGTGTCCAGCGGCCTGCCGATCAGGTCGTCGACGGTGCAGCCGATGACCGAGGCGATCCGGACCAGGTCGGTGAGCCGCTCGGCGTGCCGGCGGCCCTGCTCGACGGCGGAGACCCACTGGACGGACCTGCCGATCTGCTCGGCGAGCGAAAGCTGGGTCACGCCGACGGCACGACGGTGGGCGGCGATCGCCGCTCCCACGCCACGCAACAGGTCCGCATCCCCTGTCATCACTTCACGATAGGCCGCCGGTGGCGCAACGAACAGGGACCAGAACTGCTACGGCTGTAGCAGCCGCCACCTGCGCCCGGCCCATAACGTCGTTTCGCATCGGCGGGCCGTGACAGGCCGTGACCCACTAGCGGCCCGCCGACCAGCCAGAGCACCGACGCACTTGCACCAGGGAAATGTGATGGGACCTCGAGACCACGAGCCGGACGTGATGGAGCACAGCGACTCCGACGACCTGACCCGCGCGGGTGAACTCCGATGACAACGCTCGTCCTCGCGGCCCTCGTGATGGCGCTGGGCGCCGTGGTGTGGCGCGCCGTGCAGCACGAGCTCACCACGGCAAAGCGCCATGCGCGCAACGTCTATCCGCACTGATATCCGCACTGATATCCGCACTGAGCAAGGGAACCAGGAACGATGTGGGAAGTCACCGCACGCCGCGTCACCCCGAACGGCGAGTACGAGCTGCCGACCGTCTACCTCAACGCACGGTTGCACGACATCCGAAACAGCCGCGAAGCACGCACCACGGCCAGCTACCTCTTCGGCGCGGGCTTCGAGTTCGAGGTTCGTGCCGTCGACGCGGACCGATGAACGCGCCGCGGCCGGTCGCCATCGGACTCGTCTCTGGTGCCGACGACCTCGTGGTGCAGCGGCGGCATGCGGAGGTGGCCCGGTATGTCGAGGCCGAGGGCCTGGCGCTGGCGGACGTGCTGCACGACTACCGTGACCGGCTCACGATCAGCCAGATCGCGGACGCCGCCCGCCGGCTCGGCGCCGGTGTCGTGGTCCTCCTCGGCAGGTCCCGGCTCGCCGGCGCCCACGCACGCCTGGCCGCCGAGCTCGGGCGGCACGGCATCCGATGCGTGCTGCTCGGAGCCACTTCTTCCGCCTCCTGGTCGCCGGGTCGGTGACGGGGTGAGCGCCGCCCGACATTTGCTAAGGTGTGGCCTGCGCCGTGTGTCGAGCACGGCCGTGCGGGCGTAGCTCAATGGTAGAGCTCTAGTCTTCCAAACTAATTACGCGGGTTCGATTCCCGTCGCCCGCTCAGAGTGCGGAAGCCCAGGTCAGGATAAGTTTCTGACCTGGGCTTCGTGCATTCTGGAGGGCTGGAAGCGGCGCCGAGTGGCCCTTATTGACCCTAAGTCGCTCGCGACGGGGTCAGGACCTGGAGCCAAGATGTCCGCTTCACCCGATCCTCAGGGTCGCGCCCGTGGAGCCTCGCGCGCACCTCGAAGCATGTCCCCACGCAACCGTCGTAACAGCCGCCGCTCCTACGGCAACGTCCGGCAGCGCACGCCCGGCCGCTGGGAAGCCAGATACACCGGACCCGACGGTGTGCGCCGTCCGATCGGATCCTTTCATCTTCCGGCCACGAGTCCGATCGCTCGAATTCCACGTCGCGGGCCCAGGCCCCAATGCTCAGTTGACGGCAGTGGTCGCACATAAAAGCAGCATTGATCTTCTGGTGATCGACATAGCTCGACGTTTGTACCACCTCAGGTCCGTGAGGTGTCATATTCGAGTGGACGCCGCACCAGCCACACACCGTCGATGTCATGACGAAACGGTACAAGCGAGCGCTCGTCGCAGAGGCGGAATCGCGGGGTGGGTACAGAACATCACCCTCGACACGACGGAGCCCGTCACGGCCGCCTCTGACGAACCATGTGCGTTAGCGTTGCCAGCTCCTGCCGTCGTCGTAGGACACTTCCCACGTGAAGCCACGCCCACCCGGGAGCTCCCAGGGCTTGGGCTCACAGTTGGTCGGCTCAGCCTCAGGCTCCCAAGTACACGGCTCGTCGGCAGCAAAGTCCTCTTCCCGGCCAGGCGCACTCATGCCGTTGGCCCCGCCTGTGCGGACGACACCAGGAGCCCACGGAGCGCGGTTGCCGCGCCGTCGTCGTCAATCGTGCCGGTAACGACATCGGCCACAGCCAGCACAGGCGCGGGAGCATGGCCCATCGCGTACCCCTCCCCCGCCCACACCAACATCTCAATGTCGTTCTCACCGTCGCCAATTGCGACAGTGCGGCAGTCCTCGACGCCCAGGCGTTCACGCACCTTCTCAAGCGCCGTTGCCTTAGAGACGTTCGGTGGGGTGACGTCCACCCAATCCGGCCGTGTCAGTAGTGCTGTCAAACCGAGCGCGCTCAGGGCGGGTACCAGCCGCGCCGCGTCCGGCCCGAGGATCGCCAGCCGGGGCGTTGGCGAGGCCCAGAGATCCGCCAGGCGGGCAACGCCCTCCTGTCTGCCGTTGAGTTCGCCCCTAGGGAATGCCCCGCTCACGCGATAGCCGACGCCCACAGCCTCGGCCGCGATGCGCACGTTCGGTTGCAGTCGAGCTGCCACGCGTACGGCACTCTCGGCATGTACCGGCAGGCACTCCACCACGGCGTAGGAGCCGCCCGACAGTTGCGCCGTCGTGGCCCCGTTCGACGCCACCAACCACGCATCATCGAGCCCGAGCTCCCGGGCGACAGGGAGCGCACCAGCGAGCGAGCGACCGGTAGACAGCACGACGTGATGACCAGCGCCGCGCACAGCCGATACCGCTTCGCGCACGGCTTGCGTGGCCGGTGATCCGGTGCGGACCAACGTCCCGTCAATGTCGCACGCCACGAGCAACGGCGCAGTGGCGTCGGCGGCCCGCAAGAGTTGCTGTGCAGTCATTGAAGTCACGCGCAGGACGCTAGAGGCGGTCACGCCATCGCGCGAGCAACTTGCTCAGAATTGCTCGGACTCGCTCCCGAGCCGCTCGGCCACGGTCTCTAGCGCCCGGTCGAGCAGCGCCCGCGCCTTCCGGTCGTAGTCGGCCGACACGGCCAAGGTCTCAAACACCTTCGTGTAGAACTCCACCTCGGGCGGCTGGGCAAGGTTGAGCTCTGCCGAGAAGGTCTCGATGGTCACCAGGTCTTTGTCTTGAACCCAGAACCCGTGCTGTGGTGCTACCGCGCAGAATGTTTCAAACGGGATGATGCCGAGGCGGACGTTGGGGAGCATTGACAGCGAAATGATCCGGCCAATCTGCCCGAGCATGACGTCTGGAGGGCACAGCGTGTAGAGCAGAGTCGCCTCGGTGAGAATGAAGCGGAACTTCTTCGATGTGTCGCTCAGGATCTCCTGCCGCCGCATACGGGCCTCTACCGCAGCTCCGATGTCCTGAACGTTCCCGAACTGTCGCGCACTCTCGATGAATCGGGATCGGGCATACTCCGGGGTCTGCATCAATCCTGGAATGTACACAGGGCAGAACGCCCGGAAGAGTCGGGCCTGTTCCTCAGAGCGCGCATGCTTGTCCTGGAACGACGCCAGCCCACCCTTGAGCACCCGGCGCCACTCTGCGTGCCGCGTCTCAAGCGTGTGGAGGGCAGCCAGCAGACCCTCTGTCTCGTGCTCAGCATCGCAGGCGCCACACCATGCGCGGATGTCGTCGTCCGACGGCGTCTGCTTGGCGTGCTCGATCTTGGAGACCTTGGACGGCTGCCAGGACAGCGAGACAGCGAGCCCCTGACCAGTCAGGCCAGAGGCTCGCCGCAGCTCTCGCAGACGCCCGGCCAGCTCGTTCCGTGCGTCGTTGACATCACCGCTACTTGAGGTGTTGCGAGGCAAATTCGTCTCTCGTCATCGCGCGATGCCATGCGGCGTCACGCCAGTAGTTAAGTTCGACCACAACAGCCGGCTCTTCAATCAGCTCGAACCCCAGGAGGTTGTCCTGGTCGCCAAAGTGCATCTTGGCAGCCGTCCGAGAATCGAACAGCCAGTAGTCGAACGTGGGTAGCTCGTTGGCGTTGTCGCGGAGGAGATAGCGGATATCTTCGCCCGCGTCGTTGTTGTAATTGGAGAAGGCAAGACCGAACCGGCTGTAATCCGAGAGCGGAAGCGATACGACGCGAACACGGCGGTACACCTTGCCGTCGTCGGTATCCTTGCGAATGTCAACCAGCCAATCGCTCAGCCAATCAGGATTTGCATCACCCGCAAGGAATCGGCGCATTGGTTCATGCTCGCTCGGGACGTTGTAAGCCTCGCGCACTTCCAGCCGAAATGCCGTGTGCTCGAACGTCTCGAACAGATTTCGCCACTCGGGACCGATCGGTATTAGGTCCGTCACTGAGCCTGCTTCGCCTTGTGCTCCAAGTACATCTCCAAGATCTCGACGGGCACCTCGACGATGTCCTCGTGGCCCGGCACCGTACCGACGTCGGACAGGGCGGCGCTGTCGGTCACCTTCCAGCCCTGCACCAGGAACGTCTCACGGTCCGTGCGGTCGGTGGCGAACAGCGTAGGCGAACCGTCCTTGCCTGACTGCGGGTCCTTGCCCAGGAAGCGTGCGCGCATGGTGGCATCTCCATTTGCTCGAAAACGGGGTGGACTGCCCGTCAAGGGTCGCCCGGCTCACAGTGGCCCGTCAAGGCTCCCTGTGATGTCACGCAACCCCGTTCACGCACTCGTCGAGCCGTCCCGCGTCGACCGGCATACCGTTGCGCCGTGTCTGCCCAAGAGCAGAACCGGTCCCGCGGGCTGGCCGATGTCGAGCAGGATCAGGTCAAGTTCGGACCTGACCCTGCTGCAGGGGAAGAACTCAAACCCGTGCCTCAAGGACGCCTTGAGCAATCTGCCGGCGATCCCGTCGATCGGCAGGTCGGCGGTATGGAAGGCGAACTTGTCCGCGAGGCTTGCGGACCGATCTGAGACATCGGCGTATGTCACCCGGGCGCACGAGCAAGGTCCAGCGACCAACCTTCAGATCACAGCCAACCCGTATACCCATGAGCATGCATGTACTGGCCCGACCGCCTGAGGGTGATCAAAGGGTGAACCCGCGTGGCATCACAACATGAAACCGCGAGGATCCTCTAACATCGTCGAACTAACCACATCAACCTCTCCAGCAGTCCGTGCATTTATCAGGAACTCGGACGCCAAATAAGACGCCCACAGCAAAATTCGACGCGCCAGATCGGTTAAAAATTGACCAGCAACGCCAAGAAGCCAGTACCGTTGAGAATACGCCGCATCGTTTATCGTGGCCTCATGGGAACGAAGGATGGGGTGATCGACCTTGACCCGGAGCGTCCCACGGTCCTGACCGGAGCCAATGGCAGCGGAAAATCAACCATCCTTCGCTTAACAGCGGCTCTCTCCCAGCTTCGAGTTAATGAGCTACGCCAGGCCCCGGTTCGCGAATTTCGTCTCGAATTTGAAGGTGGTGCGGATCTAGTATTACTTACTCGGCGAGGGTCCGACACCAGAACAGTCACTTGGGGGGACAGTCACTACCGCTTCTCAAGTGATGCCGACGGCGATATCCCGACCTGGGCGCTGGATATCCTCGATGAGTCCGGTGGCTCCATACAGGTTGCCGCTGATGAGATACTTGAAGCGGGCCTGCAAATGGGCATCGACCGCGACGAGATCATGCGAGCCCGTAACGCGCTCATCCACGGCAATCCAAAGTCCATCACCAACAAACAGCCAGAGTGGGCTAGTAACCTACTCAGCAGAATTAAGGTTCTGTTCGTCAGCGATCAGCGCATCATATCCACTGAGTCCACGGCCGAAGCGTCTCAGTATCAGCGATACGCTTCAGCGCGACAGGCACGCACCAGTACACGCTTCGCCGTCGACGCAGCATCGCGAAATATTGCTGATCGGATCCGGAGAGCTTCGTCAGAGTACGGTAGCCACTCACAGCGCCTGGACCGCGAACTTCCTGAACGCCTAATCACGGCAATGACGCGTCGTCGCGATATCGAACGGGCAACGCTCGAACGGTTGCTGGAAATCACGGAAAACCGGCGATTAGCTCTCAGTCAAGTGGGGCTTCTAGACGATCGTCGAAGCCTTCCGCTTAATGTGTCGGCCGAGGCTCTCGAGGATTCAAACACGCGTCGAGTCGTCCACGCAGTACTTGAATCCAACATGGAAAAATTTGCCGTCCTTGACAATCTCGAGACAAGGCTTTCTACGTTCAAGGAATTTTTGGACGAGAGATTCTATCCGAAAATCCTAACGATAGACCGGCGCAGTGGTTTCAGGTTCGAGCTTCCCGGTGCCCAGATTGTCACTCCACGCCAACTTAGTTCGGGCGAGCAGCAGATGACGGTGTTGGCTTATGAGATTCTCTTCAAGACCGACCGAGAGACTCTTGTTCTAGTGGATGAGCCCGAAATATCGCTTCACGTGCTGTGGCAGGACACACTATTGCGCGACCTAACCAAACTTGGAAGGCCATCAGGCGCGCGCTTTCTACTCGCCACTCACTCGCCAGCAATCCTGGCAGGCTCTCCGGACCTTGAGCGATCCCTCGACGAAGCTGTTGATGCCGAATGGTAGCTCTCAAGTACCGTTCAGGTGCCGAGTTGGGTCAAGCAATACGGATGCGTGTCAGAGGGCTCCGCAAGCCGACACCCATCCTCGTCGTCGAGGGAAAGTCGGACATTCAGATGATAGTGCGATACATCGACCCGAGCGTCCGCGTCGTCCCGGCGCACGGCAAGGACATAATCCTAGGAAGTCTCGACCATCTCAATGCGCGGGAACTAGCATCGTGCACGTTCGTTGTCGACTGTGACGGCGAGGTCGAATCAAAATGGCGCACGCGCGAGGACATTGTCATCTCACAACACCGTGATCTTGACATTGATACCGCAGTCCTTGGCGGCGGGCTACGACACGCAGTACTGGACTACGTAGGCCCAATGTTTGAATCACGCCGCGAGTCCGAAGTTTTTACTGCCCGCCTCATTGACTTTGCCATGGGATTGTCTGGGACGTTCGGCGTTGCGGCGGATGCAGCTCGATCCATACCCGATCTACCTTTACGCCTATCCGTCACCGACGGACACCGGCGGAAGATTGAACTGTCCGATCTGACGAGCTCTAGTCGTTGGGTTAGCGACTTATCGATACCGAGTGTCGCAACTATCATTGACGAGCTCGCCGATGCACTTAGCTGGAACAAGGACAACATCACGAAAGTTCACCAGATTGCCGCCCTGGGTGAATCAAAGATGTGCAGAATGCATCACAAGACGGGTTGCGATAAATGCATGATACGGCGCTACAGTGGCGGGCACACGTTTCACTCATTTCTCGCGAGTATTCTGACGCTTGTAGTTGGCACTAGCATTTCCGAGCAGGAGATAGCTCGGTCGATTCGGGTTGGTTCCTCATTTGCTAGCGAAGAGTGGGACGTCCTTAAGCGGCTCCATCTCCGTGGAATTCACATTGGCCTAAAGTACGTTGATTTCGGTACATTGAACTAGAGTCTCTCGACGTCTACCCGAACCGTTGGGCATGTGGGCCTGCTGCACGTTTGAATGACACGTGCCGTGCCGGTCTTGAGCACCATGCGGAGACGCCGATCGCAGTGATGTTCTCTACCAACCTGGCTTGACGTATCCCCGCGGACGGAAACGAGCGGAGGTCCGGCGGCTGGCCCCGACTGCACGCACCAGGATTACCGCAGAGTCCACCGTCGATGCCCACCTCGGGTCACGCAGACCATCCTCTGCCAACAGCTTGGCCAGGTGAGTCAGTACCTTGCGTGCCGCTACAGGAGAAGCCTGCACCCGCCTGACGCACTCATCGAGCCCGTGTTCGGTCGTCGTGACGGTTTCCACGACATCGACGGCGATGGCTCCGGCGGCTGCTGCCCGACGTTCTTCGTATGCGGCGCGCCGACACCGTTGCGAGCACCATCTCGCGGGCCGTCCCGTCGCCCTTACTGGGATAGGGTTCCCGCATCGAGGACACACGCCAGAGGTTCCCACGCGAGAGCCGGCAGCCCGAGGCTCGGTAAGCGTGCGAAACCCATCGCCCCCCAGCCCGGCTGAACTCTTGTCGTCGCTCATTCGTCCATCCCAAAAGTTTCGTACGGACGTAACCGCACACAGCTTGTGCAAGAGGTGTGTGGCCTTGGTCGTGGCGGTCCGCGGGACCCGCTGTCCACTGATCCGCTGATCACCTGCCCCAGCCACGCAGCCGCATTCAGCCGCGCCGCTGTGTCCGTTCGTCGCGTGCGCGTCGTCGTCGCTGCTCGCCGCCTGTGTCGCTGCTGTCAGGGGCCGGAACGCAGGGCTGGTCTCCCGGGGGTGAACGTGGTCAGACCCCTGGGCATGCGAACGAGGCAGGCTTCCCCGATGCGGGGATGTTGCCTTGGACCGGTGAGTGGCGGTGCTGGGCTACAGACCGACCCGGAGCGATCCCCTGCCGCCGACCGAAGATCGCGAGGCGACGCGCCCAGCTCAGTTCCAGGTCAACGACTAGCTTCCCGAACCAACTGAGCGCAGCTGCTGGCTCATGTACCCGATGCGGCAATGGCAGTTCAGGGCTCCGACGCCCTCTCGGCTAGGTCATCGTCGATCAGGGCGGCGCTTCGTTTCACTCAAGTCGTGCGCGATCGCGACAACAAGGAACCGGATGAGGCCGACACGATCCATGCGGTCCGCAGCTTCCTCTAGCCTCTGATCAGCATCGGCCAGGTGGCTGCGGTCGAGGCCGCATTCTTGCTTGCCGAGTGCAACAGAGGCCTCCCGACGCTTCGCGTGGACTCCGACGAGGAGCGAGTCTCAAACCGTTCGGCCATTTGCACAAGTTTGGTGGAAACCTGATCCGGGACGTCGGAAATGAGTCTCCGTCAGCCCACTGAGATATTGAGAATCTTCATGCTGACAAGTTCACGGAAGAGCTCAATCCCCTTGTCGTTGAGCTTATCCTTCTCGAACTCGATATAGCCGACGCTGCTGAAGTTCGACGGGAGTTCGATCCCACCTTCTTTAAAGACGACAATCCGCTCGCCGTAGAGCACCGAGGCAGCTCCGAGTTCGTGTGAGACGTTCTCGCTCGGACGCCAGATGCTACTTCCCTGAGCGTCGAAGTACTCCTTGTCGGCCGTGAACACGAGGATGGCCGCGCCGCACTCCCGCATGGTCTCAGCGACCTTCGACGGAATTGGGCGGGCACGGTTCGGTTCCTCCACAGCCACCTTGTGGGGGATGCCATACTCCGTAAGGATCTTGACCAACTGCTCCATCGGCTTCTTGTTGCCGCCGTGGCCCACGAAGATCGCGTTCCTTCTAGGATCGGGCACAGACGGCGAGGTCTGTGCCCGAGCAGCAGGTGTACCGTCCTCCGACACGTCTTGGACCGGGGACGTCGGTGTCGTTGCGCCCATTTCGTCGTGCAGGTGCTCTACGGAGCCATCCTCATCGCCGGGCAACGCCAGAGACGGGGCCGAGCCGCCAATGTCGACGTACTGGCGGTCCTTGATGGCCTTCAGAAAGCCGACGAACTCAGCGTTCTCGATTAGGAGGTCGTAGACGTCGTTTGTGCGGTCCATAGGTACAGAGAAGGTGGCCAGAACGTTCTGCGCGATGTTCTTGGGCGGTAGAGGGGATCCGTCGTACTTGGTGTAGAACTGAGCCGCGATCGTGGGCTGGAGCGCCGCCTCTCGGAGTGCCTTCTGGTCGTCGCCCACCTCAGTCGGGGACACTACACGAGCACCCAGCTTTGTTAGCGAGATCGCCGGCGCGTTCGGACCGCCTTCCGTCAGCCCGTAACCGATCGCGGCACCACACATCACGCGAAACGACCCGGAAGAGGGAGCCATGTCGACAGCCGAGGCGACATCCAGCGGCCGCGTGGCATGCGAAGCGTAGTTGTCAGCCAGAGCGCGGGGAACCCGAACCGCACGTTCGAGGCTGATCGATGGAATGTCCGATTGACTGATGCGGGACCTCTTGCTGGCGGGCTTCGCCCCCTGGTTTGCCCTTCCGGTCATGATGCGACGGTACGCCGGATCCGCCGTATCCGCGCGATACCACCCCACGCATCGGCGTGCCGGTCACATGCGTCGGCGTGTCGGGTTTATTCAGATGAACTGGCCGAACATGGCCTGGCCGATTTATTTCTCTTGCTACAAATGATCCTATTGTCGGGTCCGCACCTTCACCCAAGGCTCGCCCGAGAACGAGGAGTGCTGGTGGCCACCATTTGCGCTGTGCTCCGCGTCCGGCTCGCGCCGGGAGTGACTAGGACGGCGCTCGGGCTGGACGTCTGGCTCGGCGACTCGAGAGGTGGCCCGCACGCTGGCAGCGACGATGGTCCGGTGGGCACACGCCATGTGGGTCCAAGAGCACGCGGCAACGGGCCCTGCACAGCTGCCGCGACCGTGCGCGCGCCTACTGCGAATCCGGTCGCGGCGCCTTTGCTGCACGGGACCTCAATCAGGCCGTCCCGGTTCGCCCTGACAAGCCCTTTGACACACTGGCCAGGCAGTCGGCAGGTATGCACGGCCGACCATCGTTGGAGCGGCATAAGGCTGGCCCTTATTGGCCCTAACTTCCGCCAAACTGGCCCCAGTTAGGCCCAATAAGGGCCAGTCCCAACCCCACACGACCCCGCTTCAGCATTACAATAGGTCCAGGTCAGCGGCCACCTTTGGCCGATTGGCCCGCATCATCTGATCGCCACCCGGCAAGGCTTCCAAACTAATTACGCGGGTTCGATTACCGTCGCCCGCTCAGAGTACGGAAGCCCAGGTCAGAGCGTGTGTCTGACCTGGGCTTCGTGCGTTCTGAGGGGCCGGAAGCAGCGCTGAGTGGCCGTTGTTGACCCTAGGTCGCACGCGAGGTCGGGTCAGGACCTGGAGCCAAGACGTCCCCTTCACCCGATCCGCAGTCACGCAGCCATGGTGCTTCGCGCGCACCTCGAAGCATGTCCCCCACCAGCCACCGAGCAGTAGGAGCTGCGGCCCGTCCGGGCCGCGCGAGCTCTGGCTCGTGCAGGGTCGGGTCCTCGTCGGCCGGCTGCCACCAGAGAACCCGCGGCAGGTTGCCGCGCCCGGGACCGACATGGCGCTTGGCTGACGAAATCTTGAGGTGTTCATTTGCTAGCTATTGTGCAACATGGGTGAAATCTCCTATAAAGGTAGCGATCGGGTCACAACTGAAGTGGCTCGACGGACCTTCAGGGGAGCTGCCCAATGAAGCTACGTCTCTTGCGCATCGTCGCCGCCATGGCGGCGACGAGCCTTGCCACGGTCGGGCTGGTGACGACGCCAGCCCTGCCGTCGTACGCCGTCGGCGAGTCCTACGTCGCCCTCGGCGACTCCTATTCGTCAGGCACTGGCACCAGGAGCTACATCGCTGACGGCACCGACTGCCTGCGCTCGACCTACGCCTACGCCAGCCTGACCGCGGCGGCCAAGAGCTACAGCCTCAACTTCCGGGCCTGCTCGGGAGCGGTCGTGGCCGACGTAACGAACAGCCAGCTCAGCGCACTGAGCTCGAGCACGAGGTATGTCACCATCTCGGTGGGCGGCAACGACGCCGGATTCGCCGACGTGCTCACCGAGTGCGCCCTCCCGGCGTGGGCCAGCGACTGCGCCGGCACGGTCGCCGCGGCACGTACGTTCATCTCCAACACCCTCCCGGGCCGACTCAACACGCTCTACACCTCCATCAGGACGAGGGCGCCGAACGCGAAGGTGGTCGTCGTCGGCTACCCGAAGATCTTCATGGGAGAGGACTGCAACCTGGCGACCTTCTTCAGCCCGGAGGACGAGACGGCGCTCAACAACGCCGTTGTGCTCATCAACTCGGTCACCTCGACGGCCGCCTCCGCCAAGGGATTCACCTTCGTCAACCCGGTCAGTCGGTTCACGGGCCACGCCGTGTGCGACTCGACCGAGTGGATCAACGGCTTCTCGGACCCCGTCCGGGAGTCCTACCACCCCAACCGCCTCGGTCACGCCAACGGATACCTGCCGCTGGTCAGCGGCGTACTGACCGGCGCGAGCGTCACGGCGACCAGCGCAGTGGTCGCTGAGGCGGAGGCGAGTGCTGCGGAGCAGGCGAAGCTCCAGCAGAAGTACGCCAACACCGACCGCAAGATCAAGCCGAAGCTTTTCCAACCCCCGACCAAGGCCCGTCTGGAAGAGCTGGCGAAGGAAAGGGGCATCGACTTCGACGCTTGGTGGGCTGAAGTGCGGTGATCAGCACTGACTGTCGCCGTGAGCAACGAGGTCTGATGCTCGCTTAACTGAAGCGACGCCTTTCGCCCGAGATGATGCGGCTTGTTGAGGGTCGAATCATCGCCTGACGGAAGGCGTCGTTTCTGCTGTGCAGGCGGAGCATGTCGAGATCATCGCAACGATCTCAACCGGCCACCGGGCAGCACTTGCTTACGGCACTTTGGAGGGACACCCGGTCTCAGGAGAGGAAGCGTTCATCGTCCACCGAGACGACGACGGGAACGTGAACCTCACGCCGCGCTCTCTCACGCGTGCCGGGTGGGGCCCATGGCGTGGGCTCTTTCCGTTGATCCTGATCGCCCAGCGCGTCTATCGCCGCCAGTACTTAAGCGCACTCCGGCGCAGCAGCCAATGAACGCACTCGACGAGGCCTCAGCGCTACCCACGACGGCGAAGACGATGGAGCGGACGATCCGGTCTGCGCCGGGTTCTCCTGGACGGTGTACCGGTAGGTCTCGCAGTGTCCGCCGAGGGCCGTGTCAGTGGCCAACCGTAGGATCTGGGCTCGTGAATCAACCTGCGCTTCATGTGCCTACTACGCCTGCCCAGCGGCCAGGAGGTAGCGCCTGACGATGGGTATCTACTTCGCTTTGTTTCCTGTCGACTCCGACCTCGTTCAGCAGGACGAGGAATGGCTTGAGGAGTACACGGACGCGCGCTACCGAGAGTTCTGGGAGTGGAAGGACGATCAGGCGGCAGCGGTGGACGACCCGCGCGGGCACGTCATGCTGCGCTACCAGCACCACTACATGAACCTGATCAACCCGTACCTGGAGGCCGCGTACGACATCGAGCCGTACAGCTGGTTCGCGGGTGAGCAGGTCGGCGAGTTCTACTACGTGAAGCAGCCGGACGAGGTCACAGCACTCGCAGCCACCCTCTCGCGTCCGGCCGGCGACGTGCGTGAACGGCTCGACTCTCTGGCTCGGGCCAACCTCGACATGGTGGGCACCTGGACACCGTTGGAGGGCCTTCAGGCCATCGGCACGGTCCAGGGCGGAACCGTCGACCAGGTCTGGGAACTGATCCATGCCCTGCATGCCGAGCTTCTTGCCTTCCTCCGGCGAGCCTCCGACGGCGGACAAACCATGATCGGCCACTTCAGCCCGTGATCAGTCGTAAGGGCGAGAAGGCATGGCGTCGTCTGGCCGTCGGGACTCAATCGCGGACTCCAGTGAGTCATCGTCCGCCGCAACGGCCTTCAATGCGGCCCAGGCCTGGAATGCTCCACGAGCCGTGGGACGGCCTCTACGACACATGACGCCTTGTGTCGTGGCGGCGGACTCTGCATCCCAGATCGTTCGGCAGAGCACGGCTGCCCGTGTCCGCCGGCTTCGCTGTCGTGACGTACCTGCTCAGCAGCATCGCGGTCAGCCTGGCCGGCGGAGGCGGAGCAGGCCCGGTGCCGTCGTCCGGCGGGGCCACACCCACCGAGCGCAAGGGACGGCTGCATCTCGCGAGAGTCCTGAGTGCTCGACCAGGTGGTTGAAGCACAGCCATCAGAGGGCCTCTGGCACGCGCGTCACGACGCGCCAGTGGCGGCGCCCTGTGGCAGCGTGACGGCATGAGGCCCGCACTGCACCGCAGTCCCGGGCACGGTCCGCAGACCGCCGGAGCAGCGCGAGCGACCGCCGGTCGCGCACGCCCCCTCGTACGCGCTGCGCTGACTGGTGTCGCGACCGGCGTCGCCGTCGTCGTCATCGCCCTTCTCGTGCGCGAACAGTGGCCGCCGCTCGTCCAGCTCGACGAGCAAGCCGTGACCGCGGGCACGACGCTCGCCGCTTCGCACCCCGAGCTGCTGCGCGCGCTCGTCGTCTGGCAGTGGGTCTTCCTCGCGGCGCACCTGCTGGTGCCCGTCGCTGCGCTGTGCCTCGTCTACTGGTGGCGCACCGGCAATGCCACGCGCACGTGGTGGGCACTCACGACGATCCTTACGGCCTGGGGGCTGTCCAACCTGCTGAAGGAGCTCGTGCGACGCGCGCGGCCGGTGCTGGACCACCCGGTGGAGAGCGCGGACGGCTTCTCGTTCCCGTCGGGGCACGCCGCGAGTACGGCAGCGATGACCACGGCGCTGGTGGTGCTCGTGTGGCCGTCGCTCAGATCGCGGGTCCTGCGGGTCGCTGCGGTGGCGGGGGCGGCGGTGCTCACTGCCGCCACAGCGGTCGACCGGGTCATGCTCGGCGTCCACTACCCCTCCGACGTGCTGGCCGGCATTCTCTTCGGGGTCGGTTTCGTGCTGGCGTCGTACCTCGCCTACCGGCACTGGTCGACGCCGCGCCGCGAGCGCGGTACGGCGTCCTGATGCTCGACCTCGATCGGTGGGCGGACGACACGTCGGCACCTGGAGGGCGCGAGGTGCGGCGCGACCTCGGCCTGCGTGTCGGGGTCCCGGCAGCGGTGTGGTGGGCGGTCGTCGTCGGGCTCGGGCTCCTGCTCACCGGCCCGCTGGCAGGGCTCAGAGAGCGGGAGACCGCGGTCAGCGAATGGTTCGTCCAGCAGCGCACGGCGGCCCTCGACACCCTCACGGAGGTGTGGAGCGTGTTGGGGACCACCGAGACGATCATCGGGATCTGCGTCGTCGTGTCCGGCGTCGTCTGGTGGCGAACCAGGCAGTGGTGGTACGCGGTGGTCCCGGCTATCGCGGTCGCCGTCCAGGCGGCGGTCTTCATGCTGGCGGCGCTTGTCGTGAGCGCCGAACGCCCCGAGGTGGAGCAGCTCGACCCGGCGCCGCCTACCTCGAGCTTCCCAAGCGGCCACTCCGGCGCCTCGATAGCGCTCTACGTCTCGCTGGCGCTGATGGCCCAGCGGATCGGGCAACCGTGGCTGCGCGTGAGCGTGACCATCGTGCTGTCCGTGCTGCCCCTGCTCGTCGTCTACTCCCGGCTGTACCGGGGGATGCACTATCCGAGCGACGTCGTCGTCGGGGTGCTCAACGGCCTCGTGTGCGTCGTGCTCGGGTGGTACTGGCTGCGGCGGACGCCCCGTCGTGTCGAGGACGGCGGCGTCTGAATACCCGTCCCCGGCGAGCTCTGCTGCCGACGCTGTGCCGACTCATCGGGACGCTCCCGCGCAGGTCAGCCTCACCGGCGACGCTTCTTCAGATAAACAGCGAGCTCGTCGTACGCACCGGCGTCGTTGCCGTACATCGCGTAGTTCTTGGCGGTCTCCATCCACTCTCCGATGCTCGGCCGCACGGACTTCGCCGCCTCCTGCAGGTGACGCTGCGTGATCGGAACTACCCGGCCTGCGGCCATCGACTCCTCCATCGCGGTCTCCGTCGCCTGCTCGCACACCAGCGCGAGGTCGGCCCCCGACATGCCATCCGACGCCCGCGCGATCTTCGCGAGGTCGAGCCGCTCGACAGGGCGGCCACGCAGGTGCAGTCGCAGGATCGCCTCGCGGCTCTCGACGTCCGGCGGCAGCACCAGCACGGTCCGGTCGAACCGTCCCGGCCGGAGCAGCGCTGAGTCGATGTCCCACGGGTGGTTGCTCGCACCGAGGACGAAGAGCCCTTCGTTCTCCGTGCTCGCACCGTCCAGCTCGGACAGCATCTGGTTCACGACGCCGCGCATGGCCGACCCTCCACCGCGGAGGTTCGACCGCTTCTGGCCCAGCGCGTCCATCTCGTCGAAGAACAGGACACACGGCCGGTTCCGGCGGGCTGTGTCGAAGATGTCGCGCAGGTTGCGTTCGCTGCTGCCGATCCACATGTCGAGGACGTCACTCAGGCCGATCTCGTAGAAGCTCGCACCGAGCTCGCCCGCGAGCGCGCGGGCAATGAACGTCTTGCCGCACCCGGGCGGTCCCCACAGCAGGAGCCCGCCCCGCAGCGACTTGCCGAACTCCCTGCTCAGCTCCGGGTTGCGCAGCGGCGTGAGGAACGACTGATCGAGGCGCTTCTTCACGCTCGCGAGGCCACCGACGTCCGCCAGCGTGACCCCTGCCTGCCCTAGGGTGCCGATGGCGGGCTCCGCGACAGGCTCGCTGCCGGACCACTGTTCGAGGATCTCGTCAGCGGTGTCCGGGACGGCGGCCGCAGCCGTGTGCGGTGCGCCCGCAAGAGGGGTCCGGGATGGCGGCGCCGCTGCGCCGGCCGGGGTGATCGGCGGGTCCACCGGTGCGAGCGCGTCAGCAAGGCGGCCGTAGGACGCCGCCTTCGCCTCGTCGCCGAGCGCCCGTGCGGCGCCGGCTGCGGTGCGCAGCGCCTCGACGTGATCTGGTACTGCTGCCAGCACGGTGGTGGCGTGCGTGAGCGCCTTGTCCGGCCGGCCGGCCTCCGCGAACAGTCTCGCGACGTGTGCCCGCACCGCGTGATTGGCGGGATCTGCGGTCAGCGCGACGAGCAGTGCGTCGATCACCGGATGCGTCATTCGCCGAACGGTACCGGATTGCTTTCGGCGACTTTGACCCGTCATGTCGGAACCTCTACCGTGTGCCTGATTCGTGCTCGAACCCGAGCCGCGACCTGTGTGCCGGGGTGGGTATGAACGAGACTGCAGCTGCCGCAGAGCGACGCGGCCAGGCTTTGCTAGACCTTGGCCGTGGCCGGGAGGCGGAGGAACAGTTCCGTATCGCGCTGGCCGCGACCCCTGATGATCCGGACCTTCTGACCCAGCTGGCACAGGCGCTCCTGGAGCAGGACCGTCACCAGGAGGCGCACGACGTCAGTCGCGCGGCCGTGGGCGCAGCCCCTGAGCACGTGATGGCCTACTCGATCCTCTCCGCGTCCCTCGCTGGGCTCGAACGCCTGCCCGAAGCGCGCGAGGCTGTCCGTCGAGCTCTCGGACTGGCCCCGCACTTCGCCGGGCTGCACGTCCAGGAGGCCCGCGTTCTGCTGGCCCAGAACCTGCCCGCCGAGGCACTGGCGAGCGTCGCACGGGCACGCGCTCTCCACCCGGAGGACGCAGACGCCGCGGCGGTGCAGGCCGCCGCGCTGTACGACATGAACCGGTTCGGCGAGGCTCAGGCTGCGGTCCACGAGGCCTTGCGCCTGGACCCGGAGAGTGTCGTCGCGCACCGCGTCCAGGGCCTGCTGGCACTGCGTCGTGGCGGCGGTGCGCCCGCTATTCAGGCGCACCGGACCGCACTGCGCCTCTCCCCCACGGACTCCGGCGCCCGCGACGGGCTCGCCGTCTCCCTCAAGTCACGTAACCCGCTCTACGGCCTCCTGCTGCGGTACAGCATGTGGTTGCAGGCGCAACCGAAGGCGCTGCGGCTGGGGATGGTCATCTTGCCGCTGGTCCTAACCCGACTGCTGCGCCCCTTCGACGACCAGCCGTGGGCGACCGCCCTGCTCGTCCTCGTGCTCGCGTATGTCGTGCTCAGCTGGAGCCTCGAGCCGCTGATGAACACCGTCCTGCTCCTCAGCCGCGACCGGCACGTCCTGGGCCGTCCGGAGCGGTTGGCGACCTATGCCTTCCTCGGTTTCGCCGGGGCGGGCCTCGCAGTGCTCACCGTGGGCCTGGCAGGGGGCTTTTCCCTCTTCCAGACCCTTGCTCTCGGGCTGGGCCTGTGGGCGATGTCCATCGGCTCCGCCCATACGGTCCGAGCCGGACGTGTCAAGGTGCTGACTATCGGGGCCGGGGTGGCCGCGGTCCTCGCCACGGTGGCGTTCGCCGGCACCCTGGCCGGGGTCGGCGGCCTGGGCGTCGCGGTGATGACAGTGCTGCTGGGTGGCATCGCTTCCCTCTGGTTCACCGCCTTCGCCTGAGGAACGCGGTGATCGAACCTGCCGGTCTCGACAGGTTCAGTCACCCGGGGGGCCGATGGCGAGGCGTTGGTCGCAAGCTCGATATGTGTGCGCGCATGACTCCGCGCCATGCACTGACAAGCTACTGCGGCCACCAACGCGGCGACAGTTCCGGCGAAATGATGTCAGGACCCCGGCGCGACCCACCCGGTGATCGCCTCGATGACCTCGCCTTGCCAGGCCAAGGTCTGCGGCTGCCGATAGGCCTTGTCCCCAGCGACAGCGAACCCATGCCCCGCACCCTCGATCACGAGGAGTCGCGACCGGTCGTTGAGCTGTTCCATCGCCTCGTACGACGGCCCGATCGGCACCTGGGTATCCGCGTCCCCATGCACGATCAGGACCGGCGCAACGATCTCGCCGAGCGCAGTGTGCGGCTGCAGCCAGAACACCTCGTTGAGAAAAGCCCGCCCGTGCCGAAAAGAGGCCGAGTACTGCACGAACCCGTCCCGGGTCAGCTTGTCGCCGTGCTCGTCGTCGAGACGGTCGTCCACCCAGTACGGGCGCGAGTCGATCGTGCGCTTCTTGTAGTCGATCCGCGGGCACAGCATCACCAGCCGCTGCACCTGCGCCGGGCGCTTGGCGGCGTAGTACGCGCAGATCCCGCCGGCGAACGACTGGCCCACCAGCGACGTCGTCGTCACGCCCGTCTGGGCGCTCAGCACCTCGAACCCTGCCCGCATGTCGTTGAGCAACCCGGCCAGGGTGACGTCTTCCTGCGTGCCCTCGGACTCCCCGTGACCGCGCAGGTCGAACCGCAACGAAGCGATCCCGGCGGCAGCAAGCCCTTCGGCAATTCGGTCGAAGAAGCCCGACTCGTGCCGGGTCACCCCTCGCCCATGCACGAGCAGCACGCCAAGACTTGCCGGCTCGTCGGGGACGACGACATCACCGAAGAGCCGCAGGCCGTCCAGGGACTTGAACTCCACTCGCGACTCATCAGGCACGACGACCTCCCAAGAAACGGGACCAGCACGAACATCATCAGTCTGCCCCCGCAACGTCGAGGTGGGATGCGAGCGGGCGGCGGGAGTTGGGCTGAGCAGGCCGTGGCGGAGAGACGCGAGGGTCAGTACCTCCCCACGGTCCGCCGACCGAGCCCATGCCCAAGGCCTTGCCTGCAGCGGACCTCCTGGCTCACCCTGGCCGTACCGAGGCGTCCCGTCGGAATCGGACAAAGGAGTCCAGGCATGACCAGACCGTTCCGGTTCGGAGTCGTGACCCCGCTGCTGACTGACCTGCCCTCGTGGCGCGACCGGGTGCGCCGGATCGCCGACAGCGGCTACTCGACGCTGCTGATGCCCGACGTCCCGCACTGGCAGCCCGCACCCGCACCGACGCTCGCCTTCGCAGCGGCACAGACGGACCTGCGTGTCGGCACCTGGGTGTACGCCTCCCCGCTGCGCCCGGCCTGGAGCACCGCATGGGAGGCGCACTCCCTGTCAGTACTCACCGAGGGCCGCTTCGAGATGGGCATCGGCACCGGCCGGCCGGGGATCGAGAACGAGCTCCGCGACCTCGGGATGCCCGAGGTCCCGCCGCGAGAGCGGTTGGCCCAGGTACAGCAGACGGTGGCGACGCTGCGAGACCTGGACGGTCCCGACCTGCACACGCCGGTAGTGATGGCCGTTCGCGGACCGAAGGCCCAAGCCCTGGCCGCCGACGTCGCCGACACCGTCACCTTCGCGGCGATGCCCAGTGACACCCGTGCCGAGGTCACGGCGATGGCACGCGGGTTCCACGCCACACGGGACATCGAGCTCGCGCTCCACGTGCCCGTCGTCGGCGACGCCGTCGCGCCGTTCATGGCACCCCCGGACATCGACACGGCTGCGCTGCGCGAGGCGGACTCGCTGGCCATCCTCCCCGATGACCCGGACGCGGCCGCCGAGGAGATCCAGCGGCGGCGAGAGGAGATCGGCTACTCCTACTTCGTCTTCGGCGCCGACTTCGCCGAACGGCTCGCACCGGTCGTCGCTGAGCTCTCCGGACGGTAGCCAAGCCGGGCAAGCAGCGGTGAACCTGGCGACGGTCTGGTGCAGCACCTGGCCACCCGCCCGCCGACGCGCAATCATGGCCAGTAGCACCCACCGGCGGGAGGCCTCATGGACGCGGCAGCAACAACCACCCACCGGACCGTCGCGATCGTAGGTGCCTCCGGCGCGGGCAAGACGACGCTCACCGAGGCGCTGCTGCACCGCGCCGGCGCGATCCCCCGCGCGGGCCGGGTGGAGGACGGCAGCACGGTGAGCGATCACGAGCCCGAGGAGATCGCCCGAGGCATCTCGCTCGGCCTCGCGCTCGGGACGCTCACCTGGACGTGTCCCGACGGCGCCGTGAACACCCTGACCCTGGCCGACGCGCCGGGCCACCCGGACTTCGCGGGCGCCGCGGACACGGCCCTGTCGGTCGCGGACCTCGCGCTCGTCGTCGTCAGCGCGGTGGACGGCGTGCAGCCCGGCACCCGGAGCGCGTGGGCGGTCGCCGAGGCGCTCGGCGTGCCGCGCCTCGTCGTCGTGACCCAGGAGGACCGGGCCCGCGCCGACTTCCGGCGCGTGCTCGCCGAGCTGCGCGAGGCCTTCGGCGAGCATCTCTGGCCCGTCGAGCTGCCGCTCGGCGAGGAGCAGTCCTTCAGCTCCATCGCGGACGTGCTCGGCGAGCACGCCCTCGTCTACGACGACGCCGGGCGACACCACGACGAGGACCTGCCGGCCGGCGTCGTCGACGAGGAGCACCGGATGCACGTCGACGTGACCGAGGAGCTCGTGTCGCACGACGACGAGCAGCTCGACGCATACCTGTCGGGACAGGAGCCGGCCGCGGCCGACCTCGAGCGCACCCTCGCGCGCGAGGTCGCCGCGGGCAGGGCCGTGCCCGTGGTGGTTGCCTCCGGCGTGACCGCCACCGGCGTCGACCGCCTTGCCGACCTGCTGTGCGAGCTGGCGCCCGCGCCGACCGAGCGCGACAGCCGCGTCGTCGTCGGCTCGGGCGACGACGGCGACAGCGCCGCCGACGACGACGGCGCCCCGGGGAGCTCCGTCGCGGTGGCCGCCGACCCGTCCGGCGAGCCGCTCGTGCACGTCTTCCGTACCGTGGCCGACGTCTACGTGGGCCAGGTCTCGATGCTCAAGGTGCTCTCGGGCATCGTGCGCACCTCCGACCGGTTGCGCAACGCGACCACCGGCGCCGACGAGCGCATCCACGGCCTGTTCCGGCTGCAGGGCAAGGAGCACCTCCCGGTCGATCACCTGTCCGCGGGCGAGGTGGGTGCCGCCGCGAAGCTGGGCGGCTCGCCGTCGGGCACGCTGCTCTGGTCGCGGCCCTCGGGCCGCGCCCGGCCCGCCCTGCCGCCGCGGCGGCAGCCGGTGTACGCCGCGACGCTCGTGCCGGCGTCGCAGTCGGACGACGAGCGGATGTCGACGGCGCTGGCCCGGCTCGTCGCCGAGGACCTGACGCTCGTCGTCGACCGCGTGGGTGACGCGACAGTGCTGCGCGGCCTCGGGGACACGCACCTCACCGTCGCGGTCGACCGGCTCGCGCGCGTGTTCGGCGTCCACGTCGAGACCGCGCCCGTGCCCGTCGCCTACCGGGAGACGATCGCGCGGGCCACGCAGGCGGAGGGCAAGGTCAAGAAGCAGTCCGGCGGGCACGGCCAGTTCGCCGTCGTACAGCTGCGGGTGACGCCGCTGCGCGAGGGCAGCTTCGAGTTCGTCGACTCGGTGGTGGGGGGCTCGGTGCCCCGGCAGTACATCTCGGCCGTCGAGAAGGGGGCGCACGACGCCATGGCCGCCGGAGGGCCACAGGGCTACCCCGTCGTGGACCTGCGCGTCGAGGTGTACGACGGCAAGTCGCACTCGGTGGACTCGTCCGACATGGCGTTCCGCACCGCGGCGGCCGCGGGCATCAGGACGGCGCTGGCCGAGGCCGGGACGGTGCTGCTCGAGCCCGTGTCGACCGTGACCGTGACCGTCCAGCCCGAGCACCAGGGCGCCGTCCTCACCGACCTGTCGGGGCGGCGCGGACGTGTCTCCGCTACCGAGCTGGCCGACGACGGCCGGGCGCGCGTCGTCGCGACCGTGCCGGAGGCGGAGCTCGGCCGGTACGTCCTCGACCTGCGATCCCTGACCGGCGGCCGAGCCGAGCTCACTGTCGAGCACGCCGGCTACGAACGGGCGCCGAGCGCCGCACGGGCGGACTCGCCGACGAGGTAGGCACCGACGGCCGTCTCGCGGGCCGACCACCGGGCGCGGGCCGACGTCGCGGCGTCACCACGGCCGCCGTCGGGCACGCTCGCAGGGATGGTGATCGTGGTGCGACGGGGCGCGGTCGCGTCCAGGCCTCGCGTTCCCCCTTACGGAGCCGAGCCGTGACCTGGCGAGCCTGTGATCGGGAGGTCCTGGATAGGTCTGCGCCGTCCGCCAAGGATCGATGCCATGGCCACCAACCGAGTGGCTGGCCCCGGGCAGAAGCCCGATCGCACAGGGAGCAGGGTCCGTCCGCGATCGCGGACGGCCCACCCCAAGACCACGACCTCAAGGAGCAGAACGATGCCACGTACACCGATCGACATCACCATCCCCGATCTGTCCGGTAAGCGCGCGCTGGTCACCGGCGCCAGCGACGGCATGGGCCTGGGCATGGCCGCGCGCCTGGCCGCGGCCGGCGCAGAGGTCGTCATGCCCGTGCGCAACCCGGCCAAGGGCGAGGCCGCGATCAGCAGGATCAACCGAGTCGCACCCGGCGCGAAGGTCTCGCTGCGCAGCCTCGACCTGGCGTCGCTGGAGTCGGTGGAGGCCTTGGGCGACACGCTGCGCGCGGAGGGCGACCCGATCCACCTCCTGATCAACAACGCGGGCGTCATGCGGCCGCCGCAGCGGCAGACCACCGTCGACGGGTTCGAGGTGCAGCTCGGCACCAACCACCTGGGCCACTTCGCCCTGGTCGCCCAGCTGCTGCCGCTCCTGCGCGACGGCCGCGCCCGGGTGACCTCCCAGGTCAGCGTCGCCTCGGCCAGCGGCTCCATCAACTGGGCCGACCTGAACTGGGAGCGCTCGTACGACGTCATGCGCGCCTACCGTCAGTCCAAGATCGCGTTCGGGCTGTTCGGCCTCGAGCTGGAGCGCCGCAGCAAGGCCCGTGGGTGGGGCATCACCAGCAACCTCTCCCACCCCGGCGTCGCGCCCACCAGCCTGCTGGCCGCCCGCCCCGAACTCGGCCGCAGCGACGACACACCCCACATCCGCCGCATCCGCTGGCTCTCCGAGCACGGCATCCTGATGGGCACCGCCGAGACCGCGGGGCTGCCCGCCCTCATGGCCGCGACCGACCCCGCAGCCAAGCCCGGCACGCTGTACGGCCCGAGCGGCCCCGGCACCCTGGGCGGTGCGCCGGCCGAGCAGCGCATGCACCGGCCGCTGCGCAGCCTCACCGAGGCCGCGCACATCTGGCAGGTCTCCGAGGAGCTGACCAAGACCGCCTTCCCGACCACGTGACCGCGCAGCCGAGAACCGCGAGCCCCACGAACCGAGCCGCAGGAGCAGCCAGATGAGTTCTGTCCCCCAGCCCGCCGTCCGACGACGAAGCCCGTGGTGGGTGGTCGTCGGCGCGGGCACGGCGAACGCCGTCGGCCCGCAGATGTACCTGGCGACCACCGGTCTGTTCGTGCTGCCGATCGTCGAGGACACCGGCTTCAGCCGCACGACCGTCACAGGCGCCTACTCGGTCGCCGCCGTCGGGATGGTCATCGGCCTGGTCATCGTCAGCCGGCTCGTGGACCGGTACGCCGCCCGCTACATCCTCGTACCGGGGTTCGTGCTGTTCGCCGCCTCGATGGCCACGATCGGCCTGGTCCCGCCCGTCGAGGCCATCTACTTCATCCCGTGCTTCTTCGTCGGGCTCTTCGGGGGCGCGACGGCGGTCCCCGCCACCCGCGCCGTCGTGAGCTGGTTCGACAACAACCGCGCGCTGGCCGTCGGCGTCGTCACGGGCATCATCGGTCTTGGCGCGGCACTGGGTCCGGTGCTGGCCGGTGCGCTCATCAACGGCGTCGGGTGGCGGCAGGCGTACGGCTACCTGGCGCTGATCGCCGCCCTGGTCTCCGTCACGATGGTCACCCGGTTCGTGCGGGCCCGCGCCGAGCAGCACGTGCGCGGACGACTCGTCCAGGAGACCCACGTCGGGGACCGGGACGTCAGCCTCCAGCTCCCGGGCCTGACCTTCGGCGAGGCGCTGCGCACCCGCCAGTTCTGGGGCATCGCGCTCGGGCTGGGCATGGTCGGCGTCGTCGTTGTCGGCCTGCAGGTCCACCTCGTGCCGATGATGACCGACCGCGGGCTGAGCAGCGACCAGGCAGGGCAGCTGCTGGTCATCTTCGGCCTCGCATCGCTCGTGGGCCGGGTCGTCGGCGGCCTCATCATCGATCGCGTCCACGGCTCGGTCGTCGGACCGATAGTGATGCTCGCCCCGATCGCGGGCATGTTCTTCCTGGAGCCGCCGTTCTCCACCGCCGCCGTCGCGGTCGGATTCATCGGCATCGCGTTCGGCATCGAGGGTGACCTGCTCGCGCTGCTCGTCACGCGGTACCTCGGCACCCGCAGCTTCGGCCAGATCATCGGCCCGGTCCAGGCCATGTTCATCCTCGGCAGTGCCTTCGGGCCGCTGCTGCTCGGCCTGAGCTACGACGAGCTGGGCTCCTACGACCCGGTCATCCCCGTACTGATGGGCGTTCTCGTGGTCGGCGCGGTCCTCATCGCGACGCTGGGCCGCTACGTCTATCCCGCGATCAACGGGTTCGACCAGCTCGCCGCTCGCGACGAGCTCGCCGCCGCCGAGGTGCTGAGCGGCGTCGCCGAGGGCCACGACACCCCCGCCCCGTCGGACCGCCTGCTCGGCCGACCCTGACCACCGGAGAGACCAGTGCCCACCAGCCCCCTCGGTCGCGCGTTGCGCAACCGGCGCGCCGGACACCACACGCTCGTCCGGGCGCGGCCCAGCCTGCAAGCGGAAGCGAGAACATGATGCAGACGAACGAGCACGACACGGGCACCGACCACAACGGCACGGTCCACAGCAGCACGGTCCACAGCAGCACGGTCCACAGGGACACGTTCTACGTGGACGGACGCTGGGTGCGCTCGCACAGCACTCAGCAGGTAGTGGTGACCAACCCGGCCACCGAGGGGAGCCTGGCGCTGGTCACGCTGGGTGACGTCACCGACGTCGAGGCCGCGGTCGACGCCGCGCGCCTGGCCGCACCGGGCTGGGCCCGGACGCCAGTGTCCGAGCGCGCGGCTCTGCTGCGTGCCATTGCGGCCGAGCTGACCGCCCGGCACGAGGAGATCGCGCAGCTCGAGACGGCGGAGGTCGGCTCTCCGATCGGCCTGTCCCGCCGAGCGCACGCCGGCAGCCCGATCTACTTCTTCACCTCCGCCGCCGACCTGATCGAGCAGTCCGAGCCGGACGAGACGATCCTGGGCGCGACGGTCCTGCGCGAGCCGTACGGCGTGGTCGGCGCGATCACACCGTGGAACTGCCCGCTGCACCAGAGCGCGGCCAAGATCGCGCCGGCGCTGGCCGCCGGGAACACCGTCGTCTACAAGCCCAGCGAGGTCACGCCGCTCGGGGCCTACGCCCTGACCGAGGCGATCGACGCCGCCGGCCTGCCGCCCGGTGTGTTCAACATGGTCATGGGCGACGGGGCGGCCGTCGGCGCGCGAATCGCCGGTCATCCGGACGTCGACCTGGTGTCGTTCACCGGTTCCACCCGAGCCGGTATCCAGGTCGCGACCGCGGCGGCGGCCACCGTCAAGAAGGTGTCCCTGGAGCTGGGCGGCAAGAGTCCCGCCGTGATCCTGCCGGACGCCGTGCTGCAACCGGCCCTGGAGCAGGCCCTGCGCTCGGGCTTCCTGAATTCCGGGCAGACCTGCATGGCCCTGACCCGGATCCTGGTGGACCGCACCCGCCTGGCCGAGGCCGAGGCCGTCGTCCGGGAGGCGGTGGCCGCCTTCGTCGTGGGCGATCCCACCGACCCGCACACCGACTACGGGCCGCTGGTGTCCAAGGCGCAGCAGGAGCACGTGGAGGCCTACATCCGTCAGGGGCAGCAGGAAGGGCTGCGACTGCTGACCGGCGGTCCGGACCGCCCGGCGGCGCTGAGCCGCGGCTACTACCTGCCGCTGACGGTCTTCTCCGACGTCCCGCCCCACTCGGCCCTGGTGACCGAGGAGATCTTCGGGCCGGTGCTGGTGATCCAGGCCTACGACACCGTCCAGGACGCCGTCGACCTGGCGAACCGGACGCCCTACGGGCTGTGCGCCGGGGTGTGGGGGGCCACCCGCTCCGAAGCCGTGGAGGTGGCCCGGCAGCTCCAGGCCGGCCAGGTCTTCGTCAACGGCGCCGGGTTCAACCCCGACGTCCCGTTCGGCGGATACAAGCGATCGGGCATCGGCCGAGAGCACGGACGTTACGGCCTGGAGGAGTTCCAGCAGGTCAAGGGCCTCGTCTTCGCCGACGACGGCGCGTGACCCCAGGCCCGTCGACCAGCCCAGCAGACACCTCGAAAGGGTTCCGCTCGTCATGCCCAGCGATCACGTGACCACCGCCATCGACTTCTCCGCCCAGACCCCGATCGCCGTCTGCCCGCCCTGAGGCGTCGCCGCCCGGGCAAGGCCTCAGCCTCGGATCGACAGGTCCTGGATGTCCCCCGCCCCAGTGTCCAACCTGGGACCAGCACGAGCCCGGAGACCACACGGATGGTCGCGGCGCTGTCCTTCCCTGCCCGAAGTTGCGACCAGCCAGGAGAGACTCGATGAACCAAGAACACGATGCGGGACCCGGCCGTTCGGGTGTGTCCCGACGGAACTTCCTGGGCGGTGGCCTGGTCGCCGCCGCCGTGACGCCGCTGCTGACCGGGCAGGCCGAGGCGAAAGCCGCCGCGGCGCCCACCGTGGACGGCGTGGCCCAGGTGACGGTGCGCGCCGCCGTCAACGGCAGCCCCGTCACGGTGCGGGTGGACCCGCGCGCGACCCTGCTGGACACGCTGCGCGAGCGGCTGGACCTCAAGGGCACCAAGAAGGGCTGCGACCGGGGACAGTGCGGGGCCTGCACCGTCCACGTCGACGGCCGGCGCGTGCTGTCCTGCCTCACCCTGGCCGCCACCACGACCGGCCGGGAGGTCACCACTATCGAGGGCCTCGCCGACGGTGACCGGCTGCACCCGATGCAGCAGGCGTTCGTCGAGCACGACGGCCTGCAGTGCGGCTTCTGCACGCCGGGGCAGATCATGTCCGCGGTCGCCATGGTCGACGACGAGGGCGGAGCCGACTCGGACGACGAGATCCGCGAGCGCATGTCCGGCAACATCTGCCGGTGCAGCGCCTACCCCCGCATCGTCGACGCGATCCGTGACGCGCAGCAGGTGATGCGCTGATGCGGCCCTACACCTACGCCCAGGCCCGCTCCGTCCGCGAGGCCCTGCGGGGCGCCGGACCGGACACCGCGTTCCTGGCCGGCGGCACCACACTGGTCGACCTGATGAAGCTCGAGGTGGTCACCCCGGAACGGGTCGTGGACATCAACCGGCTCCCGCTGGACGGCGTCACCCTGGACCACAAGGGCCTGCACATCGGCGCGCTCGAACGAATGAGCGACGTGGCCGCCCATCCCGCCGTGCGGCAGCACTACCCGATGATCGCGCAGGCCCTGGAGCTGAGCGCCTCGGCCCAGCTGCGCAACATGGCGAGCATCGGCGGCAACCTCCTGCAGCGCACCCGCTGCGGGTACTTCCGCGACGTCACGACCCCGTGCAACAAGCGCGAGCCGGGCTCCGGCTGCTCCGCTCTGGACGGCATCAACCGCGGCCACGCCGTCCTCGGCACGAGCGACGCCTGCATCGCCACCCACCCCAGCGACCTCGCCGTCCCGCTCGTGGCGCTGAGCACGACGGTGCACCTCGCCTCCCCACGGGGCACTCGTAGCGTGCCGCTGGACACCTTCTACACCCTGCCGGGCAGCACGCCCGACGTCGAGAACGTCCTGCGACCGGACGAGCTCATCACCGGCATCACCGTCCCCCGCTCCCCCTGGGCAGCGCGCTCCCTCTACCTCAAGGTGCGCGACCGGCAGTCGTACGAGTTCGCGCTCACCTCGGCGGCCGTCGCCCTCGAGCTGCAGGGCCGCACCATCACGAACGCCAGGATCGCCGCGGGCGGCGTCGGGACCAGGCCCTGGCGGCTGACGGCCGTCGAACGCGCCCTGACCGGCCGGCCCGCCACCCCCGCCACGTTCGAGGCCGCCGTCACGCACGCGGCGGACGGCGCCCAGCCGCGCGAGCACAACGCGTTCAAGCCCGCCCTGCTGCGCCGCACCCTGGTCCGGGCCCTGACCGAGCTGCAGGAGAGCCGATGAGCGACCGGGCCGACGGCGTCGAGTCAGGCGGCGCCGAGTCACACGGCGTCAAGTCAGGCGGCGCCCATGCTTGAGCTCGCCGCTGACCTGCTCGAACGCACCCGCAGCCGCACCCCGTTCGTGGTCGCCACCGTCACGGGCGTGGCCGGCAGCGCGCCCCGACAGCCCGGCTCGTCGCTCGTCGTCGACGCCGACGGCGCGGTGCTGGGCAACGTGTCCGGCGGCTGCGTCGACGCCGCCGTCCACGAGGCGTGCCAGGAGATGCTGGCCGGAGACCGTCAACCCCAGGCGCTGCGGTTCGGCTACTCCGACGCCGACGCGATCGGCGTGGGCCTGACCTGTGGCGGGACCATCGAGCTGCTGCTACGTCACCACGACCCGGACGCCGAGCCGGAGCTGGAACCGGCCCTGGCCGACGCCGCGAGCGGCCAGGCGGTGGCCGTGGCCACGGTAGTGCGCGGCCCGGACGCCCACCTCGGGCGGGCCGTCGTCGTGCGCCCGGGCCGGCCGCCGCAGGGGTCCCTCGGCGACGAGCTGCTCGACCGGGTGGCCGAGGCGCACACGATCGACCTGCTGCACGCGGGGAAGACGGGCACCGTCGAGATCGGGGTGGCCGACAGCTACTGCCGGGAGCCCATGACGCTGCTGGTGGAGTCCAGCACACCGCCCCCACGGATGCTCGTCTTCGGCGCCATCGACCACGCCGCCGCGCTTGCTCGGCTCGGCACCTTCCTCGGGTACCGGGTGACCGTCTGCGACGCCCGAGCCACGTTCGCCACCCCCGACCGGTTCCCCGGCACCGAGGTCGTCGTCGACTGGCCCCACCGCTACCTTCAGGCCCAGGCCGACGCCGGGTCGCTGGACGGCCGCGCCGTCGTGTGCGTGCTCACCCACGACCCCAAGTTCGATCTCCCGCTCCTGACCGCCGCCCTGCGCATGCCAGTGGCCTACGTCGGAGCCATGGGCTCACGCCGCACCCACGAAGAACGCCTGACCCGGCTCCGCGACGCAGGCCTGGCCGACCACGAGCTGGCTCGGCTGCACTCCCCGATCGGGCTCGACCTCGGCGCCCGCACCCCACAGGAGACAGCCCTGTCGATCGCCGCGGAGATCGTCGCCCACCGGCACGGCGGCACCGGCGCACCACTGAGCACCGGGGTCCCCATCCACCACAGCGTCACCCACCACGCCGTCATCCACCGCAGCGTCCCGTCGCCGCGCCCCCTCACGTACAGCAGCTAGAAGGAGTCACGATGCCCCGTTCCCAGGTAGGACGCGACACCGACCGCGTCGACGGCAGACTGAAGGTCACCGGTGCGGCCGAGTACTCCGGTGACTACCGCGCCGCCGACCTCGCCCACGCCCACCTCGTCACCAGCACCATCGCGCGAGGCACCATCACCAGTATCGACCCGGCGGCCGCTCTGGCCTCCCCCGGTGTCCTGCGCGTGTACGCGGCGCCGGAGAGCCGCCTGGCACTGTACGAGGTCACCGGACAGGCCGCCGGCTTCACCGAGAACTACCTCCCGTTGAAGAGCGACGTGGTCCGCTTTCACGGCCAGGCCGTAGCCATGGTCGTCGCCGAGACCCCCGAGCAGGCACGCGACGCCGCGGCGCTGGTCACCGTGACCTACGACGCACAGCCGCCGCGCACCTCGATCGCGGACGAGCCGCACGTGCCGGCCGGCCCCACCATCAGCGGCGCGCCGAGCAGCCTCGAGATCCTGGCTCCCGGCGTCGGGTCGATCGACGCGGCGCTGGCCGCAAGCGACGTCGTCGTGGAGGCCGAGTTCCACCAGAACGTGCAGCACCACGTCGGGATGGAGCCCCACGCGATCCTCGCTGTCTGGGACGGCGACCAGGTGACCATCCACGCCGGCGCACAGATCCCCGGGCCGTACGCGCTCGCGATGGCCCAACGCCTCGGCATCCTGCCGCAGAGCGTCCGGCTGATCACGAGGTATGTGGGCGGCGGCTTCGGCGCCCGCGTCGTCCTGTGGAGCGACACTCCGCTCGCCGCCGCGGCGGCCCGCGAGCTCGGCCGACCGGTCAGGCTGGTCCTGACCCGCGAGCAGATGTTCACCCTGACCGGCCACCGTTCGCACCTCACGCAGACTGTCCGGCTGGGCGCCTCCCGGCAGGGAGTGCTCAACGCGGTCAGCCACCGAAGCGTCGCCGAGCGGCCGACCACAATCGCCTTCACCATGACTCCGGCCCACTCCACGTCGGACGCGCTCTACCGCACGCCGAACCTGCACGTCGACGCACAGGTAGCCGTCCTCGACATCCCCGGGAGCCGGGCGATGCGTGGCCCCAACGAGGCCCCCGGGGCCTTCGCCCTGGAGACGGCGATGGACGAGCTGGCCGTCGCCACCGGCGTCGACCCGGTGACGCTGCGCCTGCGCAACCAGGCCACCGCCCACCCCGCCACGGGCCTGCCCTGGTCGAGCAAGCATCTGGACGAGTGCTACCGCCTCGGAGCGGAACGCTTCGGCTGGGCCGGCCGCAGCGCCACGCCCCGCACCCGCGTCGACGGGCAATGGCTGTACGGCACCGGCATGGCCACCGCCATCTACCCGGCACACCGCCGGGCCGGGGTCGTCGCCCGGGTCCGGCTGCTCGACGACGACACCGCCGTGGTGTCCACCGCGACGTCGGACCTCGGCACCGGCTCTGCGACCATGGTCGCGATCTCCGGCGCCGACGCTCTCGGCATCCCCGTACAGCGGGTCACCCCGGAGATCGGTGACACGCTCCTGCCCCCAGGCGCACCCGCGGTCGGCTCCAGCGGCACGCATGCCACCGTGCCGATGGTCGTGGACGCCGCCCGGAACGTCATCGCCGAGCTCAAGCGACTCGCCGTCACCGCGGACCGGTCGCCCTGGCACGGAGCGGCGGTCGAGGACCTCCGCTACGAGCGCGGCATCCTCCACGGGCTCGGCCACTCACTGACCTTCGGCCGCCTGCTGACCACCATCGGGTCACCCGGTATCTACAAGGAGTCCGCGCCGGGCGGCCAGCCCGTCCCCGGGTACGTGCACCACAGCTTCGGCGCCCACTTCTGCGAGGTACGGGTCAATCGGTTCACCGGCGAGACCCGCGTCACCCGGTTCACCACGGTCGCCGACGTCGGCCGGGTCATCAACGCCAAGGCCGCTCGCAGCCAGCTGGTCGGCGGCGTCATCTTCGGCATCGGCCACGCCCTGCTCGAGGAGAACCACCTGGAGCTCGACACCGGGCGCCTGGCGAGCAGCACGCTGGCCGACTACCTCGTGCCCGTGAACGCCGACGTCCCCGACATCGACGTGGTCATGCTCGACCGGCCCGACCCCGTCCTCACCGGGCCCCTGGGCGACGGAAGCGAGGACGTCGGGACCGGAAGCCTCGGCGCCCGCGGCCTCGGCGAGATCGGCACGGTGGGCTCGGCGGCCGCGATCGGGAACGCCGTCTACAACGCCACCGGCATCCGCGTACGCGACGTGCCCATCACCCTCGACAAGCTGATCGATCATCTGTAGGAATCCGGAGGGGCACCCGATCATCACGATCGGGTGCCCCTCCTCGGTGGTGCGGGACGCGCGCGGCCCGAGGCGCTGCACCGCCCGGACTCACCTGCACGGCCGGCTCACCGAGCGGCGGCGTGGTCCTGGTAGGCGGCGCTGCCATCGCCGAGGGCCGCGATGATGCCGCGGAAGGCGCGGGCGCCCTCCCCTACGGCCTCTTGCACGGCTCCGGGAACCTGCAGCTGGTAGCGACGCGCCTTCGCCTCCGCTGCCGCCAGCAGCGGCAGCACGGGCGTGACGGGTGACTCCGGGATGCCGAGGCCTGGCGCGGCCTCGCCGTGGTACCGGCCGGCCAGGGCGTTCAGCAGGTCGCGCCAGCCCGCCGCGTCCATCGGCGACTGCGGCACGGACGCGAGGTTGGCCGTCGCAGCATCGAACAGGGCCCCGACCAGCGCCCGGCTGTTCTCGTCCGGTGCGGCGGACGTCGAGTCGAGCAGGTCGAGCAGCTCGCCGGCCCGCGCATGGTCCTCGATGCCGAGGAAGAGCTCCTCGTCGAGGCCCAGCAGGTGACCGACGTACCACCAGTACCGGTACAGGCGGGACTGCTCCTGGTCGGTGAGCCGGTAGCCGACGCCCTCCAGGAACGTGAACGGCACCACGGTGAAGTCGAGCCAGGTGCGGGCGATGTCGGCCTGGTTGATCGGGATCCCCCACCGGTCGGCGTCCCAACCGTGCGACATCGCCGAGGCCCGCACGCGCGCGTGCAGCAACCGGACCTGCACGGTCTGCACGTAGCCGGGAGCGCCGTGGCGCAGGCCGCCAGGCAGGACCACCGAGGCGTTCCACAGCCCGGTCTCGGCCAGGCGGCGCGGCGCCGTCGACGTCAGCCGACCGGTTCCCACGAGCAGTCTGGCGATCGCCGGAGACCGGTAGGTGTGCGCCAGCGAGCCGCCGGCGAACGCCAGGCCGCGCCAGTGCGGCGGAACGGCCAGCGCCGTCCGGTCGCCCTCGTCCAGGAGATCCGCCGAGACCCAGCCGGGCACGGTCTCGGTGTGTGCGAGCAGCGCGTCGACGGCGGGCGGGGCGTCCGGCACGCTCGCCCGGCCCTCGACGAGACCGCGCTGGAGCGCGGCCCGGGCGGGCCTGCCGAGCTCGTCGAACTCCACGATCACCGCGTCGGCGAGCGGGTCCCCCGTCTGCAGCATCCGCAGCAGGAGGTCGACACGGTCGCCGTGGCGGGTCCGGGCCGCAGCAAGGTTGACGGCCCGCTCGGGCGCCGACGAGACACTGTTTGAGGTGGTCATGCCGCCATCCAAGCCGCCGCACAGGGCGGTAGCCACGGCCTGCCGATCCCCCCTTGCGCTCCAGCTCCTTGCCGGCAACTGCCAGCTGCTGCCGGGCTCCTGCCGTTTCTGCCGCCTACTCGGCCGGCACCAGCAGCCGGTTCACGTCGACCGGCTTGTCGAACATGCCGTACTCCAGGCCGAGGTCGGCCAGCACCTGGAACGACGACGCCTCCAGGGCCGGCGCGAAGCGCGGCATCACCATGACCTCCCGGATGACCGGGTCGATCTCGGTGTAGGTGTCCAGGACCGCCCGGGTCTCGGCCGGGTTTGCCGCGGCGTACGTCAGGGACTCGTCCATGGCCGCGGTGAACGCCTCGACCGTCTCGGGGTCGTCGGCGATCTCCTTGTCCGACGTGAAGTAGGCAGCGACGAGCAGGTCGTGGTCGGTCTCGACGAAGTTGGAGCTGACGATCTTGGCCCCCTGCTCCACCGCCAGGGTCAGGTGCGGCTCCACGAGCCACGCGGCGTCGACCTGGCCCCCGGTGACGGCGGCGGGCATGTCGGGGAACGCCATCTCGACGAACTCCACCGCGGCCGGGTCGCCGCCACCGGACTGAACCGCGTAGCGGATAGTGGTGTCACCGATGTTGTTGAGGGTGTTGACGGCGACCGTCCGGCCGGCCAGGTCCACCGCGCTCGCGATGTCGGAGTTTGCGGGCGCGACCACCGCGCCGAAGTCCGCACCCGCCTTACCCGTCGAGAAGTTCCCGGGCGCTACCGCCTTCACCGGCAGGCCCTGCGACAACCCGACCAGCAGGGAGGTCACGTTGCTGAAGCCGAACTGGTACTCGCCGCTGACCACGGCAGGCACGATCGCGGCCCCGCCCTGCGCGGGCTCGAGCGTGACGTCCAGCCCGTGGTCCTCGAAGAAGCCCTTCTGGACACCCAGGTAGATCGGGGCGACGTCGACGATCGGGATGACGCCGACCTTGACGGGGGTGAGCTCGCCGTCGGCTGACGCGCCCCCATCGGACTCGGCGCCGGAAGGGCTGCCGCAGGCGGCCAGGAGCACGGCCGCAGCCGTGGCTGCCACCGTGAGAGGGAACAGGCGTCGCACTGGGGTGCTCCTTCGAACGTAGTACGTGCGGTGATGTTCGGGGCGCCCCCAAGGCGGCACACACAACGCCGGCATGCGGCGTCCGAACAGATGTGCCCACCGAGGAACGTGCCAGGACGCCCCGACGTGGTCAATACCCGTATGGTCACGATCGGGTCAATTCACCCGCGGACGGTATCGTCCGGGCGGTCGCGTGCACCATGGGGAGGACAACCCGTTGCTCGACATGCTGGACGACGCCTACGGAGACCGCAGCACGCCCTAGGCTGAGCCCGATGCTCGAACGTCCAGTCCTGCCCCTGTGGGCAGCAGTCGCCGCGGCCGCAGCCGGAGGTTTCGCCCTCGATGCCGCCTTCCCCTCGCTCGGTTGGTGGCCGCTCGCGTTCGTCGCGGTGACACTCTCCCTGCTCTCGCTCATCGGGAGAAGCCTCTGGGGTGCGGTGCTCGTCGGCGCCGCGTTCGGTGCGGCGTTCCTCTTTCCGCACCTGTCCTGGGCGTCGCAGTTCCTCGGCGACACGCCCGGCGCCTGGGTGCCGTGGGTCGCGCTGGCTAGCGTCGAGACCCTCGTCATGGCCGCCCTCACACCACTGATCGTGCTCGCCTACCGGTGGCTGCCGCGCTGGCGCGATACCCGCCCGGTGAGACTCGTGGCGCTCCCGGCGCTCGTGGCCGGAACCTGGTTGGCGCGGGAGCTCGTCATGGGCTCCTGGCCCTACGGCGGATTCCCCTGGGGGCGTCTTGGTCTGAGCCAGTCGGAGAGCCCGATCGCGCCCGTCGCCTCCTGGGTGGGCGTGTCCGGGCTCGGGTTCCTCATGGTGGCGCTGTGTGCCGCGATGATCGAGGCGGTGCGGTGGTCACGCCGCGAACCACTGCGCGATACCAGCGGGCGGGCACGATGGCGCGCCCGGTGGGTGCCGGTATTCCCCGTGTCCGTGCTCGCCGTGGTCCTGCTCGCCGTTCCCCAGTTCCCGACCGCGGACGCCGGCACGATGCGAGTCGGCGTCGCTCAGGGCAACGGCCCGGCCGCCTACGTCGACCAGCGCGAGCCGGATGAGATCCTCGACTCCCAGCTCGACGCCTCCGCGCCGCTGGAGGACGAGCAGACCGACCTCGTGCTGTGGCCCGAGGGCGGCGTCGACAGCGACCCGGCCAACGATGTGACGACCTCGCGGATCCTCGACGAGGCCGCCGCCCGGTACGGCTCCCCGATCCTGCTGAACGCGGCGTCGGAAGACGGCGGTCTCCGGTACAACACGTCGTTCCTCTGGACGCGGGACGGCGCCGTGGCGACGCACGCGAAGCGCCACCCCGTCCCCTTCGGCGAGTACGTGCCCGACCGGTGGCTGTACGGCGCGATAGTCCCGGACCTCGTGAACCTCCTCCAGCGCGAGTACACGCCCGGCGACGACGCACCGGTCGTCGACACGGGCGACGTCCGGATCGGCCTCGCGATCTGCTTCGACGTCGCCTTCGACGACGTGATCCGGGAGGGCGTGCTCGACGGCGGCCAGGTGCTCATGTTCCAGACGAACAACGCCGACTTCCGCGGTACCGACGAGAACCTGCAGCAGCTCGCCATCGCCCGGATGCGCGCGATCGAGACCGGCCGGACCGTCATCAACCTGTCCACCACCGGCACGAGCCAGGCGCTCGCCCCCGACGGCACCACGCTCGACGCCCTGCCGATCGACGGGGCCGGGCTCATGGTCGTCGATGCCGAGCTGCGCGACGGCGTCACCGCCGGCATCCTGCTGGGTCCGTCACTGCAGGCGCTGATGCTGTGGGGATCACTCGCCGCTCTCGCCGTCCTCGGCGTCGCCGGCACCCGCCGTCGGACGTAGGCCGACCCGATCCGGTGACCCGGGCTCGATCCCGATGAGTTCGCCGGTGCCCGCAGGTCTACCTCCTGACCGACACAGCAAACTCATCGGGAGCAGACACCATGGGCCTCATCGACCTCGAGCTCTTCGCAACCCTCGACCTCGTCGCGCAGGCGCCCGGCGGCCCCGACGAGGACCCGGCAGGGTTCCCGTTCGGCGGCTGGCAGGCGCCCCTGATCGACGAGGTCGCCGGGGAGCAGATAGTCGCCGCGTACGAGGGCACGGACGCCCTCCTGCTCGGCCGGCGTACTTACGACATCTTCGCCGCCTACTGGCCGCACCAGGAGGGCGGCGAGGACAACGAGATCGCGACGCTCTTCAACCGCGTCCCCAAGTACGTCGCCTCCCGCGGCACACCCGACCTCTCGTGGGCCGGGTCCACGCACCTCGGCCCGGACCTGCCCGCCGCGGTGCGCGAGATCCGCGACCGGCACGAGCTCATCAAGGTCGTCGGGAGCTTGGACCTGGTCCAGACCCTCCTGCGCGAGAAGCTCTTCGACCGCCTCGACCTCTGGGTGCACCCGATAGTGCTCGGCGTCGGCAAGAGCGTGTTCGACGGCGGCGCGGTGCCCACGAACGTCACCCTCCTCGATCCCCCGGTAGCCAGCCCGAACGGCACGGTCTACCTCCGCTACGGCCTCGCCGAGGGCATACCGGCAACAGGAGACATGGCCGCCCCCGACCGCGGCGTCGAGCGCACCGACTGAGGCCCCTGATCTCGGGTCGAGCTCCCACCGAAGCTGACTTCCGTTCAGCAGGCTCAGGAGTGCCGTATTCACTGCGATTACGGCACTCCTGAGCCTGCTGAACCAACCTCAGGAGTGGCCGGACCGGCCCGTTCGCGCGGCCAGGACGATCAGCGCGATCCCGCCGACGGCGAGGATCGGCCCGATGACCGCCCACAGCGTCACGCCGGTCATCGCGCTGCCGGCAAGGTAACCGAGTCCCTGCAGCGTGAACACGGAACCCATGACGACGAGGATGGCGCCGAGCACGATCAGGACCGACTTCATGGTTGCCTCCGAGGACGGACGATCACTCGTCTGGACGGTACACCCGCCAGGCCCCCCGGAACTCATCGCACTTGCAACAATTGTTACACCCGCGCCAGGGGATGAAACACGGCGGAATCGCCCTCGCCTCACCCGCATAACGATGCCCTTCTACGCTCCCAGCCAGCGCGGCCCGAAGGCCGCCCGTGACCTCGGGAGAACATATGAAGGCGCTCAAGCATCCGGCACTCCAGATCGGGATCGCCGCGGTGGCCGGCATCGCGTTCGGCCTCCTGGTCGGCGACTGGGCCGCAAACGTGAAGTTCGTCGGCGACCTCTTCATCCGGCTCATCCAGATGTCGATAGTCCCCCTCGTCATGGCGTCGGTGATCAGCGCCACCGCCTCCATCTCCGGGAAGGGCGCCGGCACGCTCGCCGGGCGCACGTTCGCGTGGATGATCGGGTTCTCCCTCGTCGCGGCCGTGCTCGCGTGGGGCCTGAGCACGCTGTTCCAGCCGGGCTCCGGCATGGTGTTCGACGGCGAGCTCGACCCGACGCTGGAGGAGTCCGCCGCGCAGGCGACGGGGTGGCAGGACACGATCCTCGGGTTCGTCTCGACCAACATCTTCGACGCCATGTCGACGGCGACCATGGTCCCGATCATCATCTTCGCGCTCCTGTTCGGCGCCGCGCTCAACGCCTACATCGCGAACACGGGCAACCGCCAGCTCCTCGACGTCGTCGAGCAGGTTCAGCAGGTGGTGCTCACGATGGTCCGGTACGTCATGTACGCCGCGCCCGTTGGCGTGTTCTGCCTGCTCGCCGCCCTGGCGGGCGACGTAGGGTTCGCGGTCGTGACGACGGCGCTCGCCTACCTCGGGACGACCCTCCTCGGCGTCGTGATCCTCTTCGCCCTGTTCGTGACCGTGGTGGCGCTGCGCACGCGGCTCAGCCCGTGGAAGCTCCCCCGCAAGCTCGCGGAGCAGACCGCCATCGCCGTGACGACGACAAGCTCCGCGGTGACGTTCCCGACGGTCCTGCGCAACGCCGTCGAGAAGGTGGGCATCAGCGAGCGTGTCGCGAACTTCACGCTCTCCGTCGGGCTGACCATGGGCTCCTACGGCGCGGTGCTCAACTACATGATCGTCGTCATGTTCCTCGCGCAGGCGGGCGACGTCGACCTCACGATCGGGCAGATCGTCATGGGGATGGTCCTGGCCGTGCTCCTCAACATGGGGACGATCACGGTGCCCGGTGGCTTCCCGGTGGTCGCCATGTTCCTGGCGACGTCGCTCGGGCTGCCCTTCGAAGCGGTCGGCCTGCTCATCGCCGTCGACTGGTTCACCGGCATCTTCCGCACGTTCCTCAACGTCAACGGCGACACGTTCGTCGCCATGCTCGTCGCGAGCGCGAGCGGGGAGATCGACCGTGACGTCTACGAGGGGCGCGAGCCGGTGCCGGCCGAGGACGTCGACACCGCTGAGCTCGACGACCGACTCGAGCCGGCGGAGAACGCGGGCTGAGGTCCCGGGCCCTGGACTGACCCACGGACCACACGGAACACACGGACGAGCCACGGGCCGGGAGGCGCCTCAGGCCGGTCCCCGCGGGTGATCTCTGCGCCCCGGACTGTGCCTGCGGCGGCCCCGGCATACGTTGGAAGCTCCGAGAGTGGACCGGGTTCGCCCAACCTACCCGGACGCCCTCCACCACAAGGAGGTGGTGACATGAAGCGCGTCATCATGACGGGTGTCGTCGCAGCCGGACTGTTCCTGGGTGGTGCCGCATCGGCACACGCAGGTGAGACCAACGGAAACGGCGATCCGATCCCAGGTGCGCACAACGCCAGCTCGGCGTGTGCGTTCTCGGGTCAGGACCTTCCTGACGCACAGGAGAACCAGCCGCCCGAGTTCAACGACGACTTCGTCACGGACGGGCATGTCCAGAGCTACGGCAAGTACGTGAGCCATGGCTTCAAGGAGTTCGTGCCGAGCCCCGGCCAGGCCTGCCGCGGCAACGTCGAGTTCGAGGAATAGCACCCCGGAGGTGCCCGGCACCCGGCGGCACCCTGCCGACCCGGGCGTCGGGCACCTGCGGCGCCGGAGCCGAGTCAGGCCCGGGGCAGGGCGCCGGCCAGCGCCGTCGTCACCAGCCGGTTGACCGCGGCCTCGGACGGCGGGCCGGGGGCGCGGTCCGCCGAGAGCAGGTGGCCGCCGCCGACCAGGGAGAGGGTGACCGACTCGAGGTCGGCGTCGGACGCGATGCGGCCGAGGTCGCGCTCGTCGGCCAGGTACGCGGAGATCGCGGTGGTGACGTGGCCGAGGATCGCCACGCCGCCTCCGGGAGTGGTCTGCCGCAGCCGCTTGCGCAGCTCGTCGCGGAAGGTGATCAGCGGGATGATCGCCACCGGCACCGGCCCGAACAGGGCGGTCAGCGCCGCAGTCAGGTTGCCGGCGACCGTGCCGGTCCCGGCGGACTCGCGCAGCGCAGTCGCCTGCTCCTCGAGCCGTGCGGCGCTGTCGAGCACCAGGTCGGCGAGGAATGCGTCGAAGTCGACGAAGTGGCGGTGGAGCACACCCTTGGCGCAGCCTGCCTCGTCGGTGACGGCGCGGCTGGTGAGGGCGATCGGGCCGTCCCGGAGCAGGAGCCGCTCAGCGGCGTCGAACAGCTGCCTGCGCGGATCGTGCAGGTGCACTCCGGTGGGCATTCATGGGTCCTCTCGTGCGTCGTTCTCGGCCCGTTCCTTGGCAAGTGGGCATGTGCCCACTAAGGTGACCGCATGCCCACTTTACCGCGCGAGACCCCTGGACCACCGGCCCCCGAGGCACACAAGGCACGGCGCATGGCCGAGTCGTTCGGCGCCGACGCCGCAGGCTACGACCGGGCACGGCCGCGCTACCCCAATGCGCTGCTGGCGCGGATCGTCGAAGAGAGCCCGGGGCTCGACGTGCTCGACGTCGGCTGCGGGACCGGCATCGCCGCCCGCCAGCTTCAGGCCGCCGGCTGCACGGTGCTCGGCGTCGAGCCCGACGCGCGGATGGCCGACTTCGCACGGGCGCACGGGGTGCCGGTCGAGGTGGCGACCTTCGAGGAGTGGAAGCCCGAGGGCCGGGCCTTCGACGCCGTCGTCGCCGCCCAGTCGTGGCACTGGGTCGATCCCGTGGCCGGGCCGGCGAAGGCCGCCGATGTGCTGCGGCCGTCGGGGCGGCTCGCGATCTTCGGGCACATGTTCGAGCCGCCCGCTCCGGTCGCTGAGGCCCTCGCCGCCGCCCTGCGGCAAGTGCTGCCGGACTCGCCCTTCGGCGACCTGCCGGCCCGTCGCCCGGTCGAGTTCTACCAGGCGGGATACGCCAGGATCGCCGACGGGCTCCGGGCGTCCGGGCGGTTCGGCGAGCCCGAGCAGTGGCAGTTCGAGTGGGAGCAGCCGTTCACGCGCGAGGAGTGGCTGGCGCTGCTCCCCACGACCGGCGGGCTCACGCGGCTCGACGCCGAGCAGCTCACCACGATCCTGGATGCGGTCGGTTCTGCCATCGACGGACTCGGCGGGAGCTTCACGATGCAGTGGGTGACGCTGGCCGCGACGGCGGTGCGGAGCTGATCGGGCGCCGCCGCGGCTTCCGGAGCTACCGGAGTCGTGTCGCGGTGATGCCGCCGTCGACGTCGACGACGGTGCCGTGCAGGAAGACGCCCTCGGCCGAGGCCAGGTAGCGGACGGCCCACGCGATGTCGATCGGGCGCACCGGCACACCTGCGGGCGTGCCGGCCGTCGCCGCAGCGAGCAGCTCCGCGGAGGCCGCGTTCCCCGGGGTAGCGGTTGCTCCCGGCGCGACGCCGGTCACCCGGACGCCCCTGGGCCCGTACTCGGCGGCCCACGCGCGCGTGAGCTGCTCGATCGCAGCCTTGGTCGCGGGGTAGAGCGCCGAGAACGACACCCCAACGCGGGCCATCCACGAGCCGATGTTGACGATGACGCCGTCACCGCGCTCCGCCATGCCGGGCGCGAGCTGCGCGACGAGCACGTGCGGCGCGCGGACGTTCGTCGCGAGCACGGTGTCGAGCACGTCGTCGGACACGCTCTCGGTCGGTCCCGACGGGTAGACGGCGGCGTTGTTCACCAGGATGTCCACCCGGCCGCCGAGCGCGTCGGACGCGCGCCGCGCGAAGTCGCGCACCTCGTCCGGGGCCGCCGCGAGGTCGGCCGTCACCGCCGTCGCCTGACCGCCCTGAGCGGCGATGGCCGCCACCACCCGCTGCGCCTTCTCCGCGTCCCGGCCGCTGACCACTACGTGCGCGCCCGATGCGGCCAGCACGCGGGCGATCGCCTCGCCGATCCCGCTGGAGGATCCGGTGACGACGGCGGTCCGGCCGGCGAGGCGGTCGGTGATGGGGAGCGCTGACAGCAGGTTCTCGTTCGATTCCATGCCCCCACCGTGGCAGCGGCGCGGCGCGTCCGATTGCCTGATCGCGTCGGATCCTTGCCACCTCGGCCACCCGCCGGGTCGACACCCGGCGCCGACATGGCGTTGAATCCTGAGGTGGTAGACGTCGTGAGTGCGAGCCTGGGCCGAGCCGCCGAGAGTGTGCGCAGGCACGCGGACAACGGCGCACGGGCCGAGACGCTGGGTCTCCGGCTCGGCCACGTCGACCGGCCGACCGGGCTCAACTACCAGCGCTACACGCCGTCGCTGGCGATGGTGCTCAGCGGGCGCAAGCGGTCGATCATCGGCGAGCACGACCAGCGCTGGGGGCGCGAGCGCTTCCTGATCACTCCGGTCGACCTGCCGGTCATGGCGGGGGTGGTCGAGCTCGACGCGCGCGGCGACTTCCTCTCCGCGATCTGGCGGCTCGATCCGGTGATCGTGGCCGAGGTCGCCGGCACGATGGCCCGCCCGGCCACGACGTCGGACGCCGAACCCGCCCGCCTGGGGACCTGGACCCCGCAGCTCGCCGACGCCGTCGCGCGGCTCGTCGGCCTCCTCGACACCCCCGAGGACATCCCGGTGCTCGGCCCGCTCGTGACCCGCGAGATCGTGCTCCGGCTGCTGCAGACAGACCAGGCCCCGCGGCTGCTGGCCGCGGTGGAGACCACGCACAGCGCGGTCGTCGTCCACGCGATCGAGCTGCTCAACGAGTCGCTGCCCAAGCCGTGGACGCTCGCACGCCTCGCGGCGGCCGTGGGGTCGAGCCCGTCCACGCTGACCCGACGCTTCAAGCAGATCACCGGCATGTCCCCACTGCACTACCTCAAGCGCCTCCGGCTCGGAGAGGCACGACGTCGGATGGTCCTGCTCGACGAGTCCGCGGCGCAGGCCGCCCGCGCCGTCGGCTACGTGAGCCCCTCGCACTTCTCGCGCGACTACCGCGCCGCCTACGACACGACGCCGGCAGCGGACGCCACCGAGGTGCGCGCCCTCATGCGCGCCGCGGGCTGAACCACCCCGGCCGGCGGAGCGCTGGAGCCCTGGAGCCCTGGAGCCCTGGAGCCCTGGAGCCCTGGAGCCCCTGCTTACTGCCACTTGCGCGCCAAGGGCCGGCGGGCGGCCGGGTGTGTGATGCTGGGCGGAGCCCGTACGCGAGGCCGAGCGCCTGGCGCCGTCGTCAGCAATGGAGGAAATAGTTCGATGCCGTGGCTTCCCGAGCTGTTCTCCGCGAAGTACGTCGCGGAGCTGTCCCAGCACCGTCCCTCACCGCTGGCCGCGGTCCCGTTCTTCGACGGCGTGATGTCGGGCCAGGTGGATGCCCTGGTGGGGTCCTTCGCCGGCGAGCCCGAGCTCCATCACCCGGTACGCGGCAGGATCAAGGGACGCGAGGCGTTCCGGCGGTTCGTCGAGGCGATGAGCGAGGAGCTGCGCGCGGGAGCTTTCGCCGTCGAGGACGTCGACCTGATCGTCACCGAGCACCGCACGGTAGAAGAGGTGGTGCTGCGGTACGACGTCGGCCCGGGGCGGGTCGAGCTTCCGATAGCGATCGTCACCGAGCGGTCGAGCGCCGGCCTGCACGAGCTGCGGATGTACTTCAGCACCTGGCCGATCACCGGGTCGCACGCCAACCGGCCGCCGCTGCTGCAGCCCCACGGGAACGTGACGGAGCCGGACACCGTGGGCGACTACCAGCGGGCACTGGCCGCCGGCGACGTCGAGGCCACGGTCGCAGCCTTCGAGCCGGACGCGACGGTGCGCGAGCCGGCCGGCGGGCAGTACGTGCACCGCGGCGAGCAGGGGCTGCGCGCGCTGTTCACGTCGTTCTTCTCCAACGGCGGCGGCATCCCGCTCGAGCACTGCACGGTGACCGACGACGGGCGGGCCTGCGCGCTGGAGTACAACGTGGTGCGCTGGGGCGTAACGGACCTGCCGCCCGAGGCGGGGGTCGCGGTGTACGTACGGGGCGAGTCGGGACTGCTGACCGCGGCCCGGATCTACGACGACTCGAACCCGCCGCTGTCCGCCTGACGGCCGCCGCCCGGTCATTCCGCTGTCCGGTCAGTCCGCTGCCCGCCTGACCGCTCCCGCCCGGTCAGTCCGCTGCCCGCCTGCCGGATGCCGCCCGGTCAAGCCTCAGGTCGCGAATGGTGGCCCACAGCGGGCGACCGGCCTGGTCGCGCAGGTCGACGCGGAGCTGCCCGGAGGCGCCGTCGACGTTGACCTCGCCCAAGTACCGGAAGCCTTTCACCGGTGAGGTATGACGCACCGTCCAGACCTGCCCGGCCCAATCACTCGGCGAGTGCAGACTTCGCCGCACCCGTGATCCGCGAGTGCAGACTTTACTGCGGATAGCCACCCTGTATCCGCAACAGAGTCTGCACTCGCCAAGACGGACCGCGACAAGGTCTGCACTCGCCGGCATAGACCCGGCTGCAACACTGCAGGCACGCCGACAAGGGTCGCCAGGTCAGCGGGATCCACTCCACCGCCGAAGCTGTGTCCAGCTTCTGATGCTGCGGGAGCTGGCGAGCGCTGTAGACGGGAACCTGATGCAACGTTTACCCTCCGGTGCGGGGTGGTCGGAGCGCGACCGCCCCGGTCGCCCCGTTCGGCACTGACCTGAGGAGGCGCAATGACGCGTCACGACCGACCACGCAGACTCTTCGTAGCCACGCTCGCCCTGATCCTGGGTTTCACCGCCCTGTCCGACGGCGGCGGCGGTGCACCTCCCGCTGCGGCCGCGCCACCGCCGTCCGGCAGCACACCGCCGTCGACCAGCACCGCGCCGTCGACCAGCACACCGCCGTCGACCAGCACACCGCCGTCCGGCAGCACCCCGACGTCCGGCACCACCCCGACGTCAGGCACCACCTACAGCAACCCGATCACCGAACCGTTCGCCGACACCTACGCCGACCCCGCGGTGATCCGCGGGAAGGACGGCTGGTGGTACCTGTACGCGACGAGCGACCCGCTGGTGTCGGGCGGACCGTTCGGGATCATGCACGTGGCGAAGTCCCGCGACCTGGCGTCGTGGGAGTACGCGGGCACGATCTTCGACGAGGAGAACCGGCCGTCCTGGGCCGCAAGCGGCTCGTTCTTCTGGGCCCCCGACATCCGGTACGTGGACGGCCAGTACGTCATGTACTACACGGTCACGGACACCGCGACGAACCCCGACGCCTGGGACTACACAATCGGCGTGGCCACGGCGCCCACCCCCACCGGGCCGTGGACCGACTCCGGCGGGCCAGTCCTGGACCCCCGTCCCGCACCCGGCGGCGGATATCTCAACACCATCGACCCGGGCCTGTTCACCGACGACGACGGGTCGCGCTACCTCTACTTCGGCGGCTTCAACGGGGGCCTGTGGGTCACGCGGCTGGACGAGACGGGGACCCGCGCGGTGGGCGAGCCCACCCGGGTGACCGTCGCCGACCGCTACGAGGGCGCCTTCGTGGTCAAGCGCGACGGCTGGTACTACCTCATGGGGTCGTCGGCCAACTGCTGCTCCGGCCCCGTGACCGGGTACAGCGTGTACACGGGACGGTCGCGCTCGCCGCTGGGCCCGTTCACCGACCACGAGAGCGTGAGCCTGAACGAGTCGCGCGTGGGCGGCACGCAGGTCGTGGCGCAGAACGGCAACCGGTGGATCGGGGTGGGGCACCACGCGGTGCTCACCGACGTCTCCGGGCAGGACTGGATGCTCTACCACGCCATCGACAAGGACAACGCCTGGCTCGACGAACCCGGCGGGATCAACCGGCGGCCCACCCTGCTGGACCGGCTCGACTGGATCGACGGGTGGCCCGTGGTCAACGCCGGCGCGGGCCCCAGCGAGGGCCCGCAGGCCGCGCCCGTGGCCGCGAGCGAGCTGGGCATCGTGAGCGCCGACCCCGCGTCCGGGCCCGGCCTGCGGCGCGTCGCCGGCACGCTCGCCCGGGGTTCGGACGGCTCGGGCGACGCCGGGGCGATCGCGCGGCTGGTACCGGACCGGCGGCACGCCGCCGTCGTGCGGACGGCGCCCGCCCCGCGCGACGTGCGCATCGAGACCGACGTGCGCCTGCCCGACGCCGACGGGTCGTTCACGGTGACCGTGGGCGGGACCGGCCCGACCGGGGTGTTGGTGCGGTTGGACGCGGAGGCGCGGGAGCTCGTCGTCGGGCAGGGACGGCGCGAGCGGCGGGCCGCGCTGCCTGCCGGTACCGACCTGACCACCTGGCGCGTCCTGACCGTCGAGGTGCGGGACGGGGCGGTCGCTGCCCGGCTGTCGTCGAGCGGCCTGGGCGACGTGGACGCCGAGGTGCGCTTCGAGCCGCGCGTCCCGCTGCCCCGGCTGGCGCCCGTGCACCTGACGGCCGACGGCGCGGAGGCGCAGCTCGACAACCTGACCGTCGTCGCGGCGCACGACCCGGTGACCCGGCGCGTCGCGGAGCCGCGGGCCGGCGCCGTCACCTTCGCCGAGGAGTTCGACGGCGCGGACGGCGCGCTCGAACCGGGCTGGCGGTGGCTGCACGCGCCGGCCGACGTCGAGGTCGCCGACGGCGCGCTGTCGTGGCCGCTGACCGGCCACGACCTGGTCGGCGGGGCCAACAACGCGCCGGTGCTGCTGCGCGACGCGCCGGACGGCGACTTCGTGCTGGAGGCCACCGTGACCCTGCCGCTGGGCGAGAACACGGTGCGCAACTACCAGCAGGCGGGCCTGCTGGTGCACGCGGGCGACGACGACTTCCTCAGGCTCGGGGCGGTGTCGATCTGGCAGACCCGCCAGGTCGAGTTCGGCAAGGAGCTCGCCACCGACGGCCGCACCTGGTTCGGCGGCCACGTCTCGGGGCCGGTCGCCGACACGATGCACCTGCGCCTGTTCCACACCGTCGACCCCGCGACCGGCGAGCACCGGTACCGGTCGGCCAGCTCGCGCGACGGCCGCGCGTGGCGGTTCGGCGCCACCTGGACGCTCCCGGCCGACGCCGACCCGGAGGTGGGCATCTACGCCGGCGGCGCGGCGTCGCCCGCGGTGACGGCGGTGTTCGAGAACGTCCTGATCCGCGACCTGGGCTGACTCCCCTTGGCTGTGGGCGCGATCGTCCGGTCACGACGGTCACGCCCACAGCCGGCGGAGGGCTCAGCCCTTGATCCCCGTCTGGGCCAGGCCCTGGACGAACTGCTTCTGCGCCACCAGGAACACGGCGAGCACCGGCAGCACCGTCAGCGTGGTCGCCGCGAGCTGCACGTTCCACATCGGCCCGCCGTAGGCGTCGACGTACTGGGTGAGCGCCTGCGGGAGCGTGAAGCTCTCCTTCGTGGACAGGTACACCACCGGCTCCAGGTACAGGTTCCACGACTTCAGGAACGTGAAGATGGCGACGGCGGCCAGCGCCGACCGGGACAGGGGAAACGCGATGTGCCAGAAGATGCCCCAGCGGCCCAGCCCGTCGACGCGTCCGGCGTCCTCCAGCTCGCCGGGCAGGCCAAGGAAGAACTGCCGCATGATGAACGTGGCCAGCACGCTGGGCGCGCCGAGGATCGGGATGACCACGAGCGGCCAGTGCGTGTCGATGAGCCCGAGGGTGTTGACGATCCGGAAGAGCGGGACGATCGTCACCTCCGACGGCACGAGCAGACCGGCGAGCACGAGCAGGAACAGCGCGTTCGCGCCCGGGAAGCGGATGCGCGCGAACGCGTAGCCTGCCATCGCGGACACGAGCATGGTCCCCGCGGTGACGACCGCCGCGATGTACAGGGAGTTCCAGTATTGCTGGGCGAACGGCTGCAGCGCGAAGACGTCCTGGTAGGCCGCGAGCGACGGGTCCTGCGGCCAGATCGTCGGTACGGCGCGGAGGATCTCGCTCATGGGTTTCAGGCTCGACGTCGCCATCCACCACGTCGGGAACACGAACGGCACGCTCAGGACCACCAGCAGCAGGACGAGCCCGCCCCGGCCCCAGGCCCGCCGGGCGCGCGCCCTGCGGCGCGAGACGGCGGCGGGTCCGGGCTCCGGTTCCGCCGGCGGTCCCGACGACGGCGCTGTGCCCGGCCGCTCGCTCGGCTCGGCCGAACCGGCCGGCTCGGCCGGATCGACCGCGATGTCAGACCTCATGGAAGACCCACCTCCTGCGTGACTGCCACTGCAGGAGCGTCAGGGCGAGCACGATGACGAACAGCAGCACCGAGATGGCGCTGGCGTAGCCGAACTCGTTGAACCGGAACGCCTGCTGGAACAGGTAGTAGACGAGCACCGTCGTCGAGCTGCCCGGGCCGCCGCCGGTCAGGACGTCGATCTGCGCGAAGACCTCGAGCGAGCCGACGACGGTGATGATCGAGACGAGCAGGATGGTCGGGCTGATCAGGGGCAGCGTGATCGACCGGAACCGGCGCCACGCGCCGGCCCCGTCGAGGCGGGCGGCCTCGTGCAGCTCCTCGGGCACGCCCTGGAGCGCGGCGAGGAACAGAATCATGTTGAGCCCGACGTTCTTGAAGACCTGGACCACGATCAGGGCGATCATGGCCGTGGCCTCGCCGCGCAGCCAGTTCGGGCCGGCGACGCCGACCTGCGCGAGGAACCCGTTGATGCCGCCCTCCGGCTGGAGCAGGAAGCTCCAGACGATGGTCCACGCGACGAGCGAGACGATCACCGGCGAGAAGAAGAAGGTGCGGAACGTGGTGGTGCCGGGCAGGCGCTGGTCGAGCAGGACGGCCAGGACGAGCGCCAGCGAGATGTTCAGCACGACCAGGCCGATCGAGAACCAGAGGCTGGCCAGGAGCGCGTCGCGCAGGCCGGGGTCGGCCGCCATCCGCGCGTAGTTCTCGCCGCCGACGAACGTGAAGGTGCCCGCGAGCACGTTCCACTCGTGCAACGAGTACCAGGCCACCATCACGAGCGGCACGACCACGAAGACGACGGCGCCCAGCACCACGGGGGCGACCATCGTGTAGCCCACCGCCCAGTCGCGCCGCGCTGCGACACTGCTCCGCCGCGCTGCGACAGTGCTCACGGTCACTCCTCCAGCAAGGGCTGGGCGGCGGCGCAGGTGTCGGCGAGCACCGCCTCGACGTCGGCGTCCTCGCGCCACAGCGCGTCGAGCTCGGCCCGTACGGTCTGCGCGAGCTGAGCGAAGTTGCGGTGCGCGGGCTTGGTCACCGAGTCCTGGACCCCGTCGACGACCACCTCCTGCAGCTGGTCGGCGTCGAGCTTCGGGTTCGCCGCGGCCAGGGTCTCGGCGGTCAGCAGCGACTCGCGCGGCGGCGGGAAGTAGGCGGCCAGCTTCGCCGCGTTCTCCGGGTTGGTGAACCAGGCGAGGAAGTCCGCTGCGACGTCGGGGTTCTCACCGGCGGTGAAGACGCCGATGCCGCCCTGCCCGATGACGTTCTGCTGCCCCGCGGGACCGGCGGGCAGCGGCACGACGTCCCACTCGAACGAGTCGTCGAGCGAGGAGGCGCGGCTGATCTGGGTGATCGTCATCGCGGCGTCGCCGGCGAAGAAGTCGGCGGTCGTCCCGGGACCGGGGATCGCGCCGTCGTCGAACACCGCGTCGTGGAACCACGTCATGGCGTCGACCATCTCGGGCTCGGTGAACGTGCACTGCGTGCCGTCCTCGTTCCACGGCGTGGCGCCCCAGCCGCCCCAGACCGTGGCCAGGTTCTCCCAGATCTGGTAGTCGAAGTCGCGGACGACGAGCCCCTCCTTGCCGGAGTCGGCGGCGGTCGCCGCGGCGATGTCCCGGGCCGCGTCGTACGTCCACTCGTCGGACGCGACGAGCTCGGCCGGGTCGGACTGCTCGGCCGCGGAGATCTGGTCGGTGTTGACGAACATCGCGAACGGGCTGTTGGAGAACGGGTACGCGTACAGGCCCTCGCCGTCCTCCCACAGGGCGGTCGAGGCGGGCAGGAGGTCGTCGAGCGCGTAGCCCTCGGTGTCCGCGAGCACCGGCCGCAGGTCGGCGAGCGCACCGCTGTTGACGAACTCGGGGGCGTAGCTCTCCAGGATCCACGCCAGGTCCGGCGCGTTCCCGCCGGCGAGCTGCGTGGTCAGCGACGTGGTGTAGTCCTCGAACGGGATGGTCTCGAACGTCACGCCGGAGACCAGCTCCGGGTTCTCGGCCACGTAGGCGTCGGCGATCTCCTGGAACATCGCGAGCTGGGTCTCGTCCGCCGTCCAGACGGTCATCCGGAGGTCGACGGGGTCGGAGGGGGTCTCCGGCTCGCCGACCGCCGAGCCACCGCCGGACGCGCATGCGGTAAGGGCCAGTGCCGTCCCGAGGACGGCCGCGATGCCCGCCGTGCGGCGAGGCGTGTGCTGTGGGTGCATCAGTGCTCCTTCGAACCGAGTGTCAGGTGCGGGTCACGGCCGTGCGGGTGGTCGGCCGCTGGGTTGTCAGTAGGGGTGGACGCCGTCCGGCCAGCGCAGCTCGACGCCGGTGGCGACGAGCTCGGCCTGGTAGTCGGCGAGCAGGTCGGGCTTGCTCCGGACCTCGTGCGGCACGCGCCCGGTGGCCAGGCAGTGGGCGGCCAGGTGGCCGGCGGCCTCGCCGACGTTCCACTCGACGGGGTGCAGGCGGTAGCAGCCGTTGGTGATGTGCGTCGTGCCGATGTTCTTGCCTGCGGCCAGCAGGTTCGTCGTGCGCCGCGGCAGCAGCGCGCCGAGCGGGATCTCGAACGGCGTCGAGGCCACGTCGATGTAGGTGTCGCCGCCGGTCGAGGGGTGCAGGTCGATGCGGTACATGCCGACGCCCACCGAGTCCGCGTACCGGGTGGCGCCCCGGTCGCCGCGCACCGCGTGGGAGACGTCGTTCTCGGTGACCGTGGTGACGGCCCGGATGCGCCGCGACTCCCGGTGGTACGGCGCCTGGGCGAGCCCGTCGGCGTGCCCGACGACGTCGGGCCGCAGCCGCAGGCCGGGGAACCCGGTCCCGCCGTCGGGCCGCGGGGCCTCGGTCTGCATCCAGTAGAGCATCGAGAGGCTGAGCTGCCGGGCGTCGGCGATGCGGGCCTGCTCGACCTCCCGTGGCACGTCGAGCACCGGCGCCAGGAAGTAGTCGATGCTCGGCCAGTTCACCAGGCACAGGTCGCTGCCGTAGTGCCCCGGGGTGAACAGGTCGCGCGCGGCGATGCGACGGAACGTCCACAGGTTGCCGTCCCCGGCGTTCTTCGACTGGTCGGCGTCGACGGCGCGGGCGTCGTCGCCCGGGTTCGGGGTGAACGAACGCTGCTCCATCGCGAGGGTCCGCGGGTTCGGGGCGCGCCAGGAGAGCATCCGCTCGCCGTTCCACGCGTCCGGGGTGTACGTGCTCCAGAAGTCGTACCGCTCCGGCCGGTCGATCGTGTGGTCGCCGTCGGCGTGCTCCACGACGAAGCAGACGCTCAGCGCCTGGACGTTGCCGGGCTGCGCCTCGGCGGGCGCGCTGGGCTCGCCCGTCTCGGCCTGCGACTCGAACCCGGTGACGTACTCGGTGCCGGTCAGGGGCAGCAGCTCCCCCGTCTCGGTCCCGTCGATCACGTACGACGCCGCCACGGTCACGTCGGGCCCGCCGCCTGGGGAAGTCAGCGTGGAGGACAGCGTGACCGAGGTGACGCGGTCGCCGTCGGTGGTGGCGCTCACGGGGCGGACGCGCTCGATCAGGCGCAGGCGGCCGGTGGAACGCCACGGCGCGAGCATCTCCTCCAGCACGCCCACTGCGACCCGCGGCTCGTGGCACAGCTTGGAGACCCAGCCGGCGCCCGGGTTCAGCGCGTCCCACGACCGCGCGGCGTCCGTGAGCGGGTACCGCCTGCGGTAGACGTCCCGGATGCCCTCTCGCAGCGCCCGGTAGCGGGCGGTCACGCCGAAGCGCTCCACCCAGGGGTGCTCGTCCGGCGGCACCGCCTGGGACGTGAGCTGTCCCCCGATCCAGGGGTACTCCTCGGTGAGCACGACGCGGGCGCCACGCTCGACGGCGGCGAGCGCCGCGGCGATGCCGCCGAGCCCGGCGCCGACGACGAGCACGTCGGTCTGCAGGTCCTGATGGGTCACGCGGATTCCGTCCTGTCTTCGGTGGTGCGGTCGGTGCGGCTGGTGCGGTCGGTGCGATCGGTGCGGTCCGTGCGGTCCGTGCGGTCCGTGCGGTCCCTGCGGTCCGTGCGGCTGGTGTCGGCGTGGGGCTGCGCGAGAGTCTCGGCACGCGGCGCCGCCAGGGTGTCGGCCTGCGGCCGTGCGAGGGTGGCGCCCTCGACGTCCGGGCACGCGAGGATCTGGTGCAGCTCGGCGTCCGGCACTCCCGGCGTGCGGCGTCCCTCGCGGTCGCTCCGCCCGCCGTCGGCGGCGACGAGGCGCGAGAGGAGGTGCAGGGCGCGTACGCCCATCTCCTCGCGCGGCACGCAGAAGCCGGACCAGCGCCGCCCACCCCGCCGGGGGTGGTGCGGCTGGCCGAGCAGCAGGACCGACACGTCGTCCGGGACCCGCGCGCCGCGCAGCTCGAGCTCGTCGGCCAGCTCCTCGGGATAGTTCTCGGGCGCGACGACGACGGCGGTGAGCCGCTGGGCGAGGATCTCGGCGGCGGCGTCGGCCAGGTCGTCGAGCTCGACGAACCGCGCGGTCAGGCCCCGGGCCCTCATCGCCGCGCGGTAGCCCTCGACGCGGTCGAGGGTCGGCTGGTCGGTGCCGCGCATGCCCATGTACCCGATCCGCCGATGCCCGAGCGCGGCGAGGCGGTCGACCTGCCGCATCGTGGCCCCGACGTAGTCGGCGCCGACGTACGGGAGCCGGTTCCCGTCGCTGCCGCGCTTGCCGATGAACACGAACGGGTAGTTGGTGTCCAGGAGGTGCTGCAGCTCGCCGCGGTCCTCGTGCTGCCCGAGCAGCAGGCAGCCGTCGGCGACGCCGAGCCGCTGCCAGCCGTCCCGGGTGAGCCGGCGGCGCCCGTCCACCACGCGAGCGCTCGTGAAGAGCAGGATGTCGACGCCGAGCCGCTCCGCCGCGTGCTCGATCCCGACCAGGAACGGGCCGTAGAAGTCCTGGCTGACCCGCGGGAACGTCGCCTCGTAGGTGAACACGCCGAGGATCTGCGTGAGGCCGCCCGCGAGCCGCTGTGCCGCCGGGTTGGCCGCGTACCCGGTGATGCGGATCGCGTCCAGGACGCGCTGGCGGGTCTCCTCGCTGATCCGCACGCCGCTCGGTGTGCTGCCGTTGAGCACGAAGGAGACGGTGGCCTGGCTGACGCCGGCCATGGCGGCGACGTCGGTCTGGGTGATGCGGTGACGCGGCACGGTTCCTCCTCGAACAGCTCGTCAGGTCGCCGATGAAGACCTGGAGTCTGGCGGGGAGCCGAATGCACGGTCAACGTGATGATGCGCATTATTAACGCGGGGCGCGAAGCGCTCGGTGCCCCGGGAACTCCGCCGTGTGCGGCGGCCCGCCGGGGGTGAGGCGCATCATCACCGCCCGGTGGCGAGCTTCTTCGCTGAACACGACCCGGCGCCGTCCGCCGAACCGCAACCTACGGTTGGTCGGCGCCGCCGAGCCGAAGGTTGATGGTCAATCCGGCAAGCGGTGGACTCGTGCCTTGCGGTTCGGCACCGGTGTTGGCGGGAGAGGGCGGCCCTCAGCGCGGGTCGATGCGGACCAGATCGTGGATGCCGCGCGCTTCGAGCGCTACCGAGTTCGCGGCCGTCGCGCTCGTCACGACGGCCACCGGGACGCCGTCCTCGCGCAGCGCGTGCCAGCGCTCGAAGATCGCCCCGCCTGGCCCGAGGGCGGCACGGGACAGGGGCACGTCGTCGGCGTCGACGTCGACAACCACCGCGACGGACCGCCTTGCCGTCGCCGGGGTGTTCGCACGGCCCGAAGCCCCCGACGCGCTCGCAGCGCCAGCCACGCCCGAACCGGCCACGCCCGAGCCGCCCGCGCTCCCGCCTGCGCGGCGCGCCTCCGCGACGACCTCGGCGAAGCGCCGGCCCAGCGGCTTGACCCGGTTGTCGACGTCGAGCAGGCCCAGCGAGTACTCCAGGTCCTTGTAGTCGCCGAGCTCGCGCGTCACGTCGTGCGAGCACCACCAGGTGATCGCGAACAGGTCGTCAGTGGTGAGCGCCGCCTCGATGGTCCGCGCGCAGAACTCGGGCATCTCCGACTCCGCGAGGTTCATCGAGGGCGCCCCGACCTCCTGCAGCCAGACGGGCCGCCCGTCGTCCGCCGCGAACGCCTTGGACAGCTCGATCATCCATTCCGCGTGCCGCACGGACTGCGGCGACAGCGCGCCGTAGGTGGCCGCGGTGCCGTTGAAGATCCAGGAGTGCACGGTGGTCAGGTCGCCGAGCCGCGAAGCGTGGGCCGGCACGAACGGGTGCTCGTCGCGGTACCAGAGGTGGTCGTTCTCGCTGTGCACGACGACGTGGCGCGGGTCGCGGTCGCGCGGGGCGTCGAGCAGCGAGCTCAGCCAGTGCGTCACCTCGTCGCGCTTGGCGGGCATCGCCGCCGGGTTCGGCCGCTGGAACTGGTTGAGCTCGTTGCCGAGGGTCAGGCCCAGGAAGTTCGGCCGGTCGCGCACGGCGTCGTAGACCGCCGAGACGAGCGCCGCCTGCGCGTCGATGGCGGGCTGGTCGGTGAACATGTTCCCGGCGTGCCAGTTCACGAGCCAGGCGGGCACGAAGTCGAAGCCAGACATGTGCCCCTGGATGACGTCGACAGCGACGTCGAGCCCGAACTCGGCGGCGATGTCGGTCACCAGCGCGATGTCGTCGAGGGCCCGACGCCGGATGAGCGTGCGGTTCGGCTGCAGGACCGGCCAGAGCGGGAAGACGCGGACGTGGTCGACGCCGAGCCCGGCGATCGCCTCGAAGTCGGCTCGGACGACGTCGGGGTCGATCGCCATCCACTGGAACATCCAGTCGGTCGACGGGGTGTAGTTGACGCCGAAGCGCGGCACGTTCGTGGTCAAGAGCCTTCTTCCTCGTGTGTCTGGGAGCTGCGTGTCCGGGAGGTCCGGGCGGCCTTCGGGGCCGACGCCGATCGAGCCGGTGCCGGGGCCGGCCCCGTAGAGTCGCGCACGACGAGGCGGCGACCGGAGACGGTCCGCGACCCGGCGTCCTCGCCACGGACGAGGCGTTCGAGCAGCGCGACGGCGGTGCGCGCGCTCTCCTCGACCGGGGCGTCGAGGGCCGTGAGCCGCGGCCGCACGAGCGTCGAGACCCAGGAGTCCTCCCAGGCGACGACGGAGAGCTGCTCGGGCACCTCGACGCCGACCTCCGGCGCGTGCGCGACGATCTCCGCGGCGATCGACTCGTTGTCGACGACTATCGCGGTCGCTGCGCCGAGCCGGCCGAGGAGCTCGGCGACCGGGTCGTCCGCCGTCGGGTCCCATGCGACGAACGAGGCGTTGATGCCCTGCTCCGCCGCGGCGCGCGAGAAGCGCTGGTCGCGGGCTCGCGTGTGGGCGAGGCCCGGCGCGTCGGCGACGCGGGCGACGCTGACGTGGCCGAGCTCGCCGAGATGCCCGAGCACCGTGGCGAAGGCCGTGTCGTCCTGCACGGTGACCGCGGGCACGCCGTCGTCGATCGGTGCGCCGAGCAGGACCGCGGGGGCGCCGAGCTGCTCGACGAGCGCGAGCCGCGGGTCGTCCGTGCGCACGTCGACGAGCAGGAACGCGTCGACCCGCTGCTCGCCCCACCACTGGCGGTAGACCCGCTCCTCCTCGTCGGCCTGCACGAGGGTGAGCGAGAGCGACCAGCCGATGTCGGCGAGCGGCTCGGTGAGCCCGGCGATCAGGCGCATGAAGAAGGGGTCGCGACCGAAGGTGTCGCTCGCGCGGGCGATCACCAGGCCGAGGCTGCGCCCGCCGCCGCCCGAGACCTTGCGGCTCGCGTAGTTCGGGCGCCAGTTCAGCTCGTCGGCCGCCTGCCGGATGCGCTCGGCGGTGGCCGCGGAGACGTTCGGCCGGCCGTTGAAGACGTGAGACACCGCCGACGGCGATACGCCGGCACGGCGAGCGACGGCGGCGATCGTTGCTCGTTTCGGGGATGTTTCAGTCACGGCCCCGAGACTAGGGGGTTGACCCTCCAAAGTAAAGCGGTATACATTCACCGCCAGCCGCATTGTGTACCGCTTTACAAGCTCTTCCGCGGACACGTTCCGCGGCATCGATCGACACACCGACGTTCCAGATCGACAGCTCCAGGAGGTCCCGTGACACAGGGCATCAGCAGGCGCACGTTGCTGGGCGCGGCGCTCAGCGGCGGGCTCATCACGCCCTTTCTCGCCGGGTGCGGCGCGCTCGTCCCCGCGTCCAGCGGGCCGCGATCGATCTCCGTGCACACCCAGCTCAGCGGGGCCGTCGCCGGGGCCCAGGTGTTCTCGGACGTCGTCGCCGACTACCAGCGGCGCTCCGGTCGCACCGTCGCCCTGCTCAAGAACGGGTCCGACCTCCCCATCGTCTTCGAGACGAGCACGCTGGCCGGCAAGGCCGCCGACGTCGCGGTGGTCAACATGATGGGCCGCACGCTCTCGTGGACGGGCGCCGGGGCGACGATCCCCGTAACCGACCTGCTCGACGAGTGGGACCTGCGCGACAAGATCCTCCCCCAGGCGATCAAGGAGTGGACCGACGACGAGGGCCGCCTGCGCGCGTTCCCGTTCACGCGCACGAACTGGCCCGTGTCGTTCAACACCGGCCTGCTCGAGGAGGCCGGCGTCGAGATCCCCACGACGTCGGACGAGCTCATCGCCGTCGCCGACGCGCTGCGGTCGAAGGGCATCGGTCCCGTCACGGTCGGCGGGTCCGACTGGAGCGGCCAGAAGATGTTCCTGCAGATCATCCAGGGCTTCATCACCGAGGACGAGGCCCGGACCGTCTTCTCGACCGGCAAGCTCTCCGAGAGCGCCGGCGCCCTCGCGGGCGTCGAGCACTTCGTCGAGCTGCGCGACGCCGGCGTCTTCGTCGACAACGTGCAGGGCTACACCTCGGACTCCGAGCTCACGCAGTTCAACACCCGAAAGGCCGCCATCGTGCCCGCGATGTCCTCCGCGCTCGCGCTCGTGCCCGCCGAGCGAGCCAAGGAGGTCACGGTCGGCGGGTGGCCCAAGCCGTCCAGCGGCGGCGTGCTCGCCCACCCCAGCGTCATCAAGAGCTACAACGGACACGGCATCTGGATCAGCGAGAACGGCCGCGAGAAGCTCGACCTGATCAAGCCGTTCGTGCAGAACCTCTACACCGAGCGGGTGACGGACGAGTTCATCCTCGGCTCCGGCCGGGACATGAACCGCGTCACCGACACGGTCAGCAAGGACTTCCCGCTGGTCGCGCAGGGCTCCCGCCTCACGGACGACGACGTCACCCCCGTCATGCTGCCCGACCTGCTCATCCCCGACTCCGTCTTCGAACCGATGGTCAAGGTGACCGCCATGGCCTACGGCTCGGCGTCCGCCGAACGGATCGTCGACTCGTTCGAGAAGGCCTACGACGCGGCCTGACCCGCCCGCGCCAGGAAAGGACTCCCATGACCGCGCTCGTCGAAGCAGGCCCGGACGCCGCCGTCCGCCCCGCGCTGCCCGGCGGCCCCGCCGGGCCCCGCCGCGGGTCGCTCCGCGACCGTTTCCCCGGCCTGGCCCTGCCCGCGCTCGTCTGGTACGCGGTGTTCATGATCGGCCCCGTGGTGGCGATGTTCGTGATCGCCTTCCTCTCGTGGCCGGGCATGCTCGAGACCCCCGAGCCCACGGGCCTCGGCAACTTCGCCCGGGTCTTCGCGGACGAGACCTTCTGGGCGGCCGTGGCGAACTCGGCGATCCAGATAGTCGTCGGGCTGCCGGTCATGATCGTGCTCGCGTTCCTGCTCGCGTTCTACGTGGTGCAGAAGCCGCGCGGCCACCGTGTGCTGCGGTACCTCCTGTTCATCCCGGCGCTCATCTCGGCGCCGGCCACGGCAATGGTGTTCTACGCGATGCTCAACCCGGACGGCCTCGTCAACGGCGTCCTGCGCCCGCTCGGGTCCGAGGGCACCGCGTGGCTCGCCGACCCCGGCACGGCGCTCGGCGCGATCATCGCCGTCGAGCTGTGGAGCGGCATCGGCTACTCGGCAGTGCTGATCGCCTCGCGCCTGGACGGCGTCGACGTCGAGATCGTGCAGGCCGCACGGATCGACGGCGCCGGCGACTGGCGCCTCGCCTGGCGGATGTACTGGCCGATCGCCCGGGACTTCATCGGCGTCGTAGCGATGCTGCAGTTCCTGTCGATGCTCTTCAACTCGGCGCAGAGCGTGCTCCTGCTCACCCAGGGCGGCCCGGGCACCTCGACGACGACGCTCGCCTACCTCATCTACCAGAAGGCGTTCGTCGAGGCCGACCTCGGCTACAGCCAGGCCGTCGGCGTCATCCTCTTCGTGATCGGGCTGCTGGGCATGGGGACGATCCACCGCCTGCTCCGCGCGACCCACTGATCCCCGACCTGCCCAAGGAGACCGCCATGGCCCAGCGCATCGCCGCCCTTCCCTTGCGCGACCGCATCGGCTCGATCACGAGCGGCACGCTCGCCTGGATCTACGCCGCCCTGCTCCTCGTGCCCTTCTACTACTTCATCGTCTCGTCGTTCAAGACGAACGAGCAGATCTTCGAGTCGCCGCTCGCGCTGCCGGCCACGTGGGACCTCTCGAACTTCGCCACCGCGATCCAGCAGGCGGAGCTCGGGCTCGCGGTGGCGAACTCCGCGCTCACCACCGTCGCCGCCCTCGTCCTGACCCTGCTGCTCGCGCTGCCCGCGTCGTTCGCGCTCGCCCGGGCCACCGGACGGGCCGGGAAGATCGTCGAGAGCGTCTTCGCGCTCGGCTTCCTCATCCCGTCGTTCGCCGCGCTCTTCCCGACGTTCCTGCTCGCCGCGGCGCTCGGCCTCTTCCACACCCGCACGTTCGTGGTGTTCCTCCTGCCGGCGACGGCGCTGCCGCTCTCGATAGTCATCCTCACGTCGTTCATGCGCACTATCCCGCGTGAGCTCGAGGAGGCGGCTTCGATGGACGGCGCCTCCTCGCTGCAGGTGCTGCGCCAGGTCTACCTGCCGATCTGCATCCCCGGCATCGCGACGGTCCTGCTGCTGAACTTTCTGTCGTTCTGGAACGCCTACCTGTACCCGCTGATCCTCATCGGCCCCGACACGGCGCAGCGCACCATCCAGGTCGCCCTGCCGACCCTCAAGGTCGACGCAGGCACCGACTACGGCGTGCTCATGGCGGGCACCCTGTTCACGCTGCTGCCCGTCTACCTCGTCTACACCGTCCTGCAGCGCCAGATGCAGCGCGCGCTGCTCTCGGGAGCGGTCAAGGGATGACTGTCGCGACACCGGTCGCAACGTCCTCGCTGCCGCTGCGGACCCGCATCGGCCAGGTCAACCAGCGCCTCAAGGGCTGGGAGGCGGTGCGCTGGGTCGACGGCGCTCCGCGGATCACCGACGTGCTGCGCCGGGAGGTCGACCGCTGGGGCGGCCTCGGCGCGATCTACGGCGTGCTCCGCGCGGATCCGTGGTCCGCGGTGCGCTGGGTCGACGGCATCCCGCCGGAGCGCAGCGCCGAGGCCTACGCCGCCGTCCAGGACCACGTGACGACGTACGGCGACGGGATCCCCGTGCTGTTCGTGGAGGAGGCGCCGCACGGGCTCATGGCGCTCGGCGGCACGACGCTGCCCGTGAACCTCGCGCTCGGCGCTGGCATGGACGCGGCCCTCACCGAGGAGCTGGGCGCTGCGGTCGCCGCGGAGGCCCGCGCCCGCGGGACCCACGTCGCGCTCGTCTCCGGCCTCGACGTGCTGCGCGACCCGCGCTGGGGCCGGGCCGAGGAGTGCTTCTCGGAGGACCCGGCGCTCGCCGCGCTGCTCGTCGCCGCGACGGTGCGGGGCATGCAGGGCACCACGTCTCCTGGCGAGCCGATCGACACGCGGCACGTCGCCGTCGTCGCCAAGCACCTCGCCGCCCAGGGGGCGGGCATCGGCGGCCGCAACGGCTCGGGGGCGCCGATCGGGCGCCGAGAGCTCGGGGAGATCCACCTGCGCCCGGCCCACGCCGCCGCCCGCGCGGGCGTCGCGGGCTTCATGGCCGCGTACAACGACATCGACGGCGTGCCGTGCAGCGCGAACGAGGAGCTGCTCACGGGTACTGTCCGCGAGCAGTGGGGCTGGGACGGCGTGGTCATGGCCGACGGCACCGCCATCGACCGGCTCCGCGACAGCTCGCCCGATCCCGCCTCCGCCGCTGCGCTCGCCCTGCGGGCCGGCGTCGACCTCAGTCTCTGGGACGAGGCGTTCACGCACCTCGAAGCGGCGATCGGGCGGGGGCTCGTCGCGGAGGCCGTGCTCGATCGCGCCGTCGACCGGGTGCTGGCCCTCAAGCGGCGGCTCGGCCTGTTTGGCGGCGCGGCCGAGGGGGGCGCGGCCGAGGGCGGCGCGGCAGAGGGCGGCGCGGCAGAGGGCGGCGCGGCAGAGGCCGTCACCGTCAAGCACGACCTCCCGGCGCTCGTAGAGCGGGCCGCCCGGCAGTCGGTGGTCGTCGTGGACGACGGCGGGCTGCTGCCCCTGCGCGCCGGCGCGACGATCGCGATCGTCGGCCCGAATGCCGACGACCTCGAAGCCCAGCTGGGCGACTACACGCCCCCGCGGCCTGTCCCGGACCCTGCCGCCTCGACCGTGCGCTCAGCGCTTGCCGCGCGATTCGGTGACGAACGCGTGCGGTACGCCGAGGGCAGTCGGCTGCGCGGCCCGCTCGACGACCCCAGCACGCTCCGTGAAGCCAACACATTCCACGAACCCAGCGCCCTCCACGGGCCCAGCGCACCCGGGCCCAGCCCGCTAGACGAGGTGCAGACCGCGAGCGCCGGCGCTGACGTCGTCGTCGCCGTGCTCGGCGGGTCCAGCCGCCGCGCCTACGACGACGAGTTCGCCGACAACGGCGCGATCGACGGCCCCGCACGCGACACGACGAACGGCGAGGGCGTGGACCTGTCGTCGATCGAGATCCCCGAGGCGCAGCTCGCGGTGGTGCGGGCCGCGCGGCAGGCGGGTACGCCCGTGATCGGCGTGGTGATCGACGGTCGCCCGCGCGCGCTCACCGAGCTCCGCTCGCTCGTCGACGCGCTGCTGGTCGCCCCGTTCCCCGGGCCGACCGGCGGCGCGGCGATCGCCGCGGCCCTCTGTGACGGCACGGCGTCCGGGCGGCTCCCCGCGACGTTCCCTGCGTCGGACGGCACCATGCCTGCCGCGCACGACGAGCGGATGGAGACGGCGCGCGGCTACGCCGACACCGACGTGCGGCAGGCGCTCCTGTTCGGCACCGCACACTTTCCCGGCGTCACCCTGAGCCTGCGCGGCGAGGCGCCGCCCGTCGCCGCTCCCGAGCGACCCGACGGCGGCGTCCCACGCCTGACTGTCACCGCTCCCGATCTACCTGAAGGCGGCGTCGCGCGGCTGGCCGTCGCCACTTCCGCGCTGGCCGACGGCGGCGTCGCCGGCCTGGCCGTCGAGGTCACCAACGCGAGCGCCGGCGCGGTCTCCCTCTCCGTGCCGCTCTACGGCCGGCGCCACGAACCGGGGGTCCGGCCGCGCCGGCGTCAGCTGCTCGCGGTGGGAAGGGCGACGGTCGCGGCGGGCGGTACCGCTACGGTGGCGTTCGAGCTCGGCGTCGACGAGCTCGGGTCGTGGGCGAGCGGCGAGCCGGTCGCCGCGCCCGTCGTGGTCAGCGTCTGGTGCACACCGGAGCCGGACCCGCCCGCCGACGCCCTGCAGGTTCGAGTCACCGATGAGAAGGGCACCACCCCATGGGAGCGATGACGCACACGCGCCTGGACCCCGAGATCACCACGACGCTCCGAGAGGCCGCCGACCTTGTGCGCGCCACGTCCGGCGCGCGCGTCGGCGACATGGTCGAGGCGGCGCTGCTGCGCACCCTCACCGACACCGTCACCATGGGCGAGGACGGCACGGCGTTCGTCATCACCGGCGACATCCCCGCCATGTGGATGCGCGACTCGACGACGCAGCTGACGCCCTACCTGCGGTTCCTCGGCTCGTGCCCGCCGCTCGCGGACCTGGTCGCCGCGATCGTGCGCCGCCAGCTCGCCTGCCTGGACCACGACCCGTACGCGAACGCCTTCAACGACGGGCCGACGGGCGCCCACTACGAACCCGACGATGTCTGCGACGACCCGCACGTCTGGGAGCAGAAGTACGAGATCGACAGCCTCGCCTACCCCGTCACGCTCGCGCACACGCTGTGGCGCGCGACGGGCCGCACCGACGTCTTCGACAAGCGCGCGCACCGGGTGCTCCGGAAGATCACGCGGCAGCTGCGGATCGAGCAGGACCACGACACGTCCGCCTACCGGTTCCAGCGGGACACCGACATCCAGACAGAGACGCTCGCGCGCGACGGCCGCGGCACCGCCGTCGGCCGCACGGGCATGACGTGGAGCGGGTTCCGCCCCTCGGACGACGCGTGCACCTACGGCTACAACATCCCCGCGAACCTCTTCGCGGCGCAGGCGCTGCTCGCGATCGGCGAGATCGCGGAGGAGGTGCTCGACGACGCGGCCCTGGCGGCCGACGCGCGGGCGCTCTCCCGCGAGCTGGTCGCGGGCGTCGCGGAGTTCGGCGTGGTCGATGCAGTCGACGCGGCAGCCGACGCGGCAGCCGACGCGGCAGCCGACGCCGTCGCCGACGCGGTCGCCGGCGGACGCCGGATCTACGCCTACGAGGTCGACGGGCTCGGCGGCGTGCTCCGCATGGACGACGCCAACACCCCGTCGCTGCTCTCGCTCCCACTCATCGCGCCCGACGTGTTCGACGAGGACGTCTGGCGGGCCACGCGCGAGTTCGTGCTGAGCCCCACCAACCCGTACTACTTCACCGGCACGGCGACGAGCGGCATCGGCAGCCCGCACACGGAGCCCGGCCGGGTCTGGCCGATCGCGCTCGCGATCGAGGCGCTCACGGGCACTCCCGAGGACCGCGTCAGCGTCCTGGACCTCCTCGCCCGGACGGACGGCGGCACCGGCCGCATGCACGAGTCGTTCGACGCCTCGGACCCGACCGCGTTCTCGCGACCTTGGTTCTCGTGGGCGGACTCGATGTTCTGCGAGCTGGCCCTCGTGGTCGCGGACGAGGTGACCGCCGGCGTCCTGGAGCCCGACGACGCCTGAGGTCACGGCGCCGCCAGAGCCCGGCCGGCTGCGACGTCACGGGCGCGTCATCGGTCGATCGGCGAGAGCGCAGAGCTGCAGGAAGACGCGGTGCGTTTCTCAGCGAGGCCAGATGCGGACGGATGCGGACCTGGGGCCCGCCCCCTGCATGATCGGGACGGCGGAGCTGCCGGGATACTTCGCCTCGTAGGCGGCGTCGATCGCGGCCTCGTCGTCGGTGCCGGCGGCCTCGAACGTCACCTCGATATCGGTGCCCGCGACCCGGACCTTTCCAGCCTTCTGCGCGACGGCGGCCTGGTACCAGCGGGAGGCCTGCCCGTTGGCGGCGCGGACGTACACCTTGCCGTCGACGACCAGCGCCCACGTCTGGGTCAGGGTGCCGTAAGTGGTTCCGTCCTCGCGGAACGGGGCCAGGTACAGGTCGGTGTTCGCGGTGATCGCCGCGAGCTGGTCAGTCGTCCATGCGGCCATGATGTCTCTCCTTGAGGTGCGTACGGAATGAGGTGCGTGCGGAACAGGGTGCGCCGGGCGGCCCGGCGCACCCCGGGGATGCTTGGATGCGTCAGGCCTGGTCGGTGGGCATGACCCACAGCTCGGCGATGGACGCGTGCCGGGGGCGCGTGACCATGTAGGCGATACCGTCGGCGATGTCCTGCGGCGCGAGCGTCTCGGTGCTCTCGTAGAAGGCGTCGATGTCGTCGCGCATCGCGCCGCTGTTGTGCGAGCCGAGCTCGGTGGCAACGCCGCCGGGCTCCAGCACGCCGACCCGGACGTGCTTCTTGGTGACCTCCTGGCGCAGCGACTCGGTGAAGCCGTTCACGCCGAACTTGGTGAGGTTGTAGACGCCGTAGTTCGCCCAGGCCACCCGGCCTGCGATCGAGCTGATGTTCACGACGTCGGCCACCCGCCGCACGTCGTCCTCGGCGGCCTTCAGGAGGTGGGGCAGGGCCGCGTTGGTCGTGTACAGCAGGCCCCGCACGTTGATCGCGAGCATCCGCTCCCACTCCTCGACGTCAGCGCCGACGACCGGGCCGAGGAGCATCAGGCCCGCGTTGTTGACCAGCACGTCGAGGCGACCGAACCGGTCGGCCACGGTCTGGACGGCTGCCTCGGCCTGGGTGCGGTCGGTGATGTCGGCCTCGATGGCCAGGGCCGTGCCGCCGTCCTCCTCGATCTGCGCGGCGAGGGTGTCGAGCCGGTCGGCCCGGCGAGCCACGAGCGCGACGGACGCGCCCTCCTCGGCCAGACGGCGAGCCGTCGCCTCACCGATGCCACTGCTGGCACCCGTGACGAGGGCGACCGTGCCGGCAAGAGGGGATGTCGATGTCATGAGAATGCTCTCTGTCGAGGGGGATCAGGCGTCGTAGGTCAGGGAGGCGGACAGCTCGCGGTTCGCGTCGAGCTGCCCCTGGATGGTGGCGAGGTTCTGCTCGACCCCGGCCGTCGCGTCCGCGCCGGCCACGAACCGCAGCGGCAGCTCCGCGGAGTCGGAGAGGGTGACCAGGGCCTGGGCGAGCTTCTTGGGGTCGCCGCCCTGCTGGCCGTGCATGCCCTTCCAGGCCGCGATGGTCTGGGCGGTGCGCTCGGCGTAGTCCTCGACGTCCAGCTCGGGCCAGATGGTCGAGGAACCCTCCACGAGCAGCTCGGTGCGGAAGAAGCCGGGCTCCACGGCCATCGTCGAGATGCCGAACGGCGCGAGGTCGAACCGCAGGGACTCCATCCACCCTTCGAGCGCGAACTTGGAGGCGGCGTACGCGGCGGTGAACTCCCCGCCGATCAGGCCCGCGGAGGAGGTGATCGTGATGACCTGGCCGGACCGCTGGGCGCGCATGACCGGCAGGATCGCGCGGGTCACGTTCAGCGGACCGAAGAAGTTGGTCTCCATCTGCGCGCGGAACTGCTCGGGGCTGATGTTCTCGAAGTAGCCGGCATAGAAGTTGCCGGCGTTGTTGACGAGAACGTCGATGCGGCCGAAGCGCTCGACGGCCGCCTCGGCGGCAGCGGTCGCCGCGCCGGGGTCGGTGATGTCGAGGGAGACGGCGAGCAGGTTCTCGTGCTCGCCGAGCGCGGCGAGCACACGCTCGGCGCTGCGGCCCGTGGCGACCACGGAGTGCCCCGCGGCGAGAGCGGCGTGGGCTATATCGATGCCCATGCCCCGGCCGGCGCCGGTGATGAACCAGACCTTGCTGTTGTCAACCATGTGCTTTCCTCTGTCTGTTCACCGGGCCCGTCCGGCCGGTGATGTTGTGCGGATGCCTCCAGTCAAGGTCGCTCTCAGGCGCGGAGGGAGACCCTGTTTATAGGGTCACTGCCAGTGACTCCCTCCGTTCAGGAGGGGGCTCGACGACGCCGAACGCACTCATCTGTGCGACGTCGTGCGCACCACGAACGACGGCGCCGATCCCCGTCGCCGCGCTACGTACGGAGATCGACTACGCACCCCAGCCCCACCACCGGGCACCGATCGCTAGGTGAGCAGCCCGCCGTCGTGCCTCAGCACGCCGAGGTCCGGCCGTCTTCTGTTTCGGGTTTGGCCCGTTCGTTGATCAGCTGGCCGGCTCGGCGTCGTCGGGCGATGCGTGCCGCTCGACGTCGTTGCCGGTCGCGGACCAGCTGGCCAGCAGGCTCAGGGCCTCTTGCGAGGGCGATCCGGGCTCTGGGGTGTAGGTGAGGAGGCTATGGCTCGTGTCCGTTCCCAGCGGGAAGGTCTCGAACGGCAGGTCGAGGTCTCCGACGACTGGGTGGTGCAGGAGCTTGATGCCGGTGGTGTGGATCCGGACGTTGTGGGCGGCCCAGCGGCGGCGGAACTCCCCGCTGCGGGTGGACAGCTCTCCGATCAGGTCCGAGAGCCGCCGGTCGTAGGGATCGCGGCCGCGCTCGGCGTGCAGTATGGCGACTGTGTCGCCTGCGACATGGTCCCAGTCGCGGAAGAACTCGGTCGCGTGTGGGTCGAGGAAGATGAACCGGGCGTTGTTGGGCGGGCGCGCCGGATCGGCGTAGACCGGCGAGAACAGTGCGCGCCCGAGATGGTTCGCGGCCAGGATGTCCAGGCGCCCGCTGAGCACGAAAGCGGGCGTGCCGATCATGGAGTCGAGAACACGCTGCACGGTGGGCCGGACATGCTGCTGCGCCGGGCTGCGACGCACTGGACGGGTCGCACCGGCGCCGCGCAGGAGGTCGAGCAGGTGGGCGCGCTCGGCCTCGTCGAGCTGCAGTACCTTCGCGATGCCCTCGATGACGCTCTCGGAGACACCGGTGGCGTTGCCGCGCTCGAGCCGGGTGTAGTACTCGTTCGAGATCCCTGCCAGGAGTGCGACCTCCTCCCGCCGCAGCCCGGTGACCCGTCGGCGCTCTCCGCCGTACAGGGGCAGGCCGACCTGGTCCGGAGTGACCCGTGCCCGTCGCGTGCCCAGGAATTCCCGGATCTCCGCACGGAAATCACCACGGAAATCGCGGTCAGCGTCGTGAGCGTCGTTTCTGCCTGCCATGTTTTCCACACTACGAGCGCGCCCAACTGGCTGGGAGTCCCTTGCAGTACCACCCCTCACCCGGGTCTCCCGCGGCCCTGTCGCGGCTGGTTCTGTGAGTGGTGCACCGCCCTCAGCGGTGTGAGATCCACCGAAACAAAAGGAAAGACAATGTCTCGATTCACCAAGCCGGCAGTCGTGCTCACAACTCTGGCAACGCTCACCCTCTCGGCTCTGGTGCCGGGTGTCGCAGGCGCGGCCGGCACGGCCGACGCCGGCACCACCTCGGAGACGACGTCCCGCGTCGTCGAGAAGTCCGACGCCCGGGACCTGCGGACCGCGCAGGAGAACAAGCGCATCATGGAGCGCTTCACCAGCGAGTTCCTGACCACCGGCGACCCCGCGCTGGCCGAGGAGCTCGTCAGCGAGGACATCGTCATGCACTTCGCCGGCACGACACAGCAGGGCCGGGACACCTACCTCGGCATCGTCAACGCGAACATGGCGGCCTTCCCCGACCTCAAGTGGACCGTGGAGGACATGCGGGCCGAAGGCGACACGGTGGCCATCCGCTACACCATGACCGGCACCCACGAAGGAACCTTCGCCGGGGTCGAAGGCACCGGTGCGGCCATCCACGCCGAGAGCATGGCCTTCTACCGCCTGGTCGACGGCAAGATCGTCGAGGAGCGCGCGCAGCTCGACATGCTCACCATCCTCCAGCAGATGGGCGCCATCTGATGAGCACCCGGTCGGACAAGAAGGTCGTGGAGCGCTTCACCAGCGATCACCCCGAGCGGATGCTCGACTGGCTCAACCCTCGCGGGTGACGGCTTCCGGCGCCGCCCCGGCCGGGCCCCAGAGATCCCGTCCGGGCGGCGTCGGCGAAGCGTGGCGAACGAGGCGACGGCTACGCTCGACCGGTAGGACGCCGGGCCGAGAGGAACAACCATGCCTGACACCATGCCGCTCGACGAGGTCATGCGGGAGCTCGCCGGACTCGAGAACCCGAAGTTCCGCGCGGTCAACGAGCGCAACGGCGACGACCACGGCGTCAACCTCTCGCAGCTGCGCGCCGTCGCGAAGCGCCTGAAGAAGCAGCACGAGCTGGCCGTCGAGCTGTGGGCGACCGGCGACACCGCCGCGCGCCTCCTGGCGACGCTCGTCTGCCGTCCCCGGTCCTTCACGCCGGCCGAGATCGACACGATGGTCCGCGACATCACCTCCCCCAAGCTGCTGGACTGGTTCGTCGTCAACGTCGTGAAGCCGGGCCGGTTCGGCGACGAGTTCCGGGAGCGCTGGGCCGACGACGACGCCGACCTGGTCGGCCGGGCCGGCTGGACGCTGCAGGGCGACAAGGTCGTCAAGGCGCCCGACGACGTCGACGTCGACGCGCTGCTCGACACGATCGAGCGGGAGATGGAGGACGCGCCCGAGAACAAGCAGTGGGCGATGAACACCTGCCTCGCGTTCATCGGGATCAACCACCCGGACCGTCGCGCACGGGCGATCGGCATCGGCGAGGACCTGCAGGTGCTCGCCGACTACCCCGCGTCGCCGGGCTGCACGCCGCCGTTCGCGCCCCTGTGGATCGCCGAGATGGTCGGCCGCCAGGCGGTCGCGTCGTCGTCCTGACGGCGTGACCCCCGCGCGGATCCCTGCTGGGCGGGCACCATGGCGCCCGCGAACCGGCGGAACTCGCTGACCAGCGCGTTCCGGTCGTTGGCGCGGGTCACGACCACTACCTGGCACGGGTCGATCCCGTCGACGGGGATGCTGGCGAGGTCCGCGCGCAACGTGCTGCGGCGGTCGCCGGCGGGCAGGATCAGCAGGCCGTGGCCGGCGGCGACAAGCTCGATCTTGTCCTCAAGGCTGTCCTCGACGGTGGGGCCGGACTCCATGGTGAGGCCGTCGAGGGGCCCGCCGGCGGAGTGCGCGATGCTCCAGATCGCCGCGGAGCTGGTGCAGGAGACGAGCTCCTCGTGGTCGAGGTCGCCGAGGGTGACGCGCTCCTTGCCCGCCAGGCGGTGGGACGCCGGCGCGACGAGCGTCCACGGCTCCTCGTAGAGGACCGTCACGTCGAGCCGGTCCGCCGCCAGCGGGAGGGGCAGCCGGGTGACCAGCGCGTCGACCCGGCGTTCCGGGAGCGCGTGGGCGTCCTGCCAGCTCAGGTGCCGCGTGCGGACCTGCGCCTCGGGGTGTCGGCGGCGGAGGTTGCGGACCGCCGGGGTGACGACCAGGTCCTCGACGTACCCCACGGTGATCGCGCCCGGGGGCGCTGCCGCGCGCGCGGCGAGCACCGCCCCGGAGGCCGAGTGCAGCAGCGCCTCGGCCTGCGGCAGGAAGGCCCGGCCGGCCTCGGTGAGGCTGCTGCCCTGCGGCGTGCGGTCGAACAGGCGCACGCCGAGCTGACTCTCCAGGCGCTGGATCTGGCGGCTGAGCGACGGCTGGGCAAGGCGCAGCGCGGTCGCCGCCCGGCCGAAGTTCAGGTGCTCCGCCACCACCACGAAGTACCGCACCAGCCGGAGGTCGAGGTCCAGGCCGAACGCTGCCGAGGAGACGGGCGAAGACAGTTCGGTCACCGCTCAAGGCTACGTCGCCTCACCTCCGACGTCGGGCCGCGCGCAACGCCGCACGTCCGACGTCGGGCCGCCCCCGACGCCGCCGCGCGCTGACGTCCCGCGCCGTCGTCCCGCGCCGTCGTCCCGCGCCGTCGTCATGCGCCGTCGTCATGCGCGTGCCGCATGACGACCTGCAAAACAGGTCTTGGACGCCCGGCCCCGGGCCGATCTTTACTCGAGGTGTTGCTCCTCCGGCGGCGTAGCGCCGCCGGATCCGGAGCAGCTACACACGTGCGAGATCGAACAGAGGAAGTCCACGATGGGCAAGTACGACGGCAAGAGTGTCGTGATCACGGGCGGCAGCAGCGGGCTCGGGTTCGCGACGGCAAGGCTCCTGGCGGACGGCGGAGCAAAGGTGCTGATCACCGGGCGTACCCGAGCCACCCTCGACGCCGCCCGGGAGCGGCTCGGGAACGGTGTGCTCACGGTGGTCAGCGACGCGGCGTCGATGACCGACGTGAACGACCTGGCCGACCAGGTGAAGACCGAGCTCGGCCAGGTCGACGCGCTCTTCGTCAACGCGGGCGTGACCCGGACCGTGCCCTTCGAGTCGATGACCGAGGACGTGTACGACGAGCTGCTCACCGTGAACGCCAAGGGGCCGTACTTCACCGTGCAGAAGCTCGCCCCGCTCCTGAGCAGCGGGAGCAGCGTGGTCCTGACCACCTCGGTGGTGAACGTACTGGGCATGCCCGCGCTCAGCGCCTACGCGGCCAGCAAGGCGGCGCTGCGGTCGATGACCCGTGGTCTCGCGCGTGAGCTGCTGCCGCGGAACGTCCGCGTCAACGCGATCAGCCCTGGCCCCATCGACACGGGCATCCTCGCCCGGTCCATGCCCGCGGAGGCCGCGCAGCAAATGGTGGACGAGCTGACGGCGGGCAGCCCGATGCTCCGGATGGGCGAACCCGACGAGGTGGCCAAGGCCGTCGCGTTCCTGGCGTTCGAGGCGACCTACACCACCGGCGCGGAGTTCCCGATAGACGGCGGCGCCTCCCAGCTCTGACGCCCGACGTCGAGCGTGGGCCAGGTCGCTCCACGGGCACTGATCGGGCGACCGGGCCTACGTTCAGCGCCCTCGGGGCGACCAGGCCTGCGTCCGGCGGCTCCGGTCAGCGCGCTTCCTGGAGCGGGAGGACCACCCGGTTGATGATGAGCAGGCCCGCCGCCGCGACCGGGACGGCGACGAGGGCACCGAGCACACCACCGAGCGCCGCCCCGGCCAGGGCCGCGACGATGACGAGCACACCGGGCATCGCCACGGCGCGGCTCATCACCCGGGGCGACAGGACGTAGGCCTCGACCTGCATGTACACGAGCAGGAGCACGGCAACGACCAACGCCGCGACCGGGCTCACCGTCAGCGTGGCGAGCACCACCAGCACGGAGCCGATCACCGTACCGACGACGGGGATCAGCGCCGCGACGAACGCGATGACGGCGAGCAGGATCGGGGCCGGGCTGCCCGCGAAGGTCGTCAGCAGCAGGGTGAACGTGGCGTTGATGGTCGCCAGGATCAGCTGCCCGGAGACGTACCGGCCGACGGAGTCCAGCACCTCGTCCAGGAGCGACCTGGTCATCGGCCGCCGGGACCGCGGCACGAGCCGCAGGACGGCGGAGATCATGCTCGGCAGCGTGACGGCGAAGTAGATGGTCAGGGCCGCGACGATGACGACCGCCGTCACGCCGTTGATCAGCCCGGTACCGACCTGCAGCACACCGCCCGCGATCGCCGAGAGCTGTCGGGGGTCGGTGAGCAGCTCCGTCAGCGACGACAGCAACCCGTTCAGGTCTAGGGCGACCAGGTTCTCGGACGTCCAGATGTACCAGGCCTGATCGGGCAGGCCGCGCAGCGTCTCGACGAGCTGCGCGATGAAGATCCCGACCTGCTGGACCGCCAGCGGCAGCACCGCGACGACAAAGAGGGCGATCACCAGCGCGAATCCGACGATCGCCACCGTCGCGGCCGCCCACCGGGGCAGCCCTCGCGAGGTGAGGAACCGGATCGCGGGCTCCAGGGCCAGCGCCAGGAACAGCGCCACCCCGACGTACACGAGGACCGTCGCGACCGCCGAGAGGGCGCCCAGCACCGCAAGCCCGGCGCCGACACCCAGGGTCGCGAGCATGGCGTAACCGAACGGGTGCGCAGGGAGGCCGACCACCGGGTCCCTCCCGCCCGCGGCACGAGCGCGAGCAGTCGGCTGCGACCTCGTGGGCGCTACCAGGTCGTCCGCCGCACGCGGCTTCCGCGCTCTTGACGGTCGCGGCAGGACGCCGGGGCGTTGCGGCAAGCGGGCCATAGCTCTCCATCTTGATCTCACAGGTGCGCGGCGAACACCGGGCGGGTCCCAGCCTCCCGGAAACCGGCCCGCTTGTCGCCGTCGCGGCCCAGAACCGACTCGTCGAACGTAGGCCTGGTCGCACGATGAGCGCTGAGAGAGCGACCAGGCCTACGTTCGACGCCCATCCGGGGTGTTCTTGTTTCGCCACGGTGCGCGGGGCTGGTTCCTTCGGGGCCTGCCTGGTGTTCCCCCTGGTCGACCTGTGAGGGGTTCTGGCCGGGCCTCCCACCCCGCAGGCGCGCGAGCGTTGGATGAGATGCGATGGAGGCACCGAGGCCGTGCCGCTCAGTCCGGCGCGGCGCACCGAGCAAGGAGAGGCACCCATGCGTGGAGTGTTGATGTACGCCCCCGGCGACGTCCGCGTCGAGGAGCGCGAGGACCCCAAGATCGTCGAGCCGACCGACGCGGTGATCCGCGTGTCCGCGACCTGTATCTGCGGGTCCGACCTGTGGCCGTACCGCGGGATCGAGCCCCTGTACACCCAGCCGCAGGTCATGGGGCACGAGTACATCGGCGTCGTCGAGCAGGTCGGCGACGAGGTGCGGAACATCAAGGTCGGCGACTTCGTCGTCGGCTCGTTCGTCGCCTCCGACAACACCTGCGAGATCTGCCAGGCCGGCTACCAGTCCCGCTGCATCCACAACGTCATGGTGGGAGCGTCGGGCACCCAGGCCCAGCTCGCCCGCATCCCGCTGGCCGACGGCACCCTCGTCGCGACCCCCGGACAGCCCGACGAGGACCTGATCCCGTCGCTGCTCGCCGCGTCCGACGTGCTGGGCACCGGCTGGTTCGCCGCGGTGGCCGCCGAGGCAGGTCCCGGCAAGACCATCGCGGTCGTCGGCGACGGCGCCGTCGGCCTCTCGGCGATCCTGGCCGCCAAGCAGCTCGGCGCGGAGCGCGTCATCGCGTTCAGCCGCCACCCCGAGCGGCAGGCCCTGGCCCGTGAGTTCGGCGCCACCGACATCATCGAGGAGCGGGGCGACGACGGCGCGGCGAAGGTCAAGGAGCTGACCGGCGGGTACGGCGCCCACGGCGTCGTCGAGGCAGTCGGCACCGAGGAGTCGATGTGGCAGGCCATCCACGCCACCCGGCCCGGCGGCTACGTGGGCTACGTCGGCGTCACGCACGGCGTCAAGCTCGACGGCCTGGAGCTGTTCTTCACTGGCGTGCATCTGCACGGCGGGCCCGCCCCTGTGCGCCGGTTCCTGCCTGAGCTGATCCAGCTCATCTGGGACCGCAAGATCGACCCCGGCAAGGTCTTCGACCTCACCCTGCCGCTCGACCAGGCGGCCGAGGGCTACAAGGCGATGGACGAGCGTCGCGCCACGAAGGTGCTGCTCACCCCCTGAGCCCGCTCGGTCCGGCGACTCACCGCCGATGCGGTTGGGGGGTTACGGCGGAACCTCCCACCAGCCGCGGAGGCGTACTTATCGTTGAGGCCATGAGCACCAAGGACGAGGTGCGGGAGTTCCTGGTCTCCCGCCGCGCGAACGTCACGCCGCAGCAGGCCGGGATCCCCAGCTTCGGGGAGCGGCGTGTGCCCGGGCTGCGGCGCGAGGAGGTCGCCCTGCTCGCCGGGGTCAGCCTCGACTACTACACCCGGCTGGAGCGCGGAAACATCCGCGGGGCGTCGGAGAGCGTGCTGGAGGCGATCGCGCGGGCCCTGCAGCTCAACGACGCCGAGCACGAGTACCTGTTCGACCTCGCCCGCACCGCTCCCGCCGCGGCGGCCGCGCGCAACCGGAAGCCCGCCGCACAGTCGGTGCGTACCTCGGTGCAGCGCGTGCTCGACAACATGACCCTGCCCGCGATCGTGCACAACGCCAACCAGGATCTTGTCGCCGCGAACCTCATGGGCCGGGCCCTGTACGCCCCGATGTTCGACACCGAGGGCACACCCAACCTGGCCCGGTTCATCTTCCTCGACGCCCGCGCACAGGACTACTACGTCGACTGGGCCCTGGCCCGTCGCACCACCGCGGCGATCATGCGCCTGGAGGCCGGACGCGACCCGCTCAACAAGGAGCTCACGGCGCTCATCGGCGAGCTCTCGACACGCAGCCCGCAGTTCCGCGCGGACTGGGCAGGGCACGACGTCCACGAGCACCGCACGGGTGTCAAGTCGTTCCGACACCCCGTGGTCGGCCCGATCGCCGTCGCGTTCGACGTGTTCGGGATGCCCGGCGAGGCAGGGCTGCAGATCGTCACCTACAGCCCGCCGCCGAACACCGACTCCGCCGACAAGTTCGCGCTGCTGGCGAGCTGGGCCGCGACCCGGGAGTCCGAGAGCTCCCGCGACGTCGTCGGCACCAGCCGGCCGAACCAGTCCGAGGCCGCGCCGCCCGCAGCGGTGAACGACTGACCTACACACCATCAAGGAGCACCACGGCTCAGCCACGTGCCGGTGCGGGGACGACCGCGCCCTCGACGAGCCACTGGCGCGTACCCGCGTTCTCGAGCCAGGCGGTGCGGTCGCCGGCCAGGCTCGCCGTCACCGACCCGCCCGGGAAGCGGGCGAGGTCAGGGCCGTCGTATCCGGACGCCGACGCCGTCGCGCGGTACAGGTACGACACGTCCGCCGGGTTCTGGGCGGAAGTGTCGGTACTGGTCCACGAGACCAGGCTGCCCGACGCGCGGAGGTCGTCGACGACGCCGTCGGGGAGCCGCACGACGCTGTCGCCGTCACCGACCCGGTCGAAGACGTAGAGGGCACCGGATCCACCGCCGACGGGCACGACCGTCCACGCGATGACGTCGTCCGAGACGGCGACCTGGGTGACCTCGGCCGACGAGTCGTGCTCGATCTCGAAGAGCAGGGCGCTGCTGGGGACCCCGCCGGTCAGGTCGGCGAACAGCGAGAACGCCGTCGTGCTGGTCCCGTCGGCGCCGGGGGTCGGCACGGCGGCGATCGCCTCGTCGTCGTCCGCCCCGAGCGCGGTGACTCCGGCCGCGAGCTCCATCGGCGTGCCGTCGCCGTCGAGCGTCGTGGCGAACAAGCGGGTGTCGTCGTCCGTGGCTCCGGACGTCCACAGGGCGCTGTCCTCAGTGGTGGCGAGCAGCCATAGGCGTTCCTGGGTACTGGTCAGGGGATCCATCACGCCGGAGAGCGTCTCGCCGGAGAGGGTGAGCGTACGGAGGAAGCTCATGTGGGGGGACAGGCCCGCTGCCGCGTACTCGCTCCAGATCACACGGTCTCCGGTGACGGCGAGGCCGACCGGGAACGTCCTGCTGCCCTCGTCCGACGTCAGGCTGGTCGAGGACCCTGACCCGTCCCCCGCCCAGGTGCTGGTCTGGATGTGCGCGTCGTCGGTCTCGTCACTGTCGTCGAAGAGCTCAGCGCTGTCGAAGTGCCAGATCTTGCCCGTGTCGGAGATCCCGCGGGGCTCGGGCAGCGGCTCCCCGTTGGCGGTGACCGGCAGTCCCGCATCGTCGAGGAAGCCGGGCGTGACCGCCTCGATGTCGACGTCGTAGCAGGTCAACGGCCGGGCGTCGGCGGCATCGACCACCACGGGGTTGTAGAGCACGCTGATCTCCTCACCGGACTCCGGAGCACGGGCCGGGGTCGGCTCGGGGAGCTCATCGGGGCAGGCGACCGGCGTGTTGCCCGCCGGGCCCAGGTCGGGTCCCAGCCCGTCGGTGGGGCTCTCGTCGAACAGGGGCGCGATCAGCTGACCGCCGGGCAGCACCACCGGCCCGACGACGGGCAGCGGCACCGGGCCGCGCGTCACCACGCCGAGCGCAAGCAGGAGCACAAGGCACGCGGCCCCTACCGCCTGCGTGGCCCGACGCCGCCGCAGCGCCGCCCGGCTCCGGTCCAGCACGGCCTGCTCGTCGAACGCCACCGGCTCGATCGCCTCGGCCCCCTCCACGAGCAGGTCCCGCAGCCGGGCCAGCCCGCGCGAGTTCGCCGCCTTGACCGTGCCGATGGAGATGCCGAGCTCGCGGGCGACCTCCGCCTCGGGCAGGTCCAGCAGGTGCCGCAGCACCACGACCCGCCGCTGGTTGACCGGCAGCTGCGACAGCCCGCGGACCAGCTCGTCCCGCAGCATCACGTGCCCGGCATGGTCCGACGCCGGCGCGACGGGGATCTTATCGTCGCCCGGGAACGACTCGCGACGCCCGTGCCGCCAGCCGTCGATCCGCAGGTTGACCAGGATCCGGCGCGCGTAGGCGCGCTGCGTGCCCGGCTTGACCTTGGCCCACGTGCGGTAGACCCGCTCGAACGTCGACTGGACCAGCTCCTCCGCCCGGTGCGGGTCCCCGCACAGCAGGTATGCGGTGCGGTGGAGGTACACGCCGGAGTCCCGGACGAACGCGGTGAACTCCGCGTCACGGGAACGCGGCACCTCGACACGCACGTCGTGCGCCGCGCCGTCGTCCGACGGCATGCTCGTCCCGAAGTCGCTCATGGTCGCCCCGCTCTTCTGCCTCATGCCATCCACTACGGAGAGTGTCGGCCAAAGGTTGGCTCAGTGCCGTGACCAAGCACGGCGACGACCGCCTGCTCAGGGTCCCGCTGACCGAGCGGCCGGCGAAACCTGGGGGGTCCTGTCCGGCCCTCCCAGCCGAGCCTGTCGGTGACATTTGATAGAGACGTGAACCGCTGACGTCGCCGCGGACCCCAACTCGCGTGCCCCGCTGCCGCCAGCCCCCGCTTGACCACGAAGAGAGACCCATGCCTACGACTGTCAACGCCTACGCCGCTCCGTCCGCCACCGAACCGCTGATCGCCACCACGATCGAGCGGCGCGACACGGGCGAGAACGACGTGCTCATCGCCATCCGCTACGCCGGCATCTGCCACTCCGACATCCACCTGGTCCGCGGCGACTGGGGCCCGGTCACCTACCCGCAGGTGGTCGGCCACGAGATCGCCGGCGAGGTCGTCGAGGTCGGGTCCGCCGTGACGAAGTTCGCCGTCGGCGACCGCGTCGGCGTCGGCTGCATGGTGAACTCCTGCCGGGAGTGCGAGAACTGCCTCGCCGGCATGGAGAACTACTGCCTGAAGGGCAACACGCAGACCTACTCCTCGGTGGACCGCGACGGCACCATCACCCAGGGCGGGTACTCGACGCACGTCGTCGTCGACCAGGACTTCGTGCTGCGCATCCCGGAGGCGATCCCGTACGAGGCCGCGGCCCCGCTGCTCTGCGCCGGCATCACCACGTACTCGCCGCTGGCGCACTGGAACGCCGGCCCCGGCAAGAAGGTCGCCGTCGTCGGCCTGGGCGGCCTCGGCCACCTGGCCGTCAAGATCGCCGCCGCAAAGGGCGCCGAGGTGACCGTGCTGTCGCAGTCGCTGTCCAAGCAGGCCGACGGCCTCGCGTTCGGCGCCAAGGACTACTACGCCACCAGCGACCCGGCCACCTTCACCGAGCTGGCGAACACGTTCGACCTGATCATCAACACGGTCTCCAGCGCCGACCTCGACCTGAACGCCTACCTGTCGCTGCTGCGCCTGGACGGCACCCTGGTGAACGTCGGAGCCCCGGCCCAGCCGCTGCCGGTCTCGGTGTTCGCCCTCTTCGGCAACCGGCGCTCGTTCGCCGGCTCCGGCATCGGCAGCATCGCGGAGACGCAGGAGATGCTCGACTTCTGCGCCGAGCACGGCGTCGCGCCCGAGATCGAGGTGATCGGCGCCGAGCAGATCAACGACGCCTACGAGCGCGTCCTGCGCTCGGACGTCCGGTACCGCTTCGTGATCGACGCCAAGACCTTCTGAGGCCTCGCGGCAAGAGAACCGTCGTCGTGGCCTGAGCTCCACAAGGACGACGACGGCGAACGGCCCGGTCGGTCCCACGCCTGCTGCCAGGCGTGGGACCGACCGGGCTCACTCCTTGAGGCCGCCGGCGAGCAGGTCGGCGCACCTGGCCACGAATCACCGCACACCCTGGACGACAAGGGTGAGGATCATGCCGAGACCGAGCAGGACGAGGAACGCACCGGCGATCCTGGTCAGCCACGGGAGGATGCGGGCGAGCTTGGCGGATGCTCGCTCGGAGCCCAGCATGATGGCGACGAAGAGATCCCACGCGAGCACGATCGTGACCATCCACGCCCCGAACAACACCAGCGAGCCCGGCGACGCGTCGGTGAGGGCGGCAGCGAAGCTGACGTAGGCCAGCGCGTTCTTCGGGTTGAGCAGGCCCGACGCCAGGCCTAGCCCCAGGTTCCTCACCCAGGTCGTGCGCACGACCCGCTGCTCGGCGAGCTCGGCGCTCGGCCGGGCGCGGAGGAACACGACCCCGACATAGGTCAGGAACACGCCACCTGCCGCCTGGACGACGTCCAGGATCACCGGACTGGAGATCAGCGACAGCCCGGTGAACGCTGCCGCGATGATGATGCCGTTCGCGGACGCGATCCCGACGCAGACGCCGCTCGCGTTCCGCCAGCCGCTGGTCATCGCGGTACGGGCAACGAGGAAGAAGTCCACCCCCGGGATCAGCAGGGCGAGGAAGTGCGCAACCCCGACGGCAAGAAACTGCTCCATGTCTCCCCAGAAGCGTCGACTGCAGGACGTCGGCAAGTCTGGGGCGGCGTCGCCCGCGGGTCTTGAACGAAATTGCGTCAGCGCCGGTACAAGCCCGGAGAAGCGGCGACATGGGCTCGGAAGACCCGGTGAAAGTGGCTCTGATCGGCGAAGCCGAGCGCGTGCGTGGTCTCCGTCAGAGATCGTCCGGCGCGGAGCATCGCGCGCGCGGTGATGACGCGGTCGTTCTGCCGCCACGCCACCGGCGAGAACCCGGTGGCCCGCTTCATCGTCCGGATGAGCTGGTACCTGCCCATCCCGACCAGCTCCCCCAGCTCTTCGAGCAGCGGGTTCGACTCGTCCTGGTGCAGCCGGTCGAGCACCGGGCGCAGTCGGGCCGCGAGAGCTGCGTCAGTGGTTGGCGCGATCCGACGGCGCGGCTCGAGCGTCGTGCACTCGCGCAGGACGCCGCGGAACCCGGCCTCGACTCGTTCGATGCTCGTGTCAGCGAAGAGCAGGTCGTTGATCGCACTGAACCGACGGTGCAGGCCCGGGTGCCGGAGCACGGTGATGCCGGCCAGGAGGCTGCCTGACGCGACGGGAAGGAGCTGAGCGATCCACTGCTGGTCAGCCTGGATCATCTGGTACTGCCAGCGCCCGTGCTCGGGATTGCAGGCATGGACGTGCCCGGCGGGGATGAGGACCACGTCGCCCGCGATGAGCGGGACGGGTTCGCACGCGGCGCCGGTGAACGTCGTCGTGCCGGAGTCGACCAGCCCGACCGAGAAGCGGTCATGGGTGTGCGGGCGGTAGCAGGCGATGTCCTGACAGGACCGCCGCGACTCGAGCTGCGGCATGAGCGCGCTGTGCCAGAACTCGGACATCGATCGTCATCCACCTCCGTAGCAGCCGCTTCAGCAACGTCTGTCGGGCGGGTCCGCACTCGCGGGCCACTGTGGTGGGGATCGACCCGCTTCGCAGTACCGAGTCGCACGGTTGCTCGTGGACATTATCCCCTGGCGACTCGGCGCCCTCCCAGCGATCCGTACCGCCTGGCCGACCGCAGCACCAGCCATGCCGGGGCCCTCTGACGTACTGGCCCCGGCATGGCGGACCCGTCGATCAGGCGGGCGGCAGCGCCACGTAGTGACGCTCGGCGTCGGTCCGCTGTTCGTACAGCTCCCAGTAGACGCGGGCGATGGCGTCCGCCTCGGCGTCGGGCGGACCGGAGCCGATCCACGCGCTGATCGCGACGTGTGCCGCGTACACGCCTCGCTCCGCGGCAGCCTGGTGGAGGTTGAGCACCCAGTTGCGCAGCGCGGCCGCGGCGGCGTTGATGTTGCCCATCATGGGGATCGGGGTGACGGACCCTCCACCGGTGGTGAACAGCAGCGTGCCCGCCCCGCGTTCGAGCATCGCGGGCAACACCTGGTGGGCGGCACGCAGCGCTCCGTTCAGGTAGAAGTCGATCTGCGGCCGCACGGTGTCCGGCGTCGTCTCCAGCACGCCGGACATCTCGAAGCCCGGGACCGCGGCGTGCACGGCCGGGGAGAACTCGAGGACGTCGACCTGGCCGAACCGCTCGACGATGCCGGCGAACGCGGCCCGCACCGACTCGGCGTCGAGGATGTCCGCGGCGAACCCCGCCGCCTCGATCCCCTGCTCGGCAAGCTGTGCGGCGAGGTCGTCCAGCTTCGCCTGGGTGCGCGCGACGAGCGCGACCGAGAAGCCGTGGGAGCCGAACACCTTTGCGATGGACAGCCCGAGGCCGGGGCCGGCCCCGACGATGGCGATCGTGGGCATCAGGCGACCTCCACCAGGATCTTGCCGACCGTCCCGGCAGCGAACGCGGCCAGGGCTTCGGGTCCGGACGCGAGCGGGTAGGTCGCCTGCACCACGGTGCGGACCCGGCCGGCGTCGTGCTCCGCGGCAAGCCGCTCGAGCGTCTCGCGCGTCGGGTTGGCGTACACCGGGACGACGGTCACGTTCTCCGCCGGGACCTGGTCCGGCGTCTGCAGGAGCGTGGAGACGAGCGTGCCCTTGTCGACGAGAGCACCGAGCGCTGCGACGGGGTCGCCGGCGAGGTGCAGGACGACGTCGGCGGGCGACCCGGCGACGTCGGACACCTGGGCGGCGAGGTCGGCGGTGTGGTCGACGACGGCCGCCGCGCCCAGCGCGGTCACGTGCGCCGTCTCGACGTCCGTGCTCGCGGTCGCGACGACTCGCGCACCGGCGTGCCGGGCGAGCTGGACGGCATAGGAGCCGACGCCGCCGGGCGCGCCGACGACCAGGACGGTCTTGCCCTCCAGGCCGCCCGCGGCCTCGGCCGCCGCGTCCAGCGACGTGAGCGCCGCGGTGCCCGCGAGGCCGAGCGCGCCGCCGTCGGCGAACGAGATGCCCTCGGGCAGAGGAGCTATCCCGACGGCGACCGGAACCGTCACGTAGTCGCCGAACGAACCGTCGCCGAGGTACTCCTTGGTGACGACCCCGAAGACCCGGTCGCCGACGGCGTAGTCGGTGACGCCCTCACCCAGGGCGTCCACGACGCCGGCGAAGTCCTTGCCGACAACCACGGGGAACCGGTGCTCCATGGCGCCCTGCAGGTAGCCGGCGAGGACGGCCAGGTCGAAGCCGTTGACCGACGCGGCGTGCACGCGGACGCGCACCTCCCCCGGTCGCGGGTCGGGGATCTCGGTCTCGTGGACCGTCGCCGGCGCTCCGTACTCCGGCATGGCGATGACGCGCACCTGCTCTCTCCTTCTGGAACCAATATATGGAGGGTGTCCTCCAGTTAGCGTAACCGAAGAAGTGGAGTGCGTATTCCAGTTGTACGGTGGCTCCGTGAGCACGCCGACGGGAGAGAACCAGCAGGACAGCGCCACGGGCGCCGAACGGCCCGGGCTGCGCGCCGACGCCGAGCGGAACCGGCAGGCGGTGATCGACGCCGCCGCGGCCGTGTTCGCGGAGCACGGCACCGATGCGGCGCTCGACGCCGTCGCCCGGCGCGCGGGCGTCGGGATCGCAACGCTCTACCGGCGGTTCCCCACGCGCGACCTGCTGGTCGAGGCCGTACTGGACGACAAGATGCGGCGGTACGCCGATGACACGGAGAAAGCCGCGGAGCGTGCCCTGACCCAGCCGTGGGACGCGTTCGCGGGTTACGTCGAGAGCGTCCTTGCCCTGCAGGCGGACGACCCCGCCTTTGCCGACACGCTCCTCGCACCGTTCCACGGGTCGCCCGTGTTTGCCGAGGAGCATGCCCGCGCCTTCCGCGCGTCGGTGCGGCTCGTCGAGCGCGCGCGGCTGGCCGGCGCGATCCGGCCCGACTTCAGCCACGTCGACCTCTACCTCGCCGTCCTCGCCGGTGACGGCGTCGCGCGCGCCACACGCGACCACGGCACCCAGCCCTCACTACGACTCGCCGCATACCTCCTGGACGCATTTCGCGCGGACGCCGGGCACCGCCCCCTCCCGGCGGTGCCCGACGAGCTACGCCCGGGCCAGTAGTCGTCCTTGTACGTCAGTTCACGGGACTCCCGGCGTAGGGCACCACGAGCTGGTGCACGCCGTGGCCGACCTCGCGGCGCCCGTCGCCGGGCAGGTTGACGGTGGCGGTGCAGCCGACGGGCACCCGCAGGCTCACGTGCATGGACCCATCGCTCAGCCGCCAGTCGATCGACGCCTCGCCGTACGGCGTCACGTGCGTCGCGCCGGCGCTCGTGAAGGTGCCGCCGGGGCGCGGGGAGAAGTCGATGGTCCGGTAGCCCGGCTCGGCCGGCGCCAGGCCGGCCACCACCCGGTGCAGCCAGTCGGCGACGGCGCCGAGCGCATAGTGGTTGAAGGACGTCATCGTCGGCGAGTTGACGGTGCCGTCGGGCATGAGGCTGTCCCAGCGCTCCCACGTCGTGGTGCCGCCCATGAGCACGGTGTACAGCCAAGAGGGGCACTCGGTGTGCTGGAGCAGCCGGTAGGCCTCGTCCAGGTGACCGCCGATCGTGAGCGCGTCGCACACCACGGGTGTCCCCGCGAAGCCCGTGGCGATCCGCCCCTCGGCGTCGCGCACGAGCTCGGCGAGGCGCGCGGTGCCACGCGCCCGCGCCGCGTCGTCCGGCCACAGGCCGAAGACCGTGGTCAGCGCGTACGCGGTCTGCGAGTCGCTCGTCAGGCGGCCGTCGGGGAGCACGTACTCGGCCGCGTAGGCCTTCAGCACGTCGTCGGCGACCGACGACCAGCGGTGCGCCGCCCCGTCCTCGCCGAGCGTGGCGGCGATCGCCGCGAGGCGTCGCGCGGAGTGTTCGAAGTACGCGGTCGCGACGAGGTAGCGGTCCGTCGCCGACTCGAACGGGTTCTCCGGCGGCGCCGCGGGATCGAGCCAGTCCCCGAGCTGCTCGGTGTCGTGGCAGATGCGACCCGGGCCGGCCCCGCGTTCGACGTGCTCCATCCACCGGACGGCGCTGCGGAACTGGGTCCGCAGGAGGCCCTCGTCGGCGGTGGAACGGTGCAGGGCGTCCGGGGTCAGGACGGCCACGTCGCCCCACAGGGCCATCGGGTCCTTGGGCAGGCTGGTGAACGGCTCGAGGTCGAAGTACGGGACGTACGGCGGGACCCAGTCGAGCTCAGCCTGCTCGGCGGCGAGGTCCTGCAGCCACGATGCCAGCATCCCGGTGACGTCGTACAGGAACGCCGCCGTGGGCGCGAAGACCTGCAGGTCACCGGTCCACCCGAGCCGCTCGTCCCGCTGCGGGCAGTCGGTCGGGAGGTCGACGAAGTTGGAGCGCAGGCTCCAGACCACGTTCTCGTGCAGGCGGTCGACCAGTGGTTCGGAGCTCCGGAACCAGCCGAGCCGCCGCATGTCCGTGTGCAGGACCCGCGAGACGACATGCTCCGGCCGCAGGTCACCGACCCAGCCGGTGATCTCGGCGTAGCGGTAGCCGTGGATGGTGAATCGCGGCTCCCACTCCACGGGAGCGCCCGGCAGGACGAGCACGTCGGTCACCTCAGCGGTGCGGAGCGGCGCGAGGCAGAGCTCGCCGCCCTCGAGCACCTCGGCGTGCCGGACGCGGATCCGCCGCCCGGCGGGCCCGTCGGCCCGGAGGCGCAACCGGCCTGAGTGGTTCTGGCCGAAGTCCAGGAGCCACCGGCCGTCGCCCTTGTCCGTGATCGTGGTCGGGGCCAGCTCCTCCGTGCAGCGCACGGCGGGGCCCGACGGCGCGACGAGCTCCCCGCGCCTCGGGAGGATCTCCACCGGCCCCCAGCCCTCGGCCGCGAAGCCGGGGCGCGACCACGACTCGTCGTGCAGCCGCGCGTCGAACGTCTCGCCGTCGTAGAGACCGGCGGCGAGCACCGGGCCCGGTCCCGCGCTCCACGTCCCGTCCGACGCGATCGTGACGAGGCGCCCGTCCTCGGTGACGACCTCCAGCTGGACCAGGGCCGCGAGCCGGTCACCGTAGATGTCCGGGACCGCTTCGCCGAACCCGAGTCGTCCGCGCCACCAGCCGTCGGCCAGCCACACGCCGATCGCGTTCGCCCCGGGCCGGACGTGCGCCGTCGCGTCGAACGTGGCGTAGCGCAGGCGGTGGTGGTAGCTGGTCCAGCCGGGTGTGAGCTCCTCGTCCCCCACCCGCTCGCCGTTGATCTCGACCTGGGCGAGACCGTGCGCCGTGACGTAGAGCCGGGCGCGCCGCACCGCCGCGGGCACCTGGAACTCGACCCGGAGGCGGCCTGGCGCACGCCCGCTCACCCCGGGTTCCGCCGGACCGACCATCGCGGCGGACCAGTCGGCCGGATCAAGGAGGCCGACCTCTGCCTGACCCGCCTCGCTCCAGGGTCCCCACGCCGTCCCGTCGAAGAGCCGCACGCGGACCGCTGCCGACTCCCGCGAGCGCAGCGGCCGCGCGGGCCACGGGACCAGGACCTGGTCCGAGTCGTCGGCGCGATGCGTGCTGACCGTGGTGCCGCCGTCGGGGGACGTGACCGTGACCTCCAGCTCGGCGGCGTGCTGGCGGTAGCCGGCGGGCGCCTCGGCGACCGTCCACGACAGCCGGGGCTCGGGCTCGCCGATGCCCAGCCGGGCGGCGCCGTGGTGCTCGAACGTCGGCGCTGTGGCACAAGGGGTCACGACGATCTCCGGGACTCGAGGTGGTGGTTGCCCCACATGTCCGTGCTCATCCCTGCCGTGGGTGGTTCGTGCGCCTCGCCGATCAGGTCCGAGTGGGTAAGCCAGGCGACGATGCGGTGCATCGTGCGCTGGGCGCCGGGCGATCCGATCTGGTTGAGGTGCCCGTGCCCGACGCCGACCTCCCGGACGACCGTGACATCCACGCCCGCCTCCGCGAGGGCTGCGCCATAAGCCTCCCCCGACGCACGCAGGCCGTCCAGGTCGGAGTTGACGATCAGGGTGGGCGGCAGTCCATCGAGCGCGCCGTTGGCCGGGAACGCATACGGGTGCTTGAGCAGGGCCTCCTGACCGACATAGTTCAGGTTCAGGTCCCGGCTTGCCTCGGGGGTGAACTGCTCCTCCCGGGGCAGCCGCGCCACCTTCGCCCGGAGCTCGCTCGATGCCGGGGGCAGCTCGTCGTGCAGCACCGGGTACACGAGCACGTTCGACCGCGGCAGGCGGCCGCTTCCGTCGCGGACCTGCATCGTGACGGAAGCTGCGAGGTTGCCGCCGGCGCTCCCGCCCCCGAGGTGCCAGCGCTCCGGTGCGACACCGAGCCGATGCTCGCCGGCGGCCCAGGTCCACGCGGCCAGGACGTCGTCGGTGAGCACGGGGAAGTGCACGCCGTCAAGCGCGAGCCGGTAGTCGACCGAGACCGTGGTGATCCCCGCTTCCGCGAGGCGACGGCCGACCCCGTCCGCCTCCGGCACGTCCAGGTCGCCCAGGTAGAAGGCCCCGCCGTGCAGCCACACCAGGCCGACACCGATCGGGTCCACGGGCTCGTAGAGGCGGACGGGTACGGGGCCGTGCGGGCCCGGGATGCTGTCCTCGCTGACGCGGATGGCAGTGCTCATGGTGCTCCTGTTGCGGTGTTTCACGACGCCGGCGTGCTCTCTTCGAGCGGCTCGGTACGGAACTCGTCGCGCCTGGCGCCGCGGAAGGCCAGGCCTGCGACGAGGTATCCCACGCCCGCCAGGACGGCGAGCCCGATGTAGGTGCCACGTAGGTTGGCCTGCAGGAGCGCGGGAGTCACCGACGCCAGGAGCGCCGCGGTCACCCTGGCGAAGGCCACGATGCCGCCCTGGGCGGTCGACCGCAGCATCGTCGGGAAGGACTCCTGGGTCCACACCTTCATGATTCCTTCGAAGGCGAAGGCGTTGCCGACGACCGCCAGGAACAGGCTGACGACCATCGTCGTCAGCGTGAAGCCGACCACGGCCAGGTACAGGTAGCTGGCCGTGGCGAGGACGGCGCCGACGACGAAGAAGGTCATCCGCTTGCGCGTGTCCACGTACTTCATGAACAGCAGGCCGGGTACCAGGCCGATCACCAGGGCGATCAGCGCCCACCGGTTGAACGCCTCGACGGTCGTCCCCGCGAAGTTCGCAGCGATGAACGTGTTGAACGAACCCGTCGTGTTCGCGCCCAGGTTGGTCAGCGTGTAGAAGACCAGCAGCGCCAGGAACGCCATGGCATACGGGGGCTGCAGCAGGTCACGGATACGAGCCTTCGGACGCGCCGCATCCGCTGCGGCATCACGGAGCTGACGCCCCTTCAACCAGAGGTCGGACTCCGGGATGGTCAAGCGCGCGGCAAGCACCAGGAGCGCGACGACGCCGACCTGGCCGAACATCAGCTGGCCACCGAGGCGACCCAGGTCGCCGGAGACCGATGCGATGGCGATGGAGCTGACGATGCCGACGACCCACAGCATGTTCGACAGCAGGATGAGCTTGCCGCGGTTCCGATCGCTGGCCGACTCGGCGATGGTCGCGAGCGAGACGGGCAGGTCCGCGCCGACGCCCAGACCGATGAGGACGACACCCGGCAGCAGGACCGGGAACGCCGTCCCGAAGGTGGTCAGTACGCTCCCCGCAACGATCAGCACCATGGTCACGATGAACACCCGGCGCCGCCCGAGGCGGTCGCCGAGGCGGCCGCCGACCAGTGCGCCGATGGCGACGCAGAAGGTCAGGGCTCCGGACATGATGCCGATCTGACCGGGGGTCACGCCGATCGTGAACTGGTAGATCACCAGCGCGATGCCGGTGGCCACGATGGCCGCGGCGTCGATGTAGGACGCCATACCGGCGACAACACCGGTCCACCACTCGTTCGGCGCTCTGCGCGCGACGTCAGCAGTCATTGTCCTGTTCTCCTTTGAACTCTGGAACGAGGTTACTCACACGTGTGAGTGAAACGTGTGAGTACCGTAAGGTGCTGCCTGGGCACAATGCAAGGGCTACTTCGAGGATGGTGACGGTGAACGGACGACGGGCAACCGCCGCTGATGTCGCGGCCGCAGCGGGCGTGTCCCGCTCGACGGTCAGCTACATCCTGAACGGGAGCGACCAGCAGACGTTCTCCCCGCAGACCGTCGCCAGGGTCCGCGCAGTCGCGGCGGACCTGGCCTACACGCCGCACGCGGCGGCCCGTGCGCTACGCAAGGGACAGTCGGGCATCGTGCTGCTGGCGGTGCCGGACGTGCCGGCCAGCGCGAACTTCGCCAAGCTCGTCGCAGCCCTCACCGACGCCGTGCGCGCCACCAACCGGTCCCTCGCCACCCTCGCCATCCGCCCCGGCAACCGCCTGCTCGACTCGCTGCGCGACATCTCGCCACAGGCCCTGCTCGAGGTGCTCCCCCTGCCGGAGGAGGACACGGCCGCCGCCGTCGCGGCGAGCATCCCCGTGATCTCGGTGGCGTCCCCGATCGAGCGGCTCGACGAGGCCGCAGGGGCCCTGCAGGTCCAGCACCTCGCGGCCCTTGGCCACCGCCGGCTCGGCATCCTCACCGTCAGCGACCTGCAGGTACGCCCCTTTTCGACGTCGCGCCTCGCCGCCGCACGGACGGCCGCCGCGGACCTGGGCCTCCCGGCACCCGACGTGATGGCCGTCGCCGGCCCGCCCGACGAGTCCGCCATCACGGCTGTCGCCCGCGCGCTACGCCGACTGACCAAGGGCCCGGACCCGGTCACCGCCTTGTGCTGCTTCAACGACCTCTTCGCCGCCGTCGCCGTCGCCGCGGCTCGCTCCATCGGGCTCGACGTCCCCCGGGACATCTCGATAGTGGGGATCGACGACGAGCCCCTCGCGGGCCTGCTGGGCCCGACGCTGACGACCATCCGGTACGACTACACCGGGACGGGCGCCCATATGCGTGACCTCCTGCGCCACGTGCTCGACGGCGGCCCCGCCGCAACAGAGACCAGCAGCGACGCCCCACAGGTCATCGAGCGCGAATCCACCCGGCGTCTCGACCACGAGTAGCTCCGGTCAGCGACAGGACGCGCACGAAGGCTGTTGAACGGGCCCGCGCGAGGCCCGTTCAACAGTCTTCTAGTCGTCGAGCAGCTCGTTCACCCGCCGGTTCGCGGGCCCGAAGCTGTCCGGTTCGCTCTGGAAGGAGAGCACCGAGTCCATCGTGGGCTGCATGATCGTCTGGAGCTGGGCCCAGCGGTCGGTGACCGGCGAGGGAGTTGTCGTACCGTCGGTCACGTGGACCGAGAAGGCGTCGGCGTCCACGCCGAGGTCCTTGAAGGCCGAGACCGCCCGGTCGGACGCCGCCTTGACGGCCGGGAAGACCCGCGCCTCGTCCGCGACCCGGAGCTGGCAGTCGGGGCTCGCCAGGTACTCGACCCAGGCCCATGCCTCGTCGGGATGCGGGGTGCCGGCGTAGATCGCATCCGACAGGCCGTTGAAGACCGTGCCGCGCTCCCCCGACGGTCCGACGGGTGTCGGCGCCACCTGGAAGTCGGCGCCGCCGAGCTCGCTGATCGACCGGGCGTTCCACGAACCCTCGATCAGGGTGGCGTACGCGCCCGCGCCGAGCGCCTCCTGGCTGCCCACGCCCGACGTCGCGACCGCCAGCGGCGGCATGTAGCCCTTGTCGATCAGTGAGCGGTACCAGCCGATCGTCTCGACCAGGGCCGGGTCGTCGTAGCTGAACTCGGTGGGCCACGGGTTGCGGTCGGAGTACGACCAGCCGTTGCTCAGCGCGAACGACGCCCACTGGACCTGGCCGTACCCACCGCCGGACTCGTTGTAACCGAGCCCGTAGACCTCGACGTCGTCCTTGTCGAAGCCGGGCTCGTCACCGCGTACGCCGTTGCCGTCGACGCTCAGGTGCGCGACGAACTCCTCGAACGTGCCGCCGTCGGCCGGGTTCCACTCGAGGTCCCACAGCTCTTCCTGGGTGTATCCGGCGTCGGCGAGCATGTCCGCGTTGTAGTACAGGCCGACGGTGTCCCAGTCCTTCGGCAGCCCGTACAGGCCGCCGTCCTGACCGCGCCACAGGTCCACCAGGCCGTCCTGGTACTGGTTCAGGTCGATCCCCGACCCGGCGACCCGGTCCGAGACGTCGAGGATCTGGTCGAGCTCGGCGAACTTGCCGAACTGCTGGGAGTGGTCCACGAAGACGTCGGGTGCGCTCTCGGCCACCATGCGGGCGGTGAGCTGGGTCCAGTAGTCGTCCCAGCCGTACTGCTCGATGTTGATCCGGACGCCGGGGTTGGCGGCCTCGAAGTCGGCAGCGCATGCCTGGTATCCGGGGACCTGGTTGGCGTCCCACATCCAGTAGGTCAGCGTCACCACGCCGTCCGTCGCGGCAGGGGACGTGCCCGCGCAGCCCGCCACACCCAGGGCGACGGCGGCAGCGGCCGCGGCGACGGCGTGCCTCGTCCTGCTCCTGCTTGTCATCGTCGTCATCGTCGATGTCCTCACTTGATCCCCGAGAAGCCGATGGAGTTCACGATCCGCCGCCCGAGCACGACGAAGAGCAGCACGATGGGCAGTGCAGCGACCAGGGTCGCCGCCATGAGCCCCGACCAGTCCGGGCTGCCCTGCGGCGTCTGGGAGCGGAAGATGCCGAGGGCCACGGTGAGCACCCGTACGCCGTCGGACTGCCCGACGAGCAGCGGCCAGAAGTACTCGTTCCAGGCCTGGATGTAGGTGAGCACCGCGAGCGTGGTGATCGGTGCAGCGCTCATCGGCAGGATGATGCGCAGGAAGGTGCGGGCCCTGCTGGCGCCGTCGATCATCGCGGCCTCCTCGATCTCGTGCGGGATGCCGAGGAAGAACTGCCGCAGGAAGAAGATGGCGAACGGCGTCATGAAGAACGTCGGCAGCACGAGCCCGGGGAACGTGTTGAGCAGGCCCAGCTCCTTGATGAGCACGAAGTTCGGGATCGCGGTGAAGATGCCCGGCACCATGAGCGCGGACAGGAACACCGCGAACACGGCGTCCCGGCCGGGCCAGCGCAGGCGGGCGAACGCGTAGGCGGCCATCGCGGAGAAGAAGACCTGGCCCAGCGTGATGGCGGTGGACATGATCACGGAGTTGCGCAGGTACAGCCAGAAGTTGATCCGGCCGCCGGCACCGCCCTGGGCGAGCGACTCCTCGAGCGTGGTGAGCCCGAAGACGCGGCGGAACGCGTCCAGCGTGAAGCCGGCCGGGGCCAGGTTCGCCGCCTGGGCGGCGAGCTCGGAGTTCGTGGAGAACGCCGTGCGCAGCATCCAGTAGAACGGGAACAGGGTGATCAGCAGGATCACGATCATCGTGGCCCAGCCCAGCACGGTGCCCCAGCGCGGTCGGCGCCTGCCCGTGTCGGGAGCGGTGGCTGTGCGCGGGGCCTCGGTGGGCGGGGTGGCGGGCGGGCTGGTGGGCGCGGTCGTCGTCGACATGCCCCCTCCTTCGGTTGGTTTCGGCATCAGTTGGTGTCGGACTCGCTGGCCCGCGTCAGGCGCAGCTGCAGCAGCGCCACACCGAGCAGGACGAGGAACAGAACGACCGAGAGCGCCGAGGCGTAGCCGAAGTCGAGCTGCCCGAACGCGAGGTCGTAGATGTACAGGTAGATGACCCGGGTCGCGTCGACCGGGCCGCCGCCGGAGGTGACCGCCACGGTGTCGAAGATCTGGAACGACCCGGTGATGGTGACCACCAGCACGAGCGCCAGCACCGGCCGCAGCAGCGGCAGCGTGACCGACCAGAACTGCCGCAGAGGCCCGGCGCCGTCGAGCTCGGCGGCCTCGTAGACCTGCTGGTCGATCATCTGCAGCCCCGCAAAGATCAGCAGCGCCGTGTAGCCCATGTGCCGCCACACGTTGATCAGCGCGATGGTGGGCAGCGCGAGCGCCGGGTCGCCGAAGAACGCCTGCGGATCGAGCCCCACACCTTCCAGCAGCACGTTCACGATGCCCATCTGGACATCGAGCATGAAGAACCAGACGAGGGCGACGACGACGTTCGCGACGAAGTACGGCAGCAGCACCACGCCACGCACGAGCGCCGAGCGGGTGAGCCGCTGCATGAGGACCGCTATCGCTATCGCGAGCACCGTCTGGAGCCCGATGTTCATCACCACGTAGTACGCCGTGACCTTCATCGCGTTCCAGAACAGCGGGTCCTGCACCAGTCGCTCGTAGTTGTCCAGGCCGACGTACCGGGGTGGTGCGAGCACCGAGTAGTCGGTGAGCGAGAACCATGCCCCGCGCACCGCCGGCACGAGGTAGAAGGTGACGAAGCCGATCGTCGCCGGGATGAGGAAGATCAGGGCGGTGCGCAGGTCCCCGTATCGGGGGCGGCGCACTCCGTCCCGTCTGCCTCGGGCGGCCACCGGGGCCGCTGTGGTCATGACTGCCATGTGTCTCTCCTGTCGCGTCGTTGCGATCTTGTTGTTGCCGAGCGGGTGGCGCCTGGTCCGAGCCCTCAGGCGGAGCGGGCGGACCGGACGTGGAGCAGTACCGACCGTTCCGGGAACTGGTTGGGCACCTGCACGCCGACGACGCCGAGGGCGCGTCCGGACAGCCGTGTGCCGTCCTTCCACCAGGCGGGCGCCTCGGCCCCGTCCCCCCGCGGCGAGATGTCGTCGCCGGGCGCGAGCGGTCGCACCTCGTAGGTGCGGGCCGGGTCGAGGCCGGGCAGGCGGACCCGCCCGGGCGGCGCGGAGACGCCGGTCGTGAGCTGCACGATCGCGAAGATCGCCTCGTCGCGGCTCTCGGCGACCACCCCGTGCACGCGCAGCGCCGGGTCGGGGTGGTCGGCTCGCACCACTCGGCCGTGGTGCAGCACCTCGCGGTGCTCCCGGTAGGCGCTGATCCAGGCGGCGAGGTCCGTCAGGTCGTCCTCGCTCGCGCGGGTCAGGTCCCACTCGACGCCGAGGTGCCCGAAGAACGCCGTCGCGCCGCGGAAGCTCAGGTCGTGGCGGCGGCCCGTGGTGTGGGCCTGCGGCGAGCCGATGTGGGAGCCCATCATCTCGGGCGGGACGATCATGCCGGTGCCCGCCTCGATCGTCTGCCGCTCCAGGGCGTCTATGCAGTCGGAGGCCCAGATCCGGTCGGTGCGCTCGAGGATGCCCAGGTCGGCCCGTCCGCCGCCCCCGGAGCAGCTCTCGAACTCCACGTCCGGGTGGGCTGCGCGCAGCGCGTCGATGAGCCGGTAGGCGGCGTGCGTCTGACCGTGCACGCCGGGCCGGCCGGTGGGCTGGTGCCCCGCGTCGATGAGGTCGCGGTTGTGGTCCCACTTCACGAACGCGATCGGGTACTCGGCGAGGATCGCGTCCATCCGCCCGAACACGTGGTCCCAGGCGCCCTGGTTCGCGAGGTCCAGCACCTGCTGGTTGCGGGACGACGGCGGCAGGCGGGACCCGGTCCGCAGGATCCACTCGGGGTGCTCACGCGCGAGGTCGGAGTCCGGGTTGACCATCTCCGGCTCGAACCACAGCCCGAACTCCATGTCGAGCCCGGTGACGTGGTCGGCCAGCGGGTGCAGGCCGCCGGGCCAGACGTCCTCGTCGACGTACCAGTCGCCGAGCCCCACGGTGTCGTCGCGCCGCCCCCGGAACCACCCGTCGTCGAGCACGTACCGCTCGATCCCGACGGCGGACGCCGCGTCCGCGAGCGCCGTCAGCCGCGGCAGGTCGTGGTCGAAGTAGACGGCCTCCCAGACGTTGATCAGCGTCTTGCGCGGGCTGGTGGGGTGCTGCGGCCGGGAGCGCAGGTAGGCGTGGAACCGGTGGGAGAGGTCGTCGAGCCCGTCGCCGTAGGACGCGTACAGCCACGGGGAGGTGTACGACTCGCCGGGTGCGAGGCGCACCTCGCCGGACAGGAGCAGCTCTCCCCCGCCGAGCACGCGGGCGCCGCTGGGCATCTCCTGCTCGGCGTAGGTGCGGGTGTTGCCCGACCAGGCCACGTGGACGCCCCAGACCTCGCCGCTGCCGTGCCCGAATCCCGGCCGGCCCGCGGTGAGCAGCAGGGTGCCGTCGTGGCTGCGGGCGCGGCGAGACTCGCGCAGGTGGGTGCCGGCGGTGAACTTGTGCCGCTGGGCGGAGCGCTCGCGCAGGTGGCGGCCGGTCCAGTCGAGGATCTCCTCGGCTTCCGGTGGCACGGGCAGCGCGGTGTCGAGGCCGGCCAGGGTGAAGACGTCGTCGGCCGTGTTGGTCACCGTGGAGCGGGTGCGCACCAGCCCGGACGGGTACTGCTCGACGACGAGGGTGAGCTGGAGGCCCGCGTCGCCGTCGTCGGCGGTCGCCACGAGGCGGTGGGCGACGGGGGTTCCGTCGTCGCGCGTCAGGGGCCCGGTGGTCGTGACGTCGGTGACGCGGAACGCCGTCGACCACGCCCTGCCGTCCCGGGAGCCGGTGACGCCGGGGGTGGCGAGCCATCCCGCCGACTGCTCCGGCAGCAGCGAGAGCGCGTAGGGCGCGTCGGGGGCGCCAGAGACCACCGGGACCACCGAGGCGAGCACGAGCTGCGCCACCTCCTCGGGGCCGACGTCGCCGAGGTCCGCACCCCAGTGGAGCACGCGCGGCAGGTGCGGGCCGGACGTGTCGAGCAGCAGGCTCACGCCCCCGGCACGCAGGTGGGCGAACGGCGGCGCTGCGGCGCCGGGCGCGTCGTCGCGCTGGGTCTGAAGGGAGACAGACATCGGGTGGTCCTCGGGGTCGGCGACATCGGTGTCGGAGTAAGTTTTACTACGAAAGATATTCGAGGGTCAAGAGGCTCAGCACCGCGGTGTTTTGGTCATTTTTTGTTCTACGATGTAAAGAACGTGACGACGCGATGGCGGCGCGGGCACAATGACGTCGAGCACGACAACGACCGACCGACGACCGACCAATGACCGACCGATGACCGACACGGACCCGGAGGAACGATGGTGACCAGCGGCACGGCGCAGCCCTGGGTGCCGCTGGCCGGTCAGTCCCACCGGCTCGCCCTCGAGGTGCTGCTGCACGGTCCGCTCTCGCGCGCCGAGCTCGCACGGCGCACCGATCTCAGCGCCGGCAGCCTGACCCGCCTGACCAAGCCGCTGGTGGAGGCCGGGCTCCTCGTCGAGGCCGGGCCCGGCGCCGGCGACCTGCGTCCCGGCCGCCCGTCCCAGCCGCTCGACATCGTCCCGGACGCCCACCACTTCGTCGGCGTCAAGATCACCGGGGACGCGGTCCACGGTGTGGTCACCACGCTGCGGGCCGACGTCGTCGCGTCCGCCAGGCGTCCGCTCGATGCCCGCACCCCGCCCGAGGTCGCCGATGTCGTCGCGGACCTCGTGCACGAGCTGGCCGGCCAGGTCCCGAACGTGACCGCCGTCGGCGTCTCGCTCGGCGGGCACGTCCTGCCCGACGGGACGGTGCAGCGCGCGCCGTTCCTCGGCTGGACCGACGTCCCGCTGAAACAGCTCCTGGAGGAGCGGACAGTGCGCCCGGTCGTCGTCGCCAACGACGTCCTCGCGCTGACCGAGGCCACGCACTGGTTCGGCGAGGGCCGTGCGCACAGCCAGTTCGCGCTGGTCACCGTCGGCGCGGGCGTCGGCGTCGGCGTCGTGGCCCATGACCGCCTGCTCGCCGGGCCCAACGCGGGCCTCGGCCTCCTCGGACACCACGCGCTCGACCCGCTGGGCCCGCCCTGCCCGCTCGGGCACCGCGGATGCGCCACCGCGATGCTCACCACCGGATCGATCGAGCGTCAGGTCGCCGCGGCGCGCGGCGACCTGCTCTCGTACGGCGAGGTGCTCGACCTCGCCGACGCGGGCGACGAGCTCGCCCGCCGGGTCGTGGACGACGCCGGACGCGCGCTCGGCCGGCTCGTCGCCGTCGTCAGCAACGTCGCGCTGCCCGAGGTGGTCGTGCTCGGCGGAGAAGGGGCCCGCCTGGCACACGTCGCTCGCGCGGCGCTCGACGCCGGGCTCGCGGGCGACCTGGACCCGCTCGCCGAGCCGCCGGCGCTGGCCGTCCAGGCCGCGGGATTCGACGCCTGGGCGCGGGGCGCCGCCGTCATCGCGATCCAGACATATGTCCTGGGGCGCTGAGACGCCGCTCTTCCCGCCGACGGCGTGATCCTCGCCGTCACCGGCCCGGCGTCCGTCCCTGACAGCGCCACCAGCCTCCGAGTCGCCGACCCGGGAGAAGTCGCCGACCCTGGCAAGAAGGATCCGTGACTAGTGTGAGGAAGACCGGCATGAACGTGACCTTGAACAATGGCGTCGAGATGCCCGCACTGGGCTTCGGGGTCTTCCAGACCCCACCCGAGGTGACCTCGGCATCCGTCACGGCGGCACTCGGTGTCGGTTACCGCCTCATCGACACCGCGGCGTCGTACTTCAACGAGCGCGAGGTCGGCGAAGGCATCCGCCAGTCCGGGGTCGATCGTTCGGAGGTCTTCATCGAGACGAAGATCTGGATCAGCGACTACGGCTACGACGAGACCCTCCACGCCTTCGAGAAGAGCGCCGGCAAGCTCGGCGTCGACCAGATCGACCTGCTCCTGCTGCACCAGCCCGTTCCGACGCAGTTCGACACGACCGTCGACGCCTACCGCGCCCTGGAAGCACTCCTGAAGGACGGGCGCGTGCGCGCGATCGGTGTCAGCAACTTCATGCCCGACGTCCTCACCGCGCTCCTCGACCGGACGAGCGTCGTTCCGGCCGTCAACCAGGTCGAGCTGCACCCGTACTTCACCGAGCCGGACGTCCAGCAGGCGAACGCGGGGCACGGCATCCTCACCCAGGCATGGTCCCCGATGGGCGGCATCACCAGCTACCGCGGCGGCGGGCAGAGCACGTTCGACGACCCGGTCATCGGCCGGGTCGCCGCCGACCACGGCAAGACGCCCGCGCAGGTCATGCTGCGCTGGCACCTCCAGGAGGGGCGCTCGGCGATCCCGAAGTCGGTCAACCCGGAACGCATCGCCGCCAACTTCGACGTCTTCGACTTCGACCTGACGGCGGACCAGCTCGCGGCGATCGACGGGCTCGACACCGGGGTTCGCGGCGGCCCCGAGCCGGCTTCCGTCACCCCGGAGGCCTTCGGCCGCGACATCCCCGAGGCCTGAGACCAGACGGAAGGGCACGGAGGGGCTCCGGCTCCCCGTGCCCTTCTTGTCCTACCTCGGTGCGCGTCACATCCGGTCATCGTTCGCGTGCGGTCAGCCTCCCGGGCTCTGCATCGGTGCTGCGGGTCAGCGACTCGAACCGCTCGACCTCGCGCGCAAGCTCGGCCGCCGCCGAGTGGAAGCCGCCGAGCGCGTCGCTGCCCAGCAGGAGCAGGCGGGGTGGCTCGGCGGCCTCGGCAGCCGTCAGGATCGCCGCCGCGGCCCTGGCCGGCTCGCCGCGCTGCGGCCCGAGCGCCCGGCCACCGGTGCGGCCCAGTACCTCGTCATAGGCGCCGATCGTGGTGGACGACCGATCGGCCGAGCGTCCACGGAAGTCGGTGCGGAACGACCCGGGCTCGACGACCATCACCCGTAGCCCGAGCGGTTCGACCTCCTTGCGGAGCGACCCCGACAGCCCCTCCAGGGCGGCTTTGGCGGCCGAGTAGTAGCCGCCGCCCGGGAGCGTGATGCGCGCCCCGACGGACGAGATGTTGATGATCAGTCCCTTCCCCCGGCGGCGCATCCCGGGCAGGGCTGCCTTGACGAGGGCGACGGGGCCGAAGAAGTTGGTCGCGAACAGCCGGTCGACGGCGGCTTCCTCGCCCTCCTCGACCGCCGCGGTGTACCCGTAGCCGGCGTTGTTGACCAGCACGTCGATGCCGCCGAACCGGTCCTCGGCCGCCGCGACGGCGGTCCGGATCGATTCCCGGTCGGTGACGTCCAGTCGGACGGCCGCGGCGGTCCGCGGATACGCGGTCGTCAGGTCGTCAACGGCCGCGGTGTCGCGGGCCGTGGCGACCACCTGGTGCCCGGCAGCGAGCACGTGCTCGGTCAGCGCCCGTCCCAGGCCGCCGGAGGAACCGGTGATGAACCATGTCGTCACGTCTTGTCCCTGACCCATGTTCGTCACGATAGGCGCGATCGTGAGCTCGAGTGAGGTAATGACAGTGCCCCCCGGGCTGGGGGTGACTGCCAGTACCCGGACAGGCAGTGACTCGTCCGCCCGGCGGCACGGTGGTGTCCTTGAGATGTGATCAGGCGTCCGTGAGACCTGCCTGGTCGACTCGCAACCACGGATCCACTACGGGTAGGGAACACAGCACATGAGCAGCTCTCAGAACCAGGGCCGCGTCGCGGTCATCACCGGCGCCTCGTCCGGGATCGGCGCGGCCACCGCCCGCGCGCTGGCCGCCGACGGGTATCGCGTCGCTCTCCTGGCGCGTCGCCTGGACCGGATCGAGGCCCTCGCGGCCGAGCTCGGGAACGGGGCGATCGCCGTCCCGGCCGATGTCACCGACCGCGACGCGGTCGTCGCCGCTGCCCAGCGAGTTCAGGACGAGCTCGGCGGAGCCGACGTCCTGGTCAACAACGCCGGCGTCATGCTCCTCGGGCCGTTCTCCTCCGAGCAGCGCCAGGACTACCGCGCGATGGTCGAGGCCAACCTGCTCGGGGCGATCACCACCACCGAGGTGTTCCTCGACCAGCTCAAGGACGGCGGTAGCGACCTGATCAACATCTCCTCCGTCGCCGGTCGCACCGCGCGAGCAGGCAACGGCGTCTACGCCGCCACGAAGTGGGGCCTCAACGGCTGGTCCGAGTCGCTGCGCCAGGAGCTGCTGCCCGACGTCCGGGTCACGCTCATCGAACCCGGTGTCGTCGACACGGAGCTGCCGACGCACATCACGCACGAGGCCACCCGGCAGGGCGTGCAGCAGGCCTACGACGTCGCCCCGGTCAAGGCCGAGGAGATCGCCGAGGTCATCGCCTTCGCGCTGGCCCGCCCGCGCCACCTGGCCATCAACGAGATCCTGCTCCGGCCTGCCGACCAGCTCGGCTGACCTCGCTCCATTCGGGACGACCCTGGCCGCGCCTGCCTGCGGGAACATGCCCAGGAATCACCCCCAGGACCGCGCGCACGGACAACCGCCGGGCGTGGAGGCACAAGACCCGACGGCGCGGCGCGGTCGACACTGCTCAGGACGAGGTGCCGGCCCGCGCAGCCGCGGGCTCCGGGCAGCTCGTGGATCCTCACCCGTGCCGAGGGAGACAAGAGCATGCGAATCCGCCGTCGACTCACTCCAGCAGCCCGTCCGCACAGGGTGGCCGCGGCCGTTCTGTCATTGGTCCTGGCGGGGACACTCGCCCCGCTCCCCGTGACCTCACTCGCGGCATCACCGGCGCAGCCCGCGACCAGGCCCCTACCCGTGCGCCCCGCGGCCCTCACCGAGATCGACGTCCCAGGGACGGCGCCGATGTCGGCGGCCGCCGTCGACCTCGCGGCGGCCGGTTACACCGAGCGAGAGTTCTACGCGGACGGCACGGCCGCCCGCTACGCCGGTGCCGTCTCGACGTCGCTCGAGACGGCGCAGGTCATCGACGAGGGCTGGCCCTACCGCACCCGCGTGATCGTCCGGGCACCGGAGCGCAAGAAGTTCAACGGCTCGCTCGTCGTCGAATGGGCCAACGTGACCCTCGGCCTGGACGGCGAGTTCGTGTTCAACGAGGCCCACGAGTACCTTCTGCGCGAGGGCTACGCGGTCGCCGTCGTCTCGGCTCAGCGGGCCGGCGTCGAGCGCCTCAGGACGTGGAGCCCCGAGCGCTACGACAGCCTCTCGGTCGACGCGAACGGATGTGGCACTGACGGGACAGCCCTGTGCCCGGGCGACCCGCTGTCGTTCGACATTCTCACGCAGGTCTCGAAGGCGCTGAAGGACAACACAGGCCGCCATCGGCCGCTACCCGGCCTGAAGGTCGACAACGTGATCGCGACGGGGCAGTCCCAGTCCGGGATCCGCCTGACGACGTACTACAACACGATCCAGCCGCTGTACGACTTCTTCGACGGGTTCGTCTACTGGGACCGGTCGGACCAGCTCCGTTCGGACTTGCGCGTGCCGGCGATCAGCGTCAACTCCGAGGCGCTCGCGACCGACTGGCCTCCCGTCACCACGGCGCGGTACACCCGCGCCTGGGACGTCGCCGGCACCACGCACGCGTCGCTGTACGGCGCGCGGTACATCGACGACGTGGTGCTCCGCGACCGGTCGATCCCCGGCCCGGACGGGCCGATCTCGTTCACCGAGCTGATCGAACCGTCCTGCGAGGTCCTCCCGGTGTTCAGCACCGTCGACTCCGGCCTGGTCGTGAACGCCGCTATCGACTCCGTCCGCACGTGGGTCACCCGGGGCAGGCCGGCCGCGCCCTCCGTCTACTTCGAGCGGGACGCCGACGGCGGCCTCGTCCGGGACGCCGAGGGCAACGTCCGGGGCGGGATCCGGCTCGCACAGTTCACCGCCCCGACGGCATTCCAGGTGGCGAACAACGGGACCGCGTTCCCCTGCTCGGTCTCCGGCCACCACCGCGACTACACGGCCGACGAGCTGACCGCGCGCTACGTGACCCATCGAAACTACGTGGAGCTCGTCCGCGACACGATGAGGCAGGCCCGGAGGGACGGGTACGTCCTCAGGTTCGACGAGCAGGAAGCCGTCAGGGCGGCCTGGGCGTCGGACGTCGCTCGCTGACGAGGGCATGTGGACCGCCGCACCGGCGGGCCCCTGCGGGCGACCCCACCCCGTCGGGCTCCGGTCCCGGCATGCACGGACTGCACGTCCTCGTGCGCTGACGGTCAATACGGCAGGTCCCGGCCCTGCCGACAATCGTCGCGAACGCGCGTCACGCTAAGGGAGGCCTGATGTACACCTACGACACACTCCTGGCCAAGGTCACCACCACCGGTGGCCCGGCCCGGGAGGTCACCGACCCCGCCACGGGTGAGCCGATCGGGTCCGCCCCGGTCAACGACCTCGCCGACCTCGACGGCGCGGTCGCCCAGGCAGTTGCCGCCCAGCCCGGATGGGCAGCGCTGTCGGACGCCGACCGCCGTCAGACCCTCCTCGAGCTCGCCGACGCCGTCGACGAGTCCGCCGAGGCCCTGGCCCTGATCCTGTCCCGCGAGCAGGGCAAGCCGCTGAACGGGCCCAACGCGCGGTTCGAGGTCGGCGCGTGCGCGAGCTGGCTGCGCGCCAACGCCGCCATGGACCTGCCGACCGAGACCGTCCTGGACGACGAGTCCGGGCACGCCGAGATCCGCTACCGGCCGGTGGGCACGGTCGGCGTCATCACGCCCTGGAACTGGCCGATGATGATCGCGATCTGGCAGATCGCCCCGTCGCTGCGGATGGGCAACACGGTCGTCGCCAAGCCTTCGGAGCACACGACTCTCTCGGGCCTGGCCCTGGCCGCCGTCCTCAACGACGTCCTGCCCGCCGGCGTGCTCGAGGTCGTCACGGGCGCCGGCGACATCGGCGACGCGCTGGTGCGCCGTCCCGAGATCGGCAAGGTCATGTTCACCGGCTCCACCGCGACCGGCTCGAAGATCATCACGGCCTCGGCGGACAACATCACCCGCCTCACGCTGGAGCTCGGCGGCAACGACGCAGGCATCGTGCTGCCCGACGTCGACCCGGCCGCGATCGCCGAGGACCTGTTCTGGGGCGCGTTCATCAATACCGGCCAGACCTGCGCCGCGCTCAAGCGCCTGTACGTGCACGACGACGTCTACGACGGCGTCGTCACGGCCCTCGCCGAGATCGCCGCCAAGACGCCGATGGGCGTGGGCACCGACGAGGCCAACATGCTCGGCCCGCTGCAGAACAAGATGCAGTTCGACGTCGTCGACGGCCTCGTCGAGGAGGCCCGGGCACGGGGCGCCCGCGTCGTGCTCGGCGGAGACCCGGACCGCGGCCGCCCCGGCTACTTCTACCCCACCACCCTCGTCGCCGACATCGACGACGACGCCGAGCTCGTCCAGCGGGAGCAGTTCGGGCCCGCCCTGCCGATCGTCCGGTTCAGCGACGTCGACGACATGGTCGCCGCGGCGAACCGGGTAGAGGTCGGTCTGGGCGCCTCGGTGTGGTCGGCCGACCGGGCCGCGGCCGTTGCCGTCGCGGGCCGCCTCGAAGCCGGGACCGTCTGGATCAACAGCCACGGCGGCGTCCACCCGTTCGTGCCGTTCGGCGGGGCCAAGCGCTCCGGCTACGGTCTTGAGTTCGGTGCCGAGGGCCTCAAGTCCGTCGCCGTCCCGCAGGTGATCAGCGGGTGAGCAGCACCCGGGACTCAACGTGCGAGCGATGCCGCCCCTACGCCATCGCGTCCCTTACCACCGCCGAGTCGACGATCTGCTCGAAGGTGACGACCTCGCCGTCCCGCAGGTGCCACACGTGCGCGACCCGGGCCGTGAACGACTTGCCCGTAGCCCGGTAGGTCCCGGTGTAGGTACCGATCCCGACCTGCACCGGGCCCGCGTCGAGCAGCTCCTCCAGGATGAACCGGTACTCGTCGAAGTCACGGCCGATCGCCTCGAAGACGTTCTTCCGTACCTCGTCGGGCCCGGTGTAGGTGCCCGCGCGGGGAAAGCCGGCGGCCTCGGTCCAGCGTGAGGTCTCCGACAGGGGTGCCAGCATCCCGTCGAGGTCGCCGGCGTCGGACGCGGCGTAGTGGGCGGCGACGATGTCGTGGTTGGTCGTCATGGGGCCTCCTTCGGGTACGGGTCAGGCGAGTACGGGTCAGACGGGCTGTACGTCGGGGTAGCGGACGGCGCCGAGCGGGTAGACGTGTCCCCCGGCCCGCCGGTGGTCCGCCCTCCCTCGGGCGTTGATGCCGAGGAAGATGCCGGTGGTCCGCAGCTCGTACCCGAGGTCGTGCAGCCAGACGCTTGCCACGGGGATGGCGAACTCGCGGAAGCAGAACAGGTACAGGCCGTCGGCGAACCTCCACAGCGTCGAGAGGTCGACGGCGCCGTGGCCACGCTGCTCACCCTGGAGGCACTGCCACGCGTAGCGCTCGGTGCTGAGGTAGACGTGCTCGTACAGGTGGTGCGGGCTGTACCGGTAGACGTTGCGTACCCCGATCAGGTCGCGGGTGGGGCCGGGCTTGGCCCCCGTCACCGCGACCCCTGCCACCTCCCCCGCCGCGAAGGTCTGCCCCACCTGCGGCACGCCCTCGGTCCGCTCAGGGGCGATGACGGAATGGGCGAGCAGCGCGCGGCCCGTCGCCTCGGACCAGATGACGGTCAGGGCCTCGCCGTCCCGCGAGGCCAACGGCAGGTTGAGGAAGACGACGTCGTCCCGCACGTACACCGCGTCGTACGGGTCGACGGTGCCGTCGGGGGCGCTGAGCAGCTCCGCCGACGTCCACCGCACGCTGGCGGCATCGAGGAACTGGAGCCGCAGCCCCGTCCCGCCGTCGAACGTGAGCTCGACGGTCCGTCCCGTCAGGTCGGCGCCCGGCAGCCGGTAGGTGTCGATCCCGGCCGCGAAGTCGTCATAGGTCTTCCACTGCGACTGGTCGGCGGCGTCGATGCGGGTACCGATCTCGACTCGCTGCGTCTGGGTCATCCTTGCTCCTGACGTTGTGGGACACCGGTGCCGGTCACGGTGCCGGTCACGGTGCCGGTGGGACGAGAACGGCCTTGATCAGGCCTTCGGCACGTTCGTGCACGGCCGCGAACGCCTTCTCGACGTCGGCCAGCGGGTACACGTGCGTGACGAGCGAAGCGAACGGGAAGCGCCCCTGCGTGAGCAGGGCGAGCGAGCGTTCGTAGCCGCCCGCGGCGAGGAACGACGGCAGGACGTCGATCTCCCGCGTCAGGAGGTACTCGTCGGACGGGATCGACAGGACCGGGCCCGAGCCGCACGCCCCGGCGAGGACCACGCGGCCGCCGCGGCGGACGATCCGGATCGCGTCGAGCTGCGCGTCGACCGAGCCGGCCGACTCGATCACGACGTCGGGACCGCCGGGGAGACGCTCGCGGATAGCCGCCACGAGCGGTTCGCCACGCCCGGCGACGGTGTCGGTGGCACCAAAGGCGCGCGCGATGGCACGGCGCTCGGTACGCCCGCCGACCACTACGACGTCGCTCGCCCCCGCGGCCGAGGCCGCTGCCGCCGCAAGGAGGCCGATGGGTCCGGGTCCGATGACGACTACCTTGTCACCGAGACCTACCCGACCGCGCTCGACAGCACGAACCGAGACCGCGAGGGGTTCGACGAGCACGGCGATCTCCAGGTCGAGCCCTTCGGGGATCCGGTGGACGACGCCCTCGCGGGGCACGACGAGGTGGGTCGCGTACCCGCCGGAGTACGGGCGGGTCGTGCGGGGGATGTTCACCCCCAGCTGCCGGCCCGGACCGGGATGGCGCACCGGGTCGTCGAGCTCGCACAGGTTGTGGCGGCCCTCGCGGCATCTGGCGCACCGGTGGCAGGGCACGAGCATCTCGACGGCGACGGGGTCGCCGGCCGCGAGCCCCCGGCCGTCCTCAGGACCGACGGCGACGACGACGCCCACGAACTCGTGCCCGGGCACGAGGGGGAAGGGGTCACCGATGTGCCCGTCGAGCAGGTGCAGGTCCGTGGCGCAGACGCCGACGCGCGTGATCCGCACGACGACCTCGCCCGGTCCGGGTTCGGGGACGGCGGACCGCTCCAGCGTCACGACCCCCTTCTGGGGGAAGACCACCTGGAGGGCGCCGCCCTCATGCTCGCGCGTCATCGCGCCTCCTCGACCGTCGTCGGCGTATCGATCCTTGCCGAACCTGCACGGCCGAGGCTTGTTCGTCCGCGCGCAACCGTTGCGCTCTCGCGCAGTGGCGCGGCCGAGAGAGGCCGCGCGATCTGCAGAGCTTCCTTGACCTCGAGTAGTGGCGCTGCTCTTAAAAGGATGGGTCGTCGGGGCTGGTCGGGCTGGTCGGGCTTGTCGGGTTGGTGGGGCTGGTGGGGCTGGTGGGTTCGGTCGGTATGGCGCCTGGCTCGGTGGTGGCGTACTGCCGGGGTAGCCGTCGACCGGTGAGGGCTTGCAGGGTGAGGTCGTGGCTGGTGTCGGGGTCGATCTGGTCGATCTCGATGTGGGTGTCCAGGACGGTGGGTGGTCGGGTGTGGGTCCGCCCGGTGGGGGTGGTCCAGGTCGTGATCCCGGTGTCGGGGTCGCGGACGACGCCCCAGCCGGCGTGGGTCTTGAGGAGGTGGTGTTTGCGGCACAGGGCTTGGAGGTTCTGCGCGCGGGTCTGTCCCGGGGTCCCAGGCGGAAGTGCCGTGGGGTCGTGGTCGTGGTCGAAGGGTTCGATGTGGTCCAGGTCGCACCGGTTCGCGGGGGTGTCGCACGATCCGAACGTGCAGGTCTCGTCTCTTGCTTCGACTGCGGCGCGGAGCACCTTGCCGGGTTGGTAGGTGGTGGTGGAGTAGTCGGTCAGTACCCCGGTGATGGGGTCGGTGAGCAGGCGTTGCCAGGTCGCGTCGGTGGCGATCAGGCGGGCGGTGTCGGCGGGGATGGGTCCGTACCCGTCCAGGTTCCCGGGTGTGTCGTCCAGGCCGAGGAGCACGCTGGCCGGGACGGTGACGCGGACGACGGGCCGGGTCGGCGTGATCCGCACGACCTGCACCGTCTCCTGCACGACCTGCTGAATGATGGGCGCCCGGCCGCCGCACGTGCACACGGGTGCGCCGGGTCCGTCCACGATGTCGATCGCATCCGCCGCATCAGCGCTGCCGGACCGCCCACCATCGGTGCCGCCGGCGCAAGAGTCGTCCGTGTCCGTGTCCGTGTCCGTGTCCGTGTCCGTGTCCGTGTCCGTGTCCGCTGCCATACCCGTGCCCGTGGTCGGGCCCGTGCCCGTGGTCTTGCCAGTCGTTGTGCCCGTGCTTGTGCTCGTGGTCGTGCCCGCCCCTGTCGGTGTGCCCATCGCCGGGTCCGTGGTCGTACCCGTGGTGGTAGTCGTCGCCGCCGTTCCCGTCGCCGCCGTTCCCGTCGCCGCTGTTCCCGTCGCCGCTGTTCCCGTCGCCGCTGTTCCCGTCGCCGCTGTTCCCGTCGCCGCTGTTCCCGCCGCGGTGCAGGCGTCGTTGAAGCGGTCGGCGGGTAGGAGGCGGCCGGTGATGATGCCGGTCAGGGAGTCGGCGCGCAGCTGGCTCAGGGTGCGGTCTTCGCCGGTGGTGTGTCGTAGCTGGTGGGCCATGTCGTCTACGACGCCCCATACTGCTGCGGCGTCGGTGGCGGGGAGGTAGGCCGTCAGCCAGCCCATGTCGTTCTCGGCCCGGTCCAGCTGTACGGAGCGTCGCTGTGCCTCGGCTTTCGCGGTTTCTCCGGCGCCGTGGCGGTCCTTGGCGAACGCGAGCATCCGGGCCTGCAACCACCGCCACGTCCGGTGCGGGGCCTGGGGCAGGTACTTCTCGATTGCCTCGGCCCGCTCGGCCACCGTCAGCTGAGACGCGGACCGCAGCAGGGTGTGCGCCTTACGCACATCGATCCGGCCCGCCAGTAGGGCGCTGATCACGCTCGGGTGCTGGGCACCGGACTCGGCCCGGACCACGACCTCGGTGGCTTCGGGCTCGGTCACCACGAGCTCGTTGGTGACCTGTCCGACCAGTGAGTTGTGCGCGAGCGGGTGGGTCTCGCGGGCGGCGCGTTCGGCCACGATCCTCGCCTGGAGACCGGCGGCCCAGGACTGCAGGCGTCCGGACGCGGTCATCAGGTCACCCAACGTGTCATCGGACAAGCCAGCCAGCACGCCCGCGTTCCCGCCGTGGTCCAGATCCAGGTTGCCGGCCAGGTCGACGGCCTCGGCCACCACCCGCGCCAGCCCCGGGCCCGGTGCGCCCGTCAGCGCCTCGCGCAGGATCTCGGTCGGCCACAGCGCGACCGGCACGCCCGTCGGCGGCCAGTCCAGCCCGCCATCCAACGGGTCGGGCTGCCCGATGCACATCGCGTCCTGGAACCACACGTCATCGAACAACTCCTCCTCGAACGGCTCGCCCGGGGGCACCGCGTCGTCGGGCAGCAGGCGTGCCGGCATCCCGTCCCGCTCGACCACCTCGCCCACCACGCGGTCGTCGACCAGCGTGTCGGCCGGGCCGCCGTCGGACCGTCCTGTGTGCATGTCAGCACCTCCCCCTACCCGCAATAAACAAGTTAGAACAGTCCCATGACTGCGGACGTCTGTTCGACCATACTCGACCACACCGACACCGGCACGTCCTTCTGCCACCCGCGTAAGAACAGGCCAGCGCAACCGCTCACCGGTAGCGGTACATGTCCTAAGCGACGCGCGCGCGGAACTCCGACGGCGTCTCGCCGTAGGCCGCCTTGAAGGTGCGGGAGAAGTGCGGGGCGTCCGCGAACGACCAGCGCGACGCGATGGCCGTCACCGTCGCGCCCGCGAGCGCCGGGTCGGCGAGGTCGGTGCGGCAGCGTTCGAGGCGTCGCGTGCGGATGTAGGCGGAGACCGAGATCCCGACGTGCTGGAACAGGGCGTGCAGGTAGCGCACGGAGATGTAGTGCGCCTCGGCGATCGTGGTCGGCGAGAGCGCCGGGTCGGCGAGGCTCTCCTCGATATGGGCGTAGACGGCGTCGAGCAGCTGCTCCGCGGGCACCGCCCGTTCCTCGCCGATCTGGTCGCGCAGCAGGATCGTGACGAGGTCGACGGCGTTGCGGGCGAGCCGCCAGCCGGTCGCCGCGTTGACGAGGTGCAGGCGGCCGGCGAGCTGCTCCAGCACCGAGCTGACCATCTCACCCAGCGAGTCGTCGCGGCCGAGGCTCGTGGCGGTGAGGCGGGCGACGCGCTCGTCGGACAGGTCGACGAGCCGCTTCGGGAACATGGCCACGATGGTGCGCATGCGGTCGTCGAAGACGAGGGTGTAGGGCCGGGTCGTGTCGTAGACGGCGACGTCGCCTGGGCGCAGCACGACGTCGCGGCCGTCCTGGCAGATGTAGCCGGTGCCCTCGAGCATGAGGCTCACCTTGTACGCGGGCTCGTTCGAGCACTCGCCGATGAGGTTGCGTGTGCGCTCCACGACGTGCGGCACCGAGGCGATCTCCACGAGGTTGAAGTCCCGCAGGGACGCGGCGCGGACCGCGGCGCCGAAGTCGTGCGCCCGCTGGCTCGACACCTTGAGCGGCACGAACGACCGGTCGACGATGTCGCGGAAGTCGGACAGCGACTCGATGCGCTGGAGCTGGGAGACCGTGCCGAGCGACGGCGCAGACGTGGAAGACATCTCTCACCTCCGGTGGGGCCCATCCACGACGATGCGACCCGGGGTCATTGGCGATGGTAGTCCGGAACCTCGCGCGTCGGTACCCGCACCTGGTGCTTCACCCGCGCCGTGCACGGAACGACAACCGCTCTTCGCCCCGGTTCAATCCGCGGCCGTGCGGCGTCCGCTTGCCTTGCACCTGGCGGGACGTGCGTCCAGGCCTGCCCCCGGTACGAAGGAGTACTGCCATGAATCGGATCCTCAGGGCGACGGCCGCCCTCGGCGTCGGAGCGCTGGTCGTCGCGTTGTCCGCCTGCGTCCCGGAGGACGACGGCGGCCCCGTCCAGGGCGCACCCTCCGCCGACGCGGCCGACCTCAGCTGCGGCCTCGGCACCGGCGAGGAGGCCACCGGCGAGCCCATCAAGGTTGCGGCGGTCGCCACCGCGTCGGGGGGTGTGGACTTCTCGTCGTCGCCCGGCTCCGCGCAGGCCTACTTCGACTGCGTCAACGACAACGGCGGCATCAACGGGCGGCCCATCGAGTACGAGGTCGGCGACGACGCCCTCGACCCGACCAGGACCGCGCAGCTCGCCGCCGGGTACGCCGCCGACACCTCCGTCGTCGCGCTGGTCGGCGACGCGACGTTCGTCGGCTGCGACGTCGCCAACGTCGAGTACCAGAAGGCCGGCCTGTACTCGATCACCGGTGTCGGCGTGCCGCAGGCCTGCTTCGAGTCCTCGAACATCGCGCCGGTCAACGCCGGCCCGCGCACCTCGGCGCTGGCCACCATGCAGTACTTCGAGCGGCAGGACCAGGCCGACCCGTTCTTCGCCATCGGCCTGAACACCCGCGGCAACGGTGACTGGGTGGCCGACGGCATAGAGAAGTACGCCGCGGAGGCCGGCATCGAGCTGGCCGGCAACGTCCTGTCCGACCCGGCGGAGAGCAACTTCCTGCCGCTGATCAGCCAGGTGACGCAGGCCGACCCGGCGAGCCTCGTCATCGTCGACCCGGCGCCGATCGCGGCGTCGATCCTGGCCACCGCCGAGCAGCAGGACGCAAGGGGCGACATCCAGTGGTCCTGCACGGCCTCCTGCTACGACGCCCAGTTCGGCGAGCAGATCGGCGACTACTGGGAGGGCTTCGTCGCCAACTCCGAGCTCGCGCTCGTGGCGGCCGACGGCGACGACGCCAACCAGTGGCGGGCGGTCATGGACGAGTACGCCGACGCCGACGCCCCGCGCGACACGTTCAGCCAGGCCGGGTTCCTCTCCGCGAAGATCTTCGTCGACGCCCTGCTGCCGCTCGACGCCGAGACCCTGGACCGCGAGACCGTGTCGCAGGCCGTCCTCGGGGTGAAGGGCTACGAGTCCGACCTGCTCTGCGCCCCCTGGTACTACGGCGAGGCCGACGAGCACCACGCCAACCACGCGACGCGCATGGCGGTGATCGAGGACGGCGCCTACGTCGAGCTCGAGGGCTGCCAGGACGTCGCGGACCCCGACATGGCCGACATCCTCGAGCGTGAGCAGTCCGAGGGACTGCTCACCGAGTAGGACGGACGCCACGTGAACCTGCTCCCCTTTGTCGTCGCCGGCCTCGTCATCGGCTCCGTGTACGCCCTGTCCGGGGTCGGGGTGCTCGTGCTGTACCGCACGACCGGCGTCCTGAACTTCGCCCACGGCGCGGTCGGCGGTCTGGCCGCGCTGCTGGTGTGGCAGACGGTCGAGCTGCGGCTGCAGCCCGCGGTCGCGATCGCCCTGGGCATCGCGGCCGGGGCCGCGGTCGCCCTCCTCTTCGGGCTGGTCGCCGGGCCGTACCTGGCCCGGGTCGACCAGCTTCGCAAGGCGATCGCGACGCTCGGGCTCGCCCTCGTCCTGCTCGGCGTGATGCTGTTCGTCTGGAACGACAAGGCCCGGACGATCAGGCTCGAGACGAGCCGCATCTCCTTCGACGTCGGCGGGGCGCGGGTCAACGTCACCCAGCTCGTCTGCCTCGGCCTCGCGCTGCTCGTCGTCGTCGGCACGCTGCTCGCGCTGCGCTACACGTCGATGGGGACGTCCATGCGTGCGCTCGCGAGCGACCGCGAGCTCGCCGCCGTCGTCGGCACCAACGTGCGGCTCGTCGAGAACACGGCGTGGGCGACCTCGGGTGCGATCGCGGGCGTGTCCGGCATCCTGCTGGCCGACCAGACGCGCCTGGAGCCCGCCTTCCTCACCTTCCTCATCATCCCGGTGCTCGCTGCCGTGGTCATCGGCCGGTTCGTCTCGCTCTGGCTCACGCTCGTCGGCGGCCTCGCGATCGGCGTCGGGCAGTCGCTCGTGTCCGCCTGGCCGACGGTCAGCGCCTTCAGCACGGCGGTACCGTTCGTCGTCGCGACCGTCGTCATCCTCGTCGCGACCCGGCGGCGGGTCGTCACGGTGGGGGTGGTGCGCGCATGAACCGGGTCCTCCTCGCCGCCTTCCTCGCCCGCGCGGAGGTACGGAGCGCGCTCGTCGGCCTGGCGATCGGGCTCGTGCTCGCGCTCGTTCTGCCGTCCCTTCCCGGCGTCGGCTCGGGCCTGGCGCTCCGCACGCTCACGGTGTGCGCCATCTATGCGCTCGCCGCCGCGGGCGTGGGCGTGCTGTACGGCCGGCTGGGCCTCGTGTCGATCATGCAGATCGGCCTCGTCGCCGTCGGCGGCTGGGCCACCCTCCGGATCTATCACGCCACCCACCTGCCGTTCGAGGTGGTCATGGTCCTCGCGGCCCTGGTCACCGCGGCCGTCGGCGTGATCGTGGGCCTGCCTGCCCTGCGCCTGTCCGGCCTCAGCCTCGCGATCGTCACGCTCATGGTCGCCGGCGCGCTCGAGGTGCTCGTCACCTACGCCGGGTTCCCCAACGGTGGCGACGGGTTCCTCGGCAGGGTGTCGGGCGGCACGCTCGCGGTGATCATGCCGCGGCCGGCGCTGGGGCAGTCCGACGACGAGTTCTTCCGCTACGTCGGTGTCGTGGTCGTCGTCGTGCTCGTGCTGCTGCGGTGGCTGCTCATGGTCCGGCCGGGCCGTACCTGGGCCGCGATCCGGCAGGGCGAGGCCGGCGCGGTCTCCCTCGGCATCAACACCGTCGCCCATCGCCTGCTCGCCCTGGCCGTGACGAGCGCGGTCACGGGGGTGGCGGGCGCGCTGCTGGCGGCCAGCTCCGGCATCCTCGACCCCACGTCGTTCAAGGCGCAGCAGTCGGTCCTGCTCTTCGCGACGGTGCTCATCGGCGGGGCCTTCTCGTTGCTGGGCGCCGTCCTCGGCGGCCTGTTCTTCTACGGCCTGCCGCAGCTGCTCAACACCGTCGGCCTCGACGGCAACCTCGTGTTCGTCGTCCTCGGTCTCGGGCTGGTCCAGGCGGTCACGACGGCGCCGGCGGGCATCGCCGGTCAGCTCGGCGCGCTTTGGCGGCGGCTGCGCCCGCCGCGGCCGCCCCGTCCGTCGCGTCCGTCGCGTCCGTCGCGGGAGGTGACCGTATGAGCCGGCTCACCCTGTCCGGGATCACCGTCCGCTTCGGCGGCGTGAAGCCGCTGGACGACGTCTCGATGGCCTTCGAGTCAGGCGTGTGCGGGATCATCGGCCCCAACGGCGCCGGCAAGACGACGGCGTTCAACGTGCTGTCCGGCTTCGCCCTGCCGGTGGCCGGGTCCGTCGACCTCGACGGCGACGACCTGCTGGCGGTCCCGGCGCACCGCCGCGCCCGCTGGGGCCTGCGGAGGTCGTTCCAGCAGGAGCAGGTCGTCCGCACGCTGACGGCGCGCGAGAACGTGCTGCTCGCCGCCGAGCACAGCGGCTCCCCCACCGCCGACGTCGACCGCGCGCTCGACTACGTTGAGCTTGCCCGGCCGTACCGGCTGGGCGCGGAGCTGACGATGTTCGAGCGGCGCCTCGTCGACATCGCGTCGTGCGTCGTCGGGACGCCGCGCCTCGTGCTGCTCGACGAGCCCGCGGCGGGCCTGGACCCGGCGGAGTCCGAGCGGCTGCTCGGGCTGATCACACGCATTCCCGAGGAGGCGGGCGCGCTGGTGCTGCTCGTGGACCACGACATGGACCTGGTCCGCGCGGCGTGCGGCACGGTGGCCGTGCTCGACTTCGGCCGCCGCATCGCGGCCGGCCCGACGCTCCAGGTGCTGAGCTCCCCCGAGGTACGCAAGGCGTACCTCGGCATCGACGAGGAGGTGACGACGTGACCGCGCTGGAGATCAGCGACCTCCGCGTCCGCCGCGGCGGGATCGAGGTCGTGCACGGCATCGACCTGACGGTCAACGCCGGCGAGGTCACGGCCCTGCTCGGCGCGAACGGAGCCGGCAAGTCGTCGACGGTGCTGGCGGTCGCCGGGATCCTGCGCGACACCAGCGGCTCGATCACCACCGACGGCACGGCCATCCACGGCATCGCGCCGAACAGGGTGCGCCGCGCGGGCGTCGCGACGATGCAGGAGGGGCACCGCGTCTTCGGCGACATCTCGGTGGCCGACAACCTCACGATCGCCTCGCTGCTGCTGCCGCGCGGCGAGCGCGCCGCGGCGGTCGAGTCGATGCTGGCCCTGTTCCCGGAGATCCACGGCTTCGCCGACCGGCCCGCCGGCTCCCTCTCCGGCGGCCAGCAGCAGATGCTCGCCCTGGCCACCGCCCTCGCCGCACGGCCGAAGGTCCTGGTGATCGACGAGATGTCGCTCGGCCTCGCGCCCCTGGTCGTCGCGCGCCTGGTGCCCGCGCTGCGCGCCGTCGCCGAGCGGGGCGTCGGGGTGCTGCTCATCGAGCAGTTCACTCGCGTCGCACTCGAGCTCGCGACCAGCGTCACCGTGCTGGCCCAGGGCGTGGTCACGCTGCGCGCGCCGGCAGCGGAACTACAGGACCAGCCCGAGAAGCTCGCCGCGGCGTACCGCCTCACCGAATGACAACGAAGGACCGCGCACCGGTCGCCGTCCGGAAGGAGAAGGAGACAGCCATGGCTGATTACGACGTCGTCGTTGTGGGAGCAGGGACCGCGGGAAGCGTCGTCGCCCGCCGTCTGGCGGACGCCGGCCGCAGGGTCGCGATCGTCGAGGCGGGCGGGTCGAACCGCGACGACATGATCCAGGACGTGGGCCGCCTGGGCGAGCTGTGGCACGGCGAGCGCGACTGGGACTACCACACGGTTCCCCAGCCGCATGCTGCCGGGCGCCGGATCCACCTGCCGCGCGGGCGCGTGCTCGGCGGCTCCCACTCCCTCAACGCCGCGATCTGGGTGCGCTGCGCCCCCGAGGACTTCGACGGCTGGGCGGCCGACGGCTGCCCCGGCTGGTCCTGGGCGGACGTCGAGCCGGTGTACCGGCGCATCGAGCAGTGGCACGGCGCCCGTGACCCGCGCCGGGGCACCGCCGGACCTCTGCCGGTCGCGCCCAACGAGCCGCTCCACCCGGTGCAGCAGGCGATCATCGACGCGGCCGTCCAGGCGGGCCTGACCCGCAACCCGGACTACAACGTGGACGGCCTGGACGGCGTCTCGGTCCAGCAGGTGACGGTGGCCGACGGCGACCGGGTCACGACATGGGACACCTACGCGCAGCCCGCCGTCGACGAGGGCCGCCTCACCGTGCTCACCGGCGTCGTCGTGCACCGGGTGCGGATCGAGGACGGCCGCGCGACGGGGGTCGAGCTGGCGGACGGCCGCGTGCTCACCGCCGACCAGGTGGTGCTCTCGGCGGGTGCCGAGGGCAGCGCCGAGACGCTGCTGCGCAGCGGCGTCGGCCCCGCGGAGCACCTCACCGCCCTCGGCATCGACGTCGTCGCGGACCTGCCGGTCGGCGAGAACCTGCACGACCACTACCTCGTCCCGGTCATCTTCACGACCGACCGCGAGGTGGACCCCCCGACCCCGCACCGCAGCGTGACCCAGACCCACTGGTTCTGGCGCTCCGATCCGGCGCTGCCCGTACCCGACACCCAGCCGATCAACTTCTCCGTGCCGATGCTGGAGCCGGACATGGAGCCGATCCCGTGGGGCTTCTCGCTCATGGCGGGCATAGTCACCACACGGTCGCGCGGCACGCTGCGCCTCGCGAGCGCCGATCCGGCCGACGGCATCCTCATCGACCCCCACGTCCTGGAGGACGAGCGCGACATCTCCTCGATGCTCGCCTCCGTCCGGCAGTGCCTCGACGTCGGGGCGCAGGAAGCCCTCGCCTCGGACTGGAAGGCGCGGCCGCACTACCCGTCGGGCGACCTGAGCGACGAGGCGCTCGTGGAGTACATCCGGCAGCGCGTGATCACATACCACCACCAGGTCGGCACGTGCCGCATGGGCTCGGACGAGCGCGCCGTCGTCGACCCCACGCTGCGGGTGCGCGGGATCGACGGGCTCATGGTGGCGGACGCATCCGTCATGCCGACGATCACCACGGGCAACACGAACGCGCCGTCCGCGATGATCGGTGAGAAGGCGGCGGAGCTCCTCCTCCGCCACTGAGCGCCGCCTCCAGGGAATGGCTGCCGGCTCGGCTGACGCCCGTGGGCGCCGGCGGCCGGGTCAGCCCGTCAGCCGCGCGTCGACCCAGGCCCGGCTCACGTCGGCGCTCACCCGCGGATCCATCGAGGCCCGGTCGACCTCGACGATCACCCAGCCGTCCCAGCCGTCCGGCAGGGCCGCGAGCATCGCGTCGAGGTCCATGTCGCCGGCGCCCGGCTCGCGGAAGAGGCCGCGGTCGACGGCCGCGTTGTACGAGGTCGGTTCCGCGCGGCTGGCGGCGGCCACCGTGAGGTCGAGGTCCTTGATGTGCAGGTCGACCAGCCGGTCGGCGTGCCGCGTCAGCATCCGCACGGGGTCGATCCCCGCCCACGCGAGGTGCCCGATGTCGAAGGAGACGCCCAGCAGGGACGAGGGGATCGCAGCGAGGGCGCGCTCGATCTCCTCCTCGGTCTCGATCCACGTGCCCACGTGATTGTGCAGCCCGGCCCGCACACCCTCCTGGCCGAGGACCTCCGCCGCGGTTCCGAGGACGTCGATGACCCGGTCCAGGCGGGAGCTGTCGAAGTCCGCGCCCACGGCCGTCTGCTCCAGCGTGCGCCGGGTTCCGGGCGCCCAGCTCATCTCGGGCGCGAGGAAGACGGTGCCCAGCCCGAAGTAGTTCGACTCCTCCGCCTTGCGGCGGATGCCGTCGTACCAGCGCACCTGCTCGGCGCTGCCCGGAGCCAGCAGCACGCCATGGTCCTCCGGCAGGGCGACGCTCGCGTAGCCGGGCGCGAGCACCAGGCCCGCATCCTGCACCATCCGCTCGTACGACTGCAGCGTCTGGGTGTCGAGCACCTCCATCATCACCGCGGCGAAGCCGGCGTCCCGCACCTGGGCCAGGACGCCTGGGTAGTCGGCCCGGAAGGCCGGGTCGGCGAAGAGCCAGAGGTCCTCGCTCTCCGGGTCCGCCGGATCGGCCTTGATGTTGACCCATTGGATCGGGTTCAGGGCGACCCGGTCGGCGCGCAGCCTCATGCGATTCCCTCCGGCGCGCCCTGGCGCGCGTTGTAGACCGTCAGTCCGCCCGAGTCGACCCCCGCGCGGTAGGCGCGGAAGACGCCGAGCGCCTCCTCACGCAGCACGTCCTTGACCACGCGGATGCCGCGGCGTTCGAACTGCTCGGCCCAGTCGTCGCCGAGCGGGCCCTCGTCGAACGTGGTGATCTCCTCGAGCTCCGGCCCTTCGCCCGCGACGACCAGCGTGCGCACCCCGGACCACATGGTCGCCCCGTAGCACTGGATGCACGGCCGCCAGTTGACGACGAGCTCGTGGGCGGGCAGGGCGGCGCCGCCGAGGTCCCACGCTCCCCGCCGTGCCTGGGCGAGCCCCAGCGCGACGACCTCCGCGTGCCCGCTCGACACCCCGCTCGCGAGGACGACGTTCACGCCGACCGAGACGATGCGCCCGGTCTCGCTCTCGGCGACCAGGGCGGCGAACGGGCCTCCGTTGCCCTCCCGCCAGTTGCGGTCGGCCAGCCGGTGCACGAGCCGCATCCGGTCGTCCCGGTCCGGGACGAGGTCCGGCACGTCGGCGAGCTCGTCCCGCACCCATGGGGGCAACCCGATGCGGTACTCGGTAGAGATGTGTTCCGCGAGCATGATCGGCGTCCTTCCTGTTGATCGAGACTGTTGATCGAGACTGTTGACTGCGGCCGTCAGCCGGCGAGCGCGGCCGATCGCCGCGCGACGGCCCGGGCGGTGCGCACGGCGGTCACCGCGCCGGTGAGGGTGGCGTTCGCCACCACGGGTGTCGGCACCGCGCCGGTGCCGGCGACGTAGAGGTTCTCGAAGCCCCACACCCGTCCGTGGGCGTCCGCGACGCTCGTGCCGTCGTCGTGCTCCCCGATCCGGACGGTGCCGGTGAGGTGCAACGAGGATCCGGGCGCCAGCAGCGCCCGTTCCGCCTGGGGATCGAAAGGACCGAACAGCTCGGCGAGCTCCTGCACCTGGGCGAGCGCGCGGTCGATGAGGTCGAGGTCCGTCGGGGAGTAGCCGAACTCGATGCTGATCCGCGGCATGCCCGCCGCGTCCGTCTCGGTCTCGGAGAACACGAGGCGGTTCTCCGGCCGCGACTCGACCGGCGAGTAGAGCGACAGACCCACCGAGTGGGCGAGGGGGCGCCCGGTCGCGTCGACGTATGTCGTGTTCATGATCTGCCCGTGGAACGGCTGGTCGGGCCCGTTCTGCGGCAGCCAGAGCGAGTCGGTGCAGAACTCCCCGACCCGCGGCAGCGGGAGCGTGGCGAGGTCGAGCCCGAACCGGTCGACGTCCATGAGGACGCGCCCGGTGACGAACGCGTGCTCGTTCAGGTAGCGCCCGAGCGCCCACGGCCGGATACCCGAGGCGAAGAGCAGCTGCGGGGTCCGCAGCGCGTCCGCGCACACCACCACGGTGTCCGCGAGCAGCTCCTGCTCCGTCCCGTCGGCGACCCGCCGGACTCGCGCGCCACGCACCCGGTCGCCCGCGACCAGCAGCTCCGTCACGAGGGCGCCGGTGAGCAGCTCGAACCGGTCGTCACCGCCGGCGGCGATCGGCGGGAAGACCACCGAGGGACCGGTGCGGGTCATGGGGCCATCGGCGGCCGGGTCGACCGCCATGGGCATCGGCTGCGGCGCACGCTCGCCCGGGCCGACGCCGGCGAGGTGCTCCCCCAGCACGTCGAGCACCACCTGCCCGGCCTCGGTGGGCCCGATCGGGCCGGGATGCACGCCGAGCACGCGCCGCGCGGTCCGCAGGTCGTCCGACCAGCCCCGCGGGTCGCCGCCGTCGAACACCTCGTCGCCGGCGGGCCACGGGGTCGCCGCCGTCCAGTGGACGCCCATGCCGCCCGCGTTCCACGCGATCGCCGCACCCGGCATCGTCTCGGCGTCCTCGCCGAAGGCGAGCGCGTGGAACATCCCCGGCTGGAGCCCGACGACGTCGCCGACGGGCTCCCGGTCGACGGAGGCCCCGGTGTACATGCCCTGGATGCCGCTCGCGACCCGCTCGTTGTAGCGTTCCCACAGCTCGGGGTCCGGCACGTCGTGCAGGTGCAGTCCCGGGGTGTCGCCGATCGCGGTCCCCGCGTCGACCATGACGATGCGCACGGTCGGGTCGGCCTCCCGGACCAGCCGGGCGACGGTCGAACCCATGATGCCGCCGCCGACGATAAGGACGTCGGCGCTGCGCGGGAAAGTCACGTTTGTACTCCTTGAGGGTGTGGGGTGCGGCTGCGGTCAGGCTTCGTGCACGACGGGGCCGAACAGCTGGGTGTCCATGCGGTCGAGGGCGAACTTGAGCGCCCCCACGAGCGGGCCGTCCGGGCCGAGCGACGTGGCCCGGAGCTCGATCTCCGGGGCGCGCGCCGCTCGCATCCGCTCCCGGACGCGGTCCAGGAGCACGTCCGCGGCGTCCTCCAGCCCTCCGCCGAGCACGATGAGCGACGGCGCGATGGTCCAGGACAGGGTGGTCAGGATCGACACGATGTGCTCGGCGAACTCGTCGACCTCGGCCAGCGCCGCCGGATCGCCCGCCCGGGCGGCGTCCACCCGCGAGCGCGCGAGTCGTTGCTGCTGCCGGACCGGGGAGGTCAGCCCCGCGATGGGGTGGTCCTCGATCGACCCGGCCCGCATCGATACCGCCTCGACGATCTCTCCGGCCGCTCCCTGGAAACCGCGGTGCACGGTGCCGCGGATGAGGATGCCCACGCCCGCGCGGCTGCCCAGCTGCGCCCAGACGACGTCGTCGTGGTCGCGGGCCGCCCCGCGCCAGCGCTCGGCGAGGGCGCCGAGGTTGGCGTCGTTGTCCGCGAACCAGGGGATGTGGATGCGTCTGCCCAGCTCACCGGGCAGGTCGACGCCCGCCCAGTGCTCGGTGTGGACCAGCCGCCGGACGACGCCGTCGGCGTCGATGGCACCACCGCTCGCGATGGCGCCCGCGCGCAGGCGCTCGATCGTCCCGCCGGCGTCCACCAGCGCCTCCCGCACGAGGTCGGCGGCGTCGTCGAGGGTGGACCGCGGGTCGGGATACTCGCGCAGCGCGCGCCGGGCGCGGCCGAGGATGTTCCCGCGCACGTCGGACACCACCGCGGCGCCCTCGAGCGTGTTCACCCGCACCGCGGCGAGCAGGGCGTGCTGGGCGCGCAGCTCGAACCGCCTCGGCGGCCTGCCCGCCGCGCCCGTGACCGGCACGCGGTCCAGCTCCGCGACCCAGCCGGCCTCGACGAGCGCGTCGAGGATGAGCTCGATCGTGCGCCGCGACAGGCCGGTCCGCTCGGCGAGCGCCGTCATCGTCACGGCCTCGGCGGAGACCGCGAGCTCGCGGAGCGCCGCGGAGGTGTTGAGCCGGCGGATGCCGCTCTGGTCCAGCCCCGCCGTCATCGCAGCCCCGTGGCGGCGACGCCCTGCACGAAGTAGCGCTGCAGGAAGAGGAACAGCACGAGCACGGGCAGCATCACCACTATGGCGCCGGCGAGCATGAGCCCATAGTCGGTGACGTTGTTCGCGGCCTGGCTGGTCGCGGCCAGCCCGACCGGCAGGGTGTAGGTCGACGTGCTCTGGGCCACCACGAGCGGCCAGATGAAGTTGTTCCACGCGGCGAGGAAAGACATGATCGTGACCGTAGCGAGTGCTGGACCGGCCAGCGGCAGGAAGATGCGGGCGAAGATGCGGAGCTCGCCCGCGCCGTCGATGCGCGCGGCCTCGAGCAGCTCGTCCGGGATCGCGGACGCGTACTGCCGCATGATGAAGATCGAGATCGGCAGCGCGATGCTCGGCAGGGCGATACCGGCGAGGGTGTCGACGAGGCCGAGGTTCATGGTGACGACGAACTGCGGGACGAACGTGGCGGTGTACGGCACCATGAGCGCCGCCATGACGGCCCCGAAGGCGAGCCGCTTGCCGGCGAAGTCGAACTTGGCGAGCGCGTACCCCGCCGCGGACGCGGCGACGATGTTGCCCGCCACGACAATGACCGCGACGACGACGCTGTTCACGAGGTAGGTGCTGAATCCCTGCGTCGCGAACAGCCGCACGAAGTTGTCGAGGGTCACCTCGCTCGGCAGCCATGCGCCGGGGGCGGCGCGGATGTCGTCCAGGCTGCGCAGCGAGCCGCTCACCACCCACACGAAGGGCAGCAACGTGAGGACGGCGACCACGACGAGGGCCGCGTGCAGCAGCACCTGCGGCGGGCGGGGCCCGCGCGGCGCGGGTCGGGGCCCCTGGTCCACGACGACGGGCGCGGCGGAGGTCTCGGTCGGCGCGGTGACTGTCATGCGCGGGGCCTCAGCAATCTGAACTGGATGATGCTCACCACTGCCACCATGACGAGGATCACGAAGGAGGCGGCGGAGGAGAGCCCGAACTGGCCGAAGCCGAACTGGTGGTACGTGTACAGCGCCACCGACTCGGTGGAGCCCAGCGGGCCGCCGTCGGTGAGCAGGTAGGGCTCGTCGAACACCTGCAGGTAGAACACCGTGAGCAGCACGGAGACGAGCAGGATCGTCGGCATGAGCAGCGGCGTCGTGATGTGCCACAGGCGGCGCCACCACCCCGCGCCGTCCAGGGCGGCCGCCTCGTGCACGTCCTCCGGCACGGCCTGCAGCCCCGCCAGGAACAGCACCATGGCGGTGCCGAAGTTGCGCCACACGCCGAGCAGGATCACCACCGGCATCGCCAGGTTCGGGTCGCCGAGCCAGTTCGGCCCCGCGAAGCCGAGGTTCGCGGCCACCTCGTTGACGGTGCCGTTCGTGTTGAACGCGTACTGCCAGATGAGCGCGACGGCCACGATGTTGGTCACCACCGGGGCGAAGAAGATCGTCCGGAACACGCCGCGCAGACGGCGGATACCCGCGTTCAGCGCGAGTGCGAGGGCGAACCCGAGCAGCATGGTGAGCGGGACCCCGACCAGTACGAAGATCGCCGTGTTCCCGAGGTCGCGGACGAACCGGTCGTCGGAGAACAGCCAGGCGTAGTTGCCGAGGCCGACGAACTCGACGGCGAACGGGTTGCGCAGGTCGGTCCCGCGCAGGTCCGTGAGACTGAAGCCGAGCGCCGCGACGGTCGGGATCGCCGTGTAGACGAGGAAGACCAGGAGGAACGGCGTCAGGAACAGCCAGGCGATCAGCGAGCGGCGCCGGGCCCCGGAGCTTCGCGAACGTCGGGGCGGCTGCACGCTCAGCGGCCGCCCCGACGTGCTGGTTGCGGTCATCGCCCTACTGCTCCGCCCCGGTGCCCAGGCTCTCGGCGAAGGACTGGATGGCCGCCGCGGCCTGCTCGGGCGTCTGGCTTCCCTTGGCGACCGCCTCCATCTCGACGCCGAGCTGCGTCGCGATCTGCGCCCAGGTCTGCGCCTGCGGATACGTCTCGGCGCTCTGGAGCTGCTCGAAGAACGCGTCGAGGAGCGGCTGGTCCGCGATCGCGGGGTCGTCCCACGCGGAACGGACCGCGGGGAGCGAGGCCATCGCCTCGTACTGCGCGACCTGCGTCTCGGGCACCGCCAGCTCGCGCACCACCTTCCAGGAGGCGTCCGCGTTGTCGCTGTTCGCCAGGACGCCCCAGCTACCACCCGCGACCGCGCCGACGCTGCCGCCCGCGTCGCCCGGCAGCGGGGCGGTCGCGACGTGCTCCTGCGTCCAGCCCTCCTCGCCGGCGACGTCGTCCAGCTGCCCGATCACCCAGGGGCCGGTCATCATGGCGCCCGTCTTGCCCTGGACGAAGTACGGCTGGGAGTCGAGGAAGCCGGGCGCGTCGGGGTCGGCGACCCCGGAGGTGAAGAAGGACTGGTTGTAGGTCAGCGCGTCGACCATCTCGGGGGTGTCGAGGGTCCACTCGGCGCCGTCGTCCGACGTCGGGCTGCCCCCGGCCTGCCACAGGTACTGCGTGACGTCCTGGCCGTTGTAGACGTCCCAGCCGACGTCCGCGCCCAGGCCCTTCTCGGCCCCGCCGTCCTGCAGGGCCTCGAAGAACGGGATGGCGTCGTCCCAGGTGGTCGGCGCCGCCACGCCGGCGGCCTCGGCGAAGTCGGAGCGGTAGACCAGCGCGTAGGTGTAGGCGTACCACGGGACGGAGTAGGCGACGCCGTCGACGACCCCGGACTCCCACGAGCCGGGGAAGAACGAGGCGCTGTCGACCAGCCCCTCGGGCACGGGCGCAAACGCGCCGCCCACTGTGAACTGGGCCTGGGACTCGGTGTAGAGCTGCGCGACGTCGGGCCCGGCGCCCGAGGCGACCGCCGACTGCAGCTTGGTCGTGTACTCGTCCGCCGGGACCAGGGTGACCTGCAGATCGAGGTCCGGGTTGTCCTTCTTGAAGGAGGCGAGGACGTCGTCGAGAGCTGTCGCGTCGCCGTCCGGGGCCCACAGCTCGACGGTGCCGGTGGCGGGTCCGTCGTCGACGCGTGCGGACGCGGCCGCCGAGGCGGGCTCGTCGCTGCGGCCGCAGCCGGACAGGGCAAGGAGGGAGATGACGGCGGCACCGGCAGTCAGCCGGGCCGTCAGGTGTCGGGAGAGGGGCACGGGGGGACTCCTATCGCGAGAGTCGGTGGGAGCCGACGCAAGCAGGCAGCATTATGCTGCCTAGTAGCGATTTTGAACCCACTCGTTGCGGGTCCGTTTATCAAGGTAGGGACGGCCCGTTTCGACGGCATAACGCGAGAGTGACGAATAATTTCGGCGTAGGTAGCAAAATCAGGAGCCGGATTCGCCGGTGAGATCCTTGATGCGGATGTTCCGCCACCGGCACTGGGCGCCCCGCCCCCATCGGGCCTCGCCGAAGACAGAGTCGTTGTCGTGCACCTCGAAGGCGATGTGCCCGCGCGGGCCGAGGGCGTCCAGGACGGCCTGCGGGTCGTAGTCCGGCGAGTCGAGGGCGGCCGTGTCCAGCTCGGCGATCTTCAGGCCGTTCACCCAGGTGGTGATCACCGGGAGGGCGCCGACGCACCGGATCCGCAGCTCGTTCCAGCCGCCCAGCGCCAGACCTTCAGGAAGTCCTCGACGTCGGCCGCGTAGCTCAGCCGCCCGACCTTCTCGGGCGTCACCGGCTCGGTCGAGGTGGCCGGGTCGTCGGCGGCCAGCCCGACCGGCGTGCCGTCGTCGTCCCGGACGGAGACGACGGCGAACGGGACCGCCGAGAAGCTGGCCAGGCCGTTGCCGAAGAACCCGCCGATGCCGCCGGACTCGCGGTGGTCCAGCAGCACCTGGAAGCCCTCCCAGGTGTCGGGCCGACGCCGGACCATGACGCCCGTGTCGGCCGGCCAGTCCGGGCGGGCCTCGACCACGAGCTCGAAGTCGCCGTACGCGTCGTCGCTGACGAGGTAGCCGCCGTAGCCGGCGCCCGGCGTCTCCTGCTCGCCGACGACGTAGCCGTCCTCGACCCGCCACACGGCGGGATGCTCCTCCGGCGCCGCGGGCACCTCGACCCCGAGCCGCGCCAGCTCGTCGTTCACGTCGGGGCCGCCGGGATACATGGTGCCGTAGACGCGGGGCACCGCGTGCCAGCCGTCCAGGGTCACTCCGTCGAACAGCGGGACGAACCCGTCGTCGTCGAACGTCTCGATGGTGGTCATGGCCGCTCCTGCTCGTTGCCGGAGGCGTCGCCGGACACCGTGTCGACGGGGTAGTCGACGAACGCGAACGCCGATCCGTCGGGTGACCAGCTGGGCACGTTGATGGTGCCCTGGCCGCCGTCGAGCGCGACCAGGGTGGTGGGCCGCTGCCAGTCGCCGACGGAGACGAGCCGGAGCTCGACGGGCAGGTCCGCGGGGTGCCCCGTGGTGCCGGGCGGGTAGCTGAGGTAGACGACGACGTCGCCGGTCGGCGCGACGTGCGGGAACCAGTTGACGCGCTCGTCGAAGGTGAGCTGCTCCAGCCCGGCGCCGTCGGGCCGGACCCGGGCCAGCTGCGCGTGGCCGGGCTCGGCGGAGAACTGCTCGGTGTTGAAGAGGATCCACTCGCCGTCGGGCGTCCACTCGCAGCCGTCCGCGGGGCCGGGGTCGGTAGTGACTGCGACGTCGCCGGATCCGTCGATCCGGACGGTGTGGATGGTGGCCGACGCCCACCAGTTGTCGCCCTCGGGCTCCAGGCGCACGTAGCCGAGCAGGGTGCCGCCCGGGCTGATGCCGTGGAGGAAGTGCATCCCGCCGTCGTCGTTCGTCACCCGGCGGGCGTCGCCGCCGGCCAGAGGGACCGCCCAGATGTGCCAGTCGTTCGCTGACGCGAAGACCGTCACGCCGTCCGGGGAGAGGACGTGGTCGTTGTTGACGTCGGGCAGGCCGTTCGCGGCGATCGCCCGCGGCGGCGCCGACCCGTCGGCCGGGAGGGTCCACAGCAGCCCGTCCCCGTTCACGACGAGGCGGCCGTCCGCAGTCCAGTTCGGGGCCTCGTAGAGCCGCTCGCGGGACTCGTGCACGTCGCGGATCGCTCCGCTCGCGCGGTCCCAGACGCGGATCCGGGCTCGCTGCCCGCTCCGCAGGCGGCGGGCGGGAATCTCCTCGGTCATCGGTTCGCTCCTTCGGCGAGGTGGGCGCGCAGTCCTTCGACGATGAGGTCATGGTCCTCCTGCGAGGACAGGCCCGAGGCAGTGGCGGCGGCAACGACGCCGACGCCGCGCACCCGGATGGGGAACGAGCCGCCCGTCACGGCGTAGTCCGCGCCCAGCCACCCGACGGCGGCGGCGTCGATCCCAGCGGCGGAGAGCCGCGCGTCGACGAGCGCGCTGCTGTTCTCCATCCGCAGCACGACGGCGGCCTTGCGGGCGATCCAGGTGTCCTGGTCGGGGGTGATCCCCGGCAGCGCGGCACGGAACAGGACCAGGCCGGGGCGCCGGATGTCGATGCCGACGGCGTGGCCCGCTTCCTGGGCGATAGCGGTGATCCGCGAGCCGAGGCGCCAGGCGTCGGCGTGGTCGAACGAGTCGAGGACCAGCTCGTGCTCCTGGCGCTCCAGCTCGGCGATGGCGTCGGTCAAGGTGGCTCCCCCGTGCGTCGTGGCTGCTTGAGTCGTGGCGGCTTCGACCGCGGCCGCTTCGGTAGTGGCCGCTTCGGTAGTGCCGGTCATGAGGCGGCGATCTGGGCTCGGGCCTCGTCGATGGTGGCGAGGATCGACACGGTCTCCTCCAGCGTGTGCACGGGCGACTCGGTACGGCCCTCGCCGACGAACCGCGCCAGCGCCGTCGCCTCCCACGACAGCCCGTCGAACAGCGTCAGGCCGGTCGGGTCGCTCCACGTGAGGGTCGGGGCCGCGTGGTCCGTGCCGGTCAGCGTGAAGGACGTCGGGGTGTAGAAGTAGGCGTCGACGAAGATCGACGCCTCCGACCCGGCGACCGCCGCCGTCGTGGGCGTGCGGGCCAGCATCGACGTCGTCAGCGTGGACTGCGCGCCCTGCCCGTGGGTGAGCACGAGCGTCGAGTACGCGTCCACCCCGGTCTGCGTCATCCCGCCGACGGCGACGACGCCGGTCGGGGCGCCGAGGATCATCGAGTCGAGCTGCACCGGGTAGATCCCGAGGTCCAGGAGCGCTCCCCCGCCCAGCTCGGGCCGGTAGAGCCGGTGCTCGGGGTTCGCCGGGATCGCCTGGCCGTGGTCGGCGTGGACCGACCGGATCTCCCCGAGCACGCCGTCGGCGACAAGCCGGCGGAGGACCGACGCCTGGGGCAGGTAGCGGCTCCACATCGCTTCCATCACGAGCACGCCGGCGGCGCGGGCGGCGTCGGCCAGGGTCTGCGCCTCGGCGGCGTTCACCGCAATGGGCTTCTCGATCAGCACATGCTTCCCCGCGGCGATGGCCGCGAGGCCGGCCGCGAGATGCTCGCTCTGCGGGGTCGCGACGTAGACGACGTCGACGTCGGGATGCGTGACGAGCTGGTCGACAGAGCCGAAGGCCTGCTCGATGCCGTGGGCCGCCGCGAACGCCGCGGCGCGATCGATCGAGCGGGACGCCACCGCGACAAGACGCTGCTTGGTGTGCGCCCGGAGGGCGTTCGCGAGCTCCCCGGCGATCCAGCCCGGTCCGACGATTCCCCAGCGCAGTGCCGGCTCCCCCGTGCCGGGGAGGTAGAGCTCGGGTTCGGGAAGGTGAGAAGGCAGCATGTCCACGCTCCAGATCGACGTCGTTGTAGACGAACCAGTTGGCACGAGCTAAGGTGAGCTCGGCGCACAGGTTAGCACGAGCTAAATCGGGTCACCGAGGACCCGGCAGCTGACCGTTCCGCGCACGACTCGAGGAGGCGTCGATGGCGACGAGACTGCCCGCACACCCGTTCACGAACCCGGACCCCACCCAACCCGTCAGCAAGTGGTACATCACCACCATCGGCATCGCTCAGTTCGGGATCTTCCTGGCGATCCTGTCCCCCGTCATGGTGAGCATGCAGCTCAAGGCGCAGGACCTGAACCCCGCCGACCCGGCGTCGGTGATCGCCGTGGTCCTGCCGATCGGCTCGATCGGCGCGATCCTCGGCAACCCGCTGTTCGGGGCGCTCAGCGACCGCACACGCACCCGGTGGGGACGACGTCGGCCCTGGCTGCTCGGCGGCATCGTCGGCCTGCTCGTCGGCCTCGCCGCCGTGGCCTACTCGACGAACGTGCTGATGCTGACGCTGGCCTGGCTGTTCTGCCAGCTCGCGTCGAACGCGGCGTTCGCCGCGCTCATGGCCAGCTTCGCCGACAATGTGCCCCCGCTCCAGCGCGGGCAGGCCTCCAGCGTCCTGGGCCTCGCGCAGAACGTCTCGATCCTGGCGGGCACCTACGCCGCCGCGCTCCTGGTCGCCAACCTGCCGCTGCTGTTCATCCTCCCCGGCGTCGTCGGCGTCGCCTTCGTGATCGTCTACGTGCTGGCCACGCCCGACCGCATGCCGGAGGCCGCGCCCGAGCGCTTCTCCGTCCTGACCATAATTCGCACCTTCTGGGCCAACCCGCTGCAGCACCCCGACTTCGGCCTGGCCTGGTGGTCGCGGTTCCTGATCGTCCTCGCGACGTTCCTGTTCACGACCTTCCGCCTCTTCTACATGCAGGACCACCTCGGCCTCACCACGGAGCGGGCGGTATCGGCCGTCGCGACCGGCGTCCTGCTGTACACGATCGCCCTGCTGGTGGCCACCGCTTCGTCCGGCTGGCTGTCCGACCGGCTGCGCCGCCGCAAGGTCTTCGTCGGCGGGTCGACGCTGCTGTTCGGCATCGGGCTCGTCGTGCTCGTCTACGCCGACGACGTGCTCGTCTTCTACGTCGCCGAGATCATCATGGGCCTGGCCTACGGCATCTACGTCGCCGTCGACAACGCACTGGTGGTCGACGTGCTCCCCGACCCCGACCGCCCCGGCAAGGACCTCGGCGTCATGAACATCGCCAACTCGCTGCCGCAGTCCTTCGCGCCCGCGCTCGGCGCGTTCCTGCTCGGCGTGGGCGGCGGGGACAACTATCCGGTGCTGCTCTGGGGCGCCGGCATCGTCGCCCTGGTCGGGGCGGCCGTCGTCATCCCCATCCGCGGGGTCCGCTAGGCAGACGGCGTACGGGCCGGGTGGTGGCCGCGGGAGCGGACCTCTACCCGGTTCGTGCCGGGCCCGTGGAGTCGCGGACCACCAGGGTCGTCGCCGTCGCGACCGAGCGGCGCGGCCCGTCCGCACCCTCGACCCGGTCGAGCACGGCCTCCAGCGTCGCCTCGACCGTCGCCTCGACGTCCTGGTGGACCGACGTCAGCCGGTGGTACGACAGGGACGCCAGGTAGCTGTCGTCGAACCCGACCACGGAGATCTCGTCCGGCACGCGCACGCCCGAGCGGGCGAACACCGCCAGCACTCCCACCGCGCACTGGTCGCCGCAGCACACCACCGCCGTCGGGCGCCGGTCGCGCGCGACGATCTTCCGCGCGGCCGCGGCGCCGTCCTCCTCGGAGAACCCGCTCGGCAGCACCTCGATCCGGTCGGCCAGGCCGGACCCCGTCATCGCGGCGCGGTACGCGTCGGCGCGATCCCGCCCCACCCCGCCGTCCAGGCCGCCGACGTAGACGATGTCCCGGTGCCCCAGCGCCGTGAGGTGCTCGATCGCGAGGCGCAGCCCCTCGACCTCGTCGACGTGCACGTTGTCCACCTCTGGCTCCTGGACCCACTCGCCGAGCCAGGCCACCGGGACGAGTCGCCGCGCCTCGGCGAGCGCCGCCGAACCGGGGTCCGGGTTGAAGGCGACGAGCGCCTCCACCCGCTCCTCCATCAGCTCGGCGACGACGACGTCCGTGGAGCGCTCGTCGGTCATCGGCCCGAGCGCCAGGCCGAAGCCGCGCTCCGCCGCCCGCACGAAGAGCCGCTCCACGACCCGCGCCTGGAACGGGTGGTGGATCTGGAACATCATCCCGATCAGGTGCGTGCGGTTCTGGCGCAGCAGGCGCGCCGACGCGTTCGGGCGATACCCGAGCTCGTTGGCGGCGGCAAGGATCCGGTCCCGTGACTCGGCGCTCGGACCGGGTACGCCCCGCATCACCAGCGAGACAAGCTGGCGGGACACCCCGAGATGGTCGGCGACGTCCTTCATCGTCGGACGGCGCTGTGGGTCCCGGTCCTTCCGCCGCACCGGCGGCGTTGCCGGCGAGTCGTCCACGCTGGTCGTCATGCGCACCAGTCTTGCACGTGCCAATAGAGGGGCATCTCACACCTGCGGATGCACGTCCCGCAGGCGGTTTAGGCTGAGCGGACCAACTCCGAGCACGGGCCCCGGCCCGTGCTTCCTTGCGCGCAACCGCCACCTTCGGCCGGCCCTCTGAGACGGCGTCGCTGGGATGCGGGGGCACACGCATGCCCGTCCCATGGGCATAGATTTACGCGACGGCAACACAATGACCTGCAATGGCTCTTTCTTCTGACCGGTATGTACCGTATGTTCAATGACGTTCTCGGACGACGAGACCACGTCCCGGCCCAGGGGGAGTATTCGTTGTGCCCGATCGCACCGTCACGCCTGATATGACGACCGACGCCGAAGGCCCGGACACGTCCCGACGACACGTGCGCTCGCTGATCAAGCGGCTGGCCACACCCGAGGGGCGCGCCGACCCTCACGCCGTCTATGACGAGCTGCGGGCCATGGGCCCCGCGGTACGCATGCCGTGGGGAGCCTGGATGGTCACCTCGCACGGCGCGACCCACGAGGTGCTCAGCGGATCCGGCTGGCGCACGGTGGACGCCCCCTGGCGCACCGAGCGCCAGCCGACGTGGGTACGGCACCCGGGACTGAAGTTCCTGCACGACTCCGCGCTCGGCACCAACCCGCCCGGGCACGCCGGGCTGCGCCGCAGCCTCGGCTCGTTCGTCTCGCCGCAGTCGATAACCGACCTCACGCCGCAGATCGTCCGGACCGTCCACGACTACATCGACGAGTTCGAGGCGGTGCTGCGCACCGACGGCGAGGCGGACTTCGGGGCCCTGGTCGGCGACCGGCTGCCGATGGCGGTGCTCTGCACCGTGCTCGGGCTGCCGCGCGACGACATCCCGCTGCTGTGCGAGATGAGCCGCATGCTCTCGAACGTGCACGACCTGGCGCCGAGCAAGGCGCGGATGGCGCAGGCCGACCGCGCCGGCAAGCTGTGGAACGCGTACTGGGAGCAGCTCGTGACCGAGCCCCGGCCACGGCTCGGGGAGGACTCGCCGCTGGGGCGCTGGCTCGACACCGAGTCCGACCCGGCGGTGCGCGCGGTGGCCGGATCCCAGCTCAACGTCATGATCGAGGCGGGCCTCGAGACGACGACGTCCCTGCTCTCCGAGGGCCTGGTCCAGCTCATCCGCCGACCCGACCAGGCCAGGTGGCTGCTCGACCACCCCGAGGCGGTGCACGGGGGCATCGAGGAGCTGGTCCGCGTCGTGTCGCCCGTACAGCTCATGACCCGGTACGCGGCGGAGGACACGGAGCTGCCGGGCGGCGTCCCGGTGGCGGCCGGACAGGTGGTGCACGTGGTGGTCGCCGCGGCCAACCGCGACCCGGAGACCTACGACTCGCCGCACGACCTGGACCTCTCGCGCCCGCCACGCCGCAACCTCGCGTTCGGCGTGGGCATGCACTACTGCCTCGGCGCGCCGCTGGCCCGGCTGGAGGCGACGACGCTGTTCCCCGAGGTGCTGCAGCGGCTCGACCTCGAGCTCGCCGGGCCGGTGGGCTACGACGAGACCCTCGCCTTCCGCGGGACGCGGTCGGTGCCGGTGCGGCGGCGCCCGCGTCGTGCCGCGACGGCGGCCACCGGTGCGGCTGCCGTCAGAGCCGCTGCGCTCAGCGCGGCAGCGGTCGGCGCCGGTGCGGTGACGGCGCCAGCCGTCGAACCCGTGCTGGTCAACCGCGAGGACGCGGTACTGGTGGTGACCCTCACGCGGCCCGACGGCGACAACCGGCTCGACCGGGCGACGCTGACGGCCCTCGGCAGCGTGCTGACGACGCTGCCCGACGACGTCGACGCCGTCGTGCTGCGCGCCGAGGGGCGCCACTTCTGCGTGGGCGGCGACCTGGACGAGCTCGGCCGGCTCGCCACCGACGACCCCGACGGCTACCGGAACCTCGTCGAGCTCAGCGACGAGGTGCTGCACGCCTGGCGCACCTGCCCGGCGGTAACGGTCGCGGCGCTGCACGGCAGCGTCTCCGGGGCCGGGCTCGGGCTGGCGGTCGCGAGCGACCTGCGCGTGGCCGCACAGGACGCACGCTTCCGCGCGCCCGAGACGATCGTCAGCATCCCGGTGGGCCCGAGCGAGATGCTGGACCGGCTGACCACCGAGATCGGCGCCGGGCGGACCCGCGCGATGCTGCTGCTCGGCGACGCCGTGAGCGCCGAGCAGGCGCTGGAGAGCGGGCTGGTGCACGCCGTCGTCCCGACCGAGAACGTCTGGGCCGAGGCCAAGCGCCAGGCGCGGCGCATCGCCCGGCGCGACCGGGACGCCGTCCGCATCACCAAGCAGACGATGGCGCGGCTGCCGCACGACGGTCCCGATCCGGCGGAACGGTCCGACGCATGGGAGGCGCCCCTGGCCCAGGCCCTGCGCCGCCGGGTCGCCGCGGCTGACGCGCGGTAGGCCCCGGGCCTGCGTCCGGCGTCGGCCTCAATGGGCCGGGTCGAGGCCCGCGGCCTGGCGGGCCGCGCCGACGAAGGCCACGCGGACGTTGTCCCAGCCGTCGAGGTAGCCGCCCACGAGGGCCGCGTCGCGGAGCAGGACCAGCTGCCCGGCCCGGGTCACCGGGTCGTCCGAGCCCAGCGCGCTCACCACGCGCTCGAGCGAGCCACGGAACCAGGCACGGTGCTTGCCGACGGCGCGTCGCACCCCGCTGTCGGCGTCGGGGTACTCCGCGGCGGCGTTGATGAAGGGGCAGCCACGGGTGTGGTGGCGGGCGACGTCCTCGGCGATGCCGTCGATCAGGAGCCCTGCGAGCTCGACCGGGTCGTCGGTGGCCACCTGCGCCGCGTCGAACATGCCGCGGAGGTTCGCGTCCTCCACCCCGAGGTAGGCCTCGACCAGGTCTTCCTTGCTCGGGAAGTGCCGGTAGAAGGTGGCGCGCGTGACCCCGGCCGCGGCGACGATGCGATCGACGCCGACCACGTGGATGCCCTCGGCGTAGAACAGCTCGGACGCGGTCCGCAGCAGCCGCTCGCGCGCCTCCGAGCCCCCGTCGGCCGTCTTTCGCGGAGCGCGGGAGGCGGTTGTCCTGGGTGCCATGTCACTCAGCATAGAACGATCTTTCTCTTTGATGTTGACGCCCGCCGGGTGCGGGGCGTACCTTCGGGAACAACAGAGAAAGAACGATCGTTCTTCCTGACGACGGACCGGGACCCGGTCCACCGAAACCAAGGAGCCCGCTATGAACGCCACCCCCGACGCCACGACCGGTACCCCCGCCGCCGGCACCGGCAAGCTGCCGATCGTCCTCATCCACGGCCTCTGGATGACGCCCGCGAGCTGGGAGACCTGGGCCGAGCGCTTCCGCGCCGCGGGCCACGAGGTGATCGTCCCGGGCTGGCCCGGCATCGACGACCGCAGCGTCCAGGACGTCCGCTCCAACCCCGAGCCGCTCAAGGGCATCGGCCTCAAGCAGATCGCCGACCACTACGAGCGCATCATCCGCACCCTGCCCGTCAAGCCGATCATCATGGGCCACTCCTTCGGCGGCGTCCTCACCCAGATGCTCGCCGACCGCGGCCTCGGCGCCGCCTACGTGGCGGTCGCCCCCGGCCAGACCGCCGGCATCACCACGCTCCCCGCCTCCACCCTCCGCACCGGCTTCCCGATCCTGTCCAACCCGTTCGGCCGCAACGGCGCCAAGCCCATCTCGAAGGCCCACTTCCACTTCACCTTCGGCAACGACCTCCCCCGCGCCGCCTCCGACGCCCTCTGGGAGCAGTTCGCCGTCCCGTCCTACAACCGGGTCTTCTTCGAGGGCGTGGCCTCGGTCCCGAACGAGAAGGGCGGCGTCACCCACGTCGACTACGCCCGCGCCGACCGCGCCCCGCTCCTGGTGATCACCGGCGGCATCGACCACGTCGTCCCGCCGGCCATCGGCAAGGCGATCGTGAAGAAGTACACCGCGTCAGGCAGCCCCGCCGTGGTCGAGTACAAGGAGTACGACGGCCGCACCCACCGCCTCGTCTCCCAGCCCGGCTGGGAAGAGATCGCGGACCACGCCCTCACCTGGGCCACGACCCACGCCACGATCGCGGCGTGATGCCTGGCCCCGGCGGCGTCGAACGTAGGCCTGGTCGCTCTCTCGGCGCACATGACGCGACCAGGCCTACGTTCGACGCCCGCCCGCTCGGCGCGGCAGCGCCGCGGGCGACTCACTAGGGTCATCAGGGTGCGTATCGAGACCGACGGCCGCCCCGCGGCGCCAGCCGACCTGTTCAGCACCTACGGCCACTTCACGGCTATGCAGGTGCGCGACGGCGGGGTGCAGGGGCTGGAGAACCACCTCACCCGGCTCGACGCCGCGCACCGCGAGCTGTTCGGGCAGCCGCTGGCCGGAGAGCGGGTCCGCGACCTCGTGCGGCACGCCCTGGACGGGACGGCCGACGCCTCGGTGCGGGTGGTGCTCCGCCATGCCGAGCACGTAGTGGTGACGGTCGACGAGCCGCACTTCCCGCCCGCCACGCCGCAGCGGCTGCGGTCGGTCCCCTACCTGCGCCCGTTCGCCCACGTCAAACACCTGGGCGGCTTCGCGCAGGCCGAGTGGGCGCGGCGGGTCCGGCTGGATGGGTACGACGACGCCCTGCTCACCGCACCCGACGGCGCGGTCGCCGAGTCGTCGATCGCGAACATCGGGTTCCTGGAGGCCGACGGCGACGTCCTTTGGCCGGACGCACCCCAGCTGCACGGCATCGCCATGCAGCTGGTCGAGGCCACCACGCCGTCGGCCCAGCGGCCCGTCCCGCTCGCCGACGTCACGGCGTTCGCCGGCGCGTTCCTGGTCAACTCGATCGGCGTCGTCGCCGTCGCCTCGATCGACGACGTCACGCTGCCCGACGCCGGGGCCCTGCTCGCCGGCGTCGTCGACCGCCTCGCCTCCGTTCCGTGGGACCGGGTCTGACGCGGTCCCGCGGGAGTTACCGTCCGGCGCCGCGAGGCGGACCGGGGCCGTCGCAAAGGGTGGCAGATCCGACCATGTCGCCAAGGTAAGGTAAGGCTTGCTTTATCCCGATTCCTCAGGAGGCCTTGCCGTGCGCGCACTTCGTCTTGTCCCCATCGCGCTCGCCGCCGGTGTGGCGCTGCTGGCCGGGTGCGCGAGCACCGCGCCCGAGGAGGCGGCACCCGAGGGTGGGGCCTGGAGCTACACCTCGGGCGACGGCAAGACGTACACCGCGGACGAGGTACCCACTCGCATCATCGCGCACGCCTACGCGGCGAAGGTGCTCATGGAGTTCGGGATCGTCCCGGTCGGGATCTACGCGGACGGCGACATCGAGAGCGACGTCGGCCTCCAGGGAGCCGACTTCGAGGGCGTCGAGGTCATCGGCGAGGAGTGGGGCAAGATCGACGTCGAGAAGGCGGCAGCGCTCGCACCCGACCTCATCGTCGGTGACTGGTGGCCGGCCGAGGACGCGTACTCGGGCCTCGAAGGCGGGGTCGAGGAGTCGAGCAAGAAGATCGGGGAGCTCGCGCCCGTCGTCGGCGCGGCGCAGGGCGACTCGATAGTCGAGCTGATCGAGGGCTACGCCGAGCTGGCCGAGTCGCTCGGGGCGGACACCTCGGTGATCGAAGCGCAGCGGGCCGACTTCGACGCAGCGCTCGAGGAGTTCAAGACCGCGGTCGCCGCGAAGCCCGACCTGACGGCACTGGCGATCAGCCCGTATGAGGACACGTACGCGGTGGCCGTGCCCGAGTACGCACCCGAGCTGCTCGACCTGCAGTCATGGGGCCTTGACGTGATCGACCCGACGACGCCCGACCCCGAGTTCCCCTACTGGGAGAGCCTCAGCTTCGAGAACGCGGACACGTACCAGCCGGACGTGCTGCTCTTCGACGACCGCAGCTACCCGGCCAACGAGGAGACGCTCGCCGCCCAGCCGATCGCCAAGGACATCGCCGCCCACGCGGCCGGCGCGTACACGACCTGGCCGGCCTACTGGCTGCACACCTACCCCGACTACGCCGAGCAGCTGCGCGACCTCACAAAGTTCGTCAACGGGGCTGACGAGAACCTCACGGACTGATGGCGGCAGTCGCCACCCGCCCCAGGCGCAGCAACACACGCATCGCAGGCGGGCTGATCCTGTCCGCCCTCGCGCTGCTCGCCGTGTGCGCCGCGTCGATCCTGCTCGGCTCGCGCACCATCAACCTCGCGGCGCTGGCGCAGACCGACCTGACGGTCATCCTCGACATGCGGGTGCCGCGCACGGTGCTCGGGCTGCTCGCCGGAGCCGCCCTCGCCGTGAGCGGCACCCTCCTGCAGGGCGTCGCCCGCAACCCGCTCGCCGACCCCGGGATCATGGGCATCAACGCGGGGGCTGCCGTCGCCGTCGTCACCGGCATCCTCGTTCTCGGCAGGCAGGCGACCGGCGCGAGCGTCTGGCTCGCGTTCCTCGGGGCGGGAGCGGCGATCGCGGCCGTGTACACGACAGCGTCCTTCGGCCGAGAGGGAGCCACGCCGGTCAAGCTGGCCCTCGCGGGTGTGGTGGTCACCGCGGTGTGCTCGTCGGTCACCTCGGCGATCGTGCTCGCCGACGCCGACGCGCTCGAGGAGCTGCGCGTGTGGCAGGTCGGGGCGCTCGCCGGGCGGTACTGGCCCGTCGTCCTGCAGGTCGGGCCCTACGTCCTGGTCGGGCTGGTCGCGGCGATGTTCCTGGCTCGTCCGCTGAACCTGCTGGCCCTCGGTGATGCTCTCGCGATCTCGCTCGGGCAGCACGTACGCCGCAACCGCACCATCACGTTCGTCGTCGTGGCCGTGCTGTGCGGGGCCGCGACCGCGGCGTGCGGGCCCATCGCGTTCCTCGGGCTCATGGTGCCGCATCTCGTCCGCCTCGTCACCGGGCCGGACTACCGGTGGATCCTCGCCTACAGCTTCGTGCTCGGGCCCCTCGTGCTGCTGCTCTGCGACATCGTGGGGCGGCTCGTGTCGGCGCCGGGTGAGCTGCAGGTCGGCGTCGTGCTCGGCGTCGTCGGAGCGCCGGTCTTCATCACCATCGTGCGCCTGCGGCGCGGTGTGGAGCTGTAGGTGTTCCGACTCGAACGCCGCGCCCGCACGCGCCGGGCCCTTGCCGTCACCGCCGCACTGGCGGTCGGCGCCGTTTGCGCTTTCGTCGTGTCGATGATGCTCGGCAGCTACGTGCTCGGGCCGGGCGAGGTCCTGCGGTCCGTGCTCGGCCTGTCCTCGGACCCGGCCGACGACTTCGTCGTGCGGGAGCTGCGGCTGCCGCGTGCGGCCACGGCGGTGCTCGTCGGGCTTGCGCTCGGGGCGGCGGGCAGCGTCTTCCAGCGCGTCCTGCGCAACCCGCTCGCGGCCCCCGACATCATCGGGATCTCGGCAGGAGCGAGCACTGCCACCGTCGCAGGGCTCGTGCTCTTCGGCGCGGGCGGCCTCGGGCTGTCGGTCGCGGGCCTCGCCGGGGCCCTCGCCACAGCGGCGGCCGTCTACCTGCTCGCCTGGCGCGGCGGCATCGCGGACTACCGGTTCGTCCTCGTCGGCGTGGGGGTGGCCGTGCTGCTGGAGTCGGTGACCGGATACCTCGTCTCCCGCGCCGAGATCTCCGACGCCCGGGCCGCCATGACCTGGCTCGTTGGCTCGGTGGGCATGGCCGGCGGCGGTGAGATCGCCGGGCTGGCCGCCGGCTGCGCGGTCGTCATCCCCGTGCTGATGGCGCTCTCGCGGCGGCTCGGCGTGCTGGAGCTCGGGGCCGAGGGGGCACGGGGGCTCGGCCTGCGCCCCCAGGCGGAGACCGCAGTGCAGCTCGGGTGCGCCGTCGTGCTCGTCGCCCTCGCGACGGCGGCCGCCGGGCCGATCGCGTTCGTCGCGCTCATGGCCGGGCCGATCGCCGGCCGCCTCCTCGGCCCGGCCGGCGACCGGGTGCTGGCCTCGGCCCTCGTCGGCTCGATCATCGTGCAGGCCGCCGACCTCGTCGCGCAGCACGTGCTGCCCTACCCCATCTCCACGGGCATCGTCACGGGACTCGTAGGCGCCCCGTACATCGCCTGGCTGCTCATCCGAACCGACAGACAGGGAGTGGGCGCGTGAGCGAGCATTCACTCGAGGTCGCCGGGCTCACGCTCGGCTACGACGGCGCCGACATCGTGAGCGGGCTGTCCACGGACATACCCGCCGGCGCGATCACAGCGATCATCGGCGCCAACGCCTCGGGCAAGTCGACACTGCTACGTGGCCTCAGCCGGCTGCTCGCGCCACGGGCCGGCCAGGTGCTGCTCGACGGCGTCCCGGTGCACGGCATGCGGTCAGGTGACCTCGCCCGGCTCCTCGGCCTGCTGCCGCAGTCGCCGGTCGCGCCGTCGTCGATCACCGTCGGTGATCTCGTCGGCCGTGGCCGGTATCCCCACCAGGGCTGGTTCCGCAGCTGGACCCCCGCCGACGACGCCGCCGTCGACGAGGCGCTGGAGGCCACGGGAACGGCCGACCTCGTGTCCCGTCGGGTTGCCGACCTCTCCGGTGGCCAGCGCCAGCGGGTGTGGATCGCCATGGCGCTCGCGCAGGACACCGACATCCTCCTGCTCGACGAGCCGACCACGTTCCTCGACGTCAACTATCAGATCGAGGTGCTCGATCTGCTCGTGGACCTCAACCGCGACCGCGGCAAGACGATAGTCATGGTGCTGCACGAGCTGAGCCTCGCCTGCCGCTATGCCGACCACCTCATCGCGATGAAGGACGGCCGCATCGTCACCGAAGGGGCGCCCGGCGAGGTGGTGACCGCCGCGACCGTCGAGGAGGTCTTCAGCCTGCGGTGCGACGTGATCGCCGACCCGCGCAGCGGCACGCCGCTGGTGATCCCGCTGGGGCGGCACCGCCTGCGGAGCGCCCGCGAGTAGGTAGCCCCCTGCGCCGACGCGCGCGCCGTCGTCGGGCCTACTGGCGCGCCGCGGCCGGGTGCGCGTGCGCGACCGAGAGCAGGATCCGGGCCGCGACGTCGCCGACCACTGCCCAGCGGTGCCGGATGTCCGCCGGGTGGCTGATCGCGTCGCCCGCCCCGAGCCGCCAGGAGCCCTCGTGCTCCAGCGTGACCTCGACCTCGCCGTCGATCACGTAGACCGTCAGCTCGCCGTCGGACTCGAACCAGCCGCCGAGGTCGGCGTCGGGCTCGACGCGGTACTCGACCACCTCCAGCGTGTGGCCGGCGCCGCCGGACAGGAGGCGCCCGCGCGCCGTCCCCGGGGTGTCGGAGACCGGCAGCTCGCGGCCCTCGCCCCTGCGCAGCACCGACACGCCGCGCGGCGCGCTCACCGGCGGCATGAGCTGGCTCGGCGGCAGCCCGAGCGCGTGGGCGAGCCGGTAGAGGCTCGACAGCGACGGGCTCGTCTCGCCCTTCTCCACCTGGCTGAGGAACGGCTGGCTCATCTCGCTCGCGCGCGCGAGGGCCCGCATCGAGAGCCCCGCCGCCTCGCGCGCCCGCCGGATGGCCCGGCCCACGACCACGCGGACGTCGGATGCCGCCTCCGGATCCTGTAACACGGCCTTAACCCCTCCGGCTCGATCCTGGTCCATGCTGATAACCAATACCTATCACCTCGGCGCCGCCCACGGCCCGCGGAACAGGACCGAAGGTATCCCGAACACCGAAGGAGACCGGCATGTCAGCTGCATTCCACGTTCCGGCGATCGACATCGCCCCCTACATCGCGGGCGGCACCGACGCCGACCGGGCCGCCGTCGCCCGCCAGGTCGACGAGGCGGCGCGCACCGTCGGCTTCATGCAGGTCCTCGGGCACGGCATCCCCTTGGAGGCCTGGGCGCGCCTCGGCCGCGCGAGCGACCGCTTCTTCGAGCTGCCGCTGGAGGTGAAGAAGCAGTACCGGGCGCCCGCCGGCGTCAACCGTGGCTACAGCCCGCCCCGGTCCGAGCGGCTCAGCCTCAGCCTCGGCGTCGAGAAGGCCGAGCGCATGAACGACTTCTTCGAGGCCTTCAACCTGGGCGCGTCCGCCGCCGACTACCCGCACGCCGACGTCGACCCCGACATGTACTCCGAGAACATCTGGCCCGCCGAGAGCGACACCTTCCAGGCCGACGTCGAGCTGTGGATGTCGCACGCCACGTCCGTCGCCCAGGTCATGATGCGGATCTTCGCCGACGCGCTCGGCCTGCCCGCCGGGTACTTCGACCCCTACACCGACCACTCGCTCGACGTCCTGCGCATGAACAACTACGCCCTCCCCGAGGGCGAGCGCGTCGAGCTCGACGGCGACCTCATCGGCATGGGCGAGCACACGGACTTCGGTATCGTGACGCTGCTGTGGGCCGACGACGTGAAGGGCCTCCAGGTGCTCGACGCCGACGGCGGCTGGAACGACGTCTCGCCCCTGCCCGGCGCCCTGCTCGTGAACCTCGGCGACCTGACCGCGCGGTGGACGAACGAGCGCTGGAAGTCGACGCTGCACCGCGTGAAGCCGCCGGTGATCGACGGCCGGATCAAGCGGCGCCGGTCCGCCGCGTTCTTCTTCGACGGCAACGTCGACGCCGTGATCACCACGCTCCCGGGGTGCGTCGCCGAGGGCGAGACGGAGCTCTACGGCCCGATCACGGTCGGCGAGCACATCGAGGCCAAGCTCAACGGCTCCCGCGGCCTGGTGAACAACACGACCGACACGCAACGCGAGGCCAACCGGGTCCTGACTAGCCGCTACTGACACCGCCCGAGCCCGTCGAGTGCCGGGTGTTCGCCCGGTCCAGCCCCTCAACAGGGCGAGTACCCAGCACTCGACGATTGGCCGGAGGGGTCGTCTGCACGGCGTTCCAGTTCGGCGCCGCGCTCTGATTCCTCATCGCGAAAGCCCAGGTCAGAGGCCGTCTCTCTGGCCTGGGTTTCGGCCAGGGCCGAACTCCTTTGACCCTGCCCTTCCGAGACGGTGAGCCTGGAGACGCAAGTTCAGCACGGCACGTCACCAACGAGGGTGCCGCCGCATCGAACTCGTCAGCTGCGCGCCCTCACCGCACGAGAGGGGAAAGCACTATGGCATCAAGACATTCGAACCGCCGGGGGCTGGCGGTACTGGCGGCGCTGGCCGCGGTCCTGGGACTCGCCGTCGGCACCCAGGTCGCCCAGGTCGCCCAGGCGCCCCGGGCAGAGGCGTTCAGCACGCCCTACTGGTTCTCGCAGGCGCACGGGGAGCACGAGAAGATCACGCGGGCCGCGCTGGCCTGCCCGGAGGACCAGCCGTCCGACGGTGTGTGCTTCGAGGAGGACTCGATGGACGTCCTGGCGGGCTACCGCAGCTACTGGGGCGGGGTCAACGCACCGGACCTGCCGGCGTGGCTCGGCGGCTACGAGGCCGACAACCCCGCCGCACACTGCGACAACGCGGACTACATCCGGCCCGAGGACAACGAGGGGGCCCCGTACCCCCGCACCCGTGCGGAGGCCTCCGACCAGCTGGTCGCCTGCCTGCAGCACCTGCGCAACCGTTTCCACGGCGCCGCCGACAACGCCGGGCAGGTCTTCGACGACGACGGCGAGCTGTCCAACTGGGAGACGCAGTCGGCGTGCACCGACACCGCCCCGCCCGGCGAGGGGGCGCGCGCCAAGTGCCGGTTCGTGGACCTGTTCGGCCGCACGCTGCACGGCGTCCAGGACTTCTACTCCCATTCCAACTGGGTCGACCGCAACAACGGGAACGACGCGACCGACCTGGAGAACCCGCCCGGCATGTACCGCAGCGAGGTGTTCCCGCTGATGAGCTTCCGGCTGCCGCTCTCACCGCCGTCCGACGTCCCGGAGCAGCTAGCCACCGGGTGCTTCCCGTCCGACGAGTGCGAGGGCCGCATCAAGCACGACGAGACGCTCAACAAGGACACCGCCGAGATCGACCCGGTCACCGGCCAGGTCACCCTGGACGGGACCTCCGCCCGAGGGCAGATCCTTGACAACCAGCAGCGCGCTGTGACCTGGGCGATCGCCGACACCCGGCGCCAGTGGGCCGCTATGCGCGACGAGATCAGGGCCCGGTACGGCGAGGAGCGGGGCGAGACCATCATCTGCGCCCTGACCCACGACACCCCGGTGGCCAACTGGCCGTGGACGACCGGCGACTGCGAGGCGTGACGGACCTCGGGGACCGGACCGACGCTCGTGCGTCGGCCCGGTCCCCTGCCCCGTTCCGGGGGGTCTAGCCGCAGTACTCGTTCAGCTCGAAGTTGTGCACCACCGTCTGGCCCTTGATGATGCGCGCGTTCTTCGACTCCGGCGGGTATCCCGTCGCCGAGCTGAGCAGGCTCAGCCGGTTGTTGGACACGCCCATCCAGCGGGCGTACCCGCCGTCGGGCCCGGTCACGAGCGTGACGTCGTACTCCGACCCGTCGATGACGACGAACGCGCCCTCGAGCGGGACCGTCTCGTCGTCACAGGTGGCGCCCGTCACCGTGCCGGCGATCTTGCCCCAGCTGGCGGGCGGGGTCACCTTCAGCGACACCTGTACCTTCGGCTCGTCGTACGGCGTGCTGCCGTTGGCGACGACCGCCGAGGTGTAGGTGCCCGGCTGGTCCACGCGGCTGCTGTCCATGTCGACGGCCACCTTCGCGGACGCGCCGGGTGCCAGCGTGAACGCCGGCGGCTGGACGTCGAGCCACGGCACGTCGACAGTGGTCTCGCCGGTCACGTTGAGCACCGTGTGCATGTCCGGGAAGCCGAGGTCCGCCACGGTGGTGGGCTCGGGGGTGCTGCAGTCCTCGGACGCGATGTACGACGGCGCGGTCTCCGGCTCGGCGTTCGACCCGATGTAGAACCCGGGTTCTCCGATCACCTCGACCACGAGCGTGCTGCCCGCGGACGCGGTGCCCGTGACCGGCACGTCGACCATCGTGAGCTCCTGCGGTTCCAGGGCCACGTCGGACGAGCCGAGCAGGGTCATGTTCTCGTAGAGGAAGTCCCCGTCGAGCTCGTACAGGTTGATCGTCGCGTCGGTGGCCGCCTGGACGATCTCCACGCCGAAGGACACATTCGTGACGGCGAACTCGCCACTGATGTCGAAGTCCTCCAGCGTGAACGTCCGCAGCCAGCTCGTCGGGCCGCCCCCGCAGGCCACGGAGTTGCCAGCGGTGATGTCCTGCGACGAGGAGTGGGTGATGGTGGTCCCCTCCGCGAGGAGCGACGGCGGAGCCGACGGCGTCACCGTCTCCCCGGGCTTCCCGTTCCGGGCCAGGCGGTCGTCGCCCTTGGCGGCGGTGCTCTTCCCGGTCGTGGCCTTGCCCGACGGCGCCGTGCTCACCTCGGTCACGTCACCGGTGGCGCCCTTGATGACGCCGGCGTTGGCCGCCGACCCGAGGATCTCGAAGTCGGACGATGCCGGGGCCACCTCGACGTTCGCCGGCGCCGTGCCCTCGTTCTTCACGGTGAACGTGCCGGACTTGGTGCCGCCCATGCCGACCTCGCGGGAGATCGTCTCCGGCGAGACCGTCAGGAGCGGGGCCGCGAGCTTCACGCCCTTCCGGACGACGGCGTCGGCGACGACCGTCACCGATACCTTCGTGGCCTTGTAGTCCTTGGCCGCATAACCGATCCGCTGCGTACCCACCTTCGGTGAGAACAGCGAGTAGTACCCGCGGCCCACCGCGGGGTTCTCCGGGTCGAGCGTCTTCGTGCTCTGCTCGCCGGCGGTCACGGTGGCGCCGTTGACGCCGCCACCGGTGTTGCGGTCCTTGACGAACCCGGCCACGAGGCCGCCGTCGACCGGCAGGCACTCGCCGATGGAGACGTTGTCGACCTGCCACCACATGGCCCACGCGGCGTCACCGTAGTGGAACCGGACCCGCACGTCGGACTGGCCGCCGGCGCCCGTGAGGGATACGGACATGCGCCCCTCGGCGTCGGAGGTCTGGTGCAGCGCGGTCGCCCAGGTCGCGCCGCCGTCGAGGCTGACGTCCACGTCGGCGAAGTCGCCCAGCGCGACGTAGGCCTGGTCGAACGTCAGGAGCGGTGCCCCGACGTCGCTCAGGTCGAAGGCCGGTGAGGTGAGCGTCGTGTCCTGCGTCCCGTCCGGGCCGTAGGCGTCGCTGTTCACCTCGGCGAAGAGCCCCTCGCCGCCGGTCTGGTTGCCGGCGCCGAACTGGTCGTCGAACGTCCAGACCTGCTCGGTGCCCGCCAGGTCCTCGACGGTCCAGCCCTCGGACACGTCGCCGGACTCGAACTCCTCGACCCCGATGCCCGCCCCGGTCAGGGCGTAGCCGGGTGCGGTGCACACCCCGAGCACCGGCGGCGCGGCGTCGGCGGTGGCCGGCTCCGTGCCCACCTCGACGTCCACCGTGAACGTCGCGTAGCCGGTCACGGACGGCTGCACCACGAGCTGGTGCGTGGTCGACTGCGGCAGCTCGATCGAGTACTCACCCGTGAACGGGTTTGTCCAGGCGACGACGCTGCTCGGCGCACCCTGCACGGTGACCTCGGCGTCGAGCGGCCAGCCGTGCCCGGAACCGTCGGTGACGGTGCCGCTCACGGTGGTGGTCGGCGCGGCCTCCAGGGCGAAGTCCGCCGTGGTGGTCTCGCCCTCGACGACGTCGGCCTGCGTGGTCGCGTCCAGGTACCCGAAGGCGGAGGCGGTCAGCTCGTGCGAGCCCTCCTCCAGGCCGAAGCGGTAGGCGCCCTCCGCGTCGGTGGTGTCGGAGCGGTCACCTGCGGTGATGCGCACGCCGCCGACCGGCTCGCCGTCGGGCCCGGTGACGGTGCCCGAGACGAAGCCGAAGCCGTCGATCGGCGCGTTGCTGACCAGCGCCGCCACGTCGAGCTTGCCCTCGCCCCAGACGTTGTTGTCGGCGGGGGTGCCGCCGCATGAGTCGTCGGCCACGTCGACCGAGGTCTGGTCCAGCAGCGCCTGGGTGCCCTCGATGTCACCGACCAGGGCCGGGGCCGCGCTCCACAGGAGCGCCACCGCGCCCGCGAGGTGCGGGGACGCCATGGACGTACCACTGAACGCGGCGTAGTCGCCGCCGGGGATCGACGAGCGCACGTTGTCGCCAGGAGCGGCCAGGTTCGGCTTGGTCACGCCGTCGGCGCCCGGGCCGCGCGAGGAGAAGTCGGCGATGTCGCCGGACTCCCCGAACGCGCCGGCCGCGTAGGTGGCGACGTTGGCCCCGGGGGACGACGTCGACTGGCAGCCCGCCTCGCCGGCGTTGCCCGCCGCCCACGCGCCGAAGATGCCAGCGGCCTCCCAGGCCGCGATCTCCTCGGACATGAAGTCGTCGATGGCGCCGGGCGCCTGCTGGCCCCACGAGTTGTTCACGATGTGCGGGCGCTGGGCCGGGTCGGGGTCCGACCCGTCGGCCCGCGTCGGCGCGAGGATCCACTGGCCGGAGGCGAGCAGGTCCGCGTCGGAGCAGGTGGCGCAGCCGTTGGCCGCGATCCAGTCGGCGCCCGGTGCGACGCCGACCTGGTTGCCCGCGCCGTCGTCGCCCACCATGGTGCCCATGACGTGCGTGCCGTGGGCATCGATGTCGCAGGGTGCGCCCTCGCAGGAGCCGCTCGCGTCGAACCAGTTGTAGTCGTTGCTGAGCCCCTCTTCGCCCAGGTAGCCGCGGTAGTGCTCCAGGAGGGCCGGGTGCTCGACGTCGACGCCTGAGTCGATGTTGGCCACGGTGATGCCGTCGCCCGTGTACCCCATGTCCCATACGTCCGGGGCGCCGATGGCGTCCAGGCCCCACTCGGTGGCGAGCGGCGCGTTCTTGGTCGGGGCCTTGCGCTCGACCGGCTCGATGGGCTGGGCGGCGAACCGCTCGTGGACCTGCCTCACCTCGCGGCTGGCGGCGACCTCCTTCGCGAGCTCGGCCGTGCCGTCCTCGACGAGGATCGCGTTGCTGATCCAGTAGGACTCGTACTCCACACCCGCGGCCTCGAGGTCGGCGACGACGCCGGCCTGGGACTCCTTGGCCGTGCTGGTCAGCGCGTCGTAGACGTACTGGCCGCGCTCGCCCCAGTCGGTGATGCCCTTGGCCGGCGCCAGGTCCGGCGTGTCGGCGAACCGGATCCAGAAGTCGGCGGACTCCTTGGCGTCGAGCCGGGTCTGCACGGCGGGCGTGATCTTGTCCGCGGCGCGCTCGGGGACGTCGGCGGAGACCTTCGCGGCGGGCTGTGTCCCGGTCGGCGTCGGCGTGCTCGCGAGCGCCGGCGCCACGCTCACCGTCGTCAGGAGCAGCGCGCCGACCGCTGCGAGAGCGATCGGCGCGCGTCTGGTTGGCATGCGACTGTGCATTCTTGCCTCCGGGGTGCAAGCGCCCCGACCAGGGGCGCAACCACTGGCCCACGAGCGTGTGCCAGGTGCCACTCTGGAGAGGGTGGGCTAAAAGGGCAACGAAAGTCGGCTGGGCAGCGGCGCCCGGAATGTTGCGTGTCACCTGCGACGTTGCCCCGGCATGGACTTCAACCAGCAGATCGTCGACACCTTCCGCGCCAACGGCGGCGAGGTCAACGAGCCGATCCGGTTCGGCAAGGGGCTCGTGCTCGTGCACGTGCCGAAGAAGGACGGCACCATCCGCATCGCGCCGCTCGCCGCAATCCACGACGACGGCGCCTGGTACATCGTCGCCTCGGCCGGAGGCTCCCCCAAGAACCCCGCCTGGGTCTACGGCCTCCGCCGCACCGAGCAGGTCGACATCGAGGTCCCGGGTGAGCCCGTCGAGACCCTGCGGGCCAAGGTCGAGGAGGTCACCGGGGACGAGCGTGACGCCCTGTGGGCCCGCTTCAAGGAGCTCTCCAGCGGCTTCGCCGCCTACGAGAAGACGGCCGAGGGCCGCGACTTCCCGATCTTCCGGCTGGCGGCCTGACGTCGCCCGGCCCGCCAGGTCGGCAGCGGCAACGCCGTGGTGCACCCTGCGGCCGACGAGCGCACCTGGTCACCGCGAGAGGACGCCGCCGGGCCCAGGGAGCGGGCCTGCGGCAGCCGCGAATCCAGAGCACTCCGGGCACTCGCTGATCACGCTGTGGCTGCAGGAGAGCAGATGTCCCAGGAACCGGTCGGTCGCCTGGAGCTGCTGAACGACTTCCGCGATGCGGGATCGATGGTCCTCGACAAGGGCGCGCCTCGACTCGCCCTCTTCGGGACCCAGCGCTCGGATCTGCGCGAGCGAGAGACCTGCGCGCTGGCAACGCCGGATCACGAGTGCCCGGTTGATGGCGTTCTCGTCATAGATCCGCTGCCCGGTGCCCGAACGCGCCGGGACCAGCACACTCACGTCCTCCCAGTGCCGCAGCACGTGAGTGTCGACGCCGACGATCGCCGCGGCCTCACCGATGCGTAGACCGGTCATGTACGTGCCCTTCTTGGTCTTCGGGTCTTGTCCGGGTCTTGCCTTCAGGTCGACCTGAAGAAATAGCCTCGCACACATGCCTCGTACAACCCGGAACGCCGACGCTCCTGACCTGTCCTCCCGCACGCCGCAGCTGCGCGTGCTGGCCCGGTCGGTCGGCGCCGTCACCGCGCTGCTCCTGGATCCCCTCCGATCCGACCGGCCTGATGCGGCCTTCGAGTCCACGCTGCCGGACGCCGGGCTGCCGACGCCGACCGCCGCAGTGACTCTCACCGCCTTTGCCCAGGTCACCCGGTCCGTGCCGACCATGGCGATCGTCCGAGGCCTGCGGGAGCCGACTACGGTGCTGAACGCGATGACTACATTCCTCGTGCGCCACCCGAGCGCAACGTTCCTGATCGATCCGGCGATCTGCGACGACATCCGGGGCCGGGTGCTGCCCCAGCTGCCGCAGCCGATGCGTGCCGTCGTGACACCGCCGTCGGACGTGATCAGCGTGACCCGCTCGCTCGGCTCCCTGGGCATCCCTGAGGATGAGATCGACTTCGCCCTGCCGACCCACCTGCACTGGGACCACGTCGCGGGCCTGGTCGACCTGCCGCTCGTCCCGATCCGGACGAGCCACGCCGAGTGGGACTGGGCGATGAGCGGGCCGCGCGCGCCGCAGGGTGTGGTCCGCCGACCGCTGGAGAACCGGGCTGTCACCTTCTACGACTTGGCAGGCCCGCCGGTCCTCACCTTCGAGCGGAGCCACGACCTGTTCGGCGACGGCTCCGTGGTGCTTGTCGACATGGCGGGCCACACCCCGGGCAGCGTCGGCGTGCTCCTCCACGTCGGCGCGGGCGACTGGGTCCTCATGGCGGGCGACGCCGTCTGGCACCTGCTGCAGGTCGAGAAGGTGCGGCCCACCGCGTCGTTCCCTGGCCGGCTCACCGACAACGACCGGGCGGGCGCGATGCGGACGATCCGACGCCTCGCGGCCCTGGACCGTCGCGTCACCATCGTCCCGACGCACGACCACGACGCGACGGCGCGGTACGTACGGGGGTAGTGGCGGCGCACTTGGATCACGTCATCGGTGCCGACGCCGCAACGTCCCGCTCCACGTCGTCGGCCGCAGGTGGCCCCGCCGCTCCCGGCCGCACCCAGCCGCTCGTCGCGGCGTGCCACCCGAGCTGCACGCGGGTCTCCACGCCGGCGAGGTCCATCAGCGCCCGTACCCGGCGCTGCACGGTGCGCAGCGACGTCCCGAGCTGCTTGGCCACGGCCTGGTCGGTGAGGCCGGCGAGCATCAGCCCGAGGACGCGCGCGTCCTCGTCGTCCACCTGCTGCGCGACGTCGCCCGCCAGGCCGGACGTGCCCATCAGCATGGGGGTCGCCCGGTCCCACACGTTCTCGAAGAGCGCGAGGAGGGCGTCGAGCAGCGTGCTCTCGCGGACCAGCAGCGCACCGACGACGTCGCCGGACGAGGTCAGCGGCATGAGGGCGAGCTGCCGGTCGACGACCATCAGCTTGAGCGGCACGCCGTCGGCGAACCGAACCTCCTCCCCCGCCTCCGTCGCCTCGACAGCCTCGTCGACCGTGACGTCCTGGCTCTCGAGCATGCTGCGCTCGACGACGACGCGGTACTGCACCCCGCGCGCGACGGCCTTGTCCTCGGCGGAGTTCTCCTGGCTGGACGTCACGATCACCGGCGGGCGGACGAACGCGTCGACACTCTCGCGCGCCCCGAGCTGGAGCTGCTCGAACCGGTGCCGGACCGCGTCATCGCCCCTGATGACGTCGACCACGTCGGTGGGTCCGCGCCCCGCGGCGGACACCCGGTAGACCTCCTCGAGCCGGTTGAGCTCGAGCTCGGCGTGCCGCACCTCGTCCTGCCGCCGGGCGAGCAGCGCACCGAGCGCAATCGCGGGCGGCGCGGCGGCGAACCGCCGCTCGTCCCCCGTGATCCGGGAGGCCAGGCCGTGCTCCTCGAGCCGGCGCAGCAGCCGGTGCGCATCGCCCAGGGAGGTCCCGAAGGTGCTGAGCGCCGTCGCCATGTCCGCGACGCTCGCGGAGGGCATGGCGACGAGCTCGCTGTACGCGAGGGCTTCGTCAGGGGTCAGTCCGAGCACGTCGCCGAGCATGGCACTCCTCCGTCAGGGTGATGGCCGCCCTACTCTGGCGGAGTCGCGCCATGCCGTAAAGCCGCCACCACCCGGCTCTTGTGACGTGTCGCACCCGCTGGGAGTGTCCAGATCCATGAGATCCAGAACCCGGCGCGCCCTGCCTGCCGCCACCAGGACGGCCGCCGCGGTCGCCGCGACCGCCCTGGTGGCCGCGATGGCCACCACCGCGCACGCGACCCCAGGCAGCAACCCCGCGCCCGACGGCGCCGGGGCCGACTCCGGCGGCACCACTGCCGGCGCCGCGCCGCACACGCCAGCCCTGGCCGACGGGCGGACCACCGTCACGCTGGTGACCGGCGACGTCGTCGACGTCGGCACCACCGACGGCGGCGCGCTGACCATCGGCGTCGAGCCGGCCGACGGCGGCGCCGTGCGGACTCAACAGGTCGGCGACCACTACTACGTGCTCCCCGACGCCGCGCTGCCGTACCTGGCAGCGGGCACGCTCGACCGTCGGCTGTTCGACGTGACCGCGCTCCTGGAGATGCAGTACGACGACGAGACGACGGACGCGACGCCGCTGATCCTGGAGCGGGCCTCCACCCGGGCCCGGGCCGCCGAGCTCCCCGGCACCGAGCGCACGCTCGACCTGCCGAGCATCGACGCCGACGCCGTGGCCGCGAGCAAGACGAAGGCGACGGCCTTCTGGTCGGCCGTCGCTGCCCAGGGCGACCGGCCGTCGGCGCGTAGCACCGCGGCCGCCGGGACCTTCGGCGGTGGCATCGAGAAGATCTGGCTCGACGGCAAGGCCGAGACCACCCTGGACCACAGCACCGCGCAGATCGGCGCGCCCGAGGCGTGGGCGGCCGGCTTCGACGGCACCGGCGCCACCGTGGCGGTGCTCGACACGGGCATCGACGCAACGCACCCCGACGTGGCCGACGCGATCACCGAGACGCAGTCGTTCGTCCCCGGCGAGGAGGCCACCACCGACGTGCAAGGCCACGGCACGCACGTCGCGTCCACGGTGCTCGGCTCCGGCGCGGCGAGCGACGGCCTGTACAAGGGTGTGGCCCCGGGCGCCGACCTGCTGGTCGGCAAGGTGCTCGACAACAGCGGCTACGGCCAGGACTCGTGGATCATCGCGGGCATGGAGTGGGGCGCCGCCAACGCGGACGTCGTCTCCATGAGCCTCGGCGACTCCAGCCTCAACGACGGCACCGACCCCATGGCGCAGGCGCTCAACGCGCTGAGCGAGGAGACGGGCGCCCTGTTCGTCGTCGCGGCCGGCAACAGCTACGCCGAGGGCTCGCTCGGCAGCCCCGGCACCGCGGACGCCGCCCTGACGGTCGGCGCGGTGGACGACGGCGACGTGCGCGCCGACTTCTCCAGCTACGGCCCGCGCGTGGGCGACCACGCGATCAAGCCCGACCTCACCGCGCCCGGCGTCGACATCGCCGCTGCCCGCTCCCAGCAGTCGGGCGGCACGGGCTCGTACGTCTCGATGAGCGGCACCTCGATGGCCACCCCGCACGTCGCGGGCGCGGCGGCGATCCTCAAGGGCGCGCACCCGGAGCTCACGGGCGAGCAGCTCAAGGCCGCCCTGGTCTCCTCCGCGGCAGACATCGACGCCCCGGCGTACGAGGTCGGCACGGGACGCCTCGACGTCCCCGCAGCGCTCGACGGCGTTGACGGCTCCGGCGGCGGCTTCCTCGGCTTCTACGACTGGCCGCACGACGGCGACGAGCCCGCCACCGGCACCGTCACCTACACCAACACCACGGACGCCGACGTCACGCTCGACCTGAGCACGGACCTCGCCGGGCCCGACGGCGCGGCGAGCGACCTGGTGACCCTGTCCGCCGACCAGGTGGTGGTCCCGGCGAACGGCACCGCCGACGTCACGTTCGCGGCCGACGCCGACGACGCCGCGCTCCCGGGCAAGTACAGCGGCGCCGTCGTCGCGACGGACGCCTCCGGCGAGGTGACCGTCCGCACCGCGACGGCGCTCATCAAGGAGGAGGAGCGGTACGGCCTCGACATCACGGCGCTGGACCGCTCCGGCGAGCCGGCCACCGGCTACGTCGACTTCTACCGCTACGGCGACCAGTTCGTCAGCAGCCTGCCGATCGACCCCGCGACCGGCGAGGTACGGACGCAGCGCCTGCTGCCGGGTGTCTACTCCGCCACCGCGTTCCTCGACGTGGCCGGATCCAAGGGTGCGGGCTCGACCGGCGTCGCGCTCGTCGGCGACCCGCAGGTCGTCGTCGACGGCGCGGACCAGGCGCTCGTATTCGACGCGAGCGAGGCCGTCGAGCTGACCCTCGACACGCCCAAGGAGAGCGACGTCGCCCACCGGCGGTTCCAGTTCTTCAACGACTCCGGCATCGGCGGCCAGTACGCGACGTTCGGCGCCACCTACGGCGTGCCGGCGGACGTCGACTCGTTCTACGCCGCGCCGACGGGCGCCGTCGACAGCACCAGGTTCGACTTCGGGGTGCGGTGGCGTGCTATCGAGCCGGCGCTCGACCTGGTGGCCAGGAACCCGTGGCGGGTCGCGATCGACCCGGTCTACCAGACCGGCTCCGCGCGCCTCGACGGCCGGGTCTCGCTGCGAGCCGTCGCGGCCGGCACGGGCACGGCGGCCGAGTACGACGGCGTCGACGCCGCCGGCAAGGCGGTGCTCGTCACCCGTGCCGACGCCGTCACCGCCGAGGAGCGGGAGGCCGCCGCCCAGGCGGCCGGTGCCGCGCTGCTCGTCGTCGTCAACAACCGCCCGGGACCCCTGGTCGAGTACGTCACCCAGGGTGACCTGCCTGTCGTCTCGGTGACGGCCGCGGAGGGCGCGAAGCTCCTCCCGGCCGCGGCCAAGGGCTGGCTGACGCTCTCGGGCACCGCCCAGGAGTTCCCCTCCTACCTGTACGACGTGGCGCGGAACTGGTCCGGCGAGATCCCCGCGAAGCCGGCCCTCGCGCCCACGAAGAAGCAGCTCGCGACCGTCGTGAGCCGCTACAACGACACCGAGGACCGGCTGGCCGTCGACAACCGCGCCGACTGCCGCGACTACCAGTGGCCGCCGTGCATCAGCTTCCGGGCCTTGCAGCCCACGGCGACGGAGCGGACCGACTACGTCTCCACGTACGACGACGTCACCTGGTACGAGGGTGTGGAGCACGAGAGCACGTGGGAGCAGCGCGGTGTCCGGCAGGCGTACGAGCCCCGGAGCACCACCGTGCGCAACTGGTTCGCCCCCGTGACCGCGCCCCGGACGGGCGACGGCTACTGGGGTCCGTGGCACGACTCGACGTGGTTCGCGGTCAACGTCGCCCCGGCGGGCGGGCAGGACGGCATCACTGGGTCCTTCCCCTGGGGCGAGACCCCGGTGACCTCCCGCCTCTACCAGAACGACACCCTGGTCCGGCAGACCATCGGCCAGGCCGTCCAGACGACGGTCCCGGTGGCCGACGGCCCGCAGAAGTACCGGTTCGAGATCGACACCGACTCCGCGGGCGACACGCACCGGTACTCGACCCGCACCCGGACGTCCTGGACCTTCGTGGCCGACCAGGCGGACGCCGGGGTCCCCGGGCAGACCGGCACGCCGCTGCCGCTGGTCCAGCTCGACTACGACGTCGACACCGCGCTCGACGGCACCGTGCGGGCGGGCGCCGTCGTCCCGCTCGCGGTGGCGCCGTACGCCCAGCCGGACGCACCCCGCGCCGGCGCGGTGGTGGTCGGGGCGACGCTCGACGTCAGCTACGACGGCGGCGACACCTGGTCGAAGGCCAAGCTGCGCAAGGACGGCGACCGCTGGGTGACCGCCCTGCGCATCCCGTCGCGGGGCGCCGAGCTGGTCTCGCTCCGGGCGACCGCCCGGGACGACGCCGGCAACGCCGTCACGCAGGAGGTCATCTCGGCGTTCGGAATCTCCGGGAAGCGGTAGGGGTCCCGACGGGCTCTACCGGCGGGGCTCGACCAGCGAGGTCACGGCACCGAGCAAACAGGTAGGCAGGGCAAACACGTAGTGCGCGGGCTGTGTTGCTGAGAGTGGACAACGTCCACTCTCAGCAACACAGCCCGCTCGTCTGCTACTCCCCCGCCCCCGCCTGCGGGGCAGGCGGCCGGGTGGTTCCCGGGGGTACGACGTCGCAGACGGTGCCGTCGGCGGGCAGGACCCCGTCGATCAGCGCGGCGTCCACCGCGGCGTCGATGCACGGGCCGCTGGTCCGGTAGGAGGTGTGGCCGACGCCCTCACGGGTGAGCAGGACGGCGTCCTCCAGCCGCTCGGCCATGGCCTGGGCCCAGTGGTACGGGGACACGTTGTCCACCCGGCCGCCGACCACCAGGATCGGCGGGGCGCCGGCGCCGGTGAGCTCCTGCGTGAACCGGTCCTCGTTCTCGACGGGCCACAGCGCGCAGTTGAGCGCGCTGTAGGCGGCCCGGCCGCCCAGCCGCTCGCCGCGCGCGGCGATCTTCTTCGCCGCGGCGCGGTGCGCCGCCAGGTTGGTCAGTGCCGGCCAGTCGGCACAGCGCACCGCGGTGTGGGCCTCCTGGAGGGTTGCGTACGGTCCGCCGAACGGCGCGACGGTGACGTTCGCGACGATGAAGTGGAGGGCCGTGCCGTTGCCCTGCTGCGCGGCGAGCAGACCCGCGGTGAGCGTCGGCCAGAGCGAGCGGGCGCCCGCGGCGGCCCGCGCGGCCTCGAGCGCCACGGCGCCGTCGAGCGTGCCGCCCGGGGTGAGGCCCTCGGTCGGCGGGACCTGCAGCGGCTCCGCCTCCAGCCGGGTGATCAGGGCGTCGAACGCGGCCTCCGGGTCGCCGTCGCCGAAGGGGCACGCCTCCCCGCCCTCGGCGCGGCACGTCTCGAACCAGGCGTCGAGCGTCTCCTCGTTGGAGCGGGCGACGTCGTCGAGGAGCCGGAGCGGGTCGTTCAGCCACAGGTCGGTGTCGACGGGGGCGTCGATCACCATCTGGCGGACGCGGTCCGGGAACATCGTGGCGTACATGGGGCCGACGACCGTGCCGTAGGAGGCGCCGTAGAAGGTGACCTGATCCTCGCCGAGCGCGGCGCGCACCTGGTCCAGGTCGCGGACGACGTTGTCGGTGGACAGGCTCGCCAGGAACTCGGGGCTCTGGTGCGCCAGGCAGCCCTCCGTGAAGGTGTCGGCGTCGGCGAGCAGCCGCCCCAGCGGCTTCCCGCCGGGGACGGTCGGGTCGAGGTCGGCGGCCGCCTGCTCGGCGCGCTGCTCGTCGGTGAGGCAGCGGACGGCGCCCGACTCACCAACACCGCGCGGGTCCATGCCTACGACGTCGAAGCGGGCCACGACGTCCGGCGAGAACGGGCTGGCGGCGCTGTCGGGGTCGATGGACCCGACGGTCTGCGTGGCCGGCACCCCGGGGCCGCCCGGGTTGATGAACAGGCTGCCGATGCGCTGTTCCGGATCCGTGGCGCGGTGGCGCGTCACCGCGAGGGCGATCTGCTCGCCGTCGGGCTCGGTGTACTCCAGCGGCACCTCGACGGTGGCGCAGTCCAGGCCGGGTCCGCACTCGCTCCAGTCGATCGGGTCAGGGGTGGGCGCCGGCAAGGACAGGCTGGACGGGCCGCGGTCCGGCGACGCCGTCAGCGCCGCGCCGGTACCGCTGACGCATCCGGTCAGGACCAGCGAGGCGGCGGCCAGCACCGCGGCGATCCTCAGGAAGGCGGGCGGCGCGGCGGTCTGTCGGGTTGATCGATGCATGGCAACGACGCTAGGCATTTCACCCGGCGGGCACATCGGCCGATGGGTCCGGGCCTCCCGACCAAAGTCGGAGCGTTCGGCGCCGGCTGCCTATTCCGGTCGGTCGGGCCGATCGAGCCCGGCGTCGTGCACGAGCAGGGCCACCTGCACCCGGTTGTTGAGACCGAGCTTGGCGAGGATCGCCGACGCGTGGGTCTTCACCGTGGTCAGACCGAGGTGCTGGCGCGCGGCGATCTCGGCGTTGGAGCGCCCGGCGCCGATCTCTACCGCGACCTCCCGTTCCCGGTCGCTGAGCGCGTCGAGGCGTCGTCGGGCCGCGGCACGGCGGGTGTCCTGCCCCGACTCCGCGACCCGGGCGATGAGCCGCCGGGTCACCTCGGGCGAGAGCACCGGGCGCCCCTGGGCCGCGTGCCGGATCGCGACGACGAGCTCGTCCGGCGGGGTGTCCTTGAGCAGGAACCCCGCCGCGCCGGCCCGGAGGGCGCGCAGGACGTGGGCGTCGGCGTCGAAGGTGGTGAGCACCATGACCTGCGGGGCGGGCGACCGGCTCCGCAGCGTCTCGGTGGCGGTGAGGCCGTCTGTGCCGGGCATCCGGATGTCCATCAGCACGACGTCCGGGTGGTGACGCCGGGCCAGCTCCACCGCTTCCGCGCCGTTGCTCGCCTCGGCCACCACCCGCAGGTCAGGGGCGCCGCCCAGCATCATCTTGAGCCCGAACCGGACTACCGGGTCGTCGTCGGCGACCAGTACGTCGATGGTCGGCCTGTCGCTGGGCGCGGCGTGGCCGGGCGCGGCGTCGGCGGGCGCGGCGTCGGCAGGCTCTTCACCGGCAGGCGCACCGTCGGCAGGCACGGGGTGAGTCACGACGGCCAGGGTAGGCGCAGCCGGACCTGCCAGCCGCCCGAGTCCGTCGGGCCGTGGTCGAGCCGACCGGCCACGAGCCGGGCGCGCTCCCCCAGCCCGCGCAGCCCGGCCCCGGAACCCTCGGGGTGGTCGGGGTGCGACGGCGGACCCGCCGGCGGCCCGTTGACCACCTCAGCGATCACGTGGTCGCCGGGCCGCCCCGCGATCCGCACGACGACCGGCGCGCCCGGCGCGTGCTTGCGCACGTTGGTCAGGCCCTCCTGCACGAGGCGATAGAGCGTGCGGCCGTACGTCTCCGGGAGGGTCCGGTCGCCGGTCGTCACGCCCGCATCGTCCTGCAGCTCGACCGACGTCCCGGCCTGACGGGCGTCGTCGACCAGCTCCAGGACGTCCTCGACGCGCGGCAGCGGCAGCTCCCCCACGGGAGCCCGGAGCACCCCGATCACCTCGCGGAGGTCCTGCAGGGCGCGGTGCGCGTTCTCGCGGACCACCTCGGCCGCCCGCGCCACGTCGTCGGCGGGCGCGTCGCGGGAGTAGGCGAGGGCGCCCGCGTGGACGCTGAGCAGCGACAGCCGGTGGCCGAGGACGTCGTGCATCTCCCGCGCGAGGACCTCGCGGGCCTCGTGCTCGGAGCGCTCGGACCGCAGCCGCGCCTCGACCTCGGCCGCCGCGGCCCGCTCCCGCAAGGAGGTGACCAGCGCCCGACGATGACGCACGGAGAGTCCCCACGCGACGGTGGCGAGGTGCCCCAGCCCGATGATGACGAAGATCGTGACCGGAGGGACCCCGGTCATCGGCCACAGGAGCTGATACACGCTGAGCGCCGCCAGGCTGGTCGCGCACACCGCCGCCGTGGCCCGGGTCGAGCGATGCACAGCCACGGTGAACAGCCCGACGATCGCCGCCCCGGCAACCGTCTCGGAGAACGAGCTCGACACGGCCAGAGCAACGCCGAGCACCACCGGGAACCGGCGCCGCCACCACAGCGCGACGCAGCCGAGCAGCCCCGGGACCCAGTCCGCGTACGGGACCCAGACGGGCACCGCCCCCGGCTCGTTCGTCTGGAGGATCACCGTGATCAGCCACAGCACGGCGGCCATCGCGAACAGGACGGCGTCGACCACCCGGTCCCGCAGCCGTCCGGCTCCCTGCCTCGCCACCAGCCGCTCCTCGGCGGCGGCCACCTTCCCCGGATCGACCGGGCGAGCCCGGTCGAGGTCGTCGAGACTTCTGGTCATCGCCCCTCCTTCCGTCCGCGCCGCCACGCTACTTCAGCGCCTCGGGACTCAGCCCGGCCTCGACTCCACCGCCACCCGCTCCACGCCGTCGACCTCCGGGGTCACCCGCCGTCCGACGGCGAACGCCATCGCCACGATCGCGAGGCACCCGACCACCATCACCCCGATGAAACCGCCGGCCCACCCGCGTTCCAGCAGCAGCCCCGCCACCACGGGGCCCGCGATGGTGCCGGCCTGGAACGAGCCGGAGCTGATGGCGTTGTACCGGCCGCGCAGGTGGGCGGGGGCCATCTCGTTCGTCAGGGCGGGGAGCGCGGACTGCATAAGGGTCTCCCCCAGCCCGAAGAAGGCGTGGAACACCAGGACGATCACGACGGCCGCCGTCCCGCCGGGGACCAGGCCCGCGCCGCCGAGCAGCAGCCAGGCCGCCGCCCACACCACTGCCATGAGCGCGAGCACCCGCGTCCGGCGTCGTCCGCTGACGCGGTTCATCACCCAGAACTGCAGCGCGACGATGACCACCGTGTTGACCACGAACGCGAAGCCGATCGCGCGGGTCGAGACCTCGGCCACGAGACGGGCGAAGGCGGGGAAGCCGCCCTCCATCTGCCCGTAGCCCACGAACGCCGCGACCAGCCCCAGCCCGGACAACCAGAGCACCTCGGGGCGCCGGAGGATCGTCAGGTAGCCCTCCGCGGCGGCGCCGTCGTCGGGCCGGTCGACCCGCCCGTGCAGGTGCCGCAGCGGCCCCATGAGCACGACGACGGGGACGACGAACGTCGCCGCGTTCACCAGGAACGCCATCACGAAGGTCGCCGGCCGCTCGATGTCGACCACGAGGCCACCCACCACGCCGCCCACGCCGACGCCGAGGTTTAGCAGTGCGAAGTTCACGCCGTAGTACCGCTGTCGCAGGTCGCCGTCGACGACCGTGGCGACGAGCGCGTTGACCGACGGCCACCCGACGCCGAGCTGTACCCCGAAGAGCGCCAGCCCCAGCGCGGCGACCGCCGGGACCGTGGCGAACGCGAGCACCGAGTACCCCGCGATCGCGAAGAACAGGCCGGTGAGCATGACGCGCCGGGCGCCGTACCGGTCGACGAGGGCCCCGGCCGGGCCGGTGACCAGCAGGCCGACCACGGCGATCAGGCCCATGAGCGTCCCGGACAGGCCGAGCGAGAACCCGCGCACCTCGTGCAGGTAGATGATCGTGAACGGGAGCGTCAGGCCGCGGCCGAAGAACTGTACGACCACGGTGGACAGCAGCCAGCGGCCGTCACCGGGCAGGTCCGACCAGAAGCTGAGGGGGCCGGAGCGTGGGGAGGATGTCACTGCCTGATCCTCACCCGTGGGTTGCCGGGGCGGAAAGCGGATTTCGGACACTGTGGTGCGTGCGACACCCGTGCCGCTCGGCGGGTTGGCTGAGCCGCAGGCCCGGCCTCCTCAACCGGACCGTCTCAGCCGTGCGCGAGCAGCTTCAGGGCGACCACCCCGACAGCGAGCGCCGCGAGCACTCCCAGCGCGAGAATCCGGGCCGGCCAGGGCAGCTTGGTCCGGCGGATGCCGAGCCAGGTGATGAGCACGAGGCTGACGATCAGAGCACCGACGCCGACTCTGAGTGCTGTGGTCACCTCCCACCACCCCAGGCCCGCCGCCGCCAGGGCGAGCAGCGGGAGCACGAGGGTCAGGAGGGCGTCGGCGCTCGTCCGCGTCATGGTGCCGAGGCGAGTCCTGTCGGGGAACCCACCGTGCGCGGCGAGGTGCGCGATGAGCTCCGCGAGCCAGGCTGCGGCGACGGTGCCGACGGCGGTGATGGCCACCGAGCCCGCGGCCGTCCCTGCGGTGAGCCCTTCCGCGTGGGTCAGCAGCGTGAGGATGACGGCGAGCGCGGCGAACGAGACGTACACCCGCTCGCGGAGCTGCTCGGCGAAGTGCTCCCTCTCGTCGTCACTGATCGTCGAGAGGTCTGGGCGCGAGGGCTGGCGGCGCGTGCTCATAGGCTCATTGTGCTGGGCTCGACTGCGCCTGGCAGACCACCCCCCACCGACCCGCAACCTACAAGTCGCTCGCACCCCCCACCCGGCGCCGAGCCGCAACCTAACCGTCCACGAACAGGCCGACCCGCAACCTAGACGTCCACGAACAGGCCGACCCGCAACCTAGACGTCCAGGAGCAGGCCGAGCCGCAACTTCGTCGTCGTCGACGGCACGGATCGACGTGTGAGTTGCGGTTGAACCTCCAGATCCACCACCAACTTGCGGCTCGACGCCGAACCGGCGCGCCATCGACTCGTAATCTGCGGCTCGGCGTCGAGCCGCAGATTGCGAGTCGATCAAACCGCCCGCCGACGTCGAACCGCACGTTAGGCCGCGGTCGGCGCGATGCCACACGGCGCTCAGGCCCCCGTCGCGAAGGACGCGGCTCGCCACGCCTCGGCCAGCGCGGCGACGGACGGCCAGCGTGCGTCCCGGCCAGGGCGAACCGCCCGGGCGGCGACGTCGAACTGCGCGTCGGAGCCGACCCAGGCGGCGCGTGACTTCGTCGCGTCGTCGCCCATGAACGTGTGCGCGAGCGCCCCGAGCACAAAGACGTTCGTGACCTCGTCGATCGGTGCGCCGAGCTCGTACTCCTCGGGCGACATGAACCGCGAGGACCCCCACATCCGCCCCATCCGGTTGACCACCGGGGCGCGCTCGTAGAAGTCCAGGTCGCAGAGGACGACGCGCCCGCTCTCGGCATCGATCATCACCGAGCCGTCGTAGAGGTCGATCGCTACCCAGCCGAGCGCCGCCGCGTGCACGTGGAAGTCGAGGATCTGCCGGACGGCGTCGACCCGCGCCGGGAGCGAGAGGGACCGCACGACGTGCGCCCGCTCGTACTGCCGACCGAGCGGTGTCGCGTCGGTCCAGTCGAACACGAGGGCGTGCCCGCCGCCGACGTCGACCGCCTCGCGGAGCGTCACGAGGGACGGGTGCGCGAGCGCCCGGTAGACCTCGGCCGCCCCGCGCAGGCTCCCGACCGCCGTCTCGATGACGCCGTCGTACCGCGCCGTCGGTGCGCCCGCGTACTTGACGAACACCCTGCCCGCCGGGCCCTCGACGCCGAGACAGAGATTGCCCGAGTCCTGCTGGTCGAGCACCGCGAACACGCTCCCCCAGCGGGCGGTGAACGACAGGTCGTGCGGCGCCCGGAGGCGTACGGGCAACCCATCGACGTCGGACACGATCACGCGCGGGAGCCTAACAACGGTCACGACCGGCGGCTCGCCCTTCGGTCGTCGGCACGACCTCTCGGTAGACCCGGGCCACGACGTCAAGACGTCTGTGGGCTCCCACATCCGTGGGAGCCCACAGGCTCGTCCGTGCCCGGCCAGCTGCGGTCAGTCGCAGCTGTCGCACCTGCCGGTCGCGGGCAGCTGCATGTAGCAGCCCGGGCAGCTCGCGGGAGCGGCGTCGGGCGCGTGCGCGAACGTGTTGGTCTGCGTCCCCGAGAACCCGGCCATCAGGATGCGCTTGTATCCGCCGCCGTCCTCGTGGACGTCGACGAAGCCCTTGTTGAAGTAGGCGGTCACCTGTTCGCCCGGCCCAGGCGAGACCGCGACGTACGAGCGGGACGACGGGATCCAGATGCGGGTCTTGTCGAGACCCTCGGCGATCTCGCGCATGACCGACCGGTGCACCGCAGGGATCGGCAGCGCCTCGAGCGCGGCGTCGAACGAGTCGAAGTCGGCGCGGCCGTCGCCGACAAGAGCCACCAGGCACGTCTTGCAGATCTTGAACTTCTGCCTGTCGAGCTCGGTCGCGGGCTGCAGGGCGGCCAGCCGGTCCGCCGGCAGGTGCTGGCAGTCCTTGCCGTGCAGGACCCTTCCGTATGGAACCCGGTAGAGCAGCTCGATCGGGATCTCCGCTCCTGCAACGGCAGGGGTCTCGCTGGACGTAGTCACCCTTCCAGTATGGCGGCTTGGAGGCCCCGCTGGGGCCACCACTTTCAGCCGCCTTCCGGGGGCGAGCGGGGTCAGCTCATCGCCTGAGCTCCGCGCGGATGAGGTCGGCGTAGACATCGACCCTGGTGAAGCCGCTGTAAGCGTCCTGGCACACCGTCCCGTTGCGGGAGAGGATCGGTCCGAACACCCCCGGCGACGGGCCCGGCAGACCCTCCTCCTGATAGATGCCCCAGCCGAGGATCGTCGCCGGCCGCCCGGGGGTGTAGCGCCAGCCGTCGTCGCCGTCGACCATCCGGAGCGTGCGGTACGGCATCGGCTCGTCGAGCGTCAGGACAGCCAGGTCGCCGCCGCCCATGAACGGCGGATCGCCGAGGTCGGCCGCGGGCGGCGGCACCCGGGGTGCATTCCACACGGTCACGACGTCGCGGACGGTGCCGCGCTGACCGTGCAGGTCGGTCCGTCCGCCGATCACCTGGAACTGCTCCGGCGTCAGGTCGTCGATGCAGTGCGCCGCGGTCACGACCTTCGTCGGGGCGACCAGCGCACCACCGCAGAACTGGCCGGACGGCGTCGTCGGGTCGCCGACGCGGCTGAGGAACACCATCCACGGGTACTGCGTGGTCGTGGCGTCCCTGCCGCCGACGATCGCCTGCGCCTGCGTCGCACCGAGCGACAACGCCATGACGACGGCGAGAACGGGAACGAGCAGGACGGCTGCGAGGCGTGCGGCGATCGAATGCGTCATGTGCTTGACCGTATGGAGCCTGCACCAGCCGAACATCGGGATTGTCCCTGGTAGAAACCCTGACTGGCCGCGAGTTCGGGAGAGGATCAGTACCTCCACGACGGCCGAAGGAACCCACAGTGACCCGCGGCGGTCGGGTCGTCGCGCACGACGCCGGAATCGCCGAGCGCACCATCCTGATCGAGTTCGACAGCTTCGAACAGGCGGTCGCCGCACGCGCGAGTGCGGCCTACCAGGAGGCGCTGGCCGCACTTGCCGACGGCGTCGAGCGCGACTTCCGCATCATCGAAGGCCTCGACTGACGATCGAGGCTGGGTCGGTCGCAAGCGCTACGAGCCGTCGTCGGCAAACCGAGCGAAGATCTCTTGTGGCCGACCTGTCGTATCTGGCGTGGCCCTGACGACCAAGGGGTACGACGACGGCAGAGCGCCGCCGGATCCGAGTCCAGGAGGAACCATGAAGTACCTGATCCTGATGCAGGTCGACCCCACCGTCCTCGAGCAGCTCACACCCGAGCAGGGCAAGCTGATCGGGGACGGCCACAACGCCTTCATGGCGCACACCAAGGAGCGCGGCGAGTTCATCGCCACGCAGGCGCTGGCCGACCCGAGCCAGACCAAGGTCGTGCGCTCGGTGGCCGGGGTAGCGCAGACGAGCGACGGTCCGTTCGCGGAGGCCAAGGAGTACCTCGGCGGCTTCTACCTGGTGGACGTCGAGGACGAGGCGCGGGCGCTGGAGCTCGCCCACATGATCCCGGACAGCAACATCGACGGGCTCGCCCTCGAGGTGCGGCCCGTCATGTTCAGCGACCTCGGGGACCTGTGACACCCGGAGCCACCGAGGGCGGGGACCTGCTGCGCGACCTGGCGCCGCAGGTCCTCGCCCGGCTCGTGCGCACCCACGGCACAGGCCAGTTCGACGTGTGCGAGGACGCCGTCCAGGACGCGCTGCTGGCGGCGCACGGCCAGTGGCCGGCCGATCCGCCGTCGGACCCTCTGGCTTGGCTGGTGACCGCGGCCCGACGCCGGTACGTGGACCGCATCAGGTCCGACAGCCGACGTCGGGACCGGGAGGCTCGCGAGGCGCTCCTGAGCGCACCGTTGCACCCGCTCGCGACCGGTGCGGACGCGGGTCTGTCCCTCGCCGACGACAGCCTGCTGCTGCTCCAGCTCTGCTGCCATCCCGCGCTGCCCCGGCCTGCGCAAGTCGCGCTGACGCTGCGCGCCGTCGCCGGCCTGACGACAGCGCAGATCGCGAACGTGCACCAGCTCCCCGAGACGACCGTCGCGCAGCGCATCACGCGCGCCAAGCGGCGCCTGGCCGAGCTCGGCGGCGACCTGCCGCGGCCCCGGGACGCGGCCGAGCGGCTCGGTCCCGTGCTCGACGTGCTCTACGCCATGCTCACCGAGGCCCACCTCACGACCGACGGCACACCCGCCCGCGACACGGACCTCGCGGCCGAGGCCATCCACCTCGCGCGGCTCCTGCACCAGGCCCTGCCTGGCGATCCCGAGGTAGCCGGCCTGCTGGCGCTCATGCTGCTCACCGAGTCGCGCGGACCGGCGCGCCAGGCCGACGACGGCTCGCTGATCCCGCTGGACGAACAGGACCGGACCCGATGGGACCAGTCCCTCGCACACGAGGGGATCGCGCTGGTCGAGGCGACCGTGCCAGGCGCCGCGCCCGGGCCCTACCTGCTGCAGGCCTGCATCGCCGCGCTGCACGCCGAGGCCACGGACACCGCCTCGACGGACTGGACCGAGATCCTCGCGCTCTACCAGGTCCTGGAGGTCGTGACCGGACGCCAGAACCCGACGATCACCCTCAACCGGATAGTCGCCGAGGCCCAGGTCCACGGCGACGGCTCCGCGCTGGGCTCCCTCGACCTGCTCGAGCAGGCGCACCCCGGGCTGCCCCGGCTCGACGCGGTGCGCGCGCACCTCCTGGAACGCCTGGGCAGGAACGCCGCGGCCGCCGACGCCTACCGCCGGGCCGCGCGCGCCACCCGCAACCTCGCGGAGCAGCAGTACCTCCAGCAGCGCCTTCGCCGCCTCACGCAGGCATCCGCCTGAGAACCAGGCGGAGGTCAGCCACGACCGACGCCTCGAAGGCGCGATGCCACCGGACTGGTGGACGACCACTCCCCCGCCGCTGGTCAGCGCAGCTGGCGCGTCGCACCGTTCTGACGTGACCGGACGAGCCCGAGCTCGATCAGGCTCCGGCCCGTGTCGGTGACGGTGGTGCGCAAGGGCCGCATGCTCCAGCCGAGCTCGCTGCGGGCCTTGTCCGCACTGACGCGCTCGGGGCTGCCCACGAAGTCGAGGCCGAGCCGCACCTCGCGGTCGAACCGGCCGACGGCCCACAGCATCCAGTACGGCATGGGGCGTCTCGGCACCCGGTAGCCCTGCGGGCCGAACTCCTCGCTCAGGATCCGTGCCATGTCTGCGAGCCACATGTTGTCACCGGCGCAGATGTACCGGTTGCCGGCGGCACCGGGCACCTCCATGGCGAGCCGGTGCGCCCGCGCCACGTCGCGCACGTCGACCGGCGCGAACCCGAGCTCCGGGATCGCCGGCATCTCGTGGTTCAGGATCCGCCGCACCAGGGCGACCGAGGTCCCGGCCGCGACGTGGTGCAGCGGGCCGAGCACCAGGCCCGGGTTCACGGTGACCACCTCCAGGTCGGGGTGCTCCGCCGCGAACCGCCAGGCGGCGCGCTCGGCGAGGGTCTTGCTCTTCGGGTAGGGGGCCGCCCGGTCCAGGTCGCTCCAGTCCTCCTCGGTGCGCTGCCTGCTCTCGTCGCGGGACCTTCCCGCGGCGACGGCGGCAACGGACGACGTCACCACCACACGACGCACCCCGGCGCGAGCGCTCGCCTCCAGCACGCGGAGCGTCCCGTCGACGGCGGGCCGGATCAGCTCGGCCTCATGGCGCGGCGGCGTCGGCGGAAAGGGCGACGCCACGTGCAGCACGTGGTCCCGGCCGGCGACCGCCGCGTCCCACCCGGCGTCGTCGGACAGGTCCGCCTCGACGAGCTCGAGGCGACCACCCAGCGCGTCGCGGATGCGGTCCAGGTGCGCGAACCGCGCGGGGTCACGCAGGGAACGCACGGTCGCCCGCACCTCGTGGCCGCTCCTGAGCAGATCCTCGATCACATGGCCGGCCACGAAACCCGTGGCGCCGGTGACAAGTACCTTCGACATGGCTCTCCAGTCTGAACAGTGCTTAGATACTGAGCACCGTATAGTTTGCCGGGATGAAGGTCAACACGCAGGCAGGCGACGGCGCCCACGACGACCGATCAGCCTCAGGAGCGCGCAAGCGCGAGACGTACCACCACGGCTCGCTCCGCGAGGAGCTGCTCGACGCGTGCGTGCGGCTCATCGAGGCCGAGGGAATCGGGGCCGTGAGCCTGCGGCGCGTCGCGCGCGAGGCCGGCGTCAGCCCGGGCGCGCCCTATCACCACTTCCCCGACCGGGCGGCGCTGCTGTCCGCCATCTCGGCCCGGGGCTTCGAGATCCTCGCCGAGGACCTGGCCGCCGCCGTCGCACATCCACCAGGCACACCCGGGCCCGACGACGTCGCGCGCGCCGTCGCGGCATACGTCGCCTTCGCCAGGCGGCAGTCGGGCCACTTCCAGATCATGTTCCGCCCCGAGCTCTCCCAGCCGGAGAAGCATCCGGCCGTGCGCGAGGCGGGCGACGCCGCGCTCAAGGTCGTCACTGACCTGGTCGACGGGCTCGGCTTCGCCGACCCGCAGGCACTCGCGATCACGCTCTGGGCGCTGGCCCACGGCCTCGCGTCGCTGACGCTCGACGGCCAGATCGCGCACATCGCGGCGAGCTGGAGCACGGACGGCGACGACCTGCTCACCCGCGCCCTCGGCCAGGTCGGCCGTTCGCTCGACGTCGTGACCGAACCGGGCGCGAACGCCACGCCCTGACCACGCGCGAGCCCCGCGTCATCGGTCCGCCCCTACCTGCTCGACGAGCAGCTTCCCGTCTGCCCAGCGCACGGGAATCGGGTCGCTGACGCTCCCCACGAACTGCCCGTCCGGGCCGTCGTGGTGGAACGCGAGCAGCGCCCACCGGCCGTCCCGGCGGCGCACCAGCTTGCCGCTGTACAGGCTGGAGTCGGTGAGCTGCTGCGCGGCCGCGACGTCGAACGGGCCCAGGACCGAGGCCGCGGGCGCGGCCCAGACGCCGCCGGTCGTCCCGCCGGCCCGCTCGTCCGCCATGTCCGTGGCCAGGCAGGAGAACACGAGGAGCGGGGCACCGTCGACCACCTCCACCTGCATGACCTCGAGCTGCCCGAAACCCTGCCCGGGCTCGGTGAGCGGCGGCCGCAGCTCCCAGGTCCGCAGGTCGGTCGACCACGCGTGCCCGACGACGCCGCGGTCGTCCGCCGGCCCGGTACGGCCCCGCGCCGTGATGAGCATGTGCCAGCCGTCCCCGTCCGGGTCGGGCAGCACCCAGGGGTCCCGGAACGCCTCGTCGTGCCACTGCCCGTCGGCGAGCGTCTCGTACCAGCGGGGGTCGGCTTCCAGCACCGGGTTCTCCGGCGCCTTGTGCCAGGTCATGAGGTCTGACGACGTCGCATAGCCGATGCGCTGGACGTTGCCCTCGGGGGTGAGCGTCGCGCCGGTGTAGAAAAGGAACCACGTGCCGTCGGGGTGCCGCACCACGGAGCCCGTCCAGGTGGCCAGGTCGTCCCAGGCCGGACCGTCGGACCGCACGAGCGCGTCGGCGACGCGCGTCCAGCTCACCAGGTCGTCGGAGACGGCGTGGCCGATCGAGGCGCGGTAGTGGCGGGCGTCCGGCTCGTGCAGGGCGCGCGACGCGTAGAGGAAGAACAGGTGGTGCCGCTCGCCGTCGTCGGCGAACCAGAAGTCCCACACCCAGGAGTCGGGAAGAGTGAACATCATCAACCTTTCACGCCGCTCGCGGCGACGCTGCTCACGAACGCACGCTGGAAGGACAGGAACACGACGAGGACCGGCAGGGTGATCAGCGACGTGTACGCCATGACCTCGCCCCAGGCCGTGTTGAGCTGGAAGAAGTACTGCATGCCGACCATGACGGGGCGGAGCTCCTCCTGCTGGACCACCATCAGGGGCCAGAGGTACTGGTTCCACGCAGGCAGGAAGGTCAGGATCGCGACCGTCGCGAACGCCGGGCCGGCGAGCGGCACGATGATCCGGCGGTAGATCGTGAACCAGCCGGCGCCGTCGATCCGGGCCGCCTCGTCGAGCGACTTGGGGATCGTCGAGAAGTACTGGGTGAACAGGAAGATCGAGAAGGCGTTCGCGATGAACGGCACGATCTGCACGTGGTAGGAGTTCAGCCAGCCGAAGTCGTACTTGAGCAGCCCGTCCTCCCACACGAGGGTCGGGAGCTGGGAGACCCAGTAGACCATCGGCACGGCGATCGTCTCGAAGGGCACGATCAGCGTGGCGATGACGAGGGCCAGCACGAGGCCGCGTCCGCGCCACCTGAGCCGGGACAGGGCGAAGCCCGCCATGCTGTTGACGACCAGCCCGAGCCCCACGACCAGCACGGTCACCAGCACGGAGTTGAACAGGAAGCGGGCGACCGGGACGCGGTCGAACACTCCCGCGTAGTTGTCGAGGCTGATGTCGCCGACCGGCAGGAAGGCCCGCAGCGAGGACACGTCGGACAGGATCTGCCCGTCGGGCTTGAGGCTCGAGACGAACATGAAGACCAGCGGGAACAGGAAGAACGCGGCGAGCGCGGTCATGGCCGTGTAGGTCCAGATCCGGCGCCGGCGGCGAAGCTGCTTCTCGCCGCGAAGATCGGTACTCATGACTCAGTCCTCGTCTCGGGTCAGGCGGCGCTGGATCAGGGCGATGACCAGGACGATCACGAAGAAGATCAGTGAGATCGTGGCGCCGTAGCCCGTCTCCTGCTCCCGGTACCCCTTGCGCACGGCGTGGTAGACGAGCGTGGTCGTCGAGTTCACGGGGCCGCCCTGCGTCATCACGTCGACCTGGACGAACAGGCCGAGCGCGGCGATGGTGATCGTCACGAGGACGAACACCATCGTGGACCGCAGGCCGGGCCAGGTGACGTTCGTGAACTGCTGCCACGGTGAGGCGCCGTCCATCCGGGCCGCCTCGTACAGCTCCTCGGGGATGGTCTGCAGCCCCGAGAGCCAGATGAGCATGTGGAAGCCGACGGCCTGCCAGATCGACAGGACGATGATCGCGCCCAGCGCCGTGCTCGGGTTGTTGAGCCAGGCGGTCCCCTGCCAGGCGCCGAACGTGACGGTGTTGATGAACGAGTTGATCAGCCCGTCGTCCTGGTACATGAACTTCCAGAGGATCGACACGACGACTATCGACGTGACGACCGGGACGAAGAAGATGACCCGGAACGCTGTGACGCCGCGGATCTTCTGGTTCACGAGGACGGCGAGCGCCAGGCCCAGCCCGGCCTGGACGGGGACGATCACTGCCGCGAACACGAACGTGTTCAGGGTCGAGCGCAGGAACGTGGGGTCGGCCGTGAAGGCGCGCACGAAGTTGTCCAGGCCCACGAACCGCGGCGGGTTCGGGGAGATCAGGCGCGCGTTGGTGAACGACAGCCCGAACGCGAGCAGGACCGGGACCACGAGGAACAGCAGCAGGAGGATGAGCGCGGGTGCCGCCATGGTCAGGCCGGCACGCTGCTCGCGGCGGCCCGCGGCGGCCCGACGACGGCGGGATTGCTGGCGCCCGGCGGCCGGCCGTTCGGTGGGTGCGGTATGGGTGAGTGTCATGGTTCTCGGCTCCGTCCGAGCGCACGCCGCCCGTGTCGGACGTGCAGGTCACCGGGGTGACCTGCACGTCCGACACGGCGGACCGTGCGCCGGTCAGGACGGACGGCTTTAGAAGCCGTACCCGTCGTTCGACGCGATGTTGGTGTCGATCTCCTGCACGGCACCGTCGAGCGTGGACTGCACGTCCGCGCCGTTCATGATGTCCTTCGCGGCCTTCTCGAAGGTCGAGGAGATGACCGGGTACGCGGGCGTCTCGGGGCGCGGCACGGCGAACTCCTGCGACAGCTCCACGAACGGCTTCAGCTTCCCCTCCGGCCCGAAGTGCTCGGACGCCGCGGTGGCGGCCTCGGTCGCCGGGATGACCACCTGCTTGTCGCTGAACGCGGTGATGTACTCGTCCTGGAAGCTGAACTCCAGGTAGGCGCGGGCGCCCTCGGGCGACTCGCACGTCGACGAGATGCCCCACTGCCAGGAGGCGCCGCCGATCTTGGGGCCGTCGCCGAAGTCCGGCGGCGGGAGGAACAGCACGTCGTCGCCCGCGGCCTTGACCGCGTCGAGCGCGTTCCACATGCCCGTGTAGCTCAGCGCGACCTCGTCGTTGTTGAACTCCTCGTTGCCGATCGTGCCGCCGTTGCTGGTCCAGCCCTTGGCGAAGGCGTCCTGGAACCACGTGAAGAACTCCACGGCTTCCGGCCCGTTGAGCGCTCCCTCGGCGGAGAGCATCGTGTCGCGGTCGATCAGGTCGCCGCCCGCGCTCTGCAGCATGGGCGAGTAGGCGTACGACCACCACTCGCCGGCGTCCTCGGCGCCGATGTCCAGCGGCGTGTCGTAGCCGGCCTCCTTGAGGGTGCCCAGGGCGTCGTCGAACTCGTCGATCGTCCACGGCTCGTCCACCGTGGGGATGCGGATGTTGTTGTCCTCGAGCACCGACCTGCGGGCGATGACGCCGAGCGCGGCGTCCCAGTAGCCCGCGCTGTAGATCTCGTCCTGGTACGAGCCGACGGCGGTCGGCAGGAGCGAGTCCGTGATCTCGGTCGGCAGGTCGAGCGGCTGGATGTAGCCGGCCCACGCCCAGTTCGGGACGATCGGGCCGTCCATGTCGAGCAGGCACGGGAGGTCGTCAGCGGCGGCGGCCGCGACGATCGCGTCGTTGTAGGCGCCCTGCGGGAACGACTCCTCGACCACCTCGTACTCGTCCTGCGACGCGTTGAAGTCCTTGACGATCTGCTCGTAGACCTCCAGCTCCGCGGGGTTGCCCGCGGAGTGGGTCCACATGGTCAGCTGCACGCGCCCGTCGTCGGACGTGGTGCCGCCCTGCCCGGCCTGGCCGCACGCCGTGAGGGCGAGGGCCCCCAAAGCGGACACGGATAGGATCTTCGCGAGGGATCCTCGGTTCATGATGGATTCCTTTCCTGGTGGCCGACGTCCGCGTCGGGCACCGCTCTGCGACCGCCGCGAGGCGGTCATGGGGTTGTGTCAGGCTCGTCGCCGGCTGGAGTTGGCTGCTGCTGCCGGCGGCGAGCTCACGGAGTCCCGACGGATGATCGGGCACGGCATGAGGTATGTCTGGTCGGGCGCCGGGGGTTCCCGGGCCCCGAGGGCAACCTCGGTCGCCCACCGCCCCATCTCGTAGTGGGGCAGAGCGACGGTGGTCAGCGGCGGGTCAAGTTCGCCCGCGACCAGCTGCTGGTCGTCGTAGCCGACGACGGAGAGGTCGGCCGGGATCTCCAGCCCGCGATGGCGCGCGGCGACGTACGCCCCCGCCGCCATCCGGTCGTTGAAGCAGAAGATCGCCGTCGGACGAAGGTCTGCCGGCAGGTCCAGGAGGCGCTCGGTCGCAGCGCGTCCGCTGGCCGACGTCGTCTCGCTGCCGTGGACGTGCCAGGCCGGATCCGGCGTGATGCCCGCCTCTGCGAGCACCTCCAGGTACGCCTGGCGACGCAGACCTGACGCGACGGGCGGGTTCAGCTCCTCCGCGTCGACGTAGGCGATGCGCCGGTGGCCCGCCGCGACCAGCTCGCGTACGGCGGCCCGGCCGCCGGCGAGCTCGTCGGGCACGACGGCGGGGTGTCCGCCCGAGACGGGGCGGCAGTCGAGGAACACCGACTGGGCCGGGAGGTCCGCCGGCGTCTCGACGACCTGGTGCCACATGCAGGCGTAGATCATCGCGTCGACCTGCTGGTCGACGAGCGCGCGGATCGCGTCGCGCTCCACCGCCGGGTCGGCGTCGGTGTTCACGAGGAAGACGAGGTGGCCGTGCTCCCGCGCCGCGTCCTGCGCGCCGGCGAGCATCCGTCCGGCGAACGGCGTCGTCGCGATCACGTCGGAGACGAGGCCGATGGTCCGGGTGCGCTGCATCCGCAGGCCGCGGGCTATCGAGTTCGGCGTGTAGCCGACGGTGGCCGCCGCCTCGCGCACCCGCACGCGCGTCTCCTCGGAGATCCGCGCCCCGGTGCGGTCATTGAGGACGAGCGAGACCGTGCTGGTCGAGACACCGGCCGCAGCCGCGACGTCGGAGATTCGAACCCGTGCCATCCCGTCCTCCTCACGGCGGTGTGAGCCTGCTAAATCGATTGATCACATATTGCACCTGACCCCGCCACGCGTCAAGCCCTCATCGGGGCTCGCCTCGTGACCCTCGAGGAGGACCTCCGGCGCGGGGCTGAGCCGTCCGCATCGGCTCCGCCCCGCTCTGGTTCTGGTCACACAGTTCTGGTCGGGCGGCGTCCGGCCCGGTCACTCCCAGCGCTCACCGCGCCGGTTCGGCTCCTCGATCGGCGCCGCGTCCACGAAGGCGCGCGCCCGCACCGTGCCGCCATGGTCGACGAGCCAGAGGTGCAGCCGGGCGGACGACACCGGCCCGGGCGGCGGCACGGTGACGCGGACGGCGGGGCTGAGGACGAACGGCTTGGCCTCGACGGCCTCCGACATGACGCCCCACGGTTCGACGGCGGCGGCAGCGTCGTCGGCTGCGGCTGCGGCGGCGGCGGCGAACGGCGTGCCCGCCGGCACCCAGGCCGCGCGAACCTGCCCGCTCACGACGTTCGGTCCGTGGTGCGAGACATGCACGTCGAGGGCGAGGTCGGCGTCCGGGACGGCGATGTCGGCGCCCGCGTGCGCCGGCACCAGGTCGACGACGAGCACCGTGTCGGCGTTGACGTCGCGCGGGTCGAGGCCGCCGCGGTCCTTGGGCCGGCGGTCGGCGTCCAGCAGGCCCGCCATCTCGTGCTCGACGTCGGTCAGCTCCGTGTAGACGTACCCGGCGAACCTGTCGTGGCGGCGCAGCTCCTGGGTCTGCCAGCGCAGGTGCCAGGCCCGTTCCAGGCTCGTGAACCCGGCCCCGTACTCGCTGTTCAGGACGGGTACGCCGGTGCGCGGGTGGTCAGCCGACCCGTACAGCGACTTCCGCGCCACGAAGTCGGGGGCGAGCCGCACCGGGAAGCTCTCACGCGTGCCGTCGGCCAGGCCCGCGACGTTGGCGGCCCACGCGGCCGGGTCCTCGTCGTAGTAGTGCCAGTCCACCAGGTCCGTCCGGACGTGGGCCCAACCCGAGTTCTCGACGATCGGGCGCGAGTCGTCCACGGCGCGTAGCGCCTCGTAGGCCCGCACGACAGCGGCCGAGCGGTCGGCGCTGCCGGGGATGTCCCAGTCCAGCCCCCACTCCTCGTTGTAGAGGCCCCAGATCACGATGCTCGGGTGGTTCCCGTCCCGCTCGACCATGGGAGGGATCTGCGCCTCGAACGCGAGCGCGGCCTCGGCGCTGAAGCGGCTCGGGGCGGGCGGCTCGGCCCAGACCAGCATGCCCGTGCGGTCCGCGTGGTGCAGCCAGCGCGGGTCCTCCAGCTTGATGTGCTTGCGGACCAGGTTGTAGCCCAGGTCCCGCGCGTGCTCCAGGTCGGCGACCAGGGCGTCGACGTCGGGGGCGGTCTGGCCGGACTCGGGCCAGTAGCCCTGGTCGAGCACTCCGCGCAGGTAGACGCGCTCGTCGTTGAGGTACAGGTGCTCGCCGCGACGGTCGATCCGGCGCAGCCCGCCGGTGACGCGGACGACGTCGGGAACGACGTCGGTGACGCGGACGACGTCGGTGGCCGGGCCCTCGCCGTCCGCCACCTGCCGCGCGCCGCGAGCGGACCGGCTGGTCACGGTGAGGACGTACAGGTGCGGGTCGGCCGGGCTCCAGAGCCTCGGCTCGGCGATCTCGACGCGGCCCACCGCGGAGCCGCGCGCGTCGGCGACCAGCTCGATCCGCTCCCCCGCGCCCGCCTCCGGGCCCGAGCCGGCCGTGACCTCGACGGTCACCACCGCACCCGCCGGTGCGTCGCCGACGACGTCGACCGCGACGTCGAAGCCGGTCAGCGAGTCGCCCCGCAGCTCGACCCGGGCCGCGTAGGTGCGGCCGCGCGCCTCGAGCCAGACCGGCTGCCAGATACCCGAGGTGGGGGTGAACGAGACGCTGTCGTAGTCGTCGCGCGGGATCGACCGCTGCTTGCCGTGCGGGATGTCCCGCTTGTCGGCGGGCGCTTGGACCTCGACCTCCAGCGTTCCCGTGGCCCCGGGCGCCAGGACACCGTCGAGGTCGACCTCGAAGGCCGTGGAGCCGCCGACGTGCTCAGCGACCTGGACGCCGTCGACCCGCACGACGGCTCGGTGGTGCACCGCGCCGAAGCAGAGCACGGGCCGCGCCCCCGCCCACTCGGGCGGGACGGCGATCGGGCGCCGGTAGGTGGCACGTTCCAGCCAGGTACGCCCGACGCCGGAGACCGGTGTCTCCCAGGCGAACGGGACCTTGATCGGCACCGTGCCGCCGGGCACGTCGAGGTCCCACGTGCCCTCCAGGCTCGTCCAGCGGTCGGACCGGTCGCGGTCGGGGCGGGGATAGTCGGGGCCGGGGTACTCGGGGCGTGTGCGGGCCGAGGTCATGTGTGAGCCTTTCGGGGAGTGCGGGCGTCAGCCCTTGACGCTTCCGGCGAGGATGCCGTTGATGAAGTGCCGCTGGAGTGCGATGAAGACGATCAGGAGCGGAACCAGGGCGATCGACGCGGCGGCGAGCAGCTCGCCGGTCACGGTCGCGTAGTCGGCCCCGACCCGGTTGCCGGTGATGTTCTGCGCGAGGGTCGACAGGACCACCTGCAACGTGGCCATCCGCTCCGAGCTGGCGGCGACCACCGGCCAGACGAAGTCGTTGTAGATGTTCATGACGGTCAGAACCGCCAGCCCGGCCAGGGCGGGCCGGATCACGGGCAGCACGATCCTGGTGAAGATGCCGAACTCGCCGCAGCCGTCGACGCGGGCGGCGTCGAGCAGCTCGTCAGGGACGTCCGCGATCACCTGCCGCATCCAGAAGATGGCGAAGGCGTCGACGGCGCCGGGCAGGACCAGCGCCTGGTAGGTGTTGACCCAGCCCAGCGCCTTCATCTCCAGCAGCAGCGGGATGATCAGCACGATCGTGGGCAGCATCAGGGTGATCAGGACCGTGCCGAACAGCAGGTCGCGGCCCGGGAACCGGTACTTGGCGAACGCGTAGGCGGCCAGCGGGGCGCAGAACAGGGTGATGGTCCCCTTGGTGACCAGCACGACCGCCGTGTTGAGGAAGCCCTGGCCGATCGGCACGTCGGCGAACATCCGCCGGTAGTTGTCGAGCGTCAGCGCCGTCAGGTCCAGGCCCAGGGGGTCGCTGATGATCTGCGTGGCCGGCTTGAACGCCGAGATCAGCGCCCACACGACCGGGGCGAGGAAGGCGAGGGCGAGCAGCAGCAGGAAGACCTGGGAGCCGACGGCGGCGGGCAGCCCACGGGGGCTCGTCCGGGGCGGCCGGGTCGCCGCCGCGCGGGTCCGGGCCGACCGGGTCCCGGCCGGGGTGGGGGCGTGCGTGGTGGTCATGTCAGTCCTCCGTCCGCAGGAACCGGACGAACAGCAGCGAGAGGCCCATGACGACGACCACGAGCAGGAACGAGTTCGCCGCCCCGGTGCCGAGGTCGCCCCGGGTGATGTGCTCGTACAGGTGCAGGCCCGCGGTGGTCGTCGAGTTGTACGGGCCGCCGTCGGTCACGACGAACGGCTCCGCGAACATCTGGAACACGGCCAGCGTCTGCAGCACCACGGAGAACATCAGGGTGCGCCGCACCAACGGGACCGTGATGCTCCAGAGCTGGCGTGTGCGGGACGCGCCGTCGATCGCCGCCGCCTCGTACACGCCCGCATCGATCGACTGCAGGCCGGACAGCAGGATGATCACGATGAAGCCGGTGGTCTTCCACAGGAACAGCAGCGCCAGGGTCGGCTTGGCGAACTCGCTGGTGGTCAGCCAGCCGACGTCGGGCAGGCCGACGAGGTTCAGCAGGCTGTTGACCGCGCCGTAGTCCTGGTCGAAGACCACCACCCAGATCTGGGCGACGGCCACCAGCGGCGTCACGAACGGCACCAGGAACGCGATCCGGTAGAACGAGCGCATGCAGATCTTCGCGTTGTTCAGCAGCACCGCGACCAGCAGGCCGAGCACCACCTGGACCGGGACGATCATCAGCCAGAGCGCCGCCGAGTTGCCCAGCGAGCCCCAGAACATCTCGTTCCCGAGCAGGTAGGTGTAGTTGTCCCAGCCCACCCACCGCGCGGCGCCCGAGCCGCGCCAGTCGGTGAAGCTGAGCCGCAGCGTGAACAGCATCGGGTAGACGCTGAACGCCACGAACAGCGCGACGAACGGCAGGACGAACACGTAGGGCGCGACCTTGCGGGGCAGCCAGGGCCGCAGCATCGGGCGGCCCCGGCTGCGCCCGGGGGCGACGAGCACGCTCACTGGCGGTCGACGAGGTTCGTCTGGATGTCCGCGGTCGACTGCTCGATGACCTCGTCGGGTGTCATGTCGCCGTCGTACATCCGCTGGACGTTCGTGCCGAGGTAGTCGACGGCGCCGGCCCACCACGCGGGAGCAGGTGCCCCGCCGGGGATCTCGGCGCCGGCCTCGACCGCCGTCGTCCACAGGTCCTGCCCGCCGAGCCCCTCGACCGGGCCGAACAGCGGCTTCGCCGGGTCCGCCGCCGGGGCGTACGCCGGGATCGAAGTCGCCAGGCCGTTCGGGTAGGTGTCGTTCTCGCCCCACACGGCCCGGTAACCGTCCTCGTCGAACATCAGGAACTCGTAGAACAGCCACGCCAGCTCGGCGTTCTCACCGTCCTTGGGCAGCACGAACGACGACCCGCCCATGGCGCCCGAGCGTGCCCCGCCGTCCTCCCACGCGGGCAGCGGCATGGCGCGCCAGTCGCCGCTGGTCTTCGTGAGCTGCTGCTCGGGGGCGAAGCTGAACCAGATGGCCCAGGGGTAGAACACCTGGTCACCGGACTCCAGGGCGCCGACGTCGCTGGGCGAGAGGTACTCCGCCCGCGTGCCGAGGCCCTCCTGGTTGACCGTGTCGAGCCAGCCGAGCACCTGCCGGTACTCGTCGGAGTCGAGCTGCAGCTCGCCGTGCTCGTCGGCAAGGGCGGTACCGAGCTGGCTCGCGTACATCTCGAGCTGGAGCTGGCCCAGGAACGCGCTCTGCTCCAGGTGGATCGGCTTCGATCCCGGCACCGCCTCCTGGTAGGCGCGGGCCGCCGCCAGCAGGTCGTCGTAGGTCTTGATCTCGGTCGCGTCGATCCCGGCGTCGGTCAGCGCCTTCTCGTTGTAGAAGAGCAGGCCCGGGTCCAGGTCGAAGGGCACGCCGCGGATGGCGCCGTCGAGCGAGTTCACGTCGATCTTCTGGGGCGCGATGTCGTCGGTGTAGGGCGCCAGCACGTCGCTCAAGTCCCACAGGTAGTCGGAGAAGCCGGCCACCTTGGCGTCGTCGAGGAACACGCCGTCGGGCACGTCCGTGCCGGTGATCAGGGTGTTCTGCAGCTTGGCGTCGATGTCGACGGCCTCGTGGTGCACGGTGATGTCCGGGTAGACCTCGTTGAAGTCGTCGATCACGGCGTCGAACACGTTGAACAGGTCGCCGGACCGGTCCCAGATGGTGATCTCGCCCTGCGGCGACTCGTCGGTGGGCGCCTGGAGCCGGTCGGCCGCGACCGGCTCCGATCCGCCGGACTCACCGCTCGTGATGGACGGGCCGCAGGCGGCCAGCGCGACCGCGAGGGTCAGGGCGCCGGCCGCCGCGCGGGTGTTCTGGTTCGGGTGCATGAGCACTCCCTTGTGCATGCGCGGTGCCTGTCGTACCGCGAGGTTTTCCAACGTGTGCAAACTATCGCTGCTTTGCGCACGTTGCAAGGCCTATCCTTGGTCCACCAGGATGAAAGGGGATCGCGTTGCCGATCACACTCCGCGATGTGGCAGAGAAAGCCCAGGTCTCGGTACGGACGGTGTCGAACGTCGTCGCCGGCTACACGCACGTCAGCGAGCAGACCCGAAACCGCGTGCAGGCGGCGATCGAGGAGCTCGACTACCGGCCCAACCCCGTGGCCCGCACCCTGCGCACCGGTCGCACCGGCGTGCTGGCGCTCGTGGTCCCGGAAATCGACGTGCCGTACTTCGCAGAGCTCGCCCGGGAGGTGATCGACGCCGCTGCCGAGCTCGGCTACCGCGTCATGGTCGACCAGACGGGGCACGACCACGAGCGCGAGCGCCGGCTGCTCACGGGCGCGGACCGCACCATGCTGTTCGACGGCGTCCTGTTCAGCCCCCTGGTCACGCCCGGCGAGCTCGCGGAGATGGAGCCCAGCCGGAGCATGCCGCTCGTCCTGCTCGGCGAGCACGACTTCGACGGCCGCTACGACCATGTGGCCATCGACAACGTCCGGGCCGCCCACGACGCGACCGCCCACCTGATCGCCAGCGGCCGCACCCGCATCGCGGCGATCGGCACGCAGCCCGACGAGGACTACACCACCCCGAGGCAGCGCACCCTGGGCTACGAGCGTGCGCTGCGCGAGGCGGGGATGACGCCCGAGCGCGAGCTCCTGCGCCCCGCCGCGCACTACCGGCGCGCGGACGGGTACGACGCCGCGGCCGCGCTGCTCGCCCTCCCCGAGCCGCCGGACGCGATCTTCTGCTACTCCGACCTGCTCGCCATGGGCGCGATGCGCGCCGTCTTCGACGCCGGCCGCAGCGTGCCCGACGACGTCGCCGTGATCGGCATCGACGACATCGAGGAGGGCAAGTACTCCCACCCGAGCCTGTCCACCGTCTCGCTCGACACCCCGTTCATCGCCCGGCAGGCGGTGGGTCGGATCGCCGAGCGCATCGGCGACCCGGACACACCGGCGATCGAGCTGACGGCTCCGCACACCCTGCTGGTCCGCGAGAGCACGGCGGTCCCGAGCTAGGCGTCGGCAGTTTGCCCCGCAAACTCGGCACTTGGCACCGAGGTCGGCTCAGGCCTTGACCGACCTCGGTGCCAATGCCGACCTCACAGGAGAGTGCCGACCTGGGCCGACCGGCGGACATGGCTCGGTTCAGAAGTTGGTGGCAGCCACCCCTTGCAACGTGTGCACAAGTGCGCCAAGGTTTGGTTTTGCAACGTCCGCAAAAGGACGGAGCGCACCACAGCCCGGACATCACCTGCACGACAAGGAGGTCCTGCACCATGTCTCGACACCTCATGACCCCGCGGCGATCCGCCGCACTGACCGCCGTCCTCGCCGCGGCGTTCGCGCTCGCCGGGGCGCCCGCCGGCACGACGGCGGCACCGGAACCGACGGCAGCCGCGCCCGCCGTCGGCTCGCCCACCGTCGACTCGCCCACCGTCGACTCGCCCGCCGTCAGGCCGTCCGCCGTCGGCTCGTCCGCTGCGGGTCCGGCCGCGTCATCGGCGGCGCCGTCCGACGGGCTCGCCCCATCCGCCCTGCCCGGCACAGTGCTCTACAGCCCCGACCTGGGCCAGCACCCGAGCGGGACCGCGGGGTACCCCCGCGCGATCCGGCTCGACCACGACCAGAGCAGCAACCAGACGATGCTCGCCACGTTCGCCCGGGGCGGCACCGGCTCCCCCGCGACGCTGCCCGTCTACCGGAGCACCAACGGCGGCACCTCGTGGTCCCCCGTGTCCACCATCAGCTCGAACACGCCCGGCTGGGACATCGAGGCGCCCACCCTCTACGAGGTGCCCCGCAACATCAGCGGCCTTGCCGCCGGCGACATCCTCGCCGCGGGCACCGCGTGGCAGGTCGGCGACTACAGCACGCAGAAGGTCGAGGTCTTCCGCTCCACGGACCGCGGGTCGACCTGGCAGTACCTGTCGATGTGCACGCAGACCTCGGGCCAGCCCGACACGTGGGGGCACGGCATCTGGGAGCCGGTCTTCCTGGTCACCGAGGACGACCGCCTCGCCTGCTTCATCTCGGACGAGCGCCCCGCGAACAGCCCGACCAACAACCAGGTGATCGGCCACTACACGTCGTCCGACGGCGGGCGGACGTGGAGCTCGTCCATGACCGTCGACGTCTCCTTCCCGGCCGACAACCTGCGCCGTCCGGGGATGCAGACCTTCGCCGCGCTGCCCGACGGCGACCACCTGATGTCGTACGAGATGTGCCGGGACGCCACCGATCCCGACCACGCCTGCGAGGTCTACATCAAACGCAGCGCCAACGGGTCCGACTGGGGACCGGCCGGCGACGCGGGAACGCTGGTCCGCACCGCCGACGCGCGCGAGCTGCTGCACACGCCGTTCATCTCCTGGATCCCCGGCGGCGGTCCGAACGGGACGGTCCTGCTGTCCGGGCAGCGCGTCGTCGCCGGGCCCACCGGGAACAAGACCGTCCTGGCGGAGTCGGGGACGGTGCTGTTCGCCAACACCGCGCTCGGCACCGGCCCGTGGACCGAGGCGGCGACCCCGGTCACCGTGAACCCGACCGGCGGGTACGCCACAGGCGTGCCCTCGTGCCCCGGCTACTCCACCCCGGCGATCCCCCGCGAGGACGGGACCACCTTCCTCTACCTCGCCGCGACGTGGCTCGGCACCGGGAACCAGTGCGAGGTGCGGTTCGGGATCGGCTCGCTCCCCGGACCGACCGGACCTGTCGGCGCCCCGGGCGGCAAGTGCCTCGACGTCGACACCAACACGGCGGCGAACGGGAACGCCGCCCAGCTCTGGGCGTGCGGCACCGCGACCGGCCAGACGTGGTCCGTCAGCACGGACGGCACCCTCCGCTCGTTCGGGAAGTGCCTCGACGTGGACGCCAACGGCACCGCCAACCACACCAAGGTCCAGCTCTGGGAGTGCAACGGCTCCGGGGCGCAGCAGTGGCGCGCCCGCGCGGACGGTTCGCTGCTCAACCCGCAGTCCGGCCGCTGCCTGGACCTCCCCGATGGCAACACCGCCGACGGCACCGACCTGCAGATCTACGACTGCAACGGGCTCTGGACCCAGGTCTGGAGCGTCCCGCAGTAGCCGACCCGCGCCGGGCCGGCCCTCGACCCGCCTCACCGGTCCCGGCGCGGCTCACTCGCCGAGCGCCCCCTCGACGGCCTGCGTGAGGCCGTCGGGGGTCTCGACCTCGAGCCGCTCGCCGTCGAGGAAGAACGTCGGCGTGCCGCTCACACCGAGCGCTCGGCCCTCGTCGAAGTCGCGCTGGACCCGTGCGGTGGTGGCGGGGTCGGCGACGGCGTCGTCGTACTGGTCCAGGTCGAGCCCGAGCTCCTGCGCGAACCCGCGGAACACGTCCGCCCTGGAGTCCTGCGCCTCGCCCCACTCGGCCTGCGTCTCGTACATCCGCTGGTACATGGGCTCGAGCTGTCCCTGCGCGGCGGCGGCCTCGACCGCGACGGCGGCGTTGGTGGAGTTGGTGTGCCCCGGGATCGGGAAGTAGCGCAGCACGAGCGTGAGGTCGTCGCCGTGCTCCGCGCGGAGCTGCTCGACCGTCGGGTAGTAGGCGCGGCACACCTCGCACTCGAAGTCGAGGAACTCGACGAGGACCGCCTTCTCGTCGGCGGCCTGGTTCAGGACGTGGCTGTCCTCGCGCACGACCTCGGCGTCGGCGGACTGCCTTTCGGGGCTGGTCAGGATGAACGTGACCAGGAGTGCGATCAGGGCGAGCACTCCGGCCAGGAGCACGATTCGGAGCAGGCGCTGGGTAGTGCGCTGGGTGGTCATGGGGTTCCTCTGCGGGTTGCGGGAAGGCGGAACGAAGGCAGGGCATGGCGCGGCCACGCCGTCGCGAGACGACGGACCGGGTGCGTGCGGGCGGACGACGTCGGCCACCCGGCTGCCGGCCGGCCTACGTGCGGCTGACTCCCCAGAGGACGGGATCGCGCGGCAGCGCGCGCACGAGCGTCCGCGCACCTGCCGGGCGGTCCCCCGCGAGAGCCATGGCCGGTGGGCCCACGCGGTACGTCGCTGCCCCTCGGGTGGCGAGGACGATCCCGGTGACCAGCAGCGCGCACAGGCACAGGAGGCCGATCGCCTCCGCGCCGTGGCCGGGATGGTCGGTCACTGCCGCGATGATCCTGTCGTCGGCCGCCGCCGTGGCGTGGTGCTCCGTCATCGACGCGACGGGCCCGTCGGTCGCGTGGCCGGGGACGGTGGTGCCCAGCAGCACGCCGAGCGCGAGCAGCAGCACGACGAGCGCGTACCGCACGGCGGACGCGCTCGTTCCAGGACGGGGCGAGGCGGTCATGACGGGGGCGATGCTAGACGCACCTGAGCACGGGCCTGGTACCAATAGGTCAGCACATACTGTATGGTCAGCGCATGCTGACCCTTGCCTCGCGGCTGGACGTGATGAACCGGCTCGGCCGGGCGATGGCCGATCCGACCCGCTCCCGGATCCTGCTGAGCCTGACCGAGGAACCGGGCTACCCGGCGCGGCTGGCCCGCGACCTCGACCTGACCCGGACGAACGTGTCCAACCACCTCGCCTGCCTGCGCGGCTGCGGGATCGTCGTCGCCACGCCCGAGGGTCGGCAGACGCGTTACGAGATCGCCGACCCGCACCTGACCCGGGCGATCGGAGCGCTCGTGGACGTGGTGCTCGCGGTCGACGACGGCGCGCCGTGCACTGACGAGAACTGCGACGTCCCGCTGTGCTGCGGCCCGGGGTCGATCGGATGAGCGCCGCGCTCGCGCCCGAGCGGGTGCTGGTGCTGCGGCGGCGCATCCGCTGGGTCGTCGCGATCACCATCAGCTACAACGTCGTCGAGGCGATCATCGCTCTCGCCGCGGGCAGCGTCGCGTCCTCCGCCGCCCTTGTCGGCTTCGGGCTGGACTCGATAGTCGAGGTGCTCTCCGCGGCAGCCGTCGCCTGGCAGTTCGCCGCCCCGGACCCCGAGGCCCGGGAGAAGACCGCGTTGCGGATCATCGCCGTCTCCTTCTTCGGCCTGGCGGCCTACGTCACCGTCGACGCCGCGCTCTCGCTGGCCGGTCTGCGCGAACCGGAGCACAGCCCGGTCGGGATCGTCCTGGCCGCGGTCAGCCTGGTGGTGATGCCGTTCCTGAGCTGGTTCGAGCGCCGGACCGGCCGGGAGCTCGGCTCCGCCAGCGCCGTCGCCGACTCCAAGCAGACCCTGATCTGCACCTACCTGTCCGCCGCCCTGCTGGTCGGGCTGCTGCTCAACAGCCTGCTCGGCTGGGCCTGGGCCGACTCGACAGCGGCCCTGGTGATCGCCGGCTTCGCGATCAAGGAGGGCGTCGAGGCTTGGAAGGGCGACTCCTGTGCAGTGCCCGTGGCCGCCCTGACCGGGGAGATCGAGGTCGAGCACGACCACCACCACGACGACCACGATCACCACGAAGGCCGCGGCTGATCGCGTGCGCGGTCCGGGCCGGTCGATGATCTCCGGCGCCCGCTCCGCTAGTGTTGGCCCCGCTATGAGCCTGACACGTCGCCTTCACCCGTTCCTCGCCGGTCCTCGGCGCGGTTCGGTGAGCGTCCTGACGGTAATGCTTCTCGTGCTCGCCGCCGTCACGGTGCACGCCCTGTGCAGCTTCCATCTGGACCCGCACACCAGCGCACAGGCGCACGACGGCGGCGAGGTGCTCGCAGCGCAAGGCGTCGCGAACACCCAGGATGCGGCCGTCGAGGTAGTCCCCGAACCTCTCGGCGGCGCCTCTCACGGCTGCTCCGACCGCCACTCGGCGGCGGTGCAGTGCGACCCGGTCCTGCCGCCGTCCCTGGTCCTGGCCGCCCTGCCGGAACCGGCCGTGCAGCGGCTCGCGCCGGTCACGGTGCACCGGGACCACCGGACGGCCTCCAGCGTGGCCGTCGCGGCCGCACCGTCGCTGCACGCCCTGGGGATCTCCCGGACGTAGACCGACCACACCCGTCGACACCACGTCGTGTCGACGGTCTCGGCGCGCCCCGAACGGGACGCGTGTGTGGTCCTACTCCGATCAGAAAGGTCCCAGCTTTCATGGATCCCAACTTCAACCCGACCACGCCCCAGCGTGGACGTGGCCGGCACCGGGCGCACCGCCCGGCCCTGGCCGACGTCGCCCGAGCCGCCACCGAACAGGCCGGCGCCATCGCGGGTCGCGGCGCGATGGTCGCGGCGGCCGGCTCCGGCCTGCTGCTGTCCCTGGTCGCCGCCCCCGCCCAGGCCGCACCGGCCACGGAGCTCAGCACGGCCCTGGGCGGCAGTCCGGTCAAGGGTGCGCTCAACTCGGCCGACCTGAACGCCCTGGCCGCGCAGGCCCGGGAGTCGGTCGCCGCCGCGCCCATGGTGACCGTCGCCGCCGACGCGGAGCTGAAGGTCGAGACGTCGGCCGTCTCCGTGGTCTCCGCAGAGGAGAACGACGAGTACCAGGCAGAGCTCGCGGCGGAGGCCGAGGCAGAGGCCGCCGAAGCCGCGGCGGAGGCAGCAGCGGATGCGGCAGCGGCGATCGAGATCCCGGACTCGGCCAAGGGCTCCGCCGTCGTGTCGATAGCGATGCGGTACCTCGGGGTGCCGTACGTGTGGGGCGGGTCGACCCCTGCCGGGTTCGACTGCTCCGGGTTCACTTCGTACGTCTACGCCCAGGTCGGGATCGACCTGCCGCGCACCTCGTCCGAGCAGCGGTACGCCGGCACGGTCGTACCGTGGTCGCAGGCGCAGCCGGGCGACATGATCTGGTCACCCGGGCACATCGCCATCTACGTCGGTGACGGCATGCAGATCGAGGCCCCGGTCCCTGGCCAGACCGTCCGGTACAGCAGCATCTGGCAGTCCAACCCGACGTTCATCCGCGTCGGCTGACGGCCGGGCGTGAGGGGCGGGCGCGAGCCCGCCCCTCACGTTCTCCCCAGCGGTCGGCGCATGCCTCCGTCAGGTGCGCCGGCCCGTTCGGCCAGATCCCGGGGCCCGCCACGGGCCGGCGGAGCGTCAGTCGTACTCCTCGCCCAGCGGGGTGGTGCCCGCCGCCCGGGCCGTGTCCGCAGGCACGGTGCTGACCTCCACGAGCTCCTCCCGGCCTCCGCCTCCGGAGACGCCGAGGGCGAGCACCAGGCCGACGCCGGGAGCGTAGAGCTTGTACTCGAGCACGTCGGGCTCGATGGTGATCGTGTCCTTGGTCAGCAGCGCGTGGTCGAAGTGTCCGGCCGGGACCTCGGCCTGCTCGTCGAGGCTGAGCACCTCGCCGTTGTCCTCCGCCTCGCCGGCGAGGTACTCCTGCCGGTAGGCCTGCCCGACGGCGGGTTCGCCCGGCATGATGACTCCCGCCAGGGCGCCGTCCACCCCGGCCTCGAAGGAGCCCGCCTTCGTCGTGACCTGGCCGTCCTCGAACTCGGCGGTGTCCTCGCCCAGGTACCAGATCGTGCCGGCGGAGTCCTGCGCGTACCAGTCGAAGGTGTCCTCCACGACCTCGCCGTCCTGGCTGACGGTGTCCCGGACGACGCGCGCCGTGACCCCGTTGGCGACCTCCTTGGTCACGCTCGTGGCGGTCACGACCACACGCAGCTCCTGGCCCTCCTCATCGGTCTCCCGGTAGACCCACCGCGTCCCCGGGTCCATCGGCCAGTACGTGTTGTCGATCTCGGTCGTGAAGTCGGCGGGGTCGAGGTCAGCCGGCTCGCCGGACCGCGGGAGGCCGGCATCGGCCGTCGCCGGCGCGCTCGGTGTGCTCGACATCCCCTCGTCCGGCCCGCAGCCGGCGGCCAGGACGAGCACCCCGAGCAGGCCGAGCGCCACCGGCCCCCTGCGCGATGGTCGCCGACCGGGCGCCATCGGTCAGCCCTCGTCCGCTGCGTCTGCCCGGCCGTCGGTCTCCGTGCCGACCACGACGAAGCTCTCGTCGAGCTGGACGTCGACCTGGGTGCCGTCGTCGAGGGTGACCTCGACCTCGTACTTGCTCTCTTCGTCGTCGACCTCGGTCTCGGTAACGGTGCCGCCGCCGGTCTCGGCCAGAGCTGCCGCGGCGGCCCGGTCGAGGTCGTCGGCCGGGATGGCCCGCTCGGTCTCTGCCGGGTCGTCACGCTCGTCGCCTCCTGTTGCGGCGAACGCCACGCCGGTGATCGCGCCGGTGGCCAGTGCGGCGCCGCCGATCGCGGCGGCGATCTTCCTGGGGTGTCGTTGAGTGCTCATGGTGTCGACGGTAGGCCGCGCGCAGGGCGCCGGCGGGAGTTCTCATCGCCTCCTCATCCCGCGTCCGTAGCATGAGGAGGGTGCGAGCGCTGCTGGTCGAGGACGAGGCGAAGCTGGCCCGGCTGGTCGCGCGGGGCCTGACGGAGCACGGCCATGTCGCCGACGTCGTCGGCTCCGGCGAGGAGGCCTTGGCCGTGGCGGCCGACGGCGCGTACGACGTGGTGCTCCTGGACGTGCGGCTGCCCGGCATGGACGGGTTCGAGACCTGTCGCCGGCTGCGCGCGGCGCGGGTGTGGACCCCGGTCGTCATGCTGACCGCGCGCACAGCGGTGGTCGATCGGATCGCGGGGCTGGACGCGGGCGCCGACGACTACCTGGCCAAGCCGTTCGCCTTCGACGAGCTGCTCGCCCGGATGCGCGCCGTCGCCCGTCGAGGCGAGGTCCCCCGCCCGACCGTGCTCACGGTCGGGGACCTGAGGCTGGACCCCGCGTCAAGGCGGGTCTGGCGCGCGCATCGGGAGGTCACGCTGTCGGCGCGCGAGTTCGCGCTGCTGGAGGCGTTCATGCGGCGCCCCGGACGCGCCCTGACCCGCGACGAGCTGCTGGAGCACGCCTGGGGCTGGGACAGCGACGTGGCGTCGAACGTGGTCGACGTGTACGTCCGCTACCTCCGGGAGAAGGTCGACCGGCCCTACCACGAGCGCTCTATCGAGACGGTCCGCGGGGTCGGGTACCGCATCACCGCCGGCCACGCGGACGGCCACACGGACGACGGCGCGAACGACCACGCGGCCGGCCGGGCCCAGGCTGCGGCGGACGGCGATGGCTGACCGGCTCCCGCCCTGGGCACGGCTCGTGCGCCCCGCCGTCTGGCCCCTGCGCGTGCGGGTGGCGGCGGCGTTCCTCCTGGCCGCGGCGCTGGCCCTGACGCTCCTGGGCGTGTTCGTCCAGGTCCGCGTGGCCGAGGCGCTGGAGCAGCGGACCCACGACCTGCTCGAGGCGGAGGCGGAAGGGCTCGCCGCGGCGCCCCCGGCCGAGCGCATGGCGCGCGTGGAGGTCATGACGGGCGACGTCCATGCCCAGCTCCTCGACGAGGACGGTCGGCCGACGGCGGCGTCGCCCCTGGTCGCAGGCTTGCTGGTATCAGCCGCCGACCTCGCGGCGCTCCCGCCGCGCGGGTCCTGGTCCGCCGAAAGGGTCGTCCCCGTCCTCGACGACGACGCGGCCGCCACCGGCGACCGACGGGTGGAGCACGAGGCGGTGACGCTGCTGGTGACCCACGCCGACCAGCAGCTCGTCGCCGTGGCCACCTCGCGCGAGGACACCGACGAGGCGCTGGACGCCGTGCGCGGGCAGCTCGTGACCGGCGTGCCGCTGGCTCTCGTGGTGGCCGGAGCCCTGGGCTACCTCGTGGCCGGGGCCGGGCTCCGGCCGATCGAGCGGGTCCGGGAACGCGCCGCACGCATCTCCGACCGCAGCTCGGGCGAGCGCTTGCCCGTACCACCCGCCCGCGACGAGCTGCGCCGTCTCGTGGTGACCCTGAACGCGATGCTCGACCGGCTCGACGACGGTCTGCGCCGGCAACGCCGCTTCGTCGCCGAGGCCAGCCACGAGCTACGCACTCCCCTGGCCCTCCTCCGCACCGAGGTCGACCTGGCCCTGGCGCGCCCGCGCTCGCCCGAGGAGCTGTCGACGGCGCTCCGCTCGATCGGCCAGGAGACCACGCGCCTGACGCTGCTGGCGGAAAGCCTGCTCACGCTCGCCGCGGCCGACGAGGGCCGGCTGGCCCTGGTCCGCGAACCCGTCGACCTGCGCGACCTGGCCCGGGACGTCGCCGACCGCTTCTCGGCCTCGGCGCCCGCACCGATCCGAACGACCACGGGCACCGCCGTCGTCGTGCACGCGGACCGGAACCGGCTCGACCAGGCCGTGTCCAACCTGGTCGACAACGCCCTGCGGCACGGTGCCCCACCGGTCGAGATCGACGTGCGCCGCGACGGCAGCCACGCGCGGCTGACCGTCACCGACCACGGCGAGGGCTTCACCGTCGATGACCCGTTCGACCGCTTCGTGAGCTCCCACGCGTCCGCTGGGCTCGGCCTGGCCATCGTCATGGAGATCGTCGCGGCACACGGCGGAACCACCCGCATCGTCCGCGGGAACGGGACCACGTCCGTCGTCGTCGAGCTCTTGATCGAGGACGGGTGAGACCCGCCGGCGCAGACCGTGCTCCAGGTGCGCCTAGCCCGGGGGGGTCCCGGTGAGTGGTTTGCTCCGCTAGTGTTGGGCCAGCCGCAAGCCTGACATTTCGCTTTCGCCCGATCTGAAAGGTCCCCAGCCTTCATGGATCCCAGCTTCAACCCCACCACAACCCCGCGTGGACGTGGCCGCCACCGGGCAGCGCACCGCCCCGTCCTGGCCGAGGTCGCCCGTGCCGCCACCGAGCAGGCCGGCGCGATGGCCGGTCGCGGCGCAGTGGTCGCGGCAGCAGGTTCCGGCGTCCTGCTGTCCCTGATCGCGCCGCCCGCCCAGGCTGCACCCGCCACGGAGATCAGCACGTCGCTGGGCGGCAGCCCCGTCAAGGGCGCACTCAACTCGGCCGACCTGAACGCCCTGACCGCGCAGGCCCGGGAGTCGGTCGCCGCCGCGCCCATGGTGTCCGTCGCCACGGACGCGGAGCTGAAGGTCGAGACGTCGACCGTCTCCGTCGTCTCCGCCGCCGAGAACGAGGAGTACCAGGCGGAGCGTGCCGCCGAGGCCGCTGCGGAAGCAGCCGCGGAACGAGGTGCGTCGGTGGTGTCGATCGCCATGCGGTACCTCGGCGTGCCGTACGTCTGGGGCGGCACGACCCCGTCCGGTTTCGACTGCTCCGGGTTCACGTCGTACGTCTACGCCCAGGTCGGGATCGACCTGCCGCGCACCTCGTCCGCGCAGCGCTATGCCGGGACCGTGGTGCCCTGGTCCGAGGCACAGCCGGGCGACATGATCTGGACTCCCGGGCACATCGCGATCTACGCCGGCGACGGCATGCAGATCGAGGCCCCGGTCCCGGGCAAGAGCGTCCGGTACACGAGCATCTGGCAGTCCGGCCCGACGTTCATCCGCGTCGGCTGAGCCACCGCCAGTCCCGGGGTAGACAAGGCACGACACCCGTCCCGACACGAGGGCCGCACCCAATGGTGCGGCCCTCGTGCTGTCCCGAACCGAGAGGTGACGGGGGACGCCGTCTGCCCGCCGGCGCGAAAATTCGCCCGCGCTCATGGAAACTGACGTCTGGCGGCACCCAGGCCCACGGATGGCGAGGCCCACGGGGGGAGCCGTTCTCATGCATAGGAAAGAACCAGCCAATTCCCCAGGCTGCCCCAGGGATGCGCGCTGGACTAGGACCTACGTGGTTGACCCGGACATACAGACCGTTCCGGGCCGAACCGGAAGCTGGGACACGGCAAACACAACGTAAGGACACCACGACGATGAACCCGCAGCTCAACTTTCGAGGAGCAACGCCGCCTCGCCGCCTGTCGCCCCGGCGGACGACCCGCGCCTCGATCACCGTCGCATCAGCCACAGCACTGGTCCTCGCGCTCGCGAGCTGTTCGAGCGCTGACGACGGCACCGCCACTTCCGAGTCGTCGACGTCGGCATCGGCATCAGCCTCGGCGTCGGCATCGGCCTCCTCGACGGAGGCGGCGTCGTCCGACAGCGTCGTCGCGCTCGCCGAGGCGTTCGCCGCGACGCTCTCCGACGACCAGCTCACCGAGCTGAACCAGGAGTACACGTTCGACAACGCCGCCAACTGGTCGAACCTGCCCAACGCGCTCGTCGCGGGCGGAGGGCCTGGCGGGGGCAGCGGCACCGGCCGGGTCGGCCTGCAGACCGACTCGCTCTCGGACGAGCAGTGGACGGCCCTCGAGGACCTGCTGGCGGCCGCCACCGGAACGGCCGAGAACGAAGGCTTCGACGAGATCATGCAGCACCTCGCCGCCGACGACTACCTCGCCGACAACGGCGGGGGCGACGACTACGGCCGCGGGCAGTACTTCATCGCGTTCCTCGGCACCCCGTCCGACTCCGGCACGTGGGAGCTGCAGTTCGGCGGGCACCACCTCGCCGTCGCGAACACCTACACCGACGGTGCGCTCGCCGGCGCGACGCCGTCGTTCCGTGGCATCGAGCCGATGGACACCGTCGAGGTGGACGGCGAGACCGTGCAGCCCGAGCAGCAGGAGCGCGCGGCGTTCGCCGCCCTGCTCGCCGCCCTCGACAGCGACCAGCTCTCCACCGCGGAGCTCAGCTCCTCGTACGGCGACATCCTGCTCGGCCCCGGCGAGGACTGGGCGTTCCCCGAGACATCCGAGGGGCTCGTGGGCGCGGAGCTGAGCGACGAGCAGAAGGAGCTCGTGCTCGCCGCGATCAACACGTACGTGGGAGACATCGACGACGAGAACGCCGCGACGATCCTCGCCAAGTACGAGAGCGAGCTGGACGAGACCTACATCGCCTACTCGGGCGACACCGCCATGGAGTCGGCCGGCGACTACATCCGGATCGACGGGCCCTCGGTATGGATCGAGTTCTCGATGCAGAACGGCATAGTCCTCTCGGGCGCGCACCCGCACGCGGTGTGGCGCGACAAGGACGGCGACTACGGCGGGCTGACCTCCTGACATGCGCCGTCTCGCACTCGCCGCGCTCGCGATCCTCATCGCGGGCGCGGCGCCCCTGCTGGCCGCCGCGCCGGCGTCCGCGCACGTCGTACCCGCCACGACGATCGAGCTCGACGTGCACGAGGACGACATCACGGCTGCGGTCACGCTGCCGACCTCAGACCTGACGACCGCGAGCGGGATCAAGATCCCCGAGGGCGAGATCGACGAGTCGACCGCAGACGCGATCGCCGGCTACCTGGGCGACCACTTCCACGTCTCGTCGGACGACGACGCGTGGAACGTCACGATCGGCGACATCGCCTCGTCCGAGACCGAGCAGTGGGGCACGGGCCTCTTCCCCTCGGTCACCGCGACCGCGACGCTCACCGCTGCTGACCCCGACCAGCTGCGCAGCTTCGTCCTCGACTACGACGCGATCATCCATCAGGTGGTCACCGCCGACATCTTCGTCATCCTGCACAGCGACTGGGCGGCGGGAGAGGTCGAGTCGGCACGCGATCTCGGCACGATCACCCTCGACACCGCCAGCGGCGAGGTATCGCCCCTGCGAGTCGATCTCGACGACGGCGGCCTCTGGCAGGGCTTCGCGGGAATGCTGACGCTCGGTGTCTCGCACATCGCCGAGGGAACCGACCACCAGCTGTTCCTCCTCACGCTTCTCCTCCCCGCCCCGCTCCTGGCCGTCGGACGCCGCTTGCGGGACGTCGCGCCGACCGGACGGGCCGTGCGCCGCATCACGGCCATCACCGTCGCCTTCACGATCGGGCACTCCGTCACCCTCGCGCTCGGCACGCTGGGCCTGCCCGTCCCCCAGCAGCCCGTCGAGGCGCTCATCGCCGTGAGCATCCTCATCGCCGCCGCGCACGCCGTCCGCCCCCTGTTTCCCGGGCGCGAGCCGCTCGTGGCGGGTGTCTTCGGGCTCGTGCACGGGATGGCCTTCTCGACGACCCTCTCGTCTCTCGACCTGTCCGGCACGCAGCTCGGCCTGAGCCTGCTCGGCTTCAACCTCGGCATCGAGATCATGCAGCTCGTCGTGGTCCTGATAGTGCTTCCGCCGCTCGTGGTGCTCGCGCGGACCCGGGCCTACACGCCGTTGCGCATCACGGCGTCCGCGATCACCGCCGTCGCCGCGACGGGCTGGCTCCTCGACCGCATCGGGATCTCGAACCCGGTCGGCACCGCGGCCGACGCCCTCGGCGCGGCATCGCCCTGGATCGCCGTCGCGCTGTGGGTCGCGGCCATCGCCGCAAGCTTGCACGACGGGCGGGCCCAGCAGCTCGTAGGGCTGCGGCGTGAGCGGGTCGGCGTCGACCACGACGAGGGCGGCGACGTCGCCCGCGCTCATGGTGAACCGGCCGCACATGCCCGGTAGCGGCCGCGACTACCGTGGCCCCATCGATATCACCGAACTCTGAGCGGGGCACCATGGCGAGACCACCGAGCCCGGACCGGCTGCGCAGGCACTGGGACCGGCAGTCGGCGGGCTACGACCAGAAGATGGGTCGCGCCGAGCGGTTGTTCGGCGACACCCGGACCTGGGTGTGCCGGCAGGCCACGGGCCAGGTGCTGGAGGTCGCCGTCGGGACCGGTCTCAACCTCGGCCTGTATCCCGAACGGGTCGCCCTGACCGGGATGGACCTGAGCCCGGCCATGCTCGATCTGGCCCGCACGCGTGCGGCCGAGCTGGGGCGCGCGGTCGACCTGCGGATCGGCGACGCCCAGCGGCTCGAGTTCGACGACGCCTCGTTCGACACCGTGGTCTGCACCTTCGGGCTGTGCGCAGTGCCCGACGACCGCGGCGCTGTCGACGAGATGGTGCGCGTCCTGCGGCCGGGCGGCCTGCTCCTGCTCGCCGACCACGTGGTCAGCACCTCGGCCTGGCTCCGGGCCCTCCAGGCCATGGTCGAGCTGTACAGCGTGCGGGTCGAGAACGAGCACTTCCGGCGTCGCCCGATCAAGCACGTCCAGGCCGCCGGGCTCGACATCGAGCGGCACGACCGGTTCGCGAAGGGGATCGTCGAGCGCCTCGCGGCCCGGAAGCCCCCCGGCCGGGCCGGGCGTCCGTGACATCGGTCAGGTGCCTTGAGATCGGTCATTTGATCGACCGGATCTCAAGGCAACCGACCGAGGTCAGCGCGACTCGCGGGACGCCGTCGTCAGGCCTGCCATGGCGCGGTTCATCGCGGCGTTGAAGTCCTCCGGTGTCAGGGACAGCCACGTCTTGACGTCGCGGCTCCACCGGTCGGCGAGCACCTCGGCGGAGCCCGCCTCGACGCCGTCGAACACGGCGTCGGCCAGGTCCGACGGGGCGATCTTGAGGTCCGCGGGCCAGCCCGCTGCCATGTCGGTGTCGGCCAGACCGAGATGGACGGCCGTCACGAGGGTGCCCTGCCCGGCGAGCTCCAGGCGGACGCTGTTGGTCATGGCCCACCCGGCGCCCTTGGACAGGTGGTAGGCGTGGGCGCCGCTGCTCCCGAACCACGACATCGCGGAGAGGACGTTCACGATCGCGCCCCCGCCGTTCCTGGCGAGGGTCGGCGCGAGCTCCCGGATCAGCGCCAGGGGGCCGAGCGTGTTGGTCTCCAGCTCGAGCCGGACGGCGTCCAGGGAACCGGTCACGAGGTCGGTCCCCGTCGCGATCCCCGCGTTGTTCACGAGCAGCGAGACGTCGGGGGCCGCCGCGGCCGCGGCTCGGACGGATGCCGGGTCGGTGACGTCGAGGGCCAGCACCTCGACGCCGGGCAGGTCGACGGTCTCCGGCCGCCGGGCCGTGGCGTAGACCTTGCGGGCGCCGCGTTCGAGGAGCCGCTGGGCGAAGGCGCGGCCCAGGCCGCGGTTGGCTCCGGTGACGAGGGCGACGGAGTTGTTGATGTCCATGCCGGGTACGCTAAAACCTGACGTTGACGTCAGAGGCAAGTGCTGGCCCGCAGCGCACAAGTGAGAGGCGTCATCATGACCGTAACTGAGAGCACGACCGAGCCGCTCATCCGCATCGGCGAGGTGGCGCGCGGCGCCGGCGTCTCGGTGCGCGCCGTGCGCTACTACGAGCAGGAGGGCCTGCTCACGGCGGAGCGCAGCCCGTCCGGCCAGCGGCTCTACTCGCCCGACGCCGTCGGCCGGGTGCGGTTCTTCCAGCAGATGTACGCCGCCGGCCTGACCAGCCGCAACATCGCGGAGCTCCTGCCATGCACCGAGTCCGGGCACACCGACGCCGCCCAGCGGGCCATGCTGCGCGCCGAGCGGGACCGCATCCAGGCCAAGGTCGACGACCTGCAGGCCGCCCTGGACCGGCTCGACGAGGTCATCGAGCTCACCAAGACGCACCCGTAGGCGCGGTCGGTCAGACGCCGAACCCGTCGTCCGCTCGTGGATTCGCACCACCTGGTTCGTGGACTCGCCACGGAGCGTTCGCTACCACCGGTGCGCACCACACCTACGTCGTGGCCTCCGGGTCCCGCAGCATGTGCGACTCGACGAGCTCGTGCCGCCGGAAGTAGGTGGTCGCCACCGCCTGGATCGTCGCGGCGACGGGCAGCGCCAGGAATGCGCCGAGCACCCCGAAGACCGCGCCGAACAGCAGCACCGCCAGCAGGCTCACCGCCGCGTTCATCTCCAGTGCCCGGGCCGACACCTTGGGTGCCAGGTACAGGTTCTCGACCTGCTGGTAGCCGATCACGAAGCCGAGCACGCCCAGCGCCTGGGGCCACCCCTGCGCGGTCAGTGCCACCAGGACCGGCAGCGCACCACCGAGGTAGGCGCCGATGGTCGGCACGAACTGGGACACCACACCGACGAAGACGGCGAGCGGCACCGCGTACGGCGTCTGCAGGATCGCGAGGAACGCGAAGGTGACCACCGTCGAGATCGCGGCCAGGACCACGCGGGAGCCGATGTAGTCGGACACCTTGCCCTGGGTGACCTCCCACAGGTACAGCATCTCCTGCTGCCGCGCCGGCGTCAGCCAGCCGCAGACGGCGGCGCGGAACCGGGGCCCCGCGGCCAGCAGGTAGTAGGCGACGAGCAGGATCGTCAGGGTCGCGAGCAGCCCGCCCACGAGGGTGGTGCCGACCAGCAGGGCGCCGGAGGCGACGTCGTCGCCGAACTCGTCCAGCGCCTGGCGCAGCAGGTTCTCGGAGTCGGGGAAGACGATGTCGAAGCGCTCGGCGACAAAGGCCTGCACGCCCACGTAGAGCCGGGGCACGGACCGCGCCAGCTCGATGAGCTGCTGCACGAACAGGTTGCCGAACAGTGCCATGAGCACGATGACCACGACGAGCGACCCGAGCAGCGTGACCGCGGCGGCCAGCCCTCGCCGCCACCCCTGCCGCACCAGCCAGACCGTGCCCGGTTCGAGGGCCAGCGCGATGAAGACCGCGATGAGCACATTCACGAAGAGCCCCTCCAGGGCCCCTATCGCGTTCCACGCGAAGATGCCGACGAACACAGCCACCACTGCCATGAACAGCGCCCGGGGCAGCCAACGCGGCGGACGCGGCGAGTCGAACGCGCCGTGCGGCGGGACCGGCTGATCCGTCGAGGCCGGTCCGGGACCGGTCGGCACGTCCGGACCGGTCGGCGCATCCGGACCGGTCGGCGCGTCGGAGCCCGGGCTGCCAGGGCCGCCTGTATCGGACGAGCTGGGCGACGTCATGCTCAGACCGTAATGCTCCGGCCAGCCGCGAGCCGGGACCGGCGCGGTGACGCGCCGTCAGGCCGACTCCGACCGATCAGGTCGGCTCCGACGAGGTCTGGACTCCGCTGTCGAGGACCGCAGCGGGCCGTCGGGCGTCGAAGAAGCCCTTGAGGAGGGTACCCATCAGCGACCCGAGGATCGCCGGAACGGTGACGGCGGGCCCGGCGCTCACGCACAGCAGGAGGGCGAGGACCAGCGCGGTGACCGGCATGCCGGCCGCGGCCGCCGCCGCAGCGGCGATGCCGCAGGCCGCCAGCGGTGCCAGCGCCGTCCCGGGGACCAGCAGGGCGGCCGCTGCCCCGACCGTCGCGCCGATGAACACGGACGGGAAGATGGTCCCGCCGTGGAACCCGGTGCCCAGGCTCACGGAGTAGGCGACGGACTTCGCAACAACCACCACCAGCAGCGTGCCCGCCGCGGTCGACGCCGTCACCGTGGAGAGCGACTCCTGCCCCGAGAACAGCACGGTGCTCACCTCGGCGCCCGTACCCGCCCGGACCAGCACCGCGAGGACGCCGATCGTCAGGCCGCCCGCCAGTAGCGCCACGAACGGGCCGCGGGCCGCCAGCCGCCGCATCGCGCCGCCACCGCGCGTGGCCGCGACCACCAGGCCCGCCGCCACGGCTGCGACGACCACCCCGGCGAACAGGTCCACGACGTGGAGCACCGGGTAGGTGCCGATGTCGCCCATGGACAGCTCGGGGACGTGGATGCCCGGCCAGCTGTCGATGCCGATGCGCACCACGTAGCCGGCGCCGAGCGCCGCGAGGATCGGGACCACCTGGTACAGCGGCTGCTCGGGGCGTGGCCGGGCGGAGAGGAACATCGCCTCGAGCACGAGCAGCATGGTGACGACGGGGTTGCCCAGGACGACGCCGAGCGCCGCGGCCGCGGCAGCCATGACGAGCACGCGCGACAGGTCGGTGCCGAGCCGGCGGTGCACCGCGAAGCCGACGCTGGTGCCGATCGCGAGCAGCGGGGCTTCCGGACCGAGCACCACCCCGAACACCAGCGAGGACGCCGCCGCCAGCAGCGTCGAGGGCAGCTCGTGCGCCGTGATGTCGAAGGCGAAGCCGTCCAGGGGGTGGTGCCCGCCGTGCCCCGGCAGGCGGGACGCACCGCCGACACCGAGCGCGCCGAGCAACAGGAGCAGCAGCACCCACCACCAGGGCACGCCGTCCAGCCCGAGCACGTTCGGGAGCCACGTCCAGAACAGCTGCTCGGCGCCGTGCACCAGCGAGGTGAAGAGCGTGGCGGCGAGCGCTGCCAGGACGCCGACCACGGCGGGCAGCCCGACCAGCGTGGCCAGCGGCGTCTTGCCGTGTGCGTGCATGGCCGCGCCTCTGGTCGATCGACCGCCGGACACCCCGATCGTCGCACCACGCCGCGGAGTTCGCGCGCGGACGGGCGAGCCGGACGCCGGGACCAGGCCCGACGCCGTCCGCCTGCCCGACGCGGCTAGACCCCGCTGGCGACGAGCGGGATCAGGGGGACGCCCGGGTGCGCACGCTCGAAGGCCCGGGCGTGCCACACGTCGCGCAGCAGGACCAGCGGGGTGCCGTCGCCGCGGCGCACCACCTCGACGCCCGGGTACGCGGCGATCGTGTCGATGTCCGACGGCGCCGCCTCGCGGGCGAGCGACAGGCCGAGCGTCTCCATGCGGATCGGCGCGGAGAACTCGTGCTCCATCCGGAAGGTCGCGACCTCGAACTGGAGCGGGCCGACGGCCGCGAGGATCGGGTTTCCGTCACCGCGCGCCTCGGAGACCAGGACCTGGACCACGCCCTCCTGCTCGAGCTGCGCGATGCCCTTGCGGAACTGCTTGGAGCGTCCCGGGTCGGCCACGCGGGCCGCCGCAAAGTGCTCGGGAGCGAACACCGGCATCGGCGGGAACCGCACGCGCGGCCCCGCGGAGTCGAACACGGTGTCGCCGACGGCGAGCGTGCTGGCGTTGACCAGGCCCACGACGTCGCCGGGGTAGGCGTCCTCGACCGTCGAGCGCTCCCGGCCGAAGACGGAGAGCGCGTACTTCGTGGCGAACGGCCGCCCCGTCCGCTCGTGGGTCACGACCATCCCACGCTCGAAGCGCCCCGAGCACACGCGGATGAACGCCACGTGGTCGCGGTGGTTCGGGTCCATGCCGGCCTGCATCTTGAACACGAACCCGCTGAACGGCTTGTCGACCTCGCGGTCCCCGCCGTCGACGTCGGGCCGCGCGCCCGGTGCTGGGGCGAGGTCGACGACGGCGTCCAGGAGCTGGCGGACGCCGATGTTGGCCAGCGCCGCGCCGAACAGCATCGGCGTCGTCGTACCGGCGAGGAAGGACTCGCGGTCGACGGCGTCGAGGAGCTGGACGCTCTCGACCGCCTCGGTGTGGTCGTCGCCCAGGGCGTCGGCCGCGGCCTGCGGGGTGAGCACACTCTCCTCGGCGATCGACGCGCCGCCCGGGGCGCGGCGGTAGGTGCGGACCTCGCCGCTGACCCGGTCCAGCAGCCCGAGGAAGCGCCCGGCCTCGCCGATCGGCCAGGTGAGCGGCGTCGGGCGCAGGTTGATGCGCTCCTCCAGCTCGTCGCACAGCTCCAGCGCCTCGCGCCCAGGGCGGTCCCACTTGTTGACGAACGTGATGACCGGCACGCCGCGGCGTCGGCACACCTCGAACAGCTTGAGGGTCTGCGGCTCCAGGCCCTTCGCGGAGTCGAGCAGCATGACGGCGGCGTCGACGGCGGTCAGGACCCGGTAGGTGTCCTCGGAGAAGTCGGCGTGCCCGGGGGTGTCCAGGAGGTTGATCACGACGTCGCCGTAGGCGAACTGCAGCGCCGCCGATGTGATCGAGATGCCGCGCTTCTGCTCCATCTCGAGCCAGTCCGACACGACGCCGGCGCGGTTGCCCTTGCCGTGCACCGCCCCGGCCTCGTCGATCGCGTGGGCGTGCAGCGCCAGCGCCTCGGTCAGGGTCGACTTACCGGCGTCGGGGTGGGAGATCACTGCGATGCTGCGCCGACGCGCCGCCTCGACCTGTACCGGACGGGCGTCAGAAGTAAGGACTGTCACCGCTCCGCCACCCCAGCTTCGTTGTGCTGCAACCCCATCACCCATCTCCTGTTCGCCAACCCGCAACTCTACCGCCGCGCGCCGCCCACCCCTGCCACCTCCCCTTGGTTGTGGGCGCGATCATTGCGCCCATAACGGTCACGTAGTCGCAACGATCGCGCCCGCAACCGAGGAGAGCGGGCCGTCTATACACTGTGTGTATAGTTCCGGCCATGACCGTTGGACACGCACTGCTGGGGCTGCTCGAAGCCGGTCCGCGCCACGGCTACGACCTGAAGCGCTCCTATGACGAGCGCTTCGGGCACGACCGGCCCCTGCACTACGGGCAGGTCTACTCGACGCTCGCGCGGCTGCTCAAGAACGGCCTCGTCGAGGTCGAGTCCGAGCCCGGCGCCGGCCCCGAGCGCAAGAAGTACGCGATCACGGACGCCGGCGTCTCCGACGTCGGCGCCTGGCTCGCCCAGCCCGAGAAGCCCGAGCCCTACCTGCAGAGCACCCTCTACACGAAGGTGGTGCTCGCACTGCTCACCGGGCACGACGCCGCCGACGTGCTCGACACGCAGCGCGCCGAGCACCTGCGCCTCATGCGCGACCTCACGCGGCGCAGGGACGGCGGGGACCTGGCCGACCAGCTGATCTGCGACCACGCCCTGTTCCACCTGGAGGCCGACCTCCGCTGGCTCGAGGTCACCGCGGCGCGCATCGAGCAGCTCGCCGCCCAGGTCCGCGCGTAGCCCGCCGTCGTGCCGCCCACCCACCGCTCCCCCGACTCCCCCGCCGCGCGACCCGACCCTGGAGACACGATGGCCGCCGAACCACTGCTCGTCGCCGAGAACCTGGAGCTCAGCTTCGGCTCCACCACGGCACTGGACTCCGCGTCCGTCCAGGTGCACGCCGGGGAGGTGCTCGCCCTCATGGGCCCGTCCGGGTCCGGCAAGTCCACCCTCCTGCACTGCCTGGCCGGCATCCTCCACCCCGACCAGGGCCGCGTGACCTACGCCGGGCGTGACCTGACCGCGATGCACGACAACGAGCGCAGCGCCCTGCGGCGCAGCGAGTTCGGGTTCGTCTTCCAGTTCGGCCAGCTCGTCCCGGAGCTCACCTGCCTCGAGAACGTTGCGCTGCCGCTGCGCCTGGGCGGTGCGCCCCGCCGCGCGGCCCTGCGTAGCGCCGCGGCCTGGCTGGAGCGGCTCGAGGTGTCCGACGTCGCGGACAAGCGTCCCGGCCAGGCCTCCGGCGGACAGGGGCAGCGGGTGGCGGTCGCCCGCGCGCTCGTGACCCGGCCCCGCGTCGTCTTCGCGGACGAGCCGACGGGCGCCCTCGACACCCTGAACGGCGAGCGGGTCATGCAGCTCTTCGTGGCGGCCGCGCGGGACACCGGCGCCGCCGTCGTCCTCGTGACGCACGAGCCGCGCGTCGCCGCGTACTCCGACCACGAGGCCGTCGTGCGCGACGGCCGGGTGCGGACCAGGGAGTACGCCCGATGACGCGGTGGGTGACAGACCTCACCCTCGGCGTGCGCCTGAGCGTCGGCGGCGGCAGGTCCGGCTGGGCGCGGCTCGCCCTGATCGCCGTCGGCGTGGGGCTGGGGGTGACGATGCTGCTGATCGCCGCCAGCGTCCCCACCGTGCTCGACGCTCGCACGGCACGCACCGACGCCCGCTCGGTGGCCGCCGGCGAGGAACTGACCGCGGGCGAGCCGACGGCCCTGACCCAGGAGATCAGGTCGTCATTCCGCGAGGCCCCGATCGTCGGGCTGCTGCTCCAACCGGAGCACGACGACGCCCCGCTCCCCCCGGGCGTGACCCGGCAGCTCGATCCGGGCGACCTCGTCGTCTCCCCCGCCCTCGCCGACCTGCTCGCCTCCGACGCCGGTGCCGCGCTGCGCGACCGGTGGGGTGACCGCATCGTCGGCACCATCGGGGACGAGGGCCTGACCGGTCCCGAGGAGCTCAGGTTCTACCTGGGCACCGACCGGCTCACCGCCGGCACCGCCGACCGGATCCAGTCGTTCGGCTGGGCCGAGGGGCTCGACGAGGGCCTCGACCCGACGCTGCTGCTGCTCGTCCTGGTGGGCATGGTCGTACTGCTGCTCCCCGTCGCGGTCTTCGTCAGCACTGCCGTGCGGTTCGGCAGCGAGAACCGGGACCGTCGGCTCGCGGCGCTGCGGCTGGTCGGGGCCGACGTCGGCATGACCCGCCGGATCGCCGCGGGCGAGACCCTCGCGGGCGCCGCGGGCGGACTGGCCGTCGGAACCCTGCTCTTCCTTGCGATCGGGCGGGTGGCAGGCTACGCCGTGCCCGCGGGCATGGGCTTCTTCCCGGAGGACCTGCGCCCCGTCCCGGTGCTCGCGGCGCTGACGGTCGTGCTGGTCCCGGCGACGACGGTGCTGGTCACGCTGTCAGCGCTGAAGCAGGTGCTGGTCGAGCCGCTGGGCGTCGTCCGGCGCGGCAGCGAGCGCCGGCGGCGGTTCTGGTGGCGGCTGGTCGTCCCGGTGGCGGGCCTGGCCCTGCTGACCCCGCTGATGGGTGGGCTCGACGACTCGCTGGGCAGCCAGGTCATGGTCGTGGCGGGCCTGATCCTCGTCCTGCTCGGCGTCGCGTTGATCCTGCCGTGGCTGGTCGAGGCGGCGGTGCACCGGATGCACGGGGGCGGCGTCGCGTGGGATCTCGCGGTGCGTCGGCTGCAGCTCGACAGCGGGACCGCGGTGCGGGCGGTCTCCGGGATCGCCGTGTCGGTCGCCGGGCTGATCGCCCTGCAGGGGCTGGTCGGGGCGATCGGCACGCTGAGTGCCCAGACGCAGGCCGACACGAGCACCTTCCAGGCCGCGGTGCTGGACATCGAACCGAACACGGACTCCGCGGGGACGTGGGCACGTGAGCTGTCCCGCGCCGAGGGTGTGGCGGGGGTCGGGACGCTGGTCTCGGTGTGGGCGCGGAAGGCGCCGTCGGAGGCGGGGCAGCCGGTGTCGGGCGACGAGCTGCTCGTCGACTTCGGCACGTGCAAGGTGCTGGCCCAGGACGCCCGGCTCGGCTCGTGCGATGACGGCGACGTGTTCGTCGTCGTGCCGGCCGGCGCCACCGCCCCGGAGGCCGGCAGCACGTACCTGCTGGGCGCCGGGCGAGGAGGGGACGCGCGGTGGACACTGCCTGCGTCGGCCGAGGTCGTGGAGCCGTCGCCGGGCGGGGTCAGCGCGATGGGTGGCACGCCCGCGCGGGTCCTGGTCACGCCGGGGGCGCTGGACGGGATCGACGTCGACCCGGAGTCGGTGACCGCCTACGTCACGCTCGATCCCGCCGTACCGGACGCGCTGGATCACATGCGCACCGCGGCGGCCCAGGTCGACCCGGTCGCCTACGCCTCGCCGATCGCACAGGAACGGATCACCTCGATCCTGGGCAACGTGCGGCAGGTGCTCCTGGTCGGCATGGTGGCCCTGCTGGTGCTGATCGGTGCGAGCATGCTGGTCAACGTCATCGAGCAGCTCCGGGAGCGCCGTCAGCTGCTCGCGGTGCTCGTCGCGGTCGGCACGCGGCGCAGGACCCTTGGCGGGTCGGTGCTGTTCCAGGTGGCCATCCCGGTGGTGCTCGGGTTGGCCCTGGCCGTGGTGACCGGGTTGATCCTGGCGCTGGCGCTACAGGCTGCGGTCGATGCCCCGCTCGCGTTCGACTGGCGGGGTGTGGGCGTTACCTCCGGGGCCGCCGCGCTCGTGGTGCTCCTGACGACGGCGGCCAGCCTCCCACTCCTGTGGCGCCTGACGAGCCCGACCGGACTCCGCAGCGAGTAACCCCCGTGGTTGTGGGCGTGATCGTTGCGACTACGCGCCCGTTTTGGGCGCAACGATCCCGCCCACAGCCACGGGGGTTGAGGGGGAAAGGTACTTTTGGCCGGTACCGCGGCCGGCGGCTCGGCGTCGAGCATGAAGGCATGCCCACAACCTCGGCCGAACCGCCCCCTGCCCGGTCCCGTCTTGTCGCTCTCGATGTCATCCGCGGCTTCGCGCTGTGCGGGATCCTGGTCGCCAACGTCATCCCGATCAGCGCGTCCGTCGCGTCCGACGCGCCGGTGACCACCGCACTCACGACTCCCGGGAACGGTGCTGTCGACTGGCTGCACCTGCTCGTCGACCAGCGCTTCTTCCCGATCTTCTCGCTGCTCTTCGGCGTCGGGTTCTCGCTCCTCGTCGACTCGGCAACGACCCGCGCCGCGCGGCCTCGGCTGGTACTCCTGCGCCGGCTGCTCGTGCTGCTCGCGATCGGCCTGGCGCACATGCTCCTGCTCTGGGCCGGCGACATCCTCACGGTCTATGCCGCGGTCGGGCTGCTCGTGCTGCTGCCGTCCACCTGGCTGCCGCGGTGGGCCGTCGCGGGCCTCGCCGCCGTCTGCCTGGCGGCGGCGATCCTGCTGGGCGCCGGCCACTACGCCATGGTGCCGGGTCTCTTCCTGCTCGGCTCGGCCCTGACCCGGTACGGCGTGACCCGCCGCATCGAGGACTCGACCCGCGTCCCGGCCCTGCTGGCGCTCGTGCTGGCCGCGGCAGCCGCGCCCGCCGTCTGGGCGCAGGCCTCGTTCGAACGCGCCGGGGACATCGACGCGCCGGGCTACCGCATCGTCTTCGCGGTCGCCGGACTGCTGATCGCCGGGGTCTACGTCTGCCTGCTGCTGGTGCTGCTGCGGTCCCCCGCGCGTCGGGCGCTGCGGGCCGTGTTCGCGCCGCTCGGGCGGATGGCGCTGACCAACTACCTGACCGCCAGCGCCCTGGTGCTCGGCGTGGCGAACGTCGTCGGCCACCCGGAACGCTGGTCGTCGAAGACCGTGCTCGTCATCGCGGGCACGGTGCTCGCCGCTCAGTGGCTGTTCTCCACGCTCTGGCTGCGCCGCTTCCGGTACGGGCCGCTGGAGTGGGCGTGGCGCTGGGCCACCTGGCTCCGCCGTCCGCCCCTGCGGGCGACCGACCCGACGACCGAGCAGACGGATGAACACACGACCGAGCGACCCACGCCGCCCACCCTCGTAACCTGAGCGGCGTGCACACGACCGGACGCGGAGCGGCGCTGACCAGGATCGTCGGGGACGTTCTCCTCGGCCTCCTGCTCGCCGCCCTGCTTCTCTTCACCGCCGCGGCACTCGCCGCGAGCTGGGGCGGGTTCTCCTGGGTGCTCGGCCTCAGCGCCGGAACGGTGGTCGGCGCGCTCGCGCTCCTGCGTCGCCGAGGCCGGTTCGGCACGGCGCTCGGCGGCCTCGGCGTGGCGGCGGCGACCATCTTCGTCGCACGGCTCGCCGGTCTCCCCGAGGAGCCGGCGCCCGCCATGGCGCTTGCGCTGGCGGTCCTGGTCGCCTCCGGGATCCGCACGCTCCCGACCCGGCGGGCCGCGGTGGTCGCCGGCGGCGGCCTCGTCGTGGTGATCGGCTCCTGGCTCGCGGCCACGCCGTTCCCGCAGGGGGCCACCCCGGTCCCGATGGTGAACGCCGCGGGCTGGCTCGCGGCCGTCGCGGCCGGCCTCGGGGGACGGCTCCTCGTCGCCCGCCGAGAAGCGGCGGTGGAGCGGGTGCGCCACGAAGAGCGGCTCGCGATGGCGCGCGAGCTGCACGACGTCGTCGCGCACCACATCACCGGCATCGTCGTCCAGGCGCAAGCCGCGCAGATCGTGGCCCGCCGGACGTCGAGCGGACCGGCACCGACCGGATCGGCATCGACCGGATCGGCGCAGCTCGCGAGCTCCCTGGAAGACATCGAGGCGGCCGGGTCGGACGCCCTCACGTCGCTCCGCCGCGTCGTCGGCCTGCTGCGCGACGCCGACGACGCCTCCCCCATCGCGCCCACCCCCGAGGCGCTCGGCACGCTCGTGCGCAGATTCGAGGCCCGCGGCCACAGCATCGACCTGAGCCTGCCCGACGGCGGGCCCGCGTGGCCGCCCGAAGTGACGACCACCGTCCACCGAGTGGTCCAGGAGGCGCTCACGAACATCACCCGCCACGCACCGCACGCCCGGACCGTGACCGTCAGCGTCTGCAACGTCCCGGCCGGCGTCACCGTCGAGGTGTCCGACGACGCGCCGCACGCCGCCGGGCTCCACCCGACGCTCCAGCCCGCGCTCCCGACCCGTGGCGGGTACGGCCTGATCGGGATGCGGGAACGTGTCGAAACGCTCGGCGGCGCGCTGGAGGCCGGGCCCTGTCCAGGGGGCGGCTGGACGGTCCGGGCCGCCCTGCCCGTGCCCGCCGAGGAGACCCGATGACGATCAGCGTGCTCCTGGCCGACGACCAGCCGATGGTCCGCAGCGGCCTGCGCCTGATCCTCCAGGACCAGCCCGACATCGAGGTGGTCGCCGAGGCGTCCGACGGCGCCGAGGCGGTAACCCTTGCCCGACGCCTGCGGCCGGACGTATGCCTGGTCGACATCCGGATGCCACGCCTGGACGGCATCGAGGTCACCCGGACCCTCGCCGGGCCCGACGTCGCCGACCCGCTCCGGGTCATCGTGGTCACGACGTTCGACCTCGACGAGTACGTCTACGGAGCGCTGCGCGGCGGCGCGGCCGGCTTCATCCTCAAGGACGCCGGGCCCGCCCTCCTGGTCGAGGCAGTCCGTGCGGCGCACGCCGGCGACGCTCTGGTCTCGCCGTCGGTCACCGTACGGCTGCTGCGGCACCTGACCACCGCTCCGCCCGCCGCGCCCGGCCTGCCCGGCCCGGCGAGCCAGTCAGGCCCGGCAAGCCAGTCAGGCGCGGCGGGCCAGCCAGGCAAGTCAGGCAAGTCAGGCAGGCCGAGCCGGGGCGGGCCGAGCCGGCCGGGCGGCAGATCCGCCGCCCGGCCGCTCTCGGAGCGGGAGACCGAGGTGGTCCGCGCGATCGCACACGGCCGCACCAACCTGGAGATCGGCGCCGAGATGTTCATCTCGCTCAGCACCGTCAAGGGTCACGTGGCCGCGATCCAGGCCAAGCTCGGGCTGCGCAACCGCGTGGAGATCGCGGCGTGGGCCTGGGAGACCCGAGTCGTGGGCCGCTGACGATCCCGCCCCCAACCCTTGGTTGTGGGCGGGACCGTTGCGACTACACGCCCGTTTCAGCCGCAATGATCGCGCCCACAACCAAGCGCTAGACCGCCGTTCGCTTGTCGCAGTCGGCCTTGATCGTGGCGCTGGCGTCGGAGACCGCCGAGCCCGGGAACGCGCCCGGACGCGACGCGGTCACCTGGACGGCCAACCGGTGCCCGACGTCGGCGCTCGTGAGCCGGAGCGTCTTGCCGGTAGCACCGGCGACCGGCGTGCCGTCGCGCAGCCACTGGTAGGCGAACGTCAGTCCGTCCTTGTCCCAGGTGCCGGGCGTCGCGGTGAGCGTCGAGCCGACCGTCGTCCCGCCGCGCACCTTCGGCGGCCGCAGGGCCTGCGGCTGGACGCCGTCGTAGGTCAGCGGGTCGACGCTCGTGAGCGTCGGCACGACCTTCTTCATGGTCCCGTCGGCGTTGAAGGACAGCCGGTCGATGGTGGTCTCCCGGTGGGTCCCGTCACCGCCGGGCATCCCGAACCGGTGATAGGCGATGTACCACTCGTCGGTCCCGGGCACCTGGACGATCGAGCTGTGCCCCGTCCCGAGGATGCCCTGGCTGGTGTCCTTCTCCAGGATGACGCCGCGGTAGGTCCACGGTCCGTGGACGCTGGTGGCCGTGGCGTAGCCGACCCGGTAGTCGGCCGACCCGGTGTCGTCGATCGAGTACGTCAGGTGGTAGAGCCCGTCGCGGTAGTTGAGGAAGCTGCCCTCGCGGAAGTCGGTCAGGCCGCCGATCCGCGCGAGCGTGTCCTGCTTGATCGACAGCATGTCGTCGCTCAGCTCGGCGTAGACCGGCCCGTTCGACGGCCCGCCGTTGCCCCAGAACAGGTAGTACTTGCCGGTCTGCGGGTCCTGGAACGCCGCCGGGTCGATCGCCTGGCCCGACGTGACAGCCTCGTTGTTGAGGATCATCGCTGTCGGCTGCGCGGTGAACGGGCCCTCGGGGCTGTCGGCCACGGCAACGCCGAGCGTCTTGCGGTTGTACGTCGGGTTGTGGCCGGAGAAGTAGAAGTAGTACTTCCCGTCACGCTCGATGATGGTCGGCGCCCAGGCGTTGCCCGTCGCCCACGGCACGTCGCCGTTCGCTCCGTCGAGCGTGAGGAACGGCTCGGCGGACCGCTCCCAGTCGGCCAGGTTCGTCGACTTCCAGACGTAGAAGTCCTTGCCGCCCCAGCCGGCGACGCCGTCCGTCGTCGCATAGATGTAGTAGAAGTCGCCGAACTTCACGATGTTCGGGTCGGCGTAGAGCCCGGGCAGGACCGGCGACCGCATCTCGACCGCCCGCACCGTCCAGCTCCGGCTGGTGCCGTCCTGGGCCGTGACCGTGAACGTCTTCGGGCTCGACAGGTCGACCGGCCCCGTGACCTCCGGCGAGACCGTCGACGTGGACACGGCCTGGAAGGCCGGCTCCAGCGCCGTCAGGTCCGTGCCGGGGGTCACCGGCAGGGTCACGGACGACGTCGCGGCGTCGATGACTGCCGGGACCTTGAGGTCGGCGAGCTGCACGCCGGTGATGGCGGTCGGGTCGGCCCCGAGCTCCCGGACCTCGTGCGCGGACAGGGCGCGGTTGTAGATGCGGAAGTCGCGCACCTTGCCCTTGAGGTACTTGTCGGAGGTGTAGTTGGAGCGGCCGATGTAGTTGGCAGTGGTCCGGCCCTCGCCGATGTCGCCGGGCTCGATGGTGACGCCGGTCTTCTCGCCGACCTTGGCGCCGTCGAGGTAGAGCGTGGCGGTGCCGTCCTGGAGCGTGTAGGTGAGCGTCTTCCAGGCCCCGCGGGGCAGCGCCGAACCGGAGGCCACCGTCTGCTCCGTGGACCAGTTCCCGCTGGCGATCGAGGAGCGGTAGTTGTTTCCGGTGGTGAAGAGGTACCCGTTGCCTGTGCCGCCGCCGTCGGTGTTGCCCAGGCCCCAGATGAAGTAGGGGGTCGCCTGCGTCGAGTCGATCCATACCTTCGAGGAGACGGTGATGGCGTCGAGCCCGGCCATCATGTTGTCCGGCAGCTTCACGTGGCCGTTGGTACCACCGAGGTTGAGCGCGCCGTCTACCCAGGTGGCGTCGCCGCTGACGACGCCGTCGTAACCGTGGCCGGTGCTGTCCGTCGCGACGGTGCCCGAGGTCTCGTCGAGGTCGTACTGCGCGACCAGGCCGTTCTCGTCGGCCACGACCGGCGTGGGCGGCTCCTGGACCACAATGCCCTCGCGCAGCGCCGCGAGCTCGGCCCCGGTCACCGGGATGACGGTGCCGTGGCGCGGGCTGGCGGGCAGGCGGTACGACGGCGCCACCTGCCAGTTCGGGCTCTCGAGGTCGGCGGTGCCGAGCGGGATGTAGCCGCGGCCGCCGTACTCGTCGACGAACAGGTAGTACGGCGAGCCGGAGGTGTCACCCGGGTTGGCCTTGAAGACGGTCGGCCCTTCGACGGCGGAGGTGCCGGCGTCGCGGCCGATGCAGGCGTCCATGAACGCCCACGCCGGGTTGCCGGGCAGGTCGACCGCCGTGAGCGAGTCGGACTTCTCCTGGATGATGTCCGAGCAGCCGGTCCCGCCGCCGCCCTCGTCCTTGGTGAAGCGGTAGTACGTGCCGTTCTCCCTGATCACCGTGGAGTCGATCCGCGACTCGCCGCGGTCCTGCCAGATCTGCGCCTCGCTGAACGTCACGAAGTCGCGCGTGGTCGCATACAGCATCCGGTTGTACGCGTTCCCGGTGTGGTTCGGGTCGTCCGCGGCGTACAGCTTCGAGGCCCAGAACACGACGTACTGCCCGAGCGACTCGTCCCAGTAGGCCTCCGGCGCCCAGGTGTTGCCCGCGGTGTCGGGCGAGATCTTCACGTGCCGCTGCGCGGACCAGTTGATCAGGTCGGTGGACTCCCAGATCTCGAGGTACTTGCTGCCCTGCCGCTGCGCGGCGTCCCAGTCGCCGTTGCGGCCGATCGAGAGGTCGGTCGCGATCAGGAAGAAGCGGTCACCCTCGGGCGAGCGGATCAGGAACGGGTCGCGCAGGCCGAGTGTGCCCTGGGTCGACTCGAGCGTCGGCTGCCCGTTGTTGAGCTCGTCCCACGTCAGGGCGTCGTTGCCGCGGCTCGCCGCGAAGTAGATCTTCTCGCCGGCTATCGAGTTGCCGGTGAAGTAGCTGAACGCGTAGCCCTCGTACGCCGCAGCCTCCGGCTGCTCCCGCACGGTCAGAACGATGTCGCGGACGGCGGTCGCACCGCCGACGGCGGCGGTGCCGGTCAGGGTGACCTGGGTGTCCCCCGCGCCGTGCGCCGGGCGGTGGACGACGCCGTCGGTGGCGACGACGGCGGGGTCGGACGACGCCCAGGTGACCGTCGCGCCGTCCGGCCCGGACGTCGGCAGAGTGAGGTGTCCGCGCACGTCGTCGGCGTGCACGACGGTCAGCTCGGCGGCCGCCGCGTCGGCGGCCGTCTGGTCCTCGGCGGTGGGCGCCTCATCGGGCAGGGCAGTGGCAACGGACATCGTGGTCTCCGTGGCGGCCGCGTGCGCGTGGGCCGCCGTAGCGCTTGCGGGGAGGAATGGGATCAGGCTTCCGAGCAGTGCCACGACGGCGCCTGCGGCAACCGCGCGTATGGGCAGGCGGGAAGGACGAGTGCTTCTTTGCACGGTGACCTCGCGAGAATGTGAGCGTTAACAGTGGCGTCATACGACCATCGGCCGGATCGTCGTGTCAAGCCTGCGCGGAGACCTTGTTGCCCGCCGGGAAGAAAACCCTTGGCGCCCTCCGGAGGACGGCTCGTAGGGTCGCCCGCGATGAATGCCATGACCATGAACGCGATGATCAGAGAGCGTTCCGCCCGCTAGCGGCGCGGAACGCACACTCACACCCAGCGCGTGCCCCGCGCCGCCGGCTTCCGCCGGGCGGCGCTCTTGTGCTGCCCGGAACTCAAGTACCGACGACTTCCGGAGCACACCATGTCGCGCGACCGTTCATCCCGTACGCCTTCCCGTACCTCCCCGACTTCCCGCAGCGCCCCGACCTCCCGCACGGCCCCGACTTCCCGCAGCGCCCCGACCTCCCGCAGCGCCCCGACCTCCCGCAGCGCCCCGACCGACAACGCCCACGACTATCCGGGCGGCGCCCACGAGCTGGGCCAGAACCTCCTGGTCGACAGGCAGGTCATCGACCGCGTGGTCGCCCTCGTCCCCGCCGCCGACCGGCCCCTGGTCGAGTGGGCCGCCGGACGAGGCGCATTGACTCTCCCCCTGGCGCGCCTGGGCCGACCGGTCGAGGCGGTCGAGATCGACCCGCGCTCGGCCGGCCGGCTGGGCCGGATCGTCCCGGGCAACGTCACGGTGACGCGGGACGACATCCTGCGCCACGCGCCGCCGTCGGGCACCTACGACCTGGTGTGCAACGCGCCCTTCCACCTGACCACCCCCGTGCTGCGGCGCCTGTTCACCCTGGCCGGCTGGCAGCGGGCCCTGCTGATCACGCAGTGGGAGGTCGCGCGCAAGCGCGCCGCCGTCGGCGGGACCACGCTCCTGACCGCCCAGTGGTGGCCGTGGTTCACCTTCGAGCTGGACCGGCGGGTCCCCGCAGCCGCCTTCCGGCCCCGGCCGAGCGTCGACGCCGGGCTGCTCGTGATCGACCGCCGACCTGAACCGCTGGTGCCCGTGACTGGCATGGGCCGCTACCAGCGGTTCGCCGCGGCCGTGTTCAGCGGACCCGGCCGGGGCGTGCACGAGGTGCTGGTGCGGCACGGGATCGCGCGCGGCGACGTCCGGCGCTGGGCGCGCGAGAACGCCGTCGGGCCGAGTGCACTGCCTCGCGACCTGGACGCACGCGCCTGGGTGAGCGCGTATGCGATGACCGTCCGGCGGCCGTCCCGATGAGACCCATCACGTGATGCCCAGCGGTTCGCCATCGGTTGGGCATGTCGATGGGGTGAAATGGAGCCCATGACTCCGAGCACACCTCGCCGCCCTCGTCGTCGCTGGATCATCGCCGCCGCCTCCGTGGTCGGCGGGTTGGTGTTGCTCGGCGTGGTCGGCGAGGTGGTGCTGCGCGGTGCCATCGACAGCCGGATCGAGGCCGCCGCGGCGGAGCTGCCCGCGGGAGTCACGGTGACGCGGGACGACACGCCCGCGCTCTGGCAGGTCGCGACCGGGCAGGCCACCTTGCGGGTGGAGGTCTCGCCCGAGGCGCTCACCGACACGGCACGGTCCGTCACGCAGCTGCAGGGGCTCCAGGTCGCGTCAGAGTCCGGGGGCCTGGTCGCGCAGGTGCCGCTCTCCATCGCCGGCCGGGAGCAGAGCGTCGACGTGCTCCTCTCGGTGGTGGCCGAGGGCGGCCAGGCGGTGCTCCGCGCGGACACCGTCCGGCTCGCCGGGATCACCCTGCCGATGGCCGCGGTGGCCGACCAGCTCGGCAACGCCCAGCTGGACCGCCTGGTCGACGGCGTGGCGTTCCCCGAGGGCGAGCGCCAGGTGACGATCTCGTCGGCGCGGGCGACCGATGAGGGGCTGGAGCTCGGGGCCGAGGTTGCCATGTGGGGGTGAGCGACGGGACCTGAACCCGTGGACCTGGTGAGGCCGCGCCCCTCGGAGCCGAAATCAGGGGCGAACCGGACACCCGTGCCAGACTGCCCGCATGGGTCGTCGGACACTGATAGTGGTCATAGCGGTGCTCGGCGCCGTGCCCGTGCTGAGCGGGCTCCTCGGGATCGTGGGCGGGCCGGGCGCACTGCCCGGTGGTGAAGCGGTGAACTCCACCGTTGACGGCGAGTACCGGTTCATCAACGTGTTCTGGCTCGCCGCAGGACTGCTCATCTGGTGGAGCTTGCGCCGGCCTGAGCAGCGGGCCGACGTGACGCGCGTGATCCTCGCGATCGCGTCGCTCGGCGCCATCCCCCGGCTCATCTCCGTCGCTGTCACGGGTTGGCCGCACCCGGTGTTCATCGGGGCGCTCGTGCTTGAGCTGGTCGTCGTGCCGCTCGTGATCTGGTGGCATGTGCGGACGATCCCGAATTCCTCTACCGCATCGCGCTGAGAGACAGCGCCCCGGAACCTTCGTCGACGGCGGAAAGGGAGCAGGAAGCCAGTCAGCTCGCGGAAATCCTCATCGACCGCGACCCGCACGCTTTTCGGGAGTCGGACACGTGGTGGTCGATCGCACTGGAGAAGATCCGGGAGGCATCCGCTCCCGCCGTGTAGTGCCTGGCGTAGGACCAATGACGCATCTGGTGGAGCCTGCGCCGGCCCGAACAGCGGGTCGACGTAACGCGGGTACGCAGAAGATCGAGGACCTCAGAGGCGACTGCGCTGGAGAGTGTTCGCAGGGAGCTCGGCGTCGAGGACCGTGACACGGCGGCGATCAAGGACTCGGAGAAGGACATCGGGATGCTGAACTGGGCTGCCGACGGATTCGCGGTGCACCCGCATCACGGCGTTGGCCCTCAACCCTGACGGGCACGAGCCGCTTCCTTCATGCCACGCTTTCGATCCGGTTCTTCCGGCGCACCACTTCGGGCGCTATACCAAGATCTCGGAGCGCCCGTTCAAGATCCGCGCGTACGTCCGGCTTCCACTTCATCGCGTACAAGGGGACGATCCGCACTGATCTCTCGCCGTCGTCAACCCAAAGTTCCTCACGCTCGAACGTCTGATTCACGGACTGCACGCGGAATTCCGTGCTCACGACTGAGACGGCACCGGGAACTCGACGCACCCTCCAGCGCGGTCTGGCGTCACCGACACCCCACACCTCGACATTGTTACGTCGAACCGCGAGCACCATGAGCCCCCGGTTTGGCTTTACCCAGTCGTCCCCGGACGCGCCGTAGCTGCGCGCCAGACCGGCCATGTTCTTGCCGATCACGCCAGGCACCAGGCGGGCCCGAGGGCGGCGACGTCTGACGTTCGAAACCATCATGTTGAACCGACGTCGATGCACTGCGGATACCACCGGGAGAGCCAGGCCTACCAGGACCAGGGACAAGGTGAGGACGACAAGGGCTGCCGTACGTGACTCAAACCGCATGGCGGCCATGACGAGGCCCCCGAACCCGAGAACCATCAAGACGAGACCCCGGAGTTTCGTCCGGCGTTTCGTACGGTCGCTACGTCCTTGCCGTTCCACGTGGCGAACCTAGTGCACGAGCGCCACGCCACAGCCTCCGGGGCTCGGACTTCACCCGTTGCTCGTCACCCGCCGACCTCATCGGTTTCCCGAGAGCGCGAAACCCGAGCGCCACGTCCGTCCGAACGGGTCTCGGGTCCACTTCTCAGGGCTATTGCCCCTCACTCCACCAACAGTACTATTTCCCGCCCAGAGCAAAGTTTCTTGGGGTGCCGCCCAGCGACCGTCGGTTCCCAGCCGACGCGTGAGCTGCTCGTGCTGGCCGCCCGGCATCCGAGCCCGGACCCGGACAACGCCCAGCGAGTGACCGAGATACTCGCGGTTCTCCTGGCCGACGGCAGCTGGGCCCGGAAATAAGCTGGCGAGACCGACGGCACGCGCCAGTAGGGTGACCAAATGGCGTCCGTCAAACACTTCCAGGTCACGTTCGACTGCGCAGAACCCGAGCGTGTAGCTCGTTTCTGGTGCGAGATCTTGGGGTACGTCGTACCGCCGCCGCCGGAGGAGTTCGCCACCTGGGAGGACTACAACCTCTCGCTGCCGCCCGAGGACCGGAGTGCGTGGTCCGCCTGCGTCGATCCCACGGGCGCGGGTCCGCGGCTGTACTTCCAGCGCGTTCCCGAGGGCAAGGTCGTCAAGAATCGGGTGCACCTCGACGTGCGAGTCGGCACCGGGCTCGTGGGTGCGGAGCGCCTCGCCACACTCGAGGCCGAGGCGGCACGACTGATCGCGCTCGGCGCGACACACGTGCTGACGCAGTATGCCGACGGGGAGAACGAGTCGTGCATCACGCTGCAGGACATCGAGGGCAACGAGTTCTGCGTCGACTGACGGGCTGCGGACGCGTCGGGCGTGGATACGCGCCCCGCGTCAGCTGAGCACCAGGCTCGCGACCTTCCCGTCACGCAGCTGGACCTTGAACGGCCCGGTCCCGTTGAACCGGTTGCTGGTCACCTTGATGGTGACGGTGTACTCGTCGGGCGCGGCCCCGGGCTCCACCGCGACCAGGTCGAAGTGGCTCTGCATCCCGATGTTGTCGGTCTTGTCCCAGCTCCGGATCCCGTCCGGGCCGTGGAACTCACGCCCCCAGTCGTTCAGGTACGCGTCGTCGGTGAACACCGCGACGAATCGCTCCGTGTCACCCGCGTTGGTGGCGTCGATGAACTCCTGGATCGCGGCGGGAACTGCGGCGGGCGGATCGGTGACGGCCATGCGGAACCTCCAAGGCACTCGGTTTCCTCGACCATAAGCGCGTTCCACCCCGCGAAACAGGACCTGACGATCCCTCCGTCGGCGCGTGTCGCGCCGTCAGCCCGGACGAACGACAGCGGCCAGGCCCTAATCGTTTCAGCGGGTAGTTTCGCCCGCCCCACCTCCGGACAGTGGTTCCTGCACGCGTCGTGGCGGGCTCCGCCAGGCGCACCCGCCCGAGCACCTGGAGGAACCCATGTCCATCCGAGCGCACAAGCGCAGTCTCACGCTGGCCGTCACCATGGCCCTGGTCGCGCCGTTCGCCATGGTCGCAGCCGTCACCGCGGACACCATCACGGCGGCCCCCGCCGCCGCTCACGGCTCGGTGACCGACCCGCCCACCCGCAACTACGGCTGCTTCGAGCGCTGGGGCAGCGACCACCTGAACCCTGAGATGGCCGAGCTCGACCCGATGTGCTGGGGCGCGTGGCAGGCCGACCCCAACGCCATGTGGAACTGGAACGGCCTGTACCGGGAGAACGTCGGCGGCAACCACGAGGCGGTCATCCCGAACGGGCAGCTCTGCTCGGGCGGCCGCACCCAGTCGCCGCGCTACGACTACCTGGACACCCCGGGTGAGTGGGTCGCCAAGGACGTCTCCCAGCAGTTCCACCTCACCCTGACCGACCAGGCGCGGCACGGCGCCGACTACCTGCGCATCTACGTCTCCAAGGCGGGCTTCGACCCGATGACGGAGGCGCTCGGCTGGGACGACCTGGACCTCGTCAAGGAGACGGACCCCTACCCCTCGCAGGGCACGTACGAGACCGACGTCGACCTGTCCGGCCGCAGCGGTCGCGCCGTCCTGTACACGATCTGGCAGGCCTCCCACCTCGACCAGCCGTACTACCTGTGCTCGGACATCAACATCGGCGGCGCGGCGGCCGAGTCCGGCCCAGCCGAGTCCGGCCCGGCCGTCCGCACGGCCGGGACGACGGCGGCCGCCACCGGTCGCCTCGGCCAGTTCGCGGCCTGACAGCAGGCAGCCCAAGAGCACCACAACCGGCCCGTCGGCCTCGGTCCTTCGATGGACCGGGGCCGACGTGGCGTCTGACGTCTCTCGATCCTGCTGTACGCCTGTACAGCATGCTGTACGTATGTATAGGCTGCTCGTGTGCCACATTCCGACGACCTCACAGCCCGCGCCCGCATCCGTGACGCCGCACTCGCCGAGTTCGGTACACAGGGCATCGCCGGCGCCACGATCCGCGGCATCGCCAAGCGCGCGGGCGTCTCGCCCGCGCTGGTCCAGCACCACTTCGGTACCAAGGAGGGGCTCCGGGCCGCGTGCGACGACCACGTCCTGGAGTACTACCGCTCAACGACCGAGACCGCCTTCGAGCGCGGCCACATCAGCGACTCCTCGTTCCTGGCGAAGATCTACGACTCGTCGCAGCCCGTCCTGGACTACCTCGCGCGGGCGCTCGTCGACGGCACGCCCGCGGCCGCGACCGTCTTCGACGAGATGGTGAACCTCACCGAGCGCTACTTCGCGGACCGCCCCGGCCTGGCCGACGCACGGACCCGCGCCATCGTCTACACGAGCATGCGGCTGGGCGGGCTCGTGCTGCACCAGCACGTGGCCCGGCTGCTGGACGTCGAGTCGATCACCGACGCCGGTCCCCAGCTCGGCCGCGCGACGCTCGACGTCGTCTCGCCCGACATCCTGCCCGACGGCGTCGCCGACCAGATCCGTAAGGCCCTGGACAACTACGAGAAGGAAGAAGACCGATGACCGCAACCACCGGCAGCCCCGTCGTCGAGATCAGCGGGCTGGTCAAGACCTTCGGCTCCACGAGGGCCCTGGACGGCCTGGACCTTCAGGTCGGCCAGGGCGAGGTGCACGGCTTCCTCGGACCGAACGGTGCCGGCAAGACCACCACCATCCGGGTACTGCTCGGGCTGCTCCGCGCGACGGCGGGCGAGGTCCGGCTCTTCGGTCGCGACCCCTGGTCCGACGCCACCGAGCTGCACCGGCGGTTCGCCTACGTCCCTGGCGACGTCACTCTCTGGCCCAACCTCACCGGGGGCGAGGTGATCGACCTGCTCGGCCGCACACGCGGCGGACAGGACAAGGACCGCCGCGACGAGCTGGTCGAGCGCTTCGGGCTGGACACCGGCAAGCGCTGCCGCACCTACTCCAAGGGCAACCGGCAGAAGGTGGCGCTCGTGGCCGCGCTGGCCTCGGACGTCGAGCTCCTGATCCTCGACGAGCCCACCTCGGGCCTGGACCCGCTGATGGAGGCGACGTTCGGCGCCGAGATCGCGCGCGAGCGCGACCGCGGGCGCACCGTGCTCCTGTCGAGCCACATCCTGTCCGAGGTGGAGACCCTCTGCGACCGGGTCAGCATCGTCCGCGCAGGACGGACCGTGGGGTCCGCGCCGCTCTCGGAGCTGCGGGCCGTGCGACGCACTGTCGTGACGGCCGAGCTGGCGGCCCCCGCGCCCGGCCTCGACCTGCTTCCCGGCGTCCACGACCTGGAGGTGGACGGCCCGAACATCACCTGCCGCGTCGACGCCGAGCACCTCGACGCGCTCCTGCGCGTGCTCGTCGGGTCAGGGGTGCGCAGCCTGACCAGCAGACCGCCGTCGCTGGAGGAGCTGTTCCTCGCGCACTACCGCCAGGCACCCGCCGAGGCCGCGCTGTGACGCGGCAAGGCGCCGACGGCGCGGTGCTCAGCAGCACCGGACCGCTCTCGGCCACTGGGCTGCCCGCGGCCACCGGACCGCTCACCGGCCTCGGCGAGCTCGCCCGCCTGATCCTGCGCCGCGACCGGTTCCTCCTGGCGACCTGGCTGGTGGTCATGGCGCTGCTCGCCCTCGGTCTGGCCTCCGGCGGGATCGCCGCCTACCCGACGTCGGCCGACCGGGTCGCCCTGATCGGAGAGGTCGCGGCCAACCCGGCCCTCCTCGCCATGCGCGGACCGGTCTTCGCGCCGACCCCCGGCGCGCTCGCTGCCCAGGGGTTCGTCACGAGCGGGGTGCTGTTCAACGGCCTGGTGAGCCTGCTGCTGATCATCCGGCACACGCGGGCGGACGAGCAGGCCGGGCGCCGGGAGCTGCTCGGCTCGGCGGTCGTGGGCCGGCAGACCCCGCTCGCCGCCGCGCTGGCGATCGTGGGCGCCGCCAACCTCGGGGTCGCGGCGCTGGTCGCGCTCAGCCTGATGGTCACGGGACTGCCCGCGGGCGGTTCCGCGGCCCTCGGCCTGGCACTCGCGGCCGGCGGGATCGTGTTCGCCGCGGTCGCCGCGATCGCGGCGCAAGTGGCCGAAGGAGCCGCCGGGGCAAGGACGCTCGCGCTGGTCGTGCTCGCGGCGGCGCTCGTCGTCGCCGGCGCGGGAGAGCTGTCCGGGTCCGGGCTCGTGTGGTGGTCCCCGTTCGGCTGGGCCCGGCACCTGCGATCCTTCGCGGGCGAGCAGTGGTGGGTGTTCGCACTGTTCGCCGGGCTCGTCGCGCTCCTGACGTGGGCCGCCTTCGCGCTCTCGGCGCGCCGCGACCTCGGCGCCGGCCTGGTGCCCGCCCGGCTGGGCCCGACCGTCGCGGGAGCGTCGTTGCGCAGCCCGATCGCGCTGGCCTGGCGCGTGCACCGCGGGGCCGTGCTCGGCTGGACCGTCGGGTTCGCGCTGCTCGGGGCGGCGCTCGGCGCGGCGATGAGCTCCATCGGCGGCCTGCTCGACACCCCGGCCTACCGGGAGCTCGTCGCGACGGCCGGCGACGGCGACGTGGCCGACGCGTTCTTCCGCCTCGTGCTCTACGTGCTGGCCCAGATCGTCGCCGCCTCCGCCGTGGCCTCGGCTCTGCAGGTGCGCACGCAGGAGACGTCCGGGCTCGCGGACCTGCTGCTGAGCGGTCCGGTGGACCGCATCCGCTGGGCCGCGGGCCACCTGGTACTGACAGCGGCCGGCGCGGCGCTCGTGCTCACCGGCCTCGGGCTGGGCGCCGGGCTTGGCTACGGCAGGCCGCTGGAGGTGCTCGGGACGACGCTGGCCTACCTCCCCGCCTGCCTGGTCTTCGCCGGGATCGCGGTGGCACTGACGGGCTGGGCGCCGCGGCTCGCGGCGCCCGTCACGTGGTCGGTGCTCGGGCTGGCGGTCGCCCTCGACTTTCTCGGGGAGTTCCGGCTGGCGGACGTCGCGGTGCTGCAGCGCATCTCGCCCTTCGCCGCGACGTCGGTGCCGCTGACCACCGGATCCGGCCTCGCGGTGTCCGTGGCCGTGCTGGTCGTGATCGTCGCCGGGCTGACCGGCGTCGGGCTGCTCGGGCTCCGCCGTCGCGACCTGGACGCCGCATAGCGCCACCCGGGCCACGCCACCCGGGCGTGGTCCGGTGGCGAGGCTCGGGTGGCGGTATCCATCAACATGATCGATACCTGAGACAGATCTTGTCTCACAGTGCCTGCCCGCGTAATCTGCACGTGGCGAGCCCGACCGCCCGCCACGGAACACGCAGCCGCGCGGCCATTCGGCCGCCCCACGCAGGGAGGACGTCTTGAGCACCGTGCGCTCCGCACTCCCCACCTCTGCCCGCCCGGTCTCGACGCGTCGAATGTGCGCAACCGGCTGCTGCCCCCGAGGCTGTCTGTAGAGCGTCCGCTCGCGCCCGGCCACCCGGCTCTGCCCGCGGTGGCCCAGGCGTCAGCGTGACGCTCCGGCCCCGACCCAGCCCCAGACGCTCCACGCCAGTCCCGAGGCGCGCATCCGCACGACCCGGGCGCCGACGTCGGACACGCACGACTCAAGCCAGCCAGACCCGCCACACAGCGAAGGAAGAACAATGGCCCGCATCTACGACGACGCGACCAAGCTCATCGGCAACACGCCACTCGTCAAGCTCAACCGTCTGACCGAGGGCCTCGAGGCGACGGTTCTCGGGAAGCTCGAGTTCTACAACCCGGCCAACTCCGTGAAGGACCGCATCGGCGTGTCCATCATCGACGCCGCCGAGGCGTCCGGTGAGCTCAAGGAGGGCGGCACCATCGTCGAGGGCACCTCCGGCAACACGGGCATCGCCCTCGCCTGGGTGGGCGCGGCCCGCGGCTACAAGGTGGTCCTCGCGATGCCGGAGACCATGTCCAAGGAGCGCCGCGCGCTGCTGCGCGCGTACGGCGCAGAGCTCGTGCTCACGCCGGGCTCCGAAGGCATGAAGGGCGCGGTGGCCGCAGCCGAGAAGATCGCCCAGGAGCGCCCCGGCGCAATCCTGGCCCGCCAGTTCGCCAACGAGGCCAACCCGGCGATCCACCGCAAGACCACCGCCGAGGAGATCTGGGCCGACACGGACGGCAACGTCGACATCCTGGTCGCCGGCATCGGCACGGGCGGCACCATCACCGGCGTCGGTCAGGTGCTCAAGGAGCGGAACTCCAACATCAAGGTCATCGCGGTCGAGCCCGAGGAGTCGCCCATCCTCAACGGCGGCGCCCCCGGCCCGCACAAGATCCAGGGCATCGGCGCCAACTTCGTGCCGGAGATCCTCGACACCAAGGTGTACGACGAGGTCATCGACGTCAACCTCGCCACCGCCATCGACGCCGCACGGCGTTCGGCGAAGGAGGAGGGCCTGCTGGTCGGCACCTCGTCGGGTGCCGCGCTCGCGGCGGCCCTGGAGGTCGCGAAGCGCCCGGAGAACGCCGGCAAGACGATCGTCGTGATCATCCCCGACTTCGGCGAGCGCTACCTGTCCACGCCGCTGTTCGAGGGCCTGGTCGACTGATGGCGAGGGCGCGCGGGCTGTTCAGGGTCCTCGCCGAGGACCTGGACGCGGCGCGCGCCCACGACCCCGCCGCGCGGTCCCGCCTGGAGGTCGCGCTCGCCTACCCGGGCGTGCACGCCCTCTGGGCGCACCGTGCGGCACACCGCCTGTGGCAGGTCTCGTCCCTTCGCCTGCCCGCGCGGCTGCTCTCGCAGTTCGCGCGGGCGGTGACCGGGATCGAGATCCACCCGGCCGCCCGGCTGGGGAAGCGGATGTTCATCGACCACGGCATGGGCGTGGTGATCGGCGAGACCGCGGTGGTGGGCGACGACGTCATGCTCTACCACGGCGTCACGCTGGGCGGCCGGTCGCTCAACCGGGGCAAGCGCCACCCGACCCTCGGCGACCGCGTCACCGTCGGCGCCGGCGCGAAGGTGCTGGGCCCCGTCTGGATCGGCGACGACGCGCAGATCGGCGCCAACGCCGTCGTCGTGAAGGACGTTCCCGCGGGGGCCGTCGCGGTGGGCATCCCCGCGCGGATCCGGGTGCCGAAGGCGCCCGTCGCGGAGCGGTCCCGCAACGAGGACCCGTCGGAGCTCATCGAGTACTCGATCTGACGCTGGCGCTGACCCCTGGAAGGTCGCCCGGGCGCACCACCGGAGGGAAGGCCCGCCAGACGGACCGCCGGCCGTCAGCCCAGCTCGTCCGCGTGCCGCTCCGCGAGGTCCGACGGCGCCTTGGCCAGCCAGGCGTCCACGAGGGCCTCGCGCAGGTCGGCGTCGCTGACGACGTCGAGCTGGACCAGCACCGCGGGAAAACCGTTGAAGTGCGGGATGGTGAAATACCCCGGGCGCGCCTCGGCCAGGACCGCCTCCTTGTCCCCGAGGTCATCGACCATCACGCCCAGGATGGGACCCGCCGGGACCGGCTCGTCGCCGAAGCGCTTGATGTCGGCCTTGCTGAACGGGCGCTCCCACGCGAAGCTCTTCCCCGCCACGGACCACGCGCGGTGGCGCCAGCTCATGCCCTCGGTGGTCTCGGGCAGCGCGAGGGCGAGGCGGGCGACGTCGTCGTAGGTGGCCACCCCTCCACGGTAGTCCCTTCGCGTTCGACGAGCGGAGACACCACTGCACGACTAGAGTTTTGCTGTCTAGTCATCCAGGCTATACGTGCGGAACGTTACTCATGGAGTGCATATGGCAGCAATGCTCATGGAGATGCCGGAAATGGTGGAAAGCGAGGATCTCGACTTCGGTAGGATCAGCGGTAGGATCGGGTTCATGGCCGAGAAGATGGGCAAGTACTCGATCACGATGCCGCGCAGTCTCGCCGAGGCCGCGCGCGAGGTCAGTGGCGACGCGGGTCTGTCCGCCTACATCGCGGGTGCAGTCGAAGTACGGGTGCGGCACGACAAGCTCGGGATGTTCCTCGCGGAGTACGAGGAACTGCACGGCCCGATCAGCGAGGAACGCATAGCAGCGGCCGAAGCAGCAATCCGTCGCGCTGACGCCGAGCAGGCTGAGCGTGCGCGAGCGAGCGCGGCGCGCCAGACAGGGGGTGCAGCATGAGCCGTTCGAAGAAGCCGAAGCCAACCCCGCTTCGCGGCACGTTTGTCCTGGACAGTGAGGGGCTCTCGAAGGCGGTGGCCCACGATGACGCAGTGGTTGACCTCCTCGCCACTGCCCATCGGCACGGCATTCCTGTCGTCATCAGTTCTGCGACGCTTGTCGAGGCCACGCATCCGAAGATCAGCCGCAAGGCCTTGGACTGGCGTCTCTCCATGCTGTCGATCGAGCCTGTGACCGAGCAGGTTGCCCAGGACGCGACCGAGCTGCTGACCGGCGCCGGCAAGCACGGCCACAGTCACGCGATCGACGCCATGGTGTGCGCGACGGCGGTCGCCTCGCCCAAGCCGGTCCGCGTGCTGACGTCCGACCCGGACGACATCACCGACCTGGCGGGCGACCACGTCTCCGTCATCCCCGTCTGATCGACCGCGTGTTCGGCGAAGTGTCAGGTGATCGGCAGGCCGAGCTACCGATCACCTGACACTTCGCCGTTCACGCAGCGGGGCGCTCGGTGCGCGGCGAGGGGCGGGCGGCACAACCGATAGGGTGTGGGCAGTACCTGGGACGTGGCGTCCCAGATAAGACACGACGAGGTGACTCCATGCGCATCGGATTCCAGACCGGTTACTGGTCCCGCAGGCCCCCGAAGGGCATCCAGCAGTTCATCGTGGCCGCCGACCGGCTCGGCCTCGACTCGGTCTGGACCGCGGAGGCCTACGGGTCCGACGCCTTCTCACCGTTGGCCTGGTGGGGGTCCCGCACCAGGAACGTGCGGCTGGGTACGGGCATCGCCCAGCTGTCCGCCCGCACGCCGACGGCGACCGCCATGCAGGCGCTCACGATGGACCACCTGTCCAAGGGCCGGTTCGTGCTCGGGCTCGGCGCCTCGGGCCCGCAGGTCGTCGAGGGCTGGTACGGCCAGCCGTACAAGCGGCCGCTGGCCCGCACGCGCGAATACGTCGACATCGTGCGGCAGGTGATGCGCCGCGAGGCGCCGGTGACCCACGACGGCTCGTTCTACCAGCTGCCGCTGGCCGCCGACGCTCCCGGGTCGATGGGGCTGGGCAAGGCGCTCAAGTCGACGGTGCACCCGTTCCGGCCCGAGATCCCGATCATCCTGGCCGCGCAGGGGCCCAAGAACGTCGCGCTCGCCGCCGAGATCGCCGACGGCTGGATGGCCGGCTTCTACGCGCCCCGCATGGACGACGAGTTCCGCGCGCTGCTCGCCGAGGGCTTCGACGTCCGCTCCGCGGAGCGTTCGGCGGCTGACGGGTTCGAGGTGTGCGCCACGGTCCCCGTCGTGGTGCGGGACGACGTCGAGGCCGCCGCCGACGTCATCCGGCCCCACATCGCGCTGTACGCGGGCGGGATGGGTGCCAAGGAGGCGAACTTCCACAAGCAGTCGCTCGACCGGCTCGGCTACAAGGAGCCGCTCGACAAGGTGCAGGAGCTGTACCTCGCGGGGCGCAAGGAGGAGGCCGCCGCGGCCGTCCCGACGCAGCTCGTCGAGGAGATCGCGCTGGTCGGACCGGCCGACAAGATCCGCCGCGAGCTCCCCACCTGGGAGAACACCGCGATCACGACGATGCTCGTGCAGGGCGACCCGGCCTCGATGCTGGCACTCCTGTCAGCATCGCAGGACAGCTCGCTCGGCGGGCGGGTCCGTTCGACGACGGGCGCGCTCCTCTCGAAGATCGCCCCGACCAAGGTCTGACGCCGGCGCCCGTTGAGTGCTGGGTACTTGCTGGACCACCAGCCGTCCCCCCAACAGGTACCCAGCACTCAACGAGGGCGGGTCACGGGAGGACCGTGATGCGGCCCTCCGTCGTGATGTCGATCGTGCCCAGGGCTCGGGCGTGGTCCGCGATCACCTCGGCGTCGACCGGGGCGTCCCCGATCGGCACCAGCACCTCGGCGTCGGCGAACCCGCTGACGCCGTCGCCGCCCCCGATCACGTAGTTCGTGGCGGCGACCGTGTAGGTCGCGTCCGGGTCGAGCGGCTGCCCGCCCACGCTGACGTCGCTCACCCGCGAGCCGACGGCGGCGGTCGGCGAGTAGGCGTACGCCATGCCGGAGACCTGCGGGAAGCCGCCGCCGGCGTCCGCCACGCGCGAGACGGCGTCCTCCAGCGACCGCAGCAGGCCGGCGCCCGTGACGCGCACGTTCATGACCCGGTTGCTGAACGGGGCGATCGAGTAGGCGTCGCGCAGCGTGAAGTCCGGCCCCGGCGCCTCGGCGCGCAGGCCGCCGCCGTTCACCCAGCCGACGTCCGCCTGGTGCTGCTCGCGGAACGCGTCCGCGACGAAGTTCCCCAGCGCGGTCTCCTCGGACCGGCTGGCCTGGGTCGGGTCGAGGAGCGGGGTCCGCATGCCGGCCAGGACCTCGGAGAGCCGCTCGTCCATCTCGGCCGCGTACCGCTCCTCGACCTCGCGCAGCTCCGGGTCGGGCGTGACCGTGTGGTCCACCTCGACCACCGACGGCCGCACCCGGTACTCGGGGCGGTGCCCGCCGCGCGCCGTGCCGTGCTCCGCGACGGGCGCCTTGCCGCGCTCCTCGCTGATGTCCAGGCGGATCAGCGACCCGATGTTCCCCTCGGACGCCATGAGCGGCACGTCGCCCTCGTACTCGATCACCGACTCGTACTCGGCCATCTCCTCACCGAACACGGCGTCCAGCTCCGGCACGGCGCGCACCAGCTCGTGGTTCTCGTCCATCGGGTACTGCGTCACGGCCACGACGACGTCCACCCTGGCGTGCGCCTTCAGGTCGGCGACGGCGGCGCGGGTCGCCTCGACCGGGTCCGTCTCGATGAGGTCCCCGGCGGCCGACGTCGTCTCGATGGCATCGGTGAGGCCCACGAATCCGACGCGGACCCTGCCCACCCGCTGCACCGCCCAGGTGCCGCCCTCCACGAAAGGCGACCCGTCGGTTTCGGTCAGGTTGGACGTGATCCACGGGAAGTCGGACGCCGCGACCAGCTCGCGCGTGTGATCCACCCCGAAGTCGAAGTCGTGCTGGCCGAAGTTCGCCAGGTCCACGCCGACCTCGTTGAGCGCGTCGACCATCGGCACACCCTGGTAGAGGCCGCCGAACAGGGTGCCGCCGGCGAGGTCCCCGCCGAAGACGACGGACGTGGCCGGGTTCCGCCTCTCGACCGTGCGCACCGCCGTGGCCAGCCGCGCAACGCCGCCCCGGTCCTCGCCCCCGGTCAGGACCGGGCCGATCTCGTGCGCGTCGTGGAAGTACAGGAGGGTCGCGGCGGGCTTGGCGTGTCGGGACGCGGGCATGGCGGGCTGCTCGGCCGCGGGCGCCTCGGCTGCGGGCAGCTCGGTCCCAGGCAGCTCCGCTGCGGACACTTCGGGTACGGCCAGGTCCGCTGCTGACACCCCGGCTGCGGGCGATGCCGCGACAGGCTCGGCGGCCGCGGGCGTCAGGCCCGACGCGGCCAGCCCGGACGCGAGCACGAGCATGCCGAGAAGCCCGGCTGAGCGGGTGAGCGGGCGGTGCATGGCAGGACCTCCGACGACAGATCAGTTTCGGCTCGGCACGCTAGCCCGCGGCCGTGAACGGCGCAGCCTCCGGCGCGTGAACGGTGGGTGACTCTGCTGGCACCCACTTCAGGAGCCCGGCGGCTCGTCGTCGGGGAACCAGACCGCGCGCCGCAGGTTCACGCGGCGACCGTCCCGGGACAGCGGGCAGCCCTCCGCGCGCAGCGTGTCCAGTGCCTCGGTCAGATGCTGCTTCGGCGGTGACCCGACCGTGTTGACCACCCGCCACCACGGGACACGTGCGCCACCGTCGTCGTCGTCCGCGCCGTCGTCCGGGACGAGGTGCGCGTACCGGTCCCCCGAACCGGCCATGACGCTCCCGACCTGGCGCGGCCCACCGCGGCCGAGCCGCTCGCCGACGATCTCCGCGATCAGCCCGTACGTCATGGCGCGGCCGGACGGGATGCGCCGGACGATGTCGAGCACGGCGGCGGCGTACTCCTCGACATCGGTGAGCTGGGGTTGGGGCGGAGAGTCGGTCACGGGTGCGATCGTAGACGCGGTCACCGACATCGCCCGGCGGAATTCCGCTTGCGAGCGAGTGCGACGATCGAGCCATGGCACTTCCCCAGATCGCCCTGCCGGCGGGGTACCGCTGGCGCACGTTGACCTCCGCAGACCAGCGCCTGGTGACCGAGCTGGACACGTGGGCGTTCCCGACGGGCAACGCCCACGACGACATCGACGCCACCCCGTCGCCGCTGACCTGGGAGCGCGCGATAGCGATCGAGGCCGACGGCTCCGACGGTCTCGTCGCGATGCACGCGTCGTACCCGTTCGGGCACTTCCCCGTGCCCGGCGCCGAGCTGCCGACGGCGGGCCTGACCTGGGTGGGCGTGCATCCCCAGCACCGTCGCCGCGGCCTGCTGACCGCGATGATCGACCTGCATCTGGCCCGCAGCGCCGAACGTGGCGAGCCGCTCAGCGCCCTGTTCGCCGCCGAGGCGGCGATCTACGGCCGGTTCGGCTACGGCCACGCGGCCGACGACCTGCGCCTGGACATCCCGCGTGGCGCTCCCTTGCGGGACGTGCCGGGCGCCGAGCGGCACACGGTCCGGGTCGAGGTCGCCTCCCGCGACCGGCACGGCGAGCTCGTCGACCGCCTGCACCGCGCGGCCGGAGCCGCCCCGACGGGCGTGCCCGGCATCAACCGGCCCGGCTGGGTCACGCGCGAGACCGAGGAGCTGCAGGCCGCCCTCTGGGACGATGCCCCCGTCCACCGCGGCGGGCGCGAGTCCCGGCGCATCATGGTCGTCGAGCTGGACGGCGAACCGCGCGGCTACGTGACGTTCCGCCGCACCCTGAGCTGGGAGACCACCGGACCGCGCGGCCAGGTCAGCGCCGGCGAGGTCGTGGCGGTCGACGCCGCAGCGGCCCGCGCCCTGTGGGGCGCACTGCTCGACCTCGACCTGACGAACGAGATCAGCCCGTTCATCATCCCCGTGGACGACGTCGTCACGCAGTTCCTCGTGAACCTGCGCGCCGCCGCGCCGCGCACCCCGGACAACGTGTGGGTCCGGCTGGTCGACGTCGCCGGGGCACTCGCCGGCCGGCAGTACGCCGCCGACGTCGACGTCACGCTCGCCGTGACCGACTCCCGGCTGCCCGCGAACGCCGGGGTCTACCGGCTGCAGGCCGAGGCATTCGGGCGAGCGTCGGTGGAGCGCGTCGACCCCGAGTTCGACGCCCCCGAGCTGTCGCTCGACGTGCGCGAGCTGGGTGCCGCCTACCTCGGCGGCAAGTCGCTCGCGGCGCTGGCGGCCGCCGGACTCGTCACCGAGCATCCCCGCCCCGGACAGCGCGGGGGCGTGCTGGCCCGCGCGAGCACGGCGTTCGGCTGGCCGGTTGCGCCGGGCTCCTCCTGGGTGTTCTGACCTCGGCTGAGGAGCAGCCCGGGGGCTGGCGCGGCGATCAGGTCTGGCAGGAGCCGCACCAGAACAGGTTGCGGCCCGCCAGCTCCTTGACCAGCACCGGCGACCCGCACACCCGGCACGGCAGCCCGTCGCGGTGGTACACGTAGAAGGCCTGGTCAGAGGGCACAGCGCCCGGCGAGCCGTCGGTATTCTGCCGGGTCCGGCCCCGGTTGCCCGACGGCGGCACCGGGCCGGCCGGCCCCGGCGGTCCGGCGGCCCCCGGTGAGCGAGCACCCTCGGGCGGTCGAACCTGCCGAGACTCCCGGTCCTCCGGGCGCGTCGTGACTATCGCGCCCCGGTCGGCGCCGTCGCGCATCAGGACCACAAGGTCGTCCCAGATCGCGCGGACCGCCGCCGCGGGCACGTCGCGCCCCGGCCGCAGCGGGTCGACGCCGGCCCGGAACAGCACCTCGGCGCGGTAGATGTTCCCGACCCCCGCCACGACCGCCTGGTCCATGAGCTGCTGCCCGATCGTCACCCGCGACCGGCCGACGCGCGCCACGAAGGCGTCGGCGTCGCCGTCGTCCCGGATGGGGTCGGGACCGAGGCGCGCCTCGACCGCCGTCTTCTCCTCGGCAGTGATCACCTCGCAGGCCGTCGGGCCGGTGAGGTCGGCGACGGCGTGCGCGCCGAGCAGCCGCACGCGCACCTGCCCGCGCGGTTCGGGTACCTCCCATTCGGCGGCGACAGCCACGTGCTCGGCTCCCGACGGCGATGTCGTCTCCCGTTCACCGATACGTTTACGGGGTGCGCCGATCGCGTGCGCCACCTCGGGTGCGTCCGGCGCGCCTGCGAACGTCCACGCGCCGTACAGCCCGAGGTGCGTCCGGAGCCACAGGTCCCCCTCGAAGCCCAGGAAGAGCTGCTTGCCCCACGCCTCGCTCGCCACGAGACGCCGGCCGTCGAGCACTGCCGCGCCGTCGGCGAACCGCCCCTGCGGGCTGGTCACCCGCAGGACCTGCCCGGCGAACAGGGACGAGAACGTCCGCGCCAGGCGGTGGACGGTGTGGCCCTCAGGCACGCTTGGATTCGTAGTCGGCGAGCTGGTCGATGCGGCGCTGGTGCCGCTCGTTGCCGCTGAACGGCTCGGCCACGAAGGCCTCGACGAACGACGTCGCCTCCTCCACGGTGTGCATGCGGCCACCCACGGCGATCACGTTCGCGTTGTTGTGCTGGCGGCCCAGCGTGGCGGTCTCCAGCGACCAGGCGAGCACCGCCCGGACCCCCGTGACCTTGTTCGCGGCGATCTGCTCCCCGTTGCCCGAGCCGCCGATCACTATGCCGAGCGAACCCGGTTCGGCGACGACGGCCTCGCCGGCCGAGATGCAGAACGCGGGGTAGTCGTCCAGGGGGTCGAGCTCGTGAGCCCCGTGGTCGATCACCTCGTGCCCCGCGGTGGTCAGGTGCTGCACCAGGTGCTGCTTGAGGTCGTACCCGGCGTGGTCGGCGGCGATGTGCAGGCGCATGGATCCATCTTCCCTCATGCGTGTGGGTGGTGTTGCGTACGCTGGCGCAATGACCACCGACGCCACGGGACTCACGTCGGGGATCGACCTCGACGCGCTCGACCCCGCAACCCGCCCACAGGACGACCTGTACCGCCACGTCAACGGGCGGTGGATAGATACCCACGAGATCCCCGCCGACCGCGCCATGGACGGTGCGTTCCGAGACCTCTACGACCAGGCGGAGGTGCACGTCCGCGAGATCATCCAGGACGCACCCACCGGGTCCAGGATCGGCGACCTGTACGCCAGCTTCATGGACACCGAGCGCATCACCGAGCTCGGCACGACGCCGCTGGACGAGGACTTCGCGCTGATCCGGGACGCCGCGGACCTGGCGGCCCTGACCCGCGCGCTGGGCACGCTGCAGCGCACGGGCGGCACTGCGGGCGTCCGCTTCTGGGTGGACAACGACGCGACCGACCCGGAGAAGTACATCGTCTACCTGCGGCAGTCCGGGCTCGGCCTGCCCGACGAGGCGTACTACCGCGAGGAGCAGTACGCCCCGCTGCGCAAGAAGTACGTGCCGCACGTGGCGACGATGCTGCGCTTCGCGCAGGTCCAGGAGACGTGGGGGATTACGCCCGACGACGCCGCCGCCCGCGTCTACGACCTCGAGAAGCGGCTCGCCGCCCACCACTGGGACGTCGTACGCGACAGGGACGCCACGCTCACCTACAACCCGATGACGCTCGCCGACCTCGTCGAGTCCGCACCCGGCTTCGACTGGGTCTCCTGGGCCGAGGCGCTCGGCGTGCCGGACGGCGCGTTCGACGACATCGTGGTGCGCGAGCCCGACTTCGCTACCGGCTTCGCCGCCCTGTGGCACGAGCTGTCGCTGCTCGACTGGCAGCTCTGGATGACGTACCACGTGGTCAGCGCCCGGGCGCCGTACCTCACCGACAAGATCGTCGAGGCCAACTTCGACTTCTACGGCCGCGCCCTCACCGGCGCGCAGGAGGTGCGCGAGCGCTGGAAGCGCGGCGTGGCCCTCGTAGAGGGCGCGCTCGGCGAGGGCGTGGGCGCGGAGTACGTCGCGCGGCACTTCCCGCCGGCGAACAAGGCCAAGATGGACCGCCTCGTGGACGCCCTCGTGGTGGCCTACCGCGAGTCGATCCAGGGTCTCGACTGGATGACCGACGAGACCAAGGCGAAGGCCCTGACCAAGCTCGAGAAGTTCACCCCCAAGGTGGGCTACCCGGTGCGGTGGCGCGACTACGCCGGGCTCGAGGTGGACGCGTCCGACCTGGTGGGCAACGTCCGGCGGTCCAACGCCTTCGACCAGGACTACGAGCTCGCGAAGATCGGCAAGCCCCTCGACCGCGACGAGTGGTTCATGACGCCGCAGACCGTCAACGCGTACTACAACCCGGGCATGAACGAGATCGTGTTCCCCGCGGCGATCCTGCAGCCCCCGTTCTTCGACCCCGAGGCCGACGACGCCGTGAACTTCGGCGGGATCGGCGGCGTCATCGGGCACGAGATCGGCCACGGGTTCGACGACCAGGGTTCCAAGTACGACGGCGACGGCCGCCTCGAGGACTGGTGGACCGACGCCGACCGCACCGAGTTCGAGAAGCGCACCGGCGCGCTGGTGGCGCAGTACGACCAGTTCCGCCCGGTGCAGCTCGCGGCGGCCGCCGTCGGCGAGGATGCGGCCGAGGGCGAGGGCGCGGAGGAGGAGGCGCACGTCAACGGCGGCCTGACGATCGGCGAGAACATCGGCGACCTCGGTGGGCTGTCGATCGCGATCAAGGCGTACCGGATCGCGCTCGGCAAGCCCCTGGAGGAGGCGCCCGTCGTGGACGGGCTCACCGCCCTGGAGCGGATCTTCCTCGGCTGGGCGCAGGTGTGGCAGTCCAAGGGCCGCGACGAGGAGGTGCTCCGCCGTCTCGCGACGGACCCGCACTCCCCCAACGAGTTCCGCTGCAACGGCGTGGTGCGCAACGTGGACGAGTTCTACGCGACGTACGACGTCCAGCCGGGCGACGCCCTGTACCTCCCGGAAGAGGAGCGCGTCCGCATCTGGTGACCCGGGCTCGCCCGGTCGCGCGTCGGCCGGGCGTGCACCAACCCTCGCGGGGTGACCACACGAAATCGGGGTGTGTTGCTCTGCGTAGACGCTGTCTACGCAGAGCAACACACCCCGATTTCGTGATACTTGCCCGCCATCGGTAGAGCTTGTCGAGACCCCACCCCGCCGGTCGAGCCTGTCGAGACCCGGTCAGGTCTCGACAAGCTCGACCAACGAGCAGGACAGCTCGACCAACGAGCAGGACAGCTCGACCACCAAGCAGGACAGCTAGACCACCGAGCAGGACAGCCCGCCCGGCGGAACCGCGTCAGGCGTCCGCGGCCTGGGCCTTCAGGGCTCGCTCCGTGCCCGCCAGGGCCTCGACGACGAGCCGGCGCAGGGCCGGGGCCGCCTCGGCGTTCGCGTCCAGCCAGACGACCGTCGCGTCCCGCAACTCCGGCGAGGCCAGCGGGGCCGGGTAGAAGCCCTCGATGATCTCCTCGGCGATGTGGTAGCTGCGCTCGTCCCACACCTTGAGCACGGCGTCCAGGTAGGGCTGCACGACGTCGGCCAGCGGGGCCGGGTCGTTCACGTGCAGGAACCCGAGGCCGGTGTTCCGGATGATCGCGTTCGGCACGTCGGCGGCGTCCACCACCGAGGACAGTGCGGCCAGCTTGCCCTCGATCGTGGGCTTGGCGGCCCTGGCGCGGGCGGCGGACTGGCGGCCCGTCGCGGTGTCGTCGGCGGCCAGCGTGGTGTCGATCTCCGCGTCGCCCGCCGCGCCGTTGAGCACCAGGCCCTCCAGCAGCTCCCAGCGCAGGTCGGTGTCGATCTCCAGCCCGTCGAGCGCGACCGAGCCGTCCAGCAGCCCGGACAGCGTGGCCACGTGCGCGGGCGTGGAGGCCACGTGCGCGAAGAACTTCACGAGTTGGAACTGCGTGTCCGAGGCGGCCTCGGCGTCGCCCACCAGGGACCAGAGTGTGTCGCCCACCTCTGCGAGCGTCTCTGCACGGGCCGACGGCGCCACGAACTGCTTGGCAGCCAGCACCATCTGGTTGAGCGTGGTGCGCAGCGTGGTCGACTCGGTCTCGCCGGCGATGCCGCCCAGCACGAGCTTCACGTACTCCGACGCCGGCACCTCGCCGTCGCGCACCGCGTCCCAGACCGAGCCCCACACCAGGGAGCGGGCCAGCGGGTCCGCGATGTCGGCCAGGTGCTCCAGCGCCACCGCGAGCGAGGACGGGTCGAGCCGGATCTTCGCGTACGCGAGGTCCGCGTCGTTGAGCAGCACGAGGGCCGGGCGGTCGAGCTCGACGAGCTCCTTCACGTCCGTCCGGGGGCCGTCGACGTCGACCTCGACGAAGTGGGTGCGCGCGAGCTCCCCGGCGTCGGACAGGCTGTAGAAGCCGATGCCGAGGCGGTGCGGGCGGATCGTGGGCCACTCGGCGGGCGCCGTCTGCTCCACGACGAACGACATGATGCGGCCGTGGCTGTCCGTCTCGATGACGGGACGCAGCGTGTTCACGCCTGCGGTCTCCAGCCAGAGCTTGGACCAGGCCTTGAGGTCGCGGCCGCTGGTGGCCTCGAGCTCGGTGAGCAGGTCCGGCAGCTCGGTGTTGCCCCACGCGTGCTTGCCGAAGTAGGCGGAGACGCCCGCGACGAAGGCGTCCCGGCCCACCCAGGCCACGAGCTGCTTGAGCACCGAGGCGCCCTTGGCGTAGGTGATGCCGTCGAAGTTGACCTGGACGTCCTCCAGGTCCTTGATCTCCGCGACGATCGGGTGCGTGGACGGCAGCTGGTCCTGCTTGTAGGCCCAGGACTTCTCCATCGCGGAGAACGTGGTCCAGGCCGCCTCCCACTCCGTGGCCTCGGCCGTGGCGAGCGTCGAGGCGTACTCGGCGAACGACTCGTTGAGCCACAGGTCGTTCCACCACTTCATGGTGACCAGGTCGCCGAACCACATGTGCGCCAGCTCGTGCAGGATCGTCACGACGCGGCGCTCACGCACGGCCTCGGTCACCTTGGAGCGGAACACGTACGACTCCGTGAAGGTCACGCAGCCCGCGTTCTCCATGGCGCCCATGTTGTACTCGGGCACGAAGAGCTGGTCGTACTTGGTGAACGGGTACGGCACGCCGAACGTCGACTCGTAGAACTCGAAGCCCTGGCGGGTCTTCTCGAAGATGTAGTCGGCGTCGAAGTGCGCGGAGAGCGACTTGCGGCAGAACGCGCCGAGCGGGATCTCGCGGCCGTCCGACGACGTCAGCGACGAGCGGACCACCGCGTAGGGGCCGGCCACGAGCGCCGTGATGTACGTGGAGATGCGGCCGGTGGGCTCGAACGTCCAGGTGGCGACGTCGCCATCGCTGGTCGAGCCGGCCGGGACCGGCTCCGGCGTCGGCTCGTTGCTCACGACCTCCCACGCGGCGGGCGCGGTGACCGTGAACTGGAACGTGGCCTTGAGGTCGGGCTGCTCGAACGCCGCGAACACGCGGCGCGCGTCCGGCACCTCGAACTGGGTGTAGAGGTAGACCTCGCCGTCCACCGGGTCCACGAAGCGGTGCAGGCCCTCGCCCGTGTTCGTGTAGCCGCAGTCGGCGACGACGACGAGCTCGTTGTCGGCGGCCAGCCCGTCCAGGGCGATGCGGGAGTCGGCGAACACGACGGCGGGGTCCAGCTCGCGGCCGTTCAGCACCACGGACCGCACCGACGGGGCGACCAGGTCGACGAACGTCGCGGCGCCTTCCGTCGCGGTGAAGCGCACCGTCGTGGCGGACGCGAAAGTCTCCGGACCGGTGGTCAGGTCCAGTGCGATCTCGTACGACTCGACCGATACCACGCCGGCTCGTTCGACCGCCTCGGCGCGAGTCAGGTTCTCTCCGGGCACGGGCCCTCCACGTCTGTCTTCTCGTGGGCACCGACGGTGCCCCGCGCGTCCGAATGGCGCACGTTTTTGGTTGGCTTGCCGTCCGTGGTGTGAACTACCTGCGACGACCCGTCGATCATGCCACGCAGGAGTAACAGCGAGTAACGCCTTTGTGTACGATCGACCGCGGTCGCCCGACCGACCGATTTGAGCCGAGGAGTTGCCCGATGTCCGGCACTGTGCCGCCCCCGCCACCGCCACCGGGTGGTAGCCCTGACGAGGAGCCGGTTGCTCCGAGCCAGGAGCAGCACCCGGCCACCGCGCCCACGCCTGCCCAGCAGGCACCGGTGCAGCGGGTATCCGCGGCAACGCGCAGGCCCCCCGCGATCTCGCCCGCGAACCAGTTCTCGCAGGCCGTTACCCCGGCGCCTGCCGCGCCGGGTGCGCCAGTGGTCCAGTCCGTGCACCGAGGCGGGGACCCGGGGCCGCAGCAGTACTACCCCGAGCAGTACCAGCAGGGCTACGCGCAGCCCCAGCCGGGTTACGCGCAGCCGCAGGCCCAGCAGGGTGGTCAGTACCCCCCGCAGGGCGGCGCCCAGTACCCCCCGCAGGTGTACCAGCCGCAGGGCTACGACCAGTACGGCCAGCCCGTCTACGTGACCCAGGTGAACCAGCCCGAACGCAGGAAGCTCAGCCCCGGCTGGATCGCCTTCATCGCCCTGGACGTGCTGCTCGTGGTCGCCGCGATCGTGTTCGCGATCAACCTGCTCGGGTCCCCGAACGGTGCGACGGGGGGCAACCCGTCGGCGTCCGCGGAGCAGTCGACCGAGCCGGATGCCGAAGAGGGGCTGGAGACCAACGGCGGGGCCGACGTCGAGACGTTCGCGGCGCCGTCGCTCAACATCACGTGCACGATCTCCGCGGACGCCGCCACGTGCGGCATCGCGGAGCTCGACCGGGAGCCTGCCCCCGACGCCAGCTGCGGGGGCGCGTCCGGCTACGTCGCGAAGGTCGACCCGAGCGGCAACGTGACGCAGCCGTGCGTGGCCAAGCAGGACCAGCCCAAGAAGGCCGCCGGTGACACCGCGATCCTCCAGTACAACGAGACGAAGAAGGCCTACGGCTTCACGTGCTCCAGCGCGGACACCGGGATGACGTGTGTCGCCGACGCGACCGGCAGCGGCTTCTCCATCGCCCGTGCGGGCATCGGCGAGGCCTGACCCGCCGCCAGGCCAGAAAGTCCTCGACCACCCAGCGATCGGGCCCGAAGCTCACGTGAGTTTCGGGCCCGGTCGCTGGGTACAACACTTTCGGCGAGGACGGCGGGCTCAGGCGACTACTTCGCCGGCTCCGGGTCCTCCTCGTTCATGACGGTCACCAACGACCGCAGGCGCGCGTTGCTGAACAGGTCCTCCAGGAGCACCACGCTCCCCGCGGAGTCCGCGAGCGGCACCTTCCAGTTCGGGTACTCGGTGTCGGTACCGGGCTGGTTCTGCGCGCGGCGCTCGCCCACTGCATCGGTCAGGTACACCCCGACCAGCGCGGACGGCGTGTCCTTGAGGTAGCGGTGCAGGCCTTCGACCAGCTCGCGCTCGGACGGGGCGAAGGTCGTCAGGCCGCGGCGGGACAGCGCCTCGACGAGCGACTCCCGCTCCGCGCGCGCCCGTCCCCGCAGGATCGTCGCGTCCTCCGTGAGCAGCCCGAGCCGCTCCCGCAGGTCCACGTGCTCCCCCGCGAGGTAGCCGGCCGTGGGCGGCAGGTCGTGGGTCGTCACGGTGGCCAGCGCCGCGCTGCGGTAGGCCTCCGGCTCGACGGGCGCACCGGCGTCGTCCCGCTCGAAGAGCAGCACCGACGTGCCCAGGATGCCGCGCTCCGCGAGGTAGTCGCGGATCCAGGGCTCGAACGTGCCGAGGTCCTCGCCGATCACCGCCACCCCGGCGCGCTGCGCCTCCAGGCACAAGATGCCGATCAGGGCCTCGTGGTCGTAGGTGACGTACGCACCGGCCGACGCCCGCGCGCCGCCCGGGATCCACCACAGGCGGAAGAGCCCGAGCACGTGGTCGACGCGCAGCGCGCCGCAGTGCCGCAGCACGGTGCGCAGCATCTCGCGGTAGGGCGCGTAACCCACCTTCGCGAGCGCGCGCGGGTGCCACGGCGGCTGGGACCAGTTCTGGCCCTGCTGGTTGTACATGTCCGGCGGGGCGCCGACGGACACGCCTTGGGCGAGGACGCCGGAGTCGGCCCAGGCGTCGGCGCCGTCCGGGGAGGAGCCGACGGCGAGGTCCTTGAGCACGCCCACCCGCATGCCGGCGTCGAGCCCTGCGCGGTGCGCGGCGCGCAGCTGCTCGTCGGCCACCCACTGCAGCCAGCAGTAGAACTGGACGCGGTCCGACAGGGCGCTGCGCAGCGTCGTCACGCCCGACGAACCGGGGTCGGCCAGCTCCCTCGGCCAGTCCCGGCCGTCGAGGTGCTCCTTGATGGCGCACCAGGTCGCGAAGTCGACCAGGCCCCGACCCTGCGCGAGCACGAACTCGTCGAACGCCGTCTGCCGGGCGGCCGAGCGCGGCGCCGTGTACACGACCTCGAGGGCCGCCTTCTTGGCCTCCCAGATGGCGTCCCGGTCGATCGGCCCGGAGTCCTCGGACAGCTCCCGGACGGGCTCGGCGGCCCACTCCACGAGCGAGCGGTCGGCGGCCGACAGGTACGCCGTCTCACGGATGTCCTCGACGCGGATGTACAGCGGCGACATGAACCGGCGCGACGTCGGCAGGTACGGGCTCGGCGTCAGCGGCGACACCGGCTCGGTCCCGTGCAGCGGGTTGATCGCGACGAAGTCGGCCCCGCCGTTGTGCGCCGTCTGCCAGGCCAGGTCGCCCAGGTCGGCGAGGTCGCCCATGCCCCAGGAGTCCCGGGACCGCACCGAGTAGAGCTGGACCATGAAGCCCCAGGCCTGCTTGCGGGCGATCTTCTTGCGCAGCTCCAGCCGCTCGGGCGTCACCACGAGCGTGGCCTGCGCCGTCTGCCCGCCCGACTCGGCGTGCAGCGTGTGCCAGCCGAGCGGCAGGCTGTCGGGGAGGGTGAACGTCGCCCGGCCGACCTTGCGGCTGTCCACGGTGCGCGGCTCGGCGTAGACATCGGCCTGGCGCAGCGGCACGCGCGTACGCCGCACGACGGCGAACGAGCCGGTGGCCGTCGGCTGCGGCGCCGACACGCGCCACGGCGTGGCGCTCGTGGGCACGGCGGGCGTCTCGGTCTGCTCGAGCTCGACCCATGCGGTCACGTCGGCGCCGTCGGCGACGTGCACCGGGATCTGCACCTCGGTGCCCTCCCGCGTCACGACGACGGGCGGGAGCATCGCGCGCCACTCGTCGTCGCGGACCCGGTCCAGGCTTGCCGCGACGGCCCCGGGCGTCGACGACTGCACGCCGAGCGCTTCCAGCACCGCGACGAGCGTCGAGGCACTGACCTGCTGCAGGACGCCGTCGTGGTCGGTGTACTCGCACTGCACGCCGTGGGCGGACGCCAGCTCGGCCAGCTCCGGCGGCACGGTGGAGCCGTCCCCGGTGGATCCGGTCATCGGTTCGTCGGTCACAAGGAAAGATCCTGCCATCTACCGGCGCTCACCGGGCGCAACCAGGCCCAGAAATCCGCCCCGCCGCGTCAGATGACGCCCGGCGTGTCCCCCGCGACGTGCTCGTCACGCTCGTCGAACGGCACCGGCGCCGAGCGCGCGACGATCCCCTCGTTCAGCAGGGCGGAGTGGGCCGCTACGCGCAGCGCCCGCGCGACCGGCCACTGCTGGGCGGGGCGCACCTGGGCGTGCAGCGTGAAGGTGAGGCCCGTGCTGTCGACGGCGTCGACGCCGCGCACCGACGGGGTCTCCAGGAGGCTGTCGGCGAGCTCCGGGTCGTTCTTCACCTGGTCGACGGCGCGGCCGAGCGCCGCGCGCACGGCGTCGATGTCCGTCCCCAGCGGGACCTGCACCGAGGCGACCGCGCGGCTCCACTCCTGGGTGCGGTTGCCCGCGCGCAGGATCTCGCCGTTGCGGACGTACCAGAGGGTGCCATCGAACGCCCGCACCTGGGTGAGCCGCAGGCCCATCGCCTCGACGGTGCCGATCACGCCGCCCCCGAGGTCGACGTTGTCGCCGACGCCGAACTGGTCCTCGATGAGCAGGAGGATGCCGGCCAGGAAGTCCTTGACGAGGCTCTGCGCGCCGAAACCGATGGCGACGCCGACCACCCCTGCGCCGGCCAGCAGCGGCGCGACGTCCCAGCCGATCGTCTGCAGGATCGAGAGCAGCATGATCGTGCCGATCACGATGTTGACCGAGGAGGTCAGCACCGAGCCAACGGTCCGCGCGCGCTGGGCGCGCCGCTCGGCGACGCGCGGGTTGGTCGCACCGAGCACGTCGGCGAGGGCCTGCGGCGACATCAGCATGTTCTTGCGCCGGCGCTTCTTCCCGCCCTGCGCGGGTATGGCGCCGGGCATGGCACCCGGTGCGGTGCTGGGAATCGCGCCGGTGGTGGTGCCGACGGGGTCGGGGTCGCTCTGGACCACCGTCCTGGGCTTCTGCTGGCCGGTGGCGATGCGCTCGGTGAGGGCGGCGACGACGCGCCGCAGCACGGCGATCGTGACCATGCCGATCACGAGGATCAGGATGATCTTCAGGGGCCGGTCACCGAACCAGGCCCAGAAATCCTCGGCACTGTCGAACACGGAGGCAGCAAGAGACTCGAACACGGCTGCCAACCTACTCGGGTTCGGGAGCAGGACCGGACATCCTCAGCCGGGTCCGGCGGACTCCTGCGCGACCTTCACAGGCCGTTCGCGTCGGGGGCGCAGGCCGTCGCTCGATCGTGAAACAGGTCACGGGCCCGGGGATACGCCCGGGCCCGCGCAAGTCACCTTCTCACGGTCACATCCTGCTCGTGGTCAGACTCTGAGCGTGTCGAGCTCCGCCGCGAGGTTGTCGGCCTCCGGGCCGACGATCACCTGGACCACCCTGCCGGACCGGACCACGCCGAACGCTCCCGACGACTTCAGTCCGGGCTCGTCCACGAGGGACGGATCGCTCACCTCGACTCGGAGCCGGGTGATGCACGGTTCCAGCTCGACGACGTTCGAGGTTCCCCCGAGTGCCGCAAGGATCTGGTCAGCCTTGGTCATGTCTCAACTCCCACCGTGCGTCGCTGCAGGTTTGGGTTACACCCTATCTGTGCTGGCAAGCCTTTCGCCCGGGCAATTGTCGACTCGCTCACATGCGACTCAGTTTCACGAAACCGTCATAGTCCGTGTCACAGGCGGGTGGCAGGATGACGGACGTGACACAGGATTCCTTCTTCGACGCCGTCGGCGGCCACGACACGTTCGTGCGCCTCGTCGACGCGTTCTACGACGGCGTCGCTGACGACCCGGTGCTGCGCCCCATGTACCCCGAGGAGGACCTGGGGCCGGCGAAGGAGCGTCTGACGATGTTCCTCGAGCAGTACTGGGGCGGACCGGGCACCTACTCCGCGCAGCGCGGGCACCCGCGCCTGCGGATGCGGCACATGCCGTTCAAGGTGAACCCCGACGCCCGCGACCGTTGGCTCGCGCACATGCGGACCGCCGTCGACTCCCTCGGCCTCGCGCCGATCCACGAGTCGCAGCTGTGGGACTACCTGGAGCGCGCGGCGTTCAGCATGATCAACACGTTCGAAGACTGACCAGCAGACAGACCATAGGACCGAAGGAGAACGCCCGCCCGTGGACGCCACCACCCCTGAGACGATCGCCGGCGACGCCCTGTCGGACCGTGGGCCCGATGCGCTCGACCGCCTGCTGCAGGTGCTCGACCTGCGGCACCTCGAGGGCTGGGGACCGCGCGGCGAGGAGGACGTGCTGCGCGGGAACAGCATGCCCGCCCTGGCCAACCGCGCCTACGGCGGCCAGGTGCTCGCGCAGGCCATCCTGGCCGCGGACCGCACGGTGCCCGACGGCCGCCTGATCCACTCCCTGCACGGCTACTTCCTGCGCGAGGGACGGGTCGAGGAACCCATCGACTTCGCGGTGGAACGGCTGCGCGACGGGCGCTCGTTCAGCGCCCGGCGCACCCACGCGATCCAGTTCGGCAAGCCGATCCTGTCGATGATCGCCTCCTTCCAGGAGGACCAGCCGGGTTACGAGCACGCCGAACCGATGCCCGACGGCGTCCCCGCGCCCGACGAGGTCGGCTCCGCGTTCGACGAGCTCGGCGCCCTGCCGGAGGGCGCCGACATCCGCGCCCAGTTCTGGGCGGACTCGCCGTTCGAGCTGCGGCACGTGGGCGGGTCGCTGTACCTGCACCCGGACGCCGCGGTGGCGCACGGCGGCACGCCGCCCGCCACGCAGCTCGTTTGGATGCGCACGCGCCGGCCGCTCGGTATCAAGGACCAGTCGATGCACCGCGCCCTGCTGGCCTACGCCTGCGACCAGCTCATGCTGGAGCCCGCCATGCGCGCCGCGGGAAAGTCCTGGCAGGACGTCGCCGCCACGGTGCCCATGGCCAGCCTCGACCACGGCATGTGGTGGCACCGCGACGTCCAGGTGGACGAGTGGATGCTGTTCGTGCAGTCCTCGCCGACTGCGCAGGGCGGCCGCGCCCTGGGGACCGCCAAGGTCTACACGCAGGACGGCGCCCTCGTGGCCTCGGCGGGCCAGGAGGGCATGATCCGCCTGCCCGCTTAGGCCTGCTCGACCCGCTCAACCCGCTCGGGCCCGTTCAGGCCCCGAGCTCGGCCAGCCGGTCGCGGGCCGCCCGCACCGCCTGGCGGGTGGTCGCGATCTCGTCCGGGGACGCGTTGACCTCCACCCGCTGCTCCAGGGCGCGCACGAACAGGGCCAGCGCCTCGCCGAGGAACGGCCGCGCCTGGCCGGCGTGCACCTCGAGCGCCTGGTCGTACCGGCACTTGCCCCAGTGCTGCAGTGCGAAGAACTCGAGCCGGCGCGCATACTCGATGCTCGCGGCGTGCTCCCCGTGGTAGTGCGCAGCCTCCAGAGCCAGCCCGAACAGCAGGTCCGCCTCCGAGAACCGGTGCCACCACTGCAGCACGTGGGCGAGCCGGAGCAGGGGCGCGACGGCGCCGAGGGGCACCTCGGCGGCGTGTGAGTGAGCAGCCGCCGCGCCGTCCCCCGGCCCGCCGTTCAGGCTGACGGCGAGCCACCCGAGTCGCTCGGCCTCGGCCAGCTCGGCCTCGGGGTCGTCCGCCTCCGGCGCGAGCGCGCGGGTGAGCGGGACTCGCACGGCGAGCGTCCCGGGCGCGTCGCTGTCGGGGCTGTCCGCCAGCTCGGCGAGGTACGCCTGGGCGGCCGGGACGTCGTCGAACACCTCGTGCAGGGTGACCGGGTCGAGGTAGTGCGCGGGCAGATCCACCGTTCCTCCGTGTCCGGGACCAAGGCGGATGAACCTACCAATTCGGACACGCTGAGAACCACTCAGCACGGACTATGCCGCGGCGAGTGATTTCTCCTGTTGCCAAACGCTGAAGCCGGCCGGGGGAAGATAGGCGCATGACACGCCTCCACGTCCCCGTCACGCTGCGCTGGTCCGACCTGGACGCCTACGCCCACGTCAACAACGTGGCGATGTTCCGCCTGCTGGAGGACGCCCGGATCACCGCCTTCTGGCTGCACCCCGAGGCACCGGAGGGCGAGGCCTGGCCGACGGCGGTGGTCCCCACCGGCCCCGACGCCGACTCGCACACCCTCGTGGCCGGCCAGCGCATCGAGTACCTGCGCCCGCTGCTGTTCACCCGGACGCCGGTGCGCGTGGAGATGTGGCTCGGCCGGATCGGCGGCGCTAGCGCGGAGGTCTGCTATGAGGTGCACGACGGCGCCGCCGGCATGGCGAAGACCGGCCCGACGTCGGGCGGCGATCCCTACGCCCGCGCGACCACCACGCTCGTGTTCGTCGACGCCGCCACGGACCGGCCGCGCCGGCTCACCGAGGCGGAACGCCTCGCGTGGAAGGGATTCGAGGAGGACCCGATCACGTTCCGCCACCGCGGCTGACCCAGGTTTGTTGTGGGCGTGATCGTTGCGCTAGAGCGGGCACAGGGGCGCAACGATCACGCCCACAGCAAGGGTGCCGGTCAGCTCGCGGCGACCGTCGCCGCCGTCCGGCAGCTCGCGAGCTGGGCCATCTCCTCCGCCACGGGCTGCCGGACCAGCCGGTCCGCGACCTTGCCAACCGACTGCCGGAGCCGTCGCCGGGCGGCCATCGCCCGTCGCCGGGCGCCGAGGGCGCCGAACACGCGGCAGACCAGGGCGAGCAGGAGGCCGAGCGCGAGCCCGCCCAGCACCATGAGCGTGGGCCACGGGATCCGGAACGGGTCGACGCCGAGGCCCTCGCCGGAGCCGGGCTCCGGTGCCCCCGGGAACACGACGCCGTCGCCGCCCGACCAGGTCGGCAGGGTCAGCACGGGCGTCGGCAGGGGCGGGAGCTGCAGGTACGCGAAGCCGAACAGCACGGCCAGCCACAGCAGGCCCGCGACCACCACGACCACGAGGGACCACTGCACGAAGTTGACCAGCGACCACCACATCGGGCGGCGGGACGCCTCGACGCGGGTGGCGGCCACTGCCTGGTCGAGGGCGTCGGGCAGCTGGTCGATGCCCGCCTGCCCGCGCGAGCGCGCCGCCAGGACCCACGGGTCCGCGACCCCGCGCGTCACCTCCTCGACGTAGCGCCGCACGGCCGAGGCCGCGGTGGACCGCACCGCCGGCCGCGCCGTCGGCAGCGACGTGCGCACCAGGTCCTCCCGGCCCGACGGCGCCCGGTGCTCCCGGTCCGTCGAGCGCAGCCCGAGCCGCCGCAGCGGGTCCTTGCGCAGGCGCCCGACCCAGCGGGTAAGCGGCCAGCCGGTCGCCGCCCGGGCGTCGCGCCGGGCGGAGGCGCGGACCGCGCCCACCACCGTCGGCACGCCCGCGGCATTCTCCAGGGCCGCCACCAGCTCGCCCCGGGCCTGGTTCCCCGTGCGCGACGGCGGCGGCGTGCCGCACTCGTCGACGATCTTCTGCGCCACCGCCCGCTCGTCCGCGGCGAGCCGGGCCGTCGCGGCCTCCCGCTTGATCGCGGCGATGCGGAGCAGGTCGCGGAGCTGGTCCATGCCCTGCCCGGTCTTGGCGGACACGGCGAGCACCCGCGCCCCCTCCAGGCCGTCGTCGGCCACTATCCGCTTGAGGTCCGCGACCATCGCGGACGTCTCGTCGGGCGTGAGGCGGTCAGCCTGGTTGAGCGCCACGACCACCACCTCGGCGCGGCCCGCAAGCGGCCGCAGGAAGCCCTCGTGCAGGGCGGCGTCCGCGTACTTCTGCGGGTCCACGACCCAGACCAGCAGGTCGGCGCGCTGCACCAAGCGCTCGGCGCGCGTGCGGTGCTCGGTCACTATCGAGTCGTGGTCGGGCAGGTCCAGCAGCACCAGTCCGGTGGCGTCCCCCGCCGGCGTCCGACGGCGGAACGGCCCGCGGCTTCCGCTGGTCGCGCCGGTCGAGACCCCGACTTCGGCCGGCTCAACCCGCGCATCGGTCTCGACGGGTTCGGTCGCCGCAGCCACGTGGTGCCGCCGTCCGACCTCCAGCCAGTCCAGGAGCGGGTCAGCGCCCTCGCCCCAGACCGCGGCCATCGCGTGCGACGTCGTGGGACGCCGCACGCCGGGCTGCGCGATCGCAAGACCCGCCACCGCGTTCAGCACCGACGACTTGCCCGACCCGGTGGCGCCCGCCAGCGCCACGACGGTGTGCTCCGCGGACAGGCCACCGCGCTCGCGCGCCCTGGTCACGACGGCGCGCGCCTCGTCCAGCAGCGCGGGCTCGATGCGGCCCTCCGCGGCCTGGATCGCGGTGTCGAGGGCCGTGGTGCGGTCGGCCAGGTCGAGCCGGCTCACCGGTCACCCTCCCCGAACAGCCGCCTCCAGAAGCCCTTCTTGCCCGTGCCTTCGGCCAGGTCGGTGCGCCCGTCCGAGAGGTTCTCGCTGGTTGCCCCGGCACGGACGCCGCGCAGCCCGCGACTCTCCGTGAGGCCCTCGGCAGGCGCCACGGCGTCCACCCGCGAGCCCCGCTCCGCCGAGGCGGCGGAGGCGACGGCGGCGGCCGCGACGCGCAGGCCGGCCCCGCCCGCCTCCGCTGAGCCGAGGGCGTCGAGCTGCGCCGTGTACCGGGCGGCCTGCCCGTCCATCACGGCCTGGATGCGGGCACGCAGCCGGTCGCGGGCCTGCACGGCCAGGCGCCGCACGGCGTCCTCGCCGAACACCGCCTCCAGCAGGCGCTGGGCCAGCACCGCCGATCCGCCGGCTATGCCGACCTCGATGCCGGTGAGACCGCCCGTCGAGGCGAACACGAAGATCATCAGCGCCACGCCAAGGCCGTTCACGCCGAACGACAGTGCGCGGGCCTTGCCCCGCTTCGACTCGCCCTGCTCGCGCACGAGCCCCAGGACGTCGCCCTGCCAGCCGCGGATCTGCCCGCCCACCTCGGCACGCAGCGCCGCCGGCGTCCGCGACAGCTCCAGGCCCTCCAGGAGCGCCGCGCCCGCGGCGTCGCCCCGCCACCCCTCGTACGACCGCTCGGCGGCGTCCTCGGCGGCGTCCAGCACCACCGACTCCAGACCGTGGGCGATGGCCTGCTCGACCTGGGGCGCCTCCTTGGGCCTGCCGCGGAAGAACGCGGCGACCGCGTCCCGGAACCGGCCGATGCCCTCCTCGATCGCGCGGAAGAACTCGCCGGTGCCCACGAAGTCCTGCCAGCGGGCGAGCACCTCGCCGCGCAGCAGCGCGCCGTCCGACGTCGCCGCCGCCACGTGCGCCACCGCGTCCGCGTAGGCGCGGTCCACGACGTGGCGCAGCCGGACGTCGGCGGCCTGCTGCGCGTCCGCGGCGTCGGCCAGCTCGGCCGCCCGCACCACGAGGGAGTCCACCACGCCGTCGCGGGTCGCGGCGATGACCCGCCGGCGGGCGTCCGCGTCACCACCCAGCCCGGTGAGCCAGCGCGACACCTCCGAGACGGCGTCCTCGGGCAGCATCCCGTCGGTCAGGTCGGACTCGGGGATGACGAACAGCGGGCTGTCGGCCAGGCCGTGCTCCACCATCATGTCCCGCAGGTCGTCCGCGGTGGCCTCGGCGCCCGGGTCCACGCGGTCCAGCACCATCGCGACCTGCGCCTTCCGGGCCGCGGCCTGCAGCAGCAGGTCCCACGGCACCGCGTCGGCGTAGCGCGCCGCCGTCGTGACGAACAGCCACAGGTCCGCCGCCCCGAGCAGCTGCGCCGCGAGCTCGCGGTTGGCGGTGTCGACGGAGTCGATGTCCGGCGCGTCCAGCAGCGCCAGGCCCTTCGGCAGCGAGTCGCTCGGCACGAGGCGCAGGGTGCGCGACGGTTCCGACGGCGAGCCGCCGCCCTGCGCCGGGCCGTGCCCGCCGCTCCCGGGCGACATCCCGCCCGACGGCCTGCTGCCCGACGCCGTCACGCGCGCCATCCCCGGCAGCACCCGGTCCGTGGAGAACCAGCGACCGTCCAGCGGGTGGTGCACCAGCACCGGCGCCCTCGTGGTGGGCCGCAGCACGCCCGGCTGCGTCACCCGCTCCCCCAGCACCGAGTTCACGAGGGTCGACTTGCCCGCGCCCGTCGACCCGCCGACCACGACGAGCAGCGGCGCCTTCTGCGCGCGCAGCCGCGGCAGCAGGTAGTCGTCGAGCTGGTCCGTCGCCCGGCGCAGGTCCGTGCGCGCAGTCGCCACGCCCGCCGTCTCCAGCGGCAGCCGCAGCGCACCGAGCTTGGCCCGGAGCACCTCCAGCGCGCCCATCAGGCCGGACTCGTCGTCGGGCTCGGCGACGATCGCGGCGGGCGTCGGGGGCCGTCCGGCGCGCTGCCATGAGCCCGCGTCCACGTTCGGTACGCCGAGCGCCGCGTCGTCGTCCGGCTTGTCGGTCATGGCGCACAGTCTGCCGCAGAAGCGCAGGTCAGGCGCGCCCGTGGGGTGACGGTGAGGTGAAAGGGTCAGCTGCCGAGACGCGTGCGCAACCAGTAGAGGGCGGCGTGCGCCACCTCGCGCTGGACGGCGCGGCCGTGCGGCACGCCGCGCTCCGGCGGCCGCATCGACTCGAGCACCAGGGCCCCCGCGACGACCGTCACTGCGCAGGTGAGCGCCTCGGGGTCGACGTCGGGCAGCGGGTGCCGGTCCAGGACCACCTCGGGCGGCGGTGCGCCGTCGACCCGCAGGTACGGCAGCAGCAGGACGACGTCGAGGAACGACGCGCCGTGGGACGGCATGAACCAGTCGACCGCATGGGCGCTGGTCGCGTCCCAGCCGTGGTCGGTGATCAGGATCGACTCCCGGCTGAGCGCGCCGTGCACCAGGTTCTTGCCGGACATCGCCTCGCCGGCGTAGCTCGCGATGTCGGCGAGGTGGTCGATCTTGTCGGACAGCCACGGCGTGAAGGCGGACAGGCCGACGGGGCGCATCGCGGCGATCGTGGCCCAGGCGCCGACGTCCAGCACGTCGAGCGCGTCGGGCAGGTCCGCGGGCGCCTCGCTCGTACCGATCTGGATGGCGAGCTCGACGGCCGCGGCGAGGTCCCCGTCGTCCCAGGGATCGTGCGGCGGGCGGATGGGCTCGTTGTGATAGCCCAGCACCACCCAGCGGCCGGCCCCGGGGAGCACCTCGTCGACGGACCACTCGAGCGCAAGGCTCGGCACCTCGTCGGGCAGGATCGCCACGAAGGCCGCCTCGGCGGCCATCCGGTCCTGAGTCAGCGGGGCCTCCGGCCCCACCGCTCGAACGATCGCCCGGCCCGACGCCGTCTGCAGCACCTCCAGCTGGCCGGACAGCTCGGTCCCGGTCAGCGGGGCGGAGCCGATCACCCGTCCTCCCATGGTCTCGCTGACCCGGGAACGGACAGAGGGGGGTAGATCGGACCATGCCGGCCGCCGCACAGCGCTCATGGCCGGAGTGTGCCCAACTGGGCTTTCACCCGCAAACCACAATCCGTATGGCGCGAATTCCTCCGGTCAGAAACCGAGCCGGGTCTGCAGCCACGACACGGCCGCCCGGGCCAGCCGGTGCTGGTAGGAACGCAGCTCCGGCATGTCGGTCGGCGGCGCGTCCATCGACGACTTCAGGTAGTGGCCGGCAAGCACCGCGATCCAGCAGGTCACGGCGTCCTGCTCCGTGCCGGGCGGCAGGCCGTACCTGCGCAGCGTGGCCTCCGGCGGCGGGCCGTCGTTCGTCCGGGCGTGCAGCAGCATCGAGACGAGGTCGAGGTACGGCGCCCCGGCGCTGCCCCGGATCCAGTCGACCACCAGCGCATCGTCGCCCGGCATCGCGGGCAGCAGGACGTTCTGCACCCGCAGCGCACCGTGCTGCAGGCTCTTGCCGGCTATCGCTTGCGGGGCGTGCGAGGCGATCTCCGCGAGACCCTCCAGCCGGTTGGCGAGCCACGGCGAGTGGTTCGCGAGGCCCGCGGGCCGCTTGTCCGCGAGGAACTCCCACGAGTCCGTGGGGAACACCTTCTCCTCCGGCAGGAACATCGGGTCGTCGGGCGCCTCGATCTCGCCGAGCCCGCGCACGACCTTGACCATCGCCGCGACGTCCTCCTCCGGCCAGGACAGGTCGATCGGCCGCACCTTCTTCGTCATCGAGTAGCCGACCACCACCCAGGTGCCGAGGTTCGGCAGGACCTCGTCGATCGACCACAGGAGCTCCGGGTGGGGAGCGGCGGCGGGCAGCAACGGCGAGAGCGCGATCTCCTGCCGCAGGAAGTTCAGCGGACCGGGCTGCTCCGTGCCGAGCGCCTTCACGAAGGCATGCCCCTTGGACGTCTGCACCTCGAACTGGGCGGTGGGCAGCAGTCCGGAGTCGTCCGGATGCCTGGCGGCGATCACGCGGGCGCCGAACAGGTCGGTCATGCGGTCTCGCAGCGGCGGCGGAAGGTCACGCCACCCGGGCCGTAGGGCAGGGCTCACTGCGGCATCTTGTCGAAGATGTCCAGTTGCAGCAAGGATTACATGTGTATTCACCCGATCTGCGGCGGCCCGACCGCCACGCCGAGCCGCGGGTCTCATCCATCCGGTCGCCGAGCCGAAGGTTGGTCGTCCATCACGGGCCAGATCGACCAGCAGATCTCGGTTCGACGCAGCGATGGACCGACAGGTTTCGGGTCGTGGTGGTTCTCGTGACCGGACTCTTGGTCCGGTCACGAGAACCAGCGTCGTCAGTCGCGGGTCAGCTTGCGGTACGTGACGCGGTGCGGGCGGGCCGCGTCCGCGCCCAGGCGCTCGACCTTGTTGGCCTCGTACGACTCGAAGTTGCCCTCGAACCAGTACCAGTTCGCCGGGTTCTCCTCGGTGCCCTCGTACGCGAGGATGTGGGTGACCACTCGGTCGAGGAACCACCGGTCGTGCGAGACCACGACGGCGCAGCCGGGAAACTCCAGCAGGGCGTTCTCCAGCGAGCCGAGGGTCTCGACGTCGAGGTCGTTGGTGGGCTCGTCGAGGAGCAGCAGGTTGCCGCCCTGCTTGAGGGTCAGCGCCAGGTTGAGGCGGTTGCGCTCACCACCGGAAAGCACGCCCGCGGGCTTCTGCTGGTCCGGGCCCTTGAACCCGAACGACGCCACGTAGGCGCGGGACGGGATCTCGACGTTGCCGACCTTGATGAAGTCGAGCCCGTCGGACACGACCTCCCACAGGGTCTTCTTCGGGTCGATGCCGCCGCGCGACTGGTCGACGTACGAGATCGAGACCGTCTCGCCGACCTTGAGGTTGCCCCCGTCGAGCGGCTCCAGGCCCACGATGGTCTTGAACAGCGTGGTCTTACCGACACCGTTCGGGCCGATGACGCCGACGATGCCGTTACGCGGCAGCGTGAACGACAGGCCGTCGATGAGCACGCGGTCGTCGAAGCCCTTCTTCAGGTTCTCGGCGTCCAGCACCAGCGAGCCCAGGCGCGGGCCGGCGGGGATCTGGATCTCCTCGAAGTCGAGCTTCCTGGTGCGGTCCGCCTCCGCCGCCATCTCCTCGTAACGGGCCAGGCGGGCCTTCGACTTGGTCTGGCGGCCCTTGGCGTTGGACCGCACCCACTCCAGCTCCTCCTTGAGGCGCTTGGAGAGCTTGGCGTCCTTCTTGCCCTGGACCTCCAGGCGCGCCTGCTTCTTCTCGAGGTACGTCGAGTAGTTGCCCTCGTACGGGTAGAGGCGGCCCCGGTCGATCTCGCAGATCCACTCCGCGACGTGGTCGAGGAAGTACCGGTCGTGCGTCACGGCCAGGACGGCGCCCGAGTAGCCCGCGAGGTGCTGCTCGAGCCACAGCACGGACTCGGCGTCGAGGTGGTTGGTCGGCTCGTCCAGGAGCAGCAGGTCGGGCTTCTCCAGGAGCAGCTTGCACAGCGCGACGCGGCGGCGCTCACCACCGGAGAGCACCGAGACGTCGGCGTCCGGCGGCGGGCAGCGCAGCGCGTCCATCGCCTGCTCGAGCTGCGAGTCGAGGTCCCACGCGTCGGCCGCGTCGATGTCCTCCTGGAGGCTGCCCATCTCGGCCAGCAGCGCGTCGAAGTCGGCGTCGGGCTCCGCCATCAGGGCGGAGATCTCGTCGAAGCGCGCCTTCTTGGCGAGGATCGGCCCGACCGCCTCCTGGACGTTGCCCAGGACCGTCTTCTCCTCGTTCAGCGGCGGCTCCTGCAGCAGGATGCCGACGGTGTAACCGGGCGACAGGCGTGCCTCACCGTTCGACGGCGTGTCCAGCCCGGCCATGATCTTGAGGATCGTCGACTTACCGGCACCGTTCGGTCCGACGACGCCGATCTTCGCGCCGGGCAAGAAGTTCAGCGACACGTCATCGAGGATGACCTTGTCGCCGTGCGCCTTGCGCGCCTTGTACATGGAGTAGATGTATTCAGCCACTGCCTGTGTTCCACCGTTCACAGAAGGTACGTCGGATAGGTGCGCTCACGCCGAGTCATGAGGTGCGGGTGCCGGGAGAGCGTCCGCGTAGGTAGGTCTCCCGGCACCCGCGGACCGCGGAGCACGACTGGCACCAGCCTACGCGGTCACCAGCTCGCGCTGCCCGACGCCGGTGTGGTCGCCCGCGTCATCCTCGTCACCCTGGGCACCGGCACCGCTCCCGTCGGGCTCCAGCACATCGAGCCCGAACGGGTCGGCGTCGCCCGCCGACACCGCGACGAGCTCGCCGCTGCCGCCCGGGGCGCCGTCCGGGACCGTGTCGTGGCGCACCACCCGCGTGAACGCCACCCTCCCGCGGGTTGCGTCGACGCCGATCGCCGACGCGTTGACCACCAGCCCCATCCGCGACTCGCCCTCCGGGCCGGTCCACTCGTCGACCTCGAGCCGGCCCGAGACGACCACCGGGTCCCCCATGTGCACCGAGTCGACCACGTTCAGCGCGGCCGCCCGCCACGCCTTGACCGTGAACCACAGCGTCGGGCCGTCAGCCCAGTCACCGTTCTCGTTCCTGCGGCGCCGGGTGCTGGCCACGCGGAACGTGGTCCACTCGGTCCCCTTGGAGATGTGCAGTGCCGGAGTATTGCCGACATTGCCGGACACAGTCACCATGACATCGTTCATGCGGTCCTCCTGAGTTGTCACGGACCGGCCCCAGCGGCCGGCCCGTACCCAGCATCAGGCGCGAGCGATGCGCAGATCGGACAGCTGGACGGTGCCTGGGGACGGAACCCGGATCTGGCTGCCTGTGGTCGCGTTCTCTTCCAGGCGGAGCGGCACCGAGGGTCCCTCGTCGCGCGCACTCTGTGCGAGCTCGCGCACCGCACGGTGCTCGTCGAGCAGCCGCTGGGTGGGCACACCGAGGGTCTGTTGCAGCACCCGCTCGAGCGCGGCCCGGCCCGACGCGATGACGCCCTGCGCCCGCCGGGCGGCCAGCGCGCGACGTATCTGCATCGCGACGAGGAACACCACGAGCGCCGCGACGGCCGCCGTGACGGCGAGCACCCCGAGCACCGTCGTCCACGTCTCCCCCACGGACATGATCCCCATCGAGGCCAGCACCGTCGCGATCCCGAGCAGCACGGCGACCAGCACGGCCCCGAGCGCCAGCCGGCGGGTCAGCCGCTGCGTCGTCGGGCCCCGCGTGTCGAGCGTGACACCCTGCAGCGCCGTCGCGACCGCGCTCGCGACCTCCTGGGCGCTCGCCACGCCCGTGGCGAGCGAACGCTGCCAGCCCGGCTTGAGCGACTCGCCCGAGCCGGTGAGCCACCGCGACCGGGACAGCGCTATCGAGTCCGGGTCCGGGGAGCGGAACTCGGGAGAGCCGTACCCGTTGCGCACCGCGGCACCCACCTGGGCGGCGACGGACTCCAGCCCGGCCGCCCGCGCCAGCGCGTCCACCTCGCGTTCGAGGACGGTGTCGATGTGCCACGGCACCTCGGCCGGGGTCTGGCCCAGCAGCAGGGTCGCTGCGGCGTCGAGCTCACCCGCGGCGCGGCCCGCGGAGACCGACCGGCGCGCCACGGTCTGCTCCAGGAGCCCGCGCAGGTCCTCGATGCCGATGTCCGTCTTGCTCGACGCCGCGACCACCGGGACGTCCTCCAGGCCGTCGTCGCGCAGCAGCCGTTTCACGTCGTTGACCAGGTTGTCGCGCTGCCCCACGGGCACCGTGTCGATCTGGTTGAGCACCACCACTGTCGACGCCTGCATGCCGCTCGAGTCGCGCAGGTAGCCGGTGTGCAGGGCGTCGTCTGCGTATTTCTGCGGGTCCACCACCCACACGAGGAGGTCGACCAGCGGCAGCACCTTGTCCACCACCTCGCGGTGCCCGGGCGCCACGGAGTCGTGGTCGGGCAGGTCCAGCAGCACGAGGCCGGCCAGGGCCGCCTCGTCGGCGGCGTCGAGCTCACCCGCCCGCGTGATGCGGCGCTCGCGCTCCACACCGAGCCAGTCCAGCAGCGTCCCGGCGTCGTCGCTCCACGAGCAGGCGGTGACCTTGGCGGTGGTGGGGCGTTTCACGCCGACGTCGGCGAACGTGAGGCGGGAGATCTTGTTGAACGTGCTCGACTTGCCCGACCCGGTGCCGCCCGCGAGCGCCACGACCGTGTGGTCGACGCCGAGCGCGAGCCGTTCGCGCACGCCCGCCACGGAGCTGGCGACCTTGCCGAAGACGGCGTCGTCGAGGCGGGACCCGGCGATCTGTAACGCGCGGCCGAGGTCCTCGGTGCGTGCGCTCAACGTCGCGTCGTGGCTCGTCATGTCAGCCTCCTGAGCTCGGCCAGCCGGACGCGGAGCGGAGCTGCCGCGTCGTCGGCTAGGGCGGGGACGTCAAGGGCACTCTGGACAGAACGGGCCTCTTCCGCAACCGCTAGCGCGACCTTCTCGGCAAGTTGGCCCTGAAGTTCCTCGATCGCGTCCCCAGCGGTCTCGCCGAGAACCCGGTCGACGAGCCCGGCGGAGTCCTCGTTCCCGAGCGCGGTGGCCAGCAGCAGCGCGGCCAGGCCGCGGTCGCCGAACGCCTTCCGGGCGCCCGCGGCCCGGGCCGGGGCCTCGGGGTCTGCGGCCGTGGAGTCCGGGCCTCCCATGCGCCCGACGACGTCGTCGGCCAGCCGGGACCAGTCGGCGGCGGCCGACTGCCCCCAGACGAGGCGATCCTTCGCGCGGCTCGTTCCGGACGGCAGGATCGTGTCCCCGGCAGGTAGCGCTCCCGGACCGGCCAGGGTGGCCCGCAGGCTCTCCTCGGTGCGCACGCCGGCCGCCACGAACGCGCGGGCGGCGGTGGCCTCGACCTCTTCGCGCAGCCGCGCGAGTGCCGCCTCGCGGGCCTTGCCCGCGCGCTTCGTGGTCCGTGCGATGCCGTCCCGCACCGTGACGCGGGAGATGTGGTTCGTGCTGGCGATCTCCGCGAACCGTGCGGCGACCGTGCCCTCGCCTGCCGCCCCCGACAGGACGGCGGTCCGTGCGGAGAGCTGCGCGTCCGGGACCACCGACTGGACGGCGTTGCGCAGGTCGAAGGCGGCGGTCCCCTGCTGCTCCACGGCACCGACGAGCCCCATCACCCAGTCGGGAAGCGCGCCGAGCGCGCCCTTGAGCGTGCGCAGGATGACGGTCCGCGAGCGCTCGGGGCCGGCCATGAGGTTGAGCCAGCGCTTGATGGGCGCCACCAGCTTCGGGTCCAGCAGTCCTTCGTGCGGCCCGACGTCGGGCACGATGAAGAGCGGGACGTCCTTCATGCCGCGTTCCTTCAGCCGCGTGTTGAGGTCCACACGGATCGTCGTCAGGTTCTCTCGCGGCACCCGGTTGAGCACCATCGCGACGCTCGCGCCGCGCTCCCTCGCGCGGTCCAGGGCCTGCCAGGGCAGGGCGTCGCCGTAGCGGGCTGCCGTGGTGACGAACAGCCAGAGGTCTGCCGCTTCGAGCAGCTGGTGGGCCGTGGAGCGGTTCTCGGAGAGGAACGAGTCGAGGTCGGGCGCGTCCATCAGCGCGGTGCCGCGCGGCACACCCTCGTGCTTGACCAGGCGGGCCAGCTCGGTGACGGGGCCGGGCGTGAGGGTGTCCACGTCCCGCGGGTGCACGCCCACCACGGGCTCGCGGGTGGTGGGCCGCAGCACTCCTGCCTCGGACACCTCCTCGGCCAGGAGGCTGTTGAACAGCGTGGACTTACCGGCGCCCGTGGACCCCGCGAGCACGACGATCGCGGGGCTGGACAGCTCGGCGAGGCGGGGCAGGAGGTGCTCGTCGAGCTGCGTCAGGAGACGCATCCGGGAGGCTTCGGCGTCCTCCATGCCATCGATGGGGAGGGGCAAGGTCGCGGCAGCGACGTCGCGGCGCAGATCTCGCACTACGTCGTGCACTGTGAAGCCGAGCTGCTCCGCAACGTTCGGGTCCACACCACCCCGACGGCCGAGCACTGCGGAGCGTGTTCCTGGAGTCACGGCTTCATCCTGATAGGTCAAGATCGTTCTGCCAAGCCGCGCCACGCGGTTAGTGCCCAGCAGCACTGGAACCTGCACTGCCGAAAAGGGCGAGCCAACAACACTTCACGGCAGTGTTCGGTGCCCCCGGCAGGATTCGAACCCGCGACCTAGTCATTAGAAGTGACCCGCTCTATCCAACTGAGCTACGGAGGCAAGCGTGCCGAGTTTAGCGTAGGTCGAGTCCGTCTTGACCATGCCAATTGGGGAACCCGACGGACAGATCAATGGAACACCCTTCCATTAGTCTGATGGGATGGCGCAGCACCACACCAAGGACAAGGGTGACCTCGGCGTCGCCAAGGCGCACGCCGACATCGTCGGTCAGGGTTTCATCGCGTTGTTCCCTGCGACCGAGCACGCACCGTTCGACCTTGTCGCTTACGCGGACGGGGTGTTCCATCGGCTGCAGGTGAAGTACCGCGCCGCACGTTCAGGCGCGATCACCGTCCATTTCCGGTCCGTCTGGAACGACCGCCAGGGCACCCACGCCAAGCCGACGGACAAGAGCGCGATCGATGTCGTATGCATCTACTGCCCCGAGACGGACGAGTGCTACTACATCCGGCCAACCGCGCACAGAGCGTCGGTCACGCTCAGGATCACGCCGAGCAGGAACGGTCAGCAAAGCGGTGTGCTCAATGCCGCTGGATTCCGTGACCTGGCCGATGCCGTCCGCTGTCCGAGCTAGCCGGCGGCGCGCTCGGCGTCCTCGAGGGTGTCAAGCTGCTGTTCCTCGGCCCGGTCCAGGCGGCCGAGCAGGTGTGCGCGCGCCTCGTCCACCTTCCGGTCGAGCACAAGAGCGAGGAACACCTGGTGGTGGTCCCGCAGCTCCACGGTGTCGTAGTGCGACGACCGGACGACCTGCGCTATGGCGAGCTGCAGCTTGGTGAGCAGGCGGCTGTAGAAGTCCGTGAGGTCCGAGGAGCCGGTGATCGCCACGGTCGCTACGTGGGCGGCGATGTCGGCGCGCGCCACCCCTGGCCGGTCGTCGGCGGCGACGGCGGCGGCGAGCTGCTCGGTGGCGCTCACCAGCGGGGCGAGGGCGGCGTCGTCCGCGTGGGCTGCCGCCTCGACGCCCCCGACCTCGAGCAGCCGCCGCGCGATGTAGATCTCGCGGATCGACTGCGCGCTGATCCGCGTCACGTGCAGGATGCGGGTCTTGGGACTGCGGGTCAGCAGGCCGTCGCCGACGAGGATGCTGAGCACCTCGCGCATGGTGGGTCGGGAGATGCCGATGTCCCGCGCCATGGCCTCCTCGGTGACCAGGTCACCCGGACGGAGCGTGCCGTCCAGCATCTGGCTGCGCAGGATCTCCAGGCTCTGTTCTGCCACGGTCTCCCGGCGCAGCTTCATGGTGTCCCCCACCCTCAAAGGATCGCATACGGCTACTGCTCGCCCGGCGTCCGCGGCGCGCCGACCGGCTCGTACGCGGCGTCGGCGACGAACCGCTCCGGCCGGAACTCGGCGAACGCCGGCACGTCCTCGCCGCAGACCTCCGCGGCCACGCCTTCACCCAGGTAGGGCGCCAGAGTGACGCCGCTGTGCGTCGCGACGACATACAGCCAAGGCGCCTGCGCCACGCGCCCAACGATCGTCCGCCCGTCGCCGGGCAGCGCCCGCTGACCGACCACCAGCCGCTCGATCCGGGCACCCTCGGCGCCGGGTACGACGTCGCGCAGCCGGCGCAGGAACTCGGCCGCGAGCGCCGAGCCCACCCCGGGTACGTCCCGGGGGTCGGCGGTGACGTCGAGGTCGAGCGCCTGCAGGAGCAGGCGCCCGCCGCCGGCCGGACGGACGTTGAGCCACGGGCTGGTCACGAGCCGGCCGAGCCGGACGGGCACCGGCCCGGTCTCGGCGAGGTAGCCGACGGTGGGGTCGCCGGGCGTGGTGAACGTCTGCATCGACACGTCGACCCCGGCCAGGGCCGCGAGCTCACCGGTCCGGCGCCCGACGGCGGACACGATCGTGTCCCCGGGCAGGACTGTCCCGTCGACGAGCAGCGCCTCGCCGCCCCCGGCGACCGACTGGCGAAGGCCGGTCACGGTGACGCCGGTCAGCACCCGTACCCCCGCCGCGCGGGCCTGGCCGAGCACGTGGGCGAGGTAGAGCGCCGGGTAGGCGTAGGCCTCGCGGGCGAAGTGCACGATGAGCTGGGCGTCGTCCGGCACGCGCACGTCCGGCAGGAGCTCGGCCGCGCGCTCGTGCGTGATCGCCTCCGCCGCGTAGTCGCGTTCGGCCAGCCGGGCGAGCCGGGCGGCGAGGTGGTCGCGGTGCGCGTCGTCGACGGCGATCTCGACGTGCCCGCCCGTGCCGAGCCACCCGCCGCCGTCGGCGGCATCGGCGGACAGCCGGTGGTGCGCCTCGAGCCCGGCGAGGTTGAGGTCGAAATAGGGCCGCGGCTCCTTGCCGTTGGCGTTCACCCAGGCGTAGGACGTGCTGGACGTGCCGCCGCCGGGTGCGCCCTGGTCGACCAGGGCGACTTCCGCCCCGCGCTCGGCGAGCCGCGCGGCGATGCTGGCGCCGACGACGCCGGCTCCGATGACCACTGTCTGCATGCGTACTGCTCCGTTCACAGGACCTTGCTGATGAAGTTCTGGGTGCGCGGGTGCTGGGGGTTCACCAGCACCTCCTGCGGGGTTCCGGCCTCGACCACCACGCCGTCGTCCATGAAGACCACGGAGTCGGCGACCTCGCGGGCGAAGCCGATCTCGTGGGTGACGACGACCATCGTCATGCCGGAGCGCGCGAGGTCCTTCATGACCTCCAGGACCTCGCCGACCAGCTCGGGGTCGAGTGCCGAGGTGGGCTCGTCGAAGAGCATGAGCCGCGGCTCCATCGCCAGGGCGCGGGCGATGGCGACGCGCTGCTGCTGGCCGCCGGAGAGCGTCGAGGGGTAGGCGTCGCGCTTGTCGGCCAGGCCCACCCGGTCGAGCAGCGCCTCGGCGCGCTTCCGGACCTGGTCGCGCGGCTGCCGCAGGACGCCGATCGGCGCCTCCATGATGTTCTGCAGCACCGTCATGTGCGGGAACAGGTTGAAGCGCTGGAAGACCATCCCGATCCGGGCCCGCATCGCGGCGATCTCGTGCTCACGAAGCTCGTAGAGCTTGTTGTTCGCCCGGCGGTAGCCGACGAGCTCCCCGTCCACGGAGAGCTGGCCCGCGCTGAGGGTCTCGAGGTGGTTGATCAGCCGCAGGAACGTCGACTTGCCCGAGCCGGACGGGCCGAGCAGGGTCATCACCTCGCCCGAGCGCACGTCGAGCGTGATGCCCTTGAGCACCTCGAGGCTGCCGAAGGACTTGTGGACGTTCTTGGCGCGCACCATGTACCCGGACTCGGCCGCGCTCGCGTCGATGGTGGTCATGCGGCCGTCCCCCGTCCGAAGTACCGCTCGACGTAGTGCTGCCCGACGGTGAGGACAGAGGTGACCAGGAGGTACCAGATCGAGGCGGTGATCAGCAGCGGGACCGTCAGGAAGTTCTCCGAGTAGATGAGCTGCGCCGAGTACAGCAGCTCGGGGAACGCGAGCACGCTCACCAGCGACGTGGACTTCAGCATGGAGATCGTGTTGTTGGCCATCGGCGGGACGATCACGCGCATGGCCTGCGGCAGGACGATCCGCCGCAGGATCCGCGTGCGCCTCATCCCCAGCGCCTGCGAGGCCTCGACCTGGCCCTTGTCGACGGCCTCGACGCCGGCCCGGACGATCTCGCCCATGTAGGCGCCCTCGTTCAGGCCCAGGCCGAGGATCGCCGCGGCCACGGGGGTGATGAGCAGGTTGGTGTCGAACGCGACGAGCTCCGGACCGAACGGGACGCCGAGCGACAGCCGCGGGTACAGGGCCGAGATGTACCCCCAGAAGAGCAGCTGGACAAACACGGGCGTGCCCCGGAAGAACCAGATGTAGGCGGTGGAGACCGAGCGCAGCATCGGGTTCCGGGAAAGCCGCATCACCGCGAGGACGACGCCGAGCACCACCCCCACCAGCATGGCCAGGGCCGTGAGCCAGAGCGTCGCCAGCAGCCCGCGCAGGATCCGCGACGAGAAGAAGTACTCGGCCACGACGGGCCACCCGTAGTTCTGGTTGGTCAGCAGCGAGCTGACCAGCATCGCCACGAGCACCGCGACCACCGCGTAGCTGACCCAGCGCCAGGGGTGCCGCAGCCGTACCACCTGGAGCGTCTCGACGTCGTCGCTCGACGCCGCGAGGATGGCGGCCGTCATTCGATCGCCCCGTTGATCTCGGACTGCTCGATGGCGATGTCGCCCAGGCCCCAGCGGTCGAGGACGTCGGCGTACGTGCCGTCCTCGATGAGCACGTCGATCGCCCCGCTGACCGGCTCGGCGAGCTCGCTGTCCTTCGGGAAGGCGACACCGCCCGGGTTCGGGTTGCGCAGCAGCGGCCCGGCCGCCTCGAAGCCGTCGTTCTTCGACTCCGCGTCGAGCACCGGCGGGGCGTCGGCCATGACGCCGTCGATCCGGTTGCTCTGCAGCGCGAGGATCGCCTGCGCGACGTCCTGGTACGCGCTGGACGTCGGCGGCTCCTCGCCGGCCTCCTCGCACCGCTCGGTGTGCGCGGGCAGGAACGTGTTCTGCTGCAGGCTCCCGCGTACGACGCCGATCCGCGCCCCGCAGGCCAGCTCCGGGGTGACCTCGGTCGGGTTGCCGTCCTGGACGAGCACGAGCGTGCCGTTCCAGTAGTAGGTGGCGAAGTCGACCACCGCCTCGCGTTCGAGGGTGTCGCCGATGGAGGCCATCGCCATGTCGACGTCGTCTGCCTGGAGGGCGGGGATGATCGCGTCGAACGACGTCGGCACGAACTCGATGTCGAGGTCGAGCACGCCGCCGATGGCGTGGGCCAGGTCCGGGTCGAGCCCCACGAGCGTGCCGTCGGCCTGCGTGACCTCGAACGGCGGGTAGGACGGGTTGATCGCCATGCGGATCACTCCCGCGTCCCGGACGTCGGCCGGGACGGACGCCGCCAGCTCCTCGTCGACGGCGTGGGCGGACTCCTCCGTGGCCGCAGCGCCGCCGGCGGCGGCGTCCTGGTCCGTCGGCACCATCGCCGAGCAGGCGCCCAGGCTCAGCGCGCCGGCGAGCGCAAGGGCAGTGACGGCGGGTGTGCGTCGGATGGCGGGCATCGGGATCCCCCTCTTGTTTGGCTGTCTGACAGCCTTACAGTGGCGACAGGACTCCCGTGGGTCAAGGTCCAGCGGTGTAAAACCCTTGTTACGGACCGGGCCTCGTGCCCGATCCCGGCGAGTGTCACAGGTGCGACGTAGCCTTCCCGCATGCCCTCCGGAACGATCGACCTCTCCCCCGACGCGGCCCGCGGGCTCCGCCTGCGGACGCAGTGGCTCGCGCGGCCCGACGGCGGTCCGGAGCCCTCGGGGCCGTCGCCCGTCGACGTCGTCCGCCGGATGGTCGCCCTGCAGGGTCAGGACCTGCCGGCCGTGCTGCGGGCGATCGCCATCCGTTCGCGCCCGGGCACCACGGTGGACGACGTGCGCGCCGGATTTGACGCCGGCGAGCTCGTGCGCGGGTGGACCCAGCGCGGCACCCTCTTCGCGACCACGCCGGGCGACCTCGGCGCGCTCGTCTCGCTGACGGGCGAGCGCGTGATCCACATGAGCCGGCGGGTTCACGACGCCGAGGGTCTCGACGACGCGGTCATGGCCCGTGCGGAGTCGGTTACCCGGGAGGCGCTTGCGGCGTCCGGCGCCGACGGGGTGACGCGCGCCGCGATGATCGACCTGTGGCAGCAGGCCGGGGTGCCCATCGAGGGGCAGCGCGGATATCACCTGATCGTGGCACTGGCGCTCCGGGGAGTGCTGCACTGGGGCCCGTTCGCGGGGGCGCAGCAGGTGATGGTCGCGACACCGAGCGCCCGGCACGCCGCCGCCTCGCCCGAGGAGCCCGATGCGGCCCTGCGCCGCATCGCGCGGTCCTACTTCGCCAGCCGCGGGCCGGCCACCGTCGATGACCTCGCCTGGTGGCTCGGCCTCCCCAAGAGTCCCGTGCGCGCCGCAGTGGCCGCGCTGCGCGCGGAGGAACCGGACGCCGTCGTCGAGGTGTCGGTTGACGGGAAGGCGATGCTCGTCGCCCGGTCCGAGCCGGGGCAGCTCGGAGCGGACGACGACACGGCACCTGATGCTCCCGGGCTCGCGGAGCCCACCGGGGTAGTGCTCGTGCCCGGGTTCGACGAGATCGTGCTCGGCTACCAGGACCGCAACCTGATCGCGGACGCCGAAGCCATGCGGACCGTGGTCCCGTTCACCAACGGGATCTTCCGCCCGGCGGTCCTCCTGGACGGGCGGCTGGTCGGGACCTGGCGCCGCGCGCCGAAGGGCGACGAGGCGCCGTTCGAGCTCGTCCCGGGGATCAAGGCGCGCGCCCGCAAGGCCGTCAGCGCAGCGGTGGACGCCTGGCACCTGGGCTGACGCTCACCGCCAGGTCGGGGTGGCGGCCGGTGCCCCGTGTCAGCCGAGGCTCTTGAAGTAGGCCGCGCTCTCCGCGTCCGCCGGGTAGTACGACTCGATCGCTATCTCGTCCAGCGTGATGTCCATCGGGGTGCCGAACGTCGTGATCGTCGAGAAGAGCCGCAGCTCTCGGCCGTCGATCCGGATGACCATCGGGATCACCACGTCCGACTCGGGCTCGATCGAGTGGCCTGCGTCGGTGTCGGAGCCGGGCGCCAGCAGCTCCTCGTAGAGCGCGGTCAGCTCGGCGTCGGGAAAGGTGGCGAGCTGGCGCCTGATCCGGGAGCGGAACATCGCCCGCACGTCCGCCAGGTTGACGACCAGGCCGGCGAGCCCGCGCGGGTCCAGCCCCAGCCGCACCAGGTTGACGGGCGGGCGCAGCAGGTCGGGTGCGACGTCGGCGAAGAACCGGTCGACGGCGCGATTGGTCATCAGGATGTTCCACCGGCGGTCGAAGACCAGGGCCGGGTACGGCTCGTGCGCGCGGAGCACCCGCCCGACCGCATCCCGGGCCGCCGACAGCGCACCGCCGTCGAGCGGCCGCTCGGTGTAGCGGGGCGCGAAGCCGGCGGCGAGCAGCAGCCGGTTGCGGTCACGCAACGGCACGTCGAGCTGCTCCGCGAGCCGGAGGACCATCTCGGCACTCGGCCTGGACTTGCCGGTCTCGACCAGGCTGACGTGCCGGGCAGAGACGTCGGCGGCGATCGCAAGATCGAGCTGGCTGAGCCGACGGCGGTGCCGCCAGTGCCGCAACATCTCGCCGACCGTCCCCATGGACGCCGAGTGTTGCTCATCGTGGGGCGGAGCGCCATGAACTCCCAGTTCATCGACAAGCGTCGCGGGCCCGGAAAACACTGGGGCGATGACCACTGAGAGCACAACCACGGACAACAAGAGCATCGTCGCGGCGGCCTTCGCGAGCCTGGTGGAGACGGGCGACGTCGCCGCCGTCGAGCGGGTGCTGAGCGACGGCTTCGTCCATCACCGGCCCGACTCGACCTCGTCGACCAAGGCGGAATGGCTCGCCTCGATGCGTGCGTCGCTGGAGAAGATCGCCGGGATGGAGGTCGAGGTCCAGCACGTGCTGGCCGACGGCGACCACGTAGTGATGCACTCGCGGCGCCGGCTCCCCTCCGGGCCGGAGATCGCGGTGGTCGACATCATGCGGTTCGACGACGGGCTCATCGCCGAGGCCTGGGAGACCATCGAGCCGACGACGGAGGCGGCCGGCCATCTGACCTGGTGGGCACCCAAGGAGCGCTGACTTCGCGTATCGCATAACGCCCTAGGGCACGATGTGCCAGAATCGCACACATGGCGATCAGTCCCCAGGTGCTTGGCGAGCGAATCGAGCTTGCGCGAGAGGCCGCGTCCAAGACCCAGGCCGAGCTTGCGGCTGCGGTGGGAGTGGACCGGACCGCGATCTCGAAGATCACATCGGGGACCCGCAAGATCTCCGCGCTCGAGCTCGCCGCGCTTGCCAAGTTCCTGGGCAGGCCTCTCCCATGGTTCCTGTCCGATTCGCCGGCGCCCGTCGTGGCGCGTCGGCAGTCCGTGGTCGGCGACCGACCGTCAACTCTGGCCGCCGAGCTGGCCGCGGAAGACCTGGCCGCCGACGTCGAGCAGCTTCGAGCACTCGGTGTCCTGCCTGCCGCCCCGCACGCAAGACTTGTCGGTACCTTCGACGAGATCGAGGACGTCGAGGACGCCTCGGCCGCAGCCCGCACCGCTCGAAAAACAGCAGGCTTCGGCAGCGATGCCCTCGGCCCGATGGCCGACGTCCTCGACGACTTCGGCCTCTACGTCACCACTGTCGTCGCTGGTGAAGCGGTGGACGGCGTCATGCTCCCGCAAGAGGGCTTCGCAATCACCGTCATCAACGCCGACCAGTCACCTGGCCGACGCCGGTTCACAGCAGCGCACGAGTTGGGGCACTACCTCTTCGACGACACCTATGCCGCCGAAGCGATCTCCGGCAGCACCTCCGACCGTGAGCGTCTGGTCAATGCCTTCGCGGCTGAGTTCCTCCTGCCCCTTGATGCTGTGCGGAGCCGTTGGGCAGGGCAGCTTGAAGGTGCGACCGCAGACCTCCAGCGGATCCGTGAGGAAGCCATCTGGCTGTCCTCCACCTATCGGATGAGCTGGAGCGGCATCCTGGCGCGCCTCGGCGAAGCGGGCCTCGTCGACGATCAGCAGGCTCGCGCTCTGCAGCCCAACCCGACCTTGGCCGAGCTGCAGTCGTACGGCCGGCAGCCGGAGGAGGACCTGTGTGACGGCGATCTGTCCGCCGCAGTGTCCCGGGCCGCGCTCGATGCGTACCGCGACGGACTGATCGGGCCCTCCCGGGCCTCCGAGATCCTTCGCGGGGCAGGCGGCGAGCTACCTCCCCCGCGTGACCCTGGACGGAACGACTTCCGCGCGGACTTCTACGCATGACGGACGCCGAGCCCGAACCACTACTCGTCTTCGACAACACGTGCCTGAGCGCATTCGCCTCCGCACATCTCATGCCCGTCCTGAAAGACCTGACCCTCCGAGTCGGCGCCACCGAGGCGGTCCGAGACGAGTTCTGTGCCGGTCCGAACAATGTGGCGGACATCGCCTGGGTCGACCTGCTTCCCGAGCAGGGCATGAACGAGCTCGTGGCGCTTGCGGAGTACGTCCAGGCTCTTGGTGCCGGGGACCACGATCTGGGAGAGGCAACCGTGTTCGCGAGTGCGCAGGTTCGCGGCGCGATCGCGATCACGGATGACGCCACAGCGACGAAGATCGCCCGTCGCATCAAGAAGGTCGAAGTGCATGGCTCGCTCTGGCTCCTCATCAAGGCCTATCGCGATGGGAAGGTGAACGAACAGCGAGCCGGCGAGATCGTCGACGCTCTGCGCGCCCGCGGCGCGCGCTATCCATGCGATGGCGCTGAGCTCTTCTCCTGGGCACGCAGCCGCAACCTCCTGGATTGACCGCCACGCTCGGGCAGACCGCGCTCAGGCAGAAGACGCGTCAAGATGGAGCATGCTCCTCGCCGAGGTTGCCGCCACGTCCGACGCCGTCGCCGCCACGCGCTCGCGCCTTGCCAAGCGCGCGGCCATCGCCGAGCTGCTCCACCGCACGGCCGCCGGCGAGGCGGCCGAAGCCGACCAGGCCGCCCCCAACATCGAGATCGTCGTCGCCTACCTCGCCGGCGAGCTGCGCCAGCGCCGCACCGGTCTCGGCTACGCGGCGCTGCGCGACCTCCCACCACCTGCGACAACGGCCACGCTCACGGTGCGCGACGTCGACGCGGCGTTCGCCTCGATGGCGGCTCTCGAAGGTCCCGGTTCCGCTCAGGCCCGCTCCACCGCGGCCGCTGCGCTGTTCGGTGCCGCGACCGAGCGCGAGCAGGCGTTCCTCCGCGGCCTGGTCGCGGGCGAGCTGCGGCAGGGCGCTCTCGACTCAGTTGTGGTCGACGCCGTCGCGGAGGCCGCGGGGGTCCCGGCCGCCGCCGTCCGGCGCGCCGTCATGCTGCGGGGCGCCACCGGGCCCGTCGCGAGCGCCGCCCTCCTCGCGGACGAGCCGCTGGCCGCGCTGGAGACGTTCACGCTCGAGGTGGGCCGGCCAGTGAGGCCGATGCTCGCTGCGTCGGCGCCGGACATCGCCGCCGCGTTCGAGAAGCTCGGCTCTGACGATGCACCCGCGGAGCTCTGCGTCGACGTCAAGCTCGACGGCATCCGCATCCAGGTACACCGGCGTGGCGACGAGGTGCGCGTCGTCACGCGCTCGCTGGACGACATCACCGACCGCGTCCCGGAGATCGTCGAGGTGGTACGCGCCCTCTCGTCGGACGATCTGGTGCTCGACGGCGAGGCGCTCGGCGTCGGACCGGACGGCGTACCTCGGCCCTTCCAGGAGACGGCCGCGCGATCGGCGACCCGGGAGGCCGGCGGGGCGACGTCGGAGGCGGAGCTGGCGTCCCAGCTCCAGCTCACGCCCTTCTTCTTCGACGTGCTGCACGCGGACGGGCGCGACCTGCTCGACGCCCCGCTGCGCGAGCGCCTGGCGGTGCTCGACGAGGTCGCCGCGCCGCACACGGTGCGCCGCCTGGTGACCTCCGACCCGGAGGCCGCCGCCGAGTTCTTCGCGGGCGCGCTGCGCGAGGGCCAGGAGGGCGTGGTGGTCAAGTCGCTGGAGGCGCCCTACGCGGCCGGACGGCGCGGCGCCGGCTGGGTCAAGGTCAAGCCCCGCCAGACCCTGGACCTCGTAGTGCTCGCGGTCGAGCGGGGCTCGGGCCGCCGCCAGGGCTGGCTGTCCAACATCCACCTCGGCGCGCGCGACCCGGACGGTGGGTTCGTGATGCTCGGCAAGACGTTCAAGGGCATGACGGACGAGATGCTGGAGTGGCAGACCGCACGCTTCACCGAGCTCAAGACCGACGACAACGGCTGGGTCGTGACCGTCCGCCCTGAGCAGGTCGTGGAGATCGCCTTCGACGGGCTGCAGCGCTCGACCCGCTACCCGGGCGGGCTCGCCCTCCGCTTCGCGCGCGTGCTGCGCTACCGCGACGACAAGAGCGCCGCCGAGGCCGACACGATCGAGACCGTCCGGTCCCTGGCGGGTTTCTGACGTTCCCACGGCCGGGGCCGGGATCCGGACGTCAGGCGGGCCGGAGGGTGAGCGTCCACACGCCGGGGGTAGCGCCCGTGAGATAGAGGCGAGGGCCGGAGAGCGCGTCGGTGCCGCCGAGGAAGGAAAAGGCCTCACCGGGCGCGTAGGTGCCGACGACGTCGGGCTCGGGATCGACCGAGGTCTCGATGACAACGGCGTCGTCGCCGCTGCGCAGCTCGGCGGCGTGGCCGGCCATGCGGTACACGTCGGTGGCGACCTGCTCGACGCCGGTCAGCGCACCGTCGCCCAGCGCGAGCTCCAGCGACCACCGGGTCCGCGCACCACTTGTCGTCACCTGCAGCTCGACCCCGGCCGAGCCCGTATGCACGACGACGTCGGTCACCAGCTCGACGTCGTCGCGGGTCCGTTCGTCGAACGCCATCGAGGCGGTGAAGCGCCCGTCGTCGACGAGCCGGTAGCGCCCGTCCGCGCTGCGCTGTCCCTCCGCCATCGGCTGGTAGTAGCTGGCCGTGACGCGCTCGTGCAGGCGAGCGACGCCGTCGTCGGCGACCTGCAGGGACTCGGCGCGGAACGGGCCGAGGCCGAAGAACACGCGGGACAGCCGCAGCGAGCGCACCACGGCGGCGCCGGACCGGAACCGCAGGAACGTCGGGTCGCCCGCCAGGCCCGATCCGACACGGCCGACGTGCGGTACGTCGGAGCCGCCGTAGACGACCAAGCGCTCCGGCCCGTGCTCGGCCACCAGCAGCCCGACGTCGGCGAAGTGCCGGACCTGTTCCGAGTTCTGCGGTGCAGACGGCGCAGGCGGGGCCGGGAGCGGGGCGCCGAGCTGCGGTTCGGCCAGCACCTCGAGCAGCGCGATCGCCGCGATCGCCTCGGCCTGCGGCTCCGACCGCACGGCGCCGGCCAGGCAGGTGGCGCAGCCGCGCAGGGCGAAGCGCCGCAGCTGGGTGTGGAAGCACTCCAGCGGGATCTGCCTGCCCTGGTCCTGACGGCGCGAGAAGACCGTCTCGACGACGCCGTCGGCGTCGGTCAGGGCGAGCTGGCTGTGCAGGTTGTCGTGCACGGCCGCAAGGAGGTCGGGCCGGTGCAGGCCCTCTGCCAGCGCCTGCAGCGACGGGTTGCTCACGAAGGCCGCGTAGTTGGCGCTGCGCTCGGAGTAGAGGCCGTCGCGGTCGGCGTCGACCCCTTCGGCGAGCCACTGCTCTGCCCGGGCGATCGCGCGCTCGTCGAAGGCGCGCAGGCGGACCAGCGCTGCGCTGATCTCCCACCGGTGGTTGGGCGTGTGCACACCACCGGCGACGAGCGCCGGGAGGGCTCGCTGCGCGATGCCCCGCAGCTGCTGCTCCAGCGGAGCGAGCTCGGGTTCGGCGGCGCGCTCCAGCAAGGTGAGCGTGCTGCCGAGGTCGTTCAGGGTGAACGCGCTGTCCGGCGGTGACTGCAGGTTCCCGTCGGAGGAGAACAGCCCGCCGGGATCCTGCAGCGCGGTGAGCCGCTCGGCGAAGGTGAGCGCGGTCCCGACCCGGCGGGACGCGACCGCGCCCGGTCGCAGGATCCTCAGCGCGACGGCTGTCGCGACCATCCGCATGAGCTCACGGTGGCCGAGCGTGAGCGGATCCGGCGTGCGATCCCACCAGGCCTCGACGAGGTCGGCCATCCGGTCGGTGAAGGTCAAGGAAGTCAGTCCTTCAGACCGGAGTTGATGTCGGCGCTCATGATCTGGCGCTGGAACACGGCGAACAGGATCACCATGGGGACCAGGGAGATCACCGACGCCGACAGCAGCACCGACCAGTCGATGTTGTCCGCACCCACTATCGACCTGAGCGCGATCTGCAGCGTGTAGTTGTTGGGGTCGTTGAGCACGATCAACGGCCAGATGTAGTCGTTCCAGCGCCACTGGAAGGAGAAGATCGCCAGCACGACCGCGATGGGTCTCGCGATCGGCAGCATGATCTGGAAGAACGCCCGGATCTCGCCGACGCCGTCGATGCGCGCCGCCTCCAGCAGCTCGTCCGGGACGGTGCGGAAGTACTGCCGGAACATGAAGATGCCGGTAGCGGTGAGGATCGACGGCACGATGATGCCGGCGAGGCTGTTGTACAGGCCGAGGTCCCGGATCACCGCGAACGTCGAGGGCATGATGACCTCGGTCGGCAGCATCGTCGTGACGAGGACGCAGATGAAGAACACACGTAGCCACCACGCCTTGTACTTGGCAAAGGCGTACCCGGTCATCGCGGAGACCAGCACGGTGAACGCCGTCGTGACGAGCGCGACGACGCCGGTGTTGGCGAAGTATCGCCAGAACGCGAACCGGTTCCACGCAGTTACGTAGCCCGACGTCGTCCAGTCTGAAGGGAACAGCGACAGGGGCAGGCTGAACAGCTCGGTGCCGGGCTTGAACGAGCTGAGCACGAACCACAGCATCGGGAACGCGAACAGTGCAGCGATCACGACGAGCAGCAGGGTCAGCCAGATGTTGACGCCTCGGAAGAGCCGCCGTGGAACGGCCATGAGTGGAGCGGTCATGCCAGGTCGTCCTTCCGGTCGAAGCGCATCTGGACGAGCGCGATCACGATGAGGATGACCATGAGCACCATCGAGACGGCACTGGCGTAGCCGATCTGGGCCCGTTCGAACCCGGTCTGGTAGATGTACTGGACGATGAACATGTTCTCGGTGCCGGGCCCGCCGCCGTTGAGCGCCTGCACCATGGCGAACTCCTTCATCGCGCCGAGGGTGCCGAGCAGGATCACCATGAAGGACGTCGGGCGCAGCAGCGGCAGCGTGATCCGGAAGAAGCGCTGTGCGGCCGACGCCCCGTCGACCTGGGCGGCCTCAAGGTAGGACCTGGGGATGTTCCGCAGGGCCGCGATGAACAGCAGCATGTTGAACGCGGTTCCCGCCCAGGTACTGGCCAGGATGACGACGGCGAGCGCGAGGTCACCGTTGGTCTCCCACTGCTGGCGCGGCAGGCTGAGCACCGTCATCACGTAGTTGACCAGCCCGAAGTTCTCGCCGAACATCCAGCGCCAGATGACCCCCGTGACGATCGGGGAGATGAGCCAGGGCAGGAAGAAGATGATCCGGGCGGCCGTACGGAACCGGGCGGCGGCCGAGACCAGCAGCAACGAGAGGCCGAGCGCCGCGACGTAGTGCGCCGGGACCGCGAGCACCGTGTAGAGCACGGTGCGGCCGATCGAGGAGTAGAACTGTTCGTCGCCGAACAGCTCCTGGTAGTTCGCCAGCCCCGTGAACTCCGGGTCCCCGACGCCGGTGTAGTCGGTGAACGAGTAGTACAGCCCGAGCGACCCCGGGCCGACGAAGAACACGACGAACAGCACTACAGCCACCGAGATGAACAGCAGCGGCGCAACTGTCTGGCCTGGCCGCCGCAGCCCGCTGCGTCGCCGCGGCGTCAGCGTCGGTCCTGGTGGCGGCGCTGGTGCGGGCACCGCGGCGACGGGCGTCTCCTGGGACATCACATCCTCCTGACGCGTCAGCTCGCCGAGCCGAATGCCTCGGTCATCTGCTCACCGATGGTCGTGATGCACTCGTCGACGCCGATCTCGTCGTTGAGGTAGCGGACCACCTGGTCGCGCAGCGGGTCGCCCTCTGTGGTCAGGCCCGCCACCTCGAAGCCGAGCTCCATCTCCTTGATCGTGGCGACGATCGGGTCGGAGGCCGCGATCTCGGCGTTGTAGAGCTCGAACGCGTCGGCGTCGTCCGCGTACTCGACGGTCACGCCGTCGACCACGGGCAGGAAGCCCGAGGTGGTGGCGAGCTCGGTGTAGTTCTCCTGGGTGAACAGCCAGCTGACGAAGTCGAGCGCCGCCTGCTCCTGGTCGGTTCCCTCGAACACGACGATCGAGGCGGCGTTGCCGAAGTTGACCGCCTGCACCGGCTGGCGCGGTGTCGGCACCGAGGCCCACTCGAAGTCGGCGATGTTGACGGCGAAGTCGGCGATCTGCCAGGAACCGGAGTAGTAGGCCACGACGTCGCCGGACTTGAAGAGCGCGTTGCCGTCGGCCTCGCTCAGCCAGACCGAGCGCGGCATGAAGCTGTCGTCGTTGAGGTCGTAGAAGTACTCGAGCGCGGTCTTGGTGGCGTCGTTGGTGGTGAACGTGCCGCTGCCGTCCGGCTGCCACAGCGTCGAGCCGAACTCGTACAGGAAGGACTTGAGCCGGTGCGAGCTGGCGTCCATCGCCATGCCGTAGGAGGCACCGGTGGCCTCCTGCACCTGCTTGACGGCGGACACGAAGTCGTCCCAGGACCACACGTCGCCGTCGAGGTCGGCCGGGAACTCCACGCCCGCCTCGTCGAACAGCGACTTGTTGACGAACAGTCCGACGCCGGTGACGTCCGTCGGGAGCGAGTAGACCCGGCCGTCCTCGTCCTGCGTGGACAGGTCCGCCCGCACACCGGATGCCGCCATGATCTCGGCGAGGTCCATCGTCGCGTTCTTCCAGACCGGGTCGACGGCGCCGACGCGCGCGAGCGCTGGCAGGTCGTTGGCCTGGGCGGCGTTCTTCAGCCGCGTCGTGAGGTCCTCGTTGGCGACGTCGACGATCTCGACCTTGACGCCCTTCTCCTTCTCGTACTTCGCCGCCATCGCCGCGAAGCCGCCACCCTGGTTGGCGTCGCCGGAGAGGAAGAACTGCAGGGTGCCGACGGTGGCGGGGTCGCCGGAGTCACCGGAGTCGCCGCAGGCGGCGGTGAGAGCGATCACCGCGGCGCCGGAGAGTCCGCCGATGAGGACCTGACGGCGCGTGAAAGTTGAGCTCATGGGGGTGCCTCTTCTCTGAGACGTGGCCGAACCCGATCGGCCCGCGTGTTGCCTGGAATGCGGTTGCCGTGAGGACGTTAACATCGACCAGATCACCGGTCAACGGTTTGTCCGGACATCCGGATGTGCTGTCCTGATTGTTCCTACAGGGCCTGGGCCCAGCGCCCGTCCGGGGGACCGGGCAGTGGCCGTGATCAAGCCCGAGCGACAGACCGTCGGCGCCGACCGAGCAGCTAGGCCATCAACTTCTCGCCGAGGATGTCTCTTACGTCGGACGCCGGATGGGGCGCGTCGGCCGGCCAGGAAGCCACCTTCTCCTCGATGCGGTCGCGGTGGCCGGCAAAGTCGTGGACGCAGAGCGCACGAGCTGCTGTCGCCTGCAGCTGGAGATCGTCAAGGTCCGTGGCCCGCTCCAGCTCAGCGAGTGCTTGAGGCGTCTCTGACTTGGCGAGTGCCTGCAGCGCTTCAAGGCGATCATCGGTGTGTCGCAGCTCGTCGAAGACCACGGCGCTGAGCGCCGTGACCAGCCTCCGATTGGGCTCGATGGAGTGCTGCAGAATCCTGCCCGCGGATCGGAATGCTGCGGACTCGGCATCAAAGTTCGCAGGAGACTCGAGAGCCCCGGCGATCAGGTCGGAGTCCTCTTGCTCGGCCCTGTTGATCATGATGAGCAGTGCGCTCGAGCAGCTCGCGCCGGCCAGGTCGGGTTCGGCTTCGGGCGTCGGAACGGCCGGCTTCCCGAGGATCCGGCGCGCGCACTCCAGCGCCTCGTGCCCGTAAGTCCTGAGATCGCTCCCCAGGCCGTATCGCTCCATGGAGATCGCGTAGTGATAGTGGTCCAGCGCGATTCCGGTCGCAGCGGTGTCGCCGCTCCGCAGCAGGGTGACGAATGCCTGCACCGCCGCGTGATCGCTGGACGGGGACTCAAGTTCTGACCGGGCAGCGTCGTGTGCAGGGTCGGGGAGGACGACTCCCTGCCAGTGATAGGTGCTGAACCTGGCCATGCCTGCTCCTTCGGAAGGACGTGACTTTTTGCCCTGCGCATGGGCCCACGTGAGCAGGTCGACCTCGGCGTCTTCGCGCGAGAGCGAGTCCCGCTCACGGCGTCGTTCGACCCCCGCGGTCCGATCATTCTTCCCCGGCGCGCGCCTCGTTCGGAAGCGCTTTACTACCCACGACGGCGTTCGTCTCGGCGGGGATTGCGTGTCAGTGGTGATTGATAACCTCGCCGAGCATCGTCGCTCGGTCGGAGGTCAGGGTGGACAGGGAAGCGTTGGAAACGCTGCTGCGGGCCGGCCTGCCCCTGCAGCATGAGCAGGCTCGACTGGAGCTTGTCGAGCCCGGCCTTGACCTCGCGTCGGACGGAAGCGTCCTGGTGCGGCTGTGCCTGCACAACGACCGCACGGGCGAGAGCGGGGAGCAGACGGTCCAGCTGGTCCCGGCAACGCAGGACCCCGAGCGTGCCTACGCCTTCGTCCAGGCGTGGGTGCAGTCGCTGCCGTCCCTGCTGGCGTGCGTGGTCGACCGGTCGGGCGGCCGGTCCGTTGCCCCCAGCATGCTGGAGTTTCCCCAGCTGGCGCTCGAACAGAGCCAGGCGCGGACCACGGCGGAGTTCGTCGAACAGCTCACCGACCCCAGCATTGTGCGGGTGTGGGCCGCGGCGGCGGACGCCGCCAACACCGCGGAGTGGGTAGCAGATGTCTGCCAAGACCTGCGGTTGAGCAAGCACGCGACGGCACTGGCGGCGTTGTGCCGCACCGGGATCGAGCTGACTCCCCGCTCCGACGGCACGTCCGCCGGGCGCACCCACCTGGGCGGCGTCCCCGACCTACCGCCCGGCGCGGTCTGGCCGCACCGCCGAGGTCACGCGATGACTCTCCTGGCTCAGATCGACCTGACGGAAGCGACCCGGTGCGACGACGACCAGCTGCTGCCGTCGGCCGGGCTGCTGCAGATCTTCGCCGACCTCACCAGCGGCACCGGGTGGGACGACGCGGCGCACGGGCCGGGGTTGCTGGTCATGACCCAGCCGCCGGACACCCGCGAGCTTGTCGCCACGCCGCCTCCCACCGGAGCCGAGGCGCTCCCGCGGCGCGCGGTGAGCACGTCGGTGGACGTCTCGCTGCCCCCGCTGGACAGCCCCTTCTACCGCGACCTCACCGACCTGGACCTCACCGGCGCCGACCCCACTGCTCCGAGCGCGGAGTTCGCCGCGTTCGGCGAGTTCCTTGACGAGTTCCATCCCCCGTTGGACGACGACGACCGGCCTCGGCACCGCCTGCTCGGCTACGCCGATCCCCTGCAGAACGATCCCTGGGAACAGTGCGCGACCGCCGAGCCGGACGTGGCGCCCGCGCAGTGGCAGCTGCTGGCCCAGCTCGACTCCGAACCGGACGCCCAGCTCGGCGACAACGGCCTGGTCTACGTCCTCATCCCTCGCGACGCGCTGTCGGCGGGTGATTTCACGAGGGCCCGTGGCGTGTGGCAGATGCACTGAGCAACGGCGAAGCATCGCGCAACCGCTGCGAATACGGGTGCCCCGGGGCGTCGAAGGCCGTGCTTTCCGAGGCCACCTGAGGCAGGACGTACCTCGACATACGCGCATATATCCGGCAGGGTTTGGCGAAACCAGCACCTGTACCCGACCCGGACGGGGACACGATGAACCCAACAATGATCGACGGTATTGCCGGCACCGGCGACGCCGTCGGCGGTGATCGCGCCCGCCGACCCTTGAAGCTCGACGACCCTGCGACCGTCACGACCATCACCGAGCTGACCGCGTCGCACGACGCGGGCGCCGTCCACGTACGACTACGCGAGGAGTGGGGGGACCTCGCCCCTGTCGAGCTGGAGTCCGGCTCCCGCGCCTGGCTCGTGACCGAGTACCGGACCATCGTGGCGATGGCCCGCGGCCAGTTCCCCCTCACGGTGACGACCGGGACCTGGAGCGGCCACGAGGGCGGGGCACGGTCCGCGGACTCGCCCCTGCTCCGGCCGCTGGCATCGGACGACCGGCCGAAGGTGGAGCAGTCGGACGGGAAGAAGCACGACCGGCTCCGCACCCCGCTCGACGAGGTGCTCGGCGTGGTCGACGATGCCGAGGTCGCCAGGACCACCCGCGCCAGGTGCGAGGAGCTCATCGACGGGTTCGCCGCGACCGGCGTGGCCGACCTGGTGCGCGAGTACGTGGCGCCGATGCCGCACCTGACGCTCGGCGCGGTCCTCGGGTTCGATGCCGGGACCGCACAGCAGGTGTTCGAGGCCGCCACGCGCCGACCGGGGGGACGGGACGCCGCATCGGCCGTGCAGGAGGTGAGCTTCCTGCTCAGCGGGCAGACGGCGGCCCGCCGGCCGGACGGCGAGCCCACCCCCGCCGGCCGGCTCGCGCGACATGCCGCCTATGAGAGCACCGCGGAGGCGGCACTCGGCATCCTGTCGCTCACGGCCACGGCGGCCCTCGGCCTGCGGGCCTGGCTGGGACAGACGCTCTACCTCTCCCTGACCGACGACCGGTTCGCAAGGCGGCTCGCGGGCGGGCGGCTCGGGACCGACGAAGCGCTCGACGAGGTGCTATGGACCGCGTCGCCGGTGAGCGCGCTGGCACCACGGGTCGCCCTCGAGGACTTCCTGCTCGGCGGCAAGCTCGTCCAGCGCGGGGACGCGATGCTGCTCGCGGTCGGTGCGGTCGGCTCGGACCCGAGCATCCGCGGCGAAGGTCCGTGGGACGGGTCCGGCAGCAGTGCCCACCTCACGTTCGGGCTGGGCGCCCACGCCTGCCCCGCGCCGCACCTGGCCCGGCTGATCGTCCGGACGGCGGCCGAGACCCTGCACCGCCGCCTCACGCTCACGCTCGCGGCGCAGGCGGAGGACCTCCGGTGGGCGCCCGACCTGCGTTTCCGCCTGCTGGAAGCACTACCCGTCGTCTTCCGTCCGGAGCAGCCTTCCCCGCCGGATTCCGAGCTGTACGTTCCGTGATCCTCGCGGGGCCACACGACCCGCCACGCCGAATGCACAAGAAGGGACATCGTGAGCACCACGACCAGAGCCTCCAGGGTTCTCAACACCGTCTTCGCCCCCGTCATCCGGGGGCGTGAGGATCCCGCGGGCGCCTGGGCGAAAGCCGTCGCCGAGGTCGAGAAGGACGCCGGTATCCAGGACCCCGAGCTCGCCGCCGGTCTCGGCCGCGTGTTCGCGAGCATCGTCGAGGAGCCCCGGCTGACGCCCCTGGGCTGGTTCTTCGCGCTCAACGTGGTCAAGGGCCGCTACGTGAACCGCCTGCGGATCAAGAAGCTGCTGGCCGAGCGCCCGGAGATAGCTGCCGAGCAGATCACCAATCCGGTGTTCGTGCTCGGGCTGCCGCGCACGGCGACCACCCTCACCCACAAGGTGCTCGCGGCATCGCCCGACCATCGCGGGCCGCTCGCCTGGGAGATGTCCTACACGGGCCTCGAGGACCCGAAGGTCGCCAAGCGGGAGATCAAGCGGTTCGACCAGAGCATCCAGCTGGTCACCAGCATGTTCGCGCCGGGGCTGAAGCACATCCATCCGATCCGTGCAGAGGATCCGGAGGAGTCGCTGGTGCTCATGCCGCACGGGACCTTCTGGCCGCTGTTCCACGGCAGCATGCACTCCTACCGTGACTGGTATGCGCGTCGCAGCGAGGCGGAGCTGGCCAGTGACTACGAGTGCCTGAAGCAGGGCCTGCAGGTGCTGCAGCACGGACGGGCGCCGAAGCGGTGGATCGTCAAGTACCCGGCGCACCTGAACGACATGCAGGTGATCAAGAAGGTGTTCCCGGACGCCACGTTCGTGTGGACGCACCGCGACCCGGCCGCCGTCGTCGGCTCGTCGTGCAGTCTCATCGAGACGCTGTGGGCGCCGTACCAGACGGACCCGGACCCGCTCGAGGTCGGGCAGCTCGTGATGGAGTCCATGGTCACGTGGGTGGACAACGCGCTGGATGCACGGCTCAGCCTGCCGCCGTCGTCCATCGTGGACGTGCCGTACCACGCACTGAGCCACGACCCGCACACCGAGGTGCCGCGGCTGTACTCGGCGATCGGGGCGACGTGGTCAGCCAGCGACGAGGCGAAGCTCGACGAGGTGATCGCCCGGCCGGCGGGGACGCGTCCGCACCAGTACGACATGACGCGCTACGGACTGCAGCCGGATCAGGTCCAGGAGGCGTTCGCGGGATACCTGCGCCTGCTGAACACGTTCGACGTGCTGGACGCGAAGCCGACGGCTGAGCTGTGACGCTTGCCGTCGCGGGTACGTCGGGTCCGCACGGATCCGGCGTACCCGCGACGGCAAGGAACAGGTGCCGGGTCAGCTCCTGCCGGCTTCCCGGGCAGCGATCGGCGAAGCGTCCCGCAGCAGGCGCGCGTACGGATCCCTTGGATCGTCGAAGACCGTCCCTGCCTGGCCGGACTCGATGATGCGCCCCGCCCGCATTACCGCTATGTCGTCGCTCATGTGCAGCGCGACGCCGAGGTCGTGGGTGATGAGCAGGTAGGCCAGGTCTCGCTCGCGCTGGAGCCGGTCGAGGAGGTCGAGCACCTGCGCCTGGACCGAGACGTCGAGCGCGGAGACCGGCTCGTCGAGGATCAGCACCCGGGGGTCGGCCGCGAGCGACCGCGCGACCGAGACCCGCTGGCGCTGGCCGCCGGAGAGGTGCAGCGGACGTCGGGTGGCCAGGTCCGGGTCGAGGCCGACCGTGTCCAGCAGGTTCGCGACCTGCGCGCGCACGGGTCCGGGCCGGAGTGAGCGGCCCCGGGTGATCGCGTCGGCGAGGATCGAGCCGACGGTCCAGCGCGGGTCGAACGAGCTGAGGGCGTCCTGGAACACGGCGCCGACGAGTGGCCGGCGCGGCCGCCGTCGGGCCTCGGGGAGCGGGCTCCACGGCTCGCCGAGCAGGGTGACCTCGCCGGCGTCGGGCCGTTCGAGCCCGAGCAGGAGCCGGGCGGTGGTGGACTTGCCCGAGCCGGACTCGCCGACCAGCCCCAGGGTCCGGCCCGCCCGGAGCGAGAACGACACGTCCTCGGCGGCCACGATCTCGCGCCCGTCGACATGGAAGGTTCGGCCCAGCCCCCGGGCCTCCAGCAGCACGCCGCTGGGGCCGGCGTGCGCCTCGTCGAACGTAGTCTCGGTCGCTCCAGGAGCGCTCTTGCCGCCACTACCCCTACGTTCGACGGCGGTGGCCGGCGCGCCGTCCGCAAGTTGCGGGCCGACGACGGCCGGCGCCGCGCCGTCCAGCAGCGGCACCCCACGGGCCCGTCCCGCGGGGACGGCGGCCACGAGCTTGCGGGTGTACGGGTGCTTGGGCCGCTCGAACACCTCGGCCGGTGTCCCCTCCTCGACCACTACGCCGTCGGTCATGACGAGGACGCGGTCCGCGATGCCCATGACCACCGACAGGTCGTGGCTGATGAGCAGGACGGCGGTGCCGTCGTCGCGCAGCCGGCCCAGCAGCCGGAGCACACCGGCCTGGACGGGCTGGTCGAGCGCTGTGGTCGGTTCGTCGGCGATGACGAGCGAGGGCTCGCCCGCGATGCCCGCGGCGATGAGGGCGCGCTGCCGCTGCCCGCCGGAGAGCTCGCCGGGTCGCTGACCAGCGCGTAGCTCGGCGTCGGGCAGGCCGACCCGGTCGAGGAGCTCGATCGTGCGCGCGCGGCGCGCGGCGGCGTCGAGCCCCGTGTGCAGGGCAAGCGTGTCGCCGATCTCGCGGCCGACGGGTCGCAGGGGGTCGAGGGAGACGAGCGCGTCCTGCGCGATCAGGCCGACCGTGCCGCCGCGCAGCCGGCGCAGGCGCCGCGCGGACAGCGAGAGCACGTCCTGCCCGCCGACGGTCAGCGCCGCAGCCGAGACCCGCGCGCCCTCCCCCGCCAGGCCGACGACGCTGCGCGCGGTGACGCTCTTGCCCGAGCCGGACTCGCCGACGATCGCCACGCACTCGCCCGCAGCGACCTGGAAGCTCACCCCGTCGACGACCCGTCGCACGCCACGGTGGCCGGTACCGCCGCCGTCCTGTCCCCGACGATCGGGGAACGCGACGACCAGGTCCCGGACGCTCAGCACGGGCTCGGACGGCACCAGTTTGGACGGCGCCACCTCGGACGGCACCGGCTCGACCCGGGTCGGCTCGACCGGCACGGCCCCGCTCATGCGGCGCTCCTGTTGCGCTTCTGGATGCCGCGCCCGATCACGGTAGCGGCGGCGGCGCTGGCGACGATCGCGAGGCCGGGGAAGAACGTCATCCACCAGAAGTTGGCGATGTAGGTGCGGCCGGCGGCGAGCATCGCGCCCCATTCCGCGGCCGGCGGGACGGCGCCCAGGCCGAGGTAGCTGAGCGACGAGACCCAGATGATGGCCTGCCCCAGGCCGAGGGTGGCGAGCACGAACAGCGCGGCGGTCACGTTCGGCAGGATGTGGCGGGCGACGATCCAGAGGCGGCCGCGGCCCAGCACGCGGGCGGCCTCGATGAACTCGGCGGACGCCGTCCGCCGCACCTGGGAGCGGATGATGCGCGCGTAGCCGGGCGCGGTCGCCAGGCCGACGGCGATCGTCGAGCTCAGCACGCCCGGCCCCGTCACCACGATGAACAGCAGGGCGAGCAGCAGGCCCGGGAAGGCGAACAGCACCTCGACGAGCCGGGTGGTGCCGAAGTCGAGCCAGCGCGGGCCCAGACCGGCGACGAAGCCGAGCACTGTCGCGAGGCCGATGCCGATGCCCGTCGCGAGGACGCCGATCAGGAGCGAGTCCCGTGCCCCGTGGACGACGCGCGTGTAGATGTCCCGGCCGGACTCGTCGGTCCCGAAGAGGTGCGCGGGCGAGGGCGCCTGGAAGGCGTCGGCGGGCGAGGTGGCCAGCGGGTCGCCGGGAGCGAGCAGCCCCGGCCAGAGCGCGGCGACGAGGACGAGCAGGAGGACCAGGCCGGCGACCGCCTCGGCCGCCGTCGGGCGGAAGCCGGTGCCGTGGACGACGGCGGCCCGGACGACGGCGGCCCGGTCGACGGCGGCGCGCAGCCCGCTCACTCCACCACCGCCCGGCGGCGCGGGTCGACGGCCCGGTCGGCGAGGTCGGTGACCAGGGTCATCACCGTGTACGCGAGCGCCACCACGAGCACGATGCCGGTCACGAGCGTGACGTCGCGCAGCTGGACCGCGGAGAGCAGGCTGCGCCCCAGGCCCTGGCGCGCGAACACGGACTCCACCACCACGGCCCCGCTGATCAGCGACCCGAAGGCCCAGCCGGACAGCCCGATCGCGGGGATCGCCGCGTGCCGCAGCGTGTGCCGCCAGAAGATCCGGACCTCGCTCTCGCCGCGCGCCCGGGCAGTGGTGACGAACGGCGACTCCATCGCCGTCAGGAGGGACTCGCGCATGACCTGGCCGAGGAACCCGGCCAGCGGGATCGCCATGGTGAGCGCGGGCAGCACGATGCCGAGCGGCCCCGGCACGCTGACCGGCGGGAGGATCCCCAGGGTGAGGCTGAAGAACAGGATCAGGACGGTCGCGAGCCAGAAGTGCGGGACGGCGGCCGCGACCAGCTCGAGCCCGGAGCCGATGGCCCACGCGACCCGGCCGCCCCGCACGCTCCACGCCGCAAGGCCGCACGCGAGCGCCCAGGCGAGCACGAGCGAGCAGAGCGCGAGCGTGAGCGTCGCGCCGAACTGCTCGCCGATAGCGGTGGCGACCGGCTTGTGCAGCGAGTACGACTGCCCGAGGTCGCCGGTCACGAGCCGCCCCAGATAGGTCAGGTACTGCACCACGAGCGGCTGGTCCAGGCCGTACTCGCGGCGGACCTGCTCCAGCGCCTCGGGCCCGGCCTGCGAGCCGGGCCCGCCGAGGATCGCCTCGGCGGGGTCGCCCGGGATGAGCCGGAGGGCGAAGAACGTGATCGTCGCCGCGGCCCAGAGCACGAACACGACCCCACCTGCGCGCAGGAGCAGCCAGCGCCGGTAGCCCGGCACCGGGCTCCTGCGCGCCCCGGTAGTGGGGACCGGAAGCGTCAAGACACCAGCCATGCCCCGGCGAAGGTCGGCGTCGACACCGTAGGCATCGCGCGCAGCCCCTGCACGGCCGACGAGTACAGGAAGTGGTTCTGCTGGTCGTACAGCGGCAGGATGTAGTACCCGTCGAGGACGATCCGCTGGGCCTGCTCGTACATGCTCTCCCGGTCGTCGGCGTTGCTCGTGGCGGAGGCCCGGGTGAGCAGGTCGTCGAGCGCGGCGTCGTCCACCTGCGCGAGGTTGGCGAAGTAGCCGCTGGGCGCCGGGGTGATCGAGTCGGAGTGGTACAGGATCCGCAGCACGTCCGGGCCGACCTTCGTGTAGGGGGCGCTCACGAGGTCGTAGTCGTTCTCGGCCAGCGCGCCGTACCAGCTCGACAGGTCGAGCGGGTGGAGGTTGACCTCGAAGCCCGCCGTCTTGGCGTCCGCCTGGATCTGCTCGAACAGGGACTGCTCGGCCGGGATGGACTGGTTGGTGCTCACCGGGAAGTCGAGGGTCAGGCGCTTGCCGTCCTTGACGCGGTAGCCGTCTGCGTCCCGCTCGGCCCAGCCGGCCTCGTCGAGGAGGTTCGCGGCGGCGTCGGTGTCCACGGTGAAGAGGTCGGGCAGGCTCAGGCCGAGCGGCTCGACGCTCGAGAGCGGCGAGTACGAGCGCTCGGCGGTCCCGAAGAACAGGCTCTGGATGCCGTCGTCCACGTTCACCGAGCGGATGAACGCCTCGCGGACGCGCTCGTCGTCGAACGGCGCCTTGCCCGAGTTGAGCTCGATGCGGTTGGACGCGCCGGGGCGCGGGGCGTCGAGCTCCTCGATCGCGTCGTCGGACTCGGCCGACTTGATCGTGTCGGGCTGCGCGTTGTCGATGACCTGGGCCTCACCGGACTGGAGCGCGGCGTAGCGGCTCGCGGAGTCGGGGATGAACCGCCACACGATCGAGTCCAGGTACGGGAGGCCGGTGCCCTCGGCGTCGGCGGGCGGTGAGTTGTAGTCGTCGTTCCGCACGAGGGTCACCGAGTCCTGACGCTCCCACTCGTCGACGACGAACGGGCCGGTCCCGACGGGCGCGGCGCAGTTGTCCTCCTGGCTGCGCTCGAGGGCCTTCGGCGACTCCATGGCGACCCAGACCTGCGAGAGCGACTCCAGCAGCGCGCTGTCGGGTGCGCTGAGCTCCAGGCGGACCGTGTGGTCGTCGACGGCGACGACGTCCGTGATCTTCGCGAGGGCGAGGTAACCGGTCGACGACGCCGTGGCCGGGTCCTGCACGTGGGCGATGTTCGCGGCGACCGCCGCGGCGTCGAACGGCGTGCCGTCGGTGAACGTCACGTCGTCACGCAGCGAGAACTCCCACGCCATCCCGTCGTCGCTCTCGGTCCACTCGGTGGCGAGCCACGGGATGACCTCGCCGTCGTCGTCGAGCGAGACGAGCGACTCGAGGTACTGGGTGGCGATGAGCGCCTGCGGGTAGTTGCCGCCCACGTGCGGGTCGAGGCAGGACGGCTCGGCGTCGCCCGACGCGTAGGTGAGCGTCCCGCCCGCGACGGGCTCGCTGGACGGTTCGCTCGCCGTCCCGCCCCCTGGGGAGCAGGCGGCGAGCAGGAGGGCGACGGCGGCCGTCACGACGACGGCGGCACGCGGACGGGAGAACCGGCGCGAGGGCATGGCTACGTGTGCATCCTGTCTGGAAGGTGGTTCCGAACGACTCCGTTCATGCTCCCAAACCGCAGGCCCGGGCGGTGGTATTCCGCCTCCGGTCGCCAAGTGGGACGCGCCACACCAACCCGGGCACCGTTCATTGCGGCCCTGACGCCGGATGGGCCTGTACGACGAACGTGCGGGTGTGGACAACGCCCGTCAGCGGGTGAGTTCACCTACTCTTGTCGTATGAGCGTCGCAGACGATTACGAGGACCTCCGCCACCTGGTCGACCGGCTCACGCCGGCACAGGTGCGGCATCTCCGCGTCCTCGTGTCCAACGACGCTGAACTGGCGGGCGCCGCGTCGGCTCAGCGGGTGAGGCACTCGGCGGCGACGCCGCTTCCTGAAAGCTTCACCGCCCTCGCGGGAAGCATCCACGGCCCAGGGGACATTGCAGAGCACCACGACGACTACATCCGTCAGCGCCTTCGGGAGCGGTTCGGCGACCACACATGACCGCTACGGTCCTCGACACGGGTCCCCTGTACGCCTTCTTCGACGCCAACGACTCGTACCACGCCGCAGCGCGCGAACTCTTCACGACGCTCGAAGGTCCCCGACTCCTGCCGAGCCCCGTCCTGACCGAGGTCTGCTGGCTTCTCGAGCGATCCCCCCGAGTCGAGGCGCGGTTCCTTGATTCCGTCGCGGACGGCGCCTTTGAACTGATCACGCCGACACCGGGCGACCTGACGAGGATGAGCGAGCTGGTCCTGAAGTACCAGGACTTCCCGCTGGGCGCGGTCGACGCGTCCGTCGTGGCGATCGCGGAGCGGTACGGCGTACAACGCATAGCGACCACGGACCGACGACACTTCAGCGCGATCCGCCCGGCTCACGTCGACGTCCTGACGCTCGTGCCCTGACAGCGGGACCTTCGCAGTCGACGACGCCCTGCTGACCGACCCGGAGCCAGTCGGGGAACTCCCCCGGCCGCCCCCGCGTTCTCACCCCGCAAGCAGGCGTTTTCCTCCCGACGGGAGCGGGCCCCGGCATATACTCGCCGCGTTCGGGACGCCCTATCTCGAGGAGCACCGATGACCGAGCCAATGCCGCTTCAACCCCCCGCCGGAGCCCAGCCCCTCGTGCTCACCGCGCCCGACCCGGTGCAGCCCGTCGCCGCGACGCAGGCGCCCAAGATGGCGCCCAAGGTGGACCCAGCCGTGGCGCCCGCGCTCGACCAGAAGGTCGCCACCTACCTCGACGGCCTGCTCAGCGCCGACACCAAGAGCCCCGAGTTCGCCAAGCGCGCCGACGACGTGCGCACCATGGGCGACCAGGACATCCGCCAGGCGGCGGACTCCAGCAACCGGCTGCTGGCCACGCCCGTCCGGGCGCTCAAGGAGGGCGGCCTCGCCGACGGCTCCAAGGTGGGCCAGACCCTGCTGGAGCTGCGCCGCACGGTCGAGGACCTGGACCCGTCCGAGGCGAGCGTGGGCCGCAAGATCCTCGGCGTCATCCCGTTCGGCGACAAGCTCCAGGACTACTTCCGCCGCTACGAGTCCGCCCAGGGCCAGCTCAACGCCATCATCCAGGCCCTCTACAACGGCCAGGACGAGCTGCGCAAGGACAACGCCGCACTGAACCTGGAGAAGCAGAACCTCTGGGACACGATGGCGCGGCTCAACCAGTACATCTACGTGGCCGAACGCCTCGACGCCCAGCTCTCCGCGAAGATCGCCGAGCTCCAGATCGCCGAGCCAGAGCGGGCCAAGGCGCTCTCCGAGGACGTCCTGTTCTACGTGCGCCAGAAGCACCAGGACCTGCTCACCCAGCTCGCGGTCTCCATCCAGGGCTACCTCGCGATCGACATCATCATCAAGAACAACGTCGAGCTCACCAAGGGCGTCGACCGCGCGACCACCACGACGGTCTCCGCGCTGCGCACCGCCGTCATCGTGGCGCAGGCCCTCGCGAACCAGAAGCTGGTGCTGGACCAGATCGGGGCCCTGAACACCACGACGTCGAACATGATCGCCTCGACGTCCAAGATGCTCGCCGACCAGTCGGCGACCATCCAGGAGCAGGCCGCGAGCTCGACCGTCGGGATCGCGCAGCTGCAGGAGGCGTTCGCGAACATCTACGCCACGATGGACTCCATCAGCGACTTCAAGACCAGGGCGCTCGACTCGATGTCGCAGACCATCGGCGTGCTCCAGACCGAGACGACCAAGGCCTCCGAGTACGTGGAGCGGGCCCGGCGCACCAACACCAACGGCGTGGCGAGCGGCTCTCTCGACCTCGGTAACCGGTGACAGCAGCAGGCTCGGAGGAACGCATGGGTTGGTGGCGGCGGATCTTCGGAGGCGGGCGCACCGAGGAGGAGCAGCCCCTCGCGATCCCGGCACCGCCCACGACCGAGCAGATCGTGACGTCCGTCGACGCCGTCCTCGCGCGCGCGTCCGGGAAGGCGCCCGCTGCGGTCACCGCCCGGGTGCAGCGGGTCGCCGAGACCGTGCACGAGATGGCGCCCCGGCTGGACCGGCTCGGCGCCGGCTCCCAGCAGGCGCACACCGTGGTCGCCACCGCGACGAGCTACCTGCCGGAGGCGGTCGACGCCTACCTGCGCCTCCCCCGCGACTTCGCCGACCGGCGCGTCGTGGACCGCGGCAAGACGTCGCTCATGATCCTGTGCGACCAGCTCGACCTGCTGGGCGCCACCCTCGACAAGATCTCCGACGCCGTGTCCCGCGCCGACGCCGTCGCCCTCGTGGCCCACGGCCGGTTCCTCGAGGAGAAGTTCGGCACGTCGGGCCTGACGCTCCCGAGCGCCGGCCCGGGTACGTTGCCCGCCCCGGGACAGGGCCTGCCGGGCCCCGGGACGACGTCGGGCCCCTCGCCCCTGGAGGCCCCATGAGCACGACGGCGCTGGCCGCCGCACTCGACGCCCTCGCCGCAGCCGGCGTGAGCGGCCCGGCCGCGCGTGCCGAGGGTGAGCGGCTCGCCGCCGCCGTCGCCGAGTCGTCCCCGGGCGCCGCGGCGGACTGGCTGGCGGCGACCGGCCGTCCGACGTCGGGCAGCCTGCAACCGTTCTTCGACGCCGCCGTCAGCGCCCGCCGCTGGCGCTCAGCCCCCACGGACCTGCTCGACGAGCTCATCGCGACCAGGTCCCCGGCCGCAGCCCGGTACGCGGAAGCGCTGGCGCAGGTCGTCGACGCCGCAGCAACCCTCGGTGACCCCAGCATCAGCGCCATAGCCGCCGCGGAAGGCACCAAGGCAGTCCACCGCAGCGCGGCCCAGGGCCGGGACAAGGCACCGACCCCCCTGCCAACCACCCCGCCAGGCTCGGCAGTCCCCACCACCGCGCAAGGCGACCCCGCGGCCGTCCCGGCCGAGGAACCCGAGCCGCCCAAGGAAGAGCGAACGCTCGAAGAGCTCCTGGAAGAGCTGGACCAGCTCACCGGCCTGGGCAGAGTCAAGGACGAGATCCACCGCCAGACCGAGCTCCTCCGCATCGAACGCCTCAGGGCCGAGGCAGGCCTCACCTCCCCCACGCTGACCCGCCACCTGGTGTTCGTGGGCAACCCGGGTACGGGCAAGACGACGGTGGGCCGGCTGGTCGCCGGGATCTACCGCGCCCTGGGCCTGCTGGACAAGGGCCACCTCGTGGAAGTGGACCGGTCCGAGCTGGTGGCGGGCTACCTGGGCCAGACCGCCGAGAAGACGACGGCGGTGGTGCAGCGCGCCCTGGGCGGCGTGCTGTTCATCGACGAGGCGTACGCGCTGGCCGAGGACCAGTACGGCCGTGAGGCGGTGGACACCCTGGTCAAGGACATGGAGGACCACCGCGACGACCTCGTGGTGATCGTTGCGGGCTACCCCGGCCCGATGGCCCGGTTCGTCAGCACCAACCCGGGCCTGGAGAGCCGGTTCTCGCGGACCATCACGTTCGAGGACTACTCCGCCGCGGAGCTGCGGCAGATCTTCGAGACCCTTGCCCGGGCAGCGGACTTCGAGCCGCAGCCGGCCACTCTCGACCGCTTCGACCGCCTCGTCGCGGACCAGCTGCGGGGCGAGGGCTTCGGCAACGGGCGCTGGGCACGCAACGTGCTCGACTCCGCAATTGCCCGGCACGCCTGGCGCTTGCGGGACGTTGAACGACCGACTGTGGATCAGCTACGCACGCTGGTCCCGGAAGACCTGGAGGATGTCGTGGACATCGGGACAGACAGCGAGGCCACCCCGTGACCGCACCGCTGACGACCACCGGCCCGCCGTCGGCCCTACCCGGCGCGACCGGCCCTGGCGACGCCGCCCCCGCGCGCACCTCCGCCGGTGCTCGCCTCTCGGCGGAGCTGGCGACCACCCCGGGGCGGCTGGCGCTGGCCACGACCGTGGCCGTGGTGGCGTGCCTGCTGCTGGGGGTGACCGGGTTCCTGGCGGGCAGCAACCAGTCGGCGGCGCTGGACGACGCGCAGCGCGACGCCGCGCAGCTCGTCGGCACGCAGGAGCTGCGCAACGACCTGGTGTCGGCGGACGCGACGGCGACCAACGCGTTCCTCGTCGGCGGGCTGGAGCCCGCGGAGGCCCGCGAGCGCTACGAGACGAGCCTGTCCGAGGCGGCGCAGGCGCTGCCGACGCTTGCCGCGACCGCACAGGGTGCCGAAGAGACCGCGGACCTGTCCACGGTGTCCGACTCGGTGCAGCGGTACTCGGGCCTGGTCGAGTCGGCCCGGGCGAACAACCGGCAGGGTTTCCCCGTCGGCGCGGCCTACCTGGACCAGGCCTCGGCGGCGCTCCGCGACGAGGTGCTGCCCACGCTCGACGAGGTGGCCGTCTCGACGTCCGAGCGGGTCGACGACGACCTGGGTTCCGTCTCCCTCGCGCAGGCGCTGCTGCTGCTCGTGCTGCTGGGCCTGGTGGCGCTGGGCGCCGTCCAGCTCTGGCTGGCGCGGCGCACGCACCGCGTCCTGAACACGGGTCTGGCGGTCGCGAGCGTCGCCCTCCTGGTGGGCGGCATCGTGGCGACGGCCGCCGTGCTGGGCGGGAACGGCGTCGCCCGGTCGGTGGCGAGCGGGCCGTACGCGGCTACGGTCGCCACGTCGCAGGCCCTGTCGCTCGCTACCGACGCCAAGTCCATGGAGTCGTTCACGCTGATCAAGCGCGGCTCGGGCGCGGAGTTCGAGGAGTCCTACCAGGCGTCCATCGCCGAGGCCCAGACCCTCCTGACCGACGCAGCGGACGCCGAGGCCGGCGCCGACACCGGCTCCGACCCTCTTTCCCTGCTGAACGCATGGGACGCCAAGCACGCGGAGATCCGCAAGCTGGACGACGGCGGCGACTGGGACGCCGCCGTCGCGGCGGCGACGTCCACCGCCGACGACTCGGCGGGCGCGGCCTTCGCCGCGTTCTCCGACCGGGCCCACGAAGAGGTCGAGGCCACCAGCGAGGAGGCCGTCGACCGGCTCGGCTCCGCGGCGACCACCGCGCAGATCGCGGCCTGGGTCGCCCTCGTGCTCGGCGTCGCCGGGGCCGTTGCCGCGGCCACCGGGATGAACGTCCGTCTGAAGGAGTACCGATGAGCACGCGCGCAGCCCGCAGACCGATAGTCACCGCTCTCGTGGCGCTCGCCCTCGTCGGCACGACGGCGGCCTGTGCACCGCAGCCCACGACGCAGCTCCTCACGGGCGCCGCAGGGGCGGGCTCGTCCGCGCAGGAGTCGCTCCAGGACTCGACCGCGAAGTCGGCGCCGCAGGCCGCGGCGGGCGCGGCGGCGGGCACGGCCACCGCCGCCGAGGACTGCAGCGACGGGCTGCCGGCCGTCGCGTCGATCGACCCGGGCGGCAGCCCCGAGGTGACGTCCGGCTCCACCATGGCGGCCATCCGGGAGCGCGGCGTGCTCGTGGTGGGCGTCTCCGCGGACACCCTGCTCATGGGCTCGCGTAACCCCTTCACGGGCAAGATCGAGGGCTTCGACATCGACGTGGCGCGGCAGATCGCCGACGCGATCCTGGGCGACCCCGACAAGATCCAGTTCCGCGTCATCACGTCGGGCGACCGCGAGGCCCTCCTGCAGGAGCACGAGGTCGACATAGTGACGCGCGCCTTCACCATCAACTGCGACCGCTGGGAGAACATCGCGTTCTCCGCGGAGTACTACCACGCGGGCCAGAAGCTGCTGGTGCCCTCGACCTCCGACGTCGCGAGCATCGACGACCTGGCCGGGCAGCGCGTCTGCGCGCCAGAGGGCACCACCACCCTGGAGCGCCTCGAGCAGTGGGAGGGTGTCGAGGCGGTCCCCGCGCCGACCCACACCACGTGCCTGGTCCTGTTCCAGCAGGGCGCGGTGGACGCCATCACCGGCGACGACACGGTCCTTGCCGGCTTCGCCGCCCAGGACCCGTACGCCGAGGTCGTGGGCGACGCCGTGAGCGACGAGCCCTACGGCGTCGGCATCCCCGCCGACCAGCCGGACATGGTGCAGTTCGTCAACGGCGTGCTGGCGCAGATGATCGCCGGCGGGCAGTGGGAGGAGTCCTACGACCGCTGGCTGGGCGACGCGCTCGGCCCCGCACCCGCCGCACCGCAGCCCGTGTACGGACGGACGCCGTGAGCAGGGCCCACCGCGCACCGGCGCCGCCCGGCGCCCTGGGGGTGGCGGCCGAGCCGGCCGAGCTCCTGGCCTACCTGACCGACCTGCAGGGCTGGCTCGACGCGCGCCGCGCCGACCTGGACCGGCTCGACGCGGCGGCCCGCCAGTCCGGCGCGGAAGCGGTCACGGCCGACGTCGTGCTGGCGCTGACCCTGTGGCAGGCCGTGCGCACCCGCACGGACGAGCTGGTCGAGGTGTGGGACTCCGGCCGGGCCGACGCCGTCGCGCGCGAGCGCATGTCGCAGCTCATCTGGGGCCGCCTCGGCGGCGACCCCGCCACGTCGCTCCTCTCCCTGGTCGACGCCGCCCGCCTGTGCGACGCCCAGGCCGACCAGCTCGCCACCCGACTGTCCTTCGACCCGCACGCCGCCGACGTCACCGCCCGCTTCCGGGCGGTCGCGGCGGGCATCGTCCGGGCGGAGGACGCGGCGCTCGCCACCGCCGACACGGAGGACGACGCCGCCGTCGCCCGCCTGCGCGACCGCCTGAGCCGCCTCAAGGCCGACGCCGCCCGCGGCGCCGACATCACCGGCCCGCTCGGCGCCCTCGAGGACTCCATCGCGCGCACCGAGCGGGACCTCATCGTGCACGCGGCCCGGAGCCGGGCGCTCGTCAAGGACCGGGAGCGCGCCGTCGCGCTGCGCACCACCCTGGCGGACCGGGCCCCGGGGCTGGCGCAGGTCGCCGAACGCTGCCGCCGGGAGATCGCCAACCCGCCGCGGCTCGCGATCCCCGACGTGAGCCGCCTCGGCGACGTGCCGGCCGAGCACGACCGGCTCACGACGTACGTCCAGCGGCTGGGCGCCGTCGAGCGCGCCATGGAGCGCGTCGAGGACGCCTACACCGCACCCCTGCGGGAGCGCGCGGAGCTGCGCTACCGCGTCAAGAAGCTGATGACGAAGGCCCAGGGCAACGGGCGGGCGGCGTCGTCCACCGTGAAGGCGGGCGAGGACGAGGCACGCGAAGCCCTGGACGCCACACCCTGCGACCTGGCCCTGGCACGGCACTTCACCGAGCAGCTCGAGACGCTCGTGCGCGATCTCCCGGAGGGACACCGATGACGACACAGGCCTGCGCCGAGCCCGGCTGCACCGGCACCATCGAGGACGGCTACTGCAACGTGTGCGGGGCGCCCGCCGGCGGCAACCCGGCGGGGGACGCGCTCGCCGAGGTCGCGGCGGCGTGGGCCGACGAGGACCTCGACGCGACGACCGTGCGCGCCTCGGGGTCCCGGCCCGAGGGCATGGCGCAACCCTCGACCGGACGCACCAGCTCGTCCCGCCTCGCCTCGACGGCCCTGGGCTCCGCGCGGGTGGGGTCCGGCACGTACCAGACGCGCCGGGTCGGCACCGGATCGACGCGGCTGCGCGGGCACCGCCTCGGCGCGGGCATCACCACGGTGCCGCACACGCCGGTGGCCGACCCGCTGCAGGCCGTCATGGTCACGCCCGAGCTCGCGGAGAGCAAGCGGTACTGCCCCACGTGCGGGCAGCCGGTGGGCCGCGCCAGGGACGGCGTCCCCGGCCGCATCGCCGGGTTCTGCGGGCACTGCGGCGCGCGGTACGACTTCGCCCCCGCGCTCAAGGCGGGCGACCTCGTCGCGCGGCAGTACGAGGTGGTGGGCTGCCTCGCCCACGGTGGCCTCGGCTGGATCTACCTGGCGCGCGACCGCAACGTCAGCGGCCGCTGGGTGGTCCTCAAGGGCCTGCTCAACGCGGGCGACAAGGAGGCGTACGAGGCCGCGGTCGCCGAGCGCCAGTTCCTCGCCGAGGTCGAGCACCCGCTGATCGTCGAGATCTTCAACTTCGTGCTCCACGAGGGCCTGGGCTACACGGTCATGGAGTTCGTGGGCGGCAAGTCGCTCAAGGACGTGCTCAAGGACCGCAGGGAGCAGGACGGAGGGCAGCCCCGGCCGCTGCCCGTCGACCAGGCGATCGCGTACATCCTCGAGGTGCTGCCTGCGTTCAGCTACCTGCACGACCACGAGCTGCTGTACTGCGACTTCAAGCCGGACAACATCATCGCCCAGGGCGACGGCGTCAAGCTGATCGACATGGGCGGCGTGCGCCGCGTCGCCGACCTGACGTCCGCGATCTACGGCACCGTCGGCTACCAGGCGCCGGAGGTGCCCGAGATCGGGCCGTCCGTGGCGTCCGACATCTTCACGCTCGGCCGCACCCTGGCCTCCCTCGTGCTGGACTTCCGCGGCAACACCACGGTGTACCAGGCGTCCTTCCCGCCGGTCTCCGACACACCCGTCTTCCAGAAGTACGACTCGTTCTACCGCTGGCTCGCCAAGGCGTGCGCCCCCGCGCCCGCCGACCGGTTCGCCTCGGTCGACGAGGCCCGCGTCCAGCTCCTGGGCGTGCTGCGCGAGGTGGTCGCCACCGACAAGGGCCCCGGGTACACCGCCACGACGTCGGCCGAGTCCGTCCTGTTCGGCGTGCCGCCCCTCGACGGCGCCGAGGGTGCCCTGAGCTGGCACGACCTGCCCCTCCTCAAGGTGGACTCCACCGACCCGATGGCGTCCTGGCTGGCCGGCGTGAACGTCGCCGACCCCGTCGCGCGGATCGCGGCGCTCGCCGGCGCCCCCGAGGCCACCGTGGAGGTCCGGCTGGCCCTGGCGCGCGCAGCGATCGAGGCCGGGGACACCGCCCTGCTGCGCAGCACGGTGGGGCAGATCCTCGAGCACGACCCGTGGGAGTGGCGCGCCGCCTGGATGGAGGGCCTCGGGCACTTCTCGGCGGGCAACCCCGCCGCGGCCCGCGCGTCGTTCAACGCCGTCTACGGGCAGGTGCCCGGTGAGCCGGCGCCGAAGCTCGCGCTCGCCACGGCCTGCGAGGTCTCCGGCGAGCCCGGCGTGGCGGAGCAGCTGTACGGCATCATCGCGCGGGCCGACGCCAACTACACCGGCGCCGCCGCGTTCGGCCTCGCCCGCGTACGGTCCGCCGGCGGCGCGCTCGACGGCGCCCTCGACGCCCTCGACCTGGTGGGCCCCACCCGCGGGTCCTTCCCGGACGCCCGCCTGCAGAGGGCCCGGCTCCTCGTCTCGGCGCACCGCAGCCTGCTCGACCTGTCCGACGCCGTCGCCGGGCTCGACGCCGCCCACGTCCCCGACCGGCCCAAGGCGGAGGTCACCGTCGACGCCCTCGACGCCGCGCTCGACCTGGTCATGACCGACGGCCCCGACCAGAGCCTGCGGGTGGCCGGGGCAGAGGCCGACGAGCCCGCGCTGCGGGACCGCCTCGAGCTCGCCCTGCGCAACCTCGCCCACCTCACGGACGACCGCTCGGAGCGCGTGGCGCTCGTCGACCGGGCAAACTCCGTACGGCGGTGGACCATGCGATGAGCGATCCACCGGACCGGAACCAGCGCGACAGAACCGCTGAACGGTGACCCGCTGAACCACAGTCGCGGGGCGCGAGCCCTGACGAACGCAAGGAGACCGACCCAGACATGAGTGCCGACGACAGTGTCCTCGTCCGCTGTCCCAGCTGCGGAGAGAACGCGCCGCCACGCGCCAGGTTCTGCGAGAACTGCGGCACCCCGCTGGGCGCTGGCGAAGCGGACCCGACGGCTCCCTCCGAGGTGACTCTGGATGCGGCTCCCACCGTGCTGGACCTCGACCCCTCGACGGGCGAGGCCTCGGCGCGGCGGCCCTGCGCCGCCTGCGGCGGCACCATCGCCGACGACGGGTACTGCGCCGAGTGCGGCGCCCCCGGCCAGTCCGAGCGCGACCACTTCGAGGAGCGCCCGGCCGGCTGGGTCGCCGGCGTCTGCGACCGGGGTGTGCGGCACGCCCGCAACGAGGACGCGATGGCGCTCGCCGCGAGCGGCACCTTCGCCGCCCTCGTCGTGTGCGACGGCGTGTCGAGCGCACCGGACTCCGACGTCGCCTCGCTCGCCGCTAGCCGGGCCGCACGCGACGTGCTCCTGGCCTACGGGCCCGAGGGATCGAGCCCGGTGGAGGGCGCTACCAGCCGCCGCATCGCCGGCTGGACCGACGCCATGGTCGCCGCGTCCCGCGCGGCGGGCCAGGCCGTGCGGGGCGCCGCTGAGCAGCTCGCCGCGACGAAGGGGACGAACGTGGCGGAGGACCCGCCGTCGTGCACCTTCGTGGCCGCCGTGGTGGACCACGACCTGGTCGTCGCCGGCTGGCTTGGCGACTCCCGCGTGTACTGGCTGCCCGACGCCGGTCCGGCCGAGCAGCTCAGCGTCGACGACTCGTGGGCGCAGGAGATGATCGCGGCGGGCGTACCGCGTGCCCAGGCCGAGACGTCGCCCCAGGCGCACGCCATCACCCGGTGGCTCGGCCCCGACGCCCCGGACACCGACGCGCGCTGCGCGGCGACAGTCCCGTCCGAGCCGGGCTGGCTGCTGGTCTGCTCCGACGGCCTGTGGAACTACTGCTCCGACGCGCACGAGATGGGCGACCTCGTGCGGCGGTTCGCCGCCTCCGGCGACCCGCACACCGCGTCCGCGGCGCTCGTCCGCTGGGCCAACGCACAGGGCGGGCGGGACAACATCACCGCCGCGCTGGCCCGTGTCGCCACGACTGTCACCGAGCAGCGCTAGCCTGCCGTTACCGAGAGGAGCCACCGTGGCCGAGTTCTCCGCCGAGGTCTTTCAGAACGAGTTCCTGTCCGACGGCGCCACCGACGTGCACGCCATCGTGTCCGTGACCTGCGCCGGCGCCGGGGCGGCCGGGGCCGTCGGCGTCACCGCGGGCGCGAGCGCCACCACCGACGCCGTCGGCGCGGGACAGGTCGCCGAGATCGTCGCCGTCGACACGTCCGGATCGATGCAGGGCCGAAACATGGAGGCCGCCAAGCACGCCGCCGCCGTGGCGGTGGACCAGATCCCGGACGGCACGCTGTTCGCGATCATCGGCGGCTCGCACGTGGCCACCCGGATCTTCCCCTACCCCAACGCCCGGGTGCCGATGGTGGCCATGGAGCCGGGCGCCCGCAACGAGGCCAAGCGCGCCATCTCCACGATGTCGGCCAGCGGCGGCACGGCCATCTCGACGTGGCTGCGGCTCGCCGATGACCTGTTCGCCACGGTCCCGGCGGCGCAGAAGCACCTGATCCTGCTGACCGACGGCAAGAACGAGTCCGAGCCGTCGATGCACCTGGACCGGATGATCGCCGACGTCACGGGCCACTTCCAGTGCGACGCCCGCGGCGTGGGCGACCGCTGGGTGGTCGAGGAGCTGCGCAAGATCTCGACGGCGCTGCTGGGCACCGTCGACCTCATCGCGCGCCCGGAGGACATCGCCGAGGACTTCGCGGCCCTGGTGCGCAAGTCCATGGCGCGCGGCGTCGCCTCGGTGGACCTGCGGGTGTGGGCGCCACAGGGGTCGCAGGTCCTGTTCGTCAAGCAGGTGGCCCCCGAGGTCGACGACCTCACGGGCCGGCGCACCGAGGTGAACCCGCTGACCAGCGCGTACCCCACCGGCGCTTGGGCCGACGAGACCCGCGACTACCACGTGGCGGTCCGCGTGGCGTCGAAGCCCGTGGGCTCGGAGCAGCTCGCGGCGCGGGTGCAGGTAGCGGTGGGCGGCGAGGTGCAGGCGTCGGGCCTGGTCAAGGCCAAGTGGTCGGACGACTCCACGCTCACCGCGCGGATCAGCCCCGAGGTGGCGCACTACACGGGCCAGGCGGAGCTCGCCTCGGCCATCCAGGAGGGCCTGGCCGCGAAGGCTTCGGGCGACGAGGCGACGGCGACCGTGAAGCTCGGCCGCGCCGTGCAGCTCGCCGCCGAGACCGGCAACGAGGAGGCCACCTCGCGCCTGCGCAAGATCGTGGAGGTGGAGAACGAGGAGGAGGGCACCGTGCGGCTCAAGCGGAACACCGCCAAGCTGGACGAGATGGCACTCGACACAGCATCGACCAAGACCACCCGGGTACGGCGCGCATGACCGTCGTCTGCCCGGAGGGGCATACCAGCGAGTCCACGGACTACTGCGACGTGTGTGGCACGCCGATCCCGGCCGGCGCCGGGACGGCCGCGGAGCCTGCGCAGTCGGGGACCGGCGGTCCGGGCGGCGGCGCCGGCGCAGGGGGCGAGCCTGCCGCGACCCCGGCCGGTAGCCCCGTGACCTGCCCGAACTGCGGTGACCTGTCCCCCGCCGGCTCCCTGTTCTGCGAGAACTGCGGGTACGACTTCACGACCGGCACGACGGCCCCGCCGCCACCGCCCCCTTCCCCGGCGTCCGGTCTGGACCTGGGGGACCTGGGCGCGACGCAGCCCGCGGGCGGTTCGGCACAGGGGCCTTGGGCGCCGTCGTCGGGCACACCGGCGCAGGGTTCGCCTGCGCAGGGCGCGGGTCCCGCCGAGCCGTCCGGGTCTGTCCAGCAGTCCGGGTCCGCCCAACAGGCAGGCGGGCCGACGGCGGCGCCGCCGTCGGCCGCCACGCCAGCGCCGTCGGAGGGCGGCGGGCTCGCCGCGCCGCCCGTCCCGGGCGACGACGCCTGGGTGGCGGAGATCTGGGTGGACCCCGACTGGTACGCGCACGAGCGGCCCGAGGACCCGATGCCGTCGGCGGGCCTGCCCGGCCTGGTCACGCTGCGGCAGCGCAGCCTCCTGGTGGGGCGGCCGTCGAGGTCGCGCGGAATCCGGCCGGACGTCGACTGCGGCAGCGACCCCGGGGTGTCCCGGCGCCACTGCCAGCTGACCACGGACGGGCAGCGCTGGTGGGTGGAGGACCTGGGCTCGTCGAACGGGACCTTCGTCGCGGCCGCGGGCGATCCCCTGCCGGACACCCCGCTGACGCAGGGCGTGCGCCGGGAGATCGAGGAGAACGACCGGGTCTTCGTCGGCGCGTGGACGCGCTTGGTGATCCGAAAGGCGCTCCCGGGCGAGGCGTGAGTGCGGGATTCTCGCCCGGTCGGACCGTCCCGACCGGGCGAGAGTCCCGCACTCAGCCCAGGGGTCGGTGCCTGGGTGGCGTCGGCCGCTTATCGGTCTCGGTCCGCGCCAGCACCGGCGGCCGCGCCGCGCAGGCGCAGCGCGACCAGCCCGGCCCCGATCACGACCACGGCGTTGGCCAGCACCAGCACCCGGTAGTCCACGAACGCGAGCAGGCCGGCGCCGATCGCCGTCACGACGGTGCCCGGCAGGTTGTTGACCAGGTGGCCGGCGGCGGCCACCCGGCCCTGGAGCCGCTCGGGCGTGCGGACCTGGCGTTCGGTGACCCACGCGATGATCGCTGCGGTCACCCCGAACCCGAGCAGGGCCTGGCCCGCCACCGCAGGGATCACCCAGCTGAACATGAGGGGCACGAGGGCCACCCCCGAGGCGAGGATCCCCACCGCATAGACGCGCGGCCGCCCGAAGCGCGCCATGAGGCGCGGCGTGACCGCCCCGGCGACGAACCCGGCAACGCCCTGCAGCACGGTCAGCGGCCCGAGCCAGGCCGCGGGCACTCCCAGGCCGTCGAGCACGGCGAAGACGACGGCGTTCACGAGGCCGACCGACGCGAACACGATCACCGCGTTCCACGTCATCCGGCCCAGCGGCTGCGTGCCGAACAGGTGCCGGAACCCGGCGGTCGTGGCCGCCAGGTACGACTCGCCCGGCTCGTCCTCGAACCGCGACTCGGTGACCCGCACCAGGCAGAACACGACCGCCGCGCCCACGAACCCGGCGATCGCCGCCACGACCAGCGGCACCACGCCCACCAGGGCGTAGACCGCGGCGCCGAAGATCGGCAGGGCCACCCGGAACACCTGGTCGATCATCGAGAGGCGGCCGTTCGCGTGCCCAAGGGCCTCGTCGGGCAGGAGGTCCTTGAGGATGCCCGACTGGCAGGCGCCCGTCACGTACGCGACCGCGGAGTACACGAGCGTTGACGCGAAGATCACCCAGACCTGGTCCGGCCGCGTCACCCAGAACAGCGGCACCAGCCCGAGCGCGCCCACCACGTAGGCAAACACGAGCATGCGCCGTCGGGACACCCGATCCGCGAGGTGCCCCAGGAACGGCGAGGCGAGCGCGGGCAGGCCGAGCAGCGCGAACGTCACGCCGCCCAGGGCGGCGCTCCCCGTGAGGTCCGCGACCCAGACGGCCATGAGCAGGGTCAGGAGCGAGTCCGCCACGTTCGCGAGCGTCCAGCCCACCACGAGCGTACGGAAGACCGGCGTCCGCAGGTGCTGGGCCGGGTCGCCCTGCATCAGCTGCCCGACGGCGGACGGGTCGCCCTGGGCGGTCGCGTCGCCGGAGGCGGGGGGCTCGGTGGTGGTCACGGCTGCGATCCTGTCACGCCCGGCAGCGAGGGCCGCCTCGCCTGCTCGGCGCCGCCGTCGGGCGAGATCCGCCCAGCAGAAAAAGCCGTGCGCGATGCGGGCACTACCTGGGAGGCTCAGGGCACACCGCGGTGACGTCCGTCCGGTCCCATACCGGGCGGTGGACAGGGTCCGGCCAGACCCACGTCGGGAGACCGGCAATCCAGCGTCACGAAAGGCACTCACGTGCATACCGAGTACGACCTGGCGCAGTCCCTTCACCAGGACCGCCTCCGCGACGCCGAGGAATATCGGCGTTCCCGCACGCTCCGCGAGGAGCAGAAGCGACGCAAGGCCGAGGCCCGCGCCGCACACCGGAACGACAGCCGCGCAAAGGCATCCGCCCTGCGCGTGCGATCCGCATGATCCGCACGGCGCCTGCCGGACCTCCGGCACCCGGCGCCTCCGGCATCCCCGAAGCAGAGCGTGTGTCCGACACACGCTCTGCTTCGTTCTTGTGCGCCGGGTCGCGAACGCCCGTCACATGCACCGCGCTCGGACACCATCCGCGTAGCCGCTGACCTGCGGAAGGGTGCTGCACGTCACCCCTGTCCGCCTTGCGCGGGATTTCCGTAATGAGGAATGATGTAACACGACGGAAACACTGAGGAGCGCCGAGCCGCGACCCGGCCGATGCGCTCCCGAAGCACCGTCACCCTCTCCCCACCCCTGGAAGGACCACAGTCATGGATGCCCATGCCGCTTACTACATCGGCCGCGCGCAGGTCGCCGAGATCGCCCGCCGCGCGGAGGTTGCCGGCGCACAGGAGCGCGCCCTGCGCAATCGCCCCGAGCGCCGTACCGCCAAGCGCACCAAGCGTTTCCGCCTGATCTGACCCGCCCCGCCCTGACCGCCTGACCGGCCCGGGCGGACAACCTGGCCCTTCCTCGGACGACCACCGGTCGCCCCGCGGGAGGGCCTTTCGGTCTCTCCGTCCGGGCCGGCATCGTCGGCACTCTCAAGAGCGCCACCCCACCCAGCGGCGACCCGTCGGCGGCGGACGGAATAGGCTGAGGGGCGTGAGCCTTCCCAACCCCAACGAGCGCATCGTCTGGATCGACTGCGAGATGACCGGCCTGGACCTGCGCGCCGACGCGCTCGTCGAGGTCGCCGCGATCGTCACGGACTCCGACCTCAACGTCCTGGGCACCGGTGTCGATGTCCTCGTCAAGCCTCCGGCCGAGGCCTTGGCGCAGATGAACGACTTCGTCCGCACCATGCACACCACGTCCGGTCTGCTCGACGAGCTCGACGGGGGGCTGACCCTCCAGGAGGCGCAGGACCAGATCCTGGCCTACGTCCGCGAGTGGGTACCCGAGCCCGGCAAGGCGCCGCTGGCCGGCAACTCCGTCGGCACGGACAAGTCGTTCCTCGACCTGCACATGCCCGAGCTGGTGGGCTACCTGCACTACCGGATCGTCGACGTGTCGTCGATCAAGGAGCTCGCGCGGCGCTGGTACCCACGCGTCTACTTCGCCTCCCCGAAGAAGGAGGGCGGGCACCGCGCGCTCGCCGACATCCTCGAGTCGATCGACGAGCTGCGCTACTACCGCGAGGTCCTGTTCCCCGCGCAGCCCGGCCCGGACACGGCGACCGCCCGCGCCGCGGCGGAGCGCGTGGCCGAGACGTCCGTCACGAAGCAGCTCGCTCCGTAGATTTGGGTTCGGTCCGCGGCCACCGACCATGTATGCTTTTCGACGGTCGCTGGTCCACGATCGGCGAACATGGTGGGCGTAGCTCAGCTGGTAGAGCATCGCGTTGTGGTCGCGAGGGCCGCGGGTTCAAGTCCCGTCGCTCACCCCATACGCAAGGGCCCCTCGCACAGGCGAGGGGCCCTTCGTTCTTGCCGGACGACGGCGGCCGGCCCGTCAGCCCAGGAGCTTCAGCACCGCGTCCGCGAGCTTGGCCTCGACGCCCGTCCCGTACTTCATCCACAGCGACGGCTCGGTGAGCTCCAGCTCGATGACCATGGGCACGCCGTCGTCGCCCGAGACGAGGTCCACGCGCGCGTAGGTGAGGTCCGCGCCGGTGGCCTCCCGGGCCACCGCGAGCGCCCGCAGCGCCACCTCGACCTGGTCGGGGGTGGCCTCGAACGAGACCATCTCCTCCTCGGCGTACAGCTCGCTCGAGTCCTGTGCCGGGCCGGTGAGCAGGGCGTTCTTCCGCACGGCGTGGGTGAGCTCGCCGTCGATGAAGACGAGGCAGGTCTCGCCGGTGATGTCGACGGAGGTGACGTAGGGCTGGATCATGACCCAGCGGCCGTCGTCGAGCAGGCGGGTGGCGTGCGCGATGGCGAGGCCGCGCGACTCGGCGGACACGGGCTGGTAGCGGCCGGTGTTCTTCGCCCCCGCGCTGACGACGGGCTTGACCACGAAGTCGCCGAACGCGGGCATGCGGGTGTGCACGGCGCGCTTGGAAAGGTGCCGCTCGGGGTCGAGCCAGATCGTCGGGATCACGGGGATCCCGGCCTCCTCGAGCTCGCGCAGGTACCGCTTGTCGGTGTTCCATGCGATGACGTCGGCGGAGTTGGCCACCTTGGGCAGGGAGCGCGCCCACGCGAGGAACTCGTCGTGGCGCGGCGAGTAGTCCCAGGTGGAGCGGACCAGCACGAGGTCGTAGGCCTGCCAGTCCACGGCCGGGTCGTCCCACACGGCGGGTTCGGCCGTCACACCGCGCCCGGCGAGGGCGGCGATCAGCGGCACATCGTCCGTGTCGAGGTCGGGCAGCTGGGAGCAGGTGGCGAGGGCTACACGTGCGTTGGTCACGGAACGAGACTATCGGGACCGGTTCCGCGGGGTCCCGGCCTGGGGGCCTGGCAAAACGCGGCGTCGGTCACAGTGCCGGCTGGTGGCCGGACGTGTCGTCGGCGGCGTCTGCCGCAGCTGTTGGCTCCGCGTCCGCCACAGCGTCCACCACGGGTGCGTCCGGTACCGGCGCATCAGAGACCGCCGCGTCCGCCGCCCGGCGCAGCGCGCCGAGGATCCCGTCCGCCGTGAGCGAGCCGACGACGTCGCCCGACTCCCCCACGACCGGCACCCGCCCCATGGCCGATCCGGGCAGCGCCGCCACGGCCTCGAACGCGTCGGTCAGGCGCGCGCCCAGCCGCACGGGCGCGGGTGCGGGCTGGACTATCCGGTCCGCGCTCTCCAGGTCGGCGGTCTGCAGGCGCGCGAGCGCCAGCATGCGCGAGGCGGAGCCGTCACCGATGAAGTCCCGCACCCGGCCCGACGCCGGATGGGCCAGCACCGCGAGCGGGCTCGCCACCTGCTCCAGCACACCGCCGCGGGACAGGACGGCGATCCGGTCGCCGAGGCGCGCCGCCTCGTCGATGTCGTGCGTCACGAGGATCACCGTGGTCCCGGTCTCGCGCTGGATACGCATGAACTCCGTCTGCAGGCGCCGGCGGAACTCCGGGTCGACGGCGCCGAACGGCTCGTCCATCAGCAGCACCGGCGGGTCGGTCGCGAGCGCCCGCGCCACGCCGATGCGCTGGCGTTCGCCGCCGGACAGCTCGTGCGGGTACCGCTTCGCGTAGGTGGCGGCCGGCAGGCCCACGAGGTCCAGCAGCTCGGTCACGCGCGCCCGGGTGCGCTTGCGGTCCCAGCCCAGCAGGGCGGGGACAGTCGCGATGTTCGCCTCGACGGTGCGGTGCGGGAACAGCCCGACGTTCTGGATGACGTACCCGATGCGGCGGCGCAGGGCCACGGGGTCGGTGGTGGTGACGTCCTCGCCGTCGAGCAGGATGCGGCCCGACGTCGGCTCCACCAGGCGGTTGACCATGCGCAGCGTGGTGGACTTGCCGCAGCCGGACGGGCCGACGAGCGCGAGCACCTCGTGCTCGCGCACGGAAAAGCTGAGTCCTTCGACGGCGACGGTTCCGTTCCCGTACGCCTTGCGGACGGTGTCCAGCTCGATCACGGTGCGCGCAGCCATGTCGTCGAACCTACCTGGTCACGGGCACGGTACGGTCGGAGGCATGCCCGGCAACCCCTGGTTCTCCTGGTCCTACGTGGTCGACAACGCACCCGTGCTGTGGGAACGCACCATCGAGCACGCCGGCCTGACGATCGAGGCCGTGGTGATCTCCGCGGCCATCGCGATCCCGCTGGGGGCGCTGATCTCCCGGTCCCGGTGGCTGTCCGGGCCGGTGCTCGGCACGGCGGCCGTCATGTACACGGTGCCGTCCCTGGCGCTGTTCGCGATCCTCGCGCCGCTGCTCGGGATCGGCCGCACGCCCGTCCTGGTGGGCCTGGTGGTCTACGCGCTGCTCATCATCCTGCGCAATACGGTGGCCGGGCTCGAGACCGTCGACCCCGCCGTCCTCGACGCCGCGCGCGGCCTGGGCTACGGGCCGGGCCGGATGCTCTTCCAGGTCGCCATGCCGAGCGCGCTGCCGAGCATCGTCGCCGGGCTGCGGCTGGCCACCGTGTCGACCGTCGCGCTCGTCACCGTCGGCGTCGTGGTCGGGTACGGCGGGCTGGGGCAGCTCATGTTCCAGGGCTTCCGCAACAACTTCTACCGGGCCGAGATCATGACGGCCACGCTCGCGACCATCGCCCTCGCCCTCGTGCTGGACCTCGCCCTCTGGGCGGGCGGCAGAGCCCTGACCCCCTGGCTGCGCGGGAGGACCTCATGAGCGCCCCCACCGGCGTCGTCCAGGAAGCCCTCGTGTGGCTGAACGACCCCCTGACCTGGACCGAGCCCGGCGGCGTGCTCGACCTGGCGGGCGAGCACCTGCTCATGACCGCGGCCGCCGTCGCGGCGGCCGCCGCGGTGGCCGTCCCGCTCGGCGCCTGGCTGGGGCACAGCGGCCGGGGCGCGGGCCTCGTCGTCTGGCTCACCAACGCCTCCCGGGCGCTGCCGACGCTCGGCATCATCCTGCTGCTCGCCGCCGGCGGCCTGTTCGGCAACACGGCCACCGTCATCGCCGCCGCCTTCTTCGCCGTGCCCGTCCTCTTGGTCAACACCTACGAGGGCGTACGCGGCGCCGACCCCGACGCCCGCGACGCCGCCCGCGGCATGGGCATGAGCGGCGGGCGGATCCTGCTGCAGGTCGAGCTGCCGCTGGCCACCACTCTGGTCGCAGCCGGGCTGCGGGTCACCATCGTGCAGGTCGTCGCGACCATCCCACTGGCGGCGCTCGCCGGCGGCGGGGGCCTGGGCCAGATCATCGCGCTCGGCATGGGCACGCAGCGGTACGGTGAGGTGCTCGCGGGCGGCGTGGTGGTCGCGGCGCTCTGCCTCGCGATCGACGCCGTCCTCGCGATCGGCCAGCGCCTGGCCACGCCGGCCCCGCTCCGGGTCGGCGCGGGGGCCGGTTAGGCCCGCCGGAGCCTTTCCGGGCCCGGCCCGACCGCCAGCCGAAACCCGACCAAATGTAACGAGATTCTCACGAGCGGGTTTATCCCTTGCCTTCGACCGCCCGCCGGAGTCAAATAGGACAGATCGAAGCCGTAGAACAGTTGTACGTCATCCACGTTCGGAGACATTCGATGAACCTCCCCCGTACGCACGTGTCCCTGCCCCGCGCCATCGGCGCGGCGGTCGCGGTCGTCGGCCTCACTCTCCTGACCGCCTGTGGCGAGCCAGGCTCCGCCGGCGGAGGCGGCAGCACCCCAACGGGCGGCGGCGACGTCGCTGCCTGCGAGGCGGTCCCCGGCGACGAGCTCGTGGTGCTCGAGGACGACAAGCAGCTCCAGACCGTCGACAACATCATCCCGGCGATCAACGCCGCCGCGATCGAGGGCGACGACAGCCTGATCCCGCTCCTAAACACCGTGTCGGCCGCTCTCGACACCGACACCCTCATCGGCCTGAACAAGGCGGTGGACGTCGACCGGCGCACCTCCGCGGAGGTCGCCGAGGAGTTCGTGGCCGACGCCGGCCTGGACAGCCCCGAGCAGAGCGGCAGCGGCGAGATCGTCATCGGCGCCGCCGACTTCGCGGAGAGCGCCACGCTCGGCACCATCTACGCGACGGTGCTGAACGCCGCCGGGTACGACGCCGAGGTCACGACCATCGGCAACCGTGAGGCCTACCTCCCCGCGCTGGAGGACGGCGAGCAGGTCCAGGTCATCCCGGAGTACGTGGGTACCCTCACGGAGTTCATCAACAAGGACGTCAACGGGGCCGACGCCGAGCCGGTCGCGAGCAGCGACCTCGACGCCACGGTGGAGGGCCTCACCGGCCTGGGCGAGGAGGTCGGCCTCGTGTTCGGCGAGCCCTCCCCCGCGCAGGACCAGAACGCGTTCGCCGTGACCAAGGCGTTCGCGGACGAGCACGGCGTCACCACGCTCAGCGAGCTCGCCGAGGCCTGTGGCGGCCTCGTGCTCGGCGGCCCGCCGGAGTGCACGGAGCGCCCGTTCTGCCAGCCGGGTCTCGAGGAGACGTACGGCCTTCAGTTCGCGGAGTTCCGCTCGCTCGACGCCGGCGGCCCGCTGACCAAGTCGGCGCTCCAGCAGGGCGAGATCACGCTCGGCCTGGTCTTCAGCTCGGACGGCTCCCTGACGCCGTCGGAGTGACGTTGCCCGGACCAGGCCACTGACTCGGCATACCCGGTATGCCGAGTCAGTGGTTTGGTCGGACTGCGGGACTGACTCGGCGTACTGCGCACGCCGAGTCGGTCCCGCAGTGCTTGGGGTGTCAGGTCAGAGGCCGTAGGACTCCAGGAAACGGAGCCAGACCTCGCTGACCGTCGGGTAGGCGGGGACCGCGTGCCAGAGGCGGTCCAGCGGCACCTCGCCGACGATCGCGATCGTCGCGGCGTGCAGCATCTCCCCTGCGTCCGGCCCCACGAAGGTGGCGCCTACGAGGACCCGCCGCTGCGTGTCGACGAGCACCTGGGCGCGGCCCGTGTACCCGGGCCCGTCCACGCTCGCGCCGGACACCCAGGACAGGTCGTAGGACACCGCCTCCACCGGGATCCCGGCCGAGCGCGCCGCACGCTCCGTCGGCCCCACCCAGCTGACCTGCGGCCGCGTGAACACCACCTGGACGCGCGCGCTGTGGTCGGCGGTCGCGGCGTACCGCGACCACGGCTTCCCCTCCTGGCCGACGGCGGGCTCGGGGTCGCCGGTCGTCGGGGCCCGGTCGCCGTCCTCCGTGCCGTACCGGGCCGCGACCACGTCCCCGACGATGCGGCCCTCGTACTTGCCCTGGTGCGTGGTCGCTGCGCGGCCAGTCACGTCGCCGCAGGCGTACAGCCAGCCGCCGGGCACGCCCGTGACCTGCAGCGACTCGTCGACCACCAGCGCCCCGGCGCGACCCAGCGCCGACTCGTCCAGGCCTACGCTCTCCAGGCTCAGGTCGCCCGTGCGCGGCACCCGCCCCGTGGCGACGAGGATCTCGGCGGCGGTGACCTTCCCGCCGTCGGTCAGGGTGACGGTCACGGGGCCGGCCGCCTCGCTCTCGCTCCCGGTGCCGGGCCGCTCGACCGAGGCGACCTCGACACCCGTGCGGACGTCGACGCCGATGGCGCGCAGCGAGTCCACGACCATCTCCCCTGCGAACGGCTCGGCGCCGGACAGCAGGCCGCCGCGGGCCAGCAGCGTCACCTGTGCGCCGAGGTCCGCGTACGCGTTCGCCATCTCGACGCCCACCACCCCGCCGCCGACCACGACGAGAGACTTGGGGATCGCGTCGGCCGACGTCGCCTCCCGGCTCGACCAGGGCGACGCCGCCGCCAGGCCCGGGGTGTCCGGCAGGACGGGCACGCTGCCGGTCGCGACGATCACCGCGTGCCGGGCCCGCAGCAGGCGGGTCGCGGGGGCGTCGTCCGACGTCGCCGCCTCGCCGAAGCCGCTGTCGGGGCCACCCTTCGACGCCGTGACCTCAACGAGCCGCTCGCCGGCGAGCCGGCCGTGCCCGCGGACGAGGGTCATGCCCGCACCCTCGACCCACGAGACCTGCCCGGCGTCGTCCCAGCTGTTGGTGATCTCGTCGCGCCGGGCCAGGACCGCTGCGACGTCGGGCGCGCCGGGATCGGCCAGGCCGGGCGTGTCGCGCGCGAGGGCGCGGACCGTGCCCGCGCGCAGCAGCACCTTGGACGGCATGCAGGCCCAGTAGGAGCACTCACCGCCCACGAGCTCGGACTCGACCAGGGCGACGGAGAGGCCGGTGCGCGAGGCCCGGTCTGCCGCGTTCTCGCCCACCGGCCCGCCACCGATCACGATGACGTCGAACAACTCCTCGGAAAGACTCATGCCGTCATCGTGTCTCCCCGCCGCCCCGGCCGCCAGGGGGCTCAGGTTGTCAGATCCTTACGGAACTGTCAGACGCACAGGTCACTCTGACACCTCCGGCGGCTCAGGCCAGACCAGCCCGGCGCAGCGCGTCGGCCATGGCGGTGTCCGCCGGCGCAGGGCGGCCGCGGCCGCCCTGACCCTGGCTCTGACCGCCTTGACCACGCCCGTTCCGGTCGCGGCTGCCGCGCCCATCACCGCCGCCCTGGCGTCCGCCGCGCTGGCCACCGCCACGCGGCCCGCCGCCCTGGCCCGAGCCCTGCCCGTCAGCGCCCTGCCCGCCGGAGCGGGCGCCGCCCGAGGTGCGGCCACCGGGTGCCGCGCCGATCTCGTCGTCCAGGCGCAGAGTCAGGGAGACCCGCTTGCGCTGCAGGTCGACGTCCATGACCTTCACCTTGACGATGTCGCCCGACTTCACGACCTCGCGCGGGTCGCTGACGAAGTTCTTGGACATGGCCGAGACGTGCACCAGCCCGTCCTGGTGCACGCCGATGTCCACGAACGCACCGAACGCCGCGACGTTGGTGACCTGGCCCTCCAGCACCATGCCGGGCACCAGGTCGCCCAGGGTCTCGACGCCGTCCGCGAAGGAGGCCGTGGTGAACGCCGGGCGCGGGTCGCGGCCGGGCTTCTCCAGCTCGGCGAAGATGTCGGTCACCGTGGGCAGGCCGAAGGTCTCGTCCACGAACTGGGTGGGCTTCAGTGTGCGCAGGGCGCCGCCGTTGCCGATCAGCGCCTGCACGTCCGCGCCCGAGGCCGTCACGATGCGCCGCGCCAGCGGGTACGCCTCGGGGTGTACCGACGACACGTCCAGGGGCTCGTCGCCGCCCGAGACCTTGAGGAAGCCCGCGCACTGCTCGAACGCCTTGGGGCCCAGACGCGGCACGTTCTTGAGCGACGCCCGCGACGCGTACGGACCGTTGGCGTCCCGGTGCGCCACGATGTTCTCCGCGAGCGTCGAGGTGATGCCCGAGACCCGCGACAGCAGCGGCACCGACGCGGTGTTCAGGTCGACGCCGACGCCGTTCACGCAGTCCTCCACCACGGCGTCCAGCGACCGCGAGAGCTTGGTCTCCGTGATGTCGTGCTGGTACTGGCCCACGCCGATCGACTTGGGGTCGATCTTCACGAGCTCGGCGAGCGGGTCCTGCAGGCGGCGTGCGATGGAGACGGCACCCCGGATGGACACGTCGAGGTCGGGCAGCTCGGCACTGGCGTAGGCGGAGGCCGAGTACACGGAAGCGCCCGCCTCGGACACGATCGCCTTGGTCAGGCCGAGCTCCGGCGCCTTCTTCATGAGGTCGGCGGCCAGGCGCTCGGTCTCGCGCGACGCCGTGCCGTTGCCGATCGCCACCAGGTCCACGCCGTGCTTCTGGGCCAGCCGGGCCAGCACGGCCAGCGACTCGTCCCAGCGGTTCGCAGGCGCGTGGGGGTAGATCGTCGCGTGCTCCACGACCTTGCCGGTCGCGTCCACGACGGCGACCTTGACGCCCGTGCGCAGGCCCGGGTCGAGGCCCATAGTGGCCCGCGTGCCGGCGGGCGCCGCGAGCAGCAGGTCGCGCAGGTTGGCCGCGAAGACGCGCACCGCCTCGTCCTCCGCCTCGGAGCGCAGCCGCAGCCGCACGTCGATGCCGAGGTGCACCAGGATCTTGGTGCGCCACGCCCAGCGGACCGTGTCGGCGAGCCAGCGGTCGCCGGGGCGGCCCTGGTTCGCGATGTTGAACTGGTGCGCGATCGTGGCCTCGTACGACGTCGGTACGCCCGCCTCGATGCCCTCCTCCGGCTCGATCGTCAGGTCCAGCACGTCCTCCTTCTCGCCCCGGAAGAGGGCGAGCACGCGGTGCGACGGCAGGCTGGAGAGGGCCTCGCCGAACTCGAAGTAGTCCGAGAACTTCGCCCCCTTGTCCTGCGCCCCGTCACGCACGGCGGACAGCATCCGACCGCGCTTCCACAGCCGCTCGCGCAGCGTGCCGATCAGGTCGGCGTCCTCGCCCATGCGCTCCACGAGGATCGCCCGGGCGCCGTCGAGCGCCGCCGCGGCATCGGCCACACCCTTGTCGGCATCGACGTACGGACCGGCGGCCGTCGTCGGGTCGAGCGAGGGGTCGCCCAGCAACGCCTCGGCGAGCGGCTCCAGGCCGGCCTCGCGCGCGATCTGCGCCTTGGTGCGCCGCTTCGGCTTGTACGGCAGGTAGATGTCCTCCAGGCGCGACTTCGTCTCCGCGGACAGGATCTGGGCCCGCAGCTCGTCCGTGAGCTTGCCCTGCTCCTGCACCGACGCGAGGATCGCCGCGCGCCGTTCCTCCAGCTCGCGCAGGTACCGCAGGCGCTCCTCGAGGGTGCGCAGCTGCGCGTCGTCGAGCGTGCCCGTGACCTCCTTGCGGTAGCGGGCGATGAACGGCACGGTCGCGCCGCCGTCGAGCAGGTCGACCGCAGCCGTCACCTGCCCTTCTCGAACGCCCAGCTCCTCAGCGATCCGCTGATTGATACTCGCCACTTGTCCCTTACCTCACTTCTAGAAGGTCGGGACAGATTGTGCCCGGAGCCACTGACACTTGTCGCATCGACGGCGCGTGGCAAGCCGGCACGCAGGTCCGACGACGGCGGCCGCCAGGCGGGCACGGTTCAGAGCCCACAACAGCGATGACTTTCGGGCGCCCCGCGGTCTACGGTTCGCCCCCCTCCCTCACTCGAACCAGGAGACATCGTGCGGCTTCTACTGACGTCCGCGGGCGTCAAGAACACGAGCATCCACGACGCGCTGCTCGGCCTCCTCGGCCGGCCGGTCGCCGACTGCGACGCCCTCTGCATCCCCACCGCGATGTACGGGCACCCGCAGGTCGGCCCGGGAGCGGGGGCGTGGCGCTTCATCGCGGGACGGTCGGCAGAGCCCATGACCGAGCTGGGGTGGAGGTCCGTGGGGGTGCTGGAGCTCACCGCCCTGCCCACCATCAACGAGGACCTCTGGGTCCCCAAGGTCCGGGACGCGGACGTCCTGCTGGTGTCAGGCGGCGACGCCCTGTACCTGAGCCACTGGATGCGGGAGTCCGGGCTCGTGGACCTCCTGCCGTCGTTGACCGAGACGGTGTACGTGGGGATGAGCGCGGGCAGCATGGTGCTGACCCCGCGCATCGGGCAGGACTTCGTGGGGTGGACGCCGCCGTCGGGCGACGACGAGACGCTGGGGGTCGTCGACTTCTCGATCTTTCCGCACGTCGACCACCCGATGCTGCCGTCCAACACGATGGCCGCCGCCGAGCGGTGGGCGGCCGGGATCGGCGGTCCGGCGTACGCGATCGACGACGACACCGCGATCGTCGTGGCCGACGGCGCCGTCGACGTCGTCTCCGAGGGCCGGTGGAAGCTCCTGGGCGGCTGAGGCGCAAGCCCTGCCCTGGTCGCGACACAAACAGGTCGAACCGCACAGTCGCCACCAGGAGGAAGCCGTGCAGCGTCGCCGCCGAGCCGCTCGCCCCACCCCGTGCCCCGCCCACCGCCGCGCGATCGCACCCACAGCAGTGGTCGCGACCGCCGTCCTCGCCCTGGCCGCGTGCGGTCCCGCCGCCGACGAGGGCCTGGAGCAGTCGGACGCGGAGCGGGTGGTCATCACTCCGGCCGACGCGACCGCGAGCCCCGACGCCGTCGCCGCGACCGAGGAGCTGGGTCTGCTCGCGCTGCGCGCGACCGAGGAGCCGGACGACAACGCCCTGGTCTCCCCCGCGTCCCTGGCCTTTGCCCTGGCCCTGCTCGCCGAGGGCGCAAACGGCGAGACCGCCACGTCCCTGGACGCCGCGCTCGGCGCGTCGGGCGAGGATCGCACCTCCGCCTACAACGCCCTGGCGGGCGCGCTCGCGGAGCACGACGGCGACCCCGGCGTCGCGCAGGACGACGAGCTGCCGGACAGCCCGGTGCTGCACCTGGCGAACCAGGCGGTGCTGGACGACCAGCTCGACGTCGAGCAGGGCTACCTCGATGCGCTCGCCTCCGCGTTCGACGCCGGCGTGCAGCGCACCGACCTGGGCAGCCCCGAGGGCAAGAAGGTGCTGGACGCCTGGGTGAACCACAACACGGGCGGCCTGATCGAGAAGTCGGCGATCGAGCCCGACCCGGACCTGCGCCTGGTGCTGCAGAACGCCATCCTGCTCGCGGCCCGCTGGCAGACCCCCTTCGAGGAGCACTCCACCAGCGACCAGGACTTCACCGGGCCCGACGGCACCGCACCCACCGAGATGCTGCACGCCGCGGAGAGCTGGGCCTACGCGGAGGACGGCGGGTGGGCGGCCGTCCGGCTCCCCTACGCCGAGGCGTTCCACGCCGACGTGCTCCTGCCGCCGATCGGCACCGACCCGGCGACGATCGCGCCCAAGACCCTGACCGCCCTCACCGAGGCCCTCGACGCCGAGTCGCCGCGGCTCGTCGACCTCGCCATGCCGACCCTGGAGCTGGAGCCGCCCGTCCTGGACCTGGCCCCGGCGCTGGAGGAGGCCGGCCTGGGCGGCCTGTACGAGGCACCGGACCTGTCCGGCATCAGCATTACCCAGGACCTGGCGGTGAGCCAGGCGTTCCAGCAGGCCTACCTGAGCCTGGACGAGGCGGGCACCGTCGCGGCCGCCGTCACCGAGATCGGCGCCGCCGAGAGCAGCGCCCAGGTACCCACGGACCCCGCGATCCGGATGTACGTCGACCGCCCGTACCTGCTGCGGATCGCCCACACCGAGACGAACCTCCCCGTGTTCCTGGCGGCCGTGCGCAGCCCGCAGCACTGACCGGACCTGGGTCGACGGCCGACGGCGCGCAGTGCGCCGTCGGCCATTGACCCGGGCATCCAGCGCCAGTAGCGTGCGCACCAAAATGGGTTAAACCATACTTTTGTGTGGTTGATCCCCTGAGCACGAGGGGGTGCTTCATGGCGCTGTCGTTCCTCGACCGCGAGCACACGGTGGCCAAGCCCGGTTACAGCAGGTGGCTCATCCCGCCCGCTGCGCTCGCCATCCATCTGTGCATCGGCCAGGCGTACGCCACCAGCGTGTACAAGAACGCGCTGGTCGCCCACTTCGACTCGAGCCTCACCGCGATCGGCGTCATCTTCTCCATCGCTATCGTCATGCTCGGCCTCTCGGCCGCCGTGATGGGCACGTGGGTCGAGCGCGCCGGACCTCGCGCCGCCATGTTCACCTCCGCCTGCTTCTGGGCCTCCGGGTTCCTCATCGGTGCGCTCGGCATCGCGACGTCGCAGCTGTGGCTGGTCTACCTCGGGTACGGCTTCATCGGCGGGATCGGGCTCGGCATCGGCTACATCTCGCCGGTCTCCACGCTGATCAAGTGGTTCCCGGACCGGCCCGGCCTGGCCACCGGCATGGCGATCATGGGGTTCGGCGGCGGCGCGCTCGTCGCCTCGCCCCTGTCGCGGCAGCTCATGGCGGCCTACGACAGCGGGTACGACCCCTCGGACCCCACCTCCGTGGCCTCCGGCAGCGCCGTCACCTCGCTGTTCGTGACCCTGGGCATCGCGTACTTCCTGGTGATGATGCTCGGCGTGTTCACCGTGAAGGTCCCGCCGCCAGGCTGGGCGCCCGCGGGTTTCGACGCCGGTGCGGTCGCGGCCAAGCCGATGGTGTCGGCGGCGAACGTCTCCGCGGCGAACGCCATCAGGACCCCGCAGTTCTGGTTCCTGTGGACGGTCCTGTTCTGCAACGTGACGGCGGGCATCGGCATCCTGGAGCAGGCCGCGCCGATGATCCAGGACTTCTTCCGCGACGGCGGCACGTCCTCGGTCGCGCCGACGACGGCGGCCGGGTTCGTCGCGTTCCTGTCCCTGTTCAACATGGCGGGACGCTTCGTGTGGTCGTCGACGTCGGACTACATCGGCCGCAAGCCGACCTACATCATGTACCTGGGCGTCGGGATGATCCTGTACGTGCTGCTGGCCACCGTGGGCCACGTGTCCACGATCATCTTCGTGCTCGTCGCCGCCGTCATCCTGTCGTTCTACGGCGGCGGCTTCGCCACCATCCCCGCCTACCTGCGCGACCTGTTCGGCACCTTCCAGGTGGGTGCCATCCACGGCCGGCTGCTCACCGCGTGGTCGGCGGCGGGCATCGCCGGGCCGCTGATCATCAACGGCTTCCTCGACGCCCAGGGGACGCCGGGCGAGCTGGTCGCCGCCGACTACCGGCCCGCGCTGTTCACCATGGTGGGCGTGCTCGCGGTCGGCTTCGTCGCCAACATCCTGGTCCGGCCAGTGGCGGCGCGGTTCCACGAAGCGCAGGGCCACGCGGACGCGTTCGCCGAAGGAAAGGTGTGACCATGCAAGAGCAGTCGCAGGGGCAGACCCCGGACCAGGTCGGGAACCAGGTCCCGCGCCTCGTCGTCACCTGGCTGGTCGTAACGGTCCCGCTGGCCTACGGCCTGTTCCAGACGATCAAGGGCGTCATCCCACTCTTCACGGGCTAACCGCCCCCCGCCCAACCGCAAGTTGCTCACCCACGTCCCCCGCCGAACCGCAAGTTGGTCACCCACCTCCCCGCCGAACCGCAAGTTGGTCACCCACGTTCCCGCCGAACCGAAACGACACGCCGAAAAACTTGGTGACATCGGAGTGTCGTTTCGGTTCGACACCCGGGACCACTTTTAACGTGCGGATGGGCGGGGGGAGCGTTCACCGGCAACTTGCGGTTCGGGTCAGATCAGCCGGTCCGCCCGTGTGTAGACGTTCATCGAGTCGCCGCGCACAAAGCCCAGCAGGGTCAGGCCGCACTCGTCCGCCAGGTCCACCGCGAGCGTCGACGGCGCCGAGATCGCGGACAGCACCGGGATCCCGGCCCGCGCGGCCTTCTGCACCAGCTCGAACGACGCCCGCCCGCTGACCTGCAGGATCGTCCCGGCAGCGGGCAGGACGCCGTCGCGCAGCGCCGCGCCGACCACCTTGTCGACGGCGTTGTGCCGGCCGACGTCCTCCCGCACGTACAGCGGCTCGCCGTCGGCCGTGAACAGGCCCGCGGCATGCAGGCCACCCGTCCGGTCGAAGGCGCGCTGGCGCTCGCGCAGCAGGTCGGGCAGGGCGGCGATCACGTCCGTGCTCACCGTGACCGGGTCGCTCTTGACCGGCCACCGCAGCCCGGCCCGCACCTCCACCACCGTGTCCGACCCGCACACCCCGCAGGCGCTCGTCGTCGCGAAGGCCCGCTGCCGCGGCGGCTCGACGCCGCGCGCGAGCGCCACCTCGACGGTGTTGTCCTCGTCGGGGCACAACCGCATCCCCACGATGTCCGACGGCGCGGCCACCGAACCCTCTGAGACCAGCCAGCCGGCCACGAGGTCGAAGTCGTCGCCGGGCGTGCGCATGGTCACGGTCAGCGCCTCGCTGCCCGACGCCGCGCCACCGCCCGACGCCGCGGAGCCCGCCGTCGGGCCGCCCACCGGCACGATGCCGCGCGCCGCCACCCGGCTGCCGCCCGACGCCCCGCCCGGGCCGACCAGCCGGACCATGAGCGGTTCCTCGACGGCGAGCGTGTCCGGGCGCGCCGCGCGTGCGCCCTCGCGGACGCGGACGACGCGCCGTCGGTCGGTGACGACTCCCATGCCGCCAGTCTCGCACCCCCGGGGACCGATATGTCATACCTCCACACGCGGGTGAATCGAGCGTAGGGTCGGCAATGTGACCGACGTGAGCGACGAAGCCCGCACCGACGCCCCCGAGAAGACCCTGCGTATCGGCCCCCCGAAGACCAGCGCCGCCGGCGTGCCCGGCGTCGTCCACGGCCTGGCCCACGTCTTCGACGAGGCCGGCGTCGCGCGCGGCCTGCGCACGCTCCCCCTGCTCAACCAGCAGCGCGGTTTCGACTGCCCCGGCTGCGCCTGGCCCGAGCCGGGCAAGCCGCACCTCGCGGAGTTCTGCGAGAACGGCGCCAAGGCGGTCGCCGAGGAGGCCACCCGCAAGCGCGCCGACGCCGCGTTCTTCGCCGAGCACCCGATCTCCGAGCTGGCGACCTGGACCGATCACCGGCTGGGCAAGTCCGGGCGGCTCACCGAGCCGATGCTGCGCGAGGAGGGCGCCGACCACTACCGGCCCGTGTCCTGGGACGAGGCCCTCGACCTGGTCGCCACCGAGCTCCGCGGGCTGGACTCGCCGGACCAGGCGGCGTTCTACACCTCGGGCCGCACCAGCAACGAGGCGGCGTTCGTCTACCAGCTCCTCGCGCGCAAGCTCGGCACGAACAACCTGCCCGACTGCTCGAACATGTGCCACGAGTCGTCCGGCACGGCGCTGACGGAGACGCTGGGCATCGGCAAGGGCAGCGTGTCCCTCCAGGACATCACCGACCACGCCGACCTGATCGTCGTCGTCGGCCAGAATCCCGGGACCAACCACCCGCGCATGCTCACCGCGCTGGAGGAGGCCAAGGACCGCGGGGCCCGGATCGTGGCGATCAACCCCCTGCCCGAGGCCGGGCTGCAGACCTTCAAGAACCCGCAGCGCGTGCGCGGCGTCGTGGGCCAGGGCACAAAGCTCGCCGACCGGTTCCTCCAGGTCCGCCTCGCCGGCGACCTGGCCCTGTTCCAGGCCGTGAACCGCCTGCTGGTAGAGGCCGACGACGACGCCCGCACCGCCGGGCACCCGCCGGTCCTGGACCACGACTTCATCCGCGAGCACACGTCCGGTTTCAATGCGGCCGCGGCGTCCTGGCGAGCCGTGAAGCAGTCCGACATCGAGCTGGCGACGGGCCTGGACTGGTCGGAGATCGAGGCCTTCGTCGACGACGTCAAGGCCGCCGAGAACGTCATCGTCTGCTGGGCGATGGGCCTGACCCAGCACAAGCAGGCAGTGGCGACCATCCGCGAGGTGGTGAGCTTCCTCCTGCTGCGCGGGAACGTCGGCCGCCCGGGCGCTGGCGCGTGCCCGGTGCGCGGGCACAGCAACGTGCAGGGCGACCGCACCATGGGCATCTGGGAACGGCCCGGCGCGCCGTTCCTCGACGCGCTCGCCGCGGAGTTCGACTTCGAGCCGCCGCGCGCCCACGGGTACGACGTCGTCGACACCGTCCGGGCCCTGCGCGACGGGCACCTCAAGGTGTTCATGGCGGTGGGCGGCAACTTCGCCGCGGCCACCCCGGACAGCGCCGTCACCGAGGCCGCGCTGGGCGAGGTCCCGCTCACGGTGCACGTCTCGACCAAGCTGAACCGCTCGCACGTCCTGCCCGGGAAGCGGTCCCTGGTCCTGCCGTGCCTCGGCCGCACCGAGCGGGACCTGACGGGCGGGCGCGAGCAGGTCGTCACCGTCGAGGACTCCATGAGCGTGGTGCACACGTCGCGTGGGCGGCTGGACCCGGCGTCGGCCCATCTGCGCAGCGAGACCGCGCTTCTCTGCGACCTGGCCCGCCGGGCCCTCGGCCCGGAGGACCCGACGCCGTGGGAGGAGTTCGCCGACGACTACGCGCGCATCCGCGACTCGATCTCGCGCGTGATCCCGGGCTTCGAGGACTTCGAGCGACGGGTCGCCGAGCCCGGCGGGTTCGTCCTGCCCCACCCGCCGCGCGACGCCCGCGTTTTCCCGACGCTCACCGGCAAGGCCAACTTCACGGTGAACGAGCTCGAGATCGTGCGGGTGCCGGAGGGCCGCCTGCTGCTCCAGACGGTCCGCTCGCACGACCAGTTCAACACCACCGTCTACGGCCTCGACGACCGGTACCGCGGCGTGAAGGGCGGCAGGCGCGTCGTGTTCGTCAACCCCGAGGACCTGACGGCCCTCGGGTTCGCCGACGGCGAGACGGTGGACCTGGTCAGCGAGTGGTCCGTGCAGGACGGCGGCACGGAGGAACGCCGCGCCTCGGGGTTCCGCGTCATCGCCTTCCCGACGGCGCGGGGGTGCGCCGCCGCCTACTTCCCCGAGACCAACGTGCTGGTCCCCCTGGACCACACGGCCGAGGGCAGCAACACCCCGGCGTCGAAGTCGGTGGTAATCCGCCTGGCCGCACCGCAGCCCTGAGCGGCGCGTCCCGTCGTCCCTGCACGACGGCGGCCGTGGTCACCTTCACGAGGAAGGTGACCACGGCCGCCGTCGGACACGTTCAGGCCGTCAGTGCGTGACCGCCTTCTCGGCGCCCGCGCCCGTGAGGGAGCGGACCTCCATCTCGGCGTACTTCTCCGGGTGCGACCGCTCCTTGCTCAGGTAGGTGCCGACGATGCCGAGCACGAACGCGAGCGGGATGGTCACGATGCCCGGGTTGTCGAGCGGGAACCAGTGGAAGTCGATGGCCGGGTTGCTGATCATCGACTTGCTGAGCCCGGTGACCGGGTCGGCCGGCTTCCCGGAGACGACCGGCGAGAAGACGATCAGGACGACCGTCGAGATCAGGCCGCCGTAGATGCTCCACAGCGCGCCGGACGTGTTGAACCGCTTCCAGAACAGCGAGTAGATGATCGTCGGCAGGTTCGCCGACGCCGCGACGCAGAACGCCAGGGCCACGAGGAACGCGATGTTCTGCCCGTTGGCGAAGATCCCGCCGATGATCGCGATGATGCCGATCACGACCACCGTCCAGCGGGCCACCCGGACCTCGCCGTCCGGGGCGACCTGCCCCTTCTTGATGATCGAGGCGTAGATGTCGTGCGCGAAGCTCGTCGCCGCCGTGATCGTCAGGCCCGCCACCACGGCGAGGATCGTCGCGAACGCGACCGCCGCGATGATGCCGAGCAGGATCTCGCCGCCCAGCTCGAACGCGAGCAACGGCGCCGCCGAGTTCTGCCCGCCGGGTGCCGCGAGGATCGTCTCGGGTCCGACCAGCGCCCCTGCGCCGTACCCGAGCACCAGGGTGAACAAGTAGAAGATGCCGATCAGCCAGATCGCGACGACCACGGACTTCCGGGCCTCCTTGGCCGACGGGACCGTGTAGAAGCGCGTCAGCACGTGCGGGAGGCCCGCGGTGCCGAGCACCAAGGCCAGCGCGAGGGAGAGGAAGTCGAGCTGCGACAGGGCGGTCGCGCCGTACTGCAGGCCCGGTTCGAGGATGGCGTCGCCCTTCTCGCCGGCCATGTTCACGGCCTCCTGCATGACGGCGGAGAGGTTGAAGCCGAAGCGCGCGAGCACCCAGATCGTCATGGCGCCGGCGCCCAGGATGAGCAGCGTCGCCTTGATGATCTGCACCCACGTGGTGCCCTTCATGCCGCCCACCAGCACGTACAGGATCATCAGGGCACCGACAACGGCGATGACCAGGCCCTGGCCGGCCTTGTCGGTGATGCCGAGCAGGAGCGCGACGAGCCCGCCCGCGCCGGCCATCTGGGCCAGCAGGTAGAAGAACACGACGGCGAGCGTGGAGAGTGCCGCGGCCAGCCGGATCGGCCGCTGCTTCAGCCGGAACGACAGCACGTCGGCCATCGTGAACTTGCCCGTGTTCCGGAGCAGCTCCGCGACCAGCAGCAGCGCGACGAGCCAGGCCACGAGAAAGCCGATCGAGTACAGGAAGCCGTCGTACCCGTTGATGGCGATGGCGCCCGCGATGCCGAGGAAGCTCGCGGCGGACAGGTAGTCGCCGGCGATCGCCGTGCCGTTCTGCGTGCCCGTGAAGTTGCGGCCGCCGGCGTAGAAGTCCGCCGCGCTCTTGTTCTGCCGGGAGACCCGGAAGACAACGATGAGGGTGACCAGCACGAACGCCGCGAAGATGCCGATGTTGATCGCGGTGTTACCGACGTTCGTGGCCTCGGCTGCCTTGACGACCTCGTTCACAGCTGGCCCCCCTCGATCTCCTCGCGCAGGGCCTGCGCCCGGGCGTCGAACTTGTTGTTCGCCCACCGCGCGTAGAGCGTGGTGATCACGAACGTGGACACGAACTGCAGCAGCCCGAAGACCAGGCCGACCGTGATGTTCCCGGCCACCCGGATGCTCATGAACTCGTGCGCGTACGTGCTCATGAGCGCGTACAGGAAGTACCAGACGAGGAACAGCGCGGTCATCGGGAAGACGAAGTTCCGAAAGGCCCTGCGGAGACTCTGGAACTCGTCAGATCTCTCAACGCGTTGGTAATCGGTTTCAGCAGGCTCTGATGCCTGTACGTCACTCATGACGCCTCCATTGGCTCATGGGGGCGCGCGCTCTGCTCGCGGCCCGGTGCGCATTTCGCACCCGGGGCCCAATGTGCCGCACCTCACATGCTGGGGGCAAACAGATCTGACGGCGGGTTTACGGACTTGACCAAGTCGTTACAAATCCGACGTGCCTCCCCCGCCCGATCCAGGAACCGGCTGGTCAGCACATCGTCAGCGCCGGACGTACGCCAGGTCCGCGACAGCCCGCCCGGCAGTGTGCGCCTTGCGCTCGAACCCCGTGGGCACGCGCCCCTCGAACCGCGGAGCCAGGCGCCCCGGGCCGTGCGCGTTGGAGAGGTCCTCGTCCGCCTCCATGACCTCGATCATCTGCTCGGCGTACTCGGCCCAGTCGGTCGCGAGGCGCAGCGTCCCGCCGGTCCGCAGCACGCGCGCCGCGAGCGCCGCGAACTCCGCGGTGACCAGGCGGCGCTTGTGGTGCCGCGCCTTGTGCCACGGGTCGGGGAAGAAGACCCAGAGCTCGTCCACGGACCCGGCGGGAAGGGTCGTCTCGAGCAGCTCGGCCGCGTTGGCCTGCACGAGCCGCAGGTTCCGCAGCCCGTCCTGCCCCAGGGCCGCGCCGGCGCGCTCCGCGCGCGCGATCGTGTGCGCGAGCCCGGGCTGGTACACCTCGACGGCGAGGTAGTCGCGCTCGGGATCGGACGAGGCGGCCTCGACGACGGCGTCCCCCAGGCCCGAGCCGATCTCGACGACGAGCGGAGCCTTGCGCCCGAAGACGGCCTCCGCGTCCAGCACGAACTCAGGGTCCACGGAGGTCCGCGCGACCGCCCGGGGCACGTCGATCAGGTAGAAACCGTGGCGCTCGGCCCACATCCGCTTCTGCTTGTCCGTGAGCCGACCGGACCGGCGCACGAACGACACCGGCTTGGTCCGGAACCCCAGGAGGTCGGGCCGGTCGGCGGCGTCGGGCTGCGAAGGAACGGGCTGGCTCACGGGAAGAGCGTACGAGGTCGGGGCCCGGCGTTGCGTATCCGCACGGATTCATGGTTCGCCGCGCATGCCGAAGGGCGCTCGCGGCAGGCTGGGATCAGACGCCCCGAACACCAGCTGCCTCAGGAGGTGAGCATGCTCGCCATCGCACCCATCACTGATCCGGACGACGGCGCCGGACGCGAGGATGATCTGGACCGCCCCCAATGGGGAGAGCCCGTCGACTTCCCTCGCGCGTCCAGCGGCGACCCGACCTTCGAGTCACGTACGGACGAGATCCTCCGGTCCATGAACGTCGACGTTTGCACCGAGGTCCCGTGACCGACCGCGGTTCCTGCTCGCGGGTCGAGCTCGACGGCCGCCGGATCGTCGTCGAGCTGTCCGACGCCGACGTCGCGAGGCTGATCGCGACCGAGGCCCGGCGCGGCGTCGACGGCTCGGAGCTTGTCCTCGGGTGGATCCGGCGTGGGCTGCTCACCGACGGCGCCTGGGGCGAGCAACGCGGCCGGGACGACCGGACGACGCCGAGCGATCGGGTGACGCGAGACGTCGAGGTCGCGCAGCGGTCCGATGAGCTCTTCCGGGACCTTCTCGGCGACCCCGACCGCTCGGACTGACCCTTCAGGCGGTCACACGTGGTCGACCTCGGCCTGGAGTGTGGCCAAGGCCTCGGCTGGCTCCAGGTCCCCGACCAGGACGCGCAGGGTCAGACCATCGGCCAGGGCGAGCAGCCGCCGGGCCTGCTCCAGGGCCGCCGGGTCGCACGCGCCGCCGTCGGCCTCGTCACCCGCGCCCTGGTCCGAACGGCCGGCGCGGATCAGCCGGGCGCACTCGTCCTCCGCGCCCCGCCGGGCCTCGGCCAGCACCTGCCGGACGGCGGGGTGGTTGATCGACTTGGCCACGTAGGCGTACCAGACGCTGACGCCGATGCGGCCGGCGTCGTTCTCCGGGATCTGCTGGCTCACGACGTGCAGCAGCCGGTCGCGGGGCGTGGCGTCCGCGGTCTCCTGGTAGCCGGCGTAGGCGTTGTCGACCAGCGCGTTGCACCCTGCCAGCACGAGGGCTTCCTTGGTGCCGAAGTAGTGCTGGATCCGCCCCATCGAGACGCCGGCCGCTGCGGCCACCTGGCGCAGGCTCACACCCTCGATGCCGTGCTCGGCGATCACCAGCCAGAGCGCGAGGACTATCTCGGCCCGGCGCTCTTCGTGGTCGACGATCCTCGGCATGAGCACAGGCTATAGCAATACGATCGCATCGGAACCTGTTACGATGCGATCGTATTGCTAAACGTCGCCCGGTCACCGCGCCTGGCCCTCGAACCACCCCGAGAGGAACCCATGAGCAAGAACCCCACCGGAAAGCGCCGCCGCTGGCCCGTCGTCCTGCTGGCGATCGTGGCGGCGGTATCGACCAGCGGCCTGGTCCTGCTCGTCGCGGCCGGCGGCCCCGGCGTCGGCCACTTCCGCACCGTCGACGGCCGTCAGGCGTACGAGGACGCGTACGCGACCGCGCTGGCGGGCCTGCCCGAGCCCACCGAGACGCACGACGTCGAGACGAGCTTCGGCACGGTCCGTGCCTACGCCTGGATCAACGAGCAGAACCAGGACGCCACCCCGGTGGTGCTGCTGCCCGGCCGGTCGGCCGCCGTGCCGATGTGGGGCGACAACCTGCCCGACTACATCGAGCACCGCACCGTGTACGCGTTCGACACCCTCGGCGACACCGGACTGTCCGTGCAGGCCGCCCCGATGACCGGTATGGCGGACTCGGCCCGTTGGGTCGACGAGGCCATGACCGGCCTGGAGCTCGACCGGGTCCACCTGGTTGGGCACTCCCAGGGCGGCGGCCTGGCGGCTGCCGTCGCGGTGCGTCACCCGGAACGCCTGGCCAGCCTCACGCTGCTGGAGCCGGTCTTCACGCTGGGCATGATGCCGCTGCCGATCATCCTGGCCTCGATCCCCGTGTCGCTGCCGTTCCTGCCGGAGTCGTGGCGCGAGGCCGGGCTGAACCGGATCGGCGGCGTCGATGCCGAGGAGGTGGACCCGGACGACCCGCTGGCCCGGCTGATCGCCCTGGGCTCCCGGCACTTCGACTCGTCGTCCCTGCCCAGCCCCGCCGTCCTGAGCGACGCCGAGCTGAAGGGCCTGCCGATGCCGGTGTACGTCGCGATCGCCAGCGACACCTCCCTGGCCGGCGGCGAGGCCGCGGCCGAGAAGGCGAAGCTGATCCCGGACGCGCAGGTCAAGATCTGGCCGAACACCACGCACTCCCTGCCGATGCAGGTAGCCCCGGCCCTGGACGCCGAGCTGGAGACGTTCTGGACGGCAAACCCGTAGGCAGGTTCCGACGAAGGTCCGCTTCTACCAAACCGTCCGGCATGCTCCGATCGCGGGAATCCATGCACGACGCTTGGTAGAGGCGGACCTTGAAGCGGCCGCCCGAACGCCTTTGCACCCGTAGCCGTATCCGTCAGAACGCCCCGCCAGCCGCTCCATCGCCCGACCTGTTGCCTATACGCAACAACTTCGATTATCGCAGGCCAATACCGAGCTATTGCGCCACGATCGTATCCATGCCCGCTCGAACCAACATAGCCAACCAGCACCACCGACCCGTCGGGTGCCAAAATGCTAACGTTTCCGTTAGTATTTTGACGCGGAGGTGGACGGTGCAAGCACAGGACATGCTGTGGGACGTGGCGCTCGACCAGCATGGCTACGTCACGCTGTCCGACGCCCGCAACCTCGGTATCAGCAAGGACGCCGTCACGATGCTCGCCCGTCGGAAGAAGATCCAACGGGTCGCCACCGCGGTCTATCGCTTCCCCAGGTTTCCGGCCGGCGCTAATGCGCCCTACATGCAGGCCGTGCTCTGGGCGGGCGACCCCGGAGCATGCCTGAGCCACGACACGGCGCTCGCCGCGTACGAGGTGAGCGACATCAACCCTGATCGCGTGCACCTCACAGTCCCGCGAGCCCGGCGCATCCGCCGCTCCGGCGGCGACCTGTACACCGTCCACCACGAGGACCTCGCCGACGATGAAATCGGCTGGTGGGACGAGATTCCGACAGTCACGCTGCCTACTGCGATCCGGCAGTGCATCGACAGCGGCGTCCCGACCTACCTGCTCCGGCAGGCACTGGAACGCGGTCTCGAAGTCGGGCGCCTGGGCGACATCGACCAGAAGGCACTGGCCCTCCGCCTGGAAGAACGGGCGTGACCGCCCATGACCCGATCGCACTGATCGGTTCCCTACCGGACCGCGACAAAGAGCCGACGAATGCACGGGTCCTGGACGCCTGGATCTCGGCAGCGCACGACAAGGTCGAGCTGGACAGCGGGCGCCTTGGCTGGCTCGTCGCGTCCACCGTCGTGGTCGCGGTACTGCAGCGCGCCGTCGGATCACCTGACCGGCACGTTCCTCCTGAAGGGAGGGACATATCTCCAGCATCGCCTAGGCCGCTCAGCCGGGCCGACGAAGGACGTCGATGGGATCATCAGCGGCGACATCGAGTTCGTCCGCCATCTCGACTCCGTCCTGATCGAGCCGTGGGGACCCCTCACGCTAGAGCGCGGTCCGGTCGAGACGATCGAGACTCCCGCCCGTGTAGCAAAGCCGCGCCGGTTCGACGTCCGTCTGAGCATCCGCGGCAAGATCTGGCGCAAGCTCCAGGTCGAGATTGCACCCGAAGAGGGCTCTGCAGCCTTGGAGAACGATGTGCTTCCCGCGCCGCCGCTCGACCATTTCGGGCTGCCATCACCGGACGGCTTGCTGGGAATCGCTCTGCGCTACCAGATCGCCCAAAACTGCATGCGTGCACCGATCCCCACGACCCACCCGCGGCCAGGAACGATCGAGCACGCGACGTCGTCGACCTACTTGCATTGCGAGACCTGGCAGAGATCGAAGGCGTAGTGAGCCTTCGCGACCTGCGTAGCGCGTGTGTGGACGTGTTCAACTCACGTGCCGAAGACGCGCGAACCCTCGGACGAGCCACCCGCCATTGGCCCTGCACGGCCGTGGCGCACATGCACTGGGGACCCGACTTCGTCGCAGCGGCGGCAGCTGTCGGGCGCTCCGGCCTGACGATCGATGTCGCCATCTCCGAGCTCAACTCCTGGATTGCCGCCATCGAGGGTGCCGAGTGAGCAACGGCCAGCACGGCCAGGTCTGCCGAACGTAGGAGTACTCGCTTCATGGGCGCTCATGAAGCGAGTACTCCTACGCTCAGCCGGTCAGAGCTGGTGCTCCTACGTTCGGCGGTCAGAACGCACCCGCGAGCCGTTCCACGACCCACCACAGCGCAACCGCCGCGATCGCCGTGCAGGCCGCACCGAGCACCCAGCGGGCAGCCCGCGGGGCCCGGACGCGCAGCAGCACCAGCAGCGGGAACACCACAGCGATGATGCCGAGCTGCACCGCCTCGATGCCCACGTTGAACGACAGCAGCGACCACAGCAGGGTCCACGACCACGCCGCGTCGATGCCGAGCGCGCCCGCGAACCCGACGCCGTGCACCAGGCCGAAGACGAACACCACGGGCAGCCGCCAGCGGTCCCAGGCGGTCAGAGCGTCCCGGGAACCGGCCGGGGCCCGCCACCGCAGGGCGTCCCGCACGGGGCCCGACGTCGTCCCGTCGCCGTGCGTGACCGCCCCGCCACCACCAAGTGCCCCGCCATCCCCGAACGCCCCGCCGCCACCGCGCCAGATCAGTACCAGGTCGACCGCCGCCACCACCGCGATCGACGCCGCGATCACCGGCTCGACCACCATTGAGGGCACGGAGACCACACCAAGGGCCGCGAGCAGGAACGTCACGGAGTGCGCCACCGTGAACGCGGTGGCGGTCCAGACGACGTCGCGCAGCCGACGCGCGCCGATCAGCAGCGCCAGCAGGAACAGCACGTGGTCCAGCCCGAACAGCAGGTGCTCGCCGCCCAGCACGAAGAACTCCCCGACCTGCTTCAGCAGGCGGTGCTCCCCCGTCGTCAGGGTGGGCGACGCCGCGGTGAGCACCGCGGAGCCCTCCTCCTCGTCGAGCGTGTACCGGACGATCGTCTCCGTGGAGTGCACGAACGACTCCGCGTCCGGGAACAGCGCGCTGGAGACCTCGTGCACGCCCCCGGGCTCGCCGGCGCAGGCGAAGGAGTACGTGAGCGAGGCATAGGCCCGCTCGCCGCGCTCCACGACGTCGGCCGCGTCGAGCGCCGGGGCGCACGGCTCGCCGTCGTGCGTGACCGCGAAGCGGTCGGTGACGTACCCGTCCACTTCGGCCTCGTGCTCGTCGAGCTGGGCGAGCTGGTCATCCCGGCCGGTGGCCTCGTACGCCTCGGCCCGCAGCCAGGCGGACTTCATGAGCAGGTCGTACTCGAGGTCGAGCACCGCAACGACGTCCGGGCCGCCGCCCTCCGGACCGGACGACGACGGCGCCGTGGTCACCTCGGCGTAGACGTCACTGGTGGCGTCGTGCGCCGAGGCGACCTGCCCCACGGCGGGGCTGCTCAGCACTGCGAGCAGCCCCGCCAGGGCCAAGGTGCGGCGGAGCCTCAACGGCGCGCCGTGGTGAAGTACGCCGGCGACGCCGTCGTCGTGCCGCCACCGGAGGTGCGGGCGGTGACGAACCAGGCGTACGTGCGGTCCGGCTTGAGGCCCGACCACCGGACGGAGGCGACCTCACCGGAGGCCACCGTGTCCCGGCCGATCTCGTAGACCGGGTCGTACAGCACCACGGAGTCGGTGCTGAACGACGTGCTGCGGGAGGTCAGGTCGACCGGCAGCACCATGTTGTCCTCGAGGCCGTTGTACCGGTGCTCGGTGTCGTACTCCGTGGCGCCGAACTCGCCGAGCAGCGGGGAGTAGGTGTCGATGGACACCTCGCCGCGGTCGACGTCGAACTGGAGCATGCGGAAGAACGACGCGCCGAACTGGAGCTGGTCGGTGGGGTTGTACCCGCCGATCTGGGTGAGCCCGAGCTGGTCCGCGGACACCGTGTAGAACTGGTAGTCCGCGAGCAGCTCGACCACGCCGCCGCCGATGTCCCCGACCACGGGCGGGCGCACGTTGGTGCCCACGCCGTGCCGGTGCCCGGCCAGCACCATGAAGACGTTCGGGTTGTCCTTGACGAGCAGGTTGTAGAGCAGCGGCCCGTCGGACCCGCCGAAGTTGGCGCCGCGACCGTCGGGCGACGAGGACGGCTCCAGGTAGTCGTGCGTGAGCAGGATGCCGTTGCGGTCCGAGTACCGGTCGAAGATCGACGCCGCCCACTCGGCCTCGTCCCGCGTCACGCCGTAGGACAGGCCCACCACCACGAAGTCCAGGCCGCCGGCCGAGAACAGGTCGTAGTGGTTCTCGTTGGAGCCCTCGGTCATGGTGCCGCCGTAGGTGGCGTTCTCCCAGTCCTCCGCGAGCGCCTCGTAACGGTCCGGCCCGAAGTACCGGTCGTACAGCTCGGGGTCGGTGCCCGACTGGTTGTCGTGGTTGCCCGCGACCACACCGTTCGGGATGCCCGCGGCGTCGATGCGGCCCTGCGCCTGCGACGCGAACTCGAGCTCGCCCATCACCTGGTCCTCGAGCTCCGGTGGGAACGCCCGGATGTTGTTCTCGATGATGTCACCGGTGTGCGCCACGTACGCGATCTTGCGCTCGTCGGCGTTCTCGACGATCCAGTCCATGACGCCGTTGTAGCCCTGCGCCCACACGGCCCGCTCCTCGGCCGTCTCCTGCTCGACGGCGCCCTCGGACAGGTACTGCGTGTCCGTGTAGTGCACCATCGAGAAGTCGTAGTCGTCCGGGTCCGCGAACTGGTCCTTGTCCCCCGCGTCGATGTCGTCGGCGAAGGGGTCCTCGCCGGTGACCATGGCGTGGACGATGCCCCGGTCCACGTAGTCCCTGGTCACGGTGCCCTCCAGCACGGTGCCGTCGACGGCGCCCCGCGCGGAGGCGACGACGTCCCAGACGTCGGTCTCCGGGTTCCAGGCGCGCAGGCTGACCAGGCGGGCCGGGTCGGCCGTGCCCTCCCAGCGCAGCACCGGCGCCTCGACCCGGCCGCGCACGGGCACGTCGAACCGCTGGTAGGTGACGTCGCCCGACGTCGGCGAGTCCGCGGACCGGCCGTCGCCAGGCTCCAGCGCCCCCGTGCTGAGCTTCTTCTGGCCGCGTACGTCCAGCGTGGACGGCACGTCGGTCGCCTCGCCCTGCCAGGCCTTGGTCGGCGTGAGGATCTCGGCGGCGGAGAAGCGCGCGGTGACGCGGCCGCCGTCGGGCTCGGAGACCGTCGCCCTGAGCGTCGCGGTGCGCCCCACGCCAGAGGTGCCCGACGCCGGCGCGACATCCACCGGCACGTCCGGGATCCCGGCGCTCACGAAGGCGATCTCGTGGGTGACCTCGTTGCCGAGGCCGTCCGTCGCGGAGACCGCGAGGATGTGGTCACCGGCCGAGAGGCCGGGGCCGACCGGGTCGCCCAGGGCGATCTCCGCGCCGTCGAGCGTCACGTCCGGGCCCTGCACCACGCCGGAGGGGTCGTCCACCGAGACCGCGAGCGGCACGGTCGAGGTGAGCCGGTCGCCCTCGGCGGGGGTGGCCGAGACGAGCGCCGGGCCGGAGTTGTCGGTGAAGAGCGCGCGGGTGGCGGTCTCGCCAGTGGTGGAGGTCGCCGCGAGCTCGTGCTCGCCGTCGGACAGCGTGGCGGTGTCGACGTCGGCGCGCAGGCCGCGGGCGGGGGCGTCCACCTGGAAGGTCAGCGTGACCTCGCGCAGCGCGGTGCCGCTGGAGCCGCAGGTGCCGTCGCCCATCGCGTAGGAGGGCTTCAGCCCGACGCCGGCCGCGGTGCCGACGGCGGGCGTCAGCGCGAGGTTGGAGATCGTGAAGTCGTCGCGGTTGCAGTCGCCCGCGAACGTGCCGGTGACGACCTTGACGGTGTTCTCGCCGGGCCGCAGCCACTCGTTCGGGATCGCGATGTCGGCGCGCCGGCTCGCGTACGAGCCGCCCATCGGCGTCTCGATACCGTTGACGACCAGCAGGTTCGCCGCGTTGCCGTCGACGGCGTTCGAGCCGACGTTAAACGAGAAGGCCGCGTCGCCCGAGCCGAGAGTGTTGATGGCCTCGACGGCCTCGCCGTCGACCGTGAGCTCCGTCGTGGCGCCGTCCCCGTCCGCCGGGCGGGCGCCCGTGACGGTGACCGTGCCGTTGGCGAGGGTGCCATCGGTCGGGGTGAGTCGAGGGGCGCCGGCGGGCGCGTTGTTCACGCGGACCCGGTGGGCAGTCGTGTCGCCCGATGCCGTGCGGGCCTCGATCGTGTGCGCGCCGTTGGCCAGCGTCGTGGTGTCGAGGTCGGCGCTCAGGCCGGTGGTGCCCTGCGGGTCGCCCTGCACGAAGAACGACAGCTCCGCACGCAGCAGCAGGCTGGTGTTGGTGCCGCAGCTCCCGTCGCCGAACGAGTAGGTGTACTCGTTCTCCTCGCCATCGGCGAGCTCGCCGAGGGGTTCGAGCGTGAAGTCCGACAGCACGAAGTCGTCGTGGTTGACGCCGCAGTCGGTGTCGATGGTGCCCACGACTACCTCGACGGTGTTCTCGCCGGTCACGAGGTACTCGTTGGGGACCTCCAGCTCGACGCGCTCGCTCACGGCGTCGGGCAGGTAGATCGGCTCCGACCCGTTGACCGACACGTAGTTCCGATAGCGCGACTCGGTCGAGTTCGTGGCGACGTCGTAACCGAGGATCGAGGTGCCGAGCGTCTCGGCGGCACCCGGCACGTCGGCGCCGTCGACGGTGAGGCGCTCGATGTCGTCGCCGGGGGCGACGGGCTCGGCAGCGACGGGGACGGTCCCCTCGAGGAACTCGCCGTCGTCCGGCGTGAGGACCGGGCTGCCCGACGCCGGGGCCTCCGGCGCGTGCGGGGCGGTCGCCGTCGTGGCCCCGACCGAGCCGGTGTCCGCGGGGGCGACATTCGCGGGGGCGGCCGACGACGACGTCGCTACCCACCCCGTCATGGCCAGCGTGGCCGCCGTGACCGCCGCGACGAGGCCGAGCTGCTGCCTGGTCCGCTGTCTCGCTCGCTGATTCCTGGTGACTGGCCGCATGGCCGTCCTCCCTGTTCCGTGAAGGTGGACGGCTCCGAGCACGCCCGGAGGTCAACCTGTCCCGGGTGAATGAACGGAACGGGAGCAGAAGGCGACAACCGGACAAACTGTGAGACACCTGAATGAATCGCCTGCTTGGCGGGGCGATCGGAGTGGGTGAACTTTCGCCGGCTTCCAGCGGCCGGCTCCTAGGCTGCCCTTTCATGACGAACCCTGACGACCAGATCCAGCTGTGCTGCTTCCTCTGGGCGCACCCCGGCCAGGAGGCAGCGCTCACGGCATACGAGGACCGCGTTCTGGCGCTCGTCCCGGAGCACGGCGGCGCGGTCCTGCAACGCGCGGTGTCCGACGGCGCGGACGGCCGGCCGCACGAGGTCCAGCTCTACCGGTTCGCCAGGCAGCAGGACTTGGACGGCTACGTCGCCGACCCCCGCCGGACGGCGCTGGCCGAGGAGCGGGACCGGGTGGTGGCGCGCACCGAGCTGTTCCCGGTTGACCTGCTGTAGCGGGCGTCCAACGGGAACGGCGAAGGCCCCCACCGTGGTGGGGGCCTTCGCCGTGTTGTGCGCCATCTAGGACTTGAACCTAGAACCCGCTGATTAAGAGTCAGCTGCTCTGCCAATTGAGCTAATGGCGCCTGCGACGGAAAGATTACCAGGGCTTGGACCCTCTGGCGCACCGCTTTCTCCGCCTCGCGACAGGCCCTCGCCACTACCCCGAGAGGGGCTGCTGGACCGTCGCGTTGGTGCGCCATCTAGGACTTGAACCTAGAACCCGCTGATTAAGAGTCAGCTGCTCTGCCAATTGAGCTAATGGCGCGCAACGGGAAGAAACACTACCAGGACCAGCGGCGTCACCGGTAACCGAACGAGCGGCTCGGACCTGTGAACTGCGCGACAGACAGGCGCGACAGACAGGCGCGACGGACAGGCCTACAGGTAGAGGCCCGTCGAGCCGTCCGCCTCGTCGCTCTCGGCCACGCCGTGCACGTCGCGCTCGCGCAGGAGCACGTAGTCCTTGCCGCCCAGATCTACCTCGGCGCGCTCCTCGGGGTCGTACAGGACGCGGTCGCCGACGTCGACCTGCCGCACGTGCTCACCCTTGGCCACGACCTTCGCCCACGCGAGCCGCTTGGGCCCGACGGCGGTCGCCGGGATCACGAGGCCCGCCGTCGACTGCCGCTCCGACGCGTCCGTCTCGGGCTCCACCAGGAGCCGGTCGTGCAGCATGCGGATCGGAAGGTTGCCAGGCTGGGTAGCGGCGTTCGTCACAGCGGGGGTGCTCACAGGACAACGCTACGCGACCGCCGGACGCCGTCGTCCACAGGCTCCTGGCGTGCGGGACACCGGGAGCCCGGAGGGCGACTAACGTTGCGGGCATGACGACTCGCCTCGAGCCCGGGGACAAGGCTCCCGACTTCACCCTCCCGACCGCCGACGGCGCCACCGTCCGCCTCGCCGACCTGGCGCAGAGCACCGACAAGGGCGTCATCGTGTACTTCTACCCGGCCGCCGCGACGCCGGGATGCACCAAGGAGGCGTGCGACTTCCGCGACTCGGAGGCATCCCTCCTGGGCGCGGGCTACGCCGTCGTAGGCATCTCCCCCGACAAGGTCGCCAAGCTGGCCAAGTTCGCGCAGGACGAGACGCTCACCTTCCCGCTCGCGTCCGACGAGGACCACGCGACGCTGGAGGCGTACGGCGCCTGGGGCGAGAAGCAGAACTATGGCAAGACGTACGTGGGCGTGATCCGCTCCACGGTCGTGGTGAACCCGGACCTGACGGTCGCCGAGTCGTTCTACAACGTCAAGGCGACGGGCCACGTAGCCCGCATCCGCAAGGTCCTCGGGCTCGACTGATGGGCTCGCCCGCCGACCTGCTCGACGTCGACGCCGAGCTCAGCGACACCGAGCTGGCCACGCGGGACCGCGTGCGGGAGTTCGTGGACCGGCGAGTCCGGCCGAACATCGCCCGCTGGTTCGCCGATGCCTACTTCCCGCGCGAGCTCGTCCCCGAGCTGGGCGAGCTCGGGCTGCTCGGCATGCACCTGCACGGCCATGGCTGCGCCGGGCGGTCCGCCGTCGAGTACGGGCTGGCGGCGCAGGAGCTGGAGGCCGGCGACTCCGGCATCCGCACGTTCGTGTCGGTGCAGGGCTCGCTGGCGATGTCGGCGATCCACAAGCACGGCTCCGAGGCCCAGAAGCAGCAGTGGCTGCCGCGGATGGCGACGGGCGAGGTGGTGGGCTGCTTCGGGCTGACCGAGCCCGGAGCGGGCTCCGACCCGGCGGGCATGACCACCCGCGCCCGCTTCGAGCCGGGCAGCGAGGGCGGCGACGCCGGTGGCGAGTGGGTCCTGGACGGCGCCAAGCGGTGGATCGGTATGGCCTCGTTCGCCGACGTGGCGATCATCTGGGCCAAGGTCCGCGAGCCCCAGGACGACGGCGGCGAGCGGGACCGCGTGCGCGGGTTCATCGTGCCGACGTCGGCCCCGGGCTTCTCCGCCGTGCCCATCGAGCCGAAGCTGTCGATGCGCGCGTCCGTGCAGTGCGACATCACGCTGGACGGCGTGCGCGTGCCCGCGGACGCCATCCTGCCGGAGCACCCCGGCCTGGCGGGGCCGTTCGCGTGCCTCGACGAGGCGCGCTACGGCATCGTGTGGGGCGCGGTCGGCGCCGCGCGGGACGCGTTCGAGTCCGCCCTGGCCTACGCCAAGGGGCGCGAGCAGTTCGGTACGCCGATCGCGGGCTTCCAGCTCACGCAGGCCAAGCTCGTCGACATGGCGCTGGAGATCACCAAGGCGCAGCTCATGGCGCTGCGCCTCGGCCGGCTCAAGGACGCCGGGCGCCTGGAGGGGCACATGATCTCGGCGGGCAAGCTGAACAACGCGCGCATCGCCATCGACATCTGCCGCGAGGCACGCACCGTGCTGGGCGGCAACGGCATCACGCTCGACCACTCGCCGATGCGGCACGCCAGCAACCTGGAGTCGGTGCGCACCTACGAGGGCACCGACGAGGTGCACACGCTGGTGCTGGGCCGACACATCACGGGGATCGCCGCGTTCCGCTGACCTGCCCGTAGACTGAGCGCCGCGCGCGAGTGGCGTAATTGGCAGCCGCGCCAGGTTTAGGTCCTGGTGTCTTCGGACGTGCGGGTTCGAGTCCCGCCTCGCGCACCCTTCGGCTCTGCTGTGCCGGCCCAGCCGCGTCAGTTCTGCTGTGCGGCGAGGTCCTTCTTCACTGCCTCCATGTCGAGGCCGCGCACGGCCTCGACCACCTCGGCGAGGCCCTTGGCGGGCAGCGCGCCCGCCTGGCGGAAGACCAGCACGCCGTCGCGGAACGCCATCAGCGTCGGGATGGACGTCACCTGCGCGGCCGCCGAGATGCCCGGGTTGGCGTCGGTGTCGATCTTGGCGTGCACGATGTCGTCGTTCTTGTCCGAGGATGCCTCGAAGACCGGGCCGAACATCTTGCACGGCGGGCACCACGTGGCCCAGAAGTCCACCAGGACTATCCCGTTGTTGCTGACGGTCTTCTCGAACGTGGCGTCGGTGATCTCGACGGTTGCCATGTCACGCTTCCTCTCGTTGGGCGTCTCCCTGGTGAAGCACAGTTCTGCTCTCCGCTATTCCAGGAACAACAGCTCCGTGATCAGTTCAACACCGCTCGTGCCGGTCCGGCGGCGCGGAATAAGGCACCGCGAGGCCCGACCTGGTAGAACGGACCCGTGACGGACACTGCCGACTACCCAGCCGACGATTTCTACCACGACCCCTCCCAGGTGTCGGGGTGGCTGACCGACGAGGACCTCGCCGTCGTACGGGCGCAGCTCCCGCTCGTGTACGTCGATGCCGTTCCGGTCCGCGTCGACGACTCGGGCGACGTGGTCGCCGTCGGGCTGCTCCTGCGGGTGAACACCCAGGGCACGATGACGCGGGCCGTGGTCTCGGGGCGCGTCATGTACCACGAGCGGCTCCGGGACGCGCTGCTGCGGCACATCGAGAAGGACCTGGGCCCGGTCGCGCTGCCGCAGGTCCCGCCGTCGCCGCAGCCGTTCACCGTCGCCGAGTACTTCCCGACGCCGGGCATCACCGCGTTTCACGACCCGCGCCAGCACGCGGTGTCACTCGCGTACGTGGTGCCCGTGACGGGCGACTGCCGCCCGCAGCAGAACGCCCTGGACCTCGCCTGGCTGACGCCGGAGGAGGCGTGCGCCGACGACGTCCAGGCCGAGATGATGAACGGCCAGGGCATGCTGCTCAAGCAGGCAATGGCCCACGTGGGCCGGCTTCCGTGAGGTAGCGCTTTCGCCACCGGGTGCATCACGCCGCGATCGTCCGAGTGGACGAGCACTCCTCCACGAGTGCACCTAGCCTGATCCTTGATACCTGAAGATGTCGGTTCCCGTTGCGTATACGCAACAGCCCGCCACCCAGACCGATCAAGGAGAAGTTCGATTGAGCGGGCATGTGTTCGTGGACGAGACCAAAGCGCGCGACTACCTTCTGGTCGCTGTGGCGATCGATAGCGCGGATCTCAAGGCAGCACGATCCACGATCAGATCGTTGACGATGCCGGGCCAAGCACGACTGCACATGCATCGCGAGAGCGACTCACGACGGCGCAAGATCCTCGCGGCGATCTCGAAGCTCCCGGTCGAGGCGACGATCTTTCGGGCTGGCGGAGTGGATCGGCCGCGGCGAAAGGAGGCCGACCGTCGCAAGGCGTGCCTCGAAGAACTCGTCACGGGTGCGATTCGGGACGCGCGAACGAGCATCTGCATCGAACACGACGACAGCATGATCCAGGTGGACCGGAGCGTTCTCGTCGCCGCGACCAAAGCCCACCACGCGGAGAACACCCTGCGCTATCGCCACGACCGCGCCGCAAGCGAACCCCTGCTCGCGCTGCCTGATGCAGTTGCCTGGGCGTGGGCACGCGGCGGCGAGTGGCGGCCACGCTGCGATGACTTGGTGACGAAGGTGATCGACACCTGAAAATGCGCGAAGCCCGAGCGCACAGCCGTCCGGCTGGCTCTCGGGCTCACTTCCCACTGCTTAGCGCGGCGGGCTGCTCCCAGAATAGGCCGCCGCCTCCCAGTGCCGCAATGTGAATCAACCCGCCGCCGTCAGGACAGGTCCAGGACCGGCCAGTCCTCCAGGTCCGAGCGCATGCGCCGGTCGTGGGTGGCGACGACGACGGCGCACGGCGTGACCTGCAGGGCACGCGTCAGCTCGTCGACGAGGTCGATCGACAGGTGGTTCGTCGGCTCGTCGAGCAGCAGCAGGTGCGGCGCGTGCAGCAGCGCCCGAGCGATCTCGAACCGGCGCCGCTGCCCCGCGGACAGCTCGGCGAGCGGCCGGTCCAGGTCCTCCTCGCTGAGCAGGCCGAGCCCTGCGACGGGCACCACGTGGTCCGGGTCCAGCTCACCCGAGGCGAGCAGCCGCAGCGCCTCGTCGGCGTAGGTCTCGAAGCCGGTCAGCCGGCGCGCCTTGCCGGTGATGGGCTCGCTCTCCTGGCCGACGACGCCGATGCGCGCCCCCGGGGCGACCGACCGGCTCCCCCGGTCCAGCTCCAGGGTGCCGGCGAGCGCTGCGAGCAGCGTCGACTTGCCGGTCCCGTTCGGCCCCACGATGAGCAGCCGGCCCGACGGCGGGATCGCGACCCGTGTGCCGGGCAGGTCCACGCGAGCGCCGCCGTCGTCCCCGACGCGCGGCGAACGCACCTCCACCACCGGGTTGCTGGGGTCCCAGCCCGGCGACATCGCCGGGAGGTCCGGGAACCCCAGCTCCACCGGCGGGACGGGCACCTCGATGGCCTCGGCCTCGAGCTTCTGGACGAGCCGGTCGGCGGCCTTCACGTGGATGCGGGCGCGGGTGGCGCGGCGGTGCTTCTGCGAGCCCTTGGGCGGCCGCCACTCGTCGGAGAGCCCCTCGTAGGACTCGTCCAGGCGCTCGGCGAGCGCCGCGGCCCGTTTGCGCTCGGCCCGGTAGCGCTGCCGCCAGCGGTGCAGCGCCTGGTTCTTCGCGAACCGGTAGGCGAGGTAGCCCGGCTGCCCGTACAGCACGGGCTTGCCGTCCCAGGAGGGATCGAGGTCGAGGATGGCGGTGGCGACGTCGTCCAGCAGCTCGCGGTCGTGGGTCACGAGCACGACGGCGCCGCGCCACGCGACGAGCTCGCCCGTGAGGAACTCGATGGCGGAGTCGTCAAGGTGGTTGGTGGGCTCGTCGAGCAGAAGCAGGTCGGAGCGTTCGGCCAGGCGGCAGGCAAGGCGTACCCGGAACCGCTCCCCCACGCTGAGCCGGTCGAGCCGGCGCCTGGGGTCGCGCGGGGCGCCCAGCCGCGTGAGGGCCACCTCGACGCGCCGGTCGGCGTCCCAGGCGGCGAGGTGCTCCGCGAGCGAGAGGGTGCGCTCCAGCACCGCCAGGTCGCCCGAGCTGTGGTCGAACGCGGCAGCCGCGGCCTCCAGCTCGGCGGCCGCGGTCCGCAGGCCGTCGAGCGTCCCGGCGACCAGGTCGCCGATGGTCTGACCCGGCGTGGGGTGCAGCTCCTGCTCGACGAGCGCCACGGTGCCGTGCCGGCGTACCTCGCCCGACTTCGGCAGCAGGTCGCCGGCCAGCAGGTGCAGCAGGGTGGACTTGCCGGACCCGTTCTCGCCGACCACGCCGAGCCGTCCGCCGTCGGACACCGAGAAGGACACCCCGTCCATGACGGGCCGCCCGGGGTAGGCGAAACCGAGATCCTGGGCGACAAGGTGCATCTGCCAAGCCTACGGGGGACCGGACGGTGGCCCGAAGCCGGCCTGCACGGTGACCGGAGGCTCCCTGGCCTGCCCGCTTTCCTTTACGCGTGCGGCTCCCCACGCGAGGATGTGCCCGATCCCCTTGCCGGCCCCGCGCCAAGACCCTGGAGTGACGTGTCTCAGACCACGCCCGCCGTTCTGCCGGCTCTACGCCTGACCAACCTGCTCCTGGCTCCCGCGACGCGCACCCGCAGGGACGCCGACGCGGTGTTCGACCGGATGATCGCGCGCGCCGCCCGCGGACGGGCGCCGCTGAGCGCGGAGGCCGCGGCCGACCTCGATCACCTCCGCCTGGTGCTGCGCGCGTTCGCCGCCTTCCCCGGCCTGAGCCCGCTCGGCTGGACGGCGGGCCAGGCGATGCTGGCGGGCCGGATCCGGAACCGCGTGGTGGTCGGTGACCTGCGCGCCCGGCACCCCGAGATCGCCGACCAGCCGGTGGCGGCCCCGGTGTTCGTGGTCGGGATGCCCCGCACGGGAACCACGCTGACCTACAACGTCCTGTCCCGTTCGCCCGGTCACCGCGGACCGAAGCTCTGGGAGATGATGCACCCCGGCCTCGCCGTGGACGGCCGCGCCGAAGCCGCGCTGATCCGGCGCACCCGGCGCAAGTTCGCGGTGACCTCCGCGCTGAGCTCCACGTGGGACACCATCCACCCGATGTATGCGGCGGCCGAGGAGGAGGACACGTTCATCCGTGCCCACTCGGAGCTGCACTCGTCCGCCGTGCCCATGCCGGACTACCTCGAACGCCTCCGGACCTTCGACCATCGGCCGGACTACCGGTTCCTGCGCGACACGCTCCAGCTGCTGTCCTACGGCCGTCCCGCTCGGCGCTGGGTGCTCAAGCACCCGGCGAACCTCTTCCACCTGTCCGAGATCCGCGACGTGTTCCCCGACGCCCGGTTCGTGTGGACCCACCGGAGCCCCGAGGTGGCGCTGGCCTCGCTCTGCTCCCTGGCCGAGTCCTCGCAACGGATCCACCGGCGCCCCGGCGCCGTGGACCTCACCCAGATCGGCCGTGACTGGCTGGCGATCATGTCCCAGGGCGTGTCCCGCGCGCTCGTCCAGCGGGCCGAGCTGGGGCCCGACGCCGTGCTCGACCTGCCGTACGGCCGCCTCACCGGCGAACCGGGCGCGGCCCTGCCGGAGCTGTTCGAGCAGCTCGGCGCGCAGTGGGGCGCCGACGACGACGCGAACCTGACCGCGGCCCTCGAGGCCCCGAAGAGCCGGCCGCCGCACCAGTACAGCCTGGAGCGGTTCGGCCTGGAACGCTCCGAGGTGCGCGCGGCGTTCGCCGACTATGTGACCTTGCTGGCGACCCTCCCGAGGTAGCAGCGAGGGCCGGTGCGGCAGACGTCGGGCCCGCAGCCCTCCTCGCGGAGCGGCTGCGGGCCCGAGCGGGTTCAGCGCGTCAGAGCGACGCGGCCGAGGTGTAGAGCGTCTGGGCAACGCTACCCAGGTACGGGCCGAACATGTAGCTCCGCAGGGGGCCGCCCCGGTACTTGAAGGAGTTCACCGAGTTGAGCGTGCCGACGCCGGTGGACTCGGAGTAGCCCACGAACCAGGGGCCGCCGGACGAGCCGCCGGTCAGGTTGCAGTTCAGCCCCTGGTCGGTGCTCCCGCCGTAGGTGTCCTGCACGACGGTGCCGTGGCACCACGCGATGTCCGTGCCGTCGTACGGGTTGGCCGCCGGGTAGCCGAACGAGTACATGTACTGGCCGCGAGCCTGGTTGAAGCCGATGGACTGGCCGCCCACGACGTCGGTCAGGTGCGCCCCGTTCACCGTGTTCAGCACCGCGAAGGCGACGTCGTAGTCGAAGTCGCCGCTGTTCTGCCACTGCGTGGTGGTGGTGAGCTGACGAGCCGTGAACGTGCCGTACGGCCGGGCGCCGTCGTCGTAGGCCGGGACGAACGCCCAGTTCGTGGCGTAGGCACCTGGACCCTCGTTGACGCAGTGGCCCGCCGTGAGCACCACGTCCTTGTTCCCGGACGTCACCGCGCTGCCCGAGCAGACGTAGTTGACGCCGCCGAGCGTGAAGAAGACCTTGCCGGTGGTGTCGACGACCTTGCCGCCACCCGTGTAGTAGTCGCCCACGAAGTCGGCGGACGGCGCGGCCTTGGCCTGCGGGACGACGGTCGGCGCACCCGCCGCCACCTTGTCTCCGGCCGAGGCCTTGCTCTTGGCGGCCACCAGGACGTCCGCGGGCACGGCGTCACGCATCCGCTGCGGGGTCCAGTAGTCGGTCACCCGGTCCTGGGCCGCCCGGGTGGTCGCCGCGCTGTGCACTGCGACGTCGCCGGTGACGTCACTCGGCCGGGCCTGCGACGGCGCGCCGAACGCGACGGCTGCGGTGCCGCTCAGGGCCAGAGCCGCCAAGCCCCCGAGAAGGGCGCGGGAGAGGTTGCTTCGCATGCTGCCTCCTTGATCACAACGGCCCGCCGAACAGCGGGCCGGGAGGATCGTGGATCCTGGATGATTCAAGAAGAAGATTGGGATATGTCCGAACCGTAAATTTTCTCCACGATGCGTGGCTTTGCCGGTTCGGACCTGCCGGCGAGGGCTGGCGACCCCGGCTACCCTCGACGCGTGAGCACCACCGCCCCCGCCTCCCGTACCGCGCCCGTCTGGCCCGCCCTCGTGGCCGACGTCGTCGCCGTCGTCGCCTTCACCCTCATCGGCATCGCGTCCCACGACGGGTCGCTGATCGCCGCCTTCGGCCGCGTCGTGTGGCCGTTCGCGCTGGCCGCCGCGATCGGCTGGGCCTGGACCCGCGCGTGGCACGACCCGGCCCGCGTCTGGCCGACGGGCGTCATGATCTGGTTCACCACGGTGATCGGCGGCCTGGTGCTGCGCGGGGTCTCCGGCCAGGGCCTGGCGTGGTCGTTCGCGCTGGTCACGACGATCTTCCTGGCGATAACGATGCTCGGCTGGCGCGGCCTGGTCGCGGCCCTCCGGCGCGCCCAGGCCAGCGCGGCCCAAGACTGAGCCGTAGTGGACCGGGGGGACTGACTCGCCGAATCAAGACCAGCGAGTCAGTGACCTGGTCGGACCACGCGACTGACTCGCTGCCGCCGTCTGGTCGACGCGACAGCGACGGCGGCGGGACGCTACCCGCCCAGCGTCTCCAGGATCGCCGGGGCCAGGGCGCGGAACGCCTTGCCCCGATGCGAGATCGCGTTCTTCTCCTCCGGGTCCAGCTCTGCGGCGGTCCGACGGCGACCGCCGTCGGCAGCTCCCGCCCGGTCGTCGGCCCCGCCAACACCCGCGCCCGAACCCAGCGCCGCCTCGTCCGGGACCAGGATCGGGTCGTAGCCGAACCCGTTGCTCCCCCGCGGCGCGGTCTCCAGCACGCCCCGCATCTCGCCGAGGCGCACCTCCTCGCGCCCGTCGGGCGTGACCAGCGCCGCGGCGCACACGAACCCGGCCTGACGGTGCTCGGGACGTACGTCCCCGAGCTGGCCGAGCAGCAGCTCGAGGTTCGCGAGGTCGTCCCCGTGCTTGCCGGCCCAGCGGGCCGAGAAGATCCCGGGGGCGCCGCCGAGCACGTCCACGGCCAGCCCGGAGTCGTCGGCGACGGCGGGCAGCCCGGTCGCGGCGCACACCGCCCGCGCCTTGATGAGCGCGTTCTCGGCGAACGTCACGCCGTCCTCGACGGGCTCGGGCGCGCCGACCTCGCCCGAGGTGACCAGGCCGCCGTCGGGCAGCACCAGGCCGGAAGCGGCGAGGATAGCCAGGAGCTCCCCCACCTTCTTGCGGTTGTGCGTCGCGAGGACGAGCCGGGCGGCGGGCGGCACGATCAGGGAAGCCATGCCCCGATCATGCCAGCCGCCGCCCGCCTCGATGTACCTCGGGCCGGTACGCCTCAGCCCCGCACGCCTCAGGCCGGTGCACCGGCAAGGGCGGGCTCCCGCTGCCCGACGACGGCGCCGGCGACCGGCACCTCGTCGACCACCGGCGCCGCGCCGGAGTCGGGCGCCGCCGCACCGTCCAGGTATCGCCGGCTCATCGCCCGGTACTGCCGGCTGGCCAGCGCCGCCGCCGTCAGCCCCAGGCCGAGCACCGCGAGCAGCATGAGCACCAGAGCGATCCCCCGCGCGGGCCCGGTGCCGAACCAGCCGCCAATCAGGTCCGCGCCGGCGCCGTCGGTCATGAACGGCTGGAACACGAACTCGGTCAGCGGGCTGATGAGGAACGCCGTCAGCGGCGCAGCCACCATCTCGACGCTGTGCGCGAACCCGAGCACGCGCCCCTGCCGCTCGTACGGCACCACCTTCTGCAGCACCGTCTGCTCGGACGCCTCCGCGAACGGCATGACGAACAGGTACACCGCGAACCCGGCCACGAGCAGCACCACCGAGTGCTGCACGGGAAGCAGGAAGGTCGCGCCCCACATGACGAGGTTGACCACCAGCAGGGTCCGGACGGGGTTGCGCCCGACACCCCGCTTCGCCACGACCAGCCCGCCCAGGATCATGAAGACGCTGATCAGGCCCCAGGCCAGGCCCCACGCCTGGACCGACATGAGCGACAGCCCGTACGGGTCGGCGAGCGCCATGAGGCCGCCCGCCAGGAAGTTGTTCAGGAGCGTGAACCCGATCAGGGCCCACATCCCGGGGATGCTGCCCACGAGGCGGATGGTCCCGCGCAGGTCCACCTTCTTCGGCTCGTCCGCTGCCGCGGCCTCGGCGAGGGACTCCGGCACGCGCAGCCGGTGCAGGTGCCCGACGGCGGCGGCGAGCACGACGACCGCGAGGACCAGCACGCCGAGCATCCCGCTCGACGCCACGAGCAGGCCGCTGATCACCGAGGTCACCAGGTGCGAGATGCCAGACGTCGTGCCGGCCAGCCCGTTCGCCTTGTCCCGGCGCCCGTCGTCGAACAGGGCGGTGACAACCGTGGTCATCGCGATACTCCGCGGGTTGCCCGCCATCACACCGGCCATCACCAGGAGGACCAGCGCCCAAAGCTGGACGCTCGTCGGGTCGGTGAAGACCGCTGCGGGCGTCGCGACGTAGAGGCCGAGCGCCGCGAGGTAGAACCCCAGCGACACGACCGCCGACACCTGCATCACCGTCTTCTTGCGGTGGTGGTCCACGAGGGACCCGAACCACACGCCCGTGCCGACCATCGACACCAGGAAGATCCCGGAGATCACGCCGGCCGCGAAGACCGAACCCGTCTCCAGGTACACCCAGAACGTGACGGCGAACCAGGCGGTGAAGTTCGTGACCGACACCAGCGAGGTGTTCACCAGGAGGTGCGCGAAGGTGCGCACCTCGGGGTCCTGCAGGCGCAGCCGACCCGCGCCGTCCGACGCGGTGTGCGTCTCGTTCGTGCTCATCTCGGCTCCTCGAGCTCGCGGGTCCTTGTGAACCCTCCGTCAAGTCACTACGATGATCGTAGTGATCATGCAGGTATGACGAGGCGGGTCACCGGGACTCATCGGTCCGGCGCTGACGAGTTTTCCGGGCCGGGAAGGTCAGCCAGGAATCGGGCCCCACGAGGCGGCCCGGCGCACGGTCAGACGGACGGGAGGACACCATGAAGCGAGCGAGCGGCAAGTCCACCTGCCCGGTGAACTTCGGGCTGGAGGCGTTCGGTGACCCGTGGTCCCTGCTCGTGGTGCGCGACGTCGTGTACTTCGGCAAGCACACGTTCAACGAGTTCCTGGCGGGCGACGAGGCCATCTCGCCGAGCGTGCTGTCCGCCCGCCTCGACTCGCTGACCGACGCCGGGATCCTGCGCCGGTCCCCCGACCCGGTCGACCGGCGCCGCGTGCGCTACGACCTCACCGAGCGCGGCCTCGGCCTGATCCCGATCATGGTCGAGATCGCCGAGTGGAGCGCCGCGCACGACCCGGACACGGGCGCGCCTGCGGACTGGATCGCCCTCGTGCGGGAGAACAAGCCGGAGATGGTCCGCCGCTACGCCGAGACGGTGCGTCGGGGCGGGAGCGTCTTCGTGGGCGACGACAGCGTGCTGGCCCAGGTGCAGGCTCTGGGAGCCTGACCCGGGCCCAGCCGGCGCGCGTTGGTTCAGAGCTCCTGCGCGAGCGCGTCCTGCTGGATCTTGGCGAGCTCGGCGGTGCCGCCCACCGCGAGGTCGAGCAGCGCGTCGAGCTCGGCGCGGTCGAACGGCGCGTGCTCGGCGGTGCCCTGCACCTCGATGAACTTGCCGGCGCCCGTGACCACCACGTTCATGTCGGTCTCGGCGCGCACGTCCTCCACGTAGGGCAGGTCGAGCATCGGGGTGCCGTCGATGATGCCGACGGAGACGGCGGCGACCGAGTCCGAGAGCACCTGCTTGCCGCCCTTGATGTGCCCGTGCCTGCGGCCCCACGCGATCGCGTCGACGAGGGCCACGTAGGCGCCGGTGATCGCGGCGGTGCGGGTCCCGCCGTCGGCCTGCAGCACGTCGCAGTCGAGCACGATGGAGTTCTCGCCGAGCGCGCTCATGTCGACGACGGCGCGCAGCGACCGGCCGATGAGGCGCGAGATCTCGTGCGTGCGGCCGCCGATCTTGCCCTTCACGGACTCGCGCTGGCTGCGCTCGTTGGTGGCGCGCGGCAGCATCGCGTACTCGGCGGTGACCCAGCCCTCGCCGGATCCCTTGCGCCAGCGCGGCACGCCCTCCGTGAACGAGGCCACGCACAGCACGCGCGTGCGCCCGAACTCCACGAGCACCGATCCCTCGGCCTCGTCGAGCCAGCCCCGGGTGATCTTCACGGGGCGGAGCTGGTCGGTGGCGCGCCCGTCGGCGCGGACGACTGTGTTGGTGCTGGAGGTCATGCGCCCACCCTAACGAGCCGCACGGCCCGCCGCGTCAGCCGGACCGGTCACCCGGGTGACCCGTCCGGCCGGCACGTCGTCAGAGGTCGTAGACCGTGCCCGGCTGCGCGACGTCGACCGGGCCCGCGTAGGACCCGCGCGCCTCGGCCAGGGAGTCCGCGGGATCGTTCCACACCGGCAGGTGCGTGAGCAGCAGGCGGCGGGCGCCGGCGTCGGTCGCCACCTGGCCGGCGCGGCGGCCGGTGAGGTGGATACCGCGCTCGACGACGTCGTCGCGCCCCTCGAGGAACGCGGCCTCGCTGAGCAGCAGGTCGGCGTCACGCGCCAGCTCGACCACTGACGAGCACGCGTCGGTGTCCCCCGTGTACGCCAGCGTCGCCGTCCCGCCCGACGACGACGGGCCGGTCACCCGCACGCCGTACGTCTCGACCGGGTGGAACACCCGGTGCGGCTCGATGGTCAGCGGTCCCACCTCGACCAGCTTGTGCTCGGCCCAGGACTGGAAGTCGAAGTCGTTCTCCATGGTCTCGCCCGCACTGAGCCCGGACGAGTGCGCGAGGTGCCGCGCGGCGTCCGCGGGTCCGTAGACGGGCAGGCGCTTGGGCCGGCGGCCGGTGCGCAGCGAACCGTGCCGGGGGTGGTACCGCAGGTACACGTACAGGCCCGAGAGGTCCGCGCAGTGGTCGGGGTGCAGGTGCGAGATCGACACCGCGTCGAGCGCCATGGGATCCATGTGCCGCTGCAGGGCGCCGAACGCGCCGTTGCCGAGGTCGAGCAGGAGGTTCCAGTCACGCGGCTGGTAGCCGGCCGCGGCCGCCTCCGCGGCCGTGACCCGCACCAGGTACGACGACGCGGGCGTGGCCGGGCCCGGGAACGAACCGGAGACCCCGAGCGGGACGAGGCGCATCAGACGGCCTCCACGAGGGACACCTCGGGGCCGAGGAACCGGCCGGCCAGCTGCCCGAACGGGGCCGGGTCACCGGTGGTGAGGAACCGGTGCACGGGCGCACCGGCGTCTGGCGCGCGCTCGAGGTCGTGGGCCACGAGCGTGCGGTACACGTCCTTCGCGGTCTCGTCCGCGCTGGAGACCAGCGTGACCTCCTCACCCATGACGTAGGAGATGGCGCCCGCGAGCAGCGGGTAGTGCGTGCAGCCCAGCACGAGCGTGTCGACGCCGGCCGCCCTGACCGGGTCGAGGTACTCGTGCGCGAACTTCTGTACCTCCGGACCCGACGTCCTGCCCTCTTCGACGAAGCGTACGAACTCCGGGCAGGCCTGGCTCGTGATGGTCAGGCCGGGGGTGACGTGGAAAGCGTCGTCGTACGCCCGCGACTGCACCGTCGTGCGCGTGCCGATGACGCCGATCCGCCCCGACCGGGTGGCGGTCACCGCGGCCCGGGCCGCGGGCAGGATCACCTCGACCACGGGGATGCCGTGGCGCTGTTCGTACCGCTCGCGCGCGTCGCGCATCATCGCCGACGACGCCGTGTTGCACGCGATGACCAGCATCTTCACGCCGTCCGCCACGAGCCGGTCCATGGCGTCCAGCGCCATGGCGCGCACGGCGGCGATCGGCTTGGGGCCGTACGGGCTGTTCACGGTGTCGCCGAGATACCGGACCTGCTCGTTGGGCAGCTGGTCCAGGATGGCGCGCGCAACCGTGAGGCCGCCGAGGCCGGAGTCGAAGATGCCGATGGGCGCGTCGTTCACGGGGTGAAGCCTAACGAGGACATTGTTCCGGAACCGTTACCCGTGAGCCGCGCCACGCGTGACGCGTGACACGTTTCGGCAGGTCAGGGCATCAGGCTGGCTCACAGGGATGACGTGGCCGGGCCGGAGGGGCGCCGCCCCCGCAGCTCCGCGAGCATCACGTCCATCAGGGTCTCCTGGGCGTAGCCCGCCGCGACGAACACCCCCGACCAGAAGCGCCGCGCCGCGCGGCCGTCGGTGGCCACGGGGATCTCGCGACCGGCCTGCCGGTCCCACATGATCTCGTCGGTGAGCTGCATGACCTGGTCGTCGGTCTTCAGGCCGAGCCGCTCGGCGATCACGAGCCGTACGTCGGTGAGCGCCCCGGCGAACTGTTCGGCCTCCTCGCGCGGCACCCGCACCGGCGGCGGCGCCCCGTGCCGGCCCAGCGGCGAGGGAGCGTCCTCGCCCGAGGGCAGGTCGAGCAGCGCGGCGAACGCCTCGAGCCGCTCCACCTTGGCCTGGGCGACATCGTTCTGCGTGAGCCGGCGGAACTCGTCGGCGATGTCCGTGTCGTCCTTGCTCGCGTCCGGCAGGAGCCGCCGCGCCGCGGGGTCCGTCGGGATGCGTCCCACACCGGTCACGCCCGTGAGGCGCGCCAGGTCGGCGTCGGTCAGCTCGTCCGGGGCGAGAAGGCCGTTGGCCCACGCCTGGCCCTTGCCCGGGCCGGGGTGCGTCGAAGGGCCCGGGTCGTCACCGTCGGCGAACAGGTCCAGGCCCGCCTCGTCGCGGAGCATCTCGGCGACGTCGCGCGCCACCCTGGCCAGGACGACCCGCTCCACCGGTTCGAACCTTGCCTCGTAACCCCGCCGCATGGCGCGGAACGGAGTCATGCGGCTCCCCGCGCGCCCGACTCCTGCAGCGTGGCCCACAACCCGAACCCATGCATCGCCTGCACGTCCACCTCCATGCGTTCGCGCCCGCCGCTGGACACGACCGCGCGACCGTCCTTGTGCACCTGGGTCATGAGCCGTTCCGCCTTGACGCGCGGGTACCCGAAATAGCTCTCGAACACGTACGTCACGTACGACATCAGGTTCACCGGGTCGTTCCAGACGATCGTCACCCATGGGTCGGCAACCCCCGAGGCGATGTCCGCCTCAGTGTCCTCCTCGACGGCCGTCCCGGCTGACCCCATGGGCGTGAGCAGCGGCGGTGGGGAAGAAGTCACAGGTCTCACTCTAGGCGGTTTCGTCCCTCCGCTGGACACCCTTGTCCGAGATTTTCGCGAAGTTGTCGCCGGGCTGTGACCTCGGACCACCGGTCGGTCACGGGCGGTTCACCGAGCGGGTCCAGGTGCCGGTCCGAACTCAGTCGAGGAGGCCGTCCAGCCGGAGGTCCACGGTCGGGATGGCGGGGTCGCCCTTGGACAGACGACGCGCTCCGCGCGGCAGCTCGGCGCGCACCATACCGTGGTTGATCGCCGCGTTCGCGACCCCGTACGGGCCCACCCAGCGCGAGTCGACGGCGCCGTCGACGACCAGCGGGGCGAGCAGCGGACGCAGGTCGTCGCTCTGCGGGCTCCACTCCGCCACCGCCGTGTCCGGGCCGGTCACCATGATCTCCTCGACCGCGTACCCATCGCGGCCGTAGCGCCGCGCTGCCGCCTTGCGGCCGCCCACCGACGCCTTGTTGGCCGACGCCTTCGCCACCGGCTGCAGCACCCCCGACGCGTCGGCGCGCGCCACCAGCTTGTAGACCATGCCGCAGGTCGGCGCGCCTGAACCGGTAACGAGCGACGTCCCGACGCCGTACACATCCACGGGCGCGGCGGCCAGGGCCGCGATCGCGAACTCGTCGAGGTCGGAGGTGACCACGATCTTCGTGTCCCGGGCGCCGAGCGAGTCGAGCTGCTTGCGGACCTCCTGCGCCAGCCCGCCGAGGTCGCCCGAGTCGAGGCGCACCGCGCCCAGCCCGGTCCCCGCGACCTCGACGGCGGTCGCCACGCCCTGCTTCACGTCGTACGTGTCGACCAGGAGCGTCGTACCCGGCCCCAGCGAGGCGACCTGCGAGGCGAAGGCCTCCCGCTCGGTGTCGTGCAGCAGCGTGAAGGCGTGCGCGGCCGTGCCGATGGTGTCCAGCCCGTACCGCATCCCGGCCTCGAGGTTCGACGTGCCGGCGAAGCCACCGATCACGGCGGCCCGGGCCGCCGCGACGGCCGCCTGCTCGCTCGCCCGGCGCGAGCCCATCTCCAGCACGGGGCGGCCTCCGGCCGCGCTCGTCATGCGCGACGCCGCCGACGCCACCGCCGAGTCGTAGTTCAGGATCGACAGGATCAGGGTCTCCAGGAGCACTGCCTCGGCGAAGGTCCCCTCGACCTGCAGCACGGGCGAGCCGGGGAAGAACACCTCGCCCTCGACGTATCCCTGGATGGTCCCGGTGAACCGGTAGTTCGCGAGGTAGTCGAGGGTCCGGCGGTCCACCACGCCGTTGCCCTCGAGAAATGCCAGCTCGGCGTCCTCGAACACGAAGTGTGGCAGCGCTTCCAAGACGCGGCCGGTACCTGCCAGGACGCCGTAGCGTCGGCCCGCGGGCAGGCGCCGGGTGAACACCTCGAACACGCAGTGCCGGTGCGCGGTGCCGTCGGCGAGCGCCGCCTGGAGCATGGTCAGCTCGTACCGGTCGGTCAGCAGCGCGACCGACGGGCGCACCGCCGGAAGGGGTGCTGCGGGAAGCGGCCGCGGCTCTTTGACACCGTTGTCAAAGGCAGGCCACGAGTCTGTGAGCGAGGCGCCGATGCCCCGAAGCTCGTCGGTCATGGACTCACGGTAGGCCAGAGAACTGGCCAGGGCCGAGCGAATGCGGCCGTGACGGCCTCTTGTCTCACCATGCGGATCGTCTCGCTCCCGTACTACTTCTGTCCGACGAACCAGCGCCGGACCTGGGCCACGCGCGCGGTCAGCTGGTCGGCCGTCGCGAGCGGCACCTCGGGGCCGCCGCACTTGCGGCGCAGCTCGGCGTGGACCATGCCGTGCGGCTGCCCGCTGCGCTTGGCCCATGCGGAGACGAGCTTGGACAGCTCCTTGCGCAGCTCCGCCGCGCGACGGTGCTCCTGCTCGGACCGCTCGTTCTCCACCTCGCGGGCGGTCGGGGCTCCCCCGCGCGCCTTGAGGTGGTCCGCCTGGCGCTGCCGCAGCAGCGTCGCTACCTGGTCCGGCTCCAGCAGCCCGGGCAGCCCGAGGAAGTCCTGCTCCTCCGCCGAGCCCAGGTCCGCGCTCGTGCCGAACTCGCCCCCGTCGAACAGGACCCGGTCGAACGAGGCCTGGGCGTCGAGCGCCTGGAACGAGCCCAGCAGCTCGCTCGACGCCTTCTCCTCCTTGTTGGCCTCCGCGATCAGCGCGGCCTCCGGGTCGTACTCGATGCCCTGCTCCTCGGCCGTGCGCGGCCGGTCGAGCGCGTGGTCGCGCTCCTGCTCCATCGAGCCCGCCAGGTTCAGCAGCGGCGCGACGCTCGGCAGGAAGATCGACGCCGTCTCGCCGCGCTTGCGCGCACGGACGAACCGGCCGATCGCCTGCGCGAAGTACAGCGGCGTCGAGGCGCTCGTGGCATACACGCCGACGGCGAGGCGCGGCACGTCCACGCCCTCCGACACCATGCGCACGGCCACCATCCAGCGGTCCTCGCTCTGCGCGAACTCCTCGATGCGCCCGGACGCGCCTTCGTCGTCGGACAGGACGACGGTGGGGCGCTTGCCCGTGATCTCGTGCAGGTGCTTGGCGTAGGCGCGCGCGTTGTCCTGGTCCGTTGCGATGACCAGGCCACCGGCGTCGGGCACCGTGCGGCGCACCTCGGCGAGGCGCTTGTCCGCGGCCGCGAGCACCGACGGGATCCACTGCCCCTCCGGATCCAGCGCGGTACGCCAGGCCTGCCCGGTCATGTCCTTGGTCATGGCCTCGCCGAGGCGGGCGCTGACCTCGTCGCCCATCTTGGTGCGCCAGCGCATGTCGCCCGCGTAGGACATGAACAGGACGGGGCGGACCACGTGGTCGCGCAGGGCCTCGCCGTAGCCGTAGGTGTAGTCCGCCTTCGACCGGCGGATGCCCTCGGCGTCTGCCTCGTACTCGACGAACGGGATCGCCGACGTGTCGCTCCGGAACGGGGTGCCGGTGAGCGCCAGGCGGCGCTCCGCCGGCTCGAAGGCCTCGCGGACGGCGTCACCCCAGCTCAGGGCGTCACCGCCGTGGTGCACCTCGTCCAGGATCACGAGGGTGCGCGACGCCTCCGTGCGGGCACGGTGCAGCGCCGGCTTGGCCGCGACCTGCGCGTAGGTGAGCGCGACGCCGTCGTAGTGGGAGCCGTGCCTGCCCTGGGAGTTCTTGAAGTGGGGGTCGATGCGGATGCCGACGCGCGCCGCGGCGTCGGCCCACTGGGTCTTCAGGTGCTCGGTGGGCGCCACGACCGTGACGCGCCGGACGATGCCCTGCTCGAGGAGCTCGGTGGCGATGCGCAGCGCGAACGTCGTCTTGCCCGCGCCCGGGGTGGCGACGGCCAGAAAGTCCCGCGGGTTCTGCTCGCGGTACTGCTCCAGGGCCTCCGCCTGCCAGGCGCGCAGACTCGACGCCGTGCCCCAGGGGGCGCGGCGTGGAAAGGCAGGGCTGAGCGACGAAGCGGCCGCAGACGACGGTGTGTGGGGCAGCTGCTGCGGCTGGCTCGTCACTTGGTGGAGTCGCCCTCGCCGCCGTCCTGCGGATCGCGGAGACCGTCGTAGATCTCCTTGCACCTGGGACACACCGGGAACTTGCCCGGATCCCGGCCCGGGACCCAGACCTTGCCGCAGAGCGCGATCACTGGCTTGCCGCTCATGGCGGACTGCATGATCTTCTCCTTGCGCACATAGTGCGCAAAACGCTCGTGGTCTCCCGGCTCTGTCTCCTCCCGGGTCTCCTCGCGCTCGAGGACGCTCGTGCCGCCCTGCGTACTGGGCTCGTCCTGCGGGTTGGAGAGTGGTTCGGTCATGCCGAGAAGTCTACGCGGGACCACCGACAGCCTCACCGGCGGCACGCGCTCCCGAGCAGGTCCGGAGCCTCCGCCGGACAACGCGAGCGCAGAATCCCTTGCGGTGGTGTCGGTGACCACGGCTATAACTGTCTCCATGTCACATCCCAGCCCCGAGAGGAGCCTCACTCTGCCCGACGACGGCGCCGCCCCCGCGACCGACTTCGCCGAGACCCTGTCCAGCGCTCTGTCCGACAACCTGGCCGACAGCATGGCCGACGACCTGACCGACGCGCTCCCGGACGACCTGACCGGCGAGCTGCCGGTGACCGCTCCGTTCCCCCACGGCCTGCCCGAACCCGTCTGGCCCGACTTCGGCGACCACGACGAGGGCGCCCGCCGCGCCGTCGCCGCCGTCGCCGCCATGCTGGGCCGCCCCATCCCGGAACGCCCGAGAGAGCCCCGCTCCACGAGCGAGTGGCTCACGCGCCAGTGGGACGTCGAGGAGAGCACGCTCGTCAACGTCTCGCGCGACATGTCGCGCACCCTGCAGCGGCTGCACGCCTACGCGCTGCAGCGCTGGGTGGACCGGCACCCGGACGACGTCTCCGTGTTCGGCCCGGGCGGGGCACCGCAGCGCGCCGCGCTCGACCTCGGCAACGGCACCTCGGTCAGCGTGCCGGCCGTCGCCGCCGTGCTGTTCCCCGCCGGGTCCGCCTACGACACGCCGGTCGCCGTCGAGGTGGCCTACCGGTACGGCACCCCCACGGTGACCGCCTTCACCCCGCCGGGCGGGCTGGCGCTCGCCGAGCAGGTCCTCGCGGACCTGACCCGCACGCTCGAGGCGGACCACCCGTACCGCGGCGGCGTCCTGTCGGCGCGGCCCGGGAACGGCACCGTGGAGCTGACCCCGGTCAAGCACACGGTGCAGGTGCGCGGCGACGTCGTGCTGCCCGCCGACCTGTGGCGCGAGGTGGACCTGTTCTGCTCCAGCGTGACCACGCGCCGCGACGCGCTGCGCGCCCTGGGCCACACCACGTCGCGCGGGCTGCTGCTCGCCGGCAAACCGGGCGTCGGCAAGACGAAGCTCACGCGGGTGATCGCCACCGAGCTCGCGGGGCCGCTCACGGTGGTGCTCGTCACCGCCGAGGTGCTGCGCACCTGGATGACCGAGCTGTACGAGGAGATCCGCGGCCTGGGCCCGTGCCTCGTGGTGCTGGAGGAGATCGACTCCGTGGCGTCCAAGGGCTCGCGCGGGGACACCTCGTTCGCCGAGTTCCTCGACGCCCTGGACGGCACCCGCAGCTCGGACGACGTGCTCACCGTCGGCACCACGAACGACCCCGACGCCCTCGACCCCGCCGTGAAGCGCCCCGGGCGCTTCGACACCATCATCGAGGTGCCGCCGCCGGACCAGGCGGGACGCATGGCGATCCTGCGCCTCTTCCTGCCGCCCGACTCCCCGGTGGACGTGGACCTGGTCGCCTCCTACCTGGACGGCGCCACGGGCGCGGACCTGCGCGAGGTCGCCCGCCGCTCCATCCTGGAGCACGGTCCCGACGGCCTCACCACCAGCCGGGTCGCCGACGTGGCGACGTCCGGCCGGTGGAAGCCCGCCCCGGTGGCGGGGAACTACCTCTGACGTGCGCCTACAGGCCCTGCCAGCCGGGCTTGTCGGCGTACGTCTGCCGGTAGTAGTCGGCGAGCTGCAGGCGGGACGCCGCCGCGTCGTCGACCAGCACCGTGGCGTGCGGGTGCAGCTGCATGACGGTGGCGGGCCACATCGCCGAGACCGGGCCCTCCACGAGCTGGTGCACCGCCTCCGCCTTGGCCCGCCCGGAGGCGAGCAGCACGAGGTGCCGCGCGGCCATGATCGTGGCCAGGCCCTGGGTGAGGCAGTGCCGTGGCACGTCGTCGACGGACCCGCCGAAGAACCGCGCGTTGTCCTCGCGGGTCTGCTTCGTCAGGGTCTTGATCCGGGTGCGGGACGCGAGCGACGAGCCGGGCTCGTTGAACGCGATGTGCCCGTCGGTGCCGATGCCGAGGATCTGCAGGTCGACGCCGCCGGCGTCGGCGATGCTCGCCTCGTACGCGGCGCAGGCGGCCGGAAGGTCGTCGGCGAGCCCGTCCGGGCCCTTGACCGCTCCGGGCGCGAGGTCGACGCGGGAGGCGAACTCCTTCTCGATGACGTTGCGGTACCGCTCCGGGTGGTCCGCGGGCAGGCCCACGTACTCGTCGAGCATGAAGGCGCGGACGCCCGCGAACGAGAGCCCCTCCTTGTGCCGGGCGACCAGCTCGTCGTACACCGCGAGCGGCGACGACCCCGTGGCCAGCCCCAGCACCGCCTCGGGATTGCCCCGCAGCAGGCCTTCGACGGCGTCCGCCGCCAGCCGGGCGAGCTCGCCCGCGGGCGCGATCACGACCTCCATCAGCTTCTCCTTCCCAGCACCGCGGCACCCACCGCCGCGACCGGAACGTGCGTGGGTGCGAGCCGCACCCGGTCCGCCAGCTTGAGCGACCCGAGGAACGGCGACACCTTGGCCTGCTCGCGCAGCGCGTCCTGCACCGCGTCCAGCAGCTCGGTGCCGAGCTGCGCGACGCCGCCGCCGAGCACCACGTGGCGCACGTCGGTGGTCAGCACCAGCAGCCGAACCGCCGAGGCCGTGGCGGAGGCGAACCTGTCCTTGACCACTATCGCCTCCTCGTCGCCCGCGCGCGCCGCCTCGAACAGCTCCACCGGCGCCGGCTTGCCGTGCCGCGACGGCCACGCCGCCTCCAGCGCCTTGCCCGAGGCGAACCGCTCCAGGCAGCCACGCTGCCCGCACGGGCACTCCGGCCCGAGCGGGTCCACCGGGATGTGCCCGATCTCCCCCGCCGCACCGCTCACGCCGCGGCGCAGCTGCCCGTCGAGCACCAGCCCGGACGCGAGGCCCGTGCCGAGCGCGAGGAACGCGAGGTCCTCGTGGTCGCGTGCCTCGCCGTCCCGGTCGACCGATCGTTCCAGCACGTGCGCCGCTCCGACGGCGGCCACGTTGAGGTCGTTCTCGACCACCACGGGCACGCCGCCCAGCTCGCCGGACAGCAGGGCGGCGAGCGGCAGCTCGTCGTCGTGCACCCCGAGGTTGACCGCGTGCTTCACCGTGCCGGACGTGTGGTCGACGATGCCGGGGATGCCCAGCCCGACGCCCGCCAGGGCGGCGAGCTCCACCTCGCCGGACGCGACGACGTCCCGCACCGCCTGCGCCGCACCCGCGACCAGGCCCTCCGCACCGTGGACCGTGGACCGGCGCACCGTGGCGACCACGTCGCCCGCCGGGTCCAGGAGCGCGCCGAGGATCTTGGTGCCGCCGATGTCGAGGCCGACCGTGTACTCGCGCGTACGCCCGGTCTCGGACCGGGCGTCCCCCTGCAGCTTGCCGACCTTTCCCATCCTGACCTTTCGCTTGCTGGACTTGCCTGTGGACCTACCTCTGCCGGACTTGCCGGGCTTCTGCCTGCCGCCCATCAGCCCTTCACCGCGCCGGAGACCAGACCACCGGTCATCCGACCCTGGACGATCAGGAAGAAGATCACCACGGGAATCGCGATGAGCACCGCCGCCGCCATGACCGCACCCCAGTTCGTAGCCTGTGTGGCCTGCACGAACGTACGCAGCCAGAGCGGCAGCGTCATCGCGTCGGGTCGTTGCATGATCACCAGCGCCATGACGAACTCGTTCCACGCCTGGATGAAGGCGAACACGCCGGTGGCCACCAGGCCCGGAGCGAGCAGCGGGAACGTGATCCGCCAGAACGCAGTGGCCCGGGAACACCCGTCGATCATCGCCGCCTCCTCCAGCTCCTTGGGTACACCGTTCACGAATCCGCGCAGCGTCCAGACGGTGAACGGGAGCACACCGACGATGTTCACAAGCGTCAGGCCGATGATCGTGTTGAGCAGGAGCCAGCCGTCGATGATCCGGAACAGCGAGATGATCATCGCCTCTCCGGGGATCATCTGGACGACCAGGATCATCAGGATGAAGGTGCGCCGGCCCTTGAAGTCGAACCGGGTGAGGGCGAGCGCCGCGGCGAAGCCCACGACCAGGGCGATGACCACGGTCAGGAACGTGACCCCCATCGAGTTCAGCACGGCCGGCGGGAACGGCGCCCGCTCCTCGCCGAACATCGCCGCGCGGTAGTTGTTCAGGGTGAAGACGTCCGGCGTCGGGAAGAACGCCAGGTTCTCGCCGCGGATCCGGTTGTTCGGCAGGAACGACGTGTTGATCATCCAGTACACGGGGAACGCCGAGAACACGAAGACGATCAGGGCCAGTACGCCGAACCCGGTGTCGGCAAGGCGCTTGCGGATCTTGATCACTGCACTTCCTCCCGCAGCGTGCGCCGCACATAGGGGAACGAGATGGCCAGCATGACGATCAGGAAGATGACGCCGATCGCGCTCGCCAGGCCGTAGTGCCCCTGGGCCATGCCCACCTGGTAGATGTAGACGCCGATGGTGTTGGTCAGCTCGCGATCGCCGCCGATGTCCTGCAGCACGAAGACCTGGGTGAACAGCTTCAGGTCCCAGATCATCGACAGCACCACGAGCACCGTGATGATGCCGCGCACGTAGGGCACCTGGATGAGCCGGAACCGCTGGAACGCGCTCGCGCCGTCGAGCTGCGCGGCCTCGATGACCTCCTCCGGGATCTGCGTGAGGCCCGCGTACAGCGTGAACGCGACGAACGGCACGGCGCCCCACACGACGATGCAGGTCAGGATCAGGAAGAACCCCCACGGGTTGATCAGCCAGGAGTGGCCGAACCAACGGTCCCCGGTGATCGCGGTGAGCAGGTTGTTCACCACGCCGTACTGCGTGTCGAAGACCCAGCCCCACACGGTGGTCGCGGCCAGCGACGGCATGGCCCACGCCAGCAGCAGGCCGACGGACACCAGGAGCCGCATGGCCTTGCCGACGCGGATCATGAGCAGTGCCACGAGCATGCCGAGCACCATCGTGACGACCACGAGGACGACCATGAGCACGAAGCTGCGCAGCAGGACGGTCCAGAAGCCGTCGACGTCGGTCAGGATCGTCGCGTAGTTGTCGAACCCGACCCACTCGGCAGGCTGGCCCATGAGCTGGGCGCGCTCGTACTCCTGGAACGACATGACCACCAGGCGGAGCAGGGGGTAGCCGGTCAGGACGCCGAGTATGACCATCGTGGCCGAGAGCAGGAGCCACGGCACGTAGGACGGTCGGCGCCGCTGCCGGGTCTCTTGGCGCGGTGGCGCCGGGGAATCGAGAAGTGTGGAGCTCATGTCCTGTCTTCCTCAGGGGCGGCCGGCGGCCCCTCCCCTGGAAGAGCAGCCGCGGGCATCATGCGGGCAGTGGTGTCCCGTCCCGCCCGGGTTTTCTGGGGTCGCACCGGGCGGGACGGGATGTCTTGTGCCGACCGGGGTCAGCTGTTGAGGATCTCCTCGATGTCGGCGTCGAGCTGCTCGGCGACGGTCTTCACGTCGTCGCCGGAGGCGATCTTCGTGAAGGCGGTCGGCAGGAGCATCTGCGACTCGACGTCGGCCCACTTCGGGGAGGCGGGGGTGAGCTTCGCGTTGGCGGCGGCCTCGGCGGAGGCCGCGCCGATCGAGGTCGACTGGTCGACCTTCTCGAAGAGCGAGGTCTTGGCCGGGAAGAGGCCGATGCCGGCAAGGATCGACTGGTACTCGTCGCTGAGCATGATCTCGTAGGCGCTCATCGCGAGGTCCGGACGCGCCGACTTCTGCGCGATGGCGATGTTCGAGCCGCCGGCGAACACCTGGGCGGCGCCGCCGTCCTTGCCCGGCAGGGCCATGCCCTCGAGGTCGGACCCGTACGTGGAGGCGCAGCCCGGCACGCCCTCGGGGTCCTCGGGCTCCTCGGGAGCGTTGATGGACCACTGGATCCAGCTCGGCGCGGAGAGGAACGCGACCTTGCCCTCGCAGAACGGCACCTGGAGGTCCGTCTCGTTGGCGTCGGCCGGAGCGTTGTTGCCCTCGGTCATGATGGTCTGGATCTGCTCCAGGCCCGCGAGCCCACCCTCGGACGAGAAGCCCGCGTCCCAGGTGCCGTCCTCGGCCTGCTCGGCGACGTAGCCGCCGTTCTCCCAGATGAAGGGCAGGGCGTTGTACCAGTCCTGGCCGGGCCAGTAGACGCCGGACAGGTCGTCGGTCTTCAGGTCGACGGCGGTCTGGACGTACTCGTCCAGCGTGGTCGGCACCGGGGTGTCGCCCAGGACCTGCTTGGAGTAGAAGACGACGCGCGAGCCCGAGTAGTACGGCAGGGCATAGTGCTTGCCCTCCCAGTCGCCGGCCTCGACGAAGCCCGGGAGCAGGTCGGAGCCGCCCAGGGTCTCGAACTCGTCCGCCGTGATCTCGCGGAAGTAGCCGGCCGACGTGAACGCAGCGGCCTGGGTGTTGCCGATCTCGACCACGTCGGGCGCGTCCGAGCCAGAAAGCGCCGTCGTGTACTTGTCGACCAGGCCGTCCCAGGCCTGCTCCTCGATGACGAGGGTGCTGCCCTCGTTCTGCTCCTCGAAGGTCTGCTTCAGGTAGTCGCGGGCCTCCTTGGGCGTGTCGGAGCCGACGAGCCAGACCCGGACCTCGCCGGGGCCGGTCTCCTCGGGGGCCGCGGCGCCGCCGGCGTTACCGCAGGCGCTGAGCGCGAGCGTCAGGGTGATCGCCGACGCCGCAGCGCCGACGAGACGGTTCTTCTTCACGTGTGTTCCTCCCGGGATACGACTGTGCGTCGCAGTGCCTGATGAAAAGCGGTGCATGGTGAGAGCTCGAGTGGTAGCTCGATGAGATGCCTGCCGCCAACACGTGCGCACTGATGCTCACGAGACCCCCAGCTGGGCGGAAAGCACGAGGACGGCGGCACCCGCCAGCACCACGTCCTCGTCGAGTGCGGCCATCCGCAGCTGCAGGCCGGAGTTGATTGCCTGCATGGTGCGCTGCCGGATGGTGTCCAGCGCGGCCTCGCGCAGAGGGCCGTCGAGCAGGTCGCGCGGACCGCTCAGCAGCACCTCCGTGAGGTTGAGAGCGCTGACGACCGGGGCAAGGGTGACACCGAGCACCCGGCCTGCCGACGCCAGGGCGGCGTCGGAATCTTCTGCGTTCTTGTCCGCGACCGCACGCCGCAGCGCCGGCACCGACAGGACGGTCTCGAGGCAGCCCACCTTGCCGCAGGCGCACTGGTCACCGTCGTCGACCACTGTGACGTGGCCGATCTCGCCCGCGGCGTCGCCCTGGCCGTGCACCCGCACGCCGTCGACCACCACGCCGGCGCCCACCCCCGCGCCCACGGTGACCACCAGCATGCTGCCGGTCGCCCCGCCGTACGTGAACTCGCCGAGCGCCGCAGTGTTGGCGTCGTTCGCGACGTGCACGGGCAGACCCAGGCGCTCGCCCAGGATCTCGGCGAGCGGGACGTCGTACCACCCGCGGTTGGGCGCCTCCACGACGCGCCCGTCCAGCGTGATGATGCCGGGCGAGCCGACGCCGACCCCGATCACCGGGTGGATCGCCGCGGCCACGAGCCGACGGACGAAGCGGGTGAGCAGGTCGACCAGCTCGTCGCCGGTGCGCCCGTCGATGTCGAGCTGCCGGCGGACCATGATCTCGCCGGTGAGGCTGAGCACGGCGCCGCGCATGTGGCCGTGCTCCGTGAGGTCCACCGCCACGATCTGGTAGGCGTCCGTGCGCAGGCCCACCAGGATCGCGGGCTTGCCCACGCGCTGGCCGGGCCGCGTGCCGAGCTCCTCGACCAGCCCCTCGGTGATGAGCACCGAGACCAGGTCGGAGATCGTGACGCGGGTGAGCGAGGTGGCTCGTGCGAGGTCGGCCCGGGAGGTGGGCCCCTCGTGAAAGAGGTGCTGCAGCACCAGGGACCGGTTGTGCGCCCTGGCGTGCTCGGGGAGCACCTTGGACGTCGCGCGCAGCCGTGCCCCGAGCCCTCGCCCGGTGCCGTTGCGTTCTGTCGCCGTCGCCATGTTTGTTAGTAGACCTCCTTAACAGAGTCCTGTCCATTGCCCGGTGCGACCCGTAACAAGACTGTTACGTGGCTCACGCTGCCCTCGGCATTGGACGCCCTCTGCTCGACGTATCCGGATTACTTCACGTGCCTGACGAATCCGAGCCTGCCGTACCTTGCCCGGACAAGCACGGCGTGACCGGAACGTGATCAAAAACGGCGCAAAACTGAAGAAAAAACCGGTCACCAGGCCCACAAGTTCACAAAGGGATCACAGTTCTCAGGTGGGGCGCGTTCCTGCCCTGCCTGGCTCCTACGCTCGTCCCATGAAGCGCAACCGGTCAGCCTGGGGGGACGCGGGCCGGCCCGCGCGCCGACTCGTCCAAGCCCTCCTGGCGGCAGTCGTCGGGGGGACGCTCGTGGTCTCCCTTGCGGCCTGCTCAGGTGGTGGCGCAGGAGATTCCGGCGCGGACGTCGCGACCGACGGCGGGGCGGCGCGCAGCGAGGGCATCGCACCCGACGCCGCGACCGACGAGGCGGCTGCGGGCGCCGTCGGCCTCACCGAGGTTCGCGAGGAGGCGGTCGACCGCGAGCTCATCACCACCGGCAGCGCGACGCTCGCGGTGGAGGACCCGTTCAACGCCGCCGAGCAGATCGCCAACCTCGTGGAGGAGGCCGGCGGCCGCGTCGAGGCGCGCGACGAGCAGGCCGAGACGGACGACCAGCCGGGCAGCGCGTCGATGACGCTCCGCATCCCCGCCGACCGCGTGTCGGCCACGCTGGACGCCCTGGACGAGCTCGGCGAGGTGCGCGACCGGCACGTCGAGACGGTGGACGTCACCGGCACCGCGCAGGACCTCGACGCCCGCATCGAGGCGCTCCGCACCTCGACCGATCGCCTGCGCGAGCTCATGGCCGAGGCCGACCGTACCTCCGACCTCATCGAGATCGAGGCCGAGCTCTCCACCCGTCAGGCCGAGCTGGACTCCCGGGTCTCCGAGCGGAACCGGCTCTCGGACGAGGTGGCGATGTCCACCCTGCACGTCAGGATCGTCGCGGAGGGCACCCCGGCGGCCCAGGCGCGGCCCGACGGCTTCCTCGGCGGCCTGTCCGCAGGGTGGAGCGCCCTGGTCAGCACGTTCAACGTGGTGGTCCTGGTGCTCGGCGCGATCACCCCGTGGCTCGCGCTGGCCGGCCTCGCGCTGCTGGTGGTGGTCGGCATCCGCAGGCAGCTGGCCAAGAACCGCGCCGCCGGGCCGACGCCGCCCACCGCCGAGCCGGAGCCCGTCGAGCCCTGACCAGGGCCGGTCAGTCGGTGATCGCCAGCGCGTCGATCTCCACGAGCATCTCCTCGCGGGGCAGGCCCACCATCACCGTGGTCCGGCTGGGCAGCACACCGCTCGGGCAGTACTTCGTGACGAACTCGCCGTAGGCCTCGTTCATCGCGGCGAAGTCGTCGCGCGTGGTGAGGTAGACCCGCAGCATCACCACGTCGTCGAACGTCGCGCCGGCGGCCTCGACGATCGCCCGGACGTTCTCGAGCGTGCGGGTGGTCTGGCCGGCTACGTCGCCGAGGTGTACGTACTCCCCCGTCGCCGGGTCCGTGGGGCCCTGCCCCGAGACCTGCACGAACGGTCCTTTGCGCACGCCCTGGTGGAACGTGAACGCGGGCGCGGGGGCGTCCGGGGTGGAGATGGCGGTCTTCGCGGTCATCGGGTTCTCCTTGCGCGGGTCGTGCGGTGGGTCGAAAGCGGGGTCAGAAGCTCAGGGTGATCTGCTCGGCGACCTCGTCGCCGCGGGTCACGAGGGCGGCGCGGTACTTGTCGAGCGTGGTGCAGGGGTGCGAGATGCCGAACCCGACCACGTCGCCGGGCTCGAGCGCCAAGCCCGCACCCAGGTCGGGAGACAGGTAGGCGTGCTGGTCGTTGAGCGCGGTCACGCGCACGCCGGTCAGCTCGCGGGCCTCGCCCAGCCGGCCGGCCCCGTCGGCCGAGCGCACGACGAGCGGTGTCGGCAGGTCGATGTCGAACGACACGTCCCGGCGCCCCATGCCGCAGATGGCCAGCCCGGGCTCAGGCGTGGACAGTACCGAGGCCCAGACGGTGATCGCGGGCCGCAGCGGCTCGACGCCCATCCGTGTCCAGGGGTCGGCGTGCAGGTAGTGGCCGTGGTCGTGCGTCACGTACGCGCCGGACCGGAGCACTACCCGCGTCGGCACGCCGTCGCCCGCCGCGTCCTGGACCGGTACGGCGAGGTGCCGGGCGACGACGTCGGCGAACGCGCTGCCGCCCGCGCTCAGCACCACGGGCCCGTCGACGAGGCCGGCGATCCCGGCCCCCGCCTCACGCAGCCCGTCACACCACACCCCGACGGCGGCCAGCTCCTCGGCGCTGGTGCCGCTCGCCACGGGCCCCTCGTAGCCCGCGACGCCGACCAGCCGCAGCCCGGCGTCGTGCACCCGGCCGGCGAGCGTCACGGCGTCGGGCACGGTGCGGACGCCCGTGCGGCCGCCGGGGACGCCGAGCTCGACGAGCACGCCGAGCCGCGCGGCGGCCTCCGGCGCGGCGCCCGCGAAGCCGGCGGCGAGCAGGTCCACGCCCCGTGCGGAGTCGACGTACACCCAGACCTCGTCCGCGGTGCCGTCGGAGAGTGCGGTGCGGAGCCACGCGATCTCGCGCGGGTCCACCAGCTCGTTCGCGACGAACACGCGGCGGCCGGCTCCCGGGACGCCCCAGCCGAGCGCCGCCTTGAGCTGCGCGGGCGTCGCCACTGTGGCGCCCCATGCCCCGGCGGCTGCCTGCCGCTCCCAGATGGCGCGCGACATGTGCGCCTTCACGTGCGGCGCGTGCTCCACCCCCGCGCTCGCGAACGCGCCCGCCACGGTCGCGATGTTGTGGTCCAGCGACGCCTCGTCGAGCGTCAGCAGCGGCCAGGAGAACTTGGGGTCATCGATGCGCAACACAACCCCCATCCTGCCGTGTCACGCGGCAGGCGCAGGACGAAGCCCGTGCCCGGGCGTCGCCCCGGTGAGCTCGCCGCCCGAGAGCACCGGCACCCCGCCGACCAGCACGTCCTCGATGCCGGACGCCGGAGTGCGCGGCGCCTCGTACGTCGCATCGTCGCGGACCAGCTCGGGGTCCACGAGCGCGATGTCCGCGACGGCGCCGGGTACGAGCTGCCCGCGGTCGGCCAGGGCGAAGCGCCGCGCGGCGCGCGCCGACAGGTGCTGGGCAGCGTCCCACCAGGTCCACGAGCCGCGCCGCACGTGCTCGTCGAGGAACCGGGCGAACGCTCCCCAGCCGCGCGGGTGTGGCCGGCCGCCCCAGTAGATGGCGTCCGACCCGGCGAGGTGGCCGTCGTGCTCCGCCAGCGTGCGGACGGACTCGGGCGAGTTGGTCGGCGGCTGCGCGAACACGCAGCTCGCGCGCAGCGCGGTGGTCGTGAGGATCTCGACCACCGTGTCGGGGGCCGACCGCCCGAGCCGGGCGGCGACGTCGGGCAGGGTCAGGCCCTCGGCCCACTCCATGCCGGGCACGGACGCGAAGGTGATGCGCGGCCACAGGTCCGTCAGGCCGGCGAAGTGGTCGCCCAGGCGCCCGGCCATGGCGGGGTTGCGCAGGGCGTCGATCGTCGCGGCGGGGTCGGCGACGGGCAGCCACGTCGGGAGCGCGACCATCGACAGGATGGAGCATCCGCGCAGGTAGGGGTAGGAGTCGTAGCTGACGTCGTGACCCGCGGCGCGTGCGGCCCCTACCTGCTCCAGCAGGTCGTGGGCGGGGCCGTGCAGGTGCGACACGTGCGTCGCGACGTCGGAGGCGCGCGCGATCCGCATGAGCTCCTCGAAGGCCGTGACGCCCTTGTCCTCGTACCCGCGCATGTGGCTCACGTGGGGCAGCCCGCGCGCGGCAGCGACCTTCGCGAGCGCGATCAGCTCGCGCTCGTCGGCGTAGGCGGCCGGCACGTACTCGAGGCCGGTCGAGAGGCCGCAGGCGCCGTCGTCCAGGGCCTGCTCCAGCAGGCCCACCATCGCCGCGAGCTCCTCGTCCGACGCCGGGCGCTGCGCCGCCCCCATCACCCGGTACCGCAGGGTGCCGTGCGGCGCGAGGTACGCGACGTTCACGGGGACCGCGCGGTGGTATGTGGTCAGGAGGTCGCCAACGGAGCCGCCCGCGAACGTGGGGTGGGTCCCGTCGATCGCGGCGAAGTACGCGCTCGCCCAGTCGTAGGTCGCGCGGTCGGTCGGGGCGAAGGACACGCCGTCCTGCCCCGTCACGACCGTCGTGATCCCCTGGCGCAGCATCGCGAGCTGCACGTCCGGCTCGAAGACGGCGGCCTCGGCGTGCGTGTGCGCGTCCACGAACCCGGGCAGGACGACGCGGCCCTGCGCGTCGAGGATCCCGGTGTCCTGCGCGACGGCGCCCCGCGCTCCCGCGCGGGTGATCGCCGCGATCCGGCCGCGCGCGACGTGCACGTCGACCGGCTCGGACAGGGACCCGTCGGGCTGCGGCACGCGGGCGCCGCGGATCAGGATCGTGCCGTTCACGCGTCATCCTCCGGGGTCTGCTCGGATGCCCGCTCAGGGCCGGGTGCGTCGGTCGGGAGGTTCTCCACGCCGCCGTCCTCTCGCCAGCCACCGAGCCCGGCCCAGCCGCCGACGGCGGTCTCCGCTGCCAGGTCGCGGGGGTAGCCCTCGACGCCCGGCCGGGTCTGCCACGGGTGTGGGCCGCCGAGCGGCCGGTACTCGACGCCGTACGCGTCGAGGCGCGGCAGGTGGTGCCGCTCCAGCCGGTCCAGGAACTCCTTCGACGCCGGCGAGCCCGGCTCCCGGTCGGCCCGCGGCGACCAGGCGACCTCGGCGAAGGCCGCCAGCCGTGGGAAGGTCGCGTAGTCGATGCGCCGCGCGTTGTCGAGGTGCTCGGTCCAGACCTGCGCCTGCGCGCCGAGCAGCCGGCCGGGCTCTTGTCGATTGCCGGCCACCTGTGGGGTCGAGGCGTGCTGACCCAGGTAGTCAGCACTCAACGAGGCGGGGAGGGGTTCGAAGGAGTAGACGTCCTCGACCGTTCTCAGGAAGCCGACCGGGATCGGCTCCGCCGGGTGCTCCCCCGCGCGGTGGTCCAGGTAGACGGCCTGTTCGGGCGCCATGACGACGTCGTACCCCGCCGCGAGCGCGGCGGCGCCCTGGGCGTACCCGCGCCAGGACGTCACGATCACGTCGCGCGGCAGGATCGGCGACACCGCCTCGTCCCAGACGACGGCGCGGCGGCCGGCGTCGGACACGTGCTGCGCCAGACGGGCGACGAACCAGCCGTGCAGCTGCGCGACGTCGGGGGCGCCGTCGGGCCCGGACAGGCCAAGGGCCCTGGCGCGCTCGACGATGTGGGGCGACTCGCGCCAGAGGGTGGTCGGCACCTCGTCGCCGCCGAGGCCGATCCAGGGCGCGTCGAAGACGTCGAGCACCTCGTCCAGCACGTGCCGGAAGAACGCGAGCGACCCCTCGGACGGGTCGAGCACGTCCTGGCTGATGCCCCACGTGGTGCGGACCCCGCTGCGATCCTTGCGCGTGCCGAGCTCCGGGTAGGCGGCGACGGCGGCCTCGACGTGGCCGGGCACGTCGATCTCGGGGACCACCGTGATGCCCCGGTCGCGGGCGTAGGCGACGATCTCGCGCAGGTCGTCCTGCGCGTAGAAGCCGCCGTGCGGCCGGCCGTCCCTCGATCCGGTGCGCCACGTGCCGACGGTGGACTCGCGGCGCCATGCGCCGGTGCGTGTCAGCTCGGGGTAGCGGTGGACCTGCACGCGCCAGCCCTGGTCGTCCGTGAGGTGGAGCTGGAGCACGTTCAGCCGGTGGGCGGCGGCCAGGTCGATGAACCGCAGCACGTCGTGCTTGGGCAGGAAGTGGCGGGCGACGTCGAGCAGCACGCCGCGCCACTCGAACCGCGGGTGGTCCTCGATGCGCACTGCCGGGAGCTCGACCATCCCGGCGTCGCCCGCGCCGCGGTAGGCAGCGGACGCGCGGCGGAAGGCCGCCGGGCCGGCGAGCTGCCGCAGGGTCTGGGCGGCGGCGTGGGCGCCGGCGAGGTCCGCGGCCTCGACGCGCACGGTGCCCGGCGCTCCTCCGACCCCGGTCCCGCTGCCCGACGCCGCCGCGCGCGCTTCGATCCGGTAGCCCCCGGTGAGCAGGCCGGTCGCGAGCACGAAGGTGACGTCGGCGGTCCCTTCGGGGGCCGGGCCGGCCGGGTCGGTCAGGCCGTGCGGGGCCGGGCCGGCCGCATCGACGGGCAGTGCCGTGGGCACCAGGTCGATGCCGAAGGCTTCTTCCGTGACCCGGCGCCACCAGCGCGCCGCGGGGCGCAGGGCCGGATCGGTCGCGACCCGCGCGCCGTTCGGGAGCAGCACCGAACCACCCGGCACCTGCGTCGACGCAGGCTCGGGAACAAGGCCAGGATCTCCGGGGTCGTGCACGGGCGCCACCCTAGCGCGGCGCCCTGTTCGCATGCGGCAGGCAGCCATAGAACGTAGGCCCGGTCGCCCTATCAGTGCTCATAGTGCGACCTGCGGCAAGTGTGCGGTGCAGGACGTTCGACCCGGGACTTGGGACGTTCGGCACTGGGGCCGGAACCGAGGTCGTGCTGTCGTCAAGGGCCGGACAGCCGCGGTCGGCGCACCAGCCGGATCTACGACACCGGCCTCACCAGCGCAGCATCCCCCCGTTGCGTACAGCGTTGCGCACAACAGAGAGAAGCACCCGCACATGTCTACAGCCGCCGTAGTTCCCGCCAGGAACGGTCTGGCCGTTGCCGGCTTCGTTCTCGCCCTCGTGGGCATCCTCTTCGCGTTCATCCCGATCGTGAACGTCGTCGCCATCCCGCTTGGCGCCCTAGGTCTTGTCTTCGGCGTGATCGGCATCGTCAAGGCCCGCTCGCGAGGGGTCGGTATGGGCCTCGCCGTGACCGCCGTCGTCCTCTCGGTCTTGTCGGTAGTCGTCTTCGTCGTAGCCAACGCGACCCTTTTCGCGGCGGTCACCGCGGTCGACTCAGCCGTGACGGACGTGGCGAGCGAGCCTGCATTCCTCGAGTACGACCTCGATGCCGATCCCGGCGAGCTCTACCCGAACGACGTGTTCGGCGACGTCGACCAGAACGGCAAGGTTTCCGCGGAGGAGACCTACGCCAAGAAGGGCAGCGAAAGCTTCGTGAAGGACGAGGACCTCGACGGGAACGGCGTCGTCACCTACTACGAGACCGGCAAGTACTGGTACGACTTCACCAACAGCTGACCGCGCCCGCACCGGGCATCCTCACGCCCGCCGTAGGACCGGCTCGAGCGCAGCCAGCACCGCCGGGTCCTCGATGGTCGACGGCACTGCCGGGTGCTCGCCGTCGGCCAGCTGGCGCATGGTGCGCCGCAGGATCTTGCCCGAGCGGGTCTTCGGCAGCCCGGCGACGATCTCGACGTCCTTGAACGCGGCGACCGGGCCGATCTGGTCGCGCACTGCGGCGACGAGCTCCGCCGCCACCCCCTCGGGGTCGGCGCCCGCCTTGAGCACCACGAGCCCGCGCGGCACCTGCCCCTTGAGCGGGTCGGCGGCCCCGATCACCGCGCACTCCGCCACGGCGGGATGGTTCGCGAGGACACCCTCGATCGCGCCGGTGGACAGCCGGTGCCCCGCGACGTTGATGACGTCGTCGGTGCGGCCCATGACGTAGACGTACCCGTCGTCGTCGATGTAGCCGCCGTCGCCGGAGAGGTAGTACCCGTCGAAGGCCGCGAGGTAGGAGGACACGTACCGCGCGTCGTCGCGCCACAGCGTCTGCAGGGTCCCTGGCGGCAGCGGCAGGCGGATCGCGAGGCTTCCTTCCTGCCCGGGACCCGCGACCGTGCCGTCCGGCAGCAGCACCTGCACGTCGAAGCCCGGCACGGGGACCGACGGCGAACCGGGCCGGGTGGGCATCGGGTCCAGCCCGCGCAGGTTCGCGACGATTGCCCAGCCGGTCTCGGTCTGCCACCAGTGGTCGACGACGGGTACGCCGAGGATGCGCCCGGCCCACTCGTACGTGCCGGGGTCGAGCCGCTCCCCCGCGAGGAACAGGTGCCGCAGGGAGGAGATGTCGTGGCTGGCCACGAGGATGCCCTCCGGGTCCTCCTTCTTGATCGCTCGGATCGCGGTGGGGGCGGTGAACAGCGCCTCTACGCCGTGCTCCGCGACGACCCGCCAGAACGCCCCCGCGTCGGGCGTGCCGACGGGCTTGCCCTCGTAGAGCACGGTGGTCGCGCCGGCGATCAGCGGCCCGTAGACGATGTAGGAGTGGCCGACCACCCAGCCGACGTCGGACGCCGTCCACCACACCTGACCGGCCTCGATGTCGTAGACGTTCCGCATGGACCAGGCCAGCGCGACGGCGTGGCCGCCGTTGTCACGCAGGATCCCCTTGGGCTTACCCGTCGTGCCCGACGTGTACAGGATGTAGAGCGGATCCGTGGCCGCGACCTCCGTGCACGGCGCGGGGTTGGTCCGCCCGGCGTGCATGGCGGTGGCCCAGTCCAGGTCCCGCCCCTCGACGAGGGTCGCGACGGCCTGCGGCCGCTGCAGCACCACGCACGACGCCGGCGCGTGGTCGGCCAGCTCCAGCGCCCGGTCCAGCAGCGGCTTGTACTCGACCACCCGCGTGGGCTCGATGCCGCACGACGCCGACACCACGACCTTGGGCTGCGCATCGTCGATCCGCACGGCCAGCTCGTTCGCGGCGAACCCGCCGAACACCACCGAGTGCACCGCCCCCAGCCGCGCGCAGGCCAGCATCGCGACGACGGCCTCGGGCACCATCGGCATGTAGATCACCACCCGGTCGCCCTGCCCGACGCCGAGGTCGCGCAGCGCGCCGGCGAACGCCGCGACGTCCTGCAGGAGCGTGGCGTAGGTGATCGTCGCCGACGTGCCCGTGACCGGGCTCTCGTAGATCAGCGCCGCCTGGTCCCCGCGTCCGGCGATCACGTGCCGGTCGAGCGCGTTGTAGCAGGTGTTCAGCCTGCCGTCGGGGAACCAGTGGTAGAACGGCGGGCTGTCGGCGTCGAGCACCCGGGTGGGCTTGCGGAACCAGGTGACGAGAGCGGCCTGCTCGCCCCAGAACCCCTCGGGGTCGGTGAGGCTGCGGCGGTAGACGTCCGCGTAGTCGGCCATTTGGTGCCCTTCCGCTCCGGCACACGGACCCCGGTGTCCGCGCCGCTGCCAGTGTGCCTCGGACGTGCGACGCCGTCGAGCGGCCGGGCCGGGCGGCGTGCCGATGGCCGCTGCGAGGGTTCTCTCGTGGCGGTGGTCGGTTCAGCGGGTATGTGCCCAGGCGAGACGCCGGCCACCGGGTATCCAGCACGACGCGCAAGCGCCGTCGCCATGACGACATATGCAGGGTGTGAACCCGCTCCGAGCACCTCACCGACTCCTCGGTACCGGGCTGGCCGGTGTCCTGCTCCTCAGCGCATGCGCCGGCCCGGCCGGCCCCGCGTCGAACAGCAACCAGCCCAACGACGCACCGACGGCGACCGCGCCGCCCACTCCGTCGGCGTCGGGCCCGGTGACCGCCGTCGCGACCGTCCTCCAGGAAGGGGACGGCCCGCCCGAGCTCTGCCTGGGCGGGGTGGCCGAATCGCTCCCGCCCCAGTGCGGCGGTCCGGAGATCGCGGGGTGGGACTGGGAAGCCGTCGAGGCCGACTCCGCGCAGGACACCACCTGGGGTGAGTACACGGTGGAGGGCACCTGGGACGGCGAGACGTTCCGGCTCACCGACGCTGCCCCGGCCGAGCAGCCCGTTTCCCCCGACGACCCCCGGCTCGATCCGGACAACGCCGGAGCGGCCGGACCGGACACGCCGGAGGCCCTGGAGCTTCAGAACGAGGTGTTAGATCACCTCGACGGTCTCAGCGGCTGGACCGAGAACGGCTACGTCTGGGTGACGGTCGTCTACGACGACGGCAGCATCCAGCGCTACGCCGACGACAAGTACGGCGCCGATACGGTCGCCGTCCTGTCGGCGCTGCGCGACGTCGAGTAGGCCTGCCCGACGCAACCAGTCGTGGACACGACGATGGCCCCGGCATCGATAGCACGACCCAGCCACGACGGGGGTCCGGGGGCGTGCCCCCGGGGCGGGGTGTGGAGGGCTCCGCCCCCACAAGACATGACGAAGCGAGGTGGCCCGTCAGGGCACACCTCGCTTCGAGGGGAGTGGAGCTGCCGGGAATCGAACCCGGGTCCGGTGGCGCTTTTCCAGTACTTCTCCGGGCGCAGTCTGCTATGGATTTTCTCGGCCCCCGCACTCGCACAGACACGTTCGCGGACAGGCCCAGTCATCTAAATGTCCCCGTAGCCCCGATGACGAGAGCTACGAGCAGTGGCTTCCTAGATGACGCCGGCTACTGGGACGGAAGCAATTCCCAGGCCGACGGACTTCGGGCTCGCTCAGGCGGCGAGGGCGAAGTCGTTGCGCGAGTTATCGGCAACTATGTGTTTGCAGGCATCGTTTACGAGATAAGCCTGCATCCTCGGCCCGCTTCTCCTCGAAGCACGACCACCGTCGAAACCGATCAGCCCCTATGTTGTTTTCAACTGCCCCGCCCGGGCTGCACCCGTGCGGAACACGCCCAGTCTAGGGGACAACACCCCAGACAGGAACGTTATTTCGCTAACAGCCGCCAAGCGGCGTCAGCTGAGCATCTCCTTCTGGCGCATCGCCCGCTGCGCCTCCCGCATGTCCTGCTGCTCGCGCAGGGTCTGGCGCTTGTCGTACTCCTTCTTGCCGCGCGCGAGCGCGATCTCGACCTTGGCGCGGCCGTCCAGGAAGTACAGCGACAGCGGGATGAGGGTGTGCCCCTTCTCCCGGGACTTCGACTCCAGCCGCGCGATCTCCTCGCGGTGCAGCAGCAGCTTGCGCCGGCGCCGCGGCGCGTGGTTGTTCCACGTGCCCTGGAAGTACGCGGGGATGTGCACGTTCTCGAGCCACGCCTCGCCGCGGTCGATGTTGGCGTAGCCGTCCGTGAGGGACGCCCGCCCCATCCGCAGCGCCTTGACCTCGGTGCCCGACAGCACGAGCCCGGCCTCGAAGACGTCCTCGATCACGTAGTCATGACGGGCCTTCTTGTTGTTCGCCACGATCTTGCGCGGATCGTCCTTCTTGGCCATGGTCTCCCTCCGGGATCTGCTGGTGCGGCATACCCCGTGCGGGCAGCGCGACGCCCTAGTTTACGCGCCCCACCTGCGTGGACCAGGCTTTTACAGCCAGGTCATCGGGTCGACGGTCGAACCGTTGACATACACCTCGAAGTGCAGGTGGCAGGCCGTGGACGTACCGGTGGTGCCCGAGTAGCCGATCACCTGCCCCCGCGAGACCCGCTGCCCCGCCGAGACGGCGAACGAGGTGAGGTGGTTCGAGCTGGTCATCACGCTGCTCCCGCCCGACGAGTAGCCGTGGTTGATCAGCACCTGGTTGCCCAGGCCCTCGAGATAGCGCGCGTACAGCACGGTGCCGTCCGCGGCGGCCAGGATCGGCGTGCCGCAGTACGCCCGGAAGTCGGTGCCCGCGTGCAGGCGGTAGTACTGCAGCACCGGGTGGAACCGCATGCCGTACGAGGAGGTGATGACGGGGCTCGCCGTCGGATAGCTGAGGAACGACAGGCTCCCGGCACTGCTGCCCCCACCACCGCCGGAGGAGCCGCCGTCCGAGGACCCGCCGCCCGAGGAGCTCTCCTCCGCCTCCCGCTCGGCCTGCAGCTGGGCCAGGCGCTCGTCCCGCGCCTCCTGCTTGCGGATGATCTCCTTCAGGTCGGCCTCGATGGAGCTCAGCTCCTGCTCGTTGTCCCGCATGCTCTGCAGCGCGGCGTCCTTGCGGCGCTCGATGCGCGCCTTGAGCCGCTCCTGCTCGGCGATCAGGCGCTCGATCTCCGCCTTGCGCTCCACCGCCGCCTGCTTGGCCTGCTCCTTGGACCGCACGTTCTCGTCCGCGAGGCGCTTGAGCTCCGTGACGACCTCACGGATCGCGGTCAGCCGCGCCTGCAGGTTGCGGGCGGTCGCCTCGGCGTCCTGCAGCTCGGCGAGCGTGCGCGCCTGGATCCGCGCGGCCGACGACGACACCGAGTACCCGTCGATGAACTCCTCGGTGCTCTGGGCGCCGGTCACGAGGCCGATGGTCGTGGCGTTGCCGGTACCACGGAGCTCCTCGCGGGCCATCCGCGCGATGTCGCGGCGGGCGGCATCGACCTTGCCGGAGCCGGCCTGGAGCAGCTGGGTGACCTGCGCCTCTTCCAGCTGCGCGTCGGCCAGCCGCTGGGCGAGGATCGCCGCTTCTCGCTCGGCCCGCTCCAGCTCGGCCTCGGCGACGGCCAGCTCGGCCTCCGCCACGGGCAGGCGGCCCTCGACCTGGTTCAGCTCGAGCACCGCGTCGGCGAGCTGGGTGTCCGTGTGCTCCAGCTCGGCCTCGAGGCTCTCGCGCTCGTCCTCCTTGGCCTCCTGCTGGCGTTCCGCGGCGGCACGACGGTCGTCGAGGTCGTCCGCGAAGCCGGCGGTCGAGCCGCCCAGCAGGAGCACGATCGCGAGCGCGGCGGCGAGCGGGCCGCGAACCCTGGGGACGCTTCGGGGAGTGGACATCAGATCCTCGTGTACCGGTTCAGGGTGAAGAAGGACGAGAGGGCGGCCAGGGCGACGGCCATGATCACGAGCAGCGGCGCGACGCGGAGCACGTCGACCTCCGACACGTAGGCGACCCAGTCGACCGACCGTTCGAGCCAGTCGCTGACCATGAACCGCACCGCGAGCCACAGCCCGCCCCCGGCGAGCAGCGAGCCCAGCACTGCCGCCAGCGCGCCCTCCAGCAGGAAGGGCAGCTGGATGAACAGGTTGGACGCGCCGACCAGGCGCATGATCTCCGTCTCCTTGCGCCGGGAGACGGCGCTCAGCCGGATGGTGGTGGTGATCAGCAGCACCGCGGCCAGGAGCATGACGCCGGCCAGCCCGGCCGCGAGCAGGGTGGCGACGTTGAGCGTGCGGAACAGCGGCTCGAAGACGGCCCGCTGGTCCTCGACGATCTCCACGCCGTCGCGCCCGGACAGGACGTCGCTCACGACGGCGAACTGCTCGGCGTCGGTCAGCTTGAGGCGCAGCGAAGCCTGCATGTCCTCCTCGGTGAGCTGCGTGCCCTGGTAGCCGTCCGGGTAGCGCTCGCTGAAGGCGTCGAACGCCTGCTGCTTCGACTCGAAGTAGACCTTGCTGACCTCGCTGGACAGCTCGGTGTCGATGACCTGCCGCACCGTGTCGATCTGCTTTTCGGTAGCTTCGCCCGCGGCGCACGTCGGCTCCATCGAGCCCTGCGGGCAGAGGAAGACGGACACCTCCACGAGGTCGTACCAGTCGTCCTTGAGCTTGCCGATCTGCGCCTGCAGCAGGGCGGCCGCGCCGACGAACGTCAGCGACACGAACGTCACGAGCACCACCGCCACGACCATGGTGGTGTTCCGGCGCAGGCCGGAGAGGACCTCGCCCAGCACGAACTGGAGGCGCACGGTCAGGCCCCCCGCACCGTCTGGACCGGCGCGCGGGTACCGCTGCCCGGGGCGTCGAGCACGGGCGACGCGCCGACCTCGGGCAGGATCGCCTCGCGCTCGCCGTAGCCGCCGCGGGCCTCGTCACGGACGACGACGCCGTCGGACAGCTCGACGACGCGGCGGCGCATCTCGTTGACTATCTCGTCGTCGTGCGTGGCCATGACGACCGTGGTGCCGGTGCGGTTGATGCGGTCCAGCAGGCGCATGATGCCCAGCGAGGTGGTGGGGTCGAGGTTGCCCGTGGGCTCGTCGGCCAGGAGGATCTGCGGCCGGTTGACGATGGCGCGCGCGATAGCGGCGCGCTGCTGCTCACCGCCGGAGAGCTCGGTGGGCATGCGCTTGCCCTTGCCCGCCAGGCCGACCATGTCGAGGACCTCGGGCACGGTGTCCCGGATGACGTGCCGCGGCTTGCCGATCACCTGCAGGGCGAACGCCACGTTCTCGTGGACGGTCTTGTTCTGCAGCAGCCGGAAGTCCTGGAACACGACGCCGAGCTGGCGGCGCAGCGTGGGCACGCGCCAGCCGGAGAGGTTCGCGACGTCCCGGCCCGCGACGTAGACGCGGCCGCGCGTGGGCCGCTGCTCGCGCAGCACCAGCGAAAGGAAGGTCGACTTGCCCGAGCCCGAGGCCCCCACGAGGAAGACGAACTCGCCACGCTCGACGTCCACGGAGACCTGGTCGAGGGCAGGCCGTGCGCCGCGCGCATAGACCTTCGACACGTTCTCGAACCTGATCACGAGCCCGACCCTAGGTGGGAGATCGGGTGGCGTGTCGGGGAGACACGCCGACGGCGGTCACCCTGTCGCGGGCTAACCGCGCGCCATACCGGTCATATCATCCCGCAAACCGCAATTCGCTCGGTGCCGTGGGCGGCGTCAGCTCGACGAGCCGCCGCGACGCCAGCGGATGCCGGCCTCGATGAAGTCGTCGATGGCGCCGTCGAACACAGCCTGCGGGTTGCCCGACTCGTGCTCCGTGCGCAGGTCCTTGACCATCTGGTACGGCTGCAGCACGTAGGAGCGCATCTGGTCGCCCCAGCTGGCCTTGATGTCGCCGGCCATCTCCTTCTTCTTCGCGGCCTCCTCCGCCTTGCGCAGCAGGAGCAGGCGCGACTGGAGCACGCGGTAGGCGGCGGCGCGGTTCTGGATCTGGGACTTCTCGTTCTGCATCGCGACGACGACGCCGGTGGGGATGTGCGTCATGCGCACCGCGGAGTCCGTGGTGTTGACGGACTGGCCACCCGGGCCCGAGGAGCGGTAGACGTCGATCTTGAGCTCCGACTCCGGGATGTCGATGTGGTCCGTCTGCTCGATCAGCGGGATCACCTCGACCGCCGCGAACGACGTCTGCCGGCGGCCCTGGTTGTCGAACGGCGAGATGCGCACCAGCCGGTGCGTGCCCGCCTCGACGGACAGGTTCCCGAACGCGTACGGGACGTTGACCTCGAACGTCGCCGACTTGAGGCCCGCCTCCTCCGCGTAGGAGGTGTCGCCCACCTTGGTGGGGTAACCGTGGCGCTCGGCCCAGCGCAGGTACATGCGCATCAGCATCTCGGCGAAGTCGGCGGCGTCCACGCCGCCCGCGCCCGCACGGATCGTCACGACGGCCTCGCGGGCGTCGTACTGACCGTTCAGCAGGGTACGCACCTCGAGCGCCGCGAGGTCCTTGCGGATCTTGGCGATCTCTTCTTCGGCCTCGGTGAGCGAGTCGGCGTCGTCCATCTCGACGCCGAGCTCGACGAGCGTCTCGGTGTCGTCGATGCGGGCGGCCAGCTTCTCCACCCGGTCGAGCTCCGACTGCGCCGCCGACAGCGCGGAGGACACCCGCTGGCCTTCCTCGGGGTCGTCCCACAGGTTGGGGGCCGACGCCTGCTCGGAGAGCTCCGCGATCTTCGCCTGCAGGGCGGTGGGGTCGCTCACGGCCTCGATGGACTCGAGGGTGGCGCGGAGCGCCTTGATCTCTGCGGGGAAGTCGTTGGTTGCCACGATGTTCAAGGTTACCCGCGCCTGTCGGTGCCTGACGCCGGAAATTCCGACGCCGGCTCAGTTGGCCTCGGGCTCCGGCAGCTCGCGGCCGAACATCTGCGCCGTCGCGCGAGCGCTCGGGGTGCCTGCGTCGACGTCGGCCCCGTGCTCGATCAGCACCCGGATCACGTCGGCCTCGTCCTTGAAGACGGCCCCCGCGAGCGGCGCCTGGTTCTTGCTGTTCAGCCGGTTCACGTCCGCGCCGCGCTCGGCGAGACCCGCCACCAGCTCGGCGTGCCCGTGGTAGGCGGCGAGCATCAGCAGCGTGTTGTCCGACTCGTCGGCCAGGTCGACCGGCAGGTTCGCGTCCACCAGGTCCAGCAGCACGTCCGCACCCTGCCGGGCGAGGTCGAAGATCTGCTGGGGCTCGAGGCGCACGCCTTCCCGCTCCTGGTCGTTCAGGTGCTGCTGGTTCATGTCCGGCTCGCTCATGTCCACAACCTAACCCGGCTCACCATGCCCGCGCCGTGGACGACGCCGACACCGCGATCCCGCCGCCGAACGCGTCGGTGAACCAGCGCAGCAGCGGCGGCCGGGACACGCCCGACAGCGTCACCCGCGCCGACCGCCCGTCCGGCGACGACGCCTCGGTCACCCCCACGGGCAGCCCCGGCGGGTGCTCAGCGAGGTACTGCTCGACGGCGGCGCGCACCCCGGCGTCGGACAGGGTTAGCGCGGCGCCGTCGGCGGGCGCGCCGACACCCGTGTAGAAGGCGTCCGGGGACATCGCGTCCGCGGCGTCGGCCGCGGCGAGATCCGCGACGTCGTAGAGCGCCTTGCGGTCCAGGTGGACCGCGCTCGCGGAGGCGACCACCGCGACGAGCATCAGAGTGAACGCGACGAAGGCCGAGGTCAGCAGCATGATCCGGCCGCCCTCCCGGTCTCCGGCGGGCTTCCGCCCGCGCCACGTCCGATCGTCGCGGGTAATGCGGGTGCCCTCCATGCCCCTCATTCTGCGGTGGGCCACCGCCTCGCGCACGAGGCGGTGGCGGCCTGTGGACGAAACCCCGCCCGCCGTCCCGGTCCGGCGCCCCGACGCGGCGGCCTGGGAGCCTAAACGGTTAAGGCCGATGACCTCGTAGAAAACGTTTAGCAGAATCTCTTGACACCCGGCTCGCGGGAACGAAATCCTTTTCCACGCCCGACGAGCCAACGACGGCACGTCCAGCACGAAGGGATCAACGATGACCCGAACGCTCACCCCATTGCGCCCCAGGCGCACGTTGCGAGCCGTCTCGCTCGCCACGCTGACCGCCGTAGTCCTGACCGCCGGTGTGGCGGCCACCTCCGCACAGGCCGCCGGCAGCACGCTGCAGGCCGCAGCCGCGGAGTCGGGCCGGTACTTCGGCACCGCGATCGCGGCGAACAAGCTCTCCGAGACGGCCTACACGACCATCGCGAACCGCGAGTTCAACATGATCACCGCCGAGAACGAGATGAAGATAGACGCGACCGAGCCGAACCAGAACCAGTTCAACTACACCAACGGCGACCGCGTCGTGAGCTGGGCGCGCAGCAACGGCAAGCAGGTCCGCGGCCACACGCTGGCCTGGCACTCGCAGCAGCCGGGCTGGATGCAGAACATGAGCGGCTCCGCACTGCGGTCCGCGATGCTCAACCACGTCACCCAGGTCGCCACCCACTACCGCGGCCAGATCCACTCCTGGGACGTGGTGAACGAGGCGTTCCAGGACGGTTCCTCCGGCGCCCGCCGTGACTCGAACCTGCAGCGCACCGGCAACGACTGGATCGAGGCGGCCTTCCGCGCCGCCCGGGCCGCCGACCCGGGCGCCAAGCTCTGCTATAACGACTACAACACGGACGACTGGTCGCACGCCAAGACCCAGGCCGTGTACAACCTGGTCCGCGACTTCAAGGCCCGTGGCGTGCCGATCGACTGCGTGGGCTTCCAGTCCCACTTCAACGCGCAGAGCCCCGTGCCGAGCAACTACCAGACCACGCTGTCGAGCTTCGCGGCGCTGGGCGTCGACGTCCAGATCACCGAGCTCGACATCGAGGGCTCGGGCACCGCGCAGGCCGACAACTATCGCAGGGTCGTCCAGGCCTGCCTCGCCGTCTCTCGTTGCACCGGCCTGACCGTATGGGGCGTCCGCGACACCGACTCGTGGCGGGCCAGCGGTACCCCGCTCCTCTTCGACGGCAACGGCAACAAGAAGGCCGCCTACACCTCCACGCTCGACGCGCTGAACGGCGGCTCCACCAACCCGCAGCCCGGCGGCTGCACGGTGACCGTCACGAGGTCGACCGAGTGGTCCGACCGGTTCAACGTCTCGCTCGCGGTCTCCGGCAGCTCGACGTGGCGGGTCTCGATCCAGCTGCAGGGCGCGCAGAGCCTGCAGAACTCCTGGAACGCCACGGTCTCCGGCACCACCGGCACGTTGACGGCGACACCGAACGGGGCCGGGAACAGCTTCGGCATCACGGTCTACAAGAACGGGAACACCAACACCCCCACGGCGACCTGCTCGGTCTCGTGACGGGCTGACCTGCCAGACGAAGGCGGCGGTCCGCACCTTCCGGAACGTGCGGACCGCCGCCGTCGTACCTCTGGCCAGGGCGTCAGCAGGATGCCCTGGTCGACCCCGACCGCTACCCGGTATCGCTCACGGCCGGGCCTCCGTGTACTCGTCCACCGTTCCGCCGCGAGCCGCCTCGACGGGAACGGACAGCGGCACCCAGCCCCGCACGGCATCGGGCACCAGCGGCAGGGGCACCTCGACCCGCACGACGGCGCCCACGGCGCCGCCCGGCGTCAGACACGGGGAGGCCGAGCACTCCAGGGTGAGCGCGCCGGCGTCGCGCGCGAAGCCCTGGTCCGTCAGGGCGATCCCCAACGCGGCCTCAGCGCGGGCAGTGCCCGCCGCCGCCGACTCGGCGGTGACCATCGCACGGACGGCCTCCCGCGCCGCGCCCTCGGCGGCGAACGCGCCGGCCTGCACGCGCCCGAGCGTCACCACGAGGTAGACGAGCGGGATGAGCAGGATCAGCGCGACGCCGAGGAACTCGACCATCGCGGAACCCTGCTCGCCGGCCGGGACCGGGGTGCGCCGAGCGCACCTCGCCGCTCCGTGAGGCAAGGCCAACGGACCGGAGGGAGTTACCCGGGGGGAGCACTGTTCGCTCTGCGTAACCCTCCCGGAAGGGGAACCACCGACTCCCGAGTCACGGCCCGCCGTGCTCACTGTTCCTCCAGGGCGTGGCCCCGCACCGTCAGCGTGCCGCCCGGCCCGAGCAACCCGACGACGGGCAGCGGCGTGCGGACCGTCACCTCGGTGACCGCGGCGCCGTCGCGCGTTGCGTGGCCTGCAGTGACGAAGCGGGCGTAGTCGCCGGTAAGGGCCTGGGCGAGCAGCGCCCGGGTGCGGGCTACACCGTCGGCCGGGGTCCGGTCGGCGCGGGCCGCCACCCGGGCGCCCTCGGCCGCCGCGTCGATCGCGAGGGACCGCACGTGCACCGCGAGCGCCACCTGGACCACACCGAGCAGGAGCGCCAGGACCAGCACGGACACCAGGAGGAACTCGACCGCGGCGGAGCCGTGCTCCGGCCGGCCAGGACTCACCCGTGGCCCGTGACGCTGGCGATCGCCTGGCGGAACGCGTCCTCGAGCAGCGGGCCGGCCACCGCCCAGAGCGCGACCACCAGTCCGGCGGTCATCAGCGTCACCAGCACCCAGCCGGGCACGTCGCCCCGGTCGTCGTCCGGTTCGGAGCCGTACTCGCGGCCGGGCTCACAGTCGTCGCGCATGGCGCTTCCTTTCGTTGGCGGACCCGTTCGAGAAGTCACGTCAGAGCCCGATCCGCAGGGTGGCCAGGCTGGGGAAAACAGCGAAGACGACGGTCACCGGGAGCACCAGGAACACCACCGGGACCATCATCAGGATCTCCTTGCGGCCGCCCGCCTCCAGGAGCGACCGGCGGCCGGCCTCGCGCACGTCGTGGGCCTGGGCACGCAGCACGTCCGCCAGGGGTGTGCCGCGTTCCAGCGCGACGACCACGCCCTCGGCGAACCGCGCCAGCGGCGGCAGGCCGGACCGGTCCGCGAGCGCGGTGAGGGCGGCGGCCACGGTCGCGCCGGCGCGTACCTCGGCGACCATGCGCCGGATCTCGGCGGCGAGCTCGCCGCGCGCCGTCGAGGCCACGCGTTCGAGGGCCGCCGCCGGGCTCTCCCCTGCCGCCACGGCCAGGGCGAGCAGCTCCGCGATGGTGGGCAGCTCGGCGAGCAGCCGCTCCTCGCGCCGCCGGACGCGCACCGTGAGGGCCTGGTCGCACGCCACGTAGCCGCACCCGCCCGCTACGACGACGAGCGCCACCAGCGGGACGACCGCCGCCCCGCGGGTCGCCGCGAGCAGCAGCGCGAGGCCGAGGCCCACTGCCAGGCCGGCCACCGTCCACACGACCTGCCGGGCCCGGAAGTGGTCCACCGACTCGGTGGAGCCGGCGCGGTCGAGCCTTCGGCGCACCTCCTCGCGGGGCGAGCCGAACCGCTCGAGGCGCGCGCCGACGTCGTGCAGGCCGAGGAGGCGGACCACCGCCGAGGTGCGGCTGACCTCGCGCAGGAGCGTCGAGGTCGCGTCGCGGGGGCGCAGGTAGGGCGCGAGCCGCTCGTCGAGGGTGACGGCGCGCGCCCGCAGGCGGGACAGCACGATCAGGACCCCCAGCGCGAAGCCGAGGCCCGCAAGCGCTCCCGCCGCCCAGCCCGTCACCGCAGCACCCTGCGCTCCGCGGGCAGCCGCCCGATCCGCAGCATCGCGCGATAGGCGACCAGGGCGCAGAGCCCGCCGGTGACGAGCACAGTGATCCCGGCGGGCGAGTCGTAGGCGCTGGCAGTCTCGGGCCGGGTGGAGAGCAGCGCGAGCACCACCCAGGGTCCGGCGACCGCCACGCGGGCGCCGTTGACGGTCCAGCTCTGCCGCGCCTCGAGCTCGCCACGGGTCGCGGCGTCCTCCCGCAGGAACCCGCTGAGGGTCCGCAGGAGCCGGCCCAGGTCCTGGCCGCCGACCTCCTGGGTGAGGCGCAGGGCCTCGATGATGCGGTCGGCCACCGGGTCGGCGAGGCGCTCCTTGAGCGCGTCGAGCGAGTCCCCGAACCGGCCGCCGGCCCGGTAGTCGTGGGCGAAGCGACCGAACGGCTCGCGCAGCTCGACCGGGCCGCGGTGCGCCAGCTGCGCCACCGCCTCGGGCAGCGACAGCCCGGCCCGCACCCCGGAGGCGAGGTGGTCCACCACCTCGGGCCACACCTCCCGCAGCGCACGACGGCGGCGGCGCGCCCGCGCGCGGACCAGCACCACCGGTCCGGGCGCGGCCAGCACCGCGAAGCATGCGGCGATGACGGGCGAGCGGGTCAGGGCCAGCGCGACGAGCAGGGTCACGACGCCGAGGGCCACGCAGGCGCCCACGAGCATCGCGGGCGTGACGGAGGGCGCCCCGGCCTGCGTCAGCAGGTCCCTGGTCCGCAGCTGCCAGGTCACCCGGCCGGCGGGGCGCGGCGTCGGAGTCCAGAACGACCACCACACGCAGAACAGGCCCGCGCCCAGGAGCAGGCCGACCACCACCCCCATCAGCGCACCGCCCAGGGGCCCGCGCCGGGCAGGCCCGACGCACCGGCCCGCGGTCCCGCGTCCGCCCAGGGGCCCGCGGTGGCACCCGGCCCGGGATACGCACCGACCGGCACGGCGCGGGAATCGGCGAGCAGCGCGAGCACGTCGAACCCGGCCCGCTCGAACCGGTCCTCGCCGGACGGCATCCCGTCGCCGCGGCGCAGGTCGCCGTCGGCGTCCCGGTCGAAGATGCCCGCCGTCTCGATGCGCCCCTCCTCGACCCGGCCGGTCACCCCGACGATCTCGCGCACCTGCCTGCGCACGACGCCGTCCGCCGTCCGGCTCAGGCCGAGGTGCACCACGAGGTCCACGGCGGAGGCGACGGTGGGCACCACGAACCGGTCGGACACGTTCTCCCCCGCGAGCAGCGGGAGCGTGGTCATCTTCGCTACCGCCTCGCGCGCCGTGTTGGCGTGCAGCGTGCACATCCCAGGAACGCCGCTGTTCAGGGCGATGAGCAGGTCGAACGCCTCGGCCTCGCGGACCTCGCCGATCACCAGCCGGTCGGGGCGCATCCGCAGGGCCTCCTTGACCAGGCGCCGCAGCGGCACCTCGCCCGTGCCCTCGAGGTTCGCCGAGCGCGTCTGCAGCGCCACGTGGTCGCGTACCGGGAGGCGCAGCTCCCAGACCTCCTCGGCCGAGATGACCCGCTCGGTCCCTGGGATCGAACCCGCCAACGCATTGAGCATCGTAGTTTTTCCGGCCTGCGTCTGGCCGGACACCAGCACGTTCAGCCCGGACCGGACGGCGGCGTCGAGGAAGGTCGCGGCCTGAGCCGTGAGCGAGCCGAGCCGCACCATGTCCGCCAGCGAGCGGGCCCGCACCACGTGCTTGCGGATGTTCACGGCCATCCCACCCCCGGTCATCTCGGGGAGAACCACGTGCAGCCGCTCGCCGCCGGGCAGGCGGGCATCGACGAACGGGCTGGACAGATCCAGCCGGCGCCCGGAGGTCTTGAGCATCCGCTCCACGAGGTCGCGCACCTGCTCGGTGGTCAGGACCGTGCTGGTCAGCTCGGGCACGCCGCGCCGCGCGACGTACACGTGCGTCGGTGAATTGATCCAGATCTCCTCGATCTCCGGATCGTCCAGATAAGACTGGAGGGGTCCGAGCCCGCCGACGGCGTCGTGCACCTCGCGGACGGCCGCCGCCGCATCGGGCAGCGGTGGGACGGCGCCCCGGGCAGCCCGCTCCTCGTAGTCCGACGCGGCCTCGCGGACCAGCTCGGCGAAGCGGTCGGCCTCAGCCACCGGATCGATACCGCGCCGCCGGACGAGCTCCCGCACCTCGCGCTCGAGCAAGACGGTCCCGCCCGCTCGTGCCGCATCCCGCTCCTGGACGGCCATACCCCCGTAGCCGGCATCACCCGGAGCCGCCTGGCCCATTCCCACCCGTTCCACCGCAGCAGACATAGCCCTCCCCCTGAGCTCTTGCAGGTGGTTCCTGCCGACGCTCCCCTGCAGATCGCCACCGACCCCGACTGTAGGAGGATCTTTCCGGATCCGCGCGCCACGGCAGGGAAGGTTGTGGATAACTCTTGCCCGCTCGAACCGCCGGTGCGAGGTGCCCAATACGCACATCGGTAGTCCAGGAAAGCGAAGATCAGTCTCGTAGGTCCGCGAACATCGGTAGCGTAGGATGCCGCAAATCTGTAGCCTAGGACCGTGGACTACATCCCGCGGATCCTCGACCGTCAGTTGAATGACCTTCTCGAAGGGCTTCCCGCCGTGGCGATCGTCGGCCCCAAGGCAGTAGGGAAGACCGAGACAGCCTCGCGGCGGGCACGGTCGATCCTGGACCTGGGCGACGAGTTCGAGCTGAGCCTGATTCAGAACGATCCGAGCCGATTGACGAAGGCGGAGCGTCCGGTCCTCGTCGACGAATGGCAGGTACATCCGCCTGTCTGGGATGCGGTTCGACGAGCTGTCGACCGCGGCGCGGATGCCGGCGACTTCCTGTTGACCGGCTCGGCAGCCCCGACAAAGAAGCCCATGCACTCCGGCGCGGGCCGCATCGTCCAGCTGCGCATGCGTCCGATGTCTCTCGCGGAGCGAGCGATCGGCGAGCCCTCGGTGTCGCTGGGTGCACTACTCGCAGGAGAGCACCCGCCGGTGTCGGGCGACTCCTCGGCAGGCCTCGAAGACTACGCTCAGGAAATCACCTCCTCAGGCTTTCCGGGGATACGACGACTCCCGGAGCGTTTCCGCAAGGACGCTCTCGACGGCTACCTGGCGGCTGTCGTGGATCGCGACTTCCCGGAGCTCGGTCACGTCGTACGCCGTCCGGGAACGCTCCGTGCCTGGCTGCGGGCATACGCGGCAGCGACGTCGACGACCGCCTCGTACAACTCGATACTCGAGGCCGCGACACCCGGAGACGCCGACAAGCCGGCGCGTACCACTACGGTCGCCTACCGCGAGATCCTGGAACGCATGTGGCTTGTCGAAGAGGTCCCGGCATGGACAGGCATCGGCAGCATCATGACGGCTCTGGGCGCCTCGCCGAAGCACCAGATGTGCGATCCCGCACTGGCGGCACGACTCCTGAACGTCAGCAGCGACGCACTCCTGGAACGCGCGAATCCGGGCACCGTTCCACTCCCACGCAACGACTCGCTGATCGGCGCGCTCTTCGAAGGATTGGTCACGCTTTCCGTCCAGGTATACGCGGAAGCCCACGGAGCACGTGTCAGCCACCTGCGCACCAAGCGCGGCGAACATGAGGTCGACCTCATCGTCGAACGTGGCGACGGCAAGGTCGTGGCTATCGAGGTGAAGCTCACGGCAATCCCCGGCGGGGACGACGTCAAACACTTGAGATGGCTCCAGGACAAGTTGGGGGACGACCTGCTCGATGCCGTTCTCATCACCACCGGGCCTGCCGCGTACCGGCGCGACGACGGGATCGCCGTCGTACCCGCAGAACTGCTCGGCCCCTGAAGCCAGCCAGGCGTGCCTCCGTCGCGCCCGAGGGCCCGAGTGCTCGGCCCACATTCATGGGTTGAGCACCTGGGCCGGATCACCGTCCGGAGCGTGCTCCCGCACCTCGCGTTCGAGCAACCGGATCGGGTTCGTCATGGTGCGGATCGCGTCGGAATCGTCGATCAGCAGGTGGTCGGGCACGTCCGTCCTCCAACAGGCCCAGCGCCAGGCCCTCGCGCCACCACTCGCACGCTGACGTCAGGAACACACGCGCCCGCGCTCATGAAGACTGACGCCTGGCGACGTGGCGAGGCCACACGTGCTGCCGTGCTTCGCCCGTCCCGCGCGCGTGCGCCGTAACGGCGTGCATGCCGTCACGCCAGGTGCGGTAGCCACCGTCGAGGTTGCGGACGTCGTAGCCGAGCTGGGCCAGCAGCCGGGCCGCGGTATGGCCGCGCTGACCGACCTGGCAGTGCACGACGACGGGGGTCCCGGGCGGGATCTCCTCGTGCGCTCGGGCGCGGAGCTCGTCGAGCGGGACGTTCAGCGCCCTGGACGGTGAGCTGCCGGCTGTGATCTCGACGGTGCCGCGCGCGTGCTCCGCGGGGGTGCGGACGTCGACGAGGGTCGCGCCCTCGCGGACGAGGTCGTCGAGCTCGTGCCACTGGACGCTGCGGGTGTGGCCGGTGCGCAGGTTGTCGGCGACGTAGCCGAGCATGTTGACCGGGTCCTTGGCCGACCCGTACGCGGGCGCGTAGGCGAGCTCGAGGTCCGCCAGGTCGGAGGCGGTCAGCCCACCGGCCATCGCCGTGGCGAGCACGTCGATCCGCTTGTCGACGCCGTCATGCCCCACCGCCTGAGCGCCGAGGATCAGGTCGGTGTCCGGGTCGACCAGGAGCTTGAGCGCCAGCGGGCTCGCGCCCGGGTAGTAGCCGGCGTGCTGGCTGGGGTGCGTGTGGATCGCCCGGTAGCGGCGGCCTTCGGCCCGCAGCCGCTTCTCGCTGCGCCCCACGGACGCGGCCGTCACGCCGAACACGCCGACGACCGCGGTGCCGACGGCTGGGCGCATGCCGGCCCGGCCGAGGATGACGTCCGCGACGTGCCGCCCGTGCCGGTTGGCGAGGTTCGCGAGCGGGATGAGCGTGGGCGGTTCCGGCTCGCCGGGCGCGGCGAGGGCGTCGCGCTTGGTCGCGGCGTCGCCGACGGCGAAGACATCCGGGACCGAGGTGCGCAGGTCCTCGTCGACGAGGATGCCGCCGCGGGGGCCCAGGTCCGCGCCGGCCAGGACGGCGAGGTCCACGTCGGGGCGGACGCCGATCGCGGCAACGACGAGGTCCGCGGACACCTCGTGCCGGCCGCCCGCGACGTCGGCCAGCAGAGCCGTCGTCGGCGTGATGGCAGCGACCTGCGTGGACGTCCGGACGTCGACGCCATTGGCCTCGAGCTCGTCGCGGACGCGGACGGCCAGCTCGGGATCCAGTGGTGCGAGGACCTGGTCGGCCAGCTCGACGAGCGTGACGGCCAGCCCGCGGCGGACGAGGTTCTCCACGACCTCCAGGCCGACGAAGCCACCACCGATCACGACGGCCGTGCGGGCGGGCCCGCCGCCGCCGACGCCGTCGACCGTGCCGTCGATCGCGGCGACGAGCCGGTCGGCATCGGCCACGTCGCGCAGCACGAGCGCGCGCTCGATCCCGGGCACCGGAGGGACGACCGGACGGGCGCCGGGGCTGAGCACGAGGCTGTCGTAGGGCTCGGCATACTCGCCGCCCGTCACGAGATCCTGCACCGTCAGCTTGTGCGCCACGGCATCGACACCGGTCACCCGGTGCCGCACACGCACGTCGAGGCGGAACCGCGACGCGAGGGACTCCGGCGTCTGCAGCAGCAGCGCGTCGCGGTCCTCGATGACTCCGCCCGCGTAGTACGGCAGCCCGCAGTTCGCGTACGAGACATGGTCGCCGGCCTCCAGGACGACGATCTCGGCGTCCTCCGCCAGGCGGCGCAGCCGGGTGGCCGCCGACATTCCCGCGGCCACTCCTCCGACGATGACGATCTTCATGTGGGTTCTCCCTCGGTTTGACCGCCACAATACCCCGGGGGGTATGATCCAGGAAAACCGAGCAGAGGAGTTCACCGTGTGCAGAGCTGTGACATGCAGGACGTGCGGCAAGACGACGTGGGCCGGCTGCGGCCAGCACGTCGATGACGTGATGGCGGGCGTGCCGCGCCGTGACCGGTGCGAGGGACATGCCCAGGAGCCCGCCAAGGGCTCGTTCCTGTCCCGCCTCTTCGGGCGCTGAACGGGGGATCGATCATGGACCTCGATCCGAACGAGATGAGGCAGGTCGCCAACCGGCTCAAGCGCGCCCAGGGCCAGCTTGCCGCCGTCGTGCGGATGGTGGACGAGGGGGCGGACTGCGCCGACGTCGTCACGCAGCTCTCCGCCGTCTCCAAGGCGCTCGACCGGGCGGGCTTCGCCGTCATCGCCTCGGGCCTGAAGCAGTGCCTGGACGACGAGGAGAACGGCCCGGCCGACATGCAGAAGCTCGAGAAGCTCTTCCTGTCGCTCGCCTAGGACACGCCTCCTCGGCCCCGAGGCGACTGCGATGCGACGGTCGCTCCGTTCGACATCGAGCGCTGTCTGAACCAGCTGCTCACGAAGTCGAGCAAGACACTCACCTTCTCTGGCGCCCCCGGACTGTAGACGGCACACAACGACCGCTCCTGGACGCAGGCGCCGCAGAACAACACCTCCAGCTCCCCCGCGGCAATCGCGTCATGCGCTGCGAGCATCGGCAGCAGCGCGACGCCGCGACCATGCACCGCCGCCTTCTGCAGAGCGATGTAGGAGTTCGCCGAGAATGAGTTGCGCACGATCTTGTGCACGTGCTCCTGGCCGTCGATCGTCAGCCGCCACGAGGACTCCTGGTCGTGCGTCAGGCAGTCGTGCCCGGCAAGGTCGCCCATGCTCTCGGGCCGGCCTCGGCTGTCCAGGTAGTCCGGCGCGGCGCACGGCACGAACGCGAGCGACGCGATCCGGCGCAGCTGCATCCGGGAGTCACGCAACGGACGCGTGTGGAAGGAGACATCGAAGCCGCTGTCCACGAACGAATAGGCACGGTCCTGCACTCCCCCGAGCTCAAGATGAAGCTCGACGTCGGGGTACTCCACCGCGAACGCGGCAATGGCCTCGCCCAGGTCGAGGCTGCCCAGCCACTTGGGGCAGATCACCGAGAGCGGTCCGGCGACGCTGCTGTTCATCCAGGTGAGGTTGCGGTCCTCTTCCTCGATCTCGTCGAGGATACGGCGGGCGAAGGCGCTGTAACGGACGCCATATTCCGTCAGGGTCACCGAACGCGCTGTCCGAATGACCAGCCGTGCGCCGAGCTGCTTCTCAAGACTCGCGACGTGTCGGGACACCGAGGACGACGACGTCCTCATCAGTTCAGCTGCACTGGCGAAGCTCTCGGAGCCGGCGACGGCAACCAGGCTCCGCATGGCTACGAGTCGGTCCTCCGTCATACAAGTCTCCTGGCCCTTCTGCGTCCTCGTCGACGCCAGGTCATGATACTACTAGATCGTGCAAGTAAGCCGGGAAGTATCGGCTCCCGGAACCGCCTTGACCAGGCCGGCGACGAGAGACCTGGTCGATACGATCTGGGGAGAGGACCACACACGGCGGAGGACAGATGACCCGGAGCACTCGCGTCACCATGAAGGACGTCGCCAGCGCGAGTGGTGTCTCCAAGGCAACGGTCGGGTTCGTCCTCTCCGACACCCCCACCCAGACCATCTCGCCCGCCACCCGTGAACGCGTGCAGCGTGCAGCCCGAGAGCTCGGCTACGTCCCGGACGGCATCGCGCGCGCGCTTCGTGAAGGTACTTCGCGCGTCGTCGTGCTCAACGTCGACGCCAGTCTCGAGGGCAACTACTCCAGGTCCTACATCGACGGTCTCGACGACGAGCTGGCGCGCCACGAACACATCCTGCTCGTGAAGCACGGTCATCCCACCGACGCGTCGACGGACCAGCTCCGCCACATGATCTCTCCGCGGAGCGTGATCGACTTCGCCGCGAACTACTCGACCGGGCGCGAGCTGGCGGACGGCGGTTGGACCGACGGGCTGGCCGCCCACACAGCCGTCCAGATCCGCCACCTCGCCGAGCGAGGTCATGACCGGCTGGCGATGGCGCTCCCGGAAAGTCCCACGATGTTCGCGCTGGTACGCGAGGAGTTCGCACGCCAGGCCGCCGAGCAGCTCGGCCTGAGGCCGCTCGTCCCGATCACCGTCCCGGGCCCCGAGGCAGGCGGTGCCCAGAAGGTCGGGGCGTTCCTGAGCGACAACCCGGTGACGGCGATCGCGGGCTTCAACGACGAGGTTGCGCTCCGGGTGCTCAAGTACGCCGCCGCGCTCGGTCGTCGCCTCCCTGACGATCTCGCCGTGATCGGCTATGACGCAACCGACTACGCCGCGCTCTCGACCCCGGGTCTCACGACGGTCCACATCGACGCCGAAGCTCATGGCCGGCGCGCGGCCCGGCAGATCCTGGGAACGGACACCAGCGACCTGGTCACCGAGCCGGCCCGCGTGATCGATCGTGAGTCCGTCTGAGATACATCGGCAGGAACGGCCATGGCACTCACGACGGGCTCTGCCATACGCCTGCCACCGTCACCGCGTCACGGCTGCTTCGAACGTCGTGGACGCGAACACAGGCCGCTCCGGCAGCCGCAGCGAGTGTCGTGACGGCCGCGGTGAGGTGGTCCCGATCCGCGGCTGTCGGCACCGCGCCCGACGACTGCTCGGCCGCGCGTCCCAGGAAAGCCTTGCGCGAGGCGCCGACGAGCAGGGGATGGCCGAGGTCGAGGATCCGCTCCAGCCCACGGAGCAGTGCCCAGCAGTGATCGGCGTTCTTCGCGAATCCGAGCCCCGGGTCGAGGACGATCCTGCCTGCGTCGATTCCCGCTGCGACGAGGGCGTCCACGCGCCTGAGCAGCTCTGACCGCACGTCCTCAACCACGTTGAGGTAGGACGCGCGCTCCATCATCTGGTCGCTGTGACCGCGCCAGTGCATGGCGACGTAGGTCACGTCCGACTCGGCCACGACTCGGCCCATCTCGATGTCCGCCAATCCCCCGCTGACATCATTGACGACCGTCGCGCCCGCGCCGATCGCCGCCGCGGCGACCCTGGCACGCATCGTGTCGACACTGACCCGCACACCTGACGCCACCAGGGCCTGCACCACCGGGACGACCCGCCGTAGCTCCTCCGGCTCGGAGACACGGGACGCACCCGGGCGGGTCGACTCGCCGCCCACGTCAACGAGATCGGCACCGTTGCGCACCATGGCGAGCCCGTGCCCGACGGCGGCGTCCCGTGCCAGGTAGCGCGCGCCGTCGGAGAAGGAGTCCGGCGTGACGTTGAGGATCCCCATCACCAGGCATCGTCCGGTCGCGGTGCCCGGCACCGGGAACGGGCGAACGGCTGTCCGACCTACGCCCGGGACCACAGTGCTGCCCTCAACGTGTTCGACATCAGCATCGCGATAGTCATCGGGCCGACGCCGCCCGGGACCGGGGTGATCGCTTTGGCCAGGCCTTCAACCTCGTGAGCCCGTACGTCACCGGTCAGACCGGTCGATGTCCGGTGGATCCCGACGTCGACGACCACCGCGCCGGGCTTGACGTGCTCAAGGCCTATGAGTCCCCTGGCGCCGGTCGCGACGACAAGGATGTCGGCCTCTCGGGTGGCGGAGATCAGGTCCCGGGTCTCCTTGTGCGCCACGGTCACCGTCGCGTCACGGTTCAGGAGCATCTGTCCCATCGGACGCCCCACGAGGTCGGACCGTCCCACGACGCAGGCCTTGGCACCCTCGATGGTGATGCCCTCGGAGTCGAGGATCTCGATCACACCTGACGGCGTGCACGGACGCAATCCCGGCCGGTCCCGTGCGAGCAGGCCGGCGCTCTCGGTCGTGAGGCCGTCGACGTCCTTCTCGGGCGGGATCCGGTTGATGAGGGGCCCGGCCTCGAGCCCTGGCGGGAGCGGCAGCTGCAGCAGGATCCCGGCTACCTGGGGATCTGCAGCCAGCCGGTCGATCACCGTCTCCAGCTCGCGTTGGCTGACGGTGGCCGGGAGCTCGACGTGCAGGTCCCGCATCCCGGCCTGGACCACGGCGCGCCTCTTCGACGCGACATAGACGGCGCTGGCGGGATCGTCTCCGACGAGGATGGTCGCCAGTCCGGGGGCTCGCTCCGGGTCCGGCCAGCAACGGGCCGCCTCGACGGCCACCTCTGCCCGGACCCGAGCGGCAATCGCTCGCCCGTCGATCTTGTGCGTCATGCCTTCGCTCGCCTCCGGTCAGCCGAACACTATGGTGTGGTTCTCGTGGCGGATCACCCGGTCCTCGCTGTGCCAGGCGACGGCGCGGGAGAGCACCGCGCGCTCGACGTCCGCCCCTCGGCGCTGCAGGTCGGCGGCGGTGTCAGCGTGGGTGACCCGGACCACGTCCTGCTCGATGATCGGCCCCTGGTCGAGGTCCTCGGTCACGTAGTGCGCCGTCGCCCCGATCAGCTTCACCCCGCGCTGCTTGGCCTTGGTATACGGTCCTGCGCCGATGAATGCGGGGAGGAAGGAGTGATGGATGTTGATGATCGGCACACCGACCTTCGAGATGAAGTCGCCCGTGAGGATCTGCATGTAACGGGCGAGCACCACGAAGTCGACATTGCCCTCCAGGAGCCGCAGGTGCTCCGCTTCCGCCGCCGACTTGTCCGCGCCGGACGACGGCACGTGGAAGAAGGGAATCCCGAACGAGCGCACTTCCTCCGCGGTGTCGGTGTGGTTGGAGACCACCATCGCCACCGTCACAGGAAGCTCACCCCGTCGATGCCGCCACAACAGGTCGAGCAGGCAGTGGTCGGACTTCGAGGCGAAGATGGCGACCCGCTTGGGCACTGCCATGTCGCGCAGCGTGAAGTCGAGGTCGAAGCCCTTGCCGAGCACCTTGGTGAGGTCCGCGTCGACCCTGGGCAGGGCGATCGGCAGGTCGTCGAGCTGGAAGACGGTGCGCTGGAAGAACGCGCCACCCTGCGGGTCGTCGGAGTACTGGTCCAGGGAGACGATGTTCGCGCCGTGCTTTCCCAGCACTGATGTGACGGCAGCGACGATGCCGGTCCGGTCCTGACCCTTGATGATCAGCGACGCCAGGTTCTGAGCCGCAGGGTTGCTACGAGCCTGTCGGGGTGCCTCCTGCACGAGCGTCATCGCTGCGCCTCCTTCTGGCGGTCCGTGATCCAGCTCGAGGTCGCGCCGAGGCCGCCGAACGTGTAGAAGTGCAGCTTGACCCCGCCGTGAAGCCCCGGGTCGAGTCGTTCGGCCAGCTCGCCGATGAACTTGTCAGGGCCCGCAGTACCCACCAGGTTCGTGATCGAGAACCCATACTTCTTGGCGATCCCAGCACTGGTGCCGATCCCGAAGCGGGAGGCGTACCGCACCAGCCGCCGAATGCCGGCAGGGCCGGGGACGCCGACCCGGATGGGCAGGGTGATACCGCGCCGACGGACTTCCTCGACCCAGGCGATGACCGGATCGACGTCGAATCCGAACTGGGTGATGATCCCACCGGCGAGTCCCTGCTCGTGCAGAGCCGCGGCCTTGTCCGTCAGTGCCGCCCAGAGCTCCGCCTCGGAGATGTCCGGGTGCCCGTCCGGGTAGCCGGCGATGGATGCGCTGCGAACGCCGTAACGTTGAAGAACCCCGGAGGCGATCACCGAGAGCGCATCACCGTAGGGGCCGTGCGGGGTGGCCGGATCGCCACCCACCGCGAAGACGTGGTCGACGGCGCCGTCCGCCTGGAGCGCGCCAAGGTACTCCTCGAGCATCGCCTCGGAGTCGAACCGACGTGCCGAGATATGGGGAACGGGGACGAATCCCAGGTCACGCACAGTGCGGGCGGCCCGGATGCGGACGCGGAGGTCCTCGTTCTCCAGAAAGGTGACGTTGATCCTGGTGCCCTGCGGGATCGAAGTCCGTGCCTCGAGGAGGTGGGGCACGTCCTTGCCCGTCATCTCCAGGGAATGGTCGGTGAGCAGACCGCGCACGTCGATCGACCTGGCCGTCGGGATGGACATGAGTACCTCCGGGTGTCTTGTGCCGCGAAATGGCCGCGAGTGCCCGCCACGGCGGCTCGGAGCCGCCGTGGTCGGACTCGCTCGAGGTGAGGTCAGGCGTCGTGTCGGTACTTGGTCCGGGCGACCTCGTCGAAGGGGCAGGGCTGCACGGAGGCGCGCAGGCGGGGGAAGCCGAGATCGGCGTCGGGCGCTGTACCCGCCCCGGGGTGCTGGCCCCACACGACTTCGACCTGGGTCCCCGGGCTCGCCACGGCTTTATCGACGAGGGTCAGGGCCAGCACGGTGCGCTCGGTGTCGAGCCAACCCGTCTGGAAGGTCATGCCAACCAGACCGGCGTCGGTCTCGACCCGGTTGCGCCAGTAGTTGTGGACGAAGCCAGGGTCCTCGCCGAGCACACGGCGCACGTCGTCCCGGTCGAAGACGAGGGTGACCTTGGTCCGCGGAGCTTCCCGCTTCGCCACCTCGAGCGCCGGCTTCCCGATGAAGTCGTGGTTGAAGGAGATCGACCGCCCGTACCCGAGCTCGTACGGCGAGCAGTAGTAGTCCTCGATGTTCTTGGAGTAGAAGCTGCCCTGGAGCGGCTTCATCCCCTCGTAGGAGTACAGGGGGATGGAACGCCGGTAGTCCAGCAGGTCGGGGTCGGCGTAGATCGCAGGAGTGGGCGACGGGATCCAGCCGCTGCCGAGGCTGGCGGTCGGGTAGGCCCAGGCGCCCTGGTGGAGGAGGCCGAGGGGCTCGCCCGCGTTCATCAGCGCTTCCTTGACAAGAGCGGCGTCGGCCCAGTCACCGACGAACTCGAAGCCGGGCTGACCGGCCATGCCGTGACGTAACGCGCGGAATCGACGTCCCCGCAGGCTCACCGGCGTCGAGTGGAAGAACTTCGTCTCCGGAAGCGGCCCGCCGAACGCACGCTCGATGAGGTCGGCCGCGAGCGGCCCTTGGATCTGGTAGCGGAACACCATGGGGTCGGCATCGGGCTTGCGGGCGGACGTCTCGCGGTTGCTCTCGAAGGCGACGTCGTAGCCGAGCTTCTTGGCGTGGTACATCACCCAGTTCTGGGCCGCCGGTACGCCGCTCAGGACGTACCGCTCCTCGCTCTCCTTGAGCAGGATCCCGTCGGTGATGATGTTGCCGTCCTCGGCGACGGTCACGAACTGCTTGGCCTGGCCGACGACGAACTTCTCATAGTTGTTCGCGCTGGTCGCCGCAAGCGCCTTGGTGGCGTCCGGCCCTTCGACCACCGTGTCCGACATGTGGTGTGACAGGTCGGCGATGGTCACCGAGTCGTACCAGGCATGCTGCTCGGTCTTCCAGCCGGCGTACTCCGGCTCTATCACCTCGGGCGTCCACGCCGGGGCATCCGGCTTCCACAGGAGGGAGACCGCCGACCCTGCCCTCTGGATGCCGTCCTCAACACTGAGACCTGTCATGGCAAAACGTCCTCTCGCTGGCGGCCACCTCTGCGTGGCCGCACTAGATCGTCCTAGTAACGTAGCGGCGGGTGAGGGGAGGCGACAAGCGCCGCATCCCCTCACGTCGTGCACTCATTGGTTGCGACGACGAGCGCGGCACCTCAGGTCAGTCCTTGCGGTAGCCGGCGCGCGCGAACTCGTTGTACGGGCACGGCTGCACCGTCGCCCGGATCCGGGCGAACCCGAGGTCGGCGTCCGGCGCGGTGTCGCCACCCGGGTGGTTGCCCCAGACCACGGTCACCTCGGCGCCCGGCACGGCCACGTCCTGCGACACCAGAGCGAGGCTGAGCATCGTCCCGTACGGGTCGCTGAAGGCCGTGTACTCCGTGCTGCCCACCAGGTCGCCCGCAACCTCGACGCGCTGCTTCGCCAGGGTGTTCACGATTCCATGGTCCGCACCCAGTGCCTTCTCGACATCGTTCTGGTCCATCACCAGCGTCACCTTGTGGCGGCGCTCGGCGTCCTTCAGTTCCAGCAGCGCCTCACGACCCAGGAACTCGTGGTTGAAGGAGATCGACCGGCCGTAGTCGATCTCGTACGGCGTGACGTAGTAGTCGGCGATATCGGTGGAGTAGTAGCTCCCGTTGAGCGGCTGCATGCCGTCCGGGGTGTGCAGGGGAAGCCACGACCGGTACTCCCGCTCGGCCTCGTCGTAGATCGCCGGCGTCGGTGCCGGCACCCAGCCCCCTTCGGCCTGAGCCGTCGGGTACGCCTGCGAACCGACACGCTCGAGCCCGAACTCCTCGCCGGCCTTCAGCAGCGCTTCCCGGACGGCCAGGTGGTCGGCGTGGTCGCCGATGAACTCGTAGCCGGGCTGGCCTGCCATGCCGTGGCGCAGCGCACGGAACGTCTTGCCCGCGAGCGTGACGTGCGAGGTATGGAAGAACTTGGTCTCCGGAAGCGGCCCCCCGAACGCCTTCTCGATCAGCTGCTGCGCGAGCGGCCCCTGGATCTGGTAGCGGAAGAACGGCGGGACATGGCTGGGGTCGCGCGAGCAGTCGGGGTCGCTGCTCAGCTCGACGTCGTACCCGCGCTGCTGGGCGTGGTAGGTGATCCAGTTCTGAGCGGTCGGGCGCCCCGTGAGGGTGTAGTCCAGCTCGCCGCGACGCAGCAGGATGCCGTCTCCCACAAGGAGGCCGCGCTCGTTGACCGCGACGAGCTGCTTGGCCTGGTCGATGGCGAAGTTCTGGTAGTTGTTCGCGCTCAGCTCGCCGAGCATGCGCGTCGCGTCGGGGCCGGTGATGAACGTGTCCCACATGTGGTACGACAGGTCCATGAGCGCGACGCCGTCCTGCCACGCCGCCTGCTCCTTGCGCCAGCCCGAGTACTCGGGCTCCACGACCGGCGGGTTCCACGGCCGGGGGCTGTCGGTCCAGCGCAGGGCGACGGCAGAGCCCGCCCGGTCGATTCCGTCCTGGAGACTGGGTGATGCCATGACGCTCGCTTCCTCTCGTTGCGCCCCCTGCCGGCGCGGATCGCCGTAGTTGACAGACGTATGCTAACTTGACAGACATCTGATAACAACCCTTTGGCTCGACTCCTGGAGCACAACCTTGAACAGTGCCGCGACGGACTGGAACGACGAGTTCACCCACGTCCTCTGGCGGGCCCAGAACGCCGTGCACCGACGGGTGCAGGAGGCCCTGGACGAGCTCGGCGTCACCGCGACACAGCTCGGCCTGGCAGTTCACCTCGACCAGCTGGGACCGCTGTCCGCGGCCGATCTGTCGCGGGGCTTCCACATCGCCCCGCAGAGCGTGGGGACAGCGCTGAACAGGCTCGAGAAGCTGGGGTGGGTGCAGCGAGGCACCCACCCCGTCCACAAGCGCGTGCTGCTCTACGAGCTCACCGACACCGGCCTCAGGAGCACCGCGCGGGGTCGTCAGATCATGGCGACCGTCAACGGCGCGGTCACCTCGAGCCTCTCCGGCGCCGACGTCGAGACCCTCACCGGGCTGCTCAGCAGGGTCACCTCCGACATCGACGGCCCCGACGTCCCCGTCACACCGGCATGGCCTGTCCGTAGGGCTTGACCGGCCGGGCGTTACGAGCCCGGTCAGCGCACGCGGAACACCTCCAGGTCGTTGCCTACGCTCACTCGTCCGTCGTACCCCTGCTGCGCCCATCGGTGCCACTTGCGCGGATCGAGCCGGCGCGGCTCGGCCATGTCTCCGACGTGGCTGAGGATCAGTCGCTCCACCTCCGCACCCTGGGCGATCGATCCCACGCGCTGAACCTCCACATGGCCCTCCAGCAGGTGTTCGACGACGGCGGGCGGCCCGGACCAGCCCCTTACGTTGATCGCCTCGTGCACCAGCAGGTCGGAGCGCCTGGCCAGCCTGACCAGGTTGGAGCTGTACGTGGTGTCCCCGGAGAAGGTGACCGAACCGTGGTCGGTGTCGAAGCGGTAGGCGAAGGCGGGGAAGACCGGCCCGTGCGGTACCAGCACGGCGCTGACGCGCACGCGATCGTCCTCCATGACCACGAAGGGGTCCATCGTCGGCGCGGTGTGCTGATGGTCGGCCCCGACCTGCGGCATCTGGATCTCGTGGACGTCGGCCAGAGCCCGGGTCTCGCGGATCAGCGAGTCACGCATGAAGACGTTGGTGCTGTAGGCGAACGCTTCGCTGGACCGGTCGAAGAAGCCCACGAGCCCCGGGGTCGGGTCGTCAGGGTTGGTCGTCGGTGCCTGGCCGCCGCCGAACACCGGTGGGAGCCCGCCCGCGGGGCCCGGGCCGTACACCGGGACGGGTCCGGGTAGCGAGTCACCCTGAGCAGGTGCTTGGAAGCCGCCGAGCAGGAAGACCTGGAACAGGTCCGCGATGTGGTCCGTGTGGAGGTGAGTCACGAACGCGGCCCGCAGGTCGGCCCAGGCCAGGCCCGCCGACGTGTACTGGGTGACGGCGGCACGACCGGCGTCTACCAGGTAGGTCGCGCCGTCAACCACCACGGCCGACGAGATGCCCGCGCGGTCCGCGCTCACCGGCGGCCCGCCCTTGGTGCCCAGCAGCACCACGGAGAGACCTCGTTCGGAGGGCTGTGGACGGCGTGGCGGTGAGCTGCCGGCCGCGGCCCAGGCCGGCCGCGCGACTCCCGCGAGGCCCAAGCCGCCGGCCGCGGCCAGCAGGCTTCGTCGCGTCATGGCACGGGCCGGCCGGTTACCGGTCCCTGCGTCGTTCGACGCGGGCGACGAACAGCACTGGTCGTCTGATTCCATCTTCATATCTCCCGTCAGGAACTCGCGACATCCCAGGTGGGAAGTCGCCGGCCACGCAGCCGGTCGTCGATGGCCCGGCCATCGCCGTCCGTCCGGTGGAGCACGTCGAGCAGCCGGGTCGCCTTCACCCGGGTCTCGGTCAGCTCGGACTCGACGTCGGAGTGCACAGTGATGCCGCCGCCCGTCCCGACGGACCAGCGGCCGGAGCCGTCGGTCACGAGGGACCGGATCACGACGCCCAGGTCGGCCTCACCGGACGCGGCGACCCGGCCGAACGCGCCCGAGTAGACCCCGCGCGGGGTGTCCTCCACCTCGTCGATCACCTGCATCGTGCGGAGCTTGGGCGCCCCCGTCATCGAGCCCGGAGGAAACAACGCACGGATCGCGGCGACCGTCGACACGTCACCGCGCAGACGACCGCGCACCGTCGAGACCAGCTGGTGCACCGAGGCGTAGCTCTCGACCTCCATGAGGCGCGGCGTCGACACCGTCCCCGCCCGGCTGACCGTCCCGAGGTCGTTACGGATCAGGTCGACGATCATCAGGTTCTCGGCCCGGAAGCGAGGATCATCAGCCAGCTGGTCGCGCAGCCACAGGTCGTCCGAGGCGGTCGCCCCACGCGCTGTCGTGCCCTTGATCGGCCGGCTCTCGGCCCATCCGTGAGCATCGATGGTCACGAACCGCTCCGGGCTCGAGCTCAGCACCCAGGCTCGCGCCCCGGCCACGTCGTGCTGGAGAAAACCGGCATACGGCGCTGGGTTGCGCCGACGCAGGGCGAGGTAGGTCTCGACTGCGGCGGAGTCGGCTTCGACTCCTACCCGATAGGTGAGGTTCACCTCGTAGGAGTTCCCCGCGTGCAGTTGCTCCCGCACCCTGGCGAAGGCCGTTCGGTACGCATCCTCTCGACCCGTCTCGAGCGGATGCGGAAGGACCGCTCCGGCTCCAGGAGGCTCAGCGGGCGGGTGCTCGAACCGCCTGACGTGACCCGCCCGCATCCAGACCGAGTCCGGAAGGTCGCCGCTCGGCCGCGCAGGCAGGTCAGACCGGGCGGCGTACCCGAGATAGCCGACCCACTCCACATCGTCCGGACCGCACGCCAGCTCCTGGTCCAGCACCGTGAAGATGTCGGTGCCGACCGCTTCGACGGCGTCGCCGACATGCCGGCGCACCAGTCCGTCGGATGCCGTGTACGACAGGGAGACGTCCTTGTCGGCCAGCCACCCGATATGGGAGGTGCGCCCCGACCAGTCCCGGCCGCCGGCTCCGTCGAGCCAGAAGCAACGAGCGTGCGTGGCGGCAACCTCGCGAAAGTACGCGATCGCGGCCTCGTCGTCGCACACGGCTATCTCAGCCCCAGGAAGTTGGCCATCAGCCGTGCACCCTGCTCGGACAGCACCGACTCGGGATGAAACTGCACGCCCTCCAGCGCCAGGCGACGGTGCCGCACCCCCATGACGGTCCCGTCCTCGCTGCGCGCGGTGACCGACAGGCACGACGGGACCGCGACAGCAGCCAGCGAGTGGTAGCGGACCGCCCGGAACTCGGGCGGCAGACCGCGAAACACACCGGTGCCGTCGTGCCGGATCGTGGCGACCTCCCCATGGGCCGGCCGCACCCTGCGCACCGTTCCGCCGTACGCCCTCACCAGGCCTTGCAGGCCGAGGCAGACGCCCAGCACCGGCACCTGCGCGGAGCGGAGCAGGTCGCGGCCGATGCTGAAGTCGGCCGGGTCGTCCGGGGTGCCCGGGCCGGGCGAGAGCACGACGTGAGTTCGAGCCCGCAGGTCGCTGGTCGTGGCCTCGTCGTGCTGGACGACGTCAGGAAGGGCACCCGTCACCTCGGCGACGAGGTGCGCCAGGTTCCACGTGTAGGAGTCGTGGTGGTCGATCACGAGGACGTTCACCGGTGCTCACTCATCGTGCACCCGCAAACGGGTCGGGCGTGAGCGTGTACTTCGTCTGGAGATACTCGTGGATGCCCTCCGGGCCGCCCTCGCGGCCCAGGCCGGACAGCTTCCAGCCGCCGAACGGGGCCGCGGCGTCGGAGACGACGCCAACGTTGAGGCCCATCATCCCGGTCTCGAGCCGCTCGATCATGCGCTGGCCGCGAGCCAGGTTCTCGGTGTAGACGTAGGAGACCAGCCCGTACTCCGTGTCGTTGGCAATGCGGACGGCCTCGTCCTCGTCGTCGAAGGGAAGGATCGCGAGGACCGGCCCGAAGATCTCCTCGCGCAGGATCGCGCTGCCGGGGCGCACACCGGACAGCACGGTCGCCGCGTAGAACGAGCCCGGCCGGTCGATCGCGGCGCCCCCGACCAGCAGGGTCGCACCGTGGGCGACGGCATCGTCCACGAGCTCCGCGGTCTTGGCCACGGCGCGGTCGTCGATGAGCGGGCCGATCGTCACGCCGTCCTCGGTGCCACGGCCCGTGCGGAACGCCCGGACCCGCTCGGTGACGCGGCGGGCGAACTCCTCGGCGACGGAGCGGTGGACGATGAACCGGTTCGCGGCCGTGCAGGCCTGCCCGATGTTGCGGAACTTCGCGGCGACCGCCCCGTCGACGGCCTTGTCCAGGTCGGCGTCCTCGAACACGACGAACGGGGCGTTGCCGCCCAGCTCCATGGAGGTGCGCAGGACGCCGTCGGCGGACTGCTCCAGGAGCTTCTGGCCCACCGGCGTGGAGCCGGTGAACGACAGCTTGCGCAGGCGGGGGTCGCGCAGGATCGCCTCGGAGACCGGACCGGTGCGCGTGGTGGTGATGACGTTGACCACGCCGTCGGGCACGCCCGCCTCCTGCAGGATCTGAGCCATCACGAGTGTCGTCAGCGGGGTGAGCGCCGCGGGCTTGAGCACGACGGTGCATCCGGCCGCAAGCGCCGGGGCGACCTTGCGGGTCGTCATGGCAAGGGGGAAGTTCCACGGGGTGATGAGGTAGCAGGGTCCGACGGGGTGGTGGGTGACGGTCATGCGGCCGGTACCCGCGGGGTTGGCGCCGTAGCGACCCTGGACATGAGCAGCCTCCTCGCTGAACCAGCGGAGGAACTCGCCGCCGTAGGCGACCTCGCCGCGAGCCTCGGCCAGCGGCTTGCCCATCTCGATGGTCATGAGGAGGGCGACCTCCTCCTTGCGCTCCTGGAGCAGGTCGAAGGCCCTGCGCAGGATCTCGGCGCGTTCGCGGGCGGGCGTCGACGCCCAGACGGGAGAGGCGTCGCTCGCGGCGTCCATGGCAGCGACCCCGTCTGCGACGGCGGCGTCGGCGACCTCCTTGACGACCTCGCCTGTCGCGGGGTCGTGCACGGCGAACCAGGTCTTGTCCTCGGCGGCCCGCCATCGGCCGCCGATGAGCAGGCCGTCCGGTACCTGTGCGAGGAGTCTCGCCTCGGGGTTGTCGTTCATCTGAGCCCTCCTGGGCCTTCGTCGGCGGCCCGCGGCAGCAGACTGGTGTGGATGGTTCTCCGGATCACGGCCCAGACGAGCAGGGCCGCCGCGGAGCTCGCGACGATCAGCACCCCGAGGTGGGTCGACGTCGGGCCGATGACACCGGTCAGGGGCGAGCCCACGACGCCGCCCAGGAACTGTGCCGAGCCCGTGAGGGCTGAGGCCGCGCCCGAGGCGACGAGGGTGGCCCGCCGCGCGCCCTGCCCAGGGTCCAGGCGTGCCGCTGGTCGGGAGCCGGAGAGGCGCTGCCCCCAGCTGTGCGCGGCGGGCAGGACGAGGCCGGCGCCGGCGGCGAAGCCCGTGGACGCGGCCCAGAGCACCGCGGCCGCCGCCCCCGCGAGGGCGGCGAAGAGCAGGACGACCCCGCTGACGGTGGCCAGGGCCAGGCCGAGGCCGAGCGGGGCCGACGGGTGATGATGCCGTGCGAAGCGGCGAAACATGAGATTCCCGCAGAACATCGCCGCGGCGTTGGTGCCGAACACGAGCGCGAACACTGCTGGCGGATATCCGAGCTCGCGCTCGATCACGAACGAGGCGGTGGCGATGTAGGCATAGAAGCCGACGGACAGCAGCGCGAGCGCGAGCGCGACGCCCAGCAGTTCCCTGTGGCGCAGCGCGGCTCTGAGCGTCGACAGGACGCCTCCGCCGCTGACGCGCTTCTCGGGTGCGAGGGACTCGCGCACCGTCGTCGCGAAGACGACGGCGATCAGCGCCCCGAGGAGGGCGAGTACGACGAAGTCGGCACGCCAGCCCCACGCGGCAGCGATCGCGGCCCCCGCGACAGGAGCGAGCACCGGGGCCAGCGCGGTCACTGTCGAGAGCGTGCCGACCCGGGTGGCGACGGCGACGTCGTCGTGCGAGAGATCGCGCACCATGCTGCGGGCCACGACTATCCCGGCGGCGCCGCACAGCCCCGCCAGCCCCCGGGCCACGACGAGCAGGACCGACGTGGTCGCCAGCGCGCTCGCCACGGAGGCAAGCGTCCATCCGGCGACGCCGGCGAGGATCACAGGCCGGCGGCCGACCCTGTCGCTGAGCGGGCCGAGCACGAGCTGGCCGATCCCGATGCCGAGCAGGCACGACGTGACGATCGCCTGAGTGAGCCAGTCGGCGCTGGCGAGCTCTGCCTGAATTGCGGGCAGGGACGGGGTGTAGATGTCGATGGACAGCGGGGCCAGTGCTGTGAGGACGGCGAGCAGGGCCAGCAGGCGTCGGGACATCACCGGAACCGGGCTGTCCGTCATGTGTCCCCCGCGCTGCCCAGGACGGCGAGCAGGTCGCAGTGGACCAGCGCTCCGCCGTCGAGCTGCGCCGCGACGACCTGGCGGGCCGGGCGGGCGGACCGCTCGGGGAACATCGCCGTCCACTCCCGGTTGAGCGCGTCCCGGTCGCTCGGGTCGGCGAGCCGGAACGTCATCTTCAGGACGTCGTCCGAGGTGCCGCCCGCGGCCGCGAGCAGAGCGCGGACATGGTCGAACACGTGCGCGCACTGCTCGTCGATGCCTTCGCCCATCGCACCGGTGGCCGGGTCGCGGCCGGTGAGGACACCCGTCGCCAGGAACGGGCCGATGCGGCGCGCGACCGGGATCGGGTTCGCGTGGCCGAACCCGGGCAGCTCGATGCTCTCCCGGTCCATCAAGGCTCCGCGACGACGCGGTTCTCGATGGCGCCGAGCCCCTCGATCTCGGCCCGTACCACGTCACCGGGCTTGAGGAACCGGCCGGTGGGGGCACCGATCCCGGACGGCGTTCCCGTGGCGATCACGTCACCCGGCATCAGGGTCATCACCTGGGTCAGGTAGGCGATCTGCTCGTAGACGTCGTAGATCATGTCGTCCGTGGTCCAGTCCTGGCGGACCTCGCCGTTGACGGTGAGCCGCATACGCAGGGCGTGGGGGTCCGCGACCTCGTCGGAGGTGGTCAGCCAGGGGCCGAGCGGGCCGTGGGTGTCGAACGACTTGCCGAGCGTGAAGGTGGGCGAGCGCTTCATCAGCCAGTCGCGCACCGACACGTCGTCGGCGACCAGGTACCCGGCGATCACGGACCGGGCATCCTCGGCCGCGACGTGGCGGCACCGCGTCCCGATCACGACGGCCAGCTCGACCTCATAGTCGAGCTCGTCGGAGACGTCAGGCTTCACGACGTCGTCGTACGGACCGACGATGCAGGAGACCTGCTTGTTGAACCAGAGCTGGCTCGTGGGGATCGGGATGCCCGCCTGCCGGGCTTCCTCGGCATGCTCCCTGTAGTTCATGCCGATGCCGAGGTACTTCTGCGGGTCGTCGACCGGTGACTCGAGAACGACGTCGGCCACGGCGTACCGCGGCCCGTCCGCGGCGAGGATGGCCGCACGTAGGTCGTCGAGCCGCGGCAGGATCGCGCGCAACGACGTCCCGACGCCGGGTACGTCCGAGACGTCGGTGATCCTGAGCTGGTCCTCGTTGCCATCCACACGGCCGAGCCGCGCGGGGCCGTCACCGATGTGGAATCGTGCGATCTTCATCGTCTACGCCTCTCCTTCGTCCGGGCCCGCGTGGTCCTGCTCGGAGGGCAGCGCGGGCCATTCGCGTTCCCCGTCGGGCGTCATCTGGAAGCTGATGAACCGCCAGGCGCCGTCCTCGCAGCGCCGCAGCACCTGCGTGGCCACCCCGCCGAGCACCCGCTCGCCTCCGTCATGGGTGCGCAGCCGGTTGACCAGCCGCCCCGTGATGACGGCCACGTCCCCCACGAGCCGGATGGTCAGCTCGCCCCGGGTCATGTCGAGATAGGCCTGGTGCGTCGTGACGTGCTCCAGGAGCTGGGCCTTGGTGTGGACCAGCCCGGGCGCGTGGATGTGCACGAGCGACTCGTCGTACAGGTCGTCGAGCGCGGGCAGGTCGCCCGCGATGAGCGCCTGGCGCCGGCGCTCCTCGACGGCCAGGATCTCGGCCCGGGTCGCGTCGTCCGCGACGAGGACGACGCTCACACCAGCCCCCGGTAAGAGCCACCGTCGAGCTGCCACGTGCGGAACCCGGTGGCCTGACCCTGCTCCCATCCCGGGCGTTCCTGGCCCACGAGCTTGTGGTACTTGCTGAAGATCTCGTCGGCCTCGGTCAGCGGGAGCACGTTCTCGATGTCGTCGAAGCGCTGTCCGCCGGTGCGGTCCTCCACCATGCGGCGGACCACCTCGTAGCCCTCGCCGCGGTGCGCCATGACGATCCCGTTGACCGCCTGGAGCCGCTGCTCCTCGAAAGCCTTGAGCGCCTCGGGCACGTCGTCGATCGTGGCGAGCTTCTCGGCCAGCACGCCGCCGTCGACGATGGCCTGGCAGGCGCCGTTGCCGCCGCGCGGGTACATTGCGTGCGCCGCGTCGCCGATCAGGACCACGCGCCCGTCGGTCCAGGTGTCGAGCGGCTCGTGCCGGATGAGCGGGAACAGGTAGACCTCTCGGGCGTCGCGGAGCATCTGCTGCACGTCCAGGAAGTCCAGCTCGAACTGGTCGTAGTAGGACAGGATCTCCTCGACACCGCCGAGCTGGTTCCAGTCCTCGACGGTCTCGTCGCGCTCGGCCTCCACGACCCAGTTGACGAGCACCTTGCCGGTGCCCTCGAAGTCGTCGGCGATCGGGTAGACGATCATGCTGGAGATCTGCGGTGCGCCGATGTGCAGGATCGTGTGGCCGCCGCGGAACGGCTCCATGAGCGTCGTGCCCCGCCACATCGTGATGCCGGAGTAGACGGGCTCGGAGTGCTCAGGGTGCATCTGCTGGCGCACCACCGACTTGATGCCGTCGGCGGCGATCACGACGTCGGCGCGGACCTGCTCGCGACCGCCGTCCTCGTGCTCCAGATCGAGGAGGACCGACTCGTCCTCGTTGATGTAGCCGGTGCAGCGGACACCCTGGACCACGGCGTCCGCGCCGAGCCGGTCAAGGACCGTGCGGTAGAGCAGCATCTGCAGGTACCCGCGGTGTACGAACCGCTGCTCGTACAGGTACCCCATGTGCTTGCCGCACAGCTCGGCGTAGATCTCCTGGCCGTACTTGTTGTAGAAGATCGACTCCTCAGCGTCGACCGAGATCGCGCGAAACTCCTCGAGCAGGCCGAGCTCGTCGAGCTCCTTCGAACCGTAGACCTTGACGTCGATCCCCACTCCGAGCGGCTTGAGCTCCGGGACGGTCTCGTAGATCCGCGGGCGGAGGCCCTTCTGGTGCAGCCTCAGGGCTGCGGCAAGGCCGGCCGGCCCCGCGCCGATGATGGCGATGTCGAGCATGTTGTCCCTCGTCCTCCTCGGTGCGCGACCGTCGTCGGTCGCCTTCGACGCTGAAGCGTGGGTGGATCGTAGGAGCATTTCCTACACGATTTCAAGTGCGAACTTGGAGGAGGATGAGGCGGCCGGACTGCATAATTGCAGATCAGACCACATATTGACCCGGCGGAGGCGAATGCTCACGGGCGATAAGCATGCGGGGACTTGATCGCCACCTGCGGATCTGCATATGATTTCCAACACGATTTGTCCCCCCGCATCGGTGCGGGAGCACGGCGAGGTGCTCAGGGAACGACCGCCAGACGGGAGCAGCGACCGACATGACCGTCGTCGACATCAACATCCACCACCTGCCCGAGGACCTCTTCACGAACGAGAAGATGCTCAACGGGTTCCTCAACAGCGCCCCGCGCGGCTTCGGCGAGATCGCACGGATCGGCACAGCCGACGACGGCAGAGCGCAGCTCGTCCTGGAGAAGCCGAAGGGCTTCCAGAACCTCAACTACGTCGACGGTGACTACTCCGCCGAGGCGAAGCTCGCCGCGATGGACGACGCCGGCGTCGACTACGGCATCATGCGGGTGCCGGTCTGGCAGGAGTGGCTCGACCTGGAGACCTGCAAGGCCGTCAACGACAACGCGCATCAGATCGTCAAGGGTTCGGACGGACGGCTGTTCTCGACCGCGTGCGTGCCACCGTGGGGCGGCAAGGAGAACGTCGACGAGCTCAGGCGCTGCGTCGAGGAGCTCGGCGTCGTCGGCGTGCAGCTCGCCTGCCACTACGGCCAGATCTACCTCGACGACGAGGTGTTCAAGCCGTACTTGAAGGTGCTGAACGACCTGAACCTGCCGGTGATCGTGCACCACACGCCGCTGCCGGTGGAGTGGCGGTCGGTCGTCGACTACCAGAACCTGCGCCGGGAGTACGGCCGCATCATGGACCAGGGCATCGCGGTGGGGCGTGAGCTGTTCAGCGGCATGTTCGACGAGTTCCCGAACCTGCGCTTCATCCACACGATGCTCGGCGGCAACTGGTTCGCCAGCACCGAGCTGCTGACACCGCACGCCTCCACCAAGAAGGAGTCGCTCACCCGGCTCGACCCGACCGGCGGGGAGAAGATCAAGGGCTACCTGGAGAACAACATCTTCTTCGACCTGACCCACCCGCACTCGTGGGGCAAGCACCAGGTCGAGGCCGCGCTCAAGATCAACGGCGCCGACCACTACCTGTTCGGGTCCTCCTTCCCGGTCTTCCGTGGCTGGATGAGCCAGGGCGTCGACTTCGTGAAGAACGACCTCGAGATCAGCGACGAGGACCGCGCTCTGGTGTTCTCCGGCAACGCTCAGCGTCTCTTCGACCTGCCGATCTGACCTCGAACCACACGTGATTCGCAGCGTCGCGAAGACGGGAGCAGTGACCTCATGACCCACACCGAGGCAGACGCCGCCGCGAGCGGTGTCCCGGGCAGCAGCGCCGAGGCCTCAGCGGCCGGCAACCCCATCACGCGCAAGCACCGCGGCCCCGTGGCCGCGCGGTATGCGGTCATCGGGGTCTGGATCCTGATGATCGTCCTGTTCGCAGTCCTGCGGCCGGAGACCTTCCTGACCGAGGGGACGTTCAGCTCGATCCTCGGCAGCCAGCAGGCCCTGGTGTTCCTCTCTGCCGCCCTGCTGTGCACCATCCTGGTCGGCGAGTTCGTCGACATGTCCCTCGCCTCGAACTTCGGGCTCGCGGCCATCCTCGTACCTGTGCTGACCGTCAACCACGGCTGGAACGTATGGCTGGCGGCGCTCCTGGCGGTCGTGGTGTCCACGGTCGTGGGCGTGGTCAACGGGTTGCTCGTCGTCCGGGTCGGAGTCAACACCATCGTCGTCACTCTCGGCATGGGTACCTTCCTGCTCGGCATCGCACTGTGGTCGAGCAACCTGATGCCCGTGAGCGGCCTGCCGGCAGGCTTCTCGGCCATCGCGCTCACTCCGGTCCTGGGCCTGCCCGTGAACTTCTTCCTGGGCCTGGTCCTCATGCTCGGGTTCGCCTACGTCCTGGAGTTCACACCCCTGGGCCGCAACATGCGGTTCGTCGGCGCGAACCGAGAGGTCAGCCGCCTCGCCGGCCTGCGGGTGCCGCTGATCCGGCAGACCGCCTTCGCCGCCGGTGGACTGATCGCGGGCGTCGGCGGAGTGCTCGCGGCCGCCGCGACCGGCGGGTTCGACCCGTCGGTGTCGCACAGCTACCTGCTGCCCATGTTCGCGGCGACCTTCCTCGGCACCGCCATCCTGCAGCCGGGCCGGTTCAACCCGCTGGGAACCCTCGTCGCGGTGTACTTCCTGGCGACCGGTGTCCTCGGGCTCCAGCTGCTCGGCGGCAGCTCGTGGGTGTCGAGCGTCTTCTACGGCGGTGTGCTCGTCGTCGCGGTGACGATCTCGACGGTTCTGAACAACCGGTCTCGCTGACGGCGCGCCTCTCGGCACCACCTCGTTCATCCCATGGCAACGAAGCCAGAAAGTGAGCTCACCATGCATTCGACGACCTCCCGCACCCCCCTGCTGCGGGTCCTCGCAGCGAGCGCCGCGGCCCTCACGCTCCTGACCCTGCCCGCCTGTTCCGCCGCCGAGCCCACCGGTGCGGGGGCGGGCGGGGAGCTGACGGTCGACCTCTCGGAGTTCCTCGAGCCGCTCGACGCGTACCCCGTGCCCACCGAGCCCGTCGAGGACGTCGCGTCGCTGGAGGGCAAGACCGTCTACTACATCCCGATCACGCAGCAGTCACCCCAGTTCGGCGTGACGGGCCCGGCTCTCGCGGAAGCGCTCGGCACGGTGGGCATCGACGTGCAGACCTGCAACGGCAACGGCACGCCCACCGACATCTCGGCCTGCCTGAACCAGGCCGTCAACCAGGGCGCCGTCGCTATCGTCGCCGACGCGATCTCGTATGCCATGGCCGCCAACGCGTTCGACGCGGCCCGCGCGGCCGAGGTCCCCGTGATCATCGGCAACCAGGTGCCCGACCCGGAGCACCCGGCCGACGAGACGCTCGCCTACCTCGAGGGTGACGCCGGCGCGGCGATGCAGGTCGCGCTCGCCCGCTGGGTGGCGCAGGACTCGGGCGGCACGGCGAACGTGCTCATCAACCAGTCGGTGGACGGGAAGTCTCCCGGTGTCTTCGTCGATGCGGGCGAGGCCGAGTACGCGGAGATCTGCCCCGACTGCAAGGTCACGATCAACGAGGTCACCTCGGCCAACTTCTCCATGATCCCCTCCTCGACCAGCTCGGCGCTGCTGCAGAACCCGGACGTCACCTACGTGGAGTCCCAGTTCGCGCAGTACCTGCAGCCCACCCAGACCGGCGTCCAGCAGTCCGGGCGGACCGGCTCCATCAAGGGCTTGACCGGGTCCGCGCAGGTCGGCGCGCTCCAGGCCCTGGAGTCGGAGAACTTCCTCGCCGCGGCGTCCGGGCAGGCGTCCGCCTATCGCGGCTGGGCATACGGCGACGCAGTGCTACGCCTCGCGCTCGGCACGGAGCTTCCCGAGTACACGGTCCCGGTGCGCCTGTTCACGGCGGACAACATCGGTGACGTGACACTCACCGAGGAGGCCGAGGCGTCGGGCGAGTGGTTCGGCCCGGCCACGTTCCGCGACGACTTCACGGCATTGTGGGGCGCGCAGTGATGACCGACCCGACCACGGAGGCGCGGTCGATGACGGCCGCGCCTCCGGCGCAGCGGCTGTCGATCACCGGCCTGTCCAAGACGTTCGGCCGGAGCCGAGTGCTGACCGACGTCGCGCTGGACGTACGGCCCGGCGAGATCCACGCCTTGGTCGGCCAGAACGGATCGGGCAAGTCCACGCTGGCCAAGATCCTGAACGGTTTGCACACGCCGGACCCAGGGGCTTCGGTCACGATCGGCGGCGTCCCTCTCGCCCTGCCGGTACGGCCACGGGACCTGCGGACCCACGGCATGGCGGTGGTGCACCAGAACCTGGGCCTGGTCGACGACCTCAGCGTGCTGGAGAACATGCGAGTGGGCCGGCTCACGCCCAGCCGCTTCCTGCGGCGCGTCCGCTGGGCGGACGAGCGCGCGGAGGCGAGCGCCGTCTTCGAGCGCATCGGCCGCGACGTCGCCCTGGACGCACGGGTCGGCACGCTGCACGAGGAGGAGCGCGCTACGGTCGCGATCGCACGAGCCCTGCAGGACGCGGCTACCGGCACGGGCCTGATCGTCTTCGACGAGTCGACCCGGGCACTTACCCGGCGCTCCCTGGAGCACTTCTTCACGCTCCTGGACGAGATCGTCAGCACCGGCACGTCGGTCCTGATGATCACGCACCGCCTCGAGGAGGTCATCAGCGGGGCGGACCGGGTGACTGTCCTCCGGGACGGCCGTGCCGTGGTGTCCGGCGCGGAGGTCGAGGGCATGACCGAGCCGGAGCTCGCGGGCCTGATCCTCGGCAGCAACCTGGTCGATCTCGAGCACCGGCCGACCTCTGCCGGCGTCGAGGGCACCGCACCGCTGCGCGTCGACAGTCTGACCGGACAGAGCGTCACCGACGTCTCGTTCGAGGTCCGGCCCGGAGAGATCGTCGGCCTCACCGGTCTGGCCGGGTCCGGGTACGACGAGGTTCCCTACCTCCTTGCCGGCGCCACCCCGGCGGCGACGGGCCGCATGACGACGTCGGGCCTGACACTGGGCCTTCCCGGACTCACCCCGGCGGCGGCCATCGAGCACGGGATCGCGCTCGTCCCCGAAGGGCGCGAGCGCTCCGGGCTCGCCCTGGAGCTGACCGTCACCGAGAATCTCGGGTTCCCGAAGACCGCTCGTGCGCGCAAGCGGCTGCGGCCGCTCGATCGCCGGGCCGAGCGCACGCTGGTCCAGGACTGGAGCGAGCGGCTCGACGTGCAGCCGCGTCGCCCTCGGGCGCCCGTCGGCACCCTGAGCGGCGGAAACCAGCAGAAGGTGTTCGTCGCGAAGTGGCTCGCCACCGATCCCGACCTGCTGCTCCTGCACGAACCGACCCAGGCGGTCGACGTCGGCGCGCGCCACACGATCGTCGCTGCGATCCACGAGAAGGCACGCGCCGGGGCATTCGTCATCGTCGCCGGGTCCGACGAGAACGAGCTGGCGCTCCTGTGCGACCGGGTCCTGGTCTTCGACGACGGGCGGATCCGCCGCGAGCTGACGTCGACGCCCGACCTCACGCCTGACGCGATCGTTGCGGCGATCTACACCGACGGTTCGCGCGCCCGGCTGCGCGGGCTGCGGAAGGACGGATCACGACATGAGGAGTAACGGATGACCGAGCCTGATGAGAAAATCGACGACTTCTTCTCGTCTGCGCGGGTGACGGCCCGTGCCGAGGACGTCACTCTCGGGCAGGAGAGCTACCGGGAGCACCTCTACGAGCAACAGGATCCCGTCCTGGCCCGGTGGCGAGGCCTTGGGTACGAGGAGTTCTCGGCACAGAAGCGATCCCCCGACTTCGTCCAGGAGCTGCTCTCGTCGTGGCAGGCGCTGTACGACGAGCCGTTCGTCGGCGTGACCTCGGACGGTGTCGTCCGCGACGACGTGCACCGCCTGCATCAGGCCGCGACGCCGGCGGACCCGGCGCCGGTCCACGCGGCCCAGCGCGTCCTCGACCTGTTGACGACCGACCAGCGTGACCGGTACTGCCACCCGGTCGACGCTCCGCAGTGGCGTGCGTGGAGCAACCCCGAGTTCGTCATCCACGAGGTCGGGCTGCGTCTGGAGGAGCTGACCGACGAGCAGGCCGATGCCGTCCTCGGGCTCGTCCGCGCCTCCCTCAGCCCCGAGGGCTACGAACGAGTTCGGGAGGCCATGGAGCTCAACCGCTTCCTGGGCGACCTCGTCGGCCTGCCCGCCCTGATGAACGAGCGCAGCTACTGGGTGTCGCTCTTCGGAACCCCGTCGACCGACGGTCCCTGGGGCTGGCAGCTTTTCGGGCACCATGTCGCGGTGAATTTCATGTCGGTGGGAGGCCGCCACGTGATCGCCCCGGTATTCCTCGGCGCAGAACCGGCATTGGCCGACGGCGCCCGGGTCGCTCTCTTCGACGCGCGCGAGACGCTGGCGATCGAGCTGGCGTCGTCCCTGACACCCGAGCAGCGTGCCGAGGCGATCGTCTATGCGTCGGTGCTCGACCCCGCGATGCCCGAGGGCCGACTGCACCCCGCAGACGAGCGCCACGTGGCCGGGGCGTTCCGCGACAACCGGGTCGTCCCGTACGAGGGACTGCGTGCCTCGGCGCTCACCGACGCCCAGTGGGGGCGGCTGCGCGGGATCGTCGAGGACTTCCTCCTCCTGCTCGTCGAGCCGCAACGAGAGGCTACGCTGCGGGACGTCGACGCGTTCCGGGACGAGACCTGGTTCGCCTGGTACGGGGGCACCGACGGTTCCCAGCCGTTCTACCTGCGGATCCAGAGCCCGGTCGTGCTGGCCGAGCTCGACCACCACGCCGGCGTGTGGCTCAGCAACAAGCTCCCCGCCCGGTTCCATGTGCACACGACGCTCCGGCTGCCGAACGGCAACGACTACGGGCGGGCCTACCTCGCCCAGCTCGCGGACAGGTCACCCGCGACCTGACCGGGGACACCCGTGAAGCTCGGAAGCACGGACGTGGGCCCGGCACGTATCGGGCCCACGTCGCCGCTCCAAGTCAGCCGGCGCTACGGGCCTCGTCCGCGGCCTCTGCCGCCAGCCGCGCCTCGTGCTGGGCGACCGCCGTGACGGAGTTGAGCTCGTGCCGGCGGGCTGCCGTCTCGATGACGTCGGGGTCGGCGCCGCCCGCGATGAGGTCGATGAGCCCGTCGTGCTCGGCGACCGCCGCCATTGCCCGGCCCGGGGCGTACCAGAACGCGGACCGGCGGATCAGCTCCAGCCGGGTCCATTCCGCCTCCACCAGGCCGCTCAGCCGGTCGTCGCCGCACTGCGAGCACAGGAGCAGATGAAACTGACGGTTGAGGCGCCCGAAGAGCGCCGGGTCGAAGGTCGAGAGCGCCTCGGCCATCTGCCTGTTCAGGGTCCGTGCCCGGTCGAGGTCCTCCTCCGACAGGCGCGTGGCGGACAGTGCGGTGGCGTAGCCTTCCAGCCGGGCGAGCAGCTGCATCGTCCGCTCCCACGAGCCCGTGTCGAAGGTCCTCACGACCGCGCCGGCGTTGCGAACGATCTCCACCCAGCCCTCGGCCTCCAGACGGCGCAACGATTCCCGCCAGGGCACGGAGCTGATGCCGTGCTCACGCACGAGCTGGTCGATCACCAGCCGGTGACCGGGCGCGTATGCGCCCTCCATGATGCCTTTGCGCAGGATCTCGTAACTCTGGTCAGCCTTGCTCAGGGCCACGCCCACAACCTCCTCCTTGAGACGGTGTCTTGCCGTCGCATCCGCGCCGTCGCTGATGCGACGACAGACCCGTCACTCATGACCAAGATCATATCGGAAATCGCACAGGATCATCGGATCCCCCCGGACCCGGCCGGCAGGTCCGTCCGGCCAGATACCACCACCTCGGACACACGACCGAACGCGAGCGCGACGCCGCCGAGTGCCTGTGAGCGCTGGCCCAGCTCGCCCGGCGCGACGAGGAGCGACCTCGTCGTACCGCTGCTGCCGAACCGGGCGACAGCGTCGTTCACGCCCCGGAACAGGTGCTCCCCCGCCGCGCCCGGGAGGCCGTCGACGAGGACGGCCTCGGGACTGAGGAAGGCGACGAGCTGTGCCAGTGTCCGGCCGACCACCATGCCGGCTTCGTAGAGCACGGTCGTGGCCGCGCGATCGCCGGCCGTAGCGAGCTCAGCCAGGGCGACGACATCGACCACCCGGTCCGGGTGGACGGGCTGGAGCGCACCGGTCAGGGCGTCGACGGACGCGACCGTCTCCAGGCAGCCGACATTCCCGCAGACGCAGGCCCGCCCGGCGTTAGCCACGCGGACGTGCCCGATGTCGCCGGCGAACCCGCCACCCCGGTACAGGGCGCCCCCGAGCACGACACCGGCCCCGACGCCGTGAGACACCACAACCCGCACGACATTGCTCAGACCTCGCCCGGCGCCGAAGACGACCTCGCCGACCGCACCGAGGTCGGCGTCGTTGCGCACATGGACGACGTCGGTGACGGTGCGGAGCCCGATCGTGCCGGCCAGATCGATGTCGCGCAGGTCCCCCGACACGGGCCGGCCCGCCGGGTCGACGGGCGACGGCACGCCCACGACCGCGCCCACGAGCTCCAGCCCATGGGCGCGCACCACCTCCATCGACTCGGCGACGAGCACGCCGGCGAGCGTGAGCTGCTTGGCCGTCGGCCGTCGCCTGCCCGCCGACCGAGTCCGCTCGACGAGCAAACGGCCCACGGAGTCAGCGACGAGCACACGCACGTGCGAGCGACCGACGTCGACGGCGAGCGCGACGCCGGTGGCAGGTGCCGCCTCGACAAGCTCGGCGGGGCGGCCGCGTTCGGGATGGTTCCGCCGACCCGAGCGCGCCAGGAGCCCGGCGCCGAGCAGCTCCGAGACGATGCCGGAGACGGTTGGCCGCGACAGCCCCGTAGCCCGGGCGATCTCGGCGCGGCTCGTCCCGCCACTCTTCCGGACGAGCGCCAGGACACGTTCGCGGTTGATGTCACGCAGGGATGTGCGGCGCGCCGTGGCCATGGCTGAGGATCGTACGAGCCGGGGCGGGATCTGTCGCGCTCCTGATCAGATCGGCGCGCGGTGCCCGCCGCGACGACGGCCACCGCGCCGGTTTATGACAAGGCACACGACGGAACCAGTTCTCAGACGACGCCATCGGTTGCCGTGGCCGGGGCCTCTCCGGATGATCGGCCCCGGACGCCCGCCAACGGCGCGTCCCCGTACGCATCACCCGAGAGGGACCGGAACACAGAGCTGTGCCCGGGGAGAGGGAGCCATGCGTCCATCGAGAATTCGCAACGTCGCGGGAGGCGCCGTCCTCGCCGCGATCATGACCGTCACGCTCGCGCAAGCACCCGCGGGTCCGAACGCCGGTAGTGCCACCGAGCAGGCAGCGACCGTGCAGGCAGGCAGCGGCCAGCACACCGAACGTGACGGTCGCCCCGTCAGCACCGTCGTGTCGACCGAGTCGGGCAAGGTCCGGGGTGAGGCCGGCGCGATGGTCACGTCGTACGAGGGCATCCCGTACGCCGCGCCTCCCGTCGACGACCTGCGCTGGCGCTCCCCGCAACCGGTCGAGGCGTGGCGTGGGGTGCGCGACGCCACGGCACCGGGACCGTCGTGCGTGCAGGGGTCCGGCTGGGACCCCGGCTACGAGGAGCCCACGCTGACCGAGGACTGCCTCTACCTCAACGTCCACCGGCCGAGCACAGCCGACCGCAGGCTGCCGGTGTTCGTCTGGATCCACGGCGGCGGCAACACCGGCGGCGCCGGCAGCGACACCGACCCCGCCAAGTTCGTCTCCCGCAGCGACGTCGTCTACGTCACTGTCAACTACCGCCTCGGCGCCATGGGGTACCTCGACACCCCCGCCCTGGAAGCGTCGAACGACGACGACGGCTCGACCGGGAACTTCGGGATCCTCGACCAGCAGGCGGCGCTCCGCTGGGTCCAGGACAACATCGCAGCGTTCGGGGGCGACCCGCGCGCCGTGACGATCGGCGGCCAGTCCGCGGGCGCGAGCAACACGTGCGTGCACCTCTCGGCCCCCGGCTCCCAGGGCCTGTTCGACCGCGCCATCATGCAGAGCGGCAGCTGCTCCGCCCGGACGCCCGATGCCGCCCAGAGCTCGGGAGAGGCGCTCGCGGCCGTGCTCGGCTGCCCCGACACCGACGCCCAGGTCGCCTGCCTGCGCGGCGCCTCCGCGGCCGAAGTGCTCGCTGCCCAGCAGGAGGTGCGCCAGTCCGGGGCCGTCGCGGGCAACGCCGTGCTGCCGACGGACCCCGCCGAGCTGCTCGCCACAGGTCGTCTGGCCGACGTGCCGGTCCTCCTCGGCGCCACCTCCGACGAGTCGCAGCAGAGCGTCTTCGCCACGTACGACTACGTCGACGACCCGCTGACCGTGGACGGCCTTTATGACCTGATCACCGAGAGGTTCGACGAGCATGCGGATGCGGTCCGCGAGGCCTATCCTGCCGACGACTATGCCTCGCCCACCGTCGCGTGGGGCGACGTCCTCAGCGACCAGCGTGCCTGCCGGGACCAGAACATCCGCGACGCGATGGCTGCCGGCAACCGTACCTACACCTACGAGTTCGCGGAGCAGGACGGGCCGCCGTTCACCTCGATCTGGCGGCTCGGCACGGACTACCCGTTCGGCGCCACGCACGTGAACGACCTCGGCTACCTCTGGGACTACCTCGGCACCGCCCTGCCGTTCAGCGCCGACCAGGTGCGGTTGTCGGACCAGATGATCAGCTACTGGTCGTCGTTCATCACCACGGGCGAGCCCGACGTGCGGACCGCACCCGCCTGGCCGCGCTACCGCCCCGGCGGACAGGTCATGCAGCTCACGGCGCCGTCGGGGCACGTCGTCGACAGCGCCGCGATCGACGCGGCGCATGGCTGCGACCTGTGGGACGAGGTCGGCACGACCTCCTGACTCCTGCGCCACGGACGACCGGAGGTGCCGACGATTTGCGCGTCCTTCCGTTCGCTCCCCGAATGACGTCCGCAGGGGAACCACCAGCAGTCCACGCCGTCCCGATGTCTCGCACCGAGAGGTGAACGATGAGCTTCAGCACCCGACGAAGGATCGTCATTGCGGTCATGGCGGTCGCCACGACCGCTGCAACCCTTCTGAGCACCACATACGTCCAGGACCGGCAGATCGAACGGGGCGATCAGGATCGTCCCGGGTTCACGATCGTCAGCACCAGCGACGGGGCGCTGCGTGGCAGCGTCGAGCGCGACCGTCGCGAGTTCCTGGGTGTGCCGTACGCCGCACCCCCGGGCCGCTGGGAGCGACCCACGGAGGTCGAACCGTGGCGGGGCGTCCGCGACGCCACCGTGCCGGGCGCCGAGTGCGTCCAGCAGGCGGTGTTCTGGCGCCCGGGGCATGCGGCAAGCACCACGGAGGACTGCCTGTTCCTTGACGTGTACACGCCCCGCGACATCACGAAAGACGCTCCCGTCGTGGTCTTCTTCCACGGCGGGGGCAGCATCAACGGGTCGTCCCAGGACGCGGTCCCCGCGCGCATGGCGGCGCGGGGCGACGCCGTCGTGGTCTCCGCGAGCTACCGTCTCGGCCTCATGGGCGGGCTGTACCTGCCGGAGCTCGACAACGAGTCCCCCGACGGTGAGTCGGGCGGCAACTACGGCAACCTCGACAAGATCCAAGCCTTGCGCTGGGTCCAGGACAACGCTGCGGCGTTCGGGGGCGATGCCGACAACGTGACGATCGCCGGCCAGTCCGCAGGCGCGGGCGCCGTCTGCTTCCTGCTGGCGTCGCCGAGTGCGGAGGGCCTGTTCGACCGGGCGGTCATCGAGAGCTCGGGAAGCTGCGGCTCCACGGTCTCTGCGGAGGCAGCCGCAGCGCGGGGCGCCCGGGTGGCCGAGCACCTCGGCTGCACGGACGAGTCGGAGCGGCTCGCGTGCCTGCGCGCCAAGCCCGCCGAGGACGTACTGGCCGCGCAGGTCGACCTCGGCGTCGGAAGCTCGACCGTGCCCGGTGGCGCCGACCTTCCTCTTGCGCCCGCCGATGCCTTCGCCGCCGGTGACTTCAACGAGGTGCCCGTCATCTACGGCACCACCCGCAACGAGGACCGAGCGTTCGTGTACGAGCAGAACGATCTCGTCGCACAGCCCCTGCCCGCGAGCAGGTACGAGGCCACGGTGCGCGCCGAGCACGGCGACGCCGCCGAGGCGCTGCTCACCGCGTACCCGCTGGGCGACTTCGACACGCCCGGGCTCGCCCTCGCCCAGCTCGGCACAGACGAGCGGGTCTGCACGGGGCAGCCGGTCCTCGACGCCCTGGCGACGCACGTACCGACCTACGCCTACGAGTTTCAGGACGAGACCGCGCCCGGCCGTCCCTACATGACCGTGCCGTCGTCCTTCCCGATCGGCACCGGCCATTCCTCGGAACTTGCGTACCTCTGGGGCTCCGCGACCGGCGAGCCGCTCGACCCGGTCCAGCTGCGACTGTCGGCGCTCATGATCGACTACTGGACGCAGTTCGCACGCTCCGGTGATCCGAACGACCGGGGCGTGCCGACGTGGCCCACCGCCGACGACGGCGAGCGACTGGCGCTCCAGTCGGGCGGGCGGACCGAGGTCATGACCGGCAGCGACTTCCGCGCCAGGCACCGCTGCGACGTGTGGGAGTCGATTGCCTGATCCGGACCGCCATCTCCGGCGGTCGCACGGGGCTACTCCGCCGGCTCGCCCATGACCCGGCGGAGCAGCCCCGCCACACCGGGATTCGTGGATGCACCCGGCCGGGAGAGCACAAGAGCACGCAGGGGCCGCGGCTCGGGATCGAGGCGGCGCACGACGACGTCGAACCGCGCCAGGCTCGCCCGGTCCGGGTCTGGCAGGATCGCGCGCGCGATGCCGGCCTCGACGAGCGGCAGCCCCGCCTGGATGGTCTCGACCGTGCGCACCGAGCCCGGCGTGATGCCATGGCGGCGGAAGGTCGCGTCGACCGCCTCGGGGAGGCTCGGGACCGCCGGCGAGCGCCGGGGCAGCAGCATGTGCGCGCCGTCGAACGCGCGCAGCGGGAACGGGTCGAGCGCGCCGTGCTCCTCCGGCGGCAGCGCCGCCACGAGCGGGACGGGCCCCCAGTCGTGGACGGCGAGCGTCCCCCGGTGCCGCGCAGCGAACCGCTGGGGGTCTGCGACCACGACGGCGGCCAGGTCGGCCGCACGCTGCTGCACCATCTCGACGGCGGTCCAGGGCGGCGGGTCCACGAGCCGCACCTCCAGGTCGGGCGACTGGCGGGCGTGGGCGCGCAGCAGGGCCGGCACGCGGTGCCACATGAGCTGGGGCACCGCCGCCAGCGTGACCGTCCCCGCCAGCCCCGCACCGAACCTCCGCAGCTCCGCGACGATGTCGTCGACGTCACCGAGCAGGCGCGAGGCGGCGTCGAGCAGGTAGTGCCCCGCGCTCGTCGGCTCGACTCCTCGTGGCGAACGCACCAGGAGGGGCACGCCCACCTCCTTCTCCAGCTTCGCGATGGCGACGCTCAGGGGCGGCTGGGAGAGGTGCAGCTCCGCTGCTGCGGCAGTGAGCGACCCGGCCCCCACCACCGTGGTGAAGTACCGAAGCTGGCGCAGTTCCATATGCCAAGGATAGAACGGCACCCGGTGCGATACGCCTGATGTATGACTGCCCTTGGAGATTCGTTCTTCCCTGCGGTGCCGCCTCGGTGCGACCCTGGCGATCGCAGGGCCCTCCCCGTACCTGCAGCTGTAGGAAGGAGCCGACGATGCTTCCCGTCACCAACCCCGATCCGACATTCGCGCTCACCCGCGCCAGCCACGTCACGATGTCCGTCACGAACCTGGAGCGCAGCCGCGACTTCTACCGCGACGTCGTCGGCCTGGTGGTCACCGAGGAAAGCGACCATGCGGTCTACCTGCGCGGCCTCGAGGAGGCGGCGCACCACTCGCTGGTCCTGGAGCGCGCCGACCGGGCCCACGCCCGGCGCATCGGCCTGCGCGTACGCACGGCTGACGACGTCGTTGCTGCCGAGCGGTTCTGCAAGGCCGCCAACCTTCAGTTCGAGCGACTGGAGCGGCCCCATCAGGGGCCCACCCTGCAGTTCCGCGACCCCGTCGGCACACTCGTCGAGCTGACCTCCGAGATGGACGTCGTCCCCCGCAAGATGCAGGACTACCACGAGTACCGATCGGGTGCGCCGCAGCGCATCGACCACTACCAGGTGGTCACGTACGACGTGCAGACCGCGACGGACTTCTGGGCGGGTCTGGGGATGCGGATGTCGGAGTACACCGCCAAGGACGACACCGACGAGCTGTGGGGCACGTGGTTGGAGTGCAAGGGCAACACCCACGACCTGGTGTTCACCAACGGCAAGGGCCCCCGCCTGCACCACTTCGCGTTCGCCGTCCCGGACGCCACCTCCCTCATCCACGCCGCCGACGTGGCCGGTGCGCTCGGCTTCGGCGACGAGATCGACCGCGGTCCCGGGCGGCACGGCATCAGCAATGCGCTGTTCCTGTACCTTCGCGACCCCGACCAGCACCGCGTGGAGCTCTTCAACACGCACTACCAGTTCATGGACCTGGAGACCCCGCCGATCCGCTGGGACGTCACCGACCCGCGCAGGGCCCAGCTCTGGGGTATGCCCGCCTCGCGCCGCTGGTTCTTCGAGGCCAGCGAGTTCCCCGGCGAGGAGGTCCAGGAGCCCACCTTGCACGCCACGCCGGCCACGCTCGAGGACTACCTGGGGATCCACTGACATGACGACCGACCACCCCACGACGGCGCCAGGCACCCTGTCCGCAGGACTCCGCGACCGGCTGCTGCGCACTCCCGTAGCCGCGCTCTCCGCCGAGCTGCGGCGCCGCGGGCTGGACGACGTGACGATCGACGGCCCTCGCCCCCTGCACCCGGAAGCGAAGATGGTCGGCGTCGCCCGCACCCTTCGACTCGTTCCGCATCGCGTGGACCTGTTCGCGCAGCACGGCGGCGGCCAGAACGCACAGAAGCGTGCGTTCGACGCCGTCGGACCCGGTGAGGTCCTGGTGATCGAGGCGCGGGGCGAGACCGGCTCGGCCACGCTCGGCGACATCCTCGCCCTGCGCGCGCACGTCCGTGGTGCGGCAGGCATCGTGACCGACGGTGGGGTGCGCGACGTCGCCGCCGTCACCGCGGTCGGGCTGCCGGTCTACTGCCTGGGTGCCCACCCGGCCGTGCTCGGCCGAAGGCACGTCCCATGGGAGACCGGCGGCGTTGTCGTATGCGGCGGGACCACCGTCCTGCCGGGCGACGTGCTGGTGGGCGACGCGGACGGCGTCGTCGTCGTCCCGACCGACCTCGTCGAGGACGTGGTCGCCGCTGCGCTCACCAAGGAGGCCGAGGATGCTTGGGTCGCCGAACGCGTCGCCGAGGGCCACCCCGTGCACGGTCTGTTCCCGATGAATGCCGAGTGGCGCGCCAGGTACGAGGCGTCCCAGGAAGCCAGGACGGAGGACGCGTCGTGACGCTCGCCGACGAGACGATCACCGCGCTCGCCGCGGAGCTGGCCGAGGCGCACCGTACACGCAGAGTGATCCCCCGGATCACGTCCCGGTACCCCGAGGCGACGGTCGAGGACTCCTACGCGATCCAGGGTGTGTGGCGCGACGCCCGGCTCGCTGCCGGCAGCCGCCTCGTGGGCCGGAAGATCGGCCTGACCTCGCGCGCCATGCAGGCCGCGACGGGCATCACCGAACCCGACTACGGCGTCATGTTCGAGGACACTCTTTGGGAGAACGGCGCCGTGATCCCCGCCGACGCCTACTCCAACGTGCGCATCGAAGTCGAGCTCGCCTTCGTCCTGGCCGCTCCCCTCGAAGGCCCGCACTGCAGCGTGTTCGACGTGCTGCGGGCCACCGAGTACGTGACTCCTGCCCTGGAGATCCTCAACTCGCACATCGAGCTGCAGGGGCGCACCATCGTCGACACGATCGCGGACAACGCCGCCTACGGCGGCATTGTGCTGGGCGGGCGCCCGGTCCGGCCCGACGACGTCGACCTGCGCTGGATCTCGGCCCTGCTGTACCGGAACGAGGCCATCGAGGAGACCGGAGTCGCCGCCGGCGTCCTCAACCATCCGGCCACGGGCGTGGCCTGGCTCGCGAACAAGCTCCACCAGCACGACACACGCCTGGAGGCCGGCGAGATCATCCTGGCAGGGTCGTTCACCCGGCCCGTATGGGTCTGTGCCGGCGACTCCGTGCTGTGCGACTACGGACCGATGGGAACCATCACATGCCGCTTCCTCTGAGCCCCACCTTCCGCTCCGTGCTGGGCGGCGCGACCCGCCCGCTCGCCGGGATGTGGGTCTGCACCGGCAGCCCGCTCGTGGCCGAGATCTGCGCGGGCGGCGGCCTGGACTGGCTGCTGATCGACATGGAGCACGGACCCAACGGTCTCGGATCGGTGCTCGCCCAGCTCCAGGCGGTGGCCGCCTACCCGCCCGTCCCCGTGGTCCGCGTCCCGGCCAACGACGCCGTGACCATCAAGCAGGTGCTCGACCTCGGCGCCCAGAACATCCTCGTGCCCATGGTGTCGTCCGCCGACGATGCTCGCGCGGCCGTCGAAGCCGTGCGCTATCCCCCGCGCGGCCGCCGCGGCGTCGGCTCGGCGCTCGCGCGCTCCGCGCGCTGGAACAGGGTGGACGGCTACCTCGCCGACGCGGACGAGCACGTCTCGCTCTACGTGCAGGTCGAGAACGTCGATGGCGTCGACGCGGCGGCCGAGATCGCCGCCGTCGACGGCGTGGACGGCGTCTTCGTCGGCCCTTCGGACCTCGCCGCGTCGATGGGGTTCCTGGGACGGCAGACCCACCCGGACGTCATTGCCGCCGTGCTCCGTGCCTTCGCAGCCGTCCGGGTCACCGGCACCCCTGTCGGGGTCAACGCCTTCGACCCCGCTGTCGCCGACGCCTATCTAGCGGCCGGCGCATCCTTCGTGCTCGTGGGCGCGGACGTCGCGCTGCTCGCACGTGGTGCCGAGGAGCTCGCCGCGCGGTTCGGCGGCTCGGCGGCCCCTGAACGCGCCGGCTACTAACCCTTCTCGGCGACCTGGCTAGAGGGTGGTGACGTCAACGCGCCGGTTGTCGGGCTTGAACGGCAGCGTGCTGACGGTGGCCCGGATCTCTCGCTGGGGCGTGCCGGGCCGCCCCCACACCACGGTGACCTCGGTGCCGGGAGCCGTGTGCTCGCGGTCGAGCACGGACAGCGAAATGGTCTCTCCGACCGAGATGCTCAGCGAGCGTCCCGACGAGACGCCCACCCCGACATCACCCATCAACACCTGGTCGAAACTCATTCCCTGGTACCTCGGCAGCTCCATCGAGTCCACGGGGCCTTCCGTCGCAAAGGGCCCTTCGCCCAGAACCTGAGCGACATCGGCGTGGTCCCAGACGAGTCCGACCAGCGAGCGGCCCGGTCCACCAGCGGCGGCATCAGCGGCCAGTGCCTCGCGACCAAGGAAGTCGTGCGCGCCCACGGCGCGGCCACCCCAGCCGAGCTCCCCAGGCTTCCGGAAGAAGTCAGCCACTCCCGACGGCACGTAGCTGCCCATCATCGGCCGCTGCCGGAACTGGGTCGGCGCCCCGGGAGTGACGATCGACGACGGGAGGTAGTCGAGACCGTTCGTCGCGATGCCGGACTCGATGTGCTGCACGGACTGGCTGCGGTAGCCGAGCTGTCGAATGCCGTGACCCGCGCCCGCCTCGAGCAGGAGCGACCACACGGCGCTCCCGACAGCTGACGGCCCGTGGAGCTCATATCCGAGCTCCCCGGAGATCCCCGTGCGCAGGACCCGCACCGACATCCCGCACAGATCGACCACCACGCTCCTGTTGAACCGGAGATCCCGGAGCGACTCCCCGATCGCAAGCTCCAGCACCGCGAGCGACGTCGGGCCCTGGACCCCGAAGATGAAGGTGTCGGGGCTGACGTCGACGGCAACCGCATCCCACCCGCCCGTTCCGAGCTGCCAGCGAAGCCAGTCAGCACTCCCCGCGGTATAGAGAAACTCCTCCACCCCGAGCCGACACAGGATGCCCTCGGAGGCGACCAGACCGTTCGCGTCGAGCTGGACGCTGTGCTTGACCTGGCCGAGCTCGAACTTGCTCAGGTTGTTCATCCCCAGCCAGCTCAGGAACGCCAGTGCCTGCGGGCCCGACACCCGGACCTTGTTGAGGGGCGACCAGTCACCGATGTAGCAGGCTTTGGTGTGGACCGAGCTCTCTTCGGTCCACGTGGTGAACTCCCACGGCAGGAGCATCTGAGCGAAGTGTCCGTACACCCCGTTGCCGGTCCGGTCCTGCGTCGCGACACCCGGGCTGAAGTAGGCGGGCCGCTCCTCCGGAAACGCGCCCTCTCGATTCGCCACGAGCCGTTCGTACGCAGATCGCTGCGGACCTGCCTCCACGTCACCGGCCGGACGGGTTCCTCCAGTGGTCGTCATCGCGACCTCCTCTTCATTGAGCGCGCCTGGATAACTAGAACCATTTAGTTGGATCGTAGCAACGCTCTCGACCTTCACCTGGCCGCCGAGACCGCACCGTCTGCATGCTCAGCATGCACGCGGCGTGGGCTCGTCTCACGGGTGCATGCTGTCGCCGGCCGGGTCCTCCGCCGCTGACGATGGTCACCCTCATCCCTTCACCGCCCCTGCCGTGAGGCCGTTGACGAGCTGCTTGCGCAGGACGAAGAACACGATCAGCGCGGGCACCGCAGCGAGCACCGACCCGGCCATGACGAGGTCGTACTGACGACCCTCTGCCCCGAACAGCGCCTGCAGGCCGAGGGGCACCGTGTAGAACTCGGGCTCGGCCACGATGACCAGGGGCCACAGGAGGTTGTTGTACGAGCTCAGGAAGCTCCACACGGCCAGGGCTCCGACAGCAGGACGCAGCAGTGGGAACACCACGGTGAGGAACGCCCGGAACTCCGAGCACCCGTCGATGCGTGCCGCGTCGAGGATCTCGTCCGGCACGGACTGCTCGGTGTACTGGCGCATCATGAAGATCCCGAACGCCGGCGCCACCCACGGAACCACGAGCGCGAAGAACGGGTTGGCGAGCCCCAGCTTGGCGATGAGGATGAACAGCGGGACCACTATCACCGCGAACGGGATGGCCATCGACGAGAACATCACGTCGAACAGCAGGTTCTTGCCGCGGAAGTCGTACTTGGCGAACCCGAACCCGGCCAGGGAGCAGAGAAAGACGGTGGCAGCAGTGCTCACGACCGCGACCACGGTGCTCATCAGCATCCACGACCAGAACGGCTGGGCGGCGAGCAGGTTCGAGTAGTTGTCAAGGGAAGCCGGGGCCGGCCACAGCGTCGGCGGGAAGGCGAAGATGTCGCTGCGGTCCTTGAAGGACGACGACAGCGCCCACAGCAGGGGGACCACGTAGACGATGGCAAGGGCGATGAGGGCCGTGTAGAGCGCGACCCGTGCGGGGCGGGTAGCCCGCCGACGCCGTGCCGGTGCAACGGGCCTGGCCGTCGCCTCTTCGGTGGTGATCAGTGTGGTGCTCATCGGGTCCTCCCGACGCCGAAGGCCCTGGTGCCGATGCGGCCCAGCACGAAGACGATGACGAACATGACGACGCCGGCTGCCGCAGCGTAGCCGAGCTCCTGGCGCTGGAAACCCGCCCGGTAGACGAACATCGAGACCGACAGGGTGGCTTCACCCGGGCCGCCCTGTGTGAGGAGGAACGGCTCTTCGAAGATCTGCGCGGTGTTGACCAGCATGGTCACGGCGATGAAGGCCGTGACCGGACGTAGCTGCGGCAGCGTGACGGAGAAGAAGCGGCGCACGAGACCCGCTCCGTCCAGCTCGGCCGCTTCGTGCAGCTCTCGGGGGATGGCCTGCAGGCCGGCGAGAAAGAAGATCGTGAGGTATCCGGTCCACCGCCACAGGACAAGCACGACGACCACGACGCGCGCCCACATCGGATCGGTGAGCCAGGAGACTCCGCCGAACCCGAAAAGAGCTTCGAGGACTGCGTTCAGGAGCCCGTACTGCCCGTCGAAGATCAGGCCGAAGATCAGGGCGATGATGATCGGCGACAGTACGACGGGCATGAAGTACGTCAGGCGGAAGAAGTCGCGCAGACGCAGCCCCCGCGTGTCCAGCCCGAGAGCGATCAACAGCGATACGGGCAGCACGACGACGATGGCGAAGAGGGTGTAGAAGGCGGTGTTGCCCAGTGCCGCGCCGAAGCTCGCGTCGCCGAGGAGTCTGGAGTAGTTGGCGAGACCGATGAAGTCGGGCTCACCTAGCCCCGCCCAGTCGGTCAGGCTCAGGTAGATGCCTGCCCCGACGGGGACGAGCAGGAAGACGGTGAAGAGCACGAAGAAGGGCGAGATGAATGCGTAGGGCGCCCAGCGGCGCTGGTCCGAACGCAGCTTCGTCGCTGCTGTCGTGGCGGTCACTGCTGCACCTGCCTCTCGTATGCGTGCACGCCTGCCGTGAGGGCCTCTTCGGCGCTGGCCTGGCCGTTGATCGCGCGCAGGATCGGTCCGCCGAGGCTGTCGCGCAGGACCGATGCCCCGGCGGCCTGGTAGAAGGCCGGCATGTCCATGGCCGCTGCCGCGTAGACCTCGAAGACACGCTGGCCCCCGAGGTAGTCGTCGGTGATCTGCTGGAACCTGGTCGCCTGGTACAGGTCGACGAGGGTCGGCATGTACGCGCCGGCGTGATAGCGGGCGAGCTGACCGTCCTCGCTCAGGTAGGTCCGCCGGAGCAGGTCTGTCGCGGCGTCGGTCAGCGGCTGGTCCTTGAGAACCGCGAACGCCGTCCCACCGAGGGTCGACCCGATATGACCGCCGCCGGTAAACCTGGGGATGGTGCGCGCCCGCCAGCGACCTGACTGGTCGGGAACGTTCGCCTGGAGCCCGTAGACCTCGTACCAGTTCGGCATCACGGTCGCGATCAGCTGGTTCTCCTTCAGCGCTGCTGCCACGGCACCGCCGTACGGGTCCGACAGCGGGAGGAACGCGCCGGAGCGCACCCCAGCAGCCATGAGCTCCAGGACCTCGACGGACTCGTCGGACACGACCGTGAGGTTGCCGTCGGCGTCGTACAGGCTGCCGCCACGCTGCAGGAGCAGCTGCGTGAATCCGTTGACGATGGAGCCGTTGTCGCCGTTGGCGACCATCCCGATCGCCCGTCCGGTGTCCGCGGCGACGCCTGCGCCGATCTCGAGCAGCTCTTCCCAGGTGCCGACGTCGTCCGGGATGCCGAGCTGTTCGAACAGGTCCGCCCGGTAGAACATCACCGAGACCGAGTTGTCCGACTCGAGGGCGTAGACCTTGCCGTCGACGGAGTACGGCTGGGTCTTGAGCAGCCGGTCACCCAGCGGCTCGGTCAGGGACGTGAGGTCGACGAACAGATTCTCGGCGATGTCGGCTCGCATGACCCGCGGGAACTGGTCGATGACCAGGCCTGCGAGCTGCGGGAGCGGACGCTGCGCAACAGCCTGGGTGATGAGCCGCGACACGATGTCCGCCGGGGCGATGGACGTCACGTCGACACCGAACGTCCACGCGCTGCCACCGACCAGTGCGGCATCGGTAGCGGCGTCTGTGAAGAACGTCGCATATCCGGGGTCGTGCGTCCACAGGTCCAGGTCTGCGTTGCCTGACAGCACCGGCGCGCCGCCGCCCGACGTCGTGCACCCCGCGAGGACTCCCCCGCCGGCGACGCCGAGGCCCGCCAGGCCAAGAACCTTGAGCAAGTCTCGCCTGTTCAGCTCCACGATGCGCTCGTCTCCTCGGCGGTGAGCAAGACCTTGGCCACCCGCACGACCTCGATCGCGGACACCGTGATGCCCTCGGCCACTTCCCGCACCGAGGGGTCCACCCAGACTCCGGTGTCGCGGCGCCAGGGCAGCAGCTCGAGCGTCACCCCGTCGCGGGCCACCAGCTCACGCCACGGCGTCAGGTCCACGTCCCACACGCGCCCGTGCCAGAAGTGGTCGCTGACGACCTCCTCGCCGATCAGGGCGCGGCCGACGTCGCCCGTCCAGCCGATCCGGAGCAGGGCGCGGTCGACGTCCGCCAGGAGCTCGCCCGGCACGTCGAGCTGGACTCGTGCCGCGCCGGTGAAGTCCCGGGGCGCGCTGAGGCGGCCCATCGGGCCGCCCCGCGCTGGATCCGGTGGTGCGGGAGCGTGCGGTTGGAGGCCGCTCGTCACCGTGCGTCGTCCGGCGGTGGTCGAGACCGTCCAGGTCTTCCACAGTGCTCCAGCCGCGGTGCCCGCGACAACGTCGGCGTCGTCGGACGTGAGCGATGCCGGTGCGGGAAGGAGCGACATGGTGACCGACTCGGTGTCGGGGTGGGCGACCAGGCCGCCGTCGATGCCGTACACGGGCGCACCGGACAGAACGAGCCGGTCCCGTCCGGCGATCTCCAGGCGGTAGAGGCGGTTGACCGTCTCCTCGTCGACGACCAGGACACGCACGCCCGGCAGTTCTACGACGGTGTCCGGTCCAGGCGTATCCGTGAGGTCGACGACGGTGTGCCCGCCGTCGCGTCGCGCCGTCCCCGCACCGCGCACGTCAACGTCACCGTCAAGGACCAGCTCGACCGGAACGCCGTCGGTCGCGCTCAGGACCACGATCTCGCCGGCGGCGTCGGCGATCCTGGTGACGAGCCGTGCCGTAGCGCTCCGAAGCACCAGGTCGTCGGTCAGCGGGTAGCGCAGCGGCCAGGCCAACGACAGGCCAGCCGGTAGGTCCATCGGGCGGGACGGGACGGTCACGATGGTGTCGTCCAGCTCGACGGCGACCTGGAGCCCGGGCTGCGGGTCGAGGGGACGACGGGCCGGCTGGTAGGTCGTGAGGAAGAGGTAACCGCGATGCCCGTCAGACCGCACCGACCACCGCAGCTCCGACCGGTCCTCACTACCCCCGCCGACCATGGTGCGCATCGTGGCCAGCTGTGAGCCGTCGGTCGCGAGCCACAGGTGCTGGCGGCGCAGCAGGTGGTGATGCAGGCGGACCTGCCCGTGCTCGCCGACCGGCGCGTAGAAGTCGTAGCTGACGGCGGGTACGTCGTTCGGGTACCCGGTGGCGTGCGACTCCTGCTCGGTGCCGTGGCCGCCGCGTCGTTGCGTCCCGCCGGCGTACATGTAGTAGCCCTGCCAGACGGAGCCGCTGCCGATCTTCGCCAGCGCGAGTGCGCCGACGTCCTCGGAGGTGACGAGTGGCCGACGGTGGTAGGCCACGTGCATTCCGCCGCCGAGCTCGCAGGTGGCGAAGGGCAGCGCGGCGTCGTCCTCGAGCTGCGCCGCGGACGGGTCGAGCACGATGCCGTCCAGGGACTCGCGCAGGTCGGCGCCGACGGTCAGGTCGTCGCGGACCTCGCTGTAGCGGAAGTGGAAGGCCGCGAACTCCGGCCACTCCGTGGCCGAGTCCTCCCAGAACCCGTCCGAGTACGCGCTGTACAGCGGCAGCAGGGACTCGGGCACCTGGGCGCCACCCCAGCCGGTTGCCGTCCAGATCGGCATGCGCAGGCCGAGGTCCTCGGCGATCATGCGCAGGGTCGCAAGGTGCTCTGGCTGGTCGTACAGCTCGTTGTCCATCTGTACGCCGACGACCGGACCTCCCTCGGCGTGGGTAAGCCCGACCAGCTGGTCGATGATCTGTCCGTAGAGCCGGCGCACCAGCTCGAGGTAGGCGGGGTCGTTGGTGCGGGTGGGAAGAACGCGCTCGACGAGCCAGTCCGGGAAGCCGCCGTACCGGGCCTCGCCGTGGGCCCAGGGCCCCATGCGGACGACCACGTCGAGGCCGTGCCGTGCGGCTAGCTCGATGAACGCCCGGAGGTCGAGGTTGCCGTCCCAGCGGAACTGGCCTGGCTGCGGCTCGTGCGCCTGCCAGAAGACGTAGGTGGCCACTGTGTCCAGGCCGCCGGCACGGGCGTGCCCCAGAACCTCGGACCACCGGTCGCGCGGGAGCCGTGAGTAGTGGATCTCGCCGGTGATCGGGAACCAGGGCTTGCCGGCCCGTTCCATCCACCCGCTGGTGACCTCTATCCGGTCGGAGGCGCCGGCAGGGTCGCCGAGGGGCAGGTGCCCGCGCCGGAGCGGGGGCGGAGGCTCGGGACGCAGGCGTCGAGCGGTAGGTACCGGGTGAACGTCGATGTTCATGTCTCTCCTTCGAGGAGTGGTGTGGCGAACCTAGGTCGGCTTGACCGCACCTGACGATGGGGGTTTCGATGCCATCCATGGACGAAACAACGGCGCTCGAGGATCAGACGCTTCGGGATGGTTTCGCCGGCCAGCGCATGTTCGTCGTGCCGCGGCCTACGGTGCGGGCTGCCCTAGCCCGCCCAGTGACCGGCCGCCTCCTAGTCACTGATGCCGGTCTCTTCCCTCATGCGGCGCACCACGGACGGCTGCGCCATGGCGGCGCGAGCCAGCACATCCTCATGGTGTGCACCAGTGGCACGGGCTGGTGCCGGACACCCGATGGACGGTTCGCCGTGCAACGAGGCGACGCGGTCCTCCTGCCCGCCAACGTCGCCCACGAGTACGCGGCGTCGGACGACGATCCCTGGACGCTGTGGTGGTTGCACTTCGTCGGCCTGGACTCGGCAGAGCTGGTGCGGTCGGCACATCATGCCGCCGGCGGTCCCCTCTCCCACCTGCGCGACCCGGCACCCGTCGCAAGCCTCGTCTCGCAGGTCATCGATGCCCTCGACTCAGGCACCGCCGGAGGTCTCGTCCGAGCCAGCGGCGCCGCATGGAACGCGCTGGCGCAGCTGATCGCAACCGGCCGCCGAACACCGGGCCCCGCCCTGAGCCCTGTCGAGCAGGCTGTCGAACATCTGCGTGCCACGACCCCACAGCGCACGTCGGTCGACGCGCTGGCAGCGATGGTGGGCCTCAGCCCTTCCCAGCTCAACACCGTCTTCCGTCAGCAGGTCGGCGTGCCGCCGTTGCGCTACCAGAGTGATCTGCGCATGGCGCGGGCCCGCGAGCTCCTCGACAGCACCGAGCTCGCGGTCGCGGCAATCGCGCACAGCTGCGGGTATGACGACCCGCTCTACTTCTCGCGCCAGTTCACCCGGACCCACGGTCTGGCGCCTACGGCGTACCGCGCCCGGGTCAAGTGACCTCACGCCCATGCTCGCCGACAGCCCCGTGTGGCTGGACCAGCGCCTGCACGATGGGCGCATAATGGGCGACGATCTGCTCGGGAGGTGCGGAGAGCAGATCTCGGTCGCGGGCGATCCACAGCGCGTGCATGAGGCCGGCGACCATCGAGGCGATCATTGCCGCGCGCAGCCCGGCATCCGGTCCGTCGAGGCGGTCGCGCAGCGGCTTGACGATGGTGTCCTCGTGAACGGTGCGCAACAACGTCGCGACGTCTTCGGTGTCGCTGGCCCTGACGAGCGCAAGATACGTGGACCGGACGCGCTCATCCGCGTTCAGGACGAACCTCACCAGATGCTCACCCATGGTTGGCAGCGGGGCATCGACCGTGAGGATGTAGGCGCTTGTGGTCCTCATCGTCTCGATGAACAGGTTGACCTTTGACCCGAAGTGGCGAATGACCAGGGCAGGGTCCACGCCCGCCGCCGTCGCGATGTCGCGGACCGTGGTGTGGGCATAGCCATGCTGCGTGAACAGGGTTGTCGCGGCCTCGTAGATGGACTGCTTGCTGGCGCCGGCTCGGAGAGGCATGCCTCAGATTATCCGCACCGTCGCAGGTGTCAACTAAGTTGACGAACGGTGAGGGTCGGCGCACAATCGAGTCTTCACCTGGCTGTCGGGTCATCCCGTCGGCCGGGTCGGCGGGTACCGCGAAAGGAATCGTGATGAGCACGAACAAGCCGCTGACGATCAAGAGCTCGGTGGGCGACTGGTTGGCAGACCCGGTGGGACACCAGCTGCTGGCCGAGCTCCTGGCTCAGCACGGCCGCGACGTCAGCGTCCTGAAGGCAGCTCGGATGTTCTCGCTGCAGCGGATGGTCGCCATGAGCCGCGGGATGCTGCCCCAGGAAACGGCGGACGACCTCGTACGCCGCGTCAATGTCGGCCGAAGTCCCGATCAGGACGCTGAGCAGGGCGGTGCGCCGAAGACGACCTTGCCCGCCGTCCCGGCGCGGGCCTGGACGGAGAGGATCGTCTCGGACCGCTTTGGCGGGTGCACAACGATCGTGACCGGTGCGGGATCCGGGATCGGGTTCGCCACCGCGTCGCGGATCCTACGGGAGGGCGGCCGCGTGATCGCGGTCGACGTCTCCGCCCCGCGGCTGGCAGCGCTCGTCGCTGCCCACCCGAACGCGCAGCTCGTGACCGTCGAGGCCGACATCACCGATGAAGCGGGTGTTCGGCGCATCGTCGACGCCGCAGGGGACCGTATCGACGGTCTCGCGAACGTCGCCGGAATCGGCGACGACATGACCCCGATCCACGAGACCTCCGACCAGGTCTGGGAGCGCGTCTTCGCCGTGAATGTCGACGGCACGTTCAGGCTCACCCGCGCTGTCGTTCCCAAGATGCTGGCCGCGGGCCGCGGGTCGATCGTGAATGTCGCGTCCGAGGCGGCGCTGCGGGGATCGGCTGCCGGTGTCGCGTACACGGCGTCCAAGCATGCGGTGGTCGGGATGACAAAGAGCTCCGCGTACATGTACGGCGAAGCGGGGATCCGGGTGAACGCGGTGGCGCCCGGTCCGGTCGCGACCAACATCGAGGTGTCGTTCGCCTCCGCACTCGGGGAGGATCGGATCGGCGCCGCGATGGCCAACATCCCGCTGGCCGCCGATGCCGCTCAGCTCGCCGCCTCGATCACGTTCCTCCTCAGCGACGACGGGACGAACCTGACCGGTGCCGTCCTGCCCTCCGACGGCGGATGGTCCGCGCTGTGAGCGCGCGGATGCAGGCTGTTCACCCGGAGCTGAGGAGTGTGCGGTGGCTACCTCGCACCTCGTACGGCCCGGTGAGCTCCTGGCTCCTGCGGAAGCTACCGCGCCGCGCCGCGCCGGCCGGGGACGACGTCACAGTGCGCGAGGTCACCGTTCCCGGCATCGACCAACACCCTGAGGTCCGGCTCAGGCTGATCGCTCCCGCGAACATCGATGCGCCCGGTCCCGCTCTGCTGTGGGTGCACGGGGGAGGGCACATCTTCGGTTCGGCCGAGCAGGACGACCCGATCAACATGACGTTCGTGCGGGAGCTGGGGATCACGGTCGCGGCGGTACGGTATCGCCTCGGGGCGGACGTCCCAGGGCCGGCCGCAGTGGAGGACGCTTACGCAGCGCTTCGTGCGCTGGTGGCCCAGGGGCGCGACTGGCAGATCGATCCTGAGCGCATCGCGGTCGGCGGCGCCAGCGCCGGCGGCGGGATCGCAGCCGCCACCGTGCTGATGGCTGCCGATCGCGGCGAGACCCGACCGGCGTTCCAGCTGCTGGTCTATCCCATGCTCGACGACAGAACCGCCGCGGCAGGTGCGCGGCCCGCTCAGGCGGCCTGGGTGTGGTCCGCGAAGAGCAACCGCTACGGATGGTCCCGGTACCTGCGTAAAGCCCCAGGCCTGTCCGATGTCTCGCCGTATGTCGCTCCAGCGCGCCGCGTCGATCTGCATGGCCTGCCCCCTGCCTGGATCGGGGTGGGAGATCTCGACCTGTTCCTGGACGAGGACGTCGACTATGCGCGACGGCTCCAGGCGAGCGGTGTCGAATGCACCCTGGAGATCGTGCCTGGGGCGTTCCACGGGTTCGACACCATCTACTCCCGGACGGCGGTGTCCGAACGATTCCTGGGATCCCAGGTCCACGCACTCGCGGCAGGGCTGAACGTTCGGCGGAAGTCGCCCGGGCGGCGCATGGCTGGGTGAGCCCGTGCTCGTCGCGACTGCACCGCACCGAGCTCGTTGAGTAGGTGAGGCTAACCCAAGCTCGCCTCCCCGTGGCGGACCTGAACCTCACCGCACGCTACGCCCACAGCATCGCTATGTTCTCCGACGGACGCCTGGTCGCGTCGGGCACTCCCGGGGAAGTTCTCACGGAAGCGCGCATCCTCGACGTCTACGGTCAGCCGGTCCAGGTGCTCCAGCGCCCGATCTCCAAACGCCCCCCTGGTCGTGCCGCTGTAACCCGGCAACCTTCCAAACGTTCATCTCCGCAGACCACCCTGTGGATAACTTTCCCCTGGGGCAGGGGTTATCCACCTAATCCACAGGCTTGTCCACAAAGGTGCAGGTAAAGAGGGTTGTCCGAGATGCCGGGACATGAACCCGCGGTGGACGAGCGGTGGATATCGTCTAGCCCATGAACGCCCACCATTCACCTGCCAGCGGTCCCGGCCGCGGCCGGGACCGCTGGCAGGACACCGCGAGCGCCGCCGGCCTGCTGGCCGACGACGGCACCGTCGCCGTCACGATCTTCGCCGAGATGTCGGCCCTGGCCGTTCGCACCGGTGCGATCAACCTCGGCCAGGGCTTCCCCGACGTCGACGGGCCCGAGTACGTCAAACAGGCGGCGATCCGGGCGATCGAGGAGGGCCGCAACCAGTACGCGCCCGGTGACGGCGTGCCGGAGCTGCGCCACGCGATCGCCGAGCACCAGAAGCGGCACTACGGGCTGGACGTCGATCCCGACACCGAGGTGCTGGTGACCACCGGCGCCACCGAGGCGCTGACGGCCTCCGTCCTGGCGCTGACCCGAGCGGGCGACGAGGTGCTCACGCTCGAGCCGTTCTACGACTCGCACGCCGCCGCGATCGGCATGTCCGGCGCCACGCACGTCACCGCTCCCCTGGTCCCGGGGCCGGACGGCTTCCGGCTGGACGTCGAGGCGCTCCGGGCCGCGGCCTCGCCGCGCCTGCGGATGATCCTGCTGAACTCCCCGCACAACCCGACCGGTACGGTGCTCACGCGGGACGAGCTGGCGGCCGTCGCCGCCGTCGCCCGGGAGCGCGACGCGATAGTCGTGACCGACGAGGTCTACGAGCACCTCACGTTCGGCGCGGAGCACATCCCGATCGCCACGCTGCCGGGGATGGCCGAGCGGACCCTGACCGTCTCGTCGTCGGGCAAGACGTTCTCGTTCACGGGCTGGAAGGTGGGCTGGGTGCACGGGCCGGCCGACCTGGTCACGGCGGTGCGGACGGTCAAGCAGTTCCTCACGTACACGTCGGGCGCGCCGTTCCAGCCCGCCATCGCGCAGGCCCTGGCCGACGACGACACCCCGCGCGCCCTGGCCGCCTCCCTCGCCGACCGCAGGGACCTGCTGTGCGCCGGCCTGGAGGCCGCGGGCTTCGCGGTCACGCGCCCGGCCGGCACGTACTTCGTGATGGCCGACGCCTCGGCCCTGCTGGGCCCGCTCGGCCTGCGGGACGGCGTAGAGCTGTGCCGGCGGCTGCCCGAGCTGGCCGGCGTGGTGGCGATCCCGGCGTCGGCGTTCTGCCGCCCCGGTTCCCCGACGGCGCGGGCGCTGGCGGCACACGTACGGTTCACCTTCGTCAAGCGCGAGGAAGTCCTGCGCGAGGCGGCGACCCGCATGGCAGCTCTGACGATCCCGCCGAGCTAACGGTCCCCCTTGGTTGTGGGCGTGACCGTTGCAACCGCGCGCCCGATCTAGGCGCAACGATCGCGCCCACAACCAAGGACATCAGCCAAGGAGCAGGGAGATCGCCACGGCCAGCATGATCAAGGCGATCAGGCCGTCCAGGACCCGCCACGCGCCCGGCCGCTGCAGCACGGGCGCGAGCAGCCGCGCGCCGTACCCGAGGGCGGCGAACCACGCGACGCTGGACACCATGGCCCCCGCGGTGAACCACCACCGCGTGTCGCCGTAGGTGGCGGCGACCGAGCCCTGCAGCATCACCGTGTCGAGGTACACGTGCGGGTTCAGCCAGGTGAGCGCCAGCGCGGTGAGGACCGCGGGCTTGAGGCGCCGGCCGGGGGCGTCCCCCAGGGCGCCGTCGTCGGCGGCGGCGAGCGTCGTGTCGCCCTTCACCGCCCGCCAGGCGGCCATGGCCCCGTACCCGAGCACGACGGCGGCGCCCAGCCAGCGCACCACGACCACGGCGTCGGGCCACCGCTCGACGAGCGGCCCGAACCCGGCGGCGCCCGCCGCGTAGAGCACGACGTCGGAAGCCGCGCAGATCGCCGCGACCACGCCCACGTGCTCGCGGCGCAGGCCTTGGCGCAGCACGAACGCGTTCTGGGCTCCGATGGCGACGATGAGCGAGAGGCCGAATCCGAGTCCGGCGAGGAGGGCGAGCATGACGCCCACGCTAGGCAGCGGTTCGCCTGAAGACCAGTTCATGTTTCTCAGGCTGCGTAAGCAGAACTGAAGATGAGCCAGACTAGGGGCATGCGATGGGACTCCCGCCAGCTCGAGGCACTGTCAGCCGTGGTCACCGAGGGCTCGTTCGACGCGGCGGCCCGGGTGCTGCACGTGACGCCGTCGGCCGTGAGCCAGCGCATCCGCGCACTGGAGAACGCGGCGGGCAGCGTGCTCGTGCGGCGCGCCCGGCCGGTGGTCGCCACGGCGTCGGGCCAGGCGCTACTGCGCCTCGCCCGGCAGACCGAGCTGCTCGGCGCGGAGGTCGCCGCGGAGCTGGGCGCGCACGACGCCGGCGACCGCGCGGGCGGGCTGGGAGCGGACGGCGGCGCGCCGGACACCTTCGTCACCGTGCCCCTGGCGGTCAGCGCGGACTCGCTCGGCACCTGGGTGCTGCAGGCCCTCGCCCAGGTCGACGGCGTCTGCTTCGACCTGCATCGCGCCGACGACAGCCGCACCGCCGACCTGCTCCGCGAGGGCGTGGTCATGGCGGCGGTCACCTCGCAGACCGCCCAGGTGCAGGGCTGCCGCAGCACCCCGCTCGGGATCATGCGCTACCGCCCGGCGTGCACACGCGCGTTCGCGGAGCGCTGGTTCCCCCACGGCCCGACGCCGGACGCGCTCGCCGCCGCGCCCGTCGTCGTCTTCGACCGGACCGACGACCTGCAGGACATGTACCTGCGCGAGCGCGCACCGCGGGCCAGGCCGCCGCGGCACCACGTGCCGAGCACCGTCGAGTACGAGGAGACCATCCGCCTCGGCCTGGGCTGGGGCATGCTGCTCGAGCGCCCCGCCATCGGCGGGCTCCACGAGGGCACCGGGGGTGGCATCACGCTGCTGGAGCCCGACGCCGTCCTCGACATCCCGCTCCACCTGCAGCAGTGGAAGCTGCGGTCAGCGGTGCTGGACCGGGTAACGGCAGCCCTGCGAAAAGAAGCAACGCGCGAGCTGCTCCCGGCGTGAAATCTGGACTTTCCCCCATCATTAACCCTGTTCCAGGCCTACCGCACTTCCGAATCATGAACCGGACATCCCGCGTCCGACTTCCTACGGTTCAGACATGCTCTCAGCCCTCGCCGGCATGGCCTTCGGCCTGTCGCTCATCGTCGCCGTCGGAGCACAGAACATCTTCGTCCTCCGCCAGGGGCTGCGGCGGGAGCACGTGGGTCTCGTGGCGGGCATCTGCGCGGCCAGCGACTTCGTGCTCATCTCGGCCGGGGTCGGCGGGCTGGGCACCCTGATCCAGAGCGCGCCGTTCGTGGTCGAGCTGGCGCGCTGGGCGGGTGCCGTCGTCGTGCTGGTCTACGGCGGCATGGCCGCGCGCCGCGCGTGGCATGGCCAGCAGATGGTCATGGGCCGCCACAGCATGACCACCCGGACCGTGGGCGCCGCCGCCGTCACCACCCTCGCCCTTACCTGGCTGAACCCCCACGTCTACCTCGACACCGTGGTGCTCGTGGGCGGCCTGGCCGCCACGCACGGCGACGACCGGTGGTGGTTCGGGCTCGGCGCCTGCCTCGCCAGCACCGCGTGGTTCGTCGCGCTCGGCTACGGGGCGCGCTACCTCGCGCCGGTGCTGGAGAAGCCCGGCGCGTGGCGCGTCCTGGACGGCGTCGTCGCCGCGACGATGCTGGTCGTGGCGGTATCGCTGCTCGTCGGCGCCTGATCCCCCGTCAGGCGCAGACGCCGTCGAGCAGCACCTCCGGGCTCGGGCTCGGCTTCGGCGTGGCCGGCTCCTCGGCGGTACCGCCGTCGGCCCCGCCGGTCTCGCCCGTCGTGGTGTCCCCGGTGTCCGCCGTGTCGCCGGTGTCTCCCGTATCCGTGCCGGTGTCGCCGCCGGTCTCTTCGCCGGTGTCGGCGGAGCCGCCCTCGGCCGCACCGCTCGCGCTCGGCGAGCTCGACGGCTCCGCCTCGGGCAGCACCACGCTGTCCGGCGGGGTGTCCGCGGCGAGGCGGGCGAAGATCTCACTGGCCTCCGGAAGGTAGCCCAGGCCACCCACGCCGCCCTCGGTGGTGTCGTACACCGGGACCTCGGTCATGATGATGTTGCGCTTCTCGATCTCCCGCAGCGACCACGCGAGGCCCGCTACGCTGCCCGGGTTGGCGATTGCCGGGTCGGCACTCAGGGAACCGAGCGCCGCGTTGATCAGGCGGAAGGTCTTGGTCGGATCGGCGAGCGTCTCGGCGGACAGGATCTGCCGCAACGTGGCGTTGATGAACGCCTGCTGCCGCGCGATACGCGTCAGGTCGCTGCCCATCTCGAGCCCCATGCCGGTGCCCTTGCGTACGCGGAGGAACTGGATGGCGGTCTTGCCGTCGAGCCTGTTCTCGCCCGCTTCCAGATCGATGCGGGCTGACCTCGGGTCGCCGTGCAGCGCCTCGGGCAGGCACATCTTCACGCCGCCGATCGCGTCGACGACGTCGATCACGCCGTTCATCTTGACGACCGCGTGGTTGGAGATGGTGACGCCGGTCAGGGCGTTGACCGTGTTGATGGTGCACGCGGCGGCGTACTTGAGATCCGTGCCGCCGCTCCCGGTGCTGAAGGATGCGTTGAACTTGTCCCGGTAGGGCTGGGACTGGCTACCGTCCGGGAGCTGGCAGGACGGGATGTCCACGAAGGCGTCGCGCGGCAGCGAGACGATCTCGATCCATTCCCGGTCCGCCGAGATGTGTACCAGCATCGTGGTGTCCGACCGCATGCCGCTGACGGTGCCGCCGATGTCGGCGTTGCTGCCGTCGCGGATGTCCGTGCCCATCAGGAGCAGGTTGACCGGCGCGTCCTTGAACGGGTCGGTCGGGTCCTTCGGCTCGACCTGCTCGGTCACCAGGCCGTCCAGATCCTGGACCTCGATCTGCGAGATGGCGTTGTGGTACGCCGTCGCGGCCGCCGCGGAGCCGAACGCCATCGCCCCGACCACACCCATGGTCACCCCGCGGAACGCCAGCATCTTCCGCCAGCTACGCACGTGGCGGGGCTGGCGTTCGCCCGATCGCGCGTGTCGGGGAACCCCTTGAATTACCTCGCCGACAGGTCGGACCGCCGTCCAGAAATCACTCGCCACGCCTTGGAGAGTAGGGCCTCGGTGCAACATTCGTGTAAATAAAGCCCGCATCTCCCAGGCCGTGTCCAGCCCACGCCTCGGGTCGGCCCGGGGTTCAGTTCGCGCAGACGCCCGGCAGCAGCGAGGGCGACGGCGACGGGCTGGCGCCGTCCGACGGCGTCTCCCCGCCCTCCTCGCCGGCTCCCGCGCCCGTGCCCTGGCCCGAGGCACCGCCTGAGGGCTCCCCCGATTCCCCGCCGGCACTCCCCGTGGCGGACGGCGCCGGCGTCTCGTGCCCGGGCGGCGGCTCGTCGGCAGCGATGCGCTCCCAGATCGCCGTGGCGTCCTCGGTCCAGACCACGCGGTTGGGGTCGCTCGGCGCGGCCACCACGGGCAGCTCGGTGAACACGATCTGGGCCGGGTCGATGTCCCGGATGCTGAAGGCGAGGCCCGCGAGCGCCGCCGGGTCGGCCAGGCCGGGGTCCGCGGAGATGGCGCGCAGCACCGCCTGGATGGTGCGGTACAGCCGCGGTGAGTTCGTCACGACGTTCTGGTCCAGGACCTGGCGCACCAGTGCGTCGACGAACGCCTGCTGGCGCTCGATCCGCGTGAGGTCGCTGCCCTGTTCGAGGCCCAGGCCCGTGCCGTGCCGGGCCCTGAGAAAGCCGATCGCCTGGCGCCCGTCGAGGGTCTGCTCGCCGGCGGGCAGCTCGAACTTGCCGTACGCCGGGTTCTGCACGAGCGGCTCGGGCAGGCACATGCGCACCCCGCCGAGCGCTTCGACGACCTCGACCACGCCGTCCATCTTCACGACCATGTGGTTGGTGACTGGGACGTCGGTGAGGATCTGCACCGTCGAGATCGTGCAGGCGGCGGCGTACGTGAGGTCCTCCTCCGCGCCGCCGCCGATCGTGAACGCGCTGTTGAACATGCCGTAGGTGGCGCCGGACTCGCCGCCGTCGGGCAGCTCGCACGACGGGATGTCGACCAGCGAGTCGCGCGGGACGGAGACCACCTCGATGCGGGACCGGTCGCCTGAGATGTGCACCAGCATCGTGGTGTCCGACCGCATGCCGCCGTCGCCCGCGCCCGCGATCTCGGTGTTCTCACCGCCGCGCAGGTCGGTTCCCATGATGAGGATGTTGAGGCTGCGGCCGGTGAACGGGTCGTCGGGGTCCGGCGTCGCCACCGACCCCTTGACCAAGCCGGACACGTCGCTCACGCCGATCTGCTGCTTCAGGTCGAGGTACGCGGCGGCTCCACCGGCGGCCACGAAGGCGAGTGCGCCGACGACAAGAAGCGTCGCGGCACGCGCGACGCGATGACTGCGCTGAGTACGGCTGTGCCGGGCCACCTTCGGAGCATAGGCAGGTAGCCCGGCACAAGGCCTGTTAAGTGGGCAGGTCAGCCCACTGCGGCGGCACCCAGGTCCGGGTTGTCCGTAAAGAAGCCGTCCAGGCCGGCCGCCAGGAAGACGCTGATCTCGCCCACGAGGTCACCGATCCCGTTCGGGTCGGCGGACGAGCGGAACTCGGTCGGCATGAACTGGTTCTCCCGGCGGAACGTCCAGGTGTGCACCTCGAGGCCCGCGCGGTGCGCATCGCGGATCACGCTGCTCGGCGCGGCGAGCGTGCCGTCGGCGTTGCGCGGGATCAGCACGTTCTTCTCCGCGCCGATGCCGTCCGCGTAGGTGGCGACCTCACGCAGCCCCTGCCGGGTGACCAGGTCCGCGTAGGTGCGCGGGTCGCCGTCGGCCACGAAGTCGTAGGGCGCACCGCTGCTGCTCACGAGCTGGCCGAGCGGTACGTCGGTGAGCTCGTCGAGGTCCTGCAGGTTGCCCACCTCGAAGGACTGCACGATCACGGGGGCGTCCGCGTGGTCGAAGCCGTTGCGGCGCAGCTCGCGCACGAGCGGCTCCTCCAGGGACAGGCCCACGGAGTCGAAGTAGGTCGGGTGCTTGGTCTCCGGGTAGACGCCGACGGGCGCGCCGTCGCAGGTGCGGCTGTTCCGGGCCAGGTCGAGGACCTCGTCGAGCGTCGGGATCAGATAGAGCCCGTCGAACGGGGTGTTCTGGGGCCGGACCTGCGGCAGACGCTCCTTGGCGCGCAGGGTGCGCAGCTCGGCGAGCGTGAAGTCCTCGGTGAACCAGCCGGTGATCTGGACGCCGTCGATCGTCTTGGTGGTGCGGCGGCCGGCGAACTCGGGGTGGGCGGCGACGTCGGTCGTGCCGCTGATCTCGTTCTCGTGCCGGGCGACCAGCACGCCGTCCTTCGTGGACACCACGTCTGGCTCGATGTAGTCCGCGCACTGGTTGATGGCGGTCTCGTACGAGGCGAGCGTGTGCTCCGGCCGGTAGCCGGACGCCCCGCGGTGCCCGACGACGGTGACGCCGTCGTCGACCACGCGCTCCTTCTTGAGGTCCACCAGGGCCATCTCGGTGTCGTCCGGGGTGCCAGTGGTCCGCGCGTCGTTGCCAGGGTAGTTGTTGTCGTTGCCGATCAGCAGCGTGTTCCTGTCGACGAACAGAACGGTCTCGAAGGACTGCACGGGGAGCGCGAACGTGTCGCCGAGCCCGTAGCCCTCCCCCGCGTCGATGCCGCGCGGGTTCTCGATCCGCAGGGCGTCCACGACGAGCTCCTTGCGGACGTAGCCGTCGCGGTCCGTGCGGTCGAGGTCGATCTCGTACACGCGCTTGGTGACCGACTGGTCGCCCTCGAAGTCGTCGCGCTCGATGAGCAGCATCGAGTCGCGGCCGGTGGAGAACGCGTCGCCGATGACGTCGGCCTCCTGGTCCGTCTGGTACGCCCAGCGCTTGCCGGTGTACTCGCCGCGACGTGTGTCGAACTGGTAGATCCAGCGGCGGCGGGCGTCGGCGTCGTCCGCCAGCTTGCCCTCGACGACCGGGTAGAGGTAGCGCCCGCTGCCCGCCAAGGCCTCGAAGCCGCGGCTGCTGCCGACGTTGGGCGTCTCGCCGGGCTCCAGGTACGGGTTGCCGGGCGACTTGCCGTCCGGGAACTCGTACGGGGCCTCCAGCAGCGTGCCGTCGGCGTCGAAGTGCAGCAGGAACGGGCCGAACTCCTCGCCCACCCACAGCGTGCCGTCGGCTGCACGGACGAGGGACTCGATGTCGAAGTCGGCGCCCGTGAGGAGCCGCTCGTCGGTGTCCTCGTTGACGATGTCGAAGTCGAGCACGTCGTTGCGGTCGTTGTACTCGATGAAGTCGAGGACCTTGATCTCGCCCGAGCCCCTCTTGCCGGTGTCCCACTGGGGGCGCACCAGGTAGTTGCGCAGGAGGAAGTCGGCGGAGTTGCCCTTCGCCCCGAAGCCGTTGTCCGGCTGGGCCCAGAAGGTCCCGTCGTGGTTGTCGACCATCGCGGAGAAGCCGGGGATCACCTGGCCGTCCCAGGGTCCCTGCCGCCCGTTGGCGGGGCTGGCGGCGGCGCCCGACGGCGGGCCTTCGGCCAGGTAGTCGGCTGACAGCGTGGCGCGGCCGGCCAGCGTGGCGGCGAGGTGGGTGGCGCCGTGGTGCTCAGGCCCCGAGCCCTGCTGGGGCCGGGCGACGGCGACGGCCGCGGGAAGCAGCAGCGACGCTGCTGCCGCGGCGGCCAGCACGCGCGTGGCGCGGGTACGCATGGGTGTGCTCATGCGGGCGAGCCAAGTCGGCGCAGCGGAAATCCCGGTGAATCCGGCACTACCGCCAGGTGAACTCTCAGACCGGTCTCAGACCGGCATGTGCCAGCCACCGCGCCGGAACGCCGGGGTAGCGGTCGCGAGCACACCGATCGCCAAAAGCACGGCCACGAGCATCACCATGGCCATGGCCACGGCGTCGCCGCCGAGGAACCCGCCGAGCGAGCTCACCACCCCGGCCACCAGCGACTGGATGGCGCCGATCATCGCGGCCGCCGTCCCGGCGATCTCGCCGTGCCGCGACAGGGCCATCGCCGACGCGTTCGCCGGGATGAGCCCCTGGAACGCGAGGACGCACCACAGGGCCACCAGCAGGCCGATCAGTCCGCCCGCGCCGGTCAGAACCACGACGAGGAGCACGACGACGAGCACCGCCTGCGCGACGACCCCGAACCGGAGCAGCCGGACCGGCGCGACCTTGCGCACGAGCGCCGCGTTGACCTGGGCGGACAGGACCAGCCCCACACCGTTGATGCCGAACAGCAGGGCGAACTGCCCCCCGGTGAGCCCGAACTCCTGCTGGAAGATGATGGGGGAACCCACCACGTAGCTCATGAGCACCCCGAAGCCGAGTCCGGGGATCACGGCGAGGGCGAGGAAGTGCCGGTCCCGTAGCAGCCGGCCGTAGCCGCCGGCGACGGTACGGATGCCGCCCGTCAGTCGCTTGAGCGGCGGGTGCGTCTCGGGCATCCACACCAGCACGACGACGGCCAGCACCGCGCCCATTGCGGCCAGCGCCGCGAAGACCCAGCGCCAGGTGCCGTGCGCCAGCACGAAGGAGCCGAGCGTGGGCGCGAACATCGGCGCCACGCCGATCACGAGCATGAGTCGGGACAGGATGCGGGCCGCCTCGGCACCCACGAACCGGTCGCGCACGACGGCGACGGAGGCAACGCCTGCGGCCGCGTTGAAGAAGCCCTGCGCGAGCCGCAGACCGATCAGCAGCGGCATGCTCGTGACCACCGCGCACAGCAGCGAGATGACTACGTGCAGCACCAGACCCACGAGCAGCGGGGCGCGGCGGCCGAAGCGGTCGGACAGCGGGCCGATGACAAGCTGGCCCACGCCGCCGCCGATCAGCATGCAGGACACCGTGAGCTGCGCCATCGCCTCTGTGGAGAGCAGGTCGTCCGCGACCTGCGGCAGCGCCGGGAGGTACATGTCGACGGTGAACGCAGGCAGGGCGGAGAGCGCCCCGAGCATGAGGACCCACTTGACGGTCGACCGGGACGACGCGCGGCGCGCGGGCATGGTTGAGGACACGCCCGACGGCGCAACGGATGGCATGTCCCCGATGCTATCGAATCGATACGACACTGGCCAGAGTGATCTCGATCTCGCGCCGCATGTTCGCTCCGTGTTCACCGGTCCATTGCCGCGCGGGTGGGTGTCAGTGGCTCGGGGCATGCTGGTCCTATGTGCGGACGCTTCGCCTCCTTCACGGATGCCCAGGACCTCGCCGACGAGCTCGCCATCGCCGAGATCGCCGAGGACGCGCGGCTGTTGCCGCCGTCGTGGAACGTGGCGCCTACGGACCCGGTGCGGATCGTCCTTGAGCGCGCGCGTAAGGACTCCGGCGAGGTGAGACGGTCGATGGAGCTCGCGCGCTGGGGGCTGGTGCCGTCCTGGGCCAAGGACCCGACCGTGGGCGCCCGCATGATCAACGCGCGCTCCGAGACGCTGCTCGACAAGCCGGCGTTCGCCAAGCCGTTCGCCGCGCGGCGCTGCCTGGTGCTGGCCGACGGCTACTACGAGTGGCGCAAGCTGGCGCTGCCCGCCTCCGGTTCCAAGAAGGTCCCCAAGCAGCCGTACTGGATCCACCCGGCCGGCCCCGGCGTGGCCGCCTTCGCCGGCCTCTACGAGTTCTGGCGCAACCCGGCGGCGAGCGAGAGCGACCCGGACCGCTGGCTGGTGTCGACCACCGTGGTGACGCGTCCGGCGGCTGGCCGCATGGAGGCCATCCACGACCGCATGCCGCTCCTGCTGCCGCCGGAGGCCTGGGACACGTGGCTCGACCCGGCCGTCGGCGACGCCTCCGACCTGTTGCGGGTCGACAACGTGCCGCTGGCGACACTCCCTGTGGGCGACGCCGTCGGCTCGGTGCAGAACGATGGGCCATCGCTGATCGAAGTGGACCCGGAGCCGAGAGATCCAGAGCCGGTGGCGCTCTGAGCAGTTTGAGCGCAGATCGTTGCGTATATGCAACTCGGGTGGCGGATAGCCGGATACCTCTACACGCTTACCCCATGACGATCTCCACCACAAAGGACGACCTTGAGCCCGACGGCTACCAGGCGTTCATCACGGACCTCAAGCACCGGGTCCGCGGCACGCAGTTCCGCATGGTCCGCGCAGCCAACGCCGAGCTCCTCCGGCTACTGGAGCGTGGGCAACGACATCTTGACCCGACAGCGAGACCAGGGCTGGGGCGCCAAGGTCGTGGACCGCATCTCGGCCGATATGCGACGCGAGTTCCCTGGTCAGCACGGATGGTCGCGGCGCAATCTGCTCTACATGCGCAAGGTCGCCGAGGCGTGGCCGACCGAGGCCGAATTTGTGCACCAGCCTGGTGCACAATTGCCATGGCGCCACGTCACCGTTCTCCTCGACAAGCTTCACGCTCGCCAGGACCGCTGTCCACGGCCGCCGCGCCAACTGCCGTGGCGCTCTACGAGGGCCTGACGCCCGAGGAGCAGGCCGCGTTGCCGAGTGCGGCCGAGCTCGAAGCAGTCGTCAGGGACGAGATCAAGGCCTACGACCGAGCGCGGTTGGATGCCGCAGGAGACGACGCTGCGGACTACTTCGAGCCGCTTGAACCCGACGCTCTCGGCGTCATCCAGCGATCGAGGAACGGCATCTAGCGCTACCCGCACGCGGAGCGTGCCGTGTCGGCCGAGGCCGACGCGGCACGCCCTGGCGACCGGCCCGGTCAGCCGACCGTCGTCGGCCCGTAGACCGCGACCTGGACGCTGCCGCCGACCTCGAAGTCCACGCGGGCGCACTCCGCCGACTCGTCCACGACGGTCGTGGTCGGCCAGTGGTGCTCGAGGGGAGCGAGCGCCTCGTCGGCGACGTCCCGCGCCTGCTCGGCCGTGAGGCACTGCTCGGCGATGTCGCTGCGCAGCATGTCCACCACCGGTTCGAGCTCGGGGACGGAGTAGAGCAGCTCCGGATCCTCGGAAGGCGCGACCACCAGCGTCCCGGCTTCTTCGGCGGACATCCCGCTGCACGGCCGCTCCGGGCTCGCCGTCCCCACCGTCTCGACGGCCCAGTCCTCCTCCAGCCCCAGCCGGTCGAGCTCGGACTGCGCCCATGCCACGCCCTCGTCGAGGGTGCGGCAGGAAGAGTTGCCGCCGTCGACCTGGTCGCCCAGGCTCATCCGGAGCTCGATCACCCTCGCGTCCACCGCAGGCCCGGACCCGCTGTCGATCGGCTCGATCCAGTCAGGTGCCTGGTCGGTGGGCGTCACGAACATGTGGCCGTCGTGCTCGAAGACCACGGGATCGGCGATGGGCGGCAGACCCGCCTCGGCGAGCATAGTGGTGCAGTCGGCGACGGCGTCGCCGGTGAGCCACGGCCCGGACGCGTCGGTGTCCAGGCCCTCGAGCGCACGGTCGTTCCACGTGGTCATGCACGTGAGCCCCTCCGTGCCCCCGCCCAGGTACGCCTGGACGGCCGCGTATGCGACGCCGCCCCCCGCGAGCACGCCGGCCAGGGTGACGGCGATCGCGCCACGCCGCCCGAGCCGCTTCCGGCGGGCGCCGGGCAGCGGCGCCCCGAAGGCCTCTCGCTCCGCCGCGGCGGCGTCCAGCTGGGTTCCTGTCATGGTGATCTCCTCGCGCAGGGCGGCGAATGCCGCCGGATCCACGGCGTCGAGGTCAACCCGACGCATCGGGTCCGCGGCCTTCAGCTGCTTCATCTCGTCCGTCATCACGCCTCCTCGATCCCGGGGCGGGCTCCTGCCCACCTGCTCATCACCTGTCCGCCTGTGGCGGAACGTTTCAGGGGTTCCTGCAGAGCGGCCAGCTGGTCGGCGAGCCGACGGCGCGCCCGGTGCAGACGAACGCGCACCACGGTGCGCGAGACGCCAAGGGCCAGCGCGATCTCGTCTCGGCCGAGCTCTTCCCAGGCCACCAGGCGCAGGATCTCCTGGTCGTCGGCGGAGAGGCGGGCGAGGGCCCGCTCGATATCGCTCCCAGAGTCGTCGGGCGGCGGCGCCACGTCGGTGAGGTGGTCTCGCAGCCGATCCGCGAGGGCGAGCCGACGGCGATCGCCGCGGCGCGTGTTGGCGAGCACCCGGCGGGCCACCCCGAACATCCAGGGCCGGGCGTCGTCCCCGCCGGGGACGTCGTCGATGCGACGCCAGGCGACGAGGAAGCTCTCGGCGACCACGTCAGCGGCGTCCGCCGGCTCGGTCACCCGGCGCACGGCGTAGGCGAGCAGGGCGCGGTGCGTGGACTCGAAGAGCGCGGTGAACCGGTCCTCGCGGTCGGCGAGCGGGTCGGGTGGTGGCTGGGGCTCGGGGGACGTCATCCGGGACCTCTCGGTGGCGTGGCTGTGACGAGAGTGTCATGTCCGGTTGGCCCGGCAGCGTTACAGGAGCCTGCCGGCTACGCCGCGAGCGGTACGTCGTCCAGCGTCCGGATCCGGTCCGCGACCTCCGGGTACCGGTCGGCCCGGTCCAGCAGCAGCGCGCCCAAGCCGGCGTCGAGCGGGCCCAGGTAGTCCTTCTCGACGTCGTTGCCCACCATCAGCACGTCGCCCGGCGTGACGCCGAGGATCTCGCAGGCGACGGCGTACGCGCGCGGGTCGGGCTTGCCCGCGGGCAGGTCGTCCGAGGAGACGACGACGTCGACGTGCTCGGCCAGGCCCGTGCGGTCGAGCTTGAGCCGCTGGTGGGCCGAGTCGCCGTTGGTGAGCAGCGCGACGACGAGGCCGGCGTCGCGCACCCGCCGCAGGGCCGGGACGGCGTCGTCGAACGCCGTCCAGGCCTGTTCGTAGCGGGACAGGTAGCCGGAGAAGAGCTCGTCGGCCTCTTCGTCGGTGGCGTCGGCCCCCAGGAACTCGCGCACGCGGACGCGCCGCTGCCCCGCGAACGTCAGCTCGCGGCGCTGGTAGCGGCCGTAGGCCTCCTCGGCGATGCTGCCCCACGCGGCGACCAGCTCATCCGGGTCGTCGAGGTCCAGACCCAGCTCGGGCAGCCAGTCCAGGAGCGCCGCGCGAGAGGCGCCCTCCTGGTCCACGAGTGTGTCGTCGAGATCGAAGAGAACGACTTTCAGCACGTTCGCATCGTGTCATACGCCCGCCACCGCACCGCCATGGCGGGCCGCGCGGCCGTCGTCCGGCTACGCCCCGCCCGTCATCCCGATCACCTGGCCGTTGATCGCGGTGTTGGCGGCCGAACCGAGCCAGACGACGGCGGTCGCCACCTCCGACGCGTCCAGCAGCCGGCCGAGCGGAGACCGCTCCCCGTACGTCTGCCCCACCTCCTCGATGATGTGGGTGTTGGTCGCCGTCCTGGTCAGGCCCAGCAGAGCCACGTTGGAGAGCAGGTCCCCGTCCCGCCCGAGCGAGAACGCGACGGACCGGCTGAAGCCGTGCAGCGCCGCCTTGGCCGCCGCGTAGTACTCGGCCCCGGGCGCGCCGTCCGTCGCGAGCGACGACGAGAGATGGATGAGCCGCCCCCAGCCGGCCGCACGCATCAGCGGTGTGACGGCGCGGGTCAGCCGGATCGCGCCCTCGATGTTGCTGCGGATCAGCCCGGTCCACTCCTCGTCCGGCACGGTGTCGAAGGGCGCCATGCCTCCCCAGGCCACCGCGTTGTTGACCAGCACGTCCACCCGTCCGGTGGCCTCGACGGCGGCGGCGACAAGCGCCTCGGCCGCTGCCGGGTCCGCCTGGTCGTACTGGACGACGACCGCACGGTCGCCGATCTCGTCGGCCACCTTCTGCGCCTCGTCGCGAGCGTTGCGGTAGGTGACCACGACGTTCGCGCCCTCCGCTCCGAAGGCGGTGGCGATGTGTCGCCCGACGCCGCCCGACGCGCCGGTCACGATGACTGTCCGTTCCTGAAGTCCGGTATCCATGGCTCCACCGTGCGCGGGCCGGCGTCGGGCAACCAGGCCGCCCTGAGGCTGGCCCTGAGCGGGCCACCCTCCGCGCGTCCGGCACCTCTACGCTGGGCCTCATGACCAGCGAGCTCGGCGCGCTCCTGCGCGCCCACCGCGAGGCCCTCGCCCCGGAGGACGTGGGCCTGCCCCGCGGCGCCCGACGCCGGACGCCGGGCCTGCGCCGCTCGGAGCTCGCCACGCTCGCCGAGGTCAGCGTCGAGTACCTGACCCGCCTGGAGCAGGGGCGCGACAAGCATCCGTCGCCCGAGATCCTCGGCGCGCTGGCGGACGCGCTCCGGCTCCCCTCGGACGAGCGCTTCCTGCTGCTCCGCGCCAGCAAGGGCCCGAACGGCGTCTGCGCCGTCGACCCGCCCGCCGACTCGGTGCGGCCGCCGGTCCGCGCGTTCCTCGACCGGCTGGAACCATCGCCCGCGGTGCTGCTCAACCGCGTGAGCGACGTCCTCGCCGCCACGAGCGCGTACCGCAGGCTGCTCGAGCCGTTCGGCCTGTTCGACGACGACCAGCCCAACCTGCTGCGGTTCGTCCTCACCGAACCCCGGGCCCGGGAGGCGTATCCCGACTGGGAGCACGTCGCGGACCGGCACGTCGCGGCCCTCCGGATGGAGTCGGTCCCGGGCGATCCGCACGTCGCCGAGCTCGCCAGGACGATGACCGTCCTGGCGGGAGCGGCATTCAGCGACCGGTTCGCCGCGCCGCTCTCGGCCCGGTACCGCACCGCCACGGAGCGGATGCGGCATCCGGAGGCCGGGGATCTGCGGCTGGACGTCGAGACCCTCGCGCTGCCCGACGCCGACGGCCAGCATCTGGTGGTGCACCTGCCCGCGGACGCGGCGACGTCGGACGCGCTCGACCGGCTGGCCGGCCGCAGGCCGGGCGCGCTGCGCGCCGTGTGACGGGCACTCCGCACCACGACAGGCACCCACCGCGCCCGTGTAACGGGCGCCCTCCGCGCGAGCTGACGTCCGGAAGGTGAACTATGCCCCTCGGGGCAACGTAACAGCAGGTCCGAGCGTCCCTACCCCGTGACAGGTTTTCCGTCCTTACCCGACATGGGGGATTCATGACCGCACGCCGCTTGTCCCGCCCATCACCGCGCCTGCTCACGATGGGCGTCGCCGCTGTACTGGCACTGGGCCTGCTCGGCGAAGGGGGCGCGACCGACACCGCGGCCGCGGCCGCCGGGACAACAACACCGACTGCCGCCGAACCCTCGGCGCAGCGCGGCCTCCGCTTCGCCCCGGCGTCGAGCACCGTCGAGGGCTACACCTACGACGGCTACGTGTACCTCGACTCGGCCGTCTGGATGGCCGCCTACGGCGAAGGCTACGAGTTCTTGACCAAGCGCGCCAAGGCCTCTGACCCGGTCACGCTCACCAAGACGGTGATCCGCGGCGACAAGCGCACCACCACGAAGGCCCCGGCCGCGATCGTCGACGGGCTCGACGGCTTCAAGAACGGGCTCACGGTCCAGGTGGTCGACGCCAACGGCAACGTGCTGCTCAAGAAGTCCCGCAGCCTGTGCCTGGGCGGGGCGGAGCGCCAGCGCGTCGAGCCCACCGGCAACACGGAGCCGATCTACCCCGGGTTCTGCGGCGGCAACTGGTTCACGAAGTCCACGGTGTTCGGGATCGAGCAGGGCTGGGCGGCCAAGCTGGACACCTACTTCGAGGTGAAGACCACGCGCAGGAACCTCAGGATGACCGTGACCATCAGCGATCCCGTCGCGAACTTCCTCGGCCTCCCCGCCGACGGTCGCTCGGTGTCGCAGCGCGTCAAGGTGGTCGACGAATGCCAGCTCGTGGACTGCGGAGAGGTCGGCGAAGCGCTGCTGGGCACGCCCGACGAGGGCTTCAGCACCCTGGCGGAGGGCGAACCGACCCCCCAGGAGAAGCACGTGCGCACCCTGTCCGGCGGCTCGCACGCGGTCCACGGTGACAGCACCGAGTCCACGCACCGCACCAACCTCTTCACCATCGACGGCGAGAGCCAGGCGCACGGCGGCGACCACCCGGCGCTCGGCCAGCCGGGTTCGACCCCCTCGAACGACAAGCCGGCCAAGGACACGCTCCCCGACCTCGTGTCGGTGCCCGCGTGGCAGATCGGGAGCGAGCGGGACGGCGGCGTCGACCGCCTCACCTTCAACGCCCACGAGTGGAACGCCGGACCGGCTCCCCTGGTCGTCGAGGGCTACCGCCGCGGCGCCGGCGAGGTCATGGACGCCTACCAGTTCTTCTACCGGGACGGCAAGGAGGTCGGCAGCACCAGGACCGGGACCATGAAGTACCACGACGCTCCCGAGCACGACCACTGGCACTTCCTGGACTTCGCGAGCTACGAGCTCGTCAAGCCCGACGGCTCCCTGGTGACGACGAGCGGCAAGCAGTCGTGGTGCCTGGTGCCGACGGACCCCGTCGACCTCTCGGTGCCGGGTGCCGCCTGGCGTCCGGAGGCCACCGGCCTCGACAGCGCGTGCGGCGACAGGTCCGCCCTGTGGCTGCGCGAGGTGCTGCCCGCCGGCTGGGGCGACACCTACAGCCAGTACCAGACCCAGGCGTTCAACCTGACGGGCGTCCCCAACGGGACCTACAAGATCAAGATCACGGTGAACCCGAACGGCAACCTGCACGAGCGGACGACGGCAAACAACGTCAGCTACCGGACCGTCGTCCTCGGCGGTCGGCCGGGCGCTCGCACGGTCAAGGTCCCGCCGTACCAGGGCGTCGACACCGAGGTCCCGGTCACCGAGGAGTAACCCGTTGCTGTCGGCCGGCGGTGCGTAGGCTGCGCCCCATGACCGCCAGCACCACGACGTCGGGCATCCCGTCCGGGAGCCGCATCACCTGCACCCTCTCGGACGGGATCGCCGACGTCCGCCTCGACCGGCCCGACAAGCTCAACGCGCTGTCCCTCGACATGCTCCGCGAGCTCAAGGCCACCGCGCGCCGGCTCCGCCGCGAGCCCGGGCTGCGCGCGGTGGTCGTCTCGGGCAACGGCAGGTCGTTCTGCGCGGGGCTCGACCTCGGCGCGGCGGCCCGCAACCCGGCCGCCGTGGCCAGGGCGTTCGTGCCGACCCCGCGCGGCACCAACCTGTTCCAGGAGGCCTGCTGGACGTGGCGACGCCTGCCGGTCCCCGTGATCGCCGCCGTGCACGGGCACGTGCTCGGCGCGGGCGTGCAGATCGCGCTCGCCGCCGACCTGCGCCTCACGACCCCCGATGCCCGCTGGTCCGTCAAGGAGGTCGAGCGCGGCCTGGTCCCCGACATGTCCGGGATCCGCGCGCTGACGCAGCTCGTGGGCATCGAGACGGCAAAACGCCTCACCTTCACGGCCGAGGAGTTCACCGGGGCCGACGCCGGCCGGCTGGGCCTGGCCGGGACCGTCACCGACACGCCGCTGGACGAGGCGTTCGCGCTGGCGCGGCAGATCTCCGAACGCCGGCCCGAGGCCGTTGCGGCGGCGAAGCGGCTGTTCGACCGGCGCTGGTCGTCGGGCGACCGGCGCACGTTCGCGGCCGAGCGCCGCGAGCAGCTGAGGCTCCTCCCGGGCGCCATGCGAACCCTGAAGCGCTGACCCCCTCGTTGTGGGCGCGATCGTTGCGCCTAGAACGGGCGTCTCATCGCAACGATCGCGCCCACAACAAGATCAGCCGCGGTAGGCGCGTTGGAGACGGACCGGGGCCAGCGGGCCGATGCCCGGGACGTCACGCTCCGGCTGCGCGGTGAGCGCGAAGCGCGAGCTCGTCGCGAGCATCGCCGCGGTGTCCTTGTCGACCAGGACGGTCGAGGGGTCGGACTGCTCGGTGAGGCGCGAGGCGAGGTTGACGGTCGGGCCGAAGATGTCGCCGAACCGGGACAGCACCCGTCCCCAGACGAGCCCGACGCGCACCGGGATCTCGGGGTCGCCCGGGGCGGCGGTGCCGAGCGCCACACCAGAGGTCTCGGCAAGGCCGAGGGCCACCTCGGCGCCGGTGGACACGTCGTCGGTCACGAAGAGGACCGCGTCGCCGATCGTCTTCACGACCCGCCCGCCCGCGTTGACGATGACGTCGCGCGCGCCGGCCTCGAACCGCTGCACGAACTCCGCCAGCTCCTCCGAGCCGAGGCCCGCGGTGCGCTTCGTGAACGACACGATGTCCGCGAACCCGACCGCCCGCAGCAGGGGCAGCTGGTGGGTGTCGCCGCGGTCGTCCGAGTGCGCGCCCGCGAACTCGATGGCCATGCGTCCGGTGAGCGCCGCGAGCTGACGCCGCCACGCGTGCTCGAGCTGCCCCTGCAGCATCTCCGTCATCTCCGGGAGCCGGTCCAGGGCGAGCAGGCGGGCGGAGGTCTCGTCCAGCTCGTACCGCCGCGCGAGATGCTCCACGAGCGCCTCGACCTGCCACAACGCCAGCCGGTCAGCCGTGTGGCCGACGGACCGGATGAACGTCATCTGGGCGCGCTCGTCCATCTGCTCGGCCTCGAACAGCCCGGCCGCGTCCTTGAGCGCCTCGACGTCGGCGTCGGTGAACCAGGTCTCGGTCGGGTGCGTGACGGGCAGGCCGATCCAGCGCCAGTAGCGGGTCACGAACTGCTTGTCGAGCCCGGTGAGCTCCAGCACCTGCGACAGCGTGTACCGACGTGCGCCACCCAGCAGCGTCTCGTCGAGCCGGGCCGCGGTGTCGGCGCCCGGCGCGTCGTGGTGGTTCTGGGAGGTCTCGGAATTGTGGAGCACGTCACCACTGTAGGCGGGCGCACCCTGTGCAACCGCAGGTATCCGCTGGTCGGGCCAGCGCTTGGTCAGCCCCAGAACGTCAGCACCAGGGGAATCCCCATGAGCACCAGCAGCATCCCGACCACGGTGACGACGTTCCACAGGTCCAGCCGCACGCCCCGCACGCCGTCGTCGCGGTAGAGCAGGACCCAGACCACCAGCAGCCAGGCGATCCCGGCGGCGATCAGGCCGGCCGCGGGCGTCCCGTCGGTCTGCACGATGCCCCGGTCCAGCCGGACCGTGCTGATCAGGTAGACCGCGACCACCGCCGCGGCACACACGATTCCCTTGGCCACCCCGACCGTGGCTCGACCTGCCTCCATGGCGTCTCCCCTGCTCACGGGCCCCCGCACTTACCTATCGTCGCCTGCGGCGGAGATTACCGCAGGTCAGGCGTATCGCGGCAGGGGCTGCCGCCGAGTTCACCCCGGGCGGCGCACGAGTTCACCCGGGCCCGGCGCACGCCGGCGCTCGGCCTCGGCGGCGGGTGTTATCGCAGGTGCCAGACGTCGCCGGCGGTCACCGCGCGCTCCTCGCCCGAGTCCGTGCGCACCACCAGCGCCCCCGACGGGTCCAGCCCCACGGCCTCACCTTCGAGCGCGCCGGCCCGCCCGGCGAGCTCCGCCCGCACGCGGGTCCCGAGCGTCGCGGACACCGCTGTGTACTCGTCCAGCAGGCCGGCGGCGACGGCGTCGCCCCCGAAGCTCTCCCACCGCCGGACGACGGCGTGCACCTCGCCCAGCAGCCGCACCAGCACGTCGGTCCGGTCGGGTCGGGGATGTCCAGCGAGCGCCAGCGACGTCGCCGTCGGCACGGGCAGCTCGTCCGCGGTCTGCGACACGTTGAGCCCGATCCCGAGCACGACGGCGGGCGCCCCGTTGCCTGCACCCGGCGCCTCGGGCACGACCTCCGCGAGGATCCCGGCGACCTTGCGGTACAGGCCCAGCCCGGCGACGGTGTCGACGGCGGGCAGCAGCACGTCGTTCGGCCACTTCAGCGCGGCGGTGACGCCGCCGTCCGACACCGTGCGCACGACGGCGAGCCCCGCCAGCAGCGGGAGCCAGCCCAGCGACCCGGCCGGGACCTGGGGCCGCAGCAGGACGGACACGGTGAGCCCGGCGCGCGGCGGCGTCTGCCAGGAGCGCCCGGCTCGCCCCCGGCCGGCGGTCTGGTGCTCGGCGATCAGGGCCGACGGCGCCGGCCAGGCGGCCGGGTCGGACCGGACCGCCTCGGCGAGCTCGGCGTTGGTGGACGTCGCGGTCTGGACCACCTCGACCCGGCCAAAACCGGGGACGGCCAGCTTGTCCAGGAGCAGGGACTGGTGCACATCCTCATCCTCGCCCCTCACCCCCTGGTCTGTCTTGGAGGAAACCCACAACGCAGCTGTGCGACCCGCTGGACGCTCTCGCATCGAGCCTGAGGCATCCGACAACTACGCTCGAACTGTGAACGACGCCATCACCACCCTTTCCGGCACGCGCGCCAAGCTCGACGACCTCGACGCCCGCCGGGCCGCCGCCATCGACGGCCCGGAGGAGACGGCTCAGGAGAAGCAGCACAAGCGCGGCAAGAAGACCGCACGCGAACGCATCGACGCGCTCCTGGACGAGGGCAGCTTCACCGAGCTGGACGCGCTGGCCAAGCACCGCAGCCGCAACTTCGGCCTGGAGAAGAAGCGGATAGCGGGCGACGGTGTGGTCACCGGGTACGGCACCATCGACGGCCGCCAGGTGTGCATCTACTCCCAGGACTTCACGGTGTTCGGCGGCAGCCTCGGTGAGGTGCACGGCCAGAAGATCACCAAGGTGCAGGACCTCGCGCTGCGCACGGGCGTGCCGCTCATCGGCATCAGCGACGGCGGCGGCGCGCGCATCCAGGAGGGTGTCGCGGCCCTCACGCAGTTCGCGGAGATGTTCCGGCGCAACGTCGCGGCGTCGGGCGTGATCCCGCAGATCTCCCTGATCCTCGGCCCGAGCGCAGGCGGTGCGGTGTACTCCCCCGCCCTGACCGACTTCATCGTCATGGCCGACCAGACGTCCAACATGTTCATCACCGGCCCGGACGTGATCCGCACCGTGACGGGCGAGGACGTCGACTTCGAGACCCTGGGCGGCGCCCGGACGCACAACTCGAAGTCGGGCGTCGCGCACTACATGGGCAGCGACGAGGACGACGCGCTCGACTACGTGCGGCACCTGGTGAGCTACCTGCCGCAGAACAACCTCTCCGACCCGCCCGCGTTCCCGCCGGAGGACGAGACGGCGCTGGAAGTCACGGCGGAGGACGAGGCCCTCGACGCGCTGATCCCCGACAGCGACAACCAGCCCTACGACATGCGCGAGGCCATCGAGGCGGTCCTGGACCCGGAGTCGTTCCTCGAGGTCCAGCCGATGTTCGCGACCAACGTGCTGGTCGGGTTCGGCCACGTGGAGGGCCTGTCGGTCGGCATCGTCGCGAACCAGCCGCAGTCCATGGCGGGCACTCTCGACATCGACGCCGCCGAGAAGGCGGCGCGGTTCGTGCGCACGTGCGACGCGTTCAACATCCCCGTGCTGACGTTCGTGGACGTGCCGGGCTTCCTCCCCGGCGTCGGGCAGGAGCACCAGGGCATCATCCGGCGTGGCGCCAAGCTCATCTACGCGTACGCCGAGGCCACTGTGCCGCTGGTCACGATCATCACCCGCAAGGCCTACGGCGGCGCCTACATCGTCATGGGCTCCAAGCAGCTCGGCGCCGACGTGAACCTGGCCTGGCCGACCGCCCAGATCGCGGTCATGGGCGCGAGCGGCGCAGTGAACATCCTGCAGCGCGGCGCGCTGCGCACGGTCCAGGAGGCGGGCGGGGACGTCGACGCCGAGCGGGCCCGGCTGACCGCCGAGTACGAGGACGCCATCGTCAACCCGTGGGACGCCGCCGAGCGCGGCTACGTCGACGCGGTGATCCGCCCGTCCGAGACACGCGTGCAAGTGGTGCGTGCGCTTCGCGCGCTGCGCACCAAGCGATCTACGCTTCCTCCGAAGAAGCACGGCAACATCCCGCTCTGACCGGCGGGAGGACCCGAGCAGTCAGATCAGATCGGGATGAGGAATCAGATGAGCCACGAGGACGCCACCCACGGCCCGGCGCCGATGGGCCGCGTCGACACGGAGCCGATGCACCGCGCGGTCGACGCACTGGCGGCTGCGCTGCACGACTACGTGGGGACGGCCGTGGGCGTACGCGCCGAGTTCGGCGCGGCGGAAGCGGACGAGGACCCGCGAGTGCTGGCCCTCGAGTCGAAGGTGGGGCACCTGAACGCCACCCTGTTCGACGCGCTGCACAACGCGCTGGGCATGCACCCCGACCTCACCTCGTCGGTGTGGGAGCCGGAGCACGAGGGCGAGGCCGAGGAGATCCTCGAGTCCGACACGCCGGAGGACGGCGAGTCGTTCTACCTGGGCTTCGTCGTCGGCGCGCGGGGCGGCGACGCGTCCCTGGACGGTGTGATCGACCTGCTCGACGCCGCCGGCGAGTCCGTGGCGACGCAGCTCTCCGAGGGCGGTTACGACATCGCCGAGTGGGCGGCCTCACGGGGCGAGGCGCCCGGCTTCGGCTTCTACGAGGAGGACGACGAGTGAGCTCCCAGGTGCGCGTCGTGCGCGGCGAGCCCGACGACGTCGAGGTGGCTGCCCTGGTGGCGGGCCTCGCCGCGGTCGCGGCGACCAGCCAGGAGCCCGAGGACGCCGCCCCGCTCGACGAGTGGATCAACCACTCCCGCGTGCTGCGCGGGAACGGGGCCGCGACGGCCAAGAACTTCGGCGGACGCTCCGGTCGGCACAACGCCGACGCGTGGCGCTGGAGCCTGCGCTCATGACGAAGGCTCCCCGCCCTGGGGACACCGACGTCGTCCTGTTCGTCCGCTCGCTCGGCCACCGCATCGCGGGCGGCACACGCGCCGTCCTGGCCCGGGCCAACCTCTACGCCGACAGCGGGTACCGCACCACCCTCGTGGTGACCGGCCTCCTGGACGACGACGGTGCGTGGGTCCGCGCGCAGGGCCTCCTGCACCCGGACGTCCGCCTGCTGGTCCTGTGGCGCGACGGGCCCGACGCCGTCGACCGGGCACGTGCCCGCGAGGTGGAACCCGTCGAGGTGCCCCGGGTCGCGGACGGACCCGGCGTGCAGCGCCGCCGTCGGACCGTGGACGACGCCGTGCAGGTGCGCACCCTGGTGGACGGCACGCTGCGGACGATCGAGCTGCTGGACAAGGACACCAAGGTCACCCGCCAGCTCGTCGTCCTGCGTGAGGACGGCTCGCGTGAGTCGCTGTGGGCGTTCGCGCACGGCACGCTCGTCGCCATCGACCACCTCGCGCCGGGGGGCGGCGGGCGGCGGCGCGAGTTCGTCGTCGACGGGCGCGCGGTCTGGCTCGAGGCCGAGGTCACCGGGCACGTCGGCGCAGGCGAAGCCCGCCTGCGCCTGCGGGAGGACCCGGTCGGGGACTACGCGGGCGCGATCGCCCGCTGGCTCGACACCACGTTCGCGTCGGCACGGCACCTCGTCGTCTTCGCCGACGGCGAGAACGTGTGGCAGCGCAGCCTGCGCCTCATGCGCCACCCGCGCATGCGGGGCGTCTCCGTGCTGCACAACTCGCACTTCGGCGAGCCCTACGACTCGACGGCGCCCACCAAGCCGCACTGGCAGGAGTTCTTCGCGGACACGACGAACGTCGACGCGATGGTCTGCCTCACCGAGCGGCAGCGTACGGACCTCCTGGCGCGGTACCCGGGGCTGCCGCTGCACGTGCTGCGGCACGCCGCCCCGCGCCCGAAGGTCCGCGGCGTACGGCGCGACCAGGACTCCGTGGTGTTCGTGGGCCGGCTCGCACCGCAGAAGCAGCTCGACCACCTGCTGCGGGCGTTCGCGCTGGTGCACGAGCGCGTCCCGCGTGCGCACCTCGACGTGTACGGGCACGGCGCGGAGGAGGACTCCCTGAAGAAGCTCGCCACCGAGCTCGGCCTGGAGCTCGGCGACGACGTCCGCTTCCACGGGGCGACGTCGCAGGCGCTGCACGCGTTCGCCGGCGCCCGGGTCGCGGCCATGTCGTCCCTCCACGAGGGGCTGCCGCTCACCCTCACCGAGGCCATGTCGGTTGGCACGCCCTTCGTGGCGTACGACTGCAACTACGGCCCGGCCGAGGTGATCCGGGACGGCGAGAACGGGTTCCTGGTGCCGCGCGACGACGTCGAAGCCCTCGCCGCCCGGCTGGTTCAGGTGCTCGAGGACAACCGGCTCGCCCGGCGGCTCAGCCGCGGCGCGAGGCGGGTCACCAGCAGCTTCTCGCCGCGCCGGTACAGGGACGCCTGGCGGGACCTGCTCGACGACGTCGCCGGTCGCGACTCGAGCAGCTCGCACACCATCGCGAGGAGCTGACCCCGGTCGATCCGGAGGTTCTCCAGGTGGGGGCGGACGTCGTTGCGGCCGCGGCGTTCGCCCTCACCGACGGGCTCACCGAGGATGGTCGACGGTACGGGCCGGCCCTCCGACTCGCGTGCCCCTGGCCGGAGCTCGGGGGGCAGGTCGCCGAGGGACCTCGGCGCGTACACCACACCGGGGGCGTCGCTGAACCAGCCCACCTTGTGCTGGCTCGTCCCGTTGGGCGCGATGTACACGTCCGTGGCCTCGGCCCACAGAACGGCCTCCCGCAGGGTGCTTCCCACCAGGTCGATGACCTGGTCACCGCGCCGGACGTTGCCCTTGATGGCCCGGGCCACCGCGTGCAGCTCGTCGATGCTGCCCTGCCACTGCTCCGAGACGAGGTCGTTGCCCATCGGGTACGAGTAGCCGTCCAGCACGACCAGCGCCCGCGGGTAGCGCAGGTGCAACGCGTCGATGAACCGGGCTGCCTCCTGCTCCTGGTCCGCCCAGGCGCGGCTGCGCACGCGCAGCCCGATCCAGATCACCGGCCCCGGCAGTAGCCCCCCTCCGGCCGACGGCGGCTGGGGGAACCCTGGTGTCGGCTCCTCCCGTGCAACCCGCTCACGGATCCGGTCCACAAGCGACCTGCGAATGAAGTACCCGCCGACCGCGACCACCAGGTACTCGCGCGAGAAGGGGTACGGATCGCGCACCCCGTTACGCGGCTCGTCGACGATCCGCGCGCCCGAGAACTCCGGGAAGAGCTCCTGGAACGAGCCGAAGAACCCGGTCCCGGCCGTGCGCACCTCGGCGACGTTCCCGGCCACACCGTGGTCGATCAGCCGCTCGACGCCCGGGTGGAAGTTCCAGATGTGGTGGGCGAAGTTCTCCGGGATGGTCATCTGCAGCACGACCGTGCGCTCCGCCCGGGGGGTGGGGCGGTTCGCGACGGCCTCGGCATACCGGTCCCGCTGAGTCACCAGGCGCTGGAGCAGGTCCCTGGAGAGGTTGGCGATCCGGTGCGGCGGAAGGATGGGCCGGGCGAACGTCGCGCCCAGGTCCAGCAGGAGCCCGCGCGCCGGGAGGAAGACGTAGGCGGCCCGGTGGCCGGCCCCGAGGCTCAGCAGCATCGCGAGCTCGTCGTCCCCGAAGGAGTAGACGGCCTTGCCGAACGACACCACCGTGTCGAAGGGCGCGCACTCCGAACCGGTCAGGAGGTCGCGCAGCACCAGGGTCCGGTCCCGGACCGCGCGGGTCTGGTGAGCGAGGTGCGGGTCGTCGGCGTCGGCGGCCTGCCGCTGGGCCAGCGTGACGAACTCGCGGTCGTCCGGCTGCGGCACGTCCGGGCTGAGGAACTCCTCACGCCACCACGTGATCGCGTCCGGGTCGAGCGGCACCCCGGCGGCGAGCGCCTCGTCGGGCGTCATCATGCGGGGCAGCGTGGCGAGGAAGTACAGCTCCTTGACGACGTTCGGCAGCGCGGCCACCAGATCGGCGTCCGCCTCGGGGAGCGGCCTGAGCGCGGCGTAGGCCGCCCAGACCCGCGCGCACGCCCGTGCGGCGTCGCCGTCGAGGAAGGCCGCGAGCGCCGCGGCGTGCACCTGGCGCGCCGTGTCGCCCGCCGGCCCGCGGAGCAGCTCGTGCAGCACGACGGGAAGCGGGCCCTCGGCATCCTCCTGGAGCGCGGAGAGCCGTTCGGCGAACGGCACGTCGTCCGCGTCGCGCGCCACCTCGCGCCACTCGCCCAGGGCGGGCGCGGCCTCGGGTTCGTACCGCAGGACCTGCGCGTAGGCGTCGTCCACCTCAGTGATGGACGCGCCGGACGCCGCGAGCGCACGTGCGAGGCGCCTGGCCGTCCGGTGGTCGTTGTTCGTGCCGAGCTCCAGCGCCCGGCGCAGGTGCGGCACCGCCGAGGCGGGCTGCCCCGAACCCTCCAGGGCTCCCGCGCACGCCAGGAGCACGCGCGCGCGGCCGGTGAACCGGGCCGACGCGGCGGCCGCGAGATCGGCCGCGAGCACCGGGTCCCCGGCCTGGCCGACCCGGATGAGCGCCGAGATGACCGCGGGAGCGGCGACCTTCCGCCGCTCGCCCAGAGCCAGGACGAGGTCCCGCACCTCGCGGTGCAGGACCCCGTCCGTGTGCAGCGTGTCGGTCACGCGCTGGTACGTCGCGACGCGACGAACGCGGCACCCCTGTCCCACAGGTCGCGGGACTTGACGTACAGGTCCTGGTTCCAGGGCTTGAGCCAGCCCGCCCAGTGGACGATGCTCGGGTCGGTCACCGTCTCCTGCGTGGGCCAGTTGTTCCAGGCCGGCTCGATCTTGCGGTACCGGGAGCCGGCGTAGCAGTTCAGGATCTCCTGGTCGTTGAGACCGTAGGTCTCCACGTACGCCACGTAGTCGGCGGTGAAGCCCTCCGACCGCATCTGCGCGAGGTCCATGAGCAGGATGCCCGCGTTGAAGCCGTCGAAGTCGTTCGGGTGCCGCTGGTACATCGCGCGGAAGAACTCGTTGGCGACCACGGGCTCCTCCGACAGGCGGCGGCCCTGCTTCAGGATGTTGCCGAGACCGCTGCGCACGCCGTGCCCGACGGACGGACGGGCGGCGAGCGGGGAGCCACCGAGGTCGACGTCGTGCAGCGTCGCGATGTCCTTGACGGTCAGCGCGTCGATGTCGTGGTAGACCACGCGGTCGAGGTTCGGGAGCAGCTCCGGCAGGAGCAGGCGGTCCATCGTGGAGACCGTGATGTGCTTGAGCATGCCGAGCACCGGCCCGTAGTCGATGTCGTCGCACGCGATCCACTCGAAGCTGACCTCGGGGAACAGGCCGGCGAGCCGGTCGTGGTCCTCCGTGGTGTGGTCGCGCGTGAGCGCGACGACGTGGAGCGGACGGTCCGAGTGCTGGACCATACCGCCGATGACGATCTCCATCTCCTGCTTGAGGTTGCCGTCCAGCGCGACCGCCACGTTGACGACCTCACCGGTGCGCGGCGCGGTGGCCGGCGTCAGCACGCGCGACGCACGCGCCGTCCGGCACGCCTCGTCGACGTCGAAGGACGCCGTCAGCTTCGTGGTCGGGGCGGCGAAGCGCTCCTCGGCCAGTGCCACCTCCGGCGCGACGGTCTTGCGCCACTCGGCGTAGACCTCCTCGCGCGACGCGCCCTGGAGCACGAGGGCCATCGCCGGCGCGAGCAGGCGACGGATGCGCTCGCGCATCGCGTTCAGGTCGTTCTCGTCGGCGTCGAGCAGGCCCGCGAACCGCACGTCGGCGCGGTTCTTCGGGGTGAACTGCACGTTCGCACCGATCGACCACGACGGCAGGTAGCAGTGCAGACGCGAGGTGACGACCTGGCCGAACTCCGAGCGGTAGCTCTCCAGGAGCCCCAGCGCCTCGCGGACGTTCGGGCCCATCGACGTCCAGCGGACGTCCTCGTGCATCTGCGTGATCTGGATGGCGTCGTCCGTCGGCGCCGGGGTGTCCACGTAGGCGGTGGGGCCGCCGACCGGGACCGGCGTGGCGGCGTCCGGGAACACCGTGCTGATCGTCGTGGTGAGGCAGCCCGAGAAGAAGGCCGGCACGCCGCGGGCGAGCAGCAGGTAGACCGTGTTCCAGTCGCGGCAGCCGATCGGGCCGTGCGCCTTGAGGTACTCGATCGCCTCGGGCGTGAGCATGTTCGGGCGGTTCACGTGGAACGAGATGAACAGCGGGTTCACGTTCGGGTTGAACGGGAAGTCGTAGGCCAGCCCGAAGATGTCCTGCATGTACCAGCCGAACGCGATCGCCCACGTGTTCTCGGGGACGGCGTCGTAGCTCGACGAGTCGCGGTTGAGGGCCATCAGCTGGACGTCGGCGCCGGGGCCGTCGATCGCGAGCTCGGGGCGCACCCGGCCCTGGAGCTCGGAGACCACCTCGACGAGCTCGTCGTCGCCGTGCAGGCGCAGGTTCGCGTGGCGGACCAGGTGGCCCAGGCTCGCGATGGTCTGCACGTAGTCGCCCACGTTGGACGACGTCGTGCCCTCGTCCGGCTGCTTGTAGTCGATGACGCCGAACGAGACGTGCCCCTGCGGGACGGTCGCGGTCTGCGGCGTGATGGCGCGCGCCGTGAAGTCGGCGAGCAGCTCGATGCGGCGGGCGAGCCTCTCGTCCGCGTCGCCGGCCTCGCGGGCCGCGTCGATCGCGCGGGACGCCGCTGAGTGCTCCTTGACCGCGAAGAAGATCGACGCCATGGCGAACAGGTCCTTGGCGCCGTGCACCAGGCCCTGGTCGATCCACTTGACGCACTCGTCGACCACGCTCAGGTCGCCGACCTGGGCCGCGGTGCGGAGGAACTCGACCGGCGTGTTCCGGGCCACGACGTCGCGCGGCACCTCGGAGAACAGGTCCCAGGCGAGGTCGTACGTGCCGGCGTGCCGCGCGACGAGCGCGCCGCCGAGGGCACCGGCCTGGCGGGTCTCGGGCTGGTCGTGGAGCGAGTGGCACAGCGCGCGGGCGCCCACCAGGACCTCGGAGTTCAGCTTGCGCGTGAACCGGCCGCGGATCAGGTTGACCACGGCGTCCGTCAGCGGGACGCCGGACCGCAGGAGGCGGGCGAGCTCCGCGTCCGCCGCCATGCGCTTGGCAGCGTGGACGTACTCGCGCTTCGCGCGGACCTCCTCCTCCGGCAGGGCGCCGGGCTCGAGCCCGAGGACCACCTCGGTCATCTGCCGGTACGAGCCCTTCAGCCGCGTGACGGCCTTCTCGTTGACCGTCGGCTTGGCCGCCGGCGCCGAGGACGATGCCTTCGCAGGTGCCTGTGCCGGCGCCGGAGCGGAGGGCTTCTTCTTTTGCGGCGCGCTGGTGCCGGCCCAGCGATCAGCCGTCCTGGCGATTTTGCGAAGTGCGCGGCGGCGCAGGCTCCGGCCTCGAACGTTCATGCATTTACCTTTCTCGGGGTCGGCGAGCTGGTGAGCGCTCAAGCCGGTGACGATCGTACCGTCCAGGCCGATCCGGGGGCCTCATGGGGCGCCACGCAGCGGGTTAACTTCTCGTTGCCACCGGCGGTCGCGACGTAGGCTCGGCGCTCATGACCAGCCCTGTGCGCACATCCACGCAGATCGACGGCATCGCCGATGACTACGTCAAGCGTCTCACTGAACTCGTTCCTCTGTCGGCCACAGCCATGGGTCTGCCCGGGCACGACCACGAGATCGGCGACCTGTCGCCCGCCGGACACGACGAGGTGGCCCAGGCCGGACGCGACGTCCTGGCGCAGCTCGCCGGTGCGGAACCCGCGGACGACGTCGACCGGGTGACGCTGTCCGCGATGCGCGAGCGCATCGGGCTCGACCTGGAGCTGCACGACGCCGGCGAGGAACTGCGCAGCCTCAACAACATCGAGTCCCCCGTGCAGCAGCTGCGCGACGTCTTCGACATCATGGCCACCGACTCGGTGGAGGCCTGGGAGAACATCGCCTCCCGCCTGAACGGGCTGCCGGGCGCGGTCGACGGGTACATCGAGTCGCTCACCGTGGCGGCCGCGCAGGGGAACGTCGCGGCGATCCGCCAGGTGCGCGAGTGCGTCGTCCAGGCCCGCGAGCTGGCCGGTCCGGACTCGTTCTTCACGTCGTTCGTCCGCGGCAAGGCGGTCGACGACGTGCTGGACGACTCGGCCGCGTGCAGCCTGGTCCGCAAGGAGCTGGAGCACGGCGCCGCTGCGGGGCAGGCGGCCTACGCGAAGCTCGCCGACTTCCTGGAGCGCGACCTCGCGCCGCAGGCACCCGAGGCCGACGCCGTGGGCCGCGACCGGTACGCCCTGTGGTCCCGGCACTTCCTGGGCGCGAAGGTGGACCTCGACGAGACCTACCAATGGGGCCTGGAGGAGCTCGCCCGCATCGTCGCCGAGCAGGAGTCGGTCGCCGCGCAGATCGCCGGCCCCGGGGCCACCGTCGAGGAGGCCGTGGCGGTGCTCGACGCCGACCCCGCGCGCAGGCTGCTGGGCACCGAGGCCCTCAAGGCCTGGATGCAGGAGACGTCCGACGCCGCGATCACCGCGCTGAACGGCACGCACTTCGACGTCCCCGAGCCCGTGCTCGACCTGGAGTGCATGATCGCGCCGACCCAGTCGGGCGGCATCTACTACACCCCGCCGAGCGACGACTGGTCCCGGCCCGGCCGCATGTGGTGGGCCGTGCCCGAGGGCGTCACGGAGTTCAACACCTGGCGCGAGAAGACGACCGTCTACCACGAGGGCGTCCCGGGCCACCACCTGCAGTGCGGCCAGGCCGTGTTCGCGCGCGAGACGCTGAACAGCTGGCGCCGGCTGGCCTGCTGGGTGTCCGGCCACGGCGAGGGCTGGGCCCTGTACGCGGAGCGGCTCATGGCCGAGCTCGGCTACATGGAGGACCCGGGCGACCGCCTCGGCATGCTCGACGCGCAGCGCCTGCGCGCGGCCCGCGTGGTGTTCGACATCGGCGTGCACCTCGGGCTGCCCGCCCCCGAGCAGTGGGGCGGCGGTACGTGGACCGCCGAGAAGGGCTGGCCGTTCCTGCTGGCCAACGTGAACATGCCCGAGCAGTTCGTGCGGTTCGAGTTCAACCGGTACCTCGGCTGGCCGGGGCAGGCGCCGTCGTACAAGGTGGGGCAGCGTCTCTGGGAGCAGACGCGGGACGCCGCCAAGGCGGCCGTGCCGGCCGGCCAGGAGTTCGACGCCAAGGCCTTCCACGCCCGTGCGCTCAACCTGGGCTCCGTAGGCCTGGACACCCTCCGCGAGGCCCTGGCCTGACCGTCCCGGCAGGGGCGGGGCGTCGACGACGGCGTCCTGCCCCTGCCGCTGCTCCGGCCTGTCCCGGCCTGTCCCGGCCCGTCCCGGCCCATGGGTCGCCGCTGGGTCGCCGTGCCACGGCCGGAGTGACGTGGGTCACGTGACACGGATTTCGCCTTTTCCTGTTTCGCCGACCCGCATTCTCGTTACTGTGGCGCGCGTGCCACGCCTGGTCCTCGCCTCCCAGTCCCCCGCCCGACTCGCGACGCTGAAGTCCGCCGGAGTCACGCCGGAAGTCGTCGTGTCCGGCGTGGACGAGGACAAGGTCCTCGCCGACGCCACGGACCGGTTCGGCGAGCTCGACCCCGCCGACGCCGTCCTCGTCCTGGCCCAGGCCAAGGCCGAGGAGGTGGCGGCACGGCTGGAGGAGTCCTGGGCCGACGCCGAGGCTCCTGCCGACGACTCCCCCGCCGGGGCCGGCTCTCCCGAGACCGAGGCGCCCGCCGACGTGATCGTCGTCGGCTGCGACTCCATGCTGGAGATCGACGGCACCATCGTGGGCAAGCCGGCAGACGCGGCCGCCGCACGCGAGCGCTGGCGCGCCATGCGCGGCGGCAAGGGCGTGCTGCACACGGGCCACTGGGTGGTCGACCTGCGCGACGACGCCGCGGGCGGCACCGGCGGCACCCTCGGCTCGACCAGCTCGACCACGGTCTGGTTCGCCGACATCGACGACGACGAGATCGACGCCTACGTGGCGACCGACGAGCCGCTGCACGTGGCCGGCGCGTTCACCATCGACGGCCTCGGCGGCCCCTACGTCGAGCGCATCGAGGGCGACCACCACGGCGTGGTCGGCATCAGCCTCCCCCTCCTCCGCGAGCTGCTGGGCGACCTGAACATCCCATGGCGCGCCCTCCGCGAGGCGTGACGACCCGCTGACCGGCCGCTGCGCGCCCGGCCGCCGGCGGCCGGCGGCCGGCCGAACGTAGGGATCGTCGGCTGATGAGCGCTCAGAGAGCGACGATCCCTACGTTCAACGGCCCTGGAGTGGGGCGCCAGCCCAGAGCACTCAGGCGGTCGGCCATTTCTGCGCCTACGGTGGGCGCCTCGGTGTCCAGGGCTCTGGCCGCCGGGAACCGGATGACGATCACCCTGCCGGTCGCGACCAGCCGGTTCTGCCGGTGCGAGTCGTCGGCGAGCATGCTCTCCCCGCCGTGGAACGCACGCCCGTCGATCTCGGCCACGACGTACCGGCCGTCCGGCAGGCGCCACACGAAGTCGACACGCGCCAGGAAGGCGCCGTCCAGCGTGAAGGTGACCTGCTGACCGTCCGGCGGCACCCCCGAGTCGATGAACGACAGCCGGGCGAACGACTCGGCGGTCGACCCGTCGAGCACCGCGGCCAGGTCGAGCAGCCGCCACAACCTTGCGGCGCCTCGGCGGCCGCGCAGCAGTCCGCGAACCTCCTGCAGCCCGCTCTGGTCGATGCGCTCGTCCCGCAGGGCACCGCTGAGGACCGCCACCACCTCGCCCCGGGCGAGGTAAGGAAGGGCCTGCGCCAGCGCCGGGACGACGGACGCGATCCGCCGCCCCCGGTACGGCTCGTCGGCGAAGCCGCGGTACCGGCGCAGCACCAGGCCCCCGCTCACCACCGCATGCATCCCCCCTGGCCGCGCGGCCTCGGGTGTCACCTCGGTGACGAGCCCGTCCAGTCCCAGCAACGCGAGCGCGCAGGCGCCGGTGGCGATCCCGTCGGGCACGCCGAGCATCCCGGTCCAGGCGGACCGACGGCGGACGTGGCCGTGGAAGTCGTCCCGCCGGCGCCGCCCCACGGGCTGCGGATCGGTGTCGTAGACGCCGCGGACGACACGGCGCCACCGACCGTGCTCGACCAGCAGCGCCACGGCGTCCTTGTCGAGTCCCGCCGCGTCGCACTGCGCCTTGCTCACCAGGCCTTCCTGCGCAGCGGCAGCCGACAGCAGCGGCTGCGGCAGGGTCCTCCGAGGTCTCATGGCGTCGATCCCACCCTGACAAGGCCCGCCGACGACGACCCTGGCAGCGGAACTGTGGACAGATCGCCCCAGACGCCCCCTGTGGTCGCACTCGCCGCCGCCCCCCACGGCCCCCACTGCCCGCCGCCGCACCAACTACGTTTCCGCACCCGGTGCCGAACGTAGGAGTGATCGGCGTATGAGCACCCATGCGCCGACGGACCCTACGTTCGACACCGGTGGTCAGCAGAGCAGGCAGTCGTTTACCTGATACCCACAAGGTCGGGCGGGTCAGTGGACTGCACAGTGCCGACGCCATGTGTGGATCCTCCAAACGCGCAGCTCCGGGGTTGGTCTGGTCCCCAGACTTTCTCCCGGGTACCCGGAGGCAGTACATCCGCCCCGCGAGGGAGGGTTACGGTGAGCCGTGCCTAGTTCCAGCCTGCCCCGAACCATCTCGAAGGTGCTCATCGCCAACCGTGGTGAGATCGCCGTCCGCGTGGCCCGTGCATGCGCCGACGCGGGGCTGGCGTCGGTCGCCGTCTACGCCGACCAGGACCGCGAGGCCATGCACGTGCGGCTCGCCGACGAGGCGTTCGCGCTCGGCGGCGCTCGCGCGGCGGACACCTACCTGGACCCGGCCAAGCTGCTCGACGTCGCCCGCCGCTCCGGCGCCGACGCCGTGCACCCGGGCTACGGCTTCCTGTCGGAGAACGCGGAGTTCGCGCAGGCGGTGATCGACGCGGGGCTCACCTGGATCGGCCCGCCGCCGTCGGCCATCGAGGCGCTGGGCGACAAGGTGAGCGCGCGGCACATCGCGCAGCGCGCGGGCGCCCCCCTGGTGCCCGGCACGCCCGACCCCGTCAAGGACGGCGGCGAGGTACGGGCCTTCGCCGAGGAGCACGGGCTGCCGATCGCCATCAAGGCGGCGTTCGGCGGCGGCGGCCGCGGCCTCAAGGTCGCGCGCACGTTCGAGGAGATCGACGAGCTGTTCGACTCGGCGGTCCGCGAGGCGATCGCGGCGTTCGGTCGCGGCGAGTGCTTCGTGGAGCGCTACCTGGACAAGCCGCGCCACGTGGAGACGCAGTGCCTCGCGGACACCCACGGCAACGTCGTGGTGGTCTCGACCCGGGACTGCTCCCTGCAGCGCCGCCACCAGAAGCTGGTCGAGGAGGCGCCCGCGCCGTTCCTCACGCCGGAGCAGGAGAAGTCCCTGTACGCGGCGTCGGAGGCCATCCTGCGCGAGGCCGGCTACGTGGGCGCGGGCACGTGCGAGTTCCTGGTCGGCGCGGACGGCACCATCTCCTTCCTCGAGGTGAACACCCGGCTCCAGGTGGAGCACCCGGTGACCGAGGAGGTCACGGGCATCGACCTGGTGCGCGAGCAGCTGCGCATCGCCGCGGGCGAGGCGCTCGGCTACCACTCCCCGGTCGTGCGCGGGCACTCCATCGAGTTCCGCATCAACGGCGAGGACCCGGCGGCGGGCTTCCTCCCGGCGCCGGGCCGCCTGAACACGATCGTGTGGCCGTCCGGGCCGGGCGTGCGCGTCGACACCGGCGTCGTCGCCGGCGACTCCGTCTCCGGCGCCTTCGACTCCATGATCGCCAAGCTCATCGTCACGGGCGCCACGCGCACCCAGGCGGTCGAGCGGGCCCGCCGCGCGCTGCGCGAGCTCGTGGTCGAGGGCATCCCGACGGTGGTCCCGTTCCACCGCGCCGTGCTCGACGCCGACGCGTTCGTCCCGGCCGACGGCTCACCGTTCCGCGTGCACACCCGCTGGATCGAGACGGAGTTCGCCGAGGAGCTCAAGGCGCTCGCCCCGGCGGCGCCCGCCCCGGAGGCCGAGGTGGAGGAGATGGCCGCCGAGCGGGTGGTGGTCGAGGTGGGCGGACGCCGGCTGGAGGTCGTGCTGCCCGCGGGCCTCGGTGTCGCCGCCGGTCGCGCACGCACCGCGAACGCCGCCCGCCGCCCCGCCCGGCGCAGCGCCGGGGCCAAGGCGTCAGGGGGCTCGGCGGGGAACACGCTGGCCTCCCCCATGCAGGGCACCATCGTCAAGGTGGCGGTCGAGGACGGCGCGCAGGTGGCCGAGGGCGACCTCGTCGTCGTGCTGGAGGCCATGAAGATGGAGCAGCCTATCCTGGCCCACCGCGCGGGCACCGTGCGCTCCCTGACGGCCCAGCCGGGCGCGGGTGTGACGGCGGGCGCCCCGCTCTGCGAGATCGTCGACTGAGTCCACGGCAAAACGGGTCAATGAGGTCGCGATTGATCCGCTAGATTCTGCGACGTGACTCACGTCGTAACCCTCAGCCCCGAAGAGGCCATCGCCCTCGTCCGTCCGCGCAAGACCCTTCCGTCGTTCGTCAGCGAGCTGACCTGCGACGACGGTGCCATGGCCCTGACCGCCGACCTGCGCCGCCTGACCTACGCCCCGCTCCCGGTCAAGATCGCGGCCAAGGCCGTACCGGTCATGCACGGCTCGGCGCAGATCGTCTCGTTCTCGGAGAACGTCGCGGTGCTCCAGGTCGACGCCGACGCGGCCGGCCTGCCGGCCTCGAAGCTGCTCCCGCTGGCCTCGGGCACCATCGCGAAGATGGTGCGGAAGAGCGGCCTGCCCGAGCACTCGGTGCAGTTCCGCAAGGACGGCACCATCTCCCTCGACGTGCGCGCCCTGATGCGCGGCTCGTTCTCCGAGGTGACCGGATTCCGGTTCGAGGGCGGCAACGTCGTCGTCGAGGGCATTCCCTCCTGAGCCGGCCCTGCCCCCGTCGGCTCGCGGCGGACGCCGTCCGCCGCGAGCCGATCCCTGACAGCCCGCGCCCGAACTGACAGACTGACGCCGTGCCGAACGCGACCGAGCCCCCGCCCCATCTCCACCGGCACGGCGGTGACGGCTGGGTGACCTGTGGGGACCACCGGCACTGGGGCCTGTTCGGCGCCGCCGGCCTGCTGCTCGTCCGCCGGGACGCCGACGGCGCGCCATCGCACCTGGTGCTGCAGCACCGCGCGCTGTGGTCCCACATGGGCGGCACCTGGGGCATCCCGGGCGGCGCCCTCGCCCCGGACGAGAAGCCGTCGGCGGGCGCCCTGCGCGAGGCCGCCGAGGAGGCGGCGATCGATCCCGCCGCGGTGCACGTCGTGGGCACGCACGTGCTGGAGCACCCGGTCTGGGCATACACCACGGTGGTGGCCGACGTCGCCCCCGGACACCACATCGAGCCGCGCGCCGCCGACCCCGAGAGCCTGGCGGTGCGCTGGGTGGACCTCAGGGACATCGACGAGCTGACCCTGCTGCCCGCGTTCGGCGAGGCTCTGCCCAGCCTGCTCGAGATGCTGGGTTAGGGTCGAATCGTGCATATCCGGATCGCACCCGAAGAGGTGCTCGGCCTGGCGAGGATCGCCAAGCAGGCCCCGCCCGTCATCAGCTCCGTCGTCGGCGACGGGGACGTGATTCGCGTGGTCGCGGACCTGCGCCGCCTCGAGACCCTGCCCGGCCCGCTCAAGCTGGCCGTGAAGATCGCCCCGATCGTGCGGGCCGACGTCCAGCTGGCCTCCTTCGAGCGGGGCGTCGCGACGCTCTCGGTCGAGGTGAACGCCGCGGGGCTACCGGCACACCGGCTGCTCAGCCTCGCCGCGGCGCCGATCGAGCAGGAGGTCGCGAAGCAGGGCCTGCCGCCTGGTGTCGTCGACGTACAGCCGGACGCGCGGATCGCCGTCGACGTCGAGCGCCTGCTGGAGGCCAAGGTCCCCGGCATCACCGTCTCGAGCGCGAAGGTAGAGGGCGGCCAGATCGTCCTCGAGGCCTCCGTCGCCTGACGGGCCGGACGAGAGCTACTTGCCGACGCGCGCGTCCAGGACGCGCGCACCCTCCGCTATCGAGCCGGACAGCGACGGGTAGATCGTGAACGCGGAGGCCACGTTCTCCACCGTGAGCCGGTGCTGCACGGCCAGCGTGATCGGGAAGATCAGCTCGGACGCGCGCGGCGCCACCACCACGCCGCCGAGCACCACACCCGCCTCGGGATGCGCGAAGAGCTTCACGAACCCGTCCCGGATGCCGAGCATCTTGGCGCGCGGGTTGCGCGCGAGCGGCAGCGTGGTCGTGATGTAGCGGGAGTTCTGCGCGCGCAGCTTCTCCTCGCTGTAGCCGACGGTCGCGATCTCGGGCGCGGTGAAGATGTTCGAGGCGACGATGCGCAGGGCGAGCGGCTGGACGGCGTCGCCCAGGGCGTGCGCCATGGCGATCCGGCCCTGCATGGCGGCCACGGACGCGAGCGGGAGCACGCCGGTGCAGTCGCCGGACGCGTACACGCCGCGCACCGAGGTGCGCGAGACGCGGTCCACTACGACGTGCCCCGTCTCCGAAAGCTGCACCCCGGCCTCCTCGAGCCCGAGGCCCGACGTCGCGGGCACGCCGCCGACCGCCACGAGCACGTGCGAGCCGTGCACCACGCGCCCGTCGGACAGCGTCACCTCGACGCCGTCGTCGGTGCGCACCGCGGAGGCGGCACGCGAGCGGGACAGCACGGTCATGCCCCGGGAGCGGAACACGCCTTCCAGCAGCTCGGCGGCGTCCTCGTCCTCGCCGGGCAGCACCCGGTCGCGGCTGGAGACGAGCACCACGTCCGACCCCAGCGCGTTGTACGCGCCCGCGAACTCGGCGCCCGTGACACCCGAGCCGACCACGATCAGCCGCTCGGGGAGCTCGCGCAGGTTGTACATCTGCGTCCAGGTGAGGATGCGCTCGCCGTCGGGCACGGCGGTGGGCAGGGTGCGCGGCGTGGCGCCCAGCGCGAGGAGGATCGAGTCGGCCGGCAGCACCTCGGTGCTGCCGTCGACCATCTCCGCGACCACGCGCGCCGGGCCGTCCAGGCGGCCCTTGCCTGCGACGATCCGGATCCCCTCACGCTCCAGGCGCCCGCGGATGTCGGCGCTCTGCGCCCGCGCGAGCGCGAGCACGCGCTTGTTCACGGCCTGCAGGTCCACGAAGTGCTTGCGCTTCTCGACGGTCCCGGCGGCGGACGCCGCCGCCTGCACGCCCGCGCCACCCAGCGTGGGGGCGGCGGGTGCTGAGTACGCGCGGACGACGGGGATGCCGCCGGTCGCCAGCGAGACGTCGACGTCGGACAGCGGGTCCACGACCTCGTCGGGCATGCGGATGCCGAGCTCGGGGGCCCGGTCGGCGATGGTCATCCACTCCGCGGTCGCGATGAGCGTCTTCGACGGGACGACGTCGGTCAGGACGGCCGCACCGCCCAGCCCCTGCTGCTCCACCACAGTGACCTGTGCGCCGTGGCTGCGCGCCACGAGCGCTGCCTCGTAGCCACCGGGGCCACCTCCCACGACGACGACATGGGGCGGGACAGCTGCGGGATCGAGGGGGGTCACTGCCCCATTCTCGCATCGTCGAGGGGCGTACTGAATTCGCTGTGCCCCGTGGGCGCGTGCCAGGGAGAAAGTGGCGATAACCTCGGACCATGAGCATGGAGCCAGATCTGGACGACCCGACGACCGACCCCTTCGACGTCGCTGCCGCCGCCGCTGAGTACATCGCGGCCAAGACCGGGGTGCAGGGCCACGACATCGCGCTCGTCCTCGGCTCCGGCTGGGGCGGTGCGGCCGAGCTGATCGGCGACGTCGTCGCGGAGATCCCCACCGCCGAGATCCCTGGTTTCGTGAAGCCCGCCGTCGAGGGCCACCGGTCCACGACGCGGTCGATCCGGATCGAGCGGCCCGACGGCGCGGTGCGGCACGCGCTGGTCCTCGGCTCCCGCACGCACCTCTACGAGGGCCTCGGGATCCGGCGCGTGGCGCACGGCGTCCGCACCGCGGCGGCTGCCGGCTGCGAGACCGTGATCCTCACGAACGGCTGCGGCAGCGTGCACATCGGCTGGCGTCCCGGGCAGGTAGTGCTCATCAAGGACCACCTGAACTTCACCGGGCAGACCCCGCTCGAGGGCGCCAAGTTCGCCGACATGACGGACATCTACACGCCGCGCCTGCGCGAGATCGCCCGGAGCGTGGACCCCGACCTGCCCGAGGGTGTGTACGCACAGTTCCACGGCCCGCAGTACGAGACCCCGGCCGAGGTCAAGATGGCGAGCCTCATGGGCGCCGACCTGGTCGGCATGTCGACGGCTATGGAGGCCGTCGCCGCCCGGCACTGCCGCATGGACGTGCTCGGCATCTCGCTGGCCACCAACCTGGCCGCCGGGATCAGCCCCAACCCGCTCTCCCACGAGGAGGTGCTGGAGGCGGGCCGGGAGGCCGGCCCACGGATCAGCGACCTGCTCGCGCGCGTGATCAAGCAGCTCTGACGTGACCGCCGACCTGCCGACCGCCACCGGGGCCCCTTCGACGGCCGAGCTCGTGGCGCGCGCCGAGGCCTGGATGGCCGCCGACGTCGACGACGCCGACATCGACGAGCTGCGCGACCTCGTCGCCAGGACCAGCGACGACAGCGTGGCTCACCTGGCGGTCGCCGAGCTCGCCGACCGGTTCTCCGGCACCCTCCAGTTCGGCACGGCGGGCCTGCGCGGTGCCATGGCGGCCGGGCCGAACCGGATGAACCGGGCAGTGGTGATCGCGGCAGCCGCCGGGCTGGGCGCCTTCCTCGAGGCGGAGGCCGCGGGCGTGCCCCCGCGTGTGGTGGTCGGCTTCGACGCCCGGCACCGCTCCGCCGCCTTCGCCCGGGACACTGCCGCCGTGCTGGTCGCTGCCGGTGCCGAGGTGCGGCTCATGCCCGCGCCGGGCCCCACCCCGGTCCTCGCGTTCGCGGTGCGGCACCTGTCCGCCGACGCCGGCGTGATGGTCACCGCGAGCCACAACCCAGCGGCCGACAACGGCTACAAGGTCTATCTCGGCGGGCGGGTCGTCGCCGGTGCCGGGCAGGGCGCGCAGATCATCCCGCCGTACGACGCCCGGATCGCCGAGGAGATCGCCCGGGTGGGCCCCGCCAAGGACGTGCCGCGCGCCGAGTCCGGCTGGACCGTCCTCGGTCCGGAGATCACCGACGAGTACCACGCGGCCGTCGCCACGCTGCACGACGGCGAGCCGCGCAACAGGCTGCGCATCGTCACCACGTCGCTGCACGGGGTGGGTGGCGCCGCGATCGCGCGGGTGCTGGCCGAGGCGGGCTTCGCCGACGTCGTGCCCGTGGAGGAGCAGGCCGAGCCCGACCCGGACTTCCCCACCGTGTCCTTTCCCAACCCGGAGGAGCCGGGGGCGATCGACATGGCGCTCGCCCTGGCGCAGGACGCCCACGCGAACCTCGTCATCGCCAACGACCCCGACGCCGACCGCTGCGCCGTCGCCGTGTTCGACCCGCAGTACGGGACGTACCAGGGCGCCGAGACGGCGGGGTCGCAGGGCTGGCGCATGCTGCACGGCGACGAGGTGGGCATGCTGCTCGGCTGGGACGCCGCCGAACGGGCCGCGAACGCCGGTACGGGCGGCAAGCTGGCCTGCTCGATCGTATCGTCGCGCGCGCTGGCCGCCATCGCGGCCCGGCACGGGCTGAGGCACGCCACCACGCTCACCGGCTTCAAGTGGATCTCCCGCGCCCCCGGTCTCGTGTTCGGGTACGAGGAGGCCCTCGGCTACTGCGTGGACCCCGAGCACGTGCGGGACAAGGACGGCCTGTCGGCAGCGGTCGCCGTCGCGCAGCTGGCGAACCGGCTCGCGGGTGAGGGCCGCACCCTCCTGGACCGCCTCGACGACATCGCACGGGCGTGCGGGCTGCACGTCACGGGCCAGGTCTCGGCGCGGTTCGAGGATCTCGCTCGGATCGACACGACGATGACGTGGCTGCGCAACGCGCCGCCGTCGGTCCTGGGGGGCTCCCCCGTGGACTCCGTGCGCGATCTTGCCGAGGGCATGGACGGCCTGCCGCCGACGGACGGTGTGCTGCTGCTCACCGCCGACGACACGCGCGTGATCGTGCGGCCGAGCGGCACCGAGCCCAAGGTCAAGTGCTACATCGAGGTGGTCGCGCCGGTCGACCCGGGGGCCTCGGCGGACGCCCTGTCCGCGGCGCGGGTGGCCGCGCGCGAACGCCTGGCCCGGGTGCAGACGGACCTCAGCTCGGTCCTGGGGCTCTGACCGTCCCCGCCGTCCCCGTCCCTCAGGAGCGGCGGGGACGGCGGAGGAGCAGAGCGACTACTGCACCACTGCGGGCAACAGGTCCATCGTGTCCTGGTTGGCGGCCAGGAAGTCCGGCACCTCGTCCTTCGCCACGGCCTGCATGAGCGGGTCGAACGCCGCACGGTCGAGCACGACTATCGACTGCCCGTCGGCGCTGCGTCCCGTGCCCGTGTAGGGGGCGGTCATGAACGCGATGTCGTTCGTCGAGATCTCCCGGGCGCTGTCGAACAGCTCTTGCATCTTGTCGATGGTGAGCGCCTCGTCCACCGCCACCGAGCTGGTGACCGCCTCGAAGAAGCTCGTCATCTTCAGGGGGTCGCGCCGGTTGTTGTTGACCTTCGCGACGATGGCCCGCATCCAGGCCTGCTGCCGCTGCACGCGGCCGAAGTCGCCGTTGGCCAGGGCGTGCCGCTCGCGCGTGAAGGCGAGCGCCTCCTCACCGGTCATCGCCTGCCGCACCGATCCGCCGGCGCCGTCGGGCACCGTGATCAGGACACCGTCCAGGGCGTCGGTGAGGGTCGTGAAGGACTCGAAGTCGGTCACCGCGAAGTGGTCGATGCGCACCCCGGTCAGGTCCTCGACCGTCTGGATCATCAGGGTGGGCCCCCCGTAGGAGAACGCGGCGTTGATCTTGGCCTCGCCGTAACCGGGGATGGGCACCCAGGAGTCGCGCGGGATCGAGATCGCCGCCGCTGTCTGCCGGTCGGCGGACAGGTGCACGAGCATGATCGCGTCGGTGCGCTGAGCCCCGGCCTCCCACGCCGACGGGTCGCCCGCCGAGATCCGGCTGTCGGAGCCGAGCACCAGGATGTTCACGGGCGCCGTCGGGCCCTCCGCGGGCGCGGCGCTGGGGCGCGTCGAGGGGTCGATCTCGGCGAACGGGTCGAGCCGTTCCACGTTGTCGTCGAGCGACATCCGGTAGCCGAAGTAGGCCGCGGTCGCGCCACCGCCGACGAGCAGGAGCGCGCCGGCGACGACCCCGGCGACGAATCCCTTGCTCCGGCGGGCACGTCGTGCGTGACGTAGGTCTCCGTCGACGGGGTTGGGTACGGCGAGAAGATCGCCCATGCGATCGGGGGCAGCCATGGTCGGTGATCTTAGTGGCGATTCCGACGCAAAAGTCTTCTACTACTCTGTGCCCTGCACCGCAACCGGAGACAGCCCTCAGGGCCGACGAGACGGTGGACCCTGACGAGCCGCCAGACAAAGAGGAGAGTCGCAGTGATCGCCCATGCGAGACGCCAGCAAAACCGCGCGATTCTCCTTGTCACACACCATTTTGCGCCCGAGACGGGGGCACCACAGAGGCGCTGGAGCGCCCTCGCAAACTACCTCATTCCGGTCGGATATCCGGTAATTGTCCTGGCGCCCCCGCCACACTATCCCTCGGGAAAATTCACCGACTCTTCACCCGATCTCGCGCCCGGCTCAGTGACGACAGGAAGCCACGGCGAAAAGATCGTCCGGGTGAATTTCCGCGAACATTCTCATGGGCTCGGCTCGCGTATCGCCGACCAGCTGGTCGCCGCGGTCAGCTCGGTGCTACGCGGCGTGGGGCCAGCGGTCGGCCGGCCGGCAGTCGTCATCGCGACGGTTCCCGGCATCCCGAGCGTCGCCGCCGGCTGGGCGCTCGCCCGCTGGCACCGGGCCCGGCTGGTCGTGGAGATGCGCGACGCCTGGCCCGACCTCATCCAGCCCAGCGGCATCCTGCTGCGCCGGGACCGGCCCGGTGGCCTGCGCCGCCGCCTGCGCGACCTCGCGGCCCGTGTGGTGCATCGCGCAGTCACCCGGCTGCAGTCCAGGGCGGACCTCGTGGTCACCACCACTGCCGCGTTCGCCGAGGTGCTCCGGTCGCGCGGTGTCCGCAACGTCGCGGTGGTGCGCAACGGGACCACGTTCACGCCGGTCCGCGAGCACGCGCCCGTGTCCCTGGCGGGCCGTCCGCTGCGCGCCGTCTACGCGGGCACTGTCGGGCGGTCGCAGGGCCTGGACGTCGTGGTGCGCGCCGCCGCCCTGGTCCAGGAGCGCGGGTACGCGCTGGACGTGCGCATAGTGGGACACGGCAAGGAGCTGGAACCGCTGCAGCTCCTGGCGGCCGAGCTCGGCGCGCCGGTCCGGGTGGAGCCTTCCGTGCCGTCGACCCAGGTGCGCGACCTGTACGCGTGGGCCGACACCGCCGTCGTCTCCCTGCAGGACTGGGAACCGTTCGAGTGGACGGTCCCGTCCAAGCTGTACGAGGTCATGGCCTCCGGCGTCGTCGCCTCCGCGTGCCTAGCGGGCGAGGCGGCCGACCTGGTCACCACGAACGGCGCGGGCGCCGTCGTGCGCCCCGGCGACGTCGAGGGTCTGGCCGACCTGTGGTGCGGCTGGCTGGCCGACGGCGTCGTGCCCGCCGCATCGCCCGACGCCGCCGCCTGGGTGGCGGAGCACGCGAGCGACGCGGTGCTGGGCCACCGGTACACCGAGCTGCTCGACGAGCTGCTCCCGCACCCGCTGTTCCGTGCGGGCACCGATCAGGGGTCGCGGTACTGATGGCACTACCGACGCAGCGCGCGGGCGAGCTCACGCGCAACCTCCGCTACACCACGTCCTTCGTGGCCCGGACGCTCGTGGAAGACCCCCTGTGGCTTGCCGTCCAGGCCGCCCGGCGCGCGCCCGAACGGCTGCGCCGGCCGCTCGTGCGGGCCCTCGGCGCCGCGCCGACGCCGTCCGCCCCGCACGCGCTCGGCCGGATGCTGGCGGGCGACCCCGCGGGTGCCGCGGACGAGGCGGAGCGGCTGCTGGCCCGGCGCGACGGCCGTGGCCTGCGGGTCGCGGCGGAAGTCGCGGTGGCGGTGGGCCGCCCCGAGCTGGTCGACGGCGTCGATGGGGCCGGTCCCGCGCGCTACCGTGCCGCCTGGCTGCTGGGCGACGTCGACTCGATCGGGCCGGACGCCCCGGCCGGGCTGCGCACCCAGGTCTCCGAGCTGCGGCCCGAGCCACAGCGCGCGGCACCTGAACCTCGTCCTGGCGCCGCATCCGGCGACGCCGTCGGGGCGCGGACCGGCGCGGACCGCGGGCGGGCCGTCACCGTCCTGCACCACCTCACCAACTCGTTGCCCCACACGCAGAGCGGCTACACGCTGCGCTCGCACGCGATCCTGGTGGCGCAGCGCGCCCACGGGCTCGCCGCGTCGGCGACGACGCGCCCCGGCTACCCCCTGACCATCGGGTCGCTCGCCGCGCGCGGGACAGACGTCGTGGACGGCGTCCCCTACCGCCGGCTGATCCCGGGCCGCGCGTTGTCCGACCCCGCGCTCCGCGCCACCCAGGAGACCGACCTGCTGGTCGAGGCCGCCCGGCAGGCGAGGGCGGACGTGCTGCACACCACTACGCCGTCGGCCGTCGGGACGCTGGCCCGCGCGGCGGCGCGGCAGCTCGGGATCCCGTGGGTCTACGAGGTCCGCGGCCTGCCCGAGGAGACCTGGGTGGCCGCACACGGCACGACGGCGGCGCGCGACCGGGCGGCGGCGTCCGGCCGGCGGGCGCTGATGCGCGCGAAGGAGACCGAGCTCGCGCTCACCGCCGACGCCGTGGTGACGCTCAGCGGGACCATGCGCGACGAGCTCGTCAGCCGCGGCGTGCCCGCGGACCACATCACTGTGGTGTCGAACGCCGTGCCGGACGCCCTGCTCACCGCCCAGCACCCGACGCCGGAGGCGGCGCGCGCCACGCTGGGGCTGCCGGCGGGACCCGCGATCGGGACGGTGAGCAGCCTGGTCGACTACGAGGGCCTGGAGACCGTGGTCCGCACGGTCGCCACGCTCCGCGCCCGCGGCCACGACGTGACGGGTCTCCTGGTGGGCGACGGCGTCTCGCGGCCCGGGCTGGCGCGCCTCGCACGCGAGCTGGGCGTGGCCGACCACGTGCTGCTCCCCGGGCGGGTGCCGCCCGGCGCCGCACTGACCTGGCTGGCCGCGCTCGACGTCGTGCTGGTGCCCCGGCGTGACCACCAGGTCACCCGCCTGGTGACGCCGCTCAAACCCGTCGAGGCCATGGCCGTGGGGCGCCCGGTGGTCGCGAGCGCGCTGCCCGCGCTCGTCGAGGCAGTGGGCGGCGCGGGGCGGCACGTCGATGCCGACGACATGGAGGGCTGGGCCGAGACCGTCGGCTCTCTCCTGGACGACGCCGGACGGCGTGCCGAGCTGGTCGAGCTGGGCCGCAAGGTGGCCGCTGAGAGGACATGGGTGAGAAACGCGGAGACGTATCTGGGCGTCTACCGGGGGTGCCTGGGGGTGGCGGCATGAGCGGACCCGAGACCGGGTCGTACACGGCGCTGTTCGAGGCGTCACCGACGACCACGAAGCTGGTGACGCTCGGCAACCTGTCCCGAGTGGGGGCGCGGCCCCCGCTGGGGCAGTACGTGCGGCTGCTGTGGGCGCGCCGGCACTTCCTGTGGGCCGACGCGCGGGCGAAGGTCACGAGCGGGACCCGGCAGAGTCTGCTGGGCAACGCGTGGATGGTGCTGAACCCGCTGCTCAACGGGCTCGCGTACTACCTGATCTTCGGCCTGCTGATGAAGAACGCGCGGGGCATCGACAACTTCATCGGGTACCTGCTGATCGGCGTGTTCCTGTTCCAGTTCACCACCCAGTCGATCAACGGTGGTGCGCGCTCCGTGCAGTCCGGCAAGAACCTGATCCGGGCCTTCACGTTCCCGCGCGCGGCGCTGCCGATCTCCGTGGTGCTGCGCAACGTGCTCAACCTTGGTCCCACGCTGGTGACCCTGGCCGCGCTGATCTACTTCGTGCCCCCGGCCGAGGAGTACACCTGGCGCATCGCGCTGGTGGCCGCCGCTCTGGCGCTCCAGGTCATGTTCACCACGGGGCTGTCGCTCCTGGTGGCCCGGTGGGCGGCGGCGCTGCCGGACATCCAGAACCTCATCGGCATGGTGATGCGCATCTGGCTGTACGGGTCGGCGGTGTTCTTCTCGTTCGACCGCCTGCTGGTCGACAACCCCGACCTGAAGGTGTGGCTCGAGGCGAACCCGATGTTCATCGTGCTGGACATCGTGCGGGACTGCGTCCTGTACGCCACCACGCCCGACCCGATGCGCTGGGTATGGCTCGGCGGCTGGGCCGTCGGCACGCTGGTGGTCGGGTTCGTCACCTTCTGGCGGGCGGAGGAGACCTATGGCCGCTGACCTCGACTACCCGATGCCGCCGCCGCTCCGCCAGAACGGCCCCGCTTCGATCCCGGTGCCGGTCCAGCACCCGCTCACGGGGGCGATACCGATGTCGGTACAGGCCCCGCCGCACACCGGCCAGATCGCCGCCGTCGGGCAGCGGTCGGGGGGCACCCCCGTGCTGTGGCCCACGGTGGCGGTGCAGGGCCTGCGCATGTTCTACCGGACCCCGTCGACGGACACGACCCACGGTCGCCGCGCCAAGCTGAAGCGCGCGGTGCTCAACGCCATGGGCCAGGAGCCCAAGGTGACGGTGCGCGCCCTGACGGACATCTCGTTCGTCGCGAACTCCGGCGAGCAGATCGGCCTGGTGGGCCAGAACGGCTCCGGCAAGAGCACCCTCCTGCGGATCATCGCCGGCCTGGAGAAGCCCACCAAGGGTCAGGTGCTGGCCGAGAGCACGCCCGTGCTCATCGGCGTGAACGCCGCCCTGGTCCCCGACCTGCCCGGCGAGGAGAACGTGCGCCTCGGCTGCCTGGCCATGGGCCTGTCCCCCGCTGAGGCGAAGGCCGCCATGCCCGACGTCATCGAGCTGGCCGGCCTGGGCAAGTCGATCTACCTGCCCATGCGCACCTACTCCTCCGGCATGGCGGCGCGCCTGCGCTTCGCCATCGCGACGGCGGCGCGTCCGCACATCCTGCTCATCGACGAGGCCCTGGCCACCGGCGACGCCGCGTTCAAGGAGCGCAGCGAGGCCCGCATGCAGAAGCTGCGGGAGCAGGCGGGCACGGTGTTCCTGGTCAGCCACGCGGCGCAGACCATCGAGGAGTCGTGCACGCGCGCCATCTGGCTGCACCACGGCCGCCTGGTGCTCGACGGCGAGGCGCAGGACGTCGCCGTCCGCTACCGCAAGTGGGCTTGGGCCCACGCGAAGGACAAGCCCGAAGAGGCCAAGCGGGTCCTCGAGGACGCGTTCGCCGAACGGCGGGAGACCGAGGTGCGGTTCGACGCCCCCGAGCCGCCCAAGGGACGCGTGCGCGAGCGGCACGCCCGGCCCACGGGTCGCGACGCCAAGCAGGCCAGGGCAGCGGCCGCGCGCACCGCCGCCCGGCTGGCCGGGACGGACGGCCCATGACCCGCCCCCTCGTCATGACGATCTACGGGACCCGTCCCGAAGCCATCAAGGTCGCCCCCGTCATCACGGCGCTCGAGGCCGACGACCGGTTCGACTCGCTGACCGTCGTCACCGGCCAGCACCGGGAGATGCTCGACCAGGTCAACGACGTCTTCGGCATAGTGCCCGACCACGACCTGGACGTCATGAGCCACGGTCAGACGCTCGGGCAGATCTTCGCGCGCGTCATGTCCCGGCTCGACCCGATCCTGGAGGCCCGCCGGCCCGACGCCGTCATCGTGCAGGGCGACACATCGACGTCGACGGCCGCCGCGCTCGCCGCGTTCTACCGGCAGATCCCGGTGGTCCACCTGGAGGCGGGCCTGCGCAGCGGCGACATCGCATCGCCGTTCCCGGAGGAGGCGAACCGGAAGATCACCTCCCAGATCGCCGCCCTGCACCTCGCGCCGACCCTGCGGAGCCTGGCCAACCTCGTGGCCGAAGGGGTCCAGCTCGAGAACATCGTCGTGACCGGCAACACGGTCATCGACGCGCTGCACCTCGCCGTCGAGCACCGGACGGCGTTCACGGACCCGGCCGTCGAGCGCGTCGCGGCGTCGGGACGCCGGATCGTGCTGGTGACCACGCACCGCCGGGAGAACTGGGGAGCTGCGATGGAGGGCGTCGGCCGCGCCCTGGCGCGGATCGCCGAGCGGTTCCCCGACGTGGAGATCGTGCTGCCGGTGCACCGCAACCCGGTGGTGCGCGACGCCGTGCTGCCGCACCTCGACGGACTGCCGAACGTGACGGTGACCGAGCCGCTCGGTTACGGCGAGTTCACGCACCTGCTCTCGGTGTCGACAATGGTGCTCACGGACTCCGGAGGGCTCCAGGAGGAGGCGCCGAGCCTCGGCAAACCGGTCCTGGTGATGCGCGACAACACGGAGCGGCCCGAGGCGGTCGAGGCCGGCACCGCCCGGCTGATCGGCACCGCCGAGGAACGCATAGTGGCCGAGGTGCACCGCCTGCTGACGAACGACGCCGCCTACGCGGCCATGGCGCAGGCGGTCAACCCGTACGGCGACGGGCGCAGCGCCGGCCGCGTGCTGGACGCGACGGCGCGCATGCTCGCACCCGCGCTGCCCGACACGCTGCCGGACCTTGACCTGGACGAAGAATTCACGGCCGCTACAGCAGAGGGTGGAGTATGAGCAAGACCAGGGTCTTCATCTACGGTTCGTGCGTGTCACGGGACACGTTCGAGCACCTCGACCCCGACCTGTTCCAGCTCGTCGAGTACGTGGCACGGCAGTCGATCCTCAGTGCGACCACCCATCCCGTCGAGGCGATGGCTCCGCCGACGCTCGAGTCTGCATTCCAGCAGCGGATGATCACCGGCGACTTCCGGTCGAGCCTGCGGCCGTCGTTCGTGCAGCGCGCGGGCGAGATCGATGTGCTGCTGATCGACCTGACCGACGAGCGGCTCGGCGCCTACCTGCTGCCGGACGGCACCGTGGTGACCCGGTCCGTCGAGCTCATCGAGTCCGGTGCGGAGCGTTTGCTGCCGCAGGGCTCCCACCACCTGGCGTTCGGCACACAGCAGCACTACGAGTACTGGTCCGGGGCCGTCCGGGCGCTGGGCGACGCCATCCGCAAGACGCTGCCGCAGGTCACCGTCGCGCTCCTCGACATCCCGTGGGCGGAACGGTCCGAGAACGGCGGGCCGACGCCGGACTCGTTCGGGGTGAGCGCGGCGGACGCGAACCCCGTCCTGCGGTCCTACGTCGAGGTCGCGGCGCAGGCTCTCGGTGCCCACGTGATCTCGCTGGACCCCGCCGAGGTCCTGTCCGGGCCGCACCACCCTTGGGGCGAGGCGCCGTTCCACTACGCCGAGAAGGTGTACCTGGACGTGGTGCGCCGGCTGACCGGGATCGAGGGCCGGGAGGTGTGGGGGCCGGGAGCTCAAGCGCCGTCGGGGGCGCAGGCCTCGGTCCCGAGCGCGCCGACGCGCGCGACGCGCGTGTCGGTGCACGAGCGCCGGGCGCCGGGCGGGACCGGCCAGCAGGCCCAGGCGCCGAGCCAGCAGGCGCCGGGCCAGCCGCTCCGCCGGCTCGAGGGCGGCCCGAACTTCCTGATCGCGGGTACGCAGCGCGGTGGGACCCAGTGGCTGCAGCACCAGCTCAACCGCCATCCGCAGCTCCATGTGGCCAAGGACTCCACCCCGTTCTTCAGCCAGCCCGGACGGCTCACCAAGGAGGACGAGATCCTCAAGTTCCTCAAGCCCTTCGCGAACGGCAAGAAGCCGCTGCTGGGCCACCGCTCACCGGGATACTTCTGGGTCGCCGACCCGAAGAGCAAGTTCTCGACGCCACGGAAGCAGGGCACGGCTGCTGCGATCCGGGACATGCTGGATCCGAGCGCACCGGTCCTGCTCAGCCTGCGCAACCCCGTCGAACGCGCGATCTCGGCCTACTGGCGACACTTCTCGAACGCCGACATCGAGCTGGGCGCCGGAATCTTCCAGACCCCGGCCCGGCTGGGAATCGTCGACCGCGGTTTCTACCGACGGCACTACGAGGACTGGGCCCGCACGCTCGGCCCGGAACGCCTGCACCTGCTCGTCTTCGACGACCTTGTCGAACGTCCGCGCAAGTACCTGCAGGAGGCACTCGGCGCCCTGCGTGTCGCTGACGCACCGGAGTTCTGGGGGTCTCTCAAGCCCAAGGTCAAGATCGGCAACGTGGGCTGGCTCCCGCAGTTCAAGAAGCAGAGCCCCATCACCGCTCAGGAGATCGCGGCGCTCCACGCGCTCTACGCGGACGACATCCGATTCATGGAGGAAATACTCGGCCGCAAGCTGCCGAAATGGCACAACGTCGGTCATCTCGTCAAGCAATACACCGCCGAAGGAAAGTAGACCCTTGTACGACTCAGCCGCCGCGCGCGACCCTCTCGGTTGCATCTTCATCGTCACGTACGGGCGATCCGGTTCGACCCTGCTCCAGGGGGTCCTCAACTCGATCCCCGGCTACGTGATCCGCGGCGAGAACGGCGATTCCCTGTACAGCCTGTTCGCGTACTTCAACACGCTCGACAAGGCGCATCGCGAGCACACCGATCCGAAGAAAAAGGTTCCGGACACACCGTCGCACCCGTGGTTCGGGATTCATCAGTTCTCGGACGAGACGACTCTCGCGCTGTTGCGGTCACTCGTCCTGGCGTCTCTGCTGCAGCCCCCGGCGGGAACCCGCGTGACGGGTTTCAAGGAGATCCGGTGGGTTCACTCCAACTGGCGGACCTACGCCGAATTCCTGATCCGCCTCTTTCCTCGAGCGCGGTTCGTCGTCAATACCCGTGACCACGCCGACGTGCTCGCGAGCAAGTGGTGGAAGGGCCGCGAGAACGGACCCGCGATCCTTGACCGGGCTGAAGCTCAGTTCTCCGAGCTCGAGGCCGCCTACCCCGATCGCACCTACCGCGTTCACTACAACGACTATGTCGCCGACCCTGGCACGCTCGAGGGGCTCTTCGAGTGGCTCGGCGAGCCGTTCGACAAGGACAGCGTGAATGACGTCTTCACCCGCAAGCACTCCTACTGATACTGAGGTCGAGCCCGTCCCGGCCGGTGCTCGGCTGCTGCACATCGGCCTCCCGAAGACCGGCTCGACAGCGCTGCAACATGCGGCTTCGCGGCTCAAGAAGCGGCTCCGCGAAGAGGGCGTCATCTACCCGGGAAAGGGCGAGAACCACCACAAGGGAACCTCATGGCTCGCCGGGCTGAAGGTCGGATACCTGCCCGATCCGACGCCACAAGAACTGTGGTGGCTCAACCTCAAGCGGGAGCTCGACCGGCACGAGTCCAGGCGTGGGCTCATCTCGTTCGAGATGATCTGTACGACGAACCTGGACGGGGCGCATCGAACGGTCGACGCGCTCGGCGACGGCGGGCGCATTCCGGTACATGTCACGCTGGTCCTGCGTAACTTCGGTACCTTCGTGCCGTCCTACTGGCAGGAGAGTCTCAAACGCGGAAATACCGAGTCGCTGGACACGTACCTCCGGCGGGTGCTCAAGGATCCGGCCACCGTGGAGGCCTCCGGCGCCTTTCACCGGCGTGACGGCTACGGCCTTCTCGAACGGTGGTCCGCCGCGGTCGGCCCCGAGAACATCACCGTCATCGTGCTCGACAAGGCACGACCCACGCGCCTGTTCGACACCTTCGAGTCCATGCTCGGCCTCCCCGACGGGATGCTGCGGTCGGAGCCCCCGGTCGGAGCCGGAGCGAACCGCGGCATGTCCGCGGCGGAGGCGGCTCTCGTCCACCGGCTCAACGAGCAGATCGTCGGCGAGTGGCGTGCCGCACCGCCCGAACATCGGAACCTCGTGCACAACGGCGTCGTCAACCGCCTGCTGTCCAGCCGCGAACCGGCAGAGTCCGAGGGCAGGCTGAGAATCCCTGGCTGGGCTGCCCAGTCCTGCGTCGAGGCAGGGAGAATCCTGGCCGACAGCGTGCGCTCGACGGGTGTACGGGTTGTCGGAGACCTGGCGGAGCTGGAGCGTCCGGTACCCACCGCCGACGACGAGTCGCTCGCGGCCCCCGACGTCGTCCCCTTCGACTTCGCGGTCGAGGCACTGCTCGGCATGTTCGCACGTGCGACCGGCTGGAACGCGGACCACACGAAGCCGCTGGCACAACCGGATACGCACCAGTCGCGCCAGTGACCTGAGGGGACCGACCGCGCGTCCGGTCGGCCCCTCGGGTCAGCACAGCTCTTGCGCGCCCTCGTAGACGCCGATGACGGCTTGCAGAGCGAGCTCGCTCGGGATCCGGTCCGACCGGCCGGTCCGAGCCGTCACGGGAACGGCGCCGGCGGCCCGCGCGCCGAGAATCCGCCGGACGGCCGACGAGCGCAGCCGGCGCACGTCGGCGTCGTCAAGACCTCCAGCGCCCGTCAGGTGCTCGTCGAGGGCGACGAGGAACTCGACCTCGGCCGCACTCAGCCCGTGGTCTCCGGTGCTTCCGTCCGCCGCGAGGCGCGCGACCACGCCGTCGGTCTCGCTCGCCAGCGGGTCCACCACCGGTGCGTCGTGCGTCGTGGGGGCCTCCGCTCCTGCCCCGCGGAGCCGAACGACGCGTCGCGCCAGGCCGCGAGCCGCGACCAGGGCGAGGTCGCTCGGCACCTCCTCGGGGAAGGGCGCCGGGTCGCCGACCCGTCCCGCCGCGGCGAGATCGGAGAGGTCACCGACCACGCGGACGCCGGCGGACTCGATCTGTTCGGCGATCCGGTTCGCGGCGGTCGCCGCGCGTCTGGTAACCCATTCCGGTACCCGAAGCGAGGGCTCGTCCGTCCGCCGCGGCCGTTCCGCGATCACGGCGTTCACCGCGCCGCCGTGGAAGAGTCCGCGCCGGGCTCGGGACCCTGTCTCCCGAAAGATCCGCTCCGCGGCCTGCCTGAAGAACTCGGTCTCGACCGCGCTCATGCTCGAGTTGGCGCTGACCCGCTCCAGCGTCCCGCGGCGCTGGCCGAGCAGGTCCTCGAAGACCCGGAAGATGTGGTCGCGGTCCGTGGGGTCGAGCACGACCACCGTCATGTTCTCCGGGCCGAAGGCGTCCGCCCACCGCCCCACGAGGTTCGTGCCGTCGCTCTCGTCGAAGACGTCGCCGCCGGGCATGTGCAGCATCGACAGGTCCCGGAACGCATCGTCCAGCCACGCGTCGAGGGACCCGAACTCTCCGTTCTTGACTCGCTGCTGCCACATGGACAGGAGCATCCCGGGCAGCGGCCGGAGGGTCAGCACGACGTGGGTCGGCATCGTGAACGCCTCCCGGACCGGCACGATGTCGCGAGCGCCGGCGGTCGAGAATGCCTCGCTGCTCACGAGGGCGTAGTCGCGTTCGTTGTTCACGAGCTGCTTCAGGATGCCCGTCGCCCAGTGGGCAGGTGCGCGCTCCGCGAGCCAGGGTTCCTTGCGGTACCCGAGCAGGGACCTCGCGAACCGGCGGTGGTTCTCGTACCGGCCCGGATACATCACACCGTCTTCGCGGAGCCGCCCGCGCGAGGCGGCCGCCGACTGCTGGAGCGACGTCGTACCGGTCTTGGGCGCGCCGATGTGGAGCAGCGTGGTGCCGCGGGGCAGTGCACCGACCTCGGTCACGGCGGTCTCGGGCCTGCGATCTTCGGCGGTCATCTCGGCAGCAGCTCCGCGAAGTCCACGGCCATGTCGTGCATCGTGTAGGACGCCGCGAACTGCTCGGCGGCCCGTGCCCTGGCACCGCCTCGCCGGTCCAGGCCGCGTTCGATGGCCTCGGCCAACGCGTCCACCCGCGATGCGGCGTCGACGTCGAAGAACTCCACCCACTGCTCGTCGCCGTACTCGGCGAGCAGGTGCGGTTCGCCAGGCACCACGCAGGGAACGCCGAGTGTCGCGGCCAGGAGCATGCTCCCCGAGTTCAGGATCCGCGTGTACGGCAGCGCGAACAGGTCACAGGCAGAGGCCCAGGTGACCACCTCGTCGTCGGTCAGCTGTCCGTGGCGCCGGTGCACCGTGACGTTTCCCGGCATCGCCTCCTCGATCTCCGCCATCGCCTCCGGAGTGGTGCCACCGGCCAGCAGCATCGAGACCCGGGGATTGCGTTCGGCGAGCCGGCCGGCCGCCCTCAGCAGGTCTCCGACGCCCTTGTACGGACGGATCCCGCCCACGATCCCGACCACCAGGTCGCCGGGAGGGATGGTGCCGATCCTGCTCCGCGCCGCTCGACGCCCTGGCGACGGCTCGTAGACGCCCCAGTAGCTCGCGTGCCGCACATGGCGCACCTTCTCGGCCGGGAGCCCGTAGTACTCGGACACCACGCGGGGGGTCTGCGTGTTGAGGACGACGATCCGCGACGACCGGCGGCCGAGCACCTTCGCGAGCTCGACCTCCTCGGCGTGGTAGTCCGTGTCGTGGGAGATGGTGTTGTGCACGGTCCAGAAGACGTTCACGCCACGAGAACGGGCACCGGCCAGCGCGCTGTCGAGCCGCGCGATGCGCGAGCGGAGCTCCGCCGCGTCCTTCACGTGCTCGGCGACCGGGCTCGTCCAGTGGATGTGCATGATGTCGCCGGCCTCGAGCACCGCGAGCTCGTTCAGCAGCTCGTGGTAGCGCCACTTCCCGTCGACGCGCCAGCCTCTCGCCCGAGCCTCCATGTAGAGCATGTTCAGGTAGGGGTTCGTGGTCCAGTAGGGGAACACGCTGATCCGCGCCACGTCATCGCTCCTGTTCCTGGGCGCCGACAGAGATCGACCGCCTTGCCGGTGCCGGTTCGGACACGAGCCGAGGCAGGCCGTCGGACCACGCCAGCTCGGTCGTCTGGGCGGTCCCGTCGTCGTACCGGACCGAGACCCGACACCGCGCGGCATCCACCGCACCCCAGGCGGACGGCAGGACGACGTCGAGGTCGAGCTGTGCGGTCCCGGAGGGCAGCACGTGGTGCTGCACGCTGACCTGCTCGCCGAGCGCCTCGTTCGTGAGCCGCACCTCACCGATGGGCGTCTGCGTGTCGGCCAGCAGGAGCGCGAGGCTCAGCACGGTCCCACGCGGACGGGGCACCGCGGCGTACGCAACGGCGCGCAGCCCGTCCCTGGCCCGCCGTGCGGCCTCCTCGATCCGCGCGACGTCGGACGTGCGCACCGCCGCGTCGATGCTCCTGAGGTCGGCCGGCAGCGACTCCGCCGGGACCTCGGCATAGTGCCACCGACGCTTGTCCGCCAGCTCGGCCGCGCCGATGGGGGCGGCGGCGTTGATGGCGGCGTCAGCGGAGGCGGCGTCGGCGAAAGCCCGCAGGAGCCGCACGTACTCGGTCCGCACGCGGTGGAGCGCCTCGCCATTGGAGTCCTCCATGGCGGCGAGCCAGACCTGGTCCCGGTCATCAGTGCTCACGGCCGCGCGCGGCGGAGCCGCCAAGGGCGCTTCGTCCCACGACCACAGCTCCCAGGGGAACGCGTCGAGCAGCGCGTCCGCGTCGAACTCGGGGCCGGGCTGGCCCCCCAGCACCAGCGCTTCCTCGACCGTCTCGGCGATCGGCTCGAACGCCCGGCCCGTGCCGGCGAGGTAGTCGCGGTACTTGAACGGGTGCTCGTGAGCGGACCGCACGAAGCGTGCCGGGATCCCGAGCGCCTCCGCGACGATGACGGCGTGCAGCGACGTGCTGATCACGAACCGGCTCGAAGCGATCTGCAGGAGCACCGAGTCCACGTGGTCCTGCGGGTCGAGCGTGTCCAGCTCGTACTCGCCGTCCGCCGAGGTGACGTCACCCTTGTCGTTGAAGTTGGGCACGAAGAGCACGTCCCGCGACGGTGCACGGCTCACCCGGAGCAGCTCGGGCATGACGTCGGCCAGCAGGAGAACCGGATCACCATAGATCTCCGGCACGTCGAATCCCTGCCCGGACAGGAAGCGCCGGGTCAGCGGCCCCCGAACGGCGCGGAACGCCACCTCGTCCGGGATGTCCCTGGTCGCCGCCAACATCTTGCCGTTCACCCCGGACCCCCACACGACGGATCGCTCCGGCGCGAGGTGGAGGATCGATCCGACCGACAGGAGTGCCGGTCCGTCGGGCGCGACCTGACGTGTGGCGGATCCGACCAGGCGGGACACGATCGCCGGGCCCAGGACGTCACCGAAGTTCGCCACCGGCGCGCCCGACCGGACCGGGTTCCAGTGCACCACCGGTACCCCCGCGACCCGCGTGACGGCCCGGGCTCCCCCCAGAGCACCTGCCGCATGGACGTTCGGGTCTGCTGTCAGATAGTTCATCAGGCACCGGCCTTCCGGGACGCGTTGAGCAGGGCAGCCTTCCTGCGGTTCTTGCGGGCGCGCAGGATGCGCCACTCGACGGCGCGATAGACCCGCAGCTTCTTGGCGCGCCGGCCGACCCGGACGCTGCGCCAGCGAGCCGCCGCGGCGACACGTGCCGCCCCGGAGGCGAACGTGCGCAACCCGAGCTCCGGCCCGCCCGCGACCCGCATGGGCCGGACCACGCTCAGCGACGAGGTCCCACCCGGCCACTCGATGCGGACCGGCAGCTCGAGCTCGCCGAACGCGTCCTCGACGACCACCCGGAGCCGCCAGTCGTACCCCGGCTCGAGGGCCGCGAGATCGGCGTCGACGGACCATCCCGTCTCGTTCACCGAGACCCGGCCGAAGAGCCGCTGCCTGTGCACGTCCCTCTGCTTGCCCTCGGAGCCGAGCGCCTCGAGCCGGAGCACCCGCACACCTGGGCGAACCGGTCCCTTTCCCCTCAGGTGCAGCACGCGGCCCCGGCTCCCCGCGACGGTGGCGACGAACTTCGGCCGGTACCTGTACGGGTTGCGGTGGGCCTCGCGCCAGACGTCGTTCGACTCCCCGTGCAGCAGCGCCTCCGCGACGCGTACCTCCCTCGTCGCCGGGGCGGCCGTCGACTGCAGCGGAACCTCCTGATCGACCCGGCTCGCGAACACCATCAGGCGCTCGGCGAGCTCGCCGTCCCAGGCATGGGACACGTCGATGAACGGGCGCATGACGTCGTCCCGCCAGAGCTTGCCGACCAGGCGCCGGTCGATCCCGTCGACCATGGCCGTCGAGATGGCCTCGGCAGACGCCGAGATGGAGGCCGACGCACCGGCAGGCCGCTTGCCGACCTCGCGTTCCCAGACGATGCGCGCGAGGTCGAGGTGACCGTGCGCGGCCAGGTGGAATACCAGCGCGCGCCGCGCGCCGATCCGCTCCAGCGCCTCGAACGGCGCGAGCGAGACGAGCCCGGCGACGGCGTCCGACACGGCCGCACGGTCATCCTTGGCGAGATGGTCCAACCCGTCCTGCATCAGCTTCCCGAGCGTCGCCCAGGCGTCGGAGCCGAGCGCCGCGTGCCAGTACTCGCGCGCGAGCACGCTCCTGTCGTCGTCCGCCACCAGTACCGCGCAGAGGCGTTCCTGCACGAAGTAGCCGATCAGCGACCGGACATCGCCGAGCCGCGCGGTCATCGAGCTGCCACCAGGGCGCGCACGGTAGTGATAGACCACCTCCGGCGTCACGGCGATGCTCCGCGCGAACAGCATCGCGGCGGTCATCGGGAGCATGTCGTTGCCGCGAGGCGTGGTCGGGAAGTGCAGCCTGTGCTCGGCCCAGAACTCCCTGCGGATGAGCCTGTTCCAGCACGTCCGGTTCCGGATCAGGCGGGGGCTGAGGTCGAGCGTCGTCCGTTCGAGCCGGCGGTCCAGCCCGTACATCCTGGGGTCGCTCCAGGTCGACGAGGTCCACACCCGCTGGAAGCCGCCCACGGTCACATCGGCCCCGCTGCGCTCCGCGAGATCCAGGAGCGAGCGGTACGCGTGCCGCGGGACGAGGTCGTCGCCGTCGCAGAAGATGACGTACCTGCCGGCGGCAAGCTCGAGCCCCGCGTTCCTGGCCTGCGCACCTCCGCTGCCGGGGTTGCGCACCGGTACCACCCGGGTGTCCCGGCGCGCCCAGGCGAGGACCTTGTCCCACGTGCCGTCCGTCGAGTGGTCGTCGACGACGATCAGCTCGAGGTCGTCCATCGTCTGCTCCAGCACGGAGCGGATGCACGCGTCGACCCACGGGTCCACGTCGAACGTGGGCATGACCACCGAGACCATCGGCCCGTTCTCCGCTGCGGGAGCGGAGCTCGCGGTCACCCGCTCGGCTGCGGGCCGGACGACGGCGGCATCGGTGGCCGTCAGGCGAAGCGCCTCGAGCAGCGCCACCGGCAGCCCGTCATGCCGTGCCTCCTGCTCGGGGCCGGCCAGGAGCTCCAGCGCCGCAGTCAGGGTTGCCGACGGCACCCTGCGCAGGGTCGCGGCGTCGCTCGCCTCGAGCAGCTCCGCCACGAACTCCGTCGCGACGGTCCGCGTCTCGCTGTCGGCCTCGCCGAGAGGCTTGATGCGCGAGGCGACCTCGTACCGCATCACCTTCTCCACGAAGAACTGGACCGCTTCCGAGACGTCCACGCTATTGAGCTCGCGGAGCGCGGCCCGGACCTGGACGGCCCAGTCCAGGATGGTCCGGGACGACGCCAGCCCGGTGGTGATGGATCCGGGCCGACGGCGGTACAGGTACATGCACCGGGGCACGACGTCGAAGGCCGCCGCCCGCGCATAGGCGCGCATCGACGGCACGACGTCCTCGCACTTGGTGGCCTCCGGCCACCGGATGTCCTCGCGAACCAGGAACTCCCGTCGGAACACCTTGGTCCAGGCGGTGTGGTCGTACACCAGCTCCGGGAGGTCGGCCAGGGTCGCACCTTCCGCGCCCGTGTCGTACACCGCCGGCCGCGTGGTCCAGTACCGCTGCCGGCCCGACGCCGTGCCGAACTCGTCCGCGTAGGCGGTGGCGAAGTCCGAGCCGGACCGCTCGAGCGAGGCGACCAGCGCCGCGTAGGCCCCCGGCGCGACGATGTCGTCGCTGTCCGGGAAGGTCACGTACTCTCCCCGCGCGTGGCCGAGGCCGACGTTGCGAGCGGCGCCCAGCCCTACGTTGACGGGATTCTCCACCACGCGGACCTCGTCGTACGCGGCCTCGAACTCCCGCGCGATGGCGGCCGAACGGTCCGGCGACGCGTCGATGACGACGATGATCTCCTGCGCGATGCCCTGACCGACGATGCTGTTCAAGCAGTCGTCCAGGTACCTCTCCACCCCGTAGACCGGCACCACCACCGACAAGAGCGGTGTCTGCTCGTCCCGTGTTCCGGGAGCTCCCATCAAGATCTCCTGTTTTCCCTCGTATTACGGCGTGCCACTGGTCGCGTCCTCGTCAGGCGCGCTGCGCGGCCGTCATCCCGCGCGTGTCGATCAGCCGCCGGGCGGCGAGCTCCCCCGCCAGGCCGCGGAAGGCCGTGTGGTCCACCAGCAGCACCTGGACGTCGCCGCTGTCGAGCGCTTCGGAGGCCTCGACCAGCCGCACGTTGCCGAACTTGGCGAGCTGGCCCGGCAGTGCGTCCACGTGCGGCTCCACCACGAGGACTTCCGCGTGCGGGAACGCCATCGCCATGTCCCGCACGATCTCGACCGCGGGCGACTCCCGCAGATCATCGATGTTCGGCTTGAACGCCAGGCCGTAGGCGGCGATCACCGGCGACTCGGTTCCGGCCACGGCGTCCAGCACCTTGTGCAGCACCCAGCGGGGCTTGGCGTCGTTCACCTCGCGTGCCGTCCGGATGAGGCGCGCCTCCTCGGGCGCGGCGTCGACGATGAACCACGGGTCCACCGCGATGCAGTGCCCGCCCACGCCCGGCCCGGGCTGCAGGATGTTCACGCGCGGGTGCCGGTTCGCCAGGCGGATGAGCTCCCACACGTTGATGCCCATCCGGTCGGCGATCACGGACAGCTCGTTGGCGAACGCGATGTTGACGTCGCGGAACGAGTTCTCCACGAGCTTCGCCATCTCCGCGGTGACGGAGTCCGTCAGCAGGATCTCGCCCTGGCAGAACACCTGGTAAAGGTCCCGCGCCCGCTCGGCGGCCTCCGACGTCAGGCCGCCCATGATCCGGTCGTTGGTCACCAGCTCGACCATCACCCGTCCGGGCAGCACACGTTCGGGGCAGTACGCCACGTGGATCACCGGCTTGCCGTCGGCAGGGTCCAGGCTCAGGTCGGGACGCTCGTCGAGGATCCAGCCGGCCATCTGCCGGGTCGCGCCGGGCGGCGACGTCGACTCGAGAATGACGAGCTCCCCGCCGGCCAGCATCGGCGCGAGCGCCTTGGCGGCGGCCTGGATGTAGCTCAGGTCGGGCTCGTGCTCGTCCCGGAACGGCGTCGGCACGGCGACGATGAACGCGTCGGCCGGTTCGGGCGAGTCCACCGCCCGGAGCTTCCCGCCCGAGACCGCGCCCTTGACGTACCCGGCGAGGTCCGGCTCAACGAAGGGCACCTCGCCGCGGTTCACGGCGTCCACGGTGTCGGGATTGACGTCGATGCCGACCACGTCGAGACCACTGCCTGCGAGGATCGCGGCGGTGGGGAGCCCGATGTAGCCCAGCCCGATCACGCCGACCTTGCTGATTCCCATGCGAACCTCAGAACATGACGTGCGCAGCCGCACGTCCGTAGATCTTGACCGTGCCGCTCGCGAGCAGCTCGGCATCTGACACGTCCCAGGAGTGCAACCCGGGGGAGGCACCGCGCACCTGGACGAAGTTGAACCGGTCCGCGGAGTACACGGCGCCGCCGGCCGTCACGACGTCCTGCAGGAACGTCGTGTCCTCGCCGCGCGACAGCGGAGCGAACCGCACCTGCGTGGCCAGCGCCCGGCGCGCGACGATCGTCGGGCCCATCACCCGGTCGGTGTACCGGTGCTCGCGGTCGGCGAACCTCAGCATCGTCAGGTCCTGGCCGGCGAGGTACATGTAGTGCGCCTGCTTGCCCACCACGTCCGCACCCGAGTAGGCCATCGCGTGGAGCTGGTCGGACAGGTACTGCGGGCCGTAGAGGTCGTCGTCGTCGATCTTGGCGACCACGTCACCGTCGGCGGCGTCGAGCAGTAGGTTGAGGCAGTCGCCCAGCGGAACCTCCGCGCCCGCAGACAGCAGGGCCAGCTCCTGGACGCCCGCCTCCTTGGCGCGTGCCTCGACGTCGGCCGCGGAGAGCTCGAACCCGTGCGTCAGCAGCGCGACCTGCAGGTCCACGTCTTCCTGCGCGCCGAGCTGCTCGAGCACGTGGTCGAGCTGATGCGGCCGGTTCGTCGAGACCAGCGCCGTCACCGTCGGTCGCGGGACCACCTGGGAATCGGCCAGACCCACCGAGTGCAGCACCTTCTGCGCGCGCGCCGAGTACGTGTGCTCCCGCCAGATCCGGCGCTGCCCCTTGTGCACCGCGCGATCGCGCAGCTCCGGAGACCGGACCAGGGCCCGCACTGTCGACCCGGCCGAGTCCCGGTCGGCGACCACGAAGACCTCGTCGCCCGGGAAGTACTCCCCCACCGCGGCGCTCGACGTGGACACGACCGGCGTCCCGCTCGCGGTGATCTCGAAGATCCGGCGCGCACACATGCTCGGGGAGTCCACCACCGAGTTCACGTTCAGGAAGACCTTGTACTCCCGGTACGCGGTGAGCATCCGGTCGTAGTCGAGCGACCCGACCACCCGCTGGTCCAGCGGCGCCGGGAACTGGTACTTCTCGTCCTTGCCGCGGAACCGGGAAAAGATCTCGAGGCCGTGCTCCATCCTCGACGACGCATCGAGCGCGCCGCCGAGCAGCAGGTCCATCTGCTCGCGCCGCTCGGGATACTTGTGCGCGAAGTACATCCCGGCGAACGCCACGTCGCGCTGCGGACCCTCGCCGTGGAGCCGTACCGGGTTGTGGATCGCCGGCTGCGCCGCGAACTCGAGCACGCCCACGCGGTCGTGGCCGAGCGCCTCGACGTACGCCGGCACCCGGCCCACGTCGGTCGTGTACACGCGGTCGAACAGCCGGGCCGAGTCGAGGAAGTCCTCGAAGTGGACCGGGTCCTCCTTGTTCCAGAAGGCCGTCGGCACCCCCGCGGCGCGGCACGCCTCGACGAGCTCCACGAAGGCGGGCCGCGGCGCCGTCGGGCCCGTGAGGTGGTACTGCCACGCATCGTGGTTGCCGTGCCACGCGGACTCGACGAACAGCAGGTCCAGGCCCGCGTCCAGGTCGCCGCGCCACGAGGCGGGCGTCAACGCCACCTGGTCCCACTCGGGTGTGAACGCCATGCGGGAGAAGTCGTCGAGGATCACGCCGACGCGCAGGGCGCGCGGCCCGCCGAGGCCGTTGCCCGACACCGGACGGGCCGGCCAGGGGTCGAAGGTCATGCCCTTCCGCGTGATCCGGGCCGTCCCGGGCCGGGGTGCGAGCAAGCCGCGTTCCCGCCGCAGGTGCGTCCGGAGCTGGTCGAGTCCGCCGTGGCGGATGTGCCAGATGGCACGGCGCAGGGCGCGCACCCGGCCATCGACGCGGTCCATCACGGCAGTTGATCCCCTGGTCAGAAGGTAGATCGCACCCCGGGCCATCCGCGGATCATTCCGGTTCGGAGGCCCGAGGTGCGTCATCGGTCGCGTCATGCTACTGGCTGGAAGCCGCCGAATTCACCCAAAGGCCGAAAAACATCCAATTGACCAGGGAAATAACCATACTAATTCAATCGGAATTGCCGGTTACCGTGCACTCGCCGAGACGTGCACGACCCCAGGTACCCTCGCACGTTGATGACCTCCACCCACGACGAACAGCCGCACCGCCGCCAGACCATTGGTCGCCGACAGCTGCTGCTCGTGAGCGGCCTCGTGGTCGCCGGTGCTGGGATCGGCGTCACGTATCTGCGCCAGAGCGAACCCGACCCCGCGGGCGGCCCGACACCACCTGCCGAGACCACGCCGACGACCCCGTACACACGGTTGCGCGACCGCTGGTACGCCCAGCTCACCGGCGGTGACGTCGACCTGTCGGTGCCCGAGATCGCCCGGGCGGTCGAGGCTGTTGACGCCGCAGCCCAGAACGCCCGGGCCGGCATGTCCCCGCGCGGAGACCGAACGGGTGTCTGGCCGGACCTTCCACTGGAGGGCACCGGCCGCACCCGCGCCGTGGCACTGCGCCACACGGCAGACCGCCTCGGCTCCATGGCCCTTGCCTACGGGACGGTCGGCGCCGCGCTGTACCGCGATCCCGACCTGCGGACCAGCCTCGTGGACGGTCTCGACCTCCTCGACGAGCGCTATGCCGGCTTCGAGACCACGCTGGACGAGCCCTGGTTCGACCGGGAGATCAGCGTCCCGCTCGCGCTGACTTCCATCTGCCTGCTGCTGGGTGACGACCTGGAGAAGGACCGTCTCGAGCAGTACCTGGCGCCCGTCGACTCGTTCACGCCGGAGCCGTCGAAGGCGGGGGCCAACCTGGTCTGGACCTCGCAGGTGGTAGCCGAGCGGGCGATACTCCTCGACGACGGTGCCAAGCTCGACGCGGCCCGGGAGGGGCTGCTGCGCGCGCTCCACACCGTGACGTCGGGCGACGGCGTCTACCCCGACGGCTCGTTCATCCAGCACAGGCGTCACCCGTACACGGGCGGATACGGGATCTCGTTCCTCAGAAGCTCGGTCCGGCTCGTCGAGCTGCTGCACGGTTCGCGCTGGCAGGTCGACGGCGCGCAGCTCGACTTTCTCCTGGACTTCGCGATCGACGGCGTGGCGCCGTGGCTGCACAAGGGCGCTCTGCTCAGTCCCGTGCGCGGCCGTGAGATCTCGCGCCGGCCGGCCTCCGACCACAACGCCGGCCAGGTCGCGATGGGCGCGTTCCTCGCCGTCGGCGAGCTGGCCCCGCCGGAACGACAGGAGATCCTGGCGGGCATCACCCGCCACGTGATCGAGCAGGACACGCTCACACCGTTCCTCGGCACGAAGAACGTGCCCGCGGTCGCGGCCGCCCATCGTCTGCTGGGCTCCGGGGTACCGGCCACGCCCCCCGAAGAAGGAACCAGGGTCTATGCCGCGATGGATCGCGTGGTGCACCGGCGCCCGGGCTTCACGTTCGCGATCGCCATTTCGTCATCTCGGATCGCGACGTACGAGGCGATCAACGGCGAGAACCAGCACGGCTGGTGGACCGGCAGCGGCGCGACGTACCTGTACGACGACGACCTCGCCCAGTTCGACGACGGCTACTGGCCGACGGTGGACGCCACCCGCATCCCGGGTACCACGGTCCCCACCGGAAATCCTCCGGACGGGAGCGGCTCGGACGTGCTCAGCGCCGTCGGGCTGGCCGGCGGCGTCTCGCTCGACCAGCTCGGGCTCGCCACGATGGCGTTCCGCGCTCCCGCCGACTCGCCCGACGCCGTGACGGGCCGGAAGTCCTGGTTCCTGCTCGGGGACGAGATAGTGGCGCTCGGCGCGGGGATCACCGGTCCCGTCGGCCGCGCCGTCGAGACCGTCGTCGAGAACCGCAAGCTCTCCGCCGACGTACCCCAGCCGTTCGTCGTCGACGGGGCCGACCTCGGGACCGAGCCGATGGGCAGGTCGTTCGGCAACCCTGGCTGGGCACACCTCACGGGTCCCGTCGAAGGATCCGACATCGGCTACGTCTTCCTGACGGATGCGCGCGTGCGCGCGTCGCGGGAGTCACGGACCGGGCGCTGGTCCGACATCAACCACAGCACGGCGTTCGACTTCCCCGACGAGATCCAGCACGACTACCTGACGCTCTGCATCGACCATGGGCGCGGGCCGCGGGGTGGCCGGTACGCGTACGTCCTGCTGCCCGGCGCCTCACCCGAGCAGGTCCGTGGCTACGCGGCGAGCCCCCCGGTGACGGTCCTCTCCAACACACCCGGACTTCAGGCCGTCCGCAGGGGCGACGTGGTCGCGGCCAGCTTCGGGTCCACGGACGAACAGTCGGTCGCCGGCATCACGGCCCGTACCAGGGTCTCCGTGCTCCTCGTCCAGGACGGAAGCACGCTCTCGGTGGCGGTCAGCGACCCGAGCCAGTCCGTGCGGGGCACGGCCCGGATCGGGCTCGACCACCGCATCGGCCAGGTGGTCACGGCCGACCCGCGGATCCAGGTACAGGCCGACGGGGCCACCTCGACGCTGCTCGTCGACCTGTCGGACGCACGCGGGCAGACCTTCAAGGTGGTCCTCGAGACCACCTGACCGTCCAGGGCCCGGGTGGCGGCGACGACGGCCGGCGCGGCTGCTGCACGACGGCCGGCAGCCGGTCTATGCCCTCCTGCCCCGCGCGGCGCGTCGGGCGTGACGTATATCTCCGTCCACGAGGTTGCGTGCAAGAAGATCATTCATTCGATCAGGTGCGGGCATCGGCGATGATCCTGATGCCAATTTCGGCTACTACGATTAAGCCTGCCCCGCAACCGGAGAACCCCGGTCGAGGTGAATTTTGGTATCCCCCGGCAGGTCGCCGGGCTGAAAGGAGAATCGCAGTGGTCGCCCGCTTCAGACACCCGCAGAACCGCGGGATTCTCCTCGTCACACACCACTTCGCACCCGAGACCGGCGCCCCGCAGGGACGCTGGGAAGCGCTCGCGAGCCACCTCGTCCCGGCGGGATATCCCGTGACGGTTCTGACGCCTCCGCCGCACTACCCTTCGGGAAAGATCACCCATTTTTCACCCGCTTTCCTGGCCGGATCGGTAACCCAGAGAATCCATGGCGAAAAGATCATCCGGGTGAATTGCCGGGAGCATTCCCAGGACCTCGGCTCACGCGGTGCCGACCAGGTCGTAGCCGCCGTCAGCGGCACGGCCCGGCTGCTCGGCACCGCCGAGGAACATGTCGTGGCTGAGGTGTCCCGGCTGCTGACGAACGATTTCACTGCCGTGACTGCAGAGGGTGGAGCATGAGCAAGACCAGGGTCTTTGTCTATGGCTCGTGCGTGTCACGAGACACGTTCGAGCATCTCGATCCGGAGCAGTTCGAGCTCCTGGAGTACGTGGCGCGGCAGTCGGTGTTGAGCGCTACCACCCGGCCCGTCGAATCCGTGGCTCCGCCGGTGCTCACGTCCCGGTTCCAGCAGCGGATGGTGACCGGCGACTTCCGATCGAGCCTGCGCCCGCTGCTCGCTCAGCATGCGGCGGACATCGACCTGCTGCTCGTCGACCTGACCGACGAGCGGCTCGGTGTCTACCTGCTGCCCGACGGCACTGTGGTGACCCGGTCCGTCGAGCTCATCGAGTCGGGTGCGGAGCAGTCGCTGCCGCCGGGGGCGCAGCACGTCGCGTTCGGTACGCAGCAGCACTACGAGTACTGGTCCGGCGCCATCCGGGCGCTTGGCGACTCGATCCGGCAGACCGCGCCGCGGGCCGCCGTCGCGCTGCTCGACATCCCGTGGGCGGAGTGGTCGGAGAGCGGGCAGCAGACGCCGGACTCGTTCGGGATCGGGGCGGCGCAGGCGAACCCGGTGTTCCGCTCGTACGTGGAAGTCGCGGTGCAGGCTCTGGGTGCGCACGTCGTCTCGCTGGACCCCGCAGAGGTCCTGTCCGGGCCACATCACCCCTGGGGGGACGCACCGTTCCACTACGCGGAGAAGGTGTACCTGGAGGTCGCGCTGCGCCTCACAGGACAGGACGGGCGCGTCGTCTGGGGCCCGGGCGCCACCAGGAGCGGATCCTCGCCTACGGTCTCGACCGGCCAGGGCACCGCCCACAACGGTGCAATCGGCTCGAGGGCCCAAGGCTCTCCAGACCCTCTTGTGACAGTTGTCGTATCGAACAACAATGACGCATTCGCGTTGGGCACTTGCCTGGAAAGTATTCAGCGTCAAAGCATGGGGGTCGAGAACCTCGAGGTTCTGGTGGTCGACAACGGTTCGACGGACGACACACAGCAGATCCTCGACCAGTACCAGCACCATTTCCCGTACGGCAATTTCCGAACGATCGCCCAGAAGAGAGCAGTGTCGTCCGCTTCTGGACGAAACACGGCAATCACGGAAGCGCGAGGAGAGTACATATACTTTGTCAACGCCTCCGACCACCTTGGGCCCGACGCTTTGCAGGCAATGGTTCACAGGGCCTACAAGAACTCTTCAGAAATAGTCATCGGCAAGCCTGTCGGCGTAGGACACTCAGTACCGAAGAAGCCCTTCGAGAATTCTTACGACACTATCGAGCTGGAGCGTTTCCAATTTGCCGAGGTCCTGCATGCACACTGTCTGTACCGTACGGATTTCCTTCGCAAGAACGAGATAGCGTTCGACATCTCGCTACCGGCGTTGATCGAACGACCGTTCGCGATGGCCACCTACGCCATGGCCGATAAAGTGTCCGTCGAGAGCAGCGTTGACTGCTACTACCTGGTCCGCCACGACAACGCACCTTCGAAGCCACCCCTTCCCACCATCACCGGGGCCAACCCGCTTGCCGTCGTCTGGGCAACGTTCAAGGCCGCTTCGAACACGAAGACTCCAGCAGCAAAGAGGCAAGTCCTCAAGGCCCGATACTGGAATCGTATCCTCACGAGTGACCTTGTGGGCGAATTCCGCAAGCAGACTCGTTCTGACGCGAGCCTCAAGTTCATCGCCGATCTGAACCGGCTGATCGGTGCACACAACCCTGACCCCTACCTCAAGAACATCAGCGCGAATGCGCGGGTGTTCCTCTTCCTGGCCCAGACCGGTCGGCCCGCCGCCCTACAGGCATACCTCGACATGACCGACAAGGGCGGATCAACATCGGCCAAGAAGACAGCTACAACGAGGTAGTGCTCAGCCTTGAGCGAAGTGGCCGCATGGTGAAGTAATCGCATTTCATGCACTTAAATACCCCTGGAGTCAACCTCAGATGCCAAACGACCTGCCCTCCGGCAACTTCGAAAGGAACACGGTCACGATCGGGGGGACCCGCATCACCTCGAGCGCGGAACTACCAGCCGGAGTGTCGATCAATTTCACACCCCGCTCCGCGGGAAACCGGGTCGAGATCGCTCCGGATCAGAGAGTGAGCAGCCTTACCGTTGACCTGGGCAGCGCACGCGACTGCACCGTCCAGCTGGGCCGGCTGCGCGTGCCCTTCGGTGGTCTGCGCGTCTCGTTCGTAGCAAACAACGGGCGCATATCAACCGGATCGGAGGTGACCGTCGGTGACGGATGCACGTTCAACGGGTCCACGCACATCATCGGGGCGCTGTCCGACGGGGTCGCCGTCCGTATCGGTCGGGACTGCCTTTTCGCCTCCGGAGTCACCGTGCGCGGATCGTCGCACCACGGCCTTTGGGACCTCGATTCAGGAGCGCTCCTCAACCCGGAGGCCGGAATTGAGATCGGTGACCATGTCTGGCTCGGCGCCAGCGTCATCGTTCTCAACAAGTCAGCAGTCCCATCAGGGTCAGTCGTTGCCGCAAGGAGCATCGTCAACCGGCAGTTCAGTGATGAGAATGTGCTTCTCGCGGGAAGCCCGGCTGCCGTGAGGCGCAGCCGCGTAGCGTGGACGCACGACTTTCCCGTGGACAACGGCGTCTCGCGACGCGATCCAGAAGCAATACGGGACAGCGTGCGTCACAGCCGGTGACCGCAGCTGCCGGCGGTGGGCCGGAGACGACACGAAAGCGCCCCGCCACCAGACGGTGACGAGGCTGCTTCCGCCTCACGGTGCCATCGACCACATCAGGCTTCGACGCCACCGCTCTCGATGCTCGCGCCCCGAGCAAAGTGCGGCGCGAGCTTGTTGTCCACCATCGACAGCGCGGCGCCGATGGCCATATGCATGTCGAGGTACTTGTACGTGCCCAACCGCCCACCGAACAGGACGTCCTTCTCGTTCGCAGCAAGGTCCCGGTACTTGAGCAGGCGCTCACGGTCCTCGCCGGTGTTCACCGGGTAGTACGGCTCGTCCGAACGCTCGGCGAAACGTGAGAACTCATGCATGATCACCGTCTTGTCGGTCGGGTAGTCCCGCTCAGGATGGAAGTGCCGGAACTCGTGGATGCGTGTGTACGGCACATCAGCGTCCGCATAGTTCATCACCGGGGTTCCCTGATAGTCACCGATCTCGAGCACCTCCTCCTCGAAGTCGAGGGTGCGCCAGGACATCTCGCCCTCTGCATAGTCGAAGTACCGGTCGACCGGACCCGTGTACACGACAGGCACGTTCCCGACCACGTTGCCCTTGCTCACCGGCTGCGTGTCGTCGAAGAAGTCCACTCCAAGCCGCACCTCGATGTTCTTGTGGTCCGCCATGCGCTCGATCCACCGGGTGTAGCCGTCGACCGGCAGGCCCTCGTGCGTATCGTTGAAGTAGCGGTTGTCGTACGTGTAGCGCACGGGCAGGCGCGAGATGATCGAGGCCGGCAGCTCGGTCGGATCCGTCTGCCACTGCTTCGCCGTGTACTCACGGATGAACGCCTCGTACAGCGGACGCCCGATCAGCGAGACACCCTGCTCGTCGAGGTTCTCCGGCTTCCTGGCTCCGAGCTCGGCCGCCTGCTCCTTGATGAGCGCACGAGCGGCTTCGGGCCCGTGAGCGGAGCGGAAGAACTGGTTCACCGTGCCGAGGTTGATCGGCATCGGGTACACCTCGCCCTTGTGCGTGGTGAACACGCGGTGCACGTAGTTCGTGAACGCGGTGAACCGGTTCACGTACCCCCACACCCGCTCGTTCGATGTGTGGAACAGGTGGGCACCGTAACGGTGCACCTCGATTCCGGTGGTCTTCTCCGCTTCGCTGTAGGCGTTACCACCGATATGCGGGCGCCGATCGATCACAAGGACCTTCAGGCCGTACTCCTCGGCGATTCGCTCGGCGACGGTCAGGCCGAAGAATCCCGACCCGACGACAACAAGATCAGCGTTCACGTGAATCCCCTGCTCAGCGCTTGAAGAGGTCGGCGATCAGCCGAGGGACGACGGTGACCGCCTGGCCGGCCCGCCAAGTCTCTGACGTGCGGATCTGTACGATCCTGCGCTGCTCGAGCGCGACCTCGCGCTCAAGCCGCCGGACCCGCTGGTCCACCCCGTCCGGGTCGGCGGCACCGTTCCCCAGTGCGGAATAGACCCGCTCCAGCTCCGCGCGGTGCTCGGGGTCCGAATCGAGGAACGCCAGATCCCAGTACGACCCGGTCCCGTGCTCCTGCGTGTACCGGATCATGCCCAGCATCGCCCGCTCCTTCGGCTGCGTGAAGAAATCCAGCGGTTGGTCGGACACACCCAGCTCGGGGAACCAGTCGGTGACCAGGGTCTTGTAGAAGTCCTCACGCACATCCGTCGGCAGGTTGTTGAGGTGCCAGAGCAGAAGGTGCAGGGCGTAATTGATGAACTTGCGCTGCAGAGGCGGGTAGATACCACTGCGCACAAGCTGGTCGCGGATCGCCAGGAGTGCGAGGTGCGCGTTGTCCGGCGACTTCGACGTCGAGTTCGAGATCGAAGTCTTCACGTTCCGCCGGTGGGAGACGAGCTCCTCGTCCAGAATGGTGATCCGGTCGCAGCACAGCAGCGCCGAGTAGACGAAGTACGCGTCGTTCGTCGAGGTCAGCGCCTGGAAGCGGATCCCCGTGTTCTGCAGGTAGGTGCGAAGGAAGAGCTTGTCCCAGGGCCACCCCACGAAGGCGAAGAATGGGTTCGCCGAGATCGCGGCGGCAGGGAACGGCCGGGCCTTGGGCAGTTCTGCGATCCGGACGGCGTGCTTGATCGGGCTCGTGCGGCCGGTGGTCGTGTCCAGGTCGCGGGAACGGAAGACGCAGATGGACGCGCGGTCCGCCTTCGCCTTGCCGTAGGCGCGCCCGAGCATCCCCGCATCGAAGACGTCGTCGGCGTCGAGGAATGCCACGTACTCGCCCTGTGCGTTGTCCAGACCGAGATTGCGTGCGGCACCGGCTCCCTGGTGCTCCTGCGTCAGAAGGATGACCCGGTCGTAGGGGTCGGATTCGGCGAACTTCTGCAACTCCTCCATCGACTCATCGGTCGAGCCGTCGTCGACCAGGATGATCTCGAGGTCACGAAGTGACTGTGCCCGGAGCGCCGCCAAGCAGTCCTTGAGGTAGGGCATCGCGTTGTAGACCGGAACAACGACGGACACCTTCACACGACCGGTCTCGTGCTGGTAGTAGTACTCGTCCGCGTCCCGCATGATCCACTGCACGCGGTTCCATTCGCCGACGCCGAAAGCCGATTGGATCAGCACGCCGCGCTCGGCGTCCTTCCTCAGCACGTCCGACACCATGTGGCAGTACTCCCGGCGCAGGCTCGGCGCCAGCCGCTTCATCGTGAAGTCGATGTTGTGCCACCGTTTGAGCCCGTAGACGCCAATGAATTCTTCAGACAGTTCGGAGCGCTTCAAGAGCCATTCCCGGATCCAGTCATACTCCTGCAACGCGACGTCCGCCTTGCCGGTCGACTTCACCGACGAGTTGGGGTTGTCGCGCCGGTTCTCGTAGAAGACCTCGTTGATGTACATGACGCGGCGCGCGAGGCACATCGTCTGAAAGAAGAACCCGTTGTCCTGGTAGGACGCACCCGGAGTCTCGTGGTGCCAGATGTCGTTCTCGATGAGGAACTCGCGGCGGTAGATACCGCACCAGGTGTTCATCGGGTAGCGGAAGATGCCGACCTGCTGGGCCGGGTCGAGGACCTGGCCGTAGACCGACGGGGTCGACGCCGATCGTACGATCACCTCGGTGCGGTGCTCCCCGACGCCACGGAAGCGCAGGTAGTCCGCCTTGACGATGTCGAGGTCGTGCTCGCGCCCCGTCCGCCAGAGCGTCTCGTACATGGCCGGCCGCACGACGTCGTCCGGCTCAAGAATCCCGACATACTCGCCAGTCGCATGGCGGAGGGCCACGTTCATGGCCACGCCGTAACCAGCGTTCGCCTGGGTGATGACCTTGAGGCGATCCGAATGCTCCTGCGCGTAACGTGCGAGAATCTCCGAGCTCGAATCGGTCGAGCCGTCATCTACGCAGATGATCTCCAGGTCCGTCAACGTCTGGTGAATCAGGCTGTCCAGCGCAGCCTCAAGATACTGCTCGACGTTGAAGGTGGGAACCAGGACCGAAACACTCGGCCGGCCGGAATCCTGATCGGTGGTTGCGGTACGCCTGAAGCTTTCGGTCATCGCGCTTGGTGTTCCTATCGTCATGAAGTCTGTCAGAATCAAAGATGAAGAAATTCAATGCGCTGCCAGCCATCTCCTGGTGGAGAGGACGATGGCTTCTGCCGCGCTCGGCGCACCCTGCGCGCTCAGGCTCTCGCGCATTGCCGCGCGCACTTCGTCGATGCCTCGTCCAGCGGTCAGATCGGCGACAGCGCCGGCAATCCCGTCCACGTCTTCTGCCGTGATACCAAGACCTGCTCCGGCAACCGCTTGTGCACGCTTCTCCTGGTCGTCCCTCAACGTCACCGCGCTCGGCAGGTACACACCCGGCGTCCCGGTGTGCAGGTTCTCGTGCACGGAGTTGTACCCCGCACCGGTCACCGTGAACTCCCACGCCCCGGCGAGGTCCACCAGCGGGAAGCGCGCATCGATGGTCGCCGCGTCGTGCGCCACCGCGGAGGACAGCAGCGGCGACCTCACCACGACCGGGACGATGTCCCCGGCGCCGCGAACGGCCTCCACGGCAGCAGCCGTGGCAGACCCGTCGCCGTTGCCGCCGGACAGCTGCACGAGCGCATACCGCCGCTCCGGATCGAGCCCGAGCGAGGCGAGCGCCTTCTCCCGTGGCATGAGCCAGGCCGGTGCGAGGGACACCGGGTCCACCCACGTCGCGTCCTGGAAGACCTCCGGCGCGGTCTCCCGCGTCTCGGCGATGTCACCGGGCACGATGACCGAGGTCACGTGGTCACGCCAGCTCTTCACCTGCGTCAGGTCGGTGCCCTCGCGCCACAGCCCGCGGCGGAGCCACACCAGAGGCAGGCCCACCAGATCCGCGACGTCCGTCAGCGAGGGATACACCCACGTACCGTCGAAGACGACCGACTCCGGGCGATATGCAGCGACCTCGTCGAGGAGCCGGCGCGTGAACTGCCGGCGCCATCGGTCCTGGCTGACACCGGCCGTGGTGTGGCTCGGAAGGTACGCGACGTCGTAGCCCGCGGCAGCGACCGTCGAGGCCGCCGTTGAAAGTGTGAGGATCCGGCCATCGAGCGTGCTGCCCGCGTGTCGCAGCACCGCGGCGCACCGGGCGATGTGCCCCATGCCGCCACCGTTGCTCGTCACGAAGAGCACGCGCGGTGCCGCGCCCGCGGCCTGGGCCGCGTCCACAGGAGGGGCCTCACGCAATGTGGCCCACGCCATGTGCAAGGCCCCGGTCGCCGCTTCACGGCTCGTCGACTCGATCCGCTCGAGCGCCTTCTCCTGCGTCCACTCGTGCCGCGAAGCCTTCACGCGCGTGTCCTGCACGGTCGCCTCGAGCCGCTCGATGCGGCGACGCAGCCGCTCTTCGGGCCGTACGCTCGCCCACGACCCCGCTACAGCCACGAGTATGCCGACCGACAACAGCGCGCCCAGCACACCCGCGAACACCAGCCATGCACTCGGTCGTGTCGCGACCAGGCCAACCGTCAGCAGGGTCGCGGACACGACGACGAGGGCTGCCGTCACAGCAGCGGCCACCCATCGACGTCGGAACAAGACGAGACTCCTCAACGCAGCAACCCCCGCGTGTCCACCACGTGCCTACCCGCCAGAGGGCCGGCAAGTGCACGGAACTGCGCATGGTCCACCAGCAGCACGTGCACCTGCCCGGCCCCGAGCGCCTCTTCGGTCCCCGCCAGCCGGACGTTCGCCAGGTCGGCGAGCTCCGCCGGAAGCTTCTCCACGTGCGGCTCCACGGCCAGCACCGTCGCGTGCGGGAACGTCCGCGCGATCTCGGTGGTGATCTTCAGGGCCGGCGACTCCCGCAGGTCGTCGATGTTCGGCTTGAACGCCAGCCCGTAGGTGGCGATCACCGGGTTCGTCACGCCAAGATCCGCGACCGCGTCGACCACCTTGTGCAGCACCCAGCGCGGCTTGGCGTCGTTGACCTCGCGCGCCGTCCGGATCAGCCGTGCTTCCTCGGGCGCGGCGTCGACGATGAACCAGGGGTCGACGGCGATGCAGTGCCCGCCCACGCCCGGCCCGGGCTGCAGGATGTTGACTCGGGGGTGGTGGTTGGCGAGCCGGATGAGCTCCCAGACGTCGATGTCGAGGCGGTCCGCGACGAGCGACAGCTCGTTGGCGAACGCGATGTTCACGTCGCGGAACGAGTTCTCGACGAGCTTGGCCGTCTCGGCGGTCGCGGCGTCGGTCAGCAGGATCTCGCCCTGGCAGAAGACCTGGTAGAGGTCCCGGGCACGCTGCGCGGCCTCGGGGGTGAGTCCGCCCACGATCCGGTCGTTCGTCACCAGCTCGACCATGACCTTGCCGGGCAGCACCCGCTCGGGGCAGTGCGCGAAGAAGACGGCAGGCCGGCCGGCCGAGCCGTCGAGGCTGAGGTCGGGCCGGGCGGCCAGGATCCAGTCGGCCATGCGCTGCGTCGTACCCGGCGGAGACGTGGACTCGAGGATGACCAGCTCGCCGCCACGCAGCGCGAGCGCGAGTGCCTCGGCGGCAGCCTTGATGTACGAGAGGTCGGGCTTGTGATCGCCGGTGAACGGCGTAGGCACGGCGACGATAAAGGCGTCAGCCGCCTCCGGTGCCAGGGTCGCGCGCAGCTTGCCCGACGACACGCCCTCCGCCACGTAGCCCGCCAGGTCCGGCTCCACGAACGGCACCTCGCCGCGGTTCACCGCACTGACGGTCTCCGGGCTCACGTCGACGCCGGTCACCGCTACGCCGTTCGAGGCAAGGATCGCCGCGGTCGGGAGCCCGATGTACCCGAGTCCGATCACGCCGACAGTGCTGATCCCCATGGTTCCCCACCTCAGAAGGTGGCGTGCGTCGCCGCACGCCCGTAGTACTTGACCTCGCCGCTCGCGAGCAGCTCGGCATCGGTCACGTCCCAGGAGTGCCCGCCGACGGCGGACCGGACCTGGACGAAGTTGAACCGGTCGGCGGAGTAGACGGTCCCGCCGGCCTCGGCGACGTCCGCGAGGAACGCCGTGTCCTCACCACGCGGCAGCGCCCGGAAGCGCGTTGTGGAAGCGATCTCACACGCAGCGACGATCGTCGGACCCATCACGCGGTCGGTGTACCGGTGCTCACGGTCCGCGAACCGCAGGATGGTCGCGTCCGTGCCCTCGAGGTACATGTAGTGCGCCTGCTTGCCCACGACATCCGCGCCGGAGTACGCCAGCGCGTACAGCTGGTCGGACAGGTACTGCGGGCCGTACAGGTCGTCGTCGTCGATCTTGGCCACGACGTCGCCGTCGGCGGCATCCAGCAGCAGGTTCAGGCACGCGCCCAGGGGCACGTCGGACGGCGCGGACAGCAGCTCCAGGCGCTCGACGCCGGCTTCCTTCGCCCGGGCCCGCAGGTCGGCGTCGTCCGCTTCGAAGCCGTGGGTCAGGAGCGCGACCTGCAGGTCGACGCCGTCCTGAGCACCGAGCACGCCCAGCACGTGATCGAGCTGGTGTGGGCGGTTCGTGGAGACCAGCGCGGTCACGCTCGGCCGCGGGACGACGGGAGAGGTGACCAGCCCGGCGTCGTGCAGGACCTTCTGGGTGCGCGCGCCGTAGGTGTGCTCGCGCCAGATGCGACGCTGCCCCTTGTGCACGGCGCGGTCCCGCAGCTCCGGCGACCGCACGAGCGCCCGGATGGTGTGCGCGGCGGCCTCGCGGGTGCCCGCGACGAACACCTCGTCGCCCCGGAAGTACTCCCCCACCGCGGCGCTCGGCGTGGAGACGACGGGCGTCCCGCAGGCCGTGATCTCGAAGATCCGGCGCGCGCACATCGACGGCGACCCGACCACCGAGTTCACGTTGAGGAATACCTTGTACTCGCGATAGGCGGTCAGCATGCGGTCGTAGTCGAGCGAGCCGACGACGCGGCCGTCCAGCGGCGCGGGGAACTGGTACTTCTTGTCCTTGCCGCGGAACCGGCTGAAGATCTCCAGGCCGTGCTCCATCGCGGACGACACGTCCAGGGCCGCGCCGAGGAGCAGGTCCATCTGCTCGCGGCGCTCCGGGTACTTGTGCGCGAAGTACATCCCGGCGAACGCGACGTCGCGCTCCGGTCCGCGGCCGTGCAGCCGCACGGGGTTGTGGATCGCGGGCTGCGCGGCGAACTCCAGCACGCCCACCCGGTCGTGTCCCAGTGCCTCGGCGTAAGCGGGAACGCGGTCGACGTCGGTGGTGTAGACGCGGTCGAACAGCCGTGCCGCGTCGAGGAAGTCCTCGAAGTGAACCGGGTCCTCCTTGTTCCAGAAGACCGTCGGCACACCCGCGGCACGGCAGGCCGCCACGAGCTCGACGAACGCGGGACGCGGGGCCGACGTCCCCGTCAGGTGGTACTGCCACGCGCCGCCGTTGCCGTTCCAGGCCGACTCGACGAACAGCAGGTCCAGGCCTGCCGTCAGCTCGTCCCGCCAGGTCGTGGGGGTCAGGGCCACCTGGTCCCACTCGGGCGCGAACGCGCGCCGCGAGAAGTCGTCCAGGATGACACCGACGCGGAGCTCTGGCCCCGCCGCACCGGACACCACCAGGCCGGACGCCGGTCGGGCCGGCCACGGGTCGAACGTCAGACCGTCCTTGGTGAACCGTGCGCCGCCGGTCTGGGAGGCCATCGGCACCCGCTGCCGACGCAGGTACGTCCGCAGCTGCTCGACCCCGCCCTGCCGGAGATGCCATGCCGCGCGGCGGAGCCTGAGCACCGCTCCCGACGCACGATCCATCACGGCAAGAATGTCCCTGTCTGCCAGAAATTCATCAAAGAGAAGGGCACCCTGCCAGGCGCGAAATACAGGGTGCCGGACGTTCAGGATGCGCCATTGGTTGGCTCATGCTACAAGCGGTCACAGACCGACTTTGCCGTTTCCGGGTGAAAGACGAACATGTTCACCCGGGCAATCTTCAGGCACTTCCCGCCCACTCCGGGAGACGACGGCGGCGGCCCCCGCTACTGCACGACGGCAGGCAGCAGGTCCATCGCGTCGGGGTTGGCAGCCAGGTACGCCGGCACCTCGTCCTTGGCCACCGCCTGCATGAGCGGGTCGAACGCGTCGCGGTCCAGCACCACTGTCGACTGCCCGTCCGCGCTGCGCCCCGTGCCGGCGTACGGAGCGGTCATGAACGTGATGTCGCCGGTGGAGATCTCCCGGGCGCTGATCAGGAGCCCCTGCATCTCGTCGAAGGTGAAGCCCTCGTCGACCGCCACCGAGCCGGTGACGGCATCGAGGAACCGGGACATCTTCAGGAGGTCGGTCCGGTCGTCATGCACCTTCGTGGCGATGGCCCGCATCCATGCCTGCTGGCGCTGCACACGACCGAAGTCGCCGTTCGCCAGGGCGTACCGCTCCCGGGTGAAGTCCAGCGCTTCCGCACCCGTCATGGTCTGCTCGACGGATCCGCCGGCGTCGTCGGGCACCGTGATCTCTACCCCGCCCAGGGTGTCGGTGAGGGTCGTGAAGGACTCGAAGTCGGTCACCGCGAAGTGGTCGATGCGCACGCCCGTCAGGTTCTCAACCGTGTGGATCATGAGGCTGGGGCCGCCGTAGGAGAACGCCGCGTTCACCTTCGCCTCTCCGTACCCCGGGATCGGCACCCAGGAGTCGCGCGGGATCGAGATCACCGCCGCCGACTGCCGGTCGGCCGAGAGGTGCACGAGCAGGATCGCGTCGGTCCGCTGGGCTCCGGCCTCCCACGCGTTCGGGTCGCCGGCGGAGATCCGGCTGTCGGAACCGAGCATCAGGATGTTCACGGGTGCGGTCGACCCCTCCACCGGCGGCGCGCTCGGCCGCGTCGACGGGTCGATCTCGGCGAACGGGTCGTCGATGCGCTCGATGTTCTCGTCGAGCGAGATCCGGTAGCCGAAGTACGCCGTGACGCCGCTCGCGCAGACGAGGACCAGCGCACCAGCGATGACCGCCGCGACGAAACCCTTGCGACGACGGAAGCGCCGCACGGGTGGCGGCTCGAAGGCGACAGGGTTCGGCGGAGCGAGTAGCTCACTGATGCCATCAGGTCCATCCATACCCATGTAACTACAGTTCCGACGGGCCTCACCGCATCACCCCGCGAAGGAGATCACCCGGTATTCACCCGTAGTCGGACATCCTGGCTATTGCTCGCTCACGGCGAGGAATTCATCCGGGTGAATTCCTCATCGGTATTCCTTGATGAGGGAATGACAGCGGGCGGAAGCACCCGAGAATTTTTTGTTCCTCCGGGCCACCGACCGGGCCCGGCCGCCGCACGAGGGGCGTGAGAAGATCCGGCACATGCGCGGAATCATTCTCGCCGGTGGCTCAGGTACCCGCTTGCACCCCATCACCCAGGGCATCAGCAAGCAGCTCGTCCCCGTCTACGACAAGCCGATGATCTACTACCCGCTCTCGACGCTGATCCTGGCCGGGATCCGGGAGGTCCTGGTCATCACGACGCCGCACGACGCCGAGCAGTTCCAGCGGCTGCTCGGCGACGGCAGCCAGTTCGGCATCTCGATCACCTACACGACGCAGCCGTCGCCCGACGGCCTCGCGCAGGCCTTCGTGCTCGGCGAGGAGTTCCTCGGCAACGACCCCGTGGCTCTCGTGCTCGGCGACAACATCTTCTACGGCCCCGGCCTGGGCGCCCAGCTCACCCGGTTCGCCGACATCGACGGGGGCGCCGTCTTCGCCTACCGCGTCGCCGACCCCACCGCGTACGGGGTCGTCGAGTTCGACGAGCACGGCAAGGCACTCTCCCTGGAGGAGAAGCCCGCGCGGCCCAAGTCGAGGTACGCCGTGCCCGGGCTGTACTTCTACGACAACGACGTCGTCGCCATCGCCAAGGAGCTCAAGCCGTCGGCGCGAGGCGAGTACGAGATCACCGACGTCAACACGGAGTACCTGAGCCAGGGCCGGCTCCAGGTCGAGGTGCTGCCCCGCGGCACCGCCTGGCTCGACACGGGAACCTTCGACTCGCTGCTCGAGGCCTCGGACTACGTCCGCACCATCGAGCGGCGCCAAGGCCTGAAGATCGGCGCCCCGGAGGAGGTCGCCTGGCGGCGCGGCTTCCTGTCCGACGACGACCTGCGCGCCCGCGCCGAGAAGCTCACGAAGTCGGGCTACGGGACTTACTTGCTGGGCCTACTGGACGAGTGACGTCGCTGGTCCGCGCCGTCCGCACGATCGAACTCCTGTAGGCAGCGCGAAGCCCGGCTCACCAACCGTCCGGATGGCTGCCGGGCTCACTTCAAGTCAAGGCCGATCCAACCCCAGCACCGCCGGCGCCGCCACCTTCCAGCGTTCGGCCCAGTCGCCGATCGGCTCGACGCCGGCCTCGCGGAGCCGGTCGTGGCCCAGCACGGAGTACGCCGGGCGTGGGGCCGGTAGCTGGTAGGCGGCGCTCGTCGTCGGGTCCACCGGCGTCGTGCGCCCGGCGGCTGCCACCACCTCGCGGGCGAACCCGTGCCACGTCACCTGCCCCGATGCCGTCCCGTGGTAGATCCCGCCCGGCGACCGCGCTCCGACGAGCCGCACGATGAGGTCCGCCAGGTCGGCGGTCCAGGTGGGCTGCCCGGTCTGGTCGTCCACGACGCTCAGCCGGTCGCGCTCCCCCGCAACACGCGCGATGGTCTGCGGGAAGCAGCGCCCACCGGCCCCGTACAGCCATGCGGTGCGGACCACCAGGGCGTCCGGCGCGAGCGCGCGCACGGCCCACTCGCCGGCGGCCTTGGTGCGTCCGTACGCGGAGCGGGGTGCGACGGGCGCGTCCTCGGCGTAGGGCCGGGTCGCGCCGCCGTCGAACACGTAGTCCGTGGACACGTGGACCAGGCGCGCGCCCGACGCCGTGGCGGCGCGGGCGAGGTGCGCGGCGCCCGTCGCGTTCACGGCGAACGCCTCGGCCTCGTGGGTCTCGGCGTCGTCGACGGCGGTCCAGCCGGCGCAGTTGACGACGATGTCGTGGCCCGCCACGGCGTCGAGCACCGCTGAGGCGTCGGTGATGTCCAGGTCGGACCGGCGCAGCCCGGTCACCTCGTGCCCCGCGGCCTCGGCGACCGCCACCGCGTCCTGGCCGAGCATGCCTGCCGCGCCGAAGACCACCCACCGCTGCCGCGTGCTCTGTCCGCTGGTCACCCTAGGATCCTATCGAGGGTCGCGGGGCCACCGACGAACCACGCTCTGCCATCGACGAACCACGCTAGGAGCCTCATGGAGTACCGCGAGCTGGCCGTGCCCGGCGCGTTCGAGATCACCCCCAAGCAGTTCGGGGACCCCCGGGGCGTCTTCCTCGAAGCCTTCAAGGCCGGCCCGTTCGCCGACGCCGTCGGCCACGCCTTCGACCTCCAGCAGGCCAACTGCTCGGTATCGGCCGCCGGGGTGCTCCGCGGCATCCACTTCGCGGACGTGCCGCCCAGCCAGGCCAAGTACGTCATGGCAGTCCAGGGCGCAGTTCTCGACGTCGTCGTGGACATCCGTGTCGGCTCGCCCACCTTCGGCACCTGGGACGCCGTCCTCCTGGACGACGTCGACCGCCGGGCGATCTACCTGTCAGAGGGACTGGGCCACGCGTTCATGTCCCTCGAGGACGGCTCCACCGTCATGTACCTGTGCTCGTCCGGGTACGCGCCGGGCCGCGAGCACGGCATCCACCCCCTCGACCCCGAGGTCGGCATCGACTGGCCCACCACCGCCCGCGACGGCAGCCCGCTGGCGCCGCTGCTGTCCGAGAAGGACGAGGCGGCGCCAACGCTCGCCGAGGCGAAGGAACAGGGCCTGCTCCCGACGCAGGACGCCGTGCGGGACTACGTGGGCACCCTGGTCTGAGCCGCATTTCAGTACTCGTCCACGGCTCCGGCGTCACTGACCGCTACTGACCCACGGGTCACTCGGGTGACCTGTACGTCTGACGCGGCGGGCTACTGGCCGGTCGCCGCGTACTTCGCTTCAGTCGCAGCCTTCGCCCCCCGCCACCAGGCCTCGTGCTCCCGATACCAGTCGACGGTCGCCGCGAGCCCCTCACGGAAGTCCGTGTAGCTGGGCGACCAGCCCAGCTCGGTGCGCAGCCGCGAGGCGTCGATCGCGTAGCGCAGGTCGTGCCCGGCGCGGTCGGTCACGTGGTCGAAGTCGTCGGCGTCCCGGCCGAAGATCCCCAGGAGGGTCCGCACCACCTCGAGGTTGCTGGTCTCGCCGTCGGCCCCGATCAGGTACGTCTCGCCGATGGTGCCCTTCTCGATGATGCTCCAGACGGCCGCGTTGTGGTCCTCGACGTGGATCCAGTCGCGCACGTTCAGGCCCGCGCCGTACAGGCGGGGGCGGACGCCGTCGATCAGGTTGGTGATCTGCCGCGGGATGAACTTCTCGATGTGCTGGTACGGCCCGTAGTTGTTGGAGCAGTTCGAGATGGTCGCCCGCACGTCGAAGGACCGCACCCAGGCCCGGACCATCAGGTCGGAGCCCGCCTTCGTCGAGGAGTACGGCGACGACGGGTTGTACGGGGTCTCCGGCGTGAACCGCTCCGGGGAGTCCAGTGGGAGGTCCCCGTACACCTCGTCCGTCGAGATGTGGTGGAACCGCACGCCGTGCCTGCGCACCGCCTCCAGCAGCGTGAACGTGCCCACGAGGTTGGTCTGCACGAACGGCGAGGGGTCGTTCAGGGAGTTGTCGTTGTGCGACTCCGCCGCGAAGTGCACCACCAGGTCCGACTCCCCGACGAGCCGGTCCACGAGCGGCGCGTCGGTGATCGAGCCCACCACCAGCTCCACGCGGTCCGCGACCGGGTCGAGCGAGGTCCGGTCACCCGCGTAGGTCAGGGCGTCCAGCACGGTGACCCGCACCTCGGGGCGCTCCCGCACCGTCTGCTGCACGAAGTTCGCGCCGATGAAGCCGGCTCCGCCGGTGACCAGGACCCGCACCGGTTCAGTCACGACCGTAGATGTCGCGCGTGTAGACCTTGTCGGCGACGTCGTCGAGCGCCCCGGTGCGGCGGTTCGCGATGATGACGTCGGCACGGGACTTGAGCTCGTCGAGGTCCCGGACCACCTCGGAGTGGAAGAACTCGTCCTCGTCCAGGGTGGGCTCGTACACGATGACCTCGACGCCCTTCGCCTTGATGCGCTTCATGATGCCCTGGATGCTGGAGGCCCGGAAGTTGTCCGACCCGGCCTTCATCACCAGCCGGTAGACGCCCACGGTCTTCGGGCTGCGGCGCAGGATGTCGGCGGCCACGAAGTCCTTGCGGGTGGTGTTCGCGTCGACCACCGCGTTGATCAGGTTCTGCGGCACGTCCGCGTAGTTGGCCAGCAGCTGGCGGGTGTCCTTGGGCAGGCAGTACCCGCCGTACCCGAACGACGGGTTGTTGTAGTGCGACCCGATCCGCGGGTCCAGGCCCACACCCTCGATGATCTGCGCCGTGTCCAGCCCGCGGGTCACCGCGTAGGTGTCGAGCTCGTTGAAGTACGCGACCCGCAGCGCGAGGTAGGTGTTGGCGAACAGCTTGATCGCCTCGGCCTCGGTGGGGTCGGTCAGCAGCACCGGGACGTCCTTGGTGAGGGCGCCCTCCAGCAGGAGGTCCGCGAACTGCTTGCCGCGGTCCGACCGGTCGCCCACCACTATCCGGGACGGGTGCAGGTTGTCGTACAGCGCCCGCCCCTCGCGCAGGAACTCCGGGGAGAAGACGATCACCGCGCCCGGGCGCTCCTCGCGCACGCGCTCGGTGAACCCCACGGGGACCGTGGACTTGACCACTATCGTCGCCTCGGGCGCCCGGGCCTGGACGTCGTCGATCACGGACTCCACCGACGAGGTGTCGAAGAAGTTGGTCACCTCGTCGTAGTTCGTCGGGGTGGCGATGACCACGACGCTCACGCCCGCGTATGCCGCGTCCTTGTCGAGGGTCGCGGTCAGGTTCAGCTCCTTGCCGGCGAGGTACTCCTCGAGCTCGGCATCGACGATCGGCGAGATCCGGTCGTTCACCTGCGCCACCTTGACCGGGTCCACCTCCACCGCCCACACCTCGTGGTTCTGGGCGAGCAGGACCGCGTTGGACAGACCGACGTATCCAGTGCCGGCGACAGCGATCTTCACGACGGGACTCCTGACAGGAAGAGTTCGATTACGGGCCCATCGTAGGCGCGCGGCGAGACCCCGACGGCGTGTCCCGCGGGGGCCGCGCGAACCTTCAGCCAGTGACGCACGCCACACCGGCGCTCGGCAGCCCCAGAGGTTAGGCTTACCTCACCATGTCGCAAACCACGAACGCACTCATCGGAAAGCCCCGCAAGGGGGTCCGCACCACGGCGACCGTGACGGCAGTCCGGCACCTCACCCCGCACATGATCCGGGTGACGATCGGCGGGAAGTCGCTGGCCGGCGTCGACCCCACGCCGCTCACGGACCGCTACATCAAGCTCGTCATGGCGGAGTCCCCCGAGCCCGAGGGTCGCCCGGTGCTCCGCACCTACACGATCCGCAACGTCGCCGAGTCCAGCTGGGACATCGACATCGTCACCCACGGCGACGAGGGCTACGGCAGCCCATGGGCCCAGCGGGTCCAACCGGGCGAAGAGGTCTCGTTCGTGGGCCCGGGCGGCGACTACGCGCCGTCCCCCGACGCCCAGTGGCACCTCATGGCCGGCGACGAGTCCGCCCTCCCGGCCATCGCGGCCGCGTGCGAGGCCCTGCCCGACGACGCCGTGGCCCACGTCTTCGTCGAGGTCGCCGACGCGTCGGAGGAGCAGGAGATCACGAGTGCCGCGGACCTCCGCGTCACGTGGGTGCACCGATCCACCGGGGCGAGCCTGGCCGACGTCGTGCAGGCCGCCGAGCTGCCGGACGGCGTGCCGCACACGTTCCTGCACGGCGAGGCCGGTTGCGTCCGTGACCTGCGCCGCTGGGCGCGCGGCACGCTGGGTGTGCCGCGCGAGCTGCTCTCGGCGTCGGGCTACTGGCGTCGCGGCCGCGACGACGAGCGCTGGCGCGCGGAGAAGGCCGAGTGGCGGGCAGCGGTGGAGCAGGACGACCTGGTGCTCAGCGCGCACTGACGGGCTCTGCCTGATCGTCACCCAGCCTGCGCGGGCTCCTTGCTTCTGGGCAGGTTGAGCCGCCGGAGCTCGTTCTCGTAGACGCCGAAGACCCATGGTCCTTCGACGCGCCACAGCGCCTCGATCCGCTCGAGGTTGTTCTCGAAGTACCTCATCTGGTCGGCCGTCCGAAGGTCCCCGCGTGTCACGAGCTCTCAGAGCGCATCGAACGCCGCGAACCAGCGTTTGGCCGTCGGACCGTCGTAGGGCGGCTCCTCGGCACGCACCGCGGCGAGCAGGGCGTCGGCGTCCGCGCGGACGCGGGAAACGACCTCCTGTGGGTAGCCGTACTGCACGGTGTGCTCCGCGAACTCGTCCTCGTCGTCGATGAGCGTCTCGCCCTTCCCCTTGGCTGCCTTGCTGCCCGGCTCGTTGGCCAGGACGTCGAGATCCATGTCGACCGCGGAGACCTCGAACGCGGGCCCCCGACCGTCGCGACCGTCGTCGGGCACCTCGCTCCACTCGGGGACAGTCGTGAGATCGATGTACAGGAGAGCGCCCCGCGGGTGGTCGCGGTAGATGTCCGTGACCCATCCGACGTCGCCGAAGACGATGAGCCCGGCGGTCTTCGTGTGGTACTCGCGCCCGGGCCTGCTGAACAGCGTCCCGGTCCGGTAGCCGAGCCAGACACCGTGCTCGTCCCTGCCGAGATACACCCCATCGAAGCGCCAGTGCGGAGTGCCGTCCCACTTGCGCATGCGGGCGCCGACAACGGTGCCCGGCTCGGTCGGCAGCGACGGCGAAAAACCCTGATCAGCAGGTTGTTGCGCAGACATGTCCGGGAGCCTACCGAGACGTCGTCGGGGCGTAACCCAGGGGCACTACGCTCTGGCCACCGTCGGCATTCCGCGCTCGCTGGGAGCGCCCTCCTTGACGACGGTACCCGCCGCACCCGTCGACCCCACGAGGAGCCTTCATGTCCCCTGCAAGCCGCCGTCTCGCCGCGCCCGGTGAGACTGCGCACCAGGTCCCGACCGCTGACGAGATGATCGCCGAGGCGCTGCTCACCGCCGCGGCCGATCCCCTACTCAACCCGCATCCTGATCGGCCGGGCCCGTTACCCGACGCCCGACCTCTGCCGTCCCCCGACCAGGAGTCCTGGGCCTCCGCCAAGGAAGCCAACCGTCAGCCGCGGGAGGTGTGGTCCGCCCCGGACCGCGCCGCGGACCGCCCCTTCCAGGAACGACCAGAGCCCCTCTCGAGCGACGCGGTGGTGACCGCCGCCCTCCGCCGCGGCCTGCCCGTCGACGAGGCGATCACCACCTCCATCCGCACCGCCCGCAGCCTGGACACCGCCCAGTGGCGGTCGCTGTGCCACTCGCTCATGGCGCATCCCGAGACGCGCCGCGCGGGTGTCGCCGGAGCCGCCCTGATCGCGCAGCGCGTGGGCCTGCGCGAGCTCGCGTGGGACCTGCTGCGCGAGCTCGGGCCCGACGACGCCGCCCGCCTCGCCCCCGCTGAGTACCTCCGGGCGGGCATCGCCATGGCCAACCCCGACGTCACCCGGACGGCCACCACCTGGGTACGGCACGGCTTCGTGTCCGACGCCGCGGTGCTGCTCGACATCGCGAAGCTCCTGTTCATCGCCGACGAGCCCGCGGCAGCGGCGGAGGCGCTCGACGCCGCCCGCTACGCCGTCGGCCACGCGACCGGCAACGCTGCCGGACCGACCGGGCGGGTCCAGGCGTCGATCGACCACCTGGCGCCCTGGATCGACAAGGCGCTCCGGCCCGCGACGCCCGCGCGGGTGCCGACGGGACACGTGTCGTTCGCCGTCATCGACTACAAGGCGCCGGACGAGAACGTGGCCTCCAGCAACATCGGCGACACGGTGCAGACCATCGCGAGCCTGGGCCACCTGCTGCGGCACGAGGGCGTGCGCCTGCACGGCGACGACGCCGTCACCGAGCCCGTGCGGTTCCTCGCCGGCCGCGTGCGCCCCGAGCACGTGGTGCCCGGGCCGGGCGCCGACGTGGACCTGACGCTCGTGCAGCGCGACATGTCCCGGCTGGACGCGGTGCCGGAGAACACCTGGATGCTCGCGTTCGGCTGGTACATGCACAGCCAGTTCGACCTGCGGTTCGACTTCCCGTTCCACGAGAACCTGCAGCCGCTGTTCGTCTCGTTCCACGTCAACAAGCACGCCATCCTGACGCCGACCGCCGTCGACTACCTCAGGGCCCACGGGCCCATCGGGTGCCGCGACTGGACCACCGTGCACCTGCTGCTCAACGCGGGTGTCCCCGCGTTCTTCAGCGGCTGCCTCACCACCACCATCGACACGGTGTTCCCCTCCGGCTTCCAGCCCGCGCCGGCCGGCGCACCGGCCGTGTACGTGGACACGCCGGTCCCGGAGCACGACACCCGCAGCGAGCTGGTCACCCACCTGCATCCCTCGGTCCGCAGCCACGGGCTCGGCCGCAACGTGCACACCGCCGTCGACCTGCTCGACGCCTACCGGACCCGGTTCTCCCGCCTGGTCACCTCGCGTCTGCACGCCTTCCTCCCGGCGTGGGCCATCGGGGCGGACGTCGACTTCCGGCCCCGGAACGACGCCGACATCCGGTTCGCCGGCCTGCTCGACGCCGACGAGGCCGACCGGCGCGCCATGCAGAACCGGATCCGGGACGTCGTCGCGCCGGCGATGGCCAAGATCCTCGCCGGCGCCTCGCGGGACGAGGTCTACGCGACCTGGCGCGCCACCGTGGCCGACGAGGTGGAACGGGCGCGGGCGGTGCACACCGCGCCGGTGCCCGCGCCGTCGGGCACCTGCTCGGTCGCGGACATCGTGGCCGGGGTGCGCGCCACGCGGGTGCTGGTGGAGGCGGCCAGGCCGCGCCCCGTGCCCGCGAACGGATCCCGGGACAGCCCCGCGGGGGGCGTGCTCAACGTCGCCGTGGCCCTCGACGGGAACCTGCGCTCCCAGATGGAGGTGGTGGTCGCAGGGGTCGTACGGCACACCGACCGGCCGGTGCGGGTCGTCGCGCTGACGCGCGACCACACGTCCGCGGACCACGAGCGGCTCGCCGGGCTGTTCCCCGAGGTCACGTTCGAGTGGTTCGCCTGCGACGGGATCGACTACGGGGCGGTGCTCGGGATGCTCAAGCACATCACGGTCGCCACGATGGACCGGCTGCTGCTGCCCGAGCTGCTGCCGCACCTCGACCGCGTGCTGTACCACGACCTGGACGCGCTGTCCGTGGTCGACCTGGCCGAGCTGTACGACACCGACCTCGGTGGCGCGCCGCTGGCGGCCCGCCCGTCGATCTCGTACAACTACCGGCACGGCGTGGGGAACGTCATCCGGTCCACGCGGCTGCTCGGGCACGACCCCGACGCCGCCCAGGACCTGGTGCGCGCCATGATGCAACGGCACCGGCACGGGTACCACGGCTTCAACGCGGGAATCCTGCTGCTCGACCTGGCGGTCATGCGCGCCGACGGGTTCACCGCCGAGTTCGTGCCGTACGCCGAGCGGTACGGGCTCAACGACCAGGACGTGCTCAACGCCTACGCGGGGTCGCGCTACCGCGTCCTGGACGCCCGGTGGAACGCGTGGCCCACGCAGGAGGTCGTCACCGAGCCCGGCCTGATCCACTGGGCCGGACCGGTCAAGCCGTGGCACGACGACCGCTACATCCTGCTCAAGGAGCACTGGGCAGCCACGGAGGCGTGGCTGGCCGCCCGCCGCTAGCCCGCCAGCAACGTTGAGTGCTGGATTTTCGCCCTTCTGGCACACGGAAAAGGGCGAAAATCCAGCACTCAACGATCAGTAGTCGGTCGGGGCGGGAGCGGTGACCGGGGCGTCCTCGTCGAAGCCGGCCAGAACAGAGGCCGTGCCCGACAGGCCCAGGCGGGTCGCGCCCGCCGCGATCATCGCGAGCGCCGTGTCGAGGTCCCGGATCCCGCCGGAGGCCTTCACCCCGAGGCTGCCGCCGCCCGCGGCACCCACGGTCCGGGCCATCAGCGACACGGCGTGCACCGAGGCGCCGCCGGCCGGGTGGAAGCCCGTTGACGTCTTCACGAAGTCGGCGCCGGCGGCCTCGGCCGCCTTGCACGTGCCGACGATCTGCTCGTCCGTGAGCGCCGCGGACTCGATGATCACCTTGAGGACGCGGTCGGCCTGCACGGCCCCGCGGACCGCGGCGACGTCGGCCTCCACGACGTCGAACCGGCCGGCGCGCGCGGTACCGACGTCGATCACCATGTCGACCTCGTCGGCGTCGTCGGCCACGGAGCGGGCCGCCTCGAAGGCCTTCACGTCACTCATGTGCTTGCCCGAGGGGAACCCGCACACCGTCGCGACGGCGAGCCGTCCGGCCGCCACCTCGACCGCGAGCGAGACGAACGACGGCGACACGCACACCGAGAACACTCCGAGCTCGGCGCCCTCCTCGACGAGTGCAGCGACGTCGGCCGCCGTGGCCTCCGGCTTGAGCAGGGTGTGGTCCACGAACGCGGCGAGCGCCGCCCGGTCGCGCGGCGGCTGAGCGGGCTGGGTCGCGTGGGTCTGTGCGGTCATACGAGGGCACCTTCGACTTTCTGGAATCCGGGCATGATGACCTGTTCCACGAGGTCGCGCCGCTCGTCGTGGTGCATGAACGCACCCCAGGCGGCGGTGACGGTCACGTCGACGAGGTCGTCGAGCGTCCAGCCGGCCTCGTCGACGAGCAGCTTCATCTCGTGCGTCATCGACGTGCCTGACATCAGGCGGTTGTCCGTGTTGAGCGTGACCGCGAAGTCCAGCTCCTTGAGGCGGGTGATCGGGTGCTCGGCTATCGACGCGGCCACACCCGTCTGCAGGTTCGACACCGGGCACAGCTCGAGCGGGATCTGGTGGTCCCGCACCCAGTGCGCGAGGCGGCCCAGGTCCGCCGCGCCGCCGGGACGGTCGGCCGAGAGGTGGCCGGCGGCGACGTCGTCCTGGTCCGGGAAGGCGATGTCGTCGATGATCCGGGCGCCGTGGCCCAGGCGGTCCGCCTGCCCCAGGTGCACGGCCTGCCCGATGGAGTCGAGGCCGGCGGCCTCGCCCGCGTGGATCGTGACGGGAAAGTCGTGCTCGGCGAGGTAGCGCCAGATCGCGAGGTGGCGCGACGGCAGGAACCCGTCCTCGGGGCCCGCGATGTCGAACCCGACGACGCCGTCGTCCCGGTGGGCGACGGCGAGCTCCGCGATCTCCTGCCAGCGGTCGGCCTGCCGCATCGCGGTCACGAGCTGGCCGACCCGGATGAGGTGGCCGTCGGCCGCGGCGGCGGCGATGCCGTCGTCGATCCCGGCCTGTACCGCCTCGACGGTCTCGGTGAGCGACAGCCCGCCGGCCAGGTGCTGCTCCGGGGCCCAGCGCTGCTCGGCGTACACGACGCCGTCGGCCGCGAGGTCCAGCACGGCCTCGCGTGCGACGCGGGCGAGGTTGTCGGCCGTCTGCATGACGGCGATGGTGTGGTGGAAGGTCTCGAGGTACCGGACCAGCGAGCCGGAGTCGGCGGCGTCCCGGAACCAGGCGGCGAGGGACTCGGCGTCGCTCGCGGGCAGCTCGTGCCCGGCGGCGTCCGCGAGCTCGAGGACGGTCCGTGGCCGCAGGCCTCCGTCGAGGTGGTCGTGCAGCACAACCTTGGGCAGGGCGCGGATCAGCGCCTCGCCGGGGCGCGCCCCGGGGTCTTGCGTGGTCATGCTGACAACCTACCGCTCGGCACCGACACGGCTCCCATCGTGGCCGTCAGCGGGCTTCCGTCGTCGCTCCGCTGTCGTCGGTGCGCCACCGCCCCACGCGCTCCGGCAGCAGCACCCACGCCACGTGCGGCCAGCCGCCGAACGCCGCGGTCAGCGCCTTGCGCACCCGCGCGGCCGTGCGGTCGTCCGTCGGCTGCTGCGCCTCGTCGGGCCCGGCCGCCGGCGGCGGGTCGAGCAGGGCCGCGACCGGGACCGTGTGCAGCCCCGCGCCCGACGGCTCGTACAGGACGGCGTTGCCCTCGTCCCCCTCGCCGTCGGCCAGGGTGAGCAGCACCACGTGGCGCGGGACGGCGGAGTCCCAGCCGCTCGTGACGTCACCGCCCGTGTACAGGGGCACCGGGATCCCCGCGCGGGCGGCGGCGACCGCAGCCTCAAGCAGGGCCCGCGAGCCCGCGACCCGATGGGTGTACCGGACGCCGCCGTAGCTCGCGAACCGCGCGGCGCCCCACGGCGGCGTGCCGTACGTGCGCGGCCAGCCCGCCACGACGAGCCCGTGCCGGTTGGTCGCCGACTGGATCGCGTGCTGCAGCCGCACGAACCGCGCAGCGGGGTCGTCGGTGGCGATCCGCAGGGCCGCCCGGGGATCTCCGGCGAGCCCGAGCATCGCCAGCACCGCCGAGCCGCACGTGGTCTCGTCGACCTGCACGGCGGCCGCGGCGGCGCCGTAGAGCGACGGCAGGTTCAGCCGCCGCGGGAACCCGACGGTCCCGGTGCCACGCTCGCGCGCCAGCGGGTCCAGGACGGACCGCCGGGCGCGGGACGTCACCAGCTCGAGGTGGCGTTCGACGTCGTCGGGGACCGCCGGGCGCTCGAAGCGACCTGGCGGGGGTGGGGTCGGTACTGGCCCGGCGAATGCACGCATTGCGCCGAGCAGGGACGAAAGGCGCAATGTCGACTGCACGTTCAGCAGGCTAAGCCGCCCTCGGGCGACTCGCCGGTCCGCCACGCGCGGGCGCCGTCGGCGGAGCGGGTGAAACCCCGCCCCACCTCCAGGAACTCGCCTCGGACGACGCGCATCAGACGATGCGGTCCAGCACCACCGAGTCGTCCGCCACGAGCCCGGCACCCGCCATGGCGCCCGAGCCCCCGTCGATGCTCGCCAGAGCACCCGCAGCACCGGTCAGGATGTCGCGCAGCACGGCCCCGGCACTCTCGTGCTCCACCGCCCATGCGCCGTCGAGCGCCTCGCGGGCCCGGGCGAACCGCTCCGGGGTGTCGGTGTGCAGGGTGAGCACGGGCTGCCCGGCGGCGACGTCGTCCCCCGGTTTCACGTGGATCTCGACGCCGGCCGCGGCCTGGACCGCGTCCTCCTTGCGCGCCCGGCCCGCACCCAGCCGCCGGGCCGCCACGCCCACCGCATACGCGTCGAGCGAGGTCAGCACGCCGGACCGCGGCGCCACCAGGATCTCGGTCTCCTTCGCGACCGGCAGCGGCGCGTCGACGTCGCCGCCCTGCGCCGCGATCATGGCCCGCCACTTGTCCATCGCCCGGCCGCCGGCCAGGGCCTCCCGCACATCCGCCTCCGAGGCGGGGCGGCCGGCCGCGGCGAGCATCTCCACGGCGAGCGCCACGGTGAGGTCGACGACGTCGGACGGCCCGCCGCCCGCCAGCACCTCCAGGGACTCGCGCACCTCCAGGGCGTTGCCCGCGGTCAGGCCGAGCGGCACCGACATGTCGGTGACCAGGGCGACGGTGCGCACCCCGGCGTCGGTCCCGAGGTCGACCATGGTGCGGGCGAGCTCGCGCGCGCTGTCCAGGGTCTTCATGAACGCGCCGGAGCCGACCTTCACGTCGAGCACCAGGGCACCGGTGCCCTCGGCGATCTTCTTGGACATGATGGAGCTAGCGATGAGCGGGATCGCCTCGACGGTGGCGGTGACGTCCCGCAGCGCGTACAGCTTGCGGTCGGCCGGCGCCAGGCCCGTTCCGGCGGCGCAGATCACCGCGCCCACGGACTCGAGCTGGGACATCATCTCGTCGTTGGTCAGCGACGCCCGCCAGCCCGGGATGGCCTCCAGCTTGTCGAGCGTGCCGCCCGTGTGCCCCAGGCCGCGGCCCGAGAGCTGCGGCACGGCGACGTCGAACGCCGCCACGAGGGGCGCCAGCGGCAGCGTGATCTTGTCGCCCACGCCGCCGGTGGAGTGCTTGTCCGCCGTCGGCCGGGAGAGCCCGGCGAACGACATGCGCTCGCCGGACGCGATCATCGCGCTCGTCCACCGGGAGATCTCCGCGCGTGACATGCCGTTGAGCAGGATCGCCATGGTCATCGCGGACATCTGCTCGTCGGCCACCACACCACGGGTGTAGGCGTCGACGAGCCAGTCGATCTGCGCGTCGGACAGGGCCTCCTTGTCGCGCTTGGCCCGGATGACGTCGACGGCGTCGAACGGCTCGGTGCTGGTGGACTGCTCGGTCATCGCTTTGCCTCCCGCACGTGGTCCAGGTCGCCCGGCCCGAAGGCCTGGGGCAGTACCTCTGTCATCGCCACCACGCCCTGCGGGGTGTCCACCAGCAGCTCCGGCCCGCCGTGCTCCCACAGGATCTGGCGGCACCGGCCGCACGGCATGATCGTCTCGCCGAGCGCGTTCACGCAGGTGAACGCGGCGAACCGCCCGCCGCCCGACATCACCAGGGCGCTGACCAGCGAGCACTCGGCGCACAGGGTGACCCCGTACGCGGCGTTCTCGATGTTGGCGCCGGTGAGCAGGCGGCCGTCGTCGGCGAAGGCGGCGGCGCCCACCGGGTAGTGCGAGTACGGCGCGTACGCCTTGTCGAGCGCGCCCCGGGCCGCCGCCCGCAGGTTCTCCCAGTCAACCGAGTCCACCGAGCTCGCCGAATCCACGGAGTCCACGTCAGATTCCACGTCCACCATCCTCAACCCTTGATGTACGGCTCGCCTGACGCGGCCGGGGGACGCGACCGCCCCACCAGGCCCGCCACGGCGAGCAGGGTGACAACGTACGGCACCATGAGCATGAACTGGCTCGGCACGGGCGAGCCCACCACCGACAGCACGTTCTGCAGGTTGGAGGCGAACCCGAACAGCAGGCCAGCGAACGCCGCGCGCACCGGGTCCCACTTGCCGAAGATGACGGCGGCGAGCGCGATGTAGCCCGCGCCGCCGGTCATGTTCTCGCCGAACTGGCTCAGGTTGACGGTGGTGTAGAACGCGCCGCCCAGACCGGCCACCGCGCCCGCGACGAGCAGCGCGTTGTACCGGGTGCGCACCACGTCGATGCCGACCGTGTCGGCGGCCTTCGGGTGCTCGCCCACGGACCGCAGCCGCAGGCCCCAGCGGGTCCGGTTCAGCGCGTACCAGACCGCGGGCACCGCGATGAACATCAGGTAGATGAGCAGCGGCTGGTCGAACAGCACGGGCCCGAGGACCGGGATGTCGGACAGCACCGGGATCGGGATGGACTGGAACCGCGTGGTGGAGTTCAGCGTCTCGGCGCTGGGTACGAGCACCTGCGAGTACAGGAAGCTCGTCAGGCCGATGACCAGCACGTTCAGCACCACACCCACGATCACCTGGTTCACGTGGTACGTGATGGCGAACAGGCCGAGCACCAGCGCCACGAGCGCGCCCGCCAGGACCGCGGCGAACAGGCCTGCCACGGCGCTGTCGGTGATCGAGGAGACGATAGCGGCGGTGAAGGCGGCACCGAGGAGCTGCGCCTCGATGGCGATGTTGACCACGCCGGCGCGCTCGCCGATCACGCCGCCCAGCGCGCCGTACACGAACGGCACGGACCACAGCACGGCGCCGCTGAGCAGGCCGACGATCGACAGGTCACGCGGGCTGCCGGCCCCGGCCCAGGCCAGGAAGCCGATCAGGCCGGCCAGGGAGAACAGCACCACCGCCCACAGCGGCGCCTTGGCCCCGCGCGCCGTGAGCACGAAGGCGAGCGCCGTCACCACGAGCATGACCGCCCCGCACGCCCAGGCCAGCGGCGCCGCGGGCACCACGATCACCGGGATCTGGAAGAAGTCGCCGCGCTGCGACAGCAGGAACCGCACGTCGCCCGTGTGCGGGACCGCGATGAGCAGCAGCGCGTACAGCACGGTCACGGTGAGCAGCACGCCCGCCGTCTTCCACGACACGACCGTGACGGTCCGCGTCGTCTCCGACAGCGGCGCGTCGAGCTGGGTGGTCTTGTGGTCGGCGCTCACGCGGCCGCCTCCTTCCGGGTCGCCTTGGCCTTCTTCGGGGTCCGACGGCGGTTCGGGTCCGGCAGCCGGAAGATCGCCCGGACCAGCGGCGGCGCCGCGATGAACAGCACGATGAGCGACTGGACCACGAGCACGATGTCACTGGGGATGCCCTCGGCGGCCTGCATGGTGGACCCGCCGGCCTTGAACGCGCCGAACAGGATGCCCGCCGCGAGCACGCCCCACGGGTTGGACCCGCCGAGCAGGGCGACGGTGATGGCGTCGAACCCGATGCCTGCGTCGATGTCGGAGCTGAACCCGGTGGTGACCCCGCCGAGCACCTGGGACGCACCGGCCAGGCCGACGAGCCCGCCGGCCACGAGCATCGAGCTCACGGTGGCGCGGCCCGTGTCGATGCCGGCCACGCGCGCGGCGCGCGGGTTCTCCCCCACCGCGCGGAACGAGAAGCCGACGGACGACCTGTTGAGCAGCCACCACACACCGAGCACGGCGAGCAGGGCCAGCACAAAGCCCCAGGTCAGGTTGAACTGCTCGCCCAGGAGAGGCGGCAGCTGCGCGGACTCCGCCGTCGGCGGCGTCTTCGGGTTGGAGGACCCGGGTGCCTGCAGCAGCCCCGGCGTCGCCAGGAGATAGGCGATCAGGTAGAACGCCACGTAGTTGAGCATGATCGTGACGATCACCTCGTGCGCCCCGGTGCGGGCCTTGAGCAGGCCCGCGATCCCGGCCCACAGCGCGCCCGCCGCGATGCCCGCCACCAGCGCCATGAGCAGGTGCAGCGGGAACGGCACGCCGCTGACGCCGAAGCCCACCCAGCCGGCCGCAGCGGCAGCCATGAGCATCTGCCCCTGACCGCCGATGTTGAACAGGCCGGCCCGGAACGCGAGCGCCACGCCGAGGCCCGCCGCGATGAGCGGGGTCGCGTAGGTCAACGTCTCGGTGAGGGGCCGGATGGCGGTGACGAAGTCCGGCGCCTGCAGGTTCACGACCGAGCCGCGGAACAGCGCGGCGTACGCGCCGCCGATCGCCTGGCCCAGCGCGACGAGGGTGTCCCCGGGCCGCGCGAAGAAGTAGCTGGAGGCCGCCTTCACGTCCTCGTCGGTGAAGGCGATCATGATCGAGCCCGCCACGACGGCGAGCAGGACGGCACCCACGGACACGGTCCACGAGCTGCTCATCGTCTGCTGCAGGGCCTTGGCCAGGCGGCTCTCCGTGTCGGTGTGGGCGCCGGCCGGCTCGCCGGCCACACGCGCCCGCTCCTGCTCCAGCTCCTCGGCGGTGCCGGGGTCGAGGCCGGCCTCCTGCTCGGGGTTCGACCCCGGGCTCGAATCGGGCGCGTTCACGCGACCTCTCCCTTCGCGTCCTCCGGGGAGATCCCCGCCATCATCAGGCCCAGCACGTCGCGCGGGGTGTCCGCGGGCACGATGCCCACCACCTTGCCGCGATACATCACCATGATGCGGTCGGCCAGGGCTACCGCCTCGTCCAGCTCGGTGGAGACCACCAGGACCGGCACGCCGGCGTCGCGTGTGGCGACGATCCGCTTGTGGATGAACTCGATGGAGCCAACGTCCACGCCGCGCGTCGGCTGTGCCGCCACGAACAGACGCAGGTCGCGCGACAGCTCGCGCGCGAGCACCACCTTCTGCTGGTTGCCGCCCGACAGGCGCCCCACCGGCGTGGTGATGCTCTGCGTACGGACGTCGAACTCGGCGACCTTCTCGTCCGCGAACCGGTCGCGGAAGCCGAGCTGCAGCGCTCCGCCCTTCACGAACGGCGGCCCGTCGGAGCGGTCGAGCATCAGGTTCTCGGCGATCGTGAACTCGCCGATCAGGCCGTCGAGCGTCCGGTCCTCCGGCACGAAGCCGACACCGCCGGCGAGGATCCTGCGCACCGAGCGGCCGACCAGCTCCTTGCCGTCGAGCGTGATGCTCCCAGACACGTCACCCTCCAGGCCGATGAGCGCCTCGGTGAGCTCGGTCTGCCCGTTTCCCTGCACGCCCGCGATCACGAGCACCTCGCCGCCACGCACCTCGAAGCTGACGTCGTCCACCACGACGGCGCCAGACTCGCTGGTGACCACGAGGTCGGAGACCTTCAGGCCGTTGTCGCGCAGGGTCGGCGCGTCCTTGTGCACCCGCAGCTCCACGGAGCGGCCGACCATGAGGGAGGCGAGCTCGCCGTCCGACGCCGTGGGGCTGGCCTCGCCCACCACCTTGCCGTGCCGGATGACCGTGATGCGGTCCGCCACCTCGCGCACCTCGCGCAGCTTGTGCGTGATGAAGACGATCGCGGAGCCCTCGTCGCGCAGCTGGCGCATGATCGCCATCAGCTCGTCGGTCTCCTGCGGGGTGAGCACCGCCGTCGGCTCGTCGAAGACCAGCACGTCGGCGTTGCGGGAGAGCGCCTTGATGATCTCGACGCGCTGCTGCACGCCCACCGGGAGGTCCTCGACGAGGGCGTCCGGGTCCACGTGGAACCCGAACCGCGCCGAGATCTCCCGCACCTGCGCGCGGGCCGCCTCCAGGTCGAGCCGGCCGCCGCCGCGGGTCTGCTCGTGACCGAGCATGACGTTCTCGGCCACGGTGAAGACGGGCACGAGCATGAAGTGCTGGTGCACCATGCCGATGCCCGCACCCATCGCGTCGCCGGGGCCGGAGAAGCTCTGGACGACGTCGTCCAGCAGGATCTCGCCCTCGTCCGCCTCGTACAGGCCGTAGAGCACGTTCATCAGGGTGGACTTGCCCGCCCCGTTCTCGCCCAGGAGCGAGTGGATCTCACCTGGCTGCACCACCAGGTCGATGTGGTCGTTCGCGACGAGCGCGCCGAAGCGCTTGGTGATGCCGCGCAGCTCGAGCCGCATGGATGTCCTTCCCCGACGTGAGTCCTGCTCATAACAGGTCCCGGGGCACACGGCGCGAGCCGTGCCCCCCGGGACCATCCTGCGTCAAGTATCGGTCGTCGACCGATCAGCCCTCGCGAGCCGTCACTCGGCGAGGTAGGACTTCACCTCGACGTCGCCCGCGATGATCGACTCCCTGAGGGTCTGGACCTCTTCCCAGAGGGCCGGGTCGACCTTGTCCTCGAAGTTGTGCAGCGGGGCGATGTCCACACCACCGTTCTCGAGGGTTCCGACGTACGGCGTCGGGTCGAACTCGTCGTTGCCCGCTGCGACGACCGCCTCCTGGGTGGAGATGTCCATCCCCTTCAGGATCGAGGTCAGCACGATGTCCTGCGTGGTCGGGTCCGTCTCGTAGAAGTCGGCGTCGACGCCGATCAGTGCGACGTCCTCGCCCGAGTCCGCGATGGCGTCCATCGCCGACTGGTAGATCGGGCCGCCGACCGGCAGGATCACGTCGACGCCCTGGTCGAGGATGTTCTGCGCGGTCTGCTTCGCGTCCGGGTCGGCCGCGAAGCCGCCGGTGAACGAGCCCTTCTTGCCGTCCCAGCCGACCAGCTCGACCTCGGTGCCGTTGGTCTCGTTGTAGTAGTCGACGCCCTGCTTGAAGCCGTCCATGAAGATCGTGACGGTCGGGAAGTCCATGCCGCCGAAGGTGCCGACCTTGCCGGCCTCCGAGTAGCCCGCGGCGAGGTAGCCCGCGAGGAACGCGGCCTGCGCCGTGTCGTACAGCAGCGGCTTGATGTTGTCGGCGTCGGCCTTGCCGTCGAAGTCGGCGTCCGCGGCGTCGTCGATGATGATGTAGTCGATGTCGGGGTTGGCAGTGGCCGACTCGACGGTGGCGGCCGACAGCGCGAAGCCGACGGTGACGATCGCGTTGCAGTCCTCGGCCACGAGCGACTCGATGTTGCCCTTGTAGTCGGTCTCCGACGCCGACTGCACGTCGACCAGCGTGGTGCCGAGCTCGTCGGCGGCCGCCGTCGCGCCCTCGAAGCTGAGCTGGTTGAAGCTCTTGTCGTCGAACCCGCCGGCGTCCGAGACGATGCAGGGCTTGAAGTCACTGGCGGCGGCGGTCGTCTCGCCACCAGTGCTCTCCTCAGGTGCGGCGCCGCACGCCGAAAGCGCGAGCGCCGTTGCTCCCGCAAGGGCGGTGAGCCAGACAGCCTTCTTCACTGGTGCTCCTTCGATGGTCCAGGCGGGCCATGTCCAAACAGATCTGAGGCCCTATATCGCACCGAGAGTAGTCAGCGCATCTCGCATTTCGCGTTTCGAGACGGTAACCGGAGTAAGTCGTTACCGAAGCGTCATCGACAACAACAGTTCTCGCCTCAGCCGGCCGCGAACTGGGCCAGGGTGCGCACGCCGATGCCGATCGCGCGCTCGTCCACGACGAGGTCGCCCTGGTGCAGGTCGTAGGTGCGGCCGCCAGGCGTGCGCACGCCGAGGCGCGCCATCGTTCCCGGCACCTTGCGGAGGAACCAGGCGAAGTCCTCGCCGCCCATCGACTGCTCGGTGAGCTGCACGGCGTCGGGGCCGACGGCGTCCCGGATCGCCGCCTCGAGGTCACTGGTGGCCTCGGCCTCGTTCTCGACCGGCGGCACGCCCTGCGTCACCGTCACCGAGACCTCCACCTGGTAGGGAGCCACCACCTGCTCCACCGCCTCGCGCACCAGCTCGCCGGCCCGCTCCCAGGCCCGCACGTCGAGGCAGCGCAGCGTGCCCTTGACGACACCGGCCGACGGGATCGCGTTCGGCGTCGAGCCGGCCTGGACCGCTCCCCACGTCAGGTTCACGCCGGAGCGCGGGTCGAGCCGCCGGCCGAGCACGGCGGGCGTCTGCGTGATGACCTGGCCGAGCGCGAACACGACGTCGCCCGTGAGGTGCGGGCGGGAGGTGTGGCCGCCGGGCGACGAGATGTTCACCATCACCGAGTCGCTCGCCGAGGTGATGGGCCCGATGCGGGTGCCGATGTGCCCGACGTCGAGCTTCGGGTCGCAGTGCAGCGCCGCCATGCGGTCGACGCCGTCGAGCTCGGAGGTCTTGTTGATGATGTCCTCGGCACCGCCGGGGAAGACCTCCTCGGCGGGCTGGAAGAAGAGGCGGACGCCGCGGGTGAGCCGGCCCTCCTCCTGCAGGCGGGCGAGCACGAGGCCCGCCCCGAGCACCACCGTGGTGTGCACGTCGTGCCCGCAGGCATGGGCCACGCCCGGCCGGGTCGAGGCGAAGTCCACGCCGCTGGTCTCGTGCAGCGGGAGGGCGTCGAGGTCGGCGCGCAGGCCGACCCGGCCCTCGCCGTCCGGCCCGTGGTCGGGGCCGATGTCGCAGACCAGGCCCGAGCCGATCGGCAGCAGCCGCGGCTCCAGCCCGGCGGCCCGCAGGCGCTCCGCCAGGACCGCGGTGGTGCGCGTCTCCTTGCGGGACAGCTCCGGGTGGCTGTGCACGTCGCGGCGGAACCTGATCAGCTCGGAGCTCAGGCCGTCGGCCAGCTCGCCCACGCGGGCGGCCAGGGCCGCGACGACGTCCGTCGCGTTCCCCCCGGGCACGTCCCCGACCGGCATCTGATCGTTCGAAACGATCTGATCGAATTCGTCGAGACTGACGCGCTGTGGGGTCGGGTTCACGTGACCACGGTAGCGCTGTCCGGCCCGCGAGACACGGTTGCCAAGGATCCGTCCCACCATACGGACACCTGTGAGATGGCCCCGCCGTCGGCCCGTCCGGACGGGTCAGACGTACCGGTCACCGAGGGCGACCGGTACGTCTAAAACGTCAGAGCAGGTCCTCGCGGCCACGCTCGCGCACGGCCGCCACCACGTCCTTCACCTGCTGCGCGCGGGCGCGCGTGGTCACCAGCAGCGCATCGGGCGTGTCGACGACGACGACGTCGTCCAGCCCCAGCACCGTCACCAGCCGGCCCGACGCCGGGACCACCACCGAGCCCGCACTGTCGATGCGGAGCACGTCGGCGGGATCGCCGAGCACCTTGGCGCCCTGCTCGTCGTCGGACGGCAGGAGGACGGCGAGCGAGTTGTAGTCCCCGACGTCGTCCCACCCGAACGTCCCCGGCACGACGGCGACGCCGCCGGCCGCGGCGACGGGCTCGGCCACCGCGTGGTCGATCGCTATCTTCTCCAGGCCCGGCCACACCTCCGCGAGCACCCCCGCGCGGCGCGGGGTGTCCCACGCCTCGGCGACGGTCCGCAGGCCGTCGTGCAGCGCGGGGCGCTGCTCGGCCAGGTGCCCCAGCAGCACCGACGTGCGTGAGACGAACATGCCCGCGTTCCACCGGTACTCGCCCGAGGCGAGGTACCGCCGCGCGGTGGCGGCGTCGGGCTTCTCCGTGAACCCGCGCACGTGCAGCGCGCGCGGCGCGTCCTCGACCCCGAGCGGCTCCCCCGAGCGCACGTACCCGAAGGCGGTCGACGGCCGCGAGGCGGCGATCCCGACGGTCGTCACGTAGCCGGCGCGCGCCGCGGCCACGGCCTCGCGGACCGCCAGCTGGAACGCGCGGGTCCCGTGGATCACGTGGTCCGCCGCGAACGAGCCGATCACCACGTCACCGTGCCGCTTCTCCAGGACGGCGGCGGCCAGGCCGATCGCCGCCATGGACTCGCGGGGGGACGGCTCGGCGAGCACGGCGTCGTCCGACAGGCCGGGCAGCTGCGCGCGGCAGGCCGCTACATGCTGCTCACCGGTGACCAGCACGACGCCGTCCGGCCCCGTCAGCGGACGCAGCCGGTGCTCGGTGGCCTGGAGCAGCGTCATGCCGGAGCCCACGAGGTCGTGCAGGAACTTGGGTGACCCGCCCCGCGAGAGCGGCCAGAGCCGGGTGCCGGATCCACCGGCGGGTACCACTGCGAAGAAGTCGTCGATCGGGGACGATAGGGCGGCGGCCGAAGTCATGCCCCGCAGGATGGCAGCCGGACGGCGTTCCCGCAGCGATAACTCGCCGAACTCACCCCGGTTCAGGAGCAGGGTTGGGCGGCAACGCGCGAGCAACCTGACGGGTGCCCGAAGGCGCGACATCTCCCCTGTGGGATCAGTCACAAAGGCCGTGTCTTGATGCCCGTGAGGGCCGCCGGGCGGCGATCGAGGCGACCAGTTGTCATTACAGTGGGGACCAGCCACCCCCAGCCGGACAGCCATAGGAGGCTCCCGAAGTGCCCACCGCACCAGCAGGCACGTTGTACCGCGGCCGTGAAGGCATGTGGTCGTGGGTCGCGCACCGCGTGACCGGCGTGCTGATCTTCTTCTTCTTGCTCGTGCACGTGCTCGACACAGCGCTGGTGCGCGTGTCCCCCGAGGCGTACAACGCCGCGATCGGCACGTACCAGACCCCGATCATGGGGCTAGGCGAGGCCGGGCTCGTGGCCGCGATCGTCTTCCACGCCTTCAACGGCATCCGCATCCTGCTGGTGGACTTCTGGGCCAAGGGCCCGAAGTACCAGAAGGTCATGCTGTGGGTCGTCGTCGGTCTCTTCGTCGTGACGATGGCCGGCTTCCTGCCGCGTCACCTCATGAACGTCTTCGGAGGTGGCCACTGATGGCGCACGGAACCGCAGCGGTGGCGAAGCTCGACTCCCCGCGCTCCCCGTACGTGCGTCGCAAGACGACGCGCGGCAACTACGAGCTGTACTCCTGGGTCTTCATGCGGGCGTCCGGCGTCGTGCTGATCGTCCTCATCTTCGGCCACCTGTTCGTGAACCTGATGGTCGGCGATGGCGTGCACGCCATCGACTTCGGCTTCGTGGGCGGCAAGTGGGCGAACCCGCTGTGGCAGGTCTGGGACCTCCTCATGCTGTGGCTCGCCATGATCCACGGCACCAACGGCGTGCGCACCATCATCAACGACTACGCCACCAGGGACCTGACGCGCGGCATCCTCAAGGGCCTGCTGCTCCTGGCGTTCGCCGTGGTGGTCGTGCTCGGCACCCTGGTGATCTTCACGTTCGACCCGTGCCCGCCGGACGCTCCCGCGGAGCTGCTGGCCTCCTTCTGCACGGCCTAGCTTCCGGCACGTCCCCCAGCCCCACACTCCGAAACTCTTCAGCAGGAGGCATCGAGCCCGATGCAGACCCATCAGTACGACGTCGTCATCGTCGGCGCCGGCGGCGCAGGTATGCGCGCCGCCCTCGAGTCGTCGAAGGAGGCCCGCACCGCGGTGATCTCCAAGCTGTACCCCACCCGCTCCCACACGGGTGCCGCCCAGGGCGGCATGGCCGCGGCCCTCGCCAACGTCGAGGACGACAACTGGGAATGGCACACGTTCGACACAGTCAAGGGCGGCGACTACCTCGTCGACCAGGACGCGGCCGAGATCCTCGCGAAGGAAGCCATCGAGTCGGTCCTCGACCTGGAGCGGATGGGCCTCCCGTTCAACCGCACCCCCGAGGGCAAGATCGACCAGCGCCGGTTCGGCGGGCACACCCGTGACCACGGCCAGTCCGCCGTGCGCCGCGCGTGCTACGCAGCCGACCGCACCGGCCACATGATCCTCCAGACGCTCTACCAGAACTGCGTCAAGCAGGACGTCGAGTTCTTCAACGAGTTCTACGTGCTGGACCTCATCACCGACCACGACCTCACCACCGAGGAGATCGCGGACGGCGAGGAGGTCAACGCCACCGGCGTCGTCGCGTACGACCTGGCCACCGGCGAGATCCACGTGTTCCAGGCCAAGGCGATCATCTTCGCCACGGGCGGCGCCGGGAAGATCTTCAAGACCACCTCGAACGCGCACACCCTGACCGGTGACGGCATGGCGCTGGCGTACCGCCGCGGCCTGCCGCTGGAGGACATGGAGTTCTTCCAGTTCCACCCGACAGGCCTGGCCGGCCTGGGCATCCTCCTGTCGGAGGCGGCCCGCGGCGAGGGCGGCATCCTGCGCAACTCCGAGGGCGAGCGCTTCATGGAGCGCTACGCCCCCACCATCAAGGACCTCGCGCCGCGCGACATCGTGGCCCGGTCCATGGCGAACGAGGTCCGCGAGGGCCGGGGCGCCGGCCCGAACAAGGACTACGTGCTGCTCGACCTGACGCACCTGGAGCCGGCGCACATCGACGCCAAGCTCCCGGACATCACCGAGTTCGCGCGCACCTACCTCGGCATCGAGCCCTACACCGAGCCCGTCCCGGTGTACCCCACGGCGCACTACGCCATGGGCGGCGTGCCGACCAACATCCAGGGCGAGGTGCTCCGCGACGGCGTCAACGTCGTCAAGGGCCTCTACGCCGCCGGTGAGGTCGCCTGCGTGTCCGTGCACGGCTCCAACCGGCTCGGCACCAACTCGCTGCTCGACATCAACGTGTTCGGCAAGCGCTCCGGCCGTGCGGCCGCCGAGTACTCCAAGACGGCGTCGTTCCACGACCTGCCGGAGGACCCGACCGTCCGCGTGGTCGCGCAGCTCGACGAGATGCGCAACCGGCCCGACGGTGAGCGCGTGGCGGACATCCGCAAGGCGCTGCAGGACACGATGGACCTCAACGCCCAGGTGTTCCGCACGGGCGACTCGCTGAACGCGGCCCTGGCCGACATCCGCGAGCTGCAGAAGCGCTACCGCAACGCGTCCGTCCAGGACAAGGGCAAGCTCTTCAACACCGACCTGCTGGAGGCGATCGAGCTGGGCTTCCTGCTCGACATCGCCGAGGTCACCGTGGTCGCGGCGATCAACCGCAAGGAGTCGCGCGGCGGTCACTACCGCGAGGACTACCCGAACCGCGACGACGCCCACTACATGCTGCACACCATGGCCTACCGTCGCCCCACGGCGGCGTCGGACGAGGCCGAGGGCCACGTCGAGGGCTACTTCGACCACGTCGAGGAGTTCGACGGCTACAAGGTCGTCCTGGGCTCCAAGCCCGTCATCCAGACCCGGTACGAGCCGATGGAGCGTAAGTACTGATGACTGCCACACTCGAAGCCGCCGCCCCGACCCCCGCCGCGGGCGAGATCCCCTCGTTCACGGTCACGCTGCGGATCCGGCGGTTCAACCCCGAGGTGTCCGAAGAGGCCACCTGGCAGGACTTCACCGTCGAGGCGCACGGCACCGACCGCATCCTCGACGCCCTGCACAAGATCAAGTGGGACGAGGACGGCTCGCTCACGTTCCGCCGGTCCTGTGCTCACGGAGTCTGCGGGTCGGACGCGATGCGGATCAACGGCCGCAACCGCCTGGCCTGCAAGACGCTCCTGAAGGACGTCAACCCGGAGAAGCCGATCACTGTCGAGCCCATCAAGGGCCTGCCGGTCGTGAAGGACCTCGTGGTCGACATGGAGCCGTTCTTCGCCTCCTACCGCGAGATCATGCCGTTCCTCATCACCTCCGGGAACGAGCCCTCCAAGGAGCGCTACCAGTCCCCCGAGGACCGCGCGAAGTTCGACGACACCACCAAGTGCATCCTGTGCGCCGCGTGCACGTCGTCCTGCCCGGTGTTCTGGACGGACGGCCAGTACTTCGGCCCGGCCGCGATCGTGAACGCGCACCGCTTCATCTTCGACAGCCGGGACGAGGGTGGCTCACAGCGCCTGGAGATCCTCAACGACAAGGAGGGCGTGTGGCGCTGCCGCACGACCTTCAACTGCACCGAGGCGTGCCCCCGCGGCATCGAGGTCACGAAGGCCATCCAGGAGGTCAAGCGCGCGATGATCACCCGCGCGTTCTGATCCTTCGGGGAGAGCGGGGCGGCACGGGACGAGGTCCTATGCCGCCCCGTTCTGCTCGTCCGCGGCCGGCGGGTCGGCCACCCATGCGCACGCCATGAGCAGCACCCTGGCCAGCAGGTTGACCAGCACCAGGATGGTCACCACCACCGCGAACGACGCCAGGAGGGCGTTGCGGGCGGCAGCGTTCGAGATCACCTCGGTACCGAGGTAGCGCAGCGCGCCGGCGACGACGCCGACCGCGAGCGAGCCGAGCAGCAGGTCCCGCCAGGCGGGCCGCACGCCGCCCACGTAGCGGACCACGGCGGCCACGACGATCGCGTCCAGCGCCAGGGTCACCAGGGCTCCGCCGACGCGTACCGCGACGGACACCGCGCCCCCGTCCAGGCCGAGGCTCTCCAGCGTCCAGGGCACCGCCACCGAGACCGCCACGCTGGCCGCCGCCGTGACGAGCACGGCGACGCCGAGCAGCACGAACCCGAAGATCTGCCACAGGCGGTCGGTCACCGGGTTGCCGTGGCCGTCGGTCTCCCCGAACATCGCCCGCACCGACGTGCGCAGGGCGCCCATGAAGTTCGTGGCAGACCACAGCAGCACCAGCGCCGCCACGGCCGAGGTCCAGCTCAGGCCGGTGGAGATCACGAGGTCTGTCGGCGACAGCACCCCGCCGCTGCCGGTGTCGACCAGCCCCGGGATCCACGTGTCGATCTGGTCCAGCACCGCGACCCGCAGGTCGGCGTCGCCGCCGAGGATACGCACGAACACGGTGTAGCCGATCGCGAGGGCCGCGAACAGGGAGAACAGGGCGGCGTAGGCCATACCCCCGCTGAGAACGGCGCCGTTCGCCGTGTTGAACCGTGTCAGTGCCCGCCCGGGGCGGGTCGCCTCCCAGCGCGCCCGGAGCGCCTGCCCCCACTCGATCAGCCGCCTCATCACGACGAGACTAGACGCCGAGGGGGAACGCTGCCTGCGGGCGCCAGATGCCGTCGTCGCCGTGCTCGTACTGGTAGAAGCGGTCGACGTCGAAGTCCGCCGAATAGTCGGCCATCGCCTCGAAGGCCTTGTCCAGGTCCGCGTCGGGCACCTCGTGCGCGATGGTCACGTGCGGGTGGTAGTTGAACCGCAGCTCCCCGTCGAGGATCCCCGTGCGCACGCTCGACTCGAGCTGCTCGCACTCGGAGATGCCCTGCGCCAGGGCCACGAACACCACCGGCGACACCGGCCGGAACGTGGCGGTACCGCGCAGCCGCACCGTGAAGGGCGGCGCCGCGGCGGCCACGGCCGCCAGGTGGGCCCGCGCCTCGTCGAGCCGCCCGGCGTCGAGCAGCGTGGGCCCCAGCAGCGTGATGTGCGGGGGGATGAAGTCCGCGAGCGGGTCGTCGGCAGCCACCCGCGCCGCGCTCAGCTGCGCGGCGAAGGGCGACGGGATCTCGATCGCGATCCCGATACGGACCTGACCGGGTCCGCGCTCGGGGAGGTTCACCGCATGCCTCGGACGGGGAGCAGCCCGAACCGGTCGTACATCCGGTCCAGCACCGGGTGGGCGATCGCGCGGGCCCGGTCGGCGCCGTCGGCCAGTACCCGGTCCAGCTCCGCGGGGTCCGCGAGGTAGGTGTTGGCCCGGGCCTGGAAGGGCTCGAGGAAGGCGACGACGGCGTCGGCCAGGTCCACCTTGAGGTAGCCGTAGCCGCGGCCGTCGTACTCCTTGGCGATCGAGTCGATGTCACGGTCGGTCACCGCCGAGAAGATCGTCAGGAGGTTCGAGATGCCCGGCTTCTCGGCCGGGTCGAACCGCACGCCGTACGCCTCGTCGGCGTCGGTAACTGCCGACTTGATGGCCTTGACCGCCTTCTTCGGGTCCTCCAGCAGCCAGACGACGCCCTTGCCGCCAGAGCTGGACTTGCTCATCTTGGAGCTGGGGTCCTGCAGGTCCTGGATCTTCGCCACGGCCTTGACGATGTGCGCGTCCGGCACGACGGCGGTGCCCGCGCCGAAGCGCGTGTTCAGGCGCTCCGCGAGGTCCCGCGTGAGCTCCAGGTGCTGGCGCTGGTCCTCCCCGACGGGGACCAGGCCGGCGTCGTACAGCATGATGTCGGCCGCCATCAGGACGGGGTAGGTGAAGAGCCCGACCGTGGTGCCCTCGCTGCCCTGCTTCGCGGACTTGTCCTTGAACTGCGTCATGCGCCCGGCCTCGCCGAACCCGGTCTGGCAGGCCAGCAGCCACGCCAGCTCCGCGTGCGCGGCCACGTGGGACTGCACGAACAGGGTCGACCGCTCGGGGTCGATGCCCCCCGCCAGGTACTGCGCGGCGGTGCTGCGGGTGCGCTCGCGCAGCAGGGCCGGGTCGGGGTTCACCGTGAGCGCGTGCAGGTCGACGACGCAGTAGAGCGCGTCGTAGGAGTCCTGCAGCGCGATCCACTGGGACAGGGCACCGATGTAGTTGCCCAGGTGGAGCGAGCCGTCGGTGGGCTGCATCCCGGAGAAGATGCGCTTCCGGGTGGGGCGCTGGGCGGAGGTTGCGGTGCCCGGCGCGGTCGAGGTTTCGGACGACATGGCCAACATTCTGGCAGGTCCATGCGCGCTCACCGAATCGTCAGGTCGCCTCGTCGTCGTAGGGCGCCTTCCCTGGTTCCGCGACCGCATTCGCCGGGGTCGCGGGCGCGCCGTTCCGCTCCGCCGCCTGCGCGGCGGCCGACCGCGAGTACGCCGAGGGCGGGCTGTCGTCCAGCAGGGCATCCCGCACGATCTTGCGCGGGTCGTACTGGCGCGGGTCGAGCTTGGACCAGTCGACGTCGCTGAACTCGGGCCCGAGCTCGTCGTCCACGCGGGCCTTCGCGTTCTGGAGCAGGTCGCGGCCGCGTCGCACGAGGGATCCGAGCTGCTCCGCGTAGACAGGTAGCCGCTCCGGGCCGATGACGAGCATGGCGACCACCAGAATGATCACGAGCTCCCAGCCATTGATGCCGAACACGCTCAGAGCCTACTCGCGTCGCGGGACCCGCCGGAGAACGCCAGATGAACCCGGATCACTGGCCGCTGGACCGCTCTTCGAGCACCACACGGACCTCGCGCTCCTCGTCCCCGGAGCGCACCTGCAGCGTCACCGGGTCACCGGGTGCCTTGGCGCGGATCGCGACGATGAGCTCGTCGGCCACCGACACGGGGCGGCCGTCGATCGAGAGGATCACGTCACCGGGCTCCACGCCCGCCTGGTCGGCGGGACCGTCCGGCGTGACCGCGGGCGTGCCCTGCTGCGCCTCCTCGGACACCTGGACGCCCTCGCCCTGGTAGGAGGGGTCCAGCAGCACGCCGATGATCGGGAACGTGGCCGTACCGGTCTCGATGAGCTGCTCGGCGGTGTGCCGCGCCTGGTTGGACGGGATGGCGAAGCCGAGGCCGATGTTGCCCGTGGCCGTCGTGGTGCCGGGGCCCTGCGCGATGGCCGAGTTGATGCCGATCACCTCGCCCGCCGAGTTCACGAGCGGGCCGCCGGAGTTGCCGGGGTTGATGGCGGCGTCCGTCTGGATGGCGTCGATGAACGCCGCCTCCGCCGCCTCCCCCGCCTTCACGGGACGGTGCAGCGCACTGACGATCCCCGTGGTGACCGTGGCCTCCAGGCCGAGCGGCGAGCCGACGGCGAGCACGGAGTCGCCCACCACCACGTCGTCGGAGTCGCCCAGCACGAGCGGCTCCAGACCCGTCTCCTCGACCCGGATGACGGCGAGGTCGTAGTCCGGCGTCGCGCCCACCAGCTCGGCGGGCTGCTCGTGCCCGTCGGAGAAGGTGACGGTCACGTCAGCCCCCGACGCCGCCTCGGCGACCACGTGGTTGTTCGTGAGGATGTAGCCCTCGGCCTTGAGGATCATGCCGGACCCGGTTGCCACACCCTGCTCGGCCCGCACCTCGATCGAGACCACGCTCGGCAGCGCGGCAGCGGCGATCGCCGCCACCGAACCCTCGGGGCGCTGCACCTGGGTGGCGCCCGCCGCGGGCTCGGGCAGCGCGGCGTCCGCCGGGCGCGCCGTCTCGCGCGCGTCCAGCAGCGCGTAGGCGCCCACACCGCCGCCCGCACCCGCGAGCAGCCCCAGCAGCACGACGGCGGACACTGCGCCTGCGCCGAGCTTGCCCCGGCGCGACCGGGGGGCCTGGGCCGTCCCGTGGGGCGGCGTCGCGTGCGATGTCGCTGCGTGCGTTGTGGCTGTGTGCGGGTGCTCCGCAGGCGTACCCGGCACCTCCGGCCCGGCGGTGGCCGGCGCGGGCACCGTGGTCAGGAAGCCCGACGTCGGAAGCTGCGCGGTCTGCTGCTCGGCCGGCTGCGCGGGAAGCTGCTCGGTCGGCTGCTCGGCGGCCGCGCCGTTCGCGGACCCCTGCTCCGGCGCTCCGGCGGGGCCGGGCTCGGGCGTGGGAGCCGCGGCCGGGGTCGCCGGATCGTTCGCGGGGGGCACTGCTGCGCGCGGTGTGGGGGGCGCGAACGGGTTCTCGTCGGTCATGGGCTTTCGATGGCTCCTGTCACGGTGTGCCACCCGCGGGCGATGCGGGGCAGGACCCCGGCATCGTAGCCATGCTCACCGAACGATGCCACGAGCTCGGTCAGCACCTCCTCCGGCGCGTCCGCGACGACGTCGACCACCATGTCGTCCGACTGCCACGCCACGTGGGCGGGCTCGGTGGCGAGCACCTGGACGTCACCCACGGCGGTGCCGCTCTCGGCGAGCTGTCCCGGGCGTTCGCGGACCACCGCGTGGCCCGAGGGGCCGGTCAGGTCGATCTCCAGCGTCTGGCCCTGGTCGCCCACCAGGCGCATGGCCGAGATCGTGTACCCGTCGGGCAGGCCGGCGGGCGCCGCCCAGCCGTTGTCCGCGGCCCAGTCGAGCGCGGCGGACGTGCGCTGGCCGGGGGCGACGTCGAGCGTGGCGAGCACGTCCTGGCCGGCCGCTGCGGTGTCCGGGCCGGTGCGGCCGAGCATGGTCATGCTGGTCTGCGCGGAGAGCTGCGGGGACACCACCGGGACGTCGCCGAGCGTGAAGAGGGCGAGGCCCAGCACGCCGGCGCCACCAACACCGAGCGCGGCGATCCGGGCGGCCCTCCGACGGCGCGCCGGGCGGTCGAGCCGGCCGTCGAAGTCGTCGAACCCCGTCGGCCACACCGGGGCGGCCAGCGGGTCCGGCCCGAGGAACGGGCGGCGCAGCGGGTCATCGGAGGTGGGCGGGATGCTCGCCTGGAGCGCCATCAGGCGCGCGGTGAGGGCCGGGTCGGGCACCACGTCGGCGGCGGAGGAAAGCGCGCGGCGGGCCGCGCGGGCGGTGTCCAGCTCGCGGGCGCACAGGCGGCACATCGTCACGTGGGAGAGCGCCCGCTCGGTCTCCGCGGGCGAGAGCTGCCCGTCGGCCAGCGCGCTGATCAGGTCGCCGAGATGCCCGCTCATCGCGCACCCCCGCGCGTCGGCGCCAGGTGCTCCAGCGCGTCGCGCAGCTGGGCGCGGGCCCGGTGGATGCGGGAGCGCACCGTGCCGAGCTTGACGCCGAGCGTCACGGCGATCTCCTCGTAGCTCAGGCCCTCGATGTCGCACAGCACGACGGCGGCGCGGTACTCGGGACGCAGTGCGTCGAGCGCCTTCTGCACGTCCTGGTCCAGGTTCGCGTGCTCGTAGCCGCGCTCCGGGCGGCCGAAGTCGCCGGTGTCGGCGACGTGGCCGTCGTCGTCGCCCATCGCCTCCATGCGGATGCGCTTCTTGCGGCGCGCCTGGTCGAGGAACAGGTTGGTGGTGATGCGGTGCAACCAGCCCTCGAACGTGCCCGGCGTGTAGCTGGACAGCGAGCGGAACACCCGGATGAAGGTCTCCTGCGTCAGGTCCTCGGCGTCCTGCTTGTTGCCGGTCAGACGGTAGGAGAGCCGGTAGACACGTGCCGAATGCTCGCGCACGATCTCTTCCCAGGTCGGCGGCTGCCAGGGCATGTCGACGGCGCCGGCCCCGGAAGGTACCGACGCGCTTGCGTCTGCTGCGCGAGTGCTCACAGAAGTCATCGTCCTCTCAACGCACGTGGAAGCCCAGGCGTTCCCACTGCCTGTACCCTGACGCCGCACGTGATGCACACATCTGAACAGGTCCAGCGGAGGAACCCATCAGTACAGCGGAGCCGTCCGGCCACGGCAAGGTCGCGGCCTGGGTCTACAGCGAGGCCTTCGTCCCCGAGGACGAGGTGCTGCTGCGTGCCCGGGAACGCGCCTCGGAGCTGGGCTGCCCGGCCGTGCTGCCCGGCGTCGGTGCGGTGCTCCGGGTGCTGGCCGCCGCGACGAACGCGCATGCGGTGGTGGAGGTGGGAACGGGTGCCGGTGTCGCGGCGCTCTGGCTGTTGCGGGGTATGCCGTACGAGGGCCAGCTCACCACCATCGACCGGGAGGTGGAGCACCAGCGGGCCGCGCGGACGGCGTTCGCGGAGGACGGCGTCGCCCCGCAGCGCACCCGGATCATTCCCGGACGGCCCGGTGACGTGCTGCCCCGCCTGGCGGACGGCGCCTACGACCTGGTGCTCGTGGCGAGTGACCCGCTCGGGTACCCCGAGTACGTGAACGAGGCCCTGCGGCTGCTGCGACCCGGCGGCGTGCTCGCCGTCGACGGGGCGCTGCTGCGGGACCGGGTGGCGGACCCCGCCCGCCGGGACGAGCTCACCACTGTCGTGCGCGAGGTGGGCCGGACGCTGCGGAACGACGAGCGGGTGCTGCCTGCCATGCTGCCGAGCGGGGACGGGCTGCTGCTGGCCGTCCGTCGCTGACCCGCCGAGAGGCCGGTTCCCGCGACGGACGGCCGCCGCAAAGCTTTTGATCTGCCTCTGGCTCAGCCGACGACGGTCTGGAGAGCGTCGCCGAGCTCGCTGGCCTCGGTCGCGTTGAGCTCGACGACGAGCCGACCGCCGCCCTCGAGCGGCACACGCATGACGATGCCGCGCCCCTCCTTGGTGACCTCGAGCGGTCCGTCACCCGTTCGCGGCTTCATCGCAGCCATGTGTGGCTCTCCCATTCCGTTGTCCGGTGTGTAGCAGCATTCATGATCCCGGCGAACGCCGAGGGCACAGACCCATTCTAGTTCAAATGGCGCCCCTTACTTTCCACCCGCTAATTGGTCGTCCTTCGTCGGACCATGCGTCGGATCAGGCACGATCTGGGACGCAGCGCGAACGGAGCGCGGACGGATCAGGCAAGACCGCGCAGCGCGGCGGCCGGCGGAGCCTCGTCGCGGACGGCCGCCACGAGGTCGAGGACGCGACGCGTGGCGGTCACGTCGTGGGCACGGAAGACCCGTGCGCCCAGCCATGCGGCCACCGCCGTCGCGGCGAGCGTCCCCTCCAGGCGTTCCTCGGGCGGCAGGTCGAGCGTCTCCCCCACGAAGTCCTTGCGGGACAGCGCCATGAGCAGCGGGAACCCGAGCCCGGCCAGCACGCCCGTGCTGCGCAGCAGGTGCAGGGAGTGCCACGTGTTCTTGCCGAAGTCGTGGGTCGGGTCCACGAGCACGGACTCGCGCGGCACGCCGCACGCCACTGCCCGCTCCGCGGCGGCCCGCAGGGTCGCCACGACGTCGGCCACCAGCCCGTCACGCGGGTCACCGTCGCGTGCCCCTGGGTACTCCACCCGGTACGGGTCCGTGCGCGGCACGGCTCCCCCCGTGTGCGAGCAGACGACGCCGACGCCGGCCGCGCCCGCCACCTCCACCAGGTCGGGGTCGTGCCCGGCCCAGGTGTCGTTGATCAGGTCCGCGCCCGCGTCGATCGCCGCGCGGGCCACCCCCGCGCGCCAGGTGTCGACCGAGACCAGGAGGTCCGGCACGGCCCGCCGGACCTGCGCCACGAAGGGCACCACGCGCCGGATCTCCTCGGCCTCGTCCACCGGCGAACCGTTGCCGGCCCGCACGCCGCCGACGTCGAGGATCTCGGCGCCGTCCGCGAACGCGCGCTCCGCGGCGGCCAGCGCCGCGGCGTCGTCCGGCACCCGGGCGGGGGCGTAGAACGAGTCGGTGGTGCGGTTCAGCACCGCCATCACGACGGGGCGCACCGCGCGCCCGTCCACCCCCACCTCGCGCCCGCGCAGGACCAGCGGCGCGGACGCCACCGGGACCGCAGGCTCTGGAGCTGCCGGAACCGTCACCTCGGGGACGTCCGGACCGTCCACCTACGCGCCGCCCGAGGCGGCCCGCAGCCCGGTCCCGACCGCCGCCGCTTCCTCGGCGGCACGCCCCGCGGACGCCGCCGCCTGCAGCGCGGCCTGCTCCGCCGCGATCTGGCTGGCCCGGTCGACGACGTGCCGCACCGCCTCGGCGGGGTCGTCGGTGAGGTAGATGATGTCGAGGTCGGCCTGGCTGATGGCGCCGTGCGCCAGTGCTGTCGACCGGATCCACTCCAGGAGGCCGCCCCAGTAGTCCTTACCGACCAGGACGATCGGGAACTGGGTCACCTTGTGCGTCTGAACCAGAGTGACGGCTTCGAAGAGCTCGTCGAAGGTGCCGAATCCTCCAGGCATCACGATGAATCCCTGTGCGTACTTCAGGAACATCGTCTTTCGCGCGAAGAAGTACCGGAAGTTGATACCGAGATTGACGTACTCGTTGACACCCTGTTCGAAGGGCAGCTCGATACCGAGACCGACGGAGGTGCCGCCCGCCTCGGCGGCGCCCTTGTTCGCGGCCTCCATGACGCCGGGCCCGCCACCCGTGATGACGGCGTACCCGGCCTCGACCAGGAGCCGGCCCACGGTCTCCCCCGCGGCGTAGTCCTCGTGGTCCGGCTTGGTCCGTGCCGAGCCGAACACCGAGACCGCCTGGCCGAGCTCTGCCAGCGCGCCGAAACCCTCCACGAACTCGCTCTGGATACGCATCACGCGCCACGGGTCCAGGTGCAGCCAGTCCGTGTCCTGGTCCGACGCCAGGAGTCGCTGGTCCGTGGTGGTCCGCGGGATCTGGTTCCCGCGCAGCAGAACCGGACCTCGGCGGTACCCGCGGCCGGACTGTGGAATTCCGTCGTCGCTCATAGGACCAAATTATCCGCCCAGCAGCCAGGCCCGCAGCGCGTCCCGGCACAGCGCGAGCTGCGCCACGGGCAGGTGCTCGTCGTCCTTGTGCGCGAGCAGGGGATCGCCCGGGCCGAAGTTCACCGCGGGCACGCCCAGCTCGGCGAACCGGGCGACGTCGGTCCATCCGTACTTCGGCGCGGGCGCGCCACCGGTCGTGGCCAGCACCGACGCCACGAACTGGGCGGCAAGGGGGTCGTCGAGGCCCGGGCGCGCGCCGCCGGCGGCGTCGGTCACCTCGACGTCGAACCCCTCGAAGACCTCCCGCAGGTGCGCCTCGGCCTCGTCGACGGAGCGCGACGGGGCGAACCGATAGTTCACCTCCACCGTGCACGCGTCCGGGATCACGTTGCCGGCGATGCCGCCCTCGATCCGCACGGCGTTGAGGCCCTCGCGGTAGACCAGGCCGTCGACCTCCACCTCGCACGGCTCGTAGGCCGCGAGCCGGTCGAGCACCGGGGCCACGGCGTGGATCGCGTTCTCGCCCGTCCACGCCCGCGCCGAGTGCGCGGCCACGCCGTGCGTGCGCACCTCGATGCGCATGGTGCCGTTGCAGCCACCCTCGATCCCGGCGTCGGAGGGCTCCCCCAGGATCGCGAAGTCCCCGTGCAGGAGCTCGGGGTGGTTGCGCGCGAGACGGCCCAGGCCGTTGAGGGCCGAGTCGACCTCCTCGTGGTCGTAGAAGATCCACGTCAGGTCGTGGGCCGGAGCGCTGCCGGGCGCGCCGAGCTCCACGGCGAGCGCGAGGGCGACCGCCACCCCGCCCAGCATGTCGACAGTGCCCCGGCCCCAGAGCACTGCGTCGTCGCCGGCGCCGACCAGCTGCGTCGGCAGGTTGTCCGCGATCGGGACGGTGTCGATGTGGCCGGCCACGACCACCCGCCGGTCCCTGCCCAGGTTCGTGCGGGCGACCAGGGCGTCGCCGTCGCGCAGCACCTCCAGGTGCGGGCACGCCCGCAGGACCGTCTCGATGGCGTCCGCCAGGGCCTTCTCGTCGCCGCTGACGGACGGGATGTCGCAGATGGTCCGGGTGAGAGCAACGAGGTCGGTCTTGCCGGACGGGTCGAGCAGAGTTGGGTCGATCACGGTGTCCACAGGGCAACCCTAGGCGCTGGTCATGGCCGTTAGGCTGGAGTCATGACGACCGCATGGGGTTTCGGCCTTGCCACGATCGCCGCCGACGGCACCACCCTCGACACCTGGTACCCGGCGCCCGCCCTCGGCGATGTTCCCGCTGGTGCCACCCCGCCGGAGGCGCTCACGGGGGCCACCGGCGCGGACGACGTGCGCGGCGTCCGGCTCGAGGTCGTGACCACGCAGATCGACCTCGCCGACCCGCCCAAGGACGTCCCGGACGCCTACCTGCGGCTCCACCTGCTGTCGGCCCGCCTGGTCCGCCCGCACGGGCTCAACATGGACGGGATCTTCGGCGCGCTGACGAACGTCGTCTGGACCAGCGCCGGCCCGTGCGCCGTCACCGGCTTCGAGGAGACCCGCCTGCGGCTGCGGGCCCGCGGCCACGTCACGGTATTCGGCGTCGACAAGTTCCCGCGGATGGTCGACTACCTGATCCCGTCCGGCGTCCGCGTCGCCGACGCCGACCGGGTCCGCCTCGGCGCGTACCTCGCCCCCGGCACCACCGTGATGCACGAGGGCTTCGTCAACTTCAACGCGGGCACGCTCGGCGCGTCCATGGTCGAGGGCCGTATCTCGGCGGGCGTCACGGTGGGCGACGGGTCCGACGTCGGCGGTGGCGCCTCGATCATGGGCACCCTGTCCGGCGGGGGCAAGGAGGTGGTGTCGCTCGGCGAGCGGTGCCTCCTGGGCGCCAACGCGGGCCTCGGCATCCCCCTCGGCGACGACTGCGTGGTCGAGGCCGGTCTGTATCTCACGGCGGGCACCAAGGTAACGGTGCTCGGCGCCGCGGCCGATCCGTACGGTGACGGAACCGCTCCCGTCAAGGCACGTGACCTCGCGGGCCGCAGCAACCTGCTGTTCCGGCGGAACTCCACCACGGGCGCCGTCGAGGTGCTGGACCGGACCGGCGTCGGGATCGAGCTGAACGACGTGCTGCACACGAACTGATGTGCGTAACCCGCTTGCACTACCCCTGACCAGGCGGATTACACTTTGCGGTCCTCCTGATTCCCCGGACTACAGGGAGCACGCATGGCACTCCTGGCCCAGGCCGGCTCGCCGGGCCCGCCTCCGGTCGACGGCTCCGCGCCGCGAAGTCCGATGAGGCGTGCGCTCAAGTACGTCGTGGCCATCGGGACCGTGTGCGCGGTCGGGACGGTCGGCGTCGTCGTGGGGCTGAACCGGCTGACGGGCTCCGGGCCCGTCACCGAGCGCTGCACCGCCGTGCTCAACGACTCGGACTGGTACCTGTCCCCCGACCAGGCGGACAACGCGGCGCTCGTGGCGGGCACCTCGCTCGCGCGCGGCCTGCCGGCGCGGGCAGCGACGATCGGGCTGGCCACGGCCCTGCAGGAGTCGAAGCTCATCAACATCGAGCACGGCGACCGCGACTCGGTCGGGCTGTTCCAGCAGCGCCCGTCGCAGGGCTGGGGCACCGCCGAGGAGATCCTCGACCCGGTGTACTCGACGAACGCCTTCTACGACGTGCTGGTGGAGGTCGAGGGGTACGAGGACATGGCGGTGACCGACGCCGCACAGACCGTGCAGCGCTCCGCCTACCCCGAGGCGTACGCGCAGCACGAGATGCGGTCGCGCGCCTGGGCCTCGGCCCTCACCGGCAACTCTCCCGGCGCCCTGTCCTGCGAGCTCGCTCCGGTGGCGGACGGCGATCAGCTCGCCCCCGACGCCGCCCGCGACGTCGTGGTGGGCCGCCTGGGCCGCGACCTCGGGCTCGCCCCCGCGACCGGCTCAGCGGACCCGAACCGGCAGGATCCGGCGTCGGCCACGGTGACCGTCGACGCCTCGCCGCTCACACCGGACGACCCCGCGCGCGGGGCCTGGGCCGTCGGCCAGTGGGCCGTCGCGACGGCCCACGCCACGCAGGCGATCGAGGTGCACCTGGGCGGGCAGGTGTGGCTCCGCGAGGAGGCCGCCTGGACCGAAGCCGAGACGCAGCTGAACCCGGGTGAGGTCCGCATCACGGTGGACACCGCCGAATAACCACCCCCGGTGCGCCGAGGTAGAACTGTGGCGAGATGGAACCAGAGCGAAGTAGAACTGTGGCGCACCCGAGGGTGCGCCACAGTTCTACTTCGCCACGGTTCTCTTCGGCGGGTCAGTTGTTGTCGGCGTCCGTGAGGCCGGCGAGGCCCGAAGGGGTGCCGCCCTCGTCCCGCTTGGGTACCGGACGCTCGTAGTCGTCCTCGATAACCAGCTCCGCGACGTCGTCGCCGAGCTGGTTCAGCAGCGCGTGCCGCGCCTCGCGACGGCGCCGCTGCTCCAGCGGCTCCGGCACGGGTGCTGCGGCGATGAGGCGCTGCGTGTACTCCTCGCGGGGGTGGTGCAGCACCTCCTCGCGCGGGCCCTGCTCCACGATCTTGCCGTTCTGCAGCACCACCACGCGGTGGGCCAGCAGGTCGATCACCGCGAGGTCGTGGCTCACGAAGAGGCAGGCGAACTTGTACCGCTCCTGCAGCGCCGTGAACATCTTGAGCACGTTGGCCTGCACGGACACGTCCAGGGCCGACGTCGGCTCGTCCGCGACCAGCAGCTCGGGGTCGAGCGTGAGCGCCCGGGCGATGCTCACGCGCTGCCGCTGGCCGCCCGAGAGCTCGTGCGGGTACCGGTTGTAGACGCTGCGGGGCAGCTCGACGGCGTCGAGCAGCTCCAGCACGCGGCGGCGCCGCGACCGCTCGTCGCCCTCCTTGTGCACCACCAGCGGCTCCGCGATCACGTCACCGATGGGCAGGCGCGGGTTGAGCGACGACGCCGGGTCCTGGAACACGACGCCGATGCGCTTGCGCAGGGCCTTGAGCTCCTTGCCGCGGAGCTTCGTGAAGTCGGTCCCGAGGATCGACACCGAGCCGGAGGCCGCGGGGATGAGCCCCAGCGCGCACTTGGCGATGGTGGACTTGCCGGAGCCCGACTCGCCCACGAGGCCCACGATCTCGCCCTGGGCCACGGACAGCGACACGTCGTCGACGGCCCGGAAGGTGGGCTTGCCCACCCGGTGGTACTCGATCACGAGGTTGCCCAGGTCGAGCGCGGGCAGGTCCTCGGGCGCCGCGTCGACCGGGGCGACGTCGCCGAACTGGCCCGGCCCGGACCCCAGGTGGGGCACGGCGGCCAGCAGGCGCTTCGTGTAGTCGTGGCGGGGGTGGTTGAGCACCTGGTCGGCGGTCCCCGTCTCGACGAGGTCACCCTTGAGCATGACCGCGACGCGGTCGGCCATGTCCGCCACGACGCCCATGTTGTGGGTGATCAGCAGGATGCCGGTGTTCAGCTTGTCCTTGAGCGAGCGCAGCAGGTCGAGGATGTCGGCCTGCACGGTCACGTCCAGGGCCGTGGTGGGCTCGTCGGCGATGATCACCTTGGGGTCGCACGCGATCGCCATGGCGATGACCACGCGCTGGCGCTGGCCGCCGGAGAGCTCGTGCGGGTACTGCTTGAGGCGGCGCTCCGGCTCGGGGATGCCGACCATGGTGAGCAGCTCCGCGGCCCGCGCCGTCGCCTGCTTGCCGAAGGCGATGCCGTGCAGCTGCAGGCCCTCGGTGAGCTGGTCGCCGATCGTGAGCACCGGGTTCAGGGCGGTCATGGGCTCCTGGAACACCATGGCCACGTCGTTGCCGCGCATGCTGCGCAGCCCCCTGCCGTCGAGGGCGCCCACCTCCTTGTTGCCCACGCGGATGGTGCCGCCGACGCGCGCGTTGCGGGGCAGCAGGCCGAGCGCCGTCATCGAGGTGACGGACTTGCCCGAGCCGGACTCGCCCACGAGCGCGACGACCTCCCCCGGGCGCACCTCCAGGTCGATGCCCTTGACGGCGTGCACGTCGCCGAATTCGGTCTTGAACGTGACGGAGAGGTCCTCGAACGAGAGGACGGCGTCGCCGGTCGCGGTGACGGGACCGGGAGCGCTGATGTCGAGAGTCGTCATTCTCAGTCCTTGGTCCGGTTCTGGCGGGGGTCGAACGCGTCGCGCAGGCCGTCGCCGATGAAGTTCACGCACAGGGCGATGGTCAGGATCATCAGGCCGGGCCACCAGAACAGCCACGGCCGGGTCGCGAAGGCCGCCTGGTACTCGGAGATGAGGGTGCCGAGCGACGTGTCGGGCGGCTGCACGCCGAACCCGAGGAAGCTCAGCGAGGTCTCCAGCAGGATGGCGCTGGAGATCGAGAGCGTCGCGGACACGATGATGACGCCCACGGCGTTGGGCAGCACGTGCCGGCTGATGATGCGCCACGGGCTCGTGCCGACGGCCTGGGCGGCGAGCACGAAGTCGCGCTCGCGCAGCGAGAGCACCTCGCCGCGCACCAGGCGGGCCAGGCCGGTCCAGGTGACCAGGCCGAGCACGAGGGCGAGGCCCAGGATGCCCCAGCCCGACGCCGTCTTGCCGAGCACCGCCGCGATGACCAGCAGCGGGATGACGATGAAGACGTCGGTCATCCGCATGAGGATCGACTCCAGCCACCCGCGGTAGAAGCCCGCCAGGGCCCCGATCAGCGTGCCGACGACGGTCGAGATGATGCCGACGGCGAACGCGATGATCAGCGAGAACTGCGTGCCACGCATGACCAGGGCGAAGTAGTCCTTGCCGCCCGTGTCCTGGCCGAACGGGTACGCCCAGGTGGGCGCGCCGTCGCCGATCTTGTCGTACTGGAGCGTGTAGTCCTTGGGCCACCAGCCGGGGATGCTGCCGACTCCGATGGACGTGAACGCCACGACGATGATGATGCCGAGCACGATCATCGAGGTCACCGCGGCGCGGTGCCGGAAGAACCGGCGCGCGACGAGCTGGCCCTGGCTGTAGGACTTGTCCTCGCCCGGCAGGGGGTCGGCAGAGCCACCTGCCGCGAGGCCGACGGCGTCGACGCCGGATGCCGAGATCTGCGGCTCGTAGTCCTCGCCGCCCGGATTGCTGTTCCTGATGTCACTCATGTCTGTGTCTCCTGCCGTGGCCCGCGCTCAGCGCCGGATCCGGGGGTCGAGGGCCGCGTACGCAATGTCTGCCACTAGGTTCATCACCACGGCGGCGACGCCCGTGACGAGGAAGAACGCCATGACCGGCGCGGGGTCGACGGCGTTCAGGCCGTCCTGGAACAGCGCGCCCATGCCCTTCCAGCCGAACACCTGCTCCGTGATGATCGCGCCGCCGATGATGCCCGCGAAGTCGAAGGCGATGATCGTCGTGATCGGGATCAGTGCGTTGCGGAACGCGTGCTTGACGATGACCTCGCGCTCGGACAGGCCCTTCGACCGGGCGGTGCGCACATAGTCCTGGTTCAGCGTCTCGAGCATCGAGGACCGCGTGTAGCGGGAGTAGCTCGCCACGGAGACCAGGGTGAGCAGGATGGTCGGCAGCAGGATCTGCGTGCCCAGGTCGAGCACCTGCTCCCAGAACCCGCCGGTGAAGTTCGGGGTCTGCGAGCCGATGGTCGAGATCGGGCGCGACTTGACGCTCAGGAAGCTTGCCCAGTGCGCGATGAGGATGTCGGCGACGACCATGAGGCTGGTGATGACGCCCGTGATGCCGGTGACGAGCATCGACTGCTTGCGCGCGTAGCCACCCCAGGCGGCCCCGATCGCCACCGAGACCACGACGGCGACCACGAAGAGCCCGGCGAGCAGCAGCCACGAGGGCTGGTTGACCAGGAACGGCGCGGTGAGCCAGTAGGCGGCCACGCCGACGACGGCGGTGGTGAACGCAGCGTAGAGCGCGCGCCGGTTACGGACGCCGGCGACCAGCGCGGTGACGAGCACACCCGCGGCGGCCGAGACCAGCAGCACCCCGCCGATGCCGAACATCGGGTTGCGCCACCAGTCGAGGGCGTTGAACACGAAGAGCACGACAGTGACGAATCCGAACACGGCGGCAGCAGTGATCAGCCGGCGCTTGGTGGTCCCGCCGAGCACTGCCTGGAGCACGAAGGCCGCCAGCACCGCGACGATGACTATGGTCCACGGCGCGTACTGGCCCACGGCGATCCAGTTGTTGTACTGGATGGCCGCGTACTCCTTGAGCAGGGTCGCCGCCCAGAACACCGGCAGCGAGAAGAAGAGGAACGCGCTGAAGGTGATGGTGTAGTCGAAGCCCGAGTACTGCCGGATCGCGGTGAGGATACCGAGCGCGATGCCGACGAAGATGGCGAGCAGCGTAGCCACGGTCACGAGCCGTAGCGTCGAGGACGCCGCCTGCTGCGTCAGCGTCGCAACGTCGATTCCGTTGACGGTGACACCGAGGTCACAGTTCCCGGTGAAGCACCCTCCGACGCCCTTGAGCCAGTCCCAGTACCGCTCGTACCAAGGGTCGTCGAGCCGCATCCGCGCGATGCGCTCTGCGATGAGCGTGGCGCGGTTCGGGTCGTTGGACTCACGCAGGTCCTTGAGCGGGTCGCCCGAGTTGATGGTCAGGACGTAGACGAGCAATGAGGCGCCGAGCAGGACGAGCGCCGAGGCGCCGATGCGCCGGAGAATGAACTTGAGCACGGGGTGGCCCTTCGAGGCGGACGCAGCACGGCGTCTGCTGGGGAAAGCGATCAGCGTGTCACTATAGGACACCGGATGAAAATTGCCACCATCGGCCCAGGTCAGGCCGGGAATTAATCCTGGACACCACTCTGGACGGCGGCAGACAGCCCTGCGGGGAAGGGAACAGGCGCTCCCTTCCCCGCAGGTCTTGCGTCAGGCTCGCGTCAGGAGGCGCGAGACCACTGCTCGGCGTTCCACACGACGCCGCTCTGGGCGGCGGTGTTGAACACGTTGCTCAGGCTCGAGCTGTTGGCGATGACGCCCGGGTGGGCGAAGAGCGGGATACCGAAGAGCGTGTCCCACAGCTGCTTCTCGATGATCACGGTCTGCTCGGCGTGCACTGCCTCGTCCGTGGTCGAGGCCAGCGTGTCCCACGCCTCGTCGACGGTCGCGTCGGAGTACTTGCCATAGTTCTGCGGGAAGTCCGTCGCGTAGATGTTCTGGCCCGATGCGATCTGGCCCGAACCAGCCCAGGCGAACAGCGCTACCTCGTAGTCACCGTTCGGCAGGTCCTTGTCGAAGAAGTCCTCCGCGGCGTTGTCGACGATGTCGAAGCCGACCTGGTCGCACGAGGACTTGATGGCCTCGACCTCGGCGGCACGACGCGGGTTCGGCGCGGCGTAGCCGATACGAACCTCCACGCCGTCCTCGAGGCCCGCGGCAGCGAACTTCTCCTTGGCGGCGTCGAGGTCGACCTCGTCGTACCGGCCGTCGTAGGACTGGGACACGACGTCCTCGTAGTTCTCCTGGAACGGGAAGACCTCGCGGGCGTTCATGACGACGGCCTCGGGGTCGATCGGCGCGATCAGGTCGTCGACGATCTTCTGGCGCGGCACGCAGAGCGCGAACGCCTCACGGGCCTCCAGGCTGTCGGAGAAGATGCCGTCGCCGAAGTTGAAGTCGAGGTGCTCCCAGGTCAGGTTCTGGTTGGTGTCCACCTTGACCGCGTCGCCGAGCTGCTCGAGCTGCTGCACCGTGTCGACGGTCGGACCGTTCGGCTGGATGACGTCGAGGTCACCGTTGGCGAGCGCCTGGATCTGCGCGTCGGCGGCGACGAAGCGGATCGTGAGCTCCTTCGTGGCGGCCGGCGTGCCCCAGTAGGCGTCGTTCGCCTCGAGGGTGATGTACTGACCGGCCTCCCAGCCGTCGGCCTTGAAGTCGTACGGGCCGCTGACCGGAGCGATCTTCGGGTCCGGGACCTCGCCCGGCTGCGACAGCCAGCCCTTGTTCCAGAAGTCGGCGGCCTTCTTCAGGACGTCCATGTCCAGGTCCTGGATCGCGGTGACGAGCTCCTCGGTGGAGACGCCCGCCTGCTCGGCGACGACGTGTGCCGGGAAGGCGCCACCGATCTGGATCTTCCAGTCGGCGTACACCCGCTCGTAGTCGTAGGTGAACGTCTTCGCGTCCGGCGAGTCCGCCTGCGGCCCCTCGGGGACGTAGTCGCCCAGCGTCAGGCCGGAGATGTGGTTGAAGAGCGGGTTGGTCTCAGTGCCGTCCTTGGTGACCTTGCCGTCCTTGGTGATCGCCTGGGCGGCCCAGTCGAGCAGGTAGTCGGCGTAGGTGATCGGCGTGCCGTCCGACCAGACCGCCTCGTCGTTGAGGGTGTACTCGACCTGCAGCGGGTCCTCGGAGATGGCCTTGTAGGTGCCGTACTCCTCGTCCGCGCAGATGGCGCCGTCGGTACCGAAGTACCAGAAGCCGCCGATGAGGCGCTCGGTCACGGCGCTGTTGTACGTGGAGTAGGTCTCCGGCGTGTTCGAGTTGTAACCGAGGAACTCGTCCTCGACAGACACCTTGACCTCACCGTCGGCGGTCTCGATGTCACCGAGATCGGCCTTGCACGGACCGGCGGCCGTTGCGGTGGTCTCCGTGGACTCACCTTCGGCCGGGTCGTTACTGCCCGCCGGGCTGGTGCACGCCGAGAACAGCAGCGCACCACTGGCAGCCACCGCGACGGCAGCGCTCAGTCGCCTGATCTTCAATGTTCCTCCTCAGGGGAATGCCGGCGTCGAACCACCGCCACCACGCCGCAGCGCGTGGGGTGAGACGTCCGTCACCGTCATGGTTTCCGCTCACGCTACTCACGTGATGGGAGGGTTTGCCCTACTTCGACGTTGGGCGGATCTGATCGTTACCGACCTGATATCGCTCGGTAGCGGCGCCGTCGCCGCGCATCAGAGGCGGAAACAGAGCGGTAACACCCGGGGTGAAGTTCACACCCAACCGTGCGAGCGCGCCACCGCGACAAAGGCACCTCGGGTCGCCAGGACCTGCTCGGCGGTGAGGGTCGGCACGGCCGCAAGGAGGACCTCTGTCACCTCGACGGCGAGCTCCCGCTCGGAGGGCCCGTCACCGTCTGGCCGCGACCCGACGTCGGACAGGGGCGGGAGGAAGGCGGGAGCGGGCGCGGCAGACCCCGAGCCGACGGCGGCCGAAGCCATCGCCGGGGCGAGAGCCGACGCCGGGGCCGGCGTCACCAGGGTGACCGTCGAGGCCTTCAGACCCCGGTCGCCGTCCTCCACCGCGAAGTCCACCACCGCGCCGACAGCGAGGTTGCGCTTGTCGAACTCGAGGTCGTTGACGTGGATGAACACGTCGTCGCCACCCGAGTCCGGCGCAACGAACCCGTAGCCGCGAACCTCATCGAACCTGATGACCTTGCCTTGAACCACGACACACACTCCGCCTCGTAAGAACCCCTGCGCCAACGAGTCTAGGACGCTTGTCCAACTCCGCGTCGTCGAACACGCGCGGCTCTTCCCGCGTCCCGTCACGGCCGCGTTCCGCCACGATCACGTAACGTGTAGGTCGTTTGCCCGGCACGACCTTCCCGAGGAGATCTCCCGCTGGCTTCCCCGCCGACGCCCCCGCCGACCCCGTCCACGACGGAGGTCTGGTACGTGAGCTACGGGTCCAACATGGCCCGGGCCCGCCTGACCTGCTATCTCGCGGGCGGGCGCCCGCCGGGCGCGCGGCGGCAGTACCCGGGCGCGCGGGACCGCACCCTCCCCCGCGAGGACCGGGCGGTCCACCTGCCCGGGCGCCTCTGGTTCGCGGGTGAGTCAACCGTGTGGGGCGGCGGCATCGCCTTCTACGACCATGACGCCACCGGCCCGACGCCGGCCCGCGCGTACCTCATCACCGCTGCCCAGCTCGCCGACCTCGCCGCACAGGAGATGCATCGTTCCCCGGCGCCCGGCGGCCCGCTGGAGGCCGCCCTCCTCGCGGGCATAGCCGGCCGGCACACGGCGGGGCCGGGCCGCTACGAGACGCTGGTCGCCGTCGGACGGCTGGACGGGCTGCCGATGCTCACCTTCACCGCGCCGCACGGGCACGCGGACGTGGCCCACTCGGCGCCGTCCGCCGCGTACGTGGCCATGATCGGGGCGGGCCTGCGCGAGGCGCACGGCTGGTCCGACGCCGAGGTCACGGCCTACCTGGCGACGGTGGCCCCTCGCGACGCCACCGCCTGACGGCGCTAGCGTGCCTCCATGACGATCCGCGCGCTGGAGACCTCCGAGGTGCTGCGGCGCGCGGACGAGATCGCCGGGATCTACCAGCGGGCCTTCGGCTACTCCGACGAGCGCCGCGACCACTTCCGGGACACCCGGCTCGCCTACCTGCCGCTGTACGACGGCGCGCTGACGTTCGGCGCGTTCGACGGCGAGACCCTCGTGGGGTTCGTGTACGGGTTCGACTACCAGAGCGACCACTGGTGGCCGCAGCAGGTCGGGCCGGCGCTCGTGAACGCCGGGCACGCGGACTGGACGGTCGACACGTTCGAGCTCAACGAGCTGGAGATCCTGCCAGGGCACCAGGGCCAGGGCCTCGGGACCGCGCTGATGCGGGAGCTGCTCGGCCGGACCCCGCACCGGCACACCCTGCTGTCCACCACCGCCGACCCCGCCGACCGGGCCAAGGTGCTCTATCGCCGCCTCGGGTTCGTGGACCTGGTGCCCGGGTTCCGCTACGCCGGGATCACCGAGCCGGCGAACATCATGGGCCGACGGCGGGCGGGCTGAGGTTCGGCCCGGGCGCCGTCGGCCCCTGCGCCGGATCCGGCGTCAGCGCTGCCAGACGTAGGGCGTCGTCGTGGACACCTTGACGAAGCCGTAGCGCTCCAGGATGGGGCGCGAGTACTCGGTCGAGTCGCTGTGGATCAGGGTCTTGTCAACCGCCAGGGCCGAGCGCGCGCGGGCCGCGGTAAGGGCCCGGTAGATGCCGCGGCCACGCCACTCGGGCCGGGTGCAGCCGCCCCAGATTCCCGCGAAGTCCGTGTCCGCCACCGGCTCCAGCCGGCCAGCGGTGACGATCTGGCCGTCGGACTCCGCGACCCAGAGCTCCATGCCGTCGTCGAGCCCCAGGCGACGCAGGAGCGCGTTCGCCGTCTCGTCGGACTCCGGGCTGCCGAACACCTCGTCCGCCATCGCGGACATGGCCCGTACGTCCGGCTCCTCGGTGACGCGGCGCAGCGTGACGCCGTCGGGCAGCGGGACGTCGACCGCGAGGGCGGCCGCCTCGCCGATCATTATCGACTCCGGCTCCTCCGGCTCGAACCCGTGCTTCAGCAGGGCCTCGTGCAGGCCCGGGGCGTGGTCGTGGCCGCGGGTCTTCCACTCGACCTTCGTGATGCCGCCGTCGGCCCGGAAGTGGGCGACGGCCTCGTCGACGAGCTCCTGCACGCGAGCCTCGTCGGCCCCGTCCAGGTCGCGGTACGAGACGAAGCCACGCCCGCCCAGGAAGGTCACCAGGCGCAGCGGCCCGAGGCGGGTCACGGAGATCGCGCTCGGGGTCTCGGCGTCGGTGCGGAGCTGCTCGTCGTAGGCCTGAAGCAGGCGAGAGGGGTCGGTCATGGGGCACACGTTCCAGGATCGGTATGAGGCAGGGCAAAGTTATTTGGTGAGGAGCCCAGCGAGGTCGGCAGCCTGCCTCGAGGTCGGTCCAGTGCTGAGCCGATCTCGAGGCAAGCTGCCGACCTCGCTGGGTATGGGGCGGCGGAGCCGTCAGTGCTTGGCGTTTGGTCTCAGTGCGGTTGCCGACGATGCCGGCACGCCGTTCTCCGGATCGGCCGGGGCGCCGTCCTCGGGAGTGGCCGACGTGGTGAGCTCGAACGGCTCGCCGTCGTGCTTCTCCACGCCGCTGTCGACGGTCTCGTGCAGCACCTGGACCGCCAGCTCCCGCTTGAGGACCAGCGGGTCGCGCGAGAGGTCCTTCCACAGCGCCACGCACAGCACGAGCATCACCACGACGAACGGCAGCGCCGAGACGATGGTGATGTTCTTGAGCCCGTTCAGGGCGCTGGCGGGATCGTCGCCGCCGGCCAGCAGCATGGCCGCCGCCACGGCACCCGTGCTCACGCCCCAGAAGATCACCGACTTCCTGCTGGGTTCCTCGGCGCCGTTCTCGGACAGCCCGCCCATGATGATGGAGGCGGAGTCCGCGCCGGTGACGAAGAAGATCGCCACGAGCACGACGGCCAGCCCCATCAGGACGAGCCCGACCCAGCCGGGCACGTTCAGGGCGCCGAGGGTCTGGAACAGGATGAGGTCGAAGTTGATGTCCGCCCCGCGCTCGCCGATGGCGGCAAGGGCCGCGCCGCTGTCCTGCGCCTGCTCGGCGCGCTCCTGCAGGCCGATGGCGCCGCCGCCGAAGATCGCGAACCACAGCGTGGACACGATGGAGGGCACCAGCAGCACGCCGACGACGAACTGGCGCACGGTACGGCCGCGCGAGATGCGGGCGATGAACGGGCCGACGAACGGCGTCCAGGACACCCACCAGGCCCAGTAGAAGATCGTCCAGGTACCCATCCAGTCGGACATGGACTGGTCACCGGAGGCCGCGGTACGCGATGCCATCTCGGGGAGGTCACCGACGAAGGCGCCCAGCGACGCGGGCAGCACGTTCAGGACGAACAGCGTGGGGCCGCCGACGAAGACGATGATCGCGAGCGCCAGGGCGAGCCACATGTTGGCGTTGGACAGCCACTGGATGCCGCGCTCGATGCCGGAGACGGCAGAGATGACGAACAGCGCGGTCAGGACAGCGATGATGACCACGAGCCCGACGGTGCCGACGGAGCCCAGGAAGCCGGAGTGCTGCAGGCCGCCACCGATCTGCAGGGCGCCGAGGCCCAGCGAGCAGGCGGAGCCGAACAGGGTCGCGAGGATCGCCAGGATGTTGATGACCCGGCCGCCGACACCGTTGACCGCCTTGCGGCCGAACAGCGAGGTGAACATCGAGCTGAACAGCTGTGCGCGGCCGAGGCGGTAGGTGCCGTAGGCCATGCCCAGGCCCACTATCGCGTACATGGCCCACGGGTACAGGGTCCAGTGGAACAGGGTGGTGCCCATGGCGGTGGCCGCGGCCTCAGGGGTGGAGCCCTCGACCGTTCCGGGCGGCGGGGCCATGTAGAAGTACAGGGGCTCGCCGACGCCGTAGAACATGAGGCCGATGCCCATGCCGGTCGCGAACATCATCGCGATCCAGGAGGAGGTCTTGTACTGCGGCTTCTCGCCGTCCTGGCCGAGGGTGATCTTGCCGAAGCGGCCCATCGCGACGACGAGCACGAAGACCGTGAACACGGTGGCGGCGATGACGAACAGCCAGCCGAAGTTCTGGAGGACGCCGCTGAGGGCCAGGTCCGATACCGAACCGAGGGTCTCGGGGCTCGCGAAGCCCCACACTATGAACGCGACTGCGATCAGGCCGGCGACGCCGAAGACGATCCGGTCGGTACCGGTGCGCTGGCCCTTGGTACCCAGCCCGGCTCGCTCGACCCGGTGCGCGGCGCGCTGAACCTGGCCCAACAGGGTTTTTGTAGATTCTGAAGTACTCATCACAACGGCCCCCCTCCTGCTCGGGTCCACCGAGCTGTCACACCGGGGCGCCAGGACTCCTTTACGTATGTTGCGGTGCGGACAAAACCCAGTCACGTTAACACCACCTCGATTTTCACCCGGTGACTGCCCGACGGCCGGCGCCGGACCTCTCGGTCCCACCCCCGGCCTCCGTCCGGAACGACCTCTCGGCGATCGGGGTGGCCGGCTCGCGGCCCGCAACCGCCACCAGCAGCGATGTGCCAAGATCGGCCGGTGCAGATCAGGATGATGGGGCCGTTCGAGGTCCACCTGGACGACGGCGTCGTCGCCGATGTGCCGGGCACGCGGCTGCGCGCGCTGTTGATCGCCCTCGCGCTCAACCCCGGCCGTATGGTCCCGAAGGCGACGCTCGTCGACTGGATCTGGGGCGAACACCCGCCCTCCGACGCGGCGAACGCTTTGCAGCGCTTGGTCTCCCGGTTGCGGAAGGCACTGCCGGACGGGTCGATCGAGGGGCACACGGGCGGCTACCGGTTGCTGGTGGAGCCCGATGTCGTCGACGCCGTGCGGTTCGAACGTCTCGTAGCCAGGGCGCGCGACGAAGAGGTCTCCGGGCGGGTCCGGCTGCTGCGCGAGGCACTCGCACTGTGGCGCGGCGCGGCCATGCAGGATGTCGAGCTGGAGGACGGCGGGGCGTTCCAAGCAGCGGTCACCCGGCTCGAGCGGCTGCGTCTGACAGCCATGGAGGACCGGTTCGACGCGGAGATCGGCCTCGGCCACGGTGGCGACCTGGTCCCGGAGCTGACCGACCTGGTGGCCGCGCACCCCGTACGAGAACGGCTGGTCGCCGCGCTGATGCGTGCGCTCGCCGCGACCGGACGCGACGCCGAGGCGCTGCTCGTGTACCAGCGCACGAGGGAGGCGCTGGCCGACGCGCTCGGCGTCGATCCCTCGCCGGAGCTGTCCGCGCTGCACGTCGCCCTGCTGCGGGGCGAGCTTGCCCCGCGGGAGACCACCCGCCGGACCAACGTGCGGACCGCGCTGACCAGCTTCGTCGGCCGGGAGGCGGACCTCGCGGCGGTGCGCGACCTCGTCGCGGCCCACCGGCTGACCACGCTGGTGGGGCCGGGCGGCGCGGGCAAGACCCGGCTTGCCACCGAGGCCGCGAGCCTGCTCGCCGGCGACCTGCCCGACGGTGCGTGGCTGGTCGAGCTGGCCCCCGTGACGGCGGGCGGCGACGTGGCGCAGGCCGCGCTCACGGGGCTCGAGCTCCGGGACGCCCTGCTCGGCGAGGCGCCGAACCTGGACGCGACCGACCGCGTCGTCGCCGCCGTCCGCGACCGCGAGGCGCTGCTGATCCTGGACAACTGCGAGCACGTCGTCGAGTCCGTCGCGCTGTTCGCCGAGCGGGTGCTCGGGGAGTGCCGGCGGCTGCGGATCCTGACCACGAGCCGGGAGGCGATCGGCATCCCCGGCGAGGCGCTCTGGCAGGTCCTGCCGCTGGCAGTGCCGGGCGCGACGGCGGACCACGACGAGATCGGGTCCGCGCCCGCCGTCCGGCTGCTGCGCGACCGGGCGGGCGCGGTCCGCACCGACCTCGCCGACGACGCCCGCACGCGGGCGACCATGGCGCGCGTCTGCCGGGCGCTGGACGGGATGCCCCTGGCCATCGAGCTCGCCGCGGCCCGGCTGCGCACCATGTCCGTGGACCAGCTCGCCGGCCGGCTCGACGACCGGTTCCGCCTGCTGACCGGCGGCAGCCGCACCGCCCTGCCCCGCCACCGCACGCTGCGCGCGATGGTCGACTGGAGCTGGGAGCTGCTGACGGACGCCGAGCGCGCCGTCCTGCGCCGGCTGTCGGTGTTCCGGGGCGGGGCGAGCCTGGAGGCCGCCGAGCGCGTGTGCTCCGGCCAGGCGTCCGACGTCGGGCAGGACGACGTGCTCGACCTGCTCACCGCCCTGACCGAGAAGTCGCTGCTCGTCGCGGACGGCACCGCCGACGCCCCGCGCTACCGGATGCTCGGCACGATCAAGGAGTACGCCACCGGGCGCCTTGCGGAGGCCGGGGAGACGGACCTGGCCCGGCAGGCCCACCTGGCCCACTTCACCGAGCTGGCCGAGACGGCCGAGCCGCACCTGCGCCGTGCCGAGCAGCTGACCTGGCTCGCGACGCTGGCCGTCGAGCACGACAACCTCACAGCCGCGATGCGTGGCGCCCTGGCCGCAGGCGAGGCAGCAGAGGCGATGCGGCTCGCGGCGGGCTCCGGCTGGTACTGGTGGCTGAGCGGCCACAAGGCCGAGGGCATGGACCTGATCCTCGCCGCCACCCGGCTCCCCGGCGAGGTGTCCGACGACGTCCAGGCCTGGGTGTACGCGCTGCTCTCGATGTTCCTGAGCACCGGGATGGGCGACGAGCACACGGCCGCCGAGTGGATCCACAAGGCGTACCGGTTCGGCCTGAGCAGCGAGCACCCGCACGCCGCGCTGCCGCTCGTAGTCCCGCTGGAGCGCCTCCTGGTGGCACCCGATGAGGGCGTGGCCGCCTGGGAGGCCGTGCTGGACGAGGAGGACCCCTGGGTCCACGCACTGGCCCGTCTGCAGCTCGGCAAGCTGAAGCTGATCCTCGGCCGGGACGAGCACGAGGGGGAGGCGGACCTCACCCTGGCGCTCGCCGAGTTCCGGGCGCTCGGCGAGCGGTTCGGGATCTCGTTCGCCCTGTCCGAGCTGGCCGACCAGCTCGCCGCACGCGGCGAGCTCGCCGCCGCGTGCGCGCACTACGAGCAGGCGGTCGAGGTCGTCACCGAGATCGGCGCCGTCGACGACGTCATCCAGGTGTGGTCCCGGCTGGCCCACCTGCACTGGTTCCTGGGCGACGCCGACGCGAGCGCGGCCGCGATGGCCGAGGCCGAGCGCCACGCGCGGCGGGCCACGTGGCCGGGCACGCTGGGCTCGCTCGCGCTCGCCCGGGCGGAGCTCGCGCGCTGGCGCAGCGACGCCGCCGGGGCTCGCGAGCACCTGGCCGCCGCGACGGCCCTGTGGGGCGACGACGCGGACGGGGCACACATGCGGGCGGTCGTGCACGACCAGCTCGGGTACCTCTCCCCCGACCTCGACGAGGCGCGCACGCACCACGCCGCGGCCTGCCGGGCCGCGGCCGAGACGGGGCACGCACCGATGATCGCGATCGCGCTGGTCGGCGTCGCGGACCTGGCACGGCGGCTCGGGGAGCACGAGCAGGCCGCGCGCCTGCTCGGGGCCAGCTCCGGGGTGCACGAACGACGCGACTACCGCGCCGCGCCGGACATAGCGCGGGTCGAGCAGGCGGCGCGGAGCCGCCTCGGTGACGCGGGGTTCACCGAGGCGGCTCGGGCAGGGCGGGAGGCGGGCTGGGAGCCGGTCGCCGCGGTCACGCTCGCTTCGTGAACGTCGCCCCCGCCCACAGGTAGCCCACCAGGGCGATGGCGACGCACCAGCCGACGGCGACCAGGGCGGTACCGAGCGACGGCGTGCCGGCAAGCAGGCCCCGGACCGTCTCGATGATCGGCGTGAACGGCTGGTACTCGGCGAACTGCGCCAGGCCGGGGCCCATCGTGTCCGCCGGCACGATCGCGCTGCTGAAGAACGGCAGCATGACCAGCGGCACCGACGCCAGGCCGGCGGTCTCGGGCGACTTCGCCGCCAGCCCGAGCGCGACGGTCAGCCAGCCGGTCGCGAACCCGAGCAGCACGACCATCCCGGCCACGCCGAGCCAGTCCAGGGGGCTCGCCGCCGGACTGAACCCGAGCAGGAACGCCACCCCGATCAGGGCCGCGACGGCGACGACGTTGGTGAGCAGGCTGGCCACGACGTGGCCCGTCAGCACGGCGCTGCGCGAGACGTCCATGACCTTGAACCGGTTGATGATCCCCTTGGTCATGTCGGAGTTCACCGCGGTGGCCGTGGACCCCAGGCCGTAGCAGACGGCCAGCAGGACAAGACCGGGGGTCGCGTAGTCGATGTAGTCGACGCCCACGTCGAAGGCGTCGCCGAACATGTAGACGAACATCAGCAGGATGATGATCGGCATCAGCACCGCGTTGAAGACGGCGGTCGGGTTGCGTGCGATGTGCCGGAAGTTGCGGCGCAGCATCACCAGGGCGTGGGGCGTCGCGCTCATCGGGCGACCTCCGTCTCAGTCTGGCGGCCCGTCAGGGCCAGGAACACGTCGTCGAGGTCGGGGGTGTGCACGGACAGCTCCTCCGCGGCGAGGGCGTACTCGTCGAGCCGGTCCAGCAGGAGGCGCAGCGACCTGGTGCCGCCGTCGCCGGGCACCCGCAGGCTCAGGCCGTCGTCGTCGCGCGTGGCGTCGGCCAGGACCCGCGCCGCGGCGTCGAGCTGGTCCGCGGTGGCGAAGCGGAGCCGCACGTGAGTGCCGGGGATCTGGCGCTTGAGCTCGTCGGCCGTGCCCTGGGCGACGATGCGGCCCTGGTCCAGGACGGCGATCCGGTCGGCGAGCTGGTCGGCTTCCTCGAGGTACTGGGTGGTGAGGAAGACGGTCACGCCGTCGGCCACCAGGTCGCGGATGATCGTCCACATCGTGCGGCGGCTGCGCGGGTCCAGGCCCGTCGTCGGCTCGTCCAGGAAGATGATCTGCGGGCTGCCGACGAGCGTCATCGCCAGGTCGAGCTTCCGGCGCATGCCGCCGGAGTAGGTCGACGCGGGCTTCCCGGCCGACTCCACGAGCTCGAACCGTTCGAGCAGGTCGTCGACGATCCGCTTGCCGTCCGTGGCGGGCACCGGGCTCAGGTCCACCATCAGCTGCAGGTTCTCCCGCCCCGTCAGCAGCTCGTCCACCGCCGCGAACTGACCGGTGACGCCGATCGCGGCGCGCACCGCCTTGGCGTCGGTCGCGACGTCGTGCCCGGCGACGCGTGCCGTGCCGCCGTCGGCCTTGATCAGGGTGGTCAGCACGTTGACCGTCGTCGTCTTGCCCGCCCCGTTCGGACCGAGCAGGGAGAAGATCGTGCCCGCGGGGACGTCCAGGTCGATGCCGTCGAGCACGACCTTGTCCTTGTATGCCTTTCGCAGTCCGGAGACTGTCAGCGCTGAATTTGTCATGTGCCCACCGTGGCCGCCCGGCCTGTCACGCTCCTGACGCGGCCCTGACGCGGCTGGGACCCCGCCCTGCACGGCCACCGGTGCGGTGCCGCGCCACGTCAGGAGCTCGCGCGGCTGCGGTCGGGAGGGGTCCCAGGACGATCTGGCTACTTTCGGGCGGGACGGCTATACGGCCTGCTCCTCACATCCACCCCGAAAGGATCACAGTGGACATGAAGCGAAAGCGCATGGTCCGCCTCGGTGCGGGCGTCGCCGCGGCGGCGCTCCTCTGGACCGGCTTCGCCGCCAGCGCTGAGGCGGCGACCGGCGACGGCGACGTCCGACCCCAGATCATCGGCGGCCAGCCTGCCGTGGAGGGGCAGTACCCCTGGCTCGTGGGGCTCGGCTCCGCCGGCGACGGCACCCCGTGGGAGCGGCAGTTCTGTGGCGGCTCGGTCATCACCGAGACCGTCGTCATCACCGCCGCGCACTGCGTCGCGGACGTCTCCGATCCCGAGGACCTCGTGGTCTTCTCCGGCTCGGTGGACCTGGAGTCCGACGAGCTCGTCGAGACCGCGGTGGCGGACGTGCACGTCTCCGAGGACTTCAACGACCCGATCGAGTCCGCCAACGACTGGGCGCTGCTGCTGCTCGACGAGCCGGTCGACGTCGAACCGATCACGCTCGACCAGGACCCCGCCGAGTTCGAGGTCCTCGAGACCGCCGGCTGGGGCAATACCGGCGCCAGCTACCCGACCGTCGCGGAGTGGGTGGAGGTGCCCTTCGTCGACGACGAGGCCTGCGCCGACGCCTACCCGGGCGAGACCGACAGCGAGACCATGCTGTGTGCGGGCGACCTCGCGAACGGCGGGGTCGACTCGTGCGACGGCGACTCGGGCGGCCCGCTCATGGCGCCCGACGAGGACGGCGGCCAGATCCTGGTCGGCATCGTCAGCTGGGGTCATGGCTGCGCTGAGGCAGGCAACCCGGGCGTGTACGCGGAGGTGGCCGACTTCAACGACCCGATCGAGCAGGCCATCGAGGACTGGGAGGACGGCGAGTAGCGGGGACCGCGAACAGCGGAGACAGAAGTGGGGCGCCGTCCTTTGCGGACGGCGCCCCATCTTCATCGGGCTGTTGCTACATGAGGCCCATCGAGACGGCGATGAGGCCGCCGGTGGTCGCGAGCAGTGCCGATCCGGGGTGCATCCAGATCGATGCCCGGATGTCGTGCTTCCACCAGACGAACCACACTCCCGGGAGCAGGAAGACGATCTTCGACAGGACCGTCCAGGGCGCCCAGAAGTGGTACACCGAGAACAGGACCGTGTTGAACAGCGGCGCCCACTTGCCCAGCTGAGGCAGGCGGGGCAGCAGGAACCCGCGGAAGTAGTACTCCTCGATCAGCGGCAGGGTGAAGCCGGTGAACGGCAGGCAGATCAGCAGGGTGATGATCAGCGACTGCTGCGAGTAACCGTCGAGGTAGGTGGTGGCCGACGGGCCGGCGCCCTCGTACTGGATCCAGGTGAAGGCCGCGTCGTAGACGAGGGTGTCCAGCGGGACGAGCGAGAACGACACGACCGTCATGTACACCATGAGGCCGATGCCGATCGCGGTGATCTTCCCGCGCGAGAACGGCTTGTCCAGGTAGTGCAGCACACCGCGCAGCGAGTAGCGGCCGGTGCGCTTGCGGCCCAGCCACAGGAGGCCGAACTGGATCGGGAAGAGCACCACCGCGAGGGCGATCGCCCATGCGGCGAAGATCGGGGCGTCGATCGCCCGGATGAAGGGCGCCGCGATCAGCGCGTAGACGGCGACGATCAGGGCGCCCGGTACGAGGTGCAGCGCGATGGACAGGGGGAGTGAGTGCTTGTCGGCGAGCAGTCGCTCGACGATTCCGTTCGGACGGGTGGCTTCTGTGGCCGTAGGCCGCTGTGTGTTTTCCATGTGGAAGAGATTGGCCCGGTCCGCGAACACGGCCCTGACACGGCGCTGACACCATGTCGGGACCTATTGCTTCAGCGCGGCCCCGTGGATCAGACGCCGGAGCTCGGCGGCGTCGACGTTGGCGCCGAACGCGTCGTTGCCCGGTTCCAGGCGGACGCCCTCGGCGAGCGGCCCGATGAGCACCGGGTCGAACCCGAGGCCGTCGACGATCGCCGCGACATCCGCGACGTCCGCCTCGGCGTCCCCGGCGACCGCTATCGCCTTCCGCTCCGGCCCGGCAGGTCGGGCCTCGTCGTCGAGATCGTGATAGCCCATGTGGTTGAGGGCCTTGACGACGCGCGCTCCGTCGAGGAACTCCTGCACGAGCTCGCTGGACGAAGCGCCTGGCTCGAGGAGCCGCTCGCGGGGACCGTCGACCTCCCACCAGTGGTTCATGGTGTCGATCACGAGCTTGCCGCGCAGCTCTTCGGTGGGGATGGTGCGGTACTTGCCGAGCGGCAGGGCGAGGATCACGGCGTCCGCGTCGCGGGCGGCATCAGCGGGCCGGACGGCGGTGGCGCCAGGCGTCAGGACGTCGACCGTGAGCGCGATCTTCGCCGGGTCCCCCGACCCCGCGATGAGTACCCGGTAACCGGCGGCCAGGGCGAGCCGGGCCAGGACGGTGCCGACCTTGCCGGCCCCGAGGATGCCGATGGTGCTTGCGGTCGGGCGCTCGCTCACCGGGCCACCTCCAGCGTGCTGGGGTTCTCCGCGAGCAGCTCGCGCACCATCGGGATGACCTTGGTGCCGTACAGCTCGACGGCGCGCAGGCGTGCGCTGGCGGAGACGGCGCCGGCGGCTGAGTAGATCAGGTCGAAGCGTCCGACGTCGAGCGCGCGGATGGCGTGGGCCATCCTCCGCGCGACGGTCTCGGGCGAGCCGACGTACAGCGAGCCCTGCTCGACGTCGGCGTCGAACTCCTCACGGCGCAGGGGCGGCCACCCGCGCAGGGCACCGATGCGGTCACGCGTCTCCTTGTAGCCGGGGTAGAAGAGGCGCTTGGCCTCCTCGTCGGTCTCCGCGATGAAGCCGGGAGAGTGCATCCCGACCGGGTAGGCGGTGGTCTCGAACTGCTCGGTGGCGCGCCGGTACAGGTCGACGTACGGGGCGAACCGGTCGGGAGCCCCGCCGATGATGGCCAGCATGAGCCGGAACCCGTACTGCGCGGTGCGGATCACCGACTGCGGCGAACCGCCGACGCCGACCCAGGTGGTCAGCCGCCCGGAATCGGTCTTCGGGAACACGTCGGCGTCCTTGAGCGCCGCGCGCGTGGTGCCTTCCCAGGTGACCGGCCCCTCGTCCAGGAGCTTGTGGAACAGGTCGATCTTCTCCTCGAAGAGGATCTCGTAGTCGGTCAGGTCGTACCCGAACAGCGGGAACGACTCGGTGAACGACCCCCGGCCGAGGATCACCTCGGCACGCCCGTTCGACAGGGCGTCGACCGTGGCGAAGCGCTGGAAGACGCGCACCGGGTCGTCGGAGCTGAGGACGGTCACACCGGACGCGAGGTGGATGCGCTCGGTCCTGGTCGCGATGCCCGCCAGCACTGTCTCGGGCGTGGAGATCGCGAACTCGGGGCGGTGGTGCTCGCCCAGGGCGATGACGTCCACACCGGTCTGGTCGGCGAGTACCGCCTCGTCGACGACCGCGCGGATCGCCTGGCCGTGGGAGACGACCTTGCCCTCGTCGTCGCGAGGCAGGTCACCGAAGCTGTCGATGCCGAACTGGATGGCCGTGCTGTCGGTCATGGGTTGCTCCTTGTGGGATCCGGATTGACATGTCAATCCTCCCAACAATTAGAGTTGACGTGTCAATCCCGGGAGGCGCCATGGCCCAGAAGCAACCCCGCGTGAAGCTCACGCGGGAGGAGCTGCGCATCTGGCGGAACTACATCGAGACCGCCGACGCGCTGCGCACCCGGCTGGCGGGGCGGCTCCAGAGCGAGTCGTCCTTGTCCGCCGGTGACTATCAGGTGCTGCTCGCGCTCAGCGAGGCGAACCAGAGGACGTTGCGCTCCTCGGAGCTGGCCGAGCTGATCGGTTGGCAGCGCAGCCGCCTGTCGCACCACCTGGGCCGGATGGAGAAGCGCGGGCTCGTTCGCCGGGTCCCGTGCGCCGACGACGTCCACGGCGTCGAGGTCTTGCTGACCGACTCCGGTGCGGAGAAGTTCCGGCACGGCTCCGTGCCACACCTGCGCGCCGTGCACGAGCTCTTCGTGGACGCGCTCTCTCCGGAGCAGCTGGCGCAGGTCGATGAGATCACTGCCGCGCTGCGCCGCCATCTCGACCTCGGCCCGGAGTCGTAGACCACCTGCCCGGTGCGGTCGCGGGGCTCCGCACGCGCGGCGTGATCAGTGCATCTGCCGGCCACCGCTCATCGAGGAGGGCCGCGGCCCTCCTCGATGAGCTTCATGCCGGCCGACGGCGTCTTGGCGCCTGCGGTCGGCCGGTCCTACTTCAGGTGCCGGGCGAAGAACCTGGCCGCGTCCTCCCCCGCGAACCGGGGGACGCCGGTGTGCCCGCCCAGGTTGGCCTGCAGCGTCTTCTCCTTGGAGCCGAAGGCGTCGAACAGGTCCAGCGCCATCTGCCGGTCGTTGTTCTCGTCGTCCCACTGCAGCAGGACGTGCAGCGGAATCGTCACCTGACGAGCCTCGTCGAACATGACGCGGGGCACGAAGCTCCCGGCGAAGAGACCGGCGGCGACGATGCGCGGCTCAACCGCCGCCAGCCGGACGCCGATGGCGATCACCCCGCCCGAGAACCCGACCGGGCCGCCGATCTCGGGCAGTGCAAGGAGTGCGTCCAGGGTGGTCCGCCACTCCGGGACCGCCTTCTCGACCAGCGGGAGGACCAGCCGGTCGACGATCTCGTCGACCGGCTCTCCGGCCGTCACCGCCCGGCGCAGGTCGGCGCGGGCCTGCTCGGCGTCGGCAAAACGGGGCCGGTCGCCGCTCCCGGGGAGCTCGATGGTGGCCGCGGCGAAACCCTCCGCCACGGAGTGCCGGGCGCGGGCCACCAGCCGGGGGTACATCATGTCCAGTCCGCCGGGGTGGCCCATCAGGATCAGCGGGACCGGTGCGGACGCGGACTCGGGCGTCCACAGGGTGCCGGGGATCTCGCCGAGGGTGAACTCGCGCTCGAGGACGCCGTCGTCGAGGCGCTGCTCAGAAGTGAAGTGCATGGTCGTGCCTTTCGGGAGTGCTGGACGGCGCTCCCCGGACGACCTATCGCCCGACCATGACCCCGGAGGGGAGCACCCATGTCGATACTGCGTTCACGGGTACCACCTCCTCGTTCTCTTGCACGGCCTCGGAGAGGCTAGCAGTGTCGCCATCGTCTGCGCAGCACCCGTTGACGTGCATCAACACCGATCACTAGCCTCCGGGGTGGTTGGTGACGCGCTTGCGTGGCGCAGGCCGACCCCTTGGCCCCGAACAAAGGAGTTCAGCCATGCGCACCCCGATCACCCGCCGCACCCTGCTCGTCTCCGGCGCCACAGCAGGCGCCTCGGCCTTGCTCGGCGCACCGGCCGCGAGCGTTGCCGCCGGTCGCGAACCCCACGACGCGCTGGTGAAGCCGATCGCCGAGGTTCTCGACGGCGGCGAGCAGGTGACCTCGCTCGCCATCTCCTCCCCCACGCTGAACCACGCGGTGCGGTCGTCGCTGACCCCCTCGACGTTCGCCGTGCACGTCACCGCCACCAACCCGCTCACCGGCGAGGTTGCCTACGACCAGGGTCGTGTGGTCACCGCGGCAGAGTGGACCCGCCGCAGCGAGATCACGCTGGAGCTCGAGCACGGATGGGGGGTCAACGGCGGCGGCACCCTGCAGTACATGGGCGGGTACGGCCGCAACGTCCTGCTGGACCTCGACTACACGATCACTCAGGTCGAGCCCTTGCGTAGCGCGCGTGAGGGCGGCCCGATCGTTCTCGACTCCTTCCGGCAGGGCAGGCTGTCCGATCCGGAGGTCGACGCGTTTGAGTACCACGCTACGGCGTCGGGCCTGAACTACCGGCTGTACTCCCCTGCGCGCCGGACCGGTCGACGCGGTGCGGCGCTCGTCGTCTGGCTGCACGGCGGCGGTGAGGGCGGCCTGCTGACCGACGGGTACGACTACTACGACAACGAGGCGCCGCTGCGGGCCAACCGGGGCGCGCTTGGCTTCGCCACGCCGGAGGCACAGGACATCTTCGGTGGCGCCTACGTGCTCGCGCCGCAGGCGACCTCCGCCTGGATGCAGGACGGCGACGGCTTCGCGCCGCTCATCCTGGAGGCGATCGAGGAGGTCGCCAGGGCGCACCGGATCGACGCGAGCCGGGTCCACGTCGTCGGCTGCTCCAACGGCGGATACATGTCGCTGAAGATGGTCGCCGAGCACCCCGAGACGTTCGCGAGCTCCGTACCGATCTGTTGTGGCATCGGTCCCCGCGACGGCTCCGGCACTTACTTCATCTCGGACGACGAGCTCGCGGCGATGACCACGCCGACGTGGCTCGTGGCCTCCGCCGACGACAACACCCTGGACCCCGAGGACAACACCGTCTACGCCCACGAGCGGATCGACGGCTCGATCATGAGCCTGTACGACAACGTCACCTGGGACGGGAACGTCTTCCCCGGGCACTGGTCGTGGATCTACGTCGCCCGCAACGACCCGCACCACGACGGTGCGAGCATCTGGGAGTGGATGGCGGTCACCAAGCGCTGAGCCTCAACGACCCGATGAAGGGTCGAAGCCGGGCGCTCGGTAATGGCTCACGGGAGATCGGCGTACAGTCGAGGCAGGAGCTGACCCTGGTTCCCCAATGATGGGAATCCAAATTTCCGACGCCGTTCGCCCTTCCCTTGCTGTTTCCACCGAGTCGTCGAACAGCTCCTCGCCGAGCGACGATCTGCTCACCCTCGGGCTGCTCGCAGGATCCTCGATGGAGAACGAGCGGCGACTGCCGATACATCCCCATCACCTGGACCGGATCGACCCGGACCTGCGTGCCCGGATGACCGTCGAGCGTGGCTACGGCGCTGACTTTCAGCTGGAACCTGGCTACGTCGAGTCGCGCGTGGGTAGGGTCGCGGAGCGCTCCGAGGTGCTCGATTCCGCTGATGTGCTGCTTCTGCCCAAGCCGCAAGCCGCGGACGTCGCAGCGATTCCCGAGGGTCGCGTCCTGTGGGGGTGGCCGCACTGCGTGCAGGACGCCGGAATGACGCAGACCGCGATCGACAGCCGGCTCACGCTGATCGCCTTCGAGGCGATGAACCACTGGACCCGCCGGGGTGATTTCAGCCTGCACGTGTTCCACAAGAACAACGAGCTCGCCGGCTACTGCTCCGTGCTGCACGCACTGAGCCTGGTCGGCTCGACGGGTGACTACGGGCCACGACTCAGCGCGGTCGTCATCGGCTTCGGCGCGACGGCGCGGGGTGCCGTGACCGCGCTCAAGGCGCACGGAATCCACGACATCCAGGTCCTCACGCAGCGCGGTGTCACGGCGGTCGGTTCGCCGATCCACACCGCACACATCTCCCAGCTCCACACCGACGACGGCCCGACCCACCTCAGCAAGGTCCTCACCCAGGCCGGCGACGTCCTGCTCCCCGAGTTCCTGGCGTCGCACGACATCGTCGTCAACTGCACGCTCCAGGACGTCGCCGCACCGTTGACCTACCTGAGGACCGAGGACCTGGAGCCTTTCTCCTCGGGAAGCCTGATCATCGACGTCTCGTGTGACCTGGGGATGGGCTTCGAATGGGCGCGGCCCACCACGTTCGACGAGCCGATGTTCACGGTCGGCCGAGGCGTGGACTACTACGCCGTCGACCACAGCCCGTCGTACCTGTGGAACTCGGCAACCTGGGAGATCAGCGAGGCGCTCCTGCCGTTCCTGCGCACGGTCATGGAAGGACCGACCGCGTGGGCGAAGGATCACACCATCTCCCGCGCGATCGAGATTCACGACGGCGTGATCCAGAACCAGAGCATCCTGAGCTTTCAGGATCGTGATCCGGTCTATCCGCACACCCGGGCTGCCTAGGGCCCGTTTCGGAACTGGTCGGTTCAGCGCTGGTTCTGTGTACTGCCGGAGACCCCTGGAGCGCCTTGCTCAACCGGGCGTGTCTTGATCCGGCACGGGCAGTGGCAGCCCGAGGGCCACTGCCAGCCACTTCAGGTTGATCGACGCGAGGTCGATGAACACGCGACGGAGCCAATCTGGCTGCTCACTCACACAGGCGCGCTGCAGCGACGGCCCTGCAAGCCTCGCAATGAGGGGTGCGGGTTCGGTGCACACCTGCCACGGCGGCGGACCACCCTCCAGGTGAAGCGTGGGGAGCAGCTGCACGAGGTCGTGCAACTCGTGGCCGGCGCCGGCGTGCGACCAGTCCACGAGGCGACCTTCGCGTTCGCCGGCGTTGCCGAGGATGCACACGTTGTCGCTGCGGACGTCGCCGTGCACCAGGTATGCACCGAGCTCGAGAGCAGTGTCCGCCTCCGCATCGACAGCGGTTAGGGCCTCGGCATTCGCCTCGAGCCAGCCGCGGATGACGACACCGACATCGACAAGCCGGTCGGCCAGCTCGATAACACGCGGCCACTGTGGTCCCGGCCAGCTGGTAGTCCGCGGCAGCTCGGCAGGGAGCGGCGCTCGGCGCAAACGGTCGAGCGTGCCGCGGAGAACGTCGAAGTCGCCGGGTCGCCAGACCGTCGACGTGCCGCCGCCCGGATTCTCGGCGCCGGCCGCAGGCCAGTAGGCGGCGGACAGGTCCTCCGTCACCAGCAACGGCTGTCCGGTGCCGTCGTCCTGCCAGCCGAGAACCTCGGGGGAGAGGCTGATGCCGCGCAGGTGATCGAGGATCCGGTGCTCGTTACGCAGCCAGCCCGCAGTCTCTTCGGTCGTCGCCCCTTTGACAAACGCGGCGCTGCCATCGCTGAACGTGACGACGAGTCGGTCCGCAGCCGACAGCCCGAACTCAGGTGCACGCCAGGCCGCCGCAGTCTTGCCGAGCAGCGATCCGACCGTCCCGGCGATCACAGGCGTTTGGGCATCTGCCACGCCCTAGGTATAGCAGGCATCTTCGATGCGCCGGCACCCAGCACCGGTCGCGCCGAGGGCGCCGCCCGCGACCCTGTCGAGGAACTCACCGAAGCCGAGGGCAAGCTCAATGTCGGCGGATAGGTCCACGACCCGAACGACCCGATCGGCCGGCCGCTGTTCAGCGTCCTGGCCGATCGCCGAGTTCGAGTCAGATCCCGACCCCACCACCATCGCCACCGACGTCCTGAACTGGATCTCACAGCGCTGACCACTTCCGAAACACGCCCTAGTACGACAACCGGGGCGCCGGTCGCCACAGCGCGGATGCAGCCCATCGCCGGCGTCGAGGCAGGGTCATGACGCTGGCAACGGCGCGTAGGACTGGGAAAGTTCGACGGCCAAGTCGTAAAGGCGCGCCCTGGCTTCGGCGGGGCCATGCACGGCGATGCTGCTCCCGAATGGCAGAAGCACTCGCACGTCCTCCAGATGCCGGAACCGGATCGTGGCGGCGTAGCCGGTGGCGAATTGTGCTGGTCCGCCCTGGACGATGAGTCGCTGACCGAGGACCCTTTGCGCTCGCTCGAGCTGCTCCTGATCGATGGTGGCGCTGACTTCGACGGCATGGTCGCGGTCCCACTGCTCGACGAGCGCGGCAGCAACCCTGGCCAGGGTCTGGTCCGCGCGCGTCTGCCGTGGGTGGTCGACCTCACTCCACGCCGTGATTCGCTCGAGTCGGTACATCCGGGGTGCGCGGGCGCAGTCTGCGACGAGATACCAGACGCCGGCCTTGGCCAGCAGACCGTAGGGGTCCACTACCAGGTCGTGAGTGCGTGCCTTGCTTGCGCTGTAGTAGCCGATCCGTAGCCGGCGGCCTCGTCGTAATGGGCCGATCAGTGAGGCGGGAGATGGGCCATCAGCCGGCGACCGGAGCCAGGGACGGCTGTCCACGTGCACGACGTCGGTGAGGGGTAGATGTTCGGCCGTTCGACGTGCTGGTGTGCCGGTGATCTTGGAGAGCGCACGTCGGCTGTCTACCGACATGTTCAACTCCTCGCGTTGCTTCTCATCCAGTCCTGTGATCGAGAGGTGATCGCGTTCGCTGGGCGTGAGCCGCGTGACGTCAAACCCGGACCCGGGCAGCATGGTCACCCCTCCGTGACGGCCCCGCTGGGCGGCCACCGGCAGCCCGGCCTCACGGAGCCAGTTCAGGTCACGCGTGACGGTTCGCAGGGACACGCCGAGCGCAGAAGCAAGATCGTGCGTGGTCGTTGCATCCCTGGATTCGAGGAGCAGCATCAGGGAGAAGAAACGGTCCGGGGTCACGGTTCCAAGATCTCAGAAATTACGCCGTAACGCGGCGCATATTCCCTCCATGATGGTGGACGCACTCAACCGCCCGATCGGAAGAGAACCACATGACTGCGTCCGTCGTGTCCATCGTCTACGTGAACGACGCTCCCGCAGCGGCCCGCTTCTACAGCGACCTGCTCGACTCAAGTCCGTCCTTCGAGACTCCCGGATACATAACCTTCGACCTTGGCCCCGGCGCGGACCTCGCCTTGTGGTCGGGCCAGTTCGAGGGGCTTTCGCCCGACGTCCCGCGCACCAGCGAGATCTGCATGGTCAACGATGAAGGGCCCGACGCGCTCGACGCGCTCTTCACACTGTGGCAGTCCAAGGGCATCACGATCCTGCAAGAGCCTCAGGACTTGGGGTTCGGCCGCACCTTCGTGGCAGCTGATCCCGACGGGAACCGCATCCGTGTAGCGCCGCGGGACTAACGGTCTCTACACGGCGGGCGCGGCATCATCGGTGTCGCGCCCGCCGCTATCGGTGCCGACCTTCGAGGCTAGGTCGCGGGTTGCCGTTCGAAGGCGAGCTTGACTGCGAAGCCGGCCAACACGGTCCCTGACACCCAGCGTTGCACCCGCAGCAACCGCGAACGTCCTCGCAGCAGGCCCGCAAGCCGTGCCGCGCCCAGGACGACAAGCCCGTTCACCATGACCCCGATGACGATCTGTACGCCGCCGAGCACCAGGAACTGGGACCACACCGGACGGGAAGGATCGATGAACTGTGGGAGCAAGGCGGCGTACAGCAGGGCGATCTTGGGGTTGAGGAGGTTGGTCACCAGACCCATTCCGAACAACCGCGCGGGGCGAACCGGTGCCACCTCTGCCGGATCGAACACGGATCGACCACCGGGTCGCAGCATCTCCCACGCGAGATAACCGAGATAGATCGCTCCGGCGACCTTGACCACCACGAAGAGTGCGGGCACTGCGATGAACAGCGCTGCGAAGCCCAGCGCGGCGGCCACGAGATAGACCAGAAACCCCACGGCCGTTCCCGCCAGAGCGGTCAGGCCGGCGCGGGTCCCCTGTCCGATCGAGCGCGACGCCAGATGAACCATGTTCGGGCCGGGCGTCAGCGCCATCCCCAGCTCGACCAGGGCCACGCCCAGCACTGCTGTCCAGCTCACCAGCACACGAACTTCCTTTCTCGGACCACCTGTGGGGAGCGACGACTCTCGTATCGACGCCGCAGCGATCAGTCGAGCCAGACGAATATTCCCATGCCGGCTGAACACTGGTCCCGCCTCAAGACACCAGGCCGTCGGGCTTCGCTCCGCCCTTGACACGGTATCGGTCGACGACCATTCTACTTTTGCATGCGTAGCGGCAGAAGTCGCAACGGTCGTCGCTATAAATCGACAGAGTCGTCAATCGGAGCACCCATGCACATCTCGCTACATTCGCCTCGTGCGCGCCGCCTGACCACGGCGTTGGCAGGCAGCGCACTCCTCGCGGGCACGTTCGCCGGATCCCCGGCCGTCGCCGCTCCTTCCACCCCCGCAGCCCCCACCCCGACCACCACAGCGGCCGCAGCATGTGGAGAGGAGGACGGGCTGCCCGACTCCAAGATCTCCATCCAGCTGTTCACCCACGTCGGTGAGCTCGGGTTCGGGACACCGGCCCCCGAGACGATCGACCGCGTGCTCGGTGAGGTGGCCAACGCCGGCTTCACCAACATCGAGCCGTTCAGCCAGCCCTACTCGATGCCGGTCGACGAGTACAAGGCAATCCTCGACAGGCACGGCCTCGAGGTGTCCTCGAGCCACGGCAGCACGGACTGGGACACCTGGCCCGACACGGTCGACTACGCCGTCGCACTGGGCCAGGACTACATCGGGACCGGCGGGATGGCGGGCAACTACGGCACCTATGAGGAAGCGCTCGCGACCGCGGCATACGTCAACCAGCTCGGCCAGTACGCGCACGAGAACGGCGCGAACAAGATCGTGCTGCACAACCACCAGAGCGAGTTCACCACGCGGTACCCCCACCCGGAGACCGGGGAGATGGTCAGCGCCTGGCAGGTCATCGAGGCGAACACCGACCCGCGCTACGTCACGTTCCAGCTCGACGTCGGCTGGGCCGCGGACGCCGGCATCGACGTCCCGGCGTGGATCGAGGAGTACGGGGACCGCATCGAGCTCCTCCACGTCAAGGACGCCGTGAACGTCAACGCCGAGGGCGACCCGAGGCAGGTCGCCCTCGGCAACGGTGACATCGACCTTCCGGCGATCATCGCCGCAGCCGAGCCGTACGTGGAGTACTACACCTACGAGTGGGACTACGCGCCTTCGTTCGAGTCCTCTGCGGAGTCCTACCAGTACCTGCGCTGCTACTTGTCCGACGACGGGGGCAACGACGAGTGCACCGACGAGGACGGCGAGTCGCTGGCCCTGGGTCGACCCGTGACGACGTCCAGCATCGACGATCCGTCTCGCACCGGCGACATGGCGGTGGACGGCAACGCCGGCACCCGGTGGGGCAGCCAGTGGAGCGAGCCGGAATGGATCGCGGTGGACCTCGGCGCGAGCTACGACCTCAGCCGAATCGTGATCGACTGGGAGACCGCGTACGCGTCGGGGTACGAGATCCAGACCTCGCCGGACGGCGAGACCTGGACCACGGTGCACACCGTCACCGACGGTGATGGCCTCTTCGACAACATCGACCTCTCAGGCACGGGCCAGCACGTGCGTCTCTACGCGACCGAGCGCGCGACGCAGTGGGGCTTCTCCCTCTATGAGCTCGAGGTCTACGGCACGCCGGGCGGGCAGCCGACGCCGGAGCCCGTGACTCGCAGCGCCGCGTACTGGACGTCGGAGTACCGGCAGGTCAGCAACCCGGACTACACGACCGACGAGCTCCTGTGCTTCCTGTCGCACACGCGCGCGCAGAGCGATGTGTTCGACGAGGTGGTCGACCTGACCACGATGGACGACGCCTTGCAGGTGCTGTGGGCGCGCAACCACGACGAGCCGGTCGACGTCTTCGACCGGCAGCTGCTCAGCCTGTGGCTCAACGTCGCGGCGGGCTCGGTCGCCCTGGAGGACCCGCTCGTCGGGGGCGGCACGGTCGGCGACCTGCTGCTCGCCATCGAGGCCGCGCGCCTCGACGCGGGCGCGACGTGGGTCGACCTCAAGGAGTACAAGAAGGCGCTCGAGGCGGTGAACACCCAGCACTGATCAGGAAGGTCCGCAGCTGGGGGCCGGGGCGCGCTCGTCGAGGCGCACCTCGGCCCTCAGCAGCGTCCAGGCCCGTGCGGCGTGGCGCACCGCTGTCCCGAGGGCTCAGAAGCGTTACCGCAGTTCAACCGGTGCGATCGGTAGCCTGCGCAGATGGCAGACCTGGGACCCGTCGCTTGGCCACCCGACCCGATCAGGACAGAGCGACTCCTGCTCCGTGAACCCGAGGTCCAAGACCGCGCGGTGGCCATCGAGCTGAACGCCTCACCAGAGGTGGGTGCCTACATCGGTGGCGCTCAACCGCGTGACGAGCTCGAGCGCACGCTTCCTGCGGTGCCGAGGGGGCGCCCCGGCCAGTTCGTGGTCGATCTCGACGGAGCGATGATCGGGTTGGTCCAGCTCGACCGCCGCGACGCGGAGTATGAGGTTCGTCCGGCTGTCGGAAAGGTCGAGCTCGGGTACCTGTTCCTGCCGGAGGCATGGGGCTACGGGTACGCCGCCGAAGCGTGCGCAGCGGCACTCGACTGGTTCGCCGGTGCGCTTCCGGGCGAGCCGGTGGTACTCGCCACCCAGACCGCCAACGACCGCTCGATGCGCCTCGCTGTGAGGCTGGGGTTCACCGAGGTGGAGCGGCTGGAAGCATACGGCGCCGAGCAGTGGTTCGGCGTGCGGTCCCCGGTCACGCCGTCCGATTGAGCTCGTACTCGACGCCACGGCATCAAGGCCCTGACGAGTCAACCTGTCGAGAACGATTGGAACCTCTGCCCGCAGTCACGATTCGGGACTCTTTACTGGTGACGCCTCGTGTTCGGATGTAACGAATGCCCTGCTTGTGTCCGCGGTGCCGGTCAGGACTGGTGTGCGTCACGGGGTTCGAGATTGCGCAGACCGGGTCCGCAGAGGGCGACGACGATGAGGAAGCCGGTTCCTGCGATGATCCAGACGGCGTCGAGGCTGAGCCAGGTGCCGAGGAAGCCGCCGGCCGTGAGGCCGGCTGGCATGGTGAGCGCGTTGATCAGGTGACGGAGTACGGCCGTGCGCCCGAGGAGGTGGTCGGGGACCAGGGCCTGTTGTGCGGACTGGACTGCGGCGCCGCTCGCGATGAGCGGCAGGCCCTGAACGAAGAACAGTGCCATGACGAGCAAGATCGAGTCCGTGAGCGCGACCGGGATGAGCAGGGCGCCGTAGATCAGGTAGGTCGAGACGACGAGCCTGGTCATGCTCGTGCGGTGGGCCAGGCGGGGGACGACGAGCCCGCCCAGGACCGTGCCTGCCGCGGTGACGGCCATGAGGAGACCGAACTGGACGTCGGTGGCGCCGAGCTCCTGCTTGGCGAAGAGGACGAGGATGCCCTCGGGCATCCAGCCGAACAGTCCTGCCCCGGCGGACAGGAGAAGAGTGGTGCGGATCGTGCGGTGACGGGCCGCGAAGCGCACCCCGGCCGTCAGGTCGCCCACGTAGGCGCTCAGCCGTGTCTTGGCGGTCGCCGGTGGGTCGGTATCGGGGGCGGGAGTGTTCGGGCGGGTGCCGTGCCCGATGGCGAACGATCCGATCGCGGCTGCCGAGGCGGCGAACGACACAGCGTTGATCGCGAACGGCAGCGCGGGTGCTGCACTGAACGCGACACCCGCCAGGGCAGGGCCGATCCCTCCGGCGCCGATCTCCCGCCCGACGGCGAGGTGGCTGTTGGCCCGCAAGAGATGGCCGCGGGGCACGATCGTGGGGATCAGGGCGTAGAGGCCCGTGCTGAAGACGAGCTCGGCGACTCCCAGCAGGGCCGCGACGGTGAACAGCAGCCAGAGCCCGGCGACGTCGACCAGGACCGCTGCGGTGAGGGCCGCCACGACCAGAACGCAGGCCAGGTCGCTGTAGACCATGAGCCGGCCGCGGTGGGTGCGGTCGACGAGGTTGCCGACTGGCAGCGCGAGCACGAGGGCGGGCACGCCCGCGACGGTGGCCAGCGCGGCAATGACCCGAGGGTCATGCGTATAGGTGGTGGCCAGCAGCGGTAGCGCGACCAGGTGCAGTCCGGTGCCGACGCTTGACAGGGACTGCGCCGCGAGCACCCGCCAGAACCGAGAGTCGAGGCCCTGTCGGGAGATGCCTGTTCTGGGGTCTCCGGTCGCGGTCACGGACGGCGACCCTACGGCGCCACGACAGGCACGGTCACGTCATTTCGACGCGGCGCGGTGGCGCCGATCAGTCGCGGTATGCACCTTCCGGCCAGAACACGCTCACGGGGATCTGACGCTCTCGGGCCAGGGCGACGATGTCGCCCGTCCCTCCTTACCCGCGGGCCGGCTGCCCGTCCCAGACGGCGATCAGTTCGTCGGCGTGGTCCAGGAACCAGCGGGCGGCGGCCATGTGGGACTCGCTGGTGGACTCGGGAAAGTCGAGAGTGACGACCTCAACCGCCTGCGTAACCAGATCGTCGAGCACGCTCCGGTGCGCAACAGGCAGCGCCTCGCGGTAGTCCGCGGCCGGAATGATCGCGACCAGCCGTCCGCCGAGATCGAGGACCGCACGTGCGAACAGGGTGTCTGCCCCGTCAGCGAGCGAGCTGTACCCGACCAGTTCGGTCGCGTCGAAGCGTTCGAGTTCGGTGCGCAGCACGTCGTCGATGAGCCGTTCGACGTCGTCGGGCAGGCCGCGGTGTCCGGTGAAGGCGAGACGGTCATGCCTCGGGAGCATAGGTGCCGCCGGACGGCCGGTACAGGTCGGCCAGCGATGTACACCGCAGCCCTGGGGAACCCGGCCTCTCTCGCAAACGCGATCCACCGAGCCCTCACCGCCGACACCCACAGCACCGAGCAAATGAGCGAGGCAGGTCGAAGACTGGCGGCCGAACGCAAGTACCCGCGCACAGTCACCGCGCTCGTTGACCGGCTCCTTGACTGGCCGGGACCCGGGCGATGCTCAGACGTTGAAGCGTGTCATGTGGTCCTGACCTCCTAGTTCACCGGTTGGCTTGGCGCCTTGGGGGAACTGAGGGGGAATCGGGCCGGCGTGTCGCTCCCCGCTTAGGGAACGTTTCGGGACCTCGACGAGTCTGTCGCGATTTCAAGAACAGGGCTGCATGCCCGTGCACGCCACAGGCTACCCGTCGAATACCACGGCGTCCGGGTCAGTCGTCCGGGGCGACGACAGGTGCATGAATTAGGACTACTGCAAGGTTCGGGGGACAAGCGGCCGCCCGGGTCGGCCATCAGCCCGGCGTCGACAAGCCGACGCATCTGCCGCTGCGCGGTCCGCGCCTGATAGTAGTGCCCGAAGGCGGCACGATTGCAGCGGCTACTCACCGCCCAAGCTGGCGCCCTTTCGCCGGGGCGACCCAAGCCACTCCTCGATGAGAAGAACGAGGAACGAGACCCCCAGGCTGATAAGCAAGCCAGCCACAAATGACCTTTGAGTCTCCTGGCCCTCAGCGAACGGGTCGTTGAGAAGGGCCTGCCCTCCCGGAAAAGAGCCGTCGACGATCCACGTCACCCGATCGTCCGAAACCACGTCCGGTGAAGAATACTCGACCGCGCGGGCCCCGACATCAAGGCCTGTGTCGAAGGCTGTCGATGTGACGATGACCCGCTCAAGTGGGACGCACGTGGACATAAGGACAACATCAGCAGTCTTGACTGGAGGTTCGAGCGTGCATCCTTGCGCTAGGGGAACCGAGGCCCCCCATTCCCAATCGGAGAATCCGATTGCCCCGTAGCGCACGAATTCCTTGCCTGAGACAGTTGCTTTCGCAGGGGTGGCAATCGGCAATTGGATAGTCACCGCTACCTCGCCGGTGTCGGGATCAGGATCGGGTACGAGCCCACTCACAACGGTGACATCACGGCGGTCGTACCCATCAAGGTCGACGATCGAAGACGTAATCGTGTTCGAGCCCCCATGAAATCCGAGCTCGCGGCCAAACTCGAACTCCATTTCCTGACTAAGGTCGCCTCCGGGACACGCAACTCCACCGCCTGCCGAAGGCTGGCCAGCGGCAAGATGGCAGTAGAGCGAGAGAGGGAGGCCCTGCACAACGCCGTAATCGCCAGAAGCGACCACGTACCAGCGGTGGTCGGCGATCGGCGCCTCGAACTTGACGTCGAGCTGCAGCATGCTGACGTCCGGTACGCCTGTCTCCCACTGCTGTGCCTCCACAGTTGCGCGGAGCCCGACATACCTGCTGCCGCCGTCTGTCTCGACGTGGTCGTGCATGATCAACACTCCACCAGCGACCTGTGGAGCATTCGGCACGGCCGCATAGCCCGGCCAGACGACGAAACCAGCGACGACTGAGACAAGGAACAGCACGAGCCAGATGGCGGACCTGCTGAATCGGCGCCTGGATCGCCCACGATCACTCTTCGCTTCGGACGACCGATCCACCTCCGTGTCCGGATGCGGGGGTTGCACCGCTTCTGTTTGAGCCGCCGAACGGCCCTCAGTAAGGCGACGCAGCCCAGCACGGGCCGCAAGTGAGGCGGCCACCACCCCCGCGACCGCAGCGATGATTCGGAGGTTTCGGCGGAGTTTACTCACCCCGGGAGGCTACCCACGCCAGCCTATGCGAGCCCTTAGGCAATCGGGTGAACGTCGTAGACCGGGCTCTGCATCCTCACACAACCGCGAGGAGGGCTCACTCGCATGCACCCCGAGGCGACCTCCCGAGCCGTCCCTCGGAATCGTCGCCACCCCGCCACCCTTCCGTCGCTACGCTTACGGCCATGGTGCGCGACTGGTCGATCCCTGTGGACGTCGTCTCCCCGCCAAGCGTCGTCGACTGGGTGACCGCCATCGGCACGCTCGCCGCCGTCGGAGTCGCCGTATGGGTTGCGTGGCGAGAGCAGAAGCACGGCCGGGAGGACCGCGAGGAGAGACGCAGGGAGAATCGGCAGGCGCAAGCCTCCCTGGTCAACGCGTGGATTGGTACGTTCCTTCGAACCGGCGACCCTCGGGACGACATGATGGGGTCCTACGTGGTTCACAACGGATCGACAGCCCCCATCTACGAGTTCCGCGCCATCCTTCCGGCGGGCTTCGCGGGCATGAAGCCTTACCACACGAGCCCAATCATGCTGGTGCCGACCGAAAGGCCGCGTGACTTGGGGTTCGAAGCAGAACCAGTGGAATTCTCAAGTGACGCCCCGGTCGAAATAACGTTCCGGGACGCGGCGGGAATATGGTGGCGCCGCACCACAGATGGCCTCTTGCGAGAGCTCGCGGGCAGACCAGAAGAGGACGCTGACGAGGTGGAAGCAACCCCTACGGGGTCCGCCGATTCGTGATATCGAGCGGCTCAGAATCCACGTTGCGAGGTCCAGAACGACGGCGTTGATCTACGAGCACGTCATGCCTAGAACTTCGACGTTCGGTTGCCGCCACGGCACGCGCAACTTGGATACGCGCACCGTGTGCTCGCACACACGCTGCGACACGTCGACGCGAGTCTCAATGAGGACGTGGTCGCCGCTGATCCACCGACGATCGTGATACCCCGCTCTCGCGCCGCGACGCGAGTTATGCCAGCAGCTACACAGCCCCCTGGTAGTTTGCGGCCGGAAAGACAGGTGTAGCGCGCCTCCAATAGGCGGTGTAGTCGACAGCCGGCATGGGAACGGCCAGAGCTGTTCCTGGATCGTCGATCCCGAGAATGACTCGAGCTGTCGGCAGGACGTAGCCGGAGCGCAGCGCCGGAAGAACGAGATGTCGGTCGTGGAGAGGCTTGCGGTCGAGACGATGCATGAACCGCACTTCAACGTTTTGCACGCCATCGAGAACTGACGAGATGCTGCCCGGAAAGTTGGCGCGTTCACGGTCGTCGCTCACGAGGAGCCTAAGTCGGGCAGTCGTCGACGGCTGGAGGAGATCAAGGAACTCGCGAACCCGTGACGGCTCGGCGAGAAGATATCGATCAACCCAGAAAGCGTTCTCGGCTCCTACCAGGAGATCGGCGAACCGATGGACGGATTCGGCGAGCGAGCCGGGCCATCCGGGATTCTGAAGTCGAACCTCGTCCAGAAACTTCGACTCGCTGACGAGCGTGGCGGGTTCGAAGGCATCATCTGCGTCGAAGGCGCCGAGGCACATGAGAGCTTCTCTGCTGATCGAGTCGACCGGCAGGCCAGTGCCGGCACCGGCGAGCACTTCTACGGCGCCAGGCGGCAGTGACTCAACGATTCGACGGCGATCAAAGTTGAGGTGTTCCACCACGCCGACGCGGCCCTGCCGCGGTCCGGCGCTCATGAGGCGTCTTGCCAGCCATGTGGATTCGCCCGCAAGGTCTTGGAGTTCGGCGAGTTGGAAGCCGAGTTCGCTTGCGTCTGCCTCGGCGAGCGCAGGGAGCACGACGGTCTGCGCGCGGCTAATGAGAGGACTTCCTGCGAAATTGAGATCCAACATGTCGCTCGGCCTTGCGATAAGCAGGGCTCCTGTATCTCGCGCCGTCGCGCTGTCGACTAGGAGCCGGTAAAGCATCGAGTGCAGGGTGCCACTCTGCGACCGTCGTATAGCACGACCGTAGTCGTCGAAAATGAGCTGGGCATAGCCGTTCGTCTCGATGGCAGACGCGACGTCGGTATCGAGCTTCTCTCGAATGGCCTTCTGGCTGGCCTCGGTGATCGAGCGCCCCTCGACGAACACGGCCGACTCGCCGAGTTCGGCGGCCAGGGTTTCGGCTGCTGTGGTGAGGCCCCAGCGCGGGATGGCGCGTATGAGGACGATGTCGCCTGTGAGCACCCGCTCGATTAGTCCGTCGAGCCAGGCGCGCTCGCTCGGAAGCCAGTCAGACACCGGTGCGCACAGACCGCTCGACCGCTCGGATGCGCGGAGTCGTGGTGCGATCGACAACGATGCCGTACGGAGCGGCGTGCGCTAGGCGGCTGTTGTCTTCATCGTAGAGCAGACTGCCGAACTCGCGCTCCTCGGGATCTGGCGACCACAACTCGCGCAACAGGCCAGCCTCATCGGGGAACCACTCGCTGAACGAAGTAAGGATTTCGCCTGCCTGTTGGAAGGGGGTGCCGTCACCGCGCTCTTGCGCGGCCGCTTCCACAGCTTCCAATGTCATATGCCACGGGATTTCGTCCTTGCTCCGGCGCTGAGCGGCCAGGGAACATGCCTTGCGGGTCAGCAGGGCATGCCCGCCATACTCGTCGAACAGGAAGTCGATGACCTTGTGGTCACGCACACGAACACCCATCCTTCGGCCCAGGTCGCGAACCATTTCTTGCATCTCGTCGCGCGTGAGTGGGGCGAGATACATGAGGCGTACGAGCTTGTATAGCAGGTTGTCAGATCCCGATCCGAGAAGCGGACGTTCGAAAAGTGCGGGGTCAACACCGGCGCAGATCAACACCATCCCGGAAACCGATTCAACGCTCTGGACCATGCCTCTCAGTTGGGTAACAGCGACGAGCATTTTGTTCGCTTCCACGGCACCAAGGTGCGAGCGATCCGGGTGGATCTGGTCAATCTCGTCGATGAAGACCTCGAATCGACCGTCGGCGTGTCGAGAGAGCACTTCAAGATCGCGCAGCCAGTGGAGGCGTAAGGCGTCGATGTCGACTTTGAGCTCGCCGACGCGATTCAGTGATCGCAGTCGGGGCATGCCATCAGGAGGATTGAGGCTGGCGACGGACTGCCAAGCTCCTTCGAGGAGCCGCACGCGGAAATCATCGGCGCTGGCGAGCCCACTGATGTCCACCCAAACTACAGGCCGCTGGGCGGCCCGGCGCCGTCCAGCCACGTAGTTGAGCAGAGACGTCTTGCCAGTCTTGCGCAGTCCGAAAACACCGACCGACTGGCCACGTTCGATAGCTGAGATGATCTGTTGGAACTCTTGGGTGCGACCGAAGAAGCCAGCAGGATCGTGAACCGGCCTGGTCATGTCGTAGTGATCGACGGAAGTGAGCACGTCAGTCATCCGGTGCCGGATGTCCGGGGCTCCAGTTCCCAGGTCACCAAGGTGAAGGTCAATGCCCGCGAACTCGCCACGTCGGCGGCGAAGCAGACGGTCAACCTTCTTATCGAGACTGGCGATCATAAATAGGCCGTGGTCGACTCGGGCGGCACTGCCGATCCGACGCTGAATCAGTTCAAGCAACCGGGGCTCCACCTGCTGGTACTCCGCGTAAACCAACTGGATCTCTAGGTGGGCATCGAACATCTCGGCGACGTTCGTCGGGAGAGTGACGTTGAGCCACCATCTCCTTAGGTCTACCTCATCCTGTTCGCAGCGCCATACCCCGCATTCCGAGCGCTCAAGATACCTGAGCAGGTCTTCTCCGGAGTTGGTCCTATCGCGGAATCTGGCCTTGAACTCCTCCAAGTCGTGTTGCCGAACCGTGTGCGGCGTGGAATCGCCCCTGCCGTAGCGGACTTCATTCGACACGAGATCGCCTCAAATCCTTGGGTGAATCCGGAATGGCTGGTTTTTTGCATTCTCGGGCGCTCCACTAATACCCAAGTCAAGTCTTACAGCGCACCTCAGGCCATGACTACCAGCGGCATGTCGGTTTAGCCCCGTCGCGTCGAGATCGTCAGTCAGGCAACGGCTCGTCAACGAGTTCGTTGAAGCGATCGGTTAATTGCGAGCGCTCGGGCGCAATAAAGGCGTTGTGAGTCGGCCCGAATCACAGCAGGGGCAGCTCTTCGCTCGCCACGACGACTCAGCCCTTCGACCGTCGAGGATCGTTGCCCTTGGGGATGGTGTCTTGATTGCGGATCGCGCCGTCACGGCCGCGAGTCTGAAGTTCCCCACCTCCGTCGTTGCCGAGGATTTCACGCGCACGCTTGACACCCTCGGCCTGCGTCGGTGCGATCGCGCTGGCCCTCGCGGCGCCAGGACGTCGAACTTCCCAGTCCCCGTCGTCGCGACGCTGCACGACACGCTTATTCGGCTGGTTCATCGTTCTGCTCCTTTGGAGTGCGGTTCTAACTCTGGGTGGTGTTTCTGCTGCTCGGAAACCTTCCGGGCAGAGACACGGGGAAGTAGCGAGACCACATTGCGCGGGGCCGGTCCATGATCGTCAAATGTGGTGTTGGGAACTGCGACTTCGCTCGGCGTCCTAGCGGTCACGATCTCGAATAACTCCGCGGGAACTCGGCTCTGATCGATGAGTTCGTCGGCCGAGATCCCCGCCCCTTGAAGAACATCGAGAGCGTGCGGGAGGAGCGAGGGTTGCTCGATCACGGTGACGAGGCCGGGCTCATCTCTCCGCCACCCCTTACCTGACAGGCTGATCATGGCGTTCCTGTACGAGACGTCACCAAGCCGCCCGAGGTGGCGCGCCCGATACAGGAGCGCCTGGATGCTCACTCCCCACTGCTCTTTGAGCTGGCCGAATGTCGTCCATGCGTGACGCCCCATGCTGGTCGGCAGTAGTTCGGAGATCTCGTCGGCGGGCATGAGCAGCTCGGCCGCGAAGCGGTTCGCTTGCTCCTCGACCGTACGCCCGCCGGGCTCCGCGTCAGCGTGCATTACTAGATGTCCAAGTTCGTGCGCGACGTCGAATCGTTGCCGGTAGTAGTCGCGCTTGACCGGGTTGAGAACGACAACAGGTCGCAGAGGGCAGTCGAAAGAGTAGGCATCGACTGCGGATGTCTGTGGCGCGCTGAACACGACGAGCACGCCGTGGTTTTCGAGCAAGCGCACCAGGTGGCCGAGAGGGCCGGATTCGAGTGCCCACGAGTCGCGGAGAGCACGCGCTGCTGCTTCGGGTGCGCCGTCGCCGTTGGCCGCCAGGTCCACGGGGAATGCAGGAATGTTGGCATCGGGAAACTCGACGTGCCGTTCGAACGCTGCCGCGATGTCGACCGCCAGCAGACCGTAGGCAGATGCCTGGTCTCGAGCCAGCTGACTCGTGGAGCGCAGGGATCTGAAGTGCGGCAGTGACGTCGATGAGGACAGGTCGACGGGACGGGCAGAGAAGAAACCCGGGTCCACTGACAGTCCCAGCGCCAACTGTGCAACGTTTGTCGGGGTGGGCCGCTTGGCACCAGACTCCCAGGCTGCAACCGCGGTTGGGCTCTTCTCGATGAGTTCGGCGAGCTGGCTCTTGCGGAGACCTGCCAGTTGCCGAGCGATCTTCAACCGTGAACCGTCGAAAAATGTTGAGGCCTCGACGACACGGCGCATATCGCTCACTGTCCTGCTCCGGTCTCACCGGCAGCCGCGGCCGGCCGCCGCAGCTTCACGGGCGCGTCTGGTACACCGTCAGGTGCCGACGGCATCGGGGTCGACGGGCGGATACGGCCACCATCGGGCGGCGGAGACTGGAGCAAGTCGTGCGACCACTGCCAAGCTTCACCACCACGAGGATTCAGGCGGGGGTGACCGAGCACAAGCTCTCGCACACCCGTCAACGCGTTGAGTGAGTGCGCGACCACCAGCGTGGGCAAATCCAGCAAGTGCGCGTCCGTCAGAGCCTCGATACCGGCCTGCTCCTCGGGAGCGAGGTGGTCGAACAGCGTCTGCAGATCCGGGTCAGTGGACGGCTGCTGGGCGACCCGCTGCTTGGTCGGGCTCGCCTGCGTCCACGAGAAGTTGTTGACGCCCTTGCCAGGGGGAACCGACGCGACGAGCCACCGCAGATCCGCAGTCGCCCACCCCGGGCTGCCGGTGAGATCGTTTCGCACGACCGCATGCGGCGGGATCGACGGCATGGTCGCGACCTCACGCGCCGACAGCGCTGTTCGAACGACATCGAGGCTAGCCGTCGCATCAACGCCTGCACGGACGGCGTACCTGCCGCACGAGAACACACGATCGAGGCGATCCCGGAAGAGCGTGAACCGCGTCACGCCGAGCCAGACCGCGTCATGGCCGGCGTCCTCTGAATAGTCATCGAGCACCCGCAACGTCGCGGAGTCGTATGCCCAGCGGATCGCATCAAGGATCCCAGCTCCACCCAGTGCCTCGATGACATCGTCGCGTTCGCTCATGGCGCCATGATACCCCCGTAGTCAGTAAGTGCGTAGGCGAACAAAACCGCGTGTCGTACATCCGCATAGTGACAGAACCACGACGGCGGGCATCGCCGATAGCCCTGAGGTCGAACACGACATGACTCGCGCCAAAGAGATCCCCCTGCGAGATTGTCTGGGCAGACAGCCGCCTCCGGCACCACCGCAATGCGCGTCGGACGGCCACCCGCACGGTCCCGCGGTCCCGTGCTTTAGCAGGGCGTTGATCGACGGTCGGGGGTCCGAGTTCCCTACAAAGCGGATGCTGCCATGAGCCACTGACAGTTGCCGACCTGCCGCACCTCATAGGCGGAGACCTTGCTCGGAGGACGCGGCGTCGGGACAGTTGCACGGATCGGTGCCATGCGGCGGGTCACTCGGGTGTTGCGCACCGTGCTGAGGCGCCAGATCGCGCTAAGGCTCTCTACCAACCTGGCCTTGCGTTTTCCCGTGGAGGAAAGCGAGCGGAGGTTCGACAGCCGGCCCCGACTGCACGCGCCAGGACAACCGCGAAGTCCACTGTCGATGCCCACTTCGGATCACGCAGGCCATCCTCCGCCAGCAGTTTGGTGAGGTGAGTCAGTACCCTGCGTACCGCGACGGGAGAAACCTGCACCCGCCTAACGCACTCGTCGAGGCCGTGTTCAGTCGTCGTGACGGTCTCCACGACCTCGACAGCAACGGCCCCTGCCGTCGCCGCCCGGCGTTCTTCATATGCGGCGCGTCGGCACCGCTGCGAGCACCACCTCGCTGGCCTTCCCGTCGCCCTGGCCGAGATTGGTCTCCCACACCGAGGACACACACCGGAGACACCCGCACGCCCAGCCGGCTCGCGCTCGGTGGGCATAGGAGACCTGTTGTTCCCCAGCCCGGCAGAACTGTTGTCGACGCTCATACGCCCACTCCCAAGTTTCGTACGGACGGAACCGCTCACAGCTTGTGCATTAGGTGTGTGGCCTTCGTCGGGCGGTCCGCGGGACCCGCTGACCTCTGCTCGCCCGCCCTTGCCACGCAGCCGCGTCCGTCGCGTCGCTGTGTCCGTCGCGCGCCTGTGTCGTCGCGCGCGTGTGCGTCGTCGCGTGTTCGTCGGCCGTGTGCCCGTGCTGCCGGGTACCGGGGCGAGGCAGGGGGATCCCTCCGGGTTGGCGCGCAACATCCCCAAGGCATGCGAAGAGGCCGCCTCCCCCGGGCGGGGAAAGCGGCCTCGTAACGTCAGGACAGGGGTGCGCCCGGCCGCGAGATCTGGGGGAAGCGCCTACAGGTCACTCAGGGATAGTTCGAACCCTGCCGGGCCGTCCCCGGTGACGCTGCGCCACTGCGCGCGACGGCGGCCTTCGTCCCCGCGCGGGTAGGGCAGTCCGGCCTCCAGGGCCGCCGACTCGATCGCGCGCATCGTGGTGCCGACGCCGGACGGAATTGGTGCGTGCCTGACCCAACGGCCGTTCTGGAGGGTCCAGGCCTCGCACCGCGCCAGGTCTGGTCCGATGCCGTGCCACACCCTCAGGACCACCGGACCAGGTGCGGTCCGTTCGGCGGTAGCGAGTTGCGCGGCCAACGGCGAATGAGCGCTGTCTACGCCCGGGAGGAGGGAGCGCAGCACGGGCAGGGCTCCTGCCTGGTCGATGGTGTCGGTGGTCTGGTCCGCGGCGCTGCGCACGATCGCAGGTGCCTGGCCCATGGCGACTGAGCGTGTCGCCCAGGCGAGCATGTCCAGGTCGTTGACGCCATCCCCGACCGCCACGGTGCGACCGGTGGGGATGCCGAGGTGGGTGCGGACGACATCGAGAGCGACTGCTTTGTTCACGCCCTGCGCGGTGACGTCGAGCCAGTCCGCGCCCTGCGGTGTCGCAGTGACTCCAGTTGCGCGCAAGGTGTCGGCGTATCGGCGGATGCCCGGGGCGGTGAGCGCGATTCGGGTCGCGGGCTCTGCCATCAGGTCGGCCAGCAGGACAGTCTTCTGCTGCCCGTTGAGTTCACCAGGTTCGAACGGGCTGCTGGTGCGCCAGCCCCACCCGATCTCCTCGATCGCCACTCGGACGCTGGGGGCGACGTCCAGGGCGCGGCGGATCACGGGTCCGGGATCGAACGAGCGGGCCTCGACCACGTCGTAGCCCGACGGCGCGGTCCGGTCCAGGTGAATGGTCAGGGCGCCGTTGGAGCACACCGCCCATCCGGTCGTCAGTCCCAGCCGGGTCGCGATCGGCAGCAGCCCGGCCAGCGATCGGCCGGTGGCCAGGATGACTTCATGCCCAGCGGCGCGGACCAGGTCCAGTGCTTCGACCGTGCCGGACGGAATGCGTCGGTCACTGTCGATCAGGGTGCCGTCGATATCGAGGGCAACGAGCATGCGCATGCAGGTCGTCGCCGCCGTGTTCATCGGACCACCATCTGGCGGAGGGCCGACCGGACCTGGACCTCGAGACCGTCGCGCTCACCGGTCCACAGAGTGTGCCCGGGAACGAACATGCGGTGGTCCAACGGGGAGTTGCATCCCAGGGTGCGCGCGATCTGCTCTCCTCGACTGATGTCCACGGGCTGGAAACAGATCCGACCGCGAGTCAGCGTGACGATCTCGATCCGGTCCGAGCCCACCGCCCGCACAGCATCGGTAGCGACAGCCATCGCGAACATCAGCTGATCCATGGCAGTGAGTGCCCCGTCATCGAGGCTCGACCGAACTCTCATCGCGTTCTCCTCTGTCCGATACAGGGGCGGCAGGCTGCGCCCTCGGCTCATGGCTCGGGAGCCGACTGTCGGGTCCGAGCAACTTCTCGCACCTTACTGCCTTTTCAGTACGGTGCCAAGGAATCAGTTAGGACGGGAGGCAGGGGAACGGTGGTCCTGCGACGTAGAGTGAGTGCGCGCGTCGGCTCTTTGCGCAGGCTGGAGCAGGTGTGAAATGGAGCAGAGGAGCGATCGAGGATGAGCAGCGACGGGCAGTGGACGAGCGTGTCTCTGCCGTACGTAACCGGCGAGCCAGGCGATGCCTGGGCTGCAGAGGCCGAGGCTCATGGCGGCAAGGGCACTCAGCGGCTCGTAACTGTGGACACGCGGCCCGCCCCCGAGGCGGTCGCCAGCGCCATGCGGCTTCAGCCCGGCGAGCAGGTAGTGCTCCGCTCCCGCGTGATGCTTCTGGACGATCGACCGGTCGAGCTGGTCGACTCGTACTACCCGGCCATGATCGCCCGCGACACTCGCCTTGCGGAGATGAGCAAGATTCCCGGCGGTGCCGTCGCGCACCTGGCGTCTCTGGGCTACCCGCCTCGACGCGTCGTCGAGGACGTCACTGCGCGGCTCGCGACCCCGGTGGAGGCCGAGGAGTTCGGCCTGGAGCTCCCGGCAGCCGTGGTCGAGCTTTCCCGAGTGATCTTCTCCGACGACGACCGACCGGTTGAGGCCAGCGTGATGCTCTCGCCGGCCGATGCCCGCAGACTGCGCTACGAGATCACCCCGTGACCCGTCGGACATGTGCGGGAGCAGGCCATGCCCCGCGGAACTGATCAGCGGCCTCGCCACGAGCAGGTCGCCGCTGAGCTGCGCGAGCAGATCCTCAGCGGTGATCTGGCGCCCGGGGCGCAGCTACCGTCGACCGCCCAGCTCATGGCGCGGTTCGACGCGGCGAACGCGACCATCCAGCGCGCACTGAGGTCCCTGAAGGACGAAGGGTTCCTCAACAGCCGTGTCGGCAAGGGCGTCTACGTCCGCAACCAGCCGCCACTGGTCATCGACACCGGCGCCTACCTCCCACCGGACGGCTCGTTCTCCTACGAGCTGCTCGACGTCGAGACCGTCAGCCCGCCCGCCGACGTCGCCAGCGCGCTGGGACTTGCCGATGGAGAACAGACGGTGCGGCGCCGCAGGATCCTGCTCCACGACGGGCAGCCCCTTGAGCTGTCGGCCTCGTACTACCCGGCAAGCATCGCCGAGGGCACACCGCTATCCGGACCGGGCAAGATCGCCGGCGGTGCGCCCAAGGTCTTCGCGAACCTTGGTCTACCTCCCCGGGCCTTCGTCGATCGCGTCTCAGCAAGGCCTCCGACACGAGAAGAGGTCGAGATGCTCGACCTGCCCGTGCGTGCGCCGGTGATCCGCCAGCTGCGAGTCGTGCTCTCCGACGACGACCGGCCGGTCGAAGCATCGGTACTGATCAAGGGAGCGCACCTGTACGAGCTCCAGTTCCGGCGCCTGGTGCCCGAACCGGACCAAGCCCAGCCCTGACCCAAGCCGTCCCCGTGCGTCGGGCCTCTAGGCCATGGCCGATCTACCAGGCCAGAGCTCAAGTTGCGCTCGTAGCGCCAGGGCACCAGATCGCGCTAATTGGTGTGCGCACTCTGACCTGCTGATATACCGCGCACACCAGTAGGGATGCGGTTACTCGGCGCAGACGGCGCTACGGCAGAGTGGACCGTCGTCCATTCGGCCATGCCGCGACCTGTCGACTATCCGCGCAGCGGTCCCGTCAAGAGCCGCCCGGGGGTGACGTTTGCGGACTTTGATGGGCTTAGCGGCCCGCTGGTGCTAGACAGGCCCTGATTGCGCGTTGACACCGGCAACGCCAGCAGTACGAAGGGACACTTCCATGCAAGTAGACCAACTGAGGCAAGACCTTGCCGCCATATTTCCCGACTATGTTGGCCTGTTATTGTACGGCGGTCGCGCAAGTGACACACTCGAAAGGATCGCAGGAGATTGGGACTTAGTCGTCGTCACGCGAACCCTCTACTCGCCACGACGATTCCACAGTGAACGCGTGGATCTCAATATCCTTCCACTGTCAGCACTAGAGGCGGTGTTGCAAAGACTTCTGGCGAACGAGGAGCGGCCGTGGGACGGAATGTTCGCGCAGATCCAGGTGCTGGACACCACCTCCGCTGAGCTGGATCAGATAGTGGGTGCAATCTCCCTCGCGTACCGGAGGGAACGCTCGCCTGAGGCATCCGAGATCGACGCCCTCCGCTACTCGGTCTCAAGAACGATAGGCGACGTAGAGTCCGCCAGTTCGCCGCTTGGCCTTCATTTGATCACGGGCCAGGCCATTTCGGCCATCTTGTTCGCGTGGACTGCTGTGGTCGGGAAACGTTGGTCCGGCCTTCGGGATGCCTTACGGCAGCTTTCCGTTTCAGAACCTCTACAAGTGCAGCGGTCCGAAGCCATCATCCGTGAGAGGAATCCTCAACAGCGCCTCCTCATGCTTCGTGAGCTGGAAAGCTGGGTGTTTCGCGCAGTTGGAGGGGCCTGGCGCGATGAAGTTCTTGTACTGAAGACGGGGATCGATGCGGGGCAAACACGCTCAGGCTCGATCGCGATGACGAACGAACAACGGGCGGGCTTGCAAAGATTCCTTCTCGACCCGCCGGGGAGTCCGACAAAGCCCAGCGTGTAAGTGCTCCATTCGGACCAATGGACGTCGCCTTTCGGCACTGAAAAGATCGACACCGGCAGTTTTCGTTTGACTGGGAACGTCCGAGTCGTCCGAGAATCCCATCTGCGAGGGAAAACCCGTTTATGCAAACGAACAGGTTGTCAACGGTGCCACCTCCTGGGACTGGGAGCGCCCCATAGAAAGTCCGGCGCGACTCCCATTGTTAGACGATTTCCGTGCCACGAAGCGTCGCGGCAACTTCGCTGATTGGGAGGTACTGCTGATTCAGCACCACCTTGGGACTTTTGTTCCTTTGGTCGATGCCCTGAGCCACGACGGGATGAGCGCCGAAACGTCATGGCACATTGACATTCCGTACTCCACGAGCAGCGAGGCACAGAAATATTTTCGCCAACGATGGCCAGATGACCATCTATTGCCGTTGTTTACGGACCCATTAGCGCACTATTCTGAGGCACAGTTGCTCAGAGTCAGCGTCATGTTGTCGCGGATATGGCAAAAGCAGGGAACACGACCACTGCTAGTGATCGATGACGGTGCATACTTCTTTCGATGCCTTCTGGCGCTTGAGCGCATTGGAGCCATACCACCGCTGGGGAATCGACGGATAGCCCTTGTAGAACAGACCACGCGAGGACACCGGTATCTCGCCGCGCGACAATCGGATCTGGTTCGACTCGGCATCCCGGCGGTAAGTGTGGCCCGAACACGTACCAAGATGCACGTGGAAGGCCCCTGCATCGGTGTGGCAGTTGCGGCTGCCGTGAGTCGGTACGCGCTTTCGAAGAAGCGCGTGGCCGTTCTTGGGTATGGAGTGATCGGGGAGGCAACTGCCAAGAGCCTTCGACATGCTCTTCCGAATGCCGAGATCTTCGTCGTTGAGAAGTGGGATATGGCACGCCAGCGTGCTCATTCAGACGCTCGGGGAAGCTGGACGGTTCTCGACAGCTTGAGCTCGGGGCATGAATTCGATCTCGTAATGGGGTGCACGGGGCGCACTGCTCTGCGGGTGGAGGATAGGCACGTGCTCGCGGACGGCGCAATCTTAGCGAGCGGATCCTCGGCGGCTCTAGAGTTGGACCGTGAGGGATTCGTCGAACTCGCCGATCACTATGAAGCCGGAGACTTGCAGATAATTGATCGCGACGCCACGATGCAGGAGGGCATTCACGCGAGTATAAGGTTTCTCGTCGGCGCTTCACGTGAGATTAAGTTCGTCAATGCAGGGTTCCCCGTCAACTTCGATGGACGGAGTTGTTCGCTGCCCGCGCACATGGTCCAAGGAACGCGAGCGCTCCTATACGGAGCCGCCACGCAGGTTATCGACGAGGGGAGTGTTGGGTTAAATGTCCTGGATGCGCAGGTTGATGAATGGATCTTTAAGAACGCCGTCAAGTACTTCGATTAGGCCTTCAGTTAGTACGGCGAACAGTCTAGAGGCACTCGATTATGCACGGAACCTCCACGCCGAAATCCTCGAATCCAATCGGGATCTCTATACGCGCGCTCAAGTTGTTCTTACTTTGGATGGACTCATAGTCGGCGTAGTAGGATCCAGGGTCCTCTCGGAACCAGGCGATCTGAGGCGCGTAGCGGAGGTGTTTTCAACGCTCACCTGGCTGTTGCTGGTTTCGAGCGTCGTCGCAATTCTCATGTCTCTGATTTTCGCAACTATCTCGCTGATGTCGTTGCATAGGAAGGGGCCCCGCGTTGCGCCTAGTGCTAGCCCCTGGCCATCGGAGCGACTATGGTACTACGGACACATCGCGGCCATGCCTGCAGATGTATTTGTCGGTCGGGCAAGCACAGCCACCGCTGAGTGGGAGATAAGGGCGCGCTTGACCCAGGCGGCCATAATGGCGCCCCTGATGGTCCGGAGGGCGAACTGGCTTAATAGGTCTTTTGCCGCTACTACGCTATCTTTCGTCTCGCTCGCCTTGACCGCGACCGACTACGTCGCTCGGCTGGTGTGACTCCGTTCGGGAAATGCGGCTCCGCTGCACAGGCAACAGCCAACCACCCCCAGGTACCTGCTCTAGTTGTTGCGGGTCGTGAAGAGTCGGACACCCCGAGAGGGATGACTCAACGCCTACTCCGGCCTAGCCTGCTCCCCCGATCTGCGAGAGGCGTGACCCGATCTTGGGCGGTCCGCGGGACCCGCTGTCCGTCAACCACTCGGCTGCTCCGGCTGCGCAGTCGCAACATCGTGTCAACTGCGCTGCTGTGCGTCGTGCCCGTCAGCCGTGTGTGGCTCGTGTGTGTTGACCGTGCTGCGTGACGTGTCTCGCGCTAGTGGGGACGCGGGGTGCCGGTCCACCTCACCGACACCGCCCGCCCCCCGTCAGCAGCGCACCACGGACGCGGTCACGACGCACCCGTGCCGCACCAGTAGCCGCTGCGAGTTGGTGCGCGCAGCTGACCTGCACTGATACGTGCGCACACCTTGGTGTGCGGGCGACTTGGTGTGCGCAGAGCGCGCGCTCCGTCATCATCCTCGACGTATGGATGTTTATCCGCGCGCAGACAGCACGCTGGGGCCGGCGGCTGGAGTCCGCTGGCCAAGCTGCGGGGTCATGCCCAGGGAGTTGGGGGACATGCGTTCACCCTGCTCGCCGCCATGTCCCCCATCAGGAACACACCCGAAATGTCCGCACGGGGGACGTCAACGAGTACCTCGAGAGGTACAGCTGGCGTGAACACTCGCAAGGATGGGGCAGGCACGTGCAGACGTGTGCGGGCTAACTCGGACATGCGCGGTGGTGGCAAATTGCCACCACCGCGCCACGTGCGGGTTCGCTCTCGCATGCCGCGGTCACAGCTGGGCGGTCGCCGGCCTCGGGGGCTAATCCGGACATCCGCGGTGGTGCCAATTTGGCACCACCGCGTGGCCTGGGGTTCTACCGAACCATCGACGTGCCACTGGCCCGTTCCGGGCCTGGAGAACAAACCGGACAACAATGGTTCTGCCAAATTGGCAGAACCATATGACCTGGGCAGATGCCCTAGGCCCCTTCGCCCCCGACCGACTGCCGAGAAACAAACCGGACAAGTACGGTCCCGCCAATTTGGCGGGACCGTACGACCTGCGCAAACGCTCCGGCGCCAATCGCGCACGCATCAGTGTGCCGAGCGGATCTTCACCACCAGCGCCGCCCGGAGCTCGTCCAGGTCCACACGGATCAGCGTGCCGATCCGGTAGCCGGTCACTGTTCCGTCGGCAATCCGACGACGGATCGTCTTGACGGAAACGCCGAACACTTCAGCGGCGTCACGGAGCGAGACAAGCCGTGTTGCGCTCGGACCAGCCTGTCGTGGCGTCTGTGGAGCCGGGACCGTGCTGCTTTCTCGCGCTGAACGATGCGTTGCCATGTCGAACCTCCGGTGTGCGGCGAACCCTCTGGCCTCACAGGTGTGCACCATGCTCCGCGCGCAACCGCCCTGGGCCCCGTGCGTCACAGTCAGCCCGAAGCCTGCGTCCCGTTCTTGGTGTCGGATTGCGGGGTCCGCAGTGCCCGGCGTTCGGCCAGATCGTCCTTGAACGCGGCCCCGAGCTTCTCGGCGATCGTGTGCCGCCGTTCCTCGTCCCCGAGGTGCTGGTAGTGCAGCACGACGGTCGGGTTGCTGTGCCCGGCGATCGCCATCAGCTCTGCCAGTGTCGCGCCGGAGCGGGCAGCCCACGTCAGCGCGGTGTGCCGCAGATCGTGGAAGTGCAGTTCGTCTAGCCCGACGGCCTTTCGGACGACAGTCCACTTGCGCTGGATGATCTGGCGGTGCATCACTCCCCCGCGCGCCGCCCGGAAGACGATCCCGTCCGCTCCAGGTTCGGAGAACTTCTTCAGGTGCTCCCGGAGCATGGGGACCACGAAGGGCGGGATCGCGATCTCTCGGTAGGACGCATCCGTCTTCGGCTCACCGATCTCCGTGAACTTGCCGCGCTCCCGATGATCGGCCGCCGTGCCACGCACGGTGACCGTCGCACGTGACGGATCGGCAAGGTCCAGGTGCCTGCGCTTGAGCGCACGCAGCTCCCCGTTGCGCAGACCCGTGGTCACGGCCAGCGGCACGATGGCCTGGAGGTAGTCCGGCATCAGTTCCGTCATCCGCCACATCTGGTCGGTCGTGACGACGATCGGTTCGTGCACGGCTTTGTACCGCAGCGCACCCTTGACCTTCGCCGGCGAGGCATTCAACAGCTCGTGGTCCACGGCGTCGTTCAGGATCGATGAGAGGACCTGGTAGGCAGAGTAGGCGGCGCCGCGCCCGTCGGGCTTCTCCTGGCCGTGCCACGTCCTGCCGCGTGCTTCCTCGGCCAGCACGACGCGCAGCTTCGTGTACCAGGTGGCTACGTCCAGGCGGGTGAGGTCCTTCAAGGGGATGTCGCCCAGCACGGGCAGGATCCGCTTCTCCAGCGCGGTCTTGTAGCGGTACAAGGTGCCCGGTCGCAGGGTCTTGCCCTCGATCGACCGGTACGCCCACTCGCGGAGCGTCACGGACCGCTGCTCAGCCAGGCGCGCCTCCAGCTCGCGCACCTTCGGCGGCTTCCACTCGCCTCGGTCGATCAGGATGCGCTCGGCGTTGAGCCACGACTCGGCGGCCATCTTGTCGCCGAACGTCTTCGGGTGCCGCTCCAGATCCGGGCCGGTATAGCGCGCACGCCAGCCGGTCACCTTGCCGGTCGTGGCGCTCCTGCGCTTCTCCAGCTCTCCAAAGACTCGCTTGCCTGGTGTGGCTGCCATGGGTGGTCCTCTCCACCCGTCAGGTGTCCCACCCGCTCCCTGTGGGGGAACGACACACCTGGCACACCCTCAGACGCGAGCACTCACCTGCGGAAACACCCCGGATCCCGTGGGGGAACCATGGGGGAATGGGTGGCCCCTGGAGGCCATTCCTGTCCACCACTGCCCCTAGGGCTCATAAGCGTTACCGCAGGTCAACCGGCATCCGGCCTGGTCAGAGGACCAGACCGAAACCGGGGTGATGCTCAGACGTTGAACCTGAACTCCACGACATTCAGTCAGGGAGTGACCTCAGCGCCGACTGGCGGTTGGTCGTTGTCCTCGGCCACCACCCAGCTGGCTGCTGCGATGCGTTGCACGAAGTCGTTAGCCCAAGCGGCGGCCTCTTCGACGGAAGGCAAGACGTCCAGGCCTTCTGCTGCTTCGACGTAGAGGGTGTCCCAACGGTTACCCGCGACGATTTGCGGCGGCCACGCCTGTTGCCGCCGGTAGTCAAAGAGCCGAACGCACGTCGCGCCAACCTGTCCAAGGTCGAGATCCTCACCCTTGTCGAGAAGTTGGAGATCGGCGAGATCGCGAGCACGTTCGCTGCCCTCACTGGAAACGGCGTGGAGCTTCTGTGCGACCTGGTGGTCTGCGCGCATCACCGGCACCGGCTTCGGCGCTTCGAGGCCGACCTCAGTAAAGAGCCTGGCCAAGTCGTCGGCGAGCTGGAACTCGGGCTCGTCCGCGTCGCCGATCTCGTTGTGCCCAAGTTCGAACTTTACGGTGCACCATGGCCTGCCTCGATAGTCGAGCTTCACCTCGAAGGGCTGCATGACGTACGCAGTCGGTACGGCCGGCGGTCGGGGTGCGGCTTTCTCGACCAGTCGGCCGGTGAATCCGACCCAGCCGTCCGCCAGAGACTTCTCGAAGTCACTGCGAAATCTGGCGAGCGTCTGAACTCGTGCGGCATCAAGATCTTTGGTGAACCGCGTCCCGCGCCCGTAACGCAGCGCCATTGCGCTGCCGCCCTCGACCACTCCCTCGGGGAGCATCTGGCCGACGACGACTAGCGCCATGCTGACCCTGCGACGCTGAGCCAATCCGTCGTCACCTTCGAGGTTGCGGATGCGCTGCTCCAAGGAGCGCACGCTCGACGGCGTGCCGGTGTACATCACGACCGAATTCCTTTCCTCAGCCTCTGCCACTCGGCGGTCGTAAGTAGCCCTTCCGCTCGCGCCTGCCTGGTGGCATCCAGTAGACGCTCGGTTTCGATGCGTCCACGACACTCAAGGAGGGCATCCGCAACGGATTGAGACTCAAGACCCTCGTAGAACGTCGTACGCACATCGCCTCTCACCTGCGTCAGTTCGATGAATGCCGGCAGCTTCGGGCGCGCGCGCCGACGAATGGCCACCTTGATCTGTCGAGGGTTCACGTCGGCGAGCCCGAACAAGGCCAGCACCGACTCGCCGTGCAGGTACGCACCCTCGCCAGCCCGTAGGAGCGCCTCGGCGAACTGGTCATACCGGGTAGGAGGAACGTCGGGCACGCGGTACAGCCCGTACGCGACATTCTCTAATCCGCCTCGGGCAGCCAGCTTAGGGAGCTCAACGGCAGGAACGCCTGCCTCAACCGCATCCCGCGTGGACACATACCCGTAGTGATCGAGCGCTATCTCGCGAACGATGTCGCGGTACTTGACTTCGACAGCCATGTCACAACTATACCGAATACGGTAGTGTTGTGACAGGCGATCCGAACTCAGCTAGACGTTGAAGCGTGTCATGTGGGCCTGACCTGGTGGTTCTCCGTTCGGCGGGGCGCCTTGGGGGGAATCGGGCCGGCGTGCTGCTCCCCGCTGGTGGGGAACGTCTTGGAAACGGACTCCATTTGCCGCGCCCAGACGTGGGCATGCAGGAAGGAGTCCGTGCTGCCGAGCATCTCCACGCCCCCGGCGATAACGGCGGATCACATGATCCTGGCCAAGGTCATCGCCAGCACCGCGGCACCGATTCCCCTGCACGCCAAGCGCGGCAGCTCGGCCTGATCCGCAGGGTCGCTACTTGGAAGGGTTCACTGAGCGGGTAACCCGCAGCCAAAACCTCTTCATACGACCTGAAGTTCGCAGCGGATCGACTTCAGGACTCTGGACAACGATCGGACTGCCGATGACAATGCGAGAAACCACTGGTGGAGGCCCCTCACTCCACTCCGCCAAAGGAGAGATCTGGCGGCCCTCAGGTGGTACAAACTCGTCGTAATGGACTCGGAACAGGGATTCGATATTTGTTCTGCGCCACTCCCGCTCTGACCCGATCATCCAGACACACACTTCCGCGACTCGCGCAGGACTGTAGGAAGGACTCGGGAAATCTTCCAACGCGAGTCCTCTATTCTGCGACCAAAGGTACTCAAAGATCATGTCCGTACCAGACCCGGATCGATCCTCAGGCAGCCCGTCCAGGTCCAGCCCTTGCAAATTTCCGTCGGCGGTCCCGTGAAGAACCAGGAGCGTGAAAGTCCCGTCCTGATTAGGCGACTGAGAGACCCACAGTGCAATTTTTGGAGCGACCACTTGCGTCGATACCCGATAGTCGTCGTGCCCTCGAATAGCGTGCGCTGATACACCCGACCAGCTACACCAATTCCCTTCGCATGATTCGAGCGAGCTATCGAATACGTGCGCAGTGCTACTGATCTCGCGTATTTTTTTCTTCGCCAGATCCCGTAGCTGAAGCTTGTTGACGCCACCTTGCAAGGGGAGATCCTTGACCTTCTCAAACCCCACACCAGAAGAATAACCTGGGATCGAGGTACCGAAGTTCGCGGAAACCTTGAAACTGATCTTTTTGAAATCTCTAATGTTCGACAGCTGATATATCTTCCAGTATCCTAGATATATCAGCCGCTTAAGATCCAAATCCATACCCATCCCCCTGAACTTGGCGCTTCCTAGGCTTCAGATGGAGGCATCCTTAGTTTCAGTCGGTGTCCAGACGGCTAGACGTTGAAGCGGAACTCCACCGAGTTTCGACGGTTACAAACCTATAACGCCGCGGCCACACTGAGTGAGGCACTCGCTGCGAATGATGGTCGAGCCAGCCGAGGCCCGGGAGCCTCACCATGCAGAGCCGGGCCCCTCCAGGGCCGTGGGAAGCAAGCCAGCCATCAACTCATCAACTAACCAGAGCACGCCCTCAGCCGACCACCGAACACGCCTCCCAGGCCAGGCAATCGACTCCAGACCGGCTAGCACGGCCGACGCCACAGCGGCGACCTCTAGCATTGTGCTAATCGCAACTGCACCGCTCTTGCCTGTTGGAATCGCAGCCACTCCCGGCTATCGTGGAGGACAAGGTTGCATCCGGGATGCCACCGATCCAGGCAGACGCCAGACCGCTTTTGCCCACCGTGGCCTGCGGGACGAGGGACGGACTCGAACGGGGCTCGCCGCGGAAAACGCGGGAAGAACGAGACAGCTCATCGACACCTGTGAGGTCGACGATGTCGGTTGTTTCATCGCTCGAGCGGCCGTACGGCGTTCATGAACCGCAGGACGCAAACTACGGCCACCCGAACGCGATGCGTGAGCGCGTCGCCGGTGGCGAGATTCCCGCCGTTCGTGTCGAGGATGAGCTGAAGATTCGTGAATCGGATTTGCCTCTATTGGCGGAGCCAGCCCACCCACCAAGGACGGGCGCGATGGCCAGACGGGACCTCCAGGCCCTGGCCGCCAGGATGGTCGCAGACTGGCCGCGCGTCCCCGAGGCGGGCAAGATCGAGATCGGACGGCTTCTCAGCGTTACCTGACACACGAGACGGTTCGGTATTGAAGCTCGCCGTCCGACGTTGTGGACGCGCCTGTCCCCGACACTCCGCCTACCGGTCCACGGCCCCTTCTTGCTCCATACCAACCGGGACCGGCCCGCTGTAGCCCGCATAGGAGTCGTCGCGGTCGATGTGCTGCGAAACCACATCATCGTAGGCCTCGGCCACGCCGGTGCCGCTGGTGTCGAGGATGCTCTCCCAGTCGAATCCCATGGGTGCGACTCTATCCGTACTCGTTGAGGATCCTGGTGATCCGTGCGTTGAGCTCGTCAGCTCGGGCAAGGATCGCGGCCTCCTCTTCCGGGGTGACGTAGCGCGTGGGTGAACGCCGCACTGGCGTAGCTGGCACGTAGGCCGGGGGCGAACTTTCGACCATGGTCGTCACGGTCCGAACGACGGCCGAGAGCGATGACGGGTGCATCGAGGCGTGGCGGCTGATGTAACCCCACTGATCGATGCATGGCAGAAGACCCGGATGATCGGGCCAGTCGGCCCAGCCTGGGCTCGGGTCATTGCGCTGATGGCGGTGTGTCGACCCGGCAGGTTCGTCGCGCTGATGGGCCAGAGCGCGCACGGATCGGTGTGTCCAAGTGCCGTTCGTGCCGAGGACATCGAGCCAGGACCACACGGCGCATGCCGGACACGCAGGTTCGTCTGGTGTTTGCCGAATCTGCGGCCGAAGGTCTTGCAGCCCCCGCGGGGTGAGGCCGAGCGCTTCGGTCCGGGTGAGTCCAAGGCCTCCGTGGCCCACCGGGGCGAGCAGTGTGGCGGCGAACAGCAGCCGGCGCAGTCTCAGTCGCGTCACCCAGTGGGTAGCTGGGTTCTCGATGCGGGCGGAGCCGTGTCGCACGAGGCGCTCGAGAGAGGTGGAGTCGGCGCGTAGTTCCGCCGGCCATGCGGACGCCACATGCTCCTCAGTCTCCCTGGGCCGCAACGTGCCCAGCAGCGCGTGCGACGGGCTGGCCTGGCGGGAGAACTGGTCCAGTGTCGCCTGGTCGCGGCGGCCGACCGGCGTCCCGGTGACGGCGCACCAGTCGAGCCAGAGATCGGGCAGCGTGCTGGTCATCTCCCCAGCCTGTCACGCGACGGGCACGCATCTTCATGCCGTGATAAGAGCCCTTACCAGGAACCCAGCCCGCGTGTGCGCCCCCCATGAGGTGAAGTCCCCAGGCTTACGACGGGACCTACCCGGCAGTGTCGGTGGCTCCCAGTACGCTCGCCTCGCAGTGCCCACCATTCGGGGAGGATGCTCGATGAAGCTGACGTCGTTCCGGGTTCGCCGGTACAGGAACGTGCTCGACTCGACTGATGTGAAGGTCGAGGACGACGTGACGACCCTCGTCGGGATGAACGAGTCGGGTAAGTCGGCGATGCTCGACGCGCTCTACCGGCTGAACCCGGTGTACGGCGACACGTTCGTCGAGCGTGACGACTACCCGCGGTGGCGCTGGAAGCGCGACGGCAGGAATGAAGATCTCTCAGAGGTATCGCCGATCGAGGCGACCTTCGAACTGGACAAGCACGACCTGGCAGCGCTGAGCAATGCGCTGGGCGAGGGCGTCGCTGCACCGAAGACCGTGACAGCTGGCCGGCAGTACGACGATGAGCTCTGGATCGATGTCCCGGTCGACGTTGATCGCTTCATGCGGAACGTCCTCCAAGACCACCCCGAGGCGGACGGGCTGTTGAAGACGCATGGCACTGTCGCCGCGCTCAGGGAAGCCCTTACCCCCGTGCCTACGCCCGCTGTGAGCGACGACGTTGAACTGAGTGACTCCGCGGACGACGAAGACTCCGAAGTCGAGAGGGCCGCGGCAGATGCCGCCGCGCTGGAGAGAATCAAGACCCTCGTCGACGCCAAGAACGACCTCGGAGCGATTGCGCGCACGATCATCCGCACGCGGCTGCCACAGTTCTTTCGCTTCGCTGCCTATCAGAACCTTGAGGGCCGGGTCGACGTCGCGGCGCTACGCACCCAGGAGGACGAGGAACCCGGCGCGTCGTCCAAGCAGACTGCCCGTGCGCTCTTGCGCCTGGCTGAGACCGATGTCGATTCGGTGACCGACGCTGAGTTCGAGTCACGCACCGCCGAGCTCGAAGCCGTCTCCAGCGACCTCTCTCGCGAGATGGCTAAGTACTGGAGCACCAACCCTGAACTCAGGATCAAGGTCGAGATCGAAGCGGAGACCGTGACGCTGCCGCAGGGTGAGACGACCGTGGCGCGCTACCTCAACTTCCGCGTAGAAGATCGCAAGCATGACTTCACCAACAACTTCTCACTGCGCTCATCGGGCTATCAGTGGTTCTTCTCGTTCCTCGCCGCGTTCAGCGAGTTTGAGGAACGAGATGACGACGTTGTGATCCTGCTCGACGAGCCTGCGCTCACTCTCCATGCGAAGGCTCAGCGGGATTTCCTGCGCTTCATCAACGACCGCCTCGCCCCATCGGGCCAGGTCATCTACACGACGCACTCCCCCTTCATGGTCGAGCAGATCGAGCGTGTGCGCGTCGTGGAGGACCGCGGCGAGGAGGTTGGTTCGATCACCTCGTCTGACGCGCTGGAGGTCGGGGAGGACAGCGCGTTCCCCCTACAGGCTGCGCTCGGCTACGACCTGTCGCAGAACCTGTTCATCGGGGAACGGAACCTGCTGGTCGAGGGCCCCTCGGATCTCGCCTACCTCGACGTGATCAGTCGCTACCTCCACGACCAAGGGCGCGACGGACTCGACGATCGCTGGCGCGTCCTCCCCGCGGGAGGAGCCTCGAACGTTCCAGCGTTCGTCTCTCTTCTAGGGCGCAAGGTCTCCGTCACCGTTTTGCTCGACTCGGGCACCGAGGGCGGCGGGAAGGTCGAGGCCGCGATCAAGGCAAACAAGATCGACGGCGGACGGGTCATCTTCGTCGGTGCGGTCCTCGACCAGAAGCACAGCGACATCGAGGATCTGTTCACCGCGGGCGACTACCTCGTGCTGTACAACGCCGCGTTCAACAAGAAGCACAAGGTCAGCGACTTGCCAGATCATCCTGACCGCCTACTCCTGCGGCTGGAGGCGCTCGACGGCAAGTTCGACCACTGGCGCCCCGCCGAGGTGTTACTTCGGGACCCGACGAAGGTCGAGAAACTCTCACAGACGACGCTGAACAACTTCGAAGCGCTGGCACGCAAGATCAACGCCACCCATACGTAACGGGCCGATCCGTGCTCGGCCGTGACCCAGGGGCGGCCGCTTTGGCATGCTGGATGGCCGGTCTGGCGCACCGGCTTGCCGCAATCGCTATCGACGCCAGACGTGCACGTAATCGCTCGTCTTCAGCGGAGCTCCCGCGGGCCCCTTGGTGTAGGACGGAACCCAGATCGGTCGACGCAGTGCCTGGCGAGGTCCGTGAGCTTGTTGGCGCCAGTGGCCGCGCACGATCCACCGGTGACGGTACGTACGCCCGCTGATGCCAGGTGCCGTGTCGACGTGCTTCATGCGGCGCAGGTCAATCACCGTCACGCCCGGGTCCGCGCCCGCCCGGCGTCGTGCGGCTTTGCTGCCCGGCTGTACCCGGCGCGTGCTAGCGACCGTCGATTGCTGCATAAGCGTCCACGCAGCCCCGAGCATCGCGACCAGGGCGCCGTTCCCGCTGTGCTGCCACACATCAGGGCTCACAGGATCAGCCGACGGGATCCCCGTCACCGCGCCTACCGGCTCCAGGACCGTTCGAGACGGGAGGCCAGTGGCCGGTATCCGCTCGTTCATGTGCTCGGATCGGGCGACCTTGACCAGTTGCAGCAGGCCTTCGTCGAGCGTCCACAACACGGCGGACAGCGGCACAGTCGGCTGGGTCGGCTGTCCGTCTGGATCGGTGCGCCACAGCGAGCGAGGAAGCCCGTAGACGATGACGTCGGGCATGGGGTCGGCGAACGCGATGAGCCCGGTCGCGGCCGGCAGGACGCTGGCAGGGGTCCACTCGGGCATGTCTGTCGATGCGTCCAGGGCGACGCGGCCCATGTCGGCGCTGACCCACCACAGGGACGCGTCCTCAGCACGCCGCGCGTTTGATCGCCAATAGGCGGCGGCGTCAGAGGTCTCGTCCGGGTGCCCCGGCTGGCGAAACTGGCGAACGAGATCCTGGCGCATCTCAGGCAGGTGCGTGGGGCTCCACCTCATCAGGCACCTTTCAGGTCGATACGGATCTGTGGCGGCCAGGCCTCGTCTACCGGTGGACGGCTCATCGTGCCGTGTGCTCGTCTAGCCAGTCCTGAAGGGTTTGTTCGTCCCACTCGGCGATAGGCCGCGGAGGTTTGCTGGGGGATGATCGCTGTGGATCCACCGTCCGATTGGTTACTGCCCGCATGTAAGCGGCTCGTCCAGAGAAGTGTGCGGACACGCTGCCATCGGTATAGGTGACGATCGTCGGGTTGTGGCCGGTCGCATGATCAGCCACCCTCAGGCCCTGCTCCTCTGCGACTGCTCGCACTTGTTCACGCAGGACGACGAGGCGTGCCGCAGCCTCGTCTGCCGCGTCCGCCTTGAACTGGGACTTGGAGCCTGCGAGGCCGGTACGGCAGGCGGCCGCCAGGGGTTTGATGATCCACTTGATCACCGCGAGGACAGCGGCCAGGATCACGCCGCCGAGGACGACGTAGATGATCTCGTCGAACTCAAATCCGCCCGTGGGAACGGCTGCCATGAGGGTTACTGGTCGATCCAGCCGAAGCCTGCGTTGCCGGTCTCGTGCATCCACCTCGAACCGCACGCACTGCACTCATAGTCCTGCTCATCCGCGCGCGACGGTCCGTTCGTCATCTCGCGAAGGTCGCCGACTTTGACGAGGTCAGCATGTCCGGAACCTCGTCGATTGCTGTCCTCGAGCGCCATACACGCTTCGCACTTTGCCATGGTGATGACCGTAGTGGCCAGCGCAGGCCGCGGGCTATCACCACCCGTCAAACTCGACTCCTGACCGGGTGAAGCACCGGACGTGCGCCGGGCAGCGCCAGGCCTTCCGATCGATGGCGTGCCACCCAGCCAACGGTGAGCGCTTGTCGTCGGCGGTCACGTCAGGGCTGGGCACCTGGCCGCTGCAGGGTATGACGATCGCTCCCCCGTAGATGAGATGGCAGGTCGATCACCATCACTCCGTCGGCACGTGGAGCTCCAAGAATCCGACCTCGTTTGCCCACCGGTTTCAGCGGGGACGTAAACGACACTAGAGCGGTGACGATGGTGAACGGACTGGGACGTAGGGCGCATCTCGCGGCCGCCGATGCGCCGCCGGAGGTCGTCGACTCCGACATCGACGAGGAGCTGCACGAGCTCGAAGCAGTCTCCCGGAATCTCGAGACCCACACCCTGTCGGCGAACACGCGGCGGGCCTACGAGAAGGCGTGGCGATCATTCGCCGGCTTCTGCGAAGCCTACGGCTTCGAACCGCTGCCCGTGCACCCGCAGGTCGTGCGGTGGTATGTGGCCTGGATGTCGACCCAGGTCGACGACTGGGGTCGCCCCCGCTTTGCGCTGTCCACGATCCGTCAACATCTGGCTGGTGTGGCGGACCGGCACCTACGCGACGGCTACCTCGATCCGACCGGCCACCGGGCGGTGGGCGATCTCGTCAGGGGTTTGGCGAAGCTGCGGGCCACAAGGCCTGTCCGCAAGCGGCCACTGATGCTTGACGACGTAACGCGGGTCATCGACGCGATGCCGCACGACGTCTACCCCGCGGGTGTCTCGGCGACGCGGGACGCGGCTGCGCTGTGGCTCGGTTTCGCTGGTGCGCTGCGGCGCAGCGAGGCCGCCGCTCTGCGGCTGAGCAGTCTTGAGCTCCACCCGGTCGACGGTATCCACCTTCGTGTGGGTCGCTCCAAGGCGGACCAGGACAACACACTTCCCGACGTCGTCGTCCTGCCGTTCGGCCGGACGCCGAGGACCTGTGCACCCTGTGCGGTGCACCGATGGGTCGCGCTGCTGCGTACTTCGGCGCCCGCCGAGCCGCGGACGCGCCGCCAGCTCGCCATGCGGCAGCTCTACGGGCACCAGCTCGACACGCACGTGTGCGGAGCCCATGGGAGTGACCCGCTCATCGACGGGTCGGACCTGGCGCTGCCCGCTCCCCTGCTGCGCGCCACGTACCGCAACCGGAAGGACGCGCGGATCCATGAGGTCGGCGTCAGCGGCGACGCCCTGCATACGATGCTGCGCAGACGCATGGCAGAGGCCGGGATGGACCCGTCGGCCTACGGCTTCCACAGTCTGCGCGCCGGTCACGTCACGCAGGCAAGGCGCAACGGTGCGAGCACAGAGGAGATCATGCGGGCCGGCCGGTGGCAGAAGGCGGAGACGGTGAACGTCTACGACCGAGAGTTCAACCCGGCGGCCCGCAACAGCGTCATGCGCCTGGGTCTTTGACCCGGGCGTCGATAGCAGCCTTGTGCTCTGGATCGAGCTCGTAGTCACCGTCAGCAGCCGGGGCGATTCGGGCGCTGTGGTCGTCCAGTTGCATCTGCTCGGCGGTCAGCAGCTGGACCTCCCGAGACAGTCGAACGACGTCTTGACCCTGCTGGTCCCACCGTTGCTCGGCCGCCGCGAGCTCAGCGATGCGCTCGCGGAGCGCGGACGCGTTCTCCTGCGTCGCGTCTTCACTCACGAGCGCGATCAGGGGCACGCCAAGGGCAGCGGCGGCGGCGACCGCCTCGTCGAGCCGGACCGCGCGGGTCTGCTGCTCGATCCGAGTGATGGCCGAGTTGTCGACGTTCATGCCGAGCCTCTCGCCCATGCGCCTGGCCAGCTCCGCTTGGCTGATGCCGAGGCGCAGGCGGGTCTGACGCAGTGCGCGGGCGAACAGATCTCCGGGCAGTGAGTTCATTAGGGTCGTTGCTCCTGGTCAGGTGAGCTGGCACGTGGTCTCGTACGGGTCGGAGCCGACCCTGCCACAGCAGTGCTGGAACAGCAGGTTACACAGGTAGCACTGCGTATTCCACAGATCCGATGTTGGCTGCGACACCTTGCCCCCGCCCATGGCCGACGCAACAGAGGAACCATTCACCTATGTCATAGATCATTCGCATGGTGTATGTTAATTGCCGGAGACGTGCACGCATGCGAGGAGACTCGGGTCCGGCCGGCGGATCGTCGGCCCGTCCGGTCTTCGAGGCTCCTGGCCAGGGTGCGTGCCGGTCCGTCTCAGCGATAGGTATTCGCGCCCTCTCAGCATCCGTTCGTGCTCGTTGTCTTGTGGCTCGGCGTCACGTCACGAGCGATCCGAGAGGTGAAGATCGATGACGAAGATCCACGAGGCAGCAGTTCTCATACCAGCCCCGCTACCGAGCGCCGCCTGGGACCTCACCAGCTTTCTCGAGAACGCCAGGGCCCAGATCCAGCTCTGGGGTGGTCTTGTGCTCATGCTCCTGGGGGCCGTCGGCTTGGTCTGGGGCGGGGTGCTCCTGATCAGGAAGCTCATCGCCAGCCCGCAGACTGCCGGTCAACAGTCGAGCTGGGGCACCGTCGCCCTGCTCATCCTGTGCGGAGGCGCCCTGGGGACCGGCGGATGGCAGTTCATCGAGACAGTCGGCTCCGGTGGCCAGCAGACCATCGAGGACCTTGGCGGCGGCACGATCATCGTTCAGACCGTCGCGGACGGTGCCGCGGTTCGGGACGACCTCTACGGCGGGCAGGCCAGGACAGGTAGTGGTCCGACATAAGGCCCATCAAGCCTGACGTGACCAAGGCGACCGATGGGTGCAGGAGGCATCACCCCGATCTCGGCCGCCCTCATCCCGGCTCGGAGGCATCGCCCGAGCACGAACGAGCGCACGAGCGGCAGGTGGGGACATGAGCATCCAGGACAAGGCGCTGGCCCTGAGCAGGAAGTTCAAGCTCGACGCGCATCACGCGATCGAACGTTTCGGAGTGTTCGTCGGCATCTTCGCGGTCACCGGCGCGGCCGTGCTCGCAGGGTCGGGGGTCGCGTCCTTCACCACGGGACGCGATGCGTTGTCGCAGACGGCCCTGTACACCCAGGGCTTCGTCACCTCGAAGACAGATCTCGGCGGTGACGTCGACGGGGTCTACACCAACACGAACCGTGACAAGGCCTTGGTGATGATGCATTTCGACAAGCGTGCGCAGATCTCGTACAACGCGGCCGACTACCAGGCGTTCCTGCTCGGTTCGGACACCTCGCTCAACAGCGAGGCCGTGAGCACCGAAGGGATCCAGGGCTCCTTCCACGTCTTCGGCTCGACGGGATACGTCGGTGTCCTGCTCGATGCCACACAGCCGTTCGACCGCCAGGTCCTGAATCTGACGGTCCGGGCGAACGCGGAGCTGTCCGTCGCCCAGCAGGACGAGACGGCGAACCCTGATGAGCTGGGCGGTGACCAGACCTTCGCCAGGCACGACCAATGGCGCGTCTTCGTCAATCCCGGAGCATCGGGCGCTGAGGAGATTCCCGCGCTGGACTCGCTGGTCTTCGACCCCGCCCGGGCCTACTACGACGTCGTGCTCAAGGCACAGGAGACCGTTGCCCGCGGCCCGCTGGACCAGAAGCTCGTCGAGATGCGCACGAGCCTGGCCCAGATCGAGGCCTACACGACCGATCTGAGCATGACGAAAGTCGACGGCCTGTTCCTCCGCCCACCACCAGCGCCCGCGTCGCTGGCCGGCGACGAGGTCACGGGGGTGTCGTCCGCCGAGGCCAAGGACGGCGTCTCCACACTGACGTTGGAGACGGACCACGTCGTCCCGGGCGGCTTCGACCTCGACTGGCGCTCGGGCAACGTCTACGACGGATATCTCGATGCCCTGGTGCCCTCCGGACAGAGCTATGCCGAGCTCCTCGCGGCGAAGCTCGAGGAAGGCCGAGATATTGCGAACGACCAGGTCGGGGACATGCAGTGGACCCTCTCGGACGGCTCCAGCCTCACCGAGGACTACCAGCCCTCGGACCTGACGATGCGGCCGCTGACGAACGTGATGAACAACTTGTCCCGCGCGTACCAGGACTACGCCACGGGCAAGGCGGAGTACCAGTCCGAGCTCCTGCTCGAGCTCCTGCGGCTGGAGGTCGAGCTGCGCGATGTGCGGTCCAACAGCACCGTCCGCGACGACCCGGCCTTCCTGACGACGCTCTACTGAGCGCACGCGGGGCGATGAACACGGCGTCCAGGCCTCGAGCCGGGAAGGAAGACCTCATGGCCACCAACAAGCCGAGCAAGCTGGACGGCACGGCCCGCTCCAGCACGCCGGACCCCGCCCAGGGCAACTCGTCGACGGCCAGCGCACCAGGCGATGAGGCAAATTACCTGAACACCGCGGCCCCAGAAACGGACGACCCTGGACGCGCCGATACCGGTACAGACGGATCGGGTGTGAGCCAGCGACGCCCGTTGGGCGCCAGCGACGGGCGCGGCGTGCGCAAGCACCTGCCGGTCCCGGCGCCCGCGGAGAGGGGGCGCGGACCCGGCCGGTCACCGGACGACGCTCAAGGCCGGACGGATGGCGCCGGCAGGGTGGGCAGCCTGACGGCCCCGGACACAAGAGATGGCTCCGTGCGCCGCGATGCGGGCAAGGCTCTCGCCAGCGGCCTCGACAGTGACCTACGGGGTGGCCAACACGGCCTACCCGCCGCAGCGGTGCAAGGCGTCGGCATCGACGCCGCCAAGAACCGTGCCAGTGAATTTGCCACGGTCACCGACGCCGGCCGAGATGCCGGGCCGGCGGGCGGGCGCCACCTGGGCGCCGGCGGCACCGGCTATCGAACCGGTCCTCGCAACGGGCAGGACGGCGCAGGTGGCAAAGTGATCAAGGCAGCCGCTGTCGGCGGCGGGGCCATGGCCGCGCCTCCGGCCATGGGCGTACTCATGACGATGGCGCTGCTCAAGTGGCTGAAGTCGATGTTCTTCGCGTCCGTTGCGCTGGCGGCCAATGCCGCGAACGCGATGTGGATGTTCGTCGTCAACCTCGCCAAGACGGTCGGTCACGCACTCGCCGCACCCTTCATGGCCATCGGTGGATTCGTCGCCAACACGGTCGGTGCGGTCCTGGGTGTGACCGCCGGTGCCACGGTCGCACCGGTGGCGGCTGTGGCATCGGGCGTAGCCACCTCGTTGGCCGCGATCGCGCTCGTGGGCACGGTCGTCTCCGGTGTCATCGACCAGCGAGCTCTCACCGACGGTCACGCGGCCTCTGGCCTATCAGGTTGCGTGATCGACACCGGTCACGGTGCCGGGTCCGGTGCTGCAGTCTCGGCGACCACAGAGGCCAATGCGAAGGCCGTCTACTCCGTACTGAGCAGCTGGGGGATGCCAGAGGAGAACATCGCGGGCGTCCTGGGCAACTGGTCACAGGAGTCGGGCATCGACCCGACCTCCGTCGAGGCCGTCTTCGACGAGCCCTACCGGATCGGCCCGCGCAAGCAAGCAGCATGGGACACGGACTTCACTCACATCGCCGGCCAGGCCCACGGTGGTATCGGGCTGGGCCAGTGGTCGAACGGGCGCACGTTGATGCTGCTCGACTACGCCCAGAGCAAGGGGCTGGACTGGTACACGGTCCAAGCGCAGCTGGCGTTCATGGTCGAGGGCGACAATCCGGGCGACGTCGCGGTCTTCAGGGACATGATCACCACCTCACAGGGCTCGCCGAGCGCGGCAGCGGTCCACTTCCACGATCGGTGGGAGCGTTCCGCCGACAACGCCGCGATGGTGGCTGAGCGTTCCGCCGACGCCGAGATGTGGTTCGGCAAGATGAGTGGCTGGGCGGCCGACGACTCCGTCGTCGGGGACGTCGAGGAGATCGTCGGCAGCATCCTCGACAGGGTCAGCAACGAGATCAGCACGGTCCTGGGCCGATGCACCGCCGTCGGCGAGAACGCCGGCCTCACCGCCGGGGGGATGTCCGAAGATCACGCCCAGGCGCTCGTCGACCTCTACAACGCAGAGGGTGACCAGGTGCTGCGGGACGCCTTCCGGGGCGGCGGTCCCGGGCAGTGCAACGGCAGCTACATCGAGAACTGCGTGAGCTTTTCCTGGTACTTCGTCGTGAAGTACACCTCCTACCAGGGCGGCTACACGCCGGGCAACGGCGTCGACGTAGCCGGGGCCATGGCGGGCGTGATGGGCAAGCAGACCACGAACACTCCGGCGCCGTATTCGGTCTTCTCGCACGGCAACACGTCCGTGGCCGGGCACACGGGCGTCGTCCTGGCCGTCGCGGGCGACCGGATCCTCATCGGTGAGGCCGCGTACTGCCAGTTTCCCGGCCGGGTGCGCTGGGTCGAGGTCTCCGAGTGGAAGGACGGCGGGTGGGAGTTCGTCGACGTCTCGGACATGGTCGAGAACGACCAGATCGCGGCCCAGGTCAGGACCTGAGTGCCGACGAAGCAAGTACATCAAGGAGGGAGCTTGTACCGTGACGACACCCCAGGACCAGAACGAGGCGAGCCCGGAGCAGGGCCGTACTGGCTCGGCGCCCCGAGACGAGGCCGCCGCTGCGGTGCCGTGTCGCCACCGCACCGCAGCTGAGCTCGAAGCACGCTTCGACGACTGGGTGATGCGCCAGCGGCGGGGGGCTACGGCACGCACCTCGCAGGATCGGAGCGGGTCGCTGCGGCGTGTCTTCGCCGCGACCATGGGTGTGGGAATGGTTGCCCTCGCCGTCGCGATGGGCGTGACAGGCGAGAGCTACGACGCGAGCCGCGCACGCAACGAGGCCCGGCTCGTCGAGCTCGGAAGGCAGGCGGCCGCGGCCGAGACGATCGCCCAGGACAGGGACCACGCGGGACAGGTGCCGGCTCTGAGCAAGGCGGCGGCCTCGGACGCCGAAGAAGTCGTGACGGCGCAACAGGCCTTCGCTGGGCTGTACCGCGCGGCGAGCAGACAACCGAGCCCGAACAACGGCACACCGAACCGGACCATGCGCGACCTCGCCGAGCATCGTCGAGAGCTCGCCCCGCTGTTCCGCACGTCCGCATATCTGGTCGGGGACCAGGAGGCGTACAGCTGGTCGACGGCAGCTTCGTTCGACGCAGCGTCGGAGATCGACCCCCGATACGCCTGGTACGTGCGCTACGACGGCCGGGTCCCCGCTGACCCGCGTACGTACACCTGGAGCCTGGCGACAGTGATGCCAGACCTCGAGTCGCTCTACGCCTCGGGCACGACGAACCAGGCACAAGTCGTCTGGCTCTGCCGGGACACGGTGACGGACAAGGTCCTCGCCTGGGCCAGTGCTCGCTACACGCACGACGGCACGGCAGGGGTCTTCGACAAGCTCGAGGTCACGACGACCACCACCGGCATGCAGTACCAACGCACCTCAAGCACTGCTCTGGGCGCGCCGTCGATCCCCCAGATCGAGCAGTTTGCCGGACCGGGCGAGAACGACGGCGGTAACCGATGAACGAAGGATCGACCCAGGGTAGGTCTGTCCGACGGGGCCTCTGGTTCCCGGTGGTCGCAGCGGCATTCGTGCTGCTCTCGGTCGTTGCCGGCGTGACCTGGAGCAGCCAGCGCGCGGACCTCGCCGGGCAGGAGGCCCAGGTCGAAGAGCTCGTCGGGCGACTGGCCGACCTCCGACAGCAGCATGAAGAGCGGCTCCAGGCGGACGTCCTCGCGTCTCTCGGCATCAGCCGGTCCCGGGTGGACGTCGATACCGCGGTCATCGAGTCGCTGCTCGGTGTGGCCTTCACGTGGGACTCGGGACCTGCGTACGAGACGGCCCGGGACCGCCTCAAGGACCGCTACGGCCTCAGCGAGGACGACGAGTTCCTGCAGGAGTTCATGTCGCCGCCCCGGTTCAACGAGGACGTCGACGGCCAGAGGTACTACTACGTCGACGCAGCCGGGCTGAACTCGGCGCTCGGGGAGGATCCCGACATCGAGGTCGCCCAGGTGCGGGCGAGCGACTACAGCTACGTCGTCCTGGTGGACGTCGAGATCACCTCCGACGTCGTGACCCAGAACGACTCCAGCAGCGAGAGCGTCACGGCGCACCGACCGGTGCTGCTCTTCGTCACCGTCGACGCCACCCAGACAGTCTCGGACCTCCGCGGCGTCCCCGCAGGCGCAGCGACCCTGCGCTCCCACTGACCACCGGTTCCTTTCACAACCCTCTGTAAGACCTCAACGAAGGGCGAGACGATGGGCAACAACTCGACACTGAACGCGACCAGTCCGCCGCGCGCGCCCGCGGCGAAGCCGGCGGCTCGGAAACGGGGCCAGGCGCTGCCAGCGTTGCTGCGGCGGCTGGCCGCGAAGAGGCACCACCGCGGCACGCTCCCGCTCGCCGTGTGGGCCGGGCTCTTGCGCGCAGTCGCGCTTGCCGCGGACTACCTGATCGCGTTCATCACGGCTGTCGTCGTCGTCCCCACGCTGGGCGCCTGGCTGCACGCGCAGTCCGGCGCCTCGCAGGGCACCTTGACAGGTGCCGGGACGCTCGCGATGTGGCTGGTCCCGTTCCTCTTCCTGGTCGCGCTGCTCGCCGCCGGCGAGATCGCCCTCATGCGCGAGATCTGGCGCTGGTCGACGCGGACGATCGGTCGCGTGCGGAGCGCCCGTGCCGAGGGCAACCCGGCCGCCTCGAAGCCCACCGGTACCCCCGACCGCAGGAGCAACAAGATCCCCACGAGGAGCACGTGATGCGAACCGCAGGCCTGACGATGAACGACGTGTGGGCGCACCGCGTCCTTCGCGAACGAGGAGTCGAGACGTACCGGATCGAGGGCGTGGCCGCCGAGATCGGCGTTCTGGTCGAGTCTCTCGACCTCGAACACCGCAGCAAGGAGGAGAACTACCGCCCGTACCTGCACCTGACCGGCGAGCTGCGCTCGATCACCCCCGACCGTGCGCTGCCGTATGAGGTAACGCAGGTGACCTACTCCCCCGGCCACGGCGAGAGAGTTGACGCGTTCTACGAGTTCAGCGACACGCAACTGGTCGCGCTCGCCACCAAGGGCTACTTCACCGCCGCATTCGCGGTGCCTGAGCAGGTCACGGGGATCGAGTGGGAGCTGCCGACCACGGTGGACGTCCTCGTGCTCGCTCCGTCCGGAGAGCCGACCGACGGCGACGCACCCGTGGTCTTCACCCGGGTGCACGACATCGCAGGTCTCGAGATCGATCGCGAGTCGTGCGGCTACGATCTCGCCGAGTACTTCGCGAACCACTTCGCGGATCGCCCCTCCCCAGCGCACGGCCTGGCTGACGAGCGAGCCCTGCTGGCACGATCCGAAGCGGTCAACTCGCTGTTCACCCAGGACGAGCTGGACACGGACGCCGAGACCGGCCCGGCCGCGTCGCCTGACGCTCACATGGACCAGGCTGCCGACGGCGTGACCTTGCAGCTGCAGCAGGTCGAGGCGGAGATCGCCGAGGAGTCCGCCCACCTGCGGGCCGAGCGCGAACGTATCGAGGGCACCTTCGAGTACCTGTATCAGGAGAGAGTGGCTCAGGTGCTGCGCGCGTCCGACGACCACACGGAGCGCACCAGGGACCCGCGGCGCGCTCAGACACAACCGCCGGCGCTCGACGAGCTCGGACGTCAGCAGGCCGACCGAGGGGCGGACCTTGAGCACGACGATGTGGGCGAGCCAAGCCTGGAGTCCTGAAGACGATCGACCGGGCGGGGCGCGCCGCCCCTGTCGCAGATCGACGCAGACCGGGGCCGCACCGACGGTCGAAGGAGTGATCCCTCATGGGCCTCAAGCAGGACATCGTCGTCGTCAACGAGTTCTCCGTGCTCCGGAGCGACGGCAGCGGATCCCGGGGCGCGACACCAGGTCGGTACGTCGAGCGGTACATGGCCCGCGAGCAGGCGACAGAGCCGCTCGCACCGATCCAGCGTCTGCGCACGGACGACTTCGTCGTGCGCTACATGGCTCGCGAGTCCGCCGTCGAGCGCGCCGGCGGCTCGCGACGCACGGTCAAGACCACGATGCGCCAGGCCCAGGGCCATGGCGGCGTGGCCTTCGGCTACGGCTCGGTCTCCCTGTCGGACGAACAGCTCACAACGGCCTCGAAGGATCTCCAGCAGCACTTCGAGAGCGGCAAGACCGTGCTCAAGTCGGTGCTGAGCTTCGACGAGGCGTTCCTGAAGAGACACGGCATCGTCGACCGAGACTTCCGCTGCACCGGTCCGGGCGCTTACCGCGGCCACATCGACCAGATGAAGCTGCGCATGGCGATCATGCACGGACTGGACCGGATGAGCTCGGGCACGAGCGGCTTCGACGACCTGCGCTACGTCGGGGTCATCCAGGTGGACACCGAGCACGTGCACTGCCACCTGGCGATGGTCGACGCTGGCCGAGGCCAGCTGACGAAGGACGGGACCCAGCGCGGCAAGCTGCTCGACCGCCACAAGTCACGCCTGCGTCGCGGCATCGACGCCTGGCTCGACCAGAAGCAGGCAGTGGCGCACTTGTCCAGCGCCGTCGGCTACGAGCGCCGCAACGTGACGACGTACATCAAGCGGTGGGCGCACGAGCAGATCCGAGCTGACTCCCTGCCTCAGTTCCTGCTGGCGTGTCTGCCGGCGGAGCGCCGTCTGTGGCGCGCCGGCAGCAAGGACCGCCGCATGCGCAAGGCGAACCAGCTCGTCGCCGAGCTGGTGGTCGAGCAGCTGGAGCGCTCCACCTCCCCCTTGCCGGAGGCGATGAACCGGATCACCGACTACGCCGACCAGCGGCGCGAGAAGGAGGGCCTGTCCACCGACCAGTGGCAGGCACTCGTCGACCACGGGCGGGCCCGCATCATCGAACGCGCGGTCAACGGCGTCTACCAGATCCTGCGGGCGCTCCCCGCTTCGGAGCTGACCGTGCGCACGCCGATGCTGCAGATCATGGGGACGGACTACGAGCAGATCGCGTTGCTCGCCGCCGACCAACAGCGCACCGGCGCCGCGGCCGGTGACGACCTCGTTTCCTTCGGCTTCCGGCTGCGCAGCTATGCCACACGCCTGCAGCACCACCGGGACAAGGCCGGCACCTATCGCAACCTCGCACACCAGTGGGAACGAGCCGAGCAGGCAGGCGTCGCCGCGGAGGACTCCCGAGCGCTCCATGCCTTCTATCGCTTCGAGGAGGACTACCACAGGCGGGTGATGGGCAAGTACCAGCACTTCCTGCCCTTCGTCACGGATACCGGGCGGTGGAACGACCGCCACCAGCAGGTCGCGGCCTACGGCCAGCGGCTGCTTTCTCTGATGGCGTTGCGCGGGGACGCGTCGTTGCAGCGGATGAAGGACCCCGACCAGGCCGAGCGTCTTGGACGCGCGATCTACGACCAGGCCGGCGCGAGATACCTCACCACGGGCGCCAGCGGCCGGGCGGTGCTCGACCAACGCATCCGGGCGATGAAGAGGTCCTATGACGAGCACCTCGACGACCTGCGCACCGACCTCGCAGCGTCCGGACTGGTCCTGCGCGCAGGCCAGATCACCGAGGACGGCCGCACGACCGCGAACCCCGGCGCCACCCGAGCGATAGGTCCGGAGCTGGAGATCGTCCAGGGCGTCGCGCACGACTTCGACGAGGTCAAGGCCTTGGACCTGCACCACATGGGCTACGACTTCGCCCACGAAATCGAGGTCGGGCCGAAGGCCGCACACAGCTTCATGGAGATGACCGCTGAGCGTCGCAGGCTGCTGCTGGCAGCGATGAGCTACCTCGATGAGTCGGACCAGGCCGAAGCGATCTCGGACCTGCCGGTGGACGACGTGGCGACGATGACGCGGGTCTCGCGCGCGCTGTCCGCGCAGCACGAGGAAGACGGAACGTACGTGCTGCGCTCACGGATCGCGGAGCTGGGTGCCGAGCACGATCGAGACCGGCCCGTGCGGCGGTCGAACGCTTCTTCGCTGGACGCCGGCCTGGTCGTGCGCATCCAGGCCGAGGTCGACAAGGCCACCACCAGCATTGACGCCGCCACCGCGCTGGGGCCAGGGCGCGACGAGCGGCCGACCGAGTCTGAGCACGAACGTCAATGATCATTCACATCCTTGTGGAATGACCAACCGCGCCTTATTGTCAATGGTGTTCGGTGCGTATCCAATGATCTATGTCAATGGTTCGCCCGGTCATGGCCGACCTGTCGGAAGGGCAGGCGGATCGACGAAAGGACGAGAGACGATGGCACTCCTCAAGGGCAAGGGCGCGATGACCGGGGTCAACCTCATCGCGAAGGTCTACAAGAACGGGCGGACCAAGGACGGCAAGACGCAGTACGCGGACGTTCAGGTCGACTCCCGCGACAACCGCGGCCCGGAGCAGACGAACCTCCACCTGCGTTCCGAGCGCTACACGGACGGAGAGGGCAAGACCCGCTACCAGAACGGCGCCCCGTACTCGGTCAGCCAGGTGGATGAGATCGCCCGGGCCGCAGGTCCGAACACCGAGCCGATCGTCGACAAGGACGGCAACGAGGTCGGCACCCTCTACGGCTTCAAGGGCAACGTGATGCCGGCCTCGCGGGGCACGGGGCTGGTAGTCAACACCAAGTCGGTCCAGGCCAGCGAGTTCAAGGTCGATGCCACGACCCTGGACAACCAGTTCGTGTCGATGCGCGAGGCACGGACCACGCAGGCGGCGGCCCGGGAGAACCAGGCTGCCGCGGTGCAGGAAGCCGAGCAGGTGGCCCAGGTCGACGAGCCTGCAGTCGGCTGAACTGGCTCCCCCGCCGAGAGGCCCCTGGAGAGCATCCAGGGGCCTCTGCGCTCAGAACGGACAGTGGACATGGCAGATCTCAGCAGGAGCCCTAGCCGGTCGAACGGACAGGTGAGGCTGAAGGCGCCCACCGCACGACGCACCGCCGAGCCGAGCCGCTCCCAGACGCCCGAGGCGTCCCACCGGCAGTACGCCCACGGCCAGCCAGCCGCTGCGGACGAGGGTGCGGCACGAGCGATCGAGCCTAGTTCACCTGGCGGGGGCAGCTCCCAGGCGGGCCTGGCCGCGGCTCGCCGCCTGGTGCGGTGGGTCCCCTCGTCCCCTCCTCCGGGTGAGAAGGGTTCACCGTTCAACCCTGAAGTGCCCGACAGCGGCGGGCCTGTCCCTGAGCGGCTGGATCCGTCGATGATCACCTCGCGGGACGTGCCGAAGAACCGTCGCGCGCACCGGGGAGCCGCAACGTCGTCTCGGCCGCGAGCCGTCCCCGGGCAGCACCCAGCACAGGACCAGGCGGTAGGGGAAAGCCCGCGCGGCCGGTCCGGAGACACCACGCCGGACGACGACGAGCGCCTGTCGCGCCACGCGTACGGTGCGACGCTTCTCGCACAGGTCGGTGCGGTCGTCCACCCGCCGGGCTCCCGGACCACGACAGGTGCCGCACGGCCGTCCGGCACTGCCCTGGACCGACCGGAGTTCGAGCAACCGGAGACGTCGTCGGCAGCTGAGCGCGGGTATGACGGATGACGTCATCCCGCATCGGCCAACGAGACGGCCACGATCCGCAGCCACGGCAGCTACACGGCGGGGCGCTGGTGGCTCCGACCGAAAGTCGGCCCGTCGAACCGGGTCCCCACCGGGCCAGCCGTCACTGCGCGCCCCGCGACGCGCACCTGTGTGAGAAGTATGAGCTCCTGTCGAGCTTGTCGGCTCCGCTGCGGCAGGCCGAGCGTGCCATCGTCGGACGCGAGCAGGAGATGCAGCAGCTGCTGGCCGCGTTGAGCCGACCTGAGCTGTGCAACGCCCTCCTGTTGGCGGAAGCAGGGACCGGAAAGACAGCTCTCGTCCAGGCGACGATGCTCGCGGACCCGCGGCGGCTCTACCTCGAGCTGGACCCTGCCCGGATGATCTCACAGGCGGGCGACGCGGCGAACATGGCTTCGATGCTCAAGGCCCTCTTCGACGAGGCCGAGCGTTTCGTCCTGGACGAGGGGCGCGAGCTGGTGCTGTTCATCGACGAGTTCCACCAGATCGTCCAGCTCTCCGACGCGGCGGTCGAAGCGATCAAGCCCGTCCTGGCCTCATCGGGCGCGCGTGGCATCAGGATCATCGGGGCTACGACCTACGACGAGTTCCACCAGCACATCTCGCGCAACCAGGCCCTGGTCGAGCGCCTGCAGCGCATCAACGTCAGCCCTCCGGACCAGGACACGACGGTGCGGATCCTGGCTGGGATGGCCCAGCGGTACGGCGTGGCCGACCAGTTTCGCGACGACCACATCTTCCGGCAGATCTACGACTACACCCAGCGGTACATGCCGGCCAGCGCCCAGCCACGCAAGGCGATCCTCGTGCTCGACAGCATGGTCGGCTGGCACCGGTACACGAAACGGCCGCTGGATCGCGCCCTGCTCGCGGACGTGCTCCACGAGTCCCTCGGCGTCAACGTCGCGTTCCAGGTCGACGGCGCGAACATCAAACAACAGCTGGACGCACGGGTCCTCAGCCAGGACCTCGCGACGGGCGCCGTGGCCCGGCGCCTGCAACTGTCCGTGGCAAACCTCAACGACAAGACACGGCCCGAGGCAAGTTTTCTGTTCACCGGGTCGACGGGGGTCGGCAAGACCGAGCTGACCAAGCAGCTCGCCCGACTGCTATTCGGTGACGACCAGCGCCACCTGATCCGCTTCGACATGACGGAGTACGCCGAGGACTCGTCGTTCACGAGCTTCCGATCAGAGCTCACCAAGCGCGTGTGGGACGTCTCGCACGCCGTGCTGCTCTTCGACGAGATCGAGAAGGCCTCGCCGATGGTCACACGGGTGCTGCTGCAGGTGCTCGACGACGGGAGGCTGTCCGACGACAACAACCGGAAGGTGAGCTTCCTCAACACCTACATCGTGCTCACCACGAACGCGGGCTCCGAGATCTACCGGACGATCGCGCAGTACGCCGCGGACGACACCGGCTCAGGCAGACAGCTGCTGGAGTACGAGAAGCTCATCCGGCGGTCGATCTCCTCGACCACCGGTGACAACAGGTTCCCCCCGGAACTGCTCGGCCGTTTCGACGTGATCGTGCCCTTCCAGCCTCTGTCCCGGCAGACACAGACCACGATCGTTCGCAACAAGCTGCGCCAGCTGGTCCAGGAAGTCTTCGTCAAGCACAACGTGCGCGTCGAGATCGACGAGCGGGTCCTGCGCTATCTCACCGAGGACAAGGGCGACACCGACTCCGATGCAGGCGGCGCCCGCGCAGCCGTGGCGAGACTGACCAACGAGGTCACCACAGCGGTAGCGACGTTCATCAACGAGCACCGCGCGCAGCGGCAGATCCGTGTCGACGTCGCCGGTGAGCTGGTCAGCGACGACAAGACCCTCCTGAGGCCGGCCGCCCGCATCGTGGTCAGCGCGATGCGATGAGACGGATGGAACGTGACTCACTACCGAAAGGACTGGCACTCATGGGCATTCTGGGAACCAGAACGGGCCGGCGGGTGGAGCGCCGCAAGAAGCACGACGAGCTCCTGTCCTCCGTGGTGCGGGAGACGCCCGTCCCCGCGGCCGTCGAGCTGCTGCGCTCGAACTCGCGGTTCGTCTTCCCCAGCGGCACGGCATGGGTCATCCTCGTGCTCACCGCCGACGCGATCGGAGGCCTGAGCCGGCGGCACGGCCGAGACGAGGCGAAGGGCTCGATCATCGAGCTCATCGGATCCGACCAGATCCACACCGTGGCGACCGCTGAGATGCTCCAGGAGCAGGTCTTCGGCATCATCCCCACCGACGAGACACTCGCACGGATGGACGAGTACTCGTTGCTGACCGGTGCCGAGTACGCCTGGGCCGTCGTCTGGCAGAAGAACAGCGGCGAGCTGCTGGTCGACCTGGTCAACCCGGCAACCTTCGCCCAGGCCCGCGCGGTCGCCGGCGGCACCAGCAACCTCCAGGACGCCGTCGGCAGGCAAGCCTGGGCCGAGCACAGCGGCCTGGTCGACCCGGACGACGACGATCAGGGCAATGATCCCGCCGACGCGAGCACGGCGGGCGCGGACGCAGAGGGCTTACGGGAGAAAGGCGTCGACGAGGACGAGATCTTCGACCCGCTCCCCGGGCAGGCAGCGGCCGAGGCCGACGAGCCGGTCTTCAGCGACACGCCCGATGAGGACGAGGCCGCCGGCACACCGGTGTTCGACGATGACACCGGCGCCCAGGCCCCTGTCGACGATCTGGGCGGCGCCCAGGTCGACGCTGGCACAGTTCTCCACGAGGCCGACCACGACGACGGCTACCTGAGCGACGACGTCGCGGGCCCCGAAGACGTCGTGTCGTTGGCCGACCAGGACCAGGTGCGCGAGGTGATCGCCCGCCGGTTCCTGACCGAGGACCTCGACCTCACGATCCGGCTCGACGAGTTCGACGCGACCTTCGCCATCGGCGCGCCCGTCGTACAGATCGCCTTGCCCGACGGTGCCACCGAGTGGCTCGGTGACCAGCTCGCCCAGCTCGGCCGGCAGGCGAACGCGGACCTGACTCGCCTGCGTTTCGCACACGAGGACGAGCTACGTGCGCTGTACGTCAACCTCATGTCGACACATGCTGAACAGGTCATCCGGGAGGTCGCCACCGACCGCGAAGGCGCCCGGTACACGCTCCTGAACGAGGCGGCGGAGGCCGAGCACCAGGAACGGCTCGCCGAGAAGGACCACCGGATCCGCGCTCGCAGGACGGAGATCCTCGAGGACTACGAGGAGCAGGCAGCCAAGCACGCACGGCAGGCGGCGATGCAGGCCGAGATCCACTACAAGGAGCGCAACCGCCCGAAGATGGAGCGGGCGCAGGCTGACGCGGTCGCCGAGATCGAACGGGGCCTGGAGGACGACCGCTCACGCGACCAGCAGGAGATCCTACGGATCCGTCGCCAGCATGCGGCGTTGAAATTGCAGACCGGGCAGACACGGATCTTTGAGGTGCTGCAAGAACACCAGTCTCGGTACCTCGCCGAGGAGGAGGCATGCCTGACCCGGTGGAAGGTCGAGATCCAACACGTCGTCGACGACTACCGCAAGGCCGACATCGCTCAGGCCGAGACCCTGGCCGAGCACCACCGCATCACGGACGAGATCGGTGAGCTGCGTCAACAGCAGGAGAGCCTCCTGCAGTCGATGCGTACCGAGCACGCCGGCCGGATCCAGCGCATGGAGGACGAGCTCGAGCGAGACCGGAACGACACCGTCGCACGGATGACGGCCCGTGACGAGGAGTGGCAGCACAGCCTCAACCTCGAACGGGAGAAGACCAGGTCCCAGACGGCACGGGTCGCAGACCTGCTGCGGCAGGTGGAGACCACCGAGGATGCGGTCGGCCGGCGTTACGAGGCACGCGTCACCGAGCTGACGGCCGACAAGGAGTCCTACGCCAACGCCATGGCTCGGACCGCTGAGATCCACGGCCGCTCGGGCAAGGCCTACGCGGTCCTTGCCGTCGCGATCTCGCTGCTGACGAGCATCGCGGGGTTCATCGTCGGCACCCAGGTGTAGAGGCACGCCTCACAGCATCCACGAGCCGGGCACGCGGCAGGCCCCTCGGGACCAGAGGGCGGGCAGTGCGGGGCCGCGAGCCGGCGGCACACAGCAGGACGGCAGGAGCGACGGGAGTGAGGAATCACCATGGCTGTGAACAAGCGCAGGGCAGCCCGGCCGAAGGCGAACAGCTGGGACAAGATCTCGGCTCGCGAACCCGGCGAGACGCTGACGAACCGAGATGTCCACCAGGGCCAGCAGCTGGACCGCGGAAAGCTCCGCACCCGACGCTCGCGGACGCCCGTCGTCCTGGCCTCCGTCGTGATTGGTGCGATCGTGGCGGCCGCCGTCTGGGTCCTGTACTCGGTCATCGCCGTGGCGCTGACGTCCGTGGGCACGTCCCTCGGAGCTGCACCACACGCCACCGAGCCGGGCGCGTACTACATGGAGACCACCACCACCGGACAGGGCGGGGCGGTCGTGACCTGCTACCGGCCTCTGACCGAGGACGGCGAACCTGACCCACTGGCCACGTGCTACGACCACGCCGCGGACGTGCCGCTCCCCGACGGCTCCAGCGATGTGCGGGGCGACACGACCGCACAGGGCTCCACGACTGTCGTCAAGCAGCTGACCTCGGTCTCCCCGTTCAAGCTCTTCGTCGCGCTCGCCTCAGGGCTGCTGGTCACGCTCGTGCTCGGTACGTGGTCGGCTCGGGGGGTCGGTGCGGCGAACCTGATGAGCACGACGAGCGACATCAACCAGTACCCGAACGACCAGCACATCGCCCTGCCCGAGGAGATCCAGCGAAGTTTCGACTGGTTCCCGGACGCCGGCGCGCACTCGGACGTGCAGGTCAGCTCGGTGATCAGCCACGTGATGCTCAAGCAGAAGGGCCTGGGGACCGTCGACGTGACCCAGCGTGCCCCGAAGGACCTCGTCGACGAGAACGGTGATGTCACCTACTACGCCGGCGAGGCTGTCGAGGACGACGAGGGCGAGCCGGTCACCAGATCCCTGCCGATCATTGACGAGGCGTTCGGGAACGATCTGTTCGAGGCCTCGGGTCTGCCGCAGGACAAGGCGCTGCGCAAGGCGTACGACACCACGGCCATCCCCTACAACCCGGACGGCAAGGACCGCGCCAAGCTCGGGACGTACAAGACGGTCGCCGACCTCATCAAGACCGACTGGTCCTTCCCGGACTACGAGGTTCAACGCCCGGCCGGGGCTTACCTGGTCGACACCGCACCCGTGAACACGATGGTGCTGGCCATCACCCGGGCTGGCAAGGGCCAGACCTACATCGAGCCGCAGATCGACATGTGGTCGCGCGAGAAGAACCCGTCGAACATGGTCATCAACGACCCCAAGGGTGAGCTGCTGGTCAAGTTCTACGTCCCGCTGGTGATGCGGGGTTACGAGCCGGTGCAGTTCAACCTCATCAACCCCTTGGCCACCGACATCTACAACCTCCTGGGCCTGGCCGCCGAGGCCGCTCGCGAGGGCGACGCGACCAAGTGCGCGGTCTACGTGGAGAACATCGCGGACGTCTTCTTCCCGCTCGACGGCGGCGAGGACCCGGTATGGCCGCACGCGGCGAACAACGCGTTCAAGCGTGCCGCCTACGGCCTGATCGACTTCTACCTCGAAGAAGAGCGTGAGCTGCGCGCCGCCGCGGCAGCCACCGGCATGGACCCGGAGAGCCTGAACAAGCGGCTGGACGACATGTGGGGTGCGTCCACGCTGTACAACTGTTACCAGCTGTTCGTGCAGCTGACGTCGAAGAAGGTCAAGAACCCCGAGGCGGAGCTGGAGAAGAAGGTCAAGGCCGGCCAGTTCAACGACGACGAGCCGGGACTGGCCGAAGAGCAGGAGAAAGCCGCCGCGCAGGCGTTCCTGTGGGAAGGCAAGGCGGAGCAGGACATGCTCACGCTCTACTTCAACGCGACCGAGGCGCTGCCGCGCAACACGATGCGCACGCTGATCGGCAACGCCAACAACGCCCTGCGTGCCATGGCCGGCGCCGAGAAGATGCTCGCCTCCGTGTACGGCATCGCGATCACGGCCATGTCGTTCTTCACCGACCCGACGATCTCGACCCTCACCTCCGGCAAGCCCTCGCAGAACACGGATCTGGGTGGCCTGAGCTTCCCGCGCCGGTTCGGTGTGCGGTTCGCGGCGAACTACCTCAAGCGCGACCACCTCAAGGGCTTGCAGGCCCGGTGGTCGGCGTACGGGGACGACATGTTCAGCCACGACCTCGGCGAGGACTTCGAGCACTCCGACATCGTCGGCCGCGAGGGGTGGGCACGCTACTACTTCAAGGGGAAGTTCCCCACCGACCAGGCGTGGATCAAGCTCGAGCTGGTCAACCCGCAGACCAAGATGCTGGTGCGCACCTTCTATCTGCACTTCAAGAAGAGCTACCAGGTCTCGCTCAGCGGCCGGCACTACGTCACCGAGCCGGTCACCGGCAAGAAGGTCGTCAAGAACGGCGTTCTGCGCGAGCTGAGGCCGGTGCGCGAGGGCACGGGGAAGGACGCGACGATCGTCTCGTTCGAGCCAGCCGACACGACCTACCCCCAAGCTCGGCTGGACTTCGCCGGCGGTGGCAATCCCGAGATCGTCGAGGACGCCGCCCGAGCGATCACGCAGACGATGGTGCGCTACTCCGAGCTGCCAAAGGCCGTCTTCCTGGTGACCCCTCCACACCTGATGAAGTACGCCAAGCTGATCCTGATCCTGGTCAAGCAGCTCGTCGACCTGAACTTCGACAAGTCGTACATGACCAAGTCGGACCAGAAGCCCCTGTACAAGACCAGGTTCATGCTCGACGAGCTGGGCAACCTCCAGTCAGAAGGTCACGGCATCGCCGGGTTCGAGACGATGCTCTCGATCGGGCTCGGGCAGGAGCAGCAGTTCACGCTCATCCTCCAGACCCTGCAACAGCTGAGAGACGTCTACGGCGAGAGCGTGGACAAGATCGTGCAGGGAAACACCTCCAACATCGTGTTCCTCAAGTCGATCGACGACTCGATGATCGAGACGCTCGAGAAGATGTCGGGCAAGACGCACAGGTCCTACATCGACTCCAAGCAGGTCAGCCAGGACGTCGACCGGGTCGTCGGAGGCAAGACGGAGGGCCGCGTCACCTACACGATGAACACCAAGGAGGAGCCACTGATCTCCTACAACGACATGGCGTTCATCCCACCACGAAACTCGATCGTCTTCCGGGCCGGTGACGCGCCCGTCTGGAACAGGAACGAGACGATCTTGCCGATGTCGTGGCGCCTGCTGAAGGACACGATCACCCACCCCGGGCACGACTACACGCTGCAGGACATCCCCACGCTGTCCTCGGCCATCGACTTCGACGTGCGCAACAACCAACCCGACTTCGTCAGGATGCTCGACAAGCGCATGCGCCAGGCGGTCCGCGCCGCAGACGCCAAGACGCTCTACCAGGAGACCTACCGCTACCGAGACGTCGACATCGAACGCCTCGACCCCGACGTCTACTCCGACGAGGTGATGGAGATCATCACCCTGATGACCGCAGCCGACGAGGGACACGACCCAGGTGCTCCGACCGTCGTGGACCCCGAGGCCTACGAGGCCACGATGATGCTGGACGAGGACCAGTTCATCGAGAACGTCGAGCTGGCCAGGCAGGTCGCCGAACGCGAGACGGCCCGCGCCGAGCGGGAGCGCCTGGTCTACGCCGAGGAGACGATCAGCAAGGAGATGCTGATCAACCCCGACGGCTCGGCGAAGATCAAGACGCTGGACGCCGAGATCAGCGAGGCCTACAGGTCAACACAGACCGACCTCGAGCAGGACCGCGAGCACTTCCGCGTCGGCGGTGACGGCGAGCTGCGCAGCGCCGACGGATCGCAGACCTACATCAGCCAGGTCCGTTCGAGCGCGTACACCAGGGCTGCCCGCCAGATCAACGACCAGGCCACGAGACAGCGATCGCGGGTCTTCGCCGAGGCCGACATCACCGAGGAAGACATCGAGTCCCTGTCGACCGTGCAGGTTCACGCTGCCTTCTACCAGTACCTGGCCTCGCTGCCGAGCTGGGAGATGCTCGCCGACGGTCAGTTCGACCGGGCGATGGCCATCGAGATGCGATCGAAGTAGGACGCACGGCACCCACGAGGCCGCTGCCACTCACGCCGGGCTGACCACCAGCCATCGAGCCGCACCTTTGTCATTGATTATTAGATAGGTCATCGACACCTTTGTCATACGTGGCATACGATCAATTCACTACCTATGACATCCGAGCGTCCGCAGGGGGCTGATCAGCATGAGGAAGGCACACGGTCTGCGCAGGTACTTCTACGAGTACGTCTTCTACAAGGCCGTCGAACGGGCGAGAGACCAGACCAACCAGGTCATCCCGATCTCTCAGGCCAAGGCGATCCGCGCGCGCGTCGACGAGATCCTCGCGGCGCAGGGCACGGCGGTGGCTGATCCGCAGCTCGGGGTGCCCGCCTGCCTCACCGCCGTCGACCGCGCGCTCGGCGAGCGGGTGCCGGGGTACGTCGACCAGTTCGGTGACCACTCCTCGGGTGACGAGCGCTACCAGCAGCTCCAACGAGAGTTCACCCAGCAGACCGGCGTCGGGTCCCCGAGCGCCACGGCGTCGGCCCGGCTTCCGATCAGCCCGTACGACCCGGCCTGGTCGGCACGCGCGAGCGTGAAGCGTGCGGGAACCGGCCTGCTGTATCTCCCCGACGAGACGATCACCCGAGTGGCCGGCGGTGCGGTGGAGACCCTGGCCGACCCGCGACGGGGCAACATGGTGCTCTGGCGTATCGATGACGAAGGCCGTCCCTACGAGGCAGGCCGTGCCATGACCAACGACGATGCGGCAGGGCTCACCGCGCTCATGGACAAGATGAGCCAGCAAGAGTACGCGCAGGTTCGTGAGTGGGTCATCGACGGTGGCCGGGACCCGCGCACCGGCCGGGTCGACCACAACCGCTTCATGTCGCCGAAGGCCGTGGCCCGTGCGGCGGCCCTGCTCGAGGAGCTCAAGGCCCAGGGACTGACCTACCAAGTGGTGCGCGACCGTGAACCGGGCCAGATCAAGGCGAAGATCGCAGGAACAGGCATGGAGATCCGGTTGACCGACAGCCGCCAGGAGGACTACGCGGGTGCTCGGATCTACGACAACGGCACCGTGCTGCGCTACTCGACCAACCATCGGGTCCCCGGCGGTATGGCGGTCCACTCCCCCACGCCGGCCGAGGCCGTGCAGCTGCTGCGTTTCGCCCAGGGCCGGCGGATCGAGCGCACCGACCTGCCGGGACGGGCAGTCGGTGAGATCGGCACGACACACCCGGAGCAGAGCCGCGGTCGCACCGTCGTGGACGTCCCCGATGCCTACCACGTCGACCGGGAGTCGATGTTCGTGGTGGGCGACTACGTCGCCCCCGGCCCGTCCGGCTCGCGGCGCGGGTCGAAGATCATGCTGCGCCGCGACGCGAAGAACAGGTCGCTGGCGACGTTCTTCGTCGACGTCGAGCCCGCACAGAGCTATGTGCAGGAGGCCGTGCGCAGCGCCCGGGAGAACCTGCTGGGCGCCCTCGGTGTCGAGAGTCTCATCGCCCACGCACAGGCAGAGCACGAGCGCACCGGCGGCCAGATCGACGCGATGCAGCTTCCGGGCTACTCCCCTGACCCGGAGATCGCCGCGATCCAGCGTTCGTACTGGGACGTGCTCACGGGAGCACGCAGCGATCTGTTGCGCCCGGGCGCGACGCAGGAGATGTACCAGGATCGGCTGGATGCGATCGGCGAGCTGCAGTCGGGCGAAGAGCCCCAGCTGGGCAACCTCGTCTACGGCGGCACGAGCGCCGAGAAGGTCCGCGCACACGCCGAAGACGTACCCTTCGAGCTCGTCGGGACCTGGCAGCCGCAGCTGCACGACGTCGACGGCGAGTGGGTCGAGCAGCGCTTCGACCCTGGCCGGGTGGCGAAGTACATGACCAGTCCGACCGGGCAATGGTCGAACCTCGACAACTTGGCCGCTGCCCTGCGGCGTTGCGAGGTCTCCCCGAGCGAGATGATGGGATCTGACTTCCAGACCACCCGGTTCAAGGATCGCCTCGTACGCTTCGACGCCGACCGTGCCGTCCCGATCGCCGAGCACCACTCGCAGTTCCTGCGCCGTATCGGAGACACCGTGCGAGAGAGCCTCGAGCGAAATGCGGTGCGGCCGTCCGCGATCCTGGTCGACGGCCAGGGCGTCATCCGGTGGCAAGGCGCCAAGCTGCGTCGTGACGGGCGGTCCACGGAGATCTCCGGCGAGCTCGGGCAGGTCTTCGACATCGGCCGGCACGGTGAGATCACCACCGCCCTCGCCAGCGGGGAGAACGCTCTGATCGTCCCCGGCTACGAGGCCCGGATCGCGGCGCAGACCCCCGGCACGGCGCCGGCCTCGGTCGAGGAACGCACGCGGCTGCGCGGCTACGAGCAGCTCATGCACGAACGGATCCAGTACCAGATCGCCGGCGACCTCGTCACGGGACGCAGTCAGACCGGTGAGCCGGCCTCGCTCAACACGGTCTACTCGCAGCTGTACGGCACGAAGCACCCGGTCGATTTCATCGAGCGCGCCACGACGTACGAGATAGAAGAGACCACCGGTGAGGTCCGCGCGCACCTGGACGCATGGACGGTCTCGATCCTGGCCACCGAGGCACGTCGGGTGCGCTACTCCAGCGAGATCAAGCACGGATCGACCATCTACGCGGAGTACCGCGCCGACCGCGACCGCACAGATCCAGCTGACGATAACCACTTTGACGCCTGGCAGCTGACCGGCGGACGGAACATGGCGGTGCTCACCGGCACGGGCCGGGACAACGCCCCGACCCCGGGTGGGTACTTCGACCCGGTGATGACCGGTGGCGCGACCAACCAGGGCATCGTGCGCTACCTGACGCAGGACGCGGCGGTCGCCCCGGACGGCTCCATCCGCCCGGGCGACCCCGCGACCCTGACGGGTTCGCGGGCGCCGCTGATGTGCCGGCCTGAGCTCGAGACCCTGCGCTACGACCCGTTCGACCGCCAGCAGATGACGGCCTCGACGATCATGCAGTCCTCACAGGTCACCCGACCCACCGGCACAGCGCTGATGACGTTCGGCGGGTGGACGGCTGACGACCCGATCGTGATCAGCTCGCGGTTCGCTCAGGCGCACAAGATCCGAGGCATTGGTGGCCGGCTGCGCGACCTCGTCGTCGGGGACAAGATCAGTGACCTGCACGGCAACAAGGGCGTCGTCTCCCTGATCGTCGACCGCGACATGCCGCCAAGCACGGCACGTCAGCAGGGCATCGAGGACGAGGTCGCGTGGTTCCGTCAGAACCCTGGACTGGACGTGGTGATGAGCCCGTTCTCCCTGATCTCGCGACGCAACGCGGGTTCCGCCCGGGAGCTCATGGCGGGGCGGCTGGACGACCTGCGTTCTCCCGGTGGCCAGGTACAGCCCGGCGGCCTGGGCCAGATGCGGTTCGTGGTCACCCACATGGCGGTCGACGAGAAGACGAAGATCTACGACGAGGCTCAGCTGCGCGCCGGCAGGGGCCGCAAGGCCTCCTCGCAGCTCGCGTGGGCGCTGCAGGCTCAGGGCTGCCCGGCGATCATGCGGGAGTTCTACGGGCACAACTCGGGCGCCGAGTCGAACCTGCGCGAGTACCTGCTGGTGGTGGGTATGGACATGGAGGCGGACGGCACCCTACGGGTGGTCGGTCAGGCCGAGGCCGTCGACGAGCGTCCCGAGCGCCGGATGATCACCATGCCCGAGCTGCTGCGCACGCAGCCGCGCAGCCCGGGGCAGCGCCCGGGGCTGAACACCACGGGGATGCGCAGGTCGTTCGGCCAGCTGATCGGGGACCGGGGCGGAGACATGGAGATCCCGTTCCCCCTGAGGTACCCGACCGGTGAGGAGACCGAGACGGCCAGCGAGGTCTCGTGGAGGTTGCCGGTGATGTCCTCGCACCTGCGCAGCGGCCAGGAGTTCGACGACGGCGCCTCGGTCACCCACGACTACACCCGCAGCTATCAGGACGTGTTCGTCGAAGCCTGCCGCTACCGGTACATGGCCGAGCAGCTCGAGGGCGGCGGCGGCCTGCCCGCGCAGAAGCGCAGCGAGATCCAGCAGAGCATGCGGGATGCGGTCTCTCGGGCTCAGCGAGCCTTCGAGGCGATCACGACGGACGTCGCCAGCCGGGTCCTGACGGGGAAGAACAACACCTTCAAGACCGGTCTGATGTCCTCGCGGCTGTCCGACTCGGCGACGATGGTGTGGACCGCGGACCCGCGGCTCGATGTCGACCAGGTCGCGCTGAGCTCGGTCAAGGCCCGTCAGCTCGGGCTGGCCGAGGGTGACCACGCTCTCGTCTGGCGTGATCCGGTGCTGCGCGACGCGGGTGTGCGCTACCTGCGGGTCGCGATCGACGACCGGCTCACCGGCGCCGCGATCAACCCGGTGATGGACAAGTGCTTCGACGGCGACTTCGACGGCGACGCGGTCGCCGTGGTCAAGCTGCACAGCGACGCGGCACGGGCTGAGGCGATGGACAAGCTCTCGGTGCCCGCGAACCTGCTCGACACCGGCGTCACCGGTCCGGACGGGACGCACCCGCTGGCTATGCAGGTATCGCTGGACACCCAGGTCGCCGTCTCGAAGCACCCGGTCCTCGCCGAAGACCTGAACAGTGCACGCAAGGAGGCCAACCGGCTGCGGTTCGTCGACTACGAGCCCGCGGAGCTGCGCGCGTGCCGGGAGAACGTCACCGAGGAGCTGAGCGCCTTCTACCGGACGGCGCAACGCTCGGAGTTCGGCGCCGCGCTCGTCTTCGGTGACCGGCAGTCGCATCTGCGCAGCGTGCGGCAGGTCTGCGTCGAGACCGGCGCCAAGGGCAACCAGCAGAAGTTGGCCGACTACGCACGGAACCTGGGCGACGAGCGGGGTGTACCCGGCATCACCCAGGCCGATCAGGAAGCGTCGATGTTCGCCACGGCGATCAAGGCTCACGGCACGGGGCTGGGCGGCTCATTCAGCCAGCGCGCGGTGCGGGCCCTGCGCGGCCAGGACCTGAAGGCGGTCCTGGAGCTGACCTATCCGGTCACGCAGTCGATCCTGCAGGCCAAGCACGACGCCGCAGAGGCTCGCCACAAGTACGCGATGCTCCAGGGGCCCGGCCGTGACCTGTGGCGGGGTCGCCGGCTCGAGCACGTGGGCCCAGGCCAGTGGCGCACCCCGCTGACCGACGGCGAGCCGGTCCAGGCCACGGTCGAGGAGTGGGAAGCGCAGTTCTGCGACTTCTACACCTCCACAGAAGGCTTCGGCGTCGAGGTGAATCCCGCCTACGTCACCCGTATCGCCCACGCGCTGGAAGACCGCGGCACGGGGCTGGTCCGCAACCTCGAAGAGGACCCGTCGCTGCGCGGCACCGTCATGGACCGGATGGCCTACGGCGGGACGTTCGCCGACCTGGTCGAGGCGGCCAAGAACCGCGAGAACGTCTACGACGGGCAGATGAACGAGCAGTTCGCAGCCACCGGCACCCGCACAGCACGCGCCGAGACGGACCGACAGCTCGCCGCGCTCGACGTCTACGGCCCGGACGGGATCGACAGCCACCCGATCGTCGTCGACGACTCGCTGATCAAGGCCGACGTGATGGTCCCTGAGGACCAGGGGCACCGGACGCGGGGCGCCGGCCGGCGGTCGCGGCATGCGGTGGTCGTCGGGGCACCCCGCCCGGTCTATGCACCGAGCATCGAGGTCGAGCAGCAGCGGACCAGTACAGACGACTACGGGATGGGGTACTGAGATGGCGCAGCGCAAGGATCTGGGGACGGGTCCGGCGGGCCGGTCCCGCGCGAGCAGGGCACTGCCGGTCAGTTCGGACGGCACCGTGCACCTCGACCATGCTCAGGCGGCCGACGATCCCGTACGGGGCGCAGAGCCGGACGCCGGAGAACCGGTGGACACGGATGACTCGCAGCCCTGGCACGAGAAGCTGCGAGACAGCGTCCGCGGGTTCTTCGGTGCGACAGCCCGGGAGCGGATGAGTGACCGTGACGAGGTGCACCGCATCGACGTCGAGCGTGCGCAGGATGAGCGCGAGGGCATGGACGAGCGTGAGCAGCTGCTGAAGCTGCGCGCGGAGACGCGGCTTGCGGGCGAGGCGTACATGGCTTCGCTGCGGGCGTCCAACCTGCTCGTGCCCGGGTTCAACGACGACGAGCGCGACAAGGAGCTCGACGTCATGCATCACGTGTACATGCAGATGATGATGCAGTCGTGCCTGAAGCCTCTCGCTCGTGGCGTCAGCACGGGCACGGTCGTGCAGGCTGCAGGGATGATGGTGGCGATGCGGATGCTCGCGCCTGACTTCAGGCAGGAGATGGACACCTATCTCCAGCCGTTCAAGGACATGGTGCAAGAGCGCATCGACCGCCGAACGAGGTACGTGGGTGACTGGGCCGAGGGCCAATCCCGGTCGTACAACCGGCGGATCGACGACCGCGCCCGTGCGCTGGTGCGTGAGAGGCCGTCGGCGGCTGCGGCCGCCCGTTCGGTACACGGCCAGGAGGGTCACAAGGCCAGCCGAAGTTCCTTTCTGTCGAGACGGTGGCAGCGCAGGCTGGACGACCTCGAGCGGCGTGAACGGGGCAACAGGGAGCTGTACACCCCGGACTCCGCGGCGATGACGGAGGTCGCCCTCATGGAGAACGCCTTCTGGAGGATGCGTGAGCCAGACGCCGACGCCGGCCAGATCTTCGACAGCTACCGTGCGATGCGCAAGCGGCTGCGCGACCAGATGGACCACGACGGCGTGGAGCGCTCGGAGATGGTCACCCGCGCACGGATGATCATCGGTGAGCGAATGGAGTACGAGCCGGAGCTACGCACGATGTTCAACGGCATCGCCCACGGCCGCATCGTCAAGGCTGCCCCGCGTCAGGAGCGGATCGGGGGAACGGACCACGTGCGTGCGGTCTGGAGCGGCCAGTTCGAGGACCAGCTCGGCCAGCGCCTGCCCGATGACGGGATGTTCACGCTGCGCCGCCCGATGGACGCGACCTCTCATCAGGTGCAGCTCGCCGAGACGATGACGACCGCCTTGCTCCATGCACTGGACCGAGAGGACCAGGAGGCTTTCGCGGCCAACGTGCAGGGCTACATGGTCGGCTTCGCTGCCCGCAGGCACGGGTTGAACACCCGCGGACTGCCCGGCACGCTCGGAGACCGCCTGGACCAGTGCGAGGTGATGATCGCGAGCATGGCCATCGACGGCCTGACGCCCGAGGAGCAGCAACGCGTGTACTCCAACGCCTACGTCGACGCGATGGAAGCGGCCGGCGAGAAGCATCCCGACCTGGCACACGAGCTCCGGCTGGCCCTGGGGGACGGCTGGCAGCAGACCCTGCAGAGAGCGGTCGACGACCCACAGGCCTTCTACGAGGAGCAACGGCTCAGACCACGGCCCTACCGAGCGGGTCCTGGACCTTCCAGCGAGCAGGCCGATGACTTCGACCCCGAGACCCCGGACCAGAGGCCCGGCACCGCCGGGTACCAGCACTCATGAACGCCACACCGACGAGGACGAGGAGATGTCATGAGCGATGACCAGCAGGCTGCCGAGACCCGGTACGGGTCACGTCTGGCGCGGATGTTCGGCTTCGTCACGGCTGAGGACCGCAGCCGGTGGGAGCAGGAACGGTCGCAGAACAAGGGTCACGTCAACGCCGTGAAGAAGGCCGCGAAGACGTCGCTGAGCTCGATGATGGAGTTCGGGGAGCGCAACATCGGCTCGAGGCTCGACGCAGCCCATCGCGTGGCGGCGCAGACCCGGTTCGAGGAGTCTCACGAGAGGGTCGTGAGCACGCATCGCGACCCGCGAACTCGTTCGATCGTGGAGACGGTCGACTACGAGCCCAAGGACGACCGCCAGGAGATCGAACCGGACGTCGAGATCTAGGACCAGACCCAGGCCGCGCGGGAAAAGAACAACCCCGGTGATGCACACGGCATCACCGGGGTTGTTCGCGATCGACGTGGTCAGTGTTCGGTCTCAGCGAGCCTGTGCTGCAGCTTCGCGTCGAGCTTGCGCCGCAGCTCGATCGTCTCGGGCGACGGGTCAGCGGCCTGGACGTGGTCAGCAGCCTGTCGGCCGGACTCGAACAGGTCGGCGTCGGTGCGGTAGCTCAGCAGTTCGTCGTACTGGTCACTGGTCAGGTGCCCGGTCATCAGAGCCATGCGGGCGCCGAGGTTGTGCTCCATCGGGTGGCAACTGGCCCAGCCGGAGCAGATCCGACCGTTCTCCTGGTGGCACAGGAACAGTTTGCCCGGTTGCTCCCATGTCTCCGCATCGTATTCGGACAGGATCGCGGCCTCCTCCGGGTGCCATAGGCCGACGGGAGCGTCCCGGCGGTAGGGGCACGACCCACACGGGCTCCGCGCCGGCAGCGGCGGGGGCTGGTTGCTCATGCGGGCTCCAAGCGATCGGCGACACGGTGACGGGACACGGCGGCAGGACGAACCGCCGCCGATCTTACGGACCGACGACGCTCTTGGTCAGCGGGTCGACCTGCGTGCTGATGGCCGAGGTGAGCCAGTACGTCTCGCTGGGGCGGACGATGCCGCCTTGGTGACCCTGGCATGCCAGGTCATGGGCGCCGTCCCAGGTGAGCGGCCCGTGGGAGATGACCGCGTTGGTAGGTGCGTCGAGGCCAGGGTGGGTGTGGTGATGGAGGCCGCGGCAGGCCGAGTCATCGTCCTTGTCCAGCTTGAGGGCACAGCACTCGCAGAGTATGAGCGTCTTGTCCGCTGCACCGGTCCCACCGGTCTGCGAGGGCGCGTCGGCCCCGGAGACGACATGGCCGGCAGGGTGGTTGGCGGTAGGAGGCTCGGAGCTGGTGAGCCCATCGGCACCGCGGGGGCGCAGTTTCGCATGCCAGCCCCCGAGGACGTGCGCGGGCGTGGGCCAGATGTCGCGCCGCTCCATGGTCAGGGTGTTGCCGTGCACGACGATCGCGGGGACGTGCAGCAGCGCCAGCTGGATGTACGTCATGTGCACGGCCGTGCTGTCGATGTCCTGAGCGGTCACGTGCATGGACGTCTGGTAGTTCACCCCGGCGTCGCGCAGGGCCTCAGCGGTCGCGATGACCATCCCGCCCGATCCACAGGTGGGCTCGCCGACCGTCACGAACTCCTGGGTCTGCAGGCGCTGGACCAGGTCCCCAGCGGTTATCCTCGCGGCGAGCACGCTGACCTCGTACGGCGTGAAGAACTGCCCGAGGCGCTGGTTGCCGAGATCGAGGCTCATGTACAGCGTCCCGAGGACGTCCGACAGGCGGGCCTGCAGCTCCAGCGTGAGGTACGCCAGTGCGGTGGCGAACCGGTCCATCTCCTCGGGCGTGTAGGTCGCGGCGATGGAGAGATACCGGTCCTCGCGCTCATCGAAACCACGTCGCTGGACAACGTTGCGGATCGCGAGAGCGCCCAGCTCGCAGAAGTCCTGGAAGACCTGCGTCACGCGCCGCCGCCCCGACCCGGTGTTCGCTTCCAGGAGCTTCTTCAGGGTCGTCATGGCGCGGGCGCTCCTTTACTCTCGGTCGTTGTCCGTCCCTGCGTCGTGGCTGACGTACTGCGCGAGAAAGTCGCTGCTGGTCGGGTCGAAGGCGTGCTGCTCGGTGAAGGCCCGCAGGTACTGGGCCGGCTCGGTGCTCCCGGGCCGCTCGCGGACGGCACCGACCGCGTCTGCGATCCACTGGAGCTCATCCGCGCCGGACCACTGCGGCTGGGTGCCGAGTCCCAGTGCGATCGCGTCGACGACGTCGGTGTCGGTGACGTGTCCCGGGTTGCCGTTCTTCCGGGCGAGCGGCTTGCTGTAGTCGCGGATGAAGCCCATGGCCAGCAGCACAGGTTCGGGCAGCTTGTCGGCGTCCCACATCGCGTCGGCGGCGTCCGTGGGCGCGCCTCCCCAGGACCGGCCGGCGGAGAAGTAGATCTCGTAGCCGGCTACGACCAGGAAGCTGGTCTGGTTGGACGCAAGCGCTTCCTCCAGGCTGTCGATGATCGCGGCACCCGCCTGCTGCGCGTACGCCAGGATCGGCTGACCGTGGTCATCAGTGACCTCGACGGTGTGGTGGAGATCGGGCAGGAGGTCGCGGATCTCGTTATCGGGGTCGTCGAAGGTGAACTGGGAGACGTCGTCGGTCTCCTCAAGCGTCCGGCGGCCGTGGTCAAAGTCTGGCGGTTCGATGCGGTCGGCCGGGACGGCGAGGGTCCCGATGAGCATGGACGAGCTCATGGTGGTGGCTCCTTGCGGGGTGGCAGGTATGGAATCGGGACGCGTAGGCGTCGAGGGTCAGTTGCCGGCGCGAACCCACCCCAGGACGTCATCGACCGAATCGCTGTAGTTGGCTGCCACGGCTGCCTCGAGGTCGGCGTCGGGCGACTCGAGGAACGTCAGCGTCGCGTTGACGACGAGGTTGATCGCGTCACCGACACGGTCGTCCTGTGCTGCGAGGTCTGTGACGGCGTCGGCAGCACGGTTGAGCGCGCCGCTGATCTGGTCGCGGGAGAAGGCACGAGGGCCGTTTGCGGCGCACTTTCCGGACTCGTGCTCTTCGGCCCATCGGCGCTGGTCACGCTCCTGGTTAGCTGGCGAGGTGTAGTTCCCAGAGGTGTCGCGCTTCTCGCCGCAGTTCGGGCAGTCGACGTAGCGGGGTGTGGCCATGGTGCGCTCCTGGGTCGGGGTGGGTTCGGGACGTCGCGCCGCCAGCCAGGGCACGCCGAGCGGGACCCCTCGGGGTCTGCCCGGCGCGAGCGCGGTGCAGGTCGGCGGGCAACCACGGCCGGCGGTCGTGCGCGCCGACAGACGTCGCTTCAGAAGTCGATCGAGCGTCGCTGTGGGCGGCGCAGCACGACGGAGACCGCGGCGCGAGTTCCAGCGCCCTCGCCCTTGCGGTCCGCTTCGCGGGTCTCGACGAGCTCGAAGGTCCCGGCCGGCAGGAGGTAGCCGTTATCGGTCGGCACGGCGTCGCGCACCCGGAACCTCAGGTTCGCTTCGAGGTCCCAGTCGTAGATCGACTGTGTGCTGTCCCGGTCGAAGAGGTCGACGGGACCGGCCATGGTGTCCGTATCACCGGTGTCCCAGGTGATGTGCGCCTCGACGTGCGCACCCGAGCGCTCGGTGCGCTTGATGTTGAGGTCGCCGATGACCTCGGTGAACGATGCCCCCAGCCGGACCTCGAAGGCGATGGCTCGCAGGTGGTCGAAGTTCACGTCGTACTTGTGGGAGAAGTCGACGACCTGGTCCACCTGGGTGTCCAGGATCCCGGGGACCTGGTCGCGCAGGTAGGTGGCGACCGTCTCGGGCTCCGGGTAGGCGAACCGCATGTGGTAGTGGAACCGTCCGGGGCGGTTGAGCATGAAGTCGTTGACGCGGCCGAGCTCATTGACCGAGAGGACGTAGAGGCGCTTGGTCGTGCTCAGGCCGTCGAACAGGCTCAGGAACTGGTTCTGCGACTCGTCCTCGCCCTCGTTGGCGAACACCTTCTCGAACTCGTCGAAGACCACCACCGCCTCTCCGAGCTCGTCCAGGAACGAAGCCAGGCCGGGTGTGGAGTGCTGCACGAGGATCGTCGGGAGGCCGTGCTGCTCGCGCATGCGCTCGGCGAGCATGCGGATCATGAGGCTCTTGCCCATGCCCTTGTCGCCGGAGAGGATGACGCCAAGGGACCTGTTCATCGCCGCGTAGCCGGTGATGATGCGCTGCACACGGGCGGCATGGTTGCCGTAGACGGTCTCCTCGCCCGGGGCGAGGGGCTCGGCCCGGTGAAGGCTGTACCCGCTCAGCTGCGAGAACGCGATGGTGTAGGTGCCCACGGGCAGTTCGGTGTAGGTCTGCACGGAGTCGCCGTACAGTCGCAGCGCGCCTCCGGAGGCGACGATCGTCGATGCGGGCATGTGTGGGTCTCGCTTTCGCTGGAGTCGTGGGTGGCAGTGGTGCCAGTGCGTCGACGGCTGGGTGCTCAGCGGATCGGTAGCGACTGGCCGGCGGGCCGGTACGTGCCGTGGTCCTCGTCAAGCACGGACTCCGTCAGGCAGACGGTGGCCGGCATGAGGAAGGTCGCCACCAGCGCTGCCAGGCGCTGTTCGTCGTCGAGCACGCTGTCAGGGATGTGGCCCGGGGCGGCGAAGAACTGCTGGGCGCGCTCGATGAGGCTCGTGGTGCGGCCGGCCCGGTCGGCGAAGTGCTCGGCGACCATCTGGCCTGGGCCGTACTCGGTGATGACCGAGTAGAGCGTCCGGGGTGCCGCAGTCCTCTTCTCGGTGGTGCTCACGTACACCTGGATGCCCCAGGCGCGGCAGAGCTTGGCGATGGCGTTGACGACCGAGTCGGGATCGGTACGCCACTGCGAGACGTGCGCGTGGTGGAGGTCGTGGACGCGGCCGGCGCGGTCGGAGGTGATCGTGTCGGCCAGGATGTCCGAGGCGGTGAGGATCCCGACGCACACGTTCAGGCGCTGTTCGGCCGTGGCGTAGTGGTCGTGGAAGACGACGCGGTCGTCGTGGCAGACGATCAGGTCGTAGGTCGTGCAGGGGCCCGGGGCGAGCTCGCCGGAGTCCCGGATGCTGGGCGCGTTCATCGGTGTGCTCCTTCGGGCTGCGTCCCTAGGCCGGGAGAGGGGGAAGACCACGGCCGCGGGCGCACCTGAGCAGTGCGAGACGCCCGCGGCCGTGGGTCTGGGGGACGGTGGTCGTCAGCCGGCCTGGCCGGCCGGGCGGCCGGTGTCGACGCCGGGGCTGCCGTCGTCGTCGCTGTCGTCCACGAGGTCCGGGTCGATGCCCTGAGCCAGGAGCGCACTTCTCTTGTCGCGCTCGGTCAGGGTGTTGACGATCCGCTCGTAGCTGCTCTGGATCGGCGGATTTTTCGCCGTTCCGTAGGACAGGACGTACTGGCTGTTCATCGCCCGGGTGAACGCGACGTAGTACATCCGCTTGGTGTCCTGGCTCATCGTCGTGTCTTCCTTGTACAGGACGACGACGTTGTCGAACTCGAGGCCCTTGGCACCGTGGATCGTCGAGACGACGAGGTCTGCCTTGGACTCGAGGTTCTTCCGCTTGCGCTCCTGGTTCTTCTGCTTGTTGACGTTCAGCTTCTTCTGGTTGCGCTGGATCTCGAAGGACAGGAGGTTGTCCCGGAGTTGGTCGAAGAACACCGTGTGCGCGAGAGCACCCTGGTTGTAGAGCGCGACCCACCCGTTGATGGTGAGGCTGTTCTCGACCCACCACTCGGAGATGGTGCGCAGGATCGCCTTCTCGACGTTCGTGGCGCCGGCGTTCCTGGTCAGCTTGTCCATGTTGTCCTTGATCCCCTGGGAGACCACGAACGCCGCGTTGCCCGGCTGGACCTGCAGGACGTCGTTCCAGTAGAGCTTGATGTACTTGGAGAAGATGTCGGTCGCATAGACCTTTTCGCTGACCAGGGACGCGACGTGCTTGCTCGGGTACCTCTTCTCGAGCGCCTTCTGGATCTGGGCCACCTCACGGCGTGAGTAGGCCAGGAAGGCGACCTGCTCGCCCCGGCTGAGGCAGCTGTCCACGTACGTGGGCACGACGACGTTGTGGACGAGCGGTTGCAGGTCCTGGGGTACGAAGTCCGTGATCCTGGTGACCGGGCGGTAGTCCAGTGTGACCTTCTGCCGGAACGAGTCCGCCGTGGGGACCACGAGCGAGTTCGCCTGCAGCTGGATGTTGGCGAACTGGTTGGTCTCCAGGCCGCCCAGCACGACATTGGCGAAGTCCAGGATCTCCTGGTTGCTGCGGTAGTTGGTCGTGAGCCGGAACGTCGTGAAGACTCCGGAGCTCTCCAGCGTGTTCAGGGCCCTCGGGTTCGCCGAGCGGAACTCGTACAGGGTCTGGGAGGCGTCTCCGACGATGAACAGGCTCTGGGCGTGCTTGGTGATGTACTTCAGCACGTAGATGAACTCGAACACGCTGTTGTCCTGGACCTCGTCGATGATGAGGTACTTCGAGGCCACGTGCGCGGGCTCGGCCATGGTGTCGATGCGCTGGTAGCAGATGATGATCTGCAGCTCCAGGGAGGTCTGTTCGATACGGTCGAGCAGCGCGATCACCGCGTCGAAGTGGATCTCGACGAAGGTGTTCAGTGCTGTGAAGGCGCCGGTCTTGTTCTTGTCGACCTCCAGCAGGCGCATCCGGAACTGTGCTGCGAGCTGGTCGTTCGGGTAGAAGATGTCGATCGAGTTGATGATCGTGTCGATCGCGGAGACCTTGTGGGTCGGGTGGTTCAGCGCGTAGATGTCGATGATCTTCCGGGCGATCGTCATCGAGCCGACGTTCGGGTTCTTTTCTGTGATGTTGTCGGCTGCCGCGTTGGTGAAGCTCAGCACCGTGATGTCGCTGGCCGGGACCCCGCAGGCTTCGAGGTACTTGATGCGCTCGAGGATGACGGTGGACTTGCCCGTGCCGGCACCGGCCTGCGTCATGACCAAGGGCTCGTGCGTGGTTAGTGCGTCGAGCTGCTGCTTGGAAAGGTGCCCCGGCAGCGCCGGAGGCGAGGCCGGCACTGTGGGGACCGTCAACTGGGGCTTCATCTGCTCCAGGTGCGCGAGCGTGTGGTTCATCAGGAGGCTGAGGTTCTGCTTCGAGAGGGTCGCGGCGACCTGGTCGGAGAAGGTCTGCCCGAGCTGGCGGTGGATCGAACGGTAGGCCTCGAGCGGGACGTTGTAGTTCTCCAGGTAGCGCAGCTGGACGGCGAGCATGTTCAGTTGTTCCTGCGTCGGGCCGGCGGGCATGTCCCGGACGTACCGGCAGACCTCGTCGGCGATCGTCTCGGAGTCCCAGATCTCGGCCAGGCGCGTGATCCGCTCGTAGACCGGGTACTCCCGCAGCCACTGGTCGAGCTCGTCGGCCAGGTTCGAGCCCGTCAGCCCGGCGTTGAGCAGGGCCTCCTGGATGAAGGCGCGGGCGTTGTCCAGCGGGCTGGTGTCCCACTGGAGGAACACCGCGGCGTCGTGGTTGCCGTAGCCGGCGGTCAGCGACACCGCTGTGACGTGCGCCGGCTCGGGCAACCCCTTCTTGAGGAAGGACAGCTCCATCCGGTACTGGATGACCAGGTCACGCGCGGGCCGGTCGCCGGACCTGTCCTCGTAGAGCACGAGCGCCTGCGGGGTCATGTCGAAGACGACGTCCCAGTCGTCGTGCCGGCTGGCCGAGGTGTCCACGGCGAAACGGTCGTCGACGTGCGGGGTCGGCAGGGTGAAGGACCCACCAGCGTTCAGGGACCGGCGGGTGATCGGCGCGAGCGGGACGTGCGAGGTCGTGATGTCGTGCTGCGTCGAGCTGTGCTTGACCTCGATGTCGTTCGTCATGGCGTAAGCCGTGTTGGTGGTCGTGTTGACCGGCCGGAGGCTCTCGTTGAGCAGGCCGGTCTTCTTGCCGGACCCGGTCAGCTTCGAGGAGAAGAACTTCGGGTCGACTCTCTTGCTCGCCATGGCGGCCGTCGAGAGGTCGATGTCATCGAGCAGGATAGGCATGATGTCGTCTTTCGTCGGCCGGGTAGGAGGCGGATCGCGAAGAGGGAGAGACCTTTGACCGCGCGGTCTTGACGCGGTCCGAACGGCCGGTCGACTGCCGCAGGCTGGCGCATCAGCCACGGTGGGTGGCGCCTGGTCAGACGTGCAGATTCCGGCACGGACGCGGCCCGTCACAGATGCCGGACCGCGTCCGTGTTTCTCTCGACCCACCCGTCAGGGGGCGTCAGACCCCTGAGCTCGGCAGTGGCGCAGCCATGCGGAGCCACCACGCGCTACCCGGGCGCGTGAGCGTCCGTCACCGTGGCTTCACTCCGTGGGTGAAGCGGGGGCAGGGGACGTCGACGACGACGCGGGATCGGCTGCGGGGATGCTGCTCGATAGGTCCTGCGGAGCGGGCGGGGACACGTTGACGTTGTGGGCCGTCATGAGCTGGTCCTCGATCCAGGCTCGGACGGCCCGACGAGCCGGACGTGCGCCCTGGGAGGCGACGTAGGTGGCCTCGGCGATGGCTCTCAGCTCGTCGTCGGGCATCTGGGCGGGCAGCCCCTGGGCAGCGCGGGGCTTCAGGGTGAGGATCCGCTCCCGCTGACGTAGGTAGTCGGCCGCCATGACGTCGCGGTAGGTGGGCTCGTCGATCGGGTTGAATCCCACGACGAGGGAGAACCGGGCCAGGAGCTCAGCGTCGAAGAAGTCGGCCAGCGCCTTGGTCAGGCTCTTGTTGGACACAGTCGTGGGCGCCGACCCGAATCCGGTGCGGTTACCGCTGAGCGACTCTCGTGCGGCGTTGGTCGTGCAGATGACCAGTGCCTTGGAGAAGTCCAGGAGCTTGCCGTGCGCGTTGCGGATGTAGCCCTCGTCGAAGGCAGACAGGAAGAGCCGTTGCACGGCCCTGTCGGCCTTCTCGAACTCGTCGAGCAGGACCACCCTGTGAGGGTTGGACTCCAGCGTGTCGAACGGGAGCTCCTGGTTGGAGTCCGAGCCGATGTAACCGGGAGGCGCGCCGATGATCTTCGACGAGGACCACTGGGTGTGGTACTCGGCCATGTTGAGGATGATCGGCTCCATACCGGTCATCTGCTCGGCGATGATCTTCGCGGTCTCTGTCTTGCCCACGCCCGAGGCGCCGGCGAACATCCACGTCATGGGTGTCTTGGTGGGAAACAGGTCGAGCGACTCCCGGGCGAGGCGGTCGGTGAGCTTGTCGAGGATGTCGTCCTGACCGCGCAGTCTGCTGGTGAGCGTGGCGCGCAGCGTGGCGAGATTGAGCTCCTTGGGCTGCGCGTTGCCGGTCATGAGGCGGACCGCTACGTCGAGCACCCGGGTGCTGGTCAGCTGGATGGGCGAGATGGACCGCAGGGTCTGCGCCAGTGTGGTGTCGCCCTTGGTCTCCGCCTGGATGATGAGACGCTTCTGCTCCAGTACCCGGTCGGCCATCGCCCGGTCGAGCAGGGTGATGGCGTTGTCGGGACGGTGCTGCCCGGCTCGGGAGTGCGTCTCCGCGACCCTGACCGTCTCGGCCAGGACGTCGTCGGAGATGCTGATCTGGTGGCGGTAGTGGCTCACCAGGCCCGGCCGGACAGATCGCAGCACGAGCTCCGTCTGCTCGGTCGTGAGCTCGTCGACGATCAGCCGCGTGAAGCGGCGGGAGAAGGCCGGGTCCTCGTCGAAGGCCCGGGACTCGTTGGTGGTGGTCGCTCCGATCACCGACATGACGCCTCGCGCGAGGGCGGGCTTGAGGATCTGGGAGATCTTGCGGCCGGTCGAGTCACCGTGGCTGCCGGACCCGCCGGTGATTTGGTGGATCTCGTCGATAAACAGGATGGCCTTGTTCCTGGGGTCGGATGCGAACTCGACGACCGCCTTGACCTTTTCCTCGAGCGCGCCGACGATGCCGGACCCGGCGATGATGTTGGTGATCGGCAGCTCGTAGATCGTGTGGTCCCGCAGCTGATCCGGGATCAGGGTGTCGCCGAGCGCGATCCGGCGGGCGATGTCCTCGACGATCTTTGTCTTGCCCACGCCGGCGGAACCCACCAGGAGTGCGTTGGGCTTGGTCGCGCTGATCGTGACCGAGAGGACCTGTTCGATGAGCGCATCGCGGAACCGGGTCGGGTCGGCGTTCTTGAACTTCTCGTTGTAGTCGACGAGAAGTTCGGCGACAGCGTCATCGGCCCCCGCGGGTGGAGGTCCAGCAGGCGGGAACCCTGGCGGGAGACCGCCGGAGCCGTTCTTGTCGTCGTCGGAACCACCCGACGTGAAGTTCGAAAGTCCCGAGAGTCCCATGACCGGGGTCCTCCTCTGGTGTGGGTTGCACGGTCACCGTGCGTGCCGAACAGGCACGTCCTCGGGCCGGCGAAGGTAGGTAGGAGAGCGCAGGTGCCTGGGCACGACAGAAGGTGCCGTCCCGGTTCACCGGGCGGCACCTTCTGTCGGCGCACGGCGCGGTCACAGGACCATGCCGAGGAGCTTCTGCTTGATGCTGGGGTCGATATGGCGCATACCGCGCGCGTACCGCTGAGCGGACTGGACCATGTCGTTCCAGTCCATGGCGGAACACGGTGCGTAGTAGAGGTTGACCGGGTGGTCGACGCGGGCCGACGGTGGGGGCCACTCGAAGTCGGTGATCATCAGCGAGAGCCGGCGACGACGTACAGGACTGGCATTGATGTAGTCCCAGACCTGACGGAACTGGGTGCCGCCGGAGACCTTGGGGACTCGGCGGAACTCCTTCCAGATCTGGCTCACCGACCTGTTCTGGACCTTCAGCATGACCTCCTGGGACAGGATGTGGCTGAAGGAGTTGAAGTACAGGTTGACGTTGAGCTTCTTGGCGACCTGGATGAGCATCATCACCGCCTCCTGGTAGTTCTTCTCGCTGATCGAGCCGGAGGTGTCGACGAAGACGTGCAGGTCGGGCATGTAGCGCGTCGACGTGATCCGGCCCGGCTTGTTGAAGTCGTCCGGGTTGCGCCGGTTGGCTTTGGCGAAGCTGGTGCGCGAGCTGCGGAAGATGTTCTGCGAGCGGTTGACGGTGCCCATCCGCCTCAGCACCTTGGTCAGGTCCTTGACGAGGTCGACCTTGCTCGGCGGCTGCTTGCGGAACGTCACCCGTGCCGAGCGGCCGCTGGGAATGCCGGGCCGGTTCCTGACCGCCTGCATCGCGGCCCTGGCCGCCACGCGCGGCAGCGCGGTGAGCCTGGACAGCGCCCGGTTCGAGACCACCTTGACGGGTGAGGCCAGCGACTGGTTGATGAGCCTCCACTCGGTCGTGACCTTGCCGTGCACAGCCCGGGCGTGGGCTTCGACGTTGACCAGGACCAGCGAGAGCGGGCAGAACAGCTCTCCCACGGTGAACGGCAGGACGCCGGTAGCAACGCTCGTACCGCTCTGGGAGGCGTGCTGACGTTCCTGCTCCACGTAGAGCATGAGCATGTGGACGAGGACCCGTGCGAAAGAGCGTTCATCGTTCTGGTCGTTGTCGTCCTTGCGCAGCAGGAGGGACTCGGTGAGCCCGTTGAGCGAGAGCTTCGCGAAGTCCCCGAACAGCTTGCGCGTATCGGGTGGCAGCGACGAGCTCATGACCGAGGTCTGCTGGACGAGCCACGCCTTGAAGTCGTTGAACGCAGCGCTGGACTGGAACCAGAATCCCAGTGTGTCGGGGTGGTAGGCGTAGGCCAGTGAGGCGAAGAACAGGCTGTCGTCGTGCGCGCCGCCGAGCAGTCCCTTGGCCGTTGGGATGACGTCGTCCTGGGCCGTGTAGAGCACGGTGGGTCCTGGCGCTGGCAGCTTGTTCCGGTGCCCCGCCTGGGCGGCGAACATCTCCCGCACCGGCAAGGAGGTGTTCTGGTCGAAGTTGACCAAGGTCTGACCGAGGAGCTCCTTGACGGCCTGCTCGCTCGCCGGCTGCACGGTCTCGCCGAGGCAGTCCAGGATGAGCGGCAGGATGTCGCCGGACAGATCGGCGCCCTGCGTGTTCGTGATGCGCACTGGTGACGCCGAGTTCAACGGGCGCAGCAGCGGATCGACCAGCGTCGCCTGCGCCGCGTTCAGGGGATCGTAGGCTCCGGTGCACGAGATCAGGTGCAGGGGGTCGAGCACAGCCGGCTTCTGATTGGTGACGGTGATCGTCATGCTCTACTCCGTTTCTTCGACCGCAGCCGGGCGACGTCGCGCCGGCCGACCGGCGTCCGTCACAGGAACGCTGACAGGGCGGGCTTGACGCTGTTGGCGATCGCGGTGTCGCTGTCGATGAACGCCTCGAGGTTCTGGCGGTTGATCTGCTGGCCGGTCACCATCTCGAAGAGGGTTCGGGTGTGCTCTGCCTCGATCTGGTTCATGCCCTGGGCGAGCTGCTCGATCAGGCGCGCGTTGTCGTCGCTGTCCTTGAGGGCGTACAGCAGCGAACCGGACTTCTCGTTGTCCGTGAGCAGGGCGATCTGGTCGGCGAGGTCAGTGACGGTGGTCGCTGCCTTGAGGCCGGCGTAGCAGTTCGGCTTGGGTACGTTGACTCGGAGGGGCTGGGGGCTTCCGGCACCCGAGGCGAGGTCTTCCGCGATCGCTGCGATGAGCTGGGTGGCGAAGAGGGTGTTGCCGACCTTGGCCTCGACGATCTCGTGCAGCTCGGTGCCCTCTCGTCCCTGGGTCTGGGTCGGGGTCTGGAGGTACTGCGCGAGCTGCTGCCGGTCGGCCTTGTTCAGCCACCTCGACAGGTTATCGATGGTGCGGGGCGTGGTGATCTGGTTCATCTCCTCGCCGGAGTCGAACAGCTCCGCCATGGTGACCGTGTCGTCGTCCTCGTCGTCGCTGCCGTCGGCCACGATGGCGCTCAGCGTGGACTTCTGGAAGACGAGGGCCGGGAACTGCGTCAGGACCTTCTTGACCCAGGGGTTGAGGTCGTCTCCGAGGATCTGGATCAGCGTCGGTGCGTCGGGCTCCACGTGGTAGATCGCGAAGCGCGACAGGCTGGCCTCGTCGAGCGTGGTCACGTTGCCCTTGTCGTTGCCGGCGACCATGAGGCGGACGTTCTGCGGCAGCTCGATGTGCCCCATCTTGCGCAGCGTGACCAGGGTCAGGGCACCGGAGGTGACGTCGGTGGAGGTGCGGTTGATCTCGTCGAGGAAGAGGATCGGCCACTCGCGCGGGTTGGCCAGCGCGTAGTCGATGACGTCCTGGATGACGTGGTGCGGGTAGAAGACCTGCGTGTAGGACTTGCCGTCGGCGGTGGGCACCAGACGCGCACCGGTCAGGTCCGCCTTGTCCGCGAGCTGGTTGACCGGGAGGACGAAGGCTCTGGTGCCCATGGAATAGGCGAGGGCGTCGACGAAGGACGACTTGCCGATGCCGGGCTCGCCCATCAGGGCGGGGACGATCCCGACCTCCAGGTCCTGCTTGACGATTTCGGAGAGGGTGTCGGTGAACTTCATGATCGAGGGCGTTCCTTCTGTGATGTGGCGATGGGAGGGGCTGGTTGCCCGAGCCGCCGCAGCAACCGGAACCGCGCGGGGCGCGAGGCATCCAGATGAGGTGGTGCCGATGCAGTGGGGCAGCGCCTGCGCGCGGTCTCGGACACCGGAGTCCGGGCGAGGTATCGACCGAGACGACCCGGAACACGACTGACGGACGTGGGCGGCTGCCGCCGGCCGCCACCCGATCGCGCTCCGCGCGATACAGGCTCTGGCCCGCGTCCTTGCCGCTACGAGCCACCCGCGAACTGGTGTCGAGCGAGCGGGCACGCGACCGCTCGGAGAGCGTGCGGTGCGGGGGTCAGGAATCCGGTGGCGCGGCGGCCTCGCGGTCGGCGACCAGGGCGGCGGCGCGGTCAAGGAGGAAGGGCCGGCCGTTGCGCCGTTGGCCGTGCTTGGGACGCGCAGGGATGATCTCCAGCGCCGCGCGGTAGAGCAGCCAGGCGATGTCGCTGGGCGAGTACTCGATACTCAGCGCGTTGTAGGCCCGTATCTGGGTCATCATCCAGGCGTGCAACGAGGCGAGGACGGAGAACTCCCAGCGGGACAGATCGTGGTCGAAGTCCTCCGGAGCCCGCAGCTGGTGGCGTGCGGTCGCCAGGGTCTGCTGGACGATCTCCTGGGCGTAGGGGATCTCCGGCATCTCCACTGTCGTCTCGATGTCCGACGCAGAACCTGCCGCGGACTCGCGGGCCTTCGTCGCCAGCTCGGCGTAGAGGTCCTCGAACGAGGCGAATGCCGTCGGCCGGGACCGCGCGCCGGCGGACGCGACGATCTCCTCGGGTATCGGCCGGCGTGTCAGTGTCACCCAGTGGTCCAGGAGCAGCTCGTACCACCGATGCTCTTCCCGCAGCACACGCTTGGCCGCCGCGACGGGAAAGTCATGGAAGTTGCGTGGCAGGGCAGCCAGCAGGTGGAACCCCTTGCCGGACATGGACAGCTCGGAGTAGAGCGTGCCGGGCAGCCGGAGCAGGTCGGCCGCAACCTCAGGTGGGCAGCTGGGCTCGATGTCCAGGACGACCAGCCCGTCGGTCTGGGCTTGCAGGTAGAAGGCGTTGTTCGCCGCATCGGGGACGGCTCGCGTGAGCTCGTCCAGGGTGACCAGACAAGCCTCGTCCGTGGCCCAGGCGCCCCTGACCCGGCCCGTGCTAAGCAGGTGCCGGATGTCGACCGGCGCCTTGCGTGTCGGTGGCTTGTCGAGGTCGTCTCCGATCTGACCCGAGATGGTCCACCGGCGTGCGTCGGCGAGAGCTCGGATCGCTGGGTTTTCGTAGAACTGCGGGAACCAGGCATGGGGATCATCTGGGGTCATCGCGGGTACGCCTTCGGTAGAGCCGGCCGTCGGGCGGGAAGACGAGACCCCGTACCGCGCGAACGCGAGTACATGGGGTCTCGTCAGTGGTCGGCGTGGATCAGCCCTCGTACGTGATCCCGGCCTGCGGAGCCTGGCCCGCGTTGCCCCACGGGCCTGCGCCGACGGCGGAGCCGGCGTCCTTCAGCCTCTCGTTCTCGGCCTGGAGACGAGCAAGCTTCTCCTCGATCGTCTCTTCCGGGGCGGTGGGCGCAGCCGGGTCGACTACTGCCTTCTGGACCGGGACCTGCCAGGGGTCGGCCGCCGGTCCGGCCGCAGGCTGCGGAGCCGGGAAGGACAGACCGTCCTCGATCTCGCTACCGATCGACTCGTGCTGGGCGTCTGTGGCGGGCCGTGCCTCGGACGCCTGGACTGCACGCAGCGGGCTGTTGAGCACGATCCCGCGCGCGCGTAGCTCGTTGGCGTCGACACCGACGTTGTAGTAGCGGGGCTGCTCATGGACGATGACCTGGTCGAGAGCCAGCCCGCGGTTGCTGAAGTTCTTCGGCTTGTACACCCGCAGCACGAGCGTGACGTCAAGGCCCTGGGCGAGCTCCTGACCGGAGGTGTCCTGGTCGTAGGTGCCGTCGTCCTTGTCGGACGGGATCACGATCATCGGCAGGCTGCTGCCCCGCGAGTCGATCGAGTAGTTCGCACCGCTGTCAGGGTTTCGCTTCGAGGTGTAGCACCGCTCCGCGACGAACTGCTCCGCGAGGGTCGGATGGCCCGGGTCCGCGAGCTGGACCTCGGCCTCGGTGATGGTCGCGGTGGTGTGGGGCTTGCCGACGGGGTTCATGCCGTTGTTCACCCGGCGCTGGTCGCTCGCCGCGAGCTCCTTGCCCTCGATGAGACGCGCGAGCCGGGCGAACGCGAGCTTGCCGCGGACGAAGACCGCCGTGCCTTCGGTGAGCTGGCTGGCTGAGACGGAGTAAGTGGTCATGGTGGTGCATTCCTTCGGTTGGTGGATCAGTGATCTGTCACGCTCTCGGACCGGTTGGGACACATTGCCATTCGCCTATGTCATAGATCTATACATTAGACAGGAGCGGTGATGGCCAGTAAAGGAGGACGACGGCATCACGCTCGGAGGGCGATAGCCGCGACCGGGCACGCACCAGCCGCCCAGGGCGTCACCCGGAGGCTGGACACGGGCAATGGAGCATGTCTCCGCCCGGGTCCGCGATGCACCGCTGGACCGGTCAGAGCCGGGCAGGCGCGCAGCCCCTCATCGGACACAGCGTGGGATCCGCACGTCTCGCCTCGCCGCCCGGATCAGCTCTGCTGATCCTTCTGCGCGGCCCGGGTAGCTTTGCTTCGTAAGCCCTTTGGGAGCGAAGAGGCCCCGCCAGGCGCACGCCGGCGGGGCCTTCCAGAAGGTGACAGCAGATCGGGACCAGCGACGCTCAGGCCGCGTCCGCGTCCCCGCGGCCATCCTCCCAGCCGATCAGGAAGCCACGAGCCTGGCCGGTCTTCATCATGTCCTGCAGGTGCGCCATGAACATCGCTCGCTGCGCCGCCCGACGGTCAGCCACGAGGTCGTAGTCACGCAGCACCGACATGTCGATGATCCACCCGTCCTCACGCGCGACGGCCTGGGCGAGCTGGGATCCGGCCGGCACCATCAGGCCGGTGAAGTCGTGGTCAAACTCGACGGCCACCTCGAGGCGCTGCTCCGGTTCGTCGACATAGAGCGTGTCAGTGGAGACCTGCCGGCCGTCCGCGTCGAACGCGGCGAGCACGTCCCGGTCGGCCCGGGTGAAGTTGTCGACGTAGACGGCTGCGACACCTGCGTCCAGAAGATAGGTCGTGAGCTCGAGACGCTCACGCACGCGGGCGCGAGCCTCATGGCACCACAGGATGCGCCTGGCTTCGTCGAAGCCCCGGAACTCGTCGCAGTCATGTGCCTCTGGGGGGTGAAGCATCGGTGCACTCCTTCACATACGCGGCCAAGGAGCCCGTGATGCGGCGGTCCTGGGTGTCGGCATCACCGGGTGAATACTGCGATCATGCCTCATGGCTGGAATTATTTCCACCCGTGTACATGTGACCGGCGGTGGCCCTGCTGCGCTGGAGGCAGCGGCTTCACACGGTCGCCGGCTGCCACCACTGGTCGCGCGAGCCGCAGGCACGCCGGATCTCGTACAGGTCCTTGATCGAGGCCATCAGGGCCTCGTTCCTCATCCCGCTGATCAGGTGCATCAGCAGGCGTGTCACGCGCCCGGGCGAATCCGGCACCGCGTCCTCGCCCAGCAGGTGCAGGAGAAGCCCAGCGGTGAGCTTCGGGTCATCGGTGTAGCGGTCACGGACGACATCCAAGGCGTGGTCGGAGTCGCGCCGCACGAGGCCCAGGGCGTCGTGGGTCTCCACGACGAGGCGGATCAGCCGTTCGCGCCGGCTGAACCCCTGCCTGGGGAGCACGACGTCCGGGTGCAGCGTCACCGCCGCGCGCCACAGGGGCTCGATGACGTCGGTCGCTGTGTGGATGGTCAGCGCCTGCTGTCCCTCGACCACGATCTTGCGCAGGCCGCCGATGGCGAGTCCCGTCAGCAGCAGGACCAGCGTGACGAGGTAGACCTGACCCCTGAGCACGGACGTCGGCGCGCTGCCCCCGGCCAGGGCATAGAGCCCCAGCCCGACATAGACGACGGTGCCCACCGCGGCGATGCCGATCATCACCAACGACAGTCGTGCGACAACGGGCTGCCCAGGCTTGACCAGAGCGGACCAGCATCCGACGCCGACCACGAGGGCCGTGACGATCATGGTGGCTTCGTACAGACCGTAGTACGCAATGCCGGCAGGAGAACCGGCAGCCTCGGCGTGGGTGTAAAGGGTGCCGTCGCTGTGCGTGGGTACGAACCACACGAGCACAGCCGCTGCCGCTCCGACCACTGCGGTCGCGATCCAGATCCGGCGCGCTGCATGACGGGTGACGGACGTTCGCCGAAAGGTGAGCATCAGCAGGATGGAGGCCGTCTGCGTGACGAGGAAGGTGAGGCGCTTGAGCAGATCGATCGCCGGCAGCCCTTGGACGGGCGCGAGCTCGCGCAGGACTGCCGCGATGAGCATCGTGATGACGGCATAGCGCAACAGCCTGGATCGGTCACCGCGTCCCTTGTGGACGAACGTGATCACGACGACGATCGCGGCGGCGACACCGACGATGAGGATCGAGAGCATGGCTGGCCTCCTGCTTCTACGCAGATGAAGTCGAGCACGGCAGAACGTTCACGACGACACACCTCGGCAGCTCTGCGCTACCCGCTGGCAGCGCACGCCGGGGAAGCACCGAGCACAGCCTTGAGTCGGCTGGAATTGATCAAGCGCACCGTCAGTGGCGCGGGTCGGGCTGAGGGTCATCGAGCTGCTCACTCTTGCGGGCGAACTCGATGATGGCCTCGATGCTGGACAGAGCGTCCGGGCTCAGACCGTGGACCCGTAGCGCGATGGTGCGCTCCTGCGGCGTCAGCTCTCGTTCGACGTCTTGGCTCGGTGCGATGTCGTCGTCGAAGTAGGACATCTTGACGCCGAAGGCGTCGGCGAGGGCACGCAGGTGCTGCAGCCGGGGGTTTTGCGCCTCGCCCTTCCTCAGCTGCTGCAGATAACTGAGCGACATCGTCGAGATGCCACGCTGTTCCATCCTGTCGATGATTTCCTGCATGGTGACCGGACGGCCACGAGGCCCGGCGGTCTGGGCAAAGAGATCCTCGAGTCGCTGCGCAATGCTCACAGGCCCGGCCCCTCTCGCAATCGGCGATACGGCTCGTCGACGGCTCTACGGACGCCGCGACATGCCCACCCTAGTGGAAAACCTTCCAGTGCGGTAATACTACTGTCGTCGGGTCGCGTTGGCGGGCCTCGATCCGGGGCCGCGCCGGTCGGCCGTCGCTACGCCGACGCCTGCGCCCGGGGCGGCTGGGGGCCGGCACACACATCGGCGCACAACAACACGGGCGGGGGTGGGGCGAGCATGGCGGAAAGGCCGAACGGGCGACGATCAGACGTGCTCGGCGCCACCGTCACCCGCGAAGAAGTCGAGCAGGTCGGACGCGTGATGCTTGCGGAGCATGGTGTCCATCAGGCGCATCCCGGTCGTCTCGGCACGTTGCTCGACCGGGCTGTCGAAGGTCGTTCGTGCGTGGGTCGCGTCCAAGCTCGTCCGGACGTCGCCGTGCAGGAGATGCGCGTACTCGTGCAGGACCGTCTGCATCTGGTTGAGCGGCGAGGCGCCGCCGTCGTAGTAGATGTGCGCGGTGGTCCCGACGACGACGGTCAGGCCGCTGATCTCGGGATGGCGCATCTTCGAGGGGATGTGCTCGACCACGATCTTGAGGCCACACATAGCGCCGATGGCCACCCCGAGCGTCTCGATCGTGGGGGCCTGTGGCCAGTCGATGCTCGCGAGCGGATCCTGAGCCGGGCCATGACGGGACGCATCGGCCAAGGCCGTGTTCCTGATACGCAGACGATCTCGCAGCGGCCGGACGACAAAGGAAGTCATGGCAGGCATCTGTAGTCCTCTGGGGAGAGTTGTACGGACACCGCCTGTCGTTGGCAAACGCAGGGGTACGAGTCCTGGTATTGCGAAGGGCAATCAGGTTAGTCGATAGGACGGGGTGGCACAAGTGGTTGAGGTTGCGAAGAAGGCGCTCGTGATTGGTGCGACGCGAGGGATCGGGGCCGCGACAGCCCGGGGTCTGCTCACGGCCGGATACCGGACTGCGGGTACGCACCGGTCTGGGGGATCAGTTCCCGCGGGAGTGGTCGGGATCGAGATGGATGTGCGTGACGCCGGGTCGATCTCCTCAGGAGTGAAGCAGGCTGTGGCGTCCTTGGGCGGCCTCGACATGCTTGTCGTCGCCGCGGGCATCACCCGCGACAAGCTGCTGCTTCGAATGAGCGAGGAGGACCTGAGCGAGGTGATGCAGGTCAACGCGATCGGACCCATGCTGGCCTGCAAGGCGGCCCTGGGGACCATGGTGCGTCAGCGCAGCGGATCGATCGTGCTGGTCTCGTCGATGTCCGTGAAGTACGGCGTCATCGGGCAGTGCAACTACACCGCTTCGAAGGGTGCGCTGGAGGCTTTTGCCCGTTCTATGGCGAGGGAATACGCGGATCGAAACATTCGAGTGAATGTCGTCGCGCCCGGCGCGACGGACACTGACATGATGGCGAATGTCTCGACGGAGGCCCGCACCGCGATGCTGGCGGGAATCCCGTTGAAGCGCCTGGGAACCGCTGAGGAGATGGCATCGGCGATCATCCACACTGCTGAGAACACGTACATGTCCGGAGCCACGATTCCGGTCGCAGGAGGAATCTGAAAGATGCCGGTCCAGCTGGATGTCGGGTCGTGGGGGTTGTTTTGTGGTCAAGGTGGAAGGCAACTCGTCCTGGTCGACGACGAGCCCTGTGGACCGGTCTCGGCACGGAAGATCACACGTCCGATCCCGCGCAGACTGCTGCTGGACCAGAACCGGGTCACTCAGGCCTACCAGCAGGGCAGCACTAGGACGGAGACAGTCACCCACGCGGATGCGGAGTGGACCGTCGCCCTGCTGCCCGTGGTCTCCCCACGGTCCGCGACGGTCATCGGTGTGCTGGCTGCCGTCACGGAGGCGGACCGGGCGCTGCCCGAGCCACCACTGATCGGGTGCTGGGAGTGGGAGATCGAGCGCCACAGCAACGGTCAACCGACATCGCACCGACGCACCTACTGGGACCGCAACCTCTTCCGCATCTACGACGTCGACCCTGGTATCGCTCAGCAGCGCCAGGACCAGGGGTACTGGGAAGCCGGCGAGTGGGCGAACGGCCTCATCGACCAGGCCGACCAGATGCGGTTGAGTGCATCGATCCGCGACAGCGTCCAGGACGGCCTGAACGGCATCACGGGCACACTGCGTTGCCTGACCTACAGCGTCGTCACCGGCTACGGCTCGACGTCACAAGGCCGGCGTCACCTGCGCCTGGTCGGCCAGGTCGTGCCGGTCGGACCCGACGACGACAAGATCGTCTTGCAGGGCCTCAGCTACGACGCGCCGCCGACGTTCCAGGACCTGGCCCTGGAGCAGGACGCGGCTCGTGTCGACGACGTCCTTCGCGGGGTGATGCAGCTTGCCGGAGACCCGATCGCGGTGGTCGATGCCTCGACGCTCGACGTGCTGATGACCTCCCAGTCGTGGCGCCGTGCCGGGTTCGGCCACGTTGGTGGGCTCGGTGACTTCGCCGACAGTTCCCCGGGCGAGCTGCGCGCCTTCATCGCAGCGGCTGCCGCGGCGAGCGAGACCGAGCAGCCCCGGACGATGGCAGCAAACCTTCGCCGGGTCGATGGTTCCGTTCAGCGTGTACGTATGACGGTCACGGGTGTACGGTCCGGCGTCCAGGGCCGTGACGTGGTGATCAAGCTCGACCTGTAGCGGTACGCCAACCGCCCGAGGGGCGGCAGCGCCCGCGGACCGCATGCCCGAGTCGGCACGCAGGGTCTGTCGGGTCGGGCAGGACGCGATCGTCACGCTCACGGGCATGTCAGGGCAGGAAGATCTCGCGACCGGTCAGCTCTGTGTGGACGATGCTGGTGGGGACGTGGGCGTCCAAGCAGTCCTCCTGCGCGAGGTTTTCGACGAGCGGATGATCCTCAAGGGCGGCGCGGGCCGCGTCGACCGTGGAGAACACGACCGCGGCGTCGGGATGGTGCTGCCGGTCGATCAGCACGTAACCGAGGTCGGCGGCCTCACCGCGGCGCATGCGTATCAGGTCCAGCCGGAAGCGGACGTGGAGTTCGAGCGTCGCGACGTCGAGCCCGAGCTCCTCGGAGAGCCGCTCGGCGGCGGCGTCGGGCGCGTCTGCGGTGCTGTCGTCAGCCATGGGTCTCCGCACCTTTCCGGGTCGATGGGCGTGGCGTAGTTGCAGAACAACGTCATAGGTCTGGTGTGGATCGCTTGTCCGTGGCCTGTCCGGAACGGGGTCCACGCGGTAGCGACGGCACGCGGGCCGGCGTCCTCTCCGCCGGTGCGAGTGTGGGCATTGCCCGGCCACGCGCCTGCCCGCGGAGGGAATGGGCCGGTGGCCGTTGCGATCAACCTCGGACGTGGCGGTGCAGTACTGGCCACGTGGCACGTGTTCACGTGGCTTGTCCGCCCGAGGTAGGTGTCATGCCATGCAGGTACGTGTGATAGTCCGCGCAGTCCCACCCGTGCGCCAGGCACCAGCCGTCCTCGTCGCGGCGGCACGCCGGGTCCCCACAGGCACAGCAGGCCGTGGTCTCCGCGTGATCCTCGTCGGTCGCCATCAGTGGTGCTCCTCGTGACTCGGATCCGCAAGGGGCCGCCGGCTCGTTCGCCGGGGGTTCAGAGCCAGGTGGCGTCTGAGGCTCTGCCCCGCGCCGGCAAGAGCATCGGTGATCTTCTCGGGGAACGTCACGTAGACGTAGTCGAGGGACGCGACCTTGTCGAACAGCAGCATGACGGCCTCGCGGTGCGGGATGCCGCGGCTCATGAGGTAGAACAGCTCGTCCTGCTCGAGGACCGGCTGCCCGCCGAGAGCGACGAGGCACGCGTCGGGATCCGACGCGAGCTGCATGGGCCGCTCGGCCACGACATATTCGTGCGGCCACAGATGCAGGTCTCCCGCCGGGGTAGCGATGATGGCCTGCTTCGGGTAGATCCTCACGCCGTTGGCCGTCAGCGCCCCGGAGTTGAGTTCGTGCGGGCGGGCTCGCCACATGCTCAGGTGTGGGACCCGGAACCGTGACCGCAGCTCGGTGAAGGGCTCCTCGACCACGAGGATCCAGGCCCCGCCGTCCGGGATCGACTTGCCCTCCTGTTCGGGGAAGTACATCGAGGGGTCGAATCCTGCGGCTGCGGCTTCGAACCAGCCGTCGTCAGATGCCTTGGCTCGACGGGTCTCGTCCCAGGCGAGCCACTCGGGGGTGACCTGCGTACGCCGGGCATCTGCGTACTTTTTCGGGGCATGCGTGCGCTGGTTCGCCATCGCTCATCCCTCCTGCCTCTGCTCGTAGGCCTCAGGCGCACCTGACGCCGACGCGTTTCTTGGGATCATGGGGGCTCTCGGGCCAGCCCGTGTAGGGATGCTGGTCAGGCCGTCGTCACGGCGCGGACACCGCTCCGCTGGCGCAGACAGTGCCCGACCAGCAGCGACGAGAACGGCAGAGTCTGTCGCTGTGACCGTCACGGAGTGGTCGCCGACCCTGTCGCATCGCCGATCCCGAGCATGCTGACCACCTCACGTGCGGCCTCGACGGCCTCGGCACCAGTGCTGGTGTGGCGCAGTGCGAGGACGGCGACGGTAAGGCGTGCGTCTGCTGCCTGGGACGCGGCGATGAGAGGCAGCGGCTCGGAGTCGACGTCGCCGTTGGTGACGAGGTGGCTCCGGCGGAGCTGGAATCTGCCGAAGGAGCCCGCGCGTTCCCGGGCAGGGATCTTCGCGAAGCACGCCTTGCAGTGGACGGCGCGAGTCGTGCGCCCGCATCCGCCCGCGCACGGCTTGAGCCGCTGGTCGCGACCGCTGACGCTGGTCATGACCTGCCCTGCGCGACGACGGCGTACAGGTGGACGGTGACGGGGTGGGCACCCTCAGGTAGGTAGCCCACGTTCGGTCTGCGGTCGAGGTCACGGTGGCGCGAGTCGATGCAGAAGCAGGCCCAAGGGCCGGAGCGGACGTGCTCGGCGTCCAGCACGTCGCCGTCCTCCACGACGTGGACGTCCAGGGCCGGAACAGGGACGGTGGGTGTTTCGACGTCGCGGTCGTTCAGCAGGAGATCCTGCAACAGCTCGTTCATGGGTGCTCCTTGGGCGGGCCGGGGGGACAGCACGCCCCGGGGCGGGTTGAGGGTCGGTCGTGGGTACGGCCTGCCGGCCGGGGACGCGCTCGCAGGTGCCGTGCGTGGAACGCTCCGGGCGTCGTCGGCCGCGGGGCGGGATCAGCCGAACTCGAAGCACCGGCCCAGCAGAGCCGCCTCTGACGATCCGGTGACGGTCACGTCGTAGCTGGAGTCGCCGGTGGTGCGGCCGGTGCCGGTGAACGCGAAGAGCTCGTCGGCCGCCCAGTCCTGGAGGTCGTCCTCGGCGAGGCTCTGCGGCGGTGCCGCGACCACAGCGGACAGCACGAACGTCTGGATCGTCTCGTCGGGGTAGAAGTTGTCGATCGTGAGGTCGACGGTGATGGTCCGCTCCGTGCTGATCGGATCGTCCTCAGGAGAGGCATCTCGGCCTGCATCAGTGCGGCGGTAGAGCGCATAGACGCCCTCGTGATGGTCGATCTGCAACCAGTACGTGTCGCCGTCGTACTCGACGTCGTGCAGCTGACGGTGTGAGCGCTCCAGCTCTGCAACGGTCGTGTGCATGCCGGCTGGGCGCTGGTCCTGGCCCAGGTTGAGCAGATGCTCGGCGACTGCCCGGGTAGATCCGCCGCGGGTGTTGGCCGTGTCGACCGCACGTTCGTAGTCCCCGCCCGTGACCGTCGTGACGAGCTCGACGGCGGTGCTGGAGGTCATGGCTCCAGCTGCTTCCAGAGCGGCTCGACGGTGACTGCGACGAGCTCCGTGCCAGGGAAGTCGTCGTGCGCGGCTGCGAACCGGCGGCGGGCTCTGGCGGCCTCGGTGCGTGCGGCCTGTCTGCTCGCTATCGGGCCGGTGGTGCGTGCGAACGTGCGGGTCTTGTCCGTCTTGGGGCTCACCGTGCGCATGATGACCACGACGGCGAAGCCGTTCGCCTCGCTCGCCAGCAGGTCGTCCCACGAGGGGTAGTGCCGGTCGGTTCTGCTGCTGTAGGCCTGCATGAGGTCCTCCCTGGTCGTGGTCGGTGGCTGTGCTGAGGTGGACGGGACCAAGGCATGGGTGTGTGCCCGCGTCGTGGAGCGCTCCGTCGTGACGGGGCAGGCGCTCCGGGACGTCGCGGTGGGGGCCCGGTGCGCCGCGTCGGCGACACAGGCACGCCCCGGGCCCCTGGGGTGTCCCGCAGCACGCCCCACGGGACGTGCCGGTGCTCTGGTGAGCCACCGGTCTGGTTCGGGAACGGGTCGGGTGGACCCAGACGCCCGGCCCGTTCCCTCGGGCCGTCTCCCGGGTCGGCGCCGCCGACCCCGCTCCCCTGGCCCCCTCAGGGCGGGGACGTCGAGGGACGTCCTTACGCCCGCGGGTACGTGCGGGTGGTCGTCTCGATGCTTCGTGTTCCGCGCCGTCACGCGTGGCGGTGCCGATGCCTCACGTATTGGCCGGCGGCGCGGACGTCGGCTCGTGGGCCTCAGGCGCGCTGTGTTGCCCAGAGGTCGTTGAGGTCCTCGTGGATCTCTTCTTCCAGCACAGCCAGCAGGGCATGCTCGAGGGCGTGGTCGCCGGAGACCGCATGGATGAGGTCGTCCTGGACCTGCTGCTTGCCGGCCAGCACCTGGGGCATCCGTTCGTCCTGCGTGCCCTTGGCGATGAGCCGGTGGATGGTCACGGGCCGGGTCTGGCCCATGCGGTGCAGCCGGCCGTTGGTCTGCAGGTAGTGCTCGAGCGAGAACGGCAGCGTGTACCAGATCATCGTCGCGCCCCCGTCCTGCAGGTTCAGGCCGTGACCGGCGCTGGCGGGGTGCAGGAGCATCACAGGGATCTGCTGGGCGTTCCAGCGGCGGACCATGTTCCGCGAGCCGTCGAATGCTCGTGCCTCGATTCCGGCCTTCTCCAGACGCGCGAGCAACTGCTCGAGGTCCGAACGGAAGTGGTAGGCGATGAGCACGGGCTCGCCGCCGTTGTTCCGTACGAGGTACTCGACCATCTCGAGCTTCTTGTCGTGGATGACCTCGTACCGCCCCGCGGTGGAGGGTGCTTCCGGATCTGCCGTGTAGAGGGTGCCCGAGGCGAACTGCATGAGCTTGCTGGTGAGGACGGCCTGGTTCTCGGCGACGACGGTGCGGACGAGCTCCTGGTCCGGCTCGGTGACGAAGTCCTCGATCTTGCTCTGCCGGAAGTCGTCGTGGGCGGCCTGCCGCTGGCCGCCGGCGAGTGTGCTCAGGTGCGCCCGGATGGCGGCGGCCTCGGGCTCGGGTGAGCTGTTCAACCAGTGGTCGTAGGCGGCATTGGCCTTGCGCAGGGCCGCCTCGTTGACGACGTCCAGGACGAGGTTGTGCCGGAAGTCCTTGTAGGCCTGCAGCAGGTCGGGCGGGAGGGTGACGTTGACGTCGTGGATCGTGAGCGCCGGGAGTTGCAGGTTGGTGTTCTGCGCGCTCATCACTAGATGGGAGATCGCCTGGTAGATCTCCGGCTCGGCGTCCTCGGTTGCGACCCATCTCGCCGGCGTCCTGGTCCCACGAATCATCTTCGGCACGAACCAGCGGTCGCGGAACGTGTCGATGTCCCGCCCCAAGGCCCGCCCCTGGTCGAGCAGGAAGACCTGGCTCCACAGGTCGTGCAGACCGTTGGGGCTCGGTGTGCCGGTCAGCTCGACGAGCCGGGTGACTGCAGGGCGGACCTGCGCGAGAGCCTTGAACCGGTCGCTCGAGTGCGACTTGAAGCCCTGGGACTCGTCGATGATCACCGTCGGGAACGGCCAGATGATGGTGTCCTGGCCGTCGATCGTCTGGATGGGCATCTGGTCGACGAGTCCGAACCGGCACGCGGCGCAGCCGTCTCCGCCGCAGGACCGGCACACGTGGGTGCGACGCGCAATCAGCTTCGCCTTGACAAGCTCCTGAATCCAGGACTGGACCGTGGACTTCGCGGGCACGTTGCCGCCGGAACCGGTGGCCTCGGCACGGTAGGCGGCGATTAGCTCGTCCTGGCTGAGCGGCTCTCGTGAGCGGAGCAGGTCGAGCAGACAGATGACGTCCGTGGACACATCTGGGCCCGGCGTCGCGCCGCTGACCGTGCTGAGCAGCCGGGTCGGGTGGGACGGTTGGGTGAGCAGCTCCTGGTTGACGAAGTACATGGTCGGCGGGTCGGTGAAGACCTCGCGGAATCTCTCCAGGCGCTTGGCCCGGGACAGCTTCTTGTCGTTGTCGTCGACGATGAGCGACTTCGTTCTGATCGGGAAGTTCCACTTCTCGATCTCGTCGATCCACGTCGAGCGGGCGATCCCGACCGGCGCGACGACCAGGATGTGGCCCAGCGGGCGCAGCGTCTGCAGCACCGCCAGGGTCGTCAGGGTCTTGCCGGCCCCGACACCGAGCCAGGCTCCGGCAAACGGGCGGCTGATGAGGAAGTCATGGATCTGGCGTTGGTGCGGCTTCAAGCTCACTGCCGGGGCCGGGTTCGTGGTCATCTTGGGGTTCCTCCTGCAGGTTCGGCACCGTTCATGGCATGGGCGTCGGGCCGTGAAGCTCGTCGCCCTTTCCGGCGCAGGCCGGGTCTGCCCTGGTCTCGGTTCCTCGCGCCGCCTGGGCGACAGGAGGCGCGGCAGTCGAGGATTCGAGCTTCCTGGTCCACGAGCTGAGCGGGTCCTGGAACGCGTTCTGCACGGCGTCGCTCTGGCTCCTCCCGAAGCCGGCCGCGAGCAGGGCGCCGTCGTGGCTACGGATCGTCGCCGTCCACGGCCTGGCTCGCTCGAGCTCTCGGGCGTTGTCGTCCACGACGACGAGGAAGGTCGTGGTGACCATGCTGCTCATCTCCTGTGTCTGTTCCGGCCGGGCGTGCCATCGCCGCGGCGCCGTGTCGGTCAGGGCCCGTTCGTCAGCGGGCCGCTCCGTCCACCTGAGCCGGGGTGTCAGGTGGCGTTCATCCAGTTCTTGGTGAAGGTCTCGCCGAGCATCCGGGTGTAGACGTCCAGGTCGAGGCTGGTGACGAGCCGGTCGACCTGGTCGGGACGAAGCGCTCGCAGGTCGTCGTTGACGACCACGACCGGCCACGCCGGGTCGATGCCGTTGATGCGCCGGACCGCGACGTCCTGGTCGTCGGGCAGCACCCGTAACCCATCGGTGGCGATGGCCTCGCTGCGGTTCCTCGCCCACCCGTGGTGGCGCAGGATGTCCAGCGCGACCGGGTCGCGGCGCACGCCGGCGCTGCCGTTCGCGCGGCGCTTGTCCCGGCTGGCCGGGCTCACCTTCCATGCCCCGGCGTTGTGCAGGCTCACGGCCGCGGCGGTCCCGTTGTGGACGATGAAGATCCTGTTGACCATCTGCAATGTTCGCGGGTTCGTGAGCTGGGCGTCGCCGTCCGGCTCGGCATCCTGCACGTCATCGGACCCGATGTTGATGGGGTCGGCGGCGAACGGGTAGGTGATCGACCCGCGGGACGCGGCGATGACGTTCTGGAACAGCAGGAGCGTCGCCACGGGGCGTGCCAGGTCGATCGCTTCCTCGATCGTCTTCCGGCCCAGTACCGGGTCGAAGGTCTCGGCCAGGGTCTGTTCGCCTCTGCTGGCGACGGTCTGCAGGTAGCGGGCCAGCGCGAAGTCGATGACGGCGGGGTGGGCCAGCGACTTCGTCGGGGTAGGACCCGCGTGACAGGCCAGGGTTCCGCCGCCGGCCGCCAGGATCGCGCTGTCGGCGACGCTCCGTCCCGCGGGCGCGGGCTCCAGCTCGAGGCGGTTGTTGGAGTCCTTGCTGATCAGGAACATCAGCTCGGGTTCGATGTCGATGCCGATCGCGGCCTGATGCTCGGCGAGCACCTGGTTGTTGGTCGCCTCGTCGAATCCGTTGCCGCCGTCGACGACGGAGTAGAGGCCATCGGTGTTCGTGGAGATGATCCGTGCGCCGGCAAGGGTCTGGGCCTGTCCGATGCGCCAGCTGAAGAGCTGGCCGAGGATGCGCATGGAGATGATCTGGTTGTTCATCCTGATCGGGGTCCGGTGCGACGCGTCGCCGGCCCCGGAAGCCGCGTTGAGGATGAGCTTCGTGCCCTCACGCAGGGTCTTCAGCCGGGCTCTGTCCTGCGCGGAGGTCCCTGGGGTCTTGAGCGCCGCGCCCAGACGCTCCTTCTCGAAGAAGATCGTCGCGTAGCGGTCCTCCCCCAGCTCGGGGTTGTAGAAGGCCCGCATGTTGCGCAGCAGGTTCGGGTAGTAGCTGGTGAAGTCCTCGTGGATGACCAGCCCCGCGGAGGTGCGGGCGTATCTCGGGTGAAGCTTCGTGGACCTGTCGTTCGGGTCCCCCGTCTTGGTGACGAACAGGTCAGGGGCCTTGCGGACCGGCTCGTCGCGGTACGCGGCCCTGGTCGCCGAGGTGGCGGCCAGGACGACCTTCCCGTCGAGCAGGGTCTCGTCGGCCAGGCGCACGTGCAAGGCCTCGTTCTCCGGACGCTGGGTGGCGAGCAGCTCGGCGGGATCGGGTACCTGCTCCTGTGCGCGCGCGAGCTGGGCACCCTGTTCGGGGTCGCTCTTCTTGGGCTTGCGGTACTTGACCTTCTGCGGGTCGGACCCCACGAGCACGAGCCGCTTGTCGACATGGGTGCCGTCGGGCAGGGTCAGCAGGTTGTGCTGGCGTCGGGCCTCGGCGAGCAGGTCCTTCGGGTCCGGGTAGGCGACCTTGGCCCGTTGGAGCATCGTGTCGGCCTCGAAGTACGCGATCCGGTCCAGGGTAAAGGCAGACAGGTCGGCCTCGGCGCCATGGATGCCGCCGGTGGAGAAGGTCACGAAGCACGAGGACGGTGTGGCGTCGGGCCGGAAGTACGGCACGTTGTTCGGTGGCTTCGGCACGTCGCGCAGCGAGTTCGCCGGCAGTGTGAAGAGGTCCTGGTACTCGTCGGAGTCGTTGAAGTTCTTCCCCTCGATGGAGCGGTAGTAGCGCACCACCTCCATGAACTGGCGGTGCGCGCTGGCCTGCGCTCGGGTCGTTCCTGGGTTCGTGGCGGGGTCGGGTGCCACGTGTTCCTCGAAGAAGCGCACGCACTCGTCCAGGACGTTGACCTGGGCGATGCCTTGCTGTGCGGCGACCTCCTTGGCCGGGTAGAGGAACGAGACGGCCTCGATGTCGTTCAGCGGGGTGTACGGGGCGAGGATGCGGCCGACGAACTTCGCCGAGGACGCGTCGATCGTCAGCCGGTCCCGGCGGATCGTGCCGTCCTGGGCGTACACCGTCTCGCCGTACTGGGCGATCAGTCCGGCCTTGAGGTCGAAGCTGCTGGCGTAGACGGGGTGGTGGGACAGCTGCGCCAGGCCGAGGCAGTCGGAGACGTTGTACGCCAACAGCTCGTAGAGCTCCTCGAGGCTTCGGATCGAGGTGTCATGGCTTAGCTTGTCGGACTCCTTGATCTGGCCGCCGAGCATCCCGAGCAGGCGCTTGAGGCTCACCTTGAACTGTTGCTCGTTGAGGCGGGCGACGTCGAGATGACGGCCCGAGTGCAGCATTGCGCGGCGGATCCTTGCGGCGGGGCCGTCCCAGCCGAGGTAGCCCGGCATGTAGTCGTTGTGCTCGGCAAACAGCCGGTCGTTGTGCTCGCGCATCCCGCGCGCCGTGGCCGGCTGGAACAACCGGTCGCTGTGCGGGGCCGGGAACGCCTCGTGAAGGTAGAGCGCGAGCATGACCGTGTCGTAGTTCATCGAGTTGTACCCGGCCAGGAACGGGTGCTTGATCGGGTCGTAGCCGGGGTCCGTGTCGCACACGGGCCGCAGGTACGCGGGGTAGGCGGAGGGGCTGCTGGTGTCGGTGACCTGCTCCGCGTCGGACAGCCCCACGAGCTCGGCCAGGCGGAGGTTGCCGCGCTCACCGCGCAGGTTCCACAGCTGCACGCTCACCGGGGGCAAGCCGGGGTTGGAACGCACCACCACCTCGTAGAGCGCCTGCGGGTCGACCGCATCGGCGAGCTGTGCGTCGTCAGCGAGGAAGAAGATCTCCAGGCCGTCGACGGCGCTGTCAGGTTCAGGTGTGTAGGCGCACAGCGTGAAGACGTCGCTCAGCGACTCGATGTCGTAGAAGGTGAAGCGCGCGCTGTCGACCGTGACGGGTGTGTGCTGGCTGGTCATCAGGATGCCTTCTCTCGTCGTGCGGTCGTCAACCTCGTCCGCGTTGTCCGGTGTCAAGATCTGGCTCGGAGCGGGTCACGGGGACGAGGTCACCGCGGTCCGTCCATGCGCCGGGCGACCTCGGCCAGGAGCCGGGCCTTCGTGGTCGGGTCGGTCGCGATCTGCGCACGCAGGAGGAGGTTGGTGGTCCTCTGCTCGCGCGCGAGATCGGCCAGCGCCATGCTGAGACGGCGAGGTTGCGCGGCGTGATCGCACAGCACATGGGTGACCTGCGCGATGGTGTGAGCGATTGCGCGCATGGGTCTCACTCCTCGTCCGTGGTGTCGGCCGCCCGCGCGGGCGCGCCGGGGCGGCGCAGCAGTCCGCGGTAGCTGGCCCGCCGGACCGGCTGCGAGATCTTGCTCGGGTCCTTGCCCGTGTAGCTCGGGTTCGTCCACTTCTTCAGGTCGTACTCGGCGATCAGCGGCTCAGGGCCGTTCATCATCTGGCCCGGACGGATCTTGCGGTTCTTGTCCGGGCAATGCCACAGATCGTCTTTGCGGACGATGGCCACGAGGTCGGCGATGAACTGCTTGTTGCTCACCAAGGTGCCCGACGGAGAGACGTCGACGAACCAGGACTTGTACAGGTCGTACAGAAAGGTGAACGGCGCCAGATCCCACTCCAGCAGCTCCCGGAACTCCGCCCAGAAGGCGCGCACCGGGTCGTTGACTTCCTTGTACTCGGCCAGGACGATCTTCGTTGCCGCCGGCTCGGACAGCTCGTAGTAGTTGCCTGGGTCGGCGGCGCCGGCCCGGTTGAGGACGTACCACAGGACGAACTCGAGGACCTCGCGGCGCTGCAAGTAGTCGTCCTTGATGTACTTGCGCTCGCTGCCGGTGAAGCTCTTGGTGAACGGCACGAACAGCTGTCGGCGGTAGAAGGTCTCGGACTTGTCCTTCACGCGCGGGAACTCGTTGAGGCACTGCACCATGAAGCCGAAGAACTGGCAGGCAATGTGCGTCCGGTGCTTGCGGTTGATCAGGATGACGTCGTTGGTCACGATCGCCTTCAGGTTCGCGGCCTTGTCGATGTAGGTGCCCACGTCGTTCTCGTCGACGATGATGGCGTTGGCACGCACCAGCGGTTCCAGGGCGAACTCCTTGCCGAAGTCGCTCAGCGGGATGGAGGTGTGCGACCGGGGTCCGCACAGGTTGCGCATGAGTGCGCACAGGGTGCCCTTGCCGTTGTTGCCCTCCTCGGAGTAGAACCAGGCTGTCTTGCCCCAGGAGACGTGCGGGCGAATGATCGCGCCGATGATCTCCCAGAGCAGTTCGGGCACGCCTTGGTCGTCGGAGAGCTCCTGCATCCAGGACTCGACGTCCCATGCCGTGCCGTCATCCGAGTGGGTGATGACCGGGCTGGTGGGCGCGTCGCCATAGTCGACGTAGCACTTGGTCAGGAAAACCAGCGCAGGGTCGAACGGGTGCAGAGACTTGGCCTCGAAGTGGAACTCCTTGCCGGCGATCGTCAGGTCGCGTGCCTGGCGTCCGTAGTAGAAGACCCCGTTGTTCACCGCGATGAGGTCGCGGTGCGCGCACTGGTGGGTGCGCAGACTGTCCTCACGCAGGACAGCGAGGACTTCGTCGAACTCCTTGAGGGTCAGCTGGGTGTTGTACATCCGTGCCTGGGTCCGGATGTCGTCCTCGCTGGTCGTGTACGTGCCCCGGGCTGGGCCTGTGTTCTGGTACATCGCGAGCAGGTCGTACTCGCGGTCGGTGTCCTGGCCTCTCGGGGCGATGCGGATGATGTCGTGGAGACGCAGCAGAACCTGCGCGATCTGCCAGTTGGTCAGGCACCTGACCGGCTTGAGCTTCTCGGGGGCGGTGGTCGCCTTGGCGTTCTCGACCTTGGCCACGCCGTTGAGCATCCCCAGCAGCTCTCTCTCCAGGACACGCGGAGGCGGCGGGTCCCTCGGGTCCAGGGCCGCAAGGTAGGCCGTCGTCACCGTGGTGACGATCTCGTTCTGCGGCGCCATGTCGCCGTGCGTCGAGAAGTACCCCAGGACCCGTGCGAAGACGTCTGCGGCGGGGCTGGCGTCGCGCGCGACAGGAGAGTCGGCGAGGGCGGGCGTGCGGGCATCAAGTGTCGTCATGCTGCCGTCTTTCTCGATCGTGTCGAGCACCGCCGGCGAGGTGTGGGAAGCCGACCGAGCCCCGAATCGAAGGGAACGTGCACGCGACCCTACGCCATTCGAATGATCATTGCCAATGGTGTCGCGGTCGTATGACGCGATCATTGTCAATGATCGTCAGCGCGATGTCGAGGAGGTCGGAGGCTGCTCGCGGACAGCGTCGGGGGGCGCAGGAACATGTAGCCGCACCCGGTGGCGAGGGTGACGAGAAGAGGCGGCGTCCTGGTAGCAGACCCTGAACTGGTCGGTGGCCGTCGCGGCGGTGAGGTCAGGCCGGTGTCGTCACGGTTCCGGCAGCGTTCTCAGCGGCGACCTCTGCACCGTAGATGGCCTCCGGCTCGCCGTCCTGGACGGCTTTCTCGTAGGCGTCCTTGGTGGGGTACGAGTAGATACTGCCGGCGTACTCGACCAGCACAGGCTTGTCGTGCTCCTCGTCGTAGAACGACTTGAGCTCGGCGAGCGTGACCATGCGGCCGCTGGCGAGGATGGTGTAGGAGCTCTCGTCGGTCCAGCGGTCACAGACCGGCCCGGGCAGGTCGAACGCAAGGTATGCGTCATGACCGACCAGTTGGACGAGCTCGTTGTCGATGCTCGCGAGCTTGTCGTGGTTCTTGGACAGCATGGCCATGGTCGCTACCCGGCGAGCGAGTGCGGCCTGAGCCTTGACGGCACGACGCTCGGACTCCTTGGCTTCGGCCACCTCGAGTGCTCGACGTGCACGCTCGACGCGTGAGATGCGCGGTTTCCGTCTGGCCGGCGCCTCGACGGCTCCTTCAGGTGCAGTGGTGACGATCGTCTTGCTGGTCACTGGAGCGGGTCCTTCCGTCACTCGTGGTGGTGTGGCAGGTCGTACTGACAAAAATGGCGCACCTGATTGCCGGCGCGACGAACGGATCCTCGGGTCGACGATGCTTGCAGGCTGCGCAGGCGGGTGTGGCCTGCTTCCGACTGCCGATGTTCCTGGTCGTCAACGAGGCTCAGACCACGCGGGCGGCGGCAGCCGGCCGGGTCCTGGTCGATGTTCGCGGGATTCTTCGGCCCTGCAGGCACATCGGCATTCGCGGCGAAGCGTCGCCGGCCCCGGAGTACGCCTGCGGATCCAGGGTCGTTCGAAGGGTGTACCACGTGGCGTGGTACGAGCCTTACCCCAGGTCGGAGCAGCGATTGCGACCGGCGGCGGACGCGATGTGCCACGCGGGATTTAGCACGTGGTACACCCGTCTGCGCTGGTCAGCCAGGGGTTATAGACCCCTGTACCACTTGTACCAGGAATTAGGACCAAAATATGGAGGCAGGAAGCGACAGAGCATCTCTCAGATGCGGCCAACCCCTGCGGGCGTCCTAGGCAATCTTTCGAGTATTCGTGGTACTCGTGCCACATCGAGGAAATGCCGTGGCCAGCCAGGCACGATGCCGTACCACGGCTGTGTGTCCACGTGGTACCCGGCTATGGAGAAGCCTGCCGGGACCGGCTGTTTTCACAGGTCAGAGGCCAGTCCGCGACATGTACCACGCTGCGTGGTACGCCTTGCCGAGGGAACTCGCTGACTGCAAGGGGACAGCGGGCTGATCGGTCACCGTTTGCCCTCAGGGCCGGCCTGCCCTGTTGGCGGTGGGCTCTGACGAGCCCTTCGGGTGCACGCCCCGAGAGAACAGCTCCGGGCGCCGGAAGAGTGGATACACGAGGCGCGAGTCAGCGCCGGATTTTGATGAGTATCGAGGGCTGGCTGATCATTGCCCATGGTGGTTGGCGATTGATATTCTCGAGGTTGGGTAATGCGGCTGTCGTCGCCGTTGTTGCACTGGAACGTGAAGACAGAAGGGCCGGAGGGCAACCCTGTGGGAAGGGAGCCCTCCGGCCTTTCTGCACGCGCCGAGCAGTGTCACACGTAAACTGCAGCGTCCCGATCTCGCTGATAGTGCCCGTGAGGTGCTGCGGGACGTGGGCCGCGAGACCATTCCGGCCCCTCGACCGCATACAGGATCTCGTAGTTGATCGTGGTGTTGCGGTTGAGCGGGTTCTCACCGGCAGTCCTGCATGTCCCGATTTTGCGGAAGCCATGGACGGCACCGGCGCGCTCGAAGAAGCGGTGCAGCTTCTCTCGGACGCGCTCTCGCGCGTGGTCCGGCGTGACGCCGCTGGCGGACACGACGAAGACGTGGGTGTAGCCGCTGTCGAAGGTGGGCAGCCCGCCAAGGTCGAGATCGAGGCCAATCTTCGCGCGGCCAATATCGAGCGGGTCGGGAGGGATGAGCCGGCCTCGCGCGTCGTACGCGCAGGCGCTGACGGCTGCCATGATGGGCTCCTCTCCCTTGTCGAGCATGGCACCTGAGTGGATGACTCCAATCAGCCACAACCCCGGTGACCGGGTCGCCCGGTCACCCGTGCAGCAGGTCTGCCAGGAGGAGCCGTTCTGCAGAAGCGGTGCGACGGTCGACGGTGATGCTATGGAAAGGTGCCGCCTCAGCACGGTGGCATCCTCCTGACGCACCACGTGCCGTTCCCTGCGAAAGACCGAGCCCTGCGCGTGGTTCGCCACGGTCCCCGGCGGACAGCGGAACGTGAGGACGGTCGCCGTGGGCCACGGCGCCCGCCGTCATGCGTGTCGGCTCGTGGGTGGTCCGATCCGTCGCCCCTCGGCGGTGTGGGCCGATCGGCCGGCCTCGACGACATGTCGGTAGAGCATCCAGGTGGATCCGGCAAAGGCCAGGCTCAGGGCCGTCGTGGCGAGCGGGTTGGCAAGGGGCACGAGCATCTGTGCTGGGACGACCGTCGCCGCGAGGTTGAAGATCGCGTGCGAGAGCATGCAGGGCCACAAGACGCGGGTGTGCTCGTAGACGAGCCCCAGCACCACCGCCAGAGGCAGAACCAGAGCGAGCTGGACAACGTTGCCGTGCAGGAAGCCGAACGCCACGGTGGTGACGACGACCGAGGCGAGGACGCCGACCCGCTTTCGCAGCAGCGGGTAGATCAGTCCGCGGAACAGGGCTTCCTCACCCAACGGTGCGGCGAGCAGGGTGAGCAGGAGGGCCGCTTCGAGGTCAGCCATCTGCCGGGCCTGGATCGACCGGTCGAAGCCGGCCGATCCCGCTGTGGCATAGATCCACAGGGCCAGCGACTGGCCGGCGAGGAAGGCCAGGGCGGTGCACGCGACCACGGACCATCCGAATCGGGGCGTCGCGCCCTTCGCTCGCCGGCCCGGTTCGTGGGCGAGCCACCGGGGTCGAACAAGTCGCGTCGTGCAGATCAGGGTAGCGATGAGACCTCCGAGTGCGGCGGTGCCGATGATCGGATCGCCGACGACCAGCACGACGGCCGCACCGGCACCGAGATAGACCGCGACGACCGCCGAGGGCACCAGGACGGACCATCCGACGTCGTGGAGGCGAGAGATGGTCGGTGGCGCCGTCATGGGCTCCTCCTCCAGGGGCTTATGCGGGTGCGCTGAGCTGGTCGATGATCACGGCCTGGACGCGGGTGTCGCCTCGGAACGTGTTCAGCTGCAGCGTTGCCGTGAACCGCATCGTGCCGAGCTCGGTGCGGCTCGCACGCCGCACGAGGTCCTGGAGCGCGCCGTGCTTGTCCTGGGCGGCGTTCCACCACAAGCAGGACAGGCCAGACCGGGTGACCAGCCGAAGATGCTGCGCTTCGGATCCGATCCGGTCGATGCGCAGACCGAGGGGCTCGATCGCGAGCTGCACGACCGGAGCGGTGAAACTGTGGCCGAAGGGCTTGAGGGTCTCGGTCCGGCGCACGAGCTCGAACAGGGGCGTGAGGTCGTCGATGCCTGCGTCGCAGTCTGCGTCCGGGCCGAGCACGAGGTCGCCCTGTGGGGCATCGGGGTCGACGGCGAGCAGAGCGACCCGGGTTGCCTCGGCCAGGATCTCGGCCAGGTCGCCGAGCTTGTCGGCGCTGGACACGCGCACGCCGCACGCTTGCTGGTGGCCGATCCCGCTGAGCCCGTCGTGGGGCTCGAGGCTGGCGATGATATCGAACCAGCCGGGTGCGCGACCCGAACCACTGACGAAGTCCTTGGCCGCGTTCGGGCGGTCGACGACGATGACCGGGTGTCCGGCGTCCTGCATCAGTTGGTTGGCCAGCAGCCCGTACATGCCTTTCGGGGCATCCGAGAAGTAGACCCATGGCGCCAGCGGTTGGTCGCCGTGCGTGAGCGCTTCGAGGTGCTTGGCCGTCAGCTGCTTGCGGCGCTCGTTGCCACGGATCACCCGGTGCGCCGCGGCGAGCTTCTCGTCGGGCGCGGCGGCGGTGAACACCGCGAAACAGTCCTCGAGCGGGTCACCGGTGCGCCGAGGGCTGTTCATCGCCGGTGCCAGGTAGAAGCCGTAGAAGCCCTCGTCGATGCTGTCGAGGTCGCGGATCTTGCCGGTCTGCGTGAAGGCCTTGAGCATGAGCGCAAAACCCTCGAACGCATCCAGGAAGGCCGGGTGGTGGGACTCGGTGCGCAGCAGCTGCATCATCGTCGAGTTCTCGATGTCGATCAGGTGCGGCTCGGCGTCCCCGTACGCGCCGTTCGGCCTCGGCGGTGAGACCCACAGGAGCCGGGCGATCGAGAGCGAGTCGCGGACCAGCTGACGGTTCTCGTAGAGGATCGGCATGACGTCGGAGACGGTACCCAGGCCGGCGAACAGACGCAGCAGGTGGATCGCCCACAGCTTCTCAGGTCGATACTTGCGGGCGTAGGCCTCGAGGACTTGGTACAGCACGTACGCTCCGCAGATGCCCGGGTGAGCGTAGCTCTCGTCCATCCGGCAGGGGTCGACGGTGACGTCCGCGGCGGACCCCGGCGCGAGCTCCTCGTGGTGATCGGTCACCAGCGTGGTCCAGCCCAGTGCCCGCGCTGCGGCGATCCCGCGGTGGGAGTTCACTCCCCCGTCACAGGTCAGCAGGACCCGGGTCTCGGGCCACGCCTGATGGATCTCGTCAATGTCCTCGGGCGTGAGGTCGTGCCCGCGGCGGTAGTCAGGCACGTGCAGTTCGACATCGAGGCCGAGCTCGGACAGGCCCGCGAGACCGAGAACCCCAGAAGCGATGCCATCCATGTCGAAGTCGGGCGCGATGGTGACCTTCTCGCCCGACGTCCGAGCAGCGTGCAACGCTTCGACCATCTCGGACAGACCCAGGAGCACGTCATGCTCGGTGGACTCGATCGCGGTGAGATGGGCCTCCGTCCAGCCCCGACGCTGGCACAGCAGAGCAAAGAGATCGGCCTGACCGACGCTGAGGTGAGAGTCGTCAACGGTCTGGAGCGTGGACATGGCGATGGCCTCTCGATCGGGTCGACGGATGCGGGGCGCGGAACGACACCACACCGGATGGTGCGATTCTAGCAACCACGATCGCTAGAACTGTGAATTCCACAACATCTAGGGATGTGATTCCCACCCCTTTGTGATAGATCTATCGCAACGGTGGGAAATGGCCTTCTCTCACGGTTGCCAATGGTCTAGCATCGTCAACATGGCACGTAAGGCAGTGATCTCGTCGGACATCAGCGGAGACCCGGACGCCGCGACGGTCGGCTTCGGCCTGGGTGACAGTTGGTTCGAGGTTGATCTCACCGCCGCCGAGAAGAAGGAGCTCCAGGCAGCTCTCGCCCGCTATGTGAAGGTTGCGCGGCCCGCAGGCAAGAGGGTTCCGAGGAAGTACGCTCCCGAGACCACCCCGGAAGAGCGCGAGCTGATCCGCGTCTGGGCACGAGGGCAGGGCTACGAGGTCAAGGATTGGGGCCAGATCTCGAACGTCATCCTCCTGGCGTACCAAGAGGCGACTGGGCACAAGAAGATGGAGCGAGCCTTTACGGCGAAGGTGCGCAAGCAGGTCCTCAATTGGGCCGAGGGGCGCGGCTACCACGTCGACGAGAAGGCCCGGATCCCTAGTGAGACCATCAAGGAATATCTCGCCGCACACCGACGTGGCTAAGCAGATCCTCAGCGTGTAGGTCAGGGTTCAGAGCCCTACACTTTCCGCGTTCCCGGACGAAGGACTCGGCCGACTGGCATCGCGTCGATGACCTGGAGACCGGCCGCTTGCGCGCAGGATCGGCAGTGCACGGTGCCGTGCGAGAAGTGCCCGCGGCGCCCGCAGGCCAGAAGCTGCTCATTGGTCCGCTGCGGGCAACTCGGACGTCGGCACAGGTCGAGGAACGCCGTACAGCGAACCTCGGCCCCTGTGTCCGAGAAGGCCTGTGCGGCGTGAACCATGCGCTGGTTGCGGTGGAACCCTGCCCCGTTGCCGCCTCCGTTCCAGTCGGCGGGGAACGTCAGGATGCCGAAGCCCGCGTCACGCCACAGGCGCTCCGCCATGGCATCGGCGCCCTTGTCACAGTGACCGGACAAGAGCAGCGGCTTCACGATGTTCTCGGCTCCCCAGGTGCGCCAGACGTCGCGGAAGACCGAACGCATGGTCGGCTCGTCGTCCCAGGTGCGCGCACCGGTGACGAGAACGATGTGGGAGAACGTCGCCGGAGTCCTTGCGGGAATCATTCGGAGCTCCTCTCGGTGGACGTCACGCTCGAAAGCGGACCGGGCACAAGTGCGTACGGCCGTGCACCCGGGCCAGCTCCGCTGGCCGACCATCCCGGGGTGGGCGGTCAGCACTTCAGCGTGGGCCTGGGCAGGCTCCAGCGTTGGCGTCCTGGTGTGAGCGGCGCGGCTTCCACCGTTGCGAAGCAAGGCGCCTTCTGCGCTGGATCGCCACTTGGGGCATCGGCACGCGCCCACTCCTGAGCCCGGCGCGCAGCGCCGCGCGATCCACCGCGCCCGCCTTCCTTGTCGCGGCCGGCCAGGCCTATGCAGGCTGCGGCGCACAGCGGGGGGGTGTTCGACTCGAGCGAAGCGCTGGGCATGGCCGAGGGAGCGCCAGCGAGCGAGGAACCGGCGAGCGAAGCGAGCGGTGGAACCTGTCGGCTATGCCGACTAACACGTCCTCGCAGCGCAGCGGAGAGGCCGAGCGGAGCGAGGGTCCGCAGGACGCGTGTTATCAGGTTCCCTTATGCCCTTTGCTTCCTCTCTCCACTGCATCGCGTCCGGAGCCTTGGCGGAGGACCGATGCGGCCTTCATCAGGGGAAACGGTCCGTACCTCCTTGACCCGTACCTCTGCCATATTTCCGCGCAGCGGGGTACGGGTCCGGACGTTTCGCCTGGTCATCGCACCTTCTGGGTGTACCGCACTCTTGACGACCGTGATACGCCCGTACAGGTCTCGCGGATGCCGGGCGCAGCCCGGTTCATGACCGCGTGGTCACGACAAGCTGCCGCAGGCGCCCCGGCGACCGAACTTTGCCGCTCGGAGCCATCGCAACGAGGACGACGCGGGGCAGCGGCGGCCGTCCCTCCCTCCGCGGTCAGTCCGTTGGCCGCTCGGCCCCGTCGTCGTTGAACATGGTGCGAAGTCGGAGGATCTGCGCACCTTCGGACGACGTGCGGACTCCTGCCTCGGCCGTCGCGAATCCGACACCGTGATCTCTGGCGAGCTTGTCGAGCATGGGGCGCACGTCGGAAGAGCGGGAGATCCGGTCGGTTGATCGCGCGACGATGACGTCGATCTCTTCCGCTTCGGCCATGCGCAGGACGCGGTTCCAGCCGGGCCTGTCGGCGTCGTTGCCAGACGTGAAGTCGTTCTCGACCGCTACGACCCGCCACTGTTGCTCATCGCAGAGCTGCCGACACTCCCGCTCCTGGAGCGGATGCACCATGGGGCTGGGATTCGCTCGAGCCGAGCGGGTGTAGATGGCTGCGCGCTTGTCCATGAAGATGAGTATGGACGAGCACCTCACGTCCCGAGAGAGCAAGCCCGTGTCCCGAACCGATGCGGCGCCACCATCGCACCAGGATCCCTCGCGCGTGCCCGGAGTGGCCCTGCGCATCTCCTTGACGTCTCGCGCGAGTCTCCACGATGTGCCGTCCGGGCCGCAGCCAAGGCGTGTCAACGTCGAGCGCGAGCCTCTACCCGGTCCTGCCGGCGCACTGATGCGTGCAGCGACTTCGGAAGGGACGCGGCAAGGACACCTTGGGGCGTCGCGGACGGCTGGCGATGTGACCCTGCTCGGCCATGTCGCAACTTCGGTTGGCCCCTCGGCGTCCCGTTGATGGCTCTGGTGCGACACCCCAGTGGTACCTCAGCGCTCCCCCGCGCGGATGGGGCACCGAGGCGTCTTCCCGACGTCCTGCCTGCCACCCGGCACGTATGTCAATGAGCCTCGTTGGTGTACTGTGCACGTATGACATAGGCACGGACCGTCTATACGCTCTCGATTGGCAATGGCCCGTGTTGCAAGGTGCACATGAAGGAGAGGTGACTCCGTATGGCAGCACACATCGTGTTGATGGCACGGCCGGACGGGCGTCGACGGCACGCTCGGGGGCCCTGGTGAGCACGGCCGCGAAGCAGCAGGGTGGGCCCCGCAAGGTCCGCTGGACCGTGCCCGCCGTCGACACCTCCGTGATCGCCTGGCTCGACGCCCAGGAGAACATCTCGCAGTCGGTACGACTGCTCATCCGGGAGGCCATCCAGCGCGACGGGTACATCGACGTCGTCTACAAGCCGGTCGAACAGCTACCCCGCCGCGACCGGTCGCAGGACGCGGGGCCGGTCGACGCGCGGCCCGTGGGCGACCCGGTTCCAGACCGGCCGGAGCAGCACGAGGAGCCGGCATCCGCGCCGGCCGGCGTATCCAAGGAGCCTGCACCTCCGGTGCAGGTGTCCGTCGACGAGATCATGGCCAGTACCCGGCGGTAGCCGGGCGGCCCTCGCTCACCAGCCAGACAGTGCGACACCATCCGTGAACGACATCAAGGGGTCGAAAGAATGAGCAGCAGCGGCAACGACATCATCACGCTCACCGGCGGCATCGACGTCGGCAACGGCTACGTCAAGGGCGTCATCCAGAACACGAAGACCGCCGTGTTCGACGAGATCGACCTGCCCAGCGCAGTGGTCTCGACGTCACGCACCTCACCGAAGGTGCCCCTTGCCGACAGCGAAGCGTTCGCCGTGGTCACTGGCGACTTCTACAACCAGCTCGACTGCTCGCTCAGCACCCCGCTCGTGGCGGCTGCGGACCGACGCATCTTCGGCCGAGCTGCGCTGTCGGTCCGCGGCTCGAAGTTCACCGAGTTCGAGGTGATCGGCAAGCACTCCAAGGCCGACCAGGAGCTGTCAAAGGTGCTCGTGCTCGGCGTGTTCGCCGGCAAGGCGCTGCGTGATCACGTCACCACGCACGGCGCGCTGCCGGACCACGAGCTGCGCGTGCAGGTGCGCGCGGGACTCGCCCTGCCGATCTCCGAGTACGTCGCGCGGCGCCATGCCTACGCCGCGGAGTTCACCGGCGCTCAGGGTGGCACGGACCGCACGGTGCACCTGGTGACGATCAAGAACTTCAGCACCCCGGTCTCGGTGCGCCTGGAGTTCATCGACGTGCAGGTGATGGCCGAGGGCGCCTCGGCGCAGTTCGCCATCACGGACAAGGGTGAGCTCCTGGCCCAGGCGCTCCTGCAGGACCTGCGAACTCGCGACGCCTCGCTCGTCGAGGGCGTCACGGCGGCCGACCTGGTCGCGGTCAAGAACACCATCGGCGTGGACGTGGGCGAAGGCACGGTGAACTTCCCCGTCTTCACCGGCGGGCGGTTCAACCCGGAAGCCGCAGCCACGCTCGAGGAGGGGTACGGAACAGCGCTGATGAACGCCATGGAGCGCATGAACGAGTCGGACTCCACCCTGCAGTTCTCCTCACGCAAGCAGCTGGCGGACTTCCTGCACGCGAGCCCGTCGGTGCTCCAGAGGTCGCGCCACGACCGCGCAGCAGGCTTCGTCGAGATCGAGGCCGGCTACCTGGTCGACGAGATCGTCTCCGCACTCGGCGACGTCCTCTCGCAGGCCGGTGCGACGACCGAGGTCGTCTACGTCTACGGCGGCGGCTCGGGCCCGATCAAGGACCTGCTGCACCCCGCTCTGCTCAAGGCATCCGGTGACGTGCCCGTGCTGTATCTGGACTCGAGCTACTCACGCCACCTGAACCGTGAGGGCCTCTACATCGCGGCTCGCCACGTCGAGCAGAGCGCGCAGACGGCGCGCGCCGAGCAGACGAGGGAGCAGGCCACGGTGTGGTGAGCGAGGACACGGACGGCGAGCAGACGAACGTGCCCCATGGCGGAGTACGAACGCATCGCGCTCGCCGGCGTCCGGACAAGCCGGGAGGACTGAACGATGACGATGATCGAGATGGGCAGCGACGAGCTGGTGACTCGCCAGTCGTCGTGGCGTGAGCGCTCAAGCTGTCTGGACGAGGATCCGGAGATCTTCTTCGCCGGTGGCGGGGTCAGCCGCACCGCGAAGAAGATCTGCGCGTCCTGCCCGGTGCGCGAGCAGTGTCTTGAGCTGAGTGTGCGCAACGACGAACGTTTCGGTATCTGGGGCGGTCTGACCTGGGCCGAGCGGAAAGCGCTGACGAAGCACCGCCCTACGTGAGAGGAACAGCCCCGGTCCACGCGCTGACTGCCCGCTCGGACGAGAGGTCGAGCCCGAAGGAGCAGGAGAAAAGAAGACCCCACCGTACGGAGCATGTGCTCCGTACGGTGGGGTCTTCGATGTCAGCTCGCACTCCTGCGCTTGAGGTGTGGGTCGCTCTCGACCAGGTGCTCCGGCGGGTCCAGCTGGACCCGTTTGCCGTCGAGGACGACCTCCGTGACCCAGCTGTAGCCGAGGATGGCCGGGTCGGTGCGACGTTCTGCTGGGGTTTCTGCGATCTCGACGATTCGCTTCCAGTGCCAGTCGGGCATGCCCGCCCTGACCCACTCCTTGCTCGTGACCTCGCCGAAGGCGTGAAGAGACAGGGTCAGGGCCTGGAGACCGGGCTCGTCCTTGACGTCTACCCAGGTCGTTCGTGGCTCAGTCACGGGAGACTCCCTCGACCGTCGAGAGGTGCGCCCGGACGGCCATCGTCAGTTCGCCCAGCATGTTCGCCCCAGGCACGGGCTCGTGCCTGGGGCAGAAGCACGAGCCCCAGAACTGGTCGTGCCAGTGGTTGGTCTCGACGAGCTCGAGATCGCCGGTGTCGACGAGGCGCTGGGCGAGGCCGGGCAGCGCGTACTTCGCGGTGAGCACGCGTTGCATGGCCCAGACCCGGACGCCGGTGTCCCAGCCTGGCCGGAGCGCCACCCGACGACCCTGCCGCTTCGCCAGGGACGGCGTAGGTGCCGCGAGAACGTCTCTCTGCTCGGCGGGATCGAGGGTCTTGAGGGCGTTGAACGCGTGCTCGCCGGAGGCAGCCTCGCCCCCGAGCTGGGGAACGAAGAAGGGCGTCTCGTCGAAGTTCGAGAGGAACCCAAGTGGGCCCGAGAACATCGGTGTGGAGTCGTGCTGCGTCAAAGCAATCACCTCAGGAGTCGTTGGTGGGTTCGTCCCAAGACCCGGATCAGCTGCGCTGATCACAACGAAAACAGACCCCACCGGGAGAGCGCAGGCTCTGCCGGTGGGGTCTGCGGTGCGAGCGCGTTAACTCAGCTCCTGCGCTCGATGCGTGTGGCCCCGCTACCTTCCTGGAGCCCGGTGGCCAGGTCGTACCAGAGGCCGCTGCGGAGTCTGACGAGGGTCCTGGCCGGGCGAGCCAGCCACCGCCCGGTGACCGATGGATGGTGACGACGCTCGACGATCGTGCTGACGGCGACGGACTCGTCGATGTTCTCGTCCCGGACCCACTTCGTGCCGCCGTCGCGGGGGTCGGCCGGCACCTGCTTCATGTGCGCAGGGTGGTCGAGGTTGCGCTTGACGACGACGCGATCGCCGATCTGCAGGTCACCAAGGGGGGTGCTCACGCTCGACATGGTGGAGTCCTTCCTCGTGTGCTTCAGACGACTGCCGCTTCGGGCGTCGCTGTTGGGCCGGTCTCGCCGCGGACAAGATCGGCGAGTGCCCGCGAGTAGCGTTGTGAGGCGAGCTCGACGGCTGCTTGCTCGCCCAGGTCGTGCCTGCCCGGGACGCTCCCGGCCTCGTCCATCGCCTGGATGGCGGCGGCGAGACGCAGGCGTGCTCGGGCTTCTGCTCGACGCAAGGCGGGATGGCGCTCGGCCATCACGGCGAGCCTGAAGGTCGTGGCGACATCTTCGACGGACGCGGCATCGGCGTCCTGCTGGTCCGCGGTCATGTCTGTGCTCCTTGGTATTGGTCGAGCCGCGACGGCCCCTGTATCCCAGAGGTCTGCTCGAGCCGGGTCAGCTCACGGGTGAGCACCCCTCCAGAGAGCGAGATCCTCATGACTGGATCGCGTCGGTTCGATCACCTGGGGGTTCATACTCCGTCCGGAGGTCACCACCAGTGCCGGAAGATGTACCTGCCCCGGGGCAGCTCGCCCCGGCGGATGAGGTCGGCCAGGATGCCCTCCAGCGACGGTGTGAAGGCGAGGTCGGCGTCGAACCGGTCCGGGAAGACGGCGCCCGCCAGGTCGGTGGTCTCCGGCGCGTCTGCCTGGACGGTGACCTTCGTGGGGTCGGTGCTGACGGAGATGCTCAGCCAGTAGTCGAGCTGTGTCATCCCGGTCCTCGTGACACTCTCCTGTCGAAGACGGTCGTATCCGAGGTAGACCTCGGTCCGGTCGAAGTCGTGCAGCGCCTGTTCGTAGTGGTCGTCGGACTCCAGCTCGTAGAGCTTCACGCTGTCGTTGGGCAACGACTCCTGATCTCGCTGGCAGCCTCGCAGCGAGCTGTAGGGCTTGCCGTAGACACGTTCGGCGATCGTCTCGATCGGGATGGAGCCGTTGTCCTGAGTGGCACAGTGCGCGTGTGGCTCGAGGACGTAATACCTGTGGGCGATGTAGGTGGTGTCCATCGGGGGCTCAGCGCAGTTCGATCCGCTTGCCGCGCGCGAGCTCCGCGCCGGAGACGACGATCCGTTGGCCGCCGACCGGGTAGCTCGGGTGGTCGGACGACACGACAGCACAGGTCCAGGAACCAGGGTGGCGCCGCCGTGGCAGGGGCTCCTGGTCGACGCCGTCGGGCAGCGCGTCACGCCGGTACTCGATGGGTACGACCACAACCCGGTACCGGCGATCGGTGCGCGGCTCGATCCAGGGCAGCTCGATGAGCAGGTCCTGGGGCCAGCCCGAGATCGTGACCGGCAGCGTGGACAGGCAGTAGTTGATCGAGCCGGCCGGGGCCGCGGCGAGCCGCGCCTGCTCCTGGTCGACGGTCTCGACGAAGCCGATGCGTTCGAGGAAAGCCATGGTGGTCAGAGCTCCTTGTTGTAGGTCAGGCGACCGCGCGGTGCACCAGCACCAGGCGCGAGCCGGGGGTCGGGAACAGCCCGTGCTCCGCGGTCGAGACGAACGCGATGCCCACTGGCGAGATGTGTGTTCCGATGACCGCAGCCATCCCCGGACGTTCATCCCGGTCCGGATGCAGGTCACGCACGGCCACCAGGTCGCCGGCGCGCAGCAGGCGGGCGCTCTTGCCGCCCAGGAGCCTGTGCCGCCCGGTCGAGCGGTAGACGAGGTCGAGGAAACCCGGGGCGGGGTCCTGGAACCACTCACGGAAGGCGGGGGTGAGGGTGTCCACCTCGTCCCCGCTGGTCGTGGTGCGCATCCCGCCGCGTCTCAGCGGGTCTCGCTGTAACCGCATTCGGGGCACGTGTGGGAGACGTCCTTGCGAGAGCGGACGCCCGAGGCGCTCGACTCCATCGGGACGCCGTCGTTCGGGCAGGTGAAGCTGGGCATGATGGCCTCCTGGAGAGCGTGAAGATGTCCTTCAGCTCCAGGTCCGGATCAGCTCCGCTGATCCACGCCTCTCGCCCCTGAGAAGATCCGGGTGCCGGAGAAAGACGCACCCCGTCGCGACTGCCGCCGTGGGCAGGGGCGCAACGGGGTGCTGTTGGAAACCGGTGCCACGGAGATCTCCAGGAGCGCGCCACGGTGATCGTCCGTGACGCTCAGGAATCGAACCTGTTCCGTGGTCGGTCCGCACGGTTGGCCACTGGCGCGCACCGAGGATCGGTCGGTGCGCTGCGGGATCGAACCGCTCCGTGCGGAAGTCTTGGTCAGGGCCGGCCGACCGGTGACGACTCCCGGTGGACGATCACCACGTGTGCTTGCGCTGGTAGCCGATCGACACCAGGCACCCGAGCAGGATGTCGAGCGCTTCGCCTGGAAGAGCCTTGCGCGAGAACCGCATGTCACGGCCGAGGTGCTTGTACCAGGTCCCCCGGATGCCAGACGCGAAGTGCTCGAAGTTCATCGGACAGCCGGAGGAGGTGCCACCAGACGGCGGCATCTGCGTGCTGGGGTCGTTGTCCCGCCAGTCCACGGTCTCAGCGTGGATCCCGCCGTCGCACCAGCAGTAGTCCCTGATGGCGAAGATCTCGTTCTGGAACCACCCTGCAGCGTTACCACCGATACCCCACTGGCCGATCGGCTCGCCGGAGCGCGCGTCGGGCAGCCCGGCAACCGCCCCGCCGAGGAACGCGACAGCCGCCTCGAGCTCGCGGTCCTGGACCCACTCACGCTCGGCCACGGCTACTCACCACCATCCGATCACCATGGCCCGGTGGTGCCCGGCGGGCTGATCGCCCGGTTGCTCCGCGTCCTCCGGGGAGAGTTCTGCCGCCCTCAGCCCGAAGTGCTGGATGAGCGACCGAGCGATGTCGTCAGCCATGGGCTCGGTCGTGGGATCGAGGGTGGTTTCGATCGCCTCGGCGATGGTGGCTGCCATGTGTTCCTGCAGCTCAGACTGCTTGCTCATGAAGGGTCCTCTCGGGAAATCGCCTCGCGGCCGGGCTGGGTCTGCGCGCACGAGGCTTCGTGGCCGTTGGTACGGACTTGGGGAGAAGAGAGATCCCCGTCCGAGGAGCGCAAGGCTTCTCGGACGGGGATCGGTTTCGACGCGGTATTCAGTTGTCGGTAATCAGTTGTGCAACGCGGCCTGGACCGGGCCCGGGAGGTGCTTCCATCCAGGCGACGGTCGTCGCTCGTGGCGGGCTGTCTCGCGGGCTTCTATGCCCCGAAGGGGAGCTGCTCGTCCTGGACGGCGCTGGCGGCCGCCGGCTGGGCGGCCGGCGCTACGGCGAGGGCGGGCTCGCGCCGGATGGCCTGGTTCTCCGCCTCCGCGGTGACGACGCGCTCGGCCAGGCGCGCCTGGGTGACCGAGCGCGGCTCGAGGAAGGTGATGTCCTCTGCGGTCACCTTGAGGTCGAAGATCTGCTCGCCGTTCTTCGAGTAGCGGTCCATCCGCAGTGTGTAGCCGACGGCGACCAGGTCTCCCTTGTGGATGTTCGAGTAGGGGCCCAGGCCCTGGGTCTGCGAGCGGACGAAAGCCTCGACGGGGATGCCGTCGGACTGGCGCTCGTTCTGCGCGTTCGTGTAGTTGCGGTCGGCGAAGACCGTGAAGAGGACCTTCTTGGAGCCGTCCTTGTTCTCGAAGACCTTCGGGTCATTCGCGAGGCGTCCGACGACGGTTCCGTTGTTGCGGGGGTTCGACATGTTGATGCTCCTCGGGTACGCGAGAGCGCGCGGTCGATGTCGTCGATCCGCGCGCGATGGGTTGGTTGAGCTGTTCGGGTTGCCTGTCGAACCACCGTCCGGTCAGCTCCGCTGAGCAGACGACGATCGTCGTGACGAGCCGCATCAGCGTCTGCTGATCTAGCGTTCCTGCATGCAATCGCCCTTCCGGATCGACTTCGTCGATCCCAGAACCGCTCACTGCACAAGCCGAGCACCAGCGCAGTGGTTGCATCCGACGGTCCCTGTCCGCACGCCGGTCGACACCGGTCAGACCGCCGTGCTCGGTTCGATGGCGTCGAGCCACTCGCGTGCCTGACGCTGGCCGGCGAACAGGTACGTGTTGGACTGCCCGTAGTCGTTCTGCTCGCGGCCGTACCACTGACCATCCAGCGCCGTGATGCCGGCCTGGATGAGAGCGCCGGCGCCCGTGGCGACCGTGGCCTCACCGTCTCCGGCGAGGAACGCGTCGTTCACGGCGGCGAGCACCTCGTCATCTGTGACGGTCTGCGTCGGCCGGGGGAAGTGCTCGCTGATGAAGGCGAGCACGGCGGGCCAGGTGCGCAGGTTGGTGCGTGTGTGCTGGTAGCCGAGCGTCGGGACGTAGTCGCTGACGGTGACCAGCCAGCCCTTGCCGGACGGGACGTGCTGCCACGTCGCGGCGCCCTTGTCCGGGCGGACGAACCAGACGCGCGAGCTCGCTGCCTCCACGGGGTTGAAGAAAAGACCACGGGACATATCGATCGCCACCCCGGTGACGTCGGCGAGAGACATGGCACGCCTCTGGATCGCCGCGCCGGGCAGTCCCGTGGACCTGCCACCGCGGAACGTCTCACCGGTGTGCAGGGTGTGCACCATGAGGCCGTCCTCACGGTGGGTACGGACCGGCCCGGTGTACTCGCCAGGCACAGCCCAGATGGCCGTACCGATCTTCTGCATGTGGCTCATTGGTTCTGTCCTGTCTGGGTAGCGGCATTTCGGGTCCCGACCCGGGCGCCATGTCGGCCCGCCGGTCAGGAGGTTGCTCGGCTGGCAGCCCTTGGACCAGATGGCCCGCCGCGCGCGGGTAGCGCCATCAGTCAGCTGGTCGTCGCCGGCCGGGTCCGTGCCGGCCAAGGGGCGTTCGCCGGTCAAACGCGGGTACGCGATCGGTTTCTTTGTGCGTGCTGCCCGCCGGCACGTCAACCGGGTACTCGGCTGTCCAGGCTGCTGGATCTCCTCGAGGCACTCGATCAAGAGCGCGCTCGGGTCTGTCACAGGGTCACCTCGACCTCGTAGGCGGTCGAGAGGAACAGCCCGACGACCACCGAGCGCACGCGCTTGACGAACCCAGCAGCTTCGAGCCGAGCGGTCAGGCCCTGGTGCTCGGACCAGTCCTTGATGAACACGTTTCCGGGCGCAGGAATGAAGCCGTAGCTCAGGAGATCCACCGAGAGCCGCTCGGGGCCCTCGTCGGTCATGAGCACCAGCGTCTGGTACTCCCTGTCGTGCCGGAGTGAGCCGGACAGCTCGATGTTGCCGAAGTCGACGGTCACGCCGTCCTTCTCGGTGATCGCAGTCATGGATCTTCGCCTCTCTCGGACCTGTCGTGGTGGATGTGGTGGGCCCGCCCCGGGCCACCCCCGCTTCGCTGGACGCGAGAGCGTGTGGCAGGTGCGGCGAGGTGCTTCCGGTTGCTGGTCGCACGGGCCGTCCCGGCGGCCGAGGCCGCGTTGTCCTGCAAGAGCTCATCCGGATCGACTTCGTCGATCAGACCCACAGGAACAGCCGAGAGATAGAGCTCCGTCTACGCGAACCGAATGCGGGCGACCAGGTCTCTTGCCAGTCGCTCGGCGACATCCAGGCCCAGGACGACGTCCTCGTCGGTGGTGTCTGTCGCGACGATGATCGAGCCGTCGGTGTGCTCCGTGGCGACGTACACGTGCTGCGTGTGGTCGTTGTTCCAGAACCGGGCGGGGTCGCGGGTGGTCACCATGCCTCCTGCAGCGTCGTGGAGCTGCTGTGCTCGCCGCGGTTCCGAGTGCAGGTCGTGCCCATGGATTGCTCCTTCGGTCGGTGTGGGTGGCCTGTCGCTGTAGTCCGGCACCCCGCGTGCGCCGTGTTTGGCAAGGCACGCGGGGCGGGTTCGGGGATGGCAGGTCTCGCCAGACGTGCTCGCTGCCACGCAGGTAGCGGATCGGGGACTTCAGCGGGTGCTGCGATGGTCGGCATGCGTGCCGGGGATGTTCGTCATGAGCGGCCCCGGACGCAGCCGTGCTGCGTCAGATGTCCCGCTCCCGGCCGTGTGCCGAGACGAGCTGGGAGCAGCCGCAGGTCTGCGACCTCTCGGGCGTGATGCGTCAGCGGGCAGGACACCGTGGGGCACGGTCGCCGGCCCAGAACCGTTTCTCTGCTAACGGGGTGCCGCCCTTGGGGGCGGTGAGAAGATGCGGGGTATGACCCAGGACGACGGCCGCGACGGACTGATCAGCCGCCTGCACCATGTCGGCTACTACCCAGAGCTCGTCGCGGGTGTGCTTGACGTGACGCTGGCAGGCGAGTCCGTCGTGGCACACCTGGTGCAGGCTGAGACGGAGCTCGACGAGGAGGCCGAGGTCTTCCGTCACCTCACGGCATTGGTGATGACACCAACCCGTCTCGTCTTCGCGCATGTCGACGAGCACGCCGGTGAGCTCGACGAGCACGGTAACTCGGCGACGGCGAGCACCGAAGCGGTGCTGTTGCGCCGCATCCGGTCGGTGGGGGTGTCACACGTGGTCGTCTCCCCCGAGAAGTACACGGGTCCCACGCCTGCGGACGAGGTCACCGTGGCGGTCGGGTGGAGCGCGGGCGCCGCCGTCGAGCTTGAGCCCGCGACCTGCATCAACCCTGAATGCACCGCTGACCATGGGCTGACCGGGAGGGTCACGCCTGACCGGGCCATGATCCGGGTCTCGGCGGAGGGCAAGGACGCCGTTCGCGCCGCCGTCGACTTCGCCCGGACGTTGTCCCGCGCCACGTCGACGGCCTAGGCCGAGCCACGACACCGTCCGGGGCGAGACGTCGCAGTACATGAGGGGCTGCGTCGCCCGCAACCGTTGGCATCCGGTGTAGTGGGCTCAGCACAGAATGGCGACGGTGTGGCCACAGGTAAGATGCCAGATCTCGTACTGCGGGCCCCTGCCCCAGGCATCGTCCCAGGCGGGGTCGTTCTCGAACGAGTGGTCGACGATCTCTCGAGGCACACCCGGCTCGGACGTCTCGTCGTAGGAGCACAGGTCGCACCACTCCTGCCGAGGGTCGACCAGGCCCACCGGTGCGGCGCCCGGTCGAGTCGGGACGCTCGCCCGCGCAACTGGGGCGAGCGCCGGCGAGAGCCACCTGGAGGCCGAGGTGACGGAAGGGACGGGTTCGTGTCTGGTGAGCGCATCTTCGGGTCGGATCGGTGCGCTGACGGCGTGCTGTGCGTCAGTCGTGCTGATGGTCTGCGTGCTGGTCATGACTACTCCTGGGGGGGGTGGCAGGGCTTGGGGTGACGCCGTCGCCTGAGGCGGCCTGTCAAGGTCAGGCCGGTGCCTGGCTTGCGCTCCCGGTCGTGGGCTGTCGTTGTGGGACGCGCTCGGCTGCGATCTGGCGGCTTATGGGCGCGAACGCTCGGCCGGCGCCACGGCCGCGTCGCAGAGGAACCCCGGTGATGCCGTGCGCATCACCGGGGTTCCTTCTTTTTTCGTAGGGCGGGCCTCTGCGTCAGGGCCGCGAGCGTGCGCAGCTAGCCGTTGCGCGCCTCTTGGACCGCGTTCACAGCAGCTCGCAGCGCCTCGTCACCCAGGCCGCGGTCCACGTTGTCCTCCGCAACGTCGTACAGGTCGGCGAGGGCCGAGTTGATGGTCTCGACGCGGCGCATCGCAGCCCGCGTCGTCTCGCGCATCGCTTCGTACTGGGCCTGCTCTTCCGGGGTCGGGACACGCGACGGCCGGTAGGTGCCCTGGCTCTTCCGGGCGCTCATGAAGCCACCTCGTAACCGGCGCCGAGCAGCGCCGTGCGGTGGTCGAGCGTGCCGGCCGTGGAGCCCGGCAGCTCGGTCGCGGCGGTCACCGACCCGTCAGCATCGGAGCCGAAGACGTAGGTCTCGGCGTGCATGGTGGTCCCGCCCGACACACGGTCGTGCTGAGGTGCCTGCAGGGCGGAGACCACGACGTGCGCGTGCCCCTGCAGCGGAGGGTCGAGCTGGTACAGCGCCGCCATCCCGTGGAACTGGGGCAGGCGTGTCCTGAGCAAGGTTGCTCTCTTCACGATGCGAACTCCTCTGCATGGCGTCGGAGGGCGTGGTTCCACACGCTGGCGGTCTCGGCCAGGGCGGCGGCGAGATGCGGTGACCGCTCGAGCGAGGCGGACAGTGCGTACTCGATGGCGGTGCTGTCCATGGCGATCCGAGCCCGGCCGACGGCGAGGCCGTATCCGGCACCGGACCAGTAGCGGTCCGCCGCGAGGTGCAGTGCCGGGTGCAGCGCGGGGGCGCCCGCACCCGGCCCGAGCGGTATGGGTCGTGACTCCAACGGTGCGAACCAGGTCAAACCGGCCACATGGGGACGGTCCGGGTCGGGGATGCTCGCGGGGTCGAGGACGGCCGGCGGGAGGTAGGCCGCGGCGACCTCACCAGGCTTCGGGCAGGTGTGCTCGTCGCCGGTCCAGAACCAGTTGCCGCAGTTCTTGCACTGCCTGCGGTCGATGTGCTCGGCGATCATCGGTCCGCCTCGCACTGCTCTGCTGCCGTCTCGAAGGCGGCAACCGCTTCGGCGGTGTCGAGCTCGGCCTGCTGGACGAGCTCCAGCTCGGCGTCGAGGCGACGTGCCGCCTCAGCGATCGTGTCTTCGTCGCGGGTCCGCTCGGCGTCGTACCGCTCGGATGCCCGCTCGCCGGCCAGCGCGTCATGCTGGTCGGCCGTATCACGGTGGGCTCGCTCGTCGCGTCCGGACTCGATGAGGTCGGCCACGCACGGCGGCGTGTTCGTCGCGATGAAGTGGGTGATCGGTTCGGGCTCGGGCGTGAGGGTCACTGTCAGGACGTGCCCGGCGGCCGCGGCACCCAGCAGCGCGATCGCCATGGCGGCGTACTGGACCAGCACGGGGGACCATCGTTCCTTCTTGCGTAGCACTAGAATCTCCTTCGGTGGTGCCGTCACGTCCGGGTCTGCAAACTGGGGCGTGGCGGCATTGCTTGCCTGAGGCGTCAGGCGGCGAAGGCTCGCTCGTTCGTTCCCGCTCGGCCCCGGAACGCAGGCCATCGGCGAGGTCGAGCGGCAGTTGACCTGGCCGCCGTCGATCGTTTTGACCGAGTGCGGCAGGTCGGAGCACCGGAGATCTGCAGGTCGCCGACTATCTGAGCCGGCATCTGTTCGAGCTCCCACGTCGCATGTCGAGATGTCGACATGACGTGTCAGGGACCTCTCCGGATCAACTCCGTTGATCCCACACCGACCCGAACGGATCCCGAGTCTGCTCACGTGGACGAGCCCCGCTCGGCGTGCACTCACGTAGATCGCCGTCCACGCTGGCCTCTCCACCCAGCCGCCTTCTATGTGATACACCTTTGTCATAGGCTGGAGCAGTGGCCGCCGCGCAACGGCCCAGCGCCCGTCTCGAGGCCGCCCAGGATGAGGAGAGACCGGTCATGACAACCACGCAGAAGCCGGATCACGCAGGGCAGCCGGTCGACAAGCGCGCTGGCATGTTCATCCGGGTGTCGAGCGATGACAAGCAGCGGGCAAAGTACTGGGCCGACAAGCGCGGCTTCGCATCAGTGAACGAGTACGCCGCTGAGGCGCTGGCCGAGCAGGTCCGGCGGGAGAACCTGGACTACGACCTGCCGACGTTGGAGATCGCACGGCTCAACGAGCTCGTCGACCAGGTCAAGGCGCTCTCGACGAACCAGGCGAACCTCGAGCGTGTCGTCACCCAGGGGCTCGACTCGCTGATCGGACTCACCCGCGGCGACAACTACCTGCTCGACGACGAGGACGGCGAGCTGTCATGAGCAAGGACTTCGCGGAGATGCTGGAGACGACGGCATCCACCGACGAGGCACTGGATGTCGACATGCCGTTCCTCGAGGCCTACCGGCGCGGCGGGAGCACTGAGCTGCACCGGGTCCAGGCCCAGGCGTCACGGGCCACGCCCGACACCCGGCTCGACGAGCCCGGGGACCACGCCGGCGCGGACCACGCCGATCCACTCAGGCCGGACCAGGGACCCAGCCCGCGGGAGCCTGAGCGCCCCGCCGGGTCCAACCGGAGGGAGCGCTCTGATGGGACCGGTGGCGCGGCGGCAGGCGCACCCAGCGAGAGGGTCCCTGTCGAACCGACCGGGGGCTCCACAGTCGTCGCGGGTCCCGCGCGCGAGGAGCCGGTAGACACGCGCGCCGATGTTGCCGGCAGCGCCTTGCCACAGGAGAAGCGTGAGCCTGCGGCCGGTGCCGAGACACCGGCCTCGCTCCGGCTGACCGACCACCAGGAAGCGGTGCAGAGTGCGGTGTCGGCGAAGGGCGGCTCAGGTGGCGCAGAGGGCACCGCGGCGCTCCCCCAGTCGGGGTTCCGGATCTCGGGGGTCAAGAGTCAACCGCACATCAGGTCACTGCCCGACGCCATCGTCGCCGTGCTGCGCGAACATCTGCGCTCGGCCGCCGTCCGTGAGCTGGGTGTGAGCGACACAGCAGCTCGCGACTTCAGCCAGAGGCTGAGTCAGGGCACGCTGGTGACCGCGTTCTTAATGGCGCAGCTCGACGTACGCATCGACGCGGACGCAGCCACAGCGCGCGCGGCCGAGCTGTTCCGCTCCGGGGACCCGCTGCTGGGTAGCGTCGCAGCACGGCTCGAGGAGCTCGAGGCCGCCGAGCACGAACGTGACAGGCTGCTGCACAGGTTGCTCGACGAGCTCGGGAGAGTTCGTGAGACCAACGACGTGATCGAGCAGGCTGTGGCGTACTCCATCGCCGATCGGACCGAGAACTTTCTGCGGGGCTCGCACGACATCCGGGACGCACCGATCACGCACAAGGACGCGCTGTTCGTCCGCGACAAGGTGCGCGATGCGACCAGGAAGCAGGCGCAGCTCGAGCGCGAAAGGGCTGGACGGCCCATGAGGTGATCTCGCCGAAGAAGAAGTCGCTGATCTAGCGGTCCCCGATGTCTCCCCGATCAGACTTCCTCCGCTGCCTGGCACGCTCTCGGCGCGCCCGATCAGCCTTGCTCGAGGCAAGAAACCCCTCGTTCGTCATCTCCGGCCGTCGCGGGCTGATCCCCAGCTCTCGGGCATACCCCTTGAGCAACACGCTATGGAGGCGTTCACGGTCCACTCTCTCCCATGCAAGACAGCCGCTCACTAGGAACGACGTGGCCATGCCAAGCCATGCGTCCGCGGAGGACAACCTCGCGTTCGTGACGAACTCGATGCCGCTCGCGCTGTCCGCCTCTGCAAGATAAAGATCCGCCTGATAAAGGCTCGGATGCACATAGTTCGACGCAATGCGGTAGTGGAGATACGTTGTCTCACCTCCGACGAGACTCTCGCAGACGCGCTGGAAGTGTTTTACGTCGAAATCCGCATGGAGCCGATCCAGAAACTTCGCCGAATCCTTGACCGTTTCGTTTTCACCTGACATCGCGCCGACACTCACCGCCTGGTTCAGCGCATTGAAGCGCTGCCTTGCACCTTCTCGGACGAATGACTCGACGTCGTCGCGGAACAGTTCGAGCCACATCGCCTGCATCCCGACTCGAGCATCTGACGAATAATCGGCATGGCGGCGATGCGGCGCGTTTCGTCGTCGGTGGACGACCGCCAGAGCACTAGAAGCCCGTCCGCGAGTGTGACCAAATGAGCCACCGTCGAGAACAGAACGGGTGCGAAATAGCCGCTCGCACTGGCGACGGTTGACGCGGAGCGGTCCGCCCGCCACTGCGCAACGATCGACTCAATGATCTCGAGACATCGGGCGCTGTCAGGTGGCTGTGATGCCGGCGGATTCATCTGTTGAGTCTGCCAAACCGCGCTGGGGGCGATCAACTATTTTGTGGGGTGAACCGTAACGGCGTGGAGTATCCGCCTGGCGCCGTCATACAGTCGTCGAGAGGTGCCGATTACGCCAGCGGTGCCCAGTTCGGAGCCTTACGATCTATCTATGACCACGTCCGCTGAGAAGCTCGCCGATGCGTTGTTCTTCCAGGTCGCTGGCTACTGGCCGGAACGTCCGAGCTTGGATCGGGTGCTCGTAGCCAAATCCCGCGAACTCGCTGAGGTGCTTCTCGAGAGCGATAACCTCTGAGCCCAGCACTCGGTTTAGGCGGTGTTGGACCTACCAGCACCGCATCGTCGGCCGGGCAGGCTACATCCAGCTTGAGGACGTCGTCACCCTGACGAACACGATGTGGGCTCGGCTTGGGGTCAGAGGGGTGCTACTCCGTCTCCGCGCGATCCTTCGGTGCGCACGATCGGCCCGCGGGCGCTAAGCAGGCTTTCACGGTGCGGGGCTCGTCGGCACAGTAGAGCTCATCGGCCTCTTCCTGCTAGTCTCGCGCTTACTACATCCCCCTCGCCTCTCCACGATGCGCACTTGGGGGATTTTCTCTGCCACGGGTCAGGAGGCGCATCGATGCCCCGCCCGCCGCGGCCTCGCGGCACTCTTCGCTACGACAAGCCGGCGCTGTCACTCGACGAACTCGTGGGCCGGCTTGCCGAACGTGGCCTGCAGATCCCCGACGACGCCAGAGCCGCCAGGTACCTGCGCAACATCGGCTACTACCGACTCTCGCCGTACACGATCCCGTTCCAGCAGAGGCGCTCCAGCCACACCTTCCGCAACGGCACGTCCTTCGACGATGTGCTGGACCTTTACGTGTTCGACCGCACGCTGCGCCTACTGGTGATGGACGCGCTGGAGCGCGTCGAGGTGGCCACACGTGCTGCGATCACCGACCACATGTCCACGACGCACGACGACCCGCATTGGTACATCACGGCCGACCACTTCCGTGACCGAAGCAAACACGCGGGTCTCCTGAAGATCGTGAGAGACACCTCAGCGAATCGACTCAGCGCGGCACCAGAAGCAGTGGGCCAACCGGCCGACCCGGGCGGGGAGCTGCCCACGTCGACGGACGAAGCGCTGGTCCACCGCTCGGCTCTTGAGCACTATCTGACGACGTACGGCTCGCCGGAGCTGCCACCGTCCTGGCTCATGGTCGAAACCCTGACCATCGGGCAGCTCACCAGCATGTACCGCAATCTGAAGCAGCGATCGGACAGGACTGCGATCGCCTCCAGCCTCGGCCTGACGGCACCCGTGCTGGAGTCGTGGTTGGGCACCTACGTCCGCGTGCGAAACATCTGCGCGCACCATGGACGACTGTGGAACGTCGGCCTGGGTGTCTACCCGGCGATACCCAGCTCCTCTACCGTCTCGTGGCTGTCGGGCAAGGACGCCCTACCCGAACGGTCGAGGAAGCGCCTGTATCCGGTGCTGGTGTCTCTGCAGTCCGTCCTGGACTCCATCTCGCCCCACAGCGGCTGGGCGCAGCGGCTCAGCGATCTGGTCAGCGCACGCCCGCGCATGAATCTCGCCGGGATGGGCGTTCCCGAGAGATGGGCTGACGACGACTTCTGGACGCGACACATCACCCAACCGCGGACGTAGCCGCGAAGAACAGGCGCCGGTCAAGATAGGGCGAGCCAATCCTCTCGCAGGTCGTCGTGCAGCTGGGAGAGCATGTACCACCGCGCTCTCTTCTCCGGCGGCACCACGTACCGCTCGTGCCACGCCCCACCGTGCTCTCAGTCCAGCACACGCTCGTGTCGACCGAGCGCACCGTTGTGTCACCTTGACGAATGCGCGAAGCTCCACACGCACGTGCCGCTCACCTGAGGGCGCCAGCAGCGCCGCGACGTCGCCCTCCGAGCTGACGCTCACCGCACAGCCAGGTTCCGGCGCACCTGCGCGGTGCTGACGTCGCCCCGGACGGCGTCGACGACGCCCTGCCCACCGGTCGCACCGTCCCACCTGTCGATGTCCGCTCGATGTCCGCAATCAACGACGCGCAGGCGCTGGCCAGGTCCCGCAGACCGTCATCACCAGGCGGCCAGCGGGCGACCTGCAGGTCTGCGAGCACGCCACCGTAGTCCTGCGGCGAGCGGAAGAAGTCGTGATCCACGGTCAACGGGCGCCGCTCGTGGACAAGACGATCAGGTGCGGTACCGACATCACCCCAGCAGACAGGCAACGGATGGTCGAAGCAGCCCTGGCGCCCCTGCCTCCTATCCATAGGCCATTGTCATATGCGTATCTCATAGGGTAGTAGTGGTGTATGCGTCGTCGACGAGAGGCAAGCGGATGACGATCGGGATCCTGACCGAGAAGCCGAGTGCGGCACGACACTTCGCCCAGGCTCTGGGTGGCACGAGCGGCACGTACAAGGGCCAGCAGTTCGTCATCGCGCACGCCCGCGGTCACCTCTACGAGTTCACCAGTCCGCACCGGATGGTGGGCACACCCGCGCTCGCCGAGAGGTACGAGAAGTGGGATCTGGTGAACCTGCCGTGGGATCCGGACGACCTCGACTGGCGGCTCGAGATCATCAAGGGCACGAAGCAGGTCGCTCAGGAGGTGAAGCGGACCCTGGCCGGATGCGACGAGATCGTGGTGGCCACGGATGTCGACCCGACCGGTGAGGGCGGGATGATCGCGGTCAACACGTTCCTCGAGCTGGGCCTAAGGCCCAGAGCCTGGTCACGGATGTATTTCACCGACGAGACACCGGCATCTGTGCAGAAGGCGTTCGTCGCACGCAAGCCGATCGCGTCGCTGCTCGACTTCGACGAGTACCGGAAGGCTCGCTACCGAGCTCAGTTCGACCTGTTGTCCATGCAGTTCACCCGGGTCGCGACGAACATGGCGCGCATGTCCGGGCAGGATCTCGTGCTGCGCCAGGGCCGGCTCAAGTCGGCGATGGTCAAGCTCGTCGGCGACCAGCTCGCGGCGTACAACGACTACGTGCGCAAGCCGTTCTTCCAGAATCGGTTCCGCGACGAGAACGGCGTGGTGTACACCGACCCGGAAGAGCCGCGGTGCGACCGGTCAGATCAGGTCCAGGCCCGGTACATGACCTCGCCGGTCGTGCTGGACGGGACGGCCGACAAGAGGACCGCTCCCCCGAGACTGCTCGACCTGGCGTCCCTGTCCTCGGTGCTGGTCGGCCAGGGCGTGAAGGCGAAGCTCACGCTGTCGACGTACCAGAAGATGTACGAGGACCAGGTCGTCTCCTACCCGCGCACGGAGGACAAGACGATCACGCCCGAGCAGTTCGACCAGCTCGCACCCCTGGTCGACACGATCGCCGCCGTCGTGAACGTGGACCCGGCGCTGCTGACGCATCGCCGGCCGCGGTCGACGCACGTGAAGCCGAAGGGTGCGCACGGCGCCAACCGGCCGGGGCCGAAGGTGCCGGGCTCGCTGGACGAGGTCGAGCACCGCTACGGCGCGGCGGGGCGGCTCATCTACGAGACGCTCGCGAAGAACTATCTGGCCATGCTCGCCGAGGACTACCTCTACGAACAGCAAAAGGGCCACGTGCGGGACTACCCGGCTTTCGTCGGGATCTCCAACGTCCCCAAGAGCTTGGGCTGGAAGGCTGTGTTCGACCCGGACACAGGCGACCGCACTGTCGACGGCGAGGACGACGAGGCCGACATGGGGCTGGGCCGCGTCGCAGACCCGTTCGTCTTCGAGGGTGCGAACAAGCGGCCGGAGCACCCCAGCATGAAGTGGCTGATGAAGCAGCTCGAGAAGCGCGACGTCGGCACGGGCGCGACGCGGACGTCGACCTACTCGGAAGTCACCAACGACCTCGCGAAGTACCCGCTACTCACCGAGAAGGGCAAGAGGGTGACACTCGCGCGTGCTGGCGAGCTGAGCTGGCAGCTGCTGCCCGGCACCCGGATCGGAGACCTCGGCCTCACCGAGAAGGTCTACCAGGACATGCGCGAGATCGCCGAAGGAAAGACCACGGCCGAGGATTGCCTCCGGGACGTTGCCGACTGGGTACGCGAGGACATCGCCACGATGCGCCGCAACGCCGCGGCCATGCGCACCCGCCTCGGGCTCAAGGAGACGCCACTCTCCGCACATGCGGTGGGTGTCTGGCAGAAGGCACCGGACGGGCCGGCAAGGACCACGTTCAAGACGACCTGGTCCGGTCACGAGTTCAGCGACGACGAGGTCACCCGGCTCCTGCGGGGCGAGACGATCTCGTTTGTCGCGCAGACCAGGGCGGGCAGGACCTACACCGCGACCGGTGCACTGGCACGGCAGACGTACAAGGGTCGCGACTTCGTCGGGTTCCAGCTCGAGGTCCCCGACGCACCGACAACGTGGTCTGGCCGGGCCTTCACGCCGGGCGAGGTCACGGCGCTGCTCGCAGGGAAGGCGCTCGCGATCGACGACTTCGTCAGTTCGAAGACCGGCAACACCTTCGGCTGCACGGTCCGCTGGGACGAGGGCACGAAGAAGATCGTTCCCGACTTCGGCTCCGGCGACGCGCCACCACGCTCGTGGTGCCGACACACGTTCACCGACAGCGAGAAGAAGAAGCTCGCCGACGGCGAGCGGATCTTCGTCAAGGGCTTCATCTCCAGAGCCGGCAAGACCTTCGACGCCGAGATCTCGTGGCAGGAGGAAAGCGGCAAGAAGAAGATCGTGCCCAGCTTCGGGTGAGAACACGGACGGCGCCGATCCGCGGCGCCGACGATCCCCAGCCGGGCGGCGAGCACACCGATCGAGGCCAGCCCAGAACGCCGCACTATCGGTCAGAGCACTGAAGGACGAAGGAGAGTCGCATGGCGAAGACGTCGTACAAGGTGCCCAGCAGCCTCAACCGGAGCTTCCTCGACCACGAGATCACCCTGAGCAAGGGCGGCTGGGCGGCCCGACCGTCACCGATCAAGCAGCTGTTCTTCTTCGGCGGCGGCGCGCTCGTGCTGCTGTGGGTGACGACCTCGACGTTCGTCGCGAGCTCGGGGCCGGTCTTCATCACGCTGTTCGTCATCTGGGGACTGCTGACGATCGTCTACTTCGGGGCGCTGACGAAGACCAACGAGCTGCGGGTGACGACGGTCCCGGCTCTTCTGTCCTACCTGCCGGCCAGGGCCCGTCACGTCTTGACGCGTCGAGGCTCGGACCCTTCGGGTTTCTACTCGATCGTCGGCATCCACGGGATCGACCAGGACGGCCGGATCCACTTCGTGGACGGCAGCGAGGGACAGGTCTACCTGGTCGTCGGTTCGGCCAGCTACCTCCTGTTCGACGAGGACCGAGTCAGGATCCTCGACCGGGTCGATGCCTTCTGGCGCAAGGTCGACACGTCCTGCGAGTGGTCGTTCATCACGACCAAGGAGCCCCAGCGGATCTACCACCAGGTGGCGAACCTCGAGCGGCGCAACCATGCGCTCCAGGTTCGCCATCCCGATCTGGTCGAGCTGCAGGACGAGCAGTACGACATCCTCACGCAGCACGTCGGCGGGAAGTTCACCTCGATCCACCAGTACCTGCTGCTCAAGGGCAAGAGCGCGGACGCGCTGCGCCGGGGTCACACGGTCCTGCAGGCCGAGATCGAGGGGTCGGCTCTGATGATCAAGGAGGCCATGCTCCTCAACCGCGAAGAGACCGAGCCGATGCTGCGGCTCTTCTACCAGGGCGTCGACATCGCACCGACGACATCCCGAGGCCTGGGCTGACGGATCCGGGACGAGAGCACACCACCGACGACGGACGAAGGACACCATGGCGCTGATGACCAGGCTCCGGCGGCAGCTGGGTATCCCGGGCAAGGGACAGGGCACGGCGAGCACACCCGCGGCCGCCGACGTTGCCTCCCAGAACCTGCCCGCGGGCGAGTCCGCGCCGCGACGGGCAGAAGCAGCCGAGCGCGACGGGGCGTCCGAACCGACGAAGAGCTGGTGGCAGCGCCGCCAAGAGACGCGCAGCCTGCAGGGATCGTTCGATGCCTACCCGCACCTGCTCGCGCTCAAGCCGAAGGAGAAGTACCTCTTCCGGTCCGACTACTTCGAGGTCGATGGATCGGTCGCCTGCGTGCTGGCCTACTTCCACGACGACGCGGCGCACGACCGCTTCGCGGCCTTCTGGGGGATCGATCGGATCCCGGACGGTCTCGACGACCGGGTGACGGCCATCGTGCTCGAGCAGGTGGCACGGATGAGCGACAAGTGGGTCGACTCGTTCACGAAGCAGTCCGAGAAGCTCGACCTGCTGGACGCGAACGAACAGGCCGAGACCGGCAGCACCTCCTCGCGCCGCAAGGCGGAGAAGATCTCCTCCGATCTCGAGGTCACGATCAGCGAGATCCAGGACGGGGCGAGCTACCTCTCCGTGCACAGCCGGCTCCTGCTCAAGGCACCCGATCTGGAGACGCTGGACGACTCGATCGACCGGGTGACGCGGCTGTACATCGACCGGTTCGGGACACTCAAGGCCGCACCGTATGCGGGCGAGCAGCGGCAGGAGCTCTCAGGCCTGTTCCGGACCAACGAGAAGAAGCGTGGCCGTGGCTTCCACTTCACCTCGACCGAGCTGGCCGGCTCGTACTCGCTGGTGACCAACGGGCTCAACGACAAGGACGGCGAGTACGTCGGCTACATGGTCGGTGACGTGAACAACTCGGCGGTGCTCATGGACGTCAACGCTTACGACCACCACGTGGTCGTCGCCGACGCGACGCTCAGCGACTTCCTCGACCGGCAGCGGATCTCCAACCTGTGGTGCTCGAAGATCAGCCAGTCGGCGCTGCTGAACAACGCTCATGTCGTCCACCTCGTCCTGGACGGGACGGACCTGGACACGCTCGGCCCGCGGTTCGAAGAGCTGACCTCCCGCGTCGACCTGAACCAGGGCGACGTGAACATGTTCGAGATGTTCGGAGACCAGGACGACGAGCTGACGATCTTCTCCGCGCAGATGGAGAAGCTCAAGCTGATGTTCGAGCAGCTGTACGAAACCTCCGATGGTGCGATCGGTTCCATCATCCGCAGCGTCCTGGAGGACACCGCCACCGCGTTCTACGTCGAGCAGGGCATGTGGAAGCACAACGCCCAGGAACAGCGGCACCGCCTGCGCGTGGTGAATCTTCCACACACGCAGGTGCCGCGCCTGCAGATGTTCGTCGCCTACCTGGACACCGCGCACAAGACGCTGCTGAACTCCGCGAAGACGGACCCGGACCAGCTGCGCGCCTACAACGTCCTCAAGGGCCTCGCTGCCGCGATGCTCAGCACGAACGGCGACCTGTTCAACAACCACACCGCCGCCACGGTCGACGGTGTGCGCGACTCCCGACGCGTCGTCTACGACTTCTCACGGCTCATGCGCCGCGGCAAGGGAGTAGCTATGGCACAGCTGGTCAACATCGTCGGCTTCGCCGTCGGCACCCTGGGCCTGGGCGACACGGTGATCGTCCACGGCACCGAACACATCGACGATCGGGTGAAGAAGTACCTCAAGGACCAGCTCGAGCATCTGCACGAGAGGGGCGGCCGGGTGGTCTACAGCTACAACGACGTGGACAAGATGCTCGCCGACTCGGACTTCAGTGCCTTCGATGCTGCGGACTACACGCTCTTCGGTCCGATGCGCGAGCGGACCGTGGCCACCTACCAGAACCAGCTGCACCAGCAGATCCCACCGGACCTCGCCCGCCTCATCACGACGAAGGGGGAGAACCTCACCTACCTGCGCCGGGACGTGTCCAACGTCGTCTTCCACCTCGACCTCGCGCTGGGGATCAACCCCTACCGAGAAGCCCAGCGCCGGCGCGGCCGTCTCGAAGCACAGAAGGCCACACAGGCAGCACGGATCGAAGCGGTCATGACGAACCGGCCGGTCGCCGGCGCGAACCTCACCAGCGTCCGGCAGCCCGACGCGGGCAGAACGCACGAACGCAAAACCCTTCCCGGTGACCGCACGGACAAGACCCTGACCCGAGCTGCAGACGGTACGCAGAAGCCCGATCGGAAGCCACGAAAGCTGGTCGGCCCATGAGCACCACGAACGTGGAAGACAGCCGGCCCCGGTGGAGCCGTGCCATCGCGCGGACGGCACGAGTGCTCGGCGGCGGGCTTGTAGCGCTGCTGCTCGCGCCGCTGCTCCTGGTCACGTTCTCCGGGTCGGCGTACGCGGCCGAGGACGAGGAGCGCGACAACTACAGCCTCTACCAGCTGGCCTCGAACGCGGCCACCTACTTCAGCGAGCAGAACTCGCCCGAGACGAGCGGGGTGATGGGCCCACAGTGGCACCAGGTCACGAGCAACCCGGCCACGGGTGGCTCCATGCTCGGCTACGCCGACCCGGACTTCAGCGTCGGCAACATCGTCGGCTGGTTCTTCGCCGAGGTATCGGGATCCTCGCAGACCGTCAGGTACGACACCCTCAAGGCTGCCGACGCAGGAACCGCGGGCACGGACACGTACGCGGGCATGCTCGACTACGCCCACTTCGGTGCGGCGAACGCTGACCTCGGCCTGGACACCATGTCCTCGGGCATCGGCGGCCAGATCATGAGCGCGATCGGCGGGTCGACCATCTGGATCCTCTACGCCCTGGCGTTAGCCGTCGGCACGGTGTTCTACGTCGTCATCCAGGTCCTCAAGCTCATCAACCCGTTCCTGTGGTTCTACCAGGCAGTCGCCGGCGCCACCGGCGACGGAGGCGGCAGTAGCGGAGCACACCAGCAGGACCTGGCGGACGGGATGACCGGAGGCGAGAGCGGAGGCGACGCCCTGGGCGGCCTGCAGCACTGGATCGCAAGCTGGTACGGCTTGCTCCAGGACATTGCCTGGCAGGCCCTGGTGCCGTTGTTCGTCGGATTCCTGATCATCGGACTGGTCCTGTTCAAGAAGATGGACCGGGGTGCGGCGATCAAGAAGCTCCTGGTCCGTGTCATCTTCATCGGCGTGGGGCTGCCGCTGATCGGTTCGATGTACACCTCGGTGCTGGAACGGTTCGACGACTCGATGCTCGGCCAGCACGCCGGCCCCACCCGGGTGGTGCTGAGCACCTATGTCGACTTCGACGCGTGGATGATGAACGACCGCCTCGGTATCCCCCGCCAGGCATCGATCTCCTGGGACGGGGAGCAGGCACGGCCGGAGTCGATGATGTCGGTGCGCACCAGCTCGCTGGCGATCAACGCGCAGTCGCACGGGTCGACGTTCGACGGCATCGACATCGGGACGAAGACCGACGACGCCGAGACGGCGTGGCGCGAAGGTACGGTCACGGTCGACGACTCCGCATCGGACGACTTCCGCGCGGTGTTCGCGACCTTCGGGATGATCAACAGGTACATCACGAGCACCGAGGTCACCGCGTCCGACTTCGAGTCGGGGATCAAGAGCTCGATCACCCAGCTGGACCTGGACGCCGACGTCAAGAAGGACTGGTTCGTCACGGACGCCTACGGTGACCCGGACGACTTCGGCGAGGACGAGGACCCCACGCAGCACCCGGTGATCGCCACCGGCGGCATGAAAGGACTGTCCTCGGACAACCCCGGAGGCACCACGAAGACCTTCACCACGACGACCACCACGCGCGGCTGCGGCTTCACCGTGGTCCAGCAGGAGGCACCCGCCCCGTGCAACCTGTCCCCCTTGTCGGCGTACAACTACCTCAACACCGGCTTCGGCACCGACTCCCTGACGATGTACTCCTCGAACAACGCCACCAGCGGGTTCACCCGGGAGAACCACATGGCCGTCAGTCAGGTCGGGACCGGGCCGGCGAAGTTCATGTACTGGAGCAACGCGGCCGCAGTCCTTGGCTGCATCGTCCTGCTGGGCTTCTGGTACGCGATCGGCATGCTGACCAGCGCGATCAAGCGGACCTTCAGCCTCGTCGCGGCGGTCCCCTTCGCGACGCTCGGCGCACTCCAGGCGATCAGCAAGGTGATCGTCTACTCCGCAGCGCTGATCCTTGAGGTCGTCGTCACCCTGTTCCTCTACCAGTTCGTCTCCGAGTTCCTCATCTCGGTCCCGGACATCATGGCCGGCCCGGTGTCGAGCTTCATGGACCCCCAGGGGCTGCTGGGCAGCCCGGCCCTCGGCGGGATCGTCGTCGTGATCCTCACGCTCGTCTCGACGCTGGTGATCGTGGGCGTCACCTTCGCCCTGCTGCGGGTACGCAAGTCGGTGCTCCAGGCAGTGGACGAGGTCGTCACCAAGCTCGTCGACAAGTTCCTGGACACGAACACGGCGCCGAAGCCGGACCGGGCCGGAATGTTGCCGGCGCTGGCCAGCGGCATCGGTGCGGGCGCAGGTATGGCCGCAGGCCACAAGCTTGCCTCCGGGTTCGGTACCGGGACAAGCAAGCCGACACCACCAGCCGGCGCAGGACCGGGCAAGGGCCCGGGCGCCACCCCCACCGGCCGGACCCCCGCTGCTGCGGGAGCCCTTCCCGAAGGGCAGCGGACGCTGGCCCTACAACGTGGTCCGGAAGCCTTGGATGGGCCGGGTGGGCCGACCGATCCCCCGCCCGAAGACGGCGCCTGGTCTGGTCCCGGCGGTGATGGTGGCGTGCCGCCCGGTGGCAGCGGGCCAGCAGATGCCCCGGCAGCATCCGGTCGGGACGATGGTGCAGACCGCCATTCCGGTCGCCTGCAGCTGGCCAACGGCCCGGCAGGCAGCTCCCGTGCGGCCAAGGAGACCGCGCAAGGCGTGAGCGACCAAGGTGGGCTCTCCAACCTCGGATATAGCTCGACAGGGCGCGTCGCGGGTGATCACAGTGATGGCGCCGCGGCCAAACGTTCAGGTCAACGCGAGGCTCCGGCCCGCCGCGCAGGCAGCAGCACCGGAGCCACGTCCTCCACTGGCCAGGACCGGAGCCGGAACAACTCCAACGCCACGGCCCCGACGAGGGCCAGCCGCAAGGGAACCACGGAGCCGACGCCGTCGACGCAGTTCGGCATCGGCGGAGCGAGGCACGCCCCACGCGCAGCGAGCCGACCACCTACCCCAGGTACACAAGGGCTCCCGAGGAGACGCACGCAGGACTCGCCTTCCGGCGAGCAGGGGCCGAACCCGGGGGCCACCAGCAAGACGCGCGCGCCCGGGCCGACTTCGGGTAGCCCGCGACCAGTAGGTGCCCTACGTCCACCGGCGTCCGCCCAGCCGAGCACGCCTCGGCCGACGTCCCCGCCACGCGTCACCGGCGCTCGCACAGCCCGTGATGGGAGCACCGTGAACACGGTTCGACCGAGAGCTGCAGCACCGCGCTCGCAACCAGACTCCCCGACACCGGCGACGCCAGAGACTCGAGTTTCGCCGAGATCACCCTCAGCAGGGCACCAGCCAACCAAGCCCAAGACCTCACGCACGCAACGACCGAGGGGCTGAGAGAGCAACCATGGAGGATCGCCAGGGCACTCGACGCTGACGCCCACCTTCGGGCCGGCCGTACCGCGTACCAGCTTGCGCATGTGGATGGCCCGAGCGGCTGGCCGCGGGAATGTGACTCTCACGGCCGTCAGTTCACTGGGGCCAGGCCCGCGGATCGCTGCGAGCTTCCCGAAGCAGGAATTGCATCGACGCTACGCTTGGCATGGCGAACCACCACCGTGCGTCCAGGATGTCGCGCCAACAGGTCGATCTCACGAGGAGTTGTGATGGCAGCCAGGTCCGACGACGAAACGCGCCGTAACCAGTGGACGGCGCAGTACACCTCGATCGTGCTCGATCTGCCCGACCGGCTCGCTGATTTCCTCGAGGCGCTGCAGAGCAGTGATCCCGACGCAGCGCTCATGGCTCTGTTCGACTGTGATGCCGCGATGGCCCTGCAGCTTCGCCGCACCCAGTTCGACTTCCTCACGACGCAACGGCGAGCTCAGATGCACCGCGATCTGGAACTGCTTCGAGAAGCCAACGCCTGAACTGGGTTTAGCGCGTTCGGCTGCTCCAGGAAGCTCTCCACGACACCGCTGAGCCTCCTAGCCGGCAAGAGCAGGGAGACGGACTCGGAGCGCCCAGGCTTCGGGTGGCATACACGTACAGCAGAGCACGCTCCACCCGAAGCCTGGGCAATATGGCTCATTCTGCCGATCAAGCAGCAGTGCTCTCAGCTGGCGCGATCAAGGCGCGCCGGGCTGTGTGCTGCGTCGTCAGGCAAAATCCAGGTGGGCCGGACCCCTGGAGGGTTCTCGATCCGATAGGAGTGCGCCTGCAAGATCAGCCCGAACAACGGAGCCCCGGCAATGTCGGGTCGCCAGTTGATCTCGTACTCCGGGTGGTACGTCTCCCCCGGCGTGCCGCCACTCCAGTTCTCGGTCGGGACGCTCGCTGGAAAGGTCGTGTAGTAGTTCCTTTGTGCGTAGTTGCGACAGTTGGGCCAATCCCAGACAGTGACCTCTGGGAAGGGCCAGATCTCCTCGTGAATGGTGCGACACTCGAACACCGGGAAAGCAACGCCAGGACCGCTGTTGATGCTGATGTCGCCTTGGATGGAGTACTCCAGGGCACCTTCCAGGTTGTAGTAGAGCAGGACCTGAAGCTGCCCGACAGTGACCAGCTCGCCGTTGCTGTAGTACCCGTAGGTGGCCGGCTCGTTGATGATGTGCAGGAAGCCCGACACCTGGCCGACTGGCGGATCCCACGGGCCGGCCGCGAGCGACTGGGACGGGACCTCGGACTCGTCGGAGCTGAGTATCGACTCCAGCTCCTCTTGCTTGGCGTCGCTGACGACACTTGCTCGCTTCTCGACGAAGGCATGGGCGGCCTCGGCCTGTCCAAGCTCAAGAGCCTGCGTCACGACTGCTACATCAGCCTCCTGTGGCGTCGGCGCGACCCACAGCAGGCAGTCGCCCGCTTCGATGTCGACCGTTGTGCAGTCGGTGAAATCGGTGACGGCCGAGGCAGTTGTGTCGGGCGCTGCGACGGCTACCGTGCTCGGCAGTCCCAGCGCCAGAACGAGCGTGGCGAGGACCGCGCTCAGATATCGATCTCTTCGCATCGAAACTCCAGATAGTCGCGTGATAACCGGAATCACACGCTATCCACCGAAGTCAGGCTAAAGCCCGGAATATCTGACCACTTCACCCGCCGAATCTTGCCTCATGGAGAAATGAATGCACTCGCATACACCATGGATCTTTTTGGAATAGCCCTCCGGCACCGAAGCAGTGCGCCACCAGCCCCAGCACGATCTCGCCTCTGAACCGAAGACACTGGCAAACGACCTCGCTGATCCGCTCGTGGTCCGGCCACCAGAGTCGTGGTGTTGGCGGCGGTCTGCTGATCGCAGGAGGACAGCCTCAGCCGGCGCAACGCTCATCGTGGTCGGCACGCACCGCCTTGCCCGCGTCGGATCCTTCACGGGAGAACGCCTCCCACCCGCCGATGTCCACACTGTTCTCGGTGAACGTGATCTCGTTGCTGTTCTCGAACCGGCCGGCCTGTGTCCACGCGATTGCCGTCTGACTCTCGTTGAGCTCACCGACGCTCGTCTCGGCGTCGTCGAGGTCGCCGTCGCAGTGGATCTCCGTGTACGTCACCGAGCTGCCATCGACGACAAGGCGGATCAGGTCATCGCTCTTGGTGCTGAGGTACTCCCCATCGGCGGTGGAGCTTGTGCCGCCACAGGCAGAGAGCAGTGCCACACCCGCCAGCGCAACAGCGATCACAGCGGCCTTGTGGCGCGTCGCAGAACTGCCCGCACGGCACTCGAACACGTCTCGCATTTCCACTCCTGTACCTGGTTTATCAACCAGGATGGCAGATCGGCCGCTCAGATGCACCAACCACGGGCCCGTTCCTGTCAGCCCGACCAGTCGAGCTGTCACGGCATGACGGCTGCTGGTCGCCCTGACGATCCCGAGAAGCGAGCCGGTTCAGAAGACGGGTCGCGGGCCGTCACCGCGGCGAGCGATGTGACCCCAGTCGTCTCCCAGGACCGTCTCAGCGGCGTCTTCGCCCCACTCGTCCGCCCAGACCCTCTCGGCGATCGCCTGGCTGGCAGATGAGTCGATAAGGGTTGGGCGTGCGGTCAGGTCGAGACCGGCGGCGATCGCGCTGACCCTCGAACGAGGTAGCCCCAGAGTGTCCTGCGCGTTGCGCAGTGCAATCGCGTAGTCCGCGACATGGAGAGCGAGCGCGTGCACGCCCCGTTCCCTCTTGATCCAGTGCGCGACGTCGCCGGCCAGGTTGGCGGGCATGTGCCTGCGTGCCTCGCTCGGCTGCTCACCCTTGCTGGGGTAGTGCTTCTCGTGCCACTGCGCGAGTGCTATCACTAGTGCTTCCGCCGCCGCGGTCGCGCCGAGGACGTAGTCCTGGGGGAAGGATCCAGGGCCACCGGGCCCCGGGTCGGCCAGAGCCACGCGAAGGTCATTCTCGCCGCCGTCGCGGATGGTCTGCGGAAGCCCGGCCCGGGCCTCAGCGAGCAATGCAGGGAGATTGGCCTGGGCGGTGTGGGCGTCCCAGATGTCGTCGTTCACGGGCTGCTCCGTTCGGTTGTGGGAGAGAGCCTGGGCTAGGTGAGGTCCTGGATCAGCACCGGGCGCGCGACCAGGATCCGGCCGGCCTCGGCGAGCGGCTCCGGCTCGACGTCGGCCGCGAGTGCGACGATGCGCGCCGATCGCAGACGCTGTCGCACCCACGTGGCTGGCGCGCCATCGACGTGCCGGCTCTGCGCGGCGCGGTGCGTCTCCTGCAGCGCGAAGGCCGCTCGGTCCCCAGGCACCAGATCGTGCACCTTCTCGAACCGGTAAATGTGATGCCGCACATGCGGCCCATCCAGCCCCAGCTCACGGGCCACCACAGACGAGAGGAAGGACGGGTCCGACGGGAACTCGTGTCCGACCATGTCCGGAACCTCAGCAGCCCAACGCGCTCGTGCGACGTTCTCGAGAGAGCCGACCAGCACGACATGAAGATCGCCGACGCCGTTACCGGCATCCCAGGACGGGCTGACGACGGTGTGCGCCCAGAACGCAGCCACGCTGACCTGGCCGGTCCCGCCGAGCTTGGCGAACTCGCCGAAGGGCATAATCCCGGTGTCGAGGCCGTGAACACGCACGTCAAGGATCTGCCCTTCGTCCACGACATCCCAGGGATCGGACAGGACCGCCCGCCCACGTCGACGACACGCCCGGAGAGCGTGGTCAACCTGGTCCTGGAACCCCGGGTTGACCGAGCGACTGAACCCGCCCATCAGTATCTGTCCCAGGCTGAACGACGACGTCGTCTCCGCGATCCGGCTGTCATCGATCTCGTTCAGCGCGTTCTCCGACTCATACAGCGACACGACTTTCCCCTCCTGTCACCTGGCTCCGGGGAGGCGCGCTGCTGGATGACATCGCACCCATACCCGTACACCCCCACCCCGCGTCGGCAGGTACACGATCTCCGCGCTCCATCAGGAATTCGGGTAGGTCACGGCGATCTTCTCGTCATGGCTGAGCACATGCACACCATCAGCCGTGACCACCGCGATCCCGACTCCGACGACCTCCCCCAGATCGGTGCCATCTCGCGTGACTCTCCCGCCGACGTGCCGCTCGTTGAGCGACCGAGCCATGATCTGCTTCGGGTCATCTCTGGTTGAACGCGCGGCCAGTTCATCGACATCCGGCGCGCACGATCGGCACTTGCGACGGGGTCGACCACTTCGTTGGACCTTGTCCTTGGTAGACAGTTCGACAGGCACAGGGCTTTGGCCATGATCGGCGATCATGACCGCCACGCGGAATTCGGGGTCCTCACTCGACTGCACCCACTGCCTGTACTCCTCAACCATCGCGGTCCAAGTTGCGTGCCGATCCAGCCGCCCGACCACACTCGGGCAAGTGACCCGATGCACGACCCGCCGAGAGCCGTCCGACTTGGAATTGATGAGCAAGTCGTTTCCCTGCGCGAGGGCCTCGTCAACGGCGGCCTGCTCCCGTGCGGGTTCCTCCCGCAGAATCCGCGCGGCCTTGTCAAGGATCTGCTCTCGTGCGTCCAGGAGACGCGCCTCCAGGCCCTCCCGGGTCGCCGCCGAGTACATGCCCAGGCCCGAGATCGAGCCCATGTACTCGATGCGCATCTGAGATCGGGGATCGGTGCTGTCACGCGTCATACGAGTTCCTTGTCTGAGAGCTCGACCATCAACTTCCTGGTCAGAGCGTCGCTGGCGCGCGAGCAACGCGCAACGCTGACGCCCAGGAGTGTCGTCAGGAGGAAGACGGGCAAGTTCGTCCTGAGCGGCAGCGGACCACAGCTCGCCCGCCAAGCTACAGGTCGATACCCGCGGCGCTTTCGACGACACGGTCATGTTCATGGCGAACCTTTCACAGCTCGATTGCCGGGGTGGCGTCGCGCAGGTCGAGGCGGTCCAGCATGCGGTTGTACGGCGCGAATGCTGCTTCGGCCTCGGCACGGTCGACGTAGCGGGACAGGTCGTACTGATGGGACGGGGCGCCCTTCGGCTTGGCGATCACCTCGGCCAGGGTTTTCTGGTCCCGGGTGGTCCACCTCGCCCCGATCGCGGCGTACAGCCGGGGAACCTCCGTGAACGGGTCGGCGCTGAGCTTGTGGTAGGGCACGTCCACGATCGAGGACGGCGGCAGGTTCATTCGCGTCTGGAGGCCATCGTTGACCTGGTTGACCAGGTGATCCAACACGGTTCGTCCGACCACTTCGGGGTCCACCTCGTGCTGGACCATGCCCTGCAACGTCTCCAAGAGACTCGCGCACGAGCCGATGACCGTGACGGGGTCACGGTGGGTCCACACGAACGTGGCGTCCGGGAACACGTGCCGGATCGTGTCCATGTCGCTCAGGTGCCCCGGGTACTTCAGCACCCACCGCTTGGGCTCGCGCCCGTGCTGGAGCACCTGCAGCCCCAGCTTCAGGAACTCGTACTCCGCCAGTACGTCGTAGTCGGCGAGCCACGCGCTGTAGGACGGCATCGGCCCGCGCTGCAGCAGCCAGTGCACCCCGTGCGCGAAGAAGAGCACCGACTCCTCCGGTCGGTCGATGTACATCGGGTGCTTCTCCTGAAGACCGGGAGCGAACAGCTCCATCAGGGACAGACCCTGCTGCAGCTGCTTGATCACCTTCCGCTCCGTGCGCGGGTCGTGCAGCATCGTGTGCTGCAGCTCCCAGGTCAGCGGACCACGGTGGTCGGGCGACTCCGCGAGGACCCGGTGGGCCAGCGTCGTCGCGGTGCGCGGCAACCCGCACACGAACACCGGCGCGGTGATCGGCTCGTCGGCGACCTGCGGGTGCTCAGCCAGCACACGGCCCACCCGCAGTCGGTTGGCGTACTTCCCCTTGACCTCGTTGCTGATCAGGAACCAGCCCAGCGGCGACAGCCCCGGGATCTCGGCCGCCCCCTCGAGGATCCTGCCCAGGTCGTCGGCGAACGGGCGGTCCTGGGCACCTGCCTCCTTCTCGACCTGCGCGACCGCCTTCGCCCAGGACCCGGCGGGGTCCCGGTAGCCCGTGACAAACGGGGCCAGTGCGGTGTTCAGGATACGGGTGGTGCGTGGGGTACGGCTCACGACTCTCCTCGGTAGTAGCTGGATCTGTTGCCGGTCACGACTCGCGTGGTTCGCGCCTAGCGATCGGTGCATAACGGACTATCGGGGCAGCCAGTGGCGGTCAAGAGGCCTTGCGCCATGCGGAGCACCTTCACCCCACCCGCGGGGTGTGCGCGCGGGTGTTGCCCTGTGATCACGGCCCTGTGATCACGGCCCGGTGGTCACGGTCCTGCGGTGATGCCGAGGGTGACCGGCAGGGTGGCCGGTCGGCGGAACCTCAGGTCGAGCGCCCAGGTGATCTGGTGGGCGTCGATGCTCAAGGCGGGTTCGACGTGGCGCAGCAGGGTCTCGACGGCGGTGCGGACGATCAGGCGGGCCTGACCCGGTGCCGGGCACCGGTGCGAGCCGGCACCCCAGGCCAGATGGGCTCGATTGCCGAGCCCGTCCCAGGCGCCGGTGCCGCGCACGTGCGGGTCGCAGGCGGCGGCCCCGACCGCGAGAAGGAACGCATCGCCGCGCTCGATCCAGGTGGCCTCGCCCAGCAGGTGGCCGTCCCTGAGTGCGAACCGTGGGGCCAGCACACTGACCGGGGACGCGTCCCACAAGACCGCTTCGAGCGCGTCGTCGGTCCCCAGGCGCCCGCCAGCCAGTCGCCGGGCGAACCCTTGGTCGGTCAGGGCACGCAGCAGTGCCTGCCCCAACCAGGCCTGCAGGCCCGCCGACGCGCCCGAGACCAAGGACAACGTGCCCAGCACCGCCTCGCGGATACCGCGGTAGTCGGAGTGACCCGCGAGCAAGCCCGCCGGCGTCATGCCACCGCCTGCGTCGGGCATCGCCTGCCCACCGATCAGGAAGCTCAGCTCGCCCAGGCCCGCGTCATCAAGCCGCGTACCACCTGGGCCTCCTGACCTCCCGGGATCTGGGCTGGTTTGGGTGGCACCGGCGAGCTCGAACAGCTGCCGTCCCGTGACAGGGTCCACGCCCAGGAGCGCGCCGAACCCAAGCCTGGTCACGGGCTCGACGTACTCGCGCATCAGATCGATCTCACCGCCCGGGTCGGACCGGGCAAGGTCCATCAGGTGGGCGGCGATCTCCTCGCACACCGCCCGCACGACACGGCCGATCTCAGCGCCGTCGATCGCGGCCAGGACGTCGTCCAGTGGGGCGCGCAAACGGGCGTGCTCCGCGCCGGTGCTCGTCTCGGCCCTCTGCCACTCCCCGGCTTGGAACGCCGGCCGGAGATACGCCGGCAGCCCGTCCGGGTCACGGTTCCACGCAGAGGTCTCGGTGGTGACCATGCTGGAGTCCCGCGCTAGGGCAGCGATGGCCGGGTAGCTGGTCACCAGCCAGGCTCGTGCCCCGGGACCCAAGCCGACCGGTGCGACGGCTCCCCACTGCTGACGCAGCCAGGACCAGACCGCGACAGGGTCGCGCGCCGAGAGCACGTCGGCCAGCAGCGGGACATCGACCGGGTCATGCAACCCCATCGGCGAGCGGCCAGTCTGCGATAGAGCCGCGGAGCCGCTCGCTGCCGGGTACATCATCTGGTGTCTCCTGAGGGCTCGGTGTTCAGCGGTCGCACACGACCAGAGGGCTCGACGCCGCTCGATTGCCTCTTCCTGGCACCCCGCGCGATGGGGCCCGGGGTGTCACAAGAGCTCGCGGGTTTGCTCACGGCGTCGTGATCGGCCGTAACGGGTCGAACAAGGTCGGCTGCGCCACGTCGTCCCGCAGCGGATCTGCCGGGCCGCCAGCGAGCATGAGGGCCTGCTGGGTCGCGCCACCGGGCGACAGGTTCGACGCGATGTCGACGAAGAGGCGGGCGGTGACCGTAGCGTCGTATCCGGCCCGGTGTGGCCGCGACCCTTCCGGCAGGCCCCCGTCGAGGTGACGGTGCTCGACCAGCGCGCTCAGACTGTAGGACGGCAGGTCGAAGACCCGGCGAGCCAGGCGGAGCGTGTCGATCGTGACCGGCCCGACCCAGCCCGGCAACGACCGGCTCAGGACGTCGACGTCGACGTGCACGGCGTGCCCGACCAGCACCGCGTCACCCAGGACCTCCAGGACCTCCGCGGCGATCTGCCGGACAGGTGGCGCCTCGGCGACGTCGTCGTTGGTGATGCCATGGACCCGGGTGGCCTGCCACGTGATCGGATCAGCTGGGCGCACGAGCCATGTCCGGGCAGTGCCAATCCTGCCCTGGCGAACCGGTACCAGCGCGAGCTCGACGAGGTGCGGCAGCCGTGCCCCGTTGCCCTCCACGTCGACGACGACGTAGTCAGCCGCGGCCCAGCCCTCGTCACGACTCACGATCGATCCTCCAAGGGTGCAGATAGTCGACGACCTTTTCGAATTGTCGCCTGATGACAATGTATGAATGCACGACGGAATCCGCCGACAATGACCCTAGTGCTCTCGCTCTGCTTTGCGTCACCCCGAGAGGCCGCATTCTGACAAAATGCGGTGCCGCACTTTGCCAGAATGCGGCGGTGCGGTCTTGTGGCAGGTGAGCACCTGCTGGTGCGGTTACGCCTATGACTTCTGAGGCACCTGCGCGGCACGTTCTGGACCCGACCGGGCAAGATGTGTACGGCGAGATCGACCGGCTCCGTGCCGACGGCCCGGTGGTCCGGGTCGAGATGCCCGGCGGGCTACCCGCGTGGGTGGTCCTCGGGTACGGCGAGGCCGTCGAGCTGCTCAAGGTCCGCAACAAGGACCCGCTGGTGTCCAAGGACATCGCGTACTGGGCTGACTTCCTCGCCGGACTCGTCCCCAACGACTGGCCGCTGCTGATGTGGGCGGTCCGCGCGGGGATGTTCACTGCTGACCCGCCGCGCCACCGGGACCTGCGGTCCTGGGCAGCACCGGCGTTTACGCCACGCCGGATCAAGCGTCTGGCACCGGTGGTCGAGCAGATCGTCGCCGACCGCCTTGCTGCTCTCGCGCCGCCGGCCTCCGGTGGGCAGGTCGTGGACTTGCGGGCCGAGTTCTGCCTCCCGGTACCGATCGAGGCCATCGGTGCCCTGCTCGGTGTCCCGGACGACCTGGCCGGCACGTTCCGCGCCGGAGCGGACGCGCTGTTCGACACCACGGTCACACCCGAGGACGCCCAGGCCAGGTTCGTGGCGTTGTTGGGCGCGATCGAGACGATGGTCGACCGGAAGATCGCCGAGCCCGGTGTGGACCTGACCAGTGACATGGTCAAGACCTTGGGCACCAAGGAGGCCTACACCCGTGAGGTCCTGCTGGAGACGGTGCGGTTGACGATCGTGGCCGGGTACGAGACCACCGGCAACCTGATCGACCAGACAGTGTTCGCGCTGCAGACCCACCCCGAGCACCGGGCCGCGGTGCTGGCCGGGGAGATCTCCTGGGATGCCGTGGTCGACGAGACCCTGCGCTGGGCCGGCATCGCCGCCAACCTGCCGCTCCGGTTCGCGGTGAAGGACTTCGAGCTCGGCGGCGCCCGGATCCACGCGGGTGACGCGATCCTGGTCAACTACGCCGGCGCGGGGCGTGACCCGGCCAAGTTCGAGCGGCCCGAGGTGTTCGACCCGACGCGCGCGTCCCGGGAGCATCTCGGGTTCGGGCACGGCACCCACTACTGCCTCGGTGCACCCCTCGCGGTCCTGGAAGCCAAGGCCGCACTCCCGGCCCTGTTCGACAGGTTCCCGGACCTGAGCCTGGCCGAGGACCCGGACACGATCCCGGCCAACCCCGGGTTCATCACCAACGGACACGCCCGTCTCCCGGTCCACCTGGCCGCCCCCAGAGCCTGACCACCAGCGTCTGACCAGTGCCGGGGCCACCGTTGACGGTGGCCCCGGCCCCAACGTCTCACGAGCGCCCGCCACCGATGGCTCTCGGCGCCGCAACCACCATTCGTCGCGCCTGGGTTTCGTGCGCTCTGAACTCGCCCCTTTCGAGGAGAAATACGTTGTTAGGCATTTCTGATGTCCGTCTGGACGACCTGCCCGCCAGCCCAGGTTCTGGGTTGCCGATGCTGGCAGCGGCGACCATGGCCCCCGACCCGGCTGCGGTGTACCGCACGTGGAGGGCGCAGTGGGGGCCGGTGGTGCCGGTCGAGCTGTCCGACGGTGTGCTGGCCTGGCTCGTGCTCGATTTCGAGGACATCCAGCAGGTCCTGATGGGCCGGTCGGTGTTCTTCAGCCGGGACGTCGAGCACTGGGCCGCGTTCCACGATGGGCGGGTCCGGCCGCGCACCGGGCTGCACGCGTTCTTCCGCCCCCGTGAGAACGCCTTTTACACCGAGGGTGAGCCTCGTGTGCGGTTGCGGAACGTCGTGGACGACGCGTTCGCGAGCATCGACGAGACCAGGCTCGTGCGCGAGGTCCGCGCCGCGTGCCGGCGGCTGCTGGTGCAGATCGCGCCCCTGGGCCGGGCCGACCTGGTCGCCTCCTACACCGCAGCCGTCCCGGCTCTGGCAGTGGCTGCGATGTACGGATTGCCGGCCCAGCTCGCCGACCGGATGAGGCAGTACGCCACCGATATCTTCTCCAACACCGCGGCGGCGGAGCCTGCGTTCGTCGGCATGAACGCGATGCTCACCGAGCTAATCGCCATCCGGCGCCAGGACCCCGGTGACGACATGCTCTCGGTGATCGTGCATCACGACCGGGCCCTGACGGATACCGAGCTGCTGGACACCGCGCAGATGATCCAGTCCGCCGGGCATGAGATGTCCGTGGCCTGGACCACCATGACGCTGCTGCATCTGCTGGGCGACCAGGACTTCGGCACCCGCACCCGTTCGGGCCGCCTCGGTGTGGACGAGGCCCTGAACTACGTCCTGGTCCACCAGTCCCCGACCTGGCACACCCCCGCCCGGTTCATCACTGAGGACACCGAGCTCGGCGGGCGCGCCCTGCACAAGGGCGAGGCGATCGTGTGCGCTGTCGCGCACGCGACCAAGACCGTGCACGAAGGCGCCGACCTGTGGGACGCCTCCACCAGTCGAGCCACCCTGGCCTTCGGTGCCGGTGTCCACCGCTGCCCCGCTCAGCGCGTCTCTCGCTTGATCACCAAGACCGCGGTCGAGGAGGTCCTGCGCGGGCTGCACACGCTGAAGCTGGACATCGAGGTCAAGGACCTGCCGTTCGTACCCGGCCTGTGGGCCCGCTCCGCGGCCACCCTCCCGGTGACCTATGAACCGGGACACCTGACCCTCCCCGCCCACCAGGCTGCGTCTGCCGACTGGGACCTCGTCGGAGTCTGACCCGCCCCTGGAACGCCTGAGGCGCCACCGCGACGAGACCGACATTCTTCCCCGGCTCCGCCACGCGCGCGGCCGGCGACAGACACAACCCCACCGAACCTCCGAGAGGACCCGCTCGATGCCCCGTCCCACCTCAGTCAGCCACCGGCTCCGGCACCAGAAAGCGATCGTCGCGACCGCCGTCATCGCCACACTGCTGACGCTGGCCGCCTGCAGCTCCAGTCCCAGCGCCAGCAGTCGCGTCGACCCGTCAGCTGACACCGGCACCCAAGACGATGTGCTGGCCGAGGGTGGTGAGCTCCTGGTCTGGGCTTGGGAACCGACCCTGAAGCAGGTCGTGGCCGACTTCGAGGCCGAGTACCCGAACGTGGACATCGAGCTGGCGAACGTCGGCACGGGCAACGACCACTACGTCGCCCTGCAGAACGCGATCAGCGCTGGCTCCGGTGTCCCCGACATCGCGCAGGTCGAGTACCACGCCCTGCCCCAGTTCACGATCACCGACTCCCTGACCGACCTGACCCCCTACGGCGCCAGCGACCTCGGCCGCACGTTCTCCCCGGGTACCTGGGACGCCGTCACCGGCGGCACCGACGCCGTGCACGCCCTGCCGATGGACTCCGGACCCATGGCCCTGTTTTACAACGAGCAGGTCTTCACCGAGGCCGGGGTGGCCGTGCCGACCACGTGGGACGAGTTCGCTGACGCCGCCGAGGCCCTCCAGGACTATGACCCGGACACCTACATCACCGCGGACAACGGCATCAGCACCTTCACCACGTCGATGATCTGGCAGGCCGGCGGACGACCCTTCACCGTCGACGGCACCACCGTGACCGTGGACCTGGCCGATGAGGGCACGCTCCGGTTCGCGACCATGTGGCAGCAGCTCATCGACCAGGGCCTGGTCGCGGATATCTCGGACTGGTCCGACGAGTGGTTCCAGGGGCTGTCCGACGGGTCGATCGCCGCGCTGGTGACCGGGGCGTGGATGCCCGCCAACCTGAGCACCGGCGCCGGCGCGGCGTCCGGGGACTGGCGGGTGGCCCGGATGCCGCAATGGACCGAGGGCGCCAACGAGACTGCTGAGCTCGGTGGGTCTTCGCTCGCGGTCACGCAGGCCAGCCAGAACCAGGAGCTCGCCTACGAGTTCCTCAAGTACGCGAACATCGGCGACGGCGTCGCCACCCGACTGGACGCCGGAGCGTTCCCCGCCACGATGCGGGACCTGACCGACCCGACATTCCTGGCCCAGGAGCCGGAGTATTTCGGAGGGCAGCAGATCAACCGCGTCCTGGCCGACTCCGCCACCCACGTCCTGCCCGGCTTCCAGTACCTGCCCTACCAGGTCCACGCCAACAGCATCTACCCCGACACCGTCGGCCAGGCCTACACCGGCACCACCACCCTGATCGACGGGCTCACGGGCTGGCAGGACGACATCGTCCGGTACGGCACCGAACAAGGCTTCGACGTGAATCGCTGAGTCCACTGCGTATGCCCACGGACCCGTGCCGTGGGCATACGCAGTGTCCCGCCCTGGTGCCGGGCGGACTGTCAGATCCAGGTGCGCCAGAACGCGCCGTCCGCACCCTCGAGGAGTGCTTCGCGCAGCCCGACTGGCCGCACATCGGCTTCGGCCAGGTCAGCCACGGCCAGCCAGTCGGTCTCGAGCACCCGGCCACGAGGTGGAGCGCTGTCGCTGGTCGACATGGCCAGGGCTTCGAACACCAGCGTGATCGCCTCGTCCGTCGTGTCGACCGGGCCACCAGCATTGACCTCGCCCTGGTCGATGAGACCCGCGAACCCGACGATGGTGACAGCCAGACCTGTCTGCTCGGCAATGTGGCCGAGCAACGCGCCCTGAACGGACTGCGCTCCCGGCTCGAAGGAGCCTCCAGGGAGAAACGACCAGCTCTGTCCGCGTTGGCGGAGCACGAGAAACCGTCCGTCACGTTGGATCAAGGCCCGCGCGGTGACCTGGTTCGCGACCATTGCCGCAGCAGGCCTTAGCGGGCCGGCAGCACGCGGCACGCCGCGCGGTGCGGGGAAGAAGCCGAGTTCCTCGTCGGAGACGGCACCCAGTACGGCACGGAGTGCATCGCGGTACAGCTTGCCGGGCCTGCGTACCTCGCCGCGTTCCCACCGGCCGACCTCCTTGCCGGCGAGCACGCTCGGGCGTCCGGTCCGCGCCTGGATGTACTCGTTGACCAGCCCAGCGAGCTCCGACCGTGACATCGGCAGCCCCGAGCCCGATGGCGACGGCATGGCTTCCCGCCGCGACCGCAACCTCTCGTTCGTCACCCCTTACCTACCCCAGCACCTCGCGCAGGCCCCTGCCGGACGGCCCCACCTGACGGGCTGGACAGCGTGACCGACACCAACCATGCGTTCGGCGCCTCGACAGTGAGCCACCCACGCCAGCACCAGTCGTCCGCGGGGCTGCGCCGTGGGACAGCGGGCAGCCACAATGCGGCGGCAAGGAGGGCTGCTTCGTCGGGTTCCGGGAGGCGCAGGTGCGCGTCGACGACCCAGATCGGGTGCCCGTCACGGGCTTGCATGGGGAGCATGCTCGCGTCGACGTGCACGACACAGTCCGCAGGGATTCCGGCGGCTGCGGCCAGCCGGCGCACGTGGATCCCGACCGCGACGAGCCGCGACTCAGCAACCGGTAGAGGGATCCCCCCGCCGCGCGCCTGGTCACCTACTCCGGGGCGCGGCCAGTTGCCGGTCATAGGTCGTACCTGACAGCGTGGGCAGCGAGCTCTACCGCGTCTTGGAGTTGTGTCAGCAGGCGGCCGGTCAGGCCCTTGCCGGTCAGCCCCGCGACCTCGACGACCTCCTCGAGGCGGGCGCGGTGCCGCTCCGGTATCGCCCCTGTGATCGTGGCGTGCCGCAGGACCTCTTGAGCTGCGTACCCATCGCCCGACCCCAGCGCTTCCCGGGCGACCCGGGCCGCGATCTCCGTAGCTGCCGGGTGCTGGTTCCCGCGGGCAATGACCGCGACGACGGCGCCATACCGTGCCCGGAAGTACGCGTACCCCTCGCCCGGGCTGGTGCTGGCCCGGTACCGGTCAACCATCACGATGGCCGCGTCGTACCTCTTCGCAGTCGCCGCGCACAACGCAGTCAGGCACGCAGCCACGTCGTAGTCGATGTCCGAGGACCTGTCCGACTGGGCCACGAGATCCCGGGCGACATTGCCGTCCCGGGTCAGCAGACGCGAGATGGCCAAGACCTGGCGCCCTTCGAGAAGCCGCGTACCGGAACCGCCGTAGGTGCGAGCAAGGTCGGCGGCCTCGGCCCACCGGCCAGCGCGAGCCAGGGCAGCAGTTCCTCCGACCAGCAGCTGGGCCTGCGCCAGCGCGACGAGCCGGCGATGCTCCTCCGGGGTGCTGTTGACGTCACCCAACGGCACTGCCACAGGCCGAATCACGCCGTCGAGCATGATCGCTGCCCGGCGGTAGGTCGCCTCCAGGACTCGGATCAGCATCGTTACACCGCGATCCGGGGCAGGGTCGGTCTGCAGTGCAGTGCGCGCGAGACTGGTCGCCGCTCCGACGACCTGCCCCGCCTCCAAGACCGTCAGCGGACGGGTCAGCCCGGTGTAGAGCTCGATGTGCCGGGTGACGATCTGTCGCGCACGGTCCGGCTGGTGGCAGTCTCGGGCGATCAACGCCGCCCCGGTCAGGGCCTTGCCTGCCTCCTGGACCGCGAGAGGTCGGTCGGTCTCAGCTATGGCGGCGCGTGCGGCGATCGTCACCCGGTCCAGCCGAGCACGCAGCGGCGGGCATGTCGGGCGACGACGGGCTGCCAGCGGGAAGCACGCAGCGATCTCTCCTCGCTCAACACGGCCTGTTCGCACCGTGCCCGCTACGGGGTCCGTGTACTGGTCGGGGGCCGCGGTCGTGGGCGACGCGTGCGTGGCGGAGGTGCGTGTACTGATCATGGTGGTCATCTCGAGGTCCGTAGTGCGTCAAAGTTCGCGGCGGCGAGGATGTCGCCGCAGGCTGGTGTGGCTCTGGTCGGTGTCATCGTTTGCCCTTGGCCCACAGGGCGTTGCGGATCGCGACGGCCAGGATCTGCTGGTCGGCCGGGTTCAGGCCGAGCCGGTTCCAGTGCGCCGCCACGGCGTGCCGCAGGTCGCACTGCAGCGCGTCGGGGACCGTGGCGCTAGGTGTGGGAGTGAAGCCCTGGTGGGTCAGGGCGCACACGCGTTCCCCGGCGTCTGCCAGGGCACTGGCCCACACTGCCGCGTATGGGTCCAGCTCCAGCAACCGTGTCGCGGGCGTGAGCAGGTAGGCACCGAGCATCTCGGTCAGCCCGTGGGCCCGGACTCTCGCGGCCTCTCCCAGCGGGGTTGCGTCGAGCCAGTGCTGGTCGACGAAGTCCGCCGTCTGCGGAGTGCTCAGGCCCGCCGCGTGGCACAGGGCCACGGTCAGGATCCCAGCCAGGTGCCGGGGCACGAGCAGAGGATGGTCCTCGCGCAGGTAGTCCAGGACGCCCTGGCTGTCGGCACAGTGCAGGTCCGCCAGCACCAAAGCCCGCGGCGCCGGTACACCGGGCAGGTTCCCTACCGGCCGCACCGAGAGCGGGGCTGGTGTCGGTATGGCCCACCAGGGACCTGCCCTTCCGGCGTGGCCTGCCTGGTTCACCCGTTTGGCCGCCCGAATCGCGGGCAGGCCCTGCAGGTAGACGCGCCAGCCCCGGTCCTGGTTCAGGAACCACCACCGGCCGCCGGCCTGTGCGCACAACTCGTCCAGAACATCGGCAACCACGATCGCCTCGGCCGTGCGAGCCTCGGGCCCGGCGGTGAAGACGAGGTCGAGCTGGGACCAGCCGACCATGTCCGCCGGCGCTGGCCTCGGGCTGGGCACCACGACCGTGCCCTGCATGTCCGACTGGGTGCGGGGCGTGGGCAGGTAGAGGATCGTGCCGCTCATTCAGCCCACCCGATCCCCAGGACGCCGTCGCCACCGCAGACCGGGGACGCGCGCCGGCGCAACGACTCGAACACCAACCGCGTACCGAACCGGCCGAACAAGAACTCGGAGTCGTCCGGGTCGGGCAGGACCCGGCTGGTACGCGACACCGCCGAGCCGGCCACGCTCAACCGGTGCAGCAAGGGAGGGATCCGCGAGTCGGACAAGGGGTGGAACCGTTCGGCGTCCTCAGCAGCACGCAGCACAGTCAGATACATGCCACCGGTCCCCGAATACAGGTCAGGCTCACTGATCGGACCGACCTGCGACTGGATCAGGCAAGACGCGATCGCGTCCTCCGCTGCGATTCTGGCCTGCTCGTCCTTACGGGCGATCGCGGCCATCTGCAGCGCCCGCCCGATACCTGGGGTGCCGTGCGCCCACGTCGGCTCCAAAGGCGACGGCTCGTCCTGACCCACCGGGGTCATGTGCCCGGTGCGTAACTCCTCCAGGCTCAACCGGTTGGGCCACCACACCACCCGCTCAGGGGTCTCCTGCCGCCACCTCGCGTACCAGCCGACGATCTGGTCGATCGCCTCACCGTGCCCGGGAACACGATGCCCCGCCCGATACGCTGCGGCCAACACCGCCAAGATGCCGGCCCCGCCGCGAGCCATTCCGAAGCCCGCGTGCCCAGCCAGTGCCACCGGCGCCCCTGCCGCCTCCGGGCGCCGCACGCTCGGAGTCCACCACCCGGGCAGCCGTACCTCGCCCAGCATGCGGTCCCGTGCGCGGTCCACTAGGTACATCAGCACGTCCTTGAGCGCCCACGACAGAGCCTCGTTCGATACGGGCTGGTGAACCACGCGGCGAAGTAGCACGACGCCGAGCCCTGTCAGACCGTCCACCAGGCTGAATTCGTCGACCTGTGGCGGTGCCCCCGACGCGACCCGGGCCTCGACAGCGGTCAGCCGGTCGTTCGTGACGGTGACCAGATGTTGATCCAGGATCGCTAGCTCGTGGGCCCACCGGGCGCGATAGTGGCCGGTGGAGTCCAGGACAAACGCCAGCGCGGGCGCCCCATAGAACAGGCTCGCGCGAACCGACCGGTCCACGGGGCGATGAGTGGCTTCGAGGAGCCAGTCGGTCACCTCGTCCCACGAGCCTTCGGGGCTGGTTGCGGCCAGCTCGACCTCGAACAACATCCGGGCCAGATCACCATCCGCCAACGACTGTGCCGGGTCCTGCGGCCCGTCGCCCAAGGCAGGCACGCGCCCGGACCGTCGCGGCGAGCGCGGGGTGGCGATCACGGGGTGCCCCGAATGGGGTCTCGCAGAGCGGCCTGTACCTGGACCTGCAGACCCAGGTAGGTGCCCGACCAGTTCGGCAGGTCGATTGGGGGATAGCAGTCTTGCGTGCCCATCTTGGGCCTCCTTGCATCACTTCTTGGGGACCCGACCGGTGACGGTTTCTCCGGCATGTCACCGGTCGGGAGTTAGGGGAGCTGCCTGCGCACGGTCATCGAGTACGACAGAGAAAGGGCGAGCTGCGCTGGGTTGGTCACGCGCGAGGCCGTTTTCAGAGGCTGGGCCAGATGAATAGCAACTTGTGGCGAGCTGAACGATGCGCGGCCACAAGGGGTGACGGTCCGTCGCGACACGGGCCGAGGCGGCTACGCCGGTCGTCGTCACGCCGGGACAGTCGCGGGCAGAAGCGACCGGAGCACCATGGCAGCGCCGTCTTCCTGAAGCGTGCCGGTGACCTCGTCAGCCACGTCACGCAGCTCGGCCGGAGCATGAGCCATGGCGACCCCACGCGCCGCCCAGCCCAGCATCTGCAAATCGTTCAGTCCGTCACCGACGGCTACGGTGCCCTCGGATAGGACACCGAGCCTGTCCAGCACGTTGTCCAGAGCGGTGGCCTTGGAGAGATTCGGCGGGGTGACATCGAGCCACCTGTCGCCGTCAGTGTTCACCGTCACCTCGTGGCTACCGAGGTCGTCGAGCAGCTCGTTCACGCCAGGCGAGCTGACGATCAACCGCGTAGTGGGCCGCTCGGTGAGACGCTGAAGGTCGACCAGCATCTGGTACCCGTTGAGGTCTCCCGATGGGAACAGACGCGTCACCCTGTAGCCCTTGCCTACGACCTCCACCGCGAACCGAGCACCCGGGAACCGGGCCCGCACCGTGTCGACCACCAAACGCGGATCGAAGGTCAGCACCTGATGCAGGTGATAGCCAGCCGGAGCACCAAGCGCCAAACGCGCGACCACCGCACCGTTGGACGCGACCACCCAGCCCTCGGTAATCCCGAGCTCACGCGCGACCGCCAGTACCCCAACCAGCGAGCGACCTGAGGCCAGCACCACATGGTGCCCGGCAGCGCGCACATCAGCGACCGCGTCACGGACGCCTTGTGAGATCTTCGTCGTGCCGGGGATGGCGATCGTGCCATCGATGTCGAGTACTACCAGGGTTGGTTGTGATGCGATCCAGGTCATGGTCGTGCTCCTGTGTGCTGGTCTTCAGCGACCGGGTATGGGACGCCGTCCCCCTCGGGAGATCGGGAAACCTTCAAAGTCGAAAAATTCCACCGCTGTGGGGCGTCGGGTAATACCGGCGAGGGGTCCGCTTGTGCAGTCGGCGTCTGCGACTACCACCGGTAGTCACATCCGCTAGTTATTCGCCCGCAGGACAAGCAGTCGTGGCTAGGCTGACCACACTCGCTAGAAGGGGCCGTTTGTGCGATGAACCTTGACCAGAGTGACGCGGACACAATCAGCCCTGTGCACTGGGAACGCGTGGAGATGCGACAGGCTCTTGCACATCGAGATCTCAAGACCGTGTATGAGCTTCTAGGACAGCTCGGCATCTCGCAGCATCGGATAGCCCGGCTGACCGGTCAGGCCCAGTCCGAGGTCTACGCAATACTGAACCGAGGTCGGCAGGTCGTTGCCCACGACGTCCTTGTGCGTATCGCAGACGGCCTCGGTGTCCCCCGCGGATACCTCGGCTTGGCCTACGACGATGGAACCGCGGCGCTCCTTAATCTTGACTCGCCAACACCTGGCCTGGCGGGAAGTCGTGGTCGCGATCAGACTCAGACGCTGCTTGCTCACGCCGCAGCCGCCACGATGGGGGTCGCCGAGACCGATGCCTCAACCTTCTGGCAGCCCATCGACCAGTACGTCGCCCCAGTGCCAGACAAAATCGGGACGAGTGACGTCGCGCATGTTGAAGCCCTCACCGATGCCATGCGTCTGGTCGACGACAAGCACGGAGGCGGGGCCTGCCGGGATGCAATAGCCGCGCAGGTGCGCTGGAGCCAGCAGCTCTTGACCACTCAGATGGCTGAGGTCACACGCAAGCGGCTACTGATCGCGTTGGCAGACCTGCACGTCGTCGCGGGCTGGTCCTCCTTCGACCTGGGTATGCACACGGTCGCGGCCTCGTACTTCAAGCGGGCCCTAGACCTGTCACGCGCCGGAGACAACTGGGCGTTGACCGCGACCGTGCTGTACACAATGGCGCGCCTGCACCTCCACATCGGGATGCCCGGCGTCGGCCTGCGATTCCTGCAGCTCGGCCAAATCGCCGCACAGAGCTCCGGGAGCCCCTTCATGGTCTCCCTGATCTGCGTAAACGAAGCCTGGGCGCACGCGATGATGGACAACCGCCGGCAGATGGAACAATCGCTTGTGCGCGCCGCCGACGAGCTCCACGCAGCCGACGACAACCAACCCCGACGATGGCCCAGGTTCTACGGGCAGGGCGAACTCCACGCGATGACAGGCACAGCCCAGTCGGCGCTGCCATCGGCAGACGACGCGCTGCTCGATTCCGCCCGCCAGAACCTCGAGCACTCGTTCACGGAGCGCGGTGACGAGCATCCCCGCAGCAGCGCCCTAGCACTGCCAATCCTCGCGCTCACCGATCTCCGCCTCGGCAACATCGACGCTGGCCTCGACCGAGCGGGCCGGGCCCTCAGCGCAGCACGCCAGATCAACTCGGCGAGGATCGTCGACCGGCTCACGCCGTTGGCCAACCATCTCGGAGCGGTTGCAACCACCGGCGCTCTGGACATACAGGCCGGCATCAACGCTCTACAAGGAGCATCATGACCAGCACTACGGATTTCCCATCGCCCTTCGGTGACCTATTGAGCATGGCGTGCGAGCACGCCGGACTCGATGCGACCGGTGCCCGCCTGATCAAGCTGACGAATAACGCCGTGTTCTCGCTGGCCCGTGACCCGTACGTCATTCGGATTGCCGCTTCGGACCTGGTCGGCGCGCAAGCCAGAAAAGCGGTCAGCTTCGCACAGTGGCTCGCCGCAAACGATGTGCCGACGATCGTGCCGATGGACGGCCTTGATCAACCGTTCGACGTCGAAGGTCACCAAGTGACGATCTGGCAGCTCGTACCGTCCAACGATGGCCGGCCGACAGTACGCGCGCTCGCGGAAATACTGCGCACGCTCCACAGCAGCCCCGGCGAAGCGCCAGACCTGCCGGCTTGGGACGAGATCGGATCCATCCGACGCAAGTTGTCCGCGCAGGACGTGTTATCTACCGAGCATCTCGTCTTCCTCACCGACCAGGTCGACGAACTCGCCACGCTCCTGCACGACGTCGACTATGTACTGCCGACGGGACCGATCCATGGGGACGCGCACACTGGGAGCCTCATCGCTGGTACGGACGGCACCGTCCTATGTGACTTCGACACCGCTGCCAACGGCCCCCGCGAGTGGGACCTGATGCCGATCGCGGTGAACACCGCCCGCTTCGCCGAGCTCACCGACGAGCAAGACCAGCTCGCAGACGAGTACGGCTTCGACGTCCGCGACTGGGATCACTACGACACCATGCGCCGCATCCGGGAGCTTCAGGTCCTGGTCGCACCCCTACCGATCTTGTCCTTCGACGCCGGAGTGCGAACCGAGTGGAACCTGAGGTACGAGAGCATCCGGGCCGGGAACGCCACGGCGGTTTGGACTCCGTGGAACCGAGTAGACCTCGCGGCGCGATCGAACCGCGACGCCTAGGTGTGTTCAGCCGTTCCGCTTCCACCGTGTCGTCGTGTCGCCGGCACGAAGCGTCTCGAACCGAAGCCGCCACTGTGGCCACAGACCGGGGTTCGCCGCCAGCACCGGCAGCGCGCTCGTGACCAGCTGCAGCTCACGTAGCCGGCGCAGGATGGGAAACCCGGTCCACTTGGTCAGGTCGACGCCGTAGGCCTGCACGAAGCGTGGGTAGGCGTCAGGCGGCGGTGTGAGTCTGAGGTGGCCCACCGCGATCGGTGTGAGATCCCACTCGCGGGGGCCGTTGGCAGCGGAGTCGAAGTCGCACAGCACGGGTCCGTCCGGCCCGGGGATGACATTGCCCGTGTGAGCGTCCCCGTGCAGCGGCCCCGGTTGCAGTAACGGCTCCAAGCCGATCAGTTCTTCCTCGAGCTCGTCGGCCACCTCAGCCAGGAAGACATGCTCTTCTGTGGTCAGCGTCGTGGCCGCAGCAAGGCGAGCACGGATCGACGCCAACTGGTCCCACCGTGGGAGATCCGTCGCTTCCTCGGTGATCGCGTGCAAGCGGCGCAACAACAGACCCAGGTCCTCGGGACGAACCGGTGCACCTTCGTCCGGCACCTGGTGCCACGTAGTGACCGCGAGACCGTCGACATGGATGGGCTGCTCGAAGTCCTCAACGAGCCGGACAGCCGGGATGCCGTGTTCAGCCAACCATCGGGCCATGTCGACGCCCCGACGGGCCTTCGCGGATACAGGCTCAGATCCGGCGATTCGCACGATAATCCCGTAATTGTCGAGTGCGAAAACCGCGTTGTTCGTGAACTTGAGCATCCGAGCACCACGTGGATCCAGCCCAAGCACGCGGCCTGCCCGAGCTAGCTTCTGATCAGCCCAGGCGCTCGTGCGCGAGCCGTCACTCACGTCTCGTAGATCTCCCAGGCGGCATCGGCCTGGTCGATCGTGGCGTAACGGTGCTCCCACTGGCTACGGACCCGCGGGCTGGTGTCGATGATAGGCAGCACGCTGCCAAGTAACTGGAGTTCACGCAGGCGGCGGAAGGTGTCGTAGTGCTCCCATGCCGTGACGTCCCAGCCATATGCGTCCACGAGCTCGGCATGGTGGTCAACGGGGAAGCCGAACCGGGCCTGCGCCACGGCCGCAGGAATAAGGTCCCATTCCCGAGGGCCGACGGCCACGGAGTCGAAGTCGCACATCACCCCTCCGTGCCGCCCGGCGATAAGGTTCCCGATTTGCGCATCGCCGAATATCGGACCGGGCTCCAGCACGTAGCGAACGTCCGCCATCTCGTTGGCGACCTGGTCGGCAAGAGCAAGCAGCCGCTTCCCCTGATCAGTGGTCATCTGTCGGCGGCCGGCCGTGATGCGATTCCGGGTTGCCTCCAACTGCTGCCATGGCTTGATCGCGGCCGGGGCAGAGGTAAGCGAGTGCATCCTCCTGAGGAACTGGCCGAGCTGCTTCCCGGTAACTGAAGAGCCCCCATCAGGCACCTGGTGCCAGAACGTGACCATAAAGCCCTCGACCTCTAGGGGTTGAGAGGTCTCGCCCCAGAGCCGCACGGTGGGCAGATTGTGATCCGCGAACCATTCGGCAGCCGCGATCACCGTGTCGACGAGTCGTGCGATCGGTTCCGAGCCGGCGACACGGATCACGACCTGCTCGCGGTCCAGGGCATACAACGCGTTGTTCGTGAACTTGATCAGCCTGGCCTCGTCGGTCTCCAGGCCCGTTATCCCTCCGACACGTTTGAGCACGGACTGCAATGTCTGGGTGTCGGGAGAGGGATACGACATGGGTCAAGTCCTTGGTCGGGCTGCCAGCAGCTGGATGCGGTGGTGCAGGTCGCGGGCGTCGTCGCGCTCCAGCGTAGCGACATCGCCGACCATATCGATCAGCCGGTCGGCCGGACGCACCGATCGAACCGTAAGCGCGCCGTCAACGGCTTCATGGCCGATCCGCACTCCGGCGTCGGTGTGTCCGGCCCTGAGGTGTGCGCGGGCGATGTTGGGCATGATGAGTACCTGTGAGCGGGTCATCCCGATCGACCGTTCGCTGGCCGAGGCCATGTGGTCAATCGCGTCGTCGAGCTCAGATCCGCTGGCGTCCGGAAGCGCCGCGAGGGTGACCCCGGTAATAGCGCTCAGCTCTGCCTCATCGAAGAAGCGCACCCATTCCTCAGCGCCGTCACGGTCGGCGTTCTCCAGTTCATTTCTCGAGCGAACTAGGGACCGGTTCATCTGGGCCCGATCGCCTAGATGCGCATATGCCCACGCCTCGTTGGCGCACAGGATCGCGACGGTTACCCCGCAGCCGGAGTCCTGAGCCGCTATCTGACCGAGTTGGAAGAACCGCAAGGCTTCAATGTGAAGCCCGCGGTGCAGGTGGAGCCGGCCGAGGCGATTGAGAACATTCGCAGCCAAGGACTGATGGCCCGTTGCCTGAGCCTGCTCCAGCGCGCGGGAGAAATGTCTGCGCGCCACCGAGTACATGCCAACGTCGAATGACGTCCAGCCTGCCAGGTTATGAAGGTCTGCAAGGGCGATGAGGAGGTGCTTTCGTGTCTCGTCGCTGGCGTCGGCCAGGAGGAGCTGTTGTGCCCACCGGACTTGCGCGGCAATCGCGTCTCGGCATGCTCCGCCGCCGTGCTGGTAGTCGACCGCACGCATAGCCGAGGTCAGGGCCGTCAGATGGACGACGTCGGCCATCCCGATTCTGTCGGGCGCGGTGGCAATCTGAGAATCGACTGGCTGCCACCAGGAAGCGACGTCAGCGACGTCTGCACCCATCGTCGTGTTCGCAGCGTGAGCCAGTGCTCGGCGCACCTCCTGGCGTTCGTCGGCATCGGTCGAGATCGTGGCCAAGGCCCTACCGAGGACCGCTTCGGTGGACTCGTCGTAGGCCAGCCCCATGTACCCGCGCGGGATCCCGAGGCCGTCCGCTACACGGGTGAGGACGTCGTGCGCCTGGACCTGACGCCCGTTCATGATCTTGTAGATCTCCGACGGGCTCTGCCCGGTGCGTCGACTGATCGATCGCTGCGACACCCCGGAGCGTTGCAACAGCTCGTACACCAGCTTCAGGTCGCGTCGAGCGAGCGCGGCCCGCATCTCCTGTCGTTCCCATACCGCGGGGCTGATCGGCTCGTTGACGAATGGGTCGACGTTCATGGCTCTCCCTGGACGGTGATCCCTGAGAAGCAGGTTATGGCCAAACGTCCACGAGAGGGAGAGGGGCGAGCGTCATGCAGCAGAGAGGACTACCAGTGGTAGTCACGACGATGACTACTGATTCCCACTACCGCCATGACTCTTCTCCAGGGCGCCTAAGCAGGCAACGTGAGTCCTTGCACCCCGACCGCCGGGCGGCGCCATCAGAATCGGTGGCCAGCACCTACAAAGGCTGGAGGACCGCGATGAGCCCATCGACTACCGGAGCAGACGTCCGGGCTCCTGATGAGCTGGGGCATGTCATGGACGTCGCCAGGCGCATCACCAGTTCGATCGGCAACGAGCGCATCGAGCTGATCACCATGACTCGCGACCGCATCTGCCTTCAGCCAACCAGGATGGACGACGGCGAACGGATTGCCCGTGCGATCGGCTGTGATCTGCCGCTGGACCATCGCATGCTCGTGCCAGGCCACACACTCTGGACCGGCGACATCGACTGTATGGAGGTTCAGGTGCGCTCCGTACTTCGAGGCCCACGCCGACTAGAAGACCCAACTACAGCTCTAGTTCCATTCGAAGGATGAGGATGAATCTGACGACCGATACGACGCAAGCGCGCGAGGCTATGGTGACCCGGTTGGAAGGCCGGGTGACTTCGGCCGCGGTGCTGGCCGCTTTGCGTGCTGTGCCGCGGGAGGCGTTCGTGCCGGCGGACACGCCGTTGGAAGAGACGTATTCGCCGGATCGGCCGGTGGTCACCCGGCGTGATGAGCATGGCGCGGACACCTCGTCGGTCTCGGCGCCGTCGTTGCAGGGACGGATGATCGAGCTTGCGCAGGTCGGTCCTGGTGCTCGGGTGCTGGAGATCGGCAGTGGCGGGTACAACGCGGCGCTGCTGGCCGAGGTCGTGGGCGAGGCGGGGTCGGTGGTGAGCATCGACATCGACCCGTGGGTCACGGCGCGCGCGGTGGAGTGCCTGGCGGCGACCGGGTACGGCGAGCGGGTGGCGGTTCTGACCGGTGACGGCGAACTGCCGGTGGAAGGACATGGTCCGTTCGACGCGATCTTGGTGACGGTTGGTGCGTGGGACATCGCGCCGGCCTGGCTGGCCCAGCTGGTAGACGGTGGACGGCTGGTCGTCCCGCTGCGGATGCGGTCCGTGACCCGGACGCTCGCGCTGCGCTGGGATGGCGACCACCTCGTTTCCGAAGGCGCCGAGACCGGTGGGTTCGTGCCGATGCAGGGCATTGGCGGGCACGACGAGCACGCGTTGCACCTGCCCGACCCGGACGGTGGGTACCTGACGCTGCGGTTCGACGACGAGGTGCCCGCCCAGCCGCACCTGCTGGACGGCGTTCTGGCGACTGCGCCTGTGGAGGTGTGGTCGGGCGTGCCGCTCGCTCACGGGCAGGATTTCTCTGGCCTGCACCTGTGGTTCGCGTCCTTCCTGGACGGGTTCTGCCGGGTCAATGCCGACCCGGGCAGCACGCTGTCCGGGCTGCAGGCGCAAACCTGGTTCCCGTTCGGGACGGCCGGCGGGGACTCCTTCGCATACCTCGCGATCCGGCCACTGCCCGACGGCGGGGGCGTGGAGTTCGGAGCCCGAGCCTGGGGGCCTGATGCCGTCGAGGCCGCTGAGCGCCTCAACGCTCAGATTGAGGAGTGGGACAAGGCCGGGCGTCCAGACCACGCCGAGATCGCCTACTGGCCCGACGGCGCTGACCTGACGGCTGCGCCGGGCGCGGCGCACCTACGCAAGGCGCACGGCGTCATCACGATCTCCTGGCCGGTCGCATCCTGACCGGCCAGGTCACCCCGCACGGCACCACCACCTTCAAGGAGGACACTGCATGACCCCCACCCTGGCCCTTGACGCCCCTGCCCCGACGCTGAACCTGGCACTGCTCGACGAGGACTTCGAGCTCGACCTGCGCGTGATCGAGTCCACGACGCCGCTGGTGGCCACGATGTGCTCTACGAGCGACGGCTGCGGCAGCTCCTGCGAGAACAGCGCCTGCACGACAGGCAAGAACGCTCCGTTCTGATCCACACCTCTGGTGGCGCACCCCATGCGGGTGCGCCACCAGCAACCTCTTGGAAGGAGTCCCCGGATGACCGCACGACTGCGCACCGCAGGCCCGCTGCTCGTGCGGGCGTCCACCGCCCCGGACGACCTTCCCATCCCGGTCGGCCTCGACCCAGCAACGGCACCCCTCACGGACCTGACCAGATGGCTGAGGACCGCGTGGACTCACGACGGGATCCGGGAGGCGATCTCCGTCGCCAGCCCCGCGCTCGCCGACCGCATCGCCACGGTCCTGCCCTCACCCAACACGAGTCCACAGAGCGGCCCGGAGCCCCGGGCAATCCGGCGTGCCGTGCGCAGCCTGGCGATCTATCTGATCCGATGGGAGCGGCGCAGCACGCCATTCGGGCTGTTCGCGGGGGTAACCACTGCCGTACCAGGACCGACCACGTCCCCTGCTCTGCCTGCCTGGCGGCCGGTGGCTCGGCCCGACGCCGAATGGCTCCGTCTGACCAGCTCGGCCCTGGCAGACAGCGCGGATCCTGCCTGGCACCAGGTAGTGACCGCGAACGCGCTCGCCGTTGAGCGCGACGGTCGACTCCTGCTTGAGCCACGCCAAACGGACGACGGCCCCGGGACCACGTTGCGGGACGTCTCGATCCGCGCCACACCATTGGTACGCGCGGCCCTCACCGCCGCGCGCACACCCGTCGACCTTGCCGTCCTGACCGAACGCCTGGCCCAGGCGACCCAGGCCGACGACGCGCGGCGTGCCCGGCTGCGCGTCCTGCTGGCCGCACTCCTGGACCAGGGATTCCTCGTCTCCTCCGTCGCTCCGGCCTCGACCGCCGGCACCGGCCTGGACGGACTCCTCACACTCGCCGGCACCACCAGTGCTCCGACACGAGCCGCGTTGGCACGGATCCGGGAACTGCTCGGCCGGTACAACGCCCCGGGCGGCGGGACGGCCTCCAGTCGGACGGCTTTGACCACGCAGCTACGAGAAGTGACCCCGCAGGCGGCCACCGTGCTAGCGGTGGACACCCGTTTCGAGGGCGGTCTGACCGTCCCGCCGGCTGTCGTGCGGGAAGCGGAGCGTGCCGCCTCGGCCCTGCTGCGGATGTCGACAGAACCCTTCGGTGCAGTCCGGTGGCTGGACTACCACGCCCGGTTCCGCGCCCGGTACGGCACCGGCACCCCGGTCCCGGTCACCGACCTGGTCTCCGACGCCGGCCTCGGCTACCCGACCGGGTTCCTCGGCGCACCACGAACCCGTCCGGCTTGGCGTCAGGTCACCGACCGGGACGCCGTCGTGCTCAACCTCCTGCACCGCGCGGCCCTGGACGCTAAGGACGAGGTCGTCCTGACCGACGCCGACGTCACCGCCCTCACCGTGGGAGACCCGGACGCTGCGGTCCCGCCGGCACGGTGCGAGCTCGGTTTCACCATCCACACGTCATCACCCGAGGCGCTGGCGCGCGGGGACTTCCAGCTGGGGGTCACCGCGGCACCAGAGTCGGCCACCAGTCTGACCGGCCGGTTCGCTCACCTGCTCGACCCCGGTGACCAGGACCGCCTGGGCCGATACTTCGCCGCACCCGGAACCGCTCCGGACCGGCCTCTTGTCGCGCAGATGCTCTTTCGTCCCCGGCGGGCAAGCGCCGACAACGTCGTGCGCGTGCCGGTCCTGACCGATCACGTGATCGTCCTGGACGAGCACTACGACGGCCCGGCCACGCGCATCGGCGTCCACGACCTGGCCGTGACCGGGGACGACGAGCAGCTCTACCTCGTGCAGGCCTCGACCGCTCGCCGCGTCGTCCCGGTGCTGCCGCACGCGCTGGAGCTGACGTCGCGGACCCCACCCCTGGCGCGGTTCCTGGCCGAGGTCGCCGACGCCAGGTGCACCGTGTTCCGCCCGTTCGACCTTGGCGCTGCCCGCACCATGGACCACACCCCACGCGTGCGCTACGGGCGCACCCTCCTGGCTCCCGCACGGTGGATCCTGCATACCGCCCAGCTCACCGGGCCAGGCCCCTGGTGGGACCGGTTCGACGCCTGGTGCGCGCGCCACCGGGCCCCCTCCAGGCTCGTGCTGACCCAGGACGGCACGCACCTGCCGCTCGACCTGGACCAGCCCCTGGACCGCCGCCTGTTGGAGCACCTGGCAGCGGGCAGAAGCACGGTCGAATTCCATGAGCAGATCCCGGACGGTGACGGGTGGCTCGGCCGTCCGGTCGAAGTCGTGGCGCCCATGACGCCTCAGGACCCGCCCGACCGGCTCCCACCCAGCTCAGCCTTCACTGCTTGGAGCCGCACCACCCCGGACGACCCCACCATCGATATGGTCCGGCAGAGCGCAGCAGGCCAGCCGCTGCCCGACCGTGCCGCGGAGGTGGGCGGTCTTCTGCGTGGTGGGCTGGTCGTGGTGCGCATCGCCGGCGCCCCGACCCGTTTCGACCAGCTCGTCACCGACCACCTGCCCCGCCTGTCCCGGGAGGTGGCCGCCACGCACCCACACCGGTGGTGGTTCACCCGGTTGCGTGACCTCGTCCTGCCCGAACGCGACCAGTACCTTCAGATGACCCTGAACCTGCACAGCCCCAAGGCCGCCGCAGAGGCACTGCCGATCATCGCGCGAGTTCTGGAGAGTATGGCCGCCGCGGGCGTGCCGAGCGAGGCCAGCATCCATGCCCATCACCCCCGCACCGGGATCTTCGGCACCGGGCCCGTCCTGCATGCTGCCTACGACGTGTTCGCGGCCGACGCGATCGCTGCCGTCGAGCAGGTCCGATTGGCCTCCAACGCCACCGGTATGGTCCCCGGCCGGGGACTGGGGTTGGCGGCGGCCTCATTCGTCGACCTGGCCACCGCCCTGGCCGATGACCCCACCGCCGGATACCAGCTCGTGCTGGACACCGTCCAGCACACCCCCGGCAAGCTCGACCGTGACGCGATCGAAGCTGCATGCTCGTTCGCCGATCCCACCGCCGACCACTACGGTCTCCGCGCGGCAGGTGGCGATGCGGTAGCCGATGCCTGGACCCACCGGCGGACTGCCTTGACCACCTATCGAGGCCACTCCACGACCGTGCCCACCCCGGAGACCCTGCGCCGGGTGATCGGTGCACTGTGGCGGGACCACTACGCGCGGGTGCTCGACGTCGACGTCGAGCTGGAGCGCTCTGCCCGTCTGATCGCGCGGCGCGCCGCACAGCGGCTCCTCGCTCTCCAGGCGTCTCGACGGCCAGCCCGGCAGATGTCCTTCCAGATGGCTGGGGAGGTCCAATGAGTTCCCCGACCCTGGATCAGACTCAGGCTGCGGCGCTGTCGTTGACCAGCGGCAGCGTGGGGCAGGTCCTGCTGTCCGTCGAACGAGCTCTCGCCGGAAACCAGGCCTGGGACCAGGCCCGGACAGGTCTGCGCGCCCTGGCCGCGGCACCGGTCGATGCCGGCGGGCACACCGGACTGTTCTACGGCGCGCCTGCCTTGGCGTTCGTCCTGCACACCGCCCAAGCTGATGGGCGCCGACGCGCCCAGGCCACTCTCGATCTCCTGGATGACCACGTGTCGCGGCTCGCTCGGGTCCGGCTGGCTGCCGCCGAGCGGCGCGCAGTCGCCAGCCTCGCGCCCGGGTTCGCTGAGTACGACCTGTTCCGCGGGCTGGTCGGCTTCGGAGCCCTGCTGCTCCTGCGGCAACCCGGCAGCGACCTCACGGCCAACGTCCTGGAATACCTCGTCGGTCTGACCCGACCCCACGTGGGCCACCGCGGCAGCCGGCCGGGATGGTGGGTCGAGCACGACCCCGACCCGGCCACTCCTACTCCGGGCGGGCACGCGAACCTTGGCATGGCTCATGGCGCGGCCGGACTGTTGGCTCTGCTTGGCATTGCGGCGCGCCGCGGGGTAACCGTGGACGGGCAGCTCGACGCGATCAGGACGCTGCTGGACTGGTTCGACCGGTGGCGTCAGGACGGCCCGGACGGCACCTGGTGGCCGCAGTGGCTCACCTACGACGAGTTGCGCACCGGGCGGCCCGCCCACCAGCATCAGCCACGCCCTTCCTGGTGCTACGGCACCCCGGGCATCGCCCGCGCCATCCAGATCGGCGCCATCGCCACCAACGACCAGGCCCACCGTGCCACGGCCGAGGCTGCGATCGCCTCTGCACTGACCAGCGCTCAGGTCGCGCGGCTGACGGACCCGGGCCTATGCCACGGGGTGGCGGGCCTGTACCAAAGCGCCTACCGAGCCTCACTCGACGCCGCCGACCCCACCATCAGCGACCGACTTCCCACCGCCGCTGGGCGTCTAACCCAAGCCAATGTCGACGTCGCCGGTGACGCATTCGATGGGGACCCGAGCTTCCTGACGGGACGCACCGGCGTCGAACTAGCCTCCTCGACCCTGAACCAGGGTCTTTCGCCGATCTCTGGATGGGACGCATGCCTGCTGATCAGCTGACCCGCGCCGAACCTCTGGCCGCCGCCGTCCTCGACGCCCTGACCCGACCTGTCCCCGAAGTTGCCGATCAACACGGCATCGACCCCGACGTCCTCGCTGACGCCGTCGACGCGTTCACCACAGCCGGCCTGACCGCCCTCACCACGAGGACAGAGAGCCGCTGGACCCAGATCAACATCGCCTCGCCCACCAGCACCCCGCTCGACGACATCGCGGAGGTCCTGGACGGGCTCGAACGAGACGGGGCGCACCTGGGCTGGTGGTTCATGAACAAGCCGCCCGGCTGGCGCGTCCGGCTCCTGGACGCCGACCACTCCGCACTCTCGCGCGCCCTCGAGAACCTCCAAGCGGAGGCTGTCATCACCGGGTGGTCGTGGTCGATCTACGAGCCTGAGACGACAGCGTTCGGCGGTGACGCGGCGGCAACGTTCGTGCACCACCTGTTCTGCGCCGACACGCGAGGCATCCTTACCCATCTCGCCTCACCCAGTGGCCTCGGGATCAAGGAGGCATCGGTCCTCGCGATGGCCGCCATGGCCCGCGGCGCCCGGCTCGACATGTTCGAGACCGGAGACATGTTCGCGAAGATCGCCTCGCTGCGCCCACCGGTCCCTGCCGAGCGGGCCGACGAGGTACGCCACCTCGCCGGCGTGCTGCGGCCGCATCTGCTCGCCCACCCCGACCCTGCAGCGCTTTCCCCGGTCGCTGGGGATCACCTGGAGGCCTGGGTCGTGGCCTTCCATACCGCTGGGTCCCAGCTGGCTGACCTCGCCGCCACCGGGCGGTTGCACCGCGGACTGCGGTCGGTGCTGGCCCAGATCGTCATCTTCCACTGGAACCGCCTGGGCCTGTCCGTTGGCACCCAGACGGCCCTGTCCGCTGCGGCAGTCCATGCCCTGCTCCCTGGAGACCAACCATGACCTCCCATGCGCCCAGCGGCACCCGGTCGAACGGCATCCCCGCTGGTACACGAACCGCCGCGGACCTCGACGCCGCCGTCCGTCGCTTCCCGCTGGTGGCCTGGGGCCGCCCGGCCTGCCCGCCCCTTCCCGAACGCGTCGCTGACCTCGCAGACCGAGCCAAGACGCTTCAGGGCGCACCAGCAGGCCCGGAGGCTGCCGAGGGCGCTGCGGCGTTGCTGAACCTCGCTGCGCTCATCGCGTCCGACTGCCGCGACGCCGTCCTGGCCGAAGATCTCTGCCACCGGCACCTGGACACCTACCTCAAGCGCCAGCGCCCCGTCGCGTACTCCAACGCGCCCCTGCTATTGGGACCAGCGACCAACTTGGCGCGGCTCCGCATGCGCGCCGCCGATGGCGACACCGCACTGACCATCCTGGTCAACCTGCTGCGCGCCGTGCGGCACAGCACCGACGTCACGATCGACGCACGCACCCTGCCGCTGTCGACCCTGCACGGCCCAGACACGGAGAAGCAGGAGCTCACCAAGTCCGTCTGGATGCAGCTGCTGACCGACGGCACCAAAGCCCTCACCTTGGCTGGACGCTGGTCCGATGCCGCCCAGCTCGTCGAGGCGTACAACGGCATCGGCCTGCACCTGTTCGAGGGACGACAGATCACCATCATCAACCACCTGCTCGGGGGCGACCATGTCAACGCCCGAGCCGCCCTCGCGGGCGCCAACCTTACCGAGGCCTGGGAGCATGAGGTCGCTGGCTGCCTCGCGCTGATCCTGGCCGAACCTGCCAACGCGACCACCTCGGTGAAGACTCTCGTCGCCTTGTACGACGCTGCACAGGGCCACCCGGAGCGGCCGCACTACCGCGCGCGACTCGGCGTCACCACCGCTGTCCTCGTCGCACCCCACGATCAGCACCTGGCCGACGACGTGCTGCATCGCACCGCGCTCGAAGCGTTCGATGCGCATGACGGGTACGCAGCCCGCGAGGTACTCCAGCACCACGACATCGGCCGGGTCCTCGACACCGGCCACGCCATGGCGCTGAAGCAATGCGTCAAGGCATGCGGTCTCACCGGGGGTGAACTCACCGGACGCGCCCTCGCCACCCTCTTGGACGCCACAGCCAGTGCACTGCGAATCCTTGATCACGCCTACCGCGCTCCTGCGCAAACGCCCTAGGGCATCCGCTCGGCGAAATCGCTGCGGGTCCTACAGGTTGCGGACCCGCCCTGGGGCGAGACCTCCGTCGGGGGGTGATAGTGCCTTGAAGGCGCCTCGGCCAGAACGGTAGTGGCTAATGATCGTCCGTCAGCGAGGTCGACCACTTCAGGACGGTCGACCCGTTGCAGACCTTGAGCGCGACCTCGACGACTCGTCCGTCGGTCAGGAACACGGTGCGCAGCGTCTGGGTCACGATCACCTGACCGGTGAGCCCCAGGGCGGTGGCCTCGGGTTCGGTGGCGAGCCGTGAGGTCACCTCCTCCAGCACGTGGCTCTGTGCCACGCCGAGGCGTTCGCTGGCCAGCTCCCGCGAGCCGCCTGTCGAAACCGGTTCGGCCAGCTCCGGCGCCGCCTGCACGACGTAGGAGGGGTAGTAGGACGAGGAGTAGTGGACCGGGAAGCCGCCACGGGTCACGATCCGTCGACGTACCTGGACGGGCGATCCCGGCTCGACGTCCAGCCGCGCGGCGATTGCTTCTTCGGCGCCGACCGTGCCGACCTCGACGATCGCGGACGCTTCTCCCCTGGCCAGTGCAGCGCCCGTGGTCGCGTGCGTCCGGACACGCGTGGCGATGTTGTCGCTTCCGTAGTCCGTCACGACGGTGCCTGCGCCGGTACTGGCGCTGGTCAGCCCGTCCTTCTTGAGGGCCGCGTAGGCCCGCACCGCGGTCGCGTTGGACACCTCCCACTGGTCCATGACCTGCCGGAGCGTCGGCATCCGGTCACCAGGGCGCAGCTCTCCGTTGCGGATCTGGGCCCGGAAGTGCTCGGCGATTGCAGCGTATCCAGCAGCTTGCGTCATGCCGCCGATCCCTCATCTCTTCATCGGGTGCTCTACCCTGTCGAACTTTGCTCTACCTCGTGAGGTGGTCGTGCTACGTGGAGCACGATAGGGCACCTTACTCCAGGATAGCGGCCGCGAACATCGTGATCCAGGCCCGCCCGACGGCAATCCGCGACCACAAAGGGCCGATACAAGAGCATTCCGCACGCGATGACCGCCCAACTGGAGCCGATGGTGATGCCGAGCCCCTTCTCAGACCCTTGCTCTACATGCTATACCTTCCTAGTAGAGCAAATTGGCGATGGGACCACCTTCCAATCGCATGCGCTTCTGGACGCCGACCGCGCCCGGTCGGTCGCCGCCGATTTAGGAAACCCCCTGACCGGAGCACTCGAGGAGCACGATGATCAGCACACGGAGCACCATCGCAGGCACCGACGCCGTCGCGAATGCCGCTGCGGCCGTCCCGCACGCGATCTATCTCGGCACTGAGGGGGACGCGGTCGAACCCGTCGTCTCCCGCAGCGCGACCTGGCGGCACTTGCGTGCCCTGGACCTCGAGGCCGACATGCGTGTCCTGATGGTCGGCACCGGGTCGGGCTACGCCGCCGCCCTGGCGGCTCACATCGTGGGGCCAGGCGGCCACGTTCTGACCGTTGATCCGAGCCAGACGCTGACTCGGCGAGCCGGCACGTTGTTCGCCGCTCACGGGCATCGTGCGGTCGCCGCGACAGGTGACCCGGTTGCTGGGCACCCGGGCCGCGGACCCTATGACCGGATCATGGTCCACGGCACCCCGGCGTCGGTCCCCGCCGCATGGATCGACCAGCTCGCGCGTCACGGCGTTCTGGTCACTGGCGCGCCGATCTCCGACCTGCCTGGTGCCCACGCAGTCGCGCGCATCACCAAGACCCCGGGCGACCGCCTCGCCGCCACCGTGCACGCCGAGAGGTACCCACTCATGGAACGGCCCGCCGTTGCGCCCCACGTCATGGTCGTGACCGCAGCAGACGCCCCCCGGTACTGGCTCGCATCGACGGGCGATGACCGCCAGACCGCGACCGACTGCCTGAAGATCGCGCGCACTGGAACGCAGGAAGTCTGGCCTGGCGGGCCAGGCGAGTTTCTCGACCTCAAGCACTGGCTGCTGGCCCGCCGCCCCCGGGGCCTGTTCACGGCGGTCACCGAGCACGGGGAGGGCATCGGGATCGGCGACCGAGCCCCCAGCAGCTTCGGCCTGGCAACCCGATCGGACGGCCCGCCGGAGATCGCGATGATCACCCCCGCCAGCTTCATGTCCAGCCACCCGCTGTCACCGACCCGGGCACGGCTGTTGGACCTGATCGCCGACTGGCGTGCCGAAGGCGCACGCGCCACGCACGAGCTGGACGCCATCGTCCTGCACGACGGCGACGCCTACCACGTCCGCCTCGACGACTAGCCCGATCGCGACATGCCCGGCCCCGACCAGGGACCAGGCACCCACCCACACCGGGAGACGCATGATGGATACCGCGGCACATCAGATCGTGAGCGACTACCTCGACGACCTGGAGCACCTGCTCCAGCACACGGACGCCGCTTCGGTGGCGGTGATGGCTCCCAGCGAGCTTCGCCGAACCGTCCGCGCGCTGCGGGCCATCCTGGCCGACCGTGCGCCTGATCGCCGAGATCAGCAGCACAACGGTCCCATCAGGCGGTTGTGGTGGCAGGCGTGGCAGCAGGTGTGCTTGGCGTGGGCGTGGCAGGTCGCCTACCAGCACCTCATTGCCGCCCCGCCGGCGGACCCGACCGGGCCTATCGGCGTCGTTGGTGGTCCTCGATGACTCCCATCACCGGCCCAGTCGCCGTCCCGGTGCCGGAAGCGCAGGTCGCGGCGAGGCCCGGCTGCCAGGCCATCACGACCGTAGAGGACTACCGGTGGGAGGCGGCTGTGATGGCTGCTTGGTGCGGCGTGGACGTCGTCGGCGTCGAGACCCGGAGCGCGGTGTGTGTCGTCGGACCCGACGTCGTCATGGTCGTCGAGATCTTCATGACGGTGCGCACGTCCCACGATGCCCGGACACTGGCCGCGCTCCTGGACCTGCCCGCCGCGCTCCCCGACCCGGACATCGCATGGCAGACCTGGACCGGATGGGTCTCCAAGCTATCCACCGAGCGGCCCGTGCTGGTCACGGTCACCGCACCCACCACCCACCCGGAGGCGTGATGACCCGCCACCACACCCTGCACGCACCCAAGGCTGGAATCCGGCTGGCGGTAACCACAGCAAGCACCATCGTCCTCGATCCAGGGCCCGACGAGCACGCCCGACGGCACAACCTGGCCCGCGAACGTCTCCTGCTCGCCGCCGCGGTCGTGATGACGGTCGTCAGCATGTACCTCCTGCGGACCTCCGAACCGCACGAGCGACCTTGGACGCTCGCCGCCGGGCTCCTGCTCGCCGCCCTGGCCTGCCATGCGGCCCGCCCCGCGCACCGCACCGTGCCCGCCTCGCTCCTCGAGGTCCTCGAACCCCTGCGGACCACCACACCCGCACAGCCCGGACAAGTCCAACAGCTCGTCTGGGAGGCCTGCGACCTCATGGCCGCCGAGGCCCGCCCCGACACACCTTCCTGCCCGAGCTGCGTGGACCGCATCGCGCAGATCCAGGCCCACCTGCGGACGCTCACCGCCACGACCGCACCGCCGCGGCCGGACCCCCGGGAACTCGCACTCACTACGCACACGCTCGCATAAGCAGCACACCGCAACGACGTGCCCGCGCGCCCCACCCAGGACCAAGCGGCCGGTACCGATGGCACGACGTCCCCTGATCAGAGCACTGCGGGACAGAGGTCAGCCCTTCACTGCATTGCGTGACTACGGCAGACGCGGGCTTGTCTCGCAAGATCTACGGTTCCTCGCCGGCCTCAAAGCGCGCGATGTCGTCCTCAGCGTCGGGCAGGAACGTCGAATCGGCCTCAGCGAGCAGGGCCCGGTACCCGCGGTCGTCGGGGACGGCCGCGCCGTCGCGTGCTGCCCGCTCGGCCACCGTCTCCGGGTGCTGGTCACCTAGCACGATCAGCCGGGCGACCGTGGTGGCACGCGGCTCACCTGGTAGCGCACGTCGCGCAATGATCTCAGCCAGACGCGGGGTGACGGTCACGGACACCCGGTTACGAGCTCGCGTAGCCATGCCGGACAGATTACTGCCGGCGCCCACCCGGACGCCGGTCGAAACGAGTCCCCATCAGCCGCGGCGCACAATGGTGATGCTGTCGACACCGGACCACGCCGACCTGCACGCCCTGGTGCAGTCAGGCCTGGTGGAACCACTTCTCGGTGGCTGTCATCTGCTCGTCGGTGTCGGTCATGATGACGAACTCTCCCGTGTCCTGGATGAACGGCAGGGCTCGCAGCGCCTCGGCACTGGGCAGGTCGTCGGGAACCGGGCCGTCGTCGTAGGAGTCGACAGCGGCGTCGTAGGTGACCCATTGGTTGGCCTCGAGCAGCTCGACGAAGCCGGCGTAGTCGTCGTGGTGCCTGGCCAGGACCGCACCGGTGCGATGGTCGGTGATGGTGTTCACCACCGGGCAGGTCCCCTTGCCCGGGCACTCGCCGTGACCGCCGCCGTCGTGGTCGACCAGGATGTAGCCCTTGGCTTCTAACGCCGCGGCGCGCTCGGCGTGGAGTTCATCGAGGCGCCGGTAGTGCGCGACGGCGTCGAGCGCGTAGCCAATCACGGCACGGCCGACCTCAAGCGCAAGGTGGTCCGGGATCTCGACCTGGCCGGTCAGCGGCGAGATCGGGGGCGAGGTCGGGCTGGTCATGGTCACGGCGACCAGCCTGACCGACAACCTTCAACGACGCCTGCCGAGAGAGTGAACCCGACGCAACAACAGACATTGTCGTACCGCAGCCGTCACGTGGTGTAGGGGCTGGGACGATGGAGCGCTCGCGCAGCCGCCCCGGAGGGTGCGAACAGGGCAGGCGGCCTAGTGCGCGGGCGCTTCGGTGGCCTGGTGCGCGTGCATGCCGGCGGCGATCGCTTCCCGTACTGCAGTGGGATCGACAGCGCCGGTCGTCGCCCGGTCGCATTCGGTCAGGGCAGCGCGGATGCCGGCCAAGAGGACCAGGGTGTGGCAGCCGGTGTGCTCCTCCGGGTTCTCCTGGTCATGCTGGGTCTGGATCGCGCCCAGGAGCTCGTCGAGGGGCGTCGGTGTCGCCGCGCCGGGTGGGCTCGGTTGGGCTGCAACGCTGCGCCAAGCGCTGCTGGTGAGGGTCTTGGCGCTCATAGTCGTCTCCCGTCCGACCAGGTCCGGCCGGGTCGGGTAGGCGATGTTTTGGACGATGAACGACGGGGTGGTGGCGGCATGGTTCTGCCGAACGACCCGGATGGTCCTACCGGCCTCTTCTGGGCGTTTGGAGGTCGTGACGTACTCCTGGTCGGTCAACCGATGTGTCATCTCGTGCTGCTCCCGTCGTGTGGCACCTGACCGTTGGGGCCTGGGTCCGGACCGCTGTCGGCCCGGCGCCCGCGGTGACAGTAGCGTGCCCGGCCTGCTCCTTGAGCAGGGCGCAGCGGGAGCTCATGCCGCGCATTTCGCTGCCGTCAAGCGTCCTCGCTGGTTACGGGTCGGTGCGAGGCCTCGGCCGAGGACCGCTCGGTCAGCTCGCTCCAGACGGCGTAGCAGGTGCACGCACGGCTTCGCCAGCGCCAGGGGTCCAGCTTGTGAAGCTTCGAGCGCAGCGGCTCGGCGTACGCGCTGACGGAGGTGGCACCCCACCGCACACCGGGTAGTTCCTGGGCGCCCCGCAGGTAGATCCGAGTGCCGATGCCGAGCCCCGTGTACTCGCGCCACCGGGGTGCCCGGTCCTCAGGGTCTTCGACCCGGGTTGGGTCGATCGAATCGATGCCATACCCCCGTGAGTAGACCCGCCCCTCGGGCTTGTCCGGGTGGTACATGAACCGTGCCCTGAGCCCGGAGGCCGGGTGCTGCACGGTCAGCCACTGCTCGCCCGCGCGGTGGGCCTGGGACGTATCCAGCTCGGCCTCCTGGTGGTGCACCAGGAGCACCGGGTCGCTCGCGATCGCTTGCCGGCGAGCGATCTCGGCCCGAATGTACCGCTCGATCCCCTCCGCGCTCAGGCGCTCGGCCAGCGGAGGCAGGGTCTCGACGACGTCCGCGTACGCGTCGCGCACACCGCGGCGCTCCAGGACGAAGGCGACAACCTCGTCCAGCACGCTGAGCATCCCGGGGTGGAAGGGATTGCGCAGGCTCTCGTGGAGGACCTGATACCGGTCCAGGCCCCCGCCGATGTCCCGGGCTGCCACCTGGTCCCAGCCTGCGCGACCGACGAGCGCTGAGGACGCGCGGCGTCCCATCCGGGCAGTGGCGTACTCCATCCACTCTCCCGGCGCGGTGAACCACCGACGCCCGTCCAGGGCGGCGAGCGTCGTTTGCTCGGCCCGTGCTGCGGCGACGGCGTCGGCGACCGGATCGGCGGCCTGTCTCAGGTCGGTCATCGTCGGGCTACCTCCATGGCATGGCCGGATGGTCAGACTCTGCGATGCGTGTCTCACGTGCCCAGCAGTCGTGCACCGGGGTGTGGCCCACAGGTCGCGGAACGCAAGACGTGCACGGAGATCATGATGCGGTCCACCACTGACACGCTGCGAGCCCGCACGGTTGATGGCCACCGGGAGGGCCAGCCGACGAGAGTGTCAGTGGCTCGGGCGATACTCCTGCTCATGGATGAGGGGCGGGCTCCAGACGAGACACAGGACCAGGGCCAGGCGGTACTGAAGCAGTTCCAGCAGAGCACCGAGCGGATGGTGGTCGCAGCCGACAGTGACCATGGCTTCAAGCTGGTGAGTTTTCCGGTCGATCTCACCGACGAGGAAGCCAAGAAGGCGTTCCGGAAGTACACCTACGACCACCTGGTGTGCGTGATCGACAACTGCCACGCACCGCTGCGTGCCCACTTTCGGACGACTCGGCGCCCGGGGTTTCAACATGAGCCTGGCACCGCCAACCCGCACGGCGAGGAGTCTCACCTGCACCAGATGGGCAAGCGGCTGGTGGCCCGCTGGGCTGGTGAGCAGGCAGGCGCGAGCGTGCAGGTCGAGGCGACCTCGCGCGACCGGACCCGGCGGCCCGACGTCACGATCACCACCCCGAGCGGGAAGCAGATCGCGGTCGAGGTGCAGTACGCGAGCATGACGATCGCCCAGTATCGGGCCCGCGACGAAGACCACGCTCGACAGTACGCGGCACGCGTGTGGCTCCTGGGCCACGCCGGCGAGCACTTCACCGTCGACGACGGCCGCATCAAGCTGAACGAGCTCGCCCGAAGGATCGCCGACGACGGGAACACCTTGCTGTGGATCAACCCACAGGACGGCACGATCCTGACCGCCTGGTCCGGCTCAGAAAAGGACCCCCACCCGCTCCGTGCGCAGGATAAGGAGACCGGCCTGTGGTCGATCGCGCCGCTGGATCTGTGCCACCTCGACGACCGCTCCGGCATCCTCACACCAGCAGGTAAACGCCTACGGATCGCCGAGGAGCGCCGGCTGGCCGCGCTGCGCGAGCTGGAACTTGCAGAGCAAGCCCGCCGGGAGAAGGAACGTCGGCGCGCCGAGATCGCGGCCCGTCACGAAGCCGCCCGGCGCGCCGCTGCCGAGCAGCAGCACCGCGAACGCGCCAGCGCCTGGGACGCGTCGACCGAGAAGGCGTGGCTGATCGGTGAGCACCGTGACGATGTCCTGACCCTGCTGACCGCGACCAGCCCCGAAGAGGAGGCGATAGCGAACGCTCTGGGCCAGTCGTGCGCGCACTGGAAGACTCGCGTCTACCAGCACATCGCGACAGCCAAGGACGGCGAATGGGTCTCCTGGTGGAAGGCCTTACGAGCCCTGGAGGCCACCGGCACGGACGGTGACGGCAAATCACGTCGTCTGAGCAAGGCGCATTGGCCGGCGTTCGAGAAGTACCTGCGCGTCTTGGGCGAGGCAGGGCTGATCCTCGTGATCGGAGACGACCCCAACCCGACCACCGCACCGGTGAGCATGAACGGCAGGGGAAAGCGTCGCCCCAGACCTGGCGGCGGCACTCGGAAGACCGTAGAGGCAGCCCCTGCTCTCGCGCCCGTGCAAGTGACCGCTCCACCGCCCCCGCCCCCTCCACCGCCGCCCCCGCCGGTCCAGGAGGAGCCAGCGTCGCTGGCGGAGCTGCAGCCAGTCGAGGTGTTGGCGGAGCTTCAGGAGCCACCACCGCCACCTCCCCCGGACAGCGCATTCGATACGGGTCTTGCGAGGCCAGTTGCGACCGATGCTGTCGCCGGGACCGAACGGCGGGGGGTGGGCTTCCTCCTGGATCGGCTCCTGCGACGGAGGCGCTGAAGCTTGCACAGATCTGGTGTGAAATTGGCCTCCTGGTCAGTGGTCATCGTGAGCGCAGTCCAGATCCCTCCTCGCCAACGCCGGCCCCGGCAGCGCTCGCGGACTCATGCTGGTGGGATCATCCATGCCACCGACTTGCCTGAACCAGGAGGACCTGTGGCTAGACCAAGCAGCGCCGACGAGCTTCACGACGAGCTCAAACCGCCGACGAACGCAGAGGCTTGCGAGATCTGCGGTAATCCGGGCAGCCAGGTCCAGACCGAGCGGCGCGGTGTGGTGACGGTGTGCACGACCTGCCTGGGGCGGCAGCTCCGCCGGCGACTGCCGTGGCGTCGGTACCTCAACCTGGCCGGCACTGGTCTGCTCCTCGTGCCCGTCGTGGCACTGCTTGTCGGCACGGCAGCCGAGGTAGCCGAGTACCTGCGCTCCGGGTCCGCGCCACCTGACAGCACGCTGATCGAGACCATCAGACATGGGCTGGAGCTGCTCACTGCCGTGAGCGACGTATGGGGCTCGCTCGGCGTGATCACCGCGATCGCGATCGCCCTGCCGATCTCACTGGTGACGATCGCGTCCCACGGCGAACAGATCGCGCGCCGAGCAGAGACCGCACCCGTCCCAAGCCTGGACGACCACGCCCGGCTCACCCTCCTGGACGGCGCGCTCTCGTTCAGCAAGGGCATCGCCCACTTGACTGCGGCACTGGCGTTCGTCCTGGCTATCGACGCGCTGCTCGACGGCCGGGACGGATGGGCACAGCAGACCGTGTTCTGCCTGATCCTGGCGACGATCCTGGTCCTCGAAATCGGCAAGCTCGACGCTTTCCCGAAGTTCGCCGCTCGCAGCAAGCTGCTGGTAACGGTTGCTCTCGTCAGCAGCGTCGCAGTCCGACGCGCCCTCGCCAGGGAGGTCAGTCAGGCCCAGGCAGCCACAGCGTTGGTCATCGCCCTGGCCGTGCATGCCCTCGGCTACCTCGCGGTCATGTTCCCAGCCGGGCCTGTATCAATCGGCAAGAGCCTGGTAGTGGCGGCGGTGGGCGCCGTGGGTACGGCGGTCCTGGCTGGCCTGGCCGCGTTGTACCTACGCGCCGGAGACCGGCCTTCCCTCACACTTACCGTGTTCGTCGGGTTGCTCATCGGAGCTTTCTGGGTCTCGGCCATCTACTCGGCCGCCGAAAGCATCACCGGATACGGGATCAACCCGTGGGTCGTAGTGCTGAGCGCCTGGTCGTACATACCGCTCTACCTGCTGACCACCCTCGGATTGATCGGCGCCGGCCCCTTGCGGTGGCTCGTGCGCTACACGGTGCACATCGACGACGCAATCACCAAACTTGACGATACGGCCCGTGCTTGGACGCGGAGTCGCTTCAGTCCGGAACTGAGCCTGTGGGACGACGGTATGCCCCGACCCATCGCGAACCCGGGCGCCCTGCTGCCCAGCGACGAGACAGTCGACCAGTCGGAGAGCAGTCAGGGTGGGTTGTCCAGCGAGACGCCGCGGGTGCGTCTCGACAGCGACCCGTCTACCACCGAGCACGCGGGCGTCGCCGCACCTGTGCCGCCACCGACCGACTAGATAGAAGCGCCGGCGTACGCCACCATCGCCGTCCACGAGCCCGGGATCGACAGTCCGGCCCGTGACTGTGACTGGCCCGGACGGTCCTCCCCGGGGCTCGTTGTGCCACATGCCGGTGCCACCAGTCGGTTGCTGGTGTGCGACGGGGAACCTTGGATCAAGGCCGCAGCGCGATTGTGGGCGGCGAGAGTCAGCTCACCGACCGTGGCTGGCGCTACGTCGTACTGTCAGGCGCGGTGACGCTCCCGACTTCAGCATCGGGTCGAGGTCGAGAGAATCGCAGCAGGTGCCGGAACGCAGACCCGTCCCACCCGACGTCAGCGCTCACCTCGACAACGAGCGGCTCGACCAACGTCAGGTGGAGGTCGCCGCGCGAGGCGCTGAACCGTCCCAGCGCCGACGCCGGCAGCTGCTGTGGCCACGGATGCTCTCCTGCAGGCGGGACGAGCCACGGCGCCAGCGCCCTTCGAGCGGACGTCGACAGCGGGCCGGTGCGCCCGACGACGCGCAACCGCCCGTCGACCGGGAGACCCGCCACCACCTGCTGCGGGGCCGACCGCGTACCGATCACCGCACCGCAGACGACGTCGACCGTTGCACGACGCTTGACCTTCAACCTTATCTGCACCTGAAGGGGCGCGGGGGCCCGGAGGCATGCCGACCGCAACGAAGGAGCCCCGTTCGACCCGAGCCCCTG
>NZ_QBUG01000002.1 GCF_003058225.1 Promicromonospora sp. AC04
CCTCGCAGGTCGCCAGTCAGGAACTGCACTACCGGCTTATCAACGTGCGGCGTCGTGGGTACCGACACCACGCCGATGGTGCAGATAACTCACCACGCTCGACGACCGGCCGGGTAGGGCTCGCCCCCGCCCTTGACGACGAGACCTTCCATGCCCACCGCGGAGTAGGCCTCGAACCACTCGACCGCGGTCGCGTGGTCGTTGGTCACCGGCGAGAGATTCAGCGGCGGGCGCCACCCGGTGGCCAACTGCTCCAGACGCCGACGCCGGTCGTCGAACGCCCAGGGCCGCACGTCCTGCCCGCCGACGGCGAGCACGTCGAACGCGGCGTAGGACGCCGGGCTCGTGCGAGCCAGCGCGGCCGCGCTGCGCGGGCCGCGGCCCATGCGCGTCTGGAGGGCAGCGAAGGCCAGGCGGCCATCGACCCACACGACGAGCTCCCCGTCGAGCACGGTCCCCGGCCGGAGCTGGCGCTCCGCCGCAGCCGCTATCTCGGGGAACGTCGCCGATAGATCCGTGCCGCGCCGCGACCACAGCCGTGCCCCGCTCTGATCACGGGTGATGACCGTCCGGAAGCCGTCCCACTTCGGCTCGAACCGGCTCCCACCAGGCAGAGCTCCCGCCTGGGGTATCCGCTCGATCGCCCGAGCGAGCGCCACCTCCACTGGGCCCCCGAGCCCGGACGGCAGGCCCATCGGTCAGCCCGGATTCCCGGGAGAGCGGAGGCCACGCTGCACGTGCCCCAGCCCGCCCCCGCGAGAGATGTCGCCGTCGTCGGCCATCCTGGCCCCCCGTTCCAGTTCAACCGTCACCCAGCCGGACTCGGGGCGCATCAGGAGCTGTGAAAGCCCATATGGGTTCGTTGATACTCGAAGGCCAAGTAGCGTTATCGTGTCGAAATTTAATGGTATAATGGACGTGCTATAAATGCATTCATTTATCACCCATAGGAGAATTATGAGAGAAAAGAAAGAAGCGGAACGGCAGACCATCGGTGATGCCGTGATGGACCGGCTGCACGCCGAGCCGCGCAGCGACGACCCCGAGATCATCGCCATCGGCGAGATGCCCCGCAGCGAGGTCGAGACCATCCTGCGCGACATCGACCACCCCCTGCACGCGGCCGCCGTCGAGCACCGCCGGCTCCTGAACCTGGCACTGCGCCCGATGGTCGAGCGGGTGTCCCAGGCGTTGGAGGGCTTCATGAGGTTGCCGGCGGCCGCGGACATGAAGCGGTCCATGGGGATCATCCAGAAGTACGCCGCCGGGGTGGTGCGGGCGAACGTCTACACGGTGCTGTCTGATGTCGAGGCGGCCGGGCGCGAGCTCGCGCCTGGCCTCGACGCGCTTGGCCAGCGCCTCGCCGCGGACCTGGCGCGGTCCACAAGCCTCGCGCAGCGCAATGCTGCGCTGACGAAAAAGTTGGCCGCGATGGTGCCGCCGCCGGCTATCCCGACCGCGCAGATCGGGGGCCCAGTGCGCGGTCCCCTCGGCCTCACCCGGTCTGCCCCCGGCTCGCTCGCAGGACTTGACGGCCTGGTTGCCCAGGCGCCCCGCGGCCCGGACGCCGCCGCCCGCCCGGCGGCGGCGAACCGGAACATGCCTGCCGTCGGGGCGGCTACCGCCGCCGGCCAGGCGGAGATGAACCGGCACCTGGCCGCGATCAGGGCGGACCTTGGCAAGCAGCGCGCCGACGGGTCCCGAAGCAGGGCATCCGAGGTCAGGATGGAAATCGCCACGTGGGCGGCTCTTCTCGTGGTGCTGGTGGACATGTTGATCGGATTCCGCGCGCCGGCCGAGGTGGAGCAGAGCATCAACGTCTTCGTCGTCGAATGGCAGTCTCCCGACTACCCGGCGAACCAGGCGGCGCCGACGGATGACCTGTCGTCGCCCCCGGCCGGATGTCTAGAAGGCTCGCCCCTTCCTGCGTCATCGAAGGCGCCGGAGTGCGTGCCCCGCTCATGGTGTGCTCACTAGCGCACCGACCGGGCTGCTCAAGCCGGGACGTGACGGCTAGTTTTCAGGGCTGACACGTCGCCATCACACCCGCCCCTGTTATTCGGGTGTCGCCTTTGTGGAGCACGAGCTCGGCCAACTTTCTTTCCCTCACGGGCCCGCTGTTGACGGACAGGAAGACGCGTTGCCAGGCCGGGGCGAGCAGCGGCCGGCACCCTGGCCGACTATCCACCCGTGGGGCGGCGCGGACGGACGGCTTGGTGCCGAGATGGGATCTGAGGTCTACACCAAGCCCCACGCAGGCGGCGGCAGCAGGTACACCTCATCGACATGCGTCGCTGAGCAGGCCTCCTGCGCGCGACACGCGGAAAGTCGGCGACACGCCGCGAATTCGCACTGTTTCGCGGCGCCGCGGTCCCCGCGTCTACCAGGCGATTCACCGCTACCACCCCGGGAAATCAGCGGCATCACCGCGGGGTAGGTACTGCCGCTCCAGGGTGACCTCCGGGAGCGTGGGGGGTGCGGGGCCCACCCGGTCTCGCCCCGAGCCTGGCCGACCATCCGCAGTCAAATAGACGACTAGGGGTGTGAGTGTCGGTGATGGGGGTTACGGTGGCCACGCAGAACCCGAGCGCGCCAGCGCCCGGGACGAAACCGAACCAGGGAAGGAGGTAGAGGCCCTTGGCCCAAATCTGCCCGAAGTGCCAGCAGGTCATCCAGAAGACGAACGGCACGAGACATCAGCGATGGTTGCAACCCATCCTGATGCTCGCGCCGCTGGTCAGGGAACTGGTCCTGCTGATTCGTGACTTGTGGTGAGTCATCCTGTGGCCTTAGAGCCACTTACCGGGGCGTCCTGCGTTGCACCGCGGGGCGCCCCACCCTCTGGACGGTAGGTCCAGGAGGTGTGCCGGCGCAACCTCGCGGACGCCGGGCCCTACCCGACGGCGAGACACCGGCCCCAGGCAGCGACGCCGTCCCGGAAGATCTACTACGAGCACCTGCCGGCGAGGCGGCGATCACGGTCGTCGACGTGAACGAGCTCGCGATCTACCTCTCGCTGGGCCAGGACCTGACCGTCTACGACGAGTGGCTCACCGAGGCCGGCAACGACCTCGCCAAGGAGCTCGGCGACGGCCAGGACCAGGCGGACGTCGCGTAGCCCCATGCGCAGGGGGTGGTGACCTCATCGTGGCCGGTTCGCCGTGTCACGGGGATCACCACCCCTTTGTCGTGCCCGATGTCAGTGGCGGCGCGCATCATGGGCTCAGCGAGATCCCCAGAAAGGGCACCAGCAATGAACACCAAAGTCGTGGTCACGATCGACACCCAGGCCGCCGTCCGCGGCGAAGAGGACTCCCAGAAGCGCGAGCTGACGGTCGAGGCCCCGACCTACGAGCAGGGGCGCGACGAACTGATCGAACAGATCCCCGAAGGCTGGGAGATCGTCGGCGGATTCGGAGTGCCCAACCGGGCTGACACCTACCAGCCTCGGCGGCCGTGACCTTGTAGGCCTCGCTTCTCGACCTGCGCCGGGCGGATACCCCAGTGTTCGCGCATACACTAGAACGCATGTTCGATTCTGCGGTGGCCCCGACGGCGTTGGAGCGGGCGCGTGCCGCGCTCCAGTCGGCAGAGCGCCGCGTCGGAGTCGAGCACCGCGACCAGGTCGTCACGCTCGCCCCGGCGGAGCCTGCCCCGGTGACCGAGCTGCTACCCGACGGCGACCTGCCCGTCGGCGCAGCAGTCACCATCCAGGCCTCGGCAAGTCTGATGGCCTGGCTGCTGGGCGCTACCCAGCGCGACCGGTGGATGGCCCTGGTCGGCTGGCCCGAGCTCAGCCCACTCGCTCTGACCGAAGCCGGCGTCGACCTGGAACGCGTTGTCGTCGTGCCCGACGTCGGCGGCCATGCGGCCGCGGTCCTCGCCGCACTCCTGGGCGGTGTCGAGATCGTCGTGGTGGGCCCGCGGGCTGCGACGACGGCGAGCGAGCGGCGCCGGCTCCTGGCCCGGGCCCGCCAGCACGCGGCCACGATCCTGTCGCCCGCTTCCTGGGAGGGTGCGGCGCTGGTACTCGAAGTCGAGCAGGCCAGGTGGAGCGGCCCCCACCGCGGGGACTTCTGGCTGCGCGAGGCTCATCTGTCCGTGACGCGCCACTCGCGTGCCGACGGCGCCGGCTCCCGCTTCGACGTCGCCCGGCACGGCACCACCGCACCAACCGCGCTCGCCACACGTCCGCGTGCCGCGGCCCGCCGCCGAGCGGGCTGACGCCGTCGTGTACGACCTCGAGGGCCTGATCAACAACTGGCCTGCGTCGCAGGTTGGCGGCGTGCCCGTGCGGCCGTCCTACTCCTGGGACCCGGTGGCAGTCCTGGCGCGGCTGTGCTGGCCCGACCGCGCCATCTGGGTCCCCGCGCATGCCAACCGATGGAACAAGAACTTCGTACTGGTCTACGTCACGCCGAACGAGAACGACCGCCGGACCGAAGAAGGCGTATGGCTGCACTGGACCGACGTCGCCCGCGCAGTGCCCGCCGAGCCTTCCCGCGGGCCAAGACCTCCCGACGACCCCAGCTCGCGGGTTCGCACCGATCGGAGCGAGGCGCCCCCTCACGGCGCCGCCCTACGATTTGCGCATGATGCACGACGGCGTGACGCCGCCCGCCGAACCAGCTGATCCACTCTGGTACCTCATCCTGGACCTATTGGGCACCTGGATCGGCGCCCTCGGGTCGGCTGCCGCGGCGATCGCCGCCGTGTGGCTCGGCCTGCACGCGATCCGCAGCCAGCAAGCGCAGGAGCGTCGCCAAGCCAGAGCGCAGGCCGAGCTGGTCATCGTCGCACGGCACTGGGACCCCGACAGTGAACGCATCAACGTGCAGGTCAGGAACGACTCGACGCGGGCCATCACACGAATCCAGGTGGTGACAGAAGACGCGACTTACGACGAGACCGGGGGCAGTTGGGCTCGACACGGGCTCCTCGAACCGGCATCGACCGCAGGTTTCGAGTTCCACAGCACGACCGCTGACGCGGACGGCCTGGCAGCTGTGGAGTTCGACGACGCAACGAATCAGTCGTGGGTGCGCACAAGCGACGGCCAACTGTCCAACGTCGACCGGCGGCATCTCGAGTACGTCCTGCGACCCCTCACACAGGATGCGTTCACCGTGAGCGACATCATGGTCAGTCGACACCCGGGCTCGTCCTCGTACACGCTGATGCCTCGGCATTCACGCCGGCAGTACAGGACAGAACGCTCACGGATGTTCCGAGAGAAGCTGCAGAAGATCGTCGACGAGCAGGCGCGCGAGCAGCCGTCTGACCCATTGATCTAGCGACGGGTGCGACCGCGAGCCGCTGTGACGTTGTTGCTTTGGCGAGGCGCTGAGCTCCTGGCGCCAGTTGGTGGGGCCGGTCCGGCAGTCGCGCAGGTGGTGCCGGATTGGGACGCGGTGGCACAACTCGTTCGCGGTGCCGCCCGGCGGTGCCTGGTGCGTCTCGGCCGGGACCCTAGCGGTACGCATCGGTGACGCGCTGCGGCCACCGGTCACCGGCGGGTCCCGCTCGAAGCTCCAGGACAACCCGTCGGTGTCCCTTGGGGGACGCGTGGATGCACCCCCTAGTTCCGATCATTGAGCGGACGTCGGCGGCCCACCGGGTGGAACTTCCCACGGGCAGACCTCAGGCGAGTTGTGCCCGCAACTCGTCGAGCTGCCTCTCCGCCAGCGCCAGCGCAATCTCGGACTGGCTCAGCGCGTGCTCACCTTCGCGGACGCGCTCGTGGAGTACCTGCACCTGGGGTGTGTCTTCTTCCTGGACCGCCAACTCACCGAGGTCGCTGATCTCAGCACGCACAGCCTGCAGTTGCTCGTCGTGGTACGCAACGAGCACTCGAAGACGCCCAACCTCATTCAGCCACCACCGCGACCGCGACGAGTGATCGAGCTGGGTCCTCCCCTCGATCCACGCACGCGCCTCGGCCTGCCCGACATCACCCGGCAACCCTGTGGCGAGCGGTCCCTCAGGGGCTGGCATGTCGATCGGAATGTGCGTCAGGAGGACCGCGGGCGTGGTGCCCAGGGCATACGCGATCGCCACCAGGTCGTCGACGCCGACTGGACGATCTCGGTTCTCCATCTCCGCGATGGCGTCAGCCGACAGGGCATGACCGGCCATCTGGAGCACGTAGGCCAGTTCGTCCCGGGTCAGTTCGCGAATCTGACGGTAGTGGGTGATGGCGTCGGAGACAGCGAGAGAGGTGGGGGTGAGAGACGGCATGATGGGATCGTAGGCGGGTTCGCGCAACACCCTCGAGAAAGTTGCGGATATCGCACTGAGAGTGTTTCGGACTGCGGATCTGCCTCTACGGGGCAGAGGGTTCAGCGAGAGCGTTGGCCCGTGCAGACCTCGGCCTCAGACGTGCGCCAGCGCTTTCGGGGTGATTTCCACGGTCGCCGGGTCGAAGTTCTTCTTCCCGCGAGGATGGGGATGGAGGCGGACTGTACAGAAGAAGTCCACGATCCTCCGCTTGATCATCAGGTCTGCCGCGTCGAAGGCCATGACTGGATCACTGGACCGTAGGACGGGACCGAGATCGCTACCGATCACGAGCTTGTCCCGCTCGGTTTCAAGCGCTGTGATGAACGTCTTCTCACGCTCACGGACCCGCTTGAGATCGAATCCCTCGATGATCTCGTTGTCGTAGTCGTACTGCGCACGGGCGATCTTTCCCTTGTGCAAGTCGATCTGCGCGTCGATTCGCTTCAAGCGAGGCTCGTCGCGAGTCGGAAGTGTGTCCGCCAGGTCAGGTCGCGCGAGCCGCGCCCGAACGACCGTCAGGACCCACGCGTCGACCTGGCTCCGGGAACGCATGAGGCTGTGCGGATAGGGTTCGTCACTGGCGCACCGGTAGCGCTGGGAGTGAGCCTTGACCGTTTCGTCACAGATGCCGCAGAGGTATAGCCCAGAGCCGACATGCTTGCGTGCAGTACTCCCCGTTCGGTTGGTGATCCTCGCCGGCTCGTCGAGACGGCGCTGAACGGCCCACCAAACCTCTTCCGTGACGATCGGGCTCCACTGCCCCATGACAGGCTCGTTGTTCTCGTCTCGGAGGATCTGTGCCGTCCAGGTTCGGCGCTTGTTGGACTCCGTCCTGTCCATCCGGTTGGTGTAGACCGAGTACCCGGCGTAGCGGGGGTTGCGCAGGATCCCCAGCACCGTCGAGGAGGTCCATGGTTTGTTCTCCGGGACCGGCTTCGCGGGTAGCCCGTCAGCCCGTCTGCGCTCGTTCCGCTCGATCATGATGGTGCGCCGGTGCGCGGGTAGGACCGGGATGCTCCTAGGGATGTGCTCGGCGGACTTCCCGGAGAGCCCAGCCGCCAGGGCTGCGATGGACACGCCATCCTTGATCGCGAAGTATGCGTAGAGCTTCCGCACAGCCTCCGCTTCGTGCTCGATGACGTCGCCATTGGTTGCATAGCCAAGGGGACGGGTCCCTTTGGGCGCCCGGCCCTGCTTGGCGCGCTGGATATGGGCCGCTGACTGTCTAGCCGATTTGCGGTCAACCTCGCCACGGGCGACAGCGGCCTTGATTCGGGCGTACATGCGCCCGCCGTCAGTCGTCAGGTCTGCCTCGCCGTTGGCTGTGACCAGATGCAGACCGCGGTCCTCGGCGGCGTCAATCCAGTCCTCCAGTTGGCGCGGCTGGCGGGTCAGCCGGTCGAGGTCCCAGCAGACGATGGCGTCGAACTTGCCGGTGCGGAAGTCTGCGACCATACGGTCATAGTCGGGCCGCTTCTTGGTCTTGTCGGTCGCCGACTTCGACTGGTCGATGTAGACATCGACGACTTCCCACCCACGGTCGCGGGCGATCTTCTCGCAGGCTTCTCTCTGACGATCGATGGCAAGACCGTCCATCTCACGGTCGAGCGAGATGCGGAGATAGAGCACTGCGCGGGTGGAAGAGCTGGCCATGCCGCCAGTCTACTTCTTAGAGGTTGCTCCGTGCCGGAACTCGACCACGTCGCCGTCCTGCATGACGTAGTCCTTGCCCTCGATGCGGACCTTGCCCGCCGCCTTCGCCGCCGCGACAGAACCGGTCTCGACGAGGTCCTCGAACGAGATGACCTCGGCCTTGATGAAGCCGCGCTCGAAGTCGGTGTGGATCACGCCGGCGGCCTGGGGGGCGGTCCAGCCCTTGTGGATCGTCCAGGCGCGCGTCTCCTTGGGACCTGCCGTGAGGTAGGTCTGCAGGCCGAGGGTGTGGAAACCGACGTGTGCGAGCTGGTCCAGGCCGGACTCCGCCTGGCCGGACTCGGCGAGCATCTCGGCGGCGTCGTCGGGCTCGAGCTCGACCAGCTCGGACTCAAACTTCGCGTCCAGGAAGATCGCCTCCGCGGGCGCGACCACCTTGCGCAGCGCCTCCTGCGACGCGGTGTCCGCCAGGCCGGCGTCGTCCGTGTTGAAGACGTAGATGAACGGCTTGGCCGTCATGAGCTGCAGGCTCGCGATCTCCGTGAGGTCCAGGCCGGCGTCGGCGGCGCCCTGGTAGAGGGTCACACCCTGGTTCAGGATCTCCTCGGCCTTCTTCGCAGCCGCGTACAGCACGGGGTCGCCGCGCTTGATCTTGACCTCCTTCTCCATCCTCGGCAGTGCCTTCTCGAGGGTCTGGAGGTCGGCCAGGATGAGCTCCGTCGAGATCGTCTCCATGTCGCCGGTAGCGTCCAGGGAGCCGTCGACCCGCACGACATCCGGGTCGTCAAACGCGCGCGTGACCTGGCAGATCGCGTCGGCCTCGCGGATGTTCGCGAGGAACTTGTTGCCCAGGCCCTCCCCCTCGGACGCGCCCTTGACGATGCCTGCGATGTCCACGAACGACACCGTGGCCGGCAGGATCCGCTGGCTCTCGAAGATCTCGGCCAGCTTGGCCAGCCGCTCGTCGGGCAGCGAGACCACACCGACGTTGGGCTCGATCGTTGCGAACGGGTAGTTCGCCGCGAGCACCTGGTTGCGGGTCAGAGCGTTGAAGAGGGTGGACTTGCCGACGTTGGGCAGGCCGACGATGCCGATTGAAAGAGCCACGTCGCGAAATTCTACGTGCCGAGCGCCGATTGCCGTCGCTCCAGCTCGTCGAGATCACGGGCCGCGAACCGGTGGTGCTCCCAGGCCTCGTTGACGATCACCCCCAGGCAGCGCCGCACGGGAAGGCTGCGTGTCTCCGGTTCCCACGGCGGCAGTCGCCGGGCGGGGGCCTCGAACTCCTCCTGGGTGAGGGAGTCGTACTGCGCACGCACCTGGGCCACGCGGTCCGCGAAGGCCGCCTGGACCTCCTCGTACGACGGCGTGGCCGTCACGTCGACGCCGAGCGCGGCCGCCTCGTCGTCGTACTCGGAGAACGGGAGGCCGATCGGGCTGAACGCGCCGTCGAGGCCCTGGATCCCGTGTCGCACCCAGCCGTCGACGGCGAACACCAGGTGTCGCAGCGTCTGGGCGACCGACCATTCGCCGTCGACCTGCTGGTCCGCTGTCCCGGCGGGCATGGTCGCCACCCGGTCGAGCGTGGCCGACCACGTACGCAGCGCGGCCTCGAACGACTCCCGCTGCTCCGCCAACACCTGGGACCGAGCGTGCTCCCTGCCGGGGTTCTGGCGGTTCAGCTCGGCCTCGATCAGCGGCAGCACCTCGACTCCGTTGACCTTGAGCCCGCGGATCATGCCGTCGATGTCCGCGCCGGTCAGGTCTACCCCGCGCATCACGGCGCGGGGCAGGTACGACTGCTCGAACGCCGCACCCTCCAGCTCTGCGAAGCGGAAGCGGGCGCCGGTCAGGTCCGCCGCGACGAACTCGGCTTGCCGCAGGTCGTCATCGGTTGTGAATCGAGTCATCACGCCAGGCTAGAACGGGTCACTGACACGACCTCTGACCAGGACCGCTCGGCCACCGGGGAGGACGAGGAGCGCCGGGAAGTTCTACGTGGACCGAGCTTCGCCCGCGTCGATCAGGTCCAGGTCCCGCGTGCCGTACCAGTGGTGGTGCCACTCCTCGGTGAGCACCACCCACACGCACTGCGCCGCGACGAACGGCTCGGACTGGTCCATCCAGGGCGGCGGCTCGGCCGGGCTGCCCGCCTGTTCGGGGGTGACCGTGGCGAGGTAGTCACGCACTTCTCGCACCCGGCCCTTTCGGACCTCCAGCGCGTCCGCGTACGACGGCGCCGCGACCGGGTCGATCCCGATCCCCGGTGCGCTGGCGGCGAACGCGGAGTGCGGCACGCCGCCCGGCCAGAACACGTCGTCGCGCCGGCCCTGGGCACCCCAGCGCAGCCAGCCGTCGGTGCAGAACACCAGGTGGCGCACGGTCTGGGCGAACGACCACTCGTCATCGACCGAGACGTCCACCGTGCCCGGGGGCATCGACGCGACGCGCTCGTACGTGGCCTCCCACATGCGGTCGAACGTCTCCAGTGCCTCGCGGAGCCCGGTCAGCGTGCGGTCCTGGAGCAGAGCGCGCTCCGGGTACCGCTTGTTCAGTTCCGCCTCGACCAGGGGTTCCACCTCGATGCCGTTGATGCGCAGGCCGTAGATGTCGCCGCTGATGTCGGCACCGACCAGCTCCACCCCACGCATCCGCACGCCGTTCAGGCCGACCTCGCGGAACGAGGCACCGCTCATGTCGGCATGCCGGATGTCGGCCCCGCGCAGGTCTTCTCCCTCGATGCGCCTCATGGGACGGACGCTACGCCGACCCTCTGACAGTCGGGCTCCGTCCAGGCCCCGAGCGTCATGGGAACGACTGGACCTGCTGGAGCAGCTCCGGCAGCCGCCGGTCGTACACGCGAGCGCCGAACCGCACCGCCAGGACCAGGATCAGCGCGCCGTACAGGACGCCGACGACGACTGTCGCGATGCCCCACAGCACCCCGCCCAGCAGCAGACCCGCGGCGCCGACCGCGAAGACCGGGACCGACAGCCCCAGGGTGATCATGAACCCGAGCCCCTGCGACACCATCGTGGCCATCGCGGCGCCCTGCGGGGACTTGAGCGGGCTCTCCCCCGGCTTGGCCACCGGGTAGACGAGCCGGGCGGAGACCGCACACGACACCCCGGTGCTGACGAGCATGGCACCGAAGGCCAGCCCCAGCAGGGGCAACGTGAGATGCCAGGAGTCGGCCACCCAGACCGACAGCACGACCGTGACCGCACTGACCACTGGCCCCACCACGAGCATCGGGATCGCCCGGCCCCACCGGTCTGCCCTGCCGTCGATGCCTGCGGCGACGTGCAGGGCGAACGCCGTGTTGTCGTAGGCGATGTCGTTGGAGATGCTGAAGCCGAGGATCCAGGCCACGAACGGCCCGGTCGCCAGCAGCAGGAAGAAGTTCCCGGAGCTCTGGCTGGAGAAGTACATGATGACCGGCAGCAGTGGGACTATCGCGATGGAGCCGGAGTAGCGCGGGTCCCGCAGCCAGTAGGTGGCGGTCCGGGCGGTCACGGCCCAGGTGGGCGAGGACGGCACGCGGCCGAACGCCCCGAGCCCCTTCGCCTTGCCACCGCCGCCGTCGCCCACAGGTGGGCGCACCAGGGCGCGGGCCAGCGCGCGGTCCCAGGCCAGCCAGGCCAGCGCGATGGTGCCGAGCGCGACGGCGAGCCGTCCGGCCAGGCCGGCCCAGTCGCCGTCGTGCACGGTGCTCGCGAGTGACCAGGCCGCGCCGAACGGGGTCCACCCCACGACGCCGGCCGCCTGCTCGAACAACGGGAGGAGCTGCATGCCCGTGCTCGTGCCGTCTCCGGAGCCGACCTCCACCGACACCTCGACGCCGTTCGCGAGCCAGCCGATCAGGGGGCCGATCAGCACGATCAGCACCAACGCCACGATCGTGACGACCTCGCGGTACCGCCGGGACTCCAGCACCGGCGCCAGCAGCGTGGTGATCGCGCGGGAGCCGAGCACGCACGTGGCGACACCGAGCGCCGCGCCCACGAGCGCCACCACGAGCACGCCCGGCTCCAGCACCCAGGCGAAGGAGGTCCCGAGGGCGACCAGCACCGTGGCGATGCCGGGCACCGAGACCAGGCCCGCGACCGCGAGCCCCGTCAGGAGGGTGCGCCGGGGGATCGCGTACGTCGTGAACCGGTGCGGGTCCAGGGTGGCGTCCACGCCGAAGGCGAAGATCGGGATCAGCCACCAGCCGACGACCGTGAGCGCTCCGCCCAGAGTGATCGCCAGGCCGGCCCAGGCCGGGTCCCCGGCGAACGCCAGGGCTCCCACCAGGGTGACCAGCATGCCCACGACGCCCAGCGCGTAGAGGGCCGCGACGATCATGCCGATCGTCTGCCAGACGCTCTTGCGGAACGTGTTGCCCATCAGCGTCAGCTTGAGGGTCAGGAACCGCGCAACCATGAGAGCCCCTCCGAGTGCTGGCGGCCGCCGACGAGGTCGACGAACCGGTCTTCCAGGCTCTGCTCGCCACGCACCTCGTCGACCGTGCCGGCCGCGAGGACCTGCCCTGCCGCCATCACGGCGACGTGGTCGCACATGCGCTGCACCAGGTCCATGACGTGGCTGGAGACGATCACCGTCCCGCCACCCGCCACGTAGTCCTTGAGGATGTCGCGGATGTTGGCCGCGCTCACCGGGTCCACCGCCTCGAACGGTTCGTCCAGGACCAGGGTGCGCGGCGCGTGGATCATGGCGCTGCCCAGCGCGATCTTCTTCGTCATGCCGGCGGAGTAGTCGACGACGAACGTGTCCGCGTCCGCGTTCAGGTCGAACGCGAGCAACAGGTCGTTGGTGCGCTCGACGACCGTCCCCTTGTCCATCCCCCGCAGCATCCCGGCATACGTGAGCAGCTGGCGGCCGGTCAGGCGGTCGAACAGGCGCACGCCGTCGGGCAGCACGCCCAGCGTGGCCTTGGCCTGGTCAGGACGCGCCCAGAGGTCCACACCGTGCACCCAGGCGGTGCCGAAGTCCGGGCGCAGCAGGCCGGTGGCCATCGACAGCATGGTTGTCTTCCCGGCCCCGTTGGGGCCGACCAGGCCGTAGAACGAGCCGGCGGGCACGTCCAGGCTGACGCCGGAGACGGCGATCTTCTGCCCGAACCGCTTCCACAGGCCACGCAGGCTGAGCGCGGCGGAAGGGTCGGACGGGAGCGGCTCCGGGGCGCCTCGAGGTCCTTGCGGGCCGGGGCTGCCCGGCGGGCCCGGGTCGACTGGGGTCGTCATGGCACCCAACGTAGCCGCGACCTCGGACACGGTGGATCCGACGCGAGGATGAGTGCGGGTGATAGAACGTCAATCTTCGGGCGGATCACGGTGCGAGCGCTGACACGGCCGCGATACAGGGGTGATACCGGACGAATCCGAACGCTCGGGGTGTCGCCGTGCCGGAGTGTCAGTAGCTCGTGGCAGCCTGTCGCTCATGGACATCGCCGCAACGATTCTGCTGGCCCTCGGCGCTCTCGTCGTCGGTGCGCTGCTGGGGTGGCTTGGTCATGCACAACGCTCCGCTCCGGCCCTGCGCGAAGCCGACCTGGAGGCCGTGCGCCTGCGCGCCCAGGTGGAGTCTGCCGGGCAGCAGGTGGAGGCCGCACGCGACCGCGCGGACGAGCAGGTCGCCGCGGCGCGGGAACGCGCCGCCGAGCAGATCGCAGCGGTCCGCGCCGAGCAGGAGCACGCGCGGCGCCAGTTCCAGGCGCTCGCCGGCGACGCGCTGGACGCCAACAGCAAGCGTTTCCTCGAGCTCGCGGAGGAGCGGCTCAAGCGTTCGGCCTCGGACGGCGAGCAGGCCCTGGCCAAGCGCGAGCTGGCCGTGAAGTCGCTGGTGGACCCGCTGACCAAGGCCGTGGAGCTGGTGCGCAGCGAGGTGCTCCAGGCGGAGAAGGCCCGCATCGAGGGCCAGGGCGCGCTGGTGGAGCAGATGCGCAACGTCGCCGAGGCGTCGACCGACCTGCGCAACGGCACGGCGGACCTGGTCACGGCGCTGCGCTCGTCGCAGACCCGCGGCGCGTGGGGCGAGCTGCAGCTGCGCAAGGTCGTGGAGTCCGCGGGCATGATCAACCGCGTCGACTTCACCGAGCAGGAGCAGGCCACAACCGAGGACGGCACGGTGCTCCGCCCGGACATGCTCATCAACCTCGCGGGCGGCAAGCGCGTGGTCGTGGACTCCAAGGTCGCGTTCCTCGGCTTCCTGGAGGCCCAGCAGTCCGACGACGCCGCGTACCGCGAGCAGCGCCTCGACGCGCACGTGCGGCACATGCGCAAGCACGTGGACGACCTGGCCGGCAAGAAGTACTGGAACCAGTTCGAGCCCGCGCCGGAGTTCGTGGTCATGTTCGTGCCGGCCGAGGCGTTCCTGTCGGCCGCCCTGGAGCGCGCACCCGAGCTGCTGGAGTACGCGGCGCATAAGAACGTCATCATCGCGACGCCGACCACGATGCTCGCCCTGCTGCGCACCGTCGCGTACGCGTGGCGGCAGGAGGCCCTGGCGGAGAACGCGCAGAAGGTGCTCACGGTCGGCAAGGAGCTGTACGCGCGCCTGGTCACCATGACCGGCCACGTCACCCGGACGGGCCGCGCCCTGGAGTCGGCGACGAAGAGCTACAACCAGATGATCGGCTCGCTGGAGCGCAACGTACTCACCTCGGCCCGCCGGATGGTAGAGCTCGACGTGGTCGACGAGAAGGACAGCATCGAGGAGATCAGGGGCATCGAAGAGGTGCCGCGCCCCATCACCAAGCCCGAGCTGCTGGCCGCCGAGGAGGGCGGCGTCGTCGCTATCGACCGCGCACAGGACACAGACGGGATCCTGGTGCAGGCGCTGGAGGTCACCGAGCTCGCGGCGACCGACAAGCGCGCCCTCGAAGCCCTGGACGACACCGGAGCCGGCGACAAGGGCAGCGCGGCGGCGGGCTGATCACCCGAAGCCGGATGATCGGTAGAACGTCAGGAGGTCGGCAACCCGCGTTGCCGGCCTCCTGACGTTCACGCACCGCCAATGCTCCGGCTCAGGCCTGCGGGAGCTCCTTGCGGGCCTCGCGACGCGGGCGCTTGGGCTCCTCGCCTGCGGCCTTGAGCCCGGCGCGCAGCTCGCGCGGCAGCGAGAACATGAGGTCCTCGGTAGCGGTCCGGACCTCGTCGACGGTGCCGAAGCCGTGGTCGGCGAGGTGCGAGATGACGTCCTGCACCAGGATCTCCGGAACGGACGCGCCCGAGGTCACGCCCACCGTGGTGACGCCCTCGAGCCACTCGTCCTTGATCTCGGTCATGCGGTCCACGCGGTACGAGGCTGCGGCGCCGGACTGGAGCGCCACCTCGACCAGGCGCACCGAGTTGGACGAGTTCGCCGAACCCACCACGATGACCAGCTCGCACTCCGGCGCCAGCTTCTTCACCGCGACCTGGCGGTTCTGCGTGGCGTAGCAGATGTCGTCGCTCGGCGGGTCCTGCAGGGACGGGAACTTGTCACGCAGCCGGCGGACGGTCTCCATGGTCTCGTCCACGGAGAGCGTGGTCTGCGAGATCCACACGACCTTGTCGGGGTCGCGCACCACTACCTGGTCCACCTCGTCGGGCGAGTTGACGATCTGCACGTGCTCGGGCGCCTCGCCCGCCGTGCCCTCGACCTCCTCGTGACCGGTGTGCCCGATCAGCAGGATGTCGTAGTCGTCCTTGGCGAACCGCACGGCCTCCTTGTGCACCTTGGTGACCAGGGGGCAGGTCGCGTCGATGGTGTCGAGGCTCCGCGCCACGGCCGAGGCGCGCACGGCGGGCGACACACCATGGGCGGAGAACACGAGCCGGCTGCCCTCGGGCACCTCGTCGGTCTCGTTGACGAAGATCGCGCCGCGCTCGCGCAGGGTCTCCACCACGTGCTTGTTGTGCACGATCTCCTTGCGGACGTACACCGGTGCGCCGTACGTCTCCAGGGCCTTCTCGACGGCGACCACCGCGCGGTCGACGCCGGCGCAGTAACCGCGCGGGGCAGCCAGCAGGACGCGCTTGGTCTTGGTCTCAGCAGGACGCTCAGGGCTCGTGACACTCACAGGTGCAGTCTAGGGGCGGCGTGCGGAGGGCTTGTGTCGGTGGTGGGTGGCAGGGTTGGACACGTGACGGAACCAACCCTGCGACCAGTCCCGACCGAGCTCCCCCTGAGAGCGCTCGACACCACGGCCACCAGCCCGTGGCCCGTCCGTGTGCTCTCGGAGAAGATCAGGGGCTACATCGACAAGATGCCGCCGGTCTGGGTCGAGGGGCAGGTGGTGCAGTTCAACCAGCGCCCCGGCTCCGGCATGCAGTGGCTGACGCTCCGCGACACCGACGCCGATGCCTCCCTGCCCGTGACGATCTTCTCGCGCGTCCTCGGCACGCTGGCGCAGCCGCCGGCCGAGGGCGACCACGTGGTGGTGCACGCCAAGCCCGTGTTCTGGACCAAGCGCGGCACGCTGCAGATGCAGGCCAACGAGATCAAGGCCGTCGGCGTCGGCGAGCTGCTGGCCCGGATCGAGGCCCTGAAGAAGGTCCTCGCGGCGGAGGGCCTGTTCGACGTCTCCCGCAAGCAGAGCCTCCCCTTCCTGCCCGCCGTCGTGGGGCTGGTGTGCGGGCGCGAGTCCAAGGCGGAGCACGACGTCGTCGTGAACGCCCGCGCCCGCTGGCCCCAGGTGCGGTTCGAGATTCGCGAGGTCGCGGTCCAGGGCGTCAACGCGGTGCGGGAGGTGTCGAACGCGATCGCCGAGCTCGACCAGGACCCCCGGGTCGACGTCATCGTCGTCGCCCGCGGCGGCGGGTCGGTCGAGGACCTGCTGCCGTTCAGCAACGAGTCGCTCGTGCGCGCCGTCGCGCAGACCCGCACTCCCCTGGTCAGCGCGATCGGCCACGAGACCGACGCACCCCTGCTCGACCTCGTCGCCGACTACCGAGCCTCCACGCCCACCGACGCGGCCAAGCGGATCGTGCCCGACGTCTCCGAGGAGCGGCTCCGGCTCACCCAGGCCCGCGGCCGGATGCGGGGCGCCGTCGCGGCCATGCTGGACCGCGAGCAGCGCGGGCTCGACGGCGTCCGCTCGCGGCCCGTCCTCGCGATGCCGCACACGATGCTGGAGTCACGCGAGCGGGACGTCCTCCAGGCGATCCGGCACGGCCGGCACGCCCTGGACGCGCTGCTGCTGCGGGCCAGCGGCGAGATCGGGCGGCTCGGCGCCCAGGTCAGAGCGCTGTCACCGGCCTCGACGCTGGAGCGCGGCTACGCCGTCGTGCAGCGTGCTGACGGCCACGTGGTGCGGCGGCCCGACGACGTAGCGGTCGGCGCGGGCGTGCACGTCCGTCTCGCCGAGGGCACGCTGGACGCAAAGGTCACCGCGACCACTCCCTAGGGCCCAAGAACCGGACGGTGCGAGGGCGTCCGCCCAAATCTCGGCACCCAGGTAGTAGCGGACAGAACCTGTCCGCATCACTTGGAAAGGTAGGTGTCATGACCGAGAACAAAGCACTCACGCCGTTCCGCATCAACATCCCGCAGGCTGACCTCGACGACCTGGTCGACCGGCTCGCGCGCACCCGCCGGCCCCTCCCGGTCCCCGGCCGGGACGACCGCACGGACTTCAGCCGCGGCATCCCGCAGGCGTACCTCACGGAGCTCGCCGAGTACTGGCGCGACGGGTTCGACTGGCGCGCGCAAGAGGCCGCGCTCAACGAGTACGAGCAGCTCACCACAGTGGTCGACGGCCAGACGTTCCACGTCGTGCACGTGCGCTCGGCGAACCCGGAAGCCACCCCGCTCATCCTGAACCACGGCTGGCCGGGTTCGTTCGTCGAGTACCAGCGCCTCATCCCGCTGCTGACCGACGAGTTCCACGTGGTCATCCCGTCGCTGCCCGGGTTCGGGTTCTCGACCCCGCTGTCGGGAACGGGCTGGGAGCTGGCCCGGACGACCGAGGCATACGCGGAGATCATGACGCGGCTCGGCTACGAGCGGTTCGCGGCGCACGGCACCGACATCGGCGCGGGCACCACCGGCCGGCTCGCGGCGCTCTACCCGGAGCGCGTCATCGGCACCCACATCGGGAGCGACGGAAGGTCGCTCGCAATGGTCGGCGACAAGTTCCCCTACCCCGAGGGGCTGTCCGACGACGAGATCGCCCAGATCGACGCGGTCCGCACCAAGGACCAGGCCGAGCGCGGCTACTTCGAGATGCAGAACCACCGTCCCGACACGATCGGCGCGGCCCTGGTGGACTCCCCCGTCGGCCAGCTCGCCTGGATCGCGGAGAAGTTCCAGACCTGGACCAACCCCGCCCGCGCCACCCCGGACGAGTCGGTCGACCGCGACCAGCTGCTCACGAACATCAGCCTGTACTGGTTCGCCCGCAGCGGTGCGTCGAGCGCGCAGTTCTACTACGAGTCCGAGCACTCCGGGCTCGACTGGATCGCTCCCTCGGGGGTGCCCGCAGGCTGGGCCGTGTTCGACACGCACCCGCTCATGCGCCGCGCGATGGACCCGTGGAACGCCGTCAGCCACTGGAGCGAGTTCACCGAGGGCGGTCACTTCCCGGCGATGGAGGAGCCCGAGCTGCTCGCGGGCGACATCCACACCTTCTTCGGCAGCCTCGCCTGACCCGTCCTCACGCCCAGCGGGCCACGAACACCCACTCGAGGCCCGGCCGGTCCGGCGCGTCCAGGACCTCGTGCACCTCGAATCCCGCGTCGGCCAGCGACTCCTCGATCTCGTCCCGCTCACGGAACCGCAGGGTCGAGAGCGAGGTGACCACGTCGCCGTCGGGCAGGACGCCTGGCGGGAAGCGGTAGGACTGCTGGAAGGTGACCAGCGGGAGCGCGACCTCCACGAGGTCGTTCCACATCTCGACCTGCCCGACGCCGGGGATGTCGCGGCGGACCGACCGCTGCTCGCGGGTCCAGCCGAGCCAGGCCTGCCGGTCCGGCACCCGGGTCTCGAACACGAGGCTGCCGCCGGGCCGGAGCGCGTCCCGCACCGCATCGAGCGCCCGTCCCCAGTCCGCGTCGTCCTGGAACACCTGCGCGACGTTGCCGGTCATCGTCGCCAGGTCGACCGTCAGGTCGAGGCCCGCGGCCGCGTCGGCCCCGCCCTCGACCCAGGTGACGGCCTGTGCGCCGGGCTTGGCCCGAGCCACCTCGAGCGAGGCCGCGGCGGGGTCGATGCCGGTCACGCTCAGGCCGCGCGCCGCCAGCCGCAGGGCGAGCACGCCCGTCCCGCAGCCGACGTCGAGCACGCTGCGCGCGCCCAGCCGCTCGGCCAGCCCGGTGTAGAGGTCGAGGTCGCGACGGTCGTCGTCGAAGGCGTCGTAGAGCCGCGCGAGCCGGGGGTCCACGAAGATCGGATCGGGTGTGGTCATGCCAACATGTTCACCCGTCGGAGGATCGAGCCCAAGTCCATTTGGTCGCGTACGGTCTGGAGAAGGATCAGCTGGCCTGGGCCGGACGAGCGCAGGTCGCGCGGCGGCCCGGGCTTCCTCCAGGGCATGCGCGGGACCCCAGGGAGAGCACGATGACTGGCGACGTAGACACCACGCTGGACGACGCGGCGGCGGTCTTCTCGACCGCGCGACGGCGGCTGTTCGGCATCGCGTACCGGATGCTCGGTTCCACCGCCGAGGCTGAGGACGTGGTGCAGGACACGTGGCTGAGATGGCAGGGGACGGACCGGTCAGTGGTCGCCAACCCGCAGGCGTTCCTCACGACGACGGCGACCCGGCTGGCGATCAACGTGCTGCAGAGCGCGCGGTCGCGGCGCGAGACGTATGTCGGGCCATGGCTGCCGGAGCCGGTGGACACCAGTGCGGACCCGACGCTCGGCGCGGAGACGGCCGAGGCCCTGGACGTCGCCGTGCTGGTGCTGCTCGAGCGGCTCACCCCCACCGAGCGCGCCGCGTACGTGCTGCGCGAGGCGTTCGACTACGGGTATCCCGAGATCGCTCAGATCGTGGGGACCTCTCCTGCCGCCACCCGCCAGCTCGTGAGCCGGGCCCGCAAGCATCTCGCCTCGGAGCGACGGAACACGGTGAGCGACTCGGCACGCCGCGACCTGCTCACCGCCTTCCTCGCCGCCGCCCGGGTCGGCGACATCGAGCGGCTGGAGCAGCTGTTCGCCGAGGACATCGTCAGCCGGGTCGACAGCAACGGGGCGGTGAAGCACGTCGCGCGGGTCGCGGTCGTCGGCCGGTACAAGGTGGCGCGGGTCCTGTCCTCGTTCGCGGAGATCTTCTGGGCCGGCGTCACCACGCAGCCGATCGAGGTCAACGGCGAGGAAGCCATCGGCATGCTGCGCGACGGCGAGCTGTTCGGCGTCCTGACCGTCATTGCCTCCGACGAGGGCCTGCACGAGGCCATGTGGCAGATGAACCCCGACAAGCTCGAGCCGCTCCGGCGGGCCCGAGCTGGTCGGGCCGCGCCGGAGGGTTCGGACGGATCGGCTACGCCTGGGCCTTCCGCCACTCCTCGTAGCTGACCTCGCCGAGCTGGGCCTCACCGCGGGGCACGAGCTCCCGGTCGGTGAGCGGTGCGCCGAAGTAGGTGGCGCTCGGGTCGGCGCGGACCTCGCGCGGGTCGTCCTTCGACGCGAGATACGTACGCACGATCTCGTCGAAGCCGAAGATCTCCGGCCCGGCGATGTCGATGCTCGTCCCGAGCGGCGTGCCGACGGCGGTCCTGGCCACGAAGCGGGCGACGTCCGCCGAGGCGATCGGCTGGAAGCGGACCGGCGCGATGTGCACCACTCCGTCGACCTCGGCCGTGTCGGCGATCGAGCCGAGGAACTCGAGGAACTGCGTGGACCGCACTATCGACCAGCCCGAGCCGGAGGCCTTGACCAGGTCCTCCTGCACGATCTTGGCGCGCATGTAACCCGAGTCGACGCCTTCGGCGCCCACGATCGAGAGGATCACGTGGTGCTGCACACCGGCCTTCGCCTCGGCCTCGAGCAGGTTCGTCGTCGAGGTCCGGAAGAAGTTGGTGACGTCCTCCTCGGCGAACGACGGAGAGTTGCTGAGGTCGACCACTACCTGGGCGCCCTCGAGCACCTCCGGCAGCCCCTCGCCCGTCAGGGTGTTCACGCCGGACTGCGGGGAGGCGGCGACCGCCTCGTGCCCGTGCTCCTTCAGGTTGTGCACCACCTGGCTCCCGACGAGGCCGGTTCCGCCGATGACCACGATCTTCATGGTGTGCTCCTTTGTCTCTCACGAAAGTCGCTAGCGACGTTCTCGCGGCGAGCCGAGCGGCTCGTCATGACTTCGACCGGGAGCACCCCCGATGTGTGACAGGCGACACCGGGCACGGGCACGCGGCCCCGCGTGACGCTCTCTCTCACCGAACCGTTACGGTTCGCTGGTGACGACCATCCGACACGTACTCTTCGACGCCGACGGCGTCCTCCAGGAGATCCGCGGCGGCTTCTACACCTCGGCGAGGCCGCTCCTCGGCGAGCGTGCCCGCGAGATCCTGGACCTCGCATCCGAGCGCGAACGGCCGCTCCTCGCGAGCGACGACGACTTTCTGCCGGTCCTCGCCGACGTCCTCCGGCACTACGACGTCGACGTGCAGGCCGCTGACCTGTTCGCGGCCGTCTGGCAGAACATCGCCACCTCGGCGGCCTCGCTGGACCTGGTCCGTGGGCTGCGCGACGCCGGCTACGGCGTGCACCTCGGGACCAACCAGGTCCGGCGTCGCGCCGACTACATGCGGGCCGCGCTGCCCTACGACGAGCTGTTCGACGTCAAGCTCTACTCGTGTGACCTGGGTGTTGCCAAGCCGGAAGCCGCGTTCTTCCAGAAGGCCGCGACGCGAATCGGGGCCGAGCCGGGCGCGATCCTCTTCATCGACGACCACTCCCCCAACGTCGAGAGTGCCCGGGCGACCGGGATGGCCGCCGTCCGCTGGCGCATCGACGAGGGGCACGACGCGCTGCTGGGGCGCCTCGCCGAGTACCGCGTCACACCCGCGTGAGCTGCGCCGCGCCCAAGAGCGGCACCCGGCTCGCGCGGGCCGCTGTGTGACAGGTGCCGCCTACCGCTCCCGCTCGACCCGCCGCTCGTCCCACACCGGCTCCGAGGTCTCGCGCACCACGCCGTCCGACCCGAACACGAGGTACCGGTCGAACGAACGCGCGAACCAGCGGTCGTGCGTCACGGCCAGGACGGTCCCGTCGAACGACTCCAGGCCCTCCTGCAGCGCCTCGGCCGACTCCAGGTCGAGGTTGTCGGTCGGCTCGTCGAGCAGCAGCGCCGTCGAGCCCGCGAGCTCGAGCAGCAGGATCTGGAACCGCGCCTGCTGGCCGCCGGACAGGCGGTCGAAGGGCCGCTCGGCGGCAACGGTGAGCTCGTAGCGCCGCAGCAGCGACATCGCCTTGCCCTTGTCCTGGGCGTGGTCCTCCCACAGGATGTCGAGCAGCGCGCGGCCGAACAGCTCGGGGTGCGCGTGCGTCTGCGCGAAGTGCCCGGCGACGACCCGCGCCCCCAGCTTCCACGAGCCCGTGTGCGTTACGTCCCCGCCCGCGAGCAGCCGCAAGAAGTGCGACTTGCCCGAGCCGTTCGAGCCCAGCACCGCCACCCGTTCGCCGTAGAAGACCTCCAGGTCGAACGGCTTCATGAGGCCCGTGAGCTCCAGGCCGGCACACGTCACCGCCCGCAGGCCCGTGCGCCCGCCGCGCAGGTGCATGGTGATGTCCTGCTCGCGCGGCGGCTCGGGCGGAGGTCCTGCCTCCTCGAACTTGCGCAGCCGGGTCTGCGCGGCGCGGTAGCGGGAGGCCATGTCGGGGCTGGCCGCCGCCTGGTTCCGCAGCGTCAGGACCAGCTTCTTGAGCTGCGCGTGCTTCTCGTCCCAGCGCCGGCGTAGCTCCTCGAACCGCGCGAACCGCTCGCGCCGCGCCTCGTGGAACGTGGCGAACCCGGCGCCGTGCACCCAGGCGTCGGCGCCCGCGGGACCGGGCTCCAGCGACACGATCCGGTCCGCCGCCCGCGACAGCAGCTCCCGGTCGTGCGACACGAACAGGACGGTCTTCTTGGTGGCCTTGAGCTGCGCCTCCAGCCAGCGCTTGCCCGGCACGTCCAGGTAGTTGTCCGGCTCGTCGAGCAGGAGCACCTCGTCGGTCCCGCGCAGGAGCGCCTCCAGCACGAGCCGCTTCTGCTCGCCGCCCGACATCGTCCGCACCTCGCGGAACTGCACCCGGTCGTACGGCATGCCGAGCGCGGCCATGGTGCACACGTCCCAGAGGGTCTCGGCCTCGTACCCGCGCACCTCTGCCCAGTCCGAGAGCGCCTGCGCGTACGCCATCTGCGCGGCCTCGTCGTCCACGGTCAGCATCGCGTGCTCGGCCTCGTCGACGGCGCGCGCCACCTCGCGCAGGCGGGGCGCCGACACGGACACCAGCAGGTCGCGCACCGTGGTCTCGTCGCGCACCGACCCGACGAACTGGCGCATGACGCCGAGCCCGCCGCCCACCACCACGGAGCCGCCGTGCGGCGTGAGCTCACCGGTGATGAGGCGCAGCAGCGTGGTCTTGCCGGCACCGTTCGGGCCGACGATCGCCGTCGCGCTGCCCTCGCCCACGCGGAACGAGACGTCCCCCAGGAGGGTCCGGCCATCCGGCAGGTGGTACTCGACGTGCGCGACTTCAAGATGGCCCATGGGTCACCATGGTCCGACGTCGGACGGGCCAGGACCAAACTGTTTCCTGACCGACGTCTCCGGACCGTTCTCGCCGGAGCCCCGTCGACCTGTGGACGGGGACCGCAGATGTCGGTGGCGTGCTGTTGACTGTTCCCCGTGAGTACAGATGCTGATGCTGGAACCGGTCCGGTGACGGACGCCCCCGCCGTCGCCTCCCTCAGCTATGAGCAGGCACGCGACGAGCTCGTGCAGGTCGTCGGCCGCCTGGAGACCGGCGGGGAGCCGCTGGAGACGTCGCTCGCGCTCTGGGAGCGCGGCGAGGCTCTTGCCGCCCGCTGCCAGGAGTGGCTCGACGGCGCCCGCGAGCGTCTCGCCGCCGCGCAGAACGGGTCGGCGCAGAACGAGTCGCCCGCGTCGCCGGAGGACGCCGAGTGAGCGCGCACGTCCTCGCCGTGGGCGAGGCTCTCGTGGACGGTGTGCACCGGCCTGACGGCTCCTCGGCCGAGCATCCCGGTGGCAGCGTCGCCAACGTCGCGCTGACGCTGGGCCGCCTGGGCCGGGAGGTCCGGCTCGCGACGTGGCTCGGGGCCGACGCCCGGGGCGACCTGGTGCGCGGCTGGCTCGCCGACTCTGGGGTCGAGCTCGTCGAGGGCAGCGACGGCGCGGAGCGCACCAGCACCGCGGTGGCCACGCTGGACGAGGGCGGATCGGCCACCTACGAGTTCGACCTGACCTGGGACGTCCCGACGGCGGCAGCGGCCGGCGCCGAGACGCTCGCGGTCCACGCCGGCTCCATCGCGGCGATGCTGCAGCCGGGCGCCGCCGAGGTCGGCACGCTGCTGGACAGCGCAAGGACGACGTCGACCATCACGTACGACCCGAACGCGCGGCCCGCGATCATGGGCTCCGCCGACGAGGTGCGGCCGCGCGTCGAGGCGCTCGTCCACGTCTCGGACGTGGTCAAGGTGAGCGACGAGGACCTGGGCTGGCTCTACCCCGACACCGACCCCGTCGCCGTCGCACGTGAGTGGCAGCGCGGCACGCCCGCGCTGGTGGTGGTCACCTTCGGCGGCAAGGGCGCGGTGGCCGTGTCCGACGCCGGGGAGGTCGAGGCGGTGGCCCCGCAGGTCGAGGTGGTCGACACCGTGGGGGCCGGCGACTCGTTCATGGGGGCCCTGATCGACGGGCTGTGGGAGCACGACCTGCTCGGCGCCGAGCGGCGGGACGCCCTGAACGCCGTCGACTCGGCGACTGTGCAGCGGATCCTGGACCGGTGCTGTGCGGTCGCCGCGATCACCGTGTCGCGGGCCGGCGCCAACCCGCCGCGTCGTGCTGAGGTCGGACAGTGAGGCCCGACCTGAGCCCCGACCGGCTCAGCCCGCGCGACGCCTGGGCGCTGCTGCGCTCCGGCAACGACCGGTTTGTCGCGGACGCGCCCGCGCACCCGTCGCAGAACGCGGACCGACGGCGTGAGCTGCAGGCCGCGCAGCACCCGCACACCGTGATCTTCGGCTGCTCGGACTCCCGCGTCGCCGCGGAGATCATCTTCGACCAGGGCCTGGGCGACGTCTTCGTGGTCCGCACCGCCGGGCACGTCCTGGACACCACGGTGATCGGCTCGATCGAGTACGGGGTCGACGTGCTCGGTGCGTCCCTCGTGGTGGTGCTGGGGCACGACTCGTGCGGTGCGGTCGCCGCCGCCGCGCACACCCTCGCCACGGGCGAGCAGCCCAGCGGGTTCGTGCGCGCAGTGGTGGACCGGGTGATCCCGTCGATAGTGAACATCACGTCGGGTGACCCGGCCGGGGCCATGGCTGCCCTGTCCGACCAGGACGTGCTGCGCCGTGAGCACGTGAAGCACACCGTGGGGATGCTGCACGGCTACTCGGCCGGGCTGGCCCGCGCCGTCGAGGAGGGCCGGTGTGCAGTGGTCGGCCTCGAGTACGACCTCGCGGTGGGCAGCGCGCGCATGGTCAATGTGATCGGGGACGTCGGCGAGCTGCCCACCCCCTTGGACGAGCCGCGCACGGGGTGACACGAGTCACGCGTTCAGGTGCGTTGCCGCGCCGAGGCTGCGGCACGATAGACCTATGACTGCTGACACCGTCGTCCCTTCGAGCTCGCCCGAGTCCGGCGACACGACCGACTACCGCATCGAGCACGACACCATGGGCGAGGTCCGCGTCCCCGCGAACGCCCTGTATCGAGCGCAGACGCAGCGTGCCGTCGAGAACTTCCCGATCTCCGGCACGCCCCTAGAGCACGCCCACATCGAGGCTCTCGCTCGCGTGAAGAAGGCTGCCGCCACCGCGAACGCGGAGCTCGGCGTGCTCGACCAGGACATCGCCGACGCGATCGTCGCCGCCGCGGACGAGGTCGCCTCCGGCAAGTACGACGCCCACTTCCCGATCGACGTCTACCAGACCGGCTCGGGGACGTCGTCGAACATGAACACCAACGAGGTCATCGCGACGCTCGCCACCGCCGCGCTCGGCAAGGACGTGCACCCGAACGACCATGTCAACGCGTCGCAGTCGTCGAACGACGTCTTCCCCACGTCGGTGCACGTCGCCGCGACGTCGGGCGTCGTGAACGACCTGATCCCCGCGCTGACCCACCTGGCCGGCGCCCTGCAGGCGAAGTCCGTCGAGTACGCGACGGTCGTGAAGTCCGGCCGCACGCACCTCATGGACGCCACCCCGGTCACGCTCGGCCAGGAGTTCGGCGGGTACGCCGCCGCGATCCGCTACGGCGTCGAGCGCCTGCAGGCCGCGCTGCCGCGCGCCGCCGAGGTCCCGCTGGGCGGCACCGCCGTCGGCACCGGCATCAACACCCCCGCCGGCTTCCCGCAGCGGGTCATCGCCCTGCTCGCGCAGGACACGGGCCTGCCGCTGACCGAGGCGCGCGACCACTTCGAGGCACAGTCCGCACGGGACGGCCTGGTCGAGCTGTCGGGCGCGCTGCGCACCATCGCGGTGTCCCTGACGAAGATCTGCAACGACCTGCGCTGGATGGGCTCCGGCCCCAACACTGGCCTGGGCGAGATCGCGCTGCCCGACCTGCAGCCGGGCTCCTCGATCATGCCGGGCAAGGTCAACCCGGTCATCCCCGAGGCAGTGCTCATGGTGTGCGCGCGCGTCATCGGCAACGACGCCACGGTGACGTGGGCCGGCGCGTCCGGCTCGTTCGAGCTCAACGTGCAGATCCCGGTGATCGCGCAGGGCGTGCTGGAGTCGATCCGCCTGCTGTCGAACTCCTCGCGCGTGCTCGCGGACAAGACGATCGTCGGGATCACCGCGAACGTCGACCGCGCCCGCGCGCTGGCCGAGTCGTCGCCGTCGATCGTCACGCCGCTGAACCGCGTGATCGGCTACGAGGCAGCGGCCAAGGTGGCCAAGCACGCGGTGAAGCAGGGCATCACCGTGCGCCAGGCCGTGCTCGACCTCGGCTTCGTCGAGCGTGGCGAGGTCACCGAGGCGCAGCTCGACACGGCCCTCGACGTGCTGTCCATGACGCGCCCGCCGCAGGCCTGAGCATGAGCCGCCCGCCCCGCTGAGCCGGCCAGGCAGGCAGCCAGGCAGGCAGCCAGGCAGGCAGCCAGGCAGGCAGCCAGGCAGGCAGCCAGGCAGGCAGCCAGGCAGGCAGGCAGGCAGGCAACAAATCGTAGGCATGAGAACGGCTGGCACCCGAACCCGGGTACCAGCCGTTCTCACGCTCTGAGGTCAGCTCCAGACGAGGGTCTGGCCCTCCTTGTCCTGGAACTTCGACCGCGCGATCGCGATGATGTCGACGATCGACCAGACGACACCGCCGGCGCCGAGCGTCACGACGGTCACGCCGATCACGGCGAACCCGGTGCCGATCTTGCCGACGTAGAAGCGGTGCACACCGAGCGTCCCCAGGAAGATGGCGAGCAGCAGCGCGACGAGGGTGTTCTTCTCGCTCGTCGCGGCCGTGCGGGGAGTGGTGGTCTCGGTCATTTCATGTCTCCAAGGATTGACGGTGAGCCCCTTGCCCACCGTGGCAGGAGCGCAAGGTATCTAGAACTGCACTTAATGCACCAATCGCCCAGACCGGACGCCACCCGCGCCATGAGCCCTCCCACGGGACCCGGCGACGCACGCAAGACAACGAGGGCCGCTTCCCGTAGGAAGCGACCCTCGTTGCGTGCAACTGCTAGCTGGTGGGGGGCAGTCAGGCCACGGGCGCTTCGACAGCCTCGGTGGTCGCGGGAGCAGCGGCCGGCGCCGAGCCCTCGGCGTCGTCCTTCGCGGCCTGGAGGATGAGCGCCGTGGCGACGGCGGCGCCGACCGTGGCGACGGTGGCGACCGTGGCCGCGATCGCGACCTGGGTCGCGACGGTGGCAACGCCCCACTCGCTGCCGGCGATCTCCTCGGCGCGCTCCTGGGCGGCCTTACGCTGCTCCTTGCCGACCAGACCGGACACGAGGCCGGACCCGTGCAGCAGGGAGATCAGGGTCGCGGTGCGCTCGTCGGGCTCGGCGCCCTCGACGAGGACCTTCGTGAGGTTGGTGCGCAGCGCCGTCTCGTGGCTCGAGTCGGCGGCGGGCCAGCGGGTGACCGGGAGCATCCGGAAGAGCCGGGTCTCCTCCTTCTCGAGGATCCCGCGCTCGACGAGAGCCGCCAGGAGGTTCTCCTCCGCGTTCTCGGAGATGGCCTCGACGACCTTCCGGGCGGGCGCGTCGGGGGCGTCGAGCGCGGCCTGCAGCGCGGCGTCGAGCGCCACGTGACCGGTGGGGCTGTTGTCGGTGACAAGGATCGTGGCGTCACCGGCCTTCTCGCGCTCCTCCTTGGTCGCGCCGGCCTCCGGCGCGCCCCGCAGCAGGGTCTTGTTCGCGGCGGCGAGGTCGGCCAGGAGCGCGCCGGCGAGGCGAACACCCAGGTTGTCGACGTTGGCGGTCTTGCCCGTCTCGTCGTCGACGGCAAGCAGCAGGAAGTCTTCGGCAATCAGCATGGCCCGATGCTATATCCGACAAGGGAGACAAAGTCCCAATTGAGACGGCGGTGGCGGCGAACGCAGCTGCGCCCCGCAGCAACTCGCGGCATCGTGGACTTTGGTTAGCCTTACCTAAGGTGCTACTCTCGCTGTGCACGCCAGGAGAGGCGGGCCGCCGAACATGCGGGGCTGGGGGGTTCCGTTCGGCCGGCACGCCTCTCCCGTGCCAGCGGTTCATGAACGCGTCAGGCGCCCAGGCCACCAAAAGGTGACCTGGGCGCCTGACACGCGAGAGGGGCCGGTCAGACCTCCAGCCGCTCCAGCATGTCGGTCACCAGCGCCGCCACCGGCGAGCGCTCCGACCGGGTCAGGGTCACGTGCGCGAACAGCGGGTGCCCCTTGAGCGCCTCGATCACGGCCGCGACGCCGTCGTGCCGCCCCACCCTCAGGTTGTCGCGCTGCGCGACGTCGTGGGTGAGCACCACGCGCGAGCTCTGGCCGATCCGCGACAGCACCGTCAGCAGGACGTTGCGTTCGAGGGACTGCGCCTCGTCCACGATGACGAACGAGTCGTGCAGCGAGCGCCCGCGGATGTGCGTGAGCGGCAGCACCTCGAGCATGTCTCGGGCGATGACCTCCTCCAGGACGGCGGGCGAGACCACCGCGCCGAGGGTGTCGAAGACGGCCTGCGCCCACGGGTTCATCTTCTCGGTCTCGGACCCGGGCAGGTAGCCCAGCTCCTGACCGCCCACCGCGTACAGCGGCCGGAACACGACCACCTTGCGGTGCTGCTGCCGCTCCAGCACGGCCTCCAGGCCGGCGCACAGGGCGAGCGCCGACTTGCCCGTGCCGGCCCGGCCGCCGAGCGAGACGATCCCGATCTCCTCGTCGAGCAGCAGGTCGATCGCCACTCGCTGCTCGGCCGAGCGGCCGTGCACGCCGAACACCTCCTGGTCGCCGCGGACCAGCCGCACCCGCTTGTCCGCCGTCACCCGCCCCAGCGCGGAGCCGCTCGGGGAGTGCACCACCATGCCCGTGTGCACGAGGAGCGGTGCCGCCGCCTCGGCAGACGCCGGGTCCAGCGTGGCGATCTCTACCGACTCGTTCTCCCAGAGGGCACCCATCTGCTCGTCCGACAGGTCGATCTCACGCATCCCGGTCCAGCCGGAGTCCACCGCGAGCTCGGCCCGGTACTCCTCGGCCTGCAGGCCGACGGCGGACGCCTTCACCCGCATCGGCAGGTCCTTGGAGACGACCGTGACGCTGTTGCCCTCGGCCGCCAGGTTGGCGGCGACGGCGAGGATCCGCGTGTCGTTGTCGCCCAGCCGGAAGCCGGCGGGCAGGACGGTCGGGTCGACGTGGTTGAGCTCCACCCGCAGGGTTCCGCCCGCGTCCCCCACCGGGACCGGTGAGTCGAGGCGGCCGTGCTGGACGCGCAGCTCGTCCAGCATCCGCAGGGCGCTCCGGGCGAAGTACCCGAGCTCGGCGTGGTGCCGCTTGGCCTCCAGCTCCGTGATGACGACGATCGGGAGTACGACGTCGTGCTCCGCGAACCGCAACATCGCCTTCGGGTCACTCAACAGCACGGATGTGTCGATGACGAAGGTCCTGCGTTCGTCACCTGCCGCGCCGGAAGCGGCGTCGGCACTCTGGTCGGACGGACGGGTGGTGGGTGCGGAATGGCTCACTGCGGTTCTCCCTCCGGCGCCGAAACGCCGTGACAACCTCGTCGCTACCTGGCGGGTACCGCCTGTCGGCGGAACCGGCCCGGACGAACCGGGGCTGGTGGATGGGCCGAGCGACCGACTCGGTGCGCCGCATCGTGGCGCAGAGCCGGGACCGGCCCTTCTCCACGGAGCGAGCACTCCATAGGTTGGCCTCCCGAAGGGGCGACTGGGTGCCGTCCCTGAACTGGAAACTACGCGCACTGCCATCCCGTGACCAGACCCGCGCCCCGGCGGGTCGCAAGTTGTCACGAACTGTTCACACGGTGGTAATGACTTCATTTTTTCTCCAAGAAACTGCAAAACTCGCTGGAAGGCACGCCCAAGCGGCAGGATGGACGCATGGCTTCCTTCGCCGTACTCCTCCGCGCCGTCAATCTCGGGCCCGGCCTGCGGGTCACGTCCGCCGACCTGCGCGGCGCCGCCGACGACGCGGGCCTCGCGGCGGCCCGCACGCTCCTGAACAGCGGCAACCTCGTGGCCACGCCCGGTACCTCGGGCGCCACGCGGGCCGACGACGTCGCGCGCCTGGTGCAGGAGCACCTCACCGCCCGGGTGGGCCAGGAGGTCCGCGCCGTCGGGCTGAGTGCCGAGCAGCTGGAGGCGATCGCCGAAGCCAACCCCTTCCCCGCGGCCGCCCGGGACGACCCGTCCCGCCTGCAGGTCCACGTCCCGTTCGGTGACCTCGACGAGGCGGGCATCGCCCGGCTCGACCTGGCGAACCCCGGCCGGGAGATGCTCGCGACCGCCGTCGGCGTGCTGTACGTGCACTACGTGGACGGGATCGGCCGGTCGACGCTCACGCCGAAGGTCGTCGACAAGGCCGTCGGCGCGCCGACCACCGCCCGGAACTGGAACACGATCACCAGGCTGCGCGCGGCATGCGCGGAGCTCGCGTCGCCGTAGGCCGGGCAAGCGCGCCCGGTAAAGTAGAGCTCGGGTGTGCCGGGAAGTCTGGTCGGCGTGGACCGGGTCGACCGGTCCGGCTCAGACGACCCGCAAAGCCGAGAGGACAGCCGTTGATCGGTAACGCTCCTGCCCCCACCCGCACCCAGCGCCTGCGCACCTGGATCTCCCGCGAGACGACCGGCGGCGCGCTCCTGATCGGCGCCGCCTTCCTTGCCCTGCTGTGGGCCAACTCCCCCTGGCGGGAGGCGTATCAGACCCTTTCCGACACGGTGGTGGGCCCCGCCGCGATCGGGCCGCTGCCGGTCCACCTCGACCTCCCCCTCGACACCTGGGCCGCCGACGGGCTGCTCGCGATCTTCTTCTTCGTGGTCGGCGTCGAGCTCAAGCAGGAGTTCGTGGCGGGCAGCCTGCGCAACCCGAAGGAAGCGGGCGTCCCCATGATCGCCGCGGTGGGCGGCATGGCCGTGCCCGCGCTGATCTATGTCGGCACCCTGCTGGTGCTCGACGAGCCCGGCGCGCTGCGCGGCTGGGCCATCCCGACCGCCACAGACATCGCGTTCGCGGTGGGCGTCCTGGCCATCTTCGGCCGCGGGCTGCCGACGGCGATCCGCACCTTCCTGCTGACGCTCGCCGTGGTCGACGACCTGCTCGCGATCATCGTCATCGCGATCTTCTACACCAGCGAGATCCACTGGCTGTCGTTGCTCGGTGCCCTGGCGTGCGTCGCGCTGTTCGCCTGGCACGTCCGGTCGCGCAGGCCCCGGTGGTTCGTCCTGCTGCCGCTGGCCGTGGTGGCCTGGACCTGCATGCACGCGTCCGGCGTGCACGCGACCATCTCGGGCGTGCTGCTCGGCTTCACCGTCCCGGCGCTCGCGATGCACGGCGAGGCCACGTCGCGCACCGCCCAGTACGAGCATCGGGTCAAGCCCGTCTCGTCGGGCTTCGCGCTGCCCGTGTTCGCGTTCTTCGCCGCGGGCGTCTCGCTGGTCGACGGCGACGGGCCGGGCGCCGTGATCGGCCAGCCGGTCGTCGCGGCGATCGCCGCCGGCCTCGTCCTGGGCAAGCTCGTGGGCGTGCTGGGCACCACCGCGCTGATCACCCGCATCACGCCGCTGCGCCTGCCGGCGGGGATCGGCGTGCGGGACCTGCTGCCCGTCGGATTCCTGGCCGGTATCGGGTTCACGGTGTCGCTGCTGATCAGCGAGCTGTCCTTCGGCGACTCCGAGCACACCGACGGCGCCAAGATCGCGATTCTCGGCGCCTCGGTGCTCGCCGCGATCCTGGGCGGCATCTCGCTGCGCTGGGACGCACGACGCGCCCGGACGGCGGACATGAACCTCGACGGCATCTCCGACGACGTCCACGACTACATCGGCGACCCCAAGGACCGCGAGTCCCACTGACCCCCCTTTGTTGTGGGCGTGATCGTTGCGCCTAAAACGGGCACGTAGTCGCAACGATCACGCCCACAACAAACGTCAGAGCTCCAGGAGGAGGGCCTCGCCCTGGCCTCCCCCACCGCACAGGCCGACGGCGGCCCGGCCCCCACCGCGCCGCGCCAGCTCGTGCGCCGCGTGCACGGCGATGCGGGCGCCGGACGCCCCGACGGGGTGCCCCAGCGAGATCCCGCCGCCGTGCATGTTGACGATGTCCAGCGGCAGGCCCAGCGCCTTCGCGGACACGCCGACCACGACGGCGAACGCCTCGTTGATCTCCACGAGGTCGAGGTCCGACGCCGTCCACCCCTCCCGCTCCAGGGCCTGGGCGATCGCGTGGGCCGGCTGGGAGTGCAGCGAGTTGTCCGGGCCGGCCACCTGGCCGTGCGCCCGGACCGTCGCGAGCACGGGCACGCCGGCCGCCTCCGCACGTCCGCGCGTCGTGAGCACGAGCGCCGCGGCGCCGTCGGAGATCTGCGACGAGTTGCCCGCCGTCAGCGTTCCCTCGCCCGCGAACGCGGGGCGCAGCTTCGCCAGCGACTCGGGCGTCGTATCGGGCCGCACACCCTCGTCGGTGCGTACCTCCACCGGTTCGCCGCGGCGCTGCGGCACCAGCACGGGCGCCAGCTCCGCCTCGAACAGCCCGTCCTTCGCCGCCGCGGCCGCCCGCTGGTGCGACGCGGCGGCTATCTCGTCCTGCTCCTGCCGCGACACGAACACCGAGCCCGAGTTGTGGTCCTCCGTCGAGATGCCCATCGAGACGCCGTCGAACGAATCGGTCAGCGCGTCGTGCGCGACGGAGTCGACGAGCTCCGCCGAGCCGTAGCCGTACCCGAACCGGGATCCGGCCAGCAGGTGCGGGGCGTTCGTCATCGACTCCTGCCCGCCCACCAGCACCACCGACGCCTCGCCCGTGCGCAGCAGTCGCGCCCCGTCGATGATCGACGTCAGCCCCGAGAGGCACACCTTGTTCACCGTCACGGCCTGCACGTCCCAGGACACGCCCGCGGCCACCGCCGTCTGCCGGGCCGGGTTCTGGCCCGCTCCGGCCTGGATCACCTGGCCGAAGACCACCTTGTCGACGTCGGCCGCCAGCGTCCCCGCGCCCTCCAGGGCGCGCCGCGCCGCGACGGCGCCCAGCTCGACGGCGCTCAGCGCGGACAGGGACCCCTTCAGGCGTCCCTGCGGCGTCCGCGCCGCCGAGACGATCACCACGTCGTCAGCACTGTGCACTGCATTCAGGTCAGTCATGAGGCCTCCTTCGGCCGCTCGTATTCAGCGTATCCCTCGGTACTTCCCGCACCCGTTCGCGCGTTCGATCCTCCCCTGCGTCCTCCGGTCACCGGTCGGCGAAGTCCCACCGGCCCGGCGCCGAGAAGAACGCCCAGGTACCACCCATCGGGGCCTCGTCGACGCCCGGCCGCCCGTAGTCGCACACCCCGTCGGCGAAGACCTGCCGCAGCCGGTCCCACTGCTCGGTGGTCATGGTCGGATAGTCGGCCTGGTCGGGCGACGTGCGCCGGCACGTGATCACGTCGCTGGCGAGCGGGCCGCCGGCGACGATCCGCGGCGAGGTGAACGTCGGGTAGAGCTCGTGGCACTGCCCGGCGTCGGGCCGGATGTCCTCGACGATCTTCTTGCTCTCCAGCTCCTCCGACGAGCCGATGGCGCCCGGCGTCCAGCAGGCGTCGACCAGGTCGGCCGGCTTGCTGTCGACGACGACGTCGTGCGGGTCGCGCCGGGACCCGTCGGCCTCGATCGCCAGGATCCACCGGTCCATCTGCTCGAGAGCCTGGACCAGCACCGGGTTGCCCGCGTCGAGGCCGCCGTAGGTGTCGTCCTGGACCAGCATCACCTGGTTGTCGGCGTCACCGTTGGCCTCGATCAGCCGCTCCTGCGTGGAGAACGAGTGGTAGCGCATGTGGATGTCGCCGCCCACCAGGCCGTCCGTGTACGCGCGGAAGTCGATGATCGGCGTCCGGGACAGCCCGCCCCCGCCGTCGAGCATCCGGCCGGTCTGGTACGCGGCCCGGCGGGCCGCGGGGTCGGCCTGGATCCGCTCGTCCGTCGGCTCGGCGTCGATGTCGAAGCCGCCGATGCCTGCGTTCAGGTCGAGGAACTGGTCCACGGTGATCTTGCCGTCCTGCAGGGCCGTCAGGCCGTACTGCACCCCGACGTTGTCCAGCGGGCGCCGCGCGAACCCGGTGCCGCGATCGATCCCGTAGACGTTGCGCGTGTGGTCCCAGATCGTCGCGCGGGCTCCGGTCGGGTTCGTCACGGCGTTGTAGCGAACCTCGAGCGGCACCGACGCGTCGAACTCGGCGTCCGGGTCGAGGCGCTGGGCACCGGTGCTCTGCGCGGCGATCGCCCGGTGCACCCCGAAGCCCGCCACGGCGAGCTCCTGCGCCGCGGTGAAGCTGGCCGCACCGGGCTCGTCGCCGGTGAACCAGGTGCGCAGCAGGCGCGCGTCGGCGAGCTTCTGCGACGTGCCGAAGCCGACGTCGGGAAAGCTGCAGCCCACGATGATCCCGTCCAGCAGGCCCGGGTACGAGTCGGCGGCCTGGTGCGCCTGGTACGCGCCGCCCGAGCAGCCCCAGCCCATCGTGTACGCGGGCTCGCCGTACGCCTCGACGAACCGTTCCCGGGTCATCGCCAGGGACTCCGTGGTCAGCAGGTCCGAGCAGTTGTTGCCGAACGCGTTGAGCGTGTTGGAGGCGACGGCGAAGCCGCGCGACAGCATCGAGTCGACCAGCACGCCGCCCGTCGACGCGCCCTGCGTGTACCAGCCGCCGCGGCAGCCGCCCCCGAACGTGTAGACCAGCCGGCCGTTCCAGCCCTGGCTGCGCTGGTGCGCCGTCGGCTCCGGCTCGGCGGCCGGGTCGTGCAGGCTCGCGATCTCGTAGATCCCGCGGTTCACCGTGCCGATCTCGATCCGCACGATGTACGGGACCTCCGTACCGTCCAGGGTCGTGGTCGTGGCCAGGTCCGCGGGGTGCTGGGCCGGGTCCGGCAGCGGCCGGAAGGCGCCGCCCGTGGTGCGGTACAGGTACTCGACCCGGGTCGCGAGCGAGCAGTTCTCGTCGATCGGCGGCCCGCCCCGAACCCCCGCCGGGCTCCGGTACTCGGTCGTCTCGCAGTAGAACGGCGCCTCCTGCGGCCCCGAGAACACGGGTCCCGTGACCGGGTGCGCGGAGACCCGCTGGGCCGACGTCGCCGCGCCGGGCACCCGGGCGACCAGGTTGTGGTGACCCGGATCGAGCCCATCGACCAGGCCGAGCAGCCCGTCGCGATCGGGCTCGAACAGCCCGGTCACGTCCGCGCCGTCGCGCGTCACCGTCACCTCGTCCGCGTCCACCCAGGCCGGGACCTCGACGCGGACCAGGGTCTCCGACCCGCTCACGGCGTCCGGCCGGCTCGACACCGTGGTGATCCGCAGGCCGCGGCCGTTCGACGCACCCTCGTCCGACGTGTCCTCCGCGGCGGCGGACGTCGCGATCGCGAGCGGAGCGAGGAGGGCGGCGGCCGCGAGGCTGGTCAGCAGCCTGCGGCCGAGCCGGCCGCTGAGTGGCCGACGGCGGAGCGGTGGCCGGGTGAGCGGTCGACGGCGCGAGGGCAGGGGCATGGGGTAACTCCTCGTTGAGTTAGAGCCGAGTGGTGCCTGGCAAGCGTCAAGCCGGACAATCCCATGGCAACGTAACGATTCCGGCGAAACGGCGTCAAGAATCCGGGCCGGGGTTCCCCGGCCCGGACCCTCCGCTCAGCACGACCGGGCTCGGCACCACTGGCTCAGCACGGCCGGCCAGCACGACCGGCTCAGCGCCGCCCGCTCACCCCGGCGACCCGGCGAGCTCCACCGCAATCTCCGGCTCCGTGTGGTGGACGATCTCCTCGACCGTCACGCCCGGCGCGAGCTCCCGCAGCACCAGCCCGGACGGCGTCACGTCGAGCACCGCCAGGTCGGTGATGATCCGGTTCACCACGCCCTTGCCGGTCAGCGGCAGCGAGCACTCGCGAAGGATCTTCGGCGACCCGTCGCGCGCCACGTGCTCCATCAGGACGATCACGCGCCCGGCCCCGTGCACCAGGTCCATGGCGCCACCCATGCCCTTGACCATCTTGCCGGGGATCATCCAGTTGGCCAGGTCCCCCGTGGCCGAGACCTGCATGCCCCCCAGGATCGCGGCGTCGATCTTGCCGCCGCGGATCATGCCGAACGACGTCGCCGAGTCGAAGATCGACGAGCCCGGCAGCAGCGTCACCGTCTCCTTGCCCGCGTTGATGAGGTCGGGGTCCACGGCGTCCTCCGCCGGGTACGGCCCCACGCCGAGGATGCCGTTCTCGGACTGCAGCACCAGGTGCCGGTCGTCGGGCACGTAGTTCGGCACGAGCGTCGGCAGCCCGATGCCCAGGTTCACGTACATGCCGTCGGTCAGCTCGCGCGCCGCGCGCGCGGCCATCTCCTGTCGCGTCAAAGCCATGGTTCAGCCCTCCTTGCTGTCCGACGGCGCGGTCCCCGGCGTAGCGGTGCCCGACGGCGTTGCCTCCGACGGCGGCGCGACCGTGCGCCGCTCGATCCGCTTCTCGATGTCGGTGCCGACCAGCACCACGCGGTGCACGTAGACGCCCGGCAGGTGCACGGCGTCGGGGTCGATCTCGCCCGGCTCGACGAGCTCCTCGACCTGCGCGATGCACACCCGCCCCGCCATCGCGGCGAGCGGCGAGAAGTTGCGGGCCGACTTGTTGAACACGAGGTTCCCGTGCCGGTCGCCGCGCAGGGCGTGCACCAGCGCGAAGTCGGTGCTGATCGCCTCCTCCAGCACGTACTCGGCGGCGTCCGGCCCGGCGCCGGTGGCGAACGTGCGCACCTCCTTCGGCGGGGACGCGATGGCGACGCCACCGGCGCCGTCGTACTTGCGCGGGAGGCCGCCGTCGGCCACCTGGGTGCCCACGCCGGTGCGCGTGAAGAAGGCGGCGATACCCGCGCCCCCGGCGCGGAGCTTCTCGGCGAGCGTGCCCTGCGGGGTGAGCTCCACCTCGAGCTCGCCCGAGAGGAACTGCCGCTCGAACTCCTTGTTCTCCCCGACGTACGAGCTGGTCATCTTCGCGATGCGCTGGGCGTTCAGCAGCAGGCCGAGGCCCCAGTCGTCGACGCCGCAGTTGTTGCTCACCACGGACAGGCCGGTGGTGCCCTGCGCCAGCAGCGCCTCGATCAGCGCTATCGGGTTGCCGCACAGGCCGAACCCGCCCACGGCCAGGGAGGCGCCGTCGGGGATGTCGGCGACGGCTTCGGCCGCGCTCTCGACCACCTTGTCGAACCCGGTGCGTGCCACAGTCATCGTTGACTCCTTCATCAGGTCAGTGCCGGCAGGTCATGCCATGTGCCAGTGTCACACCCCGTCGTCGCCGTGTCTTTCATCGCGCGCTCCATCCGCCGTCCATCGTCCACGAGGCGCCGGACACCATCGCGGCGTCCGGCCCCGTGAGCCAGCCGACCAGCGAGGCCACCTCGCCGGGCTCGACGAGCCGCTTCACCGCGGACTCCGCGAGCATCACCTTCGCCACGACCTCCGACTCCGGGATCCCGTGCGCCGTCGCCTGCTGGGCGATCTGCTTCTCCATCAGCGGCGTGCGGACGTAGCCGGGGTTGACGCAGACGCTGGTGACCCCGTGCTCGCCGCCCTCCAGGGCCGTCACCTTGGACAGGCCCTCCAGCCCGTGCTTGGCCGACACGTACGCCGACTTGAACGGCGAGGCCACGAGCCCGTGCACCGACGAGATGTTGACGACCCGGCCCCAGCCCCTCGCGTACATGCCGGGCAGCACGGCGCGCACCAGCAGGAACGGCGCCTCCAGCATGATCCGCTGGACCAGCCGGAAGTCGTCCGGCACGAAGTCCTGGATCGGGTTGATCCGCTGGATGCCGGCGTTGTTCACCAGCACGTCCGCCTCCAGCTCCAGGGCGTCGAGCGCGTGGGTGTCGGACAGGTCCACCACCCACGCCTCGCCGCCCACCTCCTCGGCGACGGCCTTGGCGCCGTCGCCGTCGAGGTCGGCCACCGTCACGTGCGCGCCGCGCGCGGCGAGCTCCCGCACGCACGCGGCACCGATGCCGCTCGCGCCGCCGGTCACGAGGGCCCGTCGCCCCTCCAGGGTCGGATTCATCGTCGGTCCTTCTCCTCGGTCGTCCTGCATCGCTCGGCCGGTTACCGCTCGGCCGTCCACCACTCAGCCGTCCGGCCCGTCCGGCGGCCCGGAACCACTCAGTCGTCCTGCACCACGAGCGCCCGCTCGCGTGCCTGGTCAGCGGCGTCGAGGTCGTGCAGCGAGGCGCCCCGGGTCTCGCGCAGGGCGAGCGCGGCGACCAGGGTGACGGCGGCCGCGATGGCCATGTAGACGGCGGTGGGCCACCAGGACCCGGTGTCCTTGAGCCAGGTCGTGGCCAGGATCGGGGCGATGGAGCCCGCCACGATGGACGTCACCTGGTAGCTGATCGAGACGCCGGAGTACCGCATCCGCGTGGGGAACATCTCCGCCATGATCGCCGGCTGCACCGCGTACATCAGGGCGTGGAACAGCAGGCCGGCCATGAGGACGGCGAGGATCAACCACGTGTTCTGGGTGTCCATCGCCGGGAAGGCGAACCAGCACCAGGTCGCGCCGAGCACGGCGCCGGTCACGTACAGCGGCTTACGGCCGATGCTGTCGGCGAGCCGCCCCACGACGAGGATCACCAGGAAGTGGAAGGCGTGCGCTGCCGCGACGACGCCGAGGATGCGCGTGGTGTCCATGCCGAGCGCGGTGCCGAGGTAGACGATCGAGAAGCTCACCACGAGGTAGTACAGGATGTTCTCCGCGAACCGCAGGCCCATGCCGGTCAGCACGCCGCGGGGGTAGCGCTTGATGACCTCGAGCACGCCGTAGCCCTTGGTGCCCTCGTCGATCTCGGCCTTCGCCTCCTCGTAGATCGGGGCGTCGGAGACCCTGGTGCGCACGTAGTAGCCGATGACGATGACCACGGCGGAGAGCCAGAACGCGACGCGCCAGCCCCAGGAGAGGAACGCGGCGTCGGTCAGGGTGGCGGACATCGTGTAGAGCACGACGGTGGCGAGCAGGTTGCCGGCGGGTACGCCCGCCTGCGGCCACGCCGTCCAGCGGGCCCGCTCGTCGTCCTTGCTGTGCTCGGCCACGAGCAGGACGGCACCGCCCCACTCCCCGCCGAGCGCGACGCCCTGCACGAAGCGCAGCACCACCAGGAGCGCCGGGGCGAGGAAGCCCACCTGCTGGAACGTGGGCAGGCAGCCCATCAGCACGGTCGCGACGCCGATGAGCAGGATCGTGAACTGCAGCGTGTGCTTGCGCCCGAGCTTGTCGCCCAGGTGGCCGAAGATGACGCCGCCCAGCGGACGGGCGAGGAAGCCCACCGCGTAGGTCACGAACGCCGCGATGATCGCGTCGTACTCGTTGCCCGTCTCGGGCATGAGGACCTTGTTGAACACGAGCGCGGAGGCGGTCGCGTAGAGGAAGAAGTCGTACCACTCGACGACGGTGCCCGCCATCGAGGCGGCGACGATGCGTCTGATCAGCGACCGGTCTTCCGGTGCGCCGGCGTTCTGTTGTGCACTCTGCTGTGCAGACATGCTGCTCCTAGGTGTCGACTCTGACACGGGATGTGACTGGGGGCCACGTTGACCTGCAGAGTGTTTCGGGGAAACGGCGGGCGGAGCAATGACGAAGTGGGCAGACGCCGTGTGCACGAATGCACACTCGTGGCCCGCCACATCGCCCACGACATCGCCCGCTGCGGCGCCGCGGCTTGGTAGCGTCGCCGCATGCCAGCCCGCAACGACCCGCCGGCCGGCCAGGTAGCCGACCAGCTCCTGGTGCTGCTTGAGGTCGCCCGCACCGGCCGGTACACGACGGCGGCGCAGGCGCTCGGCGTCAACCACACCACCGTCGCCCGCAACATCACCGCGCTGGAGCGCGCCCTCGGCGGGCGCCTCCTGGTGCGTGGCGCGGACGGTTGGGAGCTGACGGCGCTGGGCTTGCGCGCGGCGCGTGCGGGCGAGGCGGTGTCGGACGCCGTCGACCGGCTCGTCGCCGGCGACAACGAGGCCGACCCCATCACCGGCGTCGTCCGGATGACGGCGACCGACGGGTTCAGCGCGTACGTCGCCTCCCCCGCGATCGCGCGGCTGCGGGGCGAGCACTCCGAGCTGTCCGTGGAGCTCGTCACCGTCACCCGCGTGGCGACGCACCACCGCTCGGGGGTCGACATCGACGTCGTCGTCGGGGACCTGAGCGTGCAGCGGGCCAAGGCGGTGCGCCTGGGCGAGTACGTGCTCGGGATGTACGGCTCGCGCGACTACCTGGCGCGGCACGGCACGCCGGCCACGGTCGCCGAGATGTCCCGGCACGGGCTGGTCTACTTCGTCGACTCCATGCTCCAGGTCAACGACCTCGACGCGCCGCGCCGCCTGGTACCTGGCATGCGGGACGCGCTCGCCTCCACCAACGTGTTCGTGCACGTCGAGGCCACGCGCGCCGGGGCGGGGCTCGGGTTCCTGCCCTGCTTCATGGCCGACCGGCACGACGACCTGGTGCGGCTCCTGCCCGACGAGGTGACCGAGCGGCTGCCCTACTGGGCTGTGATCCGCAGCGAGTCCTGGCGCCGGCCCGCGGTGGCCGCCGTCGTACGGGTGCTGGCCGAGGAGATGACCCGGCAGGAGGACCGCATGCTGGGGCTCCGGCCGGGCGCCTGACTACCCGCCGCGCACGGCAGGCAGCTGCGCCGTGACGCGGAGCCCGCCTGCGGGGCGGGCGACGACGGTGAGCGTTCCGTCGTGGGCCTGGACGATGCTCTTGACGATCGCCAGACCGAGGCCGACACCCGCATGGTCGCCGCGGATGCGTTCGGTACCGCGCTGGAACGGTTCGGTGAGTGTCGAGGCGAGCTGCGGAGCGAGCCTCTCGCCGGTGTTCTCGACGGTGAGCAGGACGGCCCCGGGGCCGACGGCGGTGTTGACCCAGACGGCGCCGTGCCTGGAGAGGTTGTGGACTATCGCGTTGTGCAGGAGGTTGGTCGTCATCTGCAGCAGGAGCGCGTGCGAGCCGACGGTGGGGGTGATGTCGCCGGAGGCCTCGACGGTGACGCCGCGTCTCTCCGCGAGCGGGAGGAGCGTCTCGGCGGCTTCCTCAGCGATGAGGGACAGGTCGACGTGCTCCCGGGCGAATGATCGCTGGTCGGCGCGGCTGAGCAGGAGCAACGCCTCGGTGAGGTCGATCGCCCGGGCGTTGACGGCGTGGAGGCTCTCGACGAGCTCGCCGGTGCGGTGGTCCGGATCGTTGCGGGCGACGTCGAGCAGGGTCTGCGAGATCGCGAGCGGGGTGCGTAGCTCGTGGGAGGCGTTGGCCGCGAACCTCTGCTGTTCGGCGACGTGTGCTTCGAGCCGCGCGAGCATGGTGTCGAAGGCGTCGGCGAGCTCGCGGAACTCGTCGTTGCGGCCCTCCAGCTCGATCCGGTGGGAGAGCGAACCGTTCGTGGCCCTCCGCGTGGCGTCCCTGATGCGGTCCAGTGGGGCGAGCATCCGGCCGGCGAGCAGCCACCCGCCCAGTAGGCCGAACACCAGCAGGAAGATCAGCGCCGTGCCCGCGCGCGGCGCGAAAGCGCGCCAGAGGTCGGACCGGTTGGGAATGAACCCTCCCGGGCCGTACATGACCTCGCTGTCAGGCACGTAACGCAGCAGGAACACCCACACAACCGCGATCAGCAGGGCGCTGGCCAGCATGAGGAATCCGGCGTAGCTGAGGGTGAGCTTGAGGCGAACGCTCAACCCGGGCTGCCTATCCACGGCCCGCTCCCTCATGCCCGGCGTCCGGACGGGTGTCGATGCGGTAGCCGACGCCGGGCACGGTGGCGATGATCCAGGGTTCGCCGAGGCGCTTGCGCAGCGCCGAGACGGTGATGCGCACGGCGTTGGTGAACGGGTCGGCGTTCTCGTCCCACGCCCGCTCCAGCAGCTCCTCGGCGCTGACGACGCCACCCTCGGCGGCGACGAGAACCTCGAGCACGGCGAACTGCTTCCTGGTCAGCGCGACGTACCGGCCGTACCGGTAGACCTCGCGGCGGAACGGGTCCAGACGCAGGCCCGCGATCTCCCGCACGGGCGGCCTGCTGTGCGCGCGCCTGCGGTCGAGCGCCCTGAGCCTGAGCACGAGCTCGCGCAGGTCGAACGGCTTGGTGAGGTAGTCGTCGGCGCCGAGCCCGAACCCGGAGGTCTTGTCGTCAAGCCGGTCGGCAGCGGTGAGCATCAGGATCGGCAGACCGCTCCCGGACTCGACGATGCTCTCGGCGACCTCGTCACCCGAGGGCCCGGGAATGTCGCGGTCGAGGACGGCGACGTCGTAGGCGTTGACGCTCAGCAGCTCCAGGGCGGTGTCGCCGTCACCGGCGATATCGGCCGCTATCGCCTCAAGGCGCAGCCCGTCACGGATGGCCTGCGCCATGAGGGGCTCGTCCTCGACGACCAAGACACGCATGCTCCCGATGCTACGAGCGGGCGCATATCGTGGGCGTAGCGAAACGACGTGCCCGCCGTCAGTCCTCGGGAGCGTGCCGCTCCAGGAACTTGTAGACCTCGGTGGTCTCCACCCCGGGGTAAGCGCCCGAGGGCATCGCGGCCAGCATCGACGCGTGGGGCCGCGCCGAGGGCCAGGCGAAGTCGCCCCACTTGGCCGTCAGGTCCTCGGGCGGACGCCGGCAGCACGACTCGTCGGGGCACCGCGAGGCTGACCGTACGGTGGTCTCCCGCCCGGAGAACCACTTGACGTGCGCGAACGGCACGCCGACCGACACGGAGAACGCGCCGTCCGAGGTGTTCTCCACCCGCGAGGTGCACCAGTAGGTGCCCGACGGCGTGTCCGTGTACTGCGCGTACGGGTTGAACCGGTCCTCGACGTCGAACACCTGGCGCGCCGTCCACTTCTTGCACACGTGCTGGCCCTCGACGGCGCCCAGGGCGTCCGACGGGAAGCGCACGCCGTCGTTCTCGTACGCCTTGTGCAGGATCCCCGACTCGTGGACCTTCATGAAGTGCACCGGGATGCCGAGGTGGCGCGTGGCGATGTTCGTGAACCGGTGCGCAGCGGTCTCGAACGACACCCCGAAGGCGTCGCGCAGGTCCTCGATCGCGATCTCCCGCTCGTCCTTGGCGTCGCGCAGGAACTTCACGCCCGGCTTCTCCGGCACCATCAGGGCCGCGGCCAGGTAGTTCGCCTCGACGCGCTGGCGCAGGAACTCGCCGTAGTCGCCGGGCTCGGTGTGGTCGAGCACGTGGGACGCAAGCGCCTGCAGCAGCGCCGACCGGGTGTTCGAACGCCCCCGGAACCCCTTGGACGGCAGGTAGACGCGCCGGTTCCGGGTGTCGATGACGGAACGCGTCGAGTGCGGCAGGTCGCTCACGTAGTGCAGCGTGAAGCCCAGGTGCGCCGCGATCTCGGCGGCCATGCGCTGCGGCAGCGGCCCGGACGTGTGCCCGACGTCGGCCAGCAGCTCCTTCGCCACCTGCTCCAGCTCGGGCAGGTAGTTGTCCTTGGCGCGCATCTCGTCGCGCAGCTCACCGTTGGCCCGGCGGGCCTCCTCAGGCGTGGCCGCGCGCTCGGTGTGCAGCCGCTCCAGCTCGCGGTGCAGCGCCAGGATCGTCCCGAGCGCGTCGTGGGGCAGGGACTTGCCGATGCGCACGCCCTCGATCCCGAGGGACGCGAACAAGGGGCCGCGCTGCACCCGCTCGAGCTCGATCTCCAGCCCGTCGCGCTCCGACGGCGCCTCCGTCGACAGGAGGTCGTCCACACCCGCGCCGAGCGCCCGGGCGATGGCCTGCAGCTGGGAGAACTTGGGCTCGCGCTTGCCGTTCTCCAGCGTGCTGATCTGCGACGGAGCCCGATCGATCGCCGAGGCGAGGTCTTCGAGGGTCATGCCCTTGCTGGTCCGCAGGAACCGGATGCGGCGTCCGATCGTGAGGGCGTCCGGTTCGGCGTCGGCCGCTGGGACCGCAGCCGTGCCCGCCTTGGCCGCGGCTGTACCCGTCGTCGCACCCGCCGCCGTCGAGCGACCGGTCCGTCCGCTCTGCGTGGCACGCGAAGATGTTGCGTTTCGCGCGGTTCTGCGATTTTCAGTGGTTCCTGCCATGCCCGAGGGTGACATACGGGAGGGCTTCCGATCAACAGAAGAACTCAAGTTCTTCTACTCGGTTCTGCTTGAGAAGTGGGTAACGCAGGGCAGAAGGTCGTTACACGGCACCCGGCAGACGCGGTGACCACGTTCCGCCCCGAGAAGGAGACCCGCCATGAGCGCACCCACGATCGATCACACGTCAGAGGCCACTGCGTCCGAGACGACCGCGGCCACCGCGGCGACCCCCGTGCGCACCGGCGACCAGGTGCAGACCGCTGCGGAGCTGCAGCAGTCCTGGGAGTCCGACCCCCGCTGGGCCGACATCGAGCGCACCTACACCCCCGAGGACGTCATCGCGCTGCGCGGCTCGGTCGGCGAGGAGAACACCCTCGCCCGCCGCGGCGCCGAGCGCCTGTGGCGCCAGCTGCACGAGGAGGACTACATCAACGCCCTCGGGGCGCTGACCGGCAACCAGGCGGTGCAGCAGGTCAAGGCAGGCCTGCAGGCCATCTACCTCTCCGGCTGGCAGGTCGCCGGCGACGCGAACCTCTCGGGCCAGACCTACCCCGACCAGTCGCTCTACCCGGCCAACTCGGTGCCGGCCGTGGTCCGCCGCATCAACAACGCGCTGCTGCGCGCCGACCAGATCGACGTCTCCGAGAACGGCACCCCCACCCGCGACTGGCTCGCCCCGATCGTGGCCGACGCCGAGGCCGGCTTCGGCGGCCCGCTCAACGCGTACGAGCTGATGAAGTCGATGATCCAGTCGGGCGCCGCGGGCGTGCACTGGGAGGACCAGCTCGCCTCGGAGAAGAAGTGCGGCCACCTGGGTGGCAAGGTGCTCATCCCCACCCAGCAGCACGTGCGCACGCTCAACGCCGCCCGCCTCGCGGCCGACGTCGCCGACGTCCCGTCGATCGTGATCGCCCGGACCGACGCCGAGGCGGCGACCCTGATCACGTCCGACGTCGACGAGCGCGACCGCCCGTTCATCACCGGCGAGCGCACCAACGAGGGCTTCTACAAGGTGCGGAACGGCATCGAGCCGTGCATCGCCCGCGCCAAGGCCTACGCGCCCTACTCCGACCTGATCTGGATGGAGACCGGCACGCCGGACCTCGAGCTCGCGCGCAAGTTCGCCGAGGCCGTCAAGGCCGACTTCCCCGACCAGATGCTGAGCTACAACTGCTCGCCGTCGTTCAACTGGAAGAAGCACCTGGACGACGACACCATCGCGAAGTTCCAGCGCGAGCTGGGCGCCATGGGGTTCAAGTTCCAGTTCATCACCCTGGCCGGCTTCCACGCCCTGAACTACTCGATGTTCGACCTCGCCCACGGTTACGCCCGCGAGCAGATGACGGCGTACGTGAAGCTGCAGGAGGCCGAGTTCGCCGCCGAGGAGCGCGGTTACACCGCGACCAAGCACCAGCGCGAGGTCGGCACCGGCTACTTCGACCGCGTCGCGACGGCGCTCAACCCCGACTCGGCGACCACCGCCCTGGCCGGCTCCACCGAGGCGGCGCAGTTCTGATGACCACCACCATCGACACACCTGCCCAGGGCACCAGCCCCTACGACGCCGACGCCGGCCTGTCCGGGCTCGGCACCCCGCCGGCGGCCCACCGGTCGTCCGCCCCGGCGGCCCGCACCGCGGCCACCCCGCCGTCCGCCCCCGCTCCCGCACCGGCGCCCGTCCCGGCGCCCGTGCCCCGGAGCTCGGCCCCCAGCACGCTGCCGAACGGCGGGGTGGCCGCGTCGGGGACCGGCGCCCGCCGGGGCGTGATCACCGTGACCGGCCCCGTCGGGCCGCGGTACGGCGAGATCCTGACGCCGGACGCGCTGGCGTTCCTCGCCCTGCTCCACGACCGGTTCGACGCCCGCCGCGACGAGCTGATCGCGCAGCGCCAGCTGCGCCGTCAGGACATCGCGGACGGCAGCGACCCCGACTTCCGGGCCTCCACCCGGCCGGTGCGCGACGACCCGCACTGGCAGGTCGCCGGCTCGCGCCGCGCGCCCGGCCTGGAGGACCGCCGCGTCGAGATCACGGGTCCCACCGACCCGAAGATGACTATCAACGCGCTGAACTCCGGCGCCCGGTGCTGGCTGGCCGACGCCGAGGACGCCTCCAGCCCCACGTGGCCCAACGTGGTGGAGGGGCAGCTCGCGCTGCACGACGCGATCCGCGGCACGCTCAGCTTCACGAGTGAGGGCGGCAAGGAGTACACACTGCGGTCGACTGACCTCGTGGACCTCCCGACCATCGTGTTCCGCCCGCGCGGCTGGCACCTCGACGAGGCCCACCTGCGCTACACGGACGCGAACGGCATCACGAGCAGCGCCCTGGGCAGCCTCGTGGACTTCGGCCTCTACTTCTTCCACAACGCGGCCGAGCTCATCACCCGCGGCCGCGGCCCGTACTTCTACCTGCCCAAGCTCGAGGGCTACAAGGAGGCGCGGCTGTGGAACGAGGTGTTCGAGGTCGCGCAGGACGCGCTCGGCATCCCCCGCGGGACCGTCCGGGCCACCGTGCTCATCGAGACGCTGCCCGCGGCGTTCGAGATGGAGGAGATCCTCTACGAGCTGCGCGACCATTGCGCGGGGCTGAACGCCGGCCGCTGGGACTACCTGTTCTCGGTGATCAAGTGCTTCCGCACGCGTGGTGAGTCGTACGTGCTGCCGGACCGCGCCCAGGTCACCATGACCGCGCCCTTCATGCGGGCGTACACCGAGCTGCTCGTCGCCACCTGCCACAAGCGGGGGGCACACGCCATCAGCGGCATGAGCGCGTTCATCCCGGACCGCCGCAACCCGGAGGTCACCCGGCAGGCGTTCCAGCAGGTCGCCGCGGACAAGAAGCGCGAGGCCGGCGACGGCTTCGACGGCACCTGGGTCGCCCACCCCGACCTGATCCCGGTGGCCGAGGCCGAGTTCGACGCGGTGCTCGGCGACGCGCCCAACCAGGTCTCGCGCCAGCGGCCCGACGTCGCCGTGGGGCAGCACGAGCTGCTCGACATCGCGTCGGCCCGCCGTGCCGGAGCGACCGTGACGTCCGCCGGCCTGCGGTCGAACGTCTCGGTGGCCGTCCGCTACATCGACGCATGGCTCCGCGGCACCGGCGCCGCAGCGCTCGACAACCTCATGGAGGACGCCGCCACCGCTGAGATCTCGCGGTCGCAGGTGTGGCAGTGGATCGCCTCGGGCACCCTCACCGACGACGACCAGCTGCCCGTGACCCGCGAGCGCGTCGAGGCGATCCTGCTCGACGTCGTCGCCCTGCTGCCGCACGGCCACGGGAACCGGATCGACGACGCGGCCGCGATCTTCCGCGCCGTCGCCCTCGAGGACGACTTCCCGGTGTTCCTCACGAACCCTGCGTACCACGGGCACCTGGTGGGCTCGCCGGTCGATCGGCCCTGAGGCCGGCGTCGGTCAACTCCAAGCTGCCCGACGCCGGGCCGGCCCCTCTCTCTCCCCCCACCACCCCTGGGGTCGGGCCGGCTCGGCGTCGGGTTTCTTCGCGCGAAGCTCGGATCGCAGGGCAGAACCGGGACGGTACATTTCAGAAAAACTGGTTGTTGCGTGGGACGTCAGTATGGCTACCCTGGGCGTCCTTGGACGGACGGCACCGGGGCCGCACCCTGCAGCAAGAACCCGCATCGGTGCGGCAGCTCGGGCGCTGCTGTCGCAGACAGGCCAGGGCATTAGGGGGCGTTGACCAGTGACTGAGAAGCGGCATGGGCACCTGCGGAACGGTGCCGAGGCAGGTAATGCCGAACCGAGCCGGCGGAAGCCGAGCGAGCACCAGGCCGGCGCAGCGTTTCTGCGCAAGGGCGGAACGGACCAGCGCCGCACAGCGGTGAGCCGGCATGCTCGCAACGCCTGGACCGGCGCCGTCGCCCTGGCGGTGACCGGCGGGGTCCTGGTCAGTGCGTCGGCGAGCGTGCCGACGTCGGGCCCGCTGGCATCGGGCTCGGTGGCGAGCACGGCATCGGGTACGACGGCGTCCCGCACGGAGGCGGGTACCGGCCAGGCATCAGTCCGGCTCGGCGGCGTGCGCCAGGACGGCCGCACCGTCCGGACCACGCCGGAGGGGGTCACGGTCGGTCAGGTGCTCGCGGTGCTGGACCGCGCCGAGCGCAAGCTACGGCAGGACCCGTCGCTCGGCCCCGGCGTCGCGCAGGCGGCGGCAGAGCTCGGGATGCTCTACACGACGTACCAGGCCCAGCAGCTCGCGCTCGCCGAGGCCGACGAGCCGCTGCGGGTCCAGAGCGCCCCGACGGCGGGCGAAGCGGGCAGCTCGGAGGTGCCAGACGCCACGGTGTCGGCCGAGCCGGTGTCGCGGTTCGTGACCGGGAACCCTGAGCGGGGCTCGGCCCGGGCGGAGGAGCCCCCGGCGGAGATCCCGGCCCCGGCCCGGGCGGCGTCCGAGACGCAGGACCGGACCGTGTCCCGGCCGCACGCCGAGGAGCAGGGACCCGGCTACGTGGCCTTCTCCGAGGTGGCCGTCGCCGCGATGCGGCTCGCGAACATGCTCGACCCGTCGTCGCCCACCGCACTGATCGAGACCCTGCCGGACGCCGGGACGTCGCTGCGCCGGAACCTGCTGGAGACCGTTGCGGCCTACGGTGACTCCACTGCCGGTTACACGAACGGCCGCATCCCCGCCGACGTGCTGTGCCCGCTGGAGTTCGCGCCGGGCCACCTGCTGCGCTGCGACGCGGCCGAGCGGCTGACGGCGCTCAGCGCCGAGTTCGAGAAGGAGTTCGGCTACCCGATCCCGCTGACGGACTCGTACCGCTCCTACGCGATGCAGGTCGCCGTCAAGGGGACCAAGCCGCACCTCGCGGCGATCCCCGGGACGTCCAACCACGGCTGGGGCCTCGCCATCGACCTGGGCGACCCCATCGCGGGCGGCAGCTCTCCCGAGTACGTCTGGCTGCGCCTGCACGGCCCCGACTACGGCTGGGACAACCCGTCATGGGCGCAGCTCGGCGGCGCGAAGCCCGAGCCGTGGCACTTCGAGTTCTTCGCGGCCGGGTCCATCCCGAACCGCGCCATCGACCCGTCCGACGTCGGCACCTGGGCGCCTGCGACGCCGACGAGCCCGATCGACCCCGCGAGCCCGGACTTCCTGCCCGCCGCCGGACGGACGCCGGCCGAAACCGATCCGGGGACCAGCGGCGCGGACGGCGGCTCGAAGCCGGTCGACGAGCCCTCGGCCCCCGCCAAGCCGGCGCCGGCCAAGCCCGTGCCCGCGCCCGAGGACGACGAACCGGCCGAGCCCGCACCGGCCGACCCGCCCGCGGAGAACCCGGGATCCGACGACGACCCCGTCGACGCCGCTGTGGACGACACCGTGCAGGCGGTGGACGACACGCTGGACGGAACCGTTGACGCGGTCGACGGGGTCGTCAGCGGAGTTGTCGGGGGCCTGCTCGGCGCCGACAGCACCGGCAAGGACAGCGCCAACGAGGGCTGAGCACAGCGCCGACCAGGGCCGAGCCGACATGGGCTGAGCACAGCGCCGACCAGGGCCGAGCCGAACCAGCTCGGCGGTTCAGCCCTGGTCGAGGCCCAGCAGGTCGTCCTCGGTCTCGCGGCGCACCAGCACGCGCGAGGCGCCGTCGGACACCGCGACCACCGGCGGGCGGGGCAGCATGTTGTAGTTCGACGCCATGGAACGCCCGTAGGCGCCCGTCGCGGCGACGGCGAGCAGGTCGCCCGCGCGGACGTCGGCCGGGAGCTGCACCTCGTGCACCACTATGTCGCCGGACTCGCAGTGCTTGCCCACCACGCGCGCCAGCACGGTCTCGGCCGCGGACGCCCGGCCCACGACCTCCGCGTGGTACGCCGCCCCGTACAGGGCGGGGCGGATGTTGTCGCTCATGCCGCCGTCGACCGACACGTAGGTGCGCATGAAGTCCGCGCCGCCGTCGGCCGAGACCGTTACCGGCTTGACCGTGCCGACGGTGTAGAGCGTGAGACCTGCGGGGCCAACGATCGCCCGGCCCGGCTCGATCGAGAACCGCGGCAGGCTCGTGCCCAGCTCCTGGCACACGCCGGCCACCGACTGCGCGATGTCCTTCGCCACCCGCTCCGGGTCGAGCGCGACCTCGCCCGGCAGGTAGGCGATGCCGTAGCCGCCGCCGAGGTCGACCTCGTCGACCAGCACGCCCGACCGCTCGGCCAGGTCGGCGCGCAGGCGCAGCACCACGCGTGCGGCGGCCTCGAACCCGTCCGGGTCGAGGATCTGCGAGCCGATGTGCGAGTGAATGCCGAGCAGCCGCAGCTCGGGGTGCTTCAGCACCTCCAGCAGCGCGACCATCGCGGGGCTCTCGCTCGGCCGGCCTGCACTACCCACCGCGTTGACCGACAGCCCGAACTTCTGGTCCTCGTGGGCCGTCGCGATGTACTCGTGCCCGCCCGCGTGCACACCAGTGGTCACCCGGACCATCACCGGCGCCACGACTCCGCGCTGTGCCGCGAGGCGCGCGACCCGCTCGATCTCGACCAGCGAGTCCACAATGATCCGGCCCACCCCGGCATCCAGGGCGCGCAGGATCTCGGCGTCGGACTTGTTGTTGCCGTGCAGGCCGATCTCCGCGCCCGGTACCTCGGCGCGCAGCGCGACAGCGAGCTCGCCGCTGGATGCCGTGTCGACCCGCAGCCCCTCCTCGCGCGCCCAGCGCGCGACGGCCACGGTGAGCAGCGCCTTGCCGGCGTAGTACACGTCCACTCCCGCGCCGACCGCGCCGAACGCCGCCTCGAACGCCGTGCGGTAGGCGTGGGCGCGCATGCGGAAGTCGGCCTCGTCCAGCACGTACGCGGGCGTGCCGTGCTCGGCTGCGAGGTCGCGGACGTCGACGCCCGCGACAGCCACCGCGCCGTCGGGCAGCCGCCCGACGCCCGTGGACCAGGGCGCGCCCGTCACATCCGCTCCGGTGCGCTCACGCCCAGCAGGTCCAGGCCGTTGGCGAGGACCGTGCGGACGGCGTCGTTCAGCCACAGGCGGGCGCGGTGCTCGTCCGTGACCTCCTCGTCCGGGTACGGGGTGACGCGCAGCTTCTCGTCGTCGTTGTACCAGGCGTGGAAGTCGCCGGCGAGGGCCTCGAGGTAACGGGCCACGCGGTGCGGCTCGCGCAGCTCGGCGGCCTGGGCCACGATCCGCGGGAACTCGGTGAGGCGCCCGATCAGCGCCGTCTCCGACGCGTGCGACAGGTGCGCGGGCTCGAACCCGTCCGCCCGGCGCACACCACGCTCGGCCGCCACGTTCCCGATCGAGACCGTGCGGCTGTGCGCGTACTGCACGTAGAAGACGGGGTTGTCGTTGGACTGCTTGATCATGTCCTCGCCCTGCAGCTCCAGCGGCGTGTCCGCGGGATAGCGGGCCAGCGAGTAGCGGACGGCGTCCCTGCCGATCCAGTCGACCAGGTCGCGCAGCTCGATGATGTTGCCCGCGCGCTTGGACAGCTTGGCGCCGCCGACGTTGACGAGCTGGCCGATCAGCACCTCGATGTTCGTCTCCGGATCGTCCCCGGCGCAGGCCGCGATGGCCTTGAGGCGGTTGACGTACCCGTGGTGATCCGCGCCCAGCAGGTAGATCTTGCCGGGGAACCCGCGGTCCTTCTTGGACAGGTAGTACGCGGCGTCGGAGGCGAAGTACGTGGGCTCGCCGTTCGCCCGGACCATCACGCGGTCCTTGTCGTCCGTGAAGTCCGTGGTGCGCAGCCAGACCGCACCCTCCTGGTCGAACACGTGCCCCTGCTCCCGCAGGCGGGCCACTGCCTTCTCGACGGCGCCAGAATTGTGCAGGTCGCGCTCCGAGAACCAGACGTCGAAGTGCACGCCGAAGTTCTCCAGCACCTCGCGGATCTCCGCGAGCTGGTGCGCGTAGCCGGCCTCGCGGGCGACGGCGACGGCCTCGTCGCGCGGCAGCTCGGGCAGGTCCGGGCGGTCGGCGAGGACCTTGGCCGCGAGCTCCTTGACGTACTCGCCGCGGTAGCCGCCCTCGGGCACCTCGCCGCCCGTGGCGCGCGCCAGCACGGACTCGCCGAAGCGGTCCATCTGCGCGCCGGCGTCGTTGATGTAGTACTCGGCGGCCACCTCGGCGCCTGCGGCACGGAGGATGCGCCCCAGCGAGTCGCCCAGCGCCGCCCACCGGGTGTGCCCGATGTGCAGCGGCCCGGTCGGGTTGGCGCTGATGAACTCCAGGTTGATCACCTGGCCGGTCAGGGCCTCACCCCGGCCGTACGCGGCGCCCGCCTCCACGATCGTGCGCGCCAGCTCGCCCGCCGCGGCGGCGTCGAGCGTGATGTTGAGGAAGCCCGGGCCGGCCACGCTCACGGACTTGATGCCCGGCGTCGCGCCCAGGCGCGCGGCCAGGTCCTCCGCCAGCGCGCGCGGCGTCGTGCCCGCCTTCTTCGCGAGCTGCAGGGCCACGTTCGTGGCCCAGTCCCCGTGCTCTCGCTGCCGGGGTCGCTCCACGTGGACCGACGCCGGGACGGCGTCGGCGGGCAGGGCGAGTGTGCCGTCGGCAACAGCCGCGGCAAGGGCAGCGCTCAGCGCTTCAGAGAGCTCTGTGGGGGTCACGGATCGATTCTACGGGCGAGCGCCGACACGAGGCCCACGCTTTCCACAGGCCGGGAACGTGATGTCCGACGCCGGCCGATCCACCTGGGTGCACCGGCCGGCGTCGCGCAGAGGTCAGGACGCGGTCAGATCGGATGCGTCCAGCGACGCGAGGATCTGCCACCACCGTTCCTCGGTCGCTCCCGAACCTTCGTACCGGACCTCGAACGCCTTGCGCCCGTCGGCCGTCAGGTGGAAGGTGGCGCGCCCCAGGAAGGTCGGCTCGCCGGTCTCGGTGCTGGTCTCGACGGTCACGGTCCCACGCGCTGTGCCGGGCGGCTCGTACCGGTACCCGTTCTCATTGAGGTCGATGGGCTGGTCGTGCGCCTCCACATCCCAGAGGGTGATCGACAGGTCCTCCCAGGAGTCAGTGGAGTCGGTGGTCCAGATCCCCCACGTCCCTTCCGCGCTCTTCAGCTCCTCCGGCAACCGCACGCGGAGACCTTCGAATGTGACCGGCTCCCAGCCCGACGGCGGGTCCTGCAGCAACGGGTCCGCGGGATCCAGGTCGTCGTAGGCAGCAGCCCCGTCCTTCGACGCCGCGGTGAAGCCGAGGCTGCCGAGGGTCGCGGCGAGGTCGTCGTCAAGGTCCCGGGCACCGGGGCGGCCGAAGAGGTTCACGGTGTAGCTCCGACCGCCGGCTCGACGCACCTCGATGTAGGCCTGGTACTCGCCGTCGAAACGCTCGATCCGGACCTGCGACACGTCGGAGTCCGCCAGCTCGAAGCGGTAGTAGTCCGGAAGGCCCTCGCCGAGCTCGGCGTACTCGGCGGCCATCTGGGCGTTGTCGAGGTACATCAGATGGTCGGTCAGCTCCATCTGGAGCTCCACCTTGCCGTCCGGCCGTTTGAGGACCAGCGTGTCGCCTGGGTTCTCCTCTACTCCGGGAGCGCCCACGGCCTCCCAGTCCCCAGGGACCGCGTACTCCAGACCGTGGAACTCCGCCTGCCGCCATGACGCAGGCACGTCACGCGCCTCGAGGAGCGGCAGGTCCTCCTGGGGGATCATGGGCAGCGTCTCGGGTTCGTACTCCGGGTCGATCCGGACCGTCTCGACGAGCCGCTCGAAGGTGTCCTGCGGCGTGGCGTCATCCGTCAGGCTCGTGGTCAGGCGAACCACCGTTCCGTCGCCGAGCTGGACGTCCAGCTCGCCCACGAAGTCGCCGTCTCCCGTCCCCCGCTCCCAGAATCCCGGGACGGAAACGTCCCCCGCCAGGTACCAGGACCAGCGCGCGGCCACGGCTCCGGGTACGTCGACCTCGGTCACCGGGTTACCGACCAGCTCGCCGGCGAGCGGCGCGTCCTCCGCAGGCGCCACGGCTACCCACGAGGGCGCATGCGCGACCTGATCCATGTCCTGCTCATCCGGGATCACCGGGTCGAGTCCCCACATCGGGTCCCCCGTGATGGTGAACTCCTCGTAGCCGTCCGGCACCTCGAAGACCAGGCCGTCCGAGCGAACCTCGGCCGAGGCGTCGCGCACCCACGGCAGAAGCGCCGGAAGCAACGGTCGCTCGGCAAACCAGGCCGCCCCTGCCGTGCCCAGGGCCGCCAGCACGATGACCACAGCGCCCCCGATCACACCTCGACGCGCACGCTCGTGGCGGATCGCCCGCCGTGCCATCGCCTCACCATCGATCCCGTCCAAAGGCCCGACCTGACCCGCGGCGTCGTGGATCAGCTTCACCAGGGTGTCGCTCTGTTCCTTCATCGCTGCGCCTCCTTCCGCGAGGTCGTGTCGTTCGTCGCCGTCGCTGATCGTGGGTCTCCCTTGCCAAGGACCTCCCGCAGCCGATCGAGGCCGCGCGACGCGCCCGACTTCACGGCGCCCACGGAGATCCCCAGGTCCTCGGCCGTCTGCTTCTCCGTGCGGTCCAGCAGGTACCGCAGGACGACGATGCGCCGCTGCCCTGTCGGGAGCTGTCGTAGTGCCCGTACCAGTTCATCGCGGTCGACGACGTGCTGCGTGCCGTCCGATGCGGAACCCGGGCGAAGGTCTGCCGGGGCCACCAGCACGTCACGCTTGGTCCGCCGCCAGGTGTCGATCCGGGCGGTAGCGATCACCTTCCGGGCGTAGGCGAACGGATCGCCGTCGCCCACCCTGTTCCAGGCCCGGTACGTCCGTTCCAGCGCGAGCTGCACCAGGTCCGCGGCCCGGTGCACGTCGCCGCACAGCAGATAGGCGATGCGGGACAGCTCGGGTGATCGGTCCCTGGCGAACATCGTGAACCGCTCGGCCGGAGTGCCCGTGGTCACCACGGTGGCCCGAGGGTCGTCCAGGACCGCCGCGTCGTCACTCACCACGTCCACCACCTCGTTCGTCGTCGGCCGCGTACCCGTCCGTACGCCGCAAGGGTCGGGCTCTTCGTAGATTCACGGCACACAGACGCAGGCGACCCAGAGAAGGTTGCCTGATGGTGCGAGCAGGCGCACCAGTCGCCGTTCGTCACAGATATCGATGCACGCCCCTGGCCCGGCACCTGGTAGTCTCGTTGCGGCCGACACGGTGAGCTCCAGCTCCTGGATGTTGGCCACGCGCCTGTAGCTCAGTGGATAGAGCATCTGCCTCCGGAGCAGAAGGTCGGGGGTTCGAATCCCTTCAGGCGCACCACCCGAAAAGGGCCCCTCACCAGGCAGAACACCAGATGAGGGGCCCTTTTGCTGCCCCAGGTTCCAGGCTGTTCCACACCACAGTTGCCGTGCAAGGTGGCGCCCGACATGGCAGCGCCTCCCGTCGGGCTAATGTCGGTGAGCCGCCGTACGTTCGACGGCATGACTCTGGCGGCGCACCGGGCGCGCGGGGAGAAGAGGGGAACGTAGATGGCTCTCGGGACTTACTACTTCGTCGTCGAGGGAACCGGCGACGACAAGTACCTCACCCAGGTCAAGGGCCCCGGAACCTTCGCGGAGACGGGCACGAGGGTTCTGCGGGTCGTGCTGTCCCAAGGGGTCACGCACCTGATCAACTCCGGCGGGACCGGGTTCGAGGAAGTCCAGTACGGAGTCCTGTTGATCCGATCCTCGGCGGAGGGACCGGTGTTGCGGACCTACGGCGATTGGCTTCTCTCGGAGCGAGTGCCGTTTGATGGCCGGTAGCAGGGCAAAGGTCGTGATCGTGTAGCCCTTGGCGGAGCACTGTTCCCCGCGTCCGCCCGCCGGGTCGTAGAGTCCGCTTCGCCATGGACACAGCACTGGACCTCACGGTTCCCGTCATCATCGGCGGCACGATCGCCGCGCTCCTCATGGGTCTGGCCAAGACCGGGCTGCCTCCCCTGGGCGCGTTCGGCGCTGCCGTCATCGCCTCGGTGCTTCCGCCCGTCCAGGCCGCGGGGGTCGCGCTGCCGCTGCTGATCGTCGGCGACCTCGTCGCCGTCAGCGCGTACGGCCGCAACGTGCGGTGGCACATCCTGCGGGGCCTGATCCCCAGCGTCGCCCTGGGGATCGCTGTCGGCTTCGCCGCCCTGCGCTGGGCTCCCCCGGACGTCAGCGCCCGGATCGTCGGGGCGCTGCTCCTCCTCGCCGGCCTTGGCGACCTGGTGCGGCAGCTCGCGGCCCGCCGGAGCCGACGCCGCCCACCAGCAGACCCACCACCCGGCGGCAGCCCGCCGTCCGGCTCAGCAACCGGTCCGGTGAGCAGTCCCGCAAGCGGTCCAACGGCCGGCGCAGCCGAGAGACCCGTGCCCGACGGCGGCGTCGTCCCCACCCCCACCCGCCTACGCGACCGGATCGCACGAACCGCCCTCGGCGCCACCGCCGGCGTCTCGACAATGATCGCGAACGCGGGCGGTCCACCGATGAGCCTGTACCTGCTCCGGACCGGCGTCTCACGGGCCGGCCTGCTCGGCACCGTCGCGCTCTTCTTCCTCACCGTGAACGTCGCCAAGCTGCCGTTCAGCACGGGCCTGGGGCTCGTCTCCGCCGACTCGCTCCACGTGTCCCTCGTGCTCCTGCCCGGCATGGTCGCGGGCCTGCTGCTCGGCCGTCTCGTCGCGCACCGCATCTCGGGCCCGGTGTTCAGCACGGTCGTGCTGATCGCCACGGCCGCGGCAGGCGCGCGACTCCTCCTGGCCTGACGCGCCAGGTCCATACACGAGCTGACCGAGGTTCAGCAGGTCAGGACGAGCCGTAGTCGGGCCCATTACGGCCGTCCGCAGCCTGCTGAACCTCGATCAGCGGACGGCGGGGGACCCGCCACCTGCGGCGACACTCCGCCGCTCGCACGCGGGCTACCGGTGACATCCCAAGTGCCGATAGTGTCCCGGTATGCCCGACGAGTCCGTGGACTTCTACCCGTCCCGTGCGCACGTCCTCACGCTCGCCCTCGCCACCCTCGCGCTGGTTGTGCTCTGCGCGGTCGCCGCGCGACTCGGTTTCGACGTCGCGCAGACCAGCGGCTCACCGCTCGCGCTGTTCGCCGTGTCCGCGAGCGCGATCGGGGTCCTGGTCTTCACCGGCCTGGGGCTCATCGTGGTGCGCCGCCTGCTGCTCCCGACCTGGCCCGTCCTCACGCTCGACGACGACGGCCTCACCGACTGGCTGCCTAACCTCGGCGTCGAGCAGGTGCTGTGGTCCGAGGTCACCGGCGTCCGCGAGACCCGGCTGGCCTTCCGGCGCGTGCTCGCCGTGGACGTCGCGGACCCGAGGGCGGTCGTCGGCCGGCAGCGGACGTTCGTCCGGCGCATCGCCGCGTCGGTGAACTCGCTCCTGGTCGGGACGCCGGTGGTGCTCAAGCCGGGGAGCATCGACAGCCGCCCGGAGGAGCTCTCGGCGGCGTTGAGCGAGTTCGTGGCCGGTCGCCCGTCCCGCACGAAGCCGGTTGCGTAGACTTCTAGGACCATCCGCCGAGAATCATCTGCCGAGCACGCGTGCGAGCAGGGCAAGGGACCTCTCATGAGCGACGATCGCTTCGACGAGCCTGCCGCGGCCGACGCCGACCGCGGCTACGCCGACTTCGAGTTCGAGCGCCGGTTCTTCGTGCGCGACCTCCCGGCCGAGCTCCGGGACGCGCCCGCCCTCATCGTCCAGTCCTACTTCCTGGCCGACGACGGCTACGCCCTCCGCGTCCGCGTCCAGGCCGGTGACATCGACGCCGACCTGACCGCCGACACCGATCCCGCCGAGCTCCTCCGGGCGCACATCCCGGACATCGACTTCGCCGCCGTCACCGTGAAGGGACCGGCCGTCGGCGGCACCCGTTACGAGGCGGAGCGCGAGCTGGACCCGCGCGTCGGCGTCGAGCTGGTCCGCCGCGGCGGCGCCCCCATCGTCAAGATCCGGTACGCCGCGTGGCTCGGGGCAGACGGCTGGTCGATCGACGTCTTCGGCGGCGCCAACCATCCGCTCGTGGTGGCCGAGTGCGAGCGCTCCGGCCCGGTCACGAGCCTGCAGATCCCGGACTTCTGCGTCACCGAGATCACCGACGACCGCCGGTTCTCCAACGAGTCGCTCGCCATGGAGCCGTACAGCGCGTGGGCGCCGTCGTTCGCCGCGGAGCTCGCGAGCGACGGGCCGATGTTCCGCCAGGACTTCGGGCCGAACACCCACCTACGCCTCTGAGCGGAACCTCAAGCCGGGCGACGCACTACCCGTGCCACTCGCCCTTCTCGACGACGCCCGACACGAACTCCCAGTGCCACGGCTCGTACTTGCTGCCGCCGAGCTGCGCCCACGAGGGGTTCTGCCAGCCGTAGGACGGCGCGTTGGCCCAGAGCCACGAGTAGACGTCGCTGTCGCCGGTCTCCTTGGTGCAGAGGTCGATCGCGAGGCCCCAGCCGTGCATGGACGTTCCCGGCGAGGCGGCGTACCAGCCGCGCGACGCCTGGATCGCGTACTGGGCGTCCAAGGTGCGGTAGCTCGCGACGAGACACATCTCACGGCCGAACGACGCACGGAACGCCTCGTTGAGCGCGCTGAGCGACATCGCGGCGTCGGGCCGCAGGTACTCCCCCGCCTGCCACAGCTCGCACAGCGAGTGGTCCGCGAGCGCGCCGTTCGTCCCGTCGACGGGGGCGTTGACGTCGCAGTTCGGCAGCGGGCTGCGGTCGAGGGAACGGCTCGCGGCCGACTCGGGCCGCGTGATCGCCTCGGCACGCACCACCGACGCGGAGGCCGCGGGCCGCTCGACGGGCTGCGTCACGAGGTCCAGCACGGTCGGCCCGGTCGGCGGCGCCTCGACGTCGAACGGGGACTCGCCCGGCTGGTCCGCTGCCTGCACGAGCGGCGCCGCGATGGTCGCGGCGGCCAGCGTGCCGATCACCGTTGCCCGGGAGATGAAGCGCTGCCCGGCGGGCACCGAGGAGGTCGGCCTGGAGCTCTTGGACACGCTGGGAGTGACTCCGGTGACCAGCCGGTCGAACGACGTCGTCCTCCGCGCCGCCTGCATGCGCATTGCCTGAGTGTGCTGCTCCGCCTCACGCCGCGCGCGGCGCGTCGTGAGGGCGGGCTGCGTACTCGTTACAGCCGTGGACTCCACAGGTCCTCCGTTGTCAGGTGTCCGCGGCCCCTCGCGGTATGTCTGCACGAGACACTAACCGGGGTCGGCTGACCTGCCAACCCCGGTCTGTGGATTACCAGCGCCTGGTAAACAAATGCCCGATCAACGGCGCTGCATGGCGTCGCGCACCTCGCCCACGAGCTCCTCCAGGATGTCCTCGAGGAAGACGACGCCGAGGAGCTCGCCCGCCGCACCATCTGCCGCCGGGCCCTCGACCCGCGCCAGGTGCGACCCCGAGCGCTGCATGACGCGCAGGGCGTCCTCGACCTCGTCGTCCGGCGCGACGGCGGCCAGCGCGCGCACGCGCCAGACCGCCACCGGCTCGAACCGAGCGGGGCCCGTCGCGTACAGGACGTCCTTGAGGTGCAGGTACCCGACCAGCTCGTCGCCCTCGGGCCGGCGCGTCACGACGGGGAACCGGCTGAAGCCGTGCTTCGACACGAGCCGTTCGACGTCGTCGGGCGTGCTGGTCTCGTCGAGGGCCACCAGGTCGTCGACCGGCACCATGACGTCGCCCGCCGTGCGGTTGGAGAACTCGATGGCACCGGTCAGGAGGCCCTGCTCGTCCCGCAGCACGCCCTCGGCCTGGGAGTGCTCCACGATGGACTGGACCTCCTCGGCGGTGAACGCCGAGTTGACCTCGTCCTTGGGCTCCACGCCCGCGAGCCGCACCGCGTGGTTCGCGATCCAGTTCAGGGCGACGATGACGGGCCGCAGCACGCGGCCGAGGAACACCAGCGGGGGCCCGAACCACATGACCGCCCTGTCCGGACCGGACACCGCCAGGTTCTTCGGCACCATCTCGCCGAGCACCACGTGCAGGTACACGACGAGGGACAGCGCGATGACCAGCGCGATCGGGTGGGTGAGGTCCTCGCTCACGCCCATGCTGTGCAGCGGCCCCTCGAGGAGGCTCGCGATGGCGGGCTCCGCCACGATGCCCAGACCCGTGGAACAGACGGTCACGCCCAGCTGCGCGCAGGCGAGCATGAGCGAGACGTGCTCCATCGCCCACAGGACGGTGACGGCGCGCCGGTCACCGGCCGCGGCGAGCGGCTCGATGGCGCTGCGGCGCGCCGAGATGACGGCGAACTCCGCGCCGACGAAGAACGCGTTCCCCGCGAGCAGCACGAGGCCGATGACGAGTGCGGTGGTCGTGCTCATCGGCTCGCCCCCTTCTCGGAACCTGCCCGGTCGGCGCCGGCCGCACCGCCGTCGGGCAGCGGCCGGACCCGGATGCGCTCGACGCGGCGGCCGTCCATGGCCTCCACGCGCAGTCTGACGCGCCCGGGCCGGCCCTGGCCGGGCGGGTGTCCCACGGTGACCTCGTCGCCGACGGCGGGCATGCGGCCCAGCTCGGCCATCACGAGGCCGCCGAGCGTCTCGTAAGCGGCGCCCTCCGGGACCTCGATCCCGGTGTACTCGTCGAGCTCGTCGGGGCGGAACACGCCCGGCACGATCCACGACCCGTCTGCGGCGCGGGCGGCGCCCGCACGCCGGGGGTCGTGCTCGTCGGCGACGTCGCCCACGAGCTCCTCGACGACGTCCTCCAGCGTAACGACGCCGGAGGTGCCGCCGTACTCGTCGACGACGACGGCCATCTGCAGCCCGAACCCGCGCAGCTCCACGAGCAGCGGGCCGAGCCGCACCGTCTCGGGGACACGCGGCGCGCCCACCATGAGGGCGGCCGCCGGCACCTCGCCGCGCCGGTCGTGCGGCACGCCGACGGCCCGCCGCAGGTGCACCAGGCCGACGATGTCGTCCCGGTCCTCCCCGATCACGGGGAACCGCGAGTGGCCGGTGCGCCGGGCGAGCGCGACGACGTCGTCCGCCGTCGCGTCCCGGTCCACCACTGACATGCGCAGGCGGTCGGTCATGACGTCGCGCGCGCTGAGCGTGTCCAGCTCGATCGAGTTGGTCAGCAGGGTCGCCACGGACTCCTCGAGCGTGCCCTCCTCGGCCGAGCGGCGCACCAGCGAGGCGAGCTCGGACGCGGACCGCGCCCCGGACAGCTCCTCCCGCGGCTCGACGCCCAGGCGGCGCAGCAGCGCGTTGGCCGAGCCGTTGAGCACCGCGATCAGCGGCTTGAACGCCATGGTGAACACTCGCTGGACCGGCACCACGAGGCGCGCGGTGGCCAGGGGCGCCGAGAGCGCGAAGTTCTTGGGGATCAGCTCGCCGCACACCATGGAGAAGACGTTCACCAGGACGACCGCCAGCACCCCCGCGAGCCCCGCGGAGACGGCGGTCGGCACGGATGCCGCGCCGAACGCGGCCGACAGCAGGGAGTTCAGCGCGGGCTGGGCGGTGTAGCCGAGCAGGATCGTGGTCAGCGTGATGCCGACCTGGGCGGAGCTCAGCTCCGTCGAGAGGTGGCGCAGCGCGGTGCGCACGCTGCGGTCCCGCAGACCCTGACCCAACGCGGGCCGGGCAGCGTGCGTGGACCGCGAGTCGGACGGGGAAGAAGGCTGGGAAGAAGACCTGGTCCGGCCGGGTCTGTCTCCCTCCGAGTCGTCGGAGTCGCCGAGCACGGCGGGGTCGATGGTGACGAGGGAGAACTCCCCGGCCACGAAGACAGCAGTACCTGCTGTGAGGAGAACGCCGACGGCGACCATGATCCAGTCACCGGTCATCTCGCGCTCCGGAGGGCACTCTGGGGGGCCAGTATCTTCCAGGGTTTTCGGTCGGGATATCGCTCGATCATCGTGGGTTAGATCGTAGCGGGAACACCGCGCCGGGCAACGTACCGAGCGCCTCTTGGTCCGACTCTCAGGCTGGCTTCAGTGTCTTATCAGGCAGGTGCGGGCATGATTGACCTATGTCATCTGGTATTCCCCAGCCGTCTGGGGCCCCGCAGCAGCCCGGCCCGGCGTCTGCCGCAGCCTCGACCGGTCAGCAGAGCGCGACCGTTCTCGTGGTGGAGGACGAGCCAACGATCGCCACCGCGATCGCCCAGCGGCTGTCCGCCGAGGGCTGGCGCGTCGAAGTAGCACGCGACGGCCTCTCCGGCGTCGACGCCGCGTCCCGGCTGCGCCCTGACCTCGTGGTGCTCGACGTGATGCTGCCCGGCATCGACGGGCTCGAGGTCACACGCCGCATCCAGGCCGACCATCCGGTCCCGATCCTCATGCTCACCGCGCGTGACGACGAGACCGACATGCTGGTCGGTCTTGGCGTCGGCGCCGACGACTACATGACCAAGCCGTTCTCCATGCGCGAGCTGGTGGCCCGCATCAAGGCCCTGCTGCGCCGCGTCGACCGCGCGGCCCAGGCCGCCGCGACCACCCCCGCGGACCCGCCCATGACCATGGGCGACGTCACGGTGGACCGCGCCCAGCGCCGTGTCTACCGCGGGGGCGAGGAGGTCCACCTGACCCCCACGGAGTTCGAGCTGCTGGTCATGCTCGCCGGCTCCCCCAAGACCGTGCTCACGCGCGAGCGCCTGCTCGCCGAGGTCTGGGACTGGGCGGACGCCAGCGGCACGCGCACCGTCGACTCCCACATCAAGGCGCTGCGCCGCAAGCTCGGCCCCGACCTGATCCGTACGGTGCACGGCGTCGGGTACGCGTTCGAGCCGCCGGCGAACCAGTAGCTCAGGAGTTCCGATGAGACCGCACGTGCCCCGCGTCCCCGACGTGCGGCCGCTCGACCCCCTGCGTTCCCTCAAGATCAAGCTCGGCGTGCTGGTGGCGGCGACCGTGACGGCCGCAGTGCTCATCACCTGGCTCGGCCTCCAGGCCTCCCTGGGGCCGAGCCGCACGTTCCCCCTGGCGATCATCCTGTCGCTGCTGGTCACCCAGGTCCTGGCCCGCGGCATGACGTCGCCGCTGCGGGAGATCACCGAGGCCGTCCAGGCGATGGCCGACGGCGACTACACGCGCCGAGTGCGCGCGACGAGCAGCGACGAGGTGGGGCAGCTCGCGCACGCGTTCAACCGCATGGCCGAGGACCTGGCCTCGGTCGAGCAGACCCGTCGCGACCTGATCGCCAACGTGTCGCACGAGCTGCGAACGCCCGTCGCCGCGCTCCAGGCGCAGCTGGAGAACATGGTCGACGGCGTCGTGCAGCCCACCCCGGCCGCGCTGGAGCAGGCGCACGCGCAGACCGAGCGCCTGACCCGGCTCGTCACCTACCTGCTGGACCTCTCTCGGATCGAGGCGGGCGCCTCGGCGCTGAACGTCGGCGAGATCGCCGTGGGCGACTTCCTCGAGGACTGCGCGGAGGACCTCCAGATGGTCGACGCCGCGAAGGACCTGCACTACGTCGTCGACGTCACGCCGGAGGACCTCGTGATCGAGGGCGACGCCGAACGCCTGCACCAGGTGGTCATCAACCTGCTGCAGAACGCGATCCGGCACTCGCCGCCGGGCGGCGTCGTCCGCCTGGACGCCTACCCCGTCGACGGCACGGAGGGGGCCGACGTCGTGCTCGAGGTCAGTGACGAGGGGCCCGGCATCGCCGTCGCCGACCGGGACCGGATCTTCCAGCGGTTCGTCCGCGGCACCGGACCCACTACCGCCCCGCGCGGCGACGCGAGCAGGAGCGATACCGGCCGGAGCGATACCGGCCGGAGCGGCTGGGGCAGCCGAGGCAGGGGCGACAAGGTCAGGACCGCGACCTCGGGCGAGACGGTCGTCGACACGATGGACGACACGACGGGCAGTACCGTCGGATCGAGCGGCGGGACCGGGATCGGACTCGCGATCGTCCGCTGGGCGGTCGAGCTGCACGGCGGGCACGTCCAGGTGGTCGACTCGGAACAGGGCGCGACGATGCGGGTCACCCTCCCCGCGCGGGCGCACCCGGCACCGGGTGTCACGACGACGCACACGGTGTGATCAGGTGCTGCGACCCGGCGCAACGAGCCGGCATGGGCGGGCCGGCGCCCGCGCGAAACCGAGGAGCCTAGTGGCGCGGGCGGTCAAAGCGTGAGACGGAGTCGCGTGATTTCTGTCACAGACGCCAAAGATTGTCCGTCCGGCGACAAACCCCGTAACGCCGCGTTGGCGACTTCGAGGCCGAACGTTGCCCCCTTTTTGCTCTGGGTGCGAGAAACATGACGAACCATCTTCCTTGGCCCCGCGACACCCCGCGGCGCCCGCGCGAACCCGCCCACCAAGGAGCGGGAAGGGCCTACCCTTGGAGGGTCCGAAAACATTCGGGCTGCGCGTGCCGCGGCAATGTGGCGCGCGACGAACGCAACTGTGGTGAAGGTGGGCGATCCGCGCGTGTCAGCTAATGCTGGTTCAGAGTCGATCAGCGTGGCGAGCTCGTCATTCGGAGCCAACGAATGGCTTGTGGACGAGCTCTACCAGCAGTATCTGAAGGACAAGAACGCGGTGGACCCCGCGTGGTGGGACTTCTTCGCCGACTACACACCGGGCGAGAACGGTTCCACCAAGGACGGCGCTTCGACAGCCGCCCCGACTCCGGCCTCCTCGACACCGACCGCCGCGGCTCCTGCCGCGCCCACGGCGTCCGCCCCCACCGCTCCTGCTGCCGCACCGGTAGCGGCCACACCGGCGACGGCGCCGGCGGCGCCCGCCCAGCAGGCCGCCACCCCGGTGACGGGCGGCACCGCCGCCGCGGAGGCCGAGCAGCCGGTGCGGGAGAAGGCCCTGCCTGCCGACCCGAAGGTCAACCCGGCCAGCCCGATCGCCACCCCGCCCACCACGCACTACGCGGACACGTTCGAGCGCCCCATTGCGCACCCGGACGCCGTCGACGACATCCAGAAGCTGCGCGGCCCCGCCGCGCGCGTGGTCACGAACATGGAGGCCTCGCTCGAGGTCCCCACCGCCACCTCGGTGCGCGCCGTGCCCGCCAAGCTGATGGTCGACAACCGCATAGTCATCAACAACCACCTCAAGCGCGGCCGCGGCGGCAAGATCTCGTTCACGCACCTCATCGGCTTCGCGCTGGTCGAGGCGCTGGCGGACATGCCCGTCATGAACGCCCACTACGAGCCGGTCGACGGCAAGCCGGGCGTGAACCAGCCGGCGCACGTGGGCTTCGGCCTCGCGATCGACCTGGCCAAGCCGGACGGCTCGCGCCAGCTCCTGGTGCCGAGCATCAAGAAGGCCGAGGAGCTCGACTTCGCCGAGTTCTGGGCGGCCTACGAGGAGCTGGTCCGCAAGGCCCGCGGCAACAAGCTCGCCGTGCCCGACTTCCAGGGCACCACGATCTCGCTGACCAACCCGGGTGGCATCGGCACCGTGCACTCGGTGCCCCGCCTCATGCAGGGCCAGGGCACCATCATCGGCGTCGGCGCCATGGACTACCCGGCGGAGTTCGCCGGCGCGTCCGAGGAACAGCTCGCCAAGATGGGCATCTCGAAGGTCATGACGATCACGTCGACCTACGACCACCGCATCATCCAGGGCGCCCAGTCCGGCGAGTTCCTGAAGATCATCGCGGGGAAGCTGCTCGGCCTGGACGGCTTCTACGACCGCGTCTTCGCGGCGCTGCGCGTCCCGTACGAGCCCGTCCGCTGGGTGCGCGACAACACCGTCGACGCCGACGTCGAGGCCGCCAAGCCGGCCAAGATCGCCGAGGTCATCCAGTCCTACCGCTCGCGCGGCCACCTCATGGCGGACACCGACCCGCTCGCCTACCGCCAGCGCAAGCACCCCGACCTGGACATCCAGAACCACGGCCTCACGCTGTGGGACCTGGACCGCACGTTCCCGACGGCGGGCTTCGGCCCCAAGCCGAAGGCGACGCTGCGCGACGTCCTGGGCCTGCTGCGCGACTCGTACTGCCGCACCATCGGCATCGAGTACATGCACATCGCGGACCCGGCGCAGCGCAAGTGGCTCCAGGAGCGCCTGGAGGCGGGCTACGCCAAGACGCCGCGTGAGGACCAGCTGCGCATCCTGCGCCGGCTCAACTCCGCCGAGGCGTTCGAGACGTTCCTGCAGACCAAGTTCGTCGGCCAGAAGCGCTTCTCGCTGGAGGGCGGCGAGTCCCTGATCCCGCTGCTCGACGCGATCCTGTCGCGCGCCGCCGAGGGCGGCCTCGACGAGGTCGGCATCGGCATGGCCCACCGCGGCCGCCTCAACGTGCTGGCGAACATCGCGGGCAAGAGCTACGGCCAGATCTTCAAGGAGTTCGAGGGCCAGCTCGACCCGAAGAGCGTTCAGGGCTCGGGCGACGTCAAGTACCACCTCGGCACCGAGGGCACGTTCACCTCCGAGTCCGGCGCCACGACGCGCGTCTACCTCGCGGCCAACCCGTCGCACCTGGAGGCCGTGGACCCGGTGCTCGAGGGCATCGTCCGCGCCAAGCAGGACCGCATCGACCTCGGCGGTGACGGCTTCTCCGTGCTGCCGATCCTCGTGCACGGCGACGCGGCCTTCGCCGGCCAGGGCGTGGTCCCCGAGGTGCTGAACCTGTCGCAGCTGCGCGGCTACCGCACCGGCGGCACCATCCACGTGGTCGTCAACAACCAGGTGGGCTTCACCACCGGCCCGACGGCGTCGCGGTCGACCACCTACGCGACGGACGTCGCCAAGGGCTACCAGGTCCCCGTGATGCACGTGAACGGCGACGACCCCGAGGCCGTCGTGCGGACCGCCGAGCTCGCCTTCGCGTTCCGCGAGCAGTTCGGCCAGGACGTCATCATCGACCTCATCTGCTACCGCCGCCGCGGGCACAACGAGGGCGACGACCCGTCGATGACGCAGCCGCTCATGTACAACCTCATCGAGACCAAGCGCTCGGTGCGCAAGCTCTACACCGAGAACCTGGTCGCACGCGGTGACATCACCGTGGAGGAGGCCGAGCACGCGCTGCAGGACTACCAGTCGCAGCTCGAGCGGGTCTTCACCGAGACCAAGTCCGGCTTCACCCCCGCCCCGCAGACGGAGCACCTCGCCGGCTTGGAGCGCCCCGAGTCCCAGCGCCAGGACGCGGGCACCATGGTTGGCTGGCAGACGGCGATCTCCCACGACGCCCTGCAGCGGGTCGGCGACGCGCACGTCACGCCGCCGGAGGGCTTCACGATCCACCCGAAGCTCGCCCAGCTGCTCGAGAAGCGCCAGCTCATGGCGAAGGACGGCGGCATCGACTGGGGCTTCGGTGAGCTCGTGGCTTTCGGCTCGCTCCTCATCGAGGGCACCCCGGTGCGCCTCGCCGGGCAGGACTCCCGCCGTGGCACGTTCGTCCAGCGGCACGCGGTGCTCCACGACCGGGAGACCGGCGCCGAGTGGACCCCGCTGCTGTACCTCTCGGGCGACCAGGCCAAGTTCTGGGTCTACGACTCCTCGCTGTCGGAGTACGCGGCACTCGGCTTCGAGTACGGCTACTCGGTGGAGCGCCCGGACGCCCTGGTGCTCTGGGAGGCGCAGTTCGGCGACTTCGTCAACGGCGCCCAGACGGTGATCGACGAGTTCATCTCGTCGGCCGAGCAGAAGTGGGGCCAGTCGTCGTCGGTGGTCATGCTGCTGCCGCACGGCTACGAGGGCCAGGGACCGGACCACTCGTCCGCCCGCATCGAGCGGTTCCTGCAGCTGGGCGCCGAGAACAACATCACTATCGCGCAGCCGTCCACGCCGGCGTCGTACTTCCACCTGCTGCGTCGCCAGGCGTACGCCCGGCCGCGCCGTCCGCTCGTGGTGTTCACGCCGAAGCAGCTGCTGCGCCTCAAGGCGGCGGCGTCCGCGGTGGAGGACTTCACCGCGGGCACGTTCCAGGAGGTCATCCCGGACGCGACGGCGGTCCCCGCCAAGGTCGACCGCGTGCTCCTGTGCACCGGCCGCGTGTACTACGACCTCCTCGCCGAGCGCACCAAGCGCGGCGACGAGGGCGTGGCCATCGTCCGCCTGGAGCAGCTCTACCCGTTCCCGGAGGCGCAGCTTCGCGCGGAGCTCGCCAAGTACGGCGACGCCGAGGTGGTCTGGGTGCAGGACGAGCCGCAGAACCAGGGTGCGTGGGGCTTCATCCACCTCGCCCTGCCGCTGGACTTCCCGTACGTCAAGGTGGTCTCCCGCCCGGCGTCGGCATCGACGGCCGCGGGCACCGCGAAGGCGCACCAGGCGCAGCAGAAGACGCTCGTGGAGCAGGCCTTCACCCGCTGACCCTTACGCCGAGATAGAACTGGGGCCGGAGCGCTGATCAGCGCTCCGGCCCCAGTTCTTTCTCGCCACAGCTCTACCTCGGCGGGATGAGCTCACCACTTGTCGTGGACGTGCTCCTTGATGCTCTCCTCGTAGATCTCCCGCACGCCCGACATGAACAGCGGGCCCAGCGTCGCGGCGGAGCCCGCGGCGGCGTTGGCCCGGGCCTGCTCCACGTTGCGCGCGCCCGGGATCACTGACGAGACGCCCGGCCGCTGCCACGCCCAGGCGATCGCCGCCTGGGCCGGGGTGAGGGTGTCGCCGACGAGGTCCCTGGCCAGCTCGGTGAACCGGGCCGCGGCCTCGAGCCCCACCTCGTAGGGCACGCCGGAGAACGTCTCGCCGACGTCGAACGCGGCGCCGTCGCGGTTGAAGCTGCGGTGGTCGTTCTCCGCGAACACCGTCTCCTTCGTGTACTTGCCGGAGAGCAGGCCGGAGGCGAGCGGCACGCGCGCGATGATGCCGACGCCCGCCGCCGAGGCCGCGGGCAGCACCTCCTCGAGCGGCTTGAGCCGGAACGCGTTCAGGATGATCTGCACGGAGGCTACGTTCGGGCGCGCGATGGCCTCCAGGGCCTCCGACGTCGTCTCGACGCTCACGCCGTACGCGGCGATGACGCCGTCGGACACGAGCTCGTCCAGCGCGTCGTACACGGCGTCCGTGGAGTAGACGGCAGTGGGCGGGCAGTGCAGCTGGACCAGGTCCAGCCGGTCGACGCCGAGGTTCCGCCGGGACCGGTCGGTCCACTCGCGGAAGTTCTCCAGCACGTAGTTCTCCGGCACCTGGTCCATGCGCCGGCCCATCTTCGTGGCGACGGTGATCCCGGCTTCGGGGTGGTTCTTGAGGAACGCACCGATCAGCTGCTCGCTGCGGCCGTCGCCATAGACGTCCGCCGTGTCGAAGAAGGTCACCCCGGCCTCGAGGGAGGCCCCGAGAACGGCGTGGGCGTCGCCCTCGCTGACCTCACCCCAGTCAGCGCCGAGCTGCCAGGTCCCCAGGCCCACCGCCGATACGAGCCGACCAGTCCGTCCGAGTACCTGCTGTTCCATCGTTCCTCCTACTGCTGGGGCGGGCAGACTTGCCCGCGCGGACCCGCCTTCAGGTCCAGTTCGTAGCGGGCTGCTTCGCACTGTGTGCAACCCGGCCCTCTAGTCTGCTGTCTCACGCTACGTGGCGCAGGCGTTATTTGCCCTACGGTTACCGTGTGAGTGTGACGACAGAAATTCCTCCGGTTGCTGCCGCAAGGCCCCATCCTTCCGGGGACCAGTTCCGCATCAGCCACGAAGGCCCTGGCCAGGAGAGACACCGAGCGACCGTTACCCAGGTGGGTGCGGCGCTGCGAGAGTACTCGGTGGACGGGCGCGATGTCGTGGTGCCCTTCGACGTCGACGAGATCAGTCCCGTGTTCAACTGCGCGGTCCTGATCCCCTGGCCCAACCGGCTCCGCGACGGCGCCTACGAGTTCGCCGGCGTGACCCATCAGCTGCCCGTGACGGAGCCGGCGCGCAACACAGCGCTGCACGGCCTCGCGGCGTGGGAGCGCTGGTCGGTGGTGGAGCACACGGGCTCCGCCGTCACGCTCGAGCTCGAGCTCGTGGCCCGGCCCGGCTATCCGTTCCAGCTGGTCGCGCAGATGCGCTACGCCCTGTCCGACGCCGGGCTCGAGGTCACCCTCGACGTCACCAACGTGGGGCCGAGCACCGCGCCCTACGGGTGCGGGTTCCACCCGTGGCTGTCCACGGGCGGCGCTGACCTGGACGAGTGCACCGTGCGCCTCGACGCCGCGACCCGCGTCACGACCGACGAGCGGCTGCTGCCGACCGGCACCGAGCCGGCGTCGGGCACCTACGACCTGCGTGAGGCGCGCAGCGCGGCCGGCCTGGACCTCGACGACGCGTACGTGGACGTGGTGCGGGACGACGACGGCCTGTCCTGGGCCCACCTGACCGCCCCCGACGGCCGCACGGCCGCGGTCTGGATGGACGAGTCGCAGGATGTCTGGCAGGTCTGCACGGGCGACCACATCGCCCCGGACCGGCGTCGTATGGGCCTGGCCGCCGAGCCGATGAGCTGCGTCGCCGACGCGTTCCGCACGGGCGAACGGCTCGTGCACCTCGACCCGGGCGAGCACCACGGCGTCCGCTGGGGGATGACGCTGCTCTGACATCTGCCCCGACATCGACCCCTGACAACCTGGCCTTGATGAATCTGCATCGACACGGGAGCCTCCGCCGTCGGCGCGTTGTCGGGATCGGTTACGGTCCGTGCACCACAATGGGGAACCGGCCGTCCGCCAGGCTGCCGGGAACAGGCCGTAACAGGCAAGGAGAGTCCGTTGCAGGATCGCGAGGTGCGCATCTGCGTCGTCGGTGACGAGCTGGCCACGGGCGTCGGAGACGCCCGGGCACTCGGTTGGACCGGCCGCGTCGTCGCGCGCACCCACTTCTCCCGGCCCGCCATGCTCTTCACCCTCGCCGTCCCCGGCGAGACCAGCACGCAGCTCGGCGCCCGCTGGGAGGCGGAGACGGCCGCGCGGTTCGGGCCGGACTCGGAGACCGAGAACCGCCTGGTGGTGGCCCTGGGGCGGCACGACGTCGCCTCGGGGCTCACCGTCGCGCGCTCGCGCCTGAACCTGGCGAACATCCTGGACGTCGCGGACGCGAACCGCACGGCGGCGTTCGTCGTCGGCCCGCCTCCCGGGGCGCCCGCGGAGGGCAACCGGATCGCGGAGCTCTCCGACGCGTTCGCCGACGTCGCGAGCCGGCGCCGGGTGCCGTACGTCGACACGTACACGCCGCTGGCGCAGCACGAGCAGTGGCTGGCCGACCTGGCGCAGGGCGGGGGCACCTACCCCGGCCAGGCCGGGTACGGGCTCATGGCGTGGCTCGTGCTGCACACGGGCTGGCACAGCTGGCTTGGCCTCCCCCAGGACGAGGTGGCCTGACCCAGGACAAAGTAGGAGCGGGGCCGGAGTGCTGATCAGCACTCCGGCCCCGCTTCTCCTTCGGGGCAGTCCTACCTCGGCATCAGCCGCGGGTGATCGTTGCCGTTCCCGAGACGGTGTTGGTGGAGATGTAGGCCGCCGCGCCCGGCTCCGCGTGGTCGACGACGACGGTGCGCTGCGCGCTGGACGTCGCCTGGGCCCCGTCGATCACCACCTTGCCCGTCATGCTCCGCGCACGGAGATTGACCGGCGACCCGGCGTCGAGCTGCACCGCAGCCGAGCCCGAGACCGTCTTCGCGTTGACCAGCGGCGTGGTGCCGACGGCGGTGACGTCGACGGCGCCCGAAACGGTCTGGACGGAGACCCGGCCCAGGGCGCCCCTGAGGGACACGGCGCCCGACACCGTCGAGGCCGACGCGTCGCCGGAGTGCTCGGCGATCGAGACGGCGCCCGTGCCGGACTTCGCGGCGACGGACCCGGTGGTGCCGGTGACGGTGATGGCGCCGCCCGCGGTCTTGACGTTGACGCCCGCCTGCGCCCCGGTCACGACGACCTCGGCACCGACGGTTGCGACGTCGACCACGGACGTGGCCGGGACGGTCACCCGTACGACGGCGCTGTCCTTGTCCTTGAGGCCGCGGAAGCGGTCCACGAAGCCCTCCATGCCCGGGAAGTCGTAGGCCACCCGGAGGTTGCCGTGCTCGGCGAGGATCTGCAGCGGCCGCGTCGAGACCTCAAGGACCTCGACGACTGCGCCGGACGTGCGGTTCGGGTCGGCCACGATCTCGGCGCGGCCGTTCGTCAGTCGGACGGTCAGGGTTGTGGCGCCGTCGACCTCGATGGTCTGCGGTGCGGCCACGCTCCAGGACTCGGTGGTCATCGCTGTGCTCCGTTCATGGGGGTGTGGGTTCACTGGTGTGGGTCACTGAGTGAGTTGGTGCGATGCGGCGCGGACGTGCCGGTCGGCAGCGTCCCACGGATAGCGGCACGCGCCGAGTCGAGGACGGTACGCAGCGTGTCGAGGGTCAGCGCCGACACCGTACCGGCGACGTCGGCCTCGCGCAGGTCGGCCAGGACGTCGTTGCGGAACCGCTGCAGCACCGCCTCGGCGTCGTGCCGCAGCGAGTTGGACTGCGTGCGGTGCGGGTCCGGCGCGGTGCCCGGTCCCGGTCGCGGCCGGGAGCGGGCCTCCTGCGCCGCGGCCGCGAGCTCGGCCCGCAGGCCGCGCATCGTGTCGCGGATGTCCGCCCGGACCTCGTCCGCGAGGCTGCGCACCGTCTCGGCGACGCTGCGCTCCAGGCGCTTGACGTCGTCGAGCCGGGCGTCGATCTCGGCGTGGCCGGCCGGGGTCAGCTCGTAGGTCGCCTTGCGCCCGGCGCCGGGCGAGCCCGGCGTCTCCGGCGCACCCGGCACGGAGCGGCGCACCAGGCCCTCCTCCTCGAGCCGGGCGAGGCGCGGGTAGATCGTCCCGGCGCTGGGGCGGTAGGTACCGCCGAATCGCCGGGTGAGCTCGGTGATGAGCTCGTACCCGTGCCGCGGCCCGTCCAGGAGCAGCACCAGCAGGTACAGGCGCAGCTCACCGTGGGCAAAGACAGGTGGCATTACAGCTCCACGGGCGAGTGGTCCGCGGGCGCGGCCGGGGCGTCGTCCACGGCGTCCTGCGGCGCGCCGATGACCGTCACGTCGCCGGACACGCCGGTCACCCGAAGCTGCATGCTGCCCGGCTTCGTGGACCGCTCGCCGCCACCGGTGACCTTCGCGCCTCCGCCGCCGGTGAACTGCAGGCCGCCGATCGTCACGCGCCCGCTGACGCTCTGCACCGACACCTCGACCGCCCGCTCGTCCGGTACCCGCAGGAGCATGTTCCCGGACACCGAGTTGACCTTCACCGACCGCGGCTGGGTCACCAGGTCGAACGTCACGTCCCCGGAGACCGACGACGAGACGACGGAGTCGGCGGACCCGCTGACCACGATGTCGGCGGAGACGGTGTTGCTCGTGACGTCACCCACGTGGTCGCGGACCGTCACCTCGCCGGAGACGGTGTTCAGCTTGAGGTCGCCTGCGGTGCGGGAGACCAGCAGCGACCCGGACACGGTGGACGCGGACGCGCCCGCCGTCGTCCCCGCCAGGAGGCCCTCGCCGCGGACGGTGCCGAGCCGCACGGTGGTGCTCGCGGGCACCGCCACGTGGATGTCGGCGCGCGCCTTGCCACCGAAGTCGGCGAACCGCTTCACGAACGAGCCCCAGCCCGACAGGCCGCTCTCGTGCTCGATCACCAGGCGACCGTCCACGAGGCGCACCTCGAGGGACCGGCCCTCGACGGAGTGCACCTCCACCCGGACCACCGGCTCGTCGTGGGCCACGATGTCGAGCCGGCCGTCGACGACGTGGGCGTCGACGGTGGTCACACCGTCGAGCTCGATGGTCTGCGGACCGGTGACGGTCCAGCTGTCTGCGCTCATGGTTCCTCCGGTGCTCGTGACTGGCTCGGACTGTCGATCGCTGGACGCGATATATCGCGTTGACCTCAGACACGATATATCGCGTTCCCGAAGCCGGCAACCCCTTTTGCCGCGCGGACCCCGTGACGCGACCGCCCCGTGATCTGTGGGACCATGGAGCGATTCAGTCCGTCACCTGTCAGGAGACACAGATGAGCAAGCGCGGTCGCAAGCGCCGTAGCCGTGCCGGCAAGGCAGCGAACCACGGCAAGCGTCCCAACACCTGAGCCGGCTCGAGCGTCCGTCAGGACCGCGAGCCGCCCAGCTGGGCACACGAAAGGGCCGGAACCCTATGGGTCCCGGCCCTTCGTCATGCCCGGTGTCCTGTTGCTACGCCGTCACTCGGCTACCGACATCACCGTCAGCTGCTCGTGGATGCGTATCCGCAGCGTGTCCGGCGCGCGCTCGCTGCACGACCGGCGTACCAGCTGCTTCACGAGGTCCTCGACGCTCAGCTCCGCCAGGCACGGCGAGCAGTGGGCGACGTGTGCGCGCATGCGCTGCTCGTCGTCCGGCGTCATCTCGGAGTCCAGGTACTCGTACAGGTGCTTGAGTGCGTGCTCGCACTCGGACTCCCCCGCGGTGTCGTGCGGGATGGGTTCGACGTTGTTCACTGCGCACCTCCGGGCGCCTGGCTGACGAGTCCTCGCTGCGCGGCGTAGTCGGCGAGGAGCTCACGCAGCTGCCGGCGTCCGCGGTGGAGTCGGGACATCACGGTCCCGATGGGAGTCCCCATGATCTCCGCGATCTCCTTGTAGGGGAAGCCTTCGACGTCGGCGTAGTAGACGACCATCCGACGGTCCTCCGGGAGCTCGGCGAGCGCCCGCTTCACATCGCTGTCCGGGAGCCGGTCCAGCGCCTCGGCCTCGGCCGAGCGCAGCCCGCGCGACGTGTGCGACGCCGCCCGCGCGATCTGCCAGTCCTCGACGTCCTCGGTCTGGGACTGCTGCGGCTCGCGCTGCTTCTTGCGGTAGCTGTTGATGAACGTGTTCGTCAGGATGCGGTACAGCCATGCCTTCAGGTTGGTGCCCGGCCGGTACTGGTGGAACGCGGCGAACGCCTTGGCGAACGTCTCCTGCACCAGGTCCTCGGCGTCCGCGGGGTTACGCGTCATGCGCAGCGCCGCGGAGTAGAGCTGGTCGAGGTACTGGAGGGCGTCCCGCTCGAAGCGCGCGGCACGGGCCGTCGCGTCCTCCTCCTGCGGGGATCGCTCGGTGCCCTCCTCTTCGCCGGCGATCTCGTCGCTGGTCGCCTGGCTGCCGGTGGCCCGTTCGCCGGTGACCGGGCTGTCGACGGCCGGGCTCGTGCGCTCGATGGTGCTCTCGGCCGCGGTCGCTTCCGTGGTCCCGACAACACCCTCGCTCGCGTTCTTGCCGGGGCGCGCCCCGGCATCGGCGCCGACGGTGTCGCCGCCGGTGCCCTGGTTCTGCTCGCGGGAAGTGTCAGTCATCGCACTTGAGCCTAGCCGCGTCGGCCATCCGGTGTTCGCCAGGGCCGCCGACAGAGCATCCGCGGTGGACTTCGCCGAGTCCGCACCGGTGTCCAGCAGATGCGCCGGGACCGCTCCGAACATCAGGGGAGCGCCCTGCGCGGCCGCCGTCGGGCTCGCTGCCCCCGCCACCGGATCGGTCAGCGCGCCCGTGGCCGGGCTTGTCACTGCACTCGCTACTGCGTTTGTCACCGTACCGATCACCGTGTTCTTCACCGCATCCTTCTCGAGGCATCGCTCCACGTCCGGTTCAACCCTTGCCCGCGGCGTCGAATTCCCGGTGTGTCGGGGGCCATGCGTGCTCCTGCCTTGTCCCTGGGGTTCTCGCCGGGCCTACCGCTGGGGGCCGCCGTCACCTGTGCGCCATTCCGCACCGGCATCCTGCTGCATCGATCGCCCTCATCTGCCAAGGTGGAGGCATGCTGCTTCGACACATCGCGCGACCCCTGCTGGCCTCATCGTTCATCTACGACGGACTGCAGGCTGCCCGGAAGCCGAGCGAGCACGTGGCCGCCGCGAAGACGGGCTCCGCCCTGGCCACCCAGGCGCTCGGGGCGGAACCGCTCAGCGAGAAGCAGGTCACCGCGCTCGTGCGCGCGCACGGGGTGGCGACCGCCACCGCCGGCGTGCTGCTCGCGCTCGGGAAGGCGCCCCGCGCGTCCGCCGTCGCGCTGGCGCTGCTCACGCTGCCGCTCGCCGTGGTGAACCAGCCCTTCACCGCCCCCAAGGAGGAGCGCGGCCCGCGCACGGACCGGTTCCTGCGCAACCTCGCCGCCGTGGGCGCGGCGCTCATCGCGGGCGCGGACCTCGAGGGCCGGCCCGGCCTGACGTGGCGCGTCCAGCAGGCGCGTGCGGCGCGCGCGGACGCGAAGGCGGCCGCCGCCGAGGCGTGACCCGCCCGCAACGGACGAGCAGTGTCACCACGGGCCACTCGGGTGGCCCGTGCGTCTGACACGGAGCGGCCGCTCCGGTGCGGTCCGCGATAATCTCGGCACATGACTTCCTCCACCACCGCGCCCGCACCGACATGGGAGGCGCCGCTCGCCGGCGCCCCGCTGGACGCGACGGTCGAGATACCGGGCAGCAAGTCGCTCACCAACCGGCTCCTGGTGCTCGCCGCCCTCGCGGACGCCCCCGGCACCCTGCGCGGGGCCCTGCGCAGCCGGGACGCCGACCTCATGATCGGCGCGCTGCGCGCGCTCGGCGCGCACATCGAGGAGGGCGACCACCCGAGCACGCTGCACGTGACGCCCGGACCGGTCACCGGCGGCACCGAGGTCGACACCGGGCTGGCCGGCACGGTGATGCGGTTCCTGCCGCCCTTCGCGGCCCTCGCCGACGGCCCGGTCCGGTTCGACGGCGACCCCGAGGCCCGTGTCCGCCCGATGCTGCCGGTACTCGCCGCGCTGAGCGCGCTCGGCGTCACCGTGCACGACCGTTCGGCGGGCCCGACCGGCTCGGGCACTGCGGACCTGCCGACCCACCTCCCCTTCACGGTGGAGGGCCGGGGCGGAGTGCGGGGCGGCGCCGTCGACGTCGACGCCTCCGGGTCCTCCCAGTTCGTGTCCGGGCTCCTGCTCGCCGCGCCGCGCTTCGAGCGCGGCCTCACGCTGCGACACATCGGCGCGACGCTGCCGAGCCTGCCGCACATCGAGATGACGGTCGCCACGCTGCGCGACGCCGGCGTCGTCGTCGACGACTCCCGTGACGGCATGTGGGACGTCTCCCCCGGTCCCATCGCCGGCCGCGACGTCCGCGTCGAGCCCGACCTGTCCAACGCCGCACCGTTCCTCGCGTCCGCGCTGGTGGCGGGCGGCACCGTCCGCGTCCCCGGCTGGCCGACGCTGACCACCCAGCCCGGCGCCATGGTCCCCGAGCTGCTGGAGCGCATGGGCGGCACGTTCACCCTGGCCGACGGCGTGCTGAGCGTCACCGGCACGGGCGAGGTGCACGGGATCGACGTCGACCTGCACGCCGGCGGCGAGCTCGCGCCGACGTTCGCGGCGCTGGCCGCGCTGGCCGACTCCCCGTCCAGGCTGCGCGGGATCGCGCACCTCCGGGGCCACGAGACCGACCGCCTGGCCGCGCTGGCCCGCGAGATCACCCGGCTCGGCGGGCAGGCGGAGGAGACCCGCGACGGCCTGGTCATCACCCCGCGGCCGCTGCGCGGCGACGTCGTGCGCACGTATGCCGACCACCGGATGGCGACGTCCGCCGCGCTGCTCGGCCTGCGCGTGCCCGGGGTGCTGGTGGAGAACGTCGGCACCACGGCCAAGACCCTGCCTGACTTCACCGGCATGTGGCTGGGCATGCTCGGCTCGGCCGCCTGATGGGCGCTCGCTGATGGGACGCGTCCGATGAGGCCGGCCTGATGGGCCGGCGTGACGTCCGCGACGAGTCGGACTTCCATTCCCGGCCGTCCAAGCGCGGCTCACGCCCCCGGACCAAGCAGCGTCCGGAGCACTCCGACGCCGTGACCGGCCTCGTCACGGGCGTGGACCGCGGGCGCTACACGCTCCTCGTCGGGGGCGTGGCGGGCGGCGTGGCGGACGGCACGGCGGGCGGCGCGGCGGGCAAAGCGCCGGACGGCGTGGCGGGCAAGTCTCCGGGCAGAGCGGTGGGCAAGACCGCCGGCAAAGCGCCAGGCACGACTGCCGGCAGCGCGTCCGACGAGACGATAGTGACCGCGATGAAGGCGCGGGAGCTCACCCGGACGCGCGTGGTCGTGGGCGACCGGGTCGACGTCGTAGGCGACGTCTCCGGCGGGGAGGGATCGCTCGCGCGCATCGTGCGCATCCAGGAACGCACCTCCACGCTGCGCCGCACCGCCGACGACACGGACCCGTACGAGCGAATAGTCGTCGCCAACGCGGACCAGCTCGTCATCGTGACGGCGCTGGCCCAGCCCGAGCCCCGCACCGGCATGATCGACCGCTGCGTGGTGGCCGCCTACGACGCCGGGATGTCGGTGCTGCTCTGCCTGACGAAGGCCGACCTCGCCTCCCCCGACGTGCTCCGCGAGCTCTACGAGCCGCTGGGGGTAGAGGTCGTGGTGACGCGGCGGGCGCCGTCCGATGGCGAGGCTGACGACGCGGCCGACGGCGCGAACAGCGCAGGCGAGACGGCCGGTGGTATGGCCCTGGCGCCCGAGTCCGTCGAGGAGGTTCGGGACCGGCTGCGCGGCCTCGTGTCAGTGCTGGTGGGCCACTCCGGCGTGGGCAAGTCGACACTGATCAACGCCCTGGTGCCCGAGGCCATGCGCGCCACCGGGGTCGTCAACGACGTGACGGGCCGGGGCCGGCACACCTCGACGTCGGCGGTGGCGCTGCGGCTGCCCGTGGCGGAGACGTTCGACGGCTGGGTGGTCGACACGCCAGGCGTGCGCTCGTTCGGGCTGGCTCACGTCGAGGTAGGGCACCTGCTGCACGCGTTCGAGGACCTCGACGAGGTGGCACAGGAGTGCCCGCGCGGCTGCACGCACCTCGCGGACGCCCCGGACTGCGCCCTCGACGACTGGATCGAGGCCTCCCCGGAGGACGAACGGCCGGCCCGCGCGGCCCGGCTGACGTCGTTCCGCCGCCTGCTCTCCTCCAGAACGGGCTCGGACGCCTGACGAGGACACGCTCGGACGCCAGACCGCGCCGCGAACCGCAAGTTGATGCTTCATCGGACCGGCGAACGGCGTCGAACCGCAACCTGCACGTCCACCCGGGCGCCGAACCGCAAGAAGTTCGTCCATCGGCCCCAAGTTGATGGTTCATCGGACCGGCCGGCGGCGTCGAACCGCAAGAAGTTCGTCCATAGGCCCCGCGAGCGGCGTCGAACCGCAACCTGCTGGTCAGCCCAGTCACCGAACCGCAAGTCGGTGGTCATCCCAGGCGCCCAACCGCAACTTGCTCGTCGATATGACGCCCAATGGACGCGCAGCCTTCGGTTCGGCGCCCGGATCGAACATCGGCTTGCGGTTCGGCGTCGCCGGGCCGGGTCGGGTCGGGCGGACGCTGCCGGCCTCTGGCACTGGCCGGCGCCCGATCGTCAATGCGCGCGAGACTCGAGCCAGCGGGCCCGCGCAGCTCACACCGGGTTTCTGTCCACGTCAGACTGTGCGTGTGACTGACGAACTCAGCGCGGCGCCCGTAGCGGGCAGCACCACGCGCTTCGGCGCGGTGGACGTGCAGTACCTGGACGACGGCGGGGCGCGGGCCGCGCTGGTCGTCGCCGAGGACCCGGCATTCGCCGCCGTGGTGGACGAGCGCACAGTGCTCGTCGAGCAGGTGGCGGAGTACCGGCCCGGAAGGTTCTACGAGCGCGAGCTGCCACCGCTGCGGCAGGTGCTGTCCGGCGTCTTGCCCTTGGACCTGCTGATCGTGGACGGATACGTGGACCTCGACCCCGCCGGGAGCCCCGGGCTGGGTGCACACGTTGCCGACGCCGGCCTGGCGCCCGTGGTGCTCGGCGTCGCCAAGACCCGGTTCCGGGCCGCGACGCACGCCGCCGAGGTGCTGCGCGGGCAGTCCGCCAGGCCGCTGTACGTCACGGCGTCGGGGATGGCGCTCGACGCCGCAGCGGATCTGGTGCGAGAGATGGCGGGCGACGCCCGGTTCCCCGATGCGCTCCGACGTGTGGACCGGCTGGCCCGCGGCGCGACGCCAGCCGCACCTGAACCGCGGCGCGACGACGGCCGCCCCTGAACCGCGGCGCGACGCCAGCCGCACCTAAGCCGCAGCGCGACGCCGGCCGCCCTGAGCGGGCGCCGGCGCGAGCCTCAGAACAAGCACCAGATCAAGCACCGCGCTGAGCAGCCCGACCGGGCCGCCCAATCGGCCTACCGCCGCCGGCTCACGGCTGGAGGAACATCCAGCGGTGGCCCTCCACGTCCTCCGCCCGGTACAGCCTGCCGTACGGTTCCTCCTCGATCTTCGAGAGCAGCCCGGCGCCGGCCGCCTGCGCACGGGCGTAGTGGGCGTCGACGTCGGCCACGTGGACCAGGACGCCGTCGATCACCCAGGGTGTCGACAGCCAGGCGTCCGCCGCCGCGCAGTGCCGACGATGCGCGGTGGGCCCTTCGTAGGACGCGAGCTCGGAGAGCATCACGCGCCCGCCTCCGGCGTGGAGCTCGCCGTGGGAGAGGTGGCCGTCGTCGTCCAGCCAGCGCTCCGCCTCGGTGAAGCCGAACGCCTCGATGAGCCAGTCCATGGCGGCGACGCCGTCCTGGTAGGACAGCATGGGAATCACTGCGGGTTCTGCCACGACAGCTGGTTCAGGCAGGACTGTGGGTTCAGGCATGTGACAGACCTCCTCGCTTTCGAACAACTGTACGAGTTTTTTCAGGATCTGTCGAGCGCGGAACCGCTACACGACCTGGAAGCCGAACAGCTCGACGGCCCACGGGTCCAGCCGCCCGGCGGACGGGCCGCCGTCGTCGGCCCCCTCGCCGCTGAAGCCGAAGAACTCGCGGAGGGCGTGGTCGCCCAGGACCAGCGGATGGAACGGGAACGGATAGGCGTCGCCTCCCGGGCCGGGATGCTGCCCCGCCCAGAACGGCTCCTCGAAGGCGAGCCGCTCCCCCGTGTTCTCCAGGACGCCGTCGTCCGGCGACAGGCTCAGCGACCGGACGAGCGTGCCGTCCCGCCACACCGCGAAGGCGAACCAGTCCACCGCGCTGTGCATCGCGTGCAGGTACAGGGTGCGGCCAACGCTCGCATCGACCAGGTGCGCGGGTAGCCGGGAGGGTCGGTCGAGCATCAGCGCCTGGTCGCACAGGATGTCCACCTCCGGCGTCGAGAGCGCACACGCCCGGCCCTCCGGCGGGAACACGGCGTCGCCGAGGTCCCACGGCTCCTCGCCGTCCGGCCGGATCCGCGCTGGTGGCCACAGCAGCGCGAGCAGCTCGGCCGCGCTCGCCTCGTCCGCGAACTCGGCAGCCCCCTCCAGCCCTGTCGCCACGTCTCCGTCCGCGTACACCAGCATCGCGGTCTTCACTCCCACACGTCCCCCTCGTTGCTCGCCGACAGGCTAGCGAGACCCTACCGACGCGCATCTCGAACGGCGGAGCGACGGCCAAGATCACCCGATCGCTCTCGGCCCTCGCGACCAGCCGGTCCACGGCATCCGCCGTGAGAATGCGCTCCAGGATGAGCCCGGACGCCGCCGAGCGCCTCGGTCGAGGAACCACCACGGCCCTCCCGGACGTCCGGCACGGCCGAGACGTTCGGCAGGCAGGCCGCCCACGACGAACAGCAATGACCCTAGGGTGGCCACCAGGACACGACGTGCCACACGAAGAGACAAGGCAGGATCGCTCATGACCACTGTCGGACTTCTCGGCGCCGGCGGAATCGCCGGCGCCCACATCGCCGGCTGGCTCCAGCTCGGGGTGGACGTCGTCGTCCACAGCCGGGAGGGCGCACCGAAGCTGGTCGCCCGGTACGGCGGACGGGTCGCCTCGTCGCTGGACGACCTGCTCGCCCAGTGCGACATCGTCGACGTCTGCACCCCGACGTTCACGCACCGGGCGCTGGTGGAGGCCGCGGCCGCGGCCGGTCGTGACGTGGTGTGCGAGAAGCCCTTCGCGCTCACCGTCGAGGACACGGAGGCGATGATCGCCGCGTGCGCGGACGCCGGCGTCGCCCTCTACCCGGCCCACGTGGTGCGGTACTTCCCCGAGCACGTGGCGGTGCACGACGCCGTCGAGCGCGGCGACCTGGGGACGGTCGCCGTGCAGCGCTACGACCGCCAGGGCACCATGCCGGTCTCCCCCTGGTTCCTCGACGACGAGCTCTCGGGCGGGATCGTCACGGACCTGATGATTCACGACATCGACTTCGCACGGTGGAACGCGGGACCCGTTGCGTCCCTGCGTGCGGTGCGTTCCGTGCCGGACGAGTCGGGCACGGTCGCGGCCCAGCTCGTCCTCACCCACGCCTCGGGCAGCGTGAGCAGCATCGGCGGGGTCTGGTCTGCCCGGCCGGTGGCCTTCCGCACCCGCTTCGAGGTGGCCGGGACCGGCGGGGTGCTGCGGTACGACTCCACCACCAACCCCACGACCTGGGTCAACGGGGGCGCGGCGGCGGGAGCCGACGGTTATGCGCCGAAGGCGACGCTCGGCGAGAGCCCGTACGTGACCGAGCTGCGGGAGTTCCTCGCGGCGATCCACGGTGGCCCGCAGCCCCGCGTCACCGCCGCCGACGGGCTCGCGGCCGTCCGCATAGTGGATGCCGCGCGCCGCTCCCTCGCCCTGGGCGAGGTCGTCAACCTGGACACCAGCCTCGACACCACCCTGGAGGGAGCACGATGAAGGTCGCCCTGATGTCGTTCGCGCACACGCACGCCCTCGGGTACGCACGCCTGCTCGCTGCGATGCCCGGCGTCGAGCTGCTCACCTCCGACCCGGACGCCGTCACGCGCCCGGCCGGCGAGTCCGGCGGCGCCGCGCTGGCCGCGGAGCTCGGCGTCGACTACGTGGACACCTACGACGAGCTGCTGGCCTGGGGTCCGGACGCCGTCGTCGTCTGCTCCGAGAACACACGCCACCGCGCGCACGTCGAGGCCGCGGCCGCGGCGGGCGCGGCGGTGCTCTGCGAGAAGCCGCTGGCGACGTCGGTCGCCGACGCCGAGGCGATGGTCGCCGCCTGCGCGACCGCGGGCGTGCCGCTGATGGTCGCGTTCCCGGTCCGCTTCTCCCCCGCGTTCACCGACCTCGCCGATCAGTACCGGGCGGGCGCGCTCGGCAAGGTCCACGCGATCACCGGCACGAACAACGGCCAGGTGCCCGCGGCGCGGGCCTGGTTCACCGATCCCGTGCTGGCGGGCGGGGGCGCGATGACCGACCACACGGTGCACCTCGCCGACCTGGTCGACGCCCTGCTCAGCGGCGTGCCCGCCGTGCGTGTGCACGCCACGGCCAACAACCTGCTGCACCCGGACGCCGCGGTGGAGACGGCGGGCATCGTCACGGTCACCTACGCGGACGGCACCAACCTCACCATCGACTGCAGCTGGTCGCGCCCGGCCTCGCACTCGATCTGGGGCGGCCTGACGCTCTCCGTGGTGTCCGACGCCGGCCTGGTCGACGTCGACCCGTTCGCGCCCCGGGTCTCCGGCTGGTCGGAGTCCGCCGCCAACGAGCTGGCGCTCGGCTACGGGCCGGACCTCGACGAGGCACTCCTGGTGACGTTCCTGGACGCGGTGCGCACCGGGGCGACGCCCCAGCCGGACGGCCACGTGGGAGTCCGCACCACCGCGATCGTCGAGGCTGCCTACCGGTCGTGGCGCGAGGGCCGCGCGGTCGACGTGGACCCGGCCGGGCGACCGGCGTCGGCGGGCGTATGAGGGTCACGCCGCCGCGTCGGCCACGCCGTCGCCTGATCGGCGGCAGACTGAGCACATGCGCATCTACGTGCCCGCCACGCTCGACGAGCTCGACGCCGTCACCCACGCCACCGACGCGACCCGCTGGACCGTAGCCCCGCGCCGCGCGCACGCCGTCACGAAGGACCTCGAGGCCGCCCTGCCCGACGAGGACGCCGAGGGCCTCGAGTACATCGCCGCGCTCAATGCCGCCGACGACTCCCTTGCGCTGATCGCCGGCCGTCCCGATGCCCCGCACCAGCGCGTGATCATCACGGTGGAGGTCCCGGACGCGGCGATCGGCCTTGTCTCGGAGGCATCGGACGACGACGAGCCGGTCGCCTCCGAGATCCAGGTGACCAGCACCGTCGAGCACGTCGCGATCATCTGCGTGCACGTCGACGAGGTGGAGGCGGCCGCAGACATCGCGGACGTGCTCGCCGCCGCGGACGAGGAGAGCGATGCCGAGGCGACGGCGGAGGTCGGCGAGGAGTCGGAGACCGCTCTCGACGAGGCGCTGCAGCGCGTCACCGACCGCGACCTGCTCTGGTACGACTGGAGCGAGCTGAAGGACGTCCCCCGCGCCTGAGAACGCGGCGGGCGCAGGGCCCCGCCCGGCCCGGCCCGGCCCGGCCCGGGGAAGGCTCGCAGAGGGCACAGCGCCTGATCAGGACAGGAAGTCGAGCGCTTCCTTGTGCAGCTTGCCGTTGGTAGCGATCGCGTTGCCGCCCCACGGTCCGGGCTTGCCCTCGAGCGACGTGAAGGTGCCGCCGGCCTCGGTGACGATCGGCACGAGCGCGGCCATGTCGTACACCTCGAGCTCGGGCTCGGCGGCGATGTCGACGCCGCCGTCGGCCACCAGCATGTACGACCAGAAGTCGCCGAACCCGCGGGTACGCGCGCACGCCCGCGTCAGGTTGAGGAACCCGTCGAGCTTGCCGCGCTCCTCCCAGCCGCCGAGGGACGCGTAGCTGAACGACGCGTCGGCCACGCGCGAGATCCCGGAGACCGACATGCGCGACGCGGCGGCCAACGACTTGCCCGTCCACGCGCCCGAGCCCTTCGCGGCCCACCAGCGCCGGCCCAGTGCTGGCGCGCTGACCAGGCCCACGACCACCTCTTCGCCGTCGGCCAGGGCGATCAGCGTGGCCCAGACGGGGACTCCGCGCACGAAGTTCTTGGTGCCGTCGATCGGGTCGATGATCCAGCGGCGCGCGCCGTTGCCGGCGGAGCCGTACTCCTCCCCGACTATCGCGTCGCGAGTGCGGGCGCGGGCGAGCTGGCCGCGGATGAAGTCCTCGGCCGCGCGGTCGGCGTCGGACACCGGCGTCAGGTCCGGCTTGGTCTCCACCTTGAGGTCCAGCGCCCGGAAGCGGGACATGGTGATGGAATCGACCTGGTCGGCGATCACGTGCGCCAGACGCAGGTCGTCGGCGTAGTTGTCCTTCGTCACGGCGGCCACGGGCACAACCTAGCGCCGGATGTCACAGTTATGTCGCCAAGCCGCGCCGGTCGGGCGGATTGTTACGCGGGAAGTCCCTGCTCGGGGTCGAAGCGGCTCCGGGCGGGTGCGGTCAGACGGCCGCAGGCACCTGCTCCCGGACCCGGGCGGCGAGCCCCTCGAACGCGGCCCGCGCCGGCGATCCCGGCGCGCACTCCGCGAGCGCCCGCCCCGCCAGCAGCGCGGCGTCGAGCCCGGCGGGGTCGTCCGGCACGAGGTGCAAGTCGTCGACGCCCCCGTAGCGTGCGAGCGCGTCGCGCACCTGGGCCTCGGCCCGCCGTCCGACGACGGCGGCGCGCACCCGGTTCACCACCACGAGGCGCGCGGCGGCGACCGGGACCGCGACCTCGCGCAGGTCCTCCAGGCCGCGCACCAGGCGCTGGAGGCCAACGGGGTCGGCCCCGCCGACCACCACGACGACGTCCGCCGCCGCCAGGGCGCTCAGGGTCGCGCCGTTACGCTGCGGCGCGCGCGTGTCGTACATGAGGTCCTCGTCGGTCTCGAGCACCGAACCGCAGTCGACCACGGTCCAGGACGCGAGCTCGCGGCACCGCTGGAACACCACGTCGAGCGAGCTGGCCGGCAGCTCGGGCCAGCGCGACGCGCGCGTGATGCCAGTCAGTACGCGCACGCCCGGCAGCACGACCGGGCTGTGCCCGGCCAGGGTCACGACGTCGAGCACACCCTGCCCGGCCGCGCGGGCTGCGGCGGCCAGGCCGGGGGCGTCGTCGAGCAGCCCGAGGCGGGAGGTCACCGAGGAGGCGTAGGTGTCGGCGTCGGCCAGGAGCACCGTGCTCGATCCTTGGGGCCCCGAGCCGTTGGGCCCCGAACCGCGTGGCCTCGAACCGGCCCGCGGAACTGCGGGGCGTGACCGGCGCAGCAGGCCGGACTGGCGCAGCAGGCCGGAACGGCGCGGCGGCGCGGCACCCACCCCCGCGAGGGCTGCGGCGAGCTCGATCGCGGTGGTGGTCCGGCCGGGCGACCCCGCCGGTCCCCAGACGGCGATGACGGTGCCCGGCCGGGCGCCGAGGTCGGGCTCCGCCGAGGCCACGGGCTCGCCGGTCTCCGGGGCGTCGCCGCGAATCGCGGCAACCAGGTTCTCCGCGTCCCCGCCCGCGACGACGGCGTCGCAGCCCAGCCCCCCGAGCCGTTCCGCCGGCGCGGCCGGATCCTCGATCGCGACCACCCGCAGGCCCGCTCGGCGCAGCCTCGCCACCGCGTCGCGGTCCAGCCCGGGCAGGTCCCCCGAGACGACGGCGGCCGTGCCGGCTCCGGCCTCGGCCGCCGCCAGGAGCTCGGTGAGCTCCGCGCACCGCCGGGCCACGGTCACCTGCGGCTGTGCGCCGAGCACGGTAACGGCTGCCGCTTCCTCCTCGGGCACCTGCACCGCGACCAGGACGGTGACCACCCGCTCGTCGCTCATCGGACGCCGCCCGCCACGGGCACGACGGCGACGGTGCCGGCGTCCGAGAGCGCGGCCAGCACGGTCGGCAGCACGTCGGTCGGGACGAGCACGTGCAGCGTGACGGTGCCGTCCACGACTATCGCGCCGTCCTCGGCGTCGACCTGCTCGACCACCACGTTCTTGGCGAGCGTGCTCGGGTCCGGTTCGTCGGCACCCGCCTCCGGCGTGACCGGCGCGTCCGGCACGAACCACAGGTCCACCACCGCGCCGGCCCGGATCCGGTCCGAGAGGCCCGAGGCGACGGGCACGGCGACGGACCGGACGTCGGCGCCCGCGCCGAGGGCCGTGAGCGGGACCAGCTCGCCGTCGTCCACCACGCGGAGCACCACCAGGTCGGTCGGCAGCGGCTCGTCGGCGGGAAGGTAGCGGCTCGTCCCGGCACCGAGCCGGACGTCGACGGCGCGGACCAGGTCGGCGGTGAGGGGCTCGCCGGGAGTCAGGGCGCCGTCCGCCACGAAGACCGGGACCATGCGGCTCGCCGCCGAGACCACCCACGAACCGAACGCGACCGACAGCGCGACGATGACGACACCGGTCAGGAGCCGCGGGTCGCGCCAGCGGGGTCGGCGCAGCCGGGTCGCGGCCGGTTCGGGAAGGCCCTGACCCGGGTCGGTGCGCGCTGGGGCGGCCGGGGCATACGTCATCTCTCGGTCCTTCCGCGTACTTTCGTAGACTTTGGGTAGACCTTCGACTACAAGTGAAGGGCGAACCCACACAGAATGGTGCACAGCCTGGGCAGAGCGCCGGAACCATAGTGATCGAACGTCGCTGATCCGGCATCAGATAAACACTTCTTGTGGATAACCCCCTCATGTCGGTGTCTCGTGCCACACTGTTCCCATGGAAAAGCGCTTTCTCTCTCTGGCCGATGTGGTCGAGACCCTGAACATCTCGATGGCCCAGGGCTATGCACTGGTTCGGACCGGCGACCTTCCCGCCATCCAGGTGGGCCCTAAGAAGGTCTGGCGCGTCGAAGCAGCCGAGCTCGAGTCATACATCGAGCGTATGTACGCAAAGAGCCGTGAGCGGCTCAAGGGTTCCGCGGCCACGGACGGCTGAAAGGCCTCACCGCACACCGACGGGACCGGCGCACTCCAAGCGGAGTGACACCGGTCCCGCTCTCCATTTGCCGGGTTTTCTCGACGCCTTCAGGGCGCCTCGCTCACGACGAGCAAGGCCGTGAACGGGACCAGCCGAGTTCCGCGATCATCGAGCACGTCGATGTCCAGGTGGTCACGGCCGACCCGCCCGATCCGGCCGCCCACGGCGCCGCTCAGCGTGCGCACCGTGACACGCGCCCGATCACGCTGGAGGGTCCGCAGCACCGGCCCCAGCCCGAGCGTGTCCCGCCGCGACGTCGCGGACGCCGCTTGACGGGCAAGGCCGCGCACGCCCGCCACCGCGCCCAACGGCACGAGGTGCTGGCTTGCCGGTTCGGGCCGGACCCCCTGCAGCAGCACCCACTCGTCCGCCACCTCCCGCACGACGCCGCGCAACGGTGCGCCGTCGAGCAGCTCGAGCGTGACCACCGTCCCGACCGCGGCGCGGAACCGGTCCGCGAGCGTCATCGTCGCGTGCTCGGCACGCGTCATCTCGGACACGAGCGCGTCGGCCTCGGCCGCTGACTGCGCGCGAGCCTGCGCCTCGAGATCGCTGAAGAGCGACTCCCAGCGCGTAGGACTGGCCGGGTGCAGGGACGTCATGGACACAACCATGCGCTATCCACAGGCATCTCGCCCCCCGGTAGACACCCTGTCGACACCGATGTTGAATATCGATCGCCGGACAACATCAACAGGCATCAACATCGCCTGATGGGCTCATCATGTTCGAAATCGGATACTGCAGGGGGAACCATGTCGACCAATGCCCTCAACCACACACCTTCCGCGGGTCGCGTCAGGGATCGCCGGGCGGAGCCTCAGGGAGACCGGCTACCGGCGGGCATCGCAGACACGGCCGAGAACACGACGGAGAACGGGCCGCGGAACACGGCGGGCACCAGGCGCGGGCTCCTCGGACTGCTTGCCGTCGGCGCCGCGCTCACCGCGGCGGCCGGCGCGCTCGGGGCGCGCACGTGGCAGGTCGGCGCGGGCCTCGGCTCGGCGCTCTTCCCGATCGAGGACATCGTCGAGCTCGCCGCGGTCGCCGTCGGCACGGTGGTTGCGGGCTGGGTCGGGCTGCACGCGCTCGTCGCGCTGACGTGCGTCCTTGCGGATCGGCGCGGCGTGCGCTGGGCGGCGGGCGAACGGACCGTGGCGCGGCACGCACCGGCAGTGGTGCGCCGCCTCGCTCGCGTGGCCGCGGGCGCCGGGCTCGGTCTCGCACTCACAACCCCCACGGCGATGGCCCTGCCCGACCCACCCGGAACCCCCGCGGCGGCGGACGCCGGGCCCGCCGTCGTGCTCGACCTCGGCTGGCAGCCGACGAGCCACGAGACGACGGACCGGAAGGCGACCGACCAGCAGAAGACCAGCCAGCAGAAGACCCGTGAGCAGAAGACCGGTGGGAGAGCGACCGATCAGGAACCGCCGGCCAACCGCACACGGAGCCGCTCCGTGTCGCCGCTGCACGATCCCGCACCCGATCGATCGTCGCTGGTAAACCGGGGCGGGCACACGGGATCGGTGCGTGAGCCGCTGGTCGTGGTCGAGTCAGGCGACACCCTGTGGGCGATCGCCGCGGACCAGCTCGCAGCGGACCGGCACGCCACGACACCGGCCACCGCTGGCGACGGCGTCGACCACACCGACACCGCGCCGTCCGACGCCGAGATCGCCGAGGCGGTCGCTCAGTGGCACGACGCCAACCGCCGGGTGCTGGGCACGAACCCCGACCTGATCCTTCCGGGCACAGCGCTGCATCGGCCCTGACAGCTCCACCATCCCGACCGGCTCCCGATCCGCATCGTCCCCAGGAGATCCCGCGTGACCACACTCGACGTCCCGCCCGAGACCGCACCCGCGCGGCCCCGTCCCGACACCCCGGCCCCGGCCCCGGCGCAACTCGCCATCGGCACGGCGCCGCGCACCACCAGCAGCACGGTGACGCCGACCCGGCGGCCTGTCACACCGCCGGTCGGACCCGTCACCGGGCCGGGGATCGGTCAGCGGCTGCGGCGCATGCGGATCGGCGGCACGCCGTACCCCGAGCTGCAGAACGCGGCCGCGGCCCTCGAAGCACTGTCCGGACGCCCGGTACCCGAGCCGGACCCCACCCTGCCCGACCCCACCGCGCAGGTGTGCCGCGTGGTCCGCGCCGCCGTGGAGGTGCTCCGCGGCGAGCGTCCCGCGGCTCAGCTCGCGCGCTGGGTCACGCCGCAGGTCTACGACCAGCTGCTGGAACGAGGCCGGCTCATGCGGGAGGCCCGGCAGGTGCGGCCGCCTCGGCCCAAGGCGCATGCGGCGGTGGTCCGGCGCGTGCGGATGGTCCGGCTGGGCGCGACGTCGGCGGAGGCGACTGTGATCCTGCACGACGAGGGCCGGGTGCGCGCCGCCGCGGTCCGGCTGGAGGCGCGGCGGGGAGTCTGGCGGGTAGCGGTCCTGGAGATCGGCTGAGCAGCTTCGGCCGGGCACGGATCCGCGCCGGCTACGCCCACTCGACGATCAGGTCGGCGGCGTCCCGGGTGGTCGCGATGACGTCCGCGTTGCGCTGGTCGGAACCACGCGCCCACGCCTCGGCGTCGGACGGAGGCTTGCCGAAGGCCCGATGGCGCGCGACGAGGCGCCGCAGGCGCTCGGCGTCGGGCAGGTCGATGTACCAGACCTCTGCCATCCGGGCGCGGGCCGCGGGCCAGGCGCCGCCGGGGGCGAGGAGGTAGTTGCCCTCCGTGATCACCAGGGGCTCGTCGGTGACGGCGGTGCCGGCCGCTATCGGCTCCTCGATCTCGCGGCGGAACTCCGGCGCGTAGACGGGCGGGCTGCCCGGCCGACGGTCCGCGATCCGGTCGATCAGGGCGGCGTAACCGGCGTCGTCGAACGTGTCGATCGCGCCCTTGCGGGCGCGGCTGCCGTGGGCCTCCAGGACCCTGTTCGACAGGTGGAAGCCGTCCATGCCGACCACCACGGCCGTGCCGGACGGGAGGCCCGCGGCAAGGGCGGTGGCCAGCGTCGACTTCCCGGCGCCGGGCGGTCCGGTGATCCCGAGGACACGCGCCCCGCCCGCCCGAGCGGCCTCGGCGGCGAGCCCGGCCGCGCGCTCGACGAGCTCGCCGGTGGTCAGGCGCACGACAGGTGCTCCAGCCAGGAGCGAGGGCCGACGTACTGCACCCGGATGGTCGCGACCCGCACCGCCTCCTCGACCGCGGCCTCCAGGCCGGCGCCTCGGGCGAGCGCCACCGACAGCGCGCCGTGGAAGGCGTCCCCCGCGCCGAGGGTGTCGCGCACGGCGACCGTCGGCACGTCGGTGGATCCGCGCCGGCCGTCCTTGTCGCACCAGGTCACGGGCCCGGGACCGTGCGTCGCGACGACGGCTCGGGACTGCTCGACACCGTCCGGCGCGCGGAAGTCCGCGGACCGGGCCGTGACGTCCGCCGAGCCGAGGAGGTCGGCGAAGACCGGGCGCCACCGGCCGGCGTCGAGCACGATCAGGGGGCGGGGTTCGAGGGACTTCGCGTACGCGAGCACGCTCCTGGCCAGGTCGGGATGGTGGCCGTCGAGCAGGACGACGTCGGGCCGGGGCAGAGCGTCGAGGGCTGCGTGCGTGACGTCGAAGCCGGCGGCGAGGGCAGCGTCGGGCGAGACCACCGACCTGTCGCCGGTCTCCTGGTCGACCATCACGGCCGACACGGCGAGGGGAATCTCGCGCCCCTCCGCCGCGTCGAGGATCTCCACGCCGTGGCGCTCCAGGTCGCCCCGTGCGGCCGAGGCAACCGGACCCGAACCCATCGCGCTGATCAGCAGCGCCCGCGCCCCGAGCGTCGCGGCCGTGACCGCGGCGTTTGCCGCGGGACCGCCCGCCGACACGTCCTGACGGACAGCCGTGACCTTCTGGTTGGGCCCCGGCCGGACGGCGCTGCGATGGATCACATCCAGCGTCGCCAAACCAGCAAACCAGCAGGTCACAGGCAGTTTTTGATGAGCTTCGGCTGGAGCGTCGGACATGTGCAGAGGCTACCTTTGAAACCGAGTGTCAGAGACCGGGCATACCGCGCAAACATGACGACGACCAGGCCGACCATACCTCCGCGGCGCCGCTGACACCCGTAAAGAGCTCGGCGCTCGCCGTCCTTGGGGGTCCCGCCGGTGGGCAACGTCATTGCCCACCGGCGGAGCCTCTCAGTAGACCTGGTCCGCGTAGACGCGCAGCACGTCCCGAACGAACGTCGCCCCTTCGGTGCCGCCGTAGTTCGCGGCGAACCGCTCGTCCGCGACGTACATGTCGGCCAGGCCGAGCAGGTAGCCCCGGTCGGGGCGACCCTGCTCGTGGCCGGGCGTGCCGGGGACGGCGACGAGCCACTCGGCGTGCCGGGCGGCAATCGCCTGTGCCTCGTCCGAAGCCGGGTCCAGGCCCGCCTCCGCCGCGTCGGTCCAGGCCTTGATCAGCGTTTCCAGCCGCGCCTTCCATTGCTGCTGCCCCTGCTCACCAAGCCCGCGCCACCACGCGTCGCTCTTCTGGTACGCGTCGCGGCCCCAGCGCTCGGTCACCTCCTGCTCGTACTGCGTGTGGTCAAAACCGTCGAACATGTCCTTCGCCATGATGTCCTCCTTCGTGTCCGGGTCCTTCTCGAGAGCTGCGACGGTCCGTTCGACCGACGCGATCTGCCGCGCCAGCCGGTCCTGCTCCGCCCGCAACGAGACGAGATGGGTGCGTAGCGCCTCCGCCTCGCCCTGGTCGGTGTCGAGCACCTCGGCGATGTCGCCGAGACCGAGCCCGAGGTCGCGCAGCAGCAGGATCCGCTGCAGCCGCACCAGCGCGGTGCGGTCGTAGCGGCGCGGGCCGCTCGCCGTCGTCCGGGCGGCGGGCAGCAGCCCGACGGCGTCGTAGTGGCGCAGCGTCCGGCTCGTGACGCCGGTCAGCCGCGCTATCTCCTGGATGGACCATTGCATGTGCACCACGGTAGAGGTTGACGCCGCGTCAACTTCAACCCCTATTTTTCAACGGGCGCGCGGCGCTGGCGATGACCACCTGTGGATAACGGCCCGGCGGCAGCCAGCGGGGTAATACTGAGCCGCATGACATCATCAAACGAGATCATCCCGGATCAACCGCTAGTCGACGACGCCGCGCTGCTCGCCTTCGCAAACTTCCTGCACGACGACGTCACGCCCCGCCGCCGCACGCTCTGGTTCGTCATGCTCGACGGCGAGCGCCGTCCGCTGCCGGTGATCGTCCCGGTCGACCACGTGCCGGACGAGCCCGACCCGCACATGGTGAACGACCTGGGCAGCGCCTGGCGCGAGATCCTGCAGGGCGAGCCCGGTGCGTCGATCCTGCTCATGCTCGAGCGGCCCGGCTCGGCGGCGGCTTCGTTCGAGGACCACGCCTGGCGGGTGGCGCTCCGCGCGGCGGCCGCGGAGCACGACCTCGCGGTCGCCGCGTTCTTCCTCGCGACGGTGGACGGCGTCGTGGCCCTGTCCCCCGACTGACCGATCCGCATCGAGATCGTCGCGTGCTGCGTGACCGACGCGCGTCCCCAGGTCGGCGCGGCGCCGTGCGCGGCGTCGGGGGCCCGGTCGATCTCGTCGGCGTCGTCGGCGTCGCCGCGGGCCACCTCGGTGAAGGTCTGGGTTGCAGATAGCTGCAACCGGACCGTGACCTCGCGGCGCAAGCCGCGCGGGCGACGGGACAAATGGACTGCAGAGGACAGATCGGCGGACCGACGAAGCCGGACACGACGAGCCGGGCACCCTGCCCGGACCACCCTGCCCAGACCACGATGAGAGGCGTCCCCATGACCCCCGCACCCGACCGGACCCACCGCACCGCAGGCGCACGACCGCGAGCCGTGCCACCGACGGTGCCACTGATGGTGCCGCTGGCCGCGGCGCTGACCGTGGTGCTGGCACTCACGGGCTGCACCGCCCAGGGCGAGCCGTCAGAGACCACCGTCGACTCGGCGGAGCTGCCGGCTCCGGCCCTGGAGGCGCCCAGCGACACGGAGGCGCTGAGCGGCGCCGAGGCCGCGCCGTTGCTCCCAGGGCCGGCGCAGACCGGCCCCGCGACAGACCAGCGGCAGCTGATCGAGGAGCAGGAGGAGTACGACGACTCCCCCGAGACTCCGTTCCAGGACGTCGCCACGAGCCCGCTGTCCACGTTCTCGGCCGACGTCGACACGGCGTCGTACTCGAACCTGCGCCGCCAGGTGAACCAGGGAGTGGCGCCCGAGGGCGTGCGCATCGAGGAGCTGGTCAACTACTTCGACTACGACTACCCGGCGCCCGACGCCGGTGCGGAGCACCCGTTCTCGGTGTCGACCCAGGTAGCGAGGGCGCCGTGGAACCCGGAACACCAGCTCGCGATGGTGGGCGTGCAGGCCACGGAGGCGATACCGACGTCGGAGGGCAACAACATCGTCTTCCTGCTGGACGTGTCCGGGTCGATGGACGAGCCGAACAAGCTGCCGCTGCTTGCGGAGTCGTTCGCACTCCTGGTGGAGCAGCTCGACGAGGACGACCGGGTGTCGATAGTGACCTACGCGGGCGACAACCAGGTGGTCGCGGACTCGGTGCCGGGTTCGGAGCACGGCGTGCTCGTGGACCACCTGCGGTCGCTGCGCGCCGGCGGGTCCACGGGCGGGGCGGCCGGGCTGCGGACGGCGTACGAGCTGGCCGAGAAGAACTTCGTCGAGGGCGGCAACAACCGGGTGATCCTCGCGACCGACGGCGACTTCAACGTGGGCCCGTCCACGCCCGAGGAGCTCACCGAGCTGATCGAGACCGAGCGCGAGTCCGGGGTCTACCTGTCCGTGCTGGGCTTCGGCATGTACAACCTGAAGGACAACACGATGGAGGCGATCGCCGACCACGGGAACGGCAACTACGCCTACATCGACACCCTTGCCGAGGCGCGCAAGGTCCTGGTCGACGAGTACGGCTCGACCATGTTCGTGGTGGCCAAGGACCTGAAGCTGCAGGTCGAGCTCAACCCGGCCGCCGTCGCCTCCTACCGGCTGATCGGGTACGACAACCGGCGCCTTGAGGACGAGGACTTCGACGACGACACCAAGGACGCGGGCGACGTCGGGGCGGGGCACTCCGTCACCGCGTTCTACGAGCTGGTCCCTGCAGACGCGGACGGCGACGACACCTCGGACGACGGCGAGCTGAAGTACTCCGACCGGGAGGTCGGCACGAGCGACGACTTCATGACCGTGCACGTGCGGTACAAGGAGCCGGGCGGCAACGAGACCACCACCGGCACCGCTGCCAGCACCGAGGTCGAGTTCCCCGTCGGCGCCGACGCGTTCACGACGACACCGACGGCGGACTTCGCCTTCGCCTCGGCGGTGGCCGAGCTCGGGCTGATCGCCACGGGCTCCGAGTACAAGGCCGGGGCGAACCTCGACGCGGTCCAAGAGCGGGCGGCTGGCGCCCTGGGCGAGGACCCGTACGGGCTGCGGGCGGAGTTCGTCGACCTGGTGGACGCCTACCGCGGCCTGGCGTGATCTCGACCTTGCTCGGCCTTCTCCACGCCCTGTGATTTCGACGCGGCGCATCGAAAGACATACAGAATGCACGGGAAGTTGTTTTCGACCTGTGGTCGGTCGCGGAATTTTCGGCCGACCGTGATCGCTGCAGAATCACGGACTTCTCCGGGATCTGTCCCGCTTCGAGAATGCCTTTGGTTACCGATCTGGGCGCATTCTGGCGCCCGAGGTCATTCTCGATGCGGACCGATTGACCGAGAGCCGGGTGACGCGGATCGGTCAGGATCCGTCGTGCGACGTGAGCTGCGTCCGGTTGCCGACCGGATCCCGGGAGTCCAGGACGCCCTGCGCGCCCTGCGACTGCTGGACCATGTCGACGGCGACGCGGAGGTCCTCCGTGGCCCAGTCGAGCGAGCTCTCCATGTGGGTGGCCTGGGCGAGCAGGGTACGGGCCTGCGTCACGGAGGTCGGCGGGGCATCGGTCATGCGCTGGGCCACGGCCTGGCGGGCTTCGGCGAGCGCCTGGGCGAGGACGTCACGGGTGGCGGGGTCCGCGACCTGGCCGGCGGAGTGCTCGTAGACCCGCTCGGCCGTGTCCATGACTGCGGCCAGGTCGTGGGAGCGGGCGGAGGTGCTGGTGACCTGGCTGTCGATCTGGGCGGCGAGGGTCAGGAGGTGGCTGGCCTCGTCGGCGCGGGCCGACACGGCCCAGAGGCTGATCGCGACTGCGACACCGGTGACCATCGCCGCGCCGAAGGTCCAGCGCCGGCGGCCGCGGGCACCGGCCAGATCGAGGGGCGGAGGTTCGGGTGTGTCGAGCGCCGGCAGCGCGGGGAGCTGAGCCGGCGCGAGCTCGGGTAGTTGGAGAGCCGGACTGTCGCCCGGCTCTTCGTCCGTTCCTGACATGGTGGGTTCCGGCCTGACTAAAGCGACGGTGTTCAACTCTTCCCCCAAAGAGAGTTCGATGAAAACAAACTGTCGGACTCGAGGCCCGCTAAACAACCGGTGCGAATGACGCTAGGACTACTTTCTCGGTCTCGCGCGGCGAAGCCGTAATGCATCTGTGATCTGTGGAAAACCGCCCTGAGACGGTGGATAACTTGGGGATAACGGTGGACGACCTGTTGATGACCATGGTCCGGTGCCTACACTGGCGTGGTTCGACAACGGCGTCGGGACAGGTTCGGGGGCAGCATGACGCAGGTGCCACACCGGGACGCGATCTGGGTTCGCGCGGCATATGAGAGCTTCGTCGGTTCTGCTGGCGCGCAGGAGCCCGACGGGATCGACCCCGTCGTCGCGGCCTCGTGGCGGCGTGGACGCACCTGGCCCCTCTGGCGGAACCGGGCGGGCCGCAGTCGGCGCGAGCGTGGGCGCACCCGGGCGTGCTGGAGCGGCAGCTGTCGTGACCGTCGGTGCGGTTGCGGCCGACCACTCCGCCGTCGAGCAACCCGGGATCTTTTTGACGCGGCCCCGTGTTGCCCCTCTTGTCAGTGCACGCGCTCTACGAGGAGGAATCATGCCCGCCCCCATCGACCCGTCGGACAAGATCGCGCAGTACGCCCACCCCGAACGCCTCGTGAGCACCACCTGGCTGGCCCAGCGCCTGAAGGACCCGGGGATCGTCGTGGTCGAGTCCGACGAGGACGTCCTGCTCTACGAGACCGGGCACATCCCGGGCGCTGTAAAGGTCGACTGGCACACCGAGCTGCAGCACCCCGAGATGCGCGACTACCTGGACGGCGCGGCGTTCGCCGCCCTGATGGGCAGCAAGGGCATCACGCGCGACACCACGATCGTGCTGTACGGCGACAAGAACAACTGGTGGGCCGCGTACACGGCGTGGGTCTTCACGCTGTTCGGCCACTCGGACGTGCGCCTGCTCGACGGCGGCCGCGGGCTCTGGAGCGCCGAGGGCCGCGAGCTCACCACCGACGTCCCGGCGCCCGCGCCGGTCGAGTACCCGACGGTCGAGCGCGACGACACCACGATCCGCGCCTTCCGCGAGGATGTCCTGGCGCACCTGGGCAACGGCCCGCTCGTCGACATCCGCTCCCCGCAGGAGTACACCGGCGAGCGCATCGCCATCCCGGACTACCCGGAGGAGGGCGTGCTGCGCGGCGGCCACATCCCGACGGCGCGCAACGTCCCGTGGGCGACGGCGGTCGCCGAGGACGGCACCTACAAGACGCGCGCGGAGCTCGACGCGATCTACACGTCCGGCCTGGGCCTGAGCGCGGACGACGCAGTGATCACCTACTGCCGCATCGGCGAGCGCTCCAGCCACACCTGGTTCGCGCTCACCTACCTGCTCGGCTATACAGCCGTGCGCAACTACGACGGCTCGTGGACCGAGTGGGGTAACGCAGTACGGGTCCCGGTCGCCACGGGCGCCGAGGCAGGCACCGTCTGACGCCGCCACGACCGGCGGACGAGCGGTGGGAGGATGAAGAGATGAGCACCAACGACGTCGACCTGCCCGAGGCCCTCGCCGAGCTCCGGGACGCCTTCCTGGACACGCCCGAGCGCGACCGCCTCCAGCTGCTGCTGGAGGTGTCGCGCGAGCTGCCGCCACTGCCCGACAGGTACGCGGACGCGCCGGAGCGACTGGAGCGGGTCCAGGAGTGCCAGTCCCCGGTCTACGCCTTCGCCGAGGTGGACGACGCCGGAGTGGTCGCCTTCCACGCGACCGCACCGGAGGAGGCGCCCACCACGCGGGGCTTCGCGTCGATCCTGGCGCAGGGCCTGACCGGGCTGACCGCCCAGCAGGTGCTGGACGTGCCGGAGGACTTCCCGCTGCAGTTCGGTCTGACGAAGCTGGTCAGCCCGCTGCGCCTGAACGGCATGGCGGGCATGCTGACCCGCGCCAAGCGCCAGGTCCGGGAGCAGCTCGCGGCGGCGCAGGTCTGAGCCGCGCGGTCGCGGAAAGTCCGCTTCCACCAAGCAGTTAGGCCTGAAAACCTCGCGATTACCAGGCCTAACTGCTTGCTGGAGGCGGACTTTCTGGTGTCAGGCCTCGCCGCCGCCGAAGCGGTCGCGGTAGGCGTCCAGGTCTTCGTCGGTGATCTTGGCGAACAGGACCGGCGGGACGGTGAAGGCCGTCCCGGGCGGGACGGCGTCGAGCGACGTCGCGGCCTCGGGGGTGAACCAGGTCGTGGCGTCGGTGTCGAGGGCGAACACGCCGCGGAGCGTCGCGGCGGTCTCCGGGATGAACGGCTCGGAGACCACCGCGTACAGGTGGATCAGGTTCATCGCGGTGCGCAGCGAGACCGCAGCGGCCTCGGGGTCGACCTTGACCTGCTTCCAGGGCTCCTTCTCGACGAGGTACGCGTTGCCCGCCGACCACAGCGCGCGCAGCGCGTTCGTGGCCTTGCGGTACTGGAGGGCCTCCATGTGCTCCTCGAGCTCCGCGAGGAGCCGGGCCACCTCCGCGCCGAGCCGCTCCTCGGCCGCACCCGGCTCGCCGCCCGCGGGGACGGTGTCCCCGAACCGCTTGGCGGAGAACGTCAGGACCCGGTTGACGAAGTTGCCGAGCGTGTCCGCCAGGTCCTTGTTCACCGTCCCGGCGAAGTGCTCCCACGTGAACGACGAGTCGTCGGACTCAGGCGCGTTCGCGACCAGGAAGTACCGCCAGTAGTCGGCCGGCAGGATCTCCAGCGCGGCGTCGGTGAAGACGCCCCGCTTCTGCGACGTCGAGAACTTGCCGCCGTAGTAGGTCAGCCAGCTGAAGCCCTTGACGTAGTCGACCATGGTCCACGGCTCGCGGACGCCGAGCTGCGTGGCGGGGAACATCACCGTGTGGAACGGGACGTTGTCCTTGGCCATGAACTGCGTGTAGCGCACGTCGTCGGCCTCGTACCACCAGGACTTCCAGTCCCGGGTCTCGCCCGGCGCGGCGGCGTCCGCCCACTCCTGGGTGGAGCCGATGTACTCGATCGGGGCGTCGAACCAGACGTAGAAGACCTTGCCCTCCGCCGCGAGCTCCGGCCACGTGTCGGCCGGGACGGGCACGCCCCACTCCAGGTCACGCGTGATCGCGCGGTCCTGGAGGCCCTCGGTGAGCCACTTGCGCGCGATCGACGTCGACAGCAGGGGCCAGTCCTTGCTGTTCTGGTCGATCCACGCCTCGACCTCGCCCTGGAGCTTCGACTGGAGCAGGAACAGGTGCTTGGTCTCGCGCACCTCCAGGTCGGTGGAGCCGCTGATCGCCGAGCGGGGCTCGATCAGGTCGGTGGGGTCCAGCACGCGCGTGCAGTTCTCGCACTGGTCGCCGCGCGCCCGGTCGTACCCGCAGTGTGGGCACGTGCCCTCGACGTAGCGGTCGGGCAGGAACCGGCCGTCGACCGGCGAGTACACCTGCCGGATCGCGCGCTCCTCGATGAAGCCGTTCTCGTGCAGGCGGCGCGCGAAGTGCTGCGTCGTCTCGGCGTTCTGCGCCGACGAGCTCCGCCCGAAGTAGTCGAACGACAGCCCGAAGCCGTCGTAGATCTTCTTCTGCGTCTCGTGCGCCTGCGCGCAGAACTCCGCGACCGGAAGGCCCGCCTCGGCCGCCGCGAGCTCGGCCGGCGTGCCGTGCTCGTCCGTGGCGCAGATGTACAGCACGTCGTGGCCGCGCTGCCGCAGGTACCGCGCGTAGACGTCGGCCGGGAGCATCGACCCGACCATGTTCCCCAGGTGCTTGATGCCGTTGATGTACGGAAGCGCACTGGTGACAAGGTGGCGAGCCATCGCTGGATGCTCCAATTTCGTAGGTTCTGGTCCTGGATCCGACGGCGCGCGGAGCGAGCCGTCGCCCAAGACTAGTTACTCAGCGTTGTTGATGCGGTCACGCAGCCACGGGATGCACGCCTCGGCCTGGATCCGCTGGAACGCCCGAAGGTGCGGGATGCCGGGCGGCGGGTCCTGCAGGGAGTTTCGCGCGAAGTAGGCGGTCAGCACCGCCACCCAGACGGTGACGGCCTCGGGGTCGAAACCGTTCGGGAGCGGCGTCCGCTCCAGGACCTCGTGCGGGGCGGGGCCACCGGTGGCGTGCACGGCCGGGAGCATGCCGGTCTGGTCCAGGAACGGCGCACCGCGCAGGGCGTGCGGCCAGTCGACGGCCACCGCTTCCTCCCCGGCCGGCCGCCGGACGATGAGCGCGTTGTCGGCGCGCAGGTCGGCGTGCACCAGGTGCGGTCCGGCGAACGCCTCGGCCTGCCGCTCGGGCGCGGCCAGCGCGGCGACCTGGTCGAGGTTCGCCGCGAGCCAGGGATCGTAGGTCGTCAGCCCGGCCGGTCGTTCGTCGGCCAGCAGGGCGGCGTCAGGCCATACCTTGTCGCTGAAGGCGGGGAAAACGCCGCCGGCCGGGACCTCGTGCTCGGCGATGCGGCAAGCGAGGTGTTGCAGGCGGTCGAGGTCGTCCAGGTCCCACGGCTCGGTGCGGGGCACCCGCCCGTGGACGACGTCGGACGCGATCACCACCCACGCGGGATCCGCCACTCCGGGGTCAACCGCACCGCGGTCAACCACGGCAGGCTCCACCGCACCAGGGTCAACCGCACCGCGGTCAACCACGGCACGGTCCACCGCGGCACGGTCCGCCGCACCGGCGTCGGGCAGCTCCATGATCCAGCGGAAGGCGGGCGCGGGGACGCCGTCGGGCAACGCCGCGGCGCGCTGGGCCTCGCGGCGGTGCAGGCGCGCCGCGACCTCGTACTCGGTCGAGGCGACCTTCACGAAGGCGCTGCCGGACGCCGACTCCAGCGAGAGCGCCCAGCCGGGCGAGTATCCGCCGTCGTGCGACGCCCACGCTGTGACCGGGCCGCCGAGCTTCGCGACGATGGCGTCGCGTACGTGCGCGGGGAGGTCTGGCCAGGTGGGTCGGACGCGGGTCATGCGGCGATCATGCCAACCGCCCGCGCGCCCTGACGAGGAGAAATCGCGGGCGGGCGACTCACCTGGGTCGGTCGGCGTGTGTCAGCGCTGCGGCGGGGCCAGGTGCGGTACGAGGACGACGGTCCGGTTGCGGATCGTGGCGGCGGCGATCGCCTGGAGCATGAGCATCCCAGGGACGTGCGAGCACACCTGGTCCACCGTGTCGACGACGCCGCGCGTTACGAGGGTCTCCCCCGCCGCGGTGTACGCCCCGTGCAGCATTTCCCGCTCCTCGGCAGCAAGGTCTCGGTGGAGCTCCTCAAGGCTGGTGCGGTACCGGGTCAGCGCGGACTCGGCGACTGCTTCGCGCTGCGCGGAGACGTCGTCGACCTGGCGCTCGACGGCACTGTGCTCCTCCGTTCCGAGACGGAGCCAGGTCACCGTGACCAGCGCGGACGCCGCGCAGCAAACCCCGGCGAGCACGAGGTTCACGCCGAGCGAGGTGCGTGCCGCCCCCGGAAGCTCCGAGAAGGTGATGAAGAAGAGCGGAGCGACCGCCGCGGCGGTGGCAAAGCCCGCGAGCAACCACGAACGCTGGACGAGACCACGCGTGGCCGGGGCCGAGCGTCGGACCGGGAGCAGCGCCATCAGTACACCGACGGTCCCGGCCGCGAGGAACGCCGACGACCACGGGAGGACGGCGACCAGGTCGAAGTCGGCTCGGCTGAAGAAGAACGCGAACGCACCACCGATGCCGAGCGCGCCGAGCACGGTGCCGACGGTACGCCGCGGGGAACGGAGATCGGCCACCGCGGGATCCACGCGGCGAGTCCGAGCGTCGATCTCCGTCCGCGCGTCCCGGACCTCGACGTGGTAGTCGCCCACGACTGCGTCGACGGCGGCCGCGTAGTGGGGCAACCCTCGCAACACCTGTCGGTCCAGCTCCGCGGTCCGCCGCCAGAACGCCGTCGGCGAGATCTCCTGGGCCCAGTGCTGCGCGAACCGGGTCGACATGTTCTCCACGGCGACAGTCTGCCAGCGTGCGGCGGGCAACCGGAGAGGGTTCCGCACCGCCGGGAGGTCACCTCGCTGTGGCGACTGGTGCGGGGTTGACGATCCCCGCGATCCGGCGCACCGCCTCGTGCAGCCGGTCCGGGGTGTTCGCGGCATAGCCGATCACCAGCCCGGGCGGCCCGTCGCCCACCCGGTGCGCCGACAGGGGGTGCACTCGAACCCCGGCCTCGGCAGCCCGTCGGGCCACGGCGGCGTCGTCGACGCCCGGCAGCGTGACCAGCAGGTGCAGGCCGGCGGCCACGCCGTGGGCGGTGCCGCCGGGCAGGTGGGCCGCGAGCGCCGTCAGCAGGGCGTCGCGGCGGGCGCGGTGCCGACGTCGGACCTGGCGCAGGTGCCGCTCGAACCCGCCCGAGGTGATGAAGTGCGCCAGCGCGAGCTGGGGCAGCGCGGGACTGGCGAGATCGGTCCAGTACCGGGCCTCGACGAGCTCGGACTGGAGTGCGGCGGGCGCGAGCAGCCAGCCGATCCGGATGGCCGGGGCCAGCGTCTTGGAGACGCTGCCCAGGTGCACCACGTGGTCGGGTGCGAGGGCGCGCAACGCCGGGACCGGCGGGCGGTCGTAGCGGTGCTCGGCGTCGTAGTCGTCCTCGATGACCAGGCGTCCGGGCAGCCCGCCGGGGCCCGACGGCGGCCCGGCTCGCGCCCAGGCGATCAGGGCCCGGCGGCGGTCCGGAGCGAGCACGACGCCCGTGGGGAACTGGTGCGCGGGCGTGACCAGGACGGCGTCGAGCCCTGTGCTGGCGAGTGCCTCCACGTCGAGCCCGTCCTGGTCCACCCGGACGGGAACGGGTTCCAGGTCCCACCGCCGGAGGTGCTCGCGCGCGCCGAACGAGCCCGGGTCCTCGAACCCGATCCGGCTCGCTCCGCGGAGGCTGAGCGCCCTGGCGAGGAGCATCAGGCCCTGCGACACCCCGGTGACCACGAGGATGTCGTCCGGGTGCGCGCGCAGCCCCCGCGTCCGGGCGAGCCAGCCCGCCAGCGCCTCGCGGAGCGCGGGCAGGCCGCGCGGGTCGCCGTAGCCGAGCTCGCTCGATGCCAGGCCGCTCAGCGCCGCGCGCTCGGCGCGAGCCCAGGCGGCGCGCGGGAAGGCGGACAGGTCGGGCAGGCCGGGTGAGAGGTCGATGAGGTTGGTTGCCGAGGTGTCCGGGCCGGTCAGGTCCGGCGGCATCGCGCTCGCCATGCCCGACGGCGCAGCGTGCCCGACGACGCCGGCGGGCCGTACCCCAGTGCTGGCCGGCCGCGTCCTCGCACCGGCGGGCTGTGCTCCGGGGTCGGCGGGGCGCGCTCCGGGGCCGGCGAGCCGCGCCAACGAGTCGGACGACGGTGCCCAGGCGGAACGGACCGTCGTGCCACCACCGTGCCGACCCGACAGCAGGCCCTCGTCCGTGAGCCGCCGATAGGCGTCGACCACCACTCCGCGTGAGCAGCCGAGCTGGTCGGCCAGCACGCGGGTGGCGGGCAGCCGGTCGCCCGGGGCGAGACGACCGTCGGCCACCGCGCCCCGCACGGCCTCGGCGAGCCACGCTGTCAGGCTCCCGGGGCGGGCCTGGGCGGGGTCGAGCTGGAGGAAGTCGGCACCAACCATCTTGGTCCCCTCGAAAGACACGATCTTGGCTCTGTCAGGTATACCAAAGCGCAGGCAGGCTCGCGGGCATGACAACCAGGACGCGACCGGCGGCGGAGTCCCCCGGACCCGGCGGCGCTGTCGGACCGGCCGGCGCCGTCGGACCCGGCGACGCCGTCGGACCCGCCGGCGCAGAGCACGGCACCGCGAACGGCACGCACAACAGCACCGACGGCAGCACCCGACCGGGCCCGCATGCGCGGTCCTGGTCGGGCCCGCTGTTCGCGGGGCTCGGCATGGCGCTGGTGGGCAGCCAGGTAGCGGTGTCGGGGGTGCTCGCCGACGCGCCGCTCTTCGCCGTGCAGGCCGTCCGGTACACGCTGGCGGCCCTGGCGCTGCTGCTGGTCCTGCGGGCCACCGGCCGGGCGGTTCCCGTGCCGCGCGGCCGGGAGTGGGCATGGCTGGTGGGTGTGGCGCTGAGCGGGCTGGTGCTGTTCAACGTGGGCGTCGTGCGCGGCGTCGCGCACGCCGAGCCCGCGGTGATCGGTGTGGCGGTCGCCGCCGTGCCCGTGCTGCTTGCGCTGGTGGGGCCGCTGCTCGGGCGGACCCGGCCCACGCCGTCGGTGGTGGTCGCCGCGCTCGTGGTGACGCTGGGCGCCGTCCTGGTCACCGGTGGCGGACGCACGGACGCCGCGGGGCTGGGCTACGCGGCCCTCACGCTGGTCTGCGAGGCCGGGTTCACGCTGCTGGCGGTGCCGGTGCTGCGCCGGCTCGGGCCGCACGGCGTCTCGCTCCACGCCGTGTGGATCGCGGCGGTGGCCCTGTGGGCGCTGACCCTGACGACGGAGGGCCCATCCGCCGTCCTGACCCTGCGGGCCGAGCACGTGCCCGCCACGCTGCACCTCGCGCTGTCCGTCACCGTCGTGGCGTTCCTGCTCTGGTACACGGCGGTCGGCCGGATCGGCCCGGGGCGCGCCGGGCTGTTCACCGGGGTGGTGCCCGTGGCGTCGGCGGTGGGCGGCGTGCTGCTGGGCGGCCCGGTGCCCGGCCCGGTCGTGTGGCTCGGCGTCGCCGTGGTGGTCGCCGGCGTCGTGCTGGGGATGCGCACGGGCCCTGCCCGGTCCACACCCTCCACATCTTGACGTCTTGTAGAGATATACGTGACCCTCGTAGAGGGCATCGCGCGAGCCCGGTACCAGTCCGTTCCATTCGTTCCATGCAGAGGAGACAAATATGAGCGACAACCCTCAGCTTGTTCATGTGGCCACGTTCTGCGGCAAGTGCGACTGCGGCTGCCCGGAGCTGTTCGTCGACCCGACCGCCGAGCCCGAGAAGCGGATCGTGATCACCGACGACTTCGGGCAGCGGATCCAGATGAGCCAGGACCAGCTCGAAGACCTGGTGGAGCAGGCCCGCAGCGGCGCGCTGGACGCGCCTGCGCTCCTGCCGGCCTGACCCCGGGCCAGGGTCCGACTCACCGGACGACGCCGCAGGTGGCTGCCCACTACCGAGTGGGCAGTCACCTGAGGAGTAGGGTCCTGCCAGGAGGGCAACATGTCTGGCAGGACTCGCGAGCGCGGTCAGCTCGAGGCGGAGGTCATGCGCATCCTGTGGGATCACGAGGGTGCGATCGGAGCGCGAGTGATCCAGGAGGCGTTCGGGGACGGTCACGTCCCGGCGTACACGACGCTCCTGACGGTGCTCGATCGGCTCCAGAAAAAGGGCGAGGTGGTCCGGATCGCGACCTCCCCCCGAAAGGTCCGCTTCAGGCCGACCCGGTCGGACGGCGAACGCGCGGGAGCGGCGATGCTGTCGGCGCTCGAAGGCACGGGTGACCGCGAGGAAGCACTTGTCCGGTTCGCGGACCACTTGACCGCGCGGGACGTCGAGACGCTGGAACGTGCGCTGCGGCCGAGGCACGCCCTGCGCAGGCGTCAGGCAGGGTGAGCCGGCGGTGGCCGGTCAGCCGACAAGCATGAGCCCGCACATGGCGACCGTCCCGAAGCTCGCGAGAGCGCTCGCGAGGTAGTCGGTGCCGGTGCGGTCCAGGACCGAGCCGCGCTCACGCAGGTGCCGGGCGAGGTAGACGAGGAACAGGGCGCCGCCGGCCACGAGCGCCGCGGCGAGCACCGCTCCCGCGACGGTCGCCCAGGTGCCCAGCTGCGCGCGGCCCGCCCCGTGACCGATGTGCTGGGCCCCGACGGAGTGCGTCCGGCTCATGACCGCCACCGCCCACACCATCGCCAGCATCATGACGGCGTGCACCGCCTGAGCCCGGGCGTCCCGGTGATGACTCGTCCGCCGTCGGCCCGTCGCCGGGCCCTGGGACAGCGCGTCGACCGCGTGCCACCCCGCGGCAGCCGCGAAGAACGCCACCGCCACGACGAAGAACGCGAGCTGCGGAAGGGCCGGTAGCCGGGTCCACCACGGCCACACCATGACCACCATGCCGAGGTTCATACCCAGGTGGAACAGGTAGCCCAGCCCGACGAACGGTTTCCGGGCGGCGACCAGGCGCCAGAGGGAGTGAGCGCTCAACGCGATGAAGACACCTGTTACGGCCCACTGCACGACCGGGTCCGACGTCACTGGCGGCCCCCTGTGTTCTCCACGATGCACTACAGATGAGATCTCCGGTTGATACACCAGGAGCCGACCCAATCGAACTTATCAGCCGCGAGACGCGGAAGGGGTCGTGAAGACGCCGATCCGGTCCGCACCCCGTCAGGCAGCGGCGTCGCCGCGAGATGGATCGGGAGCGCGCGTTTCACAATGCACCCAGCACGGAAACGACGCGCCGTCACCCGAGCAGCGCCTCGAGCTCCGGAAGCCGGCCGAACATGTCGGGGAGACCGCGAATGCCGTTGCGCGCGGACTCGTGCGACAACGCGAGGTCGGGACCGGTGGTCGCCTCGGCGCCGGCGAGGCAGCGGAGGATGTTCCACCTCGTGTGCCCGAGCCAGCCGCCGATCATGAAGACGAACCAGCTCGGGCCCGACGGCGGCAGCGTCCCGCCCCCCGCGACGTACCCGTCGAGGACCGACCGGAAGATGGCGGGCTCGATGGTGTCGAAGCCAGGTCCTTTCGCGAGGCTCAGCGCGGTCGAGCCGAGCTCACCGGACAGGTCCAGCATCCCCGAGAGCTCCCAGTCGAGCAGTACCGGCCGACCGTCTCGAGCGAGCAGGTTCCACGGTTGGACGTCCTTGTGGGTCAGCACGACGGGGCCCGGCCGTTCGCAGGTGTCGACGAAGCGGGCGATCGCGAGGAACGTCTCGACGTGGGAGGCGAGCTCGTCGGCCCACGGCTGCCCGGTCGCCGCCGCCCGCTCGGCCAGCTCGGGCCAGTCCCGTGCCGTCGGGTCCTCGATCGGCACGTGGGTCCACTCGACGTCGAGCGCGTGGATGCGCGCGAGGATCTCACCGATCTCGGACCCGTACGCCGCCGACACCGGCGCCTCGGGCATCTTCTCTCCCTCGACCCACCGGTGGACGAGCGTGTCGTGGCTGGCCGAGATCGGCTCCGGCATCGGGACGCCGGCGGCGAAGGCCGCCCGCTCGAACCTGAACACGTCCTCGACGTGGTAGGTCGAGCGGCGGTCGACGACGTTGAGCTCCTTCACCGCGAACGATCCCTGGTCGGTGTCGAGCCGGTACATCCGGTTGGCGAACCCGCCGTGGACGCGGGTCATCGGCCCGATCGGCGTCCCGAGATGCGAGAGGTTCACGCCACGCAATCTAGGGTTCGCGGTTCGTCGACGCACCGGAATTACCCGGTGCCTACGGGGCGCGGGTCCGCCCGGACGGTCACCCTGTTCGGGTGACTCGGCCCGACCACCGGTTGCCTAGCGTCGGCCGGGTGGCCGATCGGATCTGGACGGCCAGGTCCGTCCCGGATGGAGGTGGCCGGTGTGAGCGCGGCGATCGGTCAGTCCCTGCCCATTGCGGTGGGAGTGCTCGTCAGTCCCCTGCCGATCGTCGCGGTCGTGCTGATGCTTGTCAGCGAGCGGGCGCGTGCGAACGCGCTGGCGTTCGTGGTCGCTTGGTTCCTGGCAGTCCTCGTACTGGTCGGCGTGGTCGCGCTGCTGGCCGGGACCGCTGCGCCCGACGACGACGGGCCCGCCGCGTGGACGGGCTGGCTGAAGGTCGTCCTCGGTGTCCTGTTGCTGTTCCTCAGCGTGCGGCAGTGGCAGGGCAGGCCACGGCACGGCGCCGAGCCGCCGGCCCCGAAGTGGATGGCGGCCATCGAGCAGTTCACTCCGGTGAAGTCCGCCGGGCTCGCGGTGCTGCTCGGCGCCGTCAACCCGAAGAACCTGCTCCTGACCGTGTCCGGTGGAGTGGCCATCGCGGCAGCGCAGCCCGCGGACACCACAGCGACGGTCGTGGCCTCGATCGTGTTCGCGGTGGTGGCCAGCGCCGGCGTGGTCACGCCGGTCGTCATCTACTTCTCCATGGGGGCCCGGGCGGCCCAGGTCCTCGATGAGCTGAAGACGTGGATGATCCACAACAACGCGGCGATCATGGCCGTCCTGCTCCTGGTCATCGGCGCGAAGATGCTGGGAGACGGCATCTCCGTCCTGTGATGCACCAACTTCCGGTGAGCTCCTTCGCCGGCCGCACGGCCAGGCCGATCCGACCGCGCAGTGCGCCGACAACCGGCAAGCGCCTCAGCCCACGTGCACGTGCGGGCGCAGCGCGCGGTCGGGCTGGGCCCGGCGGAGGACCTCGCGCGTGACGGGGGCGACCTCGCCCACGCCGAACAGCAAGAACCGCAGCAGGTTCGGCACCGGGTTGCCCTCGGTCCACTCGAAGTAGATGTGCGGCTTGACGCCCGTGTGCGCCTGGACGTGCAGGAGCAGCGCGGCCAGGCCGTTGGGAACGCTCGGCGCCTCCATGGTGATCACCCGGAACCGGCCGTCGCGGACCTCGCCGTGGGCCTCGACCACGGACTCGAAGTCCGAGGGGTCGGTGACGGTGACCTCGACGAAGATGATGTCGTTCTCGTCGGGCAGGTCGTTGTCCTCGACGATCTGCTCCACCTTGGCGAGGTACTCGGCGGTGTCGCGCTCCTCGGGCTCGTTGGCGACCAGGCGGATGCTGCGCCGGGCGCAGTCGCGCAGGAACGCCTCCGCACGGTGGTCGAGGACGACGTGCGTGGTGCGCAGCTCGAACGCGCGGGTGAGGCGGGAGGCCAGGGAGACGGCGACGATGGCGAGCACGAAGCAGGCGCCGATCTTGACGCCGTCGGGCCGCTCCACGACGTTCACGGCGGTGGTGTAGAGGAAGATGACCGTGATGACCGCGAACGCCCACATGAGCCGGTGCTGCCCGGCGCGGCGCGCCGCCAGCGTGACCGCCACGCACGCGGACGAGAACAGCACCAGGACACCGGTGGCGTAGGCGCCGCCCTGCGCGTTGACGTCGGCGTCGAAGATCCAGGTGATCAGGAAGGCGATGGCGGTGATGACCACGACCAGCGGCCGCACCGCCGCCGTCCACTCGGGGGCCATGCCGTAGCGCGGCAGGTACCGCGGGATGAGGTTGAGCAGGCCGGCCATGGCCGACGCCCCGGCGAACCACAGGATCGCGATGGTCGACACATCGTAGACGGTGCCGAACCAGTCGCCCAGGTACTGGTGCGCCAGGAACGCGAGCGCCCGGCCCGACGCCGCCCCGCCGTCCTGGAACTCCTCGGCCGGGATGAGCCACGTGGTCACGACGCTGCTCGCCAGGAGGAAGCAGCTCATGGTGATCGCCGCGGCCGTGAGGAGCTTCTTCGTGTTCCGGATGCGGCCGGCGGGCCGGGCCTCCGTATCGCCCGGGTCGCCCTTGACGTGGGTCATGACCGCTACGCCCGTCTCGAAGCCGGACATACCCAGTGCCAGCTTGGGAAAGACGAGCAGGGCGAGCGCGACGATCATGACCGGGTTGCCGTGCTGCGTGATGAGCGCCGTGGACCAGGCGGTGATGACGAACGGCTCGGCGACGACGTGCACCAGCGAGACGGCGATCACCACGACGTTCAGGGCGAGGTAGACCGCGACGATCGCGACGGCCACCCCGATCGCCTCGGTGAACCCGCGCAGGAAGACCGCGCCGAGCAGGGCGATCAGGCCCAGCGTGATCCACATCTCGCCACCGTGGAACAGTTCCGCCACGTGCGGGTTCTCGACGACGTGCGCGGCGCCGTCGGCGGCGGACAGGGTGATCGTGATGACGAAGTCGGTAGCGGCGAAGCCCAGCAGGACCAGCACGAACAGCTTGCCGTTCCAGAAGGTGAGGAGCCGCTCGAGCATGGCGATCGAGCCCTGGCCGTGCGGGCTCTCGGCGGCCACCCGGCGGTAGACGGGCAGCGCGCCGAGGAGGGTGAGCGCCACGAGCACGAGCGTCGCCACCGGGGAGAGCAGCCCTGCGGCTACCGCCGCGATCCCTGGCTGGTAGCCAAGCGTGGAGAAGTAGTCCACGCCCGTCAGGCACATGACCTTCCACCACGAGTGGGTCTTCTCCGGCTCACGCTGGTCGGCGTGGGGCCCCAGATGCTCTGGCCGCTGAGGTCCGTCGGCGAGGAGCCAGGTGTTGAGCCGGCTCAGGAGCGGGGCCGAAGTGCGCGCATTCACTGGCTGAGTCAAACAGAGGTGCCGGGCACCTTGGCGCGGCTTTAACGGAACCTTGACGCCAATCGCAGCTTGTCTCGTCCGCTCCACGCGAACGACCGTGGTCGCAGGCAGTCCGTAACCAGACCGTCCGACGCCGTTCGCCCTATACGGTTGCGGCGTGATGCAACACCTGCGTGTGGTCAGCCCGTCCGCGACCACTGCCGACGTCGTGGACCTGTTGAAGTCCAGCCCCGCCGCGACCAACGTGGTGGTGCTCCCTGACTGCGCGGTCGACCCGCCGGGCGACGTCGTCATGGCCGACATCGCACGCGAGGCGCTCCACCCGATCCTGGACCGGCTGACCGACATGGGCCTGCACCGCGAGGGCTCCCTTGCGGTGGAGGCGGTGGACACCTCACTGTCACAACACGCCACGCGCGCGGAGGACGCCGCCCCCGGTCTCTCGGAGGACGCGCTCGTGTGGCACGAGGTCGTGGACCGCACGGAAGCCGAGTCGCGCACCTCGCTGGGTTATCTCGCCCTCATGGCCCTGGCCACGACCATCGGCATGATCGGCGTCCTGTTCGACCAGCCGATCCTCGTCGTCGGCGCCATGGTGGTCGGCCCCGACTTCGGCCCGCTCGCCGCGATCTCGGTAGCTCTGGTCGGACGGCGCTGGCGCACTGCCGGGCGCGCCGTGGCCACGCTGGCGGCCGGGTTCGGGGCCGGCTTCGCGGCGTCGGTCGTCATGGCCCTGCTCCTGCAGGCGTGGGGCCTGGCCGACCAGGCGACACTGCTGGCCGACCGGCCGCAGACGTCGTTCATCTGGGCACCCGACGCACTGAGCTGGGTGGTCGGCGCCCTCGCCGGGGCGGCCGGCATGATCTCGCTGACCACTGGCCGGTCCGGCGTCCTCGTGGGCGTGCTCATCTCCGTGACCACGGTCCCGGCCGTGGGCAACGCCGCCGTCGCGCTCGCCTACGGCGTCGGCGAGGAGACCGTGGGCTCGCTGGCCCAGTTCGCCATCAACGTCACCATGATCGTGGCCGGCGCGGTGCTGTGCCTCGTGATCCAGCGCACCTGGTGGCGCTTCCAGGGAAGGTCCGCCGCCCACCGTGCCATGGTGACGAGCGACCGGTAGCCGTCGATCAGCGGCATCGCCCGCTCTGCGGAGCCCGGCGTCGCGATGCTGCTCGTGAAGGTTCCAGCGCTCGCGTGGGATCACCGTGAGCGCCACCATGATGGGAAACTTGACGTAGAGGTGGGGAGCAGCATGACCGGAAGCGTCTCGGCATGGCCTCAAGCGGCGTGGTGGCGTCCGTCAGTGCGGGTGACGGCGGTGCTGGCACCACTGCTGGCTTGCGCGATCCTGTCGACGGTCCGCGACGATGTCACCGCTGCGACGTCGGTGCTGGTCCTGGTCGTGCTGGTCGTGGCTGCCGCGGCCACCGGTGACCGGCCGGCCGCCCTCCTCGCCGCATTCTCGGCAGGGGCGTGGTTCGACTTCTTCCTCACCGAGCCGTACTTGCGCTTCACCATCGCCGACGCCGACGACATCGAAGCGACCGTTCTTCTCGTCGTGATCAGTCTTGTGGTGACGGAGATCGCTCTGTGGGGGAACCGTCAGCAACGACGAGCTGCCCGGCGCTCCGGCTACCTTGCGGGAGTGCTTGGCGCCGCACGCGCGGCGGCCGAGGGCATGCCCAGAGAAACGGTGATCGATCTCGTCGCACGTCAGATCACCGACGTGCTCGGCGCTGACGACTGCACCTACGTCGTGGGCCCGGTGCGAGACACGCGCAACGCCGTCCTGGACCAGGACGGCGTCCTGACCCGGAACGGTCGTGCGGTCGACGTCGATCGTGTCGGTCTGCCGACCGACGAGTACATCGCCGTCCTGGTGCGTCGGGGCCCTGAGGTCATCGGCCACTTCCTGGTCACCGCGGTGTCGAGCTTGACCTTCGCGACTCGCGAACAACGATTGATCGCGGTCCTCCTGGCTGACCAGGTCGCCGCCGTGCGCGACGAAGGAAAAGCTACGACCTGACCATCGCCGGCGTGCCGGCGACCTCGAGGCGCCCGGGTCACTCCTCGAACCGGTACCCCGCCCCCGGGTGGGTGAGGATGTGGCGCGGGTGCGACGCGTCCTTCTCCAGCTTGCGCCGCAGCTGCGCCGTGTAGACGCGGAGGTAGTTGGTCTCCGTCGAGTACGCCGGACCCCAGACCTCGTGCAGCAGCTGCTTGCGGTCCACGAGCCGGCCGCGGTTGCGCACGAGCACCTCCAGCAGCGCCCACTCGGTCGGGCTCAGCCGCACGTCGGCCCCGCCACGCGACACCTGCCGCCGGGCCAGGTCGATCCGCAGCTCGCCCGCCATGACCACTGGCTCCTCCGACTGCGTCGGCAAGGCCCGGCGCACGGCGGCGCGCAGCCGCGCGAGCAGCTCGTTCATCGCGAACGGCTTGGTCACGTAGTCGTCGGCGCCGGCGTCGAGGGCGTCGACCTTGTCGTCGCCGAGCTGCCGGGCCGACAGCACCACTATCGGCACCCGGGTCCAGCCCCGGATCCCCTCGATGACGTCGAGCCCGGGCATGTCGGGCAGGCCGAGGTCGAGCAGCACCACGTCAGGCCGAGCCGACGCCACGGCGTCCAGCGCGGCCGCACCCGTCGGCGCGGCCGTCACGTCCCAGCCGTGCGCTCGCAGGTTGATGGTCAGTGCGCGGGCCAGCGCGGCGTCGTCGTCCACCACGAGCACGCGGTTGCCGAACGCCGCCTGCTCGCCCTCGCCGTCCGACTCACCGGTCACGGGACCATCCCATCACGCAACTACCCCCATCGCTCGAAACCACATCACTCGGCGACCACATCATCGGGGACCACATCATCGGGGGCCGCGTCCTCAGCAACCCGTTCGCGCGGCACCGTCAGCACCATCGTCAGGCCCCCTCCGGGAGTGTCCTCGGCCGCGATCCGCGCGCCGACGGCGGTCGCGAGCCCCGACGCCACGGCCAGGCCGAGGCCCAGGCCTCCTGTGCTGGTGTCGTCGAGCCGCTGGAACGGCTCGAACATGGTGGCCTTGCGGTCGTCGGGCACGCCGGGGCCGGTATCGGCGACGCGGAGCTCCACCGAGTCCCGCACGGCGGACGCCGTGAACAGCACCTTCGCGCCGGGCGGGGAGTGCCGCACCGCGTTGGAGACCACGTTCGCCACGACCCGCTCGAACAGGCCGGGATCGGTGTGCACGAGCGGCAGGTCCTCCGGTACGTCCAGCGCGAGGTCGGACAGCCACGGCTCGACGGCGATCGGCACCACCTCCTCCAGGGACGCGGCACGCAGGGTCGGCCGCACCGCGCCGGTCTGCAGGCGGGACAGGTCCAGGAGGTTGCCGATGAGCCGCTCCAGCCGGTAGGTCGAGTCGGCGATCGTGGCCGTGAGGACGTCTCGGTCCTCCCGGTCGAGCTCGACGTCGGGTGAGCCGAGGCCGTCCACGGCCGTGCGGATCACCGCGAGCGGCGTCCGCAGGTCGTGCGAGACGGCGGCGAGCAGCGCGGTCCTGGTGCTCTCGGTCCGCTCCAGCACCTCGGCCTGCGCGGCCTGCTCACGCAGCCGCCGGTGCTCCAGCACGATGCCGGCCTGCGCCCCGAACGCCTCGACCACCTGCCGGTCGCTCGCCGGGAGCACCCGGCCGACGAGGACGAGCCGATGCAGGTCGTCGATCGCCACCTCGGTGACGCCCTCTCCCGAGCCGGCCGGTGTGGCGCCCGACCCCGCCCCGGATCCCGGTTCGGTAACCCATCTCTCGTGCGCCACCACGGTCCACGGCGAGCGGTCGTCGTCCCGCTCCTCGATGCGCACCTCGGCCATCGCGAAGGTCTGCGCAAGTCGCTGCACGATCGCCTGCGCCGTGTCCTGCCCCGACAGCACGGAGCGGGACAGCGCGGCCAGCGTGGACGCCTCCGCGCGCGCCCGGTAGGCCTGGGTCGTGCGCCGCGCCGCAAGGTCGACCACCGAGGCGACGGCGACGGCGACCACCACGAACACGGCCAGGGCGAACACGTTCTCCGCCTCGGCGATCGTCAGGCGGCCCACCGGCGGCGCGAAGAAGTAGTTGAGGCACAGGTTGGACACGATCGCGGCCACGACCGCGGGCCACAGCCCGCCGATCAGCGCCACCCCGACCACGCCCGCCAGGAGCAGCATGGCGTCCGTGGCCAAAGCCACGTCGCCCCTGCCGATCAGCAGCAGACCGGTCGTCAGGACCGCGGGTACCACCAGGGACGACCCCCAGCCCGCCGCCCGGCGGGCTGGTGACAGCGACGAGTACCGCGAGCGCACACCAACGCCGCCACGCGCCTGCTCGTGTGTCACCAGGTGCACGTCGATAGTGCCGGACAGCCGCGCGATCTCCGCGCTCGACGAGCCGAGAAGCGCCTGCCGCCACACGGGGTGCCGGGACACGCCCACCACGATCATCGTCGCGTTGACCCCGTGCGCGAAGTCCACGACGGCGGTCGGCACGTCCTCGCCCACCACAGTGTGGAACACGCCGCCGAGCGACTCGGCGAGCGCGCGGTGGGCTGCGATGGTGGCCGACGGCGTCGACGGCAGCCCGTCGGTGGGCAGCACGTGCACCGCGAGCAGCTCGGTGCCTGCGGCCCGCTGGGCGATGCGCGAGGCCCGGCGCAGCAGCGTCTCCGTCTCCGGACCGCCGGTGACGGCCACCACTATGCGCTCGCGGGCGGGCCACGTGCCGCCGATCGCGTGGTCGGCGCGGTACCTGGTCAGGGCGTCGTCGACGCGGTCGGCGAGCCACAGCAGGGCGAGCTCGCGCAGCGCCGTCAGGTTCCCGACGCGGAAGAACGACGACATCGAGGCGTCGATCTGCTCCGCCCGGTAGACGTTGCCGTGCGCGAGCCGGCGCCGCAGCTGCTCCGGGGAGAGGTCCACGAGCTGGATCTGGTCCGCCTCGCGCACCACCTTGTCGGGCACCGTCTCACGCTGCCGGACGCCGGTGATGGCCTCGACGTCGTCCGTCAGCGACGCGAGGTGCTGCACGTTGACCGTGGTCACCACGTCGATACCCGCGTCCAGCAGGTCGTGCACGTCCTGCCAGCGCTTCGGGTGCTCCGATCCCGGGGCGTTGGTGTGCGCGAGCTCGTCCACGAGCGCCACCTCGGGCGCGCGCCGCAGCACGGCCTGGACGTCGAGCTCGGTGAGCGTGGTCCCGCGGTGCTCGACGAGCCGCCGCTGGAGCATCTCGAGATCGCCGATCCGGTCGATCGTCGCGGCCCGGCCGTGCGTCTCCACGAGACCGATCACGACGTCGGTTCCCCGCGCGCGGCGCCGGTGCGCCTCGTCGAGCATGCCGTAGGTCTTGCCCACGCCCGGGGCCGCCCCCAGGTAGACGGTGAGGCGGCCCCGGCGTCCGGTGGTCATGTCTTCAGTCTGCGGCATTTCCGCGCTACTCGGTCGCCGCACCACTGTCCGCGGCATCGAGGGCCAGGTTGAGCTCCAGGACGTTCACCCGCGGCTCGCCCAGCACGCCCAGGTCGCGCCCGGCGGTGTGCTCCGCCACGAGGGCCTCCACGTCGGCGTCGGACAGGCCGCGCGCCTTGGCGACCCGCGCCACCTGGATGGCCGCGTACTCAGGGCTGATCTGCGGGTCCAGGCCCGAGCCCGACGCCGTGACGGCGTCAGCCGGCACGTCGGCGGGGTCCACACCCTCCTCCTCGGCGACCGCGGCCTTGCGCTCCTCGATCGTCGCCACCAGGTCGGGGTTGAGGGGCCCCAGGTTCGACCCGGCGGAGGCCAGCGTGTCGTACCCGTCGCCCGCTGCCGACGGCCGCGGGTGGAAGTACTCCTCGCCCGTGAAGCCCTGGGCGATGAGCGCGGAGCCCACCGCATCGGAGCGCGAGGTGGTGCGGGCGCCGTCGGCCTGGACGAGCGAGCCGTTGGCCTGCCAGGGGAAGGCCACCTGCCCGACGGCGGTCATCGCGAGCGGGTAGGCCAGCCCCGTCACGAGGGTGAAGGCGAGCAGCATGCGCAGCCCGGCCATCGAGTGGCGGGTCAGCGTCGCGAGGTCGCTCGCCACTGTTGTCGTTGCCATGTCAGTTCCTTTCTCAGCCGATGCGAGGGCCGGGTTACAGGCCCGGGAGCAGCGAGACGACGAGGTCGATGAGCTTGATGCCGATGAACGGCGCCACCAGCCCGCCGAGGCCGTAGATCAACAGGTTGCGCGTCAGCAGCGACGACGCCGACGCCGGCCGGTACCGCACGCCGCGCAGCGACAGCGGGATCAGGGCCAGGATGATCAGCGCGTTGAAGATGACGGCCGACAGGATCGCCGAGCCGGGGCTCGCCAGCCGCATGATGTTCAGCACGTCGAGCTGCGGGAACACCGTCACGAACATCGCGGGCAGGATCGCGAAGTACTTCGCGACGTCGTTCGCCACGGAGAACGTGGTCAGCGCACCGCGCGTGATGAGCAGCTGCTTGCCGATCTCCACGATCTCGATGAGCTTGGTGGGATCGGAGTCGAGGTCCACCATGTTGCCCGCCTCCTTGGCGGCGGACGTCCCGGTGTTCATCGCGACGCCGACGTCGGACTGGGCGAGCGCCGGGGCGTCGTTCGTGCCGTCACCGGCCATCGCGACCAGCTTGCCGCCCTCCTGCTCGCGGCGGATCAGGTCGAGTTTGTCCTCGGGCGTGGCCTCCGCCAGGACGTCGTCCACCCCCGCCTCGGCCGCGATCGCCCGTGCGGTCACGGCGTTGTCGCCCGTGACCATGACGGACCGGATGCCCATGGCGCGCAGCTCGTCGAACCGCTCGCGCATGCCCTCCTTGACCACGTCCTTCAGGCGGACGACGCCGAGCACCCGCGCCGGCGCCTCGCCCACCTGCTCCGCGACGACGAGCGGCGTGCCGCCCGCCCGGGAGACCGCGTCGACGTGCTTCTCCAGGTCCTGGGCCTCCTTGGCGGAGACCTGCGCACCCGTGCTGTGCACCCAGCGCTGGATCGCGCTGCCCGCACCCTTGCGGATGCGGTGCATCTCGGTGTGGCCGGCGCCGTCAGTGAGCGGCAGGTCCACGCCCGACATGCGGGTCTGCGCCGTGAACGGCACCAGCTCGGCGTCCAGCGGCAGCTCGTCGCCCGGGCCGTACTTGCCGTCCACGAGCTCGACGATGCTGCGCCCCTCCGGGGTCTCGTCGGCCAGCGATGCGAGGCGCGCCGCCACGGCGAGCTCCTGCGGCGTCACCCTGCTCACCGGCAGCACCTGGGTGGCACGCCGGTTGCCGTAGGTGATGGTGCCGGTCTTGTCGAGCAGCAGCACGTCGACGTCGCCCGCCGCCTCGACCGCGCGGCCGGACATCGCCAGCACGTTGCGCTGCACCAGCCGGTCCATACCTGCGATGCCGATCGCGCTGAGCAGCGCACCGATGGTGGTCGGGATCAGGCAGACCAGCAGCGCCACCAGGACCAGCAGCGACTGCCGCGAGCCGGAGTAGATCGCGAACGGCTGCAGCGTGGCGACCGCCAGGAGGAAGACGATGGTCAGCGACGTGAGCAGGATGTTCAGCGCGATCTCGTTCGGCGTCTTCTGCCGCTCGCTGCCCTCGACCAGGGCGATCATCCGGTCCACGAACGTGGACCCGGCGGGCGCCGTGATGCGCACGACGATCTGGTCGGACAGCACCACCGTGCCGCCCGTGACGGCGCTGCGGTCGCCACCCGACTCCCGGATGACGGGCGCCGACTCGCCGGTGATCGCCGACTCGTCAACGGACGCGACGCCCTCGATGACGTCGCCGTCACCGGGGATGGTCTCCCCGGCGATGACCACTACGACGTCGCCCACCTGCAGCGTCGAGGACGGCACCTCGACCGTCGGCAGCAGGTCGAGCCGCGTGCCCGTGTCCAGGGTGTCCTGGGGAACGCTGACCTTGCGCGCCGTCGTCTGCTTCTGCGTGGCGCGCAGGGTGGAGGCCTGCGCCTTGCCGCGGGACTCCGCCACGGACTCCGCGAGGGTCGCGAAGAGCACCGTGGCCCACAGCCACACCGCTATCCACCAGGCGAACACGCCCGGCTCGATGATCGCCAGCACGGTCGTCACGAACGCGCCCACCTCGACGACGAACATCACGGGCGAGGTGTACAGCAAGCGCGGGTCGAGCTTGCGCAACGCACCCGGGAACGCGGAACGCAGCTGCGCCCAGGTCAGGGCCCGGGGCGCCGCGCGCTTCGAGTGGTGCTGGATCCCGCCGCCGGGCGCAGGCTCGTGAGTGGGGACGTCCGGGATGTTCCGGGTGTCGATGGTCATGACAGGGACTCCACGATGGGACCGAGGGAAAGTACGGGGATGAAGGTGAGCCCGACGACGACGAGCGCCACGGCGCCCACCAGGCCCACGAACAGCGGCTGGTGCGTCGGCAGGGTGCCAACGGTCGCGGGCACCGACTTCTGGCTCGCCAGCCGGCCGGCGAGGGCCAGCACGAGGGCGATCGGGATGAACCGCCCGGCGAGCATCGCCAGGCCCTGCGTCACCTCGTAGAACGGGGTGCCGGTGGTCAGGCCGCCGAACGCCGAGCCGTTGTTGTTGGCCGCCGACGCGTACGCGTACAGCACCTCGGACAGGCCGTGCGGACCCGACTCCTGGATACCCACGAGGCCCGGCTCGACGACGACGGCGATCGACGTGCCCACCAGGATCAGCGCGGGCACCGTCAGCACGTACAGCGCGACCAGCGTCATCTCCTGCCGGCCGATCTTCTTGCCCAGGTACTCGGGCGTGCGGCCCACCATGAGGCCCGCGATGAACACCGCGACCACGGCCAGGACGAGCATGCCGTACAGCCCTGCGCCCACCCCGCCCGGCGAGACCTCGCCCAGCAGCATGTTGAACAGGACGACACCTCCGCCCGGCGCCGTGAACGAGTCGTGCATGGAGTTCACCGCGCCTGTCGACGTCGCCGTCGTCGCGGCCGCGAACAGGGCGCTGCCGGCGAGCCCGAACCGGGTCTCCTTGCCCTCCATGGCGGCGCCCGCCGCCTGGGGCGCCGCGCCCGGCCCGGCCAGCTCGGCCCAGGTGGCGAGCGCTACCGACACGGCGAACAGGCCGGCCATCACGCCCAGGATCGCCCAGCCCTGGCGCTTGTCGCCGACCATGATGCCGAACGTGCGGGGCAGCGTGAACGGGATGAGCAGCAGCAGGAAGATCTCGACGATGTTCGTGAACGGTGTCGGGTTCTCGAACGGGTGCGCGGAGTTCGCGTTGAACGGGCCGCCACCGTTGGTGCCGAGCTCCTTGATGGCCTCCTGGGAGGCGATCGGGCCGCCGAGCGCGTGCTGCGTGGCGCCCTCGACAGTGGTGAGCGCGGTGTGCGGGTCGAGGTTCTGGATCACGCCGCCGGCGATGAGCACGATCGCCGCTACCACGGACAGGGGCAGCAGGATGCGGATCACGCCGCGGGTCAGGTCGGACCAGAAGTTGCCGATGCGGGCGTCGGTCCCGGAGCGGGCGAAGCCGCGCACCAGGGCGATCGCGACAGCCAGGCCCACGGCCGCCGAGACGAAGTTCTGCACGGCCAGCCCGGCCATCTGCACCAGGTGGCCAGCGGCCGCCTCGCCCGAGTACCACTGCCAGTTGGTGTTCGTGGTGAAGCTGACCGCGGTGTTCCAGGCGCCGGCCGGGTCGAACCCGGTGAAGCCGAGGCTCAGCGGCAGGTACGCCTGCAGGCGCAGCATCCCGTAGAGGAAGAGGACGGAGACGAGCGAGAAACCCAGCAGGGACATCAGGTAGGTGGTCCAGCGCTGCTCGGCGTCCGGATCCACGCGGACCGCGCGGTACCAGAGGCGCTCGACCCGCAGGTGCTTGGGGCTGGTGAAGGTGCGCGCCATGTACGCGCCGAGCGGCGCGTGCACGGCGGCGAGGGCGGCGACCAGGACGAGGATCTGCGCCACTGCCATGAGGACTGCGGTGTTCACGGTGTGATCACCGCGTCCGGTCGGCGCGGATCAGCGCGACGAAGAGGTATACGAGGCCGGCGAGGGTAAGCACCAGGCCCACGGCGTCGAACGGGTTCATCTCCGCCTCCCCTGAGGGTCGACGGAGTCGCGCGTGGCGGGCTCGTGCGTTGCGGCGCGACGCGCCACCACGGCCACCGCGGCGAAGAACACCACGGTCAGGAGGATGAAGGCCAGATCGGTCATGCCACTGGTCTACGCCGGTGCGCGACCCGTAGAAGCGGTCCTTGACGGAATGTTGACGCGGGCTTCGAGGACCCTGACGTCCCTCTGATGCCCGTCTACCTCGCCAGGGTCGGGTCGGCGGCCGCGACGGCGCGGGCCACCTCGATCGGTCCGGGCTGGTTGCCGTCGGAGAGCACGGACAGCGCCACGTGATCGGCTCCGGCATCCAGGTGTGCCCGTACCCCGGCGACTATCGCCTCCACGTCGCCGGTGGTCGCGATCGCGTCGACGAGGTTGTCGGTCAGGCCGGCGATGTCGTCGTCGCCGAAGCCCATCCGGCGCGCGTTCGCCGCGTAGCCGCCGATGCTCAGCAGGAAGCCCAGCGGTCCGCGCACGGTCTGCCGCGCGCGTTCGGCGTCGGTGTCCAGGACCACCAGCTGGTGCACGACCAGCGTCGCGTCCGGGCCGAGAAGCTCCCGGGCCCATGCCGTGTGGCCGGGCGTCACCAGCATCATGATGGCGCCCGCCGCGCGCTCCCGCGCGAGCTCCAGCTTGCGGGGGCCGAGCGCTGCGATCAGCCGGCGCCCGGCCGGCAGCAACACCTCCGCGGCATCGAGCTCGTCCAGGAACTCCCGCATTCCAGCGAGCGGCCGAGCCGCCCGCTGGGACGCGCCGAAGCCCGCGACCAGCCGCTCTGCCTCGCCGTCGTCCAGCAGGTCGACGAGGCGGACGACGTCCGCGACACCGTGGACGTCCAGCGCGATGATCCCTGGGGCGACCGCTACCTTCTCCGTGGCGCGCAGCAGCTCGACCAGCGGCTCCAACGACTCCAGCTGGCCGCCGGGCAGCCATAGCGTGGAGAAGCCCAGCCGTTCGGCCTCGGCGGCCTGCTCGATGTGGGCACGGTCCTCCGCCACATTGAGGACAAGGCCCAGCGGCCCCAGCTCGAACTCGCTCATCAGCAGCTCCCGTCGCAGATCGCGGACCTGGTCCGCACGTCCTGTCTGCGCTGGACGCTAAGACCTCAAGCGCACTTGAGGTCAAGCGCGGCGGGCTCGCCACTGCGCGGTCGGCGGCTTGCCCGTCGAGGTCGGCAGCCGCCTGAACGTTCGACGGTCTGCACAACGGAGTCGGCAGCTTGCATCGAGGTCGGCCCAGCACTGGACCGACCTCGATGCAAGCTGCCGACGTCACACGAGAGTGCCGACCTCAGAAGTCGAAGAGGTCCTCGAGGAACGACTCCTTGCGCTTCTTCTTGTACCGCGGGTCGTGCCGGCGGTCGCCGCTGTACGAGTCGTACCGGCGGTCGTCGTCGTACCGGCGGTCACGGTCATAGCGGCGGTCGTCGTCGCGACGGCGGTCGTCGTACCGCGGGTCGTAGGCCGGCTGCGGCGAGCCGTACGCCGGACCCGCCTGCACGGGGTTCGGCACCGGCGGCGCGACGGGAACGGCGGGGGCGGACGGCGTCGTCGGCCGGTTCTCTGCGGCGATCTCGTTCTCGACCGAACGGTCGATGACCTTGTCGAGCTCACCACGGTCGAGCCACACGCCACGGCACGTGGGGCAGTAGTCGATCTCGATCCCCTTGCGCTCGGACATGACGAGCGTGGTCTGGTCGATTGGGCACAGCATCGGGATGGTCTCCTTGCGGTCGTCGTCTGCTGGTCAACCAACGGACGGGCCGGTAGTGCGGTTCCTACAACCCCGGATCCGCGTAGAGCCCCACGCTCTCACGGGTCGCTGGATGTCCGCTGAGCGCAAGATCCGAGTTGACGACACTCACCGTCCAGCCGCCCTGCGCCGCCACAACCGCCCATACGATCGCGCCGATCAGGAGCAGCCCCGCGAGGACGGTGAGCACGATCTTCCAGGCCGACCACGGCCGCTGCCCCACCACCTCGGCAGTGCGCGCGTTGACCAGCACCTGGAACGGCTTGCCGCCGTACAGGTAGGTGGCGATCCACACCGGCAGCAGCAGGAGCTTGTACGTCACGTCGGCGTAACCGGTGCTTACCTGGTGCACGCGTTGCACGTCGCCGCCGATGTCCCGCTCGCAGTCGTTCTCGATGACCGGCGCCATCTCCTGCTTGGCCACGTCCAGCCCGGCCTCGGGCTCGACGTCGTACCGCAGGGTCTCGTAGCCGGCGAGATAGTCGGGCTGGTACGACAGCGCCTTGTCCAGCGGCCACGGGCTGAGCTTCGCCAAGTGCTCGGGCATGACCCGCCCGGTCCCGGCGACGAGCACGTCGTCGAAGTCCCGTGCCACCGTGCCCGACGCGTGGTACCACCGGGTCTTCTGCACCTGCCGGGTGTGGGTCTGGCTCCGGCCCTCGGAGTCGGTGGTGGTGTATGTCTCGGTGACCCAGTAGTGCTCGCCCCGCTGCCCGACGTAGTCGGAGCGCGTCCGTGCGTCGAAGGTCCAGTGCGGCAGGTAGACGCCGTGCGCCTGCTCGGCGGACACCACCTTCTTCAGGGCCGACGGCGCGAACCACCGCGAGCGCACCCACTTCTGCAGGGCACTCTGCATGGATGCCCTGTCGACCTCGAAGGGGAGCACGGCCTCCGGCTCGACCAGCCCGAGGGTCTCCACCTCGGCGACCATCGGCGACCCGCAGAACCCGCACTTCTGTGACAGGTGGTCGCTGGTCGTGACGGCGCCGCACTTGCCGCACCGGTAGTCCTGCGTGGCCGGTGCGACGGGCCGCTGCGTCGCGGCCAGCGTCGCGAAGTCGTGCTCGCGCACCTCCCGGGTGCCGACGTCGACCTGCTGCGCGTGCCCGCAGTACGGGCAGGTCAGCGTCCCGGTCCCGGCCGCGAACTCGACGCTGGCCCCGCACTGCTCGCACGGGTAGGCGTGGTGGGCGGTAGTGCCACCGTCGATGAGCTCGGCCATGCTCAGGCCTGCGGCGGGAGCGGCGGCGGTGTCGCGCCGAGGTGCTTCGCGACGTCGGGCACGGACGACGCCGGCTCCCAGCCGGCCATCCCGGCGCGCCAGATGAGCGTGGCGGGCGTGAGGGTGCCTGCCGCTACCTGGCCGGCGAGCGCGGCGTCGTCGAACGGGCCGCTCTGTGAGCCGCCGTTGCCCAGGTACCACCCGGGCAGGGGCGGCGGGCCCGACGTCGGCGCGGGCGCGGACGGCGCCGCCGGCGCGGGCTGGGCGGGCGGAACTATCGCGTTGCCCACCGACTGCCCGAGCCCCATGCCGATCACGGCGCCGGCGCTGCCGCCGCCGTCGGCCGCCGCCTCCATCGCCTGGCCGGCCTGGAACTGCTGGAAGGCGGCCATGCTGCCCACGGTTCCGGACGAGACGATGCCCATGGAAGTGCGCTTGTCGAGTGCCTCCTCGACCTCGGGCGGCAGCGAGATGTTCTCGATGACGAAGTTGGGCACGGAGATGCCCAGCTCCGCCAGCTCGTCGGTGAGCCTGGCCGCGAGCTGGTCGCCGAGGTCACCGTGGTGGGCGGCGAGCTCGACGACGGGGATGCCGGCCGAGGCGAGCACGCTCGCGAAGTGGCTCACCACGTTCTGGCGCAGGTACTCGTGCACCTCGTCGGTGCGGAACTGCGGGTCCGTGCCGACCAGCTCGCGCAGCAGCTTCTGCGGGTCGGTGACCCGGACCGAGTACGCGCCGAAGGCACGCACCCGCACCATGCCGAGCTCCGGGTCCCGCATCATGACGGGGTTCTTGGTGCCCCACTTCATGTCGGTGAACTGGCGGGTGCTGACGAAGTACACCTCGGCCTTGAACGGCGAGTGGAAGCCGTGCTTCCAGCCCTTGAGCGTCGACAGCACGGGCAGGTTCTGGGTCTCGAGCGTGTACGTGCCGGGCTCGAACACGTCGGCGATCTGGCCTTCGTTGACGAAGACGGCGGTCTGGGACTCGCGCACCACGAGCCGCGCGCCCATCTTGATCTCGTTCTCGTAGCGGGGGAACCGCCACACGATCGTGTCCCGCGTGTCGTCGAGCCATTCGACGATGTCGACCAGCTCGCCCTTGATCTTGTCCAGCAGGCCCATGCCGCGCTCCCTCGTCTGTTTCCCGCCCGGACGCTGCGGGCACTCGGACTTTACAAGCCGTGTACGACACGGGGAAGAAAAGCAGCCTTTCCGCAGGTCAACGTCACCCCCGCCCGAGCGGGTCGCACTATTGCGTCCTGCTGCAATACCTGGTCCGCCGCATCGGCCGGGCACTAGCGTCACGGCGATCTGCTCTCGGCGCTGCCCGAGCCGGCACGCCGTCCGCGACCACGAGGGGGAAGACCGAAGTGAACCTGCCCGAGACCCGAGATCCCGAGCCGGTACGCCACCACTGGTGGAAACGTCCTGGAAGGCCCCTGCTCCGCATCGTCGCCGTCGGCGTGACCGCCGCCGTCGGCGGGGCGGTGCTTGTACCGGTACTCGATCTACCGGACGCGCGGGCGCACTCGCACACGGAGCTCTGCTCGGAGCTCGTCGAACAGTCCGAGGAGTACATCTACGAGGAGTTCCCCGAGGAGGGGGCCCCGCCCGTCGAGACCGACGGCGAGAACTACGACTACGAGGCCGAGCTCGACGCGATCCTCGACTCCTATGTGGAACCGACCAGGGAGTATCTGGACCGGGCCCCCGACGAGTGGGCCGCCGAGCCGATGGACACCAGGAAGCGCCTCGACTGGGAGTACAAGACTCATCTCGCTGGGGAGGGCCCCCATCTGTCTTGGGATCAGTGGAAGGGGCTCTACGGGGGCGTCAACCGTGACCAGAGCCGAGGCCTGGCCTACGAGCGGGCGGCGCTCTCGGCCTTCCACCCGATGGACACCGCCGAATGGCTGTGCCGGGACACCAAACTGCAGAACGGCCGGACCACGAGTGCGGTCAACAACCGGACGCGACAGTTCGTCAACGTCTCTCCTGGAAACACGATCTCGAGGGCCCAGCTCAAGTCGTACAAGGACCTGACCCGCGTCGGCTACCGGGCGCACCACGTGTTCAGCACCACGCCGAGCACGAACACGGCGCAGCAGGTCCGGGCCTCCGGCGCGACCTACTCCGTGCAGCGGTCGACCGGGGTACAGACCAACCCGCCCCCGCCCGGCAACGGGCCGTTCAACCCGGACTGCAACAAGCGGGCGAGGTGCAGCTGGCGTGCGAGCGGCGGTGCCGTGAACAACATGGCACGCAACTCGGGCACCAGCGCAGCCAACGCCGCGAACATGCGCACCGCCAGCAACCAGCTGACGAACTCCTCCCCGCGCGGGTTCCAGTCGAACTTCCGGTTCGGCGGCATCGACTGGCGGTCCCTGGAGCTGCGGTACGTCTCGGACGACCCGGCCTCGCAGGAGTTCGACTACGCCTTCTCGGCCACCGAGATGCCCGAGGGCGCGGAGCCGTCGTACGGCGGCGAGGCGGTGCTCGACCTGTCGTCGGACGCGCTGTTCACCTGGCTCGCCCTCGACCGGCGCCAGTTCTGGGTGAATCTCAACCCCGACCAGCCCGACACGATCATCGACGAGCAGTTCGCGACCACCGAGGCGGGGCGCGTCCTGCTCGAGTCGGACTTCGAGCTCAAGAGCAGCCTCTACGACAACATGAACCCGGAGACCGAGTCGGGAGCGGAGTTCTTCGAGTCGCTCGAGCCCGGCCCCAACGGTGAGCTCTGCTGGAGCTCGTGGCGCATGTGGGTCGAGCCGCTGCCGGCGTCGGCCCGTGAGGACGGCGACCAGCTGTACATCCTGGACGCGCCGCTGCGGGTCCAGATGGAGCCGTTCGACGTCGACGGGGCACCGCCCGGCACCGCCACCTGCGAGGACCTGGTGTCCGAGGATGTCGCGGACCGGAACCTCCAGCGGCTCATCGAGAGCATGACCCCGCTGGTCGAGGAGGCCGTGAACACCGCCCCCGAGTACGCCGACCTGCGCCGCGTCTACACCGCGCGGATCGCGGCGGAGTGGCTCCGGGAGCGAGACGCCGTCCGGCCGGGGGCGTTCCACGACATCATCGACAGCGGCGACGTGTCGCAGTGGCCGGTGCGGGAGGGCTGGGACCCGCAGTCCGTGTACGACGAGTTCCTCGAGGCGCGGCAGACCGTGCAGTTCCGCTACGAGTACGAACACGGCGGTATGGACTACTACCAGGACGTCACCGGCGGGATCGCGCTCCCCGACGCCCCGCGCGACCCGATGCCCGAGGCGCAGTTCGAGCGGGAGCACCCGACCCTGCCGCAGAGCGTGGAGAGCGCGAAGTTCGAGGCGGTGGCGGACCGCGACGTCGACCCGGAAGCCGACGCCGGCACGGCGTGGCTCGGCGGCGGAACGCTGCCGGAGCCGGAACCGGAGGCCCCGGAACCCACACCGACCCCGACCCCGACGACGCCCGGCGATGGTCCCGGCACCGACGATCCCGACAACGACGGTCCCGGTAGTGACAAGCCCGACGACAGCAAGCCCGACGACGCCGAGCCCACCCCGGACGCCGGCCGTCCGGACGACGGCGAGCTGGCCGCGACCGGGTTCTCCGGCGGCTGGCCGATCTGGACGGCGCTCGCACTGCTGGTGACGGGCTCGGCTCTGATCGTGCTGCGCTCGAGGCTGGCCCGCCGCGCGGACGGAGCGCCGGGCCGCACGGAGTGATCGGCTGACTGTCAGGTAGTCGGTAATCCGAAGTCCCGACTACCTGACGACCTAGCGATCCTCCGCAATGTGTCGGTCACCGCCACGGGTAGCGTGGCGGTGACCGGCCCTCCTTCGCGCCCCTGCTCTGCTGGTGGTCCGCAAGGGCGCGGCGAGACGACCGTCAGCCGGTCTGGTCCGTCCGCCGGTACACCGTGCCCGCCCGGCCAGTTCCACCAAGCAGCTCGACCGCCCCTGTGTCGCGGAGCCGGGCGACGGCGTAGCGCACCTGGCGCTCTGACAGCCCGCTGGCATCGGCAAGCGCCTTGACGCCGAGCGGGCCGTCGGCAAGGAGGCTGAGGATCACCTGGCTGTTTTTCGTGTGGTCTGCGGGCTTCACTTCGCGCGAACCCTGGTCCGCTGCCGGCCCCAGCCGGTACGCCCGTCCGCGTCCGTCTCCGAGCGGTTCTGCGAGCTGGCGTTCCACGAGGTCTGTCAAGAGCGAGCGAGCCTGCGTGGAGTCCATCGGGAATCTGTCGCGAAGCGAACGGTTCGTCCACGACACACCGTGCCGCATCAGTGCCAGGACGTGCCGCTGCGTATCGGTCAGCCCGCGGGCTCCGGGAAGTGTGGCTAGCCATGCGAGGTCGTCCTGGTCGAGCAGCGCGTGGTCGGGCACGATCGCGGTGAACCTGACACCGGCGTCGACGAAGTGGGGCGGTGTCATCCCAGCTTCGTTCAGCGACTGCCGGACGGTGGCGATCCCCGACCCGATGCCTTCGATCACCCGGCGTCCATCGGGTGTGCGGACGTCCTTGCAGATGTCATAAAGGCTCTGGTTGCGAGCACTACCACCGGTCCCGGCGCCGAGCTGTTCGACAGTGAGCCCATGGAGACCTCCTGGGTTCGCGATGACGAGGCGGTCGTGCCGCAGTGTCATCGCGACGCGGGTGCTCAGGGCGTGCGGACCGAGGTCGCGGTGGACGAGTGCATTGGCGACGAGTTCACGCACTGCTTCTGCCGGGTACTCCGGCTCGTCCCGTCCGTGTCCGTCGGCTCCGAACCGCACTCGGGTCCTGGTGTTGCGCCGAACCCACGCGACGGCCTGATCGAGCAGCTCAGGCAGTGGCCCGTCGAAGTGGGCGACGTCGGCACTGCGCGTTCCCGCCGGGTCGTTGGGACGGGGCGCGACGCTCGCCGTGATCGACAGCGTCGGGTACTGCGTCTGCGGGTATGTTGCAAGCGCGTAGAGGCCCGCGAGGGTCGGTATGCCGTCGCGCGTCACGACTCGGGTGTGCCGCAAGATGTCGTCGTCCGGCATCGCGGCGAGACGCGGCGACCTCGCCCGGCAGTTCGCGATGTACGTGGCGACCAGAACGTCATCCAGGTCACTCCGCGCCGCTCCGTCAGCAGCTGCCTGGTCGTGGCGGGCCACGCCGCGGTTCGCCACGAAGCCCTGGCGCTCAAGGTCGGAGAGGGGATAGTCGCCGTCGTAGGAACGTAGGTAGGCATGCCCTGTGGCGGTGACCTCACAGGGCTTGTCCGTCGTTGGCAGCTCTCGCACGCGGGCGAGGACGACGGTGCTTCCCTCGACGACGTCGGTCACGAACGACACCCGGAGCGGGGGAGCGACTGCCTGGCGTGCCTGTGCCGCGAGGCGGCTCTGCGCATCCGCGGCATCGTAGACACCGACAGCCTCGAATCCGGCCCGCTCGTCGAGTCCCAGCACAACCACGCCGCCACCAGGCATGTTCCCGAACGCCGAGAGCGTCGGCGCGAGGTCCTGGGGATAGCCTCGGCGCGCAGCCTTCGCTTCGATGTCACTGACATCGCTCCCCTCGGCCCGTAGCAGGTCGACGACGTCCGCGACGCTCAAACTGACACTCTCCACCTGTCAAATATACAATATTTGCCGATCTGGTGTGTCAGTTTGTCAATTTGATCTAGGCCGTCATCCGCGAACAACTCGCGTCCTGACGCGAGACCTGGTGGCCGACGACTGCCGGACCAGCGGACATGTGAGAGAGTTTCACCGGCAGGGTGACAGCCCGGCGAACCTGTCCGGAGGTGCAAGGACCGATGACCGTCCTCGTGGCGTACAACGAGTCACCCCAGGGTGAGGCCGCGATGCGCGCCGCAGTCGCCGAGGCGGTGCGGCGCCGGCAGGGGCTGGCCGTCCTTGTGCTCACGCCGCAGGCGGACACCAAGGTCCCCGCGTCGCTCGCCCACCTGCTCGACGTCGTCCCCGCCACGGTAGCCATCGCGCCCATCGCCTTCCGCGCCGAGCAGGCCGACGTCGCCGACGCGATAGTCGACCGGGCCGAGGCCGTCTCCGCGGACCTCGTCGTGATCGGCTCGCGCAAGCACTCCACGGTCGGCAAGTTCCTCGTCGGGTCGACGACGCAGCGGGTGCTGCTCGACTCCCCTGCCCCGGTCCTGGTCGTCAAGGCCGGCTACGTCTGAGTCCTTGGTTGTGGGCGCGACCGTTGTGCCTAAAGCAGGCACGTAGTCGCAACGGTCGCGCCCACAACGAAGACCTACTTGACCGCCCCGGACGTGATCCCGGAGATGATCTTGCGCTGGGCGACGACAAAGACGACCAGCAGCGGCAGGCTCATGAGCACCACGTAGGCGAAGATCAGGTGCCAGTTGTCGAGGTACAGCCCGGCGCTGGCGACCTGGAACAGGTTCAGCGGCAGGGTGTCCAGCCGCCCGCCGACCACGAAGAACGCGTAGAAGACGTCGTTCCACACGTACAGGCAGATCAGGATCGTCGCCGTCGACAGCACGGGGGCGAGCAGCGGCAGGATGATCCTGCCGAACACGCGCAGCGGGCCGGCGCCGTCGACCCGAGCGGCCTCCTCGAGCTCGATCGGGATGGTGCGGATGAACCCGGTGACGAAGAAGATCACCGTCGACATGTACATGCCCATGTAGACGCCGATCATCCCGATGGCCGTGCCCGCCAGGCCGAGCTGGCGCAGCAGGAGCACCACGGTCACGACGGCGGGCGGCAGCACGATGCCGCTGATGGCCAGTGCGTAGAGCACCGCCATGAGCCGCGAGCTGCGGCGCGCGAGCACCCACGAGGCGAGCGACCCGAGCGCGAGCACCCCGATGACGGCCGGGACCATGACCAGCAGGCTCCCGAAGAACGCCGCGGGCACCCGGCCCTGCTCCCAGACCGCCGCGAAGTTCTCGGCGTACTGCCAGGTAGTGGGCAGGGACAGGTCGGGGTTGAGGGCCTCGCCCTGGGTCTTGCCCGCGGTGACCACGACGATCCACAGCGGCATGCCGATGAGCAGGGCGACGGCGAGGATCGCCACGGCCGGCTGGACGCGCCGCCAGACGCCGTCCCGCCCTCCGGGACGCACGGCGCGACGCCGGCCGGGGCTCGATATGGGGGTCGTGGCGTTCACAGGACTTCCTCTCGCTTGCGCAGGGTCCGGATGACGGGGAACGCGAGGGCCACCACTACGACAAAGAGCACGAGGCTCATGGTCGTGGCCTGCGCGAACAGCCCCTGCCCGAACGTGCGGAAGACGAAGATGTTGAGCAGCTCGGTGGTGCGCGCCGGACCGCCGCCGGTCGTCGCCTGGACGATGTCGAACCCGTTCATGGAGCCGAGCAGGGCGGTCGCGACGTTGAAGGTCAGCGCGGGCGCGAGGAGCGGGAACCGGATGTCGCGGAAGGTCTTCCACGCCGAGGCGCCGTCCAGCCGGGCGGCTTCGAGCACGTCCTCGCTGATGGTCTTCAGGCCCGCGAGGTAGATGAGCATGGACAGGCCCATCCACTTCCAGGAGTGGATCAGCGCGACCACCACCAGCGTCCACGTGGTGTCCCCCAGCCAGGGGATGGTGACCGGGTGCCCGACCACGGCGCCGATGATCGCGTTGGCCGCGCCGTCCGGCTTGAGGATCGCCTGGAACACGTAGCCGGCGGCGAGGGCGGACATGACCACCGGGATGAAGAACATGACCCGGGCGAAGCGGTTGATCCTGGTATCGCGTTCGAGGAGGAGCGCGAGCAGCAGCCCGAAGAGGTTCTGGAAGATCGCCACGAGGACCGCGTAGACCAGGGTGATCCGCAGGGACGACAGGAGGGTGCCGCTCGAGATCAGGTCCTGGAAGTTCTGCAGCCCGACGAACCGGATCTCGCTCTTGAAGCTCGACCAGTCGGTGAGCGCGTAGACGAAGTTGAAGATCGTCGGCAGGAAGAAGAACACGCCGAGGACCGCGAAGGCCGGGATGAGGAAGCTGGCCGGGTGGTTGGCGCGATGGCCCTGGTTGGTACGTGCCGTCGCCCGGCGCGACGTGGAGGGTCGCGTCGGCGGCATCGGCGAGATGGCGGTGGTCTGTGCGGTCACGATCAGTCCTCGGACGGTGGGTGCCGGGCCGCCTCGCGACGGCCCGGCACCCGGTGGGTCTGGGTCAGAAGCCTTCGATGCCCTGGGCGCGGGCGAGCTGGGCGAACTGGTCCTGGGTCTGCTGCGCGACCTCTTCGGGCGTGGTCGTGCCCTGGATCATGTCGGCCAGGTAGATGTACAGGTCGGGGTTCGCCACGGCGAGCGCCTGCATGGAGCCGACGGACTCGCCGAGGGACGCGTGCACGTCGAGGAGCGCCTGCGGCACGGAGTCCGGCGTCGGGACGTTGTCCTGCAGCGAGATCGTGTCGCGGTCCGCCACGAAGTCGGCGTACCCGTCACCGAGCCAGTAGGCGAGCAGCTGGCGCGCCGCGGCTTCCTGGTCGGCGTCGCCGGTCTTGAACGCGACGAGCGCGTTCGACTGGTCGGGGATGAACGTGCCGACGTTCCCGGTGGGCGAGATCGGGAAGAAGCCGATCTTCTCGTTGAGCTCGTCGGAGTCCACCTTGGCCTGGAGCTGGCCGAAGAACGAGTTCACCTGGACCGCCATGGCGGCGTCCCCGGCGAGCAGGGCGTCCGCCTGGTCCTCGAACGTCGCGGTCTTGATGTCCTCGTTGAAGAGGCCGTCGTCGATCAGGCCCTGGTAGGTCTCGATGGCCCCGAGGATCGTCGGGTCGGTGAACTTCTCCTCGCCGGTGTTCACGCGGTCCCACAGGCCGTCCTTGGCGGCGTCGGCGAGCTGGACCTGGACCCACCACTGCGTGGCCCAGCGGTCACCGGCCATCTCGAAGAACGGCGTCTCGCCGTCGGACTTCAGGGTGCGGGCGGTCTCGACGAAGCTGTCCCAGTCGGTGGGCGTCTCGGTGATCCCGTGCTCGGCGAACACCTCCTTGTTGTAGTACACGCCCTCGACCGCGGGGCTGGTGATCAGGGCCGCGTAGCGGGTGTCGTCCAGGATGCCGGTGATGTCGGCGAGCCCCTCGCTGTACGAGTCGACCCACGGCGCGCCGTCGAGCGGCTGCAGGTTGGTCGGGGCGTTGAGCGCGGTCAGCATCGAGCCGGTCGGCTGCCAGAACGCCAGGTCGGGCTTGTCCCCGGTGGCGACCTTGGTCTGCACGCCCTGCTCGTACGGGTCGGGGATCGTGACGACGTCCACCTTCGCCCCGGTCAGCTCCTCGAACCCGGCGATGACGGCGTCGGGCGCGGTGTTGGAGTTCTGCGCGGCCCAGATCGTGAGCGTGGTCCCGGTCAGGTCCGTGTCCTGCGCGGGCCACTCCGTCGACCCGGTGGCCGAGCCGGTGCCGTCGTCGCCGCCCGGGCCCGCGGTCGGGTCGCTGCACCCGGTCGCGAGGAGGCCGACGGCGACAGCCGCTGCCGTGATGGTCAGATACCTCTTCATATCGACTCCTTGGATGGACGCAGTCTTCGCCGACTGCGGGTCGTGCGGGGCCGTCCTGCGGCCCCGATGGTCAGGCGAGGCCGGCGTGCCGGACTCTGAGGACGCGGGCCTGCGGGCCGGCGGGGATGCGGACACGGACGGGGCCGTCCGCGTCGCGCGTGACGTGCCACCCGTCGTCGGGCGGCCCATACGCGATGTCGACCGCTCCCGCGGGAAGGTCGAGGTCGAGGGTCGTGGCCTCGGTCCCGCGCCACCAGACGGCGACGAGCGACTCGTCGGCGTCCCGCAGGCCGGAGGCCACGAGCGGCGCGCTCCAGGCCGGCAAGCCCACCGGCCAGAACGGGACGGAGCCGACCAGCCGTGACGTCCACCGCTTCGCCAGGTCGACCCCGCTCGTGACGAGCGCCGCCTGCTCGGGCGTCATGTCGTGCAGCTTGCCGGAGAGGTAGAGCCGGCCGGCGAGCCCCGTGCTCATGGTGAAGACGATCTGCTCGTCGGTCATGTCGGGCTGGGGGTAGGCCCAGTTCGCCGCCTGCTCGGGCAGGATCCCGACCAGGGCGCCGGCGGCGATCGGCGGGTAGAGCAGCGGGTTCTGCTGGTCCGACGTCGACTGCAGGTCGAGCCGGGAGAGCAGCGCGTAGTCGGCGCGCATGGCGCCTGACGCGCAGTTCTCGATCACCAGGTCGGGGTGCCGCTCCAGGACGCCGTCGATCCAGTCGAGGTGCGCCCGGTTCTGCTGGAGCAGGCCGTCGCCCGGGCTGTCGGCGCCCAGGTCGGTGCCCGCGCCGGGCGTGACGTTGTAATCGAGCTTGAAGTAGCCGACGCCGAAGTCCTCGACCAGGCGGTCGACCACCTCGTCCAGGTGCTTGACGACATCGCGGTGCCGCAGGTCGAGCAGGTGCCTGCCGTGCTCGGTGATCCGCACGCCGTGGCGCTGCAGGAACGCCTCGTCCGGCAGGCTCTCCGCCAGGGGGCTGCGCACGCCCACCACCTCGGGCTCGAGCCAGAGGCCGGGCACCATGCCGCCCGCGCGGATCGCGTCGACGACCCGCCGCAGGCCGCCGTCGGGGAACCGCGAGACCGACGGCTCCCAGAGGCCGACGGAGTCCCACCAGTCGCCGCCGTCGTCGTACCACCCGGCGTCTATGCAGAAGTACTCGGCCCCGGTCCGGGCCGCGGCGTCGACCAGCGGCAGGAGCTTGGCAGTGGTCGGGTCCCCCATGAGCGTGTTCATGTAGTCGTTGAAGACGACGGCGGGCCGGCGCGGGTTGCGGCGCAGCGCCCGGCGGTGCCGGGTCAGCTCCGCCAGCGACTCCTGCCACCCCGACGCCGCCGCGAGGGAGACCCGGACCGAGTCGAACGACTCGCCGGCCCCGAGGACGCGGGTCCAGGCGTGGTCGTCGTCGGTGGGGCCGAGCAGGCCCAGGACGAGCACTTCGGAGTCGCTCGAATCGAGGCGGACGCCGAGCTCGGCACGCCACGCGCCGTTGTGCTCGACCTGCCAGGCCAGCGCGGGGCCGCCGTCGGCCGCCGCAGAGCCGCCATCGGCCAGGACGACGCCGGACGGGTTGTGCCGCCCCGACGACCACGAGCCGGTGCTGACCAGGGTGCGGGCGCCGCGCGCGTCCTGGTGCTGGTGCGCGGGCAGGTCGAGCCCGACGAGCCCGTCCTGGCCCGAGAGCCGCGTCCAGGCCCAGCGGTTCTCGCCGACCCACTCGCCGTGGCCCTCCAGCGAGAGCGTGTCGGCGACCGGGACGGTGCCGACCGGGTGGCCGATCATCAGGGACGACACCGCCTGGAGCACGACCGGCGCGGAGCCGTCGTTGCGGACGGACGTCCACGACTGGAGCGAGCTGCCACCCTCGCGGACCCGGAGGTGCGAGGTCACGTGCAGCCCGGTGACGGCGTCGCCCTGGAAGACCCGGACGACGGTCCAGCCGTCTTCCGACGTCACGTCGTGACCCAGCACGCGCAGGCGCGCGCCGATCGCCGTCGCCGTGTTGCGGGTGTTGCCGCTGGCCCGGCCCTGCCCGACCGCGAGGATCTCCACGAGGGGCTGCGTCGGTGTTCCCGCGCCGCCGCTCGTGGCCAGGCCGGCCGGGGCGTCGTCGGGCAGGACGAGCGCGAGCTCGACCTCGTCCCGGGTCCAGAGGACTGCTCGCGTCACTGCGGAGCGGTGGTTCGCCGTCGTCGGCTGGCTTCCTTGCACGACGCCATGAAAGCGCATATCAGAACGGAGCGCAAGACCGCATCCGGCAGGCAGTTATTCAGGGCCCTACGGGGGCGCAACCGCTTTCAGGCGGGCTGGGCGGCGCGCGGCGCCGCCGACGACCTGAGGATCAGGTCGGGGACGAACCGCACGGACGCGGGGACCGTCCCGCTGTCGATCTGCGCGTTGAGCAGCTGGAACGCCTTCTGCCCCAGCCGGACGAAGTCCTGCCGCACGGTCGTCAGGGGCGGCGTCCACAGGTGGCTGAGCGGATGGTCGTCGAAGCCGATGACGCTGACCGCCTCGGGGACGCTCTTGCCCGCGTCGGCCAGCCCCTTGGCCAGGCCCATGGCGAGCTCGTCGTTGCCGCACAGCACCGCCGTCACGTCGGGCGAGAGTGCGAGCCGCGTGCCCGCGTCGTAGCCGGAGTCCGGCGCCCAGTCGGCGTAGAGCACCTCCGGGACGGGCGCGCCCGCCTCGGTGAGTGCGTCGCGCCAGCCCAGCATGCGGGCGCTCGGACGGCCGGGCGACGGGATCGCCACGTGGTGCACCGTGCGGTGGCCGATCTCCAGCAGATGCTTGGTCGCGCGGGCGGCGGCGAACCGGTCGTCCATGAACGCGTGCGCTACCTGCTCGTCGGCCGGCCGGCCCGAGGCCGCCGCGACGACGGGCAGCCACGGCGGGATCGCCGCGAGCGCGGCCACACCCGGCGGGTCGTACTCGAGGACTATCGCGCCGGCCATCGGCTGGCCGAGCGCGTGGTCGATCGCCGCGTCGACGGTGCGCTTGTCGTCGGTCTCGACGACCGAGATGACCACCATGTAGCCGGCCTGGCGCGCGGCCTCCTCGATGCCCTGGAGGGTCGAGGCGTAGCCGTACCGCGTCGTGTTGCCCGCGAACACCGCGATCATCGGCTGGCCGCCGGTCGCCAGCGCCCGCGCGGCACCGTTCGGCCGGAACCCCAGCTCCTTGATCGCGGCCATGACGCGGGCCCGGCGCTCAGGGCCGACCGGCACCGAGCCGCTGAGCACGCGCGAGACGGTCGGGACGGAGACGCCGGCGACGCGCGCGACGTCGGCGATGACAGGCGGCTTCATCGGGCGATCAGGTTCCACGAGGCCAGGTTACGTGCAAACCGCGTCGGTCACGGGGGCCGCCCTTGCCAAGCCGGATGATTGACGCTTTCATGTTCCCGGGCGCCGCGCCTTCGACGCGACCGCCGCCCTCCTCCGGCCCAGCGGCGTTGCGACGCCGGGCGGCAGGGAGGATCAACCGATGGTCCAGATCCACGAAGGAGTGGAACACAGGTGAACATTCCTGATAGCGCAGATCAGATCCGATTCGAGCGACGGCCCCGCCGTCGGCGAGGATGGACCGGTCGACAAGGATGGAGCGGTGTCGCGGTGATGACCCTTGTAGCTGCGACCCTGACGGTCGCGCAGCCGGCCGCGGCCGACCCCGAGAGCCTCACGGTGGACTTCGGGACCACTACCGGAGCGTTCCGGGGCGGCGCGACCGGCACGCTCTACGGGTTCGGCGACATCGGCGTCCCGACGTCGGCGCTCGTCAACGGCGCCCACATCACCAACTCGTCCCAGCGCGCCCCGTACGGCACCCAGCACCCGAGCGGCGACGCGCTGCGGATCGAGGACGGGTTCTTCGCCAAGCACGGCGAGGAGCTGGCGATCTACATCCAGGACTACTACCCCGACTGGGCCTACAACGGCGGGAAGCGCCCGGGTGACACCCGCACCTACGACCTGGCCACCGGCGAGTACACCGAGACGCCGAACGGTGTCTGGGACTACCTCGAGATCGTGGAGTTCGTGACCGAGGCCGTGGCCACCCAGTCCGACCACCCCGAGGACTACCTGTTCATCCCGTTCAACGAGCCGGACGGCGGGAACTGGTACCCGAACTGGGCGACCCAGCGCGACCAGTTCCTCGGCGACTGGTCGGCGGTCCACGCGAAGATCCAGGAGGTGTGGCAGGCCCACGGCCTCGGGCACGCGCGCATCGGCGGCCCCGGCGACACCCGCTGGCAGCCCGAACGGTCCGCCGACTTCCTGACGTACACGCGGGACGACGGCACCCTGCCGGACGTGTTCATCTGGCACGAGCTGGGCATCAACAACCTCGCCACGTACCGGTCGCACTTCGCCGACTACCGCGCGCTCGAGCAGCGGCTGGGCATCTCGCCGATCCACGTCAACATCACCGAGTACGGCATGCTGCGCGACATGGGCGTGCCCGGGCAGCTCGTCCAGTGGCTCTCCATGTTCGAGGACACCAAGGTCGACGCGCAGACCGCCTACTGGAACTACGCCGGCAACCTCTCCGACAACACCGCCCGGCCGGGCGGCGCCAACGCCGGCTGGTGGATGTTCAAGTGGTACGGCGACCTGGCGGGGTCGCAGACCGTCCGGGTGACACCGCCCGAGCTGAACGCCGTCGACAGCCTCCAGGGCATCGGCGCGATCGACGCGGCCAACCGCCGCGCGACGGTGCTCTACGGCGGCACCGACTCGGACGTCCGGCTCGACCTGCGCGGCCTCTCGCCCGCCGTCTTCGGCAACACCGTCGACGTCGAGGTCCGTGAGGTCACGGTCACCGGCGCCGAGGGTCTCGCCGGTACGCCGCGCGTCGTCCACGCCGTCGACGGCGCCCTCGTGGCGAACGGCACGCTGAACCTCACGGTCCCGACGTACGACCGGTACGCCGCCTACCAGGTGGTCGTCACGCCGGCGCAGGACCGGACGGTCACGGTGGACCCGGTCTGGACGACCAGCATCGAGGCCGAGGACACCGACCTCACCGCAGCCCAGACCTACTTCCAGGACCCGCAGGCGGGCGGCGGCTGGAAGTTCCTCGCCTCGGGCGGCCACGACGTCGGGTCGTTCAACCAGCCGTCCTCCAAGGCCGACTGGACCGTCACCGTTCCCCGGACCGGCACCTATCGGTTCCAGATCATCGGCGCGACGCCCGGCGCACCCGGCAGGCACGCCCTCTTCGTCGACGGCGCGCACCGGACCAATATCCAGTACACGGCCGATCTCGCGCTCACAAACACCGCCCGGTGGCAGTACCGGGGCAGCACGGAGGTGGCGGTGCAGCTCACCGCGGGGACCCATGTCCTGTCCGTCCGCGCGAGCCAGGACGGCAGCCAGGTCCTGCCCGGCTCGGACATCACGCTGGACAAGTTCGTCCTGACCGACGTCACCGACGGCGAGCCGACCACGTACCCCGCGAGCACCTTGCGCTACTACGGCGGGGCGGGCCTCGGCTGGCAGTCGGGCACGCGCGGCTTCGGCGGCATCGCCGGCCAGGGCCAGCGGGCCGACGCCTACCTCAACGCGATGGAGACCGGCTACTACGACGTCGCGGTGGAGTACCACACGGCCGGGGCCTCTGACCTGCGCCTCGACCTCGGGGGCCGCTCCCTCGCGAACGTGCAGGTCCCGAACGGCGGCCACCGCCGCACCACGGTCCGCGCCCACCTGACCGAGGGGATCAACGAGCTAGAGCTGCGGTCGACGCGAGGGGCCCGCGTGAAGTCGGTGACCGTCACGCGGGCGCCGGACGGCGACGCGGCGGCGTCCACCTTCGAGGCCGAGGACCTGACGCTGAGCGGGGACGCCGCCTTGGCGAGCGTCGATCCCGCCTCGGGGTCGAACGCCTCCGGCGGCAAGTACGTCGGGTGGGTCGGCATGGGGAGCGAGAACCACATAGCGATCCCCCGCGGCGACGGGTTCGACACCCCGGGCGACTATGACCTCGTCGTCCACTACGCGAACGCCGAGCTGGCCGGGGAGCACGACTACAACCCGCAGGTGGTCGACCGCCAGGCCGTCGTGACCGAGGGCGCGCAGGCGACGCCCGTCGGCTCCGCGTTCTTCCGCTACACCTACTCGTGGACCAGCTTCTGGCAGCGCACCGTGCCCGTCACGCTGACCACGAGCAACGGCGACATCCGGATCGGGAACCCCTCGGCCTGGGCACCCGACATCGACAGGGTGACGGTCGCCCCGCTCGTCGTCGCCCCACCGACAACCACCCGGACCCGCTGAGGCCTTTAGGGCGTTGACCATGCGGTTGTTACGGAATCAGGGCACTGATTCCGTAACAACCGCATGGTCACCGGTCCAAGACCACCTCAGCTGATGCCAGCGTCAGTCAGCCAGTCGGTGGCGATGTCCGAGAGGGGCTCGCCCGTTGCGGCGCGGCCGTTCATCTCGATCAGGTCCTCGGTGGTCAGCGCCGCGGACACCTCGTTCAGCGTCGCGGTGATCGTGTCGTCCACCTTGTCCGAGCGGACGATGGGCAGGACGTTCTCGGCGGCGAACAGGGACTTGTCGTCCTCGAGCGCCACGAGGTCGTTCTCGGCGATGCCGGGGTCGGTGCTGAAGATGTCGCCGGCCTGGACCTGACCGGAGGTCAGCGCCGTCATGGTCAGCGGGCCGCCCGCGTCCAGCGGGACGAACTCCTTGAACTTCAGGCCGTAGACGTCCTCGAGGCCGACGACGCCGTTGACGCGCGTCTTCCATTCCGGCGGCCCGCCGAGGGAGATCTCGCCCGCCACCGGCTGGAGGTCCGAGATGGTCGTGAGGTCGTACTTGTCGGCCGTCTCCTGCGTCACGGCGAGCACGTCCTTGTCCTGCGCGTCCGAGGCCTCGAGCATGGTGAGGTCGTCGGGCAGCTTCTCCTCCAGCTCGGCGAGCACGTCCTCGGTGCTGCTCGCGGTGGACTCGGTGTCGAGGTACTTGAGCAGGGCGCCGGAGTAGTCCGGGACCAGATCGATCGAGCCGTCCTGCACCGCCTCGATGTAGACCTCGCGGCTGCCGATGTTGAACTTCTCGTCGACCTCGACGCCGGCGTCCTGCAGGGCCCTGGAGTAGATGGTGGCGAGGAGCTGGCTCTCGGAGAAGTCCGCGGAGCCGATGACGACGCCGGAGCCCGAGTCCGCGTCGCCTCCGGCGTCCGCCTCGAGCGGGTCGCCGCCGGCGCAGGCGGTGAGGGCGAGCAGGGCGATGCCGGTGAGGCCGGCCAGGCCGGCGCGGGCGGAGGGTCGCTTCATGATGTTGCCTCTCTTGGACTGCTGGGGGAAACGGGGGTGGCGGGGGAAACGGGGCCGACGGCGGAGGCGGGGCCCGGGCGGGCTGTCCGGTTCCGCCGGAAGGTGGGAGCCGCGGCCCTGGTCAGGCCCGGCGAGACGATGACGCGGCCCAGGCCGAGGAATCCGAGCTCGAGCACGAGGGCGACGATCGCGACGAGGATCGCGCCCGCGGCCATCTGCGTGTAGTCGGAGGAGGCGCGGCCGTCGATGATGTACCGGCCGAGGCCGTTGAGGGAGACGTAAGCGGCGACGGTCGCGGTGGAGACGATCTGCAGCGTCGCGTTGCGGACTCCGGACAGGAAGAGCGGCAGCGCGCACGGGACCTGGACGTGCCACAAGATCTGCGGGCGCGTGTAACCCGTCGCGCGGGCCGCGCCGACGGCGCCCGGGTCGGCGCCCTGGATCCCCGCGACGGTCCCCGACAGAATCGGCGGCACCGCGAGCAGCACGAGGACGACGATCGTCGGCCCGACGAACGCGAGCCGGGAGCCGATGTGCGGCGCGACGAGCATGACGACGAGCACGAGGAGGCCGAACGTCGGCAGTGCCCGCAGGGCGTTGGCAGCGCCCGCGACGAGGAGCTCCCCGCGCCCGGTGTAGCCGATGTAGACGCCCAGCGGTACGGCGATCGCCAGGGCGATGAGCAGCGCGATGCCCGAGTACAGGAGGTGGTAGCCGACCTGGACCGGGATGGAGTCCGCACCGGTCCAGTGCGCGGGGTCGAGGAACCAGCCGGGGATGTTCATGCCGTCTCCAGCTTCTGCTGCCAAGGGGTCAGCGCCCGGGTGCCCGCGTGCACGAGCACGTCCAGGACCACCGACAGCACCAGGCACAGCAGGATCCCGACCACTATCGGCAGGGTCAGCCGCAGCGAGAACCCCTCGGTGAAGAGCGACCCCAGCTGCGGGATGCCGAGCAGGGCCGCCATCGTCACGATGCTCACGTTCGAGACGACGGCGACGCGCAGGCCGCCGCCGATCGCCGGCACGGCCACGGGCAGCTCCACGAGCAGGAGCCGCTGCCACGGGCGGTAGCCCATCGCCGTCGCCGCCTGGACCGTGTCGTGCGGGACCGACGCCAGGCCGTCCGCGACGACCCGGACCAGCAGCGCGACGCTGTAGAGCGTCAGGGCGACGACGACATTGAGCGGGTCGAGGATCTTGGTGCCGAGGACCTGGGGCAGGAGGACGAACAGCGCGATCGACGGGACCGTGTAGAGCAGGCCCGATGCGCCGACGACCAGGGGGTAGATGCGCGCGGAGCGCGACGCCCACCATGCCAGCGGCACCGCGATGACCAGGCCGAGCACCGTGGGGATGACGCTCAGTGCCGCATGCCACGCGGTGAGCTCGCCGATGCGGGCGGCGTTGCTCGCGAACCAGTCGCCGATCATGATGCGACCTCCGCTTCCCGCCCACGGCCCAGGTGGCGGAGCACTTCGTCAGCGACGACGCTCCCCCGCAGACGGCCGTCGGGTCCGGCCACGAGGCCGCGCCCGGTGGGGCTGGAGAGGGCGGCGTCGAGCAGGTCGCGGAGGCTGCCGTCGGCGCGCGCGACAGTCCCCGAGAAGTCGATGTGGCGCTCCTCGACGACCTCGCCGGTGGCCTTCAGGTCCACCCAGCCGAGCGGCGCGCCGTCGTCGTCGACGACGACGCTCCAGCCGTCACGCTGCCCTGAGCCGGTCGAGGGGTCGGCCCCGCCGACGTCGGCGGGGCGGGCGCCGACCCGGACCGTCACCTCCTCGGCGAGCCGGACGGTCGCCGTCGCCTCGACGAAGCCGAGGGCGCGGTACCCGCGCGAGGCCCCGACGAAGTCCGCGACGAACGGATCAGCAGGGTGAGCGAGCAGCTCGGCCGGTGTCGCGACCTGGGCCAGCGTCCCGCCCTCCCGGAAGACGGCGACCCGGTCGCCCAGCTTGAGCGCCTCGTCGATGTCGTGGGTGACCATCACTATCGTCTTGCCGATGTCCCGCTGCAGCTGGAGGAAGGAGTCCTGGAGCTGGGTGCGGACGACGGGGTCGACGGCGCTGAAGGGCTCGTCCATGAGCAGGAAGGGCGGGTCCGTGGCGAGCGCCCGGGCCACGCCGACGCGCTGCTGCTGCCCGCCGGAGAGCTGGTAGGGATAGCGCAGGGCGTAGCGCTCGTCCAGGCCGACCTTCTCCAGCAGCGCCAGCGCGTCGGCCCGGGCCTCCTTCTTGCCCGCGCCGAGCAGGCGGGGCAGCGCGGCGACGTTGTCGACGACGGTCCGGTGCGGGAACAGGCCGGCGCTCTGGATGACGTAGCCGATCTTGCGGCGCAGGTCGATCGCGTCGACGGACCGGGTGTCCTCGCCGTCGAGGCTGACGACGCCCTCGGTCGGGTCGATCAGCCGGTTGATCATCCGCATCGACGTCGTCTTGCCGCAGCCCGAGGGGCCGACGAGTACCGTCAGCCGGCCGCTCGGGGCATCGAAGGTGAGGTCGTGCACGGCGTGCGTGCCGTCGGGGTACACCTTGGAGACGTGCTCGAACGTGATCATGCCGTCGCTCCTTCCGGGTGGTTGGCCGTCTGTGCGTCCGTGGTCGGAGCCGGGGTGTCGGTCGCCGTCGGCCCCGCGGCCGGGGCCCCGGCGGCCGGGGTCTTTTCGGCCGGGCCGCCGAGCTCCGCCGAGATGGCGGCGACCTCGGTGGCGAGGAGGCGGCCGTAGCGGGACTCGTCGTCCTCGCCGATGCGGTAGCTCGGTGCGACGAGACTGAGGGCGGCGACGACGCGACGGCCCACCCGGATCGGCGCGGCGATGGCGGTGACGTCGCTCTCGACGCCGCTCCTGGCGAGCGCCCACGATCCGGGCGGGACCGCGCCGGTGAGCGCCTGTCCCGCGGCCGTGCCGTCGAGCGGGATCGTGCCGCCCACCCAGCTCCGGTGCCGGACGGAGTGCGAGCCCTCCACGATGGCGATGTAGAGCGCGGACTCGTGGTGGCCGACCGTGCTGAGGTAGACGGACTCGCCCGTCGCCTCCGCCAGGACCTTCATCGCGGGCCGCGTGAGATCGACGAGGGACTCGTTGCTCAGTGCCTGCGCACCGAGCTGGATGATCCGCCCGCCCGGGGTGAACGAGGCGTCCTCGTCCCGGCGGACGAACCCCGCGCCTTCCAGCGTGCGCAGGAGCCGCAGTGCGGTGCTCGGGGCGAGCTCGGTGGCGCGGGCGGCCTCGGAGAGGTTGGCCCGCCCCCGTTCGCAGACGACGGCGAGGAGCGCGAGCACCCGCTCGGCGGTCCTGGTCCCAGCTTCTGCCATGTCTCGGTCCTCCCACGTCGTCGGGTGCTCTGCTGTCTTCCTGCAGCTGTGTCCCTGCAGCGAACGTAGGAGCCGAGAGTTTTCGGCACATCGCCACCGCATTGCCACTGTGTAAAACTCGCTTGCCACTGGCTGGCACTAGGCTGACCGGCACAATGGCAGGTGTCCGGTACGAACGCAAGGGAGAGGGCGCACCGATGATCGAGCTCGCCGGGACCGCGAGGCTGACGGACGTGGTCGCGATCGCCGATGGCGCACCCGTTCGTGTGCCCGACGCCGTCGTCGAGGCCGTGGGCCGGGCGCATGCGCTGACGCAGCGGCTCGTCGCGGAGGTGCCGACCTACGGCCGGACCACCGGCGTCGGCGCGAACAAGACCGCCGTCGTCGAGGACGACGGTGCCCACGGGCTCCGGCTCCTGCGCAGCCACGCGGTGGACGCCGGCGCGGAGCTCCCCGCCCGGGCGGTGCGGGCGATGCTCGCCGTGCGGCTCAACCAGCTCTGCGTGGCGGGCTCCGGCGTCGACCCGGTGGTGCTTCCCGCGCTGGAGCGGATGCTGAACACGGACGCCCCGCCAACCGTCCGCGCGCACGCCTCCATCGGCACAGGCGACCTCGGCGCGCTCGCCGGGACCGCGCTGACCCTCATGGGCGAGCGCCCGGCGACGGGGCCGCTCGAACCCATGGAGCCGTGGAACCGGGACAGCGCGCTGCCGTTCATCAGCTCCAACGCCCTCACGATCGGCCGCGCCTGCCTGGTGGTCGACGCCCTCGACCGGCTCGACCGCGCCGCCGCGGTCGTGTACGCGCTCAGCTTCCGGGGGCTCGACGGGAATCCCTCGGTCCTCTCCCCCACCGCGGTGCGCGCCGCGGCAGCGCCCGGGGTGGATGTGGTGGCTGGGCGTGCGCTGCGGTTGCTGGGGGCCGGGGCCGGGTCGGCTGAACGATCAGCCGGGGTTGAGGTCGGAGCCGACGCCGGAGCAGGGGCTGGGGTTGAGGCCGGGGCCGGGCAGCCGGCCCGGATCCAGGACGCCTTCGGGCTGCGCGTGTTCCCGATCAGCCAGGGCGCCTTCACGCATGCGCTCGGGACGCTGGCCGAGCAGGCCGGCCGGGTCCTCGGCGTCGCGCAGGAGAATCCGTTTTTCGACCTGGCCGGTGCGGCCGTCGTTCATCACGGCGCCTTCCACCAGGCCGCGCTGGGGCTCGCGCTCGACGGGTGCAACCTCGCCCTCGCGCAGACCGGACCGCTCGTGATGTCCCGGATCGGAATGCTCAACGAGCCCGCCCTCACCGGGCTACGGCCGTTCCTCGCGACCGGTCCCGAGGGCGCCTCCGGCCTGATGATGGCCGAGTACGTCGCCGCGAGCGCCCTCGGCGAGCTGCGCGCGGCCGCTCAGCCCGCCTCGCTCGGTTCCGTCTCGCTCTCCCGCGGCACGGAGGAGGACGCGAGCTTCGCGTCGCAGGCCGTCGTCCAGGCCGAGCGCGCGGTCGCCGCCTACCGGACGCTGCTCGCCTGCGAGCTCGTCGGCGCCGTGCGACTGCTCCGCCAGCGCGGTGTGGACCTCCCCGCGGGCCCGCTGCACGACGCGCTCAAGGTCACGGCGGCACTCCCGACCGACGACACCGACCGAGACCTACGGAACGACCTCGAGCTGGCCGAGAACCTGCTCGACGCCCTCGCGCGGATCTAGCGGATCCAGCGGATCCAGCAGCCTGCAGCCAGCAGCCAGCAGCCCGCTGCCAGCGGAGCCAGCAGCCAGCAGCCAGCGGCCAGCAGATCCAGCAGATCCAGCGGGAACCCTGGGTCGGCAACTTCCTGAACCGAGCGGGGTCGGCACTTTGCCCAGCAAACTCGGCAGTTGGCACTGAGATCGGCTCAGGCCTGAGCCGATCTCGGTGCAAACTGCCGATCCCCGCAGGAAAGGGCCAACCTTGGGCGCGCCATCCGCGGACAGCTGCGTATCAGGGGATTGGCAAGCCGCCGATCCCGGGGTCGCACTCGACTAGTCTCGGAAGATGACCGCTGTGACACTCGGGATCCCGTCGGTGCGAGGCGTGCCCCGGCGCGCCACCACCCCGGGGGGCAAACCGCGCCCCGAGACCCCGCTGCTCGTCGACCGGTACGGGCGCGTCGCGCGGGACCTGCGCGTCTCGATCACGACGGCGTGCTCCCTGCGCTGCACCTACTGCATGCCGGCCGAGGGCCTGCCCCTTGTGCCGCGCGACGAGCTGATGACGCCGGACGAGATCGGCCGGCTCGTCGGCATCGGCGTCCGCGACCTCGGCATCCGCGACATCCGGTTCACGGGCGGCGAGCCGCTCATGCGGCGCGACCTCGAGCAGATCATTAGCGCGGCACGGACCGCGGCCGACGACGGGATGGCCTCGCTCCGGCACGACACCTCGGCAAGCGGCGCGACGTCGAGTGGCGCGACGTCGAGCGGCACGACGCCGAGCGGCACGAAGCCGGGCAGCCCGGCGTCAGGCACAACGACGTCGGGCGAACGCGTCCGCATCGCCATCACCTCCAACGCACTCGGGCTCGACAAGCGGGTGGACGCGCTGGTCGCGGCCGGGCTGGACCGGGTCAACATCTCCCTGGACACCGTGGACCGGGAGGCGTTCGCGACCCTGACGCGGCGCGACCGCCTGGACGACGTGCTCAAGGGCATCCGCGCGGCCCTCGCCGCCGGGCTGGCGCCGGTCAAGATCAACGCGGTGCTCCTGCCGGAGACCCTGGAGGGCGCGGCCGACCTGCTCGCCTGGGCCGTCGAGCACGGCTGCAACCTGCGGTTCATCGAGGAGATGCCGCTCGACGCCGACGGGCGCTGGACGCGCGACGACGTCGTGAGTGCCGCCGACCTGCTGAACCGGCTCGGCGAGCGCTTCACCCTGACCCCGGCGGGCCGCGAGGACCCGTCGGCCCCGGCGGAGGAGTGGCTGGTCGACGACGGACCGGCCACCGTCGGGATCATCGCCTCCGTGACCCGCTCCTTCTGCGGGGCGTGCGACCGCACCCGGCTGACCGCCGAGGGCACTGTCCGCTCCTGCCTGTTCGGCAACGAGGAGACCGACCTGAAGTCCCTGCTGCGTAACGGTGCCACGGACGACGAGGTCGGCGACGCGTGGCGCGCCGCCATGTGGGCCAAGCCTCGCGCGCACGGCAGCGACGCCGTCGAGCTGGCGGCCGACGCCTTCGCCGAGACACAGCGCAGCATGGGCGCCATCGGCGGCTGAGCAAGTCGTCCATCTGCACAGCAGGAACCCGTCCATCTGCACAGCACGGACCCGTCGACACGTTCAATCGGGCCGCGCCCGACGTGTCGCCCACGTGACGCCCAGCCGTCCCAGATGACGCCCCGGGGACGGCGGGATGTACGTTGCCCGAAGCCTCGGCCCCCCGACGGACAAAACCCCACATAGCACCCGGACGACTTCCTAGGCTCCCGGCCGTGACCACCACCGCGACGCCACGGGCCCCGGAGGACTCCGGCGCCGGACCGGCCCGCTCCGCCATCCCGGGGCGAACCCGGCCGCAGCGCCTGCACCGCAGCCGCCTCGGCGCCAGCCGCCGGCGCAAGGCCCTCCTCTGGGCGCTGCTCCTCGCCGGCCCGAACGTCGTCCTCCTCCTGGTCTTCGTGTACCGGCCGCTGCTGCAGAGCCTGTACCTCTCGACCCTGCAGTGGAACCTCGGCTCGCCCACCGCGCGGTTCGTGGGGCTCGGCAACTACATCGAGTGGTTCAGCGCTCCCACCACCGGGCGGATCGTCACCACGACCATCGTCTTCACCGTCGCGACCGTCGGCGGCGCGATGGTGCTGGGCCTCGGCCTGGCGCTGCTCCTCAACAGCAGGCTCAGGGGCCGCGGCGTCGCCCGCACCGTGGCGTTCGCGCCGTACGTGCTGGGCGGCTTCGCCGTCGGCATCCTCTGGCTGTTCATGTTCGACCCGCGCTACGGCCTGATCCAGGAGGTGCTCGGCTGGGTGGGCCTCGCGTCCCCCCAGTGGTACACGGGCCGCCCGTGGCCGCTGGTCATGGTGATCGTCGTCTACCTGTGGAAGAACCTCGGGTACGTCGCCCTCATCTACCTGGCGGGCCTGCAGGCGGTGCCGCAGGACCTCAGGGACGCCGCCGCGCTCGACGGCGCGTCGTCCGCCCGCACGCTGCGCTCGGTGGTGCTGCCGCTGCTCACGCCGACCACGTTCTTCCTGCTCGTGACGATGCTGCTCAGCTCGCTGCAGTCGTTCGACATCATCAAGGCGATGACCCAGGGCGGTCCGCTGGGCTCCACCACGACGCTCATGTACTCGATCTACGAGGAGAGCTTCGTCAACGGCCGCGCGGGCTACGCGTCCGCCGTCGCCACCATCCTGTTCCTCGTGCTGCTGGCCGTCACCGCCGTGCAGATGCGGTTCGTCCAGCGGAAGGTCCACTACGCGTGACCGCCACCACGGCCCCGCGCCTCGCGGACCCGGCCGCCCGACGACGGCGGTCGCCGCGGGTAGCCGGCTACGTCACGATGATCTTCGCGACCGTCGTCGTCGGCGCCCCGCTGCTGTGGCTGGCGCTCGCGAGCCTCAAGGCCCCCGACGAGCTCTACCAGCTGCCGCTGCAGTGGCTCCCGGCCCGGCCGGACCTCGACAACTACGCGCAGGCCGCGAGCGCCATCCCGCTCGGCCGGCTGCTGGCCAACAGCATCGGCCTGACGGTCGTCGGCGCCGGTCTCAAGGTAGTGCTCGGCCTGTGCTGCGCGTACGCGCTGGTCTTCCTGGACTTCCCGTTCAGGAAGGCCGTGTTCGGGCTGGTGATCGTGACCCTGATGATCCCGCCGCAGATCACGATCATCCCCAACTACACGCTGGTGGCGAGCCTCGGCTGGCTCAACACGTATCAGGGGATCCTCGTGCCGGGACTGGCCAGCGCGTTCGGCACCTTCCTGTTCCGCCAGCACTTCCTCACGCTGCCTGCCTCCATCCTCGAGGCGGCCGAGCTCGACGGCGCAGGGCACTGGCGCAAGCTGTGGCGGTTCGTCGTGCCGATGAGCACGCCGACGCTCGCCGCCGTCGCGCTGGTGTCGGTGGTGACGGAGTGGAACGACTACCTGTGGCCGTTCCTGGTCGTCGACCACCCGGAGACGATGACGCTGCCCGTCGGCCTCACGCTGCTGCAGAACACCGACGGCATGTCGGACTGGGGCGTGCTGCTCGCCGCGACCGTCGTCGTGACCCTCCCCATCCTGCTCGTCTTCCTGGTCCTGCAGCGCCGGCTCGTCGACGGCCTCACCGCGGGCGCCGTCACCGGCTGAGCCGCGACAGCCACAGCCCTGGTCCCCACCCACCGCCCACCAGACCCCCGCACCCTGACCTGGGTGCGCGACCTTCCCGTGAGCTCAAGGAGCATCCCGTGTCCCACAGTCCTGCCCGCCGCGCCGCCAGGCGTGCGCGCACCGTCGTCGTCACCGCGCTCGCCGCGGCCACCGCCCTGACCATCACCGCGTGCGCCGGCCCGAGCGTCGGCGCGACCGCCGGATCCGACGACGCGACCGCCGAGGCCGTCGACTGGTCGCAGGTCGAGCCGGCCAAGGAGATCACCTGGTGGAGCAACCACCCGGGCGAGTCGAAGGTGGTCGAGGAGAAGTTCATCGACGAGTTCAAGGCCGAGACCGGCATCAGCGTGAACCTCGTGACCGCGGGTGCCGACTACGACGAGGTCGCGCAGCGCTTCCAGGCGGCATCGCAGACGGACGAGCTGCCGGACCTCGTCATCGCGTCCGACGTGTGGTGGTTCCGCTACCACCTGAACGACCAGATCATGCCCCTCGACGACGTCATGGAGTTCCTCGACGCCGACGCCGCTGACTTCCAGCCCGCGCTGTACTCCGACTACGAGTACGACGACCAGCACTGGGCCGTGCCGTACGCGCGCTCGACTCCGCTGTTCTACTACAACAAGGACCTGTGGGCCGGCGCCGGCCTCCCCGACCGCGGCCCGGAGACCTGGGCCGAGCTCGAGGAGTGGGACGCCTCCCTCAAGAAGGAGGTCCCCGAGAAGGGTTCGACGTTCGGCCTGTCGACCGGCCCGTCGTGGGGCGCCTGGTGGTTCGAGAACATGATCTGGGGCCAGGGCGGGGCGTACTCGGACGGCTTCGAGCTCACCCTCGACGCCCCTGAGGCGATCGCGGGCGGCCAGTTCGTGCACGACCTCTTCCACGAGTCGGGTGTGGCGACGCTGTCGGCGGACGACGCGATGGCCGACTTCTCGTCCGGCCTCATCGCCTCCACCATCGGCTCGACGGGCTCGCTCAAGGGCGCGCTCGACGCGGCGAAGTTCGACGTCGGTACGGCCTACCTGCCCGACGGCCCGCAGGGCGGGGGCACCCCGACCGGCGGCACGGGCCTCGCCATCCCGTCGTCCAAGACCCCGGAGGAGCAGCTCGCGGCCGCGATGTTCCTCGAGTTCCTCACCAACACCGAGAACACCGCCGCGTTCTCGCAGAACACGGGCTACATGCCCGTGCGCACCTCCGCGGTGGAGAGCGACACGATGACAAAGACCTACGAGCAGACGCCGCAGTTCCGTACCGCGGTGGACCAGCTCGCCGACAAGGCCCGCAAGCAGGACGACGTCCGCGTCTTCGTGCCCGGCGCCGACGCGCTGCTCAACGAGGCCCTCGAGCAGATAGTCATCGAGGGCACCGACCCGAAGACGGCGTTCGAGTCGGTCACGCCGCGCATCGAGACGGCGTACACCGAGAACGTGGAGCCGTACCTGGGCGCGCAGGACTGAGCACGACCTCTTGTTGTGAGCGCAGCCATTGCGCCCAGAGCGGGCAGGCAGTCGCAACGGTTGCGCTCACGACAAAGGTCGGGGGAGATCGGCGGCCGACCAGGACCGTCGAGTCGCGCGCTCGCATCCTTTGCGGTCGGCGGGTGGGAGCCTGTCAAACGCGGCCGATCAGCCTCGATCTACCGAACCTGAGTGCCAGCTAGCAACCCTGCAGGTCAGAGCGTTACGCACAAATCTACCCAACTCACCACATAACACACTTCTCCGGGCAGATCGCGGCTGGCAACATGCTCACATGGGCCACACAGAGGACACCCGCCGCGCGGCGCTTGAAGTCACGCTCGCCGAGTTCAATGCACTTCGTTCGGAAATGGTCGCGCGCGTTTCGGCCCAGACGGCAAGCATCGGCATCAGCGTGACCGCGTTCGGCGCTTTCTTCAGTTTCGGGGATGATACGGCAACAACATTCATTCCGATTGCAGCAATGTCTATGAGTCTGTTGAGCGTCTCTAACTGGTACTGGATTCTGTTCCTCGGCATGTACATTCGGCGGGACATCTGGCCGAGGCTTCAGGAACTAGGCGAGCAGACAGATTCGCCCGGATGGGAGCGCTTCGCCGCGGGCCACGCGCTCAAACCGAAATTTGTGTTGCTCGGAACATTTTTTGAATTCGCGGCGCCGGCGACGTTCTTTGTCTTCGCCATTCTGTCAATCTTTCGGTCGCCGCCAAGTGGGGCGTGGATGTGGGTCACGGACATTATCTGCATAATTGCCACTCTGGCCGCTCCAGCCTGGATAGCGCTGACCTTTCACTTTGAGGCAAGGAACGAGCCGCCGCTGCCCGCCGAGCACGAGGGCCCATCGCACACCGCAGCGCGCGTGCCCTCGCCCACGTGATCCGGTGCGGCACAGGTGCTACCGACAGCCGGTCCAGAGAGTCGACCTACGCACTTGTCAGGTGCGCTGGATGGCTACCAGAATCTAGAGACCGACCCATTCGGACTCGCCGTCCGTGAACTGCTGCTTCTTCCAGATCGGCACCTCGGCCTTGATGCGCTCCACGAGCAGGGAGCACGCCTCGAACGCCTCCTTGCGGTGCCCGGCCGACGCTGACGCCACGAGCGCGACGTCCCCCACCTCGAGGTGCCCGTACCGGTGCGTCGCGGCCACCCGGAGGCCGGTCTCGTCGGCCACCGCCTGACACACTTTTTGCAGGACGGCGGTCGCGTCGGGGTGCGCCTCGTAGTCGAGGCTCGTGACGTCGCGGCCGCCGTCGTCCGAGCGGACCACGCCCCGGAACGTGACCACCGCGCCGCACTCGGGCGCGGCCACTACCGCCTCGACGGCGTGCCCGACGGCGTCGTCGAGCACCTCCTGCGTCACGCGCACGACCTCGTCCATCACGTATCCCTCGTTCCAGAGTCCTCGTCCGCCGGCGGGTGCGGTGTCAAAGCGGCCACACGGCCACCTCGGCACCCGGTTCGAGCGTAGTCGCGGCGGCGGGGACCTCGATCAGCACGTCCGCGGCGGCCATCGACGCCACGAGGTGCGAGCCGGGTCCGCCGACGACGGCGACGCGCGGCGTCACCGAGCCCGTCGGCACCGCGGCGCCGGCAGACCCTGCCGAGTCCGTCGGCACCGTCGAGCCGGCCGAGCCAGCCGACCCCGCCGAGTCCGCCGAGCCCGCCGGTCGAGAACCCGCCGCGCCGCCGCCGCGCACCCAGCGCCCGCGCAGCAGCTGCCGCTTCCCGGCCGGGGAGCCGATCGCGCCGTCGAGCACCGCCGCGACCCGCTCGACCGGCGGCAGGCCGCCCGCCCGCCGCAGGATGTCCCGGAGGAACACCACGAACGAGACCTGCGCGCTGACGGGGTTGCCCGGGAAGGCGAGCACGGGCGTGCCGTTGATGCGGCCGAGGCCCTGGGGGCCGCCGGGCTGCATGGCAACCGAGCGAAAGGTGACCTCCGGCAGGGCGTCCTTGACCACCTCGTACGCGCCCTGGCTGACGCCCCCGGTCGTGAGCACGAGGTCGCACAGCGCCGCTGCGCGTTCCAGGCCGACGCGCACGATCTCCGGGTCGTCGGGGACGGTCAGGCGCAGGCCGACCCGCCCGCCCGCGGCCCGGACGGCGGCGTCCAGCGCCGGGCCGTTGGCGTCCCAGATCTGGCCGGGGCCGGGCTCGCCGTCCGCCGCGACGAGCTCGCTGCCCGTGGACACGACCGCCACCGAGACCGGCACCAGGACCGTCAGCCGGGCGATACCGCACGCCGCGGCCGCGGCCACGTGGTGCGGCGCCAGGACGGTCCCGGCCCGCAGCACGACGGCGCCCGGAGCGACGTCGGACCCCGACTCCCGGACGAACTCCCCGGCCGCCCGCCCGCGTGCCACCACGACGTGCGTCGCCGAGGCCGCCGGAGCGGCCGCGGCCCCGTTGCCCGCCGCCACGTTGCCCGCCCCGGCGTCGCCCGCCACCGTGTCGCCCGCCTCCGCGGTGCCCACCGCCGCGGTGCCCGCCCCCGCGGTGCCCGGCGCCCTGTTGAAGGTCATGTGGTCGGTGTCCTCGACGGGGATCACGGCGTCCGCGCCGTCGGGCATTGGTGCGCCGGTCATGATCCGGACCGCGGTGCCCGGCTCCAGCGGAGCCGGCTCGCCCGGCGCGGCGGCGACGTCGCCCGCCACGGGCAGGGTGACGGGCGCGCCCGGGGCGGCCGAGGCGACGTCGGCGGCGCGCACCGCGAACCCGTCCATCTGCGAGTTGCGGAAGCGCGGCAGCGGCCCCGGGGCGACGACGTCGCGCGCCAGGACCCGGCCGAGCACGCCCCGGTCGATAGACACCTCCGTGGCCGGCCGGTCGGCGAGCTCCGCGAGGAGCTCCGCGACGTCGGTCCGGTGCTGTTCCACGTCCACGCGCTCGCTCATGTCCGCAACCTATCCCGGAGCCGCCCCGCCCGGGCGGTACCGACCTCCGCCAGCCGTGTTGCTCTGCGTGGTCATCGTCTGCTCGGCGCAAGAACCACCCGGCGATGAGGTGTACTACCCCGGGGCCGCGCGCAAGAATCAACCATGTACATCCACGCGCTGAGCAACAACGGGACCACGCCCGACGGCGTCCTCGTGCGCCGGGACTCGTGGACCCATGACGGTCTGCGGGTCCTCGACTCCGTGCTGGCCATGCGCCCCGTGCCCGACGTCGTGCTGCATGCCAGGCAGCGCGTCGAGTACGACGGCGACATCCGCGGCTGGGTGCGTTACTCCCTGCAGCGCGAGCCCGGCGGCGTGGACGTCGCGTTCGAGCGCGCCGACCTGCCGCCCGGCGTCGGGAACGGCGTCCCCTCGTTCGCGCGGTACCTGCTGGTGCTGGAGCTCGCGACCGTCGGCGCCTGGGTCGAGTACACCCAGCTCGACGACGCCGACCCGACGCGCACGCGGCAGGCCCTGCTGGTCCGCACCGACACCCAGCCGCTCGTGCTGCCCGACGGCGTCTCGACGTCGGCGATGCGCATCGACCAGCTCCTCGACGGCACCCCCGCGAACGCGTTCTGGTGCGACAACTTCGGTGTGCTCCAGGCCGACTACATCGAGACGTTCCCCGACGGCAGCGTGATCACCGGCATCTCGTGGCGCACCACGTGGGAGGGCATCGAGCCATGGCTCGACGACGAGGTGCGCGCCGCACTGAACGCCACCGGCATCCTGGCGTAACCGGCCCGGCCCAGGGCTTACCTGTGCAGGTGCGCCCGGTGCCCGACCGCCGCCGAGACGTCCGCCTCGGCCACGGCGAGCAGCCGGTCGGCCAGCCGCCGCAGCGCCCGGCCGGCGGCGATCTCGTCGCCGATCAGAGGCACCTCGTCGTCGTCCGGTGACTTCCTGGCGTGCCCGACGCCGCGCAGCGCGTCCGGCGGACCGTTCATCACGGTTGCCTCCGCCGTCGTGCTGCCCGCCGTCTCGACCAGGGTGATCCGGACGTCCCAGGTGAGCGCGCGCCCCTGGCGCGCCTCGCTCCACTCGCCCGAGCCCGCCTCGGTCTGCGGGTCCACGAACGTGTCCGCGCCCGGGTAGACGAGCGTCTCCTCGCCGGTGTCGGACCACCGCACCCGGTAGGGCGGCGAACCGTCGCCGTGGGGACACTCGGTCACCACGCCGTCGCGTACCGCGCCGCCGACCACTCCGGACGCCGTGACGATCCGGTCGCCCACTGCTGCTCTCATCGGGTCCTCCTCGCGTCGTTGCGATCCCCTCCATCATCTCCCCGGATGCCCCGGCGTGTCAGGCGTACCGGCAACTCGTGCGGCATCGGACCCACGCCGAGCGGGAGGCCCGGCTGGTCGAGGACGGCGTTCCGCCCGAGGCGCTGGCCCGGCCGCGCAGCCCGATCGGGCTGGACCTCGGTGCGCGCACCCCGGACGAGACCGCCGTCTCGATCGCGGCGGAGATGATCGCGGCCAGGTCGGGCGCCTCGGCCCGCCCCCTGAGCAAGACGAAAGGCCCGATCCACGGCACGATCAAGGAGAGCCAAGGAGGCTAGAGAGATGACCACGACCTACCGAGCCACCGTTACTCGCGAGGACGGCTGGTGGATGATCCACGTCCCCGAGATCGACGGCCTCACCCAGTCTCGCCGCCTCGCTGACGCCGGCCAGATGGCCCGCGAGCTCATCGCCGTCACCCTCGACGCCGCTCTTGACGACATCGAAGTAGACGTGAGCACCAAGCACGTCGCAGGCCTCGCTGCAGGCGAGATCGATTACGCCGTGTCCGGTGAATCGCCGAGCCGTCGGCCCTAACGCACGCCCGCCGACGAAAGCGACGGTATCGCTACGATCGGTCCATGACCGCCTCGGGCAAGAACGCTCTGCAGCCACCTGCACCGGGGCCGATCTCACGGCGCGGTCGAGTAGCCCTGTTGCTCGCGTCGGCCGCTGTCGGACTGTTCGTTGTCGCGACGTTGGAGTCCTGGGCTTGGATGGCGTACTCGTGGCGCGTCCTGCCGTTGCAGATGTGGTGGTTCTTGGACAACGGCGGCAGCAATGGTCTCCTGCCGGAGAACGTCGGGGCGGTGCTGGTACGGAGTGCGTCCTACCTGGTGGGCCTCGCCATGACGGTTGCTGTGTCTGTGCTCATAGTCCGGCACCGCCGCACTCTCAATACGTTCCGGCTGACCGTGGCGTTGATGTGCCTCGCCGTGGCCATCGGCATCACGCCGTGGGCGTCGTCGGCGCTGTTTCAGGGAACGAATGGTCTGACCCATCGCGACGCGCTGCAGGATTTCCGCACGCTGCGCCCCGGGCTCGACCGCGTCGTGGAATGGTTCGCCGACAACGGTGAACAGGGCTACTCCGTCGAGTTGCCCGCGACTCTTGGCTTCGTGTCCGTGACGGGAACCGTCGACGTCGCGGGATCGGAGCAGGCAGGAACTCTCACGATCTTCGTCCCGCAGTGGGCTCGGCTTGTTGACGACGCGGGCGGCTATTTCTACTCGCCTGCCGCGAGCCCCGCGGGGTACGACATGCGCGGCATGGCCTGTGAGGACCCGACTCCCATCGAGGACGGATGGTGGACCTGCGGTATGGCTTGAGCGGTCCTAGCTCACTACCCGACACCCACCACAACTCCGAAACCACGGACACTGTGGCCAGGCCATTCGCAGGACAGGCCTTCGTGCGTTCTGGACGGCATCTTGCGCAGCGCCGACGCTCGGCTACTGGATGAAGCGGTCGCACCTGTGCGAGGTCGGCTGCTTGGTCGGCGCATCTGACGTGGGCTCAGTCCAGGTGGTGCACGACGTTGATCACGTTGCCGTCCGGCGCCCGCACGAGGAACCGGCGCACGCCCCACGGCTCCGTGGTGAGCGGGTGCACGATCTCGTAGCCGAGCCGCTGCGCCTCTTCGTAAGCGGCGTCGACGTCCGGCGTGTGGACCGAGATCACCGAGTCCTCGGGTGACGTCGCATCGCCCGTCACGAGCTGGACGTGCGCCCCGGTATCGGGGGAGGTGTAGCGGGCCACCCAGCCCAGGTTGAGCTCCTCGGTGCTGAGCCCGAGGTAGTCGGCGTAGAAGCTCTTCGCCGTCTCGATGTCGGCCACTCGAAGGTTGGCCGTGATGCGTGCGGCGCGCATTGTGCCCTCCCGTGTACGGATATCCGCGATGTTCGTCCGAACGCCGCGGCCTGTCCACTCAGGTCGAAGCGGACCCATACCCGATGTGGATCTAGGCTGCTGGCATGTTCGAACCAGCACAGACCGTCGTCCCGCCCAAGCTCCGCCCCGGCGACACCGTCCGGGTGATCGCACCCGCGATGTCGCGAACGATGGTCGTGGAGCACGACAACACCCGCTGGATCGACGAGCGGTTCGCCGCCATGGGGCTCACCCTCACGTTCGGCGAGCACGTCGACGAGGACGACCAGTTCCGCAGCAGCTCGATCGAGCACCGCGTGGCCGACCTGCACGCCGCGTTCGCCGACCCCGGCGTGGCCGGGATCCTCACCGTGATCGGCGGGTTCAACAGCAACGAGCTGCTCCCCCACCTGGACTTCGACCTCATCGCGGCCAACCCGAAGGTCTTCTGCGGCTACTCGGACATCACCGCGCTGCAGAACGCGATCCTCGCCCGCACGGGCCTGGTCACCTACTCCGGCCCGCACTGGTCGAGCTGGGGCATGCGCGACCACTTCGAGCCCACCGGCGACTGGTTCCGCGCCGCGGTGGCGGACGACGCCCCGATCGCCGTCGAACCATCGCGGGCCTGGACCGACGACATGTGGTTCGCCGACCAGGACGCCCGCACCCCGGTGCCCAACGAGGGCTGGTGGCGGCTGCGCCCGGGGCAGGCCTCCGGCCGGATCGTCGGCGGCAACCTCGGCACGCTCGCGCTGCTTCAGGGCACGGGGTACATGCCCTCCCTCGACGGCGCGCTGCTCTTCCTCGAGGACGACTTCGAGTCGGACGCGGCGGCCTTCGCGCGCCACCTCACCTCGCTGCTCCAGCTGCCCGACGCCGGCGGCGTCACCGGGCTGGTGATCGGCCGGTTCCAGACCAGCTCCGGCGTGACGCGCGAGGCACTCGACGAGATCGTCGCGCGTCAGCCTGCGCTGCGCGGCAAGCCGGTCCTGGCCGGCGTGGACTTCGGGCACACGAGCCCGCTGCTCACGTTCCCGGTCGGCGGGACGGCGGAGCTCTTGATCGGGGCAGACGGCGCGAGCCTGACGATCACGCGGCACTGACCGGGACACATTCACGTTCAGGAGCCGCCGAACTCCTTGCGCCACGAGTCGAAGTCGATCTCCTCGGACCCGAACTCCTCCAGCCAGTCCACGAACCGGGCGCCGTACTTCTTGCCGCCCGACCCCAGGATCTCGTCGGATTCCGCTTCGGTGGGAGGGGTCAGGCCGAACGTCTCCTTCAGCCAGACCACGTACGCCTCGTGCCCAGGGGAGTGCTCCTCGTCGGAGTCCGCCTCGCGCTCCTCGTCCCAAGGGCTGAACAACTCGTCGTCGACAGCGAGCAGCCGGAACAGGTTCCGCAGACCCTCGATCACATCGAGATCGCCTTCGTCGCCGAAGCGGATGACGGGAAGCGTGGCAAGGTCGGCGCGGTCATCGCAGTGCCACAGGGCGTAGAACGAACCCGAGCCGGTGGCCTGTGCGAACGGGGTAAGCCGGTCGAGGTGGCCTCGAGCTTCCTCTTCCCGCCCCTCCAGGATCAGCCACTCGACCAGACCGGCGTCGGGCCGGTCGTACTCGTAGAACTCGAACCCGTCCGAGAAATAGGCATCTCCGGGGCCGTCGGAGAACCCCTTGAGCAAGTTCAGCTCGGAAATGGGTGAGTACGCGTCGGTCATGTCATCTCCGGTGTGGAATCGAGTGGTTGAGTGTGGCGCGCACGCTACCGCCCGGCACTGACACCCGGTCCGTGAGGGATGCCGTCGCGGCTCAAACGCGCGCGGTCGCGACTCGCCTCGACCCAGAGCCGCCGTACGCCGTCGGCGAACCCGGAAATTGAGTCGGGTCGACTCAGGTTGAACCGATCATCAACCCCTTCCGGAGGAGAACATCATGACCACCGTTCTGACCCGTTCACCGTTCGCCCGCACCTGGGTCCGCGACCCGTGGAGCTCGCAGCTCGCCGCCGCCGCCGAGGGCCCCGTGCCCGCGGCCGACGTCTACCGCGAGGGCGAGGACCTCGTCGCCCGCCTCGACCTGCCGGGCGTCGACCCGGCCGACGACGTCACCGTCGAGGTCGAGGGCCGCAAGCTCGTCGTGCGCGGCGAGCGCAAGGACCAGCGCTCGGAGGAGTCCGAGGGCCGCCGCATCTCGGAGGTCCGCTTCGGCTCCTTCCGTCGTGTCGTCACGCTGCCGAAGACCGTGGACGGCGACGCCGTCCGCGCGTCCTACGACGCGGGCGTCCTGACGGTCACCGTGCCCGGCGTCTTCGCCGGCACGACGCCGCAGCGCATCGAGGTCACCACCGCCGCCTGATCACTCAGGCCCCGGCTCACGACGGCGTCCGACCGCACCCCGCGGCCGGACGCCGTCCGCGTTCTCGCTCCAGGACGTCCGACCGACTTCGGTCGGACGTTTGACCTTGCTCACCGATTTCGGTCGGTTGCCTCGAGATCGGTCCAACGGTTGACCGATCTCGAGGCAACCGACCGATCTCATCCACGCGAGATGACATCGGACCGAAGTCACCGGCCCTCCGCGCGCTTGGGTTGATGTCAGCGGGCCAGCGCCGCGGCACCCACCACCATCGCGTCCCCGCCGAGCGACGCCCTGCGCACCTCGATCGTGTGCCCCGACACGGGCGGCTCGTCGCGCAACCGGTCCAGGAGCGCGGGCTCCAGCAGGTCCCAGGCGCGGGCCAGCCCGCCGCCCACCACCACGTGTCCGACGTCGAGCAGCGCCGCCAGCACGAGGACCGCCGACCCGACGGCGCGGCCGGCGTCGGCGAGCACCTGGGCCGCAATCTCGTCGCCGGCGCGCGCCCGAGCCTCGATCTCCATAGCGCCGACGCCGACGGCCCTCGTGTCGCCGACTCCACCGGCACCTGCACTCCCCACAGCTCTCGCGGCACCACCTCCCCCGGCACTCGCAACACCCACAGCCCCGGCGCTGCCGCCGCCCCCCGTGAGCTCCGCGTACCGGCGCTCCACCGAGCGCCCCGACGCCAACGTCTCCAGGTGTCCCCGCTGGCCGCACGTGCACCGCGCGTCGCCGAACCCCGGCATGTGCCCGATCTCCCCGGCCGCGCCCGAGCCCCGGTACAGCGCGCCGTCCAGCCACAGCGCTCCCCCGACGCCGGTCCCGAGCGCGATGCCCGCCGCGGACCCGACCCCGCGGACGGCCCCCCAGGTTGCCTCGCCCACGAGGAACGAGTCGACGTCGTTCGCGACGGTGACCGGCAGGCCGGTCCGGGCCGCGAGCCCGGAGCGCAGGTTCGTGCCGGCCCAGTCGACGAACGAGTCGCTCGCCGCGAGCACCTCGCCCGTCACCGGGTCGACGATGCCCGCCGCGCCGACGCCGACGGCCGCCACCCGCACCCCTGCCGAGGCCGTCGCACGCGCCACCAGATCCGCGGCGACGTCGAGCATCGCGGCCCCGCCCGACGGCGTCGGCGCGGTCGCCGAGGCGAGCACCTCGCCGTCGGGCGTGACGACGGCGGCGCGGATCTTGGTGCCACCGATGTCGACGCCCGCCGTGGGCTGGTCCGTCATCGGGCGGCGCCGGGGGCCTCGGCGCCAACCGACACCAGCCGCAGCCGCGCCTCGCGCCGCTCGCGCTGCGCCGCCGGGTCCGGCGTCGGGACGGACGCCAGCAGCTCGGCCGTGTACAGCTCGCGCGGCGCGCTGAACACCTCCGCCGTCGGGCCGCTCTCGACCAGGCGACCGGACCGCAGCACGGCCACCCGGTCGGTCAGCTCGTGCACCACGCCGAGGTCGTGGCTGATGAACAGGCAGCCGAAACCCAGCTCCTCGTGCAGGTCGCGCAGGACCTGCAGCACCTCGGCCTGCACGGAGACGTCGAGGGCGCTCGTCGGCTCGTCGGCCACCAGCAGGCGCGGGCGCAGGGCCAGGGCGCGCGCCAGGCCGATGCGCTGACGCTGCCCGCCGGAGAACTCGTGCGGGTAGCGGCGCTCCGCGCCCGCGGGCAGCCGCACCGCGTCGAGCAGCTCGCGGACCCGCGCCTGCCGCTCGGCCCCGGACAGACGCCGCCCGTCCCGGCCGTGGATCGCCAGCGGTTCGGCGATCGACTCGCCGACCAGCTTGCGCGGGTCCAGCGACCCGCCCGGGTCCTGGAACACGACGCCGACGTCGGCCAGCAGGCGCCGGCGCGCCCGGCCCCTGGCGCGCGCGATCGAGGTCCCGAGCAGCAGCACCTCGCCCGCGGACGGCGTCAGCAGGCCGAGGCACGCCCGCCCTGCCGTCGACTTGCCCGAGCCGGACTCGCCGACCAGCCCCAGCATCTCGCCCGCGCGCACGGTCAGGTCCAGGCCGTCGACCGCGCGGACGTGTCGGCCCTGCACGCGGTAGTCGAGGCTGACGCCGCGCAGGTCCAGGACGATCTCGCGGTCATCGGCAGGATCGGCGACAGCCACCCGGTCCGACGCCGACAGCGCACCGCCGTCCGACACAGCGCCTGCCACCCCCGCGCTCGCCGGCGGCGCTGCCGGCACGGCATCGAGCAGGGCGCGTGTGTACTCGTGCGCGGGGTCGAGCAGCACCTGCTCCACGAGCCCGTGCTCCACGATCCGGCCGCCGCTCATCACGGCCACCTCGTCAGCGATGTCCGCGACCACGCCCATGTTGTGCGTGACGAGCAGCAGCGCGGTGCCGCGCTCGGCGACCAGCTCGCGCAGCAGGTCGAGGATCTCGGCCTGCACGGTGACGTCGAGCGCGGTGGTCGGCTCGTCCGCGACGATCAGGCGCGGCTCGCACGCCAGCGCGATGGCGACGACCACCCGCTGCCGCTGGCCGCCGGACAGTTCGTGCGGGTACTGCCGCGCCCGCCGCTCCGGGTCGGGGATCCCGACCGACCGGAGCAGCTCGACGGCCCGCTCCCGGGCGACGACGCGCGGGATCCGCTCGTGGTTCAGCACCGCCTCGGCGATCTGGTCGCCGAGGGTCATGGTCGGGTTGAGCGCCGTCATCGGCTCCTGGAAGACCATGGACGCCACGCGGCCCCGCAGGTCCACGAGCTGGTCCTCGGGTGTGGCGACGACGCCGCGCAACCGCCCGCCGTCGTCCAGCTCCACCGACCCGGTGACCCGCGCCGTCGAGGGCAGCAACCCCAGCACCGAGAGCGAGGTGACGCTCTTGCCCGAGCCCGACTCGCCCACCAGGGCGACCACCCGGCCGCGCCGCACCTCGAGGTCGATGCCGCGCACGGCGGGCACCTCGCCCGAGCCGGTGGTGAAGGTGACGTTCAGGTCCCGGATGCGCAGGACGACGTCGTCGGCCGGCGCCTCCTGCCCGGGCCCGGATGCGGGCAGCGCGCTCATGCCGTCCTCCCCTTCACGTCGACGACGTCCCGCAGCCCGTCACCCACGAAGTTCAGGGCGCACACCACGATCACTATCGCGAGGCCCGGCGGCAGGATGAGCCACCACGCGCCCTGGTAGATGTAGTTGATGCCGTCGTTGAGCATCGCGCCCCAGTCGGTCGTGGGCGGCTGGACGCCCATCCCGAGAAAGCTGATGTACGCGACGAGCAGGATGGCGTCGGCGACCTGGAAGGTCGCGTTCACCACCACGGTGCCGACGGTGTTCGGGATGACGTGCGACAGCACGGTGCGGCTGTGGGTGGCGCCCATCGCGCGGGCCGCGACCACGTAGTCGCGCGTCCGGACCGACAGGGCCTCCGCCCGGATCAGCCGGGCGGGCACCAGCCAGGACACCAGGCCCAGGACGACGATCATCATCCCGACCGTCGGCCGCACGATGGTGGACAGCACCAGCAGCAGGAAGATCGCGGGGATCGCGATCCCGGCGTCGACCACGCGCATCATGACGGCGTCCACGACGCCGCCCACGTACCCGGCGACCGCGCCCCAGAGGGTGCCGACCACCGTCGCGAGCGCCCCCGCCAGGACCCCGACCAGCAGCGACACCCGGCCGGCGACCATGAGCCGGCCCAGGTTGTCGTAGCCGAGCGCATCCGTGCCGAGGGGATGCCCGTCGACACCGGGCGGCAGGTTGGCGGCGCCGAGGTCGGTCGCCACCTGCTCGGTGGGGTGGACCAGCGGGCCGAGCACCGCGAACAGCACGAGGATCGCGAGCGCGACCGCGCCCACCACGGCCAGCCGGTTGGTGGCGAACCGCCGCAGCCCGGTCATCGCAGGCCTCCCCGGGTGCGCGGGTCCAGGAGCGCCTGGATGACGTCGGCGAGCAGGGAGCCCACGACGGTGGCCACCGAGATGACCAGCACGCAGCCGAGCAGCACCGGGAAGTCGCTGCTCTGCGCGGCGCTCCAGAACAGCAGGCCCATGCCGGGGTAGTTGAACAGCTGCTCGACGACGAGCGCGCCGCCGAACATGACGGGCAGGTAGTAGCCGAGCATCGCGACCACCGGCGTCAGCGAGTTGCGCAGCACGTGCCGGACCACCACGTCCCGGTAGGCGGTGCCTTTGGCGCGGGCGGTGCGGACGTAGTCCTCGCCGAGGTTGTCCAGCGTCGAGGAGCGCATGTAGCGGCTGAACGTCGCCACGATCGGCACGGCGCCCGTGAGCACGGGCAGCACGAGCCCGGCGGGCTGGGACAGGACCTCGGCTATCCCGTTGCCCTGCGGCGCCGCCGCCGGGAACAGCCCCGCGTTCTGGCTGAGCAGCAGGATCAGGAGCATCCCGAGAAAGAACGTGGGGGTCGAGTAGGCGACGATCGCGAGGGTCGAGAACCAGTAGTCGACGGCGCGGTTGCGGCGCACCGCCTGGTAGACGCCGACCGGCACGGCGACGATCACAGCGACGACCAGCGAGAGGCCGGTCAGCAGCAGCGTCTTGGGCAGCCGCATGCCTATCGCGTCGGCGACCGACTGGTTCAGCAGGTACGACTCGCCGAGGTCGCCCGTCAGCGATCGCCCGAGGAACGACAGGTACTGCAGCACCACGGGCTGGTCCAGGCCGTTGGCGGCCTCGAACGCCGCTATCTGCTCCGGCGTGGCCTGCTGGCCGAGGACGCCGCGGGCCGGTCCGCCCGGCAGCGCGTGCAGCAGCGCGAACACGATGACGCTGACCACGAGGATCACGGCGAGCGCCTGCAGGACGCGCCGGACCAGGAAGCGGCCGAAGCCGCCGCGCTGGGCTCTGACGAGCCCTGGCGCGGCGACTCCGGCTTCGACGGACCCGCTCTGTACGGGGATGGCTGTCGTCATGTCAGCCGGCCCAGCTCCAGCGCTGCGGGTGGAAGCTGGCCAGCGGGTCCTGCGTGGTGCCCTCCAGGCCGTCCTTGATCACCGAGACCTGGTAGACGGGGTTGGGCAGCCACATGACCGGGAGGTTCTCGGCCCCGTACTTCGAGTACGCCTGCATCACCGACGGGTCGGTGCTCTCGGTGGAGTCGAGCATGAGCGTGTCGAACTCGTCGTCGGAGTAGGAGCCGAAGTTCGACGCCGCGCCCGTGCCGAACACGCGCTCGCCGCTCGGGTAGCCGCCGAAGTACCAGCTGCCCGCCGTGCCGAAGAACGGCAGCTCCCAGTCGCAGTCGGGCTGGTCGGCGGTGCACGGGGCGATCGAGGAGAGCACCGTGTTCAGCGGCGCCGACTCGATGCTGACGGCGACGCCCGCCTGGTCGAAGGTGGACTTGATCTCCGCGAACATGTTGTCCGTCTCGGCCGAGCCGCTCTGCGACAGGATCGTGATGGCGAGCTGCTGCCCGTCCTCGATGCCGTCACCGCACTCGTCGTCGCCGTCGCCGGGGGCGGTGCACTCGAGCACGCCGTCCGAGCCGGCGGTCCAGCCGTGGTCGGCCAGCAGCGCGGCCGCGGCCTCCGGGTCGAAGGGGTACGGGTTCTCCTTCTGCTCGTCGGAGAGGAAGTCGCTCTCGGGGTTCTGCGGCACGGGGCCGTAGCCGGGCAGCGCCGCACCCTTCCAGATGACGTCGGAGATCTGCTCCTGGTCCACGAGCTGCTGCAGCGCCTGGCGCACGTAGAGCTGGCGGTAGACCGGGCCCATCTCGGGGTGGTTGAAGTTGTACGGCATATACGTGATGGACCAGCCCGCCCACGGCTCGACGGCGTAGCCGAGCTGCTCGTACTGCTCCGGCGCGTCGAGGCCCGTCGTCGGGATGTACCCGTAGTCGACGGCGCCGGACCGCACCGCGTTCACCTCGGCGTCCGTGGACGTGTACGGGAGCAGGTTGACGGTGTCGATCGAGGCGGCGTCGTCGCCGTCGTACTTCTCGTTCCTGGTCAGCTCGACCTGGCCGGCGTCCGAGAACCCGGTCAGCGAGTACGGGCCGTTGATTGTCTGCCACAGCGGGTTGGTCTCGTACGTGCCCAGGTCCTCGCTCTGGGTGACGAGGTAGTCGAAGATCGCCTTGGCGCCCTTCTCGGTCTCCGCGAGCGCCGGGTCGGGCTCTTCGTCGTCGGCGGTCTTGGCCCAGGCGTGGGCCGGGAGGGGCACGATGAGGTTGAGCTGGGAGGCCTGCAGCCACTCCGGGTTGTAGACCTTGTCGAACGTGAGCTCGACGGTCTTGTCGTCGGGCGTGGCGACGTCGGTGACGTTGTCGGGCATGCGGCCCTCGGAGTAGCTGGCCCAGACGTCCGTGTTGGCGCGCACGAGGTCGAACCAGAACTTCACGTCCGCCGAGGTGACGGGCTCGCCGTCGCTCCAGGTGCGGCCCTCGTCGAGGGTGATGGTCACGGAGCGGCCGTCGTCGGAGAAGGTGATGTCGGAGGCGAGATCGGCCGTCGCCACGCGGCCCACCTCGCCCTCGGAGCCGTCGTACGCGACGAGCGGCTCCCAGAGGGTGCGCATGATCGCGGAGTTGTGGGTCGCGAGCTTGCCCGCGATGCCCAGCGGCACTATCCAGTTGGGGGTCGCGTTGGCGGGCAGGGCGTAGTTGACGTCGGTGCGGCCGGCCGCCTCGTCCGCGCCGGAGGACGCGGAGCATCCGGCGAGGAGGGCGACGGCGGCGGCCGCGCCGACGGCCAGCCGTGCCGCCCGTCCGGCATGCGTGGTGCGCATCAGAGGTCTCCTTGGTTCGCGGGGCCGTCGCAGCGGGAGCCTGTGCGGCTCGGGCACTTGATTCGGCGGCCGAATAATCCAGCACCGTAGACGTACAAAGTTGCCCGAATCTATGCAGAATCCGTAACAAAGCTGTTAATTCGGCACCGCAAAAAGCCCGCTCTGCCCTACCCGGAGTCGACGTGGTGCAGACTCTTGCCCGTCGCTTGTTCCACGTTCGAAAAAAAGTCTGGAGGTGGCCGTGGCTCAGCTCGCGCGTCCCCGGGTCGCCGCCGCACGGCTCGAGCGGGAGATTCTCGTGCTCGTGTCGAGCGGCCGCGCCCGGTCCCGCAAGGAGATCGCCGAGTCGCTCGGCATCGCGCCCTCCACCGTCTCCCAGCGGGTGCAGGCGATGCTCGCCTCCGGCGCCATCGAGGAGACGGGCGAGGGCGCGTCCAGCGGCGGACGGCGCCCCCGGGCGCTGCGCGTCCCCGGCAGCACGGGCCACCTCGGCGTCGTCGACATCGGCGGCACCCACGCCCGGCTCGGGATCCTGCGGCACGGCGGCGAGCTCACCACGACGACGGAGGTCGCGCTCGCGATAGCTGACGGCCCCGAACCGGTGCTGACGCAGGTCACGGCCGCGCTGCGGGAGCTGGCCGGCACGGCGTCCGACGGCGGCCGCTTGCTCGGCGTCGGCATCTCCCTGCCCGGCCCCGTCGACGTCGCGCGGCGCGCCCTCGACAGCCCGTCGCGCATGCCCGGGTGGTCGGGGTTCGACGTCGGCACCTGGCTCGAGGACGCCCTGGGCATCCCCGCCGTGGTCGAGAACGACGCCAACGCGATGGCCGTCGGCGAGCACTTCGGGCACGCCCGCAGGACGCGGCACTCGGTGTCGGTCAAGGCGGGCAGCGCGATCGGGGCCGGGATCCTGGTCGACGACCGGCTGCATCGCGGCACCGGCGGCGCGGCGGGCGACATCACGCACACGCGCATCCCCGCCGGCGGCGACACCCCCTGCTCCTGCGGGAACCGCGGCTGCCTGGAGACGGTCGCCTCGGGTGCGGCCCTCGTGCGGCTGCTCCGCGAGCAGGGGTACGACGTCGCCGCTACCGCCGACGTCCTCGCCCTCGTGCGAGACGCCGAACCGGTGGCGACCACCCTGACCAGGACCGCTGGGCGCCATCTCGGCGAGGTGCTGTGCGCGGTCGTCAACTTCTTCAACCCGGGCGCGGTGTACCTGGGCGGCGCCCTGTCCACGCTCGAGCCGTTCGTCTCGGCGATCCGCAGCCAGATCTACGAGGGCGCGCACCCGCTCATGACCCGCGACCTCGTGATCGCGCCGTCCGCCCTGGGCGCCGACGCGAACCTGGTGGGTGTGGGCCGCCTCCTGGAGGACGCGCTGGTGCCGCACGCCCTGGCCGGCTGACGCCGTATCCCCGCCCGCAACCCCTCGGAAGGACCACGATGACGAACACCCGCCCGCGGGTCGCGATCGCCGGCATGTCGATCGAGTCCAGCACGTTCTCGCCGCACCGCTCCGGGTGGGAGGCCTTCACGCTCCGGCGCGGCGACGAGCTGGTGCTGCACTACCCGTTCCTCGCCGACGGTGCTCCGCTGCGCGACGCCGCCGCCTGGACCGGCGTGCTGCACGCGCGGTCGCTGCCCGGCGGCGCCGTCCCCGAAGAGGTCTACGAGTCGGTGCGCGACGAGATAGTCGCGACCCTGCGCACCCAGCAGGCCGAGCACGGCCCGTACGACGGCCTGCTTCTCGACATCCACGGCGCCATGACCGTCGCCGGGCGGGATGACGCCGAGGCCGACCTCGCGGCGGCCGTGCGCGCCGCCGTCGGATCCGGAACCCTGATCAGCACCACCATGGACCTGCACGGCAACGTGCCGCGAGAGCTGGCCGAGGCCAGCGACCTGATCACCTGCTACCGGATGGCCCCGCACGAGGACGCATGGGAGACGCGCGAGCGCGCCGCCGCGAACCTGCTCTCGCGGCTGCGGTCAGGGGGCGCGCCCAAGAAGGCATGGCTGCAGGTCCCCGTGCTGCTCCCGGGCGAGAAGACCAGCACCCGCCTGGAGCCCGCGAAGGGCATCTACGCCGACGTCGCACGCGTGGCCGAGCTGCCCGGCGTGGTCGACGCGGCGCTCTGGGTCGGGTACGCGTGGGCGGACGAGCCGAGCTGCCAGGCCGCCGTCGTCGTCACGGGCGACTCCGAGGAGGTGATCGTCCGCGAGGCCGAGCAGCTCGCCCGGCAGTACTGGGACGCGCGCGACGAGTTCGCATTCGTCGCACCGGCCGCGCCGTACGAGGAGTGCGTGGCGACCGCCCTGGCGAGCGAGCAGCGGCCCTACTTCCTGTCCGACTCGGGCGACAACCCCACGGCGGGCGGCGCGGGCGACGTCACCTGGACACTCGCGCAGCTCCTCGCCGAGCCGGCCTTCGCCCGGCCGTCCGAGGACGGCAAGCCCCAAGCCGATGACGACGGATCCCCGGCCGACACCGGCAAGTCCCCAACCGATCACAGCGGATCTCCGGCCGGCATCGGCGGGCGCACCGCGATCTACGCCTCGCTGCCCGACGCAGACGCCGCTCGCGCCGTCGCGGAGGTCTTCGCGAAGCACGGCGCCGGGGCCGAGGTGGATGTCGAGGCCGGTGCCCGGGTCGACGACGGCCCGCACGGGCCGGTGCGGCTACGCGGCGTCGTCGAGCACGTCAGCGAGGGCGACCCCGACGCCGGGATCGTCGCCGTCGTGCGCGTGGGCGGGCTCCGCGTGATCCTCACGGAGCGGCGCAAGCCGTACCACCTGGAGTCCGACTTCACGAAGATCGGGCTGAACCCGCGCGGCACCGACGTCGTCGTGGTGAAGATCGGCTACCTGGAGCCCGAGCTGTACGACATGGCCGCCGACTGGATGCTCATGCTCACCCCCGGCGGCGTCGATCAGGACCTGCTCCGCCTTGGTCACCACCGCCTGGCAACCCCGATCCACCCGTTCCACACCTTCGACACCGAGCCAGAGCTCCGCGCCGAGCTCCTCTGAACCGTTCCGTGTGAACCGTTCCGTTCCGTGCCGGACCCGGACAGCTGACCGGTCACCCCTGCCACCCGCCCCACGGCGTGTCGCACGGCGTGTCGTGGCGGGGTGAACCCACGTCTGCGGGGCGTGTTGCTCTGCGTAGACGATGTCTACGCAGAGCAACACGCCCCGCGCGCATACGTTCCCCCCGGCGCGACACGGCGTGCGACACACGCCGTTGGCACACGTCATGCGACACACGTCATGCGACACACGCCGTTGGCACACGCCGTGCGACATGGCTCGATCGAGCCCGCCGGCAGGAACAGCGCAGGTCGGGCGCGGCGCCCGGGAAACTCAGGCCTCGGCGACCAGGGAGAAGAGGTCCTTCGGGTCCTCCGGCTCGGCGATCAGGTCGAGGTGCTGGAGCAGCTCCGGCGCGTTCGCGGTGACGTCGTCGAGCACGAACTTCAGCGCGGTCCAGTCCTCGACGGCGAACCCGACGGAGTCCCATACGACCAGCTCGTCCTGGCTCCGGCGGCCCTGCGCGGCCCCGGTGACGACCTGCCAGAGCTCGGTGACCGGGAAGTCGGCTGCCTGGCGCTGGATCTCGCCCTCGATCCGGGTCTGCTCCGGGAGCTCCACGAACACGCTCGCGCGGGCCACGGTCGCCGGGTCCAGCTCGGTCTTGCCCGGGCAGTCGCCGCCGATCGCGTTGATGAAGACCCCGCCGCGCACGTCGGCGTCCTGCAGCACGGTCGCGTTCTGCTTGTCGGCGGTGCACGTCGTGATGACGTCGGCGCCGCGGGCCGCGTCAGCGGCGTCGTCGGCCAGGACGACGTCGAAGCCGAGCGCCTTGGCGTGCCGCGCCAGCTTGTCCATCGCGTCGCGGTCGACGTCGAAGACGCGCAGCGTCTCGATGCCCAGCTCCGCCCGCATGCCGAGCGCCTGGAACTCGGCCTGCGAGCCGCAGCCGATCAGGGCCAGGGTCCGGGACCCGGCCGGCGCGAGGTAGCGGGCGGCCAGGGCCGACGTCGCGGCCGTGCGCAGCGCGGTGAGCAGCGTCATCTCGGCGAGGAACGTCGGGTAGCCGTTGCGCACGTCGGCGAGCATGCCGATCGCCGTCACCGTCTGGAAGCCGAGCGACGGGTTAAGCGGGTGCCCGTTGACGAGCTTGAACCCGTAGGTCTCCGCGTCCGAGGTCGGCATGAGCTCGATGACGCCCTCGGCGGAGTGCGACGCGATGCGCGGCCGCTTGTCGAGCTCGGGCCAGCGCGCGAAGTCGCGCTCCAGCGCGTCGGTGAGGGCCGCGATCGCGGCCTCCGGGCCGCGGCGGGCCACCCAGCGAGCGGTGGCGGCGACGTCGAGGTACGGGACAGTGGTCATCGCGAGGTCTCCTCGTTGGCGTTGGCGGCGCTGGCGTCCGCGAGAACTGCGCTCGCAAGGACGGTCGTGGTGAGGGCGGTACCGGTCAGGGCGGGCACAGCAGGCGCGGCGGTGTCGGGGCGCAGCTCGAGCGTGCAGCACTTGACCGAGCCGCCGCCCTTGAAGATCTCGGACAGGTCGATGCCGACCGGCACGAACCCGCGCTCCTTGAGCGCGTCGGCGTAGTCGCGGGCACGGTCGCTGAGGAACACGTGCAGCCCGTCGGAGACGACGTTCAGGCCGAGGACGGCGGCGTCGTCGGCGCCGACCAGGATCGCGCCGGGGAACAGGGTGCGCAGCGTCTCCTGCGCGGCCGGGCTGAACGCCTCGGGGTGGTAGGCGACGACGGTCTCGCCGGAGACGGCGCCGTCGTCCAGCACCGACAGGGCCGTGTCGAGGTGGTAGTAGCGCGGGTCGACCAGCTCGAGCGGGACCAGCTCGATGCCCTGGGCGGCCAGCTCCAGCCGCTCGGCCACCTCGGCGTGCCCGGCGGGCGTGGTGCGGAAGCCGGTGCCCGCGAGGAGCAGCTTGCCGATAAGCAGGAGGTCACCCTCACCCTCCATGACCTCGACGGACTCGCCGAGACGCCGGTAGGCCCCCGCCTCGGGCGTGTCGAACCAGCGGTCGTACGCGGGCCCCTCGGCCGCGCGCTCGGGGTGCGTGAACCGGGCCGCGAGCGCCCGTCCGCCGACGACGATGCCGCCGTTGGCCGCGTAGACCATGTCGGGCAGCCCGGGCTCGGGCTCGATGACGTCGACCTTGTGGCCGCGCGCCTCGTAGGCCTCGCGGAGCGCCTCCCACTGGGCGACCGCCTTCGCGGTGTCGACGGGCGAGGACGGGTCCATCCACGGGTTGATCGCGTAGACGACGTCGAAGTAGGTGGGCGGGCACATGAGGTAGTGCCGCGGCGTGGCGGTCCGCTGCGCGGTGGTGTGCGTCAGCTGCGCGGTGGTCTGCGTCATGCCGCGAGGCTACGGCCGCACCGATTCACAACAGGCACGCATCCGTTGCGCATTCAGGCGCGGATTCTTGCGCGATCGCGTGGTTCGGTGAACGATTCGTTCATGGATGCCGTGAACCGGGCGATCGTCGGAGAGCTGCTGCGCGACGGGCGCGCCACCTATCAGGAGGTCGGCAGCGCCGTGGGGCTCTCGGCCCCCGCCGTGAAGCGGCGGGTGGACCTCATGCTCGCCCGCGGGGAGATCGCCGGTTTCACCGTGCGCGTGGACCCGCAGGCGATGGGCTGGATCCTGGAAGGGTACGTCGAGATCTTCTGCTCCGGCATCGTCTCGCCCAAGGTGCTCGAGCGCGACTTCGCCCCCATCCCCGAGGTGGTGCGCGTCTCCACGGTGACCGGCGACGCCGACGCGATAGTGCACGTGATGGCCACGAGCATGGAGGAGATCGAGCGCACCGTGGAGCGGATCCGGACGGTCACCCACGTGGTCAAGACGCGTACGGCCCTCGTGATGTCCCGGGTGGTCGACCGTCCTGGCGCATGACGTGACGGACCCGGCCGCTGCACGCCTTAGGGTGTCCTAACAGGACTTTCCTGTCAGGACCGGAGGGCGCCCACGATGATCAGAACCACGGTGTCCGACGACGTCACCGGCTGGCTCGACGTGCTCGGACCGCTGGCGTTCTACCTCGTCGTCTGGGGCCTCGTATTCGTGGGGACCGCGTTCTTCGTCGGCGTCTTCATCCCGTTCCTGACCGGGGACGGCCTGCTGTTCGGCGCGGGGATCGTGGCCGGGAGCACGGACCGCATAGACATCTGGGTGCTCGCGATCGGCGTCGGCGTCGCGGCAGTGGCGGGCGACCAGGTCGCGTTCCTGCTGGGGCGCCGGTACGGCCGGCCGTACCTCGACTCCCGGAAGGGCCGCTGGGTGCAGGCCACGGTGGTCCGCACCGAGAAGTTCTACGACCTGTTCGGGTGGTGGTCCGTCGTGATCGGCCGCTACATGCCGTGGGCCCGCGTGTTCGTCCCGGTCATCGCGGGTGTGACCCGCATGCCCTACGGCAAGTTCCTCTCGGCGAACGTCTTCGGGGCACTGAGCTGGGCCGTGCTGATCACCGTGCTCGGGTACTTCGCGGCGTCGGACCCGTCGGTGCGGCCGATCGCCTACATCGTGGCCGGGGTGGTCATCGCGGCGTCGATCGTCGCAGGGATCCGCGCGTGGCGGCAGGAGCGGGCGAGCCGCACGCAGGAGGTCTGACCGACGGCCTGCGGCCGGTCGATCAACAGCAGCCGCCGCACGATCAACCACCGGGCGCGGGCCGCGTCCAGGCTGGGACCATGCCCACCCAGAGCGCCCCACTGAGCGCGCCATCCAGCGCCCCGGCCGGCTCCCCGCCGAGCAACCTGTCCAGCGAACCGTCGAACGACCAGCCACGCACCCCGACCTGGACGCCCGTCGTCGCACTCTCCTTCGGGATCGGGATGGTGGTCCTGAGCGAGTTCCTGCCGGCGAGCGTGCTGCCGACCCTCGCGGCGGACGTCGGTGTCAGCGAGGGCACGGCGGGCCTGGCAGTAGCGGCGACGGCGATCGCCGGCGCCCTCACCGCGCCGAGCATCGCGGTGCTGCTCCCCCGCGCCGACCGCCGCACGGTGCTCGTCGCACTGCTCGCGGCCGCAGCGCTGTCGAACCTCGTGGTCGCGATCGCGCCCAGCTTCGCGGTGCTGCTGGTCGGCCGGCTCCTCCTCGGCGTCGCGCTCGCCGGGTACTGGTCGTTCGCCTTCGGCGCCGGCACGCACGCCGTCCCCGGCAGGAACCACGTGGTCTCGTCGGCACTCGCGTTCGGTGTCAGCATCGCGACGGTGGTCGGCGTCCCGCTCGCGTCGGTCGTGGGTGACGCCGTCGGCTGGCGGACGACGTTCGGGGGCTCCGCCGTCCTCACGTTGCTCAGCGCCGTCGTGCTCGCGCTGACCCTGCCGTCCGTCCCGGCCCACCCGGCGGCGGGCCTGCGGATGCTGCGCGAGGCCCTGCGCAACACGCGGCTGATGGCCGGCATCGGCTGCGTGGTGCTGGTCGCCTTCGGCAACTTCGCCGCCTACCCCTATATCCGCATCGCCATCGACCGCGTGGACCCGGCGGCCACCTCGTGGATGCTGCTGCTCTGGGGCCTCGGTGGCCTGGCGGGCACCGTGCTGGCCGGGGTGCTCGCACGGTGGCTGCGGCCGCTGGCCGCGGGGGTGCCGTTCGTGGTCGCCGCCGCCCTGCTGCTCACGGCTGTAACCTCATCGGTGCCGGTGCTGGCCGTCGCGGTGACGCTGTGGGGCTTCTCGTTCAGCATGATCCCGGTGGTCACCCAGCTGTGGGTGACCCGGGTCGAGCCGGAGCGGTCCGAGTCCGCGATATCCCTGCAGGTCACCGCCTTCCAGATCGCGATAACCGTGGGCGCCGCCCTGGGCGGCGTGCTACTGGACGGGCACGGTATCCGCTTGCTGCTGGTGGTCGGCGCGGCCTCGTCGGTGGCCGCCGGGCTCGGCTGGACGTTCCTGCGGGTACCTCGCACCTGACGTCCCGGGCGCGGCCGACGGCACCCAGGGTCTGGCCGGCCGCGCCTGGCGCGGGGCCGGCCCCGGGCCGGGCGCCGGCGCGGCGCGCCACGCGAGCGGCGAGACGCCGTGGTCCGCGGCGAACGCCCGGCTGAACGCGGCCACCGAGCCGTATCCGACCTCGAACGCGACCCGTGTGACCGGCAGGCACTCGCGGGTGAGCAGCTTGCGGGCCTCGTGCATGCGCACCTCCCGCAGCATCCGCATCGGGCTGTGCCCGGTCGCGCGGCGGAAGCGTTCGGTCAGGGCGGAGCGCGACAGGTGCACCAGGCCCGCCATCCGGTCGAGGGTCCACGGCTCGCCCGGGCGCGCGGCGAGCGCCGCCACGACGTCGGCGACCTGCGCGTCGGCGGTGCCGTTCGCGTCGTCGCCCGCGCGGCCGCCGGGCCTGTCGCCCGCCTGCCACAGCGACGTCATCGCCGCCCCGATGAGGCCCGCGTAGCTCGCCGCGAACAGGTCCTCGGGGTTGCACGTCACGTCCAGCGGGCACGTGGTCACGAGCGCGACGACGCCGCGCTGCTGCTCGTCGAACCCGTGCACGACCAGCGGGCTCGGCAGCTCCGTCGACGGGACGGCCTGCCGCAGGTCACCGTGCACGACGTCGGTCTCGGCGTCGGCCGTGAGCCGGTGCGCCGTCCGGGCGTCGACGAGCACTGCGGTACCGGGCAGCACCTGGCTGCGGGCGCCCGCGGTCTCGAGCGTCGCGGCGCCGGCCAGGACGAGCGCCCATAAGGCACCCTGCCCGGACCACGTGGCACCGGCAGGCAGCCGCTCGCGCTTCAGCGCCGTCATCTCCCACTCCATAGAAAGCGGAGCCATCTGCGAGCGCCGGCTATTCCCGGCTGACATACTGCCGACCACAGAACCGCCACGAGAGGGAAGCCACCTTGCTGATCGCCGGACTCGTGCTCGCGGGAATCGCGGCACTCATCCACGTCTACATCTTCTATCTGGAGTCCTTCGCCTGGACGAAGAAGGGGACCCTCGCGACGTTCGGGATGACCGCGCAGGAGGCGGAGGCCATGCGGCCCATGGCCCTGAACCAGGGCTTCTACAACCTGTTCCTCGCGATCGTCACGGTGGTCGGCATCGCCTTCGCCGCAGCCGGGTCGACGGCGGTGGGCGCGGCGCTCGTGTTCGCCGGCGCGGGCTCGATGGTCGCGGCCTCGCTCGTCCTGGTGGTCTCGGACCCGACCAAGCGCAGTGCGGCGCTCAAGCAGGGCGTCGTGCCGCTGCTGGGCGTGCTCGCCCTGGTCATCGGCCTGCTGGCCTGACGGCGCGACCGTCCGGCGGTCCTACGTGGCGACGTCCATCCGCTGCGTGCCGATGACCGACAGCAGCCGGAGCGCCTCCTCGGACGGCGATCCCGGGTCGGCGGTGTAGATCACCACCTGCTGGTCCCGGTCGGTGATGTCGAGGGCGTCGCAGTTGACGGTGACCGCGCCGACCAGCGGGTGGTGGAACGTCTTGCGCAGCATCGGAGCGACCTGCACGTCGTCGGCGGCCCAAAGGCTCGCGAACTCCTCGCTGCCGGCGAGGAGCTCGTCCAGCAGGGCGGTCAGCTCGGGGTCGTCCGGATAGCGCGCCGTGGCGGCGCGGAGGCGGTTGGTCGAGGAGCGCGCGAACCCCTCGCCGTCCGACACCCCGTACAGCATCCGGCCCTGCCGGTCCGGCCCGAGGAACGCCCGGCGCAGGAGGTTGCGCTCACGACGCGGCACGGCGGAGAAGTCCTCCATGAGCGCGGCCGCCAGGTTGTTCCAGGCGATCACCTCGAGGACCGCGGACGTCACGAACGCCGCCGACAGGGGCAGCCGGTCCAGCAGGTCCCGGATGCTCTGCCGCACCTCGCGCGGCGGCCCGGGCGGCGGGCCCGGCGGCACGCCGGCGAGGTGGTGCAGGTGGTCGCGTTCGGCGTCGGACAGGCGAAGCGCCCGGGCGAGGCCGCCCACGACCTCGCGCGACGGGTGCGGGCCGCGGGCCTGCTCCAGCCGCGTGTAGTACTCGGTGGAGATGAACGCGAGCTGCGCCACCTCCTCGCGGCGCAGCCCCGGTGTGCGACGTCGCGGCCCAGCGGGCAGGCCGACGTCGGCGGGGCTGATCCGCTCGCGCCTGCCGCGCAGGAACGTCGCCAGCTCGGCTCTGTCCATGACCCGAGTATGGGCGGGCGCCGCGGCGGTAGCCAGGTACCCGCGATGCCTGGATACGTCCCGGGGCCCGGCGCAGGCTCGTTGGCATGAGCACACCAGCCACCAACACAACCACTACTACAACGACCGGCGCCGGCCTCCTGGCCGGCAAGATCGCCTTCATCACCGGCGCGGGCCGTGGCATCGGCGCCGCCGCGGCCCGCCTGTTCGCCCGCGAGGGTGCAACGGTGTTCCTCACGGCCCGCACGGAGTCGCAGCTCAAGGCCGTGACCGAGGAGGTAAGGGCGGCGGGCGGCACCGCTGACTACGCCGTCGCCGACCTGTCCGACGCCGAAAGCGTGCGCGCCGCCGTCGACCGAGTCGTGGAGCTGCACGGACGTCTGGACGTCGCGTTCAACAACGGCGCCACGATCACCCCGCCCCAGCCCCTGGACGAGGTGTCCGAGGCCGACTTCGACCACGTCTACGCGGTGAACCTGCGCGGGCCGTGGCTCTCCATGGTCGCCGAGATCAACGCCATCCGCGCCACCGCGGGCACGGGCGCCATCGTCAACAACTCCAGCGTCGGCAGCCTGCGGGCCAATCCCGCGCTGCCCGCCTACGGCGCGATGAAGCGGGCCGTGAACAGCCTCACCGAGTCGGCCGCCGTCACCTACGGGCCGGAGGGGATCCGGGTCAACGCGGTAGCCCCCGGCGGCACCCTCACCGAGATGATCCGGGCCTGGGAGGAGCACACCCCCGGCGTGACGGAACAGCTCGCGGCCGTGACGCCGCTGCGCCGCGGGGCCCAGCCCGAGGAGATCGCCGAGGCCGCGGCCTGGCTCCTGAGCGACCGCGCCTCCTTCGTCACGGGCGCGATCCTCCAGGCAGACGGCGGCGCAGGCGCGTAACCCAATTGCGCCGAACCGCAAGACACGCCGTAGCCTCGCCGCTGCACCGGCGTGTCGTTGCGGCTCGGCGCCCTCGAAGGGGGTCAGCGGCAGCCGGTGGGGTGGCAGTCGGTCAGGGCTGGGTGCGGAGGCGGCGGAGCGTGCGCGGGTTCTCGAAGCCGACCGTGTGGGCCGCCGACTCCACCGTGGCGCCGTGGCCGATGAGGTGCTCGGCGCGCTCGCGCCGCAGGATCTGCTGGTAGCGCAGCGGCGTGAGCCCCGTGGCCCGGGTGAACACCCTGGTCAGGGTGCGCTCGGCGACGCCGGCGTGGGCGGCCAGGTCAGCGAGCGGCAGGCTGCGTGCGAAGTGCGCGTCGATGTGGTCCTGGACGCGGTGGACGGTGTCGTCGACGTGGGACCGGTGCCGCAGCATGGCGCTGGCCTGCGGCTCCGTCCCGTTCCTCCGGGCGTACACCACCATCTCCCGGGCCACCCGGGCGGCGAGCGCCGGGCCGTGGCGCATCGCGAGCAGGTGCAGCGAGAGGTCGATGCCGCTGGCGATCCCGGCGGAGGTGACGACGCCGTCGTCGGTGGTGAACAGGACGTCCCGCACCACGCGTGCCCGCGGGTGCCGGGCGGCGAGCGCGTCCTGGACGGCATGGTGCGTGGTGCAGCGCCGGCCGTCGAGCAGGCCTGCCTGGCCGAGCGCGTCGGCGCCCGCGCACACGCTGGCGACGGTGCCGCCCGCCGCGTGCTGGTCCCGGAGCCGGTCCCGTGTCTCCGCGTTCAGGCGGGGCCAGGCGCGCGGGTCGTCGCCCACTCGCCATCCGGGCACGACGACGAGGTCGTCCGGGCTCAGCGTCGGCCACTCGGTACCCGCGACCAGCGGGAGGCCCTGCGCCGAGGCGACCACTCCGGCGTCGGGCCCGGGCCCGCCGGGTTCGCCCGGCGTGCCGGGTTCGCCGAGCTGTTCGGAAGCGGGCGCGCCGGAGACGTACCGCAGGTCGTAGCGGTGGCCGAAGTCCCCCGCGGTGAAGAACGCCTGCGCAGGGCCCGCCAGATCGAGCAGGTGGACCCCGGGCAGGAGCAGGAATACGACAGTGGTCACCTGGCCGATGCTGCCACTTCGGCGGTGGACTCGGTGGCGACGTCGGGCTCGGACCCGGACTTGGACCCGGACTCGGACCCCGCCTCCGACTCGAGCTCCGCGACCGTCGCGATGCGGGCGAAGCGGCCGCGGAGCACGGCCTCGGTGCGCTCCAGGATGTCGGCGGCGCTGAACCGGCCCAGCGGGTCGGTGCTGGTGGCGTCGCTGACGAACGTCACCTCGTAGCCGAGGTCGGAGCCGACCCGCGTGGTGGTCTCAACGCACTGCTCGGCCCGGATGCCGCAGATCCGCAGCTCGCCCACGCCGTGGGCGGTGAGGATCTGCTGCAGGTTGGTGGTGGTGAAGGCGTTGTGCGAGGTCTTGCGCAGCACGGGCTCGTCGGGCCGGGGCTCACCCAGCTCCGCGAACAGCCGGACGTGGCCGGACTCCGGGTCGAACGGGTTGCCCGACCCGGGCTCGGTGTGCAGCACCCAGACCACGAGGTCGCCCGCCGCGCGGGCCAGCGCGACCAGCCGGTTGACGGGCTCGGCGACCCCGGGGTTGAGCGTGTCGGCCCACTGCGGGCGGACCCGGAAGGACTCCTGGACATCGATGACGACGAGAGCTCGGTTCATGCCCCAAGTCTGTGCTCCGAAGACGGCCCGACGGGAGGCCGGATCAGGTCGCGGGGCGGGCGGATCTGGTCACTGTCCCCGCCGCGACCCAGGAGCGCCCGCAGCGGTCGGCAGTTTGCACCGCAGACTCGTGAGTTCGCACCGAGGTCGGTCCAGGCCTGGACCGATCTCGGTGCAAACTGCCGACCTCGCAGAATCTGCCGATGCCGACGCGCACCACCGGCTTGAGCAGAATGGCTGATCACGCCGGGCGCGGGTCGATCAGGCCGTGAAGGCCGCCGCGTGCCGGAGCGCCCAGTCGGCGAAAGTTGCCCCCGGCCGGCCGAGGACCGCCTCGACGTCCGGGCTGACGGCCCGCTCCTGGGGCGTGGGTTCGCCCAGGATCGCGAGCGTGCCGTCGGCGACCGGCTCGGGCATGAACTCGAGCATGCCGACCCGCGCCTCCTCCCGGGTCAGCTCGGCGAAGGCGAGCGGGACGCCGAGCGCCGTCGCCAGCGCCTCGGTCCGCTCGCGGGGTGTGCTCACGTCGGGACCCGTGAGCTGGTAGGTGCGGCCGTCGTGCCCGTCCTCGGTGAGAGCGGCCGCGGCGACGTCGGCGATGTCGAGCGGGTCGATGCCGGGCAGCGCAACAGAGCCGAACGGCGCGCGGACCGTGCGCTCGGCCCGGACCGACGGGACCCACGCGAAGGCGTTGGAGTAGAACCCGCCGGGCTGCAGCACGGTCCAGGCGAGCCCCGAGCCGCGCACGAGCTTCTCCAGCTCGGCCATCGGCTTGTGCGAGGCCGAGTCCGGACGGGTGGCCGCCGCCTGGGACGAAACGAGGACGACCCGGCGCACCCCGGCGTCGGCGGCCGTGCCGACGATTCGCTCCCCGTCGAGGTGCCCGCCGGCGCCCGGCACGAGGAGGAGCATCGCGCTCGCGCCGGCGACGGCGTCGCGCAGGCTCTCGGGGTCGGCCAGGTCCGCGCGCACCCCGCGGACCCGCGGGTCGTCGAGCGGGGCGGTGCCCGCGCGGGAGACGGCGGTGACCTCGTGGCCTCGCCGGGCGAGCTCGGCGACCAGCGGCCGGCCGATGTTTCCGGTGGCTCCGGTGACGACGATCATGGGTGCTCCTGTCGATGCGACGCGGCCCGCGAACGGGCCGGACGGCCCCTGCGGCCGCCGTGCCGCCGACGTTACGAGCGCCAGTACAGTAGGTTCCCTCAGGAAAGTATTGGAGGCGGCCATGACCACCGCGACCACCTGGCGCCCGGGGCCCGACAGCGAACCGGCCGAGGCGTGCCCCATCTCACCCGTCGTCGATCTGGTCTTCAGCCGCTGGACGACCCCGATCCTCTGGGTGCTGCACGAGCACGGCACCCAGCGCTTCGTCGAGCTGGAGCGGCGCATCGGCGTCACGCCCAAGGTGCTCACGCAGCGCCTGCGCCAGCTCGAACGCGACGGCCTGGTGCAGCGCGAGATCTTCGCCGAGGTGCCGCCACGCGTCGAGTACCGGATCACGGAGCTCGGCCGCAGCCTCCACACCGTGTTCGTCGCCCTGGGCGAGTGGTCCGGCGCGCACATGGCCGACGTCGAGGCGGCGCGCGCCGGATACACGGGCCCCCTCCCCCGCTGATCCGCTGCCCCTGCCCCGCCGCCAGGTCCGCCAGGTCCGAGCGGTCCGCCAGGTCCGCCCGGTCCGAGCGGTCCGAGCGGTCCGAGCGGTCCGAGCGGTCCGAGCGGTCCGCAGAGTGTCAGGTGGCCGGCAACCCGCGTTCCGACCACCTGACACTCTGCTTATCCTTCGCCCGACGGCGTCAGCCCGCCGCTCGCGTCACGCCTGGACGAAGCCCAGGAGCGTCTTGTTGACCTCGTCCGCGTGCGTCCAGAGCAGGCCGTGCGGCGCGCCCTCGATCTCGACGTACTCCGCCTCGGGGAACGCCTCGTGGAACGGGCGGCCGGTGGCGTCGATCGGGAGGATGTTGTCCTTGGTCCCGTGCAGGATCAGGGACGGCTTGCCGGCGGCGCGCACGGCCTCGATGTCGGCCCGGAAGTCCTCGATCCAGGCCGAGACGACGGCGTAGGCCGCGACCGGGGCGCTGCCCGTCGCCGTGTTCCAGCTGGCCGTGACGGCCTCTTGGCTGATCCGCGTGCCGAGGTTCTCGTCCAGGTTGTAGAAGTCCTGGTAGAAGTTCGTGAACCAGGCGAAGCGGTCCGAGCGGGCCGCCTCCTCGATGCCGTCGAAGACGGACTGCGGCACGCCGGTGGGGTTGTCGTCGGCCGCCACGAGGAACGGCTCGAGCGAGGCGAGGAACGCGAGCTTGGCGACGCGCTCGTGGCCGTAGTTCTTCACGTAGCGGGCCAGCTCGCCGGTACCCATCGAGAAGCCGACCAGGATCACGTCACGCAGGTCGAGGGTGTTGAGCAGCGTGTTCAGGTCGGCAGCGAACGTGTCGTAGTCGTAGCCGGCACCGACCTTGCTCGACTTCCCGAAGCCGCGGCGGTCGTAGGTGATGACGCGGTAGCCGGCGGCGATCAGCTCGCGCGACTGACGCTCCCAGCTGTTGCCGTCCAGCGGGTAGCCGTGAATGAGAACGACCGGCTGCCCCGAGCCGTGGTCCTCGTAGTAGAGCTCGGTGGTGGTGCTGTTCTCGGTGCCGACCGTGATGAAACCCATGATCCGTTCCCTTCTCGATCCTTCTCCCGGCGGAGAACGATCGTTCTCCGCCGCCATCCGCTACAGTAGAGAACGAACGTTCTCCGCGCAACTCGTGCGGGACGGAAGACGGGGTGAGATCGCATGATCGACGAGAAGACCGCTCGGGAGAGCGTGGTCCGGGCCGCGGACGAGCTGTTCTACGCGCGCGGCGTCCAGGCCGTCGGCATGGACGCGGTGCGGACGACGGCGGGCGTGTCGCTCAAGCGGATCTACTCGCTCTTCGCCTCGAAGGACGAGCTGATCGTCGCCGTCCTGCACCATCGCACCGCGGTCTGGGACAGCGGTCTCGCGTCCGCGTCCGAGCGGGCCACGACGGCGCGCGAACGCATCCTGGCGATCTTCGACTTCCTCGACGCGTGGTTCCGGGAGCCGGACTTCCGCGGGTGCGCGTTCATCAACGCCCACGGCGAGCTCGGCGCGTCGTCGTCCGCCGTTACGGACGCCGTCCGCGAGCAGAAGCGCACCTTCCAGGAGTACGTCGCCCGCCTGGTGGCCGACGCCGGGGCTCCGCCCGCCCTGGCACCGCAGCTCGCCATCCTGGCCGAGGGCGCGCAGACGACGGCCGCCATCTCGGGCACGCCGGAAGCAGCACAACAGGCGCGGGCGGCGGCGGAGACGCTGCTCGACGTCGCCGTCCCGGCGCAGCCGACCGAGCTGGTGGGATCATGAGCGACATGACGACCGAAGAGTCCGACGGCGGCACGCAGGAGGCGACCCCGATCGCCGCGCAGAGCGCCGTGCCCGTCAGTGGCCACGACCCCGACTTCGCGTTCCGCTGGGCCTACGGCAACCCCGAGGCACCGTTCACGATCATGGAGTTCGGCGACTTCGAGTGCCCGTACTGCGGCGCCGCCAAGCCCGTGCTGCACGAGCTGGTCAACGGCTCCGACGGCCAGGTCCGGCTGGTGTGGCGCCACTTCCCCCTGTTCGAGCCGCACCCGTACGCGCTGACCGCGGCCCTCGCCGCCGAGGCGGCGGGCCACCAGGGCGCGTTCTGGCCGATGGCTGGCCTGCTCTTCAAGAACCAGGCGCAGCTCGACGACGCGTCGATCGTCCGCTACGGGGAGCAGCTCGGGCTCGACACCAGCACGCTGGTCGGCGACCCGGCACAGCGGTTCGCCGAGGCCGTCCGCACGGACTACCAGGACGGCATCGACGCCGGTGTGCACGGCACGCCCACGCTGTTCATCAACGGCGAGCCGTACCTGGGCGACGTCACCGTCACCGACCTGCGGGACACGATGGCGATGTCGCGCAAGCGCGCCCGCTTCCGCAGGTAGCGTCCCGGCGGACGGCGGCTCCACCGGTATAGCGGGTTGACCTGCCGCCGCCGAGAAGTTCGAGCCGGAGTATCTTGAGAAGTAGCCGAGTCCAGGGCGCCACTACCCGGGACTGGTCCTGAACCTTCTTGAGAGGTGGGGCGTCATGATGACGTCGAAGGGCGGCCCGCCGGCTGACAGCTCCCCGCGCGAGGTGTGCGGAGCAGTCCGATGAGCGCCGCGGCGTGGGTCCTGACGGTGATCCTGGTCCTGGCCCTGATCGGCCTCGGAATGGCCATCAAGATCGTCAAGCAGTACGAGCAGGGTGTGCTCTTCCGGTTTGGCCGGCTCAAGGGCACCCGCGAGCCGGGCTTTCGGATGATCATCCCGGTAGTCGACGTGCTACATCGCATCTCCTTGCGGATCGTCACCATGCCGATCCAGTCCCAGGGCATCATCACCAAGGACAACGTCAGCGTCGACGTGGCCGCCGTCGCCTACTTCCGGGTGGTCGATGCCGTGAAGTCCGTGATCGTGATCGAGAACGTGACCTCAGCCATCAACCAGATCGCCCAGACCACGCTGCGGAACGTTGTCGGGCAGCACGCCCTCGACGAGATCCTGGCGGAGACCGACCACATCAACGAGGACATCCGCCTGATCCTCGATCGCACGACCACCGAATGGGGCCTCCAGGTCACGTTGGTCGAGCTCAAGGACATCCAGCTGCCCGAGAGCATGAAACGCGCCATGGCACGTCAGGCCGAGGCCGAGCGGGAGAAGCGCGCGAAGATCATCAACGCCGAGGGCGAGCACCTCGCCGCTTCGAAGTTGGGCGACGCCTCCGACATCATGATGGCGCATCCGCTGGCGTTGCAGCTGCGCAACCTACAGACGTTGGTCGAGCTCGGCGTCGACAAGAACACCACTGTCGTGTTCCCCGCGCCGCTGATGAGCACCATCGGCGAGCTCGGCACCTTCCTGGCCCGTGAAGAAGAGGCCGCAAGAGCGAACGCACCTGCCGGCGTCGACGACTCCACCACGGCACCGGGACAGGCCGCAGCACCCGAAGCCAACGGCGCGCTGGCAGCCGCCGACACTCCGGCGCACTGAGCCTGGCGGTCAGATCGCGCCTGTCAGGGGCGCCGACGTCGTGCGGTGGAGGTCCATCACGTCGGTGGGCAGGTGCACGGCCTCGTCGCGCGTGCCCGGAAAGCTCTTGGGGCCGCGTCGCTGGACTGGCGCGGCACGAACCTCACGCCGGCGGGCGCCAGGCTCCTTCGGGGAGCGGCGGGGGGCCGCTGGCCTCGTTCGGCGAGCACAGTGGCAGGCGGTCGCCGAAGTACCGCAGGATCACCGCGCCGATGACGCCCGACAGGATCGATCCCACGAGGATGCCCACCTTGGCCTCGTTGATCAGGGCCTCGTCGTCGAAGGCGAGCTCGCTGATGAACAGCGCGATGGTGAAGCCGATCCCGCACAGGAACGCGCCCCCGGCGAGGTGTCCGTAGCGCACCCGCCCCGGCAGGGCGCCCAGGCCGGTGACCAGCGCAATCATCGCCCCGGCGAAGACACCGATCGCCTTGCCCAGCACCAGCCCCACCAGCACACCGAGGGTGACGGGGCTGGACATGGCTGCGCCGATCGACTCGCCGGACAGCACGACGCCCGCATTGGCGAGCCCGAACACCGGCACCACGACGTACGAGCTCAGCGGGTGCAGAGCGTCGAGCAGGCGGTCGCTCGTCGGGACGGCGGACTGCGCGGCCCGGACGGCGAGGCGCGAGCGGGCGGGGTCGAGCTCCTCCATGAGCGCGCGCCCGTAGAAGCCGAAGTGGAGGCGCGCCTCGTCGTCGTTCCCGCGGCGCGCGGTCGGGACCGCGAGGCCCACCAGGACGCCCGCGAGCGTGGGGTGGAGCCCCGACTCGAGGACCGCCACCCACAGGGCCACACCGACGATCAGGTAGGGCGCAATCTGCCAGACGCCGATCCAGCGCATCGCGAACAGGACCATCGCCAGCAGCGCGGCTACGACGAGCGCACCCATCATCAGTGCGTCGGAGTAGAAGATCCCGAGCAGCGCGATGGCGCCGATGTCGTCGAAGATCGCCAGCGTCAGCAGGAAGACGCGGAGCTGATCGGGGCAGCGCGGCCCGACCAGCGCGAGCACCCCGATGACAAACGCCGTGTCGGTGGACATCGGCAGGCCCCACCCGGACGCCTCGGGGCCGGACGGGTTGATCAGCAGATAGACGCCGATCGGGACGGCCAACCCGCCGATCGCCCCGAAGAGCGGCACGGACGCGGCGCGGAAGCTGCGCAGCTCACCGACGGTGAGCTCGCGGTTGACCTCGACACCGACCACGAGGAAGAACACGGCCATCAGGAAGTCGTTGACCCAGTGGTGCAACGTCAGGTGCAGGTCCCAGGTGCCAACCGTGAGGTTGATCGGCGTCTCCCACATGGCGTGGTACGAGTCGCCTGCCATGTTCGCCCACACCAGCGCGATGGCCGACGCCGCGAGCAGCAGCGTCGCTCCCCCGCCCTCGGTCGCGAAGTAGCTGCGCAGGCCTGGGGACAAGCGCGGGTAGGGGAGGACGACCCTTGGCCGGGGTCCCGGTCGGGTAGGTACTCCGGTGGGGATCCGGTCTGCCACGGGTCCAGGATGTCAGACGTCGGCGTCCGACGTCCCGCCGTTGCCATCGGGGCCACCGCGGCGCCCAACATTCTCCTGGCCCAGACGTTCCCCACGCCGCGACCTGCGCCGTGCGAAGAAGACGCCCCGGGTACCCCTCGCCTCTGGCACCACGAACAGACCCGGCCATGCGAACCATCGCTCCACCCACGCCCATATGCACAAGAAGGCGATCGACGAGGCCCACCAAACCAAGAGACCACTCTCTAAGAAGTCGGCCCCAAGAAACGCAGCTCGGATCAGGAACAATCCCGTAAGGAGTATTCCCAGACCCAGTTGAACTATTGTCCGAACTGGCGCGGCAGCTTCTTCCAGATCATTCCAATGACGCCTTGCACGCTCTTCTAGATCATAAGGCTCCCCACGCCCGATCAACCGGCGCAACACCAACGAAATAACATACAGTCCGAGAATGCTCAGTAACACACCGAACACTATCGACCCTAGTTGGAATATGGGACTTTCAATTACTCGCATCTCATATGCTCCTCAATTCAGCATGCCCTGACGTCGCCCCAGCCAGCCCTGACTGCGCCAGAATTCCATGATCCCCTGGTTTGGACCCTGCGCCGCCGCCGCACCCGCCCAGCCACCGACGAACGAGCCGGCACCAGCACCAACAGCCAAGCCCGATGGCCCTGTTGCCCACGACGCCACGGCCGTACATCCGTGCCCCAATGGCGGTCAGGCCCGTCCCGTCAGCCGGCTTGTCCAAGAACCCGATGTCACAGGAGCGAGCGTTAGCCGATCCTCCGGGTCGCGGCCAGCGCGCCCAGCAGCGACAGCGCCTCCGCCGACGGCGAGCCCGGGACCGCGTGGTAGACCACGAGCTCCTGGCCCGGCGCGCCCCGGACGTCGAACACGTGCACGCGCAGCTCCATGTGGCCGACCTCCGGGTGCAGGAAACGCTTCTCGGTGAGCCGCTTGCCCCGCGCGTCGTTCTGCTCCCACATCGCCACGAAGTCCGCGCTCTTCACGCGGAGCTCGTCGACGACCTCCCGGATCCGCGGGTCCCCCGGGGTGAGCCCGTCGGCGAGCCGGAGCCCGGCCACCGTGTTCTCCGCTACGAGGTGCCAGTCCGGGTAGAAGGTCCGCGCGCCCGGGTCGAGGAAGGTCGAGCGGGTCAGGTTCCGCGAGAACGGGAACCCGCCGAAGAGCGCCTCGCCGAGGGGGTTGGTCGCCAGCACGTCGAACGCCCGCCCGAGCACGATCGCCGGGCTGTCCCGCCAGGAGAGCATGAGCTCCAACAGTGAGTCGTCCGCCTCCTCGACCGCCGCGGGCGGCTCCGGCCGCGGGCTGAGCCCGGCGAGGCGGTACAGGTGCTGCCGGCCGTCGTGGTCCAGGCGCAGCACCTCGCCGAGCGAGTCGAGCACCTGCGGCGACGGGCTCACCTCGCGGCCCTGTTCGAGGCGCACGTAGTAGTCCACGCTGACGCCGGTCAGCATGGCCACCTCCTCGCGCCGCAGCCCGACGACGCGGCGCCTCCCGTAGACGGGCAGCCCGAGCGCCTCCGGCGTGAGCTGGGCACGCCGGCCGCGCAGGTAGTCGCCGAGCGGTGATGCGGTCATGCCCTCGACGGTACGCGCCCCGGCGCGCGTATCCAGGGTGTGCTGCACCCAGGAAGACGGCGTCCTTCCTGGACGCGGGGCGGCGCCGGAGCCTGGACCCATGAGCACAGAAACGACAGCACCCAGCACTTCCAAGGTCGTCCTCGTGACCGGCGCGAGCAGCGGCATCGGCGAGGCAACGGCGCTCCGGCTCGCGTCGGAAGGCCATCAGGTCGTCCTCGGCGCCCGCCGCACCGCCCGCCTCGAGGCCGTCGCGGAACGCATCCGGGCCGACGGCGGCCGGGCGGGCGCCGTGCGTCTCGACGTGACCGACGCCGACGGCGTCCGCGCCGCGGTGGACCAGATAGTCACGGAGCACGGGCGGATCGACGTCATCGTGAACAACGCCGGCGTCATGCCGCTGTCCCGGCTCGACGCCCTCCTGGTCGACGAGTGGGACCGGATGATCGAGGTCAACGTCAAGGGGCTGCTCCACGGTATCGCCGCGGTGCTGCCGCACTTCCGGCGGCAGGGCGGCGGGCACGTCGTGACGGTCGCCTCGGTCGGCGCGCACGAGGTGGTCCCGACGTCGGCCGTCTACTCAGCGACGAAGTTCGCCGCCTGGGCGATCACCGAGGGGCTTCGGCTTGAGTCGGACCCCGGTATCCGGGCCACCACGATCACGCCCGGCGTGGTCGAGAGCGAGCTCGCCGAGCACATCTCGGACCCCGAGGCGCAGACCGCGATGAAGACTTACCGCCGCAACGCCATCCCGGCCGACGCGATAGCCCGCGCGATCTCGTTCGCCCTGGGCCAGCCCGCGGACGTCGACGTCAACGAGATCATCGTGCGCCCGGCGGCCCAGCGATGAACGCGCCGACCAGCGGCGTGCCGACGAGCAGCGCACCGACCAGCGACGTGCCGACCAGCAGCGCGCCAACCAGAAGCGCACCGACCAGCAAGGTGCCGACCAGCAAGGTCTGGTTCATCACCGGGACGTCCCGCGGGTTCGGCCGCGAGTTCGCCCTCGCGGCCCTGCGCCGCGGCGACCGGGTGGCCGCAACCGCCCGCGCCCTCTCCGCACTCGACGATCTCGTGGCGGAGTACGGCGACGCCGTCCTCCCGCTCCGGCTCGACGTCACCGACCGTGCAGCCGACCACGACGCCGTCCGGCAGGCGCGCGAGCGGTTCGGGCGGATCGACGTCGTCGTCAACAACGCCGGGTACGGGCACTTCGGTGCGGTCGAGGAGGTCACCGAGCCGGAGCTGCGCGCCCAGCTGGAGACCAACTTCTTCGGCGCGATGTGGGTGACGCAGGCGGCGCTCCCCATCCTGCGCGAGCAGGGCGGCGGGCACATCGTGCAGATGTCGAGCATCGGCGGGGTCGGCGCCTTCGCCAACCTCGGCGCCTACCACGCCTCGAAATGGGCGCTGGAGGCCATCAGCGAGTCCCTCGCGGCCGAGATCGAGCCGCTGGGCATCCACGTGACCCTCGTCGAGCCCGGCGGCTTCGACACCGACTGGTCCGGGTCGTCCGCCCGCACCTCCGAGCACTCGGCCACCTACGACTTCGTCCGTGAGGCCGCCGCACGACGGCGGGGCGCGCAGTCGCCCGGTTCCCCCGCGGCGGCCGCGGCGGCGCTGCTGGAGATCGTGGACAGCGACCGGCCGCCGCTACGCGTCCTGTTCGGCGCCCAGGCACACCAGATCGTCACCGGCATCTACGAACACCGCCTCCACACCTGGCAGAACACCACAAACCTGTCCCACCTGGCCCAAGGAACCGACTGAGTCGGATTCAGCAGGCTCCAGGCGACCACCAACCCCGAAGATCCGGTCGCCCAGAGCCTACTGAAGCAAAGTCAGGAGCGGTCCGCGGCGACGGCAGGACGGCGGCGCTACTGCGCAGGGTTTCGGTTCGACGCACCGGCCGCATCCTGCGCGGCCGACGCCGGAGGGCCGCCCCGGACCGCCTCGTGTCTGCGGGCCCAAGGGCTCACCGAGACGACCGAGGCTCCGTGAGCACCTGGGTGCCGATGGTACCGAGGAGCTTCAGCCGATCGGCGTCGGCGCTGCCGGCCACCGCCGTGTAGACCACTATGCGCAGGTCGCTCCCCGGCACCGTGAGCACGTCGCAGTCAAGGACCATGGCGCCGACGACGGGGTGGAGAACGGTCTTGTGGTTCGACACGTGGTCGCCCACCACCCCGGCGTCCCACTGCCGCGCGAACTCCGCGCTGGCGTCCCGCAGGTCCGATACGAGGGAGAGCAGGCCGGCGTCGGCCGGGTAGCGGGCGCGCGCCGCCCGGAGGTCGGCGACCATGGCCGCCTCGAACCTGGCGCCGTGGTCCGGCGTCTGCCGGACGGCGTACCGCGGCCCGACGAAGTGGCGCCAGACCGGGTTGCGCTCACGTTCGGACACCTCGGTCGGGTCGCCGAGCAGCGCCGCCCACAGCGGGTTCCACAGGATCATGTTCCAGGCCGCGTCGTTCACGCTCAGCGGCGCGCCGTCGAGCTGGTCGATCAGCCGGCGCACGCCCGCCGGGATCACCTGAGAGATCTGACCCGGGCCCGGCAACGACTGCCCCGCGAGGACGTACAGATGCTCCCGCTCGGCGTCGGACAGCCGCAGGGCGCGCGCGAGCGCGGACAGGACCTGCGCGGACGGCGCCGTGGCCCGGCCCTGCTCCAGGCGGATGATGTAGTCCACGGAGAGGTTGGCAAGCAGCGAGAGCTCCTCCCTGCGCAGCCCGGCCGCCCGCCGCACACCACCGGCGGGGAGACCCACCGAGGCCGGTGTGGTGCGGTCGCGCCAGGCGCGCAGCGCCCCGCCCAGCTCCGTGGATCCGCTCATGCCCCCAACGTATCCGCGGCAGGCGGGAACAGCCTGGTACTGGGCGTACCCAGGCTGTATCGGGCACTGTCTGTTCGTCTTCGGGCGGGCGACGGTGGAGCGATCAGCAGGTCCACCGATCGTTCGGAGCGAAGAACCCATGACCACCACACTCATCACCGGGGCGAACAAGAGCCTCGGTTACGAGACCGCCCGCCGCCTCGTCGAGGCCGGGCACACCGTCTACGTCGCGGCGCGCGACCTGGAGCGCGGCAAGGCGGCAGCCGCGAAACTCGGCGCCCGCTTCGTCCAGCTCGACGTGACGGACGACGACTCCGTCCGGGCCGCCGCCGACGCCGTCCGCGTCGAGGCGGGCCACCTCGACGTGCTGGTCAACAACGCCGGGATCCTCGGTGCGTCGAAGACCCCGGGCGACGTGACCGGCGCCGACATGCAGACCGTCTACGACACGAACGTGTTCGGCCCGGTGCGGGTCACGCGCGCCTTCCTGCCCCTGCTCCAGGACAGCGACAACCCGGTGGTCGTCAACGTCAGCAGCGGGCTGGGGTCGCTGGCGGCGGTCAGCGACCCCAGCCGGGTGGAGTACCAGGTCAAGCTCCTGGACTACAACTCCTCCAAGGCAGCGCTGGTCATGGTCAATGCGATGTACGCCAAGGAGTTCCCGGGCATCCGGTTCAACGCCGTCGACCCCGGCTACACCGCCACCGACTTCAACGACCACAGCGGGTACAAGACAGTGGAGCAGGGCGCCGAGATCCTCGTCCAGATGGCCCTGATCGGCCCCGACGGCCCAACCGGCGGCTTCTACGACGAAGAGGGCCCCGTCATCTGGTGACCCCAGCGGACTGAGTAGTGTTCAGCAGGCTCGAGGCGACCATGAACCCGTGAGTTCCGGTCGCCTCGAGCCTGCTGAATCGAGGTCAGGAGTCGATTACTCGGGTCAGGGGCCCGACGTCAGGAATGTCACCTGGTGGCCGCTGTTCACCGTCTCGCCCGTGGTGTTGATGACGTTCCGGATGGTGCCCACGCCGCCGAGCGACACGGTGACCATGTTGCGGAACTGGACGCCCGGCCGGACGGGGACCTCGAACGCCCGCGCGTTCGCCACCGACGGGTTGACGTTGAAGAACGCGTAGCTGCCCAGCCCCCACGCCTGGTGGTCGGTCACCGCGTCGTTGACCTTGTACGCCGCCCAGCCCTGGGTGGAGCCGTTCATGTAGGCGGCCTGGTTCGGCGGGTCGTACGGCATCTCGTTCTGGTAGAAGTACGTGCGCCCGCGCTCGCCGTTCCAGATGGTCTGGTACTGCTGGTAGTGCTCGACGAACAGGCCGTACATCGTCACGTCGTCGCCGTTCACGATCAGGCCGTTGCGGCCGGTGTTGACCGTCCAGCCCACCGTGCCGCCGTTGCCGTGGTCGGCTCGCCAGATCCAGGCGTGGTCACCGATCACGTCGTCGCTGTTGACCTCCATGCTCACGGTGGCCTTGCCCGCGATCGAGCCGCCCACACGGATGAAGACGTCGGACAGCACTGTCGGGTTCGCCGCGTGGTCCGCCGAAGAACCCGCCGGTCCCACCTGGAGCAGCACGTTCGAGTTGGTGGTCCCGGCGTCGAACATGATGCCGGCCAGGCGCACGCCGTCGACGTCGGCCACGTTCATGGCGTTGATCCCGCCCTGGGGCACGAACGTGGCCAGGCCCAGACCCAGGACAACGGTGTTTGCCCGGTTGATCTGAAGGGTCTGGTTCAGGTTGTAGGTGCCGGGGGTGACCAGGAGGTTCTGTCCCGCGGCCAGGGCGGCGTTCATGCTGGCGGCGGAGTCGCCGGGGCGCACCACGTGGAACTGGCTGATCGGCAGGGACGTGCCGGCCGGGTTCCCGTTCGCCCAGGTGGTACCGCTGGAGCTGTTCCGGACGGCAGGCACAAAGACCCGGTAGGAGCCGTTGTCGTCGACGTAGAGGTACGGCTTCTCGGCGACCTTCGGGGTGTTCGCGATGGTGGTGTACGGCGGGGACGGGAAGCTGTTCCCGGGGACCCCGGTGCTGCCGACGAACACCTGGTTCCAGTTGGAGCCCGTCCAGCTGCCGAGGGCGGAGTTCCGGGTGAGGAACTGCTGCTGGGTGCCGGAGTTGACCTGGCCGTCGACCTTCGTGTCGGCGATGAAGCCGCCGGACGACCAGCCGCCGTCGGAAAGGGCGAGGCCCCCGCGCAGGTGCATGCGCCGGTAGGGCGCGGCCTGGGAGACGGACCACCGGTCGTTGCCGTCGGCGGGCGTCACGGACAGGCCCTCGGCGGAGCGCCAGAAGTTCTGGGTGGCGTTCTGCGAGCCGTCCGGCCACCAGTCGGCCTCGACGTGGACGTGGCCGTTGATGTTCACGTCGTCGGGCACCAGGCCCAGGCCCGCGACCTGGGTGAAGAAGCCGACGTTCGCATCCACGTCGTAGGAGCCAGGAAAGAACAGCATGGCCTCGCGCTGAGTGCCGAACTGGTTGGTCTCCTGGGCGTCGAAGGCCCGGTTGAGCTCGGCCTGGATCGTGGCGTTCGACATGGACGTGTCGAAGACCGATACGTTCGGGCCGAGGTCCGGGTTGGCCGGGTCGGGGAGAACCGGGTCAGGGTTCGGTCCGGGCACTGAGCCTCCGTTGTGGGTCCACTTCTGGTTGGCGGCGCCGGTGCAGGTCCAGAGCTGGACCTTGGTCCCGTTCGCGGTCGCGCCGCCCGTGACGTCCAGGCACTTGTTCGCTGCCTGGTTCACCAGGTCGCCGGCCGCGGTCAGGGTCCACTTCTGGCTCGCCAGCGAGCCGAAGCAGTCCCACATGTGGACGACGGCGCCGTCCGCCGTCGAGCCGTTCGCGACGTCGAGGCACTTGCCGAGGCCCCGCACGGAGCCGTCGTCGGCGAACGTCCAGACCTGGTTGGCGTTGTTGGACGTGCAGTCCCACACCTGGGGCCGGTTGCCGTTCGCGGTGGACCCCTCGGCCACGTCGAGGCACTTGCCGCTCGCCGAGCTGACGATCGTGCCGGTCGAGGCGGCGACCGCGCCGGGCGACGCAACCACCCCCAGCAGGCCAGCGAGCAGGACGGCGCTGAGTGCGCCGACCACCTTCCGAACACGTGACATGACAGCCTCCGGCAGGGTCTGGCGCCGCGTCGTCGCGGCGGCACCTCACCCTACTGAACAACTTACTAACCTGTCAGTAGGTAAAATCCCCTACCGAGCCGGCGATGCGGACAGCGCCGCCGAGACGACGCCGTCCGCATCGGGCCGGCGCGCGCGGACCCGCCCCGTCAGCGCCGGCGCGGCAGGGGCCTCGGCTCGTCCGGGTCCGCCCCGGAGTCGCCCCCCGAGGACGGCGCCATGGCTGCCGCCAGCTCGCTCTCGTCCGCCGTCGCCCGGCAGTAGACGCGCTTGCCGGTGCCCTTGCACAGCTCGTGCAGCCCGGCGGCGAAGGCGCGCAGGTCCTCGGGGGCGGCGCGGCGGAACCGCCGCGACAGCGACCAGTGCTTCACGACGTCGTCCAGCGTCGCCGGCCGGACCATGCCGAACAGCGTGACCAGGTGGTTGGACAGCCGGATCAGCAGCCGGGCGCCGTCCGGGCTCTCGGCGACGAGCTGCGCGCTGCGCAGACCGTCGTCACCGACCGGCCCGCCGAGCAGCCGCTCCAGCTGGCCCAGCACGGAAGCGGGGTCGACGACGTGGGATCCCACGCTCGCTTCGATCTCGCCGCCGTCGATGGTCAGGGCCGCGGTCTCGTCGTCCGGGGCTGCGAAGTACTCGAACCTCATGAGCGCATCTTTCCGCATGTCAGGGGGTGCTCGGTGCCACGGGCCGAGCTCCCCCCGTGTCCGCGCCCGGCTCAGCCCTCCCGCTGCGCGCCCGCTGCCTTCCGGCGGGACACCCTGACCAGGGCTACGCCCAGTGCCACCAGGACGCCGGCGACCAGCACCACGGAGCCGACGGTCGCGCCCGTCGCGGCCAGGCCGTCCGGGCCGGGCTCCGGACCGGCCGACGGGTCAGGACCCGGGTTGGGGGTCGGGCTCGGCGCCTGAGCCGTGCTGAGCACGAAGTCGAGCCCGGTGACCTCGACGTCGGCCACCTCGAAGGTGATGGTGTCCTCGCCGTCCACCACGTACCCCTCCCCGGGGTGCACGACGGCGGTGTACGACCCGGGCGGCAGGTTGATGGCCCAGGCGCCGTCGTCGTCAGTGGTCGCGGTGTTGATGGTCCCGCCGTCGGCGTCGGTCACCGTCACCTCCGTGTCCGGCACGGGGGCGCCGTCCGCGTGCGTGACGGTCCCGCCGGCGGGCCGCTCCGACGGCTCGACGGGCGCGCTGGTGACCGCGAAGTCCTCCTCGAGCCAGTTCTCGCCGGCTCCGGTCACGGCGACTGACCGCTCCGTGACGTCCGCCGTGTAACCGTCGGGCACGGTGAGGGTGACCGTGTAGTCGCCCTGCGGCAGGTCGCCGACGAAGTACCCGCCCGCGGCGTCGGTGACGAGCGTGACCGGCCCGTCCGGACCGGCCACCGTGACCGTCGCGCCCGGCACCGGTTCGCCGGCGGAGTCGGTGACCGTGCCGCCGATGGAGCCGGGGTGCGACAGCGCGAAGTCGACGTCGGTCAGGTCCTCGGTGCTGACGGTGACGTCCTGGGTGGCCGGGCCGTCGGCGAGGTAGCCGTCCGGCACCGTGATGCTCACCGTGTGGTCGCCCGGGGGCACCTCGTCGAACAGGTAGGTGCCGTCCGCGGCCGTCGTCGTGCTGACCGTCCCGTCCGGGCCCGTCCGGGTCACGACGACCCCGGCGACGGGGTCGCCGCCCGCGGTCACGGTTCCCGTGAGCAACGGCGGCGCCTGGATGACGAAGTCGTTGCCCGTGCTGGGCTCCTCCTGGCCGACCTCCACCGTGATGCCGTCCGGCACCGTGCTGACGGTGTAGCCCTCGGGCAGCTCGCTCACCGAGAACGTGTAGTCCTGCGGCTGGTCGTTGTCGACGTCCCACGCGACCTGGTCGATCAGGTACTGGCCCGCCGAGCTCGTCACGGCCGTGAGCGGCGCGCCCCCGCCGACCGGCGTGAGGGTGACGGTCGCGCCGGGGACGGGCGTGCCGTCGTCGGTCAGGACCGTGCCGCTCACGGCGACCGGCTCGATGTCGCGCGCGGCGAAGTCGACGCCCGTGGCGTCGGCGGAGGTGAGGTCGATCTCGGCGACCACCCGGTCGCCGTACGTGACGAGCCCGAACGGGTGCTCGCCGCCCGCCTCCGGCAGGTCGGTCAGCTCCACGCTGTAGCCGGGCGCGGCGGTGTAGCCGGGGAAGATGTACTGGCCGCTCTCGTCCGACGTCGTCGTGGCGAGCTCCGCGCCGTCCGGGCCGAAGAGGGTGAGGGTGGCGCCCGGCAGCACGCCCTGCGGCGCGCCGGCGTCGTCGACGAAGTTGACGGTCCCGGCGATGTCGCGCGCGAGGGAGGCGAACCACGTCTGGTACACGGGGAAGCCGCTGCGCTGGTAGAACTCGATGGTCAGGGTCTTGATCGGCGTCGTGGGCCGGAACCAGCCGGTGGCGCCGGACGTGTCGTTCGCGGCCACGTTGCCGAGCACCGTACGGGTGGCCGGGTCCCAGGTCGGCACGTCCTCCGGTACGCCCGTGCAGGACGGCGACCCCGCCGCCGTGCAGTAGTTGAAGCCGCCCTGCCACCCGAGCTCCGCCCCGGAGAGCGGTCTGCCGTCGGCGGCGTGCGCGGTGACGATCGCGCGGTCCGCGTCGATGTCGCCGAGCACGAACGCCCAGCCGGCCGCCGGGGTCGGGCGCTCGAACGTGTAGGTGGTGGTCGACGGCGACGTCGGCCGGTCGGCCTGGGGGCGCAGGTTGAGGTACTGCTGGTCGCGGCTCGACCCGTAGTCCTCGCCCGGCGGCGTCGCCTGGCTCAGCCACGAGGACGCGCCGGAGATAACGCCGACGCCGCCGCGCGAGTCCGAGGTCACCGACGCTGCCGGGAAGCCGCCGGCCGGGAGCTGCATGGTCGTGGACCAGGCTCCGGCCGAGCCGGTCAACGGGTCCCAGTCGGCCCAGCCGGCGGTTGTCGCCGCCGACGCGGACATCGTTGGAATGACGGCGCCAAGAGCGACGAGCACGGCCGCCGCGAGTGCGCCCAGGCCCGCTGGGGTGCGCTTCACATCGCCACGGTAAGAGACGATCCGTCTCGCCGCGCGGCGGCGGATGCAGACACATCGTGTTTGCCATCGGCCCGGCAACTGTGGCAAATTGGCACCAGGCAGTCATGGAAACGTTTCCACGGAGGACGGCAGAGTGGCCACGATCAAGGACGTCGCAGCACTGGCGGGGGTATCCCTCGGCACGGCATCACGGGTGCTGAGCGGCAGCAGCCAGACCTCCCCCGACTCGCGGGCCCGCGTCACGGCGGCCGCGGAGCAGCTCAAGTACATCGCCAACGGCCCCGCGCGGTCGCTGCGCCGCTCCCGTACCGAGGTGCTCGGCCTCCTCGTGTCCGACATCCGCAACCCGTTCTTCTCCGAGCTCGCCCACGCCGCCGAGCGCGAGGCGCAGCGGCGCGGCTACACGGTGCTGCTCGCCAACGCCGACGAGGACGCCGCCCAGGAAGCCGCCTACCTGCGGACCTTCGCCTCCCAGCGCATCGACGGCCTGCTCATCGCCCCGCAGGGCTCGGACCTGACCCGGCTCCAGGCCGTGCGGGACTCGGGCCTGCCGCTGGTCTTCGTGGACCGGTCGGTCGACGGCATCGACGTGCCCACGATCAGCACCGACAACGCCGACGGCGTGCGGCGCGCCCTGACCTGGCTGCACGGCCGGGGCCACCGGGAGGTGGCGTTCGTCGGCGGACCGCCCGGGATCTCGACCGGCAGCGAGCGCCGCGCGGCCTTCCTGCAGATCCGGGACGAGCTCGGCCTCTCCGCCGACCCGCGCCTCCTCGCGCACGGCGACTTCCGGGCCGAGAGCGGCGTGGAGGCGATGCGGGCGGTGCTGGCCTCCGGCGCGCGCCCGACGGCGGTGCTCAGCGCCGACGGCCTGATGACCCTGGGGGTGGCCCACGCGCTGCGCGAGGAGCCCGCCCGGTCGCTCGGCGCCATCGAGATCGTGTCGTTCGACGACCTCGACTGGTTCTCTCTCGTGTCGCCGCCGATCTCCGCGGTGCGCAATGACGCCACGGCTATCGGCCGGCTGGGGGTCGGGGCGCTGGTCGACATCATCGAGGGGCGTCCTGCCGCGTCGCGCAGGGTCGAGACGTCGTTCGTCGACCGGTCGGGCGAGGCGGCTGGGTCGGCTGGGTCGGCTGGGTCGGCTGCGTCGAGCGACGCGGCCGCGTCGGACGACCCGGCCGCGTCGGACGACCCGGCCGGGGCGGGCGCATGACGGTACGGGTCACCGTCGTCGGCAGCATCAATGCCGACACGTCGCTGCGCCTCGCTGCCCTTCCGGGGCCGGGCGAGACGGTCCTCGCGCAGGAGGCGTCGAGCTCGCTCGGCGGCAAGGGCGCCAACCAGGCCGTCGCTGCCGCCCGCGCGGGCGCGCGGGTGCGCATGGTCGGCGCGGTCGGCGTGCACGACGGCGAGCACCTCGCCGACGCCCTGGCGGCCGAGGGCATCAACACCGGTCTGCTCACACGCTCGGAGCGCGCGAGCGGCCGGGCCCTGGTGCTCCTCGACGACGCCGGTGAGAACTCCATCATCGTGGTCCAGGGGGCCAACGCCGCGATCGACGACGCCGCCGTCCGCCAGGCCTGCTCGGAGCTCTCCCCCGGCGACGTCCTGGTGCTCCAGCACGAGATCCCCGCTGCGACGTCGCGGCTCGCAGCCGCGACGGCTTCCCGCGCCGGGGCGACGGTCATCTGGAACGCGGCGCCCGCGCCGACCCGGTCCGCCGACCTCCTTGAGCACGTCGACCTGCTCGTGGTCAACGAGCACGAGCTCGACGCGGTCGCGCGGCTGCTCGGCCTCGGGCCGTCGGGTCCCGGCCAGGACATCACCGCCGTCGCCGCGCGGCTCGGCACCGACGTCGTCTGCACGCTCGGGCCGGCCGGGGCGCTCGTGTACCGCTCGGGCGTGCTCACCCAGGTGCCCGCCCCGACCGTGACCGCCGTCGACACGACCGCGGCCGGCGACACGTTCGTCGGCTACCTCGCGGCGTCGTGGCACCTGCCCCTGGCCGACGCCGTCCGCAGGGCCGCCGAGGCCGGCGCCCTCGCCGTGACGCGCCACGGGGCGGCCACCTCGATCCCCACCCTCGCGGAGGTCGAGCACCGGCTCGCCGGCGCCCGGACCGAGATCAGCCAGACCCTCGCCGCCCAGGCAGGCACCCCGACAGGAAGGAACGATCCATGAGAGTCGCACTCGGAGCCGATCACGCAGGCTTCCCGCTCAAGGACCAGGTCCGCGAGGCGATCGAGAGCCTCGGGCACACGGTCGTCGACTGCGGCACCGACAGCGCCGACCCGGTCGACTTCCCCGACATCACCCAGGCCACGTGCGCGCCCGTGCTCGCCGGCCAGGCCGACCGGGCCGTCCTCGTCTGCGGCACGGGCGCGGGCGCCATCATGGCGGCCAACAAGATCCCGGGCATCCGGTGCGGGCTGGCCAACGAGCCCTACTCGGCCCACCAGGCGGTCGAGCACGACGACGCGAACGCCATCGCCCTCGGCGCGTGGCTCGCGCCGCGCGCCTTCGTCGCCGACATCGTCCGCGAGTTCCTGGACGCCACGTTCGACGACGACGCCGACACCCGCCGGCGTGTCGCCAAGCTCAACGCCCTCGACGACCTGATGCCCACCACCGGCGACTGACCGTCGCCGTTCTCCCGAAAACGATCCTGAACCACGGTCAAAGGAGATCACATGTCCACCACTACATCCGCGCCACGGCGCTCCCCGCTCGGGTCCAAGGACCGCGTCAAGACCGCCGTCGCGGCCGCCGTCGGCACCAGTGTCGAGAACTACGACTTCGTCGCGTTCGGCACCGCGTCGGCGCTCTACTTCGGCGCCGTCTTCTTCCCCGAGAGCGACCCGCTCGTCGGCACGCTGCTCGCGTTCGCCACCCTCGCGGTCGGGTTCGTGATGCGTCCCCTCGGCGGGGCCGTCGGCGGGTACCTCGCCGACCGGTTCGGCCGGAAGCCCGTCCTGGTCGGGGCCATGATCGTCATGGGCGGGGCCACCGTCCTGATCGGTCTGCTGCCGACGTACGCACAGATCGGCGCCACCGCGCCGGTGCTGCTGGTCATCATCCGCATGATCCAGGGCCTCGCCTTCGGCGCCGAGTGGGGCGGCGCCATCACCATGGCGTACGAGCACGCCCCTTGGCACCGCCGCGGCATGTTCGCGGCCATCCCCCAGTCGGGCAACCCGCTCGGGATCGCGCTCGCCAGCGGCATGTTCGCGCTCAGCGCCAACCTCGAGGGCGACTGGAAGTGGCGCACGCCGTTCCTGCTCAGCGCCGTGCTGGTCGTCGTCGCGCTCGTCGTGCGGTCGCGCCTGTCCGAGTCCCCCGAGTTCCAGGAGGCAGTCGCGACGGGCAAGACCGAGAAGAACCCGTTCCTGGCCACCCTCCGGAACGACTGGCGGGGCATCCTGCGCGTCATCGCGCTGCGGGTCGTCGAGTCCTTCGCCTACTACTCGACCGCGACCTACCTGCTCAACTACATCTCGGAGCGGGACCCGGAGGTCCGGCCCACGGCGCTCGGCGCGATCACCGCCGCGAGCATCCTGGCCATCGTGGTCACCTTCCTCGCGGGCTCGCTCACGGACCGCATCGGACGGCGTCCGATCTACATCGCCGGCTGCATCGCGGCGATCCTGTTCGCGTTCCCGATGTACCTCATGGCCAACCAGGGCGGCCGCGGGATGGTCATCGCCGTCTTCATCATCGGGATCGGCCTGATCCACGCGGCGCTCACCGGGACCCAGGGCTCGCTCCTGACCGAGCAGTTCCGCACCGCCACCCGTACCTCTGGCGCGTCCCTCGGCTACCAGCTCGCCGCGGCCCTTGGCGGGTTCGCGCCGCTCATCGCCGCCGCGCTGGTCGGCGCGTTCGGCTGGCCGGGCGCCTCGGTCCTGTACCTGGGCGCCGCCGTCATCGGCCTCGTCGGGATCCTGGTCACCAAGGAGACCTGGCCCCGGGCGGAGCGCGAGCGGGTCGGCGCGCTCGTCGAGGCCGAACGCCGGCGCTGACACCGGCGCCGTCGACCCACGCCGTCGACCCACGCCGTCGGCCCGCGCCGAAGTCCGCTTCGAGCAAGCACTTGGGCATGCATTCGCTGTCGGAAGCATGCCCAAGTGCTTGGTGGAAGCGGACTTTCGCGAGAGCGGCCGGCTCAGCCGCCGTTCGACTGGCGGATGCCGTCGGCGAGCGCCTCGAACTCGTAGACGAACCCGCCCGCCGACCCGCTGACCGTCATGTACGCGTCGGTGGTGCCGGGCTTGATGGCGATGTTGGTCGCCGAGGTCAGCCCCTTCACCTTGGACGGCAGCGAGACGGTTGTGAGCAGCTCGCCGACGGGGCTGTAGACGAACACCTTCGCCTGGCCGTGGACGCCCTGGTAGACGTTCCCGTCGGCGTCCACGGCGGTGGAGTCGACCTGGCTGTGCCCGCCGCTGAAGTAGATGGCGGGGTAGGCAGTGGTCACCTCCGTCCGGTCGGCGTCGAGCCCGAGGTAGTCGACCCGGTTCCCGGTGTTGTGGCTCACCCACAGGCCGGCGAAGTCCGGGGTGAACGAGATGCCGTTCGGGGCGGGCAGGTCGCCGGCGAGGACCGTCGCCTCGGCGGTCTCGCCGTCGATCCGCACCACGCGGCCCTGCGGCTCCCACGTGGGGTCCGCGTAGCCGGTCGTGTCGGTGACGAAGAGGTTGCCGGACTCGTCGAAGGCCACGTCGTCCGGCCGCATCGGCAGGCCGTCGACGTCGCCCGAGAAGAAGGTCCGCGGGTCGTCGCCGTCGGCGGTGATGCTGTCGATCCCGCCGCTGGCGAAGTCGGTGAGGTACAGCCGCCCGTCGGCCGGGCTGAACTGCGCGGACGTGTACGCGCTGTCCTCGTCCGTGAAGACGGGGGCGACGTCGCGCGCCTCGACGTCCACCCGCAGCACCTTGGGCTCGCCGGGCGGGGCGGTGACGTCCACGACGAACAGGCCGCCGTCCGGGCCGAAGGTCGGCCCCTCCAGCAGGGTCATTCCCGTGGCCTCGTGGATCGCGGTCACCTGGGTGACCAGCTTCGCCGTGCGCTCGGGCGCCGGCTCGTGGGGCCGCCCGCCCACACCGGACGCGCCCGCTGCGTCCGCCGTCGCGGGGTCGGCGCACCCGAGCAGCAGGCCGACGGCGACGAGCGCCGGCAGCGCGCCCAGGACGGAGGACCGGATCGGCACTATCTGGTTCCCCATCACTCCGCCGCCACCAGGACGTCGCTCAGCTCGCTCGCGCGCCACTCCCGCAGCAGGCGGTGGAACGCGACCGGCCCCGGCCCGTAGGCGAAGCTGGGCCCGGTGCTCGCGCCCTCCCGGTTGTAGTAGCCGGGAGTGCACTCCGCCTGGAAGGCGCTGTGGTCGTGGGCGGAGTCGCGAATGGTCTGGGCCCAGTCGTCCTGCGCCTGCTCCGTGGGCTCGACGTAGCGAGCGCCGACCGCGCGGCTCTCGCCGATGACGGCGGCGATGTGCTCGGCCTGCTCCTGCAGGATGTGCACGAAGTTCACGGAGTTGGCGTTCTGCACGGCTCCGAGGTGGAAGAGGTTCGGGAACCCGTGGCTGTAGAACCCGTGCAGCGTCCTGGGGCCGCGGCCCCAGGCCTCGAGGAGCTGCCGGCCGCCCCGGCCGGTCACCGGCATGGTTCCGGACAGGACGCCGGAGACGCCCACCTCGAACCCGGTGGCGAAGATGACGCAGTCCACCTCGTACTCGACGTCGCCCACGACGATGGCCGTCTCCGTCATCCGGGTGATCCCGCCGAAGTCCGCGGTGTCGACGAGCGTGACGTTCGGCCGGTTGAACGTCGGCAGGTAAGCGTCGCTGAACGTCGGCCGCTTGCACATGTAGCGGTACCAGGGCTTGAGCAGCTCGGCGGTCGCGGGATCGGTGACCACCTCGTCGACCCGGGCCCGGATCTCGTTCATCTTCGCGAGGTCGACGAGCTCGTCGATCCGCTCGCGCTCCTCGGCGGACACGCTCGTGTCGACGGCGCCCGAGACGACCTTGCGCTGCAGCTGCGCGGTCGAGGTCCAGCCATCCCCCGTCAGGTCCTCGCCGACGGGCTCACCGGAGACGACGGCGAGGAAGTTGTCCATGCGCTCCTGCTGCCAGCCGGGCGTCAGCGAAGCGGCCCACGCCTGGTCGGTGGGGCGGTTGTCGCGGACGTCGACCGACGAGGGGGTGCGCTGGAAGACGAGGAGCTGCTCGGCGTCGCGCGCCACGAACGGGATGACCTGCACGCCGGTGGCGCCCGTACCGACAACGGCCACCTTCTTGTCGGCGAGCCCCGTGAGGCCGCCGAACTGGTCGCCGCCGGTGTAGCCGTAGTCCCACCGGCTCGTGTGGAACGTGTGGCCGCGGAACGTCTCGATCCCGGGAATGCCGGGGAGCTTGGGCTCGGTGAGCGTGCCGGAGGACGTGATCACGTAGCGGGCGCGCATGCGGTCGCCGCGGTCGGTCTCCACCACCCACTCCGCCGCCGCCTCGTCCCAGCTCAGCGCGGTCACCCGGGTCTGGAAGACGGCGTCGCGGTACAGGTCGAACTTTGTGGCGATCGCCACGGCGTGCTGCCGGATCTCCTCGCCGGGCGCGTAGCGCCACTCCGGCACGGACCCGACCTCCTCCAGGAGCGGCATGTACACGTACGACTGGATGTCGCAGTGGATGCCGGGGTAGCGGTTCCAGTACCAGGTCCCGCCGAAGTCCCCCGCCTCGTCCATCATCCGCAGGTTCTCGACGCCGGCCTGGCGCAGGCGTGCGCCGGTGACCAGTCCGCCGAAGCCGCCGCCGATGACCAGCACCTCGACGGAGTCCGTCAGCGGCTCGCGCTCAACGCGCGGGGTGTAGGGGTCCGTGGCGTAGTAGCCGAAGGAGCCGGCCGCGCGGCGGTACTGGGCGGCGCCGTCCGGCCGGATGCGCCGGTCTCGTTCAGCCGCGTACTTCGCGCGGAGCGCGTCGACGTCGAGCTCCTCGATGGTCTGCGTCGCCTGGGAAGAGGTTGTCATGGGTGGCCCCTTGCTCGCGCGTCCGGGCAGGACGCGGCCCAGGGCGTGCCTGCCGCTCTCCGCGCGCCCCACAGTCGTCCGCCCGAGACGACTGTGGATCGGTTGGTCCTTTCACCCTAAACTTAACCCGGTCCTAAGTAAATGGGTTAGCTCGATCCTAAGTAAATGGGGTGGGGCGCCGCTTCACGAACTACGGTGAGCACGTGACAGAGACCGACGACGACGAGCGCACCCTGCTGGCCGAGCAGGTCCGGAAGCTCAGCGTCGCGTTCGAGACCGGAGCGCTCCCCACCCTGCTGACGCCGTTGCTGACGGTGGAGCTCACGATCCAGCAGCTCAAGGTCCTCACGATGCTGGTCACCACGGACGAGGGCATGACGGGGAGCGGGCTCGCGGAGGTGTTCGGCGTCTCCATGGCCTCGATGTCCGGGCTGCTCGACCGGCTCGTGGCGCAGGGCATGGCCGAACGATCGAGCGACCCGCACGACGCACGGGTACGCCGGATCCATGCGACGGAGCACGGTCGGTCGGCGATGCGGCGTCTGGTCGCCGCACGCCCCGAGTACGCCGACGACGTCCTGCTGCGCATCCCGCTCGACGACCTGCGCGGGCTCGCCCGTGGCATGGCCGCCGTCGGCGCCGAGCTGGAACGGCTCCGCGAGCTGGACACTCGGGCGCCGTCCGCAGGGAGCTAGGCCCCGGGAGTCAGGCGCCGAACTCGCGGGCGCGCAGCCGCGCGAGATGCGCGTGGACCAGCGGCAGGACGGACGCACCCTCACCGCTCGCCGACGCCACCCGCTTCATGGACCCGGCGCGCACGTCGCCGACGGCGAACACGCCGGGCACCGTCGTCTCGAGGCTCGCCGGCGGCTGGCCGTCGACCCAGGCGTCACGGGGCACGTCCCGGCCGGTCAGCACAAAGCCGCGCTCGTCGAGCGCCAGGCCGTCGGGGAGCCACGAGCAGTCCGGCTCGGCGCCGAGCAGGCAGAACAGGCCGTCGGCCGCCGTCTTGCTGTGCTCGCCGGTGTCCAGGTCCTCGAGCCGCAGCCACTGCAGCCGGCCGTCCCCGCCGCCGTCGGCGACCACTGTCCTCGTGCGCACCTGGATGGTCGGCGTCGCGTCGATCTCGCGCACCAGGTAGTCCGACATCGTCTCGGCGAGGCTCGCGCGCCGGACCAGGATCGTCACCGCGCCCGCGAACTTGGCGAGGTGGACGGCGGCCTGGCCGGCCGAGTTGCCGCCCCCGACCACGTAGACGTCGCGGTCCTGCAGCTCGCGCGCCATCGACGTCGCGGCCCCGTAGTACACGCCCGCGCCCACGAGGTCGTCGACCCCCGGCACGCCCAGGCGGCGGTACTTCACCCCGGTCGCGAGCACGACGGTGCGCGCGCACAGCTGGGCGCCAGTGACGTGCACGTGCTGGTGCTCGGGCTCGTCCGGCGGCCCCGGCTCGATCCGGATCGCCGGACGCCCGGTGAAGAACCGCGCGCCGAACCGGCCCGCCTGGATGCGCGACCGCTGCGCGAGCCGCATCCCCGAGATGCCGCGCGGGAAGCCGAGGTAGTTGCGGATCATCGAGCTCGACCCGGCCTGGCCACCGATCGCGTCGCGTTCCAGCATGACCGTGGCGAGGCCCTCGGACGCCGCGTAGACGGCCGCCGCGAGGCCCGCCGGCCCGCCGCCGACGATGGCGACGTCCGCGATCACGCCCTCGGGGATCGTGTCGAACCCGCCGTAGATCGCCTCGGTCACGGTCGCCGGCGTCGCCGCGGACACCACGCGGCCGGTGAAGGTGCGGACCAGGGGCAGCTCCGCCTCGGGACCGGCGGCCTCGGCCATCTCCTGCGCCTCGTCGTCGTCGGGCGTGAGGGCACGGTGGGGAAACCCGAGGCGCTCCAGGAGGTCCCGGACCGCCGCGGCACCCCGGTCGCCCGGCTCCGCCACCACGTCCGTCACGGTCACCAGCGGCCGCCCGACCGACCAGCCCCATTCCGACAGCAGCTCGATCAGCGCGGTATGGAACTCCTCGTCCCGCGGGCCGCGCGGGATGAGGACGAACGTGTCCATGTCCCGCCGCAGCGCCGCGGCGCGCAGGTCGTCGAGGGCGTCGGCGAAGTCGTCCCAGGCGACGAGCGCCACGCGCCGGGCCGTCGCGACGACCGCGGGCACGTTGTGCAGGAGCTCGATCGCCGTGCCGTCGGCCAGGACGTGCTCCGCCGCGATCATCGCGATCTGCGCGCCCTCGGCCACGAGCTCACGCGCGCGGTCCAGGCCCGCGGTGAGGCCCGCGGCCAGCTCGATCCGGTAGTCGCGGTCGTACCGCGCTCGGAACTCCTGCTCGACGACGTCGGCGTGCTCGCCGACGACCAGCAGGATGACTGGCCTGTCGTCCATGGCGCCCAGCGTAGACGGTGGCCCCGGGCCTTGGTCGTGAGCGTGACCGTCACGCCGATGACGGCGTCGAGGCGCAACGGTCACTCTCACGACCAAGGCTTCCGGATCACTTGCAGTGCTTGACTCCCGACGCGATCGCCAGGCCGGTGACCGACGTCGCCGTGGACTTGAAGACGACGGCCCGGCCGTCGCCCGCGGACGCGAACATCTGCGCGCCCGGGCTGCACGACGCGGCGCCGACGTACTTCCCGTCGAGCGTGTACTGCACCAGGCGCGGCATGAGGCGGTCGGACGGGAGAGTTGCGTTCATCCACTCCTCCATCGGGGCGTCCTCGGTGACCGTGAGCGTGTTGTCCGACGCCGTGAGCACCCACGCGCGCTTCGCCTCCGGCGAGGTCTCCTCGAACAGGATCTTGCTCTTGCCCGTGGCGAACGAGTACGCCCGAACCGAGTTGTGCCACGCACCGGCTTCGGTGTACCCGGGGTCGAGATCCGTCACCCAGTAGGCACCGTTGGTGGTGAGCGCCGGGTAGGTGACGCTCTCAGCCCCCGTGTCGAGGCCGGCCAGGGCCGTCTTGCCGCTGCGGGTGTCGTACACCTCGACGCCGAGCGCCCAGTCCCAGCTGCCGTCCTCGTGCTCGAAGACCTCGTACCGCACGTACGCGATCTTGCCCGCCCGCACGGTGGGCGCCGTCGCCGGGCCGAACCAGTCGTGCTCCACGGTGTGCACGGTCGGGGAGCTGTCGGTCAGGTACCGCACCTCGTCCATCCAGGTGTCGGAGTTCGCCTCCGACCAGGAGGTGACACCGCCGTCCATGCCCAGCCCGGACACATAGCTGGTCGTCCGGTACAGCTCCTTGGGGTACCCACCGGTCAGTGGGGCGGACATGATCCGGAAGTCCGAATAGTCCGCGGCGACGGAGAGCCACACCACGCGCTTGCCGTCGGTGTGCGCGAAGGAGCTGGTACGCCCGTCGTCGGCGGAGACCTGCCGAGGCTCGCCCCGGCCGTCGGTGCGACCCACCCAGATCGAGGTCGGCTCCGAGCCGTCGGCGCTCGACCGCGGCACGGCCCACCAGCCGCCGGCGGTCGACGGCTGCATGTCGGTGTAGAGCCCGGTGTCCAGCCGGTCGAGGAGCAGCGACGTGCCCCTGCCCGGCAGGCTCTTCTCCCAGGCCTCGGTGACGCCGCGCGAGTCGAACGCCCGCTCGACGACCCTGAGCTGCCTGCCCTTCAGGCCGTACGACCGCGCAGCCGCGACCACGGCCTCCCGGCCGTCCACGAAGTCGGACAGCGGCGTGAGGTACTCGGTCAGCGCCCGGTAGACGACCTTGTCGGCGAGGTCGCCCCCCAACGCCTCGCGGACGTCCCACAGCGCGCCCGAGACGATCGTCGAGTTCAGGTGCACGCCGCCGTAGTCGAACCGGGGGTCGGTGTCGATCAGGTGGTTGAAGTCCGCCGTCGTCATGCCGTCGTCGAGGTCCCGCAGGGCGCACACGTCCGGGGCCGTGGTGCGGCACAGGTCGCCACCCAGGAGGCTCGCCCCCGGGTCGCTCATGGGGGTCCCGGAGACGTCCACGTCGATCGCGTTGCCGAAGTAGTCGGCGATCGCCTCGTTCAGCGCGCCCTGCTGCCCGGAGTAGAGAAAGCCCGCCGTGTGCTCCACTACGCCGTGCGTCATCTCGTGACCCACCACGTCGAGGTCCGACGCGAGCGACTTGTACTCCGCATCGCCGGTGCCGTACACCATCTTCGTGCCGTCCCAGAAGGCGTTGACGAACGGATAGCCACCGTAGGTGATGCCGACGAAGGAGTCGATCGCCATACCGGCGTCGTCCAGGCTGTCGCGCCCGTGCTCCACCTTGTAGTACTCGAAGACCTGCGCCGCCGCCCAGTGCGCGTCGACCGCGCCGATCTCGGTCAGGTCCGTGCCCAGCGTGCTCGACCGCGACGCGAACGGCGCGATGCCCTCCGGCCACATACCCGCCGTGTCGTAGTAGTCGTGCTGCGTCGCGTCCCACGTGGTGATCGGGACGTTCCGGCCGTCCGCCAGCGTGTGCGTCAGGTCCATCGTCAGGTGGTCGCCTGTCGCGTCGACCCGCTGCAGCCGGAGGTCGACGGTGGTGCCGTCGGCCTTCGTACCCTTGCCGACGACCGGGGTGAGCCCGTTGCCCGACGGCGGCGGCTCGGTCACGCTCGCCGCGCCCGGCGCCGCCGTCGCACCCAGGTCCGCCCGCAGGGAGGCCTGCGGCGCGGCCAGCGTGCGCAGGCGGCTGGAGCTCAGCAGCACGGCGCCCGTCGCGGCGTCGACGTAGACGTCGGTCAGCACGGGCTCGCCCGTGACCGGCGCCGCGCCGCGGACCACGACGTGCCGAGCCAGGACGCCGGTCCCGGCGGGAACGATCGCGAGGCCCGCGTCGGTACCGGTCAGGTCGGGCTCCACCGCCGACGGCGCGGTGCCCGGCCGCACCTGGCCCGCGACCACGGCGGCACCGCCGGACAGGCTCTTACGGATCCCCTCGACGGCCCGGTCCACGGCCTTGGCGGCCGGCAGGGTCTTCGCCGTCGTATCGACGTCGAGCTCCGTGAAGTACGAGCCGGAGGTGCCGGTGACGGTCCGCTCGCCGCTCCGCTTCTCCATGCGGACGACGTACTGGCCGCCCAGCACCGGCAGCTTCTTGTACCGCTGGTCCAGCCGGACGGTCTCGCGGGCGCCGTCGCGCTGGACACCGGCAGTGACCAGCGTGGTGTCGGGGTCGACGATCTTGTACCGCGACCGGTGGCCCTCGAGATGGTCCTTGGCGGCCTTGTCGGGGGCAAGGGCTGCGTCGACGGGCTCGTCGAGCCCCTCCACGAGCGCAGGCGTCTCGGTATCCGGCGCCGGACCGGTCACCTCTGTGCCCCCGGGATCCTCGGCCGGCGCCGCATGAGCGGCGGGGATCGCAGTCCCGAGGAGAGCGACCGCCGCCACGAGGGCAACGACACGGGTCGGTCTCTGGATGCGCATGGCTCCTCCTACGACCCTTGCGGGCCGGTGATGGGTCGTGAACCGGTCGCATCCTTGCGCCCGTCGGATGTCACAACTGTGCTGACCACAAACGGGTCAAACAAGGAGAAGATTGCGCATCTGCGCAGATGAGCAGTGGGGATGCCCCTACGCGTGCGTCCGGGACAGCAGGCCCTGCTCGGCGGCGAAGAGCCCGATCTGGAACCTGGTGCGCGCACCCAGCTTCTCCGCGAGCGCGGTGACCTCCGCCTGGACCGTGCGCCGGCTGACGTCGAGCGTCCGGGCGATCGCCTCGTCTGTCAGTCCGCCGGCCATCAGGTCGAGGATGGACCGCGTACGCCCCTCCAGCTGGAGCCGCGGCGGCGGGGACCAGGAGCCGCGGTCGCTCGCCTCGTCGGCCTCGGGTCGCACGCCGGCCCCTCCCCCGTGGAAATCCCACATGGACTGCGGCATGGCCGCGTCCCACACCCGCTCGAAGAGCTCTGCGAGCGCCCCGACGATCGCGGGAGCGTGCACCACCAGCGACGCGCCGCCGGCGTCGTCCCCGGCGGCGGGGAGCATCGCGATCCTCTGGTCCACGATGACAAGCTTGAGCGGGACCTGAGGCGACAGGCGCAGGCCGGCACCCGTCGATCGCCCGCCGAGCGCGGTGTCGAGCGAGACCGGGTCGGTGAACGTGGCGCTCTCGTACACGCTGCGCAGCTCGACGGCCGGGCTCATGGCAGGCCTGTTCACCTGCCCGAGGAGCTCCGGGGTCGGCTGGAGGTACGGCGGCCGGGCCAGGTGCAGCACCTCCTGCGTCGCGGTCTCCATGAGGTGCCAGTACAGGGCGCCGACCTGCTGCACCCCGACGACGACATCGACGAGCGCCGTCCCACCCGCCTGCCCGGTGGATTCCTGGTAGGCCCTTTCGAGGTCGTCGACGTGCAGCTCCCAGACCGCGATCTCCAGGCGCCGCTGGGCAAGGAGCGTGGTGAGCACCGAACGCGGCGGGAGCGCGGTCCACCGTTCGCCCGTCGGGCGGCCCGGCGCGTCCGGCACCCGCACGACGAGCCGGTCCCGTTCGAGCGCGCTCAGCGCCGCACGGAGCTCGTCGGTGCTGAGCCCCACGCCCTCCGCGACCGCGGCCTCGTCGGCGACGTCCCGTCCCACGAGATACTCGAGCACCCGGACCGCTGGGGGCATGGCCGCGCCCAGAGATCGACGCACGTCGTCAGAGATCATGGCTTGCCTCCTTGGCACAGGTGCTCGCGCCAAGCCGCCATTGCCCCGGCAACGGTCGGTCGCCGTCGGTCCGTCCGCGTGTTCCGGAGACCCTAGCCCTTTGTTGCGGGCACCTCGGCCGATTTCACCCGCACACCTGCGGGCGCCGACGACCGCACGACACGACGCCGTCGTACCGGGTACGGGAGCGGGTGGGCGGCCATGTACACGGCGCCCTTGCAGATCAGCTCCTTGTAGCCGGCGGCAAGGCGCCCGCCGGGCGCGGCGGGCTTGGCCCGGTCGTCGGCGGTGACCAGCTGGATGACGGCGTCGCGCCGGCCCAGGCTGATGCACTGGTGCACGTAGCCGAGCGGCGTGCTCGGGAGCTTTCCGCCGGTCAGGCGCGCGGCGATGGAGTCGGCGGCCTGCCACGCCATCGGGACGCCCGAGGCGCACGACATGCGCAGCGGCGTACCGAGCGGGCCGTCGGCCAGCGCGGCGTCGCCCACGGCGTAGACGTCCGGGTGGGACACGGACCGCATGGTGCCGTCTACGACGATCTGCCCGCGCGCCGAGACCTCCAGGCCCGTGGCGGCGGCGATCGGGTGGACGGCAAAACCGGCGGTCCACACGGTGACGTCCGCCGGGAGCGCGCCGTCGTCGCCGGTCAGCACCCCGGTGGCGCCGACCTGCTCGACGTCGGTGTGCTCGTGGACCGTGATGCCGAGGCGGCCGAAGGCCGAGCGCAGGTGCCGCTGCCCCGCCGGCGAGAGCCAGTCACCGAGACCGCCCCGGACCGCGATCGCCACCTCCAGGTCTTCGTGGGACTCGGCGATCTCGCTCGCCGCCTCGATGCCGGTCAGGCCGCCGCCGACCACCACGACGCGGCCCCCGGGTGCGAGCTGCCCCAGTCGCTCGCGCAGCCGGAGCGCGCCGGGCCGGCTCGCGACCTCGTGGGCGTGCTCGGCGACGCCGGGGACGCCGTGGTCGTCCAGCGAGCTGCCCAGGGCGTAGACGAGCGTGTCGTAGCCGAGCTCGTCGGCGCCGTCGGCCCCGGTGAGGGCAATCGTCTTGATGTCGACGTCGACGGCGGTGACGCGCGCGACGCGCAGGGTGACGCCGGTGCCGGCGAGCATGTCGCGCAGCGGCCGGTGGCGCAGCTCCTGCCCGCTGGCCACCTGGTGCAGGCGGACCCGTTCGACGAAGTCCGGCTCGGCGTTGACCAGGGTGACGTCGACTTCGTCGGCGTGCAGACGCCGCGCCAGGCGGCCGGCGACGGCCGCCCCGGCGTATCCGGCTCCGAGGATGACTAAGCGGTGCTTCATGAGGTCAGCTCCTGTCGTGGGATCGGTCATGCCTCCTGAACTGAGTAGCGCCCCGATCCCTGACACCCGCGCGTGTGACGGCGGTCACTGCCCCGCGACCGCCGGGCTCACCAGCCCTTGATCAGCGGCTCGCCGTGGTCCGCGGCCGCCCACTGCCGGGCGGCGCGGCCGAGCTTGTCCGGGTTGACCTGGCTGAGGACCGCGGCGATCCCGTCGGCGGTCACCTCCAGGGTCATGACCCCGACCACCCGCTCCTCGACCACCACGACCACGGCGGGGCGGCCGTTGGCGGTCCACGCGTACATGTCGGGGCTTCCGCCGACGAGCGCCCGCTTGGCCTCCGCGGGCCGGAACAGGCCGCGCAGGAACTGCGCGACGGCCGCGGCGCCGTCGAACGACCTCGCACGCGCCGGGACCTTGCCGCCGCCGTCGCCCACCCCCATCACGTCGGCGGTCAGCAGCCGCACCAGCGGCTCGGTCTGCCCGCTCGTGGCGGCTGCCAGGAACTCCTCCACGACCGTGCGGGCCGCCGCCTCGTCGACCTCCCTGCGGGCCCGCTCGGTGGCCAGGTGCTGCTTGGCGCGGTGGAAGATCTGCTGGCTGCTCACCTGCGTGATGTCGAGCATCTCGGCGATCTCCCCGTGCGCGAAGGCGAACGCCTCGCGCAGCACGTAGACCGCCCGCTCGTTCGGGGTGAGGCGCTCCATCAGCACGAGCACCGCCGTCGACACGGACTCGCGCTGCTCCGCCGTGTCCGCCGGGCCGAGCATCGTGTCGCCGCCGAGCACCGGCTCCGGCAGCCACTGGCCCACGTAGACCTCCCGCCGGGCCCGCGCGGACTTCAGCTGGGTGAGGCACAGGTTCGTCAGGACCCGGGTCAGCCACGCCTCCGGCACCCGGATCTGCTCGCGGTCGGCGGCCTCCCACCGCAGGAACGTCTCCTGGGCGACGTCCTCGGCCTCAGCGGCCGAGCCCAGCAGGCGGTACGCGATGGCCTCGAGGCGCGCCCGGAGGCTCTCGAAGAGCTCCAGCTCGTCCTGGAGAAGCGGCTCCTTCGTCATGGGCCCGACCCTACGACCTCGGCGGCCTCGGCCACACCGACGCCGACCCGGCCAACGCATCCCGGTCGCAGCGTCGCGTGGTGCTGCTGGGCGAGGAGTCGCATCCTCTGCGAGTGAGGCACGAAAATGAACGTTGGATGAACGACGAACGAACAGTGCGTTTACCCGGGTCAAAAACACAGGTCGCCACCAGGTTTCTCTTCAACCATCTACACCGTGACCGAAACGCTTCTGCTCGCCCTCGTCGTCGTGACCGCGCTCGCCTTCGACTTCACGAACGGCTTCCACGACACGGGCAACGCGATGGCCACCTCCATCGCCACGCGAGCGCTCAAGCCCCGGACCGCCGTCGCGCTGTCCGCCGTCCTCAACCTCGTCGGCGCGTTCCTCTCGCTCGCCGTCGCCGCGACGATCGCCAAGGGCATCGTCGACGCCCAGGTCGTCACGCTCCCGGTGGTGCTCGCGGGGCTCGTCGGCGGCATCGTCTGGAACCTGGTCACCTGGCTCCTCGGCATCCCCTCCAGCTCCTCGCACGCACTTGTCGGGGGCATGGTCGGCGCCGTGCTGGCCGCCGTCGGCACGTCCGGTGTGCTGTGGACCGGCGTGGTGTCCAAGGTCCTCGTGCCGGCCCTCCTCGCTCCGCTCATTGCGATCGCAGTCGCCGGCCTCGGCACGTGGTGCGTGGCGAAACTGACGCGCGGTGTACCCCAGGACGTGACCAGTCGCGGGTTCCGCTGGGGCCAGATCGGCTCCGCGTCGCTGGTCTCACTGGCGCACGGCACGAACGACGCGCAGAAGTCGATGGGCATCATCCTGCTCGCGCTCATCGCGGGCGGCGCCGTGCCCGCCGACTCGGGCGTCCCCGTCTGGGTGATCCTCAGCTGCGCCCTCGCCATGGCGGCGGGCACCTACCTGGGCGGCTGGCGCGTCATTCGCACGCTGGGCAAGGGGCTCGTGGAGATCGACACCCGCCAGGGCATGGCCGCCGAGACGTCATCGGCCGCCGTGATCCTGCTGTCCAGCCACTTCGGCTTCTCGCTCTCGACGACCCACGTCGCCACCGGCTCCGTGCTCGGCTCCGGCGTCGGTATGCCGGGGGCAAAGGTGCGCTGGGGCGTGGCCGGGCGCATGTTCGTCGCCTGGGGCCTCACGTTGCCGGCGGCGGGCCTGGTCGGCGCGCTGTGCCACTGGCTCGAATCCGCCATCGGTGGTGCCGCGGGCACGCTCGCCGTCGTCGCCGTGCTGGTGCTCTCCTCCGCGACCATCTGGATCGTGTCGCGCCGCAAGCCGGTCGACCACACCAACGTCAACGAGGAGTGGGACGAGAACAAGGGCGCGGGGATCACGCCCGTCGCCGCCACAACCGGTGAGGCGGGCGGCGGGCGCGTCGCCCCGGTGCCCGCCGTCTCGACGGCGTCCTCCGTCGGTCCGGCCATCGAGTCCGTACGGGCGGTCAGCACCGCGAATACCACCATCTCGAAGGAAGGCACACGATGAGCGACTTCATCGAGTGGGGCGCACTGGGCCAGGTCCTTGTGGCCGGCGTGCTCGTCGGCGCGGGCATCCCGGCGCTGTTCGCGCTCGGGCTCCGCCTGCTGGCCGGTACCACCCCGGACGACGGCGCCGCGCCCGCCGCCGAGCAGACATCGCAGGACGCCACCGGGCGAACCGCAGGCAGCGGGCCGATCGTGCGGCCCACCCCCGCGCGGTTCGCCGGTGGAGTCCTGTGCATGGCGGTCGTCATCGCGGCGATCGCCACGGGCCTGGTCTTCGTGATCTCGGGCGGACACTGACCCCCGACCGTGCTCCGATCAGGGCGGTGCGTCCCGTCAAGGAGTGGCCTCGGTAGCGAGGGTCTCCTTGACGGTCTGGGCGTCGGCGTCGATCGTCGCCTGGTCGACGCCGTCCGTCGTCGGGACCCGCGCCGCGATCTCGTCGACCAGCTGCGCGCCCGTCCCGCTGTCGATCCACTCGGCGGTCAGGTCGCTCACCGCCTGGTCGATCAGCGCGGCGTAGTCGGAGCTCTCCTCGAACCGGGTGACGAGCGCGTTGTTGTTCATCATCCCTCCGCCTCCCCCACCACCCTGGGCGCCGGGCTCGACGCCCTCGGGCAGCTCGAAGCCCTCCGGTGGCTCGAAGCCCTCGGGCAGCTCCGGCATCGCAGTACCGTCCGGTGCGCCCTCGGTGGTGGGATCGTCGCCCCCCTGACCCGCGAGACCGCCACCGCCGGGCATCGACATCCCGCCGAGTGCCAGGTTGAGGTCCCACGACACGATGCTGATGAGACCCGTGTCGAGGTCGTAGTACAGGTAGCCGTTGCGACCGGGCCCGGAGATCGTGTCGAAGTTGCCGAGCACCTCCTGCGTGGCCAGGTAGGTCGCGAACGAGTCCACGTCGACCCACTGGTCCAGCTCCTGGGCGAACTCCTCGTCGGAGGCGCTGTCGAGCCACTCGAGGAACGACACGATCGGCTGCAGGTCCTGGCTCCCGTTGAGGTTGACCTGCTTGAAGTCGTCGCCGTACTCGGTCTGGTCGTCGCCCTGGTAGGTGAACGAGCTCGTGGACAGCAGCTTGTAGAGCACCCCGTCGCCGTCGAGCTCGCCGGCGTACTGGGGGTCGGGGTTCTCCACGACGAGGCGGGTCGTCGTGGGACGGTCGTTCACGGCATAGGTGGTGAACGAGTAGTCCTGCGTGGGCTGGCCGGACTGCTCCGTCAGCTCGAGCGCGACGGCCTCGTTGAGCGACGACGCGCTCGACGCGCTCGCCGGGCGGATCGACAGCTCGGTCATGCCCTGGTAGGCGCGGCCCGGCTGGTTCTCGTCGAAACTGAGGAGCAACGGCAGGTTCTCGGGTTCGTCGGTGCTCAGCGCGGTTCCCGTGCCGACGAAGCCGCCGGCCTCATCTCCCCCACCCGCGCCCTCGGGCATCTGTGGCACCGCGCCGTCACCCTCGGGCATCTGCGGCATGTCGCCGCCGCCGTCGGGCATCTGTGGCATCGCGCCCTCACCCTCGGGCATCTGCGGCATGCCACCCTCGGGCATCTCCGGCCGCTCGCCCCCGCCCATGCCACCCATGCCGCCCATCCCGCCGGGGGCCTGTTCGCCCTGCGTCTCGGAGCCCGCGCGGTCGTCGACCAGGGACGAGAGCGTGGAGTTGCCCTTGAGCCGGACCGCCGCGGAGTCGAGAGTGGTGCCGTCGATGGTGACGTCGACGGTCATCCACTCCTTCTCGCCCTCGGTGAAGTACGCGTCCAGCATCCGGTCGTAGTCGTCCTGGGAGTAGGACAGCGAGATCTCGTGGTCGACCGTGTCGTCGAAGAGGTCGACAGTGCCCTCGATGTCCTCGGTGATGCGCTCCTCGTCGGTGACGGCGGCCGTGCTCGTGGAGTAGGGCCGGATCGCCACGTCGCCGAATACCGTCAGGGCGACGGCGATCCCCGCCAGGCCGGCGGTCAGCGGTATCCAGTGCTGACGCAGCCGCACCGGGAGGCGTTTGCGCAGGCTCGCGAGGCTCATGGTCGCCACCTCACATGTCGGACTGGTCGTAGCCGGTCAGGACCGTGACCTTCTGCCCGGAGTTGATCTCTCCCAGGGCGTCGATGATCTCGGTGGTCGTGACTCCTGGCTTGAGGCGCACCGAGTAGAAGAGCTCGTTCAGGGCGCCGCCGCGCACGGTCTCGACGCTCACGAGCTCGAACTCGCGGGTCATGCGGACGAGCACGTCGGCGACGTCCTGCTGGTAGCGGGGCTCGGGCGGCACCTGGACCTTGACCACCTGGCGCTGGATGTCGAGCTTGAACCAGTCGAACCGCTGCATGAGGAAGATGACCAGCAGGATGACCGCCGTCGCCGCGGCGGCCAGCAGGTAGAAGCGCGTACCGACCGCCATGCCGATCGCCATCACGAGGAAGATGAACCCGACGTCGCGGGTCTCCTTGATCGCGTTGCGGAACCGGATCACCGACAGCGCGCCGACCAGGGCGAAGGCACGGGCGATGTTCGACCCGACGACGAGCATGATCACCGCGACGATCATGCCGATGATGACGAGGGTCTGGACGTAGGACTGGCTGTAGGAGATGTTGCGGTGCGTCCGCTTGTACACCCAGCCGATGGCGGCGGACAGGACGAACGAGAGCGCCAACGTCATGGCGACGTCGAAGACGGAGAAGGTTCCGCTGAGGTCTTGGAGGTTCATCGGGTGAGTGCACCCTTTCGGGTCGGGGCGTCGTCGACGCCGTTCGGGGTGGTCGGGTCCGCGGGCACGACGCCGGCGCCGTCGACGGCGTCCGGGCCGTCGCGCAGGATCGCGTCGACCTCGTCGGGGGCGTGCATGATCGAGCGGGGCGCGAGGCCGAAGGCCTGCACGCACTGGCAGTACTTGGAGATCCGGACCACGTCCAGGCTCATCCGGGCCGTCACGTCGGTGACCCAGGCGGGGACGCGCTCGTTCGCCTTCACCTCCAGCACCGACAGCCGGGGCGGCAGCGTCAGCCGGTTGACGCTCTCGGAGGAGAGATGGAAGTCGCGGTCCCGGCCGCGGAGCCGATGGTCGAGCGTGACGCGCAGGCCCAGGTCCGCTTCGCGCCCCACCCATGCCTCGCGGTGATAGCCCGTCGTCACGGTCGGGCGCAGGCCGAGCTCGCCCACGAGGGTGGAGACCTCGTCCAGGAACGCGCGCTCACGGGTGCTGACCTCGCCGGCGGGCTCGTAGCCCTCCGGCGAGCACAGCCGCAGGGCGTCGCGGTACGGCAGGGATACCCGTCGCTTCTGCGTGACTCGGTTGACGCGCTGCTTGATCTCGACGAACACGTTCGACTCCGGGGTCAGGTCGTCGGCCGTGCCGTAGTGGCGCACGCGCAGCTTGCGCCGGAACTTCAGCCCTTCGATCTTCTCCCAGTAGAACTTCAGGTGCTCGGTGTCGTAGTAGACGCTGGTGATCGGGTAGCCCCCGTCGCCGGAGTGCGCGTCATCGTCCATGTGCCGGCGCAGCTCCGCACGGAGCTCGTCGGCCTGGTCTTCCGGTACGAGATACTTGATCTCGAACCGGTTGAACGCGTGCAGGCGGCTCGCGGTGTCGGTGCGAGCCGAGCTCGCGGTACTGGAGCTCGCAGTGCTGGAGACGGGATCGCTGCCCGCTGCACTCGGTCTCGCACGTGGGTCGACTGCGCGTCGGGACAGGCGTCGCACGGGCCCCACTCCTCTCGTGGTTGCCACCCCGCCAACGTGAACAAGAGCTGGCGAGGAGATGAACAATCAGGAAACCGCAGCGTGTGGGGTGAACCTTTGCGGCTCCTGAGAACCTGGAGACCGGCGCGGGTCGACGCCAGACCCGGAGCCGCACCAGACAGCCGCTTCCGGTCGACGGAGCCCGGTGCGACGAGGCACCCGGCCGCCAAACACATAGCGGGCACACAGGTTCGACTCAGGAAGACCACCGGGTCCGGGTCCACGCTGACCTCATGATCGCCACAGCCGTGCCCGGCGGCCGACCCGACCAGCCGCACCTCACCCGGCCGGACGGCTCACCGGTCCGGGTCCTCGTCGTGGACGACGAGCCCAATCTCGCCGAGCTCCTCACGTCCGCGCTGCGACTCGAGGGGATGATCGTCTCCGCCGCCCTCGACGGCACCACGGCGATCCGCATGGTGCGCGAGGCCGTACCGGACATCGTGGTGCTCGATGTCATGCTCCCGGACATGGACGGGCACACCGTGCTGCGCAGCCTTCGCGAGCAGGAGGCCCGGATGCCGGTGCTGTTCCTCACCGCACGCGATGCGGTCGAGGACCGCGTCTCCGGGCTCACCGCGGGCGGCGACGACTACGTGACGAAGCCGTTCAGCCTCGAGGAGCTGGTCGCCCGGCTGCGCGGGCTGCTCCGGCGCAGGGGCGCGATCACCAAGCAGGAGAGCGCCGTCCTCGCCGTCGGCGACCTGCGGCTCGACGAGGACGCGCACGAGGTATGGCGCGCCGGTGAGGAGATCCGGCTCACGGCAACCGAGTTCGAGCTGCTGCGCTACCTCATGCGCAATCCACGCCGGGTGCTGTCCAAGACACAGATCCTCGACCGCGTGTGGAACTACGACTTCGGCGGGAAGGCGAACATCGTCGAGCTGTACGTGTCCTACCTGCGCCGCAAGATCGACAAGGGGCGCGAGCCCATGATCCACACGCTGCGCGGCGTCGGGTACCTCCTGAAGCCCGTGAAGGGCGCGGGAACGACAGGTGCCTGACACCCGGCTTCCCTCGACGCGACGGCCCATCGCCCTACGGAAGCGCCTCGTGCTCGTGCTCGCGGCGGTCGTCCTGGTCGTGACGGTCGGCCTCGCGGCGGCGTCGACGGTGGTGCTGCGGACGCAGCTCGTGACGGAGCTCGATCGCGAGCTCGAACAAGCGAGCCAGCGGCTCACGCAGGAGCCACCACAGCGGCCGCCCGGCGACGAGGCGTCCGGTGGTGAGCCGTCGGAGGAGGCTCCCGCGCCGCCGGCGCCGGTGCCGGCGCCGGACGTCGATCCCGATGCGGACACGCCGTCGACCTTCCCGCCGGGTGTCGGACCCGGCAGCGCCGTCGTGCGGTACTTCGACGGCGAGCTCGTCCTCGCTGACCACCTCACGTCGTCGCTCGAGCGGCTGGCCCTCGATGACGACCAGGTCGCCGAGCTCATAGCCGTTCCCGCGGACGGGCGCCCGCACGTCGTGCAGCTGAGAGACCTCGGCACGTTTCGCGCGGTGCACCGAACGACCGACGACGGGCAGCCATCGGTCGTCGCGACGAACACCGAGACCGTGGACGCGACCGTGCGCCGCTACGTCCTCGTTCAGGTGGCGCTCGGCATCGCCGCACTGCTCGCCGCCGTCGTCGGCGGCGCCTGGCTCGTGCGCCGTTCGCTCCGGCCGCTCGACGACGTCGCCACCGCCGCGAGCCGGGTCTCGGAGCTCGAGCTCTCCCGGGGTGCGATCAGCGCCATCCCCCGGGTCCCCGAGGCCCTCACGGACGAGCGGACGGAGGTCGGGCAGGTAGGCGCCGCGCTCAACCGCATGGTCGAGAACGTCGAGGCGTCGCTCCAGGCGCGGCACGCCTCGGAGACGCAGGTGCGCAGCTTCGTCGCGGACGCGAGCCACGAGCTGCGCACGCCGCTCGCGTCGATCCGCGGGTACGCCGAGCTCGCGCGCCGCGCCCCCGACGACCTCCTGCCCACCACGGCGCGCTCGCTGGATCGCATCGAGTCCGAGGCCGTGCGCATGACGGGTCTCGTCGAGGATCTGCTGCTCCTCGCGCGCCTCGACGCCGGGCGACCGCTCGATCGGTCGCAGGTCGACCTGGCGGCTCTTGCCGTCGACGCGGTCATGGACGCACACGCGGCCGGCCCGGATCACACCTGGACGCTCGACCTGTCGGACGACGACGCCGACACCGCGCACAGCACCGGCGCCATGGTCGAGGACGAGCTGGTCGTGACCGGCGACGAGTCCAGCCTCCGGCAGGTTCTCGCGAACCTGCTCGCCAACGCGCACACGCACACCCCACCGGGGACGCACGTGGACGTGCGGCTCGTGCGTGACGGTGACGCCGTCGTGCTCGACGTCGTCGACGACGGTCCCGGCATCCCCGCCGCCCTGCGACCCACGCTCTTCCATCGTTTTGCGCGCGGCGACACCGCGCGCAACCGCAACGGCGGGTCCACCGGCCTCGGCCTCGCGATCGCCGACGCGATCGTGACCGCACACGGTGGGACGATCGCCGTCAGCTCCACCACCGCGGACGAGCACGGCTCGCCCGGCACCCGGTTCACCGTTCGACTTCCGCGGGATGCCCGATGACCGCCTCAGTACGTCCTCAGGCCGTGCGTCCGGAACTGGTCCCGCACTCGTTCGGTCAGCTCGGCTGACGGCGGCTGCGTCGTCTCGAGCTCGTAGGTGCGCCCGAGCGCGGCCCACTTGTAGCGCCCCATCTGGTGGAAGGGCAGCACCTCGACGCGGGTGACGGTGTCGGGCCGGATCTCGTTCAGCTCTGCCACGTAGGCGGCGACGCGCTCGACGTTCTCGGCGTCGTCGGTCAGGCCGGGGACCAGGACGAACCTCACCCAGACCTCGGGACCATGGCCTCCGGCGTCAGGCAGGCCGGACCGGGCGAGGCGCCGGCCGAACGCGAGGGTCGGCGCCAGCTCGCCACCCGTGACCCGGCGGTAGGTGTCGGGGTCACCGGACTTCACGTCGAGCAGGACGAGGTCGGTGTCGGCGAGCATCCGCTCGGTGAGGTTCGCGCCCAGGAATCCGGAGGTGTCCAGCGTGGTGTGCACGCCGAGCTCCTTGGCGCCGCGCAGCAGGCGCGCCGCGAACGCGGGCTGCATCAGCACCTCGCCGCCCGACAGGGTCAGGCCGCCGCCGGTGGCCCGGAACACCGGCAGGTAGCGGCGGATGCGGGTGAGGATCTGCTCGGCCGTGACGGGCCGGCCGTCCTTCATCTCGAGCATGTCCGGGTTGTGGCAGTAGAGGCAGCGCAGCGGGCAGCCCGAGAGAAACACCGTGAGCCGCGTGCCGGGCCCGTCCACCGCCGTGACCAGTTCCCACGAGTGCACCGACCCCAGCTCACCGGACCGCATCGCGGCCAGCCGCTGCGAGCGCGGGGAGAGGCCGGACAGGGGAGCCAGCGCCTGGAGGGTCATCACAACGCCCCGTGGAACGTCCTGCTCAGCACGTCGAGCTGCTGCTCGCGTGTCAGCCGGACGAAGTTGACCGCGTACCCCGAGACCCGGATCGTCAGCTGCGGGTACTTCTCGGGGTGCTCCATGGCGTCCTCGAGCGTCTCGCGGTTCAGCACGTTGACGTTCATGTGATAACCGTTCAGGCCCACCGACGCGTCCAGCAGGCCCGCCAGGTTGGCGACCTGCTCCTCACGTGTCCGGCCCAGGCCGGACGGCACGACCGTGTTGGTCAGCGAGATGCCGTCCTGCGCCTGGTCGTACGGCAGTCTGGCCACCGACAGCGCCGAGGCGAGCATGCCGTGCGTGTCACGGCCGTTCATCGGGTTGGCACCCGGCGAGAACGGCTCGCCCGCCCGCCGCCCGTCGGGCGTGTTGCCCGTGGCCTTGCCGTAGACCACGTTCGACGTGATGGTCAGGACCGACTGCGTGGGCAGCGCGCCCCGGTATGTCTTCTGGCGCCGGATCTTGTCCATGAAGGACTCGACGAGCTCCACGGCGATGGCATCCGCTCGGTCGTCGTCGTTCCCATAGGTCGGGAACGATCCGGAGACGTCATAGTCGACCACGACGCCACGGTCGTCGAACAGCGGCATGACGCGGGCGTACCTGACGGCGCTCAGGGAGTCCGCCGTGACGGCCAGCCCCGCGATGCCGCAGGCCATCGTGCGCAGCACGTCGCGGTCGTGCAGGGCCATCTCCAGGCGCTCGTAGGAGTACTTGTCGTGCATGTAGTGGATGACGTCGAGCGCCTCCACATAGGTCGCCGCAAGCCAGTCCATGGTCCTGTCGAGCCTGCGACGCACGTCGTCGTACTCCAGGGGGCGGCCGGCCACGACTGGAGGAAACACGGGCGAGACCTGCTCCCCGCTCACCTCGTCACGCCCGCCGTTGATGGCGTACAGGAGGGTCTTGGCCAGGTTCACCCGGGCACCGAAGAACTGCATCTGCTTGCCGACCGCCATCGGGGAGACGCAGCAGGCGATCGCGGCGTCGTCGCCCCAGGCCGCACGGATCTGGCGGTCCGACTCGTACTGCAGAGCGCTGGTGTCGATCGACACCTGGGCGCAGAACTCCTTGAACCCGCGCGGCAGCTCCTGACTCCAGAACACGGTCAGATTCGGCTCCGGAGCCGGGCCCAGGTTGTACAGGGTCTGCAGGTAGCGGAACGAGGTCTTCGTGACCAGGGTGCGTCCGTCGTCGCCCATGCCGCCGACGGTCTCGGTGACCCAGGTGGGGTCCCCCGAGAACAGGGTGTCGTACTCCGGGGTGCGCAGGAAGCGCACGATCCGCAGCTTGATGACGAAGTCGTCGACGAGCTCCTGCGCCTGCTCCTCCGTGAGCAGGCCGGCCTCCAGGTCCCGCTGGAAATAGACGTCGAGGAACGTCGACGTGCGGCCCAGGGACATCGCGGCACCGTTCTGCTCCTTGACCGCACCCAGGTAGGCGAAGTACAGCCACTGCACCGCCTCGCGGGCCGTGGCAGCGGGCCGTGAGATGTCGTAGCCGTACGAGGCGGCCATCGCCTTGAGCTCACCCAGCGCGCGGATCTGCTCGGCGTGCTCCTCGCGCTCGCGGACGACGTCCTCGCTGAACGGCCGTGTGTCGAGGCTGAGCTTGTCGCGCTTCTTGGCGGCGATCAGGGCGTCGACGCCGTACAGCGCCACCCGGCGGTAGTCGCCGATGATCCGCCCGCGGCCGTAGGCGTCCGGCAGGCCGGTGATGACGTGGCTGCGCCGGGCGGCGCGGACGGCCGGTGTATAGGCGTCGAAGACTCCCTCGTTGTGGGTCTTTCGGTACTTGGTGAAGGTCTCCTTGACGGACTCGTCCACGTCGTAGCCGTAGGTCTTCAGCGAGGTCTCGACCAGACGCCAGCCGCCGTTCGGCATGATCGCGCGCTTGAGGGGCGCGTCGGTCTGCAGGCCGACTATCAGTTCCGCGTCCCGGTCGATGTAGCCGGGCGCGTGCGCGGTGATGCCGGCCGGGGTGTGCGGGTCGATGTCGTACACGCCCTTGGCGCGCTCCTCCGGGAACATCGCGCTCACGGTTTCCCACACGTGGGTCGTGCGGGTGGTGGGCCCGGCGAGGAAGCTCGCGTCGCCCTCGTACGGGGTGTAGTTGCGCTGGATGAGGTCCCGCACGTCCACGTGGTCCTGCCAGGGCCCGCTCGAGAACCCGGACCAGGCTGATCCGTTCGGGTCGCTATCCGACGTCGGTGTGGCCGGTACTTCGTGAACGGTACTCATGGCGGTCTCCGTGTGTTCGCGAGGGACACCGAGGGCGGGTCGAGCCCGGGGCCGGCGTCCGGGTGGAGCACTGACGGTTTCGATTCCACTCCGCGGACCCGGTGCGAAGCAGTGGCGAAGGTCCCTCGTGCTCTGACGAAGGTCCTCCACGGAGGACCTGAGGGCGTTCGACCCGCCCCCGCCGACCTACCCGTTCAAGGGGACCTTGGTCCCGCACGTCAGGGCCGCCGGCCTCTGCCAGGCAGGTCCGGCCGCCTGGTGTCCTGGTGGTCGGCAGAGGAGGACGATCATGAACAACACCTGGTACCGGAGCGTTGTCGTCGGCGTCGACGGCTCGGACGAGAGCCTGGCGGCGCTGAGCTGGGCGACCCTCACCGCCGATGTGCACGGAGCCCGTCTGGCGGTGGTCGCCGCGCACCCCGTGCCGCCCGAGGCCGGCCCGGGCGCCAGCAGCCTCATCGAGGACGCACACGAACAGGCGCGCCACGCGGCCCGGGTCGCGCGCGAACGGCTGGGCAGATGGCGTCCGGGAGGCAGAGACGTCGAGACGCTCGTCCTGCCGGGGAACGCCGCCCGCGTCCTTTCCGAGCTGTCGACCAATGACGACCTCGTCGTGGTGGGGCGCCGCGAGCTGGGCGCGTTCGACCGCGCACTGCTCGGGTCCACCTCCTCGGCGCTGGCGGCGGCCGCGCCCGGCACGGTCGCGGTGGTGCCGGCCGGCGCAGCGACCGACGAACCCCGAAGGATCAGGGTGGGAGTGGGGCCCATCGACGAACCGGACGTCCTGGGAACGGCGTTCGCGGAGGCGGACGCGCGCGGGTGCCCGATCGAGGTGCTGCACGTGACGGGAACCGACCCGATCTCGTCGGCCCTGCTCGACATGGACCCTGTGGCGGCGTCGTGGCAGGAGGCCGCGGCGATCGACCTGGCCGATCGGCTGGCCCGGTGGTCGGACAAGTACCCGCGGGTCACCTACACGGTGGTGATCCGCCGCGGGGACCCGGTCGTCACCCTGCTTTTCGGCCTGAACCGGAACGACCTCCTGGTCGTCGGCGGGCGGAGCCACCCGGCGGTCACCGGGCGTCTGCTGCGCAGCGTGCCCGACGCCGTGGTGCGCGGTGCGCAGTGCCCGGTCCTGGTCGTCCACGCACATCGTCATCCGGTCGCCTGACCGGGGAACCGACCCGAGCTCGAGGAGAGAACGATGATGTACGGAAACTACGGCATGGGCCTGTGGGGCACCCTGTTCATGCTTGTCGGCGGGCTGCTGCTCCTGGGCCTGATCGTCGTCGGTGTCCTGCTGCTCGCCCACTATCTCAAGGGCTCCGACCAGCCGAGCGCATCGGCGGGCGCGGGACCGTCCGCACGCCAGGTGCTGTCCCAGCGCTACGCCCGTGGTGAGATCGACGAGAACGAGTACACCCAGCGGCTGAACGTCCTGAACGCGACGGAGCCGCGACGGGGCGGAGGCTGAACCCGTGTGGCCGAGATGCGCCTGCTGGCACCGGTCTGACATCCAGACATCGACAAGAGGTGGACGGCGTGGAGATCGTTCGAGGTGAGCGGACAGCGCAGGAGATCGTGGGCCTGCACGAATCGGTGCGGATGGAAGAGCTCAAGGAGTTCTTCCCCCGCGCCATGGCGGCAGCCGGCGAGGCCCTCGCAGCGCGGGGTTTGGACCCGGCAGGACCGCCCGTAGCCCTCTACGAGGGCATGACCGAGGGGACGTTCGACGTGACGGCCGGGTTCCCGGTCCCGCCGGGGGCCGCACCGTCGGACGACGTCGTCGCCGCGATGCTGCCTGGGGGCGCGACGGTGGAGGTGATCCACCAGGGGTCGTACGAGGACATGTCGAACACCTACGAGGAGCTCACGGACTGGTTCGAGGAGAACGGGATGACGCAGCCGACGGTGATGTGGGAGGAGTACCTCGTCGGTCCTGAGAGCGGAGCGGATCCCGGCCACTGGCAGACACGCATCGTGTACCCGGTGGGCTGAGCCCGGAGAGGGCTGCTTACGTCAGCCTTCAGGATCCTCTCCGGAACTCTCGAGCAGTCCGCCGGAACGGCCGACCTTCGCCCCGGCCTCGCGCGCGCCTGACGGCAACCATTCTCGACGTGCACGGGAGTGTCCGTCGGTGGCGAGCCCGCTGGGCGGGCCCCCGAGCGCTCGGAGCGCGTAAAGGATCGTCGCGAGGTCGACGAGCTCCTGCACCAGAGCACCGGCGACCGCCGGGATCGCTCCGGTCATGGCGACGAGCATGAGGCCGATACTCAGCCCGATGCCGATCCAGATCGCGGTGAGCGCTACGCGAAGCGTGTGCCGACCGATCGAGACGGCATCCACGACCTTGCCGAGCGAGTCGACAAGGAGGACGACGCCGGCGGCGTCCCCAGCAGCGGTCGCTCCCTTCGCGCCCATGGCGACTCCGACGTCGGCCGCCGCCAGCACCGGGGCGTCGTTCACGCCGTCGCCGACCATCATCACCGGCCGGGGACGCAGCTCGGCGGCGAGCCGCACCTTCTCGGGCGGGAGCAGCTCGGCCCGCACGTCGTCTATCCCAACCTGTCGGGCGATCGACTCCGCCGTCGGCCGGGCGTCTCCGGTGAGCATCGTGACGTGCTCGATGCCCTGCGCCCGGAGCCAGGAGACGACGGCGGACGACTCGGGCCGGGGATCGTCGGCGAGGACGAGGACCCCCGCGAACCGCCCGTCGACCGCGACGTAGGCCGCGGCCTGGCCGGAGCCAAGGGCCGCTCGGGTCGTTTCCGCCGCGACGGAGGCGACGTAGTCCGGCTTGCCGACGACGACGCTCCGCCCCTCCAGGACTGCTGTCACGCCGTTCGTCGCAACCTCGACGGCCTCGTCGGCTGCCAGGAGGTCGAGACCACGCTCGGCCGCCGCGCGGCGGATGCTGTCGGCGAACACGTGGGACGAGTACTGCTCGGCCGAGGCCGCGAGCAGCAGCAGCTCGTCGGCGGCGAATCCACCGGCCGGTCGGACGGCGACGAGGTCCGGCCGGCCCTGCGTCAGCGTTCCCGTCTTGTCGAAGGCGGCGGACCGCAGGCGTGCGAGCTGCTCGATGACGGTGCCGCCCTTGATGATCACCCCGCTCCTGGCGGACCGCGAGAGCCCGCCGAGGAAGGCGACGGGAGCCGCGATGAGGAGCGGGCACGGGGTCGCCAGCACCAGCACCTCGGCGAAGCGTGTCGGGTCCCCGGAGATCGTCCACGCCGTGCCCGCCAGCACGAGCGAGACGGCCGTGAACGGGACGGCGAACCGGTCGGCGAGCCGCACGACCGGCGCCCGTGAGTCCTCGGCGGCCCGGACGAGCGCGACGATCTGCTGGTACTGGCTGTCCGCGCTGCGGCGGACCGCCCGCATCCGCACCGCCCGTGTCCCGTTCACAGCGCCCGACGACGCCTCCTCACCGGCCTTGCGAGTCACCGGAAGGCTCTCGCCGGTCAGCGAGGACTCGTCGAACGTGGCACCCTCACTGAGCAGGACGCCGTCGACCGGCACGATCTCGCCGGGGCGCACGAGCAGCACGTCCCCGACCACGACATCGTCGACCACGACGTCGTCGACCACGGTGTCATGGACCTCGTCGGTCCCGGGGGCGGCCAGATGCCGCAGGACGTGCGCGACACGGGGTGAGCGATCGAGCAGCGCCGTCAGGTCACGCTTCGCGCGCCTGGCCGCGAAGTCCTCGAGCGCTCTGCCGCCCGAGAGCATCAGCACGATGATCAGGGACGCGATGTACTCCTCGACCGCGAGCGTCGCGACCATGGCCACCACCGCGAGGACGTCGAGCCCGACATGTCCGCGAAGCACGTCGCGCACCATCCCGACGAGCGTCCACCCGACGAACACCCCGACGTACGCGATCGCGACCCACCGTCCCACCGTGTACTCGCTCACGGTGTGCAGGACGAGCACCGTCGCGAGGAGGACGACCGTGGTCGTGATCTCTGGATACCGCCACAGCACCCGGAAGGACCGCATGACTCAGGCCTCCTTGCTCACGTGCGCTCGTCGGGTGTGCTCAAGCTGACCGTCCAGGTCTCCCCCGAGGCCAGCGCGCGCTCCTGGCCGTCGACGGCGACGGTGATCGGCAGCTGCCGCGCCCGGGCCGTGCTGATCCGGACATGGTCGTGAGTGCAGCGCACCGTGACCCCCCAGTGGTCCCGGTAGCGGAGGCGAAGCTCCAGGGCATCGAGCTCGTCGGGCAGCCGGGGTTCCAGCCGGAGCACCCCGGCGGTGAGGTCCAGCCCGGTGTAGCACCGCTGGACCAGGTCGACGGCCCCGGCCATCGCGCCGAGGTGCACTCCTTCGGCAGTCGTTCCACCCTGGACGTCGGCGATGTCGCTGTCGAGCGCTTCGCGGAAGAACCGCCACGAGGCGCCGCGGTCGCGGCTCGCGAGCACCCAGGCGTGCACGACCGCGCTCAGGGTCGATCCGTGGCTGGTGCGGGCCAGGTAGTAGTCCACGGTGCGATCCAGGGCGGCACGGTCGAAGCCGTAGCCGAGCGATGCAATCGTCTCGAGCATGCCGTTCTCACCGAGGAGGTACACCAGCATCAGCACGTCCGCCTGCTTGGACGCCTGGTAGCGGTCCACCGAGTCGTCCTCCGCCTCGAGGATCCGGTCGAGGCGGCGGATATTTCCGTAGCGTGACCGGTAGGTCGGCCAGTCCAGGTCCGCGAGCCGGTCGTAGCCCTCGAACTGGCTGATCACGCCGTCGCCGTGGAACACGACCCGCATCCGCCGGCTGACGTGGTCGAACAGCTCCGTCTCGTGCGCCTCGAGCTGGAGCTGCGAGCGCAGGACGCTCCGTTCCGGAGCGGGCAGCACGTCGAGGGCGTCCAGGGCGTACCGCAGCACGCAGGTGATCATGACGTTCGTGTACGCGTTGTTGTCGATCCCCGGGCGGTCGGCGCCCGGGTAGCGGTCGTGATACTCGTCGGGCCCGACCACACCGCGGATGTCGTACCGGTCCGCCGCGGCGTCGTACGTCACGAGGCTGCACCAGAACCGGGCGATCTCCACGAGCATCTCGATGCCGTGGCCGTGCATGAACGCGAGGTCGCCGGTGGCCTGGTAGTACTGCCAGACGTTGTGCGCGACCGCGATCCCCACGTGCCGCTGGAGGTCCGAGTGATCCTCGAGCCACCGGCCCGAGGCCGGGTTGAGATGCGTCCGCGGCGTCTCGTCCCGGCCGTCGCTCCCGCTCTGCCAGGGATACATGGCACCCCGGTAACCGGCGTCGGACGCCGCCCGGCGCGCCTGCGGCAGGCGCCGCCACCGGTACATCAGCAGCGAGCGGGCGAGCCGGGGCAGGCGCAGCAGCAGGAACGGGAACACGAACAACTCGTCCCAGAACACATGCCCCCGGTAGGCCTCCCCGTGCAGCCCGCGCGCCGGCATACCGACGTCGAGCTGCTCCGTGTGCTCGGACAGGACCTGCAGCAGATGGAACACGTACAGGTCCAGCGCCCGCTGCGGTTCCCCGGGAACGACCACGCGGCACGACCGCCACAGCTGCTCCCACGCGCGGACGTGGTCCGCCAGGAGCTCCTTGAAGGGCGGGATACGAGCCGCATGCGCACGCGCTGCGTCTAGGGGCTCGGAGATCGCACGATCCTGCGACGTGTACATCGCGACGCGTTTCTCGATCGTCAGGGGTACACCCTCGACCAGGTCCGGCCACATCCGCAGCGCTGACTCCCCGGCGGAGTGCTCGAAGACTGTGGTCACCGGCCCCGGCGGGTCCACGACCACCACCATCGCCGCCTGCGCGATCCGGATCTGCGACGTGGCGGTGCGAACCTGCAGCCAGGCGACCTGCTCTTCCTTGTCATATCCCTCGGTGACGGGAACCAGGTGCCGCCCGTCGAGATCGCGGTACCGCGCCACGCCTGCGTTGGTCACCCGGCCGTCGAGGCTCGCGCGGACCTCCAGCCGGCCCGACCAGTTCTCCGCGACGAACGTCGTCTCCAGTGCGGACACGTGCGGGTCGTGCATCGACACCAACCGCCGCTGGGTGACGGCGACCACCCGGCCGATCGGGTCGCGGAACCGGGTACGCCGCGTCAGCACCCCTCGCCGCGTGTCGAGGTCCTGCCGGTGCTCCAGGACGCGCCCCCCGGTGAGGGTCAGCCACGCCTGCCCCGGCGTACGGAACGTGAGCGGCAGCCAGTTCGGGCCGTTGACCAGATCCTCGTTCTCGACCTCGTGGCCGGCCACCGTGGACGTCAGCCGGTCGTAGCAGCCGGCGAAGTAGGTGCCCGGGTAGTGCACGCCGTCGGCCTGCGACTCCGGCGCGGCGCCACGGGTCGCGACGTAGCCGTTGCCCAGGGTGCACAACGCCTCCCTCAGGCCTTCGGACTCCGGGTCGAAGCCCTCATACGACAGGGTGACGTGTTCCATCATGGCTCCCGATCACGGTCAGGTCGGCCAGGTCGCGGACCACGACATGCGCCCCCCTGCCCATCATGTCCTGCCGGATCCGACCGTGCCGGTCCACACCGATCACCGTCCCGAAGCCGCCCCTGTGGCCGGCCTCGATGCCGACCAGGGCGTCCTCGATCAACGCGCATCGACCGGGCGGCACTCCGAGGCGCTGCGCGGCCTCCAGGAACAGCGCGGGGTCGGGCTTGCCAGCGAGCCCGAGCCGCTGTGAGTCGAGACCGTCCACGCGTGCGTCCACGAGGTCGTCCACGCCGGCGGCGCGCAGCACCGGCCCGCAGTTGCGGCTCGCCGACACCGCAGCGATGCCGGTCCGGTGACGTCTCAGCTCGTGCAGCAGGGCGACGGTGGACGGGAACGCCTGCACCCCGTGCGCGCGGACTTCGTCGAGGAAGTACCGGGTCTTCCGATCGAGCAAGGACTCAAGGGCCTCGGTACCGTTGCGGCCCTGTCGCGGAAGCACGATCCCGCGCGAGTCGAGAAAGGCACGGGCGCCGTCCTCTCGTGACCGGCCGTCGACGAACCGCACGTAGTCGGCTTCGACGTCGAACGGCGGCAGCCTGACGCTGTCGCGACGACCCTGCTCCCGCAGGAGCTCGTCGAACGCACGCTTCCAGGCGGCCGCGTGGGTGCGGGCGGTGTCCGTGATGACGCCATCCGTGTCGAGCACCACGGCATCGATGGCGCCAAGGTCGAGCGTGGCACGGCCCGTCGGCATGCCGTCTTCTCCTTCCGCCACGGTCAGGAGATTCTTCTGCTGGGCCGTCTCGCCGCGACCTCGGCACCCAGGGCCCTGCCCCATTCGCGTGCGCGGTCGAGCTCGCCCGCGACGAGGGGGCCGGTGACGTCGGTGACCCGGAAGCTGACGGGAGCGGCGACGAGGGGGTATCCCAACCGGTCCAGCCGACGGCTCGCCGCACGCGCTGCCGAGCCCGTGACGCGCGACCTCGCCCGGGTGTCGAACGTCGTTGCCTCCGCCTCGGTCATCACACCCGGAAGGCCTTCGAGCCACTCCCGGATACCGCGGTCGCGTGAGATGACGTCCGACGCCCGCTGGGCGGCGTCACGCCGGGTCGACGGCCGGGACATGCTGAAGGCATGCGTCGGCCCGCCGACCACCAGCAGTGTGACGTCGGCGGGCACGGTATCGGGCGCCTGGCCCACCTCGACGGCGTCGGCATGCATCGACACCTCGATCCCCTCCCCGATCGCCCGCGCGATCGCCTCGGTATTGCCGAACATGGACTCGTAGACCACAAGTGCACGCATCGCGGTTACCTCCCTTGGCTGTCGGGTCCCACGTTCCTCGCCGGACCTGCCGGACGTCAGGGCCGTCCGGCCCGGTCCCGCGGGACGTTTGGCCCCTGTCCCGGGCGCACCTCGCCACCAGGACCGGGGACTGCTGGCCGCGGTAGGCGGCCGAGGGCAGCCAAGACGAGCGTCCGCGGCTCCCGCGGCGGTCACATCCCGAAGACGATGCGGGCTGGTACCCGCCCGGCCAGGACATCGGCGATGGACTCATTGACCTCGGCGAGCTTGCGCTCGACGGCGACGACCTCGGTGCGGCCCGCCGCGTGGAGGGCGAAGACGTCGGCAAGGTCGTTACGGGTGCCGACGATGGACCCGATCACCGAGATGCCCTTGAGCACCGTGTCGAAGATCGGCAGCTGGATCGTGCCGTCGGCGGGCAGCGCGACGCAGACCAGCCGGCCGCCGCGCCGCAGCGAGCGAAATGCTTGGTCGAACGAGGCCGACGACGCGGCGAGCGCCACGGCGACGTCCGCGCCACCGAGCCGCTGGATGGCCTCGGCCGGGTCCTCGCGGGAGGCGTTGACGACGTGGTCGGCGCCGAGCCGGGTGGCCAGCTCGAGCTTGTGGTCCTCGACGTCGACGGCGATGACGAACGCGCCGGCGATCCGGGCGTACTGCAGCGCGAGGTGGCCGAGCCCACCGATGCCGAACACCGCCACGGTCTCCGCGGGCGCCACGCGCGCGACCTTGATGGCCTTGTAGGTGGTGACACCCGCGCAGCTCAGGGGCGCGGCGTCGAGCGAGGTCACTCCGTCGGGGACCGGTACGGCGAACCCTGCCCGCACGACGGCGTACTCGGCGAACGCTCCGTTGACGGAGTAGCCGGAGTTCTGCTGCTTCTCGCACAGGGTCTCCCAGCCGGCAATGCAGTAGCGGCACTCGCCGCACGCGCTGCCGAGCCAGGCGATGGCGACGCGGTCGCCGACGGCGCGGGCGGTGACCCCGTTGCCCAGCCTCTCGATGCGGCCGACGCCCTCGTGCCCGGGGATGAACGGCGGAGTGGGCTTGACCGGCCAGTCACCGTGAGCTGCGTGGATGTCGGTGTGGCACAGCCCGCTGGTCTCGATCCGGACCAGTACCTCACCGGGCCCGGGCTCGGGCACGGGCACGTCCTTGACCTGCAGCGGGGCGGCGAAGTCGGTGACGACTGCGGCTCTCATGACAGCTCCCTTCGGAAGGTGATGCTCGGGTAGCCATCCGCGAGAAGCGGTGACCGTCTTAACATCATTCCTCTGGCTGTCGCGATGCATGGGCCGAAGGTCCCAGATGCCGGCGGTAAACGTCCCGCGGCGCATCACTCGGCCAGATCCTTCCCAGCGGATCTGACAGCGGCCAAAGGTCCCGTCGATCCGTGACCCTCGCCCCTGCCGCCCGCCGGCCGCTAGCGGCAGTCTCGAAGGAAACGACACGAGAGAGGACAGCTCGTCATGAGCATCACGCAGACCCGCCTTCCGTCCGTCGTCGTCGCCGTCGACGGAAGCGGACGTGGTACTGGAGCGCTTCGGTTCGCCATCGATGAGGCCCGCGCCCGGGGAACCGGGGTGCGGATGTTCCATGTCCTGGACGACGATGGGGGCACCGGTCACGAGATCATGGACACGGAGATGACGGAGGCATGCGTCGCCGCGCCGGACGTCGAGTTCGACTGGAAGTTCGGCCGGGGCCCGCGAGCGGACGAGCTCGTCCAGTCGACCGTCGCCGGCGACCTCCTCGTACTCGGCCGCTCGTCGCCGCGGATCGCCGGGCGCCCCGCCGTCGGAACCGTGACCACCGAGGTGGCCGCACGTACACCGGCGTCCATCGTGGTCGTGCCCGCCGACTGGCGTTCCACGAGCCACGGCCGCATCGTCGTCGGGGTCAAGTCGTGCGCGAACGCCGGGGAGCTGCTGGCAAGCGCGTTCGCCGCGGCATCCACACGGCACGCCGCCCTGCGGGTGGTGCACGTGTGCGACGCGCCGGAACCCGCCGGCCCGGTCCGGGCGGACGCGCACCCCGGCGACCTGCGCACGTCCGAGGGCCGGATGCTGGAGGTACTCGTGCGCGACTGGGCTGCCGTCTTCCCGGACGTCGCTGTGGAGACGTCGTTCGTGCACGGGCCGCCGGCGCGTGCCCTGGTCGACGCCGCGGCCGACGCCGATGTCCTGCTGACAGCCCGGCACCACCGGGACCTCCGGCACCTGGTCCGCCTCGGTCCCGTACCGCGGGCGGTCCTCGGTTCCTCGGACACTCCCGTCGAGGTGGTCCCCTTGACCGGGGTGCTGATGCCGGCGCCGCTCGTGGTCGAACGTTCCGGGACCATCCTCAAGAACTGACGGCACCTGATGGCAGTCCTCACGCGGCGTATGCGGGCCGCCGCACTATGGTTTCAGCAACTGCTAAAGTCATTCGGTGGACACGCAGCCCCTCTACGCGATCAAGGCGGAGCTCTTCAAGAGCCTGGCTCATCCGGTGCGCATCCAGGTGCTCGAGGTGCTCGCCGCCGACCTGGAGCTGACCGCGCCGGTATCGCGGCTGCTTGACGTGACCGGTACCGAACCGTCTGCGCTCTCCCAGCACCTCGCCGTCCTCAAGCGTGCGGGCGTCGTCGAGTCCACCCGCTCGGGCAACGCCGTGCAGTACCGGCTCACCGAACCGCTCGTCGCGGAGCTGCTCGTGGTCGCGCGCGCGTTCCTGTTGCGGCGCCTGGCCGGCTTCGCCGCCGACGACGGCCGACTCGCCGCCGCACGCCGCCTGCCCGCCCTGCCCGGGGCGAGCGCCCGGGCAGTCCTGGAGGTGGCCCTCACCGAGACAGCACCGATCGAAACGGGCTCGATCGAGACGGCTCCGACCGAGACGGCCCCGACCGAGACGGCCCCGACCGAGACGGCGGAGCGATGACCGTCCGCGATGCGCTCGCCCGGCTCGATGTGCGTGACCTGCTCCCCCGGCGGGACGACTACGACCTTCGACCGCGAACAATCGGGGCCGACCTGCTCGCCGGGCTGACCGTAGGCATCGTCGCGCTGCCGCTCGCGCTCGCGTTCGGCGTCAGCTCCGGCGTCGGCCCGGCCGCCGGCCTGGTGACCGCGGTCGTCGCTGGGGTCGTCGCGGCGGTGTTCGGCGGCTCCCGGTTCCAGGTCTCCGGGCCGACCGGCGCCATGGCCGTCATCCTCGCGCCGATCGTCGCCGAGCACGGAATTGCCTCGGTCGCCCTGGTCACCCTGCTCGGCGGGCTGATCGTCCTGTTGGCCGGGGTGCTACGGCTGGGTCGGGCGGTCACGTTCATCCCGTGGCCGGTGGTCGAGGGATTCACCCTCGGGATCGCCGCGATCATCTTCCTGCAGCAGGTCCCCGCCGCCGTCGGGCAGGAAGCGGCCGCCGGTGGCAACACCCTGCTGACCGCGGTACGCGCCATCACCGACGCGGCCGGTGCCCTCGACACCCTTGCCCTGGATGCGGCCTCACTCTGGTCGCTCGCCATCGTGACGCTGGTCGCCGCGCTCATGCTCGTACTGCCCCACCTGCACGCCGCGATCCCCGCCTCCCTGGTTGCCGTCGTGGCCGCCACCGTGCTCACTCAGGCCACCGGCGCATCGGTCACCACCATAGGGACCCTGCCCGACGCCCTCCCCGTCCCGGTCCTGCCCGGTCTCAGCGCGACGGCGGTGGGAGACCTGCTCGGCGCTGCCGTGGCGATCGCGGCGCTGGCCGCCATCGAGTCCCTGCTGTCCGCGCGAGTCGCCGCTTCCATAGCGCCCGGCGGCTCGGTCTACCAACCGGACCGAGAGCTCGTCGGGCAGGGCCTCGCCTCCGTCGCGTCCGGCCTGTTCGGCGGCATGCCCGCCACCGGCGCCATCGCGCGCACCGCGGTCAACGTGCGCTCCGGAGCCCGCACACGCCTGGCCGCCGTCGTGCACGCACTGGTGATCCTCGCCGTGATCTACCTCGCCACCGGACCCGTCGGCCGCATCCCGCTGGCCGCACTGGCAGGTGTCCTCATGGTCACCTCGTTCCGCATGATCGGCGCCGGAACCATCCGCGCCGTGCTGCGCTCCACCCGGTCCGACGCCGCGACCTTCGTCGTCACGGCTGTCATCACCGTCGCGTTCGACCTGATCGAGGCAGTCCAGATCGGGCTCGTCGTGGCGGCATTCTTCGCTTTGCGGCGCCTGGCCCGCGCCTCGTCCGTGCACCGCGAGCCGCTGCCCGGCCTCGCCCACGAGGGCGACGAACGGATCGCACTCTTCCGGCTCGACGGCGCGATGTTCTTCGGGGCGTCCGACCGGATCCTCGGCGAGGTCACCGACACCTCGGTACGCGAGAACGTCCTGGTCGTCATCCTGCGCCTGTCCCAGCTCGGCATGGTCGACGCCACCGGAGCACGAGCCCTCGCCGAGCTCGTCACCGCACTCGAACAGCGAGGCATCACCGTCCTCGCCAAAGGCGTACAGCCCCAGCACCTCAGGCTCATGACCACCGTCGGCATGCTGGACGAGCTACGCCACGAGAGCCACCTGTTCAACACGCTGGACGACGCCGTCACCCACGCCCGATCCCACGTTCACCGCGCCGCACAGGGCACCGACATCGCACAGCTCGACGGACGACGCTGACGACGTGCCAGACCTCGCCTTCGCCGCCCGTGAGTACCTGGCACGGCACGGCATCACCGCCCAGCAGGTCGCCGACCGCATGGGCCGGTCGATCGACTATGTCCTGGACCAGCTCACCGACGAGAGACCCCTCGGGGTGGACATCGTTCTGGCCCTGGCTGCCCTGACGACCGACTCACCCGAGCGGGTCTCCGCGGAGCTCGCCAGCATCGCCGCCACGGTGGCCGACCCGCCAGAAGTCGACAGCCAGGCCATGCGCCGCGCGCTCGCACAGGAGATCGGCGCGCAGCGTGCGGCACGGAACATGACCCACAAGCAGCTGGCCGACCTCACCGGCGAGCCCACGGACGCGATCGCAAGATACGAAACCGGTGACCTCGACGTCCCACCAGGCACCCTGCGACGGATCGCCGCCGCATTGGACACCTACCCCTCACGGATCTTGCTCGCCGCCGAGCACCGCACACGGCACAACCCGAAAGCCTGAACCTGGCCGCAGCCAGTCCGTTCACCGGTCTGACGCCACCAGACACGCACCCGCCGCGACCTGGCCCGGATCGCGCCTGACACCCCGATCGTGTTCCTCGAAGGGGGAGTTCTGTTCCCGATTTTCGCGACGCCAACCGGGCCGGTCACGCCTGCCACGTTCCGGGCATGGTCGTAGGTTCGTCATGCGCGCGGGAGGGGCTCGAGTGCCCCGCCATCCCAGCGAGCACCCCACCCAGGTCACTCGACCAGCCCGATCCGAAGATGCCGGCAGCAGAGGCCGGCTGGTCATACGTGGCGTAGGACCTCCCGATCGAGAGGTCGGCGATTGCGACGTCGTCGGCATCCGTCGCGAACTCGCCGGTCCACAATGCGACCTCGCCGGGTCCGGCCTCTGCCGTGTTGGGATCAGCCAGAGATCACCAGGCTTGAGATGCGGTCGCCGTCGAGCACGAAGGTCATGGGGCCGGTGCCGTTGTAGCCGTTGCCCGAGACGGCCAGAGTCACGATCCAGGTGCTTGGTGCGGAGCCGGAGCGGACGTTGACGAGATCGAAGTGTGCCTGCACGCCGATGTTGTCGGTGCTGTTCCAACGCGCGATGCCGTCACGCCCGTGGAAGACGCGCCCCCAGTCCTCGAGCGTGGCGTCGGGTGCGAAGGCTTCGAGAAACGCTGCGGGGTCCGCGGCGTTCGTGGAACTGATGAACTGCTCGATCGGGGCGGGGAGAGTGTGGTTCGACACTGTGTTCCTTTCGTGGGCTGCCAGGGCGTCTGCCCCGGGCTGAGCGGCCTGGTCGCCGTGGAGCGCGACTACGCCTGTGGCTCGTGCTGCTGCGATGAGTGGGGCGAGCCGAGCAATCGTGAGCTGAACGCCGCGGCGTTCGCCGCCGGCGCGCTCCACGACGCGGTCGAGGTACGCCAGTCGTTGCCGCACCCTGCGCATGTCGCGCCGGTTCGGTGTCGTGCCCGTGTCGAACAGGGTGGCGGACTGGCGTACGTCGTCCGCTGCGGACCTCACGATCCGTTCGATGAGTCCCGGCCACACCGCTCGCGCGACGACCACGGCCGCCACCGCGCCGATGATGGTCTGCCCGATCCAGGCAAGCGCGAGTGCGCCGATACCGGAAGCGGGCTCGGCGCTGTCGCTCAAGAGGAACGCGTAGGCGGTGATGACCACGACGGCGACCGCGTAGTTGCGGGCGACGACCAGCACGACAAGGCCCTGCAGCATGCCGAGTGCGATGCCGACCAGCGTGGTCGGCACGTCGAACGAGAGCACGACCGCGGCCAGGAGGATTCCGGCGACCGCACCGCCGACGCGTTGCAGGGCGCGTCGGTCGGTGACCGCCGCATAGCTGCCTTGGCCCAGCACACCCGCGGCAGCCACCATCGCCCAATAGGGGTGGGCCAGCCCGCTGGCTGTGGCAAGGAGGCCCGCGACGAGTACGCCCGCCGAGGTTCGGGTGGCCAGGAGCAGCGCGGCGGGGGTCGGCGGCCACCACGGAGGGTCGGCCGGTGTTGCCGAGCGTGCGGTGCGGGCGCGCCAGACCGCGAGGGCTGTGACGAGCAGGCTGCTCAGCACACCGGTGGCGAGGACGAGGAGCCCGTGGCCGATGGCATTGCTCGGCGGGAGGCCGGTGCCGGCTGCGCAGGCCAGGACGATGAGCTGGGGTCCGGGAGCGCCGAACTGGCTGACTTCGAAGAAGAGCGTGACGGTCGCGGCGAAGGCAGCGACCACGATGATGGAGATCCAGGAGTGTCCGGCGCTTGCCGCGCCGAGTGTGACTCCGAGTGCCAGGAGTGCCGCGGCGGACGCCGAGGCGGCGAGCGTTCCCAGCGCTCGCCGCCCGGCGCCGTACATGGCGGCGAACGCCCCGAGGCTTGCGGTCAGTCCCGAGCCGATGTCGCCGACGAGCGTCGCGACGATCACGGGTGTCGCTGTGCACACGACCGCGACGATCGCGACCGGATAGTCGGCCGGGTCGGGACGCAGGCTTGTCAGGCGCCCGGGGTGTACGCCGTGCATGTCAGCTGCGGTCCGCGATCGTGACCCAGCGGGTCTCGGTGAAGAAGTCGGCTCCCCACTGGGAGCCGAAGTGGCCGTAGCCGGAGTCCTTGACGCCGCCGACCGGGGCTTGTGGCTCGTCGGACACGGAGTGGTTGTTGATGTGCACCGCTCCGTGTCGTAGCCGTCTGGCGATCGCCAGTCCCCGGGTGGCGTTCTCGGTGTACACGGCCGAGCTCAGGCCGTAGTCGGTGTCGTTGGCCAGGGTGAGTGCGGCCTCGTCGTCAGGCACGGTGAAGATCGTGGCGACGGGGCCGAACACCTCCTCCCCGTAGATCCGCATCTCGGGCGTGATGCCGGTGAGGACGGTGGCGGGGTAGAACGCTCCGTCGGGCGTGCCGCCGCCGACGAGGACGCGTGCGCCCTTCGCGACGGCGTCGGCGACAAGGCCTGCGACGCGCTCGGCGGCGCGGGCGTTGATGAGCGGCCCGACGGTGGTGGTGGGTGAGTCCGGGTCGCCCTGTCCGAGTGCTCGCACCTGCTCGACGAAGCGCGTGGTGAAGTCGTCGGCGATGTCCTGGTGGACGATGACGCGGTCCACGCACATGCAGATCTGGCCGGAGTTCATGAACTTCGCCGTGGTCACGCCGTTGGCGGCGTGGTCGAGGTCGGCGTCGGCCAGGACGAGGATCGGATTCTTGCCGCCGAGCTCCAGGATCGCGGGCTTGAGGTGTTGGCCGGCTGCCGCTCCGACGATGCGTCCCACGTTGGTGGATCCGGTGAAGTTGACGCGGCGGATCCTTGGGTCGGCAACCAGGGCCTGCACCACGCCGGGTGCGTCGGCGCGGTCATTGGTCACGGTGTTGACCACGCCGTCGGGCAGTCCGGCGTCGGCGAGCACCTGGGCGAGGAAGAGCCCGGAGGTGACGGGGGCGTCCTCGCTCGGCCGGATGACGACGGGGTTTCCGGTGGCGAGGGCTACGGCGACGGCTCGGGCGCACAGGATGAGTGGCCCGTTCCAGGGGACGAAGGCCGCGACCGGTCCGGCGGGCTCGCGTACAGCGAGGGACCACTGGCCAGGGACGTCCGTCGCCAGGAGCGAACCGGTGGGTGCCGTGGCCATGGTCGCGGCCTGGCGGATCAGCTCGGCCGACATCGAGACGTTGAACGCGGCCCAGGAACGTGTCCCGGCGGTCTCCGCGAGCATCGCTGTCGTGAACTCCTCGAGCCGGGATTCGAGGAGATCCGCGGCGTGGTTGAGCAGGGCGCGGCGAGCAGAGGGCGCCGTGGCTGCCCACCCGGCGAACGCCGCGTCGGCGGCGTCGACCGCGCGTGTGACGTCGCCGACGTCACAGGCCGGGACACGGAGGTAGGTCTGCCCTGTACGTGGGTCGAGGTCGTCGGTCGTCCGGCCGGAGACGGCGGGGACTTCCCGTCCGCCGACGAGGTTGCCGTGGAACTGTGGCGGGGTCTCGGTGATGGTCATGGGTGCTCCTTGGGATCAGGCCTGGGCGGGGACGGGAGCGCTGGGGTGGAGCACGTCGGCCAGGCCGATGCGGGTCAGGAACTCGGTGCGGATGCGGTCGGCGACCGCGCTGACGACCGCGGCGCCGTCGTCGGCCGGGTCGATGTGGACCCGGAAGGGACGCTTGCCGTGGGTGGTGCCGACCACGTCGACGATTGCGGTGGCGACGTCCGCGACGTCGGCGTCCGGCGGTGCGAGTTCGGCCAGACGGAGGCTGACCTGTTCCATCAGGTTCGGGTAGTGGGCGTCGTAGGCGGCGACGGTGGCGGAGTCGGCGGGGCGGCCGCTGTTCGCGAAGTGGTTGGTGCCGTGGGTGAACGAGCCGGGAACCACGATGGTGCTCTCGATGCCGAACCGCGCCACCTCGGCCGCGTAGCTGACCGCGAGGGAGTCCATCGCGGCCTTGGCCGCGAAGTACGGTGCGAGGTAGGGCGGGGTGCCGCCGCGCGTGCTGGTGCTGCCGACCCACAGGAGCAGCCCTTCGCCCTGGGCGCGCAGGATCGGGAGCGCGGCGCGGTTGAGGCGCTGGGTGCCCAGAACGTTGGTGTCGTACACGGCGGCGATCTCGTCGGTGCTGAACGCCTCGGTCGGTCCGGTGACCATGTGCCCGGCGTTGTGCACCACGACGTCCAGGCGGTCTGCCTCGGCCAGGACGGTGGCGATCGCGGCGTCGCACGACTCCTGCGAGGAGATGTCGAGCTCGACGGCGCGCAGGTCGACGGAGTTGTCGGCCGAGTACTGACGAGCCGCCTCGACCTGTGCGGCGTTGCGCCCGGACGCGCCACGCATGCCGGCGTAGACGACGTGCCCTGCGTCGGCCAGGGCGCGGGCGGAGAGCGCCCCGAACCCGCTGGACGCGCCGCTGATGATGATGACCTTGCTCATGATGTGCTCCTGGGTGAGTTGATCAGAGGTGTTGGTTGGGGTGACAGGACTGCCCGAAATCAGACGATGCCGCCGTTGACTCGGATGACCTGGCCGTTGATCCAGCGGGCGGGTCCGGCGAGGAACGCCACGACCTCGGCGATGTCGGCCGGGACACCGAGGCGCTCCAGGGGCGGCTGGGCGGCCATGCGCGCGATGGTCGCCTCGTCCTTGCCGTCCAGGAACAGTGCCGTGGCCGTCGGCCCGGGCGAGACCGCGTTGACCGTGATGTCCCGGCCGCGCAGCTCCCGGGCGAGGATCAGGGTGATGGCCTCGACCGCGCCCTTGGTCGCGGCGTAGCCGGCGTAGGTCGGCAGCGACAGGTTGACCACGGAGCTGGCGAAGTTGATGATCGCGCCGCCCGGTCGGATCCGGCGAGCGGCCTGCTGGTCGACCACGAACGTGCCGCGCACGTTGACGCGGTGCATGAGGTCGATGTCCTCGAGCGCGGCGTCGACGAACGGAGCGAGGCGCATGATGCCCGCGGCGTGCACCACGACATCGACGCCGCCGAAGGTCGTGTCAACCTGGTCGAACGCCGACTGGGTGGCGATCTCGTCGGCGACGTCAGCCTGGATCGAGATGGCGTGACCGCCCGTGGCGGTGATCCCCTCGACGACGGCGTCGGCCTCGGTCTTGTTGCCCGCGTAGACGATCGCGACGGCGAACCCGTCTGCGGCGAGCCGCTCCGCGCTCTCGCGGCCGATGCCCCGGGACCCGCCGGTGACGATCGCGACGCGCTGGGCGCCGGAGGGGGTGGTGCTGGTCATGGTGAGCTCCTTGATCGAACGGTTCGTGCTGACCGGTTCAATCTCGTGTGCGGCGTCCCGCTCAGGCATCGGCACCCGTTGCCTAAAAGGTTCGCCCGGGTACTAGGCACTGGACGCCTAACGAGCGGCGTTAACATGCCCTATGCAAGGCCGACCCGTGACAGCCCCGTTGATCGGCCGCGAACGTCAGGTCCGCGCTCTACAAGCCCTCCTCGACCAGGCGGCCGGGGGTGCGGGTGCGGCACTCGTGCTGCATGGTGACGCCGGGGTCGGCAAGAGTGCCCTCCTCGAGGCGGTGACCCTCCCGGGCTCACTCACCCTGCGAACTCGTGGCATCGAGTTCGAGGCCGAGTTCGCCTTCGCCGCGTTGCACCAGCTGTGCCGTCCGGTGCTCGGCCTGCTCGAGTCCCTGCCTGGCCCGCAGCGCGACGCCCTGGAGACCGCCTTCGGCCTGCGCCCTGAGACACAGGCCGATCTCTACCTCGTCAGCCTCGCGACGCTCAACCTGCTCACCTCGGCCGGCGAGGGACGGCCGGTGGTCTGCCTGGTCGACGACGCGCACTGGCTCGACGACGCCTCCGCGCGCGTCCTCGGGTTCGTGGGGCGCAGGCTCGCGGACGAGCCGGTCGTCCTTCTGCTCTCCACACGCGACCGCCCCGAGCCGGGGCCCCTCGACCCGATCCCGACCATGCCCGTCACGCCCCTGAGCGAGGCCGAGTCGCGCGCGCTCCTGCGCTCGCGTCGCACAGCACCTCTGGACCCGCGCGTCGAGCAACGGATCCTCGCGGAGGCACGAGGCAATCCCCTGGCGCTGCTGGAGCTCCCCCAGATGCGGCACGATCCGAGCGCCGTGCCGGCGTACCTCGTCCTGACGGCGCGGGACACGGTGCAGAAGTCCTTCTCCCAGCGCCTCGCCGCTCTCGACCGGGCGACGCGGCTACCGCTGCTCGTCGCCGCGGCCGAGCCACTCGGCGACCCCCAGCTCTTCTGGGCGGCGCTGCCCCGCCTCGACGTCGGACCGGCCGAAGTGGCCCGCGCCGAGGGCACGGGGATGCTCACGGTGGGGTCCCACGTGGTGCTGCGCCACCCCCTTGCCCGGGCCGCTGTGTACGAGGGAGCCACACCAGAAGACCGCCGCACGGTGCATCGTGTGCTCGCCGCCGTCACCGACGCCGAACGGGACCTGGACCGGCAGATCTGGCACCGGGCACAGGCCAGCCTCGGCCTGGACGACGACCTTGCCGCCGACCTCGAGGGTGCCGCCTCCCGGGCAGCCTCGCGAGGCGGTCTAGCCGCGGCCGGCACCTTCCTGAGACGGGCGGCCGCTCTCAGCACCGAGGACACCACCCGGGCCCGACGGCGCCTGGCTGCTGCGGACACGCTGCAACGCGCCGGGGACATCGAGGGCGCACACGTCATGCTCGACCGGGCCGAGAGCGGCCCACTGGACACGGCCCAGACAAACGAGGCACGACTGATCCGAGCACGGATCACCCTGTACACACGGCAGGGCAACAAGGCCCTGCGGATGCTCCTCGACGTCGCCGAGCGCCTGGACCCGGGGACCGCAACCGACGCCTACCTCGCAGCCTTTCTAGCAGCACTGTGGGGACGGCGTCTGGCCGGCGACGACCCCCTCCTCGAAGTCGCCCATGCAGCCGCCCGCCGTAGAGTCGAACCAGCTGACGACGACCCTCGTCACCTGATCATCGACGCGTACACCGCACAGGCCACGCGCCCACCCGCCGACGCGGAACGCGCCATGCGACACACGGTCGAGGAACTTGTCGCCGCACCCGTGCACGACGAACGCCTCGGCCAATGGTGGTGGATCGGAGCGATGATCGCCGAGGACCTCTGGGACGAGGCCTCCTGGCGAACCCTCGCCCGACGCCACGTCGACGTCGCACGCGAGACCGGCGCGGTGACCGTCCTCCCGAACGGGCTCAACCTCCTGGCACTCACGGACGTCCACACCGGTGACCTCCGCACCGCGGACGCCCGCATCGCCGAGGCCTATGCGATCTCCGAGGCGATCGGAGCCCCTGGAATCACCTACGTCGACTGCCTGCTGCACGCCTGGCGAGGCGACGAGACAGCCCTCCAGGCCATGATCGACACCGAGTATCCACGCGCCGTGGCGAACGGCGAGGGAGGCTCACTCACCAGCCTCGAACTCGCCCAGGGCATTCTCTACAACGGCCTCGGGAAGTGGGAACGTGCGCTCGCCGCGACGGCTCCCACTCAGGAGCGCGACGAGATCGGGTACTACGCCTTCAACCCCGTGGAGTACATCGAAGCAGCAGCCCGACTCGGCAGGAACGACCTCGCGGCCGCCCCGATGCAGCGCCTTCACGAACGAGTGGCCGCGCATCCGACACCCTGGGGCAGCGGCACCGAGAACCGACTCCTCGCGTTGCTCGCCGGGGAGCAAGAAACCGCCGAAACCTACCACCAGGAATCGATCGACTCTCTCAGCGGATCCGTCGCGCGGCTGGAACTCGCCCGATCGCACCTCGCCTATGGTGAATGGCTTCGCCGACACCGTCGGCCCCGGGAAGCGCGCGAGCACCTCGATTCGGCCCACGAGGTCTTCGCCGCGGCGGGTGCCATGGGATTCGCCGGCCACGCAGCACGCGAGCTACAGGCAGCCGGTGGGTCAGCCCGCCCCGCGACATCGAGCATGGTCAGCGCACTGAGCGGCCGAGAACTCCTGATCGCCACGCGCGTCGCCGAAGGTGCCACCTCGAACGAGGTCGCTGCCGCACTCTTCATCAGCCGACGAACCGTAGACGCACATCTGCGCACGATCTTCCGGAAGCTCGACATCACCTCGCGACGCGAGCTGCGGTCGTTCGACCTGACCTGAGCAGGGCAAAGAAGTACGTGCGAATAGCAGGGTCTCCAACCCACCCAGGAGGCTGCTCAAGGACCGAGCCACGTCGTGCGCGGTGCGATCGCGTGGTCGGCGGCCACAGGCTTGTGGTTCCACACAAACAACGACGCATCCGGCGGTGGCCACGCCACGTCAAACGTCACCGCAGGTCAACAGCCCGGTCCTCGGCTGCATTACTGGGCGCCTGCCGATGAAGCGCAGGGCTTTACCTACGTGAGTTGTCGATTCCTGCCCGTGTGGCGTCCGCGCCCCAGCTGGCCAGCAAACGCAGTCCCTCAGCCGATGGTGACTCCGGTTCGGCGTGGTAGGACAACAGCGTCTGGTCGGGGTCATCGGTGAGGAACGCTTCGAGGCGGAGGTCGAGCTCGCCGACGAGGGGGTGCCGCAAGCGCTGGGTGCCATGCGGTCTCTCCTGGACGTTGTGGGTGGCCCACAACTGCCGGAACTCCTCGTTCCTCACGGACAGCTCGCCTACCAGGGCGGCCAGCTGAGGGTCGTTCGGATGGGCGCCGGCGTACATGCGCAGCTGGCTGACGGTGTCGATCGCCTTCTGCTTCCAATCCACGAACAGGTCGCGGTACTCGGGCCGCAGGAACACCAGCCGCGCCCAGTTGCGCTCCTGCGCCGGCAGTTGCGCCAGGTCGCCGAACAGTGCCGCGGCGATCCGGTTCCAGGCGAGGATGTCCGAGCGTCGCCCCACGACCATCGCCGGGACGCCTTCCATGGCGTCCAGCAGCGTCCGCAGCGTGCCGCGTACCTGCTGCCTGCGAACGACCGGCTTCCTGTTCTTCGGCTTCGCCAGGTGCGTCAGGTGAGCGTGCTCATCGTCACTGAGCCTGAGCGCACGGGCGATGGAGTCGAGGATCTCCGTCGACACGTTTCGCCCGTCGCCCTGTTCGAGGCGGGTGTAGTACGCCACCGACACCCCGGCCAGCTGCGCCAGCTCCTCGCGTCGTAGCCCCGGTACCCGACGGCGCCGACCGAAGTCCGGCAGTCCCACGTCCTGCGGCTTCAGCCGGGCCCGCCGGGTACGCAGGAACTCGCTGAGCCCGGCCCGCGGGTGCGAGCCGCCCGCGCCGGGTCCGCGCACCGGTTCGGGGTGTTCGTCCATCACCTCAGTATCCATGGCCGGACACGCATCAGCATGATCCTGCCAGTAGTAGGACCAGCGGACGTACGCAAGACCGTGGCCTGGGTAAGTGCCGGGGCGCCCGGCACGCTGAGTAATCGTCGGACCGAGGGCGGCCGGAAACGGATCCTCGCTGCTCGGCCATCCGCCGGACCCAAGGAGGGTCGGATGAGGTGATCCTGCCTGGTGCCCGTACAGCTACACCAGTCCATGGAGTCACCGCTCCGCCCTCGCCTCAACCACACCTTTGGAGCGCTGCGCATGCGATACCAGTGCGATCATCGGGCCCCGCACGATGGAGCACCTCGACGACCTCCTCGCCGGCATCGACTTGACGCTCACCGACGAAGTCCTCGACCAGATCGACAAGATCGTTCCACCCGGCGCCGACATCGGCATGCCCGACCAGTCCGCCTACCTGCCCCCGGCCCTGCAGCACCCGGCCCTGCGCCGTCGGCCCGCTGGTGAGCGAGCCGCCGCCTGATCACATCCCGCGCTGTTCTCACGAGCGTCAACGTCAGACCACAGGTCGAACTGCCGCTCATCAGCCTTACGAAGACAAGTCATTCAACTCACCTTGGAGTTCTTTCATGTCACGACTAGCAAACAAGCGCGCCCTCATCACCGGTGGTACCAGCGGTATCGGGCTGGAAACCGCCAAGCAGTTCCTGGCCGAGGGCGCGCAGGTGATCGTCACCGGCGTCACCCCGGCGCACATCGAGAAGGCCCGCATCGAGCTCGGCAACGACGTTGCGGTGCTGCAGGTCGACGCGGTCGACCTGGCCGCGCAGCAGGAGCTCGCCCGGACGGTCCAGGACCGTTTCGGGTCCCTGGACATCGCGTTCCTCAACGCCGGCGTGTCCGACTGGCGGCCGTTCGAGACACATGACGAAGCCAGTTTCGACCGCCTGTTCACCATCAACGTCAAGAGCGTCTTCTTCCTGATGCAGTCGCTGGTCCCGGTGCTCGCCAACCCGTCCTCGGTGGTGCTGAACTCCAGCGCCAGCGCCCACAGCGCGGCCGCCACCGCGAATGCCTACGCCGCGACCAAGGGCGCCGTGTCCGCGTTGATGCGCTCGTGGAACGCCGACCTGCTGGGCTCGCACGGCGTGCGGGTCAACGCAGTCAGCCCCGGCCCGATCGCCACCCCGCTCTACGACAGCATCCCCGCCGAGTACCACCAGGTCGTCATGGACGGCATCCGCGCCGACATCCCACTCGGACGGCTCGGGGAAGCCGAGGAGATCGCCAAAGCGGTTGTCTACCTGGCCTCCGACGAGTCCCGGTTCACCGTGGGCGCCGACCTGGTGATCGACGGCGGGCTGACCGTCTTCTAGGCCACGACACCCGGACCGACCTCGAAAGAACAGCATCATGACTCGACTTCAGGGCAGGCGCGCCGTCATCACCGACGGCACCAGCGGCATCGGCCTGGAGACCACGCGCCGTACTGCGTACGACCTAGCACACCCGACCAACGAAAGAATCACGATGACGACCACGCACCACCAGCTGACCCCGGCTGATGCCGAGACCATGACGGCGACGCGGGCCTATCTCTCTACCATGCCGCGGATGGAGATCGCCCCCGAGTCGCGCGGCTTCTACGACGAGTTCATGGCGACGACGCCCGCTGCGGAGGGTGTCCGGTTCGAGCCCGGAACGGTCGCCGGCGTCGCGGGGTGGTGGTGCATCCCGGAGGACTCGCTCGTCGACGCGACGCTGGTCCACTTCCACGGCGGCGGCTACGTCATCGGCTCCGCGCTGGCCTTCCGCAACCTTGTCAGCCATCTCGCGCAACAGGTGGGGGCGTCCGCCTTCGTCCCCGAGTATGCGCTCGCCCCCGAGGCGCCGTTCCCTGCCGCGCTCGACCAGGCGGTGGCCATCATCCAGGCCTTGCACGACGACGGACGCACCCGTCTCGCAGTCTCCGGAGACTCGGCCGGCGGAGGGCTCGCCCTCGCGGCGGTGCAGGCGAGCGGTTCGGCTGCGCGCGCGCTCGTGCTCGTCTCGCCCTGGGCCGACCTGACGCTGACCGCCCCCAGCCTGATGGAGCGTGCCGACGCCGATCTGATCATCGCGCGCGACGCCCTGGACGCGGCCGCCACGTCCTACGCGGGACCACACGACCGCGGCGACGCGCGCCTCTCGCCCCGCTTCGGCTCGTTCGCCGAGGCGCCGCCGATCATGGTCCACGTCGGCACCGACGAAGCCTTGTTCGACGACGCGACGGCGATCGCCGAGGCGGACGGCGCGAAGGTCGAGCTCCACGTGTGGGAGGGCATGACTCACGTCTTCCCTGCCAACCTCGCCGCGCTCGAGGCCGGTCGCGAGGCGGTCGCGCTTTCGAGCGCGTTCATGATTGACCACCTCGGCGGCGAGTGACACCGGGAGCACCAGACCGTCGTCCTGACCTGAGTCGACGGCAGCCGGCGCGATCCTCACCGTGCCCCGCGGCACCTCGTCGCCCACCGGACCTACACCGGCGGTGCGCTTCCGCATGAGCGCACCGATGCCCCGCACCACCCAGAGGAGCGCCACCCGCGAGAAGGTCATGACGACCCGTCGTAACGCGCCACCGGGACCCCTCCTATCTGCTCGTCGCAGCCGATACCCGTCCCCGGCGCAGCCGATGGTATGGCGTACATGGTTTTACGGTCGAGGGCGACGTGCTCAATCATCCCGCCGAGCACCCGCCGCGGTGGCACGGCTTGTTGCCGGTGCGCCTCGGAAGGTGCGCCGGTAGGCCAGTGGTGTGACGCCGATGGCGGCGTGCAGGTGTTCGCGTAGCGAGGTGCCGCCGGCGAAGCCGACCTGGCCGGCGATGTCGTCGACCGGCAGGTCGGTGGATTCCAGCAACTGCCGGGCACGGTCGACGCGTTGCTGGATGAGCCAGCGTCCGGGGCTCAAGCCGACTTCTTCGGTGAAGCGGCGGGCGAAGGTGCGCAGGCTCATGTTCGAGTGCTCGGCAAGGTCGCTCAGGGTCAGCGGCTTGTGCAAGTTCTGCAGCGCCCACTGCCGGGCGGCGGACGTGTCGTTCGCCGTCGCGTCGGGGACCGGGTGTTGGATGTACTGCGCCTGGCCCCCCTCGCGCCACGGGGGGACGACGCAGCTGCGGGCCACATGGTTGGCGATCTCGCTGCCGTGGTCCTTGCGGACAAGGTGCAGGCAGACATCGATGCCGGCAACGGCACCGGCCGAGGTCAGCACGTCGCCTTCGTCGACGAACAGGACGTTCGGGTCGAGTTCCACCTGCGGGTACCACTCCCGGAAGAGGCCCGTGGCGTGCCAGTGCGTGGTGGCCCGGCGCCCGTCGAGCAGTCCCGCCGCGGCCAGCACGAAGGCGCCGGTGCAGGTCGACACGATCCGGGTGCCGGGGGCCACGTACGCGAGGACTTGCGCCAGGTCGACCAGCGTTTCACGGCGGGGGTTGCTGGTGTAAAACGGTGGGACGATCACGGTGTCGGCGGTGCGCAACACCTCCGGGCCATGCTCGACGGTGATGGAGAAGTCCTCGCTGGTGCGCACCGGGTGACCGTCGATGGTGCAGGTCACGACCTCGTAGCGGCCGTCCGCGGCGCCGAAGACGCGGTGGGGAATGCCCAGGTCGAACGGGTACACCCCGTGCAGGGCGAGGACAACGACGCGGTGCGCCTTGGTCATGGCAGGATCCCGTCGAAAATTGGCGATCATGCCATTGTAGTGGCCTGTGACGGCGGCCAGGCTGGGCCCATGACGGACATTGAAACCATGCGAGCCATCAGCCAGGACGTCTACGGCGCCCCCGACGTGCTGCAGGAGACCCTGCTACCCAAACCGGCGCCCGGGGTGAGTGAGATCCTGGTCGCCGTTCACGCGGCCGGGGTCAACCCGACCGACTGGTGGAGCCGAGCCCAGTCCACGTTCATCGCCCGGCTGCCGCAGGTGCTCGGCTGGGACGTCTCCGGCGTGGTCGAGGCCGTCGGCGTGGGCGTCACCGTGTTCAAGCCCGGCGACGAGGTCTTCGGCATGCTGCCGTACCCGGGCGGAGCCGGCTCGCACGCCGAGTACGTGACCGGGCCGGCCCGCGTCTTCACGCACAAGCCCGCCGGGATCGACCACGTCCAGGCCGGTGCGCTGCCGCTGGCCGCGCTGACCGCCTACCAGGCACTGGTCGACACCGCCGGCGTCCGGGCCGGGCAGCGAGTCCTGATCCACGCGGCGGCCGGCGGCGTCGGTCACCTCGCCGTGCAGATCGCCAAGGCCCGCGGCGCGTACGTCATTGGCACCGCCAGCGCAGCCAAACACGACTTCCTGCGATCCCTCGGTGCCGACGAGGTCATCGACTACCACAGCGTCGACTTCACCGAGGTGCTCAGCGACATCGACGTGGTCCTCGACCCGATCTCCCGTGACTCCGCCGCCCGCGCCCGATCCGTGGCCGTGCTGCGCCCGGGCGGCACCCTCGTCTCGATCCTTCCGGTACCCATCGACGCCGGCGAACTAGCGACGATCGCCGAGCGGGGGATCCGCTACGAGTCGCTGCTGGTCGAGGCCGACCAGGCCGGCATGCAGGCCATCGCCGCCCTGGTCGAGACCGGCGCACTGCGCGCCCACGTCGAGGCCACCTTCCCGCTCGCCGAGGCCGCGAAGGCGCACGCGCTCGGCGAGACCGGCCGTACGAGCGGCAAGATCGTGCTGACCGTTCGAGACAGCAAGGCACAACTTGCCCAGCAACTGCTGCATGACGTGTTCGTCCTCGGTGACACGGCCATCGTCGATCGGGTCGTGCGGCCCGATTCTTACATCCAGCACAACCCCCTGGCGCCCGACGGAGCCGACGCCCTCAAGTACTTCAGCGGCGCCATGCGACAGCAGTTCCCGCAGGCCGCCTTCGAGCCCCGACGGGTCATCACCGACGGCGATCTGGTCCTGCTGCACTCCCGCTACGTCATGGTGCCGGGCACCGAGGGTCTGGCCGTGTTCGACCTGTTCCGCTTCCAGGACGGCAAGATCGCCGAGCACTGGGACGTCATTCAGGAAGTGCCCGCCACCACGGCCAGCGGCAACGACATGTTCGCCACGCTCAGCGAGCCGCGGACCGACGCGATCGGGCAGCGCTGGTTCACCGCCTACCACAAGGAACTGGTCACCGCGTTCGTCGACCAACTGCTGGTCCGCAAGGACCTGACCGCCATCGACGCCTACGTCGGCGCCGACCACCACGAACACAACCCGAACATCCCCGGCGGCGCAGCCGGCCTCAAGGCCGGCCTGGGCAGCTACTTCGACAAGTTCCCGCAGCTGAGTGTCACACCGAAACGCGTTATCGCCGAAGGCGACCTGGTCGCCGTGCACAGCCACTACGTCGACACGCCGGGCGAGCGTGGCCGGTCGGTCATCGACCTCTTCCGGGTCCGCGATGCCAGGATCGTCGAGCACTGGAGCTCCGAACAGGCCGTGCCCGAGACCGCCGCCAACGACAACACGATGTTCTGACAGCCGCCGGGGTCGGGGCGAGCGCCGCCTCCGGACCGACCACCCGGACCAGCCCGGAAATAAAAACAGCCGGACCTACGATTTCGTAGGTCCGGCTGCCCGCGATGTCCTGCGACATCACACTTGTAGCGGGGGCAGGATTTGAACCTGCGACCTCTGGGTTATGAGCCCAGCGAGCTACCGAGCTGCTCCACCCCGCGTCGGTAACCCCTACTTTACGCACCCCCGGCGGCTAAGTGCAAACCGGTCCGACCGGTCGAGACGCAGGTCACAGCCAGTCGAACCGATCCGGCCGTGGAACGATCGTCCCCATGACGACGGAGCTGAGCGATACGACCCTGACCGCCGACCGGATCGTCCATCTCACCGACCAGCTTGCCGCCCTTCCCCACCTGCGACCGGCCCCCCGCACCAACGCCCTCTTTGGTGACCTGGTACAGGCGGTCCTCGCGACGCCGGACCGCCAAGCCCGAGACATCCTGGCGCACCCCGAGGTCCACCGCCGACGGGACACCATCCGCGGTCTCTCCGCGCGCGGCGAGACCGCGCTCGAACACGCCTGGGCGGAGCACATCGTCACAGCGCCCGACCCGCGGGCGGCACTCGCCGAGTTTCCCTACCTCGACAACTACCACCGGCTCACGGCCCTGGAGGCCCGCCTGATCACCCACTCGGGCGGTACGCCGACGGCGGTCGCCGTCCTCGGCAGTGGACCGCTCCCGCTCAGCACCCTCGGATACGCCGACGCGCTCGGCGCCACCGTCGTCGGCCTGGACCGGGACGTGACAGCGGTCGCCCTCGCCCGGCAGGTGGCCGCCCGGGTGGGGTCCGCGGCGGTCCGGTTCGAGCGGGCCGACGCCGCCGACGTCGGGCTCACGGGTTACGACGCAGTGGTGCTCGCCGCGCTGGTGGGCGAGACGCCGTCGGCCAAGGCCGGGATCCTGCGCCAGGTGGCCGGCGCCATGCGACCCGGGGCGCTGCTGCTCGCGCGCAGCGCGCGCGGCCTGCGCACCCTGCTGTACCCGCCCGTCGACCTGGGGGCGATGCCCGGCTTCGAGGTGCTGGAGGTCGTGCACCCCACCGACGACGTCATCAACTCGGTGGTGGTCGCCCGTCGAGCCGGCTGAGCCCGGCCTGAGTCCCCGCACGGAAAAGGCTCCCCGGTGCGAGCACCGGGGAGCCTTTTCCTGCGCGTACTACGCGGTCAGCGCGCGACGGCCGCGGGGTTTACCCCGCCGAGCCGCTCTGCGCTTCCTCGGCTGCGATCGCGTCCTCGAGCGCCTGCTGCAGGCGTTCCTGCGCCTCGCCGTAGGCGGTCCAGTCACCGTCCCGCTGGGCGGCGTTGGCGTCCTCCATGGCGTCGGCCGCTTCCTGCAGCGCGGCGTCGAGCTCCGTTGACGGCTCCCCGCCGGTACCCGACTCCTCGGTCGGCTCGGTGCTCGGCTCCGTGCTCGGCTCAGTACCCGGTTCACCCGTGGGCGGAGCGGTCGGCGCCTCGTCCGTAGCCGTACCCGCGTCGCCTGCCTGTGCACCCGAGTCGCCGCCGAACACCTGGTCCAGCGCCTCGTCGAGCGTGTCGGCGAAGCCGATGTCGTCACCGAACGCGACCAGCACCTTGCGCAGCAGCGGGAACTGCGTGCCGCCGGTCGACTGGATGTACACCGGCTGCACGTACAGCAGGCCGCCGCCCATGGGCAGGGTGAGCTGGTTGCCGCGCCGCACCGTGGACGAACCGATCTGGAGGAGATTCAGCTGCTCGGAGATCGTCGGGTTGGAGTCGAAGTTGTTCTGCACCTGGCCGGGGCCGGGCACAGTCGTATCTCGTGGCAGCTCCAGCAGGCGTAGCTTGCCGTAGTCCTCGGCCTTGGTGCCGGCCTGGTTCCCGGCGTCGGCGTCCACGGCGAGGAACCCGGTGAGCACCTCGCGGTCGGTGTTACCGCCCGGGATGAAGGTCGACGTGAGCGAGAACGACGACTCCTCCTGTCCCGGCATCTGCAGCGTCAGGTAGTACGGCGGCTGCAGCGGCGCGGTGGTCGCCTCCGACGTCGGGTCGGTCGGGTTGTTCCAGAAGTCCTGACCGGAGAAGAACTCGGCGGAGTTCGTCACGTGGTACTGGCTGAGCAGCGTGCGCTGCACCTTGAACAGGTCCTCGGGGTACCGCAGGTGGCTCATCAGGTCACCGGAGATCTCCTCCATCGGCTTGACCGACGTCGGGAAGACGTTGGTCCAGGCCTTCAGGATCGGGTCCTCGGCGTCCCACGCGTACAGGTCGACCGACCCGTCGTAGGCGTCGACCGTGGCCTTCACCGAGTTGCGGATGTAGTTGACCTCTTCCGGCAGCTCGACGGGCGCGCCCGTCTGCGTGGTGGTGGTGGTGAGCGTGTCCGCCACCGCCTCGTCCAGCGGCGTCGACGTCGAGTACGGGACGGCGTCGCTGGTGGTGTACGCGTCGATGATCCACTTCACGCGGCCGTCCACGACCGCCGGGTACGCCCGGTTGTCGAGCGTGAGCCACGGCGCGACCTTGCTGACGCGCTGCTGCGGGTCACGGTCGTAGAGGATCTGCGACTCGCTCGTCACGCGGTCGGAGAACAGGAGCTGCTCCTCGCCGAACTTCAGCGCGAACAGCAGCTTGCTCCCGAACGAGCCGACGCTCGGCCCGGCGTCGCCCGTGAACGTCGTGTTGACCTGGCCACCGTCGTCCGCGTCGTCGGCCTGGTAGTCGAGCTCCCACGCATCGGTGCCCTCGGGCGCGCCGACCACGGAGTACGTGGTGGTGCTGGGGCTGAAGTAGATGCGGGGCTCGTACTCGCCCTCCATGTCGGTGATCGCACCCTGCGACGGGATGCCGCCCTCGAAGAACGCCGGGCGTCCGTCCGGACCCGGCTGGTTGCCGTACGCGGCGACGACGCCGTAACCGTGCGTGTACACGGTGTGGTCGTTGACCCAGTTGCGCTGGTCCTGGCCCAGGCCGTCGAGGTTCAGCTCGCGCACCGCGATCACGGTGTCACGGGACTCGCCGTCGATCTCGTACTTGTCCACCGACAGGGAGTCGTTGAAGTTGTAGTACTGCTTGTTCTGCTGCAGCTGGCGGAACGACGGCGACACGACCTGCGGGTCCAGCAGCCGGATCGACGCCGCGGTGTCGGCGTCCGACCGCAGGGCGCCCTCCTCGGCCTCGGTGGTGGCGTCGTACTGCTCCTTCTCGACGTCGTCGATATCGAACGCCGACAACGTGGCGTCGATGTTGCGCTGGATGTACTCGGCCTCCAGCTCCTGCGCGTTCGGGTTCACCTGGAAGCGCTGCACGACGGCGGGGTAGATCCCGCCGATCGCGATGGCGGACACCACCATGAGCCCGACGCCGATCGCCGGCAGGCGCCAGTCGCCACGGAACGCGGTGACGATGAACAGCGCGGCGACGAAGATCGCGACCACCGTGAGGATGCCCTTGGCGGGGATCACGGCGTGCACGTCGGAGTACGAGGCGCCGTCGAACCGGTCGCCCGCGTTCGTCAGGATCGAGTACCGGTCCAGCCAGTAGTTGGCCGCGATCAGCAGCAGGAGGACGGCGCCGATGATGGCCAGGTGGATGCGCGCGGCGGGGGTGGTGCGGGGCCCGCCGGCCGCGGCCGGGCCGACCCGGAGCCCGCCGTACAGGTAGTGCGTGATCAGCCCGGCGATGCCGGCGATCACCACCACCGAGATGAGGAACCCGACGCCGAACCGCAGCGCGGGCAGCGTGAAGACGAAGAACCCGATGTCCATGTTGAACTGCGGATCGGTCTCGCCGAACGGCTCGCTGTTGAACGCGAGCAGCACCGCGCGCCACTGCGCCGACGCCGCAACACCCGCGAAGAAGCCGACCAGGACCGGGGCGGCGATCATCACTACCCGGCGCAGCGGCTCCACCGCCTCGCGATACTGGTCGAGCGTGGCCTGCTCGGGGGTGCTGGGCGCGTACACGGGGCGAGAGCGGTAGGCCGCGGTGAACGACCAGAACACGGATCCCGCCATGACCACGAACCCGGTTGCGAACAGGGCTGCGCGCATGCCCCACTCGGTCCAGATCACCCGGGAGAACCCGAGCTGCCCGAACCACATCACCTCGGTCCAGAACTGCGCTAGGAGAAGCAGGGCTGCGATGACGACGGCGACTGCGACGACCGCCACCCCCAGCGGACTGCGTCGTCGGGCTCGGGGGGCGCCGCCGGAAGGGCGGCGCGGTGCTGCGGCGAAGGACACTTCTGCGTTACCTCACGTCATCAATGGTTGGGCCGTACGCAGGTGGAACGGCCAGGCTCTGGTCAAGGTTCCCAACACAAGGTTCCCACATCCTCCAGATGTGCAACACGCGGTCAACAGGTCGGCACGGACGCCCCCGAACGTCAGGTGCACGTCGGGAGGTCACCACCCTCGCCGCGCCCGATCTGCTCGACGGCGTCGCGCGCCTGCGCGAGCGTCGACACCTTCACCACGTTCAGCCCGTCGGGCACGTTGCCGACCACCTGGTCGCAGTTGTCGGCTGGTGCGAGGAACCACTTGGCGTCGTCCCGGACGGCGCCGTACAGCTTCTGCTCGATGCCGCCGATGGGGCCGACCGTGCCCTCGGGGCTCATCGTCCCGGTACCGGCGATGATCTGGCCGTTCGCCTCGTCCTCCGGCGTGAGCTTGTCGATGATGCCGAGCGCGAACATGGTGCCCGCGCTGGGTCCGCCGATGTTCTCGATCTCGATGGAGACGTCGACGGGGAAGTCGTAGTGCGGGTCGATGAAGACGCCGAGCACCGCGCGCTGCCCGTTGTCGGCGGTGGTGATCGTGACGTCCATGGTGCGCTTGCCGCGCTGCACGCCGAGCGTCACGTCGTCGCCCGGCGTCGTCGCCGCGAGCCCGTCGATGAGGTCCGCGTAGGTGCCGACGGGGTCGCCCTGGAACTCCTTGATGACGTCGCCCTCCTCGAGCTTGCCCTCGGCCCCGGAGCCCTGCTCCGTCCCGGCCACGTCGAGGACGGCGGGCACGTCGTAGCCGAGCTCGGTCAGCGCCGCGGCCGTTGCCGACTCCTGCGAGGACACCATCTCGGCCTGGCTGGCCTCCTGCTGCTGCTCCTTGGTGGTCGCCTCGGGGAAGATCGCCTCCACCGGGAGCACCGAGCGCTGCGGGTCCAGCCAGCCCTGGATCACCTGCCCCGACATCATCGGGTAGCCCGGCCCGCCCAGCACGGAGACCGTCGTCAGCCGCAGCTGTCCAGTGGACTCGTACGTCCGGGCGCCCTCGATCTGGATGAGGTTCCGCTCGAGCGTGTCCTCGGTGGGTCCCGGCGAACGCATCGCGTAGGGCGTGGGCACCACCAGCGCCACCGCGGCCAGGACTGCCGTAGCCAGCAGAGAGACACCCAGCGTCACGGTGCGGCGCGTGATCGGCGCGACCACGGCCTCGGGATCCTCGAACGGTGAGGGCTCGGGCTGCGGGGCGTGCTGGAGGTCGCGCATGTCAGTCACCGGCCCATCATTCCTCACTTGACTGAGGGTTCCGTGAAAACTGCCCCGGCGGCGGCTCCGGCGGGTGTTCGACGCACGCTACCTATTACGCCGTTGTGCAAAGTTTTTCCACCCGAACGGTGTGTTATACCCCACCTCGACGCCGATAACCGCTACGGTCGTTCCGTGGCCCACGACGCCTTGACGTCCGTGGAGGTGCGCCGGAGCCGCCGTCGCACCGCCACGGTGAGCGCATATCGCGACGGTGGACGAACCATCGTCGCGATTCCCGCGCGCTTCTCTCGGGCTCAGGAGCGAGAGTGGGTGGCCAAGATGGTGGCCCGGCTCGAGGACAAGGAACGGCGCCGCCGTCCGTCCGACCAGGAGCTGATGGACCGCGCCGGTGAGCTCTCCGTCAAGTATCTCGACGGCCGGGCCAGGCCCTCCAGCGTGCGCTGGTCGTCGAACCAGGGCCGGCGCTGGGGGTCGTGCACGCTGCTGGACGGCTCCATCCGCATCTCCACCCGGCTGCAGGGCATGCCGTCCTGGGTGCTCGACTACGTGCTGCTGCACGAGCTGGCGCACCTGTTGCACGCCGGCCACGGCCCGGAGTTCTGGCGGATCCTCGAGGTCTACCCCAAGACGGACCGGGCGCGCGGTTTCCTGGAGGGCGCGTCGTTCGCACAGGACGACCCGGGGCACGTCACGTCGGACGACGGCGACGACTGACCGAGACCGACCGGGCCTCGGGAGCGGCGCTACCGCACGCTCCCGCTACTTCGCCTGGTCGGTAGGGCCGGCGGTCGGGCCGTCCTCGTCGGCCGGGCTGTCGTCGACCGCCGTGTCCTCGCCGGCCGGGCTGTCGTCGACCGCCGTGTCCTCATCGGCCGTCGCCTCGGCTGCCGTGTCCTCGCCGAAGATCTCCTTGAGCGCCGCGTCCACGTCGGCGTGCTCGTTCTCCGCGGCCTCGCGGCGTACGAGGTAACCCGACGGGTCGTCGAGGTCCTCGGTACCGGGCAGCAGGTCCGGGTGGTCCCACACGGCGTCGCGCCCCGTCGAACCCTGCGCGCGGGCCACTATCGAGAACAAGGTCGCGGCGTCACGGGACCGGCGGGGCCGCAGCTCCAGGCCGACCAGGGTCGAGAAGGTCTGCTCGGCCGGCCCGCCGGCGGCGCGGCGCCGGCGGATCATCTCGCGCAGCGGGATGGCGTGCGGGAGATGCGGCAGCGCGGCCATGGCGCTGATCTCGTCCACCCAGCCCTCCACCAGCGCGAGCGTGGTCTCCAGGTTCAGCAGCACGGCCTTCTGCTCGTCGGTGTTCTGCAGGCCGAAGACCCCGCCGGACAGGGCGCTGCGCAGCGCGTCGGAGTCGGCGAGGTCGATGTCGCGCACCTGCGACTCGAGCGCGTCGAGGTCGATTGTGATGCCGCGCGCATAGCGCTCCACTATCGACAGGAGGTGCGACCGGAGCCACGGGACGTGGGTGAACAGCCGGGCATGAGCCGCCTCGCGGACCGCCAGGAACTGCCGGACCTCCGCGAGCGGGGCGTCCAGGCCCTCCGCGAAGGCGGTCACGTTGGTGGGCAGCAGCACGGTGTCCGGGCTGTCGAGCAGCGGCAGGCCGACGTCGGTTGCGCCGAACACCTCGCGCGAGAGCGTGCCAGCGGCCTGGCCGACCTGCATGCCGAACACGGCCGAGCCGAGCCGGCGCATCATCTGGGACGGGTCGATCGAGCCGCCGAGGCCGTGCAGCACGCCGGCGGGCATCCCGGGGACGGCCTCACCGTCGTCGACACCCTCGGGGAGCTGGTCGCGCAGCACCGTGGCCAGCGCGTCCGAGACCGAGGAGGCGACGGGCGCGGCGAGCTGGTTCCACACCGGGAGCGTGGCCTCCACCCACTCGGACCGGTTCCACGCGTGCCTCGCCCCGCCGGCCGGCGGGAGGTCGGTGACGGCGTCGAGCCAGAGCTCCGCCACCGCGAGCGCGTCGCGCGCGTCCTTGGCCTGCTTTCCGGTCAGGGACGGGTCGCCCTCGCTGACGGCGACCTGCCGCGCGACGTCGTGCGCGACGTCCGCGTTGACCGGTCCGGTGCCCTCGGCCGAGAGCATCTTCTGCACCTGGGCCAGCGCGTACTGCATCATCACCGGGTCGGGCGGTCCGCCGAGCGCCGTCGGGTCGATGCCCCGTTCCCGCATCTCGGCCATCACTTCGTCTGCGCCGTCGCCGAGCATGGAGCGCAGCATCTCCTCCCACGACTGGGGAGTCTCGCCCGGCTGGTGCTGGTCGCTCATAGTGTTCACCGTAACCGGGTCGGCAAGCTCTGTGCCGTCCATTTGGCTCTGGGCGCACACGGGAACTTCCAGCTCGGCCGCTGCTTTGGATATACCTCTGGAACTGTGGACGACGGCCCGGCGGTGGCGCCGCCGTCGGGCATCGTGGTGGGCATGACGCGCACACCCCTCCTCCGGCTGCGGCCCGGTACGCCCGTGCTCACTCGCGGCGGCGGCCAGGTCCAGTGTGGTTCGGACCCGCGCTGGTCGTTCGTGCTGTCGGGCCTCACCCCGGCCGAGGAGACGTGGCTCGAGGAGATCGCCGAGCGGCGGCACGTGACGGTCGAGCAGTCGGCGGCCCGGTGCGGGGTGCCTGCCGAGCGGCGCGACGAGATCATGACCGCCCTGTTCCGGGCGGGTGTGCTGGTCCCCGTTCCGGGGACGGTGGGCGCGGTGACCGCCCCGGCCGACGGCGCGGCCGACGCGACGGTGCTCGGCATGCTGCGGCCCGACGGCGCCGGGCTGGCCACCCTCGCCGAGCGTGCGGACCGGGTGGTGGGCATCGTCGGCCTGGGGCGGCTGGGTACGGCGGTCGCGCTGCACCTCGCGACGGCGGGGGTGGGCGGCCTCGTGCTGCACGACCCGCTGCCGGTGCAGACCACGGATGTCGGGCTGGGCGGGCTGCGGGCGGTCGACGTGGGACAGGCACGCGACGCCGCCGTGCGGTCCCTGCTCGCGGAGCGTTCCCCGCGCGTTGCCGTCCGGGTGGACGACAGCGGTGCCGGCGGCCTGGGGCTCAATCCGGCGGTCTTCGATCTCGTGGTGGCCACCGAGCCGCATGCCGCACACCCGGCGCGGTACCAGCGGCTGCTGGGCCTCGGGGTGCCGCACCTGCCGGTGGTGGTGCGGGAGGCCGACGTGGTGGTGGGCCCGCTCGTCCGGCCGGGCCGGTCCGCGTGCGTGACCTGCGTGGACCTCGCCCACGCCGACGCCGACCGCGAGTGGCCGGCGCTGGCCGCCCAGCTGCGCAAGACGCCGGAGCCGACGCACGAGGCGACGCTCGCCGCCGTGGCGGCAGCGATCGCCGCGGGCCAGGTACTCGCCCAGCTGGACGGGCACCGGCCCGCGGCAGTCGGCGCGTGCCTGGAGATCTCTCTTCCGGCCGGGCTCCCCCGGGCCCGGCCGGCGGCGCCGCACCCGCGCTGCGGATGCGTCGCCCTACCGGCCTGACGCCTGGCGCTGACTCAGGCAGCGGCGACGTTCTCCGACTTGCGGGGCCGACCGCGACCACGCTTGCGGGCAACCACGGCGCCGTCGACGAAGACCTCGCCACCCCAGACGCCCCAGGGCTCGTTGCGCTCGAGGGCACCGGCGAGGCAGCCCTGCATCAGCGGGCAGGTGCGGCAGAGCGCCTTGGCCTGCTCCACCTGCGTGCTGTGCTCGGCGAACCACAGCTCCGGGTCGTTGGTACGGCACGGCAGCAGTGTGTCCATCAGCCGGTTGAACTCCGCCGAGTCCGAACCGGTCCCGCTCGTGGCGGGGTGTTGAGGCGGGTCCCAGGGGCCCGAGCCGCCCTGGGGGAGTGTGTCGAGGAGCGCAGTGAGGCGCACGGTTGTCTCCTGTGTCCTGAAGGATGAACGTCGTCGATGAACGTTGGTGGTACAGGACCCCGGGCTCGATCTTCGCCGGCCGGCCCTCGTGGGGCCGGGACTCCGGACAAAAATTAAGGCCGCGGGTCCTAGGTGGACTCCGCGGCCTGGATCTCTTCGGTCGTTAGACCGGCGAGTCTCCTGGAGATGCGGAGTCGGGTGCGAGCGCGGACGGCTTGACGCCTCCGCGGTGAGTGCGCGCGCGGAAAGACAGAGCTGCGCCAGTGGCCGGAACGGGCTCGTAGCCGAGCACGTGCTTGCACACCTGCAGATCCGTCTGCGGAATCTTGTTCATCTCCAATGCACCCACCTCCTCACTCGAATCCGGGCCAGACCTTAAGGCCTCACCCACTGCTGTCAGGGACATGTGAACACTATGCCGGGCCGACCGGCCGGGCCAACTCTTTTTCCAAACTTTCTTGAGAAGTTTTTCGGACTGCCCCGGACGGCTCACTGGGCGGCCGTCCCGGGCGGCCCCGGACCACTCGAAAGTTCCCTCGACGGACCACCTGCCGGACCGCTCAGGAACCCGGCGTACCCGACACGATCGCGAGGATCGTGGCGCCGTACTTGTCGATCTTCGCCGGACCGATGCCGTCCACGCGAGCAAGTTCGGCTATGCCCGAAGGTCGGATCTCCGCGATGGCCGCCAGCGTGGCGTCGGTGAGCACCGTGTACGCGGGCTTGTCCGTCTCACGGGCCACCTCGAGCCGCCAGTCGCGCAGGGCGTCGAAGAGCGCGACGTCGTGCTCACCGGTCAGCAGCGCGCGGGCCTGTCCCTTGCGTGCCGTACGGGCCTTGGGCGCGCGCGGATCGTCCGGCCACAGCCCGTCGAGGAACCTCGTGCGCTTGCGCGAGGCACGCCCGCCCGGATTGCGCGAGCGCCCGAACGACACCTCCAGGTGCTCGCGGGCGCGGGTGATCCCCACGTACAGCAGCCTGCGCTCCTCGTGCACCGCGTCGTCGGTCTCCGCGAGCGAGATGGGCATGAGGCCCTCGCTCATCCCCGCGAGGAACACCGCGTCCCACTCCAGGCCCTTCGCGGCGTGCAGCGAGGCCAGCGTGACGCCCTCGACCGTCGGCGCGTGCTGCGCGGAGGCGCGCTCGTCGAGCTCCGCCACGAGCCCGGCGACGGTCGCCGGGCTCTCCGGTGTCGCGGCCGCCGCCAGATCGTCGGCGAGGGAGACGAGCGCCTGCATCGCGTCCCAGCGCTCCCGTGCGGCGCCGCGGGCCGTGGGCGGCTGGTCGGCCCAGCCGGCGGCGGCGAGGATGTCGCGCACCTGGTCCGGCATGGGCAGCTCCGGGTCGGCGGAGCGGGCAGCGCCCCGCAGCAGCACCAGCGCGTCGCGCACCTCCTTGCGCTGGAAGAACCGCTGGCCGCCGCGCACGAGGTAGCCCACACCGGCGTCGGCGAACGCGGCCTCGAACGCCTCCGACTGCGCGTTGGTGCGGTACAGCACCGCGATCTCGCTCGGCTTCACCCCGGACTCGATCAGGCGCCCGGCCCGGGTGGCGACGCCCTTCGCCTCGGCCTCGTCGTCGTCGTACGCCGTGAAGGCGACAGGTGGGCCGGGCGTGCGCTGCGCGACGAGCTCCAGCGCCTGGTGCGCGCCGCCCGCTCGCCCCGCGCGCTTGAGCACCTCGTTGGCGAGGTTCACCACCTGGGGGGTGGAGCGGTAGTCGCGTACGAGGCGGACCTCCTGCGCCTCCGGGTAGGTGCGCCGGAACTCCAGAAGATGCCGCGGGGAGGCGCCGGTGAAGGAGTAGATGGTCTGCGACGGGTCGCCGACCACGCACAGCTCCTTGCGCCCGCCCAGCCACTGGTCCAGCAGGAACTGCTGCAGCGGCGAGACGTCCTGGTACTCGTCCACCACGAAGTGCCGGTACTGCGAGCGGACCTCGTCCGCCACGATCTTGTGGCTGTTCAGCATGTCCCCGAGCATGAGGAGCACGTCCTCGAAGTCGATGACCTCGCGCTCCGTCTTCACGTCCTCGTACGCCGTGATGAGGCGGGCCACGGCCTGCGGGTCATAGCCCGACGGCGCCTCGCGGCCCGTCGCGTACACCGCCTTTTCGTAGTCGTCCGCCGTGACGAGCGAGACCTTGGCCCACTCCACCTCGCTGCTCAGGTCACGGACGGCCACGCGGTCCACGCTGAGGCCCACGCGTCGCGCCGCCTCCGCGATGATCGGCGCCTTGAACTCCTGCAGCCGCGGCGGGGCGCCGCCCACCACGCGCGGCCAGAAGAAGCCGAGCTGGCGCAGCGCCGCGGAGTGGAACGTGCGGGCCTGCACCCCCTGGACACCGAGGCCACGCAGTCGCGTGCGCATCTCCCCCGCCGCGCGCGCCGTGAAGGTCACGGCCAGCACGCTGGTCGGCTTGTACATGCCGATGCGGACGCCGTACGCGATGCGGTGCGTGATCGCGCGAGTCTTGCCCGTGCCAGCTCCTGCGAGCACGACCACCGGCCCGTTGAGCGCGAGGGCGACCTCGCGCTGCTCGGGATCGAGGGCGGTCAGGATCGCGTCGGGACTCATCGGCCCAGGATGATTCGGACCGCCGGCGGAGTTGGTCTGGGTGAGCATCGTCTGCGATTCTCGCAGCAACCACTGACAAGGAGTACAGATGTCCGAGACGACCACGCCGATCCCCGAGAACGGGACGGTCCTCATGTACTCCACCACCTGGTGCGGGTACTGCCGTCGGCTGCGTACGCAGCTCGACTCGGAGGGCATCGGCTACACGGTCATCGACATCGAGGAGCGGCCGGAGGCCGCCGCCTACGTGGAGCAGGTCAACGGCGGCAACCAGACCGTGCCCACCGTGGTGTACCCGGACGGCTCGGCGGCGACCAACCCGAGCATTGCCCAGGTGAAGCAGGCCCTCGCGGCCTGACATCGTCCCGGTCGGGCAGGCTCCGCCACGTTGGCGTCGGATGCGCTGCGGCTGTCGTTCGTCGTCGTGGACGGCGCCGATCTCGACCTACGGGCACACACCTACGACGGGTGGATCCAACCCTGGCTGGGGTGTCGTCGGCCTCGCCGTCAGCCCTCGAGCGAGCCCCCGAACCATTCCTCGATCAGGGAGCGCGCGATCGAGGCCCGCCCCGGAAGGCCCAGGTGACCGTCGGCCACAGCCGTGGCGACCTCCTCCCGGGTGAACCAGTCGGCCTCGGCGATCTCGTCCTCCTGCCGCACCAGCCGCGTGGTGGTCGCGCGGGCGCGGAAGCCCAGCATGAGGGACGCCGGGAACGGCCACGACTGGCTGCCGCGGTACTCGATCGACCCGGGGTCGACGGCGATGCCGACCTCCTCCGCGGTCTCGCGCACCACCGCCTGCTCCAGGCCCTCGCCCGGCTCCACGAAGCCGGCCAGCACCGAGCGGCGGCCCAGGTCCCACTGCGGGCCGCGGGCCAGGAGCAGGCGGTCGTCGGGATCGGTGATCGCCATGATCACGGCGGGGTCGGTGCGCGGGAAGTGGTTCGACCCGTCCGCGGGGCAGTGCCGTACCCAGCCGGCCTGCGTCACCTCGGTCTCCGTGCCGCACCGCGGGCAGTGGGTGTGCACTGCATGCCACTGGGCCAGCGCGATTGCCTCGACAGCGAGGCCCTGCTCCAGGTCGGGCACGTCGAGCGTGCGCATCCCGGTCCAGTCGACGTCGAGGTCGGGCTCGGCCTCGGAGTCGAGGTCGGGCTGAGACGCGGGCTCGGGCAGTACGGCCGCGAGGTAGGCGACGCCGTCGGCCTCCCCGAGGAACAGGTGCGTGCGCACCGCGAGGTGCGCGACGTCGTCGGGCGCGAACAGCGCTACCCGCTGCCCGACCGTGGCCACGCGGCTCCCCCGCAGCACCAGCACCCGGGTGCCCCGCTCCTTGCGCAGGTCGTCGACGAGACCGGGCTCGGCACGCCGGTGTGCGGCGCGGTCGTGGGCAGCGCGGGCGAACGGGAGGTCGAGAACTGGCACAGGGCAGACAGTAGTCGCCCGCCACGACACCCGATCCCGGCCGCCTCGCCGGAACACACCGGCTTGAACCTTGCCATGCAAGTATTGTGTTGCAAGTCTTGCTACGCAAGATTAGGTTCCTGTCATGACCGACGAGCGCATCGCAACGAACCTCCGCAAGGGAGTGCTCGAGTACTGCGTGCTCGCGCTGCTCTCTCACGGCGAGAAGTACGGCCTCGAGCTGGCCGACGACCTCACCACGCGCGGGCTCATCGCAAGCGAGGGCAGCCTGTACCCCCTGCTGGCCCGCATGCGCGAGAACGGGCTCGTCGAGCCCCGATGGGAAGCGTCCGGCGCCGGACGCCCCCGCCGCTACTACGCCATCACCGATACCGGCACCGAGCAGCTCACCGCCTTCACCCAGGTCTGGGCGTCGCTCGGCGCTCAGGTCAACGCACTGCTGGAGGGATCACGATGACTGAGAAGACTCCGATGAACGAGAAGACCACGATGCCCGAGAGGACTGTGATGAACTCGAACGCCGAGGACTCCTACCTGCGCGGCGTGAGCAAGCGACTGCAGGCACTCACCCCCGAGCAGCGCGAGGCGGTGCTCGACGACGTCCGGGCCCACTTCGCGGACGCCGCGGATGCGGGCCGCTCGCCCGAGCAGGCCGTGGAGAGCCTCGGCAACCCAGCCCAGTTCACTGAACGAGTGCGGACCGAGCTGGGCCACGAAGAAGGCCGGACCGACCAGATGAGGCGCGTGCTGCAGTGGCTCGCGAGCGGCGTGGCGGTCTTCGCCGCGATGTTCGTCTCGTTCTGGCGCCCGGACGACTCCCTCCCGATGCCGAACACCCAGTTCGCGGTGCACGGCTTCGGGATCGTGCTGCTGAGCCTGGTCCCCGCGGTGATCGCGGCGGTCCCGAACTTCGCCTCCCCGCGTGCCCGTACCGTCTTCACCGCCGCGGTGGCGGCCTTCCTGTCGGTCCTGAGCTTCGTCTTCCCCGACGGCTGGGCTTTCGCCCCCACCGCCTGGCTCGCGTGGGCCGCACTCGTTGTACCGGTCATCGCCCGCAACGGACCGCCCGCGATCGGCTGGCGCATCGCCGGGGGTGTGCTCGCCGTCCTGCCCATGGCCCTGGCCGTCGGCGGGGCCATCGTCGGCAGCTGGGGCCTGGAACTCGACGGCGTGCTCTACACCGCCGCGGTCGCCGTTCTTGGCGTGCTGATGGCCCTCGGCAAGCCGTGGGCCGGCATCATCCTGGCCCTTCTCGGCGGCGCGGCGCTGGTGAGCTCCGCGCTCTATCCGGGCATGCTCACCTCGGGCGTCTGGTGGGCAGGCGGGCTGTTCATCACCCTCGGCGCGAGCCAAGCCCTCATGCACGCCCGACCGCGCAAGCCCGCGCAGAAGTAGCACTGCGCGTCCGACCGGACTGATCCACCAAATACGAGGCCCGTCACGTCGTCGGCTGAAGCCGCCCGACCGCGTGACGGGCCTCGTCGGGTCCATGCAGGAGCCGGGACACACCACCGCCCTGTGCCCTGGCAGTGCGGACACTGCAATACGGTGAGCACGTGTCCCGCACGCCCCTCGCTCTCGCCGCCCTCTCGACCGCCGCCGTGCCTGGTCTCGACGCCCAGTCGGTGCGCGTCGGCGACCTCGCAGGCGACTACGACGTCGCGGTAGTGACGGGTCAGGACGACCAGGAGTGGGTGGTGCGCGCGCCGCGGACCACCGTGGCGGGCGCGGCCCTGGAGGCCGAGATCGAGCTGCTCGAAGCGCTCCGGCTGTACATCGACACGGGTGTGCTCCCGTTCGTGGTGCCGCAGGTCGCGGGCTACGCGCTGCTGCCGGAGGGCGGCCGGGCGGTGGTGCACCGGCGGATCATCGGCAGCAACCTCGACGTCGAGGCGCTGGAGCCGGGCCCCGGGCTCGCCGCCGACCTGGGCCGGGCCATCGCCGCCATCCACGAGCTGCCGACGTCCGTCGTGGAGACGTGCGGGCTGCCCAGCTACACCGCCTCCGAGTACCGCGAGCGTCGACTCACCGAGGTGGACGAGGCGGCGAAGACCGGGCGGGTCCCGCCCACGCTGCTGCGGCGCTGGGAGGCGGCGCTCGAGGACGTGTCCCTGTGGAAGTTCAAGCCGGTAGTGGCGCACGGCGACCTTGCACCGGACCAGCTGCTCGTGGACCGGCAGCGGGTGGTGGCCGTGTCCGGCTGGGCGGAGGCCCGCGTGGCCGACCCCGCCGACGACCTGGCCTGGCTCATCGCGGCGGCGCCGCTGGAGGCCGTGGACTCGATCATGGAGGCGTACCAGCTGCGCCGCACGGAGCTCAGCGACCCGCGTCTCGCGGAGCGCGCGATGCTCGTGGGCGAGCTGGCGCTCGCCCGGTGGCTGCTGCACGGCGTGCGGCACCGGCTGCCCGAGGTGGTCGAGGACGCGACGTCGATGCTGGAGGACCTGGACGAGGCGACGCTCGACGAGGGCTGAGCGCGCGGTCAGCCGCGGATGAGGGCCTCCAGCTCTGTCTCGTCGAGCAGCCGGTCCGGGCGGACCGTCGTGTCCGAGCCCACGTAGTAGAAGGCCGCGCTCACCTGCTCCAGCGGCAGCCCCGTCCAGCGGGACCATGCCAGCCGGTACACGGCCAGCTGCACCTCGCGGGCGGCCCGGGCCGCGGCGTCGAGCGGCTCGCGGCCGGTCTTCCAGTCCACCACCACTACGGCGTCCGGGCCCGTGACGGGGTCCTTGAAGACGGCGTCCACCCGGCAGCGCAGCATGACGCCCGCCACCGGCGTCTCGACGTCGATCTCGACCGCCACGGGCATACGGGCCGACCACTCCGACCCCAGGAACGTGTCGCGCAGCTTGTCGAGGTCCGTGTCCTCGGGGAGGTCGTCGTCCTCGGCGCTGGGCAGGTCGTCGACGTCGAGCAGCGTGGCCGACGTGAAGAACTGCTCCACCCACTCGTGGAACCTGGTGCCCCGCCGGGCGTGCACGGTGGGCTGTACCGGCACGGGGCGGCGCAGCTGTAGCGCGAACGCGTCGCGGTCCGCGGCGAGCCGCACCAGGCCCGACGCCGACACGTGCGCCGGGAACGCGATCTCCCGGTCCGCGTGCCGGTTCCGCTCGGCCAGGAGCATCCGGGCCAGGTCGACCAGGTCGTGGCCCGCCGCGTCGGTGAGGACGCCCTGCGGTGCGGTGAGCGCGTCGGCCGGGAGCCGCATTGCGGCGAGCGCGACCAGGCGCTCCTCCGCCGCCTCGTCCACGAGCCCGGCAGTGGCGCGCAGGACGTCGCGGGCGGTCGGGTGCTGCCCGGCGGCGCCGTGCTGGTCGGTCCCGTCCGGGCTCTGGTCAGTGCTCTGGCCCGGGCCGTCCGGGGCCGGCCAGACCGCGGTGAGCTCCTCCGCGTTGCGCGGGTTCTCGGCGTCCGACGCCGGCATCGGCGCCCACAGGTCGGTGGCGACCAGTCCGGCGTCGGCCAGCTCGGCGAGGAACGGGGAGACGCCGCGCGGGCGGCTCGCCGTGCCCCACCACGAGGCCGTGAGGAAGAGCTCGCGCCGGGCCCGCGTGAACCCGACGTAGGCCAGCCGGCGCTCCTCGGCGAGGCGGTGCTCGCCGCACTCGGCCTTGAACTCGTCCCGCAGCGCGACGAGGTCCTTGGTGTCGGAGGCGTGCTCCCAGTCGAAGCGCGGCAGGTCGTCCGCGTCCCCGCGCAGGTGGTAGGGCAGCTCGCCGAGGTCGGACAGCCAGCCCGACGACGACTCCCCCGACCGCGAGCCCCGGTCCCAGGTGGGGAACGCGCCGTCGGCCAGGCCGGCCACGGCCACCGCGTCCCACTCCAGGCCCTTCGCGGCGTGCGCCGTGATGACCTGGACGGCGTCCGGGTCGGGCTCGTGCACCGGCATGTCAAGGCCGCGCTCACGCTCGCCCGCGACGCCGAGCCAGGCGAGGAACGCGCCGAGCGTGGCCGTGTCCGACGACTGCGCGAACGACGCCGCCACGTCCCGGAAGGCGTCGAGGTGCTCGCGGCCGCGGTCGCTCACCGCTCCCCCGACCCCGGCGCCCGCCAGCGCGAGCGCGGTGGCCGCCTCGACGTCCAGGCCGAGCGCCCGCTCGGCCTGCACGACCAGCTCGGGGAGCGAGAGGTAGGTGAGGCCGCGTAGGTCGCGCAACAGCCGGGCCAGTGCCGCCAGGCGCCGGTGCGCGTCCTCGGACAGGACCCGCCCGTCGCGGGCCGGCTCGCCCACCGGCGGGAGATCGTCGAGCGCGTCGACTATCGAGCGGTGGTCGGAGACGTCGCCCTCGACCACGCGGGGGTCGTCGTCGCCCGTTCCGTCTCCTGAGCCGTCGCCCGTTTCTGCGCGGTCGACCTGGGCGGCCGCGGCGGCACGGCGCGGATCGTCCAGGCGTGCAAGGTCGGCCGCCCAGGAACCGAGTGCGTGCAGGTCGGCAGCGCCGAGGTTGAGGCGCGGGCCGGTCAGCAGGCGCAGCAGGGAGTCGCCACGGGACGGGTCGTGCGCGGCCTGGAGCAGCGCAACGACGTCGACCACCTCGGGCGTGGAGAGCAGGCCGCCCAGGCCCACGACCTCGACCGGGAGGCCGCGGCGGCGCAGCGCCACCTCGATCGTGGGGAACTGTGCCCGCGCCCGGCAGAGCACGGCCGCCGTGGACCGCCCGTCCGGGTGGGCGCCGGAACGCCAGCGCTCCGCTACCCACTCGGCGACGGCCTCGGCCTCCTCCTCCAGGGTGGCGGCGACGTGCGCCGACACCACGCCCGTGCCCGCCCCTGGGCGCAGGTCCAGCGGCGGGACCTCGACGTTCGTACCGGCCCCCGACCGCGAGCGCAGCGGACCCGACACCACGTTGGCGGCGGCGAGCACGGCGGCGTCGTTGCGCCACGACGTCGAGAGGTAGTGCACGGCGGCGGGGACGCCGTCGTCGCGCTGGAAGCGGCCGGGAAAGCGGGCGAGGCCCGCCGCGGAGGCGCCGCGCCACCCGTAGATGGACTGGTGCGGGTCGCCGACGGCGGTGACGGGGTGCCCGCCGCCGAACAGGCCGGACAGGAGCTCCACCTGGGCGTAGGACGTGTCCTGGTACTCGTCGAGCAGCACCACCTCGAACCGCGCCCGCTCGGCGGCGCCCACCATCGGGACCTCGCGAGCGAGCTGTGCGGCGAACGAGACCTGGTCGCCGAAGTCGAGCGCCTCGGCGACGCGCTTACGGCGCCGGTACTCGACAACGAGATCCACGAACCGTGCCCGCTCGGCCACGGAGCCGATGAGCTTGTCCACGTCCTTGGTGCGCTTCTTCTGCCGCGGGCCGAGCGGTACGGACTCGAGGTGCTCTGCCATGTCGGTGAGTCGATCCCGCGCGTCGGCGGGGTCGACGAGGTGTTCGCCCAGCGCGTCGGACAGTGCCACTACCGCACCGGTCACGGTGCTGACGGCCTTGTCGGTGCCGAGGTCCTCGTCCCAGGACTCGACCACCTGGGAGGCGAGCTGCCACTGCTCGGCCTGGCCTAGGAGGCGGGCGCTGGGCTCCACGCCGAGGCGCAGGCCGTGGTCGGCGACCAGGGAGGCGGCGTACGCGTTGTAGGTGGCGACGGTGGGCCGGTCGAGGTCCAGGCCGGCCAGCGCCTCGCCCGACTCCTCACCCAGCGCGCGGTTCAGCTGCGCCAGCCGGGTCTGGACGCGCTGGGTGAGCTCGCCCGCGGCCTTGCGCGTGAAGGTCAGGCCGAGCACCTGCTCGGGCTGGACCAGCTTGTTGGCGATGAGCCAGACCACGCGCGCGGCCATGGTCTCCGTCTTGCCCGAACCGGCGCCGGCGACGACGAGCGCGGGCTCGAGCGGCGACTCGATGATGCTGGTCTGCTCGTCGGTGGGCTCGTGGCGGCCGAGCAGGCGCGCTATCGCACGCGCGGACAGGCGGATCTCCGGCTCGTGCCCGATCACTCGACCACCTTCCGTCCCTCGGGCTGCAGCGGGCAGGACCGGCGAACGGCGCACACCTCGCACAGGTCGTTGTTCCTGGCCGCGAACCGCGCGGCGGCCATCGTGTCGGCGGCGCCCTCGACCGTGTCACGCGCCCAGCTGTTGCCGTCTTCGTCCGGGACGAGGGCCGGCTGGTTCCGCACGCTCGCCGACACGGTCTCGGTGCCGACGTAGACGAGGCTCGCACCCTTGCTGACCGTGCCGTCGGGCAGGTCGAGCGCGCCCTCCTCGACGGCGAGCTGGTAGGCACCGAGCTGCGGGTTCTCCGCCGCCTTGTCCTTGCTGGCCGCGGTCTTGCCGGTCTTGAGGTCGGCAACGGTCACGCTGCCGTCGCCGGCGTCCTCGACGCGGTCCACCTGGCCGCGCAGCCGCGCGCGACCCACCTGCAGGTCGAAGTCGGCCTCGACCAGCAGCGGCTCGCCCGAGTCCGCCAGGTAGTCCGCGAGCCGCACCACCATGCGCTCGGCACGCTTGCGCAGCTGCAGCGACGGCCAGCCGTCGGGCAGCGCGAGCTCCGGCCAGCGCCGGTCCAGCTCCTTCTTCAGGTCCGTGAGCGAACCCCTCGGATGGCTCTGCGCGATCGAGTGCAGCAGCGTGCCGAGGGTCTGGTGCGTCGCGTCGGGCTTGGTGCCGCCCGCCGCCTCGAACGCCCAGCGCAGGGCGCACGTCGTCACGGTCTCGACCTTCGACGGCGACACGGTCACCGTGTCCTGGACGCCCCACAGCGGGACCTCGCTCGAGACGCCGGCCACGCCGTACCAGGTGCTCGGGTCCGCCTCGGCGACGCCGGCCGCCGAGAGATCGGCGAGGAGCGCGGCCGCCGGCTCGCGGGCGGGCTCGGCCACCGGCGCGGCGACAGCGGCGCGCGAGCCGCCGGACATCGCCCCGGCCGCCGTCCGCACCAGCTCCGACCGCGCGGCGGCCACCACACCCCGCAGGTCGAGCGGCGGGCCGACCGGGACCCGCCGCGGGTCGGGCCCGTCGCCGCCGTCGTCCCTGGGGGACACGAGGTCGCAGAACACGCTCGGCGCGTCCTCCGTGTCCTCCACTGCGGTGACCAGGAGGCGCCGTCGGGCGCGGGAGACCGCCACCGCGAAGGCGCGCAGCTCGTCCGTGAGGACCTGGCGCCGGGCCTCCGACCCGACCACCCGGCCGTCCTCGGAGCGGCCCGCGATGAGCTCGACGAGCGCCTGCGAGCCGAGCAGCGAGTCACGCAGCCGCAGGTCGGGCCATACGCCGTCCTGCACGCCGGCCACGACCACCACGTCCCACTCCCGGCCCGCCGCGCCCGGGGGCGTGAGCGCCTCCACGGCTCCCGCGCCCTGGGCGGACGCCGCCAGGGAGTCGGCCGGGAGGTCCTGCGACGCCAGGTAGTCGACGAACGCGGCGACGGGCGCGCCCGGCATCCGGTCGACGAAGGTCTCGGCTGCGCGGAACAGCGCGAGCACCGCGTCGAGGTCACGGTCGGCGCGCAGGCCCGCCGGACCGCCGGTGAGAGCGGCGGCGCTCCACCGCTCGGCCAGGCCGGTCGCCGCCCACACGGCCCAGAGCACCGTCTGTGCGGTGGCGCCGGACTCCCCCGCGGCCTCCCGGCCCGCGGCGAGCACCCGTGCCACGGCGAGCGGCCCGCGCCGGACCTGCGTGGGCAGCAGGGCCGCGTGCGCCGGGTCGGCGAGCACCTCCACCAGCAGCGCGTCCGACGTACGTCCGCCGCCGGCCGACAGCTCCTCCGCCCGCAGCGCCCGGCGCAGCCGACGGAGCGCCACCGCGTCCAGCCCACCGATCGGCGAGACGAGCAGCAGCGCCGCCGTCTCGGGATCCAGCACCGGCTCGTCGCCGTCGAGCTCCTCGGCGATCAGCGCCTCCAGGCTCCCGCGCGGAGCGCCCGCGCTCGTCTTCACCGCGGCCAGCAGCGGTGCCACCGCAGGCTCGTCACGCAGCGGCAGGTCAGACCCGAGCAGCGCCACGGGCACCGACGCCGACACCAGCTCACGCCGCAGGGCCGCCAGCCGCGTGCCGCTGCGCGCGATCACGGCCATCTGCTCCCAGGGCGTGCCCCGCAGCAGGTGCTCCGCCCGCAGCTCGCGCGCGATCCAGGCGGCCTCCTGGGCCGCGCCCGCCAGCACCGCGACCTGGACCGGTGGCGCGGAATCCGCGGCCCCCGCACCGGACGCTTCGGTCTCGGGTCTGGCCGCGCGTGATTCGGCAGCACCCGATCCGGCCGCGCCCGATCCGTCGGCGGACGACCCACCAGCCGACGGCCCACGGGCCGGCAGCTCACCAGCAGACGGCTCACCGGCAGAGGGCTCACCGGCAGGCGCTTCAGCCGCGCGCGCCGTCGCGCGCCGGTGCAGCGCGCTGGCCGACACCGGGATCCGGTTCGTCACCGCACGCGTCACGGCACGCAGCTCAGGTCGCTGCCGCCAGACCGTCCCGAGCACCACTGTCTCGGCGTCGAACGCACCGAAGGCACGTCCGGGACCGGCGGGTGCGGCGGCGCGGCCGGTGAGCCCCGGCGCGGCACCGCGGAACGTCTGGACGGCGGAGTCCGGGTCGGACAGCAGCACCAGGCGCGCCCCGTCGTCGTGCAGCACGCGCAGGAGGCGGACCGTGGCGGCCGTGGCCTCCTGGTAGTCGTCCACCACTACCAGGTCCCAGGTCGGGCGGGGCGCGCCCGGCACCTCGTCCTCCCAGGAGCGCAGGGACTCCGCGGCCTCGTCGATCACGACCGCGGGGTCGTAGCGCGGCCCCGCGTCCGGAGTGGCGAGCCGCAGCGCCATGGTGTCGAGGTACTCCTCGTAGAGCTGCGCGGCCATCACCCACTCGGGGCGGTCGTTCGCGCGCCCCATCTCGTCGAGCTCGACCGGCCCGAGCCCGCGCTCCGCGGCGCGCATCAGCAGGTCACGCAGCTCCTGGCGCAGACCGCGCAGCCCGAGCGACTCCTCCGGCAGGCCGACCGGCAGCGTGAGCGGCCGTCCCTCGCCCGCGACGTGCCCGGCGAGCAGCTCCGCCAGGACCAGGTCCTGCTCCGGGCCCGAGACCAGGGTGGGGGTGGGCAGCCCGAGCGCCGCGGCGCGCGTGTGGAGCACGGCGAACGCGGCCGACGACGCGGTGCGCACCATCGGCGCGCCCACCGTGCGCCCGGCCTGGGCCGCCACCTCGTCCCGCAGGCGGGCCGCCGCGCGACGCGACGACGCGAGGACCAGCACGCGCTCCGGCCGGACCCCCGACGTGAGCGCTCGCACCGCGACCTCGCAGGTCACTATCGTCTTGCCGGATCCGGGTGCCCCCAGGACCAGCGTCGCCCGCCCGCTCAGCGCAGCCTCGACGGCAGCCGCCTGGCTGTCGTCGAGCGACACCGAGGTGACGCCGTCGGGACGGTTCCCGTTCGACGTCACAGGCGGTGCCAGCCGAGGTGCGAGGGCAAGGGTTGGGGTCACGCGGACGATCGAACCACGAGCCACTGACACTCCCCGACGCCCCGCGCGGGGCTGTGACGTATGCCCGGTTTGTCCGGCGGGGCGGTGCTCAGTCCGCGTTCGGCGCGGGCCAGGCCTCCGGGATGCATCCGCTCGTCGTGGTGGTCTGCTGCACCATGATCGTCGCGTGCTCGCCCTCGCCCGCGCACAGGTCGTGGTGGTACCCGATCACGTGGCCCACCTCGTGGTTCACCAGGTAGTGCCGGTAGTTCGCGATTTCCTTCCACGCCTTCGACCCCTTGGCCCAGCGCTTGAAGTTGAGCACCGCGGTCTCCTCGATGCCGCACGACACCGAGCTCGCCGTGTCGAGCGGGAAGCAGAGCTCGTCAGTGGTGCCCGGGCTCGCGAGCACGACGCGCGCGTCGTACCGCTCCGAGTCGGTCCAGGCGAAGGTGGTGCCGTCCGCGCCGTTCCAGCCGCGCGGGTCGTTCAGGGTCGCCAGCACGGCCTCGGCGAAGACCTTCGGATCCACCGGCAAGCCCTTCTCGACCGCTATCTGAAGCCGCCAGACCTTTCCCTCGGCGGGTGCGGGACGGGACCCGCTCACCACCACGAGCCGTCCGGAGAGCTCCGGCTCGACGGTGATCCGGGTGCCGAGCAGGCCGGAGCCGGGCTCCGGCTTCGGACCGGGGCTCGGAGGGGGCGACGGCGGTGCCGACTTCTCGCCGGGCGGCACGCCCGCCGAGGCCGCGGGCTCGCCGGACGCCGAAGGTTCCGGGAGCCCCTCCGCGGCGGTGCCCAGCCCCGCCCCGGTGCCCGATGCGACGTCGGCGCCCCCGTCAGCACCCGACGACGCCGCGGGCGCGGGCGGCGACGTGCGGTTGCCGGACCTGGCGGCCTCGTACGCGTTCCGCACCGCGTCACCCGCCTCGGCGCCCAGGTTGTCCTCGACCACCCCGGCCACGACGGCGGCGGAGGCGTCCGGCTCGGTGGTCATGGTCGCCACCACGCCTCCGCAGAGCCCCACCGCGAGGCACAGGCCGAGCGCGACCATCGCGCGCCGTGGGTCCTGCGTCGATCGACTCTTGGCCTTCCGAGCTGCGGGACGAGCGGCGTCGACCCCCTCCGACGCGAGGCCGACGGACACACCCTCCTGGGCATGCCTGCCGGTGCGCCGGGGAGACATCGGACCACTCACGCCAACCATGGTGCCACGCACCCATACGTCCGCCCATGGCGTTGTCCACAGGATGCGCAGCGCCCGCGGCGTACGGACTGTCTCTCGGGTCGCGTATCGGCTCACGGCGAAACCGCAGGCCGACGGTCGCGGAGCGTGACTAGGATCGTGAGGCCGGGTCCCCGGACCACCGGGCACACGGCGCAATCCCCGACCGAACTGGAGTAAACGTGGACGTCACCATCGGTGTGCAGAACCTGCCGCGCGAGGTCGTGGTCGAGACGGATGAGAGCGCGAACGCCGTCGCGACGGCCGTCAAGAAGGCCCTGGCCGGTGGCCCCCTCGAGCTCACCGACTCCCGCGGCCGCCTTGTGATCATCCCCGGCGGTGCCATCGGCTACGTCGAGATCGGCTCCGAGGAGCAGCGCAAGGTCGGCTTCGGCGCGGTCTGAGCCCCGCCGACCCGACGCCACGTGGCGGACGGCGCCCGCCGGCGCCCCGCCACGTGGCGTTCATTACTAACGGGTGGCCGAACGCGTTTCGCTAACCGCACGGAAACATCGTGCGCGTACGATGAATGCCGTACATCGGTTGCCCGGTCGTCACGTTCCGACCCCCGAGCCTGCGTTCCGGTCTCTCACGAGGCCGCCCCGACAGGACGCGCAGCCTGGGCCCCATGCCCCGGCGCGCGATGATTTTCACGATCGGCTGCCGCACGAAGGCGCGATCGCCGGGCCATGAGGGCCCACCGCGCCGCGAGAGATGAAGGCGCCAGTGACTACCACCGACACCCCGGCCGCGAGCGCGGCCACTGAGACAAGCCCTGAGCCGACTACCGGCTCGGGGCCCGACTACTCCACCCCGTCCGCCATCCAGGCGCAGAACGTGACGTTCGCGGACTTCGGCGTCCGCCCCGAGATCGTCGCGGCGCTGAAGGACTCGGGCATCACCCACCCGTTCCCCATCCAGGCCATGACGCTGCCCGTCGCGATGAGCGGGCACGACATCATCGGCCAGGCCAAGACCGGTACCGGCAAGACGCTCGGTTTCGGCGTCCCGCTGCTGCACCGCGTCGTCGCCCCGGGCGAGCCCGGCTACGAGGACCTCGTCGCCCCGGGCAAGCCGCAGGCCGTCGTCGTGGTCCCCACCCGTGAGCTTGCGGTCCAGGTCGCGAACGACCTGGCCACCGCGTCCGCCAAGCGCAGCGTCCGCATCGTGCAGGTCTACGGCGGCCGCGCGTACGAGCCGCAGATCGACGCGCTGAAGTCCGGCGTAGACGTCGTGGTGGGCACCCCCGGCCGCATGATCGACCTCCTCAACCAGGGGCACCTCACGCTGCTGCGTGCGGCGACCGTGGTGCTCGACGAGGCCGACGAGATGCTCGACCTCGGGTTCCTGCCCGACGTCGAGAAGATCCTCGCCCGCACCCCCGCGCAGCGGCACACCATGCTGTTCAGCGCGACCATGCCGGGCGCCGTCGTCTCGATGGCCCGCCGCTACATGAAGCAGCCCACGCACATCCGCGCCGCCGAGCCGGACGACGAGGGCGCGACCGTCAAGAACATCAAGCAGGTCGTGTACCGGGCCCACGCCCTGGACAAGGTCGAGGTGCTGGCGCGTCTGCTCCAGTCCGAGGGCCGCGGCCGCAGCATCGTGTTCGCACGCACCAAGCGCACGGCCGCCAAGGTCGCGGAGGAGCTGCAGACGCGCGGCTTCGCAGCCGGCGCCATCCACGGCGACCTGGGTCAGGGCGCCCGTGAGCAGGCGCTGCGCGCGTTCCGCAACGGCAAGATCGACGTGCTCGTCGCTACCGACGTCGCCGCCCGCGGCATCGACGTCGACGACGTGACCCACGTGGTCAACTACCAGTGCCCCGAGGACGAGCGCATCTACCTGCACCGGGTGGGCCGCACCGGCCGCGCGGGAAACACGGGTACCGCAGTGACCTTCGTCGACTGGGACGACGTGCCGCGCTGGTCGCTCATCGACAAGGCGCTCGAGGTCGGGTTCCCCGAGCCGGTCGAGACGTACTCGACGTCGCCGCACCTGTTCGCGGACCTGAACATCCCCGAGGGCACCAAGGGCCGCCTGCCCCGGTCCGCGCAGCACCTCGCCGGGCTGGACGCGGAGGACGTCGAGGACCTGGGCGAGACGGGCAAGCGCAACAGCGGCTCGCGCTCCGGCGGCCAGCGCTCCGGCGGACGCTCCGCCGGTCCCCGCTCGGGCGGGCGGCACGGCGGCTCGCACGGCGAGCCCCGCTCGACGTCCCGGCCCGACGGCGGCCCCGTGGCCGCCTCCGACAACGCCGGCGGCACGGGCGAACGCCCGGCGTCGGGCAGCGAGGAGGACGGCGGCCAGCGCCGCCGTCGGAACCGCAGCCGCCGCCGCACGCGCGGCGGCCAGGAGAACTGACCCCGGCCGTCGGCGAGTGCAGACTTTGCTGCGGCCTGTTTCGGCGAGTGCAGAGTTTGTTGCGGTTACAGGGTGGCTAGCCGCGACAAAGTCTGCAGTCACCGATTACGGGTGCGGCAAAGTCTGCACTCGCGCCTGGTTGGGCCGCCGGACGAGGGCCGCCAAGCGCTAAGTTGCTGTCCGTGCAGATCGAGTTCGCCGCTCCCCTGTGGCAGTGGCAGGTGCGTACCGACTCCTGGTGGTTCGTGACCGTGCCGCCGGAGCACTCCGACGAGCTGGCCGACCTCCCGCTGCCACCGCGCGGGTTCGGCTCGATCCGGGTGCGGGTGACGGTCGGGAAGACCACCTGGACCACTTCCGTCTTCCCGAGCGACAGCAACGGCGGCTACGTGCTGCCGATGAAGAAGAAGGTGCGGCAGGCCGAGGGTCTCGTGCCCGAGAAGCCGGTCTCGGTGACCCTGGAGACCATCGACATCTGAAGGTCAGACGGTGCGCACGAACTCGATCACGCCGTTGGCGATCATCTGCGTGGCGATCGCCGCGAGCAGCACGCCCGCGATCCGGGTGACCAGGGTGACGCCGGAGTCCCTGAGCACCCGGTGCACCACCCCGGCGAACCGCATCGCCGCCCACGTGCACACGCACACCGCGACGATGCCGATACCGATCGACGCGTAGTGCCCCACCGCGGACTCCCCCGCGCTCACCCCCTGCTGCACGAACACCATGGTGGCGACGATGGTGCCCGGGCCGGCCAGCAGCGGCGTCGCCAGGGGCACGAGGGCCACGTTCCGGGCGGCCCCGCCGGCGTCGGTCTCGCCCGCGTCCATCTTGCCCATGAGCAGCTCCAGCGCCACGAGCAGCAGGAGCAGGCCGCCGGAAGCCTGGAGCGCCGCCAGCGAGACCCCGAGGTGCTCGAGCAGGAGCTGGCCGAACACGGCGAACACCACGATCACGCCGAACGCCACGAAGATCGCGGTGCGCGCGGCCCGCCTCCGGTCCTGCGCCGTCATCCGCGAGGTCAGCGCCAGGAACACCGGCACCGTGCCGGGCGGGTCCATGATCACGAACAGCGTCACGAACACCTCGGTGAACAGCGCGACGTCGAACCAGCTCACCGGAGCACCGCCAGGGCTCCCTGCCCCGCGATCGCCTCGAGCACCTCGGGCTCGGTCGTGTTCTCGCCGATGACGTTCTGCTTGCCCGCCCCGTGGAAGTCGCTCGACCCCGTGACCAGCAGGTCCAGCGACTCGGCGATGTCGCGCAGCCGGCGGCGCGTGTCGGGCGTGTGGTCACGATGGTCCACCTCGAGCCCCCCGAGCCCCGCCGCGGCGAGCTCCTCGATCGTCGAGTCGGGGACGATCCGGCCCCGGGCGTCGGCCCCCGGGTGCGCGAAGACGGGTACCCCGCCCGCGGCCCGGATGGCGCGGACGGCGGCGACGGCGTCGGGCGCGTAGTGGCCCACGTAGTACCGGGTGCCGGGGCGGAGGATGGTGGCGAACGCCTCGTCGCGGTCGCGCACGACGCCGGCCGCCACGAGCGCGTCGGCGATGTGCGGGCGGCCGAGGGTGGTGCCGGGCTTCGTCTGCGCGAGCAGGTCCTCCCAGGTGATCGGGAAGTCCTCCGCCAGCAGGTCCACCATGCGCCGGGCCCGCGACTCCCGGTCCGCGCGGGTGCGTTCGGTCTCGGCCAGCAGGTCGGGGTGGGTCGGTTCGTGCAGGTAGGCGAGCAGGTGGACGCCCGTGCCCCAGCCCGTCGTCCGGGCGATCGCGGAGATCTCGGCGCCGCGCACCAGGCCCACCTGGTAGAGAGCGGCGGCCTCGGCGGCCTCCGTCCAGCCCGACGTCGTGTCGTGGTCCGTGATGGCGAGCGTGGTGATGCCGGCGCGGGCGGCGACCTCTACCAGCCGCGCTGGCGAGTCGGTGCCGTCTGACGCGGTGGAGTGCGTGTGGAGGTCGATCACTCCACAAGGGTAGAGATCCCCGGGCCCCGTAGGCGCACGGGGCGAGGTGAGGTGCAGCACCCTGCCGACGTCGGCCGCCCGACCGCGGGACATCAAGCCCACACAGCACGTTCACGCCCTGTTCCGCCGTCGTACGCCGCCTGCCCAAGCCGATCCCGCATCATCGAAGGGATGATGAGCAGCAACCACCAGAACCCCGACGGCGCTCCCACGAGCGTCGTTTTTGTGCACGGCATGCGCAGCTCCGGCGCGATCTGGGAGAACCAGGTCGAGCACGTGCGTGCGGCAGGCCACGAGGCCGTAGCGGTCGACCTGCCCGCGCACGGGTCGCGCCGCCACGACCGGTTCAGCATGGACGGCGCCTTCGAGGCGCTGGACGACGCCGTCGCGACCCTCCCGTCCGGGCCGGTGGCCCTGGTGGGGCTGTCGCTCGGCGGCTACACGTCGCTGGCCTGGGCCGCCCGCCCCGGCAACGCCGACCGACTGGCGGGCGTGCTGGCCGCGGGCTGCACGTCCGACCCGAAGGGCAAGCCCGTGCGGCTCTACCGGGACGTCGCGAAGAGCGTGGCCAACGCCGTGTACCTCGGCCGCCGGCTCACCGGCCGGGTGGTGCACCCGAGCGTGCACCGCGCGCGCCTCTCGGTGCCGTCCATGCGGTTCCCGTTCCGCCCACTCCGGAGCGCCCCTGGTGGCGCGGACCTGCGGCAGGTCGAGATCGCCCCGCGCCAGACCGCCGAGATGTACCGGCCCACCTGGGACGTCGTCACGGACGCCCTGACGCACCTCGTCGGGCGGTCCTCGATCGCGAACGTGCGCGCCGCGCAGGTCCCGGTCTGGTTCGTCAACGGCGCCCGCGACGCCATGCGCATCGAGGAGCAGAAGCACCTCGCCGCGGCCCGCGACGGAGCGCTCGTCGTCATCCCGAACGCGGGGCACGACGTGAACACGGAGGCACCGTCCGCCTTCAACCGGGTGCTCACCAGGGCACTTGCGGACTTCACGGGGCGTGCGTGAAACACTGGGCGCATGAGCGAGCCCACAACCACTTCTCAGCCTGACGAGCAGGGGACCGCCGACCGCGGCGCCAACCGCTCGCACCGTCCCGCCTCCACTGCCTTCAAGAACTTCGTGATGTCGCAGTGGGCCCCGCGCGCCGAGCTCGGTCTGACGCCGTCGGCCGCCGCGCCGTTCACCGTCGCCCGGCGGGCCGCGCTCTCCGAGCGGCTTCCCGGCATGCGGCTCGTGATCCCGGCCGGCGCGCTCAAGACCCGCTCCAACGACACCGACTACCGGTTCCGGCCGCACTCGGCGTTCGCGCACCTCACGGGACTGGGCACGGACCGCGAGCCCGACGCCGTCCTGGTGCTGCACCCGGTCGAGGACGGCGCCGGTGACGACGGCTCGAACCACCACGCCGTGCTGTACGTGCGTCCGCTCGCCCCGCGTGACAACGAGGAGTTCTACGCCGACGCCCGCTACGGCGAGTTCTGGGTCGGCGCCCGCCCGTCCCTGGCCGACATCGAGACCCTCACCGGTATCGAGGCCCGCCACATCGACGAGCTGGGCGACGCCCTGGCCAAGGACGTCGGCGAGGGCGGCATGCGCCTCCTCGTGGTGACCGGCGCCGACGACGCGATCGAGTCGCTCGTCGAGGAGCTGCGCCTGGAGGCCGGCGTGAGCGAGGACGAGGAGGTCCTCTCCGACGAGACCCTCGTCGAGGCCACCTCCGAGCTGCGGCTCATCAAGGACGAGTACGAGATCGAGCAGATGCGCGAGGCCGTCGCCCGCACCATCGAGGGCTTCGAGGCAGTGGTCCGCGCGCTGCCCGCCGCGAAGGAGCACCGCCGCGGCGAGCGCGTGGTGGAGACCACCTTCGACGGGCACGCCCGGCTCGAGGGCAACGCCGTGGGCTACGAGACCATCGCGGCCTCGGGCGAGCACGCCACGACCCTGCACTGGATCCGGAACGACGGCGAGGTCCAGGCCGGCGACGTGCTGCTGCTCGACGGCGGCGTCGAGGTGGACACGCTCTACACCGCCGACATCACGCGCTCCCTGCCCGTCGACGGCGAGTACAGCGACGTCCAGCGCAAGATCTACCAGGCGGTGCTGGACGCCGCCGACGCCGCGTTCGCCGTCGCCAAGCCGGGCACCAAGTTCCGCGACGTCCACGCGGCGGCCATGGAGGTCATCGCGGCCCGCCTCGAGGAGTGGGGCTTCCTGCCCGACGGTGTCACCGCGGCCGATGCGCTCGAGGAGGACGGCCAGCAGCACCGCCGCTGGATGGTGCACGGCACGTCGCACCACCTCGGCCTCGACGTGCACGACTGCGCGCAGGCGCGCCGCGAGCTCTACCTCGACGGCGTCCTGGAGCCGGGCATGGTGTTCACGATCGAGCCGGGCCTCTACTTCAAGGCCGACGACCTCGCCGTCCCCGAGGAGTTCCGCGGCATCGGTGTGCGCATCGAGGACGACGTGCTGGTCACCGAGGACGGCAACGAGAACCTCTCGGCGGCGCTCCCCCGCACGCCGGAGGCCGTCGAGGCCTGGATGGCCGCGCTGCGCTGAGCCCTGGGGCCGCGGCTGGGCCGGCCAGAGCTGAGTGACCCACCGCCGGCTCGGCCAGAGCTGAGTGACCCACCGCCGGCTCGGCCAGAGCTGAGTGACCCACCGCCGGCTCGGCCAGAGCTGAGTGACCCACCGCCGGCTCGGCCAGAGCTGAGTGACCCACCGCCGGCTCGGCCAGAGCTGAGTGACCCACCGCCGGCTCGGCCAGAGCTGAGTGACCCACCGCCGGCTCGGCCAGAGCTGAGTTCGGTCAACTGCTCAGCGATCAGAGTTGACTTCGGTCGGTTGCTCTGAGATCGGTCAATTAATTGACCGATCTCAGAGCAACCGACCGAAGTCGTCCCTGGCGAACACGCAGCTGACCGAACTCGCGCAGTCAGGACCGGGGCAGCAGTGGGTCGGGGCGGGCCGCCGCCACGGCGTCGAGCGGCAGATGCCGGGTAAACCTGGCGATCATCGCAGGAACGTCGCGCTTGTCCGAAGCACTGGTGGTCTCGACCGTGACGCCGGCCTGACGGATCGCCTCGGCGCGAGCCTTCTCGCCCAGGTACTCCCGCGCGGGATCGTGACCGGAGCGGACGCCGTCGGGCCGGTACTTCACCCGTCCGTCGAACTCGATGCCCAGTGCCCACTGCTCGTACCCGAGGTCGGTGTGGAAGAGGCCGGCCTCGGTCCTGACCGGCATCTGCGTGGTTGGCCGGGGCAGGCCGCGACGCAGGATCTCGTACCGGACCCAGGTCTCCCAGGCAGACTGCGCGCCTGCGTCGGCCAGCTCGATCACGCGGCGGGCCCGGCGCTTGCCACGGTGGCCCGGCTGCGCGGCGAGCACCCCGAGCAACGTCTCCCGTCCGATGCCCATCGCCAGCGCGGAGTCGGCGATCACGAGGGCTTCAAGAGGGTGCAACGTCCGCGCGCAGTCGACGACGGTGCGCGCGAGCGAGGTCACGGGCAGTCCCGAGGCAGCGGTGATGTCCTCGGGGGCGATGGTCCAGGCGTGCCGCCGCACGTCGTCGGCCGCGTGGCCCGAGGCTCGGTAGCGCTGGTAGACGTGTGTCTCTGCCGGCGTCCTCCAGACGCGGCAGCCGAGGAGCAGAGCGGCGGACGTGTGGCCGAAGACGTGGTCCGCCCTGAGCTGGGAGTGCAGGGCACCCACCCGCGCGAGCGCCTTCTTTCGCTCTTCCCGTGGGGCGCTTGACGGTCCGTCCACACGAATCTGGTCGGGAGCACAGTAGGCGCCGCGGCGGACTCTGAGTACTTCGCCGGCCCGAGCCGCAGCGGCCAGCTTGTTGCGGTCGTGGTCCAGGGTGAGGGCGACCGCGGGAATCACTACGGAGTTCATGGTTCGACGGTGCATCATCGCCGTCAGCCACGAAGCCGGGCCCGGGCGAGCTGTGCACAGGCCCGGATAAAGCAGGACTGTGGTCGCGCTCCGATCGTTGGGGCGTCGTCATCCGGGGCCATGTACTGCGCCAGAATTCTTTGGCACCTGCCGGGGCTTCGGTCAGTTGTGTGCCCACCCGACATGACTTCGGTCGGTTGCGTGCCCACCCGACATGACTTCGGTCGGTTGCGTGCCCACCCGACATGACTTCGGTCGGTTGCCCTGAGATCGGTCGATTAAATGACCGATCTCAGGGCAACCGACCGATGTCAGCTCCGGCGAATGGGCAACGGACCGATGTCAGACCCAAGTGCTGTGCGGCAGTGGACCGAACTCATGGAAGGCATTGGCCACCGCGTGGCATCGGGCCGTGCCCAGGCAGTGGGCGCTACCGCTGGTCGTCGGTGGGCGGCGCGTACGGGTTCGAGTGGCGGGGGACCGTGCGCTGCGTCGGTACGTCGTCCGGGTCGACCGTCTCGTCCGGGCGCTGGTCGGCCAGCGTGTCCGACGGCGGGGTCGGCGCGGCCTGCGGTTCAGCCAGGGTGTCGGTCGGCGCTGACGTCGGGGTGTCGTCCGGAGCCGCCCCACCACCGGTCGGCGGCTCGGGCTCAGCGACCGGCGCGTCCGACGGCGGCGCATCGGCCGGTGCCGCTGCGCCAGCCACAGCACCAGCACCAGCACCAGCAGCACCACCAGGACGCATGGCGCCGTACCGGGGCTCGCCCGTCGGCGTGACCCAGCGCGGGTCGGTCGGGCGGGACGTCGGCGGGGCGGCGGGCGCCGTCGGCCCACCGGGAGCCTGAGCGGCCGGAGCCGGGGGCACCACCGGCGCCATCGGGGCCGCGACCCCCACGGATGCGGCGCGTGCCTTGCCCAGCCCGCCCGGCGAGCGCACCAGGAGTGCCCGCGCGTCGGCGGCGTGGTCGTGGCCGCAGAGGATCGCGTAGGTCGCGGCCACGATCTGCGACGACGACGTGAAGTCACGCCGCCCGCCCGTGAACGTGTACGACAGGATCGAGAACAGCAGACCGAACCCGGCACCGAGCGCGATACCCGCCAGCATCACCTGGAAGCCGGAGGAACCCGCGAACAGCGTGAGCAGCAGCCCCACGAAGAAGCCGAACCACGCGCCGGACAGGGCGCCCGCGAGCGCCACCCGCCCGTACGTGAGACGCCCCGTGACGCGCTCGACCATGCGCAGGTCGGTGCCCACGATGGTGACGTTCTCGACGGGGAACTTGTTGTCGGAGAGGTAGTCGACCGCCTTCTGCGCCTCCAGGTAGGTGGAGTACGCGGCGACCTCGTCACCGGCCGGCAGGGTCGGGACCTTCGGGACGGCACCAGGGCGAGACATGGTCATACCCCATAGTCTCCCCTACCTGGGCACAAGTGGCGAGGAGCGTGCCACAGTACCGGGCCGTAGGCTGACCAGCGTGAGCGCCAGCACCAGGGTTTTTGTCGCACGTCTGGCAGGCACCGTGGTCTTCGACCCCATCGGGGACCAGGTGGGCCGGGTTCGTGATGTCGTCGTGCTGGTCCGGGCGAAGGGTGCGCCGCGGGCGGTGGGCCTGGTGGTCGAGGTCCCGGGCCGACGCCGCGTCTTCCTCCCCCTCACGCGAGTGACGAGCATCGACGCCGGCCAGGTGATCAGTACCGGTCTGGTGAACCTGCGGCGGTTCGAGCAGCGGGCCATGGAGTCGGTGGTGCTGGGCGAGCTGCTGGACCGCCGGGTCCAGCTCAAGGACGGTTCGGGCGAGGTCACGATCGAGGACGTCTCGATCGCGCAGCAGCGCACCGGCGACTGGCTGGTCGACCAGCTGTTCGTACGGCGTCGTTCGACGCGAGGATCGGCTCCGTTCCGCCGCGGATCCACCCTGACGGTGCCGGTCGACGCCGTGCAGGACCTCACTGCCCGGTCGGCCGAGCAGGGCGCCGCCCGCCTGCTGGAGGCGTACGAGGACATGCGCGCGGCCGACCTCGCCGACGTGATCCGCGACCTGGGGACCGCTCGCCGGCTGGAGATCGCCGGCGCGCTGAACGACGAGCGCCTCGCGGACGTGCTGGAGGAGCTCCCGGAGGAGGACCAGGTGTCGATCCTGTCGGGCCTGGACACCGACCGCGCGGCCGACGTGCTGGAGGTCATGGAGCCCGACGACGCCGCAGACCTCCTGAACGAGCTGCCCGAGGAGCAGGCGGCTCAGCTCCTCAACCTGATGGAGCCGGAGGAGGCAGCCGACGTCCGGCGCCTGCTGGAGTACGCCGAGGACACGGCGGGCGGTCTGATGACCACCGAGCCGGTGATCCTCGGCGCGGACGACACGATCGCCACGGCCCTGGCCTCGATCAGGCGGGCCGAGCTGCCGCCCGCCCTGGCTTCCATGGTGTTCGTGGTGCGGCCGCCGCTGGAGACGCCGACGGGGCGGTTCCTCGGCGTCGCGCACTTCCAGCGGCTGCTGCGCGAGCCGCCGCACGCCGCCGTCGCGTCCGTGCTGGACGCCGAGACCGAATGGCTGACGCACGACGCGTCGGTGGGCCAGGTGACGCGCCTGCTCGCGGCCTACGACCTGCTGGCTCTCCCGGTGCTCGACGCGCAGCGCCGGCTGCTGGGCGTGGTCACCGTCGACGACGTCCTGGACCACATCCTCCCGGACAACTGGCGGGGCAGCGACGACGAGCGCCTGGAGGCGATCGCCGCGCAGGCGGTCCCGAGGGCGCGGCGGGAGCCGGCACAGCGGGAGTCCACGCGACGGGAGGCGACCCGTGGCTGACCGCTTGGACACTCCGCTCGCCAAGGGCCGCACCCTGGTCCCCCGATTCCGGCTGGACCAGGACGCCGTCGGGAAGGCCACCGAGGCCATCGCGAGGTTCCTGGGCACGCCCCGGTTCCTCATCTATCTCACGGTGTTCTGCCTGGTCTGGCTCGCGTGGAACATCTGGGCCCCGGAGAACCTGCGGTTCGACAGCGCCGCCAACGGGTTCACGGCGCTCACCCTGATGCTGTCGCTGCAGGCGAGCTACGCGGCCCCGCTGATCCTGCTGGCGCAGAACCGGCAGGACGACCGCGACCGCGTCACGGCCGAGCAGGACCGGCAGCGCGGCGAGCGCAACCTCGCCGACACGGAGTACCTGGCCCGGGAGATGGCGGCGCTGCGGCTCGCGCTGAGCGAGGTCGCCACGCGCGATTTCGTGCGCTCGGAGATCCGCAACCTCCTGGAGGAGCTCGACGAGAAGGACCGCGGTCAGGGCTCCACGTCGTCGTGGACCACGACGCGCGACAGCTCGTAGGCCCCGCCGGGCAGCTTCCAGTAGTGCAGCCTGCGGGCCGACGGCGTGTTGACCTGCAGCGACACCCGCCAGCACACGGCGCCGTCGTCGCGGTGCCGGATCGGGTCGTCGCCGCCCGCGCCCGTGCGCAGGCGGTGCACCTGCAGGCCGTTCATCTCGGGCGCCAGCCCGGTCAGCACCATGACGAGCGTCCAGACCACGCGGTCCCGGCTCACGCCCTCGACGTCGGTCAGCGAGGCGAGGAACCGGGTGCCGAGCGTGTAGTCCGCCAGGGGACGCAGGGGCTTCTCCGCGGCGGGGATCGCCCGGGCCCACTCGGCCAGCACCTCGAACCGGAGCTGCTCCTCGTCGTCGACGAAGTACCGCTCCTCGGGCACCTCGACCCCGGCGTCGCCCAGCCGACGGCGCAGCCGCGCGGCCTCCTGCCGCGCCTTGCGCAGGGCCGTGGCCTGCTGCTCCGCGCGCCGTTCGCTGCGGTCGAGCCGTTCCGTGAGCTCGCCGACGCGCCCCAGCAGGCGGTCGACCTCGAGCTCGACCTGGCGCCGCTTGACCTTGTCGTCCAGCAGCTCCTTGCCGAGCGCGGTCACCTGGGACCGCGCGGCGTCGAGGGACAGGCTGAGGTCGCGCGCCGCCTTCCCGGTCGGCTCCGGCAGCGCCTCGGACGCGGCGGGCGACGGCAGGGCGTCCTGCCCGCCGGCGTGCCACGCGGCCACGTCCCCCGGCGTCGGCTTCCGCTGGCCGCCCGGCGGCGTCGGCACGGGCCCCGCGTCGACGCTCGCCGCGCGCGGGCCGGCGGCCGCTCCCTCGCGGCCCGGCTCCACCGCAGGGCCGGGACCGGCCGGGCGCACGCCGAACAGGTCGGCGGGCGTGGGCGGCGGGGCGGCTTCGGCCGACGGGGCGGCCTCGACCTGACGAAGAACACCCAGCGAGCGCCCGGTCTCGACCGGCGCGACCAACGACGGCTCGGCCAACGGGGGCTCGGCCTGCTGGGGTTCGAGCCACGGCGGCCCGCCGTCCAGCAGCGCTATCGCGGGGACGGGCTCGTCCTCGGACTCGTCGACGTCGTCCAGCCGCAGCGCCAGGCCGTCGAGCGGCGCGGGCACCCTGCGGGCCAGCACCACCTCGCCCTTGGTGAAGAGGTCGCTCAGCAGGTCCAGGTCGTTGCCGGTGATCTCCGCGCGGCGCACGCGCACGAGGACGCCGGGCGCCAGGGCGATGCGGACGCCGTCGTCCTCGACCGACTCGACCCGGCCGAGCACCACCTGGCCCACGCGGTAGGCGGCGTTCACCGCCCGGCGCAACGCGTCGGCGTCGGGCAGCATGCCGCGCACGTCGAGGAGCCGGCGCACCGGGTCGAGCACGCCCACCACCCGCATCCCCGGCGCTAGCACCCGCGCCAGCGCGACGGAGGGGAAGACGAGCTCCTCCGCGATCGTCGCCTGACCGCCGTCGTCCGTGCTGACCAGGGCGCGCGTGCCGAGCACGCCCAGCACCTTCCCGTCGACCGTCGTCGCGTCCGGCGCGGACCGCGCCGCGCCCACGATCCCCGCGCGCACGGCGAACCGCATGACGTCGCTGACCAGGCGGTCGCGCACGCGGGCGTCCTCGTCCTGGGAGTAGGCGAAGTGCAGCGGCGAGCGCCGCGGCTGGTGCACCCACTCGAGGTCGGTGCCGTAGACGCGGGAGGCGCCGCCGTAGACCTGGGTGTCCGGCGGCATGCCGGACGAGAACGCCCACGACACGTCGCCCGTCGGGATGACGACGACCTCGGCGAGCCCGGCGACGTCGTCGAGCACCCGCTGCGGGTCCACAAAAGGGGCGTCGTATCCGGCCGGGGTCGAGATGACGACCACCGGCCAGCCGCGGCCCTGCCGCTGCAGCGTGGCGGCGAGCTCGCGTGCCTGGTCCTCGGAGGTGACACGCCGAACTCGCGCTGGCACGCGTGGCTCGGTCATGGGGCCTCCTCACCCTTCGTGGTGACGCAGCGTACCGGTAGCAACTGACTGCCCCTGCAAGGATCGAGAAGATAACCCCGATACCGGAGCGTCTGGACCCCGGTCATAGGATCGAGCCATGACCCTTGTCGACTCCCCCGCACTCGAGGCGCGCGTCCGCGACGCGCTGACCGGTGTGCTCGACCCCGAGATCCGGCGCCCCATCACCGACCTGGGCATGGTCCGGTCGGTAGAGGTGGACGACGGCGGGCACGTCGCCGTCGGCGTCGACCTCACCGTCGCGGGCTGTCCGATGAAGTCGACGCTGATCAAGGACGTGACGGCGGCCGCGACGGCCGTCGACGGGGTGTCCGGCGTCGACGTCGAGCTGGGCGTCATGACGCCAGAGCAGCGGTCCTCCCTGCGGTCGATGCTGCGCGGCGGCGCGGGCGACCCCGTCATCCCGTTCTCGCAGCCGGGCTCGATGACCAAGGTCTTCGCTGTGGCTTCCGGAAAGGGCGGCGTGGGCAAGTCGTCCGTCACGGCGAACCTCGCGGTGGCGATGGCGGCGCAGGGCCTGTCGGTCGGCGTGATCGACGCCGACATCTACGGCTTCTCGATCCCCCGCATGCTGGGCGTGGACCGGCAGCCGACCCGCGTCGACAACATGCTGCTGCCGCCCATCGCCCACGGGGTCAAGGTCGTCTCGATCGGCATGTTCGTGCCGCCGGGGCAGCCGGTGGTCTGGCGCGGGCCCATGCTGCACCGCGCGCTGGAGCAGTTCCTCGCGGACGTGTTCTGGGGCGACCTGGACGTGCTGCTCCTCGACCTGCCGCCCGGCACGGGCGACATCGCCATCTCGGTGGCGCAGCTCCTGCCGTCCTCCGAGATCCTCGTGGTCACGACGCCGCAGGCCGCGGCCGCCGAGGTCGCCGAGCGCGCCGGGTCGGTGGCGACCCAGACGCAGCAGGGCGTGGTCGGCGTGGTCGAGAACATGTCGTGGCTGGAGCAGCCCGACGGCACCCGCCTGGAGATCTTCGGCGCGGGCGGCGGCGAGAAGGTCGCCGCACGGCTCACCGAGGTGCTGGGCACGGAGGTGCCGCTGCTCGGCCAGGTGCCGCTCGACGTCGCAGTCCGCGAGGGCGGGGACTCCGGCACGCCAGTGGTCCTCACCGACCCGGACTCGCCCGGGGCGAGGGTGCTGGCCGACGTCGCCCGCGGGCTCGCGAAGCGCCGGCGCGGGCTGGCGGGCCGCAGCCTGGGGCTCTCTCCGGTCTGAGTCAGCGCCGGGGGTAGGCGAGGACCGGGCGGCGCCGGTCTGACCCACGCCGCCGCGGCTCGTCAAAGACGACCCCTACACACTGCACGCCGTCGTCGGCGTGTCGCGTGCAGTGTGTAGGGGTGGACGGGAGCGAATCAACCGCGGACGGCCGCCAGCACTTCCTGCTCCTCGTCGCGGGTCAGGCCCGTAACGTTGGCGTCCGGCGTGGCGCGGAGCCACGCGAGGGTGTCGCGGGCGGTCTCCGCGACCGGCCGGACCCGGAGGCCGGCACCCAGCGATGAGGTGGCGTCATGCGTGAGCATGCCCGCCCAGTCCGGGTCGCCGATCCACATCGGGATCGAGCGCGGGCCCGACCACGGCTTCACCTCGCGCTCGGTCAGCGCTTCTGCGGATACGGGCACCAGCTCCGGGTCGACGCCCACCCCCGCCGCCACCTGCGCAAGCACCTCCGAGCGGGGGAGCGGCGGGCAGACGCCGTCGAACACGCCGGTGGTGCGGCGCTCCGCGGCCGTGACCATCCAGTCGGCGAGGTCGCGGACGTCGATGATCTGGACCTCCTCGTCCACCGGTTCCGGGACGAGGACCGGCAGGCCGTCCTCGGCGGCCTGCGCGAACCGGGCCGGCCAGTACGTGAACCGGCCGCTCGGGTCGCCCGGCCCGACGATCAGGCCCGGCCGGATCACGAAGGCCGCCGCCGTGCCCGACAGGACCGTGTTCTCGCACGACACCTTCATGGCGCCGTACGCCTCGGGGCTGGAGCTCGGATCCTCGTCGGTCTCGATCGGGTCGAGCAGCGGGAGCGTGTCGGGTGTGCCGCCGGGCGTGGCGACGTCGGCGTAGACGTTGATGGTCGACACGAACGTCCAGTGGGCGTCCGGGAAGGCCGCCACCGCACTGCGCACGTGCGAGGGGATGCGGGAGACGTCCACGACGGCGTCGAACCGGGCGTCCGCCAGCTCCGCCGGCACCGCGTCGGCGCGGTCCCAGCGGACGAGCGTGGCGCCGTCGGGCACCGTGCCGCTCACGCCGCGCGCCGCGCACGTGACGTCGTGCCCGCGGGCCACCGCGGCCTCCGCGACCGCGCGGGACAGAAATACCGTTCCACCGAGAACCAGGATTCGCATGGCCCCCACCGAACCGCATCGCGACGGTGAGGGCACGCGGATCTGCTCGTGGCGAATCTTCGGAGGGCGGACGGGCGCGTGGCCGGGGCCCGCCGGGAATCGTTCATCGCATCTCGGAGCATCCTGCGCGATTCCCGGGGGCCCGTCGTCGGGAAGCGTATTCCCACCTGGCGCTTCGAGGACCTACGGTGGTGTCCGGGGCACCCACGCACGTTCCGACCCGGACAAGGAAGTCCTCATGACGCACAGCACACACCGTCGGCGCGCCCTCGCGGGCAGCGCCGCCCTGGCAGTCGCACTGACGACGGTCGGCCTCGCAATCGGGCCGTCGGCGGCGGGCTACGGCGAGGCAGTGATCGAGCCCGTGGAGACCGACCTCGCGGGCAAGGCCTGGGTCACAGCCCACGCCACCAGCAACGACGCCGATGCGGGCCGCGCGCTGGACGACGACGAGGGCACCGCCTGGACGCCGTCGGACCGCACCGCGAGCGGCGCTCACGGGAAGCAGTCGCTCACCGTGGACCTCGGCGGCGCCTACGACGGGCTGCACAAGGTCGAGGTGGTCCTCGCGGACGCGGCGCCCGCGCGCTACGTCGTCGAGACCTCCACCGACCGGAAGCGCTGGGTGACCGTCGCCGACCACAACGACGGACGCAGCGGCGCCGCCGGCACCACCGCCCTTGTCGACAGCGAGGGAACCCGCTACCTGCGGGTCCGGTTCGCCGCGACGAACGCGGGCACGGGCGTCGCCGAGGTGCACGCGTACAACTACCTGCGCGAGGACCTGGTCCTCGGCGCCGACCTGTCCTACGCCGACCAGGAACGCGACCAGCCCTACTACCTCGACGCGGAGGCGGCCCTGGCCGGCGAGCCGGACCCCGGCCCGCACCTGCTCGACGTCGTCAAGGACCGCGGCATGGAGCACCTGCGCCTGCGCATCTGGAACGACCCGCGCGACGAGGGCACCGGCGTCGAGACGGACCCGGCGTACCAGGGCCCGGAGCGCTCGCTCACGGTGGCCCGCGAGGTCGTGGACCACGACATGAGCCTCGGCATCGACTTCCACTACGCCGACAGCTGGGCCGACCCGAGCAAGCAGCCCAAGCCGCGCGCCTGGGCCGAGCTGCCCTTCGACGAGCTGACCCAGGAGGTCCACGACTTCACCGCGGACTACCTGACGCAGCTGGCGGAGCAGGGCACCACCCCGGCGAAGGTCGCGGTGGGCAACGAGGTGATCAACGGCTTCCTGTACGGCAGCGAGGCGCAGATCATCGGCACCACAGCGCCGCAGTACTTCGTGGACGAGGCCGACGTCTACCAGTCGCAGCCGGGCGGCGGCCTGCTCTGGGACTACTGGCGCAGCGAGGACCCCGCCGAGCAGCAGGCCTACACCGAGCAGTGGGACCGCTTCGCGACCCTCATGGCCTCCGGCATCAACGCCGTGCGCGAGGCGTCCCCGGAGTCCGAGGTCGAGATCCACGCGATCGTCGACACGGGCCGCCTCGACAAGACCATGGAGTTCTGGACGCAGCTGCTCACCCGGCTCGAGGCCGCCGACGCCGCCCCGGACGTGCTCGCCCTGTCCTACTACCCTCAGTGGCACGGCAGCCCCGAGGACCTCGAGCACAACCTGTACACGATCGCGGAGGCCTTCCCGGAGTACGCGCTCGACGTCGCCGAGACGGCCTACCCCGCCGAGAGCTGGCCGCCCGGCGACCCGACGCCGCTGCCCAACTCGCCGTTCCCCGTGACCGTCCAGGGCCAGGCCGACGCGATCCAGCGGGTCTTCCAGGTCGCCAACGACGTGCCCGGCAACCGGGTGCAGGGCGTGCTGGTCTGGGAGCCCGCGAACTGGCAGCCCATGTTCACCTGGGTCGAGACCGATGCAGGCTGGTTCCCCGAGGCCAACGCGTCGCTCGACGTCTACCGCGACAGCGACGTCACGCATGTCCTGGAGGACTCCGTGCACGTGGTCACCGAGGTGGACGACGACGTCCGGCTGCCCCGGACCGTCGGCGTCCTGTCCCCCGGGGACGGCCTGGCGCGCACCCGCGTCGCCTGGCAGGACGTGCCCGACGACGCGACCGCGACCCCCGGCACGTTCACCGTCGACGGCACCACGAAGTACGGTCCGGTCACGGCGACGATCCACGTCGTACCGAACCGCTGACCCGAGCTTGGTTGTGGGCGCGATCGTTGAGCCTGAAGCGGGCACGCAGTCACAACGATCACGCCCACAACCAAGCTCTTGAGTTCCACAGATACACCTGAGAGAGGACCCTCATGTCTGAGACCCCGAGCTTTGTGCCCGGACCGCAGTTCGACGGCTGGCTCACCGGCGTCGAGCAGATCAGCTACGGCGGCGACTACAACCCGGAGCAGTGGCCCGAGGAGGTCTGGGCGGAGGACGTCCGGCTGATGAACGAGGCGGGTGTGAACCTCGTCAGCCTCGGCATCTTCAGCTGGGCGCTGCTGGAGCCGCGCGAGGGCGAGTTCGACTTCGGCTGGCTGGACCGCATCATCGGCCTGCTGCACGAGGGCGGGATCCGGATCCTGCTCGCCACGCCGACGGCGGCCCCGCCCGCCTGGCTGTTCGCGGCCCACCCGGACGCGCGGGTGGTCGACCGGGACGGCACACCCATGGGCCCCGGCTCCCGCGGGCTCATGGCGCCGACCGCGCCGGCGTACCGGTCCGCGGCCCTGCGCATCAGCACCGAGCTGGCCGAGCGGTACGGCAAGCACCCGGCCGTGGCGGGGTGGCACGTGCACAACGAGTACGGCGCGCCGGTGTCGCTCGACTACTCGGTCCACGCCCAGCGCGCGTTCCGGCTGTGGCTGCGCGAGCGGTACGGCTCGCTCGACGGGCTGAACGCCGCCTGGGGCACGGCGTTCTGGGGCCAGGTCTACGGCGACTGGGAGCACGTGCAGGTGCCGGCCGCCGCGCCGACGTCGGTCAACCCGGCGCAGCAGCTCGACTTCGCGCGGTTCTCCGACGCCGCCCTGCGCGCCTGCTTCGTCGCGGAGCGCGACGCGATCCGCGAACACTCCGCGGCGCCGGTGACCACCAACTTCATGGCCGCGAGCTGCCCGTCCACGGACCTGTTCGCGTGGGGCAAGGAGGTCGACGTCGTCTCGAACGACCACTACCTCTGGGCGGCGAACCCGCGAGCACACGTGGGGCTCGCGCTGGCCGCCGACCTCACTCGGTCCGTAGCGGGCGGCAAGCCGTGGCTCCTGCTGGAGCACTCGACGTCGGCGGTAAACTGGCAGCCGCGCAACGTCGCCAAGCGGCCCGGGGAGCTCGCCCGCAACTCGTTCTCGCACCTGGGCCGCGGCGCGGACGCCATCATGTTCTTCCAGTGGCGCGCCTCCCGGTCCGGCGCGGAGAAGTTCCACTCCGCGATGCTGCCGCACGCCGGCACGGGCTCGCGGGTCTGGCGCGAGGTCGCCGAGCTGGGCGCGAACCTCGGGCGGCTGACCGAGCTGCGCGGCTCCCGCGTGCACGCCGACGTCGCCCTGGTGTGGGACTACGAGTCGTTCTGGGCGCAGGACCTCGAGCACCGGCCCAGCGAGGGCACAAGCCACCGGGAGCGCATCGACACCTACTACGACCGGCTCTGGCGGGACGGCCACACCGTCGACCTGGTCCGGCCGGGCCAGGACCTGTCGGGGTACAAGCTGGTGGTCGCCCCGGCGTCGTACCTGCTCACGGCAGACGACGCCGCGAACCTCACCGCCTACGTCGAGGCCGGTGGCACGCTGCTGGTGAGCTACTTCAGCGGAATAGTCGACGAGCACGACGCCGTGCACCCGGGTGGGTTCATGGCTCCCCTGCGCGACGCGCTGGGCGTGTGGGTCGAGGAGTTCCTGCCGCTGCGCGAGGAGGAGTCCCTCACCGTCGCGTACCGGGCGGGGGCGGCGGGAGCTGGTGCGACGAGCACCAGCACCAACGAGCTCACCGGCACGGTCTGGGCCGACGACCTGGTCCTCGCGGGCGCCGAGCCCGTCGGCACCTACGCCGACGGCCCCAAGCCGGGCGGCGCCGCGATCACCCGGCACCGCCACGGCGCGGGCACGGGCTGGTACGTGTCGACCAACCTGGACGTCGACGCCCTGGCCACGGTCATGGCCGACGTGTACGCGGGCGCGGGCCTGGCGCCGTCGGGCACCGTGGAGGGGCTGGAGGTGGTGCGCCGGCGCGGCTCGTCCGCAGCCGGGGCCGCCGAGTACGTGATCGCGATCAACCACAGCGACGACGACGCGAAACTGCCCCTGGACGCGCCGGCCACCGACCTGCTCACCGGGGACGCCGTCGCGGGCGACGCGGACGTGCCCGCAGGCGCCGTCCGCGTGCTGCGCCAGGACGCCTGACGCCGCACGCCGCAGCACGAGCGCGCCGGACCCGCGGTCTCGCTGCCTGACCCGCTGCGGGTCCGGCGCGCAGAGAGGGCAATAATCAGTTCCGTGACCACCATCAACTGGCTCGAGGCCTGGAGCGCCGAAGAAGGCGCGCACCGGGTCGACGAGCTCTTCACACGTTCGTTCGATGGCTCCCCCGAGGGCGTCTGGTCCGCCCCCGGCCGGGTCAACCTCATCGGCGAGCACACCGACTACAACGCCGGGCTCTGCCTCCCGACGGCGCTGCCGCACCGCACCTACATCGCGCTGCGGCCGCGCGAGGACGACCAGGTCCGGCTGGTGTCGGCGCAGGCAGAGGGCATCTGGGAGGCCCGCCTGTCCGATATCGCGCCCGGCGCGGTGCAGGGCTGGGGCGCCTACGTGGCCGGAGTCGCCTGGGCCCTGGCCGAGGCCGGCCACAAGGTCGGCGGCTTCGACGCCGCGGTCGACTCGTGCGTGCCGTTCGGGGCCGGGCTGAGCTCCTCGGCAGCGCTGGAGGCCGCCGTCGCGGTGGCCCTGGACGCGGTGGCCAGCCTCGGTCTTGCGGCGTCCGACGCCGGACGCGCCGAGCTGGTCGACGCCAGTCGGCGCGCGGAGAACGAGATCGCGGGCGCGCCCACGGGCGGTCTCGACCAGTCGGCGTCGCTGCGCTGCCGTGAAGGCTACGCGCTGCTGCTCGACTTCCGGCCCGGGCTGAACCCGCTGGAGTCCGGCGTGCCCGTACCGTTCGACCTGGCCACCGCCGGTCTGACGCTCCTGGTCGTCGACACCAGGGCCGAGCACTCGCACGTCTCCGGGGAGTACCGGGCCCGCCGCGAGAGCTGCGAACACGCCGCGGAGCTGCTCGGGCTGGACTCGCTCCGCGACATCGCGCCGACCCTCGGCGGCATGGGCATCGACCGGGCGCTGGCCGAGCTCGAGCCGCACGACCCCGACGGCGTGCTGCGCCGCCGGGTGCGGCACGTGGTGTCCGAGATCGACCGCACCGCGCGGTTCGCCGACCTGGTGCGGGAGGGCCGTGCGGCCGACGTCGGCCCGTTCATGCTCGCCTCGCACGCCTCCCTGCGGGACGACTACGAGGTCTCCTGCCGCGAGCTCGACCTCGTCGTCGAGTCCGCAGTGGCGGCGGGCGCGCTCGGCGCGCGCATGACCGGCGGCGGCTTCGGCGGCAGCGCCATCGCGCTGGTCCGCCTGTCCGACGTCGATACGGTCGCCCGGGCGGTCGCGGACGCCTTCGCGGACGCGAACCTGATCGCTCCCGCGTTCCTGCTGGCCCCGCCGTCGGCCCCGGCCGGCTGACCCCATCCCGCCGAAGTAGAACCAGGGCGAGACAGAACTTTGGCGAGGTAGAACCGCGGCGATTGCCAGGGTTCTATCTCGCCAGAGTTCTATCTCGCCCTACTTCGCCGCGGTTCTACTCCGAGCGTGCGAGAGTGCGGGTGGGCGGGCGAGTGGCGGGCTACAGCTCGTACGTGGCTACCACCGGGGCGTGGTCGCTCCAGCGCTCGGCGTAGGTCGGCGCGCGGTCGACCTCGACCTTGCGGCACGCGTCCGCGAGCGCCTCGTTCGCGAGCTGGTAGTCGATGCGCCAGCCGGAGTCGTTGTCGAAGGCCTGGCCGCGCCACGACCACCACGTGTACGGCCCGGGCCCGTCGCCGGCGTGCTTGCGGCCGAGGTCGGTCCACCCGTGCTCGTCGAGCCAGCGCGTCACGTAGGCACGCTCCTCGGGGAGGAAGCCGGCACTCTTCAGGTTGCCCTTCCAGTTCTTCATGTCCACGTTGTGGTGGGCGATGTTGAGGTCGCCGGCCACGACCGCGGGGGCCTGCGCCGTGGAGAGCTCGGCGAGGCGCGCCGTGACCTTCTCCAGGTACGCGTACTTGGCCACCATCGTGTGTTCCTCGCCGGGCCTGGTGGAACCGGAGTGCAGGTAGGTGGAGACGGCGGTGAGCGTGCCGCCGTCGGGCAGCTGGACGTCGGCCTCGACCCAGCGGCCGGTGTCGGTGTCCGGCTCCGGGGCGCCATCGGGCCCATGGGCCGCGAGACCCGTGCGGACCTCGCCGAGCGGCAGGCGGGACGCGACGAGCACCCCGGCGCGGCCCTTGACCTCGCTCTCCGCGTGCGCCACGTGCCACCCGTCGAGCAGCTCGCGGGCGATCTTGTCGGGGGCACGCACCTCCTGCAGCAGCAGCACGTCCGGTGTGCGGGTGGCGATCCAGGAGTCCATCCCGCGGCGGACGGCGGCGCGGATCCCGTTGACATTGGCTGTGGCGACGATCAGGGGCACCGGGGAAGCCTACTTGCCGCCTCTGACAGTCCCCTTCTGCCCAGTGATGCGGCCCGTGGACGTCGGAGTCCCGCGCCGAATCACTGGGTAGGAGCGGGCTGCGCACGCCCGCTCGCTCACGCCCCGTCGGGGGCCGCCTGCAGTGCGGCGACGTCGATCTTGCCCATGTTGAGCATCGCGTTCATCGTGGCGATCTGCGCGGGCGTCGAGTACGTGCCCGAGAGCTCCTCCAGCTCTTTGGGGATCACCTGCCAGGACACCCCGAACTTGTCCTTGAGCCAGCCGCAGGCGCCGGGCTCGCCGCCGTCGGCGGTGAGAAGGTCCCAGTAGTGGTCGACCTCCTCCTGGCCCTCGACGGACAGGTAGAACGAGAACGCCTCGTTCAGCGTGAAGTGCGGGCCGGCGTTCAGCCCGGTGACGGGCAGGCCGGCCACCGTGAACTCCACGACGAAGTCCGCGCCCGGCTCGGCACCTGGCACGTCCTCCGGCGCCTTCATGACGTTGTCCACGGACGAACCGGGGATGTGCTCGGCGTAGAACGCGGCGGCCTCGCCGGCCTTGTTGTTCCCGAACCAGAGATGCGCTCGAACGGTGACCATCGTGTCCTCCTGGGTGATCGAGGGGCGCCGGTGGCCCCGTCCCCTGGTCCGACCCGGTACCCGCCGAAAACTCATCGGCCGGAGCGGGTTGGCGGGAATCGGCCTTCGCGTGCCGGGCCTGCTCTGCTCCTCGTCCCACGGAGCGCCGAGGCGGTGGCTCGACCCATCCATGGCAGGCATCCAACCAGCCGCCGCTGTCCCTGCCAGCGAGAAGTGACTTTCGTTCAGCATGCGCTTGCTCCGGGACTCCACGTGGTGTCCCGGAGCAAGCGCATGCTGAACGAGAGCCAGTTGGCGGGCCGCTCGAAGCCGGCACGACGACGAAGAGGTGCCGGGCCGGAGCCGACCAAGAGTGGCGTCAGACGCCGAGCGCCCGCTCCGCCGACTCCACGACGTTCGCCAGGAGCATCGCCCGCGTCATCGGCCCGACGCCGCCCGGGTTGGGCGACACCCAGCCCGCGATCTCGGCGGCCTCGGGCGAGACGTCGCCCACGACGCGCGACTTGCCCGTCTCCGGATTGATCTCGCGGGAGACGCCGACGTCGATCAGCACGGCGCCCGGCTTGACCATCTCGCCGGACACGATGCCCTTGACGCCCGCGGCGGCCACGACGACGTCGGCCCGCTTGACGAGGGCGGCGAGGTCCTGCGTGCCGGTGTGCGTCAGGGTGACCGTCGCGTTCACGGCGCGCCGCGTCAGCAGCAGGCCGATCGGGCGGCCCACGGTGACGCCGCGGCCCAGGACCACTATCTCCTTGCCCGCGAGCTTGATCCCGTGCCGCTCCACGAGCTCGATGATGCCGCGCGGGGTGCAGGGCAGGGAGGAGGTGATCTCCTCGTTGACCCGCAGCACCAGGCGCCCCAGGTTCGTGGGGTGCAGGCCGTCGGCGTCCTTGTCGGGGTCGACGAGCTCGAGCACGCGGTTGGTGTCGATGCCCTTCGGCAGCGGCAGCTGCACGATGTACCCGGTGCAGGCCGGGTCCTCGTTCAGCCGGCGGACCGCTGCCTCGATCTCCTCCTGCGTGGCGTCAGCCGGGAGGTCCTCCCGGATCGACGCGATGCCGACCTCGGCGCAGTCACGGTGCTTGCCCGCGACGTACCACTGCGAGCCCGGGTCCTCACCCACCAGGAGCGTCCCGAGCCCCGGCACGACGCCGCGCTCGCGCAGCGCGGCAACCCGCTCCGTCAGCTCCGCCTTGATGGCCCCAGCGGTAGCTTTCCCATCCAAGATCTGAGCAACCATGTCGTCCTCTCTCGATGAGTGCTGGATCTTCGCCCCGGCAGCGGCCGTTCAAGGGCGAAAACCCAGCACTCAACGTGGCGTTGTGGTCAGAGACCCGGGTAGAGGGGGAACTCGGCCGTCAGCTTTGCCACTCGGGCCGAGAGGGCGTCCACGTCCGTTGCCGCGCCGTCCTTCAGGGCCGTCGCGATGATGTCGGCGACCTCGGTGAACTCGGCGTCGCCGAACCCGCGCGTGGCGAGCGCCGGCGTGCCGATGCGCAGGCCCGAGGTGACACGCGGCGGCCGCGGGTCGAACGGGACGGCGTTGCGGTTCACGGTGATCCCGGCGTCGTGCAGGAGGTCCTCGGCCTGCTGGCCGTCGAGCTCCGAGTTGCGCAGGTCGACGAGCACCAGGTGCACGTCGGTGCCGCCCGTCAGCACGGACACGCCCTTGGCCGTCACGTCCGGCTCGGACAGCCGCTCGGCGATGATCGACGCACCGCGGAGCGTGCGCTCCTGGCGGTCCTTGAACGTCTCGGTGGCGGCGAGCTTGAACGAGACCGCCTTGGCGGCGATCACGTGCATGAGCGGGCCGCCCTGCTGGCCCGGGAACACCGCGGAGTCGATCTTCTTGGCGAACTCCTCCTTGGCGAGGATGAAGCCGGAGCGCGGCCCGCCGATCGTCTTGTGCACGGTCGAGGAGACGACGTCGGCGTGCGGCACCGGCGACGGGTGCAGCCCCGCCGCGACGAGCCCGGCGAAGTGCGCCATGTCGACCCACAGCTTGGCGCCGACCTCGTCCGCGACCTCACGGAACGCGGCGAAGTCAAGGTGCCGCGGGTAGGCGGACCAGCCCGCGATGATGACGTCGGGGCGGTGCTCGAGCGCCTTCTTGCGGACCTCGTCCATCTCGATGCGGTAGGTCTGCGGGTCCACGCCGTAGGCGCCGACGTCGTACAGCTTGCCGCTGAAGTTGATCCGCATGCCGTGCGTGAGGTGGCCGCCGTGGGCCAGCTCGAGGCCGAGGATCTTGTCGCCCGCGTTGATCAGGGCGTGCAGCACCGCGGCGTTGGCCTGGGCGCCGGAGTGCGGCTGGACGTTGGCGTGCTCGGCGCCGAACAGGTCCTTGGCACGGGAGATCGCGAGGTTCTCCGCGATGTCCACCTGCTCGCAGCCGCCGTAGTAGCGGCGGCCCGGGTAACCCTCGGCGTACTTGTTCGTCAGGACCGAGCCCTGGGCCTCCAGGACGGCGCGCGGCACGAAGTTCTCGGACGCGATCATCTCGAGAGTGTCGCGCTGGCGGGCCAGCTCTCCGTCCAGGACGGCGGCGATCTCGGGGTCGAGCTCGGCGAGCGGGGTGGAGAGCGGGTCGGGAGTCGATGCGCTCATAGCTCCTCGATTCATGCGGGACGGGGAAATAGTCGGACGGCGGTGGATGGCACACGCACCGTGACATGTTGCCCGGGCGCACACCCTCCACGAGGTGACCCAGGGCCCAGGCGAACGACCCGTCGTCGGCATGACTCGTCGCTCCCCGGTGGTGATCCACCTGACGCCAGTCGCGACCCGAAGATCGTAGCAGCGGCCGTCGCGGCCCGTGCCCGCATGCCCGGCAACCCTTGCCCGCGCAGCTACTTGTCGTGTCGCTATACACCACGAAGCCCGGAATTGCAGCGAAAGTACCTGAGACCCTTTCCCTATTCACCCGGACGTCGCTAATGTGCCGCTCATGCCCTCCCCCGTGTCACCGGACGCAGGTGTTCCGGAACACCAGCCAGACCCGTACCGCCAGAACCGCCGACCACAGACCGGCGGCCAGCCCCGCCAGGTGCCGAACGGACCACCGCAGAACGGCGCCCGGCCGCAGTCGGGCCAGTTCCCGACCGGCCCGGCCCGGCCCGGTCAGCTCCAGTCCGGCCCGCAGTCGGGCCAGTTCCCTACCGGCCGGCAGTCAGGCCAGTTCCCGACGACCGGCCGGCCCGGGACGGGCCAGTTCCCGACCGGTGGCCAACCGCAGTCCGGTCCGTTCCGGCCCGCACAGCCGTCGTCCGGCCAGTTCCCGACCCGGTCCGGCGCCAACCCGATGCCGCCCGACCCGAACCGACGGCCAGCCGGCTTCAGCGGCGGCGGCCGCGGCGGCGGCAGGAGCACCGGCCGACGGGACTGGATCTGGTCCGTCGTGGCCTTCCTCGTCGCCGCGGGTGTGATCGTCGCGGTCGCCGTGCACTTCTTCGGGCCTGATAGTGGCGACGAGGAGACCGCTGCGACGTGGGCGGTCGACGCGTGCGCCGGACCGGACTCGACGGGCGGGGACACCGAGGCCGAGGGCGGGACCTACCGCCCGCTGCTCTGCGACGACCCCGACGCCACGGTCACGATCCTGGACATCCAGGACGCCGTGTCCGTGGAGCAGCTGCACTGCCCGGCCGGCACCGACGTCGTCTTCCAGAAGGACGGCCAGGCCGGCGGCGAGACGCAGGCGGTCTGTGCCCGCAACCTGTCCGAGGACCATCCCGGCGACCCCGGCATGGGCGGCGGGCAGCTCATGACCGGCGACTGCGTGGACAAGGACGGTGCCGAGCTCGCGTGCTCGTCGGACGGCGCGCACAAGGTCACCGGCCTCATCGTCGGCACCGCCAAGTGCCCGGAGGGGTCCTCGGACAAGCTCGAGCTCGGCTTCGACGCGGCGCGCAGTTACGAGACGATCTGCCTCGCCGATTAGACGCACCCCGACCAGCACTGTCATCTGCCGCTCACCCCGCCGAAACCGGCCGCCACCGGACATTGGCTAGATTTGTGGCATGGCGCGCCAGCAGCAGACCGTCTTCGAGCGCAACATCCCGGCCAGGTCCGTCGTCGACCATGCTCTGGCCGGGACGCGTAAAGCGGTGTTCTGGCAGGACGACGTGGGCGAGCCCACCACCTACCCCGCGCTGTCGGCCCCGACCCGGGCCGACGTCGCGGTGGTCGGCGGCGGGTACACCGGCCTGTGGTCGGCGGTGCGCGCGAAGCAGCGCAACCCCGGCGCGCGCGTGGTGCTGGTCGAGGCGCGGTCGGTCGGGTGGGCCGCGTCGGGCCGGAACGGCGGGTTCTGCGAGGCGAGCCTCACGCACGGCGACGAGAACGGCCGGAAGCGCTGGCCCGACGAGTTCGACGTCCTCGACCGCCTCGGCCACGAGAACCTGGCCGCCATGGAGTCCGCGGTGAGCGACCTCGGCCTCGACTGCCAGTGGGAGCGCACGGGCATCGTCGATCTCGCCGTGGAGCCCCACCAGATCGACTGGCTGCAGGAGGCCGCGCACGACGCCGCCCGCGCGGGCGTCCCGCACACGTTTCTCGACCGGGCGAAGATGCGTGCCGAGATCGCCAGCCCGACCTACGAGGCGGGCCTGGTCCGTCCCGACGACGCCGCGCTGGTGCACCCCGCCCGGCTGGCCGCCGAGCTGGCTCGTGTCGCGAGCGAGCTCGGCGTCGAGATCTTCGAGCAGACGCGGGTGACGCGGCTGGTCCCGCCCGGCCGGAGGGCAGACAGCGCTGTCGTCCTGCGGACGACGTCGCCCGCGGGCGAGGCCGCCGTGCGCGCGGATCGCGTGATCCTCGGCACCAACGTTTTCCCGTCCCTGCTGCGGCGCTACCGCCTGCACACGGTGCCCGTCTACGACTACGTGATCGCGACGGAGCCGCTGTCCGCCGAGCTGCTGGGCAGCATCGGCTGGCGCGGGCGGCAGGGCCTCGCGGACGTGGCGAACCAGTTCCACTACTACCGGCTGACTGCCGACAACCGGATCGTGTTCGGCGGGTACGACGCCGTCTACCACCCCGGCGGACGTCTGAGCAGGGCGTACGAGGACCGGCCCGAGACCTTCCGGCGCCTCGCCGAGCACCTGCTGACGACGTTCCCCCAGCTCGAGGGCAGCCGCCTCACGCACCGGTGGTCCGGCGCGATCGACACGTCCACCCGGTTCTGCGCGTTCTACGGTCAGGCCGCGGGCGGCCGCGTGCAGCACGCGGCCGGGTTCACCGGGCTCGGCGTCGCGGCCACGCACTTCGCGGCGCAGGTCATGCTGGACCGGTTCGACGTCCTCGACGGCTCCCCCGACACCGAGCGCACCGCGCTCCAGATGGTGCGGCAGGCCCCGCCCCCGTTCCCGCCGGAGCCGGTCGCCGCGGCCGGGATCCAAGCCACCCGCTGGTCGCTGGACCGGGCCGACCACCAGCGCGGGCGGCGGAACGTGCTGCTCCGGTCGCTGGACGCGCTTGGTCTGGGCTTCGATTCCTGATCGGCCTGAGCTACTTCTCCTGCGGCACGGGCTGCGCGCCCGCGGCGCCGAGCACACGGCGCAGGTAGGTGTACGTCAGGTCGCCCGCGGCCTTGTCGTACTGCTCCTCGTACCCGTGCTTGGTGTACAGCGCGAGGTTCTGCTTGGAGTCCTTGCCGGTGAAGACCCAGATCTCCGTGGTCTGCTCCGGCAGGTACGGGAGCACCGCGAAGAGCATCTCGGTACCGATGCCGCGGGCCTGCTTGTCCGGGGCCACGGCGAGGCGGCCGAGGGTCGCCTTCTCGCCCTCGATCTCGACGCGCACCGAGCCGATCATGCGGTGGCCCTCCCACGCGCCGATCGTCACGACGTCGTCCCGCGCCAGGTCCTCCCGCAGCTCGGCGAGCGTCTGGGTCAGGGGCGGGATGTGCGGGTCGTCGTACAGCTGGGCCTCGGTGACGAACGCGGCGCGCCGCAGCGTGAGGAGCTCGCCCGCGTGGTCGTCCTCGACCAGCGCGATCGTCGTGGTGGAGTTGCTCATGGGTCCATCGTGTCAGAGGTGGCGCGCCCGGGTCGACGGTGTTCGCGGTGCAGATGGTCGTGTCAGTGGTCCCGCATAGATTCAGGGCATGGGGAACTCAGGAGCCCGGCGGACGGCGGAGGCCGACGAGCGCATCGACGTGCGCCCCGCCGTCGGGCGATATGACGACTTCTACGAGGTGGTGGGAGTCAAGAAGCCCGGCGGCGGGGGCTGCTGGTGCATGAGCTACCGCGACAGCCGTGTCCGCAACGAGGAGCGCCCCGGCTACATGCGGAACCTCTGCGAGACCGAGCCCGGCCCCGGTGAGCTGGTCTACGTCGACGACGTCGTGGCGGGCTGGTGCTCGATCGCGCCCCGTTCCACGTACCGCCGGCTCATGAACAGCCGCACCATCCCGTTTGTCGACGGCCGTGACGCCTGGGTGGCGGTGTGCTTCGTGGTCCGCGCGGGGTACCGCAAGCGCGGGCTCATGCACCACCTCCTCGCTGGTGCAGTGGAGCACGCACGGGCGCACGGCGCCGAGGTCGTCGAGGGCTACCCGGCCGACGTCGGCGCTGACCGCGTCGACGTGATCAGCGGTTACGTCGGCACGGTGCGCATGTTCGAGGCCGCGGGCTTCGAGCGCGCGGCCGAGACGAGCGGCGTGAGCGGCGGCCGACGGCGCTGGGTGATGCGGCGGGAGCTGACGCCGGGGGCGGTCCCGGCCGCCGCGGCGGGTTAGCCTGACCGCGTGAACGACACGACCGCGGCCACCCACTGGATCCTCACCCTGTCCTGCCCGGACCAGCCGGGAATCGTGCATGCGGTGGCGGGAATGCTCGCGGAGCACGGCGGCAACATCACGGAGTCGCAGCAGTTCGGCGATCCGGCGTCGGGCCTGTTCTTCATGCGCGTGCAGGTCGAGTCGACGGCGTCCCGCGACGAGCTCACCACTGCGATGACGCAGGTGGCGGGCCAGTTCGAGATGACGTGGACGCTCGACGTCGTCGGCCGGCGCATCCGGACGCTCGTCATGGTCTCCAAGGCCGCGCACTGCCTCGTCGACCTGCTGTACCGGGAGCGGTCGCAGCGCATGCCGATCGACGTGGTGGGCGTGGTGGGCAACCACCGCGACCTGGAGGACATCGCGACCTTCTACGGCAAGCCCTTCCACCACGTGCCCGTCACCAAGGACACCAAGGCCGAGGCGGAGGCGACGCTTCGCGGCCTGGTCAACGAGCTGGACGTCGAGGTGGTGGTGCTGGCCCGGTACATGCAGATCCTGTCCGACGAGCTGTGCCGCGACCTGAGCGGGCAGATCATCAACATCCACCACTCGTTCCTGCCGTCGTTCAAGGGCGCCGGGCCGTACCGGCAGGCCCACGACCGCGGCGTGAAGATCATCGGTGCCACGTCCCACTACGTGACCGGCGACCTCGACGAGGGCCCGATCATCGAGCAGGACGTCGAGCGCGTGGACCACTCCCGCACGGTCGAGGACCTGGTCGGCATCGGCGAGGACGTCGAGCGGCGCACGCTCGCGCGCGCCGTCCGCTGGCACGCCGAGCGCCGGGTGCTGCTCGACGGCGGCCGCACGGTCGTCTTCCGCTGACCTCGACCGGCGCGAGCGATTGCACTGGCGCCACGAGACACCGGAGCGCCAGGCCAAGATTGCGGCGGCCATCGGAAATCACGACGTCGTCAACCTCGTCGTCGTCGGAATGCCTCTGGATGGCCGCCGCCAGGAGCGAGCGCGCGCGATCTGCACCGAACGGCTCTTGTATGAGCTGGACAGTCTGGGAGTTGCGCACGTGTGGCTCGAGGCCAGGCACTCCGCCCTCAATGAGCGGGACCTACGCCTGGTCAAGGCCCTTCGAGGTAAGCGATCGATCAGCTCGTCCATCCGAGTCGAGTTCGCACGGCCAAAGGACGAGCCGATGCTCTGGATCCCCGACGCTGTCGCCGGCGCAGTCAACGGTGCGCGGTCAGGCACTGTCAGCGTCCTCGATGACATCGGCCAGATCGACGTCATCGAAATCGACCTGCCCTAGAAATGCGCGATGCCGGGCTCCTGACGTCCATCAGGGGGTCCCGGCTTCACTTCCGACACTCCTCGCAGGAGGCGGCTGCTTTAAAGACTACCTCCCTTCCATCTGGTCACGCGAGCCGTCGTCTTCCGCTGAGCGGCGGCTCCCGGTGAAGGTCCGCTTTGACCAAGCGGTTGCGCATGCTCCGGTGGTGAAATACATGCGCAACCGCTTGGTCAAAGCGGACTAGTTGTCCGTGGTTCCTGCCCTTCAGCCCTTTACCGCACCTGCCAGGGCGAACGCCGAGCCGGAGATTCGGGTGACCAGTACGTACAGCCCGAGCACCGGCGCCGCGTAGAGCAGGGAGTACGCCGCGAGCTGCCCGTAGGCAACCGAGCCGTACTGCCCGAAGAACGCGAAGATGCTCACGGCCGCCGGCTGCTTCTCCGGGGAGAGCAGCAGCACGAACGGGACGAAGAAGTTCCCCCACGCCTGCACGAACACGAAGATGAACACGACGGCGATCCCCGGCCGCATGAGCGGCAGCACAATCGTCCGCAGCGCCTGCATGGCCGACGCGCCCTCGGTCCACGCCGCCTCCTCGAGGGAGATGGGCACCGAGTCCATGAAGTTCTTGGTCATCCAGATCGCCATGGGCAAGGACGTCGCCGCCATGAAGAAGATGGTCCCTGGCAGCGAGTCCAGCAGGTTGAGCTGCACGAACAGCGCGTACACCGGGACCATGATCGCCGTGATCGGCAGGCAGGTGCCGAACAGCACCGAGTACAGGAAGTACTTGCCGAACCGCATGCGGTACCGCGACAACGGGTAGGCCGCGAGCACCGCGACGACCACTGTGATGGCCCCCGCGCCGGCGGACAGCACGAATGCGTTCCACAGCGGCAGCCACGTCAGCTCGGGCGTCAGGATCGCGGAGAAGTTCGCCGTTGTCACGGTGTCGGGCAACCCGAAGGAGAGGGTCGCCTCCGCGTCGAACGACGCGACGACCACCCAGGCCATCGGGAGCAGAAAGCACACCGCGATCACGAGCAGCACCAGGTTCGCCGCCACCTTGGTCGCCTTGACGCGCGGTCCCGCCAGCTGGCCGACCGGCCCGCCACGTCTCGTCTGCACCGCGGGCGCCGTCGTCGTGCCGGCCATCAGTCCACCTCCGGTCGGAGCGCGCGGATGTAGATCACGGAGAAGATCGCGCCCACGACGATCATCACCGTCGCGATGGCCGTGCCGTAGCCGACCTGCGCGAACTTGAACGCCTCCTGGTAGGCCAGGATCGGCAGGGTCGAGCTGTCCGTGCCGGGGCCACCACCGGTCATCACGTAGATCAGCGTGAACACGGAAAGGGTCTGCAGCGTGGTCAGCATGAGGTTGGTCGAGATGCTCCGCCGGATCACGGGCAGGGTCACCCAGGCGAGCCGTTGCAGCCCGTTCGCGCCGTCGAGCTGCGCGGCCTCGGTGAGCTCCGGCGGCACCTCGGCGAGCGCCGCCGAGTAGACCATCATGGAGAAGGCCGTGCCGCGCCAGATGTTGGCGACGATCACCGCGAGCATCGGGGTGGAGTAGAGCCAGTCGGGCCCGGGGATCCCGATCCCGCCGAGCATGGTGTTCAGCGTGCCGTCGGAGTGGAAGAACGCGTACGACGCGAACGCCGCGACGATCTCGGGCAGCACCCACGCGGCGACCACCACCGTCGAGGCGATGGACCGCACGGGCCGCACCGCGGAGCGGAGCAGCCCCGCCAGCGCGATGCCCATCACGTTCTGCCCCACCACCGCGGAGAGGAACACGAACACGACGGTGAGCCACAGCGACTTGGGGAAGTCGGGGTCGCCGATCAGCGCGACGTAGTTGTCGAACCCGATCCACTCCGGGTTGAGGGCGGCGGGCCCGGTGAGCGCGGCGTTCGTGAACGATCCGTAGAACGACCACACCACCGGGCCGAGCATGAACAGCGCGAGCAGGACGACGGCGGGCGCGAGCGGTACCGCCCGCGCCACGCCGCGGGATGTGACGGCCATCGAGTCAGCCCTGGACGGTGTTCTCGTCGCCGACGATGCCGGCTACTGCTTCGTCGTAGACGGCGGCTGCCTCCTCCGGCGTCTGCTGTCCGGTCATGACGGACTCCATCGCGACCATGATCTCGTTGGAGACCTTCGGGTAGTCCGACGTCGCGGGCCGGAAGTTGGTCACGTCGACCAGGCCGGTGAAGAACTCCGTTGTCGGGTTGGTCTTCGTGTACTCCGGGTCCTCCGCGACGTCGGTCCGCACCGCGATCTGGCTGTTCGCGACGTCGAACCACAGGGAGTTCTCGCGGTTCAGGGCCATCGAGATGAAGTCGAACGCGGCGTCCGGGTTCTCGGAGCCGGAGCCGAGGGCGAGGGTCCAGCCACCCGACATGCTCACGGCACCGGGGTCGGCGCCGTCCTGGGTGGGCATGGGGGCGGTGCCCATCTTCTCGGACCACTCGGGCCAGGGCGCGACGCCGGACTCGAGCCAGTTGCCCGCGACCCACGACCCGTCCAGCGCGATGCCGACCTTGCCCTCCGGCAGCCACTCGGCCTGCACCGTGTTGCCGATGTTGGTGTCGAGCGCCTGCTGCGGCGTGGGGGCGAGCCCCTCGGAGAACACCGTGCCGACGAAGTCGAGGGCGTCGATGAAGCCCTGCGAGCCCAGCACCCACTTGCCGTCCTCGTAGAGCGTGTCGCCGGTGCCGTACAGCAGCATCTCGAAGCCCTGCATCACCGCGGCCTCGCCCTGGGGCTTGCCCGAATACATGTTGAACGGGACCACATCGGGGTCGGACTCCTTGATCGCCCGGGCCGCCTCGAGCAGCTCGTCCCAGGACTTTGGCGCCCAGTCCTCCGGCAGGCCGGCCTTGGCGAGGACGTCCTTGTTGAACCAGAGGCCGCGCGTGTCGGTGCCCATGGAGACGCCGTAGGTCTTGCCGTCGTCGCCCGCCCCGGCCTGCTTGGCGCTGTCGACGAACTGACCCCACTCGTCCCACTCGGCGAGGTAGTCGTCCAGCGGTGCCAGGTACCCGGCCTCGACGTCCGACTTGATCATGTACGTGTCCTCGTACATGACGTCGGGCGCGGTGCTGGGCGACCGGTTCATCAGGGCGAGCTTGGTGAAGTAGTCGTTCTGCTGGGCCTCGATGGGCACCAGCTCCACGGTGATACCGGGGTTCGCCTTCTCGTAGTCAGCCTTGACGTCCTTGAACAGGGTGTCGGCCTGCGTGAAGTTGCCGAACTTCTGGTAGGCGACGGTGATCGTGGCGTCGTCGGACCCGCCCCCGCCGGTGCCACAGGCACCGAGCGATAGGGCGAGTGCCGCGGCCGCGGCGGGTGCGATGAGGACTCGTGCCGTGCGCATGAAGCTCCCTTGCGTCGTGCGATGCCCGGCTACGCCGCCGGGCGAGCTGAGGCACACGATTCACCCCAGACGTGCCGGAGTCAAGGGACTCTCCGCAACAATTGTCAGCGCTGTCACTCCGTACCCCCCTGCGGTCCCCAAGGTGCTCGCACCGGCTGCCAACAGTCCGGACTGCAGACTTGGTCGGCGCTCCTTTGCTGACTGCAGAGTTGGTTGCGGTTAGCAGGCCCCTAACCGCAACCAGCTCTGCAGTCGGCACCGGCGACGGCGACCAGGTCTGCAGTCGGGGTATCAGCCCCGGGGGTCCGTCAGGACCGCTACCGTTCTGGCCGGGACCGTGACCGTTCCGTCCGTCGCGTCCCAGGTGGTCTGCTGGACGACGGCGTCCGCCCCGCGCGCCTGCACCCGGGACAGCGCGTAGCCGCGGCCCGCGAGCTCCGGCACCTCGACCGTGGCCGGCTCCGGCGAGGCGTTGAACACGACGAGCACGCCGTCCAGCTTCCGGTCGACGTCGGACGAGCCCGCAAGGTCGTCGACCGACATCGTGATCACTCCCGGCACGACGTCCGGACCGGAGCCGGGGAAGCTGACCTTCTGCTCGATGAGGTCGGCGGAGCCCAGCCGGAACAGCTCGGTCGAGTGCCGCAGCTCCAGCAGCTCGCGCGCCTGCTCCGACGCGAAGGCGATGTCGTCGGGCGCCGGCTTGAGCGCGGCGTCGGCCAGGAGCGGCCGCTGGTACGGCCACTTGTCCTCGTTGTCCGCCGCCATCGGCAGGCCGCGGGCGAACCCGTTGTCCTGCCCCGACCAGTCGATGGTATTGAACCAGTCGCCGGAGTCGAACGAGTTGCGGTCCAGGGACTTGGAGCGCAGCAGGTCGGTGCCCGCGTGCCAGAACGAGGGCGACTGCGACAGCGCGGCGGTCGCCAGCGACACCGTGTTCATCCGGACCCGGTCCGCCATCGGGGTGTCCGCGGGCAGCTTGAGCGCGAGCAGGTCGAACAGCGTCTCGTTGTCGTGCGCGTCCACGTAGGTGACGACCTCCTCGGGCGAGTCCGCGTACCCGGCGGGCGAGCCCCGGTAGTCCAGGTCCTCACCCCGGACGCGCTCCCCCGTCGAGGTGGTGACCTCGTAGGCGCGCAGGTTCCCGGCCAGCCCGAGCTTCACCAGGTCGGTCTGGTGGGCCAGGTCGGCCGCCTCGTCGGCGCCGCCGTCGTTGACCGACGCCGGGTCCTCCAGCCGGGCCTCGTTGCCGTTCGGGTCGGTGAACAGGCCCGTGCCGAAGCCCTGCGTGAACAGGGACGACCCGTCGACGGGCGAGCCGCCGTGGACGGCGTCGCGCAGCCGGTCGCTGAACGTGCCGATCCCCGTGCCGCCGAGCTGGCCCTGCGTGGCCTGCTCGAAGCGGGCGTTGCCCGCGACCTCGCCGAAGTCCCAGCCCTCGCCGTACAGGTACACGCTCTTCCCGTCGACGCCGTCGCGCCGCAGCGTGAGCTCGTCGAGCGCCGCCCGGACCGCCTCCATGTTGGCGCGGGAGTGGTGCCCCATCAGGTCGAACCGGAACCCGTCCACGTGGTAGTCGCGGGCCCAGGTGACCACCGAGTCCACCATCAGCTTCTGGGCCATGGCGTGCTCCGTGGCGACGTTCTGGCAGCAGGTGCTGGTCTCGACGGCGCCCGTGGTCGCGTTCTGCCGGTGGTAGTAGCCGGGGACCACGCGGTCCAGCACGGACTTCGGGTCCTGGCCCGACGCCGCCGTGTGGTTGAAGACCTGGTCCAGCACCACCTGGAGCCCGGCCCGGTGCAGGTTGCCGACCATCGACCGGAACTCCGCGACGCGCGCCCCGCCGTCGGCGTCCACGGCGTACGAACCCTCCGGGGCCATGAAGTGGTACGGGTCGTAGCCCCAGTTGAAGGCGTCCTGCCCCTGCACCTCGGCGACGGCGGCCTGCTGCTCCGTGCCGTCGGGGGCGAACCCGGACAGGTCGCCGGTGGTGGCCTGGTCCGCTCGGTCCTCGGGGATCGTGGCGATGTCGAACGTCGGCAGGAGGTGGACGGTGGTGAGCCCGGCGTCGGCCAGCGAGCGCAGGTGCTTCATCCCGTCCGAGCGGCTCACCCCGAACGCGCCGTACGTGCCGCGCAGGCGCTCGGGCACGGTCTCGTCGGAACTCGAGAAGTCGCGCACGTGCAGCTCGTAGATCGTCTGGTCGACGGCCCGGTCCACGACCGGAGCAGGGGTGGACCGCCAGACCTTCGGCCGCCAGTTCGCCGCGGCCAGGTCCACGGCCACCGAGTGCGTCGAGTCGAGCGTCAGGCCCACCGAGTAGGGGTCGGTCACGACGTTGGTCTCGACCTGCCCGGTGCTCGGCACGTACACCTCGACGGCGTAGCGGTAGCGCACGCCCTGCCAGCTCGGCCCGCCGCCGTGCCCGCCGTTGCGGTCGCCCTCCGACAGACTCCGGAGCTGCTCGTCGAGACCCTGCGCGGCGCGACCGCCGCCGAGCGTCCAGGCGCCGTCGTCCTGCCGGGCCATCTCGAAGGTCCGCGGCTCGGCGTCCAGCGAAGTGCCCGCGGGCCAGGCCTGCAGCGTCACGGCGCGGGCCGTGGGCGCCCACAGCGCGAACGACGCCTTGCTGCCCTGCTTGCCGCCGCCCTGCCAGGTCACGCCCAGCGTACGGTCGGTCGCGAACAGGTCGTCCAGCACGCCGGGGATCTGCACGCCGGTGGCCGCGGTGAGCGTCTCGCCGTCGTGCCGGGTGAGGCGCAGCGGCCCCTGCAGGGCCGACGTCGCCGCGGCCCGGCTCAGGCCCTCGATCTCCAGGGCGAGGTGGCCGGCCAGGTGGGGAAAGTCCTCGGCCACGTCCGCGGGCACGTCGCCCGGGGTCATGGTGTACGACGTCGGCGCCTCCGGCGCGCCCGTCTCCAGCGTCCAGGTGTCGCCGGTGCCGAAGTCGTCGGCCGGGACCAGGACCAGGCCCTGCCGCACCCAGTGCGCGGCCTGCTGGCCCTCTCCCGGCGTGCCCGGTGTGCCTACCTGCACGGTGGGCACCTTGGTCTCGGGGTCCCAGGTGAAGGTCACGGGGCCGCCGCCGGTCGAGTACGGGACGTTGGCGCCGTCGCGGACGCCGTCGGCCCCGTAGTTCTCCGCCCAGGAGCCGTTCACGGCCACCTTGAACTCGTACGACCCGGCGGGCAGCTCGAACGTGCCCGTGTAGGTGCCGTCGTCGGCGAGCGTGAGGCGGGCTGCCTCGCAGTCCGGGGTCCAGTCGCCGGCGCAGCCCATCTCGCTGTTGTGCGAGCCGGGGACGGTGACCAGGTCGATGTCGGGGTCCGTCGGGTCGTCGACCACGCCGCTCACGTCGATGCCCACCGAGGCGTACGAGCTGGCGGCGGCGCGGTCGCCGTCGGCGTCACGGGTGACCGCGCGGTACTCGACCAGCGTGCCCTCGGGCAGGTCGGCGCCGTCGGGCGACACGTCGTGGAAGACGCGCGGGGACGTGTCCTCCGCGGTGCCGAGCTGGTGCCACTCGTCGGTGCCGACCGCGCGCCAGGCGAAGGAGGTCTCGGCCCAGGCGTCGTCGATCCCGGCGGCGATCGGGGCGACGCCGCTCAGCGCCGCACCCGGCCGGGAGCTCGCGCCGGGGACCACGGTGACGGTCCCGGCGGTGTCCGCACCCACTGTGCGGTCGGCGACCAGCACGATCGCGGAGCGCGCCGGGACGGTCAGCGTGACCGCGCCGTCGGCGTCCGCCGTCACGGTGGTGTCGGTGCCGTACAGCGGCGCGAAGGTCGCGCCGGGGGTGAGCGTGTCGAACGTGACCGTGCGCTCGATGCCCGCGTTGTTCGCGGCGACCAGGTGCTCCACCTGCTCGTCGCGCAGCACGCGGGAGAACGCGTAGACGCCGGCGCCGTCGTCGGCCCAGCGCTCGATCTGGGCGCCGGTCGCCAGGGCCGGGTGCTCCTCGCGGAGGTCGGCGAGCGCGGCGATGTGCTCGTAGAGCGGCGCGTCGGTGCCGTAGCGGTCCACGCTGCCGGCCTGCTCGCCCGTCACCAGGGGCTGGTCGGCGTACTCGTCGACCTGGGTCGCGAACAGGGTCTGGCGGGCGTCCTTGTCGCCGCCGGTGCCCGCGAAGCCCTGCTCGTCGCCGTAGTAGACGACCGGCTGGCCGCGCGTGAGGTACATGAGCTCGTGCGCCAGCTCGTCGCGTTCGAGCGGGTTCTCGGCGCCCGCCAGCATGAATCCGACGCGGCCCATGTCGTGGTTGCCGAGGAAGGTCGGCAGGGCCGACGCGCTGCTGTGCGGCGTCGTGTACAGGTCGTCGGAGGCGTACAGGTCCGCGAGGCGCTGCGCGCTGTTGCCGCTGGCGTAGCTCGTGGCGGCGGACTGGAACGAGAAGTCGAGCACGGAGCTCATGTCGGTGCGGCGCACGTACGGGGACGTCTTGGCGGCGTCGGCGTCGTACACCTCGCCGAACGTGAAGAACTCGTCCTTGCCCTGGGCGCGGGCGTAGTCCTGGATCTCGGCGGACCACTCCTCCCAGAACTCGAAGTTCACGTGCTTGACCGTGTCGATGCGGAACCCGTCGATGCCCAGGTCGATCCACGCCTTGTAGATCTCCTCGAAGCCGTCCACCACTGTCGGATGCTCGGTCATGAGGTCGTCCAGGCCGCTGAAGTCGCCGTAGGTGACCGACTCGCCCGCCCACGTCGAGTTGCCCCGGTTGTGGTAGAGCGTGGGGTCGTTGAGCCAGGCCGGGACCTTGACGTCCTGGTCGGCCGGGTCGACGACGGGCGTGTACGGGAAGCTCGTCGCCGCGTCGAGCTCGGGGAAGCTGCCCGTGCCGGCGTGGTCGGCGGGGTCGAACGGGTTGCCGGCGGCGTCCGTGTACGGGGCGGTGGCCTGGTCCACGTAGTCGTAGGCGCCCTCGGCGTAGTCGACGACGTCGGCCGTGTGGTTGGTGATGATGTCGAAGTAGACCTTGAGCCCGCGCGCGTGGGCGTCGTCGATCAGCGCCTCGAGCTCGGCGTTGGTGCCCAGGTGGGGGTCGATCCGCGTGAAGTCGGTGATCCAGTAGCCGTGGTAGCCGGCGCTCACGTCGGCGCCCGAACCCTGCACGGGCCGGTTCAGGAAGCTCGGGGTGAGCCAGATCGCGGTGGTGCCCAGGTCCTCGATGTAGTCGAGGTTCTGGCGCAGGCCTGCGAGGTCGCCGCCCTGGTAGAAGCCCTTGTCGGTCGGGTCGAAGCCGGTGCTGAGCCGGTCGCCCGCCAGGCCGCCTTCATCGTTGGCGGGGTCCCCGTTGGCGAACCGGTCGGTCATCACGAAGTAGAAGCGCTCGTCGCTGCCGGGCTGGCGGACGGGGTCGTGCACCAGGGCGTCGTCCGCCGCGGTGTACTCGCCGGCGAGGGTGAGCGGGGTCAGGGCGGTGCGGTGGGTCGTGTCGTCGTAGGTGACGCGGACCCTTGCGGTGCCCGCGAGGTGGAGCGGGGCGTTGTCGGGGCCGCCGTCGCGGCCGTAGGACTCGTCCCACGCGTCGTTCAGCGCCACCTTGTACTCGTAGGTGCCCGCCGGGAGCTCGAACTCCGCGGTGAACGTGCCGTCCTGCTGGGGGGTGAGCTCCGTGGCGGCGCACGCCGGGTCCCAGTCGGCGGCACAGCCGAGCTCGTCCTGGAGGCTCCCCACGAGGGCGGCGGTGCGGTCCTGCTCGGCCGCGGCTGCGCCGCTCGTGCTGGTGTCCGACGCCGTCGACGCACCGCTGGTGTCCGACGCCGTCGACGCACCCGTGGCGGCCGACGCCGACACGGCGAGCCCGAGCGAGGCGACCAGTGCGACGGACGCGAGCGCCGCCGTCGTGCGGAGCCGCGCGCGGAACCCGGGCAGCAGGCGGGCGTGCGGCGGGCGCAGGCGCGCGGTGCGAGACATGGATGACCCCTTCGTCGTCCGGAACCCCAGTAGGAACCGATCGCGACTGTAATGCTTGCAGAAGTTTGCAGCAAGCGTTCACCCGCACCAATCGACCGGCCCCAGACACGAAGTCCGCCTCCAGCAAGCCGTTGCGCATGGTTTCCGGGCGTGGAGCATGCGTAACGGCTTGCTGGAGGCGGACTTTTGTCGTCCGGCGGCCGACTGTCGGGCCGGCGTCAGAGCGGGAGCTTGAAGCCCTCGTGCGACTGCTCGTAGCCGAGGTTCCGGTAGAACCGGTGCGCCTCCGGCCGCTGCTTGTCCGACGTCAGCTGGGCCAGCGCGCAGCCCCGCGCCCGGCCGCGCTCGTGGGCGTGCTCCATCAGCCGGCGGCCGATGCCCTTGCCGCGCTGGTTGCGAGCCACCCGCACGGCCTCGACCAGCAGCCGGGAGGCGCCGTTGCGGGAGATCCCCGGAATGAACGTCAGCTGCATGACGCCGACCACCTCGCCGTCGTACTCCGCGACGACCAGCTCGTTGTCCGGGCTCGCGGCGACGGCCTCGAACCCCCTGACGTGCGGCTCGCCGTAGCTGCCCGTGCGGCGGGCGGCGACGGCGTCGTCGGCGATGAGCTCGACGATGCGCTCGAGGTCGTCGCGCTCGGCTTCGCGAAAGATCAGCTCCATGCGCCTCACCCTAATTACCCGGACCCTTGGTCGTGGGCGTGATCGTTGCGCCCAGAGTGGGCACGCAGACGCAACGATCGCGCCCACAACCAGGGACGCTTCGGGAGGGTCCTGTCAGATGCTCGCCGTACGATCTTGTCGTTACCCCGTTCCCCGAGAGGCACTCTCCCTGTGACCACCTCCCCCGCGCCCGCGGCATCGAACGACGCCCCGGACGCCGCCCCGCGCAGCTCCTGGATCGCGCTCGCGGTGCTCATCCTGGGCGTGTCGATGGCCCTGCTCGACACGACCATCGTGAACGTGGCGCTGCCGACCATCCGCACGTCGCTCGACGCGTCGGAGGGCACCCTGTCGTGGATCATCTCGGGGTACGCGCTCGCCTACGGCCTCGCCCTCATCCCGGCCGGCCGCGTGGGTGACCGGGTGGGCCACAAGTGGGTGTTCGTGGTGGGTCTGGCCGGGTTCACGCTCGCCAGCCTGTGGTGCGGCCTCGCGTCCGGCGCCACCGAGCTGATCGTGGCCCGTGTGGTCCAGGGGCTGTGCGGCGGCATCTTCTTCCCCGCCGTGACGGCGCTGATCCAGCTGATGTTCGCCGGCCGCACGCGCGGCAGGGCGTTCGCGGTGATGGGCGCGGCCATCGGGTTCTCCACCGCCCTCGGGCCGATCGTCGGCGGCCTGCTCATCGAGGCGTTCGGCGAGGACGAGGGCTGGCGCTCGATCTTCTTCGTCAACCTGCCCTTCGGGGTGATCGCGGTCGCCGCGGCGATCATGCTGCTGCCCCGGATCGTCGTCGGGGCCACCGCGCGCGGGGTCGACGGCGTCGGGCTGCTGCTGGTCTCGGTCGCGCTCGTCGCGGTCCTGGTGCCGCTCATCGAGGGCGAGGACGCCGGCTGGCCGTGGTGGACCTGGACGTCCCTGGCGGGCGGTCTGCTGCTGCTCGTCGCGTTCGCGTTCTGGGAGCGACGGGTCGCTGCGCGGGGCAACAGCCCGCTCGTCCCGCCGCACCTGTTCTCGCACGCCGCGTTCACGGGTGGCGTCATCCTCGCGCTGGTCTACTTCGCGGCCTTCACCAGCATCTTCTTCACCGTCTCGATCTTCTGGCAGGCCGGGCTGGGCCACTCGGCGCTGGCCTCAGGGCTGGTGTCCGTGCCGTTCGCCATCGGGTCGATACTGGGCGCCTCGCAGAGCGAGCGCCTGGCGCACCGCCTGGGCCGGCTCGTGCTCGTGATCGGCACCGCGATGGTTGCCGTGGGGCTCGTGTCGCTGTGGCTCGTGCTCTGGCTGGTCCCGACCGGCGACCTGACCAACTGGACCCTCGCGGCGCCGCTCCTGGTCGGCGGCATCGGCAGCGGCCTGTTCATCGCCCCGAACGCCCAGTTCATCGTCGCCACTGTGGACCGCGACGAGGCCGGGGCCGCGTCCGGCGTGATCGGCACCATGCAGCGGATCGGCTCGGCGGCGGGCATCGCAGTCGTCGGCTCGGTGCTCTTCGGGTCGCTGGAGCTCCCGCCCGGCCGCCCGACGCCGGAGGTGGTCGCCGACGCCTTCGCGCACGCCGCCACCATGGCGCTGGGCACCAGCGCTGCGCTCTCCGTGGTGGCGTTCCTGCTGGTCTTCGTGCTGCCGCGCCGGGTGGCGCCCGCCGGCGGCGATCACTCGTCGGGGAGCAGGGCTGCCGCCTCCGCGTAGCCGCCGGTCGGCGGGTTCGGGTCCGGCGTGTACACCAGGTAGACGAGGCCCGTCTTGAAGGGCGTGGCCGACACGAGCTTCATCGGCCGCTCCGGGTCGCCGTCCCGGAACAGCCTGAGCCCGCCGCCCGCGGTGGCCGGGTGCACGAACAGGTGCAGCTCGTCGAGCAGGCCGGCGTCCAGCAGCTGGCGGACCACCGACACCGAGCCGGACGATCGTGCCGATCGCCGGGTCCTCCTTCAGGGCGGTGACGCCCTCGACCAGGTCGCCCTGCAGCTGCTCCGAGTTGCGCCAGGTGAGCTCGAGCGAGCTGCGGGACGCGACGACCTTGCGGGTGTCGCCGATCCGCTTCGCGAACCCGGCGTCCTCCTCGCCCGCGGTCTCACGCTCGGGCCAGGCGCCCGCGAACGAGTCGTAGGTGACGCGCCCGAACAGGAAGACGTCGGCCTGGTGCGTGAGGTCGACGGCCGCACCCAGCTCGTCGTTGAAGTACGGGAAGTGCCAGTTGCCCTTGTCCGGCTCGACGACACCGTCGAGCGCCATGAACATGCTGGACACGATCTTCGCCATGAGGGTCTCCTTGTTCGTAGCCGCACCGCGACTCTCCCCCTGTCCGACGACGGCGGCGCGGCGGACTCATCGCTGACTCGGGCTGTGTCAGCGATGAGCTCACCGGGCTCGGTCAGCCCGCGAGGTGGCTCCACCTCGGCGCTAGACCGGCCCACGGCCCGACGTCGGCCACCTTGCCGTCGACCAGCACCACCACGCGGTCGGCACGGGCGAGCGCCGCACGCTTCGACGTCGCGCCGACCACCGTGGTGCCCCGCTCCCGCAGGGCGGCCCACAGCTCGATCTCGGTCGAGGCGTCCAGCGCGCTGGAGACGTCGTCCGCCAGCAGGAGCTCGGTGTCCGCGGCGAGCGCTCGCGCGAGCGCGAGCCTCTGCACCTGACCACCGGACAGGCGCACGCCGCGGTGGCCCACGAGGGCGTGCGGGCCGCCCGCCTCCTCCATGTCCTGCGCGAGCCGCGCACCCTGGACCGGACCGTCGATGTCGCGGGCGTGGTCGAGCCGCACGTTGTCGGAGAACGAGCCGGACAGCACCCGCGGCACCTGGGCCACGTGCGCCACCTGGCCGGGGCGCAGGAATGCCTGGGCGTCGGTCACCTCGGTGCCGTTCCACCGGACGTCGCCGGTGTGCTCCATGAGCCCGGCCAGCGCGGAGAGCAGGGACGACTTGCCCGACCCGACCTGCCCGAGGAGCAGCACCAGCTCGCCCCGGCGGATCTCGAGGTCGACGTCGGAGACGCCGATCGTGCCGTCGTCGTGCACCGCGGTCAGGTTGCGCAGCTCCAGGCGGTCCAGCGGCTCGCGCCGGGCCGGCTCGGGCGCGGGCGCGACGCCCGTCACCAGGTCCACCCCCGGCTGGCGCGACACGAGGTCGGCACCGTCCGCGAACCGGGCGGTCGCGACCTGCCACGCCCGGGTGCCGGGCGCCTCGGTGACCACCGCGCCCGCCACGACACCGAACCACGCGAAGCCGGTCACGGCGTTCGCGACGAGCAGCGTCGTCGCCAGGTCCCACATGCCCGTGAGCAGGAACGTCCACGCGACGACGACGCCCACGTACAGGGTCACCAGCGGCACCGAGTCGAGCACTGCCTGCACCCGGTGCTCGAAGATCGCCGCCTTCACCCGGCCCGAGTCGACCTCGCCCAGGTGCCGGCGCACGTCGGGCGTGCGGGCCGCGAGCTTCACCGTGCGTGCCGAGTCGAGCGCCGAGACCAGGGCGCGGCCGAAGCGCGCGCGTGCCGCCGAGGAACCGGCGGCCGAGCGGCCCGCGATCGGCCGGCCGATGGCCGAGGCCAGCGCCGACACCACCATGACCGCCAGCAGGACGGCGCCCGCGGTCCAGGTCCCGCTGATCAGCGCCGTGACCACAACGATCGCGAGACCGTTGACGAAGTCGACCCAGCGGTCCGCGTACTGCACGAACCGGTCCGCGTCCATGGAGCGGGCCACTACCTCGCCGGGCGGCGTGGGCGGCAGCCGGTACTGGCGCGTCTGCCCGTGCATCACCGACATGCGGATCCGCAGCAGGATCTCGATCCACCAGAGCGGGTACACGCCCATCGCGCGGGAGATGAACAACGGCTGCATCAGCAGGAGCACCGCGAGCGTCGCCAGCAGGCCCACGGGCAGCTCGCCCGAGCCCAGCTCCTCGACCGTGCGGCCGAACAGGAACCCGCTGACCGCGCCCTGAGCCGCGACCAGGCTCCCCAGGAGGAACAGGACCGCACCGAACGCGCCCCACTGCGGGCGCACGAACAGCGCGTGCAGTATGCCTCGCGCGAGGCTCGGCCCGTCACCGGGCGGCGTCAGCTCAGGTGGGGTCCCGATCCGGCGGCGTCCGCCGACCGCGTCGGGCTCAGCGGTGTTGGGCTCGGCAGTGCCGTCCCGCTCGGTGCCGACGCCGTCCGCCACGGGACCGCTGTCCTGGCCGACGTTCCCGACCGGAGCCGCAACCGAATCGGCGCGCGCCTCTTCCGCGGCGTCGGTCTCGCGATCGGCCGCCGCGTCGTCCAGCGTCCCGTCGCTCGTGCCGGCCTCCAGCAGCGAGCGGAAGGGGCCAGGAGTCCGGGCGAGCGCCGCGCGACGTCCCTGCTGCACCACTCGGCCGTGGTCGAGCACGGCCACGAGGCCTGCCCGCTCGATGGTGCCCAGCCGGTGCGCGATCAGTACCCCCGTGCGCCCGGCGAGCAGCCGGTCCGACGCCGCGACGACCCGCGCCTCGGTGAGCGGGTCCATCCGCGCGGTAGCCTCGTCGAGCACCACGAGCTGCACGTGCCGCACGAGGAGCCGGGCGAACGCGACGAGCTGCTCCTCGCCCGCCGAAAGCTTGGTGCCACCCGGACCGAGCAGCGTGTCGAGGCCGTCGGGCAGACCCTCCGTCCAGTCGCTCAGGCCGAGCTCACGCACAGCACCCTCGATGGCCGACCGCGGGACGTCGGCGAACAGCGCGATGTTCTCCGCGAGGGTTCCGGCGATGATCTCGGTGCGCTGCGTCACCACACCGACGGCCCCCCGCAGCTTCTGCAGGTCGAGGTCGCGTACGTCGGACCCGCCCAGGAACACCGAGCCCCGCTCCGGCTCGACCGCGCGCGACAACAGCGCGGCCAGCGTCGACTTGCCCGAGCCCGTCCGGCCCACGAGCGCGATCGTCTCTCCGGCGGGGACCATCAGGTCAACCCCGGCCAGGGCGAACGTGCCCTCGGCGTAGGCGAAGCTCAGGTCGCGCAGCTCGAGCTGGAGCGGCCCGGCCGGCACGTCGTCCCCGCCCTCGGGCTCCGGCTCGACCGCCAGCATCTGCCGGATGCGCAGGATCGCGCCGAGGCCCTCCTGGATGTCCGGGAGGTGATGCACCAGGTTGTCCATCTGACCCACGAACAGCGCGGTGACCAGGAACAGCGTGACGAGCTGGTCCACGGACAGGCTGCCACCGGACGCCAGCACGGCGCACACGACGACGGTCCCGGCCAGCAGGGCGTACAGCACCAGACCGGCCCGGCGCAGCAGGCGCTCCTCGACCCGCACCACATCCTTGAACTTGCGGTGCACCGTCGCCGAGAGCTGCGCGACCCGCCGCACGGCGAACGCCTGTCCCAGGCTGGTGCGCAGGTCGTTCCGAGCGGCGACGGCCTCCTCGAAGGCAGCGGCGTGGTCGGTCCACGCAACCTCCTCGATCACCTTGAGGCGCGCGATCTCACCGAGCAGCGGCCGGGTGAGCAGGATGACGATCCCGCCCAGCAAGGGGAACAGGACCCAGGCCGGCCACCAGGTGATACCTGCGATGATCCACATGGGTACAACGCCGACGACCGTGCGGCCGGCGCCCCACAGCTGGCGGCGCACGAGCCGCCCGGCGGCGTGCGTGTCGTCGTCGACCCGGTCGAGCACCTCGCCCACGGCCTGCTCGGAGAGTGTCGCGATTGGCTGGCGCAGCGCCGCACTGAGCAGGTCGCTCCGGAGCTTGCCCTCGGCGCGGTCCACCACGCTGGCCCAGACCACCTGCCCGAAGCCGTCGAACAGCGCGCCGCCCACCACGCACGCGGCGAGCAGCAGCAGCCCGGCGACGGTGGCGTTCGCCGCCAGCTGCCCGGCCGCGGCCGTACCGAGGGCCTGGCCCACGGCGCCCGCGGTCAGGGCGAGCAGGGCGACGACGGCGGCCGGACCGCGCAGCCGCCGCCAGTCGAGCCGGCGTGCCGGGTCCTTCGCCAGTACGGACGCAGAGCGAGGCGACGCCTCAGGAAGGGGCGTGGTCTCAGGGGTCTGCGGCGCGTCGATCATCGTTTTCTGAGGCTACGTCGAGACACCGACAGTCCCCGCCTCTTTTTCCGCGGAGCGACCAAGGTCACGCCCCGCCGCCACCAGGTAGAACGGCAGCGGACTTCGGTCCGATGTCATCACGCGCAGCCGAAAATCGGTCGGTTGCCTTGAGATCGGTCCATTGATGGACCGATCTCAAGGCAACCGACCGATCTCACCGGATCGACCTCAGCAACCGACCGATCTCGAGGAGCCGGCCTGCTGCGTCAGAGGGACGCGAGCGCCTCGTTGAAGGTGGTGCTCGGGCGCATCACCGCGGTGGCCTTGGCCTCGTCCGGGCGGTAGTACCCGCCGATGTCGGCCGGCTTGCCCTGGACCGCGATCAGCTCCGCCACGATCGCCTGCTCGCCCGCGGCCAGCGCCTCGGCGAGCGACTTGAACGTGGCGGCCAGCTCGGCGTCGTCGGACTGTGTGGCGAGCTCCTGCGCCCAGTAGAGGGCGAGGTAGAAGTGCGAGCCACGGTTGTCGATGGTCCCCAGGCGACGCCCCGGGGAGCGGTCGTCGGCGAGGAACGTCCCGGTCGCGCGGTCGAGCGTGTCGGCCAGGACCTGGGCCCGGGCGTTGCCCTCGTTGATCGCGAGGTGCTCGAAGGACGCGGCGAGCGCGAAGAACTCACCGAGCGAGTCCCAGCGCAGGTAGTCCTCCTCGACGAGCTGCTGCACGTGCTTCGGCGCGGAGCCGCCTGCACCCGTCTCGAACAGGCCGCCACCGTTCATCAGCGGCACGATCGAGAGCATCTTCGCCGACGTGCCGACCTCGAGGATCGGGAACAGGTCGGTGTTGTAGTCGCGCAGCACGTTGCCGGTCACCGAGATGGTGTCCAGGCCCTTGCGGATGCGCGCCAGCGAGTACGCCGTCGCCTCCGCCGGGTCCATGATCAGGATCTCGAGGCCCTCGGTGTCGTGCTCGGGCAGGTACTGCTCGATCTTCTGGATCAGGTTGGCATCGTGCGCGCGGCGCGAGTTCAGCCAGAACACCGCGGGCGTGTCGGAGGCGCGGGCACGGGTGACGGCCAGCTTGATCCAGTCGCGGATCGGGGCGTCCTTGGTCTGGCAGGCGCGCCAGACGTCGCCGGCGTGGACCGCGTGCTCCATGACGACGTCGCCCGCACCGTTCACGATGCGCACGGTGCCGTCGGCGGCGATCTCGAACGTCTTGTCGTGCGAGCCGTACTCCTCGGCCGCCTGCGCCATGAGGCCCACGTTCGGGACCGAGCCCATCGTGGCCGGGTCGAGGGCGCCGTTGGCGCGGCAGTCGTCGAGGACGGTCTGGTAGATCCCGGCGTAGGAGGAGTCGGGGATCACCGCGAGGGTGTCGGCTTCCTCGCCCTCGGGGCCCCACATGTGGCCGCCGATACGGATCATGGCGGGCATCGAGGCGTCGACGATGACGTCGGACGGCACATGCAGGTTGGTGATGCCCTTGTCGGAGTTCACCATTGCCATCTTCGGGCCGTCGGCCAGCGCGGCGTCGAACGCGGCGCGGATCTCCGCACCGTTCGGGAGCGCCGTGAGCCCGGCGAAGATCCCGCCCAGGCCGTCGTTCGCCGACAGTCCGGCGGCAGCCAGGTCCTGCCCGTACTTCTCGAAGACCGGCTTGAAGAACGCCTTCACCACGTGGCCGAAGATGATCGGGTCGGAGACCTTCATCATCGTCGCCTTGAGGTGCACGGAGAACAGGATGCCCTCGGCCTTGGCCCGCTCGATCGACTCGAGGAGGAAAGCGTCCAGCGCGGCGGCGTCGAGGAACGTGCCGTCCACGACCTCACCGGCCAGGACGGGGAGCGACTCCTTGAGGACGGTCACGGTGCCGTCGGCGGCGACGTGCTCGATGCGCAGGGTGTCGTCGGCCGCCACGACCACGGACTTCTCGTTCGAGAAGAAGTCGTCGTGGCCCATGGTCGCGACGTTGGTCTTCGAGTCGGCCGTCCACGCGCCCATGCGGTGCGGGTGCGCCTTCGCGTAGTTCTTGACCGACGCCGGGGCGCGGCGGTCGGAGTTGCCCTGGCGGAGCACGGGGTTCACGGCGGAGCCCATGACACGGCCGTAGCGCTCGCGCGCGTCCTTCTCGGCGTCGGTCTCGACGCTCTCCGGGAAGTCCGGCAGGTCGTAGCCGAGGCCCTGGAGCTCGGCGATGGCGGCCTTCAGCTGCGGCAGCGACGCCGAGATGTTGGGCAGCTTGATGATGTTCGCCGCAGGGTCGTTCGCCAGCTCGCCCAGCTCGGCGAGGGCGTCGGACAGGCGCTGCTCATCGGTGAGCCGCTCCGGGAACTGCGCGATGATCCGGCCGGCGAGCGAGATGTCGCGGGTCTCGACGTCCACACCGGCCTTGGCCGCGTACGCCGAGACGATCGGCAGGAACGAGTAGGTGGCCAGAAGCGGGGCCTCGTCCGTATGGGTATAGATGATCTTGGACATGGGTGTGGCTGACTCCCCGGGATGTTGGAATGTGCCGATCTCTCGATATCAAGATACCTGAGGGTCCTGCGCACTCCGGAATTCCGAGACGCACCTCACGCCCGAGCCCTTTGGCAGCGGGCGTGCCGTCAGGCGTGTTGGTTGTGGGCGTGACCGTTGCGACGATCTGCCCGTCTTGGGCGCAACGATCCCGCCCACAACCAACCAGGTGGCGGTTCAGATCAGGCCCAGGGCCCGGACGGCGTCGCGCTCCTCGGTCAGCTCGGCGACGCTCGCGTCGATCCGGGCGCGGGAGAACTCGTCGATCTCCAGGCCCTCGACGATCTGCCACTCGCCGGTGCCGTCGGACGTCACGGGGAACGAGGAGACGAGCCCCTCGGGGACGCCGTACTCGCCGGAGGACCACAGGCCCGCCGACGTCCAGTCGCCCTCGGCGGTGCCGAGCGTCCAGTCGCGCACGTGCGCGATCGCCGCGTTCGCGGCCGACGCCGCGGACGACGCCCCGCGCGCCTGGATGATCGCCGCGCCCCGCTTGGCGACGGTCGGGATGAAGTCGTCGGTGAGCCAGGTGGTGTCGGCAGCGACGTCGGCGCCCGGACGGCCGCCGACCTCCGCGTGGAACAGGTCGGGGTACTGCGAGGCGGAGTGATTGCCCCAGATGGTGAGCTTCTTGATCTGGGCGACGGGTGTCCCGGTCTTGGCCGCCACCTGCGAGAGCGCGCGGTTGTGGTCCAGGCGGGTCATCGCGGTGAACCGCGTGGCCGGCACGTCGGGGGCGTTCGACGCCGCGATGAGCGCGTTGGTGTTGGCGGGGTTGCCCACCACGAGCACGCGGACGTCGTCGGCGGCGCCGTCGTTGATGGCGCGGCCCTGCGGGCCGAAGATGCCGCCGTTGGCCTCGAGCAGGTCGGCACGCTCCATCCCCGGGCCGCGCGGGCGCGCGCCGACGAGGAGAGCCACGTTGACGCCGTCGAAGGCCTTGACCGGGTCGTCGAAGATCTCGACGCCGGCCAGGTTCGGGAAGGCGCAGTCGTCGAGCTCCATGGCGGTGCCCTCGGCGGCCGCGACGGCCTGCGGGATCTCGAGAAGTCGGAGCCGTACTGGCGTGTCCGCGCCGAGCATCTCGCCCGCGGCTATGCGGAAGAGGAGCGCGTACCCGATCTGGCCAGCGGCTCCGGTGACGGTGACATTCACGGGTTCAGTCATAGGCCCACTCTTGCATCGACCGACCCGCCTCGCCCAGCCCCCACGCACGATCCGCACCCACATCCGTACCCACCTGGTACGACGTCGAAGACGCGACGCTGAGGATGCCATCGACATCAGCACGAGTACGGTGAAGAAAATACCCGCGTGTATTCAGGTTTCGCTCAGGTGGGTAATGGCAGGATGTGCGCGACATCGCACGCACGCCGCCATGACGCGCACCCAATGGTGCGCCACTGAAAGGATCTGACTTCATGTCCCAGGACCTCGCCGCGACCAGCGGCGTCACCGAGGTCGAGGAGCGGTCGCCCAGCCTGCTCTCCCGCCTGCTCGCCGAGACCTTCGGCACGTTCGTGCTGACGCTCGTGATCGTGGGTGTGCTCGTCTACAGCCCGCTGAACACGGTCGGTGGGCTCGGCGTGGCGCTCGGCGGTGCGTTTGCCTATATCGCGGGCGCTGCGGCCGTCGGCCGCGTGTCGGGCGCGCACTTCAACCCGGCGATCTCGCTGGGCTCCTGGCTCAGCGGCCGCATCTCGGTCAGCAACATGTTCAGCTACTGGGGTGCCCAGCTCGTCGGCGCCATCCTGGCCGCAGCGGTGCTGTTCGCGACGGTGCCGCAGACGCTCGTCACGCTGCTCGGCGTGGAGAACACGTCCGACGTCTTCGACAACGCAGTGAACGGCTTCTCGGAGAACTCCCCGCTCTACCTGCAGACCCAGGGCCAGGCCCAGTTCGACTGGCTCCCGGCGCTGCTCGTCGAGGTCATCATCTCCGCGGTGCTCGTGGGCGTGTACCTGGGCGTCAACGACCCGCGCAGCAAGGTCGGCTATGCCCCCGTCGCCGTGGGCAGCGCCATCGCCGCGCTGACCCTGGTCTCGTGGTTCGTCACGAACACCGGCATGAACCCGGCCCGCTCGACGGCGGCCGCGCTCTTCGCGAACAACTGGGGCGGCGACGGCTCCGGCCGCCAGCTCTGGCTGTTCTGGCTGGCCCCGCTCGTCGGCGCCGCCCTCGCCGCGCTGTTCTACCGCGCGTTCGCCTCGGTCGAGCCGGAGGAGCTCGAGGAGCTCGACGAGGACGAGGACGACGACGAGGACGAGGACGTCGAGGTGGTCGAGGAGAAGGAGCTCGTCACCGCGCAGTCCGCCCCCAAGGCCGAGGCCACGGAGCCCGCCTCGACCGTCGCGGGCCCCGGCAAGGCCGCCGAGCCCGAGGCCGAGCCCGAGAAGAAGCCCGACGACAAGGCCTGACCTCCCGCAGCACGCGTACGACGCCGGGGCCGCACCTTCCGTACGAAGGGTGCGGCCCCGGCGTCGTACGACATCAGGACACGCCACGGGACGGGCCGACGACGGCGCCCTGCCGACCGGGTGAAGTCGACTCACAATCCGGTCACTTTGGCCAGTTCCCGGCAGTTCTCCTGATAGATATCACGCCGTGACCGCACCACCCTTCCCTGACGCCCCCGAGGCGCCCGACGACCTCCGGGTGCCCGTGCACCGCGGCTGGATCGTGGCCTGCATGATCCTCTTCTGGCCGCTGGCGATCGCCGCCGTGCTGGCCGCCAACCGGGCCGCTCGTGCCCACGGGGCCGGCGACAGCACGACGGCGCGGCGCGAGGCCGGGAGAGCGCGTGACCACGCGAGGCTCGGCGTCCTGATCGGTGCGATCTGGTCGACGCTCGCTCTCACCCTCGACATCACGCTGGTGGTGCTCGGCGTGCAGCACGGGCCGAGCCTGCTCGGTCAGGCCGGCATCGAGACCGCCACGGCAGAGGCCCCGCCGGAGACGTATCGCAGCGCGGCCGCCCCGAAGCGGGAGGCGATCACGCTCGACCCGTTCGCGCTGCAGACCGGCGACTGCTTCATGGCCCCCGACTGGGAGGCGGTCTGGAACGAGATCGACGTCATCCCCTGCAGCAGGCCGCATGACGTGCAGGTGATCGGCGTGACCGAGCACCTGCACGACGAGTATCCCGGCGCCCAGACGATCTCGGAGGAAGCCTGGTACGACTGCTGGGCCGAGTACGACTCCTACTCCGGGACGATCGGCTCCGAGGACTCCCCCGTGTGGACCTTCGAACCGAACCTTGAGGACTGGGCGCAGAACCGGCACACGAGCGTCTGCTTCATCGAGGCGCCGTTCCCCGTGCAGGGCGAGTTCTCCGAGTACCCGCAGATCTTCGAGCCCGAGGTCGACGCATGAGCAACCAGGACCTGCCGCCACTGATCCCGCCCGGAGGGCCCACCCCCGTTCAGCGGCCGGCCCCCGCCCCGGCGTCGCACTACCCGCCGCGAACGCCCTACTCGCCCTACCCGCCCTACGGCACCGCACCGCGCCCACCGGCCGCACCGAGCACCGGCGCGGGCTGGACCCTGGTCGCCATGCTCTCCTGGTGGCCGTTCGGCCTCGCTGCCTACTCGCACAGCCAGCGGGCGACGGCCGCGGTCGCGGCCGGCGACGAGCAGCGCGCCGGGGCCGAGGGCGCGAAGGCCCGGCGGATCGGGATCGCCGGCCTGGTGTACGCGATAGTGGTGTCCAGCGTGCTCACGCTCGCCATCCTCGTCGGCACGTTCGCGCTGTTCTTCCAGCTGATCGACGCGGAGGCGTCGGCACGACAGGAGTCCGCGACCAGCTACGCCGACGACGACGAACCCGGGTCCGGCCCGGCCGACGGGACCAGCGTCTGGGAGCTGCGCGAGGGCGACTGCTATCTCACCGGCGGCCTGACCGACGTGGTGCGGACGGTCACCGTCGTGCCGTGCGCCGAGCCGCACGGCGGCGAGCTGTACGACATCACGTATGTGGCCGACCATGCACTGGAGCAGAACGACGGCGGGACGTACCCGGAGTATCCCGGTGACGCCTGGATGGCGCGGTACACCGACGACGTCTGCCGCGCGAACCTGGAGGAGCAGACCGGGACGTCCGTGGCGAAGTCCGGGCTGCACTACTGGTACATGGCTCCCGACGCCTGGGACTGGCGCCTGCTGGACCGGCGGATCGCGTGCCTCGTCGAGTCCGACACCGACGATCTCACCGGTCGCGTCGGCATCCCGTAGGTCCCCGCCCGGTCCGGGACGCACAGTCGCCCTGGTCCGGGCACGGGTGCCTTTCGTCTCGAAACCCTGCAGCGCTACGATCCGGCATCATGGCCGACACCAAGCAGACGCCCGCGGACGCGACGGAACCGGTCGCGACCGAACCGGAGACGGCGGCCGAAGCAGCACCTGAAGAGCCCACCTCGACCGAGCCCGCGCCCGACAAGACGGCGGACGAGGAGTCCGCGGAAGACTCGGCCGAGGAAGCCCCCGACGAGCAGGACTCGGCCGAGGAAGACGCGGCGAAGGACGCCGCCACCAAGGAAGACCCGGCCGTCAGCGGCGACTCCGCCGACAAGTCAGCGTTGCCCTATCCGACCCGCGTGGGCTGGGTCGTCGCCGCGTTCCTGCTCTGCTGGCCGCTCGCGATCCCGGCCCTCGTGCTGTCGATGCGCACCGCCGAGGCCAACGGCACGGGCAACGTGCGCCGTGCGAAGAAGTCGTCGGTGCGCACCCTCGACTTCTCCCTGGGCGCGGTCACCCTGGGTGTGCTCGGGATCGTCGGCCTGGCCATCGGCATCGCCGCCGCGCCGACCTACGCGTCGTCGCTCCCGCCAGGCTTCGTCTCGGCCGCCAGGTCGTTCGTCCCGCCGGCCCTGGCGGGCCCGCTCGGCATCACGCTGCCCGACGACGGTTCCGAGCTCACCGCCCCGACGTCGTCCCCCACACCGGCCGACGACCCGTACGCAACGGCGGACCCGTACGCGGACCCGTCCACCGACCCGTACGCGGAGGATCCGGCGGACGGCTCGGTGCCGACGCCGGAGGCCGATGGCCAGCTGGAGCCGGCCGAGGAGCCCGATCCGACGTCGGACACCGCCGCGACGGCCGGGGCGGAGATCCCGGACCTGGAGGTGGGCGACTGCATCGACACGACGGCGACGTCGGGCCAGACCACGCTGTACCGGATCCCGGTGGTGTCCTGCACGACCGCGCACGGCGGCGAGATCTACGCGGAGACGACGGCGTCCGACAGCCTCGCCCAGGACGGTGCCGCGCCCACCCAGCAGGCGCTGTGGGACGCCGCGGATGCGTACTGCTACCCGGAGTTCGCGAAGTTCGTGGGTATGCGCTGGGCCAATTCGGAGCTGCTGTACTGGCCGATCGCGCCGTCGGAGGAGAGCTGGGCCGAGGGCGACCGTCGCGTCCTGTGCGTGATCGAGTCGGAGGAGCCGGTGACGGGCTCGCTCGAGGGCGCGGAGCGCTGACGCTCCCCTGCGTCCGCCCCGCTTCAGGGGTGGACGGGCGCCGGCGCGCGCTGCGTGCGGGCGCGCGGCGAGCGCCGGGTCAGATGCTGGGCGTCGCCACGGCGAGGACGCCGATCAGCACTGCCGTAGCGCCGTAGAGCACGATGTCGATGGTCCGGGTCCGGATGACGAGCCCGACCGGGCTGACGAGCACCGCGCGGAAGATCGCGCAGACCACGAGCACCACACCGATGCCGATCGCTCCGGCACGCGCTCCGGCGGCCATCCCGAGCAGGACCGAGATGCCGACGCCGGCGAGGACGAGCCAGATCGCGAGATTGCTGCGCTGCGGCTCCGGGCTCATGTCGGAGGCCTCACCGCTGACTGGCTCACTGCGGTCGAGCTCCTGGCTGGTCGTGGTGATGGCAGTCGTCAGACTGGCCTCTCCGGTGCGTTCGAGCGTAGCTGTTCCGGCCGAGCCCGGCTCGAGGAGCGTCGTGGCGCCACCCGATGCGCCGGGGGCGGTCCGCGTCTCACTGAGATCCACGGGACGAGGGTACAACCGAAACGTCACGATTCTGCATGACCGTGACCGGCTTGCAACATGACTGACAGCACGTTCCCAGGTTCGCGGCCCGCGAGCTACCGTGAGGTCCATGCCCTCGCCCTCAGCTCAGGTCCCCAGCAGCGTGGTCGTCGTGGGTGCGGGGCTTGCCGGTGCACAGACCGCCGCTGCGCTGCGGAAACACGGTTTCGAGGGGCGCCTGACGGTGCTCGGCGCGGAGGGCCTGCCGCCCTACGACCGGCCGCCGCTGTCCAAGGAGCTGCTCAAGCGCACCGAGCCGGTGTGGCTCGCCGACGACCTCGGCATCGACCTGACCGCCCTCGCCGACGACCTGCGGCTCGCCGACCCCGCCACCCGCCTCGAGGCGGACCGGGAGCGGGTGGTGGTGCGGACGGCGTCGGGCGACGACGTCGTGGCCGACGCCGTGGTGCTCGCCTGCGGCAGCGTGCCCGTCCGCCCCGCGGGCTGGGACGCTGCCGCGACCCTGCACACGGCTGCCGACGCGGAGCGGCTGCGCGCCGCCGTCGTGCCGGGGATACGGCTCGTCGTGGTGGGCGCCGGGTGGATCGGCGCGGAGATAGCCGGCGTCGCCGCGGGCGGGGGCGCGCGGGTGACTGTCGTCGAGGCCGGCCCGGTGCCGCTGGAGCGGCAGCTCGGCCGGAAGGTCGGCGGCCTGCTCTCGCCCTGGTACGACGATGCAGGGGTCACCCTCGTCACAGGCGTCGCCGTCGACGAGGTGCTGCCCCGGCCGGGCGACGCCGCCGAGGGCGGAAGCATGCGGCTCGCCGACGGCCGGGTGCTGGAGGCCGACCTGGTGCTGGCCGCCGTCGGGGCGCGTCCGGCGTCGGGCTGGCTCGCCGGCTCCCTGCCGCTCGAGGCGAACGGCGGGCTGCGGGTCAACCGCGCGGGCCGGTTCATGGGGGTGCGCTCCCCGACCGACCCGGCGGGCAGGCTGCACCTCGACGCGCTGCGCCGCATCTGGGCGGTGGGCGACATCGCGACGCGCGACCACCCGGTGTTCGGGCCGGTCCCGGGCGGGCACTGGTCGGCGGCCCTGCACGACCCCGAGGTCACCGTCCGGGCCCTGCTCGGCCTCGACGAGCGCCCCGCCGAGCCCGAGCACGTGCGCGAGCGGCTCGGGCTCGCCCCGGTCCCGCGGCACGCACCGTACGTCTTCTCGCAGCAGCTGGGGCACGACCTGGCGCTGTTCGGCGTGCCGTCCCCGTTCGACGACGTGGTGCTGCGGGGCGCCCACGTGTCCGACGACAAGCGGCGCAATGGTCACTCGTCGGGCGGCTGGGCCGCGCTCTACCTGGAGAACGCACTGGACCGCCACCCTCGCCGCACCTCGGACGGCCACCGGGTGGCGACCGTCCGGGCGATGCTGCTGGTCGACTCCCCGCGCGAGGTAGGGCAGGTCCGCAAGCTGATGAACCGCGGCGTGCCGCTGGAGGTCGACCTGGACCGCGCGCTGGACCCGGCGCTCAAGCTCAAGGACGCCGTCATCCGAGGCTGACGCCTCCCCCGGGCAGGGCACACCCCGCCGGGTGGGTAACGCTGCGGTAGCGGTGCTACGCCTCCGTTACCCACCCGGCGAGGTGGTGTCCACCCCCGTGCCGGCGCCACACGCCGCCGTGGATCAGTGGGCGAAGTGGCGCGTGCCCGTGAGGTACATCGTGACCCCGGCCGCCTCGGCAGCCTTGATGACCTCCTCGTCGCGGATCGAGCCGCCCGGCTGCACGACGGCGGTCACCCCGGCGTCGAGCAGCACCTGCAGGCCGTCCGCGAACGGGAAGAACGCGTCCGACGCCGCGACGGCGCCCCGGGCCCGCTCGGCGCCGTCGGCCAGGGTGTTGGCGCGCTCGACCGACAGGCGGCACGAGTCCACGCGGTTCACCTGGCCCATGCCGATGCCCACCGCGGCGCCGCCCTTGGCCAGGAGGATCGCGTTCGACTTGGCGGCCCGCACCGCCTTCCACGCGAAGGCGAGGTCGGCGAGCACCTCGGGCGAGGCGGCCTCGCCGGTCGCCAGGGTCCAGCTCTCGGGGGCGTCCCCTGGCGCCTGGAACCGGTCGGTGGCCTGCATGAGCAGCCCGCCTGAGACCGGCCGCGTCTCGACGCTGCCGGCCGGTGCCTTCGGCACGACCAGCAGCCGGATGTTCTTCTTGGCCCGCAGGATCTCCAGCGCCTCCGGCTCGAAGCCGGGCGCCACGACCACCTCGGTGAACACCGGGGCGATCTGCTCGGCCGCGGCCACCGTGATCACGCCGTTGGCGGCGATCACGCCGCCGTAGGCGCTGACCGGGTCGGTCGCGTGCGCGCGGGCGTGCGCCTCGGCGATGTCGGCGCCCACCGCGATACCGCAGGGGTTGGCGTGCTTGATGATCGCCACCGCGGGACCCTCGTGGTCCCAGGCGGCGCGCCATGCGGCGTCAGCGTCGACGTAGTTGTTGTAGCTCATGGCCTTGCCGTGCAGCTGCTCGGCCTGGGCCAGGCCCGTGACGCCGTCGCCGCGCGTGTACAGGGCGGCGCGCTGGTGCGGGTTCTCGCCGTAACGGAGCACGTCGGCGCGGTTCCAGGTGCCGCCGATCCACGCTGGGAAGCCCGTCGAGACGGGCCCGTCGGCGCCGTCCACGGCGTCCGTCGGGGAGATGACGGACCCCATCCAGGACGCCACGGAGACGTCGTACGTAGCGGTGTGCACGAACGCCGCGACGGCGAGCGCCTTGCGCTGCGCGTAGGTGAAGCCGCCGGCCTGGACGGCCGCCACGACGTCGTCGTACCGCGCCGGGTCCACGACCACGGCGACCGACGGGTGGTTCTTGGCCGCGGCGCGCACCATGGATGGCCCGCCGATGTCGATCTGCTCGACGACGGCGTCCGGCCCTGCGCCCGAGGCCACGGTGGCCGCGAACGGGTAGAGGTTCACGACGACGAGCTCGAACGGCGCTATGTCGAGCTGCGCGAGCTGGTCGAGGTGGTCCTGCTTGCGGGTGTCGGCCAGGATGCCGGCGTGCACGCGCGGGTGCAGCGTCTTGACGCGGCCCTCGAGGGCCTCGGGGAACCCGGTGAGCTCCTCGACGGGGGTCACGGGGATGCCGGCGTCGGCGATCCGCGACGCGGTGGACCCGGTGGAGACGAGCTCGACGCCGGCGTCGTGCAGCGCCGTGGCCAGCTCGATCAGGCCGGTCTTGTCGTAGACGCTCAGCAGCGCGCGCCGTACGGGGCGCTGCGAGTCGTCGGTGAGCTGGACGTCAGGTGTGGACGGGGCGCCGGACATGGCGGTTCTCCTCGGAGGTAGCTTCGTGGAAAACCCTGGCACCCAGGCGGGCGGCGCGCATCACGGGTCGCTCGGCCGCTCCCCGGTGGTGACCCACCCTCGCCAGTCACGGCCACGTGCAGTCTAGCCGCGCGGGGAACCGGCCCGGGTCTTGCGCCGCTCCCGGGGGCAACTCGCCGACCGTCCCGGTCAAGCCCACCGGACCGCTTCTTCGTCAAGGGTCATGTCACGGATCATCCCGTCAATGTCCTTGGTCGGTCGGCGACCCTTGTAAGCGGCGAGCAGCAGACCTCCCTTCAGCACAAAGCGGTCCCGGAACCGGGTCAGAGCGAGTCGGTTCAGCGTGCGTTCCAGCTTGTAGAGCATGAGCATCTCGGCAACTGCCCGGCCGTTTTGCACTGCGAGGCGGCGCACTTGGAAGTAGCTGTCTCGACCGACTTCGAGCGGGTCAGCTATCTGGCCTCTGGCGGCAGGGGTGCTGGGGCAGATTCGGGCTCACGCGAGGAACTCCAATGCGGTGCGTAGCGGGCCTTCGGCCCTGGGAAGCAGGCGAGCGATGCGAAGCAGCTCAGCCGGGTGGTTTCCCCGAGCCGTCAACCACTCACGCAACGCGTCTATACCTGTCTCATATCCAGCGATGTTCCGCATTCTGAAAGCGTCGACGATGCATCTCGCCGGAGAGTAGATCGCGATCGTCGCCCCGGGCCCCGCACCAGCAATCGCCTCGGCGCCACGCTCAATCTCAAAGGTTGCTCCGTCGAACGCATGCCACCTCGCGGGCGCACGTAGAGCCGGGCGGTGGCCGCCTCGCGGCAGAGCAAGGTCGTGCGCCGCCGGGATGTCGTCGATCAGCTCATGACGTGCAAGCGCGCTGGTCAGGCACAACGTCGCGCGCGGCGCCCTCGTGGCGATCTCCAGCAGGTCCGGGTCTCCGTCCGCGGCAGCGGGGATGTAGAGCCCTCGTGACAGCTGGATCAGCTGCCCGGCGTCGGTCATCCGTCGTAATGCATGCGAGTTGATCCCCGCCGCACGCGCGTCGGCCGCCCGGAAGGCTTCCGAGCGGTCAAGCAGCTCTTCGATCGACATGAGCACTCTCCTTCTCAAACTCTCAACACATAACACTACATGATGAGGGTTTGAGAAGATGTGTCGCCCCTTTCGAGGTTCGACGTCGTTCGGATCACCCGGGTCTTGCGCCGCTCCCGGGGCGCGGGAGTAAGTTGTGCGGCAACCGGACGATGTAGTCCGGTTGCCGCCTCGGGCGTGTCCCGGCGTGGCCAGATCCCATGGAGGGACCTAGCGATGGCACAGGAAGAAGTCGTCGACGTACTCGTCGCAGGAACAGGCGCGGCCGGGCTCAGCGCGGCTATCGCCGCGGCCGACGCCGGGGCCAAGGTGCTGGTCGTGGAGTCCGCCGACCGCTGGGGCGGCACTACCATGCGCAGCGGCGGCGGCCTGTGGCTGCCGGTCAACCCGGTGATGCGGCGCGCCGGGATCGCCGACTCCCGCGAGGAGGCCCTGACGTACCTGCAGGAGGCGATCGGCGACGTCGGCCCCGCCAGCTCGACCGCGCGCCGGGAGGCTTTCGTCGACACCGTCGACGAGCTCGTCACCGCACTGGAGCGGCACGGGATGCGCTGGTCGGCCGCGAAGAAGTACCCCGACTACTACCCGGAGCGGCCGGGCGGCAAGATCGGCCGCTCGATCGAGCCCAAGCCGTACGACACGAAGCGGCTCGGCGGCTGGCTCGACAGGTCCCGGGTCAAGGACGGCGTGCCGCTCGCCGTCCTGAACGACGACTTCTACGAGCTGAACCGGGCCTGGTCCACGGCGTCGGGCTTCGTCCGCGGCGCACGGCTGGTGTTCCGCGTACTGGGCGGCCTGGTCACCGGCAAGAAGCTGGTCGGCATGGGCGCGGCCCTCGCCTGCTCGCTCATGGAGATCGTGCGGGAGCAGGGCACCGAGGTGCGGCTGGGCACGCCGCTGGTCGAGCTGCTCGTGGAGGACGGCGCGGTGACCGGCGCCGTCGTCGACTCGCCGCAGGGCCGCCGCACCATCCGCGCGCGGGGCGGCGTCGTCCTGGGCGCGGGCGGGTTCGCCCACCGGACCGAGTGGCGCCAGAAGCACCACGGCGTCCCCGGGTGGAGCGCGGCCTCCGAGGACGACCAGGGCACGGCCATCGAGGCCGGGGCCGACGCCGGCGGCGCGCTCGCGCTCATGGACGACGCCTGGTGGGGCGCCGGTGTGGACAACCACGGCGAGGGCATGCACGGCTTCGTGCTGACCGAGCGGTCCATGCCCTACTCGATAGTGGTGGACTCCTCGGGTGCCCGGTACGTCAACGAGTCCACGAGCTACATCGACTTCGGCCACGCCATGCTGGAGCGCGACAAGGAGGTGCCGGCGATCCCGTCCTGGGTGGTGATGGACGTCCGGGCGCGGCGCCGCTACCTCAACACGTCGCTCCTGATGGGCCGCAAGGAGAACGTGGCGAACGGCACCCTGGTGTTCGCGGACACGCTCGAGGAGCTGGCCGGCAAGCTCGGCCTGGACCCCGCCACGTTCCGCGACACGGTCCAGCGGTTCAACGGGTTCGCCCGCACCGGAAAGGACCTCGACTTCGGCCGCGGCGACTCCGCCTACGACCGCTACTACGCCGACCCCACCGTGCGGCCCAACCCGAACCTCGCGCCCATCGAGCGCGGCCCGTTCTCGGCGCTCCGGATCGTGCCCGGCGACCTCGGTACCAAGGGCGGGCTGCTCACCGACGAGCACGCGCGCGTCCTGCGCGAGGACGGCACCGCGATCCCGGGCCTGTACGCGGCGGGCAACACGACGGCGTCGGTCATGGGGCGCACGTATCCCGGCCCGGGCTCGACGATCGGCCCGGCGGCGGTGTTCGGCTGGATCGGCGGCGTTCACGCGGCGGGCCGCCGCGGCTAGGGGCAGCCTGACGAACTGTCGGTGCCGAACGTAGGCGCGGTCGCTCTATGAGCCCTGATCGAGCGACCATGCCTACGTTCGACGCCAGGCGTCCGGCTAAGCGGTGCGCGGCGCGGGCGGGATGCGGACCTCTATGCCCAGGAGCTCCCAGCTGCGGGTCGCCTTGCGTACCCGGTCGGCCTCCCCGGCCTGCGACAGCCCGCCGGCCACCATCGCCACCGCGAGCAGCAGGTCGTCCGGCGTCGTCCCGGCCGGGACCTCGCCCGCCGCGATCGCGCCCGCGAGCCGTGTCCCCAGCGCGACGGCGACCCGCTCGCCCTGGGCGACCACGCGCCCGTCGGGCACACCCGAGCGGACCAGGTCCACGAACCCGACCGAGTCGACGGCGTGCCGCGTGACCAGCCCGAGCAGGTCGGGTAGCTCGACGCCGGGGGTCGCGGCGAGCTCCTCGACCGCGACGACCTGCTCCTCGAAGACCGCGACCACGAGGTCCAGCCGGTCCGGGAAGTGCCGGTAGAGGCTGCCCTGCCCGACGCCCGCGCGCTTGGCCACCGCGCTCAGCGGCGCGCCGGTCCCGACGGACCCGAAGACCTCGCGGGCGGCCTCGAGCAGGGCCGCGCGGTTGCCCGCCGCGGCACGGGGACCGAGGTTCGGCGCTCCCCCGCGACGCGCTGGAGTGCGGGGAACGTCACCGCGTCGAGGGTCGCGCAGAACACCGGTCATGGGGCTATCCTAGATACCGGACAGCGCTGTCCGGTACCCACCCCGTCCCAGGAGCACACCATGGCACTGACCGTTCACTCCACCGTCGGCGAGTGGCTCGACCACCCCGTCGGCGGCCGGATCCTCTCCGGCTTCCTCGCGCAGGGCGGGGCAACGCCGGACTCGCTCGCCCCCGCCCGAGGCCTGCCGCTCGGACAGCTCGTCGCACTGTCCGGCGGCAAGTTCCCCGCCGAGGCGCTCGACGGGCTGATCGCCGCGTACCGGGAGGCCGCGCCCGAGGAGGCCGCCCAGGCGGACGCCGAGGGCGAGCAGCCGACCGGCTGGGTCGAGGAGATCACTCCCGGCCGCTTCGCCGGCCAGACCGTCATCGTCACCGGCGCGGCCTCCGGCATCGGCCGAGCCGTCGCGTCCCGCGTGGCGCGTGAGGGCGGGCGCGTGATCGCCGCCGACATCTCCAAGGAGAAGCTCGACGAGCTCGCCGCCGCCCTGACCGGCCTCGGGGCAGACATCGTCACCGTCGCCGGCGACATCTCCGACCAGGACGACGTCGCCCGGATCGTCCTCGCCGCGGGCGACCGCGTGGACGCGCTGGCCAACGTCGCCGGGATCATGGACGACATGTCCGCGATCCACGAGGTCAGCGACACCATCTGGGAGCGGGTGCTGCGCGTGAACCTCGAGGGCACCATGCGGCTCACCCGCGCCGTCGTGCCGAGCATGCTCGAGGCGAAGGAGGGGCGCATCGTCAACGTCGCCTCCGAGGCCGGGCTGCGCGGCTCGGCCGCCGGCGTCGCCTACACCGCGTCGAAGCACGCGGTGGTCGGCCTGACCAAGTCGAACGCCGTGATGTACGCAAAGAGCGGCATCCGGACCAACGCCGTGGCGCCCGGCGGCGTCGCCACCGGCATCCCCGTGCCCGGCCAGGCCGAGTTCGGTGCGCAGGTACTGCGCCCGTACCAGGGCAACATCCCGAGCCTGGCCACGGCGGAGGGGCTCGCCGCCTCGATCACCTTCCTCCTGTCGAAGGACTCGGTGAACCTCAACGGCGCGATCATCGCCTCGGACGGCGGCTGGTCCGCCGTCTGACCGTCCGCCCTCAGGTGGCCGACGGCGCCCCCGCCGTCGGCCACTCGACGACGTCGGCCTCCCAGGTGTCGGGAAGGCCGATGCGCCAGAGCGGCCGCACCAGGAACAGTGCGAGGAACAGCAAGGTCCAGACGGCGGAGAACACCCACATCGCGGCGCCGATCCCCAGGTTCGCGAGCAGCAGGCTACCCACGAGCGGCGCGGTGGGCAGGGCCACCAGACCGGTGAGCCCCACAGTCGCGGACATCCGGCCCTGCATGTGCCCCGGGGTGATCGCTGTTACGTAGGAGAGCAGCCCGGCGTTGAGCGCGGGGGCGAAGAGCATCATCCCGGCCAGCGCCGCGACGAAGCCCCAGAACGTCGGGAAGAGTGCCATCGCCACGACGGCCACCCCGGAGACCCCGAGTGCCATGACCGTCAGAGCGCCCACGCGAACCCTCTTGATGAGCATGCCCGCGAGGACCGACCCCGTCAGCACCCCCACCCCGACCGCGGTGTTGATGAGGCCGATGAGCACCGGGGTCGTGCCAATGCTCACCAGGTGCAGGTTGATTGCCACCATCATGCCGTTGAGCACGATGTTGACCAGCATGAACACCCAGATCATCGTGCGCAGCAGCGGCAGGCTGAAGACGTAGCGCAGCCCCTCCTTGAGGGACGCGAGCGGATGTTCCGCCCTCGCTGCCACGAGATCACCATTGAGCGGCTCCCGCACCAGGGACGTGGCCACGACCGACACCAGCCGCCCCGCCGCGGACACGACAAACGGCAGCACGGCACTCATGCCGTAGAGCAGTCCGCCGATCGGCCCCTGGAGCAGGGTGGCCGCGGCATCGCGTCCCTGCGCCACGGACATCGCCTGCCCCAGCTGCTCCTTGGGCACCACGGCGTGCAGGGCGGCCGTCCCGGCCGGGTCCATGAGCGAGCCCACCATGGACGACACGAACAGCGCGGCGGCCAGGTGCGGCGCGGTGATCGAGAGTCCGTCGACCAGCCCCGCGACCACCACGCTGAGCCAGGCGAGCGCCGCGACGGTGCTGCCGGTCATGATGAGCCGGCGGCGGTCCACCCGGTCCACGATCACACCGGCCGGCAGTGTCATGAGTACCGATCCGAGCTGGCCGACGAACGAGATCACACCCGCCTGCACGACCGACCCCGTGATCCCGTAGGCGGCCAGGGGAACGGCGAAGGCACCGACCGCGGCGCCGACGTCCTCTGCCGTCGCCCCGGTCAGCAGCAGGCGGTAGGACCGGTTCTTCCAGAGCCCCGTCACCGCCGTCGTGGGAGCCTCGCCAGTCGCCTGATCCGTCGTCTCGTCGGTCGTCATGGCGTCACCCTAGATTCCGCAACCACTGTTGCGCAATAACAGTTGCGCATCTTCTCTTGCGGAATATTGCTAACCTGGAGCGATGGCATCGAAGGAGCCCCTCCGGATCACCGAGCCGGAGACCATGCGGGCGCTGGCACACCCGCTGCGGCAGCGGATCATGGTCGAGCTCAACGTTCGGGAGCACGCCCGCGCGGCCGACCTCGCCAGGTCGCTAGGGGAGCCGGCGAACTCGATCAGCTTCCACCTGCGGGTGCTCGCGAAGCACCACTTCATCGAGGAGGCGCCGGACCTCGCGCGGGACAAGCGTGACCGGGTGTGGCGGCCGCTCGTCGAGCGCTTTCTCGTCGAGGGCAACGTCGGGTTCGAGGAGCAGATGATCGACCCGCACCTGCGCTGGATGCGTGGCATGTTCCTCCGGGACCGCGATGCGCCGGGGGACAAGGACGACTTCAACCAGGGCACGGCGAGCGGCGCGTTCTTCACGCGCGACGAAGCCGAGGAGATGACGGCGGAGGTCTTCGCCGTGATGGAGAAGTGGTGGGACAAGACCGGCGCCGCCAAACGTGCCGACCCCGACGACCCGGAGCGGAAGTACTACCAGATCCTGTTCGCCGTCGGCCCGCGCGACCTGGCGGCCGAACCGGCGTCGAAGGGCTGAGGCCGACGACGTCCGGCCGCCACACTCCACGGGGCGACTGCAGGTCTGCGGGGTGTGTTGCTCTACGTAGACGATGTCTACTGAGAGCAACGCACCCCGCAGACGTGGGTCCTACCCAAGGCCTCGGTGCGAGCGCTACTCCAGGGCGTCGGCCGCCCAGGTGTCCGGCTTGCCGATCCGCATCAGGGGCCGCACGAAGCAGAGGGCGACCAGCACGCACGCCATGCCTGCCACCATCACCCACAGCGTGGTGCCGATGCCGTAGCCCTCCAGGAGCGCGCTGCCCAGGACGGGGGCGGCCGGCGCGGCGATCAGCCCCGTCAGTCCGAGCAGCGACATCGCCCGGCCCATCATCCGGTCCGGGATGATCACCGTGAGATAGCCCGTGAAGCCCGCGTTGAGCGCCGGGTAGAGGAACACGCCGGCCGCCAGCATCGAGACGAACACCCAGTACGTCGGCGCGAGCGCCATGACGACCAGCGCGACGACGAGCAGGCCGATGGTCAGGACCCCGAAGCGGCCCACGCGCGAGCGCTGCACGATCGGCCCGGCGACGATCGCGCCCGCCAGCATGCTGACGCCGGCGCACGCGTCCACCAGGCCGATGAGCCGCGGGTCGGTGCCGGTGCGCACCAGCTCCAGGTTGATCGCGACGATCAGCGCGATCGAGGTGAGGTTCAGCAGCGTGATCAGCACGAGCACCGCCCGGAACAGCTGTACGGCGCCCACGAAGCGCAGGCCGTCGCGCAGGTCGGCCAGCGGGTGCGTCTGCCCGGTCCGCTCGCCGTTGAGCGGCTTGCGCACGAACGAGATCGCCACCACCTCGATCGCGTGCCCCACCACGGACGCCACGAACGGCACGACGTGCGCCATGCCGTACAGGAACCCGCCGACGGGGCCCGCGAACAGAGCCACCGCCGCCATCCGCCCCTGGTTTACGGCCATCGCGTTCGCCATCTGGGCAGCGGGGACGACGGCGCGCAGCGCGCCGCCCGACGCCGGGTTCACGAACGCGCTCACCATCGAGGAGCCGAAGAGCACCACCGCCAGGTGCCAGGCGCTGAGCGCCCCCGTCAGCCCGGCCGCGACGACGGTCGCCCACAGCGCCGTGCCCGTCGCGGCGGCGACCAGCAGGAGCAGACGGCGGTTGACCCGGTCCGCGACGACTCCGGCGGGCAGCGTGGCGAGCAGCGCACCGGCCTGACCGACGCCGCTGATCAGACCCGCCTGCCCCACCGAGCCCGTGACCTCGAACGCCAGGAGCGGCACCGCGAACGTGCCGACGCCGGCGCCGATCGCCTGCGAGAACCGCCCGGTCGTCAGCAGCAGGTAGGCGCTGTTACGCCGGAGCGGGACGTCCGGCGTCGGCGCGGTCCCTGCTCCCGGTGTCGCAGCGGTCGGAGTATCTACGGTCGGCGTCTCGGCGGTCACGCGGCACAACGTAGCGGTCAGGCGTGTCGTGTGGGTGAAATGTCCGCAACCACGCGGGCGGGTCGGTCTCTACGAACCGACCGTCGGGAGGTAGTAGAGGCCGGCGCCGCGACGATTCGGCCGCGACGGCTCGATCAGCCCTTGATCTTCGAGGCTCCTGAGGAGCCGGCCCATGTTGGTCGGATGCGCACTCAGGAGCGATCCCAGCTCTGTCGAGCTGATGCGGCCCCGGGCACGGACGTAGCTCAGCGCTACCGATTCCCGACGTGGCCTGGCACGCCGCGGCGCGCGCGATCCGTACCCGCTGTCGAGCGCCTTGCGCGCACCCTCAGCCAAGGCCCAGGCCTCGGACATGCCGTCGGGGACGCCGTCCACGGGAGCGATCACCGCTGAGCCCGCGACAGTCAACCCAAGGAGCTCCTCAACCACGGGTAGAGCCTCCCCCTCCGACACCTGAAGCGACGTGGCGAGTGTTGCCAGGTCGACCCATCCCCACCGGGTCAAGAGGTCGAGTGCCATCAGGCGTCGCAGGTTGCGTGGGGTACCTGGGTCACTGAACGCGGCGAGCCACGTCATCCAGCCCTCGTCGACCGTCTCGGCGATCAGCGAGACAACCACTGTCGGCGACGGTGTCTCCGTGATCTCGGGTCGCGGATAACCAAGGCGAAGCATGTCAGTGACCATGCGGTCGACACCGATTCCCTCCCGCTCGGCCACGCGGATGGCCGCGAGCAGCTCAGTCAGTGCGGTATTCCTGGACCGGGAGGGGTGATTGATGATGTTGTCCGAAGTGACGCCGCCGAAGAACGCTCCAGGGCTCGTCACCTTGAGGCCGTTTCCCAGGTGCTCCACGACCGTGAGGTCATCGACTCCCCACTCCCGGTGTGCCACACCGTTCACCACCGCCTCACGCAGTGTCCGCTCGGGGATCCGGCGCGTCTGCCCGATGGCGAGCCCCTGACTCACGTGGACCATCGGATTGTGGGCGCGCGCGGTGCTGAAGACCGCCTGCAGCTCCTCGACCAGCGAGAGTCCCGCGTCACGGACCCGGTCCGTGCTGTCCGCTCCGGCCCGGTCGCGCCGGATGTAGTCGATCGCTGGAATGCCCCTTCCGACGAAGACAAGGAACGCCGCGTTCGTGAGATACCCGTCTCCGGTCACGGCGTTGAGGCGACGAAGGAGGTCAGGCGTCGCCGCCTCGGCGAGGTCGTTCGCGCTCGAGTCGACCGACTCACGCAAGAAGGTCCGTACGATCTCCACCGCCGTAGGACGTGCCGACTCACTCGGCACGTTGCTCGGCTGTGCGGACCAATCGACCAGGAGCCCATGCGCGCGGCGCTCATGCCACGTTGCCGCGTCGATCTCGACGCACCGGTCTGCCACCCGCCAGCTGATCCGGTCGTTCCATCGAACAGGCTCGATCGCTTCCACGACCCGCACCGCGAGAAGTCGCGATCCCCGGACGAAGACGTCTCTCACGTCGACGGTGATCCGCCGCTGCGTCAGCTCGAAGATGCGGGCGCGCAGCCACTCCGGGTCGAGCTGGGTCCCGATGAGCGTGGAGTCGTCCGCGACGCCGACAAGCAGTGCCCCACCACCAGGAGTGTTCGCCATACAGGCGCACTCTCCCGCCAGCGCTCGCGCCGCCACGTCGTTGCGCGCCGACCCAGGCAGAACGACACCGCCCGGACCACGTCGACCCGCCTCTTCCTTGAGATCCAGCCGCTGATGCTCGACCACCGCGCCGCCGTCCGCCAGAATCGCCAGCGCGTCCTGCAGTGCCTCCACCACGGGATCCGGACCATAAAGTGTTGCCATGGTGCGAGCCTACGCCCGCGGTACAATTTATTCCCGAATTAATTGTACCTGGAGCCTCCGAGCGCACCGGACGACACATTCCGGGACGTCGGCGTACCGTCGCGCCTTACGCCAGGAGCTCAGCGCCCGATTGAGGCCTTGCGGCCCGTCAGGGACAGGCCCTCGCGGGCGATGCGGCCCACGGTCTCGACGAGGAGCGCGCGCTCCGCGACCTTGATCCGCTCGGTCAGGGTCGGCTCGTCGTCGTTGTCGAAGACCGGCACCGCCGTCTGGGCGATGATCGGGCCGGTGTCCACGCCGTCGTCCACCAGGTGCACCGTGCAGCCGGTGACCTTGACGCCGTGGGCGAGGGCGTCGCGCACGCCGTGCGCGCCCGGGAAGCTCGGCAGGAGGGCCGGGTGCGTGTTGATCATCCGCCCCTCGAACCGGCGCACGACGCTCGGGGCGAGGATGCGCATGAACCCCGCCAGGACCAGGTAGTCGGGCTGGAACACCGAGACGGCTTCGAGCACGCCGTCGTTCCAGGCCGCGCGGTCGTCGAAGTCCTTCATGGAGACGACGGCGGACGCCACCCCCGCGTCGTGGGCCAGGTCCAGCGCGCCCGCCGTCGGCCGGTCCGTCACGACGCCGACCACGCGCGCGCCGTAGGCCGCATCACCGTGCGCTGCCAGGAGCGCCGCCAGGTTGGATCCGCCGCCCGAGGCGAGCACCACCAGGCGCTTGGCGGAACTGGACTCGACGGGGTGACCGGAGGGCGTCTGCACGGGCTTCAGCCTACTTTCTCGGACCGTCCTCGCGTGCGTCGTCGGTCGGCTCGACAACCGACTCGTCGATTCGCTCGTAGGCGAGCTCCGGATCCGGACCGGCGTCCGACGCCGCATCGGCGGCCCCGTCCGACACGGCATCGGCAGCCGTCTTCGATCCTCCGGACGGCTCGTCGTCGGGCACGCCCGCGGCGTCGTCGAACCCGAGCTCGGACGCCAGGTCCGGCGACGGGTCGTCCAGGTCGGCGTCGGGCCGCATTGGGGCCGGACGGCGCAGCCACGCCACCAGGTCGTCCCCGATCTCGCCGCGCCGCGCCACCACGTCGAGCTTGGCGCTGAGCAGTACCGCCGCCGCTCCCCCGCCGACCTCGGCGGACACCAGGCCTGCGGTCACGAGCGGGTTCGCGCCGATGTCGGACAGACGGCCCGGGCCACCCGCACCCGCCGCGACCCACTGGCCCAGCAGCACGAGGATGCCGGGGGCGGCCACTATCCCGCCGAGCACCCAGCCGACGTCGGACCACCGGACCAGCGAGGGCTCCAGCCGCCGCCATGCGAACAGGCCCGCCGCCACACCGCAGGCGACCACGAGCAGGGGCGCCCAGGCGCTGACCGGGTTCGCCCAGTCCTCCCCGGGCAGCGACCCGAGGAGCGGGATCGCGGGCAGCGGCCCGGAGACCGTGCCGAACGGCGTGAAGCTGGTCCCCTCGCCGACGGCGAAGCCCGGCCCGGCGAGCCAGGAGACCGCCCACAGCACGAGGTTGGGCAGCAGCGCGAGCTGCGCGACGGCGAACACGATCCCGCCGGTCCAGCCCGGTTCGAGAGCGGTGACGATGTCCGACGACGTCGCGCGCCCCGCCACCGCCCACGCGCCCACGAGGAGCGCCGCCCCGCCGACCAGCAGCGCGACGACGACCGCGCCACCCCGCAGCCCGAGCCGCAGCGTCGCGGGGACCAGGTCGACGCCGGTGAGCCGGTAGGCCAGCGCCTCGGATCGCTCCCCGAGCTCTGCCACGGTCGGCGCGTCCGGGCGGGCCAGGATGCCCAGCGCCATGCCGAGCCCGCCCATGACCGCGCCGGCCAGGGGCGCCAGGGCGAGCGACCAGCCGGGTGCGCTGCCCGCGAGGGCCGCCACCGCCGTCGTGCACAGGGCGTAGGTGACCGTACCCGCGGCCCAGGCGCGGGTCGAGGTGGTGGCGAACCGCTTGGCCGAGGCGTACGTGGCGAAGAGCGCGAGGGCCGAGATGCCGAGCGGCGCGAGGGAGACGGTCACGGCGTCGGCGGTGAGCGGGACGCCGTGGCCGAGCAGCCAGATGCCCATCGCGACGTCGATGGCGGAGCGCACCTGGGCGCCGTCGTCCGGGGCGTCCGCGGCGGAAGCCAGGGTGGCCGTGCCCACGAGGTAGGCGACCACCGCGGGGAGCACCACGACGGCGAGCGACAGGACCAGGGCCTGAGCCGCCGAGAGCACGCCGGCGACGATGTGCGAGAGCGCGGGCGGCTCCTGCTCGGGGGCGGACGGCTCCTCGACCAGGCGGCCACGGCGGGCGGACGGCCGGCTGCCCGCCGGGCGGCCCGTCCGGGCGCCGGAGGTGCGGGTGGCCGAGCTCGGGCGGGGTGGTGCGCTCACAGACCCATCCTCACCCGTCCGGAGCCGTCACCCGGGGGACCTGCCTCGGCGTGGCCCGGGTGAACTTCGGGAAAAATCACTGCCGAGCATGGTGCTCAGCGAGAGATCTGGTGTAGAAGGCGCGATTCGCGAACCGGAACCCGGTGACGAAGCTGAGGGGGCTCGCACGCAGACGACTTCGGTCGGTTGTCTTGAGCTCGGTCCATTGTTGGACCGATCTCAAGACAACCGACCGAAGTCGATGTGCTCGGTCGGTTGCCCGACCGAACGGCCACCTCCCGACGGAGGTGTCAGAGGGACTGCAGGATCTCCCGCATGAGGTCGGCGGTCTCGGACGGCGTCTTGCCGACCTTGACGCCGACGGCCTCCAGGGCCTCCTTCTTCGCGGCGGCGGTACCGGCCGAGCCGGACACGATCGCGCCGGCGTGACCCATCGTCTTGCCCTCGGGGGCGGTGAAGCCCGCGACGTACCCGACGACCGGCTTGGTGACGTGCGCCTTGATGTACTCGGCCGCACGCTCCTCGGCGTCGCCGCCGATCTCGCCGATCATCACGATCGCCTTGGTCTCCGGGTCGTTCTCGAAGGCCTCGAGCGCGTCGATGTGCGTGGTGCCGACGATCGGGTCGCCGCCGATGCCGATGGCGGTCGAGAAGCCGAAGTCCTTCAGCTCGTACATCATCTGGTAGGTCAGCGTGCCCGACTTCGACACGAGACCGACCGGGCCCTTGCCCGTGATGGTGTGCGGGGTGATGCCGGCCAGCGACTCGCCCGGGGTGATGATGCCGGGGCAGTTCGGCCCGATCATCCGGGTCTCCTTGCCCTGCAGGTAGGCCCACACCTCGGCGGTGTCCTGCACGGGCACGCCCTCGGTGATGACCACGAGCAGGCCGATGCCCGCGTCGATGGCCTCGATGGCCGCGTCCTTGGTGAAGGCCGGGGGCACGAAGACGACGGAGACGTCAGCGCCCGTCTCGGCCATGGCCTCCTTGACGGTGCCGTACACGGGGAGCGTCACGTCGGCGCCCGAGGCGTCCTTGTGCGTCACCGTCGTGCCGGCCTTGCGGGCGTTCACGCCGCCGACGATCTGCGCGCCGGAGTCGAGCATCAGGGCGGTGTGCTTGGCACCCATGCCACCCGTGATGCCCTGGACGATGATCTTCGAGTCCTGGTTCAGGTAGATCGACATTGTCTTCTGGTCTCTGCTTTCGAAGTCTCGCGGGCGATCAGGCGTTGGCCAGCTCGGCAGCCTTGTCGGCGCCGCCGTCCATGGTGTCGGCAAGGGTGACGAGCGGGTGGTTGCGCTCGTTCAGGATCTGGCGGCCGAGCTCGACGTTGTTGCCGTCGAGGCGGACGACCAGCGGCTTCGACGCCTCGTCGCCGAGGATGTCGAGCGCGCCCACGATGCCGTTGGCGACCTCGTCGCAGGCGGTGATGCCGCCGAAGACGTTCACGAACACCGACTTGACCTGCTCGTCGTTCAGGATCACGTCGAGACCGTTCGCCATGACCTGTGCGTTCGCGCCACCGCCGATGTCAAGGAAGTTGGCGGGCTTCACGCCGCCGTGCTTCTCGCCGGCGTACGCGACGACGTCGAGCGTGGACATGACCAGGCCCGCGCCGTTGCCGATGATGCCGACCTCACCGTCGAGCTTGACGTAGTTGAGGTCGTTCGCCTTGGCCTTCGCCTCGAGCGGGTCGGCAGCGGCCGAGTCCTCGAGGTCGGCGTGCTCCGGGTGGCGGAAGCCGGCGTTCTCGTCGAGCGTGACCTTGCCGTCGAGGGCGACGATCTCGCCGTCCTCCGTCTTGACCAGCGGGTTCACCTCGACCAGCGTGGCGTCCTCAGCCTTGAACACGGTCCACAGGCCGCGGATGACCTCGGCGACCTTGCCCTTGATGTCGTCGGCGAAGCCGGCGGCGTTCACGATCTCGGCGGCCTTGGCCTCGTCGATGCCGACGGCCGGGTCGACGGCGATGCGGGCGAGCGCCTCGGGGCGCTCGACGGCGAGCTGCTCGATCTCCATGCCGCCCTCGACGGAGCACATGGCGAGGTAGTTGCGGTTGGACCGGTCCAGGAGCACGGAGAAGTAGAACTCCTCGGCGATCTTGGCACCCTGGGCGATCATCACGCGGTGCACGGTGTGACCCTTGATGTCCATGCCGAGGATCTCGCCGGCCTTCTCGGCGGCCTCTTCCGGCGAGTGCGCCAGCTTGACGCCGCCCGCCTTGCCGCGACCGCCGGTCTTGACCTGGGCCTTCACGACGACAGTTCCGCCGCCCAGCTTCTCGGCGCCTTCGCGAGCCTCTTCGGGGGTCGTCGCGACAACCCCACCCAGCACGGGCACGCCGTGCTTCTCGAAGATGTCGCGCGCCTGGTATTCGAACAGGTCCACCCTGCTGCGTCCTTCCATCGGGATGCGGCCCTCGGACGTCGTTGTCGCCCGGAGCCCGGCTGAAGCGATGTCTCGACGTCAAGACATCCCGGTACAGGGTAGCCCTGGATCGCTCATGCTTCCGAACGCTGGGCGTGTAAAGAATCGGCGATATTCCGGGGTTTGGGAGCCCGTCCGACGTGCGGGGCGCGGTCACCTGCGATAGTGCGTGAAGAACTCCCGGATCAGCCCTGTCGCGGAAACTTCCTGCGTGGCGGTGTCGTCGTTGCCGCCGGACCAGCTGTGGGTGCCCCCGGTTACCTTGCGGACGACGACGTCGGCCTGCCCGCGGCATGTGGTGTATGTCTCGCTGGTGACGTGCTCGGTGACCGGCTCGAGGCTCGGTCCCGTCCGGCAGCCGTTCATCCGCGCCCACATCAGAGAGCGTCAACCTGGGTTGACAACGTCGGGTTCGTCAACCATGGTTGACACATGACCCAGCAAGCACTCGCCGCGTCCGCCGCCGGGGACGACCCCCGGGAGGGGCTGCGCGCCGTCCGAGCCATGCGCGAGCTGGCCGACCGTCTCGAGACGCTCCAGGTGGAGCGCGCCCGGCGCCTCGGCTGGTCGTGGCAGGAGATCGCCGACGCGCTCGGCGTCTCCCGGCAGGCGGTCCACAAGAAGCACAACAGGAGGATCTGATGTTCGAGAGGTTCACGAAGGACGCCCGGTCCGCCGTCGTCGAGGCTCAGCTCGTCGCCCGGGAGGCGCACAGCGACCAGATCGACACCCGCCACGTGCTGGTCGCCCTCGCCGAGCAGGACGGCCCGGCCCGCACCGCCCTGGCGGACAGCGGCCTCGACGTGCCCGGCCTCGTCGAGCGCGCCCGGGCGAGCATCACCGACGGCGACGCGTTGGACCCGGCCGCGCTGGCCGCCGTCGGCATCGACCTCGACGAGGTAACGCGGCGCACCGAGGCCACGTTCGGCGAGGGCGCGCTGGCCCGGGCGGGCCGCGTGCTGCGCGGGCGCCGCAAGCACATCCCGTTCACCGCCGACGCGAAGAAGTCGCTGGAGCTCGCGCTCCGCGAGGCGATCCGGCTGGGCTCCAAGGAGATCAGCGGCGGCCACCTGCTGCTCGGCATGACACGCGCGGACTCCCCGGCCCGCCGCATCCTGTCCGACGGCGGAGCGGACCTCGACCAGGTCCGGCACCTCGCGGAGAGGTCCGGCAAGGCAGCCTGAACCGCGTCTACCGCACGCCCCGCGCCCCTCATCGGGCGCGGGGCGTGTCCGGACTCTGCCAACTGTCCGGAGTAGGCCACGAAACGGCCCCGTCGTTACACAGGTGAAACCCAGCGCTCCGCCAGCGGCGGATAGGAAAGGGCACACCTCTCTCGAAAGGGACACCTGTGTTCAACTTCTCCACCCGCGCCAGGGCGCTGGTCGCCGCCGGCGTGGCGGCAGCCCTGACGGTCGGGGCTGCGTCGGCGTCCGCCGCGGCGCCCGCGAGCCCCGGCGGCCCGGTCCCGCCGGGCGGCACTGCCACCGCGCTCCCGCCGTCGGCGGCGGGCTCGCGCAGCGTCACCCTGATCACCGGCGACATGGTCACGGTAACGACGGCGGCGGACGGCACGACCGTCACCACGGTGACAGGCCCAGGCGGGACGACGTCGTCCTACCACCGCACCGAGCGCCGTGGCAGCACGTACGTCTACCCGGACGCCGCGCTGCCCTACGTCACGGCCGGCACGCTCGACGACCGCCTGTTCAACGTCACGCGGCTCCTGGCCGACGGCTACGACGACGCGAGCGCGGACACGCTGCCGCTGATCGTCCGCTACACGGAGGCCGCAGCCCGGTCGCGCGGCACGGCGCCGCTCGACGGGTCCGACGTCGTCCGCGCGCTGCCGAGCGTGGACGGCGCCGCCGTCGCGCAGGACCGCTCCGATGCGGTCACGTTCTGGACCGCACTGACCGACGGCGGTGCGGCGGCCACCGCCCGCGCCGCCGGGGACACCCCAGCTTTCGCCGGCGGTATCGAGAAGGTCTGGCTCGACGGCCCGGTCACCGCAGACCTCGCCGAGTCGACCGCCCAGATCGGCGCGCCAGAGGTGTGGGCCGACGGCAACACCGGCGCGGGTGTGGACGTCGCCGTGCTCGACACCGGCATCGACCCCACGCACCCCGACCTGGCCGACCAGATCGCGGCGTCGGCCACGTTCGTCCCCACCGAGGACTACGTGGAGGACTACATCGGGCACGGCACGCACGTCGCCTCGACGATCGCGGGCACCGGCGCGGCGTCCGACGGGCTCGAACGGGGCGTCGCCCCCGGCGCCCGGCTGCACGTCGGCAAGGTGCTCGACAGCAACGGCCAGGGCCTGGAGTCCTGGATCATCGCGGGCATGGAGTGGGCGGCCCGCGACCAGGACGCCCGCGTCGTCAGCATGAGCCTCGGCGGCGAGCCCGCCGGGGCGGACGACCCGATGGCCCAGGCCGTCGACGAGCTCACCGCCGAGACCGGCGCGCTGTTCGTGACCGCCGCGGGCAACGGCGGCCCGCGCACCATCAGCACCCCCGCCCTGGCGGACTCGGCCCTCACCGTCGGCGCGGTCGACGCGACCGACACGCTGGCCGGCTTCTCCAGCACCGGCCCCGCGCTCGACGGCGGGATCAAGCCCGAGGTCACCGCGCCCGGCGTCGACGTCCTCGCGGCCCGTTCACAGCTCGTGCGCGGCTCCGGCATGTACACGACCATGAGCGGCACCTCGATGGCGACCCCGCATGTCGCGGGCACCGCGGCCCTCGTCGCGGCGGCTCACCCGGGCTGGACGGCGCAGCAGATCAAGGAGGCGATCGTCAGCACGGCCGTGCCGACCCCCGCCTACACCGCCTACGAGGCGGGCAGCGGCCGGGTCGACGCGGCGGCAGCCGTTGACGCCTCGGTCTTCGGCACCGCGAGCGCCGGGTTCGGCTTCCACACCTTCGGGTCCGGCCCGGACGAGCTGTCGAAGCCGATCACGTACACGAACCTGGGCGACGCTCCGGTCGAGCTGGACCTCGCCGTGGACGGCACGGTCCCGGCGGGCTTCCTCGCGCTGTCGTCGAGCTCGGTCACCGTCCCCGCGCACGGCACGGCGGCGGTGACGCTCACGGCCGACCTCTCGCTGCTGCCCGCGGACGCGGACCTCAGCGCCACGGTCGTCGCGACGGACGACGCCGGGACGGTGCGGGCCCGCACCCTGACTGGCGCGACCCGCGAGGGCCAGCGCCAGGAGCTGACCGTCACCGTCAAGGGTGACGACGGCCGCCCCGCGACGGGCAAGCTGCTGGTCACGTCGGACGAGATCTTCGCCGGGGCCGACCTCGACGAGGACGGCACCGCCGTGCTGCGGATGCCGGTGGGCAGCTACAGCGGCTGGCTGTCGGTCGACGTCGAGGGCGCGAACGGGCCGGGCTCGCTCGGCACCGCGCTCCTGAGCTTCGTGGACGTGGACCTGAGCCAGGACCGGTCGGTGGTGCTGGATGCCCGCAAGGCGGTCCAGGTGCGGGCGGAGGTACCGCAGGACACCGACCCGGCGGCGATGCGCCTGGACGTGATCCGGCAGTTCCCGAACGGCGGCTACACGGCGAGCTCCATGTTCCCGGCGGGCGAGTACGACAGCCTGTGGGCGCTGCCCACCGGGAAGAAGGTCACCGACGGCCTGTTCGAGTTCGGGGCGCAGTTCCGCCTGGAGCAGCCGGCGCTGACGATCCTGGAGGGCCGCGGCGGGCTCGACGACCTGCGGGTCAAGCGCGGCACCACGCCGCTGACGGCGGGTACCCGCACCCTGCGGGTCGTGGAGGTCGAGGGCCTGTCGGACCTGGCACTGCACGGTTCGGCCGGGAACGGCCACGGGCCGGGCCTGAGGGACGCCGCCGTCATCGCGCACGCCGCCGACACGGACGAGATCGCGGCGCTGGCGCGGGCAGCGGCCGACGCCGGGGCACGCCTCCTGCTCGTGGTGCACGACGGCGACGGGCGGCTGGCGCCGTGGGACGAGTCCCCGTGGATCCCGGGTGAGCCCGCGCCGCTCACGGTCGCCACGCTCACGTCCGGACAGGGCGCCGAGCTGCTCGGGTCGCTGGACCACCGCAGGCCCGAGGTAACGGTCACGTCGCACCCGACTACCGACTACGTGTACGACGTCGTCCACCACTGGACCGGGGCCATCCCGGCCCGGCCCGCGTGGACCTCGACGAGGCGCGACCTGGCGCGGGTCGACACGTCGTTCCGCAACTACCGGCAGGGTCCCGCGATGGAGGCCCGGTTCGACGTCTGGCACGGGTGGACGGCGGGCAACCAGCTCGTCGCACCCGCACAGGGCGAGCGGACCGACTGGGTCACCGCCGACGTCCCCTGGACGCAGAGCGCGTACATCTCGGGCGAGATGGGGCAGTCGTCGATCGACGTGCTCCGGTACGGGGCCCGCACGACCAGCGACGTGACGTGGTTCGGGCCGGTCCTGCGCCCGCGGATGGGGCTGGGCTCCCAGCCGATCCGCTACCTGGACCAGATGTACGTGCCGGTGCCGGGCTGGGGCGACTCGGGCAGCGGGCACGTCGGCAGCACCGGCGGCGGGAACTTCGACGTCCGTAACCGGGCGACGCTCTACCAGGGCGACACCGAGCTCCTGTGGGGCAACGCCGAGTTCCTGCCGGTGAACGCCGGGCTGCCCGCCGAGCGCCTGCCGTACCGTGTGGTGGCCGACAACGACCGCGCCGACTGGGCGGGGCCGTACTCGACGCACACGCACACCGAGTGGGACTTCACGTCGGAGGCGAGCGGGCCGGACGCCGTCGAGCCGCTGCCGCTGATCCAGCTCGACTACGGCGTGGACACCGACCTGGCGGGACGTGCGTCGCGCACGGCCAGGCTCACGGTGACGCCGTCGCACCTGCCCGGCATCGAGGCCCGGGTCGGGCGGCCCGCGGTCGAGGTGTCGTACGACGACGGCGCCACGTGGCGGCGGCTCGACCTGACGCGGGACCGACAGTCGCACGGGCCGGACGCCTGGTCGGCCCGGCTTTCGGCGCCGCGGGGCGCGCAGTTCGCGACCCTGCGGACCGTCGTCGAGGACGCCGACGGCAACCGGGTGTCGCAGACGCTGACCAGGGCGTTCGGGCTGCGCTGACGCCTGTCCGCCACTGATCGGCTCCTCTTCGAGGCCGGGGTTTCTCCGCTTTCAGCCTGCTGAAAGCGGAGAAACCCCGGCCTCGAAAGAGTGCCCGTCCCCGGCCTGTCGCGGTCGTGGACTTTCGCCCGGTTGGTCCGGGATGCACCGCTACGATCGTGCGCCATGAAGCATGCCCGTACCGGCGGACCCGACATCGCGTTCCGGGTCGGCCGCCGCGTCGTCTCGGCCGTCGCCGACGACATGTCGACGATGCAGCGCGTCGGCGCCGGCGTCGTCGCCGCCCTCGTGGCCGTCTCCCCGTTCGGGGCGTGGAACAAGGTCGAGGCGCAGGCCGACCCGATCGTGGCGGGGACGGCGATCGAGGTGGGCCCGTTCGACGTCACGGTGCTGCGGGCCGTGATGGCCGACGAGCTCGGCTACCTCGCGCCCGCGCCGGGGAACCACATGCTCGCCGTGGTGGCGGACGTCGTGAACACCAGCGACGTGCCCGAGCTGAGCGCGACGCTCGGCAGCGCAGTCCCCGCCCCCGAGGGCGTCGGCATCGTGGCGGCGGATCCGTTCGCCGGGCTCGACACGGACCTGGGCACCGACCCGGGCACGGGCACCGAGCCCGGGGCCGACGGCGGCGCCGCAACCTCCACGGACCCGGCGGCCGAACCGAGCGCCGACCCGTCCGCCGGCAGCGACGAGGCCGAGGAGCCCGAGCTGCCGTCCGCGAACATCCTGAACGTCAAGGACGCGACCAGCACCGGCGTGCTCAACCCGGGCGTGACCTACCAGATCGCGCTGATCTGGGAGCAGAGCGGCGAGTGGGAAGGCGACGAGATCCCGCTGAAGATGCTGGAGCTGTCCTGGATCGAGGAGAGCCGGCTGACGCTCGACAACGGGTACTGGCTGCCCGCGGACGTCGCCTTCGAGGGTCCGATCCGGGTCAAGGACAACCGGGGCATGAGCACCGAGGAGGATCAGGCGTGAGGCACGGACGGCGCCGCATCACGTGGCAGGGTTCGGCCCTGGTCGTCGGCGGGGTGGTCGCGGGCTGCGCGCTCGTCACCGCCGTGCCGCAGGAGACCGTTGTGGAGACGCCGTTCGTCGTCGAGGGCGCGGTCGGCGAGACGCTCGACCTGACCTACGCGGACCTCACGGTGACCGACGTGCGCGTCGCCGACACCGTGGAGAGCTTCTCGGAGACCGCCGTGGCGAACGGGACGTTCGTCGTCGTGGACGTGACCTGGCGGGCCACCCAGGGCGCGACCCTGTTCGCCGGCGCAGAGATCACCGACGCCGAGGGCCGCACGTTCTGGCCCACCGACCAGGCCGAGTGCTCCAGGTCCACCAACGCCCAGCCGGGCTACGCATGGCGCATCACCTACTGCTTCGAGGTGCCGCAGGACGCGCTCGCGGGGGCGACGGTGCGGCTCGCGCGCGGCGGCCAGACCGAGGACTACGCCGAGCAGCGGCGCGACGCCGCCGGCGTCGTCGACCTGGGCATCTCCGCCCAGCAGGCGAAGGAGCTGTGGGCGGCGACCGACACGGTGCAGACGGAGGCGCCGGGCTACGCCCCGGCCAGTGCGGAAGGTAGTGCGGGATGACGACGCTGGTGACCCCGGCCGTGCCGGGGCAGGGCCCCTACCCCGGACCGGGCGTCCCGGCGGGCGGGGCGCCGAGCCTGCGGCCGGGCCTGCTGCCCGGTTCCGTACCGCCCGACGTCCCGCGGGCCGGGCGGCCCCGGGGCTGGTGGCGGCGCAACGCCGTCTGGCTGGTGCTGCTGCCGCTCGCGCTCGTGGTGGCCACGGGGGCGTCGTCGTTCCGGGTGTGGGCCTACTGGTGGCCGGACGGCCTGCACTACGAGTCCCAGCGGGTCGCGCTGGGCGAGACGGCGCACCTGGAGGACGAGTACTTCGACATGGGGTACGACGTGCCGGAGCGCGCGGACACCTGGGTGGTGCGCGAGCTCGACGCGACGGTGACCGGCGTCGAGCAGGTGGACGAGCTGCCCGAACCGACCTATGGCCTGCCCGTGCCGATCCCCGAGGGGTCGGTGGCGTACGAGGTGCGGCTGCACTTCGCGGCCGAGCCGCAGACCGACCTCTCGCTGTGCCAGATCGCCCTCGTGGCCGACGACGGCACGCGGTACGGGGAGTCGTCGCCGGACGTGTTGGGCAACTCCAACCGGTGCTCCCTGCCGGACGCGGAGGGGTTCGTGAGCGAGCAGCCCGAGTGGGACGTGAGCTCGTTCGTGCTGGTGGACCCCGACGCGACGATCACCGAGGCGCGGCTGTCGTTCGGCGGCCCGGACTACCTCACGGTCGAGCTGCCCTGACGAGCGGGGACCGGGGCCGGGACCGCGCGGTTCCCGGCCACAGGGGTGGCGTCGTCGTCCAGCTCGCGGACCGCGAGGCCGCGCTCGACCAGCACCTCGACCGTCGCCGCGATCAGCGCGGCCGCGAGCGCCAGGGACACCACGAGCCCTGCTGCCGCCTCGAACGGGCTGAACGCGAGCCAGGCGTTGGTCTCGACGGGTCCGGTGACGGCCCGCACGAGCCAGCCGACGGCGTGCGGGGCCCGCATGACCACGAGGTAGCCGAGGCAGAAGACCAGCATGGGGCCGAGGCCGCCGTGCACGATCATCTTCAGCCCGTTCCAGAGGGCGGAGAAGCGGGCGCGCAGGTCCTCGGTGAGCGACTCCAGGAGCGACCGCAGCCCGGCGGGGATCCAGGTCATCCGGTCGAGCCAGTGGTGCTCGCTCGACGGCGGCTCCATGAGCTTGTGCCCCAGCACCACGGCGCCGATGGCGAGCCAGGCCAGGGGCGCGACGAGGACGACGTCGAGCGACTCGAGGACGGTGACGAAGCCGTCGGCCACGAAGGTCGCGGCGTCGTTGCCGGCCTCCCCCACGCTCTCCTGCGCCGCGCCGACGGTGCCGACGGCGGCCGCCACGAGCTCCCGGTCGGCGGCGATCTGCCAGAGCCCCAGCTCGATGGACTCGACCTGCTTGGCGACCTGGCTGGTCCAGTAGATCTCCAGGCAGCCGCCGAGCACCGCGATGCCGAGGAACTGGAGCTTGCCCTCGAGCCGGCCGAGCAACCAGCGCAGCACGAAGGCCCCGGCCACGATGGCAACGACGGTCCAGCCGGACCAGACGCCGAGGCGGGACATGAAGTCGACGCCCTCCGCGCTGAACAGGTCGTTGAACAGCTCGTCGGCCGCCGCCTCGTTGGTGAACCTCATCTGGTCGGCGTCCATGAGGCCCTCGACCTCGTAGACCACCAGGAACGGCACCAGCACGGACAGCGCGATGTCGATGAGGCGACGCTCGCGCCGCTCCGAGGGCATCATCGGGGCCCGGCGGGTGGGCAGCATGCCGGGGATCGCCGCCTGCGCCGCGCGCTCCCGGCGGCCGAGGCCGGCGCCGCCCAGGCTCGGCAGGCTGTGCCGGCAGACCCACAGCATCCCGACCACCGGCACGAGGTACCCGAGCGGGCTCAGGATCAGCAGGAGCTGCGCCACGAACGAGTTCCACTGGCTCAGCTCGACCGCGCCCCACATCGCGCCGTTCCGGACGGCGACGCCGAGCAGGCCGAGCGTCAGGAGCGCGGGCCAGTGCGCCACGAACAGGCGACCTGCGGAGACCAGGATCCTCATGGCGACACATAGTGGCCTAAAGCGGGCAGGGTGCGCCAAGCCGTGTCATTCCGGCGTACCCCTGCGTCACTGCAGAGTCACTCCAGCGCCGCGAACGACTCCTCGACCAGGTCGGTGTAGGCCTCGACGCCGTCCAGGTTCGGGTGCGTGGCGTCGGCGTGCAGCAGGCCGGGGTGCTCGTCGACCAGTGTGTGCCAGTCGGCGACCGCGACGTTCTCGCGGCCCGCGGCGACCTGGTCGAGGGTCTTGTTCGCGTCCGGCACCCAGTAGCTGATCCCGACGCTGTTGACGAGCACCACGCGGCGGTCGGGCCCGATCATGTCGAGCACGTGCCGCGCGGCGGCGGCCGAGCCCTCGAGCTGGAAGCCCGCGTTGGTGCCGAAGTTCAGCAGCACCGTCTGGCGCAGGCGGCCCTCGCGCTTGGCCGTGCGGATCATCCGCTCGGCGTCGAGCCAGTCCGTGCTCACCACGCCCTCGACCTGGGCGCGCGGGTAGCGGGCGAGGATCGCCGGCGCGGCGGCCGCCAGCACGGAGTCGCCGAAGGCAGAGACCTGGGCGCCCTGCCGCGCCCCGAAGGGCAGGCGGTCCGACGCCGGCCCGCCGGCGCGCGACGTCGGGGCGGCTTCGCCGGCGCCGTCGGCCGCGGGGGTCGCGGTGTTCGGTCCGGCGGCGGCCTGCGCCGCCGCCTGCCCTGCCGCGGCCTGGACCCCGGCGGCGATGGCGAGCTCGGTCGCCGTCCGGCTCGGGGCCGACGTGACCGCCGCCCCCGTCCCGACCAGGGCGAGCACCGCTACCACCACGGCCCCCTTGGGCACGACGGCGGTGGTGCGCACCGCGGCGAGCAGCGCCCGGCCCGCGCCGCGGAACCCGAGGCGCCGCACCGGCGTCTCCACCCACCGGTAGGACGCCGCCGCGAGCACCACGGTGAGCAGCACCGTGAGGCCGGTGCCGACACCCCACCACACGGTGCCCGGCTGCGCCCCCACGGCCGCCGTGACGATGCAGGCGACCGGCCAGTGCCACAGGTAGATCCCGTACGACCGCTCCCCCACCCAGCGCAGGACACGCGTCTCCAGCGCGGCAGTGAACCAGGTGGGCTCGGTGCGTGCCGCGTCGCACGCCAGGACCAGGGCGAGGGCCAGCAGGGACGCGGCCAGCAGCCCGAGCGGGTAGGTGAGCGGCGAGTCGCTGCGCAGCAGCACGAACAGCGCGACCAGCCCGGCCAGCGCAAGCGGCGGCACCACGCGGGCCCGCACGCCCTGCAGCACGGGCGAGGCCTTGGCCCAGCGCAGCGTCAGAGCCGCGCCCAGCAGGAGCCCGAACGCATGGGTGTCGGTGCCGTAGTAGACGCGGGTCGGGTCCACGCCCGTGCCGTGCATCGGCATGAAAAGGAGCGTCATGGCCAGCACGGACACGAGCGCCGCGGCCGCGACCAACCGCACCCGCCAGGCCGCCGAGCGCACGGCGATCAGCACGACCACCAGCAGCACCGGCCAGGCCAGGTAGAACTGCTCCTCGATCGCGAGCGACCACAGGATGCGCAGCAGCTCCGGCTGGGACTCGTCGAAGTAGTCGGTGCCCGCCGCGATCTCGACCCAGTTGGTGCTGAACGTCAGCGCGCCCAGCAGCTGGCGCCCGATCCCGACGGTGAGGTCCGGCTCGACCAGCCGCGCCACCGGGATGCTCACGACCTGCACCAGCACGAGCGCGGGCAGGAGGCGACGCGCCCTCCGTACCCAGAACCTCGGCAGCCGGATCCAGCTCGTGCTCGCGACCTCGCGCAGCAGCAGCGTGGTGATGAGGAACCCGCTGATCACGAAGAACACGTCGACGCCGAGAAACCCACCCGGGACCCAGGCGGGAGCGAGGTGGAACGCCACGACGGCGAGCACGGCGACCGCGCGCAGCCCGTCGAGACCCGGGATCCGTGGGCCGTGCGCGATCGCCGAACCCGGCTCCGGGACAGGGACCGGTGCTTCGGCTGCTCCGACGACCGGGGCGAGCCGGGCGTCGTCAGTCAGGACCATAGGGCGGACGGTACCGAACCTCGCCGAGGCGAAGAAGCCCGAAATGTGAAGTCAGCCCCCACCGAACCGCAACTTGCCCGTCCATCGCTCCGCCTCCGGCCGCCGAACCGCAACCTGCCCGTCCATCCAGCCACCCCAGGGCGCCGAGCCGCGACGAACACGTCCATCGGCACTCGCATAGACGCACACCTTGCGGCTCGGCCCACCAACCCACTACCAACGTGCGGTTCGGCGCCGCAAGGCTCGCGGGGTCGACGGCTAACTTGCGGCTCGGCGTCGCGGGTGGGCAGCGGTTCCCTGGACAGGTCCGGTCATTGCTCCGGGGACGGTCCCGTCAGAGCTTCGTGATCGCCGTGTACTTCAGGGCGATGCGCTTGGTGCCGTTGGTGCCGAAGTCGATCTTGACGACGGCGTTGGCCTCGACGTCCACGACCGTGCCGAGCCCGTAGGAGTCGTGCGTGACGCGGTCGCCGATCTCGAGGTTCGGGACGTCCTTCTGGACGTTGATCCCACCGAACCCGCCCTTCGCGCCCGCCTTCTTCTCCGGCGCGAACGGTTTGCTCTGCCCGCTGCCCGACGACGGCGCCGTGCCCGTGCGCGAGGTCCCCGACCGGCCCTGGGACCACGTCGAGCCCGTGCCCGAGCCGCGTCCGCCGGAGCCGTAGCCTCCTGACCCGTAACCGCCGCTCCAGCCGCCCCGGCCGGCGCGGATCGCCGCCGTCGACGACTCCCGGCGCCGCCAGTCCCACAGCTCCTCGGGAACCTCCTGGAGGAACCGGCTCTCCGGGAACTCGTTCGCCATGCCGAAGGCCGCCCGTACCGACGACCGCGTGACGTACAGCCGCTCGCGCGCCCGGGTGATGCCCACGTAGGCGAGCCGGCGTTCCTCGGCGAGCTCGTCGTCGTCGTGCAGCGAGCGCATGTGGGGGAACGTGCCGTCTTCCATGCCGGTGAGGAAGACGACCGGGAACTCCAGACCCTTGGCGGTGTGCAGGGTCATGAGGGTGACGACGCCCTGGTCCTTCTTGGGCGCCTCCTCCGCGGCCCCGTCGGCCACGTCCTCGTCGGGGATCTGGTCGCTGTCCGCGACCAGCGAGACCCGCTCCAGGAAGTCCGTCAGCGAGCCCTCGGGATCGGTCTCGCCGAAGTCGGCGGCGACCGCGTGCAGCTCGGCCAGGTTCTCGACCCGCCCCTCGTCCTGCGGGTCCTCGCTCGCGCGCAGCTCCGCGAGGTAGCCGGTGCGGTCGAGGACCGCGCCCAGGACCTCGGCGGGCCTCGCGCCCTGGTCGACCAGGGCGCGCAGCTCCCGCATCATGTCGCGGAAGGCGAGCAGCGGCTTGAGCGAGCGGTTGGTCATGCCGGGGATCTCGTCGGCGCGCTCCAGGGCAGCACCGAACGAGATGCGCTCCCGCTCGGCGAACGTCGCCACGAGGGACTCCGCGCGGTCCCCGAGACCGCGCTTGGGCACGTTGAGGACACGGCGCAGGTTCACGTCGTCGTCCTCGTTGGCCAGCGCGCGCAGGTAGGCGACGGCGTCCTTGACCTCGCGTCGCTCGTAGAACCGCGTGCCGCCGACCACCTTGTACGGCAGGCCGACGCGGACCAGCACCTCCTCGAGCGCGCGCGACTGCGCGTTGGTCCGGTAGAAGATCGCGACGTCGCCCGGGCGCACGCTCTCGGCGTCGCCCAGCTTGTCGATCTCGTCGGCGACGAACCGGGCTTCCTGGTGCTCGTCGTCCGCCACGTAGCCCACGATCTTGGCGCCGGCCCCCGAGTCGGTCCACAGGCGCTTGGGCGTGCGGCCGGCGTTGCGGGAGATCACCGCGTTGGCGGCGCTCAGGATGTTCTGCGTGGAGCGGTAGTTCTGCTCCAGCAGGATCGTGGTGGCGTTCGGGTAGTCCTTCTCGAACTCGAGGATGTTGCGGATCGTGGCGCCGCGGAAGGCGTAGATGGACTGGTCGGAGTCGCCCACGACGGTGAGCTCGGCCGGGTCCAGCCCGGAGTCGTCGGAGGTGCCGACCCCCGCCAGCTCCCGGACCAGCGTGTACTGCGCGTGGTTGGTGTCCTGGTACTCGTCCACCATGATGTGCCGGAACCGGCGGCGGTAGTGCTCGGCGACGTTCGGGAACGCCTGGAGCAGGTTCACCGTGGTCATGATGATGTCGTCGAAGTCCAGGGCGTTCGCCTGCGCGAGACGCACCTGGTAGCGGGTGTAGACGTCGGCCAGGACCTGGTCGAACTTCGGCGCCGTCGTGTTGCGCTCCTCCGCCGACTGCCCGCCCCACGGCCGGCGGATGCCGCCGGCCGCCGTCGACGCGGCCTCGGCGAGCGCCTCCTCCGTGGCGTTCGCCCCGGTCTGCCGGGCATAGGTCTCGGGGTCGATCAGCTCGTTCTTCAGGTCGCTGATCTTGTTCGACAGCCCGCGCGCCGGGTACTTCTTGGGGTCGAGGTTGAGCTCGCGCGTCACCAGCGTGATGAGGCGCTGGCTGTCCGCGGCGTCGTAGATACTGAAGCTCGACCGCAGCCCAAGCGTCGTGGCCTCGCGGCGCAGGATCCGCACGCACGCCGAGTGGAACGTGGACACCCACATGCGGTTCGCGGCCGGGCCCACCAGGCCCTCGACACGCTCGCGCATCTCGGCAGCAGCCTTGTTGGTGAACGTGATCGCGAGGATCTCGCCTGCCCGTGCCCGGCCCGTGGCCAGCAGATACGCGATGCGGTGCGTCAGCACGCGCGTCTTGCCCGACCCGGCACCGGCCACGATGAGCAGCTGCCCGCCCTCGTGCACTACGGCGGCCCGCTGCTGCGGGTTCAGCCCGTCCAGCAGCTCGTCCGGGTCGAGGTGCGCGTAGGCGCCGCGGGCGCGCGGCGCCTCGGACTCGTGCGGCAGGCCCGCCAGCCAGTCGGGCTCGGCGGGAAGAGCCGCCTCGCCCGGGTCGCCGTCGCCCGTCTCGTCGTCCCACCGCGGCGCCGTGCTCGGCAGGCGCGACATGGTGCCGGGCGACGCGGGGTCGAGGCCGGGCAGGGAGAGGCTGTCGAAGAGGGAAGTCATCGCCCCTAAGCCTAGGTGCCACCACTGACACGATCGCCGGGCCACGCGGGCGACCGGCGGGCCACAACCGGCAGTGCCGCACAAGACCGTGGATGAAATGCCTCACGAAAGACTGGATGAAATATCGGGGATACGTTTCCCAGGGCATCTTTCCGCACGCGTGGACTGGGCGAATAAATATCACCCGGAAACAGGGTGACGCTCGGGTGATTTACGGTCCGGGGGCCGGAATATCGCCTCGGGTGAAACCCCGTGTTCACCCGCTCGACGGGTTTCTACCGGGCAGTTCCGGAAGCAACACTTCCATCATGCATTCCGCCGCCCCACACGTTCTGGTGATCATCCAGAACCTGCCGTTCCGGATCGACCGCAGGGTGCGGTCCGAGTGCCGCGCCCTGACGGACGCCGGCTACCGGGTGAGCGTCGTCTGCCCGCAGGAGAACCCGGACGAACCGGCCCGGTTCCAGATCGACGAGACCACCGTCCACTCCTACGCGCCCCCACCGGAGTCGCGCGGCCTGGCGGGCTACGTACGCGAGTTCGTCGTGTGCTGGTGGCGCACGGCGCGTGCCTCGGGGCGCGTGCACCGCGACGCCCCGTTCCAGGTGATCCAGGCGTGCAACCCGCCCGACACGTACTGGCTGCTCGCCGTGCTGTGGCGGCTGCGGCGCGGCGTGCGCTTCGTCTACGACCAGCACGACCTGTGCCCCGAGGTGTACATCGCGAAGTTCGGCCGGCGGGGCCTGCTGTACCGGGCGCTGCTGCTGCTGGAGCGCGCGACGTACCGCAGCGCGGACCACGTGATCTCCACCAACGGCTCCTACCAGCAGATCGCGCAGGGCCGCGGGCGTGTCGATCCGCGCCGCAGCTCGGTAGTGATGAGCACCCCCGACGCCGGCCGCATGCGGCGCGGTGATCTGGAACCCGGTGCCCGTGACCAGGCGAAGCACCTCGTGGCCTACGTCGGGATCATGGGCACGCAGGACGGCGTCGACCGGCTGCTCGCCGCCGCCGAGCACGTGGTGCACCACTGCGGGCGCACCGACGTGCGCTTCGCGCTGCTGGGGTTCGGGGACGCGCTGGAGGACCTGCGCGCGGACTGCACGCGTCGCGGTCTGGACCCCTGGGTCCAGTTCACCGGGAAGGTGGACCACGTGGCGATCGGCCGGTGGCTGTCCAGCGCGGACCTGGGGGTCACGCCCGACCCGCCCAACGAGTTCAACGACCGCTCCACCATGAACAAGACGCTCGAGTACATGGCGCACGAGCTGCCCGTCGTGGCGACGGACCTGACCGAGACCCAGCGCAGCGCGGGCGACGCCGGGCGGTACGTGGCCGGGACCGATCCCGCCGCGCTGGGCGACGCGATCCTCGAGATCCTCGACGACCCGGACCGCGCCCGCGAGATGGGCCGCATCGGGCGCGCGCGGATCGTCGGCGAGCTGTCCTGGCGCCGTCAGGCCGAGACCTACGTGGGCGTGTTCGACCGCCTCACGGGCCGCGCCGATGCATTACCCGAGAAGCTCTGACAGGTGCTGGCCGCCGAATTTCATCCAGCCCCTCGTGCATTGTTTTTCACCCCACGGGTGAATTGAGTTCGACCGCAGGGTGAATAGCAACGCATCAGCCAGTTTGCCGTTGAGGCGCGACGTACATTGATCGGAGCCCGAAAGGGAAGTACACGGGCCGATCCGAGCTGACAACCGGAAGAAGGCAGCATGGACCAGAAATGCCTGCGGGCGGCAGTCGTGGGCGCCGGCTACTGGGGCCCGAACCTGGCGCGCAACTTCGCCGGGTCGGAGCAGTGGGAGCTGGCCGCCGTGTGCGACCTCGACGCGGACCGTGCGGCCCGGGTCGCCCGCGCGAACGGCCGGGCCGACGTCGAGACGTCGCTGGCCACGCTGCTCGACCGGGACGACATCGACGCCGTGGCCATCGCCACCCCCGCCCGGACGCACCACGCGATAGCCCTGGCCGCGCTGCGGGCCGGCAAGCACGTGGTCGTCGAGAAGCCGATCGCCGACCATGCGGCGGCCGCGCAGGAGATGGTCGCCGAGGCGCGGGCCAGGGGCCTGGTGCTGATGACCGACCACACCTACTGCTACACGCCCGCTGCCCGGAAGATCCGCGAGCTCGTGGCGAACGGCGACCTGGGCGAGATCCTGTACATCGACTCGGTGCGGATCAACCTCGGCCTGGTCCAGCCCGACGTCGACGTGTTCTGGGACCTGGCGCCGCACGACCTGTCGGTCATCGACTTCGTGCTGCCGGACGGGCTGCGGCCGGAGTCGGTGGCCGCCCACGGCGCCGACCCGATCGGCGCGGGCAAGTCCAGCGTCGGGTACCTGGTGCTGCGCCTTCCGGGCGGCGCGGTGGCGAGCGTGCACGTGAACTGGCTCAGCCCCACCAAGGTGCGGCGGATGACCATCGGGGGGTCGCGCCGCACGCTCGTGTGGGACGACCTGAACCCCCAGCAGCGCATCAGCGTCTACGACCGCGGCGTCGACCTCGAGACCCAGGCGTTCGACAGCCTGGAACGCCGGGCGGCGGCGATCTCCTACCGCCTCGGCGACACCTGGTCGCCCGCGCTGGAGGAGCGCGAGGCGCTCGGGTCCATGGTGAGCGAGCTGGCCGCGGCGATCCGCGGGGAGCGCGCGCCCCTGACCGACGGCACCGCTGGAGTTCGTGTCCTCGACGTGCTGGAGGCCGCCGACCGCAGCCTCGCCACGGGCGGCGGCCTCTCCCCGCTGGGAGCCGACGTGTCCCCGGTGGGAGCCGGCGCGGCAATCCCGCGGGAGCTGACCGGCAAGCTCGCGGGAAGCGGTGCGGCATGAGCACGCTGCGCGGGGCGAACGTCCTGGTCACGGGCGGCGCGGGGTTCATCGGCAGCCATCTCGTGGACGAGCTGGTGCAGCGCAGGGGTGCCGCGACGGTCACCGTCGTCGACTCCCTGGTCAACGGGCGGCGGGAGAACCTGGCACACCACCTGCCCGACGACGGCGCGGGCGACGCGCGGGTCCGGCTCGTCGCCGAGGACGTCCGGAGCGAGACCGCGCTGGACCTGGTCGACGGGGCGGACGTCGTCTTCCACCTGGCCTGCCTCGGGGTGCGGCACAGCCTGCACGACCCGCGCGAGAACCACGAGGTCAACGCGACCGCGACGCTGGAGCTGCTCGAACGGGCGCGCGCCGCGGGCGTGGGCCGGTTCGTCCACGTGAGCTCGAGCGAGGTGTTCGGCACCGCGCAGTACGCACCCATGGACGAGAAGCACCCGACCTGGCCGGAGACGGTCTACGGCGGGTCGAAGCTCGCCGGTGAGGCCTACGCGCGGGCCGCGTTCCGCACCCACGGCATGCCGGTGGTCGTCGTGCGGCCGTTCAACACCTACGGCCCGCGCAGCCACTTCGAGGGCGACAGCGGCGAGGTGCTGCCCCGCACGATCGTGCGCGCCCTGTGCGGCCTGCCCGCCTTCGTCTACGGCGACGGCGAGCAGACGCGCGACTTCCTGCACGTCACCGACACGGCGCGAGGCCTGGCCGAGATCGCGGAGTGCGACGCCGCCGTCGGCCGCACCGTCAACGTCGGCTCGGGTGCCGAGCTGACCATCAACGAACTGGTGACCACCGTCGCCCGCCTCGCCGGCCGGCCCGACCTCGACCCGGTACGCCTGGAGGCCCGGCCCGGCGACGTGCGCCGCCTGCTCGTGGACAACACCCTGGTCCGCGAGCTGACCGGGTTCACGCCCCGGACGACCTTCGAGCAGGGCGTCGCCGAGCTGGTCGACTGGTTCCGCGGCCGGCCGGAGAGCCCGGAGGCGATGCTCGACCGGATCGAGGACCGCAACTGGGTGGCGCCGTCGGGCACGACGGCGGACGCGACGTCAGGCGCGACCGCAGGCGCGGGGGTGGTCGTATGACCACCTCGGAGACCGGCCTGCACCGCGCGGACGGACTCCGCGCGGACGAACCTCGCGCGGACGAACACCGCGTGGACGTCATGAAGCCGTGGCTCGGCGCGGCCGAGATCGCGGCGGTGACCGAGGTGATCGAGTCCGGCTGGGTCGCCCAGGGCCCCCGCGTCGCGGCGTTCGAGACCGCGTTCGCCGACGCGATGCGGACGCGCCGCGCGGTCGCGACGTCGAGCTGCACGACGGCGCTGCACCTCGCCCTGGTCGTCGCGGGCATCCGCCCGGGGGACGACGTCGTCGTGCCGTCCTTCTCCTTCGTCGCCACGGCGAACGCCCCGACGTACGTGGGCGCGTGGCCGGTGTTCGCGGACGTCGACCTCGCCACCGGCAACATCACCGCCGAGACGGTGGCAGCGGCCCTCACACCCGCCACGCGCGCGGTCATCGCGGTGGACCAGGCAGGCATGCCCGTGGACCTCGCCCCGATCCGCGCGCTGTGCGACCCGCTCGGCATAGTGGTGATCGAGGACGCCGCGTGCGGCGCCGGATCGACCTATCACGGCCGCCCGGTCGGCGCGGGCGCCGAGATCACCGCCTGGTCCTTCCACCCCCGCAAGATCCTCACCACCGGCGAGGGCGGGATGCTCACCACGAGCCGCCCGGAGTGGGCAGCCCGCGCGCGACGCCTGCGGGAGCACGCGATGAGCGTCTCGGCCGCGGACCGGCACGCCTCCCTCGTGTCGCCGCCGGAGGAGTACGGCGAGGTCGGGTTCAACTTCCGCATGACGGACCTCCAGGCCGCCGTCGGCCTGGTGCAGCTCGGCCGCCTCCCCGAGATCGTCGCCCGACGGCGGCAGCTCGCCGCCCGCTACCGCGACGAGCTGGCCGGCGTGCCCGGACTGCGCCTCGTCGAGGACCCCGCCTGGGGCACGAGCAACGTGCAGTCGCTGTGGCTGGAGGTGCTGCCCTCGTACGGGACGGACCGGGAGGGGCTGCTCCTGGCGCTCGCCTCGGCAGGGATCTCCGCACGGCGCGGCATCATGGCGGCGCACCGGCAGCCGGCGCACGCCGGCCGGGACCACGTCCCGCTGCCGGTGACCGAGCGGCTCACGAGCAGCACGCTGATCCTGCCCCTGTTCCACCAGATGACGGACGCCGAGCTGGACCGCGTGGTCCAGGTGCTCCGCGACCACGGGGGGCTATGACGTGGCGGCGACAGGGGGCGGGTCGCTGCTGCTGGTCGGCGCGAGCGGGCTGGCCCGGGAGGTGCTGCCCATCACCGCCGGGTACGACGTGCGCGGCATCCTCGACGACCGGCACGCCGACCTGGCGCCCGTGATCGGCGGGGTGCCGGTACTAGGCCCGGTGGCCTCCGCCGCGGCCCACTCCCGCGCGCTCCTGCTGCTGTGCATCGGACCGAGCGGGGCCCGCGCCGCCGTGCACGAGCGGCTCGATCCCGGGACGCGGTTCGCGACGGTGGTGGACCCGTCGGTACGCAATCCCGCAGGGTGCCCCGTCGGCGTCGGGTCGATCCTGCTGGCCGGCGTCACGATCACCGCCGACGCGCTGCTCGGCGCGCACGTGGTCGCGATGCCCGGCGTGACGGTGACCCATGACTGCGTGGTGGCCGACTTCGCCACGCTCGCCGCCGGGGTGTCGCTCGGTGGGGGCGTGCGGGTCGGCCGGGCCGCGTACCTCGGGATGAACGCAGCGGTGCACCCGGGCGTGCGGATCGGCGCCGGCGCCACCGTGGGCATGGGCGCGGTGGTGCTCACCGACGTGCCGGACGGCGAGACCTGGGCGGGCGTGCCGGCCCGCCGGATCGCTTCGAAGCCTGCCGCAGCTGAGCCCGAAGCCCGGAAGCCCGCCACGAGGAGCCCACGATGAAGGTCGTCGTGTACGTGCACCACATGGAGATCGGCGGCAGCCAGCTCAACGCCCTGGAGCTCGCCCGCGAGACGGCGGCCCGCGGGCACGACGTCGTCGTCCTCGCGCCCCCCGGTGGCGCCATGTGGGACGTCGCGCGCCGGTTCGGGCTGGACATGGTGACGCTCCCGACCCACCTGGTCTGGCCGTCGCCCAAGAACATGGCGCACGCGGTCTCGGCAGTGCGCCGCCTGCGCGCCGACGTCGTGCACGCCTACGAGTGGGGCCCCGCGATCGACGTCGCGCTCGGCCCGCACATGCTGCTGGGCACCCCGGCCGTCGTGACGACCCTGTCGATGTACGTCTCCGGCTACATCCCGCGGCACCTGCCGCTGATCGTGGGCACCCGCCGGCTCGAGCAGGAGGCAGCCACGATCTACCGGAACGTGCGGCTCATGGAGCCGCCGGTCGACACGACCACGAACTTCCCGCGGAGCGCCGGCGGCACCGCCGTGCGGGCACGGTGGGGATTCCGCCCCGACGACGTCGTCCTCGCCGTGGTCTGCCGCCTCACCGACGACCTCGACAAGACCGCCGGCGTCCTCGAGGCGATGGCCCTGGTCGAGCGCGGCGGCTGGAGCAGCGCGCTGTGCCTGCTCGTCGTGGGCGACGGCCCGCGGTCCGACGACGTCGCGGCGCGCGCCGAGGCGATCAACGCCGCGGTCGGGCGGCGCGCGGTCGTCGTGGCGGGTGCCCTGGACGACCCGCGCCCCGCCTACGACGCCGCCGACGTCGTGCTGGGGATGGGCAGCTCCGCGCTCAAGGGGATGGCGTTCGGGAAGCCGGTGGTGGTCCAGGGCGAGCGCGGCTTCTGGCGCCGCCTCGACGAGGAGAGCCTCCCGAGGTTCCTCGAACAGGGCTGGTACGGGTCCGACGGCCGGGGCGTGGCGGCGCTGGCGGACGCGCTGGAGCCGCTGGTCCGCCGGCCCGGCCTGCGCGCGACCCTCGGCACGTTCGGTCAGCGGCTCGTCGCCGACCGCTTCTCGCTGGCGGCGTCGGCCGGGCAGCTGGAGCAGATCTACCGCGACGCCGCTGTGGACGGCCGCCGCTCGGCCCTGTCCCTCGGCCGGACGGCCGCCGTCGTCGTACGGGACACCGTGCGCGGCCGGTTGCGGGAGAGGCGACCTCGTGGCTGACGTGTCGACCCTGAGCGGTCAGGTCGCGCGTGCCCTCCGCTGGAGCACCACCGGCACCCTGGTGGTGCGGCTGGGGAACCTGGGCCTGGGGATCGTCATCGCCCGTATCGTGTCGCCGGAGGAGTTCGGCCTGTACGCGATCGCCCTGACGGTGCAGAGCGTCGTCATGGCCGTGGCGGACCTCGGCCTGAGCGCCGACCTGGTCCGCAGCCCCGACTTCGCGCGCCGCACCGGTCCGGTGGCGGTGCTCGGTGTGGTGACCGGGGGCTTCCTCACCGTGGCCGCCGCGTTGTCCGCCCCCGCGCTCGCGACGGCGATGGGCGGCTCCGGCGCGGCCGGGCCGATAGCGATCCTCTCCGTGACGTTCCTGCTCGCGGGGCTGGGCGTGGTCCCGTTCGCCACCCTCCAGCGGCGGCTCGACCAGCGCGGGCTGTTCCGCTCCAACGCCGTCGACTTCGGCGTGGGCGCCGCGGTGACCCTCGTCCTGGCGGCGCTCGGCCACGGATTGATCGGCCTGGCCGTGGGCCGGGTGGCCGGCCAGGCGTGCGGCGTCGCCATGCAGTTCTGGCTCACGCGGACGTGGCTGCGGTTCTCCTGGGACCGGACGGTCGCGCGGTCCGTGCTGGCGTTCGGCCTGCCCGTCGCGGCGGCGAACCTGCTGTCCTGGGTGCTGCTGTCGGTCGACCGCGTGGTGCTCGGCAACACCGCCGGCGCCGTCGAGCTGGGCTACTACGTGCTGGCCGCGAACATCTCGATGTGGCCCATGACCCTGGTGGGCCAGGCGCTGCGGTCGGTGACGCTGCCCGCCTTCTCCCAGGTCCGCGAGCGCGCCCGGGCGGCGCTCGTCCCGCTGCTCGGGCCGGTGTGGTGGGCCGTCGCCGGGGCGGCGGCGATGCTCGCCGCGCTGGCTCACCCGGTGGTCGTGCTGGTCTACGGGTCCCGCTGGGAGCCGGCCGCGCAGATCCTGGTGCCGCTCGCCGTGGTCGGCGCGGTGCGGGTCGTCGCGGACGTCCTGGCCGGCTACCTGTACGCGCTCGGCCGGTCGCGGGGCGTCCTCGTGGTGCAGATCGTCTGGCTGGTGGCCCTGGTCCCCGCGGTAGTGGTGGGCGCCCGGGCCGGCGGGAGCACGGGCGTCGGCGTGGCGCAGGCAGTCGTGGCGATCGCCGTGCTGATCCCGGCCTACCTCGTGCTGCTCCGCCGGTCGCGGGACGAGGTCGGCGCCCTGGCCCGCGCGCTCGCCGTGCCCGGGCTCGCCGCGGCGGGCGCCGTCGTCGCGGGTATGGCCATCGCGGGCCGGGTCGGCGACCCGCTGCTGGGCGGCCTCCTCGGCGGCGCGACCACCCTCGTCGTCTACCTCGCCGCAACGCTCGCGTGGGTGCTGCCGCGCTGGCGCGCCGCCCGCACCACCCTCGACGGGCCGGACGACGAACAGCCGGCACCCGCCGTTCCCGCTGACCTACCGAGAGGAACGTCCCGATGACCGAGACCGTGACCACGACTCCCCCGGCGCCTCTGCGGCAGCCGGTGCCCTTCGTGGACCTGCAGGCACAGACCGACGAGGTCACCCACGACGTCCGCGAGCGCTGGGACCGGATCCTGCGCACGTCCGGGTTCGTGCTCGGACCCGACGTCGAGCAGTTCGAGCGCGAGTTCGCCGCCTACTCCGGGGCGCGGCACGCCGTCGGCGTCGGCAACGGGACGGATGCCCTGGAGATCGCCTTCCAGGCGGCGGGGATCGGCCCGGGCGACGAGGTGATCGTCCCGGCCAACACGTTCTTCGCGACGGCGGAGGCGGTCCTGCGGTCCGGCGCCACGCTGGTGCCCGCCGACGTCGACGACGACTTCCTGCTGGACCCGCGGGACGTCGCGGGCCGGCTCACGGCGCGCACCCGAGCGGTCGTCGCCGTCCACCTGTACGGGCAGATGGCGCCTGTGGCGCGGCTGCGCGAGGTGGTGGGCCCCGACGTCCTCCTCGTCGAGGACGCGGCCCAGTCCCAGGGCGCGAGCCGGGACGGGTTCCGCTCGGGCGGGGCGGGCGACGTCGCCGCCACGAGCTTCTACCCGGGCAAGAACCTGGGCGCGTTCGGCGACGGCGGCGCGGTGCTGACGTCCGTCGACGACGTCGCCGAGCGGGCGCGCCGCCTGCGCAACCACGGCGGCGTCAACCGGTACGAGCACCTGGAGGTCGGGGCCAACTCGCGCCTGGACGCGCTGCAGGCCGCCGTCCTGTCCGTGAAGCTGACCAGGCTCGACGCCTGGAACGCGCAGCGGTCGGCCGCCGCGGCCCGGTACGCGGCCCTCCTCGCGGACGCGCTCGGGGACGTCCCCGAGGTCGTGGCGCCGCGCGAGCTGCCGGGGGCCGCGCACGTGTGGCACCTGTACGTGGTGCGGGTGCCGGACCGGGCGGCGGTGTCGGAGGCGCTCGGGGCCGCCGGGATCGGGCACGGCATCCACTACCCGGCCCCGATCCACCTGCTGCCCGCGACGGCTCACCTGGGCTTCGGCCCCGGCACCGCCCCGCGGGCCGAGGCGCACACCGACCAGATCCTCTCGCTGCCGATGTTCCCGGGCCTCACCGGGGCCCAGCAGGAGCGCGTCGTCGGCGTGCTGCGGGACGCCGTCACCGGACGGCCCGCACGCCGGGCGGTGGCGGGATGAGCACCGGGGCGCTCGACCGGGCGGCCGCCGCGTGGCGCGGCTGGGTGGACCGGCACGCGACAGGCGGTAGGACGACGGGCAGGCCGGGCGCGGGCCGGCTCGTCCAGGTGCTCGGCCGGGGCGTCCGGTCCCCGCTGCCCGCGCGCGTGGTCCGACGGCGGCCGCCGTCGGCCCCGGAGTCCCGGCCTCGCGTCTCGGTGGTGGTGCCGTGCTTCAACTACGGCCGGTTCCTGCCGCAGACCGTCGGCAGCCTCGTCACCCAGGCGGGCGTTGACGTCGAGGTGATCATCGTCGACGACGCCTCGACCGACGACAGCCTGGTCGTGGCACGTGAGCTGGCCGCCCGGCACCCGGGCGTGCACGTCGTCGCGAACCCGCGGAACGCGGGCCAGGTCGAGTCCTTCAACCGGGGCTGGGAGCGCAGCACGGGCGAGCTCGTCGTGCGGCTGGACGCTGACGACCTGCTGCCGCCCGGCGCGCTCGCGCGCGCGGCGGCAGTGCTGGAGCAGCACCCGGAGGTCGGGCTGGTCTACGGCCACCCGCACCACTTCGACGACGGGACGACGCCGGAGCCGGCGCTCGGCGACCTGACCTGGACCGTCTGGGACGGGCGCGAGTGGCTGGCCGAGCGGTGCCGGACCGGCGTCAGCTGCATCACCTCCCCCGAGGTGGTCATGCGCGCCGACCTGCTCAAGGACGTCGGGCCGCTGGACCCGCGGCTGCGGTTCACGATGGACGTGGAGATGTGGCTGCGGCTCGCCGCCGTCGGCGACGTCGCCTACGTGGGCGGCGCCGACCAGGCGCTGCACCGCGAGCACGCGGGCAGCCTGAGCGTGAACGAGGGGTCCGGCGCGCTGCTGGACCTGCGGGCGCGCGCGGACGCGTACGACCGGCTGTTCGCCAACGTCGGCGACCGGCTCCCCGACGCGCGAGCGCTGCACGACCGGGCGCGCGCCGCGCTGGCCCGGGACGCGCTGCGGTACGCGGCGGCGGCCGCCGACCGGCGGGAGCCGCCCTCGAGCAGCTCGTCCGGGGACCACTCGGCAGCGGTCTATCTGGCGCTTGCGGCCGACGTCTGGCCGCCGTCCCGCTCGTGGCCGTTGACCGCGCGCGTCGTCAAGCGGGCGAGGCAGAGGGAGCGGGCGGACCGCGCCGGGCAGGGCCGCCGACCCGGACCGGGCGCCGTCGCCCGCCGGGTGGCCCGCCGCGCCCGCACCGAGCTGATGTACCTGCGCTGGGCTACGTCCGGCCTGTGACCGAGGAGACCTGCCGATGAACCGGCTGACCAGAGCTACCGCGAAGATCCGCCGCCTGCGCCGTGCGGGCGTCCGCGGGGTGGCGCAGCGCGCCGCCGCCCGCGCCTACCGGGCCACCGACGCCCGCTCGCTGAGCTTCCAGCTCGACGCCGCGGACATCGCCGGCCGGGTCCCGGTCGCGCTGCCCGTGCCGGTCTCCACGCTGGTGGACCGGCCGCTGACCGTGGGGTGGGTGACGTCCCCGCCCGCCGCGGGCTCGGGCGGGCACACCACCCTGTTCCGCATGGTCGAGGGGCTCGAGGCGCGGGGACACCGGTGCGTCGTGTTCCTGTACGACCGGCACGGCCTGGACATCGCCCAGCGGACCGAGGAGCTGCGGAGCGGCTGGCCCGGTGTGCGCGCCGAGGTCAGGGACGCGCGCGCGGGCATCAGCGGCGTCGACGCGGTGGTGGCGTCGTCGTGGGAGTCCGCCCACGTCGTCCTGGCCCACTGCCGCAAGCCCGCCCACCGGCTGTACTTCGTGCAGGACTACGAGCCGTACTTCTACCCGCGCGGGTCGGAGTACGAGCTGGCGGCCATGACGTACCGGTTCCCGTTCCGCCGCATCGCGCTCGGCGACATGGTGGCCGGCTGCCTCCGGTCCGAGCTGGGGCAGGACAGCGACGTCGTCCCGTTCGGGTGCGACACCCGCACCTACCACCTCCCCCGGGAGGAGACGCCCCGGTCCGGGGTGGTGCTCTACGCGAAGCCCGACGTCGGCCGCCGGGGCTACCTGCTGGCCGCCCTGGCGCTGGAGCGCTTTCACCGCGCGCACCCGGACCAGGAGATCCACGTCTACGGCTCGCAGCCGACGGATCTGCCGGTCCCGGTGACGTTCCACGGCCGCCTCACGCCCGCGGAGCTCAACACCCTCTACGGGCGCGTCACAGCGGGCATCGCGATGTCGTTCACCAACATCTCGCTCGTGGCGGAGGAGATGCTCGCGGCCGGCGTCGTACCCGTCGTCAACGACTCGCCGCTGGCCCGCGCGGACCTGTCCAACCAGTACGTCGCGTGGGCCGAGCCGACGGCGGCGGGCATCGCCGCCGAGCTCGTCGCCGCCGTCGAGCGACCGGACGTCGCGACGTACGCCGAGAAGGCCGCCGCGAGCGTCGTCGGCCGGTCGTGGGCTCCTGCGCAGGAGCTGGTCGCCCGGATCGTGGAGGACGAGGTCCGTGGCACAGCCCGGGTGTGACGGTCAGGCCGCTCTTGCCGGCTCGGTGTCCGGTGCGGTCGCCTGCGCGGTGTCGGACTCGGTGTCGGGCGCGCGGCCCGGCCGCCGGGAGCGCGCCTCGAGCAGCACCATGACGGCGAACGTGGCGCAGACGCCGAGCACGCCGGTCATCCCCACGCTCCGGGCCCGCGACCCCTGCACCTGGTGGACGACCGTCGACTCCGGGGCGACCGTCACGCTGATGCGGTTGACGGGCGCCACCCCGGCGTCGCGCTGCAGCCGGCTCAGCTCGGTGGCGATCCGCGCGACTATCGCGTTCTGCCGGTCCGCGACCTCCTCGGGGGTGGCCGCCACCACCTCGACGTACAGGACCTGCTCGGCGAAGTGGGTGGCCCACTGACCGCCCGTGTCCGGCAGCCGGACCGACCAGCCGTCGCGTACCCCCTCACCGACGAGCGTCGCGTCCGGGGAGGCGTACTTGGTGACCTTGCCGGGCCCGGCGACCGCCTTGGCGACCACGCCGGCCGTGATGATCAGGTCCTCGGAGGTGGTGCGCAGCGCGTTCGGGTAGGCCTGGCTCGACGGCGCCAGGAAGACCACCTGCGTGCGGCTGAAGTAGACGCCGTCGTCCAGCGTGGTGGCGTAGGCGAGGCCGAGCGTCACGACGGCGCCCACTACCAGGACGGGCCAGCGCCGCAGCGCCAGACGGACCAGATCCCACAGCGTCATCGGCCCTCCGGAAATTCTCGGAGCGGGCGAAATTTGCGCGGGAATTCCGCGACTCATTCTTTTCCCGCCCTCGGCACGATACCTTTGTCGAGCGCGGCGTGATACGCCCGGAAAGGGTGAACAAATGTCATTCCTTGACGTGATCGCAGCTCTGGGCCGCCAGTGGTTGGTACTGGTGACCGGGCTGCTCGCGACCGCGGCGCTGGCCTGGGGGGTCACCGTCGTGTCCCCACCTGTGTACACCGCGCGCGCCCTGGTCGTGCTGGTGCCCTCCGAGCAGCTCGTGGGCGAGGGCGGCAACCCGTTCCTGGCGCTCGGCGGTCTCGACCTCCCGGCCCGCGTGGTCGTCGCGTACTACGAGAGCGACGTCGCCCACGACAGGTTCGCGTCCGGGTCGCCCGACGCCGAGTACGTGGTCGCCATCGAGGAGTCCACGCGCGGGCCGGTGATCGCCATCGACGTGACGGACGCGACCCCGCAGGCCACTCTCAAGACGCTGGACCAGCTCACCGCGTCGATACCCGTCGAGCTGCAGCGCCTCCAGGACGAGGTGGACGTCCCGAAGAGCTCCATCATGTCCACGCTGGTGCTCGCGAAGGACGAACGGACCAAGACCGACTCGAGCGACATGGTCCGCCTGCTCATCGCCGCGGTGAGCGGTGGCCTGGTGCTCACCGGCATCGCCGCCGTGGGACTCGACGGGATCCGGCGCAGCCGCCGCGCACGGAAGCAGGCTCCGGTCACCGGTCCCCCGGTCATCGGCCCGCCGCTCATCGGCCCGCCCGTCGGGCCCCCGGTCGGGCAGCAGGTCGGGCAACGGGTCCCCGTGCAGACCGTGCGGTTCCCGCCGATCACCACCCCGCCGTTGCGCAACCCGCCCCCGGACGCCCGCGAGCGCCACCCGGACGACGCGCCGGCCAAGGCATCCACCGCGGACTCCCGGTGACGCACGCCCGGCCGCCCGTGTCGGTGCGTCATGCCGCGCCGGGGGCCGGGGTGCGGCGCGGTGTGCAGTTCGACGCGGTCACGTGGCTGTCGATCTACCTGGTGCTGCTGTTCGCCGTCCCGTCCCGGCTGGTGTTCCAGCCGCTGGGCAGCGCAGGGGCGCCGTCGATGGTGTTCGGGCTCGCGGGCCTGGTGCTGTGGGTGCTCATGGGGGTGGCCGCGACCCGGACCTCGCCTGGACGGCCCCGTTCGATCCGCATAGCGCTGGGCGCGTTCGTGTTCAGCGCCGGTGTCACGTACGTCATCGCGATGTCGCGGCCCATCGTGTCCGGCGAGATCAGCCCCGCGGACGTTGCCCTTCTGGCGCTGCTCGCCTGGTCCGGCACGCTGCTCCTGGCGCACGACGGGGTCACCTCGCCGGAGCGGCTCGACGTGCTCGTGTGGCGGCTGGCGCTGGCGGGCGGCGCGCTGGCGGTGCTCGGCATCGCGCAGTTCGCGCTCGGCGAGCTCTTCGTGGACCAGATCACCGTGCCCGGCCTGACCCCTACCGGCCCGTTCGAGTTCACGGAGCGCAACGGCAGGTACCGGCCCCCTGGTACGGCGACCCACCCGATCGAGTACGGCGTGCTCGTGGCGATGCTGCTGCCGCCGGCCCTGCACGTCGCGTTCCAGCACACCGAACGCCCCCGCCTCCTGCGCTGGGCGCCCGCCGTGGCCCTGCTGGTGCTGATCCCGCTGACCGGGTCCCGCTCCACCTATGTCGGGGTCGCGATCGCCGTCGCCGTGCTCGTCATCGGCTGGCCCGGCCCCCGGCGGCGGGCGCTGCTGGCCATCGGCGCGGTGGGCACCGTCGCCATGCTCGTCGCCGCGCCCGGGCTCGCGGCATCGATGCTCGGCCTGTTCACCGACGCCGACCAGGACCCGAGCGTCGCCTCCCGGACCAGCTCGTTCGACGCCGCCGGCGAGTTCATCGCCCGCGACCCGCTGTTCGGCCGCGGCCTGGGCACGTTCCTGCCCACGTACCGGATCTTCGACAACCAGTACCTGCTGCTCCTGGTGACGGTGGGCGTGGTGGGCACGGCGCTGTTCGTCGGGCTCTGGCTGGCCACGCTCCGCGTCCTGCTGCACGTGCAGTCGACCAGCGAGGACGACCGGACGCGCAGCCTCGCGACGGCCCTGGCCGCATCGGTCTCGTCGGGATTCGTCAGCCTGTTGTTCTTCGACGCCTTCGCGTTCCCGATGACGATGGGCACGCTGTTCCTCCTGATCGGGCTCTCCGGCGCGCTGCGCGACCACACGCTCAGGGCAGCTTCCCGGGAATCACCCGGATAATCACCCGCGTCCGCATTCCCCGGCCGCGAGTAGTCGTCCACGATAAAGAAATGATCAATCTCTGCTTTCACGGGATCGGAACGCCACCTGCCGGCGTCCCGGCCGAGGAGGCTGCGTACTGGATCGGGGGCGACACGTTCCGTCGGGTCCTGGACCGGGTCGCCGACCGTCCGGACGTGCGGCTGACCTTCGACGACGGCAACGACTCCGACGTCACGGTGGCCCTGCCGGAGCTGGTCGACCGGGGGCGGGTCGCCGAGTTCTTCGTCATCGCGGGCCGCCTCGGGCGCCCCGGCTCGCTGGCGGCCGCCGACGTACGGCGGCTGCGCCTGGCCGGGATGGGCGTCGGGTCGCACGGCCTGCACCACCGGGTCTGGCGCAGGCTGAGCCAGGCGGACCAGCACGAGGAGCTCGTGGTCGCCCGCAGCTGGCTGGAGGAGGTCCTGGGCGAGCCGGTGAGCACGGCGGCGTGCCCGCTCGGCCGGTACGACCGCGCGACCCTGGCCGCGCTGCGCCGGCTGCGCTACACCCGCGTCTACACCAGCGACCGGGCACTGGCCCGGCCGGGCACCTGGCGACAGGCCCGGTTCAGCCTCCGTTCCGGCGACACGGCCGACGACGTCGGCGGCTGGCTCCAGCACGGCGACCGTTATCCCGCGCGGCTCGCGGACTCGGCGCGGACGTTCGTCAAGGGGCTGCGCTGATGGCGGGTCCGAGTGCCGTCGATGGTCCCGGCGGCCTCGGCACCGACCCCGAGGTCGCCGCCGTCGTCGTCACGTACAACAGCGCACGCCACGTCGGCGACCTGCTGGACAGCCTGCCCGCGGCGTTCGGGGACGTCACGTACCGGGCCGTCGTGGTCGACAACGGCTCGACGGACGAGACGGTGGCGCTGCTGCGCGCCAGGGACGACTGCACAGTCGTCGAGAGCGTGAACGACGGGTACGGCGCCGGCATGAACCGCGCAGTGCGGCATGCACCCCGGGCCGGGACGATCCTGGTGCTCAACCCCGACGCCCTGCTCGACCCGGAGGCAGTGCCCCGGATGCTGCGCGTGCTGCGCCGGCCGGGCGTCGGCATCGTCGCGCCCCGTACGCGGGAGGCCGACGGTCGGTTGTCGCCGACGCTGCGCCGCACGCCGACAGTCGCTCGCGTCGGCGGGCTGAGCTTCACCCGCATCCCGTGGTTCGCCGAACGGATCGACGACCCGCGCGCCTACACCGCCGAGCGCGCCGTCGACTGGGCGGTCGGGTCGATCTGGCTGCTCTCCCGGGAGTGCTTCGACACGCTGGGCGGGTTCGACGAGTCGTACTTCCTGTACTCGGAGGAGACGGACTTCGCGCTCCGGGCCCGGGACGCGGGCTGGGCCACCGTGTACACGCCGCTGGCCGGCGGTATGCACATCGGCGGCGGGTCGGGCACCAGCCACGAGACCCACACGATGCAGATGCTGAACCGGGTCCGGCTGGTCCGACGGCGCAGCGGGACCCCGGCCGCCTGGGTGTACTTCGCGGGAACCCTGCTCATCGAGCTGCGCCGCGCCGTCCTGGGCCACCGCGCGTCGTGGCCCACGCTGCGCGCGCTGGTCCGCCCCGCCCTCCGCCCGGCGGTGCTCGGCGCGAGCGACGCGGTGCTGCCGCGATGAGGCACCTCGCGTCAGGGGAGCCGGGAACGCCCGGGGAACCGGCATCGTCCGGGGAGCCGGCATCGCCTGGGAAGCCGGCGTCGCCCGGACGGCCCGTCGCCTCGGTGATCGTTCCGGCCCATGACGAGGAACGCACGATCGGCCGCCTCCTCGACGCCCTGTGCGCCGTCCCGGGGCAGCTGGAGGTCGTCGTCGCGTGCAACGGGTGCACGGACGGGACTGCGTCCGTTGCCGCGCGGTACCCGGTCACGGTGCTCGACCTGCCCGAGCCCTCCAAGGCGCGCGCGCTGCGCGCCGCCGACGAGGTGGCCCAGGCGTTCCCGCGGGTCTACCTCGACGCCGACGTGGAGATCACCGCCGACGGCGTGGCCCGGCTCGCGGCCGCCGTCGGCCCGGGTGGCGCGGTCGTCGCAGCCGCCCGGCGGACCATGCCCCGCACGGGGGTCTCGCTTCCGGCCCGCTGGTACTACGACGTGTGGGAGGCACTGCCGACGGTGCGTTCGGGCCTGTTCGGGCGCGGGGTCCTGGCCATGTCCGAGGACGGCGTGCGCCGGATCGGGGCGCTGCCCGAGATGATGGCCGACGACCTGGTGCTCTCGGAGGCGTTCGCGCCCGCCGAGCGCACGATCGTGGACGACGTCGCGGTCGTCGTGCACCCGGCGCGCACCCTGCGTGACCTCGTCCGACGCCGTGCGCGCGTGACGACCGGCAACGTCCAGGCGGACCGGGCCGGCCTGCGCACGCCCGAGGCGCGCACGACCCCCGGCGACCTCTGGCTGGTAGTGCGAGAGCGGCCGGGGCTGGCGCTGCGGGTCCCGTTCTTCCTCGGCGTCGTGCTGGCCGGGCGGTTCCGGGCCCGCACCGCCGTCCGCCAGGGTGACTTCACCACGTGGGAGCGGGACGCGAGCTCCCGGGTGTGACCAGTGGTCACCTCGTCGGGTCGTCATCGAACCTAAACGTCGTGTCCCTGTCCATCACCGCGAACCGCAAGTTGATGACGGTCGGACCCGCCGAACCGAAACGACACGCCGAAGTGTCATCAGCCATCGGCGTGTCGTTTCGGTTCGGCAAACGAGAGCACAGGCAGGTTTCGGTTCGGCGCGTCAGAGCGAGCGCAGGTTTCGGTTCGACATGCGAACCGCAGTGGCGGCCGATCACAGCACGCTTGCCCGGCCGAGACCCGAGACCCGATACCGGAGACCCCAGACCCCAGACCCCAGACCCAAGACCCAAGACCCAAGACCCGGGACTCGAGACCCGAGACCCGAGACCCGAGACCCGAGACCCGAGACCCGAGACCCGAGACCCGAGACCCGACCAAACCGCTAGGACCCGCCCCCGCGACACGGATCGAGCGCCCCCACCGACTTCGTCCGACCGGAGCCCGTCACGGTCACCACATGGGACCGTCGGACGGCGACGTCGGGACAGCTGACCTCGACCGCGGCGTAGCCCCAGCTGCCCTTGACCACCTGGAGGTTGCGCACCGTCCCGTGGGTGCCCGCCCGGAACGGGTAGCCGCCACCGCGGACGAGCAGGCCATCGATCGACAGCGACGTGTTGCCCTGGCCGTCCGGGTAGAAGAACGGGGCGTTCCCGGGGCAGTTGGCGCGTTCGCGCAGCGTGATGGTCGTCATGCGCACCACGAGCCGGCCGCCGTTGTACCCCTGGATGCCGTCGCCGTGCCAGTCCCGGCACGCATGGGGCGGTTCGATCCGGATGAAGCTGTCGGCGACGGTCACGCCGCCGCAGTGCTTGGACCCGACCCGGATCCCCTCGGGGACACCGTCGATCTTGACGTCGCGGACGGTGAACCCCCCGTTGCCGATGACGGGCAGGTCGGTCTCACCGGAGCGGCCGGTGCTCACGAACGTCGAGCGCTCGATCAGCAGCCCGGACCCGCACTTGCCGTTCACGTCGTTGATCACCACGGCGTTGACAGCCTGCACCCGCCGCAGCGTCACGTTCCGCGCGGCGACGTAGACGACGCCGTTCCGGATCCGCAGGTCCTTGACCACCGTCCCCGCCTTGCGGATCCAGAGGTCCCCGGTGTGGGTCTTCTTCGGCGACCAGCCGGGCGGGAGGCCCGCGCTCCTCACGGTGGGGAACGTGGTAGGCGGCCCGGTCGACGTCGTCCCCGCAGACGCGGGCGGTGCCGCCTGTGCCACCGGTGCCGGCGCAGGCTGCGAGGCCGCGACCGTCCCGGCGACGACGAGCACACCGATCCCGGCGAGCACAGCACGACGAGGGAATTTCCACATAGAAGCGCCTCCACCGGCATGCTGGCACGCCGTTCAGTACCGGACAACCGGAAAAAGGCTAACAACGACAGGATGATTTTCGCCGCAGGCCACGCTTTCACCCTCTTCCTGCCGTTCCCGGTAGTGCGCACCGGCGGGATAATTGCTGGTGTGCCGGTCGCCCAGAATGTTCTCACCCTCCCGATCACCACGGACGATCTTTCCCGTGTGGGTGAATTTCTCAGCGTCCACCTCGACAACAGCCTCACGCCCGGACAATGGGCACATTCGCTGCGCCCCACGTGGACCACGAGCCACCCCGACCACGGGTTCCTGCTCGAGTCCGACGGCCTGGTCGTCGGCGTGTACGCCGCGTTCTACTCCGAGACCCGGACGGCGGACGACCGGCAGCGCGCGGTGTGCAACCTCGCGGCGTGGTGCGTCCTGGACGAGTTCCGCCACCACTCGCTGCGGCTGGTGCGCGCGATGCTCGCCCAGCGCGACCGCGAGCTGACCGATCTCTCCCCGAGCGGCACCGTGGTGCCCCTGAACGAGCGGCTCGGCTTCCGTCACGTCGACACGGCGGGCGCGCTGGTGGTCAACCTCCCCCTGCCCACACGGCGGCGCGTGCGCCTCCTGACCGGGCGCGCAGACATCGAGGCCGTGCTCTCGGGCGCCGACCTGGCCGCGTACCGCGACCACGCAGACTCCCCTGCCGCGCGGCACGTGGTGGCCGTGGTCGACGGGCGACCGTGCTGGGTGGTGTTCCGCGCGGTCCGGCGTAAGGGGCTCCGCCTGTTCGCGTCCGTCCTGCACGTGAGCGACCGCGACCTGTTCCGCGCCACCGCACCCGCGGTGTACCGGCACATCCTGCTCGCACACGGGCTGCCGTTCACCCTGGTGCAGACCCGCGTCTCCGGCCCCGGTCCATGGCACTCAGTGCCACTGTCCGCGCAGCGGCCGGCCATGTACCTGAGCCGCACGGGGGAGCCGCCGGAATCGGTCACGTACCTGTACAGCGAGCTGACCCAGGTGCCGTGGTGAAATGCGCTCCGCAAGGTGAAACCAGTGCCCTGAGGCACAATTCACGACACATATCACCCTCTTGGCAGGGCTATATTCAAACGCTTCTCCATAGATTCACCTCTGGCGTTTCACCCCGAGCTATTCGCATCTCGCCAACAATGCCGGCCAGCGATCCATTTTCACCCTTTTCGCGGTTCACCCGCTTTTCGGCCTGATTCACCCGGCGCCCGCCTGACGGAAATGGCAGCGCTCGCTCTACCGTGATTCATGTGACCGCCATCCATCAGCTCCTGGAGCAGCAGGCGCGGATCCGCCCCGGTGCCCCGGCACTGTCCGCCCGAGACGCGACCCTTACCTACGCACAGCTGTGGCACGCCGTTCAGGAGGCCGGGTCCCATCTCGCCGGGCTCGGCGTGGCTCGCCACGACCGCGTGGCGGTCTATCTGGAGAAGCGGTTCGAGACGGTGGCGGCACTCTGGGGCACCTCGGTGGCCGGCGCCGTCTTCGTCCCCGTCAACCCGCTGCTCAAGGGCAAGCAGGTCGCCCACGTCGTCCGCGACTCGGGCGCCCGGGTGCTGGTCACCTCGGCCGGTCGGCTGGCCGCCGTGCGCGACCATCTCGGGGACACCGGGCTCACCACTGTGCTGCTCGTGGACCAGCCCGACGGCGCGGCCCCGGCGGGCTCGGGCGCGGAGCCGGACGGCCTCACCATCCGCTCCTGGGCCACAGCGCCCGACGGCGACGCGCCCCCCGTCGACGCCCCACCCGCCGAGGCACCGCCGTCGGGCCCCGACACGGATATCGCGGCGATCCTGTACACCTCCGGCAGCACCGGCGCGCCCAAGGGTGTAGTCCTGTCGCACCGCAACCTGGTCGTTGGCGCCACCAGCGTCTCCGGCTACCTGGGCAACACGGCCGACGACGTCCTGCTGGCCGTGCTGCCCCTGAGCTTCGACGCGGGCCTGAGCCAGCTGACCACCGCGTTCGCCGTCGGCGCCCACGTGGTGCTGCTGGACTACCTGCTCCCCCGCGACGTCCCCGCCGTCTGCGAGAAGTACGGCGTCACCGGCATCACCGGTGTACCGCCCCTGTGGACGCAGCTGGCGACGGTGGACTGGCCGCAGCGCGCCCGGCAGGCGCTGCGGTACTTCGCGAACACGGGCGGGCGCATGCCCCGGTCGCTCCTGGTCGAGCTGCGCGAGCTGTTCCCCGCCTCGGTGAAGCCGTACCTGATGTACGGCCTCACGGAGGCGTTCCGCTCCACCTACCTCGACCCCGCCCAGGTGGATCTCCGGCCCGACTCGATCGGCCGGGCGATCCCGAACGCGGAGGTCCTGGTGCTGCGCTCGGACGGCACCCGGTGCGGCCCCGGGGAGCCGGGCGAGCTGGTGCACCGCGGCAGCCTCGTCGCGCTCGGCTACTGGAACGACCCGGAGCGCACGGCGGCGCGGTTCCGCCCCGTGCCCGGGTACGACGAGCCCTGGCGGGCAGCCCCCGAGCCGGCCGTGTGGTCCGGCGACACTGTGGTGCAGGACGCCGAGGGATACCTCTACTTCGTCGGCCGCGCGGACGAGATGATCAAGACCTCCGGGTACCGGGTCAGCCCCACCGAGGTGGAGGAGGCGGCCCTCGGCACCGGTCTGGTCCGCGAGGTCGTCGCCCTCGGCGTGCCCGACGCCCGCCTGGGCCAGCGGATCGTGCTCGTCGCCGCGGCACCGGAGCCCGTCGACACGGACCGGCTGGTCAAGGAGATGCGGCAGTCGCTCCCCACGTTCATGCTGCCGGCGGAGGTCCGGCTGGTCGACACGCTGCCCCGCACCCCGAACGGCAAGCTCGACCGTCCCACGGTCCGCGCCCGTGTCACCGCGCAGGTGACCAAGTGACCGCGCAGCCGCTGGTCGCACCGGTCGAGGCTGTCGCCCCGCACCCGGCCGTTGCGGCCGTGCCGGTGGCGGGCGACGAGGTGGTAGTGGGCGGCGTGCCGCTGACACGCCTGGCGGCCCGCGTGGGGTCCACGCCGTTCTTCGCCTACGACCGGCAGCGCATCAGCGACCGGGTCGGCGAGGTCCGGGCCGCGTTCGGCGACGCGGTGCGTCTCGGGTACGCCGTCAAGGCCAACCCGATGCCCGCCGTCGTGCAGCACCTGGCCGGGCTCGTCGACGCGCTCGACGTCGCCTCCGCCCGGGAGATGCACACCGCCCTGGACACCGGGACGACACCGGACCGGATCAGCTTCGCGGGTCCCGGCAAGACGCCGGAGGAGATCCGCTCGGCGGTCGCGGCAGGCGTGCTGATCGAGCTCGAGTCGCAGACCGAGGCACACCGGGTCGTCGCCGCCGGGGAAGGCCTCGGCGTCGTCCCGCGGGTGGCGGTCCGCGTCAACCCGGACTTCGCCGTGCGCGGCTCGGGAATGCGCATGTCGGGCGGCCCGCAGCAGTTCGGCGTCGACGCCGAACAGGTCCCCGACCTGCTCCGTTACCTGACGGCGACCGGCGTGGACATGACCGGCTTCCACGTCTTCGCCGGGTCGCAGAACCTCGACGCCGAGCGGATCGCCGACGCCCAGCGCGCCACGGCCGACCTCGTGGTCACGCTCGCCGATCACGTACCCGGCCCGGTGCGATACGTGAACCTGGGCGGCGGCCTCGGCATCCCGTACTTCCCGAAGGACCGGCCCGTCGACCTGGGCCGCGTGGGCGAGAGCCTCGCGGCGGTGGTCGCCGAGCGAATAGCCCCGGCGCTGCCCGACGCCGACGTCCACATCGAGCTGGGCCGGTACCTCGTCGGCGAGGCCGGCTACTACGTGACCCGCGTGATCGACCGCAAGGTCTCGCGCGGGCGCACCTACCTGGTGGTCGACGGCGGCATGCACCACCAGCTCGCCGCGTCGGGAAACCTCGGGCAGGTGATCCGGCGCAACTACCCGGTGCTCGTCGGCGACCACATGGCGGTGCGCGACACCGAGCAGGCGACAGTCGTCGGCTGCCTGTGCACACCCCTCGACCTGCTGGCCGACGACGTCCCGCTGCCCCGCGCAGAGCCCGGCGACCTCGTCGTGGTGCTCCAGGCCGGGGCCTACGGCCTGACCGCGAGCCCTACCGCGTTCCTCGGCCACCCGGCACCCGCCGAAGTGCTGGTCTGACCACCTGACATCCGCCTGACCTCCACCCGGCAGCATCCGAGAACCGACCATCCGACAGGGGAGAAACGATGAGCAGCGACGTGACACAGGGCCCAGCCGGCCCGTCCAGTGGGACTGCAGGCGACGTGACGCTCGCCGACGTGCTCGAGGTGCTCGGCAAGGTCCTCGGGATCGAGGACCGCGTGGGCGCGTTCGACGCCGGCACGCCCCTCTTCGGCGACCTGCCGGAGCTGGACTCGCTGGCCGTCCTGGAGCTCGTGACGACGCTCGAGGACCGGTTCGCGATAACGGTGGACGACGACGAGCTCACCGGGGGGCTGCTGGAGACCGCCGGCACCCTGCACGCGTTCGTCCGCGACCGGGCCCGGTGACGGGCGCGCCATGAGTACGGACAGCAGGGTGGCAACGGACAGCACGGCACCGGCTCGGATCCTCGGCTCGGCCGACGTCGACGAGCGCGCCACGATCGGCGTCGGCACCACCATCTGGCACCTCGCCCAGGTGCGGGAGGACGCCGTCGTCGGCGCCGGCTGCACGGTGGGGCGCGGCGCGTACGTCGGGCCGGGCGTGCGGGTCGGCGACGGCTGCAAGCTGCAGAACTACGCCCTGGTCTACGAGCCGGCCGTGCTGGAGGACGGCGTGTTCGTGGGCCCGGCCGTCGTGCTGACCAACGACCTGTATCCGCGCGCGATCACCCCGGACGGCGCGGTCAAGACCACCGACGACTGGCAGGCCGTAGGCGTCACCATCCGGACCGGAGCCGCGATCGGCGCCCGGGCCGTGTGCGTGGCGCCGGTGACCATCGGCCGGTGGGCCACCGTGGCGGCCGGGGCGGTCGTGACCACCGACGTGCCGGACTTCGCGCTCGTCGCCGGCGTGCCCGCGCGCCGCATCCGCTGGGTGGGCCGCGCCGGCGTACCGCTGGAACGCACCGGCCCGGAGGGCTGGCGGTGTCCCGCGACCGGGGACGAGTTCACCGAGGCGGACGGGGTCCTGCGCGAAGCGGACAAGAGCGTCTCTTTTCGCGAATGAACGCTCATCCGGCATTTCTTTCCAGATTCGTAACGGGTGGATGAAAAGAGCACACGCACCTGTTCCAGGCCTTTTTTCGCCCATTCTTCGAAACGGGTGAAGCCTCGGGTGAAACGGCCTCGATAAGGCGACAGGGCGCCGCAGCCCTCTTATTATCGAATGAGGAAATACCAAGAGAACCGGACGCAGACACCGCTCCCGAAGCTGTCTTTACCAGGCCCGGACTACTAACCCCCGGCTCCACAGGCGCTCCACGCGCCGCGCTCGAATGCGCTCCAAAACTTGTCCTTGATCCGAGGGAAGAAAGGATTCGACGTGGCGAGCCAGACGGTAGACGGCGGTTTCGAAATTCGCCCTCAGACGACCGAGCAATGGGTGAAGAATCACGCGTCGCGCGGTTTTCACGATCCCCGCGCCACACGCGCCCACCCGCAATGGCAGATGCAGTATCGCCTGCGGCTGCGGTTGACGGACGCGGCGGTCGTGGTCGGCTCCGCCGTCGTCGCCTACGTCCTGGACGCGACCCTGCTGTTCGGTGCGCCCGGGCACCCGGGGCCGCTCCGGTCGATCGCCGTGCCTGCCATGGTGGCGGCGGTCTGGATCGCGGCGCTGGCCCTGCGCAGCTCGTACGACCTGCGCGTCGTGGGCCGGGACCACACGGAGTACCTGCGGATCTTCGGCGCCACGTGGACGTCGGTGAGCGTGCTCGTGCTCCTGGCGTGGCTCACCACGTTCGTCGAGGCCCGGGACGTGCTCGCGCAGGCCGTCGCGCTGCCGCTCGGGCTCGCCGGGCTGATCGGGTCCCGCTACACCTGGCGCCAGTGGGTGGCGCGCACCCGGCGGCGGGGCAGGGGCTGCATGACGCCCGTCCTGGTGGTCGGGCACCGCGAACAGGCCGAGCGCGTGATCAGGAGGCTCAACGGCTCACCCCAGCAGGGGTACGTGGTGGTGGGCGCCTGCCTGCCGTCCGACGAGACCTCGGCGGATGGGACGCCGTCCGGCACGCCGCGGCCCTGGGACGGGCTGCCCGGCGACGAGGTCGGCGGCGTGCCCGTGCTGGGCGACCTGTCCCGGGTCGGCGAGGCGGCGGCGCTCGTCCGCGCGAGCGCCGTAGCGGTGAGCGCGTCCGACAGCATCACGACCGACGTCGTGCGTCAGCTCGGCTGGCAGCTCGAACGGGTCGGCGTCGACCTCATGCTCACCGCGGAGCTGGCCGACGTCGCGCCCGCCCGCGTCAGCGTCTCCCCCGCGTCGGGCATCTCGCTGCTGCACGTGGCGGCGCCCGAGTTCAAGGGGCCCAAGTTCCGCGTGAAACAAACCATGGACTGGCTGCTCGCCGCCGTGCTGACGCTGCTCGCGTCGCCGGCGCTGGTGGGCGTGGGGCTCGCCGTGGCACTGACCAGCAAGGGCGGGCTGTTCTACCTGTCGGAGCGCGTGGGGCGCAACGGCAAGATCTTCCGGATGATCAAGTTCCGCACCATGCGGGTCGGCGCCGACCGGGAGGTGACGACGCTCGCCGCCGGGAACGACGCGGCGGGCCCGCTGTTCAAGATGCGCACCGACCCGCGCATCACCGGCGTGGGCCGGATCCTGCGCCGGTACTCCCTCGACGAGCTGCCGCAGCTCTTCAACGTGCTGAGCGGGCAGATGAGCCTCGTGGGCCCGCGGCCGGCGCTCCCGCACGAGGTGGCGAAGTACGAGGAGCGCATGCGGCGCAGGCTCCTGGTCAAGCCGGGCATGACGGGGATGTGGCAGGTCTCCGGCCGGTCCGACCTGCCCTGGGAGGAGGCGGTGCGGCTCGACGTCTACTACGCCGAGAACTGGACGCCGCTGCAGGACCTGGCCATCCTTGGCCAGACCGCCCGCGCGGTCGTCTCGGGCCGCGGCGCCTACTGATTCGTTGTGGGCGCGACCGTTGCGCCTAAACCGGGCACGAAGTCGCAACGGTCGCGCCCACAACCACGAGACCAGTCAGGGCTTCTGCCAGACCGACACGTGGGCCGTCGAGTCGGCGGTGAACGGCGACCGGTCCCAGCCCGCCCAGCGGTCCCGGAGCCGCAGCCCGGCGATCCGCGCCATGAGGTCCATCTCGGCGGGCCAGGCGTACCGGAACGGGACCGACCGGAACCGTCCCGCGCCGTCCGTGGTCACGGTCACGTGGTTCGACGAGAACAGCTGCGTCACGACGTCGTACCGGTCGAAGCCCACGTAGCCGCCGCCCGCCGCACCCGGCGCGACCGTGAACGGGACCGTGTCCTGGCCCGGCGGGAGGCGCCGCAGGTCCGGCACGCCGACCTCGATGAGGAACAGCCCGCCGGGCCGCAGGTGCGCCGCCGCGTTGCGGAAGACGTCGACCTGCCCGTCCTGGGTGGTGACGTTGCTGATCGTGTTGAACACGAGGTAGGCCAGCGAGAAGTCGCCCGGCACGACGGCGTCGCCGAACCCGTCGAACCGGGTGGACGTCATGTCGCCGATCGTCACGCCGACGTCCTGCCCGCCGGGCTTGCCGGCGATCCGCGCGGCCATGGCCCGGCTGAGCTCGATGCCGCCGACCTGGACGCCGCGAGCGGCCAGCGGCGCCGCGATGCGGCCGGTGCCGACGGCGAGCTCCAGCACGGGACCGCCGTCGGCGAGCTCCTCCAGCAGGTCGACGGCGGGCGTCACGACCTCCGGAGCGTTCGCGCCGCCCGGTCCGTCGTAGCCGGCGGCCACGCTCTCGGGGAACTGCCCGTCGGCGGGGTCGTCGGCAGGGTGGGCACTGGGGTGCGCGTCGTCGGTCACGGCCCCGACGCTATGCCCGACGACGGAGCCAGACCCACCTCTTTTGTTGTGGGCGCGACCGTTGCGCCTATGACGGACACGTTGTCGCAACGGTCACGCCCACAACCAAGACCGCAGGTCAGCCCCGTACCAGCCGCATCGGCGTGTGCGGGATGCCGTCCTCCAGGAACTCGTCGCCGTCCGCCGCGAACCCGTGCTTGCCGTACCAGCGCGTCAGCGGTGACTGGGCGTCGAGCAGGACGTCGCGGTCGTCACCCGCGTCGTCGACGTACTTCAGCGCCGCGCGCATGATCTCGTCGGACAGGCCCTTGCCCCGCGCCCCCTTGACCAGGGCCACGCGGCCGATGCGCCAGACGTCGCCGTCGTCGAGCACGCGTGCGGTGCCGAGCACGCGGGTCCCGCCGTCGGACACGGAGTCGGGCGCCGCCTCCCCGAGCATCACCAGCTGCATGGTGGTGGGCTCGAGGTCGCGCCCGTCGAGGTCCTCGTAAGGGCAGTCCTGCTCGACGACGAACACGTCCTGGCGCAGCTTCCAGACCCCATAGGCGATGGTGACGTCGAGCTGGGCGAGCGGGGTGGTAATGATCTGCACGGGGTAGATGCTCTCACCCGACCGGCAGGTGCCGCTTCCACCAGTCGAGGATCACCTCGAAGCGCTGCTGCCGGTGCCGCGGGCGCCCGGACCGGGACAGCTCGTGGTTCTCCCCCGGGAAGACCACCAGCTCCGTCTCGACGCCGTGCTGCTTGAGCGTCGAGTAGTAGCGCTCCGCCTGGGACAGCGGGCAGCGCAGGTCCAGCTCGGAGTGCAGCACGAGCGTGGGCGTGGTCACCTGCCCGGCGACGGCCTGCGGCGACTGCGCGACCACCCGCTCCGGCTTCTCGCCCACGTACTCCAGGCCGAAGAACGAGCCGATGTCGCTGGTCCCGAAGAACGCGTCCGGGTCGAGGAACCCGCGCTCCACTATCGCGCCGGCGAACCGGTGGTCGTGCGCGATGGTCCAGGCCGTGAGGTACCCGCCGTACGAGCCGCCCAGAACGCCCACGCGGGACCCGTCCAGCCGTCCGTCCGCGGCGACCGCCCCGTCCAGGAAGTCCAGCACGTCGTTCAGGTCGACGGTGCCCATGGCCTGCCGGATCGTCCGGCCGTGCGCCTGCCCGTAACCGGCCGAGCCGCGCGGGTTGCAGTACACGACGGCATACCCGGCGTCGACCAGCACCTGCGTCTCGTCGAACAGCCCCACGTCGTAGGACGCGTAGGGGCCGCCGTGGATCATCAGGAGGGTCGGGTGCGTGCCGGTGCCCTCGGGCACCGCGACCCAGCCGTGCACGGGATACCCGTCGCGCCCGGTCACGGTCAGCTCGGTGGGGGTGACGACGCCGGCCGCACGCAGCGGCGCGGAGAAGTCCGTCCGACGCCGCGGCTCGCCGCCCCCGGCACCGGTCAGGTCCACGACCGCCAGCTCGCCGTAGCTGCCCGGGTCCCCGTACGCGACGGCGACCGTGCCACCCCCGACGTCGAACCCCGATACGACGACGTCGCCGCTGGTCAGCTGGGTTGTGACCCCGTCGTCGGCGATCCGGACCAGCTGCTGGGTGCCCCGGCTCGCGAGGGCGAGCAGCACGCCGCCGTCCGCCAGCGGCAGGGGTTCACCGCCGAGCTCCTGCGTCTCGGGGTCCGTGAGCCGACGCGGCTCGGGGTCGGCCCATGCGGACACCACGTACAGCGCGGCGTTGCGGGCCACGAAGTCCTTGCCCTCGGGGCCGAGGTCCTGCGCGAGCACGTACAGCTCCCCGCCCGGACCGAACGCGATCGCCTGCGGGCCGAGCTCGCCGAGCTCGACCTCGGAACCGCCGCCGGCCGCACCGGCACCCAGCGGCAGCACACGCAGGATGCTGCGGAACGCCTGCCCCGCGCCCTGCTCGCGCTCGGCGAGCACGGCGATCGAGCCGCCGTCGGGCGTGAAGGCGATGCCGCTGTGGTCGACGTCGTCAGTGGTCACCCGCCGCGGCTCCGGCACCGTGGGCCGGGGCTCGGCCGGGCCCTGCGCGGTCGGGACGGGCTGGACCACGGGCTCGGCGTCGACCTCGGGCACGTCGACGAGGAACGCGTGCTGCGGGCGGTCGCGGTGGTAGCCCAGGCCGTTGCGCGTCCAGCTCCACTCGGTGATGCGGCGCGGCCCCTCCGCGCCGGGCGCGATGCCCTCCACCGAGCCGTACCGGCCCGGCGCGGGCTCGCGGCTCAGGAACGCGAGGCGCTTGCCGTCGGGCGACCAGCGGAAGTCGGTCACGCCGAGCTTGCGGTCCGTCACCTGCACGGCCTCGCCGCCGTCGGTCGGCAGCACCCAGAGCTGCGCGGCGGCCTGCGGCTCCGCCCGCAGGAAGGCGACCAGGGCGCCGTCGGGAGAGAAGCGCGGCTCGGTGTCGCGGAAGCCGCGGGTGATCCGGCGGGGCGTGTCCCCGGTCGAGCCTGCGCCGCCGGCCGAGCCGGCCGAGCCGGCCGAGCCGGCCGAGCCCGTCGAGACCAGGGGCACCCGCCAGAGCTGGCCCACTGCGGCGTCGGCGTCGAGGTCGGGGCGGGTCACGGCCACGACTGCCCAGGTTCCGTCCGGGTGGACGGCGGGCCGGGAGACGGTGCGGATCAGGGGGAGGTCGGCTGCCTGCATGAGCCGGACATTACCCTTGCCACCATGTCCGAAACACAAGAGTCCGACGCCTCGGCGAGCGCTCCCGCGGCCTGGGGCGAGCCGCGCACCCGCGAGCTGACCTGGTACGACCCCATGCAGATCGCGGCCCAGGTCCCGCTGATGTCCGGCATCGAGTTCCTCGGCCAGATCCGGGACGGCGTCCTTCCCCCGCCGCCGATCACCGAGCACTTCGGCCTCGACATCGTCGACGTGGAGGAGGGCCGCGTCACGTTCACGTGCACGCCGGACGAGTCCGCGTACAACCCGATCGGCACGGTGCACGGCGGCGTCGTGTGCACGCTGCTGGACACGGTGTGCGGCTGCGCCATGCAGTCGGTGCTGCCCCAGGGCAAGGGCTACACGTCGGTCGAGATCAAGGTGAGCTACCTCAAGGCCGTGCGCGGCGACGGCGGCGCGCTCACCGCCGAGGGCACGGTGACCAAGGCCGGTTCCCGCGTCGGGTTCACCGAGGGCGTGGTGCGGGACGCGAGCGGCGCAGTGGTGGCCACGGCGTCGAGCACGCTGCTGGTGTTCGACCTCCCGGCCCCGCGCGTGTGAGAGGAAGGTCCGCTTCCAGCTCACACACCTCAGGTGAGGAAGAGGCCAACCACCCAGGCGCCCGCGGCGATCAATGAGCCCGCAAGCTGAACGCCGATCGTGATCAGGGTCGCCTGGACGGCCGCCTTGGTGGCGCCCCAGGCCGCCGACACGTCCCTGCGGCGCGCCCACTCCAGCAGGAAGATCGCGGCGACGAAGAACAGGAACAGGCCGATCACGGGGACCACGAAGAACCCGATGATGCCCGCGATGCCGCCGACGGCGAGCGTCAGCACCGGCACCTCGGCCTTGCGCATGTGCTTGCCGGCCAGGATCCACTGGGCGACCTCGGCGACCGCTATCGCGACAGCGGCGATGCTGAACACGACCCACGCCTCGACCCCGCCGGTAAAGATTGCCCACACGAGAATGCCACCCAGCACGAGCACCGCGCCCGGCAACACCTGAACGACGATGCCGACCAGTCCAGCCAGGATTGCCACACCGACGAGTACTTCTGCCCAAACGTCCACGGCCGAACCTTAGCGGTCGCGCGGCGGCTGCTCGATCAAACCCGGCTGCTCGATCAAAACGGACAGAGCGAAACATGTCTACCCTGCTCGGCATGACGCGTGAAGTGGCCGGCTACCTGGCCCGACTCGGCCTCGACGAGCGGCCTCCGGCGACCATCGCGACCATGTTCGAGATCCACCGGCGGCATGCCGAGCGGATCCCGTACGAGAACCTGCACACCATGCTCGGTAGCCCGCCGGCCATCGACGCGGAGGCGACGCTGGTCCGGGTGGCGGCGGGCGGAAACGCCGGCTACTGCTTCCACCACAACGGGATCATGACCGTGGCGCTGCGGGCACTCGGCTACGACGTCGTGCCCGCGTGGGGACACAACTGGGACACCGACGCCGAGCGGCGGGACGTGCACGTCGGGCATCTGGCGCTGTACGTCCGGGGGCTCCCCACCGACGACAACCCCGACGGCCTCTGGTGGCCCGACGTCGGCTGCGGTGACGGCCTCCACGAACCGCTCCCGCTGATCGCGGGCGAGCACCGGCAGGGCCCGTTCACCTATCGGCTCGAGCTGCGCGACGGCGGCTGGACGTTCCACCACGACGCCAAGGGCAGCTTCGGTGCCGTGGACCTCTTCGACGAGGAGCTGACGCCGGAGCAGGAGACGGCCGCGCACCGCCGTCTCACCCATCCGGCCAGCGGGGCGTATGCCCGCAAGCTGGTCGTCCAGCGACGCCTGCCCGACGCCGCGGAGACCCTGCGAGGCTGCCTGTTCACCCGGACCGGGTCGCGCACGGAGAAGGTCGAGCTGACGGCGTATGACGACTGGCGGGACGCACTCCGGACGCTGGGTGTCGCACTGCAAGGCATTGACGACGTCGCGCTGCGCGGCCTGTTCGTCCGCAGCCTGGCCGCCCACCGGGAGTGGATGGCGACCAGGTAGCGGTGAGGCGCGTCAGCCGTCAGGCGATCAGTTCCAGAACACCGCGACCAGGATGTTCACCAGGGTCAGGCCCAGCACGGAACCCTTGAGGCCCGGGGACACGTCCTCGCCCTTGCGGACGGCGAGCACGGCCAGCACGGCCACGGCGAGCGCGATGACCAGCTTGACGCCGATCTTCGCCATCGACGGACCGCCGTCGTCCCAGAGGCCGCCCATCTCCGCGATGCCGACCATGATCACGCCGGCGACCACGGCGCCCATAGCGCCGTGCGAGACGCCCTTGTACAGGGCCTTGGTGCGCATCGACGCGATCGAGCCGCCGAACACGAGGGCCCAGCTCGCGAAGTGCAGGAACACGAAGACGTTGTAGAGAAACTCCATGCCCGGCAGCCTATCCGCGGCGGGGGTTCGCAGACCCCGAAAAACGCGCGTCCGACGCGGTAGTGACATGTGCCACGAGGCATTGAACAGCTTCCCATGAGGTCGGCAGTTGGCATCGAGATCGGTCCAGGCCTGTGCCGATCTCGATGCCAACGGCCGACCTCGAGGGGGGCTGCAGGGCAACCTGCTGGGCGCGGCATGCGAGAGCTGGACAACGGCGCTCGTCGCCAATTCCTACTGGTTTGGTCGGGAAATACATAGGCAACATCGATGTGGCCGATAGACATCCACTATGTGGACGACCTCTTCCGCGCTCTATCAGCGGCGGTTAACGTCGTCGCCATGACCAAGGCAGCGCGCATCCTCCTCGTGACCACTCGTCACGAGATGCGAATGTGTGCCATGCCGACACGTGCCTGCGACGGCTGTCGCAGCTGTCAGCTCTGACGCGCTCCTTCGCCCCTGCAAGGTCAGCGCGCGCCGCCGGCCCGAAGCGCTGAGTCCCTGGTCATCCACGGGAACCGGCCTCCTGCGCCCGTACGACGCGCACAACTCCCCCAGCTAGCTCCACGCCCGCGCGCCCCGCACGAACAGGACCCCGCCCATGGTGAGCACGGCCCCCACCCCGCCCGAGACCCAAGCACCAGCCCGTCGCACACCCACGACGTCGAAGCGGCCCGCCCGCCCGAACGGCCAGTGGAAGGTCGACGGCACCGCCCCGCTGAACCACAACGAGGAGTTCAAGCAGGAGTCCGACCCGCTGGCCGTGCGCGACCGCATCGAGCAGGTCTACGCCAAGGAGGGCTTCTCCTCCATCACCGACGACGACCTGCACGGCCGGTTCCGCTGGTGGGGCCTGTACACGCAGCGCAAGCCCGGGATCGACGGCGGCAAGACCGCCACGCTGGAGCCGCACGAGCTCGAGGACGAGTTCTTCATGCTGCGGGTCCGGATCGACGGCGGAGCGCTGAGCACCGAGCAGCTGCGCACCATCGCGGGCATCAGCACCGAGTTCGGCCGGGGGTCGGCGGACATCACCGACCGGCAGAACATCCAGCTGCACTGGATCGAGGTCGGGGCGGTGCCGGAGATCTGGCGCCGGCTGGAGTCCGTCGGGCTGAGCACCACGGAGGCCTGCGGCGACGTCCCGCGCGTCATCCTCGGCAGCCCGGTGGCGGGCGTCGCGAAGGACGAGCTGATCGACCCGACGCCGGTGATCGAGGAGATCCAGGAGCGGTTCATCGGGGACCCGGCGCTGGCGAACCTGCCGCGCAAGTTCAAGTCGGCCATCACGGGCCACCCGAGCCTGGACGTGGTGCACCAGATCAACGACATCTCGTTCGTCGGCGTCGACCACCCGGAGCTGGGGATCGGCTACGACGTCTGGGTGGGCGGCGGGCTGTCCACGGCGCCGCGCCTCGCGGAGCGGCTGGGCGTGTTCGTCACGGCCGCGGAGGCGCCCGACGTCTGGCACGGTGTGATCCGCATCTTCCGCGACTACGGCTACCGCCGGCTGCGCAACAAGGCGCGCCTGAAGTTCCTGCTCGCCGACTGGGGTGTCGAGAAGTTCCGCCAGGTCCTGGAGGAGGAGTACCTGGGCCGCAAGCTGCCCGACGGCGTCGCGCCGCCGTCGCCCACCGAGCTGGGCCCGGACGAGCGTGGTGACCACGTGGGGATCCACGAGCAGCACGACGGCCTCTTCTACATCGGCGCCGCGCCCACCGTGGGCCGCGTCTCGGGCGAGACGCTCGCGAAGCTCGCGGACCTCGCCGAGGCGCACGGCAGCCGCCGCGTCCGCCTGACGCCGCAGCAGAAGCTGCTGGTCCTGGACGTCCCGAAGGACGAGGTGGAGCCGCTCGTCGCCGGCCTGGACGAGCTCGGCCTGCAGGCCCGGCCGAGCATCTTCCGCCGGAACACGATCGCCTGCACCGGCATCGAGTACTGCAAGCTCGCGATCGTCGAGACCAAGGCGACGTCGGCAGCGGCGATCACGCAGCTCGAGGAGCGGCTGGGGGACCTGAACAACCTCAAGCCCCTGAGCCTGCACGTCAACGGCTGCCCCAACTCGTGCGCGCGCATCCAGACGGCCGACATCGGCCTCAAGGGCCAGCTCGTGATGGACGACGACGGCAACCAGGTGCCCGGCTTCCAGGTGCACCTCGGCGGCGGCCTCACGGCTCCGGACCGGGACGACGCCGGGCTCGGGCGCACGGTGCGCGGGCTCAAGGTGACCGCCGACGGGATCGGCGACTACGTGGAGCGGGTCGTGCGCCGGTACGACGCGGACCACGACGGTGAAGAGACGTTCGCCCAGTGGGCACACCGCGCCGACGAGGAGGCTCTGCGATGACCGCTCTGTCCGAAGCTCCGACGTCCTCTCTTTCGCTCTCCGGGCCGGGCCAGGGGGTGAACCCGCGCCTGGCGCGGGTGCGCGCCCGCGCCGCCGCCCGCGAGAGCATCCGTGCCATGCGTCCGGCCGCCCGGGCCAAGCGCCGCCGTCGGACCGCCGAGGAGCTGCGCGCCGTGGTGGAGCGCGGGCAGGCGCAGCTCAACGCGTCGTCCGAGAGCCCCGAGGCGGACGCCCACGCCGTCATCGCGTGGGCCGTGCGCGAGTTCGGGCCGTACCTGGCGGTGGCCTCCTCGATGCAGGACACCGTCCTGTCGCACCTCGTGTCCGAGCAGTTCCCGTTCGTGGACGTCCTGTTCGGCGACACCGGCTACCACTTCGCGGAGACGCTCGGCACGCGTGGCGCTGTCGAGATCGAGCTCGACGTGAACGTCGTGGACGTGCGCCCTGAGCTGACCGTGGCCGAGCAGGACGCCAAGTACGGGCCGAAGCTGCACGACCGCGACCCCGAGGCATGCTGCGCGATGCGCAAGGTCGCGCCCATGAAGAAGGCGCTGGAGGGCTACGAGGCGTGGGCCACCGGCGTGCGCCGCGAGGAGACGGCGGCGCGCGCCAACGCGCCGCTCGTGAGCTGGGACGAGCGCAACGGCGTGGTGAAGATCAACCCGATCGCCGCGTGGACCGATGATCAGGTCGCGGAGTACGCCGGCCGGCACGGCCTCGTGGTGAACCCGCTGCTCGCCGACGGCTACCCGTCGGTCGGCTGCGAGCCGTGCACCGCGCGGCCGCTGCCGGGCGAGGACGCGCGCTCGGGCCGCTGGGCCGGGCTCGACAAGGACGAGTGCGGCCTCCATGTCTGACGCCGAACGGGTTGGCCTGGACTGGCAGGTCGGGCGAGACGGCCGGAGCGGCGAGGTCCGCTTCGACCAAGCGCTTACGCATGCTTTCGGGCCGCAGAGCATGCGTAAGTGCTTGCTGGAAGCGGACCTTCGTTCGCCGACGGCGGCGCTGACCGGGAGGGCGGGCTCATGACCCACGAGATCTACCCGCTGGGGCTCAAGGTTGCCGGGAGACTCGTCGTCGTGGTCGGCGGCGGGCCCGTCGCCGCGCGCCGTGTCCGGTCGCTCGTCGAGGCGGGCGCGCGGGTGCGCGTCGTCGCGCCGCACTCTGCCCTCGCCGAGCATGGGATCTCCGTCGCGTCCGAGACCCTCGGGCCCTCGGATGAACCGCAGCCGGCGAGCGTGCAGTGGGTCCGGCGCGAGTACCGGACGGGAGACCTCGAGGGTGCGTGGCTCGCGCACACCGCGACGGGTTCGGCCGAGGCGGACCGCCAGGTGGCCGACGACGCCGAGCGCTCCCGGATCTTCTGCGTCAGCGCTGGTGACGCGACCGTGGGCACCGCGTGGGTCCCTGCGGTAGCGCGCACCCCTTTGACCGACGGCGGCGAGGTGACCGTCTCGGTGACCGCCGGCCGGGATCCGCGCCGCGCGCAGGCAATCCGGGACGCCGTCGCGGCCCAGCTCCAGTCGGGCGCCCTGCCGCTGCGCCGACACCGCGAGTTAGAGCGTCCCCTCGGCCGCGTCTGGCTCGTCGGCGGCGGCCCCGGCGACCCGGGGCTCATCACGGCCCGCGGCCGCGCGGTCCTGGCACAGGCCGACGTCGTGATCGTGGACCGGCTCGGCCCGCGCGCCCTGCTCGAAGAGCTCGCGCCCGAGGTCGAGGTCATCGACGTCGGCAAGACCAGCGGCAACCACCCGGTGCCGCAGCACGAGATCAACGCGCTGCTGATCCAGCACGCCCAGGCGGGGCGCGACGTCGTGCGCCTCAAGGGCGGCGACCCGTACGTGCTCGGCCGCGGCGGCGAGGAGCTCGCGGCCTGCCGCGTGGCTGGCATCGAGGTCGAGGTAGTGCCGGGCGTGACCAGCGCTGTGTCCGTTCCGGCGGCAGTGGGCATCCCGGTGACCCACCGCGGCGTCGCGCGCGGCTTCAGCGTCCTGACCGGGCACGACGGCGCCGCTGAGGTGCCGGGTGGGCCTGACCACACGCTCGTGCTGCTCATGGGCGTCACCCACCTGGCCGATGCGGCCGAGGCCCTCATCACGGACGACCGCCCCGCCGACACCCCGGCCGCCGTGGTGGAGGACGGCTACGGCACCGGCCAGCGCGTCACCGTAGGCACGCTTGCAACCATCGCGGAGCACGCCGCCGAAGTCGGAGTCCGACCGCCCGCGGTGATCGTGGTCGGCGCGGTAGTCCGCCTCTCGCCCGCCTGGGCCCAACAAGCTCGTTGAGTGCTGGGTAGTCCGCCGGCGCGAAGGCCACCAACCTGGCGGACAACCCAGCACTCAACGTATTTCCTCGGAACCGGCACGGCGCGCTACCTCGGCCAGAACAACAAAGCGATCGCCGCTCCCGCAAATAATGCACCGGCAACTGTCCACGTGACTGAGAGCCGAATCGCCAGCTCTCGTGGAGTGCCACTCCACGCGTTTGAACTCCGGTAGTACCGCGGCATGGTGTCGAAATACCTCTGGTAACGCTCGCCCCAATCGTCCGGGCGCCGAAGTCCCAGCACCCCGACCAGGACCAGCGCTGAGCCGACGACAAGCGGGATCAGATTCATATTGGACGCCCTCACCAGTGGATAAACTTGCCGACCGAGCAGCCGACCGAACTCGCGGCCAGCTACCCAGCAACAGCGCCGACGGAGCCCCCGCCCAACCCCGGCTCAAAGAAGCCGACGAGCCACCGCCCACCGCGTCAGCTCGTACCGCGACGACAGCTGCAGCTTCCGCAGCACCGCGGACACGTGGGTCTCCACGGTCTTGATCGAGATGAACAGCTCGCTCGCGACCTCCCGGTACGAATACCCGCGCGCGATGAGCCGCATGACCTCCTGCTCGCGCTTCGAGAGGCGGTCGAGCTCGTCGTCGGCCACGGCTATGTCGTTCGCGGACGCGCCGAACGCGTCCAGCACGAACCCGGCCAGCCGCGGCGAGAAGACGGCGTCGCCCCCGGCCACCTGCACCACCGCCGACGACAGCTCCGACGGCGCGATGTTCTTCGTGACGTAGCCGCGCGCCCCGGCCCGGATCACGGAGACGACGTCCTCCGCGGCGTCGGACACGGAGAGAGCGAGGAACCGCACGCCCTCGCCCAGCAGGTCGGCGCAGCGCTGCACAACCTCCGCGCCACCGCCGCCGTTGCCGCCGGGCAGGTGCACGTCGAGCAGCACCACGGGCGGGCGGTGCTCGTGCACCTGCGCCACCGCGGTGTCGACATCGGACGCCTCGCCCACCACCGTCACCCGGTCGTCCAGGGAGGCGCGCACGCCCGTGCGGAACAGATGGTGGTCGTCCACGAGCACCACGGGTACCGGGAGGGAAACCATCCCGCCGCCCGACGCCGTCGCCTGGGTAGTCATCTTGTCGCGCCTTCCGCTGTGGTGGGCACAGCGCTGGGAGCCGTAGCGGCCCGCGCCCTGCCGTTCTTGTCGTTCTTCTTCTCGCCGTTCGCCGACGTCTTCTCCAGCGGCATCCGGAGCCGGACCTCGGTGCCCCAGCCCTCGCGGCTGACGACCTCGGCGGTGCCGCCGCGCCGGCGGACCCGGCCGAGGATCGACTCCCGGACGCCGAACCGGTCCAGCGCGATCTCGTCGAGGTCGAACCCGTCGCCCCGGTCGCGGACGAACACCTCGGCCACCGCGTCGGTGACCTCGAGGTAGACCGAGACCGGCGGCCGCCCGTGCTTGAAGGCGTTGAGCAGGGCCTCGCGCGCGGCCTGCAGCAGCGCGGCCGTGTACTCGGTGGGCGGGCAGTCGCCCACCACCACCGTCTCGACGGTGAGCGGCGCGACGGCGTCCTCGATCTCGGCGACCAGCTCCTTCAGCTCGGCAGCCACCGACGTGCCGGGCTCGCGCCGGTCGTCGTACAGCCATCCGCGCAGCTCCCGCTCCTGGGCGCGGGCCATGCGCGACACGGCCTCCGGGTCGGAGGCCTGCGCACGGATCAGGGCGAGGGTCTGGAGCACCGAGTCGTGCAGGTGGGCGGCGATGTCGGCGCGCTCGGACTCGCGGGCGCGGGCGGCGCGCTCGTCGCCGAGCTGCCGCACGAGCCGGATCCACCACGGCACGGACACCAGCACCACGCCGGCGACCATGGCCACCGACGCGACGGTGGCCTGCATCAGCACGCTCACGGGGGTGTCCTGGCCCACGAGCATCAGGACGCCGAGCATGGTGAGCACGACGCCGCCGGCGAGCCGCAGCAGCGCCGTCCGCGACCGCAGGCCGGTGCCAGTGCCACCCACCCACCGGTCCCGCTCGGTCGCGTCGATCTGGCTCCACGCCAGAGCCACGCCGCCGAGCCCGATGAGCGCCGGAAGCACCCACGACGCCACCGGGTCCCAGTCGGCGCGGATCGCGACCAGGAGCGCCGCGCTCGACAGCAGCACCACGCCGATCCAGATGTCCCGCACCGCGAGCCGCGACACCGGCCCGGACAGCCGCATGCGCTCGGCGAGCGATGCGGCGGACCGCGCCTCCGCGGCATCGGGTTCGGCACCTGGGGTCAGGCGCGGGGCGAGCCGACGGCGTTCGGTGGGCACGACGTCGGGCACGGAGGGGACGCCGGCGGGGATCGTCACCCACCAGAAGACGTAGGCCACCAGGCCGGCCCCCGCGAACCCGGTGAGCACCATGAACACGATCCGGACCACCCACACGGGCAGGCCCGTGTGCGCTGCCAGGCCGGCGGCCACGCCGGCCACCCAGCGGCCGCTGTAACCCGGTCCGGCCTTGCCGGGCCGGCGGAGGGTGAGTCGTTGGTTCACCCCCTGATCGTCACATGTCCGAAGGCCCCTGAACACGCCTAGGGGCGGATCTCAGGGTCTCGCGCCGGGGTAACCAGGGTCGGTTCAGGGCAGGTCCCGATGCCGGATGCGCCGCCGGGCGACCAGCATGGATGTCATGAGCACCGACGAGACGCGTCCCGAGGACGCCACGAGTGAGCCGGGCGGCCCGGCGGACGCCGGGTCGGTCGGCCCGGACGCCAGTTATGCCGGCCCGTCAGTAGAACCGGCAGCCAACCCAGCAGTTGACCCAGCGGCCGGCCCGACGGTCGACCCTGCACCTGTCGCCCCCGGGCAGCGCCCCTACCCGGAGTCCGGCTTCTTCGCCTCGATCCGCCGCGGCCTGTTCCCGCGTTCCGACCAGCGCTGGGTGGGCGGCGTCGCCGGCGGCCTCGCCGAGCGGATCGGCTGGGACCCGCTGCTGGTGCGCGGCCTGCTGATCGTGAGCTTCTTCCTCGGCGGGCTCGGCCTGATCCTGTACGGCGTCGGCTGGGCGCTGCTCCCCGAGCGCGACGGCCGCATCCACCTGCAGGAGGCGATGCGCGGCAACTTCGACGTCGCGATGCTCGGCGCGGTGGCCGTGCTCCTCAGCGGCTTCGCCTGGGGCGGCCCGCTGGGCTGGTGGGACGACGGCGACGGCTGGGGCTGGCTCTCCGTCTTCTTCTGGCTGGCCGTCCTCGGTGTGCTGCTCTACCTGATCGTCCAGGGCGTGCAGCGCCAGCGCGACAACAACGCGACCAGGCAGCAGGGCGCCGTCGCAGGCAGCCCCGGCACGCCCCCGGCAGGCACCTCGACCGGCACGCCGGTGCCCGGTACCCCCGCGCCCGGCGCCACGTCCGGGACCGGCACGCCCGCACCGTTCACCCCCGCACCGCCGGTCGATTATCCCCGGCGGACCGACGGCCTGGTCTACGCGACCGGCGCCGGCCCCGCGCCGTACCGGCAGCCGCAGCCGCAGTACCGGCCCGGCCCGGTCCACCCCCCGCAGCCCGTCTACACCGCGCCCCCGCGCCCCCGGGTCTCGCGTGGCCCCGGCGGCGCCGCCGTCGGCATCACGCTCGGCGTGATCCTGCTGGCGGGAGCCCTGCTCCTGGCCGCCCACCGCCTGAACAGCGGGAGCTACCTGCCCGACGGCGTCGAGTTCATGGCGGCATGGCTGGGCATCGGGACCGTCGTGCTCGGCTTCGCGATCCTCGTGTCGGGCCTGCGCGGCCGCACCAGCGGCGTGCTCGGGTTCTTCGCGATCGTCGCCCTGCTGTTCGGCTTCGGGTACGTGGTCGTCGCGGACAGCGTCGACGCGCGTTGGGTGGACGACGCCGTCGTGAGCGGCCGCGAGATCGAGGGCCTCGTGACCGACAACAACAACCCGGACGCGGCGGCCATCACCGAGGGCACGATCACCGTGAACACCATCCGCGAGGCGGAGGACGGCTTCTACGTCCGCTGGGGCGACCCGACCATCGATCTGTCGGAGCTCAACCTGTCCAAGGTCGAGCCCGGCGATCCCGTCGTGGTGCCCATCCAGCTCGGGGCCGGCTCGACCGTCGTGATCGTCCCCGAGGACGTGCCGGTCGAGGCGAACGCCTACCTCGCCGCCGGAACCGTCCAGTGGAACGTCGACGACCAGGACCGCTCCGCGAGCGGCGTCGGCTCCGACGACTACTTCGCGAGCGACGAAGTCGGCGACGACGGCGCCGTGCTCAGCCTCCAGATCGAGGCCGGCGCGGGCGAGGTCGTCGTGTCCGAGACCACCTCAGGGAGCACGCCATGACCGAGAACAAGAACGACCGCGAGAACCAGAGCGAGATCCCCGGCCGGCCCGAGGGCCAGGACACGAGCGAAGACATGGACCACAAGACTACAGAAGACCCCGACACCACCGAGGTGCTGCCTGCTCAGGCCACCCCGCCCACGCAGAAGATCGCGCTGGACGCCACCCCGCAGACGCCGGAGAGCCCGGCGCCCGAGGGCGAGGTGCACCCCGCCTACGGCGTCGCCGCGGCACGGGTCGAGGCGGAGGCTGAGGCAGCCACCGTCCACGACGCCCCCGCGGCGGACGACACCGACCTGCTCGCCCCGTTGCGCGACCCGGTGCCCCAGGTGCCGGCCACGCCCGCGGCGACCACTCCGGCGTCGGGCAGCGGGCCGGATCCGGCCCAGCCCACGCTGACGCAGCCTGCTCAGCCTGCTCAGCCCGGCCAGCAGGCGACCCAGGTCGCCCCCAAGCGCGGCCCGCGTGTAGGGACGGCGGTGTGGGGCCTGATCGTGATCGCGGTCGGGCTGGGGATCCTGGCGATCGCGGCCGGCGTGGTGTTCGACCTGGGCGCCGCCCTGATCGTGCTGCTGGGCGCGGCGGGCGTGATCCTCGTCGTCGGCTCGGTGGTCTCCAGCTTCAAGCGACGCTAGGGCGTCCCGCCCAGCTTCCGCAGTGCGCCCCCGATCACTGCCAGGACGATCCCGAGCCCGATCACCAGGGCGCAGATCCCGAACGCGACCACCGAGGTGAAGAGCGACGCCCGCAGGAAGGACGCGTTCATCACGGTGTCGCGGACGGGATCGTCCTGTTCCAGCTCGGCGTAGGTGGCCCCGCCGGACGCCTCGAGGGCATGGTGGTTGATGATGTCCGCCTGCGCGTAGGCCGTGAGCGGGCCCTGCACCTGCTGACCTGCGAAGACCCCGCCCAGGAAGGTGGAGTCGTCGGAGACCGTGATGTTCTCGGCCGAGAGCTGGCTCGCCACGAGGATCCACACGGCGATCCCGGCCAGGATCATGACGATCCCGGCGACGATCGAGAACGAACCGGCGCCCTTGACGCCTTTGACAGGGACGTTCGTGTAGTCGGTCATGCATCCACGCTAAGTTCGCATCGGCCGCACCGCGCGGCGTGACCCCGAGCGGGGCGGCCGCCGGTGCGAGGATGACCAGCGTGCGCATCACCCACGTGTCGGACACTTACCTGCCGCTGCTCGGCGGGATCGAGGCCCAGGTAAGCCGCCTCGCCGCCCAGCAGGTCGCGGCAGGGCACGACGTCGAGGTCATCACCACCACCCCTGCCGCCCCCGGCGTGCGCGGGGTGAGCACGGCCGTCGAGGACGGCGTCACCGTGCACCGCATCGCCGCGCGCGTCCCAGGTGGCTGGCCGATCCACCCGCGTTCCACCGCCCACGTGACCCGCCACCTCCGGGAGGCGATCGCCCGGGGCGAGCGGCCCGACGTCGTGCACCTGCACATGGGTGTGCTCGCCCCCACCGTGCAGGGCGCGCTGCGGCCCGTGACCCGGCTGGGGCTGCCGGCGGTGCTGACCGTGCACAGCGTGTGGAACGGGGCATGGCGGCTGTTCGCGGCGGCCGACGCCGTCGCGGGGTGGTCGCGCTGGCCCGTGCGCTGGTCGGCGGTGAGCGAGCTGACCGCGGCGCCGTTGCGCCGGCTCGTGCGCACCCCGGCCGGCGGGGCCGACGTCGCGATCCTGCCCAACGGCCTCGACCTGGATGCCTGGCGGGTGCCGCGCACCGAACGGGGAGCGCGGCCCGAGGGCTCGGCCGTGCACGTCGTGGCGGCCGCGCGCTTCGCGCCGCGCAAGCGGATGCTGCCGCTGCTCGCGGCGACCGCCGCTGCCGTCGCCGAGCTCCCGGACGGCGCGCTGTTCGTGACGTTGGCGGGCGACGGCCCACAGCGGACGGCGATGCGGCGGTTCATCGAGGAGCACGGGCTGCGCGACGTCGTCTCCCTGCCCGGGCGCCTCACCGCCACCGAGCTCAAGCGGCTCTACGCACGCGCCGACATCTTCGCCGCGCCGTCCCCCGACGAGGCCTTCGGCATCGCCGCGCTCGAGGCCCAGGCCGCAGGCCTCACCGTGATCGCCCACGCCGACTCGGGCGTGGCCGAGCGCGTGGTCGACAGCGCCACCGGCCTCCTGGTGCCAGACGACGACGCCCTGGCGCCGGCGCTCGTACGGCTCGTGACCGAACCCGGCCTGCTGGACGCGCTGCTGGCGCGAGCCGCTACCCCGCCGTCGGGCGTGGCGTGGCCGGAGGTCCTGGCCGCGACGGATCGTGCCTACGAGGAGGCGGCGGTGCTGGCCCGCGCGTAGACGACGGTTGCTAGGGCCTGTTTCGGAACTTCTCCCTCTTGGGCTGCTCTCCCGCGTTCTACTCGTTGCCGGTGCCGCGCACCAGTGCCAGACTGGCGATTGGCGTGGGTCTCTACAAGGAGGTGGAGAGGATGCGCGGCGGGCTCATCGGATCTCTGGCAGGTGCGGTCGTGACCGTCATGTGCGCGGCGGGACTGACGGCCGCGGCGGCTACACCCACGGCGGCGGGACGAGATCCCGATCGGCTGGATGCCTACACGGCGACCGTCGCTCCGTCCGAGATGGCGGCGATCGCCCAGGAGGGCTTCGACCTGAGCGGCCGGCGTCTCGTCGAGGGCGGGGTCGAGCTCGACCTCGTCCTGACCAAGGGGCAGGCCGCCCGGCTCGAGGCCCGGGGCGTCGACGTCGAGCTCACCCGTGTCAAGGGTGGCAAGACCGTCCGCCAGTTCGCGGCCCAACAGGCCGCCGACGGCTTCAGCGTCTGGCGCTCGTTCGACGAGACCGGCGGCATCCGTGACCAGCTCTACGCCGCGGCCCGCAGGAACCCCCAGCTGGTGAAGCTCGAGGTCCTCGGCCACACCGAACAGGGTCGCGAGATCATCGCGGTCAAGCTGACCCAGGGCGCTCGCGAGGTACCGGACGGTGCGCGGCCGGCGGCCCTCTACAGCTCGACCCAGCACGCGCGGGAATGGATCTCCACCGAGGTCAACCGGCGGCTGATGAACCACTACATCGACGGGTGGCGGGCCAACGACCGGGAGATCCGCAAGCTCCTGCAGACGACCGAGCTCTGGTTCGTCCTCGTGGCCAACCCCGACGGCTACCAGTACACGTTCGAGCACGAGCGGCTGTGGCGGAAGAACCTCCGCGACAACAACGGAGACGGGCAGACCCAGGTCGGCGACGGCGTCGACCCCAACCGCAACTTCCCCAGCCACTGGGGCTACGACGAGGAGGGGTCGTCCTCGATCCAGTCCAGCGACACCTACCGAGGCCCGGCGCCGCTGTCGGAGCCGGAGACCCGGGCGATGGTCGGGCTTCTCGACCGGATCGGGTTCGCGTTCCAGGTCAACTGGCACTCGGCCGGCCAGTGGCTGCTCTACGCCGAGGGCTGGCAGACCGGCACACCGACCGCGGATGACCCGATCTACTACGCGATGTCCGGCAACCTGGACGACCCGGCGATCGACGAGTTCCATCCGGGTCTGAGCTCGGACGTTCTGTATGTCACCAACGGTGAGACCACCGACTACGCGCACGCGGCGACCGGCGCCTTGGCGTGGACACCGGAGCTGTCCGAGGGCTGCGACGGCTGCGGCTTCGTGTTCCCTGACGACCCGGCGCTGGTGGAAGCGGAGTTCCAGCGCAACCTCCCGTTCGCGCACTCGGTGGCCCGCTCGGCGGTCGACCCCGACGACCCGAAGACTGTCACCGGGATCCAGACCGAGCCGTTCTACATCGAGAGCGACGACCCCTACAAGCGCGGCAATCCGGGAGTCCACCTGAGCTTCGCCAGGTCGTACGGCGACCCGCAGCCCGTTGCGGTGATCGCCAAGCGCAGCCTCGGCGCTGTCGAGGTGAAGTACCGCATCAACGGCGGGGCCACGCAGTCGGCGCCCACATCGGAGTGGGACGGCGGGTCGACGTACGACCCGGCGTCGGTCTACTACCGCCAGATGCGCGGCGTCGTGACCGGCACCGACCCGGGCGATTCGGTCGAGGTCTGGTTCGAGGGCGGCGGTCAGCGGAGTGATTCGTTCACCTACCAGGCCGTGTCCGAGAACGGTCACCGCACGCTCGTGGTGGCGGCCGAGGACTACACCGGGGCCTCTCCGGCGCAGGATCCGGCGGGCCCGCACTTCGCGGACCAGTACGTCGATGCCCTGGCCGCCAACGGCCAGGAGGCCGACGTCTACGACATCGACGCCGCCGGGCGGATCGCCCCGGATGCCCTCGGAGTGCTCAGCCACTACGACGCGGTGATCTGGGAGACCGGCAACGACCTGGTGACCCGCACCGCCGGGCGCGGTGGCGGCAACGTGGACCGGCTGGCGATCGACGAGCTGCTGGAGTTCCGCTCGTACCTGAACGAGGGAGGCAAGGTGCTCCTCGCAGGCGACTCCGCCGGCCAGCAGTACTCCAATGCCGCCATCAGCAGCCAGTTGTACGACCCCAAGGGCGAGATCGCCTGCAACCCGCTTCCGGCGGGTACGGACCCGCGGCGCTGCCTGCCCTCGTTCGGCTCGTTTTTCGGTGGCGACGGCACCAACGACGTTCTGCAGTACTACCTGGGCGGGTACGTCGCCGTGGCCAATGACGGTCACGTCGATGGCGTCGCGTTCGACTCGGTGGGCGTCGACGACCCGTTCACGGGCCTCGAGTGGGGCCTCGACGATCCCGACTTCGCAGGTAACCCGTTGCGTAGGTCGTCGTTCCTCGCCACCAGCGGAATCCTTCCGGTCGACCAGTACAAGCAGTTCGAGAGCTGGCCGTCGGCGCGGTACGACAAGCCGGGCGGGCCGTTCGACCCACACACCGGCGAGCAGTACGTCTACTCGCAGATCGCTGACGTCTCCTACAAGCGGCTCACGCGCGAGATCGCCGTGCCGGCAGCCGGTGGGCCGCTGACGTTCTGGACGTCGTACGACACCGAGGCGGCATGGGACCACCTGTTCGTGGAGGCGCGCACGCCTGGCGGGGACAACTGGACGACACTGCCGGACGCCAACGGGCACACGACGACAGCGACCGGCGACAGCTGCGCCGCGGGGTGGGTCACGCTGCACCCGCAGCTCGCGTACTACCAGACCTGGGACGGCGTCGAAACGTGCACCGCGACCGGTACCACCGGGGCCTGGAACGCCGCGAGCGGCAACTCCGGCGGCTGGCAGGAGTGGAGCGTCGACCTCTCGGCATACGCCGGCGAAACCGTCGAGATCTCCATCGCCTACGCCAGCGACTGGGGGGTACAGGGCATCGGCGTCTTCCTCGACGACATCACGCTCCCCGACGGAACCAGCACCTCGTTCGAGACCGGCCTGGACGGCTGGACGATCGCTGGACCGCCTGAGGGCAGCGCACCCAACGTCAACACCTTCACCCGGACCGACGCCTCGGGCTTCCCGGTCGGCAACGCGATCTCCACGCCGCACTCGCTGCTGCTGGGGTTCGGACTGGAGGGCGTCACGACCGACGCCGAACGCAACGCGGTGATGGAACGGGCGCTCGACCATCTGCTGGAGTAGGAGGAGTCAGACCTGTACGTGGCCGCTGAAGCGAGGGCTTCCCAGGGCATGATCCTTTCTAGAACTTGAACATTCTGGAACGCGGAGGTTCTGCGGGTCAGAGTGTCGCGCCGGCCAGTTTCTGGTGCGGCGGCGCTGACGCGCCGATAGCCTCCCGGGATGAGTCCCACCGAACCGGCTGCGACGAGCCCGGCTGAGCCCTTCGTCGTCCGCCACTACCGGCGCGCCCGGGCCGAGGTGGGTCCGTACGCGCGGACGATCGGCGTCGTTGCCATGGTGGCAGTGGTGTGGGCCGTCTGGGCGAGCGGCCCGGGCTGGCTGACGCCGGCGTATCTCGTGCTCGCGATCGCGGGCTCGGCGCTCGGGGTGATCGACGCGCACACCCACCGGCTGCCGAACGCGCTGGTGTTTCCCCTGACCTGGGCGACGGCGGCGCTGCTGGCGGTGGCCGCCCTCGGCGCCGGCACGTGGGGGACGTTCGGCCGGGCAGTGCTGGGCGGGCTCGCGTTCTTCGCCCTCTACCAGGTGCTGTACCTGGTGGCCCCGCGCGGTGGGATCGGGTACGGCGACGTCAAGCTCGCCCTGAGCCTGGGTGCGTTCATGGGTTGGCACTCGTGGGCCATGCTCCTGGTCGGCGTCTTCGCCGCACACATCCTGGCCGGCGTGGTCGCGATGGTCCTGCTGCTCGGGCGGCGCGCGGGCTGGAAGACGGGCATCGCGTTCGGGCCGTACCTGCTGCTGGGCACCGTGGTGGGACTGACCTGGGCGCGGATGACCGGCTGGTGATCCGCCGGCATCGCACGCACGAAAGGGCGCAGCAGAAGAAGGAATTGCCGAAAGGATAATTCACCAAATAATAGACACATTCGGGGGTGAAATTGGCTTCTGGGTATCAATTATCGCCCATGTTCCTCGTGATTCACTGACCGGCATCACCACGTTGCCGGCTGACATGAGGAGCACTCATGAGGAACGACGGACGCTTTACCCGAACGCTCCGGACCCGGCTGACGGCCGTGGCCTCCGGGGCGTTGCTGCTGGTGGCACTCGGCGCCGCAGCCCCCGCGACGGCGCGGACCGCCGGCGACCAGAGCCCCGCAGACGTGCAGGTCGAAGAGGTCACCTCGAGCTCGCCGGTGATGGTCGAGGACCTGGAGGCCGCGCCCGCCAGCGTGACCGCGACGTACTACTGCGCGGTCCGCGACGGCACGTTCGGGTGTCAGAGCGGCACCCCCGGAGACGGCCTCGTGGTCACCGAGCTGTTCCAGAGCGCCGAGTTCGGCGGGTGGCGCATCGTCGTCTTCAACCCGGCCTACTCGGTCGGGTGCACAAGCGGTACCGCCGACAACGAGGGCGGCGCGAACCTCGGCACATACGCGAACCAGGTCAGCTCGGTGAAGACGTACAACCATTGCGACGTCAAGCTCTTCGACAGCAACAACAAGACCGGCGCCAGCACCGCATTCATCGACCGCGACAACAACCTCGGCACGTTCAACGACCGGGCGAATTCCTTCCGGATCTCGTGATCTTCTGATCTCCCAGCCAGGAGAGACCTGCGGCCCCGCCCCGAAGAAGGGACGGGGCCGCAGGACGTCACTCCCACTCGATGGTGCCCGGCGGCTTGCTCGTCACGTCGAGCACCACACGGTTGACCTCACGCACCTCGTTGGTGATGCGCGTCGAGATGGTCGACAGCACGTCGTAGGGCAGCCGGGTCCAGTCCGCCGTCATCGCGTCCTCGGACGAGACCGGGCGCAGCACGATCGGGTGGCCGTAGGTGCGGCCGTCGCCCTGGACGCCCACGGAGCGGACGTCGGCGAGCAGCACCACGGGGCACTGCCAGATCTCGTTGTCGAGGCCGGCCTTCGTCAGCTCCTCGCGGGCGATCGCGTCGGCGCGGCGCAGGATCTCCAGGCGCTCTGCCGTGATCTCGCCGACGATCCGGATGCCCAGGCCCGGGCCGGGGAACGGCTGGCGCGAAACGATCTCCTCGGGCACGCCGAGCTCGCGACCCACCGCGCGGACCTCGTCCTTGAACAGGGTGCGCAGCGGCTCGACCAGCTCGAAGTCCAGGTCGTCGGGCAGGCCGCCCACGTTGTGGTGGCTCTTGATGTTGGCCGCGCCCTCGCCGCCGCCGGACTCCACGACGTCCGGGTACAGCGTGCCCTGCACGAGGAACTTGACCTCCTCGCCGTGCGCGCCCGCCTCGGCCACGATGTCGCGCTGCGCGTCCTCGAACACGCGGATGAACTCGCGGCCGATGATCTTGCGCTTGGTCTCCGGGTCGCTGACACCGGCGAGCGCCGTCAGGAAGCGCTCCTTCTCGTCGCGGACGATCAGGCGGACGCCGGTCGAGGCCACGAAGTCGTTCTCGATCTGCTCGACCTCGCCGGCCCGCATGAGGCCGTGGTCCACGTGCACGCAGGTGAGCTGGTCGCCCACGGCCTGCTGCACGAGCGCGGCGGCGACGGCGGAGTCGACGCCGCCGGACAGCGCGCAGATGACGCGGGCGTCGCCGATCTGCGCCTTGATGGCCGCGACCTGGTCGGCGATGACGTTGCCGGGCGTCCAGTCGGGGGCCAGCCCGGCGCCGTCGTACAGGAAGTGCTCGAGCACCTGCTGGCCGTGCGCGGAGTGCCGCACCTCGGGGTGCCACTGCACGCCGTAGAGGCGGCGGCGGGTGTCCTCGAACGCGGCGACGGGCGAGCCGTCCGACGTCGCGAGCACCTCGAAGCCGACCGGCGCCTTGTGCACGGCGTCGCCGTGGCTCATCCAGGCGGTCTGGTGCTCGGGGGTGTCGGCGAGGAGCACGCCGGAGGAGCACACCTCGACCTCGGTCCCGCCGAACTCGCTCAGGCCCGTCTGCGCCACCTCGCCGCCGAGCGCCTGCGCCATGGCCTGGAAGCCGTAGCAGATGCCCATGACGGGCACGCCGGCCTCGAAGAGCTTGGGGTCCACGAACGGGGCGCCGGCCGCGTACACGGACGAGGGGCCGCCGGACAGGATGATGGCCGCGGGGTTCTTGGCGAGCATCTGCTCGACGGTGAACGTGTGCGGCACGATCTCCGAGTACACCTTGGCCTCGCGCACGCGGCGCGCGATCAGCTGGGCGTACTGCGCGCCGAAGTCGACGACGATGACCGGGCGGGGGGTCTGCGGCTGGTTCTCAGGGGCAGTGGACGACACCCGGCAAGTCTATGTGCCCGACGACGCCCCGGCGCCCCACAGCGGAGTTACCTCCCGCACGCCGGCGCCGGCCCGTCCGCCGGCCCGGCCCGGCTGCTCGCCACGGCCGGGCCGGGGATCACCACTCCGCGAACGAGCCGTCCTCGTGCCGCCAGACCGGGTTGCGCCACCGGTGCCCTTCCACGGCCCGCTCGCGGACGTAGTCCTCGTTCACCTCGATGCCGAGGCCGGGCCCCCGGGGGATGGTGACCGAGCCGTCCTCGTACGCGAACACACCCGGGTCGACGAGGTAGTCCAGCAGGTCGTTCGCCTTGTTGTAGTGGATGCCCAGGCTCTGCTCCTGGATCACCGCGTTGTAGGCGACGGCGTCGAGCTGCAGGCAGGCGGCCAGCGCGATCGGGCCGAGCGGGCAGTGCGGGGCGACGGCGATGTCGTAGGCCTCCGCCATCGCGGCGATCTTGCGGACCTCGGTGATGCCGCCGGCGTGGGAGAGGTCGGGCTGGATGATGTCGACGACGCCCGAGGTGATGACGTGCTTGAAGTCCCACCGGGAGTACAGCCGTTCCCCGAGGGCGATCGGCGTGGCCGAGTTCCGGAGCACGTCGGCGATCCCGTCGACGTGCTCGGAGAGCACCGGCTCCTCGACGAACATCAGGTGGTAGGGCTGCAGGGCGTCGAGCAGCACGCGCGCCATCGGGCGGTGCACCCGCCCGTGGAAGTCGACGCCGATGCCGATGTCCGGCCCGACGGCGTCGCGGACCGCCGCGACGTTGGCGACCACCTTCTCCACCTTGTCGCGCGAGTCGACGTACTGCAGCTCCTCCGGCCCGTTCATCTTGACCGCGGAGAAGCCCCGCTCGACGGCGTCCTTCGCCTGGGCAGCGGTCTCGGCGGGGCGGTCGCCGCCGATCCACGAGTAGACCTTGATCCGGTCGCGCAGGCGGCCGCCCAGCAGGTCGTGCACGGGCACGCCGAGCGCCTTGCCCTTGATGTCCCAGAGCGCCTGGTCGATGCCGGCCAGCGCGCTCATGTGGATGCCGCCGCCGCGGTAGAACCCGGAGCGGTACAGGACGGTCCAGTGCTCCTCGATCCGGCGGGGGTCCTTGCCGATCAGGTAGTCGGACAGCTCCTCGACGGCGGCGGCCACGCTGGCCGCGCGCCCCTCCAGGACCGGCTCGCCCCAGCCCACGATCCCCTCGTCGGTCTCGATCTTGAGGAAGAGCCACCGGGGCGGGACGGCGAATGTCGTCATCGACGTGATCTTCACGGCTTACCTTTCGTCAACGGTCTTGGGTTCGTCGAGATCTGGTGTTGGTGCCGGGATCTGGTGGTGCGCCGCCAGATCTCACCGGGATCACCAGATCTCAGCGCCAGATCCCCACCAGGTGGGCGGCCCGCGCCCCGACCACGTCCGGTGCGTCGCCCGGGCGGTAGAGGGACGTGCCGATGCCTGCGCCGGATGCGCCGGCGCGTGCCCAGTCGGCGAGGTTCGCGGCGTCGACACCCCCGACGGGGACGAGCCCGGTGCCTGGAGGCAGGACGCTGGCCCAGGCCCGCATCCCGTCGATGCCGACGGCCGTGCTGGGAAAGAGCTTGATCGCGCGTGCGCCGGCTTCCAGCGCGGCGAACGCCTCGGTCGGCGTCGCCGCCCCCGGGTAGCTCTCCAGCCCGAGCCGCACCGTCTCGGCGACGACGTCGGCCCGGGTGTTCGGCGAGACGATGAGCGAGGCACCGGCGTCGGCGGCCCGCCGGACGTCGTCCGGGGTGAGCACGGTGCCTGCCCCGACCCGGCGCCCTGCCGGACCGGCCGCGCGGATCCGGCGGATGGACTCCAGCGGGTCCGGGGAGTTGAGCGGCACCTCGACGGCGTCGAACCCCGCCGCGAAGACGGCCTCCGCCACGGCGACGGCGTCGGCGGGCGACACCCCGCGAAGGATGGCGACGAGGCCGGTGGGACGGGACGTCATGAGGGCTGCTCCTCCGCCGTCAGGACAGATGCCGGGGTGGCCGTCGGGGTGAGCGAGGCCAGGCCTGCGTCGAGGGCGATGCGCCAGAGCCCGTGGACCGCGGCGTCCTCCTCGACGATGCGGACGGACACGCCGCCGCGCTCCAGCGCGAGGCGGTACCGGTCCTCGGTCGACGGGGGCCCGCACAGCGCGACGACGGCGGCCGGGTCGCCGCGCAGCGCATGCCGGACCTCGGCGCCGATCAGCAGCCCGGAGACGTAGTCGGCCACCTCCGCGGAGCCGAGCCGGCCGGCCAGCACGAGCGGTCGCGCCGTGAAGAGCAGCGCGGACAGGCCGCGCTCGTCCCCGTGCGCCGCCTCGGCCTCGAGCCCGCGCGCGAAGGCGGCCGATGCCTTGGGGCCGACCTCCCCGGTCGCCAGCCGCGCGAGGATGCTGTCCCGCATCAGCAGGCCGTACAGCTCGCCGGTCATCGCGGTGGTGAAGCCGGTGACGCGGTCGCCGTCGAGGCGCACCCACTTCGAGTGCGTGCCGGGAAGCACCACGGTCTCGGGGCGGTCCGCGGCAGTGGCGAGCGCACCGACGAGCTGCACCTCCTCGCCCCGCATGACGTCCGGGTCGGGTCCGGCGTCCCGCAGGCCGGGAACGATGTGGACCACGGAGTCGCCGGCGGGCACCACCGTCAGCCGGTCCGCGAGGCCGCTGAGCTCAGCGGGGACGTCGAGGTACCCGGCCTCGGCCCAGCCGTGGTTCGAACCCGCCATCCCCGCGCACAGGACGGGGATGCCGGGATGCTCATCGAGCCAGGGCCGGCACAGCCACGCGAACGTCGCCTCGAACGCCGCGGCCCGCGCCCGTGCGGAGTCGGTTCGCTCCGAGACCGTCAGGGCGCCGTCGGCCGTCCGGACGCTGTCAAGCACCGAGCCCGTGCCGTCCAGGAGCCACGCGCGAAACGTCGTCGTTCCCCAGTCGAGGGCTACCAGTGCGGCGTCGCGCCTCGGTGCGTCATCAGCCATGCTCCGGACGTTAGAGGCGGGATCCCGACTATCTGAACCGCGTCCCGATTATCGGGATACGGTGTGCCGATGGCCGTCCCACCCGACGCCCCCGCGCCGCGAGCGCTCGCCCCCACGGGCGAGCCGGTGTCGCGCGCACACGACGGGATCGCCTCCGCTCCCCCGGGCACGCAGACCCTCGCGCGGGGCATCGCGATCGTCAACGCCGTCTCCCGCGGCCGGACCCGCCTGCGCGACATCGCGGAGGAGACCGGCGTCGGGCGCAGCACCACCCACCGCCTCCTCCAGCTCCTCCTGGCGACCGGCTACCTGCGGCAGCTCGACGACGGCGCCTACGCGCTCGGCCCCGCCCTCATCGAGCTCGGCTACCAGGCCCTGCAGGAGAACCCGGTCACCGGTGTGGCCGCCCCGGTGCTGCGCGCGCTCGCGGACCGTGTGCACGACACGGTCCACCTCGCCATCGAGGGCCGCGGGCAGGTGCTCTACCTCGACAAGATCCCGGGAACGCGCGGGGCGGTGATGCGCTCGCAGATCGGGCACCGCATGCCGCTGACCCGTACGGGGATCGGCAAGGCGCTCCTCCTGGACAGCCCCGGGCGCTGGAGCGAGCGGTTCCTCGCCGAGCGGCCGGCGGGGGCCGGGCACGGGCTGGAGCACGACGTGCTCACCGCCGACGCGTTCGTGCAGGTCATGGAGGCTTCGGCCGGTCGGGGGGTGGCCTTCGACCTCGAGGAGAACGAGCCGGGCATCCTCTGCGTCGCGGCGCCGGTGCGCGACACGTCGGGCTCGATAGTCGCCGCGATCAGCGTCACGGCGACCCGCCCCTACATGCCGCCCGAGCGGCTCGAGACGCTCGCGCCGATAGTGCAGGACGCCGCCGCCCGGATCTCGACGGGCCTGGGCTGGCGAGCGACGTAGGGTGGGCCGCGGATCACTGAACGCAGCATTGGCGCTCCGATGACCCGTTCCGAAGACCGCGTGCTAATCTCGTTACAGCCTCCCCCCAAGGGGTGTGAGGAAGTGAAGCCGGGACCCCCTGATGGACGTCAGGAGCCCGGCATCGCGCATTTCAGGAGAGTTTGATGTCGATCTCCCGAATCACGCTTCCTACGATCAGGCGCAACGCATCGTCCCCGTCGGATCGGTAAGCGTTGACGATGCCCGCAACGGCGTCCGGCACCCAGAGCATCGGCTCCTCGTTGGGCAGCGCAAACTCGACACGGAGCGCCGATGAGACCACCGCCTTGCTGTAGAGGGCGGCTGCCATCGTCTTGTCCCGTGCATTCAACGCCGGATGGCGGGACTCGAGAAGAACAGCGGTCACACCGATCTGGTCGAGTTCGTACAAGAGCCGCTCCATACACTGGCGCCTCGCACGTTCCTGCCGCTTGGAGTCCAGCGGAACTCCCACCACCACAATGTTGAATGCATCTAGCTCGGCGACGAGCGCTGCGATCTTCTCCTGACGAAGCTCCGACTCGTGCCTCCAGTGGAGCCGCCTCGCCTTCCCTTGCCGCAAGGCACGCAGACTGTCCCGGGTCTGCTCACAAGCGGAAGGGTCGGCTACTACGGCCGCCATCAGATAAATCCCCGGACGGCCATCCATCGGCCCCCGCATCGACTCGTCCACCCAAGCGTGCAGAGTGAACTCGTCGGCGTCAGGAGATTGGGGATCCACTGCAGGATCATCCCCCAGCAAACGCCCTCATACCAGTTCAGTAGCTATTGCATATACGCAACACCTAACATGTAGGTCGCAAAGGTCGTACTTGCAGCCGCTTAGCAACCGCCCCGGAGGCGGCCCGCTACTCGTGCTGCCAGCTGTGCCAGAGCCGTGCGTAGTCGCCGCCCGCCGCGACCAGCTCCTCGTGCGGGCCGATCTCGGTGATGCGGCCGCCGTCGAGCACCGCGACCCGGTCGGCGTCGTGCGCCGTGTGCAGGCGGTGGGCGATGGCCACTACCGTGCGCCCGTCGAGCACCGCGTTGAGCGAGCGCTCCAGGTGCCGGGCCGCGCGCGGGTCCAGCAAGGAGGTCGCCTCGTCGAGGACGAGCGTGTGCGGGTCGAGCAGCACCAGCCGCGCGAGCGCGACCTGCTGCGCCTGCGCCGGGGTGAGCTTGTACCCACCGGAGCCGACCTCCGTGGCGAGACCGTCGTCGAGCGCCTCCACCCACCCGTGCGCGTCCACGGCACGCAGCGCGTCCATCAGCTCGGCGTCGTCCGCCTCGATCTTGGCCAGCCGCAGGTTCTCCGCCAGCGACCCCACGAACACGTGGTGCTCCTGGGTCACGAGCGCCACGTGCTTGCGCAGGTCCTCCAGCGGCAGGTCCACCAGCGGTACGTCGCCGACCTTCACCGTGCCGCCCGTGGGCGGGTGGATGCCGGCCAGCATGCGGCCGAGGGTCGACTTGCCCGAGCCCGACGGCCCGACGATCGCCAGCCGCTCCCCCACCCTGAGGTCGAGGTCGATGCCGTGCAGCACGTCCGTGCCCTCGCGATAGGCATAGCGCACCTCGGCGCCGCGCACCTGCTCGTCCTCGGGCACGGCCTCGCCCGCCGTGCGGTCCATCGGCACGAGCCGGACGCCGATGATGCGGGACAGGGACGTCGCGGCCACCTGGATCTCGTCCAGCCAGAAGATGAGCTCCCAGACCGGGCCCTGCAGCTGATAGGTGTACATGACGATGGTCGCGACCATGCCGATGGTCACGGTGCCCTCGGAGGCCAGGAACCCACCCCACACGAGCACCGCGATGGGCGCGATCATGAAGGCGAAGTCCACGCCCGGGAACAGCACGGTCCGCAGGTTGAGCGTCCCGCGCTCGGCCTCGAACGCCTCGTGCAGGTCGTCGTCGCCGCGCGTCGTGCGCCGTCGGCCGATCTTCAGCGCGTCGATCGTGCGCGCGCCCTCGACGGACTCGGTGACCGTGCCGTCGAGCCGCGCGTACGCCGCGGACTCCCGCTGGTAGGCCGGGGTGGCCCGCTTCAGGTACCAGCGGGCCACCACGACCAGCACCGGCGCGCCGACGAACATCGCGATCGCCACGAGCGGCGACACCAGGAGGCTCATCGCGGACGTCAGCACGAGCGTCACCACCGCGATCACCAGCCGCGGGACGCCGAAGCGCACCGCGTTCTGGATGCGGCTGACGTCACGGGTCGTGCGGGCGATGAGGTCGCCGGTCCCGGCGGTCTCGACCGTGGACAGCGGCAGGGACGTGATGGTCTCGATGAACTCCTCGCGCATGTCCGCGAACACCGTCTCGCCGAACACCATGGCGCGGCGCTGCGCGAACCGGGTGATCAGCGCCTGCAGCACGATCGCGGCGGCGGCCACGAGCACCAGGTTTCGCGCCACCTCGAGGGTGGTCCCGTTCGTCACGGCGTCGACGAGCTTGCCCAGCACGAACGGGCCGACCAGACCGGCCAGGGCCGCCACCGTGTTCGCCACGGTGATGACGATCAGGGGCGCCCGGTGCCGTCCGAGCAGCTTGCGCGTGTACCGCCAGGTCTCGGCGGCATCGGCGATCGGCAGGATCTTTCCCGTGCTCATGCCGCGCCTCCTTCCTGTGCGTTGGTGGCGCCCAGCAGCTCGTCGAGCTCGGCGTCCAGGTCGTCGTCGTCCAGCGAGCGGCCTACCACCCGCCGGTAGCGGGCGGCCTCGCGCCCGCCCTCGGCGTTCGGTGGCAGGTCCAGCAGGTCGCGGTGCGTCCCGTGCGTGACGACGCTCCCGTCGTCCAGGAAGATCACGTCGTCCACGTGGTCGAGCACCAGGGGGCTAGCGGTGACGATCAGGGTCGTCCGGCCCCGACGCCACTCGGTGAGGCGCTGCGCGATGCGCGCCTCGGTGTGCGCGTCGACCGCCGAGGTGGGCTCGATCAGCACCAGGATCTCCGGGTCGGTGAGCAGCGCCCGGGCGAGCGCCACCCGCTGCCGCTGACCGCCGGACAGCGAGCGCCCCTTCTCCGGGATCTCGCCCTCGATGCCGTCCGGCAGGGACTCCAGCACGTCGTGCGCGTCGGCGATGTGCATGGCGCGCAGCAGCGCCTCCGCGTTCGCGGTGTCCCGTACGTCGAGCTCGCCCGCGAGCCGGCCCGAGAACAGCGCCGGGGTCGCGTCCGCGACCACTATCCGGTCCCGCAGCTCCTGCTTGTCGAGGTCGGTCAGCCGGACGCCGCCGAGCGTGACCGGGGTGCCGGTCTCCGCCTCGTCGTCGTACCGGCCCATCCGGATCGCGACCTGCGCCGACTCGTCCGGGTCGGCGCTGACCAGCGCGACGACCCGGCCGGGCTGGAGCGCGACGCCCGTCGTCTCGTCGACCAGCGGCACGTCGGCCGGCGGCATGGTCGCCGTCGGCTGCTCGGCGCCGGTGGCGGGCACGACCTGCAGCACCTTGACGACCTTGCCCGCGGCGACGTGTGCCTTGGTCACGACGTTGACGGACTGGACCAGCAGGTGCACGGGCCACGACAGGAACGACGCGTACCCGTAGAACGCGACGAGCTGGCCCGTGGTGATCCGCCCGGCGATGGCCTCCGCCGCGCCGAGGTACACGACCAGCGCGATGAACAGCCCGGGCAGCAGGATCTGCAGGGCGTCGAGCACCGACTGCGTGCCCGCGACGTCGACGCCCGCCTGCCGGACCTTCTGCGACTGCGTCCGGTACCGGCCCGTGAAGACCTTCTCCCCGCCGATGCCGCGCAGGATGCGCAGCCCGGAGACGGTGTCCGCGCCGAGCGTGGTGAGCCGCCCCTGCGCGTCGCGCTGGTTCTTCTGGTGCTTCTGCAGCGGCTTGACCAGCAGCGCGAGGATCGCGGCGACCACGGGCAGGCCGAGCGCGATGACGAGGCCCAGCGTGAGCGACTGCGTGAGCATCAGCACCACCACGATGCCGTAGGTGGCGACGCTGCCGATGGTCTGCGCGGCGATGCCGAAGACCTCGCCGATGCGCATCGTGTCGTTCGCCACCGAGGACACGACCTCGCCCGTGGGCAGCTCCTTGGTGATGTTCTGCCCCGACCGGGACACGGTGCGCGTCACGAGCTGCGACGTGCGGAACGCGGCGTGCATCCAGGCAGTGATGTCCCACCGGTGGCCGATCGCGTTCGAGGCGATCCAGAGAAGGCCGACACCCAGCATGGTGCCCGCCCAGGTCCACGTGGTGCGGTCGAGACCGGACGCGCTCGCGCTGTCGATGATCCGCCCCAGCAGGAACGGCTGGAAGGCGCTGCACGCGAACGAGAACACGCCGAAGAACATCGCCACGAGCAGCACCCGCACCTGCTTCCGGGCAAGCCACAGGAGCAGGGTGAGGGGCCCGCGCAGCGGCGGGGTGCCGGGATCGGCAAAGGGGAGGGGGCGCACGACAACCACCGTACGGAGGACCACTGACATTGATCCACGCTTTATCCACACGGCAGAGGCCACCCCGGAAAAGGCATATCCTCGAATGTTGTGAGTACCCCTCAGACTGCTCCCGAGATCTCCGCCGAGGCGGCCGCTACCGCGATCCGCAAGGCCCGTGGCGCCATGGCCCGGTACCGCTTCATGGCGATCCTGACCGGTGTCATGCTGCTGATCCTCTGCGTCGAGCTGGGCATCAAGTACGGCCTGGGCGCGCTGACCGACGTCGACGGCGTGATGCCGTTCATCGCGTGGGTGCCGTTCGCGCACGGCTGGATCTACGTGGCGTACCTGGTCACCGTCGCCGACCTGTGGTCGAAGATGCGCTGGGGCTTCGGCCGCCTGATCACGATGGTGCTCGCCGGCGTGGTCCCGGTGATGTCGTTCGTACTGGAGAAGAAGATCCACGGCGAGGCCGAGGCGAAGCTCGCCGCGCTCGAGGCGCGCTACCTGTCCTGACCTGGCCGGCCCGGTGGCCCGACGGCGTCAGGCCTCGTGCCGCCGGTCCAGCTCCGCCCGCAGCCTCGGGCCGAGCAGCGCGGTGATCTCCGCTGCGCCGGGCTCGTCCTCGTAGGGCAGCATCTCGACGAGCCCGACGGCGATCAGGTCGTCGACGTCGGCGTCGGACCCGAGCTCGGCCTCGAGGAGCCCGAGGACGGCCCGCACCTCCACCGCGGGGTCCGGGCTCGTGGAGGTGTACAGCCGGAGCGCCTCGGCCCGGTCCTCCTCGGGCCAGTCGTCGTCGATCCCGAGGGACGCGCCGCCGGTCAGCAGCGCGACCTCGCGCTGCGCGACGTCGCCCAGGAACGGGTGGGCCAGCACCTCGCGGTGGTACCCGTACCGCTGCTCGTCGGCGAGCGGCCCCAGCGCGGGCACCGCCCGGAGCAGCCGGTCCAGGAATGCGGCGACCGCGGGCTCGTTGCGGTGGTCACGGTCCTGGTCGAGAGCCGCGCGGAGCCGCGTACCGAGCGCGTCGGCGATCTCGCCGTGCGGCTCGCCGGGCGAGGGAACGTGGATCAGGTAGGCGCTGACGACGTCCTCGCTGACGACCGGCCGCCCGGCCTCCAGCTCCGTGCCCAGCGCGATCATCGCGTCCCGCGCCGCCGGGTCTCCCGCCCGCACCCGGACCATGAGCTCCGCCGAGACCAGCTCCATGACGAACCCGTCGGTCATCAGCTCGGCCTCGAGCCCGGCGTCGGTAGCGGCCCGCACCTCGCTCCCAGCGACCTCCCCCGCGAGCGGCACTGCGCGCGCCAGATCCGCCCACCAGGCGGATCCGGTCCAGGATCCGGTGTCAGTCATCGTCGGCACCGCCGAACGTGATCATTCGCCCATCCTCGCGCATCCGTGGGCACCCGCACAGGAAACGAGCGGCACCTGCTTCAATGCAAGCGTGAACGCCCACGCTTTTGACGCCCTCACGGCCGACCGCCTCCGCGAGAACGGCAGCCTCAAGTGGACGGCCTTTCCCGACGCGATCGGGGCCTGGGTCGCGGAGATGGACTTCCCGATCGCGCCCCCGATCGCCGCCGCGCTGCACGACGCCGTGGACCGCAGCATGCTCGGCTATCTCCCGCACGGCCTCGTGACGGGCACGTCAGAGGCGTACGCGGCGTTCGCCGCCGACCGGTACTCCTGGACGGTGGACCCGGAACGGGTGCGCGCGGTGTCCGACGTGCTGACCGCGCTGGTGCACACCATCGAGCACTTCTCGCGCCCCGGTTCGCCGGTCATCGTGCCCACCCCCTCGTACATGCCGTTCCAGACCCTGCCGGGCGAGCTGGGCCGCGAGCTCATCCAGGTCCCGATGCGGCGCGACGCCGACGGCCGGTACACGTACGACCTGGACGCGCTCGACGCCGCGTTCCGCGCGGGCGGGCACCTGCTGGTGCTGTGCAACCCGCACAACCCGATCGGCCGGGTCCTCGAGCCCGACGAGATGCTGGCCGTCGCCGAGGTCGTCGACCGCCACGGCGGGCGCGTCTTCTCCGACGAGATCCACGCCCCGCTGGTCTACCCGGGCCGCCGGCACGTCCCGTACGCATCCCTGAACGAGACGACGGCGGGCCACACCCTCACCGCGACCTCGGCCTCGAAGGCGTGGAACCTGCCGGGCCTCAAGTGCGCGCAGGTCGTCCTGTCCAACGACACGGACGTGAAGCTCTGGAACGAGGCGGGCGCCGAACGCATCGAGGAGGGCGCGTCGACGCCGGGCGTGCTGGCCAACCGGGTCGCCTACGCCGAGGGCCGGGACTGGCTGGACGACCTCGTCGCCTACCTGCACGGCAACGTCACGCGGCTGGGCGAGCTGCTCGACGGGACCGGGATCGGCTACCGCGCACCCGAGGGGACGTACCTGACCTGGCTGGACTGCCGGGGTCTGGACCTCCCGGGCGGGCCCGCGAGCGCGGCCGTCTGGTTCCACGAGCAGGCGGGCGTCGCCCTGATCGACGGCGCCCTGTGCGGCGCGGCCGGTCAGGGTTTCGTGCGGCTCAACGCGGCGATGCCCCGCCCGATCCTGGAGCGGGCGGTCGGCCGGATGCTGGAGAGCATCAAGAGCTGAGGCTCAGGCCGACGGCAGGCCCGCGATGCCCGTGCCGGCGTCGGTGGGCTCGCCGCCCCGGCGTCCGCCGGCCATCTCGTCGCGCACCAGGCGGACCCACAGGAGCACGGCGAACCCGCCGAACACCCACCACTGCAACGCGTAGAAGATGTTCTGCAGGTTGGCGCCCGAGCCGCCGTCGATGGTGGGGCGCGGCAGGGCGGCGACCCCGCCGTCCTCGGGTGAGCCCGGCCCCTGGGTCGCCACGAGGTAGCCCGTGTAGATCGGCCCGCCCCACTCGTTGACGAGCGCGCTCAGGGCGATCTGCTCGGTCTGCCCGTCCACCACGGCGGCGCTGCCCGACGTCGACTCGCCCACCTGCAGCCACCCTGTCAGCGTGACCTCGCCGGTCGGCAGGGTGAGCGCCTCGGCGTCGGCGGGTGTGGCCACCCAGCCCTGGACCACCGCGAGCACGGGGGCGCCGGAGAGGTCGGCCCAGGACGCGCCGCCCGTCCCGTCGTCGGACACCCGGAAGGGGGTCAGGACGAGGTAGCCGGTGCGCCCCTCCAGTGCGCGGCCGGGGACCACCAGCGATCCGGCGGGCTCGAACTCGCCGGTCACCCGGACCTCGCGGCCCACGAGCTCGCCGGGGAAGCTCTCCTGCGGTGCGAGCACGTCGCCCAGCGCGGACGGCCCGGCCGCCGCGGCCTCGGCCGCCTCCTGCTGCGCGGCCAGCTCCGCTCGCTCGTACGCCCGGTCCAGCTGCCAGGCGCCCAGCCGGCCGCACACGAGCGCTGCCAGCACGAACACGAGCAGCAGCCCGATCATGCGGGGCTGCCGGGCGACCTGGAGGAAGGTGCGTCGCTCGGTGCTCGGGTCGGCGTCGATCACCCTCGGATCGGGTGTGCTGGGGGCACTGGCAGGCATAACCTCAACGGTAACCGCCGCGGACCGGTCGGCGGCACAGGTGACCGGGACAACCTGCACACGTCACAGATCAGCGAGCCGCGCGGTCGTCTCGCGGGCAGGACGGTTCTGCGTTCGAATGAACGGGCAGCAACCCGGCACGGATCCCGCACGTAACTCGCAGTAGGAGCGTGAGCGATGACCACGACAGCAGTCCCCGACTCTCCGGCCACCCGATGGCGCGCCACCGGCGTCGCCGAGCTGGAGCCCGCCGAGCTGGAACGGATCGACGCGTGGTGGCGGGCCGCCAACTACCTCTCGGTCGGCCAGATCTACCTGCTCGACAACCCGCTCCTGCGCGAGCCCCTCACCCCCGACCACGTGAAACCACGGCTGCTCGGCCACTGGGGCACGACGCCAGGCCTGAACTTCCTGTACGCGCACCTGAACCGCGCCATCAAGGAGCGGCAGCAGGAGACGGTCTACGTCACGGGCCCCGGCCACGGCGGGCCGGGCCTGGTCGCCTCCGCGTACCTGGACGGCACCTACTCCGAGGTCTACAGCGACATCACCGAGGACGCCGAGGGCGTGCGGCGCCTGTTCCGGCAGTTCTCGTTCCCGGGCGGCATCCCGAGCCACGTCGCGCCGGAGACGCCCGGGTCGATCCACGAGGGCGGCGAGCTCGGCTACTCCCTCAGCCACGCCTACGGCGCGGTCTTCGACAACCCCGACCTGCTGGTCGCGGCGGTGGTGGGCGACGGCGAGGCCGAGACCGGGCCGCTCGCCACCTCCTGGCACTCGAACAAGTTCATCAACCCGGCCCAGGACGGCGTCGTCCTGCCGATCCTGCACCTCAACGGCTACAAGATCGCGAACCCGACGGTCCTGGCGCGCATCGCGCCACGGGAGCTGAACGACCTCATGGTCGGGTACGGGCACAGGCCGTACTTCTTCGACGGCGGGTACGACGAGGCCGAGCCGCCGCTCGAGACGCACCGCCGGTTCGCGGCCCTGCTCGACGAGGTCCTCGACGAGATCGCCGCGATCAAGAGCCGGGCCGCGAAGGGCGATCTCAGCCGCCCGATGTGGCCGATGATCGTGTTCCGCACACCCAAGGGGTGGAGCGGCCCGGCGGAGATCGACGGCAAGAAGACCACGGGGTCGTGGCGCGCGCACCAGGTGCCGCTCGCGAACGCGCGGGACACCCAGGAGCACCTGAAGGTCCTGGAGGACTGGCTGCGGTCCTACCGGCCGGAAGAGCTGTTCGACGCCGACGGCCGCGTGCTGCCCGAGATCACCGCGCTCGCGCCGGAGGGCGCGCTGCGGATGAGCGCCAACCCGCACGCGAACGGCGGGCTGCTCCTCAAGGACCTGCGCCTGCCGGACTTCCGCGACTACGCGGTGGACGTCCCGGTCCCCGGCGGGTCGACGTCGGAGGCGCCGCGCGTGCTGGGCCAGTGGCTCACCGACGTGATCCGGCTGAACCCCGACAACTTCCGCATCTTCGGGCCGGACGAGACGGCGTCGAACCGGCTGCAGGCCGTGTACGAGGTGACGAACAAGCAGTGGAACGCCGAGTACATCGGGCCGGAGGTGGACGAGCACATGGCCCGCGCGGGCCGTGTCATGGAGATGCTGAGCGAGCACCAGGTGCAGGGCTGGCTGGAGGGTTACCTCCTGACCGGCCGGCACGGCCTGCTGACGAGCTACGAGGCGTTCATCCACATCGTCGACTCGATGTTCAACCAGCACGCCAAGTGGCTCAAGGTAACCAACGACATCCCGTGGCGGCGGCCCATCGCGTCCCTGAACTACCTGCTGTCCAGCCACGTCTGGCGCCAGGACCACAACGGGTTCAGCCACCAGGACCCCGGGTTCATCGACCACGTGGTGAACAAGAAGGCGGAGATCGTCCGGGTTTACCTCCCGCCGGACGCCAACACCCTGCTGTCCACCTACGACCACTGCCTGCGCAGCCGCCAGTACGTGAACGTCGTCGTCGCGGGCAAGCAGCCGGCGCCCAACTTCCTCGACATGCCGACGGCGATCGAGCACTGCACGCGCGGCCTCGGCATCTGGGAGTGGGCGGGCACCGAGGTGGCGGGCGAGAAGCCCGACGTCGTCCTGGGCTGCGCGGGCGACGTGCCGACCCTGGAGGTGCTCGCCGCGGCGGACATCCTGCGCCGGGAGCTGCCCGACCTCAAGGTGCGCGTGGTGAACGTCGTCGACCTCATGCGGCTGCAGGACGCCAAGGAGCACCCGCACGGCCTCACCGACTCCGAGTTCGACGGGCTGTTCACGAACGACCGGCCGGTGGTGTTCGCCTACCACGGCTACCCGTGGCTCATCCACCGCCTCACCTACCGCCGCACGGGCCACGTCCACTGGCACGTGCGCGGCTACAAGGAGGAGGGCACGACGACGACGCCGTTCGACATGGTCATGCTCAACGACCTGGACCGGTACCACCTGGTGATCGACGTCATCGACCGGGTGCCGTCGCTCGGCAGCGCGCAGGCCGGGCTGCGCCAGCGCATGCAGGACGCGCGGCTGCGCGCCCGCTCCTGGACCCGCGAGCACGGCGACGACATCCCCGAGGTGCGCGACTGGGTCTGGCCGGCGGCGCTCGAGGGTGGTACCGGGTCTCAGGTACTCGCGGCTACGCTCGACACCGGCGGAGACAACGAGTAGAACCACGGAGCTGAACTTGACCGGCGAAACCCGCAGCATCGTCATTGCATCCCCCGAGGGCGAGAGCGGAAAGTCGACGGTCGCGCTGGGCGTCCTCGACCTGCTCGTCCGCAAGGGTCAGCGGGTCGGGGTCTTCCGGCCGGTGTCGCGCGCGACCGAGGCCGAGAGCACGAGCGGCGAACGCGACCACGTGCTGGAGCTCCTCCTGGAGCACGACGGCGTCGACATCGCGTACGACGACGCCGTCGGCGTGACGTATGCCGACCTGCACACCGACCCGGAGGATGCGCTGAGCCGCATCGTGGCCCGGTTCCACGAGCTGGCGGCGCGCTGCGACTCGGTGGTGATCCTCGGCACCGACTACACCGACGTCGCGGGCCCCACCGAGCTCTCGTTCAACGCGCGCATCGCGGCCAACCTGGGCGCGCCCGTGCTGCTCGTGGTGTCGGGCCGCGAGCGCACGCCGGAGGGCGTACGCGCCCTGGCCGACGTGAGCCTCGCGGAGCTGGCGGCCCACCACGCGCAGGCGATCGGGCTGGTCGTCAACCGCGCGGACACGCACAGCGCGCTGGACGTGCGGACCCTGCTGGCCGAGGCCCAGCCCGACCTCCCGGTGTGGACCATCCCGGAGGAGCCGTTCCTGCAGGCCCCGACGGTGGGCCAGCTGCTGGAGGCCGTGGACGGCAAGCTCGTCCTGGGTGACCCGGAGCTGCTGGGCCGCGAGGCGCTCGAGCTGCAGGTGGGCGCCATGAGCTTCGAGCACCTGCTGGAGCGGCTGACCGACGGCGCCGTCATCATCACCCCGGGCGACCGGACCGACCTGCTCATCGGCCTGCTCGCCACGCACATGACGCCGTCGTTCCCGTCGCTGGCCGGGATCATCCTGAACGGCGGGTTCTATCCGAAGGGCCGCCCGGCGGAGCTGCTGGAGGCGATGCGCCCCAAGCTGCCGATCATCACCACCGACCTGGGCACCTACCGCACGGCCCGCGCGGCGGCGGAGGCCCGCGGACGCGTGGACAAGAGCTCGGTGCGCAAGGTGGAGACCGCCCGCGCCCTGTTCGAGCGCAACGTCGACTCCGGCGCGCTGGCGGCCCGCCTCGACCTGCCGCGGCCGCAGGTGGTCACGCCGCTCATGTTCGAGTACCAGCTGATCGAGCGGGCCCGCGGCGACCGCCGCCACATAGTGCTCCCGGAGGGCGGGGACGACCGGATCCTGCGCGCCGCGTCCACCGTGCTGGCCCGGCAGATCGCGGACCTCACGATCCTGGGCGAGGCGGAGCCGGTCCGCGCCCGCGCCGCCGAGCTGGGCCTCGACATCGAGGCCGCCCGCGTGCTGTCGCCGCACGACCCCGACCACGTGGAGAAGTTCGCCGCCGAGTACACGCGGCTGCGCGCGCACAAGGGCATGACGGTCGAGCGTGCGCGCGAGATCGTCACCGACGTCTCCTACTTCGGCACGATGATGGTGCACCTGGGCCTCGCCGACGGCATGGTCTCGGGCGCCGCGCACTCGACGGCCCACACCATCCGGCCGTCGTTCGAGATCATCAAGACGAAGCCGGGTACGTCTTCGGTGTCCTCGGTGTTCCTCATGTGCCTCGAGGACCGCGTGCTTGTGTACGGCGACTGCGCGGTCATCCCCGACCCGACGTCGGACGAGCTCGCCGACATCGCGGTCTCGTCGGCGGCCACCGCCAGGCAGTTCGGCGTGGAGCCGCGCATCGCGATGCTGTCCTACTCCACGGGCACCTCCGGCACGGGCGCCGACGTCGACAAGGTCCGCACCGCGACGGAGCTCGTTCGCGAGCGCATCGCCAAGGCCGACATGGACCTCCACGTCGAGGGCCCCATCCAGTACGACGCGGCCGTCGACGCCTCGGTCGCCGCGTCCAAGCTGCCCGGGTCCGACGTCGCCGGGCGCGCCACCGTGTTCGTCTTCCCAGACCTGAACACGGGCAACAACACGTACAAGGCGGTGCAGCGGTCGGCGGGCGCGGTCGCCGTCGGGCCGGTGCTGCAGGGTCTGAACAAGCCCGTGAACGACCTGTCCCGCGGCGCGCTGGTCCAGGACATCGTGAACACCGTGGCGATCACCGCCATCCAGGCGCAGAGCAAGGAGCCCACCGCATGAGCACCGTCCTCGTCCTGAACTCCGGGTCCTCCTCCCTGAAGTACCAGCTGGTCGACCCGGCCTCGGGGGAGGCCGTGGCCGGTGGCATCGTCGATCGCATCGGGCAGGCCGCGGGCACGGTCGAGCACGAGAGCAAGGGCGAGCAGGTGGTGCGCGACCAGGCGGTGTCCGACCACGACGAGGCGCTGCGGACCGTCGTCGGCCTGTTCGACGAGGTGGGGCCGTCGCTGGCCGAGGCAGGCATCGTCGCCGTCGGGCACCGGGTGGTGCACGGCGGCGAGGTGTTCTCCGCCCCCACCCTGATCGACGACGACGCCGTGGAGGCGATCCGCGCGCTGATCCCCCTCGCCCCGCTGCACAACCCGGCCAACGTGACCGGCATCGAGGTGGCGCGCGAGCTGCTGCACGTGCCGCACGTCGCGGTGTTCGACACCGCGTTCTTCGCGACGCTCCCGCCGGCCGCCTCCACGTACGCGCTGGACCGCAAGGTCGCCGCCGAGCACGGCGTGCGGCGCTACGGCTTCCACGGCACGTCGCACCAGTTCGTGTCATCCGCAGTGGCCGCGCACCCGGCCGTCGTCGAGAAGCTGGCGGCCGCGGGCCGCGGGCCCGAGACGCTGCGGCAGGTGGTGCTGCACCTGGGCAACGGGGCGTCGGCGTCGGCGATCCTGGGCGGCCGGCCGCTCGACACGTCGATGGGCCTGACCCCGCTCGAGGGCCTCGTCATGGGCACCCGTTCCGGTGACGTGGACCCGGGCGTCATCTTCCACCTGGTGCGCGGAGGGATGTCCGGCGACGAGGTCGACACCCTGCTCAACAAGCGCTCGGGCGTTCTCGGCCTGTCCGGGGTGAGCGACATGCGCGAGCTGCGCAAGCTCGTGGTCGACGGCGACGCGGACGCGCGCCTGGCGCTGGACGTCTACCTGCACCGGCTGCGCAAGTACGTGGGCGCCTACGCGGCGGTGCTCGGCGGCATCGACGTGCTGACCTTCACCGCCGGCGTCGGCGAGAACGATCACCGGGTCCGCTCGGGGGTGGTGCGGGACCTGAAGTTCCTCGGCCTGACCGTGGATCCGGTGCTGAACGAGGCCCGGTCGGACGAGGCTCGGGTGATCTCGGTCGAGCCCCGGCCGCGGGTCGAGCCGGTCGAGACTCCCCTGGTCATGGTCGTCCCGACCAACGAGGAGCTGGCTATCGCGCGGCAGGCCGCCGCCCTCGTCGAGGGCTGACACCCCTCGGTCCCCAACCAGGAGGCGGCGCCCGGGGCTTGACGTCCGCGGCGCCGCCGAGGAAGATCGCACCCGGAAATGATGACGTCAACATCCGTTCGCTGACGAGCTGCTGTTCACGCCGGCATCCGCACCGCACGTCCTGACCCATCGCACTGGCGCGAGAGGAGGGCTCACTGATGAGCTCGAGTACCCGAATTGCAGGACGACGGCGCGCAGGCGTCGTCATGGCGGCGAGCGCGCTGCTCGCGGCCGGGCTGGTCCCGGCGACGGCGAGCGCCCAGCCCGGCGCCGTCGCCGACGCCGCCTCGACGACCGCCGCGCCAGGGGTGACCGTGCGGCCGGACCCGTCGTACGCGGGCGAGCCCTTCGAAGGCTGGGGCACGAGCCTGGTGTGGTTCGCCAACGCCACCGGCGGCTACCCCGACGAGATCAAGAACGAGCTCGCCGACATGCTGTTCGGCGACGACGGGATGAACCTCAACATCGCCCGGTACAACATCGGCGGCGGCAACGCCCCCGACGTGCCCGACTACCTGCGCGCCGGTGCCGCCGTCGACGGCTGGTGGCAGGCGCCCGACGGCACCACGAGGGACGACGTCGACTGGTGGGACCCGGCGAACCCGGACCACTGGAACCCGGACGCCGACGCCACCCAGCGCTGGTGGGTGGACCGCATCAAGGACGACATCACCCACTGGGAGACGTTCAGCAACTCCCCGCCGTGGTTCCAGACCGTCAGCGGTTACGTCTCCGGCGGCTTCAACGCGAACACCGACCAGCTCAAGCCCGAGAGCATCGACGACTTCGCCGCCTACGTCGTCGGCGCGACCGAGCGGCTCGAGGACGCACACGGCATCGACGTCGACACGATCGACCCGTTCAACGAGCCGAACACCAACTACTGGGGCACCCAGCTCGGAGCCGACGGCAACCCGACCGGCGGCCGCCAGGAAGGCGCCCACATGGGCCCCGGCCTGCAGCAGCAGGTGATCCCGGCACTCGCGGACGCCATCGGCGGCTCGACGACGGACGCCGCGATCGCCGCGATGGACGAGACGAACCCGGGCCGGTTCGCCACGAACTGGAACGCCTACCCGGCGGCGGTGCGCGACCAGGTGTCCCAGCTCAACGTGCACACCTACGGCACCGGGCAGCGCACCACCGTGCGCGACATCGCCAAGGGCGAGGACAAGCCCCTGTGGATGAGCGAGGTCGGCGGCTCCTGGTCCAGCACCGGCCAGGACTTCGAGTCGATGGAGTCCGGCCTGGGCAGCGCGCACCAGATAGTGGACGACCTGCGCGAGCTGGAACCGTCTGCGTGGGTCTTCTGGCAGCCCGTCGAGGACTACGACAACATGGCGCCCGGCGGCGAGAGCCCCGAGGGCGGCAACTGGGGCGAGATCCAGATCCCGTTCTCCTGCACCGCGCAGGACACGCTGGAGACCTGCCCCATCTACACGAACACCAAGTACTGGGTCACCCAGAACTTCACGCACTACATCGCGCCGGGTGACCGGCTGATCGGCGTGGACGACGCCGACAGCACCGCGGCGGTGTCCGCCTCGGGCTCCGGTGCGACCGTGGTGCACGTCAACGACACGACGGCGGAGCGCGAGGTCACCCTCGACCTCTCCGGCTTCGCGGACATCGCCGCGGGCGCGACCGTCACCCCCGTCGTGACCAGCGTCGACGGCTACCTCGTCGAGGGCGAGCCGGTGGCCGTGCAGGACGCCGCGGCGACGCTAACCGTGCCGGCGGAGTCGGTCACCACGTTCGTGGTCGACGGCGCCTCCGGCGTCGCGGACGACGCCGAGCTGGCGCAGGACGGCCACGTGTACCGGCTCGACGGCGTCCAGTCCGGCCGCTCCCTGACGCCCGACGGCGACGGCGGCGTGCAGATCGCCACTGACGACCCCACCGCGGCCGAGCAGCTGTGGACGCTCGACGCCCTCGGCGCACCCGAGGGCTCCGGCTCCCACCGCACGCGGTACGCCGTGACCAACGTCGGCACCGGCGAGCAGCTGGCGATCAGCGCGGACACGTCCGCCGTGCTCGTCGATGCCCCGGCCGACCCCGCCGACACCCCGGACGCCGCCCGCTGGGTCCTGTCCACCACCGGAGACGGCACGTACACCCTGGTCAACGCGGTATCGGGCACCCTGCTCGAGGTGGGCGGGGAGGCCACTGGCGACGGGTCGCCGGTCGGCACCTACCTCGCCAACTCCAACGCCAACCAGCGCTGGGCGATCGGAGACGAGACCGTGCTGGGCACCAGCCCGGTCGACGTGTTCACCGTCCCCGGCACCACTCCGGAGCTGCCGCAGACCGTCACTCCCGTGTACCCGGGCGGCCCGCGGGGAGCGCTGCCCGTGACCTGGGACGTGCCCGGGGACGAGGCGTGGGCGCAGAAGGGGACCGTCGAGGTCCCCGGCACCGTGGCCGTCCCGGCGGGCGGCACGGTCGAGGCCACCGCCACCGTCGTCGTCGACACCCTGGTGCGGACCCTGCCCGCCAGCGGCGCGGCGTACGTGGGCGGCGATGCGGAGCTGCCCGCCGTCGTCTCCGCGGTCGCGTCCCGTGGCGCGACAGTGGTGCGGCCGGTGACGTGGGACGACGCGCCCGCCGGCGCGTTCGACGAGATCGGCGTGGTCGAGCTGACCGGGGCCGCCGACGCCGGCGACTCCACGACGCTGCCGGCGACCGTCCGGGTGCTGGTCACCGAGCCGGGCGAGACGAACGCGGCGCTCGTGGCCGGCACGACGGCGTCGGCCACCTACACCGAGCCCGGCTACCCGGTCGAACGAGTGATCAACGGCGACCTGAGCGACAAGGGCTGGTCCAACTGGCGCCCCGACGCCAAGAACGTCTCGGACACACTGACGGTGACCCTGCCGACGGAGCGCGACGTCACCCGCGTCGTCACCCGCTTCTACCGGGACGGCTCGCACCTCAGCTGGGCGAGCGCCGTGGCGCTCGAAGCCCGGGTCGACGGCGCGTGGCAGGCGGTCGGCGACCCGGTCCCGGTGACGTCCGACGGCGCCGCGCCGGTGGTCGACATCCCCGCCGACCTGCGCGCCGACGCCGTCCGGGTGGTGCTGACCGCCCGGGAGAACACGCACATGATCGTCAGCGAGATCGAGGTCATGGCGAAGGCGCCGGGTGAACCCTCGCCGGTCTGGGCGGCGTCGACGACGTATCGCGCCGGCGACGAGGTGTTCCACGACGGGGCGCACTACCGGGCGGCCTGGCGCACCCAGCAGGAACCGGGCACCTCGGTATATGGCGCGTGGCAGGAGATCGTCCGGTCCGGGGACGGCACCGCGGTCTGGACGGCGTCGCGGATCTTCACGAGAGGCGACGTCGTGGTGCACGACGGCGACCGGTACCGGGCGACGCGGATCACGCGTGGGCAGGAGCCCGGTGGGCGGCACGCGCCGTGGCAGGTGGTGCAGGGCTGAACCGGGTGCGGACGGCGAGAGCCGGTGGCGAGGCATATGCGCATCGCCACCGGCTCTCGCCGTCATCTGTGCCAGCGCGAGGGCTGCAAGCTGACTAGGCCGTCGTGTGCTCTACGACCGGAAGCCGTTCGACGATCGAACGCTCACGCGCCTGAGGAATGACGATCCCCAGATCCTGGCCGTCTTCGGTGACGGCATCCCAGACCGGGGTGCCTGGGTCGAGGAACCACAGATCGCTCTTGTTGCGCGGGCGAGAGTCCCGGCTCTGCAGCTTTACCGCCAGCGAGTCGCCCGCCGGCTTGGTCCACACCAGGCGGCCGGACTCGTCCACGCTCACCTTGGCCTTGGTCCACTTCTTCTGCCGGGACAGGCCAGGAACCCGGCCGGAGCGCGCCCAGATGATGATCTGCACGAGGCCGGTGCCTGTGCGCTTGGCGGCTGCCCGGCGGAAAAGCCACTGCGCGCCGATCGCGGCGAGGCCGACAAACAAAGCGATGATCACAAACCCGATCACGGTATCCATATGAAGTTCTTCCTGACTTGAACCGAATGTGCCACCGAACGAACTCACTCAACACAACGAAATTACTCCGCACATCCACACCCGTGGCGAACAACACATTCGTCGTCCCGCGATTATCACGGCACCGTTTCCACGAGCCTCCGCAAAATTGCACTCCTGGAGGCCCCTGCTGAGGTCACGAGATGAAACTACGGGATCGCGACCTCAAACCCGAGCTCCTTCGAGTACTGCTGAGCGTACCTACCTACGACGTCGCGGCCCGACTCCGGCCTACCCGCATTGTCACGTGACCCCGGAAGTGCTTCAATCCTATCCGCAACAGCCGCAACTAGCGCCGGATCAGCCAATTCACGAGCTAGAATAAGGGACTTAACGAGGCGCGATGGATAACTCGCAGGAGGAAGCCAGATGAATGTCTCATCGCCGTTCACATCAGCCTCGCTCATGAAAGCAAGACACAATTCGTTCCGATCTTTCACCTGCTGAAGACCAGAACAAATCTCTAAAGCCATCGGCTCCAATAATTCTCTCGCACCGGGCCACTCGAATCTGTTCGACCGAACAGGGTGCACCCCAACAGCGAATCTGCCGAACTTGGTCAGGCGCTGACCAAGTTTCTTGTCGTCAACAGCGAGGCGCCACTCCACAGTACCGTCACCCGCCCGAGCGACGGTGAGCATGTATTCCATAACCCCGTTGTCCCAAACGACCGAACCGGTGCGTGAAACTGAAGCGTCGGGGTCGATTAACCCCTGCCCCTGCAGATCACGGATTAGTTGCAATTTCGTCTTTGGTCTACTCATCAGTAAATGCGCCACCATCGATGCGGGCTTTTCGAGACCGCAAGTGTCAATGCGATCACTCCAGCAACCAGGTCGCTGCCACCCGCACCAGGCCGAACAGCCACCGCCCGCCTCTCGCTCAAGGACGCCACACCACGTGACGCCATCAGACCGAGGAGGAATCTAAGGGGCTGAATGGGGCGCGCGTGACCAAAACCGACCCTGGGGCGGGTGAGATCCAAAGATCACCCGCACCGTCGAGCGCTAACCTCGCTCCGTGACTCTCTTCATCGACCCGCCGGTCTGGCCCGCGCACGGGACCCTGTTCTCCCACCTGGTCTCGGACGGGTCGCTGCAGGAGCTCCGCCTCTTCGCCCGGGCGGCCGAGGTGCCGGATCGCGCGCTCGACCTCGACCACTACGACGTCCCGGCCGCGCGGTACGACGCGCTGGTCGCGGCGGGCGCCGTGCCCATCGAGGGCGGCGACCTGGCCCGGCGTCTCGCCGCCTCAGGGCTGCGCGTGTCGGGTGCCGAGCGGAACCGCGCCAAGCGGGCGACGCTCCTGACCCGCTGGGACACCCTGTGGGCCGACCCGGGCCTGGCCCGCAAGGCCGGCGAGGACCTGGTCGACCGCTGGCGAGAGCCGCACCGCGTCTACCACTCGACCCTGCACCTGGCCGTCGCCCTGGACGCGCTGGACACCGTCGCGGCCGACGCCCGCGTCTCCGAGCGCGCGCTCTGGCGCGCCCGCCTCGCCCTGTGGTTCCACGACGCGGTGCACGACGGCGTCGCGCGGCAGGACGAGGAACGTTCGGCAGCGCTGGTGACCGAGCTGCTCGGCCCCCTCGCCGGGACCGGGGTCTCCGGCGAGGACGTCGACGAGATCGCACGTCTGGTCATGGTCACCGCCGACCACGACCCGGCGCCCGACGACGTCATTGGCGGCCTGGTCAGCGACGCCGACCTGGCCGTGCTGGGCGGCAGCCCCGCCGTCTACACGCGGTACACCCACCAGGTCCGCGCCGAGTACTGCGACGTGCCCGACCCGCTGTTCCGCGCCGGGCGGTCCGAGGTGCTGCGCATGCTCCTGGCCGGCGGCCCGCTGTTCCGCACCGCACCGGGCGCGGCTCGCTGGCAGGCCGCGGCGGAGGCGAACCTCCGCGCCGAGCTGGCGCTCCTGGCTGCCTGACCTGGGTGATCACCCGGAGCAGCGCGAGGACACGGTAGCGTTCCGGTCGTGACTCCTCTCAAGGCCACCGCGATCGTCGCGGGTGTGCTCGCCGTCGCGTTCACCGTCCCCGTCGCCATCGTGCAGGCCACCGGCCACGTCCGGGTGCGGCACGACTCGAGCGAGATCGAGAAGGCCGACGCCGTCGTCGTGCTCGGGGCCGGGCTCCGCGCCGACGGCACCCCGTCGACGTACCTGCGCCGCCGCGTCGAGGCCGGCGCCGAGCTCTACCGCGCGGGCGTCGCGCCCACGGTGATCCTGAGCGGCGACGCGCACGACAACGCCGACGGCACCAGGTACGACGAGCCCGGCTCGATGCGCAGCTGGATCCTGGACAACGACCTCGGCGTCCCCGACGACGCGATAGTGCTGGACCGCGAGGGTTTCAACACCACTGCCACGTGCCGCCGCGCTCACGACCTGTACGGGGTGCGTACCGCCGTCGTCGTCACGCAGGACTATCACCTGCGCCGCACCCTCTACTCCTGCGTCGAGGCCGGGCTGGACGCCGTCGGGGTGGGCGTGAGCGCCGCGAGCGTGCAGCCGGCGCAGTGGGCCTGGTGGCACGTGCGGGAGCTGCCGGCGAGCTGGAAGGCCGCGGTCCGCTCCCTGGGGCGCAGGCGCGTGGGCTGAGCGCGGACATACGATGATCAGTTCCAGTCGCTTTGTCCTCAAGCAAGACTATTCCGTCCGGGCTGTTAAACGGCTCGCCTGGGACCTTGACTGGGATGTTGTCGACTTCCGTCGGGAAGAAGCCGGCGCTTTTGTCGACATCTGGATCACCTATGACAAGCGCGCCGAGATTCACCATGTCGACGATGAACCAATCGGTATGCGCTACCTCACCGTGCGAGGCGAAGGGCGGGATGAGGTCACTCAGCAGATTCAGGAGAAGTGCGACCTGTGGAGCCACGAGGAAGCCCGACGAGGGCTCAAGGAGGCAGCAGACAGGAGCCAGAAGCTTGTTGCTCTCTACGCCGCCGCCCTCACCGCACCTGGGACACAAGACGACGATTTTGTCGGCGAGCTCCGTATGGCGGCCATGGATGAAGACCCAAGGGTGCGTCAGGCGGTCATCATCGCGACCGGATACCTACCCTGGCCGGGTTTGACAGACCTCGTGGGGAAGTCCTGAACCGTCACTTCTTCTTCGGCGTGACCCAGAGGTGGATGGTGCCCTCGACCACCACGGTCCCGTCGGCCAGGACGCCGCGCACGCGGACCGGCAGGTCCGGCTCGTCCCCGTCCCACTGGGCCTGGTCCGTCTCCGCCACGCAGGTGACGTCGCCGGTCGACTTCGCGAGGTAGGCCACCTCCATACCCTTCGGCAGCCACCGCTTGTCGTCGGGCACGGTGGCCTCGGCGAGCGAGCCCATGGCCATCTCGAGCCCGTTGCAGACGGCGATCGCGTGCACCGTGCCGATGTGGTTCCGGTTGCGCCAGCGGTTGGGCACGACTACCTCGCCGTAGTTCGGGCGCATGTCGACCACGCGCGGCGCGATGCTGCCGAAGTACGGCGCCTTGAAGCTGTAGGCAGTGGTGAAGATCCGCTTCCCGAGCAGCCCGCCGATCACCGGCAGCGAGTTGGCGGACTTCCAGAAGGCGTGGAGCTGCGTCGTCATGCGGGCGAGCGTACCGGGCCCAGTGACGACCGTTCACTTCACGCCGCGCCGCACCTCCGCCTCACGCCATGCGCAGCTTGCGCATCGCCTCCAGGGCGGTGGTCAGCACGCGGCTCGGGGTGTCTCCGCCCAGGCCGTAGAGGCTGTCGAGCGTCGCGCCGAACCGGGCGCCACGGGACGTCACCACCGTCTGCTGCCGCGTGAGCCCGGTGATCGACGCCGCCCCGTGCCGCCCGCCCAGGCCGGAAGCCTTCCAGCCGCCGAGCGGCGCGGAGACGGAGCCCCAGGTCATCGTGTACCCGTCGTTGATCGCCACCGACCCGGTCTCGACGCGCGCGGCCACGCGCCGCGCCCGACCGACGTCCCGCGACCAGATTGCGGCGTGCAGCCCGTACTCGGTGTCGTTCATGACGGCGACGGCGTCCTCGTCACAGTCGACGCGGGTGATCGTGACGACCGGCCCGAAGGTCTCCTCGCGCCCGACCACGGCCTGCGCCGGGACGTCGTCGAGCACCGTCGGGGCATAGAAATACGGGCCGACGTCGGCGCGGTGCACCCCGCCGGCGAGCACCCGTGCGCCGCGGGCCAGCGCGTCGTCCACGTGCGCCGTCACCTTGTCGAGCTGCGCGGCGGAGGTGAGCGATCCGACGTCCGCCGAGTAGTCCAGGGCCGGGCTGAGCCGCAGGTTCCGCACGGCGCGCACGAACTTCGCGACGAACTCCTCGGCGACGGCCTCGTGCACCACCAGACGTTCGATGGAGACGCACAGCTGGCCCGCGTTCGAGAAGCAGGCCCGAACAATGCCGGGTATCGCCGCGTCGACGTCGACGTCCTCGGTCACGTAGAGCGCGTTCTTGCCGCCCAGCTCGAGCGTGGCCCCGATGAGGCGTTCGCCCGCCCGCGCCGCGACCTTGCGACCCGTGGCGGTGGAGCCCGTGAACGCGATGTGGTCCACGTGCTCGATCAGGGCCTCGCCCACCTCGGGACCGCCCGCGACCACCTGGAACAGGCCCGCGGGCAGGCCCGCGTCGTCCAGGGCCTCGGCCGCCCACAGGGCGGTGAGCGTGGTCTGCGGGTCCGGCTTGAGCAGCACGGCGTTGCCGGCCAGGAGCGCGGGCAGAGCCTCCGAGAGCGCGAGCACCAGCGGGTAGTTCCACGGCGAGATCGCGCCGACGACGCCCACGGGCCGCCGGTGCACCTGCACACCCGCGAGCAGCGGGACCATGCCACGGACCCGGCGGGACGCGAGGTAGCGCTCACCACGCACGGCATAGTGCCGAGCGACCTGGGCGATGTCCGCGACCTCCTCGAAGGCGGCGCGGCGCGCCTTTCCGGTCTCGAGCTGGATGAGGTCGAGCGCCTCGGACTGCCGCTCCAGGACGATGCGACCGAGCCGCTGGAGGACGCCGGCGCGATCACGTACCGGCACGCGCGCCCAGGTCCGCTGCGCGACCCGCGCCCGGACGGCCGACGCGGCGACGTCCTCGGCCGAGGAGACCGGGAACGTCACGAGCGGCGCGCCCGAGAACGGGCACATGGACCGGTGGGTGCCCGACCCCTCGGAGGTCGCGATTCGTGCCACGAGCGGGGCCATCACCCCGGGCTCAAGGACAAAGGTCCCCTGCGGGTGCTCGGGGTCGAGCACGCCGCCGACGGCACCACTCGCGGCTGCGTCGGCTGCTGCGTCGTCGATCATGGCGGCCACCCTACGCGCAAAACCCTGCACCACGTATTGATAGGTGTGTGAAACTGACTTTCAGAGCGTTTTCATCGCGGAGGCCGCACGAGCGCGGCACGCGGTGCCTTCCGCTCAGTCCGACTCGACCCAGCGGCCCAGCACCGTGCACTCCTGGTCGGTGTAACCGAGCCGCCCGTAGAAGCCGAGCACGTCCGTGTTGGTGGTCCGCACCATGAGCTGAATCTTGCGCGCGCCGCGCGCGACCAGCCACGCCTCGGCAGCGACGACGGCCGCCCGGCCCAGGCCCGTGCTCCGCAGCCCGGGCGCGACGGCCACGTAGTAGAGCCAGCCGCGGTGCCCGTCGTAGCCGGCCATCGCGGAGGCGGTCACGCGGCCGTCGGCCCGCGCGACCAGGACTGTCGACGTGTCGCCCGCCCGGGCGTCGGCGATGTCGAGGTGCGGGTCGTTCCACGGCCGGGTCAGCCCGCAGGCCCGCCACAGCTCGACGACCTGGTCGACGTCGGCATCCGTGATCTCGACGAACTCACCGTCGGCCGCGGGAGCCGCGGCGAGGACCGGGGCGAGCTGCTCGCCGCTGGGGAACGCCGTCACCGCGGCTGGTACGGCGACACGACGACCTCGACCCGCTGGAACTCCTTGAGATCGGAGTAGCCGGTGGTGGCCATGGCGCGCCGGAGCGCGCCCACGAGGTTCAGGGTGCCGTCGGCCTGCTTGCCCGGCCCGAAGAGGATCTCCTCCAGCGTGCCGACCGTGCCCACCTCGACGCGCTCGCCGCGCGGGAGCTGCGGGTGGTGCGCCTCGGGGCCCCAGTGGAAGCCCCGGCCGGGCGCCTCGGCCGCGCGGGCGAGCGCGGCACCGAGCATGACGGCGTCCGCACCGCAGGCCACGGCCTTGACGATGTCGCCCGAGTGGCCCACGCCGCCGTCGGCGATGACGTGCACGTACCGGCCGCCGGACTCGTCGAGGTAGTCGCGGCGGGCCGCCGCGACGTCGGCCACCGAGGTGGCCATGGGTGCGTGGATGCCCAGGCTGACGCGGGTGGTGTGGGCGGCACCGCCGCCGAACCCGACGAGCACGCCCGCGGCGCCCGTGCGCATGAGGTGCAGCGCCGCGGTGTACGTCGAGGCCCCGCCGACGACGACGGGCACGTCCAGCTCGTAGATGAACCGCTTGAGGTTGAGCGGCTCGGCGTTGCCCGAGACGTGCTCGGCCGAGACCGTGGTGCCGCGGATGATGAACAGGTCGACGCCGGCGTCGACCACCGTCTTGTAGAACTCCTGCGTGCGCTGCGGGGTGAGCGCACCGGCGACCGTGACGCCCGCGGCCCGGATCTCCTTGAGACGCTGCGTGATGAGCTCCGGCTTGATGGGCTCCGAGTAGATCGCCTGCATGCGGCGGGTCGCCTCGTCAGCGGGCAGGGCCGCGATCTCGGCGAGCAGCGGCTCGGGCGACTCGTAGCGGGTCCACAGGCCCTCGAGGTCGAGCACCCCGAGGCCACCGAACCGGCCCAGCGCGACGGCGCTGTCCGGGGTCATCACGGAGTCCATCGGTGCCGCGAGGATCGGCAGGTCGAAGTGGTAGGCGTCGATCTGCCAGCCGACCGAGACGTCCTTCGGGTCGCGCGTACGCCGGGACGGCACCACCGCGATGTCGTCGAAGGAATAGGCGCGCCGCCCGCGCTTGCCGCGTCCGATCTCGATCTCGTTGCTCACCCGCCAAGCCTACCCATCCGACCTGACAAAGCGCGCAGCATCCGGTGATGTGCGGGGTGTGATGAGCCTGAGTGTCAGTGACCGGTGGCAAGGTTCTCCGTGGACGCACCGGGAGGCCGCGCACCGTTGGACGGCACAGCGGCGGAAACCCGGACGAGCAGGGAGGACACCATGAACGAGACCTGGATCCACAGGCCGCTGCTGGGCTTCGACACCGAGACCACAGGGGTCGACGTCGCGGGCGACCGCATCGTCACGGCAGCCCTGGTGCTGCGCACGCCCGGAGCGGGCACCGAGGTCCGCACCTGGCTGATGGACCCGGGTGTGGAGATACCGGAGGAGGCCGCCGCCATCCACGGCATCTCCACCGAGCACGCGCGCGCCCACGGCGTGCAGCCCCTGGAGGCGCTCGAAGAGATCGCCGCCGAGCTCGCCGCCCACCTGGCCGACGGCGTCCCCGTGGTCGCCTACAACGCGGCCTTCGACCTCTCGCTGCTCGACTCCGAGTTGCTGCGCCACGGGCTCAAGACCCTCCCCCAGCGCCTGGGCCGCCCGGTCGAGCCGGTCGTGGACCCGCTGGTCATCGACCGCTGGCTGGACCGGTACCGCCCCGGCAAGCGCCGCCTCGGCGACCTGTCGGAGTGGTACGGCGTCACGTCGGACGGCGACCTGCACACCGCGGAGGTCGACGTGCTCGCCACGCTCGACGTGCTGGAGGCCCTGGCCCTCCGGTTCCCGCATCTGGCCCGCATGTCCCTGGCGGACCTGCACCAGCAGCAGATCGGCGCGCACCGCCAGTGGGCGGTGAGCTTCAACGAGTGGCGCCGCGAGCAGGGCCTCGAGGGCCCCGGCGCCTCCGGGGCGTGGCCGGTACAGCACGCCGCCGGCGCCTGACGGGGCACCTTGCACGCCGGCCACGCCCCGGATATCGAGGCGTGGCCGGGCTCAGCCGGACAGACCGGCGGCTCAGCGGGGATACACGGCGTCGACCTCGACCTCGACGAGCCACCCGTCCACCGGAAGGTTCTCGACCTCCAGGGCGAAGCGCGACGGGCGAGCGCCGTTGACGACCATCGGCTCGGTCGTCGACGAACCGAGCTGCACGTCGAGCACCTCGCCGGTCGCGAGGTTCGTGTTGGCGAAGAACTGGCGGTAGGCCCGGTTCCACCCGGCAAAGTCCATCTTCTCCTCGCCCGCGGGGTTCTGCAGGAACACGCGCATGGAGATGACGTCGTCGTAGTCGAGGCCGGCACTCTCCAGGTTCGCGCCGATTCGCGTGAGGGCGTTGATGCCCTGCGCCTCGGTGATGGTCACACCGTCGGACAGCTCGCCGCCCGGGAAGACGTCAGTAGGGATGTAGCGCTCCTCCGGGGACGCGCCCGGCGCGGTGTTGCTCGCGGCAGGGCCAAGGCCGGAGGACTTGTACCAGGAGACGTTCTTGCCGATCGCCACGCCGTCGGCGATGAGCGGGGTGTCTCCGGTAACGAAGGAGTGGGCTCGGTAGGGATCGGGCCGGAAGACGTGGCCGGCGGCGAAGGCGGTGCTCGGAACGGCGACCGCGGCGGTGACGACGATAGCGGCGATGAGCTTCGTGCGGTTCTTCATGGCGCTCCTCGAGTTGGCCCGCCGGGCGCCCCGACGGCGCCCGGATGCTGCGACCCGGCTGGGCGTGCACTGGGTGGCGGGTGACGTTAGCCGGGGAGCATTTCCGGAGGATGACCGTCGCGGGTCGCGCCAGGAACACGTCCGACGGCGGTGACCGGCCCTTCCCTGGAAAGACGGCGATCTGCGCGAAAGCCCCGAAACAACATGGTTACTGCGGGCAATTGCATAGAAACCGCGCAGACCCGGCCCCGTGACCTGCCGTGCATAGCGTCCAGCGTGGTGCTGACGGCGGCTTCTGGCGTCCAGGCCGGGTCCTTCCGCCCGTCAGGCCCGTCGTAACGAGAGGTAGGGACCGTGGTCACCGAAGAGAGCACCCCCGGCGTCTCCCGCCGCAACTTCCTGCAGGCTGTCGGCGCGGGCTCCAGCGCCGGCGTCATGTTCGCGACCATGGGCGCCATGGGGCTGGCGCCGACGGCCGCCGCCCAGCCGAGGGCCGAGTCCTGGGTCCCGCCGCGCGGCAGCGACTTCACGCTGACCGGCCGCTCCGCGAAGAAGGTAGTAGTGGTCGGGGCCGGCCCGGCCGGCCTCGCAACCGCCTACGAGCTGCAGAAGGCCGGCTACCGGGTGACTGTGCTCGAGGCAAGGCACCGGCCCGGCGGTCGGACTCTGACGATCCGCGGCGGCGACTCCGAGACCGACGTCGACGGCGTCACGCAGACCGCGCGGTTCGCCGACGGCATCTACATGAACGCCGGCGCCGCCCGCATCGCACAGTGGATGGTCACCATGGACTACCTGCGCGAGCTGGGCGTGCCGTACGAGGTCTTCACGAACGCGAACGCCGACGCCTATATCTACAACGAGCGGTCCGGCGCGACACCGGGCAACCCGGTGCGCTACCGGACCGCCAAGGCGGACGTCCACGGCTACACCTCCGAGCTGCTGCACTACGCCACCGACCAGGGCGCCCTGGACCAGAAGCTGACGGAAGAGGACAAGGAGAACCTGCGTTCTTACCTGCGCAGCTGGGGCTCGCTCGGGTCCGACGGCGCGTACGCCGGCGGCAGCAACCGCGGCTTCGAGGTCTATCCGTCGGCATGGAACGAGCACGGCACGCCACTACCCGGACCCGGCACGGTCTCCGAGGTGCTGGCCTCGAAGGTGGGCCAGTACTTCCCGTTCGAGATCAACTGGGAGCAGTCGATGCTCATGTTCCAGCCGAAGGGCGGCATGGACACGATCTACCAGTACTTCGTCCGGGCAATCGGCCAGCACAACGTGAAGTTCAGGTCCCCCGTCACCGGTGTCGAGAACACCAGCGGCGGGGCAAAGGTCACCTACACCGCCCCGGGCGGCAGTGAGCGTCAGATCGAGGCGGACTTCGTGGTCGTCGCCGCGCCCGCGGGCATCATGCGGCGGTGGGACACCAACTGGGGGCCCGCGATCGACGCGGCGCTCGGCGAGTTCGCCGTCGGCTCCCCCGCCGGAAAGATCGGCCTGCAGTATCGGTCGCGGTGGTGGGAGGACGACCACCGGATCTTCGGCGGGATCACCGAGACCGACATGGACCTCGCCCACCTGTGGTACCCGTCCTACGGCTACGGCGAGCGGAAGGGACTGATCGTCGGCTACTACAACACCGGCGCCAACGCCCGCGCGTACGCCGACATGACCCCGAGGCAGCGCGAGCTGCGGGCCGTCGAGCAGGGCGTGAAGATCCACGGGGAGAAGTACCGCACCGAGCTGGACAGCTCCTTCTCCATGGCCTGGCACAAGATGCCCTACATCGAGGGCGCCTGGGCCTTCCCGAACACCACCTCTGCCGGCTTCAAGCTGCTGCAGCAGGGTGCGGGCAACGTCTACTTCGCGGGCGACTGGATGTCGGAGGTCTCCGCGTGGCAGCACGGCGCCTTCTGGTCCGCCCGGTACGCGGTACAGACCCTGCACGAGCGCGTCATGTCGAGCTGACGAGCTAGCCCGGGCGGCTCGACCGGACCCGAGAGTGCCTCAAAATGCCGGGGTAGTCGTCTGGCGAGGTAGTCGTGTACGTGACTACCTCGCCAGACGACTACCCCGGCATTTTGAGGCACTCATCAACAAGGAGAGGTTTGGGTCGGTCAGAAGCCGCTGTAGTTCGGCGACTCGACGGTCATCTGCACGTCGTGCGGGTGGCTCTCCTTGAGCGACGCCGACGTGATGCGGATGAACCGGCCGTCGGTCTGCAGCTCCGGGACGGTCCGCGAGCCGGTGTAGAACATCGTCTGGTGCAGGCCACCGATGAGCTGGTGCGCCACTGTGGACAGCGGCCCCTTGTACGCGACCTGGCCCTCGATGCCCTCGGGCACGATCTTGTCGTCGCTCGTGACCTCGGCCTGGAAGTACCGGTCCTTGGAGTAGGACTTCTTGCCCCGCGAGGACATGGCACCCATCGAGCCCATGCCGCGGTAGGTCTTGAACTGCTTGCCGTTGACGAGCACCAGGTCGCCCGGCGTCTCCTCGCAGCCTGCGAACAGCGAGCCCAGCATCACGGTGTCGGCGCCGGCCACGATGGCCTTGCCGATCTCGCCCGAGTGCTTGAGGCCGCCGTCGGCGATGACGGGCACGCCCGCCGGCTTGCAGGCCAGCGACGCCTCGTAGACGGCGGTGATCTGCGGCACGCCCACGCCGGTCACGACGCGGGTGGTGCAGATCGAGCCCGGTCCCACGCCGACCTTCACGGCGTCGGCCCCGGCGTCTACGAACGCCTGCGCGCCCTGGCGCGTGGCGACGTTCCCGCCGATCACCTGCACGTCCTTGGTGGCGGGGTCGGTCTTGAGGCGCTTGACCATGTCGATCAGCATGCGCACGTTGCCGTGCGCGGTGTCGGCCACGAGCACGTCCACGCCGGCGTCGATCAGGGCGGTGGCGCGCTGCCACGCGTCGCCGAAGTAGCCGATCGCCGCGCCGACCATGAGGCGCCCCTGGCCGTCCTTGGACGAGTTCGGGAACTGCTCCGACTTCACGAAGTCCTTGACGGTGATGAGCCCCGTGATGCGGCCGTCGGGGTCGATCAGGGGGAGCCGCTCCAGCTTGTGCTTGCGCAGCAGCAGCGTGGCGTCGTCCCGAGAGATGCCGGCCGGGCCGGTGATCAGCGGCTGCGGCGTCATCACCTCGTCCACCTTGGTGGTGGCCCACTCGGCGACGGGCGTGAAGCGCAGGTCGCGGTTGGTGACCATGCCGATCAGCTTGTTCTCGGCGTCGACCACCGGGAAGCCGGAGATCCGGAACTGGCCCGCGAGGGTGTCGAGCTCCTCGAGCGTGGCGTCCGGGCCGATCGTGACGGGGTTGGTGATGATGCCGGTCTGCGTCCGCTTCACGAGGTCGACCTGGTAGGCCTGGTCCTCGATGGAGAGGTTGCGGTGCAGCACACCGAGGCCGCCCTGGCGCGCCATGGCGATGGCCATGGCCGACTCGGTGACCGTATCCATCGCCGCGGAGAGCAGCGGGATCTTGAGCGAGATCTCGCGCGTCAGGCGAGACGTCGTGTCGATGTCCGACGGCGCCAGGTCGGAGTAACCCGGTAGCAGCAGGACGTCGTCGTAGGTGAGCCCGAGGAAACCGAACGGGTCGGCCGGCGAGGTCTGGTCCGTCATGCAGCAAGTCTACGGCCGGAGCGGCCGCGGATCCTGGCCGGGCGGTGATACCAGCCCGAGGCGTGCGTCACCTCGCCTTGATGACGGCGAGCACCTCGTGCAGCAGCCCGGTGAACGAGCGCACCCGCTGCACCGTCGGCCCGAACGGCAGGTCCGTCGCGGCGGCGTCGGCCCGCAGGCCGACGAAGATCGGCAGCTCCGGGTAGCTCTCGTTGACCGCGTGCACGACGTCGAGGTCCGGCTTGTTCTGCGTGGTGGCCAGCACCACCGCCGTCGGACGGACCATGGTCACCAGCTCGACCGAGCGGTGGGTGCTCGCGGGACCCGTCACGATGCGCGCCATCGAACCCTGCGCGGCCAGCGCTGCGGCGAGCGCGTGCGCGGAGAGCGGCACCACCTCGTCGGGGGCGGCGAACACCAGGACGATCTTGCGCATCCGGCTCGGGTGGTTGGCCGGCGGGCCGCCCGCCTCGACCATCACCCGCTCGAACTCCTCGGTGTAGTTGCGCAGCGCGCGCAGCGCGGACGTCGCGAGCACCACCTCGGGCATCTCACCGGGGCCGGCCAGGACCGTCCGCTCGGACAGCCGCAGCCACGCGGGCTCCACGAGCTCGGTCCACCAGGTAGCCGGGTCGCCGTCCGGGCCCAGCAAGAGGAGGTTGTCGCAGGCGGTCCGGCTGTAGGCCAGAGCGGCGTCGACCAGGGCGGACACCCGGCCCGACGTCGGCGCGGGGGACGCGGCCGACCGAGGCCCACCCCCGGCCGGGGCCGAGGCACCGCCGCCCGTCGCGCCACCGGGCAGGGCCCGCAGGCGCGCACGGCCGCGCGGCTCGTCCGCCTGCTCGCTGCCCGAAGCCGGCGCGGCTCCGCCGGCGCCCTTCCGTGCCTCGGTCGGCGCCTCGACCGTACCGAGAAACTTCTCCGCGAAGTCGGGCTCGGTCTCGGAATCGGGCTCGCCCTCGACCCGCACGGTGGGGAGCGCCGGCGCGGACCGGGTGGCGACCTCCAGCTCTGCGTCCCCCGCCTCGACGGCGGCGCGGGCGGCGTCCACCGGCGCCACGCCCTCGAGCGTCAGCCGACGCATCACGAGCAGCCGGGCGACGTCGTCCGGTGTGTAGCGGCGGTGTGATCCAGCGGTGCGGCCTGATGGGCCGAGCCCGTACCTGCGGTCCCAGGTGCGCAGGGTCGCGGGGGCAACCCCGAGGCGTCTGGCTACCGCAGCGACGGCCAGTCCGGGGCTGGATGTACGTGACCCGCCCGAGTTCTGGGCGGGTCGCGAAGATGTCATGGACTCGATTCTGCCGACCGGACCCTCTCTGCGCCACTGCGAAACCCGGCGTGCCGCCGATCTCGGTGGATTTCGGTTCACATATGAACAAATCCGGTCAGTCCTGACGCGCTTCGACCTGACACGATTCGAGTCGCATGCCGAAAAACTGCCCCTTGAACAACTTCTGCACAACTTGTAGGTTGTTCGCCATGACGGAGATCTCGAGGCTTCCCGGTCCGGTAATGGAACTTTGGGAATGGCAGTACCAGGGAGCGTGCCGCGATGCGGACGACACCCTGTTCTTCCACCCCGAGGGCGAGCGTGGCTCAACTCGGCGCCGACGCGCCGAGGCCGCCAAGGCGATCTGCCGCTCCTGCCCCGTGATGATGCAGTGCCGCGAGCAGTCGCTCCGCGTACGCGAGCCGTACGGCGTGTGGGGCGGGCTCAGCGAGGACGAGCGGTCGGCGATCCTCGCCGGCAAGTCGGTCTCGGCCTGAATCACCTGCAGCCTGATCGTCCACAGCCTGATCGCCCGCGCTGCCGAAGCAGTCAGCCGGGCGCGACAAGGGCCCCGCACCTTTCGGTGCGGGGCCCTGTCTTCTACCTGACGTGGGCTGAGATCAGCCCACGACCACCGCGAGGACGTCGCGGGTCGAGAGCACCAGGTACTCCTCGCCCGCGTACTTGACCTCGGTGCCGCCGTACTTGGAGTAGATCACCTTGTCACCGACGGCGACGTCCAGCGGCACACGGTTGCCGTTGTCGTCGATGCGGCCCTGACCAACGGCCAGGACCTCGCCCTCCTGGGGCTTCTCCTTGGCGGTGTCCGGGATGACCAGGCCGGAAGCGGTCGTGGTCTCGGCTTCGAGAGCCTTGACGACGATCCGGTCCTCGAGCGGCTTGATGGGGACCGACACGTCGGACCTCCTCTTTCGTGAGCGGATCGAGAGATCAGCTGCGTGGTTGACTGAGTGGCTCGAACGTTCGACGGTCCGCCGTCGTCGCGGGTGCCGGCGGGCACGAACGTCTGGATCCTCCGCCGTGGCTCCCGGATACCGGGTTCCACGGCGGTGAACAACCCCAAATCTAGGTCGGCGCTAGCACTCGGTCAAGGCGAGTGCCAATCGGGTGGAACGGCTCACACCCTGAGCGGCCGGCGGGCCGCCCGCACACCGGGATCTCGCCATCTCCATGAAAAGGTTGCGTCGTGGCACTCGTCACGACCAGGACAAACATGGAAAGATCTTCCCATGGATGCGGCGATTCTGAGCAAACTCCTCAGCTCCGACGGCTGGGCCCTGCTTGGCGCCCTTCCGCCCTACGACGAGCGCGACGCGATGAAGACGGTCACGACCCTGCGCGCCAAGGGCGTCGCGGCGGACCTCGCGGCCGCCGTGGTGACCCAGTCCCGGCTGCGCGCCCGGGCGCGGGTCAAGTTCGGTGACTTCGCGGACGGCATGCTGTTCACCGCGGACGGCCTGGAGCAGGCCACCCGGCTCGTCGTCGCGGCGCTGCACGCCCGACGCTACCTCTCCGCCGGCATCACCGCCGTCGCGGACCTGACCTGCGGCATCGGTGCGGATTCCCTAGCGTTCGCCGGGACCGGGCTCCGCGTCGTCGCGACCGACCTGGACGAGTGCACCGCCGCCATCGCGCAGTGGAACCTGCGCCATTTCCCCGAGGCGGACGTGCGGCACACCGACGGCCTCACGCTCGACCTGCGCGCCGAGGGCGTCGAGGGCGTGTACGCCGACCCGGCCCGCCGGGTGCGCGGCGGCTCGGGGGCGCGCAGCCGCCGCGTCTTCGACCCGCGGGCCTACGAGCCTCCGCTCGACTCCGTCTGGGCGCTGCGTGAGACGGTGCCCGCCGTCGGCATCAAGGTGGGCCCGGGCATCCCGCACGAGGGGCTGCCCGACGACGCCGAGACGCAGTGGGTGTCCGTCAACGGCGACGTGGTCGAGGCCGGGCTCTGGTTCGGCCCGCTCGCACCCGACGGTCCCGGCCGCTCGGCGCTCGTGCTGCGCGCGTTCACGGACGACGACGGCAAGGAGCACACCCTGAGCCGCACGGTGCGGGGCGACGACGTCGAGCCGGACGTCGGCGGCGTCGGGCAGTACCTCTACGAACCCGATGGGGCCGTCATCCGCGCCGGGCTCGTGGGCCAGGCTGCCGCCGAGCTGGGCGGACGCCTCGTCGACCCGACCATCGCGTACATCACGACCGACGACCCGGCCGACCTGCCGCCGGCGCGGCCCGACGAGGCCGCGGGGGCGCTGGCCCCGATCGCCACCGGATACCGGGTGCTGGACACGATGCCGTTCGGCCTGAAGCGGCTCAAGTCCTACCTGCGCGACCGCAACGTCGGGCGCATCACGATCAAGAAGCGGGGCACCGCCGTCGTGCCCGAACAACTTCGCAAGCAGCTCGTGCTCACCGGGACCGAGGAGGCGACGATCGTGCTCACACGCGTGGCAGGCAACCAACAGGTGCTCCTCGTCGAACCGCTGGGAGCCGCATGAGCTCGCCGGCGCGGCTCGGGTTCGGTGAGTCCCCGCGCTCGACCGTGGGTCTCGAGTGGGAGATCGGGCTCGTCGAGCCCGGCACCGCGAACCTGTCCCAGGCCGGGCCCGAGGTGCTCGACGCCCTCGCGCGCGACGGCGGCAGGTGGGCCGACCAACGGGACGACTCGGTCGTCTACGCCCCGCACGTCACCGGCGAGTTCATGAACAACACGATCGAGCTGGTCACCGGCGTCTGTCGGACCGTCGCCGACGCCGGGGCGGACCTGACCCGCACTATCGAACGCGTGCGGAAGGTCACCGACCCGCTCGGCCTCGACCTCATGGGCGGCGGCACGCACCCGTTCGCCCGGGCCGCCGACCAGGTGGTCGGCGAGAAGGAGCGCTACGCCCGCATCCGCGAACGCACGGGGGCGTGGGGCGCCCAGCTGATCATCTGGGGGCTGCACGTCCACGTCGGGGTCGAGCACCGGGAGAAGGCGCTGCCGCTGATGCGCGCGATGCTCACCTATTTCCCGCACCTGCAGGCGCTGTCGGCCGGGTCGCCGTACTGGGCCGGCGAGCACACCGGATACGCCTCGAACCGGTCGATGCTGTTCCAGCAGATCCCGAGCTCCGGGCTGCCCATCGCCTTCGAGACCTGGCCGGAGCTCGAGGCGTACGCGGGCGACATGCTGCACGTCGGCGCGGTCGAGGCATTCAACGAGGTCCACTGGGACGTCCGCCCCTCGCCGCGGTTCGGCACGCTCGAGGTCCGGGTCTGCGACGGCCCGACGAACCTGACGGAGGCCCTCACGCTGGCCGCGCTCGTGCACTGCCTCGTGGAGCACCTCTCCACGCAGCTGGACCAGGGCCGCACCCTGCCGGTGCTGCCGCCGTGGTTCGTCGAGGAGAACAAGTTCCGCTCGGCGCGCTACGGCCTGGACGCCACGGTGATCCTCGATGCCGAGGGCAACCAGGGGTCGATCCTCGACGCGATCGCCAAGCTGCTGGTCGAGCTCGAGCCCGTCGCGCATCGCCTCGGCTGCGCCGCGGAGCTGGCCGGGATCCGGGACATCGTCCGCACCGGGGCGTCCTACCAGCGGCAGCAGGCGGTGGCCGCGGCGCACGACGGCGACCTGGTCCCCGTCGTGCGCGCGATGATCGAGGAGATGCGGACGGGCCGCCCGCTCGTCGGCTGACCCGCGCGGCTCAGATGACCTGCGCGGCGTCGTCGAAGCTCAGGCGCGGGGCGCGGGGGCGGGTGGTGTCGGCGCCCTCGGCCGCGCTGACGTTGATCACCAGCATGCTCTTCCAGCCGTTCTCGGCGAAGAACTCGGCGTCGATGGCGTCGTAGATCCCGTGCATCGGGCCGGCCGCCAGGCCAGCGGCGCGCAGGCCGACGATCAGGTAGCCCGCCTGGAGCAGGGCGTTGGTGCGCGCGGCGGCGGCCCGTGCCTCGTCGTCGCCCGCGAACATCTCGCGCGCGCCCGGCATGTGCGGGATCAGGACGTCGAGGCGCTCGTGGAACTCGGGGTCGTACGCGAGCACGAGGGTGACGGGCGCGGTCGCGACGCGCTCCTGGTTGCCCTCGGGCATGTTGGCGACGAGACGCTGCCGCGCCTCCGGCGTGCGGACCACCAGCACGCGCAGCGGGCTCACGTTCATCGAGGTGGGGCCCCACTTGATGAGGTCGTACACCGCGGCGAGCTGCTCGTCGGTCACCTCGGACTCGGCGAAGGTCGTCACGGTGCGTGCGGTGCGGAACAGACGGTCGGCCGTGGCGTCGTCGATCGCGAGCGGTGCGGTGGCCTCAAGTGCTTGTGTCATGCCGACTGGAACAAGTTGCTCCAAGCGATAGTTCCGGTTTCAACCGTGACTCCTGCCACGTCCGTGGGTCACAACCCCGCGGATCACACTCAACGGAGACAGGGAACTAGGCTGGAGCCCATGGCAGAACCCCTGGTGCTCGGCATCGAGACCTCCTGCGACGAGACCGGCGTCGCCCTGGTCCGCGGAAACGAGCTGCTGGTCGACGCCGTCGCCAGCTCGATGGAGGAGCATGCCCGCTACGGCGGCATCATCCCCGAGGTCGCCAGCCGCGCCCACCTCGAGGCGATGATCCCCACGATCCAGAAGGCCCTCGGCGAGGCCGACGTCGACCTGTCCGAGGTCGACGCCATCGCGGTCACCGCCGGCCCCGGCCTCGTCGGGCCGCTCACGATCGGCGCGTCCGCCGCGAAGGCCCTGTCCATCGGCCTGAACAAGCCGCTGTACGGCGTGAACCACGTGATCGGCCACGCGTGCGTGGACCAGCTCGTGGACGGACCCCTCCCGGAACGCGCGATGGCGCTCGTGGTGAGCGGCGGCCACAGCTCGCTGCTGCTGGTGGACGACATCGCCACCGACGTCACGGAGCTCGGCTCCACCCTGGACGACGCCGCGGGCGAGGCGTTCGACAAGGTCGGCCGCCTGCTCGGCCTGCCCTACCCCGGCGGCCCGCACATCGACCGCCTCGCGCGCGAGGGCGACCCGACCGCCATCCGGTTCCCGCGCGGCCTCACCGCAGCGAAGGACCAGGCCAAGCACGCCTACGACTTCTCGTTCTCCGGCCTCAAGACGGCGGTGGCCCGCTGGGTCGAGGCCCGCACCGACGTCGGGCAGGAGATCCCGGTGCACGACGTCGCGGCGTCGTTCGCCGAGGCCGTCGCCGACGTCCTCACCGCCAAGACGATCGCCGCGTGCCACGCGCACGGCGTCGACACGCTGGTGGTCGGCGGCGGGTTCTCCGCCAACAGCCAGCTGCGGGAGATGGCGGCCAAGCGCTGCGCCGAGGCCGGGATCGACCTGCGCATCCCGCCGATCCGCTACTGCACGGACAACGGCGCGATGATCGCGGCGCTGGGCTCCGCGGTCGTGCGTGCCGGCGTCGCCCCGAGCAGCCTGGACATCCCGGTGGACTCGTCGATGCCGCTCACGACGATCACCGTCTGAGTCGCGGCAGGGCGGTCACGCCCCGACCGCCACGTGGCGCGCCGGGTCGTTCGACCACTGCGACCACGAGCCCGGGTACAGCGCCGCGTCCACGCCGACGACGGCGAGCGCGGCCACCTCGTGCGCCGCCGTGACGCCCGACCCGCAGTACACGCCGACCTTTCCGTCGGTCGTCGGGTCCGCGCCGGATATCCCCAGGTCACCGAAGCGCCGCTTGAGGTTCGCTGTCGACAGGAACCGGCCGTCCGCGCCCAGGTTCTCGGTGGTCGGCGCGCTGGCCGCCCCCGGCACGTGCCCGGCCTGCGGGTCGACGGGCTCCACCTCGCCGCGGTAGCGCTCGGCGGCACGCGCGTCGAGAAGCACACCTTCGCCGTCGGCCAGGGCCGCCGCCTCGTCCGCGTCGATGACGGGCATCCCACCCGGCCGCACGACGACGTCGCCCGGCTCGGGCGTGACGTCGCCCGGTTCGAGGGCGCGCCCCTGCGCGGTCCAGGCGGCGAGGCCGCCGTCGAGGATGCGCACGTCCTGGACGCCGAAGTACCGCAGGAGCCACCACGCGCGGGCGGCGGACGTGCCGCCGACGGAGTCGTAGACGACCACACGGGAGTCGTCCGAGACACCCCACCGGCGCGCGGCCTCCTGGAACGCCGACGCCGACGGCAGCGGGTGCCGACCCTCGGCCGGCGTTGCGTGCGCGGCGAGCTCGGTCTCGAGGTCCACGTACGCGGCGCCCGGGAGGTGGCCTGCGCGGTACTGGTCGTGGCCGTCGGTCATGCCGAGCGCCCAGCGGACGTCGAGGACGACGGGGCGCCCGTCGGCCGGGTCAGCTCCCCCGCCGACCCTCAGGTCTGCTGCCAGCGTCGCGGCATCGACCAGTACTCGTTCCCTCATCCGTGGTGCTCCTCATCGTCGGCTGCTTATCCGGTTCCAGGCCGCGTTACGTCCGGTACCGTCGACCTCGACGAAGCCGTCCGCACGCAGCGCCTCCAGTGCGTTCCTGATCGTCGCATCGCTGACCCCCGGAAGCGAGGCCCGGATGTCAGCCATCCTGAACGACGCCGGGGCGTGGTCCAGGACGTACAGCTGGACGCGTTCTTTTTTGCTCCCAGCCGCTCGGGCTACTTCCGTCGCACGCTGGAATTCGTCGTAGGCGCCGCGCACCACGCGCACGAAGTATCGGAGCCAGTGCCACGGCTCATGGTTACCGTCGTGCCACCCCGCGGTTGAACCCTGAAGTGCGTCGTAGTACTCGTCCGCAGATGCCGCGATCGACGACTCCAGCGACACGTACCGCGTCACCTCGTATCCGCTGTCCTCCAACAACGCGTTCGTCAGGGCACGCGTGATCCGCCCGTTGCCGTCAAGGAAGGGGTGGATGGTCAACAGGTCCAGCACGAAGAGCCCCACGAGAAGGACGGGGTGGTGCCGATCTTCCCGCATCGCCGCGGAGTACCTCCATACGAGCTCCTCCACGAACTGCGGTGTCTTCGCCGCCGAGACCGGGGTGAACCTCTTCACCTGTGTTCCGTCCGGAAGCCTGTCGACCACGACGTTCTCCGAGGTCTTGAAACCGCCGCCTGGTACATCCGTGAAGGAGAAGAGGAGCCGATGCAGGTGCAGGACAAGGCCCATATTCAGCGGCCGCCAGTCCTCCTGGTAGAGATAGTCCAGCGCCGCCCGGTACCCGGCCAGCTCCTTCTCGCTCCGGTCCCGGAGGGTCACCGGCTCCCCGCTCAGGATCACATCTGCGCGTTCGCGGCTCTCGACCACGATCCCCTCGATCGCAGAAGACGCTTCGATGCTTGCCACCCGGGCACGCTGCGCGAGGCTCGTCAGCAGAGCGGGGAGCTTGTCGCGATACAACGCCTCACTGCCACGACCGGTGTCGATGATTCTCAGATCACTGACGACGTCGAAGGGCACGCGCCCGATAAGCGCATCAAGATCCACGAACGAACGCATACAACCTCCCATTGAACCTGCTAAACGCACTAATCCAAGGCTCAGATTAGTACGTTTAGCGGGTTCGGGTAGGTAGTTCCGCCGTCGGTGTCAGGCGGCGTCCCCCGCCTCGTCGTCAGGGGCGTCCACGGGGGCGTCCACGGGAGCGTCCGCCGCGGTGCCCGCGGCCTCGGCCAGCTCGAGGCGCATCGTGTACGCGTCCTTGTTCTCCGGCTGGTAGTACCGCTTGCGGACGCCCAGGACCTGGAACCCGAAGTCCCGGTACATCTCGATGGCGGGCATGTTGTCGACCCGCACCTCCAGCAGCACCGCCTCGGCCTTGAGCTTGCGCGACCGCTCGATGAGCGCGGTCAGGAGCTGCCGCCCCACGCCGTGCCGCTGGACCGCCGGGTCGACGCCGATGGTCATGATCTGCGTGACGTCACCGTCGAACCACAGTCCGCCGTAGCCGACGACGGGCTGGTCACCCGCGCGGTCTAGGCGCTCCGGCTCCGCCACGATGTACCAGCGGCCCAGCGCGCCGAGCTCGTCGGCGAGCATCCCGTAGGACCAGGCGCCCCGGCCGAAGAGCTGACGCTCCAGCTCCAGCACGCGGTCGAAGTCGGCATTGCGCAGCGGCCGGAGCCGTACCTCGGTGATCATGCGACGCCTCCAGTGGCAGCAGCAGTGGTCGAGCCGGTCCCGGTGGTCGAGCCGGTCGGGGCCCGCGTCGGTTCGTGCACGTCCGGACGCCGCAGGTACAGGGGCTCGGTGGGCTGCTCCTCGCCGGCGGCGCGGCGTACGAGCGCCAGCCGGGCCAGGACCGTCGCATCGGGGACCAGGGGGGCGTCGTCGGCCACGGGAAGGAATTCCGGGTAGAGCATCGCGCCCTCGCCGATCACCACGGGTGGCTGCCCCTCTCCCGCGTCGGTCGGGGAGAGCTGAGCCTGGGCGACGAAGCCGGCCCGGTCGACGTCGGGCCCCGCGATCCGCTCCACGACCGGGAAGCCGTGCGGGCCCTCGTGCGCGACCACGCGGTAGCGCGCCCAGTAGACCTCCTTGCGGCGGGCGTCGGAGGTGGCGAGGATCTCGGTGCCGGGCCGAAGCCCGAGGTCGCTGACGGCCTGCACGGCCAGCGCGTCGAGGCTGGGCACGCCCAGCACGGGGACACCGAGCGTGAGCGCGAGCGTCCGGGCCGTCACCAGCCCGACGCGCAGCCCCGTGAACGGGGCGGGGCCAGTTCCGGCGACGACGGCAGTCAGGTCGGTCCGCTCGATCCCCGCTTCGTCGAGGACCTCGGTGATCAGGGGCGCGAGCGACTCGGCGTGCCGGCGACGCTCGTCCGAGGTGCGGGACGCGAGGCGCGCGCCGTCCTCGTCGACGAGCGAGACGGCGACGGCTGCTGAGGTATCGAGAGCGAGAACGGCCACGTGACCAGCCTATTACGGCGGTCCACGCAGGTTCCTCGTCGCGACGACGAACCTCAGCCCAGCAGTCCCCCGAGGTCCACCCCGGCCCACCGCTGCCCGACGGCGCGGATCGTCACCCTGCGCGTCCCCGCCTCGGGGTCCTCCTCAGCGGTGACGCCGGGGTCGAACGACGGCGCACCGCGCGGGCGCTCCAGGTCGATCTCCAGCCGGTCGTCGGCGAGCGTCTCGGCGAGGCCGCGCCCCCACTCGACGACGGTCACGGAGTCCTCGAGCGACGAGTCCAGGTCGAGCGCGTCCAGCTCGCCCAGCCCGCCGAGCCGGTAGGCGTCGACGTGCACCAGCCCGGGTCCGCGCGTGCCGTCCGGGCGCGGCAGAGCCGGGTGCTCGCGCGCCACGATGAAGGTGGGCGATGCCACCTGGCCGCGCACGTTCAGCGCCGCTCCGATGCCCTGGGTCAGGGTCGTCTTGCCCGCGCCGAGGTCGCCGGTGAGGATCACCAGGTCCCCGGCGTGCAGCACCCCGGCGAGGGCGGCGCCGAGGGCGCGTGTCGTGTCGGCGTCGGGCAGCTCCAGGATCACTGCCTCCGAAGTCGTGGTGTTACCCGGTCCGCTCGCTGCCCCGCTCACGCGGTCTCCCTTCCTGCCGTGCCCGCGTACACGCGGGGCACGCGAGCCCCGAGGCGCGTCACGATCTCGTAGCTGATGGTGCCGGCGGCCTGGGCCCAGTCCTCGGCATTGGGTGCGCCGGCGCGCGTCAGCCCGTCCGAAGCCCCGAAGAGGGTCACGACGTCGCCGGCCTGCTCGGACGCGTACGGGCCGAGGTCGAGCATTATCTGGTCCATGCACACTCGGCCCGCGACGCGCACCACGCGGGTGGTGCCGTGACCGGCGTCGGGTGCGGGGACGTCGTCCACGCTGCCGCCCACCAGCACGGGTCCGCCCGGGCCGAGCGAGCCGCCGGAGGCGTGCCGCGGGATCCCGTCCGCGTACCCGAGGGGGATGACGCCGAGCACCGTGTCCTGCTCCGTCGTGTAGAAGTGGCCGTAGGAGACGCCGTGCCCGGCGGGCACCCGTTTCACGGTGGCGAGCCGCGCCTCCAGCGTCATCGCCGGCCGCAGCCCGAAGTCGCCCGGCACACCAAGGTGCGGAACCGGCGACAGCCCGAAGACGGCGATTCCCGGGCGCACCAGGTCGTAGTGCACCGACGGGTTGGTCAGGGTCGCCGCGGAGTTGGCGATGTGCCGCACCTCGAGGTCGATCCCGGCGGCCTCGACGGTCCGGATGGCGTCGTCGAAGACGTGGGTCTGCATCTTCACCGACGGGTCGTCGGGCTCGTCCGCGAGCGCGAAGTGCGACATGAGGCCGACGATCGCGAGCGCGCCCTCGGCCTGCAGCGCCGCCGCCCGGTCGAGGACGGCGGGCAGGTCCTCGGGCATGATCCCGTTGCGGCCCAGCCCGGTGTCGACCTTGAGGTGCACCCGGGCGGCGCGGCCGGCCACGCGGGCGCCGTCGGCCACCTCGTCGAGGGCCCAGGCCGCGGCGACGGCGACGTCAATGTCGTCCCGGACCAGGTCGGCGAAGGGTGCCCCGGGCGCGTAGAGCCAGGTCAGGATGCGCGGGCCGGGCCCGACGGCGGCCCGGATCGCGAGCGCCTCCCGGCTCTGCGCCGCGCCCAGCCAGGTCGCGCCGCCCGCGAGCGCCGCCCGGGCCGCGGGCGCGAGCCCGTGGCCGTACGCGTCGGCCTTGACGACGGCCATGACCTGCGCGGTCGGTGCGATCGTCCGCAGGGCGCGCACGTTGTCGCGGATCGCGTCCAGATCCACGACGGCGCGGGCGGGGTAGTCGGGGGTGGTGCTCATCCCACCGATTCTTGCACCTGTGCGTTCCCGGCGGACGTGTCAGGCGCTCAGGTCACCCCGGTGATCGGTGCGTCCATTCACTGAGCGTGCGACGGGACTCGAAGCGGCGGGTGCGCCCGGACAGCGGGTCGGTGAGCTCGAGCGAGCGGGACAGGAGCTGCAGGGGGCGGTCGAAGTCGTCCGGGTCGGTGTCGCGGAGGTCCGGCCAGAACGGGTCGTGCAGGATCGGCAGCCCGAGCGACGCCATGTGCAGCCGCAGCTGGTGGGTCTTGCCGGTGTGCGGTTCCAGGCGGTAGAGGCCGAGCCCGCGGGCCTCGTCAGTGGCGGTGAGGATGATGAGCGACTCCGCGTTCGGCTCCCCGGGGACCTCCTCGGCGCGGGTGACGCCGCGCCGCTTCACTATGCGGCTACGGAGGGTGACGGGCTCGCCCAGGGCGACCCGGGCGCCGTCGGGCCGCGTGCCGCCCGACGGCAGCGTGTCGCCCGACGGCGGAAGGCTCCCCGACGGCAGGACGGCGCCAGACGACGGGAGGGGCGCCACCGCCTCGTAGACCTTGCGCACCTTCCGGCGGGCGAACGCCTCCTGGTACGCGCCGCGCACCTCCGGCCGTACGGTGAAGACCAGCACGCCCGCCGTCCCGCGGTCGAGCCGGTGGGCCGGGGAGAGCTCGGGCAGGTCGAGGGCGACCCGGAGGCGGACCAGGGCGGTCTCGCGCACCCATCGACCGCGCGGCATCGTCGCGAGGAAGTGCGGTTTGTCCACGACCAGCAGGTTCTCGTCGCGGTGGAGCACCTCGGGCTCGAACGGGATCCTGTCCTCGTGCGCGGGCGGGTCGCGGTACAGGTAGAGGAAGCCGCGTGGTTCGTACGGCGTCGTCGGAGTGAGGGGCTCGCCGTGGCCGGTGACGATCTCGCCGAGGGCGAGCTTCTCGAGCAGGCGGTCCGCGTCGCCGCGGAACCGGTCCAGGAGGTAGTCGAGCGCGAACGGGAACCGCACGACGACCTCCGGGTCGTGCGGCAGCACGAGCCGCGTGGGGTTTAGCCCGTCCCGCACGGGCAGCGGCGGTCGGTGCTTGGCGGGGCCGGGGGTGCGCCGGGCGCCCGGCGCAGGGTGGGTCACCCCGTCAACCTAACCCGGCTGGTCCTTAGTCTTCCACGAAGGGTTCCGTTGACCCGCACAACGGGTGGAGGATGGCCCGGTGACCCTCTACGACATTCCCTTCCACACGATGGACGGCACGGAGATCTCGCTCGCCGACCACAAGGACGACGTAGTGCTCGTGGTGAACGTGGCCTCGCGGTGCGGCCTCGCACCGCAGTACGAGACCCTCGAGAAGCTGCAGAAGAAGTACCAGGACCGGGGCTTCACCGTGCTGGGCTTTCCCAGCAACCAGTTCCTGCAGGAGCTGAGCTCGAACGAGAAGATCGCCGAGTTCTGCTCCATGACCTACGGCGTCACGTTCCCCGTGCTCGACAAGATCAAGCTGAACGGCCGCCAGGCGCACCCGCTCTACGTCGAGCTCAAGAAGACGGAGGACGCCACGGGTCACTCGGGCAAGATCCGCTGGAACTTCGAGAAGTTCCTGGTCCTGCCCGGTGGCGACGTGCGGCGGTACGCACCGAAGACCCTGCCGGACGATCCGGCGATCATCGACGAGATCGAAGCGCACCTGCCGCGCTGAGGTCCAGGCCGCCGCGCGGGCGGCGACCGGCTGCCTCAGGCTCAGCCTCCGCTCGTATCGGTCGGGCCTGCGGCTCAGCCGTCGCCGCCCGCCGCGAGCGTGAGCCGCATCGCTACGGGCACCACGTCCGAGGCGTCCCCGAGCCAGCCTTTCCAGATCCTGGTCAGGCCCAGCTCCCTGCCCGGGTCCGGATCCTCGGCAATGAGCTTGTGCTTGCTCACGAGCGGCAAGGCCGTGAGCTCGCTGACCGTCAGAATGTCGATGACCAGCACGTCCACCCGATCCAGGCCGAACGCGAGCCAGTCCTGACTCACTCGCAGCGAAAGCGTGTCGAGCGCCGAGAGGCGGGACATCACCGCACTGAATGCTGTATCTGTCATGCACCCTTGACGCGCGAGCCGCACCGAGGTCACAGCACTTCGCGAAAATGTTGCACACCAATTTTCGCCCGGCCCAAGACGGCCACAGACGGACATCGCAACAGTGGTGCCATGGCACAGGCTGGGCCGTACGCTGAGGCAATGGATCAGAACCGATTCCGGCAGGCCACGCCCGAGGACGCGCAGGCGCTCCTCGACGTGGAGCGCGCCGCCGGGATCGCGGCGCTGGGCCACATCTTCCCGCCGGGCATGTACCCGTTCCCGTCCGACGAGGTCCTGGCCAAGTGGCAGACGGCGCTCACCGAGCCCGGCGTCCGCGTCCTCGTGCTGGACGACGACGGCGCCGACCACTCCCGCCTGGCCTGCTTCGTCGCCCACGACGAGCGGCTGCTGCGGCACCTGGCAGTGCACCCGTCGCGCTGGGGCGCCGGCCTCGCGCGGGCGGCGATGGACATGGCGGTCGCCGAGATGAGCGACCCCCGCCTGTGGTGCCTCGCCGACAACGACCAGGCCATCGGCTTCTACGAGCACCTCGGCTGGCGCCGCACGGGCCGCACCAAGGCGGCGGACTACGCGCCGTTCCCGGACGAGGTCGAGATGGTCCTCCCCCGGGACTGACCCGGGCCGACCACGGCTCCACCAGCCCCGCCCGGCGGTCGGGGGATATCCGCTGGTGAGCGGGGGATTTCCGAGGTTAGTTTCGGCGGCATGACGTTCGACGACGAGATCGCCGAGGGGCTGGCCGTCCCCACGGACGGCTGGGACTTCTCCTGGTTCGCGGGCCGCGCCACCGAGGAGCGCCCCGGCTGGGGCTACGTGCGGCTGTGCGGTGAGCGCCTGGGCCGGGTCGACGCGGTCCTCGACGTCGACACGGGCGGCGGCGAGGTCTTCGCGGAGGCCCTGGGCCTGGCGGCGCACGTGCCCGGCGTCGTGCGAGCCACCGAGGCCTGGGTGCCGAACCACGAGCTCGCCTCCACCGCGCTGGCGCCGTTCGACGGCGTCGTGACCCTGGTCGACGACGGCGCCGCCTCGCTCCCCTTCGACGACGGCGCGTTCGGCCTCGTCGTGAGCCGCCACCCCGTCTCGTTCCCCTACGCCGAGGCCGCACGGCTGCTCGCGCCCGGCGGCACGCTGCTGGTCCAGGAGGTCGGCGCGGGCTCCAACCGTGCGCTGTACGAGTTCCTGATGGGGCCGCAGGAGGACCAGGACGCCCGGTACCTGGACCGGCTCCGCACCCGGGTGGCCGACGCCGGCCTCGACCTCGTGCGGCTCGATGACGCGCTGACGCGGGTGGAGTTCTTCGACCTGGCCGCGGTGGTGCACTTCCTGCGCAAGGTCCTGTGGACCGTTCCCGGCTTCTCCGTCGACAAGTACAAGGACCGCCTGCGCGCCCTGTACGACCACATCGCGGAGCGCGGCTCGTTCGTCTGCCACAGCCGCCGCACGCTGGTGGAGGCGCGCAGGCCCTGAGCGGGGCGAAGCTCCTCAGGGCGCCTCGGTCGGCTTTCCGTTCACGCCCTCGCGGGCCGACGGCGGGTCGGCGCGCTGCGCCGTCAGGTCACGCGGCGTCAGGGTGAACCCCTGCCAGTGCATCTCCATGGGGCTCTGGTCCTCGTCGCGCGCGACGTGATGGAAGCCGACGGCGACCCACGTGACGACGTCGGACAGCTCGGCCTCGTCCTCCGCGAAGTCGAGCACGCCCGACCCGCAGGTCCCCTCCTTGTTCGCCGTGGCGAACAGCTGGCAGTCGTCCGCCTCGGTGAACGCGATGGCGTAGCCGCCGCCGGCCTCGCCGCCGTGCCGGTGGTCCTGGGTGAGCTCGAACGGCGTCGTCGCGCCCGCGTCCACCTGGTACGAGATCTCGTGCCCGTCCTCGTTGAGGACGTCGGGGTTCACCACGCGCCACCAGCGCCGGTCCGCGGCCTCGGCCGTGCCCTCGCGCGAGATCCGGGTCAGCCCGCCCTCGACGAGCGGCGACCGCGGCCCCAGCTCGCCGGTCGGCGCGGCGTCGTACTGCTCCACCACCTGGCCGCCCTGCCCGCCGAGCGCCCAGTGCACCCGCCACACCGCGTTGTGGGAGTGGCTCGTGGCGTAGTCGGTCTCCCCTGGGCCCACCGGCCAGCCATGGGCCGGGTCGTCCCCGTAGTCCTCGGGCGAGAGGTCGCCGGTCGCGCCGAGGTCGGACCGGATGCTGCCGTCGCCGCCGAACGTGTACTGGCTGACGTACTCGTACCAGCCGACCTTCGAGATGGTCGCGAGCCGCAGATCGGTGCGCCGGGCCACCTCGGTGCCCGCGGTGTCGCTGCTGCGGTACGCGATCCCGCCGTCGACCACCTCCTGGCACAGCACGGAGCGGCGCTCGGCGCCGCCGCCCATCGAGCCGTCGCCGATCTTCGGCACGTTCGCCTCAAGACGCTCACCCAGGCACTCCGTCTCGGTGAGGGTCATCATGTGGCTGCCGCCGAAGCCCTGCGTGGTGATGTCCTCTGTGTTGCGCAGGCCGGTGTCGTACGGCACCTCGAGCTGCCCGATCGACAGCTCGGCGAGCACCTGCACGGGCGTGTCCCCGGCGGGCGTGAAGTGCACGTCCTCGAGGACGAGCCCCCGGCTCGCGTCGACCCGCCAGCACATGGTCCACGTGGAACCACCGAGGAGCTCCTGCGCGATCGGTTCGTTCTCCGGGCACTTCAGGTCCACGCCGAGCGACGCGGACGAGTCCTCGCCGCGCGGGGCCGGCGCGGCCGGCAGCGCCTGTTCCACCACCATGATCGCGGCCACGACGAGCGCGACGATGGCGGCTGCCGCGACGATCGCCGGAACCACTCGCCGCTTCGGCGACACCTCGCGCACGGCTCCCCCTTCGATCTTTGCTCCTGGCCCTGTGGGCCCTTACCGACGAGACCGGCCCGGTGCGACGAGTCGCACCGGGCCGGTCTTTACTGCGTCAAGACACCTGCTTGCTGCGTCAGAGACTCAGCTCATCAGACGGCGGGCTTGTCGTCCGTCATCCGGCCCATCGCGGTTGCGAAGGCCTGGCTGATCTCGCGCCGGCGCTTGATCATGACCGCACCGGCACCGAGGAGCAGCACCGTGGCGGCGATGAGCGCCGTCACATTCGCACCCGTCGAGGCGAGGCCACCGCCGTCGCCGTCGCCGGCCCCAGCGGCCGTCTCCGTGACGACGTCGAACGTGGCAGTCGCGGAGTCACCCTCGACCGTGCTGACGGCGATGCCCTCGTGGGTACCGACGTCGAGCCGCTCGTCGACCGTGAACGTCCACTGGACGTTGCCGTCGCTGTCCGCAGCCTGGGGCTGCAGGGCGAATGCCTCCGAGTTGATGAGACCGACGACGACCTCACCCTCCTCGAAGCCCGAGGCGTAGAACGTCTGCTCGTCGCCCTGCTCAGCGGTCGGCTTTTCGAAGCGGGCCGTCAGATCGCGGCCGTCGCCACCGCCGAGCTGCTCGGAGACGACGATCGGAGTCTGCGCGCCCTCGCTGCCGTCGTCCGGCTGAGCGTCCACGATGATGACGCCCGGCGGGGTGCCCTCCGGGACCGTGATCGGCGTGGTGAAGCCGCAGTCCTCGTCGACGGTCACGTGGACCGGCTCACCGATCTTGTTGCCCTCGGTGTCCTGGAGCTGAACGGTGACGTCCACGCCGGCCGGGAAGCCCGTACCGGTGATGGTCACCTCGTCGCCCGCCGCGACGACCTTCGGCTCGGCCGTGATGGCCGGGTCCGAGCAGTCGCCCGGCGGGTTGGTGCCCGGGTCGAGGATCTCGAGCGGCGCCTCAGCACCCTCGCTGCCGTCCTCGGGCTCCGCGCCGACCACGTGGTCGCCGGGCTCGGCGTCCTCGGGGACGGTCAGGTCCGTGATGAAGCCGCAGGCCTCGTCAGGGGTGACCGTGACAGGCTCGCCGACCGGGTTGCCCTCGGCGTCGCGCAGCTGCACGACGACCGGGACGCCGGCCGGGAAGCCCTGGCCCACTACCGAGACGGTGTCGCCCGGGTAGGCGGCATTCGGCTCGACCGTCAGCGTCGGGTCCATGGCGCAGATGTCGGAACCGGAGACAACGGCCAGCGGGGCCTCAGCGGCCTCACCGGTCGTGTCGTCGGTGCCGACGACCGTGTAGTCGCCGAGCTCGGCGTCCGCCGGAACCGGGACCGGGACGGTGAAGCCGCCCTCGGCGTCCGTGTCGACCGCGATCGGGTCACCCACGGGGTTGCCCTCGGGGTCCTCCAGCTGCACCGTGGCGGTCGAGTCCGGCGTGTAGCCCTCGCCCGTCGCGATGGTCGACTGACCAGGCGCGACAGAACCCGGGTTCACCGTGAGGGTCGGGTCGATCTCGCCCGAACCGTCGTCCTCGGACTGGAAACGCACAGCGGCGTTGCCCAGGTTGATCCGCGCGACCTCGTTCTCCGGCAGCAGGGCGATGCTCAGTGCCGACAGGTCGAACGAGGTGACCACCGCTGCGGACGCGGCCGCGGTGGAGGTCTGGGTCACGGCGTCGGAGGTCTCCGTCACCTGACGGTTGATCGTGATCGAGAGGACCTGCGCCAGCACGTCGAAGACCGGCGAGAGCATCTCGCGGACCGGAGCCGTGATGGAGTCCGTCTTGAGGTCGTTGATCAGCAGCTCGAAGATGTTGTCACCCTCGTCGCTGATCAGCAGGTCGTACACCGGGCCAAGGATCGGCGCGAGCGCACCGCCCGTGGTGTTGATGGTGTTCACCAGGACCGTGGCGATCGGGGCCATCGTGCCCGTGCTGTTGTTCACGGCCTCGGGGAAGTCGCCGTTCACGGCGTCGGCCAGCGGGAGCGCCCACGACACGTCGAGGGTGCCGAGCGGCCCCTCCTCGTAGAAGGCGAGGTTGATCGTCACCGAGTTCAGCGAGTCCTCGATCGCGCCGATGAGGATGCGGGTGACTTCCTGCATCAGCTCGTGCACGGTCTCCGCGATCAGCGGGTAGGTCGTGTCGTCGATGAGCTCGTAGTTCGGCGGCAGCTCGTTGAGGCCGCCCTCGGTCTCATCGGGGTTGTCCACCAGCTTGTCGAGGTGGATCTCCAGCTGACCGGTCGACAGGTCGATGGTGATCAGCTGGTTCGCCGAGGTGATCGGCTCCCCCACGACGGACTGGAACAGGTTCTCCTGCATGTTGCTGTCCACGGTGATCGTGGGCGTCGGAACACCCGGGACCGCGTCGAACAGGCCGGTCAGCGCGCTGCTGTCGAGGTTCTCGTTGACGAGGTTCTCGACGGTCGTGTCGATGGTGCCGCCGATGTCGTAGATCGACGAGGCAGCGTTCTCGATGACCGGGGAGTGCAGGAACAGGTCCGCGTCGCCGACGCGGTACTGGCCGGGGCCGCTCACGCCGTCCTGGTCCAGGAGCACGCCGTCCTCGGCGGTGACCTCAGCCGCACCAGCGCCGACTTCCAGCAGCAGCTGGTCGACGATCTGGTCCGTAAGGCCGTCGACGCCCAGCAGGCGCGCGGCCGACAGGACGTCAACGGACGCCTTGCCGAAGTCCTCGGTCTCGCCGTCCAGGGTCACGCCGCCGTCCGCGCCGAGCAGGCCGGACACCGCGTGCGCGTCAACCGCGGACGACGCCTCGCTCTTGCTGGCCAGCGCACCGAGCTGACCGTAGTCCAGGATCTCGTCGAGGGGGACCTCGACGTCACCGAGCTGGACGAGCTCCGAGCCGAGCAGCTCGACGTTGAGGTTGCCCTCGTTCGCACCCGGGTTCGACTCGGAGCCGGCGTCCGAGTAAGCGGCTGCAAGCAGCGCCTTCTTGAAGAGCGTCGAGTCGAGGACGCTCGCAGCGGCCTCGGCCGGCTCGTCCGGGTAGTTGTTCACTGCGACCGCAGGCAGTCCGGTGGCCGAGACCACGACTGCCGTCGCCGCGACGGTCACCAGGGATCGGCGCAACATGACGCCACCCCTCCGACGTCGGCGTGACGGTACTTGCGTTCGGTTCAAAAGAACTCACTCCTCAATCAATCGCGCTTCAAGTAGAGAAAGCGTCCGGATCGGTACGTGATCACGTCCGGTTCGTCGGGGCGGTGGCGCAAGACACACCGGCTCCCGGCCCTTAGGGAACAGCGGTTCTCAGGGACCTGCCAGGCAGGGCGGTAATCGTGCGCTGACGCAACGGAACGCAAATCGGGGTGCGCTCGAACCGATCCGAGGCGCGACCATTGCAGCCACACGCGTATCGGCGGAGAGAAGTGAAGGACGTCCGAAATGCCGGGTGAAAAGTAGCGGCAATAGCGGGTGAAATTCTGCGTTGGTGCGTTACCCGCTGACGAGCCAGGCCGGCGGCCTGGTCTCGGCCAGGCGCACCAGATCTCTGCGATCCCGGATGCCGAGCGTCGCGTACGCCCGGCGCAGCCGGTTGACGACGGTCCGCTCGGACACGAACGTCGCCTGCGCGATCTGCGAGTTGGTCGCACCGTGCACCGCGAGCCGGACCATCTCCCGCTCGTGCCTGCCGAGCACCTCCCACTCGGGGTCCGTGCCACCGCTCGCATCGGCCTCGGCGAGGAACACGTCGATGCCCCGCAGCCACCCGGCCATCCCGGCCAGGCGCACCAGCGTCCGGGCCTCGTCGAGCATCGCGGTGCCGGTCGCCCGGCCCCCGCGCGTCACGGCGTACCGGCCGTACGCCACCAGCATGCGTACGCGCTGCCAGGGCGACATGGGCGCCGGCGGGGCGTGCAACGCGGCCTCGAACGTGGCCGACGGCGTGCCGTCGTCGGCCAGGAGGGCGCCGAGCCTGGAGTAGGCGGCCGCGACGTCCGCCGCCGACCGTTCCTCGGGCGCGACCGGCGGCTCGAGGAGCCGCTGGGTACGTGGCCCCACCTGACCGGGCGGCGACGACGCCATGACCGCCTCCACGAGGTCGCACCGCACCTGCACGCGCCCCCGGTAGGGCCAGGCGCAGTGCTCGAGCGCGATGGTCAGCAGCGCGACGGCCCCTTCCGCCTGCCCGACGACGAGGTGGGCCGCGCCGAGGTCGGCGGCGTACTCGCCGAGCGCCCGCGCCGACCAGCTGCCCGCCTGGGCGGGCATGGTGCTCGCCGGGACGGTGCCGTCGACCACCGCGTCGGCCGACGCGCGCAGCCCACGGGCCGGCAGCCACTCGTCCACCGACGGGCGCAGCTCCGCCGCGTGCGCGAGATGCGCCCGGACGTCGATGGCCCGCCCGTCGAACGCCGCGACCCGGGCCGCCGCGAGGTCGCGCGCCACGATCTCCGCCACCGTGCTCCCCGACGACGCGCCGGAGTGGTCGGCGAGGAGGCTGCGGGCGCCCGCGACGTCGCCGAGCATCAGCAGGGCGCGCACCTGGATGTCGACGCCCACCCAGTCCTGGCCGGGTGTGGCCCCGATCAGCCGCAGGTCGGCGCGGAGCCCGCTCGGGTCCGGCAGGTCGCCGGTGTCCTCCAGGCGCAGCAGCGTCACCGCCACGCGTGCGCCCGCGGCGCGGGCCTCCCCGTCGACGCCCACGGGGTCGCGCCACCACAGGTGGTCCGTCCACTCCGGGCCCACCCCGTCCGGCGTCAGCGGGCCGTCGCGGTGGTCCGCCCACGCACGGCCCGTCATCAGGGACACGCCGACGGCGCGCGCCGCCAGGCGCGGGTCGGGGCTCGCCGCGACCACCGCCCAGGGGCGGGCCGGCAGCTCGTCCAGGTGCAGCCCGTCGAGGATGCTCGCCGCCGTGCCGGGCCCGGTCACGCCCCGGTCCACGACGTAGGCCTCGTGGCCGTCCGCATGGCCGTCCGCTCCGCGCGCCTCCCGGCACAGCAGGGACAGCAGCGGGTGCCGCACTGTCGAGCGCCCGTCCCTGCGGGCCACGGCGACGCCACCCAGGTGCACGGCCGCGAGCGCGGTCATCGTCGCCGGGTCGAGGCCGGCCAGCATCGCGCGGTAGGCGCGCCGGGCCGCGGAGCCGACGGTGTCGGGCCCGGTCCACGAGGCGTCCCCGCGCAGCTCGGCGGCGCTCAGCGAGCCCGCCAGCTCGAGCGCGAGCCGGGGGTTGCCCGCGCTCCACCAGCGCAGGTGCTCGACGACGTCGGCCGCCACCGGGACGCTCAGCTCCATGTCGAGCACGCGCCGCAGGGACCCCCTGTCGAGCGGGCCCAGCTCGAGCACCTCGACGTCGTCGGAGAGCGGCTCGACGGCGATGCTCCGCACGGCGGCGATGACCCGCCAGTCCTGCCCGTACGCCTCGTCCGCCAGGTGCTGCAGCCAGCGCGCGCGTTCCGCGGTCAGCACCCCGACGTCGTCGACGAAGAGCACGCGCGGCCCGGTACCGCCGTCGGCCGCCCAGGCTGACACCGCACGGAGGAACCCCGCCGCGTCGAAGTCGGAGCCGTGCTCCGGGTGGTCGGGATGGGACCAGGCCGACAGGTCGATGCGCCGCCTGTTCTCCAGGTCGTGCGCCGACGGCCGGGGCGAGCACGGCCGGACCACCCGCACCGCCGACGACCCCGCACCGACCAGCTTCAGCGCGTGGAGCACCGTCGCCGTCTTGCCGATCCCGCTCAGTCCGCGCACGACAAGGACCGTCGGGTCCAAGTCGGTTGCGAAGTGCCCGATGACCCGCAGCTCTCGATCACGCCCGTGGACCACGTGGTCCCTCCCCCTGCTGCCTGCCTGGCTCCTGCGTGCCCACGACGTCGCCGTAGGCATGGCCACGGAAGGCCCGTAACTCGATGGCACGCACACCCCAATTCACGACTCACATGAATACCGCTAAGGGACGCCACGGGAGTCTATGACAAGAGATAAATCGTGCAGGGTGAGGGTGTGATACGGGAAATTACGGCTCTTCCTGGCGCATCTCGGGCGGGTACAAGAAACGCGCAGGCTCCAGAAATGCGTCCGCAATGGCCGCTTCAGAAGCGCTCTGGCGACACGCCGGCGGACCGATCATTTCCTGCCTGTCGGTATCCGGGCGGGCGACGTCGTCAGGCGCCCAGCAGCTCGGCGAGCACAGCGGGCACCGCCTGGGCGATCTCCAGCGCGGCGACCGGCCCGCCCCCTGACGCCCGCGCCGCCGCCCGGCCGTGCACGAGGACCGCGGCGGCCGCGAGCCGAGCCGCGAGCGTCTCGTCCTCGACGACGTCGGCGGAGCGGCCGGCGAGCAGCGCCCCCAGGATGCCCGCGAGCACGTCGCCCGACCCGGCGGTCGCGGTCCAGGCCGGCGCGTCAGCCTGCGCGTACGCGGCGCCCGGGCCGGCCACCACCGTGATCGCGCCTTTGAGCAGCACCGTCGCGCCGGTCGCCTGGTGCGTCGTCCGCACCCAGTGCAACGGCCGCGCCTCGACGGCCGCCCGGTCGACGTCGTGCCCGAGCTCCTGCAGCAGCTCCGCCAGCTCGCCGGCGTGCGGGGTCAGGACCGCCCACGCCGGAAGCCGGTGCTCCAGCATCGTGAGCGCGCCCGCGTCGATGACGGCGGGCATCCGGCCGCCGGTCACGTCCTCGGACAGCACCCCGGTCACGGCCGCGAGCGCCCCGAAGATCCGGCGGGCCTGGCCGTCGTCGTCGGTGTCGTTCTCCGGGTCGACCGCGGGGACGCCCGGCCCCAGGACCCAGGCCTGGACCCGGCCGCCCGCGACGACCACCTCCGGGCGGGCCAGCAGCACGCGCGTGCCGACGGCCTCCGGGCCGAGGTAGCGCACCATGCCCGCTCCGGCGCGCACGGCGCCCGACGTCGCGAGCACCGCGGCGCCCGGGTAGGTGCCCGTGCCCGCGATCACGCCGACCACGCCCCGCGTGTACTTGTGGTCGTGGGCGGTTGGCGCGGGCCACAGGGCGGCCACGTCGGCCGGCTCCAGCCGCTGCACCTTGCCCGACCCGGTGTCGTCGCCGCCCATCGCGTGCCGGCCCATCGCCACGCGCTGCGCAGCGCTGGCCCACGGGTCGGACCCCGAAGCGGTGGGGAAGCCGACGTCGATCAGCTCGACCTCGCCGGCAAGGTGGGCCGCCGGGGGCAGGAGCAGGCCGGGCTTGAGCGCGCCGAACGTCACGGTGCGGTCCGCGCGCAGGACTGGGCCGAGCACGACGCCGTCGTCCACGCCGATGCCGCTCGGGATGTCGACGGCGACCGTGTACGGCCACCGCTCCCCTGCCGCCTCGCGGGCCTCGGCGAGAGCGCGCACGAGGCCGCCGGCCGGGGGCCGAAGCGCGCCCCGCGCGCCGACGCCGACCAGGCCGTCCAGCACGACGTCGGACGCGAGGGCGGACTGGACTACGGACGGGACCCGGACGTCGGCGAGCGTCACCACGTGCCCGCCCGCGGCCTCGAACGCCGCGAGGCCCTCCTCGTGTGCCTTCGTGGACGCGAGGACCGCCGTCGCCGTCATGCCGCGCCGGGCGAGGTGCGCGCCGGCGAACAGGGTGTCGCCGCCGTTGTTGCCGGGGCCGACGAGCAGCAGAGCGCGCGCACCGCGCACGTCGCTCCGGGTGCCGGCCGCGCGGCCGGGGCGGATCCGGGCGGTGCCGGGGAGTCCGTCGGAGCCGAGGCTGCCGCGCAGGCGAACGCCGTTCGGGCGGGCGGCCGGGCGGCCCGTGGAGCGCCCGTCGACGGGCCGGGCCGCCACCTCCCGGAGCACCGCCTGGGCAAGGGCGTACGCCGCCCTGGCCATGAGCGGCTCGCCCGCGGCGATCAGCGGCTCTTCGGCCTTCCGTACCTCGTCGGAGCTCCACGCGTCTTTCACAGCCCTATAGTGCCGCTTCCTTCGCCGTCCGAGGTACCACCCGGGCATTTTGGACCGCCCCTCCCGTCCGGAACCCGGTCGGCATAGGGTCGGGACATGCGATTCGGACTATTCATCCCGCAGGGCTGGCGCCTCGACCTGGTCGACATCGCGCCCGCCGACCAGTGGGCTTCCATGCTGTCCCTTGTGCACCGCGCGGAGAACCAGGCCGCCGGCGAAGCCGTTCCCGGCGGCGAGTTCGCCTGGGAGTCGGCATGGGTCTACGACCACTTCCACACCGTCCCCCAGGTGACCACCGAGGCCACGCACGAGGCCTGGTCCCTCATGGCCGCGTTCGCGGCAGCCACGCAGCGCATCCGCCTGGGCCAGATGTGCACCTGCATGGCGTACCGGAACCCGGCCCACCTCGCCAAGGTCGCCTCGACCATCGATACGATCTCGGGCGGCCGCGTCGAGATGGGCATCGGCGCCGGCTGGTACGAGCACGAGTGGCGCGCCTACGGCTACGGCTTCCCGTCCGCGGGCGAGCGCCTGCGCGCGCTCGACGAGGGCGTGCAGATCATGGCGAACATGTGGCGCACCGGGTCCTCGGGCAAGTTCGAGGGCAAGCGCTACCAGGTCGACGGCGCGCTGTGCTACCCGCAGCCGCTGCAGCAGCTCCCGGTGGGCGACGGCGGCGCCGAGGTCCCGTCGATCCCGCTGTGGATCGCCGGCGGCGGTGAGAAGAAGACGCTGCGCATCGCCGCGCAGCACGCCCAGTACACCAACTTCGACGGCTCGCCCGAGGGGTTCGCGCACAAGTCGAGCGTGCTCGAGGCGCACTGCAAGGACGTGGGCCGGGACTTCGGCGAGATCACCCGGTCTGCCGACTACAACGTGGTGATCGGCGAGACGGAGGCCGACGTCGCGGACCGCCTGGCCTGGATCGAGGCGCACCTGCGCAAGTGGGCCCCCGAGAAGGCCGAGCAGGAGCTCAACACCTGGCGGAGCGGGCTGCTGACCGGGACGCCCGAGCAGATCACCGAGCGGCTGCAGAGCATGCGGGCGCGCGGCCTGGAGTACGCGATCACGTACTTCCAGGAGGCGGCCTACGACCAGACGGGCCTCGAGCTCTTCGAGAAGCAGGTCATCCCGGAGCTCCAGCAGTAGTCCCGACCTCCTGCCGCCCGTCGGCGTGATCTCGAAGGGTCCGCTTCCAGAACACGATCGGGCTTGGGTTTCCCGAGAAATCCGGGCCAGATCGTGTTCTCGAAGCGGACCTTCAGATCCAGCAGCCGACGACGGGCCGGCTCAGCCCTCCGCGATCACCATCGCCGACGCGATGCCTGCATCGTGGGAGATCGTGATGTGCCAGGTGCGCACACCGAGCTCGGCGGCCCGGGCGGCAACGGTGCCGCTCGCGTCGATCCGGGGCGGACCGCCCACCGTGCGGTGCACCGTGACGTCATGCCACTTGAGGTTCCCGGGGGCGCCGAGCGACTTCGCGATGGCCTCCTTCGCCGCGAACCGGGCAGCCAGGGACGCCGGCGGCAGCTCGCGCTCCGCCTCCGTGAACAGCTTGTCGCGCAGCCGGGGCGTGCGGTCGAGGGTGTCCATGAACCGGTCCACGTCGACCACGTCGATGCCCGTCCCGATGATCATGGCCTCAGCCTAGGGCGTGTTTCGGAATGGGTTGCGGTCCGGTGGTGGTTGGCTGGTTCGTCCCGGCGTATAGAACAGGTGTGCGGCTTGGTGATGGGTCGGTGGCAGGATGGCGGCCATGGCAAGGCACACGTCGTTCCGGTTCTGTCTCGACCTGTCGGTCGAGCAGGAGCGTGTGCTGTCGCGGCATGTCGGGGCGGCCCGGTTCGCGTTCAACCAGGCGTTGCGGCTGCACAAGGACGCGCGCGCCATGGCCGACCGCGAGCAGAGCTCGGCGCCTGGTTCGGGGCCCGGCTCGGGGGCGGCGTCCGACGACGATGGTGCTCCCTCCGACATTGACGACTCTCGCGGTGGGCCGGGGGTGCCGTGGTCGGGCTTCGATCTGATCAATGCGTTCAACGCGTGGAAGCGGTCCGAGGCTGCGGGGCGCCGGTTCGTCGTCGGTCCTGACGGGACCACGGACCTGGTGGTCACGGGTCTGGTATGGCGCGACCAGGTCCTGGCGCAGGTGTTCGAGGAAGCCGCCGTCGACCTGGGCCGCGGGCTGAAGGCGTGCAAAGACTCACGGACCGGGGCCCGGAAGGGGCCACGGGTCGGGTTCCCGCGGTTCAAGAAGAAGAGCCATGCGGGTGGGTCGTTCCGGATCCGGAACAAGACCACCGGTGGCCGGTCGAGCATCCGCGTCGGCAACAAAGGTGGTCAGGGCGGAAATGGTGCGCGGTCGGTGACGTTGCCGAAGATCGGGACGTTGCGGGTGCGGGAGGACACGCGGCGGTTGCGCAGGATGATCGCTACGGGCCGGGCCCGGATCCTGTCGGTGACGGTGTCCCGGGGAGTGAACCGGTGGTGGATCTCCATCACCGTCGAGGCCGCCGATCTCCATCCTGCGGCGCGGCACACGCCCCAGCCTGACCGGCCCACGGACATCGACGTCGGACAGGACAACACGCAGCACGGCAAGGCCCAGGGTGAGCAGGGATGGGTAGGGGTGGATCGTGGCCTGCATGACCTGGCGGTCGCCGGCTCGTCCGACGGTACCGAGGTCCTGCGGGTCACCAACCAGCGCGCGTTGCGGCGAGGCCTGCCCCGCCTGCGCCGTCTGTCCCGGGCCGCGTCCCGGAAGAAGAGAGGATCGAAGAACCGCCTTAAGGCTGTCGTGCGTCTGGGACGGCAGTACGCCCGGATCCGCGACCGTCGAAACCACTATCTGCATCAGGTGTCCAACCAGCTGGTCAAGAACCACGCCCAGCTGGTCCTGGAAGACCTGAACATCACCGGCATGACGAGCAACCGCAAGCTGTCCCGCGCCATCTCGGACGCGGCATGGGGTGAGCTGGCCCGGCAGGTCACCTACAAGCAGGCCTGGCGCGGCGGACACGTCATGCTCGCGGACCGGTGGTTCCCGTCGTCCAAGACCTGCTCGTCCTGCGGCACCCTCCGCAAGGCCCTGACACTCAAGGACCGCGTCTTCGCGTGCGGTACGTGTGGGCATGTCATGGACCGGGATCTGAATGCCGCACTCAATCTCGCCGCCTGGGCCGAGAACCACACCCCCACCACCACAACAGCAAGCACTGCTGCTGCGAGCGATGCGGGGCGCGATGCAGCCCGGGTCGGGGACCGTCAGGCAGCCGGCCCCGTCAACAACGCCCACCGACAGGACACCCCCACCCACCCCGGTTCTCGCGACCGTGGCGGCAAGGGACTGAATGACGTGGGAACCAGTCAGACCGCACCCGCGGCCTGAACTCTGGACGCCCGAGAAGGGCGGTGCTTCACAGACCATCTCCATTGTGAAACACGCCGTAGGTCCCCGTCGGCCGCCGCCTGGTCCATCCGCCTGTTCCGCCCCGGGTCTTGCGCGAGATGACCGCTTTGGGGCACCCTGATACCGTAATGCAGAGGTAAAGGTGGCGCCTGCATCGTACCGGCAGCGCGCCACTTTTCATGCGTAGGAGGTAGCCATGACGGAGGACGACGACAAGCTCCCCTTCCCCGTGATCATGGTCGTCGTCTTCGGCGTCGTGATCGCCGCGATCGTCACGCTGCTGGTGTTCGTCGCCGCGTCGAGCTGACGCCCCTGCTGGCGCGCCGGCTCAAGCGCCGCCGTCCGACTCAGGCGGTCCGACTCAGGCGGTCCGACTCAGGCCGGGCGGCTCGGCGCGCCTCCTCGACGCGGTCGAGCCACTCGCCCACGAGCGCCTCGAACAGCCCGGGTTGCTCGATGTTCAGTGCATGCCCCGCGCGATCCAGCACGGCGAACGTCGCCCGCGGGTAGTGCTCCAAGAGGTCCCACGCGTCGCGGTAGCCGGTCATCGAGTCCTGGCGCCCGACGACGATCAGCGCCGGCTTGTCGAACGGCGCGGGTTCGACCGGGAAGGTACCCGCATAGCTCGCCCCGATCCGCGCGGTCACCACCGGGTCGGCAATGGCAAGTCCGGGGTCCACCTCCTGGCGCGCCCGCTCCCACGTCTCCTCGGTCTGCACCACGAGGACCTCCTCCGCCTCGAGCGCCTCAACCCCGATCCGCTCGACCAGCCCCGAGTCACGAACCAGCACCCGGCGCCCCGGGAGCTGCCGCAGCTCGTGGCGCGGCTCGACCAGCATCACGACGGTGGCCAGGCCCGCCACCCGTTCCGGGTCGGCGGCGACGAGCCCCCGCGCCATGTACCCGCCGTACGACTGCCCGACGACGACGTACGCGCCCTCGGGCACCAGCGCCTCGACCGCTCCACGCAGGATCCGGAAGACGTCGTCGGTGCTCCCGACGTCGGGCGCCGCCGTCCGGCCCATGCCCGGCAGGTCGACGTAGATACGACGCCAGCCCGGCCGGTCCGCGAAGACCGGCTCGAACGCACCGGTCATGATCCGGTGGTCCACCGGGAACCCGTGAATCATGACCGCTGTGCTCACCCCGGGACCCGTCGATGACCCGTGCTCCACGTAGTGCACCCGGACCCCGTCGACCTCCACGTACGCCATCCGTGCTCCTCTCATTGGGCCACTGCGGTTCGTTGGGCCACTGCGGTGTCCGGCCCGTCAGACCCAGACCCTAGACGGGGTCACCGACATCCCGGATACCCGCGGTGTCCTCCGGCCGGACCAGGTGTCCCCAGCGGAACCACTTGCGCTCCAGCTCCCCGGACAGGTCGACGTCGAACCGCCGGGCGACGAGCAACAGCTGCGCCAGGGCGTCCGCGACCTCGCCGCGGAACGCATCACGCGTCTCGTCGTCGGACAGGCCACGGTCCCGGGAACGGCCGGAGAGGTTGAGGAACGCCTGGGTGAGCTCGCCGACCTCCTCGTGCAGCTTCAGCACGAGCCAGTCGTCCGTGCGCTCCACGCCGTGCACCCGCGCGTAGACGCGGCTGATGATCTCGACTTCGTCGGAGAGGTCAGAGAGCTTGTTGAGGTCCACGCCGCCGAGCGTGCCACAACGGGTGCGCTCACCACTTGCGGGCCGGCGGCCCGGGCCACGATCGGCTACTCGACCGTCACCGACTTCGCGAGGTTGCGCGGCTGGTCCACGTCCAGGCCCTTCGCCGTCGCCAGCGCCATCGCGAAGATCTGCAGCGGCACCACGGCCAGCAGCGGCTGGAGCAGCGTGGGTGCCTGCGGGATCCAGAAGATCTCGTCGGCGTACTTGCGCACCTCGTCGTCGCCGTCCTCCGCGATCACCAGGGTGCGGGCGCCGCGCGCCCGGATCTCCTGGATGTTGGAGACCACCTTGGAATGCAGGGAGTCGCGGCCGCGCGGCGAGGGCACCACCACGAACACGGGCTGCCCCTCGTCGATCAGCGCGATCGGCCCGTGCTTGAGCTCGCCCGCGGCGAAGCCCTCCGCGTGGATGTAGGCGAGCTCCTTGAGCTTGAGCGCGCCCTCCAGGGCCACCGGGAACCCGACGTGCCGCCCCAGGAACAACACCTTGTCGGACTTCTCCATCGACCGGGCGGTCGCGCGCACGTACTCGCCGCGCTCGATGACCGTCTGGATCTTGCGCGGCATGTCCCGCAGCTCGTCGAGCAGCGTGGCGATCTCGTCGGGGAACTTGTTGCCGCGCAGCTGCGCCAGGTACAGGCCGAGCACGTAGGCGGCGGTGATCTGCGCCAGGAACGCCTTGGTGGAGGCGACGGCGATCTCCGGGCCGGCGTGCGTGTACAGCACGGCGTCGGACTCGCGCGGGATCGTGGAGCCGTGGGTGTTGACGATGGAGATCACCTTGGCGCCCTGCTCCCGCGCGTGCCGCACGGCCATCAGGGTGTCCATGGTCTCGCCGGACTGAGTCACGGCGACCACCAGGGTGCGCTCGTCGACGATCGGGTCGCGGTAGCGGAACTCGTGCGCCAGCTCGACCTCGACGGGGATGCGGCACCAGTGCTCGATCGCGTACTTGGCCACGTGCCCGGAGTAGGCGGCCGTGCCGCAGGCGATCACGATGATCTTGTTCACCGCGCGCAGGATCGACTCGTCGATGCGCAGGTCGTCCAGCACGAGCGCGCCCGCGGCGTCCGTGCGGCCGAGCAGCGTGTCGGCGACGGCCTGCGGCTGGTCGTGGATCTCCTTGTCCATGAAGGACGCGAAGCCGCCCTTCTCCGCGGCGGCCGCGTCCCAGTCCACGGTGTAGCGCTTGGCCTCGGCGGGCTTGCCGTCGAAGTCCGTCACGGTCACGGACGTCGGCGTGATGGTCACCACCTGGTCCTGACCCAGCTCGAGGGCCTCCTTGGTGTGCGCGATGAACGCGGCGACGTCGGACCCCAGGAAGTTCTCGCCCTCGCCGAGCCCCACCACGAGCGGGGAGTCGTGCCGGGCGCCCACCACGGTCTCGGGAGCGTCGGCGTGCACAGCGAGCAGCGTGAACGTGCCCTCGAGGCGGCCTGCGGCGGCCGTCATGGCCTCCGTCAGGTTCCCCGTCTCGCGGTACGCCTTGGCCACCAGGTGAGCCGCCACCTCGGTGTCGGTCTCGGAGCGGAACGTCACGCCGTCGAGCAGCAGCTCAGCCTTGAGCTGGGCGAAGTTCTCCACGATACCGTTGTGGATCACGGCGAGCCGGTCGCCGTCGGCCAGGTGCGGGTGGGCGTTCGCGTCGGTGGGGCCGCCGTGCGTGGCCCAGCGCGTGTGCCCGATCGCGGCGGTGGCCTCGGGCAGGGGGTCGTGGTCGAGGACCTCGATCAGGTTGGCGAGCTTGCCGGACTTCTTGGCCCACGCGACGCCGTCCAGCCCGGGCGCCACGAGCGCCACGCCGGCCGAGTCGTAGCCGCGGTACTCCAGGCGGCGCAGTCCCTCGATGGCAACGTCGAGTGGCGTGCCCGACGGCGAGGCAGCACCCCGGGCGTCGCCGTCCGCCATAGTCGCTGCAGTTCCCGTGTAACCAACGATCCCACACATGCGGGCGAGTCTAACGAGGGTTCTCGTCCGCCCCGCATGACGGGGCTCACAGGGCGGCTGTGCCGCCCGCCACGGGCAGCCGAACCGCGACGGGTGGCGATTCCCCGCGCCAGGTGGGGCACAATGCTGCAGGTGGTGTCACAGTTCTCGACGACGGACCTCGGTGAGCACCTGCTCGCCCTCGCCCCGTCCTCACCCTACGTGGATCTCGACCGTGCGGCCTGGAGCCGCCTCTCGGCATCCACCCCGCTGCCGCTGACCGACGACGACGTCGAGCGCCTGCGCGGACTCGGTGACCCGATCGACCTGGCCGAGGTCGACGCGATCTACCGCCCCCTGTCGCGCCTGCTCAACCTCTACGTGCAGGCCACCGGCGGCCTGCACGACGCGACGTCGACCTTCCTGCACGAGGACCCGCCCCGCACCCCGTACGTCATCGGCGTGGCCGGGTCGGTGGCGGTCGGGAAGTCGACGACGGCGCGCGTCCTGCGCGAGATGCTCGCCCGATGGCCCGAGACGCCGCGCGTCGAGCTCATCACCACCGACGGGTTCCTCTACCCGAACGCGGAGCTCGAGCGGCGGGGACTGATGGAGCGCAAGGGCTTCCCGGAGTCGTACGACCGGCGCGCCCTGATCCGGTTCCTGTCCCGGATCAAGGCCGGCCAGGCCGAGGTGCGCGCACCCGTGTACTCGCACGTCATCTATGACATCGTGCCCGAGCTGGAGGTGGTGGTCCGCAAGCCCGACGTGCTCATCGTCGAGGGCCTGAACGTGCTGCAGCCGGCCCGGCCGTCCGCCGTCGACGAGTCGACCGTCGCGGTGAGCGACTTCTTCGACTTCTCGATCTACGTGGATGCCCGCACGCGGAACATCCGCCAGTGGTACGTGGACCGGTTCCTCGAGCTGCGCCGCACCGCGTTCACCAAGCCGGACTCCTACTTCAAGCGGTATGCGTCGCTCTCCGACCAGGAGGCCACGGACCGGGCCCTGAAGATCTGGGAGTCCATCAACGCGCCCAACCTCGAGCGGAACATCCTGCCCACGAGGGGCCGCGCGACCTTGGTGCTCACCAAGGGCTCGGACCATGCGGTGCAGCGGGTCCGCCTGCGCAAGCTCTAGTCAGCGGTCGCCCGCGGGCTTGCCCGCGTCGTCGTCGGCCGGGACGGCGAGCTCGGCGACGACCTCGGGGACGCCCGCCGGGACGGCGACCTTCTGGTCGGCGTCGTCCGGCGTCTCGTCGAGATGCCGGTGCGAGAACCAGCCCACCACCTTGTCCACGATGAAGCCCATCACCACGCCCAGCACCACGCCGATGCCGATGGCCAGCAGCGGGTCGTGACCGAGCCACTGCGCGGCGACCAGGCCGATACCTGCCGAGTAGAGGGCCCACATGACCGCCGCGATCGCGGCGATGACCATGAACCGGCGTCGCGGGTAGCCGACGGCGCCCGCCGTCATGTTCACTGCCACGCGGCCGATCGGGATGTAACGTGCCGCCAGGATGAACGAGGCTCCGCGGCGGGCCAGTGCGCGCTCCGCCCAGGCCACGGCCCGGCGTCCGCGCGGCGACTGCAGGAACGGCACGCGGTCGGTGCCGATCATGAGCCCGATCTGGTACGCGATCTGGTCGCCCACCCACGCACCGGCCGCCGCGGCGACCAGCACGAGCCACATCCAGGGCGTGCCCGTGCTGTGCGCGGAGACCGCCAGCGTGATCACCACCGACTCGCTCGGCAGCGGCGGGAAGAAGCCGTCGATGGTCGCGAACGCGAACATGGCCGGGTAGATCCACGGCGAGGCAGCCATCGCGAGGATCCAGGCCTCGGTGGCGCCTAGCAGTGTGGAGATGAGTTCGAGCACGGGACCTCGGAAGTCTCGGCCGGGCACTACCCGGGGTGAAAGTGCGGCACCTCATAGTGCCTAGTGCCAGCCTACGCAAGGGGTACCCCTGAATCGCATCAGGGGACCCCCTGGTAGAACCCCGCTTCCAAGGATTCACGGGCCGTTCACGCCTGCCTCGCCACTGCGGCGGCGCGAGCTACCTACAGTGAGAGCCGCTCCCGCACGACGGCGGCGAGGTCCTCCGCGACCTTGTCCGCCTCGTCCTGGGCCGGGGCCTCGACCATGACGCGCACCAGCGGCTCCGTGCCCGACTGGCGCAGGAGCACCCGGCCGGTGTCGCCGAGCCGCGCGGCCGCGTCGGCCACGGCCGTCTGGACGCCCTCGTCCGTACCGGCCCGGGACTTGTCCACGCCACGCACGTTGACGAGCGTCTGCGGCAGGCGCTCGATCTCACCCGCAAGATCACCCAGTCGCTTGCCCGACGCCTTGACCCGCGCCGCGAGATGCAGCGCCGACAGGACGCCGTCGCCGGTCGTCGCGTGGTCGGCCAGGATGATGTGGCCCGACTGCTCGCCGCCCAGGCCGAAGCCCTTGGCCCGCATCTCCTCCAGCACGTACCGGTCGCCGACGGCGGTCTGCACCGTCGTGATGCCCCGCTCCCGCATCGCGAGGATCAGGCCGAGGTTGCTCATCACCGTCACGACCAGGGTGTCGCCCGGCAGGCGCCCCTCCTCCTTGAGCGCGGTGGCCAGGATCCCGAGGATCTGGTCGCCGTCCACGATGGCGCCGGTGTGGTCGACGGCGAGGCAGCGGTCGGCGTCGCCGTCGAACGCGACGCCGAAGTCCGCCTCGGACGCCACGACGACGGCCTGCAGCTGCTCCGGGTGCGTGGAGCCGCACTTCTCGTTGATGTTCCGGCCGTCCGGGCTGGCGTTCATCACCACGACGTCGGCGCCCGCGGCGCGCAGCGCCTCCGGGCCCACCTCGCTGGCGGCGCCGTTCGCGCAGTCGAGCGCGATCCGCAGCCCTTCGAGGGGCCGGTGGTCCGGGGTGGTGCCGACGCTGTCGGTCAGGTGCCGCACGTAGCGCTCGGCGGCCGCCTGGCCGTCCGTGCGGATGCGCCCGACGCCGGCGCCCGTCGGGCGCTCCCAGTCGTCGCCGAGGGTGGCCTGGATGGCGTCCTCGACGGCATCGTCGAGCTTGAGCCCGCCGCGGGCGAAGAACTTGATGCCGTTGTCCGGCATCGGGTTGTGCGAGGCGGAGACCATGACGCCGAGGTCGGCTTCCAGCTCGGTCACGAGATAGGCCAGCGCGGGCGTGGGCAGCACGTTGAGCATCACCACGTCCACGCCGGCGGACGCGAGACCCGCAGCGACCGCGCCGGCGAGGAACTCGCCCGAAGCGCGCGTGTCCCGCCCGACGACGGCCCGCGGTCGCGGGCCCAGCAGCTCACCTTGCGCCGTCAGGACCCGCGCGGCGGCGGCGCCCAGCTCCAGCGCCAGCTCCGCCGTGATGTCCCTGTTGGCGAGGCCCCGAACTCCGTCGGTGCCGAACAGCCTGCCCATGCCGGTTCTCCTCAGATCGTCCGGATCCCACCGTAGCGGGCTCCCGCGCATGCCGACCGTGCTGTCGGCCGCGCTTCCTCGAGCGGAAACGCGGCTCCGGGGCCCGTTCTCGGCCCGGACCTGCGTTCCGGCTTGTCGTCAGCCTGGCAACACAGATGGCCCCGCCGAACAGTGTCGACACTGTTCGGCGGGGCCACCCAGCCAAGCGCTTGGATCAGCGCTTCGAGTACTGCGGAGCCTTGCGGGCCTTCTTGAGACCGGCCTTCTTGCGCTCGACCTTGCGGTCGTCACGCGTGAGGAAGCCGGCCTTCTTCAGCTCGGCGCGGTTCGCGTCCTCGTCGATGGCGTTCAGCGCACGGGCGATGCCCAGGCGCAGCGCACCGGCCTGGCCCGACGTGCCGCCACCCGTGATACGGGCGATGACGTCGAAGCGGCCCTCGACCTCGACCAGCTGCAGCGGGGAGTTCACCAGCTGCTGGTGCACCTTGTTCGGGAAGTACTCCTCGAGGGTGCGGCCGTTGACCTTCCAGGTGCCGGTACCGGGGACGAGGCGCACGCGCGCCACGGCCTCCTTGCGGCGCCCGAGGGCCTGGCCCGGGGCGGTGATGGACGAACCGCGCGTTGCGGGCGCAGCAGTCTCGGTGGTGTAGTTGCTGGGCGTCTCTGCGCCCTGCTCGATTTCGACGGTGGTCTCGGCCACTGTGGTGTCCTCGCGTCCTTCAGCGTTGCGATCCGGCAGCGGCGTCAGGCCTGCTGCGAAACCTGGGTGATCTCGAACGGCTTGGCCTGCTGCGCCGTGTGCGGGTGCTCAGAGCCTGCGTAGACCTTCAGGTGGGTCATCTGCGTCCGACCGAGCGAGGTCTTGGGGATCATGCCGCGCACGGCCTTCTCGATGGCGCGCTCCGGCTTGGTGTCCAGGAACTCGCCGTACGGGGTGGCAGTGAGGCCGCCCGGGTAGCCCGAGTGGCGGTAGGCAAGCTTCGTCTCACGCTTGTTGCCGCTCAGCGCGACCTTGTCCGCGTTGATGATGATGACGAAGTCACCACCGTCGACGTGCGGGGCGAAGGTCGGCTTGTGCTTCCCGCGCAGCAGAATGGCGACCTGGCTTGCCAGGCGGCCCAGGACGACGTCGGTCGCGTCGACGACGTACCAGTCGCGCTGGACGTCGCCGGGCTTGGGGGTGTACGTACGCACGGTTCGTAACCTTTTCGTTTTCGGTGTCGTCGGGCGAGAAGCAGCGCCCGAAGAGTCAGGTCGTTGTGCGCGGGGGTCAGAATGACGTCCGGGCCGTTCGTCGGCACGCGAGTGGGCTCGCTGCTGACGCAGGACGTCGGTGACAAAGCACAACGACTCATTAGAGTACCTGCCAGTTTCCCCAGGGGTCAAAGCGTGGGCGCCAACCGGGCAGGAAAGTGGGCATGAGGTTCGACACGTCTGCCTGTGGCGTTCGCGCCGAACTGGTGCCACGGTAGGAGCATGACCGAGGAAACCCCAGCCACGATGCCCGGACCGGACGGGATCGCAGAGGGCGACAGCGACCAGCTCTCGTCCGAGGACAGCCTCTACAGCCGGGGCCTGAAGGACGCGCTCGACGAGGGCTACTCCCCGCCCGACCGCCCCCGCAAGAACCACTGGGGCGAGACCTCGTGGGAGGAGCGGCACGGCGAGCCGATCGACCAGCGCCTCAACGAGGAGGAGCCGGACATCTGGCAGGTCGACCCGCTCGACCGCGCCGACACGTCCCGCGCGGGACGGCTCATCTCCGACCCCGACGCGGACCCGGGCAGCTACGCGGCCGAGGACGGCACCCGCCAGAACGACCTGTACGGCATGGACGCGGGCATCGACGGCGCGGGGGCGAGCGCCGAGGAGGCCGCGGTCCACTGGGTCGAGGAGCCATGACGCCGAGATAGAACGGCAGCGAAGTAGAGCTGTGGCGAGATGGAACCTGGCGGAAGCCGTGGTTCGATCTCGCCACAGTTCTACTTCGCCGGGACCTGCTCGTCCCAGACGTCCTCGTCCATCCGCTTCGTCCGGACAGCGTCGGCTCGGGCCGCGAGCTCGGCGTCCGGCGGGAACGTGATCTCCTCCAGGCACAGGCCTTCGGGCGGCACGACGAAGACGCCCGCGTCCCGCCGTCGGCTCGCCAGGAGCACCGCGGGCCAGCTCACGGGGCGGCGTCCCTCCCCCACCGCTATCGACGCGCCCACGAGCGCGCGCACCATGTTGTGGCAGAACGCGTCGGCGACGACGTGCGCGACGGCGAGCCCGGCGTCGGGCCCCTCGGCGGGCCGCTCCCAGGCGATGCGCTGCAGCTCGCGGATGGTCGTGGCCCCGGGCCGGGGCTTGCAGTAGGAGGCGAAGTCGCGCACGCCGGTGAGCGGGCGGACGGCGGCGTCCATCGCTGCGACGTCGAGCGGCTTGCGGGTCCACAGGACGTGCCTGCGGCGCAGGGGGTCGCGCAGCGCGACGTCGTCGGCGATCCGGTAGGTGTAGCGGCGGCGCAGCGCGGAGAAGCGCGCGTCGAAGCCCCTGGGGGCCGGTGCGGCCCTGCGCACGACGACGTCGCCGGGGAGCACGCCCGTCAGGCGGGACACCAGAGCCTCCTCGGGGGTGCGACCGGAACGCCCCGCACGGCCGGGCAGCCCGGCCCAGTCGGCGGCCTCGATGTCGACGTGCGCCACCTGGCCACGCGCGTGGACACCCGAGTCGGTGCGGCCGGCGACCGTGAACCGCGGCGTCGGCCGGCCGCGCTGCTCGCTGCGCAGGACCCGCGCGAGACCGTCCTCGAGGGCGCCCTCCACGGTGCGCAGGCCCGGCTGGCGCGCCCAGCCGGCGAAGTCCGTCCCGTCGTAGGCGAGGTCGAGCCGGACCCTGATGAATTCGTTCACGAAAGTCATCTTCCCCGATCCCCCGCGAAGGTTCGTAAAGTGACGTCATGGCAGACACCCTCACCCTCGCGGTCGACTGTGGCGGTGGCGGGATCAAGGCCGCCGTCCTCGACTCGTCCGGGACCGCCCACGCAGCACCCGTCCGCGTGCCTACGCCCTACCCGCTGCCGCCCGAGCTGCTCGTCGACACGATCGCGAAGATCGCCACCGACCTCCCCGCGGCCGCGCGGGTCACGGTCGGCATGCCCGGCATGATCCGCAGCGGCGTCGTCGTGCACACGCCGCACTACATCACCCGGTCGGGGCCACGCTCGCGTGTCGTGCCCGCTCTCGTCGACGCGTGGCGCAGCTTCGACATGCAGGCAGCGGTCGCGCAACGCCTCGGGCTCCCCGCGCTCGTCCTGAACGACGCCGAGGTGCACGGCGCGGGCGTGGTCGCGGCGTCGGGTCTCGAGCTCGTGATCACGCTGGGCACCGGCCTCGGGACGGCGATGTTCCACGGCGGGCGCATCGCACCGCACCTGGAGTGGTCGCACGCCCCGGTGCGCCGCAACCTCACGTACGACCAGTACATCGGTGAGCCCGAACGACGTCGGCTCGGGGACGGGCTGTGGTCGCGGCGTGTGGTCACCGTCGTCGACGGGCTGCGGCCCGTCTTCCACTGGGACCGGCTCTACATCGGGGGCGGCAACTCGCGGTGCATCACGCCGTCGGCCCTCGCCCGCCTCGGCGACGACGTCGTCATCGTGCCGAACTCCGCCGCGCTGGTGGGCGGCGCGCGAGCCTGGGACCTCCCACCATCCACCTGAACGACGACGCCGGGCCGCACCTTCCGTAGGGAAGGTGCGGCCCGGCGTCGTGCAGGGAGAGAAGGAGGCTCAGGCCTCCTTCTTGTCCTCCGTGGTCTCCTCGGCGGGAGCGTCCTCGACCGGGGCGTCCTTGACGTCCTCGGCCGGGGTCTCCTCGACGACGGCGTCCTCGACCGGCTCGTCAGCCACGGGCGCAGCCTTCTCGGCGGCCTTGGTGGCCTCCTTGACGACGGCCTGCTTGGGGCTCACGGGCTCGGTGATGAGCTCGATGACCGCCATCGGCGCGTTGTCGCCCTTGCGGGTGCCGATCTTGGTGATGCGCGTGTAGCCACCGTTGCGCTCGGCCATGGCCGGGGCGATCTCGGTGAAGAGCGTGTGCACCACGCCCTTGTCACGAACGACCGTGAGCACGCGGCGACGGGCGGACAGGTCGCCCTTCTTCGCGAACGTGATCAGGCGCTCAGCCAGCGGACGCAGGCGCTTGGCCTTGGTCTCGGTGGTCGTGATGCGGCCGTGCTCGAAGAGCGAGGTCGACAGGTTCGCGAGAATCAGGCGCTCGTGAGCCGGGCTACCGCCGAGCCGCGGACCCTTGGTGGGGGTAGGCATTACTTGTCTCCTTGGAAGTGGTTCCGCGCGCCCGGCCTAGGCCGGGCGCGGGACGTCAGTACGACTGCTCGTCGCCGCTGTAGGCCGCGGAGTCGCCACCCTCGAAGTACGAAGCGCCGGCCGGATCGAAGTCCAGCGGCGAGTCCTTGAGGCTGAGGCCCAGCTCGGCCAGCTTCTCCTTGACCTCGGTGATCGACTTCGCACCGAAGTTGCGGATGTCGAGCAGGTCCGCCTCGCTGCGAGCCACGAGCTCGCCCACCTGGTGGATGCCCTCACGCTTGAGGCAGTTGTACGAACGGATGGTGAGGTTGAGCTCCTCGATCGGCAGCGCCAGGTCCGCGGCCAGCGCGGTGTCCGTCGGCGACGGGCCGATCTCGATGCCCTCGGCCTCTACGTTCAGCTCACGTGCCAGGCCGAACAGCTCGACCAGGGTCTTGCCAGCCGATGCGAGCGCGTCGCGAGGCGTGATCGCCTGCTTGGTCTCGACGTCGACGATGAGCTTGTCGAAGTCGGTGCGCTGCTCGACTCGGGTGGCCTCGACCTTGTACGTGACCTTGAGGACCGGCGAGTAGATCGAGTCGACCGGGATGCGCCCGATCTCCGCGTCGAACTGCTTGTTCTGCGCGGCGGACACGTACCCACGGCCCCGCTCGACGGTCAGCTCGATCTCGAGCTTGCCCTTGTCGTTCAGGGTGGCGATGTGCAGGTCGGGGTTGTGCACCTCGACGCCCGCCGGCGGAACGATGTCCGCGGCGGTCACGGTGCCGGCGCCCTGCTTGCGCAGGTACATCACGACGGGCTCGTCGTTCTCCGAGGAGACGACGAGGTTCTTGATGTTGAGGATGATCTCGGTGACGTCCTCCTTCACGCCCGACACGGTGCTGAACTCGTGCAGCACGTTGTCGATACGGATGGACGTGACGGCCGCGCCCGGGATGGACGACAGCAGGGTGCGACGCATCGAGTTGCCGAGCGTGTAGCCGAAGCCAGGCTCGAGCGGCTCGATGGAGAAGCGGGAACGGCTCTCCGAGATGACCTCTTCGGTCAGCGTGGGGCGCTGTGCGATGAGCACTGTGGGTGTCCTTTCAGTGTGCGTCCGCTATATGACGCATCACGGCCTTGCGATCTCTCGCGGCTCGGACGGATCTCTGTCACCGGCCGAGCGAATGCTCACCGCGAGCGGTGAGCCGATGTCGCGATCAGGTGGTGACCGCAGCCCCTCGGGCCGCGGTCACCACCTGGCGCAACAAACATCAGACGCGGCGACGCTTCGGGGGGCGGCAGCCGTTGTGCGCCTGGGGCGTCACGTCCTGGATCGAGCCGACCTCGAGGCCGGTCGCCTGGAGCGAGCGGATGGCGGTCTCGCGACCGGAACCCGGGCCCTTCACGAAGACGTCGACCTTCTTGACGCCGTGCTCCTGCGCGCGGCGAGCGGCCGACTCGGCAGCCATCTGCGCGGCGTACGGGGTGGACTTGCGGGAGCCCTTGAAGCCGACGTGGCCGGCAGAGGCCCACGACACCACGGCACCGGACGGGTCGGTGATCGAGATGATCGTGTTGTTGAAGGTGGACTTGATGTGCGCCTGGCCGAGCGGGACGTTCTTCTTGTCCTTGCGGCGCGGCTTGCGGCCGGCGGCGGCGCGAGTCTTGGGAGGCATCTGTTCTGTAATCTCCTGGTCTGATCGGACCGGGGCGGTCTCAGCTCGATGAGCCGACCGCTCCACGGACTGCTATCAGCGGGCCTTCTTCTTGCCCGCGACGGTGCGCTTGGGACCCTTGCGGGTACGCGCGTTGGTCTTTGTGCGCTGACCACGCACCGGCAGGCCGCGACGGTGGCGGATGCCCTGGTAGGTGCCGATCTCGACCTTGCGGCGGATGTCGGCAGCAACCTCACGCCGGAGGTCACCCTCGAGCTTGAAGTTGCCTTCGAGGTAGTCACGCAGCGCAACGAGCTCGGCGTCGCCGAGGTCCTTCACGCGGACGTCCGGGCTGATGCCCGTGGCGGCCAGGGTCTCCTGAGCGCGGGTACGACCCACACCGAAGATGTAAGTGAGCGCAACCTCAAGCCGCTTGTCGCGGGGGAGGTCGACGCCGATAAGACGTGCCATGTGCCTTCCGGCTCCTGTACTGCTCGTCGGAGGTCTACCGCACCGCCATCCCGCGTCTCACGCGGGCCCCGGCCTCCGGACCGAGGGTTCCCCTCCCTGCGGGCGTTGCCCGCTGCGAGAGGTTCGAGGTGGTGCGCTGGTGGTGGCCTCAGCCACCGAACCGGGCGGATGCCCGGGGCGTGATCAGCCCTGGCGCTGCTTGTGGCGCAGGTTGTCGCAGATCACCATGACGCGACCGTGCCGGCGAATCACCTTGCACTTGTCGCAGATCTTCTTGACGCTCGGCTTGACCTTCATCGAGTTTTTCCTCCACCACGCACGTCCGGTCTCCCGGTGCGCACGCAGCAGTGTCGTGGGTGGTCGATCGTGCGGCGACGTCACCTCCGGCAAGGCCGCGAGTGACGTAACCCCGGATCGGGGACTGACTACTTGTAGCGGTAGACGATCCGGCCGCGGGACAGGTCGTACGGGCTGAGCTCAACCACTACACGGTCCTCAGGGAGGATCCGGATGTAGTGCTGACGCATCTTGCCCGAGATGTGCGCGAGAACCTTGTGACCGTTCGACAGCTCGACGCGGAACATCGCGTTCGGCAGAGCCTCGATCACACTGCCCTCGATCTCGATGACACCGTCCTTCTTTGCCATATCCTCCGCTAACTCTCGTCGTGACTGCTTCCACGCCCACGGCACCGCAGGAACCCTGCGAGGCCGACAGTCGGGTGTGGATGTCGTGTGTGTCCGTGTGCCGCCTACCTCGTGTGCCTCGGCCTGCGCCCCGCATGCGCGGGGACCGGCAGGCGCCAATGGCACCCTTTGAAGAACTGGCGGCGTTGAGCGGACTACACCCAGCGATCTATCTTACGTCAGTTCGGAAAGCATTCAAAGCGCAAGGACGACGACGGCGGCCGCGCGAGCCGTGAGCCTCGCCACGGAGGACCGCTCAGAGGTCGTACTCGACCCCGGGGAGGCCCACCATCGTGTGCGGCAGGCTGTTGACGAAGAAGAACAGCATCGGCAGCCAGCCCAGCACGATGCCCAGGCCGAGCGCGACGAGCACCGTGCGCCCGCGCGCGATCCAGAGCCACACGCCGAGCAGCCAGACCACGACGCCGAGCAGCAGGACCGACTCCCACAGCAGGAGCGAGGTGCCGAACCCGAGCACGATGCCGACCCAGAGGAACGGACTGGGCGCGAGGCGACGGCTCCATACGGCGAGCCAGCGCCCGAACCGTTTGAAGCCCCGGCCCACGGCCGGGAGGATCCGCGTGTACCAGGGCCCATGCGCCCGCCCCGGCCCCGCGTGCGCCGGGGCCGCGTAGGTGGTGTCTCCGCGGAGCTTGGTGTCCTCGCCGGACACCGGAGAACCGGAGGCTGCGGGCAGGGTGTGGGCTTCATCGGTCACGGGGCCGATCGTAGCCAACTGACTCGCAGTTAAATAGCCCCCGGGTGAAGTTTCTCAGTCGAGCGCTACCGGCTTCACGCCGAGGACACCGAGGCGCTCCGCTCCCCCGTCGACCGCCGTCAGCACGACTATGCCGTCCTCCATGACCGCCGTCGAGTGCTCCCAGTGCGCCGCACGGGACCCGTCGACGGTGACCACCGTCCAGTCGTCCTCCAGGACGCTGGTGTCGGACCCGCCGCGCGTGATCATCGGCTCGATGGCGAGGCACATCCCGGACCGCAGCCGCGGGCCTGATCCCGATGTCCGGTAGTTGTGCACGTCGGGCGGCTGGTGCATGGCGCTGCCGATGCCGTGCCCGACGTACTCCTCGACGATGCCGTACTCGACGCCCTGGAACTCGCCCGCCAGCTCGACGGCGGCCTCCACGGCCTCACCAACGGCGTTCAGCCGCTTGGCGGACGCCAGGGTCGCGATACCCGCCCACATGGCGGCCTCCGTCGCCCGGACGAGCGCGACGTCGGCGAGGTCCGCGCCCGCGGCGACCAGGTCGCCGTCGGGCAGGGTGTGGTCCAGGGCGCCCTCGGCGCCCAGGACGAACGAGATGGCCGAGTCGCCGTGCCAGCCCTCGATGATCGCGCCGCAGTCGATCGAGACGAGGTCACCCGCGGCGAGCACCCGGCTGCCCGGGATGCCGTGGATGACCTCGTCGTTGACCGATGTGCAGATGACCGCCGGGAAGCCCTGGTAGCCCAGGAACGACGGCGTCGCGCCGGCGGCGTCGATGGTCCTCGCGGCGATCGCGTCCAGGTCGGCGGTGGTCAGGCCGGGCCGGGCGGCCGCACGGACCGCGGCGAGGGTGTCTGCGACCACCAGACCGGCGCGCCGCATGTGGCGCACCTGGTCCGGCGTCTTGTACTCGATCCGCTCCCGGCCGAAGACCAAGAGTCAGCCCAGCTGGGTCGCGAGCGAAGCCACGATGCGGTCGGTGACCTCGGCGATCTCGCCGAGCCCGTCGACCTGCACCAGCAGGTTGCGCTCCCCGTAGGCCGCGGTCAGCGGGGCCGTCTGCTCCGCGTAGATGTCGAGGCGCCGGGTGATGGCTTCCTCGGTGTCGTCGTCCCGTCCCTCTACCTCGGCGCGCTTCGCGATGCGGCTCAGGAGCTCGGCGCGGTCCGCCGTCAGCTCGATGACGCCGTCCAGCTCCCAGCCGAGGCCGGCGAGGATCCCGTCGAGCTCCGCCACCTGGGCGGCGTTGCGCGGGTACCCGTCGAGGATGAAGCCCTGCTTGACGTCGGGCTCCGCGAGGCGGTCGCGGACCATGTCGTTGGTGACCTCGTCCGGGACCAGGTCACCCTTGTTCGTGTACTCCTGCGCAAGCTTGCCCAGCTCGGTCTCCCCCGCGATGTTCGTGCGGAAGATGTCGCCCGTCGAGATCGGGACGATCCCGAAGACCTCAGCGAGGCGGGCTGCCTGCGTGCCCTTTCCCGCACCCTGCGGACCCATGATGACCAGGCGCGTGACCTGGCCCTCCTGGTCCGGACGAGCGTGCAGCTCGCGGCGAGAGGTGGTGTTGGGAGTCTGGCTCAACGGAGGAATCCTTCGTAGTGGCGCTGCTGCAGCTGGGAGTCGATCTGCTTGACCGTCTCCAGCCCGACGCCGACCACGATGAGGATCGAGCTACCGCCGAAGGGCAGGTTGGTGCTGACGCCCAGGAAGACGAGCACCAGCGTCGGGATCAGCGCGATCAGCGCGAGGTACAGGGAACCGGCGGAGGTGATCCGGGTGATCACGAAGTCGAGGTACTCCGCCGTGGGGCGGCCGGCACGGATGCCGGGGATGAAGCCGCCGTACTTCTTCATGTTGTCCGCGACCTCGTCCGGGTTGAACGTGATCGAGGTGTAGAAGAAGCAGAAGAAGATGATCATCAGCGTGTACACCGCGATGTACAGCGGCGACGACTGCTGGACCAGGTTGTTGGAGATCCAGATGACCCACTCGGACGTCTGGTCGCCGAACTGCGCGAGCAGGCCCGGGATGGCGAGGATCGACGCCGCGAAGATCACGGGGATCACGCCGGACATGTTGATCTTGATCGGGATGTACGTGCTGGTGCCGCCGTACATGCGGCGGCCGACCATGCGCTTCGCGTACTGCACCGGGATGCGGCGCTGCGACTGCTCGACGAACACCACGAGGCCGATCACCAGGATGATGACCAGGATCATGATGGTGAAGTTCACGACGCCGTTGGCGCCACCGGCGATCGACCACAGCGACGTCGGGAAGCTCGCGGCGATCGACGTGAAGATCAGGAGCGACATGCCGTTGCCGACGCCGCGCTCGGTGATCAGCTCGCCGAGCCACATGACGAGGCCGGTGCCGGCGGTCATGGTGATGACCATGAAGATCGAGGTCAGGATGGTGTCGTCCGCGATCACCTCGGTCGCCACGGTGCAGCCCTGGAAGAGCAGGCCCTGGCGCGCCGTCGTGATGACAGTGGTGGACTGCAGGATCGCGAGGGCGATCGTCAGGTAGCGCGTGTACTGGGTCAGCTTGGTCTGGCCCGACTGACCCTCCTTGTGCAGGGCCTCGAAGCGAGGGATGACCACGCGAAGCAGCTGCACGATGATACTCGCCGTGATGTACGGCATGATCCCGAGGGCGAAGATCGACAGCTGCAGCAGTGCGCCGCCGCTGAAGACGTTGATCAGGCCGAGCAGAGTGTTCTCTCCCTGCTCACCGATACATTGCTGCACGTTCTGATAGTCCACACCGGGAGTCGGGATGAACGACCCGAGCCGGAAGATCGCCATGATCGCGATCGTGAACAGCAGCTTGCGCCGCAGGTCTGGCGTCCGGAAAGCCCGGCCGAAAGCGCTGAGCACCCTATCCTCCTGGCCCGCCGTTGCGGGATCTCGTGTCGTCGGCAGGACGCCGGCGAGGTGTGTCGAACGTGGGCCAGACCACAACGGTGCGGCCAGACCGTGTCGGATTCTACGTTGCTCACGGGGTCCGGTGGACCACGTTTCGCTCCGGGAATACTCAAGAGAGCACACAGGGCCGGCCGCGCATCACGCGCCGCCGGCCCTGCCAGCTGTCTCAGGCCTCCGAGACCGTACCGCCGGCCGCCAGGATCTTCTCCTTGGCGGACGTCGAGACGCGGTCGACCGCGATCTCGAGCTTGACGGTGATCTCGCCGTTGCCGAGCACCTTCACGGGCTGGCCCTTGCGGACCGCACCCTTCGCGACGAGGTCCTCGACGGTGACGGAGCCACCCTCGGGGAACAGCGCGGAAAGCTTGTCCAGGTTCACGACCTGGAACTCGACGCGGAACGGGTTCTTGAACCCACGCAGCTTCGGGAGGCGCATGTGCAGAGGCACCTGCCCACCCTCGAAGCCTGCGGGCACCTGGTAACGAGACTTCGTACCCTTGGTACCACGACCTGCCGTCTTACCCTTCGAGCCCTCACCGCGACCCACACGGGTCTTCGCGGTCTTGGCGCCGGGGGCCGGACGGAGGTGGTGCATCTTCAGCGGCTTGTTGTCCGCCATGATCACTCGACCTCCTCGACGGCGACGAGGTGCGCCACCGTCTTGACCATGCCACGAATCTCCGCACGGTCCTCCTTCACGGCGGTGTCGCCGATCCGCTTGAGGCCGAGGGTTCGCAGCGTGTCACGCTGGTTCTGCTTGCCGCCGATGGCGGACTTGGTCTGAGTCACCTTGAGTCGAGCCATCACGCACCCGCCTTTGCAGTCGACTCGGCACGACCGGCGGCCTGCGCGCGGAGCAGCGCGGCCGGGGCCACGTCCTCGAGCGGGAGCCCACGACGAGCGGCAACAGCAGCCGGCTCCTCGAGGCCCTGCAGGGCCGCGACCGTGGCGTGCACGATGTTGATCGCGTTCGACGAACCGAGCGACTTGCTCAGCACGTCGTGGATGCCGGCGCACTCCAGCACGGCGCGCACCGGACCACCGGCGATAACACCGGTACCCGGCGAAGCCGGACGCAGGAACACGACGCCGGCAGCGGCCTCACCCTGGATGGGGTGCGGGATGGTGCCCTGGATGCGAGGAACGCGGAAGAAGCTCTTCTTCGCCTCCTCGACACCCTTGGCGATCGCCGCGGGCACTTCCTTGGCCTTGCCGTAGCCGACACCGACGGTGCCGTCACCGTCGCCCACCACGACGAGCGCGGTGAAGCTGAAGCGACGGCCGCCCTTGACGACCTTGGCGACGCGGTTGATGGAGACGACCTTCTCGACGAAGGCGCTCTTCTCCTCGCGCCCTCCACGACGGTCGTCGCGACGTCCGCCACCACGGCGGCCGTCGTTACGGTCCTTGTTCTCGGTGGCGGCACCCTGGGGGGCGCCGCTGCGCTGCCCTGCAGCCATCAGAGAGTCCTCTTCTTCCGTGCGTTGGTCATCACAGGGCCAGACCGCCCTCGCGGGCGCCGTCAGCCACAGCAGCGACGCGACCGTGGTACTTGTTGCCGCCGCGGTCGAACACGACGGTGTCGACGCCGACAGCCTTGGCACGCTCGGCGACGAGCTCGCCGACCTTGCGGGCCTTGGCCGTCTTGTCGCCGTCGAACGCACGCAGGTCGGCCTCGAGGGTCGACGCCGAGGCGACGGTCTTGCCCACGCTGTCGTCCACGACCTGCGCCACCATGTGGCGCGAGGAACGGGTGACGACCAGACGCGGACGAACGGCGGTGCCGGTGATCTTCTTGCGCAGGCGCAGGTGACGGCGCTGGCGAGCGACGGACTTGCCCTTGCCCAGGATCTTGATAGCCATCGTCACTTACCAGCCTTTCCGACCTTGCGGCGGACGTTCTCGCCGGCGTAGCGCACGCCCTTGCCCTTGTAGGGCTCGGGCTTGCGGATCTTGCGAATGTTCGCTGCGACCTCGCCGACCTGCTGCTTGTCGATGCCCGAGACCGAGAACTTGGTGGGGCTCTCGACAGCGAACGTGACACCAGCGGGGGGCTCGATGACAACGGGGTGGCTGAAACCGAGCGCGAACTCGAGGCTCGAACCCTTCGCCACGACGCGGTAACCAGTACCGACGATCTCGAGCTTCTTCTCGTAGCCCTCGGTCACGCCCGTGATCATGTTGGCGATCAGCGTGCGGGTGAGGCCGTGCAGCGCACGGGAGTTCCGCTCGTCGTCCGGACGGGACACCACGAGCTGGGCGTCCTCCTGGGCGACATTGATGGGTGCGGGCACGTTGTGCTCGAGAGAACCCTTGGGGCCCTTCACGGTCACGAGCGCGCCGCTGACAGTGATGTCCACGCCGGCTGGGACCGGAACGGGAAGCTTGCCGATTCGAGACATTGGCGTTTTCTCCTTTCCGGATTACCAGACGTAGGCGAGGACTTCGCCGCCGACGCCCTTGGCCTGTGCCTGACGGTCGGTCAGCAGGCCGGAGGACGTGGACAGGATCGCCACGCCCAGGCCGCCGAGGACCTTGGGCAGTTCGGTGGACTTGCGGTAGACGCGCAGGCCGGGCTTCGAGATCCGGCGCACGCCGGCAAGGGCGCGCTCCCGGTTCTGGCCGTACTTCAGCTCGAGCGTGAGGGACTTGCCCACCTGGGCGTCCTCCACGGACCAGCCGGCGATGTAGCCCTCGGCCTGCAGGATCTCAGCGATGTGCGTCTTCAGCTTCGACGACGGCATGGTGACCGTGTCGTGGTGCGCCGAGTTCGCGTTACGCAGACGGGTCAGCATGTCTGCGATCGGGTCGGTCATAGTCATCGGGCTCTTGCCCTTCCTCGCCGGGGTATCCGAACTGCCTCGTGTGGCTGGACGGACCTACGGCGTAGTTGTGTTACCAGCTGCTCTTGGTGACGCCGGGAAGCTCGCCGCGGTGGGCCATCTCCCGCACGCAGATGCGGCACAGGCCGAACTTGCGGTAGACGGAGTGCGGGCGACCGCACTTCTGGCACCGGGTGTAGGCGCGGACCGCGAACTTCGGCTTGGCGGCCGCCTTGTTGATCAGGGCCTTCTTCGCCATGTCAGTTCTCCTTGAAGGGGAAGCCGAGACGGCGCAGCAGAGAGCGGCCCTCGTCGTCGGTCGTCGCCGTCGTCACGACCGTGATGTCCATACCGCGGACCCGGTCGATCTTGTCCTGGTCGATCTCGTGGAACATCGACTGCTCCGTGAGACCGAAGGTGTAGTTGCCGTGGCCGTCGAACTGCTTGGGCGACAGGCCGCGGAAGTCGCGGATACGCGGCAGAGCGGTGGACAGCAGGCGGTCGAGGAACTCCCACATGCGGTCGCCGCGGAGCGTGACGTGCGCACCGATCGGCATGCCCTCGCGCAGCTTGAACTGCGCGATGGACTTACGAGCCTTGGTGACCTGCGGCTTCTGACCGGTGATCGCCGAGAGGTCGCGGATCGCGCCCTCGATGAGCTTCGAGTCCTTGGCCGCGTCGCCGACACCCATGTTCACGACGATCTTCGTGAGACCGCCGGCCTGGTGCAGGTTCTTGTGGCCGAACTCCTCGATCAGCGCCGAGAGGATCTCCTCGCGGTACTTCTGCTTGAGGCGCGGCTGGGCCGGGGCCTCGATGGTCGTCTCGGTCATCAGATGTCCTTCCCGGAGCGCTTCGCAACGCGGATCCGGACGGTCTTGGTACGACCGTCGCGCTCCACCTGCTCGACTCGGTACCCGACGCGGGTGCCCTTCTTGGTCTCCGGGTCGACGATCATCACGTTGCTCACGTGGATCGGCGCCTCGACCGTCTCGATGCCACCGGTGCGGGTGCCGCGCTGCGACTGACCCACCTTGGTGTGCTTCGTGACTCGCTGAACACCCTCGACCACGAGGCGGTCGGAGTCCTTGAGGACCTCGAGCACGCGGCCGGTCTTGCCCTTGTCGCGACCCGAGATCACGATGACCTGGTCGCCCTTCTTGATCTTCGCCATGGTCAGAGCACCTCCGGAGCCAGCGAGATGATCTTCATGAACCGCTTGTCACGCAGCTCGCGACCCACCGGGCCGAAGATGCGGGTGCCGCGCGGCTCGCCGTCGGCCTTCAGGATGACGGCGGCGTTCTCGTCGAACTTGATGTAGGAACCGTCGGGACGGCGGCGCTCCTTGGCGGTCCGGACGACGACGGCCTTGATGACGTCGCCCTTCTTCACGTTGCCGCCCGGGATTGCGTCCTTGACGGTGGCGACAATGGTGTCGCCGATTCCGGCGTAGCGACGGCCGGAGCCACCGAGAACGCGGATGCAGAGAATCTCCTTGGCACCCGTGTTGTCGGCGACCCGAAGTCGCGACTCCTGCTGGATCATTTGAGTGAACTCCTGTCGTCGAACTGGTTCTCGCGCGGACTGTTTCCGGCGAGCCTGGCCGAACGGATAGTTGCTGTGCTGGCCGGGACGGCACGCGTACGTGTGTCACGCACCGTCCCAGCCGGGATAGAAGTCCTTACTTGGCCTTCTCGAGGATCTCCACGAGCCGGAACCGCTTGGTAGCGGACAGCGGGCGGGTCTCCATGATGACGACCAGGTCGCCGATGCCGGCGCTGTTCTGCTCGTCGTGTGCCTTGACCTTCGTGGTGCGACGGATGACCTTGGCGTAGAGCGGGTGCTTAACCCGGTCCTCGACCTCGATCACGATGGTCTTGTCCATCTTGTCGCTCACCACGTAGCCACGGCGCACCTTACGCGTCGCGCGCTGGGCCTCGGGGGCCGCAGCGGCAGTCGTGTTGTCGCTCATTGCCTCACTCACTCACGCTCGGAGCCGTACGGATGCCGAGCTCGCGCTCACGCAGGATCGTGTAGATCCGGGCGATGTCACGACGCACGGCCTTGAGACGACCGTGGCTCTCGAGCTGGCCGGTCGCCGACTGGAAGCGGAGGTTGAACAGCTCCTCCTTGGCTTCCTTCAGCTTGGCGACGAGAGCCTCGTCGTCCATGCCATCCAGGTCGATGGGGGCAAGCCCCTGCGTACCGATAGCCATCAGACACCACCCTCGCGCACCACGAAACGGCACTTCATCGGGAGCTTGTGCATCGCGCGGCGCATGGCCTCACGTGCAAGGGACTCGTCGACACCGGCCAGCTCGAAAAGGATCCGGCCCGGCTTGACGTTGGCGACCCACCACTCCGGCGAACCCTTACCGGAACCCATGCGGGTCTCGGCAGGCTTCTTCGTCAGCGGACGGTCCGGGTAGATGTTGATCCACACCTTGCCGCCACGCTTGATGTGGCGAGTCATTGCGATACGCGCCGCCTCGATCTGGCGGTTGGTGACGTACGCCGGCTCCAGAGCCTGGATGCCGAAGTCGCCGAACGCGATCTGGGTACCACCCTTGGCCGCACCGGAGCGCGACGGGTGGTGCTGCTTGCGGTGCTTGACCCTGCGCGGGATCAGCATGGTCAGGCCTCCGTTCCGGTCTCTGCGGCCGGAGCAGCAGCTGCCTCCGCCGCGGGGGCGGACTCGGCGCTGCGCTCGGCCGGACGCTCGTTGCGACGACCGCCGCGACGCTCGCCGCCGCGCTCGCCACGCTCAGGACGCTCGCCACGGCCACGGCCCTGACGGGGCGCGGCTGCAGCCTGCTGAGCGGCGAACTCCTTCTCGGTGGTCTCGCCCTTGTAGATCCACACCTTCACGCCGATGCGGCCGAAGGTGGTGCGGGCCTCGTAGAAGCCGTAGTCGATGTACGCCCGGAGCGTGTGCAGGGGCACGCGGCCCTCGCGGTAGAACTCCGAACGGCTCATCTCGGCGCCGCCGAGGCGGCCGGAGACCTGCACGCGGATGCCCTTCGCGCCGGCACGCTGGGCGGACTGCATGCCCTTGCGCATCGCACGACGGAACGAGACACGGCTGGCCAGCTGCTCGGCAATGCCCTGAGCAACGAGCTGCGCGTCGATCTCCGCGTTTTTGACCTCGAGGATGTTGAGCTGAACCTGCTTGCCCGTGAGCTTCTCGAGCTCACCGCGGATGCGGTCGGCCTCAGCACCTCGACGGCCGATCACGATGCCCGGACGCGCCGTGTGGATGTCCACGCGGACGCGGTCGCGGGTGCGCTCGATCTCGACCTTGGAGATGCCGGCACGCTCGAGGCCAGTGCCCATGAGCTTGCGGATCTGCACGTCCTCACGGACGTAGTCGCGGTACCGCTGACCGGGCTTGGTGCTGTCGGCGAACCAACGCGACCGGTGGTCGGTGGTGATGCCGAGGCGGTACCCGTGCGGGTGAACCTTCTGTCCCACTATCGGGCCCCTTCCTTGTCGGCGAGCACCACGGTGATGTGGCTGGTGCGCTTGAGAATGCGCGTTGCACGTCCCTGAGCCCGGGGGCGGAAACGCTTGAGCGTCGGCCCCTCGTCCACGAGCGCGACGGAGACGAACAGGTCGCCCTCGTCGAAGCGCTCGCTCGCGCGGTCGGCCTTCACCCGAGCGTTGGCGATCGCGCTCTCCACGACCTTGCGGATCGGCTCACTGGCGGCCTGCGGTGCGAACTTCAGCACCGCGACGGCCTCAGAGGCCTGCTTGCCACGGATGAGGTCCACGACGCGCCGGGCCTTCTGGGGCGTGACACGGACGAACCGCGCCTGCGCCTTGGCTTCCATTGCTGTCCTGCTTCCTTTTCTCAGACAGTCCAGGTCATCACTGCTGTGGTGAGGAGAACCCCACGCCTCAGCGGCGACGACCCTTCCTGTCGTCCTTCACGTGGCCGCGGAAGGTCCGCGTGGGAGCGAACTCGCCGAGCTTGTGGCCGACCATCGCCTCGGTCACGAAGACCGGGACGTGCTTGCGACCGTCGTGCACGGCAAAGGTGTGACCGAGAAAGTCGGGCGTGACTACCGACCGACGGGACCAGGTCTTGATAACTGTCTTGGTCCCCTTCTCGTTCTGGACGTCCACCTTCTTCTGCAGGTGGTCGTCTACGAAGGGGCCCTTCTTCAGGCTACGAGGCATGTTTCAGGCTCCTATCAGCGCTTCTTGCCGGTACGACGGCGACGGACGATCATCCGGTCGCTCGACTTGTTCGGACGGCGGGTACGACCCTCGGCCTGGCCCCAGGGGCTGACCGGGTGGCGTCCACCGGACGTCTTGCCTTCACCACCACCGTGGGGGTGGTCCACCGGGTTCATGGCGACGCCACGCACGGTCGGGCGCTTGCCCTTCCAGCGCATGCGGCCGGCCTTGCCCCAGTTGATGTTCGACTGCTCGGCGTTGCCGACCTCGCCGATCGTCGCGCGGCAGCGCAGATCGACGTTCCGGATCTCGCCGGACGGCATGCGCAGCTGCGCGTACGGGCCGTCCTTGGCAACGAGCTGCACGGACGCACCAGCCGAACGGGCGATCTTCGCACCGCCGCCGGGCCGGAGCTCGATGGCGTGGATGACCGTACCGGTCGGGATGTTGCGCAGCGGCAGGTTGTTGCCGGGCTTGATGTCGGCGCCTGCACCGGCCTCGATGCGGTCGCCCTGCGACAGCTTGTTCGGCGCGATGATGTAGCGCTTCTCGCCGTCGGCGTAGTGCAGGAGCGCGATGCGCGCCGTGCGGTTGGGGTCGTACTCGATGTGAGCGACCTTCGCAGGCACGCCGTCCTTGTCGTGACGACGGAAGTCGATGACGCGGTAGGCGCGCTTGTGGCCGCCGCCCTTGTGACGCGTCGTGATACGACCAGTGTTGTTACGGCCACCAGTCTTGCTCAGCGGGCGGATCAGCGACTTCTCCGGCTGCGAGCGCGTGACCTCGACGAAGTCGGCGACGCTGGAGCCGCGGCGGCCGGGCGTCGTCGGCTTGTACTTACGGATTCCCATGGAAACCTGTCCTCAATCGTCTCTCGTCAGCTCAGCCGACCGGACCGCCGAAGATGTCGATCGTGCCCTCGCGGAGGGTGACGATCGCACGCTTCGTGTCCTTGCGCTTGCCGAGGCCAAAACGCGTGCGACGCGTCTTGCCCTTGCGGTTAATCGTGTTCACCGACGCGACCTTGACGCTGAAGACCTTCTCGATGGCGATCTTGATCTCGGTCTTGTTGGCGCTCGGGTCCACGATGAAGGTGTACTTGCCCTCGTCGAGAAGGTTGTAGCTCTTCTCGGAGACGACCGGCGCGAGCAGGATGTCGCGCGGGTCCTTCACGGTGACGCTCACTTGGCGGTCTCCTCAGCGGTCTCGGCCTCGGACTCCGTGGCGACAGCCTTCGCACCCTTGGTCGGGCCCTCGAGGAACGCGGCAAGCGCACCCTCGGTGAAGATGACGTCGTCGGAGACGAGCACGTCGTAGGTGTTCAGCTGGTCAGCGACCAGGAGGTGCACCTCGGGCACGTTGCGAAGGGACTTGACCGTGGCCTCGTCGTCGCGCAGGGTCACGACGAGCACGTGCGCGCGCGCCGTCAGCGTCTTGATCGTGGCGAGCGCCGTCTTGGTCGACGGGACACCCTCGATGCCGAAGCCGGCAACGACGTGCACGCGACCGTTACGAGCGCGGTCCGAGAGCGCACCGCGCAGCGCGGCGGCCTTCATCTTCTTCGGGGTGCGCTGGTCGTACGAGCGCGGCTGCGGGCCGTGGACAACGCCACCACCGGCGAACTGCGGGGCGCGCGTCGAACCCTGGCGGGCGCGGCCGGTGCCCTTCTGCTTGTACGGCTTGCGCCCACCACCGCGGACTTCACCGCGGGTCTTGGTGGAGGCCGTACCCTGGCGCGCCGCGGCGCGCTGCGCAACGACGACCTGGTGGATCAGCGGGATGTTCACGGCGACGTCGAACACCTCAGAGGGAAGCTCGGCGGTGCCGGACTTCTTGCCCTTGGCGTCCAGGACGTCGACAGTCAGAGCGGTCATCGGGTTCACGCTCCCTTCGCGGCGTTACGCACGAGGACGACGCCACCCTTGGGGCCGGGAACCGCGCCCTTGACGAGCAGCAGACCCTTCTCGACGTCGACCGCGTGAACGGTCAGGTTCTGGGTGGTCTGACGGGCGTTACCCATCCGACCGGCCATCTTCATGCCCTTGAAGACTCGCGACGGCGTCGAAGCGCCACCGATCGAGCCGGGCTTGCGGTGGTTGCGGTGCGCACCGTGCGAGGCGCCAACACCGTGGAAGCCATGACGCTTCATGACGCCGGCGGTGCCCTTGCCCTTGGTGGTACCGACCACGTCGACCAGAGCGCCGGCCTCGAAGGCGTCGGCAGTGATCTCCTGGCCGAGCGTGAACTCGTCAGCGTTCTCGGTGCGGATCTCGGCCACGTGACGACGCGGCGTGACGCCGGCCTTCTCGAAGTGGCCCTTGAGGGGCTTGGTGACCTTGCGGGGGTCGACCTGGCCGGTTGCGAGCTGAACAGCTGCGTAACCGTCGGCGTCCACCGTGCGGATCTGGGTCACCACGTTGGTGCCCACGGAGACCACGGTCACCGGCACGAGGCGGCCTGCCTCGTCCCAGAGCTGGGTCATACCGAGCTTGGTCCCGAGCAACGCGGTCACGTTCTTCTGCTGGTTGGTCATGATGTCCTCCAGCCTCAGAGCTTGATCTCGATGTTCACGTCCGCCGGCAGGTCGAGTCGCATGAGCGAGTCGACGGCCTTGGGCGTGGGATCGATGATGTCAATGAGCCGCTTGTGCGTACGCATCTCGAAGTGCTCGCGGCTGTCCTTGTACTTGTGAGGCGACCGGATCACAACGAAGACGTTCTTCTCCGTCGGCAGCGGCACCGGACCCACGACCGTCGCACCAGCGCGAGTGACCGTGTCGACGATCTTGCGCGCCGAACTGTCGATCACCTCGTGGTCGTAGGACTTGAGCCGGATGCGGATCTTCTGTCCCGCCATGGCGTCGTCTGACTCTCTCTCTCGAACCGCTACTGTCCGACCCACGCACTCGGGCGTGTCGCTTAAAGCGGCACAGCCGGGCGCAGAACACCATTGCTGGTGCCGGGGCCGTTGGGAAGTGATCTTGTCCTGGCTGTACAGCCGGGACCGACCACGACGTTTGCCGAGCCTGCTCGGAACAGTGCCTCCGGAAATCCGAAGGATGTGTGCTCCGCGGGGCGCCCTGTACACATCGAACAGCAGGCGATAAACCCCGCGACCCCTCACCCGGTTTCTCCCCGGGAGGGTGACCGCTCCAGCCTCTGCTGATCCCGAGCGAGCCGGGACCAAGGACTGCGGTTCTGCACACTGTTCGACACTTGAAAGAGCACGCCTGTGACAGGCAACTATGCAATCTTGCCATACGACTGGGCATGTACCAAACGGAGGATGGTGTGATGCCCACTACTACGCGATGAGGCCCGGATGCCGAAGCACCCGGGCCCCATCGTTCAGCTGACTTCCGTCAGACGAGTCTGTGCTCCAGGATCACTTGAGGATCTTGGTGACACGGCCTGAACCGACCGTGCGGCCACCCTCGCGGATGGCGAAGCCCAGACCCTCCTCCATGGCGATCGGCTGGATGAGCTCGACCGTCATCTCGGTGTTGTCGCCGGGCATGACCATCTCGGTGCCCTCGGGCAGCGTGATGACGCCGGTGACGTCCGTGGTGCGGAAGTAGAACTGCGGACGGTAGTTCGAGTAGAACGGGTTGTGACGGCCACCCTCGTCCTTGCCCAGGATGTAGACCTGAGCCTCGAAGTTCGTGTGCGGGGTGATGGAACCCGGCTTCACGACGACCTGGCCGCGCTCGACGTCCTCGCGCTTGATGCCACGCAGGAGCAGACCGGTGTTGTCGCCGGCCTGCGCCTGGTCCATCTGCTTGTGGAACGTCTCGATGCCCGTGACGGTGGTCTTCTGCGGGACGCGGATACCCACGATCTCGACATCGGAGTTGATGTCCAGGGTGCCACGCTCGACCTTACCGGTGACGACGGTGCCACGACCGGTGATCGTGAAGACGTCCTCGATCGGCATGAGGAAGGGCTTGTCGAGGTCCCGCACCGGCTCCGGGATGTTCTCGTCGACGGCGTCCATCAGCTCGACGATCTTCTCGACCCACTCCGGGTCGCCCTCGAGAGCCTTGAGGCCCGAGACGCGGATGACCGGGGCGTTGTCGCCGTCGAACTCCTGCGACGACAGCAGCTCACGGACCTCCATCTCGACGAGCTCGAGGATCTCCTCGTCGTCGACCATGTCGGACTTGTTGAGCGCCACCATCAGGTACGGCACGCCGACCTGACGGGCGAGCAGCACGTGCTCACGCGTCTGGGCCATCGGGCCGTCGGTGGCGGCAACCACCAGGATCGCGCCGTCCATCTGGGCGGCACCGGTGATCATGTTCTTGATGTAGTCGGCGTGACCCGGGGCGTCAACGTGCGCGTAGTGGCGCTTCGGCGTCTCGTACTCGATGTGCGCGATGTTGATCGTGATACCGCGCTGCTTCTCCTCCGGCGCGGCGTCGATCTCGTCGAACTTGCGCACCGTGTTTGCCGGGAGCTCCGGGTACTTGTCCGCAAGCGTCTTCGAGATCGCCGCGGTCAGCGTCGTCTTACCGTGGTCGACGTGACCGATCGTGCCGATGTTGACGTGCGGCTTGGTCCGCTCGAACTTGGCCTTAGCCACTGGGGTCCTCCTGGGACTTGGGTAGATGTTCCGAACGTTGCAGATGCTCGGCCAAGAAGCCTACAACTGCGGGGCGTGCGGTTTTTCCTACAGGTTGGTTGTGCGGGTCGACCTGTGGGGACTCACTCGCCCCGGGTCTTCTTGATGATCTCTTCGGCAACCGCCTTGGGAACCTCGGCGTAGCTGTCGAACTGCATCGAGTACACCGCGCGACCCTGGGTCTTCGACCGAAGGTCACCGATGTAGCCGAACATCTCGCTGAGCGGCACCTGGGCGCGAACGACCTTGACGCCGGTCGCGTCCTCCATGGACTGGATCATGCCACGTCGAGAGTTGATGTCGCCGATCACGTCGCCCATGTACTCCTCGGGCGTACGCACCTCGACGGCCATGACCGGCTCGAGCAGGACAGGGTCGGCGCGCTTGACGCCTTCCTTGAAGACCATCGAACCGGCAATCTTGAACGCCATCTCCGAGGAGTCGACGTCGTGGTACGCACCATCGATCAGCGACGCCTTGACGCCGACGACCGGGAAGCCTGCCAGCACACCCTGCTGCATGGCCGACTGGATACCAGCGTCCACCGACGGGATGTACTCGCGCGGGATGCGGCCACCGGTGACGGCGTTCTCGAACTCGTAGAGCTCGCCCTCCGTCGTCTCCAGCGGTGCGAAGGTCACCTGGACCTTGGCGAACTGGCCGGAACCACCGGTCTGCTTCTTGTGCGTGTAGTCGACCTTCTCCGCGACGCGGCGAATGGTCTCGCGGTACGCGACCTGCGGCTTGCCGACGTTCGCCTCGACCTTGAACTCGCGACGCATGCGGTCGACGAGGATGTCGAGGTGGAGCTCGCCCATACCGCCGATGACGGTCTGGCCGGTCTCGTCGTCCAGCCGCACGCGGAAGGTCGGGTCCTCCTGCGCGAGCTTCTGGATGGCGGTCGACAGCTTCTCCTGGTCGGCCTTCGTCTTCGGCTCGATGGCCACGTCGATGACCGGCTCCGGGAAGCTCATCGACTCGAGGATGACCTGGTTCGCCGGGTCGCACAGGGTGTCACCGGTGGTGACGTCCTTGAGCCCGATGAACGCGTAGATGTGGCCCGCGTGAGCTTCCTCGACCGGGTTCTCCTTGTTGGAGTGCATCTGGAAGAGCTTCCCGATGCGCTCCTTCTTGCCCTTGGTCGAGTTCTGCACAGCGGCGCCCTGCGCGACCTTGCCCGAGTAGACGCGGACGTAGGTCAGCTTGCCGAAGAACGGGTGCGTGGCGACCTTGAACGCGAGGGCCGAGAACGGCTCCGTCTCGTCCGGACGACGCTCGATGATCTTCTCGGCGTCCTTGACGTCGTGGCCCTGGACGGCCGGCACGTCGAGCGGCGACGGGAGGTAGTCGATGACGGCGTCGAGCATGGGCTGGACGCCCTTGTTCTTGAACGCCGAGCCGCACAGGACCGGGAAGGCCGCGGAGGTGATGACGAGCTTGCGGATACCGCTCTTGATCTCGGGGATCGTGAGCTCTTCGCCACCCAGGAACTTCTCGAGCAGCTCGTCGTCGGCCTCGGCGACGGCCTCGATGAGCTGAGCGCGGTACTGCTCAGCCTTCTCGACCATGTCGGCCGGGATGTCCTCGACCTCGTACTCCTCGCCCATCTTGGTGTCGCCGCGCCACGTGAGCGCCTTCATCTCGATGAGGTCGACGACGCCCTCGAAGTCGTTCTCAGCACCGATCGGGAGCTGGATGACGAGCGGCTTCGCCTTGAGGCGGTTGATGATCGTGTCGACGGTGAAGTAGAAGTCGGCACCGAGCTTGTCCATCTTGTTGACGAAGCAGATGCGCGGGACGTCGTACTTGTCCGCCTGGCGCCAGACCGTCTCGGACTGGGGCTCGACACCCTCCTTGCCGTCGAACACGGCAACCGCGCCGTCGAGCACGCGGAGCGAACGCTCCACCTCGACCGTGAAGTCGACGTGGCCCGGCGTGTCGATGATGTTGATCTGGTTGTTCTTCCAGTAGCAGGTCGTCGCGGCGGACGTGATCGTGATGCCGCGCTCCTGCTCCTGCTCCATCCAGTCCATCGTCGACGCACCGTCGTGCGTCTCACCGATCTTGTAGTTCACACCCGTGTAGAACAGGATGCGCTCGGTCGTCGTGGTCTTTCCGGCATCGATGTGGGCCATGATGCCGATGTTGCGGACCTTGTTCAGGTCGGTCAGCACGTCGAGTGCCACGGTGTCTTACCCCTTGGTCTGAAGGTGGGCTGGGGGCCGGCGGTTATGCGTCCACCGACGGCCCCGGGGTCACCGGGGCCGCTCGGAAGCTACTACCAGCGGTAGTGCGCGAAGGCCTTGTTGGAGTCGGCCATCTTGTGCATGTCCTCGCGGCGCTTGACCGCGGCACCGAGACCGTTCGACGCGTCGAGGATCTCGTTCATGAGGCGCTCCGTCATCGTCTTCTCGCGACGAGCGCGGGAGAAGTCGGTGAGCCAGCGCAGCGCGAGCGTGGTGGCACGCGTCGGGCGCACGTCGACCGGCACCTGGTAGGTGGCGCCACCGACGCGGCGGGAGCGCACCTCGAGAGCCGGACGGACGTTGTCGAGCGCGCGCTTGAGCACCACGACAGGGTCGCCGTCGGTCTTGGCACGGACGCCCTCGAGGGCGCCGTAGACGATCGCCTCGGCGGTCGACTTCTTGCCGTCGAGCAGGACCTTGTTGATCAGCTGCGTGACAACCGGGGACCCGTAGACCGGGTCGACGATGAGCGGCCGCTTCGGGGCCGGACCCTTGCGGGGCATCAGCTCTTCTCCTTCTTGGCGCCGTACTTGCTCCGACCCTGCTTGCGACCCTTGACACCCTGGGTGTCGAGCGCGCCGCGGACGATCTTGTACCGCACGCCCGGGAGGTCCTTAACACGGCCGCCACGCACGAGCACGATCGAGTGCTCCTGCAGGTTGTGGCCGACGCCGGGGATGTACGCGGTGACCTCGGTACCGGAGGAGAGCTTCACGCGCGCGACCTTACGGAGCGCCGAGTTCGGCTTCTTGGGGGTGGTGGTGTACACGCGAGTGCACACACCGCGCCGCTGAGGGGAGGCATGAAGGGCCGGCGTCTTGGACGCCGTGACCTTCGAGGTGCGCCCCTTGCGGACGAGCTGCTGGATCGTAGGCACTACGTCTCCGTCGTCTTCTTGAGCTTCGGCGACGCCCTGCCGGCGTCCCCGTCAATGGTTCTGGCTTGTGCGTGCCGATTGCATGCGGCACCCACAGCCCCACGGGGACTGCTGCGCCACTTACCACCGGCTCGATGGCCCGGTTCCACCATCGGGGCACGACGTGCCCCGGGAGGATTTCACCGGGATGCCTGCGCACTCACATCGGCCGCTTCCGAAGCCACCCTGCGGCGGCCTTCAAGAGGTGCGGCCCGACGGCGCGGGCACGAATTCTAAGAATACCCACGTGTTAACGGGGGGTCAAAACGAATCGGGTGTGAGATGCACCCGAAGCCGCCAAGCAGAGCGCCTGCCCGGCCCGCCGTACGAGGCTTACCTCGTGCGGAGGGCGGGCAGGCGCTCTCTACCTAACGGTCAGCGGACCGGATCAGCGGAAGTCGCCGAGGTCCAGGTCCTCCAGCGGGATCGCCTCGCCCGAGCCCATACCGAGGGTCGGGAAGTCGATCTCGTCGTAGCCGAAGCTCGGGTAGAGCTCGGCCTTGGCCTGCTCGGTGGGCTCGACCTCGACGTTGCGGTAGCGGGGCAGACCCGTACCGGCCGGGATGAGCTTACCGATGATGACGTTCTCCTTGAGGCCCAGCAGCGGGTCACGGCGACCGCTCATCGACGCCTCGGTGAGCACCCGGGTGGTCTCCTGGAAGGAGGCCGCCGAGAGCCACGAGTCGGTGGCGAGCGAGGCCTTCGTGATACCCATCAGCTCCGGACGGCCGGCGGCCGGCTGGCCACCCTCCGACACGGCCTTGCGGTTGGCGTCCTCGAAGCGCATGCGCTCCGCGAGCTCACCCGGCAGCAGCTGCGAGTCACCCGAGTCGAGCACGGTCACGCGACGCAGCATCTGCCGCACGATGACCTCGATGTGCTTGTCGTGGATGTCCACGCCCTGGCTGCGGTAGGTCTCCTGGACCTGGTCCACCAGGTGCGTCTGGGTGGCACGCGGGCCGAGGATCCGCAGCACCTTCTTCGGGTCGACAGCACCCTGGACGAGCTGGGTACCGACCGTCACGTGGTCGCCGTCCGCGATCTTCAGGCGCGCACGCTTGGTGACCGGGTACTTGATCTCCTCGCCGCCGTCGTCCGGCGTCAGCACGAGGTGACGCGTCCGCTCGGTGTCCTCGATCGTCACGCGACCCGTGTACTCCGCGATCGGCGCCTCACCCTTGGGGGTGCGGGCCTCGAAGAGCTCCGTGACACGCGGCAGACCCTGCGTGATGTCCTCAGCGGCAGCCACACCACCGGTGTGGAAGGTACGCATCGTCAGCTGCGTGCCCGGCTCACCGATCGACTGCGCCGCGATGATGCCGACGGCCTCGCCGATGTCCACGAGCAGGCCCGTGGCCAGGGAGCGGCCGTAGCACTTGGCGCAGGTACCGACACGGGACTCGCAGGTCAGGACCGAACGGACCTTGACGCTGGAGATACCCGCGGCGATCACCTGGTCGATGATGACGTCGCCGGCGTCCGACCCGGCGGTCGCGATGACGTTGCCGTCGGCGTCCACCACGTCGGTCGCGAAGGTACGCGAGTAGATGCTGGTCTCGACGCGGTCGTCCGGGACGAGCGAGCCGTCCGCGAGCTTCTCAGCGACCGGCAGCGTGAGGCCACGCTCCGTACCGCAGTCGTCCTCGCGGATGATGACGTCCTGCGAGACGTCCACCAGACGACGGGTCAGGTAACCCGAGTCCGCCGTACGGAGGGCCGTGTCGGCCAGACCCTTACGGGCACCGTGCGTCGCGATGAAGTACTCGAGGACGGACAGGCCCTCACGGTAGTTGGACTTGATCGGACGAGGGATGATCTCGCCCTTCGGGTTCGCCACGAGGCCGCGCATACCGGCGATCTGACGGACCTGCATCCAGTTACCACGAGCACCCGAGCCCACCATGCGCATCACTGTGTTGCGCGCGTTGCTCTCGAGGTTGACCCGCATGGCCGACGCGACCTTGTCGGTCGCCTGCGTCCAGATCTCGATGAGCTCCTGACGGCGCTCGTCGTCGGTGATCAGACCCTTGTCGAACTGCTGCTGGACCTTGAGGGCCCGAGCCTCGTGCTCGTCGAGGATCTCGCCCTTGACGGTCGGCGCCGCGACGTCGGAGATTGCGATCGTGACACCGGAGCGCGTGGCCCACCGGTAGCCGGCGTCCTTCAGCGCGTCCAGCGCCGCGGCCACCTCCACCTTCGGGTAACGCTCGGCGAGGTCGTTGACGATCGTGGAGAGACGCTTCTTGTCGGCGATCCCGTTCTCGTACGGGTAGTCGACGGGCAGCGCCTCGTTGAACAGGTACCGGCCGAGGGTGGTGTCGAACAGGAGCTGCTGCCCCTGCTCCCAGCCCTCGGGCGCCTCGAAGTCCTTCAGCGGCGGCACCAGGTCGGACATCCGCAGCCGGATCTTGGCGTTGATGTCCAGCTCGCCCCGGTCGAAGGCCATGATGGCCTCGGCCACGGAGCCGAACGCGCGCCCCTCGCCCACGGCGCCCGGACGGTCGCTCGTGAGGTGGTGCAGACCGATGATCATGTCCTGCGAGGGCATGGTCACCGGACGGCCGTCCGACGGCTTCAGGATGTTGTTGCTCGAGAGCATGAGGATGCGGGCCTCGGCCTGCGCCTCGGCGCTCAGGGGCAGGTGCACGGCCATCTGGTCACCGTCGAAGTCGGCGTTGAACGCGCCGCAGACGAGCGGGTGCAGGTGGATGGCCTTGCCCTCGACGAGCTGCGGCTCGAACGCCTGGATACCCAGGCGGTGCAGCGTCGGCGCACGGTTCAGGAGCACCGGGTGCTCCGTGATGACCTCTTCGAGCACGTCCCAGACCACGGGGCGGGTGCGCTCGACCATGCGCTTGGCGCTCTTGATGTTCTGCGCGTGGTTGAGCTCGACGAGCCGCTTCATGACGAACGGCTTGAACAGCTCGAGCGCCATCTGCTTGGGCAGGCCGCACTGGTGCAGCTTGAGCTGCGGGCCGACGACGATGACCGAACGGCCCGAGTAGTCGACGCGCTTGCCGAGCAGGTTCTGGCGGAACCGGCCCTGCTTGCCCTTGAGCATGTCGGAGATCGACTTCAGCGGACGGTTGCCGGGGCCCGTCACCGGGCGACCACGACGGCCGTTGTCGAACAGCGAGTCCACGGCCTCCTGGAGCATCCGCTTCTCGTTGTTGACGATGATCTCCGGCGCGCCCAGGTCCAGGAGCCGCTTGAGGCGGTTGTTCCGGTTGATGACGCGGCGGTACAGGTCGTTCAGGTCACTCGTCGCGAACCGGCCACCGTCGAGCTGCACCATCGGGCGCAGGTCCGGCGGGATGACCGGGACGGCGTCGAGCACCATCGCCGTGGGCGAGTTGGTGGTCGTGAGGAACGCGTTGACGACCTTGAGGCGCTTGAGGGCGCGGGTCTTGCGCTGGCCCTTGCCCGAGCGGATGGTCTCGCGCAGCGACTCGGCCTCGGCGTCCAGGTCGAAGTTCTGCAGGCGCTGCTGGATCGCGTTCGCGCCCATCGCACCCTCGAAGTAGGTGCCGTAGCGGTCCTGGAGCTGGCGGTACAGCATCTCGTCGCCCTCGAGGTCGGCGACCTTGAGGTTCTTGAACCGGTCCCAGACCTGCTCGAGGCGGTCCAGCTCCTGGTCCGCGCGCTTGCGCAGCTGAGCCATCTCGCGCTCGGCGGAGTCGCGCACCTTGCGGCGCGCGTCGGCCTTGGCACCCTCGGCCTCGAGCTCGGCCAGGTCGGCCTCGAGCTTCTGGGCGCGGGTGTTGATGTCGTTGTCCCGGCGGTCGGAGATCTCCTTCTTCTCGAGATCGATCTCGTTCTGCAGGTTGGGCAGGTCCTCCTGGCGGGCCTCGTCGTCGACCGACGTGATCATGTAGGCCGCGAAGTAGATGACCTTCTCCAGGTCCTTCGGTGCCAGGTCCAGCAGGTAGCCCAGGCGGGACGGCACACCCTTGAAGAACCAGATGTGCGTGACGGGCGCGGCGAGCTCGATGTGGCCCATGCGCTCACGGCGCACCTTGGAGCGCGTGACCTCAACACCACAGCGCTCGCAGATGATGCCCTTGAAGCGCACGCGCTTGTACTTGCCGCAGTAGCACTCCCAGTCGCGGGTGGGACCGAAGATCTTCTCGCAGAAGAGCCCGTCCTTCTCCGGCTTGAGGGTGCGGTAGTTGATGGTCTCTGGCTTCTTGACCTCACCGTGCGACCAGGCACGGATGTCCTCGGCCGTGGCGAGGCCGATACGCAGCTCGTCGAAGACGTTGACGTCGAGCAAGATGTCCTACTTCCTGAAGTTCTCGAAAATCCTCGTGGTGTCCAGGTCCGCGCCCGGTGCAACGGGCGCGGACCGGTGTCAGATCTCGTCGACGCTGGAGGCGGCGTTGGGCCGCCGCGAGAGGTCGATCCCGAGCTCCTCAGCGGCGCGGTACACCTCGTCGTCGGACTCCTTCATCTCGATGGAGACACCGTCGCTCGAGAGCACCTCGACGTTCAGGCACAGCGACTGCATCTCCTTGAGGAGCACCTTGAAGGACTCCGGGATGCCCGAGTCGGGGATGTTCTCGCCCTTGACGATCGCCTCGTAGACCTTGACACGGCCCGGGACGTCGTCGGACTTGATGGTGAGCAGCTCCTGGAGCGTGTACGCGGCGCCGTACGCCTCGAGTGCCCAGACCTCCATCTCACCGAACCGCTGACCACCGAACTGCGCCTTACCACCCAGCGGCTGCTGCGTGATCATCGAGTACGGGCCGGTCGAGCGCGCGTGGATCTTGTCGTCGACCAGGTGGTGCAGCTTCAGGATGTACATGTAGCCGGTGGAGACGGGCTCCGGGAACGGCTCGCCGGAGCGGCCGTCGAAGAGCATCGCCTTGCCGTCCTGGTTGACCATGCGCTGGCCGTCCCGGTTCGGCAGGGTGGCCCCGAAGAGACCGCGGAGCGCGACCTCCTCCAGGCCGTCGAACACCGGGGTGGCGACGGGGCGGCCCGGCTCGCTCGTGTGAGCGACCTCGGGGAGGCTCTCGAGCCACTCCCCGCCCTTGTCGTCGGCCAGCGAGACGTCCCAGCCCTGCTTGGCGATCCACCCGAGGTGGGTCTCCAGCACCTGGCCCACGTTCATGCGGCCCGGCACACCCAGCGGGTTGAGGATGACGTCGACGGGCGTGCCGTCCTCGAGGAACGGCATGTCCTCCTGCGGGAGGATCTTCGAGATGACGCCCTTGTTGCCGTGGCGGCCGGCCAGCTTGTCACCGACCGTGATCTTGCGGCGCTGCGCGATGTACACGCGCACCAGCTGGTTCACGCCGGCGGGCAGCTCGTCGCCGTCCTCCCGGTTGAACTCGCGCACCGCGATGACCGTGCCGGACTCGCCGTGGGGCACCTTGAGCGAGGTGTCGCGCACCTCGCGCGCCTTCTCGCCGAAGATCGCCCGCAGCAGGCGCTCCTCCGGGGTCAGCTCGGTCTCACCCTTGGGGGTGACCTTGCCGACCAGGATGTCGCCCGCGCCGACCTCGGCACCGATGCGGATCACGCCGCGCTCGTCGAGGTCCGCGAGGACCTCCTCGGAGACGTTCGGAATGTCCCGCGTGATCTCCTCGGGGCCGAGCTTGGTGTCGCGAGCGTCGACCTCGTGCTCCTCGATGTGGATCGAGGAGAGGACGTCGTCCTCCACGAGGCGCTGCGACAGGATGATCGCGTCCTCGTAGTTGTGGCCCTCCCACGACATGAACGCGACGAGCAGGTTGCGGCCGAGCGCGAGCTCGCCCTCGTCCGTGGCCGGGCCGTCGGCGAGGACGGAGCCGACCTCGACCCGCGCACCCTCGTCGACCAGCACGCGCTGGTTGTAGCTCGTGCCCTGGTTCGAGCGCACAAACTTGTGCACGCGGTACGAGCCCGTCGTGCCGTCGTCGTTCGCCACGAGCACCAGGTCGGCCGAGACCTCGGTGACCACACCGGGCTTGGTCGCCACGATGACGTCGCCGGCGTCGACCGCCGCACGGCGCTCCATGCCGGTACCGACCACGGGGGCCTCGGACCGCACCAGCGGCACGGCCTGGCGCTGCATGTTCGCACCCATGAGGGCGCGGTTGGCGTCGTCGTGCTCGAGGAACGGGATCAGGGCCGTCGCGACCGACACCATCTGGCGCGGCGAGATGTCCATGTAGTCGACCTCGGCGCCCGGGATGTCATTGGTCTCGCCACCCTTGGTGCGGACCAGGACGCGGTCGAGGACGAAGGTGCCGTCCTCGAGCAGCGGCGTGTTCGCCTGCGCGATGATGTAGCGGTCCTCGTCATCGGCCGTCAGGTACTCGATGTTGTCGGTGACCTTGCCGTTCTCGACCTTGCGGTACGGCGTCTCGATGAAGCCGAACGGGTTGATGCGACCGAACGACGCGAGCGAGCCGATCAGACCGATGTTCGGACCCTCAGGGGTCTCGATCGGGCACATGCGGCCGTAGTGCGACGGGTGGACGTCACGGACCTCCATGCCGGCGCGGTCGCGCGACAGACCACCCGGGCCCAGCGCGTTCAGGCGACGCTTGTGCGTCAGGCCGGCCAGCGGGTTGTTCTGGTCCATGAACTGCGACAGCTGCGACGTGCCGAAGAACTCACGGATCGACGCGACGACCGGACGGATGTTGATCAGCGTCTGCGGCGTGATGGCCTCGACGTCCTGCGTGGTCATGCGCTCGCGAACGACGCGCTCCATGCGGGACAGACCCGTGCGCACCTGGTTCTGGATGAGCTCACCCACGGCGCGGATACGGCGGTTGCCGAAGTGGTCGATGTCGTCGACCTCGACGCGCACCTCGACGGGCTGGCCGTTGCGGACGCCGGACAGGATCGCCTTGTCCGCGTGCAGGGCGGCGAGGTACTTGATCGTGGCGACCACGTCGGTCAGCGACAGCGTGGACTCGGCCAGCTCCGCGTCGACACCGAGCTTCTTGTTCGCCTTGTAGCGGCCGACCTTCGCGAGGTCGTAGCGCTTCGGGTTGAAGTAGAAGTTCTCGAGCAGCGCGCGGCCGGCCTCAACCGTCGGCGGCTCACCCGGGCGGATCTTGCGGTACAGGTCCACAAGAGCCTCGTCCTCGGTGTGGACGTGGTCCTTCTCGAGCGTGTCGAGCACGGACGGGAACTCGGCGAACTCCTCGCGGATCTCCGCCTCGCTCATGCCGAGGGCCTTGAGCAGCACCGTGACGGACTGCTTGCGCTTGCGGTCGACGCGCACGCCGACGGCGTCGCGCTTGTCGATCTCGAACTCGAGCCAGGCGCCACGCGACGGGATGATCTTCGCGGAGAAGACGTCCTTGTCGCTGGTCTTGTCCGGCGTACGCTCGAAGTAGACGCCCGGCGAACGCACCAGCTGGGAGACGACGACGCGCTCGGTGCCGTTGATGATGAAGGTGCCGCGTGCAGTCATGAGCGGGAAGTCGCCCATGAAGACCGTCTGGCTCTTGATCTCACCGGTGGTGTAGTTGACGAACTCCGCGGTGACGAACAGCGGGGCCGCGTAGGTGAAGTCCTTCTCCTTGCACTCGTCCGCCGTGTACTTCGGCGGCTCGAAGCGGTGGTTCGAGAAGGAGAGGGACATCGAGGACCCGAAGTCCTCGATCGGGGAGATCTCCTCGAAGATCTCCTCGAGGCCGGAAGTTTCCGGGACATCATTACGGCCAGCCGCCTTGGCAGTTTCTACCCTGCCCTGCCAGGCTGGGTTACCAAGAAGCCAGTCGAAGCTTTCGGTCTGCAGGCCAAGCAGGTCGGGGACCTCGAGTGGCTCATAGATCTTTGCGAAGGAAACGCGACGGGAAGCGGTACGGTTCGCAATGGCTTCGGCGGACGGAGCTGAAGGGGTGCGCGAGGCAGCCAAGAGGGGTCCTTCCCTGCAGTTCGGGTGAACGCTGTACGCTCTGCGGTGCTGCAGGAAGCTCTGCCGGACTTCACCGGTCGCCGGAGGGCATCCCACAAGCGGGGATGCAACCAGGACTTACGGGAAGCAGGGGGAGGCGTCGAGGGCACACGCGGGCGCAAAGCGCTAGCATACCTATCTGGTTCTAGTATGTCCAGTCGCCCTAGTACCCGCACGTCGAGACCGCAATACTCGTCGAATCGTTGCGTATCCGCACTGCCGCGGCGCGGCGGCTGATCCGGAGGAACACGAGAGGCCCGCACCCCGAGGGGTGCGGGCCTCTGCGTTCGGCGGACGGCGCCCGGGACGAGCCCGGGCCGCCGTCACACCAGCCCGAAGGCGGTGGTGCCTGAGGTCACTTGAGGGTGACGGTGGCGCCGGCGCCCTCGAGGGCAGCCTTGGCCTTCTCGGCGGCTTCCTTGTCGGCAGCCTCGAGAACCGGCTTCGGTGCGCCGTCGACCAGGTCCTTGGCCTCCTTGAGACCGAGGGACGTGAGCGCGCGCACCTCCTTGATGACCTGGATCTTCTTGTCACCAGCGGCCTCAAGGATGACGTCGAACTCCGTCTTCTCCTCGACAGCCTCGGCGGCGGCAGCGGCCGGGCCGGCCACGGCAACGGCGGCCGGGGCCGCGGCGGTGACGTCGAACTTGTCCTCGAAAGCCTTCACGAAGTCGGAGAGCTCGATGAGGGTGAGCTCCTCGAAGGCGGACAGGAGCTCGTCGGTGCTGAGCTTCGCCATGATGGCGTTCCTTTCAGTAGGCGCTTCGCGGGCCGATGCCGGCCCACGAGAAGCAGGGGGTTCTTGTTCTGACGCGACCGCCCGATCAGGCGGCAGCGCCCTCCGATTCCTGCTTCTGACGCAGGGCATCGATAACGCGGGCGACCTGGGCGGGCTTGGCGCTGAAGGCGTAAGCGGCACGCGTCAGCGTGGCCTTCAGACCGCCGGCCACCTTGGCCAGCAGAACCTCGCGGGACTCGAGGTCCGCGAGCTTCGTGATCTCTGCGGTGGACATCGGGCGGCCGTCGAGCACGCCACCCTTGATGACCAGAGCAGGGTTCGCCTTGGCGAAGTCACGCAGTCCCTTCGCAGCCTCGACCGGGTCCCCGGTCACGAATGCGATGGCGGACGGGCCCTTCAGGTCGGCGTCGAGACCCTCGACACCGGCCTCCTTGGCCGCGATCCCCGTCAGCGTGTTCTTCACCACGGCGTAGGTTGCGTTGCCGCTGAGCGACCGACGCAGCTCCTTGAGCTGCGCGACGGTGAGCCCGCGGTACTCGGTCAGCACTGCTGCGCTCGAGCCGCGGAACTTGTCCGCGAGCTCTGCGACAGCGGCTGCCTTCTCCGGCCTCGCCATGGCAATCCTTCCGGTGGTGGTACCGCCGTCCCCTGGGGCATGAGCCCCGGGCACGCCCCGGAACGAGAAAAAGAGCCCCGGCGCAGATGCACGGGGCTCGGTTTGCGCGGCAGGGCCGCGCTCGAGTTCGTCACCTGCGCAGGCCCCCGCTCTCAGCGGGACTTCGGTCTTCGTCCGCTCTACGAGAGAGCAGCGTCGGACAACCGGCGGTCTTGGGTTACCCGAGTAGATTACACGATCCCCGGGGTGGTGCCGCACCGGCAGGCGGTGGCCCTCACCACACGTCAGCGGTCCAGGCCCTCCAGGGAGCCGAAGCACACCAGCGGCACCGGCTCGGGCTCGTCCGCGAGCGCCGCGGCCAGCGCGGCCTCGGGGTCGTCCGTCGCGCGCAGGTGGGCGTGGAACCGTGGCATCACGCGGGCGGCGACGGCGTCGGACAGCGGGCCGACGGACGCCACCACGGCGCGGGCGCCGAGCCGCAGCAGCACCGCCGTCAGGCCGAGCACCTCGCCGCCGACCACCTGGGACGAGCCGCCGACCTCGCACGCCGACAGGATGATCACCGACTCGGGCAGCCGCGTGCCGTCGAGCTCGTGCGCGAACAGCGGTCCGTCGGCGAGGTCGACCGAGGCGAAGAGCGGGTTGTCGGCGTCGTGCCGGCCGTGGGTCGCCAGGTGCACCACATCGTGGGTCGCGAGCGCCTCGCGTACGGCCGCGGTGGTCGCGGCCGCGCCGGTGAGGACGGTGGCGCCGGACCACACCTCGCCCACCGCACGCACCTCGCTCGCGCCGAGCGTCACGCTCGGGCCGTGCGCGGCGAGGAGCCGGTGCCCGTCCCCCGGCCGGGGGTGGGCCCGTCCCCGCGCCACGTACGAACGCATGGTCGTCCGCCTGCCCCGTCGGGACGGGAGCGCGGTCCACGGCACGCCGACCAGCGGGTCCCGGCCCACGACGTACAGCGGGCCGTCCACTTCGAGGGGCAGGACCAGGAGCCTGTCGAGCGCGTCGAGGTTGCGCGTCAGGGAGCGACGGGCGGCGTCGCGCAACGCGGTGGGCACGCGGTCGTTGGCGCACACCCCGAGGTCGGCGCGCGCACGCAGCACCCGCTCGGCGACGTCGGCCCGTGGCCCGAGGGCCACGGTGCGGGCGCCGTGCGCGTCCAGCCGGACGCACCGCAGGACGCCGTCGATCACCAGGAAGTTCGCGACGACGGCGCCGTCGTCGCGGGCGGTGAGCAGGTCGCGCACCTCTGCCACGGTGGCGGGACGCTCCTCGGTGACTGCTTGGTCGCCGGGGCGGTGCCAGGCGCGTTCGCGGGCCGTCGCCAGGAGCCTGTGGGAGCGGTCGAACAGGTGCTTGCGCTCTGCCGCGCTCTCCCGGTCAGTGAGCGTACGCGCCCGGACGACGAGACCGCGGGCCTCCGTAAGGAGCGCCCCGACCGCCGGATCGTCCGGCGCGGCGGCCCACCCTGCCCCGGCGAACGTGGCGCGACCCCGTTCGACCGCCTCGAACAGCGCGGCAGGATGACCGGTGCGCAGGGCGGCTTCGACGTCGGTCCGTTGCAGGTCGGCGCCGTGCGCCGCGGCGGCGGTCACGGACTCCACCGAGCCGAGGCCCATGCGGTGGTCGGCCAGGAGCCCGAGGCCGACGCGCACTGCGGCCACGCCCGCCGTCCGGTCCCCCGACGCGAACGCGATCTGCGCGAGCACGGTCTGCTGCTGGACCCGAGCGGTCAGCGGGGCATCGGCCATGCCGTCCGGGAGGTCGGCGAGGACGGCCCGGGCGGCGCCGACGTCGTCGGCCAGGAGGTACCAGTGCGCGGCTACGAACCGCGCGGACAGGCCGGGGTGCTGCCCGAGCAGCGGGTCCACCTCGTCGCCTGCCTCGGCTGCTTCGAGCGCCTGCTCGGCGCGGAGGCGCGCGTCGCTCGGCACGGGCGCCTCGCCGCGCCGGATCGGCAGGAGGATCGCCTCGAGCTCCGCGACGCGTGCGACAGCGGCCCGCTGCGGGTGGCCGACGCCGGCGTAGTACCGCCGGGCGAAGGCCGCGCTGGCACGAGCCTCGTCCCAACGGTGCAGCGCCATGAGGCAGCGGGCGCGGAAGTACTCGGCCTCCGCCCGGTGCTGTGCGCGTCCCGGGACCACCATGCGGGAGATCGCCTGGGTGAGGACCTGCTCCGCGTCCTCGAGCAGACCCGCCTCGTAGAGGACGGCGCCGCGGCCGATGTCGAGCACGCCGTCGGCGCGCTCCGGGTCGACGGCGCGGGCGGCGGCCATGGCCTGCAGCGCACCCGGCAGGTCCCCGAGCGCGTACCGCACGAAACCCGTGTTGTGCAGGGCGAGGGACGCGACGCTCGACAGGCCTGCGCGCCCCGCCTCCTCGTGGCAGGCGTCGAAGTCACGCAGCGCCGCGTCGAGCCGGCCGAGCTCGATGGCGGTCGCGCCGCGGTTGAGCAGGGCCGTCGCCAGGTCCCGCTTGGGGAGCACGACCTGTTCCGCGAAGACCTGGTCGAAGGCCGCCATGGCGTCGGTGAGCCGGCCGGCTCGCTGCAGGAGCAGGCCGCGCGCCCCGGCGACGATGGCCGCCAGGCGCGCCCGGGCCTGTGACGGCGCGGTAGCTGCACGGCCCTCGGCGTCGTCGAGCAGGGCGAGCGGCTTGTCCAGCGTGTCCTCGACCGCCTGGACCGCCACTGCCTCCCCCATCAGGGAGCGCACGATGCCCTCGGCCCAGCGCTCGTGGTCCGCTGGAGTGAGACCGGCGGGGTCGACGGCTCGGAGCCGGTCGAGCACCTCGCGGAACCGGGGCAGGGCGTCGCCGGGCCGCGACCGGGAGCTCAGATCCCGGGCGGCCAGCAGCTCCGCCTCGAGTTCCGGCCACATGGTTGCCCCTTGTTTCTCCATGCCCTGGTGGGCATCGGGCGGGACACAATAGCGGGGCATAGTGGGTTATGTCACTGTCCGGTGCGACGGCGCAGGTCAGGGGCTTGAGCTCGGCGACTGCGGGCTGCCTCGGCGACGTCCCTCGACGGACAACCTCGACGGCGGATCAGGCGACTGCCAGCCCTTCGACCGAGCTGAAGCAGACGAGCGGCACCGGCTCGGCCACGTCCGTGAGGGCCGCGGCGAGCGCCGCCTCCGGGTCGTCGGTCTCGCGGAGGTGGGCGTGCAGGCGGGGCATGACGCGGGCGGCGAGCTCGTCGGAGAGCTTGGCGACCGACGCGATGACCGCTCGGGCTCCCAGGCGCAGGAGGACCGACGTAAGGCCCAGCAGCTCACCGCCGAGCACCTGGGTGGAACCGCCGACCTCGCACGACGACAGGATCACCACCGACCCCGGCAGCGGCGTCCCGTCGAGCTCGTGGGCGAACAGCGGACCGTCCGCTAGGTCGATCGAGGCGAACAGCGGGTTGTCGGCGTCGTGCTGGCCGTGGGTCGCGAGGTGCACGACGTCGTGCGTGGCGAGGGCCGTGCGGACGTGCTCGGTGACGGCGTCATCCCCGGTCAGCACGGTTACGCCGGCCCACTGCCGCCCGACGGCATGAGCCTCGGCGGCACCGTGCGTCACTCCGGGTCCTGCGGCCGCGAGCAGGCGGCGCTTGCCCGAGGGGCGCGCGTGGGTGCGGCCGCGGGCGACGTAGGAGTTCACGGCGGTACGCAGGCCGCTGCGGGACGGGAGGACCGTCCACGGGACTCTGAGCAGCGGTTCGCGAGCCACGACATAGAGGTCGCCATCGGCCTGCAGCGGGGCGAGCAGGATGTCGTCGAGGATCTTGAGGTTGCGCTCCAGCGACGAGCTGGCGGCGGCGCGCAGGGGCGCCGGGATCAGGTCGTTGGCCGCCATGGCGAAGTCCGCCGCTATGCGGCGGACCCGCTCGGTCACGTCCTGTGCCGGTCCGACGTCGACCGTCGTCACGCCCACGGCATCGACCCGGACACAGCGCAGCACCCCTCCGAGAACGACGAAGTTGGCCACCACCGCGGTGCCGTCGCCGCGCTCGGCGAGGACGCGCTGCAGCTCGCGGGCCGTTGCGGGGCGCTGTACCGCGCCCGCGTTCCCGGCGTGCCGCCACGAGCGTTCCCGCACCTCGTCCTGGATACGGCGGGCGCGGTGGGTCAGCCGTTCACGCTCCCTGGCCTCGGCCGCGCCGAGCTCGCGGGCCCTCGCCAACAGGCCGCGTGCCTCGGTGAGGAGCGCGGCAGCCTGCGGATCGTCTGGCGGAGTGACGCGACCCGTGCCGGCGAACGTGGCGCGGCCTCGCTCCAACGCGTCGAACAGGGCGGCGGGACGGCCTGTGCGCTCGGCGGCATCGACGTCGACGAAAGTCAGGTCGACGCCGTGCGCTGCCGCAGCCGTGACGGACTCGACCGAGCCGAGCCGGCTGCGGTGATCGGTGAGAAGGCTCAGGCCGGCACGGACCGCGCGCAGCCCCCTCGCACGGTCGCCCTCGGCGAACGCGAGCTCTGCCTGGACTGTGTAGTGCTGGACCCGCACGGTCAGTGGAGCGCTCGTCAGAGTGCGGGGCAGCTGGGCACGGACGGCGCGGGCGGCATCGAAGTCACCCGCAAGGACGAACCAGCGCGCGGCAACCAGCCGCGCGGTGTGCCCCGGGTGATAGCCAAAAGTGGGACCGGCCTCGTCGCCGACCTCGGCAACCGTTATCGCTTGCCGCGCCCGACGACGAGCGACTACCGGCGAAAAACCGTTCGAAGAGCGGAGAGCCTCCGACAGCAACGACTCGAGCTCAAGGACCCTGGCCAGCGCCGCCATCGACGGTTGCCCACCGCGCTCGAATCGCCGACGCGCCTGGGCCGCCTGCGCGCGCGCCTCCTCGAAGCGATGAAGGCCCATCAGGGCTCGCGCTCGGAACCATTCAGCCACTGCGTGGTCGCTGCGAAGCGCTGCACGCGCCAGTCGCTCGGTGGCCGTCGACAGCAACTGCTCGGCATCAGCAAGCAATCCGCTCTCGAAGAGCACCTCAGCGCGACCCAGCTCCGGGATGCCGTCGTCCTGGTCCGGAGCCGCGAGGCGCGCCTTCTCCATCGACAGCAGAGCGCCAGGCAGGTCGCCAAGCGTGTACTGCGCATAGCCGAAATTGTGCAGAGCGAACGAAACGAACTGCGGGTTGCCCAGGGCTACGGCGTGCGCTCTCGCCTCCTCGTAGTCACGAAGGGCCTCGGTGAACTCCCCGAGCATGCCGAACACTGCGCCCCGGTTCAGGTAGGCGATCGCCAAGTCACGGTGGTCAGTGAGGCCCGGTGTCCGCACCGCTTCGGTGAGGTGCCCCAGGGCTTGGCGCAGGTTCCCCGACCTGGAGTGGAGCACACCACGCTGGACGAAGATCAGGCTCGACATCGACGGATCGAGAGCCCCGCTCTCGATCTCCGCTGCCCGGTCGCACAGCGCGAGAGCGTCGACAAGCGACCCAGTCAGTGCATGAACCGGATTCGACAGACCCAGATAGCTCCGCACCATCAGCTCGGCCCACTGCGCTCTGCCCGTCGGGTCGAGCTGGTCGGGATCCAACCCGGCCAGGTCGGTCAGGAGCGCGCGGAAGTCGGATTCCGCGGACGACCACTTCGCTCGCGCATGCAGGTCGCGAGCGACTTCCAGTCGCTCGAACAGCCGCACCCACGGGCCACTACGTGTGGTCGCCTCCACGTTCACCCCATCGTCTTCAGTTCGGGATCGGCAGTCCCGTCGCCTGGTGTGCAGCCTCCCACGCCGCTGCAACCCGATCAGCCGTGCCCTCCGCGATCCGGCCGTTCAGCAAGTGCTGGGCCAGCTCTCCGGCAAGTACCGGCGAGGAGAACGAGGTCCCGCTCCACGTGGCGAACCCGCCCGTGAAGTCGTCCGGATCGACTGACTCCCGGCCCCCTTCGGACAGCCGCTGCGGCAGCAGGGCTCCGTCGGCAGTAGCCGGCATCGTGCTGTGCACGTTGGTACCCGGGCGCACACTCGTCACCCATGGTCCGTCGTTGGCAAATTCCGCGAGCGTGCCGTTTGGGTTGGACGCCGTGACCACGAGCAGTGGAGTGTAGTCCGCCCGCAGGTCACGGATGTCCAGCGGCTCTGCTCGGCCGTCCACACGCCGCACGTGGGGCGCCCAGGCCGCAGGGAACACGGGCCGATCCCCGCCGTCGTTGCCGGCCGACGCGACGACAAGGACACCCGCCCGGCGAAGGTCGCGCAACACACCGCGGAGCATGCCCTCATAGTCGTCGTCCTCGAGAACCTCGGGCTGGAAGCCGAGAGCCAGCACTACGACGTCGACCGGGGTGTAGCCATCGATACCGGAAACGCCCCGCAGGTGGTACTCCAGCAGCCTCTCGAGCGAGCGCACCAGGTCCCACTCGCGGACCTCCCCATCCGTGTACATCACCCGAACGGGAAGGATCGCGGCGTCCGGGCACACCTGGTGCACCACACCCGCGATGAATGTCCCGTGCCCCACGTACGGCGCCAGCTCCGTCGACGGCTCGTGGCCCGTCGCCGGCTCGTCGTCGGTGAAGGTGCCGATCGGCCGTCCGTCGATCTCGGCATCCCGGATAACGACGTGCGAGCGGTCGAACCATGGGTGCGCGCCGATCCCGGTGTCGACCAGGGCGACGACCGGACGTTGCACTCCGTCGTCGGAGAGCCACGGCGTAGGCCCGGTTCCGAGGACCCTTCGCGGGACGGTGCCGACATGAAGAGACGGCTCCCGGTCCCCTGGCTGCGCAACGCCAGGCCTGTTCTGGTGTCCCTGCAACACATGGTCCAACCCAATCCGCTTCCGGTCCTCCTCGCCGGCCAAGGACGTAACGTCGTCAAGGAGGTCCCACACGTCCGCGTCCTCGCTACCCCCTGCGGCCACGTGCAGCGCCACGCCCGTCCGCGGCACCTCCGACCTCATGGGCGCCGAGGGAAGCTCCTCCTCCTCCAGCAAGAGGCCGCGGTCGGCCGCCCGCTCGCGGAGCAGCGCCAGCAGTCCGTCGTCCTCCCCGGGTGTGCCGCGCACGATCAGCCGGTCCGCGACGTACCGCGTGGGTGCCAGCCGGATGTCACGCCGACAGGGCGCCTCAGCCGGATCGAGCTCCCGGACCGGACGCCATCCTCCGGCGTGGTCCCGTACACGCAGTCCTTCGGGCATGGGCTCACTCACAGCAGTACCTCTCGATCGATAGGCGTACCTGGTAGACCCCCCACCGCGCCCCTCGGCCGGTCTGAAGGTCTGAAGGTCAGATATTCAAGAACTCAAGAGTTCATAGCTCGATAACCGGCGTGCTCACGGCTCCGCCACCGCCGTCGGTCCGGCGGACCACCAGGCTCGCGCGACCGCGCTCGACGGAGTCGAAGGAGAACCGGCCGTCCTCGTCGGAGGCGACGGTGACGACGTCGACCCCTGGTCGATGCAGCTCAACGGAGAGGCCCGCCGCCGGGGCGGCCCAGCCGTCGATCCGAACCCGGCCCCCGGGAGACGGAGACAGGCTGATCATGACGGTCAGCGAGTCGTGCGTGAAGGTGATGGTCTTCGCCTCGGCGGGCGAAGCGTCGTCGGCGCGTGCGGCTGCGGCGGCCCCCCGGACGCCTGCGAGCGGTGTGTCGAGATAGACGGCCTCCATCAGGTCGGCCTCGAGGCCGGCCAGCGTGATCGCGAACAGCGACCGCTCCACGAGCTCGTCCGGGACGGGGTCCACCGCCTCCACCACGTGGGCGAGGCGGGTCAGCACAGCGCCGTCCCCGGCGTCCAGCACGCCCTTCGGGTCGAACGAGAGGTCCCCCACGGCCTCGTCGTCCTTGTTGGGTTCCGGCGTCAGATCCACGAGAAGTCCCCCTGCTCGTCGAGGATGGTGCGCAGCTTCGCCAAGCAGCGGCCACGAGTCGAGCCGATGGAGCCCATCGGCATTCCGATCGCCGCCGAGATGTGCCGGTAGTCCGGCCGATCGGCGAGCGAAACCAGACGCAGCAGTTCCTGGCAGCGTCTGGGAAGTTCCTGGAGCGACATCCACAGGATGCGATCGCGTTCGTCGCGCAGCACCTCGGCGTCGGGCAGCGGATCCTTTGCCGGGAGCGCCATCGGATGCTCCGGGCTGTCGTCCGGGAGCTCCGTGCGGCGCTTCTCGTCGTCACGGTGCTTGCGCACCGCCTCCCAGGCGGCGCGCTTCGCCGTCACCAGGAGCCACTTCAGGACGGCCTTCGGCTCCGCGATCGTCTCCGCGTGCCGTACGAGCGCCACCCAGGTGCTCTGCACGACGTCCTCTGCGGCGTCACGGTCGACCCCCTGTGCGCGGACCGTGTGCCAGAGCAGCGGCGTTGCCTCGCGGACCAGCTCACCGAGTGCCTGGTGGTTGCCCGCGCGGTACTCGGTCAGCGCGATCGCGGCGCGATCGCCGAGCGTGAGACCGGACCCGTCGACGTCGGGCAGGGCCTCCCTTGATCCTGTCATTGCACCACGGGATTCTCTGCTGGCGGTTGTTTCCACTCCCGGTAGGGGACGTGGAGCACTTGGACCAGCCGAGTCTACGGCCGAGCGCGCGGATCCGGGGAGGTAGAAGGCTGTGCCCATCAGGCACTCCTCTCTCCTCGGCGCACGTCGGCAGAATGCCGCTCATCAGACAAGAGGGGCGAACACCCGGTTTCGATACATGGTCGCGGATGAGAAATCAAGAAGGCCCGCACCCCGTTACGGGGTGCGGGCCTTCTTGCGCTCAGGAGCGCTCGGATCAGGCCGAGGCGTCTTCCAGCAGCTTGGTGGTCTTGCTCTGGTCCAGCGGGATGCCGGGGCCCATCGTCGTGGTCATGGTCGCCTTGCTGATGTAGCGACCCTTCGAGGACGACGGCTTGAGGCGCAGGACCTCGTCGAGCGCGGCGGCGTAGTTCTCCAGCAGCTGGGTCTCCGAGAAGGAGGCCTTGCCGATGATGAAGTGCAGGTTCGCGTGCTTGTCGACACGGAACTCGATCTTGCCGCCCTTGATGTCGGACACGGCCTTGGTCACGTCCATGGTCACGGTGCCGGTCTTCGGGTTCGGCATGAGGCCGCGGGGGCCCAGCACCTTACCGAGGCGACCGACCTTGCCCATGAGGTCCGGCGTGGCGACTGCCGCGTCGAAGTCGGTGTAGCCGGCGGCCACCTTCTCGATCAGGTCGTCGCCGCCGACCTCGTCGGCGCCGGCCGCGCGGGCTTCCTCCGCCTTGGCGGCGTTGGCGAACACGATGACCTTGGCGGTCTTGCCCGTGCCGTTCGGCAGGTTGACCGTGCCGCGGACCATCTGGTCCGCCTTGCGCGGGTCCACGCTCAGCCGGAACGCGACCTCGACGGTCGCGTCGTACTTGACGGTGGCGGTCTCCTTGGCCAAACGGATGGCGTCCAGCGGCGCGTACAGCGCGTCGCTGTCGATCTTCTCCGCGGCGGCGAGGTACGCCTTGCTGCGCTTTGCCATATTTCTCTCCTTGTGGTCGTAGCGGGCCTGTGGCCCTGCCACTGTGGTGTCCGACGGCGTTCGCCGGTCACCTCGTGCGGTCCGGGACAGTCAGCCCCGGGGGGAAATCACTCGGAAACGGTGATGCCCATGGAGCGGGCGGTGCCCGCGATGATCAGCGACGCGGCGTCGAGGTCGTTCGCGTTGAGGTCCGGCAGCTTGGTCGTGGCGATCTCGCGGACCTGAGCCTTCGTGATCGAGGCGACCTTGACCGTGTGCGGCGTCGGCGAGCCCTTGGGCACGCCGGCGGCCTTCTTGATCAGCTCGGCGGCCGGCGGGGTCTTGGTGATGAAGGTGAACGAGCGGTCCTCGTACACCGTGATCTCGACCGGGACGACGTTGCCGCGCTGCGACTCGGTCGCGGCGTTGTACGCCTTGCAGAACTCCATGATGTTCACGCCGTGCTGACCCAGTGCGGGGCCGATCGGCGGAGCCGGCGTCGCGGCGCCGGCCTGGATCTGCAGCTTGATGAGGCCGGAGACCTTCTTCTTCGGGGGCATGCTTTTTCTACCTTCTGTTCGATTGGGCCGACGCCGTGGGCGATGACCCGGTTGCAATGCTGAGGGACGAACCGATCAGATCTTGGCGACCTGGTTGAACCCCAGCTCGACCGGGGTCTCCCGGCCGAAGATGGAAACGAGGACCTTGAGCTTCTGGGCCTCGACGTTGATCTCGGAGATCGAGGCGGGCAGCGTGTCGAACGGCCCGTCCGTCACGGTCACCGACTCGCCGACCTCGAAGTCGACGTGGATCGGGGCCTTGCCACCGGTCGACGCCGCGCCACCACCGGCGGCGGCCTGGCCGGCCTGCGCCGGCTGGGGCAGCATCGACGGCGCGAGCATCGAGTAGATCTCGTCGAAGCTCAGCGGCACCGGCTGGTGCGTGTGCCCGACGAAGCCGGTGACGCCCGGCGTGTGCCGCACGGCGCCCCACGACTCGTCGGTCAGGTCCATGCGCACGAGGACGTAGCCCGGGATACGGACGCGGCTCACGATCTTCTTCTGCGCGTTCTTGATCTCGGCGACTTCCTCCATCGGAACCTCGACCTGGAAGATGTAGTCCTCCATGTTCAGGCTCTGGATGCGGTTCTCGAGATTGGTCTTCACGCGCTTCTCGTAGCCCGCGTACGAGTGGATGACGTACCAGTCGCCGAACTGGCTACGGAGGGTTCGCTTGAACTCCTCGACCTCGTCCACGATGACGTCGCCGTCGGCGTCGACGGGGCGCTCGTCGGTGGCGTCGCCCTCGACCTCGTCCTCGTCCGTGGTCTCGGCGTCGGTCTCGGCCGGAGTCTCGGCGTCCGCAGGCACGTCAGCGTTCTCGGCGTCCAGGGGCGCGTCGACGGCCGCGTCGTCGCCTTCGGGCGTCGAGACGTTCTCCGTCTGGTCCAGAGAGTCCTGGGACACGAAACGAACCTGCTTTCTCTTCGTGCGCCGGGGCTACGCCCGGCACGGGTGTGCGTACTTCTACGAGCTGTGTCCGCCCATTGTCGCGCGAAACTGCCGCCAAGGGACAATCAGCGACAGGCGAGAACGATCACAGCGAAGTACTGCGCAGCGTGCCCCATGTGCTCGTCCGGCGCACCCGGACCGGCCCGGGCCCGCGATCGGGGCCCGTCGACGGCTGCGTCAGCTGCCGCCTCCGAGAGCACCGATCAGCCGAACACCCAGATCATGAGCCAGCCGAACGCGTAGTCGAGAGCCGTCACGAAGATCATGACCACGATCAGGAAGACCAGCACCACGGTCGTGTACGTGATGAGCTCGGAGCGCGTGGGCGCGACGACCTTCTTGAGCTCGGCCACCACCTGGCGCACGAAGAGCGCGATTCGGGCGAAGATGTTGCCGCCGCCCTTGCTCGGACGCTCCGCGGCGCTCTGGATCACCTCGGTGTCGCTCACTGCTACCCCACTCCTGTGGCCCGGCGCGCCGGGCGGCGCGGACTGGCATTCCAGGTCCACTCACGTGGGCCCGCTGCGCGCGGCCCCGCTGGGGTTCACGCTGGCAGGGTAGACAGGACTCGAACCTGCAACCTGCGGTTTTGGAGACCGCTGCGCTACCAATTGCGCCACTACCCTTTGTGTTTCGATGCCCGTCAAGTGCTTGCACGAGCCCCGGAGGGGCACGCCACAAAAGGTGAGCATCGATCACCGAGGCACAACTGTACGGTACCCACGGCCGTAGGTCGAACCCGTTCCGGGTGGCCCCGCACGAGCCCGGCGCAGGCCACGGACGGCGCGTGTCCACTGAACGGTGGACAGCAGATGTAGCCGAACGGGCGTCCCGCAGCGGGTGCCGCACGGAGCATGCTCGAGGCATGCAGACATCCGACTCCCCGGCCGTGCGGGTACGCGGCCTCCGCAAGCGGTACGGCAACACCCGCACCGGGTTCAAGGACGCCGTCGCCGGCCTGGACCTCGACGTCGGCCGCGGTGAGATCGTGGCGGTCCTTGGCCCCAACGGCGCGGGCAAGACCACCACCATCGAGATCCTCGAGGGCTTCCGCGACCGGGACGACGGCGACGTGGTCGTCCTCGGCGAGGACCCGCGTGAGGCCGGGCGCGCGTGGCGGGCGCGGATCGGCGTCGTCATGCAGGACTCCCGGGACCTCAGCGAGCTCACGGTCGTGGAGAAGGTGCGGGCCACCGCGGCGTCCTATCCGGACCCGCGCGACCCGGCGGAGGTGATCGCCGCCGTCGGGCTCGCGGAGAAGGTCAAGGCGCGGACGCGCGGGCTGTCCGGCGGGCAGCGGCGGCGGCTGGACGTGGCGCTCGGGATCGTCGGCCGGCCCGAGCTGCTGTTCCTGGACGAGCCCACCACCGGGTTCGACCCACAGGCACGGCGCTCCTTCTGGGACCTCGTGACCGGGCTGCGTGACGACGGCACCACCATCCTGCTGACCACCCACTACCTGGACGAGGCCGCCCAGCTGGCCGACCGCGTCGTCGTCGTGCGCGACGGCGTGGTGGTCGCCGAGGGCCCGCCCGACACCCTGGGCGGGCCCGGGGCCCGCACCCCCGTGGTCGCGTGGGACGACGGCGGTGTGCGCCGCACCGAGCGGACAGACCGGCCCACCGCCGCCGTCGCGCGACTGATTGCCGCGGCCGGGCCCGACGGCGAGGTACCCGGCCTCTCCGTGTCCCGCCCGACGCTCGAGGACGTGTACCTGTCCCTGATCGGCGAGACCCCTGCCGACTACGGAAAGCCGGCCGACGACAACAAGGAGGCGGCGTGATGAGCACGGCTACGACCTCGACGACCGGCACGACGTCGAGCACCGCCCGGAAGCTGCCCGGCACGCTCTGGCTCGGGCTGGTGCGCGGCGGCGTGGAGCTGCTGCAGTTCGTGCGCGAGCGCGACTCGATGATCTTCGGCTTCGCCTACCCGATAGTCATGCTCGCGATCTTCGCCACGGTCTTCGGCGACGACGACCCGATCGTCGCGGGCGGCGTCACCGTCGGCTTCGCGCAGTACTTCCTGCCCGGCATGGTGGCGACCGGCGTCATGCTCTCCACCTACCAGACGCTCGCCATGTCGATCGCCGTCGAGCGCGACGACGGGACGCTCAAGCGCCTCCGTGCCACGCCGCTGCCCGCCACGTCGTACTTCCTGGGCAAGGTGTTCCTGTCGCTGGTCACCGTGCTCGTGCAGACCGCCCTGCTGCTCGCGGTCGCCGCGCTCGCCTTCGACGTCCCCCTGCCCGACGACGCCGAGCACTGGGTGACGTTCGCCTGGGTGTTCCTGCTCGGGACGGCGACCGGGGCCGTGTGCGGCGTCGCGTACTCGTCGGTGCCTCGCTCCGGCCGGTCCGCGAGCGCCGTGGTGGTCACGCCGATCCTGGTGCTGCAGTTCACGTCCGGGGTGTTCTTCCCGGTCAGCCAGATCCCGGGCTGGATGCTCGACCTGTCTTCCCTGTTCCCGCTGAAATGGATCGCGCAGGGCATGCGGTCGGTGTTCCTGCCGGACGCGTTCGCGGCAGCGGAGCCGGCCGGGACCTGGCAGCACGGTGCCACTGCTGCTGTACTGGCGGCATGGCTGGTGGTGGCACTCGTGGTCGGCACCCGGACGTTCCGGTGGCGGCGGCACGATGACGGCTGACGTGGGCGCGTCGGGAGGAGAGGGCGCGTCGAAACGCGAGGGCACTTCGGGAGACGAGGGTGCGTCGCGCGGAGAGCCCGCTTTGAGCAGCGAGCGCGCCATCGAGGGCCTGTACGCCGGGTGGGAGCAGCAGGTGCGGTGGTGGGACGCGGCGTTCGGGGTGATCGTCGCCCTCACCGCCGTCGCCCTGCCGATGGAGGGCACGAGGGGTACGCAGCTCGCGATCGCATATGCGGCGATGGGCGCGATAGTGGTCGCCTACGTGCTGTGGGGCGCGAAGGCAGCCCGCAACCGGGAGCGGCGGCCTGCAGTGGCGTATCTGGTGGTGCTGGTCCTGGGCACGGGCGTGGCCGTGTCGCAGGCCGGCGTCGCGACGTTCCTGATGTTCATCGCGTTCGCCCAGGTGTGGATGCTGCTCGAGTCGATCCGCGAGGGTGTGATCGGCTGCGCCGTCCTCGTGGTGGCGGTGACGGTCGGCATCTCGGCGGCGTACGGCTTCGATCCCCGCGTCGCGGCCAGCGTGGTGCCGCAGATGCTGGTGACGTTCGTGTTCGCCATCGGGCTGGGGCTCTGGTTCCACGTGGCGATGCGGCGCGCGGAGGAGCACGCACGCCTGCTCGACGAGCTGCGGGCCGCGCAGGCGGAGCTCGCGCGGACCAACCACGAGGCCGGTGTCGTGGCCGAGCGGGAGCGCCTCGCCCGGGAGATCCACGACACGCTCGCCCAGGGGTTCACGAGCGTGGTCATGCAGGCGCAGGCCGCCACGGCGGCCCTCGACATCGGGGACGACGGCGCCGTGCGCGAGCGGCTGCACGTCGTCGAGGACACCGCCCGAGACAACCTCGCCGAGGCGCGCGCCCTGGTGGCGGCGTTCGCGCCCGTGGCGCTGCAGGACGCTTCGCTCCCCCAGGCGCTGCGTCGGCTCACGGAGCGGTTCGCCCTGGAGTCCGACCTGTTGGTGGGCTTCCGGGCCGACGGCGTCGGGCCGCTCCCGCCGACGATCGAGGTGGTGCTGCTGCGGGCCGCCCAGGAAGCGCTGACGAACGTGCGACGGCACGCGGCGGCGCAGACCGTCGTCGTGCGCCTGGCCCAGGACGAGGGGGAGGTGATCCTCACGGTGGGCGACGACGGGCGGGGTCTCGGCCCCGACGTCGCCGACGGGTTCGGGCTGTCCGGGATGCGCGACCGGGTGCGATCGGTGGGCGGCACACTGGCGGTCGTGTCGGGGGACGGCAGCGGCACGGTCCTGCGGGCCCGAATACCGGTCGAGGACGGGAGCGCTGCCGGCGCCCGGCCCGAAGCCAGTGCCCGGCCCGATGCCGGATCGAGCACAGGGGCAGATTCGAGCAGGACAGCCGGGGCCGAGCCTCGGACACACGACGGTACGCAGGGGGTGGCGCGATGATCCGGGTGCTGGTGGTGGACGACCATCCGGTGGTGCGGTCCGGGCTGGCGGGCATGCTCAGCGTCGAGGAGGACCTCGAGGTGGTGGGTGAGGCCGCCGACGGGCAGGAGGCGGTGGAGCTGGCGGCTGCGCTCGGGCCCGACGTCGTGCTCATGGACCTACGCATGCCGGTGCTCGACGGCGTCGCGGCGACCGCCGGGATCGTCGGCGCGGGAGTGTCCGGCGCCGGGCCGCGTGTGGTGGTGCTGACGACCTACGACACCGACGCCGACATCCTGCGCGCCGTCGAGGCCGGGGCGACCGGGTACCTGCTGAAGGACACGCCCCGCGCAGTGCTCGTCGCGGGCATCCGGGCCGCGGCCCGGGGCGAGACGGTGCTGGCCCCGAGCGTGGCGACGCGCCTGGTCAGCTCGGTCCGCACGGCCGCAGAGCGGCCCTCGGCGCGGGAGGCCGAGGTGCTCACGCTCGTGGCGCTCGGCCGCTCGAACTCGGAGGTCGGGCGCGAGCTGTCGATCACGGAGGCCACTGTCAAGACGCACCTCATCCGGGCGTTCGCCAAGCTCGGCGTCGCCGACCGGACGGCGGCCGTGACCGTGGCCCGGGACCGCGGCTGGATCGCGTGACCTTTCCGGGACGCCGCCCGGACTCTGCCGGTAGGTTTGCGCGCATGAACAACTCGGGCGAAATCGACATCACGGCACGCGTCGAGGCGGCGGTCGCGTCAGCGATCTACGACGTCGTGCTGCCGATCGACGACATGGGCGTGACCTTCCACGACGGTGCGCTGGACGACGTCGCCGAGGCGTACCGCGCCGAGCCGGAAGCCACCCTCGCCGCGACCGACGCCCGGTTCGCGGCCCACATGGCGACGGTCGCGGCGGCGGCGTCGGACGACGAGGCGGAGGCCCCGATGCTCCGGGCACGCGCCGCGATGGCCCTGAAGGAGCGCCTCCAGGAGCTGTGACCCGGGACGTCCCGTCCGGCCGCGTGCTGGTCGCCCCTAGCGGCCCACGGCCCACGGCCCACGGCCCACGGCCAGCAGAACCCGGCTAACGGCTCCCAGCTAACGGCTCCCAGCGGGGTCGGTGCCCGTCTCCCCGCTCGCGTCACCGCCGTCGGTCGGATCGGTCGACGGATCGACCGGGGTGCTCGGCTCCTCGGAGGGTTCCTCGCTCGGCGTCGGCTCCTCGCTCGGCGTGGGCGTCGGGGTAGGGGTCGGCGTCGGGGTGGGCGTGGGGGTCGGGGTGGGCGTCGGGGTCGGCGTAGGCGTCGGGGTGGGAGTCGGCGTAGGCGTGGGCGACGGAGTCGGCGTGGGCGACGGGGTCCACTCGTTCTCGGTGTCGGTCTCACTCGGGGTGGGCGACGCCGACGGAGTCCGCGACGGCTCCTGCGACGACGACGGGCTGACGCTCGGCGTGACCCCCGGCGTCCCGTTGTCGCCGAGGATGTTCGCGATCCACAGGCCCGCACCGCCGAACACGAGCAGCGCGAACACGATGACCGTGGCCACGCGGCCACGACCGGTCGTCATGCGCTGCCACAACGACCGCTTCTCCGCGGCCGGCTCCCCTGGGGGTGGCACGGACGCCGCCGCGGGCTCGGCGCCGGCGACTCCTGCGGCAACGCCCGCAGCACCAGCCGCGCCGACGGCGCCGACCATCATGGTGCGGTCGGCACCCTCGGTGACCTGGCCCAGCTTCATCGTGCCGGAGCCGGCGACCGGGTCGATCACCTCGGTGCCGCCGGCTCCGACGCCAAGTTGCATGGTCTCGCCGCTGGTGCCCATGCGGCCGGCGGGGCCGCCGAGCAGGATCGTCACCGTCCCGCGCATCGCCTCGGCCGTGGGGAACCGGCGGTTCGGGTCCTTGGCCATCGCCCGGGACACCAGGCGGTCCACCGATGCGGGGACCGCCGCGCGCCGCGCAGACGCCGCCGGCACCGGCGCGTTCACGTGCGCCCGCAGGACGTCCTCCGCCTGCGCGCGCTCGTACGGCGCGTGTCCCGTCAGCGTGTAGTACGCGAGCGCGCCGACGGCGTAGATGTCGCTGCGCGCGTCGAGGGGCTTGCCGCGGGCCTGCTCCGGCGACATGCCGATGACCGACCCGGACACGGTGGCGCCGTCGCCGTCCCCGCCCGCGGGCCGGGTGAGGCCGAGGTCCAGCAGCCCGACGACGAACGTGCCGTCCGGCCGCTTGTCGACCATCACGTTGCGCGGCGCGACGTCCCGGTGCACCAGGCCCGCCGCGTGCACGGCGCCGAGCCCGTCCAGCAGGCCGTCGATGATCGCGAGCGCGTCGCGCCAGGGCAGACCGGTGTCCCCGGCGAGGTCGGACAGGGAGACGCCCGACATCCGGTTCATGACGGTCCAGGGGACGCTCGCGCCCGCGACGTCCTCCTCGCCGGAGTCCAGGACCTTCACCACGCCCGGGTGGGTCACCAGCGCGGACGCCTCGACCTCGCGCTGCAGTGAGGCGCGGGCGTTCTGATCGTCGACCAGGTGCGGGTGCAGCACCTTGACGACGAGGGGCTGGTCCGGGTCGATCTCGGGCGCGGCGGGTTCCGTGGGCTCGGCGATCTCGGCCGTCGCGTCGGCGTCGGCCGCGGGCTCGACGTCGGCGTCTGCCGCATCGGCGTCGTCCGCATCGGAGCCTGCCGCATCGGCGTCTGCGTCAGCGTCACCGTCAGAGCCCGCCGCATCGGCCGTCGCGTCGCCGTCGCCGGGCGCCTCGCCCGGCTCAGCCGCGTCGGCCGCGTCCTTGCTCGCGTCGTCCGTGCCCGCCTCGGCACCGTCCGCGTCGTCGTCATCGCCCGGTGTGGGCTCCGGAGCTGCCGGAACCGCTACCCGCTGCGCCTCGTAGACGGTGAAGGTTGCCCCAGTGCCGACGACGTCGACCAGCTCGTACCTACCGCCGAGGACTGCGTGCACCGGAAGATCCGCGGCGTTGTCCTCACCCGTGTTCTGTTCGTTCACTGGTTCACCGGTGTCCGTGGTTGCGCATCGAGCAAATCAGTCATTTCGGCTATCTGGGGCATGTTCTTCTCAGGATACTTAGCGGAGCGCGCGCACACCAAAGATGAACGGCGGGATGTGTGAGTAGTGCGGAGTATCACGGTCACGGCTGCCGCCGGACCGCCGCTTTGCCAGACTACGCAGATGCGAGACCTCGCACTTCTCCCCAAGGCGCACCTCCACCTGCACTTCACCGGATCCATGCGGGTGCCGACCCTCGTCGACATGGCAGCCGCGTATGGCGTCCGGCTGCCTGAGGCGCTCATCGACAACGACCCCCTCCGCCTGCCGGCCACCGAGCGTGGCTGGTTCCGCTTCCAGCGCCTGTACGACGCCGCCCGCGCGTGCGTGCGCTCCGAGGCCGACATGCGCCGCCTGGTCCACGAGGCGGCGGCCGACGACGCCGCCGAGGGCTCCGGCCGGCTCGAGATCCAGGTGGACCCCACCTCCTACGCGCCGTTCGTCGGCGGGATCACCCCCGCCGTCGAGATCGTCATCGACGCCGCCCGGTACGCGAGCGCCGCGCACGGGATCGAGGTGGGGGTGATCATCGCGGCATCGCGCATGAAGCATCCCCTCGACGCGCGCACGCTCGCCCGGCTCGCCGCCCGGTACGCGGGCGACGGCGTCGGCGAGGTGGTGGGCTTCGGGCTGTCGAACGACGAGCGGCGCGGGGACACGTCCCAGTTCGGGCCGGCGTTCGACATCGCGCGCCGCGCCGGCCTCGCGGCCGTGCCGCACGGCGGCGAGCTGCTCGGGCCCGACCACATCAGCGAGGTCATGCGCGAGCTGGTCCCCGACCGGATCGGGCACGGCGTGCGCGCCGCCGAGGACGAGCGCGTCCTCGCGGACATCGTGGACCGCGGCGTCGCCCTCGAGGTGAACCCCGGCTCGAACATCGGCCTGGGCGTGTACGGCGAGGCGAGCGAGGTGCCGCTGCGCACCCTGGTCGACGCCGGCGCCCTGGTCGCGCTCGGCGCCGACGACCCGCTCCTGTTCGGGTCACGGCTCGTGGACCAGTACGAGATCGCACGCAGCGCCCACGGGTTCACCGACGCCGAGCTCGCGAAGCTGGCGGCGTCGTCGATCCGGGCGAGCCGGGCGTCGTCGGGCACGAAGGCCCGCCTCCTGGCCGACGTCGACGCGTGGCTGCTCGCACCCGACCCCGCCGATACCCTGGACGCCCTTCCCGCGGGTGGAACTGTCACGATTGGGTGACGATCAGCCAGACCAACCATCCCGGGTCCCCGAGCGTCGGTTAGAGATACAGGACACTCGCGAGGGGACGACGTCGTCTCGCGAGGGCGCGGCGCCACGCCACCCCCAGAGGGCGCGGCCGAGGAGGAGTCACGATGCGGGTTTTGTACGGTAGGTCGACCCACGATGTGGGCAGGGTCGGCAAGAGGGTCATGGGCACGCTGGGCGCGGTCGCGCTGGCGGCGACCCTGCTGTCCGGCTGCGGCGAGGAACAGGAGCCTCCGGCGGAGGCGGACGCGACGACGAGCTCGCCCGCGCCCGAGGAGAGCACCGCCGGCCCGGAGCCCAGCGCGAGCGAGCCGTCCGAGGAGCCCGAGGCGAGCGCGTCGCCGTCCGGCAGCGCTGACGAGGGGGACGGCGCCGACGAGCCCGCCGACGACGCGAGCGAGGGCGGGAGCGACGACGGCAAGACCGATGAGGGCAACGGCAAGGCGCAGGGCGACGACAAGTCCGAGGGCAAGGGCAACGGCAAGGACTCGAAGGACGAGGAGCCGGAGAAGCCCGACTACATCGAGTACGGCGAGGTCAGCGACCGCGTGGGTGCTCTCCAGCAGCGCCTGCAGGACCTCGGCTACTTCGTGACGTCCGTCGACAACGCGTACGGCGGGGAGACGCAGCAGGCGGTGTTCGCCCTGCAGAAGGCCGGCGGGCTGTACCGCGACGGTGTCGTCGGCGACGCCACGCAGGCCGCGGCGGACGACGGCGTGGTTCCGCAGGCGGAGACGTCGTCGGGCAAGGTGCTCGAGATCGACATCGACCGGCAGCTCGTGCTCGCCGTCGAGGACGGTCAGGTCGTGAAGACCATCAACGCGTCGTCCGGCAATGGGGAGACGTACGAGGCCAAGGGCAACACCTATACGGCGTACACGCCGCGCGGGTCGTTCGCGGTGTACCGCGAGGAGAACCGGATGTACGCGTCGCGGCTCGAGCTGGGCGACATGTGGCGGCCCAAGTTCTTCACCGGCGGCATCGCGGTGCACGGCTCGGCTTCGGTGCCCGCGTTCCCGGCGTCGCACGGGTGCGTGCGCGTCTCGAACAGCGCGATGGACTGGATCTGGGACACCTGGGGCGCGCCGTCTGGCACCCCGGTCGTCGTGTACTAGAGCGAGACGCCTACGAGGACGGTCTCCGGGACCAGGGTCACGCCGAAGCGGTCGCGGACGCCGTCGCGCACCGCCCGGGCGAGGGCGATGACGTCATCGGCCCTGGCACCGCCGCGGTTGGTCATCGCGAGCGTGTGCTTGGTCGACAGGCGCGCCGGGCTGTGCTCCCCCGCCAGGCCGAAGCCCTTGCCGAAGCCCGCCCGCTCGATGAGCCAGGCCGCGCTGGTCTTCACGAGCGTCGGGTCGATGGCGCCGAGGCTCGGGCCGGTGCTCGTCTCCGGCGTCGCGGAGCGGACCGGGTACCGGGGTGCGTCCTCCGGCAGGTGCTCCAGGTGCTCCACCGGGATCACGGGGTTGGTGAAGAACGACCCCGAGTTCCAGCGGTCGTGGTCGGGCTGCTCGCCGAAGAGCGGGCGGTCGAGCAGCATGCCCTTGCCGCCGCGCAGGCCCAGCACGGTCTCGCGGACGTCCTTCATCGGGGCGCGCTGCCCCACCTCGACGCCGAGGCGACGCGCCAGCTCCCCGTAGCCCACGGGCGCGGACAGCGTGCCGAGCCGGAACTGGAACTGGACGTTCAGCACCACGTAGCGCGGCGACGGGTACCAGGGGGCGCGCGGGTCGTCCTCGCGGCCCTCGCTGTGCATGGAACGCTTGAGCAGCGACGTGCGGTACCCGAAGCCCAGCTCCCCGACGGCGAAGGTGCGTACCCGGCGCTCCCCGCGGTCCCAGGTGCGGACCAGCGAGACCACACCGGACAGCTCCTGGCCGTACGCGCCGATGTTCTGCACGGGGGCGGCGCCGACCGTCCCCGGGATGCCCGACAGCGACTCCACGCCGACCCAGCCCTCGCCGACGGCGCGCTCCACGAGCTCGTCCCAGTTCTGGCCGGCGGGCGCGCTCACCACGGCACCGCCGCAGGTGTCGTCCGACTCGACGGTGATCCCGGTGCGGGCATCCCGGACGACTACGCCGCCGAAACCCTCGTCAGCCACCAGCAGGTTCGAGCCGCCTCCCACGACGAGCAGCGGCACCCCGTCGTCGTCGGCGGTACTCACCGCCTCGATCAGAGCGGCCTCTTCCTCGGCCTCCACGAACGAGGCAGCCGGTCCACCCACTCGGAGAGTGGTGAGGTCGGCGAGGCTGGGGACCACCGCTTGTGCCTGGACGGTGTCTGCCGGGTATGGGCTCACCGTGCAAGCCTATCTACCCGACGAGTTGGATTTGTGCACATCTTCGACATGGCGTGGGTGATGTCTGCCAATTCTGGAACCTTTTGGTGTCCGCAGACGTGTTCAGTGCTCGACTTCGGCGCCCTGGCCTGGGCGGGGGCTCGTCGTGGCCTGCGCTACCTCTTCACACCCGCGGCCGTCGGCAGCGGCCGGACGGAGCGCGCCACGATCAGGCCGAGCGCCATCGGGACCAGGAGCACGAGCACCGCCAGGCGGTAGCCCGTCGTGTGCGCGACGAAGCCGATCAGCGGCGGCCCCACGAAGAACGCGGTGTACGCGATGGTCGAGACCGCGGCCACCCGCATCGCGGCCCGCCGCGGCTCGTCGGACGCCGCGCTCATCCCCATCGGGAAGCCCATCGCGGCGCCGAGGCCCCACAGGCCGACCCCGACCAGAGCCAGCCACAGGACCGGGACCAGCGAGAACGTCAGCACGCCCACGAAGGCCAGCCCCGCCGAGAGCACGAGCACCGGCACCCGCCCGAACCGGTCGATGGCGCGCGTCCCGGCGAGCCGGGCCGTCGTCATGGCGGTGAGGAAGACGGCGAGCCCTACCGCGCCCATCCCGTCGGACGTGCCGAACCCGTCCACGACCGCGAGGCCCACCCAGTCGTTGGCCACGCCCTCCGTGAGGGCCGCGGCGAGCACCACGAGCCCGATCGCCAGGGTGCGCGGCTCGCGCCAGGCGGCGAACAACCCCGCGATGCCCGACGGCGGAGGCGTCACCTCTCCCGGATCGGCACCGTCCGCGCTGTTCGCCCCGGCGGTGTCGGCGCCGTCCGGCAGGGCCGCCGCCACGACACCCGGCGTGAAGTAGCGGACCGCTATCACCACCGACAGGAGGGCCACTGCCGCCGCCACCACGAGGTGCCAGACGACCGGGACTCCCAGGGTGGCCACCAGAGCGCCGATTCCGGCGCCGACCACGGTGCCGAACGAGAAACCCGCGTGGAAGATCGGCATGACCGCGCGGCCGAGGTGCTGCTCCACGGCGGCACCCTCGAGGTTCATCGCGGCGTCCCAGACCCCGGCGCCCACGCCGAACAGGACCAGGCCGAGCCGCACGGCGAGGTGCTCCCCCTGGGCGACGCCGTACCCGGCGACGACGAGCCCGGCCACGAGGACGCCCGCGAAGGCCAGGACGGTCCGCGCGGTACCGAACCGCTCGGCGACCAGCCCAGACAGCGGGATCGCGGCGACGGAGCCGATCGAGCCCGTCAGCAGCAGCAGACCCATCTCCTGCTCGGAGAAGGACAGGCCGTCCCGGACTGCCGGGAGACGCGATGCCCAGCTCGCAAAAGCGAACCCGCTGGCAGCGAAGACGACGAAGACCGCGCGGGCGGCGGCGTGTGCAGTAGGCACTGAACTCCTTGGTGCGATTGAATCTCCCGACCGTAGGCCACAACCTGGGATCAGCCCAGCAGATTCCACAGCTATTGCACCGCTGGTGCCCGAGGCGAGAGAAGGAACCGCGATGAACCGCCAGACCGTAGGCCGACCGACCCTCGCGAAGGTCGCCGAGCTGGCAAAGGTCTCCGTCTCCACCGCGTCGCTCGCGTTCTCGGGCGCTGGGCCGATCACCCCAGAGACCCGGGAGAAGGTGCTGGCCGCGGCCCGCGAGCTCGACTACTCCGGGCCCAACCCGCTGGGCCGGCAGCTCCGCTCGGGGCGCTCGGGGATCGTGGGCGTGGTGATTGGCGACCAGCTGGGCCGGTCGTTCCGGGACCCCGTCTCCACGCAGGTGCTGCACGGCCTGGTCTCAGCGATCGGCGAGCAGGGGCTGGGCGTCCTGCTCGTCCCCGGGATGCCGCAGGGCACCACTGCGCAGTCCGTCGGGCTCGCCGCCGAGGCGGGGCTGCCCCCCGCCGTCGACCCGCTGGTCGAGGCCGCCGCGATGGACGTCGCGGTGCTCGTGTGGGGCACCTTGAAGGACGACCCGAACCTCGCGGCGCTCCAGCGGCGCGGCGTGCCCGTCGTGATCGGCGAGGGGCAGGACGTGCCCGGCGTGCCCGTGGTGGGCGTCGACGACCGCCGAGGCGCCGCCGAGGCGGTGCGCCACCTCGTCGAGCTGGGGCACACGCGGATCGCGGAGATCACGCTGCCGTTCGGGCGGGACGAGCGGTCCGGGCTGGTCGACGCCGCCCGGCTCGCCACCGCGGAGCGCACGCCCACCCGCAACCGCCTGGCCGGCGTGCGGGACGTCATCGAGCCGGTCATGTCGTGGGAGACGCCCGCCTCGCTCGTGGAGCACGGGCGCGACGCCGCGACCGAGATCCTGTCCGAGTGGGCACCGGCGCGGGACCGTCCGACGGCGATCATCGCCCACTCCGACCTGCTCGCGGCCGGTGCCGTCATCGCGGCACGCGAGCTCGGCCTGCGCGTGCCCGAGGACGTGTCCGTCGCCGGGTTCGACGGGCTCGACCTGCCGTGGCTCTCCCCCGACGTGCTCACCAGCGTGCACCAGCCGCTCGTCGAGAAGGGTCGGGCGCTCGGCCTGGCCGTCATCGCGCTCCTCGCCGGTGAGGAGCCCGATTCGGTGATCCTGCCCGTGAGCCTCGTGGAGGGTACGACGACGGGCCCGGTGCCCGACCTGAGCGCGCTGCCCTGATTTCGTCGCGTCAGCCTTCCCGCTCTGATAGAGAGGGCCCCATGGCTTTCTCACCCGGTAGGGGGCCCGGAGACATGGAGGCAGACGTGTCGATTCGAAGAGACCTGCGGACGAGGGCGTTCGCGCTGGCGGCGACAGGAGCGCTCGTGGTGCAAGCAGGGGTCGTGGCGAGTGCGGTGCCGGCGGCGAGCGCGCTCGAGGCGGGCCCGGCGGCATCGGACAACCAGATCACGCTGACCGCGTGGGACGGGTACGGCGAGCTGCTCGCGGGCAAGTCCTCGAACCTGCGGCCGAGCGCCCGGGGCGGGCTCGTGCTGCGTGGCGCGGGCGACACCGTGGAGTACACCGACCCGTTCGGCGACGGCACACCCGTCACGTACGAGACGGGCCGGTGGACCTCGCCGGTCGTGGAGACCGGGTACTCGATCGACGAGTCGGTGAGCTCGTGGAACGCGCGCACGCCCACGGGGACCTGGGTCGAGATCGAGTTCCGCGGCCGCAAGGCCGACGGGACGTGGACGAAGTGGTTCGTGATGGGCCGCTGGGCGTCGGGCGACGAGTTCGCGCCCGCCAACGGCAGTGTCGGCGACATCCACCGCACCTCCGTGAACGGCCAGACCGACGCCGACGCCTACCTGTTCACCGACACGTACGTCGCGAAGTCGGGCCACGAGCCGGACGCGTTCCAGACCCGGGCCACGCTGTACCGGCCCGAGGGCACCGCGGTGTCCCCGCGGCTGGAGTCGGTCAGCACCATGACCAACGAGTACCTGCCCGACTCGCACTACACGGGCACCAGCGACTTCACGCTCGGGCGCGAGGTCGAGCTCGACGTACCGCGGTTCAGCCAGAACATCCACACCGGCGAGTACCCCGAGTTCGGGGGCGGCGGTCAGGTGTGGTGCTCGCCGACGTCGTCCACGATGGTCATCTACTCCTACGGGCGCGAGGTGCCGCCCGCGGAGCTCGAGGGCATCGAGGCGCCGAACGGCGACCCGCAGGTCGACTACGCCGCCATGCACACCTGGGACTACGCGTACGAGGGTGCCGGCAACTGGCCGTTCAACGCGGCCTACGCGAGCACGTTCGGCCTGGAGTCCTTCGTGACGCGGCTCCGGTCCCTCGCGGAGGCCGAGAAGTTCATCAAGGCCGGCATCCCGCTCGTCCTCTCGATCAACTTCGAGGAGGAGGAGATGCCCGAGGCCGGGTACGGCACCAACGGGCACCTCGTCACGCTGATCGGGTTCACCGCCGACGGCGACCCGATCATCAACGACCCGAACAAGGCGAGCAACGAGGCGGTGCGCTCCGTGTACACGCGGGAGAACTTCGAGCGCGTGTGGCAGACCTCGACCGACGGCATCACGTACGTCTACCACCCGCACGACGTGAAGCTCCCCCGCAACCTCCCGGGAGTCACCCCGAACTGGTGACCCGGCCCGCCGCCGCAGAGCGGGAAAGCAGCACGCACCCGGGGTGTGTTGCGCGGAGTAGACAACGTCTACTCCGCGCAACACACCCCGGGTGCGTGCTGTCACCCCGCGGCGAGCCGGCCGACCCGGCGCCCGGCTAGCCGCCCGCCACGCGACGCGGGTCAGAGGTGTACGACGCCGTCGTGTAGCCCTCCGCGGAGACCGTCACCTGGACCGTGAGCTCGGCGCCCCGGTCGCGGCCCGTCACCAGGTACCTCGGGCCGATCGCCCAGCGCACCGGCTCGCCGTCGCGCAGCCACTGGTAGGCGACGTCGACGTCGTCCGGCAGGTACGAGCCGGCGTCGGCGGTCAGGACCCGCCCCACCTTGGCCTTGCCCTGGATCGACGGGCCGGACACGTCCGCCACCACCGGGTCGTGGAGCTCGACGTCGGCGGCGTTGACGAACAGGTGCCGGTGCGCCAGCCACACCTGGTAGTACACGTCGTCGCCACGCACGACCGTGCGGTCGCCCGGCACCGAGCCGTCGAACGTGGTGGCCCGGTAGTAGTCGGACGCCACCTGGTCGTCGGCCACGGCGTACGTCTGGTCGACGCCGATCGTGTACTCGATGGGCGTGACCGCCTGCACCGGGACGCCCGGGTACTCCGCGTAGGCGGCCGCCTCCGGGTAGGCCCGGCCGAACACCGGCGCCGGGGCGTCGCCCGCGACGGTGACGGTCTGCGCCGTCGTCGGCACCACCACCGGCCGGTCAGCCGGGTTGTGCAGCCACACCAGGGAGCCGGCCCACCACACGCCCAGCCAGTCACCCTCGACCTGGTCCACGACGAGCTTGTGCCCGGACTGCACGCGCGCGCTCACGTCGCTCGCGTAGGTGGTGCCGTTCGACCCGTCCGGCTTCCAGCCCGGGTCCTTCGCCAGCGGCGCATCCTCCGACGGCGCCTGGTACAGGTACCGGAAGTTCGTGCCCGCGCCCTCGACACATGCGCCCGACCCGGGCGACGCCTCCTGGCAGCCCGTCACCGGGTTCGGGTTGTCGGCGTACCCGGTGCGCACCTCGACGACGTCGCCCGGCTCGACGTTCGTCGTCGCCTCCAGGTCACCGCCGATGGGCGCGCCCAGCAGCTCGAAGTAGTGGTCCCAGTCCCAGTACGGGCCCGGGTCCCAGTGCACGTTCTTCGTGTAGCCGGGCAGGATGCCCGGCACCTGGTCGTGGCCGATGATGTGCGCCCGGTCGAGCGGGATGCCTTGCTCCGCCGCGAGGTAACGCACGAGCGCCGCCGACGACTGGTACATCGCCTCCGTGTACCAGGAGCCCGTGCCGGCCCAGCCCTCGTGCTCCAGGCCGATCGAGTGCATGTTCATGAACCAGTTGCCCGCGTGCCAGCCGACGTCGGCCGGGTCGAGGTGGTTCGCCACGTGCCCGTCCGAGGACCGCAGCGTGTAGTTCCACGCCAGGTAGGTCGGGTCCTGCACCAGGTTGACCGTCGGCTGGTAGGCCGTCTCGGTGTCGTGGATCAGGATGTAGTCGATCGACGGGCCGCCCTCGCCGGTGCGGTCGGCCTGGTCGTGGTTGCCGTAGGCGGTGGTGCTGTCCGGGGCGTCCGGGGAGTCCTTCTCGTACGGGGCGGGGAGCCATTCGCAGCCGAGGTCTTCGGGGCAGTCCGCCGCCGCATCGCTCGTGCTCGCGGCCTCGGGTACGACGACGTCCCGGTTGCCCGTGAGGATCACCGCGCCGTCGGCAGGGGTGGTGGTCCCGGCGCCCTGCCGGAGCGTCCGGTACACGCCGGTAGCGAAGCCCTCGATGTCGCTCATGCGGGACACTGCGTCCTCCCAGACCGTCACGCCGCTCGTCGTCGCACCGGCGTCGACCGCGCCGTCGCGCACCGCCTGGGCCTGGTAGGACGCGAGCAGGGCCGCACCGCCGCACACGTTGGCCTGCGCGTCCGACTTCAGGGCGGCCTCGTCGAGGCCGGTGAGCGTCGCCGCCCGGGCGAGCTCGGGAGTGCCCTCGCGCGCCGGTCCGTCCTTGTCGTTGACGGCCGACAGCGGCAGGCCATCGCCGTGCGCGTGGCCCGGCCCGTGGCCGCCCGCGAGGTTGAACACGCCGTAGCCGCCGTCGGCGCTGACCTGGCCGGCGTGCTGGTCCCAGCGCGACTCCATGTACGACACGGCCTTGAGCAGGTCCTCCGGAACCCCCGTGACCTCGGCCGCGGCCGCGAACGCCTCGTCGAGCGAGCGGGCGGCCAGCACGGGTGCGCAGGCGACCATTTCGTCGCCGGGCGCCGTCACCGTGGGCGCGGCGGAGGCTGCCGAGAGGGGTATGAGCGGAAAGAACACCCCGGCCGCTGCGGCCAAGGCGGTGATGCGTCGTCGGGACGTCACGCAGAGTTCCTCTCGTCGACTCTGTACAAACAGGGACGAGAGCATCACACCCGATCCGAGTGCGCATGAGAAGGCTTGCGGGCGAAAAATCGGAAAGAGGTTGCCCGGGCAGACGCTCCCGTCGCGACCTCTTGACCTGAAGGAACGTCAGGGACGCCGAAAGCGTCAGAGGCGGACGAGCACCTGGGTCCGGCCCAGGACCTTGGCCCCGTCGACCGTGACGGCGAGGTCCACACGGACCGTGCCCGCATCGGCGTCGATCACGCCGACCGTGCCGGTGACCTCGATCGACGCGGTGCCCGGGTTGGGCACCTCGACGGGCTTGGTGAACCGCGCCTGGTAGTCGACGACGGCGCCCGGGTCGCCTACCCAGTCCGTGACCAGGCCCACGACAGTGCCCATCGTCAGCATGCCGTGCGCGATGACGCCGGGCAGGCCGGCGGACTCCGCGAACCTGTCGTTCCAGTGGATCGGGTTGAGGTCGCCGCTGGCGCCCGCGTACCGGACGAGGGCCGCGCGATCGAAGGTGACGGTGCGCTTGCCGATCACGTCGCCGACCGCGAGCGTCGCGATGTCGGGGCGGCTCATGCGTCCTCACCCCGGATCGCGAGCGTGGACGTCACAGAGGCGACGGGCTCGCCCGGGGCCTCGGCCTCGGGGTCGGGCGACTCGGCGCCGGCCGGGAGCGCGAAGATCTCGCAGCGCGTGGTCACCATGCTGATGGGGCCACGGGAGACGATCCGGTCCACGTGCAGCACCGTCGTCAGCTCGTCACCGGCGACGATCGGGCGGTGGTGCGTGAAGCGCTCGTCCGCGTGGACCACGCGCGAGAAGTCGATGTCGGCCTCGGGGTCGCTGATGTACTGCGACTCGGCCCGCTGCGCCACGACCACTGCGAACGTGGGCGGGGCGACCAGGTCCGGATAGCCAGAACCCCGCGCCGCCACGAGATCGTGGTGCGCGGGGTGTGTGGCACCGACGGCACTGGCGAACTCGCGGATCTTCTCGCGGCCTACGGAGTAGGGAGCGTTGGCCGGGTAGACCCGGCCCTCGAAGTCAGCGTTCGCCACGTCGGTTGGTGACTACCGAGACTCAGCGAGTCTCGCGGTGCGACGTGTGCTTGCCGCAGCGCGGGCAGAACTTCGCCAGCTCCAGGCGGTCAGGGTCGTTCCGGCGGTTCTTCTTCGTGATGTAGTTCCGCTCCTTGCAGTCCACGCATGCCAGCGTGATCTTCGGGCGGACGTCCGCACTCTTGCTTGCCATGGCTCTCACCTCCGCGCCTCGAGGGAGAGGCGCCATGTGTCTTCTCGTCGTCCGGCAGTGGACGCCGAACGGATGTACTTGCTTGGTAGCGAGGGCGGGGCTCGAACCCGCGACCTCACGATTATGAGTCGTGCGCTCTGACCAGCTGAGCTACCCCGCCGCGCGTGACTGAACGCGAGGCCGTTCGCCGTTGTTCCCTCACCGGTAAATCGGTGAGAGAGACGGACGACCTCGCGTCGATCACAGAGCCCCGAAAGGGAATCGAACCCTTGACCTTCTCCTTACCATGGAGACGCTCTGCCGACTGAGCTATCGGGGCGGCGTGGAAGACTCTACATGCCCTCCGGCCTGGCGTGAAATCGAATCGGGTGTGAGGTGCGCCGCCTCGCTCACGGACCCCGGCAACGACCCGGCGCAGTCCCGGCGGGATCCGGTTTTCGACTCGGCCGAGAACGAGAACAGGGCGCCATCCGTGTGGATGACGCCCTGTTCGCCGGTGGCGGGTGAGGGATTCGAACCCCCGTAGGCTGTGCCAGCTGATTTACAGTCAGCCCCCTTTGGCCGCTCGGGTAACCCGCCGCGAACGGACCCAACCATAGCCCCCAACGGGTCCTCGCGAGAAATCGAAATGATGCCCCGGCCTGGTGACGAGGCCCACACGGCACGTCGCGGTCCGGGCCCTCGCCCGGGACCTATCGTGACGCCGTGACACAACACCGCGATCGCTGGGGACTGCCGCTCGGGATCGGCGCTTTCGCGATCTGGGGTGGGATGCCCCTGTTCTTCCCGCTGCTCCAGCCGGCGGGCGCCCTGGAGATCGTGGCCAACCGCATCGTGTGGAGCCTCGTCTTCTGCCTGATCGCACTCGCGGTGCTGCGGCAGCTCGGCGACTTCCGCGACGCCCTGCGCTCGCCCCGCACCCTGGGCACGCTCGCAGTGGCGTCCGTCCTGATCGTCGCGAACTGGTCCGTCTACGTGTACGCGGTCAACACCGGCCGCGTGCTCGACGCCGCCCTCGGCTACTTCATCAACCCGGTCCTCACGGTCCTGCTCGGCGTGCTGATCCTCCGCGAGCGCCTGCGCCCGGCGCAGTGGGTGGCGGTCGGCTGCGGCGCCGCGTCGGTAGTCGTGCTGTCCACCGGGCTCGGCGGCCTGCCGTGGATCTCGCTGTGCCTCGCGCTCACCTTCGGCTTCTACGGGCTCGTGAAGAACCGCGTGGGCCGGACCGTACCGGCGCTTCCCGGTCTCGCGGTCGAGACCGTCGTCGCCACCCCGTTCGCCATCGCCTACCTGGTGTGGCTCGGCAGCGCGGGGACGTTCACCGATTACGGCGTCGGGCACTCGCTGCTGCTCATGTCCTCCGGCATCGTGACGGCCCTGCCGCTGCTCCTGTTCGGCGCCGCCGCGCGCCGCCTGCCGCTGTCGGTGGTCGGCATGCTGCAGTACCTCGGCCCGGCCCTGCAGTTCCTGGTGGGGCTGTTCGTCTTCGGGGAGCAGATGCCGCCCGCCCGCTGGGCGGGGTTCGTCCTGGTGTGGGTGGCGCTCGTGCTGCTCACGGTCGACGGGATCCGCCAGGCTCGCAAGACGCCACGGCCGGGCCTGACCTGACCTGCCGTTGGTCGAGCTTGTCGAGGCCCGGGTCTCGAAAGGCTCGACCAACGGCGGGGCGGGGTTGTTCGACCGTGTGTCCCCTCAGCAGCCCTTGAAGCGCGCGTCCGCCGCCCAGCCGGCGTCCACCCATTCCTGCGGGTCGGCAGGGACGAACCCCGAGTACCGCTGCGCCAGCTCCTCCAGCAGCCAGCCCGCGAACCGGGCGGCGCCCTGCTGGCAGGTGTGGATGCCGTCGGAGCTACGGTCCGGCGTACCGTCGCGTTCTCGCTGGAAGGTGTCGCCCCACACGACGGCGCTGTCGAGCACGACGGCCCGTCCGCCCGAGCTCGCGGCCACGTCTCGGGCGACGTCGTCCGTGCGGTCCAGGTCGTCCATGTGCGGTGTGTAGAAGTCGTCCGGCCGGATCGGCGGGAAGGGGACGACGACGAGCTCGGCCCCGGCGTCCGCGGCGACGCGAACCAGCCGCTCGTAGCCGGCGCGCTGCTCCTGCTCGGTACCCCAGTCGTAGGTCGTGATCTGGTAGACGATCACGTCCGGCTCGACGGAGTTGATGACGGCGGGCAGCTCCGCCCAGGTCGACTCGGCGAGCGGGCCGACCACTCCCCCGCCGCCGTCCGACGCGACGGACTCCAACGTGAGGCCGCTGGCCGTCATGGCGGCATCCAGCGGCAGCGCCTCCCCCGCCGCGATCGAGTCGCCCATGAACAGGACCGTGGACAGCTCCGGCCGCGAGCCGGAGCCCGACCCGGCACCAGACCCCGGCAGTGCATCACCCGAGCCCACCGCGCCCGCGTCCACCTCGGCCACGGGCGGCCGGGGCACGACCACCCAGAACAGCGCGAGCGCGATCGTCACCGCCACCAGGGCCGTCAGTCCCGACCGTGCTCGTGCCCAGCCCGCCCGGAACCGCACCGGGTTCTCCACGAGGACCGTGGACAGGGCCGCGAGCGCCACCGACACCGCGCAGATGACCGCGGTGCGGGACCATCCCGTGAGGCCGAGCCGCTGCTCGGACAGGATCAGGAAGACCGGCCAGTGCCACAGATACAGGCTGTAGGAGACGAGGCCGAGCGCACGCAGGGGCCGCACGCCGAGCATCCGGGCGAGCAGGCTGCCCGGCGCCTGGACGCAGAGCACGACCACCAGCGCGGCGATCAGCGAGTGCGCGAACAGTCCACCCTGGTAGAGCCACGGGGACGCTTCGCCGTCGGCCACCCACCAGAGTGTGACCAGGGCGGCCACCAGCACTGCCAGGACCGAGCCGGCCCGCCTGCCGACGTGTCGCTGCAGCGCCCTCCGCACCGGGGTCGTGGCCACCAGCGCGCCGAGCATCAGCGAGAAAGCCCGGGTGTCGGTGCCCGTGTAGACGCGGGTCGTGTCGGCCGGGTCGAGCAGCAGGATCATGAGCGCGAGCGACGCAATGGACACGACGGCCGCGATCCAGGCCACCAGCGCTTCCTGACCGACCGGCCCCGCCTGTCCCGCCAGTCCGGCCCGCCGCACCCGCCGCGCCCACCGGGCGACGAGCAGCACGACCACCGGCCAGACCAGGTAGAACTGTTCCTCGACCGCGATGCTCCACAGGTGACCGAACACCCGGCCCACGCCGAACCCCTCCCAGTAGCCGGCCGACTCGCCGAGCAGGTGCCAGTTGACCAGGTTCGCCTGCACCCACGGACCGTCCGACAGTGCGGATCGCCACAGGTCGGAGTCGCCGAGCGCCCAGGTCAGCAGGGTGACGACGACCAGCATGGTCGCCAGCGCGGGCAGCAGCCGGCGGGCCCGGCGGCCCCAGAACGCGACCAGCGACACCGTGCCGCTGACCCGGACCTCACGCAGCAGCAGGTCGGTGATCAGGTAGCCGGACAGTGCGAAGAAGAGGTCGACGCCGAGGAACCCGCCGCCAAGGTGGCCCGCGTGGAACAGCAGCACCCCGAGGATCGCCACCCCGCGCAGTCCGTCCAGCGCCGGCAGCCGCCCGTCGCGCTGGTTCAGCCCCACCCGCTGGTTGATCCCCGCACGCTCGTTCAGCCCCACATGCTCGTTCATGGTCAGCACCCCGGGACGACGTCGAAGCTGAGTTCTGTTCATGCGCCCCACGCTCGGGCGGGCGCGTCACGGCCCCGTCGCCGGAATGTCGCAACCGTGTCGCAGACCTCCCGGCGGCATGGCTGGGCCCGAAGGTCTCCTCGATACTTGTGCCATGTCCCGCATCCTGTTGATCGAGGACGACCACTCGGTCCGGATCAGCCTCGCCAAGGCACTGGGCAGGTACGGGCACGACGTCGCCTCCGCACCGAGCGGCGAGGAGGGTCTCCGGCTGTACCGGGAGCACGCCGCGGAGCTCGTCGTCCTCGACCTGATGCTGCCGGGGATGGACGGCTTCGAGGTGTGCCGCAGGATCCGTGCTGCGGGGACCGTCCCGATCGTGATGCTGACGGCCCGGGGCGACGACATCGACGTCGTGAGCGGGCTGGAGTCGGGCGCCGACGACTACGTCGTCAAGCCCGTCGAGCCCCGCGTCATCGACGCGCGGATCAGGGCGGTGCTCCGCCGTGGTGCCCCGGACCGGGCAGGCCGGAGCAGGGCGGCGTACGGCGATCTGGTCATCGACCGCGCCTCCATGACCGTGACCCGCGACGGGGACGCGGTTGCGATGACGCCCACGGAGCTGCGGCTGCTGCTGGAGCTCTCGGGCTCGCCGGGCCAGGTGCTGAGCCGGCAGCAGCTCCTGGAGTCCGTGTGGGAGCACAGCTACCTCGGCGACTCCCGGCTGGTGGACAACGGGGTGCAGCGGCTGCGCGCCAAGATCGAGGCCGATCCCGCCGCTCCGGTGTTCATCCAGACCGTGCGGGGCTTCGGCTACCGGTTCGGCCCGGTGTAGGCGTACGGACGGCATGCGAGTCGAGAGCACGGCCCGGCGCTGGTGGCCCAGGAGCCTGCGGGCGCGGGTGATCCTGGCGTTCGTGGCGGTCGCGATGGTCGCCGCCACCGCGGCGTCGGCCGCAGGGTACATCGCGGCCCGGGCGTCGCTCGTGGAGGAGACCCAGCGGCGCGCCGTCGACGCCGTCCGGGACCAGATCTCCCGCCTCGCTCCGGAGGTCGAGTACCCGCCCGACCAGCAGTCCCTGGACCGGCTGCGCATCTCGCTCGGCGAGGACTCGATGGTCACCTACGAGGGCCTGACCGCGGCGTCGGGCGGTGCGCTGGGGCTGATCAGCGACGAGCTGCGCGCCGCCGTCGCGGACGGCGACCGGTTCTCCGTGCAGCGGGTCGTCGACGAGTCGGGCCCGCACCTCGTGATGGCCGCCCCGATCCTGCTCACGAGCGTGGACGGCGGTCAGCGCGCCTCCGGCATCGAGGTCTACGTGGTGCAGGGCCTGACCCCGACCCAGGCCCAGCTCGACCAGTGGACGCGCGTCGTGGTGCTGACCATCGTGGGCGCCCTGCCGCTGGCCGTGCTCCTCGCCCTCCTGGTCTCGCGCAGCGTGCTGCGTCCTGTCCAGCGGCTCGCGCACAGCGCGAACCAGCTCGCGGAGGGGAATCTCGGCACCCGGCTCACGCCGTCCGGCCGGGACGAGCTGGCCGACCTCGCGTCCACGTTCAACGACACGGCGGCCGCGCTGGAACGGTCGGTCGGCAAGCTGCGCGACCGGGAGGCGGACGCCAGGCGCTTCGTCGCCGACGTCTCCCACGAGCTGCGGACGCCACTCATGGCGCTCACCTCGATCATGGAGATGCTGGACGCCGACGCGCGCGACCGGTCCCCGGAGGAGCGGGAGATGACGACGATGGCCGTCGACCGGACCCGGAAGCTGGCCCGCCTGGCCGAGGACCTGCTCGAGCTGTCCCGGCTCGACGCCGGTGCCGTCGAGCTCCGGCCGGAGCTGGTCGACGTGGTCCACGTGGTGGCCGACACCGTCCGCACCCGGGGCTGGACCGACGGCGTCGTCCTGGTTCCCGCGGAGCCGGTACCCGCCCGCGTCGACGTGCGCAGGCTGGACATCTCCGTGGCCAACCTCGTGGGCAACGCGCTGCGGCACGGCAGCCCGCCCGTCGCGGTCGAGGTACGGGCAGAGGCGGACGACGTGCTCGTCGTCGTCACGGACCACGGTCCCGGGCTGCCCGAGGGCGTCGCCCCCGACCGGCTCTTCGGACGCTTCTACAAGGGCGATCCGTCCCGGACGCGCTCGGACGGCAGTGGGCTCGGCCTCGCGATCACGCTGGTGAACGCCCGGCTGCACGGCGGGGACGTCTCCGCGCGCGACAGCGATGACGCCGGAGCCCGGTTCGTGCTCCGGCTGCCTCGCCGGCTCGACGACGAGGCCGATATCGACGAGGACGCCGGCATCGACGACGACGAGGCCGGGCGATGAGCGCGCGTTGGGTGCGCGCCACCGCGGTCGCCCTTGCCTTGGCGGCCGGCGCACTGACCAGCGGCTGCGGCGTCGGGCCGAGCGGCGTCGAGGACGGCGGCGAGGCGCCCACCGGGCTGGCGGGCGGCCCCACCCTCTACTTCGTCGACGACGGCGGACGGCTGCGGCCCGACACGCGGGACACCGGCCGCCTGGGGACGGTGCTCGGGGCGATCCAGCTGCTGATGGCCGACGTCGACCCCACGGAGGCCGGCCTGCACAGCGAGATACCACCGACGACCACCAGGACGGTGGTGGAGGACGCCGGGGACTACGTGACGATCTACCTGCCGCTGCGCAGCGCCGAGATCAGCCCCGTCGGCATGGACCAGATCATCTGTACGGCCGCCGCCGTGGTCGCCGCCTCGGGGCGGGGCGTCGCCGACGTCGCGATCGCGGTCCGGCCCACCCATGGCGACGTGGTCACCCGGCCGTGCCCGGTCGTCGGCTGACGACCGGGCGACAGCGGCTCACCAGGTACCGGGCACCTGGCGGACCGTCACGTTGAGGCGGTTGTAGAGGTTGGTGACCCCGACGTGCAGCACCAGCGCACCGAGCGCCTGCTCGTCGAAGTGCTCGGCAGCGGCGGCCCAGACGTCGTCGGGCACCGGGTCGGAGCTGTCGGCGAGGCGGGTGATCGCCTCCGCGAGCGCGAGCGCCGCGCACTCGGCCTCGGTGAGGTAGGGCGACTCGCGCCAGGCCGCCACCGACGCGAGGCGGTCCTCCGACTCGCCGGCCTTGCGTGCCTGCCGCATCCCGTAGTCGATGCACCAGCCGCAGCCGTTGATCTGGCTGGCACGGAGGTGCACCAGCTCGAGCGTGGCCGCGGGCACGCCCTGCCCGTGGACCATCTGCCCGAGCCCGGCGAGGACCTTGACCGCGCCGGGGACGACCGTCGCCGGGTTCTTCATCCTGGGTGTCACGGTCCGCAGGTGCGGTGTGGTGGACGCTTCGGGTGCAAAGCCCTGGGCCTGGTGGGTGGTGGTCTCGGTGGTCATCACGGTCCTCTCGTCGTGGCCGGGGGTCCGGCCGGTCACATCGGCGTCCTGCGCGCCGTCATCCCCTTGACGACACCGAGAGCCAGGATGTGACAGATGAGCCCCGACGAACTTGCCTCCGCCTTCGAGCAGCACCGGCCTCGCCTGCGGGCGGTGGCCTACCGCATGCTCGGCAATCCCGACGACGCCGACGACGCGCTCCAGGAGACCTGGCTGCGCCTGAACCGCACCGGCGATGCGGGCATCGACAACCTCGCCGCCTGGCTGACCACGGTCACCGGCCGGATCTGCCTCGACATGCTCCGCTCCCGGTCGACGCGCCGCGAGGACCCGCTGCCGTCCGGCCGGCCCGACGACGCCGCGCCCGAGATCCTGGACGAGGACGGCCCGGATCCGGCCCGGGAGGCCGAGCTGGCCGACGTCGTCGGCGTGGCGATGCAGATCGTGCTGGAGAGCCTCGACCCGGCCGAGCGACTGGCCTTCGTGCTGCACGACCTGTTCGCCGTCCCGTACGAGCAGATCGCGCCCGTGCTGGGCCGGTCCGTCGCGGCGGCGCGCCAGCTCGCGAGCCGCGGGCGGCGTCGGGTGCAGTCCGGGTCGACGGCGGAGGCCGCCGCGCGGGCCGGCGTCGACGACCGGGCCGACGGCGGTGCCCGCACCGACCGGCAGGTGGTCGAGGCGTTCCTCCTGGCCTCCCGGACGGGCGACCTCGCGGGCCTGCTGGCCCTGCTCGCGCCGGACGTGGTGCTGCACGCCGACCAGGCGGCCGTCGAGGCAGCCGCCGCCAACGCCGACCGGGGTGCGCCCCGGCTGGCCCGCGAGGTCCGTGGTGCCGCAGCGGTGGCGGAGTCGTTCCGTGGCCGGGCGAAGGCGGCGGTGCCCGCGCTGATCGACGGCTCGGTCGGGTTCGCCGGGGCGCCGGGCGGCATCCCGCGCTTCGTGTTCACGGTGGTCGTGCACGAGGGCCGGGTCGCCGCGATCGATCTGACCGCCGAGCCGGCCGCTGTCGCCGGCATGCACGTGGTGCTGCTCGGCGCTTCCTGAGAGCGGTCTCGGGTGCCGGAGCCGGCTCGGTCCGGCGCCCGAGGCCGTTGTCGAACCGGACCTCCGCCCAGTGGCAGGGTTATGCATATGGATACTCCTCGCACCGTGGTGGCCGGGCCCGCGACGTGGAACACGATGGTCCGGCTCGACCACCTCCCCGAGCCCAGGCCGCACACCGTGTTCGCGCGCGGGTCCGTGCGCACGCTGGGCGGCACGAGCGCCGGCAAGGTCCTGCACCTCGCCGACCTCGGGGTGGCGGCCACGCTCGTCGCCGACGTCGGGACCGACCCGGAGGGGAACCTGATCCTCGCGGCGCTCGAGCGCGCGCGGGGTGCCGAGGTGCTGGCGCGCCGTGTCGTCGGGCCGTCGGAGCAGCACCTGAACCTCATGACCGACGCAGGCGAGCGCATCTCGATCTACCTCGCGGTCCCCGTCTCGTCGCCCGGGCCCGACGCCGCGGCGGTCGCGCGGCTGGCCAGGGCCGAGCACGTGGTGCTGGACCTGAGCGCCGTCGGGCAGAGCCTGCTGCCGGCCGCCGTCGCGAGCGGTGCAACGCTCTGGACCGACCTGCACGACTACGACGGCGTCGCCGAGTTCCACCAGCCGTTCGCGGACGCGTGCGGGTACATCTTCCTCAACGACGACGGCACCGACGACCACCGCGCCCTCATGACGTCGCTGCTGGAGCGAGGCGCGAGCACGGTGGTGTGCACGCTCGGCGCCCGCGGGGCCGTGGCGCGCACCGCGGAGGGCTGGTTCGAGTGCCCGGCGGAGCCCACGGAGGTGGTCGACACCAACGGCGCCGGAGACGCGTTCTTCGCCGGGTTCTTCGCGGCGCACCTCGGCGGCGCGGGCACCGCGGAGTGCCTGCGCGCGGGTGCGCGCCAGGCGACCCGCGCCCTGGGCAGCCGACACCTGAGCCCGCTGCTGGACCCGGTGGGCTAGACCAAGGTCCGGGCCAGCGCGGTCGCCAGCTCCTCCGCCACGCCGTCGGCATCATGATGGCCGACGACGGCGTCCGCGCAGGCCAGCACGTCCTCGTGGGCGTTGGCCACGGCGATCCCGCGACCGGCCCAGGTGAGCATCGGCAGGTCGTTGGGCATGTCGCCGAAGGCCCAGACGTCGGCGGCGTCGACGCCGAGCCGCGCACACCAGCGGGCCAGGGCGGCGGCCTTGTCGACGCCGGGCGGCATGAGCTCGGCCAGGCCGACGGCGCCCGAGTACGCCAGCTGCGCGTGCTCCCCCACCGCGGCGCGCACCGCGGTGAAGAACTGCTCCTGCGCGAGCCGGATCTCCTCCGGCGGGTCCAGGAGGATGCCCGGCGGCGGGATGTGCGCGGGGTCGAGCGCGAGGATCTTGGACACCGGGCCGCGAGCGCCGAGCGTGTCCTCGACGGGCACCGACCACAGGTCGGGGTCCAGCGCCGGCTCCCGGTTCGGGTACATCGGGTCGAACGCGACGCCGTCGGGCCGCTCGAAGGCGAGCGCGGCGTGGGGCAGCGCGGCCCGGATGCCGGCCACAGCAGCGCGCACCGCGTCGTCGTCGAACCCGCAGGTGTCGAGGGTCTCGCCGGAGGCGAGGTCGAGCACGCAGGCGCCGCCGATGCAGATGACGCGGCCGTGCCCGCCGACGGTGTCGGCGAGGTGGGTGAGCCAGCGCGGTGGGCGGGCGGTCACGAAGACCACCTCGACGCCGGCCGCGTCCAGGTCGGCGAGGACCTGCCGGGTGCGGTCGGAGACCTGGCCGTCGCTGCGCAGCAGCGTGCCGTCGAGGTCGGTCGCGACGACCCGGGGCAGGCGGGTCAAAGCTCGTCCCATGGGCTCACGAACGGGACCTCCGGTGTAGGCACGTGCCTACGGTACGCCGCGATCGAGCCAGTCCCGGCGCAGCTGCCGGCGGCGAAAGGGAGCATCACATGCGCGGGCAGCAAGCCCGCCGGTGGTCAGTTGTTCTACATCTGGACGACGACCTTCCCCTTGGCCCGGCCGCGTTCCAGGTAGGTGAATGCCTCGGTGATCTGCTCGAACGGGAAGACCTGGTCTGTCACTGTCCTGAGCTTGCCCTGATCGACCAGGTCGGCAAGCAGGTCGAGGTCCGCACCGCTCGGGTGCATGAACATGTACCGGTAGCCGACGCCATTGCGCCGGGCTTCGCGGCGGACCCTGGTGGTGGCCGCCCACAGTGCGGCGGTGACCAGCGGGCCGACGTCCAGGTCCAGGCGAGCGGTTGTCGCGTCGGGGACTCCTGCGACGGAGACCGTCCTGGCACCGCGCTTGAGGATGGCGAAGCTGTCCATCAGGTCCTGGCCGCCGGTCAGGTCGATGGCGCCGTCATAGTCACGGAGGAGGTCCTTGAACCTCTGCGTCCGATAGTCGACGACCGTCTCGGCTCCGAGAGACCGCACCAGTTCCTCGCCACAGGGGGATGCGGTGGTGGCCACCCTCGCGCCCATCCAGACGGCCAGCTGGATGGCCAGGGTGCCGACGCCCCCGGCTCCGCCGGAGATGAAGACGCGGTCGCCCGCAGTCACGGTCAGCTCGTCCCTCAGCGCCTGCAGCGCGGTCAACCCGGCCAGCGGGAGCCCGGCCGCATCGGCGAAGTCCAGCGACGTCGGCATCTTCGCCACGAGGGTCTCGTCGACGACGACGAAGGGGGCGAACGCGCCCAGCCTCCTCTTGTCCACCCGGGCAAAGACCCGGTCCCCGACCGCGAACCGCGTGACTCCGGCGCCGGTCTCCTCGATCACACCGGACAGCTCGCTCCCCGCGACCATGGGCAGGTCGAGGCGGTTCAGCAGGCGCATCCTGCCTTCGCGGACCTTGTAGTCGAGTGGGTTCAGGCCGGCGGCCCGAACGCGGATGAGTACGTCACCGTCGCCCGGCACGGGCTCGGGGACGTCCTGAGATCTCATCGCACTCGCGTCCCCGTACCGGTTCAGCACGTATGCCCGCATGGGAGAGTTGCCTGCTTTCGTTGCCGGAGAGCGACTGCAGGACCGCGCTCACGAAGGTCAGGTTGAAGAGCACTGAAGAGGACGGCGCCGTCAGGTGCACGAGGCTCAGCTGGTGCGTAGTCCTGCGGCGGGCAGGATGACCCCGTCGATGGTCCAGATCAGGAACTCGCGATCGACAGGCTTGCCCAGCATGAGCACGCGGTACGCGACCATCGCCGGGCCGATCATGCAGAGTCTCTCGACCGCGGAGTCCGCCGGGATCTCGCCGCGATCGATCGCACGCCGGAAGAAGATGCGGTTGGCGGATGCGCGCGGCTCGACGAGGGCCTCCTGCGCAGCGGCGGCAAGCTCGGGACTGCGGGCGATCATGGAGGCGATCCCGGCCATCACCTTGAGCTTGCGCTCACTGTCGTGGATGCTCGGCGGCCTGATCATCGCGACGAGGTCCCCGCGCAGCGTCCCCGTGTCCGGCAGGGCGTCGAGGTCGATGTCCCTCGACTTCATGCACACGACGGCGTCGAGCACGAGCTCGGACTTGGACGGCCACCTGCGGTAGAGAGTGGCCTTGCCGGCCTTGGCGCGCGCCGCGACCATGTCGATGGTCATCCCGTCATAACCGGTCTCGGACAGCACGTCGAGCGCGGCGTCCAGGATCTTGGGATCGCGGGTGTGGTCCCTCTTGCGTCCGAGCCGGGGTTTCGCCTCGACTCCCTCGGTCTGCGTCATCGCAGTCACCCTCCTCTCTGTCCGCCTCGACCTTACCGTCAGGTTAATTATTGAACCAGCCATATCCGGAACTCGTCAGTTCCGTATATGGTGGCTGGCATGTCCGAAACCTCAGCCCCCGCGACCGACGGCCGTCGCTGGATCACGCTCGTCGTGGTCGGGCTCGCACAGCTCATGGTCGTCCTCGACGCGACAGTCGTGAACATCGCTCTCCCCTCGGCCCAGGCCGATCTCGGCTTCTCCGACGGCGAGCGCCAGTGGGTCATCACGGCCTACTCCCTCGCCTTCGCGAGCCTCCTCCTGCTCGGCGGGCGCCTCTCCGACCTCATCGGTCGCAAGCGCACCTTCATCGTCGGCCTCATCGGCTTCGCCATCGCCTCGGCGCTCGGCGGAGCCGCCGGCTCGTTCGAGCTGCTCGTCGCCGCCCGTGCCCTCCAGGGCGTGTTCGGCGCCCTGCTCGCCCCCACGGCGCTCGCCGTGCTCACCACCACGTTCACCATCCCGAAGGAGCGTGCACGCGCCTTCGGGGTCTTCGGCGCGATCGCCGGCGCCGGTGGTGCGGTCGGGCTGCTGCTCGGCGGCGTCCTGACGGAGTCCCTCGACTGGCGCTGGAACCTCTACATCAACGTCTTCATCGCCGCGATCGCCCTCGTCGGGGCCCTCGTCTTCATCCCGCTCATCGCACGCAGCGGCCCGCGGCCCAAGCTGGACGTCCCCGGCACCCTGCTCGTGTCCGGCGCGCTCTTCGGTCTTGTCTACGGCTTCTCGAACGCCGAGACCGGAGGCTGGGACGCGCCCCTGACCTGGGGCATGCTGGCCGGCGCCGTCGTCCTGCTGACCGGCTTCGTCGCCTGGCAGACGCGAGCAACGCACCCGCTCCTGCCGCTGTCGATAGTCCTCGACCGAAACCGCGGCGCTGCCTACCTCTCGGTGCTGATCGCCGGCGCCGGGATGTTCGGCATCTTCCTGTTCGTGACCTACTACCTGCAGCTCACGCTGGGGTACTCGCCGATCCAGACGGGCCTCGCGTTCCTGCCCATGATCGCGATGCTGGTGCTCGCCGCGCAGCTCGGCACCAACCTGTTCGTGCCGCGGTTCGGCCCCAAGATCATGGTTCCGGTGGGCATGACGCTGGGCGCGGTCGGCATGGTCTACCTCACGTTCCTCGACGGCTCGAGCACGTACGCCGGGCACATCCTTCCGGCGCTGATGGTCATCGGCTTCGCGATGGGGACGATCATGCCCGCGTCGATGCAGACCGCCACGCTCGGCGTCGACCGGCAGTTCGCCGGCGTCGCGTCGGCGATGGTGAACACGAGCCAGCAGGTCGGCGGCTCGATCGGCACCGCCCTGCTCAACACCCTGGCCGCCACCGCCGCGGCCGACTACCTCGCGGCGCATGCGCCCGTGACCGAGGCGATCGGCGCGCAGGCGGCGATCGCCAGCTACTCGACCGCGTACTGGTGGGGCGCGGGCTTCTTCGCCGTGGGAGCCGTCCTGTCGGCACTGCTGTTCCGCCGACGTGGCCAGGGGCTCTCGCTCACCCACGCTCAGCCGGCCCCTGCCGAGCCCGTCGCGGAGCCGGTGGCCGTGGGCTGAGCCGCGTGCCCGTGGTCGCCGGGCCGCGGACCGACCACGGGCACCCACTCCCGGATGCCGGCCACCCGCACACCCGGCGTGCGGTAGTACGGATCTGTCTCGAGGATGCGTCCCAGCTCCGCGCGCTCGACGTCGAACACGAGCAACGCGCCCGAGTCGTCCGCCCACGGGCCTGCCGCGATCAGGCGGCCCTCTTCGTGGAGCGCGGCGAGGAACGAGCGGTGCGCCGGACGTGCGGCGAGGCGTTCCGGGGAGTCGGTGAAGGTCAGCTCGAGAATCAGCATGTGGCCGACGGTACGGTCGGAGGATGAGGCGCTCAGTATCAGCCGATACATCTGCCGACTGGCAGAAGCTGGCCGCCGTGCCTCTGCTGACCGGGCTGCCCGATGACCGGCTTCGTCAGCTCTGGTCCGCCTCGTTGCCACGCCACTACGGCCAGGGAGAGATGCTGCGCCGCGTCGGCGATCGGGCCGAGCACCTGCTGCTGGTGCTGCATGGCCGGGTGTCCGCCACGGTCACCACTGCCACCGGTCGCGTCGTCCGCCTCGGCGAATGGACCGGGCCCTGCGCGCTGGACAAGGTCGCCGTGATCGACGGCCGCGGGCACACGGCCTCCCTCACGGCGATCACTCCCTGCTCCGTTCGCAGCCTTCCGCGCGCCCGGTTCGAAGAACTGGTCGACGACGTGCCCGCGGTACGCAGGCACGTGCTGCGCCTCCTCGCCGGCCAGGCCCGGCACCAGCAGGAGCGGTTCGCCGACGCTGCCACGCTGCCCGTCGAGGCCAGACTCGCCACCTGGCTGTTGGAGCAGGCCGAAGGATCTTCCCGAGCGCACATCGAGCTGCCGGGAACCCAGCAGGACCTTGCCGACCTGCTGGGAACGACCCGGGTGACGATAAACCGCACACTCTCCCGGATGCGCCGCGACGGCCTGGTCGAGATCACCGGCCACTCGGTCGAGGTGCTCGCACCGGAGCTCCTGGCATTGCGCGCAAGCGCGCTCAGGCCGACGGTGGGCGGGGCGGCTGGTTGAGCGGTGGAGACGCCGGCGAACGGGGTCAGCCGATCAGCAGGGCCGCCACCGACACCAGCGCCGACGCGACGAGCAGGTAGAGCACCACGCGCTCGTACCGGGAGCTGCCGAACACGTGGAACGCCCGAGCCCCCACCAGCTGCCCCAGCAGCGCCGCCCCGACGAGGGGAAACCACAGCTCGTACGTCTCCCACGTCCCCGCGATCACCAGTGTCGCGACGCTCAGCGGCAGGCGTACGAGCGAGACGGTGACGAGCGTGTCGCGCATGGCATGCGGCGTCAGGCCCCGGTGGACCAGGTAGTAGACGCTCGGCGGACCGCCGAGCGACGTCGAGGTGCTCAGCGCACCCGAGAGGAACCCGGCCGGCACGGCCCAGGCCGGCCGCACGACGACGCCGCGTTCGCGCGAGCGCATCCTCAGGACCACCGCACCGATGACCACGCAGGCGACGAAGATCTGCAGGCCGGCCCCCGACAACGAGGCCAGCAGCCAGGCGCCGACCAGCATCCCGGGCACGGACCAGCCGGCCAGGGCCCACACCTCACGGCCGACCGGCCGCGGCACGCTGCGCCGCATCGCCAGGATCGCGACGTCGCAGACGGTGCCGGTGATGATGATCGTCGACACCGCCTCCGCGCCGCCGATGGTCGCGGCAAGCAGCGGGGCGCTCAACAGCGCGAAGCCGAAGCCGGAGAGGGACTGCAGAACCGCGCTCACGAAGATCAGGCTGAAGAGGGCACTGAAGAGGACGGCGCCGTCAAGATGCACGTAGTTGGCCCCTTCCCCTCACCTCAGCGGTTGTCGCCGCTGCCACCCAGCACACCGCGGCTCTGCCGGCTGGCCAGCTTGGCGAGGTTGGTCGCCGCGATGTCGTCCAGCGACAGATCGAGGTAGTCCGCGAGCACGGCCACGTACCAGAGCACGTCACCAAGCTCCTTCGCGACGTCGGCCCGGTCGATCCGCGACTCGTCGCTGTCGAGGTCCCGGACCCACTTCTTGAACTTCTCTGCGATCTCGCCCGACTCACCGACCAGCCCGAGCACCAGGTGGAGCAGCTCGTTCTTCTTGTCGCGTGGAGCGGCGGTATGGAGGGCGCCGCGCTGATACTCGTCCAGGTCCATGGCCGACCAGTATGGCCTCGCAGACCGAACGGGCGGCCACCGGAGTCCCGGCAACCGCCCGTCAGCCAACCTCAGTGCCCGCTCTTGCAGACCATGCGGGCCAGCGGCTGAAGAGGGGCCGCTGACCGGCACCGTCAGCGGTAGTTCGTGGATGGCAGTCCGGACATATGGCATGGGTTGGCAGGGGTGACAACGACCGGGAGCGTTGGAATTCCAACGCTCCCGGCCGTTGGTCACGTTGGGGCCGGATGGGCTCGCGCGGACCTCTTGCGGACTATCCGCGGACTGAGCGCGGACGGTCGTAGCGGGTCGCGGTAACTCAGCCGTTCGCGTCTGTACCGACCCAGGCGTTGAACCGGACTAGGGGTTCGTTCGCGTGTCGGTGGGCGCGTGTCAGCATGCGCAGCACCTCGCGGGTCGTGGGGTGGTGACGTGTCTGCTGCGGTGCGACCTTCCGCGCCTGTTGCAGGCTGGCCAGTGCTTGTTCGTTGCGGTTCTGCCAGAGGTACGCGCGGGCAAGGTCCATGTAGTGATGCCCGGCGCGGATGGCAGGCACCGCGTTGGACAGGCGAACGTTCTCAGCACGTCCGAGCGCGCGCGGTCCGTCGCCAAGCTCGATAGCGGCGGCCACGTCGTGGATCGCGACGTTGCTGGGTCCGAAGGAGAGCTGATGCCATCCGCCGTCGGTGTCGGCCCCGAGGCGAGCGCTGATCTGTCGGGCTTCGTCCAGGTGGATGTCAACGGTCCCTGTGTTCCCGGCGCGGGCGGCGAGGATGGCGGAGCGCAGGTGCAGCGGTCCTCGCATGGAGATCGTGGCCAGGTCGTCTGCGGTAGCGATCTGGCTCTGGACTCGGTCGAGCAGGCGAAGGCCGACGTCGTACGCACCGGTGCGTAGCAGGGATGTGGTGCGGCTCCACGCGGCCAGTGCACCCATGAGCGGGTCGGTTGACTGGATGGCCGACCATTGCAGACGCTCTTCGATGACCGTCGACAGGTCCTGGTAGCCGGTCTTGTACGTGACAGAGTGAGCAGCGAACAGCAGCACGGCCATGATCTCGAAGTAGCGCTCGCGCTCGGTCCCTTCCTCGCGGTGGACGGCGGTCGCCGTCTCCAGCAGGAGCGCGGGGAGTCGTTCGGCGATCTGCACGTGCCGATCGCCCTGCCGAAGCCTAGAGATCTCCCGGGCGTCAGCCGTGATCTCGGCCCGAGTCCGTGGCGAGGTGTGCGTCTCCGGTGGCAGGTCCCAGTACGCCAACGCACGGCGAAGGCCTGGCATGAGGGCGTGGATTCGGTCGGGCCGACGCCCGTCGAAGCCGTAGGGCTGACCGGTGAGGACCGTGACCTCGACATCGAGCGGCTTGGAGACAGCCGCGATCAGGACAGGGGTCGCATCGCGCGTGCCCTGTTCCACCTTGCGCAGCAGGGACAGGCTGATCGAGGCATGTTGCGCCAGGGCGACCTGCGTTATCCCGCGCGTCTTGCGGTAGTGCGCGATCCGGCGGCCGATCGATTCGTCGTCGTTCATGCTTCGCATCCCTGATGTGAGTTCAGGCCAACCTGGAGCCTACGCCTCCGTGTACAGGCGGTGGGAGAGCCTGGCGACTTGATCTTGGGTCAACCGTTGTTGGCGCCGGGCCAGTGGGCCTTGGCAAATGCCGTGATGCAGGCCGGGAGGTCTTCGTCCGGCAGCACGGAGAGGATGCCCGCCTCACGAGCGCGGGTCGAGTCGATCCGGTAGTTGAGTGGGTCCGCGGCGTCCGCGCCGACGACCTGAGCGGCAAACCAGTCTGCCGCCGGCCGCGCGGCACCGGCGAAGGTCGCATCGGCAGAACTGACGTTGAACACACCGGCCACGCGCATCCGGGCTGCAGCCAGCAGCGCGCGGGCGGCTTGATCGCGGTGCAGCCATCCGCGCCAGTGAGCGGGGTCCGGAACGGTGACCGTGCCGTGGTCGCGGGCCTCGGTGAGCCACTGCTCGACCCGGTCTCGTCGAATCCCTCGCGGGTCCGGCCCATACAGCGCGCCCAGGCGAAGGACCGTCGTGCTGATCTGGGCGTCGGCCAACGCCTGTTCACCGGCGGCCTTGACCCGGGCATGAGGTGCGAGCAACTCCAGCGGTGTGTCCTCGGCACAAGGATCACCGGGCTGATAGCCGTAGACAGTGCAGGTCGATACGTAGGCCACGTGCGCACCCGGTGGCACGGCCTCGATCAGTTCGGCGAGGCGAGCGGGTTCGTCGTGCTTGGCGCCGTCCAACAACCACACGATCACAGGTGCGATCGTCTCGTCGAGAGCCCTCGGGAGGTCGCTCCACGCAATCGCTCCGGGTTCGATACCGGCACGGGATACGACGACCGCGCCATCCGGAGCCAAGCCCACCAGGGCCGAGCCCACGTACCCGTTCCCACCGACGACGAACATGCACGTCTCCTCACCCAGTGCGACTCAACGGACCATCAACACGCTACCGGTGGTGCGCGAACCCGCGGGTGCCGCTCGGCCGGGTGACACATGAATGTGTCACCCGGCATCCCGCCCCAGACCGAAAGTTGATCCTGACCGGCCTGTGGCCATGCGGGCTTGCCATCGAGACGACTGACTGCGAGCGGTTAGAGGGGGCTGTGATGGGACTTCATCTGCACCATCGAGACGAGGCGTCGGGTATCCCAGACCTCCTCTCGTTCGCGATGGGCATCGCTGACGATGCCGTCAACGTTGTGGGGCCGGAGCTCATTGAGATCGTCACGCTGACTCGTGGCCGGATCTGTCTACAGCCGACCGACTTGAACCAGGGCGAGCACATCGCCCGCGCACTAGGGCTGGACGCACCGTTGGATCACAGGATGTTCGTCCCGGGCCACACGCTGTGGACCGGTGAACGCCACGGCCTGGAGGTTCAGGTCCGGTCGGTGCTGCGTCAGATGGTGGTCCGATGAGTGCCACTACCACGACGTGCACTCGGACCCTCGTGGCGCTCGATATCGATGGGACACTCGTAGGAGAAGGGAACAGGGTCCCGTCCGGAACGGTCGAAAAACTAGACCTTGTCCGTGCTGGCGGGCACAAGGTCGTGCTCGCCACCGGTCGCTCATTGATCGGGCTGGTGCCGATCGCGACCCGGCTGGGGCTAACCGATGGTTGGGGTGTGTGCTCCAACGGCGCCATGACCGTGCGCCTGGACCCGTCTGCACCGTCGGGATACGAGATCGTTGACACTCGGACCTTCGACCCGGAACCAGTGATCCGCCGTGCCATGGAGATGATTCCGGGAGCGCGGGTCGCGGTGGAAGAGGTCGGCTGGGGCTGGCGGACCAACGCCTCGTTCGAACCGGGAGAACTCAACGGGCAACAGAAGCTCGTCGCCCTGAGCGATCTAATCACTCATCCCGTTACCCGGGTCGTGCTCGTCGGACCGGGTATCCGCCAGTTCACCGACGCGCTGCACGCCACCGGCGTCACGGTCACGCCGATGGGCCCGGACTGGCTGGACATCGCGGCGCGGGACGTGAACAAGGCGGTCGCGCTCGACGATGTTCGCCGACGCCTGGACATCCCGGTCGAGCGCACCGTGGCTGTCGGGGACGGGATCAACGATCTGGGCATGCTGGCCTGGGCCGGACGCTCTGTCGCGATGGGGCACGCACCCGCGACTGTGCGCAGCGCCGCCGACGAGACCACCGGCACCATCGAACAGGCCGGGGCCCTGGCAGTACTGCGCTCCCTGGTCCCGGACGTCGACCGTTCGCTCTCCCCGTTGGCCGGGCAGATCGCCACCGCCGAGGCCAGCGCACCGGGCCCCGTGGTCCTGCGTGTATGGCACGGCACTGGCCCGGACCTGTCCCGGTGCGAGGCATGGACCCTCCAAAACGGCCGCTGGGTCAGGCACGCGCCGATCCCGTCCGGCGTCGGCACCACCATGCGCGCCATCGAGGCCGCCGCACTGGAAGCCGGCCTGCCCTACCCGCGCGGGGACGAAGGACGCCGCCGCGCACAGTGGCGCAGCGTCGCCGGACACGGACCGGCCGGGTTCGAACTGCCTCTCAGCAGCCTCTAGCAGTCAGCTCAGCACCACCTGAACTTGCAGCCGCGCGCACCACCCTATGCTGCGACGGGACCATGGCCGGGGTTCCCACTCTTGTGAGACCCCCGGCCGGGCCGATCAGTTCGCAGGAACGTCGGGTTCTGGAGTTGTGTCGGGATCGACCGGGAACCGCTCCGACTCGGGAATGAAGTCCCGCAGGTCTGCCTCAGGGTACTCGTCGCCTTCGATGAGCTGGAGGACCCCATCCGATGATCCAAGTACGAGACCTTGTGGTGAGGCCATTTGGAACAAGGGTTGTCCGGCAGGCCGTCCCGCGTCGGGATCAAGTATGTCTGTGGTGTCCATCGCTGCTGGGATCAGGTAGAACACGCCGGTCAAGCCATCCGGCAGCGCACTCGCGTAGGCGTCGAACGCAACGTTGCCCGGTGACGGGACCTCGACATAGACAGTGTCGCCGGAGCCCTCCGGTGCCGAGCCAACGTGGATCTCGCTGATCGCGACGTTTAGTACCACTGACTGGTTCGCTCCCGGATCGTCTGTCGCGGATCCCCAAGTCCGGCCGTCCGTGACGGTCGAGATCTCACCCTCGACGACGAGGGTCGATTGGGACGCAAGCTCGGCTGGCGTGGCCACGGGCTCGTAGTCCTGCGAGTAGCCAGCGAACATGTCGACGAACTCTTCAGTGCTAGTGCTAGTGGTCGTGCTCGGGTCAGACGCGTCGGGTGGCGCAGCAGTACATCCGACTACGGTGATCATGGCGATCGCAGCGCAAGCAGTTCCGAGCCGGGCCGGGGCACGTCTGTTCATGATCAACTCCTGTTGTTCAGGTGGGCTACGTGGTGACTGTTATATGTCTGGTACCCCGAGGTAATTGCACCGTTTCGCATGCAGTCGCTCGAAGTCGCACTGTGGCTGAGCCCTCCGGAGTGCCCGACCTCGTGACACGCGGTCTTCTGCCGGTTGGCCGTGTTCGTCAGGTAGTCCGGGTTCAGACGTACTCGCGAGCGCTCACACTCGTCCGAGCTATTGAACGCTAGGCATTCTCATCCTTGTCACGCGATGCCGTTCTTGACACACGGACGATGACTTCGTGGATAATTCTGCCGAGGCTCATCGCGATTCCATAGAACCGGTGGGCCGGGCGCGGACGGCGGGACTTGGCGTACAGAATGATCTGTGCGACGAGCCAGACCCGGGGCGCACGCCCAGAAAGCGTCTGACACAACGTATGGTCGAGTTCGCTTCCTTAAGGTCCTGGCAGCCAGCGCTCTGGCGCTGCGCCCATGGCGAGTCCACGAGAGTCGGCCGCTAGCTCCTGCATCAGGGCACGGACGCAGCGCGCGTCGTCGCGTTGGACCAACGTAGTAGGCAGCTCACCGAACAAGCCGTCTCCGGTGATGCCATAGCGGTCGCGATACGCGGCCACGGCGATGACGGCGGCCCGCCAGGCATCTTCACCCGCGCCGTAGGGGCGTGGCGGCAGATGCCGGGCCCAGGGCTCGCGGTCGCGCAGCGCTCGTTGGGCCAAGGCGCGGGCGCGGTGTTCGATGAGTTCGGCGCGCCGGTCGAGGGCTTCACGAACATCCGGTGGGAACTGCCCCTGGGCTTGTGGAACCAGCCCAGCGACCCTGTTACGTCCCTTGGCGGTGCTGGTGGCTGCCCGGCTGAGGCGGTCGTGCAGGACTGCGGCGATGTCGTCGGCGTCGTACAGGCTCCTGCTGGCAACGATCCGGGGCAGGAGGCGGTAGACGTCGTGGCCGTCTGCTTCAGCCCGGCGTAGTTCGGCACACAGTGGCCCGAACGCATCGGACTCCACGACCTGGGCGATGGCGGGTCGGGTGAAGCCTTCCCCGGCCAGGGTGTGCGCGACCAGTTGGGTCCAGCGGGGTCGCTGCGCATGGGTGGCGATGGTGTCGTACTCCGCGGCGAGCTGTGCGATGGAACCCCAGCGGTGTTCCTCGTTGTGCCGGGTCTGGTGTGCGGAGGGTTCGGCGCCGACACGGTGCAGGATGCCTGCCAGGACGGTGCGGGCCGCGTCGAGGTCGGGCAGGTCGGGGTCGATGTGCGCGCCGATGGCGTGTTCGTGGTTGTGGTTCCGGTCGGGCTGGTCGACGGGCACGAACACGATGTTCGTCGCGCGGCCTCGGGTGAGGGCGACGTACAGGTTCTCCCGGCTCATGCTCGGGCTCGCGACTGTGTACGCCGTGTCGACGGTGAGGCCTTGGGCGCGGTGTGCGGTGATCGCATAGCCGAGGTCAACGTGCTCGGCCACGTACGTGGCGGGCAGCCGGACCATCTGGCCACTGAGCTGCTGGCGGTCTGCGTTCCGGGCATCGGTGTGCGCGTCCGGATCGATGCGCTGAGCAGTGACCGACCCGTCGTCGTGGACAGTGGTGATCTGCCAGCGGTCGCCGTTACGAACCCATCCGGCGTGTCCGTGGCGCAGCGTGCGGTCGTTGCGCCGGGTGAGGATGGTGTCTCCGGCCGAGGCGCGGGTGTGCCCGGCCAGGCGGACTGTGCTGCCGTCGGAGACCTGTCCGGTCAGGACGCGTTCGGCGCGGGCTCGGCGGTTGAGGTCGTTCATCGTCGCGGTGTCCGGGACGACCAGCACCGACGACAGTCCGGCCTCGGTGTCGGCCTTCCAGGCGGCATACGCGGCGTCGGTCATGTCCTCGGTGGTGCCCGCCTGGATGCACCCATGCTCCTGGTAGGCGGCCAAGATGCCCGGGTCACCGTCGCGCAATCGGAGTGTGGCGCGCTTCTCCCAGTCGGCGTGGAAGCGGTGTACCTCGATCAACGTCGGGACATCACCGGTCATGCGGGCGCGCTCGTTCGTCAGGAGGGTCAGGGCGCCGCCGGTCTCCACGGCGGGGAGCTGGGCGGGGTCGCCGACCAGGAGCACCTTCGCGCCGGCCTCGACCGCCGCGCGCGTGATCTGATCCAGGGTGTGCGTGCCGGCTAGGGATGCCTCGTCCACGATGACCAGTTGCCCCGGCTCGAACCGGGCACGGTCGTGCTGGTGACGCGTGAGCCACATCGCCGTGTTCTCACACTCGATCCCGAGTTCCGTCGCCAGCACGTCAGCAGCGGCTGCGGAGGGCGCCAGACCGACGACGGTGCCGGGGCCGCGCTGCCCTTCCCACAGGGTGCGCAGCGCACGCAGGGTAGTGGTCTTCCCGGTCCCGGCGGGGCCCACCAATAGGTCCAGGCGCCGCCCTGAGTTGGCCACGGCAAGGACGGCGTTGGCCTGGGACGCGTCGAGCACGCCTTGCCGCACGCTCTGGTCCAGAGCCGCCCGGAGGCGTTTGGTCTCGACGGCCGGTGCGTTCCGGTCGTCCATGAGTCCGAGGAGGCGTTTCTCGGCGTCCAAGACGGCCTGGGAGGTGAACACGACGGAGTGCTTGGGCCGTAGCGTGCTGGACCCGTCCGCGCGCTGCATCGCCAGGGGTGTGGGTGCCAGCTCGGGTGGGGTCAGGACGACGGAGCCGCCCTCGGCTTGGGCGACGATCCGGGCTACGACCTGGACGCGGTCTTCGTGGGTGGCCATGCGCCAGTGCATGGTCTGGCGCTCGGCTTCAGCCCACAGGTTCCAGTGCTTCCACGTGGCCCGCTTGTCCCCGACCACGCTCAGCACCACCGAGGCGGCCATGTCCACCACGTCCTGGGGGACGTCACCGGCCGTGAACACTCGGCCCGGTTCGGCCAGAGCAGCAGACAACAGTCCCTGCGCCCACTCGGTCGGGTCCTGGCCCAGAATGCGCCCGGCCCGCTCCCGCCACTGCTCCGAGAGATCGGCCAAGGACTCGATGGTCTTGGGCGGGCGGGTCTCCAAGGTGGCCTGCTCCCGCAGCCGATTGATCGTGCCCGGCGACGGGGACCGCCCGTGCTTCTCCCGGTACTCGTCGATGAGCCGGTCCGCGCAGTGCTCGATCTCCGCCGACCGGTTGGAGAACTCCTCGATCAGCTCGTCACTGACTCCGGCGATCTCCATCCTCGGGCTACGGTCCTTGCCCCGGACGCACCTCTCCCACTTCACACCGAGCGCGCCGGTCAGCCGGTCGGCCAGGACGGCGTTGTAGTGCTCGCTGAACGCGACGTTCGCGTTGAACAACGCCCTCGAGTCCAGAGTGCGCCACTTGCCGTCGACCAGAGTCCGGACCTTGTTCGCGATCACCAGGTGCGTGTGCAACTGCGGGTCGTGCGCGCGAGAGTCCCAGTGGTCATACGCCGTGGCGACCACTCCGAAAACGTCCGCTTGCATGATCGACCCGTTCCCGGCATCGGTTCCCATCCTCGTGGCGGCGATGTGCTCCTCGATGAACTTGACCGTCTCGGCCATCGCGGCCCGGTGCGCGCCCAGGATGATCGCTTGCGTGTTCCGGTCCGACAGGGCCCATAGGACCGAGACCGACTTCGTGGGCGAGAACGTCAGATCGAACCCGGCGACCGCTGTCCGCTTCCCGGCCAGAGTCTCGTCCCGCACGATGCCGTCAACGGCGGCCTGCCGGTCCTCGGGGCTCAGGTTCGGGTCCAGGGCAGCGGCACGGTTCTCGATCCGCTCACGCAACGGAACGATCTTCGGGTAGGCCCGCCCCAACGGCTCAGTCGTGACCGGGTCCCTGCCCGCCTCCAGAAGGCGCTGGAGCTGGGTGGTCGTGACCGGGGCCCCGGCGACGAGCACACCGCCGCCGAGGTCCGCGACGCCGCTTCCCAGCCAGTACCCGGGCGGGGTGCCCACGGCCGTGTAGTACGCGGTCACCGGGTCCAGGCCGAGGCCGTCGCCGAGGTTCGGGACGTCGCAGTCACCGCTGGCCACGGAACCGGTCAGGTACTCAGTGCCGTTGCCGACACTCATCGGAACGATGCTCACCGCCACGACCGATCACCACCGTTGGTGTGTGCGGGCGAGGTGTGCGGGCCGTCGGCCAACGGTGCCGAAACGCACCAACGCCAACGGTGCCGGCGCTCCTCAACTGCCTGAGGTGTGCTGCGTTGCCAGGTGACCAACCCCGCGTACGTCGTCGCCCGCCTGCAATCAGCCAGCCGCGTGCCGTAGTCCGTACCGCTGCCGTCGCTCGGTGCACACGCTGCACGTGTCCAGCTCGCTGCAACGTGCCGCCGCTTAGTCACGTGAACCAGGCAGGAGGAGTCGACAGGGTGGAACCCCTGCACCAACGCGCCGTCGTCGGCCCGTCCGGGGCCGACGACGGACCGCGCGATCTGCATCGCCGGGGTCTGCTGGTGCGGGCTGGTGGCGTTGCCGCCAACGACAACGGGGCCCAGACACCGAAGTGTCCGAGCCCCGTTCATCCGCCCGCCCCGAGAAGAGTCAGGCCGCTGTGTGCTTGGCACCAGCCGCCTCCTGCGCAGCCAACCAGGCCATCACCTTCGAACGCCGGTAGACCACCCGGCGCGGGCCGAGCCGGAACGAGTCCGGCCCTTTCCCGATGTACCGCCACCACCGCAGCGTGTTCTCCGGCACGCCCAGGAAGTCAGAGACCTCCCGGGTGCGCAGCATCGGATCGTCCTTCTGCGCAGCCGTGTCCGTTCCGGCGTCCGTCGTGACAGCCACCAGCACCACCCTCTTTCGACGATGTCGGCACGGGATGACCCGGTGTCATCACGGTTGCGCGCCGTCTCCGTAGCACACCAATTTATCACACACCACTTTGACGTCCCGAGACAGTGCGCACCACAACGGTTACCCTGGAGGCATGGACGAAGACGAAGTCATTGGCGCCAACCTGCGCCGGTACCGAACGGACCGAGGCATCACCCAGGCGAAGTTCGCCATGGCACTCATGAGCAACGGCGTCGAAGGCATGTACCCGCAGACCATCCAGAAGATCGAACGCGGCCAACGACCACTGCGCTTCTTCGAAGGGCTCGTCGCCGCACGCGTCCTGGACGTCAAGCCCGAAGCTCTCTACGACCTCGACCCCGAAGCTGACGTCGACCGTGACGCCGCCAAGCTCGCACGCAACATCACCTATGCGATCGAGGCCTACGAGGCCGCCTGGGACGGCCTCAACGACATCTGCGAAGAGGCCGAGGAATTCCTCCGCGACGCATCAGACCTGAACCCCGCCAGCCGGCGCTGGATCGAGAACGCCCTCAACAAGGCGGGCCCCGGACGCAAGAAGAGCACCCCCTGAGACCGCCCCAGCAGGAGATGACAGTTCCAAAAGGGAGAGGTAATGGCATCCATCAAGAAGAGACCAAACGGTAAGTGGCGAGCCCGCTACCGCGACGAAGCCAAGAAAGAACACTCACGCCACTTCGATCGCAAGACCGACGCTCAGGACTGGCTCGACGAAGTCACTGCTACGGTGGTGACAGGTACGTACGCCGATCCCAAGCGCGGGTCGCTCACGTTCGACCAGTGGTGGGCTGTCTGGTCCGAGCGCCAGGTCTGGGCGACCGGCACTACCGAGGCAGCAACCACAGCGTTCGAGTCGGTCACGTTCGGATCAGTTCGGATGCGGGATGTCAGACCCTCGCACCTGGAGAAGTGGGTCAAGGCGATGTCGCAGCCCACCAAGACCCGGAAGAAGGGCCTTGAGCCGTCCACGATCACAACGCGGTTCAACTACGTCCGAGCAGCCTTTGCGGCTGCCGTTCGAGATCGCGTAATCGGGATCGACCCGGCGACGAACATCAAGCTTCCTCGCCGCAGGCGCGCCGAGGCGGCGATGACGATTCCCGAACCGCTCGGCGTGCGGAAGGCACTGGAAGCCGCCCCGAAGCACTTCTCGGGGTTCATCGCTGTTTGCGCCTTCGCTGGGCTCCGGCTCGGTGAGGCGGCAGCGCTCCAAGTCAGCGACATCGACTTTCTGCGCCGCACGATCACGGTCAACCGGCAGATTCAGGGTTCCACCGCCGAGACGACGACAATCGAGCCGCCGAAGTACGGATCGGAGCGGACCATCCACGTGCCGCGCGAGCTGCTGACGATGATCTCCAGCCACATCGAGAAGTTCGCCCCGCGTGGTGACGAGCAGTGGATCTTCTGGAACCCCAACGGAGATAAGCGCGGACTCTGGAACCGCAACAGCGCGTCCCAGGCGTGGCGAACGACGCGCCGTCAGGTGGGGCTGGAGGCCTACACGCTCCACGACCTGCGGCACTTCTACGCGTCGGGCCTGATCGCCGACAACTGCGACGTCGTCACCGTCCAACGGGCTCTGGGTCACTCCAGCCCGACCATCACGCTCGGCACGTACGCGCATCTCTGGCCGAGCGCAGAGGACAAGACTCGGGCGGCGGCAACGTCGCTCATGCGAACCGTACTGTCCGCACAGCCCATCGCTGAGGCCGCGAAGTCCTCCTGACAGACCGAACGGGCGGCCACCGGTATCCCGGCAACCACCCGTTAGCCCGTGCTCATCGTCCGCTCTTGCGGACCGTGTGCGGACTGGCAGCCCAAAACGCGCTGCTGACCTCCATGTTCAGCGGTAGTTCGTGAACTGGAGCGCGAAGTCCAGGTCCGAGCCCTTCAGGATGGCCATGACCTCCTGGAGCTGGTCGCGCGACTTGCTGGTGACGCGCACCTCGTCGCCCGTGATCTGGGTCTTCACGCCCTTCGGGCCCTCTTCGCGGATGATCTTGGTGACCTTCTTCGCGGACTCGCCCGCCAGGCCCTCCTTGAGGGTGGCAGCGAGGCGGTACTCCTTGCCCGACGGCTTGGGCTCGCGCTCACCGACATCGAGCGCCTTGAGCGAGATACCGCGCTTGATCAGCTTGATCTCGAAGACGTCGAGGGCGGCGAGCACGCGCTCCGACGAGTTGGCGACGATCACTATGCTCTCGCCGCTCCAGGCGATCGAGGCGCCGACGTTCTTGAAGTCGTACCGCTGCGAGATCTCTTTCCCCGCCTGGTTCAGCGCGTTGTCGACCTCCTGGCGGTCGACCTTGCTGACGATGTCGAACGACGAGTCGGCCATGTGGTGCTCCTTCTGCGTAACACCCGGACGCCCCTGCACGTCCGGTCGGGATCTGGGTCCACCGTATCCGCCCCCGCGGGCCGCGACGAACGCTTTCGTACGCGGCGAGGAGGTGGATTCAGAGCATTCCCGGCGGGGTGCCCCAGTCCGGGCCCGACGTCGGGCCGCCGGGGTTGTAACCACCGGACGGACCGCCCGCCATCGCCTCGAGGCGGCGGATGCGGTCCGGCATCGGCGGGTGCGTGGCGAACAGGCGCCCGATGCCGGCGCCGCGGAACGGGTTGGCGATCATCAGGTGCGACACGTTGGTGAGGTCGCGGTCCTGCGGCAGCGGCGCGCGCTGCGTGCCCTGCTCCAGCTTCCGCAGCGCCGAGGCCAGGGCAAGGGGGTCGCCCGTCAGGCGGGCCCCGTCCTCGTCGGCGTCGTACTCGCGGGTGCGGGAGATCGCCATCTGGATCAGCATCGCCGCGACCGGGGCGAGGAACGCCATGGCGAGCGCGGCGAGCGGGTTGCCACCCTCGCGGCGGTCGCCGCCGCCGAAGAACAGCAGGAACTGCGCCAGCGCCGTGATGAGGCCGGCCATCGCGGAGGCCACGGACGACGTGAGGATGTCGCGGTTGTAGACGTGCATGAGCTCGTGGCCGAGCACGCCCCGCAGCTCGCGCTCGTTCAGGAGCTGCAGGATCCCCTCCGTGCAGCACACCGCGGCGTTCTGCGGGTTGCGCCCCGTGGCGAACGCGTTGGGCGCCTTGGTGGGCGAGATGTACAACCGGGGCATCGGCTGCCGCGCGGACGTGGACAGCTCACGCACGATCCGGTGCATCTCCGGGGCCTGCAGCTCCGTGACCGGGTACGCGTGCATCGCCCTGATCGCGAGCTTGTCGGAGTTCCAGTAGCCGTAGGCCGTGGTCCCCAGGCCGATGAGCACGAAGATCCAAAGCATGCCGGGGCTACGTCCGAAGAGCGCCCAGATGCCGAAGATCACGACCCACATACCGCCGAACAGCGCGGCGGTCTTCAGCCCGTTGTAGTGCCTGTGCATCGCACTCCTTTCCACCAAGCCGAACGCGCCGCGCCAGGCGGCGGTTCCCGGGACCATGATCGCGCACGCACGTTGCGGGGACGAGAACGGCGTGAGCCCCGGGCGGGACCCACGCCGTCACCGCACGACCGCGTCGTCAGGCCTGCGACCTGCTGATCGAGATCATCTCGTGGCGCGGCACGACCTTGACCCGCTCGCGGCCCTCGGCCTCGCCCAGCGAGCGCTCGTGCGCGTCCAGGAGCTCCCAGCCGGACCACTCGATGTAGTCGACGCCCTTGCCGGCGAGGAACTCGGTGATCGCCTCCGGCGTACCCTGCGGCGCGGTACGTCCGCCGTCCAGGTCGCCCGGCGCCTCGCCGTCGGCCACGCCGGTGACGTCCTCGACGAGGTGGCGCACCGTCTCCGACGCGTCGGACTTGGTGTGGCCGATCAGGCCCACCGGGCCACGCTTGATCCAGCCCGTGGCGTACACGCCGGGGACCTGGTTGCCGTCGATGTCGACGACCCGGCCCTCGCGGTTGGTGATGACGCCCTTGACGTCGTCGTACGGGATCTCCGGCAGGGCCGAGCCGAAGTAGCCCACGGCGCGGTAGACGGCCTGGACCGGCCAGTCGGTGAACTCGCCGGTGCCCTTGGCGGTGCCGTCGCCCTGCAGAGCGGTGCGCTCCGTGCGGAAGCCGACCACCTTGCCGTCCTCGCCGAGCACCTCGGCGGGCGCGTTCAGGAAGTGCAGGTGCAGACGGCGCGACGCCGTGTTCTGCGCCGGGTCCTTCAGCGTCCAGTCCACCAGGGTCTTGACGACCTGCTTGGTCTGGTTCGACGAGTTGATGGCGGCCTCGGAGCCCTCGTCGAAGTCGAAGTCCTCCGGGTACACGACGATGTCGACGTCGGGCACGTGGCCCAGCTCGCGCAGCTCCAGCGGCGAGAACTTGACCTGCGCCGGGCCGCGGCGCGCGAACACGTGCACGTCCGTGACCGGGGAGGACTTCAGGATCTCGTGCACGTTGGCCGGGATCTCGGTGGGCAGCAGGTCGTCTGCGTGCTTCGCGAGGATGCGGGCCACGTCGAGGGCGACGTTGCCGGCGCCGATCACTGCCACCTGCTCCGCCTCCAGCGGCCAGGTGCGCGGCACGTCGGGGTGACCGTCGTACCAGGACACGAAGTCCGCGGCACCGTAGGAGCCGTCGAGGTCGATGCCGGGGATGTCCAGCTCGGCGTCCTTGATGGAACCGGTGGAGAAGATGACGGCGTCGTAGAACTGGCGCAGGTCTTCGAGCTTCACGTCCACGCCGTAGTCCACGTTGGCGAGCAGGCGGATGTCTCCGCGGCCCAGCACCTTGTGGAGCGCGACGATGATCTGCTTGATGCGCGGGTGGTCCGGGGCCACGCCGTACCGCACCAGACCGAACGGCGCGGGAAGGCGCTCGAACAGGTCGATGCTGACGTCGAGGTCGGTCTTGGACAGGATGTCGCTCGCGTAGATGCCGGCAGGGCCGGCGCCGACGACGGCGACGCGCAGGGGTCGGGTGGTGCTCACGAAAGGGGCGCCTTCCGGTCGAGGTCAGGAGGGAAGCGAAGGCCACTCACGATTCTACCGACCGGGTAAGGCGTGCCTCATCCCCGCTCAGGGGGTGGACGTGGCGTTCCTGTGAGGATCGGCCGTCGGCCGGGTCCAGCGCCCCTGCTCGCGCTGGGCATCCCGTCATGACGACGGCGGGGGTGGCGCGGACGCCTGGCTCGGCGTCCCCGCCACCCCCGCCGATAACAGTGCGGCAGGTCAGGAAGCAGAGCCTTCCCAGTTGCCCGTGACGTCCAGGCTCTGGTCGACCTGCGCGACGAACTCCGGCGTCATCACGTCCGCGGAACCGGAGAGCTGGATCAGGGAGGGGATCCCGTTGCCGTCGATGATCGACCAGACCACGCCGGTGTACTGCTGGCCGTCGGACTGGTAGGTGTACGAGGTGTTGGCGCGGTCCTCGCCGGTGCGCAGCGTGGTGACCGGTGCGAAGTTCTCGTCGGTCGCGCCCGTGCCCTCGACCTGGCCGATGAACCAGTCGATGGACTCCTGCGCGGACATCGCCTGGCCGCCGGGCATGAACCCGATGCGGCCGTCCACACCACCGTCGGCGTCGTCCTGCTGGAGCACGTAGACGTAGGACCAGCCGTCGGAGTCTCCCACCGACTGCCAGTCGGCAGGGATCTGGGCCGTCAGGTGCTCGGCCGTGACCGTCTGCACCTCGGCGCCGGCATCCGCCGGAGCGGACTCCGCGGGCGCCGACTCCGAGGCCTCGGAGTCACCCCCGACCGGCTCGAGCTGGCCGGCCGAGAACGAGCAGGCGGCGAGCGCGGGCGCGACGATCAGGGCCGTGACTGCGGCCAGGATGGAACGGCGGGACTGCATGTGAATCACTCACTTCCTTGGTGGTGGCGCCACCGATGGGCGCCACGAGGGTGCGTTACGACGTGGCGCCGGCCGCGTGGGCCGGGCCTACTTCTCGAACAGCCGTGCTCCGGACCAGTCGCGGGGCGGCCGCCAGCCGTTGTTCCGCAGGACGGTGAACACCGGCACCTTGGCGTCGGCCGGCTTGATCACGACTGCACCCTCCCACGAGGTGCGGGTTCCCGTCTGGCCGACCACGTGGACCTGGCCGTCGGCGCCCTCGACGAACGAGGCGGACGTGCCACCCGACGTCTTGCCCTTCTGCCAGGTCCAGTTGCCGTAGGCCGTCGCACCCAGCGGCCCGGCGGCCGCGCGCACGGACGCCTTGCCGGAGTGCTCGACGAACCTGTACTGCGCCTTGGTCGGGTCGAGGTCGACCTCCATGCGCCATGCGTAAGCCTGCGACCCGCGCACGAACAGGGTCTGCCAGCGCATCTCCTCGTGCTTCCACTGGACCGTGACGCGTACGCCGTCCGGGCTCCGCGTGGCGTCGATCTGGTAGGGCAGCCCGTCGCTGTTCATCCCGACGAGCTGCGCCACGACGTCCTCCACCGGTGCGGCTGCCCCGACGGCCCGGACCGGGCCGTCGGGCACCTCTGCGCGTTCCCGGTCGGCGAGCGCGCGCTGTCCGCGCCTGTACGTCCACATTCCTCGCCAGACCACACCGGCGGCGGCAACGAGGATGAGAACGATGCCGAGCAGCAGCTGGTCGTTGAGAATCGAGAGGACGCCACCGACGAAGAAGATGGATCCCACGACGAAGACGATGCGGCGGCTGACCACCGCGAACTGCTGGTCCGTCGAGGGACCCTGCGCGTCGCTCATCGGTCGGCCAGCTCGACGCTGTCCTGGATGGCCCGGACGGTCGTCCACATCTCCTTGGCCTGGGCTCCCGCGCAGGTGCCGGTGATCTCGACGACGTCGCGGACCCCGTCGTGCTCGACGATGGCCATGCGCAGCGCCTGCGCCATGGTGCCCGTCGTCTCGCTCGTCCAGGCGCCCTCGATACGGATAGCGGGCAGACCGGAGATGGTGGTCTTGACCCGACCGACCTCCTGGTAGCCGGGCGTCGCCTCGAACTTGGCGAGCGCCCGCTGCACCACCTCGTCGAAGGTCTGCCCCGGCCTCATCCGCTGGATGACGACCAGCACATTCGGCCGGAACTCCCCCTCGGGGCGCTCCTGGATGATCGCGATCTGCGCCTCGGGCACGGAACGCGGGACCCAGCCTTCCGGGCAGTCCATGACGACCTCTGGGAAACCGGGAAAGGTCTCGCTCGGGTAGGTGACTGTGCTCATGCTGCTATCCAATCAGGTTCTGTGATGGGTCACTAGAAGCCGAAGAAGTCACCGACACCCTCGAGCGCGTCACCCGCGCCGTCGATGACTGCACCACCGGCATCCGCGATGGCGTCCACGGTGTCAGCAGGCGAGACGTCGAACGAGACCGAGAATCCGGCACCGATACCAAGAGCTGCTCCGAGCTCGAGGTCGACGCCGACGTTGTCCCAGCCCACGTCGAGGTCCGCGTTCGCCTTGACGCCGAGCCCGGCGTAGACCTCACCCTCGGCGCCGGCCGTTACGCCCGCCACCGTGACCGATCCATTGGCCGAAGCCTCACCGCCGATGAACGCCTCACCGCCCGCACTGACGCCGAGGCCCTCCGGGCCCAGCGTCGCGCCTGCGTTGACGTCGGCTCGCCCGCCGACGAAGGCCTCGGCGCCGCCCTCGGCACCGATGTGCTCGCCGTAGCCGACCTGGCCGCTCGCGCTCGCACCGACACCCGCCTCGACGCCGGCCGAGCCCTCGGCCGTGAGCCCGTTCTCGTTCAGGCCGACCGACCCGCTCGCGTTGGCCCCGAGGCCGGCGTGCGCCTCGGCCTCACCGGAACCGTGCGCGCCGTCCTCGGAACCGAACTCGCCCTCGACACCGGCCTCGGCACCGACGAACCCTTCGACCTCGCCCTCGGCAAGGTTGACGTTCACGCTCGGGTCGCCCGCCCCGCGGGCAGCGTCGATCGGGTTGCCGTCGGCGTCCGTCCCGCTCGGCGTGAAGTTGCCGTTCTCGTCGTAGGTGCCGTGACGCTCGGACGTGTACTCGGTGTTGTTCCGCTCGAACTCGCCCTCGGGACCCTGATGCGAGTAGGAGCCGCTCGGACCGCCGCCCTCTTCGCCGCCACCCGAGTCCGAGCCGCCGCCGCCGCCACCGCCGCCTGAACCGGCGCTGCCGCCGACACCGACGCCGACGCCGCCACCCGCATAGTCGTCCGACGTCGTCTGCTGCGCGTCAGCGTTGGCGCGCACCTTGACAGCGACATCGGTCAGCGCAGTGGCCGTTTCCTTAAGCTTTGTCAGATGGTTCCCGGTCCACTCCTCGCGGAACCCTGCACCGTCCGGCCCGCTCCAGGCTTCCGCCTGGGGAAGCGCGGCCTCGACGGATGAAACGACAGCGTCAAGCGTCTCGCTGCCCTCGTCGAACTTGTCGGCAAGGAGACGCAGCGCCTCGATATCGGCGCCTACCAAACCCCCGCTCACATGATCCTCCTCATGTCCTGCCACCGACAGGTTCGGATGGCCACATCATCAGTCCCCTTGCTGATCGAGGGATGCGGGACCGGCTATGGTCCCGCATCCCTCGTGGTGGCCCCCCGTGTGCGGGAGCCCGTCCTGCAGAGCTGGAAGAGCTCGGGCTCGATCAGTACGAGCTCGAGGTCTCCTCCTGCATCTGGGCGTTGTTGTCGGCGGTCGTGCCGTAGGTCTCGAGCGCCGCGGCGATCTCGTTCAGCTTGGTGGCGTGGGTACCGTCCCACTCCTCCTGGAACTGCACGGCGTCCGAACCGCTCCACTGGGTCTGGGCCATCTGGGCCGTGATCGACGTGACGACCTGCCGGACACCCTCCGCCTGGGTCCGGAGCGTGTTGGCGAGGCTCCGGACTGCCTCGACGTCAAGACCGAAAACATTGCCCTGCTCTGCGACCATGTCCTGCTCCTTTGTCTGTGGCTGCCCCTCCGGACAGCCTCCGTTTCTGCGACGTCACGAACTATTCCATGGCCCGTGACGCGGTGGAATGGGGAGGACTCCCCATCCCGTACCCGTCACCCCGGCAGGGCGACGTGGATCTTGGTGGGCCGGCCCGCCGTGACGAGGAAGCCACGGCCGGGCGGGAAGTCCTTGCGGCGGATCCGGCCCAACGGCGTGTTCATGAGCGTCTCGCCGTCGCTGTCCCCGGGCGTGAGGATCAGGCCGTTGCGGCCGGACTTGAAGGGCCCGGCGAGCGTGAACGCCTTGCTCCAGGTGGACGACTCCGACTCCCCGATGACGAGCTGCTCCTTGCGGGAAGCGAGCTTGACGAACGCCTCCATCGGCTTCTCCGCCGGTGTGCCCGTGAGCTCGGTGTAGTTCTCGATCATCACCGTGAGAGTGCCTGGAGCTGCTCGGTCGCTCTCGAGGACGGTAGTGAGCTCCTTGAGCGTCTCCACGATGTCCTCCGGGGACGAGGCCGTCATGTCCCAGAGGTCCAGCGCCGACAAGCTCGACCGCCGCGACGACAGGTACACCAGCCGCATGCCCCCGTTCCGGCGCAGTGCGGTTGCCAGCGTCACGAACCCCGTCGTACGGCCGGCCCCGGGCGGGCCGGCCAGCATGAGCGGGCCGCGCAGCGGCAGTCCGACCGGCGCGATGTCGAGGTCCCGCAGGCCGATCGTGGCCATCTCCCCCGTACGCTGCGGAAGCTGGTCGAGCGTGAACGTGTCCGGCAGCCGCTCGACGCCAGGTGCCTGCGGCACACCGCCCACCGACCGCATCGTCTGCTCCAGGCGGGCCAGCTCACGCGACTGCACCGCCGCGTTGGAGTCGCCACCCAGCACGGCGATCTGCGCCTCCTGGCCATACATGATCGCCCGGCCCGGCGCCGACGCCGGGGTCAGGACGTCCTTCGGCACGTTCAGCATCGTGTAGTCGTCCTCCCGCGCCATCCGGTGCACGATGCGCTTCTGCACCGTGGAAGCCAGGGAGGGCGGCACGGACACCGCACGGTCGCCGGACATCACGAGGTGGATCCCGACTGGCCGGCCGTCGGTCGCGAGCTGCGTGAACGCCCCGAAGACCGAGAAGCCGCGCGCCGCGATCGTCTCGTAAGCATCGCGGAACGCGCCGATGCCGTCGAGGAGCACGATGATGCGCGGCTCGTCGGGCTTGTTCGCCAGCCGCCGGTACTCGTCGATCGTCGCCGCCCGCACGGCGGCGTACCGGTCGGACCGCTGGTCCAGCGTCTCGCGCAGCCGGCGGAGCAGGCGGGTCACGCGCTCCTCGTCGTCGCCGGAGATGATCGCGCCCACGTGCGGCAGGTTCTCCAGCATCGACAGACCACCCGAGCCGCAGTCGATGCCGTAGACCTGCACCGGGCCGCCCCGGTGCGTCAGGCCCGCCGAGACCGCGATGGTGCGCATCGTCGTGCTCTTGCCGGTGCCGCCCGTGCCATAGATCGCAAGGTTGCCGTCGGTGTCAGGCTCGTAGTGCACGGTCGGCTGCGCCTGCTGCGGCGGGTTGTCCAGCACGCCGAGGACGAGCTGCGAGTCGGTGCGCCGGTTGGGCAGCAGGGCCAGGTCGTAGGTGGCTGCCAGCTCCTCGAGCCATGGCTTGCGGGGCGCCGGCACGCCGGCCTCGCTCGCCGCGCGCCGAATCGTCGTGACCATCCGGGCGATGTCGTTGGGGCCCGGGTCCTGTTCCTCGATCACCTCGGGCGCCGGCAGCTCCCAGCGCCGGCCCGTACCGAAGTCCATCTCCTCGACGTCGAGCGACGACCGCTCCGGCTCGTCCTTGGTCCACCCGCCGGCGTAGCCGGTCTGGAACGTGGTGAGCCGGCCTGGGCCGGTCTTCGCTGCGCCGCGGCCGGGGATCGACGGCGAGAAGTGCGCCGCCATCTCGTCCCCGAGCACGTCCTTGGAGTCGTGCTCGTCGGCCATGCGCAGTGCGATGCGGAGGTTCGTGTTCGCACGCAGGTTGTCCTTGATGACACCCGCGGGGCGCTGCGTCGCGAGGATCAGGTGCAGGCCGAGCGACCGGCCACGCTGGGCGACGTCGACCACGCCGTCCACGAACTCCGGCACCTCGCCGACCAGGGCCGCGAACTCGTCGACCACGATGATGAGGCTCGGCGGCGCCTCGGGGTCGCCCGTGCGCTCCAGCGAGGCGAGATCCTTGGCCTTCTTCCGGTTCAGCAGGTGCTCGCGATAGTGCAGCTCCGCGCGCAGCGAGGAGAGCGCGCGCCGCACGAGGTGCGGGGACAGGTCGGTGACCAGGCCAACCGTGTGCGGCAGGTTGACGCAGTCGGCGAACGCGGCGCCACCCTTGTAGTCGACGAACAGGAAGGTCACGCGGTCTGGGCTGTGCGCCGCCGCCATACCGAGCACCCAGGACTGCAGGAACTCCGACTTTCCCGCACCGGTGGTGCCGCCCACGAGGGCGTGTGGGCCCTGCGTACGCAGGTCCAGGTGGAACGGCTCCACACCGTTGTGCCCGATGAGGGCGCGCAGGTTGGTCGGCGTCTTGCGGCGCACCGGCGGCGACCCGTCCCGCGGGGTGAGGGAGAGGTTCTCCTTCCACCGCTCGATCACGCTGTTCGGCTCCTTGCCGACCTCGGTACCCGCGAGCGCCAGGTAGGAGACGGCGCGCGGCAGGTCGGACTCGTCGTCGGTCGGCGCGCCGACATCGATCACCGGCGCCAGGATCCGGGCGACCTCACGCGCGGTGTTGAGGTCGGCTGCGTCGCAGCGCACCGGGTAGGCGAGCTGCCCATAGTGCACCTGGCCGGTCATCGCGCCGTTGTCCGCGGCGTTGGGGTCCAGCAGCACGAAGGTGCGGCAGGCCGCGGGGAGCTGCTCGACGGTGGGCGCGATCCACACGACGTGGACCCCGGCCGCGGGGCCGTGCTCCAGGAGCCGCACGATGCGGGCCCTGTCGACGGGGGCGTCGTCCTCCACGAGGACGACGACGGACGGCAGCACCGGCGGGACCGGCGCGTCCGTGCGGTCCTTCTCCGAGGCCCGCTCGCCCTCGAAGGGCGCGTGGACGTCGAGGCTGACGCCACGTGCCTCGACCAGCTCCTCGAGCCGGGTCAGCAGGGAGACACCGGAACCGGGGTCGTCGGCAAGGTGGTCCGACGCTCCGAGGGGGCTGTGCGGCGAGCCGGTGTGGGGCAGCCACTCCAGCCACTCCCAGTCCGCGCGCGAACGGGCGGACGTCAGCGCGGTGATGACCACGTCGGCGGGCGAGTGGAGAGCGGCGAGCTGCAGGAGGACCGACCGACCGACAGGCTCGACCACACCGCTGGGTCCGGCGATGCCGATGTTGCCGCCGTAGCGGAGCCCGGCGCCCATGGGGACATCGTGGATGGTGACGCACCGCGCCTGCAGCTCCAGGATCCGCTGCCAGTGCTCCGGCACCGCGTCGTTCTCGCGCGGCTCGTCGAACTCGGTGCGGGCGGGTGCCGACCCGAGCCCGAACCGCACGGACAGGAAGCCGCGGTGCTCGGGGCGGTGCGTCCACATGAGCCCGCCGAGGCGGCGGACGGCGTCGAGCGACTCCGCAAGCGACGGCGCCTCCGCGAGCCGGACGGCCCGCTCGACGGCGTGCGTGCGGTCGATGCGCTCGGCCGTGAACTCGGCGGCCTTCTCGAACTGCTCGGACGCCTCCTTGAACTGCCTCTTCCCGTAGAGCTTCCGGTCGAAGTACATCCCGATCATCATGACCGGGCTCATGAACATGAACATGAGGGAGAGCGGGTTGCGGGTGACCGAGTACATCGCCGCACCCATCGCCATCGGCGCGAGCATCATCATCCACGGCAGTCGCTGGGGCTGCGGCGGCCGGGGCGGCTTGGGGGCCTTGATCTTGATCTCGCCGAAGCGGGTGACCACGCGCGGGGATCGGTTGAACTCGACGACCGGGCTGGTCGGGGCAAGGCTCGTGGAGCGGTGCAGGGCCACCACGGACAGCGTCGTCTCGCCGAGGGTCACGCTGTCCGACGACGTCAGCGTGGCCCGCGTCATCCGTTTGCCACCCATGACGAGGCCGTTCGCGGAGGCGAGGTCGTGCATCTCGATGGACTCGCCGACGACCACACGGGCGTGCCGCTTGGAGACCTGCCCGTCCTGGAGGCGAATGTCCATGCCCCGGTCGCGACCGATGTAGGAGGTGCCGACCGGCAGCGGGAACTCGCGCCCGGCGTCGGGTCCCTCGATGACGCGCAGCTGCGCGACGGCGGTGCCGCGGTCCTGCCCAGGGTTCACGAACTGCTCGGAGACCCGCACTATCGAGACCACGGACCCGGAGCGCAGGCCCGCCTGGACCAGGTCGCTGGTGGGGGTCAGGACCCGGCCGCCCGCGAAGCTCGTCGAGCCGTCGCCGACGATCTGCAGCGTCAGGTTCTCGGGCGCGGCGGCGCCGTTGCGGGTCGGGTCGCCCGAGAAGAGGGCCTCGGCGACGTCGCGCACCGTGGCGGTGGCGTCGGCGGTGACCGCGACGTTCACGCCGGACTCGTCGGGCCGGTTCAGCGTTAGCTTGATGCGCACTTCAGGCGTCGTCCTTCAGATCGAGGAGTGGTAGGTCTGCGGGGGTCACCAGCCGCGAGGCGACCGCGTACTCGACGAGCCGCGCACGGCGGTTGGTGGCAAGCGCTCCGGGGCCGCCGCGCAGCCCCTTCACGCCGATCCGGTCGAGCTTCTCGCAGACGTTGTCGAGCTTGCGGTTGAAGCGGGTGGTGGCCCAGCCCAGGCGGCGAGCCGCGTCCGTGCTGGACGGGATCTCGCTCAGGCCGGTGCCCTCGCGCCGCAGCATGGGCTCCGCGAGCACCACGATGAGCTGCTTCTGGCTGGTGGTGAAGCTGATGGCGCCGATGGTGGTGGCGCCGGAGTCGGGGTCCTCCGAGCGGACCTCGTGGTACGGAGCGTCCGTGAGCTGGGCCGTCACCTCGTAGGTGGTGGGGCCCGCGGTGAAGACGATCGACGTGGTGGGGAAGACCAGGGGCAGTCGGTGTCCCGGCGGGAGCCACGACTGCACGCCGCCGCCCGCGTCGCACACGGTGGCCGAGATCAGCGACCCCACGTTGGAGAGCCACCAGATCCCGTCCTCCTGCGTCACCCGCAGGAAGCGCCGGTGCAGGTAGGGGTTGTCGTCGATCGCGAGGTCGCCCTCACGGCCGACGTCGAACCCGTCCGCTGCCTGCGCAGGGTCGAACCACTCGCCGCAGAACTCGAGCGCGAGATCGCCCACGTCATCCTCTCCCCCCTGGGTCAGCCGGCCGATCGGCCGGGGTCGGTCAGTCTGCTTTGACGCAAAAGTCCTGCGGCTCTTCGGATGCCTTCCCGGACCGGGTCACGACGACCTCGATGCACGTCGGCTCGCCGTCGGACCGTGGCACGGTCACGGTGGTGGCCGTGGTGGGCGTGTACTGGCCCTGCCCCTCGGTGAGCGACAGCCGCCGCCACCCGTACCCGTCGCCCTCTTCAGTGGTTCTCGGCGGCTTCCAGGTGAAGACCACCTCGTCGCCGTTAGCCTTGCCCGTCAGGTCCCGGACCGGCGGCACGTAGCCGAATCCCGGTGCGGGCGGCGACTCTGCCGAGACCGTCGAGGTGTCGTCCGGATCCGGCTCCTCCCCGCCGTTGCGCAGAGCGAACCAGCCCACGACGAGCACCGCGACCAGGATCACCGCGCCACCCACGAGCACCACCGTCCCCCACGGCGACGACTTCTCCGGCTCGATCTCCTGGGGCAGGGGCTCCTGCGTCTCGGGTGCCCGCGTGCGGTGCACCGTCTCTTCCACGGGCGGGGCTTCCCAGCCGACCGCTGCCACCGGCAGGTCGAGGGCCGGGACGGTCGTCCGCGCACCGGTACCGGTGCTCGCCTGCGGACCCCAGCCGGACGTGTCCCGGGGGGCCGCCGGCGCGAAGGTGCCCGACGACATCGACACGCCACCGCCGGACGACGTCCCAGGAGCGGGCTGCTGCCCCGGGTCGATCGCCGTGACGCTCTTCAGCCGCGTGCCGTCGTCGTCCTCTTCCTCCTCGGCGACCGCACCGGTCTCGTCCAGGAGGTCAATCGGCGTCATGTCGCGCGCCAGGCCCACCTGGACCTGCTGCAGCGCCCGGGCGAACGCCAGCACCGACGGGTACCGCGAGGAGGGATGCTTCGCCATCGCGATGCGCAGCACCTGCTCCAGCGACGGCGGCACGTCGTTGCGCCCGATCGGCGGCAGCGGCGACTGCTCGACGCGCGCCACCAGGTCAGCCGACGTGTTGGACCCGCCCGGCACCTCGAACGGCGTGCGGCCGGCCAGCAGCGTGTAGCAGGTGGCGGCCAGCGCCCACACGTCCGTCGTCTTGGCCGCGATCGGCGGGTCGCCGAACGACTCCGGCGGCGACCACGGGATAGACATGCCCTCGGCGGCCGAGGCGTCGTCGACCGTCGAGGAGATGCCGAAGTCCGTCAGCACCGGGTGCCCGAACTGCGTCACCAGGATGTTGGCCGGCTTCAGGTCGCGGTGCAGGATCCCCAGCCGGTGCGCCGTCTCCACGGCACCCGCGATCTGGATGGTGGTGCGCAGCGCCTCGGCCAGCGAGAAGCGTTCCGACCGGTACCGCGCGCCCAGGTTCGGGCGCGAGCAGTACTCCATGGCCAGGTACGGGCGGCCGTCGGCAGCGACGCTCGCCTCGTACATCGTCACGATCGAGGGGTGGTTGCCCAGGATCGCCATCAGGTCGGCCTCGGAGTCGAACGCCACCCGCTGGGCGTCGCTCGCGTGCTCCTTGAGCAGCACCTTGACGGCGACCAACCGCTTCGGTCGCTGCTGCTCGTACAGGAACACGTCAGAGAAGCCGCCCGAGCCGATCACCTTCTTGTACTCGAACCCGGCGATCTGGGGCGGCGCCGACGGCGCGCGCTTGCTACTCACACTTCTCCTCTGTTGATGGTCGAGCGGTAGTCGATGGTCGAGCCTGTCAGGGCTCTCACCAGATGCCCTCGAAGGTCAGGGTCGCCCCGTCACCGAGGTCGACCACGTCACCCTCGACCACGATCACCTTCTCGTTCGGATGCAGGCGCCGAGGCGGCTGCCCCGGCCGCAGGAGCGTCGTCCCGTTGGTCGTCGCGAGGTCCGCGACCAGCACGTGCCACTCCTCGAGGGTGATCTCGACGTGCGAGCGCGAGATGTCCTGGTCGGGGCTCGCCACCGTCACCAGCCGCGGCGTGCGGTCGGCGGACGCGTTGTTGGTGCGCGGGCGCCGTCCGACGACCACCGGCCGGTCCAGCTCCACCACCTGCGGCCCGCCGATGCCCGGCTGCACACCACCCGTGACGAGCATCTGCCCGAGCGAAGGACGGGAGACCAGCTCCGCGTCGCCCTCGAGGTTCTCGCCGCAGGTGCGGCACCGATCGCTCGTCGGCGGGTTGGGGTGTCCCTGCGGGCACGGCAGGCCGAGGATCTGCGGGGCGCCCGGCAGGATGCCCACGGAGAACTTGGGCCCGCTCGCCCCAGCGGCCTTGCGCAGCGCGGCGAGGTCGGAGGACATCATGGTCTCGCCATCGTGGTCCATGCCGTCCACGGGTGCGGCCTCGGCCGGGGAGTCCCCCACCGAGGCGGCTCGCTGCGCGCCGCCCGGGAGCGGCTCCGGCGCCGTTGACGGTGGAGTCCAGCCGCCCGGCACACCGGAGATCAGCGCATCCGCGGGCTCCGAGGACTGTGGCGGGTCCGGCACGGGCGGGGGCGGCATCGGGGGCGCCGAGGCCGGCGCGGGTTCCGCGGCCTCCTCCTCAACCTCCTCGTCGTCCTCGCCCTGCCGCACCGCGGCGTCCTCGACCCGGCGCATCACCGTGTCCCCGAAGAGGTGGCCGTAGTCATCGTCGTCGGTGCCGAACTGCGTGGACTCGTCGACCTCCGTGCCGGACCCCGGGCCCGGTACGGTGCCGAGCCCGAGCAGCGGCGCGGGTTCCGGCGCGGACGGGGGCTCGGCAGGGGACTCTCCGCCGGCCTCCGGCACGTCCGGCGCGCCCGGCACGATCGTCTCGCTGGGCGCCCGCCCGCCGGGCAGGACCGTCGAGATGCCGGCGAGGGTAGGAAAGTCCGGAAACTCGTCGGCCCCAGCGGCAGGCATGGCCGGGACGCCGTCGAGGAGTGCCGGTACGTCGATGAGGGACGGCACGTCGGGGGTCTCCGGGACGTCCACCAGCGTGCGGCGCAGGGAGCTTGCCCGCACCACCGCGGCCTGCACCGGGAACTCCTCGTCGGCGGGGACCTCCTCCGTGGTGATCGCGAACGACGTGGGGCCGTCCACCACCCGCTCCGACCACGTGACGACGCCGGCTCCGGTCACCTCGACGGGGCCGCCCGCCCCCTCGGCGCTGACCACCACCTTGACCCCGGTCCCGCGCACGGCGACGTGCGCGGCTGTCGCAGGCTCACCGCCCGAGAGCGAGACGACGGCGAAGGGCGGCGTCTCCGCCAGGCCGCCGGCTGCCAGCACGCCGAGGGTCGCGGCGACCCCGCCGTCGAGCCGGTCGAGCGCGGTCCAGAGCGCGTCGACGACGCCCGCGGGCGCCTGGCCGGGCAGCACGACCACCGTGCCGTTCCGGACCACCGCCCGCGCAGAACCCTCGCTGTAGTGCACCGTCATCTCAGACCCCCTGGCTCCTTGCGTCGTGCTCTTCCCGCGGCCGGGTGTCCTCGTCCGGCTCTTCACCCGGCCGCGGTGCCGTCGCCGAGCCCAGGGTCTCGTGGTCCACGCCCGTCACGTCGACGATGATCACGGTGATGTTGTCCCTGCCACCCGCCTGGATCGCGGCGTCCACCAGGATCCCCGCGGCCCGCTCCGGATCAGGCTGCTCCAGCAGGATCGTCGTGATCTGCTCGTCGGTCAGCTCGCCGGTCAGCCCGTCGGAGCAGATCAGGACGCGGTCGTGCAGCGCGACCGGGATGTACCGGAAGTCCGCGCGGACGCCGTCCTGCGCTCCGAGCGCGCGTGTGATCACGTTCCGCCGCGGATGCCTGCGGGCCTCGTCCATGGTGATCGTGCCCGCGTCCACGAGCTCCTGGACCTCGGAGTGGTCCACGCTCACCTGCGCGAGCACGCCATTGGTCATCATGTACGTACGGGAGTCCCCGACGTTCACGAACAACCAGTACGGCACGTCCTCGCGCTCGTCGACCAGGACACCGGTGAGGGTGGTCCCGGGCGCGTTGCCCGAGTCCGTCTCGATCGCGCGGATCCGCTGCTGCGCGATCTCGAGAAAGGCCTCGACCAGCGCCGGCTCCACCCGGTCGACGTCGGCGAGCCCGCTGAGCGCCGACAACGCCTCGGCGCTCGCCACCTCACCGGCCTCGTGGCCGCCCATGCCATCGGCAACGAAGAACACCCGGCCGGTGGCCAGGTATCCGTCCTCGTTCAGCGACCGACGTCGACCCTGGTGCGAAGCCGCACCCCAGATCGTCGTCAGCCCCTGTTCCTGTTCGCTCATGCCCGTGGCTCGTTGGGGTGCACGAGGATGCGTCGGTCACCGACGTGGATCGTCGAACCGACGGGCACACGCACCCGCGCGCCCGGCTCCGCGACCTGCGGCGAGCGGCCTGGCGCGGAGACCACGGTCCCGTTGGTCGAGCCACGGTCGGTGAGCCACAGCCCGGCGGAGTCGACGCCCAGCTCGGCGTGGTTCTTCGACACCGACCGGGTCGGGTCCTCCACCCGCACGAGGATGGCTGCCGAGCCCGCCCCGGCCTGGGGGTTGCGGCCCACCAGCGCGGGCCCGTCGATGACGTGGCGCGCACCGGACTCGAGCTCGATGGTTACGGTCACCACTCCCGCGGGCTCGAGCACCGGCTGCATCCGCGTGCGGTCCGAGAGGTCGTCGCCGTGCGGCGGCAGGCCCGCCGCAGGGCGCGCGGCACCGTCCTGCGGGAGGGTGGTGCGCCGAGTAGGCCGCGACTCCGGGTGCTGCTGGGGCGGGAGCTCCGGCCGCTGCATGGGCGGGGCCGCGGGCTCCTGAACCGGCCAGGTCTTGGCCGGCCAGGCCTCGGGCTGCTGCTGCGCCGGCATCGGCGGCTGAGCAGGCTGGGCGGGCGGCTGAGCGGCGGGCGCGCTCCCCGGTATCCCCGTGATCAGGCCGTTGCCGGCCGGGGCCGGGGCGCCCGCCGCCGGACCCTGCGGGAACGACCACGGGTCCTGGGCCGCCATGGGCGGCTGGGCAGGCGCCTGCGGCGCCGCGGGTGAGAGCGGCGGCAGCTGCGCCGGAGCGTACTGACCCGGCGCGGGAGCAGACGGCGTGGGAGCAGACGGCGCAGCCGTGCGCAGCGCGGGCTTGCCCGGCGCCCGGGGACCGGGGGCCACCGGGGCCAACCCGCTCGACACCACGATCTGCGGGGCACGGATGTCGAGCACCACTGACCGTGCGGCCTTGTCGTGCCAGCCCTGGACCTTGTCGCCCTTGTCCCACTTGGGGGTCAAGTGCACGATGATCGAGCCGGCCGCCGGGATCAGTGAGACGGCGGCGAACATGAGCACCCGTACCAGCTCACGGCCGAACCCGAGCGGCCCGCGGTCGTCGGCGGAGACCGTCCGCAGGCCCAGCATGGAGTTGCCGACCGTGCGGCCGGTCCGCGACTCCCAGATCCACATGGACAGCATGAACGCGAAGGACACCGCGCCCGCGATCAGGTACACGCGGAGCATCGACGCCGCGAGCTCGGCCTGCTGCTCCGCGGACAGGACCACCAGGCCTGACGGAATGTCGACGAACGCGAGGCCGATCGCCACGACGACGCCGGCGAGCGCGCCGGCGATCACGCCGTCGACCAGGTACGCCAGGAACCGCTTGCCGACGCCCGCGTAAGGCTCACCCATCTGCTTCGGCATCATGCCGGCCGAAGGGATCTGCGTGGCCGTGTACACCTCGACCTCGGTGGTGATGGGCGGACGGCTCTCCACCATGGGTACGGAACCGGAGCCGCCCCGCGCGGCAGCGGCCGCGGTTTGCTGTACCTGCCCCCGCGGGGGCAGGGCCGGCTCCACGACGGGTCGGCCGGTGCGGGGGAACTCCCGCCCGCACGCAGCGCAGAAGGGCGCGCCCGCCCGCTGGGTCGACCCGCATCCAGCGCAGACCACGTCCGTCATCGACTCTCCTTCGTCCGGCGGGACCCGAGTTCCCCGAGTGCCGCGAGCACTCCGCGGCGGCCACCCAATCGTGCCCAGACGGATCGTAGCGACAACGCCGCACCGACCTTCTGTCGCGTGCTCAGGTTGGAGCGTAGCCCGCCCACGAGCTCGTCGACCTCTGTCCAGAACGACTCGACGTCGGCCGGTGTGGGCTCACCCCGCCCGAAGACCGTGGCGTCGGCGCGGTGCGCGAGCGTGAGGGTCGACGGCACTCCGTGCGCTCCGGCGATCACGCCGGCGCTCTCGCGCCGGGTCGCGCCGGACGGCACTGACGTGCCGAGGTCGGTCACGACGTCGACGACCTCGTGCCAGCCGCCGCTGACCCGGTCGGCCAGCTGCTCAGCGCTGCGTCGCGCCGCCCGCCGTCGCGCCTTGTAGGCGAGGATCGCGATGATCGGGCCGGCGATGACCAGGAGCGGGATACCGACCGCGAGCAGGATCAGGCCGAGCAGGCCCCAGTCGAAGGGGTCGTTCTCGGTCTCGTCCTTCTCGTCGTCCTCGACGCTGCCGGCCTTCGCCTTGTCCGGCTCCTCCGGCGGCTCCGGGTCCTGCAGCACCGGGGGCTTCGGCACCTCTTCGGTCTTGGGCTCCGGCTGCACCTGCGGCTTCTTCTCCGGGATGGCGTCGACCGCGACCCAGCCGTAGCCCTGGAACGGCACCTCGATCCAGGCGTGCACGTCGCTGCCGAGCACCGTCCAGGGCTCACCCTCCTTGTAGGTGGTGTTGTCCTTGTCGGGGTAGAAGCCCATGACCACGCGGGCAGGGATGCCGGCCTGACGTGCCATGAGGGCGAGCGCGACGGCGAACTGCTCGTCGTCGCCGATCGGGTCCTCCTGCTGGACGAGCGTGTCGATGCGCTCCGCGGAGTGGCCCGGACGGGACGGCGCCTGGTTCTCGAGCCCGCTCGACAGGACCCCGTTCGCCTGCAGGGAGTCACGGATCTGGAACAGCTTGGTGGCGGGGTCGGTCTCGTCGCCCGTGAACTGCATCGCCTTGGCGGGCAGGCCAGGCGGCATGGCGGCCGCGTCGGTCTCCGGCAGGTCGGCGGGGAGGATCCTGGTCTTCTTCAGGGTGTCCTCGTCCGGCGCCTCCGGCACCAGGGTGTTGAACGTGTACGTGTCGCCCCGGTTGAGCCCCGCGGTGGTGATCGCGGTGCTGGTGGTCGAGTTGTAGTACGTGCCGTCCGTCTGGGCCTGGGCGTTCGCGCCGCTCCACCGCACGCCGGTGAGGTTGCCGATCTCGGGGACCCAGACGCCGCTGTACCCCTCGATCGTGACGTCGATCGCCGTCGGAGTGTCATCGGAGGACGTCGCGATCTCCTCGCCGACGCGCGTGTAGACGCCGGTGTCACCACCGTTGCCGTCCGCGTCGAAGACCACGCCGTCGTACCGGTCGAGCGTCGCGAGCCGGACGCGGCCGCCCTCGGGCAGGTCGCTGACGGTGAAGAGCTCCTCCTCGCGGGCGTCCTTCACGTAGTGCCGGAAGGCCACGAGCGGGCTCTTGAACTGGTGGACGTCGAACGGCGGGACGACCGTCTCGCGGAGCACCATGCGGTCCTGGTCCGGCATGAGGATCGGCGCGGTGAAACCGGCGGCAAGCGCTGCGGCGGTCAGGATCGTGGCGCCCGTGCGGACGCGGTACCAGCGCAGCCGGCGCGTGGCCTCGCGGCTGGCCTCCGTGCTGATCGAGTGCGTGCCGACGCGGGCCTCCATGACGCGGACCGCGCCCCAGAGGAGAGCCACGATGGAGATCACGAGGCCCTGCACGATCGGCAGCGCGGCGTCGAGCGTGCCCAGCAGGATCACGCCGACCAGGCCGACGATGACCGGTACCAACGCCCAGACCGCGTGCTTCGCGCGCCAGGAGATGGTGCCCGCGATCAGCGCCACGACGAACATGAGCAGGAACGGGACCACGCCGAGGTCGGGGAACGACCGCATCGGCGCCTCGGTGGTGATGAACTGCTTCCAGCCCTGCACGGCGCCGAGCAGCAGCTCGCGCAGCGTGTCCAGGGTCGGCACGACCCCGGCGATGGTGGTGTGCGGCAGTGCCAGCGCACCGCCGAACAGGATGTAGGCGAGCACGGCGAGCGCGGTCACCACGACGGCGGGGAAACGCCGCCAGGCGCCCACCCAGGCCACCCCCAGCCCGACGACGGCGCCGCCGACCGTCGGCAGCAGGTAGCCGAGCGAGCCCCAGACCGGCCCGAAGCCGACGGCCACGGCGCCGAGCATCACGACCAGCGCCGCGACGTCGACCAGGGCGAACGTGGTCAGGGCACGCTGACGCTCCGCTTCCTTGCGGCGCGTGGTGCCCCGCCCCGTCCCGGTCCGGTATCCGGGGCCGGTGCCGTACGGCGGCTGGCTGCCCTGGCCGGACCCGCCCACCGGGAGATTCCCGCGGGTGTTCTCGTCACTCATGCGTCGCTCATCTTCTTCAGGGCAAGGGGCAGGTCAGCGAGGCGGCCCAGGGTGAGCACCCCCAGCTCGGCGATGGCGTGCCGGCCGAGCGAAGCGCCCGGCACGCACTGGATGGCCATGACCTGCACCCCCGCGGGGACACGCGCCGACGCCGCGCGCAGCTCGGTCGGCGTCACCATGCTGCCGACGATGAACGCGATCACGGAGAAGTCGGTGGCGGCCATGCCTGCAGCGCGGGCCAGGTCCACCAGCTTCGTCTTGCGGGACTCCATCTCGATGCGGGACAGGTCGTCCATCAGGCGGGTGCGGTGGTCACCGTGCAGCGTGGCCTCGTTGACGAGCACCGTCACGCCGCGGTCCTCCTTGATGGCCTGCAGGCCCAGGGAGCCGCACACGCTGACGGCGAGCTCGAACTCTTCCTCGTTCGCGTAGTCCTCGGCGCGCGTGGAGAGCAGCACCGCGAGGTGCGAACGCCGGGTCTCCTCGAACACGCGCACCATGAGCTGGCCGGTGCGCGCCGTCGTCTTCCAGTGGATGTGCCGCCGGTCGTCGCCGGCCACGTAGTCACGCAGGGCGTGGAAGTTCACGTCCGAGCTCGTGATGTCGTTCGTGACGCGGCCCTCGAGGTCCTTGAGGAAGCCGGTCGAGGAGCCCGTGAGGTTCTTCACGCGCGGGTGCACGAAGACCTCCTGCTCTCCTGTCCACGTCATCTCGCGACGCAGCAGGCCCAGCGGGTCGGCGCGGACCGACTTGACCGGTCCGACCGTGATCACGCTGCGGCGCCGGGTCGGGATCGTGAAGATCTCCTCGTGCGAGGCGCCGGCCCGCAGGCGCGGCACCGGGAACGCCGCCGTGCCGGTGCCGACCGGGAGCTCCATCACCGAGGGCAGGAGCGCGCGGCCCGACCCGTTGCGCACGTCGAGGCGCCCGACGGCGCGGTCACCGACCGTCACGCGGGCCTGCGCGAGGTCGAGCACCACCTCGTACTTGAACCGGCCGAGCACGAACACGATCGCACACACGAGCGTCACGGTGAGGACGATCGCGGCCACCAGCACCTCGAGCCAGCCGAGCATGAGCCCGGCCACCCACGCGGCGGCGGCCGTGAGCGTCACCGCGATGCCGAACGTGCTGAACGTCCGGCGGATCGGCGCGAGCACGCGGCCGACCGCCGCCGCCTGCGAACGGACGGCAGCGGCGAAGGTCACCCAGCCACGGCGGCCGCGCTGCACCTGCGTGCGCCCGGACGCGACGACCCCGCCGAGGCCGGTCGGCTTCTCCTGGCGCTTCCCGTACGCGGGACCGGTCGCCATGCCCGTGGTCGTCATGCCGAGGCCCGCTCCTGCGGCGCCGCGACGTCTGCCAGGATCCGGGACAGGATGACGTCGGGGCGGGAGCCCGCGAACTCGGCCTCCGGGTCCAGCACGAAGCGGTGGCCCCAGACCGGCTGGGCCAGCTCCTTGATGTCGTCGGGCAGCACGTAGTTCCGGCCGTGGGCGGCGGCCCACACCTTGGCGCAGCGCACCAGGGCCAGCGCACCACGGACCGAGACGCCGACGCGCACCTCGTGCGCGTTACGCGTCTCCTCGGAGAGGCGGGACACGTACTCGAGCACCGCGGTGTCGGTGTGCACGGTCGTGGCGAGGTCGGCCATGTCCGTGACGGCCTTGGTGGTGATGATCGGCTGCAGCGCCAGGCTGCGGTCCTTGACCGCGGAGCCCGAGAGGATCTCCACCGTGGAGGCGTGGTCCGGGTAGCCCACCGACGTCTTCATCAGGAACCGGTCGAGCTGGGCCTCGGGCAGGCGGTAGGTACCGGCCTGCTCGATCGGGTTCTGGGTGGCGAGGACCATGAACGGGCGGCCCGTCTCGTGCGCGACGCCGTCGACGGTGACGCGGCCCTCCTCCATGACCTCGAGCAGCGCGGACTGCGTCTTCGGCGAGGCGCGGTTGATCTCGTCCGCCAGCACGATCGACGCGAAGATCGGGCCCGGGTGGAAGTCGAACTTGTGGGTGTTCTGGTCGTAGATCGTCACACCGGTGACGTCCGACGGCAGCAGGTCCGGCGTGAACTGGATGCGGTTGTGCGAACCCTGCACCGACGCCGCGATGGAGCGGGCGAGCATGGTCTTGCCCGTGCCCGGGGCGTCCTCCAGCAACAGGTGGCCCTCGGCGAGCATGCACGTCAGTGCCAGACGTATCACCGGCGCCTTGCCCAGGACGGACAGGCCGACGTTGCCGACGAGCCGGTCGAAGGTCTGGGCGAACCAGGCCGCCTGCTCGGGGGTCATCGTGGTCATCTCGTAGTTCCCTACTGCTCGTTACTGCTCGTTCGTCGGGTGAAATTTATGTCGATCATGGCGTGACCGGCCGCCGACGGCGCGGCGGCCGGTCAGGGCTGGTTTTACCAGGTGGAGATTCCGTAGGCCACGCCGTCGATCCAGACGCGCACGGGTACCCCGGAGTGGCCGAAGAAGCAGGTGAGCTGGATCGAGCCGTTCGCCGGGATGTTGTACGTCTTCTTCGAGCTGCCCGCCCAGGTCGTGGCGTGGTTGATGATGTCGTGCCACTCGCTGGGGCCGCCGGAGGCCGACGTGTCACCGGCCCAGCAGGCGACCTGGTGGTTGCCCGCCTCGAAGTCGGTGGTGGTCACCTTGTAGTAGTTGCAGGTGCCGGAGCTGCAACCGCTGACGGAGCCGGTGCCACTGCCACGCGAGACGGTCGCTGTCGGATTGGGCCGCGCGTTGGACGTGCCTGAGGCACAGTCGCTCGCGGTCTGCCCCTCGGTGTCGGTCACCTCGACGCACGCCTGCAGCGTCTGGCTGTAACCCGTACTCGCGGACTGGCTGCCGCTCGTGGCTGAGCTGTTGATCGCGCCCGTGACCTGGACCGACTGGATGGGCCGGCCGTTGGTGGCCCGGCCGTCCCACGTGAAGGTGACCTTCTGGTCCCCGCCTGCGGCGCTGATCGACGGTGTCGGCGGCTTGCCATAGGGGACGACGGCGTTGGATGCCCCGGACCAGGCACCGCACACGTACTGGTTGCAGGCCCGGACCTGGAACGTGTAGGACGTCCCGTTGCTCAGGCCGGTGAAGTTGTACGACGTCGCGGTCCCCGCGTTCTGGGCACCCCCGCCGTTGGCCGAGACCTCGTACCGGTGGGCCGGGCCGCGGAAGCCCGAGCTCGAGATCGCGTTCCAGCTCACGGTCGCGCGCCCGTCGCCGGGGTTGCTCGCGCTCACGCCACCCGGCGTGTCCGGCGTGCCATAGGCGGGCTCCGCGGCGGACTGCGGACTGACCTCGGACTTGCCCGCCTTGTTCTCGGCCTGGACCGTGAACGTGTAGGACGACTCCGGGTTCAGGTTCTGGACGGTCTGCGACGTGCCGGTCACCGTCAGCGTGTCGGTCTGGTTCCCGTCCTGGTACACGACCAGGTAGTACCGCTTGATCGCGTCACCGTTGTTGGCCGGGGCCGTCCAGCTCACGTTGATCTGACCGCCGACGGCGGTGTCCACACGGCTCGCCGTCGGCGCTGCCGGCTGGGCAGGCGGCGCGGCCGGGGTCTCCGGCGCGGACGGCTCGCTCCACTCCGACGGGTCCGGAGCCTGGTTCTTGGCCTGGACCCGCACCGTGTAGGCGGTGCCGTTGTCCAGCCCTTCCCAGGTGATCGGGCTGTTGCTCTGGCACGTCTTCTGGATCACGCCGTCGGCCGGGGCCGGGCTGATCTCCAGGTTGACGCACTCGATCGGCGAGCGGTCGGTGTAGGACCGGTTGGTCCAGGACACGGTCAGCTTCTGGTCGCCGAACTCCAGGCTCGGCGGCTCCGGCTGGTCCGGCTTCTCGTCCGGGCGCGCATCGCGGGACTCCGGCGACGGCTCCGAGTCACCCACCTCGTTGGTGGCGGTGACGGTGAACGTGTACGTCACGTTGTTCTTGAGGCCGTCGAACGTGCAGGTGGTCGTGGCGCACGCGTGCTCCTGACCGGTGTTGGTGCGCAGCGTGTAGCCGGTGATGTCAGCCCCGTTGTTGTTGGGCTGCTCCCAGCTCAGCACCACCGTCTCGGAACGCACCTCCTCGACCCGCGGCGCGCGGGGCGGTTCCGGCCTGCCCAGCACGGTCAGCTTCGCGATGCCGTCGACCTCGCGGTCCGGGTCCCCAGTCGCGTCCTGCACCGTGTAACGCACCTGCATCGTGCCGGTGAAGTCGTCCGCAGGCGTCACCACGAGCTGGTTGCCGCTGTATTCCGCGGTGCCCACGCCGGTCTCGACCGTCGGCACACCCGACAGCGTCAGCTCGTCCTCGGGGAACGGGTTGGTGTCGTTGTCCAGCACCGGGACCGTGGTCGCCTCACCCTGGTGCGCGTCGAGCACCTGGTCGGGCGCGGTCTGCACGAGCGGCCGGGTGGAGGCCACCACCTCGACGGTCAGCTCGGCCTTCACGGGGTCGTTCTTGCGGTCGGACACGGTCATGGGCAGCTGCACGAACGTGCCCTTGGAGACCGACGGGTCGACCTGGCCGGTCACCGTGGCGCCGGAGACCGTCGTCGTGATGCCCTCCTTGCCCTCGACCTCGAAGGTCAGGGGGTCCTTGTCCGGGTCCTTGACGTACCGCGACAGGTCGACGGGCGCCTCCTCGCCGGCCGCGACCTCCAGCACGGGCGTGCCCGTGATCTTCGGCGGCTGGTTCGTGGAGGGGGTCACGTCGATCGGCAGGGTCAGCACCGAGGTCAGGCCCTCCTCGTCGTCGGGTCCGGAGCCGTCGGTCACCTCGAAGCTGACCGACGCCGCGCCTGCGTAGTCCTCCGCGGAGGTGTAGACGATGGTGTCTTCGTCCTCGGCCGAGGCCTTGCCCTCCACCGCCTTGACAGTGTCCTCCACGGTGATGCGCGGCTTGCGGTCCTCCCGCACCACCACGTAGTCCGCGAGGTCGATCGTGAGCGGCTCACCGCTCGTCGCCTTCAGCGGATCCAGACCGGGCTTGATGTGCGGGCGCGACTGGTCGCCCGGCACCCGGACGAACGCCTTGGCCTCCAGGCCGTCCATGTCGGTCACGGTGTAGGTGACGACCTGGGCGCTCTCGGAGAGCTGCACCTGGACCTCGCCCTCTTCGGTGATCTGGACGTTCTCCAGGGACTGGTCCACCGAGATCTCGAGGTCGGCGGCCACGCCGTCCGGGTCGGTGTCGTTGGCCAGCACGTCAACCGTGACGCTGGCCGAGCCCTCGATGTCGTCGACGGTCACCACGTCGTCCCTGGCGATGGGGCGCAGCAGCGGCGCGTTCTTGTCCACGTTCACCGTGATGGCACCACTGGCCCGCGCCTTGTAGCTGTCCTGGATGCCGTAGTAGAAGGAGTACGCACCCTCGTCGCCGGGCGCGGTGACGACCACGTCGTCCTCCACGGCCTTGGGCTCCAGGTCCTCGGTGCCTTCGAAGCCCTTCTCGTACAGGCCGATCTGGTCGCCGTCCGGGTCGGTGTCGTTGTCCAGCGCCGAGACCGCCACGGTGCGGCCCGGCCGGACCGTCGTCTCGTCGTCGGTGGCCTGCGGCGGCTGGTTGGTGGCCGGGGCAGCCGCGATGCCCACGCGGACCAGACCCTCGCCCACCGCACCACGGGTATCGGTCACCTGGTAGGTGAAGGAGTCCAGGCCGGTGGCGTCCACCGCGGCCTTGTAGTCGATGAACCCGTCCACGATGGTGGCGGTGCCCTGCGTCGGCGCTGCCGAGATGGAGCTCAGCGTCACGAAGTCGCCGTCGGGGTCGGTCCCGTCCAGCGGCAGCGGGATACGAACGGTGCCGTCGGCAAGCACCCGCGCCTCGATGTCGGGCAGCTGCGGGGCGGTGTTCGACTTCTCGTCATCCACGACGATCGTGACCTGCGCGGAGTCCTTCTGCCCGTTCGAGTCCACGACCTCGTACACCGCGTGGAACGTCCCGGCCTCGTTGCCCGCGCGGAAGCGGACCTTGTCCTCGGAGACGAACGCCTCGCCCGCCGACGCCGGCGGCGACTCCTGCAGCTCGTCCGTCAGGGTGAGCTCCAGGCCGTCGGGGTGCGTGTCGTTCTTCAGCACCGGGATGGTCACCACGTCGCCCGTGTGCACGGTCGCCTCGTCCGGCCCCGCCTCCGGCGGCCGCAGCTGCGAGGGAGCCGGGATCGGCACCACGCGCACCTGGCCGGTGACCGTCCCGGTCCCGTTCGCGACCTTGTAGTCGACGGTCACGGGCTCGTCGAGGCGCTTGACCTCCGAGACCTTGAGGATCTGGTGGTTCAGCACCGCGACCTTCACCGGCGCGTCGGAGGGCACGTTCACGCCCTGCACCACGAGCACGCCGCCCGCGGGGTCGGTGTCGTTGGCGAGCACGTCCACCAGGGCGGAACCACCGGTCGGCAGCAGCACCTGGTCCGAGACGGCGACGGGCGAGCCCGCTTCGTCCGGCGGCGTCAGGACGTCGACCCGCACCAGCCCGATCGTCGCGTTGGGGCCGTCACTGATCTGGTAGGTCACGTCGTACGAGCCGGCCCGGTCGCTCTGGAACCGGAAGTTTCCCGCGTGGTTGTTCGGGACGATCTCCGCCCCGTCCTTCTCCGCGACCGACGTCAGGCGCAGCTCGTCGTCGTTGGGGTCGTAGTCGTTCTTCAGCGCGTTCACCGTGAGGGGCTCACCGGCGAGCACGGTCACGTGGTCCTGCACCGCCACGGGCGGCACGTTGCTGGCCACGACGTCCACGAGCAGCTTGCCCTCCACGGGCATACCCATCGCGTCGGACACCGTGATGTCCACGACCTTGCGGCCCGTCGTCGCGCCGCCGTCACGGAACTCGACAGTGCCGTCCGGGCGGAACCGCACCTCGTCCAGCGGGTCCGCGGTGCTCGCGTTGGACAGGAACATGTCGTCGCCGTCCGGGTCCTTGAAGTAAGGCAGCACCTTGATGGTCGCCAGCCCGTCCTGACCCACCCGCAGCACGGGCTCACCCGTCTGCGTGGGCGCGTTGTTCTCCTCGAGCGGCACCACCTTGACGTTCACGGAGGCCTGGTCCACGCCACCCCGCCCGTCGTTCACCTCGTAGGTGAAGGTGGTCGTCCCGCTGGCGTCGGCCGGAACGTCAGCCTGCAGGGCACCGCCGTCGAGCACGCGGTCCGCGCCGACGCCGGTCGTCGGGGCTTCCTTCACGTCGACGACCATGACATCGCCGTCCGGGTCCACGTCGTTGCCCAGGATGTTCAGGATCGTGGTGCGGCCGGGCCGCACGCCGAACGAGTCGTCCTTGGCCTCGGGCGCGCGGTTGGCCTTGTTCCGCTCGGCCACGAACTGGTCGACCTGCTGCGGCGTGGTCTGTTCCGACTCGGTCTTCTCGCCCTCGGCGTCCTCGGGCATCTTGAGGTCCCAGTCGTCGACCATCTCGAACTTGTCCGCTGCCATCCACAGCTGACCGTTCGCCACATCGTTCAGCACGATGACGTCGCGGTTGACCCGGTACTCCAGGCCCGTGGACGCGTCCACGCCCTCCAGCACCTGGTCGACGTCGTTGTCCTGGCCCTCGCAGTCGCGGACGACCTGCCCGGACTCGGACCAGGCGCCGAACGTGCACCCACCCAGCTGCACCGGCGCCGACGGCGTCCCCGCGGCGGCGCGGGTCGTCGCGTCACCCCCGCCGAGCGGCTGGGAGACCAGGCCCTTCGTGGTGGCCAGCACCACGTTGTCGGCCTCGGCGGACGGCTGCTGCAGCATGCCCTGCGCGCCGTCCTCCACCTCGACGGTCTCGCCGCCGGGGAGCACCAGGTTCCCGGTCGTCTGGTCCAGCACCACCGGCTTGTCGCCGACGGCGGAGACCTGCACCTCGGCGTCGGTCGACAGCGGGAGGGACGACTCCTCGGCGTCCTCGGCGACGCCCTGCGAGCTGGTCGGGATCGTGTACAGCTTGCCGTCGGCCGGGACGGCGAGGAACACCGTGCCGTTCTTGCTGACCACGAGCTCGCCGCCCTTGCCGGCCTCGACCGTCGGCTCGAGCTCCTTCTCGTCGAACGAGGCAGAGTCGAACGGGAGGACCCAGGCCTTGCCCGTCTCGTCGTCGTAGATCGCGATCGTCGCGCCACCCGAGGCGACGTGCGCGCCGGCGGGGAACTTCATGGTGCCGTCCAGCGCAAGCTGCGCCGGGTTCACGGGGCTCGCCGACGAGTCGCCCGTGCTGTTCAGGAGGACACGCTGCTGGTCCTGCTCCACGTCGAAGCTCGACGAGTTCGCCAGCAGGACGCCGTCCAGGGCCTTGGCCTCGTAGTTGAACCGCCCGAGCTCGCCCGACGCGGTCGAGGTGACCCAGACGCCCGAGTCGTTCACCTCGACGTCCGCTGTCGCCTCGCCGTCATACAGAAGCGCGAAGCCCAGGAGCCCCGCACCGAAGAGGGTGACCACACCGACCGATGCCGCTGATCTGCGGTTCTCGTACACGCGTGAGACAAAGCTCATGCGTCCTCCTCTTTCATCACTCCACCGAAGTTTCGTCGCCCGGGCAGCACACACAGGCGCAACGGCAGCACCCTACCGGGAGGGTGGGTGAATAGTCGTGGAATTACGGTGGGCAGGACTACCCATGCTGTCGGTCCAGATTGTACGAGTCTGTCTGCTACGTGTCAGGACTATTGCGGCTACGTGCAAGCAACCTCGGCAATACGGCATGGTCCGACATCGACGTCGGACGCTCATCTTCCGAGAGCAAACGAGATTATCTAACAGGAATCTACTCCAAAATTGTTAGAGTAGATTCATGCGCCCGGGGTGGTCGCGAGCCAGCCTCACATCCCCCGAGCGTCGAACGTCGAACGTCGCTCTCAGTCGATGTGGACCTCGTAGATGGTGCTCGACGGGTCGAAGTACGAGGTCTCGCCCTTCTCGAAGTAGTGCTTGTACTCATATCCGTCCGCGCCCTTGTAGACGAACCATCCACTGTTCTCCCCGGCGTCGAACCGCTCGACCCCCTCCTGGTCGATGTTCACCGTGCCGGACCCGTCGACACACACGCTGGGCGAGGCCCCGCCCGAACCGCCGAGGGAGCGAACCTCCCAGGAGAACCTGACGTATCCGTTCGGGTACCAGCCGAGGACGTTGACATTGCACTCCAAGAACCCGACCTCCTCGATGTCCCCCTCGGGCTCATGGGGCTCCAGGCTGCCTTCCCACACGTCTTCGCAGCTGTCGTCAGAGGTGCAGTCGTCGGGGTCGTAGGGGGGAAGGTCGTCCTTGTCGTCACCCTCGTCGTCACCAGCGTCGTCGTCCTCGTCGACCTCGTCGTCACCCGTGTCGTCGTCTGACGCATCGACCTCCCCGGACTCGCAGGACGCGTCACCATGTTGGGTGGACACGATGGTCTGATACGCACACATCAGGCTGTCCCTGACTGCGCTGCCCACGGGGGTTGCCATCGAGACCACCGCGGCCACGATCAGGACGACCACGACCATGACACCGAGGTACTCGGCCGTGGCCTGGCCGCGTTCGTCACGCATCGCGCGCGCGGCCCACAAGCTCTGCAACCAGCTCCAACCTGCTGTTCACCTCGAGACCCCAGCGCTCGAAGCTTCCGGTCGGCGCCTCCAGCACCTGCGTGACACCGCGACGCGGCAACGTCATCCCCCAGGGCCGCAGCACCTGCACGTGCAGCACCCGCAGGTCCCGGGAGAGCAGGGCGACGTCGAGCGGCAGCCGCATCCACGCGCCGTGCACCGACGAGCACGGCCGCAGCAGGAGCGCCTCCGGCGGCACGCGGCGGAACAGCATTCCCCGCGTTCTGGTCAGGACGTTGTTGGCGACGACGACCTCGGCGACGGGCCGGTCGTCCACCACGAGCTGGACCTGCGTCACGATGCTGTTCCCCTGGCGCTCTCGACGACGTGCTTCCCGGTCAGCCCACCAGCACGATGCGACTGCTGTAGCTCCCGACTTCTGGCGGGGTCCACGGCTCCTCCTCGTCCTGCTCGTCCTCGTCGTCAGCCGGCGCTTCCTCGTCGACCTGGTCCTCGCCCGGGTCGTTCGGCGGTTCGGGTCTGGTGACGCACTCGCCGTCGATCAGCCAGCCGAGGCCGCCGCCGTCCTGGCACAGACCGCCGTCGAGCCTGATCTGCGCGGTGGCCTCTGCCCCCGAGTGGATCTCCGCGACCGGTATCTCGTCCTCGTGCCGCACCTCGACGGTCACCCGAAGGCTGTCGGTATCGAGGTCGAGGTCGACCAGCTCGGCACCGTTGCGCTCCGCGTACGCCTCGGCCGCCTCGTACATCTCGTCCCGGACGTAGGCGGTGAGCAGGACTTCCTCGACGATCCCCCAGAAGTCCGAGCTGCCGCCGGGCACGAGGTGCAGCCCGTGCAGCACACCCAGGTGCTCGTCCCATTCCTGGGCGGCGGCGAGCGCCGCGGCGTCGGCCGCCGTGCCTGCCTCGCGTCGGTCGTTCGTCGCCGAGCCCACCATCGTGATCACCAGCACGGCGGCAGAAAGCAGGCCGACGACGATAGGGATCGTCATGACGTGCATCGACCCGCGCTCGCTGTCGTCGGGAGCCGGTCTGCGTCCCACGCTCAGTCTCCCGTCGGCGCGTCGGTCACCGGCACATCGGTGATCCGGAACCGGTCCGGCGCGTCGACGGTCACCGTGTCCTGGCCGGTGTCAGGCCAGACGACGGTGATCAGCGTGGACATGCCCCGGTCCAGTGGCTTGACCTCCTCGTCGCCGAGCAGCCGGCGCAGGACGAAGCCGTCGGACTTCTCCGCCACGTAGTCGAACGGCAGCACCCGCTCCTCCGCGCCGAGCAGCGAGAGGTTGTGGGCGCCGGCCACGTCGGCCAGGGCGCCGAACTCACGGCCGCCGATCTGGTCCAGGTACGCCGGGAGGAACCAGGCAGGGTCGGTCGAGGTGCCCTTCGTCCGTTCCGCGACGAGGGTGCCCACTATCGCGCCCGGCCGGCGCACCATCGACTCCACCTCGACCGTGTACCTGCTGTCGTCCGTGGTGATGGTGACGGCGTCGTTCTCGGCCGTCGGGGCGTCGGTCTCGGGGACGTCGCTCTCCGGGTCCGCCTCGACGACCAGGTGGCCCCGGAACTGGATTTCGACGCGGCGGTTCGCGGCACGCGCCTCCTCCGTCGTGTCCTGGACGATCGGCTCCGACTCGCCTCGTCCTTCCTCGGTCACCGTGAAGTCGTTGCCGAGGCCGGCGCGCAGGCGGTCGGCGACGGCCTTGGCGCGGCGCTCGGACAGCATCTGGTTGTACGAGTCGGTGTCGACGTCGTCGGTGTGCCCCACCACCTGCACGTCTCCGGCGTCCGCCTGCCTCTTGATCGACGCCGCGGCGCGGTCCACCACGCCGCGTGCCTTCTTCGACAGCGTGTGCTCGTCGGAGGCGAAGAGGACGTCGGACGCCAGCGTGACCGTCACGTCGTCGTCCTCGGCGGACGTCGCGGACCCGGCCTCGTAGCTCCGGGTGAAGGCGCGCAGCTTCGTGGTCTCGGCCTCGCCGACACCGCCGACCTGATCGACGGCGTCCTGGAAGTCGTCGCCGGCCGCGACGACGGGCACCGTCACGGCGCCGTACCCGGGGAGCAGCACGTCCACCGAATCGCTCTCGGGGGCCGCGAAGACGGCGATGGCGGCACCGTGCAGGGGCTCGTCGCCGGACTCGCTCTCCACCTGGTCGATCAATGCCGCGGGCGCACCGTCCGACGTGTGCGCCACGGCATGCACCAGGCCGGCGTCGGTGTCGAAGAGACGCACGCCCCTGCCCTCCGTGCCCGGGTGGCCGAGCTCACCGAGGCTCAGCGCGAGCGTCGAGAACCACGGATCCTGGGACGGGTCGGCCGGTGTCGCGGTGAAGTCGTACCGCAGGACCGCCAGGTCGCCGTCGACCTCGACGGGTGACACATCGAAGTGCACCTTCGCCTCGTGCCACTCCCGGTCGACACCGACGACCTCGCCCGGAGGCGGTGCGCCTCCGGGCGAGGTGGGGGGTGCCGATGCGTCGGGCGGGGGCTCGGTCACCGGGCCGGCCGAGTCGGGGCCGATGAACCCGCAACCGGCCGACAGGGCGACAAGGCCGACGGCGAGCGTCGCGAGCCTGGTCTGACGCATCAGTACCTCCGTTGTAGTTCGGCCAGGGCTGGACCAGCCCTAGTCGCCGCTGCCGATCTTCTTGACGGCCGCCTTGAGCTTCTCCACGATCGCCTTTCCGACGTCGTCCCCCGCGGCGATCACGACGACGACGATCGCCACGACCAGCAGGATGGCGCCGACGTACTCCACCGTGCCCTGCCCGCGCTCGTCGGATCGGGCGCGCTCCACCTGACGCACGACGTAGGCCTGCACCGCGATCTGCGCGATGAGTGCCTTCTCGGCCAGCTTGTTCATGACGTCCTCCATGCCTCGTTGTCCGGTCTCGGCTACGGGTCCGCCGTGGCCATGACCGCAAAACTACGGACGGACGGAGCCCGCACCCAGGGCTCCCGGTCCCACGTGGGGGCCCCTTCTTCCTGGGTCCAGGGCCCTATCCGGGCTGGGGTCCCGCTGGATCCAGCGCACGATGGCCTGGCTTCGTGTGGTGACGGCGAGCTTGGCGAACAGGCTGTTGACGTGGTTCTTCACGGTCTTCTCCGAGAGGAAGAGGCGTGCGGCCACCTCGCGGTTCGACAGGCCGTCGGCGACCAGGTCCATCACCTCGGCCTCCCGCGGGGACAACAGGCCCCGTACGGCCGCGGCCGGCTCGCCGTCCTTGGTCTCCCGCGCGCCGGCAACGACGCCGGAGACCACCTGGCTCCCGTTCCGGCACAACCGGATCGCGTCCACCATGGCCCGGGGCTCCAGCGCGCCGTGCACCAGGTAGCCCGACGCCCCGGCGCTGATGGCCTCGGACAGTGTCGTCGGGTCGTCGTCGTGCGTCAGCATGACCACCGTCGCGCCGCCGGAGAGCCGTGGCAGCAGCTCCAGCCCGCTCATCCGTGGCATCCGCACGTCCAGCAGCACCACGTCGACGGTGCCGGAGTCCACGTGGGCCATCGCCTCGTCGGGGTCGCCGGTCTCGGTCACCGACGTCACGCCGTCGGTCCCCTCCAGCAGCGCCCGCAGCCCCATCCGGATGATCGGGTTGTCGTCCACGGCAAGGATTCGCATCACGCCACCTCCGCGGTCCACGCACGGCGCAGGGCGGGCGGCTGCGCCGCGGGGTTCGGAGCGAGCTCGGTGGAGCCTCTCGGTTCTGCCGCCGGTTCGACGGGCAGCAGCACTCGCACGACAGTCCCGCCGTCCGGTCCTCGTGTCCAGGTGGCGTGACCGCCGCACAGGGCCGCTCGCTCGCGAAGGCCGCGCAGTCCGTAACCGGCCCCGGGGGCCCTGGGGCTCTCGCCGCGCGGCTGAGCCCCGCGGGAACCCTGGGCCTCGGGGGCGGCAGCGGGCAGCCCGCTCCCGTCGTCCGACACCAGCAGCTCGATCCTGCCGTCCGCCGCGGTCACGGAGATCTCGACGCCGGACGCATGCGCGTGCTTCCGCACGTTCTCCAGCAGCTCGGTCACGATGGCCCGGACGTGCCGTGCGCGGCCCGCACCGACGACGTCGTCCACGCCCGGCGCGATGCTCACCTGCGCAGGGGTCCTCGTTCGCTCCGTCCACCTGCGGGCGAGGTCGGTCACGGGGCCGGCCACGCCGTCGGGTTCGTCGCGCAGCTCGCCCAGGGCGGCGCGCGTGTGCTGGTGCGCGCTGCGGACGGCGTCGCCGAGCTGGTGTGCCAGCGCGACGGTGCTCCGCGCCACCCCTTCCCGGCCCAGCCGGTCGGCGAGCCCGCGCGTCGTCAGCGCGAGCCCGGCGAGGTCGCCCGCCACCGTGTCGTGGAGGTCGCGGGCCAGGCGCAGCCGTTCCGCCAGGGCAGCCTGGTCCGCGCGCGCCGAGGCCAGGTCCGCCGAGGTGCGGGCCTGCCGCCGCAGGCTCCGGCCCAGGTGGGTCCCGGTCCAGGTCATCACAACGGTGAGGCCCGCGCCGGCGATACCGGTGACCAGTCCCCGCCAGCCGTCGTCGTATGCCGTGAGCTGGTACAGGCACAGGGGCGCTGCCATGAGCAGCGCGAGTCGCAGGCCGGCGAAGAGGCCCCACAGCGCCGCGGTCGCCGCGGCGTACACAGGCATGAGCGGGGACCCGGTCAGCGGCAGCATCACCGAGACGGCCACCACGATGTCCCCGGCCAGCATGATCCCGTTGCGGGCGTAGTAGCGGCCGCGGGTCTCCCAGCTCAGAGCGGGAACGAAGGAGAACGGCGCCGCGAGGACCACGAGAAACACGCCGAGCCAGCCCATGCCGTCGAGCAGCGCCAGCATCAGGGCGAATGCCAGGATCGCGATCCGCACCTGGCAGAGCAGCCGCACGGTGCCCCCGATCGCCTGCTCCGTCAGCGGGTCAGTCCCCGGTCCGGGGCTCAGCCGTTCAGAGAAATTCACCGAGCACCCCCGCGTTCGCGATCAGGACCGCCGACACGATCAGGAGCAGGGCTCCGGGCAGGATCGTCATGGTCACCGCCAGCGATACCAGGGGCGCGGCTCGCGCCGCCTTCTGCCGGACGTTCTCGGCGTGCCCGCGACGCACGTCCGACGCGATGGCGGTGAGCGCGTCCGCCAGCGGCACCCCCAGCTCCTCGGCCTGCAGCAGCGCCGTCACGAAGGTGCCGACGGCGGCGGACCGGTTGCGCTCGCGCAGCGCCACGAGCGTCTGACGCCGGGACGTGCCCAGCTCCATCTCCTGCAGCGCCGTGCGCATCTCCGCGGCCAGCGCGCCGCCGTGGAACTCGCACACCCGGTCCAGTGCCTGCCGAAAGCCCAGGCCGGCGGTCACCGTCACGCTCAGCACATCGAGAAAGTCGGGCAGCTCGGTGTCGACCTGCTGCTGGCGCTTGGTCGCCTCCAGGTAGAGCCACAGGCGCATCCAGGTGCTCAGCAGCACCAGCAGCGCCACGCCCAGCAGCCACTGGTCCTGGAGCGTGAACACGAGACCCACCAGGAGCCCGAGCGCTACCAGGGCCGCCTCGCGACGCACGAACGCCGTGAGCGTCACGCCCTCCGGACGACCCGCCCGGCGGATCGCGATGTCCAGCCGGTGCAACCGTGCTCGTCCGTGCAGGCGCACCGCCGCGGGGAGGACCAGCGCCCCGATCCGGTCCAGCACGGCGACAAAACCGCGTGGTCCGGGCCCCTCGTCCGGCGTGTACTCGGCCTCGATGCGCTCCAGGCCGGTGCTGGTCACCAGCCGGTACCCGGCCATCCCCAGCACCACGAGCCCGGCGGCGGCCGTAGCGATCAGCAGCTCCAGCACGTCACACCTCCACCTTCGCGAGACGACGCACCAGCAGGTACCCGAACACGAACAGCCCCGTCGCGACGACGAGGACCACCTGACCCACCAGGTTGGTGAGCATCTCGTCCACCACACCCGGGCTGAGCACGTTCATCAGCGCCACCGCACCGAACCCGAGGAAGATCACCGTGTATCCCGAGAACTGGGCTCCCGTGGTGGCGGTCACCACCTCGCGCCGCAGCCGGCGCCGCTCCTCCAGCGTGGCTCCGATACCGGAGAGAGCGGTGACCAGTGCGCCGCCGGTCCGGCCCTGGATGGTCAGCGTCTGGACCAGCACGGCCAGCTCCCGGGACGGCAGCCGCTCGTTCAGTCCCGCGAGCGCGTCGCCCATGGACCGGCCCAGCGCCATCTCGGCGCTGACCTGCGAGATCTCGGACGCCGCGGGTTCGGCCATCTCGCTGGCCGCCATCTCCAGCGACCGGCGTACGCCCAGCCCGGCGGCCGCACCGTTGGCCAGCAGCCGTGCGAGCTCCGGCAGCTGCGCCACGAACCGGTCCACCCGCTGCTTGCGGCGTCGGTCCAGCCAGCTGCGCACGCCCACCGCCAGGAGGAGCACCGTGAGCCCCGCGGTCGCCCACCCGAACAGCGGCAGGACGATCAGGCCCGCGGCCACCGCCGCGGCGGACACCGCGGTGAGGAACAGCGAGGGGGACCAGGTCTGCAGGCCGGAGCCGGCGAGCAGGGCCGCCAGGCGCTGGCCCCACCGGACGGTCTGCAGCCGTTCGTCGAGGCGGACGAACAGGCCGGCCCTGGCCGTCCGGGTCAGGTCCGCGGACTCCACCATCCGCCGCTCGGCCTCCGCGTTGTCCACCAGCGTCGCCACCGTGGCCGCCGCCAGCAGCAGGGTCACGAACAGGCCCGCGGCGATGAGCAGAAGGATCATCGGGTCCCACCGCCCGCGGTCTCGACGGGCTCGGCCACCGGAGGCTCGGCCACCGGCACCGTCTCGCCGGCGCGATGCAGGCGCTCCAGCAGCTGCTTCGGCGCCGGTGAAGGGACGAACGTGCCCGTCACCGTACGGTCCGGCCCGATCGGGTCCCGAGCGAACCGCACGAGCGGCGTCAGCGCGAACTCCTCACGTCGTTGCGAGGTCACGGCCTGCACCTCGACTACCCGGCGGGAGCCGTCCTCCGCCCGCTCCAGGTGCACTATCAGGTCGATCGCCGAGTTGATCTGGTCCCGCAGGGTCGCGGCCGGGAGCTCGATCTCACTCATCGAGGCCAGGGTCTCCAGCCGGCCCAGCGCATCCCGCGCCGTGTTCGCGTGCACGGTGGCCACGGACCCGTCGTGCCCTGTGTTCATCGCCTGGAGCATGTCCATGGTCTCGCCGCCGCGGACCTCGCCCACGATGATCCGGTCGGGCCGCATGCGCAGCGTGTTGCGCACCAGCTCCCGGACCGTCACCGCACCGCGGCCCTCCACGTTCGCCGGGCGGGACTCGAGCCGCACCACGTGGCTCTGCTGGAGGGACAGCTCCGCGGCGTCCTCGATGGTGACGATGCGCTCGTGGTCCGGGATCATGCCGGACAGTGCGTTCAGGAACGTCGTCTTGCCCGAGCCGGTGCCGCCGGACACCACGATGTTCAGCCGGGCTCGCACGCACGCACCGAGAAGGCTCGCCGTGCCCGTGTCCAGGGTCCCCTTGTCCACCAGCTCGCCCATCCGGAACGGCGTGGGGAACCGGCGGATGGTCAGCGTCGGGCCGTCGAGCGCCAGCGGCGGGATGATCACGTTCACCCGCTCGCCGCTGGGCAGCCGCGCGTCCACCATCGGCGACGACTCGTCGACCCGGCGGTTCACCTGCGACACGATGCGGTCGATCGTCTGGTAGAGCTGCTCCACCGAGGCGAACCGGGTCGGCACCCGCTCCACCTTGCCGTAGCGCTCCACGAACACGTCCTGCGACCCGTTCACCATGATCTCGGTGACGGACTCGTCCGCCAGCAGCGGCTCCAGCACGCCCAGCCCGAGCGCGTCGTCGGTGATCCGCTGCACCAGCGCGCCGCGCTCGCGGGCGGACAGCACCGGGCCGTCGACGGACAGGATGCGGGACAGCACCCGTTCCAGGCGTACCCGCCGCTGGGACGGCGAGAGACGCGCGAGCTCGTCGACGTCCACCTCTTCGAGCAGCCGCTCGCGGTACGTCTTGGCGAGGTCGTTGTCGTCGTCGTGCCGTTGCTCGTCGACGGCGAGCCGGTCGCGCAGGCCCATGTCAGTCCTCAGCCCTTCGTCGTTGTTCCACGGGGAAGTCGGCGGTCCGGGTGATGGTGACGTCGGTGATGTCCAGGCCGGCGAGCCCCAGCGGCGCCGAGACCGTCACCCGCACGTGGGCGGTATGCCGGTCGAGGTCGGCCCGCGCGACCTTCAGGTCGAGCCCGTCGGGGACCTGTCGCTGCACCACTGCCCGCCAGTCCTGGCCCTGGCTCAGGGCACGGGCTCCGTTCCGCGCGGCCTCCTGGGTGATCGATGCCGCCTGCGCCACAGTGATGCCCTGGATCGCCAGGAGCGCCACCAGGACGGTGAGGAACACGACGCCGACGAGCTCGACGGCCGCCTGGCCGCGCTCGTCCGGTTCTCGATGCCGGGTCATGTCAGCCTCCCCGATAGACGGGAGCCGACGAGGACGCGGAAAGGTCGACGCCGGGAATGACCGTCGACACGGTGACCCGGATGCTCACCCTGTCGGCCAGTACGTCGATGTCCGAGTCGTCGATCGAGCTCATCCAGCTCGGAAGCTGTTCGCGCGCGTCGTCCCGGACGCGCTCGATGACCTCGTCGCGAGGGTTGCCGTACCTGTCGTAGTACCCGACGATGCCAACGGTCCGGGCCCCCTCCTGCGCGACGGCGCGGGCCGTCAGCAGGCCCGTGGCCCACCCGATCGCTTGTGCGCACAGCAGGAGCGCCGTCAGCGCCATCAGGATCACCACCGGCAGCTCCACAGTGGACTGGCCGGCCTCCGGATCGGCACGCTTCTCGCGTGACATCAGGCGGGCCGAGCGCTTCTGGTCGGAGCCCGATCGCCCGTTCCGGCGCGCCGTCCCCGCGACCAGGGCAGCCACCTCCGCCGGATCGTCGGGCCGCACGGGGCCGGCCTCGGGACTGATCGCCGCGATGCCGACCTCGGCGACGGCGGCGTGCACGGGCGTGGGCGTCTCCAGCAGCGTCGCGGTGTTGACCGCGCCGGTGAACGCGCTGCCGCCGTCGGGCACCGTGAACGCGACCGGGCGCTCCACTATGCGCTCCGCGAGCTGGGGCGTCACCTCGTCGCGCGAGGTGCGCCGGTTGAGCACCAGCTCCACCGCCGTCGGGCGCCGGATCGCCAGCCGGTCCCACTGCGCGATGACCCGCCGGGCGGCCCGCAGGGCCGGCAGGTCCGGCGTCGTGACCAGCAGCACCCGGTCCGCGAACTCGATGGCGGTCGCGCGCGGCTCGTCCAGGTGGGCGCCGACGTCGAGCACCGCCAGGTTCGACTCGAACCGGAGGGCGCTCACGATGGACCGGGCCGCGGCGGGCGTCATCTCCTCGCCGCGCTCGCCGTCGTTCGGCGCGGTCAGCAGCCGCAGGCCACCGCCGACCTCGTACGTGGTCTCGCGGAGCATGCGCGCCGTGACCTCGCCCTCGACGCCGGCGAGGTCGACCACCGAACGCCGCGTGCGCACACCCGCGTACGCGGCGAGGTCGCCCGCACCCAGGTCGAAGTCCACGAGCGTGGTGTCACCCGTACGGCCTGCCCGCGCGAGCAGCAGGGCCAGCACGGACGTGCCGACGCCGCCCTTCGCGCCGGCCACCACCACTACCTGGCCGCTGCGGCCGCCGTTCCGTTCCGCGGCGATGGCGGCCCGCGCCACCGTCGACCACGACGCCACCGCCTCGAACCGCGTCAGTACCTCTTCCAGCCCGGCGTTCCGAGCGATCACCGAACGGGCACCGACCTCCATCGCCGAGGCCATTGCCTCGTTCATCTCGGCCGGACCGTGGGCGTCCACGACCATCACGATGCCGATGAGCGGCGCGGCAAGACCGACGGTGCGGGCCAGGGCGTGACCGTGGCCGTCATCGGCGGCCTCGTCGACCACCACGATCCCGACGTCGGGGTGCCGGTCGAGCGCCGTCAGCGCACCCGCGCCGTCGGGCACCGCCGCGGCCAGCTCGAACTGGTCGGACTCGGCGAACACGTGCCCCAGGTGGTCCCGGACCTCGCGTGACGCCGTCGCCAGCAGCACCTTGGTGACCATGGTCAGCCCTTCGCCGCGGGAGCCGGGTCCGTGCCGTCGTAGACGCGCTCGTTCGTCGGAAGCTGCTCCTCGTCGCCCGCGCCGCGCAGGGCGAGGCGCATCTTCACGGAGAAGGACTCGACGTACGCGAGCGTCAGGGCGTCGTCGGTGGTCAGCGCGAACGTCACCGGGAGCCCGGAGGTGGAGTCGGAGAGGTCGTCGGGGTCCTCGAGCGTCCGGGGGAGGCCGACCTCCAGGACCAGCGCGTTCGACACCCAGACCCGCGAGACCGGCTTCGCGGTCTCGGTCCCTTCCATGGTCGCGATGATGTCCACGTGGTCGCCGGGCTCCACCTTGCCGGCCACGCCCGTCTCGGCGTCCACGAGGATGGCGACCTCGCGGAACCCGGGCTGGACCCCCGGCCGGTTGATCAGCATGCCCGACTGCACCACCGACCCCTCTTCGTAGTCGGTGGCCGCGACCAGGTTGTTCACCTCCCGCACGCTGTGCACGGCGGTCGTGGGGGCCCAGCGCTCGGGGATCTCGACCTCCTCCAGCATGGCCGGCTCGATGGGCTCGAGGGCCTCGACCGAGCGATTGAGCTGGAGCACGGTGGTCATGGGGCCCACCTGAGAGCTCACGGTGCGCACGTAGTAGAGGACGCCGACGAAGACGGCGACGGCGAGGACCGAGGTGACGACGAGGAGGAACGCCCCTCGGCGTTGACGCGGGTTCAACTGATGACTCCCTGGTGTTCGGGACGGTGCTGGTCGGGAAGCTCCGCGGGACCGGGCAGCCCGGCGCGGGCCGAAGACACCGTCAGTCCGCAGAAGATGCATGCTCCGGAGGCGGCTCGTCCGCAGACCTCGCAGGCGGCCCACCGGTGCGATCCGGAGGCCGCGCTCGCGACGGCCCAGCTGAGCGGCCCGTCGATGGTCGACGCCTCGAGCCAGCGCGCCGCGTGCCATTCGGGTTCCGCGCCGATGAGCTCGGCGTCGGCGGGGCGAGGAAGCAGGTCGGTGTCGTCGGGCACCACGGGTCGGGGCGAGCGGGCGACGACGAGCATGTCGCCGCCGCTCGGGACGCCCAGCCGCTCGTGGAACCGGCCGACGGTGCCGCGACCGGGGTCGACGACGAACGCCGTGCCCGGCAGGAGGCTGCCTGCGTGCTGGCGGAACGTGGGGGCGGGGCTCTCCAGGGAAGCGACGCTGGACACGAGCGCTCTCGTGGTGATGCGGGCGAGGACCACGTCGGTTACCGCGCGAGCCGCCGAGGCCGTCAGACCACCGGCCGCGAGGCCCGCGAGCACCACCGCCCACGCCGTGACCGGCGTGTCGACGTGGAGCAGGCCGAGCCGCTCCGACCCGAGGACCAGCCGCGCGGACCGGGCGACCTTGCGCGCCCGCTCGTCGCGGGTGGCGAGGACGACGTCGTCGGTGGGCAGGTCGGCCACGGCGGCAACGACTGCCTCCAGCGTGCGTTCCGCCCGGCGAACCGCGGGATGCACGCCCTCCGGCGCCCCGATCGCTACGACCAGCAAGGCGCCTCCTTGTTGAACACGCTGACAAGATCGACCGCCCGACGCATCTCCACCACGGCCCCTACCCTCGCGGGCGCCTCCGCGCTACCGGCACGCTCGTTTCGCAGACTGTATAGATTCCGGTACGAAAGGCACATAAGGTCGTTAGAATCTATTATCCTTTGGGTGGTTTCCCCTTACTTTGCCCGCTCAGATGAGCGATCTGGTGAGTCGGTGTCACCTGATCACTGGCCCCCGCAATGCCCGCTCTTCGGCCCACCCTTGCCCGAACCCGAACCCGAGGCCGCCAGGTTGACCAGCGGCGGGTCGTCCGAACTCTCACCGTTGAACAGGTTCACCGCCGGATCGTCGACGAGACACTCACCGCCGCTCTCCCGCGGACTGAACTCCACCGTCTTCTCCTCCTCGTCGTAGTCGAAGTTTCCTTTGAAGCGCCAGTTGTTGTATTCGCCGTCGCCCTTGTTCTCGACCGTCCCCTTGTCGATGGCGATGACGTCCATCCCGTCCACGGTCGCCAGGTGCTCGAAGCCCTCGGCGTGGCTGAACGAGAAGTTCTCGAAGTCCTTCACCACGAGGATGTTCGTGTCGGGGAACGCCTCGGCGTACTCGTCCATCAGCGACTTGGTCAGGTCGGCGTCGTCGCCCGGCACGTCACCGTCGTAGTCGGTGCCCGGATAGGGGCCGTCCTCGGTGTACTTCGGCGACTCGTTGTCGAAGTACTCCGCGCCGAGGTCGTGCTCGGGGTTCTGCAGCTCCGTCGGCGGGTCCGAGAAGTCGTCGGCGTAGTAGCCCTCGTCCTCCTCGAACTCCTTGGCCTTGCACGCCGGTGCGGGTGACACCTCCTGCTTGTCACCGTTCACGTCGATCACTTCGTACGAGGAGTCCTTCAGGTCACGCTCCTCGTCGACCTCTGTCCACTCGACCTCGAACAGGTTCACGTCCTGCAGGTCCACGCCGAGGTGCCCGCTCTCGGTGGTCCGGTCCACGTCGTACTCGAGCTCGCGCACGTTGGCGTGGTCATCGATGGCGTCGTAGAGGGAACCGCCCTCGGCGTACTCGCTCGCGTTGATGTCGACGTCGCCCGTCTCGAGCCGGCCGTCCTCGTCGAGGGGAAAGAGCTCGTCGATCTTCGGCCCGAGCTCGTCCTCCAGCTCGGGGAACTGGCTGAAGTCGAGGATCATCTCCCGCACGGACGCAGAGCCCGACTGGCTCGACTTCTCCCAGCCCCCGCCCACGGAGAAGCCCCTGGGCAGGGTCGCCTCGATGTCGACCCCCGCCTTGGCGAGCGTCTTCAGGACCTGGTCGTCCATGCGGAGGATGACGTTGTACAGCGACCCGTCCGGATGCCGGTTCACCTCGATCTGCGTGGTGCCCGTCCACTCCATCCCGACCTGGCCGGAGCCGGACCCGCTGCCGTCGCACTTCGAGCTGCCGTCCTCGTTCTTGCACTTCTTGTTGTTGGTGAAGGGCTTGCTGCCACCGATCGACGCCCCGATCAGAAAGCCGCCGATGTCCGTCGACGTATAGGACACCGTGGTCGAGCCGTCCGAGTACAGCGTCTCCTCGGCCGACACCTCGCCCTCGTAGCCGCCCTCGACGCTGCCCTCGATCTCGGCCGGACCGACTCCGCCGGCCCCGCTCAGCCCGCCGGTGAACGAGACCTTCCTGGACTCGCCCTCCCCCTCGGCGAGCTCGTGGTGCTCGGGCTCCTCGTCGGCGAGCTCGTCGGCCTCGTCGGTCTCGGTGCAGGTGTCGCCCCAGTGCTCGCTGGACGGTGTGCAGCCCTCCTGCTGGCCGTTCACCTTGTTGTAGTCCTTGTACCAGTCGATCCACTCCTGGGCCTTGCCCATGTCGGTGAACTCGTAGGTCTTGTCCATCGAGTATCCGGTGATGCCCGCGACGTCGAAGCTGATCGTCGAGTCGACAGAGATCCCGCCGCCCTGCTCGACGCCCTTGAGGATGTGGACCCGGATCCGGCCGTCACCGAGCTTCTCGATCAGCATCCCGTTGCTGGCACCCCAGCGGACGAACAGGAACGAGACGTTCTCGCTGTCGACGTGCGAGGTGGACGACACGACGCACTCCGGCTCGATCTCGCTGTACGTCTCCGACATGCAGTTGGCCAGGTCCCTGGACTTCCCGGCGCGTTCCTTGCCCGCCGGCGCGTCCTTGTAGGCCGCCCACTCCGCCTCGCACCCCCTGGGCACCGGGAGCTCCTTGCACCCCACCTGCACCTTCGGCGGTGCGTCCTCGTCGATCTCACCGCTCGTCGGCAGCGTGTTGACGCAGCTCTCGTCGTCCGGATCGTCCTTCGGCGCACCGTAGCCATCGGTCACGCAGTCGACGAACTCGACGATCTCGTCCTCCAGGTAGACCCGATCGTCCTCGTCACGATCGAACCAGCCGTCAGGGATCTCGGAGGAGGCGCAGATCGCCCTTACCGTGTACCAGACGCAGTCGATCCGGACCACGGGGGTCAGGTACTCCTCGTCGAGGTTGGCCTGGTCGAACGTGACGTCGTCCTCGCAGTCGCCCGTCGGCGGGCTGTACTCGTCGTCGGGGGACTCGTCGTCGCCGGGCTCGTCGTCGCCGTCGTCCTCCTCGCCGGGCTCGTCCACGCAGTCCTCGGGGGCGTTCTCCTTGCCGAGCTGCTGGACCGCGCAGACCAGCTGCTCGCCCTCGGAAGCTCCGACCGGCGCCGCCGCGACGAACACGATGGCGATCACCAGCAGGAGCAGACCGACGACCGCCACATACTCCGCCAGCGCCTGCCCGGACTCGCCGTCGTCCCCGCGCCGACCGCGCCACCACACCAGGGAGCCACGGGAGGAGGTCTCGCGGTCGCGTCGGGTCACCCCGCCAAACTAAGGACCGAAGACGCAGGTCACGACGGCCCTGCGACCCAAGCTCGCACCCAAACGTCTGGGTCTCCGGGCCCAGGCCCGGTCGACCGGTTCGGAAGCCATCTGGCTGAGGACTGGGCGGCAGGAAGCTCGTTCGCTTCGTTCATATCTGCCATGTGTTCAGAAAAAGTGAACACGACCAGAAGATGAACACGACTGTCTGCTACATGGTCGCCAGGCCAGCCCGCTCAGACCGCGCGGTCCGCCAACACCTGCGCGAACTGCGCCAGGGAGTCCTTGACCGGGCCCGCCGGCAGCGGCGCCAGCTCGGCCGAGGCCGCGCGCGCCCACTGCACGGCCAGGTCCCGCGTCTCGGCCAGCACGGAGTGGGCGCGCAGCCGCTCCAGCGCGGCCGTCAGCGCCTCGTCGGAGGACAGGTCGCCGTCGAGCGTCGCCAGCAGGTCGCGGTCATCGGCGGTAGCGGCGCCCGATGCGACGTGCTGCCGCAGCAGCAGCACCGGCATGGTCGGGACGTGCTCGCGCAGGTCCGTGCCCGGCGTCTTGCCCGAGGCCTCGCCGGACGAGGCGACGTCGAGCACGTCGTCGGCCAGCTGGAACGCGACGCCGACCTTCTCGCCGTACGCGCCGACGGCCTCGATCTGGTCCTTCGGCGCCCCCGCGAGCATCGCGCCCAGGCGGGCCGACGCCGACAGCAGGGACGCCGTCTTGTCCGACAGCACCTGCAGGTAGTGGGCCACCCGGTCCTCGCCGTCGTCGGGGCCCATGGTCTCGTGGAGCTGCCCCAGGCACATCCGCTCGAACGTCTTGGACTGCAGGATCACGGCCTCGGGCCCCAGCTCCGCCACGCGCGCGGACGCGCGCGCGAACAGCATGTCGCCCACGAGGATCGCCACCGAGTTGCCCCACACCATGTGGGCCGACGGCGCCCCGCGCCGCATCGGCGCCGAGTCCATGACGTCGTCGTGGTACAGCGAGGCGACCTGCGTCAGCTCGACCACCACCGCGGCGTCGACGACGCCGGGGGCCGCGCCGTCGCCGAGCTCACCCGTCAGCAGGGTGAGCAGCGGCCGGAACCGCTTGCCGCCCGCGTCGACGAGGTGCCGGGAGGCGCCGTCGGCCAGCTTGTCGGTGCTGGTGACGGCCTCCGAGAGCGCCTCGTCGACCCCCGTCAGCCGTTCCGCGAGACGGGACGCCAGCTCCGGGTCCGTGATCGGCAGGCCGAACGCGGTCGGGTCGGGCAGGTCGGTCGGAGCGGCCGGCGAGGCGGACGCCGACGTACCCGTCGTCGTCTGGGGCGGCAGCGGTACGGAGGTCACGGCACGAACTTACTTGCCTCTTGCGCCAGATCGAGAACCAGAGATGGGAAAACGCCGAGAATCACTGTGGCGATCGCACAGACGGCGATGGCGAGCGCGGCCGGACCGCGGGACCGCACCACCGTCACCTCTACCCGTTGCGCGGCTGTGACCTGCACCTTGGTCATGGTGGCGGTGGCCGAGCCCGCGCTGGTCGAGCCTGTCGAGACCGCACCCGTCTCGACCCGCGGCGAGTCGTCCCGTGCCGGCTCGACACCCGGCGTGATCGGCGCGGGCTGGAACACCATGACCACGAGAAGCCGCAGGTAGAACGCGACGGCGACCACCGAGGCGAGCACGCCGAGCACCGCGAGCCACCACAGGCCGCCCGACGTCGCCCCGGTGAACGCGCCGAACTTCGCGATGAACCCGGCGGTGAGCGGGATGCCCGCCATCGACAGCAGGAACAGCGCGAACGCGGCGGTGAGCCACGGGGCCTTGCGCCCCAGGCCGGCCCACTGCGCGATCTCGGTCGCCTCGCCGAGCACTACGCCGTCGTCCTCCACCGGACCGTTGTGCTCGCCCGACCCCGGGGTGACCCGGCGCTCGCGCACCAGGGTGACCACTGCGAACGCGCCGATCGTCGCGATGCCGTAGGAGAGCAGGTAGAAGAGCGTTGACGACTGCACCTGCGAGCTGAAGCCCGCGATGCCTACCAGCAGGAACCCGGCGTGCGCGATCGACGAGTACGCCAGCAGGCGCTTCACGTCGCTCTGGACGGAGCCCACCACGGTGCCGACTGCCATCGTCAGGACGGCGACCACGACGATCACCACCTGCAGCTGCCGCATGATTTCCGGGTCGACCGCCTGCACGCCGATCGAGACGCGGTACAGCACCTCCACGAGGGCCGCGACGGCCGCCGCCTTGGTGCACGCGGCCATGAACCCGGTGATCGGGGTGGGCGCGCCGGTGTAGACGTCCGGCGTCCAGGCGTGGAACGGCACGGCGCCCACCTTGAACAGCAGGCCGACCGTCACCAGCAGCACACCGGCCACGAGCAGCCCGCTCATGCCGTCGAGCGGCAGACCGCCCTGCTGCATCGCCGTGGCGATCTCCAGCAGCCGCACCGTGCCGGCGAACCCGTAGATCAGCGCGACGCCGAAGATGAACAGCGCCGAGGCGAACGCGCCCAGCAGGAAGTACTTGGCCGCGGCCTCCTGCGACAGGAGCCGACGCCGACGCGCCGTCGCGCACAGCACGTACAGCGGGAGCGACAGCACCTCCAGGGCGATGAACATGACGATGAGGTCGTCGGTGGAGGCGAAGAGCATCATGCCGCCCGCCGCGAACAGCAGCAGCGGGTAGATCTCGGTCTGCTCCAGGCCGGACCGCCGGGCCAGGTCCTCGTACGAGGTGCCGGGCACGGCCGACGCCGCGGGCGCGAACGCGTCCTGCCCGGTCGCGGTGCGGTCGGCCACCACGAGCACGCCCAGGAAGGCGAGCACCGCGATGATGCCCTGCGTGCCGAGCGCGAACGGCGTGAGGGTCACGCTGCCGCCGACCACCTGGACGGGCTGCGCCACGATCTGCGGCCACAGCACCGCGATGAACGCGAACCCGCCCGCCAGGGCGGCCAGGGTCAGCACTATCTGGGTCACGCGCCGGGCCTTCGCCGGCACGAACGCCTCGACGAGCACACCGACCACGCCCGCGCCCAGCACCACGATCAGCGGTGCGAGGGCGAGCCAGTCGATCTCGGGTGCCACGAACTCGGTCACTTGTCGCTCCCCATCTGCGCGGCGGCATCCGCCGGCTCATCGACCGCCGTGAGCGCCGCCGACTGCTCGGCCGGCGCGTCCACGTAGGTCAGGGCGAGGCCCGGCACGAGGCCGAGCACCAGGAGTCCGGCCACCAGCGGGGCCGCGACGAAACGCTCGCGCGCCTTGAGGTCGGGCAGGTCTTCGAGCCCTTCGGCCGGCGCACCGGTGAAGATCTTCTGGTAGGTCAGCAGCACGTAGACCGCGGCGAGCACCACGCCCGGGATCGCCGCGACGGTCCAGGCGGCCGAGCCGGCGGGGGCCCCGCCGAACGCGCCGATCAGCACCATGATCTCGCTGACGAACGTGGCCAGGCCCGGCAGCGACAGCGTCGCCAGACCCGCCACCAGGAACGTCCCGGCGAGCACCGGCGTGACCGACCGCAGGCCGCGGTAGTCCGTGATCCGCTGCGACTTCTCCGGGTGCCGGGACACGAGGAACCCGGCCACCAGGAACAGCGCGCCGGTGGCGAGGCCGTGGTTGAGCATCATGAAGCTCGACCCGGCGGTACCCAGCGGCGTGAACGTGAAGATGCCCAGGATGATGAACCCGAAGTGGCTCACCGACGTCCAGCCGACCAGCCGCAGCAGGTCGGTCTGCATGATCGCCATGATCGCCCCGTACAGCACCGAGATCACGGCGAGCGCGATCACGAACGGCGCCGCCCAGCGGGACGCCTCCGGGAACAGCGGCAGGCACAGGGTCAGCATCCCGAAGGTGCCTACCTTGTCCAGCACGCAGATCAGCAGGGTGGACGTGCCGGGGCTGGCGTTGCCCGCGACGTCGGGCAGCCAGCTGTGCACCGGGACCATCGGGGCCTTGATCGCGAAGGCGATGAAGAACCCGACGAACATGAGGCGCTCGGCAGTGGCGCCCAGGTCGACCCCGACGAGCTCGTCCACGAGGAATGCCCGGCTCGGGTCCACGCCGGCGCCGACCGCGAGGAAGTACAGCGCGATCACCGCGGCGAGCATGATCAGCCCGCCACCCAGGCTGAACATCAGGAACTTCACGGCGGCCTGACGCCGTCCGGCGCCCTGCCCGAACCCGCCGATGAGGAAGTAGGCCGGGATCAGCATGGCCTCGAACAGCACGTAGAACAGGAAGACGTCGCGGGCGCAGAACACCGCCACCATGAACGCCTCGAGCAGCAGCACGAGGCCGACGAACCGGCGCAGGCGCACCTCGTCCCGGCCCTGCTCCTGCCACGCGGCCAGCAGCACCAGCGGCACCAGCACCACGGCCAGCGCCACGAGCAGCAGGCCGACGCCGTCGACGCCCACCGCGTACGACGCGCCGATCTGCGGGATCCACGGGTAGGTCGCCGCGAGCTGGTGCTCGGCGGCGGCGCCGGTGTCGAAGGCGGCGAACGCGCCGACGAGCAGCACCACCTCGACCAGCGAGAACAGGAGCGCCAGCGGGCGGGCGAGGCCCACCCCGGCGCTCGCGGAGCCGGTACGGGAACGACCGAGCGAGCCCAGCCCCACCACTGCCGCGCCGACCAGCGGCCACGCGATGAGCGCGGTCAGCCAGGGAAACATCTCTCCTCCGATCACTGGGCACCACCGAGGCCGACCACGAGCCAAGCGACGGCGGCGATCACGAGGACGCCGCCCGCCATGCCCGCCGCGTACGAGCGGACGTACCCGCTCTGCGCCTTCCGGAACACCGCGCCGAACCACGACACGGCCTGCGGCAGCACGCCCCAGCCGCGGTCGACGACGTCCCGGTCGCCCACCTGGACCAGGCGGGCCACGCCGTGCGCGGGCAGCACCACGAGGGTCTCGTTGGCTGCGTCCTGGTACAGGTCCCTGCGGGCCGCCCGGGTCAGGACGGAGCCGCGCGGCGCCTCCTCGGGAACGAGCTGGACCGCGTACATCCGGAACGCGAGCAGCGCCCCGAGGACCACGACCACGAGGGTGACGGTGATGATCACGGGGACGGGGAGCACCGGCTCGTGGTGCTCCGCTTGCCCCACCACCGGCTCCAGCCACGTGGTGAACGTCCCGCCGATGCCGAGCACCGCGCCCAGGGCGGCGGAGCCGACGCCGAGGAACACCAGCGGCCACCACATCAGCGGCGAGCCCTCGTGCGGGTGCTGGCCCTCGGTCCAGCGCGGACGGCGTCCGCCGAACGTCATGAAGAACAGGCGGGTCATGTAGAACGCGGTGATCGCCGCACCGAGCACCGCGACCGTGCCGAACACCCAGGCCCGCCACGGCTGCCCCTCGACCGGGATGAACGCGGCCTCGATGATCCCGTCCTTCGACCAGAAGCCGGAGAACGGCGGGATCCCGAGGATCGCCAGCCAGCCCAGGCCCATGGTGATCCACGTGATGGGCAGGAACCGCGACAGCCCGCCGAAGCGGCGCATGTCGGTCTGGTCGCTCATCGCGTGCATCACCGAGCCGGCGCCGAGGAACAGCCCCGCCTTGAAGAAGCCGTGCGTGAGCAGGTGGAAGATCGCGAACGCATACCCGGCCGGGCCGAGACCCGCGGCGAGCATCATGTACCCGATCTGCGACATCGTGGAGGCGGCCAGCGCCTTCTTGATGTCGTCCTTCGCGGTACCCACCACGGCACCGAACAGCAGGGTGACGGCGCCGACGATGACCACGACGAGCTGCGCCGTCGGCGCCGCCTCGAGGATCGGGCCCGACCGCACCATGAGGTAGACGCCCGCGGTGACCATCGTTGCGGCGTGGATGAGCGCGGACACCGGCGTCGGGCCGGCCATCGCGTCACCCAGCCAGGCCTGCAGCGGGAACTGCGCCGACTTGCCGCACGCGGCGAGCAGGAGGCACAACCCGATGGCGGTGGCGGTGCCCGTGGAGATGAGCGCGCTCGCGGGCCCGGTCCCGTCCCCGGCTACGGCGGGCAGCACGTCCGCGAAGCGGACGCTGCCCACCGCCGAGAACATGAGCGCCATCGCCGCGATGAGGCCCATGTCGCCGATGCGGTTCATGACGAACGCCTTCTTGGCCGCCACCGCGTTCTCCCGGGCGGAGGGCCGCCCCGTGTCCCAGAACCCGATGAGCAGGTAGGACGCGAGACCCACGCCCTCCCAGCCCACGAAGAGCAGGAGGTAGGAGTCGGCGAGGACCAGCGTCAGCATGGCCGCGACGAACAGGTTCAGGTAGGCGAAGAACCGGCGCCGGTGCGGGTCGTGGTCCATGTAGGCCACCGAGTACACGTGGATGAGCGTGCCCACGAAGGTCACGAGCATCACGAAGGTCAGGGACAGCGGGTCGAGCCGGATACCGAGGTCCACGTCGAGACCTCCCGCGGACAGCCACGTCCACAGGTGGTGGTCGATGGAGCGCTCCTCGGCCGGCGTGCCGATCATGCGGAACATCAGGATGAAGCCGACGACCCCGGAGGCGGCCGAGGCCAGCACCCCGAGCCAGTGGCCCCAGCGGTCGGTGGCCTTGCCACCCAGCAGCAGGATCGCTGCGCCGATCAGCGGGAAGCCGATCAGCCAGGGGGCAAGCCCGATCACGTCGTTCACTTCTCTCCCCCTTCAGCCCTTGAGCAGGTTGACGTCGTCGACTGAGGCCGAGCGGCGAGTACGGAAGATCGTCACGATGATGGCCAGGCCGACGACGACCTCGGCGGCGGCGACGACCATGACAAAAAAGGCGAGCACCTGGCCCGTCAGGTCGCCGTGCAGCCTGGCGAAGGTGACGAAGGCGAGATTGGTCGCGTTCAGCATGAGCTCCACGCCCATGAACACGACTATCGCGTTGCGGCGCAGGAGCACGGTCGTGGCCCCGATCGCGAAGAGCGCGGCGGCCAGGACCACGTAGTTGGTGATGTCCATCAGGCGTCCCTCTCCGACTCGGGGGTGTGGACGAGCTCGTCCGCCGGGACGTGCGGCGCGGGCCGCTCCTGACCGCGGATGCGCAGCACGCGCGACACCGACTGCGGCACCTGCTCGCCGTCCGGCCCCAGCGCGGGCGTGTCCATCGCGTTGGACCGGGCGTAGACGCCGGGCGACGGCAGCGGGGTGAGCACGACGCCGTCGGGCAGCGCCTTGATGCGCGCGTCGGCCACCGACCGCTGGTTCTGCTTCGGCGTGAGCCGACGCCGGTGCGTGAGCACCAGCGCGCCGACCGCAGCCGTCACGAGCAGTACACCAACGGCCTCCATGGCCACCACGTAGTCGCCGAACAGCACGCGGGCCAGGGCCTGCGGGTTGGCGACGCCACCCGGGTCTCCCCCGTTCAGGCCGACGGCGGGCGGGAACGCCGCACGCGCCACGACGCTGCCGAGGACCACGGCGAGGCCGAGCCCGATGAGCAGGCCGATCCAGCGCTGCCCCCGGATGGTCTCGGTGAGCGAGTCGGACGCGTCGACGCCGACGAGCATCAGCACGAACAGGAACAGCATCATCACGGCGCCCGTGTACACCACCACCTGGACGACGCCGAGGAACGGCGCCTCCTGCGCGATGTACAGGACGGCCATGCTGACCATGACGAACACGAGGCACATCGCCGCGTGCACCGCCCGCTTCACGAACAGCAGGCCCAGCGCGGCGAGGACCATGAGCGGCGCGATCACCCAGAACAGGACGGTCTCGCCGGTCGAGATCACCAGGCCGGCGGGGTTCATGCGGTCACCTCCGACCCGGTGCCCGAGCCGGCCGGGACCCGCACCGACCCGACGGCGGCTGCGCCCGCGGACTTCTCGGCGGGGCCGGGGCCCTCGTCCGGGCGCAGCTGGTGCTGCCGCAGGGTGGGCGCGGGCGCGCTGCCCGAGGCCACCGCGGAGGCGGCGTCCAGCGTCTCGTCGTCCGGCCGGTGCTCGCGGACCCAGTCGACCTGCGCCGCCGTCGGGCCCAGGACGTCACCGCTGTAGTAGTTGGTGTCCGTCGTGCCCTCCACCATGGGGTGGGGTGCGGCGAGCATGCCCTCGGAGAGCGGGGCCAGCAGGTCCTGCTTCTCGTAGATCATGCCCGCGCGGGTCTTGCCGGCCAGCTCGAAGTCGTTCGTCATGGTCAGCGCCCGCGTGGGGCAGGCCTCGATGCACAGCCCGCAGAAGATGCAGCGCAGATAGTTGATCTGGTAGACGACGCCGTAGCGCTCGCCGGGGCTCATGTGGGCCCCCTGGGAGTCGTCCGCGTTCACCTGGAGGCCCGCGTTCTCCGGCAGGGCCGCGTTGGACGCGCCCTCCACGTAGATCGCGTCCGCCGGGCACGCCCAGGCGCACAGCTCGCAGCCGATGCACTTCTCCAGCCCGTCGGCGTACCGGTTGAGCTGGTGACGGCCGTGGAACCGGCGCTGGGGCGGCACCTTCTCGCGCGGGTACTGCTCAGTGACCGTGGGCCTGAACATCGACGACAGCGTCACGCCGAAGCCCGCGACGGGGGCGAAGAGCTCCCCGATGGGTCCCGGCTTGGGCCGCAGGGGCTGGTACTCGCCCGACTTTCGCTCACTCACCGTGGACCTCCTTTCCGAACCGCTTGGACGGGGGCAGCTTCTCGCCGGGCAGCGGCGGCACCGGGAACCCGCCGGCGAAGGCGTCGACGGGCTCCTTCTCCTTGCCGGCGCCCGGTGGCGCCTCCTTCTTCTCCGGCCAGAACCACATGACCGCGATGAAGACGACGGCGGTCCCGATGATCACCGGGATGAACTGCTGGTAGGAGACCTCCTGCACGCGCTGCAGCCACTGCACGACGGCGAGCACGACGACCCAGGCCAGTGCGACGGGGATGAGGACCTTCCAGCCGAAGACCATGAACTGGTCGTAGCGCAGGCGCAGCAGCGTGCCGCGCACCCACACGAAGACGAACATGACGGCCCAGAGCTTCACGAGGAACCAGATGACGGGCAGCCAGCCCTCGTTGAGGGCGCCGCCCAGGAAGCCGTCGGGCACCGGTGCCCGCCAGCCGCCCAGGAAGAGCGTGACGCAGACCGCCGAGACGTTGAGCATGTTGATGTACTCCGCCAGGAAGAACCAGGCGAACTTCATCGACGAGTACTCGGTCATGTAGCCGGAGACCAGCTCGCCCTCGGCCTCGGGGAGGTCGAACGGCAGGCGGTTGGTCTCGCCGATCATCGAGATCACGTAGATCACGAAGGCCGGCGCGAGCGGGATGAACCACCAGATCTGCGTCTGGCTGGACACGATCTGCGACGTCGACATCGACCCGGCCATGATGAACACGCTCACCAGCGACAGGCCCATCGCGAGCTCGTAGCTGATCACCTGCGCCGTCGAGCGGACCGAGCCGAGCAGCGGGTAGGTGGAGCCGGAGGCCCAGCCGCCCAGCACGATGCCGTACACCCCGAGCGAGGCGGCGGCCAGCACGTACAGCACCGCCACCGGGAAGTCGGTGAGCTGCGCCGGGGTGGTCCAGTCCGTCCAGGGGAACGGCAGGCTCGGCCCGAACGGGATGACGGCGAACACGAGCAGCGAGCAGAACACCGAGATCATCGGCGCCAGCAGGTACACGAACCGGTCGGCCCGCGTGACCGTCAGGTCCTCCTTGAGCAGGAGCTTCATGGCGTCCGCGAGCGACTGGAGCAGGCCGAACGGCCCGTGCCAGTTGGGGCCGGGGCGCACCTGCATGCGCGCCACGACCTTGCGCTCGAACCAGATCGCGAAGAGCACGCTGGTCAGCAGGAACACGACGATCAGCACGGCCTTCACGATGGAGGCCCAGATGGTCTCCTGCGAGAAGTCGGCGGCGACGCCGGGTGCGGCCTCGGCCAGGATCAGCGGGTTCATCGAGCTTCCCTTTCCAGGCGTCCGGCGACGGGAGCGGTGACCGTCACGAGGTCACCCGCGGCCGCGCCGAGCGAGTCGTGCACGCGCGAGCCGGCGGAGGCGAGCGGCAGCCACACGACGCCGTCGACCATCTGGTCGGTCACCGCCGCGGGCACCTGGACGGCGCCGCGCGGCGTGCTGACGGTGACCGTGCCGCCGTCGGACACCCCGAAGCCGGCCGCCGTGGCGGCGGACATGCGGGCCACTGCCTGCTTGGCCGTGCCGGCGAGGAACTGCTCGCCGTCCTGGCCACGGCCGGCGTCGAGCTGGAGGCGCCAGGTGGCGAGCACCGCCTGCCCGGGCAGGACGGCGGGCGGGCCGGCCGGGGCGCTCTCCTGGACCGCCACCCGCTCCCCGTCCCACGCGCTGCGCTGGGTCATCGCGATGGAGAGGTGGGCCTCGGCCGGCGAGGCCGCCTGCAGGTCCACCCCGAGCTGCTGGGCCAGCACGTGCAGCACGCGGTGGTCGGGCAGCGCGCTCGACTCGAGCGCGGCGCCGAAGGACCGCACGCGGCCCTCCCAGTTCCAGTACGAGCCGGCACGCTCGACGGGCGGCGCGACGGGCAGCACGACGTCGGCCCGGTCGGTCACCTCCGAGGTCCGCACCTCCAGGCTCACCACGAACCCGGCCGCGTCGAGGGCCGCACGTGCGGCGGCGGGGTCGGGCAGGTCGGCGAGCTCGACGCCGCCGACGATCGCCCCGCCCAGCGCACCCGACGCGAGCGCGCCGAGGATGCCTGCGGTGTCGCGGCCCGGAGTGCCCGGGATCGCCGCGCCCCAGGCCTGCGCGACCTGGGCGCGTGCGGCGGGGTCGGCGACCGGGCGTCCGCCCGGCAGGAGGTCGGGCAGCAGGCCCGCCTCGACGCCGCCGCGCTCGCCCGCACGGCGCGGGATCCACGCGAGCCGTGCACCGGTCGCGCGCGCGAGCCCGAGGGCCGCGGCGTACGCGCCGGGCGAGCCCGCGAGGCGCTCGCCCACGAGGATCACGGCGCCCGGCTGGGCCAGGGCGCTGGCGTCGATGTCCGACGTCGGCGCGTCCGCCGGGAGCAGACCGCCGGCCAGGCTGGTGGTCAGGCTGGTCAGCCACTCGGCCTCGGTGCCGGGCGCGGCCGGCAGCAGCGTGCCGTCCATGCGGAGCAGGCCGCGGGTGGCGTAGGGAGCGACAGAGAAGACCTTGGTCCTCGCCTTCCCCTGCGCCCCCTTGCGCAGCCTGAGGAACGTGATGCCCGCCTCCTCCTCGGCCTCCAGGCCGACGAGCAGCACCGCGGGCGCCTGCTCCAGGTCGCCGAACGTCACGCCGACGCCCGAACCGGCCACGGCGTGGCCCAGGAACGCGGCCTCCTCGGCGGAGTGCACCCGCACCCGCTGGTCGACGTCGTTGGTGCCGAGCGCCGTGCGGGCGAAGCGCGACCACGCGAAGGCGTCCTCGACGGTGAGGCGGCCGCCCGGCAGCACGCCGACGCCGCCGTTCTCCTTCGCCTTGGCCAGCCCGGCCGCGGCGATCTCGAGCGCCTCGACCCAGGACGCGGGGCGCAGCTCGCCGCCCTCGCGGACGAGCGGGGTCGTGATGCGGTCCGGCGCGGACTGCCACGTGAACGCGAAGCGGTCCTTGTCGGTGATCCACTCCTCGTTCACCACCGGGTCCTCGCCGGAGAGCCGGCGCAGCACCTGGCCGCGGCGGTGGTCGATGCGGATCGCGGAGCCGCACGAGTCGTGCTCGGCGATGCTCTCGGTGCTGACCAGGTCGAACGGGCGCGACCGGAACCGGTAGCCCGCGCCCGTGAGCGCGCCCACCGGGCAGATCTGCACGGTGTTGCCGGAGTAGTAGGAGGAGAACGGCCGCCCGGAGGTGTCGGTGGTGGCCTCTCCGACCGGGCGGTCGACGGGCCCCGTGCTGGACGCGGCCCCGGCGAACCCGAGCACGTCCTCGTCGAACCGGCCGATCTGCTGGTGCGCGCCGCGGTCCTGCAGCGCGATGAACGCGTCGCCCGCGATCTCCTCGCTGAACCGGGTGCAGCGCTGGCACAGCACGCAGCGCTCGCGGTCCAGCAGGATCTGCGTGGACAGCGCGATGGGCTTGGGGAAGGTGCGCTTGACGTCGACGAACCGCGTCTCGGGCCGGCCGTTCGACATCGCCTGGTTCTGCAGGGGGCACTCGCCGCCCTTGTCGCACACCGGGCAGTCCAGCGGGTGGTTCATGAGCAGCAGCTCCATGACCCCCTGCTGCGCCTTGTCGGCGACGGCCGAGGTGTGCTGCGTCTTGACGATCATGCCGGGCGCGACGGTCATGGTGCAGGACGCCTGCGGCTTCGGCATCGGCCGCACGTTGCCCTCGCGGTCCGGCATCGAGACCTCGACGAGGCACTGCCGGCAGGCGCCCGCGGGCGCCAGGAGCGGGTGGTCGCAGAACCGCGGGATCTGGATGCCCGCCTGCTCGGCGGCGCGGATGATCAGCGTGCCCTTGGGCACGCTCACCTCGGTGCCGTCGATGGTGAAGGTGACCAGCTCGACCGGTGCGGCCTCGGTCTTGGGGTTGTTGGTGGTGACGGTCATCAGTGACCTCCGGCGCCGGCACCCGCGAGGGTGCCCGGTGTCCGTGTCTTGGGGGTGTACGGGAAGAGCGCCGACGCGCTCGGGTCGAACGGGCAGCCGTGACTGTCGATGTGCGCCTGGTACTCGTCGCGGAACAGCTCGACGCTGGAGGTGATCGGCGAGACGGCGCCGTCGCCCAGCGCGCAGAACGCCCGGCCCAGGATGTTGTCGCACAGGTCGACCAGCAGCTCGAGGTCGCCGTCCTGCCCCGCGCCGTCCTCGATGCGGTGCAGCACCTGCTTGAGCCAGTAGGTGCCCTCGCGGCAGGGTGTGCACTTGCCGCACGACTCGTGCGCGTAGAAGTCGGTCCACCGGGTCGCCGCCCGGACCACGCACACCGTCTCGTCGAAGATCTGCAGCGCGCGCGTGCCGAGCATCGACCCGGCGGCGCCGACAGACTCGTAGTCGAGCGGGACGTCCAGGTGCTCCTGCGTGAAGATCGGCGTGGACGAGCCGCCCGGGGTCCAGAACTTCAGCTCGTGCCCCGCGCGGACGCCGCCCGCCAGGTCGAGCAGCTCGCGCAGCGTGATGCCGAGCGGTGCCTCGTACTGGCCGGGCCTGGTGACGTGCCCCGACAGGGAGAACAGGCCGTGGCCCTGCGACTTCTCCGTGCCCATCGAGGAGAACCAGTCGGCGCCGTTGGCGACGATCGCGGGGACCGACGCGATCGACTCCACGTTGTTCACCACCGTGGGCCGCGCGTACAGGCCGGCGACGGCGGGGAACGGCGGCTTGAGCCGGGGCTGGCCGCGCAGGCCCTCCAGCGAGTCGAGCAGCGCCGTCTCCTCGCCGCAGATGTAGGCGCCGGCGCCGGCGTGCACCGTGACGTCGAGGTCGAAGCCCGAGCCCTGGATGTTCTTGCCCAGGTAGCCCGCCTTGTACGCCTCCTCGACGGCGTTCAGCAGCCGCCGGTAGACGTGCAGCACCTCGCCGCGCACGTAGATGAACGCGTGGTCGCAGCCGATCGCGAAGCTCGTGATCGCCACGCCCTCGATCAGGTGCTGGGGGCTGGCGAGCATGAGCGGGATGTCCTTGCAGGTGCCCGGCTCGGACTCGTCCGCGTTGACGACCAGGTACCGCGGGCCGCCGTCGGGCGGGGGCAGGAAGCCCCACTTCATGCCCGTGGGGAAGCCTGCGCCGCCGCGGCCGCGCAGGCCGGAGTCCTTCACCGTCTGCACCAGGGCGGCCGGGTCCATCGTCAGGGCCTTCTTGAGGCCGGCGTACCCGCCGGCACGCTCGTAGGTGGCCAGGCGCCAGGAACGGTCCTTGTCCCAGGTGTCGGTCAGGACGGGGGTCAGCGTGGTCACTTCGCGTCCTCTCCGGGCTTCTTGTCCTTGCCGACCGCGGTGTCCGACGGCGTCGCCGCGGGGCGCTCGGCGGAGGAGCCGGGCTTGCCGACGGGCCCGGTCTCGACCGGCTCGACCGGCTCTCCGGCCTGCCCGGACGACGGCGCCGTCCAGCCGCGCTCGCGCGCGATCTTGAGCCCCGCGAGCGTCGGCTCGCCCGCGCCGACGCCCTCGTCGGCGCGGCCGTCGGGGAACCCGGCCAGGATGCGGCTCATCTGCTTGAACGAGCACACCGACGCGGCGCCCCGGGTCGGGACGACGTCGTCCCCGAGGCGCAGCTTGTCCGCGAGCGCCGTCGCCGTCTCGGGCGTCTGGTTGTCGAAGAACTCCCAGTTGACCATCACGACGGGTGCGTAGTCGCAGGCGGCGTTGCACTCGATGCGTTCCAGGGTGATGGCGCCGTCGTCGGTGGTCTCGTCGTGGCCCACGCCGAGGTGGTCGCTGAGCTCGTCGAAGATCGCGTCGCCGCCCATCACCGCGCACAGCGTGTTGGTGCACACGCCGACGGTGTAGGTGCCGTTGGGGTGCCGCTTGTACTGGGTGTAGAAGGTGGCGACGGCGGAGACCTCAGCGGCAGTGATGCCGAGCGTCTCGGCGCAGAACAGGATGCCGTCGCGGCTCACGTACCCGTCGACCGACTGCACGAGGTGCAGCATCGGCAGCAGGCCGGACCTCGGGTCCGGGTAGCGGGCCATGATCGCCGTGGCGTCGGCGGTCAGGGACGCGACGGTCTCGGCGTCGTAGCCGGTCTTCGTGGCCGCCTGCGGATCTGCGGTCATCGGTCCACACCTCCCAGCACGGGGTCCAGGGACGCGACGGCGACGACGACGTCGGCCACCTGGCCGCCCTCGCACATCACCGACGTGGCCTGGAGGTTGTTGAACGAGGGGTCGCGGAAGTGCGCGCGGTAGGGGCGGGTGCCGCCGTCGGACACGACGTGCACGCCGAGCTCGCCGCGCGGGTGCTCCACGGTCTGCCATGCCTGGCCCACGGGGACGCGGAAGCCCTCGGTGACCAGCTTGAAGTGGTGGATCAGAGCCTCCATGGAGGTGCCCATGATCTTCTTGATGTGCTCCAGCGAGTTGCCCTGGCCGTCGCCGCCGACGGCGAGCTGGGCGGGCCACGCGATCTTCTTGTCGGCGACCATCACCGGCTCGCCCTCGGTGCGGTCGAGCCGCTCCATGGCCTGCTCGATGATCTTGAGGGACTGGTAGCACTCCTCGATGCGGAGCACCACGCGGTCGTAGCAGTCGGCGCCCTTCGAGGTGGGGATGTCGAAGTCGTAGGTCTCGTAGCCGCAGTACGGGTTGTCCTTGCGGACGTCGTACGGCAGGCCCGTGGAGCGCAGCACCGGCCCGGTCACGGCCAGGGCCATGCAGCCGGAGAGGTTCAGCACGCCGACGTTCGTCAGCCGCGCCTTGAAGATCGGGTTGGCGAGCATGAGGTCGCCGAGCTGCTTGAGGTAGCCGCGCACGTTCTTCAGCGCCGCGCGGGCCTGGGTGGTGAAGCCTTCGGGCGTGTCCACCGCGACCCCGCCGGGGCGGATGTAGGCGTGGTTCATGCGCAGGCCGGTCACGGCCTCGAAGAGGCGCAGGATCTCCTCGCGGGCGGTGAACCCGATGGTCATCACAGTGGTGGCGCCCATCTCGTTGCCACCGGTGCCGAGGCAGACCAGGTGGGAGGCGATCCGGTTGAGCTCCATCATCAGCACCCGGATCACCGAGGCGCGCTCGGGGATGTCGTCCGTGATGCCGAGGAGCTTCTCGACCGCGAGGCAGTACGCGGCCTCCTGGAACAGGGGCGCCACGTAGTCCATGCGGGTGCAGAACGTGGTGCCCTGCGTCCAGGTGCGGAACTCCATGTTCTTCTCGATGCCCGTGTGGAGGTAGCCGATACCTGCCCGGGCCTCGGTGACGGTCTCGCCGTCGATCTCCAGCATGAGGCGCAGCACGCCGTGCGTGGACGGGTGCTGGGGACCCATGTTGACGACGATCCGCTCCTCGCCGATCGCCTCGCGCGCGATGTCGTCCCAGTCGCCGTCGCCGTAGGCCTCGAAGGCGCGCACGGTGGACGACATGTCCTCGTTCCCGGCGGGGCGCGTCGCGTGCGGGGCGGGCGGCGGCCTGTGGTCAGTGGGAGCGCTCATGAGTAGCTCCTCCTCGTGTCCGGCGGGGGCACCGTGGCGCCCTTGTACTCGACGGGGATGCCGCCGAGCGGGTAGTCCTTGCGCTGCGGGTGGCCCACCCAGTCGTCCGGCATCTCGATGCGGGTCAGGGCGGGGTGGCCGTCGAAGACGATCCCGAAGAAGTCGTAGGTCTCGCGCTCGTGCCAGTCGTTGGACGGGTACACGGAAGTGGTCGACGGGATGTGCGGGTACTCGTCGGGCGCTGCGACCTCGAGCCGCAGCCGGCGCGAGTGCGTGATCGAGGCCAGGTGGTAGACGGCGTGCAGCTCCCGGCCGGCGTCGTGCGGGTAGTGCACGCCGCTGACGCCGAGCGACAGCTCGAACCGCAGGTCCTGGTCGTCGCGCAGCGCCTGGCAGACGGCGGCGACGTGCTCGCGGGCGACGTGGATCGTCAGCTCTGCCTGCCGCGCGTCCGCGCTGTCGGCGCTGTGCAGGTCCACGACCACCTTCTCGACCGCCTCGTCGAAGCCGGGGCCGCCGGTAGCCGTGCCCTCGTTCAGCACCTCGCTCAGGACGTCGACCACCTGGTCGAACCAGCTCCCGTACGGACGGAGCGACGCCGCGGGCATCGTGATCGGCGTGACGAGGCCGCCGTAGCCGGACGTGTCGCCCGAACCGCCGGCGCCGAACATGCCGCGCTTCACCTCGACGACCTCGAGCGTGGCGGCCCCCTCGGGCGGCTGTACGGCCGAACCCTGGTCGCCGCTCGGCGAGACCTCGCTCATCGCAGCAGACCCTTCATCTCGAAGGTGGGCGTTGCCTCCATCGCGGCCGCCTCGGCGGCCCGCGCCGCCTCGATGCGGTTCACGCCGAGCGGCTCCTTCTGGATGTGGTCGTGCAGCCCGAGGATCGCGTTGATCAGCATCTCCGGACGCGGCGGGCAGCCGGGCAGGTAGATGTCGACCGGGACCACGTGGTCCACGCCCTGCACGATCGCGTAGTTGTTGAACATCCCGCCCGACGACGCGCACACGCCCATCGAGAGCACCCACTTGGGCTCGCTCATCTGGTCGTACACCTGGCGCACCACCGGGGCCATCTTCTGGCTCACCCGGCCCGCCACGATCATCAGGTCGGCCTGTCGCGGCGACGCACGGAACACCTCCATGCCGAACCGCGACAGGTCGAACCGCGACGCACCCGCCGCCATCATCTCGATGGCGCAGCAGGCCAGGCCGAACGTCACCGGCCACACCGAGGCCTTGCGCAGGTACCCCGCGAGGTCCTCGATGGTCGTCAGCAGGAACCCTGACGGCGCTTCCTCGACACCCATGTCCCCTCCTCTGCCGGGCCCCGCCCGGCGTCGCTGCCCGGCGCCGTCAGGCGCCGCGCATGAAGTAGTTGCTCAGACCCAGTCGAAGCCGCCGCGGCGCCACTCGTAGACGAACGGCACGGTGATCAACGCCAGGAACGTCAGCATCGCCACCAGGCCGAACGTCGCGAGCGTCGTGAAGTCCACGGCCCACGGGTAGAGAAAGACGACCTCGATGTCGAAGACGATGAACGTCATCGCCACCAGGTAGTACTTGATCGGCAGCCGTCCGCCGCCCACCGCGTGCGGCGTCGGCTCGATCCCGCACTCGTACGAGTCGAGCTTGGCGCGGTTGTACCGCTTGGGGCCGATGATCGCGCTCGCGCCGACCCCGCCGAGCGCCAGGACCGCCCCGATCGCCATGAGGATCAGGATTGGTACGTAGGGATTCATGCTGTGCCCTTCATGGACGACTTGCCCTTCATGGACGTGATGCTCATGAGCTCGGGACCACCCGGGTGAGGCCGGCGATGACGCGGTCGATCCAGTCGCCGCCGTGCGGCTCGTAGCAGTCGGACAGGAGCTTGAGCGTGAACTGCATGACGACCTTGCGCGGCAGCCCGTACCGGACGCACACCCGCATGATCTCGGGGTGCTCGATGAGCCGCACGAACCAGCGGCCCAGGGTGTAGTACCCACCCAGGTCGTCGCGCATGCGGTCCGCGTAGGTCGCGAGCGTGGCCTCGCGGGCCGCGTCGCTGCTCTTGTGGCGGGCCTGGCTGATCGCGTCGGCGGCGACCCGGCCGGCCTGCAGGCCGTAGGCGATGCCCTCGCCGTTGAACGGGCTCACCATGCCTGCGGAGTCGCCGGCCAGGAGCACACCGTCCGCGTACAGGGGGCCGCGGTTGTAGCCCATGGGCAGGGCCGCGCCGCGGATCGGGCCGCGCTCCGGCTCGTGCACCAGGTCCCAGCCGTCGGGGGCGCTCTTCTCCAGCCAGGTCTCCATGAGCCGCCGGTAGTCGATGCCCGCCTTGGACTGGCGCGCGGGCGTGGAGCTCACGCTCCCGAGGCCGACGTTCACTGTGCCGTCGCCGAGCGGGAAGATCCAGCCGTAGCCCGGAAGCAGGTCGCTCTTGCCCGGCTCGCCGTCCCACAGCTCGAGGTGGGACTCCATGAACGGGTCGTCGTGGCGCGCGGTGCGGTAGTAGGCGCGCACGGCGGTCCCCATGGGCCGGTCGTCGCGCCGCTCGCGCCCGACGGCGAGCGCGAAGCGCGAGCTGACGCCGTCGGCCGCCACCACGACGGGGGCGCGGAACTCCTTGACGGGGCCCTCGGCGCGGCCGCGGGTGTCGAGCGGCTGGGCGGTCACGCCCACCACCCGCCCGTCGTCGTCGCGGAGGGGGCCGGTGACCTTGGTGCGCTGCAGCAGCTTGGCGCCGCTCGCCTGGGCGTGCTGGGCCAGGGTCTGGTCCAGCGTCATGCGGGACTTGGCCATGCCGTAGCCGGGGTAGGTCGTGAGGCTGGGCCAGTCCAGCTCGTAGGAGCGGCCGCCGCCGTGGACGCGCAGGCCGCGGTTGCGGATCCAGCCGTCCTCCTCGCGGGTCGGCACACCCATGCGGACCAGCTCGGCCACGGCGCGCGGCGTCAGGCCGTCGCCGCAGATCTTGTCCCGGGGAAACTCGCCCTTTTCCAGGAGCAGCACGTCGAGTCCCGCGGCCGCGCACCAGTGCGCGGTGGACGAGCCGGCCGGCCCGGCGCCCACCACGATGACATCCGCGTCGTCGCGCGTAGCTCTTCGCACGTTCACCCCCGTTGGGAACCCGCTGCTGGTCGTTGCTGACCTGTTGGGCGGGGTTCGTCGGGGCTTGATGACAAGCCCTTGTGAACCCTGTCACAACACCGACACCCTAGCCACACTTAGGGGGGATTGTGTAGGAAGGTTCCCCTTACTTGGAGGTCGGCTTCAGGGGCCTCTGCGGGGGATGCCCCGTGCGCGGGGTCGGCACTACGCAGCGAGGTCGTGATTTCGCATCGAGATCGGCACAGCACTGTGCCGATCTCGATGCGAAATCACGACCTCACTGGGCCCACCAAAGAGGGGACTCAGGACGGGCGGGTGGCTCTGTGGAGGGCCACTATCCCGCCGGTCACGTTGCGGTAGGCCGCGTGCTCCCAGCCGGCGTCGATCATGAGGTGGGCGAGGTCGACCTGGGTGTGCCAGGTCCGGATGGACTCGGCGAGGTAGTCGTACGAGCCCTTGTCGCGGGTCACGGCGCCGGCCACCACGGGCAGCGCGCGCATCAGGTACTCCTGGTAGACCTTCCGGAACGGGCCCCAGGTGGGGGTCGAGAACTCGCAGATCACCACGCGCCCGCCCGGCCGGACCACACGCAGCATCTCGCGCAGCGCCGCGCTCGTGTCCACGACGTTGCGCAGGCCGAAGCTGATGGTCACGGCGTCGAAGGACTCGTCGGCGAAGGGCAGCCGCGTCGCGTCGCCCGCGACGAACGGCAGGTCCGGACGGCGTTCCTTGCCGACCTGCAGCATGCCGATCGAGAAGTCGGACGGGACCACGAAGGCGCCGTCGGCGGCGAAGGGCTCGCTGCTGGTGCCGGTGCCCGCGGCGAGGTCGAGCACGCGCTCGCCCGGCATCGCGGCCACCGCCTCGACCGTGAGGCGGCGCCAGCGCCGGTCCTGGCCCAGGGAGATCAGGTCGTTCGTCAGGTCGTAGCGGGCGGCGATCCCGTCGAACATCGACGCGACCTCGGCCGGCTTCTTCTCCAGGCTTGCGCGGGACATGCGGCAATAGTTTCACGGCCCGACGACGTCGCGCGCCGCCGTCGTCCCTCGCCCACCACGTCCCGGCCTAGCAGACCTAACACGCTTCTTGTTATGTTTGTTATGTGCCGCACGCCAAGAGGACCGTAGCCAAGAATCCGTACCGCCCCGGCGTCGGCCTGCCGCCCGCCCACCTGGCGGGTCGCGATCCACAGATGCGACGCTTTCAGGCCATGCTCTCCGGCGCCCCTGAGATCCCCGCGAACCTGAGACTCACCGGGTTGCGCGGTGTCGGCAAGACCGTCCTCCTCCGCCGGTTCGACGACATCGCGAACGAGGCGGAGTGGGCCACCGTCTTCGTCGAGCTCGAGCCAAGGCACAACGACGAGGACAGGCTGACCCGTCTGCTCGACGGCGTGCTCCACGAAGTGGTGGCTCGCCACTCTGCGAGCGGACGCATCCGCCAGGTGCTCGGCGGTGCCATCGAGGCGGCGCGGCAGACCGCCAAGGTCACCTTCGACGACTTCGAGTGGTCCCTGGGCGGCGAGATCGCGACCCGGACGCGCGCCGTCGCCGAGGCCATGGCACACGCCGTCGAGATCGTGCAGCGATCCGGCAAGGAGGGAGTCGTCCTGCTCTTCGACGAGGCCCAGGTGCTCGTCGACGACAAGACCCGAGACGGGTCCCACCCTCTGTCGATGCTTCTCGCGGCGGTATCGGCACTACAGCGACAAGGGATCGCTGTGTGTCTGGTCCTGTGCGGGCTGCCCAACCTGACCGTGAACCTTCTCGAAGCCCGGACCTACTCGGAGCGCATGTTCCGGGGGGATGAGGTGGCATCGCTCGGCACGTCCGAGGCTCGGCAAGCATTCCTCGTCCCGTTGGATGGGACCGGTCGAGCCGCTGACGACGAACTGGTCGAGCGTGTGCTCACGGACGTCGAGGGTTACCCCTACTTCATCCAGCTCTGGGGTGCCGAGCTTTGGGACGCCTCGACGTTCGCCGGCGTCGAGACATTCTCCGTCACTCTCCTCGACGCGACGAACAGCGAGATCTACCGGCGGCTCGACCTGGACTTCTACTCACCTCGGGTCGATGCGCTCCGTCCCGCGGAACAGGACCTGCTGAGCACGGCCGCCGGCGCGGTCTACCCGCCACTTCTAGCAGGACAACTGGCCGATCTCTCGCCCAAGAAGGCGAGCAACGTAAACGTCCTCCTCGGTCGGCTCGTGCGAGCCAACGTGCTGTACCGGCAGGGCAAGGGTCGGTACTACTACACGGCACCCGGATTCGACGCCTACCTTCGGCGACGCGCGGAACGCTTGGCCTGACTCCCTACCGGAAACTGCCCTTCCCCGTGTGACGTGGCCCACCCGATGCAGGACCGACCGGACCACCGTCCTATCCTGAAGCGGATGATCGCTTCACCTGCCGGACGCACCCCGGGTGCATCAACCGGCACCACAGTGTCCGGCTCCTGGGCCACCGTCGCGCCGGCCACGCCCGACCGGCCGCGGGGAGCGCCTCTGGGCCCGCAGCTCATCGTCCGCACCGTTGCGATCGACGACCTGCCGGACACCCCGACCGCGCTCGTCGACCGGCTCCCCGACACCAACGCCCTCGCCTGGGTACGGCACGGCGACGGGCTCGTGGGCTGGGGCGAGGCGCTGCGGTTCGAGACGTTCGGCCCCGGCCGCTTCGCCGACGCCGACGGCGCCTGGCGCCAGGTGCTCGACCGCGCGGTCGTGCACGACGACGTCGGCCTGCCCGGCAGCGGCCTCGTCGCGTTCGGCAGCTTCGCCTTCGACGACGTCTCCCCCGGCGACGAGGCCGAGGACCCGGCGCGCGCGAGCGGCGTGCTGATCGTGCCGCGCGTCGTCGTCGGACGGCGGGGCGACCGGGCCTGGATGACCACCATCTCCCTGGTGGGCGACCGGTCGGCACCCGCGGGCGAGGACCTCCTGTCCGCCTACCCGCACCAGCCGGTCACCGAGCCGGGCCGGGTGGTGCTGGCCGACGGCGCCGTCGGCGCCGCGGACTGGCCGGCGGTGGTCGCGGAGGGGATCACCCGGATCCAGACCGGCGAGCTGGAGAAGGTGGTGCTCGCGCGCGACGTCGTCGCCACAGCCGAGCACCCGCTCGACACGCGGCACCTGCTCGGCCGCCTCGCGTCCGCGTACGACGCCTGCTGGGCGTTCAGCGTGGACGGCATGGTCGGCGCGACGCCGGAGCTGCTGGTCCGCAGCGAGAAGGGCCTGGTCGCCTCGCGCGTGCTGGCCGGCACGATCCGCCGCGAGCACGGGCCGGGCTCGCCCGACGCCCCCGCCGACGCCGATCTGCTGCACGCGGCGCAGCTCGCCCGGTCCTCGAAGGACCTCGAGGAGCACGAGTTCGCGGTGCGCTCCGTGGCCGCCGCCCTGGAGCCGTTCTGCACCTCGATGAACGTGCCCGAGGCGCCGTTCGTGCTGCACCTGCCGAACGTCATGCACCTGGCCACTGACGTGACCGGCGTCCTGACGGACCAGAACCCGGTCTCGGGCGGGCGGGCGACGTCGTCCCTCTCCCTGGCCGCAGCGCTGCACCCGAGCGCCGCCGTCTGCGGGACGCCGACCACCGCCGCGCGCAGCCTGATCCGCGAGATCGAAGGGCTGGACCGCGCCAGGTACGCGGGCCCGGTGGGCTGGGTCGGGGCCGACGGCGACGGCGAGTGGGGCATCGCCCTGCGGTCGGCCGAGATCTCGCCGAGGAACCCGCGCCACATCCGGCTGTTCGCGGGCTGCGGCATCGTCGCGGCGTCGGACCCGCAGGCAGAGCTGGCGGAGTCGGAAGCCAAGCTGGAACCGATGCGCTACGCCCTGGGCGCCACCTCCTGACCAACGCGTCGAGTGCGGGGGACTTGTCGGCCCGCCGTGGCTGACCCGACAAGTCCCCCGCACTCAGCGCGGCGCGTCAGGCGTCGCCGGCCTTCGGGCCCTTGCCGATCGGGTCGGTCTTGTCTCCCCAGACCTGCTCGCGGAAGTTGTCCCAGACCTGGATGTCGGACGTGGCACCCATGAAGCCCATCCGCGCGTCCGTGGCGGACAGCACGATCTCGATGAGCGAAGCGCCCCCGAGCACCTGGTTGGCCACCTCCAGGAGGTCCTGGCCGTCGGGCAGGTTCGCGTGGATCGACGACACGTACATGTGCGCGTTGCCCTCGAGCGACACGAAGTTCGCCCGGGTGTCCGTGCCCGCGACCGTACCCTCGTGGTACGCGTACGACTTGAGCCAGAAGCCGTCGACGACCACCTTGTCGGCCGAGATCTTGATGGCGTCCCGGCGCTCGCCGCCGCCCTTGACCGGCACGTTCGCCAGGCCGATGCCGTTGATGCCGGTGAGCGGGATCGTCAGGTCCGTGCTCTCCAGGTCGGCGGGGAGGGAGAAGACGTTGCCGTCCTCCTTGGCGCCGCACTGGCCCGGCAGGTCGATGTTGAGGTCGTACTTGCCGCCGAAGGTCACCTTGACGCAGGTGCCGAGCTCGGTCTTGAGCGCGTCCTCGATCGTCTGCTGCGGGTCGACCTCGCCGCACGGGTCGTTCGGCGCCTCTGCCTCGGCCTCCGGGGGCACCTCGCCGTCCTGCGTCGGCTCCTGGCACTCGGACTTGTCGCTGTCCGGGCCCGTGCCGGCGTCGCCGCCGGCGGAGTCGCCCGCCGGGTCCCCGGCGTCGCTGCCGTCGGCCGGGTCGGTCGCCCCGTCGGTGACGTCGTCGACCGCGTCCCCGACCGGGTCCTCGCCCTCGTCGCCGGCGGACTCGGAAGTGCTCGGCGACGGGGAGGGCGAGGCGGAGGGGTCCGCCGTGCCGTCGTCGTCGCAGGCGCCGAAGACCACGCACCAGAACGAGTCGTCCTGCTGGGTCTCGGCGCCCGACGTCGACGCCGGCATGCTCATGCCGCCGAGCGCCATCGCGCTCGCCACTACTACCGCGGCGGACTTCTGGGACAGGGCGCGCAGCGCGGTGCTGAGCGTTTCCACCTTGGGGATCGCCTCCGTGTCCGGGGCCGGCTCGCGATCAGCTCCCGGTGCGTCGTCGCCCGCCTCGGGAGCGGGGTCGTCACCCGCCTCGCCTGCGGGCGAGCCTTCTGCGCCGGTGTCCGACGCCGGAGCGTCGTCCTCAGCAGGGTCGCCGTTGTCGCCGGCTGCCGCTGCGCTGCGGGAACCAGGTGCGACGTCGTTCTCCTCGGGCTGCCCGGCCGCCTCGGCGTCCTCCACCTGGGGTGCCCAGGACACGACGACGATGCCGCCGATCACGCCCAGCAGGAACCCGACGACCCAGCCGCCGAGGTTCACTCCCGCGATCGAGTAGACGGAGATCGCGAGGGCGATCACGCCGTAGAAGATCCGGTGCACGGGCTGGGCGATCGACAGGATCCCGAGCAGCACCAGCGCGATCGGCAGGATCGTCGCCTGAGCGCCCTCGACCCCGAACTGCAGCACGACGTTCATGCCGAGCTGGTCCAGCTTGATAGGGCCGGACAGGAGCATCTCCAGGCCCGCGAGGACTACCAGCACACCCCCGACGAACGGCCGCTGCTTGCGCCAGGGGCGGAAGTCCCTGCGCCAGTCAGCAAGCTTCGCGCGAAGTCCGGGGCGGCCGGCGGCGTTCGCCTGGCCGTCACCCGGACTCAGAAGCACTCGGTGCCGTCCGTGATCTTGAGGCTGAGGTCCGTCAGCTGGAAGACGGCGGCCTGCGTGCTCCACGAGACCTGCTGGAGACCGTTGATGTCGACGGTGTCGGAGTCCATGGCGAAGTCGCCGGCGTCACCCTTCTTGGCCGTGTTCACGGTCGAGGCGTCGACGCCGATGCGGATGTTCTTGAAGACCGCGGTACCCGACAGGTCGTTCATGCCGATCTGCAGGTCGGTGGCCAGCGCGGGCTTCCCCTCGCCGGTGCCGGCCGAGATCAGCAGGCCGACCTTGCCCAGCGGCGTGTCCTGCACGACCGACTGGCACAGGTTGTAGAGCTTCGCGTCCTTGATGTTCGCGATGGCGGCCGGGTGCTGCGTACCGTCCGAGGCGGTGGCCACGCCCGCGTACTGCGAGAAGCCGACACCCTCGAGCTTGTCCGCGCCGATCTTGAACTGGCTGCCGGAGATGGCGAACGAGACGGGCACTGCGCCCTGTGCAACCCCGCCGAGCAGAACGCTGGCGGCGATGGTGACCGGAATGACGGCGAGGGCCACGCGACCCTTGCGCGACCCCGTGATCTTGCTGAGCTTCATTGGTGTTCCCCTCGATGCCAATGTGAGGACGACTGCACCGTCGTCCCGTCGCGACGTTAGCGCGATTACTGAGTTACCGTCAATTGAGCCCCCGACGGCGCCGCAAAGCATGCCGGATATGCTCGGTACATGGCAACAGCCCGACGCACGCGACTCCGCCCGGAGGAACGCCGCAACCAGCTCGTGGCACTGGGAGTCGCGACGCTCGCGGACCGCCCGCTGGCCGAGGTGACCGTCGAGGAGATCGCCGCTGAAGCCGGTGTCTCGACGGGTCTCGTCTATTACTACTTCGGCTCCAAGAACGGCCTGCACCACGAGATCGTGCGCCGCGCGCGCGACTCGATGCTGCACGCCTCAGAGCCCCAGCCCGAGCTCCCGCCGTCCGATCGCCTGGTGAGCACGCTGACCCGGCTCGTGACGTACGTCCGGGAGCACGGGCCGACCTTCTACTCGCTCGTCCGCGGCGCCGCCAGCGGCGACGAGGAGGTGCGCGCCGTGATCGAGGACGCACGGCGCCAGCAGACGGAGCGCGCCCTGGCGGTGCTCCTCGAGCTGGGCGTGCCCGAGACCGAGCTCCTGCGCATAGCGGTCCGCTCGTGGGTGGCCCTGGCCGAGCAGGCCCTGGTCGACGGCGGCATCAACTCCGACCTCTCCGACGAGGAGCTGGTCGGCTACCTCGAGCGCAGCCTCGGTGGCGTCGTCGCCGCCGTCGTGCCGGGCGCCGCCGAGGCGCTGTTCGGGGCACCGGCCAAGATCTGACCGGTCGGTCAGAGAGCCTTGACCATCAGGAGACAGGGACTGTCGACCCAGAGGTCGGGAAACTCCTCCACCGGGTGGAAGCCGACGGCGCTGTAGAAGGCACGGGTCTGATCGAATCCCGGGTCCGGCGCCGAAGGGCCGAACGTCTTCACGCTCAGCAGGCGCACGCCCTGAGCGCGCAGGTCGTCCTCGACGCGCTCCAGGAGCGTGCGCCCGATGCCCGCGCGGTGGTGCTTGCGCCGGACGGCGAGCAGGTGCACCTCCGCGGACGTCGGGTAGCGCTGGTCGAGGAGCAGCACACCGAGCACGTCCTCGGTGGAGATCGCGCCGCCGTCGGCTCCGACGCCGGGGCCCGAGCTGCCCGGCGGGGCGCTCCCCGGCGAGGCTTCGGGCGCGGCGACCGCCACATAGTTGGGGAACTTGGCCGCCGCCTCGACGTACTCGTACGTGAACCGGTCTATGCCGAACCACTCCGGCAGCTCCTCGAGGATGTCGTGCGCGGCATCCGATCGGCCGAGGGTCCTGACCACGGTGAACGTCCCAGACACGCGGACCAAACTAATCCCGCTGGACCAACTTCACCCGTTGAACGCGAATACGCGGCAGACCCCCAGGTCATTCGGGGTGACCTGGGGGTCTGACATGTCCGGCCGGGGCGGGTCAGCCCTGGTTGTTGAAGAAGTCCTGCAGCCAGTCCGGGATGTTGTTCGGCTGGCTCTGGTCCGAGCCGGAGCCCGAGTCCGAGCCGTCCTCCTGGCCGGGCAGCTGCTGGCCCTGCGAGCCCGAGTCCTGGGTCGCCGTCTCGTCCTTGACCGCGAGCGTGACGGTGATCTCCTGCGTCTTGCCGTCGCGCACCACGGTCAGCACCGACTTGTCACCGGCTTCCTTCTCCCGCACGAACGCCGTGAGCGACGCCGCGCCGTTGACCGGGTCGCCGTCGATCGCGACGACCACGTCACCCTCCTGGACGCCGGCGTCCCCGGCCGGCGAGTCGGCGACGACCTCCGAGACACCGGCGCCGCGGCGGGTCACGCCGTCGGCCGTCGCGGTGGCGTCGGAGAGCGACACGCCGAGGAAGGCGTGCTCGGCGGTGCCGTCCTTCTTGAGCTGGTCACCGATCTGCGTGGCCAGGTTGGACGGGATGGCGAAGCCGAGGCCGATCGAGCCGGAGCTGCTCGACGCCGTCCCGCCGCTCGACAGGGTAGCGATCGAGGAGGTGATGCCGATGACCTCGCCCGACGCGTTGAACAGCGGCCCACCCGAGTTGCCCGGGTTCACCGCGGCGTCGATCTGGATGGCGTTCGTGACCACCTGCTCGGACCCGTCCTCTGCGCTGGCCGTGACCGGCCGGTCCAGGGCGGACACGATGCCCGTCGTCGCGGTGTTCGCCAGGCCCAGCGGGTTGCCGAGCGCCATCACGGGCTCGCCCACCACGACGTCGGACGAGTCCGCGAAGGTCGCGGGCTTCAGGTCCGACGGCGGGTCGGAGATCTGCACGACGGCGAGGTCGGTGGTCGGGTCCGTGCCGACGATGTCGGCGTCGTACACCCGGCCGTCGCTCAGCGTGACCTGCACCGTCGTCGCGTCGGCCACCACGTGGTTGTTGGTCAGGACGCGGCCGTCGGAGTCCAGCACGACGCCGGAGCCCTCGGCGCCGCCCGCCTGGCTCTCCACCTGGATCGCGACCACGGACTCCTGCACCGCGGAGGTGACCGCTGTCCAGTTCGGGTTCTCCACGGTCGAGCTCGCCACGGGCACGTTCTGGCTGGTCGACTGTCCGACGTCGGCCAGGGAGGCCGCGTTGTTCGGGTTGTCCGTGAGGGCGATCGCACCGGCGGTACCGAGGCTGGCCAGCAGCGCGGCGGCCGCGGCGGCGCTGACCACCGGAACCCAGGTGCGGTTCTTCGCGCTCGGCGCTTCCGCCACCGCCACCGTGGCGGGGGCGGAGTACGGGTTGACGTAGGCGGACGCGGGGCTGATGGCGGGGGCCGCGTTCTGGGCGGGGGCCAAGTGCTGAGCGGGAGCCACGCTCGGCGCGGGGGCCGGGTGCTGAGCGGGAGCCGCGCTCTGGACGTTCTGGACCGGCGCGCCCTGCGCGGGGGTGCCCTCGGCGGGTGCCGAATGCTGCTGCGGCGCAGGTACGGGCGCCGGGGACTGCGCAGGGCTCGGAGACTCAGCGTCCGCGTTCTGGGCGGGTGCCGGGCCGGCGACCGGCAGCTGCTGGGTGGGCTGCGCGACGGGCGGCTGCTCGTCCGGCTGCGGAGTGGTGCTGTTCTGGTCGGTCATCGTGACCCTCCTTGAAGTCAGAACCAGTTGACACCCCGTTCCTTGTCCGACCCTTGGATAAGTCTGTGAGTTCCCTGCGCGTCCTGGCAGTTCGTTGAGCGCGGGCCATCTGTCGGGCCGGAGCCTGCCGACCCGGCAGACAGCCCGCACTCAACGAGAAGCGGTGGCCGCCTCGATGACGCGACGCGCCAGGTCGCGCGACTCCGCCAGACGGTCGGCGCGCGGCACGCGCACCTCGATGACCTGAACGCCGTGGCTCGGCGCCTGCAGCGCGTGCCGCAGGGTCGGCACGTCCTTGACGAGCTGATGGTCCACGCCGTACCCCGCGCACAGCTGCGCCAGGTTGGACCCGTGCGGCGTCCCGAAGACCCGCTCGAACGTGGCGCTCGCGGCGTCACCGGTCGCGGCGAGCGCGCCGTGCTCGAGGGTCGCGAAGATCGAGCCGCCCTCGTCGTTCACCACCACTATCTCCAGGTCGACCGGGGGCTCGTCGGGGCCGCGGAGCAGGCCGCCGACGTCGTGCAGGAACGTGAGGTCGCCCAGGAGGGCACGGGTGCGCAGGCCGCGGCGGGCGGCGGAGAGCGCGATGCCGACCGCCGTCGACACGGTGCCGTCGATGCCCGCGAGGCCTCGGTTGGCGAGGACCGCGGGTCCGGGACCGTCGAGGCCGAGCACCAGCTCGAGGTCCCGCACGGGGTTGGACGAGCCGACCACCAGCAGGTCCTCGGGGCCGAGCACCGCGGCAACGGCTCGCGCCACGGAGAGCGCCGTCGGTCCGCCGAGGACCGCTTCGTCGCAGGTCACCTCGTCCAGGACGCGGGCGGCCTGCGCCCCCGCGGCCTGCCAGCGCTCCAGGAACGGCGACCGCTCGGCCGCGGCCGCCTCGAAGCAGACGGGGGCCAGGCCCGGCACCACGACGGCGGCGTTGCGGGCGGCGTCGGGCCACGGACCCGCGCCCGGCGCGACCACGGTGACCGTTACGGAAGGGCGGCCGAGCAGCCGCTGCACCGGGCGCGACAGGGTGGGCCGGCCGAAGACCACCACCTGCTCGACGCTCCCCGCGAGATCGTCTGAGCCGAGCAGCACCCGGTAGGCCGCAATCGCGTTGGGCCCGCCCGTCGCGCCCGAGGACGGCTCCGCGAACAGGGGCCAGCCCTGCGCCTCGGCAAGCCGCCGCGCCTCAGGCCCGGCGCCGTCGCCTGCGACGACGACCGTGCGTTCCGGGTCGCCCGGCAGCGCCGGAGAGGCGAAGTGCTGCAGCGCGGCGGGGACGACGAGCGGCGGGTCGGGCCGCGGGTAGTCCTCCTGCGCGGTGTCCGCGGGCAGGCCCGGCAACGGGGCCGACGGCGCCAGCGGGTCCCGGAACGCCAGGTTGAGGTGCACCGGCCCGGGGTGCCCCGAACGCAGGCCCAGGGCGGCGCTGACCGCGCGCCCGGCGATGTGCCTCAGGTCGCGGAGCTCCGGCGCGGCTTCGGCGCCCGGCTCGCCACCCGGTTCGCCCGACGGCGAGGCGCCCGATCCCGCAGGGGCGTTCGACGGCGCAGCGGCGTTCGACGGCGTCGGGAACCCCGCCGAAGCCGGGATGTCCGCCGCGAACCGCACCGCCGAACCGAAGATCCCGACCTGGTCGGTCGTCTGCGACGCACCCGTGCCGCGCAGCTCGTGCGGCCGGTCGGCGGTGAGGAGGATCAGCGGCAGCCCGGTGTGGTTCGCCTCCAGCACGGCAGGGTGCAGGTTCGCGACCGCCGTCCCCGACGTCGTGACGACGGCAACCGGCGCACCCTCCGCGCCCTTCGACAGGCCCAGCGCGAGGAATCCCGCCGCCCGCTCGTCGATCCGTACGTGCAGCGTGAGGCGGCCGGCGTCGGCGGCCTCCGCGAAGGCGTACGCGAGGGGGGCGCTGCGCGAGCCGGGGGCGAGCACCACGTCCTGCACACCCCGGGTGACCAGGTCGGCGACCAGTGCGCGGGCGGTGGTGACGGCGGGCGGGATCGTCATGCGTCCTCCAGGATCCGGGTCAGTCGGTGGTACCGGGCGAGCCAGCGTTCGATCGTCGGGCCGTCAGGGGACGTGGCGGCGAGCGCCTCGGGCGAGGGCTCGGGGCGGCGGACGGGGAGCGCGCCGTCGACGGGCAGCAGCGGCTCGGCGACGACGTCGTGCACCAGGAGCTGGGACGTCGCGAGCCCGCAGGCGTAGGGGAGCTCGGGCAGGGCGGCGGCGAGGGCGACGCCGGCGGCGAGCCCGACCGAGCTCTCGAGGGCGGACGAGACGACAACCGGCAGCCCGACCTGCTCCGCGAGTTCGAGGCACGCGCGGACGCCGCCCAGCGGCTGCACCTTGAGGACCACGATGTCGGCGGCTTCCTCGCGCACCACGCGCATCGGGTCGGCGGCGCGGCGGATCGACTCGTCGGCGGCGACGGGGACGTCCTGCTTGCGGCGCACCAGGGCCAGCTCGTCGACGCTTGCGCAGGGCTGCTCCACGTACTCGAGCCCACCGGCGGCTCGGTCGATCTCGGCGAGGTGCGCCAGGGCTTCGTCGGGGGTCCAGGCTGCGTTGGCGTCGACCCGAATCGCGCCGTCGGACCCCAGGGCGTCGCGGACGGCGGCGACCCGGTCCGCCTCCGCGGCCACGGGTTCGAGCGTCCCGTCGGGGCCGCGCTGCGCGACCTTGACCTTGGCGGTCCGGCACCCGCCGGACGCCAGGACGATCTCGCGCGCCCGCTCCGGCCCGACGGCGGGGACCGTCACGTTGACCGGCACGCTCTGCCGGACCGGCTCGGGCCAGCCGATGAAGGCTGCCTCGTGCGCCGCGCGCAGCCAGGTCGAGGACTCCTCGTCGTCGTAGTCCCAGAAGGGCGACAGCTCACCCCAGCCGGCGGGGCCGCGCAGGAGGACGCCGTCGCGCACGTCGATCCCGCGAAAGCGGGTCCGTAGCGGCGTGGACCAGACGACGGGTTCACCGATCAGCAGCACAGGGCCAGGCTAACTACCCGAGGGGCTACCTGGTCTCGTTCACGGGCTCGTCGTCGCGGTGCGCGCCGTAGAAGTCCGACTGACGGCGCATCAGCTCACGCATCGGCACGTCTCGGCCCACCCCGTAGACGGTGGCGCCGAAGTTGAGCTCTCGCTGGATCGCCCAGATCTCCTCGTGCCGGTCCGGCGACAGGATCGTCGCCGGATCCCCCACGGCGACCCAGCCGATCGGCACGACCGTTCCCGGGGCCAAGACGGTGTTGACCTGGACGACACCGTTGATTCGCACCTCCGCGCCCGCGCCGATAGTGCTGCCCGGGAACAGCGACGCACCGGTCGCGATGAACGCCTCGTCCTCGATCGTGCTGCCGTTCACGTGAGCGTGCGGGCCGATCATCACCGCGGACCCGATCTCTGCGGGATGCCCGCGGCGCCCGCGGACGAGCGCGTTCTCCATGACCACAGTGTCCTCGCCGATGACGACGACGCCGTCCTCCGCGGTGAGGACCGCGCCGTGCAGGATCCTCGCTCCAGCGGCGATGCGGACGTCACCGACAACTGCCGCTGACGGGGCGACGTACGCCGACGGATCGATCGACGGTTCGAGACCGCGATGGCGAACCAGCATGTGGGTGCTCCCTTCCTCGCCGCCACCATAGATGCCTGCATCTGGTGTGTTCATAAAACGAACGGTAGCGTTCATTTTATGAAACAAGGTGCCCCTCTGCTTCTCCCCCTGCTGCGCACCCGCTCGCAGGGAGACATCCTTGCCGCCGTGCTCCTGGAGCCGGACAAGGAGCAGAGCCTTACCGACCTGGCGCGGCTTGTCGGGACGTCTCGCCTGACTGTCCTACGCGAGATCGACCGCCTCGAGGATGCTGGCCTCGTCTCCACCCGCCGCTTCGGCAACACCCGCCTTGCCCGCGCGCGGACGGACAACCCGGTCTACGCTCCTCTAGCAGAACTTCTGGCCGTGACCTTTGGTCCCCTTGCAGTGCTCCGCGGCCTCCTCGCAGACGTCGATGGCATCGAGCATGCCTTCATCTACGGATCATGGGCGGCCCGGTACCACGAGCGTCCGGGTTCGGTACCTGGCGACATCGACGTGCTGGTGATCGGCAACCCCGACCGCGATCGGCTCGCCGACATAGTGGAGGAGGCCGAGAAGGCGCTGCACAGGGAGGTCAACGTGCGCCGTGTCTCCGCCTCCGCATGGGCGGACGACGACGGTCCGTTCAAGCGGACAATCACGAGCTCGCCGATCGTCGAGCTCACCGAGAACGAACACTCGCCCTCGAAGACTCGCGGGACATCGTCTCCGCCATGACGAAATTCGTTCCGAACGTCGGTCCCTGGCACTGACGACCACGGGCTGCCATTCACCCCGCACCGCCCCAACTAGGCTTGCCGCGTGAGCACGAGCACCGAACTGCCCAAGCAAGTCTCCGAGACGTTCGACCCGCAGCGCTGGCGCACGGTCGCCGGCTTCGAGGGCCTGACCGACCTCACGTACCACCGCGGCGTTGACCGGAGCGGCGACGAGCCGCGCGACCTGCCCGTGGTCCGCATCGCGTTCGACCGGCCGGAGGTCCGCAACGCCTTCCGCCCGCACACGGTGGACGAGCTGTACCGGGTCATGGACCACGCGCGCATGTCGTCCGACGTCGGCACGGTGCTGCTGACCGGCAACGGCCCCTCCCCCAAGGACGGCGGCTGGGCCTTCTGCAGCGGCGGCGACCAGCGCATCCGCGGCCGCGACGGCTACCGCTACGCCGAGGGCGAGAACGCGGACTCGATCGACCCGGCCAAGGCCGGTCGCCTGCACATCCTGGAGGTGCAGCGCCTCATGCGGACCATGCCCAAGGTGGTGGTCGCGGTCGTGGACGGCTGGGCGGCGGGTGGCGGACACTCCCTGCACGTCGTCGCCGACCTCACGGTCGCCTGCCGCGAGCACGGCAAGTTCAAGCAGACCGACGCCGACGTCGGCTCGTTCGACGCCGGCTACGGCTCCGCCTACTTCGCCCGCCAGCTCGGGCAGAAGCGCGCCCGCGAGGTGTTCTTCCTCGCCCGCGAGTACTCGGCCGACGACGCCGAGCGCTGGGGCTCCGTCAACGAGGTCGCCGCCCACGAGGACCTGGAGGGCCTGGCGCTCGAGTACGCGCGCATCATCGCGACCAAGTCGCCGCAGGCCATCCGGATGCTGAAGTTCGCATTCAACGCCGCCGACGACGGCATCGCCGGCCAGCAGGTGTTCGCCGGCGAGGCGACCCGGCTGGCGTACATGACCGACGAGGCGGTCGAGGGCAAGGAGGCGTTCCTGGAGCGCCGCGACCCGGACTGGTCGGCCTTCCCGTACTACTACTGACGGCGTCGGCCGCCACGACGGACGGCACACTCCCGCCCAACCGCAACCGACGCGTCGCCAGGTTGACGCCGAACCGCAAGTCTCCCGTCGCCGCCAGCGCCGAACCGAAGAGTGCACGTCGATCGGGCCTCAGATCGACATGCACTCTTCGGTTCGGCGACAGCGGTGACACGTAGGTTGCGGTTCGGCGACAGCGGTGACACGTAGGTTGCGGTTCGGCGTCACCAGCGGATCCGGTCGACGCGCAACTTGTGGCTCAGCGACGCGCTCAGCGCACCGACCAGCTCCCCGAGCCGGCCGGGACCAGCTCGATCCACGTGTTGCCCGGGTCGAGCCGCACGTCCTGGCCGTCGCGAGTCTTGAGCACGATCGGCGACAGCAGGTCCTTCTTGGACCAGCGCACCGGGATGCTGCGCCCGGTGGAGACCAGCGTGCCGACCCCGCTGCTCTCGGCGAGCTTGTGCTCCGGCACGGGCGCGCCGCTCGGGTCCACCCACTTCGTGTTGAACACGTGGGTGGACAGCACGAGCACGTTCCGGGCGGAGTGCCGCCGGCCGTCGGCCGCGACGGACGCGGCCGAGCCCTCGCTGCGCAGGTACCTCTTGTTCTCCTGGTCCCAGGTCCACACCGTGCGCTGCGCGGGCGACAGCCTGACATCGACGACGTGGGCGGGCGTGCCGCCCTTCCGTGCGGTCCCCTGGCCGACCTTCGGCGCGTACTTGAACTGCGCGCGCGGCGGGTTCGTCCGCCTCCCGTCCGCCTGCGCGAGGAACGTCGGCATGCTGCCGATCACGTTGTGCGGCGCGTACCGGCTGGAGTCGCGCGTGAAGCCGGCGTCGCCCTTGTCCATGATGATCGTCTGGGTGCCCACCCGCTCCGTCGCGGCGATGAACGGCCCCTGCCCGCCGGAGAACACCAGGATGCCGTCCAGCGGCCCCACGATCGCGGGGTCCATCGGCCGCACGGAGCGCACCGGCTCCACGATGTCCGGGATGTTCGAGTGGTAGGTCGCGACGAACCGGCTGATGCCGCCCTCGACGACCTCCTCCCACACGATGTCGGCCTCCACGAGGCCGCGCTGCGGGCGCGCGTCCGACGAGTTCTCGATCTTCACCGACACAGCGGGGCGGTTCGCGATCTTGTCGGTCCGCACCCCGGTGAGCGGCCACACGACGGGCGCCGCCGGCGGCTTCGGGGGCTTCGGTGGCCCGGTCCGGTCGCTCTCGACGGGGGCGTCGACCGTAGCGGTGGGCGTGGGCGAGGGCACCTCGGGACCAACGAGTCCACAGGCGGCCAGCCCGAGCATGATCACCAGGGCCGCACCCGTGGCACGGACCGCGGTCGTCCTGCGCGTGGTCATCCGTTCTCCTCCGCGAGTGTTCGATCCCGAGCGTTCCCCGGGACGGTTCGCGTGGCGCACACCTTACAGACCGGCCGACTCCGGGTGTGCTCCTGGCACGCTTACCCTCGTGAGGTGACCTTGACCGACCCGCCGATCGACGTGGTCCGCGCCGTCCGGGGCGCCCTCGACGGCGGTCCCGCCTACGCCCCGCAGCCCCGCCTGTCCGACGCCGCGGCCCCGCCCGGCACCGCGCTCGTGCTCCGGACCTCCGGTTCCACGGGAAACCCGCGCGAGGTCGCGCTGAGCGCGGCCGCCCTGCGCGCGTCCGCCGAGGCCACCCACGAGCGGCTCGGTGGCCCCGGCCGCTGGCTGCTCGTGCTGCCGCCCACGCACGTCGCGGGGGTCCAGGTCATCAACCGATCGGTGGTGGCGGGCACGGAGGTGCGCGTCGGCGCGCTCGACCGCTTCACTCCAGAGGGGTTCGCGGCCCTCGCCACGGGCTTCCTTCGACCCCCGGCCCCTGCTTCGTCGTCGGCCCGGAGCGGGCTCGGCGACCGAGCATACGTCTCGCTGGTCCCCACCCAGCTGCACCGGCTGGTCACCGCGGCCGACGACGGCGACACCGCCGGCCTCGACGCCCTCGCCCGGTTCGACGCGGCGCTCGTCGGCGGTGCCGCGACGCCCTCCGCGCTGCTGGCCCGCGCCCGGGCCGCGGGCGTCCGGGTCGTCACCACGTACGGCATGTCCGAGACGAGCGGCGGCTGCGTGTACGACGGCGTCCCGCTCGCGGGCGTGCGCGTCCGACTGGCCGACGCCGAGGCGGGCCCGGGCCTCACCTCGGGCGCCGCCGGTAAGGACGCCGTCGATAGGGGCGCCGTCGGCACCGGCATCGTCAGTACGGACACCGTCGGTACGGACGCCGGTGATAACGACACCGTCGTTACAGGCATCGTCGAGCTGTCCGGCCCCGTGCTCGCCGAGGGCTACGTGGGCGATCCCGACGCCACGGCCGCCGCGTTCCGCACCGGCCCCGACGGCACCCGCTGGTTCCGCACGTCCGACCTGGGCCGCCTGGACGACGGCCGCCTCACGATCCTCGGCCGGGCCGACGACGTCATCCTCACCGGCGGGGTCAACGTCGCCCCGGCGGCCGTCGAGGACGCCATCGCCGAGCACCTCGCCGGGCTGGGCACCCCGGGCGAGGCCTGCGTCGTCGGCGTGCCCGACGACGAGTGGGGCCATGCCGTCGTCGCCGTCATAGCTCTCGCCGGCCGGCGCGCGGCGCCCAGCCCCGCGCCCGTGCGCGGCACCAACCTGGCCGACGGCGGCGGTGAGCTGCTCGCCGGGCTGCGCTCCGCCGTCGGGCAGCGGCTGGGGACGCCGGCCGCGCCGCGCCGGGTGTACGTCACCGCCGCCCTGCCGGCCCGGGGCCCGGGCAAGGTGGACCGCCGGGCGGTGCGGGACGCCGTCGTGCGGGCCGAGCGGGAGGCGGGCCGGGAACCCGTGCGACCATGACTTCGTTCCTCCGCCAGGACCGGGTGCGAGCCCGGCGCTGGATCTGTTGAGAACTCAGGCACAACCCCCGAACGAAGGACGCGCTGATGGCGACTGCCGCCGAGTGGATCTCCGGGGCGCGGCCCCGCACGCTGCCGGCGGCGGCGGCACCCGTCATGGTGGGCACGGGCGCGGCCGCTCAGGTGGACTCCGCCGCGTGGCTGCCCGCGCTGCTCGCGCTGGGCGTCGCCCTCGCGCTGCAGGTCGGCGTCAACTACGCCAACGACTACTCGGACGGCGTGCGCGGTACGGACCTGGACCGGGTCGGCCCGATGCGGCTGACCGCGTCCGGCGCCGCCGCCCCCGGCGCGGTGAAGCGCGCGGCGTTCGCGGCGTTCGGCGTCGCCGGGGTGCTCGGCCTCTTGCTGAGCGTCGTGTCGGGTCACTGGTGGCTGCTCGCGGTCGGCGCGGTGTGCGTGGCCGCCGCCTGGTACTACACCGGCGGCAAGAAGCCGTACGGCTACCGGGGGCTGGGCGAGATCGCCGTGTTCGTGTTCTTCGGCCTGGTCGCAGTGCTCGGAACCACCTACACGCAGGCCGACCGCATCACGTGGCCCGCGGTGCTCGGCGCCGTCGGCATCGGCCTCATCGCGTGCGCGCTGCTCATGGTGAACAACCTGCGCGACATCCCCACCGACGTCCTGGCCGGCAAGCGCACGCTCGCGGTACGGCTCGGTGACTACCGGGCGCGGCGGGCGTACATCGCGATGATCTGGGTCCCTGTGCTGCTCGGCGCGGTGTGCGCGTTCTGGGCGCCGTGGTCGCTCGTGGTGCTGCTGCTGCTCGGCCCCGCGACGCTGCTGTCGCTGCCGATACTCGCCGGGGCGCGGGGCAAGCTGCTGATCCCGGTCCTGGCCGGCACGGGGCTCTACGAGCTGGGCTACGGCGTGCTGCTCTGGTTCGGCCTGTCGGTCTGAAGCTCCTGGTCGAGCTGGGCGTCCTCGTGGGCCGCGTCGGCGTCGACCCTCGGGGCTGCGGCGCGCTCGGCGGCGCGGCGCTCGGCCCGGTCGGCCATCCACCGCGTCGCGGCGTCGCGCGGCCTGCTCAGGGTCAGGTACGACACCGCCAGCGCGACCACCACCGCGACGATCGGGAGCAGCCAGCCCCGCAGGCCGACCAGGTACAGCAGGCCGAATGCCGCGCCGAACAGCGCGAGGCGGAGCAGGGTGTAGATCACGAGGGGCACCTACCCATCGTAGGCCGGGCCTGGGTCACAGTCGGACGGCGGCAAGGGGGCGAACGTCACTCCGAAGCCTGACGCATCCCCGCCGACCGGCCGTAGGCTGGGCGCATGCCCCGCATACTCTTCATCTTGGTCGTCGTCGGACTCATGGTGTACGCCCTGGTCGACGTCTGGGGTTCGGAGGAGGACGAGCGTGGCGGCCTGCCCCGGTGGCTGTGGGTGCTCCTGATCGTGCTCCTGCCCCTGCTCGGCCCGATCTCGTGGATCGTCGTCCGGGTCACCGCCCGCCGGTCCGGCACGGGCCCCGGCCCGTCCTCGGGTCCCGGCACCGGCGGCAGCCGCCCGACGGTGCCCCCGCGGCCCGGCCCGCGTCGTCCCTCCGGCCCGGCCGCACCGGACGACGACCCCGAGTTCCTCTGGCTGCTGGAGCAGGACCGCCGCAAGCGCGAGCGCGAGGCCCGCGGCCGCCAGGACGCCAAGGACGACGACGCCGAGAACAACTGACTTCCGCGAGGTCCGCTTCGAGAACAACATCGGGCACCGATCCGAGCCGGATTCGGTGCCCGATGTTGTTCTCGAAGCGGACCTCTTACGGGCCTACAGACCCGAGTACGAGTGCTTCCCGTTGAAGATCAGGTTCACGCCCGTGAAGTTGAACAGCACGCACGCGTACCCGGCCACGACGAACCACGCGGCGCGCGTGCCGGACCAGCCACGCGTGGTGCGCGCGTGCAGGTAGGCGGCGTAGACCACCCACACGATGAAGCTCCAGACCTCCTTGGGGTCCCAGCCCCAGTAGCGACCCCAGGCGTCCTCGGCCCAGATGGCGCCGCCGATGAGCGTGAAGGTCCACAGCACGAACGCCACCGAGTTCAGCCGGAACGAGAGCGACTCCAGGGCGGCCGGCGCCGGCGTGTGGTCGAGCCAGCCCCAGTGCCTGCTGCCCAGCAGCGGCGAGCCGTTGTCCCGGCCGTCCCGCAGGAGCTGCAGAGCCGACGTCACGAACGCGACGGTGAAGATGCCCGTCGCGCAGATGGCGACGCCCACGTGGATCACGAGCCAGTACTTCTGCAGCGCGGGCTGCACGCCCATGGCCTCGATGAAGAACTTCTCCTGCGCCAGAACGAGGAACAGCACGCCGAGCCCGGTCACGAAGGCGCCGAGGAACCGCACGTCGCGCCGGGTGTTGACCCCGACGAAGACGGCGACGGCGACGAACGTGCCGACCAGCGTGAACTCGTACATGTTGGCCCACGGGGTGCGCCCCGCGGCGATACCGCGCAGCACGATCGCGACGAGCAGCAGCGCGGCGGCCAGCCACGTCACGGACATCCCGATCCCGGCGAGCTTGCGGCTCACCGGCCCGGCGACCGGGCCCGGCCCGGCGTCGTCGTCCGGGCCGTAGGGCGAGACCGGAGCGTCCACCGGAGCGTCGGCGCCGACGGCGACCCGCTCCCGGCTCCTGGCCGCGTCCCGCGCATCGACTTTCGCACCCGACAGGCGCGACAGGTCCACCGCGAACGCGATGAGTGCGACGGCGAGAGCCGTCGCGGCGCCCCAGACGAGCAGCACGCTCAGGTTTGCCAGCTCCATGTTCAGTCCTTTTCCGATCGGGTCTCGACAGGCTCGACCACCGATGTCTGCACAGGCTCGTCCTCCGCCGCGGCCTCGACCACCGCGGCGGGCCGGGTCTCCCCGCCGGATGCGACAACTCCCCCGGGCACCGCCGCGAGCGCGCGGTCGACCTCGGCCTGCAGGCCGGCGTCGTCCCCGCGGGCGAGCCCCGCGACCTCGACCACCGTAGCCCCGTCCTGGCCGACGTACGCGCGCGCCCAGACGCGGCGCCGCGGCGTGAAGAGCGAGACGGTGAGCCCCGCGAGCGCGAGCAGCGCGAAGACGAGGACGAAGGCGAGGGACGGGTCGTGCCGCAGGTCGAGGGCCACGTAGCGCGGCAGGTCCTCGCCGAGGGTCAGGGTGCCGAGCCCGTCCGGGAGCTCGACGGTCTCGCCGGGCCGCGCCAGCACCTTGATCCGCTCGCCGGACTCGTCGACGGCGGGGGTGAGCGACGCCGTGTCGAGCTCGTACACGTTCTGCGGGGAGCCGTCGTCGAGCCCCAGGTCGCCCGTGTACACCTCGAGCACGAGCAGCGGGTCGACGGGCTGCGGGAACGCCGAGCGGGCGGACCCGTCGGCGTTGACCTCCGCGGTCGGCAGGAAGTAGCCCACGAGCCCGATCTGGTCGAGCCCCGGGGACACGTCCGGCACCTTCACGACGCCGCGGGACGTGTACATCGTGTCCTCGGGGATGAAGGTCACGCGTCCGGAGAAGGCGACCTCGCCGTCGGCGTCGTGCACGGTGATCTCGGGCGCGAAGCCGTTGCCCTGCAGGTAGATCTTGGCGCCGTCCACGACGAGCGGGTGGTTCACCTTGATCGTCTCGGGCCGCTGCGCGCCGGAGGGCTCCGTCACCGTCACGTGCGCCGTGAAGTCCCGCGCCTGCGCGAAGGCGACGGTGTCACTCGCGAACTCCGACTCGAAGTTGTCGAGCGTCATCGAGAACGGCACCAGCGACTCGGGCCGGAACCACGAGCCCTTCTCGAAGGTGTCGTAGTCCACCACCGCGTTCGCGAAGCCGCGGCCCTCGGTGACTATCGCCTGGCCGCGGTAGTGCAGCAGCTGGCCCGTCGCGACGGACACGAGCAGGCCCACCAGGGCCAGGTGGAACACGAGGTTCCCGGTCTCGCGCAGGTAGCCGCGCTCGGCGCTCACGGTGGCCGACGCCGGCCGCGCGCCCCGGGCGGCCTCCTCACCCCGGTCCACGCGGAACATCGGCAGCCAGGAGATCTTCCCGCGCAGGCCGGCGGCGACGGCGTCGGCGGCCTCCTCCGGCGAGGCGTCGGTGGTCGCGGACGCCTTGGCCGGGAACCGGTTGAACCGGGACGGGACGCGCGGCGGGCGGCCGCGCAGCGCCCGGTAGTGGGCCATCGACCGCGGCAGGATGCAGCCCACCAGCGAAACGAACAGCAGGATGTAGATCGCGGAGAACCAGACCGACGAGTAGACGTCGAAGAACCCGGCCTTGTCGAGCCATTCCCCAGCGGTCGGGTGGTCGGCGAGGTACTCGATGACCCCGGCCGCGTCCTGGTTGCGCTGCGGCAGCACCGACCCGGGCACGGCCGCGACGGCGAGCAGCATCAGCAGCATGAGGGCCACGCGCATCGAGGTGAGCTGGCGCCACATCCAGCGCAGCGTCCCCACGAGGCCCAGCGCAGGCGCGTTGGGCCGGTCCGGCTTCTGCTTGCCTTCGGACGACGACGGCGCGCCGTTCGCCTGCTCGCCCGGCTCGCCCTGCGTGAACTCGTCCGCGATGCCCTCGGGGACGTAGGTGCCTTCCCTGCTGTCCCGGCTGCTGGTACGACCGGCCATCAGATCACCGTCTCGAATCCGCCGATCCAGAGCTGCATGGCCCCGGTGATCTGCGTCCACAGCCCGGTGACCAGCAGCAGCCCGACCAGGACCAGCAGCCCGCCGCCGATGCGCAGCGCCGCGAGGCGGTGCTTGCGCAGGAAGTCCAGCATGCGCTCCGAGCTCTGCAGCCCGAGGGCCACGAGCAGGAACGGCACGCCCAGGCCGATGCAGTACGCCACACCGAGCAGCGCGCCGCGGCCCGCGGAGGCCTCGTCGATCGCGAGCGCCTGCACGGCGCCGAGGGTCGGGCCGATGCACGGCGTCCAGCCCAGCCCGAACACGACGCCGAGCAGCGGGGCGCCCCACAGGCCCGCGCGCGGCGTCAGGTGGAACCGCGCCTCGCGCTGCAGGAACGGGACGGCCCCGAGGAACCCGAGGCCGAGCAGGATCACCACGGCGCCGAGCACGCGGATGATCACGTCCTCCCAGCGCACCAGGTAGGCGCCCAGGCCGCCGAACGCGGCGCCGAAGGAGACGAACACGACGGTGAAGCCGAGCACGAACAGCGCGACGCCGCCGACCACGCGGCCGCGGGCCGGCTTGGTCCGGGTGCTCACGATCCCGGGGGTGGTCCCCGCGGACGCCGCGGCCATGCTGCTCACGTACCCGACGTACCCGGGCACGAGCGGCAGCACGCACGGCGAGGCGAACGACACGAGGCCTGCCAGCACCGCCACGGGCACCGCCAGCAGCAGGGATCCACTGAACGCGGTGCTCGCGAGGCCGTCGCCGACGACGGTCGCGACCGTACCGGGAAGCATCAGGCGGCCTCCGCCAGGACCTCGTCGACCAGGGCTTCCAGGGTGGACCCCTCCACCTGGCCGATGACGCGCGCGGCCACGTAACCCTCCTGGTCCAGGACCACTGTGGACGGCACGGCCTGCAGCGGCACGACGCCGGACAGGCCGGCGATCACGACGCCGGTGCGGTCCTCGATGCTCGGGTACGGGATCTCGAAGGTGCGCTGGAACGCCTGGGCGGCACCGGCGTCGTCCTCGGTGTTGATACCGAGGAACCGCACGCCGTCCTTGTCGTTCGCGAGCGCCACCAGGTCGGGCGCCTCGGCGCGGCACGGGGCGCACGAGGCATACCAGGTGTTCACGACCACGACGTCGCCCGCCCAGTCGGCGGTGTCGATGTCCTTGCCCTCGAAGTCGGTGCCCGCGATGGACACCGGGCCCTTGCGCTCTCCGGCGTCGTACGTCTGCACGGACCCGTCACCGGAGACGTAACCCTGCCCGACGACGTCCGCCGCCCCCGACTCCGCCGGGGCGCACGCCGCGAGAGAGAAGACCAGGCCGAGCACGATACCGACGACGACCACCCACTGGACGACCTTGACGGTCTTGCCTCGCATCACGCGCCGGCAACCTTGCTGGCGCCGTCGTAGAGCTCCGCGGCCGGCTCCGTGTAGTGGAGGCCCACGAACCGGTCGTCCTCGAAGTGCAGGGACGTGAGGGACGCGAGGTTGCACTGCCGGTTGCGCGGGTCGTGCCAGAGCGTCCCGCCCTCGAACGACCTGCGGGTGAGCCAGATCGGGAGCTGGTGGCTGACCAGCACGATCTCGTGGCCCTCCGCGGCCCGGCGCGCGTCCTCGACGGCGCCGCGCATGCGCTCGACCTGTTCCGTGTACGGCTCGCCCCACGACGGGCGGAACGGGTTCCACATGTGCGGCCAGTTCCTCGGGTTCCTGAGCGCCCCTCCGCCACCGCCGGCGACGACCAGGCCCTCGAACCGGTTGCCTGCCTCGATGATGCGGTCGTCAGTGGCGAGCTCCAGGCCGAAGCCCTGCGCCACCGGGCCGGCCGTCTCCTGCGCGCGCTGCAGCGGGGAGGCCACCACGCGGGTCACGTCCCGGCCCGTGCTGGTGAGGTGGTCGGCGACGATCTTCGCCATCGCCTGGCCACGGTCGGACAGCCGGTAGCCGGGCAGCCGCCCGTACAGGACGCCGTCGGGGTTGTGCACCTCGCCATGACGCAGCAGGTGGACCGTCGTGGAAACCATGGCGCCCAGTCTCGCACCCGACCCTGGGTGCCAGTGACCTCCAGCCGGTGTGGATTACGTCATCTCGCGCCGATCCCCGGCCGCCGACCTACTGTCGGCAAGAAGTTTCGCCATGAAACCGTCCTACAGAAGCAAGGGAGTCTCAAGATGACGGAGACAGCATCACCTGCCATGTATGCACGCCTTGTCGCTGAGGCACTGGGTACGTTCGTGCTGGTGCTGGGCGGCTGTGGCACCGCCCTCCTGGCCGCCAACTTCCCCGATGCCGAGGTCAACACCCTCGGCGTGGGCTTCCTCGGCGTGGCCCTGGCCTTCGGCCTCACCGTCGTGGTCGGCGCGTTCGCCCTGGGCCCGATCTCGGGCGGCCACTTCAACCCGGCCGTGACCCTCGGCCTGGCCGCGGCCGGCCGGTTCTCGTGGGGCGACGTCGGCGGCTACATCGTGGCGCAGCTCGTGGGTGGTGTGGTCGCGTCGAGCGTGCTGGCGCTGGTCGTGTCCGGCGGGCCCGACGGCTTCTTCGACGCCGCGCGCGAGTCGGGCTTCGCCTCCAACGGGTTCGGCGAGCACTCGCCGGGCGGGTTCGGGCTGGGCTCGGCGATCGTCGTCGAGACCGTCCTGACCGCGGTGTTCCTCTTCGTCATCCTCGGCACGACGGCGCGGGTCGCCTCCCCCGGGTTCGCGCCCCTGGCGATCGGCCTGACGCTCACGCTGATCCACCTGATCTCGATCCCCGTCACCAACACCTCGGTGAACCCCGCTCGCTCGCTCGCGACCGCTGTCTACGGCGGCGGCTGGGCGATGGGGCAGCTGTGGGTGTTCATCGTGTTCCCGATCCTCGGCGCCCTGATCGCCGGGCTCGCGTACCGCCCGATGTTCGGCCGCGTGCTGACCGAGTAGGACCCGCTCCAGCCATGCCGCGCGACGTGCCGGACGTGCAGGTCACCCGGGTGACCTGCACGTCCGGCACGACTGCGTGGGTGCGCCGGGCGCTAGTCGCAGTGGGCCGTCAGGCCTTCCTCCGTGCCGCCCGAGATCTTCGAGGACTCGGCGACCTTGGCCATGATGCGGCCGAGCAGCTCGAACTCCTCCGGGTCCAACGCGTCCACCATGATCCGGCGCACTGCCGCGACGTGCCCGGGGGCCGCCGCCACGAGAACGGCGCGGCCGGCTTCGGTCATTGTGCAGTTCACCCCGCGCCGGTCGCCCTCCGCCGCGCGCCGCTCCACCAGCCCGCGCGCTTCCATGCGCGCGACCGTGTGCGTGAGCCGGCTGCGCGACAGCACCAGGCCGTCCGCGAGCGTCGACATCCGCATCGTGAGCTCGGGCGCCTCCGAGAGCTGTACCAGCAGGCTGTACTCGCCGAGGGACAGGTCGAGCGTCCGGTCGTGCACGGCGCCGAGCGCCTCCACGAACCGCGCCGTGCCCTCGAGATAGTGCCGCCAGGAGCCCTGTTGCTCCTCGGTCAGCCAGAGGTCGTTCTCCTCGATAGTCTCCGCTGCCACTTCGCCCACCGCCTTCGTGCTCGCCGAGCCGCCACAGGGGCGTCCGCCGCAACGCCTCGGGCACCCCTTGGGAATACGTTACGGGACCCGTTATGTTGGACGTCAATGGATCTAGTTGATCCCTCAACTATCCGCCCAAATCGCCGCACCCCACAAGGAGTCCCCCTCATGGCCACCCCGCTCCCCGCCGGCCTCACCACCGGCGCCTACGACATCGACCCCTCCCACACCGCAGCTTCCTTCTCCGTCCGCCACGCCGGGATCGCGAAGGTGCGCGGCAGCATCTCCGTCACCTCGGGCACCATCACGGTCGGCGAGGACCTGGAGTCGTCGAGCGTCACGGCCGAGCTGGACGCGGCCTCGGTCAGCACGGGCGACGCCGGTCGTGACGGCCACCTGAAGAGCGCCGACTTCTGGCACGCCGACGAGAAGCCGACCTGGTCCTTCGCGTCCACCGGCATCCGGACCGACGGCGACGACTACGTCATCTCGGGCGACCTCACGATCAACGGCATCACCAAGGGCGTCGAGCTCGAGACCGAGTTCACCGGCACCGCCAAGGACCCGTTCGGCAACGACCGCGCCGGCTTCGAGGCCAACCTCGAGGTCAACCGCAAGGACTTCGGCCTCACGTGGAACGCCACGCTGGAGACCGGCGGCTTCCTGGTGGGCGACAAGGTCAAGATCACGCTGGACGTCAGCGCCATCGCCAAGGGCTGATCCGCCCACACCCAGCTCAGCCCTCTCCACCTGGTCGTTCAGCCCCACCCGGCCGACGACGCGAGGCGAGGACCGAGCGAAGCAGCAGAGCGCCTGTGTATCTGTGCGCCGCCGTAAAACCGTAGCGGAGGGCCCCTGGGGCCCGTGAGCGAGGCGGCGCACAGATACACAGGCGCTCTGCTGCGCCCCGACCCGGCGAGCGCCGCCCAGCAGCTCACGGGTGCACGATCAACCAAGTAGCTACAGCCGGCCGCACACCCGCGTTCCGGATACGGTGCGGCACCGAGCACGGGTAGCTGATCGAGTCGCCGGCCGCCAGCACGACCTCGTCGTCGGCCAGCTCGACGGTGAGCTCGCCCGAGACGACGTTGCCGATCTCGTAGCCCTCGTGCTTGAACAGGGCGGCATCGCCCAGCGTGGCCGTGGCGCCCGGCGGGTAGATGGACTCGAAGAAGTCGAGGCCCAGCGTGGGGTTCGGCGAGAGCCGCCGGAAGGTGACCCCGCCGTCGAGCGTCACGGGTGACGCCTCCCACGCCCGGGTGACCGCGATGCCCGCGTGCTCCAGCTCCGCGGCGCCGCCGCGCGGCCCGGCAGTGGCGTCCGGCGGCTCGAAGACGTCGGACAGCGACACCCCGAGCGCGTCGGTGATGGCGAGCAGGCGCACCACCGACGGGCGCATCACGTCGCGCTCGATCTGCGACACGGCGCTCGCCGAGATGCCGAGCGTCGCGGCGAGGCTGCGCGCGGAGACACCTCGCGCTTCACGGAGAGCGCGCAGTCGGGCGCCCAGCGGCGGTTCGGAAGACACCGCCGCATCGTACGAGTGCGCCGGGCCTGCGCGCGCCCCCGGGCCGTCGCGACACACCGGCGACATGCGCCGTAACATGCGTGAAGTCATTACTGAACATGAGCCTTACCACCTGGTTACGCGCGGGAAACCGGGCGTCGGCCGTTAACCCATAACTTCATGGGGACCACGGACCCCCACCCGGAAGGCACGGCTCATGACCGAGAACACGGAGGTGTCGGCCTCCGCGGCCGCCGCGCCCGACAACCCGCCCAGCACGCTCCCCGCCGGCGAGCAGGACCTGGTGGAGGCCGCCGGGCACCCGGTGGGCTCCGGCAACGTCAAGCCGTCCTACGACCCCCGGCTCGCCAACGAGGACCTCGCCCCGCTGCGGGAGCAGAAGTGGTCGGCGTACAACATCTTCGCCTTCTGGATGTCCGACGTGCACAGCGTCGGCGGCTACGTCACCGCCGGCAGCCTCTTCGCGCTCGGCATCGCGAGCTGGCAGGTGCTCCTGGCCCTGCTGGTCGGCATCGTCATCGTGCAGGTGTTCACCAACCTGGTCGCCAAGCCCAGCCAGAGCACCGGCGTGCCCTTCCCGGTGATCAACCGCGCGGTCTTCGGCGTCAAGGGCGCGAACATCCCGGCGATCATCCGCGGCCTCATCGCGGTGGCCTGGTACGGCGTGCAGACGTTTCTCGCCGCCGAGTCGCTGAACATCGTGTTCCTCAAGTTCATCCCCGCCAGCGCGGCGCTCGTCGAGCCGACCTTCCTCGGGCTGAGCGCCCTGGGCTGGATCTCGTATGCCGTGCTCTGGTGCGCGCAGGCCGCGCTGTTCTGGAACGGCATGGAGACGATCCGCAGGTTCATCGACTGGGCCGGCCCCGCCGTCTACGTGGTGATGATCGCGCTGGCGGTCTACCTCGTCTCGCAGGCCGGCTTGTCCAACATCAGCCTGAGCCTCGCGGAGGGTGAGCCGCTGACCGGCTGGGCCTCGGTGGGCGTGTTCTGCACGGCGGTCGCGATCGTCGTGTCCTACTTCTCGGGCCCGATGCTCAACTTCGGCGACTTCGCTCGGTACGGGCGCTCGTTCAAGGCGGTCAAGCGCGGCAACCTGCTGGGACTGCCGGTCAACTTCCTGTTCTTCTCGCTCCTGACGGTGATCACGGCGTCGGCCACGGTGCCGGTGTTCGGCGAGCTGATCACCGACCCCATCCACACCGTGGAGCGCATCGACACCCCGTTCGCGATCCTGCTCGGCGGCCTCACGTTCGTCACGGCGACGGTGGGCATCAACATCGTCGCGAACTTCATCTCCCCCGCGTTCGACTTCTCCAACGTGGCCCCGCAGAAGATCAGCTGGCGCATGGGCGGCATGATCGCCGCCGTCGGCTCCGTGCTCCTGCTGCCCTGGAACTGGTACGACGACGCCGACGCGATCCACTACACGCTCGGCGTGCTGGGCGCCCTGATCGGGCCGCTGTTCGGCATCCTCATCGCCGGCTACTACGTCGCTGCCAAGCAGCGGGTGCTCGTCGACGACATGTTCACCATGTCGCCCGAGGGCGCCTACTGGTACACGAACGGCTACAACCGCAACGGCGTGCTCGCGGTCTTCCTGGCGGGTGTGCCCACGGTGCTCCTGGGCGTGGCGCCCAAGCTGATCGCCGACCTCGGGTACTTCGACATCTCCTGGATCGGCAACTACACCTGGTTCATCGGGTGCGGCCTCGGCTTCGTCGCCTTCTGGTGGCTGGAGCGGCTCAGCCCGCAGATCCCGTCCTTCGACGGCGTCACCGCGGGTGTGGCCGACGGCGCCGCGGGCACCACGGCCTGATCGGTGCGGATCCACCTCATCAACCCCAACACCTCCCGGGCGATGACCGACAAGATAGCGGTCACCGCCCGGGAGGTGGCGGGTCCCGACGTCTCGATCGCCGCCACCTGCCCGGCGCCGGGAGCGGGGCCCGCCGCCGTCGAGAGCCACACCGACGAGGCGTGGGCCGCACTCGTGGTGGCGCAGCAGGTCGCGGCCGCAGAGGCAGCGGCCTCGCCGTACGACGGCGGTGCGCCCGGCGTCGGCCCAGCGCCCGACGTCGGCCCAGCGAACGACGTCAGCCCCGCGGACGGCTACGTCGTCGCGTGCTTCGGCGACCCCGGCCTCGACGCGGCGCGGGAGCTGACCACGGCCCCGGTCGTCGGGATCGCCGAGGCCGCCATGCACGTCGCCACCCTGTCCGGCCGCACGTTCGCCGTGGTCACCACGCTGTCGCGCACCCTGGGCCGCGCGCACGACCTGGTACGGCGCTACGGCTTCGAGGACGCCTGCGTCGCCATGTACGCCGCGGACGTCCCGGTCCTCGACCTGGAGGACGCCGGCTCAGCCGCCAGGGAACGGATCGCCGAGCTCTGCGAGCGCGCGGTCCGCGACGACGGCGCCGATACCGTGGTCCTCGGCTGCGCCGGCATGACCGACCTCTGCGCGGACCTCACCAAGCGCACGGGGGTACCGGTGATCGACGGCGTCGCGGCCGCCGTCGGCCTGGTGTCGGGCATGGCGCGGATGGGCGCGGGAACGAGCAAGCACGACGAGTACGCCCCACCGCCCCGCCCCCCGGGGAGCGGCTGACGCGTGAGGCGGACGCCGGAGCGTTACACCACGACGTCGGCACTTTGCTGGGCTCCCGCGCCGAGGTCGGCACTTCGCATCGAGATCGGTTCAGCGCTGGACCGATCTCGATGCCAACTGCCGACTTCGAGAGGTGTCGCGCAGAGTCAGAGCGCCGCAGCCCGCGTCGCCGCGTGGAAGGCCAGGATCTGCAGCTCGCCGCCGACGTCGACCGACCGCACCACCACGTCGTCGGGCACCTGGAGCGCGATCGGCGCGAAGTTGAGGATCTCGCGGACGCCCGCGCCGACCACGGCGTCGGCCACGTCCTGGGCCACGTGGCCCGGCAGCGCGAGGATCACCATCGTCACGCGGTCGCGACTGATGACGTCGGCCACCGCGCGGACGTGCTCGACGGTCACACCGGCCACGCGCGTCCCCACGACGTCGGCGGACGCGTCGAGCAGCGCAACCACCTGAAAGCCGCGCGTCGCGTACCCGGAGTAGTTCGCGAGGGCGTGCCCGAGGTTGCCGATGCCGACAATCGCCAGCCGGTGCTCCGTCTCGAGCCCGAGGGCGACCGTGATGTACGAGGCGAGCGACTCGACGTCGTACCCGACGCCGCGCGTGCCGAACGAACCCAGGTACGAGAGGTCCTTGCGCAGCTGCGCCGAGCTCACGCCCGACCGCTCGGCGAGCTCCGTCGAGGAGGTGAGGTCCACCCCCTCGGCCGCGAGGTCGCGCAGGGCGCGCAAATAGTAGGGCAGCCTCCCCACGGTTGCCGCCGGGACTGTCCCGTCACTGAGTTCGACCACGTGCTGCTCCCCTCCCCGCAACCACTGTGTTGCGGGCGTACGCACACACTGCCGGGACGATCATGCCAGCAGGCGGGCCAGGCGCGCACCGTCCACGCGCCAGAAACCTTGCTGGACCCCGTCCACCTCGAGCACGGGGACGTATTCCCCGTACTTCTCCCGCAGCGCGGGCGCGCTGTCGATGTCGACCTCGCGCCACTGAGCCCCCGCACTCTCGCACACCTGCACGACGACGGCACGCGCGTCCTCGCACAGGTGGCACGCCTCGCGGGTGTACAGGACGACGCGGGCTTCGGCAGGAGCTGTCACGCCCCGAGGTTACGTCACACGCGGGGCGCCGGACGGCCCGTGTCCGGAAGCCGTCCGTCCGCCCACTGCACCCCCCAGGCGAGCACCAGGAAGACGACCGCGACGATCGCCGAGTTGGTGATCGCACCGGCGTAGCCGAGCGCGTTCACGTCGAGGAACGGGTACGGGTACCAGCCAGTGGCGGCGCCGCGGACGAACGTGTAGACGAGCCACACGATCGGGTAGACGACCGACCACCACACGGTCTGCGCGGTCACGCGCGGCCGCGGCCCCACCCACAGCCAGACCACGACGGCGAACAGCGGCGCCAGGACGTGCAGCATCGAGTTCGACACCACCCCGGCCCCGGTCAGCTCAACGAGGCCGCGCAGCATGGTGTTGTAGACGATCCCGGTGACAGCGATGCACAGCAGGGCGTCCAGGCGCAGCACGCGGAAGACCGGCCCGTCCCGGCGCGGATCCATCGCGAGCGCCAGCGACACCCCGCCGATCAGCAGGTTCGACTGGATGGTGAAGAAGCTGAAGAGCCGCACCATGCGTTCGGCGTGCGTCGGGGCGAGCCCGGGGCCGCCGGTGATCGCGACGACGAGCTCGATAGCGAAGCCGCCGAGCGCGAGCACGGCGACCAGCAGATGGAGAAATCGTGCGAGGCGGGCTCGCTCCGGTGTCCTGATCTCGTGCGTCACTCCCCGGTTCTACCAGCCGTTCCGCGCGGGTGCCCGGCGAGGACTTGCGCGGTGCGGCACGCGGATAGAGTGACCTCCATGCCGTCGACGCACCCCTCGTCCGCCACCGCGGCGTTCTTCGACGTCGACAACACGATCATCCGCGGTGCGAGCGCCTTTCACCTGGCCAAGTCCGCGTACCAGCGCAAGTTCTTCGGTACGCGGGACATCCTCAGGTTCGCCATGGTCCAGGCGCGCTACCTGCTCTGGGGCGAGAACAAGGAGCAGATCGACCTGGTGCGCAACCGTGCCCTGTCGCTCATCGCGGGCCGCAGCGTGGCCGAGATCGCCACCCTCGGCGAGGAGGTGTGGGACGCCGTCCTGTCCCTGCGGATCTACCCCGGCACGCGCCGGCTGCTCGACGAGCACATCGCCGCCGGGCACCAGGTCTGGCTCATCACCGCCACGCCGGTGGAGATAGCGCAGCTCATCGCAAGGCGGCTGGGCGCAACGGGTGCGCTCGGCACCATCGCGGAGCACAAGGACGGGTTCTACACCGGCCGGCTCAAGGGCGACCTCATGCACGGCCAGGCCAAGGCGGACGCCATCGTCGAGCTCGCGAACGTCAACGAGATCGACCTCGAGGAGAGCTACGCGTACGGCGACTCGCTGAACGACCTGCCGATGATGCGGGTGGTGGGCCACCCCTGCCCGATCAACCCCGACCTGCGGCTGCGCCGGCACGCGCAGGAGGTGGGCTGGCCCATCCGCGAGTTCCGCGGGCGGTCGCAGCGCGTGGCGGGGCGCGGGGTGCGCACCGCGTCATGGGCGGGCGCCGCGTGGGTGCTCGGTCTGGTGCTGCGGGCTGCGCGCCGTCGGCTGCGCGGGCAATAGTTCCGGACGGCGCTCCCGCCGTCTGCCGGAGGCTCGACAGCAACCCTCGGTAGCCGACCGAGGCGACCGTCCACGCACGAAGAAGGCCCGGCCCCAACGGGGCCGGGCCTGCTCGTCACGCGCCCGACGGCGCGCGCGTCACTTCTTGTTGCGGCGCTGGTGGCGCGTCTTACGAAGCAGCTTGCGGTGCTTCTTCTTCGCCATACGCTTGCGGCGCTTCTTGATGACGGAGCCCATAGGTCCTCGCAATGTTCGATCGGTCGGCGGCAGCCCGACGACGGGCCGCTCAGCGAAATGGTCCACGGTTGGTCCGGGACAGTGACGCCAGAGTGACGATGGCCGACCAACACGAAAGGGAGTCCGCACCCTAGGCTACCTGCTCTGCCGCGCGCCCCGTAATCGACGGGGGTGTGAGGTTGCACCGACCGGTCCCGGGCGGACTGGTCACGCCGCCGCGGACGCGCTGATCACGGCCGCGCCGCGAACCGTTCGAGCAGCTCGGCGTGGCCCGAGCAGACGAGCAGGTCGTTGGCGGAGACCCGCGTCTCCGGCGTCGCGTAGACGAAGTCCACGCCGGGCGACTTCACCCCGATCACGGTGATGCCGTACCGCTTGCGGATGTTCGACTGCGCCAGCGTGAAACCCTGCGCCTCCTTGGGCGGGCGCATCTTCACGATGGTGAAGCCGTCCTCGACCTCGATGTAGTCGAGCAGCTTGCCGCTCACGAGGTGAGCCACGCGCGAACCGGCGTCGGCCTCCGGGAAGACGACGTGGTGGGCGCCGATGCGGGTCAGGATGCGACCGTGCTCCGCGGAGATCGCCTTGGCCCAGATCTGCGGCGTACTGAGGTCCACCAGGTTGCCCGTGATCAGCACGGACGCTTCGAGCGACGAGCCGACGCCGACGACCGCGACGCCGAAGTCCTTCGCGCCGAGCTGCTCCAGCGCGTCCGGGTTGGACGCGTCGGCCTCCACCAGCGGCAGCCGCCCGGACCACTGGGCCACCAGGACGGGGTCCTGCTCGACGGCGAGCACGTCCTGGCCCAGCCGGTCCAGGGTCGCGCCGATCGACGACCCGAACCGGCCCAGGCCGATCACCAGCACACCCGCGTCCCGCTCGGGCTTCTTCTCCGGCACGGCATTCCTCTCAGCCAATGATTGGGCGTTCCTCGGGGAAGCGTACGATGCGTCGCCGGTCGCGCAGCGCCAGCACCGCCACGACGGTCACCGCACCGGTGCGCCCCACGAACATCAGGACGGCGAGCACGTACTTCCCGGCGTCCGGCAGGCCGGGAGTGATCCCCGTGGACAGTCCGACGGTCGCGAACGCCGACAGGACCTCGAACAGCACCTGGGACAGGGGGAGGCCGGTGACCTCCAGCAGCGCCACGCACGAGACCAGCACGATGCTCGCCCCCGTGAACACCACGGCGATGGACAGCCGCAGCACGTCCCGCGGGATGCGACGGCCGAACGCCTCGATGTCCCGGTCACCACGCGCCTCGGCGAAGATCGCGAGCAGCATGACGGCGAGCGTCGTCACCTTGATGCCGCCGGCGGTCGACGCCGAGCCACCACCCACGAACATCAGGGCGTCCTGGATGAGCCAGCTCGACTCGGTCATGGCCCCGACGTCGACGGTGCTGAACCCGCCGGAGCGCGGCATGATCCCGGCGAAGGCGGCCGCCAGCAGCTTTTCCCCGAAGCTCATGGGTCCGAACGTCTCGGAGTTGGTCCATTCCAGGATCAGGATCAGCAGCGCACCCACCACGAACAGCGCGCCACTGGTCACGAGCGTGAGCTTGCTGTGCAGCGAGAGCTTCTTGGTCCAGCGGCTCCAGCGCTGTCCCGGCCGGGGCAGCGCCCGCTGGATGTTGAGGATGACGGGGAACCCGAGGGCGCCGACGAACACGCCGAGCGCGATGGGCAGCAGGAGCGTCCAGTCCCCGACGTGCGGCATGAGGCCCTCGGTGGTGGGCACGAAACCCGCGTTGTTGAACGCGGAGATCCCGTAGAACAGCGAGTGCCAGGCCGCCGTGCCCACGTTGCCCTCGAGCACGAGGAACCGCGGAAAGAGCAGCAGGGCGATCGACAGCTCGAGCGTGGTCGCGGTGACGATGATGACCCGGACCAGCGACCCGACGTCGCCCAGCCGGCTCGTCTTGGTCTCCGACGCGGTGAGCAGCCTCTGCGTCAGCCCGATCTTGCGCGACACGATCATGCCCAGGAGCGAGGCGACGGTCATGATCCCGAAGCCGCCCACCTTGATGCCCGTGAGGATGACGATCTGCCCGTACAGGGACCAGTAGGTCGCCGTGTCCTGCACCACGAGCCCCGTGACGCACACGGCGGAGACCGCGGTGAACAGTGCGTCGACGAACGTCGCGCCCTCGCCGTCGGCGGTCGCGAACGGCACCGCCAGGAGCGCCGCGAACAGCCCCACCACGCAGGCGAAGACCGTGACCGCCAGTCGCGCCGGGGCCCGGAAGGCGAGCTCGTCGACCAGCTCCCGGATCCCGAACAGCCGGTGCCGCAAGCTCGGCGCCATCCGACCCGCTCCCTCCCCCTGCATCCCGACGATCGACGCCCTACTCTGCCACGCCGCCGGGCGGGTACCGGACAGAAACTCTTGCGGTGGCGCCTGTCCGTTACCGTGGGCGGGTGCACCTCGCCCGGCTGGTCTGGAGTCCGCGCCTGCTCGAGTACGACTTCGGACCCGGGCACCCCATGTCGCCCGCCCGCCTCGATCTCACGATGCGGCTCATCGAGGCGCTCGGCCTGCTCGACCAGCCGACGCTCGAGGTGGCCGACGCCGAGCCGGCCACCGACGCCGTCATCGAGACCGTGCACGACGCCGAGTACGTGGCCGCCGTCCGGCATGCCGGGACCACGCTGGAGCCGGACCTGGCGCGCGGCCTGGGCACCGACGACGACCCCCTCTTCCTGGGGATGCACGAGGCCGCGGCCCGCCAGCTCGGCGGGTCCGTGGAGCTGGCCGAGGCCGTGTGGGCAGGCGAGATCGCGCACGGCGTGAACGTCGCGGGCGGCATGCACCACGCGATGCCGGGCGCGGCGTCGGGCTTCTGCGTCTACAACGACGCGGCAGCCGCCATCCGGCGCCTGCTGGACCTGGGCGCGGAGCGGGTCGCCTACCTGGACTTCGACGCCCACCACGGCGACGGCGTCGAGGCCATCTTCTGGGACGACCCGCGCGTCCTCACGATCTCGATCCACGAGGACGGCCGCACCCTGTTTCCGGGCACGGGGTCCTCGGCCGACGTCGGCAGCCCCGGTCCCGCCGAGGGCACCGCCGTCAACATCCCGGTCCCGGCGCGCACCTCGGGCGCGGCCTGGCTGCGGGCGATCGACGCCGTCGTGCCCGCGCTGGTCCGGGAGCACCGCCCGCAGGCGATCGTCTCCCAGCACGGCTGCGACGCCCACGGGCGCGACCCGCTCTCGAACCTGAACGTCTCGGTGGACGCGCAGTGCACCGCGCAGCAGTGGACGCACGCGCTCGCGCACGAGCACGCCGACGGCCGCTGGCTCGCCCTGGGCGGTGGCGGCTACGCCGTGTCCGACGTCGTCCCGCTCGCCTGGGCGGCGCTCGTCGCGGAGGCCGCGCACGTGCCCCTGGAACGCGGGGCCGAGCTGCCCGCCACGTGGCGTACCGCGGTCGAGGCCCTGGACCTGGCGGCCGCGCGCACGCTGGGCTCAGCCGAGGTGCCTTACCGCAGCTGGCGCGACGGCTACGACCCCGCCGACAGCCTGGACCGCGCGGTCCAGGCGACCCGCCGCGCCGTCTTCCCCCTGTGGGGCCTGGACCCCCTCCACGACTGACTCCGTTTGTTCTGACCCGCGTCATCCGGGCTTCACCCCGCTGCGGGAGCCTCGGGCTCATGCGACGTCGCCTCGCCGCCCTGCCGGCCGCCCTGCTGCTCCTGTCCATGCTCGCGCCGACTTCGGCCGTCGCCGGGGACGGCGGCGGGCCGCGCCCCACGGCCACCGTCACCACCTCGGTGGAGACGGCCCCGCTGTACGACGACGAGGCCGGCGGCAACGCGTCCGGCGACGACCCCGCGATCTGGGTGCACCCCGACGACTCGGAGCGCTCGATCGTCGTCGCGACGGCCAAGGAAGGGGGCCTGCGGGTCTACGACGTTGCCGCGACCGAGCTGCAGTTGGTCGCGGCAACGCCGGCCCCGCGCGCGGACGGCGTCCCGGGCCGGTACAACAACGTGGACATCGCGTACGGCCTGGACGTGGACGGCCGGGCCACCGACGTCGCCGTCGTCTCGGACCGGTACAACGACCAGATCCGCTTCTTCGCGATCGACCCCGCCGGGGCCGACGCCGCCGCACCCCTCACCGAGATCACCGCGCCCGAGCTGGGGTTCCTGTTCAGCCCGGACCGCGAGACCGTCGACTCGGAGCAGACGGCGTACGGCCTCGCCGTCTACCAGCCCCGCGACGGCGAGACGTACGCCGTGGTGACGCAGGAGGGCAGCACCACCATCGCAACGGCGCGCATCACCACCGGCCCGGACGGCGTCGGCTACACCGACGTCGAGCGCCTGGAGATGCCGGGCGAGTTCCGCCTGCCCGACGGCACCACCTGGGTGCCCTGCGAGGAGCCCGGCGTGGGCCCGCAGCTGGAGGGCGTGGCCGTCGACCGCCGCACCGGCACGCTGTACGCGACGCAGGAGGACGTCGGCCTGTGGCGGGTGCCGCTGCCGCTGGGCTCCGGCAGGCCGCGCCTGGTCGACCGGGTCAAGGACTTCGGCGTGCACGACGCCTACGACCCCGAGACCGAGGAGTGCGCCCCGGTGGACCCGGAGGCTCCATCGTACGGGGGCACGAACCTGACCGCCGACGCCGAGGGTGTCGACATCTGGTACGGCCCCGGCCGCAAGGGCTACGTGATCGTGTCCAGCCAGGGTGACGACACCTACGGCGTCTACGCCCTGACCGGTCGCAACCGCTCGCTCGGCATCTTCAGGGTGGCGGGCGACGGCGTGGACGACGTCAACGGCTCGGACGGCCTCGCGGTCTCCAACGCGCCCGTCGGCCCGTACGAGTCCGGGCTGCTGGTCACGCACGACGAGCCCGAGACCGGCCCCGACGTCGACCCGGACCGCGACGCCACGGGCTTCTCGTACGTGCACTGGGGCGACGTCGCCGAGGCGCTACGCCTGCGCTGACCCCCTTTTGTCGTGGGCGCGATCGTTGCGCCTGGAACGGGCACGTAGTCGCAACGGTCGCGCCCACAACCAACCGTCGGTCAGGCCGTGCGGCGGCGGAGCGTGGCGACGCCCAGGACCACCGCGCCCACTATGAACAGGCCGATCACGCCGACGGCGCCGCGGATGTCCACCCACTCGTCGCCCGCCGCGAGCGACGTCATCGCCTCGATGGCGTAGGTGAGCGGGAAGGCGCGGGACAGCCACTCCAGCACCTGCGGCATCTGGTCGCGCGGCATGAGGAGACCGCAGGTGATGAGCTGCGGAAAGATGATCGCGGGCATCATCTGGACCGCCTGGAACTCGCTGCGCGCGAGCGCCGACGCGGCCAGGCCGAGGGTGCAACCGAGGATCGCGTCAAGCAGGGCCACCACGATGACGAGCCAGAGCGGGCCGGCCACGTCCATCCCGACAAGGAGCGCGAACCCGACGACCACGAACGCCTGGACGAGCGCGAGCGTCGCGAAGGCCAGACCGTAGCCCGCCACGAAGTCGCCCCTGCGGATCGGCGTGGTCATGAGCCGCTCCAGCGTGCCCGACTGCCGCTCGCGCAGTGTCGCCACGCTCGTGACCAGGAACATCACGGTGAGCGGAAACAGGCCCACGAGCATGGGGCCGAATTGGTCGAGCACCTCGGGCCGGTCGTGGAACATCCAGGCGATGAGGCCGATCAGCAGACACGGCAGCCCGATGATGAGGGCGACCGTGCGGTGGTCGCCGCGCAGCTGGGACAGCACACGGCCCGCGGTGGCGAAGGTCAGGTTCATCGCGCTGTCTCCTCGGTGGGCTGGGTTCCGGCGGCGGCTCCCGCGTCAGCGGCACCCGCCCGAGCCGCATCGGCCTGCGCGACGTCGGCCCGCGCGGCGTCGGCCTCGGCGGCGTCGATCAGGGCGAGGAACGCGCGCTCGGCGTCGGGCGCCCCCGTGGTGGCCATCAGCTCGTCGGGCGTGGTGTCCGCGACGAGCCCGCCGGCCCGCATGAGGAGCAGCCGGTCGCACTGCGTGGCCTCGTCCATGACGTGGCTGGAGACCAGGAGCGTGCGCCCGTCGGCCGCCAGCCTCCGGAACATCGCCCACAGGTCGCGGCGCAGCACGGGGTCGAGGCCGACGGTCGGCTCGTCCAGGACGAGCAGCTCGGGGCCGCCGACCAGGGCCGCAGCGAGGGAGACGCGGGACCGCTCGCCGCCCGAGAGCGTGCCGACGCGCTGCTTCTCGTGACCGCCGAGGTCGACGGTGGTCACGGCCGTCGCCACCGCCTTGGCGGGCGACGGGACCCCGGCGAGGGCCGCGAAGTACCTGAGGTTCTGCACCACCGTGAGGTCCGTGTAGACGCTGGCGTCCTGCGTCATGTAGCCGACCCTGCGGCGCAATTCGGGGCTGCCGGCCGCGCCGTCGAGCACCTCCACGGAACCGGTCACCCTGTCCTGCACGCCCACGATCGCGCGCATGAGCGTCGTCTTGCCGGAGCCGGACGGCCCCAGCAGGCCCACGACCGAGCCGGCGGGCACGTCGAGATCGAGCCCGTCGATGATCGGCCTGCCGCCGCGCACGACGCGCAGGTCTCGGATGACGACCGCGCTTTTCCTCATGTGAGGAATTATGCGCTCGTGCCGGGGCCCGGCGCAAGAGTTTCCGCGTCCAGGAGGGTGCCGGTGAGATAACGCTGCAGGGTGGGGCCCACCAGCCGAGCCACTTGGGCCGGGGCCAGCGAGGCCAGCGGTTCGACCGGGATCAGGTACCGGGTCAGCAGCACGCCCGCCATCTGCGAGGCGACGAGCGCGGTGCGGAGCGGGGCGTCGGGCACGTCGAGGGCCCGCATCACCGGGTTCAGGATCGCCGCTCCGATGAACTGCGGGAGCAGGCCGCGCAGCTCGGCGTCGGACATGACGGCCGGTATGACCACCCGGACGGTCTCGCCGCCGTCGAAGTCCCAGACGCCGATCACCGCCTCGATGAGGCGTTCCCCCAGCGTCTCGATCGGACCACCGGCCACCTGCTCCACCACCTTGTCCGGCTCCACCCCCGCGACTCCGAGCGTTGCCGTCAGCAGCCGCGCCTTGTCCGGGAACCAGTGCCGCACGGTGCCGGGGTCCACTCCGGCGCGGCGGGCGACCGACCGCAGCGACGACGCCTCGTACCCGCGGTCGACGAACTCCTCGCGAGCTGCGGCAAGGATGTCGGCGCGGGTGTCCTGCCCGGCGGGACGCCGGCCGCGGCGCGGCGTGGGAGCGGGTTGAGCCATCCCGCCATTCTCGCCCACCTTCACGACAGAAGCTCCCGAGCATAGATGCTCAGGAGCTTCTGATCGTTATAGGAGAACGTCCTACAGAATACGACGACGCCACCTCAAGGACCAGAAAGTAAGCAGTCCCAATCCGGCGATCGAGCAGGCAATGCCACCCAGGATACCGGGGACTAGCCCCGAACGCGATTCACCGATAACCCGGTTCGGCGCCATTCCGCCAACACTGTCCGCGCCGCTTGCCGCGCCCGCAGCTTCATTTCGTTCGGCCACGACATGCTGCACATCGCTGAGCGGAGCCGGACCTGCCACCTGCGCCAGAGCCGGCTCATTCGCGGGCGTGACGGCCGCGCCGTCATAGAGGTAGTAAGCGGCGATTGGAGCATCGTTGATCACCGCGGCGGCAGAGTTTTTGACCAATGCCTCCCCGAGCACGGCATCGTCGTTGTATCCGTTCAGTACAACCTGGCTGTTTTGGCGCCAAACGGTGACCGTGCCCACAACGTCGCCGTCACGCACGAGCGCAGCGATCCATTCGCCGCTCGCAACCAGTTCGGCATCCTCAGCCGTAGGGTCGAAGACATCCACCGCTCGCGGCATGATGGCTTCGAGCCGTCCGGTAAAGTCCGGGGCACTTGAGTCACCCTCCGCGAATCCGGAAGCACTGTCTTGAACCTGAGCAGGAATCTCTTCGCTGAAGGCTTGAAGAACGTCGTCCGGAACCTTCTCGGAAATCACCCCGTCTTCAGAGGCCGCGGATGCCACATTCGCACAGGCGAGCGCGAGAGTGCCAGCAGCTACGACTGACGCCACCAACCGGGTCGACCAGCCTGACAAGACTCTCGTCATCCGTGAATCCCCGTCCGTGAATGGGTCCAAGTGTAGTTAGACCCTGACTGCAGCGACGCAATACTCTTGACCTGGTAAGTACTCTCGAGCGGGTTGACGTAGTTGATCAAATTCCCGCTCGTGTTGTAGCCACGGAGAACCAGCATGTGCCCGCCGCCGCTCGTCCAGCCCCATCGGATCATCACGAGGCGTCCGGCGTCGATCTCGCTTCGGACAGCATTGAAGGTTCTCGGGCCAGAAGTAACCGTCCCAACGCTCAGAACGTCTGCCTCAAGAAGTGCACGTGAGACGTTCGCCCCGAAGGTGCCCGTGACGTTCGAACACGTGGAACTATTCTTTCCCCACCTCACCAACTGGCATTGTGAAGGCGGGGATGTATCGCCGGTCTCGGCCCGAACAATAGTCCTAGAAGCCGCCGCCCAGCACCAGTTCGAATGTTCCTGGATGTAGATATTGGCGCCATTCATTCGCGAGGCCGCCGAAGCGGCCGTGATCCCGAAACCTGAGAAAATCAGAGCCAGCGCGACCATCAGAGTTGTCGTTCGGAGCCATCGATCTGCGAGGTTTGCATTTGCTTGGACCATCTGCAGCCTTTCGTCCACGATGCGGCGAATAGCAAAACTGTTCCATCGCACTCGGGTCACGTCAACGAAAGTTCGCAGGAGCGGATCGGCTCCCGCAGCAAGATGGCGGCCGACCCTGGTCGGGTCGGCCGCCATACGAGCCAAGTTCACGCTGCCAGGATCAGCGCGCGGCAGCCGCGCGCTTCTTGTTCCAGACGTCGAACGCGACGGCCAGCAGCAGCACGATGCCCTTGACGATCTGCTGCACCGACTGGTCGATGCCCATGAGCGACATGCCGTTCGACATGACGGCCATGATCAGGCCACCGACCATCGCACCGGTCACGGTGCCGATACCGCCCGTCACTGCCGCGCCGCCGATGAAGCAGGCCGCGATGGCGTCGAGCTCGAGAGCGTTGCCAGCGGCCGGCTGGGCAGCACTGGACCGGGCCGAGAACACGATGCCCGCGATCGCGGAGAGGAAGCCCATGTTCACGAACATCCAGAAGTTCACGCGCTTCACGCGGACACCGGAGAGCTGCGCCGCGGCAAGGTTGCCGCCGATGGCGTAGACATGCCTGCCGAACACGCTGTGCTTGGTGACCAGGGTGTACGCCATCACGAGCACGCCGAGGATGATGAGCACCAGCGGCAGGCCGCGCGAGGTGGCAAGCTGCCACGCGAACCACATCACGACCGCGGCGATCACCACGAGCTTGAGCACGAACAGCGGACCGGCCTCGACAGGCTGGTTGTACGCGATGCGCGCGCGACGGTTCCGCCAAGAGTTGTAGGCGAAGCCGAGGATGCCGATCGCGAAGATGACCAGCGTGAACGTGTCATAGCCGTACCCGCCGAGCAGGCCGTTGAGGAAGCCCGACGCGATCTGCGAGTACTCCGACGGGAACGGTGACAGCGAGATGTTGTTCAGCACCTGCAACGTCAGGCCGCGGAACAGGAGCATGCCGGCCAGCGTCACGATGAACGCCGGGATGCCGACGTAGGCCACCCAGAAGCCCTGCCAGGCGCCGACCAGCAGGCCCGTGCCGACGGCGGCGAGCACACCCACCCACCAGGGCAGGCCTTCTCTGATGACGACTACCGCCGCGACCGCGCCCGTCAGGGCGACCACTGACCCCACCGACAAGTCGATGTGCCCGCCGATGATGATGATCACCATGCCGATGGCGAGGATCAGGATGTACGAGTACTGCAGCACCAGGTTGGTGACGTTGGTGGGGCCGAGCAGGGTCCCGCCTGTCAGCGCGGTGAACAGCACGACGATTGCGACGAAGGCAATGTAGATGCCGCTCTGGCGCAAGTTCCTCGTGAGGAGTTCCTTGAGGTTAGCGATACCGGTCACGACTGGTTCTCCTGCGTCATGAGTGCCATGAGTCCTTCCTGGGTGGCGGAGGCTACGTCGACCTCGCCAGTGATGCGGCCGAAGGCCAGCGTGTAGATGCGGTCACAGATGCCGAGGAGCTCGGGGAGCTCCGAGGAGATGACCAGCACGGCCTTCCCGTCGGCCACTAGCTTGTTGATGATGGTGTAGATCTCGTACTTCGCTCCGACGTCGATGCCGCGGGTCGGCTCGTCGAGGATGAGCACCTCGGGCTTGGTGTTCAGCCACTTCGACAGCACGACCTTCTGCTGGTTGCCGCCGGACAGCTTGTTGACCTCCACCAGCACGCTGGGAGTGCGGATGTTCATCGACTCGCGGTACTCGCCCGCGACCTTGAGCTCCTCGTGCTCGTTGACCCAGCCGTTCTTGGCCAGCCGGTCGAGGCTGGCCGCGGAGATGTTGCGGCGGATGTCCTCGATGAGGTTGAGGCCGTACTGCTTGCGGTCCTCGGAGACGTACGCGATGCCGGACCGGATCGCGTCCGGCACCGTCTTCGGGTCGATCTCCTTGCCGTGCACGTACGCCTTGCCGGAGATGTCGCGGCCGTAGGAGCGCCCGAACAGGGACATCGCGAGCTCAGTGCGCCCGGCGCCCATGAGGCCGGCGATGCCGACCACCTCGCCCGCGCGCACGTTCAGGTTCGCCCTGTCGACGATGACCCGCCCCTGTTGGGTCGGGTGGTACACCGTCCAGTCCTCGACGCGGAGCACCTCTTCGCCCGGGTGCGACTCCCGCTCGGGGTAACGGTGCTCCAGGTCGCGGCCGACCATGCCGCGGATGATCCGGTCCTGCAGGTTCCCTTCCGGGGCCCCGGGTCCGTTCATCTCGATCGTCTCGATGGACCGGCCGTCACGGATGATCGTGGTGCGGTCGGCGATCTCGGCGATCTCGGCCAGCTTGTGGGAGATCATGATCGAGGTGATCCCCTGCCCCTGGAACTGCCGGAGCAGGTCGAGCAGGTGCTCGGAGTCGTTGTCGTTGAGGGCCGCGGTCGGCTCGTCGAGGATGAGCAGGCGCACGTCCTTCGAGATCGCCTTGGCGATCTCGATGAGCTGCTGCTTGCCGACGCCGAGCACGGAGACCGGTACGGTCGGGTCTTCCTTCAGGCCGACCCGCTCCAGAAGCTGAGCCGCCTCCTGGTTGGTGCGGTTCCAGTCGATCGCCCCGCCGGCGCGGCGACGCTCGTTGCCGAGAAAGATGTTCTCGGCGATCGACAGGTACGGGACCAGAGCGAGCTCCTGGTGGATGATCACCACGCCCCGCGCTTCGGAGTCGTTGATGGAACCGAACTCGGCGTTCTCGCCGTCGAGCACGATGTCGCCCTCGTAGGTGCCGTGCGGGTACACACCCGAGAGCACCTTCATGAGAGTTGACTTACCTGCCCCGTTCTCGCCGCAGATCGCATGGATCTCGCCGCGGGTGACGGAGAGGTTGACGTCCTGGAGCGCCTTGACCCCAGGGAAGGTCTTGGTGATGCCGCGCATCTCGAGGATGTTCGTCGGCGCCGTTTCGGCCATGCCAGTCCTTGTCGCGTATCGGTCGCGGACGGAGGTTCGCGCTTGCTTGAATGATGCCCGACGCCTGAACGTAGGTCCCGGGCGGGCGCCCCACCGCGGCCAGCGGCCTGGTGAGGCGCCCGAACGGGCTTGGCGTCGGACCGGACGTTCCGGGGAGGATCAGCCCTCGTCCTGGCCGGAAGCGACCTCTTCCTCGGTCCAGTAGCCGCTCTCCACGAGCTCCGCGTTGATGTTGTCCTTGTAGACGATCACGGAGTCGAGGAGGTACGACGGGACGACGATCTCGCCGTTGTCGTACGACTTGGTGTCGTTCGCCTCAGGCTCCTCGCCGTCCAGGTACGCCTGGGTGGCGATGACGGCCTGGTCGGCCAGCAGGCGCGTGTCCTTGAAGATCGTGGCGTACTGCACGCCATCGGCGATCATCTTGACCGACGCGATCTCGGCGTCCTGGCCGCTGACGACCGGCAGCGGCTTGTCGCCCTCGCCGTAGCCGGCGTTCTGGAGCGCGGTGATGATGCCGCGCGACAGGCCGTCGTACGGGGACAGCACGCCGTCCAGGACCTCACCCTCGTTGTACGTCTCGGTGAGCAGGTCCTCCATGCGCTTCTGAGCCGTCTCCTGCTGCCAGCGCAGTGTCGCGGCCTGCTCGATGTCCGTCTGTCCGGACGGGACCACGATCGTCTTGTCGTCGATGTACGGCTGGAGCACCTCCATCGCGCCGTCCCAGAAGAAGTGCGCGTTGTTGTCGTCCAGCGAGCCGGCGAACAGCTCGACGTTGAACGGGCCCTCCGGCGCGTCCGCGACGGCCTCGCCGGCCTCGTCGACCAGCCCAAGGCCCGAGAGGACCGAGGTGGCCTGCTGCTGCCCGACCTTGAAGTTGTCGAACGACACGTAGAAGTCGATCGTGTCCGAGTCCCGGATCAGGCGGTCGTACGAGATCACCGGGATGTCGGCCGCCTGGGCGGCGTCGAGCTGGGTGCCCAGCGCCGTGCCGTCGATGGCCGCGATGATCAGGGCGTCCGCGCCGCCGGTGATCATGTTGTCGATCTGCTGCTGCTGGGTCGGGATGTCGTCGCCCGCGAACTGCAGGTCGACGTCGTACCCGGCCTCCTGGAGACCCTTCTCGACGGCGTCGCCGTCGGCGATCCATCGCTCCGAGGTCTGCGTGGGCATCGCGACGCCCACCATCGGGGTCTCGCCCTCCTCGTCGCCCCCGCCACCGCCGGCACCGCTTCCGCCGCACGCGGCGAGCGAAACGGCCATCGCACCCGTCGCCAGCGCAGCCAGACCGCGCTTGGCCCACAGCATCCTTGCCATGACTTCTCCTCTTCGAGTTTGCCCGGGCAACGTCTCTGCAACCCGGCCGACTTCAAAATGTGAACGCAACAGATTGTGAACGCTCACACGTCTGTTGGTCAAAACCGGGTCGGCTGAACTTCGCCACAGCCGATCGGTGACGGAGACACCGTAGCGGTGGTCGAGGGGTAGTAAGGAGATCTTCCTGGATGGTTACGGCATCGATACAGTCAACTCTTGAATCCAGCGAACGTGGTCCGGGGAGCTCGCCTCACCGGACGCTCCCGAGCGACAGCCCGCCCTGCCAGTACTTCTGCAGGGAGAGGAATGCTGCGACCAGCGGAACCACCGAGATGAACGACCCGGTGACGATGAGGTTCCAGACCTGCTCACCCCCTGCGCCGGCGTTCGAGAGGGCCTCCCAGTTGGAGAGCCCGACCGTCACCGGCAGCAGGTCCGAGTCCCGGAGGACCGCAAGAGGCAGGAAGAAGTTGTTCCAGGTGGCGACCGTTGTGAGCAGCAGCACAGTGACGATGGCCGGGCGCAGGAGCGGCAGCACCACCTGGACGAAGAGCCGGATCTCACCCGCGCCGTCGACCCGCCCGGCGTCGAGGATCTCCTCCGGCACGGCGTCCTGCGCGTAGACCCGCACCAGGTAGACGCCGACCGGGCTGAGCAGCGACGGCAGGATCACCGCCCACATCGTGTTGAGCAGACCCATCCCGCTCAGCAGCACGAAGGTGGGGATCACGAGCGCCGTCATCGGCACCATCACCGAGCCGAGGAGGAGCGCGAAGAACGCGCTCCGGCCCCGGAACCGGTACTTGGCAAGGCCGTAGCCGGCCAGCACCGACAGCACCGTCGCGCCCACGCCGCCCGCTATCGCGTACACGAACGAGTTGCGGAACCAGACCCAGTAGATGCCGCCCTGGTGGCTGAACAGCCCCGCGATGTTGTCGAACAGGGAGAAGTCGGAGCCGAACCAGAGCGCTGCCCCGGCGAACAGGCCCGCGTTCGTCTTGGTGGACGCCACCACGAGCCACCACAGCGGCACGACGAAGTAGAGCGCGAGGAGCACGAGCACCACGTGCGAACCGATGCGGCGGCCCTGGCCCACCGGGGCACTGGTGTCCCGGTCCGCGCGGGTTCCGGAAAGAAGGGTCGAGGTCGCCATCACTTCAGCCCGCTCTGCTTGCGCGTCAGGAACAGGAACACGTACGAGCCCACGAACACGAGGAAGCCGAGCGCGAACGCCAGCGTCGAGGCGTAGTTGAACTGGCTGTAGTTGAACGCCGTCGCGAACGCGTACATGTTCGGGGTGTAGTCGGTCGGGATGGCGCCCATCGCGGAGGACCGCAGCACCTGCGGCTCCGTGAAGAACTGCAGGGTGCCGATGAGCGCGAAGACCACGATCATCACCATCGACGACGAGATCATCGGCACCTTGATCCGCAGCGCGATCTGCCGGCCGTCGGCGCCGTCGAGCACGGCGGCCTCGTAGATCGAGGGGTCGATCGAGCGGAGCGCGGCGTAGATGATGATCATGTAGTAGCCCACCCACTGCCAGGTCACGATGTTGACCAGCGACCCGAAGACGTTGGCGGAGCTGAGGAAGTTCGGCGCCGTCAGGCCCACCAAGCCGAACAGGTCCCCGGCCGGACCGAACCGGGGGCTGTACAGGAAGCCCCACATCAGGGCGCCGATCACGGCCGGGATCGCGTACGGCACGAAGATCAGCAGGCGCGTGGCCTTGCTGAGCCGCGTCGCGAGCGTGTCGAGCAGGAGCGCCGCCACGAGCGCGACCACGATCTGCACCGGCACCATGACCAGCACGAACCGGAGCACCCGCCACAGCCCCTCCAGGAACACCGGGTCCGTGAACGCCTTGACGTAGTTGTCGGCGCCCACGAACACGCTGCGCCCGGCCGTGGCGATGCCCTTGTTGTGCAGGCTCATCCACAGCGCGTAGCCGAGCGGAAGCACCAGGAACACGGCGAACACCGCGGCGAACGGCGCCACGTACACGTATCCCCAGCGCTGCCGCCGGCTGGCGATCTTGCTGGTGGGCCGGCTCTTGCTCGGCGCGACGACGCTCTTGCTCTCGCTCATTCCGTGACCGTGAAGCCCTGCTCGGTGGCGTACTGCACCAGGCCGTCCTGGACGGTGCTCAGCGCGGTGCCTGCGTCGGTGTCGTTCTCGACCATGTCGAACAGCGCCTGCGTCTGCTGGTCGTACGCGTAGACCTGGAACGGGCTGAACGAGAAGCCCTCGTACCCCTTCGCAGCGTCGAGGAACACGTCCTCGTTGATCTTCTGCCCGCCGAAGAACGGCGCCTCGAGGCCCGTGAACCAGTCCGACTCGAGCATCGGCTTCCACTGCGGCCACAGCGCCGCGTCCTCGACGCCGAGCTTCCACGCCTCGTCGGTGTTGAACAGCTCCTTGGCGACGGTCGCGGCGGCCTCCGGCTGCTCGGACTGCGTGGTCACGGCGAAGGTGGAGCCGCCCCAGTTCACCTGGACCGGGTTCTCCGGGTCCCACTGCGGCAGCGGAGCGGCGCGCCACTCGGCGTCGGCGTCCGCCTCCGAGAGGCCCTGCAGGTAGCCGGGGCCCCATGCGGCTGCGAGGTAGACGGCGTAGGTGCCGTCCACGAGCGCCGCGTTGTAGTCGGTGGTGAACGCGTCCTCGGTGGCCACCAGGTCGTCGTCGATCAGGCCCTTCCAGTAGGTGAGGACCTCCTCGGCCTCCGGGCTGTCGACGTTGATGCCCACCTCGGTCGGCTTCGCGGCGTCGTACTGGAACGGCTCCCAGCCGTTCTGCGCGAACAGCGCGTAGTTGAGGGCGGCGCCGTTGGTCGGGAAGTCGGTGATGCTCCCCTCGAAGCCGGCGTCGCGCAGGTCCTGGGCGGCCGTCGCGAACTCGTCCCAGGTGGTCGGCACGTCGACGCCGTACTCCTCGAAGATGTCGGCGCGGTAGAGCAGGCCCATGGGGCCGCCGTCGACCGGGATCGCGTAGACCGCGTCACCGTTGGAGACGTCGGACCAGGAGCCCGCGGTGTAGTCGCCCTCCAGCTCGGCGGCGCCGTACTCGGAGAGGTCCACGAGCGACTCGAGGATCGTGAAGGTGGGGAGCACCTCGGCCTCGAGCATGATCACGTCGGGCGCGCCGGTGCCCGCCTCGATGGCGGTCTGGAACTTGTTGTACTCGTCCGCGCCCTGACCCGCGTTGGTCCAGCAGACCTGCAGGTCGGTGTGGGTCTCGTTGAAGTTGTCCACGATCTTGTCGAACGCCGGGTACCACGCCCACACGGTCACCTGGGCTGCGTCGGGCTGCTTGATCTCGTTGGTGCAGGTCGCCTCCGCGGCGCCACCGCCACCACCGGAGCAGGCCGCGAGGCCGACGGCGGATACGGCCATTGCGGCCGCGGCAGCCACGCCTCGGCGTCGGGCTGAAGTACGCATCCGAGTCCTCCTTGATTCGGTGCCCACGGCCGGAGGGCCGAGGTGCGCCCGGCATCGTCACCGGGTTTCTTTTCAACGTTGTAGGAATGCCGGGCACCGTTCTACCGGCTACCCGCCTTCATGGCAAGAGGCTCAGCCGACGATGATCGGCGCGACCTCTTCCGTCCCGCCCTGCTGGACGTCCACCACCCGGCCCTGCTCGCCCGGCGCGACGTCGCCCGTCGACTCCCGGCCCACGATCCGCGAGTCCGGCACCACCTTGCGGAACGGCGCCGGGTCGCCGGTCGCGCCGATGCGCGCCAGCAGCAGCTCCACCGCGGTGTGCGCGATCTGGTCCCGGCCCGGGTCGACGGACGACAGCGTGGGAACGGAGTACTTCGCGTCGTCGACGTCGTCGAACCCGATGAGGGCCACCTTCCCCGGGACGTCGATCTGGTGCGCGTGCAGGGCGTGCAGCGCACCGAGCGCCAGCGCGTCGTTGAGCGCGAAGACCGCGTCGAGCTCGACCCCGTCGTCGAGCATGCGGCTCATCGTCTCGGCGCCGGTGGAGCGGTGCCACAGGCCCGCCTCGCCGACCAGCTCCGGGTCGAACGGCAGCCCGGCCTCGGCGAGCCCCGCGCGGTAGCCCTCGGTCCGTAGCGCCGCTGACCCGACCCGCTCCCCCTCGTGCGCCCCGATCAGCGCGATCCGACGGCGGCCGAGCGACGCCAGGTGGAGGGTCGCCGCCTTGGCCGCCGCTACGTTGTTCATCGTCACGTGGTCGGCCGGGGCGTCGAAGACGCGCTCGCCGAGGATCACTATCGGGAAGTCCACCGTGAACAGGTCGATGTCGTCCGGCCCGAGCGCCAGCGGGGAGAAGATCAGCCCGTCCGTAAGGTGCCGGCGCCGGCCCGAGAGCACCTCGGTCTCCCGCTCGCGGCTGGCGCTGGTCTGCTCGATGAGCACGGTCCAGCCGGCGGCGTCGGCGGCCGAGATGACGGCGTCGGCCAGCTCCGCGAAGTACGGGAGCGACAGCTCCGGGACCGCGAGCGTGATCAGCCCGGTGCGCCGCGTGCGCAGGTTCCGCGCGGACATGTTGACGCGGTAGCCCAGCTCCTCGATCGCGGCCTCGACGCGTTCCTTGGTGGCGGCGCGGATGTACGGGTAGCCGTTCACCACGTTCGACACGGTCTTGATGGACACGCCGGCGCGCTGCGCCACGTCGTGCATGGTCACGGCCACGCTGCCAGCCTTTCCCCGCCGAGTTTTCCCACAGGGTAGAGGACCGACGTCGCTCTCGCGTCGCCGATCCGCTACTGTTCAACGTTGTAGAACCGTCGATCGATCCAGCGAGGAACAATGACGACCTCCCGCACGCGCGTGCTGCTGCACCCAGACTTCACCGTCGGCACCGTCGACCGCCGCCTGTTCGGCTCCTTCGTGGAGCACCTGGGCCGCGCGGTCTACACGGGCATCCACGAACCCGGCCACCCGGCCTCGGACAGCCACGGCTTCCGCCGCGACGTCGCCGACCTGACCCGCGAGCTCGGCGTGACGACCGTCCGCTACCCGGGCGGCAACTTCGTGTCGAACTACCGGTGGGAGGACGCCGTCGGGCCCGTGGAGCAGCGCAAGCCGTTCCTCGACCTGGCGTGGCGCACCGTGGAGCCCAACCTCGTGGGGACCGACGAGTTCCTCCAGTGGGCCGAGCGCGAGGGCATCCAGCCGATGATGGCCGTCAACCTCGGCACCCGCGGAGTCGAGGAGGCAGTGGCCCTGCTCGAGTACTGCAATGGTGAGGCCGGCACCCGCTGGGCCGACCTGCGCATCGCCAACGGCCGCGAGAAGCCCTACGGGGTCAAGCTCTGGTGCCTGGGCAACGAGATGGACGGCCCGTGGCAGATCGGGCACAAGGACGCGCACGAGTACGGCAAGCTGGCGCGCAACGCCGGCGCCGCCATGAAGCTCGTGGACCCGTCGATCGAGCTGGTGGTGTGCGGCTCGTCAGGCATGGGGATGGCGACGTTCGGCGAGTGGGAGCGCACGGTCCTGGAGTACACGTACGACCTCGTGGACCACATCTCGATGCACGCCTACTACGAGGAGATCGACGGCGACCGCGCGTCGTTCCTCGGGTCCGGCACCGCGATGGACCGGTTCATCGAGCGGGTAGTGGCATCGGCCGACGCCGTGGGCGCGCAGCGCCGCTCGGACAAGCGCATCACCATCTCGTTCGACGAGTGGAACGTCTGGTACCTGACGACCCGCTTCCACGGCGAGCAGAACCTGCCGATCCAGAAGGACGCGCCGCGCATCATCGAGGACGTCTACTCCGGGCTCGACGCCGTCGTGGTGGGCGACCTCCTGGTCACGCTGCTGAACCACGCCGACCGGGTGCCGGTCGCGTGCCTCGCCCAGCTCGTCAACGTGATCGCCCCGATCATGACCGAGCCGGGCGGCGAGGCGTGGCGGCAGCCCACGTTCCACCCCTTCGCGACGACGGCGCGACTCGCCCAGGGCGACGCGCTCGACCTGCGCGTGTCCACGCCGACCATCACGACCAAGGCCCACGGCGAGGTGCCGTCGGTGACGGCGGCGGCCACCCTCTCGCACGACGCCGTCGCACTGTTCCTGACCAACCGCTCCGCCGAGCCGGTCGAGGTCGAGCTGGCGCACCTGGGCGCGGCGCTCGACGTCACCGAGGGCTGGTCCATGAGCGCCGACCACGAGCCCGCCGTCGCCGGCCCCGAGCATGCCGAGAAGGTGGCGCAGGAGCACTGGGGCGCGTTCGACGTCGCCGGCCGGGTCGCTGCTGCAGGCGACGGCACGACGACGAGGGTGACCCTCGCCCCGGAGTCGTGGACAGCGCTATCGGGGACGCTCACGCAGCCGAAGTAGGGCGGGTTCAGTAGAACGCTGGCGAAGTAGAACGCCAGCCTTGCTGGGGTTCTATCTCGCCAGCGTTCTATCTCGCTGCAGTTCTGTCTCGGCGCAGTCAGTTGTCCGTGTCGAAGCCGAAGCCGCCGTCCGCCTCCGCCGAGCGCCAGAAGTCGCGCAGCATCTCCTCCGGCGTGTGCAGGTTGTGTCGGCTCGCCACGGGCTCCTCGTCGCCCGAGATCGCCTTGACCTCGTCGTGGATGCGTTCCATCGAGGTGTCGAGGGACCAGGCGACGTCCGAGGCGAGCTTCAGCGAGTCGGTGAGGTGCCGGGGCACGTCGCCGTCGTACTTGTAGTAGATCTTGTGCTCGAGGCTCGCCCAGAAGTCCATGGCGATGGTGCGCAGCTGGATCTCGACGATCACCTGCTCGACCCGGTCGGACAGGAACACCGGGATCTGCACGATGAGGTGCAGCGACTTGTACCCGGTCGCCTTCGGGTGCTTGATGTAGTCCCGCTCCTCCAGCAGCGTCATGTCCGACTGCTTCAGGATCATGTCGCGCACCAGGTAGATGTCGTTGACGAAGCTGCAGGTGATCCGCACCCCGGCGATGTCGAACATCTGCCCCCTGACGCCCTCCGGCGTCAGTGGGATGCCCTTGCGCCGGCACTTGGCGACTATCGACTCGAACGACTTGAGCCGCGACCCCACGTGCTCCACGGGGTTGTAGTTCTGCATGTGCCGGAACTCGTCCCGCAGGATCGAGACCTTGGTCATGACCTCGTCGATCCCGAACTTGTAGGTCAGCACGAGCCGGCGCAGCTCGACCACCAGCTTGCGGAGCTCAGCAGGGTCAGGTACGGGGTGTTCCCGGACGTCCTCGGGCAACTTGCTCACGGGACCACCGTACGGGTTGACGGTGGTCCCGTGGGCATGAATCGGCTAACGCTCCTCGAGGCGGAGGAACGTGATCGAGTGGGCCGGGAAGTCGTACGTGAACTGAGAGCCATCACCCGAGGACGACACGTCGAGCGTCGTCGCCCCCTCCACTGGCACTACCCGTTCGGGCTGGGTCTTGGTGTTCCTGGCCGACGGCGCCCCGCTCATCTCGATGACGTCGGCATACCGAGCGACCGAGTAGCCGTCGACCGAGACCGCCGTGCGCGCCACGGCCTCGTACGGGTTGACGACCTTGAGCATCAGGTCACCCGTCCGCTCGTCCCGCGTGACCACCTGGTACAGCGACTCGGTGGTCGGCTCGGTGTAGGTCATCTGCAGCTCGCCGTCGAGGTACAGCTTGATGCTCCGCCCGGAGACCACCACCTTCACGTGGTAGTCCCGGCCGGTCTCCATGGAGTGGCCCTCCACCGCCGCGACCTCGCCCGCCGAACCGCCGTCGGCCCGCTGCAGGGCCTGCCGGGTGTTGTTCCACCCGCCGAGGTTCCACCAGTAGAAGTCGTCCCGGCCGCCGGCCGCGAACCCGACGAGGAACGCCTCGCTGCCGCCCAGCTTCCGGGCGTCGAGCTCCAGGGTGTAGTTGTCCCAGTCCTTGCTGTAGGCGTCGGTGATGATCGAGCGGGCATCGGTGACGTTCCCGGCCGACTGCACGTACTCGCCGTCGGCCACGGCCCACGAACCGGACTGGGGGTCCCACTGCGACCCGTCGCCGAACGAGTCGGAGAAGAGCACCTCGCCGGACTCGTTGTCGGTGACCACCACGTCGTCGTACGCGGCCTGCGTGTTCCAGGTCGACAGGAAGACGCCGCCCGAGATGTCCGCGGGCGTCTCCTCGGGGCCGTCGTGCGTGGACGGGACTACCTGGTCGCCCGTGTTCGTCATGAACATCTGCTGCGTGTAGTACGACGTCGAGCCCCACGACTCGTCGTTGTCGAACCACATCATGTCCGGGGACCACTGGACGTAGTCCTCGTTGGCGAACATCGGTGCGTAGGAGGCGAGCTCCACCAGGTCGGAGTTGCGCTCGATCCCGGTCATGTACGCGGCCTCGGACAGCGCGTTCGACCACGCGTTGCCCCGCGAGGCGTACTCACCGAGAAAGACGTGCGGCCCCTCGCGGTCGTAGGAGTCGTACCGCTCGGTGTTCGACAGGAACCACGACGGGTCGTTGTAGTAGTGCTCGTCGACCATCGCGACGCCCTGCTCGCGGTTGAAGTCCCAGAGCTCGTCGAACCGGGCGCCGGTGTCGTCCGGGCCGGAGTTGGAGATCACCGTGACCTCCGGGTGGGCCGCCTCGACGGCGTCGCGGAACCGGGGGAAGTTGGCCTGGAAGGTGTCGGTGTTCTCCTCGTTGCCCAGCCCGATGTACTTCAGGTTGAACGGCTTCGGGTGCCCCAGCGCGGCGCGCACCTTGCCCCACTTGCTGCGCACGGACCCGTTGGCGAACTCGATGAGGTCAACGGTGTCCTGCACCCAGCGGTCGATGCGGACGTCGTCAGTCATCTCGGGGATGTTGCTGCCGCAGCCGTTGGCGCCCACCGACAGCACGGGCAGCGGCGTGGCCCCGAGGTCCTCGGCGAACTCGAAGTACTCCAGGTAGCCCAGGCCGTAGGTCTGGTTGTAGCCCCAGAAGTTCCAGTTCGTGGGCCGCTTCTCGACCGGCCCGATGGTCTCCTTCCACTGGTACGTCCGACGGCGGTCGGCGCCGTCCGACTCCAGGTACGTGTCGAAGGTGCCCACGTTGGTGACGCAGCCCCCGGGGAAGCGCAGGAACGACGGCTCCAGCTCGGCGACCTTCTCCGCGAGGTCCGCGCGCAGCACCGAGCGCCCGTTGACCGGGCCGACCCACGTGTCGTGCGGGAAGAGCGAGACCATGTCCAGGCGCAGCGTGCCGGCCGCGCCGCCGGTCACCACGAGCCGGGCGTCGTTGGCGGTGCCGCGCGGGGTGAGCCTGGCCGTGTGCTTCTTCCACCGGTCGGTGCCGTCGACGTCCACGGTGGTGGACGCGTACGTCGTCGCGCCGTCGGGCGACTCCAGGCTGACCGTGAGGCGCTGCTTGCGCTCGGCGCGCGCGAACACGGAGAAGTCGTACTTCTCGCCCTGCTCGATCGCGAAGCCCTCGTTGTAGCTCGCGTTGCGCACGCCCACACCCGGGCCGTCGGCCTCGACGGTCAGGTAGGCCCGGTTCGCGTCGTTGAGCCACTCCCCCCGTTCGGACTCGACCTGGGCGGTGCCGGTGGACCCGCGGCGCTGCACCACGTCCCACCCCGTCATGCCGGTGAAGTTCCGGTTGTCGGTCGCCGCGAACTCGAAGGACCGGTTGCGGACCAGCTCGGCGTACAGGCCGCCGTCGGCCGCGTAGTTGATGTCCTCGTAGAAGACGCCGTAGAGGTCGTCGCTCATCTCGGTGCCCGCCGCATCGGCGTCGACGTCCAGCGTGTGCTCCTGGACCGGGGTCTGCGCGGGCGGGTACGCGGCGAGCAGGCGGTCCCGCTCCTCGGCGGTGATCGGCAGCACGGTACCGTGCCGGGGGCTGGCCGGCAGGATCGCGTCGAGGTTGGCCGTCCACTCGCCGCTGCTCAGGTCGTCGGTCTCGAAGAGCATGTAGCCCTGGCCGCCGTGGTAGCTGGGCTGGTCCTGGAGCAGGAACCAGCGGTCGTCGGTGAGCGACGGGAACAGCGTGGGCCCCTCGCCGCCGGTGAACGTGCCGCCCCACGGGTTGGGCTGCCCGAACCCGACGCGCTCCTTGATCAGGTCCCAGCCGTCGCCCTCGGTCACGCCCTGGGTACGGCGCAGGTCGGTGGACGACTCCTGCCGCATCCCCATGTACGACTCGTCCTTGGTGAGGCGGTAGTAGACGCCGTCCTCCTGCGCGACCGTGGAGTCGATCATGCCGAGGCCGTCGCCCTGCGGCTCGTCGATCCAGGGCTGCGGCTCCGAGAACGTCTCGAAGTCGGTGGTCGTCGCGTACAGCATGCGCTGGTAGGAGTCCCGGATGTCACGCTCGGCGGGCGGGACGTCGGCCGGGTACAGGGCGGAGGCCCAGTAGACGACGAACTCCCCCGCCGCCTCGTCCCAGTAGGCCTCGGGCGCCCACAGGTTGCCGGCGTTCTCGGGTGCCAGCTCGATCTCGCGCTGCGCGCCCCAGCTCACCAGGTCGGTGGACTCCCAGACCATGATCGACCGACTGCCGGTCTCCTGGGCGTCGCCGAAGTTGCCGCCGCCGTAGATCTGCAGGTCGGTGGCGAGCAGGTAGTAGGTGCCGTCGCCGCCGCGGATCAGGAACGGGTCGCGCAGGCCCTTGGTCCCGAGGTCGGAGGTGAGCACGGGCTCGCCGCCGTTCAGCGTGGTCCACTCCAGCGGGTCGGGCCCGTTCGAGACGGCGAACGAGATGGTCTCGCCGTCGGCGGTGGACTCGCCGGTGAAGTAGGGGAAGAAGTAGGCGGCGTACTCGCCGTCCGCGGTGGCCGACGGCGAGGCGGGCTGCGCCGAGGCTGCGCCTGACGCCAGGGGCGGCCCTGGCTGGGTACGGTCGGCCGCGCTGGGCGTCGCGGCCGCCGGTACCGCCAGGCCGAGCGTGAGCGCTGCCGCCACGAGGGCGGTCGTGCGTCTGGTCGAGGTCGTCATCGATCTCTTCATCGTTGTAATTCCCTTCGTCACGTCGTTGTGCCAGGTGTTCGGTGGAGGTCCGCTTCGATCAAGCAGTTCGGCATGGATGTGGGGCCAGAACCATGCCGAACTGCTTGATCGAAGCGGACCTTGGGGTCAGGTACGCCTGAGGGTCAGGATCCGCTGGAGGGCCACGAAGATCAGCAGCAGCACGCCGATCACGATCTTGGTCCACCACGAGCTGAGAGTGCCCTCGAACGTGATGATGGTCTGGATCAGGCCGAGCACCAGCACGCCCAGCACGGAGCCGAGCACAAAACCGGTGCCGCCCGTCAGCAGCGTGCCACCGATGACGACCGCCGCGATGGCGTCGAGCTCCATCGCGACGCCGGTCAGCGAGTAGCCGGACCGGGAGAACATCGCGAACAAAAGGCCGCCGAGCCCGGCGCACGTGCCGCTCACCACGTAGGCGAGCACCTTGGTGCGGGCCACGGGCAGGCCCATGAGCAGGGCGGACTGCTCGCCGCCGCCGATCGCGTAGACCGTGCGGCCGAACCGCGTGAAGTGCAGCACGAGGAAGCCGAGGCCCACCACTATCAGCGCGATGAGCACGCTGGAGGTCATGCGCCACTCGCCGAAGATCTGCACCCAGCTCGCGAGCGAGACGAACGACGCGTTGTCGATGGCTATCGACTCCGGCGCGATGAGGAAGCACAGCCCGCGCGCGAAGAACATGCCGGCCAGCGTCGCCACGAATGGCTGCACCTGGAAGTAGTGGATCATCACGCCGTGCGCCAGGCCGATCACCGTCCCGGCGAGCACGGCGAGCGGGATCACCACGGCCACCGGCCAGCCGGCCTGGAGCAGGGCCGCGGTGACCACCGTGGACAGCGCCAGGACCGACCCGACCGACAGGTCGATGCCGCCGGTGAGGATCACGAACGTCATGCCCACCGCGAGCACGATGAGGTGCGCGTTGTTGATGAACAGGTTGGAGATCACGGCGGGCGTCAGGAAGTTCTCGTACCGGGTGCCGCCCACGATCAGCATGAGCGCGAGCACCACGAACGTACCCAGCACCGGCAGGTAGCGCCGGTCCAGCCGGGTGGGGATCTGCAGCGCGCGGCGCTTGCGCGGCGCGCTGGCGGGGGCCGACGTCGTCATCGGGCCTTCACCTCCGTCGAGTCAGGGCTCGCAGCGGGCTGCGGCTCGGGCGGTACGGCGATCTGGCGGCGGCGCGCGGCCGTGAGCCGCTCCCGCATCCTGGGCGACTGCAGCAGGGTCACGGCGATGACGACGAGGGCCATGAACAGCGGCGTGACCAGCGGCGAGATGCCGAGCACGGTGACGGTCCGCTCCAGGGTGGCGATGACCAGCGCGCCGACCAGGGTGCCGGACAAGTTGAACTTGCCGCCCGAGAGCGCCGTCCCGCCGATTACCACCGCGAGGATCGCGTCGAGCTCGATGAACAGGCCGGCGTTGTTGGCGTCGGCGGCCATGGTGTCGGCGCTGATCAGCAGGCCGGCCAACCCGGCGAACAGGCCCGACGCCGTGTACACGGTCCAGGTAAGGGTCTTGGACCGCACGCCGGAGAGCCGGCTCGCGGCGGGGTTGATGCCCGTCGCCTCCAGCAGCATGCCGAGCGCGGTACGCCGCACGACGAACGCGACCACGGCGAACACGCCGAACGCGATGACCGCCGCCACGGGCAGGCCGAGCCAGAACCCGGAGCCCAGCACCTTGAACGGCGCGCTGTTGACGGTGGTGATCATGCCGCCCGTGATGAGCATGGCCACACCGCGGCCCGCCGTCATGAGGATCAGCGTGGCGATGATCGGCTGGATGCCCAGCACGGACACCAGGAACCCGTTCCACACCCCCAGCACCACGCACAGCGCCAGGGCCAGGCCGATGGCGGTGAGCACGGTGACGGGCGACTCGGGATCCGGCGACGACGCGATGTGCGACAGCGCCACTGCCCCCGAGACCGCTACCACCGCGCCGACCGACAGGTCGATGCCGCGCGTCGCGATGACCAGCGTCATGCCGAGGGCGACCAGCAGCAGGGGCCCGGTGATCCGCAGGATGTCGATCGGGGCGCCGAACAGGTGGCCGTCCCGGACGGTGATCGCGAGGAAGCTGGGCCGGGCGACGGTATTGGCGACCAGCAGGGCGACCAGGGCGGCCACCGGCCAGAACAGGTGGTGGCGAAGCACGTCCCTCACGCTGCCCCACCCCCGGCGATGAGGTCGACCACCTGGTCCATCGTGGCTCCTCCTCCGTCGATCTCCGCCACCTTGCGGCGGTCCCGCATCACGGCGATGCGGTGCGATATGCGCAGCACTTCCTCGAGCTCCGCGGAGATGAAGACGACGGACATGCCGTCGGCGGCCAGCTCGGCCACGAGCTTCTGGATCTCCGCCTTGGCGCCGACGTCGATGCCGCGGGTGGGCTCGTCCAGCACGAGGAGCTTCGGGGCGGTGGCGAGCCACCGCGCGAGCACCACCTTCTGCTGGTTGCCGCCGGACAGGTTGCGCAGCAGCGCCTCCGGGTTCGCGGGCCGGATGCCGAGCTGCTCGATGTACTTCGCGACCAGCTCGTCCACCTGCTTACGGGGCAGCGGCCGCATCCAGCCGCGCTCCGCCTGAAGCGCGAGCACGATGTTCTCCCGCACGGTGAGGCCGTCCACGACGCCCTCGCCCTTGCGGTCCTCGGACGTGTAGGCGATGCCGTGGCCCATGGCCGCGCGCGGGGTCCGCAGGCGGGTCGCCTTCCCGGCCACGCGGGCCTGTCCGACGTCGGCCCGGTCGGCGCCGGTGAGCAGGCGCGCCAGCTCCGTGCGGCCCGAGCCGAGCAGGCCGGCCAGGCCCACCACCTCGCCCTCGTAGAGGTCGAGGTCGAACGGCTGCACCGAGCCCTTGCGGCCCAGGCCCACCACCTGCAGCAACGGGGTGGCGCCCGCGGGCCGCTCGGCCTGCTCGGCCACCTCCTCGGCGGCCTCCAGCACCTCCATGGAGCGGCCGATCATGTGCTGCACCAGCTTTGCGGCCGGCAGGTCCGCGGTGACGAACTCACCCACGAGAGCGCCGTTGCGCAGCACGGTCATGCGGTCGGACACCTCGTACACCTGGTCCAGGAAGTGGCTCACGAACAGGATCGCGACGCCGTCGTCGCGCAGCGCGCGCATGACGGTGAACAGGTGCGCCACCTCGTCGGTGTCCAGGCTGGAGGTGGGCTCGTCGAGGATGAGCACCTTGCAGTCGCCCACCGTGGCGCGGCAGATCGCGACGAGCTGCTGCACGGCCAGCGAGTGCGACCCCAGGGACGACCCCGGGTCGATGCGCAGGCCCATCCGCTCGAGGTGGACCGCCGCCTGCCGGCGCATCGCCCGCCAGTTCAGGCCGCCCAGCAGCCGCGGCTCCGCGCCGAGCATGATGTTCTCCGCGACCGTGAGGTTCTCGCAGAGATTGACCTCCTGGTACACGGTGCTGACGCCGTGCGCCCGGGCGTCGGCGGGACCGGTGAACCGGCGCTCGACGCCGTCGACCCGGATCGTTCCCGCCGTCGGCGTGTGGATCCCGGTGAGGGCCTTGATCAGGGTGGACTTGCCCGCGCCGTTCTCGCCCATGAGGGCGTGGATCTCGCCGGGGCGCAGGCTGAAGTCGACCCCGTCGAGGGCCTTAACCGGCGGGAACTCGACGCTGATCCCGGTCATCTCGACGACGGGTGGTGCTGTCTGGTGGGTCATCCTCGACCTTCTTACTCGGTCCTTGGCCGTGGGCGTGATCGTTGCGCCCATGACGGGCACGTAGTCGCAACGATCACGCCCACGGCCAAGAGAGGCACGGCGGTAGGGATCAGTACTCGCGCGTGGGCAGCGCTTCCTTGGCCGCTTCCTGGTCGAACGCCTCGTCCTTGACGACGATGCGCTTCTCGACCTCTTCGCCGGCGATGACCGCCTTGGCGATGTCCGCCAGGTCCGGCCCGAGCAGCGGGTTGCACTCGACGATGTAGTTGATCTTGCCGTCGGCGAGGGCCTGCATGCCGTCCTTGACGGCGTCGATCGTGATGATCTTGATGTCCTCGCCCGGCGTCATGCCCGCGGCCTCGATGGCCTCGATGGCGCCGAGCCCCATGTCGTCGTTGTGCGCGAAGACGAGGTCGATGTCGTCGTGCTTGTTGAGGAAGCCCTCCATGACCGTCTTGCCCTCGGCGCGCGTGAAGTTGCCGGTCTGGCTGTCGATGATCTCGATGTCGGAGCCCTCGATGGCGGACTCGAAGCCCTCCTTGCGGTCGATCGCCGGGGCCGCGCCCGTGGTGCCCTGCAGCTCGACGGCCTTGTAGCCCTCGCCGTCGTACTGCTCCACGGCCCACTCGCCGGCCGTGACGCCCTCCTTGACGAAGTCCGAGCCGATGAACGACTCGTAGAGGGACTCGTCGTCCGAGTCGACGGCGCGGTCCGTGAGGATCACGGGGATGCCTGCCGCCTTGGCCTCCTGGAGGACGGCGTCCCAGCCGGTCTCGACCACCGGGGAGAACGCGATGACGTCCACACCCTGCGTGATGTAGGAGCGGATGGCCTGGATCTGGTTCTCCTGCTTCTGCTGCGCGTCGGAGAACTTGAGGTCGAAGCCGTTCTCCGCGGTGAGCGTGTCCTGGATGGACTTGGTGTTCGCGGCGCGCCACCCGGACTCGGCGCCCACCTGCGAGAAACCGAGGGTGATGACGCCGTCGTCGGCGCCACCGGTCTCGCCTCCGCCCCCGGTCTCAGTGCCTGCGTCCGAGCTGCACGCGCCGAGCGCGAACAGTGCGGCTGCCGACACTGCGGCCAGAACGGTACGGGTCAGGGTAGTGCGTGCCATGTCTCCTCCTTGAGATCCCGCACGACTGCGTGCGGGGGTTAGCGGCGTATTTGCCCGAGTTGAATGTTAGCGCTCACATCGGACTGGCAGGTAGTGGGTGGCGTCACATTCCAGTAACGAGTCTGCCGCGTTTCCTATGGAATAGGAATATATCTAATAGATCCTGATGTTCCCGGCGTCAGTAGTGCGGGCTGTCTGTTGCCTCGGACGGCCTGAGGCAACGGACAGCCCGCACTCGACGGACGGGGTCGGTCAGAGGCCCTGGGCCACTCGGTAGTAGACCTGGTTCCAGCGGACCTGGTCGGCGAAGCCGCGACGCGTCGTGTCCTCGTCGATGACCAGCAGCTCCGTGCGCGCGATGTTCGCGAACACCTCGAACGCCTCGATGCCCGCGGCGGTCGACATGACGGTGTGGTGGGCACCGCCCGCCGTCAGCCAGGACTCGGCCGAGACCTCGAACGACGGCCGCGGCGCCCACATCGCGCGGGCGACCGGCAGCTTGGGCAGGTCGCGCGGCGGGGTGACGACGTCGACCACGTTGGCCGTCAGCCGGAACCGGTCCCGCATGTCGGCGAGCGACACCACGACGGCGCCCTCGACGGCGTCCGCGGAGAACACCATGCGGACCGGGTCCTCCTTGCCGCCGATGCCGAGCGGGTGGATCTCGATGCGCGGCTTGGCGGTGGTCAGCGACGGGCAGACCTCCAGCATGTGCGCGCCGAGGATGAGCTCGGAGCCCGGGGTGAGGTCGTAGGTGTAGTCCTCCATCAGGGAGGCGCCACCGGGCAGCCCCTCGCCCATCACCTTGGCTGCCCGCACGAGCACCGCCGTCTTCCAGTCGCCCTCGGCGCCGAAGCCGTAGCCCTTCTCCATGAGGCGCTGTACCGCCAGGCCGGGGAGCTGGCGCAGGGCGCCCAGGTCCTCGAAGTTGGTGGTGAACGCCTTGGCGCCGGCCGCCTCGAGGAACCCGAGCAGGGCGAGCTCCTGGCGCGCCGCGTAGCGCAGGGAGTCGTGCCGCTCGCCGTCCGCCCGGAGCTCCGGGGCGACGTCGTACTTCTCCTCGTACTCCGCGACCACCTTGTCGATGGCGGTCTCCTCGACGGCGTCCACAGCCGCGACCAGGTCGTTCACGCCGTGCGTGTTCACCGAGACGCCGAACCGCAGCTCGGCCTCGGTCTTGTCGCCCTCGGTGACCGCGACGTTGCGCATGTTGTCACCGAACCGGACCAGCTTGAGCTCGTGCGTCGCGGCCCAGCCGGCCGCGCCGCGCACCCAGGTCCCCACCCGGCGGGTGACGGCCGGGTTGGAGACGTGCCCCACCACCGTCGTCCGCGCGACGCCGAGCCGCGTGGCGATGTACGCGTACTCGCGGTCGCCGTGCGCGGCCTGGTTGAGGTTCATGAAGTCCATGTCGATGTCGTCCCACGGGAGCTCGACATTCGCCTGCGTGTGCAGGTGCAGCAGCGGCTTGCGCAGCACGTCCAGGCCCGCGATCCACATCTTCGCGGGGCTGAACGTGTGCATCCAGGTCACGACGCCCAGCACCTTGTCGTCGCTGTTCGCGTCGAGCATGGCGCGGCGGATGGCCACCGAGTCCTTGAGGACGGGCTTCCACACGACCTTGACGGGCACGTCCGACGACGCGTCCAGCGCGCGGGCGACCTCCTGGGACTGCTCCGCGACCTGGGCCAGGGTCTCCTCGCCGTAGAGGTCCTGGCTCCCGGTGAAGAACCAGACCTCGCGGTCCGCGTAGGGCTTGGTGCTCATGCCTTTCCTTCCGTGTTCTCTGCGGCGGTGCCCGACGTCGTCGCGGGCTGGCCGTAGACGTTCTGATAGCGGTCGTAGAGCGAGTCGATATGCTGCTGCTCGATCGGCACGGGCTCGCCGAGCTGGCGGGAGACGTGCACCGTGCGCGCGACCTCCTCGACCATCACGGCCGCCTTCACGGCGGCGCGCGCGTCCTTGCCGATGGTGAACGGGCCGTGGTTGCGCATCAGCACGGCGGGGCTGCGGTGGCCGCTGAGGGTCTCGACGATGCCCCGGCCGATCGAGTCGTCGCCGATGATCGCGAACGGTCCCACGGGGACAGGGCCGCCGAACTCGTCGGCCATCATCGTCAGCACGCACGGCACCTCCTCGCCGCGCGCGGCCCAGGCCGTCGCGTAGGTGGAGTGCGTGTGCACCACGCCGCCCACCTCGGGCATGTGCCGGTACACGTAGGCGTGCGCGGCGGTGTCCGACGACGGCGAGCGGGTCCCGTCCACGAGGTTGCCGTCCAGGTCGCACACCACCATGCCGGCCGGGGTGAGGTCGTCGTAGGAGACGCCCGACGGCTTGATGACGAACAGGTCGGCACTGCCGCCCGGCACCTCGGTGTTCGGCACGCGCTGCGAAACGTTGCCCGCGGTCCAGACCACCAGGTCCCAGCGCGGCAGCTCGGCGTGCAGGTCCGAGACGACGGCGCGCACGCGCGCCACCTCGTCCTGGACCGCCCGCGAGTAGTCGGTCAGGGCTTTCGCGGTCATCCGTCTGCCTCCTGCGTCGTGTTTCTGGTCCGGAGCGCGGCGACGGCGGCGCGCTCGATCGCCAGGCCCGCGCTGTAGCGCTCCAGAAAGGCGGAGAAGCCCGCCACGTCGTCGGCGTCGGGCTCGACGACGTCGAGCGCGGCGTCCGCGAACACCTCGGCGCCCAGGTAGGCGCCCAGGTCCTGCTCGGGGGCGGCCGCGCCGTGCGCGGAAGCCCGGTAGGCGGCGAGCACCGCAATGCCCCAGGCACCGCCCTCGCCCGCCGTCCGGCCCACGGCCACCGGCGCGCCGAGCGCGGCGGCCAGCAGGCGCTGGGCCACGCCCTCGGTCTTGAACAGACCGCCGTGCGCGAACATCGCGTCCAGCTCGACCCGCTCCTCGGCCAGCACGCGCATGCCGAGGCTCAGGGTGCCGAACGCGCTGTAGACCTGGGTGCGCGCGAAGTTGGCCAGCGTGAGCCGGCTGTCCGGGGTGCGGGTGAACAGCGGGCGCCCGGCCTCCAGGCCGGTGATGGGCTCGCCGGACAGGTAGTTGTAGGCGAGCAGGCCGCCGCCGTCGGCGTCGCCGTCCAGGGCGGACCGCAGGAACGCCTCGAAGACCGCGCCCGGCTCGGCCGGCTGCCCCAGGGCCGCCGCGAACTGGCCGAACACCTCGGCCCAGGCGCCCAGCTCGCTGGCCCCGTTGTTGCAGTGCACCATCGCCACGAGATCACCGGCCGGGGTGGTGACGAGGTCCAGCTCCTCGTGCACCCGCTCCAGCGGCTGCTCCAGGACGACCATCGCGAAGATGCTGGTCCCGGCGCTGACGTTGCCGGTGCGCGGCGCGACGGAGTTGGTCGCGACCATGCCGGTACCGGCGTCGCCCTCGGGCGGGCACAGCGGGATGCCGGGCCGGAGCGTGCCGGTCGGGTCCAGCAGGGCGGCGCCCTCCTCGGTGAGCGCGCCCGCGTCCGCGCCGGCCGGCAGGACGCGCGGCAGCAGGTCCGCGATGCCCTGGCCGGGGCCCCGGTCGCCCACGAGCTCGTCGAACTGGGCCAGCATCCGCCGGTCGTAGTCCTTCGTCGCCGCGTCGATCGGGAACATGCCGGAGGCGTCGCCGACGCCGAGCACCTGCTGCCCGGTCAGCCGCCAGTGCACGTACCCGGCCAGCGTGGTGAAGTGCCGCACCCGTGCCACGTGCGGCTCGTCGTCGAGGATCGCCTGGTGGAGGTGGGCGACCGACCAGCGCAGCGGGATGTTGTGCCCGAACAGGCCGGTCAGCTCGGCGGAGGCCCGCTCGGTGGTGGTGTTGCGCCAGGTGCGGAACGGCACGAGCAGCTCGTCCGCCCCGTCGAACGCCAGGTAGCCGTGCATCATCGCCGAGACGCCGATCGCGCCGACGGTGGCGGGCCGCACGCCGTACTGCGCCTCGACGTCGGCCAGCAGAGCGGCCACCGAGTCCTGCAGGCCGGACCAGACGGCGTCCAGCGAGTAGGTCCAGATGCCGTCGACGAGCTGGTTCTCCCAGTCGTGGCTGCCGCTCGCCAGCGGCGCGTTGTCCGGGCCGACGAGGCACGCCTTGATCCGGGTGGAGCCGAGCTCGATACCGAGAGCGGTCCGACCCTGCTCGATCGCCTCCCGGAGACCGGCGAGCCGCCCCACTCCTTCGTCCTGCCGCTCCACCATCGTGGACCGCTCCGTCCTGCCCGCACCGTCGCGAGGCGTAGCTCGTGTAACCGTCGTCCGACCGTCGGCCGTCGACTTGCCGTCAACGGCGATGTTAGCGCTCACACGATACGTTACGACAACTTGCGTGCTCAACGAGCCGGCGCCTGCCATCCGCCGTCTACCGATGCCTGCGCCGAGGTAGAACTGTGGCGAAGTAGCCACAGTTCTACCTCGGCGGGAGCCAGTGGATGCCGGATGCGGTCAGGGCTGGGTGCCGCCGCTCAGCCCCGGGTCCACTGCTGGTTGGTGCCACCGTTGCAGGCGTAGGTGATCAGGGCGGCACCGTTCGCCGTCGAACCGCCGTTGACGTCCAAGCACTCGCCGGTCGCCCGCGACCGGATGGTCACATAGCTGCCGGACGCCACGACCACGGACCACTGCTGGTTCGTGCCCGTCCCGCAGCTCTCCTGGGTCACGGTCGTCGAGTTCTCCTGCACGCAGAGCGAGCTGTGCCGGGCCATGAGGTTGTAGTAGCCGCTGCCCGCATTCCGGAACCAGAACCGCTGGTTCCCGCCGCCGTTGCAGTCGTACTGCTTGAGCTGTGCCCCCGCGGCGTAGGACTGGCTGGTCACGTCGGCGCACTTGCCGGAGTGCCGCGCGGTGAGGGTCTCGAACGGCCCGCCCTGCCCGGTGATCGTGCCGGCCGCCGCGTCGATCACGAGCTCCGGGTAGTAGCTGAACGACATCGACGTCGAGGTGGGGAACGTGATCGGCGCCCACACGTACCTCGAGCCGTTCACGTTGGTCCCGATGGAGTTGCCCCAGCGGTCGCCCAGGTACAGGTAGGACGTGCCCGAGGTGCCCTGCACGGGCAGCACGAACGTCGTCTGCGAGCCGTACGCAGTGGCGTCGCCGGCGTTCTGCATTGCCGACCAGCCGGACGCCAGGTTGCTGGTGGTCGCGTACTTCTGCTGGTTCGGGCTCCAGCCCGTGGCGCCGGAGGTCAGCATGAAGTACGTGCTGCCCCGCTTGAACAGCGCGGGCGCCTCGCGGTGGCCGCCGGGCCACGGGTTGGCGACGAGCGACTGGATGCCCGTGTAGTCGGCGGTGAGCCGGTAGATGTGCAGGTCGTAGTTCTCGTTCGCGGCCGAGTACATGTAGCCCGCGCCGTCGGTGTCGACGAAGACGCCGATGTCGCGGGACATGTGCCCGAGCGGCCGGAAGCTCCCGCGATAGTCGTAGTCGCCGTCCACCGTGCTGCTCACGGCTACCGCGGCGCGCGCCTCGCTGTAGTCGGTGCTGTTCTCCTTGTGCATCCACATGACGAACTGCCCGGTGGACGCGTTGTACATCACCTTGGGCCGCTCGATGTTGGCCGTCGCCAGCTCGGGGTCGCTCGCCTCGGTGAGCACGTGGTTGCGGAACTCCCAGTGCACCAGGTCGGTGGACCGGTAGGCCGACACGTACCGGAACGTGTTGTCCGCGTTCCGGTTCTCGCCGAACCAGTAGTAGTACGAACCCACCTTGACCACCCCGCCGCCGTGCGCGTGCAGCGGGTTGCCCGACGTGTCGGTGAACTGGGTTGCGTTCACCACCGTCTCGGGAGATGCCTGGGCGGAGACCGCGCCGGCGGCTGTCGCCAGGACGCAGGCAAGGACAGCGAGGGCAGCATGAAGACGCCTCACGGGACCACACTCCTTCATCGCAGTGCAGGACTCAGTGCAGGACTTGGTGCAGGTACGGGTGATGCGGGGCGGTGCAGGTGATGCGGGGCGGTGCAGGTGATGCGGGGCAGTGCAGGTGATGCGGGGCAGTGCAGGTGATGCAGGGCGAGCGGGGACCCCGTGGCTCGGGATCCCCGCTCGGTAAGGGTTGGCGAGCGGCGTCAGCCGTTCACGTTGAACCCCTGTTCCGTGCCGTAGGAGACGTTCTCGTCCTGCCAGGCGGCGAGGCCGTCCAGCAGGGACGACTTGTCGAGGTACGCCTGGCCCACCGTGTCCGCGTAGATGCTGTTCGCGTACGACTGCCACGGCAGGTACTGCCAGCCCTCGTTGACGTCGCTGGCGCCCGCTGCGAGCACCTCGTTGATCTTCTGCCCGCCGAAGTACTCGGACTCGTAGCCCAGGAAGTCCGCCGACTCCAGGTCCTTGACGGTGGCCGGGAAGCCGCCGGTGTCCATGAACGCCTTGATGGACTCGTCGCTCGAGTTGAGCCACTTCAGGAACCCGGCCGCGAGCAGCTTGTTCTCCGACGCCTCCGGGATGGACTCCGTGCTGCCGCCGTTCTCCGCGTTCGTCGGCGTGCCGTCGTACGTCGGCATCGGGGCGACGCGCCACTTGCCCTTGCCGTCGGGCACGCCGTCCTCGAGGACGCCCGGCATCCACGCGCCGAGCGCGACGGACGCGATGGTGCCGTCACCGAGGGCCTGGTACCACTCGTCGCTCCAGCCCGGGAGCTGGCAGAGCAGCTCGTCGTCGATGAGGGGCTGGTACATCTCGGCCCACTTCGTCGCGCCCTCGTCGGCCAGGTCGATGGTGACCGCGTCGCCGTCGGTCTGGAACGGGGTGCCACCGGCCTGCCAGATCATGCTGGTGGTGAAGCCGGGGTCGCCCGAGTCGTTGGCGAGGCACGTGTCAGGGTCGTTCTTCTTGATCGTGCGCGCGGCCTCGACGTACTCGTCCCAGGTCGTCGGCACCTCGACGCCCGCGGCGTCGAACGCCTCCTGGTTGTAGAAGAACGCCATCGGGCCCGAGTCCTGGGGCAGGCCCCAGATGCCACCGTTCTGCGAGACCGCACCCCAGGTGGACGGCGTGTAGAGGCTCTCCAGCTCGTCGAACCCGTACTCGGTGAGGTCGGCCAGCTGGCCCGGGAGCTGGAACTGCGGAACGGACTGGTACTCGATCTGCACGACGTCGGGCACGCCGGTGCCGGCGGCGAGCGTGTTCTGCAGCTTGGTGTTGGCGTCGCCGGCGCCCGTGGTGTCCACGAGCGTGACGTCGACGTTCGGGTACGCCTTCTCGAACGCGTCGACCTGGGTCTGGGCCTGCGGGGTCCACGTCCAGTAGGTGATGCTGCCGCCCTCCTGGAGCGCGGCCTCGATCTCGTCGGCGCTCGCGCCCTCGGCTCCGCCACCACCGCCGTCGTCGTCCCCGCCGCCAGAGCAGGCGGTGAGAGAGACGGCCAGCAGCGTGGCCACGGCCCCGACAGCGACTCGTCGGTTACGGGTGATGGTCATGATCTTTCCTTCTTCCACGTCGTCGTAGTTCAGGTCTTGCAGCACTTCGTTATGCCTTCACGCCACCGGCGCTCAGGCCGGACTGCCAATACCGCTGAAGCAGCAGGAATGCGATGACGATCGGCACGACCGTCAGGAACGAACCCGTGATAACCAAGTTGAACACTGGCTGGGCCCCGATGCCGGACGCGTCCGCCAGCCACTGGTACAGGCCCAGCGTCAGGGGGTAGAGGTTCGGGTCGTTGAGCATGATCAGGGGGAGGAAGTAGTTGTTCCACGTGGCGACGATCGCGAAGAGCGCCACGGTCACGATGCCCGGCGCCAGCAGGCGGAGCGAGATCGTGAAGAACGTGCGCCACTCGCCCGCGCCGTCGACCCGCGCCGCCTCCAAGATCTCGCTGGGCACCGCCTCCGCCGCGAACACCCACATGAGGTAGAGCCCGAACGGCGACACCAGCGACGGCAGGATGATCGCCCACATGGTGTTGGTCAGGCCCACCTGGCTGAACAGCAGGAAGGTGGGAACGGCCAGCGCGGTGCCGGGCACCGCGATCGCCCCGAGGATCGTCGCGAACACCGCGTTGCGGCCGCGGAACCGGTACTTGGCCAGCCCGTACCCGGCGGCGGTCGCGAGCAGCGTTGCACCGCCGGCGCCCACCACCACATAGACCAGCGTGTTGGCGAACCAGCGCACGAAGATGCCGTCGTCGTGGGTGACGACCTGCTGGAGGTTGTCGAACAGCGCGAACGGACCGGAGAACCAGAGGCCGAACGAGCTGAGCAGCTCGGGCTGCGTCTTGGTGATGCTGAACAGCATCCAGGCCAGCGGCAGGACCGAGTAGACGATCAGGGCGCCCAGCAGGACGGTGAGCGTGACCGACTTGCGCGGCCGGAGGTAGGAGTAGCCGGCCATCACACATCCCTCCGGGTCCCACGAAGCTGCACCACGTACGCGATGACGGCGGTCACGAGACCCATCACGATCGCGACCGTGGCGGCGTAGCTCACCTGGTTGCCGGTGAAGCTCAGGTTGTAGGCGTAGATGTTCGGCGTGTAGTACGTCGAGATCAGGGCCGGCTGGATCTGCTTGAGGATGTTCGGCTCGTTGAAGAGCTGGAAGCTGCCCAGGATCGAGAAGATCGTCGCGATCAGCAGGGCCCCTCGGACGGCGGGCAGCTTGATGGACCGGACGATGCGGAACTGGTTGGCGCCGTCGATGGACGCAGCCTCGTAGATCTCGACCGGCACCGTCTTGAGCGCCGAGTACAGGATCAGCATGTTGTAGCCCACGAACTCCCAGGTCACGATATTGCCGATCGCCGTGAGGATCCACTGCTTCGTGTACGGATCGACGAGCGGGAAGCCCACCAGGTCGTTGAGGCTCCCGGTGAGGCCCAGGCGGTCGTCGTACATGAAGCCCCACATGAGCACCGCCACGACGCCGGGGACGGCGTACGGCAGGAACAGCGCCACACGGAAGAAGCTCTTGCCGTGCAGCCGACCGCTGTCGATCGCGAGCGCGGCGATCAGCGACAGCCCCAGCATGATCGGGACCTGCACCAGAAAGAACAGCCCGACGCGGCCGGCGCCGTCCCACAGCTTGGGGTCGGTGAATGCGGTCACGTAGTTGTCGAACCCGGCGAACGTGGTCCCACCCATGAGCTGGTTGCGAAACAGGCTCAGATACATGGAATAGACCAGCGGGGTCACGATGAACAGCGCGAACACCACCAGGAAGGGCGTCACGAAACTCCAGCCCGCCGCGGATACGCGGAGGCTCGGTGGGCGGCGACCAGCCACTGGCGCACCCCTTTCCCCGGACGACGACGTCCGGACTCACCTGGACGTCAAGGTCCTGGAACATGCCGGACAACGTTGCCCGGCGACAGAATGTGAACGTGAACATCCTCGTTGCGCGGTGACTCTGCCACTGCATTGCGGACGTGTCAACGCTCCTTGACCGTACTGTGACGGTCGGTGACGCGACTGTGACGGTCAGTGACGCGGCGCCGCCGCACTCCTGCGTACCACGAGCTCCGGCGCGATCAGCTCGGCGGCCGGTTTGCCGCCGTCGACCGCCGCGAGCAGCAGGGCCACGCTCCGCCTGCCCAGATCGACGAAGGGCTGACGAACAGTGGTCAGCGGGGGGATGAAGTGGCCGGAACCGTCGACGTCGTCGAAGCCGACCACTGACACGTCGTCGGGCACCGACACGCCGCACTCCCAGAAGGCGCGCAGCAGGCCGAGGGCGAGCTGGTCGTTGGCGGCGAAGACCGCCGTCGGGCCGCCGCCGGCCTTGACCCGCTGGGCGAGGTCGAGACCCACCATGTAGCCTCCGTCGGCGGTCCAGCCCGCGACCACCGGCTCGGCGACGGGAAGGCCGTGCTCGGTGAGCACCGCGCGCCAGGCCTCCTCGCGCTCGACGGCGTCCAGCCAGTCCGGCGGCCCCGCGACGTGCAGGATCCGCCTGTGCCCCAGCTCGATCAGGTGCTCGACGGCGAGCCGCGCCCCCGCCCGCTGGTCCACGGCGAGCGGGATGGTCGGCACGTCGGGCTGGAGCTCGCGCGCCGCGATGAGGACCACGGGAACGGGGGCCCGGAACGACTCCACGGCGTCGGCCACGTCGGTGTGCGGCGCGATGACCACGATGCCCTCGACGGCCTGGTCCAAGAAGTGCTCCAGGGCCTTGTGCATGGTGGCGGCGTCGTACTGCCGCAGCGTCGCGACGCTGACGTACCAGCCCTGCTCGCGCGCCGCCTCCTCGACGGCGATCAGCGTGCTCGACGGACCGAACAGCGGCGACCCGGTGGTCACCACGCCGACGGTGGTCGACCGGGCCGTGACCAGGGCACGCGCAGCGCTGTTGCGGCGGTAGCCGAGCTCGGCGATCGCCTCCAGCACCTTCTCCCGCGTCGCCGGGCGCACGCTCGGGTGACCGTTCAGCACGCGCGAGACGGTCTGGTGGGACACGCCGGCGAGAGCGGCGACGTCAGCCATGGCCGGCGGCCGCGCCGTTGCGGGTCGAGAGATGGTCACGAAGGAATCATCCACCCAGCGCGCGGGCGCGGTCACGCGCGGCGGTCGCGGCGGTAAGGAACGAGGCGCGGACACCGCCGTCGTCCAGCGCCCGCAGGGCGGCCGCCGTGGTACCGCCGGGCGAGGTGACCTTCTCGCGCAGGATGACTGGATGCTCCCCCGACTCGTCCATGAGGCGGGACGCGCCGAGCAGGGTCTGGGTCGCGAGGCGGCGCGCGACGTCGCGCGTCAGGCCGAGCAGGACGCCCGCCTCGGCGAGTGCGTCGGCGACGTAGAAGATGTAGGCGGGGCCGGAGCCGGAGATCGCACTCACCGCATCGAGGTCCTTCTCCGCGGCGCGCACCACCGCGCCCGTGCCGGCGAGCAGGTGCTCGACCGCCTCGAGGTGCGCCTCCGTGGCGGCCGCGCCTGGCGCGATCGCCGTGATGCCCGCCCCGATCGCGGCGGGTGTGTTGGGCACGGTCCGCACGACGGCGGTGCCGGCGGGCAGCCGCTCCTCGTAGTACGCGGTGGGGTGGCCGGCCGCGACGGTGACCACCACGGCGGCGGGGTCGACCGCGGGCGCGATCTCGTCGAGCAGCGCGCCGACATCCTTCGGCTTCACCCCCACGAGGACGAGGCCCGCGCCCTGGACCGCTGCCACGTTGTCGCTGGTCGTGGCCACCTGGTAGGTCTCACGCAGATGCTGGGCCTTGGCCTCGGTCCGCACGGTGGCCACGACGTCCGACGCCGCCCACCCCGCGGAGAGCGCGCCGGCGAGCACCGCCTCGCCCATGTTTCCGGCCCCGAGCACTGCAAGTCGCTGGTTCACGGCGCCATTGTCCCCCGGGTCGCCGCACCCGCCGATCGAGCCCGTCGAGGACCCGTCACAGGGGGAACGCCGCGTAGAAGTCCTCCATGACGTCGGCCGGACCGGTCGCCTGCATCACGGCGGTCCCGTTCTGCCAGACCACGACGGCCTTCCCGCCGTCGGCCGGCACTACCGCGTACTGCCCGACGACCTTCTTGCCTACCTTCACGTCGCCTTCGCGGTCCACTTCGCCCGCGGCCGCGGTCCAGGCCGCGGCAGCCTCGGCCGCCTCGTCCGACGTCGCCCACTGGCCGGCCACGAGCGCCACCTCACCGGTGTCGCCGTCGGCGTACTCCGCGTTCCACGCCTCCAGCGCGCCCTGACCCTTCGGCTCCTTGGCCTCGGCGAGCGAGCCCAGCGCGAACTGCAGCACCGTCGACGGCAGCGCCTTCTGGAAGGCGGTCTCGTCGCCGCTGCGATCCATCGCCTTGACCGTGGGCGTCGGCACCGGGGCCGTGACGGTCACCGTGGGGACGGGCTGCGGCGTCGCCTCGGCGCGCCAGAAACCCGGCCACACGAAGCCGCCCACGAGGATCAGGGCGAGCACGATGACGAGCGCCCCCACCGCCACCACGAGCCGACGACGGCGGTACACGGCTGGCGAAGCCTTCCTCGCGGCGACCGATGCTGTTGCGCCGGTGCGCGGTGAGTTCACGCGCTGGTCGGTCATGTCCTGGCTCCCCCGTGCTCCGTCCACCGGATACATCACGGTGGCTCAGCCGAAACCCTATGTCGCGCCACTGACAATGGCGCGTAGGCACGCCCGGCGGGGGTCGCGTTGCGCGGCGGGCACAACGGAGCGCGTGCCCGAACGAGGGCGCTATGCCACCCCCGGCCGCGCCGTCGCCTGGCGCAGGGGCAGCAGCACCGCGAACGCCGCCGCCGAGATCGCGCAGGCGGCAAGCAGGCCCCCGGCATAGGCGGTGAGGCCGCCGTCCCACGGCAGGCCCGCCCAGGCGCGGCCCTCCGTCGCGGCGGCGGCCAGTACGGACAGCGCGGCCGCCGGCACCGCGATGACGCCGAGGAGCGCGGCGACCATGCCGGTCGCGGCGCCGGAGCGGGCGGGCGAGTCGTCGTCGGGCCGGTCTGCCCACCTCGCCGGTGTCAGGGCGCACACCACCGCCGCCCAGGCCACGACGACGAGGACGGCCGCGACGACGTCGGACGGGCGATGCCAGCGGTCGGCCACCGTCGCGAGGCCCATGGCGCACGTCGCGACAGCTCCCGCGAGCGCGGTCGGGGGCCGCCACCTGCGCGGGGCGACGAACAGGAGCGCCGCCCAGGCCGCGGCCAGCACCGTGACGTGGCCGCTCGGCAGCGTGTTGATGTCGCGGTTCCAGTCCCCGACGAGGCCCGTACGGAAGAACACCCCGTCCTTGATCACCTGCGTGGTCAGGTTCGAGCCGATGATCACGACGGCGGCCATGCCGGTGGCGCCCCACCTCCGGCGCACCAGCCCGAGCCCGCACACCACGAGCAGCCCCACCACGAGCCACGGCGGCGAGCCGAGCAGCAGCACCGGCTCGACCACGCGGTTGACGACGTCCTGGAACCGGTCGGCCGTCTCGAAGACGCGCTCCTCGACGCGCTGCCCGGGCCAGGTGGTCACCATCGCCCACCAGACGAGCCAGGTCCCGGTCGCCGCTGCCAGTGCGACCACGAGCGCGGCCGTACGCGCCACGGAACGGCTCGTGGCGCGTGCGGGTGTCTTGGGATCCGGGCCGGTGCGCGATCCCTCGTGGTGCGCCAGGCGCCCGTCTGAGGCCAGCATGTAGGCAAAGTACCTGCCCTGGGACGCCTGTCGCGGCCACCTCTGCTGCGCGGCACGGATGATCATCGAGCGCGCTCCACCCGGGCCGGTGTCAGTGGTGGCACGTACGGTGGCGCTCGTGACCTCATCGACCTCCAAGCGGGCCCGGCCCGCGTACCGCTGCGCCGAGTGCGGCTGGACCACCGTCAAGTGGGTCGGCCGCTGCGGGGAGTGCCAGGCTTGGGGCACCGTGTCCGAGGACGGGCCTGCCCAGTCCGGCCCGCGCACGGCCACCGTGTCCCCCGCGCGCGAGCCCGCCCGGCCCATCGCGGACATCGACGTGGAGTCCGCGCGCGCGAACCCGACCGGCGTCAGCGAGTTCGACCGGGTGCTCGGCGGCGGGCTGGTGCCCGGAGCGGTGATCCTGCTCGCGGGCGAGCCGGGTGTGGGTAAGTCGACCCTGCTGCTCGCGGTGGCGAGCAACGTGGCCGACGGCGCCCTGGGGCCCGACGGGTTCGAGTCGCCCCGCACCGTGCTGTACGTGACCGGCGAGGAGTCCGCCGCCCAGGTCCGGCTGCGGGCCGAGCGGATCGGGGCGCTCTCTCCGACGCTGCTGCTCGCCGCGGAGACCGACCTGGGGACGGTCCTCGGCCACCTGGAGGCGAACCAGCCGGACATGCTCGTCGTGGACTCGGTGCAGACCGTCTCGTCCGCTCAGGTCGACGGCGCCCCGGGCGGTGTCTCGCAGGTCCGGGAGGTCGCCGCGGCGCTGATCGCCGTGGCCAAGGAGCGGCAGATCCCCACGATCCTCGTGGGGCACGTGACCAAGGACGGCTCGGTCGCCGGTCCCCGCACGCTCGAGCACCTGGTGGACGTGGTCTGCCAGTTCGAGGGCGACCGGCATTCCCGCCTGCGCATGATCCGCGCGGTGAAGAACCGGTACGGCCCGACGGACGAGGTGGGCTGCTTCGACCTGTCGGAGAGCGGGATCGTCGGGCTGCCCGACCCGTCCGGCCTGTTCCTGTCGCACGCCGGATCGGGAGTGGCCGGGTCGTGCATCACCGTCACTCTGGAGGGACGGCGCCCGCTTGCCGTCGAGGTGCAGGGCCTCGTGGCGCCGAGCCCGCTGAACAACCCGCGCCGCGCGACGAGCGGCGTCGACTCCAGCCGACTTGCGATGATCCTCGCCGTGCTGCAGCGGCACGGCGGGCTGCGGCTCGCCGACCAGGACGTCTACGCCTCGACGGTGGGCGGCGCCCGGATCACCGAACCGGCGTCGGACCTCGCGGCCGCACTCGCCCTCGTGTCCGCCCGCACGGGCAGGCCGCTGCCCGGCGCCACCGTCGCCGTCGGCGAGGTGGGCCTGGCCGGGGACCTGCGCCCGGTCGCCGGACTGGATCGCCGCCTGGGCGAGGCCGCCCGCCTGGGGTTCGCGCACGCCGTCGTGCCGCACGGGACCGGGGTCAAAGCGCCCGACGGGCTCCAGCTTGTCGAGGCGGCCCACATCCGCGATGCCGTGGAGTGGGCACAGTCCCAGGGCCGTGGATCTGACATCGAGATGGACGGCCGGTGACCGGTTCGTGAAACGAACTGCTTGTGACCCGGCGCACAGCGTAGGATTTCTTCGTGGCCACGACCTCCTCGCACACTGACGAGCTGCTCCGTGAGACCCTGGCCGCCGTCGCGCCTGGGACCGAACTCCGCGACGGACTCGAACGCATCCTGCGCGGACGCACCGGCGCGCTCATCGTGCTCGGCCTCGATCCGACGGTCGAGCAGATCTGCTCCGGCGGTTTCTCCCTCGACGTCGACTTCTCGGCCACCCGCCTGCGCGAGCTGTCAAAGATGGACGGCGCCGTGGTGCTCGACCGGCACGCCACCCGCATCCGCAAGGCCGCCGTGCAGCTGCTGCCCGACCCGACCATAGAGACCACCGAGTCCGGCACGCGCCACCGCACGGCCGAGCGCGTCGCCAAGCAGACCGGGTTCCCCGTCATCTCGGTGAGCCAGTCCATGCGGATCGTCGCCCTCTACGTCGGCGGGCAGCGGCACGTGCTGGAGGACTCGGACACGATCCTCGGCCGCGCCAACCAGGCGCTCGCGACGCTCGAGCGCTACCGCGCCCGCCTCGACGAGGTGTCCGGCACGCTGTCGGCGCTGGAGATCGAGGACCTGGTCACGGTGCGCGACGTGTGCTCGGTGGTGCAGCGGCTCGAGATGGTGGGCCGCATCTCCGACGAGATCGCGGGCTACGTGATCGAGCTCGGCGTCGACGGCCGCCTGCTGGCGCTCCAGCTCGACGAGCTGATCGGCGACGTCGGCTCCGACCGCGAGTTCGTGATCCGCGACTACGTGCTGGGCCGCAAGGAACGTACGCTCCCCGAGGTGCAGGCCGAGCTGTCCGCGCTCACGTCACAGCAGCTGCTCGACATGAGCCAGATCGGCCGGATCCTCGACCTGCCCGGCGGCGGGGACGCGCTCGACGCCGCCGTCGCGCCGCACGGCTACCGGCTCCTGTCCAAGGTGCCGCGCCTGCCGAACACGACGATCGAGCTGCTCGTGGGGCACTTCAGCAGCCTGCAGAAGCTTCTCGCCGCGAGCGTCGACGACCTCATGTCGGTCGAGGGCGTCGGTGAACAGCGGGCCCGGACGATCCGTGAGGGTCTCTCCCGGCTGGCGGAGTCGAGCATCCTCGAGCGGTACGTCTGACCGCAGGCTCGGACGTCGATCGGCGGAGCCCGACCCTCCCGTCGGCCGGGTCACACGCTCGGATCACTCGGGTGACCTGGGTGTTGAGCCTCAGGACATCGGAGCTCGGATGACCTGAGCCGCTGAACCCGCGTCAGGACTCGTCGCTCGCGCCGTCCGACGCGCTCGGGTCGGCCGACGCGCTCCCGGACGGGCTGGCAGCCGCGCTCCCCGAGGACGACGGCGACGGCGACCCGGTCGGCTCCGGCACCGTGTACGTCATCCGCACGACGTCGCTGGACACCCCGTCGACGCCCGCGAGCGTGACGTGCGCCGTGTACTCGCCGGCGGCAGGCTTGGGCTGGCCCGGTTCGCAGCCGGGCGCGGACCGGGAGTCGGACCACCTGACGTTCGTGACGTCGACGTCGCCGGGCCCGAGGAGCAGCAGCCGCTCCTCGTCCGGGTCGGCACAGTCCGCGGACGACCAGGCCCGCTCCGCCGTCGGCTCGCCGACCTCGCCCTGGTACACGGTCACGGCGAGGCTGTGCCTGGGGCCGTCGACCAGGCACTGCACCTGGCTCGTGTTCCGCACCGACACCGTGAACCGGACCGGCACGCCGGGTGTGATCGTCAGGCGGTCCGCCGCGAGCCCGACGTCGAGATCCTCGGATGCGCACGGCGCCGCGGCGGCGTTCGGGTCCACCGGCTCGGGTGGGTCGATCTTGTCCGACACGATCGGCGTGTCTGCCTCCGGCCACGTCACCGCGACCCCGATGCCGCCCAGTGCCAGCACGACCAGCACCGCTATCGCGCGTCCCACCCGACGACGCCGGCCGACGGGCGGCCGCCCCGCTTCCCTACCCGAAGGCCGCCCGACCTGCTCCGGCGCACTGACCACCTGCTCGACCCCTCCACTGAAATCCGCGGCCTGGACCTGCCGCAATTCCTACGGCCTGACGTGCGGTGACACCCCGCGACACCAAAGTACGACGCAACGCACGAGCCCGGCCGCAGCCGCGCCGCCCAGTCGGTCACGTGTCCTACTTCACCGCCGCTCAGCCGCCGAACGACCCCACCGCTCGGCCACCAAGCGATCCCTTGACCATGCATCTGCATCTATCTGCCGCCGGAACCAACCCCGGCCCGCCAGCAGCCAGATGGTCAGCCCGAACCAGGCCGGTGCGGCAGGATGAGTCCCCGTGACAGTACGGGAGGCGACGCGACGCACCGAGGTGCGCTCCGGCGTCGTGCAGTGGTTCGACGGCGCAGCGCGCGACCTGCCCTGGCGCGCACCGGACCGCACCGCGTGGGGCGTGCTCGTCAGCGAGGTCATGCTGCAGCAGACCCCCGTGGTGCGGGTCGAGCCCGCCTGGCGCGCGTGGCTGGAGCAGTGGCCCACCCCCGCCGACCTGGCGGTGGCCCCGACCGCCGACGTGTTGCGCGCCTGGGGCCGCCTCGGCTACCCGCGCCGCGCGCTGCGGCTGCAGGAATGCGCCCGGGCAGTCGTCGAACGGCACGACGGCGTCGTGCCGAGCACCGAGCCCGAGCTGCGCGACCTGCCCGGCATCGGTGAGTACACGGCCGCCGCGGTGCTGGCGTTCGCCTACGGGAAGCGGTCCGTCGTGGTCGACACCAACGTGCGCCGGGTGCTGGCGCGGGCGGTGGGCGGTTCCGCGCTGCCCGCGCCGTCGTACACGGCCGCGGAACGCGCGCTGGCGACGGCGCTCGCCCCGGACGGCGACGCCGAGGCCGCCCGCTGGGCCGCGGCCTCGATGGAGCTGGGCGCGCTGGTCTGCACGGCGAAGGCGCCGAAGTGCGGCGCCTGCCCGGTCGCCGGGCTGTGCGCGTGGCGCAGGGCGGGCTCGCCCCCGGACGCCCACGCCGCCCGACGCCGCACGCAAGCCTGGGCCGGTACCGACCGGCAGGCGCGCGGGCGCGTCATGGCGGAGCTGCGGCAGGCCGCCGAGCCGGTGGACCGGGCCCTGCTCGCGAGCCTGTGGCACGACCCGCAGCAGCTCGACCGCGCCATCGCCGGCCTGGTCGAGGACGGCCTGGCCGAGCAGGACGAAGCAAGCCGCCTCCACCTGCCGAAGTAGTCAGAGCTCCAGGAGCATCCGCGAGTTGCCCAGGGTGTTGGGCTTCACGCGGGCCAGGTCGAGAAACTCGGCCACGCCCTCGTCGTAGGAGCGCAGGAGCTCGGTGTACACCTCGGGCGTCACGGGCGTGCCGTCGATCTCGCGGAACCCGTGCGCCGCGAAGAAGCCGACCTCGAAGGTCAGGCAGAACACGCGGCGCAGCCCCAGCGCACGCGCCCGCTCGACCAGCGCAGCAAGCAGCGCGTGCCCCACCTTGCGGCCGCGCCAGTCGCGGTGCACGGCCAGCGTGCGTACCTCGGCGAGGTCGTCCCACATCACATGGAGCGCCCCGCAGCCGATGGCGGGGTCCCCGGCCGCTCCGGCGGGATCAGTCGCGACCAGGAACTCCTGGACCGCCTCGTAGTACCCGACCATCTCGTACGGCCGGAGGATGCGCTCCTGGCTGAGCGGCTCGACGAGGTCGCGGATCGTGCGCACGTCGGCGGGGAGGGCGGGTCGGATCACGGGCGCGGCCGGCGCGTCGGGTGTCGTCACGGCGATCACCCTACGGCCGGGCGCCGACGCCGCGCCCGCCGCGCCCGCCAGGCGAACGGCTGGGCCGGCCAGGGGCCGACCCGACGCGCGAATCGAGCCGCAGACCAGACGAATCGAATGGCAAACCGGAAAGTGAGCGAGAGAACATCCCAACACACCCTCACGAAGAGGGCAAAGGTCTTGCCAAGTCACGGAATGCGTGGTGAGTTTGGCGCATGGCCTCAACACGCCTGACCGCAGAAGCGAGGACCCAGGCGCTGGCTGCGCTCGAAGCCAGTGTCAGCCCCTCCGCAGAGCTCGACGTACTGGTGATCGGAGGCGGCGTCACCGGCGCCGGTATCGCCCTGGACGCGGTCACGCGCGGGTTGTCGACAGCCGTAGTCGAGGCACAGGACTGGGCGCAGGGCACCTCCAGCCGGAGCAGCAAGCTGGTCCACGGCGGCCTGCGCTATCTACAGATGCTCGACTTCGAGCTGGTGCACGAGGCCCTCACCGAGCGCGACCTCCTCCTACGGGACCTGGCCCCCCACCTGGTGCGGCCGGTCCCGTTCCTGTATCCGCTGGAGCACCGCGTCTGGGAGCGCGCCTACGTGGGTGCGGGCATCCTGATGTACGACGTCCTCGCGACGCTCACGCCCGGCCGACGCCCCATGCCGTTCCACCGCCACCTGAGCAGGAACCAGATGGAGGCCAAGTTCCCGGACCTGGCGCACGACGCCGCCGTCGGCGCCGTCCAGTACTGGGACGCGTCGGTCGACGACGCCCGCCTGGTCGCGACCCTGGTCCGCACCGCCGCGAGCTACGGCGCGCACGCCGCGAGCCGCACCCAGGTGGTCGACCTGACGCAGGGGGCGACCGGCGCCGTGAACGGCGCCGTCGTCGTGGACCTGGAGACCGGCAAGGAGATCACCGTCCGCGCCCGGTCGGTCATCAACGCGACCGGCGTCTGGACCGAGGATACCGAGTCGCTGGCGGGCTCCGAGGGCGGGCTGCGGGTCCTCGCCAGCAAGGGCGTGCACCTCGTCGTGCCGCGTGAGCGCATCCGCGGCCACGCCGGGCTGATCCTGCAGACGGAGAAGTCCGTGCTGTTCGTCATCCCGTGGAGCCGGTACTGGATCATCGGCACCACGGACACGCCGTGGAACCTGGACCCGACGCACCCGGTCGCCACGAGCGCCGACATCGACTACGTGCTGGACCATGCCAACGCCGTCCTGGCGCACCCGCTGACCAGGGAAGACATCATCGGCACCTACGCGGGCCTGCGCCCGCTGCTCCAGCCGGGCACCAAGGCCGGCACGAGCAGCGCGAAGGTCAGCCGCGAGCACACCGTCGCCTCGCCGACGCCAGGCCTCACCGTGATCGCGGGCGGCAAGTTCACGACGTACCGGATCATGGCCAAGGACGCCGTCGACTTCGCGATCGGCCAGCGCGCCACGGCTCTCCAGTCGATCACGCACCAGATCCCGCTCACGGGCGCCGTCGGGCTGCGGGCCGTCCAGCGGCAGGCGCGCACGTGGGGCAAGCGGTTCGGGTGGTCGCCCCCGCTGCTGGACCACCTGCTGCACCGGTACGGCGCGAACCTCGCCGAGATCGTCGAGCTGTGCGACGCCGACCCGTCGCTCGCCAAGCCGCTCGAGCACGCTCCCGCCTATCTGCGCGCCGAGGTGCACTACGCGGTGAGCCATGAGGGCGCCCTCCACCTGGAGGACGTGCTCGCGCACCGCACGCGGCTGGTCTACGAGGTCGCCGACCGCGGCACGAAAGCTGCCGAGGAGGTCGCGGCCGTCGTCGGCCCGCTGCTCGGCTGGGACGCGTCGGACGCGGAACGCGAGGTCCGGGCATGGCTGTCGCGGATCGACGCGGAACGCCACGCCGAGGAAGCGCCCGACGACGAGGCCGCCGAGCGGGCTCGCCTGACCACACAGGACGTAGCGGCTATGCAGCCGCTCCGAAACTAGACGAAGGACACCAACTACTAGACAGCCGACGGGCTACCCCAGAGGAGCCGCCGGGTTTACCTCCGTACGCCGACAGAGTGGTCGGCAGAAAGCGAGTCAGCGATGAACGCATTCACGGACATCATGGTGCCGGAGTTCCTCGGCACGATGATCCTGATCCTGGCCGGTGCCGGCGTTGTGGCCAACGCTATCCTCCCCAAGAACAAGGGGTTCAACGGCGGCTGGCTGATGATCAACTTCGGGTGGGGTCTGGCGGTCTTCGCCGGTGTGTTCGTGTCCTTGAAGTCCGGCGCGCACATCAACCCGGCCGTGACGCTCGGCATCCTCGCCAGCGGGGCCGAGGAGTTCGCTCCGGGCGTCGCCGCCAACTTCGGCAACATGCTCGTGTACTGGGTGGCCCAGCTGATCGGCGCCTTCGTGGGCGCCATCCTCGCGTACCTGACGTACAAGCAGCACTTCGACGAGGAAGCCGAACCGGGGATCAAGCTCGCCGTCTTCTCCACCGGCCCGGCGATCCGCTCGTACTGGTGGAACTTCGTCACCGAGGTCATCGGCACGTTCATGCTGGTCTTCGTCATCCTGTCGTTCGGGAACTGGCCGGGCGACATGGGGCCGCTGGCCGCCGCGCTCCTCGTGACCGGTATCGGCGCGAGCCTCGGTGGTCCTACGGGATACGCCATCAACCCGGCTCGTGACTTCGGCCCGCGCATCGCGCACTTCGTCCTGCCCATCCCGGGCAAGGGCTCCAGCGACTGGGCTTACTCGTGGGTCCCGGTGGTGGGACCGCTGGTGGGTGGCGCGCTCGGCGGCCTGCTCGCCGCGGGCGTCGCCTGACCCGAAGCGGAGCCGCAGGCTCAGGCGACAAACAAGCAGTGTGACAGACAAGGGAGTCAATACCGATGGCTGACTACGTACTCGCGATCGACCAGGGCACTACGAGCACCAGGGCGATCGTCTTCAACCACGCCGGGACCATCGTGTCCTCCGGCCAGATCGAGCACGACCAGGTCTTCCCGAGGGCGGGATGGGTCGAGCACCGGCCGGAACAGATCTGGGACAACACCCGCGAGGTCGTGGGCCTCGCGCTGACCAGGGCGAACATCAACTACAGCGATCTCGCCGCCGTCGGCATCACCAACCAGCGTGAGACCACGGTGGTGTGGGACAAGACGACCGGCAAGCCGGTCTACAACGCGATCGTCTGGCAGGACACCCGCACGCAGGCGATAGTCGACGAGCTCGGCGGGTCCGAGGGCGCGGACAAGTACAAGGCGATAGTGGGTCTGCCGCTCGCCACCTACTTCTCCGGCCCCAAGGTCAAGTGGATCCTCGACAACGTCGAGGGCGCGCGCGCGGCCGCCGACCGCGGCGACCTGCTGTTCGGCAACACCGACGCGTGGGTCCTGTGGAACATGACCGGCGGGGTCGACGGCGGCGTGCACGTCACCGACGTCACCAACGCGTCCCGCACCATGCTCATGGACCTCGACACGCTGTCCTGGCGCGAGGACATCGCCGCGGACATGACCATCCCGCTGTCGATGCTCCCCGAGATCCGCTCCTCCTCGGAGGTGTACGGGGAAGGGCGCACCAAGGGCATGGTGCCCGGCGTGCCTATCGCGGGCATCCTCGGCGACCAGCAGGCGGCGACGTTCGGGCAGGCGTGCTTCGAGGTGGGTACCGCGAAGAACACGTACGGCACCGGCAACTTCATGCTGCTCAACACCGGCACGGAGAAGGTGCCGTCCGAGAACGGCCTGCTCACCACGGTCTGCTACAAGATCGGCGACGCCGACGCCATCTACGCGCTCGAGGGCTCCATCGCCGTCACGGGGTCACTGGTCCAATGGCTCCGCGACAACCTGGGCATGTTCACCGACTCGCCCGACGTCGAATGGCTCGCCCGCAAGGTCGAGGACAACGGCGGCGCGTACTTCGTGCCGGCCTTCTCCGGCCTGTTCGCGCCGTACTGGCGGCCCGACGCGCGGGGTGCGCTCGTGGGCCTGACCCGGTTCGTCAACCGGAACCACATAGCGCGGGCCGCGCTGGAGGCTACGGCGTTCCAGACCCGCGAGGTCATGGACGCCATGCGGGCCGACTCCGGCGTGGAGCTCACCGAGCTCAAGGTCGACGGCGGCATGGTCGCCAACGAGCTGCTCATGCAGTTCCAGGCCGACCAGCTCGGGGTTCCCGTCGTCCGGCCCGTGGTCGCGGAGACCACGGCGCTCGGCGCGGCGTACGCCGCGGGTATCGCCGTCGGCTTCTGGAAGGGCGAGTCCGACGTCACCGCCAACTGGGCCGAGGACCGGCGGTGGACGCCCGATGTGGAGGAGAGCGAGCGGGACCGGCTGTACCGGAGCTGGAAGAAGGCCGTGACGAAGACGTTCGACTGGGTCGACTCGGACGTCTCCTAGGTCTTACCTCCGTGGCTCGCCCTGCCAACCCTGACGAGGTTGGCAGGGCGAGTCATGGCGCGAGCCTTCTCCAACCAGGCATACCGGGCGAGCTCAGGCCAGCTGCTGCTCTTGCTCCGCACGTGCCCGCTCCGCGCCCGACTGCTCCGTGAGGGTCGACAGCAACCGCGACCACCAGGTGTCGGGCTTGCGAAACGCGAACGTGTCACGCTCCTGGAGAAGACGGGAGAGCTCCTCCGCGGCCAGCGCCTGTTCGTCGGCGCTCCTGCCGTCGGTGTGACAGAAGGCCCCGATGCGATGAACGAAGTCGACAAAGTCGCTGAACGTGCCGTTGACGACCTCGATGGCGGGACCGGCGTCGTCCAACGAGCACACCACGACCACGCTGTTCTTCACGTCGAGGAAGTAGCGCATCGTCTGATCCTGTCCTGGCGCCCCCAGGAATAGTGCCGCGCTGGTGCTGCCGTCCGGGGAGTCGAGCATCTGAACTCTGAACAGGCCGGGCTCGCCGTCGAGCTCCGTGGTGAACGCCACTCCGGCATCACTGGGCAGCCCGACGTGGGACAGCAGCAGCGCGTCGAGCTCCGAGCACCCGAGACCCACGGCGTCGTCGAAGTCGAGAGCAATGATGTTCTCCTCGCCGAAGATGTCGGAGAGGTCGTCGCGTGTAAGCATGCGGGTCGGTTCCTTTACGAGGAGTTTCCTGGAGGGCCGGACGCGCATACCACCACAATTTGTACCAGCGATCAATGCCCGCGCGAGCCGCGGGGCCTGACCGATAGCGTGGCCCCGTGCCCATCAGCTACACCCTTCCCGGCGTCCACGTCACCGACCACTCCATCGACGTCCCGCTCGACTGGTCCCAGCCCGACGGCTCGCCCACGATCTCGGTGTTCGCCCGCGAGCTCGTGGACCCCACGCGCCGCACCGAGGACCTGCCGCTCCTCGTGTTCCTGCAGGGCGGCCCCGGCGGCAAGGGCCCGCGGCCCACCGGCCCGGACGGCTGGGTCGGCTCGGCCCTGAGCCGGTTCCGCGTGGTGCTGCTGGACCAGCGCGGCACCGGGCGGTCCAGCGCCGTCCGGGCGGCCACGCTCACCGCCCTCGGCACCCCGGAGCAGCAGGCCGAGTACCTCACGCACTTCCGCGCCGACAACATCGTGCACGACGCCGAGCACGTCCGGAAGACGCTCTTCGACGGCCGGCGCTGGACGTCGCTGGGGCAGTCCTACGGCGGCTTCATCACGATGACCTACCTGTCGTTCGCCTCAGAGGGCCTGAACGCGAGCATCGTGACCGGCGGCCTGCCGGGTCTCACGGCGTCGGCCCGGGAGGTCTACGAGCGCACCCAGCCGCGCGTGGTGGCCAGGAACGAGCAGTTCCGAGCGCGCTACCCGCACGTTACGAAAGCCCTCGGGCGCATCGCCGACCGCCTCACGACGGGCGACGTGACGGAGCCCGGCGGCGACACGCTGACCACCCGACGGTTCCAGATGCTCGGCAACGACTTCGGCATGAAGCCCGGCTTCGAGCGCGTGCACTGGATCATCGACGAGGCGTTCGACTCCCCGCACGGCGGTCCCCTCAGCGACACGTTCCGCGCCACTGTCGCGGCCGAGACGTCGTTCGCGACCAACCCGCTGTACGCGCTCCTGCACGAGTCGATCTACGCCCAGTCCCACACCGGCCCGACGGCGTGGGCGGCCCAGTCGGTGCGCGACGCCGACCCGGCGTTCAGCGAGAAGGCCCGACCCCTGCTGATGACCGGCGAGATGATCTACCCCTGGATGTTCTCCGAGATCAGCGCGCTGCGGCCGTTCGAGGCCGCGGCGAACACGCTCGCGGAGCGGCAGGACTGGGGCGACCTGTACGACCTGCACCGTCTCGCGGACAACGAGGTTCCGGTGGAGGCAGCCGTCTACTTCGACGACATGTTCGTCGACTCGTCCCTCTCCTTGGAGACGGCCGCGCACGTGGGCAACGTCGCGCCGTGGGTGACCAACGAGTTCGAGCACGACGGCCTGCGCCTCGGCGACGTCCTGCCCAGGCTCCTGGACCGCCTGGACGCCCGAGGCGGCCCCCTCCGCGACTGACTCGTGAACGGCGGGTCAGTACGTGTACGTGTTCAGCGTCGTCAACGCCGCGGCAGGGTTGCCGATGTCGTAGCGGTCGACCGCCACGAAAGTCGGCTTCTTGCGGGCGGCCGGCTGGCAGAACCGCTGGGCGCGGTTGAGCAGCCGCTCGTTGTCGGTCCGGGCCGTCGCCTCGATCGGGGTGTCCCGGAAGTGGTTCATCACGAACAGCGGCCGGAAACCGCTCCCGGTCTGCGTCAGCGGGATGTTCGTGCCGGCGTCGTACCAACGGCTGTAGCAGGACCAGTCCGACTCGCCGACGCCGGAGCCCATGGACCAGTAGTTCTCCACGGTCCACTCACGCTGGTACAGCACGCCGAAGCTCTCCCGGGTCAGGCCGGCGGCCTCGTCGTCGGACCGGCTGTGGTCGCTGAAGATCAGCAGGCGGTCGTTGTCCGCGATCAGCCGGGCCATCGTGGGCCACCCGTTCTCGCGGACGCCGGTCCGGTCGGGGCGGTAGAGCACGTCCGACAGCCCCGCGACGCGGTCGAGCTCGCTCCGCAGCACGCCCGGTTCCACGTAGTCCTCGAGGAACACGGTGACGAACTGGTCGGGGTGGGCGTCCAGGAAGTCGACCATCCGCTGGAGGTCGACCCACAGGGCGACCGGGCTGCTCACCAGCGTGCAGCTGTTGTGGCAGAGGATCGCGCCGTCGCCGGTCTGGTGGATGTCCAGCTGGAAGCCGCGCACGCCGTCGGCGAGCTGCTGCTCGATGCCGCGGACCTGGTTGGGCACGAGGTTGACGAACGGCGGTGCGAAGCCGCCGTCCACCCCGTTCGCGTAGGCGTTGTGCGCGGTGAGGAACGACATCTGGTCGAGGGTGCGCTCGTCGGCGGGCGGCATCGGGTCGGTCACCGGACCGACCGGGGTGAGGTACCACTCGGCGAGCGCCCCTCTGCCGCCGACCACGAGCTGCGCCGGGTAGTTCGCGCCGCCCGGCTTGGCACCGACGGTGAGGTAGCTCTCGGCGCCTGGCGCCTTGAGGCCGTACCGGTCGCCACCGACGTCGACGACCTCCCAGGCGGCGTCCGACCCCGCGCAACCGACGGTCCGGGCCTGGCCGCCGGAGCGGCCCAGGCAGCTGCCCGCCGCGTCGACGCTCTCCAGGACGTAGGCGGACCCGACGGCCCGGAGGGTCCACTGCTGGCGGTCCTCGTTGCCCTTCGGCCGGTGCTGCTCGACGGCGCCCGCGGCGTCGGACGCGTTGAGCCCGGTGGTCGCGCTCTGCAGGTAGTAGACCCCGCCGGGCGGGGCCGCCTCGGCGGCCTGCGCCGGGGCCACGAGCACCTGCGCCGGCGGCGCGACGACGGCGGTGACTGCCAGGGCCGCGACGACGGCGAGCAGAGCTCGGGAGGTTCTCATCGGGTGGGACCCTTCCTCGGGACTGCGATCCGAAGACCGGCCGGGCAGACGCCGACCGGGTGAATCACACCAGGCGGGAACGCCCGCTGTCATCAGTGATTCCCCCAACGCCGCGCAGCGTCGGGAGCGACGCGACCAGGTATCCGTCCACCTCGACGACGTCGCCGGCGGCGAGCGGCGGTTCTTCGGCCGGGAAGCAGAGGGTTACCTGGAAGCCGTCGGTCTGCACGCGCGCGGCGATGAAGGCCTGGCCGGTGCGGGAGACGGCGCGCTGCTCGACCGCCAGCACGACGCCGGTCAGGTGCGCGACGGCGTCGGTCGACGCGGCGTACGCGCCGGTCGGCTCGAAGACCAGGCCGGACACGGCGCCGTCGGCCCGCCCGATCACCTGGACGGAGTTGCCGAGCACGACTATCGATACCGGGCCCGTGATCGGGTGCTCCGCGGCACCGAGCAGGGCTAGCTCCTCGAGCTGGCAGGCGATCTCGGTGATGACCTCGTCGTGCTGGTTCACGAGCTCGGCGAGCACGAGCCCGCCGTCGACCGCCTGCGGCTCGGACATGATGGCGCCGGGCGCCGCGTAGAAGGTGGGCGTGACCACCCGCACGAGGTCGCCCTCGGTGGTGATGATCAGGCGGGCGCCGGACGCGTCGGTCCAGATGTGCACACCGACCTCGCCGTCCTTGGCGATCGTCTCTGCCTCGGAGCGAGCAGAGGCCACCATGTCGCGAAAGTCGCTACGTCGCCAGACGTCCAGTCCGATGCAAGCCAGGTTCGATGCCACGGTTGCCTACGCTAACCCGGCAGCGCGCGGAGGACCCGCCAGAAACTACATGCCCGTCATTCGGGCGAGTGCTTGTCCAGGAACGAGTACACCTCGGCGTCGTCGACACCAGGGAACGCGCCGCGCGGCAGGGCCGCCAGGATCTGCTGGTGCATACGCCCTGACGGCCAGGCCTCGCCGGACCACCGCTCGGTGAGCTCCGGCGCCGGCCGCTGGCAGCAGGCCGGGTCCGGGCAGGTGGAGACGCGCCGCACCTGCGTGTCCCGCCCACGGAACCACTTGGCGTGCGCGTACGGCACGCCAACCGTGATGGAGAAGGCGCCCGACCCGCCGTCGGGCCCGCCGGCGGGCGACATCGATCCCGTCTGGGTGGAGCACCAGAACGTCCCGGCAGGGGTGTCGGTGTACTGGTAGAACTCGGTGGCCCGGTCGCGCCGCTCGAACGCCTCCCGTGCCGCCCACCGCCGGCAGATCAGCTGCCCCTCGATGGCGCCCGTGACGTCCTGCGGGAACGGCAGGCCGTCGTTCGCGTAGCCGCGGAACAGGGCGCCGTCGGGCCCCACCCGCAGGAAGTGCAGCGGGATGCCGAGGTGGTGCGTCGCGAGGTTGGTGAGCCGCATCGCGGCGGCCTCGTGCGTGACGCCGAAGGCGTCGCGGAAGTCCTCGACCGCGAGGTCGCGCTCCCGCTTGCGCGCCTCCAGGAACGGCACGGCCACGAACTGCGGCGCGAGGCACGCAGAGGCGAAGTAGGTGATCTCCACGCGCTGGCGCAGGAACTCGCCGTAGGAGCGGGGCCGGTCGTGCTCCAGCACCCGGTGCGCGAGCGCCTGCAGCGCGAGCGACCGGAGGCCGTGGCCGCCCGGGGTCGACGCCGGAGGCAGGTAGATGCGTCCGTTGCGCAGGTCGGTCACGGACCGCGCGGACCGCGGCAGGTCGTCGACGTGCAGCAGCGTGAAGCCCATCTGCTCCGCCATCCGCGCCACCGTGCGGTGCGTCAGCGCACCGCCGGTGTATCCGGCGGCCTTGACCAGCTGTTCCGCGACGGCCTCGAACTGCGGGTAGTGGTTGTTGCGGGCCTCCCGCTCCAGGCGCAGGTCGGTATTGGCCCGCCGCGCCTCCTCGGGTGTGGCGATCGCCATCTGCTCGCGCCGGGCCAGCTCGTCGTGCAGACCCACGAGCTGCTCCAGCACGGGCATCGGCAGCTTCTGGCTGGGCTTGACGGCGGGCACGCCGAGCGTGGTGAACAGCGGCCCGCGCTGCGCCCGGTCGAGCGCGATCTCCAGGGCCGCGCGGCGCGACGGCGGCTCCGCGCTGAGCAGCTCGCTCATCGGCACGCCGAGCGCCTCCGCGATCGACCGGAGGAGTCCCAGCCGAGGTTCGCGCCGCCCGTTCTCCACGAGCGACAGCAGGCTCGGGGCCGAGCCCACCTTCTCGCCGAGCGCGTCCAGCGTGAGCCCCTGCGCGGTGCGCAGGTGCCGGATCCGGCGCCCCAGCGTGATGAGGTCTGTCTCCGTGCCCGACGTCGCCTCGCTTGGGTTCGGCACGTCGCCCTCCGTCCAGTCGTGTCCGGTCGCGTCCAGTCGTGTGACGCCCGTCACCCGAGATGCACCCGGGACAGGCCAACAGGAACCCGCTCCTTCACACTACGTGAAGATCGGCGATTCTTGACAGGCTGGGGACTGGAATTCCGGGCGATCCGCACGTGAGAGTGGAAACAAGCCCGCCACCGTGGCCCGCCGCATGACGATCGGAGAGCACATGTCCGTCCTCGCGAACCCCCGCCGAACCCGGCTCGTCGCCGAGCTCGTCTCCGACGTGACCACCGACCAGGGCTCCACCACATCGGCCGAGGCGACCGCGCACGCCGTGCCGCGCGTCGGAACGCAGGACGTACGGGACTGGGTGGCAAGCATCGCCGAGCTCACCCAGCCCGCCGAGATCGTCTGGTGCGACGGCTCCGCCGACGAGAAGCAGCGCCTGATCGACCAGATGCTGGCCGCGGGCACGCTCGTCGAGCTGAACCAGGAGAAGCGGCCCGGCTCGTACCTGGCCCGCTCCAACCCGGCCGACGTCGCCCGTGTCGAGTCGCGCACGTTCATCTGCTCGGAGACCGAGGAGGACGCCGGCCCCACCAACAACTGGGTGGCCCCGGCCGAGATGCGCACCGAGCTGAAGGGGGTCTTCGAGGGCTCGATGAAGGGCCGCACCATGTACGTGGTGCCGTTCTCGATGGGTCCCGTCGGCGGTCCCATCTCCCAGGTCGGGATCGAGATCACCGACTCGCCGTACGTCGTCGTCTCGATGCATGTCATGACGCGCGTGTCCGCCGCGATCCTGGACCTCATCGACGCCGGGCAGCAGTGGGTGCCCGCCGTCCACTCGGTGGGCGCGCCCCTCGCCGACGGCGCGGCCGACGTGGCCTGGCCGTGCAGCGACACCAAGTACATCGTGCAGTTCCCGGAGACCCGCGAGATCTGGTCGTACGGCTCCGGCTACGGCGGCAACGCCCTGCTCGGCAAGAAGTGCTTCGCGCTGCGGATCGCCTCGGCGATGGCGCGCTCCGATGGCTGGCTCGCCGAGCACATGCTGCTCATCCGCATCACCTCGCCCGAGCAGCGCCAGTACCACCTGGCCGCCGCCTTCCCGAGCGCGTGCGGCAAGACGAACCTCGCGATGCTGCAGCCCACCATCCCGGGCTGGAAGGTCGAGACCCTCGGCGACGACATCGTCTGGATGCGCCCCGGTCCCGACGGCACGCTGCGCGCCATCAACCCGGAGGCCGGCTTCTTCGGCGTCGCGCCGGGTACCGGCATCGACACCAACCCGACCGCCGTCGCGACGTTCGACCGCGACACCATCTTCACCAACGTCGCCCTGACCGACGACGGCGACGTCTGGTGGGAGGGCCTCACGCCCGAGGCGCCGGAGCACCTGATCGACTGGCAGGGCAACGACTGGACGCCCGCCTCCGACAAGCCCGCGGCCCACCCGAACTCCCGCTTCACCGTGGCCGCCGCCCAGTGCCCCACCATCGCGGACACCTGGGAGGACCCGGCCGGCGTGCCGGTCGACGCGATAGTGTTCGGTGGCCGCCGCGCCACGAACGTGCCGCTGGTCGCCCAGTCGTTCGGCTGGGAGCACGGCGTGTTCATGGGCGCCACCATCTCCTCGGAGCGCACGGCCGCCGCCGAAGGTGCGCTCGGCGAGCTGCGCCGCGACCCCTTCGCGATGCTCCCGTTCTGCGGCTACAACATGGCCGACCACTGGGCGCACTGGCTGGAGGTCGGCGCGGGCATCGACGAGTCGAAGCGCCCGCAGATCTTCCAGGTCAACTGGTTCCGCAAGGGCGAGGACGGCCGCTTCCTGTGGCCGGGCTTCGGCGAGAACTCGCGCGTGATCGAGTGGATCGTCGGCCAGGTCGAGGCAGGCCGCGGCCTGCGCGAGGACGTTTCCGTGGCCACCCCGGTGGGCAGCGTGCCCGCGCCGGGCACGCTGAACCTGGACGGCATCAAGGTGCCCGACGCCGACATGGCCGCCCTCTTCGACGTGCCCACCAAGCCGTGGCAGGCCGAGGCCGACCTGACCGAGGAGTTCTTCGCCCGGTTCGGCGACCACACGCCGGCCGCGCTGCACGCCCAGCTGGACGCCCTTCGCGAGCGTCTGGCCCGATGATCTCGGGCGGCTGACGGCGCGACTTCTCGGGTGGCTACCCGTCGCGCCGTCGGCCGTCCGGACAAGCGTCCCCGGCCGGGTTATTGAGGCATCCCGGCCGGGGATCTCCCTTGTCCACAGGGCCCTGTGGACAGGGCCTCGCCCAGGTTTCAGTACCGCATCCCCATCAGCCCGCGGACGTCGTCCAGGGTGCGGTCCGCTATCTCGTTCGCTCGCGCGTTGCCCCGGGCGAGCACCTCGTCGAGGTGACGCGGTCCGGCGGAGGCGAGCTCCCGGCGTCGGGTACGGAGGGGTCGTAGGCCCTCCACCACTGCCTCGGTGACCACCGCCTTGAGCCGCCCGGCGCCCGCCGAGCCAATCTCCTCGGCCAGCGCCTCCGGCGACATCTTGGTGAAGTATGCGCCGATCTGGAGCAGGTTCGCGATCTCGGGCCGCCGCTCCGGCTCGAAGGTGATCACGCGCTCGGCGTCGGTCTTCGCCCGTCTGAAGAACGCGACGGTGTCGTCGTCGGAGGCGCGGAGCTCCAGCGCGTTCCCCCGGGACTTGGACATCCTGCGGCCGTCGTCGCCGAGGACGGTGGTCGACGGCGCGATGAGAGCGTCGGGCTCCGGGAAGTACGGCCGGGCAGCCGCGTACCGCTGGTTGAACCGGCGGGCCACGGTACGGGTGATCTCGAGGTGCGGCAGCTGGTCCACTCCGACGGGCACGAGGTTGCCGTGGCAGAACAGGATGTCGGCGGCCTGGTGCACCGGGTAGGTGAGGAGCAGGCCGGAGATGCCGCGCTTCTGGCGCAGCAGGGCTGCTTCCGCCTCGGCCTTCACCGTGGGGTTGCGCTCCAGCTCGGCGACCGTGACCAGCGACAGGAACGGCAGCAGCAGCTGGTTCAGGGCGGGCACCGCCGAGTGCGTGAAGACGGTGCTGCGCTCGGGGTCGAGCCCCGCCGCGAGATAGTCGAGCAGCACCTCGCGGACGGTCGCGGGCAGGTCGCCGGCGTCGTCCCGGTCGGTGATGACCTGGTAGTCGGCGACGATGAGGAACATCTCGACGCCCAGGTCCTGCAGGCGCACGCGGTTCGCGACGGTCCCGAGCAGGTGACCCAGGTGCAGGGCGCCCGTGGGGCGGTCCCCGGTCAGGACGCGGTACTCCCCCGGGTTGCGGGCGATCTGGCCCTCCAGGACGGCGGTGCGCTCGCGCGCCGCGGCGGCGGAGCGGGTGATGCCGCCCGGCTCACGCGGTGTGGCCGACGGCGGCGTGGTCGCCTCGGGCGGTGTGGTGACGGACATGTTGGGTCTCCTTGTTCAGGGAGCCGCCCGCGCACGACGTCGGGCACAGAAAAGTCCCGGGCTGCGGCGAGCAGCTCGGGACTTCTGTGCGGGTGGGCGCGTCAGGTCACGGCTGCGGGTGCAGCCGCCACCAGTTCAGCCCGTGCGTCATGGGCCCAGGGTAGGCGGGCGCCCGACGCCGGGCAAGAACTCAGTCGGCCCTGGTTCTACCTCGGCCTGGCGCTATCTCGGCTCGGCCCGAGCCTGGTGCCGCGCTCGGCGCTGGCCCCACGCCGCCAGAAAGAGCACCGGCCCGAGGACAGGGACTCCGACGATGACAACAAGCACCAGGAGTCCCTCCCACAACCTGTCCCACCTGGTTCTGAACCAGACAGCTAGCGCCGTGACCATCAGCGCGAGCACCACGACCACGACGCCGAGCCAGGCAACGTCGTACTGGGGCCCCAGGAACAGGTAGATCCCAGCGGGCTCGGTCGAATCCGTACCTACCATCAGCGCTCCTCCGTGTCACCAGGACCTCCGTACTCTGTCACAGCGGGACGACGCCCCGCCGTCGGGCAGCGAGAATGGACCCGTGCCGCATCTGTCTGACGCCTCCGCGCTGCCCGAGTCACCGCTCGCCCACGTCGTGTACTTCGAGCCACGGATCCCCGGCAATACCGGCTCCGCGATCCGGCTCGCGGCCGTCACCGGCGCTCGGCTGCACCTGGTGGAGCCGCTCGGCTTCGACCTGTCGGAGGCCAAGCTGAAGCGCGCGGGCCTCGACTACCACGACCTCGCCGTCATGGACGTGCACCCGTCGCTCGACGTGGCGCTCGACGCCCTGCCGGACGCGCGGGTCTTCGCGTTCACCACCCGCGCGACGACCCGCTACACCGACGTCGCGTACCGGCCGGGCGACGTCCTGCTGTTCGGGCCGGAGCCCACCGGTCTGCCGCCAGAGGCCCTGTCCCACCCGCGCGTCACCGACGAGCTCCGGATCCCGATGCTGCCGGGGCGCCGGTCGCTCAACCTGACGAACGCGGCGTCGATAGCGGTGTACGAGGTGTGGAGGCAGACGGGTTTCGCCGAGGGGGCGTGATCAAGGCTTGTGCACGTCGTACACCACGTGCGTGACCCGCTTGCCCTGGACGGTCCGCGACGGGTCCCCGAGGAGCACCTTCTCGCCCGGGCCCATGGCGCCGAAGAACGGACGGCCGGACCCGAACACGACGGGCACCACGTTCATCACCACCTGGTCCACCAGGCCGAGCCGCAGCGCCTGCCCGCCGATCTCGCCGGGCATCACGGAGACGTCCCGGTCCGGGCCGGCGAGCTCCCGCGCCTGTGCGATCGCCGACGCGACGCCGTCGGTCACGAACGTGAACGGCGCCGCGTCCGCGTACTCCCAGTCGGTGGGCGCCTGGTGCGTGACGACGAAGACGTGCTCGCTGTCGGCCGGCACGCCGTTCCAACCATTGGTGAGGTCGAACAGGCGGCGCCCGATCACCTCGCACGCGCTGCGGCCGGACAGCTCGCGCATGAAGTCGACCGAGGCCTGCGCCGAGCGGAACGGCCGGGCAGTGTCGCCGAGCGTCCACTCGACGTCGCCGTTGCCGAACCAGTCGAACAGCGGGCCGACGCCGTCGTCGTCGTCCGCGATGTACCCGTCGAGCGACACCACCGCCGACATCACCGTGCGTCCCATGAGCTGTCTCCTCGTCGCTGGTCGTCATGGGTCTGACGACCGCCGCCGACGCAACTCATCGGACCTGACGGCCTGGCCGCCCCCGACCGCGAGCGCGGCAGCTCAGGCGGCCACGACGATCAGCTTCCGGCCGGGGGCCAGCTCATAGGTTCCCGGCACGACGGCGCCCGTCCCCTTGCGTGGGGCGGTGGCCATGACCGTGACTGGCGGCTCGCCCACCACGCGGTCCGACGTCGGGAACCACGTGCGGCCCCGGCTGACCAGGATGAGCATTCCGTCGATGTGCCCCGCCGGGCTGAATGTCGCCGAGCCGTCCGGATAGCGGCCGATGCCGACGTCGGTGAGGCGGTCGGCGGCGCCGACGACGTCGGGCACCGCGATGCCCACCTCGCTCACGGACAGCAGGTCGCCCGGCCCGAACGGGGCTGACTGGGTGCCGGGCACGTGCGGGCTTGAGGCCTTCGCACCCGGCACGTGCCCGGCACCCAGGTTCGAGGGGAGATCACGGCGCGCGATGACTTCCAGGACCGATCGGTCCGGTCCGGGGAAGTAGAGCGACCGCGCGTTCCAGGCTTCCTGCGCCTCGAACTCCGTACGGTCGCCGTCGCTCAGCAGCCCGGGGCCCGCCTCGAGGAAGGCGCGGGCCGCGTCGAACCGCGTGTCGTCGACGAGGAACGCGTAGTGCTGGTCCCCTTCGGCGGCCGGGTCCTCGCGGAAGCGGATGACTGACCGTCCGACGGCGACCTCCACCGCCCCGATCTCCTTCTGGACCGGGAGGCCGAGGACCGTCTCGTAGTAGGCAGCGGTCTCCGCCGTCGAGCGGGTCACCGTGTCGACGCTGATGATCTCCATGTGACCCAGCCAACAACCTCAATCATGGTTGAGGTCAAGCCCGCGTCAGCGGGGTCAGGACAGCAGCCAGGACGCCGATCGGCGCAGGAGCTCCCGGTGGCCCTCCGAGGCGAACGAGCGGACGTCGTGGCCCAGTGCCGAGTACACGCTGCGGCCGCCGTGCGCCTCGTTGACCCACAGGACCGGGTGCGCGGCGCCGTCGTCGTCCAAGGTTGTGCCCAGTACACGGGCGCCTGGGGAGACTCGGAGGTGGCAGTACCGCTCGTCGAACGCTTCGACAGCGCCCAGACCGTCCGTGACCGGGTGGCCCTCTGCCAGCTCGAAGCGCGCCGTGTCGATCGGCGGGTGCATCGACTCGCCGGGAACCCATCGCCCGCCGAGGACGTCGGCCCAGCCGGGTGCGTCGTAGAAGGTGTTCGCGGCCTGGTGCAGGCCGAGCACCGCGCCCCCGGCCCGCGCCCAGCCGGCCAGCCGGGCGTGGAAGGCGAGCCAGTCGTCGTCAGACCCGTCGAAGTCGGTGTCCCGGCGGCCCGAGCCGCCGTTGACGACCAGGAGGTCCACGGAGTCCAGGTCGTCCAGCGCGTCGCGGAAGAGCCCGCGCACCTCGATGGTGCCCAGGTCACTGACGATGCCAGCCACCGCGTGCGACGTCGCCGCGTGATCGTGCCAGGGGTCCTCGTAGCGTCCGCGGCCGGAAAGGATGAGGATGCGCGTCGTCGTCACGATGCGCATCCTGCCACGGCGCCCGGCCGCCTCAGCCGGCGTCGCGAAGATAGTGATCGAGCGCCTCGCGGACAAGGGAGCTCCGGCTGACGCCACGCTCCTTCTCGAGCGCATCCAGAAGCAGGTCGAGGTTCTCGCTGATCGCGACGTTGAGCCGAGGCGACCGTGTCCCCTTTTGCCCCTCACCGAGCCGCGGGCGGCCACCGACGTTGCGCTCTACCTGTTCGACGTCAACGCCAGCGGCCTCGAGCAGCGCACGACCGGCAGCAGCCGCGTCCTTGCCCTGCCGCGCCCGACGCGGCTTGAGCTCAGCGTTCTCTGCCCACTCGACGAGCGAGTCTTCGGTCTGCTGGTGCTTGTCAGTCATCGTCGTCACTTCCCCGTCTCCCCGTCGAACCCGACACTCAGGCGCGTGCTCTCACGCAGCCGCATCACATGAAAGACGCTGACATCGCTCGGCGGCGTCACCGTCACCATCACTTTCAAGATCCCAAATCTGCTTGGACCGATATAGAGCGTCGGACTGGTTTGAAAGCCCTCCCTTGGAGGTTCGAAGTCTTCGTAGACCGCCTCAGCATGAAGCATCGCGTAGAGCGCTTCGTCGTGGGGGATCCCATGCTTGTCGGCGCTCGGCGCCCAGGTCACTGCCACCTAGGTATTGTCATACTAAACCTAGATGGCCGCACGGGGAACCCACGTCGCGCCACGGCGTCGCGGCACCCGCAGAGGGGACGGCCTACGGCACCACCAGGACCTTGCCTCGGGCCGCGCCCGACTCCAGCCGGCGGAACGCCTCGACCGCGTCGTCGAGCCCGTAGCGACTGTCGATCCGCGGCCGGACGTCTCCCGAGGCGAGAAGGCCACCCAGCTCGTCCAGGTCGGCTCGCTGGTTCGGGCGCCAGAAGAAGGTGCCCAGCCTGGTCCCGGTCGCCCTGCCGACCATCGGGCCCAGCAGCGCCGTCCCCGCGAACGAGCCGACCCCCGCTGCGATCAGCACGTACCGGCCGCCCGGGGCGAGGCAGCGGCGGAGCGCCAGCAGGGACCGGGTGTCGGCGATGTCCAGGACGACGTCGAACCGCCGGTCGCCGCGCGCGACGTCCTCCCGCGTGTAGTCGATCACCTCGTCCGCCCCGAGCTCGCGGAGGAAGTCGAGCTTGTCGCCGTGGTCGACGGCCGCGACCTGAGCTCCCCGGGCCTTCGCCATCTGCACCGCGAATGGCCCCACACAGCCGCCCGCACCGTTGATCAGCACGTTCGTCCCCGGCCGGATCGGCTCGAGGGCTCGCAGACTCTGCAGGGCGAGCGACCCGGAGTGCGGCACGGTCGCGGCGTCGTCGAACGACACGGCGTCGGGCAGGGGCGACAGGGCCGACGCCGGTACGCACACCCGGTCCGCGAGCGAACCGTGCCCCAGGTCGAACAGGTCGGCCCAGACCCGGTCACCCGGCCGGGGCCGGTCGACGTCCGGCCCGACCTGCTCGACGGTCCCCGCGACGTCGACCCCGACACCGCGGTTCTTCGGGTGCGCCAGGCCCGTCGCGATCCGGGAGGCTCTCGGCCGGCCCAGCAGGTGGTCGAGGTCGGCCATGTTCAGCGAGGCCGCCCGGACCCGGACCACCACCTCGCCCGGACCCGGGACCGGCGGCTCTACCGTGGCGACCCGCAGGACGTCGACCGGACCGTACTCGTCCCGGCGGACGGCCCTCACGCGCCACCGCCCGCGGCGACCGGGGCACGCTGCAGCACGAGAAATTCGGTGACACCGAAGATGCGGGCGACCCAGCGATCGCCGGTGGACAGATAGGGCCACGCCGCGGCCGGCTCGACGACCTGCGGAGCGACCACATCGTACGAGCGCCCCTTGACCACCAGCTCCGCGGAACCGGCCGCGCGGACGTTGCGCACCCAGTCCGCGCCGGTGCCGTACGGGAGGAAGGCGACGTAGCCGTCGTCCATCGGGTACACGTCGATCCGCGTCGTGTACGGCTTGCCCGACCTGCGCCCGACGTGCCGGACATACGTCGCGCCCTCGCCCGGCTCTCCCGCCCGCCGACTGGCCCACCGAGAGAACCTGCGGATGACGGTGAGCCCTCGCTGGTTCTTCGTGCGCATGGCCAGCACGAGCGCCAGAAGCGCGACGACGCCCAGTGCCACCAGCCCGACGACCGTCCAGAGGATCCAGTCCCACATGACATCCCGCCTTCCGTAGAGACTTACGGCGTAAGCCTTACGTTGTAAGGTAGGACCGTGAGCCGATCCCGTCAAGAGATCGGCCGACGTAGGATCGCGAGATCATGACTTCACCCGAGACGACACGCACGGCGCCCCGCAGCGCGCTGACCCGCGCCCGCGTCCTGAGGTCGGCGGTCGCGCTGGCGGACCGGGACGGCCTCGGGGCGCTCACCATGCGCAGCCTGGCCCGCGAGCTCGGGATCGAGGCGATGTCCCTCTATCACCACGTCGCCAACAAGGAAGACCTGCTGGACGGCGTGGTCGACGTGATCGCCGCGGAGATCCAGGACGCCGTCGGCCGGCTGGAACCCATTGCCGAAGACGCACCCCAGTCCGAATGGAAGCCGGCGATGCGCCGACAGATCCTCACGGCACGCGCAGTGCTGCTCCGCCACCCTTGGGCGACGACGGTGCTGGAGTCCCGGACCAGCTTCAGCGTGCACATCGTCCGGTACTTCGACTCGCTCCTCGGGCTGATGCGCCGCGGCGGCTTCTCCTACGACCTTGTCCACCACGCGATGCACACCCTGGGCAGTCGTGCGCTCGGCTTCTCGCAGGAGCTCTTCGAGCCCGACGGCGCCACGGCCGGCTCGGCGGCGGGCGGTGGCGCCGAAGAGGGCGCCGACGCCGCCGCCACCGCGATGCTCGCGCAGATGGCCGATCAGGTGCCCCACATGATCGAGATGCTGGCCGAGGTGGCTCACGAGGATCCCGACTCCACGCTCGGCTGGTGCGACGACCAGACCGAGTTCGAGTTCGGCCTCGATCTCCTGCTCGACGGGCTCGACCGGCTGGCCGAGCGCGAGGCGCGCTGACCCGACGTCAGCGCAGCGGGTCGAACGGCCGGATCTCCTCCGGCGTCTGCCCCGTCGTGATCAGCGTCGCCAGCGCCCGGCCGGTCGCCGGGCCCAGCACCATTCCCCACATGCCGTGACCACCGGCCACGTAGACGCCGGGCGCGGCGGTCCGGCCCACGAGCGGCAGCCCGTCCGGCGTCACGGGCCGGGAGCCCACCCACTCGTCCTCGCGGGAGTCCAGGTCGACCCCCTCGAACAGCCCACGGACCGAGTTCACGATGGCCTCGACCCGCCTGGGCTGGAAGGGCTCGTCGGGCCCGCGGAACTCCATGGTCCCGGCGATCCGCAGCCGCCCCTGGTACGGGGTGCAGGCCACGCGCCGCGCCGGGAAGTAGACGGGGTGGTCGATCGGCGAGCCTGCCACGGGCGCGCTGAACGAGTAGCCCCGCCCGGCCTGCACCCGGGTCCGCACGCCGAACTGCCGCGCCAGGTCCGGGAGCCAGGCACCGGTGGCGATCACCACGACGTCGGACGTCATCGTGTCGTGGCCACTTACGGCGACCTCGGTCCCGCCCGCCACCCGCCGGACGCCCGTGACCTGGGCGTCCGTCAGCACCTTCGCGCCCCGCGCGCTGACCGACGTCGCGAGGGCCTCCGCGTACGGGCCCGGCTCGATGAACCGCTGGCCCTCCAGCGTCCAGATCGACCGTACGGCCGGGGAGAGGTGCGGCACGCGGACGCCGTCGGGCAGCCGGGACAGCGGGACCTCCTGGCCCGCCCGGGCCACACCGCGCAGCTCGTGGACGAACGGGCGGGACTCCCGCTCCCGCTCGAACCCGATCACCCAGGGGCTGGCGTACGACGTCGCGTGCACGCCGCCGGCCTCGAGCTCGTCGTACGCCTCGAGCGCGAGCCGGTCGATCGGGGTGAGGGCCGCCATCGCGCGCCGCCACGCGCCGGGTGTCGCGTGCGCCATGAAGCGGGCGACGAATCCCCAGAGGGCGCTGTCGAACCGGAAGGGGACGCTGAGGGCGGCGTCGGGGTCGAGCATCGCCTTCGGGCCGTAGGTCCAGAGCGACGGGTCGGCCAGCGGCATCGCCATGCCCGGGGTGAGCCAGCCGGCGTTGCCCCAGGAGGATCCGGAGGCGACGCCGTGCCGGTCGAGGACCGTCACCTCGACGCCACGTTCTTGCAGGTGCCATGCCGTCGCGAGGCCGACCATGCCGGCCCCTACGACGATCGCGGACTTGGTCTCGGCCACGGTCGTGCTCCTTCGAGTGCGGTACTTCCCAGTACCCCTCCCCGTCGAGCGGCTGACCTCCCCATTTTCCGCCCGCTGGGTCGATTCGGCGCAACGGACCGGTGAAGTGCGGTGGAACGGGTGGTGTGGGTTTCCTGGTGTGCTCCGGTTCCGCCCGGCCGGGCCGGTGAGGCCCCGCCGGGCGGTCGGGTTCGGCCCGGCTGTGCCGGCTCAGCCGAGCGGCTGCGCCAGCGGCTCGATCGCCGCGATCTCGTCGTCGGTCAGGGGGCCTGCCGCGAGCGCCGTCACGTTGTCCTCGAGCTGCGCCACCGACGACGCGCCGATCAGCGCCGAGGTCACGCGCGCGTCCCGCAGCACCCAGGCGAGCGCGAGCTGCGCGAGAGTCTGGCCGCGGCCGGCGGCGATCTCGTTGAGGGCCTTGGCGCGGCCGAGGTAGTGACCGGTGAGCGCGCTGGAGGAGAGGAACGGCGAGTCCGTGCGAGCGGCTCGGGACCCGGCCGGTGCCGTGCCCGCGAGGTACTTGCTGGTCAGCAGGCCCTGCTGCAGCGGGGAGAAGACGATGGTCCCGACGCCGAGCTCCCCGACGACGTCGAGCAGCGACTCGGTCTGCGGGCCGTCGTAGCCGTCCTCGTGCGCCGGGTTCTCGATGTGGCGGTTGAACATCGAGTAGGACGGCTGGTGGATGAGCAGCCGGACGCCGAGGTCGTCGAGGATGCGTGCGGCGTCGCGCGTGCGCTCCGGGGAGTAGTTGGAGACGCCCACGTACAGCGCCTTGCCCTGCTGGACGGCCGAGGCGAGCGCGCCCATGGTCTCCTCGAGCGGCGTCGAGGGGTCCGGCCGGTGGTGGTAGAAGACGTCGACGTAGTCGACGCCCATCCGGGTGAGGGACTGGTCGAGGCTGGCCAGCAGGTACTTGCGCGATCCGTGGTCCCCGTAGGGGCCGGGCCACATGTCGTAGCCGGCCTTCGTGGAGAGGATCAGCTCGTCGCGGTACGGCTTCAGGTCGGCCGCGAGGTGCCGCCCGAAGTTCTCCTCCGCCGACCCGTGCGGCGGGCCGTAGTTGTTCGCGAGGTCGAAGTGCGTCACGCCGAGGTCGAGCGCCCGGCGCAGGATGGCCCGCTGGGTGTCGAACGGGCTGGTGTCGCCGAAGTTGTGCCAGAGCCCCAGGGACAGCGCGGGAAGGTCGAGCCCGGAGCGGCCGGTGCGGCGGTACTGCATGGTTTCGTAACGGTCCTCGGCTGCGAGGTACCGGGATGCGAGGGGCATACGACAATCGTGGCACGCCACGATCCCGCCCCCGGGCCTTCCTCACGTTGAGCACAGCACTTGCTGCCGGTTTGGCCGTGCTCCTGGCAGCAAGCGCTGTGCTCAACGAGGGTCAGCCCGACGACGGCGGCCGGGTCAGCAGTAGAGGTTGCCGCCCGGGTCCACGCCCAGCGCGCTGGTGAAGCGGAGATAGTTGTCGACCCGGCTCTGCACCTGAGCCGGGTTGCCGCCGTTGCACTCGATGCTGCCGTTGATGCTGCGGATGGTCTCGCCGAACCCGCGGTCGTTCACGATCGCCGCGTGCGGCGTCATCGTGCCCGGCCCGCTCTGGGTGTTCCAGTACCAGAGCCCGGTCTTCCAGGCCACTGCCGAGTCGGTCTGCACGAGGCGCGGGTTGTTCAGCAGGTCGATGCCGAGCGCGTCACCCGCTGCCTTGTAGTTGAAGTTCCAGCTGAGCTGGATGGGACCGCGACCGTAGTACTGGTCGTTGCCCGCCGGGCAGCCGTACGGCTGGGAGGTGTCGCAGTAGTGCGGGTAGTTCGCGGTGTTCTGCTCCACCACGTAGACCAGGCCGCCGGTCTCGTGCGAGACGTTGGCGAGGAACGCGGCGGCCTCCCGCCGCTGGATGGTCTCGCTGCCGGAGTTGGCGAACCCCGGGTATGCGCTGAGCGCTGCGACGAGCCCGGAGTAGGTGTAGAACGAGTTCCGGTTGGGGAAGAACTGGTTGAACTGGGCCTCGCTGACGGGGAACGCGTCAGTGCCAGGGGGATCGGTCGGCGGATCCCCGCCGTCGCAGGTCCCGATCCGCTCCCAGACACCCCACTCGCCCGTGGTGCCGGGCGTCTCACCCTGGGTCCACCACTTGGCGCGCCAGGCGGCGCCGCCGTGGGTGACCAGGTTGCCGCCGACGTAGACCGAGCTGCTGCTCCAGGCGGGCGCGCTGCAGTCCGCCACCACGGCTTGGGCTGCCGGGCCGACGACGGCGGCAGCTCCTGTCGTCAGGAGCGCAGCGACAAGAGCTGCGATCAGGAATGGTGCGCGACGAGATCTCACGGGGAACCACCTCGCTTCGGGTCCTAGGCCGTCGCGGACGTCGACGACCGATTTGTTCAGGAACCTAGCAAGATGCCGGTAGCGCGGTCGTGAGGGATTCCCACACGAACGACCCGTACGGGTGAGCACAGCGGGACGTGTTAAGTTTCGGCCCGTTTTTTAACACGTTCTCGCGACGTGTTAAGTTTCGGCCCGATTTTTAACACGTTCTCGCGACGTGTTAAGTCATCGAACATGTGGGGCCGGGTCGCTCACGCCGAGTCGCGGACCACCAGGGCCGGCTCGAAGATCGCCGACCGCACGGCCGGCTCGTCGGCGTCGATCTGCTCCAGCAGCATCCGCGCCATCTCCTCCGCCATCTTCTCCACGGGCTGCCGTACCGTCGTGAGCCGGGGGCGGGTCTGCACGGCCACGGGGCTGTCGTCAAACCCGACTATCGCGACGTCCTCGGGCACCCGCCGCCCCTGCGTCTGCAGCACGTGGATCGCGCCCTGTGCCATGAGGTCGTTCGAGACGAAGACCCCGTCGAGGTCCGGGGCAGCGGCGAGGAGCTCCGTCATCGCGGCCTCCCCGCTCTCGAAGGTGAAGGACCCCTCGACGCTCGGGACGAACGCGTGCCCACGCCGAGCCGCGGCGTCGCGGAAGCCGTCGAGCCGGTCCCGTGCGGACGGGACGTCGACCGGCCCGGAGATCACCCCGAGCTTGCCGCAGCCCCGGTCGAGCAGGTGATTGGCGGCCAGGCGGGCGCCGTCGGCGTTGGCGAGGTCGACGTAGCTGGCCGGGATCGCGTGGCCGGGCCTGGCGAAGAGCACTATCGGACGGCCGGTTCCCAGCAGCTCCTCCGGGAGCGGGTCGTCGGCATACGTGGACACGAGCAAGGCCCCGTCCGCGTTCCCGAACCGCAGGTAGGAGACCACCTGGCTCCTGGTCTGGTCGTTGTCGGCGAACATCAGCACCGGGTGCACGTCGTGCGGCCGGAGAGTGCGCACGAGGGATCCGACCACCCGGCCGAAGAACGGGTCGGAGAAGACGCCCGACAGGTCGAGCTCGCTGTCGGGGTCGGCGTCGGCACCCGAGATGACGACGGCCACCGTGCCCGTCCGGCGGGTGACCAGGGACCGCGCGGCCCGGTTGGGGACGTAGCCCGTCTCGGCCACCGCCTCGAGAACGACCTCCTGCACAGCGGGAGCCACCTTGCGCTTGCCGTTGATCACGCGGGACACGGTCGCGCGGGAGACGCCGGCGACCTTCGCCACGTCCTCCAGGGTCGGCGCCGCACGCCGCAGATCCTTGCTCACAGGCCGACGGTAACAGAGTAAGAGCGCTCTCCCATGGACCCCGTGCGGGTGACATGCCGTAGATCCACGCCGCCTCGGCGTCGTTGTGAAACGACGTCTTCAAGTGCGAAACAGAACCCATTGACGTTAATCGGCAGAAGAAGCGCCGGGCTCCAACCCTTGACGGTCTGCCAAATGCGGGTCAAAGATTGGCGTCGTAAGAGCGCTCTCCCAACTCGCGGCGCATCGGAGCGACGCGAAGGCAGGCTCAACGACGAACCGCGCCACCGGCCGCCGCACCTGGCCGACGAGCGGACGGAGAGGAAGACCTCATGACCACCACCGGATCACCCGGCACGCACGCAGCCTGGCTAAGGCATCGCCTACGCGCCGGAGCCGCCGCCCTGGCGACCGGCCTGCTGGCCGCGACGGCACTCGTCGTGCCCGCCACCTCGGCGCAGGCCGAACCGGTCCTGCTGTCACAGGGCCGGACCGCCACCGCCTCCTCCGTGGAGAACCCCGACTACACGCCCGCGAGCGCCGCAGTTGACGGCGATCTCGGCACGCGCTGGGCCAGCGAGTTCAGCGACCCGCAGTGGATCCGGGTCGACCTGGGCCGGTCCGCCGACCTCGACCGCGTGGAGCTGGTCTGGGAGTCGGCGTACTCGACCACGTATCAGTTCCAGGTCTCCGCCGACGGATCCTCCTGGTCCACGGTGTACTCGACCAGCTCGGGCGACGGCGGCACCGACACGTTCGACGTCGACGGGACCGCCCGCCACGTGCGGCTGCTGTCCACCGCGCGCTCGGGCGGGTACGGCAACTCGCTGTGGGAGCTGCGTGTCTTCGGCGAGGCCGGCACCACTGATCCCGGCGACCCCGACCCGAACTACGTCGATCCGGGCCACCCGAACGTCCCCGTGCGGGACTCGGGGCCGAGCAACGTCGAGGTCGTGGGCGGCAACGGTGCCTGGGACCTGCGGGTAGACGGCCAGCCGTACACCGTCCGCGGCTTCACGTGGGGCCCGGCGTTCAGCACGGCCGACCACTACATGCCGACCCTTACCGCCATGGGCGCGAACACGATCCGCACCTGGGGCACGGGCGCCGACACGCGCCAGCTCCTCGACTCGGCGGCCGCGCACGACGTCCGGGTGGTGATGGGCTTCTGGCTCCTGCCCGGCGGCGGTCCCGGTTCCGGCGGGTGCATCGACTACCGCAGCGACGCCACCTACAAGGCGACCACGAAGGCCGACATCCTCAACCAGGTCGCGGCCTACAAGAACCACCCCGGCGTGCTCATGTGGAACATCGGCAACGAGTCGCTCCTCGGCCTGCAGAACTGCTACTCGGGTGCCGAGCTGGAGGCGATCCGCAACGCGTACGCGGCCTTCGTCAACGAGGTGAGCGTCGCCGTGCACCAGGCCGACCCGAGCCACCCGACCACCAGCACCGACGCGTGGGTCGGCGCCTGGCCGTACCTCGAGCGCAACGCCCCGGACCTGGACCTGCTCTCGGTCAACGCGTACGGCGACCTGTGCAACGTGCCCGCGGCCTGGGAGGCCGGCGGCTACGACCGGCCGTACATCATCACCGAGGGCGGCGCGGCCGGTGAGTGGGAGGTGCCGGACGACGCGAACGGCGTACCCGACGAGCCCACCGACCTGGAGAAGGAGCAGGCGTACGTCGACTCCTGGCGCTGCCTGCGGGAGCACGACGGCGTCGCGCTGGGCGCCACGTTCTTCCACTACGGCATCGAGGGCGACTTCGGCGGCGTGTGGTTCAACGTGCTGCCGGGCGACAACAAGCGCCTCGGCTACTACTCGATCGCGCGGGCCTGGGGCGTCGACACCTCGGGGATGAACACCCCGCCGCGCATCACCGCCATGTCCGTCCCCGGGGCGACAGCGGTCGCCGCGGGCGAGCAGTTCACGGTCAACGTTGACGTCACCGACCCGGACGGCGATCCGATCGACGCCAACGTGATGCTGAACAGCAAGTACGTCAACAACGCGGGCGGCATCGCGCAGGCGCAGTTCACACAGACGGCGCCCGGCACGTTCCGGGTCACGGCACCCGAGATGCTCGGCGTCTGGAAGGTCTACGTGTTCGCCGAGGACGGCCACGGCAACGTGGGCGTGGAGACCCGGTCGTTCCGCGTCGTCGCGCCCCCGGTGGACGGGACGAACATCGCGCGGGGCAAGACCGCCACGGCGTCGAGCTTCGACCCGTGGAACGGCGACTGGACGCCCGGCCGCGCCGTCGACGGCGACGCCACCACACGCTGGGCCAGCGAGTGGGGCCCGACCGCCTGGTACCAGGTGGACCTCGGCTCGGTGCAGTCGTTCGACCACGTGCAGCTCGTCTGGGAGACGGCCTACGGCAAGTCCTACCAGGTGCAGACGTCGAACGACGGCAACACCTGGACCACGGTCCGCACGGTGACGGGCGGCAACGGCGGCGTCGACAGCCTGGACGTGGCCGGGACGGGCCGGTACGTGCGGCTCAACCTCACCGAGCGCGGCACGGAGTGGGGCTACTCCCTGTACGAGGTCGGCGTCTACCAGCAGTGAGCAGTGACGGGTCAGCAAGGCACACCACCACCAAAGGAGGAACCATGCGCACAGCACTCAGCACGCCACACCGCTCCACGTCCCGCGGCCGCACACCCGGCGGCCTCAGACCTCGCCTACTGGGCGGCCTGGCCGCCACCGCACTGCTCGCCTCGACCCTGAGCGCGGCGGGCGCCATCGGCGCCACCACCGCCGTCGCCGAGCCGAACACGCTCCTCTCGCAGGGTGCGCTCACGGCGGCGTCCAGCTCGGAGTCCGGTGGCCTCGGGCCGCGGTTCGCGGTCGACGGCGACCGCACCACCCGCTGGGCCAGCGCCCCGACGGACGATGAGTGGATCCGGATCGACCTGGGCCGGTCGTACGCGCTGGACCACGTCGCCCTGGAGTGGGAGGCCGCCTACGGCGCGGCGTTCACGCTCCAGGTCTCCGCCGATGCCCAGACCTGGACCACGGTCGTGACCGAGGGCGCCGGGACCGGCGGCACCGAGGTCTACGACATCACCGCGACCGGCCGCTACGTGCAGCTCGTCGGCACGGCCCGCGGCACCGGCTACGGCTACTCGCTCCTGGAGTTCCAGGTGTTCGGCGACGGCGAGGCCGGCGGGCCGGAGGACCCGCCGCCGTTCCCCGGTGACGAGGTGACGCACCACGAGTTCCAGGCGAACTGCGAGTTCTCGCACTTCCTGCCCGACGACTCGATCGTGTACCCGAACCAGCCGGGCCGGTCGCACCTGCACACGTTCATCGGCAACCGGTCGACGGACGCGTTCACCACGCCGACGAGCCTGAACGCGATGCCGGAGAGCACCTGCACGGTGCCGCAGGACCACTCGGCCTACTGGTTCCCCGCCATCACCAAGGGCGGCGTGCCGGTCGAGCCGAACATCCCGATGACCGTCTACTACAAGTCGGGCATCGACGACTACCAGGACGTGGTGCCGTTCCCGGAGGGACTCCAGTTCGTGACCGGCGACATGATGGCCACGGTCGAGGAGTTCCGCACCGCGCCGGGTGCCGTCGAGGGCTGGGAGTGCGGCGACATCTCCAAGAGCTGGGAGATCCCGGCGTACTGCCCCGAGGGCACCCAGCTCAACATCCGGTACCAGGCTCCGAGCTGCTGGGACGGGATGCACCTGACCCCGGAGGAGTCCGCCCACATGGGCCACGGCTCGCACATGGCGTACCCCGAGGCCGGGCAGTGCCCCATGAGCCACCCCGTCGCGGTCCCGATGCTGGAGTTCAAGATCGCCTGGCCCGTCAGCGGTGACATGTCCGACGTCGCGCTGGTGAGCGGGTCCGACCAGTCGTGGCACTACGACTTCGTGAACGCCTGGGACCCCGAGGTGCTCCGCCGGCTCGTGGAGCACTGCATCAACGGCGGCCTGCAGTGCAACCCGCGGGGCTACGACCTCTACAAGCCGCACCGCGGCACCGTGCTCGACGAGAACTACGAGCTCGTGCCCGAGACCACGGCCGCACGCGAGGAGGTGGCCTCGTGAGGGCGGGCCGGGTCTGGCTGGCGGCCGCCGCGGTTGCGGCCTGCGTCGCGGCCCCGCTGACGGCGGCGGCCGCGCCGGTGCCGGTCCCGGCGCGGCCCGCGCCGGGCCTCGCGTCCGGCCCGGACCGCGCGGCGGCCGCCGCCTGCGGCACCACCAACGCGGCCCTCGGGCGCCCGGCGACGGCGTCGTCGACCGAGGGGCCGTTCGGCGCGGCGTCGGCCGTGGACGGCGACCCCGGCACCCGCTGGGCCAGCGAGTTCAGCGACCCGCAGTGGATCCGGGTCGACCTCGGCTCGGTCCAGGACCTGTGCCGCGTCGAGCTCGCCTGGGAGGCCGCGTACGGCCGCGACTTCCGGATCGAGGCCTCCGACGACGGCACCACGTGGCGCACGCTGAAGACCGTCACGGACGGGACCGGCGGCAACCAGTCCCTCGACGTGGCGGGGTCGGGCCGGTACGTGCGGCTCACCGGCACGGAGCGCGGCACCGGGTACGGCTACTCGCTGTGGGAGCTCAAGGTGTTCACGGGCGGCGGCACCACGCCTGGCGACCCGATCCCCGGCGGCGGTGACCTCGGGCCGAACGTGCACGTCTTCGGCCCGGACACGCCGGCCGCACAGGTCCAAGCGGCCGTGGACGCCGTCTACGACCAGCAGGAGGCGGACCAGTTCGGCGACGGGCGGCACCAGTTCCTCTTCGAGCCGGGCACCTACCCGGTGCACGTCAACGCCGGTTTCCACACCTCGATCTCCGGCCTGGGGACGAGGCCGGACGACGTGAACATCACCGGCGGCGTCTGGGCCGACGCGGAGTGGTTCGAGGGCAACGCCACGCAGAACTTCTGGCGGTCCGTCGAGAACCTGGCGGTCACGCCGTCAGGCGGTGACATGCGGTGGGCGGTCTCCCAGGCCGCGCCCATGCGCCGCGTGCACGTCAAGGGCAACCTCATGCTGCACTCGTCGCGGTACGGCTGGGCCTCGGGCGGCTACATCGCCGACTCCGTGGTCGACGGCCAGGTCCGCGCCTGGACCCAGCAGCAGTGGTACACCCGCGACTCGACGCTGACGGGCGGCTGGGCCGGGACGCTGTGGAACATGGTGTTCTCCGGCGTCGAGAACGCCCCGCCGACGTCGTTCCCCGAACCCGCGGTGACCACCCTGGACACCACGGGCGTCATCCGCGAGAAGCCGTACCTGTACCTCGACGGGGACGACTACGCGGTGTTCGTGCCGTCGGCCCGGTCGGGCACACGCGGCGCGACGTGGGACGGCGGGACGACGTCGGGCACCTCGATCCCGCTGGACGACTTCTACGTGGCGCGCCCCGGCGACTCCGCCGCGCGGATCAACCAGGCCCTGGACCAGGGCCTGCACCTGCTGCTCACGCCCGGCATCTACGAGACGACGGGGACGATCGAGGTGGACCGCGCCGACACCGTCGTGCTCGGGCTCGGGTACGCCACGATCGTGCCGACGGCCGGGCAGACGGCGATGCGCGTGGGCGACGTGGACGGCGTCCGCGTGGCAGGCGTGCTGTTCGACGCCGGCGCGGCCGAGTCGCCATCGATGCTCACCGTGGGCACCGCGGGGTCGACGGCGGACCACGCCGACGACCCGATCTCGCTGCACGACGTGTTCGTCCGCGTGGGCGGTGCGCACGCCGGGCGGGTGGACCAGGCGATCGTCGTGAACGCGGACGACACGATCGTGGACCACATCTGGTCCTGGCGCGGCGACCACGGCGACGGCGTGGGCTGGGACGTGAACACCGCGCGGAACGGCCTGGTGGTCACCGGCGACGACGTGGACGGGTACGGGCTCTTCGTGGAGCACTACCAGGAGTACAACACCCTGTGGACCGGGGAGCGCGGCCGCACGATCTTCTACCAGAACGAGCTGCCGTACGACCCGCCGAACCAGGCGGCGTGGAACCACGACGGCGTCCGGGGCTGGGCGGCGTACAAGGTCGCGGACGGCGTGACGCAGCACGAGGCCTGGGGTCTGGGCTCGTACTGCGTGTTCACGTCGGACGCGTCGATCACCTCGGACAACGGCTTCGAGGTGCCGGTCACGCCGGGCGTGCGGATGCACTCGCTGCTCACCGTGTCGCTCGGCGGGGTGGGCACGTACGAGCACGTCATCAACGGCGTCGGCCCGCGCGCGGCAGGCACGGAGACGATCCCGGCGAAGGTGGTGAGCTACCCGTAACCCACCCCGCACGTGTCAGACGCTCAGGTCACCCGGGTGGCCTGAGCGTCTGACACGTCTGGGGAAGGTCAGGTGACGGCGCCCATGTGCCAGGGGATGAACTCCTCGGCGCCGATCTCCAGCTCCTCGCTGACCGTCTGCTCCCCCGAGGCCACCGCGAGGATCCGGTCGAAGATCTGCCGGCCCACCTCGGCCACGGTCGCGGTGCCGTCCACGATCACGCCCGCGTTGACGTCCATGTCCTCGGACATCACCGAGTACATCGGCGTGTTGGTCGCCACCTTGATCGACGGCGTGGGGCGGCACCCGAAGACCGAACCGCGGCCCGTGGTGAAGACGACGACGTTGGCGCCGCCCGCGACCAGGCCGGTCACGGAGACCGGGTCGTAGCCGGGGGTGTCCATGAAGCCGAACCCGCGCTCCGTGATGGGCTCGGCGTACTCGTAGACGGCGCCCAGGTCGGCCTGGCCGCCCTTGGCGACCGCCCCGAGGGACTTCTCCAGGATGGTGGTGAGGCCGCCGGCCTTGTTGCCGGGTGAGGGGTTGTTGTCGAGCGTGCCGCCGCCGGCGGCGACGTAGTCGCGCCACCAGTCGATCCGGTCCAGCAGCTTCTTGGCCACCGCCGGCTCGGTGGCCCGCGCGGTGAGCAGGTGCTCTGCGCCGTAGACCTCGGGGGTCTCGGCCAGTACCGACGTCGCGCCGTAGGCGACCAGACGGTCGGAAGCCCAGCCGAGGGCCGGGTTGGCCGTGATGCCGGAGTAGCCGTCCGACCCGCCGCAGTTCAGCGCGAGCACCAGCTCGGACACGTCGCACTCGACGCGCTCGCGCGCGTTGACCAGCGGCAGCATCTCGCGGACGGCGGCGACGCCGGCCCGCACCGAGGCCCGCACACCGCCGGCCTCCTGGATGGTCAGGCTCCGCACGACGGTGTCGTCGGCGATGGCGGCCAGCAGCCCGGACCGGGTCTCGTCGGGGGCGCCGATGCCGGGCATGCCGAGGTCGGCGACCTGGCCCGAGCGGGCCGACAGCGCCGCGCCCGGCACCATCTCGCAGCCCAGCCCGAGCACCAGCAGGCCCGCGACGTTCGGGTGCGCGGCGTAGCCCCGCAGGGTGCGCAGCAGGATCTGCCCGCCCTCGGAGTCCGGGACCAGCCCGCAGCCCGAGGTGTGCGTCAGGGCGATGACGCCGTCCACGTTCTCGAACTCGTCCAGCGCGGCGCCCCGGAACTGGTCGGCGATCATCTTGGCCGTCGAGGCCGAGCAGTTCACGCTGGTCAGGATGGCCACGAAGTTACGGGTGCCGACCCGGCCGTCGGCCCGGCGGTAACCGCGAAAGGTGGGCCGGACGCCGTCGGGCAGCGGGAGCTCGGTGTGCGTACCCCCCAGGGGCGCCTCGCGCGTGCCCTCCTCGAACCCGAGGTTGTGGGTGTGCACGTGGTCGCCGGGGGCGATGTGGGCGGTCGCTACCCCGATGACCTGCCCGTACTTGTGCACCGCCGCGCCGGCAGGCACGGCCCGGAGCGCGATCTTGTGCCCCCGCGGCACGGCTTGCCCGACGGCGACCGGGCCGGTTCCGGGGGCGGTGGCCTGGTCACCCGGGCTCAGGTCCCGCGTCGCGACGGCCACGTCGTCGCCCTCCCGGAGAACGAGCAGATCGACCTCAGGCACCCGTGACACCCCTTCATGTTGAACCGTTTCATCCTACCGACCGCCCCACCGCACGCGTTGAGTGCGGGATATTCGCCCTTCCCGGGCCTCGGAAAGGGCGAATATCCCGCACTCAGCGGAGCAGGGTTAGCCCGCTATGGCCGCGTTGATCTCCTCGATGAGCTGGGTGGCCGCCTCCTGCGGCGTGATCCGCTCGAAGAGGACCTCCGTGTTGATGCGCTCCATGATGTCGGTGAGCTCGGCGGAGCCGTGCGGCGGCACCGGCGGGTTGTCGACGATCTCGTCCTCGATGTCGGCCATGAAGTCGGCGACCTTCTGGTCGGTGGGCGACAGGTCGTCCAGGATCGCCTCGCGCACGTCGATGTTCGCCGGGAGACCGCGGTCGGTCAGCATGATCTTCGCCGCCTCCTCGGAGTTGAGCAGGAAGTCCACGAACTTCGCGGAGGACTCCGGGTACTCCGTGTCCGCGGAGACCGAGTAGAACATCGCCGGCTTGTAGTACATGCCGGTGCGCTCGCCCTCGGACTCGCCGGGCAGCCGCAGCAGCTCGAGCTCGTGGCCGGAGGAGTCCGACAGCGCGCCGAGCTGGTTGGTCCACCAGGCGCCCATGGCGCCCTGGTTGGTGCCGAGCAGACCGCCCTCGGGGCCGGCCGCCTGGTACTCGACGGTGCGGGCGGCGTCGGGCTGCCCGCCGCCGTTCATCAGGTCGAGGGAGACCTGGAAGAAGTCCGCGATGGTCTCCTCGGAGACGCCGAGCTCGCCCTCCGCCGTGAACAGGGTCTCGCCGCGCTGGCGCGCCATCACGTTGAGGCCCGCCTCGTTGAAGCCGTAGTCCTGCGCGCCCCAGACGCCGTCGCCCGCGCCCTCCGAGACGGCGTTCGCCGCGGTGACGTAGTCCTCCCACGTCCAGGTGGTGTCATCCGGCACGTCGACGCCGGCGTCGGCGAAGAGCTCCGGGTCGGCGACGAAGGCGTAGGCGTTGATGCCGGTAGGTATGCCGTACTGCGTGCCCTCGATCTGGCCGCCGGCCAGCACGCCGTCGTCCACCTTCGACGTGTCGATGTCCAGCGCGCCCAGGTCGGCGAGCACGTTCTTGGTCGAGTAGTCGGAGATGTAGCGCTCCTCCTGGGTGATGACGTCCGGGGTGTCGCCGGCGGCCACCGAGGTGGCGAGCTTGTCCCAGTAGCCGTCCCAGTCGGTGAAGTCCGGGACCACGGTGATGTCGGGGTTCTCCGCCTCGAACGCGTCGATGATCTGCTGCGTGGACTCGTGGCGGCTGTCCGAGCCCCACCACGAGAAGCGGATCTCGCAGGGGCACTCCTCGGCGGCGGCCGGCGGCTCGTCGCCGCCCCCGCCGATGCCCGAGTCGCCGCCCCCGCAGGCCGCGAGGGTCAGCGCAACGGCTGCGATGCCCGCGGCCGAGCCGGCGAGCCGCTTGCCGCGCCTCGTTGACAGTCCCTTTCCGGTGGTGCTCATGTGTTTCTCCTTCGGTGACGTTGACGTCGTTGTCGCATCGCGGGCGGAGCTACTTGATTCCGGTGGTCGCAATGCCCTTGACCAGGTACTTCTGTCCGAACAGGAAGGCGATGAAGACGGGTATCAGGGACACGATCGACATCGCGAACAGCGACCCCCACGAGCTGTTGCCCGTGGAGTCGACGAAGGTGCGTAGCGCGATCGGCACGGTGTACATCTCCGGCCGGGTGAGGAAGATCAGCTGGCTGAAGAAGTCGTTCCAGGTCCAGATGAACGTGAAGATCGCCGTGGTGGCGAGGGCCGGCATGGACAGCGGCAGCATGATCTGCAGGTAGATGCGCAGGTGGTTGGCGCCGTCGATGGTTGCCGCCTCGTCCAGCTCGCGGGGGATCCCCCGGAAGAACTGGACCATCAGGAAGATGAAGAACGCATCGGTGGCCAGCAGCTTCGGCACGATCAGCGGCAGGAACGTGTTGATCCACTCGAGCTGGGAGAACAGCACGTACTGCGGCACGATCACCACGTGGATCGGCAGCATGATCGACATCAGCATGATCGCGAACCACAGCCGCTTGCCCCGGAACTCGAGCCGCGCGAACGCGTAGGCCGCCATGGAGCACGACAGCAGGTTGCCGAGCAGCGAGCCGAGCACCACCAACGCCGAGTTGATCAGGTAGTGACTGAACGGGTGCAGCAGCGCGTTCCACCCGTCCGTGTAATTGGACAGGTCGACGTCGGTGGGGATGAGCCCCGGCTCGCGGAAGATCAGCGCGTTCGGCTTGAACGAGCTGGCCAGCATCCAGAGCAGCGGGTACAGCATCACGAAGCCGAAGGCGATGAGGCCCGCGTGCTTGAGCACGCTGACCACCCGGGCCTGCACCCGCCGCCCACGCGGCCTGGTGGTCCGACGGCGGTCGCGCGGCTCGGGCGCGACGTCGGACCGCGCGGCGGATCGAGCATTCTCGGGGCGCGTGAGGGCGTCAGTCATCGTAGAAGACCCAGTACTTGGAGGCGAGGAAGTTGACTACCGTCATGCCGCCGATGATCAGCAGCAGGAACCAGGCCATCGCCGAGGCGTAGCCCATCTCGAGGGAACCGAACCCCTTGAGGTAGAGGTACAGCGTGTAGAGCAGCGTCGAGTCGGACGGGCCCCCGTTGCCGCCGCTCACGACGAACGCCCGGGTGAAGGACTGGAACGCCTCGATGAGCTGCAGCACGAGGTTGAAGAAGATGATCGGCGTCAGCAGCGGCACGGTGATGCTGCGGAACTGCCGCCACCGGGAGGCGCCGTCGATCGAGGCCGCCTCGTAGTACATCTGCGGGATCTGCCGCAGGCCGGCCAGGAAGATCACCATGGGCGCGCCGAACGTCCAGACGTTGAGCGCCATCAGGGTGCCGAGCGCGTAGTCCGGGTGTGACACCCAGCCCTGCCCCTGCACCCCGAACAGCGCCAGGACCTGGTTGACCAGGCCGTCCGCGCCGAAGATCTGGCGCCACAGGATCGCGATGGCCACCGAACCGCCGAGCAGGGACGGCAGGTAGTACACGGAGCGGTAGAGGGCGAGGCCGCGCATGCCTTTGTCGAGCAGCAGTGCCAGGCCGAGGGCTGCGGCGAGCTGCAGCGGGACCGACACGAACACGTAGGTGAACGTGACGCCGAGGGAGTTGACGAACCGCGGGTCCTCGAACATCCGCGTGTAGTTCTCGAGGCCGACCCACTGCGGCGCCGAGAGCAGGTCGTAGTCCGTGAAGGACAGGTACAGCGACGCCCCCATCGGCCCGGCCGTGATGAGCGCGAGCCCCACGAACCACGGCGCGAGGAAAAGGAGAGCCCAGCGTCCGTCGCCCTTCCGGCGTGCGCTCACGCTCTTCCTGCCGCGGGAGAGCTCCTGGATCACCGACATGGGATCACCCCCGCGCGGGCGGGTGAAGGCTCGGACCGCCAGGGTCCGGGCTCGCGGTTCGGGTGGTGCATCGGATCGTCCTCCCGGATCGTCGTCGATCCCCGGTCGCATCGGTGAGAAACCGGTCTCTGGTGGAGGAACGTATCATATGAGGAACCGGTTTCCCATGGTGTACGGTCACATCGGGAAACCGGCAGCGAGGGGGCCGTGCCGACGATGGCTCGGGACGCCTCGCGCGTCGTCGGTACGGCGGTGACGGACGGGAGCAGCATGGGCAGCGGCAGCGCTCGAGGCACAGGTCAGCGCCGTGTCGCGGCCACGATCGGGGATGTCGCCACGGCGGCCGGGGTTTCGCGGGCGACCGTGTCCCGGGTCATGAACGGGCGCAGCACCGTCGACGCCACGATCGCCGAGCGCGTGCGCGGCGTCGCGGCGGACCTCAGCTATCGGCCCAGCAACGCGGCGCGCAGCCTGGCGCTCGGCCGCACCCAGACCGTCGCCCTGGTGGTGCCGGACCTCGGCAACCCCGTGTTCCAGCAGATCCTGCGCGGCGTCATGGACGGCGCCGCCGAGGACGGCTACCGCGTGCTCGTCGCGGACACGGTCGAGGACGACCAGCAGGAGGGCGCGATAGCGCTGGAGGCCCGCATGCGCTGCGACGCCCTCGTGCTCGTGTCGCCCCGCATCGGGGACGCCGAGCTCAGCGCGCTCATCGCCGACGTCGAGCCGGTGGTGCTGGTCAACCGCGAGACCGGCGGAACCGCGCCCAGCCTCGTCGTCGACTACGAGGACGGCGCCGTGCAGGTGGCCGAGCACCTCGTGGCGCTCGGCCACCGCCGCATCGTCTACCTCGGCGGCCCCGTGCGGAGCGCCTCCGACGAGCTGCGCCGCGCCGGTCTGGCCCGCGCCCGAGAGCGGTACGCGGACCTCGAGATCATCGACCTGCCCGCCGGCCCGGACATCCAGGCGGGCCACGCCGCCGCGCCCGCCGTCCTCGCCACCCGCGCGACCGCCGCGGTGGCCTTCAACGACCTGGTCGCGTTCGGCCTGCTCGCGGGCCTGAACGAGGCCGGGGTAGCCGTGCCCGCCGACATCTCGGTGGCCGGTTTCGACGACATCGAGCTGTCCCGCTACGCCACACCCGCGCTGACGACGGTCGCGGTGCCGCAGGCCGAGCTCGGCCGCCACGCCTGGAGGGAGCTGCACGCCGTGATCGACGACGACGCCCACCCCGCAAGCTCTGCCCGATTCACGCCCAGCCTGGAGGTGCGCGGCAGCACCGGGCCGGTACCGCAGGGCCCGGAACGTGTGCACCTCACGGACGACGGCGACGCCGCCGTCGGGCAGCCGGACGAGATTCCCACCGTGCCGCCCACTGCTACTCCCGTCTGGTCCGTGCCCGCGGATCCTGAGGCCGACGCCGTCGTGCTGACCTGCGGCGACGGCCTCGAGCTCGTGCGCCGCGACGCGGGCGACCGCATGCCGAAGGTGCACGCCCGGCGCCCCTACCTGCACCCCGTGCACACCCTGGCCGGCGTCCCGCTCACCGACGTGAGCCCGGTCGACCACCGGCACCACTACGGCGTCGGCATCGCGCTGCCCGACGTGAACGGCACCAGCTACTGGGGCGGCCGCACCTTCATCGAGGACGTCGGCCCGACGCTGCTGAAGAACCACGGGCAGCAGACGCCGGAGGACATCCGCGTCGAGCCCGTGCCCGGCGGTGCGGGCGCCGGAGCCCGAGCCGGGGCCGCCGGGATCGCGACCGGGGCGGGGACCGGGGCTGGGATCGGGACGGGCGCTGGGGCCGGGGCCGGGACGGGCACCGGGGCCGGCGAGGCCCTCGTCGAGGACGTGCTGTGGTCCGACGAGCACGGCGAACCGCAGCTGCGCGAAGACCGCCGCATCACGGCGCGCCTGCTCCCCCGGGCCCCGGGGTCCGACGCCGCACCCGGCTGGGTCCTCGACTGGCGCTCCACGCTGCATGCCGACCACGGCCCGCTGGAGATCCGCTCGCCCGCCACCAACGGCCGGCCGGGCGCCGGGTACGGCGGCCTGTTCTGGCGGCTGCCGATCGCGGAGAGCACCACCGTCCTGTCGGCGGCGGGCACCGGCGAGAGCCGGGCGCACGGCAGCACGTCGCCGTGGGTGGCGTTCGTGCAGCAGCACGGCGGCCGGTCCACGACGCTCCTGCTGGTGCAGCCGGGCCAGGTCCGGCCGTGGTTCTTGCGTTCTGCCGAGTACCCCGGCGCCTGCCCCGCGCTCGCCTGGGACGCGCCGCTGCTCGTGCCCGACGGCGGGTCCGTACAGCTCGACCTCGTCGCCGTGCTGCTGGACACCGAGCTCACGGTCGCCGGCGCCGAGACGCTCGCCGCGGACCTCACCGACGGCGGCGGGCGATGAGCCTGCCGAAGGTGGCGGTGGTCGGCGTCCACGGCCACGGCGGTTCCCACCTGCGGACGGTCGCTGACCTCGAGGCCAAGGGGCTGGCGCGGCTGAGCGCCGTCGTCGACCCGCGGGAGCCCGACGACGCCCCGGCGTCGTGGTTCGCGAGCCTGGGCGATCTCCTGTCGGCGGACGCCGACGCGCTGCCCGACGTCGTGGTGCTCGCCACGCCCATCCACACCCACCTGCCGCTCGCCCGCGCCGCGATGGAGGCGGGCATCGACGTGCTGCTCGAGAAGCCGACCGCCGCCTCCCTCGCGGAGCACGCCGAGCTCGTCGCGGTCGCCGAGCGGACCGGGCGGCTGTGCCAGGTCGGGTTCCAGACCTTCGGGTCGCACGCGCTGCCCGCCGTCGTCGACATGATCGCGCGCGGCGAGGTGGGGCGGGTGACCGGGATCGGTGCCGTCGGGACCTGGGTGCGAACCGCCGCGTACTGGGCGCGCTCGCCCTGGGCGGGACGGCGCCGCATGGGCGACCGCGCCGTGGTCGACGGCGTGGTCACCAACCCGCTCGCGCACGCCGTGGCCACCGCGCTGTGGGTCGGCGGCGCCCGGACCAGCACGGACCTCGCCTACGTGAACACGGACCTGTGGCGGGCCAACCCGATCGAGGCCGACGACACCTCGTCGCTGCGGGCCGTCGGCACCGACGGGACGCGGTACGGGTTCGGGCTGACGCTGTGCGCCGCGGAACGCTCTCCGGCGCGGGTGATCGTGCAGGGGACCGAGGGCGAGATCGAGCTCGAGTACGAGCACGACCTGGTGCGGCTGCGCACCGGTCGCGTCGTCGCGGAGAAGCAGTACGAACGGACGGGGCTGCTGGAGAACCTGCTGCTGGCCCGTTCCTCCGGGGAACGGCTGCTGTGCGACGTGCGGGACACCGGCGCGTTCATGCAGGTGCTCGACGCCGTGCGCACCGCGGCCGACCCGGCGCCGATCGGGGACGCGTTCGTAGAGTGGGTGGACGGCGGCGGCGCGGGCCCAGGCGGCGGGCCGGGCGGGGACGGCGCCGTCGGGCACGGCGCCGTCGGGCAGGGCAACCCCGAGGGCGATGCCCGGCACCCGGTGGTGCACGACGTCGCCGCGTGGTGCGAGCGAGCCGCGCGCGAGCAGCGCACGTTCACGGAGCTGGGCGCCCCCTGGACGACTCTGGGATAGGGCGCCCGCCCGTGGGAGGGTGCTCGCGTGTTGTCCGTTCTGACTGCCATCGGTTCCATGGCCTGTGTCGTCGCGCTCGGCTGGGTGATCCAGCGGCGCGGCCTGCTGTCCGGCCACCGACTCTCCCGCGGAACAGCCGACGGCGCGGAAGGCGGGGCCGGGGCCCGCGCGATCCTCGCGACGCTGTCCTTCACGATCTGCGCGCCCGCGCTGATGTTCAGCACGCTCGCCGGAACCGACCTCGCGCATGTCGTGTCGCGTGGCGCCGCCGTCACCTGGGCGACGACGGCGGCGCTCGCCCTGGTCACGGCCGCGGTGGCCCGGTGGGTGCTCCGGCTGCCAGCGGGCCCGGCCGCCGTGACCACCCTCGCCGCCGTCTACGTCAACGGCGGGAACATCGGGATCCCGCTCGCGGTCTACCTGTTCGACGACGCGCTCGCCGTGGTGCCGACCCTGCTCTTCCAGCTGCTCGTGCTGGCGCCGCTGACGCTGGCGGTGCTCGATCGGGCCGACGCGTCTGCCTCGTCCGGCGACGGCGTTCCGCGGGCTCGGGCGCGATCGGGCTGGACGTCGGTCGTCCACGTCCTGCTCGCGGCGATCCGGAACCCGATCACGCTCGGCACGCTCGCGGGTCTGCTGGTGGCGGTGGTGAGCGAGCTGACCGGCGCGCGGCTGCCCGACGTCGTCCTGATCCCCTTCGACCTGATCGGCGCCGCGGCGCCGCCGCTCGGCCTGCTGACGTTCGGGATGACGCTCGCGGTACCGATGCCTGCGCCCGTCCCGCCGGCACCCACCCCGCCGGCGCCTGACGCGGCCCGGGACTCCGGCCGCAGGCCGGCGCCGGCTCCCTGGTGGGTGGGCCGGGACCGCCTGCTCGTGCGGGCGGTGGTCGCACTCGCCGTCCTGGTACGCAACGTGCTGCACCCGCTCGCGGCGTGGGCCCTCGGGACGGCGGTGGGGCTCGACGCGCCGGCCCTCGCCCTCGTGGTCACGATGGCAGCGCTGCCCACTGCGGTGAACGTCACCACCTACGCGACGCGGTACGGCGTGTTCGACGGTGTCGCGGCGCGCGCGACCGTCTGGACGACGGCACTCTGCGTCCCGGTCCTGGTGGCGGTCGGCGCGCTCCTGGGCTGAGCGGCAGACTGCCTACTTCGGCAGGCCGAGATTGAGGTCCTCGATGCGGACCGGGTCGCCCGTCTCCAGTGAGCGGTTGCCCGCGTAGCCCACCGACGACGCGCGGACGCCGTCGACGTAGCCGGCCGCACGGCCGAGCGGGTCCGGCTCGGCCGACGGGTTGAACACGTCCGCGAGCAGCAGCGCGTCACCGCCGCCATGCCCGCCCCCGCCGCGGACGATGGGCCGCTCCTCTGCCCGCTCCCAGTGCCGCTGCACGACGAGCCGCTCCCCGATGGGCCGCACCCGGTCCTGTTCGAATACCTCGGTGGCGCTCGGGTCGAGGATCGCGGCGCCGTTGTCGCCGAACTCGACCGAGCCGCGCTCGGTGACCTCGAGCTCCGCACGTCCGCGCGTGCCGTTGACCACCACGCGGTAGCCTTCCCACGGCGCGTGCGCGGTGAGCGAGTAGGTAAGCAGCGCGCCGCCCTCGTACTCGACGACGAGCCCGAGCGTGTCCTCGGTGGTGATACCCGGGTCGAACACCGACCGGTTGCGCACGTAGCCGTCCACCGCCTGGGCCTCCGGCCCGTACAGCGCGGACAGCCACTCGTTCTTCTCCACGGAGAGCTGCCACGGGTCGACGCCACGCTCGTTCAGCGCGCGCTCGCCGGCCGTGGCCTCGTAACCGGTCTCGTGCGCGCCGTCGTCGCCGTAGAAACGCCGCCCGCCCGTGGCGAAGACGCGCTGCGGCACGCCGTCGATCCACCAGTTGACCAGGTCGAAGTGGTGGCTCGACTTGTGCACCAGCAGGCCGCCGTTGTTGACCTTCTCGCGGTGCCAGCGGCGGAAGTAGTCGGCCCCGTGCACGGTGTCGAGGGCCCAGTCGAAGTGGACCGACAGCACGCGGCCGATCTCACCGCTCGCGATCACCTGGCGCAGGGCGCTGTTGCGCGGCGAGTAGCGGTAGTTGAACGTCGTGACCAGGCCTCGGCCCGTCTCCGCCACCGCGTCCACGATCTGGCGGGCCTGGTCGGCGTGCGCCGCGATGGGCTTCTCCACGACGACGTCGGCGCCGGCCCGCAGCGCGCGGGTGACCAGGTCGCCGTGCGTGCGGTCGATCGACGTGACGATCACGCGGTCCACGGACTGCTCGGCGATCGCCTTCTCCAGGTCGTCCGGCTGGTAGACCGGGCGGATCCCGCCGAGCGCGGCCGCCACCCGCGCCTCGTAGACCGCCGCGCGCACGGGGTTGGGCTCGATCCAGGCGACGATCTCGCCGTCCGGCGCGTGCGTGCCGATCAGGGCGTTGATGTACATGGACGCGCGATGCCCCGTCCCGACCACCGCGTAGCGGCGGCGTCCCTCGGGCAGTGGGCCCGACGGCGGCTCGGGCTCTTGCGTCGGACCGGTGATCGGCTCGGTGGTCGGCTCAGCAGGCATCGGTGGAGAGCTCCTTCGGTCGTCGTCGACGTCGGGTGGATGGGATTGAAACGATACGACGCCCGGAAAGCGCTGTCCATGATCCGTGCGCAGAGCGGCGGCCACCCGGTCGAGGTGACCGCCGCGCGGTCACCGCTCGGGAGTCAGGACCACCTGGCCGGCCCAGGCGAACCCGCCCCCGAACCCGAACAGCAGCGCGGGCGCACCCGCGGGGATCTTGCCCGCGTGCCACCACTTGGACAGCCCCAGGGGGATCGACGCGGCGGACGTGTTGCCCGACTCGGCGATGTCCGTGACCACTATCCTGCCCTCCAGCCCGAGCCCCTTCGCCAGCGGCTCGATGATCCGCAGGTTGGCCTGGTGCGCTACGAGCACCTCGATGTCGTCGAGGGTCAGCCCGGCCCGCGCCACGACGTCGCGTGCCCGGTCGGCGGCCCGCGTGATGGCCCACTTGAACACCGCCCGGCCGTCCTGCTGGAACTTCACGTCCGGCACCTCGATCCGCACCGCCGGCGTCAGGTCCGGCTCGGTGCCCCAGACCACCGGCCCGACGGCGGGCACGTCCGCGGCCTGCAGCACCGCCGCCCCAGCGCCGTCGGCCGTGAGGATGCACGTCGAGCGGTCGGTCCAGTCGGTGTACGCGGTGAGCTTCTCCGCGCCGATCACCAGCGCCGTGCGCGCCGAGCCTGTGCGGATCGCCTGGTCGGCCAGCCCGACCGCGTGCGCGAAGCCGGAGCACGCCACGTTGAGGTCCATCGCCGCCGGACCCACGACGTTGCGCAGGTCCGGCGCCTCCTCGCCCTCCGGCGTCGAGGCGCCCGGCTGAACGCCCGTCCGCAGCGCGTACGCGACCCGGCCGGCCGTGTTCGGCGAACGGTCGTCATTGGTGGCGGTGGCGACGACGATCAGGTCGACGTCGTCCGAGGACACGCCGGCGTCGGTGAGCGCATGCTCCGCCGCGGCGGTCGCCATGTCGGCGACCGTGACGTCGTCGGCCGCTACGTGGCGCGTGATGATGCCGGTGCGCGACCGGATCCACTCGTCGTTGGTCTCGACCAGCTGGGCGATGTCATCGTTCGTGAGCGTCTTCGGTGGCTGGTGGTGACCCAGGCCGATGATGCGGGAGCCGGCAGCGCCGGACGGGAGGGCGAGAGCGGGCGACGTAGCCATGAGGTCAACGTAGCGCGCTCAGGTCGAACGGCTCCACGAGGAGCCCGGGAACCCGCTCCCGCGCGGCCCGCGCGATCCGCTCCTCGGCCCCCGGCCCGACGTCGGGCACCTCGCCCACCTCACGGAACGCCCCACGCAGCTGGACGTCGTACCGCTCCCCCATGGCCGCATTTCGGCCCTTGTAGGTCCACGCGACGAGGTTCGCCAGGTCGAACTGCGACCCGCACGAGCGGCAGGACATGATGCCCGGCGGCCGCCGGAACCGCGTGGTCCGGTGACCGGCCGGGCACGACCCGACCCAGGGTCCGTCGATCGACGGCGCCGACGGGTCGACGCACCGTCTGCCCGAGCACCCGATCCGTACCGCCACGCCGCGCCAGACCGGCCCGTGCTTCGCCTTGGGTCCCGCGAGCGCGTGCGCCACCTCGTGCAGGATCGTGTCCCGCACCTCCCGCTCGTCATGGATGCGGGTCAGCGGCGCGGACAGGCTGATGCGGCGTTTGCCGTAGCTGCACATCCCGGCGCGCCGGACGGCGTCGTCGAACTCGAACGTCCAGGCCTTCAGCCCGTGCTGGTCCATCAGTTCGCGCGCCAGGCGCGAGGCGGCGACAAGGTTCATTGATACCCCTGCGGTGATCGTGAGCGGTTGGAACACGTCCGGCCGTCCCGGACGCGATCGAACCTACGGGCCCCCACTGACACCCACGAGAAGTTATCCACAACCGCGCGCCACAAAGCAGACCAGTCAGGCATCGCCCCCCGAGGAGTCCGGCACCGGGTCGGCCGGCGGGATCGGGAAGTTCGTCCGGAACACGTTCGACGGATCGTAGACCGCCTTCACCGTCCGCAGCCGGGCGAGCGTCGGCTCCGGGAACGCCTCCAGCAGCCGCTCCGGACGGCTGTCGGTGTCGAAGGAGAGGTACGAGCCGTCCATCACGGGCCCGATCTCCGCGTCCCACGCCTGGTTGATCCGGTCCTGGTTGGTGGCGAGCGCCGAGAGCTGGAAGTTCTGGTGGCGGTGCGCGTAGGCGGTCGTGTCCGGCGCGACGTCGTTCCCGGCCCCGCCCGTCGCCCGGATCGAGGTGAAGTACGTCTCCCCGGAGCCCAGCAGGCGCTCGATCGCCCGGCTCGTGCCCTGGTCCAGGTGTGTGAGCAGGCCTGACCGCGCGGACGGATCGCCGCCGCCCGAGTGGTGGGCGTCCTCCTGGCGCACCACACCCGAGTACGGCAGGAGCTGTGCCTGGTGCCCGAGCAGCGGCCCGGCGTCGGCCAGCAGCTCCAGCTGGGCGATCGCCTCGTCCGGGTCGGCGTCGGCGCCCTCCGCCGCGAACACCGTCATGAGCTGCGCCATCGGCGTCTGGCCGCGGCGACCGGGGCCGACCATCATGAACGACGTGAGCCCCCGCGGCGCCGCCTCGACGGTGGCGCCCCACCGCTCCAGGAGGCCCGCGGTGTCGGTCGCGTCGAGCGTCATCTGGGAGAAGACCACGTCCCCGACGGCGCCCACCTCGATCTCCAGCCAGGTCACCACGCCCATGTTCCCGCCCGCGCCGCGCAGCGCCCAGAACAGGTCGGGGTGCTCGTCGCGGGAGGCGTGCAGCACCCGCCCGTCGGCAGTGACGACCTCGGCGGCGACGACGTGGTCGATCGTGAGGCCCTGCAGCCGGCCCAGGAACCCGATGCCGCCGGTGGTCCCGAGGCCGCCGACGCCTACGCCGCCGTAGTCGCCCGACGTGATCGCCCAGCCGCGCGGGGCCAGCGTTGCCGCGACCTCGCCCCAGGTGGCCCCGGCACCGATCCGTACGCGACGCGTGGCCTCGTCGACCACCTCGACCGACCGCATGCCGCTCATGCTGAGCACCACGCCGCCGTCGTTGGTGGACCGGCCGGAGATCCCGTGCCCGGCCGATCGGACGGCGAACTCCACGTCCTGCTTCTGCACCCACGCCAGCCCGGACGCGACCTCGTCCACGTTCCGCGGCCGCAGCACCAGGCCAGGCGCACCGGACCGCAGGTAGTTGTGCCGCACCGCCCCGTACTCGCGGTCGCCCGGTTCGACGGCCCGCGCCGCCAGCTCCGCCGGGAGCGAGTCGTAGTCGATCCCCGTTCGGCGCGCGGCCAGCGCCGTCGCGCCGCGGCGGGCCGACGCCGGAGCCGTGCCGGCGGACCGGCGCTCCGCCGCAACGGCCTCGCGCACCGCCGGCGCCACCTCCTGCGCGAACGCCCGGATCTGGTCCGGGTCGTCGCCTATGGCGATGAACGCGCTGACGCCGTCCTCGAGCGCCAGCTGGGTGAGCTCCTCGACCCACTGGTCGGCCGGGCCCTGCAGCTGACCCGTCGAGCGGTCGGTGATGGCGCCGCCCACGTTGAGCAGACGCCGGATCTCGCTCGGCGAGCGCCCGGCCTGCAGCGCCGCCTCGTCGATGGTCGCGTTGCCGCGCGCGAGGTCACCGTCCTTGAAGTAGGGCAGCGAGGGTAGCCAGCCGTCGGCCTTCGCGCCGGTCAGGCGGAGCATCCGCTTCTTGTACGCGCCGAGCCAGATCGGGATGTCGTGTGCCGGGGCCGGGCCGCGCTTGGCGCCGTCGACCTGGTGGAACTCGCCGCGGACGCGCAGCGGCGTGCGGTTGGTCGCGTCCCAGATACCGCGCATGATCTCGATGCCCTCCTCGAGGGCGCTGACGCCCTCGCCCGGGGTGCGGCGCGGGGCGCCCATCGCCGCCATCGCGTCCCCGAAGCCGCCGCTGCCGACACCCATCTCGAACCGGCCGCCGCTGAGCAGGTCGAGGCTCGCGGCCGAGCGCGCCAGGACGGCGGGCTGGCGCATGCCCAGGTTGAGGACGTTCCCGGAGATGTGGATGCGCTCGGTCTGCGCGGCTACCCACGACATGAGCGTCCACGTGTCCAGGAACGACGGCTGGTACGGGTGGTCCTGGAACGTGACCAGGTCCAGGCCCAGCTGCTCGGAGAGCTGGGCAAGCCGGACGGGACCCTGCGGGTCGCTGTTGGTCGGGGTGATGAACGTGCCGAAGAGCAGCTCGTGCCCGTAGTCGGTCATGCGCGTGGTCGTCCCTCGTGTCGCTTCGTCCACCGCGCGTCACGGCAGATCGTCTGTCCAGCAGACGATATTACCCACAACTCTTCTGGTTCGCCGCACATTCCCGTAGGATGGGCGCATGAGCACCGCGCCCACCAGGCCCCGCACCGGCCAGCACTCTCTGTTCGGCTGGTCGCTCGCCGCGCTCCTGCGCGAGTGGAGCGCCCGGGTCGACGCCGCGGCGGACGACCTGCCGCAGGGCACCCGCGGCTACCAGCTCCTCACAGCGGTGGTGCACGGCGACCTGCCGAGCCAGGCGGCGCTCGCCTCCACGCTCGGTATCGACCGCACGGTCATGACCTACCTGCTCGACGCGTTCGAGGGCTGCGGGCTCGTGGAGCGACAGCAGGATCCCGCCGACCGGCGCGCGCGGCGCATCGTGGCCACGGACAAGGGCCTGGAGGTGCTCGCCGCGATGGACGCACGAGTCGCCGCGGCGGAGGAGGAGCTGCTCTCGGGGCTGGAGCCGGCGCAGCGCGCGGTGCTCCGCGAGCTGCTGGAGCGCGCCGCGACCGGCACGGGCCCGGACGAGGACCCGTGCCGCACGGTGGTCGAAGCGGTCAAGAAGGACTGAGCGTCAGGGGTGCAGCCTCGCCCCCTTCACCACCTTGTCCACGACGCGCCGCTCGCCGGCCACGGCGATCCCGACAAGGTCGAGCTTCTCCGTGGCGACGCCGGCCACTGCCGCGCGGTTGTCGACGTCGTTCCCGGTCGCGAACAGGTCGGCCGTGTAGACGCCGATGCGCAGCCCGCGCGTCGCGGCGCGCTCACGGAACGTGGCGAGCCGGTCGCCGTCGGCCACCATGACCAGCACCGGGGTGCCGAGCATCGCGAGGTACTCGCACCCCTCCGCGTCCCGGTACGTCTCCCCGACCAGCTCCGGGTAGGCGGCGGTCACGGCGCTGGACAGGAAGGCGGTGACGTTGTTCTCCTGCCAGGCGAGCAGGTCGTCCCGCAGCACGATCACGATCTTGGCTTGTTCGAAGGTCATCTGCCCAGCGTGCAGGCGGGCAGCGGCGCGGATCTTGTACGTTCTTGATATGCGCTCGCTCGATGTGACCCCGGATGTCGTGCGCGCCTGGCGGCCGGAGGTACCCGGCGTCGCCGAGGTACTGCACGCTGCCTGGCACGAGCACGCCTACCCGGCCCACACGCACGACACCTGGGCCGTGCTGATCGTCGACCGCGGCCTGATCGGCTACGGCCTGGACGGCCAGGAGCACGCCGCGCAGCACACCGGGGTCACCGTGCTGCCGCCCGGCGTGGTGCACGACGGGCGGTCCGTGACCGCCACGGGCTTCCGCAAGCGTGTGGTCTACCTGGAACCCACCGTGCTCGACGACGGCCTGGTCGGCCGGGCCGTCGACGCACCGCTCGTTTTGGACGACACGCTCCGCGCCCGCTTCGTCGGCCTCGACCGCGCGCTCACCGTGCGCGAGGACCTCGCGGCCGAGGGCCTGCTCGCCCTGGTCACGGAGGGCCTGGCCTGGCATCTCTCCGGCCGCCCGACGCCGCCGCGCGAACCGCCCGCCGCCTCCACCGCCCGGCGCGCCCGCGACCTGCTCGACGCCGACCCCGCGCGGCCCGTCCGGCTCGCCGAGGTCGCCGGCGAGCTCGGCGTCACCGTGCCGCACCTGGTGCGCGCGTTCACCCGCGAGCTCGGCCTACCACCTCACCGGTACCTCGTCGGGCGACGGCTGGACATGGCCCGACGCCGGCTGCTGGCCGGTGAGCCCGCCGCCGACGTCGCGACCGCCACCGGGTTCCACGACCAGGCCCACCTGACCCGGCACTTCCGCCGCCTCCTGCGCACGACACCTGGCCGGTACCAGCGCGGGGTGAACCCGGCGGTCGGGTGATCGAGCTTGTCGAGACCCGGGTCCCGACAAGCTCGACCAGCGACAGGTGTCGGTCAGGGAAGGCAGGTCAGGGCTTCTGGCCCACCTTGTCCACCACCCCGGACTCCAGGAGCGCCCACCCCGCGCGGTCCGCGAGCTCGTCCGGCGACCGGACCTGGCGGCCGCCCAGGAACTCGTTCGTCTCGCGGTCGAAGATGAGCTCGTCCCGGTCGCCGCCGGCGTACGTGAGCCCGACCGCCACGCCCGGCCGGCCGGCCGCGTCGACGGCGTCGCCCGTGACCGTCACCTCCGGGATCAGCGCGACCGCCTCGAAGAGCGCGCTCCGCGCCTGGGGCGGCAGGCTGCCGATCGCCAGGAGGTCCGCCGCTCGCACGAACGTCGCACTGTCGGGCAGCGGCTCCGGAACGTCCTCCGGCGGCGGCCCCGCGGTATCCCGGAGGTACCGCAGCATCACGTCGGGGTCTCCGTCCGTCGGGATGTCGGCCGGAATGGCCGGCACGTTCACGCACCACTCCTCGGTACCTTCGGCGCACGGCTCGAGCGGGGAAGAAACCGGATCTTCGTCCGGCAGGGTCCATCCCTTGCTCAACCCCGTGTGCCGACCGTCGACCGATACCCAGCTCTCGACGTGCCCGGCCTCCAAGGGCTCCGCCGTCACGTCGAGCGTCTCGACAACCTTCCGGTACACGAACTGGTCCGGCCGCGGAGCCCACGGCTCGCGTTCCGCCTCGACCGCCGCCGCCTCCTGCAGCACCGCCGCTGCGGCGGCGCTGATCGGCAGGCCCGGCTCCTCGCCCTCGCCCGACCCGCCCAGCCCGAGGCTCGGCGCGATCACCAGTGCTGCCGCCAGGGACGCCGCCACCCCACCGACCAGGGCGAGCCGCCGGCCCACCGGCCTGCGCATCCGGATCACGTCGCCGACCGCAGCCCGCGACGCGGCGCCAGGGGCGCCCGCCGCGCCGCCGTCGGGCACGAACCCGGCAACCACTCGCTCGCGCAGCGCCGCGGGCGCCTCGCCCGGCGGGTCCAGCTCCGTCCCGGCGTCTCGCAGCATCGTCATCTCGTCGGTCATCGTCCCGCCTCCAGCTCGTCCGTCGCGCCCGCGCCGAGCGCGGCCCGTACCTGTCGCCTTGCGCGGTGCAGCCGCGACCGGGCAGTACCCGGCCGGATCCCCAGCGTCCGCGCTATCTGTTCCTGCGTGAGATCGCCCCAGGCCGCCAGCAGCAGCACGTCCCGGTCGCCCGGGGTGAGCCGCCGCAGCGCCTCCGCCAGCTCGGGCCGCGCGGCGCTCGCGCTCACCCGTTCGGCCACCCGGTCGGCGAGCGACTCCTCGGGGCGTCCGACGTCGGAGCGCGCCCAGGCCCGCAGCCGCGCCTCCTCGGACCGGTGCCACCGGGCGATCTCCTTCGTGGCGATCCCGTAGAGCCAGGGGCGCGCGTCCGGCCGGGACCGGTCGTACGTACGGCGGCGCCGGAACGCGATAGCGAAGGTCTCCGCCACCACGTCCTCGGCATGCTCGGGCCCGAGCCGCCGGTAGGCGTACCGGTGCAGCCCCGCCGCGTATCTGTCGTAGAGCACCGCGAACTGCTCGGTGTCCTGGTCGGCCGCGGCGATCACCGCGGCGTCGGTCCTGTTCTCCGGGCCGGCCACCGAGCCGGGCTCTCGGCGCGCCTCCGAGCCGGCCGGAGCGCCGTCGGCCCGCGTGTCCACCTGCGGAGCCGGTACCGCGCTCACGTCGGGTGTCCCGCCATCGGGCTGGTACGAACGTGCCTCATGCTGCTTCCCCTCGCCTCGCCGTGCCTACTGTCGCCCCTGTATCGCCGCGAGGGCAGGAAAGTGTTCGCGGCAGCGTGCGCGCGCAACGCCCGCAGTCCGGGAGAATGGCCTCTCGTGACCGACCCAGCGCCCGAGCCCACCCTCTTCGACCTGCCGCCGGGCGTCCGGCGTCCCCGGGCCCAGGTGGTGCTGCTGACCGGGCCGTCGGGGTCGGGCAAGACGTCGCTCACGCAGCGGCTCGGCCTTCCGGTGGTACAGCTCGACGACTTCTACCTCGACATCGACCACCCGGGGCTGCCGCAGCGGTACGGCAGCGTGGACTGGGACAGCCCGGCGACCTGGGACGGCAAGGGCGCGGTGGCCGCGCTGCACGAGCTGGCCACGGACGGCCGCGCCGAGGTCCCGGTCTACGACATCCCGACGTCGCGCCGCACGGGCATGCGCCGGCTCGACATCGGTGACTCGCCGCTCCTGCTGGCCGAGGGAATCTTCGCGGCCCGGCTCGTCGAGGAGTGCCGCGCCGAGGGGCTGCTCGCGGACGCGATCTGCCTCTCCCGGCCGCGCCTGATCACCTTCTGGTTCCGGTTCCTCCGGGACGTCGCGGAGGCGCGAAAGCCGATCGGCACGCTGCTCCGCCGCGGGACCTCGCTGCTGCGGGCGGAGCCCGCCATGATCGAGCGGTGGGTCGCGCTGGGCTGCCGCGAAACATCACCCGCCCAGGCAGAAAGGGACATCCGAAACCTGCTTGTGCAGAAGTCCTTGGATACGTAATCCTCGTGTAACCGAATTGCCATGTAATGCACATCCGTGGGGCTCACCCTGGGCACAGGAGGTGGTGTCTGTGATCCAGCGCAATGGTTTGCGTGTGCTCTCGCTGTACGAGGGCTTTTTCAGCGGTGGGGCTCGTGTCCTGCACTCGACGGTGGTCGCCGGTCTGCATCAGGGCGGTCGTCAGCAGCATTCCGTGCTGAGCCTGCACCACGAGGTCCGGCGTGAGGCCACCCTCCAGCGCATGGAGGACGACCCCCGCTACCGCGCCCTGCGCGCAGCGGGCGTCCGGATCGGCTCGCTGGGCCGGAGCACCGATGCGAACCACGACCCGCGGGTGTTCACCGAGGCCGAGCTCCGGGCCGCGACCCGCCAGGCCCAGAGCTCGCACGTCGTGCTGTCCCTCAAGGAGCAGCCGCTCCGGCTCGTGAATCAGGACACGTTCCCGGACCGGCCCGTCATCGCCTGCCTGCACCGGTCCGACCCGGAGCACCAGGGCGACGCCCTCGGCGACCTGCTGACCGCGGCGGACCGCGGCCGGCTCGCCGCCGTCGTCTGCTGCGCCGAGTCCACGCGCGACGCGTACCGCGAGGCCGGCGTATCCGCCGACCTGCTGCGCGTGGTGCCGAACGGCATCAACCTCGCCCGGTTCCGCCCGGTCCAGGGCGCGCGCCGGCTCGCCCTGCGGGGCGCGGCCGGGGTGCCGAGCGACGCGACAGTGGTGGTCTACGCCGCGCGGTACGACGAGATGAAGAACCCCGAGCTCTTCCTCCAGTCGGCCCGCACGTTCCTCGCGCTCGACCCCAAGGGCTACGTGCTGATGTGCGGCGCCGGCATGAGCGCGGCGAACCCGGATCTTCAGAACGACCTCAACCGCATCTTCGGCGACCGGCCGGACCTGCTCCAGCGGCTGGACCTGCTGGGCGTGCGGCACGACATGGAGCTCGTCTACGCGACGGCCGACGTCGTCGCGCTCACCTCCGCGTTCGGCGAGGCCGCGCCGCTGTGCCTCATCGAGGGCTCGATGTGCGGGGCCGTGCCGGTCACGACGCCGGTGGGCGACGCGCCGTCGATCGTGGAGCGGATCGGGTTCGTCACGTCGTTCGACCCGACGGAGATCGCCGCGACCTGGATCGAGGCGGCGGCGAGGCGCGAGGAGCTGGAGTCCGCGCGGACCGCCGTCCGGCCGCGGTTCAGCCACGTCCGGATGATCGCCGGGTACTCGAGCATCATCGAGCGCACGCACCGCGAGGCAGGGTTACGCATGGCGAGGGTCTGACCTGGGGCAGTGGCCGGAGGGAACTTCGGCCACTGCTTCGGCGCGCTGGGCCGTCGGACACGGCAGGATGACCTCATGCCCGACGCCCCCGTCACCCTGAGCCAGGTTGCCCGCGAAGCCGGTGTCTCGCTCGCCACGGCGTCGCGCGCGATCAACGGGAGCGCGACCCGCAGCGTCCGCGAGGACCTGCGCGAGCGCGTCCTCGAGACGGCGCGGCGCCTCGACTACTCGCCCGACCCCAGCGCGCAGGCCATGGCCCGCGGCCGCACCACGGCGCTCGGCCTGGTGGTTCACGACATCAGCGACCCGTACTTCTCGACCATCGCCGCCGGCGTCGCACGCGCCGCCGAGCGCGAGGGCCTCATCGTCACGCTCGCCTCCACGGAGCACAGCCCCGACCGCGAGCTCGCCTTCGTCGAGCTCGCGCGGCGCCAGCGGTCGCGCGCGATCATCCTCGCGGGCAGCCGGATCGCGCTGCCCGACGGCGGGCCGGAGTCACCTCCCGCGGAGATCCTCGCCGAGGCTGCGGGAAAGGCACGAGCGCTGGAGATGGCGCTGACCGCCTTCCAGGAGGCCGGCGGCGGGGTGGCCACGATCGGGCAGGGCGTCGGAGGACTACCTGTCGTGGAGATCGACAACGCGGGCGGCGCAGGCGCCCTCGCGCGAGCACTGCACGGAGCCGGGTACCGCCGTTTCGGGGTTCTGACCGGCCCGCCGGGCCTGCGCACAGCGGCCGACCGGACCGACGGATTCCTGGAGACGCTCTCCGCGCTCGGCTGCGCGGCACTCGACCGGGACGTCGTGGACGGGAACTTCACGAGGGACGGCGGCTACGAGGCCATGACGCGGTTGCTCTCGCGGATGCGCGGCGACGCGGCTCGCTCCGCGGGGAACATCCCGGAGGTGGTGTTCGCCGTCAACGACGTGATGGCGGTCGGCGCGATCGCCGCTGTACGAGACGCCGGACTGAGCGTGCCGGGCGACATCGCCGTCGCCGGGTTCGACGACATCCATACCCTCCGCGACGTGACCCCCGCCCTCACCACCGTGCGGGTACCGCTGGAGGAGGTCGGTGAGGCAGCGACCCGGCTGGCGCTGGGGTTGGAGGCAAAGAACATGGTCGTCCACGGCGAGGTCGTCCTCCGGGACTCCACTCCGGAGCGGTCCGGCTAGACCGGCGGTATGGATTCATCTGCACACTGCACACTGGGAACAACGGCTTGCACTCGAGCCACGAGGAGGTGGCCAGCGTGAGTGGACGCAAGCTGACCCGCGCCGGGAACCGGATCGGTACCTGGATGTACCGCACGCTGAACGGCAGGATGGCCAGCGGCAGCAAGAACGTGCACGTCCTGATGATCACGACCCCGGGCCGCCGGACCGGCATCCCGCGCTCGACCTGCGTCCGCTACCTGTCCGTCGACGGCGGCTATCTGGTGTGGGGCACTGGCTCCGGCTCGCCGCACGACCCGGACTGGTTCCGCAACCTCCGCCACTCGCCGGTGGCCGACGTCCAGGTGGGCTCCAGGCGCCTGCGCGCCCGCCCGCACGAGCTGACCGGCTCCCAGCGCGACAAGACCTGGACCGAGGTCATCATCGCCGAGGCGCCCGAGGTAGCCAGATACGCCCGCAAAGCCGGCCGCCCCATCCCGGTGGCCATCCTCGAACCAGTCGACGGTGGAGAGTAGTCAACGGCACGCAGCCCACCGCGAGCTCAGCGCCGGCCCGGCCATGTACTCAGCACGCGCGGGTACGCTAGGCTCACCGGGAAAGCGCATTCCCAAGTAACGACGATGGAGTCCCGCCGTGACCACACTTCGCATCGCCATGAACGGCGTCACCGGCCGCATGGGTTACCGCCAGCACCTCGTGCGCTCGATCCTGCCGATCCGCGACCAGGGCGGCGTAACGCTCCCCGACGGTTCCCGGGTCCAGGTCGAGCCGGTGCTCGTGGGCCGTAACGCGGACAAGCTCAAGGAGCTCGCGGCGCTGCACGACGTCGAGCACTGGACAACCGACCTCGACACCGCCGTCGCGGAAGCCGACATCGTGTTCGACGCCGCCATGACCAACCTGCGTGCCGCGACGCTGACCAAGGCGATGCTCCAGGGCAAGCACGTGTTCACCGAGAAGCCGACGGCGGAGACACTCGCCGAGGCGATCGAGCTGGCGCGGCTGCAGGCGGAGACGGGCGTGACCGTCGGCGTCGTGCACGACAAGCTGTACCTGCCCGGCCTCGTGAAGCTGCGCCGCCTCGTGGACGAGGGCTTCTTCGGCCGCATCCTGTCGCTGCGCGGCGAGTTCGGCTACTGGGTGTTCGAGGGCGACTCGCAGCCCGCCCAGCGCCCCTCCTGGAACTACCGTGCCGAGGACGGCGGCGGCATCACCACCGACATGTTCTGCCACTGGAACTACGTGCTGGAGGGCATCCTCGGGCAGGTCAAGACGGTGACGGCCAGGACGGTCACGCACATCCCGACCCGCTGGGACGAGCAGGGCCGCGAGTACGCCGCGACCGCCGACGACGCCGCGTACGGCATCTTCGACATCACCACCCCCGGCGGGGACGACGTCGTCGCCCAGATCAACTCGTCGTGGGCGGTGCGGGTGTTCCGCGACGAGCTCGTCGAGTTCCAGGTGGACGGCACCCACGGCTCCGCCGTCGCCGGCCTGCGCGAATGCCGCGCCCAGCACCGCTCGCACACCCCCAAGCCCGTGTGGAACCCGGACCTGCCGGTCACCGAGCCGTTCCGCGACCAATGGCTCGATGTCCCCGCGAACGCCGACCTCGACAACGGCTTCAAGCTGCAGTGGGAGGAGTTCCTGCGCGACGTCGTGGCCGGACGGCCGCACCGCTACGACCTGCTGTCGGCCGCCCGCGGCGTGCAGCTCGCGGAGCTGGGGCTGCGGTCCTCGGCGGAGGGCCGCCGTATCGACATCCCGGAGATCACGCTGTGAGCGGGGCATCGGCGGCCGGGCCTGTCGAGACCCAGGTCTCGACAGGCCCGACCAGCGGGGCGTCGGTCGGCCTTCCGGTGTTCGACGCCGAGGGCCGGGTCACCGGGTCGGAGACCGTCGAGCTGAGCGCCCCCGGGCCCTGGACGAGGCCGTCGCGCCCCATCGAGTCCCGCATCGCCTTCGCGGCTGCCCACGTGGTACCGCAGGTCGGGGCGGAGAACGTGCCGGGCGCGCCCGCCGTCGTCGACTGGGACTCGACGCTCGCCTACCGGCACCGGATCTGGGAGCACGGGCTCGGCGTCGCCGACGCGATGGACACCGCGCAGCGCGGCATGGGGCTGGACTGGGCCGCGACCCAGGAGCTGGTGCGGCGGTCAGCGGCGGAGGCAGCGTCCGTGGGCGCGCGCGTCGCGTGCGGGGCGGGGACCGACCAGCTCGCCCCGGAGGCCGTGGCGGGGCTTGAGCCGGGCGACGCCGGGCTCGCCGCGGTGGCCGACGCGTACCGCGAGCAGGTCCAGGTGGTGCAGGACGCCGGGGCGCAGGTCATCGTGATGGCCTCGCGCGCGCTGGCGCAGGTCGCGCGCGGGCCCGAGGACTACGCGCGGGTGTACGACGCGGTCCTGGCCGACGCCGACCAGCCCGTGATCCTGCACTGGCTCGGCACGATGTTCGACCCGGCGCTGGCCGGCTACTGGGGCTCCGACTCGGTGGACGACGCGACGGCGACGTTCCTGGACCTGATCCGCGCGCACCAGCCCCGGATCGACGGCGTCAAGGTGTCACTGCTCGACGCCGCCCACGAGGTCGGGCTGCGCCGGGCGCTGGCGGCGCTGCCGCCGTCGGACGCCGGGACCAGGCCCCGGCTCTACACCGGCGACGACTTCAACTACCCCGAGCTCATCGCGGGCGACGAGCAGGGCCACTCCGACGCGCTGCTCGGCATCTTCGCGGCGATCTACCCTGCCGCCTCCACGGCCCTGCAGGCGTTCGACGCAGGCGATGCGGAGGGCGGGCACAAGATCCTGGCCTCGACCGAGGCGCTGGGGCGGCACATCTTCGCCGCGCCGACCTACTACTACAAGACCGGGATCGCGTTCCTGTCCTGGCTGAACGGGTTCCAGCCCGGGTTCTCCCTGGTGGGCGGGCTGCACTCCGGCCGGTCGCTGCGGCACCTCGTCGACCTGGCACGCCTGGCCGACGGCTGCGGTCTGCTGCTCGACCCGCCCCTGGCCGCCGCACGGCTGCGGGCTTTCCTGACGACGAACGGGGTGACCGCATGAGCAGGGCCTCCCTGAACACCGCGACGGTCAAGCACGCCTCGCTGGCCGAGGCGTGCGAGGCGGCGGCGACCGCGGGCTTCGGCGCGGTGGGGCCGTGGCGCGACGTCGTCCAGGCGGTCGGCGCGCCCCAGGCCGCCCGCATCATCGCCGACGCCGGGCTGCGCGCGTCGTCCCTGTGCCGTGGCGGGTTCCTCACCGCGGCGGACGACGCCGGCATCCGCGCCGCGCTCGACGACAACAGGCGGGCGATCGAGGAGGCCGCGACGATCGGCACCTCGGAGCTGGTCTTCGTCGTCGGCGGGCTCGTGGGGTCGACGCCGGGTGGCGCTCCGACGTCGGGCGTGGACCGCGACCTCGTCGCTACGCGCGGCCGGGTGGCCGACCGGATCGCCGATCTGGTGCCGTTCGCCGCCGAGCACGGCGTGCGGATAGTGCTCGAGCCGCTGCACCCGATCTTCGCCGCGGACAGGGCGGTGATCTCCACGCTCGCGCAGGCGCTGGACCTGGCGGCGCCGTTCGCGGCGTCGGAGGTGGGCGTGGTCGTGGACACCTACCACGTGTGGTGGGACCCCTCGCTGCGGAAGTCGATCGCGCGGGCCGGGCGGGAGGACCGCATCGCGTCGTACCAGGTGTGCGACTGGGTGCTGCCGCTCGCGGCCGAGCCGCTGAACTCGCGAGGGCACGTGGGCGACGGGTACATCGACTTCGCGACGATCACGGGCTGGGTGCGCGACGCCGGCTACGTGGGCGACATCGAGACGGAGATCTTCAACGAGGAGATCTGGGCCCGGCCGACGGCGGAGACCGCGGCGACCGTGCTGGACCGGTACGAGAAGCACGTGGACCCGCACCTTTAACGCTGCCTTCCGAGACCCGCACCTCCGCAACACCCGCCGCGTGTAGTAGATTCAACTACGTGAGTGAGGTTCCCGACTGGAAGCACCGGGCTGACTACATCCGCACGAGGTCGACACGCAAGGGGTCGGCCGGGGAGACGAACATCGAACCTGAGTGGGCCGATGAAGCCTTCATCGATCCTCATGCGGTCACGTTCAGCCCGGATCCTGCCTCCAAGTCGGGATCCTCGGATCGCACGATCGGGTGGTCGGAGACGGCCGGTTTCTTGATCACGGTGATCACCGTGCTCGAGGGCACCAAGGTATGGGGCGCGAACGCGTGGAGGTCCAACGATGTGGACCAGCGCCACTACGAGAACGACAAGCAGAACGAGGGCGAGCAGGAGGAGGAGCAATGAGTATCGAAAAGCTTCTTGAGGAGGTCGCGCAAGAGTCCGAGGCGCGCCGGCATGACCCACTGCCCGACGACGCAGTCGGAACTCGCCGGTCCGACGGCGTCGCCCCGAAGGTGTTGTCCGTGCGGCTGTCGGCGCAGCAGTATGACGCTCTGGCCGCCGCCGCTGCGCAGCGCGATCTGCCGGTCTCAACGATGGCCCGGTTGGCGATCTTGGAGGGCCTGGCGCAGCCCGCGCGGTCCACGGCTGAGGTGATCAGTGCAAGTGCGGTCGCATCCGCGCTGCGTGAGGTGATCCGCCCCGAATTCCTCAAGGCTGGCTGAAGGCGCGGCGCAGTCCGAACATGCGCCTCACGGGCGAGATCTGTCACCCAGAGTGGACAGTGGGCGACAGACCTCGCCCGGGCACCTTCGCTGGCGAGCGCCGGCAGCGCTTACCGTGACGGACGAAGGGCGAACCGGCAGAGGCCCCACGCCGCGTAGAGCAACGGCGCCGCGGCGAAGCCGAGGCCCACCACCGGGCGGGCCGCCACTACCGAGACCAGCAGCCCGAGCACGAGCAGGGCGCTCGCCGAGAGGTACCAACGGCGCGCGCCGAGCACGACGGCCGCGAGCAGCACCTCGCGCAGGCGAGCGCCCGGCATCTCGGGCACCGCGGCCAGGGCGAGCACCGCCGTCACCAGCGCACCGGCAGCGAGGGTCACCAGTACCGGGATCGCGACCGCCCCCGCCGTGCGCCCCCAGAAGAAGGCCACGTCCACGGCGGCCACGACGACGGCGCCCGTGGCGAGCGCCCCGATCGCCAGGCCGCGGCGCAGGTGCCGGCGCCAGGCACGGGCGAAGGTGCGCACCACCGCCGTCGGCCCGTCGGTGCTGAAGGCACCGAACACCGTGAAGGCCGCCGCCAGGGCCGGGCCCAGCAATGGCGCCGTCAGGGCCGCCAACGGCCAGGTCGCGGCGAGGTCCGTCGCCGCGACCAGCAGCAGGGGCAGGCAGGCGACCGCCAGGAGCACATTGGTCATCAGCCCGGTGTAGACGGTGCCGAACACCAGCTCGTACGTCTCCTGGCTGACCAGCCGACGGCGCGTGCCACCCGCCGCGCGCACGCCGCCCCGGCCGGCCGCCGCCGTCGTACCGGCCACCGCGGTCACCCCTTCACGCCCGTCGTCGCGACGCCCTCGACGAAGTACCGCTGGCCGAGGAGGAAGATGAGCGCGATCGGCAGGACCGACAGCACGGAGCCCGTCATGATCAGCGCGTGCTCGGCGTTGTACTCCCCGATGAACGACTGCAGGCCGAGCTGGATCGTCCACAGCTCGCGGTCGCGCAGGTAGATGAGGGGACCGAGGTAGTCGTTCCAGGTCGAGACGAACGTGATGATCGTCAGCGACGCCAGGGCCGGCACCGACAGCGGCATGATGATCCGCCACCAGATCCCGTACTCGGAGAGCCCGTCGATGCGCGCCGCCTCCGAGAGCGAGTCGGGGATCGACTCGTAGTACTGCTTCATCAGGAAGACGCCGAAGGCACCGAACGCCTGCAGCAGCATGATCGCCCACAGGGTGTTGTTGAGCCCCCAGCTCGAGATCATCTGGAACTGCGGGATCATGTACGACTGCCAGGGCACCGCGATCGTCCCGATGTACAGCAGGAACAGCGCGTCCCGGCCGGGGAAGCGCATCTTGGCGAAGCCGTAGGCGGCGAAGCTGCCGGTCAGGACCTGCAGGAACGTCACGGCGACGGACAGGACGAGGGTGTTGCGCACCCACGTGACCATGTCGGCCTTGACCCAGATGTCGAGGTAGTTGCGCCACTGCACGGGGTCCGGGATCCATTGCACCGGTGCCGTGAACACCTGGTTGTTGAGCTTCAGCGACGAGATGACCATCCAGGCGAACGGGAGCATGATGCCCGCCGCGGCGGCGATCATCACCACGTAGAGCAGGATCCGGCCGGCCCTGCGGGCCGTTGTCGGGCGGGCGGCCATCACGCCTCCTTCCGCTTGTTGTACAGGAACTGCACCACAGTCACGAGGATGCAGATGAAGAACAGGACGACGGCGACGGCCGAGGCGTAGCCGAACTCGAACTGCTCGAAGCCCTTCTGGTAGATGTACTGGCTGAGCACGAGGGTCGCCTGGCCCGGACCGCCGTCGGTCATGACGAGGATCAGGTCGAAGACCTTGAAGCTCTGGATGGTGACCATGACCGTCACGAAGAACATCGTGGGCCGCAGGCAGGGCAGCGTGACGTTCCAGAACCGCTGCCAGGCGTTGGCGCCGTCGATCCGGGCGGCCTCGTGCAGCTCACCGGGCACGGTCTGCAGGCCGGCCAAGAACAGGAGCATGTAGTAGCCCATGTCCTTCCACGTGCCCACGATGATCACCGCGGGCATCGCCCAGTCCTTGGAGACGGTCCAGCCGGGCAGCTCGCCGCCGACGAACAGGCCCAGGAACTGGTTGATCGGCCCGTACTCGGGGCTGAACAGCATGTTCCACACCACGGCGACCGCGACGATCGACGTGATGTAGGGGAAGAACGCCACCGTGCGGAAGAACGCGGCGCCGCGCAGCTTCTGGTTGAGCAGCAGCGCGAGGCTGAGGGACACGACGATGGTGATCGGGATGTGCAGCGCGGCGTAGTAGAACGTGTTCCCGAGCGCGGTGTGGAAGCTCTTGTCGCCCAGCAGCCGCGCGAAGTTGTCGAGGCCCACCCACTCGGCCTTGCCGAAGATGTTCCAGCTCGTCAGGGAGATGTAGAACAGCGTGAGCACCGGTGCGAGGGTGAGCACCGCGAAACCGAGGAAGTTCGGCAGGATGAAGGTCCAGCCGACCAGCGCGTTGCGCAGCTTGAGCGACGTGCGGGGTTTCCTGAGCGGCGGGCGCTCGGGCTGCGAGAACCCGAGCGTCCGCCGGTCGGCGACAGGTGTCGCCATCAGCCGACCTCGTTGGCGACGCGCTCCTCGGCCTCGGCGAGCGCCTCGTCCACCGGCGTGGACTCCGACATGATCGCCGAGTGCGTCTCGCCCAGGATGGTCTGGATCGCCGCCGTGTTCTGGCCCACCGGGTTCTCCGGCAGCGTCTCGTGCGTGGTGTAGGCGAACCGGGACAGGTCGTCCTGCGGCACACCCTCCAGCCCGAAGATCGCGTCGGCGACGGCGTCGTCGATCAGGGCCGGCGTGATGCCGATCCCCGCGAGCGCAGCGGCGCCCTCGGGGCCGGCGGCGAACTTCAGGAAGTCCTTCGCGGTCTCGATCTTGGACTCGTCGATGCCCGCGTTGATGCCCATCGTCGTCGGGTCGCCGAACGTGACCGGCGTGTTCTCCGTGCCGGTCGTCGACTCGTCGAGCTGCGGGATCGGCGCGATGCCCCACTCGAACGTGTCCGCGGCGCCCGACGCCTGCTCCGCCACGAGCGTCCCGATGTACCAGGAGCCCATGGGCATCATCGCCGCCTTCTGGGTGCCGAACTGCGCCTGGTAGGTCAGCTCGTTCGTGGTGACCGTGGCGTAGGACGGCTGCGAGCCGTTGTCCTGCATCGCGAGCTCGCGCTCGTAGTACGGCGCGAGGAACGAGAAGTCGCCGCCGTCCAGCGAGGCACCCTCGGTCTGCGCGAGCGCGAAGCCCTGCACGGTGGACTGCCAGCTGTGCAGGTAGGTGCCCGTGACCTGCTTCTCGTCGATGTCCTTGGTCAGCGTCTCCGCGGCGTCGGCGTAGTCGTCCCAGGTCCAGGACCCGTCGGGCAGGTCCACGCCGGCCTTCTCGAACAGCTCCTTGTTGTAGTAGAGGAGCCACGAGTCCTGGCGATAGGGCACGGCGTAGGTGGCGCCGTCGACCGCCATCGGCTCCAGGCCGCCCGTCGCGGGGTCGAGCTCGGCCGCCACGTCCGAGATGTCGAGCAGCGTGCCGCCCTGCTGGAACGTGATGTAGTTCTTCAGGTTCTTCACGATGAAGATGTCCGGCGCAGCGTCCGCGGCGAGGTCGGCGGTGAGGGCCGTGTCGTAGTCGTCGCCCGCCGGGTACTCCTTGAGCTCCACGGTGACGTCCGGGTTCGCCTCGTGGTAGGCATCCGCGAGCGTCTGGAACTCCGGCGTGGACGCGAAGTCCCAGCCGGCCAGCGTGATGGTGACCGGGCCCTCGGCGGCCGCGGGCTCGGACTCTCCGCCGCACCCCGTCAGGGCCAGCGTCGCGGCGGCTGCGACGCCGACCGCGCTCATGATCTTGCGGTTCATTCCTACTCTCCTTCGAGTAATCCCGTACCCGCGACGCCTCGGTGGCGACCGTCGGGTGCGGCGTGTGTGGTCAGGGCAGGGTTGCCGTGGTCCGTGTGCCATCCGGCCAGGTCACGGCGGCCTGTCCGGCGGTCAGATCGAGATGCGGTTGCCCGGGATCGGGTGCCCGCGCGAGGTGTACGCCGACGCCGACCCAGCCGGACGGCACCGGCGCGTAACGCAACCAGGGGGTGGTGGTCGGGCCGGCGAGCGGGGTCGCGTCGTCGGACGTCGTCTCGCCGTACACCGGGGCGACGTCGCCCAGCAGCGGGACCAGTGTCGAGACGAGCCCTGGCCCAGCGGCCCACCCACCGATCCGCAGCGCCGTCGCCTCGGCGGGCGGTCGGCCCTCGGCGGCCGGGCCGCCCTCGGCGGCCGGCCTGCCCTCGCGGATCGAGGCTTGCACCAGGCGGACCTCCCACGGGCCGCGGACGATCGAGACCGTCGTGATCCGGCCTGCGGGCGTCGAGGTGCCGGGGCGGCCCGACCCGTGGTCGGGCACAGACAGGTCAGGTTCGACCCAGTGCGCGTCGGCCACCGAGGCGAGCGCGACGGCGACGACTTCGCGAGTTGGGTCGCTCGCACCGCCATCTCCACGAGATCGGTCCTCTGCTTCGAGATCGGTCGATCGCTGGACCGAGCTCAGAGCATGCGACCGATCTCGAACCTCAACCGGCGCGATCGGCTCGAAGCCCGTGCGGTGGGTCGAGCGACCCGTCGCGTCCAGCAGAACCACCGACTGGTCCAGCGGTGCGGTCCAGGCATCGGCGTCCAGCAGGGGCGACGTCGCTGTCGAGTAGCCGAGCCGCGCGTACAGCGGCGAGTCGCCGCCGTCGGACCCGGGCAGCGCGTGGTCGGTGCCGTGGTTGATCACGCGCACGATCCCGTCGTCGTGCGTGGCGCTGATGGCCCAGCCGGGCGCGGCGGCGACGGTGAGCACGTCGCCGACGTCGACGGGGAGCGGCTCGGGTGCCACCGTCCAGACCTCGTGCGAGGCGGGGAGCGCAAGGCCGAGCAGGCCCTTGCTCGCCCAGTAGGGCGAGCCGGTGCCGCTGTACCGCTGCGCGATGGGACGCCACGGGTGGTGCCAGCCGAGGGTGAGGAGCCCGTCCGGCCCCGGCACCCCGTGGTCGGCGAAGTGCCGCACGATGCGCGTCGCCGCCTCGCGCAGCTGCCCCGGTCGGCCGGCGCCCGCGAAGGCACCGGCCCAGAACGGGGCGGCGGCCGCGAACCGGTAGGTGAGGCTGCGGCCCTGGAGGAGCGGGGCGCCGTCGGACCCGACGAGGGCGAGCGCGTCGTCCAGGTATCGCCCCAGGTGGGCGCGGTCCTGAGCGGAGCGGGCGGTCAGGTCGTCGCCGGCCGCCTCGGCAACCGATGCCGCGCCCGTCATCCGCGCCCACAGCGCCGGATACAGGTGCAGGGCCCAGCCCGCGTAGTGGTCGAAGCTCCGCTCGGGCCCGTCGGCGAACCAGCCGCCAGGACGGCGGAACCGGTCGTGGGCGGCGAGGTCGCGGGCGACGTCGGCGGCGGAGAACGGCCCGCCGACCGACCGCAGGAACGTCTCGACCACAATCCGGAACCAGACCCAGTTGTTGTCCGGGTAGGTCTTGTCGCCCACCACGGACCCCAGGTAGTCCACCACGTGCTCCTGGGCGGCCGGCGCGAGCCGGTCCCAGATCCAGGGCCGCGTCATGTCGAGGATCAGCGCGAGCGAGGCGGCCTCGACCTTGGCCTGGCCGTGCTCCTCGGGCCGGGTCCACCGCTCGGGGTGGGCGGGATCGGTGCCCGCGGCCAGCCCGGCCGCGTACCGCTCGGCGAGGTTGTCCGGATCGGCGCCGTCCTCCCCCGCGAGCCGGAAGCCGGCCAGCAGGAACGTGCGCGCGAAACCCTCCAGGCCGTCGACGGCGGTGCCGTACCCGCCGGGCGTGCCCGGGAGCGTGAAGAGCGAGCCGCTCGGCGACGCGTACGGTCGCACCGCGGCCAGGAGCCGGTCGGCGTAGGCGGCGAGCCACGCGCGGGCCTCGGGCCCGGACTCCCCGGAGCGGCCTGCCGTGCCGGGCACCTGCGTCTGCGCCTCGTGGCCGGTCATGCGACGAACTCCATGTCCGCGCGCGTCACGGCGCTCCGGGGCGCGTCGCCCCGCGCGTACCGCTCCAGCTCGTCGAGCGCGGCGGCGGTCATCCGCCGCGTCTCCGTCCCGAGCGACCCCGCGATGTGCGGCGTGATCACGACGTTCGGCAGGTCGTACAGCACGGACGACGCCGGCAGCGGCTCCGGCTCGGTGACGTCGAGCATCGCGTAGATCCGGCCGGTGGCGCACTCGCGCTCCAGCGCCGCGGTGTCCACGACGGCACCGCGCGCGGTGTTGATGAGCGTGGCGCCGTCGGGCAGCAGGGCGAGCTCGCGCGCGCCGATCAGCTTGCGTGTCGAGGGCAGCTCGGGGGCGTGCAGGGAGACGATGTCGGACGCCGCCAGCAGCTCGTCGAGCGGCACCAGCCGCGCGCCGGCCTCGGCCACGACGGCGGGGTCGGCGAGCGGGTCCGCGACGAGGATCTCGCGCGTCTCGGGGCCGGAGCCCGGCACCGTCAGCCGCGCCACCACCTGGCGGCCGGTCCGGGAGAAGCCGACGATCCCGACGGTCCGGTCGCGGTTGGAGAGGACGCCGTGCTCGCCCAGGTAGGACCAGTCGTCGCGCCGCGTGCGGGCGATGTTCGCGAGGAAGGGCGCCTTCTTGCCGGCCATGACGATCGCGGCCACCGTGAACTCGGCGACGGGCAGCGCGTTCTCGGCCACGGCGTTGGTGACGAGCAGCCCGCGGTCCCAGACGGCGTCGGACACGAGCGGCCGGACCGTGCCCGCGCAGTGCAGCACGGCGCGCAGTTTCGGGGCGAGGTCGAGCACGTCCTCGGTGATCCGGGGCGCGCCCCACGAGGTGAGGAGCACCTCGACGTCGGCCAGGCGGTCCTTCGCCTCAGGGGTGTCGTAGGACGCCACGCGCAGGGGCTCGCCGAGCGTCGCGATCGCGCCGAGGCGGGTGGCCTCGTCGGGACCGAACTGCATGCGTAGCGCTCGGTCGTCCATGACGAGCAGGACCTCAGGTCGCCGCACCACCGCGCTCCTCTCCGTCGAGTGTCACGTTCGCCTGATCAGCCAGACGAACAATTCCGATCAACTACGATCGGCCGTTGCCCATTGAAGCCGACAACACGGGGCGTTGGCAAGCCCTGGCCATAGACGAAGAGTTCCGATACGATCATTTTCGAACATTGGAGGAGTGCACATGACAGCAGCGACGCTGCCTGCGCCCGACGTCACCGACCGGGGCTTCTGGGCGTCCCAAAACGTTGCCGGACCCCTCGCCCCCACGCTCGCGGCGGCCGACGCCGAGCGCGGCACCCCCTGGCCGCAGACCCTCGCCTCGCAGTACGCCCGGTTCTTCCGGGACGGCGACCGCACGGTCTACGAGGGGCACGTCGCCGCCCGGCACGCACGCCTGACCCGCGCCACGCTGGCGGCGCTGCTCGACCCGCGCGCGGACCGCATCGACGAGGTGGTCGACGGCGTGCTGCTGCTGTGCGAGCAGTCGACCTGGTGCTGGGCCGCGCACGACGACACGTTCGACCGCTTCGGCCGCGTCACGCCCACCGTCACCGAGCCGTACCTCGATCTCGGCGCCGGGGAGGTCGCCGCGCAGCTCGCGTGGATCGACCACCTGCTCGGCCCTGCGCTCGACGAGCGCGCGCCCGGCGTGCGGTGGCGCCTCCGGTCGGAGACGCAGACCAGGGTGCTGCGTCCCTTCACCGAGCGGCGCGACTGGTGGTGGCTCGGCGTCGATCACCCGATCATGAACTGGAGCCCCTGGATCCAGGGCAACGTGCTCGCCGCCGGCCTCGCGCTGGAGGACGACCCCGACCGGCGTCGGGCGATCGCCGCGCTCGTCGCGGAGGGGATCGCCGCCTACTGGGCGTCGCTGCCCGCGGACGGCGGGGTGGACGAGGGCTACCACTACTGGTGGCAGGGCGCCGCCCGCGCGCTCGAGGCGCAGGACCTGCTGGGGTTCGCCGGGATCGAGCCCGGACCGGAGGCGCTGGACCGTATCCGCGCGACCGTCGCCTTCCCGCACTCCATGCACCTCGGCGGCGACTGGTACGTCAACGTCGCCGACGGCGCCGCGCGACCGCTCGCGACCTGGCCCTGGAACGTCGTGCACGGGTGGGCCCTGCGGGTGGGCGATCACGTCGCGGCCCAGCATGCGGCGTCGTACCGGGGGCTGCCGGGTGGCCTGTTCGACGAACGCGCCTCCCTTCCCCGCGCGGTCCGGATGCTGGCCGAGGCTGCGACAGGCTCAGGGCCACGCACCGGATGGGCAGACGGTCCGTCGACCGCGCCGCCCCTGGTGGGGCAGGCTTTCTTCCGGTCGACGGGGGTGGCCGTCGCGCGCTCGGCGCCCGGATCGGCACGCGGGCTCGCGGTGTCGGTCAAGGGCGGGCACAACGGCGAGAACCACAACCACGTCGACGTGGGCTCGGTCATCGTGGCGGTCGACGGCGTGCCCCTCGTGGTCGACGCCGGCAAGCCCACCTACCGCGCCGGGACCTTCGGGCCGGACCGGTACGAGCTGTGGGCCGTCCGCGGCGGCTGGCACAACGTCCCACGGATCCGCGGCGTGGAGCAGCCTCCTGGCCAGGAGTTCGCGGCTCGCGGCTTCGAGGTGTCGGACGCCGGCCCATGGAGCGCCCGGCTCGACCTGGCCGCGGCCTATCCGGTGGACGGGCTGGAGCACTGGTGGCGCGAGGTCACCCTGGACCCGGCCGGCGAGGCGGTGACCGTCGAGGATGCCTGGTCCTTCTCGAGCGCGGCCGGGGCACCGGACGGCCCTACGGCCTGGCACTGGCTGCTCGCCGGAGACGTCACGCTCGCTCCCGGCCGGGCAGTGGTCCGGTTCTCGCCGGACCCGGCGGCGGGCCGCGCGCTCGCGATCGCCTGGGATCCTGACGTCGTCGACGCGGAGCTCGACGTGCGCGAGCTGGACGACCCAGAGCTGTCCGCCGTCTGGGGTGAACACCTGACCCGGCTGCGGCTCACGGCGCGCGCAGAGGCGCCGTCGGGCACGTTCCTGGTAACCATGGGACCCATCGGGTCAGGACCACAGGAGGTTGCATGACGGAGGAAGCGCCGCTCCCGAGCGAGCGTCGGGCGCGACTGATCGCGCGGGTGCGGGAGACCGGGTCCGCGCGCGTGAGCGACCTGTCGCGCGTGCTCGGCGTGACGCCCGTGACCGTGCGGCGCGACCTCGCCCTGCTCGTCGCGGACGGCACGCTGGAGAAGGTGCACGGCGGCGCCCGGATCCCGGCCCGCGCGGCCGGCATGTCCACCGGCGCCACCACCGGCATCGGAATGCCCGCGGTGACACCCGCCGACGACGCCGGGCAGCTGACCATCGGCATGGTCGTGCCCTCTATCGACTACTACTGGCCCGAGGTGATCCGAGGAGTGCGGGACGCCGCGCACGGGACGGCGCGGCTGATCCTGCGCGGCGGGTCGTACGACGTCGACCAGGTGCGGCGCCAGGTCGCGGCGCTCGTCGGGGACGACGGCGGCCCGGGTGTCGACGGCCTCCTCGTGGCGCCGCCCGTCGACGGGCCCGATGCCGCCGAGCTGGGCGAGTGGCTCGCCGGGCTGAACCTGCCGGTGGTGCTCATGGAGCGGCGGCTGGCGGCGGGCCCGTACCGCGAGCCGCTGGAGTCGGTAGCGACCGACCACGCGCTCGGCTCCGGCACCGCGGCGCGGCACCTCGCGGAGCGCGGGCACCAGCGGGTGGGGCTGGTGACGTCGCGGACCAGCCCGACGTCGGCCGCCGTCCGGCGCGGTTTCCTCGCGGTGACGGACGAGCTGGGGCTCGACGTCATCCTCGACCTGGAGACCGTGCCGCTGTCCGACGCCGGATGGGCCGACGAGGCCGCCGCCGTGCTGGACCGGTGCGCGGAAACGGGCGTGACGGCGCTCCTGGTGCACTCCGACAAGGAGGCGATCTCGCTGGTGGAGCGGGCGCAGGAGCGCGGCGTGCGGGTGCCGGCGAACCTAGCCGTCGTCGCCTACGACGACGAGGTGGCCGGGCTGGCGGATCCGCCGCTCACCGCGGTGCGGCCGCCCAAGGCGACGATCGGAGCGGGCGCCATGGAGCTGCTGGCGCGGCGGCTGGAGGTCGGCGACGACCGCCCGATGCACCGCGTGGAGCTGAGCCCCCGGCTGGTGATCCGCTCCTCGACGTAGCCCCCTGGGCGGGTACCGGTTCAGAACACGTGCAGTTCCGTGCTGTCGCGGACCACGGTCCGCAGGCCCGCGAGCGTGCTCGGCCCGACGCCGGACGCGCGCGCCTGGACCAGGACGTTGCCGAGCGCCGTCGCCTCGGCCGGGCCGACCACGACGGGGAGCCCGGTCGCCTCCGCCGTGAGCCGGTTGAGCAGCTCGTTCTGCGAGCCGCCACCCACCACGTGCACGGCCCGGATCTCGATCCCGGCCAGCTCGCCGGCCTGCCGGACCACCCGGGCGTAAGCGGCCGCCAGGCTGTCCAGCACCACCCGGGCCAGTGCCGCCCGGGTCTCGGGCGCCTCCGCCCCGGAGCGCCGGATCGCCGCAAGCACCCGGGCCGGCATGCCGCCGGGGGCCAGGAACTCGTCGCCGTCCACGGCCAGGAGGCACCGGCCGCCCGGCTCGGCCGCCGCCTCGGTGAGCAGCACACCGAGGTCGACCGGAGGGCCCTCGCCCCGCGAAGCGTCCACCGTCCACTCCCGGACGCACTCGTCCAGGACCCACAGGCCGGTGACGTTGCGCAGGTACCTGACGGTGCCGTCGACGCCCAGCTCGTTGGTGAAGTTCGCCGTGCGGCTCGCGTCGGTGAGCACGGGCCCGGGCAGCTCCACCCCGACCAGGGACCAGGTCCCGGAGGAGATGTAGGCGGCGGTCCCGTCCTCCGGCAGCGGCGTCCCGACCACCGCGGACGCCGTGTCGTGGGAGGCCACCGCGAACACCGGGACCGGGCCGAGACCCGTCGCCTCGCGCACGGCGTCCGTCAGGGGACCGACCACGGTCCCCGGCTCCACGAGCTCCGGAAGCAGCTCGCCCAGCCCGGTCAGCCCGGGGTGCTCGGCGCCCAGCCGGTCCAGCAGCTCGGCCGACCAGGTGCGCGACCGGGCGTCGAGCAGCCCCGTGGTGGACGCGTTCGTCACCTCCGCGACCTGCCGCCCGGTCAGCCGGTACGTGATGAGGTCGGGCACGAGCAGCAGCCGGGAGGCGAGCGCCCACTCGGCCGAGCCCGGCCCGCCGTCGGCCCCCGCCACGAGCTGGAACTCCGTGGTGAACGGCAGGTGCTGCAGCCCGTTGACGGCGTAGTGCCCGGCGAAGGAGATCCGCTCGTAGACCCGGTCCGCGACCCCCTCCGTCCGGGCGTCCCGGTAGCTCCACGGGTCCCCCACGAGCTCGCCGTCAGGACCGAGCAGGCCGTAGTCGATCGCCCACGAGTCCACCCCGATCCCGCGGACCTCGACCCCGGTCTGTGCAGCCAGGGTGCCCGCGGAGCGCAGCCCGTCGAGGATTCCTGCCCACAGCGCCTCGACGTCCCAGCGCAGGCCGTCACCGGAGTCCACCGGGCCGTTGGGGAACCGGCCGCACTCGACCAGCTCGACCCGCCCGCCGTCGAGCACACCGAGCATGACCCGGCCGCTGGTCGCCCCCAGGTCGATCGCGACGAACCCCGACTCGCTCACCGCAGGAACGCCGCTGCCACGCCCGCGTCGACAGGCACGTGCAGGCCGGTCGTGTGCGAGAAGTCGGAGGTGCACAGCGCGAAGACGGCGGCCGCCACGTTGTCGGGCAGCACCTCTCGCTTGAGCAGCGTGCGCTGCGCGTAGAACTCGCCGAGCTTCTCCTCCGGCACCCCGTACACCGCCGCCCGGTTGGCGCCCCAGCCGGACGCGAAGATGCCCGACCCGCGCACCACTCCGTCCGGGTTGACGCCGTTCACGCGGATCCCGTGCTCGCCGAGCTCGGCTGCCAGCAGGCGCACCTGGTGCGCCTGGTCGGCCTTGGTCGCGGAGTACGCGATGTTGTTCGGCCCGGCGAACACGGAGTTCTTCGAGGAGATGTAGACGATGTCACCGCCCATGCCCTGGTCCACCAGCACCCGCGCCGCTTCACGTGAAACCAGGAACGACCCCTTGGCCATGACGTTGTGCTGCAGGTCCCAGTCGGCCTCGGTGGTGTCGAACAGCGAACGCGACAGGGACAGCCCGGCGTTGTTCACCACGAGGTCGACGCCGCCGAACGCAAGCACGGCCTCCCGCACCCCGGCCTGCACCGCCGCCTCGGAGGACACGTCCACGGCCACACCGATCGCGACGTCCGCCGACCCGAGCTCCGCTGCCGCCGCGGACGCCTTCTCGGCGTCCAGGTCCGCGACCACTACGCACGCGCCCTCGGCGGCCAGCCGCGTCGCGATCGCCTTGCCGATGCCCGACGCCGCCCCGGTCACCAGCGCGATCCGCGTCGCCAGCGGCTTGGGCGCGGGCATCCGCTGCAGCTTCGCCTCCTCGAGCGCCCAGTACTCGATGCGGAACTTCTCGTGCTCCGCGATGGGCGCGTAGGTCGAGATGGTCTCGGCCCCGCGCATCACGTTGATCGCGTTGACGTAGAACTCGCCGGCCACGCGCGCCGTCTGCTTGTTCCGGCCGTACGAGAACATGCCCACGCCGGGGACCAGCACGATCGCAGGGTCGGCGCCGCGCATCGCGGGCGGCTCCTCGCCGCGCGCCCGCGCGGCCCCCGCGCCCCGCTCGTAGTACGCCGCGTAGTCGGCGCGGTAGGCGGTGTGCGCGGCGCGCAGGGCGGCAACGGTCTCCTCCACGGTGGCCGACGTCGGGACGTCGACCACCAGCGGCTTCACCTTGGTGCGCAGGAAGTGGTCGGGGCACGAGGTGCCCAGCTCGGCGAGCGGCACCAGCCGCTCCCGGGCCACGAACTCCAGCACGGCCGCCGAGTCGGTGAAGTGGCCGACCTGCGGGGCGTCGATGCTGGCCAGGCCCCGGATCACGGGGGCGAGCGCAGCGGCACGGGCGCGCCGCTCGTCGTCGGGCAGGGGCTCGTAGCCCGGCCGCGGGGCACCGAACGGGTGGACGTCCCGGGTCGCGGCCCGGGCGGCGATGAACTCCTCGGCCCGCCGGATGATGTCCAGCGACCGCTCCTCCGCCTCGCCCGAGGTGTCGCCCCAGGCGGTGATCCCGTGCCCGCCGAGGATGCAGCCGACCGCCTGCGGGTTGGCCGCCTTGATGGCCGCGATGTCGAGGCCGAGCTGGAAGCCCGGCCGGCGCCACGGCACCCACACGACCTCGCCGCCGAAGATCTCGGCGGTCAGCTTCTCGCCGTCGGCCGCCGCGGCGATCGCGATGCCGGCATCGGGGTGCAGGTGGTCCACGTGGGGCGCGTCGACCAGACCGTGCATAGCGGTGTCGATCGACGGCGCCGCACCGCCCTTGCCGTGCAGGCAGTAGTCGAACGCGGCGACCATCTCGTCCTCGCGCTCCTCACCCGGGTACACGTCCACCAGGGCACGCATCCGGTCCAGCCGCAGCACGGCCAGACCCTGCTCGGTGAGCGTGCCGAGGTCACCGCCGGAGCCCTTGACCCACAGCAGCTCGACGGCCTCGCCCGTCACGGGATCGGTGGCGGTCCCCTTCGCGGACGTGTTGCCGCCCGCGTAGTTGGTCACCCGCGGGTCGGACCCCAGCCGGTTCGACCGCCCCACGAGCTCCCGGACCGCGCCGTTCTGGACGACGTCGTTCATGCTCCCCATCCTGCCTGCGCGCCACCGACGCGCTCGCTCGCGATCTTCTCGGCATAGCCCGACGCCGCGAAGGCGGCAGTCGGGTTCGGGTCCAGGCCCATCTCCTCGCGCACCTGCGCGACGAGCGGGCGGACGTCGGTGTCGTACGCGTCCATGAGCACGCCGTGCGCGCCGAGCACGTCACCGGACAGCTGGGCCGCCGTGAGCGCCTCGACGTCGACGAGCAGCGCCTTGGCCGTCGCCTCCTGGACGTTCATGACGGACCGGATCTGGGCGGGGATCTTCGGCTCGATGTTGTGGCACTGGTCGAGCATGAAGTTCACGCCGCTGTCCGGGGCGTGCGCCCCGGCGGACACGATCTCGTGCATGATCCGGAAGAGCTGGAACGGGTCCGCGGCGCCGACCATGAGGTCGTCGTCGGCGTAGAACCGGCTGTTGAAGTCGAAGGCGCCGAGCCGGCCCTGGCGCAGCAGCTGCGCCACGATGAACTCGATATTGGTGCCGGGCGCGTGGTGGCCCGTGTCGAGCACCACCTTCGCCCGGTCGCCCAACGCCATGACGTGCAGCAGGGACGTGCCCCAGTCCGGGACGTCGGTCACGTAGAACGCAGGCTCGAAGAACTTGTACTCGAGCACCATGTGCTGGTCGTCGTCGAGCGCGGCGTAGATCTGGGCCAGGGACTCGGCGATCCGGTCCTGACGGGCCCGGATCGAGTCCTGGCCGGGGTAGTTGAGGCCGTCGGACAGCCAGACCTTGAGGTCCTTGGACCCCGTGGCGCGCATGACGTCGATGCACTGCTTGTGGTGGTCCACGGCCTTGGCCCGCACCCGCGGGTCGGGGTGGGCGAGCGAGCCCAGCATGAAGTCCTCGTCCTGGAAGACGTTGGAGTTGATCATGCCGATCTGCACGCCCAGGTCGGCGGCGTGCCGGGCGAGACCGGAGAAGTCGTCGACGAGGTCCCAGGGGATGTGCAGGCTGACCCGCGGCGCGACGCCGGTGTACTGGTGCACCTGGGCAGCGTCAGCGATCTTCTCGAACGGGTCGCGCGGCACGCCCGGCTGGCTGAAGACCTTGAACCTCGTGCCCGAGTTGCCGAAGGCCCAGGACGGCAGCTCGATCGTCTGCTGCCGGAGCGCGGACCTGGCCGCCTCGACACGTGTGGATGCCGCCATGGCGTCCTCTCTCTCCCGCACACCCTCGTGCGCATATCTTGAAACGATTCATTGGGAGCCTATTCCGACGACGCCGCACGGTCAAGGTCTCCGACCGGCCCCGGCCGCGCCGCCGGCCCTCCCGATCTCGCGAATGACGCTCGTACCCAGCGATCTGGCCCGGGACTCTCGTGAGTCTCGGGCCAGATCACTGGGTGGAAGGCTGCTCGAACAGGTCAGAAGTCGAAGTCCGCGATGTTGCTCGCGTCGTAGACGTACGGCTCGCCGAGCAGCACCTCGCCGTCGGCCCCCACGGTGTACTCACCGAGGCGGCCGGCCTCGAAGGTGTCGCCCTCCTCGCCCGTGATGTCGCCCGCCACGAGAGCCGCGGCGGCCTGCGTCGCCAGGTAGCCCAGGTCGGTCGGGTTCCACAGCGCGAACGCCTCGACGGTGCCGTCCTCGACGTACTCGCGCATCTGGTTGGGCGTGCCGAGTCCGGTGACCGCGACCTTGCCCTTGTACTCCGACGTCGATACGTAGCGTGCCGCCGCGGCGATGCCGACGGTCGTGGGCGAGACGATCCCCTTGAGGTCCGGGTGCGACTGCAGCAGCGCCGCCGTCTTGTCGAACGAGGTCTGGTCGTCGTCGTCGCCGTAGGCGGTCTCGACGAGCTCGATGTCCGGGTAGTCGGAGGCGAGCTTCTCCTCCATGATCGCGATCCACGCGTTCTGGTTGGTCGCGTTGGCGGACGCCGACAGGATAGCGATCTCGCCCTTGCCGCCGATCTGGTCGGAGATCAGCTCGAGCTGCTTGTCCGCGATGCCCTCGGCGGAGGCCTGGTTGACGAACAGGTCGCGGAACTGCGGCTCGGTGTCCGAGTCGAACGTGACGACCTTGGTGCCCGCCGACCGCGCCTCGTCCAGCGCGTCGCCGATCGCCGTCGGGTCGTTGGCCGACACCACCAGCGCGCTGACGCCCTGCTGGGCCGCGGTGTTGATGAACGGCACCTGGGCGTCGGGCGAGGCGGTGTCCGGCCCGACCTCCTCGACCGTGGCGCCCAGCTCCTCGGCAGCCTCCTGCGCGCCCGCCGTCGACGCCTCGAAGTACGGGTTGCCCAGGTTCTTGGGCAGCATGGTTATGGTGACGTCGGCGGTGCCGCCGCCACCGCCGTCGTCCCCGCCCGAACCGCAGGCGGACAGGCCCAGCGCGAGCACAGCGGCCGTGCCGGCCGCGAGCACAGATGTGAACTTCATCGTTCGTCTCCCTAGGTTCGTTGTCCGACGGCGCCGCGCCGTCGGACTCTCACGCCGCCCGCGATGCGCGGCGCGACCACCGACACGACGAGTGCCGTGCCGATCACGATGTTGATGACGTTGACGGTGACGCCCTCCAGGCGCAGGGCGCTGCTGAGCACACCGATGAGCAGGACGCCCGCGACCACGCCGTGGATCGCGCCGCGCCCGCCGAAGATCGACACCCCGCCGAGCAGCACGGCCGCGACCACCTGCAGCTCCATTCCTGTCGCGTTGTCGCCGCGGGCACTGCCGTAGCGGAGCGTGTAGTAGACGCCCGCGAGCGCCGACACCGCGCCGGACAGCACGAACAGGATCAGCAGGGTCCGCTTGACGTCGACGCCGGAGAACCGGGCGGCCTCGCTGCTGCGGCCGATGTCGAGCACGTTGCGGCCGAACGGCGTCGCGTGCAGCAGCACCGCGAAGACGGCGATCAGCGCGACGAGCCCGAGGGTGATCACCGGGTAGGGCGACTCTCCCAGGTTCTCCGTTGCGCCGTCGGTCCACGACTCGGGAAAGTCGGTGACCGCCGTCGTGCCCAGGAGGCCCACGGCGAGGCCGCGGTAGAGGGCGAGCGAGCCGATGGTGACCGCCAGCGAGGGCAGGCCGGCGTACGCGACCAGCGCCCCGTTGACCGCGCCGCACACCGCTCCGAGCAGCACCGACACCGGGAGCGCGACCCACAGGCCGAGCCCCGCCTGGTGCAGCAGCCCGAAGGTCACGCTGGAGAGCCCGACCACGGACGCCACCGACAGGTCGATCTCGCCGGTGGCGATGATCAGCGTCATGGGCAGGGCGATGAGCAGCACGGGGGCGACGTCGAGCACCAGGTAGGTGATGGTGAGCGGGCCGTCGAAGCCCTGCACGGCCGCGGACGCGACCACCCAGGCCACGACCAGGATCAGGATGGTCAGCATCTCGCGGGTGAGCAGCGCGCGCTGCCACCACGGGCGGGCGTGGGTCCTCATGCGGTCGCCTCCTCGCGGTTCGTGCCGTCGCTCTGGGGGCCGTCGCCCGGCTGGGCTGCGCCCGGCTGGGCCGCGCCCGGCGGAGCCGCGCCCGGCGGGGCTCCGCCGGGCGATCGAGGCCCGGGCGGGTCGGCGTCGCGGGCCGCGGCCAGCCGGCGCGAGCGGCGGTTGGCGAGCACCCGGTCCAGCGCGATGGCGCCGATGATGAGCGCGCCGACCACCGCGCGCTGCCAGAAGTCGGGGATGCCCACCACGGGCAGCGCCCGGTTGATGGTGAGCAGCAGCATCGCGCCGAGGGCCGCACCCGCGACGGTGCCGCTGCCGCCGAAGATCGCGACGCCGCCCACCACCACGGCACCCACGACCTGCAGCTCGATGCCTAGCCCCGCGCCCGAGGACACCGTCCCGTACCGGGCGGCGAACATCACGCCGGCCAGCCCGGCGAGCGCCCCGTTCAGCGCGAACGCCCACAGCAGCCGACGCCGGACGGGCAGGCCCTGCAGCGCCGCAGCATCGGGGTCGGACCCGATGGCGTACAGCTGCCGCCCGCCGCGCGCGGTGTACATGTAGTAGCCGACGGCGACGAGCACGATCGCGGCGACGATGGTCAGCACTGGCACGCTCAGCACCTGCCGCGTGCCCAGGGCGAGGAACGCGCGCGGCATGTCGCCCGCGTCGATCCGGTCGCTGCCGGCCCAGGTCAGCGTCACCCCGCGGTAGACGTACAGGGTGCCGAGCGTGATGACGAGCGCCGGCACCCGGGCGAACGCCACGATCGATCCGTTGACCAGGCCCAGCACGGTCCCGGCCGCGATCGCGACCAGCGCGACCACGACGATCGGCAGGTCGGGCGCATCGATGAACAGGCGGCCCGTGAGGTACGCCGTGAGGCCGAGCACCGAGCCGACGGACAGGTCCACGTTGCGCGTGATGACCACTACCGCCTGTCCCACGGCGAGCACCACGAGGATCGCGGGTGTGAGCAGCAGGTCCCGCCAGCCGCCCGGGCTGAGCAGGAAGCCGGGCTGGACGATGGTGGTCACGCCGATCACGACCAGGAGGGCCAGCGCGATGCCGGCCTCGCGGCGGCGGAGCAGGCTCATGCTGCCCCCTCCGTCTCGGCCGTCGTCTCGGACGCGCCCGGTGTCGCCGCGCGCATCACCCTCTCCGGCGTCGCCTGCGCGCGACTCAGCTCGGCGACGATGCGCCCCTCGCGGACCACGAGCACGCGGTCGGCCATCCCCAGTACCTCCGGCAGCTCGGACGAGATCATCAGGACCGCCAGCCCTTCGGCGGCCAGGGTGGACAGCAGCCGGTGCACCTCTGCCTTGGTGCCGACGTCGATGCCGCGGGTCGGCTCGTCGACGATGAGCACCTTGGGCCCGGTGGCCAGCCACTTCGCCAGCACGACCTTCTGCTGGTTGCCGCCGCTCATGGTGGTGGCCGTCGCGTCCAGCGCCCCGGCCTTGACCTCGAGGCGGCCGGACCAGTCGCGCGCGAGCCGCGCCTCGGCGTCGGGCAGCAGGATGCCCAGGCGGGCCAGACGCCGCCGTGCGACGGCGGAGACGTTCCGGGCCACCGACGACTCGGTGACCAGGCCCTGCAGCCGCCGGTCCTCGGGGACCAGGGCGAGGCCCGCGGCGATTGCCGCGGCCGGGTCGCCCGGGCGCAGGTCCTTGCCCCCGACGACGACGCGCCCGGCCGCGTACTGGTCCACGCCGAACACCGCCCGGGCGATCTCGCTGCGGCCCGCGCCGACAAGACCCGCCAGGCCGACGATCTCGCCCGCCCGCACCTCGAAGGACACGTCGTGGAAGGTGCCCGTGGACTCCAGCCCCTCGACCTGCAGCACCACCTCGCCCGGCGTGCTCGGGACCTTGGGGTAGAGGTCGGCCACGGCGCGGCCGACCATGCGCCGGACCAGCTCGTCGGGCGTGACGTCGGCGACGGCGTCCGTGGAGACGTGCTCGCCGTCGCGCATCACGGTGACCGTGTCGCAGAGGTCGGCGACCTCGTCGAGGCGGTGCGAGATGAACACGACGGCGCGGCCGGCGTCGCGCAGCCCCCTGGCGACGGCGAACAGCCGGCGCACCTCGACGGCGCTCAGCGCCGCCGTCGGCTCGTCCATGACCAGGAGGCGGGCGTCCAGCGAGATCGCCTTGGCGATCTCGACGATCTGCTGGTCGGCGATGGACAGGCCCTCCGCGGGGCGGTCCGGGTCGAGGTCGACGCCGAGGTCCCGGAACAGGTCGCGGACTCCCTCGCGCATCGCGCGGCGGTCGATCCGCCGGAACCGGCCGAGCGGCTCCCGGCCCAGGTAGATGTTCTCGGCGACCGTCAGGTCCGGGAAGCTCGCGGGCTCCTGGTGGATGACGGCGACGCCGGCGGCCTTGGCCTCGGCGGGACCGGTGAAGTCGACGGGCTCGCCGTCGAGCTCGACCACCCCGGCGTCGCGGCGGTGCACGCCGCCCACGATCTTGACCAGCGTGGACTTGCCGGCGCCGTTCTCGCCGACGAGGGCATGGATGCTGCCCGGGTGCACTGTCAGGGTGCCGGAGCGAAGGGCGGCCACGGGCCCGAAGGACTTGGCAACTCCGTCCAGGCGCAGCGTCGGTGCGGCGTTCGGCATGTCTCTCCGTCGAGCAGTGCGGGCGGTCGGCGGTGACCGTTGGGCTCCGGTTTGAATCGTTCAAACCGATACTTTGGAAGATAGACCTGCCAGGTCAGAGCGTCAAGAACTTCCGGCGCGTCCGTTGCCGTGAAGTTACTTCTTACGGAAGTCTTGGTTGATCAGGGGTGATGACCGCCCAAAGCACTTTGTGGAGGTGGCCGGAATGAGCCAGCCAGCGGCCGAGGAGCATGCAGCCCTCGGCGAGGAACCAACCGAGCTCAAGCGGGTAATGGGGCCCAAGCTCCTCCTGCTCTTCATCGTGGGCGACATCCTCGGGACCGGCGTCTACGCGCTGACGGGCGACGTCGCCGCCGAGGTCGGCGGTGCGGCATGGGCGCCGTTCATCGTCGCCTTCCTCGTTGCGCTCATCACCGCGTTCTCCTACCTGGAGCTGGTGACCAAGTACCCGAGGGCCGCGGGCGCCGCGCTCTACACGCACAAGGCGTTCGGCGTGCACCTGCTCACGTTCATGGTCTGCTTCACGGTCATGTGCTCCGGCATCACGTCGGCGTCGACCGCGTCGCGGGCGTTCGCGTCGAACCTGGCGGTGGGCTTCGGCCTGGACGAGACCAACGCGACGCTCATCATCACCGTCGCGCTGATCTTCATGGCCGTGGTCGCTGCCGTGAACCTGCGGGGCGTCGGCGAGAGCGTCAAGGCCAACATCTTCCTCACCCTCGTGGAGCTGTCCGGCCTGCTGCTCGTGATCATGATCGGCTTCTACGCCGTGTTCGCCGGACGGACGGACTTCAGCCGCACCATCATCTTCGACGACCCAGGGGACAAGGGGGCGTTCTTCGCCGTCACGGCGGCGACTTCGCTGGCGTTCTTCGCGATGGTCGGCTTCGAGGACTCCGTGAACATGGCGGAGGAGACCCACGACCCGGTCAAGAACTTCCCGAAGATGATGATCACCGGCATCGGCATCACCGGGATCATCTACGTGCTCGTGGCACTCTTCGCCGTCGCCATCGTGCCGGTGGGCACACTGGCTGACAGTGACACCCCGCTGGTGACCGTGGTGGAGACCGCGGCGCCGGGCATACCGGCGGGTGACATCCTGCCGTTCATCTCCATGTTCGCCGTCGCCAACTCGGCCCTCATCAACATGCTCATGGCCAGCCGCCTGCTGTACGGCATGGCCAAGCAAAACGTGCTGCCCGCCGCCCTGGGTCGCGTCGGCGCCCGGCGCCAGACGCCGTGGGTCGCCATCCTGGTCACCACGGCCATCTCGTTCGGGCTGATCTACTTCGTCAGCCGCGACCCGGAGAACGACGTCGTCGCCGCACTGGGCGGCACCACTGCCCTGCTGCTCCTTGCCGTGTTCGCCATCGTGAACGTGTGCGTGCTGGTGCTGCGCAGGGACACCATCAACCGCAAGCACTTCGTGGCGCCGACCGTGCTGCCGATCATCGGCGCGATCGCGTGCGCGTTCTTCGTCGGTCCATGGACCGGCCGGGATGTTCTCCAGTACCAGATCGCCGGCTGGCTGCTCGGCATCGGCCTCATCCTGTGGATCCTGATGTGGATCACCAACCGGCTGCTCGGCCAGCGCACCGCCATCACCGACCTCGAGGCCATCAACGAGCCGGAGGGCGGCGTCAACTAGGCCAGGCCCCGCGGCACCCGGCCGCCGCGGGGAGACACCTGCTCCGCGGGCTGTGTTGCTCTGGGTAGACATCGTCTACGCAGAGCAACACTCCCCGCGCCAGTGGTCACTTCCCCGGAGCGTCGCCCTCGGCCGCGTCAGCCAGCGCCGCCTGCCGAGTCGCCGTCGGCCGTGTCAGCCAGCGCCGCGAGCTGGCCCTCCAGATGGAACACCTCGTCCAGCAGCACGAACCCGTCGTCCGGACTTCCTTCGTCGACGAAGAACCCGGACATCGCCGCCTGCCATCTCGTGTTGACCTCGGTCGCGGCCATCCCGCGCTGCGCGGCCGCGTAGTCGTCGGTCTCCAGGATCCCGACCAGCAGCCCGTCGTCGCGCAGGAACAGGTGGTAGTCACGCCAGCCCGTATCGCGCAGCGCCTCCAGCATCTCGGGCCAGACGGCGGCGTGTGCGGCCCGGTACTCCGCCAGCCGGTCTACCCGCACCCGGGACGTGAAACAGACGCGTGCGCCCGCTGTGTTGCTCGACATGTCCGGTCCTCCTCGACCAACCCGCCATGAAACGGTTCATAATGTAGCCCGAAGCAAGGAGGCGCTCCATGATCCAGCCGGCCGCTCACCGCCGAGCATCCATCGCCGACGTCGCTCGCGCCGCCGGCGTCTCCGTCGGCACGGTCTCCAACGTGCTCAACCGGCCCGAACGCGTGCTGCCCGGGACCCGCGAGCGCGTCGAGGCCGCAATCGACGAGCTGAGCTTCGTGCGCAACGGGTCCGCCCGGCAGCTGCGCGCGGGGACCATCACCACGGTCGGCGCCATCGTCCTGGACATCGCCAACCCGTTCTTCACCGACGTCGCGCGGGGTATCGAGGAGCGTCTCGACCGCGACGACTTCACGCTCATGGTGGCGTCGTCCGACGACGACCCCGACCGCGAGCAGCGCTACCTGCGTCTCTTCGAGGAGCACGGCGTGCAGGGCGTCATGGTGGTGCCGGCCACCAACGACATCGAGCACCTCCTCGCGGTGCGCCGGCGCGGGACCGGCGTCGTCCTGCTGGACCGCCCGTCGTCCGATCCGAGCATCTCGTCCGTCGCCGTCGACGACGTCCGCGGCGGTGAGCTCGCCGCGCGGCACCTCCTGGACGAGGGCCACACGCGGATCGCGTTCCTCAACGGCCCGCACACGATCCGGCAGTGCGCCGACCGGCACGAAGGCGTGCTCAAGGCGCTGGTCGAGGCCGGGCTGGATCCGGCGACCGCGCTGGTGGAGACCACCGTGACCAGCCTGAACGCCGAGGGCGGGGAGGCCGCGATCCGCGGGCTGCTGGAGTCGGGCGACCGGCCCACCGCCGTCTTCTGCGTCAACGACCTGGTCGCGCTGGGCGTGCTGCGCACGCTCCGCACGGAGAACATCACCGTCCCCACGGACATGGCGGTAGTGGGGTACGACGACGTCGCGTTCGCCGCCGAGCTGTCCACGCCGCTGACCTCGGTGCGCCAGCCGACCCACGAGCTCGGCGCCCGCGCGGCGGACCTCCTGCTCAACGGGCCCGACACCACGGCAGAGCACGTGATGTTCCAGCCGACGCTGGTGATCCGCCGCTCGAGCTCCTCCACACCGCGGTAGAACTCGTCAGCAGGTGGCCTCGAGCAGCGGGACCAGCAGGTCGCTGAGGTCGTACAGCGCGTCCGGGTCCGCCGAGACGTTGCGGCCGGTCACGCCCATCGACAGCTGACGCTCACCGTCGAGCGAGGTCAGAGCGAGGCTGATCGTGCCGTAGGTTCCGCCGTCGTGCCCGTACAGGTACTCGCCCGGCACGCACGGGTCGGGCAGCCGGTAGGCGCCGAGGCCGTACCCCAGCCCGTCCGTGGTCCGCGGCGTCAGCATGTCGGTCACAGTTGCGGGGTCCACGAGGTCGCCCGTCACCAGGGCCTCGGTGAAGGCCGCGAGGTCCGACGTCGTGCTCGTCACCGCGCCCGCCGCACGGAACACCGTCGGGTCGAAGTGCTCGATCGAGTACCAGCCGGCACCCTCCGCACCGGTATACGCGGCGTCGTCCAGGAACGGCCCTCGTGTTCCCGGCCGCTCCGGGTAGGCGCTGTGCCGCATCCCCGCCGGCTCGAACACCCGCTCCTCGAGCAGGTCGTCGAGGTCCTCCCCCGTCACCTTCTCCAGCATCATGCCGAGCGTTACGAACCCGGCATTGGAGTAGGAGAAGCCGGTACCGGGCTCCAGCACCCAGGGCGCGGTGTGGACGGCGCGGACGTGGTCACCCTCGGAGTAGTGCTCGCCCAGCACCTCGAAGAACTCGTCGAAGGAGGCCGGGTCGGTCATGTGGTCCACCAGCAGGTAGTCGGTGGCGGTCGGAGCACCCGACGTGTGGCTGAGCAGCTGCTCGATCGTCACGTCGCGCGGCAGGGCCCCGGGCAGCACGTCCTCGACGCTCGTGTCGAGCGACCAGGTGCCTTTCTCGATCTCCTGCATCACGAGGGTCGCGATCATCGGCTTGGTGATGCTTGCCACGCGGAACTGGTCCTTGGGGCGGGCGGGGACGTGACCCCCGAGCTCGCGGACGCCGTCGGCGCCCGCCCAGGTGAGGTCCGGCGTCTCGACGCGCGCGGTGACGGCGACGGCGCCGTCGTCCACCAGGCCGGCTACCGCCCGGTCGAGGTCGTCGCGGACGCCGGCGTCCGTCGTCCGGGCGCGAAGGCCGGGCGCGGCAGCGGCCCGCTCGGCCGCCTCCCGCACCGCCTGCGACAGCGCCATGGGATCGTCGGCGGCCGACGGCACGTGCGACGGCGCTGCGCTCACCGCGGTGGCCGACGGCGCGGCCTGCGCCGTCGTGGCCACACCAGCTCCGGTCAGCGGCAGGGACCCGGCCACGACCACGCTCAGGGCGGCCCTGACTCGGCGGCTTGCACTCATGGGGATGCTCCTTCGTCTCGGCACGCCGCCAGTCTGCGTCGGGGCGCGGGGCGGACGGATCCCCCGCGGGAAGGACATCCCGGACACCATCTCCACCCTCGGACGGACCGGCCGACGGCGGGGGTGCGCGGGCGTGTATCGCCGCCTGCCCCGGTCAGCCCTGCGGGTCGTGACCGGATGACGGCGAGGCGAGGCGCGATCCCGCCGGACCCAACGCCCGCGCCAGGAACTTCCCCGAGATCGCGGCGAACCGCTCCGGCGCGTCCCGGCGCACGAAGTGCGACGCGCCGTCGACCACAGCGAGCCGGGCGCCGCACCCGGCGAGCATCCGCCGGTGCCTGGCCGTCATGCCGACCTCTGGCGCGACTCCCCCGGTGACGACCAGCACATCCACCTCGGCGGCCACGAGGCCGCGCACCAGGTCGGGCCACGGCGGCGTCGGGATGACGTCGCCGTTGCGCACGAGCACGGGGTCGGCGTCGTGCTGCGCCCGCGCCCAGGCGGGCAGCTCGCGCGGGTCCCATCCCGGGTGCGCGACGCCGCCCCGCACCTCCAGCCCACTGAGGGACAGCGACTGCCGGGCCACGAGGTCCTCGTATGCCTGCTCGGCGACCGCCCGGTCCTGGTGCGGCGTGACCGGGAGGCGCCAGAACGGGTCCTCGAGCAGCACGCCCGCCACCCGTTCCGGACGTTGCGCCGCGGCCGCTGCCGCGACACCGCCCCCGGCGGAGTGCCCGAACAGCACGAGCGGCCCGGTCGTACCCGGGTGCGCGTCCCCGTCCAGGTCGTCGAGGACCGCGAGGAGGTCCTCGGTCAGCCGGTCGCCCGGGTGCAGCTCATCGGCCGGGTCCCAGCGTGGTGAACGACCGTGCCCACGCAGGTCAGGGGCGAGGACCTCCCAGCCGTCCGCCGCCCACCCGTCGGCCGCGGCCTGCAGCGTGGGGCCGCTCTCCATCATCCCGTGCACGGCGACCACGGTCCCGCGCCGGGTTCCCCGCGCGCCGGTGCGCGTCACGTGCAGCCCGACACGGCTCACCGCTGACTCCTCCCGTCCTGCGGGCACCGCGACGGTGGGCCGCGGCGCTGCGCTGCGCCCATCCCGAGGAAAGCGCGTTCCATATTGAAGCAGATCCTCGCTCATCCCGGCGCCGGGCGCCGGAACTTTCCACTCTGTCAGTTGTTCTGGTCAACGGAACGCGCTTTCCATTCTTTCTTGACACGGCCGTTCCGACGCCCATAGCGTGCACGTTGCACCGACCGCACGATCGAATCCAGCACCGAATCTTCGACGAAGAAGAGAGCCCGCCGTGGACCCACGAACACCTGACCGGACACCGCCGGACCCCTTCCTCGGCGGAAGTGCACGGCGATGAGCACCGACCTCGGCGCCGCGAGCAACACCTTCGCGGCCACCGGATCCGAACGAGGCAGGAGCCGGCAGAAAGGGCGCGGCCGCGACTACGGCCTCGTGATCCTGGCCGCCCCCGCCGTCGTCCTCCTGCTGGTCTTCGCCTACGGCCCGATGGCCGGGCTGGTGGTCGCGTTCCAGGACTTCAACGTGGCCGACGGCGTCTTCGGGTCACCTTGGACCGGCCTGGAGAACTTCGAGTTCTTCTTCACCTCGGGCGGCGCCGGCCGGATCCTGTGGAACACGCTGTTCCTCAACGTCCTGTTCCTCGCCGCGACCCTCGCCTCGGGCGTCCTGCTCGCCATCATGCTCAACGAGATCCGCGGCCACGTGACGAAGCGGTTCTTCCAGTCGGTGATCTTCGTGCCGTACTTCGTGTCGCCGATCGTCGTGAGCATCTTCCTGCAGGCGTTCCTCGCCGGACCGAGCGGGCGCGGCGGCCTGGTGAACGACCTCACCGACGTCTTCGGGCTGCCGTCCGTCTCCTGGTACACCGAGCCCGGGCCCTGGCCGTGGATCCTGACCGCCGTCAAGGTCTGGCAGATGGGCGGCTACATGAGCGTCATCTTCCTCGCGGCCATCACCGCCATCCCCGAGGAGGTGTACGAGGCGGGCGTGATCGACGGCGCGAGCCGCGCGCAGATGGCTCTGCGGATCACCCTTCCGCTGCTCAAGCCGACCGCCGCGATCCTCCTCGTGCTCGGCGTCGGCCGGATCTTCTACGGCGACTTCGGCACCATCTACGCGATCGTCGGCGACAACGGCACCCTGTTCTCCACCACCGACGTCATCGACACCTACGTCTTCCGGGCGCTGCGCACCATCGGCGACTTCGGCACCACCGCCGCGATCGGCCTGTTCCAGTCCGTCGTCGGCTTCGTGCTCGTGGTGGTCGCCACCCTGGTCCAGCGTCGCTACGCGAAGGAGACCTCGCTGCTATGACCATCGTCGAAGCCGGCGTCCGCCCCCGGCCCGTCTCCACGACGCCGCCCACGGGCCCCCGCGCCCGGAAGCGGCAGCGCCCCGAGCCCTTCACGGTCATCAGCTACGTGGGCGTGATCGCCTTCGCCCTGATCTGCGTCGTCCCGTTCTGGATGATCATCGCGGGCTCCCTCACTGCGGAGTCGTCGCTCTCGCAGCGCGGGTACTCGTTCTGGCCGGACCCGTTCTCGCTGGACGCGTACACGACGATCTTCGCCGGGTCGCGAGTCTGGCTGTCCTACGGCGCGACGCTGTTCATCACGGTGGTCGGCACGGTGATCGCCGTCGCCGCGACGTCGGGCATCGCCTGGGTGATCGCGCGCGGGCTGCCCTGGATGAGCCGGCCGCTGGCGGTGTTCGCCTACATACCGATGCTGTTCACGGGCGGCCTCGTGCCCATGTACATCCTGATCACGCAGGTGCTGCAGCTCCGGGACTCGTGGTTCGCCGTGATCCTGCCGCTGGTCATCGCGCCGTTCCTCGTGTTCGTGCAGGTCAGCTTCTTCCGGGCGACGCCGCAGGAGATCCTCGACGCCGCCCGGATCGACGGCGCCGGCGAGCTGCGGATCTTCTTCCAGGTGGTGCTGCCGCTCTCGAAGCCGGTCATCGCCGTCATCGCGCTGTTCTACGCGGTGACCTTCTGGAACGAGTGGTTCCACGCCCTGCTCTTCATCAGCGAGCCCGCCAAGTACCCCTTGCAGCTCGTGCTCCAGAACCTCATCACGAGCGTCGCCAACGCGGCCGACCTCGGGACCACCACCGCCGCTCCCGTCTACCAGATGCGACTGGCGATGACCGTCATCACCATCGGCCCGATCCTCCTCGCCTACCCCTTCGCCCAGCGCTACTTCGTCAAGGGCCTCACCCTCGGCGCGACCAAGGGCTGAACCCGCACCGCACGTCGCACGACCACACACTTACGAGAGGAAGCACCATGGCTCAGCTCATCGACGCCGCTGGCCGGTCACGGCCGCTCTCCCGGCGAGGTTTTCTCGCCGGAACGGGCGGCGTGCTCGCCGCCATGACCCTGATGGCCTGCGGGAACGGCGGGGCGAGCAGCAGCTCGTCGTTCGGCCTCCTGCTCCCGGGGGACGTCCCGCCCCAGTGGGACCGCGTCCGCGCGGCCGTCAACACGAAGCTCAAGACCGACCTCGGGTTCGAGCTCCAGCCGTCCTTCATCAACTGGACCAACTACGCCGCGCAGTCCCTGCTGAAGTTCACGGCGGGCGAGGACTTCCAGACGGCGCTCTCGGCGCGCTGGCTCAACATCGCCCAGCTCATCGAGTCGAACGCGCTCGAACCCCTGGACGACGCCCTGGCAAGCGGCAAGTACCCCAACCTCACGGGCGCCGTCGACCAGAGCGCGTTCGACGCCAACCGCTGGCCCGACGGCTCGATCTACGGCATCCCGGCCGTGAACAGCGCCGCGCGCATCCACCACGTGGTCGCGCGCGGTGACCTCGTCGACAAGTACGCCGGCGGGAGCATCGAGACGTTCGACCAGCTGGAGAAGTTCTGGTACGACGTGCAGCAGAAGGAGGGCATCCCGGGCTACATCAACCGGAACTCGCCCTTCGACGTGCTGGGTGCTCCGACCGGCGCGCTGTACCCGCAGGGCTGGGAGACGCCGGACCTCCTCCCGATCTACTTCTCCAGCGACTCCCTCATGTTCGTCCCGTCCCGGGACGCGGCGACGACGGGCTCGACCGACGCGGTGCCCTTCTGGGAGTACGAGCCGTACGTCGAGTCGCTGCACCGCGTCCGCAAGTACTACGAGGACGGCATCATCAACGCCGACCGGCTCAACGCCGACCCGGCCACGCTCAAGTCGCAGTTCGACGGCGGTGGCGCCGCCACCTGCTGGGGCATCACCGACGGCCTTGACACCGCCGGGCACCTCGACCTGCTCGAGAAGGCGGTCGAGGGCGCCTCGCTCGTGACGCTGCTCCCGTTCCGCGACGGCCTGTCGGCGAAGCCGAACCAGACCTTCCAGGCCGACAACCTCGTCGTCGTGAACGCCGCGGCGGCCGACAGCGAGTCCGCGCTGCAGCTCCTGGACTGGGTCTCCGTCCAGGAGAACCACGACCTCCTGCAGTACGGCGAGGAGGGGACCGACTGGAAGGCGGTCGGCGACGACGCCTACGAGCAGGTCAGCGACTACGCGAACTTCCCGGGCTACGCGCTGAGCTGGCGCATCCCGCTCGAGCGCAAGTACTCGCGGATGTCCGAGAGCGAGGAGACCTGGTTCGACTGGTCCAAGGACTACGACAACTTCACGCTCGACCCGTTCGCCTCGTTCATCCCGGACCTGACCGAGGTCGAGAAGGAGCACGCCCAGATCACGGCGGCGATCACCGAGTTCGGCAACCCGCTGTTCGCCGGCGCGGTCGACGTCACCGAAGGGCTGGACAAGCTCAAGAGCGCCCTCGACACGGCCGGCCTGCCGAAGGTCCAGGAGGAGCTCAACAAGCAGGCCGACGCCTACCTGGCGGCCCAGAAGTAGCCGCGGGCCGGCACCACAGACCGTCCCGGGGCCGGGTGCACCACCCGGCCCCGGGACCACAACCCACTGTCACTACCCCTGAGGAGCAGCGTGATCGAGTACGCAGTAGCGGTCGGGTCCGACCGGCTGGCCGGACGGCTCTTCGGCCCGTCGTTCGAGGCGCTGGCGGACGTGCCCGCGAGCCGCGTGGGCGACGTCCTCACCGAGCTCGAGTCGGACGGCGCCCGCCGGACGCTCGCCCGGGCCGAGGTGCTGCTGACGGGGTGGGAGACGCCGCAGCTCACGGCCAAGGTGCTGCGGCACGCGCCCCGGCTGCGGCGCGTGATCCACGCGGGTGGCGCCGCGGACGGGCTGTTCCCGGACGGCGCGCCCGGGATCACGGCGTCGGACGTCGGGGCGGCCAACGCCCTGCCCGTCGCCGAGTACTCGCTGGCAATGGTCCTGCTGGCCAACAAGGACACGTTCCGTGCGCAGCAGCTGTACCGGGAGCGCCGCGCCTTCATCGACCGCGAGGCCGAGTTCGCGGCGTCCGGCAACTACCTGCGGACCGTCGGGGTGGTGAGCGCGTCCCGGACCGGGCGCGCCCTGGTGGAGCTGCTGCGGTCGTTCCCGACGCTCCGGGTGCTCCTGTACGACCCGTACCTCACGAGTCACGAGGCCGCGGAGCTCGGCGTCGAGCCGGTCACCCTGCCGGAGCTGATGAGCCGCAGCTCCGTCGTCACGCTGCACGCCCCGGTGCTGCCCGAGACGGTGGGGCTGATCGACGCCGGCCTGCTCGCCCGCATGCCCGACGGGGCGACGCTGATCAACACCGCGCGCGGCGCGATCGTCGACGCCGGGGCGCTCGAGCGCGAGCTGGTCACGGGGCGGATCAACGCGGTCCTCGACGTCACCGACCCGGAGCCGCTGCCGGCGTCCTCTCCGCTGTACGACCTGCCGAACGTGGTGCTGACGCCGCACATCGCGGGTTCCATGGGCACCGAGCTGCGCCGGATGGGCGATACCGCGGCCGCGGACCTCGCTCGCTACGCACGGTCCGGCCCGTGACGGAAAGCATTTCCGGATATGATCTCCGGGCCACCGAACCCCCACTGAGACAGGGAAGCGAGCAGCGTCGATGAACGACTCGGCACCGTCCCGGGCCGCGCGCCTTGCCGACGTGGCCCAGCTCGCCGGGGTCTCCGCGGCAACGGCGTCGCGCGCCCTCAACGGGAGCGACCGGGGCGTTCGCGAGGCCAACCGGGTGAAGGTGCTCGAGGCCGCCAAGACGCTCGGGTACACCACGAACTTCGCGGCGCAGGCCGTCGCCAAGGGCCGGTCCCGGGGGGTGACCCTGGTCGTCAAGGGCATGCCCGACGACTTCGCCAACCCGATCACGGCGGGCGTGGTGGCCGTCGCGCAGCGGCGCGGCCTCCCGTTCACCCTGATCTCGGCCGGTCCCGACCAGGCCGACATGGTGGAGGCCGTGAACCTCGCCCGCGGCCACCGGCCCGAGATCCTGATGATCGCCGGCGGGCGCACCAGCGACGACGCCACGATCCCCGCGCTCGTCGAGGCGCTGCAGCGCTACGAGGCCGAGGGCGGCCGGGTGGTGCTCGCCACGCAGGAGGGTCTTCCCTTCGACACCGTCGCCTATGCCAACCGGCAGGGCGGCTACGACATGGCCACCACGCTGGTGGGCCTCGGGTACCGCGACTTCGCGGTGATCTCGGGGCTCAAGCACGGCCTCACTCAGCGCGACCGCACGGAGGGGTTCGCCGCCGGGCTGGCCGACGCCGGCATCGAGCTGTCCGCCGACCGCGTCCTGATCGGGGAGTTCACCCGGGACGCCGCCTACGCGCTGACCGGCGAGCTGCTGCGGCGCAACATCGCGGTGGACGCCGTCTTCGCCGTGAACGACGCCATGGCCCTCGGTGTGCTCACCTTCCTGCGCGATTCAGGTGATCCGAAGCGCGTCGCCGTCGCCGGGTTCGACGACATCAAGGCACTGCGCGACGTGACGCCCGCGCTGACCACCGTGCGGCTGCCGTGGGAGCAGGTGGCCGAGGAGGCGCTGGCCCTGGCCCTCGGGCCGCGCGGCGACGCACCACGGACCACGGTGGTCGAGGGCCACGTCATCGTCCGCGAGAGCACCCCGCCGCGGTAGTCGTCTGGCGAGGAAGTCGTCTGGCGAGGTAGGCGCCTGACGAGGTAGTCGCCTGGCTCCGCACCCCGACGACGCTGACTTTGCGGCGCCGCTAGACCGCCGCGTGCGACCACCTACGGCACTTGACCTGGCAAAACGCAAATGACACCACTTTGGTGTTGTGCTGACACCACGCGTGGTGTCATGATGACGTCATGGACCTCACGCACTACGTCGACGACCTCCAGAACCGCCTGGCCACCGTGGCCGACGCCGCGGGCGACGACGCTCGGCAGCTCGCCCAGCGTCTGACTGCGCCGCTCGACGCCGCCGTGCGCCTCGTCCTGCTCGACGCGCTCTCCGCGGCGGCGGGCGAGATCTCCGCCGAGCTCGCGCCCGGCTCGGTCGACGTCCGGCTGCGCGGTGGCGACCCCGAGTTCGTCGTCGCCGCACCCGCAGCCGTCGGCGAGCCGGCCGCGGTCACCGCACCCGCGTCGTCGTCCGCGCTGCCCCCCGCCGGGCTGTCGAACGCCGACGCCGACGCGGGTGCCACCACCCGCACCACCCTGCGCCTGCCCGACCACCTCAAGACGCAGGTCGAGGTCGCCGCCGCCCGCCAGGGCGTCTCCGTCAACACGTGGCTCGTGCGCGCGGTCGCCGCCGCGCTCGAGCAGAGCTCCGGCTGGTCCGCCCCGCAGGCCCGCCCCGAGCAGCGCGCCACCAACCGCCACACCGGCTGGGTGCGCTGACCGCGCCCGCCGCCACAAGACAACGTCCGCAACCGCCCGCTCCGACCACCGCTGGAGACCCTCATGCCTACTTTTCCCGCCCCCACACCCGTCCCCGTTGTCGTGGACGTTCCCTTCGGCAACCTCCACGTCGTCGCCGGGGAACGGGACGACGTCGTCGTCACCGTCCTGCCCGCCGACCCGACCAAGTCGGGCTCCGTGCGCGCCGCCGAGGAGACGCGTGTCGCCCGGGACGGCGACGCCGTCACGATCATCTACCCGGCCGCCTGGAAGCAGTACGTCCTGCCCTTCGCGGCCGGCGGCGCGATAGTCAACGTCGAGCTGCCCGCCGGCTCCGACCTGCGCGGCAAGGCAGGCTCGCTGTACTCGGAGGGCAGGCTCGGCGCCGTCGACCTGACCCTCAACGGCGGCGACGCCCGGGTCGACGAGGCAGCCCGCATCGACCTCAAGGTCTCGGCCGGGTCCGTCATCATCGGCCGGGCAACGGGCCCAACGAACATCAAGGCGAGCGCGGGCTCCGTGCGGGTCGACGAGGTCGCCGACGAGGGCACGATCCGGGCGAGCAACGGGACCACGACCGTCGGGTCGGTCACCGGGACGCTGGACGTCGTCGGGGCGCACTCGGAGATCGAGGTGGGCCGCGTGCGCGGCAGCCTCACCGTCAAGTCCGCCCATGCGGGCATCCGCGTCGCCAACGTCGAGTCCGGCAGCGTCCGGCTCACCACGTCGTACGGCTCGATCGAGGTGGGCGTGCCCGAGGGCACCGCCGCCTGGCTCGACGTCACCTCGGAGCACGGCACGGTCCGCAACCGGCTGACCCCCACCGAGGGGCCGGTCGACGACGAGGCGACCGCCGAGATCCACGCCAGCACCGGCTACGGCGAGATCATCGTCCGCCGCCCCTGAGCCACCCCTCGGAGGAGAAGCACCCATGACCAGCAATCTCGACCACACCATCCGCAGCGTCGAACGAGAAGAGGAGCACCGATGACCGCCAACCAGGTCCGGGAGCCTGCGATCCACGTGCAGGGCCTGGAGAAGTCGTACAAGGAGCTGCACGTCCTGCGGGGCGTGGAGTTCGACGTGGCGCGGGGCAGCATCTTCGCGCTGCTCGGCTCCAACGGGGCCGGCAAGACCACCGTCGTGAAGATCCTGTCCACCCTGCTCAAGGCAGATGGAGGCACGGCGAGCGTCCATGGCTTCGACGTCGCCACGCAGGCTGGCGACGTGCGCGAGTCGATCAGCCTTACCGGGCAGTTCGCGGCCGTCGACGAGGTCCTCTCCGGACGGGAGAACCTGGTCCTGGTCGCCCGGCTCCGGCACCTGAAGGACCCCGGCCAGATCGCTGACGACCTGCTCGCCCGGTTCTCGCTGACCGACGCCGGCGGGCGCAAGGCCGCCACCTACTCCGGCGGCATGCGCCGTCGCCTGGACATCGCGATGAGCCTGATCGGCAACCCGCCGATCATCTTCCTCGACGAGCCCACCACCGGCCTGGACCCCGAGGCACGCATCGAGGTGTGGCAGGCGGTGCGGGACCTGGCCAAGAACGGCACCACGGTGCTGCTCACCACCCAGTACCTGGACGAGGCCGAGCAGCTCGCCGACCGGATCGCGATCCTGCACCAGGGCCGGATCATCGTCAACGGCACCCTGGGCGAGCTCAAGGCCCTGCTCCCGCCGGCCAAGGTCGAGTACGTCGAGAAGCAGCCCACCCTCGAGGACGTCTTTCTCAAGCTCGTCGGCAGCAACAGCAAGAACGACAGCAACACCGGTGCCGACGTCGACGCCGGCACCGCCCCCTCCGACGGCACGACCAAGTAAGGAGTAGATCGATGGCCAAGCACTTCTTCGGCGACACCGCCGTGCTGCTGGGACGATCCCTGACCCACATCACCCGCAGTCCCGACACGATCATCACCACCGCGGTGACCCCGATCGCGATGATGCTGCTGTTCGTCTACGTCTTCGGCGGAGCGATCAACACCGGCAC
>NZ_QBUG01000003.1 GCF_003058225.1 Promicromonospora sp. AC04
GTCAGCAAAGCCACACCCCGCAAAGGGCCAAACAATTTGGCATTGACTATCAAGCACACTGTTGAGTTCTCAAACAACCGACGCACACCGCCAGAGTCATCATCCTCAGGATGCTGACCCCATCCGGGGCAACCTCTTCAACTTACCAGACCTGAATCCGCCTCGCAAATCCGCTGGCCTTGAAGGCCTAGCGCACTCGCATGAGAGGACCCGCATCCGATAACCCGCAGAACAATTTAAACCGTCCTGCATCAGAGATGGGATCCAGCCCCGGCGCGGCCACTCGGACCGTCTCCGGTCCGTGTGTCCGTCGGCCCGTCGGGCTGACATCCAGAACAGTACGTCAGGCGGCAGGGTGCGTCAAAGCCGAGGCGCGTGACGGCGGACACAGAACCGCTGTTCATCGGGTGTTTTTCCAAGAAGCCATCAGCGTCGGCCGGTCCGAAGTCCTGCTGGACGGCCTCTGCCGCCCCCTGGAGCGCCAGGATGGGCGGCGCCAGACCAAGAACTCTCTCGCTCGGCCATGTCTGCGTAATCTTTGGTTCAGATTTCGCCATCCACGGCGAATGCTCCATCCGGGCCGCGCCTGCAGGCCCCAGTTCGCGGCGCAGCGCTCCGGACCCGATCAACGATCGCCTCTGCGGCAGCCGTCTCCCGGGCGCCCCTAGCCTGCGGCGAAGCCCAGCCGCAGCCCCAGCATCTCCTCGAGCTCCCCGTGTGTGACGCCGTAGGTCTCGACGACGCGTGCGCCGTCGTCGTCCCGGCGACCCGGCCCGACGTCGATTACTGCGATGTCGCTGTAGATCCGCGACACGCAGCCCACTCCGGTGAGTGGCAGGGTGCATTCCCGGAGGAGCTTGGGCTGACCGTCCTTGGTCAGGAGCGTCATCATGACGACGCTCCGCTTGGCGCCCACTGCGAGGTCCATCGCCCCGCCCACGGCGGGCACGGCGCCGGGCTTGCCGGTGGACCAGTTCGCGAGGTCTCCCGACGTCGAGACCTGGAACGCCCCGAGCACGCAGACGTCGATGTGCCCGCCGCGCATCATGGCGAACGAGTCGGCCTGGTGGAAGTAGGAAGCACCGGCGAGCTCCGTCACCGGGACCTTGCCGGCGTTGATGAGCTCGGGGTCCACGGCATCCGGCTCCGGGGTCGGGCCCATGCCGAGCAGCCCGTTCTCCGTGTGCAGTGTGATGCCGGAGTCCTCGGGGAGGTGGTCGGCCACGAGCGTCGGCAGGCCGATACCCAGGTTCACGTAGGAGCCCGGCCTGATGTCGGCGGCGACGCGGGCCGCCAGCTGCGCCTTGGACAGCGGCGACCCGCTCCGCGCGTCCGCCGGGATCGTCTCCGCGCTCATGAAGCGACTCCTCGCGCCCCGGGCTGCACGCCCGCGAGCGTGGTCACGCTGTCGATCGGCACGACGGCGTCGACGTAGATCCCCGGGGTCACCACCGTCTCGGGATCGATCGACCCGGTCGGCACGACCTCGTGTACCTGCACCACGGTTCGCCGAGCCGCCGTGGCCATGACCGGCCCGAAGTTCCGGGCGGTCTTGCGGTAGACGAGGTTCCCGACGCCGTCGGCCCGGAGCGCCTTGACCAGCGCGACGTCGGCGCGGATGGGCGACTCAAGGACCATGGGGACGCCGTCGACCAGGCGGGTCTCCTTGCCCTCGGCCAGCGGCGTGCCGAAGCCGGTGGGCGTGAAGAAGCCGCCCAAGCCGGCGCCCGCCGCGCGGATCCGTTCGGCCAGGTTGCCCTGCGGCACCAGCTCGAGCTCGATCTCGCCCGCGCGGTACGCGGCGTCGAAGTGCCACGAGTCCACCTGGCGGGGGAACGAGCACACGATCTTGCGCACGCGGCGTTCGAGGATGAGCCGCGCCAGGGCGTCCTCGCCGTTGCCCGCGTTGTTGGAGACGACGACGAGGTCGCCGGCGCCCTGTTCCAGCAGCGCCTCGATGAGCTCGACCGGCTGCCCGGCGGGCCCGAACCCGCCGATCATCACGGTCGAGCCGTCGGCGACGTCGCCCACCGCCTCCAAGGCGGTCCGCGCGAGCTGGACGGTCATGCGGCGGCCCGCACGTTCTCCAGGACCACTGCCATGCCCTGGCCGACGCCGATACAGATCGCGGCCACGCCCCAGCGCTGGTTCTCCGCGACCAGCCGGCGCGCGAGCGTACCGAGGATGCGCGTGCCGGACGCGCCGAGCGGGTGGCCGAGCGCCGTCGCTCCGCCCCACGCGTTCACGATGTCCAGGTCGATGCCCCACGCGTCGACACAGACGAGCGACTGTGCGGCGAACGCCTCGTTGAGCTCGACGGCGCCGACGTCGTCCCAGCTGATGCCGCTCTTCGCGAGGGCGCGGTCGGCGGCCTCCACCGGGGCGTAGCCGAAGTACTGCGGCTCGTTGCCGACCGACGCGCGGCCCGCGATGCGGGCCAGCGGTTCCAGGCCGGTGCTGGTCGCCGCCGACTCCGAGCCGATCAGGGCGGCGCTGGCGCCGTCCGTCAGCGGGGAGGCGTTGCCCGCCGTGATGGTGCCGCCCTCCGCGCGGAAGGACGGCTTCAGCGACGCCAGCTTCTCCAGGGTGCCGTCCGGGCGGACGGGCTCGTCGCGCCGCAGGTCGGCATCGGGGTGGGGGGTGACCAGGTCGTCGTACCGGCCGTCCTCCCACGCCTCGTGCGCCAGGCGGTGGCTGCGCAGGGCGAACTCGTCCTGGCGCTCCCGCGTGACGCCGTACTTCTCACGCAGGCGTTCCGTAGCCTCGCCGAGGGAGACCGTCCATTCCGGCCGCATCTTCTTGTTGACCAGGCGCCAGCCCAGCGTGGTGGAGACCAGCTCGGCGCCGCCCGCCGGGTAGGCACGCTCCGGCTTGGGCATCACCCACGGCGCACGGCTCATGGACTCGACGCCGCCCGCCACGACGACGTCGGCGTCGCCGGACTCGACGGCGCGGGCCGCCTGCACGGCGGCCTCCAGCGACGAGCCGCACAGCCGGTTCACGGTGACGCCGGGGACCGACAGCGGAAGCCCGGCCAGCAGCACGGCCATCCGCGCCACGTTCCGGTTGTCCTCACCCGCCCCGTTCGCGTTGCCGAGGATCACGTCGTCGATCCGGACCGGGTCCAGCCCCGGTGCACGGCGCACCTGCTCCCCGACGACATAAGCCGCCAGGTCGTCCGGCCGCACCGTGGCAAGCGCCCCGCCGTAGCGGCCGAAGGGCGTGCGCACCGCGTCGTAGACGAATGCCTGCCTCATCGATTTCCACCTCTGCCCGTTCGCAGTGCGCACACAAGTTCCGTATGCGTACATCCACGGTAACAGCCGGACTCAGGTCCGGGTACGGGCCAGATCCGCCTCGATCTCGCGGACGGCGCGCAGCAGGGGTGGCAGGAAGTCGGCTATCAGCTCGTCGGCCGCGCCGCGGCGCACCGGGGCGGACACGTTCACCGCGGCCACCACCCGGCCGGCCCGGTCCCGCAATGGCGCGGCGATCGAGCGCAGCCCCTCCTCCAGCTCCTGGTCGACGAGCGCCCAGCCCTGACCTTGGACCCGGTCCAGCTCGGCACGCAGCAGCTCCCGGTCGATGATCGTGTGCGGGGTGAGCTGCTCGAGAGCGACGTCGCCTAGGAAGGCATCCCGGTCGCCGTGGGGCAGGTGGGCCAGGACCGCGCGGCCCATGGACGTGGCCGCAGCGGGGAACCGGGTGCCTACCTGGATCGCCGCCGACATGATCCGGCGTGTCGCGACGCGGGCCACATAGACGATGTCGGCGCCGTCGAGCACCGCCACCGACGACGACTCGCCGACGTCCTCCGCGAGCTGCTCCAGGTGGGGCTGCGCCACCTCCGGCAGCGACAAACTCGACAGGTAGGCGTGCCCGAGCTCGAGGACCTGGGGACGCAGCGCGAACACACGCCCGTCGGTCACCACGTACCCGAGCTCCACCAGGGTGTGCAGGAAGCGCCGCGCGGTCGCCCGGCTCAGCTCGGCCTCGCGGGCCACCTCGCTCAGCGTCATCCGCGCCCGGTCCGAGCCGAACGCACGGATCACCGCCAGCCCGCGCTCCAGGGACTGCACGAACTCACCCGACCGGGCGCCGGCATCCTGAACGGTCTCGCCCATCTGAGGTCCTCCCTGCCGTCAATGCGTCCGCTCCGCATCCTCGGACAAGCATCGGCCGCCTGCAGCTCGCACATGTGCGACCGGGGAGGTGCGTCACCTGGGCAGCACGCCCGCCCGGGGGCTCCCCAGGTCCGACGACGGAGCGCACCGTTGAGCTCCGACGCCCGTGGCCCAGGTCGTTCTCCGAACGGGTGTGCCGCAGGTGAACGTAGCGACCGCTCGGAGTTGGGGTCAACAGCGGAGTGGCCCGGGTCACAACCGTGACCGGATCGCGACGTGTGGCTCAAGCCGGCTCTTGTCCTGGTTGGCGACCCAGTGGGGCCAGGGACACGAGAATCGGCGGGCACGCCCACCAACGACGAAGCCCCGGCCAGCGTCTCCGCTGGTCGGGGCTTCTCTTCTACTGTGCGCCCGAAGGGATTCGAACCCCCAACCTTCTGATCCGTAGGGACTCGTAGGAAGCACGATCCGCATGATTCTGCGGTTCAACCGGCCCGGTACGCCCGGGAAATTGGCCCTCGCGCGGGCAGTCCGAGCGATTTGGTGGGCAGATTGGTGGGCAGCAGATGCGGGTCTGTGTCCCGGCCATACTCCCGGCTCGGGGTCCCTGGTCCTCCGTCATCCGTTGGCGCGGGGCGCGTCTCGGACATCGGTTCTGCCGTCAGTGCAACAGGTCCCGCCCGTCATCGTCTGGTGCGGTGGTGCTGGGTGTCGGCGGGACCTGTTGCGCTGCCGGCGGGTTCGGTGTCAGGGTCCCGGTGAAGCCAATGGATGACGGAGGACCAGGGGCACCGCGTTCCCTCGATCCTCTTGATTCCTGCGGTGCCCGCCGGAGGCACTGAGAGCCTGAGTAACGAAAGACGGTCCTGGTGAGTGATCCAGGACCGTCTTTGTCGTGTGTGGGGCTCGCGCTGGCGGTGGGGTGCGGTGGGGGTGCGCAAGGGCCGCCAGGCCCGCCGCGCGGGGGTCCCCATCGCGGGGCCCCGCCGTAGGCGCGGGCCCTGCGCGCCGTCAGGCGCGCCTTGATCTTGTAGAGGTCAATTCGGCAGCGGCACCACGTAGACGGCTGCCGGTTCGGTGAGGCCGTCGCCGTAATGGTGCGTGAGGTCGGCAATCCGCACGGCTCCGAGTCGTTCGTAGAGCCGAATCGCGGCGCGGTCCTTGAGCATGACATCGAACGCGATGGCGAGGCCCCTGGATCGCGCGTAGTTGACGACGGCTTCCATGAGGAGACGTCCGGCTCCGCTGCCCCGGTGGTCGGGGTCAACGAAGAGTCGGACCGGGATCGCGAGACGGTCGATGTCGCCGCCGGTCTGCTCCTGCCAGGCGCGCGCGGCGTCGTCGTCGGGCACGGCCCGGCTGAGGGTGACTTGCCCGATGGGGTGGGTGTCGTTGGTGGCAGTCCAACTCTGCAGCTCGTTGGGATGCCGTAGCCAGCCTTCGGGGTCCGCCACACCTTCGACGGGGTAGCCGTCCTGGGCGTGGACTCGGACCAGGGCGGCGGCGAGGGCGGGCAGGTCTTCGTCGTGGCGGGGGCGGATCGTGAGGGTCATCAATACTCCACGGGCATGTCGTAGTCGAGCGCTGAGTAGTCGGCGCGCATGCAGAAGTTCGTGACTTCGAAGGGGTGCTTGTCGGCGGTCATGCCGGTGTGCCACAGGTCGATCATGGGGACACCTGCGGGCAAGTCGAGTCCCTCGGCTTCTTCCCGGGTGGCGGGCCGGGCGGTGACCTCTTCGCGGATGTTGGCGATGGTGTAACCGAGGTCTTCGAGACGGCCGTACAGGCTGCGCTTGCCGAGGTTCTCGGCCTTCGCGAGGGCTGTCCCCTGGGCGATGGACCACGGGATGTACGTGATGCCGACCTGCATGGGTATCTCGTCGGCGTAGTACCAGTTCTCGCGCCGGACGACGTCGGTCCCGGGCTCGATGCCGAGGCGTTCCGCGACGTGGGCTTCGGCGGGAATGCGTTCGGCGCTGCGGACCTCGACGCGCGGAGTCTTGCCCTGTGCTCGGGCCTCGGCACCGAACGGGCCGTGTCGGGTGACCGCGCGCATCGGGGTGGTGTATCGCAGGCGGCCGAAGCGCATCCAGCGGGGACGCTCGCGGACGAAGTATCCCCGGCCGTGCTCGGGCCGGACCAGGCCCTCTTGGATGAGTTCCTGGATGGCCGCTCGGGCGGTGTTCCGGGCACCGTGGTAGGTCGTTGCGAGCACCCGCTCGGAAGGCAGTTTATCGCCGGGGGTGTACTCGCCGGAGTGGATCGCGTCCCGCAGTGCCGACGCGATCGCGCGGGCTTCGGCGTTGTCGCCGTGGGGTCGCTGATCAGGCATGACCCCAACTCTAGCGAACTGGTTCAAGCCACTCTCTTGCGCAACTGGCTCAAGCCAGTCTATGGTCTCTATCACTGGCTTAAGCCAGTCGGCCAGATGGTCGCAGAGATGACTGAGGAGAAGAAGAGATGGCGACGTTCGCTGTAGACAGCAACCGACAGCAGATGGTGGCGACCGGTGTTGTGGAGCCGGTCATGGAGTGGGTCGAGACGGCGGAGGGCAAGCGCCGTCCGGGTGACAACCAGGCCCGGCAGGACGGCACGGGGCTCCCGCTGTGGGGCGTGGAGGTCGTGTACCAGTCCGAGTCCTGGGGACGTGTGTCCACGGAGTCGGTCAAGGTGACGGTCCCGGCCATGGAGATGCCCGCGCCGTCGCTGTTCACGCCGATCCAGTTCAGCGACCTGGTGGCCTCGGTCCGTGTCGACCGCCGCAACAACGGGCTGTCGACGTCGTGGGAGGCCGCTGGCATCGCGGAGATGTCCGGCGCCAAGGCCCTGCCCAAGGCGGCCTGACCCATGGTCACCAACACCATGTCGTCGGGGGTGGCGGGGGCTTCGGTTCCTGCCCCCTCGACGGGGGAAGCGCTCCGGTTCGCCGCGTACGTGGCTGACCTGATCGGGGACGACCGGATCGAGGACATCGCCTGGCACATCGACCTCGGCACCCAGGCGAAGAAGCTCTACGTGACGGTGACCGACACGACGCACGGCGAGACGATCGCGCACCTGCTCGGCCTGGATCCGCGCTCGGACCTTGGCCGCAACGACAACACGGGTTTCTCGTGCTGGACGGGCACGTCCGGCGACGTGCCGGTCTTCCTGTCCGCGCCGCTGGCCCTGGGCGGCCTGCCTCGCCGCCGCCCGTACCGCTGGTCAGAGGACACCACGGCTGACGTGAAGGCGGTGGCCTGAGGTGTCGCGCGCGGAGTGGCTGGACTCGGCCCGGCGGTACCTGTTCGAGGCCAAGAACGGTCTGGAGGGCGCGTCCAGGGCCCTGGACCGTGTCGAGTTCACCGACGCGGCCGAGACCGCGCGGGACCTGCACAAGGGAGCCGAAGCGCTCCACTTCGAAATCCGGCTCGCGGCCGTCATCGCGCACCGCGCCCAGTACCCCGAGTTCTACGACGAGACCGGCAAGTGGGTCGGTCGCCAAGACGACGGGGAGCAGGGCTGATGCCGAAGAGATGGGCCTACGCCGGTCCGACCGATCCCGGGATGGATGAGGCGGCGAAGCGTCGGGATCTGGTGGCCACGGCACGGGAGGGCGTGACGCAGATCAACGAGGCGTACGCACTGTTGGCGTTCGGTGGGGCGTTCCTCGTCCCGCTGGATGAGGACCTGGGCGAACGGATCTATCAGGTGCGCGTGCAACTACACGCGCTGATCGATGAAGCCGAAGCCCTCGTGCGACCGCGCGAGGCCAAAGAAGGGATGAGCTGATGGCGACCGATGAGACAACCCGGCAGGTCAACAAGCGCGCGATCGACGCGCTGGAGGAAGCCCAGCACCGGCTTGGGGAAGCGGTTGGGGAGGTTCAGCGGGGTATCGAGCCGCTGGAGAACTTGAGCCGGGTCACCAACGCCCATGACGCGGCCCTGGAGAACCTGCGGGCGCTGTCGGCCCGGGTCCGGGAGGTCCGCGAGGACGTAGCCCGCCGCTGGATCGCCGAGAGCGAGGGCGAGTGATGGCTGAGCAGGAAACGACACGGCAGGTCAACAAGCGCGCGATCGAAGCGCTGGAGCAGACCCACAAACTCGTGGACGTCGCCGTCAGCGGTGCGCGGCACGCGGCGATCGAGATGGAGGACCTGAGGTCCTGGACCGAAGCCCACGCGCCCGTGGCCGATGCCCTGTTCACGGTCAAGAACACGCTCATGGGCGTCTTGGACGACGTCGAGCGGCGCCTGAACGCGGAGCGAGAGGGGAAGAGCTGATGTTCACACGACGGATCACGGAGAAGGACACGCCGGGCCTGATCTCGCAGATGGGTCAGGACCTCGAACAGACGCACACCATGGTGCGGTTCATGCAGAAGTGGGCCGGAGAGACCGGTCTCGACGCTCTGGCCGAGTCGCTGCGCGGTGCCGCGCGGGCCATCAACGAGGCGACCGGGGCGGCTCAGGACGCCTACCGCGCCGCCACCGACAAGGAGGCGCGGGACCGATGAACACTGCGACCACGGGCGGCATCCGCACCGCCCTGAACACCAAAATCACGGCCACCCGCTCCCGGCTCCGCGCCGCGACCGTGGGCCGTCCCGGATGGTCCGGCAAGGCCTGGCGCATCGCTGCTTGGTCCGGGTTCCGGGTGTGGATGTTCGCCCGTGGCCTGGGCACCTGGGCGGGCAAGCACCCCCTGCCGGTCGCCCTCGGTGCCCTGCTCGCCGTCGGCTGGTGGGGCGTGCTGACCCTGGCCGAACTGCCCGGCGACCGCACCACTGGCCCCGTGCTCCTGCTGGTGGTGTTCCTGCTGCCGGGTCTGTTCATGGGCACCTGGGCGATGCTCGCCCCGCGCCGGTACCTGCTGACCATGTACGCGTGGAAGGTGCGGGACTCCTGGCCCAAGGTCGCCCAGTCCTGCGGCCTGTCGGCCCGCCGCCCGGACGGCACCATCGTGATTTCCCGCCTGGTGCACGTGCGGCGTGCTCCGGGTGCGGTGGTGCTGCGGATCGAGACGTTCACCGGCCAGACCCCGGACGACCTGTACCGGGCCGCCCCCGCGATCTGCACCGCGTTCCGCGCCCACGGGTACGAACCGTCCAAGGTCAAGCCCGGCGTCCTGGACCTGGCTCTGTTCACCACCGCGACCATCGCGCCCGCCGTCGCGTCGGTGCCGGGGATCGAGAACGCCACCCCGGACAACGTGCCTGTGGGCCGCTCCCGGGCCGGGCTCCCGGCCTGTGTCCAGGTCCGCGGACAACACACCCTCGTCGTCGGCGCCACCGGAGCGGGCAAGGGCTCGGCGCTGTGGTCCGTGGTCGGCAACCTCGCCCCCGCCGTCCCTGCGGGCCTGGTGCAATTCTGGGGCCTGGACCTCAAGGGCGGCGTCGAACTGGAGATGGGCCGTGCCCTGTTCGCCCGCGTCGCCTACAGCAACGACGCCGCCCTCCCGGTCCTGCGTGAGCTGCTGGCCGTGATCGACCGCCGCAAGGAGACCATGCGCGGCGTCTCTCGGCTGCACGTCCCCACTCCCGGGGACCCGCTGCACGTCCTGGTCATCGATGAACTCGCTGACCTGATGGCCTATGCCGAGTTCGACGTGCGTCGCGAGGCCGACCGGCTCATGTCCAAGATCCTGACCCAGGGCCGGGCGCTGGGCGTCGTCGTCCTGGCCTGTGTGCAGAACCCTCGTCAGGAGGCCGTGGGGCAGCGCAACCTCTACCCCCAGAAGATCGCCCTCCGGTTGGACTCTGACATCGAGTCGGACATGGTCCTGGGACCGCATGCCCGCCTTGCCCCCGCGCACGACATCGCGGGTACGGAGCCGGGCACCGCCTACCTGGTCGGGGAGGACGGCATGCCGTCCCTGATCCGGTTCGACTACTGGGACGACGACCTCATCCGCCACGTCGCGGCGACGTACCCCGCCCCGGCTCTGGCCGCGTCGGCTCCCCGGGAGGGGATGGATGCCGTCAACGCGTGGGCTCGTGCCCGTGGCCACCTGGCCGTGGTCGACACCCCCGACGACAGCCCCACCGACGGCCCCGCCACCGAGGCGGCCGCCGTTGCTCCGGCTCCGCGTCCGCGCAAGCCTCGCGCTCCCCGCAAGCCCCGCGCGCCCCGGGCACCTCGTGCCCCGCGTGCTGCCCGCCCGACCGCATCCGCAGAGGAGGTCTGACCATGAACCGCACCGCTGGGCCTGTGGCCCGGATCGCGGCCGACTCCCGGCCCGTGCTCGTCTTCACCGTCGTCCTGACCGTCGCCGTCGCCCTGGCGTCGTTCGCGCTCTCGTTCTCGTCTCTACGGGACGCCGCGCTGTGGGGCCGGGTGCCCGAGTCGCTGGCGTTCCTCGTGCCGGTCGTCATCGATGCGAGCGTGCTCGTCTACGGCCTGGTGGCCCTCGTACTGCGCGCCCGGGGCCGCTCCAGCGTCTGGGCCTGGACCCTGATGTTCGGGTTCACCGTCGTTTCCATCGGCGCGAACGCCGCACACGCCTACGACGTCGGCCCGGCCGTGAAGGTCCTCGTGGGCGTCGTCCTGGTGGCACTGGCCCCGCTGTCCGTGCTCACCTCCACGCACGCGCTGGCGTCCCTCGTCGTCGCAGACGGTCCCGCCGTCGAGCCGGAGCCGCTGACCCTGCCTGTCGAGGTCGCTGACGTGGCTGAGGCTCCTGAGGTGGCGGCTGCTGAGCCCGTGCCCGCTATCGAGGCTCCAGCCGTCGCGCCAGAAGCCACCGAGCCGGAGCCCGCCCCGGTCCGCGAGCCTCGGCCGGCCGAATCTCCCGCGTCGCCCCCGGTGCCGGTCCTCGGCCCGGTCCGCCCCTCCTCGCGCACCCGTACCCGGGTCGCTCCCGTGGCCATGCAGAGCACCCTGCCGGGCCTGGACATGCCGGGGGTGACGGCATGAGCACCGACCGGCTGACCGGGGCTGGCTGCGCCCGCCCGGAAAACGTGGGCCTGCCGTGGATCAGCGAGAACGCCTCGGCCGCCGCTCAGGCCCACATGTCCGGTGTCTGCGCCGCCTGCCCCGTGGCCGCTGCGTGCGCCCGTGAGGTCGCCGTGAAGGAGACCACTGCCGGGTTCTGGGCGGGTGCCGACCGCACCACCTGGCAGGAGGTGTCCGCGTCCGACCTGTTCGCTGAACTGTCCGGCGAGGCCCTGACCGGCCGCCCGGTGCAGGGGACGCTGCCCTTCGACCTGCCCGGCCTCGACGCTGTGGAGGTGGCTGCCTGATGGTCTCGTTCCGCACCGACCTCGACACCCACACCACCGGCCTCGATGTCGACGATGCAGCTCGTGCTGCGCGCGATCTGGCGCGGGCTGGTGCTGAGGCTAACGGGGTCTGCACTTCCCCCGTGGTGCGGTCCGTGTTCGACCGCGAGACCGGGGTCACGCACCTGGTGCCGATCCCGTGCGGCTCCACCCGGGAGTCCAAGTGCAAGGCCTGCGCCGACAAGGCCCGACGTCTGCGGATGCACCAGTGCCGCGAGGGCTGGCACCGCGACGCCGAACCCGACCTACCCCCGGCCGCCGACAAGGCACCGGCTGAGGACGACGACACGGAGGAGGACGACGGTCCGGCTTCTGAGCGTGTCTCGCGCTCCACTCGGCGGTTGAAGGGCATCCCCGACCTGCCCACCCGGGAGATGGTGGGCGGCACCCTCGGGCGCACCTTCACCGACGTCAAGACCGGCCGCCGGTTCCGGCCCTCGATGTTCCTCACCCTGACGCTGGGGTCGTACGGCGACATCGCCAAGCGTCGACGTGCGGACGGGAAGTGGGAGTCCACCGGGGTCCCGGTCAACCCGGGCATGTACGACTACCGCAAGGCTGCCTTGGATGCGCTGATGTTCTCCCGGGTGGTCGACCGGTTCATGCAGAACCTCAGGCGGTGCGCTGGGTACAACGTCCAATACTTCGCCGCCGTCGAACCTCAGAAGCGGCTGGCCCCGCACCTGCACGCCGCGATCCGGGGCACCATCCCCCGCGCGATCGTGAAGCAGGTCGCCGCGGCTACCTACTTCGCCGCCTGGTGGCCGCCGTGCACCGATGCCGATGTGGTCTACGGCGAGCACGCCGAACCGCCCGTGTGGGACGAAGAGACCGCGAACTACCTCGACCCGACCACGGGCGAGCTCCTGCCGACCTGGACCGAGGCCACGACCGAACTCGAGAATCCGGCGCACGTCGTCCGGCTCGGCAAGCAGGTCGATATCAAGGGTCTCCTGGGCGGCACGAAGGACTCCGACCGGGCGGTGCGGTACCTGTGCAAGTACCTCACCAAGTCCATCTCCGGCACCTACGCCGCCGGTGACGACGACGCGGCCGACACCGCATCTCGGGTCGCCTATGAGCGTCACGTGGACCGCCTTCATGCCCAGGTGAAGGTGCTGCCCTGCGGCCCGGATTGCGCGAACTGGCTCCGTTACGGGGTACAGCCCAAGCACCCGACTCCGGGCATGAAGCCGGGCAAGTGCCTGTCTCCGGCGCACGACCGGGAGAACCTCGGCCTGGGTGGTCGGCGCGTGCTGGTGTCTCGTGGGTGGTCAGGCAAGACGCTCACCGAGCACCGTGCGGACCGTGCCGCCGTGGTGCGTCAGGCCCTGGAAGCCGCTGGTATCGAGCACGACGACACCGACCGGCTCTCGACCACCCAAGAGACCACGGACGGGCACGCCCGCTACGTCTGGCGCGAACCCGAAGCGGGGACCTACACCTACGCGGCTGTGATCACCGCGAGTCTGCATGAGCACTTGCGCCGCCGTGGGCAGTACGACGCCGCGAAACAAGCCCTCGGGCTGGCTCCGCCAGGGTCACCCGGGCCTGTGGATAACCGTTCGGCAACCGCCGACTTGGCGGCCTGAGGAAGGGGACGTACCGATGAACCAGAACGACAAGATCCTGACGCAGGCCGAAGTGGCCGCGATCCTCCGCGTGCCGGAGAGCACTCTGCAAGACCTCGCCCGGAGGGGTCACCGCTCGATCCCGAAGGCGTGGAAGGTCGGTCGCGCCTGGCGCTGGCTTGCCTCCGACGTGGACGCCTTCATCGCCTCGCGTGGTCAGCAGGTGGCGGCATGAGCGTCACCAAGCGCGTCCGCGAGTACACCGACAAGAACGGCAAGACCAAGACTTACGAGATCTGGCGTGCTCGGGTCTGGACCTACCCGCCCCACGGTGAACGGCGACAGATCGAGGAGGACTTCGACTCTTGGACGGCGGCCGACGAGTGGGAGCGAGAGCAGCGGGGAACCGCTCGTGGCAGGAACGTCGACCTAGAACGGACCACGCTGGCGGCGTCGGGTCTGTGGGAGCGGGCTGAGCCGGTACTTCGTCGTCGGTTGGCTCCCCGGACGTTCGGCTACTACCGCGACGGCTGGAACGACCGAGTGCTAGCGACGTTCGGGAACACGAAGGTCGGGGCTATCTCGGTGGGCGACGTCGAGCGGGCACAGGCCGAGTGGACACGGAAGGGAACCATGCACGTCGCCCGCCAGGCTCGGTACGCCCTGTCAGCGGTGCTAGGCGTCGCGGTGCGGGACGGCCTGCTTACGGCGAATCCTGCTCGCGCTGCGCAGTCCACGAAGGCGGAGAAGCGCAAGCGGCAGGAACGCAAGGTGGGCATGACGCTCACCCCGGCGCAGCTCGAAACGCTGGTCGACGCCATCCGGAAGATGCCCCAGGGTGAGCGGTACGCGGTCATGGTCGATCTGATGGGCTCGGCGGGGCTCCGGTATGGCGAGGCGGCGGCGTTGCAGGTCGCTGACGTGGACCTCGCGCGCGGCGTGATGACGGTGCAGCGGAGCGTTTCAGAGATGACGAAGGACGATGACGGCGACCTGGCGGACGGGTACTGGCGTGAGGGGAACTTGGTGTGGGGTCCCCCGAAGGGCGGCAGGAACCGCCTCGTGCCGGTGCCGGTCCATCTTGTGGAACCGCTCCGCGCGCTCACGGCAGGTCAGCGCCGTAGTGCCCAGGTGTTCCGGTCCGAGCGAAAGGGATACGTGATCCGGGGCAACGTCCTCAAGACCAAGATGGTGACCGAGACGAAGACCAAGGACGGGGTGAAGACGCAACATGGTTGGGGGCCGTTCGTCACCAGCCTCGGGTTTGCCGGGGTGCGGGTGCACGATCTGCGAGCGACGGCGGCGACCAACTTGCTGAGCGCCGGGGTCCCGCCGCACGTCGTGCGTGACATCCTCGGGCACGAAGACATCGCGGTCACCAACGGCTACGCCCGGTCGCACGATGATGCGCTGAGCCTGGCTGTTGCGGCTCTGGGCACCTACTCGGGGAGGGCCTGATGACCGCTGTGGTGGGCAACCTGGTGGGCAACACGGGTGCGCAGGGTGGAAACGAGAAAGCCCCTCACCCGGCTTTTCGCCTGGTGAGGGGCCAATGTGCGCCCGAAGGGATTCGAACCCCCAACCTTCTGATCCGTAGTCAGATGCTCTATCCGTTGAGCTACGGGCGCTGGTTGCACTACATACTGCTGGCCTGCCGTTCACACGACCGACCGACGAGAACATTACCGCCTGTTCGGCGCGGGCCCAAACTCAAATCCGCGCTTGCCGGGGAGAACTCCGTCACAGCCCTCCGGAAGGTTCGATCAAGCACTGAACCGACGTCCCGAAGCCTCCCACAGAAAAGGCCCCGGGCGTCATGCGCGGCCGGGACCTTCCTGGCGGAGACGGAGGGATTTGAACCCTCGAACGGGTTGCCCCGTTACCACCTTAGCAGGGTGGCGCACTAGACCTGACTATGCGACGTCTCCTCGCGACAGCCTCTACCCAGGCAGGGCGATGCCGCGCGGCCCAGGGTACCTGGCGCACGGCGGGCTGAGCAAAGCGGGGGTTCCCGTCGCTCTCCGAACCGCTCCACTTCGGCGTCATCCCGCCGTTTTCTTGCCCGCCCGGACCGCCTCCCCGAGGCGGGCGAACCGCCCCGGGGAGGCCCGGGCGGCGTCCGGAAGCGTATTTCACACAGCGTCAATAGAGAGTACATTCTCGCCCATGGACTACGACGTCTTGGTGATCGGGTCGGGCTTCGGCGGCAGTGTTGCCGCCCTCCGCCTCACGGAAAAGGGCTACCGGGTAGGCGTGCTGGAGGCGGGCCGCAGGTTCGAGGACCACGAGTTCGCCAAGAACTCCTGGCATCTCAAGCAGTTCCTGTGGGCACCCGCCCTGGGGTGCTACGGGATCCAGCGCGTGCGCCTGCTGCGCAACGTCCTGTGCCTGACGGGTGCGGGCGTGGGCGGCGGGTCGCTGGTGTACGCCAACACGCTGTACCGCCCCCTCGACCCGTTCTACGCGGACCCCGCGTGGTCCCACATCACCGACTGGAAGTCCGAGCTCGCGCCGTACTACGACCAGGCGGAGCGCATGCTCGGCGTAGTCCAGTACCACGGGCGGTCCCCCGCCGACGAGATCATCCGGGACGTCGCGGAGGACATGGGCGTGGGCCACACGTTCCGCCCCACTCGCGTCGGCGTGTACTTCGGGCCGGGTGGCGCCGAGGCGCCGTCGCCCGGCCGCCTGGCCGCGGACCCGTTCTTCGGCGGAGCGGGGCCGGACCGCACGGGCTGCACCGAGTGCGGCGAGTGCATGACCGGCTGCCGCCACGGCGCCAAGAACACCCTGGTCAAGAACTACCTCTACCTGGCCGAGCGCGCGGGTGCCGCGGTGCACCCGCTCACGACGGCCGACGTCGTACGTCCGCTGCCCGACGGCGGCTACGAGATCCGCACGCACCGCACCGGCAAGAAGTGGGCCGGCAAGCGGACGTTCACCGCGCGGCAGGTCGTGTTCGGCGCCGGCACGCTCGGCACGCAGCGCCTGCTGCACGCCATGAAGGACGCCGGCATGCTGCCGCGGCTGTCGGGGCGGCTCGGGCACCTCACCCGAACCAACTCGGAGGCCCTGCTCGGCGCGATGACGCACAAGGTCGGCTCGACGGACTACTCGCGCGGCGTCGCCATCACGTCGTCGTTCTACCCGAGCGAGAGCACCCACATCGAGCCCGTGCGCTACGGCCACGGCTCCAACGTCATGGCGGCCCTGCAGCACATCCTCGTCGACGGCGGGCCGTACCGGTTCGCCCGCTGGTTCGGGGAGATGGGCAAGAACCTGAGGTGGCTGCCCGTCCTGCTCGACTGGCGCCGCTGGTCCGAGCGGACAGTCATCGCCCTGGTCATGCAGGCCCAGGACAACTCGCTGACCACGGTGACCAAGCGCGCGCTCTTCGGCCGCTACATGACGTCGAAGCAGGGCACCGGCGCCCCGAACCCGAGCTGGATCCCCGAGGGCCACGAGGCGGTGCGGCGCATGGCCGACAAGATGGGCGACGACGGCGTCGAAGGCATCGCCGGCGGCACGATCGGCGACCCCTTCAACATCCCGCTGACCGCACACATCCTGGGTGGCTGCGCGATCGGCTCCGACGCCGCAGGGGGCGTCGTCGACCCGTACCTGCGCGTGTTCGGGCACGAGGGCCTGCACGTCATGGACGGCTCGGCCGTAACCGCGAACCTCGGCGTCAACCCGTCGCTCACCATCACCGCGCAGGCCGAGCGCGCGTGCGCGCTGTGGCCCAACGCCGGCGAGCGGGACGAGCGGCCGGCCCTCGGATCGGCCTACGCGCCCGTCGAGCCCGTGCGCCCCGTCGCCCCGGCGGTGCCCGAGGCGGCCCCGGCAGCACTGCGCCTACCCATCGTGGGCATCAGCTAGCCCCGTCGGGGGCTTGGATACGACGATGGCTGGAATCCGGGGTCGGGTTCCAGCCATCGTTTCGTCCACAGCCGGCGGAGGGCGAGGGATTCGAACCCCCGGTGCGTTGCCGCACAACGGTTTTCAAGACCGTCACATTAGGCCGCTCTGTCAGCCCTCCCAGCGCCCTGCTCCCGCCAGACAACATGCGGGACGGCGCGGCCACACAGTCTAGCGCCCGACGAGACAGCGACGGCGGGCCGCCCTCAGGGTGGCCCGCCATCCGCGGAGTGCTGGAGAGTGGCTCAGCCTTGCGCCTGTGCGCCGGAACGGAGCTGACGCATCGCGAGCTGGACGAGCGCGATGAGCGTCTGCTTGGTCGCCGCGCGGGAACGGGCGTCGGTGTAGAGCATCGGCACGTGCGCGGGGATCTGCAGGGCCTCTCGCACGTCCTCGAGCCGGTGCTTGGCCACGCCGTCGAAGCAGTTCACGCCCACGACGAACGGGATGTTGCGCGACTCGAAGTAGTCGATCGCCGGGAAGCACTGCTCCAGGCGGTCGGTGTCGACCAGGACGACGGCACCGATCGCGCCACGCACCAGGTCGTCCCACATGAAGAGGAAGCGGTCCTGGCCCGGGGTACCGAACAGGTACAGCCACAGGTTGCCCGGCAGCTCCACGCGGCCGAAGTCCATGGCCACCGTGGTGGTGGTCTTGCGGTCGGTCACGCCACCGGCGTCGTCCACGCCGACCGAGTGCTCCGTCATGGCAGCCTCGGTGTTCAGCGGCTCGACGTCGGAGATCGAGCCGATGAACGTCGTCTTGCCCACCGCGAAGCCACCGGCTACGACGATCTTGACGACGGTCGGCGCGGTGCGCTCGGCCGCGGGCTGAGCGCCCGGAGCGGCCTGCGCACCGGTGTTGGCGGCCGGTGCCTGCTGCATCACCGGAGGTGCGGGCTGAGCCTGCGCCGGACGGGACGCCTGCGCGGTGGGCGCCGGGGCGCCACCGCCGCCACCCAGCACACTCTGGCGCGCGGGCGCGTTCGAGGAAGCGGTCGCAGTGCCGGCGTTACCCGACACCGGGGCCCAGTTGGGACCGCTACGGGCCCCGCCGTCAGAGGGCGGAAATGCCATTCAGAACACTCTCCAAGACGCTCAGCGACAGGCCCGAGTTCGAGCTGCCGTGGCCTGTGTGGACGTTAACCGGTGTCGAGGTGTGCACAGTGACGTGCCCTTCCTCCTGCATGTCCGCCACAAGGATCCGGACGACACCCAGGGGCAGCCGCAGAAGGGCCGAGAGCTCGGCGATCGACACGTACGTGTGCGCGGCGTGCTGGAGGATCGCGCGCTTCTCGGGTGGCAACCCGAAGCTGCTGACCGCCCCGGGCAATACCTCCACGAGAGCCTCGAGCGGCAGGTCGGACAGTTCCGACCGCACCCGGCCTCCGGTGACCGCGTAGGGGCGCACGGTGGACGTCTCACGGACGTCCCCCTGCCCCTGGGAACCGAAAGGTGCGTACGTCATGGTCGAGTCCTCATCCCACGCTGGCGGCTCGGGTCTGCCCATCGACCGGGAGGCTGCCACGCATCTCCGAGATCAGCTGCGGCGTGAGCGTGGCCTCGGTGCGGGACACCAGAAGAGCCATCTCGTAGCCGATGAGGCCGATGTCGCACGTGGCCTCCGCGACCACGCCGAGCACTGACCCGTTCGAGACGTTCATCAGGAAGAGGAAGCCGTTGTCCATCTCGATGATCGCCTGACGGACATTACCGCCGTTGAGCTGCCGAGAAGCTCCACGCGTGAGGCTTGACATACCCGAGACGATTGCCGCGAGCTGGTCACCGCTGGTGCGGTCGAGCTGGTCCGACATCGCCATGAGCAGGCCGTCCGCCGACACCACGAGCGTGTGCCGGCTGCCGGGAACGGTACGCACGAAGTTATCGAGCAGCCACCCGAAATTCGTTGCTTCGGTGCTGAGGGTCACTCTCTGTTCCTCCTAGTCAGAATCCACAGACGCGCTTTTGTCACCGCGACTGCGGCGCTGAGTCAGGGACATGATTCACGGTCGAGGGTGCCCACGTCGAGTCCCCATCGCCCTTCTTGCCGTTCTCGTGCTCAGATTTGCCCTCGTCCGCCGACTCCGACCGGCCACGCGCGGTGGCCGACTGGAACGCCGAGAGACGTGAGCGAAGCTGCTCAGGATCACGGTCGATGCGAGCTGAGAGGCGCTCGACAGTGGGGTCCGCCCCGGTGCCGGAGGCACCGCGAGTGCGGCGAGTCAGACCGCCGTTGGCAACCTCAGTGCTGACGGCTGCCGGACGGTACGAGTCGTTCTCTTTCACATCATCTTCCTGATAAGCCCCCCGACGAAGGAGGCTCGTCATCTCCTCGTAGAGAACTGCCGAAGCGGTCCACTCCGAGCGGGCTTCCACCGAGTCACGCACGTACTCAGGGTCTAGTGGGTCCTTGCCGTCGCCGTCCGTGCCGGCGGCGCGCTTGGCCAGCGGCGCCGGCGAACCGTACGACGGGTCGTACACGGCACCCGTGGGGTACGGCTCGCTGAACTCCCGGACGGGAGGATCGAAGGACTGCTGCACGGCGGCCACCGGCACGGCCTGGGTGGCCGGGGCGGACACGAACGAGGCAGGCGCCTGCTCGGGAGCGGGGGCCGGCGCGGCAGCAGCTGCCGCGCGGGGTGCCGCGTCCACGAACGGGTTGATGCCGGGAGTGGTGGCAGGCCGAGCAGGTGCGGGGGCCGCGACCTGCGCGGAAGGCACCGGAACCGTGCCGCCGGCCGGGGCGTTCGAGAGCGCCGGCATCGCCGACGTCAGCGACTCCTGGACGGCCTTCTGGTAGCCCTCCTGGTAACCCCGCTGATACGTCGGGTCCGCGATCGGCGGCTCCGGAGCCTGGACCGGGAAGGCACCCGTCGGAGTCTGGGCCGGGAAGGCGCCGGTCATCGGGGCGGGGTTTCCCTGCGGCGGGCCGCTCGGCGCCTGGAAGTCCTGCGGCTGGAAGTCCCGCTGGAAGTCCTGCGCCGGGAAGTCCTGCGGCTGGAAGTTCTGGACCTGGAAGCTCTGCGTCTCGGGGTTCGGCGCGGGCGCGGTCGGTGCGCCGAAGGTCGGCGCACCGGCGACGGGGCCGCCCACGGTCTGGATCGGACGCGACGCCGGACGCTCCTGCGGCTGGTAGGCGCGCAGCTCACCGGTGGCGGGCTGGCCCGGCCGGCGACCGAACAGACCGCGCTTCTGCTGGGCCGGCTTGCCGCCCTGCTGGGTACCCGTGGCGGTCGAGCGCCGGCTCGGGAGGTCCGCCATGAGCTCCTCGAACGCGGGCAGCGCCTCGAACGACGAGTCGGGGCCCTCCGGGGCCTCCGCCCCGAAGCCCTGCGCCTGCCCACCATCACCCTGGAACGGTCCGCCGAAGCTCTCCGGCGGTGCGCCGAAGCTCTGCGCCGGTGCAGGGGTCGCGGGAGCAGGAGCGCTGCCCGCAGCCGGGAACCGCATCACGTCGGTGTCGGACATCCCCGGCAGCGCGGCCGGGTCCTGCGTGATCGGGTCGAGCTGCAGCGACTGCGTGCCGCCCTCGACGGGATCGATCGTGTTCAGCGAACGGAAGCTCGAGAAGAGCGCGCTGCGCTGGTCCACGTCCACCGCGGCCGGCGTGGTGTCCTCGAAGACCGGCGCGACCGGCTCCACCGGCTGCGGTGCACGCTGGCGGCTCGGGAGGGAGCTGCCTTCCGACACGTTCGACGGCGGGGCCCATGCGTTGTCGTCGCCCTGGTACTCCTGCGGGAGCGACGGCGTCTGGATCTCCGGCAGCACGATCGAACCGGTCGGGGTCGTCTCCGCCACCGGGTGCGCCGCCGTCGAGCTGCGACGCCGGGCCAGGCCGAGCGCCGTCGTGCCGTCCGTCAGGGCGTTGATGTCTACCTGCCGCGCGACGGGAGCGGGCTGGGCCGCGAACGCGGCCGCGGCGATCTGCGACGTGCCGGTCGGGACCGGCAGGCCGCCCTGCTGCGGGACGGAGGTGGTGGCCGGGGACGCCGCCGTGACAGCGGGCTGGCCGAAGCCGCTGGTGGGCACTCCCGCGCCCCGCATCGCGCCGGTACCCGGGCCGGTGGCCACGCCGCCGCCGTTGAACTGCGAGGCGGCCGCCTGCGTGTTGGCCTCCAGCGGGTCGGTCGGCATCGGCAGCGGCATCGCGTTGTCCGGCATGAACAGCACAGCCGGGAAGCGGACCGTCACCTCGGTGCCGGTGCCACCCTCGCCCACGCCGAACGTCACCTGGGCGCCGAGGCGGTCCGACAGGCGGCCGACCACGTAGAGGCCGAGGCGCTGGGCGCCGACGGCGTCCGACGCCGCGTGGCTGAGCACCTTGCGGTTCGCCTCCGCGACCTCCTCGGGGTTCATCCCGAGGCCGTGGTCGCGGACCACGACGGTGACGAACTGCTCGTCGCGGGCCGTGGTGACCTCGACGGGCGTGTGCGGCTCCGAGAACATCGTCGCGTTCTCGAGGAGCTCGGCCAGCAGGTGCGCCGCGTTCAGCGCGTTGTGGCCCAGCATCATCGGGTCGACCACGAGGTTCAGGCGGACCCGGTCGTACAGCTCGATCTCGGACGACGCGGTACGGATGACGTCGGAGACCGGCATGGGCTGGCGCACGCGACGACCGGAGTCGATGCCCGCGAGGACCAGGAGGGACTCCGCGTTGCGGCGCATCCGGGTCGCGAGGTGGTCGAGGCGGAACAGGTTCGACAGCGTCGACGGGTCTTCCTCGGAACGCTCGAGGTCGTCGAGGAACGCGAGCTGCCGGTTGAGGAGCACCTGGTCGCGGCGGGCCACGTTGACGAACATCTCGGCGATGGAGCCACGGAGGGCTGCCTGTTCGCGGGCGACGTCGATGGTTGTCCGGTTCACGTCGTTGAACGCGGCGGCCAGCTGGCCGATCTCGTCCGACGACTCGACGGTGATCGGGTCGAGGTCGATGCTCGGCCCCTGGCCCGGCACCGACACCTGCTCCACCAGGGTGGGGAGGCGGTCCCGGACCACACCGGCAGCCTGGGTCAGACGGCGCAGCGGGGAGACCAGGCGGCGGGCGATGACGAGCGCCGTGATGATCGAGAAGCCGAGGGCCGCGATGGCGATGCCACCGGTGAGGTACGCGCGGTTCGCGGCGATGTCGGCCTGCTCCTGCGCGAAGGCCGCGGAGTCCTCGCGGACCGCGTCACGGACGATGCGGCCTTCCTCGACCCACTTGGCGGACTCGGTGGTGAACGCCGCGGCCTGGGCCGGCTGGATCGCCGCGAGGTCGCCGCGCGCGATGGCGCCGCGGACGGTGCCGTAGACGCCGTCCATGCCGGGCACCTGGTAGTCACCGGGGATCCGGTCGAAGAGGTCCTGCGTGCTGTCCCACTCGCGGTCGCCCAGGTTCACCAGGTCTGCCGCACGCAGCGCCATGTTGGTGGCGAAGCTCTGGTCAACGGCGGCGAGGCCGAGGGTCAGGGCGACCACCGGGCGCTCGTAGGTGTTCGTCAGCATCAGCTGGTCCATCGAGTAGTACGCCTCGAGGCGGGTACCCAGCTCACGGTCCTCGGACGTGTCGGCGATGGAGTCCATCACCTCGAGGGCACCGTCGATGTACGTGCCGTACGCGTCGGTCGCCACCTGCTCGGTGAGGCGCCCTTCGGCTACCTTCTTCTGCACCTCGGTGATGGCAGCGCGGTCCTCGATGGTCTGCGCGACGGCGTCCTTGACGCGCTGGTCGAGCATCGAGATGTCGATGTTGAGCAGCGCCTCGTCGCGCTGGTCGAGAGCCGTGATCGTCTGCGCCTGGGCGGCCGGGGCGGCCCACACGGGGTTGCCCTCCGCGTCGGTGACGGGGTTGCCGTCCTCGTCCAGCTTGGGCGTGCCCTGCAGCAGCGCGCGACGGGCGTCGTCGCCGGACTTGCTGTCGTCGATCATCGCCACGATGTTGTACGACCGCTCCTGCGCGAAGGTCGTTCCAGCCATGTCCTGGTACTCCAGCGCGGCGACGAGATCGCTCGTCTGCTGCGCGCGCATCGCGTCGACCACAGACAGGCCGATGATGTACGCCGCTGCGATGACCAGGACGATGGCAGGCGTAACCAGAGTCGCAAGAACTTTCCCGCGCACTCCCAACCTGCGGAACATGCGTACCTCTCTCCATCACTGATCCGGAAGGGGTGGCGTGCGTGGTGCCCGCCGAACACCCCTCGGTGCTGCGTACAAGTTACCGGCACCCGGTTTCCGCTGGCGACCCTCGTGAGGCCACACGGAAGTAGGCTTCATCGATGTGCGAGCCGTCACGATATCCGGAGCCGGGCCCTCAGGGAAACTCTCCCTTTCATCCCTGAATCACCCGATTGCTGGCCAAAGCGACGTAGTGATCACTGTGGCTGCTGCCGGAGTCAACCGCGCTGACCTGCTACAACGCGCCGGATACTACTCCCCTCCGCCGAACGCCCCGGACTGGCCAGGTCTTGAGATATCAGGAACTGTGAAGCGTGTCGGACTCGGCGTGTCGCGGTGGCGCGCCGGGGACCGCGTCGTCGCGCTCCTCGAGGGCGGCGGTTACGCGGAGGAAGTGATGGTCCGCGAGACGCAGGTACTCCCGGTGCCCGACGGCATCGACCTGGTCGACGCGGCGGCTCTCCCCGAGGCCGCGTGCACCGTCTGGAACAACCTCGTCGACGTCGGCGGGCTGCGCTCCGGCGAGTGGGTGCTGGTCCACGGCGGATCGGGCGGCATCGGCACGTTCGCGATCCAGGTCGCGCGGGCGCTGGGCGCGCACGTGGCAACGACCGCGGGCGGGCCGGAGCGCGCCGCGCGGTGCGCCGAGCTCGGCGCTGACGTCGTCATCGACCACCGGCGGCAGGACTTCGTGGAAGAGGTGCGGAAGGCGACCGGCGGCCGGGGGGCCGACGTCGTGCTCGACCTGCTCGGCGGGGGCGCGCTGGGCGACAATGTCCGCGCCCTGGCCCGCGGCGGCCGCCTGGTCGTCATCGGGATGCAGCAGGGCCGGCGCGGCGAGCTCGACCTCAGCGCGCTCCTCGCCCGGCGCGGGACGATCACGGGGACGCTGCTCAGGCCCCTGCCCCCGGACGAGAAGGCGCGCATCGTCGCCGACACCGAACGCCACGTCTGGCCGATGGTTGCCGACGGCCGGGTGCGGCCGGTGATACACGCCCGCATCCCGTTCACGGAGGCGCAGTCGGCGCACGACCTGCTGGAGTCGGGCGGGGCCTTCGGCAAAGTGCTCCTGGTCCCGTGATCAACTCATGCCTATATATAGGCATGGCCGACAATTTCGTTCCCGGCGCCAGAATGCAATGCGGGCGACAGCCGATTCGAGCAAGACTGGACCCATGACCGACGAACGAGCCAACCCCCAGTCCGACGAGCGGCCCGACGACCACCGCGACGAGTCACGTGACGGGGCGCCTACCGTGCACCCCCAGGTGGTGACACCGGACGGTGCGGCCGTGCCGCCGGAGGGCGAGCCCAAGGGCGCCCGCGGCGAGGCTGAGGTCGACGAGGCCGAGGCCGTCGTGGGGCAGGTCGAGGAGCCGGCCAAGGTCATGCGCATCGGCGGCATGATCAAGCGGCTGCTCGACGAGGTGCGCGACGCCCCGCTGGACGAGGCCGCTCGTTCGCGCCTGGCCGAGATCCACGAGCGCTCGATCCACGAGCTCGAGGACGGCCTCTCCCCCGACCTGGTCGACGAGCTGCACCGCATCACGCTGCCGTTCTCCGACGACTCGGCACCGTCCGACGCCGAGCTCCGCGTGGCCCAGGCGCAGCTCGTGGGCTGGCTCGAAGGCCTGTTCCACGGCATCCAGACGGCGCTCGTGGCGCAGCAGATGGCGGCCCAGGCGCAGCTCTCCCAGATGCGCCGCGCCCTGCCGCCCGGCACCGGCGCGTTCGGCCCGGCCGGTCCCGGCGGGCCCACCATGCCGGGCGGCCAGGACGACGAGGCGGGCGGAGAGCGCCGGACCCCGGGCCAGTACCTCTGACCGCAGGCGGCCCGGCCGACGGGACAGCGGCACAGGTCACGGCGCCGCCGCAGGCCAGGCCGCCGCAGGCAGGTGAGGCCTGGGTGATCAGAGGTCGGCGGGGTCTACCAGAAAGCCGTCCTCGTCGGCGATCTCGCCTCCGGCGGCGCCCTGGATCGTGCTCGCGAGCCGGGCCACCAGCTCCGCCGCGCGCTTGCGTGCGATCCGCAGCTCCATGGCGGGGAACTCCCGCTGCGACTCCACGAGGTCCTGCGGCTCCCAGTGCACCCAGTAGCGCACCGCGCCCTGCTCCGCCCACGGCAGGCCGCGCAGCAGGCGCGGCAGCTTCTCCTCGCCACTGATCTCGACCGAGACGATGCCGTCGACGCCGAGCTCCACGACCAGGCCGTACCCGTCCAGGACGCGCGGGCCGGTGAGCGCCTTGATGTCGTAGTCGTCCGCGGCCGCGTGGATCTTCTTGCGCAGCTCGGGGTCCAGGGTCTCGCCCCGGTACAGCGGCTTGTCCGCGATGCCGTCCGGCGGACCGCCCCACTCCTTGCCGTCCATGTGGAGACGGGCGCGCGGGTGCACCTTCTGCAGGATCGTGTGCGCGGCCTGCGGGTCGAGCCAGACGTCGGAGTACACGGTCATGTCGATCGCTGCCCCGGCGTCCGGGGTGAGCACGACGCCGGCGCCGGGCTTCGCCGTCGGGCTGCCCGGGGCGGCCGTGGCGTCCCAGATACCGCCGACGTCCAGGCGGAGGGAACCGCCCAGCCGCCGCGCGACGGCGACGAGCCACTCGACGATGCGGCGCTCCTCGCGCTCGGGCATCCCGGCCGCGAAGGCCCGCCCGATGCCGTCGCGATCGCCCGCGGGGAACGGCGGCTCCCCCCGCTCGCGGTGGCAGACGATGTCGAAGGCCATCGCCGCACCCGGCGGCACACCGAGGTCGAAACCGTCGCCCGAGGGCAGGTACGGCCCGTTCATCACCGCGTGCCGCGAGACCCGCAGCACGCCCGGCTCGCGGCCCTGCGCGCGGCGGCCCTGCGGGGCACCCGCCACGTTGCCCGGGAAGATCCCGACGGGGACCACGTCCCAGCGGGTGGCGGAGAAACGCGAGAGTGCGAGGACCTCGATCTCGTCCAGCTCCACGTCACCGGGCACGGTCAGAACGTGTCGCGCCTGGTGTGCCTGCGCGACCGTGCGCGGCAAGAGCGGGAGCTGGGGAGCGGCCATCGGGGACCCTTCTTACGTCCGGATGCCCGGTCCGCACCGGGCATCCGGAGCCTACCGCTCGGCGAACGCCCGTCGGGGCGCCCGCCGGCCCTTCGTCACACCGCGGTGCGGTGGAAGTTCTTCGAGGAGCGGGACGCCGTCGGGCCGCGCTGGCCCTGGTAGCGGGAGCCGTACAGGTCCGACCCGTACGGGTGCTCCGACGCCGACGAAAGCCGGAAGAAGCACAGCTGGCCGATCTTCATGCCGGGCCACAGCTTGATCGGCAGCGTCGCGACGTTGCTCAGCTCCAGCGTCACGTGTCCGCTGAATCCCGGGTCGATGAAGCCGGCCGTGGAGTGCGTCAGCAGGCCCAGCCGGCCCAGGGAGGACTTGCCCTCGAGGCGGGCGGCGACGTCGTCGGGCAGCGTGACCGCCTCGAAAGTGCTGCCCAGCACGAACTCACCCGGGTGCAGCACGAACGCCTCGCCGTTGTCCGCCTCCACGAGACGGGTCAGCTCGGGCTGGTCCGTCGCGGGGTCGATGAACGGGTACTTGTGGTTGTCGAACAGCCGGAAGAACTTGTCGAGGCGCACGTCGATGCTCGACGGCTGCAGCATCGACGCGTCGTACGGATCGAGGACCACGCGACGGGCGTCGAGCTCGGCACGGATATCGCGGTCGGAGAGGAGCACCCCGATACGGTACTGGCCACCGCGGGGCGGCGCCGCTCCGTCCCGGGGTGGCGCTGCCTCGTCCGGCTGGCGCTGCCTCCTCCCGGCTGGCGCCGCCCGCGTCATCGGGCGATCGTCACCACTGCAGCGGCTGGTGCTTCGCGTCCACCGACCAGTAGCCCTTGCGCATCACGAGGTACAGGATCCCCTCGATCGCGCCCCAGATCGCCGGCACGAACCACGCCTGTCCCAGCGACACCACGGTGATGAGCAGCATGATCCAGCCCAGGCCCTTGTAGCCCAGGTAGAACCGGTGTGCGCCCACCACTCCCAGCAGGATCCCGAGCAGGCCTGCGGTGATGCGCGACTTACGGCCCGGCACGTGCTCTGGCGGCGGGGTCGGGCGGTCGTAGTCGTACTGCTGCTGATAGTTCGCGGGGCTGCTCTTCGACGGCGTCCTCGCGGGAGTCCTCGGCGTCTGCACGACGCGCGTCTCGCGCGGCGGCTGCGGGGGCTTCGGCGGCCGCGGGGGCAGAGGCTTGGTCTCCTTGTAGATCGGCTCGGTCGGCTTCTCGCTGGGGTGCTCGCTCACTGCTGCTCCGGCTGCTCGGCGACACTCGCGCGGGACCTGGTTCGGGCATCCGGGCGAGGTTGGGTATGATCGGGTCGCGCGCCAGGTTCACGGGCGCTGTTGCGGAACCCTAGCGGGATTCCGGAACGGCAGATACTCGGACAGAACCGGACGATGCGGGTGTAGTTCAATGGTAGAACTTCAGCTTCCCAAGCTGATAGCGCGGGTTCGATTCCCGTCACCCGCTCCAGCAAGAACGCCGCAGGCCGGACCCACCGTCCGCCTGCGGCGTTCGTCTGTGCGGGGAGCCGCGCTCAACCCCGGATCGGCGCCGTCACGTGCAGCGAGACCGGCAGGCCGCGTTCGGCGGCCGGCACCCAGCCGCTCCAGCACCGCCACACCATGGGCCCACGCGCCTCGCCGTCGTGGTGGCCCAGGCGCTCGGTGAGGTGGAGCAGCCCGGCGAGCTTCAGGGCGTCGGGCACCCGGGCGGCGACGACGTCGACGGTCAGCACGCCCACGACGTCGTCCTCGAGGTCGAGATGGTCCACGCCCGCCCGGACGTCCAGCGTATGGATGTCGAAGATGTGGGCGATGAGCGCGGTGACCCCGACGAGCTCGGCGAGATGCGCTCCCGGCGTCGGACCGTCGTCGTGGTCGGGACCGGCCTCGCACGAGCCACCGGTCATGTCGGCCACGCCCGGACCGTGCGCGTCGTGCCGCGCAGGTCGCCGTAGACATACATGTCCATCCCGTTCCAGGTACCGGTCCACATCGTGAACCCCGGCTTGGTCGCCGGGTAGTCCGTCGCCACCGTGATCCCCAGCTGCGCCGCGATCGCCGCACCCTCCGATTGCCGCGCCGGATGCACGACCAGATGATCCCGGAACACCTCGACCCACTTGATCCGCGCGTCCCCCACCTCCGCCAGCAGCTCCGCCACACCGGCCGCGGAATCGGCCAGGTTGCCCGCAATCGTCGCCATCTCTCCCACCTTTCTGCACCTACCTCTAGGCGCATAGACAGCCTGTTGCGGGTTAAATGGAGGTCGCAACTGCTACGCGGAAAAGTTGCGTATACGCACTGGCTGCGGGTTAGGTGGGTTCCGTGTCTAGAGAGGGACGTGTGACTGCCGCAAGCATCGCCAAGGATCTTCGTGCCGCGATCCGCTCCGGAACGTACAAACCGGGCGATCGCCTTCCGAGCGAAGCAGCGCTCATGTCGAACTACGGCGTGGCGCGCATGACCGCGCGCCACGGCCTGTCGATGCTCAAGGACGAGGGCCTGACCGTGACCCGCCACGGCTCCGGTGTGTTCGTCCGGGCTTTCGAGCCGATCGTGCGGGACAGCACGGGCGGCAAGGTGGACGAGTCCACCGTGACCGCCGAGATCGACGAGACCGGCGCGGGCCTTACGGTCCGCACGCTCGCCGTCACGGCGGAGGCGGAGCCGTCCGAGAAGATCCGCACGGCGCTCGGTCTCGCGAAGGGCGAAAAGGTCACCGTGCGCGAGCGCCTGCACCTGCGGGAGCGCAAGCCCGTGCTGTTCGCGACGTCGTACCTGCCCTCGTCGATCGCGGCCGGGACACCGATCGCGGACCAGGAGATCGGGCCGGGCGGTACGCACGCGCGCCTGACCGAGGCCGGGCACGCGCCGGTGCGGTTCCGCGAGGACGTCGTGGCCCGTATGCCGACGATCGAGGAGATCGAGGAGCTGCGCATCGAGCCCGGCACGCCGGTGCTCTCGGTCACGCGCACCGCGTTCACGCAGGACGGCGCGGCCGTCGAGGTCAGCCACGTGGTGCTCGACGCCGGCGAGTTCATGCTCCGGTACGACATCGACTGACACCGACGCCGGCCGGACCCGACCTCACAGGAGCCGGAGCCTCCGCTCGGCCACCCCGATCCGGACCTCCTGGCCCCAGGAGACCTCGAGCCGGTCGGCCTCCATACCGTCCCCGAACACCACCAGCCGGTCGGACTGGACGGTCACGACGAGCTCGCGGTCGTCGTCGAGCACGCCCTCGGTCATCGTGACGCCGGTGATGGGCGACGGCCAGGCCTCACGAACGAACCAGGCCAGAGCCGGGTCGGTGGGTTCGGGCAGCCTGCGGCCGCCGCGGTCGTGCGCTATCGAGGCGCACCACCCGGTGGCGCCGGTGCCCGTACTGACGATCAGGCCCGACGACGACTGCCGCTCCGACCCGCCGTCGACCGCCAGCGTGTAGCGCGCCGACTGGTGGCTCGGGTGCCCCAGGAACAGCTCGTTGACGGCGCGGAGCTCCTGGCCGTCGTCGAGCCGCGCGTGGACCATGGTGAGCTCGTCACAGAGCAGGGCCGCGAACGATGCCTGGTTCGCGCCGCCCTGCGGGGCGGCCAGGTTGTCGATGATCTCGGCGACGCTCTCGACCTCGTGCCGTACCAGGACGCCGAGGTTGGCACCCGGCTCGGGGTTTACGCCGACCACGAGCTGCTGGTCCAGGTACTTGGCCGCGTTCGCGACCAGCCCGTCCTGGCCCACCACGAGGACGACGTCCTCGGGCGCGAAGAGGAAGCGGTCCAGGTCGGCCCGTTCCACCTCCGCGAGCGCCCAGTCGGACGGCACGCTCGCCGCGACTGCCCGGCGGGCCGATGCGGCGGCCTCGTGCCGGGCCTCGACCTCCGCCAGGGTGCGACCGCGAGTGCGGAGGAAGAACTCCGCCTGACCGCGCGTGGCGTGCCGGTCCAGCAGCTCGTCGAGCTCGGTGCGGCGGTGTACGAGCACCGCCCGGGTGCGGAGCGCCACGTCAGTGCCCCGCGGCCGGCGCGCCATCCGACGTCGACTCGCTCGCCCGGGACGTCAGCGCGCTCAGGAGACCGCTCACCAGGTCGGGCGTGACGGTCAGCGAGCCCACGCTGGGCAGGTGCGGTGCGGCGTCGCGCAGAGCGAGGGCGGTGAGCACGTCGCGCCCGACGTTCGCGTAGACCTCCATGAGTGCCGCCTCCTTGGCTGCCTCGGCCTCACCGAGCTGCCGCAGCGAGGCGGCCTGGGCGGCCGCGGCGATCTCGCGACGCTCGGCGTCGGACCTGGCCGACACGAGTGCGGCCGCCGCAGCTTCTTCGGCCTCACGCCGCTTGTTCGCCCCTTCCTGGGCGACGAGCTGCTCGCGCCGGGCGGCGAGCTCGATCTGGCTCGCGAGCTCGTTCTCCGCGATCTTGCGTTCCCGCTCGACGGCGACCGCGCGCCGCTCGTAAGTCGCACGATCGGCCTCGGACTGGAGCCGCTCACGCACGGGCGTGCGCAGGGCCTTCTCGACGTCGCCCTCCGGCCGGATCGCGAGCACCCGCACACCCAGCACCTCGATACCCGTCGCAACCAGGCGAGCGTCGTCGCCCAGCGCGCCAAGTGCCGTCCGCACACGCCCGATGCCGGACTCGAGCGCCTCGGCCAGGTCCAGCGTGGCGATCAGGTCGACGGTGAGGCTCTGTGCGAGCTGGCCCACGATGGCGCCCACCTGCTGGCGGCCGCTCGCCTCCTGCCCCATGCCCGTGGCGGGAAAGATGCCGAAGTCGAGGCGCTGGGACGCGAGGACCGGGTCGCCGAACCGGTAGGTGACGTTCGACTGCACGCTGACGTCCTGCTGGTCGCGCGTGACGGCGTGGAACAGGACCGGGAGCTCCTGGTCGGTTGCGGGCACCTCGCTGAGCACCGACGTGTCGGGGCGGAACCAGAAGGCCTGACCCACGCCCTCGTGCCGCACGCGGCCATTGCTGAGGTGCACCACGTAGTCGCTCGCGGAGCCCAGGAACTGGCGGATCCAGGGGTAGCGCTTGATCGTTGCCATCGTCGACTTCTCCTCCATCATTGTCGTCACTTTGACGATATCTACCCGCTCGGCTTTTCGTCAAGGTGACGAGAATGTACCGTCGATGCCATGGCCCGTACAGCCCTCCCCCCGCCCGCCGTGCCCGGCACCGCGGGCGCCTTCCCCGTCACCGTCGACGTCGTAGCCCTCACGGTGCGCGGCGCGGCCCTGCACGCCCTCGTGGTCGACCGGCTCCTGGAGCCGTATCGCGGCCAGGCCGCGCTGCCGGGCGGGTTCGTGCTGCCGGGCGAAACCCTTGAGCAGGCGGCGGGACGGGAGCTCGAGGAGGAGACGGGGCTGACGGTGCCGGCCGGCGTGACCGGCACCGGGCCATGGCACCTGGAGCAGCTCCGAACCTACGGCCCGCTCGGGCGGGACCCACGCGGCCCTGTGCTCTCTGTCGCGTACCTCCTGCTCGCGCCCGCGTTCGGGCTGCCCGCGGCGGGCGGCGACGCGGCCGAGGCCCGCTGGGTCCCGGTCGGCGGCACGACGGCGCACCTCGCCTTCGACCACGACCGCATCCTGGCCGACGGCGTGGAGCGGGCCCGCGCCAAGCTCGAGTACTCCCCCCTGGCAGCGGCGTTCTGCCCGCCCGAGTTCACGGTCGCCGAGCTACGCGGTGTGTACGAGGCGGTCTGGGGCACCCACCTGGACGCGCGCAACTTCCACCGCAAGGCCACGGGCACGCCAGGCTTCCTGGAGCCGACCGGACGCCTGGGCGGGAGCGGGCCCGGTCGGCCTGCCGAGCTCTACCGCCTGGCGGCCGGCGTCGACCCGACGGCGGCCGTGCTGCACCCGCCGCTGCTGCGACAGGTCAGCCCTGGCCCGGCCGCGCCCTCGGCTTGAGGCGCAGATCGGGCAGCGCGGGCGCGCGCAGCGGCCCGCTCGGATAGCCCCGCACCTGGCCGAACAGGCGCCCGGCGGCGCCGTCGGCGTACCCCGTCGCCCCGGCGTCGAGCTCGGCGATCTGTGCCATCCAGCCGTCGCGGGCCCGGACGATGTCCTCGTGCGTGCGGCCCATGAAGTTCCACCACATGACGACGTCCTCGGCGAACGGCTCCCCGCCGATCAGGACCGCCCGGGCGGGCGCCCCGGCCCCGGCACGCACGGCGAGCACGGACCGTCCCGGCGCCACGTAACCGAGGTTCGACGGCGGGACGACGCGGGTCTCGAAGGTCACGTCGCCGGTGTCCACGAGCAGGGCGTGCTCGTGCGCCGGGTCGACGTCGAGCCGCACCTCGGCGCCCGGCTCCAGGTCGATCTGCGCACCCACGAGGGGCGTGTACGTCGTCGCGGGCGAGGCCAGCTCCTCGCCGGCGACCGCGAGGCGGCCGATGAACACCTGCACGACGGCGCCGTCGGCCCGTGCGACCGGGAGGTCGCCGTGGTGCTCGAAGTGCGGGTCTACGCCGAGGGCAGCGCCGGGCAGCGCCGTCCACAGCTGAACCCCGTGCAACCGGGGCGGGCGCCCCTGCGCGGGCGACTCCTCAGAGTGCGAGATGCCGACACCCGCGGTCATGAGGTTGAGCTCGCCCGGCCGGACCGTCTGGAGCGACCCCACGGAGTCGCGGTGCAGGATCTCGCCCGCGAAGAGCCAGCTCACCGTCTGCAGCCCGGTGTGCGGGTGCGGGGGAACCTGCATGCCCTCGCCGGACGAGACGTCGTCGGGGCCGTAGTGGTCGCTGAAGCACCACGCCCCCACGAGCGACCGGGCGCGCTGCGGGATGGTGCGCCGGACGTTCATCGCCCGCGGTCCGCCGAGCGGCACGTCGCGCGGGGTGAGGAGCTCGATGCCGTCGCCCTGCTCGCCGGCGGTGCAGACCTGCTCGTCCGGCCGGGTCTCGAGGTTGCTCATGCGCTGAGCCTAGATCGCGTCCGGATCCGGGCGCCTGCCCCGGGGCCCGGGCATGGGCCAGGGCCCCCGGGGCAGGCCGGGGGCCCTGGCAGAACCGCGTACCCATGGCCCGCACTCGGCGAGGACCAGGGGCGTCGTGTCGACGTCACGACTCCGACGTACCCGTCAGACCCGGATCGCCAGGCCTGTTCTCCACGGACACTTCGGACGCGGGCGGTCTTCCGGCCCCGTACAGGCACCCGTGGCGTCATCCACAGCCCGCACCGCGGTACGGGACGTCCTGTCGTTCTCCGGTCGACCATGTGTCCGATGCCCGGGCCGGTCGGTGCTGCTGCAGCGCACCGCATCTGCACCCGGATCGTCGAACCACTGCCAACGTTTCTATCCGCGTGTCGTGCAAGCGGCAACCGCTCCACGGTTGTAATTTTCACCCTCTCGTCACCCACAGTCTTGTCCACAGGTACAGCCCCGGATTTCCCACACAACACACAGGGCTGTGGACCAAATCTGTGGATAACTAGTCGGGGTCAGACCCAGGCGCGCGAACCCGGAGCGCCACCTGCGGTCGAGTCGTTGCGCCCGTCCAGCTCCTCCGGGGTGGCGATGAAGCCGCCGTCGTCCACGAGGATCCCGGCGATCCGGCTCTGGAGGGCTACCGCGAGGCGGGCCAGCGAGGCGCGCATACGTGCCCGGGCGATGACGTGCAGCCCGGACGCGTGCTCGAGCTCCAGCTCGTAGGGGTCGGCCGGCATCCAGGCCATGCGATACGCGAACGGTCCGTAGCTGCGCCAGTCCAGCGACCCGAGCGCGCGCGGCACCCGGTCGACGCGCTCCACGTCGACCACTATCGCGCCGTCGTAGGCGGTGCTGCCCGCGAGGGTGTAGCGCGGCGACCCGTCGGGCGTGACCTGCTCGGCGGTCACGTCGGCCGTCGCGATGAGCGAGCGGAGCATGGGCAGCACGTCGCCGGGCAGCAGGGCGTGCGCGGCGTAGAGCGACAGGTTGACGGACGCCGCGGGGTCCGGGACCAGCGGCTGCCGGCCGTCGGCGAGCACGCCCCCGCCGGTCTTGCGGGCCGCCGCGACCATCCACTGCACGATGCGCAGCTCCTCGCCCTGCGGCAGCGCGTGCGGGAAGGCATGGGCGATGCCGTCGCGGTCGTCGTACGACGTCGGGGCCGCGCCACGGACGTCCCGCAGACCGTCGCTGCGCGCCACGGAGTAAGCCTCCGCCGTGGCGGCGGAGATCCCCACCTCGGCGAGGTGCGCCTCGCCGACCTCGAAGGGGCCGGTCGCGACGTGCCCGTCCCCCAGCCGCATGACGCCGGGGGTGAGCAAGTCGGGCTGCGCCATGCCCCGGAACCGGGCTCCGGCCATCCGTCGCGTACCCGAGGTGCGGGACGGTTCTCGGAGCCACGCAATGTCAGAGAACCACGCGGCGGCGAGCTCGCTCACCGCGACCGGTCCGTTCGTACTGGGCAGGATCAGAATGTGACCCGAAGCATGCTCCGCAGGGATCACGCCCGCCAGAAATGTCATGCGGGCACTTTACTGCGGGGCACTTTCCCCCATGATGCGGGCATGTTACAGAGAGGAAACACGCTGGTGACAGCGCGCGCACATCGTTGCGACCGCCTGGTGACCAGCTTTCGACCCTGCCAATAACCAGCACCCATGAAGCATTTCAAAGCGACCGAGTCTCAGTATGTTGAGGGTGAAAAAGGCAGATTTCCAACTGCACAAAGGTGGTGTATCGGGACTTAACGCCATCTCTCGGTAGAAGACGTCTTCGACCCCCTTCCGAGACCCGATCCCGGGTTCCAGTTACCTGACGACGCAGGCATATGATGTCAGCATGCCCAAGATCATCGGCAAGAGCCTGCACGAGCATCGCCAGATGACAAGGCACAAGCTGTTCACCGCTCTGTCCACCCTCATGGCGGAGCGCGGGTTCGACACCATCACCCTGGCCGACATCGCCGCAGCGGCGCACGTCGGCCGGACCGCTGTCTACAACCACTTCCACGACAAGGAAGCGCTGCTCCTCGGGTTCATCACCCACGAGACGGAGCAGTACGCCCACACGCTGGAGCGGGCTCTGGACGGCGTGAGCGACCCCGTGGAACAGCTGCGTACCTACATCCGCCAGCAGGCTCAGCTCACCCGCGTCTTCCATCTCGCCCCCGGCCCGGACCTGCGTACGGTCCTGTCCCGCGCCACGCAGCAGCGCCTGCGCGAGCACGCCGACATCGTGGAGGCGATCCTGCGTCGGATCCTCACCGCGGGGATCTCCGCCGGGACGTTCCCGCCCCAGGACATCGAGCCGACGGTGCACCTCGTCAACGCCTGCCTGTCCGGCCGCCTCATCCCGGACGAGCCCGTCGCCCGCGAGCGCACCATCCGTGCCGCCGAGTCGTTCGTGCTGCGCGCGGTCGGGGCACGCGTGCCGGAGCGCGTCCCCGCCTGAGCCTGAGCGGAGGCAGCACGCCGGCCGGCCGGGCCGGGTGAAAACCGGTGCCACCGAGGCGGTAGCCTCTGGCCCGTGTCTTCCACCGCCGTGAACTCCGAGCCCGCGCCCGCGATGAAGCCTGCGCCGCTCGGCGGCGCGTTCACCAGGGTCATCGCCGCCAACCTCAGCTCGAGCCTGGGCGACGGCATCGCACGCGTCGCCGCACCGCTGCTGGCCGTGCAGCTGACGAACGACCCGCTGCTCGTGTCCCTGGTCGCGGTCGCAGCGCTGCTCCCCTGGCTGCTGTTCGCCATCCCGGCGGGCGTGCTCGTGGACCGGATCGACCGCCGCCTCGCCCTCGCCCTGGCGGGCGGTGTCCGCGCCCTCGTGGCGGGTGGCCTCCTCGCGCTGCACCTCACCGATGCGCTCACCATCTGGTGGCTCCTGCTGGTCGTGCTCCTGTACGGCGTGCTGGAGACGGTGTACGACGGCGCCATCCGCGCCGTCGTCCCGTCGCTCGTCGGCAGGAGCGACCTGCCGCGCGCGAACTCGCGCATCGAGGCCGTCGAGATCGTGGTGCAGCAGTTCCTCTCCCAGCCGCTCACGTCCTGGCTGCTCGCGTTCTCTGCGGCGTGGGCGCTCGGGCTGAACACCGCCGCGTACGCCGTGGCGGGCGGGCTGGCCCTGACGCTGCCCGCTGTCGCGTCCGGCATCGCCGCCCGGTCCTTCGGCGGGCGCGGGACGGCGCGGCGCGGCGCCGAGCCGGCAGCGGATGCCGAGGAGGGGCCGGACTCTCCTCGCGCCCCCGAGGCCGAGCAGGACCCCGGCAGCGCCCTGGCGGGAGGCTGGAGGGCCGAGCTCGTCGCCGGGTTCCGGTTCATCTGGGCGAGCAAGATGCTGCGCCCGCTGTGGATAGTGAGCGTGCTCATCGGCATCTGCCACGCCGCCATCACGTCCACGCTCGTGCTCTTCATCCTGGAGCGGCTCGACGTGCCCGAGGCCTGGTACGGCACCTTCCTGCTGGCCGGCGCCGTGGGGGCCCTGACTGCGGCCGCGATCACCAACCGCCTCAAGGCGCGCTTCGGGACGGGACCCGTCATGGCGGTCGCGAACGCCGTCGGCCTCGGGGCGTGGTTCCTCGCCGGCGCATTCCCCCTTGCCTGGGTCGGGGCGGTCGCCATCTTCGTGTCGTTCGGCTGCACGACGACGTGGAACGTGCTGGTCATGTCGCTGCGCCAGGCGGCGGTGCCGAACCACCTGCTGGGCCGGGTGCACGGCACGTGGCGCACCGCGCTCTGGGGCGCCATGCCGCTCGGCTCCCTGATCGGTGGCCTGCTGGCCCGCGCGGGCTACAGCACGCCGCTGATCGTCGGGGCGACGGCGGGCCTCATGGTCGCCGCCGTCGGGCACCGGTACATCGTGTCGCTGCCCGACCCGGAGACGCTCGACCCCGCCTGAGGCGGGCGGCGGGCCGCGGCGGGCGCGGCCCGCCGTGGCAGGTCAGATCCAGCGCTTCCAGCGGAAGACGCCGAACAGGCCGACGCTCACGGCCAGCATCGCGACGAGGGCCACCGGGTAGCCGTACGCCCAGTCGAGCTCCGGCATGATCTCGAAGTTCATGCCGTAGACCGTGCCGACGAGGGTCGGGGCGAACAGGATGGCCGCCCAGCCCGAGATCTTCTTGACCTCCTCGCCCTGCCGGATGCTGACCTCCGACAGGTGCTTCATCTCCTCGTTCTGCCGCTGTGCGACGAGGGTCGCGGCGACCGTGAGGATGTCGCGCAGCGCGGCCCGGAAGACCTCGATGCGGTCGGCGGCCTCGGTGAGGTGGTCAGCGACGTCGCGCAGGTAGGCCTGCAGCTCCGGGTGCACGCCGTACTTGTCGGCGCCCTTGGCGAGCGAGGCGCAGAGGCCCTGCTCGGGCCGGACCGCACGCTGGAAGTCGATGACCTCGCGGGACAGCTCGTAGATGCGCCGGGACACGTCGGGGGCGCCGCCCCAGACGTCGGACTCGATCTCGTCGATGTCGTGGTCCAGCCCTGCGACGACGGGCGCGTAGCCGTCCACGACGCTGTCGAGGATCGCGTACAGGACGGCCTCGGGGCCGCGCGAGAGCATCTCGCGGTCCGACTCCAGGCGGGTGCGCACCGCGGCCAGGTCCGGCGAGGCACCGTGCCGCACGGTCACCACGAAGTCAGGCCCCACGAACACGTGCAGCTCGCCGAACTCGACCTCCTCGACGTCGTCCAGGTAGCGGGCCGCGCGCAGCACGACGAACAGGGTGTCGCCGTACCGCTCGATCTTGGGGCGCTGGTGCGCCTGGATGGCGTCCTCGATCGCGAGGGGGTGCAGGTCGAACTCACGCGCGAGCGACGTCAGCTCGGCCTCGTCCGGCCGCTCCAGCCCGATCCAGGCCATGCCGCCGGGCCGGGACCGGAGCGCGCTGAACGTCTCCGCGAGGTTGTCGTAGCCGGCGGTGCGGACGCCGTCGTCGTAGATCGCGGCGGCGACCACCGACGAGCGGGGTGCGGGCGCGGCGGGGCGCGGGGCGACGTCGGGCACGATGCCGACGGCGCGGCGCGGGCGCAGTGCGCCAAGCAGCGGACGGGCGGGGCGGGAGGGCAGGAACGTGGCCATGGGGAACTCCTGGGGTCGAGCGCAGGAAAAAGGACTGCGAACGGACACCGCAACAGGGACGGCCGGACGACCGGTGGACCTCACGCCCGAGAAGAGGGCGGAGCGCACCGGTGCGCGAGAGCCCGCGAGCACGCGGACAGGGAAACCGTCAGCTCAGCTGCGGCTCGGACTACTCGGAGGCTCGCTACGGGTCATGCGCGCCACCTCCTTCGTCCCTGCGGCGGATCGCCGCGCCATACCTTCTCGACAGTGCGCAGTCTAGCCCCGTCGCGGAGCAGGATCGAACCCATTCGAGACCAAGGTCACAGAACGCGTCACCAGGCGTCGTGGGCCCGGTGGTGCGCCCCGGGCGGGGTGTGGAACTCGTGCGGCGTGGTCGACAGGTAGGCTCGCGCGAACTTCAGCGAGGCGGCCAGGTCGTCGTGGCGCTCGGCTGCGGTGCGCGCGGCGCGGGTCGAGATCTCCACGCAGACGTCGCCGCTCCAACGGCGCGCGACCAGCTCCTGGAGCACTTTCTCGGCCTGCATGGCCCCGCGGCCGGGCACCAGGTGCTCGTCCCGGGGGCCGTGGTTGCCGTCCGCGAGGTGCACGTGACGCAGGCGGTCGCCGAACACACCCAGCAGGGTCAGCGCGTCCTGCTGGGCCACGCTCGCGTGCGACAGGTCGAGGGTCACGGCGTCGTAGTCGTGCTCGGCGGGATCCCAGCCGGGCAGGTAGGCCTGGAACTCGCGCTTGCCGCCGCGCCAGGGGTACATATTCTCGACGGCGATGGTGACGCCCGTCGTCTCGCTCAGCGCGCGCACCTGGTCCTGGAACTGCCGCGCGTACTTGTACTGCCAGCGGAACGGCGGGTGCACCACCACGGTACCGGCCCCGAGCTCGAGGGCCATGTCGGTGGTCCGCTCCAGCTTCGCGTCCGGGGACCGGCCCCAGACCCGCTGGCTCACCAGCAGCGTCGGCGCGTGCACCGAGCGCACCGGCATGCCGGTGTCGGCGGCGAGCTTCGCCAGGGAGCGCGGGTTCTGGGTGACCTCCTCGGACCAGATCATGACCTCGACGCCGTCATAGCCGAGCTCGGCCGCCGACTCGAAGGCCAGCGGCACACGGCGGGGGAAGACCGACGCCGTCGAGAGCGTGACCTGCACGTCGGGTGCAGCGGGCTCCTGCGGATCGGTCCGGATCGGTTCGGGCATGCGGGCCACCTTAAAGCGCCTACGTGACTGTGATGTGACCTGGAGGTTCAGGTTAGGTTCAGGTGAGAAGACGTTCGCGTGCCACGTCGCGCGCGGCCTGCGCCGTCGAACACTCCAGAACTGTTCGTGCCAGCTCCGCGCACTCGTCACGGGACACGCTTGCGAGGGTACCTGCGACGTCGGCCAGCGCACGGGGTGTCATGGACAGTGACGTTACGCCCAGCCCGACCAGGACGGGCGCGAGGAGGGGGTCGGCCGCTGCCTCGCCGCACACACCCACCGGAGCACCATGCATCGCACCACCCTCGCACGCCATCCTGACGAGTTCCAGGACGGCGGGCTGCCACGGGGTCGACAGGGCGGCCACGCCGGCCAGATCGCGGTCGGCCGCCATCGTGTACTGCGTGAGGTCGTTGGTACCAAGGCTCGCGAACGACACCTCCGCCAGCACGTGTCGCGCCTGCAGCGCGGCAGCCGGAGTCTCGATCATGACGCCCGGCTGCTCCAGGCCGTGCGCCGCGCACGCGGCCGCGAAGTCGCGGGCCTCGTCCACGGTCGAGACCATCGGCGCCATCACCCAGACCTCCGCGGTCTCCGCGGCAGCGGCCTGGGCTATCGCGTCCAGCTGCCGGTCCAGCACGTCCGGGTGCGCGACGGCGGTGCGCAGCCCCCGCACGCCGAGCGCCGGGTTGTCCTCGTGATCGGGTGTGAGGAAGCGCAGGGGCTTGTCGGCGCCGGCGTCGAGCGTGCGGACCACCACGCGGCGGTCCGGGAAGTGGGACAGCACCGCCCGGTAGGCGGTCACCTGCTCCTCGATGGTGGGCTCCTCGCCCCGGCCGAGGAAGCAGAACTCGGTGCGGAACAGGCCGACGCCCCGCGCGCCGGCGGCCGCCGCTGCCTGCGCCGCCGACGGGTCGGCGACGTTCGCCATGAGCTCCACCTCGGACCCGTCGCGGGTGACGCCCCGGCCGTCGAAGGTGGCGGCGGTGATCCGGCGTCGGGCACCCGCGACGTCGTCCGCCGAGGGGGTGCGCAGGACCGTGCCGGCCGTGCCGTCCACCACCACTTCCTCGCCGTCTGCGAGGTCGTTCGCGCCGGGCAGCGCGACCACCGCCGGGATGCCGAGGGCGCGGGCCAGGATCGCCATGTGCGAGGTGGGGCCGCCGCGCGCCGTGACGATCGCGGTGACCACCGCGGGGTCCAGCATCGCGGTGTCGGCCGGGGCGAGGTCGTTCGCGGCCAGCACGAACGGGTGCCCCGGGTCGGGCACGCCGGGCGGCGCGGCGCCCGTGAGGGCGGCGACTATGCGGTCCCGGACGTCCCGCACGTCACGGGCGCGCTCCGACATGGGCGGGCCGAGGGACTCGAGCTGCGTGGCGACCGAGCCTGCGGCGTCCCACACGGCACGCTCCGGGGTGAGGCGGTCCTCCCGGACGCGGCGGGCCGCCCCGGCGGCGAGGGTCGGGTCCGCGGCCATGGCCGCGGTGACCGCGAGGACGTCGGCCGCGGTGCCCGACGCACGCCCCGCTCGCTCCGCGAGATCCGCCTCCACCGTTGCGGCGGCCTCCTCGACGGCGCGGACGGCGGCGTCCGCGGAACCCGACAGGCGGCTCGTGCTCGGCTCCGGGACGCGGGCCGGCATCCGGACCACGGTGCCCGCTGCGCGACCCGGGCTCGCCGGGACCCCCGTGAGCCTCTCGCTCGTCATCCGTCCGCTCCCTAAGGCTCGTCGTCGAGTGCGCTGGGAACGTTACACGCGCGCGCTGGACCGGGCGATACCCCGGTCGCCGGCGCGGCTCCGCACCACCCTGCACGGCCCGGCCCGACGGGGCAGCGACGGGCCGAGCCCAAGGCAAAGAACCGATCTCGTGCGGGTCGAAGGTCTGACAAGATGGCCCCATGGCCGAGGCCCTGATCGTCGGATCGCCCGTCGCAGGACGGGTGGTCGCGATGCGCGACGTGCCCGATCCCGTCTTCGCGGAGAGCATCGTCGGCCCGGGGCTCGCGATCGATCCCGACCCCGCTCTCGGTGGGCGCGTCGTCGCCCCGTGCGCCGGCGTCGTGGTGAAGCTGCACCCGCACGCGTTCGTGCTGCTGGCGCCGCCAGTGGAACCATCCGGGCCGGACGGGCTTGCCGCCGGAGCACCCGCCGCCGGGCCCGCCGCGGGCCGGGGCGTCCTGGTGCACCTCGGCATCGACACGGTCCAGCTCAAGGGCGAGGGATTCATCCTGCTCGTCGCCGAGGGCGACACGGTGACGGCCGGCCAGGAGCTCGTCGTCTGGTCCCCCACCGCGGTGTCCAACGGCGGCCGCTCGCCCCTGGTACCCGTGGTCGCCCTGGACCTGGGCCCCAACGGTCTCGACGAGCTGGTCCGTCCGGGTGCGCGGGTGCAGGCCGGGGATCCGCTGTTCCACCTGCCCTGACCGGGTTCAGGTCGGGGAGAGCGACCCCTGCACACTGCACGCGGTCAACGGCGTGTCGCGTGCAGTGTGTAGGGGTCGCTCGATCGCCGGTTCCCGGATGAGGCGACAGAGGTCCTAGGGTCGGGGCCATGGTGCGCACCGTGGTGTTCGACGTCGGAGAGACGCTCATCGACGAGTCCCGGATCTGGCTCCGCTGGGCCGAGCGGCTCGGCGTCCCGGCCCTCACGTTCCTCGGCGTGCTCGGCGGCTGTGCCGCCCTTGACCGGTCGCACCGGGACGCGTTCGAGATCGTGCGGCCGGGGCTGGACTTCGAGGCCGAGATCGCCCGCTGGGCGCGGGACGACCCGGACGGCCTGCGCAACAGGTTCGACGCCGACGACCTCTACCCCGATGTCCGGCCCGCACTGAGCGCGCTGCGCGAGGCGGGCTTCGACGTGGTCATCGCCGGCAACCAGCCGCCGGAGGCGCGCGCCGCGCTGGAGGCGATGGACCTCCCGGCGAGCGCTGTCCGCACCTCGGACGAGTGGGGTGTGCAGAAGCCCGAACCTGGGTTCTTCACCAAGGTCGCAGAGCTGTCGGGAGTCGCGCCCGAGGAGATCGCCTACGTCGGCGACCGGCTCGACAACGACGTGCTCCCCGCCGCCGACGCCGGGATGCGGCCGATCCTGCTCCGCCGCGGGCCGTGGGGATACCTGCACGCGGAGCGCCCCGAGGCGGCGCGCACGACCGTCATCGACTCGCTGACGGAGCTGTCCGGGGTGCTCACCCGCTGAGCTGTCAGAAAACCGGCGCAGGTGTCGGACCTATCGGTCACTCGGGTGGACCTGTAGGTCCGACACGTGCGGCGGGGTCTGACAGCGGCTCAGCCCCGCAGCGGGAGGGTGAGCCCGGCGTCGCCGTCGGGCACCACGCGGACCGGGACGCCCCAGTCCTGCTGCGCCAGGTGGCAGGCGGGGAATACGTCCGGGTCCGGCTCACCGTTCGGCAGGAGCGGCACCTGGTCGCACGACGCCGCCTTCGCGGTCACGTGCAGCACGCCCTCGGCCACCTCGGGGTTGATCACCAGGTCCCGGAACAGGTCCGTCCCGCTCCCGGCCCCGGAGAGCAGCAGCTCCGGCGGAGTCGCGCTGACCTGGAGCGACGTCGAAGGCCCCCAGCGGTCGTCGAGCTTCTGGCCCGGGGCGGGCGCGAACGGCACGTCCAGCCGGAGCGCCCCGGCGCCGACGTCGGTGGCGGGGCGGGCGACCCGGTGCGCGCCGCCGTCGAGCACCTCGCCCGCGAGGCTCGCCGGGAGCGCGACCCGGGTGAGCCGGTGCGCCGCCGACTCCACCACGAGCAGGTGCACCGCGCCGTCGGCGACCTCGACGAGCACGTCCGACGGCTCGGCCAGGTCCTTCGCGAGGGTGGTCACCTCGCCGGACGCCGGGTCGTAGCGGCGCAGCGCGCCGTTGTAGGTGTCGGCGACGACGACGGAGCCGTCGGGCAGGGTGGCCACGCCCAGCGGGTGCTGCAGCAGCGCCTGGCCGGCGGCGCCGTCACGGTGCCCGAAGTCGAACAGGCCCTGGCCCACGGCGGTGGTGATCGTCGCGGCAGGCGCGCCGTCCGCGCCGTCGGACAGCTCGACGCGGCGCAGCGACGAGGTCTCGGAGTCCGCGATCCACAGGTGTCCGTCGGGCCGCCCCTCGGGGTCGACGGACGGCACGATCCCGGAGGTCTGGGCGAACCAGGCCCCCGCACCGGGGCCGTCCTCCAGGCCCTCGTTCATGGTGCCGGCGAGCAGACCCGCCGAGCCCTGCAGCAGGTCGACCTCCCACAGGGTGTGGTTGCCGGCCATGGCGACGACGAACGCGCCCCGCACCGGCGACCACGCGACGTCCCACGGGGAGCTGAGGCGCAGGTCGAGCGGCGCGACGGCGGTGCCGGGCTCGTAGGCCCGCAGCGGCTCGCCGCCGCGCCCGCCGACGTTCTCCTGCCCACCGACCATGAACTGCTCGCCGGTGCCGGCCACCGTCGTGACCGTGCCGTCGGCGAGGCTCAGGCCGCGCAGGGCGTGGTTCACGGTGTCGGCGACCACCACGTCGTAGCCGAGGTGGGCGCGCAGCTCGTCGGGCACCAGGCACAGGCCGTTCGGCTCCGAGAACCGCGCCGCGTCCGGCCCGCCGTCGACCAGCCCGCGCTCGCCCGACCCGATGCGCCGCACGAGCGTCTCGCCGTCGGGGGCGAGCTCCGCGAGGGAGTGGTGCCCGGCGTCCGCGACCAGCAGGTTGCCGTTCGGCAGGGCGAGGACCTTAGCGGGGAACCGCAGCGTGCCCGACGCCGGGGCGGGCGGCACGTACGGCCCCGAACCGCGGTGCAGGGTGCCCTTCGCCGCGTGCTCGGCGATCAGGTCACCCACGAGCGCGGCGATCGCGGAGCCGTGCCCCTCGCCCGCCATCTGCGCCACGATGTACCCCTCGGGATCGATGACCACGAGCGTGGGCCAGGCCCGCGCGGTGTACGCGCCCCACGTGACCAGCTCCGGGTCGTCGAGGACGGCGTGCCGCACCTCGTACCGCTCGACGGCGGCGGCGAGCGCGTCGGGGTCCGCCTCGTGCTCGAACTTGGGCGAGTGGACGCCGATGATCACGAGCTCGTCGCGGTGCTGCTCCTCGACCTCGCGCAGCTCGTCGAGGACGTGCAGGCAGTTGATACAGCAGAAGGTCCAGAAGTCGAGCACCACTACCTTGCCGCGCAGCTCGGAGAGGGTGACGGTGTGGCCGCCGGTGTTCAGCCAGCCGCGCCCGACAAGCTCGGACGCGCGGACCCGGGGAAGGTTCTGGACTTCTGTGCTCACCGGCACATTGTCACTCCCGGGGCGAGCCGCCCTTGCTGCTGTCCGGCGTGCGGGCGCGCCACTGCTCCACCAGAACCTTGTCCGCCCGGCGGCGCGTGAGTTCGCTCTTGCTGGAGTGCACGGCCGCACGGTGCGCGAGCAGAGCAGCGCGGTCCCGCTCGAGGGCCCACATGAGGGCCTCACGCACGTCGGCGCGAGTCACCCGCGCGCTCCGCGTCTCGTCCATCGTCCCGATCATTCTCGCCGTTTCGTGTCCATCGGCGCCCAGAGCGGACGCCACCAACGATTCAAGAGGTCCCCGGGGATGTTTTGTGACACCCCAGGTCTTCCTGGCTTTCACCCGGCCATGATTGGGTGTAGCAGAGGAACGTACCGCGCAAACCTGACGGGGCGATATCCGTCTATCGGATGACTTTCCGGGGCAGATCGGCGTGTCGCCATCTTGTGTGCCGTGTCGTGTTGGTGGGTGAGGAGAGGATCAGGACATGGACCGCGACGAGGCCAGGAAGATGAAGGAGCAGCTTGCAGCCTTCGCCCGAGAGCTGGCAGAGAAGCACGGAGTCGTGGCGACGCCGCGGTCGCTGGGCGCACAGACGGAGGCCGACGCCGCCGACGTCGTGCGCGCCCCCACCATCGCGCTCGGCCTGGTGCCTCAGGCCGACGGCGGCTTCGGCATAGCCGTCCGCTATCGGCTCGGGATCCCCCGGGCCCGTTCGATAGTGCGCAAGGTCTCGGCCGAGATCGGGCCGGACGCCGACATCCGCCGCACCGGCCGCATCCGTCCCGTGAGCGAGCTCGGCCCGCGCCCGCCCGCACCGACGTGGCAGGCCGACGGCGACACCGACCGGCGCCGGCCGCTGCGGCCCGGCATCTCCATCGGCCACGTCGGTGTCACGGCCGGCACGCTCGGCGCCTTCGTGACCCGCGCGGGCCCCGGCGACGACGCCCTGTACGCGCTCTCGAACTACCACGTGCTGGCCGGGTCCCCGGAGGCGCAGCCCGGCGACATCGTCCTGCAGCCCGGTCCGGCCGACGGCGGCCTGGCACCCGGCGACCGGATCGGCGAGCTCACGCAGGTGGTGGACCTGGACTCGACCGAGCCGTCGTTCACGGATGCCGCGATCGCCCGCCTCGACCGGGTCCCGGTCGACTTCGACTACCCCGTTGGGCGCGTGGTGAAGACCGCCCGGGCCCTCGGCGGTGAGGTCGTCGGCAAGGTGGGCCGCACGACGGCGATCACGCGTGGGCGGGTCACCGCCATCGAGCTCGACGACGTCATAGTCGGCTACGAGGACCTCGGCGCGCTCAACTTCGACGACCAGATCGAGATCGAGAGCCTCGACGACGGACCGTTCTCCCGCGGCGGCGACTCGGGCGCCCTCGTCTACCGGGAGGACGGCGTGGCGATCGGCCTCCTGTTCGCCGGATCCGAGTCCGGCGGGCACAGCGGGAAGGGACTCACCTACGCCAATCCGATCGACCAGGTGCTGGAGATCCTCGACGTCGAGCTGGCCAGGGAGCCCGCCCACCCCTTTGAGTGACGTTCGGCATGCGAACCAGCGTTTCCAGCGCCGGGCGTGTCGCTCTCGGCGACCAGGGGCGTGGGCGTGTTCGCGCGGCGCGTCGCGCGCCACAACCCGGCTGACCTGCGGCGCTGCCCGAGGCCTGGAAGAGTGGCCCACAACACGTTCCGGACCGGTGGAAGGGGGTAGACAGGGGGGACACAATGGATGACCAGGAGGTGATCGGCATGGCAACACTCGACAAGGCTCGGTCGGCAAAAGCCGCATTACGGAAAAAAGTCACCGGGCTCGACGGTGTGATCGGGGTTGGCGTCGCCCCTGAGTTCACGACGTCACTCGAACACCCACGACGCGAGTACCCCACGCGAAAGCACGCGAAGCCAGGCACTTCCGGCGGATCGCCGGTCGAGGTGCTAGCGGAGGAGGACCTGGTCGAGCAGGTCGCAGGACCGGGCGGGAGCTGGGTGCTGCAGGTCAACGTCACGGACGCCCGCCTCGTTGACCGGATCCCCGAAGAGATCGACGACGTCGCGGTGCGCGTGCGCGTCGTGGGCGCGGTCCGCGCCGGCTGAACCACTGCCGAAGTAGAGCGGCTGCCCCAAACTCGCTCTACCTCGGTCAGCAGTATCCGGCCGGGTGCTGCTCGGTCAGCCGAGGGTCGTCGGCAGCTCCGGCGTCTCGTCCAGGACCTGCTCCGCGAGGAACGCCGACACCACCTGGTACCAGACCTTGGCGTTCTGCGGCGTGAGCACCCAGTGGTTCTCGTCCGGGAAGTACAGGAACCGGTGCACCGTCTCGCCGTCGTCGGACGCCGGGAGGCCCGACTTCGTCAGCAGCTCGAACCAGAGCCGCAGGCCCTCGCCGATCGGCACCCGGTAGTCCTTGTCGCCGTGGATCACGAGCATCGGGGTGCGGATCTCGCCCACGGCCAGGTGCGGGCTGTTCTCCAGCGCCATCTCGGGCGTCATCTCGCGGGCCCAGTAGTACCCGGCGTCCGTGGTCGGACCGAACTGGTCCAGCGCCCACAGGCTCGCGTGCGTCACCACGGCCCGGAACCGGTCCGTGTGGCCGGCCACCCAGTTCGCCATGTAACCGCCGAACGAGCCGCCCATCGCGGCCGTGCGGGTCTCGTCGATCTCGGGCAGCGCCTCGGCGGCGTCGGTGATCGCCATGAGGTCGGTGAACGGCGACCCGCCCCAGGCACCCCAGCCGCGCTGGACGAACTCCTGGCCGTACCCGGTCGACAGCGCCGGGTCGGGCAGCAGCACGGCGTACCCCTGGGCGACCATCAGCCACGGGTTCCAGCGCCAGCTCCAGGCGTTCCACGAGCCCAGCGGGCCGCCGTGGATCCACAGCAGGAGCGGGGCCTTGGCCTCCGGGCCGACGTCGGCGGGGAGCGCGAGCCATGCGCGCACGCGCGTCCCGTCCTCGGTGGTGGTCTCGATCTCGGTGAGCGTGCCCGGCAGCTCCAGGGCCGGCGCGGGCGAGCGCAGGACGGTCGCGGCGACCGGCGTCCGCTCCCCCGGCGTGCCCGAGGCGAGGAACGCCGCCAGGTCGATCCGCACCGGCTCGGCCGGGGCCGCGTAGGAGGTGCGCAGCGCGAAGAGGGTGGCACCGTCGGGTGTGACCGCGAGGTCGGAGAAGACGGCGTCGTCGGAGGTCAGCTGCTCGACGGTCACGTCGCCGCCCGGGAGCGCCCCCGAGAACGTGAGCAGGAAGACCGGGCCGCGGCCGTCGTCGTCGGCCTCGACCAGCAGGCCGCTGCCGTCCGGGAGCCAGGTGGGGCGGCCGGGCCAGCGGTCCCAGTCGTCCGCGAGGACCACCGGCGCCGCGGAGCCGTCGGTCGGCACCAGGGCGAGGCGGATCACCGGCGCCTCGGTCGGGGACGAGATGGACTCGGTCCCGTAGGCCACCCAGGCGCCGTCGGGCGAGATGCGGGGGCCGGCGGCGTCGGCGTCCGGGTCGTCCACGAGCACGCGACGGTCGCCGGTCGCCGTGTCGATAGCGACCAGGGTGCTGCGGTTGGCGGCGCCGGCGTCCGGCACGCTCCAGGTCGTGACCAGGGTCGCGCCATCGGCGGACAGGTCCGCCGAGTGCTCCACGAGCTGCCGGCCGGCGCCGGTGAGGTCGCGCAGGTCGAGGTGCTTGCCTGACGCCGGGCCGTCGGTCTGGGGCTCGGCGGACTCGACCTGCGCGGCTCCCGGTGCGCCCGAGGCCGCGGGCAGCGGCACCGCCGGCTCGTCCGTGAGCGCCGCCAGGTCGCCCGCGAAGCGTCGCTCCTGGTCGGGGCCGAGGTCGTGGTCCCAGAACCGCACCGGGTACCCGGTGTGCAGGATCGCGGAGACCTTCTGGTCCTTGCGGGCCTTGCGCAGCTTGACGTCCTCCGCCAGGCCCTTCGCCGAGGGCAGGAGGCCGGCGGCGACGCTGACCGTGTCGGCGTCGCGCGCGGCGAGCGCGCCCGAGACGCCGCCCGGCGGGGCCGCGATCACGCGGGCCTCACCGGCGTGTGCCGGCAGGAGCCAGAGGGCCGGCTTGGGCTCGTCGCCGTCCTTGCCGTCCGGGTCGGGCCGGGCGGAGGTGAACAGGAGGTCGCCGGACCGGGTGAAGACGGCTGCCGACTCGCCCTTCGCGGATCGGGTCAGCCGGCGGGCGGGCGCCTCGCCTGCCGGGTCCACCTCCCAGAGGGCGGTGCGGTAGGCGGTGCGCTCGGCGTCGAGCGTCTGGACGCCTACGACGAGGCGGGTGCCGTCCTGGCTGGCCGTGAGGCCGGTGAGGCGCGGGATCGCCACGTAGTGGTCGAGGTCGTGGAACGGGGTCTGCGGGGACTGCGGAGATTCGCTCACGCGGTCCGTCCTATCACGCCCGGATCGCGGGCAGGACGGATTTTCGGGCGGCTGTGCAGGTCGGTCCGTCCGTGGGCGGCGGCGCCGTCAGCCTTCGCCGCGCTTCGACGCCTGTTCCGCCTTCTGGGCCAGCATCTTGTTGTACGCCTCGAGCTCGGCGTCGCCGTCGCGCTCCGCCTTGCGGTCGTTCCGCTTGGCCTCGCGCGCGTCGGACCGTGTCCAGGAGATCGCGACGCCGATCGCGAGCAGGAGGGTCGGCAGCTCGCCGATGCCCCATGCCACGCCGCCGCCCAGCTGCTGGTCCACGATGGCGCTGGGGCCCCACGTGCGGCCCATGAGCCCGAACCAGTCAGGCACGAGCAGCGCGGTGCCCGAGGTCAGCGTCACGCCGAAGAACGCGTGGAACGCCATGGTGGCGAACAGCAGCACGAGCCGCAGCGGGTACCCGGGGCGGGACGGCCCGGGGTCGACGCCGATCAGCGCATTCGCGAAGAGGTACCCCACCAGCGTGAAGTGGAGGATCATCCACAGATGGCCCGCGTAGGTGGTCAGCGCCAGCTCGAACAGGGGCGTGAAGTAGAAGGCAATCATCCCGCCCGCGAACAGGACCGCGGCCACCACCGGGTTGGCCATGAACCGGCCGAAGGCGGAGTGCACGAGCAGCAGGACCCACTCGCGCGGACCCCGGGAGTCGTCCTTGCGCGCCGGGACGGCCCGCACGAGCAGGGTGACCGGCGCGGCCAGGACGAGGAACAGCGGCACCACCATCGCCAGGATCATGTGCTGCACCATGTGCGCGCTGAACAGGACGTGCCCGTAGGCGGCCGCGCCGCCGTTCGTGGCCCAGAAGAGGACCAGGATGCCGAGGCACCAGGAGATGGTGCGGCCAACGGGCCAGGCGTCCCCCCGACGGCGCAGCCGCAGCGTCCACCGGACGTAGACGAGCACGGCGGCAGCGCACGCGAACGCGGCGATGACGTCCCACTGGAACTCGGTGAGCCAGCGCAGCACCGTGGGCTCGGGCGGCAGCGGGTGGCCGGTGACGATCTCGGCGGGGGTCGCGTCGACTATCTCGTCGTCGGGCACGGGGGGCGCCGTGGAGCCGAGGGCGACCGCCACGCCGGACACCGCGCCCATCACTCCGATCTCCACCGCGGCGAGCCGCCAGAACAGGCCGATCGCCGCGTTCCTGGTGGTGGTCCCGGCGGAGAGGCGGGCGACGACCGTGCTGCGGTGCAGCCAGCCGAGGCTGCCGAGGACTGTCAGCAGCGCGGCCTTGACGACCAGCAGGATCCCGTAGTCGGTGCTCAGCCCGTCGAGCGAGCCGATCCGGATCCATGCGCTGACCAGGCCCGAGACCGCCACGGCGGCGAAGCACCAGAAGGCGATCTCGGAGTACCGCCGGATCACGTCGGCGGTCGCGGCGTACCGCAGGCCGACGAAGACGATCGCGGCCAGCCCGCCGACCCAGAGCGCCGCGCCGCCCAGGTGCAGGAACAGGGCGGAGACCGCTAGGTCGTGGCTGGAGGCGCCGGCGGCGTGGCCGGTCGAGGACTGCGTGCCGAGGGCGACCAGCGGCAGGGCCGTCGCGCACAGGGCGCCCACCGGACCGCGCACCAGGAGCGCGACGGCGGCCGTCAGGGCGGCCACGATCACCGTCCCCAGATACGTGCGGCCCGCGGGGATGGTCGAGATGTACTCCATCAGCGCCGGCCCGAACGTCGGCGCGTCCAGGGGCAGGTAGGTGGACCACGAGAAGCGCAGGACGAGCTGCACGAGCGCCGCCAGGGTCCACGCCCCTGCCGAGACGCCTGCGACCCCGAGCGCCCGGTCGACCAGCGGCCCGCGCGGCAGGACGCAGGCCGCCAGCACGAGCGAGCCCAGGGTCACCGCCACGGCCAGCTCGGTGGTCACCGTCGCGACGGGTACGCCCCAGCGCACGAGGATGCCCGGGTCGGTGAAGTTCGCGAACGCGGTGAACGCACCGGAGAACGCGCCGGCCGCGAAGAGAGCCGCCAGAGCCACGAGAGCCGCGGCGGGCAGCGCCGCGACGAGCCACGAGGGGCTCGCTGGGCCGCTCGCGGGGCTCTTCCGGGCAGTTCTGCTGGCCGCGTTCTGGGCGTCGGTCGGTGTCACCGGTCCAGCCTAGGCGCGCTCCGCCGCGGTTCTGACCGGCGGCTGATGTCCGGTTGACCACGCCGTGGGCGTCCGGGCCCGGCCGGTTTCGAAGAAGTTCAGGAAAAACTGGGAGGGGTTATGCACCAAACCCAACCCTTTAGCCCTCTTCTGCGTTGTGACCAGTGTGGACCTCGCGTACATCATCACCGAGACCGACGACTCCGTACCGTGCTCGGAACAGCCCGAGCTCTGGTTCGCGGAGCATCCTGCGGACCTTGAAGAGGCTAAGCGCGCGTGCGCCGACTGCCCGCTCAAGGCGCAGTGCCTCGCAGGTGCCCTCGCCCGCCGCGAGCCGTGGGGCGTCTGGGGCGGGGAGATCGTCGTGGACGGCACCGTGCGGAGCCGCAAGCGTCGTCGCGGCCGGCCGCGGTCGATCGGGGGCATGCGCGTGGCGTGACGGCCACGCGACCTGACGAACGTTGTCCGAGGCACGGCGGCCGAGTCCAGCCGCCGTGAGATGCCGGAGCAGTGCGCCCGTCCGTACCGCGGATCTCCCAGACCGATCCGGACGAGGCGCACTGCTTCGGTCGTTCCAGGCCTTTGATCGTTCCACGTCTCGGACCTTCTACGCAGCAGACCCCCAGGTCAGTCGGTGACCTGGGGGTCTGCTGCGTTGTGCGGGGTCATGCGGGTCCGGCTCGGTCAGCTCCACACCAGGCCGCGCGCCGGCTCCTCGAGCACGCGCGCGACGTCGGACAGGAACCGCGCGCCCAGCTCGCCGTCGGCCAGCCGGTGGTCGAAGCTGAAGCTCAGCGTCGTGACCCAGCGCGGCTTGACCTTGCCCTTGTGCACCCAGGGCTGCTCACGGATCGCGCCGAAGGCGAGGATCCCCGCCTCCCCCGGGTTCAGGATCGGCGTACCGGTGTCGATGCCGAAGACGCCCAGGTTGGTGATCGTGATGGTGCCGTCGGACATGTCCGTGACCGACGTGCGCCCGGCCCGCGCGGTCGCCGTCAGCCCCGCGAGGGCTTTGGCGATGCCGAGCAGGTCGAGCGTGTGCGCGTCCTTGATGTTCGGCACCACGAGGCCGCGCGGGGTCGCCGCGGCGATCCCCAGGTTCACGTAGTGCTTGTAGATGATCTCCTGCGCCGCGTCGTCCCAGGAGGCGTTGATCTGCGGGTGCCGCTTCACCGCGAGCAGCACCGCCTTGGCCGCGATGAGCAGCGGCGTCACCTTGACGTCGGTGAAGTCGCGGTCCTCCTTGAGGTTCGCGACCAGCTTCATCGACTTCGTGACGTCGACGGTGTGCAGGACCGTCACGTGCGGCGCGGTGAACGCGCTGGCCACCATGGCCTCGGCGGTGCGCTTGCGCACCGACCGCACCGGGACGCGTGTCTGCCGCCCGTCCGGTGAGACGACGCCGGAGGCGAGCCACGGCTCGTCGTCCGGGTAGCTCGTCAGCTTCTGCACCGACGAGCGCTCGGCGTGGGCGACCACGTCCTCGCGCGTCACGATGCCGCCGGGACCCGACGCGTGCACACCCGCCAGGTCCACCCCCAGGTCCTTGGCCAGCTTGCGGACGGGCGGCTTCGCGAGCACGCGGGCCCGCGCGGCCGTCGTCGTGCCGGCGTCCGACGGCGGGGCCGCCACCGGGGCCGGGGCCGGCGCCGGAGCGGCTGCCACGGGGGCGGGTGCCGGGGCGGTGGCCGCGGGTGCCGGGGTCGCGACCGGCTGGGCCGCCGGGGCGGGCCCTGTTGCCTGGTGCCGCCGGCGCCGGCCGCTCGCCTTGGCCTCAGCCGTGCCGTAGCCGACGAGCACCGACCCGGAGCCCTCGTCCTGAGCGCCCTCGGCGGCAGGAGCGCCACCGGGACCAGCGCCCGGGGCAGCCCCCGATGCGGTGCCGTTCGAGGTCGACCCGGCGGGGGTACCGCCGCCGTCGGACACCGTGATCTCGATGATGGGGGTGCCGACGTCGACGGTGGTGCCCGACTCGACGAGGAGGGCGGACACGGTCCCGGCCCAGGGCGACGGCAGGTCGACGAGCGACTTCGCCGTCTCGATCTCGACGATCGTCTGGTTCACCTCGACCGTGTCGCCGACGGCGACCCGCCACTCCACGATCTCGGCCTCGATGAGCCCCTCACCGACGTCGGGGAGCGGGAACCTCTGGTTGTTCAAGGTCACTCTCGGTTCACTCCTGGGTCAGTGCGCGAAGGCGCGGTCGACGGCGTCGAGCACACGGTCCACGCTCGGCAGGTACTCGTGCTCGTGCTTCGCCACCGGGTACGGGGTGTGGAAGCCGCCCACGCGGAGCACGGGCGCCTCGAGCGCGTAGAAGCACTCCTCGGTGACCCGGGCCGCGATCTCGGCGCCGGCACCGAAGAACACGGGGGCCTCGTGGATCACCACGCAGCGCCCGGTCTTGCGGACGCTCGCCACCACTGCCGCGGTGTCGATCGGCGAGATGGCACGCAGGTCGAGCACCTCGGCCGAGCGGCCCTCGGCCGCGAGCGCGTCGGCGGTCTTGAGCGCGGTCTCGACGGAGGGACCGTAGGCGACGAGCGTGACGTCGGTGCCGGTCCGGACCACCTTGGCCGCGTTGAGCGTGGCCGACGCGACGGGCGTGCCGAGGTCGACGGCGCCCTTCGCCCAGTAGCGGCCCTTGGGCTCGAAGAACAGCACGGGGTCCGGGGAGGCGATGGCCTCCTGGATCATCGTGTAGGCGTCCTGCGGGTTGCTCGGGGAGACCACGCGGAGGCCGGCGGTGTGCGCGAACAGCGCCTCCGGGCTCTCGCTGTGGTGCTCGACCGCGCCGATGCCGCCGCCGTACGGGATGCGGATCACGACGGGCATCGACACCGCGCCGCGCGTGCGGTTGTGGATCTTCGCGAGCTGCGTGGTGATCTGGTTGAACGCCGGGAACACGAACCCGTCGAACTGGATCTCGCAGACCGGGCGGTAGCCGCGCATGGCCAGGCCGATGGCGGTGCCGACGATGCCGGACTCCGCCAGCGGCGTGTCCACCACCCGCTGCTCGCCGAACTCCGCCTGCAGGCCGTCGGTCACGCGGAAGACGCCGCCGAGCGGGCCGATGTCCTCGCCCATGAGCATGACCTTGTCGTCGCGCCGCATGGCGGCGCGCAGGCCTTCGTTCACGGCCTTGCTCAGCGAGAGGGTCGTGGTGCCCGACGCCGGGTCGGGGGCGCCGGACGTGGTGTGGGTACGTTCCGCCATGGTTGTCATCGTGCGCCTCCCTGGGCCGTGTCCGCGATCGCGTACTGCGGGGTCGGCGGGTCGCCGGCCTCGTATGCCTCGTACCAGGCCCGTTCCGCGGCGACCACGCCGTGCGGGGTGGCGTAGACGTCGTCGAACGTCGAGACGGGCACGCCGCCGTCGAGCGCGCGGACGCCGGAGCGCAGGTGGGCGCCGAGCTCGGCCTCTGCCTCCTTGACCTGGGCCTCGAAGTCCTCGTCGAGCTCGCCCTCGGCGCGGAGCAGGGCGGCGAGGCGATCGATCGGGTCTCGACGACGCCACTCCTCGTCCTGCTCGGTGGTGCGGTAGCGGGTCGGGTCGTCGGTCGTCGTGTGGGCGCCCATGCGGTACGTGAACGCCTCGATGAAGCTCGGGCCCTCGCCCATGCGGGCGCGCTCGAGCGCCTCCTGCGTCGCGGCGTACACGGCCAGCACGTCGTTGCCGTCGACCCGCAGGCTGGGCATGCCGAACGCCGCGCCCCGCTGGTAGAGCGGGGTCTTCGACTGCTTGGCGGTGGGCTCGGAGATCGCCCACTGGTTGTTCTGCAGGAAGAACACGACGGGCGCGTCGTTCACCGCGGCGAACACCATCGACTCGTTGACGTCGCCCTGCGAGGTCGCGCCGTCACCGAAGTAGGTGATCACGGCGGTGCCGTCGTGCTTGTCGTGGGGGGTGCCGTCGCGCTGGACGCCCATGGCGTAGCCGGCGGCGTGCAGCGTGTGCGCGCCGATGACCACGGTGTAGACGTTCGCGTTGTGCTCGTTCGGGTCCCACCCGCCATGGTCCGAACCGCGGAAGAACCGCAGCCGGTCGACAGGGTCCACCCCGCGGACCTGCAGCACGCCGTGCTCCCGGTACGACGGGAAGACGAAGTCCTGCGGCCGCAGCGCGTACGCGCTGCCGACCTGCGCGGCCTCCTGGCCACGAGCCGGCGCGTACAGGGCGAGCTCACCCTGCCGCTGGAGCGACGTCGCCTCTTCGTCGAAGCGGCGAGTCAGGACCATGTCGCGATACATGCCGCGGAGGTCTTCCGCGGTCAGAGCTGCGGCGCGGTCGCGATAACCCTTGGTACCGCGTGTCGTGACGCGGTTCCCTAGGGGGTCGAGTAGCTGCAACGTCGGGATCGCCTCGTTGGAGCCGTTGGTCGTAGTCACGCTCTCCTCCTTCAACTGCGGACGCGAGCGCCCGCTGTTGCGGAGACGCCCGGCCCGTTCCGGGGACCTTTCCATCTTGGCACGGGTCCAGCCGGAAATTTGGCCGATCCGCAACCTACGCTCTCGTAGCCTACGCAAGCGTAGGCTACGGGTCCGTAGGTAGGTCTGCCGCGATGTCACCCAATCTCTCGGGGGACCGTTTGTCGGAATCCACCAACGCCCGCGACGGAGTCTCGGCCAGTCCGCCCCGGCACCCGCCGCGCGGCGTCCGGGTCTCGGTCGGGCCTGCCGCCGATACTGGTCCGGTGCCCCTGCCTGAGCCGTACGACAGCTGGTTCCCCGACGCGCCGATCGACGGCACCTATGGGTACGACCGGGACGCGCTGCTCGCCGTCGAGCCCGTCCCGCCGCCGCCCGGCTTCGCCGACCTGTGGCACGGCTGGTTCGCGGCCTCCCGGACGGTGCGTCCCGAACCGCGGCTGACGTCGCTCGACCGGCAGGGCGCGCACGACCTCTACGAGGTGGAGCACACGGGCGCCGGCGGGCTGCGGCTGCGCGGCTGGCTCGCCCTCCCGTCCGACGGCGCGGCCCGGGTCGGCGTCGTGCGCAGCCACGGGTACGGCGGCCGGGACGAGCCGGGCTTCGACCGCGTGCCCGACGACGCCGCCGTCGTCTTTCCCGTCGCGCGCGGGCTCGGGGCGCTCAACGTCGGCGTCGGCGCCCCGGACACGGCGGCCGAGCACGTGGTGCACGGCATCGGCTCGGTGGAGACGTACGCGCTGGGCCGCTGCGCCGTCGACCTGTGGCACGCGGCCGACGCCCTCGTCGAGGTCGCCGGCGACCTGCCGCTCTACTACGTGGGCGAGAGCTTCGGCGGGATCGGGGCGCTGGCCGTGCCGTGGGACCGACGGTTCGTCGGCGCGACCTTCGTGGTGCCCAGCTTCGGGCAGTACGACGTGCGGCTCGGCGTGGAGTGCACGGGCAGCGGCGAGGCCGTGCGCCGGTACGTCGCGGAGCACCCCGAGGCCAGGGACGTGCTGCGCTACTTCGACACGTCGACGGCGGCCGGGTACCTCCGCATCCCCGTGCGCTGCGAGTGCGCGCTCTGGGACACGGCGGTGCCGCCGCCCGGGCAGTTCGCCGTGGCGAACGCGGTGGCTGTTTCGGCACGGGCCGGTTCGTCCGGAGCAGGGGTGGCCGGGGCTGCTTCGTCCGGAGCGGGCGCATCCGGGTACGGGGTCGGCGCCACGCTGGAGCTGCAGGACCTGCCGGCCGGGCACGCGGAGTACCCGGGCAAGGACGACGACAACGCTCGGGCCGCCGCGGCGACCCGGGCGCACATCGCGCGCTGCCTGGAGCGCTGACCAGCGCGCGGCCGGGATGCGGCCGGGATCAGGCCGCGCTGATCAGCTGAGCTGCCGGTGGCTCGACCAGGTGATCGGGTGACCGAATCTCAGCGCCAGGCCGAGGCGACCGCCAGGAACGCGTCGTTCGCCTCGGGGTCGCCGATGCTCACGCGGATGCCGTCACCGGCGAACGGGCGCACCAGGACGCCGGCCGTCTTCGCGGCGGCGGCGCGCTCCGTCGTCGCCTCCCCCAGGCCGAACCAGACGAAGTTCGCCTGCGTCTCCGGGAGATCCCAGCCCTGGTCGCGCAGGGCGCCGGTGACCCGGGTGCGCTCCGCGACCAGTGCCTCCACGCGTGCCATGAGCTCGTCCTGCGCCGTGGGCGCCAGCGACGCCAGAGCGGCGACCTGCGCCACGTGCGAGACGCCGAACGGCGTGGACACCGCGCGGACGCCCGCGGCCAGGCGCGGTTCGGCGACCGCGTAGCCGACCCGCAGCCCGGCCAGCCCGTACGCCTTGGACAGGGTGCGCAGCAGCACCACGTTCGCGTGCCGCCGCAGCAGGTCGACGCCGTCGGGCACCCGGGGGTCGCGGACGAACTCGAGGTATGCCTCGTCCACCACGACGAGCACGTCCTTGGGCACTGCCGCGAGGAACGTCTCGAGCTCGTCGGCGTGTACCGCGGGGCCTGTCGGGTTGTTCGGCGTGCAGACCAGCACCACGCGGGTGGCGGGCGTGACGGCGGCCGCCATCGCCGGCAGGTCGAGCCGGCCCGTGTGCTCCTGGACCGGTACCGTTACCGCCTTGCCGCCGGCCACCGCCACCGCTATCGGGTACGCCTCGAAGGACCGCCACGGGAACACGACCTCGTCCCCGTGCTCGACGACCGCCTGCAGCACGTGCGCCAGCACCGCCACCGAACCGTTGCCGACCACCACGTTCTCCGGCGCCACCCCGGTGTGCGCGGCGAGCGTCTCGACGAGCTCACTCGCGTACATGTCCGGATACCGGTTGACCTCGGTCGCAGCCCGCGCTATCGCGTCCAGCACGGACGGCAGCGGCGGATAAGGGTTCTCGTTCGACGACAGCTTCCAGGCTTGTGCGCCGGCGGCGACCCGCGCCCCCGGAACGTAGGCGGGGAGTGCCGACACGGCGGCGCGGAGCGGTACGAATGCGTCTTCCACGAGGGTCAGCATGCCACGATGACTGGATGAAGCTTGTGGTTCGCATCCTCATCACCGCACTCGCGATCGGGCTGTCGGCCCTGATCCTCGGCTCCCACATGGACGTCGTGAGCAACGGCACCGCGCTCGGCACGACTCTCGCCGTGCTGGTGGTGGCTGTCGTCTACGGCCTGGTCCACATGATCGTGAAGCCGATCGTCCAGCTCATCTCGCTCCCGCTCTACATCCTGACGCTCGGCCTGGTGGGACTGTTGATCAACGCGCTGATGCTGTGGATCACCACGCTCATCACGAACCAGACCTGGTTCTCCGACACCCCCAACTGGGGTCTGGAGGTGAACGGCGGCTTCTGGTGGTACCTGCTGGCGGCGCTCGTGATCTCGCTCGTGCAGACCATCCTGCTGGCGCTGCTGCCCCAGAGGGTCTCGGACTGAGCCCGATCGCGGGCTGAGGCCCGGCCCGAACCCGATCGCGGGCTGAGGCCGGGCCCGAACCCGGTCACGGGCCGGCCCGTTCGGCCCGGTAGAACACGGTGCTCGCGGCCTTCCCGTCCAGCCGCGACCCGATCCGGTCGGCCACCTCGGTCACCCGCGGGTCGCCCGACCCGATCGCGAGGTCCAGCGTGCGGACGTGTGTGGTGAGCGAGTGCGCCAGCGACACGTTCTCCGACGCCGTGCGGTCGCCCGCGTAGGTCGAGTCCCGCAGCGACCGGACCACCGTGACGCGGTCGCGGGTGCGCGGGTTCTCCGCCGCGGACCGGCCGTCGGTGTGCGCGACCACCTCCTCCGGCGTCTCCAGGTGCAGCACCGGGACGCCGGGCGGCGTGGCGAGCAGGCCCGTCGGCGACCCGGCAGTGACCAGCCCGCCCACCCGGTAGCGCTCCGCGAAGCCCGCCCGCGACACCAGGGCGGCGGCCGCGATCCCGCCCAGGCTGTGCCCGACGATGGTGACGGGCTCGTCGGGCCCGCCGCCGGAGTCCGCGAGCGCACGCTCGATCGCCTCCGTCCCGCCGTCTGCCTGGCCCGCGACCAGCTCGAGGTCGGTCCGGCCGTCCAAGGGATGGTCCGCGGGCAGCGCCGACTGGGTACCGGGGACCAGCACGGTCCAGGACACCGCGCCGTCGGCTCCGGTCACCCGCTGGACCGCGATGGTGGCCTCGGGTGCGCCACCCTTGCCGGGGTACAGGTCGTCGATCCTTGCCAGTGCCTCCTGCACGGACCACGCTCCCGTATCGGACCATGCCGGGACGGCGCCGTACGCGAAGTCCTCGGGGCCGAGGCGCGTGACCCGGAGCCCGCTGTCGTCGTTCCCGAGCACCGGGGTCTCGCGGGCGACGTGCGCGAGCACACCGGCTCCTCCGGCAACGCCCGGGCGGCCGTTGCCGAGCCCGGGCTGGGCCAGCCCGATGCCGCTCCCCAGGCCGGCGAACGCCTCGTCCGAGAACGGGGCCAGGCCGCGCGTCGCGTAGGCCCCCACCCGCCTGGTGACCGCCGCCGACGCGCCGCCGGTGAGCACTCCACCGGCCAGGCGCACGGCCACCTCCGCACCGCCCGCGACACCGGCCCCCACGAGGCCTGCCCAGCCCAGGCTGCCGAACGCCGCCCCGACGCCGAACGTCCCTGCGGTGACGAGCGCGCCGATCGCCCGCTCCGCGGTCGACTCCGCCTCCTCGTACAGGCCGGCGGCTCGCAGCAGGCGCCAGCCCAGCAGGTCGCACAGGTCGGCGTGGGCAGCGAGGTTTCGCGCCGCCTCGTGCGCGGCCTCCTCCAGCGCCCGGGCCGCCGGGGCGAGCAGGGCACCGGCCCAGCCGAGGCCGCCGTCCGGCAGCCAGGACGTTCCGGCGGCTCCGGCGATCCCGGGCAGGACGACGTCCCCGCTCGCCGCCAGGACCTGCGCCGCGGCAGCGCGCAGGTCGTCGGCGGCGCCCGCCACCCGGGCGGCCGCACGGCGCACCGAGTCCGACTCGACAGCGGTGGCCCCTGCTCCCCCGAACACCGTGACGGTGTCCGCCGGGGCACGCGGGCCGTCCGGCGGCGTGATCCCGAACGGCGTCATCGCGGTAGGCCCGCAACACGGATGAGATCGGCCCGCCGCATCGCCTCCTTCAGCAGCAACAGGTCCTGCGCGACGGCGAGCGCCGCCTCCGCCACCTCCTCTCGGTACAGCCGAGCCGCGGGTGCCTCCCAGTCCACCTCGACGGCGGCCTGCAGCTGGTTCACTGCCCGGATCAGGAGCTCCACCGCCGCCGCGAACGCGGCCGTCGGGTCCCCTGGCGGCACACGTGTGCCGTTCATGGGGTCTTCCTCACTGCTCGTTCGGCTGTGTCCATCTCTCGCGTTCCTCTCCCCTGTCCCTCGTTCCCACGACGCTAGACATGGACCGGGCACCACCGTCGGCCACGAATGCCCGCCTGTGCACAAGTCGTCGAGAAGGCCGGCTGTGGTCGGGCTCGCACCCGCGGAATGGCGTCGCAAGGGTCTGTGCCGTTTCTCGACGAATCTTCGACGGGACTCCCGTGGGAGAATGGAGCACGTGCCTGAGACCACCGCCCCTGCTGCCAGCTCTGCCGGCTCCGTCACCCGCGTCGCACTCGCGGAGGTGAGCCCGGCCATCGCGCTCGGCCCGCTGGACGGCCGGTACCGCAAGGCCGTCGCCCCACTCGTGGACCACCTGAGCGAGGCCGCGCTGAACCGTGAGCGCATCCACGTCGAGGTGGAGTGGCTCATCACGCTGTGCAACGGCGCGCCCGGCATCGAGGCGCCAGTGGTCCCCGGCGCCCCCACTCTGTCGCCGCAGGAGATCGACTACCTCCGCGCGATCCCCGCGACGTTCGGCGCGGACGAGATCGCCGAGCTGGCCGAGATCGAGCGCGAGACCGTGCACGACGTCAAGGCAGTCGAGTACTTCATCAAGCGCCGCATCGCCGCCGCCCCTGAGGCCCTGGGCACTACCAGCCTTCCCGCGGCGAGCGAGCTGGTGCACTTCGCCTGCACCAGCGAGGACATCAACAACCTGTCGTACGCGCTGATGGTGCGGGGTGCGGTCCGCGACGTCTGGCTCCCGGCCGCGACCGCCGTCGTCGACCAGCTCGCCGGCATGGCGCGCGAGCACGCCGCGGCGCCGCTGCTCAGCCGCACGCACGGCCAGCCCGCGACGCCGTCGACCCTGGGCAAGGAGCTCGCGGTGCTGGCGCACCGCCTGCGGCGTCAGCTCCGGCGCGTCGAGGGAGCCGAGTTCCTGGGCAAGCTGAACGGCGCCACCGGCACCTACGGCGCGCACACGGTCGCCGTCCCCGGGGCCGACTGGCCCGCGGTCTCGAAGGCATTCGTCGAGGGTCTCGGGCTGGACTGGAACCCGCTGACCACGCAGATCGAGTCGCACGACTGGCAGGCCGAGGTCTACGCCGACATCGCCCGCTTCAACCGGATCCTGCACAACCTCGCGACGGACGTGTGGACCTACATCTCGCTCGGCTTCTTCACGCAGATCCCGGTCGAGGGCGCCACCGGCTCGTCCACGATGCCGCACAAGGTGAACCCCATCCGGTTCGAGAACGCCGAGGCCAACCTCGAGATCTCGTGCTCGCTCCTGGACACGCTCTCGGCGACGCTCGTCACCAGCCGCCTGCAGCGCGACCTCACCGACTCGACGACGCAGCGGAACATCGGCCCGGCGTTCGGGCACAGCCTGCTCGCGATCGACAACGTGGCGCGCGGCCTGGACCGGCTCGCCGTGAACGAGACCCTGCTGCGCGAGGACCTCGACGCCAACTGGGAGGTGCTGGGCGAGCCCGTCCAGTCCGCGATGCGCGCGGCGTCCGTCGCGGGCGTGCCCGGCATGGAGAACCCGTACGAGCGCCTCAAGGACCTTACGCGCGGCCAGCGGGTGGACGGCGCGCGCATGCGCGAGTTCGTCGCGGGCCTCGGTCTGCCCGACGACGTCGCCGCTCGCCTCGCGGCCCTGACCCCCGCGACCTACACGGGGCTGGCCGAGCAGCTGGTGAAGGACTACCTGGACTGACGCCCGGATATCTGCCACCCACCCGGCCCCAGGGCGCGGGCGCACTACTCCATACGATGGAGCGCATGAATCGCTCCGCCCCGCCCAGCACCGCGTACCTCGACCATCTGGTCGCCGAGACCGAGGGCCGGCGGAAAGCCGTGGCCGGGCCGGCATCCGCGGCTGACGGCGGGAGCGCTTCGGCGGACGCCGGCGGGGCGCCCGCCGCGCTGCACTCCGCCGTCGAGCGAGCGGCGGAACGGCTCGAACCCGAGCTCGCGGAGATCGTCCGGCGGCTGCACGAGCACCCCGAGCCTGCGTTCGAGGAGCACCGCAGCGCCGCGACGCTGGTCGAGGTGCTCGCGCGGCACGGCGTCGAGGCGGAGCTGGGCGTCCACGGGGTGCCGACCGCGTTCCAGGCAGAGGTCGGCGACCCCGCCGGGCCCACCATCGCGATCTGCGCGGAGTACGACGCGCTGCCCGGCATCGGCCACGCCTGCGGCCACAACGTCATCGCGGCGGCCGGCGTCGGCGCGTTCCTCGCCCTGCACCAGGTCATGACCTCCGGCGCCGCCCCCGCGGGCCGCGTCGTCCTGCTCGGCACACCCGCCGAGGAAGGGCACACCGGCAAGGAGGTCCTCGCCCGCAACGGGGCGCTCGAGGGCATCGACGCGGCGATCATGGTGCACCCGTACGGGCTCGACGTCGCCGACCAGGTCTGGCTCGGCCGCCGTCTCCTGACCTGGACGTTCACCGGGCGACCGGCGCACGCCTCCGCCCAGCCGTACATGGGCCGCAACGCCCTGGACGCAGCCAGCCTGGCCTACCAGGGCATCGGCCTGCTGCGGCAGCAGATGCCGCCGGTCGACCGCGTGCACGCGACGATCGCCGAGGGCGGCACGCGGCCGAGCATCATCACGGAGCGCGCCGTCGTGCACCTGTACGCGCGGTCCAAGTACGCGGACACGCTGCGCGACCTCTCGCGCCGCCTCGACGACATCGCGCAGGGCGCGGCCCTCATGACCGGCACCGACGTCGAGATCGCCTGGGACGACGGCGCCCACCCGAGCCTCCCGGTACGCACCAACCGGACGCTCACCGACCGGTGGGTCCTGGCCCAGCGCCGACGTGGCCGCGACCCGCTGCCCGCCGGAGTGCTCTCGGAGACGCTCGCGGCGTCCACCGACTTCGGCAACATCTCGTTCCGCATCCCCGGCATCCATCCGTTGGTGCAGGTGTCGGACCCGGACGTCGCGCTGCACACCGCGGAGTTCGCGGCAGCCGCGGCGACGCCCGCGGCGGTGTCCGCCGCCGTCGACGGCGCGGCCGGGCTCGCGGCGACGGCCCTGGACTACCTGTACGACGCCGGGCTGCGCGCCGCCGTCCATGAGGAGTTCGCCGCGGAGGGCGGCGCGGTCGACGTGGTGCGCTACTTCGACTGAAGGACGGCGGTCGAGCTCGTCGAGACCCGTCCGCCGTCGGGCCGCAGCGCCCGCGCTGTGCCCAACGATCCGGACACCGTAACGGCGGGCACACACGGGTGAAATATCCAGTTCCTAGCGTCGGGGCCGTGCGGTGCCCGACCGCGCGCGATCTCGAACGTCATCGAAGGAGCGTGGACCCGTGACTCTTCCCGGACACCGAACCGGACGCGCGACGACAGCGGCCCTGGTCTCAGCACTGGGCCGACGCCGGTTCCTGCAGGCGGCGCTCGGCGTGGGGGCGGGGTCGGCGCTGGCGGCCGGGTCCGCGGTTCCTGCCGCGGGCGCGGCGTCGGCCGCGGCCCGGGGAGCCGGAGCCACGCGCGGCTCCGGGAGGTTCTCCGGCGTCCTGCAGCCCGGCCGCGGACGGATCCCGGGCGACGTCTACCTGGGCTCGGACGTCGACGACGTCCTGTGGGGGTACGTCCCGTCCGTGCACGCCGACGCCGTAGCGCGGGTGCGCTCGGGGCAGACCGTCACCATCGACTCCGTGTCCCACGAGGGCATCCTCGAGGACCAGGGCCGCGACCCGGTCGCCTGGTTCGCCGAGCACGGCGTCCGACGCCGAGAGGTGCTCGACGACGCCGCCGCGATCGCCGCCGGGTACTCCCGGACGGCGCGGAACTTCGACGTCGACGGTCCGCACGTCGTGACCGGTCCCGTGTTCGTGGAGGGCGCCGAACCCGGCGACGTGCTGAAGATCGAGACGCTCGAAGCCACGCCGCGTGTGCCGTACGGCGTCGTCTCGTCGCGGCACGGCAAGGGCTCGCTGGCCGTCACGGCCACCGGCGCCCCCGCGGGGATCACGCTCGGCGAGGTGATGCCACCCGTCGAGACCGACGGCCGCGAGTCCGGCGTCCCGACCGAGTACGGGAATGTGTCCGTGTTCGCCGAGGTACGGGGCGACCACGCGACGCTGGGTTCCGGCCGGGGCCGGGTGCGGTTCCCGCTGCGGACGTTCTTCGGGATGATGGGCGTCGCCTTCGCCGAGACGACCAACCTGACCGCGCCCGAGGCCAACTCGATCCCGCCGACGCTGGGCGGCGGCAACATCGACATCAGCCACCTGGGCGCAGGTTCCACCTTCTACCTTCCGGTCAGCGCCGAGGGCGCGCTCTTCTACGTCGGGGACCCGCACATGGCGATGGGCGACGGCGAGGTCGCGCTCACCGCGATGGAGGGCTCGCTGCGCGGGACCTTCCGGCTCACCGTCTGCAAGCCCGGCTCCGGGGACGCGCCGTCGGTCGCGTACTCGTACCCATTCGCCGAGACCAGGGACGCATGGATCCCGATCGGGCTGTCCGACCCGGACGGATCGGTGGACGGGCAGCTCAGCGATCTTGATGTCGCGATGCGCCGGGCCGTTGTCAACGCGCTCGACTTTCTCCAGCACGACCACGGCCTGGACCGGGCGGTCGCCTACGCCTACCTGTCGGCGGCGGCCGACTTCGCCATCTCGCAGGTCGTCGACCGGACGGTCGGCGTGCACGGCCTGATCCGGAAGTCCGACCTGGGCTGAGAAAGAGCGGGCCCCGAGGCGGCCGGCGACCTTATGGTCGGGCCATGACGATGCCAGAGATCGCCCCGGTCGACACCTGGCTCGCCGTCACGCGGGAGGACGGCGAGACCGTTGGCTACCTCGAACCCGTGACCGACGACTACGCCGACGTGATCCCGCGCAACCGCCTCGGCCACGCCGTCGGCGATGTGCACGACTATCACGCGGCCGAGGAGCTCGTGCTCGATCGCGGCCTGCGCGAGCTCGCGGAGCACTGGCTGCTCGACGGCGAGGGCGCCGAGCTCACGGTCATCGAGCTCTCCCCGGCAGGCATCGTGCTGCGCGACGCGTTCCTGTCCAAGGCTCTGGCCCCCACGAAGCGGGTGGACGTCCCGTGGCCGGACACGGCGGGACGCCTGCGCCGGGTCCGGCCTGACCAGGCCATGTGAGATCGGTCCGCCGCCCGCCGATCCCAACGGCTTCGTCCGGGCTGCGGCCTGGGTCAGGCGGTGCGGAGGAGCTCCGCTACCCGGACGGTGCGTTGGCGTGCCACCGTGATCGTCGTGATGGCCAGGCCCGCGATGCTCCACAGTGCGAGCGCGGCGATCGCCATCCCGACGCCGCCCGTGCCGGGCTCGATGAGCCGCACGAGGCCGACGAGGCTCGGACCCACCGGGAGGAACCCGGCCAGGCCTTCCAGCACAGTCGGCACCGTCGACACCACGCCCGTCGCGATGACGAGCACCGCCACCAGCAGGCTGATTCCCCGGCCGACGTGCCCGAGCGCGGCGGCCAGCGCCTGGTTGACCGCGACGAAGGCGACCGAGACCAGCGCGCCGAAGGCCATGGTCGCCGCCCAGCCTCCGGCGTCGAGGCCCTCGACACCGGCCAGGACCGCACCCGTGGCGAGACCGGTGACCAGGCCGATCGCGGCCGGGACGGCGAACGTCCCGAGCACGAGCCTGAGCGCCCCGCGCGTCGACCCGCGAGCGTGCAGCGGCACCGGCGAGAACACGATCATCACCGCGAGCGCGCCGAGCCAGAGCGCCAGCACCGCGAACATCGGGCCCGTCGTGCCGGTGTTGAGGTCGGTGACGTCGCCGTCCGTCGCGACCGGGTCGGCCACGACGGAGGCCAGGGACTGCCGCTCCTGCTCCGTGTACGTCGGGATCTCCTTGGTGGCCTGGCCCAGTCCGTCGGAGAGGTCGGTCGCACCGCCGGCCAGCTCGCCGACGCCGTCGGCCAGGCCGTCCACGCCGGTGGCGAGCTGGCTCGCACCGGTCTCCAGCCGGCCCGCGCCGGCAGCGAGCTCTGTCGCACCTGAGGCGATGCCACCGGCACCGCCGGAGAGCTCACGAGCGCCGGACGCGAGACCGGAGGCGCCGCCCGCAAGCTGCGCCGACCCGTCAGCCAGGCCGGAAGCGCCGGACGCAACCTGTGTCGCACCGTCCTCGAGCTGGCCGAGCCCGGAGGACAGCTGCCGGCTGCCCGTCGAGAGCTTTTTCGCACCACTCGAGAGTCCATCGGCGCCACCGGCAAGCTTGTCCGCACCCGCCGAGAGCTCGGAAGCTCCCGCAGCGAGGCCGTAGAGGCTCTTGTCGCTGTTCTTGTCAGACATCGCATTGAGGCCGTACTCGACGGTGCCGGCATCAACCGGGAGGTCGCTGTGCTCGGCCATCGCGGCACACAGGTCCGGGACCTGGATCGCCAGCGCCGGGTTCGCGCAGACCTTTGCCGCCTCGGTGAACAGGGCAACGGCCCCCTTCGATGCGTCGGCCGCGCTACCGGCAAGCCGCTGTGCACCGTCAGCGGCAGTCGTCGCGCCCGCCGCAAGCTTGCTGGACCCAGTGGCAAGACCGGCAGCTCCGCTGGAGAGCTCGGAGACCCCATCGGCGAGCTGCCCGGCGCCGTCGGCCAGTCCCGCAGCACCGTCAGCGCTCTGCCCGACGCCTTCGGCGACCTGATCGGCGCCGTCCGCGAGTCCCGAGGCACCCGAGGCCAGCCCCGCGACGCCGGTCGACACCTGGTCGGCGCCCGCTGCCCACTCGTCCGCGCCCGACGCCCACTGCCCAACGCCGCCGGCCAGGCCGGTCACGCCGTCGCCGATCCCGGCAACGCCATCAGAGGTCTGGTACGCGCCGTCGGCCAGCTCCTGCGCGCCCTTGCCCGCCTCGGTGGCGCCGTCGGCGAGCTGGTCTGCGCCGTCGGCGGCCTTGCCCAGCTCCTCCGACAGCGTGGAGAAGCCCACGAGCACGTTGTCCACGTAGGTCTCGGTGAGGGTGCTGCCGAGCACGCCGGTGGCGGTCTGGGCGACGATCTGCGCGAGGGCGTCGTCGAGCACACGACCGTCGGGGGCCGTGGCCACGTCGATCGTCGCCTGCTCCGCCTTCTCCGGGTCGTCGCCGCTGAACGACGTCGCCGCCGCCGAGAAGCCCTCCGGGATGGTGATGACTGCCGCGTAGGTGCCGTCGGCCAGGCCGTCGGCCGCGCTCGACGCGTCGGAGATCTCCCAGTCGTAGCTCGCGTCGGACGCCGGGACGGCTGCCGCCTCACCGGCCTCGGCGTCGGCCGTCTCGCCGCCGCTCACGAGGCCCGCCGCGAGCTGGCGGCCGAGCGGCACGGTCTGGCCGTCGATCTCCACCGGCTCGTCGAGGTTCACGATCGCGGCCTTGACGGTGTCGAGCCGGTCCTGCGGGTTCCACAAGGCCGAGATGAGCAGCCCCAGGATCATCAGGGGCAGGAGCGCCACCGCAACGGCGCGCCACGGGTTACGGAAAGGTTCGGGCCGGAGCCACCTCGTTGCGGAAGTCATGCCCGCACCTCCTGCTCGATCACTTCAGTGTTCTGGTCAAGGTGGGCGCCACCCGTGGATCTCTCGCCGGCGCCCGGCGTCACGTCCAGCACCGGTGTGCCGGACGGCGCCAGGTCGGTCGCGGCCGAGCCCGTCGAGCCGAGCAGCACCGCGATGCCGGCCGTCTGTGCGCCGGCGACGGCCTGCGCGAGCTCGGCCCGCGCCGCCAGGTCGCCCACCGTCTCGGTGGCGTCCACCACGAGCACGCTCGGCCTGTCGCTCAAGGCCCGGCGGACCGCCTCGGCGGGATGCCCGCCCTCGGCCGCCGAGTCGACCACCGCCACCTTGTGCCGCACGGACGACGCGCGCTCGGGCAGCACCAGCCCGGCGGTCTTCGCCACGCCGCCCGTCACCTTGAGCCGCCCGGCGACGGCCAGCAGGAACGCGCTGACCGGTGCCGTGGCGTCGCCGCGGACGAGCAGCGTGCCGCCGTCGGGCACCCGGACGCTCACCGGGCCGACGATCAGGCCGGACCGGCCGCTCACCTCCAGGTCTCCGGCTGCCACCGCGTCGGTCGCCCCCGGCTCGGGCCAGTCCGCGAGCGACAGCTCGCGGGTCAGACCCTCGCCCTCGACGTCGAACGAGGGCAGCAGCGCATCGAGCCACTTCGGCATGTACCAGGCCTTCTCGCCCAGCAGCGCTAGCACCGCCGGGACAAAGATCATGCGCACCACGAACGCGTCCACGGCCACACCCACGGCGAGGCCGAGCGCGATCGGCTTGAGGTTCATGTCGCCGTGCGGCACGAACGCCACGAAGACCGCGATCATGATGATGGCCGCGGCGGTGACCACCTTGGCGGACCCCTGGAACCCGGTGGTGATTGCATGCTTGGCGCTGCCGCCGTGCACGTAGTCCTCGCGCATACGGGACACCAGGAACACCTCGTAGTCCATCGCGAGGCCGAACAGGATTCCCATCAGCACGATCGGCATGAAGCTGATGACCGGCCCCGTGCGGGTCACATTGAGCGCCTCGGCGAAGACGCCGTGCTCGAACACCAGTGAGACCACGCCGAACGCCGCGCCGACGGAGAACAGGTAGCCCACCGTTGCCTTGATCGGCACCGCGATCGAGCGGAACACCATGGTCAGCAGGATCAGCGACAGGCCAACGACAACCAGGGCGAACGGCAGCAGCGCGGCACCGAGCTTGTCCGACACGTCGATGCCGACGGCGGTGAAGCCGGTGACGGAGAGGTCCACGCCGTACTCGTCGAGGAAGTGGTCGTGCTGCGCGCGGATCTCGCGCACCAGGTCCTCGGTCTGGGCGGACGTCGGGCCGCCCTCGGGGACCACCTGGATGATGCCGGTGTCCGCTGTCGGGTTCGGCGTCGCGAGCGGTACGTCGGCCACGCCCGGCAGGTCCGCGATCTCGGCACCGATCTGGTCCATGAGCGCCACCGGGTCGGTGCTGGTCACGATGGACCCGGTAACGATCAGCGGCCCGTTGAAGCCGTCCCCGAAGTGCTCCGAGACGAGGTCGTACGTGACACGCGCGGGGTCCTCCTTCGCCATCACTCCGGCGTCGGGGAGCGCGAGGCGCAGGTCGAGCGCTGGGTAGCTCAGCGCACCCATGGCGGCGATGACCAGCACGACGGTCAGTGCCGGGACCTTGGTCACCACCCGCACCCACCTGGCGAAGAACCGGTTCGGCTTCTGCTCGGGCGAGGCCACGGCGGCGGCCCGCGAGCGGGTCACCTCGGGGTCCTCGCCGGCGGCCGCAGCGGCAACCTCGGCCGCCGCGCGCCGGGCCTTGCGCGACGGCTTGGGCCGCAGCCGCTCCCCCGCGAACCCGAGCAGCGCGGGCAGCAGGGTGAGCGACACCAGCACGGTGACACCCACCGTCACGGCCGCGGCGACGCCCATGATCGTGAGGAACGGGATCCCGGCCACGCCGAGCCCGACCAGCGCGATCATCACGGTGAGACCCGCAAAGACGACGGCGGAGCCGGCAGTTGCGGTCGCCCGCGCGATCGACTCGTTCACGGCGAGGCCCTTGCCGAGCTGTTCTCGGTGCCGGGACACGATGAACAGGGCGTAGTCGATACCGACCGCCAGGCCGAGCATCACCGCCAGCATCGGCGTCGTCGAGTTGACCGGGCCGAGCGCGGTGGCGGCGAAGAGCAGCCCCATCGACGCACCGACGCCGAGCAGCGCGTTGAGCAGCGGCAGGCCCGCGGCCACGAGGGAACCGAGGGTCAGGACCAGCACCACGAGCGCGACCAGCAGGCCGACGCCCTCGGTGAGCGTCATCTCGGGGAACTTCGAGGAGAAGAGCTGGCCGCCCAGGTGCGCCTCGGCACCGGCGGGCAGTGCCTGCGCGAGCGCGTCGGTCTCGACGCCCAGCGCGTCCTTGGTCTCGTCGGTGATGGACCCCTGGTCACCGTCGAGCTGGATCGTGAGGAGCGTGGCGCGCTCGTCGTCGGACACCGAGGCCGGCATCTGCTCGTCGTACGGCGAGGTGACCACCTCGACCTGCGAGACGTCGCCGAGCGCCTCGACGCCGTCGGTGATGGCCGAGCGCATCGGCTCGTCCTTGATGGACCCGCCCTCGGGCGCGACCACTATCACCTGCGCCGAAGCGCCACTGACCTGCGGGAATGTCGCCGCCAGGCGATCAAGCGCCTCCTGGGACTCGGTGCCGGGGATGGACACCTGGTTGTCGAGACCTTGCTGCAGCAGGCCGGCCGCACCGCCAACGAGGACGAGCGCCACGATCCAGCCGGCCACGACGAGCCGGCGGGCACGGACGGCCCAGCGGCCGAGCGAGTAGAGAACGGAGGACACGCACACTCCTGGACGAGGCGGGGTACGACGACGGGACGTTCGATGCACCACTGTATCCGATACGCTGGTGCATCCAATACAGGCCTGCATTGATAGACTTGGCCTCTTGACCGCCCAAGGAGTTTCCGTGACCACTGAGCCCGCCACCGACGTCGGCTCCAGGTCGTCCGTCGAGCGTGCGCTCACCACGGCCCTGACCCCGCGCCGCGAAAAGACCCGCGAGCGCCTGCTCGACGCCGCGTTCACCGTCTTCGCGCACCACGGCATCCATGGCGCGTCCATCGAGGCCGTCTGCGAGGCCGCCGGGTTCACCCGCGGTGCCTTCTACTCGAACTTCAGCAGCAAGGAGGAGCTGTTTCTCGCGCTCGCTGAACGCGCGATGCGCCGGCAGCTCGCCTCGCTGGAGTCCATCGGCGAGGAGCTGGAGCCGGACCTCGTCCAGGACGGCGCCGTGGACTATGAGGCGATCCGCAGCGTCCTCTCCGTGGTGATCACGGATCCTGGGGACGCCCGGCAGTGGGCGCTGATGCGCGCCGAGCTGGAGCTCCTCGCGATGCGTGACCCCGCCGTCGGCCGGCCGTTCCTCGCCCAGGAGGAGACGCTCCGCGCCGAGCTCGGCGCCGCGATCCGCCGGATCCTCGCCAGCTGCGGCCTGCAGTTCGCCGTTGACGAGCGCACCGCGGTCGACCTGTTGCTCTCTGTCTACGAGTCGTCGGCCCGGGCCGCCGTGGTCGCGAAACCCACGCCGGAGGACGGCGATGCCTCGCCGGACACCGCCGTCCTGAGCCGGCTGATCAAGCTCCTGATGATCCCGGTCGACTGACGCGGCGCGGCCCCGCTCCGGCTCGGCCCACCCGGTCAGGTCACCGACCTCGAGTCACCAGCTCGCGTTGGCCGCCAGCTCCAGCGCGATCTCCTGCCACCACGCGCCCGCCGCGGGGCCGCCGTTGCACGCGCCGTCAGACTCGCCGGGCAGCTTGACCCACAGCAGCGCGTCGAGCGACGTCGCGTCGTCCACGAACCGCGGCCGCTCGCCCAGCGCACGACCGCGCGGGTTGCACCACTCGCCGTTGGACCCGTTGCCGTTGCGGGACGTGTCGATCACGTACGGACGTCCGCCCACCTGTGCCGACACCTGCTCCGCGTAGGCCTGCGTGTCCGCCGTCGTCTGGTAGTTCGACGTGTTGAGCGCGAACCCGACGGCGTCCGAGAAGCCGATCAGCTGCAGCCGCCGCGCGGCCTCGCTCGCGCTGAGCCACCCCGAGTGCCCGGCGTCGACGTAGACGCGCGCGCCGGCGTCGGTCAGCGAAGCCGCCGCGTACCGCAGGTATCCGACGCGGTCGCCCTGGCCGTCGCAGTCGCCGAGCTGGGCCAGCGCGTCCGGTTCGAGGATCACCGTCGGGCTGCCCACGATGCCCGACGCCACCGTGTCCACCCACCGCGCGTACTCGCTCTCGGGAACGCCGCCGCCGGAATGGTTGCCGCAGTCGCGGCCCGGGATCGCGTACACCGTCAGGACGCCGGCCTGTCCCGCGGCGGCCGCGCGGCCCGTGTAGTCGGCGACCTGCTGCCGGGTCTGCTCGGCATCCGCCCAGTCGCCCACCCAGTACGCCTGCGGCGTCAGGGCGATCTTCGCCAGCAGGTCCTTGTCAGCGCCGCTCGCGGCCTCCCAGGCGGCGTACGCCTGAGTGGTGGGGTCGATGTACAGGGCCGACGCCGCGGGCGCCGCCTCCAGGCTGGTCACTCCTGCCGTGGCGCTCTGCGACACCGCGACGGCGCCGGTGGTCATGAGTGCGAGGGCTGCGGCCAGGGCCGCCGTTCGGGTACGACGTCGTACGCGAGGCATGGCGCTCTCCGTTCAGTCGGGTTCACCTCGCCCGGACCGGCCGAGGTGTACTCGCGTGACGCTAGAAAACACGCCGGTGCCGGGGAACCGAGCGAATCGTTTAACCCCCTGGTCGTGGGCGCGATCGTGGCGCCCAGGACGGACGCGCGGTCGCCAGGATCGCGCCCACGACCGATCAGCCGAGCGCCTCGCCGACGAGCTTCTTCGCGGCGTCCTGCACCTGCGTGAGGTGCTCCGCCGAGACGAACGACTCCGCATAGATCTTGTAGACGTCCTCGGTGCCGCTCGGCCGCGCGGCGAACCACGCGTCCGCCGTCGTGACCTTGAGCCCGCCGATCTTCGCGCCGTTCCCGGGCGCCTCGGTGAGCTTCGCCCTGATGCCCTGCCCGGCGAGCGTGGTGGACGTGACGTCCGACGGCGACAGCGCGCCGAGCCGGGCCTTCTGCTCACGCGTGGCGGGGGCGTCGACCCGGGCGTACCAGCTCTCGCCGTAGCGCTCGACCTGGGCCGCGTGGTGCTCCGACGGCGACTTGCCCGTTGCCGCGAGGATCTCCGAGGCGAGCAGCGCGAGCAGGAGCCCGTCCTTGTCGGTGGACCAGACGCGGCCGTCCTTCCGCAGGAACGACGCACCCGCCGACTCCTCGCCGCCGAACCCGACCTCGCCCGAGAGCAGGCCCGGGACGAACCACTTGAAGCCGACCGGCACCTCCACGAGCCGGCGGTTCAGGCCGCCGGCCACCCGGTCGATGAGCGCGGACGACACGAGCGTCTTGCCGATCGCGGCGCCGGTGGGCCAGCTCGGCCGGTTCCCGCCGTAGAGGTACTCGATCGCCACCGCGAGGAAGTGGTTGGGGTTCATCAGGCCGTCGGCCGTGACGATGCCGTGCCGGTCGGAGTCGGCGTCGTTGCCGGTCGCGATGTCGAAGGGCACCGGCTCGCCGGCCGGGGCGCCCGTCATCCGCTGCACCAGCGACGCCATCGCGTACGGCGAGCTGCAGTCCATGCGGATCTTGCCGTCCCAGTCCAGCGTCATGAACGCCCAGCGCGGGTCGACCCGCGGGTTCACGACGGTGAGGTCGAGGTCGTACCGCTCGGCGATCGCGCCCCAGTACTCGACCGACGCCCCGCCCAGCGGGTCGGCGCCGATGCGCACCCCGGACGTGCGGATGACATCCAGGTCGAGCACGTTCGCGAGGTCGTCCACGTAGGTCGACAGGAAGTCGTGGCGGTGCGTGGTCTCGGCCGCGAGCGCCTCGCCGAGCTGCGCCCGCTTCACCTGTCCGACGCCGGTGCGCAGGATCTGGTTGGCCCGGTCCGCGATCCATCCGGTCGCGTCGGAGTCGGCGGGGCCGCCGTGCGGCGGGTTGTACTTGAAGCCGCCGTCGCGCGGCGGGTTGTGCGACGGCGTCACCACTATCCCGTCGGCGAGGCCGGACCCGGGCGCGCCCAGGCCGGGTGTCCCCTCGGCGAACCGCGTCTGGTTGTGCAGCAGGATCGACTGGCTGACGGCGGGTGTCGGTGTCCACGAGTCGCGCGCGTCGACCATGACGTCGACGTCGGCCGCGGCGAGCACCTCCAGCGCCGTCTGCCAGGCCGGGAGGGACAGTGCGTGCGTGTCCCGGCCGATGAACAGCGGGCCGTCCGTGCCCTGACCACGGCGATATTCCACTATCGCTGCGGTGATCGCGACGATGTGGGCCTCGTTGAAGGCATGGTCCAGGCTCGACCCACGGTGGCCGGACGTGCCGAACGCGACCTGCTGGGCAGGGTCGTCCGGGTCCGGGGAGAGGTCGTAGTAGGCGCCGACCACCCGGTCGACGTCGATGAGGTCGCTGGGCTGGGCAGGAGTTCCGGCACGCGCATCCATGCAGCCGATACTGCCAGGTGCCGGGCAGGTCCGTCGCCGTCAGGGCCGCCGCGTCACCGTCGTAGGCTGGGCGGCATGTTCCCGCCGATGCTGCCCGAGGTCCCCTCGGTCCACCCCAGCGAGCTCGACTCGACCGCCCCCGTCCCCGCCGGGTCCACCCTGCTGGACGTGCGCGAGCAGGACGAGTGGGACTCCGGCCACGCCCCTGGCGCGGTGCACATCCCGCTGGGCGACCTGCCCGCGCGGTACGGCGAGCTCGACGCCGACTCGAAGATCCTGGTCATGTGCCACTCCGGCGCCCGCTCGGCGCGGGCCACGCAGTGGCTCAACGACGCCGTCGGCTTCGAGGCGACGAACGTCGACGGCGGCATCGTCGCCTGGGCGGGCGCTGGGCTGCCCGTCGAACGGTGACGCCTGGGTGACGGCTACTCGGTGGCGCGCGGCTGGCTCGGGTCGGTCTCGTTCCAGACCCGGTCCAGCGCGGTGACGGCGTAGGTGTAGTCCGTGCCGGGCGCGGCCGAGGTGTCGAGCCACGACTGGACCCGCCCGCCCGCCGAGCGGAACGTCCCCACGAGGTTCGCCGGGTCGTTCGTGTCCACGGCGTCGGCGGCACCCGCCACGCGGTACACCGCGAACGACGTCGCCCTGGCGTCCCTGGTGCCGATGTCGGCCAGGTGGATCCTGACGCCGTCAGGCACCCTGCGCGCCTTCGCGAGGACCGGGGTGACCACTGGCGCCGCCGGCAGGTGCGGCATCGGCGGGATCAGGGCGGGGTACTGGTAGTGGTCCGCGACGACCTTCGACATGGCGCCCTGCGGATCGGCGGGCACGTGCTTCGCCGAGTAGTAGACGTTGCCGTGGATCGGGCCGACGTCGTGGCTGACCTCGCGGCAGAGGTCGAGGTGGTTGGTGAGCTCTTCCGGGTCGGTGAAGACCCCGCTCGTCACCTTGTACAGGGCCTCGCCGACGTAGAGCTGCGTGCCGGACTGCGCGGCGACCTCGGCCCACCACGGTACGAGGGCCGCGTAGTCGGCGACAGCGAGCCCGATCTGCCAGTAGATCTGCGGGTTGATGTAGTCGAGCCAGCCCTCCAGCACCCACTTGCGGGTGTCGGCGAACTGGTCGTCGTACGACTCCGAGCCGGCGGTCTCCGAGCCCAGCGGGTCGGTGGTGGAGTTGCGCCAGATGCCGAACGGGCTGATCCCGAACTTCACCCAGGGCTTGGCCTCCTTGATGCGGCCGCTCATCGTCTCGACGAAGCGGTCCACGTTCCCCCGGCGCCAGTCCTCGATCGTGTCGAAGCCCGCGCCGTACTGCTCGTACGTCCCGGCGTCGGGCAGCACCTGGCCGGCGACCGGGTACGGGTAGAAGTAGTCGTCGAAGTGCACGCCGTCGATGTCGTAGTTCTCGACCGCGTGCAGGATCGCCCGCTGGATGTGCTCCTGCGCCTCGGGGATGCCCGGGTCGAAGTAGAGCTTGCCGCCGTACGCCCAGACCCAGTCCGGGTGCTGCCGCGCGGGGTGGTCGGCGACGAGCTGCGCCGGGTCGGTCTGCATCGAGACGCGGTACGGGTTGAACCAGGCGTGCAGCTCGATGTTGCGCTTGTGCGCCTCGGCGACCATGAACGCGAGCGGGTCGTAACCCGGGTCCTGCCCCTGCGTGCCCGTCAGGTACTGCGACCACGGCTCGTACGGGCTCTCGTAGAACGCGTCGGCCGTTGGCCGGACCTGGACGAACACGGCGTTCAGCCGGTTCTCCTCCGCCACGTCGAGCCAGCGCAGGAACTCGGACTTCTGGGCGTCGGCGTCGAGGCCGCTCGCCGAGGGCCAGTCGATGTTGACCACGGAGGCGATCCACATGGCGCGCAGCTCGCGCTTGAGGGTCAGGTCCGACGACGGCTCCGGCGTGGCGTTTCCCGTCATTGCCGGAGCCCCGAGCGCCGTGGCGGGGTCGAGGGCCGCGATCGTGACGCTGATCGCCGCGGCTGCCGTACCCGCCGTCGCCATCGTGAGGAACTCACGGCGACCGATACCCGACATCAACCCCGACAACTTGGCCGGCGGAAGCGACTTCGTCCGCGCGTAGGCGGGCATGGGTGTCGCCTCATGGCGGGCGGGTTGCCTCACGTGCTTGACCTCCGGTGCTGGCTGCTGGGGGTTGGTGCCGTGGTGCTCGATGATGTGGTTTTGCTAGGTTGGCCGGCGTCGATCGGCACACTGAGGTGACGAACAATGCCACCGGGCGACGCCGTGGGGAAACTCTCGCACATGTCGCGTCCGATGTGAAGTTTGCAGTGTGGTCGAGATTGTGAAACTTACTTTCACGCACGGCGCACGGCCCTTCCGGGAGCCCAGCAGCCCTCGCGAAGCGCTCAGTCCACCGCGGGCACGCGCAGCAGGTCGTCGTACTCTGGCGCGTGCTTGCGCACGTAGGAGCGGATGTAGGGGCACATCGGCACGATCTTGTCGCCCGCCTCGCGCACCATGCCGAGGGCCGACTTCGCGAGGTGCGCCGCCAGTCCGCGACCCTCGTACTCGTCGAACACCCTCGTGTGCACGAAGGTCACGACGCCCGATTCCTTCTCGTAGGCGGCGAAGCCCGCCAGCGCGCCGTCGACACGCACCTCGAAGCGGGACTTCTCGGGGTCGTCGGTCACCGTCACCTGGTTCTCTCCGGTCATGGGGACAATCGTGAGCCCTCGGGGCCGCCGTCTGCCACCCCCTCCCCCACCTGTCCTTCGCCGAGCCGGGGTGACCCAGGTCATCAGAAACAGCAGGGCCAGTGTCAGTGGTCGGTGCGACACTCGATCCGTGCCCAAGACCGCCACTTCACCCCGCTCCAACCCGTACGCGACGGTGCTCCGCACACCCGGTGCGCTCAAGTTCTCCGCGGCCGGTGCACTGGCCCGTCTCCCGATGTCGATGGTCGGGATCGGCGCCGTGCTCATGGTGCAGGGCCTGTACGACAGCTACGCCATGGCGGGCCGGGTCGCGGCGGTGCTGGGGCTGGCGCAGGCGTTCCTCGCCCCGCAGATCGCGCGCTGGGTGGACCGGCGCGGCCAGCGGACGGTGCTGCTGCCGACGCTTGCCGTGTCCGTCGTCGGCCTGGGCGGCCTGATCACCGCGGCAGTGCTCGGCGCACCCGAGTGGGTGCTGTGGCTGTTCGCCGCTGTCGCCGGCGGAAGCCAGGGCTCCTACGGCTCCATGGTCCGCGCGCGCTGGAACCACGCGCTCGACGACCCGCGCCACCTGCACACCGCATACTCGCTGGAGTCCTCGATCGACGAGCTGGTCTACATCGTTGGCCCGGTGCTCGCCACCACGCTCGCGACTGCCGTCGCGGCGCCGTCGGCCCTGGTGCTCGCCGGGGTGGCGACCTTGGTGGGCGGCCTCCTGTTCGTGGTGCAGCGTGCCACCGAGCCGCCTTTCGTGGTGCCCGACGCCGGGGCGCGGCACCGCCCGGTCGTCCTCGTCCCCGGTATGCCGGTGGTGGTGCTCGTCTTCGTGGCGATGGGCGTCATCTTCGGCTCCACGGAGGTCTCCACCGTGGCGTTCGCGGAGGAGCAGGGCAGCAAGGGCTTGTCGGGTGTGGTGCTCGCGGTGTTCGCGCTCGGCTCGTTGCTCTCCGGCCTCACCTACGGGGCCCGGCACTTCACCAGCCCGGCGTCGCGCCGGTTCGTGACCGGGATGGCCGCGCTCGGACTGGGCGTGTCCCTGTTCCTCCTGGCCCAGTCGCTCTGGGCGCTGGCGGCCGTGATGTTCGTGGCCGGGTTCGCGATCGCGCCGACCATCATCACCGGCAACGGCCTGGTCCATGACATGGTCGGCAAGCACCAGCTCACCGAGGCCCTGGCGTGGGTGGCAACCTCGATCGGCATCGGTACCTCGATCGGCGCGTCGATCGCCGGGGCTCGCGTGGACGCCGCCGGCGCCGACGCGGGGTTCCTGGTCGCCGTCGTCGCGGGCTGGTTCGCCGCACTGCTGACCGTGGCGGCGAGCCGCACGCTCAGACGGCAGTCCGCGGCAGCCCGAGCCGGGGGGCGCTAGGGCTCCGGGTGCCGCGCGTCGTACCGCCAGAACCGCGGCGTCAGCCGGACGATCACCCAGAGCAGCGCCACGCACGTGAGCCCGCCTGCGACGGCCGCCCAGCCCTCGCCGAACCACGTCGCCTCGGTGCCGAGGACCATCTCGCCGAGGCGCGGCCCACCGGCCACCACCACGATGAACACGCCCTGCAGCCGCCCGCGCATGTGGTCCGGCGTCGCGGTCTGGAGGATGCTCTGCCGGAACACGGACGAGATGCTGTCGGTGCCTCCGGCGAACGCGAGCGCGATCCCGGCCGCGACGACGGCCCAGACGATCGCCGAGTCCGGTGAGCCTCGCCCCACCAGCACGAGGACCAGCCCGAAGGCGGCGATCGACAGGCCCCAGGCGGTGATCGCCCAGATGATGACCTGGCCCTGCTTGTGCATGCGGGTCAGCCCGCCGGAGAACACGCTCGCAAGGATGCCGCCGATCGCGAAGGCCGCGGCGAGGACACCCGTCGTCGTCTCGCCGCCGCCCAGGTAGATGACACCCGCGGCGGGCCACAGCACACGCGGGAAGGCGAGGACCATGGCGCAGATGTCGACGAGGAAAGTGGTGCGCACATTGGGCTGGGTGGCGAGGTAGCGCAGGCCGTCCAGGACGGACCGCAGCCCGGCGGCGCCCACTCTGCCCCGGCCGTTCAGGGTGGCACCGCCGGCGGTAGTGCCCTCCGGCAGCACGGGCGGCAGCCGGAAGACGGCCCAGAGGGCCGCGAGGAACAGCACCATGTCCAGCGTGTACGCCCAGGCGTAGCCGAGCTGAGCCACGAGCACGGCACCGATCAGCGGCCCGCCGGTCAGCGCGATGTTCATCGAGAGCGTCGACAGGGCGTTCGCCGCGGGCATGAGCTCCTTCGGCAGCAACCGCGGGACGATCGCCGACCGGGCGGGGTTGTTGATCGCGAATGCCGCGCTCTGGAGGGCGACCAGCCCGTACAACAGGTACACCGACTCGAGCTCGAGCCACGCCTGCGCGGCGATGCCCGCCACGACCACCCACAGCACGGCCGACGACAGGAGAGACACCTTGCGCCGGTCGTACCGGTCCACCAGCGCCCCGCCGTACAGGCCGAGCGCGACCAGCGGGACCAGCGAGAACAGGCCCAGCACGCCCACGGCGAGCGTGGATCCGGTCAGCGCGTAGATCTGCAGGCCCACCGCGACGATCGTCACCTGCGTGCCGACGTTCGAGATCGACAGCCCGAACCACAGCCGCCGGAAGTCCGACGACACCCTCAGCGGTGTGGTGTCGGCGAGTAGTTGGCGCATGGCTCTCCGATCGTAGGCCTCGGCCCGACGATCGAGCGGCCCCGTCTCATGTGACGTGCGCCGCGAAACTGACGTGCCCCGCGAACGACAGAGCGGGCGCTCAGGTCACCCCCCGATGTCCTGAGCTCCCGCTCTGTTCTGTCCCGGTCCGAGGGCCGGGGCGCCCCCCAGCGGCGCCCCGACCTCTCGAACCTGCCGACCCGGGTCTGGTACGGCCTTCGGTCACGAACCACCTTGATGACTCATGACCGCAAACCGAGCCCGGGTCGTTGCCGCCCGTCGAATCGTGGTCAGACCACGAGTCGACGGCGACGCATGCGGAGCGCCACGATGCCCAGCCCCAGAAGGAGCGAGACCAGCGCGAGCTGCCCCGTGATCAGGGGGCCCGTCTGGGCAAGGGCGTCGCCGGGAACAACCACCGGCGCCACCTGCCCTTCGAGCCCGGTCAATGTGCCGTAGTAGCCGTTGCTGAGGCCGCCCGACAGGATCGTCCCGTCGTAGGCCGCCGTCGGAACGACCACCGCCTTGTCGCCCCAGCTGATGTCGACGCCTCCACCAGGAAGGTCTTCTTCGGAGCCCGGTCCGCCCGCGGGCTCGCCGGCGTCCGCTCGGCCGTCGGGCCCAGGGGCGCTGACGAGGGAGACACCGGAGCCAGGGTCGCCGGCGAGGTCGCTCGGAATCACGGCGCCGGGCGTTTCACCACCGGAGCTCTCGATTCCGGGAACGCCGGCTTCAGGAAGCTCGGCCCCGGGACCGGCTCGCGGGTCATCAGCTCCCGGACCATTGGTTCCCGGTCCACCGGTTCCAGGACCGTCCGTGCCCGGGCCTGCGCTCGGCCCGTCGGTTCCGGGATCTACAGGTCGGGGGTCGACGACGCCCGGGTCACCCGCGCCAGGGTCGAGAATGCCGGGGCCATCGGTGCCGGGGTCGGTACCCGGGTCTTCTGTGCCCGGGTCTTCCGTGCCCGGCTCATCGGTCCCTGGCTCCTCAGGTCCGGGCACCTCGATGTCGGCCGGCAGGACGCCCTCCAGGAGCCCGTCGACCAGGCCGTCCTCGCCCAGCGTCCCGTCGACAACCCCGACGACGTCGCCGCGCACGAGCGACCCGACAACTCCGAGTCGGCCGACGATGTCGTCGACCACGCCGTCGGTCCCGTCCGCTCCGGTCCCGTCGGTAACGTCTTCGACCGGGTCCGCGACCCCGGTGTCCGATGGCGGCACTACGTCGGCGGCGTCGCCGTCCTCGGCCGCTGCGTCGACTTCCTTGCCCGCCGGGGACCCGTCCTCGACGGCAGCATCGAGCGCGCCGCCGGTCGGGGCAGCCTCCTCGGTCGTCTCCGGGGTTCCCTGAGTGACCGGATCCACCAGACCTTCCCCGGCGGCGTACGCCGAAGAAGCGCCGACGACCATGAGGCCGCCCGCAACAAGTGCCGTGTACAGCACCCGTCGGAAGTATTTGTCCATGGGTCTCTCCTTGCCAGGCGTGGAGCCGACGGCATGCTCACCGTCGGGTGGTTCCGCGCACGGAGGCGCGGCCCAGCCACGTCAGGCAGGAGAGACGGGGATATCTGTGTAGCTGCTGGACAGCTTGGCGCGCGACTCGTCGGTCGACACCCGCCAGGAGCGTGCTCGGAAGACCAGGAGGGCGGAGAGCACCGCGAGGAGCTCGCCCCCCGGCACCTTCAGCTGCGGCGCACCGCCGCCCAGGAGGCCACCGGCGCCCACGGCGACCGCGTTGCCCACACTCCCGGCGAGCGGGAGGCCCGCGCCGAGGAGGCCAGGACCGCCCGCGTGGACGACACCGGCCGTCGCGACGCTCAGCGCCCGCGCGGTGTCCGCAGCGGTCGCCCCGAAGGGGGCGCCCGCCTGCATCAGGTCGAGCATCGCGTGCTGGACCCCGGCTGAGGTCCAGACCACGACACCCGCGACGTCACCGGAGTCCTGCAGCGGCCCCGGGTACGTCGGCTCAGTGTGCCCCTCGGCCTGTCCGGCCGGGATCACGGTAGTGGTCTCGCCCGGCGCGGAAGGCTCGGCAGGCGGGAGCTCCGGGTCCAGCAGACCGGGCACGGGGGCGAGCGGCTCCACGATCGGGCTCAGCGGCTCGACGACCGGAGCGAGCGCATCACCCACGGGAGCGACGACCTCGCCGACCGGCACCAGGATGGGCGCCAGGACGTCCGTGACCGGAGCGGTCGCCGGCTCGAGCGCCTGCAGGACCGGGTCGGTGACACCGCCCACGATGTCGGTCACCGGGGAGACCACGCCGACGACGGGGGTCAGCAGACCACTGGTCACCGGGGCCAGCGGCTCGGTCACCGCACCGACGACCGGAGCCAGCGGCGAGACGACCTCCCCGACGAGGCCCGTCACCGGAGCGAGCTGCTCACCGAGCGGCTCGGTCACCGGCGCGACGGCCTTGCCCACCTGCTCGGCGACGGGCTTGAGGATCGGGTCGGAGACCTGCTCGACGACCTCCGTGGCCTGCGCCACGGGCTCCTCGGTGACATCCGCGATGATCGCGCCGACTGGTTCCGTCACCGCCGTCCGGACCGGCTTCGTCACCGGCTCGAGCAAGCCCTCGGAGACCGCCTCGACCGCGCCCTCGACGGTCTTCGTGCTGGGCTCGGCTACCTGCGCGGCCGGCACGGGAGCCGCCTTCGCGTCAGGCTCGGCCGCCTGCACGGCCGGCTCCGAGGCGACGGCCGGCTCCGAGGCGACGGCCTGCGGCTCGGCCGCGGGTCCGGCAGCTGCCTCGTCTGCTGCCACCCCGAGCGCGCCCGTGGCCTTCGCGACGGTCTCGACCGTCGCCTCCACCGTGTCGCTGACGACCGAGCCGAGCGACCCGCGGTCGGCAGCACTCGAGGGAGCCGCGAGGGTGACGCCGAGCGCGAGGCCCGCGGCGCCGAGCGCGAAGGTTCCGACGACGCGCGCGACAACGCGACGGAGGGTGTCCCCCGTGCTCGTCATCGCGTCCTTCGACATCGGTCTCCCGCTCTCCGGTCCGAGACGGACCGCTCAGCAGACATGCATACACATTAAATCTGCGTGGCGTTACGAGGATCGGCAACTGCATACCTGCGGTTTGCGGATCGAGAATTTTGTGCTTGGGAACCAGGGTATGTCGGAAGAGGCGCTATATCTCGGCCATCTCGTGGCAATGAGCACTATTAGCCCGACGCCGAAGACCTGCGGGTGAACTTGTTCCAGGTCGGGCCAGGCGGACCAGGTCAGCCGACCGTGGCCCCGAAGACGAGCCCGAGAACATAGGTGACAGCCGCCGCGCCGAAGCCGATGGCAAGCTGGCGCAGCGCCCTGGTGAGCGGAGAGGTCCCCGACAGCAGGCCGACGACGGCGCCCGTCACCAGCAGCGCGAGACCGACGAGCACCGTCGCGACGACGACTGCCACGAGCCCGTCGAGACCGAACAGGTAGGGCAGCACCGGGACGATGGCCCCGGACGCGAAGAAACAGAAGGAGGAGACTGCCGCGCCCCACGCGGTTCCGTGCGCCTCCAGGTCGTCGGCGTCGGCTCCGCTCGCCGCACCGCCGTCGAGGTCGGACCCCGAGGACCGCTCCCTGGCGAGCGAGTCCTCCAGGAGCGAACCGCGGTCCGAGGTCGTGACCGCGAGCCGGGCGAGCACGGCGTCGGCGCGCGCCGTCGCCTCCTCGATGCTCATCCCCCGCGCTCGGTACACGAGCGCGAGCTCGTTCGCGTCGACGTCGAGGTTCGGCAGGGCGGCGTCCGCGTCGGGCGACGGCGACGACGCCTCGAGCAGCTCCCGCTGCGAACGCACCGACACGAACTCGCCCGCGCCCATCGAGAGCGCACCCGCGAGGAGACCGGCGAGCCCGGTCAGCAGCACGGTGCTCGTCGCGACGCCGGAGGCGCCGATGCCGAGCACGAGTGCGAGGTTGGACACGAGCCCGTCGTTCGCGCCGAACACCGCGGCGCGGAACGTGCCCGACAGCCGGTTCCGCCCCCGGGTGGCCAGCGCGCGCACCACCTCTTCATGGATCTGCTCGTCGGCCGCCATGGTGACGGTGGCGTCGGCGTCGTGCGCGTACGACGACCTGGCCTCGGCCCGCTGGGCGAGCGCCAGCACGAAGACGCCGCCGAAGCGGCGCGCGAGGAACCCGAGGCCGCGGGTCCGCAGGTCGCCCCGCACGGGCGCGCCGACGTCGGGCCCGAGGAGGCCCAGCCAGTGCGACTCGTGCCGCTTCTCCGCACGCGCGAGCGCGAGCAGGATCTCGCGCTCCTCGCCCGTACGCCGGCCCGCGAGGTCCCGGTAGACGGCGGCCTCGGCTCGCTCGTCGGCGAGCAGCCGCCGCCACCGCCGGATGTCGGAGGGGGTCCGAGGGCGGGACGGGTGCAGCTCCTGCGCGCGCTCGGCAGGCGTGGGTGTGCTGCCGGGCGAGCGACGGGCGGGGTCGGACGGAACGTGAGGCACATCGTCATCATGCACACGGATCGCCGAGCGTGGGTTTCGTGGGTCCTGGGCCCAGGGTTCGCTGTGCCGAACTCTCGATCCGGGCTCGGCCGCGAACAGCCTTGCCGTCGGCCCAGCTCCCGGCGCGACTCACAAGGCGCCCGCTCCCCGGCCTGCCGTCCGGATTCTCGGGCAGAAGGATGCACAATGGACGCCGTGATCATCGTCAGCACGCACGGGTCGGCCGCGCCCGGCGGCGCGATCGGATGGGCGTGGATCAACCACGCGGGCGGGCAGTTCGACTCGGGCGGCGCGGCCCAGGGGAACGACCAGGTCGCCGCACTCTCCGCCCTGCTCCGCGCGATCGAGGCGCACCCCGGCAAGGAGCCGCTGCTCGTGGAGTCCGGTTCGCAGTACGCCATCCGGTCCGTGTCCGAGTGGTCCGAGGGATGGAAGCGCAACGGCTGGCGCTCCCCGTCCGGTGAACCCGTACCGAATCTCGACCTGGTGCAGGGCGTCGATCGCGCCGTCGCGGAGCGCACCGGCCCGGTCCGGTTCCACTGGGTGCGCGGTCACGTGGGCAACCCGTACAACGAGCGGGTCGACCAGCTCGCCGGCTTCGCCGCCGACGAGTGGGCCGCGGGACGCGGCGGCGTCGGCGAGATGCTCGTCCCCGACGCCGGGATGATCCCCGACGCCGAGCTGCGGGGCGGCAGCCTCACCACGGAGGCGCGCGACAGCGTGGCGCCCCTCACGCCTCCGGCCCCGGTCGGGACCGGGGCCGGGCGGACGTGGGAGTCGGGAACCCTCTTCTAAGGGCCGTTCGCAGCTGGGGGCTCTCGCCGCCCAGCCGGGCCCGCGGGGCGTCGGCGGCTACAGGCCGACGAGCAGCAGCTCGTCCGCCGTCTGCGCGGCCGGGGCGATCCGACCGGGGGCGACCGGGTCGGCGTCGCCGGCGCTGTCGTCCCCGCTGACCGTGTCGTCGGCCGTCTCGCGGACGAAGAGCGGCACGGGCTTCGCCGTGCGGGCACTGAAGTCGAGCCGGTCGGCGACGGCGCGGGCGTGCTGCGCCATGTCGTGCGCGATGGTGACGCTCTCGCCGAGGTACGCGCTCGGGTCGATCAGGCGACGGATCTCGTCGCGGTCGAAGTAGGCGCTGACCGTCGCGTTCCGCACGAGCAGGTCGAGGAACTGCGCGTCGCCGACGGCCGACTCCTGCGCAACCTCGTACACGACCTCGTGCGCCTTCTGCCGGCCGATGCGCTCGCCCAGCTCCATCATGAGCGACTCCGAGCCGATGAGGCCCTCGCTCAGGGACAGGTTGGCGCGCATCCGCTGCTCGTCCAGCTCGAGGCCGTCGAGGATCACGTCGAGGCGGGTCAGGATGTCGCCGGCGAGCACGGTGGCGCGCTTGACGGTCTCCTCCAGGAGGTCGGTCATGCCGCCGTTGGCCTCGTGGTCGTGCTGCATGGACTCGAGCGCGGGCGCGGCGAGCGCGCGCAGCTGGGCGCTCATCGACAGGAGGTCGAGGGCGAGCTGCGGGTTGCGCTTGTGCGGCATGGTCGAGCTGCCGACGGTGCCGTCCGGGATCGGCTCGAACGCCTCGCCGAACTCCGGCTGCATCATCGAGTAGATGTCCTTGCCGATCTTGCCGGCGGTCCCGGCGACCTGGCCGAGGACGAGCACGAGCTCGACGATGCCGTCGTTGATCGCGCGCGACGGGACCGGCATGGTGCCGAGCCCGAGGTGGTTGGCGACCCGGCGCTCGACCTCGCGCCCGGCGGGGCCGAACGACGCGAACGTGCCGACGGCGCCGCCCATGAGGACCCGGAACAGCCTGTCCTCGAGGCGTTCGAGCCGGTCGGTGTGGGCCGTGAGCTCGTCGATCCAGACGGCGACCTTGAAGCCGAACGTGACCGGCACCGCGTGCTGGCTGTGCGTGCGGCCCGCCATCGGCACCGCGGCGGACGCCTCCGCCTGCTTCGACATGCCGCGCAGCACCTTGGCGAGCAGGTCCTTGACGGCGCGGTGCGCGTCGCGCAGCACCAGGACGTCGGCGGTCTGCGTGATGTTCTGCGTGGTGGCGCCCCAGTGCACCCACCCGCCGTACTCCCGCCCGACCACGCGGGCGAACTCCTCGATGAGCGGCATCAGGGGGTGGCTGGCCGACACGGTCTCGGCCGCCACGCGGGCGAGGTCCAGCTTCTCGATCTGGGCCGCCCGAGCGATCGTCTCGCCCGCCGGCTCCGGGATCAGGCCCACCTCGGCCTCGGCCAGCGCCAGCGCGGCCTCGACGTCGAGCCTCGCCTGGAATCGGTTCTCGACGCTGTAGAGGCACGCGATCCCGGCGTCGGGCACGCGTCCGTCAGTGAAGTGTCGAATCGATTCGCCATTCATCCCTGGTTTCCCCACTCAGTTCTTGTGTCGTACGTGACTGGACGTGCTCTGGCCACCTCGTCCCCGTCTCGGGGTGGGGCGGCCGGCGAGTTCCTTCTCCACGTCGTACCCGACTACCGCGAGACCTAGCCCGCTGGTTTGCCGTGCCGAACCCGCTGTGCCCAAATGCGCTTGCATCGACTTGCTGCACCGAATTGTGGAAGAAGATGCGTCAGCCAGCCTAGCGGAAATGTTTCCACAATGTAACGAGCGTGAGGTCCATCACACACGTTGCTCCCTGGATGCCGCCCCAGACCTGGCCTTTTGCAGCCGATCGAACGGCAGTGGGTGAACTTTGAGAACACCGACGGCCGTCTCGCATCGCGGAACGGCCGCGCTCGTTCGCCAGCCGGCGTCTGCCCGGGATACGCAGAGAGCCCGGCCGCATCCGCCACTGGATGGCGTGCGACCGGGCCCTGCTGTCGGTGCGGGCACCCGCTACAGGTACCGGCTGTTCGGCGCGAGCGTGGTGCGGTCAGCCCGCAGGCGCTTCGTCGGCCGGGGCGTCGCGTTCCTCGCGTTGCGACGCGTATGTGTCGCTGACGCTCCGATGCAGGAGCGTGATCCGGCGAGGGTTGGCGATGGAGTGGTACTGGGCGTCGTCGGCGTCCGTCATGATCCTCCTCCGGTGCAGGCGTACGAGCTACGGTGCACGTGGTTCTCCGCTGGTGTGCGGGTCTCCCATTTTCGTTGATACCGAGTCGCGCCGTCGACCGAAGAGCCTGTGACGTCGGCCTCACCGCACCGTCGCAACTTTGTCGCGGGCGCGATCGTTGGTGTGGCTCAGTCGCCCGGGGCCAGCACGACGTCGAACCGCGTGCGGGCCCAGGTGCCCTCGACCACGCGGCCGTCCGGCGTCGGCGTGCCCGCCGGCAGCTCCTCGAAGTCCATGACCAGCGAGTCCTTGACCCCGAACACGGAGTCCGCGGCGAGCAGCTCGTCGCCGCGCACGAAGATGTGGGTCACGAGCGTGCGCAGCCCGGGCGCGGTCACCATGAAGTGCAGGTGCGCGGCGCGCATGGGCGACCGGCCCGACGCCGCGAGCAGCGCGCCCACGGGCCCGTCGTGCGGGATCGGGTACGGGGTCGGCGTGACCCCCCAGAAGCAGTAGCCGCCGTCGTCCTCCGAGAAGAGGTGGGCGCGGCCAGTGGTGCGGTCGTCGCCGTACTGGACGTCGTAGAAGCCGTCCTCGTCGGCCTCCCACACCTCGATGCGCGCGCCCGGCACGGGCTTGCCCGACGTATCGGTGACCGTGCCCTCCACCCAGCACGGCTGGCCGGGGGCGCCGCCCGCGATGTCGCCGCCGTTGTTGATGCGCGGGGCGTCGTCCACGAAGAACGGGCCGAACACGGTGGCTTCCGTCGCGTTCGCGTACGCCTCGTTGTTGATGGCGATCGTCTGCATGGACGCGCCGAGCACGTCGGACAGCAGGATGAACTCCTGGCGCTTGTCATCGGTGATGTGGCCCGCGGCGGTGAGGAACTCGATGCCCTGGTTCCACTCGTCCTCGGTGAGGCGCACCTCGCGCAGGAACGCGTGCAGGTGCCGGGTCAGGGCCTGCAGGACGGTCTTCAGCCGCTCGTCGTCGGCGCCATCGAACGACGCCGCCACGCGGTCGGTGAGCTCCTGCTCGCGGGCGGCCTGTTCGGGCGTCGTCGGCCCACCGGTCTCGCTCGTGCGGGTCTCACCCGTGCCGTGCTCGCTCACGCTGGTCTCACTCATCGTGGTCGCTCCGGCCGAGGACCGACCTCAGCGCGTCGCCCAGCGCCCGTGCCGGGTCGTCGGCGAGCGCCTGCGCCCGCCACGCCACGTGCGAGTCCGGGCGGACCAGGATCGCGCCCGACTCCTCGACGCCGCGCATCTTGGCCCAGTCGTAGTAGGTGTCGATGACCTCCCGGCCCGGCCCGATGACCACCGCTTCGAGCGGCACGCCGAGCTCCTCGGCCACCTTCGCGGCGGCGTCGGCCCATGCCTCGCCCGCGATGCCGGTGACCAGCGTGAACTGCCCGTACGGGGTGAGGTCGTGGGTCGAGCGCTTGTGGCCGTCGACGTCGGCCACCCAGACGTGCGGGAACCGCGCGCCCGGGACGGTGGACTGCTTGTAGTAGAGCTCGGGGTCGCGCTCGTCCACAGGCTGGGGAGAACCGTCGGGACGATCGCCGCCGACTCGTAGAACTGGCCCATGTCCACGCCGTGCGCGTTGAACTCGTAGTGCTTGAGGTCCATCGCCTCCACGAGCGCCGCGCGCTTGGCCGCGCCGGCCGGGGTGTTCGCCTTGCGCTCGTCGATCGCGGCCTGCATCGCCTCCGGCGTCTCGGCGTCCAGGACCCCGAGCACCTCCATGAAGCGGAACTCGCCGCCCGACTTGTTGGCGCGCAGCACGATCTGCTCCGCGACCGGCGCGCGCTCGGTCGAGTACGTGTCCAGGAGCGACGGCGCGGCCTGCCCGCCCAGCACCGCGGCGATCTTCCAGGCCAGGTTGTACGAGTCCTGGACCGACGTGTTGGAGCCCAGGCCGTTGCTCGGCGGGTGCCGGTGCACGGCATCGCCCGCACAGAAGACGCGGCCGGACTGCAGGTGCGTGGCGTACATCTGGTTGTTGCCCCACAGCGAGTAGCCGGTGATCTCCACGTCCAGGTCGTCGACGCCCACGAGCTGGCGCACGATCTCGGCCGCGGCGTCGTCGTCGAGCTGCGGCGGCTCGCCCGCGATGTCGTAGCCCCAGACGATGAGCCACTCGTTCCACGGCCGGACCATGCGGACCAGGCCGGCGCCGATGCCGCCCACGTTCGAGCCCGGCTGCAGCACCCAGTACAGGACGGACGGGCGGTGGCCCACGAGGTGCGTGAGGTCGGCCTTGAACGTGATGTTCATGGAGCCGGCGATGTCCATCGCGCCCTCCATGGGCAGGCCGATGTCGGCGGCCACCTGGGAGCGGGCGCCGTCGCCGCCGATCAGGTACTTCGACCGGATCGTGTACTCGGTGCCGGTGACGCGGTCGAGCACTCGGGTGCTGACGCCGTCGGCGTCCTGCGTGTGGCTCAGGTACTCCGTGGAGAACCGCGACTGGGTACCCCGCTGCGTCGCGTTCTTCACCAGGATCGGCTCGAGGTAGGTCTGCGGGATGTCCACCGTGAGCGACGGCGAGGCGAGCCGCGCGTCGCCCTCCCGGGCAGGGTGCGTCTCCCAGGTGAGGATGCGGCCGATCTCCTCGCCCGCGATCGTCGTGCAGAACACCGTGTCGCCGACCAGCTCGTGCGGCGTGGCGTCCGCGAGCACCTGGTCCTCGATGCCCAGGTCGCGGAAGATCTCCATGGTCCGCTGGTTCGTGATGTGCGCGCGGGGCGTGTTCGCCGTCCAGCGGTACTTGGTGATCATGATGTTGCCGATCCCCAGGCTGGACAGGAACAGGGCCGCGGACGCGCCCGCGGGCCCTGAGCCCACGACCAGCACGTCGGTCTCGACGACTGTGTCGCTGCCGGTTGTGCTGCTCGTGCTGGGGCCGGTGCTGGGGAGTGCGGTCTCGGTCAGACCGTCGTCGAACTCAGGCATGCGCACGAGGGTGGCGCAGGCCCCGCGCGCCGGGAAAGGGCACGCCATGAAAGTCGGCGGAAAGTCTCAAGGCATCGTGTCTCAAGTGCGTGCGGAGAACGCGTACCGGCGGGCCTCCGACGGCGACATGCCCGCCTGCTCCCGGAACACGCGCGAGAACTGCGCGGCCGACGAGAACCCGCAGCGCAGGCCGATCGCCTCGACGGTCTGCGCCGCGTAGGCCGACCTGCGCAGCATGCGGCCCGCCAGCTCCACGCGTCGCCGGGCGACGAACCGCGGCACGCTCGTGCCGCGCTCGGCGAACACGCGCGAGAGCTGCCGCTCGCTCAGGCCGATCGCAGCGGCGATCCGGCGCGCGGACAGCGTGGGGTCGCGCAGCCACCGCCGCACGTACTGCTCGGCCGCGGCGAAGTGCGTGCCGGCGGCCTGCGCCTCGGACGTCGGCGGCTGTGCCAGCGCGGCCGCGACCAGGTCGAGTGCGGCGCTCTCGTCGGCCGCGCCGTCGCCCCGGGGTCCCACCGCGCGCGCGACCAGGGCGGCCAGGGCCGCCGCATAGGTGTTGCCGCCCGACGCCGAGGCCGCGCCCGGTGTGCCGAAGTCGATGACGCGGGCGGTGCGCGGCACGGTGCCGCCGACCGAGCGAAACACCTCGTACGGGACCTTGATCGCGAGCTCCTCCAGACCCTGGGAGAACCCGCGCAGGAACGGCCGGTCGGCGTCGCACACCAGGAGCTGGCCGGGGCGCAGCATCCGCACACCGTCGTCGTGGTAGAAGACCGCCTCGCCCACGAGCGTGAAGTACAGGGCCACCGATTCGGTGGGGCGGGTGCGGACCGTGCGTGCGGTGCGCTCGACGGCGTGCGGGTTGGCCTCGACGTGTGCCAGGTGCAGCCGGTCCAGCTGGAGGTTCGCCTCGGACGCCTCGAGCGCCGCCCCCTCGGGCATGCGGCACTGCAACGCCACCAGGGCGTCGGCGTTGTGCTCCTCCCACAGCTCGATCCGCCGCGCTGCGGGCAGGCCGCGCGTGGAGAAGCGGTGGACGGCGCCGTGCGACGCCGGTGTGGCACGGGTCACGGTGCTCAGGGTAGGTGCAGGGTGCGGCGTGCACCAGGACTCCTTGCGATAGGCCCGCGTGTTGGCCCCGGCGTGTTTGGGCAGGTCAGGGAGCGACAGCACGGGAGGACGCCCCGCGGGCGCGAGCGAGCAGCTTTCAGGGGGTGCGCTCCGCCGTCGGGCGCGGGATGCTCCAGCCATGCCCGAGGAGACGACGCCCGCGACTCAGCACACCTCTCAGCCCGATCCGCGGAGCGGCGCTCAGCCGCCCGCCCTGAAGCCCCCGCGCGACCCGCAGCTCGTGCTGCTGCGGCACGGCGAGACCGAGTGGAGCGCCAGCGGGCAGCACACGGGACGCACCGACATCCCGCTCACCGCGGCGGGCGAGGCGCAGGCCCGCTCCGCCGGGGCGACTCTCGCCGACTACGAGTTCGCCGCCGTCTACACGTCCCCGCTGACCCGGGCGCGGCGGACGGCGGAGCTCGCAGGGCATCCCGACGCCGTCGTCGACGATGACCTCGCCGAGTGGGACTACGGGCCCGTCGACGGCCGCACCTCGCACGACGTCTCCGAGATCCTGGGGCGCGAGTTCCAGATCTTCGACGACGGCGTCCGCGTGCTGCCGCCGTCGGCCCAGCACGGCGGGGGCCGGGTGGGCGAGACCCTGGAGCAGGTCGCCGAGCGGGCGGCGCGGGTCGTCGCTCGGGCGGAGCAGGCGCTCGGCGGTCAGGCCGGGTCGGGTGGCGGACGCGACGTGCTGCTCGTCGCGCACGGCCACCTGCTGCGCGTGCTCGCCACGGTCTGGCTCGGTGCGGACCCGCGCCTCGCGGCCCGGTTCGAGCTGGGCACCGCCGCCGTCTGCCTGTTGGGCTACGGGCACAGCCTGCGCACGATCGAGGGATGGAACCTGGCCGCGCAGTAACGGGCAAGGAGTAGATCCCGTTGGCGCAGTAGGGCAGTATTCGCGGCATGAGGGAAGAGCACCTCGCCGAAGGCGAGACCATCGTGATGCAGCTCCGCACCCACCCGAAGAAGGTCGTCAAGCCGATCCTCCTGCTGGTGCTGCTGATCGCGATCCTCGTCGCAGTGTGGGTGCTGCCGCTGCCGGTCGACGAGATCGTGCTCTGGTTCGCGACGCTCGTGCTCGTGGTGCTCGGCCTGGTCGCCGCCGCGGGGCCGTTCCTGCGCTGGCGGACCACCCGCTACATCATCACCAACCAGCGCGTCGCGCTGCGCACCGGCATCCTGACGCAGACCGGCCGGGACATCCCGCTGTACCGGATCAACAACGTCACGTTCGAGAAGCAGCTCAGCGACCGGTTCTTCGGTTGCGGCACCCTCGTGATCTCCGACGGCACGGACCAGCCGGGCATGGTGCTCGACGACGTGCCCGACGTCGAGCAGGTGCAGCGCACCCTCCAGGACCTGGTCCGCCAGGGCAAACAGCTGAGCGACGACTAAGTCTCGCCCCCTCGTACCCCGTTGAGTGCTGGATTTTCGCCCCGAAACACAGCCGTGGAGGGCGAAGATCCAGCACTCACGTGATCGGGTCGATGATCACGGCGAGGTCCGCGCCCGCGCGGAGCAGGGCGATCGTGCGGGCGGCGATCTGGTCGAGGCGCCCGTCCAGGATCTGTCGGGCCTCGGTGATTCCTTCGGAGATGCCCTCGAGGCGGTGGAGCGTCGCGACGACGTCTTGCACCGCGGGAATGCCGTACCCGCTGCTGCGCAGCGCAGTCACTATGCGCGCCTCGCGGACGGCGGCCGGCCCGTACTGGCGGGCGCGCAGGGTCGTCACCCGCTGCGGGACCGCGAGCCCCTCCTGCTCCCAGAAGCGGAGCGTTGACGTGCGCACGCCCAGCGCTCCGGCGAGCTCGGTGATGGTCATCGTGTCGGCGCCCGCGCTGCCTGCGGCCGTGGCGCCGTCGTCCGCGCCACCGCCGTCGGGCACTGCCGCCTCGGCCTGGATGGCGCTCAGCGCCTCCTGCGCACGGAGCGCCTCGTCACGCTCGCGCGCCAGCCGGACGTGCACGACGCCGATCGCGGCAGCGGCGTCGGCGAGGCTGCCGGCCCTCGGCTCGGCGAACAGCTCGGCGAGCAAACGCCGCGCCTCGACCGGTCCGGCCGCGACCGCGAGCCCCCGGTAGGCGCGCAGCGCCCGGACGTGCGCCGGCCCGTAGGTCCGGTAGCCGTTGGCCGCGCGGACGGCGGGCGGGATGACGCCCAGCCGCTCCAGGTCCCGGACCTGCTGCACGGAGTACCCGGACTCCCGCGCGACGTCAGCCGTGCGGAGCGGCCGGTGGTAGTCCCGCGTCTGTCTCTCTCGCATCGGTCGCCCAACCCCACATAAGCACTTGAAGGTGATCCTTGAACCATGAGCAGCAACCTGAGTATCGACCAGATCATCGGCGCCGTGCGGGACCTCGAGGGCGCCCTCGTCGTCGCGCCCGCCGTCGGCGACGCCGAGTTTCCGGAGCTGGCCTGGGGCGACGCCTTCTTCTACTACGCGCCCGACGGCCAGATGCCCCGGAACGTCCAGCCGTACGGGACGATCGTCACCAAGAACTACCCGGACGACGCGGCCTCGGACCTCGACCCGGCGGGCCGCTGGCGCGTGAACATCCACGTCGACCGCGCCACGTTCCAGGCGTTGACCGACCCGGCGTCGATCGACCCGGCCACGCCCGACGTCGTGCAGCCGCACCCGGTCTACGGGTCGGCCGGCTGGATCGCCGTCGTAAACCCGGGGCGCGAGACGGGCGACACCGTGCTCCGGCTCCTGCGCGAGGCCCACGAAGCCGCCCGCGCCCGCTTCGACCGCCGAAGGCCGGCGTAGCGGAAAGGCTGCGGCCCGGGAAATGACCATGCGGTTGCTCCCGCATCCGGCGTCAGATCCGGGAGCAACCGCATGGTCAACTGCCGGGTCTCACTCGTACGGCCAGGGCCCGTCCGGCGAATGGCCTGGTCACTGCTGGCCCTGCTGGACCAGGTGAGCGTCAAGCGCGACGCCTGCGGCGGCGGGCGCCCGCCCGTCGGTCAGACCGAAGCCGACGCGCCTTGTCCCCGACTCCCGGCGATCGCCATCAGGTCGGGGAGCGTCTCACCAGACGGTCATCGACCTGAGTGTCTTCGAAGGCCGGCGAGGACGAGGGTGATGACGCCGTCCGCGTCGGTTCGGTAGGCCGGGTGGTCGTAGGCAGCGGAGATGCCGTGGAGGGTCATCATGACGGCGCCGGCGCCGACGTCGTCGCGGATGGTTCCGGTCTTGGCGGCGGCGGCCAGGAGGTCGGCGACGACCTGGCCCAGGGCTTGGGCGCCCTCCGCCAGCGCGCTCGAGCGGGTGGCCATGAGCGTCGCGAGGGTGCGGGCGAGGCCCTCGTGGGAGTGCAGGTGGTCGACGAAGCCGCGCAGGAAGGACTCCAGCGCTTCGTCGGCGGGGAGGGTGGCTTGCAGCTCGCGGGCGCGGTCGCACATCGCGGTGAGTTCTTCGCGGTAGACCGCTTCGGCCAGGGCTTCGCGGGTGGGGAAGTGGCGGTACAGCGTGCCGGTGCCCACGCCGGCCAGCTTGGCGAAGTCGTCGAAGCGCAGGTCGAAGCAGCCCTCGGCGAAGAGTTCGCGGGCCTTGGCGATCAGGGCGTCGCGGTTGCGTCGGGCATCGGCGCGTAGTGGCTTGGTATCGGTCACGCGGGCCCCCGGGTTGACAAGTGGAGATCATCTCCATATTTTGAAGTGGAGACGATCTCCAATTATAGGCGTTGCGAGGTGCCGCGTGAAGATCTTGATGTTCGGCCGGGGCGTGATCGGCGCGATGTACGGAAGGGCCCTGGAACGGGCCGGGCACCAAGTCGAGTTCTATGTCCGGCCTGGGCGGGCTGCGGCCTACGGGGACGCGATCGACCTTGATCTCCTCGACGCGCGGCGACGGCCGTGGGGAGAGCGGGTCGCCGAGAGATGGCCGGTGCGCTATCGCGAGTCGCTGGAGCCCGACCATGACTTCGATCTGATCGTGCTGAGCGTGCAGCACTACGGCTTCGCGGAGGCCGCGGCCTTCCTTGGGCCGCGCGTGGGCGGGGCCACCGTGCTCGTCTTCAACAACCTGTGGGTCGAGCCGCTGACCGCGACAGAACACCTCCCCGCCGATCAGGTGGCCTGGGGCTTTCCCGGTGCCGGCGGCGGCTTCGGCGACGACGGTGTGCTGCGCGGGGCTCTGCTGCCCGTGGCCTTCTTCGGCACTCTCGACCGACCGCCGACCGAGCGCGAGCGAGCCGTGCGCCATGTGTTTCGCGAGGCCGGGTTCAGGATCCAGGAGAACTCCGACTTCCGAGGCTGGCTGTCGATCCACTTCGTCCAGAACGCGGGCCTGCACACGCAGAGCCTGAGGCTGGGCTCCCTGTCCACGCTGGCGTCCGGCGACGTACGCGAGGCGATCCTTGCCGTCCGCGAGCTGCTCCCGCTCGTCGAGGCTCGTGGCGTCGACCTGCGGCGGCATCGGATCGACCTGCTGCCCTTCACGGCGCCCGTCTGGATAGCAGCACCGGCACTCGCCTGGATGTTCGGTCACTTCCCGCCGATGCGCGTGGTGATGCAGGCCCACGCCAACCCCGAGGAGCTGCGCGCAGTCTGCCGCGACACCCTGGCGGAAGCGCGCAGGCTGGGCGTGGAGGTGCCCCGGCTGGAAGCGGCCGAGCCCTACTTCACCGGCGAAAGAACGATCTGACCCAGGCCGCTAGTCGATGACGGCGCGGCCCGCCGCCTGCTCGCAGCGGCTGAGCATGTTGATGCTGAGCCGGATCTCGCCGGTGGCGTGCGCGTTCAGCAGCCGCTGCGCCAGCTTCTCCAGGGTGTCGGGGTCGGGTGCACCCTTCTCGTCGGCCGCTGCGGCATCCGGTCCGGCACCCGTCGTCGGGTCCTCCCCGCGCGCGACGCCGAAGCGCCCGGCGAACCAGTCCGCGACGGTCACCTCGTGCGCGGGCCGGTGCACGACGTCGACGGTGTCGCCCGCGCCGATCTCACCGTTCTCGATAACGCGCAGGAAGGTACCCGTGCGGTTCGCCTGGGTGAACCGGCGCACCCAGCGCTGCTCGCCGAGCCGCCGGCCGAAGGTCTGACAGGGCACGCGTGGTTGCGTGACCTCGAGCAGCGCCGAACCGACCTGCCACCGCTCGCCGATCACGGCGTGGTTCACGTCGAGGCCGCGGGTACGCAGGTTCTCGCCGAACAGGCCGGGAGCGACCTCCCTGCCCAGCTCGGCGGACCAGAAGTCGGCGTCCTCCTGGGCGTACGCGTAGACGGCCTGGTCCAGGCCACCATGGTTGGCGCGGTCGGCCTGGATGTCCGCGTACAGGCCGTAGGGCCGGACCTTGATCCGCCCCTCGACCGGCCGCTTGTCGATCGCCGTGACACCCACGGTGCCGGCGTCGGGGTGCAGGACGTACACACGACAGACCGCGAGGATTTCAGCCATGGGCACATGCTCTCATCCGCGCGGCCACGCTCCTCGCTACTTGCCCTGCGGCAGCGGGAGCGGCTCCATCCACTGGTCGTTGGCCGTGAGGTCGATGCCGTACTCGGCGGCGAACCGCATGCGCGTCCCGGTCAGCACGCCGTCGACCGACTCGTCGAGGTCGTAGACCCGCGCGCCGCGCAGCCGGTTCCGCTCGGCGCCCTCCAGACCGTACGTGCCGAACCCGGTGTTCCCCGCGTACCCGAGCAGCACGCCGTAGTAGTCGCCCGAGTAGGTGTTCACGTGGTCGTGGCCGCAGAACACGCCGCGGACGTCGCCCCGGTGCTGGATCGCGGAGAACATGCCGGAGTTGAACGGCCCCGGGCACTCCTCCTCGTTCCGCTCGCCGTCGATCCGGTGCCGGGCCTTGCCGCGCTCGTGGTCGGCGTCGGTCCGCCCGTCGACCGAGCCGAACCACATGAACCGGTACTCCCACAGCGGGATGTGGATGAACATGAGGGCCGGGACGACGTGCCCGGCCCGCCGCTCGATCTCGACCGACGTGTCGTAGTACCACTTGACCTGGTCCATGCGCAGCCAGTCCCACGTGGGATAGCCGTCGAAGTCCTGGCCCGCCAGCGTGTCGGGCGCGTACCGCCCCGAGTCGAGCAGCCACAGGTTGAACGCCGGCCGGCCGCCCCGGCCCTCGATCAGCAGGTTCGAGTTGCCCTGCCCGGTGACGCCGCGCGCCGTCGGGCCGTTCACGTTGTAGCGGTAGGACCGGTAGAAGGCGAGCATGTCGGCCTCGTCCACGCCGCTGTTCGGCGTCGAGTCCTCGTCGTGGTTGCCGAAGGTGATGGCCCACGGCACCGCCCGCTCCTCCATCGGCTGCACCACGTTGTTCATCGCCTGGTGCATCTCCAGCGGGGTGTCGCAGCCGCCGGTGATGTTGTCGCCGTTCAGGATCACGAGGTCCGGCCGCTCGTCGTCGAGCACCGCGCACATGAGCTCGAGCGTGCGGCGGTCGATCTTCTCGTCGTCCTGCGTGTCGTTGAACTGGACGATCTTGAACTTGCCGTCGCGCCCGAACCGCAGCTCGCGCAGCGGATGCCGGCCGAGCTCCACGGCGGCCGACGCCGGCGCGGCGGCTCCGACGGTCGCGGCCGTCGCGGCGACCGTCGCGACGCCGGCCGCGCCGAGGCTGCCCAGGGACAGGAAGGTCCGGCGGTCGACGCCACCGGTGAGGCCGTCGCCGGCCAGGTCAGTTGTCTGCTCGCTCATACCCGTCTCACTCATGCGCACGACGATCGGAGGCCCGGCTGGCGGCTGCCCAACCGGCGGGTGGATCCACGGTGACGGTCTGCTGAACGCCTGCCGCTCGATACGTGCGCAGGCCGTGGGCTCCGCTCGCTCGGGTCGCTCTGGCTCTGTTCGCTCGGGTCGGTGGTGGTGTCGCCGGTAGTGCTTACGACAAACCACGGTAACCCGGCGGTGAGAGACTTTGGCGCGTGACCGACTCTGCACCCACCCCCGTGCATCCAACCGACGGCGAGGACGAGGACTACGGCCTCGAGACCCCACTGAGCGGGCACCCCGAACCGCTGCCGCACGTGGTCGTCGTGGGCGGCGGGTTCGCCGGCATGGCCACGGTGCGGGCGCTGAAGGATGCGCCGGTCCGGATCACGCTGATCGACCGCCGCGTCTACAACACGTTCCAGCCGCTGCTGTACCAGGTGGCGACGGGCGGCCTGAACCCGGGCGACGTCACCTACTTCCTGCGCGGCCTGCGGCTGCACCAGAAGAACGTGCACGTGATCCACGAGCACCTCGTGGAGGCGGACCACGAGGCGAAGAAGATCCGCCTGCTCAACGACCACTGGGTCAGCTACGACTACCTCGTGGTGACGGCGGGCGTGACCACCAACTTCTTCGGGACGCCCGGCGCCAAGGAGTACGCGTTCCCGATGTACTCCCGGTCGCAGGCGCTCCGGATCCGCGACAACCTCTTCATCCGCCTGGAGAAGGCCGCGAAGTCCAAGCGGCTCGACGACGGGCTGCGCGTCGTCGTCGTCGGCGGCGGCGCCACCGGGGTCGAGGTCGCGGGCGCGCTCGCGGAGCTGCGCACCGCCGGCCTCGAGCCCGCCTACCCCGAGATCCACGGCGACGCGTTCGAGGTCAAGGTGGTGCAGCGGGGCGGCGAGATCCTCAAGTCGTTCGCACCCAAGCTGCGCACCTACGCCACCAAGGAGCTGGCCCGCCGCGGGGTCTCGCTGCACCTGGGCGCGGGCGTCGCAGCCGTCGAGCCCTCCGCCGTGGTGCTCACCGACGGCAAGCGGATCCACGCCGACCTCACCGTCTGGTCCGCGGGCGTGCACCCCCACGACGAGGTGGCCGACTGGGGCCTGCCGCAGGACGACGGCGGCCGCATCAAGATCGGCGACGACATGCAGGTCGAGGGCCTCCCGGGCGTCTTCGCCGCGGGCGACATCGCGATCTCGCCGTCGGACCTGCCGCAGCTGGCCCAGCCCGCGATCCAGGGCGGTCTCGTGGTGGGCAAGAACATCCGCGCCCTGCTCGAGGGCCGCCCCCTGCACAAGCTGCGCTACGTCGACAAGGGCACGATGGCGGTGATCGGCCGCCGCGCCGCGATCGCCGAGATCAACCTGCCGGGGGGCAAGCCGCTGCGGATCACCAAGGGGTCGGCGTGGCTGGTGTGGCTGTTCGTGCACATCATGTCGCTGGTCGGGCCGCGCAACCGGGTCACGACGCTCGCCGGCCTGGCCACGCGGTACGGGTTCCCGTTCCACCGGCGTCCGATCCCGATCGTGGGCGACGTCCCCACGGTACGGCCGCCCAAGGCGCACCACCCCGGCCGGGGTTAAGCGTTTCACCCCCTTGTTCGCTCGCGCCTGCGAGGAGAGCCTTCGAGCAGTGCCGAACGCCTCGAAGGGGAGGGACCCGTGGGACCCACACGCGCTCTGCGATCGAACCGCGCTCTGCCGTCCACCCGCGCCGTCAGACCTGCACGCGGAGTCGTGTCCGTCACGAGCATCGCGGCGGCCGCCGTGCTGCTCGCGCCGCTGCTGGTCCCGCTGCTCGGTCAGCCGGCCGGCGCCGCGACCCCGGCGGCTCCCGACGGCGGCAGCGCCCCGGCGGGCGACCCGGCCGCCGTCGGTATCCACGTCAGCGGCGGGCAGCTCGTCGAGAGCAACGGGTCGCCCCTGCTGCTGCGCGGCGTCAGCCACGCCCACACCTGGTACGCCTCCGAGACCCGGTCGTTCGGCGACATCGCCGACGCCGGCGCGAACTCCGTCCGCGTGGTGCTCAGCGACGGGACCCGCTGGACGCGGAACGAGCCCGCGGACGTGGCGAACGTCGTCGGCCTGTGCGAGGAGAACCAGCTGATCTGCGTGCTCGAGGACCACGACACCACCGGTTATGGCGAGGAGGCCGCCGCCAGCACCCTCGACACCGCTGCCAGCTACTGGATCTCGCTGCTCCCCACCCTCCAGGGCACCGAGGACCGCGTGCTCATCAACCTCGGCAACGAGCCCTACGGCAACAACGCGGCGGTGAACGCGAGCTGGGCGGCCGATACGTCCGCCGCGATCCGGCGCCTGCGCGACGCGGGGTTCGAGCACACGATCATCGTGGACGCGCCGTCCTGGGGCCAGGACTGGCAGGGCATCATGCGGGACTCCGCCGACGACGTCCTCGCGGCCGACCCCGACGGCAACACCGTGTTCTCCGTGCACATGTACGGCGTCTACGACTCCGCGGCGGAGATCACCGCCTACCTCGACGCCTTCACGAGCCGGGGCCTGCCGATCATCGTGGGCGAGTTCGGGCACAACCACTCCGACGGCAATCCCGACGAGGACACGATCATGTCGTACACCCGGTCGCAGGGGATCGGCTGGTTCGCCTGGTCCTGGAGCGGCAACGGTGGCGGCGTCGAATATCTCGACATGGTGACGGGCTTCGACCCCGCACAGCGGACCTCGTGGGGCACCCGGGTCATCATCGGGCCCGACGGGCTCGCGGAGACCTCGGTGCGGGCGGGCGTCTTCGACGCCGGATCCGAGCTGCCGGACTAAACACATCCAGAAACTTCGATGCGTGGCAAGATGGGGGGCATGACGACGATCGCGCTCGAGCCCACACCGGCTCGGTCGGCATCCAGCCCCACGTCCGGTCCGGCGTCCGCGGCTCCGGCGTCGGGCGCCTGCTGCGCTCCCCTCGTACGCGAGGCCACCGACCCGGCCGCGGCTGCCGACCTTGCCCGCTCCTTCAAGGCACTGAGCGACGCCACCCGGGTTCGGCTGCTCTCGATCGTCGCGGCGCACGACGGCGGCGAGGCCTGCGTGTGCGATCTCACCGAACCCGTCGGCCTGAGCCAGCCCACCGTGAGCCACCACCTGAAGATCCTGGTCGACGCCGGTCTGCTCGCCCGGGAGCAGCGCGGCAAGTGGGCCTACTACTCGGTGGTGCCCGGCTCCCTCGACAGGCTCGGTGCGCTGCTCAGCGAAGCCGCGAGGTAACCTCGCTCCTGGCGCTCGGCCACACCGCCGTCGGCCAAGGAGAACCACATGACCCCGGACGAGCTGCGCTCCGCGCAAAAACTCACGATGGCGAACCCTGAGCGGTTGCGCCTGCTGGCCCGCATGCTCACGCACCCCGCGGGCCGCTCCAGCGCCGAGGATCTGGTGTACCGCCCCGCTGTGAACGAGCTGGGTCCGGATGACGTGCAGGTCGGCGACCCGGCCGGCGACCTGCGGGCCGGTGACCTGCAGCAGGGGGTGGGCGCCGCGCTGGCCCTCGCGGACGTGGAGCAGGACCTCGAGGCGCTGGTCGCGGTGGGGCTGGTCGCCGTCGTCGGGCCGGTGCCGGCGGGTGCGCTGTCCGGCTCTTCGCCGTCCGGCCGTTCGCCGTCCGGCCGTTCGCCGTCCGGCCGTTCGCCGTCTGGCCCTTCGCCGTCTCACTCGCTGCGGTCGAACCGGCTGCTCACCGCTCGGGGGCGCTCGAACGGGCCGCTGTACCGGGTGTCGTCGCGCGGCATCGCGCGGTTCGGCTCGGCGGCCCTCGCGGCCCCGCGTCACGCGGGCGAGGCAACCCTCGACGTGCACGATCACGACGCTCTCCTCGACCGGCTGACCGAGACCCTCTCCGCCGGGTTCGCTTCGAACGCGGGCGCTGGGACCGTGGACCGGCTCGTCCGCGAGTGCTACTCGGCGCTGCGCAAGCAGGTGGGGTCGTTCGGGCACCTGCCGGCGCTCACCGCGTGGCTCGCGACCGACCGGCTCGCCGCCATGACCGAGGTGACGCACGGCTCACCGCACGACGTGCTGTTCGTCTGCGTCCACAACACGGGCCGGTCCCAGATCGCGGCAGCGGTCACGCGGCGCCTCGCGGGCGACCGCATCCGCGTGCGCACAGCGGGGTCGAGGCCGGTCGCCGAACCCGACCCGATGACCGAGACCGTCCTCGCCCGCCGCGGACTCGACGGGCTCATCGAGTTCCCGCGCGAGCTCACGGACGACATCGTGCGCGCCTCCGGCGTGATCGTGACGATGGGCTGCGGCGATGCGTGCCCCGTCTACCCGGGACGCCGCTACCTCGACTGGCCGCTGGACGACCCTGCGGGCCGGCCGGTCGAGGAGGTCGAGCTGATCGTCGACGACATCACGGCGCGGGTGCGGTCGCTGATCGCGGAGATCGACGCGATGGCGGAACGGTCAGGGGCGGGGCTGTCCGTGCACCCGTCCGACGACGGCGCGCTCCCGGCGTGGCTGCCGCGCGGCTGGTTGCCGCGCACGGCCCGGCGCCCGTGGACCGCCGTCGCGACCGCACTCGGCGCGAAGGGTCAGCGGAAGGCGCGATAGCCGGTCGGCTCGACGCCCGGTCCCCAGCTCTCGAGCGCCCAGGTCGCGGCGTCGCCCATGGCCGCCGCGAGCGCCGGGAAGTCCTGGCGCAGGTTGAGGGCTCCCCATCTCCATCGGGACACCATGAGCTGCCGGTAGGACGGCGACCGGCCCTCGGGGCCCACGAACGGACGACCCTCGAGGGTGCTCTTCCACAGCCAACCGGTCATGAGCACCAGGTAGACCGCGCACGCCTGCCGGACGGCGAGATCCCAGCCCGGCTCGGCGACGACGTCGGGTGCGCGCACCGCCAGGCCGGCCGAGAACTCGGTGAAGAGCATGTCGGTGAGGCCGGCCGGCGGGTCGAAGACGCACCAGCAGGTCGCGAAGGGGAGCACCGCGTATGCCGCGGCGAAGGCGGCGTGCTCGACGTCAGTGCCCTCCAGGTCGAGGAACCACCAGCCGTCCGGGCCGAGCACCGCATTGTCGGGGCAGGTGTCCGTGGGCGAGACGATCGCGGCCGTGCCTGGGGTGCGCAGGTGCTGGGTGGCAGCCAGCTCGGACTCGATGGCGGCCCTCGTCCCGGATCCGGCACCGCCCGCGGTCACGGCTTCGAGGAGGCGGTCGACACCGTTGCGAAGGTCAGCGTCCGCGTTCCAGGGCTCCGCGTCGGCCAGGCGTCGGCGGGCTCGGGCGACCTGGTCTCGGGAGTCACCTGTCGCGCGACCGAGCGCTCGCGCCCAGGTCCGCGCGCCCTCCCAGGCAGCGTCGTGGTCGTCGCCGAGGAGCAGATCGGCGAGTGTGGGCAGGTCGCCGAGATCGGACATGACGATCAGGCGATGGTCCCGATCCTGCGCCAGCAGGCTTGGCGTACGAGAACACAGCTCGAGTCCGGCGCTCTCGCGCACGAACCCTCCGGCGTCGGACAGGAAGTGCTTGACGATCACCGTGGCCGGGATCTGCTTGTCCGCACTGGTTCGTTCGCTGTGTTGCTCGTCGGGCTGGTCGCCGTGCTGTTCGTCGTGCAGCTCGACCCTGCAGCGGAGCACGCGCGAACGCGCGGAACCACCGAGATCGACGGGGTCGACCAGGCGGGCGCCGTCGAACGCTGCTGTGCCCGATGCTGCTGTGCCCAGTGCTGCGGCGAGAGCCTTCTCGGCGAGGGAGATGGTGTCGTGCACCGGGCCAGTGTGCCTGCGTCTCGTCGGGGGTGACCAGCGTATTCACAGGGCTGTGGACAACCTCTGTGGATAACCCGGCGTAGAGGGCATCCGCGGATCGCATCGCCTGGGCGGAGGGGTGGGGAATGTCAGTGACTGGGTGCAAGGTGGTGGTCCGGAGCACTCTCCGTGAGACGACCTCTTGAAAGGCAGAGCCATGACCGAACCAGCTTCCGCCGCCCCCGGCGCCGCACCGCCAACGTCTGGCGGAGTCGGTTCTCTGGACTCCGTGGTCCTGGACGTCCCCGACATCGTCGCCGAGGCGGAGTTCTGGAAAGCCCTGACGGGCGGCACCGCGTCGGAGGAGAACGACGACTGGATCACCATCGTGACCCCCGACCGGTGGGGCATCGCGTTCCAGCTCGCACCGGATCACATAGCGCCGCAGTGGCCGGGGCAGGAGCACCCCCAGCAGGCACACCTCGACCTGTACGTTCCGGACGTGGCGACCGCGAGCGCCCGAGCGGTGGAGCTCGGGGCGACAGTGCTGAGGGAGAACGAACGCTGGACCACCCTGGCCGACCCTGCCGGGCACCCCTTCGACCTGTGTCTCAAGGAGGAGGCCGAGGGCGTCACCGTCATGGGCACCACTATCGACTGCGCTGACGCGTCGGCGCTCGCCCAGTTCTGGTCGGGCGTGATGGGCGCCCCAGTGACCTACGACGCCGACGGGGTCGCCATGATCGGCAGCGCGAAGCCCCTGCTGTTCCAGTCCGTGGAGGACTACAACCCGCCGCGGTGGCCCGATCCCGCGTATCCGCAGCAGCTGCACCTCGATGTCGAGGTGCCCGACCTCGACGCCGGCGAGGAGGCCGTGCTCACGCTCGGCGCGACCCGCTTGCCGGGCGGGGGCGAAACCTTCAGGGTGTTCGCCGACCCGGCGGGGCACCCCTTCTGCCTGGTCCGCGAAAGCTCGCTGACGGTGAGCTGATTCTCAGGCGTGCACGAGGGCCGGGTGGTCCGGGTGGTCGAACCGGACCACCAGGTCCGGCACGCCCTCGATCTCCCGTGCGTACCTCTCGTGGGCGGGAACCGTCCACGCGTCCTCAGGCGGTGTCCGACGCCGGATCGTCGCCGGCTTGAGCGCAAGCTGCACCGAGACGTCGACGTCGAGTCCCCGACCGATCGCTAGTGCACCGTCGAGCACTACGACCGTGCCGGGTGCGGCACGGACATAGGCAGCCCGAGTGGCGCGGTCGGCGTCAGGGTCACGCAGGCTCGGTAGGTACTCCCCCTGCTCGACGACGCGCGTCAGCACCTCGCGGTTCAGCGCACCGACGTCGATCCAGCTGTCGAGCAGGCTGTCCGGGTCCTCGCGCCCTCGCTCGAGCCGGAGGGACCGCGGGCGGAGAAAGTGCCTGACACTGACGCGTGCGGTGGGTCGGCCGGCGGCTTCGAACGGTGCGACGAGGGCGTCTGCCAGCCGCTCGGGGTGCGTGGACGAGTGGCCGTCGACGAGTACCCGGACCGGAGCGGCGACGTCGGGCTGCCGCTGCCCCATCGGCTCATCGGCACGGGCCGCCGCGCGGGCAAGTACGAGGTCGACGATGCGCTCGACGAGGAGCGCCTCGCTGACCGGTTCAACGCGTGTGCTCATCGTGCAGTGACTCTAGTTGCGAAAGCGAGAGACCTTCCCGACGGCGCTTCAACGGAACGAGCGCGACCACAGGACGCCTTTTTGGCTCTTCGTCCACAGATCGCGGATCTGCCGGCCCCAGGCGCCGCCGACCGGTCCAAGATCGTGGCCAAGGCGAAAGCCGGGACAACGACCACACGGTCCGGAGGGAGGATGCATGGCGCCAAGGCAGCAGGAGCAGCGCGGTGACCGACAGGAGCTGGAGCGACGGGTGGGAGGCCGGCCGGGTACGGGGGCGCCCGTCATCGACCTGGACGCACACCGACGGGACCGCGAACGGCGTCAGGCAACCGCGGGTGCCGAGGCTATCGAGGAACCACCGGGCTGGCTGCTGCGCTCCCCCGCATACCGGGTCGTGGAGAGTCTCGCGCCCTGGGCCGGGATCGCCGACGGCGGCAGCTTCGCCGCACTGCTCGACGACCCGATCGACGCACACCTGATCCTCACGAGGTTCCCGTCGCACGCCCTTGCCCGAAGCTTCTGCGGCGGGCCGACGCTCGGGCAGGTCGGGCTCGCCATCACCCGGGAGCCGCACCAGATCAAGGCGCGCGTCTGGGTAGGCGGGTACGGAACGCCGGACGAGGGGATCAGCGTCGCGGCGGTCTACGTGCGGTTCGAAGGCGCCCCCTCGGACACTGACGCCCGAGCCGGACAGCACCCCGCGCTCTGGGCGTGGGTCACCGACCGGCTCGGATACGACGGCGAGGAGCCCCGCTGGCCCGAGCCCGACGAGGTCGTCCGGGACCGCACGGACGTGCGCGATCCCGGGGTCTGGTGGCGGGTGCGGTGGGGCCCCTCGCGCGCTCCGTTCGCACGGCAGCCCCCGGCCGGCGTCGGCTCACTACCCGTACGTCGACCGAAGGCCGTGCCGAGCCCCGAGCCCGACCGACCAGGTCGGCGGGAGCAGCGAGGTCCGCGAGATACCGGAGGTCCTAGCGGTCCGCCCGGCGGGAGCTGATCACGCCCGTGTCGAAGCCGGCCAGGTGCAGCCCGCCGTGGAACCGTGCGTGCTCGATCTTGACGCACCGGTCCATCACGACGTTCAGCCCGGCGGCCTCGGCCTTGCGCGCCACGTCCTCGTGCCACGAGCCGAGCTGCAGCCACAGCGTCTTGGCCCCCACGGCCAGCGTCTCGTCCAGCACGGAGGGCAGGTCCTCGTGCCGCCGGAAGACGTCGACGAGGTCGGGTACGACGGGCAGCTCGGCCAGGCTCGGGTACACGGGGTGCCCCAGGATCTCGGTCGCACGCGGGTTCACGAAGTACACGTCGTACGCAGAGGAGGAGAGCAGGTATGTCGCCACGAAGTAGCTCGCACGAGCCGGGTTCGCCGACGCCCCGACGATCGCTATCGACCTGGTCGAGCGGAGGATCCGCAGCCGGTCCGGGGCGCTCGGTCCCTGCCACGTTCGGGTGGTCTCGCTCATCGGTTCACTCCGGTCGCCTTGGTCAGGGCCTGGTCGAGATCCCAGAGGATGTCCTCGAGGTCCTCCAGGCCCACGGAGATGCGAATGAGGTCCTCCGGCACGCCTGCCGCCTCGAGCTGCTCACCGGAAAGCTGCTGGTGCGTGGTCGACGCCGGGTGGATCACCAGGGTGCGCGAGTCGCCGACGTTCGCCAGGTGCGATGCGAGCTGCAGCGACTCGATGAACAGCCGGCCGGCATCACGGCCGTCGAGCTGGGGCGCGTGGCCCTCGACCGGAAGTGGCTCGCCGACCGGCTCGTCCCCGTCGGCCGCCGCGCCTCCGCCGTCGGGCACCCCGCCGTCCGCCGGGACCTGCAGGCCGAACGCGAAGACCGAACCCGGCCCGAGCGGCAGGTACTTCAGCGCCCGCTCGTAGTGCGGGTGGGACGGGAGGCCGGCCCACAGCACGTAGGAGACGCGCGGGTCGGCGTCGAGCCACTCGGCGACGGCACGGGCGTTCTGGAGATGCGCGTCCAGGCGGTGCGGGAGGGTCTCGATGCCCTGCAGCAGCTGGAAGGCGGACTGCGCCGAGAGCGCGGGGCCGATGTCGCGCAGCTGCTCGGACCGCAGCTTGGTGAGGAAGCCGTACTCGCCGAAGTTCCCCCACCAGGTCACGTTCCCGTAGGACGGTACGGGCTCGGTCATCTGCGGAAACTTGCCGTTGCCCCAGTCGAACCGGCCGGACTCCACCACGACGCCGCCCAGCGTCGTGCCGTGCCCGCCGAGGAACTTCGTCACGGAGTGGATCACGATGTCCGCGCCGTGCTCGATCGGGCGCACCAGATAGGGCGTGGCGAGCGTCGCGTCGACGACCAGCGGGATGCCCGCGGCGTGGGCCACCTCGGCGAGCCCTTCGAGGTCGGCGATCTCGCCCGACGGGTTGGCCACGACCTCGGTGTAGAGGATCTTGGTCTCAGGCGTGATCGCCGCGGCATAGTCCGCGGGGTCGGTCCCGGGCACGAAGGTCGTCTCGACCCCGAACCGGCGCAGCGTCACGTCCAGCTGCGTCACCGTTCCGCCGTACAGCTGCGCGGAGGCGACCACGTGGTCCCCCGCCCCGACGAGCGCGGCGAAGGTGATGAACTCGGCCGACATGCCGGACGCCGTCGCGACCGCGCCGATGCCGCCCTCGAGCGAGGCGATGCGCTCCTCCAGGGCCGCGACCGTCGGGTTGCCGATCCGGGAGTAGATGTTGCCGTACTTCTGCAGCGCGAAAAGGTTCGCGGCGTCGTCGGTGTCCTGGAACACGAACGACGTGGTCTGGTAGATCGGCACCGCCCGTGCCCCGGTCGCCGCGTCGGGGATGCCCCCGGCGTGGAGGGCCCGCGTGCGGAACCCGAAGGTGTGCTCGGTCATCGTCCTGCCTTCCTCTCCGCGACTCCCGCTGCCAGGACGGCGCGGATGTCGTCGACGGCCCACGGGTTCTGCAGCGACGTGATGTCGCCCAGCTCCTCGCCCTGCCCCAGCGGCGCCAGGCGCCGCATGATCCTGTCAGACCGCGTCTTCGGGATGGCGTCCGGGACGGCCACATCGGGCACGGCCGCCTCCGACGTCGTCATGCCCACCTCCGCAGGAGGCGCCGCTCGGCCAGGCCGATCAGCGCGTCGGTCAGCTTGCCCAGCACCGCGAGCAGCACTATCGCCAGCAGGATGCGGTCCACGCGGCCGTTCTGCTGGGAGTCGTTGAGCAGGAATCCGAGGCCCATCGACGACGCGATGAGCTCGGCGGCCACGAGGAACAGCCACGACTGCGCGAGCGCGAGCCGGAGTCCGGCCACCAGCGAAGGCAGCACCGCGGGTAGCTGGACCACCGACAGCAGCCGCAGGCCACGCAGCCCGAACGCCCGCCCGGCCTCGACCAGGTGCGGGTCGACGTGCCGCAGTGCCGCCGAGATCGTCGTGTACACGGGGAAGAACGCGCCGATCGCGATGAGCGTGATCTTCGATTCCTCGCCGATCTTGAGCCACAGGATCAGCAGCGGCACCCACGCGAGGGACGGCACGGCGCGGATAGCGCCGAGCGTCGGCGCGAGCAGGAGGTCGCCGAGCTTGGAGAGCCCCACCAGCGAGCCGACCGCGAGACCCGCCGCCGCCCCCAGCGCGAACCCGATGAGCACGCGCTGCGTCGAGATCGCCACGTGGTGTCCGAGCTGGCCGCGCTGGACGAGGTCCACTGCCGCGTCCCACACCGCCACCGGCCCGGGCAGCTGGTACGGCGGGACGAGCCCGGCCGCCGTCGTGCCCCACCACACCGCGAGGAGCGCCACCGGAACGAGCAGCCCCAGTGCGACCCGGCCGGCTCGGCCGGCACCGGCGATCGACGGGTCGCCTGTGGATCCGGCTGTGGACGGGGCTGTGGGCAGAACCATGGGTGTCCATCCCTCGCGGTCGGTCCGTGCAGTGGGCTGGCGCTGTGCACCGACATGGCCCCGGACCATTCCGGGCGACAAGCCCGAAGGGGGCGGTCAGTCATCTTTTATCAGGCAATGTCGATGAACCTCATAGAACCGGACGATGTAAGCCCCGCACCAGACCGTTTCATGATGTGAGACCACCATGTGGACGCCTCAGCCCACACCTTGCTGCCGTCGCGACTTCCGGTGACGGTGTCAGACGCCGCGAGTACGTTGAGCCGGTGACCCAGCCCTATCTCCGCTTCCCCCACATCCACGGCGACCAGGTCGCGTTCGTGGCCGACGACGACGTCTGGCTCGCCCCGGTGTCCGGCGGCCGTGCATGGCGCTTGACCAGCGATCATGCACCCGCGAGCACACCCCGCTTCGCCCCCGACGGCAGGCGCATCGCCTACGTGTCCCACAAGGACGGCCACCCCGAGGCCTACGTCGTCGAGCTGGCAGACGGCGCCACGCGGCGTCTCACCTGGTTCGGCGGGACCACCACGATGGTCCTCGGCTGGGACGACGCCGGCCAGGTGCTCGTGTCGTCCAACGCCGGGACGCACGAACGCTCGCTGACGGTGGTCCGTGCGGTCGGGCTCGACGGCGCCGTCGAGACCCTGCGCTACGGACCCGCCTGGGGAGTGGCCGAGCACCGCGGGCCGGACGGGGCGCGTACGACGGCCCTCGTCTCGGCGGGCTACGCCACACCCGCCTACTGGAAGCGGTATCGCGGCGGCACGGTCTCGGTGCTCTGGCTCGACCGGAGCTCGGGCGACTGGCAGCGCCCCCTGCCCGACGACGAGGCCGGGATCTACGACCCGATCTGGATCGGCGACTCGCTGGTGTTCACCTCCGACCGCGCGGCGACGTTCCCCGACCACGCCGACGAGCAGGCGAACCTGTGGGTCTGGGACGGCCTGGCTACCGGCACGCACGCGGCCGAGCCCCGGCTGCTCACGACCCAGACCGAGACCGAGGGCTACGTGCGCGACGCGACGTCGGACGGCGCGCGCATCGTGTGGCACAGCCGCGGCGACCTCTGGCTGCTCGACGGCCTGGACAGCTCCCCGCGTCGTCTCGACATCACGCTCACCGGCGCCCTGCCGCAGCCCTACTCGACCGACCCGGACTCGACGGCGCGCGGCATCGACGGACTCGCCGTCGACCGGACCGGTGACGCGAGCGTCGTGGGCTGGCTCGGCACCGCGTTCTGGGTGACCCACCGCGCGGGACCCGCGCGGGCGCTGGTGGCCGACCCGTCGGTCCGCGTGCGGGAGCCCGCGCTGCTGGGCGACACGGGCCGTGCCGTCGTGGTGACCGACGCGCCGCGCAGCACTGCGCAGGGCGAGAGCAGGGAGGACGCGCTCGAGGTGCACGCCCTGCCCGACGGCGACGGCGTGGACCCGGACGCCGCACCCCAGCGCTTCGCCGGCGGCGAGCTGGGTCGGGTGCTGCACCTGGTCGCGAACCCCGCGGGCGACCAGGTCGCCGTCGTCTCGCACGACGGCCGGATCAGCCTGGTCGCGCTTCCCGTGGACGAGCCTGCCGCCACGGGCTCGGACACAGCCGCGGACGACGGCGGCCGCGCCGCCGCGCCGGGCACCGTCACGCCGATCGGACGGTCCGCGAACGGGGAGGCGGACTCCCCGACGTTCTCCCCGGACGGGCGGTACCTCGCCTGGTCCAGCCCGACCGGGTCGAAGCGCGACCATCACCAGATCCTCGTGGCCGACCTGCACGCCGAGCACCCCACCGCGGCCGCACTGACCTCGGGCCGGTTCCACGACTTCTCGCCGGCGTTCACCGACGACGGCAAGTACCTCGTGTTCCTCTCCGACCGCACGTTCGACCCGTCGTACGACTCGCACGAGTTCGCGCTGTCCTTCAGCGCCGCCACCCGGCCGTGGCTCATCCCGCTGGCCGCGACCGAGCCCGCCCCGTTCGGACCGAGCGCCAACGGCTGGCGCCTGAGCAAGCCCGACGACAAGGACGAGGGCAGCGACAAGGACGACCCCGCCGACGGCGACCAGGACGGCGGCGACGAGAAGCCTGACGTGGCCGCGTCCCCCGACATCGACCTCGACGGCGCCGAGGAGCGCGTGGTTCCGTTCCCGGTCACGTCGGGGATCTACCGCGACCTGCTCGCCGCCAAGGGCGGGGTGCTCTGGGTGCACGAGACCGACGACGCGGGCGTCCTCGGCTCCCGGCACGCCGCCGTGGAGGACGAGCCGGCGCCCAACGCGCTGCAGTTCTGGTCGTTCGAGGCGCGCAAGGTGACCGACGTCGCGGAGCGGGTGCGCTCGTACGCGGTGTCGGGCAACGGTGAGCGCGTGGTGATCGGGTCCCGATCGGGCCTCAGCGCGCAGTCGGCCACGAGCAAGCCGGGCGACGACGACCCGAGCGCCTTCGACATCAACCTGTCGCGGGTGCGCTACGAGGTGGACCTGCGCGCCCAGTGGCGCCAGATGTTCGACGAGAACGCCCGGATCATGCGTGACCACTACTGGCGCGCGGACATGAACGGCATCGACTGGGACGGCGCGGCGGCACGATGGCGGCCGCTGGTGGACCGGATCGCCACGCACGACGACCTGGAGGACCTGCTGCGGGAGACGGTCGCCGAGCTCAACACGTCGCACGCTTACGTGCGGCAGCCCTACGAGCGCGGTGACTCCTCCCGCCGGCTCGGGCTGCTCGGCGCGGACCTCGTCCGGACGGGCGAGGGCTGGCGCATCGAACGGGTGCTCCCGAGCGAGTCGTCGGACCCCGGAGCACAGTCCCCGTTGCGCGCCGCAGGGGTGGACGCGCGGCCCGGCGACCTGATCGTCGCCGTGGACGGCCGGCCGGTGGATCCGGTGGCCGGCCCGGCGGCGAGCCTGGTGGGCGCCGCCGAGATCCCCGTCGAGCTCACGCTGCGCCGGACCTCGGCCTCGGCGGACGACGCGCCGGACGGCCCGGCGACGAGCAGGGACCGCCGCGTCGTCGTCGTGCCGCTCGCCGACGAGTCCGACCTGCGTTACCAGGACTGGGTCCGGTCGCGCCGCGAGTACGTCGCCGAGAGGTCGGGCGGCCGGCTCGGATACGTGCACGTCCCGGACATGGTGAGCACCGGGTGGGCGCAGCTGCACCGCGACCTGCGGCTCGCCGCGGACCGCGAGGGCATGGTCGTGGACGTGCGGTTCAACAGCGGCGGGCACACCTCGCAGCTCGTGATCGCCCGCCTCGCCGCGCGCGTCGTGGGCTGGTCGGTGAGCCGGCACCACGACCGGCCCAGCCCCTACCCCGCGCAGGCGCCGCGCGGCCCGGTCGTGCTCGTCACCAACGAGTACGCGGGGTCGGACGGGGACATCGTGAACGCCGCGGCGCAGGCGCTCGACGTCGGGCCCGTCGTCGGGGTGCGAACCTGGGGCGGCGTGATCGGCATCGACGGCCGGTTCGACCTCGTGGACGGCACCGGTATCACCCAGCCGCGGTACAGCTACTGGCTGGACGGCAAGGGGTTCGGCGTCGAGAACCACGGCGTCGACCCGGACATCGAGGTGCGGCACACGCCGGCGGACTACTTCTCCGACGTCGACCCGCAGCTCGAAGCGGGCATGGCCGAGGCGTTCCGCCGACTGGCAGAACGCCCCGCGGCGACGCCCCCGGCGCTACCGGAACCGCTGGTCCGCCGCCGGTCCTAGCCGCGGCGGCTGCCCCGTGACGTGTCGGGCCCACGGGTCACTCGGGTGGCCCGTAGGCCCGACACCTCGGAGTCGGCTGCGGCCCGTCAGGCGCGCGTGGCCTGCACGAACGTGATCGGCCCGTAGCGGTGCTCCACGTGCGCGATCTCGCGGGCGTCGGTGAACCCGGCGTCGGTGAAGAGACGCAGCAGGCCACCCTCCAGGTTCCGGGCCGTGTGCGGGTTGGCGGCCACGGCGGAGTGGCCGCGGCCGGCACCGCCGTGCTCACCCGCGCCACCGTGCCCGCGCACCCTGCCGTACCCGCCCCTGCTGCCGGGACCGCGCGTGCGCCCGCGCCCGTGCTGGTGCCCCTCCCCACCGGCCTGCCCGGCCCCATGCGCGCCGCCGGTCGCGCCATCTGCGCCGGTCGCGCCGGTCGCGCCGTCCGTACCAGTTGCGCCGTCCGCGCCGTCCGCGCTCCCGAAGTCCACTATCGTCACCTTCCCGCCCGGCCGGAGGGCCCGGAAGGCCTCCTGCCCGAACCGGATCCGCGCCTCGTCGGGCACGTGGTGCAGCGCGAGGGAGGACACGATGTGGTCGAGCGAGCCGTCGCCGGTGGGGAGCCGGTCGGCGAACCCCTGGACGAGGGTGAGCGGGACGCGGCGTCGGGACGCCTTGCGGGCCGCGACACGTAGGGCGGCGACGTCGGGGTCCAGGCCGGTGACCCGCGCGGCCGGCTGCGCGCGCAGCACGGCGAGCGACAGGCTCGCGGTGCCGCAGCCGACGTCGAGCACTATCTCGCCGGGCGCGATGCCCGCGAGCGCCGCCGCGCGGTCGTGCAGGGGCCGAACGCCGGAGAAGCGCGAGAACACGTCGTAGAACGGAAGCAGCCAGGGCTTGCCCATGCCCGGTAGGAACTCGCGTTCGCGTTCCTCCGGGGTGCGGTGATCGAGGATCCGCACGGTAGTGCTGTTCATCCGAGTGCCTTCCGTCAGTTGCTGCGCCGGTGGTCACGCCGGGCCTGCTGCGCAGGTCCCGCTGCCCTCCAGCATTGGACATCCTGTGGTCCGGTAACAGGATGGAACTCGGGGACGATCGCACGATCCTTGGTCGGCACCCGCGGCGGAACATCGGTAGCGTCGGGCGCGTGACGACGGAAAGGCAGGCGCGGGCGCCGCGATCCCCGGGCCGGGCCCGCTACCGGCTGCGCACGGTGCGCCCGGACGGCACGCCCGTCTACCGGTACCCGCTGCGCCTTGGCATGCCGCCGATCCAGGTCACCCGGATCGACTTCGAGGTGGACCACCCGCACCTGCCGCCGGACCACCGGCACGCGCACGACTTCCTCGTGCTCGTCTACATCGAGCGGGGCGGGGGCGCGGTAGCCCTCGACGGCCGGACGACGCCGCTGCGCGACGGCGACCTGCACGCCATCCCGCCGGGACAGGCGATCGGAGCCGCGACGCTCGCCGACCTCCAGCACTGCCGGGCGTGGAGCGTGGCCTTCACGCCCGACGCCGTCCCCTCGCTCGCCTCGGTCTCGCCCCTCGCCTGGGCGCACCACCCGCTCCTGGCGCTGTTCGCCACCGACTTCGCCACGGACGCAGCCGCCGACCAAGCCACGGACACCGCCAGCACCAGCACCAGCACCAGCACCAGCACCAGCAAACACACCGCCGGCTCCGCCCTCCCGACCCTGCCCGCCATCGCGAGCGCCAACGTCCCCGAGGCCGAGCGCCCCCGCTGGTCGGCATGGTTGACGGAGCTGACGGAGGAGCTGGCGGAGCCCGGCCGGGTAGGGGCGCGCGATGCGGCGTCCGCCCTGCTGACGCGGATCCTGATCGCGGCGGCGCGGCTGGCGCCGTCGGCCCCCGCGCCGCCCGACCCGCTCGTGACCCGCGTCTTCGACGAGATCGAGGCGACGTTCGGCGACCCGGTCTCGGCGGCCGACGTCGCTCAGGCGCTGGGCTACACGCCCGGCTATCTGACCACGGTGGTCCGCGAGCGCACGGGCCGCACTCTGCTCGAGTGGATCACCGAACGCCGCATGACCGAGGTGCGCCGGATGCTCCGCGACACCGACCTGCCGCTCGCCGTCGTCGCCGCGCGCACGGGCCTGCGGGACGCCACCTACCTGGTGCGGCGGTTCAAGGACCGGTACGGGATCACGCCGGACCGCTGGCGCCGGAACGAACGGGCCTGAGCGAGCGGGGTGAGTTTGGTGTTGCCATCGGCTACTTTTGGGGCACGCATCGGCAAGGCCGATATGTGTCACTCATCGAACGGAGCCTCCATGTCTCGCAACCGCGCCCTCATCACGGTCACCGCGGCCTCGGCCGCCCTCCTGGCCCTGACCGGCTGCGGCAGCTCCGGCGAGCCCGGCGGCCCGGGCGAGGAGCTCGGGCTGGTGTCCGGGGACACGCTCACGGTCGCCACCGAGGGCACCTACCGCCCGTTCAGCTACCACGACGAGTCGGACGAGCTGGTGGGGTACGACGTCGAGGTCGCCGAGGCCGTCGCCGAGAACCTCGGCGTGGAGATCGAGTTCCAGGAGACCCAGTGGGACGCGATCTTCGCGGGCCTCGACGCGGGTCGCTTCGACACCATCGCGAACCAGGTGACGATCACCCCGGAGCGCGAGGCCGACTACGTCTTCTCGACGCCGTACACCGTGTCGACCGGCGTGCTCGTGGTGGCTGCGGACAACAACGACATCGCCAGCTTCGCCGACCTCGACGGCAAGACCAGCGCCCAGTCGCTCACCAGCAACTGGAACGACCTCGCCAAGGAGAACGGCGCGACGGTCGAGGCCGTCGAGGGCTGGGCGCAGGCCGTGGCACTGCTGGAGCAGGGCCGCGTGGACGCCACGATCAACGACAGCCTGACCTACCTCGACTACGCGAACACCGAGGACGCCTCGGGCATCAAGGTCGCCGCGGAGACCGAGGAGGAGTCGCAGTCGGCATTCGTCGTGACGCCGGAGCGCGAGGCCCTCGCCGAGGCGATCGACGGCGCCCTGGAGGACCTGCGCGCCGACGGTACGCTCGCCGAGCTGGGCGAGAAGTACTTCGGCGAGGACGTCTCCGAGTGAGCGTCCGCGCGACACTTCTCCGCTGACCGCGGGGAGAGGGATACATGGACTGGCAGCTCGTCGCCGACTCGTTCTGGCCGCTCCTGCGCGGCGGCCTCACCGGCACCATCCCGCTCGCTCTTGTGTCGTTCGCGTTCGGGCTGGTGCTCGCGCTCGTCGTGGCGCTGCTGCGGCTGTCGCCGAACCCGGCGCTGTCGTGGATCGGCCGCGCGTACGTGTCGGCCATCCGCGGCACGCCGCTCCTGGTGCAGCTGTTCATCATCTTCTACGGCATGCCGAAGCTGGGGATCGTCTTCGAGCCGTGGCCCGCCGCCATCACCGCGTTCTCCCTGAACGTGGGCGGCTACGCGGCCGAGGTGATCCGCGCGGCGATCCTGTCCGTGCCCAAGGGGCAGTGGGAGGCGGGCTGGACGGTGGGCATGTCGCCGGCCCGGACGCTGGGCCGGATCATCCTGCCGCAGGCCGCGCGCGTGTCGGTGCCGCCGCTGTCGAACACGTTCATCTCGCTGGTCAAGGACACGTCGCTGGCCACGGTCATCCTGGTGACCGAGATGTTCCGCAAAGCGCAAGAGATCGCCGCGTTCTCCAACGAGTTCCTGCTGATCTACACCGAGGCGGCCCTGATCTACTGGATGTTCTGCACCGTGCTCGCCACCGGCCAGAACGCGATCGAGAAGAGGCTGGACCGCTATGTCGCGCACTGAGGACGTCTCGAACGGGGATCTCCCGAACGAGGACGCCCGGACCGCGGACCTGTTGATCGCCCGCGGCATCCAGAAGTCGTTCGGCGACAACCATGTGCTGCGCGGGGTGGACCTGAACGTGCGGCGCGGCGAGGTGATCGCCTTGATCGGCCCGTCGGGCAGCGGCAAGACGACGATGCTGCGCTCGCTCAACGGCCTGGAGACGCCGGACGCCGGGGTGCTGGAGCTCGACGGCGGGCCCGTGGTCGACTTCGCGGCACAGGCCGGTGTCGGGCACGAGGCGGGGAGCGACGCTGAGGTTGGCGCCGAGTCCGAGAACGGCGCCGGGTCCGAGGACGCCGCCGGGTCCGAGGACGCCGCCAGGACGACGGGCGCCCGGGGCTGGTCCCGCCGTCGGGCCGCCGCGCGCCTGGCCAAGGCGAACCGCGCCGCCCTGCGCGACCGGTCAGCGATGGTGTTCCAGCACCACAACCTGTTCCCGCACCGCACGGTGCTGGAGAACGTGATCGAGGGCCCGACCCAGGTCCAGCGGGTCCCGCGCGCGACGGCGATCGGCCGCGCCGAGGAGCTGCTGGCCCGCGTCGGCCTCGCCGACAAGCGCGATGCCTATCCGCACGAGCTGTCCGGCGGCCAGCAGCAGCGCGTCGGGATCGTGCGCGCGCTCGCGCTCCAGCCGGACCTGCTGCTGTTCGACGAGCCGACGTCGGCCCTCGACCCCGAGCTGGTGGGCGAGGTGCTGACCGTGATGAAGGAGCTCGCGGACGAGGGCTGGACCATGGTGGTGGTGACCCACGAGCTGCAGTTCGCGCGCCAGGTCGCGAACGAGGTGCTGTTCCTCGACGGCGGCGTGGTGGTCGAGCGCGGCGCCCCCGCGCAGCTGTTCAGCAACCCGGCCGAGGACCGCACCCGCCGCTTCCTCGACCGGATCCTGCACCCGCTCGACTAGCTGCGGCTTGTATCCCGCGCCGGGACCTGTCAGCCGGCGGCTGCAGACTTTGTCGTACCCCGATCTGCCGAGTGCAGACCTTGTTGCGGGTACGGGGTCACTATCCGCAACAAGGTCTGCACTCACTGATGACCGGAGGTAAAGAAGTCTGCAGTCGGATACCGGCTAGGCAGGCACCGCCAGCCGGTGCCGCACCACGTAGCCCAGGGCGAAGGCGCCCAGGGCGGCCGCCGTGGCGGCCGCACCGAGCAGGTCGAGCCAGCCGGCCCCGAACGGCAGCACGCTGGCGCCCAGGACCGGCGCGAGCGCGATGCCGACGTACATCGCCGTGGAGTACCAGGACAGGGCCACGCCCGCGGTGGCGGGGTCGACGTCGACCAGGCGGTGCTGGACGGGTACGAGGGCCGCCATGTTGACCACACCCCAGACCCCGAACACGATGGCGGTCGCGACGTACGAACCGCCCACCGCGAACAGCGCGACGAGGGCGAGCGTGTCCACGGCCAGGGCGACGACGGCGGTGGTCCGCGCGCCGAACCGGTCGGTGAGGTGGCCGCCGAGCCAGTTGCCGATCACCCCGCCGACGCCGTAGACCCCGAGCAGCACCGCGAGAGCGGTCCCGCTGCCGTCGGTCGCCTCGTGGGTCACCGCCGAGCTGAAGACGTAGACCACGTTGAACGCGACGGTGAGCAGCAGGGCCGCGAGCAGGGCCAGCCCGATCCGGCCGTCGCGCAGCACGGCGAAGCGTGCCGAGAGGCTGGGCACCGCGCCCGCCGGCATGCCCCGGGTGAGGAGGGCGATGGCGACGCCGAGCAAGGCGGCGAGCACCGCGATGGTCCCGAGGGCGAGCCGCCAGCTGCCGAGGGAGGCGAACGCGGTGCCGAGCGGGGAGCCGACGGCCATGGCCAGCGTGAACCCGAGGCCGACCACCGAGAGCGCCCGTCCGCGCTGCTCGGGAGGAACGATCGTGGGGGCCACGGCCATGGCGGCCGGCATGAGCGCCGCTCCGCCGACGGCGGCGAGGGCGCGGCCGATGTTGAACATCGTGATGTCGCTGGCGAGCGCCGCGACGGCGATCCCGACTGCGGTCAGCCCAAGCCCGGTCCCCATCAGGGCGGCGCGCGAGGTCCGGGCGAAGACGACGGAGACGACCGGGGAGAGGACGGCGACGATGATCGCGTACCAGGTGATCGCGTAGCTGACGGTGCTCGGCGTGACGCCGAGGCTGTCGGCGATCTGCGGGAGCACACCGGCGATGACGAACGCGTTGGTGGCGACGACGAACAGCGCCGCGGCGATCAGCGAGATCCTGAGGTAGGCGCCGCGCAGCGAGTAGGATTGTTCGATGAACGTCATACCGTTCAGCGTACTTAACCGTTCGATAGTTGTCGAACGGTTTCACGAACTCGTTCCGATCCCATTCAGCCGAGGTGAGCCATGGCCGACGACGACCCCTTCCCGATCCCGGACATGGCCGAGGTCGAGCTCGTCGACGTGCTCCGGGCCCTCGGTGACCCCGCACGCCTCCAGATCGTGCGCAAGGTGGCCGACGGCGAGCCGTGGCCCAAGACCGACGACACCTGGGGCCTGAACATCTCGAAGTCGACCCTGTCGCACCACTTCCGCACCCTGCGGGAGTCGGGGCTCACGCGCACGATCGTGCACGGGCGCACGCACGACATCCAGCTGCGGCGTGCGGAGCTCGACAAGAAGTTCCCCGGCCTGATCGACGCGATCCTGCGCGAGGGCTGACCCCGGCACTTCCCGTCAGTACTCGAGGGCTGCCAGCACCTCGTCCCGGGTCGGGTCCGCGGTGTCCAGCACCACCCGGCCCGGCCGGGCGCTGAGCACGACCACGCGGTCGGCCAGGGCGAGCGCTTCGTCGACGTCGTGCGTCACGAGCACCACGGCCCGCTGCCCGACGGCGGGGCCCGCGCTCGCTGCCGGCTCGCCCGGGAGGTCGCCCGCGGGCCCGACCCCGACGAGCCCCACCCCCGCCAGCCACTCGTTCATCCGCCGCCGCGTGATCGGGTCCAGCGCGCCGAACGGCTCGTCGAGCAGCAGCACGGGACGCCCGGCCAGGCAGGTCCGGAGCAGCGCGAGCCGCTGCCGCATGCCCCCCGACAGCTCGTGCGGCCAGGCGCGCTCGAAGCCCGACAGCCCGAACGTCTCGAACAGCTCGGCGGCGCGCGCCTCGGCGTCGGGCCGCGGGATCCGCGCGATCCGGGCGCCGAGCAGGGCGTTGGACCACGCCCGGCGCCACGGCAGCAGCCCGTCCCGCTGTGGCATCCACGCGGTGACGGGCCCGCCGCCCCCACCCCACGAAGCCGTTGCTCCGCTGCGGGACTTCGCGGGGACCCCGAGCGCGGCTCCGCCGTCGGGCAGCGTGGGCAGGGCGAGCGTGCCGGAGACCGCCGCGCCCGGCGGCAGCAAACCGCCGAGCGCGCGCAGCAGCGTCGACTTGCCGCACCCCGACGGCCCGACGACGGCGACGAACTCGCCGTCGGCCACCGCGAGGTCCACCCCGTCCAGCGCCGCGACGTCGCCGAACCGGACGCCCAGCCCACGCGCCTCGAGGACGCTCACGGCCGGCTCTCGCCCGGCTCGACCGAGCCCGCTCCGTCCGAGCCCGTCCCGTCCGAGGCCTGCTCCTCCGAGCCCTTCGCGTCCGAGTCCGGCAGGTACTCGTCGGTCCAGGCGGCGTCCGTGTCGAAGCCGGGCTCGGTCAGACCCTCCTCCTCGAGGAACGCGACGAACTCGTCCCACACCTCGGCCCGCTGCGTGCCCCAGTCACCCGACGCGTACTGCGGGCCCAGCCACCGCGCGCTCGCCGAGACCAGCTCCGGGTCGAGCTCGGGCGCGGCCGCCAGCAGCACCTGCGCCGCACGGTCGGGGTCGGCCGCGGCCTCCTCGTACCCGCGCGACAGTGCCGCCAGGAACCCGCGCGCGACGTCGGGGTCCTCGTCGAGCAGCTTCTGGGACGTCGCGACGAGCGGCGTGTACCAGTCGGGGATGCAGTCGAAGTGGTCGCGGAAGGCGATCGTGTCGACGTCGAGCCCGTCGACCTCGCCCAGCCGGATCGTGTCCCACGCGTCGAACACCCACGCGGTGTCGAACTGGTCCTCCGTGAGGCCGATGCGGAAGTCGTCGCTGACCAGGGGCGTGAACTCGACCTTCGCGGGGTCGCCGCCGTCGCACTCGACGAGCTTGCTGATCAGGGCCTTCTCGAGGTCGGACTCGTACGAGCCGTACCGCTTGCCCTCGAGGTCCTTGGGGCGGGTGATCCCGTCCTCGGACAGGCTGATCAGGGACGACGTGTTGTGCTCGATGACCGTGGCCACGGAGACGACGTCGGCCCCCGCGGCCCGCGCCGGGACCAGGCCCTCCGCGACGGAGTAGGCGAAGTCGGCCTGGCCGGCCGCGACGAGCTGCAGACCGGAGGTCTCGCCGGGCTCGACGATCTCGACGTCGAGCCCCTCCTCCTCGAACCAGCCCTCCGACTGGGCGAGGTAGAGGCCGGAGTGGTTGGTGTTGGGCGTCCAGTCGAGCACGACGGTCACCTCGCGCAGGCCGCCGTCGGACGCCGCCTCGGACGGGCCGGCCGCGCACCCGGCGAGGGCCAGGGGCACGATCGCGGCGAGGGCCAGGGCGGCTGCGCGGGACGAGCCGACACCGGAAGGGACGATGCAGGAGAGCTTCATGACTTTCCTTTCTGCCACGGCGTCGCGACGCGGGTCAGCGTCGCGACGAGGGCGAAGAACAGGCCGGACAGGAGGGCGATCAGGACGACGCCCACGAAGATCTGGTCCACGGCGTACGCCTTGCGGGACCGCTGCACGAACACACCGAGCCCGGACTGCCCGGCGAGGTACTCGGCCACCACGGCCGCGCCCACCGCGTACGTCGCGGCGACCCGGAGCCCCGCGAGCGCCCCCGGGATCGACGCCGGCAGCCGCACCAGCAGGAACTGGTCCAGGCGCGTGCCGCCCAGGCCGGCCACCATGTCGGAGTGCTCGGCGTCGACCGCGCGCATGGCGCCCACCGCCGAGACGAGCACGGGGAAGAAGACGGTGAGCGAGACCAGGATCACCTTGGGCAGCAGGCCGAAGCCGGCCCACAGGATCATCAGCGGCGCGAGCACCACCACGGGGACCGTCTGCGTGAGCACGACCAGGGGATACACGGCGTCGCCGGTCACGCGAGAGGCCGTGACCAGGATGCTCAGCACCAGGCCGGCGACCGTGCCGAGCGCGAGCCCGGCCACGGCCTCCGTGAGCGTCGTCGCCACGTGCGGACCGAGCAGGGGCGCCACTTCGACGGCGGTCCGCGCCACCTGCGACGGCGCGGGCAGCACGAACTCGGGCACGCCCGCCAGGCGCACCCACGCCTCCCAGACCGCGAGCAGCACGACGACGGTGGCGAGCGGGGCCACGATGCGCCCCGCCCGCCCCCGTCCGACGACGGGCCGCGATCCGGCCGCGGGCAACCGTCGGACGGCGGCCCGCCCGCGGCGAACGACCTGGCTCACGCCCGGAACTTGGTGACGAGGTCCGCGATGGTGGGGCCGGCGTCGTCGGCGCCCTGGCTGACCTTGATGTTGGACTGGACGCCGTCGGCGCCCGCGGCGAGCGTCGCCTCGTGGACGGCGCGCAGCAGCGCCCACACCTCGTCGGGGCTGCCCTGGACGAACGTCCCCATGGCGCCCACCTCGTAGGTGAGCCCGGACGCCTGGATGACGGCGATGGCGGCGTCGACGTACGCGTACTTGGCGTCGGGCGTGCCGCTGGGGCGGGGAGAGACCTGGATCTCGGCGAGCATGTGCGACCTCCGTGCACGGGCAGGCCAGAGGTCGCCGATCCTGACTTCAGGGCGCGCGGCCACGTCCCCCTCGGGGACGGCCTCGACCGAACGCCCGTGCCGTCAGGCACGTCCTTCCGCTGGCATTACCCAGTTCAAGTGATCGGGTCGACGGCGTCGGGCAAGAGCCCAGGCCATCCTCTCAGCCCGGCTACCCCGAGCTCCCCGCGTTGGCGCACACACCGTACATCCCCTCGCCGCCCCAACGGAACGCCGAAGACCCGTCGAGATCTGGTGCTGACGTCGAGATCTGGTGGCGCACGACCAGATCTCGACACCAGCACCAGATCTCACCGGGTCTTGGGGGTCACTCTCCCGGGTACTTGAGGCCGATCTGCTCGCGGATCGTGTCCAGGGTGGCCATGATTGCTACCGTCTCCGCGCGCGGGAGGAGCGGGCTGTCCAGCTCGCCGGCCGCGACCAGGCGCTCCGCCTCGGCGGCCTGGAACTGCATGCCGCGGCCCGTCACCTCGGCGGTGAAGGTCTCGGTCTCGGTCCCCGCGGCGTCGTAGACGTGGACCGTCGTCGGGCTGTACCAGACGGCGTCGATCTCGATGCGGCCCTCAGTGCCGAGGATCGAGGCCCGGTTGGGGCCCCTCGTGTCCGACGCCGAGATGGTCGTGGCGACCCGTGCGCCGTCGTACCCGAAGATCGTGGCGATCGTGGCGTCCGCGCCCGTCTCCTTGAACGTCGCGTGCGACTGCACGGTGAGCGGCTCGCCGAACAGGTCCCACGCGAACGAGACCGGGTAGATGCCCAGGTCGAGCAGGGAGCCGCCGCCCAGGGCCAGGTCGTTGATGCGGTGCGCGGGGTCGTCGGGCAGGTCCTGGGTGTGGTCCACCAGCAGGGTCCGCACCTCGCCGAGCGCGCCCGAGGCGATGATCTCCCGCACGCGCGCCATGTGCGGCAGGTACCGGGTCCACATGGCCTCGAGGGCCACGAGCCCCTTGGCCTCGGCCAGGTCCGTGACCTCGCGAGCCTCGGCAGCGTTGACCGTGAACGGCTTCTCGATCAGCACGTGCTTGCCGGCCTCAAGCGCGAGCTTCGCGGCCTCGGCGTGCATCGGGTGGGGCGTGGCGACGTAGACGATGTCGACCTCGGGGTCGTTCACGAGGTTCTCGTAGGAGCCGTGCGCCGTCCGGATCCCGAAGCGCTGCGCGAACTCCTGCGCCTTCTCCAGGGATCGGGACCCCACCGCCTGCACGGTGAAGCCGTTGTCGTTCAGGTCAGATGTGAAGGCCGCGGCGATCCCGCCGGCCGCGAGGATGCCCCAGCGCAGGTGTGTCATGCGTTCGAGCGTAGTAGCGCCCCCGCCGAAGTAGAACCGTGGCGAGACAGAGCTGTGGCGCAGCCCCTGGTCAGAGGCTGCGCCACAGTTCCGTCTACTTCCGCACGATGGCGGGAGAGATCAGTTGACCTGGATGGTCATGTGACCCGTCCGGGCGTCCTGCGTGAGCACCTTGATGACGGTGCCGGTGCCGCCGACCTTCACCGAGTTACCCCGGTTCGCATCGTCGTAGTAGGCCAGCGGGTTGGTGTCGTCGAACGTCGACACGGGCTGCTTGCTGCCCGCGAGCAGCCTGGTCAGCGTTGTCGCCGAGGTCTCGCGGTGCAGCGAGATCCGATCGGTCTTCTGCAGGCCGAAGGTGGCGTCGTAGGACTGGATCCGGTTGCGGGCGATCGTGCCGTCCGACCACTTCAGGGTCTTGGGGTGGGCGTCGATCGGCAGCGCCTGGCCGCCACCCGGGTGCTGCGACACGTTGTTGTCGCCGAACCGGCTGTTCACGTACCAGATCAGCAGGCCGTCCTGGTACGGGAAGTGCTCCACCCTGTTGCTGTTGGTGAAGCCCCAGCCGAAGTTGTACGGGCCCTCCTTGAGGGTCGCGTCGTACCCGCCGTACACGCGGTTCTCCGCCACGTAGTAGTGGGTGTACGTGACCTCGTAGGTGCCGTCGGCGGCAACCGTCTGGAAGCCGTCGGCGGTCCAGTCGGCCGAGTCCTCGAAGTCCTCGGTCAGGGCGGTGCCCACGGCGACGTCGTCGACCAGGAAGCCCTTCTCGTTGGTGCCGCCGTCGCTCGAGTAGCGGAAGCGGACCGACGCCGTCTCACCGGCGTACGCCGCGAGGTCGGCCGTCAGGTCGACCCAAGCGCCATCAGAACTGCCGGTGATGCCGGCACCCGGGTTGGTGCCGTTCGGGTCGTCGTTCGTGGAGAGGTTGGTGGGCACGGCGGTCCAGGTCGCGCCGTCGTCCGTGGAGACCTCCACGAACGCGTAGTCGTAGTCTGCCTCGATGTCGTACCAGGTCTTGGCAGTCAGAGAACTGGCGGCCGGCACGGTGAACGACGGCGACGTGATCGTGTTGTTCAAGTCGTTGCCGGTGTTGGAGTAGACGAACTGGCCGTCGAACGGCGTTACCTCCACATCGACGTTCGCGACGCCGTCCGGCAGCGTCACGATCGCCGCCTGCTCACGCGTGGTGGCGTGGTACGACGGGCCGAGCTTGATGCGCTCGGTGTCGCCCGGCTCCACGACCTGGTAGTCGAGCCAGCCCAGGAAGAGCTTCTCGGTCGCGCCCATGTGGTTCGGCGTGGTGCCGATAGTCCCGTCGCCGTGGCCCATCCACGAGCCGGAGCTCATGAGGTTCCAGAACCCGGTACCGTTCTCGCCACCAGCGGTGTCGTAGTAGTCCGGCAGGCCGAGGTCGTGGCCGAACTCGTGCGCGAACACGCCGAGGCCGCCGTTCTCGGGCTCGGTGGTGTAGTCGCGGATCCAGATGTCGGAGTCACCGATCTTGATGCCGCCGAGCTTCTCGAAGTCGGCCGGGCCGTCCGAGCCGAGGCCGCCCTGGTTGACCGCCCAGCGGTGCGACCAGATCGCCGACTCGGGTGCGCCGGCCTCCTCGCCCTCGCCGGCGTGGATCGCCTGGAAGTGGTCGATGTAGCCGTCCGGCTCGGCGGTGATGCCGTCGCCGTCCATGTCGTAGCGGTCCCAGACGTCGAACGACTGGAGGTACGCGTCGATCTCCTCGGCGGTCTTGCCCGCGGCGACCTGCTGCTCGTACCAGGCGTCCGCGCTGTCCTGGACGAACCGCGTCATGTCCGTACCGGACTCCGTGGTTCCGTAGGAGGCCGTGCTGTACGGCACGGTGACCCAGTCGGACACGTCGCCCTGCAGGTCGAACCGGCCCGACGACATCTCGTCGTAGATGCCGGCGAACGACTCGCCGTCCTGGTCCTCCAGGCCGGTGAAGAACATCTCCTTGTAGTGCTCGCTCGAGAAGTCGGGCTCCCAGTACGTGGAGTTGTCGCTCCGCACCGGCTCCGGGATCTGATTGTGCGTCGGGCCCGCGGCGGCGTCCGGGAAGCGCTCGTCGGCCTGGTCGCCGAACTCCACCAGGATGCTGAACAGCTGCGCCGTCTCCTCGACGCCGTACTCCACGTACTCGCGCGGAGAGATCTCCACGACCTTGGACGCGTGCTCGCCCGAACCGCGGGTCTCGACCTTCGCCTCACCCGTGGCGACCATGTCCACGGCGAGCTGCCGCTTCTCGGTCTGCTTCTCTGCGAGGGCGTCGGGGCGGTTGTCCTCCTTGGCAGGTGCCGCCTGCTGCGGCACCTCCTCGGCAGGGGGTGCTGCCGAGGCGGTGATCGGTACGACGGCGGCAGAGAGCAGCAGAGCAGCTCCCGCACCGACAGCACAGATGCGTGGGTTCATTTTTCCTCCGTGAAGAGTGCGGCGTCCGGGACGAGGAGGTGATTCGGGTCGCCGGACCTGCGGGACACCTTTGTCCGAGTAGGAGGAAACCAGGGAATTATTACGACAATGTTGCCTACGACACATTTTGGTTCACGACGTATGCCGGAAATGCATGCATCGAATCGGTCCGACGCCGCGTACGTTTGTCGCTGTCCGCCGGGCCAGTTCGTCGTCCGGGTAAGCCCACGCCCGCCGACCAGCCGGAGAGCAGCATGACCGCGAGCAGACCTGCCGCAGCGGAGAACTTCGCCGCGGCCCCCGTGAACCAGCGACGCGCGACCCTCGCGCTCATCGCGCTCTCCGTGAGCGCCTTCACGTTTGTCACCGCGGAGAACCTGCCGGGCGGCCTGCTCACCCTCATCGCCCCGGACCTGGGCCGCAGCACCTCCGAGATCGGGTTCCTGGTCACGGCCTACGCCGCCGTCGTCGTCCTCGCGTCGCTGCCGCTCTCGCGCCTCACGCGCCGGTTCCCGCGCCGCTACGTCCTGGGGGCGACCACCGCCGTCTGCGCGATCGGCTCGCTGTGGTCGGCCTTCGCCGTCGGGTACGCGGACCTCATGGCCGCGCGCATGTTCACCGCGCTGGGGCAGGCCCTGTTCTGGTCGGCCGTCACGCCGGCGGCCGCGAGCCTGTTCGCGCCGGCGGTGCGGGGCAAGATGATCGCGCGCCTGACCATCGGCAACTCGCTCGGGCCCGTGCTCGGCGTCCCGCTCGGCACCTGGGTGGGCCAGCAGACGAGCTGGCGCACCGCGTTCCTGCTGTTCTCCGCGGTCAGCCTGGCCGTGTGCCTCTTGATGGTGGCCGCGATGCCGGACGTCACCCCGGAGCAGGGTGGCACCGCCCGCGGCACGGACCCCAGCATGCGGCGGTTCGTGGTGCTGATGGTGGTGACGGTTCTGCTCGTGACCGGCGGATTCATGATGATCACGTTCGTCACGCAGTTCCTGCTGGAGACGGCGGGGTTTCCCGACGAGTACCTCAGCGTGCTGCTGCTCGCGCAGGGTGTGGTGGGCGTCGTCGCGACGATAGTGATCGGGCAGGTGCTCGACAAGCAGCCGTGGCGCGCGGTGCTCGTCTCCCTGGGCCTGCTGACCGGGGCGCTCGTGCTGCTCTGGGGGCTGGGACACGTCCCGGCGGTCGCCCTGGTCGGGCTGGCCCTGTTCGGCGTCGGGTTCAGCGCGATCCCGCCGGCGCTGTCGTTCCTGACCATGCAGGTCGCCCCGGGCGCCACCGAGTCGGCGGCCGCGATATCGAGCTCCATCTTCAATATCGGGATCGCCGGCGGGGCGGCGCTCGGGGCGTGGGTGGTCGCCGCGGACGGCGTCGGCACGGTGCCCCTGTTCGGGGCGGTGTTCGTGCTGGCCGCGCTGGCAGTCCTCGCAACGGACCTGCTGGTCGCCGCGCGGCGAGCTACCGCGCGGCGAGGACCTGCACGAGCTACTCCGCGACGCCCTGCAGGCTGCCCGTGACCGGCTCCTCCGCGCTGATGATGCACTGCAGCGTGCGGTCGTTGAGCTGGTCCCAGGTCTCCTGCGTCGGGTAGAAGCCGGTGTAGCCGTACACCGACTCGTCGTAGGAGAGGCCCACGAACTTCTCGAACTCGGCGTAGCACCACTCGTCGAACTTCGTCGACATGGCCTCATCACCCGGGTACGCCGGGTCGTCCATGATCAGCTCGGCGTAGACCTCGCCTGTGTGCTCCTCGGCGCAGGGCACCACGGGCACCGACTCGACCTCGAAGTCCTCGCCCTCAGCGGACTCGCCGTAGCCGTCGAGTGCCACCAGGTCGATGCAGTCGCCCTTCAGGATCTCGAAGGCGTCGGCCTCGGCGGAGGCGGTGATCTCGCCACCCGGCTCGTCACGCGGGGCCTCGCCGCTGGACATGATCTCGTCGAGGATCGCACCGCAGCCGGTGAGCATGGTCAGCGAGACGGTCACGGCGGCCGCGGCGGCCAGCAGCCGGGCCGGACGACCGGCGGAGCGGAGAGTGCTGTTCATCAAATCTTCCTTTGGTTCGGCACGACGGCGAATGCCGTCGTCGCGGCCACCTCGACCGCCCGGGAAAACTACCGTCTCGAACGTCCGTGCTGGTCACCGTCGTGCAACGATCCGATCACGACCCCGCACCGGGCCTGGACAGGCCTCGGTGCAAGGCTGTTCATACGCTGTTCACCCACGCGAACCAGCGTCGCCCTACCGTGGCTGACGCGGACAGGCCGCGCACGACACCAACCCGCGGCACCCGCGCAGACCCAAGGCACGACCCCCCGAAGAAGGAGCAGTCATGCGAGCCAGTACCCCCTCGCGCCTGACAGGCGCTGCCGCGGCAGCGGCCCTGCTGGCCGGGGCCTTCCTCGCCTCGGCCGGCACGGCGGCGGCCGGCACGGCGCCCGCGGGCGCGACGTCCGCAGGCACCGTGCCCGCGGGCACGGCACAGGCAGACACGCCGTCGGCAGGCACGGACCGGTCCGACGGCGGACACCGGACCCTCCGCGCCGCGACCTACAACCTGTCGCTCAACCGCGCGGTGGAGGGCGAGCTGGTCTCCGACCTGTCCACGGGCGACGACGCCCAGGCCGCGACCGTCGCCGAGGTGATCCAGCACGCCAACCCGGACATCGTGCTGCTCAACGAGTTCGACTACTCCGGCGACGCCGACCCGTACGCCGCCGCGGACCTGTTCCGCGAGAACTACCTCGAGGTGCCGCAGGGCACGGGGCAGCCGGTCGAGTACCCGTACGCCTTCGTGGCGCCGTCGAACACGGGGATCCCGAGCGGGTTCGACCTGAACAACAACGGGACCGCCGGGGGTGGCGACGACGCCCTGGGCTTCGGCCTGTTCCCGGGGCAGTACGGCATGGTCGTGCTGTCGAAGTACCCGATCCAGCGCGACAAGGTCCGCACGTTCCAGGACTTCAAGTGGCAGGACATGCCGGGCGCGCTCCTGCCGGACGACCCGGCCACCGACGCCCCCGCCGACTGGTACTCGGCCGAGGAGCTCGCGGTCCTGCCGCTGTCGAGCAAGTCCCACTGGGACGTGCCGGTGCGCGTCGGCCGCGAGACGATCCACGTGCTGGCTGCGCACCCGACCCCGCCGTCGTTCGACGGCGCCGAGGACCGCAACGGGCTGCGCAACCACGACGAGATCCGGTTCTGGGCGGACTACGTGCGCGGCGGCTGGCACTCCTGGTACCAGTACGACGACGAGGGCCGCCGTGGCGGCCTGCGCCCCGGCTCCTCGTTCGTGATCGTGGGCGACTACAACGCCGACCCGGTCGACGGCGACTCGGCCACGGGCAGCGACAGGGTCGTGGCGATCGACCAGCTCCTGGACAACCCCCGGATCGCCGACCCCCGCCCGACGTCGGCGGGCGCACCCGAGGCGGCGGCACTCCAGGCCGGCGCGAACCTGACCCACGAGGGCGACCCCGCCTTCGACACCGCGGACTTCGCCGACACGACGCCGGGCAACCTCCGCGTCGACTACGTGCTCCCGTCGCGCGACCTGCGCGTTCGCGACGCCGGCGTCTTCTGGCCGGCCGCGGCCGACCCGCTGTCCCGGCTCACGGGCGTGTACCCGTTCCCGAGCAGCGACCACCGCCTGACCTGGACCGACCTGAAGTTCTGACCACCGGGCACGAGGAACGGGACGGGGGATGGTGCGGCCGGCCGCACCATCCCCCGTCCCGTTCCGGGGACGAGCAAGACGATCAGGAAGCCTTGTCGACGTCCTCCGCCAACGTGCCGAGGTACAGCGAGATCACCTTCGGATCCGACTGCAGCTCCTTGCCCGTCCCGGTGTACGCGTCCTTGCCCTGGTCGAGCACGTAGCCGCGGTCGCAGATCTGCAGGCAGCGCCGGGCGTTCTGCTCCACCATGACCACCGACACGCCCGCCTTGTTGATCATCCGGGTACGCAGGAACGTCTCGTCCTGACGCACCGGCGACAGCCCGGCGGACGGCTCGTCGAGGAGCAGCACCGACGGGTTCATCATCAGCGCGCGGGCCATGGCGACCATCTGGCGCTCACCGCCCGACATGGCGCCCGCACGCTGCGCGCGCCGCTCCCCGAGGGTGGGGAACAGGTCGGCGATGAACTCGAACCGCTCGTCGAACGACTTGGGCCGCAGGTACACGCCCATCCGCATGTTCTCCTCGACGGTGAGCGAGGGGAACACGTTGTTGTTCTGCGGCACGAACCCGACACCCTGGGACACGAGGCTGTTCGCCTTGTGGTTGGTGATGTCCTCGCCGCCCATGGTGACGCTGCCCGAGCGGACGTGCACCAGGCCGAACAGGGCCTTGAGCAGCGTCGACTTGCCGGCGCCGTTGGGGCCGATGATGCCGACGAGCTCGCCCTTGGCGACCTCGAGGTTGCACCCGTTCAGGATGTTCACGCCGGGCACGTACCCGGCCACGATGTCGGTCGCCTTGAGCAGGATCTCCCGCTCGGCGGTCTTGGCGGTGTCGGTCATCGCTTCTCCTCCTCGGCCTCGAGCCGGGCCAGCACCGCGGGGTCGAGCAGGGAGTCGTCCCCGAGGTCGGTGTCGTGGTGGGCACCCAGGTAGGCGTCGATCACCGCCTGGTCCTGCATCACGGACTTGGGCGGGCCCTCGGCCACGATCTTGCCCTCGGCCATCACCACCACCCAGTCGGAGATGTGCCGCACCGCGTGCATGTCGTGCTCCACGAACAGGACGGTCATGCCGTCGTCGCGCAGCGCCTGGATGTGGTGCAGCAGGGACTGCACCAGGGCGGGGTTCACGCCGGCCATGGGCTCGTCGAGCATGATCATGGTCGGGTCCGTCATCAGGGCCCGCGCCATCTCCAGGAGCTTGCGCTGGCCGCCGGACAGGGAGCCGGCGAAGTCGTCCTTCTTGGTGTCGAGCTTGAACCGCCCGAGGAGTTCCAGGGCCTTCTCGGTGTTCCGCTTCTCCGTGCCCGCCCAGAGCGGCCGCACCAGGGAGCCGAACAGGTTCTCGCCCGGGTTGTCCATCGCGGCGAGCAGCATGTTCTGCATGACCGTGAGGCGCGAGAGCGCCTTGGTGAGCTGGAACGTGCGGACCATGCCGTTGCGCGCGACCTTGGCGGCGCCCATGCCGTGCAGGGACTTGCCCTCGAACGACCACGAACCCTGGTTGGGCTTGTCGAACCCGGTGAGCAGGTTGAAGAACGTCGTCTTCCCCGCACCGTTCGGCCCGATGAGGGCCGTGATGACGCCGCGCTGGACCTCCAGGTGCCCGACGTCGACGGCGGTCATGCCGCCGAAGTGGCGCTGCACGCCGTCGACCAGCATGATCGGGTCCGGCTTGCTGACGCCGACCGTCGGCTCGACCTTGGCCAGGACGTGCTCGGCCGCCTTGGCGGCAGCGGAGTCGCTGCGCTCGACGGCGTCGAGCGCCTCCACGGTGCTCGCGGGCTCGGTCACCTCGGTCACCTCGTTCTCCGTCGTCTCGACGGGCTTCGTCTCATCGGACATCGAAGGCGAGCTCCTTCTTGTTCCCCAGTATTCCCTGTGGGCGGAAGATGACGAGGAGCATCAGCGCGACGCCCACGAGCAGACCACCGATCTGCTCCACCATCGTGCTGGACACGACGCCGTCCAGCCCCTCCCGCATACCCGCGCGGACCAGCATGTAGACCGCGTAGAAGAGCATGGACCCCAGCACCGGACCGAACAGGGTGGCGGCACCACCGAGCAGCAGCACGGTCCACACGAAGAACGTGAGCGAGCGGCCCATCGAGTCGGGGGCGATCGATCGGGGCAGCACGTAGAGCATGCCCGCGAGCGAACCGCACATGCCGCCGAGCACCAGCGCCTGCATCTTGTAGGAGAAGACGTTCTTGCCGAGGGCGCGGACGGCGTCCTCGTCCTCCCGGATGCCCTTGAGCACGCGGCCCCACGGGCTGCGCGTGAGGAGCCAGACGAACAGCACCGCGATGAGCACCACGCCCCACGCGAACAGGCGGGTCCACCACGAGTCGGAGCCCGTGAACACGTACTCGAGCGGTCCGAACGAACCGCGCTCCGGCGCCGCCGGCAGGAACGACAGCTCCTGGAACGTCGCCTTGAAGGAGCCACCCGTGAGTCCCGCCGCGCCGCCGGTCCATTCCTGGAACACCGTGGCGCGGCCGAGCATTCGGATGATCTCCGCGGCCGAGATGGTCACGATCGCGAGGTAGTCACCCCGCAGCTGCAGCGTGGGCAGGCCGAGGATGAACGCGAAGAGCGCACCGGTGGCCATCGAGATGACCAGGGCCAGCCAGAACGGTGCGCCGGACATCGTGGCGATGCCGAAGCCGTAGGCGCCCAGCAGCATGAAGCCTGCCTGCCCCATGTTGAGGAGGCCGGTGAACCCGAAGTGCAGGTTGAGGCCGATCGCGGCCAGCGCGATGGCGGCCGTCGTCGGAGCGATGAGCTCGGCGAGCGCCTGGGTGAGGATGCGGCTCAGTTCCATGATGGTTCTCCTTTCAGCCGATCCGCTCGGCGCGGCCGAGCAGGCCCTGGGGCCGCAGCAGCAGCACGAGGATGAGGATCACGAGGGCCGATGCGTACCGGAGGTCGCTCGGCATCCCGGGGATGAGGGTGGACATCTCGACGACGAGGCCGATCACGAGGGAGCCGAGCAGGGCGCCGAACGCGGTGCCCAGGCCACCGAGGGTGACGGCCGCGAACATCAGCAGCAGCAGGAGCATGCCGAGCGACCAGTTGAACGAGCCGAACGAGATCGCCAGCAGCATGCCCGCCAGGCCCGCGAACCCCGCGGACATGATCCAGACGATGCGGATGATGCGGTCGGGGTTGATTCCCGTGGCCGACGCGAGCGCCGGGTTGTCCGACACGGCGCGCGTGGCGCGCCCGATCCGGGTGCGGGTGAGGAACCACGCGATGAAGAGGATCACCACGACGGCCACCACCATCGAGAGCCACGACACCGTGCTCAGCGTGATGCCTGCGATCTCCAAGGGCTTCGGATTCTCCGGCAGGACGCGGAGCGACCGGCCGCCGATGACCATCTGGATGGCGTACTGCAGCGCGAGCGCCAGACCGATGGTCACGATCATCATCTGCGTGACGGGGGTGCCGCGCCTGCGCAGCGGAGCCCAGATGCCGACGTCCTGCAGCCAGCCGGTCGCCGCGCAGACGATGATCACCAGGATCACCGTGAGCCAGACCGGCAGGTTCAGCCAGTTGATGCCGATGAAGCCGAACATCGCCCCGAGCGTCACCTGCTCACCGTGCGAGAAGCTCGACAGCCCGGTCGTGCCGTAGATGAGGCTGATGCCCACCGAGGCGAGCGCGAGCAGCAGGCCGAAGCGGATGCCGGAGCCGAACTGCTGCCAGATCTGAGCGAAGGACGGTCCCCCTCGGGTGGTGGTGTCAGCACCGCCGAGACCCTCGCCGACGGGCGCGGTCCCGTCCGACGCGGCGTCGGTCGGCTCACTGCCCTCGGTCTCGCCGTCGGCGGGCGCCGAGGTGGCGCCGTCGGTGGGTTCGGCGTCCTCGGGGGGCGTGGTACCCAGGTTGAACGCGGCGCGGGCGGCGATGCCCCTCTGCGCGGTCACCTGGCGCTCGGTGGCATCGGGGAAGAGCCCGTCGGGGACGGTCGCCTCGTCGAGGGTCAGCGTGTAGGCGCCGACCTGCGGCACTTCCACGGACGCCGGGCCCTGATCGGTGGTGGTCACATCTACTTCGAACCCCGCGCCAGCTATGGTCACGCCGACGTCCGGGACGGGGTTGTTGTCCTCGTCCAGGACTATCGCCACGACACAGGCGGTCGAGGCGTCGGGGGTGCACTCGGCGTCGGGCGCAGAGGCAGCCATGGCTGGCGCCGCGGCGATCACGGCTGGGAAGGCCACAGCCGCGAGCGTGGCCAGCAGCCTCCGCGCGGCCGTCGCGAGGTTCGGTCGGTCGGCTGTCATCTGCCGGGTCCTCCGTCGGTTCTGGTGTGTAGTGCTCCGAGGTCTCGGTGCCGCGCGACGCCAGGATGATTCAGTCCTGCTTAACCAGGCCTGCATCAAACTGATGGCATCGGCGTGCCGAGAGTGTAGCCGGGCCATGTGTCAGTGATTACACGCACTGGTCACACTCGAGTCACGGAACACAGGTTCGGTGCGGGTTCGCGGCGTATGTCGCCAAAGCCCCCTCCAACCGGACGGCAGGATTAGGCTGGCGCGGTGTCCGACGACGCCCTGACCTCCCCCACGCCCGCACCGGAAACCGATCGACCGGCCGGCTCCGTACGTGTCGCGCCCGCGCCCCAGGCGCCCGTTACCGCGCGCCGCCCTGTCGAGCGCACCTTCCACGGCGACACCTTCATCGACGACTACGAGTGGCTCCGCGCGAAGGAGGACCCCGAGGTCGTCGCGCACCTGGAGGCGCAGAACGCCTGGACCCTGGCCCGCCAGGAGCACCTCGCGCCGCTGCGGCAGACCCTGTTCGACGAGATCAAGGGGCGCACCCTCGAGACCGACCTCTCGGTCCCCGCTCGCGACGGCGCCTGGTGGTACTACGCCCGCACGGTCGAGGGCCAGCAGTACCCGATCCACGCGCGCTACCCCGTCTCCGGTCCGGACGACTGGACGCCCCGCGTCCTCGAACCCGGCGAGCCGGTGCCGGGCGAGCAGGTGCTGCTGGACCAGAACGCTCAGGCCGAGGGCCACGACTTCTTCGCGCTGGGCTCGCTCGACGTGTCCGACGACGGCGCCCGCCTGCTCTACGCGACCGACACCGCGGGCGACGAGCGCTACACGCTGCGCGTCCGCGACCTGGCCACGGGTGAGGACCTCGCGGACGAGGTACGGGACACCGCGCCCGGTGCCATGTTCGCACCCGACGGCGAGCACATCTTCTACCTGACGGTCGACGACGCCTGGCGGCCGTGGCGCGTCTGGCGGCACCGGCTCGGCACGCCCGGGTCCGACGACGCGCTGGTGTTCGAGGAGCCCGACGAGCGGTACTGGGTCGGCGTCGGCCTGTCCCGGTCGAAGAAGTACCTGCAGATCGAGCTCGGCTCCAAGGTGACCAGCGAGTCGTGGCTGCTGGAGTCCGACGACCCGACCGGCGAGTTCCGCGTCGTGTGGCCCCGCCGCGAGGGTGTCGAGTACTCGGTGGAGCACGCGGTGCTGCCGGACTCGCTGGGTGCGGCCGGCGACACCCTCCTGATCCTGCACAACAAGGACGCCCTGAACTTCGAGCTCGTCGCGTCCCCCGTACCGGCGCGCGGCGAGACGGTCGCCCCGGAGGCGGCAGCCGTCGTCGTGCCGCACGACCCGGAGGTGCGGCTGGAGGGCGTGAGCGCGAGCGAGCGCTACCTGGTGCTCTACTACCGCCGCGGGGCGATCTCCCGCTCGGCTGTCCTGCCCCTCTCGCCGCGCGCCGGATGGGACTTCCAGGAGATCTCGTTCGGCCAGCCGCTGGAGTCCGTCGGCGCGGGGGTGGGCGTGTGGGAGCAGCCCAACCTCAAGGTGGGCTACACGTCGTTCGTCACCCCGTCGTCGCTCTACCTGTACGACGTCGCCTCGGGCGAGCGCACCCTGCTCAAGCAGCAGCCGGTGCTGGGCGGGTACGACGCCGGCGACTACGACCAGCGCCGGGAGTGGGCGGTCGCGGAGGACGGGACGCGCGTGCCGATCTCCCTGGTCTGGCGCAAGGACAAGGTGCGGTTCGGGGACTCGTCGGACTCGTCGGGCTCGGCCGGCGGGGCAGGCTCGACGGACTCGTCGGGCTCGGCCGGCGGGGCAGGCTCGACGGACGAGCCGGGCTCGTCCGGAGACGCGCCCTCGGGGCCCGCTCCCCTCCTCCTGTACGGGTACGGCGCGTACGAGACCTCGATCGACCCCTACTTCTCGGTGCCGCGCCTGAGCCTGCTGGACCGCGGGGTCGTCTTCGCCATCGCGCACGTGCGCGGCGGCGGCGAGATGGGCCGCGCCTGGTACGACAACGGCAAGCTGGGCGCCAAGCGCAACACGTTCACCGACTTCGTGGCCTGCGGCCGGCACCTCGTCGCCGCGGGCTGGACGGCACCGGACCGCATGGTGGCCGACGGCGGCAGCGCCGGCGGGCTGCTCGTCGGCGCGGCCACCAACCTGGCGCCCGAGCTGTTCGTGGGCGTGCTGGCCGGGGTGCCGTTCGTGGACGCGCTGACGTCCATGCTCGACCCGACGCTCCCCCTGACCGTCACCGAGTGGGACGAGTGGGGCGACCCCCTGCACGACCCCGAGGTGTACGCGTACATGCGCTCCTACACGCCGTACGAGAACGTGGCCGACGACGCCACGCACTACCCGCGCGTGCTCGCCACCACGAGCTTCAACGACACCCGCGTGCTGTACGTGGAGCCGGCGAAGTGGGTGGCCCGGCTACAGGCCGCGGGCGCGCCCGCGATGCTGAAGATCGAGATGTCGGCCGGGCACGGCGGCGTCTCCGGGCGCTACTCCGCGTGGGAGCAGATCGCGTTCGAGCACGCGTGGACCCTGGACGTGCTGGGCGTGGCCGACAACTGATCCGCGGCCTCCGCGACGTCAGAGGTCGGCCTTGGCGGCGGCCACGCGGGCCGCCGCCGCGTCCACCTTCGCGGCGAATCCCGGATCGCTCCGCGCCGTCCTGATCAGCGCGTTCACCATGGCCGGGGCGACTGTCGGCCGCGCGGACGCGAGCACCACGTCCACCCCGGCATCGACGGCGCGGACAGCCCGCGCGCCGGCGGGCACGCTCTCGACCTGCACCGCAGCGGACAGGTCGTCGGAGATGATCACGCCGTCGAACCCGAGCTCACGGACCAGGCCCACCGCCGTGGGGCTGAACACGGCCGGCGCGTCCGGGTCGATCTTCGTGTAGATCGCGGACGACATCATGACCAGGCCGGAGCCCGCCTCGATGCCGGAGTCGAACACCGCAACGGACGGGTCGTCGGGGCCGGTGACCGTGTCGGTCACCCCGGCCGTGGTGTCCGTGTTCGCGGTGACCCGCCCCAGGCCGGGGAAGTGCTTGATCGACGTCTGCACTCCCGCGTCGCGCTGGCCCTGCGCGAACGCGTTGCCGTGCGTGATCACCGACTCCGTCGTGTACCCGTAGTTGCGCCCGAACGCACCGATCGGCGCGTTGGACGACGCCGTCCCGGGCGGCACGAGGTCCAGCACCGGCGCGAGGTTGAGGTTCACGCCGGCGGCGGCGAGCTGGGCGCCCCAGGTGCGGGACCTGGCCCGCAGGTCGGGCGCCGACATCTTCGCCTGGTCGAGCGCGCTCGGCATGTCGCTGAACCCGGGCCCGCGCAGCACCTGCACCTCGCCGCCCTCCTGGTCGGTCGCCACGAACAGGGGTTCCCTGCCCTGCGCCGCGGCGGAGACAGCAGCGTCCACCAGGTTCTTCACCGGCTGCCGGCCCGCCCTGGTGCGGCCGTGCAGGAACACGCCGCCGATCCGCTGGTTCCGCACCATGTTGAACGTCGGCTGGAACGGTCCGGCCACGGGCAGGCCCACCATCACGATCTGGCCCACCTTCTCCTCCAGCGTCCAGCCGGCCACGAGCGACAGGTCCGGGGTTCCGGGCGTCGGCTCGGGCGTCGGCTCCGGCGTGGGCGCAGCGGTGGGGCTCGCGGTGGGCTCCCCCGGCGACGCGCCACCCGACGGCGCACCCGGGCCGGACGGCGCAGCGCTCGGCGACGGCGAGCTGGGCCGCCCGCTCGGCTGGGTGTTCGACTGAACGGGTCCGGGCAGGGCGGTCGGCGCGGGCTCCGCCGTCGGACCGGCGCAGCCCGCGGCCAGGACCGTCACCGCGACAGCTGCCGCGGTGAGGAGCCCGAGCGGGCGAAAGCGGTTCATGGCCATCAGTCTCACCCCAGCGCGGGGCACACGTGCAATCGGGGCGCCGGCCGGAACGGATCCCTTAGCAGATCCCGGGGTCCGGGTCAGAGAGCCTCGGCGAGCGCCTGGACGAACCCGTCGACGTCCGCCTCCGTGGTGTCCCAGGCGCACATCCAGCGGACCTCGACGCGGTCGGCCGTCTCGCCCGGGGCCCAGTCGTAGAACCGTGCGTGGGTGCGCGCGCGATCGGCCGCCGCGCGGGGCAGCGTCGCGAACACGACGTTCGCCTCGGTCGGGCTCGTGACCCGGACTCCCGACGGCCGGTCGAGCAGCCCCGCCGCTTCGATCCCGGCCCGCAGGCGCGCGCCCATCGTGTTGGAGTGTGCGGCGTTGCGCAGCCACAGCGGCGCGCCGTCGCCGCTGCCGGACGTCGGTGTACCGGGCGCGCCGAGCAGGGCCAGGAGCTGCGCCGACACGAACCGCGTCTTCGACGCGAGCTGCATGGTGGCCTTACGGAGGTACGGCACGGCCTCGCTCAGGCTTGGTGCCGCGCCGGCCGCGCCGTCGGACAGCACCACCACCGCCTCGCCCAGCATGCCGCCGTTCTTCGCCGCGCCGAAGGACAGGATGTCCACACCGACGTCGGTGGTGATCTCGCGCAGGCCGACGTCAAGCGTGGCCGCCGCGTTCGCGAGGCGCGACCCGTCCACGTGCACGCGCAGGCCCGCCGCGTGGGCGGTGTCCGCGAGCAGCTTCAGGTCGGCCACGGAGTAGACCGTGCCGAGCTCGGTCACCTGCGTGAGGCTCAGGACCGCAGGCTGCGCGCGGTGCACGTCGCCGATGTCGCCGGCGAAGCGGTCGACGGACTCGGGCCCGATCCGGCCCGCCACGCTCGGGACGGCGAGGATCTTGAGGCCGCCCACGCGCTCGGGCGCGCCGTTCTCGTCCGTGTGGATGTGCGCGACGTCGCTGGCGATCACCCCACCCCAGCGCGGGGCCGCGGCCATGAGGCTGATGACGTTCGCACCCGTGCCGTTCAGCACGGGGAAGATGCGCGCGTGCTCGCCGAACACCTCGGTGGTGCGTTCCTGCAGGCGGGCGGACACGGGGTCGTCGCCGTACGAGACGGCGGCGCCGTCGTTCGCCGCGACGATCGCGGCCATGACCTCGGGGTGGACGGGGGCGTAGTTGTCGGAGGCGAAGTGCTGCACCAGCCCATTGTCCCGCTCGGCCCTCATCGGATGAACCACGGAGGCGAACCGGCGGCCCACCCCTCGGGATCCGGGCAGAACGAAGGCCCGGTCACCTCGAAAGGTGACCGGGCCGACGTCGTACAACCGGGCAGGCTCAGACGTTCTCAGGCGAGCCTGCAGTGTCGGCTGTCAAGATCAGATCGGGCGGATGTTCTCCGCCTGGAGGCCCTTGGGGCCCTGCTTCACGTCGAACTCGACGCGCTGGTTCTCCTCCAGCGAGCGGTAGCCGCTCGACTGGATCGCGCTGAAGTGGGCGAACACGTCCTGCCCACCGTCCTCGGGTGCGATGAACCCGAAGCCCTTCTCGGCGTTGAACCACTTGACGGTTCCGAATGCCATGTACTGCTCCTTGCAAGATGCGACGACCCCGGCCTTCGGGATCGCAGTAATCACGGTGTCGTCGTCATCTCTTGGAAGAACGATCGAGGCACTGCAACACGGCAAGCGTACCTGCCCCGGTCCAGGAAAGCCCGACCAAATCTTCGTGACGTGTGTCAGACAGGTGCCCGGATGAACTTTTCTTGGGTCTAGAGTGAGCAGGGTCACGTCCTCGTAACAATATGGGCCTGGATGGCGGATCGATACACGAGCGTCACATGGGGTGACTACGTTCAGCGACCACGACGGGGCAAAGTGCCGCCGTCAGATCCACTCCCGCTTGAAGGGGAACAGCAGAAATGATCCGACGTTCCACGGCTTCGCGCGGTCTCGCGCTGGCGGCAGTCCTCAGCGTGGGCCTGGCAGCCTGCTCCACCTCGGGAGATGGCGGAGAAGGTGGCGGCTCCGCCGAGCCGCTCACCATCGGCACCATCCTCCCCGTTACCGGTTCCCTCGCCTACCTCGGCCCGCCCGAGTTCGCCGGCGTCGGACTTGCGGTCGACGAGATCAATGCTGCCGGGGGTGTGCTCGGCAACGAAGTGGCGCTCGAGACCGGTGACTCCGGCGACTCGACCGACATGAGCGTCTCGACGAACACCGCCACCGACCTCATCAGCAACGGCGTTGACGTCGCGATCGGTGCCGCGTCCTCGTCCGTGTCCCAGAACGTGGTGGACCAGTTCACCGAGGCCGGGGTTCTCCAGATCTCGCCCGCGAACACCTCCACCGAGCTGTCGGGCGTGAGCGACCTGTTCGCGCGCACCGCCCCGCCGGACACCGTGCAGGGTGCGGCGCTCGGCTCGCTCATCCTCGACGGCGGGCACCAGAAGGTCGCCTTCCTCGTGCAGAACGAGACCTATGGCACCGGCCTGCGCGACGTCGTGCAGTCGACGATCGAGGCAGCGGGTGCCGAGGTCGTCTACGGCGGGACCGACGACGGTGACGAGTTCGCCCCGGGCGAGACCAACTTCTCGTCCATCGTGACCGACGTGCTGGCGGCCAAGCCGGACGCGATCGCCATCATCGCGTTCGAGGAGACGACGGCGGCCGTGTCCGAGCTCGTCTCGCAGGGCTGGGACTTCAACGGGACCACGTACTTCTGCGACGGCAACACCGCCGACTACTCGGAGGACTTCGACCCGGGCACCCTCGAGGGTGTCATCGGCACCATCCCCGGCGCCGACCCGGAGCAGACCTTCAAGGACGACGCGAACGCCTGGTACGAGGAGAACGAGGGCGAGGCGCTGACCGACTACGCCTACGCCGCCGAGTCGTACGACGCCGTGATCCTCGCCGCGCTCGCCGCGGTGAAGGCCGAGTCGACCACCGGTACCGACATCGCCGCGGAGCTCCGCGCGGTTTCCGGCTCGAACGGTGGCACCGAGGTGTCCAGCTTCGAGGAGGGCGTCGCGGCGCTCGAGGCCGGTGAGGAGATCCACTACACGGGTGTCTCGGGCATCGGTCCGATCAACGAGGACAACGACCCGTCGTCCGCGTTCGTCGGCGTGTACGAGTACGACGGCGACAACAAGAACATCTGGACCCGCGTGATCGAGGGTTCGGTCGAGGGCTGACGCTCCCGACAGACACGACGAAGGCCCGGTCACCTCACGAGGCGGCCGGGCCTTCGTCATGTCTCGTTCGCATCCGCGGGGGACGATGAGTGGGAACCCAGGGCGACGGCGCTCCGTTGACCCGGGTGGACCGTCAGGACCGAACCTCACGAAGGACTGAGATCATGGGCTTCCTCGACCGACTGCTCGGCCGCGAGCCGCGCGAGCAGACCCCCGGTATGTATCAGGGCGGCCGCACGCCACAGCCGCAGTACCAGCAGGCGCCGGGCCGGACCCCCGACTACGGCACGGCACCCGTCTACGGGTCCGCCGCGAGCACGGGCCGCAGCGAGGACGAGGTGGCGATCGAGCGCTACCGCTACCTGCTGCGCACCGCGCCGCCGGACCGGGTCGAGGAGGCGCACGCGGAGGCGTTCGCCCAGCTCACGCCCGAGCAGCGGAGCCAGGTCCTGGCCCAGCTGAGCGAGACCGTGCCGGCCAACGAGCGCGCGACGTCGGACGACCCGCGCGACCTGGCCCGCATGGCCACCCGGGCCGAGATGCGCAACCCCGGCACCCTCGAGCGGAACTTCGGCCAGAGCCGTGGTCCGGGCTTCGGCTCGATGCTCGGCGCGAGCATGCTCGGCACGATCGGTGGCATGGTCATCGGCTCGGCCGTCGCGGACATGATGTTCGGCAGCTCCTTCGGGGACCCGGCGCAGGACTTCGCCGGCGAGGAGGGCGGCGGCGAGTCCGGCGGCGGCGAGGAAGCGGGCGCGGAGGCCGGTGCCGAGCCGACCGAGGCTTCCGGCGCCGACGGCGGAGACGCCGGGGCGGATGCCGGAGGCGGCTTCTTCGGTGGCGACTTCGGGGGCGGCGACTTCGGCGGGGGCGACTTCGGGGGCGGCGACTTCTAGCCCCTCCGCGAACAGCACCGTGGCGCGGCTGTCGCCGGTCGAGCGGGTATCGCCCAGGTCTCGACCGGCGACAGCCGCGCCATCCTTCGCACCGGCACCCGGCAGGAGCCGGTGCGTCAGGTGCCGATGAGACGCAGGAATCCGCCGAGCTCCATGAGGTGCCGCACACCGTCGGCCTCCAGGTCACCGGGCAGGTAGTCGGTGAGCCGGGGTGACGAGATCACGACGGCCCGCCACTGCGCGCGCGACACCGCCACGTTGATCCGGTTGCGCGACAGCAGGAATCCCATGCCCCGGGAGACGTTCTCGGGCGACGAGGCGGCGAGCGTCAGGATCGCCACCGGCGCCTCCCGGCCCTGGAACATGTCGACGGTGCCGACGGGCACCCCACCGAGGCCGGCCGCGCGCAGCGCCTGGCGCACCAGGTGGACCTGCGCGTTGTAGGCGGCGACCACCACCACGTCGTCGGGCCCCAGGGGGCGGGACGGGCGGCCACTGCCTGGCTCCCACCCCCGCCCGATCATGTTCTGCACCTGTCGCACCACCTCGTCCGCCTCCTCGGGGGACGACGTCGAGCGCCCCTCGTGGGCGACCGGGACGTGCACCACGCCGGGTGTCACGCCGTCGAGCCACCGCGCCGTCGTGACCGGGTGGGCCGAGAGCCGGCCGGCGTACGAGAGCTGGGACACGGCGGCGCAGACCTCGGGGTGCATCCGCCACGACTCGGGCAGCAGGTAGCCGAGCCCGTCGGGCAGCACGGAGCTGCCGGCCGCGAGCCACGCGAGCGCCGATTCGTCCACCGGTTCGGGGTGCCTTCCCTGGCTGACCTGCGGAAGCTGTTGCGGGTCACCGAGCAGGAGGAGCCGCTGGGCGGCCCGGCCGACGGCGATCGTGTCGGCGAGCGAGAACTGCCCGGCCTCGTCGATGACCAGCAGGTCGAGACCTTCGTCGGGCCAGCGCTCGTGCGCGAAGTCCCACGCGGTACCGCCCACCACGCAGCCCCCGGTGCTGCTGGCGGCGAACTGCGCGAGCTTCTCGCTGTTCACCTCCTGCCACGGCTGGGCGGTGTTCTTCTCGATACCCTTCGCCCGCTGCTTCTTCGCGACCAGCTCGACGGGCACACCCGCCTTGTCGACGACGGCGCTCAGCATGTTCTCGACCGCCGAGTGCGACTGAGCCACCACGCCTACCCGCCAGCCGGCGCTCACGAGCCTGGCGACGACGTGCGACCCGACGTGCGTCTTGCCGGTGCCGGGCGGGCCCTGCACCGCGAGGTAGGAATGGTCGAGCCGCTCGACGGCGGCATGTACCGCTGCCTCGAGATCGAGCCCGCCGCTGACTCCAGGGTTGTCCGCTGCGCCGTCCCCACCGCTGTCTCCTGAGCTGTCTCCTGCGCTGTCTCCTGCGCTGTCCTCAACGCTGTCCTCAACGCTGTCCTCAACGCTGTGACCACCATTGTCTCCAGCGGTGTGCCCGCCACTGTCTCCAGCGCGATGTCCGATGCCGAGCTCCGGCAGCTCCCCGCCGTCGACCAGTCGTGGCGGCCTGCGGCGCAGCAGGTCGACGGCGGCGCCGTCGGGCACCGTCCGGTCCGCGTCCCACAGGGCGAGGGCGGCGCGGGCGGCATCCTCGACCGCGCGTTCCTGTGCGTCGTGCGCGGGGCCGCGCTGCGGTGCGAGCGCGACGGGCGCCTGGTCGTGGGGTTCCGCTCCCCCGGAGAGCCGCTCCCGCAGAACCACGACGTCGCGACCCCGCGAAGCGCCGTCCGTGTCACCGTCGGACTCCTCAATGACGTTCAGGATCACGCCACCGGAGTGTTCGCCGCGCACGGCCCGCACCTCGAGCTCGCCCACGACCGGCGGCACCGGCTGGTCGTACAGCACATGCACCGCGTCTCCGACGCCGAGGTCGGACCCGTCGATCCGCGACCCGTCGAGCATGCGACCCACCAGCTCGACCTCCCGCGAGGGAAGCCGGTCGCGCCCCACGACGCCCCACTCCCGCAGCACTCTCGAACGTTCCACGTGGAACGTCGACCTCCGACCGGGCCACTCGTCCAGCGGCAGCTCCAGGCGCGCGAAGTGCTCCTGCCAGAAGGGCTTCTCCTCCCGCTGGTAGTACCCGACGGCGGCGCCCAGCAGCGCGAGCGCCTGCACCTCGAGCGACCGCTCCCCCCGGTTCTCCCCGACCCGCGAGGAGATCTCGGCGGCCAGCGCCAACCGCCGCTCCCGCCCCGCCCGCCGAGCCAAAGCCCGAGGACTCTCCTCACCCCCCTCGAACCCAACCTCGCCGTCCCCCACCCCGCCGTTCCCAGCCTCGCCGTCCCCCACCCCGCCGTTCCCAGCCTCGCCGTCCCCCGCCCCACCGCTCCCCACCCCGCCGTTCTCCGCCTCGCCGCTCCCCGCCGCACCACTCCCCGCGGCCGCCCCAGCCACCCTGCCCGACCCAGCAGCAACAGCAGCAACAGCAGCAACCGACCCGACAGACGAACGCGCAAACCGCAACCAGTCCAGCAGCCGCAACGTAGACCGGCAGTCGTACTCGTTGTAGTCCAGGATCCGCTGCTTGAGCTCCGCCGCCCGCTCCTCCCCGTCGGCCGCGAGCTTCGCGTACTCCGCGTACTCCGTGACCGACGCCGTCGCGCTGGTGACACCCTCACGCGCCGGGTCGTCCTGCATGTAGAGCGGTTCGAGCTTCTTGATCGACTTCGACCGGTTGGAGATGCGCAGGCACGACCGGACCACCGCGTAGAGGTCGACCAGCACCCCGTCGCGCAGCAGCTGGTCCACCTCGTCCTCGTAGACGCCGTGCCGCGCCGCGATGGAGAGCAGGTGGGTCTTCTCGTAGGCGGCGTAGTGGTAGACGTGCAGGTCGGGATACGTCTTCAGGCGTGCGTTGAGGTAGTCCACGAACCGGACGAGCGCATCGCGCTCGCTCGCCAGGTCGTCGGCCCAGAGCCCGTGGAAGGGCGGTGTCCCGTCGCCCGGGCCGGGGCGCTCGACCCAGCCGAAGAGGTAGTCGAGGCCCATGGCGGGCGCCTGGTCGTCACCGGGCAGCCGCGCCTCCTCCCACAGGGGGTCACCCTCGAAGTCGAAGAACACGTCACCGGGGCTCGGCTGCGGGAGCCGGTCGATGGCCTCGGTCGCGACGAGCTGCCAGCGCAGCCGCGCGTCGGGGCCGTCCGGGTCGACGCCGTCGGGCAGGTGGTCGAGCGCGACCGAGCCGTCGCCGTCGTCAAGCCCGAGCTGGAGGCGCGCCTGGGCGCGCAGCCCGTCGAAGCGGCCGGCGGCCATGCCGACGGGCGGCTCCTCGGCGGCCGCCAGCCCGTCGATCGTCATGATGCCCGACGCCGAGAGCTTCGCCCGCTGCGCCCCGTACACCCCGCCGACCAGCAGTACGTCGCGGCTCAGCTTGGCCGCGTCGGCGCAGTCCGGGCAGTCCCGCAGCCGGCCGCAGGCCAGGTACCGCTCGTCGCTCCAGCTCACCGGGGCGTCGTCCGCGACGTGGGTGGCCAGGACCTCGGTGAGGCGCTGACGCCGCTTGCGGAAGACGGGCAGCAGGTCGGCGAGCCGGTGCGACGTGGTCTCCCCCGTGCCGAGCACGAGGTGCACCTCGTCGGTCGGGTCGATCCGCGCCGCCATCAGCTGGTCCGCGTACGCGGCGAGCTGGAGCAGGGCGCGGACCTTGGTGCGGCGCGCCAGCTTGGAGTCGTGCACGGCATACCGCGGCACGACGCCGTCCGGGCCGCCGAGGTGCGCCATCTCGCCGAGCGGGTCGCGCACCAGGAAGTCGGCCCGGCCGTGGAACCGGCCGTCGAAGAACGAGGCCTGGTAGACGACGTCGGCCCCCTGCTCCAGGGCGGCGAGCGTGCGGGAGTGCGCGTCGGTCAGCTCGTCGCGAGACATCCGGCGCGCGGGCGCGACCTCGAGCACGCCGCCGGGGCGTCCGCCGTCGGCCGGGCCGTAGGCACGGAGGTGACCGTCGAGGACGCGGTGTTCGTGGTCCTCGCCCAGGGCCGCGGTGCGCGCGAGCATCTCGTCCTCCTCTCGCGCGCGGCGAGGGCTGCGGCCGAGGAGCTCGTCGAGGCGGCGCAACAGGCGGAACTCGCACTCGCCCGCGATCACGAGGTCGCTGGCCGAGTGCACGAGTGTGCTGGCGTCTTCACGCTCCAGGAGGAACATGTCCCCAGGTCTACCAGTGACCTCCGACACGAGCGCGCTACTGTCGCCCTTTTAGGCGGTAGATATGTCCGGTTCGACTCCGGGTTCTGGCGCCAACCCGCCTGGATGGCCGATAGTGGGGCCGACCGTATCGAAGGAGCAACCATGCCCGTGCGCTTCAACCCGCCTCCGGGTTGGCAGGTGCCCCCGGGATTCCGACCCGACTCCGCCTGGGCTCCCGACCCGTCGTGGCCGCCGGCCCCGCCCGGTTGGGACTACTGGGTCGACCGACCGGACACTCCCCAGCCCGACGCCGGACCCCACGGCGTCGCACCCCCCGCACCCTCAGCACCCCCCGCACCGCCGGCTCCCGTCACACCGCCGGCGCCCGCCGACAGGACGGACGCGGGAGCGGACACGCGGACCGTCGCGATCCAGGTGATCGACGGTCCGGGCGTCCGCCCGGCCCCCGCGCCACCGGGCCCGCCCGGCATATCGCCTGCCGACGCGATGGGCTCGACCATGACCATGGCGCCCATCAGCGCTCCCCCGGCTCCGGGCGCGCCCCGGCCCGGCTCCGGCCCGCAGCCCGTCTACCCGCCGCCGGTGATGGCACCTCCGCCCCCGCCCCCGGGCACGGCGGCCAAGGGCCCGACCACCGGCGTGCTCGCCGCCCTCAAGGGGCTCGGTGGCCGGAAGGCGACGGCGCCCGGCGGCCCGCCGCCGCTGGCGACCGGTCCCGGAGCCCCCGGTCCCGGTCCGCTGAGCATCGACGACGCGAACCGCTCCCGCCCCGGCGGGCCGATGCCTGCCGGACCGATGCAGGTCGCACCCTTGGCTGCGGGGCCGCGCCCCGGCGCGCCCGCGCGCCAGGGTTCGCGTGCGCCAGGTGCCGGGCTCATGATCGCCATCGCCGTGGCCGGCCTCGCACTCGGCGTGATCGTGGGTGTGGTGATCACGGCCGGCCAGCAGGCCGACGCGAACCAGGCGATCACCGACGCCCAGAACATCCAGTCGCAGATCGACGAGCAGCGTGCCGAGATCGAGGCCGACCGCGCTCAGATCGACAAGCAGCGCGACGAGGTGGCCAAGCGCGAACAGGCCCTGGCCGACCGCGAGGCTCAGGTCCAGGAGCAGGAGACCGCGCTCGAGCAGCAGCAGGAGCAGCAAGAGCAGGAGCAGCAGGAAGAGCAGGAGGACGACGGCAACGGGAACGGGAACGGCGGGAACCCTGGCACCGTCTTCTACTGGAACTGCGACGCAGTGCGCGCCGCCGGCGCTGCCCCGCTCCCCAACACGGAGCCGGGCTACCTGCCGCACCTCGACGGGAACGGCAACGGCATCGCCTGCGAGGACGGCGAGTAGCCCGAATCGCTCGGCGCGTCCCTCGCCCTGTTCGGCGTAGGAGGCGTCGTCACAAGATAGAACGGGCCGAGGCAGATCCCCAGACTCTGCCTCGGCCCGCTCGTGTGTTCCCGGTCCACGCCATCTCCCCAGACGAGACGTGGACCGGGAAGTCTCACAACCCCAGGAGATCCTCCAGGAGTTCACCGAGGCCGAGGGGATCCTCGTTGTCCTCGGGAGCTTCGGTCGGCTCCTTGCTCGGAGCCGGGTCGGGCGACACCTCGCCGCCGGGCAGGACGTCGCCCGTCGATGCGAGCTGCAGCGCCTCGCTCATGTCGATCAGACAGAGCCGCCAGACGTTGGAGTCCACGCCGTTCGGCGCCCGCCAGAACGCCTTGCCGGTGAGCTGCGGCGGCGCCGTCCAGCTCGTTCCGGTGCGCTGCGCGACGCAGGTCTCCATCGCGGGGACCTCGTTCGCCGCCGCGTCCTCGGCCAGCATCGAAGCGAGCTCCGCGACCATCGGCGCGGGCGTCGCGGCCTGCGGCGTGTCCACGGCGTTGCCCGCGACGTCATGGATGACCGCACACTCGGGCGAGGTGCTGCGGCACCAGGAGGCGCTCCACGTGCCCTGCTTCGAGTAGACGAACCCGCGCGGCTCCGCCGTCGAGCGGTCCACCTGCAGGACCCGCATCCACACGCTGCCGTCGCCGAGCACGTCGAACGGCGTGACCTTGAGCGACGCGCCCGCTTCGGGCGCACCCGCCACGCCGGCACCGTCGGTGCCGGTCCCCGGTGACGCGGACGCCCCCTGCGCGTCCGCGGCACCATTGGTCTGCGGGTCGTCGAAGACCAGGAACTGGTCCCCCTCCGTCGCCCCGGAGGAGAATCCGAACACGAGTGCCGGGCCGCCGTCGGACGGCAGGACCATCGCGTCGGACGTGACGCCTCGCCAGAGCAGGGTTCCTCCGAGGTTCCCTGCGCGGAGGTTCTGGAGGGCGGTGTCCCCGCCCGCCAGGACCTCCAGGTCTGTGGCGCTGTGCCGGCCGTCGATCTTCGCCAGGGTCACCACCGCGAGATAGCGGTCGCCACCCCCTGCATCGAGACCGAGGTCGAGCACAGCCGTGTCCCCGTCGACGCGGTAGGCCGCGGGCTTCGCCACGGTGCTCACGCCGGGCGCGAGGTTCGCGACCTGCGCCTCCGGGTCCGGCGTCGGGATCGCGGTGGGCGACGGCGGCGCGGGCTCGACCGGGACGGTGTCCAGCGGCTGCGCCGACTCGATGGGCGCGACCTCAACCGGAGAGCTGCTCCAGAGTCCCGGGATACCGGGCAGCGCGCCCGCCGCTCCGGCGCCGACCGTGGCGAGCGCCAGCGTGGATGCCAGCGTGACGCTCGCACGCCGCGTGGCGTGCTTGCGGCGGCTCGACCGCAGGACGCTGTCCAGGTCCAGCGTCGATGGCGGTACCGCCGCGTGCGCCGACTCACGGACCCGGGCGACGAACTCGTCGTCGGGGGCGCCTTGGGAGAGGTTCATGTTCATCGATTTCCGCCCAGTGAATCGAGATCGAGGATCGCGCGCAGGTGGGCGAGGCCGCGCGAGGCCGTGGACTTCACGGTGCCGAGAGGAATGCCGAGCTCGTTCGAGACCTCGGACTCCGACAGGTCGAGGAGATGACGCAGCACCACTACCCGGCGCTGCTTCAGGGGAAGGCGCAGGAGGGCGCGCACGACGGCGTCGCGATCGTCCACGGTGCGCGTGGGCATCCGGGCCGACTGGCGGGAGACGCGGACGTCGTCCTGCGGCAGCTCCTCGGGGCCGGTCAGGACCTCGCGCCGCGTACGGCGCCAGGCATCGATCCGCAGGTTCGCCAGCACACGCCGCGCGTACACCAGCGGGTCGCCCTGTCTGGCCTTGTGCCAGTGCCGGTAGCACCGCTCGAAAGTCTGCTGGGTGAGCTCCTCCGCGCGGTGAGCGTCACCGCTCAGCAGGAAGGCCATCCGGTGCAGTGGATCCTTTGCCTCTCGCATGAACGCCGTGAACTCTTCGTTCTTCGAAGCCTGTGCGTTCCTGCGCGCGTGAGTGGCCGTGGGCCGGTCTGTACGCACGGGGAGCGAGGGTACGTCATCGATGTCCGCCGCCCCACCTCGGACCACTGTGAGCGGCCGGGTCGCGGGGGCGGGTGTCGTGGTGGATGGGGAGTCTGGGGTGTTCTGCTCGGTGGTCACGGTCTCCAGGTCGTCCGCAGAGCTGGAGTCGGCGCGCACGACGCGCAGAATCACGGGCTTGGTAACCCGGAACTCTGGCGCTTGTGCGCGCGGACTCGTGACTGTCACGAACGGAACACGGGCCGACCGGGACGAAGGTTCCATCTGGATCCGCAGAAGTTTTTCGGAACCGTGTGATCCGGGCCACCAGGCCGCTGAGCTGTCGGACGAGGCAGCACGTGTCAGGCGTACAGGTCACCTTCGCTGACCTGTACGCCTGACACGTGCGAGGGGGTGGCGGTCCGGTCAGGAGATGCTGACCGAGCCCAGGATCCGCAGGGCGGTCCGCTCGCCCTCCGGGGTGTTCGGGAGCGTGGCGTTGATGCCCCAGGACCCGGACATGTCCTCGTCCCAGACCCAGAACTGGACGTCGAGCGGCGTCGCGCCGTTGTGCCAGGGCTCCGACTCGCGGATCGTGACCTGGACGCGCCCCGCGCCCTCGATCTGGAAGGTGAGCGCGTCGTCGGGTGCGGTAGTGGTCGCGCCGTAGCCGTCGTACTCCCGGAGCGCCGTGATGTTGGTGTCGACACCGTCCTGGACCCCGTCCGGGACCATCCAGGTCTCGACGTCCGTGAGCGCCGCATCCACCGGATCAGCAGACATGCCGGCAGGCACCGAGTACCGCATGCCGTTCAGCTCGTGCACCTCCCAGTCGGCGGGCGTCTCGCGGTCCACCTCGACCACCGGTAGGTCTCCACTGCCCTGCAGCCCTTCGATGCCCTCGCGCACCTCGATGGGGGACGACGTGAACGCGAGGGACTCGGCGAAACCCTGGACCACCTGGTCCGAGCGGGCCGCATCCGTCACGAACTCGAGGTGGGCGCTGTACCAGAGGCCGCCAGTGTGATGGACCACGAGATCGGCCCATCCGGTCTGGCTGTCCGGGTCCGTGCCGGTCGTCAGCACCGCTCTGTCGGCTCCCTGCACGTCCAGGTCCACGCGCTCGCTCTCCCCGTTCCGAGGCCACTCCCCCGGCTTCTTCAAGCTGGCCAGCATGAACATCGAGTCGGCCATGGAGCCGACCATGCCCTCGTTGCCCGGGTCGCCCTCGATCTCGATCTCCTGCCCCGGTCCCGACCACTCCACCGAGTCCTCGTCGTACGGAATCGCCTTCCAGGTCCCGGGCATCGCGTACGCCAGCCCGCGGAACTCCGCCGGCTGCCAGCCCGCGGGGAGCTTGGCAGGCTGCGGGACGGTCTCCTCGGGCGTCGGTTCCACGCTGGCCACGGGGCTCGGCGCCGCGGACACCTCGCTCGAACCGGGGAGCAGCGCCCTGTCCGACGCGGCGTCGTAGGTCAGCGCGAGCGCACCGGCGGCGGCCACGACGACTCCGGCCGCACCGCCGGCCACCACCAGCGCCGTCCGACGCCGCCGCACCGTCCGCACCGCCCTGGTCGCCATCGCCACCGAGTCGAGGGACTTCGGCGGCTCGATCGTCGAGCCGGCCGCGCGCAGGCCGGCCACCAGCGCCGCGTCCTGCTTCGCGTAGATGTCGTGCACGTTCATGATCGGCTCCCCTCGCCGTCGGGCACCATGAGGGTGCGCAGGCGCGCCAAGGCGCGTGAGGCCGTGGACTTGACGGTGCCGGCGGAGATGCCGAGCTCTGCGGCCGTCTCGGCCTCGGATCGGTCGAGCAGGTAGCGCAGCACCACCACGCGGCGCTGCTTGACGGAGAGCACCATGAGCGCGCGGACCATGCGGTCCCGCTCGCCCAGCCCGCTGTCCGACGCCGGAGCGCTCGCCTCGCGCAGGCTGCTCACCGGGTCGTCGGTGAGCGTCTCGCGGCGGGTGCGGCGCCACGTGTCGATCCGTGCCGTCGCCAGGACCCGGCGCGCGTAGGCGAACGGGTCGCCGTCGCCCACCTTCTTCCAGGCCTTGAACGTGCGCTCGAGAGCGAGCTGCACCAGGTCCTTAGCACGGTGCTCGTCGCCGCACAGCAGGTAGGCGATCCGGTACAGCGCCGGGGTGCTGACCTGTGCGAAGGCAGTGAACTCCGCGACCGGGTCCAGACCGCTCCGGACGACCGGGAACTCGCCGGTGCTCATCTCCGGCTCCAGGCTCACCGCGACCTCGCTCATCCGGTGCACCGCCCGGAGCTGTGACCGGTGACCTGCACCGGCGCTGGTTGGCGGCGCCAGGTGCGCCGCATCGTCTGCGTCATGCACCTTAGACGCAGACCGGGACCGCCGGGGTTCCGCTCTTTTCGAACGGATTCCTCCGAGATACTGACGGCGCGGGCCGACGTCGGGACTCCGCAAGGCCGGTCCGTACTCCGAGGCTGGGCACAGCCGTCACTGCGGGCGCCTTGGCGCCGCACCGGGCCCGCGGCCCCACCGGTGGCCCTGCGGCCGCACAAGGGGCGCTCGGGGCCCTCCACGGCGGCGATCTCCGCTTCGAGGTCTGCCGCCCCGCCGGCCCGGCCGAGGTAGCCGTCTGGCGAGGCACTCACCCGGGGTGACTACCTCGCCAGACGCCCTACCTCGGCAGGACGAGTCAGAGCACGTGCGCCAGGAAGTCCCTGGTGCGCTGCTCCTGCGGGTTGTCGAGGACCGCAGACGGCGGCCCGCTCTCGACGATCACGCCGTCGTCCATGAACACGACGTGGTCGGCGACCTCACGGGCGAACCCGATCTCGTGCGTCACCACGATCATCGTCATGCCGGACTTCGCCAGGTCCTGCATCACCGACAGCACCTCGCCCACGAGCTCGGGGTCGAGCGCCGACGTCGGCTCGTCGAACAGCATGAGCTCCGGGTCCATCGCGAGCGCCCGGGCGATGGCGACCCGCTGCTGCTGGCCGCCGGAGAGCTGCGCCGGGTAGTGGTCCATCCGGTCGGTGAGCCCCACGCGCTCGATCAGCTCGAGCGCGCGCTGCTTCGCCGCCTTCTTCGACAGCCCCCGCACCTGCACGGGCGCTTCCATGATGTTCTCGAGCGCCGTCATGTGCGGGAACAGGTGGAACCGCTGGAACACCATGCCGATCCGCGAGCGCTGCCGCGCGACCACCTTGGGGTGCAGCCGGTGCAGCGTCCCCTTGGCGTCCTTGCGGTAGCCCATGAGGTCGCCGCCGACGACGACGGAGCCGCCGGTGATCTCCTCGAGCTCGTTGATGCAGCGCAGCAGCGTGGACTTGCCCGACCCGGACGGGCCGAGGATCACCGTGACCTCGCCGCGCGCGACGTCGAGGTCCACCCCCTTCAGGACGTGCACGGCGTCGTGCCCGTGGCCGAACACCTTGTGCACGGCACGCACGGAGACCATGTCCGTGGAGCCGGCCGCGCCGGCCGGGGAGTCCGCGACGACGCTCATGGCGTCACCTCCTTGGTGATGTCCACGTTGACGGTCCCGGCGGCCGCGATGGCCGCCTGCTTACCGCCGGCCGGCCCCTTGCCCCGGCCCCGGCGCCGGGTCGTCGTGCCGAACCCGCGCCCGTAGTACTGCTCCAGGTAGTGCTGGCCCACCATCAGGATCGAGGTGATGAGCAGGTACCAGAGCGCCGCGATGACGAGCAGCGGGACCGGCAGGAAGTTGCGGTTGCCGATCGCGCTGGTCGCGTACATGAGCTCGTACGTGAACGGCAGCGCGACCACGAGGGACGTGGTCTTCAGCATCGAGATGGTCTCGTTGCCGGTCGGCGGCACGATGACGCGCATGGCCTGCGGCAGCACCACGCGGCGCATGATCTTGCCGTCCTTCATGCCGAGGGCCTTCGCGGCCTCGGTCTGGCCGGGGTCCACGGAGGTCAGGCCGGCGCGCACGATCTCGGCGAGGTACGCCGCCTCGTTGAGCGCGAGGCCGATCAGCGCGAGCCAGAACGCCGTGAAGACGTCGTCGGTCCGGAAGGAGAAGAACTCCGGCCCGAACGGGATGCCCAGCGACAGCCGCGGGTAGAGCACCGACAGCAGCCCCCAGAAGATGAGCTGCGTGTAGATGGGCGTGCCGCGGAAGAACCAGATGTAGGCCCAGCTCACCCAGCGCATGACCGGGTTGTCCGACCGGCGCATCACCGCGAGCGTCACGGCCAGGACGATGGCGACCACCATCGACCCGAACGTGAGGATCAGGGTCCACATGACGCCGCGAATCACCACTATGTCGCGCAGGTACAGCCACACGACGTCCCAGCGGAAGGCGTCGTTGGTGATCAGGGCGTTGGCCGCCATGGCGGCCAGGACCAGCACGATCACGGCCGCGACGATGCGGCCGGGCCGCGGCACGGGCCGGGCCTGGATCCGGTTGGGTACCGGATCCTTGCCCGACGCCGAAGCGTGCGTCTGTGCCGTCACGTCGCTCATCAGCTTGCCGGGTTGAGCTCAGCCTCGTCCAGCACGCCCTCGCCGCTGCCCCAGACGTCGAAGACCTGCACGAGCGTGCCGTCGTCCATGAGCTTCTGGACGGCGGCCTGCACCGCGTCGGTCAGCTCCTGGTCGTCCTGCGAGACGACGATGCCGAGCGGCGCCGCGTCCCGCACGTCGCCGACGGTCTCGATCTGACCGTCGGTCTGCTCGACGGCGTAGCCGACGACCGTCGAGTCGGCGTACATGGCCTGCGCCTTGCCGCCAACGAGGTTGGTCGTGGCGTCGGCCTGCGAGTCGTAGCGCAGGATGTCGATCGGCTCGTCGCCGTCCGTCTCGCAGTCCTCGGAGAGCGCCGTGAGCTCGTCGTCCTGGATGGTCCCGGTCTGCACGGTGATGCTGACGCCGCACAGCTGCTCCGGGTCGAAGTCGTCCGGGTTGCCGGTCGCGACGGCGAACTGCGAGCCCACGAGGAAGTAGCTGATCATGTTCGCCTCGGCGATGCGCTCCGGCGTGATCGTGAAGGAGGAGATGCCGACGTCGTACTTGGAGCCGACGGCGGGGATGATGCCGTCGAACGGCGAGGACTGCACCTCGGTCTCCAGGCCCAGCACCGCACCGATGGCCTTCGCCATGTCGACGTCGAAGCCGATCGGCGTCTGGCCGTCGGTGTCGATGTACTCGGCCGGCGCGTAGGTGGTGTCGGACCCTACGTTGAGGGTGCCGCGCTCGGCGATCTCGGCGGGGAGCATCGCGGCGATCTCGTCGTCGACCTCGATGGTCGAGAGGTCGAACGACGCCGCGGCGCTGGCGTCGTCGGAGGCGGTACCGCCTGCGGTCTGCTGCGACGCGTCGGTGCAGGCAGTCAGAACGAGGGCAGCAGCGGTGAGTGCCGCCGCGGCGGTGAGGGCGGGAAGCCTGCGCATCAGGGGTCTCCTGGTAGGTCGGGTCATTTGTGACATTGTGATGTAAGACGTGTTACGCGAATGTTTCGCCCGTTCCGATATCGGTTGGCTTGGGCAAAGAATCGCGGCGAGCCGGTCAAGTGCCTGCCGGGCCGGTCAGGTGTCGTGCTCGACCGGCTCGTCGGGCCGATCCCCGGCACCGTCCTCGTGCTGTTCCCAGCCGTCCGGCCAGTCCGTCCGGTCGGGCCGGCGCACGATCACGACGATGCTCGCCGCGAGGCCGCCCCACAGCACGACGAGCGAGATGACCATCAGGGCGATGGCTGCGCTGCTCATGACCTACCTCCGAACCTGGGCCACGTGTCGTGGACATCGGGCTCGACCCGCCACCGCATCCGGGTGAGCACGAACGCCGCGACGACCAGCAGGACCACGGTGCCCCATCCCATGACGACGAGATACCACCCCGCATACCCCTCGTAGCCGTCCTGGACCAGGCTGACGATCCGCGAGACCAGCATCGCCGCGAGCACCACGGGACCGAGGACCACCACGCAGAAGGTCCACCAGCGGCCCACCGGAATCGTGGACACCGCGTTCAGGTGGAACCGCATCTCCTCGGTGCGGCGCAGCACCCACCCCAGCAGCACGCACATCGCGATGGCGGAGACGACGATGCCGATGTTGTTCGCCCACTGGTCGACGGTGTCGAGCGCGACCAGGCCGGTGGTGGTGGAGAACGCCAGCACGGAGAGCACAGCGGAGACCACGCCGATGCGGACGGAGGCCTGCCTGCGGGACCAGCCGAACTTCTCCTGGAACGCCGCGGAGACCACCTGCACGATGGAGAGCAGCGACATGAACCCCGCCATGACGAGCGACCCGAAGAACAGCGCCCCGAAGAGCGGCCCCGCCGGCATCTCGGAGACCAGGGCCGGGAACGTCATGAACGCGAGCGTCGGCCCGCTGATGCCGTCGAGCTCGGCCACCCCCACCCCCTCCTGGTGCGCGAGGAAGCCGAGCCCGGCGAACACGCCGATGCCGGCGAACACCTCGAAGGCGGAGTTGGAGAACGCCACGACCAGGCCGGGCGACGTCAGGTTGGCGCGACGCCTGCGGTAGGAGGCGTACGTGATCATGATCCCGAACCCGACCGACAGCGTGAAGAAGGTCTGGCTGTAGGCGGCGATCCACACGTTCGGGTCGGCCATCACCGCCCAGTCGGGCGTGAACAGCGCGTTCAGCCCGTCGGCCGCGCCCGGCAGGAACAGGGCCCGCACCACGAGTGTCCCGAACGCGAGGAGCAGCAGGGGCATGAACACGAGGTTGATCTTCTCCAGGCCCTTGGCCACCCCTGCGGCCAGCACCGCGATCGTCGCGATCCACACGATCGCCAGCGGGATCAGCACCGCGGGCACGAAGTCCAGCGTGAACCACGGGTCCGCACCGCCGACGTCGGCCAGCTGGAGGTACTCACCGGTGAAGAAGCTCACCGTGTCGTCACCCCAGCGCAGGTCGAAGGAGTACCCGAAGAAGCTGAGCGCCCACGCGATGATCACCGCGTAGTAGACGGCGATGACGAAGCAGATGGCCACCTGGAACCAGCCGAGGCTCTCCAGCCAGCGCTTGATCCGCCGGAAGGCGAGGGGCGCGCCCCCGCGGAACCGGTGCCCGACCGCGTAGTCAAGGAACAGGATCGGGATGCCCGCCGTGAGCAGCGCCACCAGGTAGGGCACGATGAACGCGCCCCCGCCGTTCTCGTAGGCCACCCCGGGAAACCGCCAGATGTTTCCCAGCCCGACGGCGGACCCGACCGCGGACAGGATGAACCCCAGCTGTCCGCTGAACTCCTCGCGCTTCTCGGGCTCCGCGGTCCTGCTCTGCGCGTCGCTCATCCCTCGATCCTCCGAGAAAATCACCCCGGGGCCAAACCGGGTGCACGGGGCGAGGTTCGCGGGCCTGCTTCACGGCGCAGGGTTCACGGGGCGAGCAGCGCCTCCACGTAGCCGCCGCGGAACTTGCCCGTCGGGTCGAGGCGCGCGGCGAGCTCGGCGAAGTCGCCGAACCGCGGGTACAGGCCCGGGAGGTCGGCCACCGGGACCGTGAACAGCTTGCCCCAGTGCGGGCGCGCGCCGAGCGGCAGCAGTGCCGCCTCCAGCTCGGGCAGCACGGCCCGCACGGCCGGCCAGTCCTGCCGCCACGTGAAGTGGAACGCGAGGCTGTCCCCGGGCGCGGTGCTGAGCCACAGGTCGTCGCCGGCGACCGTGCGGATCTCGGACGTGAGCAGGAGCGGGCCGAGCCGGTCCCCGAGGGCCCGCAGGGCGCGGACGGCGTCGGCCCCCGCGGCGCGCGGCAGGAGGTACTCCGACTGCAGCTCCTCGCCCAAGGACGGCGTGAAGTCCAGGCGGAAGTGCGGCAGCCGCTCGAACCACGGCCCGGGCACCCCGCCCTGCTCGGTGCACGCCGCGGCGTCGACGTCGGGCAGGGGGTGCATCGGCCGGGTCGCCGGAGCCGCGCCCAGCTCGACCGGGAGCGCGGGTGCGGCGCCCGCGCCGTCGTCCACCCGGGACTTGCACCAGACCAGCCGGACGTCGGGCTCGAACCAGCTCGTGAAGATGCTGACGGAGTACGCGCTACCCAGCACCGCGTCGAGGTTGTCGAACAGCGCGTCCCACGGCAGGCCGGTGAAGACGTCCTGGCGCACGTCGAACGCCGGCACGGTGGCGAGCTCCACGCGGGTCACGACGCCGAGGGCGCCGAGCGCCACCACGGACCCGGGAAAGTCGGCATCGCCGCGGCGCAGGGTCAGCACCGCACCGGAGGCGGTCATCAGCTCCAGCCCGACGACGTCGCCCGCCAGCGAGCGCGTCCCGTCACCGGAGCCATGGGTACCCGTGGCGACGGCGCCCGCCACCGAGATGTGCGGCAGGGAGGCCATGGCGGTGAGGGCTCGGCCCCGCGCGTGCAGGTCCGCGGCGACCTCGCCGTAGCGCAGGCCTGCCCGGACCGAGGCCACGCCGGTGGCGGGGTCGACCTCGAGGGCCGGCCTGCCGTCGTCGAGCAGGTCGAGCTGTACGTGCACGCCCTTCGTGTCAGCGACGTCGCAGAACGAGTGGCGCGATCCCAGGGCCCGGACGCGGGGCTCGCCGGCGACGATGCCGGCAAGCTCCGCGAGGGTCCGGGGGCGCTCGATGCGCGCGGAGGAGTACGTGAGGTTCGCTGCCCAGTTCTTCACCGGACAAGGGTGCCACTCCTGCGCCCGATCGGACGCGATCGATCAAACCGGGTTCAGCCGTGGCTCAGGCGCTGGCCGAGGCGTTGCGGACGACCGGGATCCGTTGGCTGATACCGACCATGTCCAGGACCTCCATCACCACGGCGGACGGCTCACGAAGCAGCACGGGGGAACCCGTCTCCTCGCCGAGCACGAACACCTGAAGGATGAAGGCCACCCCGGAGGAGTCGATGAACGTGACGTCCCGAGCGTCGACGATGACAGGCTCGGGGTCCGGTCGTGCTGCGAGCGTGGCCATGGCCGCGCTCGCGTTCTCGCGCAGCAGCGCGTCGATGTCACCCCAGAGGGTCAGCACCGTGCCCTCGTAGGTGTTCCGGCAGGCGATACCGGATCCCAGGGGTCCGGGAACCATGTCCTGCGCTGAGTCTGACGGGAGAGGGTCCATGGGGTCATTCGCTCCGTCCTGCATTGGTCGGGCCTCGACTTCGTTAGCACTGACTTCCACACACTGACTTGGACGTCGACTTGGACACTTCTTGGTGCTGTCTGACCGCTCCTTGCCCCTGCGGGGCAAGAATTGCCTAGGGCGAGTGTTCACCCGACACCCGGCTTACGTCCACCCCCATGGCGTTACGGTCGCGTTGCACGATGGAGAACTGCCGGTCTCCGCGTCCTTGCGGGCCTGCTCGGCGCCTGCCCGAGGCGGACTCAGGCAGGGTCGGTCACGTCCGCAACCGTGGCATCGAGCGCCGTCGTCAGGTCGACGGCATCGACCGTGGCACCCACACCATGTGCGCCCCCGCCGATCGACACAGGCCCCGGCTCACCGAGCCGGGAGTCCGCGACGACGGGCCACCTGTGGAACGACCCGAACGGAGTGATGGTTCCCCGCTCATAGCCCGTGACCTCGAAAGCCACATCCTTGTTCGGCATCGACAGCCGCGAGACGCCGAGCAGCGCACGCAGCTTCGGCCACGAGATCTGCCGGTCACCGGGAACTAGCACGAACAGGAAGTCTCCGTCGGCCCGGCGCACGACGATCGTCTTGATCACCCTCGCCGGCTCGACCCCGCGTGCGGCGGCGGCCTCGGCGAGGCTGGCCACCTGGCCGTGCCGGGTGATCTCGAACGGGATGCCCGCCGCCTCGAGCGCCGCGACGGCTCGTTCTTCGGTCATGACATTTCCTATCCTGAAAACACGAGTCTTCGTTGTCTCGCAATACGGTCAAGAATCTCTTGCGAGCGGCTCCGGCTCCTCCGGCTCAGGCGTCGTACTCGGTGCGTTCGGTGCGCCAGTACTCGGCGCCGTCGCGTGTGCGCTGCACCAGGCCGTGGTCCACCATCGCACGCCGGACGCCGGCGGGGTCGTGGACCAGCTCCCGCAGCCGGTCCGTCAGCTCGCGCTCGGTCACCGGCTCCAGGAGCGTGGGCAGCGCCTGCACCGCCAGGTACCGCGTCACCGCGATCTTGTCGCGCCATCGTCGCGGCATCGCCTCCAGGCGCCCGGAGCGCAGGAAGCGCCGGGGATCACCCAGCCCTGCGCCCGGCGTCTCCGCCTGCCCCCTCGGCGTCGACTCAGCCGCCATCCGTCAGCTCAGCCCTCGTCCGCGGGGACGCCGGCCGCCCGAGACTGCGCTCGTCGAACTGGAGAGGATCCCGAGCAGGCCGGACGACGAAGCGTCAGCCGTGCCCTCCGGGTCCCCTTCCGCGACCGCACAGGGATCCTCGGCGGTTGTTCCGCTGTCGGCGCCGTCGTCCGCGGCGGTCTCGTCAGCGGCGGTCTCGTCAGCGGCGTCGGAGCTCGTTGCCGGCGACTCGCCCGGAACGGGCTCGGTCTCCGGGCACTCCTCGGGCGATTCCTCCGACGGGTCCGGGTCGGTGCTCGGTTCCTCCGTCGGCTCCGACGGGCTCGGCGACGGGTCCGTCGGGCTCGGCGACGGCGACGGGTCGGTCGGGCTCGGCGAAGGCGACGGGTCCGGCGGGCTCGGCGACGGCGTGGGCTTCGTCGTGGGCGTCGTCGGCTTCGGCGTCGGATCGCTCGGTGTCGGCTTCGGCGTCGGCTTCGACGGCTTCTCCGACGGCGGGTTGTCGCTCGGCTCGTCCGACGGCTTCGTGGCGGGCTTGCGCGGGTCGTCCGACTTGTCGTCGCTCGGCTTGGGGTCGAGCGACGGCTTGTAGCGCGGGCTCGTGGAGTCGCTCGGGGTCCAGGTGCCGACGTCGGACGGGTCGATGGCGCGGTTCGGGATGGACCCGGCCGCGAAGAACTCGAAGTGCCACGGCTCGGGCTTCGCGCCGCCGAGCTGGGCCCACGACGGGTTGTCCCAGCCGTAGTCGGGGCCGTGCAGGCGCAGCCAGACGTACTCGGGAGAGCTGCCGCCCGCGATCGGGTTGCCCAGGTCCACGGCGAGGCCCCAGCCGTGGTTCGACGTGCCCGGGATCGCCGCGAGGTGCGGCTTGATCCCGGCCAGAGCCACCTGCGCCTCGTAGGACCGGTAGGAGTCGGTCATCGGGATCGGGTAGCCGAACTCCTCCTCGAACAGCGCGCTGAGCGCCGTCAGCCGCTCGGCCGCGTCGCAGCGCAGCATGTGACCCGGCGCGAACTCCAGCGGGCACAGCACGTCGGCGGGGATGCGGCCGTTCGCGTAGCCGAGGGTGGAGCCGCCGAACATGGTGACGACGTCGAGCAGGTTCTCGCGCAGCGAGAACCCCTCGCGCTCGTTGGTGCCCTCGACCTCGACCAGCGCGTTCGGCACCGATGGGTCCAGCATGTTCGCCAGCCGAACTGCCGCCATCACCACCTGGTCGTAGGTGATGTAGCCCGCGTGCGCGTCCTCGGAGTGCGGCTCGGTCGCGGAGGTGTGCTCGTCCGCCACCTGCACGGCGGGCGGGGTGTCCTCCTCCGGCGCCGGCGTCTCGGTGCCGTCCTGCTTGTTCGTGCCCTCGTCCTGGTTCGTGCCCTCGTCAGCGCCGTCGTTCTCGGCACCGTCTTCTCCGGCGCCGTCCTTCTCGGAGCTGCCCTTATCTGCGCCCGACGCCGGGGCGTCGGCATCCTTCTCGGGCGCGCGCGCTGCGGGCGCGTTCTCAACGCGGAGGCCCTCGTTGTTCTCGCCGAACGCCAGCTGCTGCATCTGGTACGTGGTGTAGAGCATGCCGAGCTCGGCAGCGGCCTGCGCGACCGTCGGGCTGAAGTCGGGGCCCTGCTCCCGCGCCTCCTGCTCGGCACGTTCGAGGACGGCGACGATCTGGCCCAGGCTCACGCCCTCGGGGGCGGTCTCGGTCTCACCGACAGAAACGCTCTCGAGCACACCGTAGAGCCGGATCGGAGGGTCGCCGTCGTTGCCGGACCCGGGCGAGGCCGGGACGCTCGCCGCGGCCGAGAACAGCACCCCTGCGGTGATCACCGTGGCGAGCGCACCGTGCCAGGCCGTGCGGAGGTACTTGCGCAGGCCGGGTCGGGGGACATGCGGAACAAGCGTCTTCGCTTGGTCGTCCACGCCTCGCCCCCTCGGTCGGTGCGCCGCCTCGCAGTGCACAGTGCGTACGTTTTGGATCCTTGCACAGGACTATCACGCTCAGGTGAACTCGAGCGGGGTAATTATCGGCGCCAGGGGTGAACCTCACCTCCAAGGGGAAGACGCCGGACGCCGGCGTCGGTGACGCCCACGATCGATAAGAGTAACGATTCGGGCGTACAACGCAATGAAGTCTTCCTGGTACATCTCGGGATGCTTCACACTGACCCGGGTCCGTACGGGCGCACTCGCGCCCGCAGCCGAGCGGCCGGAATCGTGGCCGTGAAAGGAAGTCCCTCATGACCGAGACTCCCAACGCACCTGCCGTCCAGAGCACAGTCCAGGACCCGCAGGCGAACACCATGGCCATCATCGGCTTCGTGCTCGCCTTCGTCGCGCCACCGATCGGGATCATCCTCTCGGCGATCGCGGTGTCGAAGGCCGGCAAGGCGGGCTTCGACAGCAAGCTTGCGAAGTGGGGCCTCGCCCTCTCGATCATCTTCACGGTGCTGTACCTGGTGTTCGTCGGGCTCGGTGTCGTCGCGGCGCTCTCGCTCCCGGCCAACGCCTCCATGTGATCTCGGGCCGCACCTGGGCGCCCACCGGCGCGCCCGGCAGCGTCGTCAACAGCGCAGAGGCTGTCGCTCCCTCGGAGCGGCGGCCTCTGCTGCGCTCATGGCTGATATCGGTCTATCCAAGACCATTCGGATACTCCACAATATGGCCTGACATTTCCTAAGACCTGCTACCAGGGGAGCACTACCACCATGACCACGCCCGACACCACGACCGCCGAGGCCACGATCGAAGAGAACGCGACCGCCACAGCCACCGAGGTCGTGGAGACCGAGCCTGCCGAGCCGGAGGCGACGTCCGAGGCGAAGGCTGAGTCCGAGGCGCCTGCCGCAACCGAGCCCGCTACCGAGGCCCCCGCCGTCGAGGTCTCCGAGCCCGAGGCCGCGCCCGCCCAGGCCGAGACCGCGAAGCTGGAGACGGCGGAGACGGAGACCGCCGCCGTCGAGACCACGCCCGAGGCTCCGGCCGCCGAGGCCGCGACGGCCGTCAGCACGACCGAGGTCGCCGCACCGGTCGCCGCCGCGACCGCCGTCGCCGCGCCGGCCGCTCCCGCTGCCGCCGCCGAGGAAGAGGACCCGCAGACCGCGGTCTTCAGCCTCGTGACCTTCTTCCTCGCCGCCCTGCCGGTCATCGGCGTCATCCTGAACGCCATCGCGGTCGCCCGGGCCGGCAAGGAGGGCTTCGACCTGTGGCTCGCCCGCTGGGGCCTCGCGCTCGCCATCATCGAGACCGTCGGCGCCCTGGCCCTGGTCGGCCTCGGCTACTACTTCGGCCTGCTGACCGCCGGCGCGGTCTGAGCCGACCGGCGGCCCCACCGAGGCCCGCCTCCGCCAAGCCTTCTCGCATGGTCTACCCCCAGACCCCATGCGAGATCGCTCGGCGGAGGCGGGCCTTTCGCTTGGACGACGACGGCAGCAGGGAGCCCATCCAGAGCGGACCATCGCGGCAGAATGGGTGAAATTTCGCTAACCGTCACATCATGGTCATTCGGGTGTCACCGGCCGCCTCGACGATGGACGCGCCCAGGTCAGTCTCGAGGAAGGTCTGTCCCATGTCGCAGCTCGTCGTTCAACGAGGTCCCCGGCGAGGGCTTCCAGCTCGCCACCTGATCGCATCCGTCGCGGCGCTGGCGCTCGTCGCGCTCCTCATGGTGGTGTACCCACAGCCCGCCGACGCCTACCCGCCGGACCTCCCGTCCAAGGCGCAGGTGCAGTCCGAGCTCAACGCGCTCACGGTGCGGGCGGAGGGCGCGTCCGCCCCGTACGACCGGGACCTGTTCCCGCACTGGATCAGCCAGGGCAACAGCTGCAACACCCGCGAGGTGGTGCTGCAGCGCGACGGCAGCAACGTGCAGGTCGGCAGCGACTGCTACCCGACGTCGGGCACCTGGTACAGCGAGTGGGACGGGCAGACGGCCACAGCGGCGTCGGACATCGACATCGACCACGTCGTCGCCCTGTCCGAGGCCTGGCACTCGGGCGCCAGCGAGTGGACGACGAGCCGCCGGCAGGACTTCGCGAACGACCTCACCGGCCCGCAGCTGATCGCCGTCACGGACAACGTGAACGTCTCGAAGAGCGACCACGACCCCGCCGAGTGGGTCCCACCGCTCGCCACCAAGTACTGCGCGTACTCCAAGATGTGGATCCACACGAAGTACCGCTGGGGCCTCACCCTGGACTCCGCGGAGAAGACTGCGGTGCAGGGGCTGCTGAACACCTGCACGTACTGACCGACAGCACCCCGAGCAGCAGCTCGGGGCACCAGGAAGCAGGGCGTCCGCCGGACGCCCTGCTTCCTCTGTCTCGTCCTCTACTTCGTCGCGCTCTTCCGCTGCCGCATGTGGTGCTGGACCTCCGCGGGGCGGCGCGTCGTCGATCCGCGCGTGGTCCCGGCGTCGGACAGCGCGGCGCGGAGCGCCTCCTCGGCGTCGAGCACGGCCTGGTAGGCGTCCTGGCAGACGGCGTACCCGGCGCAGGCGGCGTCGAGCACGGCGAGCGCGGCGGTGGACGCGGCGCTGACCTCCTCCGGCCCCGCGTGGCTGCTCACCGAGGGCAGCCCGGCGGCGTCCTGCTGAGCAGCGCGGAGGTCGGCGAGGCCGGAGGAGTGGCCTGACTGCCCGGACTCCAGGGCGGTCGCGTAGTCGTCGAGGGTGTCGGCCATGGCATCGAGGCCCTGCGCCTCGAGCACCACAGTGGCGTGGCCGCGCAGCGCGGTCTCCAGCGTGCGGAGGCCCTCCGCCGCGGCCCGGACGGCCTGGGCGTTCCCGCGGACCGCCGCGGGATTCCCGTCGGGCGGGCTGACGGCGGCCGCGTCCCAGCCGGACGCCGATGCGCGCAGGTCGTCGATCAGGATCTCGACGTACTCCGGCACATCGAGGTGCTCGAACCCATGGCGTTTGCGGCTCAGCTCGTTGATCCGGCTCTCGCACAGGTCGATGAGCTCGCTGAGGGTCACGCCGGCCCCTCGGTGACCGGTCCGGCCGTCCGGACCGGGCGGATCGGCAAGCCCGTGGCCGAGCGCTCGACGGCGGAGGTGCTGGTGGCCGAACGGTCGGTGGACGAGGCCGCCGACGCCTCGGTCTCGACCGGCTCCACCAGCGGATCGGGGTCGACCTGCGGATCCGGGTCTGCCGTCGGGTGCACCAGCTCGGGTGGCTCCATCACCGACAGAACGCGCTGGACCTTGGCGATCTCGCGGAGCGCGGCGGCCGGATCGGTCTCCCTCCCGGCTGCGCGCAGCACGTGCCCGACGGCGGCCCGCGCCGCCGTCGGGCCTCCGACCACGCCGTCGCCGAGCGCGATCACGTCGGCGAGCCCGGCGAGCCGCACGGTGATGGCGACCCGGCGCGTCGTCGGCCAGGCGACGCCGGCCGCGTTCAGGCGCTGCACGGAGCGCGCGATGGTCTCGGGGCTCATCGCCTGCCCTCCACCGCGTCGGCGTCGACCTTCAGCTGCTCAGCCATCCAGCTCCCTCTCCAGCATCCCTGCACGTCACAGAGATTTCGAAAGCGTAGGTCGCAAGCTTCCGGGTGAACATGGGGAGCGATCCCCATTGCACCGAGTCCGCCGGGAACGGTTGACGTCTCACCCCTGGACGGTGAGTCTGGTCGGGCCGCGGCCCGGTCGGCCGCGGGTGCACCGCTCCATCGCTCCACCCACCACAGACGGACGCCAGGACGAGCACAGGGAGAACCAATGACACCGCTGTCAGAGATGCCCTCCAACAACCAGCGCCGACGCTTCGGGAAGCGCACCGGACGGCCGGCCCTCAGTGCGGCCGCGGCCGTCGCCGTCGCCTGCCTGTTCGCGACGTCGCTCACCACCGCGCCCCCGGCGGGCGCCGTCGCACAGGCCGGCACCGCGGCCGCGCCCGATGCCGGGGCGCGGGCCGGCGCCGTCGCACAGGCCGAGATCTGCGACATCTACTGCGATGCCCGAGACCCCGCGGCCGCGACGAGCGACCGCGTGCCGGTGAGTGCCACGCTCTACGGCCGGACCATCCGGCTCCACGTCTCCGACACCGACGTCATGGGCTGGGGCTCGATCGACGGCGGCCAGCCGGGCGACGAGGTCTGGCTGGACCGGTCCTTCGACGGCGGACGGACGTGGGCGTCGGGCAGCAGGCTCGGCGCCACCACGATCCCCAGCGGCTCGACGGGCTGGCGCACGCAGATGTACAACGTCGACGACTGGAACAACACCGGCGTCGGCGCCCTGCGCGCCTGCGGCAAGGCGGGCGACCGCGCCGAGATCGCCTGCACCGGCTGGGCCCGCAACGACCGCAACGCCGGCAGCCGCTCGACGGCCGCGGCGACGTCGCTGATGATGCTGTGGGACCGCAACACCGGCCTGTTCGAGACGAACGGCTGGTGGACGGCGGCCAACGCTCTCACCGCCGTCATCGACAACGCCAGGATCAGCGGGATGGGCAGCTACCGATACGCGATCGCGCAGACCTACGACAAGAACGTCAACGCGCGCGAGGGCCAGTTCCGCAACGAGTACCTCGACGACACCGGCTGGTGGGGCCTCGCGTGGATCGCCGCCTACGACCTGACCGGCGACAGCCGGTACCTCAACACGGCACGCGCCGACGCCGACCACATGCGCGCCTACTGGACGAGCACGTGCGGTGGCGGCGTCCAGTGGAACACCGGCATCGCGTACAAGAACGCCATCACCAACGAGCTGTACATCCAGCTCAACGCGGCGCTGCACAACCGCATCCCCGGCGACACGACCTACCTGCAGCGAGCACAGGAGGGGTGGGACTGGTTCCGGGCCAGCGGCATGATCAACTCCGGCAACCTGATCAACGACGGGCTGAACGACTCGTGCGTCAACAACGGCCAGCCCACGTGGACCTACAACCAGGGCGTCGTCCTCGGCGCCCTGGCCGAGCTGCACCGGGCCACCGGCGACGCGGCGCTGCTCACCACCGCCCGGAACCTGGCGAACGCCTCGACGTCGTCCACGTACCTGAACCCGGGCGGAGTGCTGCGGGAGGTGAACGAGGGCGACGACTGCAACAGCGACGGCGCCTCCTTCAAGGGTGCGTACGTGCGTGGCCTGGGCAAGCTCAACGCGGCGCTGGGCGATCGTCCGTACAGCGCCTACCTCGACCGGCAGGCCGACGCCGCGTACGGCAACGACCGTGACTCGCTCGACATGTACGGCCCGCACTGGGCCGGGCCACTCGTCCGGCCCGCAACGGGTCACGGCTGCCAGCACGGCGCACTGGACCTGCTCAACGCGGCGCAGGCAAGCTGAACCGGCGACGTGTCAGACCCGCAGGTCGCTCGCGTGACCTGCGGGTCTGACTCCCTACCCGGCTGACGGCCCGGGCGGGCCGGTGAATCCATGACAGGTGCGCCAGGGCCCAATACGCTGCGACACCCCGGTCTCGTCTGAGAGGACTCACCGAACCCGTGTCCAGCACGAACGAATCAACGACCGTTGCCAAGGTCCTTGCCGGAGTCGCCGTCGTCCTGATCGCGATCGCACTGATCCCGACCGGCGGTGGTTCGGTCGAGCCCGGCTCCCGACCAAAGGTCGTCTGGCCCGCCGGAGAGCCGACCGGCCCACTGGAGGACGACCCCTGGGTCCAGGCCGTCCGCACGTCGTACCTCGAGCTCGACATCGCCGTCGCGACCAGAGACTTCGGCGCACCAGCCCTACGTGACACGGCCTGGAACATCCAGAGCGATACCAAGGACAGTCTTGAAGAGGCCGCTCTCGACAAGAAGTGGGTCTTCTCATCCGGCCCGCGCCCACTGATCCCGATCTATGTGAACGAGGCGCCGGACGGCAGGAGTGCCACCGTGATCGTCTGCCATGCCGCCGGCTGGTACGTCACCGCTGAGAACCCGGAACCACCCACAGATCCGATCGGAGTCCTGGACGAGATGTGGCTGACTCTCGAGGACGGCAACCGCACGGTCGATCAAGGGAGAGAAGTTGACGCGGACGTCGTGCTGAACCGCATGGGCGCTGAGGTCGCCGAGGCGGCCGAACCGCTCCTCGACCCTCGCGAGGAGAGCGACTGCCTGCTCGACGACGCACCCCGCGGATACTTCGACCCCGCCCCCGACGTAACCCTTGAGTACTCCCCCGACGACATCCTGTTCTGACCACGGAGCAAATGACCTTGCCGTTCCTGGGAGAATGAGGGGTTGTGAGTACCGAGCCTTCTTCCACCCCAGTGTCCGACGGCGATCGCGGCCGCCCGGGCGGAGGCCGGAACCGCCGTCGTGGGTCGGGGCGGCGTAAGGGCGAGCAGTCCGCCCAGCAGGGCCGGCGGCCGCGGCGCAGTGGGCCGCAGCGCGTGTCGACGGCGCAGCTGGAGGCAGCCGCCGCCAAGCGCACCGCCGTCGAGATGCCGCCCATCACCTACCCGGCGCAGCTGCCCGTCTCGGCCCGCCGCGCGGACATCGCCGCGGCGATCCGCGACAACCAGGTGGTGATCGTGGCCGGCGAGACCGGCTCCGGCAAGACGACGCAGATCCCGAAGATCGCGCTCGAGCTGGGCCGCGGCCGGCAGGGCCAGATCGGGCACACGCAGCCCCGGCGGCTGGCCGCGCGCACGGTCGCGGAGCGCATCGCCGAGGAGCTCGGCACACAGCTCGGCGGCGTGGTGGGCTACCAGGTCCGGTTCACCGACCAGTCCAGCGACGAGACGCTGGTCAAGGTCATGACCGACGGCATCCTGCTCGCCCAGATCCAGCGCGACCCCCAGCTGCTCGCCTACGACACGATAATCATCGACGAGGCGCACGAGCGGTCCCTCAACATCGACTTCCTGCTGGGCTACCTGTCGCGGCTCCTCCCCCAGCGGCCCGACCTGAAGCTGGTCATCACGTCGGCCACCATCGACTCCGAGCGGTTCGCCGCGCACTTCTCTCCGGCGGCCCTCGCCGAGCGGGGCGGCGCGCCCGCTTACGTCACCGACGTGCTCGCGGACCTCGCCCCGATCGTCGAGGTCTCCGGCCGGACGTACCCGGTCGAGATCCGCTACCGCCCGCTCTCCCCGGACGACGGCGAGGCGGGTGCGGAGGGCGACCAGGCGCCGTCGGGCAGCGGCGGCGGGCCCAAGAGGAAGGGCAAGGCGCGCGGCAGCGAGGAGAGGGACCTCGTCACGGGCATCATCGACGCCTGCGACGAGCTGCTGCGCGAGGGGAACGGCGACATCCTCGTGTTCCTCTCGGGCGAGCGCGAGATCCACGACGCCGCCGACGGCCTCGCCGGACACTTCAAGGAACGTGCCCGCGACCCGAAGCACCCGCAGCACATCGAGATCCTGCCGCTGTACGCCCGGCTGTCGAGCGCGGAGCAGCACCGGGTCTTCCAGCAGCACGCCTCGCGGCGCATCGTGCTCGCGACGAACGTCGCCGAGACGTCGCTGACCGTCCCGGGCATCCACTACGTCGTCGACCCCGGCACCGCGCGCATCAGCCGCTACTCCAAGCAGACCAAGGTGCAGCGGCTACCGATCGAGCCGGTGTCGCAGGCCTCCGCCAACCAGCGCAGCGGCCGGTCCGGCCGTGTCGCCGACGGCATAGCGATCCGCCTCTACTCCCAGGAGGACTTCGACGGGCGGTCCGAGTTCACCGAGCCCGAGATCCTGCGCACGTCCCTGGCGTCGGTGCTGCTGCAGATGATCTCGGTCGGCGTGGTCAGCACGCCCGACGACGTCGCCCGCTTCCCCTTCGTCGAGCCGCCGGACACGCGCGCGATCCGCGACGGCGTCCAGCTGCTGACGGAGCTCGGCGCGCTGGAGGAGGTCTCGACTGGCCCGACCAACGAGACCGTCACGCAGCTCACCGAGGTGGGCCGCACGCTCGCCCAGCTCCCGATGGACCCGCGCCTTGCGCGCATGGTCATCGAGGGCTCGCGGCACGGCGTCGCCCGCGAGGTCGCGATCGTCGCTGCCGCGCTCTCGATCCAGGACCCGCGCGAGCGCCCTGCCGAGCAGCGTGCGCAGGCGGACCAGCTGCACGCCCGGTTCGCCGACCCGCGCTCCGACTTCCTCACCTATCTCAACCTCTGGGAGTACGTGCGCGAGCAGCAGCACCTGCTGTCGAGCTCGGCGTTCCGCCGCCAGTGCAAGGCCGAGTACCTGAACTTCCTGCGCATCCGCGAGTGGCAGGACGTCGTGGCCCAGCTCCGCGAGATGTCGAAGCCCCTGGGCATCGAGATGTCCTTCCAGCCGCGTCATCGCCCCGCCGCCAAACCCCAGGTCTCGCTGAACGACGGCGACCGAACCGCGGAGGCGGAGGGCGGCGACCAAGAGCCGCCGTCGTACCGCCAGACCTGGGACGACGACACCATTCACAGGTCGCTGCTCGCCGGCCTCCTGTCGCAGATCGGGATGCAGGACACGGGCGAGGTCAAGGCGTCCGCCGTCGCGCACCTGCGGGGCGAGGCCCGCGAACGGGCCTTGAAGCGGGCGAAGAAGCAGGCCCGCAACGAGTACATCGGGGCGCGTGGGGCGCGGTTCGCGATCTTCCCCGGGTCGCCGCTGTCGAAGAAGCCGCCCGTGTGGATCATGGCGGGCGAGCTGGTCGAGACCAGCCGCCTGTGGGCGCGCGACGTCAGCCGGATCCAGCCCGAGTGGGCCGAGGACCTCGCCGGGCCGCTCGCGAAGCGCACCTACTCCGAGCCGCACTGGTCGTCCAAGCAGGGTGCCGCGATGTGCAGCGAGAAGGTGCTGCTGTACGGGGTGCCGATCGTGTCCGACCGCCGCGTGCTCTACGCGAAGGTCGACCCCGAGGCGGCGCGCGAGATGTTCGTGCGGCACGCGCTCGTGGAGGGCGAGTGGACCACGCACCACAAGTTCTTCCACGACAACCGCGCGCTCCTGGAGGAGGCCGGCGAGCTCGAGGCCCGCTCCCGGCAGCGCGGACTGGTCGCGGACGAGGACGACCTGTTCGCCTTCTACGACGAGCGCGTACCCGACTCGGTCGTGTCCGCCGCGCACTTCGACCGCTGGTGGTCGCGTGCGCGCAAGGAGACGCCGGACCTGCTCACCTTCACCATGGAGCAGCTCGTCGGCGACGCCTCCGTGGACACCGCGCAGTTCCCGGAGACCTGGCCGCAGGGCGAGCTCTCCCTGCCGCTCACCTACCAGTTCCAGCCCGGGTCCGACGCCGACGGCGTCACCGTGCACGTCCCCGTCGCCGTGCTCGCGCGCGTGGTGCCCGACGGGTTCGACTGGATGGTGCCCGGGCTCCTCGAAGAGCTCACGATCGCGACCATCAAGTCGCTGCCCAAGGCGGTGCGGCGCGAGCTCGTGCCGGCCCCCGACGTCGCGCGCGAGATCGTCGCCTGGCTGCGCGCCGAGTGCCCGGCCTGGGAGGACATCGTCCGGGCCGGCGACATGGCGGAGCCGTTCGTGTCCGCGTTCACGCGGGCCGTCCGGGTGCTGCGCGACGTGGTGGTGCCGGCCGAGGTGTGGGACGACGAGCGGGTCTCGCGGCTTCCCGGGCACCTGCGGATGACGTTCCGGGTCATGGAGGAGCGCGGGCGTTCTGGGTCTTCGGTTGTGCTGGACGAGTCGAAGGATCTGCTGCTGTTGCAGCGGAAGTTGGCTAGTCGGGCTGAGGCTGCTGTGCGGTCTGCTGTGCGGGGGGCTGTTGGGGCTGCGCTTGCTGAGGCTTCGGCTTCGGCTTCGGGTTCGGCTTCGGCTTCGGCTTCGGCTGGGGGCGTGGCTGGGGCGGGTGCGGAAGGCGAAGACCCTCGCGCGGACGCGTTCACGGGCCCCGGGGGGCCCTCCACTTCGGGAAGGAATACGTCCGCGCGAGGGTCTTCGCCTTCCGCACCCTCCGTAGTGCCGTCACCTTCTGGGGTGGGTCGCAGCTCCAGTGGTGGGGTGGTTGGCGGGAGGGCTGGTGTCGAGGGACCTGCTGGTGTCGGGGGTGCTGGTTCTGCTGGTGCTGTTGTCGGGGAGCAGGCTGGGCTGACTACTTGGCCTTCCGGGTTGCCCGACGGCGGAGGGCTGCCGTTGTCTGTGTCCACTGATGTGGGGGCCGGGGTTGTGGTGCGGGGGTTCCCTGCGCTCGTCGAGGAGGTTGCTCCGAAGGTGAAGGGGCGGGCTCGGGCCGTCGGGGTTGCTCTGCGGATCCTGGCTGACGAGCAGGCTCAGGCCTCGGCGCACGCTGCTGGGGTGCGGCGGCTGCTGGTGTCCGAGGCTGCGCTTGGTACCGGACGGATCACGTCTCGGTGGACCGGGACTCAGGCGCTGACGATGGCCGCCTCCCCCTATGCGAGCACCGAGGCGCTGGTGGCGGACCTGCAGCTCGCGGCAGTGAGCTCGCTGACGTCGTCGGCCGACGAAGCGCGCTACGACACGCCGTCGGGTGGGCCGGATGCGGCGGCGGTGCGGTCCGCGGCGGCGTATGCCGACGCGCTGGCGTTCGTGCGGAAGCACCTGGAGGACGAGGTGTACCGCATCGTCGGGCACGTGGTGGCCGCGCTGTCGGCGAGCCGGACGCTCGAGGCGGAGGTCCGCGCGTCGGGCAGCCTTGCGCTGCTGAACACGCTGCAGGACATCCGCGAGCACCGCGCGGCCCTGATCCACGACGGGTTCGTGTCGGCGACGCCGCCGCGGCGGCTGCCGCACCTGGCGCGCTACCTGCGCGCGGACTCGCACCGTCTGACGAAGGCCACGGAGAACCCTGCGCGGGACTCGGACCTCGCCTGGCGGATCGGCGACGTGACCTCGGCCTACGAAAAGGCGCAGGCCACGTACGCGGCCGGCTCCCCCGACGCCGCGCGCGCGGCCGAGCTGGCGGAGGTGCGCTGGATGCTCGAGGAGCTGCGCGTCTCGCTGTTCGCGCAGCAGCTCGGCACGGACGGCCCGGTCAGCGAGAAGCGGATCCGGAAGGTGCTGGCGCCGGGCGGCTGGTGAGACTCACCAGGTGAAGTCGGGCGGGCCGACCGCCAGCCATCCCGCGATCGCGAGCAGAATCGGCGACGTGCACAGCAGCAACCCGACCATCCTTGCGTTCCGGCGGATGGTCGCAGCCTGCTCGGAGTCCGTGGCCTCCAGCAGCTCCGCCTGCGCCGTGTGCTTGCGCCAGAGGTACAGGCCGAAGATCACTTCAAACACCGCGGCCAGCACCAGCAAGGTCCAGATCATGTCGCTCCCTATGTCTGTGGTCGTTCGAAGAACTGTCGGCAGCGTGCTCAGCGCCGGTATGCCGCCCGGCCGTAACCGCTCATCAGCGGGCTCTCGCCCTTCTTGACGAGCACCACCTGCACCGCCGTGTCCGCCGGGGCGGCCGGCACCAGCACCGAGGACGCGACAAGCGCGCCACCCGCGAGCGCCCCGCCGACGCGGATCACCCTGCCCCGGAGCCGCGCGGAAAGGGATGGAACTGCAACCACAGCGGCCTCCGGTCGTCGTACGAGCGGACCAAGATTAGGAGGCACCGAATACGCCGGCGGACCATTCTGGCAAAGTTCACCCGGGTTCTCTCCCGGCTATTCGGCAGTCACCTGTCCTGGACGTCCCGGAGGCAGGATCAGGGCCCGACCGGGGGTTTACCGGATGGCTGCCGGTCCGCGACGGAAATACTGTCTAGTGCATGAGCACACAGACACTCTCCCGTCCGCGCCAGGGCCGCATGATCGCCGGTGTCTGCGCCGGCATCGCCCGCCGATTCGGCTGGAACCCGACGATCGTCCGGGTGGTCGCCGTCGCCTCGATCTTCATCCCAGGTCCGCAGGTTCTGGCCTATCTCATCGGCTGGGTCGCCATCCCGAACGAGCGCCAGGAAGCCTGACCGACCCACGGGCCGGCGCCGCACGGCCCGCACCTCACCCTGGCGATTCCCAGGACCGGATCAGGGCCGGTCCGGGGGATCACCGGATACTCACCGGCTCCCGGCGACCGTAGCGTCGATGACATGAGCACACAGACACTCTCCCGCCCGCGCCAGGGCCGCATGATCGCCGGTGTCTGCGCCGGCATCGCCCGCCGATTCGGCTGGGACCCGATTCTGGTCCGGGTCCTCGCCGTCGCCTCGATCTTCATTCCCGGACCGCAGGTCCTCGCCTACATCGCGTTCTGGATCCTCATGCCCAGCGAGGACTGAACCCCGACACGCCAGAGGCCCGGGTTTTCACCCGGGCCTCTGGCGTGTCGTCGTACGTTTCTGCAAGGCTTGCAGCAAGATCCGGAAATGGCTGTGCAATGCCGCACGCGCCTCAGCCCGGGACTACGCCGCAAGGAGCCGCCATGACGCGCCATCCGAACGTGCCCAGACGCCTGCTCGCCACCCTCACGACGTTCGCCACCGCACTCACCCTGGGTCTGGTCGCGACCGCCGCCACGCCCGCCGCCGAACCGGCCAGGGCCGCGACCCCGGTGCACGGCGACGGGGACGTCATCCTGAACATGTTCCAGTGGACCTGGGACTCCGTGGCCGCGGAGTGCACCAACGTCGTCGGCCCCGCGGGGTTCGGCTATGTGCAGGTCTCCCCGCCGATGGAGCACGTCCGCGGTACGCAGTGGTGGACGTCGTACCAGCCCGTGAGCTATCAGATCGAGTCCAAGCTGGGCACCCGGGCGGAGTTCGCGAACATGGTCGCCACCTGCGACGCCGCCGGCGTGGGCGTGATCGCGGACGCCGTCGTCAACCACATGGCAGCGGGCTCCGGCACGGGCGTCGCGGGCAGCACCTATGGCCAGGACTCGTTCCCCGGCACGTACAGCGCGGCGGACTTCAACGACTGCCGCACCAACATCTCGGACTACACCAACCGGTACGAGGTGCAGAACTGCCGCCTGGTCTCGCTCCAGGACCTCCGTACCGGCTCCGGCTACGTGCGCGGCCGCATCGCCGACTACCTGGACGACCTGGTCTCGCTCGGCGTCGACGGGTTCCGGATCGACGCCTCGAAGCACATCCCGGCGTCGGACCTCGAGGCGATCAAGGCGCAGATGAGCAACCCGAACGTGTTCTGGGTGCACGAGGTGATCGGCTCCGGGGGCGAGCCCATCCAGCCGTCCGAGTACTTGGGCAGCGGCGACTCGCACGAGTTCAACTACGCGCGGCAGCTCAAGTCCGACTTCGACGGCCAGATCAAGAACCTGCGGTTCATCGGCGACGGCAAGCTGCCCTACAACCGGGCGGGCGTGTTCGTGGACAACCACGACACCGAGCGCAACGGCGAGACGATGAACTACAAGTGGGGCGCCAAGTACGTGCTGGCCAACACGTTCCTGCTGTCGTGGCCGTACGGGTCGCCCACCGTGTACTCGGGCTACGAGTTCTCCAACAACGACGCCGGCGCGCCCGGCGCCACCGAGACGACAGTCCCCGACGCCACTTGCGGCGCCGGGCAGTGGACCTGCACGCAGCGCTGGACGGAGATCCGCGGCATGGTCGGCTTCCACAACGCGGTGTCCGGCACGGAGGTCACGAACTGGTGGGACGACGGCGGCAACCTCATCACCTACGGCCGAGGCAACCGGGGGTACGTGGTGCTGAACAACACGGCGTCGACGGTGCAGCGCTCGTTCCAGACGTCGCTCCCCGCGGGCACGTACTGCGACGTCGTCGCGTCCTCGAACTGCTCGGTGACACGAACCGTCGACGGCAACGGCTGGTTCACGGCGTCGATCCCGGCCTACGGAGCACTGGCGATCCACGTGGGCGCCCTCGGCTGAGCCGGAGGTGCAGCGCAGGGTGCGGGCCGAGGAACGAGGCACGCGCCCGGAGCGGAACCGCAGGCTCAGGCGATACCCATAGAGTCTGACCCGACGGCGCCAGGGGGCGACTGCACAACCGCGGGGTGGGTTGCGCTGAGTAGACCTTGTCTACTCAGCGCAACCTATCCCGCAGACCTGTGGTTACCGCGAGACGCTGAGCCCTCGCTCAGCGGAACAGCGTGCGCGCCTTGCCCAGGTCGAGGAAGACCGTCTCGCCGGTCGCGTCCTGCACGCCGTCGTTGTCGGTCACCGCGTACACGCGGCCGTCGCCGCCGATCGTGAGGCCCTCGAGCTTCTCCTGCGTCCAGCCGTTGGTCGCGCGCAGCGCGGGCAGGACGTCGATCGCGAGCCGCTTGCGCAGCACCGGGGCCGTCCCCGGGCGCGGGTCACGCTCGGGCAGGTCCACCGTGTAGACGGCCTTGAGCGCCGCCGCCGGGCCGTTGAGCTTGTCCCGCTCGATCACGGCAAGCGTGTCCCGGTCCACGACCGTCACCTCGGACAGGCCCACCCAGTCGCCGTCGGCGGTCGGCTCGGACAGCGGGTAGCCGAACCACGTCCACTCGCCGGTCGCGACGTCGTACCGCCCGATGCGGGCGTAGCCGCCCACACCGTCGTCGCTGGTCAGGCCGCGCTGGAGCGCGACAAAGAGGTGCTCGCCCGCGCCGTCCACGGTCCCGGCCACGCCCTCGACGCCCCACTTCCCGAGGCCCGCGGCGACGTCGTCGGGCAGGCTGACGCGCTCCTGCACGCTGCCCGACGGCGACACACGCACCAGCGCGTTCTCCGGGCCGGTCGAGCCCTCGACGCCGAGCCAGAACCCGCCCGCCTTGCCCCGGACCGACGGCCGCGCCCAGATGCCCTCGGCGTCCAGGCCGACGGGCTCCCCGTCCTGGGTGACGACGATCTCGCGGTCGATCACCGCGGGGCCGCCCTTCGTGCCGCGCTGGCCGGCGGTCGAGACGGAGAGGATCGACGTCGGCGACTTCGCGGCGTCGGTCACCGTCCACAGGCGGTCCCGCTTGCCCGGGTCGGCCGAGAGCGCGCCGAGCGCCGTCCAGCCGATCGGCTTCTCGGCTCCCTCGGACGTCTCGGCGTCGGCGGAGACGATCGACGGGAAGGCCGCGACTGACGAGTGTGCTTGCGAGCCCCGCGGAGCCGCGGCAGACAGCTCGGCCTCCCGGGCGTACCGGTGCCCCTTGCCGAACACGGACACCGAAGCGCGGACGCCGTCCCCTGCCGAGTCCTCCTCGGAGGAGACGACGAGCAGGTTGCGCGACGGGACCGTCAGGAGCCCCTCCGGGCCGTTCGTCGTGGCCAGGACCTGCACGAACCGCGGCCGCGACGCGCGGGACACGTCGTACACGGCCACGAAGTTGGACCGCTCGGAGCCGACGAACGCGTAGCGGACGCCGTCGAGCGTCGCGACCGTGAGGCCCTCGATCTCCACGCCCTTCTTTCCGGCGCGGTCCTCGTTGTGCAGGCCGACGCGCACGGCGAGCTCCTCGAGCTCGGCACCGGCGTCCCAGACGACGTCACCCGTCGTCGCGTCGAAGACCGACCAGCCGCGCGTGCCGCCCTTCCAGTCGCCCTCGTTCGCGGTGGCGACGTGCTCGTCGTCGACCCAGCTGATCGCATCGGGCTCGCGCGGGGCCGCCTCGACGGAACCGGTCTGGTCGATCGTGCCGTCGTCGTCGGCGTCCACGCCGTCCAGCGCGACCTCACCCGCGGTGAACACGTTCTCGAGCTCGCCGGACACGACGTCGAGCACGGCGATGCCGTTGTTCTCCTGGAGCGTCACCGCGACCTTGGTGTCGGACGGGTTGATCGCCACGTACTCGGGCTCCGGGTCCTGCGGGGTGTCCAGGCCGGCGGCCGCGAGCGCCACCTGGTCGAGCGTGACCGGGCGGGCCCGCCAGGCCTCGGGGTTGGCGCCCGGGAGGTCGACGAACTGCAGGAACCCGGCGGGCGCCTGGGGCAGGTCGCCCTCCTCGCCCTCGCCGGTATCGGGCAGCGCGTCTTCGTCGCGCTGGTTCTCCATCGCGATCACGGCGTGGGCGCCGTCGTGCGTGACGGCGATCGAGTCGGGCTGGCCCCCCAGGTCGATCGAGCGCACGCGGGTGCGGGTGGCGAGGTCGACGACGTCGAGGCGGCCCGACGGCGCGGCGAACGACGTCGAGCTGTCGACCACGACGAGCACGTAGCCGCCGACGACGGCGACCGACGTCGGCTCGTCGTGCTCCGAGCCGAGCTCTGCGAGCGACAGGGTGCCGAGGCCCTCGGGCGCTGCGGGGTCGCTGATGTCGACGAACCCGATGCGGCGCGCTGCGGCGTCGGTGTGGACGAGGGTGTTGCCGTCCCCGCTGACGGCGGAGATCTCGGCGACCGTCGCCTCGGCGGGGTCGGTGCCCGCGGGAGCGTTCTGGAAGACGGGGTAGGTGGCGAGGCGGTGGAAGGTCTCGCGTGCGCTGGTCGAGGCGAAGGCGCTGGTCGCCGAGCCGAGAATGCTGGTCGAGCCGGAGCCGTTGGTCGAACCCGAACTGCTGGTCGAGCCCGTCGAGATCCCGAACGTGCTCGTCGGGACCCTCGCAGGCTCAACCCGCGGTGCGGCGAATGCCGGGAATGCGCTCAGCCCCAGTGCGAGGGCGGCGCCGGAAGCGATGAATGCCGCGTGGCGGCGGTTGGGGGACACGCTGCGCACGCTTGCCTGACCTGGTGGCGGCCAGGCTGCCCGGAGATGGCGGCGGCGTGGCGCCTGGGTGAACTCGGCCGTTGCCGGCCCGTCGTCGCCACCGCCCGTCGTCGTCCCGCCCCGGGGTGGGGCGGGACAACTACTGTGAACAAGTGACCGTCCTTGCCGAGCTACGCGCTCTGCTGCGCCTCCCGGGGTTCCGCAAGCTGTTCGCGGTTCGCCTGGTCTCCCAGGCCGGCGACGGCATGTTCCAGGTGGGCCTCGCCAACCTGTTGTTCTTCAGCCCGGAGTCGCAGGGGTCAGCCGTGGCGATCGCCGGCGCGTTCGCGGTGATGCTGGCACCGTTCACGCTGGTGGGGCCGTTCGCGGGCGTGTTCCTCGACCGGTGGCAGCGGCGCCAGGTCCTGGTCTTCGGCAACGCCGTGCGCGTGCTGATCACCGGCACGATGGCGGTGCTCATGCTCACCCAGGGCGTCACTCCCGCGATCTACGTGCTCGGGCTCGCGGCGCTGAGCGTCAACCGGTTCCTGCTCGCTGGTCTCTCGGCGGGTCTGCCGCGCGTGGTCCAGGGCGACCTGCTGCTCACGGCCAACGCCCTCACGCCGACGCTCGGCGCGGGCGCGGCGTTCCTCGGGGGCGGCCTGAGCTTCCTGCTCAGCTTCGCGATGCCGGCCGGCCGGGTCCACGACGCGACGGCGCTGGCCTGCGCGTGCGTAGTCATGGGCTGCGCGTCGCTGCTCGGGCTGCGGATGTCGCGCACGCTGCTCGGCCCGCTGCAGCCCGCCGTCGGCCGGATCCGCAACGAGATGGTGGTGGTGGTCCGCGGCCTGGTCGACGGCGCCCGCTACCTCGCCGCCCGCCGCACCCCCGGTCAGGCGTTGCTGGTGATGACTCTGCACCGCTTCCTGTACGGGGTGGTGTTCATCGCGTCCATCCTGATGTCGCGCAACCTCCTGGCGGAGCCAGGCGACTCCACCGCCGGCCTCGCGACCTTCGCCACGGTGATCGGCGCGACCGGCGTCGGCGGCCTGCTCGCGATCCTGCTCACCGCGGTGCTCGCGCGGCGCATGGCCCCGCAGTCCTGGATCGCCGTGATGCTGCTGGTGGCGGGGGTGTCGCAGCTGATCCTGGTTCCCGAGCCGGGCCTCGCCTCCGTGGTCACCGCCGCCGCGCTGCTCGGCCTCGCGGCGCAGGGCGCGAAGATCGCCGTCGACACGATCGTGCAGCGCGACTCCGAGGACGCCTACCGCGGCCGTGCGTTCGCCTTCTACGACGTCCTGTACAACGCCGCTTTTGTGGGCGCGGCGGCCCTCGCCGCCTTCCTCGTGCCCGACGCCGGGTGGTCGCCCGGGCTCTTCGTCGCCCTCTCCCTCGGGTACGTCGCCGTCGCTATCGTTTTCGGCCTACTGGGCACTCGCACAGCAACGCTGGCTAGGCAAATGCAGGACGGGTGAAGTTATGGATGAGGTCCGGTCTCTAGACCCGATCGTGTCCCTTTTGCAGGCGAAACGGTGCAAGGATTGAGACAACTTAACTACAGGGACTGGAGGATCATGTCCGACGCACCCCCCGTCACCCCTACGCCCACCTGGGGTGAGGTGTTCCCCTGGTTCCGCGAGGTCATGGCCGAAGACGACGCTTGGTACGTCGGTCAGGTCGACAGCAAGACCGATGTCGGCGTGGCACGCCTCGCTGACGCCGCCGTAACCAGGCTCAAGCCCCTGCCCGTCGGCCGACTCTTCCCCGCAGTGCGGCGGGTAGAGCGCCTCGACGAGCTTACTTGGCCCAAGCACCGACTGCTCAACGCCCTGCACCGCGGCGGCTGTTTCACCGGGGACGACCTGTCCTACATGGTGATCGCCGAGATGCTCTCCTGGGAGTCGGTCGGCCCGATCATCGTCAAGCAGATCCTCGAGGTCGTAGCACTGGAAGAGATCCGGGCCAGCACCGCGAAGTAAGGCCGGTCACACCTCGGCGGCCACCGCATCGGGCGGGGTGGCCGCCGTCGCCAGTCGTCGGCCCGCGACGACCGCGAACACCACGGCGCTCAGCACCAGCAGCCCCTCCAGGACCTGCACCGCTGCGTACGCGCCGCCGAGCGGGCCGATCGAACCGGCCGCCGCAAGGATTCCGAACGCCCCGACGACAGCGGCCAGCACCGCGCCGATCCGCCGCGCCACAGGTGACGCCCACCCGCACAGCGCGGCCGCTGCCACGCCGAGCAGGCCCAGCAGCGTGCTCAGGAGCAGGGACCCGACGATTCCGGGCAGGAGGTCCCCGTAGGACAACATCGAGACAAGCGGTAGTAGCACGCTCGTCCACAGGATGTGGACAACCGCCCCGACCAGGGCCACGATCAGGCCGGTGCGGCGCGCCGACCGCGGATCGCGCAGGAGCAGGGCCAGCAGCACACCCGCTGCCACGACTACCAGCACCAGGATCTCGGCGAGGGTGCCGAGGATCAGGTCGGGCCGGGCGCCGAGCACGAGCTGCACCACTGCCGTGCCGACCTGGAACAGCAGGTGCACGCCGACCACAACGGCCGACGCGACGAGGAGCCGCCCGGCCCGGAGCGCGGCCGACCCCACCGCCAGCACGACGGTTCCTACCATCGCCGCGTTCTCCACCACGAAGACCGCGTTGTTCATGGTGAAGCCGAGGTCCAGCTCGTTGCCAGGGATCAGCAGGCGCATCGGCACCGACATCCACGCCGCGAGGGCGAGAGCGAGGATGCTGAGCGCGGCAGGCCGGCGGCCGGCGTCGGGCAGGGTTTTCATGCGGACACTCTCCCAGAGACCACCGACACTCCCCGATCAGCGGCGCGCTGTGGATAACTCTGCGGACCCGCCTCGAGGGCGTGGAACCATGGACGGGTGCCCACGCCGATCCCCGCCCCGCGCATCCACCCCGCGGCCATCAAGCTCCTTGTTGGCAGTGGCGCGTTCCAGCGCGGCGAGGACTACCAGCAGCAGGGCCGGGTCATCTCGTGGGAGTGGCTGCCGGACGACCTGCTGCTCATCTCGTGGGTGCGCGGCAGCGGTCGCAGCACCTATTCGTGCTCCATCGAGTTCAGGGCCGACAAGGCCGGGCCGCCCGTTGTCGTCGGCTCGGACTGCACGTGCCCGGTCGGGTCCGCCTGCAAGCACGTGGCGGCGACGCTCATCGAGGCCGGGTCGGACGGGCTCGCCTCGATGGTCCGGCCCGCGTCGTCGCTGAAGCGAGCACCGCAGGTCCCGGAGTGGAAGGCGGCAGTGCAGCAGCTCGTGCCGACGACCCCGGCCGCGGCCCCGTCGGCCGCGGACACCGAGCCCGAGCTGGCCCTGCAGTTCCGGGTCGACGGCACGGCCTCGGCACACACCCTGTCCCTGTCGATGCGGCCGGTCCAGCGCAACGACCGCGGAGCGTGGGTCGGCGGCACAGCGTCCTGGAACTACATCCGCAACGGGTTCCTCCGCGGCATCGACCCCGCGGTCCGGGAATGGTTCACCACGCTCGACGCCCTGCGTGCCACGAGCCCGCGCGGCTACGGGTACCTCAGCACGGGCGACTGGATCAGCCTGGACGACGTGCTCGCCCGCCCGTTCTGGCACCACCTCGCCGACGCCGCGGGCCTCGGCATCGAGCTCGTCGGCAAGTCCAAGCGGGAGTCACTGCGCCTCACCCGGGAAGCGTCCATCGCCCTGGACCTCTCCCTGCCCGACGGCGGCGCGCGCCTCGAGCGGACCGTCGCCTTCGACGGCGCGGTCACCACCGCGGCGTCCGTCGGGCCGCTCGGCTACCACGGCCTGTTCGCGATCGAGGAGTCGCCCTCGGGCCGCACCATCGTCCTCGGCCCGACGGCGGCACTGCTCACCGATCAGGAGCGCGCGGCCGCGCAGCTGGCCGACGTCGCCATCCCGGCCGACGCGGTCGACGAGTTCCTCGCGGACTACCTCCCGCTGCTCCGCCGCGAGGTGCGGGTCCACGCCGAGGCCGGCGTCGAGCTGCCCGAGCTGCCCAGGCCGGAGCTCGTCGCATCCGTCGAGGCGGTCTCGGCGTCGGAGATCAACGTGACGTGGCGGTGGGCCTACCCGCCGTCGGACAAGGAATACCCGCTGACGACGGCCATGGAGCCGGGCGCGGACCTGCGCGATCTCGCGGCGGAGGCCGCGACCCTGGGCCGGGCGGTCACCGCGGTGCGCGAGGTGCCGGGCTTCGGCCACTTCCGGGTTGCGCCCGAGGTGTTCCGCGGGCTGCAGGCGATGGACTTCGCGACCATGGCGCTGCCCGTGCTCAGGAAGCTGCCGGACGTCCGCGTCGAGAGCGATCGCCTGCCGGAGTACCAAGGGCTCGAGGCCACGCCGGTGGTCAGCATGCGCGCCACCGACAGCGGCGACATGGACTGGTTCGAGCTGGGTGTCACCGTGACGGTCAACGGGCGCGAGATCCCGTTCGGGTCGTTGTTCGACGCCCTCGCCCGGAACCAGAAGCGGTTCATGCTCACCGACGGCACCTGGCTGCGCACCGACCTGCCCGTGTTCGCGCAGCTCCGGGGCCTGATCGAGGAGGCGCAGCGGCTGTCGGACCAGCCGGGCAAGCTGCGGATCAGCCGGTTCAACGCCGGCCTGTGGGCAGAGCTGGAGGACGTGGCCGACATCGTCGAGCAGTCCGACCGGTGGCGGCGCTCCGTGAGCGACCTGGTCGCGCTGACCGCGGACGGCGTCGACGGGCCGGAGCCGGTGCCGCCGCCGCTCGGACTGAAGGCCGAGCTGCGGCCGTACCAGCAGCGCGGGTTCGAATGGCTGACCTTCCTGTGGCGGCACGGGCTGGGCGGAATCCTCGCCGACGACATGGGGCTGGGCAAGACCGTCCAGACCCTCGCCTTCATCGCCCAGGCCCGGCAGGAGTTGCGCGACGGCGAAGCCGGTGCTCGGGGTCCTCGCGAAGTGCCGCGGGACACTTCGTCGGGTGAGGACGAAGTACCGCGGCGAAGCGAGGACACTTCGCGAGGTGGGGGCGGCGGCCGGCCGCCGTTCCTGGTGATCGCGCCCGCCTCGGTGGTGAGCAACTGGGCCGCGGAGGCTGCGCGGTTCACCCAGGACCTGAAGGTGGTGACACTGCCGACCACCGCGCGTAAGGCGAGAACGACGGTCGCGCGGGTGACGGCCGGGGCGGACGTCGTCGTGACGTCGTACGCGATCTTCCGGCTGGACTTCGACGCGTTCGCCGGCGGCGAGTGGAGCGGCCTGATCCTGGACGAGGCGCAGTTCGCGAAGAACCACCAGACGCGCGCCAACGAGTCCGCCCGCCGGCTGAGGGCGCCGTTCAAGCTGGCGATCACGGGCACGCCCATGGAGAACAACCTCATGGAGCTGTGGGCGATGCTCGCGATCGTCGCGCCGGGGCTGTACGGGTCGGGGGCCAAGTTCCGGGAGGACTACGTCAAGCCGGTCTCGGGCGAGGGCGACTCGACGCAGCTGCTGGCGCGGCTCCGCCGTCGGATCCGGCCGTTGCTGCTGCGTCGGACCAAGGACCAGGTGGCGCCGGAGCTGCCCGAGCGGCAGGAGCAGGTGCTCCGCGTAACCCTGGACGCCAGGCACCGCCGGATCTACGACACGCACCTGCAGCGGGAGCGGTCCCGCCTGCTGGGGCTGCTGGACAGCTTCGACGAGAACCGGGTGGCGGTATTCCGCGCGCTGACCACCCTGCGGCGGATGGCGCTGGACGCCTCCCTAGTGGATCCGGAGTACGAGGGCGTGCCGTCGGCCAAGCTGGGCCTGCTCGCCGAGCAGCTGGCGGAGGTGGCGGCCGAGGGGCACCGCGCGCTGGTGTTCTCGCAGTTCACGTCGTTCCTGGCCAAGGCGGCCGAGGTGTGCGCGGAGCTGGGGATTCCTTATGAGTACCTCGATGGGTCCACCCGGCGGCGGGCCGAGGTGATCGGCCGGTTCAAGGACGGGGCAGCGCCGGTGTTCCTGATCAGCCTCAAGGCGGGCGGGTTCGGGCTCAACCTCACCGAGGCCGACTACGTCTACCTGCTCGACCCCTGGTGGAACCCGGCCACCGAGGCGCAGGCCATCGACCGGACCCACCGCATCGGGCAGACACGGAACGTGATGGTGTTCCGCATGGTCTCGGAGAACACCATCGAGGAGAAGGTGATGGCGCTCAAGGAGCGCAAGGCCCGGCTCTTTGATGCGGTGCTGAGCGATGATGCCGGGGCGTTCGCGGGGGCACTGGGGGCCGACGATATTCGGGGACTGCTGGAGGGGTGACCCTCCCGGTGGTCGGGCCTTCGCTGCTCGGACCACCGCGGGTCGAGTCTCCGTGGGTCGAGCCTGTCGAGAGCCCCGCGGTGTTCGGACTCATGCGCTGGGCCCCCTCGCGGTCTACCGCTCGTCGAGCTCAACCAGCAGCCGCTTCGGCGCGACCTGCCGGTACGCCTCCTCGATGATGGCGGCGATCTCGTCCCAGTCGACGTCGACGTCGAGCCGTACGCCCAGCCATCCGCGTACCCCGACGTATGGCGGACGGTAGAAACGGTCCGGCTCCTTCTCGACCGCCTCCTCCTGCGCGCCGGCCTCGGCCGCGCACCAGATCGCGAGCGGGCCGCCGTGCGCGTGGTCGGAGAAGCTCACGAAGGTCTTCTTCACGAACCACGTGGGTGCGCCGTGGCTCAGCTTCTCGGTCACCTCAGGCAGCGCGAGGCAGATCTCGCGGACACGATCGAGAGGCTCGGTCACTGGTGGCACCTCCGCTGGTCGATGTTGCTCGGTCCATCATCCCCTGACCGGTACGTTTGCCCCGTGGCCGACCTGATCAGCGCTATCGCCAGCCTCTTGTGGCCCCTGCTCGTGATCGTCGTGCTGCTGGTCTTCGGGCGGCAGCTCCTGTCGAAGCTGAGAAACTCCGACGATGTGACGCTCGAGATCGGCGGACAGCGGCTCAACTTCAAGCAGGCGACGGACCAGCAGTCCGACATGATCACCGACCTGCAGCGCGAGGTGGCCTCGCTGAAGCACCGGCTGGACGAGGTCGTGCCCGGTGCGAGCTACCGCGAGCATGCTGCCGTGCTGCCGCCCTACGAGTACGCCGAACGGCGTGGCGACAACGACTGGCCCCGGCCGATCGAGACCCCCGGTGGAGCCGGGCTGGAAGAACGTGAGCCCAACGACGAACGCCGCGAGCCCGAGCAGTCGACTGGACCTGGTTACCCACACACAGTGCCCGGTGGACTGCCGACGACGAGCCGACCGACGCCGCGTTCGATCCTCTGGGTTGACGACCACCCCGAGAACAACGCAGTCCTGGCCGACTCATGGCGACGTGACGGCGCAGACGTCAAGATCGCGCGCTCGACCAGCGAGGCGATGCGCCTTCTCGAGGGGCGCCGGTATGGCCTGATCATCTCGGACATGGGCCGCCGTGAGTCCGACGTCGAGGTACCCGACGCCGGCCTGCGCCTCCTCGCGAACGTCCGCGCCACGGACCCAGGCACTCCGTTCGTGCTTTACGGGAACGTCGCCCAGTTCGCCGAAGCCGCGCGCTCCGCGGGCGCGACGATGGTCACCGGGTCGACCTTCGAACTGATGGAGTTCGCGAGCGAGCTGGGGATGTTCGCCGAGGTGTGAGGGCCGGCCGTTGTCGGCATCGTGCGCCAGTCAGCTACTGGTGGGGCGTCCCCGTGTAGATGCCAGCGCCCACGCGACGAGAACAGGCTGACCCAAGAGTCGCAATGCACGCTTGCGGTCGGTGTCCAGTCCGAACGCATCCCGGTGCTCCACGAGCTGGGCAACGTTCCCGGGAAAGATCGCGACGAAGAACGCTGCAGCGAGCGCACCCACCCGACGTCGGGCAGGCTGCTTCCAGGTGGCGACGAGTGCGGCGCCCAGGCTGATCTCGACGATGCCTGATCCCACGACGACGACGTCGGGATCGACGGGCACCCAGGTCGGGACCTGCGCCTGGAACTCCTTTCGCGACCGTGTGAGGTGACCGATGCCTGCGGTCAGGAGGAAGGCGCCGAGCGCCACTTGGCCAATGCCGCGGATGATGCTTCCTGTGGTCGCCATGGAATCTATCTTGCCCGCGGAGGTGGGGGTTGAGCCTGTCGCCACTGGTATCAACAGGCTCAACCCACGCCGAGCACCGCTCAGCGCACGAAGTACAACTCCCGCAGTCGCACCGGGGACGACGACGAGCTCACGAACCGCACCTTCGCGATCGCGACGCTTGGTAGCGAGAACTGCGCGGTCCTGACGGTGCTGGTCGACGACCTCGCGTTGACGCTGCCCATGTACCTGTCGCCGATGTACACCTTCATAGAGCCAGAGGATGGCCCCGCGTTGTACCGAAAGCGGACCGTCCGTACAGCGACTCGATCCTCGGTCACTGTCGACAGTCCGGACTGCACAAGGGTCGTCAGGTTTCCACCGTGCGTAAGATTCCAGTGCAGGAATGGCGCGTTGCTACAGCGCCATGAAGACCAGGCGCCGACGTTGCCGACCGCGTCCTTGGCCCGGACCCGCGCACAGCCCTGCTCACTCGGATCGAGCCCCATATCGAGCGAGGTGCCCTTGTTTTCACCCCACGCCCAGAGTGGCGCATCGGTCGATAGCATCCCCGCGTCCTGCGCAAACCGCGTCTGGAGCTGGTACGCAGCGACGCCGCGGTCGTCCTGAGCCGCGTACCGGAAGGTCGGACTCCATGCGTAGTCATAGGTTGACGGCAACCACCGGTCCAACGCAGCGCTCGTAATCTTCGGTCCCGTGCCGTCCACATAGGTGCAGCGCGAGCCGGTCCACGCCGAGAGGTTCCCCGCGGCGTCGCGCGCTCGGACCGAGAAGCACACCCGGTACGACTTACCAGTGCCGACCGTGAACGACTTCGCCGTGATGCCCTGGCCTGTCGAGGGATACACCCACGGCCCGATCGATCCGCCATTCGGATCCTTGTGATAGCGGATGTCGTAGCTCGCGACCGCGCCGTTGTCGGTCGCGGAGTACTTGAAGGTCACGGGCGTTGCGGTGGCGGTGGCCTTCACTGCCGAGGGCGCGGCGGCCACCGATGCCGTGGGCTTGGTGCCGTCGATCGCCACACACTTTTCGGTAGCTGACCAACCGCTCTCGTTTCCGGCCATGTCCGTCGCCCGCACCGACCAGCACCGGCGTGACCCTGGCGGGGCGCTCGTGACGACCGCCGACTCAGCCCCAACTTGGACGTAGTCGCCGTACGTGCTGGATCCGAAGAGCTTCTGCCGGTACCGGAGTTCCTGAGTGGCAATCCCAATCGCGCGGAAAGGTATCGTGCCGGAGTCGACGGCCGCGCCCTGCACGCGGTAGTTCCGACTGACGGACACCCCCGAGCCCGCCGCCGTCCACGTCCCGTCGACGGTCACGTTGAGCGACACGGGCGAAGTTTCGTCGTGAATCTCGGTCGCTCGATCGATGGTCCATTCGTGGAGGTCAGCGCTCCGCACGTCTCCGGCCGCATCGACGAACGCCACAGCAGTGGCGTCGTCATCCAGGTCGAACGACGTCACTTGGCCCAGGCTGCCTGCCGCTCCCCCGAATGCCGAGAGCACGGTTAACTCCTCGGCGCTACGCAGCGTGCCGAGAACGAAGCCCTCACCACCGAGGAAGTCGGCTTTCAAGGTTGTGCCCAGTCCGGTCCTGACGTAGATCCGGTCGCCGTCCACGACGGTTGGCGGACTGCTGTTGCAGGAAGCGAACGCAAATCGACTTCGAGTGTCGCCAAGGATGTTGGTCGTTGTCCCGGAACTGCCGCAAGTCGCCACTCGGGCAACGACGGTGCCGGTGGAGATGTCGGTGAACTGCACGCCTCCGTCCGTCATCGTGACGAGATCGGCACCGGAAATTGCCATGCCGTCGTTCCCTTCGGCCGGGCCAAGCTGGATGGCCGGCATGACCTGGTCCGACGTCACTGTCTGAACCGTGGGACCGTTCACTGGGTCCAGGAATCCGACGTACTGAGCACCGTGTCCCAGGATCGTGTCGCTCGGGACAGGGCGGCTCCCGCCGCCGCCGCGCGTCCAAACCAGCAAGTCCGTCTCGCCCTGATCAATCTGCACGACGTCGGCCTCGGCCGCGACGAGCTCACCCGTGAGCTCGGTTCCGCCCCAGGTCCTGGACCATTCACCGCCGGTTTGGTTGCGCCAATAGATCGCGTTGTCGGATACCTGGACGAACACCACGCCGTCGGTGAATGCGACGTCGGTCGCTGCACCCGGAAGTTCAGCGGCCGCGGCAAGGAGGCTGCTTGAGATTTGCTCCGCGGCCTGTGTACTCACAGTGGGGCCGACTGCCATGGCGGCGGCACCGGACGCAACAAGGGTCGAGCCCACGAGCGTCGTCACAGTCAATGACGCGGCCCGCGCCGCTGCCCTGCTCCCTCGGACCACACTTGGGTTCGGGCGCGCGAATGCCTCGCGAAGCTTCATGGGTGTCCTCCGATAACGCCGCGCAACGCAGCGCAGGCGAGCTCAGGGGATGCTAACGGGCGAAAGGATCAGAACTGGCGCCGGCGGCGGGTGATCTTTCGGACGAGAGTCTCATCTCAGGCCATTAGCCGAGGGCCACCTTGGGCGCCACGCCGCATCCCTTGCATCGGACGTAGCCTCCGACCTGGCATGTTGCGTATATGCAACCCCTCCCCAGGACGGTGACATGACCGAGCCGGCGTCATCAGTGTCTCCACAAGCTCAGCGCGTTTTTGATGAAGTCGCGCAGATCGGTCTCAGCCGATTCGTCGCCAAGTACGCAGCGGACGGCTCGTCAACGTTCCTCGTGCAGTTCGGGAAGGAGCTCATTCCCGCGCAATCAGCGGCGGCCGCAATCGGGCTGGACCCGCTCAACCTCACGACCGAGGCACATCGGCGTCATGCTGAGTTGGTCCTCCTCGAGCATGGGCTTCAGATGCTCTCGTACGCCGCGTATTCACCTCCGCAGCTCGGCGAGAGCCACCCCGATCGCACAGCCATCAAGAAGCTCTACGGTGGCGATCTCGTTTCGGGAATCGTGAGATTCCCTGGGGACTCAGTCGTCAACTGTTTCGCAGATGAGAAGGGGGCTTATGCCGACGATCCGCCAACCCGCGATTCGGCCTTTGGCTACCGAGGAGACGGCCTCAAGGGCCATCAGACGCTGGCGTCACCTGGAAACAAGCGGCTGGAGAGTGCGCGCCTCAACCGTACTGCGGTCCGGTTCTGGCATAGGCCTCGCGGCGGGGTCTTCACCTTTGAAATGTGGTGCGTGGTCGTTGACCGTCATTGGGGCTGGGGACAAGGGTCTGACAAGAAGGGCCGACGGGAAGTTGTATGGATGCTCAGCACCGTCGACGGTCCACAGTCGACGTTGCCAGGTGACTTCGCAGATGATGTCGCCCCAGATTTCGCTGATGACATGGACCAGTTGGTCGGACCGGAGGCTCAAGCCAATCCTTCCTACTCCGAGCTCGTTCGGAGACTGGAGATGCGCCCGCCTGCAAGACGCGTCAAGAACCGCATCCGCCAGGATCAAGCCCGGCGCCTCTCGGCCCGGCGGGCGGTGCTCGCTCGGGCAGGGGATCAGTGCGAAAGCTCGTGGTGCACGGGCATGGCCGCCGACAAGGCTCGAACGGGTGGCGCCCTTCTCGAAGTTGACCACGTCCAAGACCTCGCGCTCGGCGGTGACGACCACCCATCCAACATGGTCGCGCTATGCCCAAACTGCCACGCCACAAAGACACACGGCGATCAGGCCGACCGACGGCGCAAGCAGTTGATGAAAGTCGCGAGCGAGAGGCATAAGGCAGCTTTGGCACTCGATCCTCACGCCGACTGACACTCACAACGCACCCGGCAGGAGCACCCCCGGAAACGAGCCAGGGTCCAGGGCACGCCATGTGAAGAGGACGCCGATCCCGACAGCGACGGATGCAACACCAAACCAATCAGAAGGCGTAACGCCTTGGCCGCTGTGGTTTTGGCACCTCTCCATGAACCCGGAACGCTTATTCCGGCACCGCGTGCCAGTGCGATTGCGAGCTCCACAAGGAACCATCGCTGTCACGCCCACCACGATCGGCCCCACAACGACCAACAAGAACACCGCCAATGACGACATCTAGCTCCTCCATGCTCAGCACACCCGGACATCCGAGCGTAGAAAGCATCGTGGGACTCGGCACACCCAGGTCGAAATCGCGGCGGGGCCTATTGCCGCACGGACACGTGGGCCCGGATGGAGCTCGAGCGCTCGTGGCGCGCTCAGCCCGACGACGACGGCGGCTACTGCTCGACGAGGACCTGCAGTTCGCCGATCCTGACCGGGGCACTGTTCGACTGTGCCGGAACATCGATCTGACCGGTCTGTCCGCCGCCCTGCCACGCAACGGTCCAGTAGGCCGTGCCCGTTAGTGTGAGGTTGCCCGGAGAGTTGTTCAGGTCTGCTCCGAACCCGCAGGTGGGCGACGGCTCCGCACTGTTGCGGCCGTCGTAGGGCGTACCCGGAGCATTGGCTCCGTCGCAAGTAATGGCGCCAACTGTGATGCCATTCGCGTTGGTAAGTGTCCATTCGACACGGTCGAGCGTTCCAGTCGCGCTGACAGTCAGGCCGCCATCGCTCGCCTCCCGGGCGATCGGGCCGATCGTGTTCTCCGCGCGGTTCGCGATCCACAACCAGATCGGAAGCCCGATCGCGCCCACGGCGCTCGGATCCTTGGTGGACGCCGGCGGGGTGGAGCCGATCTCGCCCATGGTGAGCTGCATTGTGGCGACGGCGCGGCGCGCGAGTTCCTCAGGAGAAGGGCCCGCCGGAGCGGGTGCGTCCGGAGACCAATAGATGGTGTACCCCGGGCAGTTCGCCAGATCCCCGCCTTGCTGCGCGCACTGATATGGAGTGCACTCCACGATCACCCCATCCTCGTTACCCCGCCACTGTGGCGCATCTTTCGGGGGCTGAGGGTTCATTACCCGTTCGTAACAGCGGCCGTTCCAGGAGCCGTAGTTTGACGAGCACGGGACCTCGCGGCCGAGGTAGTTGCACTCCTGGACACCACCGTCACCGGGCCCATCACCGCCACCAGGATCGCCACTTTCACCATCCTCCTCGCACGGAAGAGTGAAAGTACCGTCGGGATTGAGGATGGGGTCACAGTTCACATCAGCGGCCGCAGGCGCTCCGAGGAGCGTAATGGACAGAACTACTGCCCCAAAGACAGCAGAGATCGTTCGAAGCCGACCGGTCAGCATGCCTGCTCCGGGTGGGGAACCTGCTCGTAAACGGTCCAAAAGCGATTCGCACCGGGGTGTGACATCACATACTCGAACTGATACCTGGTTGGTGCCCCAGCTTGTCGCGGGATGACCTCTCCATCATTCGAGAAGTTCCGCACTTGACTGAAGTCAATGCATGCATCAATCGAAACTTCGGCGAACCCCTCCTCGGCTGATTGTTCGTAATTCACGACGCGCATCGACTCCACGCTTGCGGCGCCCGTCGTGTACTGCCCCTCTGCATCCAGGTTCGCGTACGACGTCGACAGCGGACCCCAGACATCTGGGTGCCCCCAGAACGGATCCAGCTTCTTGTTCCAGTCCCGGTATCCGTTGTTCGCCACCTGCGCCGTCGTCTCGTAGTACTTCACGAGCCGCGCCTTCGCGTCAGCGATGTTCTTCGCCTTGATCTGCTCCGGCGTCGTCGGCGACGGGGATGCCGCCGGAGGCGGCGGGGCCGACGGGCTCGCGGAGGCCGAAACCGAGGGTGACGATGAACCCGGACCGGGGATCGCGCCTTGGACCGTGTCCGGCTCGAAAATGCCCGATCTCACGACCGCGAACCCAGCCACAGCGATGACTGCGACTCCGATGAGTACGGCGATCGTGCGGGTGGGCGTGATGGCGGACGAGACCATCCGGCGGCTCCCTCAACTTCGGGCATAACTCAACGAACACGGCCGCCACCAAGGGTGCGCTATATCTGTCGCCACAGCAAGGTGCAGTCGTGATAATTCACAACATCTGGCCAACACTGGTCAACGATGGATCTCGGTTCAACCATGGCCCGGTCGATTGCGGGGTCTAGGACCTGTTTGTTCGTTGCGTATACGCAACTCGGGTGGCGGATGCTGAAACCCCTCTACATGCTTGGAGCATGAACCTTCCACCTGCTCCACACGAACCCGTCCGCCAGGTCGGCGCAAGATGAGCATCTTCCAGCGCACCGACTTCCGACCCGAGGGTTTCGAAGACCTCATCAGCGAGCTCGTCGACTCGATCCGCGGCACTTTCGCCGGCATCGTCGTCGACCATCTCGAGGACCTCCTCGCCGTGCCGCCTCGCCACATGTGCCTCGTCGATCGGCACTTGAGCCTCACAGAGGGCGAGCGCGACTACACCGTCGATCTGCTGCTGTTCCACGTGACCCAGATGCGCTACATCGCCATCCAGGTTCAGGTCGGCCGATTCGACCCGGCCCTCGTCGCCCGTGCCCGCTACGCCCTTGACCTCGTGGACGACCTTGTCCGCGTCCCCACGGTGCACGCCCCGACCGTCGGTGTCCTGCTCTGCACCGACGCCGCCGCTGACCAGCAGCCCGGCCCCGTCGCCATCACTCTCTACGGCGACCTCACCCCGGCCGAGCAGGCCGAGCTCCCGCTCTCCCTCGAGCTCACCGCCCTGATCGACCGCTGCCTCGACACCACTGACGTCAGGACTGCGGATCTTTGATCGCGTGCTGGCTCATTCGTCGTACAGGTCTTCCACGAGCCGTGCCCTCGCCTCCAGGATCTCCAGGCTGCCCGACGACGACACCGTGGTTCCCTCTCCCGCCACGTCACGCCAGGTGGGCTCGCCAGCCAAACGGAACTGGCCATGCCACGTGGTCGTGAGCGAGATCGTGGCTGTGCCCTGCTTTGCATAGGCATGGGCGACCGTGTGCGCCGGGTAGGGAGCGCCGGGATCGGTGGTGGTCAGGGGCGTCGACCCATCGCCGAAGTTCCACGAGTAACTGCTTGGCACGGCGCGGATCTCCACCGGGATGCCGAACAGGTTGGTGCTCATCGTTCGGGGATCCCGATCAGTGAACGCAATGGTGTCGACGTTGACGAGCGTCCACCCGTCCGGCGGCTGCACGTTCACGTCCGACGGCGCAATCTGCATCTCCCGGAAAGCCCGCGCCGCGGCCGCCGGAATGTCGACCTGCTGGCGGCGCTGGGCGATGCAGGACTCCTCCTCGACCAGCGCGGCGTCCGACCACTCGCCCGACTCCCGGCGCTGCTCGAACAGGGCCCCGACAGCCTGCTCGTCGTCCTCGCACTCGATGCCGGCATAGGCGAGCTGATGGCCCTCGTCGCAGGACTCGGCGAACGCGGTGGCGCCGCCCAGATCCCGCAGGAAACACATGGCGGGGGTGATGCGCCATTGGCGTATGGGCGGCGCGGGGACAGATGAACTGTCGCTTGCCGCTGATCCAACGGCTGGAACAGGTGCAGGAGCCGCTGCGTACTGTTCGGCGGCTACGTGAACAGATTCGTCCGCTGTCGCTCCTCCGAGAGTCACTCGCTCGTCGCCCGGGGATGGAGCGAATGCCAGCGCTGCGGCTAACCCAACTGCCGTCGTGATCATCATCAGTCGTGCTCCGGAATCGGTGCGACTGTCACCATCACCCACTCGCCGTCCCTGCGGCCGATTTCAATTCGTCGCTCAAGGACCTCCTTGTCGGCGTCCAGCACAGTGCGACCGTCCGCTGCCGTGATGGTCTGCGCCTCCTGTGTGATCTTCGAGTCGAACGGATAGATTCCCGTGACTTCATCTCGCTTGTATTCCTTGGTGATCTGCACCGTCGTTGCACCACCAGCGAAGGTCTCGTCTGCGTCTTGGATCGCCGAAGCCTGGTTGGCAAGCTCGTCGCAGAACCCGCACGCCCGGTGCGACATCGCCTCGAACTCCTCGGTGTCCCCCGTCGCCATCACGTACGGGTAGAGCTCGATGAAGTACTCAGCCGCAGCCGCAGCCCCCTCCGCGTCCTCGCGCTCCATCGCCTCCGGCCGCTCCGGCTTCGCAGGGAACGACGGGGACGGGCTCGCAGACGCCGTCGGTGTCGGGTCCGCGGACGAGGATCCAGTTACGTCAGGATCCGGGGTCGAACCCGAACAAGCAGACAGCGCCAACCCGACTGCCACGACCAACCCCGCCATGCGCATAGCCGCGCCGCCCATCCGCGTCCCCCGCCCTCAGGCCACACCGTTGCGTATCCGCAACGGCCGAGAAAAACGCTAGCCGGGCCCACGCGATCCGGAAAGTGGGCCCTGTGGACAACTTCGGGCCTCGGCAGGCCCGGCCCACGGCGCCCAGCAGCGTCCAGCGATCACCTCGGCCCAGTCCGCGCCCGGCAAACGCCCAACCCGCGCGGCCCCACCGCACTATCAACATCCGGGCAATCCCGCCGAAACTCCCAGCCCCTACGGTCGGCAACAAGCCGACCAAAGGGGAAGAACCCATGCCCACAGTCATCGCCCTGACCAGGCGCACCATCGCGGCCGCGACAGCCGCCGTCGTCGGGACAGCGACGCTCGCCGGCGCCGTCGGCTGGAACATCGCTGCCGAGCGCAATCCCGCCCCCGTCAGTATTCAAGCCGCCGGAACCAACCCGCTCGGCATCCAGTCCGCCGCGTACGAGCAGGCCACCGCGCCGAAGCATCGCAAGCCGAAGGTGGTTGTCGTGGCGACGGGCGGCACGATGGCCGGGAAGGCGTCCGGCCGCGACACCTTCACCAACTACCGCGCCGGGACCTTCCTCATGGCGGACATGCTCGACACCCTGCGCCCCGAGCTCGACGCCGTCGCCGACGTCTCGGCGGTCCAGTTCGGCAACGCGGGGTCGTCGGGCTACACGATCGAACAGTTCCACGCGCTGACGCTCGCGGTCGAGGAAGCGCTGGAGGACGCGGACGCCGTCGTCGTCACCACCGGGACCGACACCCAGGAGGAGTTCGCCTACTGGCTCGACCTCACCGTCCGGTCCAAGAAGCCAGTCATCACCTCCGGCTCCATGCGCCCCTGGGGCGCGGGCGACGGCCCCGACTCCGACCTCGTCTTCGGCACCGACGCGCCCGCCAACCTCTACAACGCGATCAAGGTCGCGGCCTCGCAGCAGACCTACTGCTTCGGCACGGTCCTCATGCTGAACGACGAGATCCAGGCCGCCCGCGACGTCACCAAGACCAACTCGTACCGCACGGACACCTTCCAGTCGCGCGAGTACGGCGTCCTCGGCTGGATCGACGGCGACACCATCACGCTCGGCCGCGCCCCGGCCCGCGTGCTCGACTGCGACAGCCGCCGCTGGTACACACCCTTCGACCTGTCCGACGTCGACGCCGAGGACCTGCCGAAGGTCGAGATCGCGATGTCCTACCAGCAGGCCGGCGGCGAGGCGATCGCCGGGTTCCACGCGGCCGGAGCCACCGGCATCGTCACCGCCGGGACCGGGGCGGGCGGCATCTCTCGTGACATGAGCACCGCCCGTTCCGCGGCCGTGGCCGACGGCGTCTGGTTCGTCTCCACGACCCGCACCGGCTCGGGCGGCTCGTACGGGACCGGCGACGGCGTGATCGCGGGCGGCGATCTCACGGCCGTCAAGGCCCGGCTGCTGCTCCTGCTGTCCCGCGCCTTCACGGATGACATCGACGAGGCTCGCGACTGGTTCGAGGACTACGGGACCCCGACCTTCGCCCAGGACTGACCGCCCTTCGCCGGCGGGGTCCTGAGCCCGTCGAACGTCGGCCCCTGACTCGCTGGTCGGGGCCGGTCGAGGCCTGAGCTGTCGAAAGTAGGCCCCGTCCGCCGGTCGGGCTGTCGAGACCTGGTCTCGACAGCCCGCCCAGCGGGACGGGGCCGACGGCGCGACCGGCGAACCGCCTACCCCCGCGGGCTGTGCCCCGCGCCCGCACCCCGACGACGGTCCTGCTCGTCCACCTGCGCCAGCAGCTCCTCGGTGTCCGGCTCGGGCTCCATCGCAAGCTGCTCCAGGTGGTCCCGCAGACGGTCGACGAGCCGGCCGACGGCGTCCCGCCGCCCCGACGCGATCTCCGCGCGAATCCCGTTGCGCCACGACCGCTCGTCCACCGGGTCGGCGAGCCGGCCCACCTGGGAAGCGTGCCGCGCCATCGCCACGTCACCCGCCAGCAGCGCGCGTCGGGCCACCTCGTGGGACACGTCCACCACGCCCGACGAGATCGTGTGCATCAGCTGCTCCGCCCACGCGTACTTGCGCAGCGGCACACCCTCGAACGGCCGGCCGCGCACCATGTCCAGCGCGGCGAGCAGGTCCGACGTCGGCGTCTGGCTGAGGTCCGAGCCCACCAGGTCGCAGAACTTGTGCCAGTCCGTCGTGACCCCGCGCAGCCGGTAGCCGGCGGACTCGAGGTCGGCCTGGCCGCCGTCGTCCGCGGACCAGTAGCGCGGCAGGTACTCGTGGCCGCCGGCGTCGGTGCCCAGCCAGCGGCGCGCCCGCGAGACCGCGGAGCGCCGCGTCGCCAGGTTCGGCTCGCGCGACGGCCACAGCGCCTTCGAGATGTCCGACCCGCGCGAACCCGGGTTGAACGCCAGGAACGCGATCAGCTCGGTCGCCTGCCGCTGATGCGTGGACGGCAGCTCGACGCCCGTCGTCCCGCCTAGCTCCACGTTCCCCAGCACACGCACGATCGGCGGCGCGGTAGTTTCGACAGGATCGCCCGGGCCGGCCTCGCCGACCCCCGAACCAGGCTTGGCTCCCGAGACGATCGGCATCCCCAGCGGCGGCGTCGCAACGCTCACCGCGGCCGTCGTCCACGGCGAGAAGCTCTCGGGGCGCCGCCCCGTCGTCGGACCGGCACCGACCCCGCCGCCCGCGTAACCCGGCGACGGCGCGAGGCCTGTGGCCTCGCCGACCACCACGTCCGAATCCGCGGCACCAGCGCGGACAGCTTCCACTGGGATCTCCTCGAGCGTAGGTTCGGTGCGGTCGATCGAACGGCTCCACTCGGGGCCGGGTGCGGTCTCCGGGTCGGCCAGCAAGGCCAGGGCTTGTGCGTACGTCTCGGCGTCGAGCTGCTGTGGCCGCACCGCGATGTAGGCCGGCATGAGGATGCCGCGGGTGGTGTCGCCGTTGGTGAGGTCGCCTGTCAGGTCGAGGACCCAGTCGCCGACCTCCGCGCTGGACGTCACGGCAGCGATCCCCACGCCGGGCACGCGCTCGACCAGGCTCTCCAGCCGGGCGCGCTCGGCCAGGCCGAGCCGCTCGCCCACGAGCAGGATCTCGGGCGTCCAGGCGTCCGTCGCCAGCCCGCGGCCTCGCGCGTCCGCCACGGAGGTGGCGCCCACCTGGGCGAGCGTGCGGTCGACGTCGGACGCGCGGGCCTCCAGCTCGCGGAGGATCGCCGCGAGGTTGGGGACGTGCCGCACGCGGCCCGTGTCGACAACGCCTGGCAGCTCACCGAGGGTGCCGACCACGGTGACCTGCAGGTCGTCCGCCCACAGGCTCGTGGCCAGCTCCACCGCGAGCGCCGCGAGCGTGGCCTGCGCTGCGGCGTCCGTGCCGCGGATGTCGAGGCATGCGAGGTTCTCGAGGTCGAGCATGAGGTGCGCGTCCTCGTCGTCGTGGCCGACGGTGACGAGGGCCGGGTAGGGCGCTTCGCCGTCCTCGGTCTCGACGGGTTCCACCGAACCGACCTGTGCCGCGGCGACGGCGTCGCCCGCCGCGAGCTGCCACACGAACCGGTCGGTGGTGCTGGCCCAGGGCTCGGGCAGGTCGGCGGCGCGGTCGAGGTAGAGCTCGACGAACTCGCCGCTCTTCAGCCGAGCGACGCGCACGCCCGGCAGCGGCAGGCCACGCTCGCGGTGCCACAGCGCGAGGCTGCGCAGCGCGCGGTCCACCTGGCTGCGCCCGAAGGGGTCCTCGACGGTGTGCAGGTCACGCTCGAGCGCGCCCGCCGCCGTCTCCGGTCCCGGCACGACGATGGTCTCGCCCGGCTCGCGGCCCTTGCGGGCGCGGCGCCGCTTCACGGCGACCAGGGCGAGCAGCCCTGCGGCGAGCAGCCCGCCGACGCCGGTCGCGGTGCGGACCTCTACCGACTCGTCGAGCTCGTCGCCGATGTCGGATACGACGTCAGCCGCCGTGTCCAGGAGGGACCCGCTTCCCCCGGCCGCCGTGGCGGCCGTCGTGGCCGTCGGAGCAGCCGCAACGGTGTCGGACCCGCCAACCGCGCCAGGCTCGGCGGTCTCGGCCTCGACCGGTGCGGACGCGTCGACCGGTGCGGATGCGTCGACCGGCGGCGACGACTCGACCGCTACCTCGGGAACGCTGTCTCCAGCTACGGGCTCGTCGCCGACGGCCTCGTCCGGCAGCACCTCGTCGGTCCCCGAGCCGCCGATGGAGGTCGCCTCAACGGAGGACTCCGGAACTACCTGCGCCGGCTCCTCGATCAGTCCTCCCGCGCCGTTGCCGGTCGCCACATCGTCGTCCGACGCCGGGTCGCTGCCCCAGGTCGTGCCGCTCCCGGACGACGTCTCCTCGGCGGCCGGCTCGTCGGGCTCGTCCTTCGGCATGAGCTCGTCGGCGATCAGCCCGCTCCCCGGAACCGTCTCGTCGAGCGAGCTGCCCTGCGGCTCCGACTCGTCCGGCTCGAGGTCGGGATCGTTCTGGAGGTCCTCGGGCGTGACCTCGTCGTACTGCGGCTCGGACGTCTCCTGTGGCGCGGGCGGGGCCTGCGGGACGAGGTTCCCCTCCGCGGTCTCCTCGGGAGCGGGCTCCTCGCCGCCCGATCCATCGGATCCGCCGATGCCGGCCGAGCCGGTCGCGACGTCGGCGGGGTCGGGCGCGTCCGCGCCGTCCTGGCCTGCTCCGTCCCCACCCGCGGCGGGCGCCTTCGGAGCGGCATTCTGCCCCACACGGTTCGGATCCACGGAGGTCGGAACCTCACCCGCCGGACGTTCGCCGGCAGGCTGCTCGGCCGACGGCGTCTGCTCCTCGACGACGTCGTTCCCCGCGCCCCCCGGCTCCTCGATATCGTCCGGCTCGACCTCGACGGCGTCCTCGGGCGTCGCCTCGGTGGGGGGTGCGGTCTGCTCGGGAGCCGCGTCCTCGGCTGCCTCGTCCGTGGACTCCGCGGCGCCCGGCTTCTCGGCATCCGCCGAGTCCGACGTCTGCTCGCCGGAAGCTTCGCCGGACGGCTCGTCCGTGCCGTCGGACCCCTGCGCCGCACCATCGCCGCGCGCACCGTCGTTCCCGGTGTCCGACGTCGACTCCCCCGCACCCGGGACCGTCACGGTCCAGCCGGGAAGTATGAGGTCGGGATCGGTGAGCTGCGCACCGCCCGGCTGCTCCGTGGCGCGCGACGCCTCGAACACCTCCGGGTACTTGGTCCCGTCGCCGAGCTCCTCCTCGGCGATCCCCCACAGGGTGTCGCCAGACTCGACGACGACCTCGGCCGAACCCGCCTCGGGGTTCGTGACGCCGACGGTGCCCTCCGACCCGCCGGTGGAGCTCTTCAAGGGCCCGATCTCGACGGGACCGTTCGGCGACCCGGTCTCCTGCTCGGCCGACGCCTCGGCGGGCAGCTTCAGCACCCAGCCCGGCTCGATCCAGTGCCCCGAGTCGAGCGCGCCGCCGCCTGCCTGCGGCACGCCGTAGTTCAGGTCGGCGATCTGCTTGAACCGGGCACCGTCACCCAGGGTCTCCTCGGCGATCCGCCACAGCGAGTCGCCCGGCTGCACGGTGTAGGTGGCCGACGGCGGCGCGTCCGCATCGGCCCGCACGCCTGCCTTCTCAGCCGCACCGGTCGCACCGGTAACGCCAGCTGCACCGGCCGGAGCAGCGGTCCCCGGCAAGACCGGCGCGGTAGCCACGGTCCCGGTCTCGCCGACCTCGGCCGGCTGCGTCGCGGCCATCGCCGGCGACACCGACGGCGCCGCGACCAGCATCGTGATCACCGCGCCCACAAGCACGGCCGCGGCACGCTGCTGCGCCCCGAGCCCGCGCACGTGCGGCGAACGGCGGCCGCGCAGCGCCGCCACCACCTCGATCACGACGGCTGTCGCGAACGTCAGCCACGCGATCCAGCCGACGATCTTGACCAGCCCGAGCAGCACCGAACCGGTCACGTCGGGGCTGCTCAGCATCGAGATGATCTGGTTGAGGCTGACGGGTCCGGTCCATATCGGCCCCCCGAGCATCCACAGCCCCACCGGGATCCCGACGACGAGCGCGACCAGCAGCACCGCCGCACCGAGCCCTCTCACCACGCGTGCGCCCGCGCCCCGCTGCGGTTCGCCGGGCTCACCGGTCACCGCACGACCCTGGACTGTCGAGGTGCTCATCAGGATTCCTCCTGTCCTATCCCGCGGACGGCCCGTGCCTCGGCGTCAGCCGTGACCCTGAGCGTGCTGATTCCGATCAACGTCAGGAAAGTGGTCTCGTAGGTGACCTCGGTGCCCACGCTGACGGTGGCGCCGTTGACAGCGGTCACCCCGCCCTGCACGCCCAGCGCGCCGAGGGTGTCGGCGGCAGCCTGTGTCGCGCGCGCGGGATCCACCTCGGGGGGCAGTCCCAGCTGCGCGCGGTCGATCCGGATCTGCTGCGCGGCGGCCCGCGCCGCCTGGTCGGCGGCATACTCGGCCTCGTCCTCGGCGTGCAGCCGCCCGCCGCCGTCGACCACGAGGCCGATAGCGATGATGAGGGCGGGCACCATGCCCGCCGCGAGGATGTTGACCTCGCCCCGCTCCCGCGCCGGCCGCCCACCCGACGGCAACCCGGCCTTCGGCCCGCGCCGCAACCACATCCGCCCGACCCCCCTGGTCATGACCGCCCCCGGTAGGCGTCGAGCACCGACGTCCCGGTCGCGCTGATGGTGCGCGAGCCGGGTGCGCCCGGCAACCCGAGGTCACGCAGCGGCACCACGCACTCCACCTGCACGGTGATGGTCCCCACGGTCCCGAGCGGCAGGGCGAACGCGTCCGTCGTCGGCACCACCGACGTCGTCGCACACATCACCCCGGAGTTCACCAGCGTCGACGTCGCCGTCGACGTCGCCTGTACCCCGGCCACGGCCGCCGTCCGGCTGATCGACGCCGCCCGCGCGGCCTCGTTCGCCGCCGACTGCACCACGCCCTCGGCCAGCACCAACCGCCCCGCCATCACAAGCAGCAGCCCGACGAGCAACAGCATGGGGAAGACGACGGCGGTATTGATGGCCACGTTCCCCCGCTCGCCGTCGGCCGCTGGGCTCATGGCCCCACCACCGCCTGCGTGAACCGCTCGACCGGCCCGGTGGCCGACTGCTCCACGCGCAGCCCCCGGAACCCAGGAACGATCGACGGTGCCAGCCCGATCACGGTCGCGGTCGCCATCTCTTCCCCACGCGTCACCGACACCCGGACGGTCGCGAACGCGTCGCCCCCGCGGGCGAGCCGCGCGGCGGCCTCCGCGTATCCCGAGTCGATGCTGCCGCCCTCGACGCGCGCGGCCTGGACGGCCCCGTTGGCCACGGACTGGGCCGTGTTCTGCGCGTGGAAGTACAGCACGCCCTGCACCATCGCGAAGATGAGCATCAGGACGATCGGGTAGGTGAGGACTGTCTGGAGGGAGGCGGCACCGCGATCGTTCATGCTCTACCCCCCGAGCTGCGCCATGTAGCGGTCGACGAGCGCGCGGATCGCGATCCCGAGCCCGACGGCGATCCCGAGGCCCACGACGGACAGCACGACGACCTCGATGGACTCGAGGCCGGCCTCGTCGGGCTCACCCGCACGGCCGGCGGCCAGCCGTCGGCGCAGCTCGGCGGAGCGCTCCGCGAAGCGGGTGTGCAGAGCGTCGACGCGGCCGCGCACCGCAGAGGCGCGCAGCGACGCCCGTGCTGCGGCGCGCGACGCCGCCGATCGGCCCTGGCTCAGGTGCTGGTTCATGTTGACTCCCGGGGTGCTGTCGACTTCAACAAATGGGTAAGAAGCGGCTCGTGTGACACCGCGGTGCCACCGGGGGCGAGCCGGTTCAGGGCGCAGTCTGAAACATTGTGACGCCGATGGGAAATATGAGCATCAAAAAGTACACAAAAACTGTCATAGTTCCGGGCACGGTCATCCGCACCGTCGCGTCGTGGGCGAGCTGTTGCTCGACGTCGAGCTGCGCGTCCCGCATCGCCGCGGCCTTGGACTGCAGCTGGTCGTGGATGGCCGAGCCCTGGGTGCCCGCCAGCTCCACGATGGCGGCGACCTCGCCGAGCGCGTCCACCTCGACCTCCTTCCCGAGCTCGCGCAGCGCCACCCACGGCGGCTGCCCTTCCCACCGGCTCCGTTCGAGCGCAGCGGCGATCCGCCGGAACGGCCACGACCCCGCGACCTGCGCCGCGGCGAACGTGGCCTGCGTGGCGCCGGCGCCGGAGATGCGCTCGATCGCCAGCAGCTCGAGGTACGTCGACACGGCCCGCGAGAACTCCTGCCGGGCGCGCCTGGCCTTGGTCCGCGCGTCGAGGTCGGGCAGGAACCAGGCGCCCAGCGCGAACACGAGCGACGCCCCGAGCGGCACCGACACCGGCATGCCGAGGTTGAGCAACCCCACGCACAGCCCGAGGAACGGTACGGCGACCAGCGCGATGACCGTGCCGAGCGCCTTCTCGCCGTAGTGGTCGGTGGCGGTCTTCCCGATCAGGTCGAGGTCCGCGCGGGTGGGGCCCCATCGGCCGAGCACCGCAACGGGCAGCCGCCGCTGCGCCCACGCCCCGAACATCTGGGTGTACCGCTGGGTGGCGGTGAGCTCGCCGCCTTCGGACACGGTGATGGGCTCGACCTTGTCGTCACCGCTCAGCCGGTCCAGCGCGGACTGGAGCCGCGGCGTCGACGGCAGGAGCTCGCGCACCACCAGGAACAGGCCGAGGCCCGCGACCAGGCCACTTCCCACTGCCCATGGCCACATGTCAGGCCCCCCGCTCGTCGGGCAGGAACCGCGGGATCGGCTGCCCGAGGCTGATGTTGCGCATCCACAGCAGGCAGATGACGTACGCGCAGAACAGCACGACCGCCACGACCTGGCCCACGGGCGAGTCGTACCCGCTGAGGTACCCGGACATCGCCGTGGCCGCCAGCACCACGAGCGTCACGATCGTCACCCAGCGCACGGTCGCGCGGCCCGTCGCACGCTCGGTCTCGATCTCGCGCCGCGCCTTGGCCTGCGCCGAGAGGGACTCGGCGAGCTGCCGGAGCGCGGGCGCCACGGCGCCGGTGCGGTTGTCGGACTCCAGGATCATTGCCGACGCGATCATGTCCGCCGAGTAGTCGTCCATCTCGTCCGCCCAGCGGTACAGCGCGGGCTTGATCGGCTGGCGCGCCTCCAGGCGCGCCACGAGGCGCGCGAGCGACGGCCGCACGGACGGCGCGGCACTGTGCAGCGTCGCGGCGATCCCCTGCTCCAACCCGACGGCGCCCCCGGACAGCACGCCGATCAGCGACCGGACCCAGGCGGTCAGGTCGGTCAGCTTCTCCACCTCGTTCGACTGCGTGGTCGTGCGGAACAGCGACGGCAGGCCGACGATCAGCACCGGCACGATCAGCACGAGCGACCACCAGCCGGTCAGGATCCCGATCACCAGTCCGGCAGCCGCGCCGATCCCCACCACCTTGCGCTGCGGGTACAGCGGCCCGCCCTTGGTCAGGCCGAGCAGGCGGAGCAGGCCGTGGAAGGGCGGGGTCGTGCGCGCCGGCTTCGGCGTCGGCTCGTACTTCTGCGCCCCGACGACGACGAACCACACCCCGAGGCCCAGGCCGAGCCCGGTCAGCACCGCGATCAGCGTGTTCATGCCGTCCCCCAGAGGCCGTCCCGGTAGTTCAGGAGGCTCGCGTCGAAGCCCTCGGCCTCCAGGTCGGCGAGGAACGACGGCGTCGTCTTCGGCACCGCGCGGCCGTTCGGGCCCGGCTCGAACACGTCGGTGATCGCCACCGGGTTGCCGGCCTCGCCGCGCGACACCTCGATCACCTCGGCGACGTAGCGGGTGCGGCGGCCGTCGCCCTCGGAGTCGACCCGGAGGAAGACGATGAGGTCGATCGACTGCGCGACCTGCCGGTACGCGTACGTCTCGGAGAGCGTGGAGTCCTGCACGGCCATGCCGACCAGGCGTTCGACGACGTCCCGCGCGCCGTCGGCGTGCACCGTCGACAGCGAGCCGTTGCCCATCTGCATCGCCTGGAACATGGACACGATCTCGGGCCCACGCACCTCACCGACGATCACGCGGGAGATGTTGTGCCGTAGCGACTCGTACACGTTGACGTTCGTGTTGATCTCGCCCACGCGGCGGCCGGACGTGTTCATCTCGCCCGAGCCCTCGCGCGTACGCAGCGCCACCACCCGCTTGTGCTTCTCGGGCTCGAGGTGCAGGTAGAGCTCGTAGTCGGTCTCGATAGTGGCGATGGACTCCCAGGGGTCCAGTCCGGCACACAAAGCGCGCAAAAGGGTCGTTTTACCGCTGCCCTGGCCCTGACCCGACACCACTATCGACTTGCGCGCCCGGACCGCCGCCGTCAGGAACTCGACCAGCACCGTGTCGATCGTGTCGTTCCGGCGCAGCAGCTCCAGGTCCACCGACTGCAGTCTCTGCAGCCGGATGGTCACGCGCGGCCACGGCACGACCCAGCCGACGGCGGCCAGCCGCACGCGACCGGGCAGGTCCAGGTTGAGGAACGGGTTGGCCCGCGTGAACGACCGCTCGTTCGCGGGGTCGCGCGCCGCGAGGAACTGCAGGAAGTCGATGAGCTCGGCGTCGGAGTCCGCGATGGGCTCCGCGTACGTGCGGCGGCCGTCGCCCATCAGCATGAGCACGGGCGCGGTGCCCGTGATCTCGATGTTCTCCACGTCCGGGGTGTCGATGAGCGGCTGCAGCCGGCCCAGGCGGAACAGCGCGTCGAACAGCGCGCGCGTCACCTCGACCTGGTACTCGGTGGTCCAGTTGCGCTGGCCACCGGAGAGCAGTGCGTCGTTGTGGTCGCGCACGACCTGCTGGATCAGCTCCTGGCCGAGCGCCTCGCGCTGCTCCTCGTCCAGCTCGCGCGTCGCGAGCGCCGTCGTCAGCCGGGAGGACACCTCGCCACGCAGGCTGTTGACCTGACGCCAGAACTCGGAGTCGCGCAGCCGCGGGTTGCCGGGCTGGCCGTGGTACTCCCGACCGGCCCGGGCCAGCGCTCCGACCCAGGGTGAGGCGCCGCCTCCCGACGACGGCGCCCCGCCGGACGTGGTGCGCGCCGGCGCGGCGGGCTCGGCGGTGCGTGTCGTGCCGTTGCCCTGCTCCACCACCGGCGAGGCCAGGGAGTTCTGCGCCGAGGCGATGCGCCTTTCCGACGCTGCCTCAGCCTCGGCAGCAGGAGACCGGCGAGGTAGAGCGGCGGTCCGGTCGTCGGCGTCGTGGAAGATCGGCAGGGAAGAGAGGTCGGGGAACTCGGGCGTGCTCATGCGTCTCCCCTCCCGCCCTGCCACGGCCCGCCGTTCTGCGCGCTCCGCGCCGCGGAGCGGGCGTCCATGCCGGAGTGCTCGGGCGGACGCCTCTGGCCGGTCCCGCTGCCCACGTCACGAGGGCCGGTGGCGAACCGGGCTCGCCGCTTCTCCGTACGGTCCTGGAGCCGCGAGATCACGGGCCCGGCCGAGCGCACGAGCGGCGACGTCGAGTACCGCCGCCCGGCGGGCGCGCCCACGGACAGCACCTCCGCGTTCACCGGGTCCCAGGCCAACGAGCCCACGGTCCCGAGGCCGAGCGTCCGCGCGATCTCGTTCGCGTCGTACGGCCGGCCGGGGCCGACGGTCAGGGCGGTGAGATTGGTGAGGTCGCGCGCCGCGGCGTCGACGACCGAGGTGCGGGACTTGACGAGCTCCCGCGTCACCGCGATGTCCGGCAGGCGCGAGCCGGTGGTGATCAGCACCTGGTCCGCGAGGCGGACTATCGGCTCCCGGTCCTCGCGCACGACGCCGCCGGTGCCGAGCCGGCCGAGGTCGACCAGGACGTCCATGCCACCACGCTCCAGCGCGACCAGCTGGTTGGCGAGCGGCCCCCAGAGGTTCGCGACGGCGGGCGCGGTGTGCGGGCTGACGATGCCGGGCAGCAGCTTCTTGTCCGGATCGTTTCGAACGAGCGGAATGGTCTGCTCCCAGAACGCTGCTTCGAGGTCACCGTGGGAGTGCGCGATCGCCAGCGGCTGCAGGCCGCGGTCGTGCGGCAGCTGACCGCGGAAGTACCCGGCCAGGATCGACGATCCGGCGAGGTCCGCCTCCACGAGCAGCACGGGACGGGGCCACTGGAGCGCCAGCACGAGGGCCGCCGTCGTGGTTCCCGGCGATCCCTTCGCATTGGCCAGGGCAACGAGGGCCACCCGGATCACCCCGCCCCGACGGCGTCGATCACGATGGCGACGCGACCGGTCGCGGCGCGAGCCGCGAGCCCTGCCGCGTTGGCCGAGGCGACCTCCACGTCGACGACCATCTGGTCGCCGAGCTCCGACTGCTTGCTGCCGATCACCGTGGCGGCGATCGCGAACGGCACCTCGACAGGCGGCTCCCCGCCACTCGCCGGGGTCTCCACCACGCGCACGGCATCACCGGCGCGCAGCTCGTACGACGCGGGCATCTGGTTGGGCGCTAGGGCGATGCCCACGATGGACTGGCCCGCGGCAGGCTGGAGCTCGTCCACGACGCTGGTGGGCGTCAGGAGCTGCCCCGCGTTGAGGTCGGCCGCGGCGGTCTTGCCCACCATCTGGTCGAGCTGGTCGGCGGGGACCGGCTTGAGCTGGGTCGGCCCGGTGGGCAGCTCGACGGTGGCGAGGTCAGTTGCCGCGATCACGGTGCCGCGCGTGATCTCGCCCTTGACCGCGAGAACCTGATAGGTCTGACCGAGCGTGCTGGTCAGGTACACGCTCGCGAGCACGCTCAGGGCCACGAGCGCAAGGCCCAGGGCGATGAGCGCGGGCCGACGGCGGGCGCGCGTAGGTTTCAGCGGCCCGGGCGGTGCGGGTCGCTGGGGTTTCGACGCGGACCGGGCGTGCTGATCCTGGTTCGCGACCTTCGTGCCACTGCTCACCGTGCCGTCTCCTCCGGGTCCGTCGCCGGAGCCCGCCTCGGGTTCCCCCGGAGCGGGACCCATCGAGGTTCCCATCCGTGCGCCTGTCTCCACCGTGCTCCCGCCCGTGCTGGTCGAGGACCTCCTGCGGATGTCATGCGTGTGACACCGCAGGTAATCCTTGTCCACACGGGCGGACCCGGCAGGTTGAACGCTAATCAGCGTTCAGGATGCCCGCTAGGTCAAGGAGACTTCAAAGTTGTGGAGATGACTTGAATATTGAGTGACCCTCAAACGATCCGCCGCTTACACGCCGAAACCACACCTGTGGTATTGACTCCGCAGGTCAGGCCATGAGAGAAGCCTCTCGCACCACGCGGCTTGCGTGAAGATCGGCGGCACGACCTTTACGTTCGGCGTGCGATCGGGAGGTATACGTACAGAACGAGAGGACCCCGCTGGCGGTGGGGCCCTCTCGCGATGAGGCGGACTTCGGACGACTTCAGGGCATCACGCACCCCCCAGTGCTCAGCCCATCGGCCGTCGTCGTCCCTCATCGTCCCGTTCGCCCGGTTGTCCCCCAGACAGACCACCGGACTGAACGGCTTCCGCCAGCCGTCGCACTGCGCGACTCGCCCGCTGGCGCAAGGCTGCGTGCGAGATACCCAGCTCGTGGGCAACCCGCCGCTGATAGTTCCCGCGACCCGAGCCGAGCTCGGCGTACTCCGGGAGGTCGGGGTCCGGCGCGTACAGCCGCGCCAGAAGAGCTGACTCGTCCCGCGTCAGGACGCTCTTGTCGAGCCCCCACGCGATGACGTCGAGAACCTCGCCCGTGGCGCCGAGGGACATGCTCGCGAGCGAGTAGACCGCGTCCGGCCCGGGCTCGGGCGACGTCGGGCGCTCGAGGACGGTCAGCGTGCTCGTGTCGGTGGGGATCTCCGCGACCTGGGGGCCGCGGCTCGCCCGGCCGCCCCGCGCGTGCGGGGCCCGGTCGCCGACGACCCGCGTCAGGGTGTGCCCCTGCAGACGCATCGCCACCCGGCTGCTGCGGTCGAGGTCGTAGTGGGTGATCGCGTCCCACATCGCGGCGGCGGCCTCCTGCTCGAGGTCCTGCACGTCCGGGTAGTGCCGGCGTGACCGGCGCACGATGGTGCGCACCGCGGGAAGCATGCACTGCAGCACCGCACGCCCGGCGGCGAAGCTGCCCCCCGCGTGCTCGACGATGAGCGCGTACAGGACCTCGTCCGCCTCGTCGGGCGCGAGCCGCACACCGTCACCGGTGCGCAGTCCCGCAAGCTGTGGGAACCGTGCGGCGAACCGCTCGATCTCGGTCGCGAACGACCGCGTGCGGACCAGGTCGGCCCAGTCGTGGTCAAGCTCTCGCATCAGCGTTCCTGATGCCTGTGCAGGTGTCCGTGCAGGCATGGCGATTCCCCCCTCCGTCAGCCCTGAGTCCACCGAGGGGGTGTTGCCCGCCACTGTTGCCCGCTCGTTCCGACCCTGTGTGACCTACGTCACAGTTGGCCAAAACCCGTGGCAGACCGATGTCACACGAACGCTTCACCAGCCATTTGTGCTCAGCAGACGCAAGAGACGGATAAACGGGAGAGGCGAGATGAGCAAGGACGAGCTCGACCAGGCGCCCGGCGCCGGACTCGGCAGCACCGACCTCGGCAGCGCGGACCTGCGCAGCGCGGACCCTGGGCCTTCGGCCTTCGACCACACGTGGTCCCTGCTGCGGGACACGGCCGAGGTACATGCGGCCCGCGGTGAGGTGGCGCCCGTGGTGCGCGACCTCATCGCCTCCCTCTCCGAGGACCCCCTCGGCGAGGAGGACACGACGGTCCGCCTGACGGAGGCGCTCGACAGCCCTCGCGTGCGCAGCGCACGCGAGGCGCGCGAGCGCATCCGGGCCGACCTGCAGAACGAGGTGCACACCCGATGAGCTCGCTCCTCGTGCGCCGTCGGGGCAAGAAGGCCGCCAAGCCGGCCGAGCTGCCCGGCCCGGTCGACGGCGCCACCGGTACCGCCTCCCCGTGGGCCGGCGGACCCGATCAGCCCGCGTCGCCCCCGTCGTCGGGCGGCGGGGGCGACGGCGACCCTCCCCCGCAGGTGGTGGAGTGGTCCAACGGCCCCGCCCTGGCGACCAAGGCCTGGGGTGCCGTGCTCGCGCTGGCCCTGCTGGCCGGGCCCGCTGCCCTGGTCTGGACCGCGCTGCGACCCGAGCCCGCTCCCGTCGCCGCGGCCACCGGTGCGGCGAGCACGACGGAGACCGCCGCGGCGAGCGAGCGCGCGGTAGAGCTCGTCGAGACCTGGCTGCGCGCCGACAGCAACGACCAGCAGCTGATCGCCTCCCTGACGAACGCCCCGGTCGGCTCTCTCCCCCAGGAGGGTCTGACCATTCGCGACTCGTCGGTGGCACAGGTCGAGCCGGCGGAGGACGGCGTGTGGTCGGTGACCGTCGGCGTGGACGTCGCGGAGCCGGCTCCGGGCTCGACGCCCGCGCCGTCGGGCCAGGCCAAGGGCGAAGAGGCGGAGATCGCGCTCGTGTGGGTGCGCCGCTACTTCCAGGTGCCGGTGCTCGTGGACCGCACGGACACGAAGTGGTCGGGTCCCGACCTGGCGGTCACCGCCCTCGCGCTGCCCGCACCCGTGCCGGGCCCCGCGGCCGACGCCGAGCCGCCGGACCTCGACTACCCCGAGACCATCTCTCCGACGTCGGCAGCGGGTCAGTCCGTTGCCGGGTTCCTCGCGGCCATGGTCGCGGGCGACGGCGAGATCACGCGCTACCTGCGCCCCGGCACCTCCGTCTCGGCAGTGACCCCGGCCCCGTACTCGGCAGTGGCCGTGACGGGCATCAAGGGTTCGCACGAGGTCACGGAGGACCCGGCCGACGGCGACGGCACGCACGCCCTGACCACCGTCGAGCTCACGCGGCTCGACGGCCAGAAGACCACCGCCCAGTACGTCCTCACGCTCGTTGCGCGGGACGGCCGCTGGGAGGTTGCCGGCCTCGAGCCGGCGGTCCGTATCGACACGACGCCATCCGGCACGATCGACCCCGGCACCGCCGGGGAGTAGCGAAGGAGAGAACCATGATCAGCGAGATCGTTATGGCCGACGGCTTCCTCGACCTCATCACCGTGAAGTCCGAGGAGGTCAAGAGCGCAATCGAGTCCGTGACCTTCGTGGTCGTCATCCTCATGGTCGTCATCACCGCGGTGAAGACCAAGATGTCGATCGCGGCGATCCTGATGTCCGCGATCGTCGGCGGCATCGTCCTGTGGCTCGTGAACGGTGGCATCAACGTCACCTCCGAGCTCGCCCGGGACGAGTTCGACTCCGCCCCGGCGATCGTCAGCTCACAGACAGTTCTCTGACGGCCGCGAGACCCGCGGCGTCGGACACATCGGATGGGCAAGGCACTGAGGGCAAGGCACAGGGCTGGTCAGATGGGCGCGTTCGCGCGCCCTGCATGTGGTGAGGAGGGTGTCCGGTGACCGAGACCGCGAAGTTCTACACGAAGGCCCGCCGCATCCCCATGCTGGTGGGGAAGCTACCCAGCGGCGGGCGCATCTGGGGCGGCCCGTACACCATCACCCAGGTGGGGGCGGGCGCCGTGGTGGCGTTCGCCCTGTGGAAGACCGCTCCGTTGTGGGCGCAGCTGGGCGGCTTCATGAACATAGTGGTCGCCGTCGGGGTGGTCGTGGGTGTCGTCTGGGCCACGGGCAAGCTCCCGAGCTCCGGTCGTAACCCGGTCGCGTTCGTGATGGACGCGATGAACCTGACGTCCAGCCCGGGACGCCTGGTCGGCGGGCAGGTCGCCCTGCCCAAGCCGCGCCTGATGACGCACCGGGTGATGGTCGTGCTGCCCCGGACCGCAACCGGCCCCGCGCAACACACCGAACCGGCGGCCAGGCCGGCCGCACCGGCCAGACCGGTCGGAGCTGCCGAGCCGCCGCGCCCCGTGGTGGTCCAGCCGGTACCGACCGAGCTCCTGCCGGAGCTGACCGGCCGGGGGCCCGCCGACGCGACCTTCGAGGGCCGACGGCTCCCGAGACCCGAACCGCAACCCAGACCCGTCACCGACAGACGCTCGCCCGCGGACTGGGCGGCAGCCGCCGCGAGAGCGGCCGCGGACCGCAAGAACACCGATCTCACCGGCGTCGGCCAGCTGCTCGCCGGGAAGCCGAAGAACACCGACCGCACAGCACCCACCACCCCGCGAGAGGACTGAGCCCCCATGCTGAGCCACATCTCGGCCCTGACCGACGGCCTCATGTGGACCCGCACCGGGACCGTGTGGGCGGTCTGGCGCGTGTCACCTGTGCCGTACGCATTCCAGCCGGACGACAAGAAGCACGCGGCGCGGCGGCACCACACCGCGCTGTACCGCGCGCTGCGCGGCGAGTCCCTGCACCTCGGCCTGACGGCGGCCACCGACCCGGCGTCGGTGGTGCTCTCGATGATCGAGGGCGTCGACCTGGCCGAGCGCGAGGCGTGGGCCGCCGAGTGCGAGGCCACCCTCGACTTCCTGGAGCAGATCCCGATCGGGCGCCGCGTCCACTGGATCGCCGCACCCCTGGCGAACCCGGGCGCCAAGGCGTTCATGGAGCCGCTGCAGGCCAGCTGGACCACCCTCCAGGACACGCTGATGATGCCGCGGTCCGTGCCGGGCCGGCACGCGATCGGCGAGCGGGCCGCCCAGGCGGAGGCGCTGCGTAAGGAGATGCCCTCGGCGTTCGACCCCCAGCCGGCGTCGGTGGCGGAGATGGCCTGGATGTTCGGCCACGCGATGCAGCGCGGCCTCGGGCTGGACACGGCGGTCCCGGTCGACGGGTCGCTGGACGCGGAGATGCACCTGTCCGGCCCCTCGGTCCTGCCGTCCGCGCTGGTGGACCCGGCCGGGCAGACGGACTCCGAGAAGAAGCTGGGCCCGCTGCAGATCCTGAAGCGGCCGTACGTGAAGGTGCTGGACCCGACCAACCCCGAGCTCGCGTCGTACCAGACGACGCTCGTGGTGAGCGACACGCCGTCGGGCGGGATCGTGTACCCGGGGTGCGAGTGGATCGGGCGTGTCGACGAGTCGGGTGTGCCGTGCGACTGGGCCATCCGCATGACGGTGCGCTCGCGCGACGAGGTGACCAACCGCAACCGGCGCGCGGTGCGCACCCTGAACGACCAGTTCGACCAGCGCTCCGAGGAGGAGCGGGCCGGGTCGTCCCTGGACACGACGGCGCGCGCGCTGGGCGAGTACCAGGCGGTCATGGACGCGGACGAGCTCGAGGTCGAGGTGGACGCGACCACGATGTTCACGGTCTCGGGCCACACCCCGGAGCAGGCGCTCGACGACGCCCGCGACCTGACCAAGTACTTCGCCGCCATGCAGTTCTCGCTGCGCACGGACCCGACGATCCAGCCGACGCTCTTCGACGCCACGCTGCCGGGTATGCCGACGCCACGCGCCGTGCGGGAGTACTCGCAGATCACGACGGCGCGGGCGTTTTCGGCGGCGGTGCCGTTCGCGACCACCGAGCTGGGTGACACCTCCGGTGCGCTGTTCGCCCTGGAGATCTCGAACGGGGCCGCGCGGCCCAACCCGGTGTTCGTGAACCTGGCCGGCGCCACCGACAAGCTGGACGTCGCGCTCGCGATGGGCTTCGTGGGCGAGCTGGGCTCGGGCAAGTCGGTGAGCATGAAGACCGTGGCCATGGACAACGTCGACATGGGCGCCACGCTCATGGCGGTGGACCACACCGAGATGGGCGAGTGGGGCATCGCCGTCTCCGAGATCCCCGGCTCGCAGGTTGTGGAGATCTCGGAGGACGCGACGGTGTCGATGGACCCGCTGCGGATCCTGCCGCCGGCGCAGGCGCCCCGCGTCGCCCGGGCCTTCATCACGGTGCTGCTGTCGGTGCAGACCAAGTCCGAGCAGAACGTGCTGCTGTCCAAGGTGCTGCAGACGGAGTACATGTGGCGGCACAAGATCACCTCGCTGGGGTCGCTCGCGCGACACCTGGAGGAGGACTGCGAGTACCCGGGCGCCAAGATGCTCGCCGACGAGATGCGCATCTTCTCCGAGCTCGACTTCGGGCGCGCCCTCTTCGACGACTCGCTGCCACCGCTCGACCTGAGCTCACCCGCGATCGTGCTGCACACGCACAAGATGCAGCTGCCCTCGCGAGCCGACATGGAGCACGGGCACCTGTTCGCCGAGCTCAAGGCGGAGAAGGTGTTCGGCCGCGCCACGTTCGCGCTGATCGCGGCCCTCGCCAGATACCGCTGCTTCGCGGACCGCTCCCGGCTCGACATCTTCGCCGCCGACGAGGCGTCCAAGACGATGTCGTCGCCCGAGGCGGCCGAGGAGATCGGCACGTTCATCCGGGACGGCCGTAAGCACAAGGCCGCCCTCCTGCTCGGCAGCCACGACGCCGAGGAGGACTTCGGCAACGAGGTGGTCCGTGGGCTGATCCCGTTCCGCGTGCTGCTGCGCCACCGCGACGCGAACCTCGCCCGCCGTGGTCTGCGCTGGCTGCACGGCCTGCCGACCGACGCATCGGTGGACGAGGGCCTGGTCAAGCTCGTCACCGAGGGCACCGCCCCGGTGACGGACGCCGCCGTCGGCGTCGTCGAGGAGCGCCGCGGGGAGTGCCTGATCCGGGACTTCCAGGCCCGTTACGGCCGGGCGAAGGTCATGGCGCCGCTGGTGGAGAAGCGCGCCGAGACCGTGAAGACCACGCCGACCAGCTCCAGCGGTGCGGTGATCGGGGCATGATCCGGCTGGCGCCTCTTCCGTTCGCCGATCCACAGGGTGGGCTGAACCTGGAAGACACGCAGGGCGTGGACTACAACCGGTTCACGCTCCAGTGGGACACGGGCTCGCCGTGGAACCCGCTGAACGTCGACTCCGAGATCTTCTCGACCCTCGCGGGCATGTTCTGGGTCTGGTACCGCGACATGGTCGCGGTGCAGATCTGGGTGCTCGACTGGGTGCTCGGCATGGACTGGCTCGGCTACATCCTGGCGCCGCTGGCCGGGCTGAGCATCATCGTGCAGGGCATGATCGCGCAGATCGGCCTGCTCAACCTGATGCTCATCATCCTGGCGTTCGTCGTGGGCTTCTGGCTGCTCAAGGGCCGGTACGCGGGCGGCTTCATGGAGCTCCTCATCGGCTGCCTCATTGCCGCCCTGGCCACCACCTTCCTCGCCAACCCCATGGCGACGATCGGCGGTGAGCAGGGCGTGATCATGCAGTCGCGGAACGCCGGCATGGACATCGCCACGGGGTTCGCGACCGAGGGTGCCTCATTCGAGCGGGACTCCACGGTGATCCGCGAGGGCCTCAAGGGCCAGCTCGTGGACACGCTGCTGCGCGCGCCCCACCAGATCATCAACTACGGCTCGGTCATCGACGGCACGGGCTGCGAGGACACCTACACCGAGAACGTGGGTCGCGAGGACGCCGTCGACGCGATCGGGGGTTGCGACGAGGCCTACAAGGAGGCGGCGTCCACGGTCGACGCCGGCACCGTCGTCTCGACGCTCAGCCTGCTCACCACCGGGTTCGTGTTCCTCCTGCTGTCCGTGGTGATCGTGGGCGGCACCATCTTCGCGGTGCTGCTGCTGGGCTGGTCGGCGATCAAGCTGCTGTGGCAGCTCCCGGTCGGCGTCATCTCGAGCGGCACCCGAGCCCAGCTGTTCCGTACGTTCGCGAGCGTGGCCTTCGGCGCCGTCCTGGTGGCGATGGCCACGATGTTCCTGGTCGCGTGGATGAAGATGCTGCTCGGCTTCTACGACGCCACCAGCGGCCTGCCGTTCCTCGTGCGGCTGTACCTGTTCAACACGCTGGTCATCGCGGGCGCCGTCTTCTACGTGCTCATGGGCGCGAGCGTGCGGCAGGGCCTGCGGGCGCTGGCCGACAAGCTCGCGGCCGCCGGCGTCCCCTCCCAGGTGGGCGAGCCGGCCGCGATGCCGTGGGACGGCACCGCGAAGTGGCGCGACCGGTACAACAAGGCCAGGGAGTGGGCAGGCGTCGGTCTGGGCCCAGCGCCCGTGCAGCGGCACGACACGGCGGTCGAGCTCGACGGCGCGGACGGCCCGCCCACGGACCCGTCCGCCATGGACGGCACACCGGGCGGCGGCTCGGTCGGCGCGGCCGCGGGCCGCCCGATGAACGACGACAACCGCACGGTCCCCATCCCGGTCGACGGCTCCGGCCAAGCCGCCGGGCCGGACGGCGGACCCACCAGTGCGAGCAGTGGCGGCAACGCCTGGACCACCGCCGCCCGCACGGTCCAGGACGGATCGCCCGACGGCGGACGCGCGGGCGGCGATCCGCTGCCGGACGGGACGAACGTCGGCGAGAAGGCGTCGAACGAGCCCGGCCCGCACCTGCCGCCCACGGCCGGCGAGCGGCTCGGCGACCGGCTGAACAGCGCGCGCCGCGCAGGGACGTCGATAGCCCTGCAGGCCGGCGCGATGGTCGCGAGCGGCGGCACGTCCGCCGCCGCGGCCGGCGCCTCCAAGGCGCTCACCGTGGTGGCCAGGGCCAAGCAGGCGAAGCAGGTGCTCGGCGCCGTGCGTGGCCTCGGTCGCCGGGGCGAGCGCTCGCAGAGCGCGGCCCGGCTGGCCCAGTCCCTCAACGCCGCCCGGCAGAGCGGGGCGCAGGGCGCAGGGCCGCAGCCCGCGGCCATCGTGCACAACCCGGGACGGCGTCAGATGCGAGAGCTGGGCCGCTGATGAAGCGCATATTCGTCGTGGCGATAACGGTGATCGCCCTCGCGATCGGGACCTGGATCGGCTGGCCGCGCGAGGGCGGTCCCGTCGACCCGACCGCACAGGAGAGCTCGGGCGCCGTCGCCCCCGGTGGTCAGGACGACTTCGACGATCCCGAGGGGACCTCCGACGAGACGGCCGACGACGCCGCCGCGACCGAGGCGGTCGACGGGCGGCCCGATGCCGGCGACCCCGCGGTCGAGGTGACGGCCGAGCCGGAGTTCGACGAGACGGCCCCCACCGAGCCCGTCGAGGCGACGTGGGACGACACCGTGCGCAAGGCCGCGCGCGACGCGGCCCTCGCGACCATCACGGCGTTCGCCGCCACCGACAAGGCCGAGGACGCCTGGTGGGCCGGCCTGCAGCCGCTCCTCACGCCGCAGGCGCGGCCCGTCTACCAGGACGTCGACCCACGGCTCGTGCCGGTCACCGAGGTGACCGGTGACCCGGAGGTCACCGACGAGACGTCCACGCTGCTCGCCGAGGTGGCGGTGCCCACCGACATCGGCCCCTACACGGTGCTCCTGACCCGGGCCGACGGCGCGGCACCCTGGCTGGCGGAGCAGATCAGGCCGCCGGAGGGGTCGTGAGCGGGCGGGACGCCGTCGGGCTCGCGACGCGGGCCGTCTCGCAGGCAGTCCGGTCCCGGGGCACGCGGCCCGGCAACGGCAGGAAGAAGGACGACGCGACCAGGCGCGCGGTACTCGTGCTCGCCGTGCTGACCGCCGCCGTCCTGGCGGTGCCTGCGGCGGTGATCGCGATGGTCGTGCTCGTGGGCGGCGCCGTGAGCGAGAACCAGTCGCAGAACGGCTGCAGCATGTCGGCGTCGGTGGTGCCGGCGGGTGGCCAGGCCACGTCCGCCGGCGGCTTCACGGGCGAGCAGCTGCAGAACGCCTCGGTGATCCTGCAGGTGGGTCAGGAGCGCGGGGTTCCGGCCCGGGCGCAGGCTATCGCGGTGATGACGGCCCTCGGTGAGTCGGGTATGCGCAACCTCTCCTACGGCGACGACCGCTTCGGGGTGCGCAACCCCGACGGCACGCTGACCTCCTCGATCGGCATGTTCCAGGAGCAGAAGTGGTACGGCACGGTCGAGGAGCGCCTCGACCCGGTGCAGTCGTCCGGCCGGTTCTACGACCGGCTGCTCGCGATCACCGGCTGGGAGACGCTGGAGCCGACGATCGCCGCGCACAAGGCGCAGCGGAACGCCGACCCGTACCACTACGAGCAGTACTGGGACCAGGCGCTCCAGGTCATCCAGCTGGTCAGCGGGGCCGACGCCGAGGACCTCGCGGCGCTGTCCGAGTCGATCCAGGGCGCCGCGGCCACGGCGCCGTGCATGACCGGTTCCATCGGGCGCGCCGCTGTCAGCGCAGGCGGGTGGGCCAACCCAGCCGTCGGGACGAAGGCGTCCGGGTTCGGACCGCGCAGCACCGGTATCGCGGGGGCGTCGACCTACCACCTGGGCCAGGACATCGCAGCGGCCTGCGGCACCCAGGTGTTCGCGGCCGCGGCGGGGCGCGTGGTGATCTCCGGAGCGACCGGCTGGGGCACCGGCAACACGATCCGGATCGAGCACGGTCTCGGTCTCGACTCGACGTACGGGCACCTGCTCACCGGCACCAACCTGGTGCGGGTCGGCCAGACGGTGCAGGCCGGGCAGCAGATCGCCGCCATGGGCGGCGACTCGCGCATCGACCCGGCGGGGGCGGGCACGTCGTCGGGCTGCCACCTGCACTACGAGGTGCGGATGAACGGGCAGGCCGTGGATCCGGAGCCGTTCATGGCGCAGCAGGGCGTGACGCTCGGCGTCGCGACGCCGGTCACCGAGCCGGTCTCCCCCGCGGACGAGCCGTCGGACGGCGGCGCGGCGCCTGCGGACGCGACGGGAAACTGACCTCGCGTATTCCCCCGGACCGATGATTTCTGCTCACCGCAGACGTCGGTAAAAACAGGTCGCGATCGTCGCCGGGAATACCCGACGATGGTCCGGCGTCGTTAGACGTAGGTCGTGTGCAGTGTCGCCCTCGATCTCGGCCCGCGCACCGTACCGAGAGGGCAAGCCTATGAGCACCGAAGTTCTTGACACTTCTGATCAGCTGAACGACCGACCGAGTACCCAGTCACCACCGGGCGGCACGCCGAGCGAGGCACCCGCCCTGGCGCGTGCCGACAAGCTCGCCCCCGGGCACTTCCGCGTCATCGCGCTGCTCATGGCGAGCGCGTTCACGGTGATCCTCAACGAGACCACGATGTCGGTGGCGCTGCCGCCCATCATGGACGATCTCGGTGTGACCGCCACGACCGGCCAGTGGCTCACCACGGCGTTCATGCTGACGATGGCGGTGGTCATCCCGGCGACCGGATTCCTCATCAACCGGCTCGGCACGCGCGGTGCCTACCTGCTGGCGATGGCCCTCTTCACCCTGGGCACGGGCCTCGCGATGATCGCGCCGGGCTTCGCGATCCTCGTGACCGGTCGCGTGGTGCAGGCGACCGGCACGGCCATCATGATGCCGCTGCTCATGACGACGATCATGACTATCGTTCCGCCGCACATGCGCGGCCGCATCATGGGTAACGTCACGCTGGTCATCGCGCTGGCCCCGGCGCTCGGCCCGACGCTCTCGGGCGCGGTCCTGGAACCCCTGGGCTGGCGCGGGGTGTTCGGCGTCGTGCTGCCGATCTCGGCGCTCGCCCTGATCGCGGGCATCCTCTGGATCCGCGACGTCTCCGACAAGGACGAGCACCACCTCGACCCGCTGTCCCTGCTGCTCGCGCTCGTCGCGTTCGGCGGCATGGTGTGGGGCCTCTCGGGTCTGGGCGAGGCGGCGCAGCATGCCGCGCCGGTCAACCCGTGGATCCCGCTCGGCGTAGGTCTCGCGGTGCTCGGCCTGTTCATCTGGCGGCAGATCGCGCGGCAGCGCACCGACTCCGCGCTGCTCGACCTGCGCACGTTCCTCGAGCCCAACTTCCGCGTCGCGGTCGGCATCATGGCGATCTCGATGATGGCGATGTTCGGCACCATGATCGTGCTGCCCCTCGTCCTGCAGGAGGCCGTGGGCCTGGCGCCGCTGGTGGTCGGCCTGATCATGCTGCCGGGCGGCGTCGCGATGGGCGTGCTCGGCCCGGTGATCGGCCGGCTGTACGACCGGGTCGGCCCGCGGCCGATCATGATCCCCGCGACCGCGGTGGTCACCGTGGCGATCGGCATGTTCGCGTTCATCTCGACCACGACGTCGGTGTTCTACATCCTCGGCGCGCACATCCTGCTGATGATCGGGCTGGCCTCCGTGTTCACGCCGCTGTTCAGTGCGGCGCTCGGGGTCCTGAAGCCGCACCAGTACTCGCACGGCTCGGCCACGATCAACACGGTGCAGCAGGTCGCGGGCGCGGCGGGCACCGCGCTGTTCATCGCGATCATGACGATCCGGTCGCAGTCCCTGGTCGAGTCCGGGGAGTCCGCCACGCATGCGATGGCCGGCGGTGCGGGCCTGGCCTTCGGGATCGGCGCCATCGTGATGGCGCTGACCATCGGGCTGGCGACGCTGATCAAGCGCCCGGAGACGGACGGCGAGTTCGCGGGCGGTCACTGACCCTCCGCGCCAGTAGGTACGCGACTTCGGTCCGTTGCTTCGAGATCGGTCCATCAACCGACCGGCCTCGAAGCAGCGGACCGGAGTCGTTTCGGCTGGCGAGCGGCCCAGAGTCAGCGGCTGAAGAGCCGGCCGAACAGCCCCTCGCGCTTCTGCTGAGCCGGGCGCGTGAGCCGGGTGACCTCGATCGGCGCCAGACCGCGCAGCTCGAGCAGCCGGTTCGCCACCGAGATCGCGTCGGTCAAGGCCGGCGGGTGCGTCCGATCGGGCACCAGGCCGGCGGCCTTGAGGGTGGTCGGCACCGTCCCGGCGTCGAGCCGCTCGGCCCAGGCGGCGGGGTCGAGGTTCAGGAACTCGGGCTCCGCCGACGGACGCGAGCCAGGCTCCCGCTGACCGGTTCCATCCCCCCGCTGACCCGGTCCGTCTCCCCGCTGGTCCAGCTCGTCCCCTCGATGGCCGGCCTCGTCACCCCGCCGGTCTGCCTTGTCGAGACCGATCCGGTCGGGACCGACCTGCCCCGCGAGCAGTGCCGCGAGGCTCTCCGCGCGGTACGCCGCCCCGGCGCGCAGCTCGTGGTAGAGCAGTACGACCTGCCCCACATGTCCGTTCGCCGCCGGGGCAAGATCGACGGCGTAGACGTTCCCGGCGCCGTCGGTCCCCACGGGAAACCAGAGTGGCGAACCGATCGCCGCCTGTACCCGGCCGGCGGGGTCCTCGGCGGCGAACGCGTCGGCGTCGGCCGTCCAGGTGCTGAAGCGGGCGGCGGGCAGGAACGCCTCGCGCAGGAACCCTCCGTTCAGCGGCACTATCTCGAACCCGCCGAACCGGCCCTCCTCGGCCGCGAGCTTCAGGTTGCCCGACCCGGCCGCGGTGTACAGCGCACGCACCTCGCCCGGCAGAAGCACGCCGTCGGGCAGGGCCGCCTCGGCGGCGGTGATCTCGTCGGGCGCCGCGCCGACGGCGTCGGGCATCCGTTCCACGATCACCCGGGTCACGGCGTCCGGATCGGCCGACGGCGCGGGCGCGGCGCCGGGCAACGGCGCGATCGTCGCCAGGTGCTGCGCGGGAAGCGCCCCGGGCTCCAGCACCACCTCGAGCACCGGCGTGACCGGCCCGGACACGACGGCGGGCGGCAGCGTGACCAGCTCGACGACGTCCTCACCGGACCGGGCGCCTGCGCGGACCCGCACTGGCTGCTCGACGTCGGGCGAGAGGCCGGCGACCGCCCGCAGCGCATCGTCGAGGTCGGCCTTGGGTCCGCGCCCACCCGTCCGTGCCGCCTCGCGCGCGAGCTCGCGGTAGTGGTCGCGGCGGACGTCGGCGGCGCCGTCGTCCAGGTAGGTGCCCTGCCAGGCGCCGCGGCCGATCATGCCCACGAACTCGCTGACCTCCGTCCCCGGTGGCGCCGACCGACGCAGCGCGTCGACGAACGGTTCCCAGGTCTGCCACTCGGTGAGGCTCACGGCCCACATGATGCCCGTTCCTGGCTAGGCGTGCGGGGTCGACGTTCCGTAGACTCCAGCCATGGCCGAGGTGCGGGTCTTTGCTGGTACCGGGGGTCAGCGCTTCGCTCGGGAGATGTGCGCTGATCTCGACGTCCCGTTGAGTCCGATCAACATCCAACGCTTCGCGAACGACTGCCTCCAGGTCCAGCTGATGGAGAACTGCCGCGAGCGCGACGTCTATCTGGTGCAGTCCGTCGTGCGTCCCGCGCAGGAGAGCCTCATGGAGCTCCTGCTGATGATCGACGCCGCCAAGGGTGCGTCGGCAGCCCGGATCACCGCCGTCATGCCGCACTTCGCGTACGCGCGCTCGGACAAGAAGGACGCGCCGCGCATCTCGATCGGCGGCCGCCTCGTCGCGGACCTGCTGGAGACGGCGGGCGTGAACCGCATCCTCACGATGACGCTGCACGCTCCGCAGGTGCACGCGTTCTTCCGAGTGCCGACCGACCAGCTCAACGCGTTGCGCGAGCTCGCGGCGCACTTCCTGCCGAGCGACCTCTCGAAGGCCACGGTGGTCTCCCCCGACCTCGGTAACGCGAAGAGCGCGTCGGCGTTCGCGAAGATGCTCGGGGTCCCGGTCGCGGCGGCCGCGAAGGAGCGGTTCGACGGCGACCGCGTCGTGATCTCTTCCCTGATCGGCGACGTCGCCGGCCGGGACATCATCGTGCTCGACGACGAGATCGCGAACGGGTCCACGATCCTGGCCATCCTCGACCTGCTCCGCGAGCACGGCGCGCGCACCGTCCGGATCGCCTGCACGCACGGCATCTTCGCCAACGACGCCGCGCACCGCATCGCCGCGGACCCCGACGTGGTCGAGATCGTCACCACCGACACGGTGCCGTCGACCGTGCTCCTGGCCCACGACAAGCTGACGGTGATCAGCGTGGCCCCGGCCTTCGCGGAGGCGGTGCGCCGCATCCACAGCGGCGAGTCGGTCAGCGCGCTGTTCGACCCGACCCACGTGTAGCTACCGCTCGGCCCACCACTTCTTCAGCTCCTCCGTCGCCACGTCCTCGCCCAGCGGGCCCCGCTCCATGCGCAGGCTCAGCAGGTACTTGTACGCCTCCCCGACCTCGCGCGACGGCGAGATCCCGAGGACCGCCATGATCTGCGTGCCGTCGAGGTCCGGTCGGATCGCGTCGATCTCCTCCTGCTCGCGCAGCGCGGAGATCCGGTCCTCGAGGTCGGTGTACGCATCGGACAGGCGCTTGGCCTTGCGCTTGTTGCGCGTCGTCGAGTCGGCACGGGTGAGCCGGTGCAGCCGCTCGAGGAGCGGGCCGGCGTCGGTCACGTAGCGGCGGACGGCGGAGTCGGTCCACGCTCCGTCGCCGTACCCGTGGAACCGCAGGTGCAGCTCAACGAGGCGGGACACGTCCTTGACCACCTGCTTCTCGAACTTGAGCGCCTTGAGCCGCTTGGCGGTGAGCTTGGCACCGACCACCTCGTGGTGGTGGAAGCTCACCCCACCGCCGGGTTCGAAGCGCCGCGTGGCGGGCTTGCCGATGTCGTGCAGCAGCGAGGCGAGCCGCAGCACCAGGTCGGGCGCCGGCACCGCGCCGTCGGGCCCGGTCTCCTGGGCGATGGCCTGGTCCAGCACGGTGAGCGAGTGCTGGTAGACGTCCTTGTGCCGGTGGTGCTCGTCGATCTCGAGCTGGAGAGCGGGCAGCTCGGGCAGCACCTGGTCGGCGAGGCCGGTGTCGACCAGCACCTCGAGCCCGGCCCGCGGATTGTCGCTCAGGATCAGCTTGGTGATCTCCGCCTGGACCCGCTCGGCGGACACGATCTCGATCCGCCCGGCCATCGCGACCAGCGCGGCGAGCGTCCCCGGTTCCACGTGAAACGACAGCTGGGCCGCGAACCGCGCGGCGCGCATCATGCGCAGCGGGTCGTCGTCGAACGAGCGCTCGGGCGCGATGGGGGTGCGCAGCACCCCCGCCGCGAGATCGCTCAGCCCGTTGAACGGATCGACGAAGACCAGGTCGGGCACACGCACCGCCATCGCGTTCACGGTGAAGTCGCGGCGCGACAGGTCACCGTCGAGCGTGTCGCCGAACTCGACGAGCGGCTTGCGCGATGCCGGGTCGTACTTGTCGGTCCGGTACGTCGTCACTTCGACGACGACGTCGCCCCGGCGCGCCCCGATGGTGCCGAACTCCCTGCCGATGTCCCAGTTCGCGTCGCCCCAGCGCGCGAGAATCCGCTGCGTCTGGTCCGGCGAGGCCGACGTCGCGAAGTCGAGGTCGTTGCTCGCACGGCCGAGGAACGCGTCCCGCACCGGACCGCCGACGAGCGCGAGCTCGTGGCCCGCGGCACGAAACTGCTCGCCCAGCTCGAGCGCCGCGGGCGCCATCTCGGTCAGCACGCCGAGCGCACGACGCAGCAGATCCTGTTCAGGGGTAGACACAGCCCCAGATTCTCCCAGACCCGACAGGCCACCACTCACCGAAAGAGCGAGGCGGCGCGGAGGCGTTCCCACCCGCCGACCGAACTCGTGCCCGAAACCGCCGAACCCTCACCTGACCAGACCAAGCGTGCTCAGTCGGTAGTGTTGGGGCATGTCCACCCCTTTTCCGGCGAGCGACCGTCCTGACGGTCGTCCGGAGGTGCCCACGCCGCCCGGCGGGGCCCCGCTGCGGGTGAACCCTGCCCGGCGTGCCGCAGCGACGAGCACCCCGACCCATCTGCCCATCGTGGACGAGACGTCGGCCGGCGGACTGGTGCTGCGGGCGGAGTCCGAGCATCCCGGGGACTTCAGCGCCGCCGTGCTGCTGCGCCGCAACCGTACGGGCCGCCTGGAGTGGTGCCTGCCGAAGGGCCACCTCGAGGGTCGCGAGACGCCGCAGGAGGCCGCGATCCGCGAGATCCGCGAGGAGACGGGGATCCGCGGCTCCATCCAGGCGGAGCTGGGCGTGATCGACTACTGGTTCACCGGTGAGGACCGGAGAGTCCACAAGGTGGTGCACCATTACCTCTTGCGCGCGGAGGGCGGTCACCTGACCGTGGAGAACGATCCGGACGGCGAAGCCGAGGACGCTCTCTGGGTCAGGGTCGACGAGCTTTCCGAGCGCCTGTCGTACCCGAACGAGCAGCGACTGGCCGCGTCCGCCCTGGATCTCCTCGAGTCGTCGAGGAACCTCCGGGACGCGTTGCGTGCCGACGCCTTCCCCACGGAGCGCCCCGACCTGCCATGACGCAGCACCCCGACTTCCCCCGCAGTCCCGCCCGCGACCGGGCGGCCCGCCGCACCGGCAAGATCAGCGCCGTGCTCCTGGCGGGCGCGGTGCTCGTCGGGTCGGCCATGTCTCCAGCAGCCGCCACCGGTCCGACGACGGCGCGCACTCCCGCGAGCACGACCACCCCCGCGACGACCATTCCCGCGACGGCCTCCGCCGAGGGTTCGCTGGACGTCGACGTCGTCGACGTCTCGCACCCGGTCGCGAGGCCGGGCGACGAGGTGACCATCAAGGCGAAGGTCACGAACACGACCGACGCCCCGGTGTCCGGCGCCGTGGCCGAGCTGAGCGTCGACTACGCGGCGCTCACGTCGCGCGCCGATATCGCCGCATGGTCCACGGCCGACCTGCTCGACCCCGTCTACGGCAACAACCCGCTGCAGGACTCGGTCCCGGACCTGGCACCGGGCGCTTCGACGACCGTCTCCTTCACCTACGACCCGGGCGCCGAGTACCTGCGGGGTTTCGGCGCACGCCGGCTCGCGGTCACCGTCGGCGACGCCACAGGCCGCCTCGGCATCGCCCGTTCCTTCCTCATGTACGACGCCGACGGCCTCGAGCGCGAGCCCGTGAGGCTCAGCATCCTCGCCGCGGTCACCAGCCCCGCCACCGATCCGGCCGACCCGAGCGCGGCAGAGATCGAGCTGGCGCAGCGAACCGCCACCGGCCAGCGGCTCGACGGCGTGCTGCAGGTCGCGGAGAACACGAACCTGTCGCTCGCGATCGACCCGGACGTCATGGGCGTCGCCTCGACGTCGAGCGACCCGGCGCTCACGGAGTGGTCCGAGCGCATGCTCACCGCCGCCGCGAACACCGCCACCTACACGCTTCCCGACCATGACCCCGACCTCGGCGCGCTCGCGCACGCCAACGTGCGCACCACCGGCTCACGGAGCTTCCTCCACGCCCCCCGCACGGCCGACTGGGAGGTGCCGGCGTCCTGGAGCTCGAACCTGGCATGGCCCGCCGACGGCATCGTGCCCGACCTCGAGACCGTCGACCTCGCGGTCGCCGCCGACCGGCCGAACGTGGTGGTCAGCAGCGGCGGACTGGCGTACGAGGGCGTCGGCACCGTGACGGGCCGGGCCGACGTCGACACCCCGTCGGGCACCGCGCGCACCGTCGTGACCGACACGATCCTCACGCAGGCCTTCCTCTCCGCGACCGACCTGTCGAGCGCGGAGACCGCGTCGTCCACGGAGAGCACCGCGGGCGCAGCCGCGGTCACGACCAGCTCCACGACCGCCGAGGGCGTGCAGCGCCTCCTCGCGGAGACCGCCGCCGTCGTGAGCCAGGCGCCGTTCGACCCGCCGTCCCTGTCGATCGTCGCGCCGCGCAGCTGGACGCCCGACGCCGAGGGCGCGACCGCGATCCTGGACGCGCTCGACGCCTCGGGCTGGGTCACCACCACGACGCTGAACACGCTGCTCATGCAGGAAGCGCAGGAAGTGCAACGCACTGCCCTGCCGGACCGACGAGTGTCCAAGGCCGAGCTCGGCGCCACCGAGGTGGCGGAGCTGGAGCGCGCGCGCGACGCGGTGGTGACGTTCTCGTCGGTCGCCACGGACGCCTCGTTCCGGGTCTGGCGGCCGGGCGTCGCCCGCCTGGCCGCCCCGCTCGCCGTCGCGCACCGCAGCGACCCCGGCGTCCGGGACCTGTTCGTGCGGCAGGCCCTGCGCTCGACGAACAAGCTCACGCAGGAGTCCGTGACCGTGGTTCCGCGTGAGGACATCAACTTCATCACCGACGCCGGCGACATCCCGGTGCGCGTGCGCAACAACCTCGACGTCGACGCGACGGTCACCGTGGTGCTGCGCCCCGACCACCCGCGTCTCACCGTCGACGCCCGCAGCACCGAGACCATCCCGGCAGGTCAGGAGATGGACGTGCAGGTGCCTGTGCGTGCGATCGGCTCGGGCGACGTCGAGGTGACCGCCCAGGTCCTCACGCCGACCGGCGCCAAGATCAGCGACGACTCGTCGTTCCAGGTCCGGGTCCGCGCGGGCTGGGAGGAGGTCGGCACCTGGATCGCCGCCGGCCTCGTGGCCCTGCTGTTCCTGTCCGGGATCTGGCGCACGGTGCGCCGCGGGCGTTCCCCGTACCGTGCCACCAGCAAGGACGTCGAGGAGGCGACCGGAGCCGTGCCCGAGGTCCCGGAGTCCCTGCCGATGGCGTCCGCGGACTCCGCGGCCGTCCGGGCAGAGTAGTGTTTCGGCCGCCGCACACATCGGCCGGACAGCGCCGGGCGAGGCCGAGACCACGGGAGTAGTCGCTTGACCCAGGAGAACGCCGTGACCGCACCGACCGACCCAGCGTCGGACCCCAGCTCTGCAGCCGCGAGCGGTCCGGACGCGCCCGTGACGCCGTCGTCGACCAGCAGCCTCGGACGCAACTCGATAGTGATGGCGGCCGGCACGGCCGCCTCCCGCCTCGGCGGCCTGGTGCGCAACCTGATGCTGGTCGCCGCCATCGGCTCCGCGGGCACCGTCGCGAACGCGTTCGACGTCGCGAACAAGCTGCCCGGCGTCCTGTTCGCCATCCTCGCGGGCGGCATGCTGAACGCCGTCCTGGTCCCGCAGATCGTCAAGGCGTTCCGCGCGCACAACACGCAGGAGCGGATCGACAAGCTGCTCACCATCTCTGCGGTGGGCATCCTCGCGGTCACCGCCGCCCTCACCGGCGCCGCCGCGTGGGTGGTGATGCTCTACACGGACGGCTGGACCGCGGAGCAGCTCGCGCTCGGCACAGTCTTCGCGTACTGGTGCATCCCGCAGCTCTTCTTCTTCGGCCTGTACACGCTGCTCGGCCAGGTGCTGAACGCGCGCGAGCAGTTCGGGCCGTTCATGTGGGCCCCGGTGGCGAACAACGTGGTCTCGATCCTCGGGTTCGGGATCTTCCTGATCCTGTTCGGCAGCGCGCCCGAGCTCGGGATCAACGACCTGTCCGAGTGGGACACCCCGCGTACGCTCCTGCTGGCCGGCACGGCCACCCTCGGCATCGTGACGCAGGCGCTGGTGCTGCTCGTCCCGCTGCTGCGCTCGGGCTTCCGCTGGAACTTCCGTCTGGGTTTCCGCGGCGTCGGGCTGCGCTCGGCCGGCTCGGTGGCCCTGTGGACCCTCGCCGCGGTGGTCCTGGAGCAGGCCGGTGTCCTGTACCTGACCCGGGTGACGTCCGGTGCCGCCGTCTCCGCGGAGGAGATCGCCGGTAACGCCTCTTACACGCAGGCGCTCCTGATCTACCTGCTGCCGCACTCCCTGGTCACGGTCTCCATCGCCACCGCCCTGTTCACCGGGATCAGCAAGGCCGCCCAGGAGGGTGACACCGACCGTGTCCGCGCCGACCTCTCCCTCGGGCTGCGCACCATCGGCGTGTTTACCGTGTTCGCCACCGCGGCCCTCGTCGTGCTGGCCGGGCCGCTCACGGCGTTCATCGTCCCGACGGCGCGCGAGGCCGGCACGGCCCTCATCTCACCTGTCCTGGTCGCGCTCGCGTTCGGCCTGGTGCCGCTCGGCGGCCAAGCCCTCATGAAGTGGGTCTTCTACGCCTACGAGGACGGCCGCTCCGTGTTCTGGATCACCGTGCCGTCCACGGTCGCCCTCGTGGCCGGCCTGATCTCCGCGCAGATCTGGCTGGAGCCGCAGTACTGGGTCATCGCCGCAGGTGGCGCCTACGCCCTGTCGAACTGGATCACCGTGCTCCTGCGTACCGGTGGCCTCAGGAAGAAGCTCGACGGGCGGCTCGACGGCGGACGCATCCTCCTCCTCCATGCCAAGCTGATCCTCGCCGCGGGGGTCTCCGGCCTCGCCGGGTGGGGCGTCTACCAGCTGGTCGGCGGGTTCGACGTGCTCGTGTTCGGCCGCGGCTGGGCGCTCACCATGCTCAGTGGCCTGTGGGTGACCGCACTCTGTGGCCTGGTCATGCTCGCGATCTACGTCCTCCTGCTCCGCCTGCTGCGCGTGCAGGAGCTCAACCGCCTGCTCGGCCCGGTGCTGGCACGCCTCAAGCGCTGACCACTCCGCCGTCGTGCCAGAGAGCCCAGCTCACCCCTGGTGAGCTGGGCTCTCTGGCGCGTGGGGCCGACGTTTCGGCGGGCTGTCAGCCGTTCCGCGTAGCATGGCGACGGCGCGTGACCCCTGTGGTCACGTACCTGCTACTGTCCCCCGACCGAGCGAGGAGGTCCGTGTGAGCACCGTCGAGCCAGGCAGCGTGCTGGTCGAGAGATACAGGCTGAGCCAGCAGGCGACCACCGACCTTGCCGCGGCTACCGCCTGGGAGGCGCACGACCTAATTCTGGACCGCGAGGTCCGCGTGACCCTCGTGACCGGGCCCTATGCAGGCGATGCCCTGGACGCTGCCCGGCGGGCGGCGCTCGTGACGGATCCGCGCCTGGCCCGCGTCCTCGACGCCGGGTCCGACGCCGACGGCCACAAGTACGTGGTCACCGAGCCGCACACCGGGACCACGCTGACCGAGGTCATCTCGAGCGGCCTCGTGGACGAGCAGCAGGCCCGGGCGATCGTCGGCGAGGCGGCCACGGCCCTCGGCGTGGCGCACGCCCGCGGTGTGCACCACACCGCGCTGCGCCCTGAGGCCGTGCGGGTCGACGGCCACCAGGTGCGGGTCACCGGCCTGGGGCTGGACGGCGGCCTCGCCTCAGGCGATACGCTCAACGTCAAGCCCGCGCAGCTCGACGCCCAGGGGCTGGTGGCCCTCCTCTACTACGCGATGACGGCGCGCTGGCCCGGCCAGGACCTCGAGGCCGACTGGATCGCGAAGGACACCCTGATACCGCTGCCCGCGCAGCTCGACGATTCCGGCGCCGTGGCGCCCCTGTCCACGTTGGTACCCCATGTGGACGCCGACATCGATGCCCTGGTGGGCCGGACGTTCGACGCGTCCGGCGGCACCGAAGGGCCCATGAACCCCGACGACGTAACTGCGGCGCTCCAGCCGTGGGGAGAGGTTTCCGTAGTGGCATCGCTGCCTGGATTCGTGCAGCCCGAGCCGGAGGAGCCGCGACGACAGTCCGTCGCCGAAGCTTTCGGTGGCGAGGGAACGCCGCCCGTGCGGCGCCCCGTCACCGGCCGGATCGCACGCACCGACGAGACAATCGCGGCGGGGGTGGGCAACGTGCCCGCCGGCTACCCCGAACCGCAGAACGAGTACACCTACGAACCGCAGGCCTACGGGCAGCATGCCCCTGTGCCGCCCCCGCCGCCCGAGAGCGGGCCGACCGGCTACGACCAGTTCGGCCAGCCGGTCGCACAGGCCCAGCCCGGTTATGACCAGGCGCAGTACGCGCAGCACGCACAGCAGGCGCCGCAGCAGTACCCGCCGCAGTCCTACGCTCCGGGCGGCGTCGACCCGAACGGTGGCTACTACGACCAGGACGCCGGGTTCGCCACGCAACCGGCGCCCAAGCGCGGCGGCGTGAACCCGACGCCGATCGTGCTCGGCCTCGTCGGTGTCGCCGTCGTGGCCGGCCTGATCTGGGCCGTCAATGCCGTCCTCTCGCCGACCCCCGACGTGATCGCCGATGCCCCCCCGACACCTTCGGTGTCCGTCTCCGCGGGTACCGAGGGCGAGGGCAGCGGCGAACCGTCCGCTCCCACGGAGACGGAGGCGCGCCCGGTGATCGACTCGGCCACACTGCTGGGCACGCTCGAGTGGGAGGGCGAGACCATCGACCACCCGGAGAAGGTCGAGCTGGCGTACGACACCGACCCGGCCACCTTCTACTTCACGACCACCTACCAGGGGAAGCCGGCGTTCGGCGGGTTCAAGGACGCCCTGGGGATGGAGCTGAGGCTCCGCGAGCCGGCGTCGGTCAGCAAGATCGAGCTGCTCACCAACACCCCCGGCGGCAAGGTGCAGATCCTCAAGGGCGGCGAGGGCGGCGAGGTGCTCGCGGAAGGCACGTTCTCGAACACCACCACGTTCGAGCTGCCCGAGCCGGTCGTGAGCGACTCGTTCACGATCTGGATCACCGAGCTGCCGCAGGTCTCTGACGGTTTCCGGCTCGAGCTGAACGAGGTAGTGCTCAGCTAGCCAGACGCTAGCCAGCCACCGAGGTAGGACCGGGCACGAAGACGACGAATGCTCGCGCGGGAGTATCTGTTCCCGGAGTGGAGGGCGCCCTGGCGCCCGTGAACGCTCCCGCGCGAGCGTTCGTCGTCTTCGTGCCCGGTCCTATCCTCACTCCCACCCATCGAAATATGTCGATATTGTGTGGCGAGACTCACGCCCACGACCGCGCCGTGGACGGCATCGGCTGGAACACTGGGACCCGCTCGCGTGTTGTTGCGTGTGCCCATGGAACTCGAGGAGACCACCTTGACCGAACAGACCACCGCTCTGGCTGCCGGGACCACCGACGCCCCCGTGCTCGACGTAGTCATCGTCGGGTCCGGCCCTGCGGGATACACCGCAGCCATCTATGCGGCGCGCGCCGGCTTCGCGCCGGTGGTCATCGCGGGCTCGGTCACCGCGGGCGGCGCGCTGATGAACACCACCGAGGTCGAGAACTTCCCTGGCTTCCCGGCCGGGATCCAGGGCCCTGACCTGATGGAGGCCATGCGCGAGCAGGCGGAGAAGTTCGGCGCCAAGGTCGTCTGGGACGACGCGGAGCAGGTCGAGCTGACCGGTGACGTCAAGACGATCGTGACGGGCGGCGGCGACACCTACCGCGCCCGCTCCGTGATCCTTTCGACCGGTTCGGCGTACCGCGAGCTGGGCCTGCCCGACGAGAAGCGCCTCTCCGGACGCGGCGTCTCGTGGTGCGCCACCTGCGACGGATTCTTCTTCCGCGACCAGGACATCGCAGTGGTCGGGGGTGGCGACTCCGCGATGGAGGAGGCCACGTTCCTCACCCGGTTCGCCTCGAAGGTCACCGTCGTGCACCGCCGCGACGACCTGCGCGCCTCGAAGATCATGGCCGAGCGCGCCGTCGCGGACCCGAAGATCGAGTTCGCGTGGAACAGCGAGGTCGCTGGCATCACGGGCGACAGCAAGGTCTCGGGCATCAGCCTGCGCGACACGGTCACCGGCGAGATCCGCGATCTGGACGCGACCGGTCTGTTCGTCGCGATCGGCCACGAGCCCCGCACCGACCTGGTCAAGGGCCAGGTAGACCTGGACGAGGACGGCTACATCCTCGTCGAGGGCCGCAGCACTCGCACCAACCTTCCCGGCGTCTTCGCCTGCGGCGACGCCGTCGACCACACCTACCGCCAGGCGATCACGGCCGCCGGCTCGGGCTGCTCCGCGGCGCTCGACGCCCAGGCGTTCCTCGACTCGCTGAACGACTGATCTCCCGGCCGGCGCCAACCGGCCCTGCCCATTCGGCCCCCAGGGGGCCACGAACAAGGAGATGCTGGATGAGCACCATCAAGGTCACCGACGACACCTTCAAGACCGAGGTCCTCGACTCTGACATTCCTGTCTTCGTCGACTTCTGGGCCACCTGGTGCGGCCCGTGCCGCATGGTGGCGCCGATCCTGGAGGAGCTTTCCGACGAGTACGAGGGCAAGATCAAGATCGTCAAGCTCGACACCGACGAGAACCGCCAGACCGCCATGGACTACGGCATCGTGTCGATCCCGACGCTCAACGTCTACAAGGGTGGCGAGGTAGTGAAGTCGATCATCGGTGCCCGCCCGAAGCGCGCACTGACCGAGGAGATCGACGAGGTCCTCGCGGGCTGATCGCCCCACGCACCGCGCAGCAGAGCGTGTGTCCGGCCCACCTGGTCACGTCACCGGGTTCTGGTGCCGGGCACGCGCTCTTCTCGTTTCGGAGCCGCGTAATCTCACCGTTTCGCCACGAACGGCTACTGGGTCGCACACCGGCTGCGTGCGACACTGGGCCGCGTGAACGAGCTTCCCGAGACTGCCGGTAACCGCCTCGACCCGTGGTTCGGTTCGTACGCGGCGCGAGCGCACGGCATGCGCGCCTCGGAGATCCGGGCACTCTTCTCGGTGGCGAACCGACCCGAGGTCGTGTCGCTGGCAGGCGGGATGCCATACCTTGAGGGCCTGCCGCTCGACGTCATCGCCGACACCATGCAACGCCTCATCGCCACCAAGGGCACCACTGCCCTGCAGTACGGCTCGGGCCAGGGCGAGGAGGTGCTCCGCGAGCACATCACCCAGGTCGTCGCCCTCGAGGGCGTCTCCGCCCACCCCGACGACGTCGTCGTCACCACCGGCTCGCAGTCTGCGCTCGACCTCGTGACCCGCATCTTTGTTGACCCGGGCGACGTCGTGATCGCCGAGGCGCCGTCGTACGTCGGGGCGCTGGGCGTCTTCCGGTCCTACCAGGCCGACGTCGTCCACGTCCCGCTCGACGCCGACGGCCTCGTCCCCGCCGAGCTCGACGCGACGCTCACGCGGCTCGCTGCCGAGGGCCGACGCGTGAAGTTCCTCTACACCATTCCGACGTTCCAGAACCCGGCCGGGGTGTCGCTGTCCGTCGAGCGACGTCCGCAGGTCCTGGAGATCTGCCGCCGGCACGGTGTCCTCGTCGTCGAGGACGACCCGTACGGCCTGCTCGGGTTCGACGACGAGCCGCTGCCCGCTCTGCGCTCCTACGACGCCGACGGCGTGCTGTACCTCGGCTCGTTCTCCAAGACGTTCGCCCCCGGCTACCGCGTCGGCTTTGTCATCGCGCCGCACGCGGTGCGCGACAAGCTGGTGCTCGCGAGCGAGTCGGCGGTCCTGTCACCGTCGAACGCCTCGCAGCTCGCCGTGGCGACCTATCTCGAGACGTGCGACTGGAAGGCCCAGATCAAGGCCTACCGTGAGATGTACCGCGAGCGGCGCGACGCTCTTGTGGGCGCGCTGGGCGAGCACCTCCCGAGCGCATCGTGGAACGTGCCCAACGGCGGGTTCTTCGTGTGGGTGCGGCTTCCCGACGGTCTTGACTCCCGCGCGATGCTGCCCCGCGCGGTCACCGCGCGCGTCGCGTACGTCCCGGGCACCGCCTTCTACTACGACGGCAGCGGCTCCGACCACATGCGCCTCTCGTTCTGCTTCCCTACGCCGGAGCGCATTCGCGAGGGCGTGCGCCGACTGGCCGGCGTCGTGAACGGCGAGTCCGAGCTGGTGCAGATCTTCGGCACGTCCGCACGGCCCGACCCTGACACCGACGACGTCGAGAACCCTGCGCCTGACCTGGCGTGACACGGCCGATCCGGGTCAGATGCGGGAGTCACCCGGTGATCCACGCGTCTGACACGATGGCAGCTGACCCGTTGACCATAGATCCCGACCGAGTGAGTCCTCGATGACCAGTTCTGCCCCTGCCCCGTCCGCGCCGGCGTCGTCCGGTGCTCCCGCCGGCTCGCCCTCGGCCCCTGCCGGACCTGACGACCGCCATGGCGCACCCCTGGTCGTCGTCCTCGCCGGGGGCCTGTCGCACGAGCGGGACGTATCCCTCCGGTCCGGACGTCGGGTGGCCGAGGCGCTGCGCGCCACCGGCCTGGAGGTCGTCCTGCACGACGTCGACGCCGATCTCCTGGCGTTCCTCCGCAAGACCCGGCCCGACGTCGTCTGGCCCCTGCTGCACGGAGCCTCCGGCGAGGACGGCTCGGTGCGCGACGTGCTCGACATGGTCGGCCTGCCCTACGTCGGCACCGGCCCGCGCGCGAGCCGCATGGTGTGGAACAAGCCGATCTCGAAGGCCGCCCTGCTCGACGCCGAGCTCGCGACGCCGGACTACGTGACGCTCCCCCAGAGCCTCTTCCGGGATCTCGGGGCACAACCGGTGCTCGACACGATCGTGCGGCGCCTCGGGCTCCCGCTGGTGGTGAAGCCGACCGAGGGCGGCTCCGCGCTCGGCGTCACCGTCGTGACCCGCGCCGAGGACCTGCCCCGCGCGATGGTGGAGTGCTTCGCCTACGGCGAGACCGCGCTCATCGAGCAGGCGATCGACGGGATCGAGCTCGCGGTCAGCGTGATCGACGGCCCGTCCGGGCCGGAGGCCCTCCCCGCGGTGGAGATCGTCGCCGAGGGCGGATACGACTACGCCGCACGTTACGTCGCCGGCGAGACCGAGTTCTTCGCGCCGGCCCGTCTCACCGAGGAGCAGACGGCCCTCGTGTCGGACGCCGCGGTGCGTGCCCACCGTGCGCTGCACCTGCGGCACCTCTCCCGCACCGACATGATCCTCGACCGGTCCGGCACCGCCCAGATCCTCGAGGTCAACGTCGCGCCGGGGATGACTGAGATGTCACTTCTGCCCCAGGCCGCGGCAGCCAGCGGGCACCACCTGCCCACGCTGTACCGCACGATCATCGATACGGCCCTCGCGCCCGCGCGATAGCGGGCAGCGGCCGCTACGCAAACGGCTCCGGGCCGGCATCCCCGCTGTGGGGGCGCCGGCCCGGAGCCGTTTGCGTGTACCGGCGCGTCAGGCGTCGGACGCAGGCTTGAGCAGGCCTCGCTCCTCTGGTGCCATGACGTTGAGGATGCGGTTGAGGTCCTCGACCGAGGCGAACTCGACGGTCATGCGGCCCTTGGTCTTGCCGAGCGCCACCTTGACTCGTGTCTCGAAGCGGTCGGAGAGCCGAGTGGCCAGCTCGTCCACCGCCTCGCTGCGCGTGCCGGCTCGCGGTGCCTTGCGCGTCTTGGTGCTGCCGCCGTCGGACTCGGTGAGCATCACGATCTCCTCGGTCGCACGGACCGAGAGCCCTTCCGACACGATGCGCTGCGCAAGCCGCTCGATCTCCGCGCCGTCGCTCAGGCCGAGGAGGGCGCGCGCGTGACCGGCCGACAGCACGCCCGCCGCGACGCGACGCTGTACCAGCGGGGGCAGGCGCAGCAGGCGCAGCGTGTTCGAGATCTGCGGGCGGCTGCGCGCGATTCGGTTGGCGAGCTCCTCGTGCGTGCAGCCGAAGTCGTCGAGCAGCTGGCGGTAGGCCGCCGCCTCTTCGAGCGGGTTCAGGTCGGAGCGGTGCAGGTTCTCCAGCAGCGCGTCCCGAAGCATGTCGCCGTCGTCGGTGTCGCGGATGATCGCCGGAATGGTGACCAGCTCTGCCGCCTGCGTCGCGCGCCAGCGGCGCTCACCCATGATGAGCTCGAACTCACCGGGGTGCTCCTTGTCGGGGCGGACGACGATCGGCTGAAGGACGCCGATCTCCTTGATCGACTCGACCAGCTCATCGAGGTCGCCCTCGTCGAAGACGGACCGTGGCTGCCAGGTGTTCGGCCGGATCGCGGTGACGGGCAGCTCGGCGAAACGCGCTCCGGGGACGGGAACGAGTTCCGGTGTTTCACGTGAAACGCCGTCTGCCACATCCTGCTCGCGGCTGAAGAACGTGTCGTCCAGCGCCGAAGCGCTGCTGCCCTCCCCCGCCTCGTTGGAGACCGAGAGCCGGCCGTTGGCGATCGCGGAGTCCCACTTCACCGTGCTCGGGCGAGGACCCGCGTTCTTGACAGCCTTCTTCTCCGAGGAAGATTCCGTCGAAACCGTGCTTGCGGAGATGGTGCTCACCGGGACCTCGTCCGTCGGGGCGAGTGCCGGTGACGGCCGCTCCTCGACGACGGTGGCGACGGAGCCGCCCAGCGCGCTGTCCGCGCCGTCCGACTCACCCAAGCCTCCACCGGGAACCTGATCGTCCAGCTCAGGACCCGTGGGGATCAGGGCGCCCAGGCCCCGCCCGAGCCCTCGTCGCTTCGCACTCATCGTGTCTCCTCGTCGGTTCCGGTCCAACGCCGAGCGCGGACGGGCTTCGTCTCCATCATCACGGGGTGCATCTCTCCCCGTTCATCACTGCGGACCATCAGTCCTGTGCTCCGACTGGCTCAGCCTTCATCGCGCGCCGGGGGCTGGAACCGCCCTGGCCGCGCTCCGCCAGCTCACGGGACGCCTGAAGATACGCGAGTGCGCCCGTCGATGTCGCGTCGTACGTCATCACCGTCTGCCCATAGCTCGGCGCCTCCGAGATTCGCACCGATCGCGGAATCGTCGTCTTGAAGGTCTCAGCCGGGAAGTGCGACCGCACCTCGCCCGCGACCTGCTGCGCCAGGTTCGTACGACCGTCGTACATGGTCAGCAGGATCGAGGAGACGCGCAGCTCCGGGTTGAGGTGGGAACGGATCAGGTCGATGGTCTTGAGCAGCTGGCTCAAGCCCTCGAGTGCGTAGTACTCGCACTGGATGGGGATGAAGACCTCGCGGCCCGCCACGAACGCGTTGACCGTGAGCAGGCCGAGGCTCGGCGGGCAGTCGATGAGGACGTAGTCGATCCGCTCCTCACCCGCTGCGACGCGATCGGCGAGGTACTTGTCGATCGCCTTGCGGAGCCTCGTTTCACGTGAAACGAGACTGACGAGCTCGATCTCGGAACCCGACAGGTCGATCGTCGCCGGCACGCCCCAGAGGTTCGGGACGTCCGGGCACTGCTGCACGGTGCTCGCCAGAGACTCCCCCTCGACAAGGATCTCGTAGACCGACGGCGTCCCCGCGCGGTGCTCGATGCCGAGAGCCGTCGAAGCGTTCCCCTGAGGATCGTTATCGATGACGAGCACGTTCAGACCGGACTGCGCCAACCCGGCAGCGACGTTCACAGTGGTCGTCGTCTTGCCGACGCCACCCTTCTGATTCGCGACCGTGATGATGCGGGTCTTCGAAGGGCGAGGAAACTTCCGCCCCTGGAGTTCGATGCGCCGGCGAGCATCCATTGCGAGCTCGGCGGCGACAGGAGTGGTTTCGTCAACGGCAGGGACGGTTGCGATGAGGGCCGACCGCCGCTCGTCATCGCTACCGTGCGGGCCGTCCGTGGGCTGCTGAGTGCCATTCGGCGTCTGCACGGACCCGGGTGTTTCACGTGAAACACCGGGAGCGGAGAGGCTCTGCACAGGAATCGGATCCGTCACGCGGACACTGTAATCGCTGGCCGCGTCATCTGGCTCGGACTCCGGCTCAGTTTCTTCGCCGAAATGTGTGAATTCCGCATCGACGAAGGCCACCGCCTCGTCGTCGTCGATCATCGTGGAGGATCCGATCACCGCAGGGGCGGCGTTCACCGCCGCGTCGAGCGCTTCGCTCGCCCGCTTGATCGCATCCACCGGGATTGGGCGATCCGAAGGCAGCTCGTCCATGAGATCGGGATCCTCGCCCGTAGCGCCCGCCGCGTCATCCTCGGCCGCTACGTCCACTGCCGAGTCCAGGGCACTCGCCACGTCGTCGACCTCCACTCCCTCTGCCACGTCGGTGGCCTCCTCTTGCCCGGCCGGCGCCACCTGCGTGACGGACTCGATCAGCTGGCTCAGCACGGCCACGTTCTTTCCTTCGGGATCGGGACGGTCTTGGCCCCAGACCTGGTCGCGAGGTCCGGCACTCACGATCTCGGACTGAGGTGGTGCCATGTCTTCGGACGACGGGACATCCGCAACCTCCGGGGCGTTCACCGCCGTTGGCGCAGTGGCTGGCGCGCCTTCCCCCGCGGGCTCTCCATCGCCCCGCGTCCCCGACGTCTCTGCTCGTCCTGGGATCGCACTCGCCTCGGTCGCTTCGTCCTGCGGCTCGGGTGCGGGTGCGGGTGCATCCATTGTCTGCTTCTCCGCCACCACGTCGGCGCCTGACGCCGGCCGATCGGTCAGCACGGCCACGGATGCCGCCGATGTGGACTCGGGCGCCATCTCAGTTCCGGACCCCTCCCTCGTGGAGGGCCGTTCCGAGGCGGACAAGTCAGGCTCCGCTGCCTTCGCGACCGGCGCCGCAACAGGCGCAGCTGCCGCTACTCGCTTGGACTTTCGTCTGAAGAAGCACACCTGTGTAACGCTACGGTCGCGTGCCTGCTCAAGCGTGTCGAAACGCCGACCCCGAGGGGATCAGATCCGGTGTTCGACCCGAAACCTGCCTTCCGCTCCTGGTTCGACTTCACCGAGCCCCAGTTCGACACTTTCCTGGCCGCTCCCCACAGGACAGGCCCCGCGAGGCACTCGCCCGTTTCACGTGAAACGGTCGCACTCTGAGTCCGTTGCTCTTCCCGGGCAGGGGTGGCTTCCCGGGCCGGATCGGATGGCGCGGTCCCGACCGTTTCACGTGAAACGGAACCCAGCACCCCGCACGAAGCAGATCCAGTCCGCAGCCGTCGATCTCAGCACCTCGCCCCAGCGTCGGCCCGACGTCGGCCGGGCGTCGGCCGGGCGTCGGCCCGACGTCGGCCGGACCATAGCGAGTGCGATTGGCCGGGCCGACGCCGGCCTGGCCAATCGCACTCGCTATGGCCGTTCTGATATGTCCCGGTATATCGGCGCACCACATATCCTCGATACGCCCAGGCACGTCTGACTCCACGCAGGGAGGCGTCTTGTCCAGACCCATCACCCGAGCCACCGCGCTGATCACAGCGTTCACGGCCGCACTCGTGCTCGCCTTCGCAGCGCCGGCCAGCGCTGCCACATTCCTCACCCACGCCCAGGCCACCAGTCAGCTGACCGCGGCCGGCATCAGCTGGACGTCGAGCGGAGGATGCAGCGACCGCAATGTCCCCACCTGCACCTCGTTCGAACAGGTGCGGCAGACGACGATCGACGGGATCCGAACTCTCCGCTCGGCCAGCGGATGCGCCATCACGATCACCGGCGGCACTGAGACCGGGCACTCCAGCGGCACCTACAGCCACTGGAACGGCTACAAGCTCGACATCCGCCCGACCACGTGCATCGACAGCTACATCACCAACAACTTCACGTACGTCGGGTACATCTCCGGCTGGGGTTATCAGTACCGCTCTGGCGCCGGGAACCTGTACACCGACGAGGGCAACCACTGGGACATCCTCTATTACAACTGCGGCGGCTGCTGACGACACAGTCCCCCGCCGGGCACACGCAGGCCCACCAGAAACAAGAACGGGAGCGGTCGCCCTCAGGCGGCCGCTCCCGTTCCACGTGAAACATCGCTCCCGGAGGGAGCTACTTCCCCCGACGCACTCGAACGATGGTCGTCGACTCGACACCCGCCACGGTGGTTCCCTCCAGGATCTCCGGGTCACCAGCGGCGTACTTGCGCAGGACCTTGCGCGCCGGCTCAACCTCCTGCGCGACATTGCGCCCCTTGAGAATCACCATCTCACCGCCCACCCGGACGAGAGGCATGCTCATGCGGACCAGCTTCGAGAGCGCCGCGACCGCCCGGGACGTCACGGCATCGACCTCGAACGCACCGTGATACTCCTCGGCCCGCCCACGCTTCACCTGCACGTTCGTCAGCCCGAGCTCCGTCACGACCTCCGCGAGCCACGTCGTTCTCCGCTCCATCGGTTCCACGAGAATCACCTCGAGGTCCGATCGCATCACCGCGACCACCACGCCGGGCAGCCCGGCACCCGACCCGATGTCCGCAACGGCGCCCGTCGTCGGCAGATACGGCACCACGGCAGCCGAGTTCAGGATGTGCCGCTCCCAGATGCGGGGAACCTCTCGGGGGCCGATCAGCCCTCGCAGCTCCCCCTGGTCACGGAGCAGCTCCGCGTAGTGCGCGATGCCGTCGTACGCGTCACCCAGGTGCGCCCTGACCGCATCGCTCGCGCCGAGCGTCTCGGCGTCGGGCACTCCAGCGATGGAGCCGAACTCCTCCTGACCTGCCACGTCCGAACCTTCCACGTCCGTCCTCCACTTGCCGTCGAATAGAAGCCAAACACACCGAGGGCCGGTACACGTCCTCGGGACGCGCACCGGCCCTCGGCCGAAACCAGTGGCTCAGTCGTTGACCGCAGCCGGCGTCTCCGCAGGCTGGACCACCACAAATCGCTCAGGCTCTACACCCCGCGAGTCGCTGACCAGCCCTGCTGCGGCGACGGCGTCGTGCACGACCTTGCGCTCGAAGGCATTCAGCGGTTCGAGCTCGACCTCCTCGCCAGAGGCCCGCACCTGCTCGACCGCTTCGCCGGCGATCCGGGTCAGCTCTACCCGACGCGCCGCCCGATAGCCGCCGATATCGAGCATCAGGCGACTCCGCTCCCCCGTGCGGGTCTGCACGGCCAGGCGCGTGAGCTCCTGCATCGCGTCGAGCACCTCGCCCTCGCGACCGATCAGGTGCGTCAGCGACTTGGGGTCGTCGGCGACCACCTCGACCGCGGCGCGGTCATGCTTGATGTCCAGATCGATGTCGCCGTCGAGATCGGCGATGTCGAGGAACTCCTCGAGGTAGTCCGCGGCGATCTCGCCCTCCTCCTCGAGGCGCTTGGTGCGGTCCTCCGGATCCACGACCGGAGCCGCGGGATCGGGCGCGGCCGTACCTGTGCTCGCGTTCATCGCGTCTTCCTCCTACTTCTTCTGCTTGCGCTTGCCCGACGACGCCGGGGTCGACCCGGGCGTGCCGGACTGCTTGGGCTTCGAGCCGGGCTGCTTGCCGGGCGTAGCACCGGTCTGCTTGCCTGGCGTGGTGCCGGTCTGCTTGGGCTTGGGACTCGGCTGGTTCCCGGGCGCCGCGTCAGGTGCGTCCTGCGGCGCCGACTGCGCGATGGCCGGGCGAGGGGGCAGCGCACCCTTCTGCCGGCTCTTCCGCTTCGGCTGCACCCGCTGGCCGCTCTTCGGCTCCTCGACGACGGGGGTCTCGTCCTCGATGACCCCGCCGTTCTTCGTCGCCCGCTTCGCAGCCTTCGCCGCCTGCCGCTCCTTCATCTGCTTCTCAGCGACGGAGCCGGGCGTCGGCATCCGCCTGATCGTGTAGTACTGCTGGCCCATGGACCACAGGTTGGTCACCGTCCAGTAGATCAGCACACCGACCGGGAAGTTCACGCCGGAGATCGCGAAGACGATCGGCAGCATGTACAGCATCATCTTCTGCGTCTGCGCCATCGGGCCCTCGAGGGCCGACGGCGGCATGTTCTTCATGGTCAGCTGGCGCTGCGTGGTGAAGGTCGTGACGCTCATCGCGACGATGAGCACGATCACCACGATGCGCGAGGTCATGGAGTCCGTCTGCAGGAAGACGTCGCTCAGCTGCGCGCCGAAGAGGGTCGACGACTCGATGTCACCGGCGACCGAGCGGGTGATCGGGCCGATGGGGTCCGCGGTGCCCTCGGAGATCTGCTTGAGGCTGTTCAGGACCCGGAACAGCGCGAAGAAGATCGGCGACTGCAGCAGGATCGGCATGCAGGAGGCGAACGGGTTCGTCCCGTGCTTCCGGTACAGCTCCATCGTCTCGCGCGTCATGTTCTCGCGGGACGCCGGGTCCGTCTTGCCCTTGTACTTCTTCTGCACGGCCTGCAGCTCGGGCTGGATCATCTGCATCCCGCGCGAGGCCTTGATCTGCTTGAAGAAGAGCGGGATGAGCACGATCCGGATCACGATCACCAGGGCGACGATCGACAGGACCCAGGCCGTGCCGGGACCTGAGGACATGCCGAGCGTCGTGAAGAGCCAGTGCGACCCGTAGATGATCCAGGCGACGACCCATTCGATCGGCCAGAGGAAAGCGAAGAAGTCCATCGGTCAAGAAGCTCCAGAGTCGGTAACGCAAAGTCTGCGGTGGGTGCGGGTGTCGTGTCAGCGGCACGGCCCGGGGCAGGTCAGCCCTCGGCGTGAGTGTGCGCGCCGCGCGCGGGCGGCACGTCGTCGACACCGCCGAGACTCCACGGGTTGCACCGCAGCAGCCGCCACAGCGCGAGACCCAGCCCGCGCAGCGCACCGTGGCGCCGCAGCGCGATCAGGGCGTACTGCGAGCAGGACGGGTAGTACTTACAGCTCGGAGGGCTCATCGGGCTGATGAACGCCTGGTAGAAGCGGACCATCCCCACGAGGATGGTGACCGGAAGCCGACCGATCAGCGAGGGCTCCCGCAGCGGTGCCTCACCCTCGGGTGCGGGGATGGTCGTCATCTCTTCCCGTCTCCGGATGCGCGTGCGACGGCGCGGCGTAAGCACGAGTTGAGGTCGCGATCGAGGTCGGCGTACGTGGCGCCGGCCGACGGCGGAAGTGCACGCACGACGGCCCGGGCGGAGCTGGGCAGCACTGACAGCTGCCCTGACGCGGCAGCACGGAGCCGGCGCTTCACCAGATTGCGCTGCACGGAGTTACCCACAGCCTTGGAAACGACAAAACCGACCTGTGGAGTTCCCGATCCTGGGTCCGAGACGTTTTCGTCCGATATCAGGAGGTGAACCACCAAGGTCGATCGACCTGCACGCGTGCCGCGACGCACCGTCCGCTCGAAGTCGACGGAACGGCGCAGACGGTGCGCCGCGGGCAACATTGGCTCAGGCTGAGAGCTCGGCGCGACCCTTGCGACGGCGGTCCGCCAGGATGGCGCGGCCGGCGCGGGTGCGCATGCGCAGCCGGAAGCCGTGGGTCTTTGCACGACGGCGGGTGTTCGGCTGGAAGGTCCGCTTGCTCACGAGGTACTCCAAGAACGTCGGGGTAGGCACACCGTCTGTCCTCGACGATGCAGTGAATGGTGGCCGTTCAGTACAACAATCGGCCGAGCCGACCCGGGGCCTGGTCCACTGGTCGCAGCCGACGTCAGAGGACGTGGCTCGAATCCATGTATGGGCGCGCAGAAGTACCTGGAACGGCTGTCTGACGTTACGCCGCCGGGACCCTCCGGGTCAAACCAGAACCGCAGGATCATGCGTGTCGGACGCGCCACATCGTGCAGCTCGGCGAGCCTCAGGGATGCCTCCACGGCCCGCCCGCGTACCACTTACCCAGCCACGATCCGCACAATCCACAACCTGTGGACAACTGTGTGGACGGTGCTCCATCATGGCAGACTCCAACACACCCCCAGCACCGCGCACCACCCCGCGTACGAGACTAAGGAAAGCCAGTGGCCAACCCGGACGAGAACATCGGCGACGTCTGGGCACAGACCCTGACGGCGCTCGAGGCCCGGCCCGACATGAGCCCCCGGCAGCTCGCCTTCATCCGTCTCGCCAAGCCGATGGCAGTGCTCGACGACATGGTGTTCATCGCCGTCCCCCACGAGCAGACGCGCACCTACCTGGAGACGGCGGTCCGTGACGACCTGGTCTCTGCCATGTCCTCGGTGCTCGGTCGCGACGTCCGCTTCGGCATCACCGTTGATCCGGAGCTGAGCAGCAGCACTCTCGCCGGCCCGTCGCAGATCTCCGGCCCGGCCGCGCTCTCCCTCGAGCACGAGCCCCCGGAGCCCGAGCAGGCGCAGATGCCCATCGCGCCCCAGCCTGCACCCAAGCCGTCGGCCGAGCCCACCAGGCTGAACCCGAAGTACATCTTCGAGACGTTCGTCATCGGCTCGTCCAACCGGTTCGCGCACGCCGCGGCCGTCGCCGTGGCCGAGGCTCCGGCCAAGGCGTACAACCCGCTCTTCATCTACGGCGACTCGGGACTGGGCAAGACCCACCTGCTGCACGCCATCGGGCACTACGTCCACAACCTCTATCCACACATCCGCGTGCGGTACGTGAACTCCGAGGAGTTCACCAACGACTTCATCAACAGCATCGGCGAGGGCAAGGCGGGCGCGTTCCAGCGCCGGTACCGCGACGTCGACGTGCTCCTCATCGACGACATCCAGTTCCTGCAGGGCAAGGAACAGACGATGGAGGAGTTCTTCCACACCTTCAACGCGCTGCACAACGCGAACAAGCAGGTCGTGATCACGTCCGACGTCCCGCCCAAGCAGCTCAACGGGTTCGAGGACCGGCTGCGCTCCCGCTTCGAGTGGGGCCTCATCACCGACGTCCAGCCCCCGGACCTCGAGACGCGTATCGCGATCATGAGGAAGAAGGCCGCGAGCGAACACCTCGACGTGCCTGCCGATGTCCTCTCCTACATCGGCTCCCGGATCTCGACGAACATCCGGGAGCTCGAGGGCGCGCTGATCCGTGTCACCGCGTTCGCCAACCTGAACCGGCAGCAGGTGGACCTGGCACTCGCCGAGATCGTCCTCAAGGACCTCATCACGGATGACGACGACACCGCGGAGATCACTCCTGCCGTCGTCATCGCACAGACCGCCGCGTACTTCGGCCTCACCATCGACGACCTGTGCGGCTCGTCACGGTCTCGCGTCCTGGTGACCGCCCGACAGATCGCCATGTATCTGTGCCGCGAGCTCACGGACCTGTCGCTGCCGAAGATCGGCCAGCAGTTCGGCGGGCGCGACCACACCACGGTCATGCACGCGAACAAGAAGATCGCCGGTCAGATGGCGGAGCGTCGCTCGACCTACAACCAGGTCACCGAGCTCACTAGCCGGATCAAGCAGCAGCAACGCGGCTGAATCGCGGGTCTGCGGGGCCTTCGCCGCCTCAAAATAGGACATCGCTCCCGGTTTCCACGCCTGTCCCCACCCCTGTGCACAACGTGACCTGTGCGCAGGGGTCTTGCGTATACGCACCTCCACAGGTCTATCCACATGCGGATCCCCGGAATCTAGAGGCTCCGTTCTGCTCGTCCCCAGCGCTGTGGACACAATCTGTGCAGAACTCGGCCCAGAGCGCTGACCTGCCCATACACACCTGGGGACAAGCCTGTGGACGGGTGTGGATGAACCCCCGATATCTGTGGGCAGGTACCCCCGAATCGGTGGACAGCCTGTGTGTAGAAACTGGCCCTCCACAGGGGTCCCCAGTTCATGCACAGATCGACCCACAGCTCCTCCACAGGAGAAAATGGCCCCTGACCTGCGGAAAGACACGATTTCCCCAGTTTCCACAACACCGACTACTACTACGACATCTATCTCTAAGGGGGAATCCACACGCCTTCATCAGGCGGTTCGAGCGCTCGGCACACCACTTCGAACACTAGTACTAGACCCCTCGAGAAGTCCATCCACAGGCCCGCCCTATCGAGTGCCGCCCGGTCGCCAACTCGCGTAGGGTTTCCCTCGACAGTCCAGGAACAAGAGGAGATGCAACGGCATGAAGTTCAGGGTCGAGCGCGACGTCCTCGCCGATGCCGTGACATGGACCGCTCGCACGCTCCCCACGCGCCCGCCGGCTCCGGTGCTTGCCGGTGTCCGGATCGAGGCCGATGCGCAGGGCGTGATCAACCTCGCGAGCTTCGACTACGAGACGTCTGCGCGGTCCGAGATCCCCGCTGAGGTCGCGGAGCCCGGCACCGTGCTGGTCTCCGGGCGGCTGCTCGCCGAGATCTCTCGCGCGCTGCCCAACAAGCCTGTGGACGTTGCCCTCGAGGGCAACAAGGTGATCGTCACCTGCGGCGCCAGCCGGTTCACCCTCCTCACCATGCCTGTGGACGAGTACCCCGCGCTGCCCGGCCTGCCGGAAGTCAGCGGCACCGTCTCGGGCGACGCGTTCACCCACGCGGTCGCACAGGTGACCGTCGCCGCCAGCCGTGACGACACCTTGCCCCTGCTGACCGGCGTACGTGTGGAGATCGAGGGTGAGCGCATCACCCTCCTGTCGACGGACCGCTACCGACTCGCGCTGCGTGAGCTGACGTGGACGCCGGCCACCCCGGGCTTCTCCGCGGTCGCGCTCGTGCGCGCACGCACGCTGAACGACGTCTCCAAGTCGCTCGGCTCGGGCGGCGGCCTCGTGAACGTCGGCTTGTCCACAGGCCAGGGTCTCGACCTTGTGGGTTTCGAGGCCGGCGGCCGACAGACCACGTCCCAGCTGGTCGACGGCGACTACCCCGCCGTCCGCCGGCTGTTCCCCGACAGCACACCAATCCACGCCGTCGTCGCGACCGCTCCCCTGATCGAGGCCGCGAAGCGCGTGAGCCTTGTTGCGGAGCGCAACACGCCGATCCGCCTCTCGTTCAGCGAGGGTCAGGTCGTGCTGGACGCCGGGCAGGGCGACGACGCACAGGCGTCGGAGGCGCTGGAGGCTGTGCTGGTCGGCGAGGACATCGCGGTGGCGTTCAACCCCCAGTTCCTGCTCGACGGGCTGGGCGCGCTGGGCACCGACTTCGTCCGGCTGTCCTTCACGCACCCGAACAAGCCGGTCGAGTTCACGGGTCAGGGCAGCCTGGACGGCGAGGACGACTCCGCCTACCGGTACCTGCTGGTCCCGATCCGGTTCACCGGCTGACGGTCCCGGGCTCGCCCCCGTGGGGTCGAGGCTCGGCAACCGCAGCCACAGCATCGTCAGTCTGCATCAAGGACGGCCGCCACGAGCGTGCTCGTCGAACGACCCAGGAGGATTCACGCACATGGTCACCCACATCGGCCTGGTCGGCCTGGGGAAGATGGGCAACAACATGCGGGCCCGTCTGCGCAAGGGCGGTATCGAGGTCACCGGGTTCGACCCGCGGCCCGAGGTGTCCGACGTCCCGACGCTCGCCGACCTGGCCGCCGCGCTCCCGCAGGAGAAGCGGGTCGTCTGGGTAATGGTTCCGGCGGGAGAGCCGACCCGGGGCGTCCTCGACGAGCTCGGTGAGATCCTGGCCGAGGGCGACATCGTGATCGAGGGCGGCAACTCGCACTACGTGGAGGACCAGGAGCGGGCCACGGAGCTCGCCAAGAACGGCATCGGGTACCTCGACGTCGGCGTGAGCGGCGGCGTCTGGGGCCTCGAGAACGGGTACGGCCTGATGGTGGGCGGTGCGGCAGAGGACGTGGAGAGCGTCATGCCGGTCTTCGACGCGCTGCGCCCCGAGGGCCCCCGCGAGGAGGGCTTCGTCCATGCGGGCGGCGTCGGCGCCGGCCACTACGCGAAGATGGTCCACAACGGCATCGAGTACGGCCTCATGCAGGCGTACGCCGAGGGTTACGAGCTCCTGGCCGCCAAGTCGGACCTCATCACCGACGTGCACGGCACCGTGCGGGCGTGGAGCCGCGGCACAGTCGTGCGCTCCTGGCTCCTCGACCTCATGGTCAAGGCACTCGAGCAGGACCCGAAGCTTGCCCTGCTCGACGACTGGGTCGACGACTCCGGCGAGGGCCGCTGGACCGTGGACGAGGGCATCGACATGGCCGTGCCGCTTCCCGTGATCTCCGCCGCGCTCTTCGCGCGGTTCGCCTCCCGCCAGGAACAGTCGCCGGCCATGAAGGCCGTGGCCGCGCTGCGCCAGCAGTTCGGCGGGCACGCGGTGAAGTCGGCGGAGTAGCGGCCGGGACGTACGATCACCTACCGATGTACGTCTCCCACCTCTCCCTGCTGGACTTTCGGTCGTACGCGTCGGCCGACATCGAGCTCGAGCCCGGAGTCAACGCCTTCGTAGGGCGCAACGGACGGGGCAAGACCAACCTCGTCGAGGCGATCGGCTACGTCGCGACCCTGGGTTCGCACCGCGTGGCCACCGATGCGCCGCTCGTTCGGTCGGGTGCGGACAGAGCCGTCGTGCGGACACGGATCGTGCGGGGCGACCGGGCGAGCACCGTCGAGGTGGAGATCACCCAGGGCAAGGCGAACCGCGCACGGATCAACCGCGGCCAGCCGGTGCGGGCGCGAGACGTGCTGGGGGTGCTGCGCACGGTGCTCTTCGCGCCCGAGGACCTCGCACTGGTGAAGGGCGACCCGGACGGCCGACGGCGGTTCATGGACCAGCTGCTCGTCCTGATGATGCCGCGGCTGTCCGCCGTGCTCTCCGACTACGAGCGGGTGCTGAGACAGCGTTCGGCACTGCTCAAGTCGGCGCGGGCGACACGTCGTTCGGGCGGTTCGTCGCGGTCTGACAGCGCGGCGGCGGCCGAGCTGGCGACACTCGACGTCTGGGACGCCCGGCTGGCCGAGCTCGGTGCCGAGATCCTGTCGCTGCGGGTCCAGCTGGTCGACGCGCTCCGTCCCGCGGTCGCCGCCGCGTACGAGCAGGTGAGCGACGCCGACGGGCACGCGGAGATCGCCTATCGATCGTCGCTGCCAGCGCTCTCGCCGGGTAATCCACCGGAGTTGTCCACAGGCTCTGGGGATAACTTTTCGGACGTCGGACACCTCCGTGACCTGCTGTTGGAGGCTCTCGTCGCGGCCCGGCCGCAGGAGCTCGAGCGTGGAGTCAGCCTTGTCGGCCCCCACCGGGACGACCTCGTCCTGACCCTCGGCGGGCTGCCCGCCAAGGGTTACGCGAGCCATGGCGAATCCTGGTCGTTCGCGCTCGCGCTGCGGCTCGCGTCGTTCCGGCTCCTGGGCGGAGATCCGCAGAATTCGGCGGATTCACCCGCTTTCTGGGACCCCGATCTGGGCACCGACGCGGATCCCGTGCTGATCCTCGACGACGTGTTCGCCGAGCTCGACGTTCGGCGTCGGGAACGGCTCGCGGAGCTGGTGCTCCCCGCCCGCCAGGTGCTGGTGACGGCGGCCGTGCCCGAGGACATCCCCAAGGTCCTCGACGGCGTACGGTTTCACGTGGAACCCGGGACGGTGACCCGTGACTGACGAATCTCCACAGGGGCCTGTGGATAACTCTGAGCCCAGTCTGACCCCGGCGTCGGAGGTGGCACGTGCCGCGCTGAACCGCGCCAAAGCGGCGGCTCGTGCCCGGGGGCTGCGGCCCGGATCGCCCTCGCGCCGCTCCCCCCTGGCAGAGCCCCGTTCGAGTGGATCCGGGCCCGGTGCGCGGGATCCGCAGCTCCTCGGTTCGGTGGTGGGCCGGCTCCTGCGCGAGAAGGGCTGGACCGAGGACGTGTCGGTCGGGGGAGTCATGGGCCGATGGCGCGAGGTCGTAGGCCCGGAGATCGCCGACCACTGCACGCCCGAGACCTTCGAGGACAAGGTGCTCGTGGTGCGCGCCGACTCGACGGCCTGGGCCACCCAGCTCCGGATGCTGGCGCCGACGCTCATCCGGCGCATGGCGGAGGAGATCGGTGAGGGCGTCGTCGAGGAGGTCACGGTGCTCGGGCCGGCCGGACCCGGGTTCCGGCGCGGGCCCCGGTCCGTGCGCGGCCCCGGCCCACGGGACACCTGGGGCTGACGCCGCGGGCCGCGTCCGACGGCCCAGGTGCACCGCTACGGGGCTCGTAGGCGAGAGCCTCGGCGGGAACGGCAAAAGGGCTCCCCGGCCGAAGCCGGGGAGCCCCTCTTGGCTCAGCTACGCCGTAGCGTCAGCCAGGAGTCACTTGCTCACGCGTTCGACATGCGCTTGCGGGCCCAGACCAGTGCGATGCCACCGGCGGCGAGCAGCGCGGCGAACGCGATGGCGCCACCGACGGTCGCACCGGTCGCGGCGAGCACCGGGGGCTCCTCGGCCGAGGGGCTGGGGGAAGCCGACGGCTCGTCGACGGGGGCCACGGAGGCCTCGTCGCTCGGCTCTACGACCGGCTCGCTCGGCTCGGGCGCGGGCTCGCAGTTCTCCTCGATGACGACGAGCTCGGTCGGCAGCAGCGCCGTGCCGTCGTCCTGGAGCAGGTAGGCACCCAGGTCCTCGGGGAATGCGAAGGCGTCCGAGTTGAGCGTGGCGATGATGCCGAGGTCGGACTTGGAGTAGGTGATCGCCTCGGTGTTCTCCGGCAGGGCGACGTCGTCGAGGCTGGCGGCGCAGCCGGACACGATCTCGGGGGTCAGCGGGGACACGACCTCGGCGGGCGGCGGCGTCTGGCAGACGCCGATCGAGCCAGAGTCTGCCCAGTCGAACTGGTCGCCGTCATACGCGTCGACGGTGACGGACCACTCGTGCGCTGCGTCGAGCGCGAGGCCGTCATAGAGCCCCTGGAACCCATCCGAGAACTCGGCGTCCTCGACGGTCGCGCCGTCGATGACAACCGTGACCTTGGCCCCGGAGTAGTACTTGAGGTCCACGTTCACCCATCCGCAGTCAGCGGAGACGTTGGGGGTGTGCGCAGACGCGGGAGCGGCTCCAGCGATCATGCCGCCGAAAGCCAGTACGGCGAGAGTTCCGCCGGCGAGAAGCTTCTTCACTCTGGTTGCCCTTCGAAGAGAGACTGTGCGCGCAGGCGCGCGTGTGACCGGTCGGCGCCATTAGAGCAGAAAACGACAAATCAACGAAATGTCACCTTCTGTGCGCAAATTTTCTGACCTCCGACAGGCACGGACATGACCATTCGAGGGAAAACTTGGCCGCCTCGGACCGGCTGCCGCACGGGTGTACGAGGGCCTCGTCGGCGACCCGGCGTCGGGCTTCGCCGAGAGGGTCGAACGAGGCCCCGATCGAGGGCCTGGAGGCTGTCCCGGAACCCCTTCAGGACCCCAAAAATCACCCTGTGGAGAAAGGTTGTGGAGGACTGGCTACAAACAGCCTCGGATCCCGGGTTTTCGCCGCTCAGAAGGTAGTATGAGGGGGTCAACCGCGCCGGGTTCCCAGGATCGTCCTGAGGACCCGGAACGCTGAGCACCGACGAGCCGTCGGACAGTACGTCAGCACCCGAGCAGGGCATGGACCCCTATGGGTTCGAGCCGCTCGTGCAGCCGCTGGTACGTCCGTCGTCGTGCACATCGTGTGCCTGAAAGACGAGGAGCAACCCCGCCCGTGACAGAGCGAATCGACGGCGGCTACGACGCCGGGAACATCACAGTCCTGGAAGGTCTCGAGGCCGTTCGTAAGCGACCGGGCATGTATATCGGATCAACTGGTGAGCGTGGGCTTCACCATCTTGTGTACGAGATTGTGGATAACGCTGTGGATGAGGCCCTCGCGGGCCACGCCACGGAGATTGACGTGCGCCTCATGGCCGACGGCGGAGTGCGCGTCACCGACGACGGCCGAGGCATCCCGGTCGCGATGCACCCGACCGAGGGCAAGCCCACGCTCGAGGTCGTGATGACGATCCTGCACGCCGGCGGCAAGTTCGGCGGCGGCGGCTATGCCGTGTCCGGCGGCCTGCACGGCGTCGGCATGTCCGTGGTGAACGCGCTGAGCTATCGGTTCGTCTCGGAGGTGCGTCGCGACGGGTTCCACTGGCGCCAGGAGTACACCGAGGGCGGCAACCCGATCACCGGCGTCGAGAAGCTCGAGCCGCTCGGCCCCGAGGAGCACACCGGCACCACGCAGACGTTCTGGGCGGACGGGACGATCTTCGAGACCACCGAGTACGACTTCGAGACGATCCGCGCCCGGTTCCAGCAGTACGCGTTCCTGAACAAGGGCCTGAAGATCACGCTCACCGACGAGCGAGCGGGTCACTCCTCCGCTACGGACGAGGTAACGGGCGCAGAGCCCGAGATCGCGGCCGACGGCGTCGAGGAGGTCGCCGGGGCCGACGGTCAGCTGGACGCCGAGGGTCTGGTCCAGGACCAGGGCCAGGAGCCGGGAAGCTGGCGCACCGTCACGTACAAGTACGACGACGGCCTCATGGACTACGTCCACCACCTCAACTCCGCGAAGCGGGTGGAGCTCATCCACCCCGACGTCATCTCGTTCGAGAGCGAGGACAAGGAGCGCAAGATCGCGGTCGAGGTCGCGCTCCAGTGGACCAGCGCCTACAGCGAGTCGGTGCACACGTTCGCGAACACGATCTCCACCACCGAGGGCGGGACGCACGAGGAAGGCTTCCGTGCGGCGATGACCACGCTGGTCAACAGCTACGCGCGGGACAAGGGGATCATCAAGGAGAAGGACGACAACCTCACGGGTGACGACATCCGCGAGGGCCTCACCGCCGTCATCTCCGTCAAGCTCGGCGAGCCGCAGTTCGAGGGCCAGACCAAGACCAAGCTCGGCAACACGGAGGCCAAGACCTTCGTGCAGCGCGTGGTGCGCGAGCAGCTGGTCGACTGGTTCGACGCCCACCCGAACGAGGCGCGCGACGTGATCCGCAAGGCGATCCAGGCCTCGCAGGCCCGGATCGCGGCGCGCAAGGCACGCGAGGCCACCCGCCGCAAGGGCATCCTCAACGGCGGCGGCATGCCGGGCAAGCTCAAGGACTGCCAGTCGCGGTTCCCCGACGAGTGCGAGATCTACATCGTCGAGGGCGACTCGGCCGGCGGTTCGGCGGTGCGCGGGCGCAACCCGCACAACCAGGCGATCCTGCCGCTGCGCGGCAAGATCCTGAACGTCGAGCGGGCGCGCCTCGACAAGGCGCTGTCCAACGCCGAGGTCCAGGCGCTGATCACGTCGTTCGGCACGGGCATCGGCGAGGACTTCGACATCTCGAAGCTGAAGTACCACAAGATCGTGCTCATGGCCGACGCCGACGTCGACGGCCAGCACATCTGCACCCTGCTGCTCACGCTGCTGTTCCGGTACATGCGTCCGCTGATCGAGCACGGTCACGTGTACCTCGCGCAGCCGCCGCTCTACCGGATCAAGTGGAGCAACGCCCCGCACGACTACGTGTACTCGGACCGGGAGCGCGACGCGTTCCTCGAGGCCGGCGCCGCGCAGGGCAAGCGAATCCCCAAGGACAACGGAATCCAGCGCTACAAGGGCCTGGGTGAGATGGACTACTCCGAGCTCTGGGACACCACGATGGACCCGGACCACCGGACGCTGCTGCAGGTGACCATGGACGACGCGGCCGCGGCCGACGAGATCTTCTCGGTCCTCATGGGCGAGGACGTCGAGTCCCGCCGCACCTTCATCCAGCGCAACGCCAAGGACGTGCGTTTCCTCGATATCTGAGGAGAGAGCTCGCGAGCACCGGCCCGATCGCCCCACCCGGGCGGGCGGCGTCGGGCACGGAAATGGTGGCCCAGGAGACGAAGTGACACGCCTGTCGGCGTGGAAAGGAAGTACAGACGGTGACGGACGAGACCCCCGGCGTGGAGAGCTCCGACGACGGCATTCCCATCGACGAGGCGCGGGTCGCGGTGCATCATGGCCGCGTCGAGCAGGTAGACCTGCAGCTGGAGATGCAGCGGTCATACCTCGACTACGCGATGAGCGTGATCGTGGGCCGCGCGCTGCCCGATGTGCGCGACGGCCTCAAGCCCGTGCACCGCCGCGTCATCTACGCGATGTACGACGGCGGGTACCGGCCCGACCGCGCGTTCTCCAAGTGCTCGCGCGTGGTGGGCGACGTCATGGGCAAGTACCACCCGCACGGTGACACCGCGATCTACGACACCCTGGTGCGCCTGGTCCAGGACTGGGTGCTGCGCTACCCGCTGGTCGCCGGCCAGGGCAACTTCGGCTCGCCGGGCAACGACCCCGCGGCCGCGCCGCGGTACACCGAGTGCAAGATGGCGCCCCTCGCGCTGGAGATGGTGCGCGACATCGAGAAGGGCACCGTCGACTTCCGGCCCAACTACGACGGCCGCACGCAGGAGCCGGTGGTCCTTCCGGCGCGCATCCCGAACCTGCTGGTCAACGGCTCGGCCGGCATCGCCGTCGGCATGGCCACGAACATCCCGCCGCACAACCTCCGCGAGGTGGCCGACGGCGTGCGGTGGCACCTCGCCCATCCCGAGGCCACGCGCGAGGAGCTGCTCGAGGCGCTCATGGAGCGCATCAAGGGCCCGGACTTCCCGTCGGGGGCTCAGATCCTGGGCCACAAGGGCATCGAGGACGCCTACCGCACGGGCCGCGGCTCCATCACGATGCGGGCGGTGGTGAGCGTCGAGGAGATCCAGAACCGGATCTGCCTGGTTGTCACCGAGCTGCCGTACATGGTCAACCCGGACAACCTGGCGTCGAAGATCGCGGACCTCGTCAACGACGGCCGCATCCAGGGGATCGCGGACATCCGCGACGAGACGTCCGGACGTACGGGCCAGCGCCTGGTGATCGTGCTGAAGCGCGATGCCGTGGCGAAGGTGGTGCTGAACAACCTCTACAAGCACACGCAGCTGCAGGAGAACTTCAGCGCGAACATGCTCGCGCTGGTCGACGAGGTGCCCCGCACGCTCAGCGTCGACGCGTTCGTGCGGCACTGGACCACGCACCAGATCGAGGTCGTGCGCCGGCGCACCGAGTACCTCCTGAAGGAGGCGCAGGACCAGATCCACATCTACGAGGGCTATCTCAAGGCCCTCGACGCGCTCGACGAGGTCATCGCGCTGATCCGCCGCTCCCCCGACGCCGACGAGGCGCGGACGGGCCTGATGGACCTGCTGACCATCGACGAGCAGCAGGCGAACGCGATCCTCGCGCTGCAGCTGCGCCGTCTGGCGGCCCTGGAGCGGCAGAAGATCCTCGACGATCACGCCAAGCTCCAGACCCAGATCGACGACTACCTGGACATCCTCGCCAAGCCGGACCGTCAGCGGTCCATCGTGGGCGAGGAGCTCGACGAGGTCACGGAGCGCTGGGGCGACGAGCGTCGCACGACGATCCTCCCCTACGACGGCGACATGTCCATGGAGGACCTCATCCCCGAGGAGGACGTCGTCGTCACGATCACGCGCGGCGGCTACGCCAAGCGGACGCGGACGGACAACTACCGCTCGCAGAAGCGCGGCGGCAAGGGTGTGCGCGGCACGCAGCTGCGCGAGGACGACATCGTGGACCACTTCTTCACGACGACGACCCACCACTGGATGCTGTTCTTCACCAACCTCGGCCGGGTCTACCGGGCCAAGGGCTACGAGCTGCCCGAGGGCGGCCGGGACGCGAAGGGCCAGCACGTCGCGAACCTGCTGGCCTTCCAGCCCGGCGAGAAGATCGCCCAGGTGCTCGACATCCCCGACTACGAGGCCGCCGAGTACCTGGTGCTGGCCACGCGTCGCGGGCTCGTGAAGAAGACCCGCCTGAGCGAGTACAACTCGCCGCGCACGGGCGGCCTCATCGCGATCAACCTGCGGGAGGACGCCGACGGCGACGCGGACGAGCTGGTCTCGGCCCGCCTCGTGAACGCCGACGACGACCTCATCCTCGTGTCGCGCAAGGGCCAGTCGATCCGGTTCCACGCGGACGACGAGTCCATCCGCCCGCTCGGCCGCGCCACCTCCGGCGTCACCGGGATGAAGTTCCGGGAGGACGACGAGCTGCTGTCCGCAGCGGTCGTCATCGACGGGGCAGACCTCTTCGTCGTGACCGAGGGCGGCTTCGCGAAGCGCACCCGCATCTCGGAGTACCGGATCCAGGGCCGGGGCGGCCTCGGCATCAAGGTCGCGAACCTGGTGGAGGCTCGCGGCGACCTGGTCGGGGCGCTCGTCACCCACTCCGACGACGAGGTCCTGGTCATCATGGAGCGCGGCAAGATCGTGCGCTCGGCGGTTGCCGAGGTCAACCTCACAGGCCGGAACACGCAGGGGGTAACCTTCGCAAAGCCGGACAAGGGGGACAGGATCATCGCCGTCGCGCGCAACGCGGAGCGTGAGGACGCGGGCGATGCGACGGGTGCCGTGGACGAGAACTCCGACGACGATCCTGCTGAGCGGGTTACCGTGGAAGAGATTCCGACCCCCGACGAAGTTCCGAGCACCCCTGAGCAGGACAGCACCGGACGCGAGGACAGCTGATGACGAGTGACAAGAACGGGCCCGTGCGCACCGCGACGCCTGCTCTCGAGGACGACCTGGAGATCACCCGGGATCGCAAGGCCCTGACCGAGGACAAGGCTCCGGCCGAGACCCCGGGCACCAAGCCGGCAGGGGCCGGTTCCGGGAATGGCTCCGCGTCGAACGGGTCGTCGACGGCCAAGAAGGCCGACGCCGACACCACCTCGAGCAGCGAGGCGTCCACGACCGGCGGGGACAAGGGCGGTGACGCGCTGCCCGAGCCGATCGTGATCGCGTCGCCGAAGGCGGGCGAGCCCAAGCCGGGGACCAAGCCCCCGGCACCGCCCGCACCTGGCGAGCCGGGTCTGGCCGTTCCCACGACGGGCGGGGTCTGGCGGTCTGCATACGAGGCGGGCCGCCCGGGCAAGGAGCCGAAGCCGCCGCAGCCCGCGCCGTCGGCGAACGGCGAGCCCAAGGCCCCTCCGGGTCTCGTCTCGGCGATCGGGCGGGCGTCGGCGAAGACCGACGCCCCCGCGCCGCAGGACACCCCCGTACCAGGGCCTGACGCGAGCACGAAGTCGTGGAACCGGGTTCCGGCGCCCGGGGCACCGGCGAGCGTTCCGGTTGCCGCCCCCACGGGTGCGGCGGACGGCGTGAAGGCCGGCGCGATGAAGGCGGCCCAGGCTGCCCTCGACGCGGCCCGCAGCGCGGCGAAGAAGGTGTCGTCAATCATGCCCGACGACGAGAGCCAGACGGCGTCGGCCCCGAGCGAGGCGAAGCCGAGGCCGGACATGCACTACACGGCGGCGGGCGTGCGCGGCACAGCGACCCCGGTCGGTGCGCCGGCTGCCGGTGCGTCGGGACAGCAGGCGCCGGCACACCCGGCGTCGACCCCCACGCCGGAGGTGCCGCGTCCGGCTCCGGCCGGCCCGCGCCGGGTGCGCCTCGCGGTCTCCCGGGTGGACCCCTGGTCCGTCATGAAGCTGGCGTTCCTGCTGGCGGTCGCGATAGCGATCATGACGGTGGTCGCCACCGCGGTGTTCTGGTCCGTGCTGGACGGCTTCGGCGTGTTCACCACGGTGCAGAGCTTCGTGGAGGACGCCGTCGGGCCGCAGAGCAACGTGAACCTCACGCAGTTCGTGGAGTTCCCCCGCGTCATCTCCCTCGCGACCCTGATCAGCATCTGCAACATCGTGCTGCTGACGGCGATCGCGACCATCATGGCGTTCCTGTACAACATCACGGCGGCACTCGTCGGCGGCGTCCACATGACGCTCACCGACGACTGACCGACGTCTTATCGGCGTCACCCAGAGCGTTCCCGTGCGCCCTCGCGCACGACTCGATGCACGTCACACCGCGGACCGCGATTTCGGTTTGGGACATCGTCCCTACCTGGGGTAATCTCCAGTGTCGCGTGAGCGTGCGGAACGCTCGCCCGGGGCTATAGCTCAGACGGTTAGAGCGCTTCCCTGATAAGGAAGAGGTCGGAGGTTCAAGTCCTCCTAGCCCCACTCCCGGACCTGCAGAGGCTCCCCAGGAGGAACTCGTGAAGAAGCTGCTCGTAGTGCTGCTCGCGGTGGGCGCCGGCTACGTTCTCTGGCGCAAGCTGAGTGAGGACGCAGCGGGGCGTGATCTCTGGTCCGAGGTGACCGACTCGATCGACTGAGCGGCCCTCAGCGGGGCCATGGCGCAATTGGTAGCGCACCTGCTTTGCAAGCAGGGGGTTGCGGGTTCGAGTCCCGCTGGCTCCACCACCTGACCGAAGCCCGGATTCGTCCGGGCTTTTGTCGTTCCCGTGGTTGGACGCACCGCATCAGAGATAACACGTAGGCGCGCCTTGTGGCATCCCCGTACGTTTGGCCTCGACACCCGATTTTTCACCCCCAATCCGGCTCCGACTGCTGACAAGTCAGGACCCCTTCCATATCGTCGAGCGGGAGGGGCGCGCACCACCCAACTGTTTCGGTCCCTCGTCATCCGAGGAGGACAGCGTGTCCCTGACCAGGAAAATCATCGGCACTGTCGCCGCACTGACCGCCACCCTGTCGGCCGCGGTGGTTGCCACGCCGTCGGCCACCGCGGTACCAGACACGATCCCGCTCACCATCACCAACGACTCCGGCCGCGGCGACCAGGTGTTCATCTACGTCCTGGGTGAGACGGGTGGTCAGCTCGGCTACTCCGACGCCCAAGGAACGTTCCACGCCTGGCCCGACGCCGGGAGCGTCCCGGAGCCGGCACCCGACGCGTCGATCGCGGGACCCGCGAACGGGCAGGACGTCACGATCCAGCTGCCCAAGCTGTCGGGCCGCGTGTACTTCTCGTACGGCAGCAAGCTCGACCTCAAGATCGTGAACGACGGCCGGCTCGTGCAGCCCGCCGTGCAGAATCCGAGCGACCCCAACCGGAACATCCTGTTCAACTGGACGGAGTACACGCTCAACGACTCCGGCCTGTGGATCAACAGCACCCAGGTCGACTTCTTCTCCGCGCCCTACCAGACGGGTCTGCGCTCCTCGAGCGGCGAGCTGAAGCGCACCGGGATGCTCAAGCCCGACGGCTGGGGCAACGTCGTATCGGCGCTGTCGCAGCAGGACGGCTGGGACGGTCTCGCGCAGGCCGGCCCCGACGGCTCCGTGCTGCGTGTCCTCTCCCCCGGCCACGGCGTCGGCACGGGTCAGATCGACGCGAACATCCTGTCCGACTATGTCGACCGGGTCTGGAGCAAGTACTCCAGCGAGACCCTTACCGTCGTGCCGTACGGCGACCAGCCGGACAAGAAGTTCCTCGGCACCGTCTCGGGCGACACGATGACGTTCACCGACACCTCCGGCGCCGTCGTCACCACGTTCCCGAAGCCCTCCGGCGAGTCGATCTTCGGATGCGCCGGCGACCTGGCGGCGCCGAACAACGACATCGGCGCCATCGCCCGCACGCTGTGCGCCGGCTTCAACCGGTCCTCGCTGCTCGACAGCACCACGCAGCCCACCCAGGACCCCGCCGGCTTCTACCAGGACCCGGTGACGAACTACTACGCCAAGTACATCCACCAGCAGATGGCGGACGGCAAGGCGTACGCCTTCGCGTTCGACGACGTCGTGGCGCAGGAGTCACTGGTGCACGACGGCGACCCGACCGAGGCGTTCATCCAGCTGGACCCGTTCGCCGGCGCGGCCACACCGATCGGCGGCTGACGCCGGTCCGCTGGTCGCAGGGTGCACAACAGGAGGGCCCGGCCATGACGGGCGGGCCCTCCTGTTGTGCTCGGTGGAGGCCGGGGTCAGTCCCCCTGCTTGGTCTCCCCCGGCGGAACCTGGTCCACGATCGGCTCGTCCTTCGCGGCCGGAGCCGGTTCGGTGGCCTTGGGGTCCGCTGGCTTCGGCGTCGTGCCGGCGGAGCTGTCGGCGCCGCTACGACCGGCCTTCTGCGCAGCGTCGGACACCGCGGTGCTTGCCTTCTGCGCGGTCGACTTCGCCGCGTCGATGACCGGAGCAGCCTTCTCCTTGGCGGCGTCGAACACCGGTGCCGCCTTCTCGAGCACCGGCCCGGCCTTCTCCTTGGCCGCCTCGAACGCGGGGCTCGCGGCCGAGTAGGCCCGGACGCCGAGGTCCTTGGCCGTCTGCGCGGCCTTGGCCCCCGCCTCCTTGCCCTTGGCGACGGCGGAACCCGCCGCCGAGCCGACGCCGGACGAGTGCCTCGCAGCGCCGTCGGAGTAGTCGGCACCCGAGCCCTGCTCCCAGGGCTCGGCCCACGGGTCGGTCTGGGGCTGCGCGCGCTTCCAGAACACATAACCCGCGACGGCGGCGCCACCAGCGACCAGCGCGACGAGCCAGCCCTTCTTTGAGCCCTTCGTGCCGGCCTTGTCCGCCGCCTCGGTGACGGTCTCGGCGAGCGATGCCTTGCCCTGTGCCGCCGCGGCGTTGGCCGCCGCCGCGTTGAAGGCGGAGACCATCTTCGGCAGCAGGTCGTCCACGAGCTTGTCGTGTGCGGAGTCGATGAGCGGCGCTGCCTTCCCCGCCGCCTTCTCGACCTGCGGGGCAGCGGCCTGGAGGCTGTCCTGCCAGGCCTTCTCGGCGCGCGGCGTCAGCCAGGCGATGAAGTCGTTGACGCGGGGCTGGGCCCATTCCTTGGCGTTCGAGGCCCGGTCCTTGGCCTGGGCCGCGATGGACCCCGCCTGTGTCGCGGCTTTGGAGCTGACGTCGGAAAGCAGAGCTGTGGCCTCCGCGGCCTTCTCCTTGACCTTCTCGGTGTCGATCTTGCTCGTGTCCACGTAGTCGGTCACTTTCTTGCGGGTCATGAAACTCCCCCCGAACTGTTCAAATAGTCCTCAAGGTGCCACTCTGCCATCGCCTGCCCTTGCTGGCGAGGGCGAGCGGCGACGGTGCAGCACCAGCGGGCCGCTCCGTGGGAGGATTGATACATGTTCGCAATCCTGCACACCACCTCCGGTGACATCCGCATCGAGCTCTTCCCGAACCACGCGCCCAAGACTGTCGAGAACTTCGTCGGCCTCGCGACCGGTGAGAAGGCCTGGACGGACCCGCGGACGGGTGAGGAGCGCAAGGACCCGTTCTACGACGGCCTGATCTTCCACCGCGTCATCGACGAATTCATGATCCAGGGCGGCTGCCCGCTCGGGACGGGAACCGGCGGCCCGGGGTACACGTTCAACGACGAGATCCACCCGGAGCTCCAGTTCAACGAGAAGTACATCCTCGCGATGGCCAACGCCGGCAAGCGCCGGAACCCGGTCACCGGCGAGATCGAGGGCACCAACGGGTCGCAGTTCTTCCTCACCACCGCCGAGACCCCGTGGCTGAACGGCAAGCACACGATCTTCGGCAAGGTGGCGGACGACGCGTCGCGTGAGGTCGTCGACCGGGTCGGCAAGACGCGCACACGTCCTGGCGACCGCCCGGTCGACGACATCACCATCGAGTCCGTCACCATCGAGCCCTGAGGAACGGCGGCGGCCGTGTCGCCCGGGCTGGATCACGCACGACCCTGAGCACCGAGGACCGAGGGGACTGAGGACGTATCGCGATGAACGACCCGGCCGCCGATGAGCCGACCGAGGCCGCGGCTCCTGTCTGCCCACGACACCCGGACCGGGTGTCCTACGTGCGCTGTCAGCGTTGTGGTCGACCCGCCTGCCCGGAGTGTCAGCGGCCGGCCGCCGTCGGCGTGCAGTGCGTGGACTGTGTCCGCGAGTCGAAGCGGGCTGCCCCCCGCGTACGGACGGTGTTCGGCGGCGCGGCCAGTACCGCGACCGCCGACGGCCGGCCGGTCGTCACGCTCACGATCATCGGTCTCTGTGTCGCGAGCTGGCTGCTGCAGCTGGTGACGGCGGGCAGGTGGACGGAGATGCTGTGGTTCTGGCCCTGGGGCGGCGCGGTCGAACCGTGGCGCTTCCTCACGGCGTCGTTCCTGCACTCCACGTCGCCGCTGCACATCCTGTTCAACATGTATGCCCTGTGGATAACGGGCCAGTTCCTCGAGCCCCTGCTCGGGCGGATGCGCTTCGCGATCCTGTGCCTGCTCTCCGCCGTGGGCGGATCGGTCGGGGTGCTGCTCCTGGCGGGCGACCCGCTCACGTCCGCCGCATGGACGACGCCCGTGGTCGGCGCGTCGGGCATGGTGTTCGGCCTGTTCGGGGCGATGCTTCCGGTGATGCGGCGCCTCGGCCGCAGCATGGGACAGGTGCTCGTCCTGCTCGCGGTGAACGGCGCCATCGGGTTCTTCGTGCCGAACATCTCCTGGCAGGCGCACCTGGGCGGGCTCGTCACGGGTGCCCTGGTGGCGACGGCATACGCGTACGCGCCGAAGGACCGCCGGGCCGTCGTCGCCTGGGTGGTTCCGGTCGTCGGCGTCGTGGTTCTCGTGGGCCTGGCGGTGTGGCGCTACAGCTCGGTGGGCGTCCTGTGAGCGAGCGGCCCGCGCCCCGCCGGAGCCCGGCCAGACATACGGATCCGGACCGGACGAACCAGCTGGCGGTGTGGTACCACTCTCTTTTCCCCAGCTTTACCCACAGCTGTGGATAAATGGGTACACGGCCCCGCGGCCGCCTCGACGCGGCCGCGGAACCGCTACTTCCAGCGGGTCGTGAGGCCGAAACCGACGATGATCAGGCCGAAGCCGACCGCGAGGTTCCACTGGCCGATCTGCGGGATCGGCAGACCGAGGTCAGCGCTCGTGAGGTAGAACGTCACGATCCAGGCGAGGCCCAGGACCATGAGGCCGACCATGACGGGGGCCAGCCAGCGCGGGTTGACCGCCTCACCAGGCAGCGCGATCTTGGCCTCGGCCTTCTCAGCCTTGGACGTGGTCTTCTTCTTGTTGCGGGACTTCGACTCGGGCACGAGGCGGGCTCCTGTCCTGGGGGGTCCGCCCGACGGGTGTGCCGAGCCGACGTCTGCTTGCTCGTGGACTAGCGTAGTGCTCAACAGACCCGAGTCGTGACCAGACGCGTCCGCGGGTTTGTCGAATGTTGCAGGAGGGACGCGTGTGACCGGAGCCGAGCCGACCCCCGCGCCGTCGTCCAAGGGCGGTGTGGCAGGCTTTTTTCGTGCCCGGATGAACGTGGGATGGCGGCCGTGGCTCAGCGTGGGTGCCGTCGCCGTGCTGGCCGGCCTCATGTTCAGCGCCAGCGCCCGGCTGTCCGACGGCGGCGGCGCCGGCAACCGCGACCCACAGGACCTCGCGCAGCTGGTGGACGCCGAGACGGGACGTGTCACCGAGCTCACCGAGCGCACCGGCGAACTGGACCGCGAGATCGAAGCGCTGACCGCGCGCGCCGGCACCACGGTGCCCACGCTGGACCCCGACCTGGTGGACCGTGAGGGCGTGGTGTCGGGAACCGAGCCGGTGGAGGGCGCCGGCCTGACTGTGACGCTCGACGACGCGCCGTCGACGTCGGTCGGTGCGGGCCCGGGCGGTGTGGAGCCGCAGCCCGACGACCTCGTGGTGCACCAGCAGGACCTGCAGCACGTCATCAACGCGCTGTGGGGCGGAGGCGCGGAGGCGATGACGCTGCAGGGCGAGCGCGTGACGTCGACGTCGGCGTTCCGTTGCTCGGGGAACATCCTGCTGCTGCACGGCAAGGTCTTCTCCCCGCCCTACAAGGTGACGGCGGTGGGCGACCCGGCGAAGATGGAGGCGTCGCTGATGAGCTCCGAGGGTGTGCAGACATACCTCGAGTACGTGGACTGGGTGCACCTGGGCTGGGACGTGCAGAGCAGCGACCACCTGGACCTCCCTGCCTACGACGGCGGCGGTCTGCAGTACGCGACGGTTCCCGACGGTACGGAGGTCTTTGGATGACCCACGCGCAGACGGGCCACAACGTGCCCCTGCCCCAGGAGGTGTTCCCCATCGCGTACCAGCGCGGTCCGTCCGGGATGGGACCGCGCAACGCGCGGCGCCCACGGGGGTCGGGGTCCCCCATGCGGCCCGTCGCCTGGCTGATCGGCGTGATGGGCGAGCTCCTCGTGACGGCCGGAGTTGTGCTCGGGCTGTTCGTGGTGTGGCAGCTCTGGTGGACCGACGTCGAAGGCGCGCGTGCGCAGAACGAGATCATCGCCGAGATGGACTGGGACGGCGCCAAGTCGGGTCCCGCAACCGCCACCGAGCACCACGGGCCGCCGCCCGTTATGGAGGAGCCGCCCGAGGCGGGGACCCTCTTCGCGCAGATGTTCATCCCGCGATTCGGGGACGACTACGTCAAGCCCGTCGCGGAAGGCACGGACAAGGCGACGGTGCTCGACACCATCGGCATCGGGCACTACGTGGGCACCGCCATGCCGGGCGACCTGGGCAACTTCGCCGTCGCCGCGCACCGCACCACGTACGGCAAACCCTTCAACCAGATCGCGGAGCTCAAGAACGGCGACCCTCTGGTGGTCCGCACCGAGGACACCTGGTACGTGTACAAGGTGACGGAGTCGAAGATCGTCTACCCGCAGAACGTCGAGGTCATCGCCCCGGTCCCCGGCGTGACCGCCGACCAGCCGATGCCCGAGCTGACCAAGCGGTTCATCACGCTGACCTCCTGCCACCCGATGTTCTCCGCGACCGAGCGGTACATCGTGCACGGCGAGCTCGAATACTGGTCACCGGTGGGCGAGGGCAAGCCGAAGGAGCTGGTGAGCTGATGTACGCGCTGCTGTGGCGGGCCATCCCGGGCCCCGGCTGGTTCAAGTTCCTGGTCTGCCTCGTGCTCGTGTTCGGCGTGGTCGCCGTGTGCTTCACCGAGTTCTTCCCGTGGCTCAGCGAGTACATGCCGTTCAACGACACGACCGTCGGCGCGTAGCATTCCTGCATGACGCGCATCCTCGTCGTCGACAACTACGACTCGTTCGTCTACACGATCGTCGGCTACCTCGACCAGATCGGCGCCCGGACCGTGGTGGTCCGGAACGACGCCGTGCCCACCCCCGACGCAGACGGCCGCTACTGGTACGACGACGGCGACGGCTCCCCCGTGCCCTACGACGGCGTCCTCGTGTCGCCCGGACCCGGGACACCCGCCGAGGCCGGTGCCTCGGAGGACGTGATCCGCGCCTGCGCCCGGTCGCGCACCCCGATGCTCGGCGTCTGCCTGGGACACCAGGCGCTCGCCGAGGTGTACGGCGGCAAGGTGACGCACGCACCCGAGCTCATGCACGGCAAGACGAGCGAAGTGCTCGCGAGCACGAGCGACCTGCACCAGCCCAGTGTTCTCGCCGGCCTGCCGACGCCGTTCACCGCGACGCGCTACCACTCGCTGGCCGTGACTCCGGACAGCGTGCCCGCTGAGCTCGAGGTGACGTGCTCGACGGCGTCGGGCATCGTCATGGGGCTGCAGCACCGCGAGCTGCCGCTGCACGGCGTCCAGTTCCACCCCGAGTCCGTGCTCACCGAGGGCGGGCACCGGCTGCTGGCGAACTGGCTCGAGACCTGTGGGCTCGAGGGCGCCGTCGAGCGGGCAAAGGGAATGGCGCCGCTGGTCACCTCGTGACCAACGGCGCCATGTCCGCGCTGCTCCGACCGGGACGCCCGGTCGGAGCGTGGCTCACGGGATGATGTCCTCGCCGTCGCCTTCCCCGCCACCATTTTCAGGGCCGAGCGAGATCACCAGGTTGATCGTGGCGCCGATCTCGACGGTCGCACCGGGAGCCGGGTTCGAGCTGATCACCGTTCCCTCGGGGAAGGTGTCCGAGTACTCCTCCGACGCCTGCTGGCAGGTGATCTGCACGCCAGTGCACGCGACGTAGGCCTCATCGAGCGTCTTGCCGTAGAGGTCCGCGGGGACTGTCGTCTCCTGGGGAGCCGGAGCCGTCGCGATGTAGACGGTGACGTAGGAGCCCTGGTCGACGTCGCCCTCCCCCGGGTCGGTGCGCGCCACCGAACCCTCCGGGACCTGGTCGCTCTCCTCCTCGTCCCATTGGATGTTGAGGCCGAGGGCCTGCAGCTGCTGCTCGGCCGCGTCGCGAGACTGGCCCACCAGGTTGGGGATCGTGACCTTGCCGCTCGACACGTACAGGACGACCTCCTGGCCCTCCTGCACGGTCTGGCCGGCGCTGGGCTCGGTCTTGGTCACCATGCCCGCGTCGACGTCCGGGCTGTTCTCGGTCTCTGTGCTGCTGTACTGGAGACCGGCCTCGTCGAGCGCGGCCTTGGCCGCATCCTCGGTCTGGCCGCTGAGGTCGGGCATGTTGAACTGCCCAGGGGCGCCGGCGACGTAGACGGTGACCGTCGAGCCATCGGAGACCTCCGTGCCCGCGACCGGGTCGGTAGTGCCGGTGGTCAGGCCCTCGTCGAGGTCGGACTCCTTGTCGATGGCCCGCTGGAACGTCAGCCCGGCGGCCTCGATCTGCGCCTTGGCCTCGTCGGCGGTCAGGCCGTCCGAGATCGCGGGCACGAGGGTCGTCGTCGGCTCCTCGGTGCCGTTGTTCATCAGCATGGCGATGACGATGGCCGCGACGGCCGCCAGGGCGATGCCGAGCAGCCACCACATGAGGGCCCTGCTCTTCTTCTCGGGCTCACGCTGGCCGCGGGTGGGCTGGCCGGGGTACCCGCCGCCGGGCGTGACCGGGCTCTGCTGCGCCGTCGCCGGTCCCCAGTTGCCCTGCGCGGGCGTCATGACCTGCGTGGCGCCGTACGCGGGCGGGCCGGCGACCTGCGTGGCGCCCATCATGGCGCCGACCATCGGAGCGCTGATCTGCCCGCCGCGCATCGCGGCGTTCAGGTCGCTGCGGAACTCCGCAGCGGTGCTGTACCGGTGGTCGCGGTCCTTGGTCAGCGCCTTGAGGGTGATGCGGTCGAGCACCTCGGGGACGTCGGTGGCGACCTCCGACGGGCGCTGCGGCTCCTGGCCCACGTGCTGGTAGGCGACGGCGACCGGCGAGTCGCCCTGGAACGGCGGGCGTCCCGTGAGCAGCTCGAACAGCATGCAGCCGGTGGAGTACAGGTCGGACCGGGTGTCCACCTGCTCGCCGCGAGCCTGCTCCGGCGAGAGGTACTGCGCGGTGCCGATCACGGCGTGGGTCTGTGTCATCGTCGCGGCGGAGTCGGCCATGGCGCGGGCGATGCCGAAGTCCATCACCTTGACCGCGCCCGTGGGCGTGATCATCACGTTCGCGGGCTTGATGTCGCGGTGCACGATGCCCGCGTGGTGCGAGTACTCCAGCGCGCTCAGCACGCCGACAGTGATCTCGACGGCCTCCTCGATCGGCACCGCCGCGCCGTCGGTCAGGATGTCGCGGACGGTGTGTCCCTCGACGTACTCCATGACGATGAACGGCACGTGCACGTCCTCGCCGGCGGCGTTCTGGTGGATGTCCTCGCCGGTGTCGTACACGGCGACGACCGCCGGGTGGTTCAGTGCGGCAGCGGACTGTGCCTCACGCCGGAAGCGCGTGAGGAAGGACGGGTCGCGAGCGAGGTCGGAACGCAGCACCTTGATCGCGACCGTACGACCGAGACGTGTGTCATGGCCGATGTGTACCTCTGCCATGCCGCCACGGCCGATTAGCTCACCGACCTCATAACGGCCGGCGAGTACGCGGGGCGTGTTCTCCACCACTCATAGGTCCTTTGATGTCGTGGCCGTGTGCCTCAGGGCATACGACTCGTTGAGGAGCATCATCCCAGAAGCGGCGAGTGCAGCCCCTGCTGGGGGATTCAGCGTTTCGGCGTAGATTTCGGAGGAACCCCACGGGCCCTGCAGGGCGTTGTCGTCGCCGCCCCCGGTGACCAACATGATGATGAGGACCACGAGCAGCAACGCGACCAGCGCGACGAGCGGCCAGGACACGCGGACCCCAACACGATCCTCGATCCCGTTCACCCAACCTCGGATGTCGGACGACAGACTCCGGCGTCCCTTCCCAGGGTGCCCTCCCGATCGACCCTGCTGGGGGACCTTCCGCCCGTCCTGGCGTGTCGAGTGCAGGTCACGGCGAGAGGGATAGGCCCGCGCCGCCCCGTTCCCGGCCGCGCCCCCGGCCGGTGGCGGCATGTACCCGGGAGCGGCCGGCCGGCCGTAGGCGTCCGTGCCGTAGGCGCCCGACGTCGTGCCGTACCCGGCGGAGTCCGAACCGTACCCGGCGGAGTCCGAACCGTAGCCGGCGGAGTCCGTGCCGTACGCACCAGAGCCGGGACCCCCGGCCGGGGTGCCCGGCCCAGGCGAGTACGGACGCCCATAGGCGTCCGTTCCATAGGCACCCGACGTCGTGCCGTACCCCGCCGAGTCGGAGCCGTAGGACCCCGAAGCGTGGGGCCCGGAGCCGTAACCACCCGCCGGGGTGCCCGAACCGTAACCACCGGCCGGCGTGCCGGGATCGGAACCGGGGTGCGGTGGGGCGGACTGCGCGTTGGCCACAGTGGTGTGCCGACCGCCGCTGCTCTGGCCGAACGGAGCCTGCCGTCGCGCGTGCGACGGGCCGGGCTGCGACGTGCTGCTCCGGCTGCTGCTCGCCCGCGGCGAGGAGGAGGGCTGCTGCCCGTCGCGGCGCGGGCGGCGCGCGTAGCGCGAGCTGCCGAACGGGTCTTCCGCGATCTCCGCGGCGAGCAGGTCGAGGTGCCGCGCGAGCTGGTCCGCCGAGGTGATGCGCTGAGCCGGGTCCTTCTCCAGCATCTTCGTGATGGTCTCCGCGAGACCCGGGTGCACCGAGGTCGGCAGCAGCGGCACAGGTGCGTTGACGTGCGCGATCGCGATGTCGACCGGCGTCCTGCCGGTGAACGGGCGACGGCCCGCCGTCGCCTCGTAGGCGACCACGCCGAGCGCGTAGATGTCCGACGCACCCGTGGCCGACTGGCCCACCGCCTGCTCGGGGGAGAGGTACTGCGCGGTGCCCATGACCATGCCAGTGGCGGTCATGGGGACCTGGTTCTGCGCCACCGAGACGCCGAAGTCCGTGATCTTCACCGTGCCGGAGTGCTCCAGCAGGATGTTGCCCGGCTTCACGTCACGGTGCACCACGCCGGCAAGGTGCGCCGCGTGCAGGCCACGCGCCGTCTGCGCCAGGATCGGCAGCAGCCGGGCCGGCTGGAGCACCGGCTCACGCTCGAGCAGGTCGGCGAGCGGCTCGCCCAGGACCAGCTCCATGACGAGGTAGCCGGCGCCGTTCTCCTCGCCGTAGTCGAACATCTGCGCGATGTTGGGGTGGACGAGGGTCGACGAGTTCCGGGCTTCCGTGCGCAGGCGACGAAGAAAGTCCTCGTTGCCCGTGTACTCCTCGCGAAGCACCTTCACGGCGATCTCGCGCGCGAGCTTCACGTCGCGCGCGACCCAGACCTCGCCCATGCCGCCCATGGCGATGCGCCGCACCAGCGTGTAGCGCTCGCCGAGCGTCAGACCCTCGACCGGCCTCATTGTGCGATCGCCGCCTGCATGATCTTCGCGGCGATGGGGCTGGCCAGGGCGCCACCCGTGGACTCGTTGGTGGACTGGCCCTCGTTCTCGAGCACCACCGCCACGGCGACCTGCGGGTCGTCGGCAGGGGCGAAGGAGGTGAACCACAGCGTGGGTGACCGCGGGTCGTCCTCGGCGGTACCGGTCTTGCCGGCCACCTGGACGCCGGGAATCTGCGCGCCCGCGCCGGTGCCGCCGTCGTCGTTCACGACGCTGACCATCATCTCGGTGAGCGCTTCGGCCGTGGACGACGAGAACGGGCTCTTGTAGCGGTTGGGCTTGGTCTGGCTGACCAGCTCGAGGTCGCTGTCCCGCACGCTCTCGATGAGGTACGGCTCCATGAGGTCGCCGTCGTTCGCGACGGCGGCCGAGATCATGGCCACCTGGAGCGGCGTCAGGCGGAGGTCACCCTGGCCCATGCCCGACAGTGCGATGCGGGCGTCCGCGTCGTCCTTGGCGTTCTCGGACAGGCCCGGGTACTCGCCGATCGAGGTGGACATCGGGATGTCGATCGAGTCGGTGAAACCGAAGTCCTGGAACATCTGCTGCATGCCGTCCTTGCCGACCTCGTCGGCCAGGCCGGTGAACGCGGTGTTGCAGGAGATCTTCAGGGCGTCCTTGAGCGTCATCTCGCCCGTGCCCGAGCAGGTCTCACCACCGAAGTTCTGCACCTGGCCGTTCGCGTCGGACGTGCCGGGAAGCTGGTAGATGTCCGGTGCAGGGATCGAGGTGTCGGGGGACATGCCCTCGTACTCGATGGCAGCGGCGGACGTGAGCAGCTTGAACGTCGACCCAGGCGGGTAGAGCGCGTTGATGGCGCGGTTCACCGTCGGGCCGTAGGCGCTGAACCGCTCCGAGCCGTCGACAGTGTTGACCTGGGGATTCTCGTTCAGGAGCTGGTTGTACGCAGCGGTCGCCTCGGCGGCGTCGTGCACCGCGATGGTGTTCGGGTCGAAGGACGGCTTGGAGACCATCGCGAGGATGGCGCCCGTCTTCGGGTCCAGGGCAACGGCCGCTCCGGTGTAGTCCCCGAGGGCGTCCCAGGCGGCCTTCTGCACCTTGGGGTCGATGGTGAGCTCGACCGAGGAGCCCTGCGCCTCCTCACCCGTGATGAGGTTCTGCAGCCGGTCGAGCCACAGCGAGTCGTCCTCGCCGCCGAGGTACCCGTTCGCGTAGCGCTCGAGCCCTGTGTAGGTGCCCGTCACGGCGAAGAAGCCGGTCAGCGGCGCGTACACGGCGGCAGCGCCGGCGTCACCGCCCGAATAGGTGCGCTGGTACTTGAAGTTGTCGTCGACCGGCTCGGAGGTGACGATCGGCTCGCCACCCACCACGATCGGCCCGCGGTCGCGGCCCAGCTCGCTGTAGATGTTGCGGAAGTTGCGGGGGTCCTCGTTCAGGTCGCCCGCGCTGACGAACTGGATCCAGGTGGTCGCCACCATGAGGCTGAGGAACATGGCCATCACGATGGTCGACAGGCGGCGCAGGGTTGCGTTCACCGGTCCACCCCCCGAACGATCTGGGTGGCCTCGTCGGGCGTCGTGCCCCGGCCTGCCCCGGCCTCGGTCCCCGCCTGCACGGGGCCTGCGCCCCCTACTTCGATGGCGTCGCCGCCGCCCATAGCGGGAGCCGGGTCGGCCAGGGCGCCACGGGTGGGCAACGCCGACGGACGCCGGGCAGCGTCGGAGATGCGTAGCAAGAGTGCGATGACTATCCAGTTCGCGAGCAGTGACGACCCGCCCTGCGCGATGAAGGGCAGGGTCAGGCCGGTGAGCGGGATGATGCGGGTGATGCCGCCGACCACGACGAAGAGCTGCAGTGCCATGACGAACGCGAGGCCGCCCGCGAGCAGCTTGCCGAAGCCGTCGCGGACGCCGACCGCGTGCCGCAGGCCGCGCTGCACGATCACCAGGTAGATCAGCAGGATCGCGAGCAGGCCCGTCAGACCGAGCTCTTCGCCGAGCGCGGCGTAGATGAAGTCGGAGTAGGCGAACGGCACGCGGTCCGAGTACCCCTCACCCCAGCCCGCGCCGAACATGCCGCCGTGGGCCATGCCGAACAGGCCCTGGACGATCTGGTACGAGCTGCCGAACTCGCGGTCGTAGAGGTCGGGGTTGAGCGGGTCGAGCCAGACGTCCACACGGGCCTGCACGTGGCTGAAGATCGACCAGGCGACCACGGCGCCCGCGGCGAACATGGTGAGGCCGATGACTATCCAGCCCACCCGGTCGGTGGCGAGGTACAGCATGCCGACGAACAGGCCGAAGAACAGCAGCGAGGTACCGAGGTCCTTCTCGCCGATGAGAACGGCCAGGGACACGGCCCAGACGATCAGGATCGGGCCCAGGTCGCGCAGGCGGGGAAGCTGCAGGCCCAGGAACTTCTTGCCGGCCAGCGCCAGGGTGTCCCTGTTCGCGACCAGATAGCCGGCGAAGAACACCGCGAACGCGATCTTGGCGAACTCGGCGGGCTGCAGCGAGAACGGGCCGATGAAGATCCAGATCTGGGCGCCGTTGATCTCCCTGCCGAGCCCGGGGACCAGGGGGAGGACCACCAGGACGATGCCCACGATCATCGCCGTGTAGGTGAGGCGGCGCAGGCTGCGGTGGTCGCGGATGACGAAGATGATGGCGCACGCGAGGAGGATGCCGATCGCCGACCACATGATGTGGCGGGGCGCGTTGGCGCCGACCATCATGTCCAGCGGCGAGAGGTCCAGGCGCAGGACCATCGCCATGCTCACGCTGTTCAGCAGCACCACGGCCGGCAGGATCACCTGGTCGGCGTAGGGCGCGCGGAGCCGCAGCACGATGTGCGTGGTGAACGCCAGCGCGGCCAGCACTATCGAGTAGGTCCAGAACCCCTCGGGCAGGCCGTCCTCGAGGGAGTAGCCCACCATCCACATGCCACCCATGCCGAGCGCGAGCGCGACGACGAGCAGCACGGCCTCCGCGATACGCGCCGGGGCGTTCTCCTCGGGCCGGAGGGCGCTCATCCGTTTGCCCCTTCAGCGGACTCGTTCGACGCGGTGGGCGTGGACTTGGGCGACGAGTCCCCGCTCGGCTCGTCGCTCGTGCTGGGTGACGGCGAGGACGAAGGGGAGGGCGAGGACGACGGCTCGGTCTCCCCGGCGGCGTCCGAGATGAGGCGCTCGGCGCGCCCGCGGGCGTCCTCGAGCGACGTGGCCCGGATGGTCTCGTGCAGACGGTCGGCGACGAACACGGGCAGCTCGTCGACCTGGGTGCCCGTGAGCTCGACCGGTGTCGAGAACGTCAGGGGGCCAACCGTCGCCGGGATGCCGCGGAACACGGCCACCTGGCCGTCGGCCTCGCCCACGTAGTACTGGGTCTGGGTCCAGCGGTAGCCGCCCCAGCCCGCCAGGCCCAGGCCCACGACGAGCAGGAGGGCGCCGAGCACGGTCAGCCAGGCGCGCTTCTTCGGCGCGGTCGTCGCCTTGTCGGCCTCGTCGTCCAGGCCGTCGTCGGGCTGGATGTCGGGCTGGTACTGCTCCTCGTCGGTCGAGCCGGCGATCATTGCCTGCTCGAGCGTGTCGGCAAGGTCGTCCTGTGCTGCGGGGTCGGGCAGGACGCCCACCGCCACGGGCGACGTCGCCTGCTGTCCGCCCGGCGCGGTCGCGGCCCGGCTGAAGCCGGTCACGGTGTCGCCGTCGATGTCGGCGCCGGGCAGAGCGGTGGCGGACGGCGCGCCGCCGCCCGCCGCGGTCACGCCAGCGAGGGCTGCCGAGCCGACGATCTCGGGGGTGACGGTGGCGGCCGTGGTGGCCGCCGCGCTCTCGTCCAGGACGTCTGCCACGACGACGGTGATGTTGTCGGTGCTGCCCGCACGCATGGACATCGAGACAAGGCGCTCGACGGCGTCCTGCGGGGCGGGGACCGAGATGAGGACCTCGGCGATCTCCTCGTCGGGGACGAATCCGGACAGGCCGTCGGAGCAGAGCATCCAGCGGTCGCCGGGTACCGCCTCACGGATCGACAGGTCGGGCGTGAGGTCCAGGTCGAAGTCGCCGAGCACCCGCATGACGACGTTGCGCTGCGGGTGGGTCTCGGCCTCGTCGGGGGTGATGCGGCCGGTGTCGACCAGGTGCTGCACGAAGGTGTGGTCCACCGTGACCTGCGCCAGGGTGCGGTCCCGCAGCAGGTACGCGCGCGAGTCGCCCAGGTGGGCCATGGCAAGCGTGTTGCCGGACTTCAGCAGCGCGGTGACGGTGGTGCCCATGCCCGCCAGGTCCGGGTCGGCCGTCGTCGCATCGACGAGGTCCTGCCGGGCGCGGTCGATCGAGCGTTCCAGCTCGGACATCGACTGGTCGGAGCTGTGGTCGGGCCGGTCGAGGCCCACCAGGGCCGCGATGGTCAGCGCGGACGCGACGTCGCCGCCTGCGTGTCCGCCCATCCCGTCGGCCACGACGAGGAGGTTGGGCCCCGCATAGGCGGAATCCTGGTTGTTGGAGCGGACGAGGCCGACGTCGGAGCGCGCGGCATACCGCAAGGTCACGGTCACGTGGTGGTCATCCCTGGAGCTCGACGACGGACTGTCCGATCTGCACGCCCACACCTGGAGCGAGCGGGATGATGCCCTGCACCCGCTCCTCTCCGATGTAGGTGCCGTTCGTGGAACCGAGGTCCTCCACGAACCACTGGCCGCCCTGGGGGAAGATCCGCGCGTGGCGCGACGACGAGTAGTCGTCGTCCAGCACGAGGGTGCAGCTCGGTGCGCGGCCGATCAGCACACCGGACGAGGTGAGCGGAATGGTCGTCCCGGTGAGCGGGCCGGCCACCACGACGAGCCGCGACGGACCACCGCGCTGGGGCGCGCGGGGTGCGCCGCCACCGGGGGTCGGCGTCGGCGTCGGCCCGGCGAGCTCAGGCCGGCGACGCCGGCTGCTGGACGTGCGAGGTCCGGCCAGGTCGCGCCGGAGCACGGCGACGGCGGAGAGCACGAACACCCACAGCAGCACGAGGTAGCCCAGCCGGAGCAGGGTGAACGTCAGCTCGCTCATGTCGGATTTTTCACCAGTCCTCGTTGTCCGAACCGGACGCACTGCCGGTCCAGAACATGATGCGGGTACGGCCGATGGTCATCGTGTTGCCATCGAGCAGAGTCGCGGCTGGGACCTGGTGGCCCTCCACGTACAGGCCGTTGGTGGAGCCCATGTCGGTCGCGACGACGCCGTCCGGCGTCACGCGGATCTCGAGGTGACGCCGGGAGACCCCCGGGTCGTCCACCACGATGTCCGCTTCGGCGTCGCGCCCGATGACGGTCACGGGTCCCGTCAGCAGGTACCGCTGACCATCGATGTCGATGAGCGGGTGCCGGCCGGTCGGCGCGCCGGAGGTCGCCGGGGCGACGCTTCCCTGCACGCTGCGCGAGCGCACGGTGAAACGGCCGGGTACCAGCTCGTACTGTTCGTCGAACGTCACGCTCACGGGACCCACGAACGCATAGTGCTGCGTCGCGGCGTATGCCGTGATGTTGGACGCGAGCTCGTCGGCGAGGGTCTGTGCGCCCCACGCCTCGATCTGGGCGAAGTCGTCGGGAGCGAGCTCGATAGTGAACTCGTTCGGTGCGACGGTACGGTCGCGTCCGACGACCGCGGCACGGTCGTCCAACTCACGCCGCAGCCTGCTCGCCAGCTCGACGGGTTTCACTTCGCCACGTCCCACCTTGGCGAACGCGTTGTTCATCATGCGCTCCACGCTCTTCTCGAAGCGGTCCAGGGCGCCCATGCCACCTCCTTCCAGGGTCTGCGCCGGGCAGACTACCTAGATCGTATAGACCGGTAGGTCCCCGCAGACTCCAATACTGTGGATGTCCTGCGGATCTTCTCCGATCTTCCCTCAGGTGGCGCGGCGAGGAGAGACGTGGGCGGATCCGCACGCTACTAGACCTGCGGCGGGACGTGAACCACTTCACCGTTATTGGATTCGGAGTGGGCCTCTGTGCCGTGCTAGCCTCATCCAGCAGCGCGCGAGTGGCGGAATAGGCAGACGCGCACGGTTCAGGTCCGTGTGCCCGAAAGGGCGTGGGGGTTCAACTCCCCCCTCGCGCACGTTGTACGCAAGGCCCCGACTCAGAGAGTCGGGGCCTTCGTCATACCTGGACCCGGGTCTAGGGAGGTGCCTGACATGGGTACTTCTCCCCAGAGATCCGGCCCGTCAGGCGGGGTCCGAGACCTTCGGTCGCCTCGGGTCCCGCACTCCCAGGAACGGCCGAGGCAGCAACATCCCGCGGATGTCACTGCCTCGGCAGACCTGGGACTGTCCCGCGTGTCAGCGGATCGTCGCAGTCCGGAAGCTCGTCACCGACTTGGTCGTGTAGCCGGTCCGGGAACCGATCACCGTGACCGTCAGCTGCTTGCCGCGGGCTCGCGACGGGATGACGAACCGGTTGCTCGTCCGCGTCGCTATCGTCACGCCGTCCGCCTTCCACACGTACGTGTCCGACGACGGCGCCGGCGACCAGGATCCACGATTTGCCGTCAGGGTCGACCCGACCCTCGTCGTCCCCGTGATCGTCGGCCGCGGCGCCGTGAAGGTCCCGGACGCGACCGTCGCGGTCGCCGCGCTGGCCACGGTCTTCGTCGTGTACCCGGTCCGGGAGCCGATCACCGTGACGGTCAGCCGCTTTCCCTTGGCGGAGGCCGGCACCACGAACGTGCTGGTTGTCCGCGTCGAGATCGGGACCCCGTTCGCCTTCCACACGTACTTCACCGACGACGGCGCGGGTGACCACGTTCCGCGGCTGGCCGTCAGCGTCCTGCCGACCTTCACCGTGCCCGTGATCGTCGGCCGCGGGGCGGTGAACGTGCCGGGAGCGACGACGGCGGTGGGGGCGCTGGTCGCCGACGCCGTCGTGTAGTACTGCCGGTCACCGATCACCGTGACCGTGATCTTCTTGCCCGCTGCTGAGGCCGGTACCGTCAGTACGGAGCTCGTCGCATCCTTGATCACAACGCCGTCGGCCTTCCAGACATGCTGCACGCCAATCGGCTCGGGCGCCCATGCACCGCGCTCGGCGGTCAGGGCCGCCCCGACCTTTGCCGTGCCGCTCACCGTCGGTGCGGCTGTCGTGAACAGCGCGGGCAGCACAGTGACCGTCTGCTCGTAGCTCGACGGGAGGGCACCGAAGCCTCCCTCGTACTCAAAGAGGTAGTGGTGCGTACCCGGTACCGGCTCGGCCCACGTCTCGAAAGCGCCGGTGCCGTCCTCGACCGTCGCACCTGTCGCGTACCGGCCGTTGAGCGACAGCCGAACGACCCCCTGTGCGGAAAGCTCCTCCGCGTCGACGGTGAACGGGATCCTGTCGGGGATCTGGCCGTAGCGCCAGGTTGTCGGCAGGTCGACCCGCAGGGTGCTCACCGCCGGCTCCTGCACGACGACCGTCCCGCTCCAGTCACCACGATCGATCGCGCCCCAGCCGCTGTAGCCGAAGGCCACGGTCCAGGTACGTGGTTCGAGGCTCAGGTTGTTGACGCACTCGCGGCCTGAGAATCCGCCGCTGATGCTCTTGGTACTGTCCTCCGCCACGCTCATGCTGAACCCTCGGCCCCACAGCGGGGATCCGTCTACCGACTCCACATCGAAGCAGAGCGTCCCCTCGTTGGCGGTCTGACGCCATGTCGTGAGTCCGGAGGTCACGATCCGCACCGGGCTCGGCTCCGCCACGTCTGCCGAGGTCGTCGCCGTCGTGGTGGCGAACGGCGATCCGGTGAACACGGCCGACACGTCCCAAGTCCCCACCCCGTCACCGGGCTCCAGGAAGGTGTTGACGGCGATCCTGGCGGCTCCGGTCAGCGTGGATCGCCTGGGCGATCGGTCCTCGATCCCCTCCGGGTCGATCGTCCGGACCGAGATGTGCCCGAACGCGGCAGTCCCGTCCGCAGTGCGGATCGTCAGGTCGACATTCAGGTCGTCCGTGACCCGGAGCGGCCTGTCCGCCGGTTCCGCGACGTCCGCGGTCACCTCGACCGGGATCGGATCGCCGACCATGATCGCCCAGTGATGGCTGTTGTACGCCCCGTGCTCCACGGCCGAGTACGTCCCCCGCTCGGCCGGCAGCGCCGGGAGCTCGCCGTCCTCGCCGCTCAGTCCCCACCGGAGGATCGTCCCGTCGTCCAGGACCGCGGCGCCCTGCCCGGCACCCATCGCAGCCAGCGAGACTACCGAGCGGCCGTCCGGCACCGCCGGCGGCTGCGCGCCCATGATCGCCACGATCCGACCGTCCGACGTGGCAGCGAGGATCTCGTCCTCCGACTGGTCGACGCCGACGAAGCGGGTACCCGCGCTCGGCTTCGCCACGACCGTCTCGCCGGACTTGGCGCAGTAGACCAGGGCGCCGTCGGATCGGAGCGCCGCCCAGAGCGGGTAGTCAGGAAAGCTGCTGATCGCCGTGTACCGAAGGCCCGCACCCGGCCGGCGTCCGGCTGCACACCTGGCACCGTCACCGCTGAGCGGAGCGATGACGCCGTCGGACCTCAGGGCGTCGTACCCGGACACCGCCGTGTAGACCGTGCCGGTCGGAGGAGTCAGCACGACATTTCCGGAGGTGTCGACGACCACGCCGTCAGACCGCAGGAGCCGTCCAGCGCTCGCCGAGATCGCCGTGTACGAGGTTCCCGCAGGAGGCGCGGACGGGTCGAGCATGCCTGCCGAGTCGTACCCGTCGACGAGTCCGTCGCTGCGTAGGACGAGGAGCTCGCTGTTGTACGACGAGATGGCCGTCGCCTGGACGCCGTCAGGCAATGCCTCGGGAACCACGTCCATGGCTGGCTGGTACGCCCACTCCCGATCACCCCACATCACCACCTGCCCGCCGTGCGGGCTCGGCATGCCCTCCTGGACGAAGGCCGGGTCGAGCGCTTCGGTGAGGGCCGCAGGAGCCGTGTTCGACGCCGCCGGCGTGGCCTGGGCGGGAGCCGCACCGACAGTCGTCACGGCAAGGCCGAGGGCGAGGCCGGACGTCAGCGCGGACAAGCAGATCCGCCGGGCCGACAGAAGAAGCCGCAGGTGAATGGAAGTTGGCATCGAGCACTCCGGGAAAGCAGGGCGCATGATCCATGCGCGCGAAAGGTGGGGCATAGGTGTGTCAGCGGCGGTCAGCGGATGGTGGCTGTGCGGGAGCTCGTGACCGACCTGGTCGTGTAGCCCGTGATCGTCGGGTTGCGCGGAACGACAAGTCGCGCGACTGTATCCAGCGCAACACACGCATTCCCGCCAAAATGGGGCCTCCTGCCGTTTATCACCCGGCGAGATGTCGTCGGCGGCATCCGCGAGACCGCAGGCTCAGGCGGGGTGGGCGATCTCCAGCCGCGTGGGCAGGGCGCCGGCGGCGGCCCGGCCCGGCGGGAAGCGCCCGTCCGCCCCCGGCGTCACCGAGCCCAGCACGCTCGGGCGCCGCGCACCCGTCGGACCAGGCAGCACGCCGGGCAGGCCGTGCCAGGTGTGCCAGCCCAGCACCGCGAACGCCAGGGCCTCCTTGGCCTGGCTCGGCACACCCAGCTCGTCGGAGGTCCGGACGGCGACACCCGGCAGCTCGTCCCGGAGCGCCGCCATGAGCACGGGGTTGCGGGTACCCCCGCCGGAGGCGACGACCTCGGTGGCGGTGCGCCGGACGGCGTCGGCCACGGTGCGGGCGGTGAGCGCCACGAGGGTGGCGAGCAGGTCCTCCGGCGCCGACAGCGTGGGCCCGAGGCGATCCAGCAGGTAGCCCAGGTGGAAGAGCTCCTTGCCGGTCGACTTCGGTGCCGGGCGGGCGTAGTACGGATCGTCGAGCAGGCGCTCCAGGAGGTCGGGGAGCACCCGCCCGCGGGCGGCGAGGGCGCCGTCGGCGTCGAAGGCGAGGCGGCCGCCGGTGACGTGCCGCGTCGCGGCGTCGAGCAACGCGCAGGCGGGGCCGGTGTCGAAGGCGAGCGGGGTCTCGAAAAGCTCGACGGCCGGGGAGGCGGGCTTGCTCGCCGGCGAGTCGGGCGCGACCGCCGACGGCAGCACCGTCACGTTCGCGATGCCACCCAGGTTGAGCGCAACAGGGGTGCCGGGACGGCCCGCGAGCCACAGCGCGTCGAACAGGCCGACCAGGGGAGCGCCTTGCCCGCCCGCAGCGACGTCGCGGGTGCGGAGGCCCGAGACGACGGGCAGTCCCGTCGACTCGGCGATCCACGCGGGCTCGCCGATCTGCAGGGTGCCGCGCACGCCGCCGCCGTCGGACGCCCAGTGGAAGACCGTCTGGCCGTGCGAGACGACGAGGTCGGCGCGGCCGTCGCAGAGCTCGGCCACGGCGCGCGCGGCGACCTCGGCGAAGGCCTGTCCGATTCCCGTGTCCAGCCGGCACACGGCCTCCATAGTGGTCGGGGACGGGGGAAGGGCCGCCACGAGGTCGGCGCGGAGCGCTGCCGGGTAGGGGACGGAGAGGTGCCCGAGCGGCGTGAGCATCAGCGTGTCGTCGGCGAGCCGCAGCTCGCACGCGGCGGCGTCGACGGCGTCGTGGGACGTGCCGGACATCATGCCGACCACCCGGAGCGGAGGCGTCTCCACCGGTGGCAGCCCTTTTCCGAGTATCTGATCCCCCATCGGAACGACTCCTCCGGTCGTGTTTACGCCACTGTTAGCCCTTGCTCCCCGTTTGCGCCACAATCTCCCACATGCTTGACGTCTCGATCGCCCCAGCTCCGGCGCCGGACGCGCCGTTCGAGGACCACATCGAATGGGCGCGCAACGCCCCTGCGACTCCTGCAACACCCGCGGCGCTGTTCACGCGCGGTCTCGACGACGCTCCCGTCGACGACCGTCTCATGATCGACGCCCCGAAGTGGGACTACCCCGCCCTCGCCCGCGAGATCGTGCTCAAGGCCCGAGGGGCAGTGCTCGACATCGGCACCGGTGACGGCGACTTCTTCGCGGGCCTCGGCCCGCTCCCGAGGGGTTCGGCCGCGACAGAGCTCGGCCCGGCCTTCCTCGCCGCCCGACGCCGCCTGGCGCCGCTCGGTGTGGAGGTGCGTCGGGTCGAGCCGTCCTGGACGGGTGACGTGCTGCTGCCCTTCTTCGACGGCCAGTACAGCGCGGTACTCAGCCGGTTCAGCACCATCGACCCCGACGAGGTTGGCCGGGTGCTGGAGCCGGGCGGGATGTTCCTCACCGAGCAGGTGGACACGCGCGACGGGATCGCCCTCAACAATGCGCTGCGGGTGCCGCTCGGCTGGGACCCGGACGGTGTCACTATCGACGTCATCTCCGACGGTCTCGTCGCCTCCGGCCTCGAGATCGTGGAGGCCACCGAGTACGCGGGCACGCGCACGTTCAAGGACCTGTCGTCCGTGCTCTGGTACCTGCGGATGGCGGCATGGCAGGTGCCGGACCTCGCCGACCTCAGCCCCGCCGCCGTCGCGCGGCACGAGGCGGCGCTGCGCGGTCTGCACATGCACTTCGCGACGGGCAACGTGCTCGTCGACGAGGCGCCACGCATCCTGGTCACGGCTCGCCGGCCGTTCTGAGCGCGACGGAGCCCCGCCGGTCGAGCTCGTCGAGACCGAGGTCTTGGCGAGCCCGGCCGGCGAGCGGCTCTGACAGCGGGTGAACTGGCGGGTGAACTCCGACGGAGTTCTGCCGATTCTTGGTAAATGTTGCTTCCGGCACCATTCGAGGCGCGTTACGTTCGCGGCGCCCGGGACCGACGACGGTCCCGGCGCCCCGTCCTGTCACGGATCGCGAAGGACCCCAATGAATCCCACCCCCCTCGGCGAAGCTCATCCCGCGTTCGCCACACCCGCACCCACTCACCGCACGGCTCGCCGCTGGCGCACCGGCGCATCGATCGCCGTACTCGCCCTGGTCGGGGCACCGCTCGTCGCGGTGCCCGCGTCAGCGACGGAGGAGACCTCGGACGCGCCCGTCTTCACCGGCACCCTCGCGGTGAACGGTGCGGCCGCCGTCGGCTCCACGCTCACCATCGACCAGACCGGCGGCACCTGGGCGCCCGAGCCCGAGAGCGTCGACTACTCGTGGCTCCTCAGTGCCGACGCGGTGCTGGATGCCTCTGACGTCCGCATCGACGACGCCACCGAGCCGACCCTGGCACTCCTGCCCACCTACCTCGACCAGTACGTGATCGGCACCGTCGCCGCGACAGCGGGCGGCGCGACGAGCGAGCCCGTCGCAGCGGCCGCCGCCGGGCCGGTGGCACCGGGCGAGATCGCCGCCGGCACCCCGAGCATCTCCGGTACGGTCCGCGTCGGCTCGACGCTCACGGCCCAGGCAGGCACCTGGCCCGAGGGCACCGCGCTCGCCTACGAGTGGCGCGTCAGCGGCCTCACGGTCGCCACCACCTCGACGTTCACGCCCCAGGCCGCGCACGCGGGCAAGACGCTGCGCCTCGTGGTGACCGGGACGAAGGACGGCTACACGCCGGAGACCGCCTACAGCGCGTTCGCCACCGTCGCGAACGCCACCTTCACCACCACGACGCCGCAGATCAACGGCACGGTCAAGGTCGACGCCCTGGTCGGTGCCACGACGGGCCACTTCTCCCCGACGGCGTCCCTGACGTACCGGTGGAAGGCGAACGGCAACCCGATCGCCGGCGCGACCAGCCGCACCTACAAGATCCCCGCCAGCCTGCACGGTGACAAGCTCACGGTCACGGTGACGGGCTCCAAGGCCGGCTACACCACCAAGAGCGTCACGTCGCCGGCGTCCGTCGTCTCGAAGCCGTTCGGGCGGGCGTCCGTGCCGACGATCAGCGGGACGGTCCGCGTGGGCCAGACCCTCACCGCGAACCGCGGCACCTGGTCGCCCACTCCGTCCGTGGTCACCTACCAGTGGCGGGCCGAGGGCCGGCCGATCCCGGGCGCGACCAGCCGCACCTACCGGCTCACGCGCAACGAGCACGGCAAGAACATCTCCGTCGAGATCGTCGGCCGCAAGTACGCGTACCTGCCGACCACGCGCCTCAGCGCCGCGACCGAGACCGTCAAGTGGCCGGTCGGCGTCAGCACGCCGAACGTGACGACGCACCCGACGCGCTACGTGCAGACCACGGTGGGCCGGACCGTCACCCTCAAGGTCTCCGCCACCGGCGGCAGCCTCAGCTACCAGTGGCAGCGCTGGACCCCGGCGACCGGCACCTGGACCGACATGTCCGGGAAGACGAGCTCCACGCTCACGTTCACCGCCGCGACCATGCACGAGCTCAACCAGTTCCGTGCGGTCGTGTCGAACGTGGCGGGCAAGGACACCAGCAACCGCACGTACATGTGGGTCCAGTCCTCGTTCGCGAACCCGTTCTCGACGTACCAGTGGTTCAGCCTCTGGAACTTCAACACCGCGCTCAGCGACTCCGTCGACGACTACGAGGGCTACCTCGCTGCCAACGTCTACATCTGCGCCGCGCCGGGCTACGACCCGACCGGCAACGTGTCCGTGCAGTTCGTCGGCAGCAACGGCACGGTCTACCCGGGTGCGGGCCAGGAGCAGCCCGACCACATCTCGAACGGGGTAGTCCTGGACGCCGACGGATGCGGCTACTTCGGCGTCTACTCCGAGGCCCCGCAGTCGGTCCGCGTGGGTGGCCGGTGGCGCGTCACCGACCGTTCGGACGGTCAGGTCACCCACCAGTACGCCAAGTACGAGCGCATGTCCCTGACCGAGCTCGGCGGCGCACCGTCCGCCCGCGCCCTCTCCGGCGCGGAGACCGCCAAGCTCGACAGCCCGACCGGCTTCGTCCCCGTCGTCGAGCCGCGAGGAACGCTCACGGACTGACACCGAGGAGGCTCGCAACCGCCTCCGCCATCGCTTCCGGCGGCACGTCCGTCCCGTGCCCGGGCAGGGTCACGCGACGTGCCGCCGGAAGCACCGCCGCCAGCGACTCCGCGGCCGCCGCGACCGTCGCGGCGCTCGCGGTGCCGTCGACCACCAGGACCGGCTGGGAGATCAGGTGCCACCGGCCCATCAGGGCACGGCGGCCCAGGGCGACGCTCGCGAGTATCCGCCCGTCGTAGGCGATGGTCGGCGCTATCGACTCGAGGTCCGCCCACGACGCCGATGCCCGCATGCGCGGCACGAGCCGGCACGGCATGCCCACCACGTCGAGGAACAGCTCGACGGCGCTGCCTGGGTCGCCCACCTCGATGCAGGCCTCGACGCCCGCGATCATCCGGGGGTCGACGGGCGGCTCGCCGCTCGCCACGTCATAGGCCGCCTCGTAGCAGAGGACGCCGGTGACGCCGTCGCCGAGGTCGGCCGCCGCACGCAGCGCGAGGAACGCGCCCGAGGAGATGCCCAGCAGCGCGGCCGGGCCGGTGACCTCCAGCAGCGCGGCGATGTCGTCGACCTCCCGGTCCACGCTGTACGGGGGATTGTCGCCGCTCCCGCCCCGCCCGCGGCGGTCGTACCGCAGCGTGGTCGCCCGGTCGCCCAGCGCCGACGCCACGGCGAGCGTGACGGGCAGGCGGTGGGAGAGGACGCCGTCGACCACCACGATCGCCGGCGCCAGGCCGCGGCCTGGCCCAGTGAGGTCGTACGCGATCCGGGTGCCGTCGGCCGACGTCGTGAAGGCGTCGACGGGGGTGATGGTCATGCAGGGCAGACGGACCGGCGCCGCGAAAGTCGTCGCTCGGACCGGTGCCCGAGGCTATGGATTTCGCCGCGAGGAAAAAACCCTGTGCGCACGCCGCCGGGCGGCGTAGGTTCGTGGGCACATGAGAAGGGAGGTGATCCGAGAAGTGATTTCACATCGGACCCATGAGGTGGTCGCGCGCTAGTCGCGTGACGCGTATGCGTTTCGCGCCGACGGCGCTCAGGGGGCTCAGCACGGGGCCTTCCTGATCGCTCAGGCGCAACGGGACACTGGTGGCGATTTCCTCGCGACCACCGGAGCCCGCGGGTGCCGTGCCCTCGTCCAGCACGGCTGACACATGTCGCCCCGCGGGCTTTCCCGCGCCCACCGGCCGCAGGGAAGAATGTGCGCGTGACTGCCTACCGCGTGATGACCGTCTGCACGGGAAACATCTGCAGGTCCCCGATGGCCGAGGTCGTGCTCCGCGACCGTTTCGAGGCCGCGGGCCTGGGCGACGCCGTGGTGGTGGACTCGTCCGGCGTGAGCGACGAGGAGCACGGTAATCCGGTGGACCGCCGTGCTCGCGCGGTCCTCGCCGAGCACGGCTACCCCACCGGCGACGGACACCGGGCACGCCGGGTGACCAGGGACGACGTCGGCTCGCGGGACCTGATTCTCGCGATGACGACCCGGCACGCGCAGGTCCTGCGGAACCTTGCCGGCAGTGCGCAGGCGGACCCCACGATTCGGATGTACCGGTCGTTCGACCCGGCCGCGGACGGCGCTCCCGAGCACCAGCTCGACGTCGCCGACCCCTGGTACGGCGGACCCGAGGACTTCGAGGTGTGCCTGACCGAGATCGAGGCGGCCGCGGACGGCGTCGTCGACTTCGTGCGCGCGGAGCTGGGTGTGCCCTCGGGCACCTGATCGGCACAGGTTTCACCCCCGCACACCCGACCCGGTTGTGATCCGCCGATTACGGTGAGGGAATGACGTCCGCGTCGCCCGAACGGCTGGTCGTCCTCACGGGGGCTGACGGCCGGCTGGGCTCCAGGCTTGCCTTCCGCGTAGCCGCGGCGGGCGGTCAGCAGCGCCTCCTGGTCACCGGCCGAGGCGCGGCACCCCGGCTGCCCGACGGCGCCCCGCTGCCTGAGGCCGAGATCGTCGCCACGCCGACCGACGCCGATACCAGGTTCCTGACCAGCGCTTTTGCCGGGGCCGAGGCTGTGTTCCTCGTGCCCAGCCGAGAGCGTCCCGGCAGGCTCGGCAAGCACCGCGCGGCGATCGACGCCGCCGTGCTCGCCGGGGTGCGGCACGTGGTCTACGTGTCGTCGGTCGGCGCGGGACCGAGCGCCATCGCCACCGCCGCCCGGGACGACTGGCTCACCGAGGAGTACCTGCGAGGCACCGACCTGACGTGGACGATGCTGCGCACCACCATGTTCCATCGCACCTCGACCTTCGCGGTCCACGACGAGTCGTCCAGCCCGGGGCGGAGCGCGGTGCTCCGCGCACCCGCTGGTCAGGGCCGGGTCGCCTCCGTATCGCACGACGACGTGGCCGACGTCGCCACCGCCGTCCTCCTCGACGAGGACCGGCGCAGGCACGCGGGCCGGGCGTACCAGCTGACCGGCCCCGAGGCGCTGAGCTTCGACGAGATCGCGGCGGCGCTGTCGGCGGCCGCGGGCCGGACCATCCGGTACGTGCCGCAGACCGCGGAGCAGGCGCGCGCCCTGTTCTACCGGTCGACCGCCACCGAGGTGGAGGATTGGATCACCCAGTGCCAGGCGATCGAGGCGGGCGTGTTCGCCGAGGTGAGCCCGGACGTCGGGTACCTGGCCGGGCGGGAAGCGCAGTCGCTCGAGGTCTGGCTCGACGACTACCCAGCAGAATGGGCGCACCTCCGGTTACCGTCGGTGGGATGACGAGCCTCTCCCCGGGCCTGGAAGACGGGCCGAAGCCGGAGCCGGACTGGGAGTCAGACGTGCTGCCGGGCTTCGAACGCCTGACGCTGCCGTTGCAACCCGACGAGGACGAGGCCGAGGTGGTGGCGACGCTGGTGCGTCGCGCCCGCCCGGCCCCCGACCGATCCGGCGATGCCGGGCAACGCCGGGGCATCCGTCGGGTGGGCGCGGAAAACCCGCAGGTGGCGCGCCTCTGGGACGAGCTGTCGGAGCTGGGGCGGCGGCTGGGCCTGCGCGGCGCGTCGCGGTTGCATCCCGATGTCGCGTCCGGGGCCGCGACCGAGATCGCGTCCGAGTTCGCGCAGGACGGCGAGCCGCGGGCCGCCGTGCCCGACGCCGGCGTCGACCTGCTGTACGTGCACGGCTGGCTCGACTACTTCTTCCAGACCCACCTCGCCGACTTCTGGGAGTCGCTCGGCGTGCGGTTCCACGCGCTCGACCTGCGACGTTACGGTCGCAGCCTGCGCGAGGGGCAGACCCCGGGGTACGTGCGCAACCTGGCCATCTACGACGAGGAGATCGAGGCCGCGCTCGACGTCATGGGGCACGGCCCCGACACCCGGCCCGCGCGCAAGCTCGTGCTCATGGGCCACTCCACGGGCGGCCTCATCCTCAGCCTGTGGACGGCGCGCAACCAGGAGCGCGTCGCCGGGCTCGTGCTGAACGGGCCGTGGCTGGAGTTCCAGACCCGTGAGGTGGGGCGCAAGTTCATGGAGCCCACGATCCGGGTGCAGTCCGTGCTCGTGCCGCGCAGCCAGCTCGTCAACCTGGACCGCGGCCTGTACGCGCGCTCCATCTCGTCGCGGTTCGACGGCGAGTGGGACTACGACGCAGCCTGGCGGCCCGACGCCGGCTGGCGCGCCACCCCCGCCTGGCTCGCCGCGATCTTCCGCGGGCAGGAACAGGTGGCGCGTGGTCTGGGCATCGAGGTGCCGGTCCTGGTGCTGCTCAGCACCCGCAGCACCATCCCGACCCGGTGGAGCGAGGACATGAAGAGCACGGACTCGGTGCTGGACGTGATCGGTATCGCCCGCCGCGTGCCCGACGTCGGCTTGCTCACCACGCTCGTGCGCATCAGGGGTGGCCTGCACGACGCGACCCTCTCCGCGAAGCCCGCGCGGGAGCAGGTGTGGCGCGAGACGGGGCGCTGGTTCCGCGGATACGTTCTCGCCCCGGCCGACGCCGAGCCGCCCACCCCCTGATTCTGGCGGCCCCTGGCAAAGAATGGGCCCTGGTGGGATCCTGGAATCGAGGTGCCCACACCGATGTCGGGCACGAGGGGCGATGCGCCATGACAACGCACCAGGAGACTCACCCCCGGGCTCGCCGGGGCGGGCCGTTTCTCGCTCGCAGCGAGACCGCCGTCGGGATCGCTGCGCTGATACTCGGGATGCTGATCTCGCAGGGCACCGCCGAGGGGGTGACGATCGCGGGCTGTCTCGCCATGGCCGCCGGAGCACTGTTCGGCAGGTTCGGGGCCAGCTGGGGGCGCATGGCCGTGGCTGCGGGACTGGGGTTCGCGCTCGGGTCCGTGCCCTACTGGCTGATGACCGCCATGGTCATCGTCACGGCGTACGGGTTCTGACTCCGCTCAGATGCGGGCACGATTGTGCCCGCATCGGCACTGTTGTGCCGAGGCTCATCTCCAGAACCTCCACCAGGGCCTGACATCCGAGGCCGCCGCCGTCGTGCGCCGCGCAGCCGCCGTCGGGCCGGCGCTCGCGGAACGCCGCGCCGCGCGGCGGGCCTGCCACCTCCGGACCTCCTCGTCCACGTCCCGCGTCGGGGTGACGATGGGCGGGCCGCCCTGAAGCTGGCGCCGAGCGTCGACGACGCGGGCGTTGAAGTCCGTGACGATCTCCCGGACGCGGACCTCCATCGCCTCCAGGTCGAGCTTGCCGTCCAGCTCGGCGGCGTCCTTGCGGAGCTGGGCCGACGGCAGGACGCCGGTGATGTTCTCGCGCTCGATCAGGCCCTTGACCCACCAGTCGGGGTCGTGCGTGCCGCTCAGGCCGGGAATCGGCTTGCCGTGGAGGGGGAGGTTGTCGAACTCGCCGCGACGCATCGCCTGGTCGACCACCACGTCGACGTAGCGGGAGCGCTCCTCGGGGCTCATGCCGCCGGGCGACTTCTTCCCGTCGGACTCGTTCGCGTCGTCGGGCTCGGCCTCGGGGGACTCGGCCGGTTCGCCGGCGAGCTCTGCCTCCCGGTCCACGCGGTACTGCGCGGCCCGGCGGAGGGGGTCGTTGTCTGCGTCATCGCGCGATCCCGGCGCCATGGCGTCATGTTACAACTTTCACAAGCGGCCGGGAAGAGGTGATCGGCGCCTCCCACGCGAACTAGCTCAGGTGCACGTCCAGCGCGTCGACGAGCGCACGGGCGTTCTTGATCATGCTCAGCGTCTCCGCTCCGCTCAGGTAGGTCGTCCCGTAATGAGCGTTGGATTTCTCTGCGAGGACACGGGAGAGCCTCTTCGCGAGTTCTCGGCCATCGGGATTGACCGTGGCGAGAAGGTTCTCTGCTTGTGCATGGTCCTGTCCGATGGCGCAGCGCCCGAGTCGGGCTCCACAGATCGCATCAGACGCAGCAATGGCCGCCAATGCGGCCAATCCGCCGGCAACCTGTCGTTCGTCGGGCGCCTCGCCTAGGACCATCTCGCCGACCTCTTGATACTTGCGCGCTGTTGCGGCGCGTACCCGGACGTCACCGACAGTCATGGTTCGCGTTCGAGGCTGCTGGCGTGGGGTCATCGATGCTCCTGGAGATACGTGCGGATATCCGGCCCGGACACAGCACGAGCATCCGAGCGGAACGACTCGACGATCGGGTCCGTGAGACGTACGGCGTCGTGTAGCCGTGCGGGCGTGGTCAAGTAGACCTGAATGGCCTGTCCGGTGGCCGCGCCGAGCTCGTGTCGGAGCTCATCGGCGAGGTTTTCGGCAACGTCGTCCATCTCGCTGACGACGACGGCTAGGTCGACGTCGGAGTCCAGCCTGGCGTCACCGCGTGCGACAGAACCGAAGATGGCAACCGTGACCGATTGAGGATCGTCCGGACCATGTTCGGTTACAACCTTGACGACGCGCGACCGGAACTGTGTCCACGGATCGATCGCGTTGAAGGCGGCATCGATCGCGGCGAAGCCGAGATGGTCCCTGTTCAGGGCATGTGTGGTCGACGCGCCAATCCGGGACGACACGACGATTCCCTGGAGAGCGAGTCGGGAGAGGGCCAACCGGATGCCCCCAACGGATCCTTTCCCGGCGAGTCGGTGAATCTCGGAACCGGTCAAAGGCGCTCCTGCTCGCCACAGGACGCGCAGCGCGATCGGCTCGAGCCCTGACCCGAACACATGCTCCGGGTGTGTCCAGTCCATGATTGCTCCTCTCGACACGCCACCGCCGACACAATTGTATTCCTATCGACATAATTGTGTGCCTAGGCTCAGAATTATGTGGCTCTCGCGGTGACGAAGGCGGGCAATGGCACCCCGCCGCCGGATGGGCCGGCAGGCATGATGGCCGGGTGAGTCACTCGGCCGCTTCCGGGAACGAGGCAACCTCTGCGTCGCCTCACCCGTGGTGGGCGGTATGAACGTGGAAACAGCCGAGCAACCCGTCGTCGACCCGGCACGCGCTCGGGTGCAGGTCGTGCGGGACACCGACGCGGAGTTCGCGGCGTTCGTGGGATCGGCCGGCCCGTATGCGCGGCGCATCCTGATGAATCTGCGGATCGACGGCTGGCGCAAGGACCGGCGTGCCTGTGTGACGGACGAAGGCGTCGTGCCGCTCCCGGTCACCGCCCTGGACGTGTCCGCAGGGACCGTCGCCTGGTCGACCGAGGACGGCTCGGCCTACGCGATGGTGGACAGGGACGGTGCCCCGGGCGTCGTCCGGCTCGCCCGCGAGCAGGCCGCGGTCGGGATCGACGGCGACCGTATCGCCTGGACCACCCTCGGCAACAACGGAGTCGCATCGACGACGTTCGCCCGCGTGCACTGGTGAAACCCTCGCCGGCTCGTGCCGCCGTCAGGCACCTCGGTGGGCCATGATGGCCGCATGAAGGTCTCTCGTCGGTCCCACGTGCCCCCGTTCGCCGTCATGGAGGTGCTCGCCGCCGCGAACGCGCGCCGGGCCACCGGGGCGGACGTGCTCAACCTCTGTGCGGGGGAGCCGTCCACCGGTGCGTCCGACGTCGTGCGGGAGCGAGCAATCGCGCTGCTCCGGGACGGCAACCTCGGCTACACCGAGGCGATGGGCGTCCCGGCGCTGCGCGCCGAGATCGCGGGCCACTACAAGCGCTGGTACGACGTCGACGTCGACCGGGCGCGTATCGCCGTCACCACGGGGTCGAGCGGCGGGTTCGTGCTCGCGTTCCTCGCGTCGTTCGACGTCGGCGACCGCGTGGCCCTCGCCCGGCCGGGCTACCCCGCGTACAAGAACATCCTGTCGGCGCTGGGCTGCGAGGTCGTGGAGCTCGACTGCGGCCCCGAGACCCGCTACCAGCCCACGGTGTCGCAGCTCAACGAGGCCTACTACGGCGGCGGGCTCGACGGCGTCATGGTCGCCTCGCCCGCGAACCCGACCGGCACGATGATCACGCCGGCCGAGCTGGCCGCGATCGCCGAGTGGTGCGCCGACCACGACGTGCGCCTGATCAGCGACGAGATCTACCACGGCATCGCGTACTCGGACGAGGTGGCGCAGGCGACGGCGGCGACGTTCGTCGGCCAGGGCGCCGTCGTCGTGAACTCGTTCTCCAAGTACTGGGCGATGACCGGCTGGCGCCTCGGCTGGCTCGTGCTGCCTGATGAGCTGGTGGGGCCCGTCGACGCCCTCGCGAGCAACGTGGCGCTCTCGCCGCCCGCGCTCGCGCAGCAGGCGGGCATCGCGGCGTTCACGCCCGAGGGATATGAGGCAGCCGCCCAGAACGTGGCCGCCTACGCGGCGTCGCGCGAGCTGCTCCTGGAGCGGCTCGGCGAGCTCGGCTGGCGGCCCGTCGCCCCCGCCGACGGCGCGTTCTACCTGTACGGCAACATTGCCTCGTTCGGCCTGGACTCCGTCACGTACTGCGCGCGGCTCCTTGCCGAGGCCGACGTCGCGATCACGCCCGGCACCGACTTCGACGGCGTGCACGGCGGGGACTGGGTGCGGCTGTCGTTCGCGTCGTCGTTGGACACGGTGTCGCGCGCGGTGGACCGGATCGTGGCCTGGCACAAGACGCTCTGATCAGCCGCGGCGGCGCAGCACCTCGGGGAGTACCACCCACACGACCGCCAGGACCACGAGCACGCAGGCGCCGGCGACCATCCCCGCCGTGCGCCCGACCACGATGTCGAAGACGAGCAGCGTCGCGCCCGTGATCACCAGGGCGAGCACACCGAGCGCGACCCGGGTGATCCGGTCGCCGAGGGTGACGATGTCGCTCTTCATCTGCTGGCGGAACAACGACCGGTGCACGCTGACCGGGGCCACGATGAGGGCCGTGGCGGTCACCGACGTCACGACGAGGGCCAGGTAGACGGTGCGCTGGTAGTCGTCGAGGTCGGCGAACCGCGACTGGAAGGGCAGCGTGAGCAGGAAGCCGGTGAGGATCTGTACGCCGGTCTGCATGACGCGCAGCTCCTGGAGGAGCTCGATCCAGTTGCGGTCGGCCCGTTCGGTCGGCGTCTCCTTGCGTCCGTCGGTCTGCATAATCCCCATTCTGACTCGGCGTCCTATTTACCGGGCGGGCACGGCAAAATTCACCCGCTCGCATCACCGCCTCCCGTGGCTCACCCCCGCCGGCCGGGAGAACATGCGGCTGGGCGGGACGCGTCTGCGTCCCCGGGATGAGGGGGCGTGCCGTAATGAGTTCGAGGATGCGTGTACCACTGAGCATGGCGCTCGGGGCAGCATTGATGGTGACGGGCGTCGCCGCGACGCCGAGCGTCGCGGCGGAACCGGGCGTCGCTCCGCCGCCCGGTGTCACCGCTGGGGAGACCATGACCGAGCGGGTCGACGACGTCGTCGTCAGCGCGCGGATCTCGCTGCCGCCGGGAGGTGACGTCGTCGGATCCATCACCGGGACCCTCAGCATCACGCACAACGGGAACTCCGCGGCCATCCGGTCCGGGGAGATCACCATGGTCGACCCGGAGGACCGGACACTCGTCGGTGAGGAGTTCGTCGCATCGGGGACGGCCAATACGTGGACCTCGACCGTTCCACTGCCCACCGACGCCGCACCCGGCATCTACGAGGTCAGCGTGGCCGCCGAGATCGACGTGACCACGGATGACGGTGTGGTCAAGGTGCCGGTCCGCACCACCGATCCGGTCTACGTGCCGTTCCGGGCCAAGCGGAACATCCCCTTGATCTGGACGTCGGCGGCGAGCGTGCCCGCGGGATCGACGATCTCGGTCTCCGGGGCCGCGAACATCAGAAGCCTGGGAACTGGCGACTATGCGCCGGCCACGGGGCAGGAGGTGAAGCTGTACTTCGACCCGTCGGGCGACGCGTCGGAGACTCTCAAGGCGACCCTCACGACGGACGCGCGCGGCTTCTTCACCACCCGGCAGAGGCCCGGCGCGTCCGGAAAATGGCGGGCAGAGATGCCGATGACCGACACCGGTGCACGTGCAGTCTGGACCCTGACGTCCGCGGAGCGAGAGCGTGAGACCACCCTGCGGCAGGCTACGGTCCGCGCCACCCAGGACGGCTTCAGCGCGGGCGACCACCTGATGACCCACGACGTCGTGCTGGGTCTCGCTCCCGTGCAGCGTCGCGTCGACGTCGGCAGCCTCGGCTTCACAGTGGGCGGGACGTCCGGCTGGCTCAGTGCCGAGAGCCGTCGCGGTGAGGGCGCCTTCCCGGACGGGTACCGGGTGCAGCGGGAGCTGGTGCACTCCGGACTCGGCACGAGCCATGCGACGTTCACCTTCAACCCGACGCTCCCGGCGGGCATCTACGACATCGGCATCCGGGACGCAATGAAGTCCTGTTCCGCCCCGGACTGGGACGGGCTCAACGGCGGCACCAGCAACTGCACGCACGACGTCCTGGTCGAAGACCCCACGGTGACGACCGTGGTGGTGAAGCGCGCGAGCAGCACGAGCGTCGCGGCGTCGGACACGTCGTTCACCGGGCCGAAGACCATCACCCTGAGCGGCACGGTGAGCAAGGTGCAGCTGCTCAGCACGGGCGGCGTAGCGGACCGGCCCGCGCCGAACACGCCGGTGGAGCTCTCCTTCGATCCCGCTGGCTCGGCGGAGCCGGTCTACAAGAAGACGGTCACCACGGGATCTGACGGGACCTACACGACACCGGTCCTGACCAGCGCCTCGGGTCGGTGGATCGCGAAGTACCCCGGCACCTCTCTGCAGGCGTCCTCGTCGGCGGCGGTGACGATCACGGTGAACTAGCCCGTCTCGTTCGTCGAGGTCGGGCTCGGCTCGGAAGGTCCGCTTCCACCAAGCGATTAGGCATGCATTCGCGCGATCGAGCATGCCGAACTGCTTGGTGGAAGCGGACCTTTCTCTCTGGTGGCTCGCCAGCTGTGACTGGAGTGGAGAAATCACCCAGGCAGGGGCTGTAAATCGGGCATTCGGAGGCGAGCAGGCTGGGAGGATCCCGGGGTAGCACTGGCCGGGTTAGTGGAGAGGCGTTTCATGCGGGCGACGACGCGGAGAGCAGTCGGTGTCCTGACTGCACTTCTTCTCACGGCAAGTGGTCTGGTGGCCGGCGCGGTGCCGGCAAACGCAGGCTGGGCGACGCTCACGGGGGCGAGCGGTGATGTGCTTGTCACTGCCGACGTTGTTGCCACTGATGAGACCCAGGGCCTGTATGTCCGCATGGATCACAATGGGACAGCAATCGAATTGACCACCGCGATGGTTTCGGTGAAGGGACCCTCGGGTGACCTGGTCTACTCGCGCGAGACCTCGTTCCAGCCGAGCTCCACCGGGTGGTCGGCCACTGACTTCGATCTTCCGGAGAACCTGGAGCTCGGTAGATACCTGCTGTCGTTCGACGCGACCGTTGTCGTACAGACCGAGACCGGGCCGGTGGACGTGCGCCTCGCGGGCACAGACGTGGTCGAGTTCTACGAGCGCATCAGACCCAGGCTGGATGACTTCCGGGCGACTCCGCAGAACATACCGGCGGGAGAGAAGGCCGTGGTCTCGGGCATCGCGTGGCGCGGATGGGCCATCGGGTCGAAGCCGTTGGCAGGTGAACAGGTCCAGATCTGGTTCGATCCGAAGGGGACTGCCCCGCGCGTCTACCGTGGCACGGCAACGGTCGACTCCCGCGGCGTCTTTCAGACGACGCTGACCGCACCGTCGGACGGCACCTGGCTGGCAACGGTCCCCGCGTCCGACAGGTTCGAGAATTCTGGATGGTGGGACACCGTGCAGGAGACGCGCGTGACCGATCGGACCGCCCACTCCGGTTCGGCGGTTGCCTGGACCAAGGGCTATGCGGGCGGTGTGCGGCTGGTCGCGACCGACGTCGTCGTTGGCGTCGACCCCGTGATCGTACGGTTCGATGCGGGCGTCGTCGGCTTTGGTTGGGCACGGAGCTCGAGCCGTATGTGGATCGACAGTCGGCGCGGTGAGGGGAAGTACCCGAACGGCGTCACTCGCGATCCTTTGCTCGACTGGCCGTCGGCTGTGCAGCCCGACAACGAGTCCGAGGCGGAGGCCCAGTCGGACCATGCACTGGTACGGATCAGTCCGCTGATGCCGGCCGGCATCTACGACGTCGGGATGATCGACCAGATGATTGCCATCTGCACGGCGCCTCCGTCCGGAGATCGTGGCGGCTGCATCGACGGCGTCTCGGTGACTGACCGGACCATCACCACGATGACGGTGAAGCGCGCCAGCAGCACAAGCGTTTCGGCGTCGTCGACGTCGTTCACCGGGCCGAAGACGATCACGCTCCGCGGCGCAGTGCGGAAGGTGAAGCTGATCAGCGACATCAAGGTCGCGAACCGGCTGTCGCCGAACACGCCGGTGAAGTTGTACTTCGACCCGGCCGGCTCACGCGGCCCGGTCTACAAGAAGACGGTCCGGACGGGATCCGACGGTTACTACACCACGAGGGTCGGCACGAGCATCTCGGGCCGCTGGATCGCGAAGTACCCGGGAACGGACCTGCAGGCTCCGTCGCACTCGGCCGTGACCATCACCGTCAGGTAGCCGCCGCCTCGAAAGGTCCGCTTCCACCAAGCGGTTCGGCATGCATTCGCGCGATAGAGCATGCCGAACTGCTTGGTGGAAGCGGACCTCTCTGAGCGGCCGCCCACGGACGTCGAACGTCAGTCATAGGTGCGGAACACAGCGTCTTCCGGGACCGTCACGATCGGCGCTGCAGGCACTGCGCGCGCCCGCGCCTCCCTCTCCGCGGGCTCGCCGGTGCCCAGATCGCCGGTTTCCAGCAGGGTGCCGACGTTCACCGTCACATCGGACCCATCGGTCGTGCTCCAGGCGATCCGGTCGCCGGCCAGGCCGACCATCGGCCGTTCTCGCGGACCACTCTGGCCGATCCGCACCAGGTCCGGGCCGGCAGCACGGCTCGGCGCGGTGTCGCGCACCAGATAGGCGACTGGTCCGGAAACCCAGGCGACGGTGTCGTCCGCAGAGAAGAGGCTGTCCACGCCGCTGTCTCCCAGATCCACGGTGATCGTCCGCGTCCCCTCGGGGTCGGCCAAGCCGTCCGTCCGCGGCACGACGACGAGGTCGCCGCCCGCCAGCACAAACGTGAGCACGTCGTCGGTGATGTCGACGAGCTGAACATAGGTCGTGCGCGGATGTTCCAGCGTGAGGACCGTCGTCTCGCTGCCGTCATCCCCGAACGAGGTGAACGCCGTGGTCAGGGTGTCTCCGGACTGCTCGCCGAGCACGGCCACCACGATCTCGTCGTCGTCCGCCCCGATCGCGGTGGCGCGCACCGCCAGATTCTCGGGTCTTCCCGAGTTGATTGAAGCCGCCCAGGCGGGCATGGTCTCGGGTTCGACTGTCGACCCCACGCCCGTCGAACCTGCCGGAGCGCCTTCCTGGCGCCATGCCACGCGTTGGGCGGTCACGGCCAGGACGCTGCTGTGCTCGCCCTCGATCTCAGTGATGGAACGAGAGTTGCCGTCCTGGTCGGTCATGGAGTCGCTTCGTGTGCCGCCCGCGGACAGGACGATCCGGCGTGGAGTCTGGTCGGCGCTGTCCGTCACGATCTCGAACCATGCGGCCTGGCGTCCGGAGGGGGTGATACTGCCGATCCTGTATTCCTCCTCGTCCGAGGACGTCATTGGCGTCACGAGCGGAGCCGCGATCGGGTCGCCCGCACCGCCATCGAACGGGTCGACCCGACGGAGGACGTGGCTGTCGCTCCCCGTAGCGCCTTCCGTCGGCGCTCTCCAGAACGTGCCGTCGTCGGTGAGCGTCTCCGGAGAAAGCCCTTCGCCCGGCAGTGCGGCGTCGCGCCGGACGTCGAAGCAGTCCGACATCGGGCGCGCGTCAGTCAGCTCGAACGTTATTCCGGGCCGCAGGCTCGTCGTCGGTTCAACGGGCGTCCGCCGCACCGCCGGCTCTGGCGGCGCGCACTCAGACGCGTCCGCGTCCACCAGGCCGAACAGCTCCCGTACCTGTTCGCTTCCCGGCAGCGTCACATCGCCGAGTCCCGGCACAGGCACCGGCCCCGCGAGGGCCAGCGAGAAGGTGACCGCGGCCGCCGTCGTGCAGGCGCCTGCCACTTGCCAGGACCGCCGACGCCGCAGCGCGCGTCGGCTCCCGGCCAGCACCAGGTCCGGGTCGAAGACACGCTCGGCGACCGTATCGGCACCCGCTCGAAGGCGTGCCAGGACGTCCGTGTCGTCGATGCTCATCGCGCACCCTCCTCGAAGATCTCGCGCAGGCGGGCGATTCCGCGCGCGTTGGCGGACTTGACGGTGCCGAGGGCGATTCCGAGCTCGCGGGCGGTCTGCTCCTCGGTGAGATCGAGCAGGTGACGCAGCACAACCACTCGCCGTTGCGACACGGGGAGGAGGGACAACGCGCGCATCACTTCGTCGCGCACGGCGACGCCATCGTCAGGCCCTGCGATCGACCCGACTGGGACGACGTCGGACACGACCTCGCCGCGAGACCGGCGCCAGCCGTCGATGCGTAGGTTGAGCAGGATGCGCCGGGCGTAGGCGCGCGGCTCACCGTCGCGAGCCTTGTGCCAGGACCGGTAGGAGCGTTCGAAGGTCGCCTGGACCAGTTCCTCGGCCCGGTGCGGATCGCCGGACAAGAAGAGAGCTGTCTTGTAGAGGTACGGACCGGCGTCGCGTACGAACGCCGTGAACTCCTGGTCCTTGGTGCGCGTGATGTCGACCCGGACCAGCGGATCGTCGCTCACCTCGGCGGACATGGTCGTGTGCTCTCCCTCGTCATGCTCCCCACCACGCGGCGGACCGTGAGAAAGGTTCCACGGCGCAGGAAGGGGAATCTGAATCCACAGGTCAGAGGGCAAGTTGACCCCACGCCCGGCCCCCACATAGCCTCGAAAGTCGACCAGATCAACCAGTCTGGTCACATTTCCACAACGTGGTGGATCGGAGGCGGTGGGCATGAGTGCCGTAGCGACAACCCGGCGGCGGGGGACCGCGCAGCGTCAGGCGGGGCACGGGGAACCATCGTGAACACCGATGTCACGAAGCAACTCGTACTGGCGCTCGCGGACCCCGCGGCGGTCCGGCTGGAGATCACCGGCGGAAAGGGCTCGTCCCTCGCGCGCCTGGCCGCGGCCGGGCTGCCGGTTCCCGGCGGCTTCCACGTCACCACCGACGCCTACCGCGCGGCGGTGTCCGGCGCGCCGCAGCAGGCCGTCGTCGCTGCGGCGCGCGACGTCGACCCCGACCGGCCGGAGACCCACGAGGTCGCGGCAGCCCGGATCGCCGAGGTGTTCGCGTCCCTGGAGATCCCGGTGGCGGTGGCCGACGCCGTCCGGGCCGGGTACTCGAGCCTCCGCGCCGTGGTCGGTGCGAGCGACCCCGCCGTCGCCGTCCGGTCCTCTGCCACCGCCGAGGACCTACCCGGCATGTCGTTCGCCGGCCAGCAGGACTCGTTCCTCGACGTCCGCGGCGAGGACGCGCTGCTGCGCGCGGTCCGCGACTGCTGGGCCTCCCTGTGGACGGCGCGAGCGATCGGCTACCGGGCACGGCACGGCATCCCCGCCGCCGACGTGACGCTCGCGGTGGTGGTGCAGCACCTGGTCGACGCCGACGCGGCCGGCATCCTGTTCACCGTCGACCCGATGACCGGGTCCCGCGATCGCGTGCTGATCAACGCCGCCTGGGGGCTCGGGGAGGCCGTCGTCGGCGGGCAGGTCACGCCCGACACCTTTACGGTGGCCCGCGTCGGCGGCGCCGTGGAGGTCACGCTGAGCACCAAGGAGGTGCGCACCGTGCGGACCGAGGACGGGACCCGGAACGAGCCCGTCCCGGCCGAGCTGCGGGACGCGCCGTCGCTCACCGTCGAGCAGGCCGCGCGGCTCGCCGCGCTCGGCACCCGCATCGAGGAGCTGTACGGGGTCGCGATGGACGTGGAGTGGGCTGTGCACGACGGCTCGCCGTTCATCCTCCAGGCGCGGCCCATCACCGGGACGGCCGGCCAGGGCGCGGTCACCGAGGTGTGGAACGACAGCCTGCTCGGCGACTACCTGTGGACGAACGCGAACCTCGGCGAGGCGCTCCCGAGCGTGATGACGCCGCTGACCTGGTCGCTGGTGCAGATCTTCATGGAGAACGCGATGTCCGACACGGGCCTCGGCTTCCCGGGGCACGGCAACATCGGCGGCCGGTTCTACATGAACCTCAGCGCGACCGAGACCGTCGCCCGCGCGCTGGGCATCCAGAAGACCGTAGACGCCGCACACCGTGAGGTCTTCGGGCGGCTTCCCGGCCAGATGGAGATCCCGGTGGTGCTCATGGGCCGCTGGGAGCTGATCAGGAGGCTCCTCCCGGTGGTCGGGCGCAACCTCACGACACTGGTCAAGGACGTCCGGGCAGTCCCGGGATTCCTGCGCACGGCCGAGCAGGACGGCATCAACCTGCGGCGACGGGCGGCCGACGTCGGCCGGCCCACTGCCCTGGCGGCGTTCTGGCGTGCGGAGCTCGGCCCGTACCTGGTCGAGTCGTCGAGGGCGCTGCGGGGCGCGAGCAGGCAGGACGGCACCACCCTGCTGACGCTCCGCCGGGACCTGCGCCCGCTGCTCGGCGACGCGGACACGGAGACCCTGACGTCCGGCCTGTCCTCCGGCGCCCAAGGCCTGGCCAGCATGGAGACGATGGTCGGCCTGCGCAAGGTGGCCCTCGGGGAGATCGACAAGGACACGTACGTCTCCCGGTACGGGCACCGGTGCACGGATGAGTTCGAGGTCTCGGTGCCTCGCCCGGCCGAGGACCCCGCCTGGCTCGACCGGCAGATCGCGGCGGCGGCCGAGACCTCCGTCGACGCCCTGCTCGACCGGCAGGAGCACGCCCGGGCCGCGGCCTGGGAGCGGCTGGAGCGTGTGTCCCCGCGCAAGGCCGCGGCCGTCCGCAAGCAGCTCGACCGGTGGGCCAGGAATGCTCGCGACAGGGAGCGCGCGCGGTCCGAGGTGATCCGCACGTTCTGGGCGCTGCGTACCTTCGCGGTGCGGGCCGGCGAGCTCACCGGCCTGGGCGACGACGTCTTCTACCTGAACATCGACGAGCTGCTCGAGGTGCTCGACCCCTCGACAGGACGGCGCGACGGCGAGGCGTTGCGCGGTGTGGTCCGGGTGCGCCGGGCCACGTACGAGCAGTACCGGAGCCTGCCCGCCTACCCGGCGGTGATCCGCGGCCGGTTCGACCCCGTCACGTGGGCCGCCGACCCGGCTCGGCGGTCGGACGTCTTCGACGAGCACGGCCAGGAGACCGCGGCGTCCGACCAGGTCAAGGGCTTCCCCGGTGCGGCTGGCGTGGTCGAGGGCGTCGCCCGGGTGGTGCTCTCGATGGACGACGCCGACGCGCTGCTGCCCGGCGAGATCCTGGTCACCCAGGTCACCAACGTGGGCTGGACGCCGCTCTTCCCGCGCGCGGCCGCCGTCGTGACCGACGTCGGCGCGCCCCTCTCGCACGCCGCGATCGTCGCGCGCGAGCTGGGTATCCCGGCGGTGGTGGGCTGCGGCAACGCGACGATGCGGCTGCGCACGGGCGATCGGGTGCGGGTGGACGGCGAGCACGGGACGGTGGAGGTCCTGGAACCGGCGGCCGCCGAGAACGGCTGAAGCCCCGACACGGTTCAGAACACCGGGCGTCCGCCAGTCACGCCGAGCACCGTCCCGGACACGTACGACGCCGTGATCTGTGACGCCAGGAACACGAACGCCGGGGCGACCTCGGCGGGCTGGCCGGCACGGCCCAGGGGCGTGTCCGCGCCGAACGACGTGATCTTCTCCGCGGGCTGGGTGGCCGGCTGCAACGGCGTCCATATCGGACCGGGCGCCACGGCGTTCACGCGGATCCCACGGGGCCCCAGCTCGGCGGCGAGGTTCACCGTGATGTTGTTGATCGCGGCCTTCGTGGCCGCATAGTCGAGCAGGGCGGTCGACGGCTGGTACGCCTGGATCGACGAGTTGTTGATGATCGACCCGCCCTCACCCATGTGCCCGAGCGCCGACTGCGTCACCCAGAACAGGGCGTACAGGTTGGTCTTGAGCACTCGGTCCAGCTCGGCGGTCGTCACGTCGGCCAACGACCCGCGCCGCGCCATCTGGTAGCCCGCGTTGTTCACCAGCACGTCGAGGCCGCCCAGCTCGCCGGCCGCCCGGTGCGCGACGCCGCGCGCGGTCGGCTCGTCCCGCAGGTCCCCCGGGAGAAGGGCGCACTGGCGTCCCGCCGCATGCACCCACTCCGCAGTCGCCCTCGCGTCGTGCTCCTCCTCGGGCAGGTAGGACAGGGCGACGTCGGCGCCCTCCCGGGCGAACGCGATGGCGACCGCCCGCCCGATGCCGGAGTCGCCGCCGGTCACCAGGGCCTTGTACCCGACGAGCTTTTCGCTGCCGACGTAGCTGGCCTCGCCGTGGTCCGGCGTCGGGACCATCTGGTCGGTGGTCCCCGGCGGGTTCTGCTGCTGCGGTGGGAAAGTTTGGTCCTGGCTCATGTCGCCCTCCAGCGTCGTCTGAGGTCTCGAAACGACGTGGTGGCCTTTCCTCGACTTTCATTCACGCTAACTTGTGCGCTGGCACACCGCATGTCCCGTGCTGATGGGTGGGGATCAGTCGCGTTCCAGAGTGGGGGCGACAGTGCCCTCGACGAGCCACTGCCGCTGGCCCTGGTTCTCGAGCCAGGCGGTGCGGTTGCCCGCCAGGCCAGCGGTCACCGACTCGCCCGGGAACCGGGCGAGGTCCGGGCCGTCGTACCCGGAGGCCGACGGCGTGGCGCGGTACAGGTAGGACGAGACGGCCGGGTCACCCGCGGTGTCGGTGCTGTTCCACGTGATCAGGCCTCCCGACGCGCGGAGATCCTCGACCACCCTGTCGGTCAGATGCACGATGCTGTCGGCGTTCCCGCGCCGGTCGAAGACGTACAGGGTCGCCAGGTCGTCGGCGTTCGGGCCGATCGCCACCCACGCGACGACGTCGGCCGTGACGGCGACGTTCGTGATCTGGAGCGATGCCCAGTCCTCGTCGTCGACCTGCGCGACGGTGACGCCATCGGTGTCGCCGCCCGCGAGGTTGTCGAACAGCCGGACCGACGTGGAGGTCGAGCCGCCCGGGCCCGGTTCGACGACCGCAGCGACCGCGGTGGACGCGTCGCCGCCGAGCGCGGTGATACGCCCGTCGAACTCCAGGACGGACCCGGTGCCCGAGACGGGCTTGGCGAAGAGGTGCCGGTCGTCGAACGGCCCGGCCGTCCACACCGCGTGCTCCTGGCTGAGGACGACGTCACGCAGGTCGTCGTCCAGCTCCGCGATGGTCTGGGGCTCGCCCCCGACCTCGACGGTGCGCAGCAGGGTGATCCTCGGCGAAGTCTCCGCGGCAGCGTACTCACCCCAGGCCACGCGGTCCCCGGCAACCGCGAGCCCAACCGGGAACATCGTCACACCCTGGTACTCCGACACGGGCACCGACACCGTCGGCTCCCCGTCCTCGGAGAGGCTCGTCCGGATGAAGGCGTCCTGGGTCGAGTCGCTGTTGTCGTAGAGCTGTGCGTTGTCGGCCAGCCAGACCTCGCCCGTGCTCGACAGCCCGCCGGGTTCGGGCATCGGCCCGCCGTCTTCGGTGACGGGCAGTCCCGTCTCGTCGAACGACCCGCGCGTGACCTCCTCAAGGTCCACGTCGTAGCAGGTCAGCGGCCGTGCGTCGGCGGCGTCGACCACCAGTGCGTCGTCAAGCAGGTCGAGGTCCTCGCCGGGCTGGCGCAGCAGAGCCGGCGTCGGGTCGGGCACCTGCTCGGGGCACGCGACCGGGGTGTTGCCGGCCGGCGTCGGGTCGGGACGGACGCTCTCGACGCGACCAGCGTCGAACAGGGGCGCGACCAGCTGCCCGCCCGGCAGCACGACCGGGCCGACGCCGGGCAGCGGCACCGGGCCGCGCGTCACCACCCCGAGCGCAATCAGGAGCACAAGGCACGCGGCCCCCACGACCTGCGCCACCCGACGCCGCCGCAGCGCCGCCCGGCTCCGGTCCAGCACGGCCTGCTCGTCGAACGCCACGGGCTCGATGGCCTCCGTGCCGGCGCGGAGCAGGTCCCGGAGCCGGGCGAGCCCGCGCGAGTTCGCCGCCTTCACGGTGCCCACCGCGAGCCCGAGCTCGCGGGCGACCTCCGCCTCGGGCAGGTCCAGCAGGTGCCGCAGCACCACCACCCGGCGCTGAGTTGTCGACAGCTGTGCCAGTCCGCGGATCAGCTCGTCCCGCAGGACGACCTGCCCGGCATGGTCCGACGTCGTCGCGACGGGGATCTTCTCGTCCCCCGGGAACGACTCGCGATGTCCGTGCCGCCAGCTGTCGATCCGTAGGTTGACCAGGATCCGGCGCGCGTAGGCCCGCTGCGTGTCCGGCTTGACCTTGGCCCAGGTGCGGTAGACCCGCTCGAACGTCGACTGGACCAGCTCCTCCGCCCGATGAGGATCCCCGCACAACAGGTACGCGGTCCGGTGGAGGTACGGGCCCGAGTCCCAGACGAACGCGGTGAACTCCGCGTCGCGGGTACGCGGCACGTCGACGTGCACCTCGCGCGTCCCGCTGTCCGACGGCCTGCCCCTCCAGAGGTTGCTCACGGTCGCCCCGTTCTCATGCGTCATGCCACCCACTACGGGGGGAGTGGGTCAAAGGTTGCACGGTTGACGCAGCCGCGTGCGTCCACGGCGGCCGCGGGCCGGGCTAGCGTTCGCGACCCGGCGGGCCCAAGATCAGGACGTGCGCATCGCCACGTTCAACGTCCAGCACGGCCTCGGCCCCGACGGTCGCGTCGACAACGGCCGGCTGGCCGACGCCGTCGCCGCGCTCGACGCAGACGTCGTCGGGCTGCAAGAGGTCGACCAGGGGCAGGCGCGGTCCGGGGGAGCGGACCAGGCGCGGCTCTGCGCTGAGGCGATGGGCGCCGTCGACCACCGGTTCCGGCCGGCGCTCGCCGGCCCGTTCCGCTACCCCGGCGTCCGACGTCGCGCCCGCCGCGCCGAGCGCCCCGACGCCCCCGGCTACGGCATCGCCCTGCTGTCCAGGTTTCCCGTCCTGAGCTGGCACACCGTCCTCCTGCCGCCCGCGACGCCATGGGTGTGGGGGCGGGTCCAGCTCGGCACCGACGAGCCACGCGTGGCGCTCGCTGCGCAGATCGACGCGCCGTCGGGGCCGCTCACCGTCGTGTGCACGCACCTCAGCGTGTACCGGTTCCACTCCGTCACCTGGGCGGGCGGGGTTGCGCGACGCGCCGTCGGGTACCGCCGGGGTGAGCCCGGAGAGCGGCACGCGGAGCGCCAGGTCGACCACCTCCGACGTCGGCTCGTCGGGCTGCCGCGGCCCCTCGTCCTGCTGGGCGACTTCAACCTGCGCGGATCCGTTCCGGCCGACCGCACCGGCTGGCGCCCCCTCGCGACGGGCGACACGTTCCCCCGGCACGACCCGCGGTTCCAGATCGACCACATCCTCCTGGACGAGGGTTCCGGGGGTGGGCTGCCCGACGGCGACGGGCCGGTCCCGGGCAGCCGGCTCGGCTCCGTTGCGGGTCGAGCGGTGGACACGGGCGTCTCGGACCACCGGGCGCTGGTCGTGGACGTCGGTCGCCGAACGGCGAAGGACGCCGCGGCTGAGGGCCGGCGACGTCCTTCCTAACCTCTCGCGGGGAATGCAACACCGGAGTAGAGGCGACCGATCCTGAAGTCACCCGACGAAGATGCAGAACGGGTGGCCCATCGGGTCCGCGAGGACGTAGAGCGGTTCCTCCGGGTCGCCCGACCGGTCGAAGAGCAGCGTCGCGCCGAGCGCCAGGGCGTGGTCGCGCGCCTCGGTGAGCGCGGCGAAGTCGGGCACCGTGGTGTCGAGGTGCAGCTGCTGCGGGATGTCGGGTTCCGGCCAGGTCGACCTCGGCAGCTCGTCGATCTGCTGGAACGCGAGGGGCACACCGTCGTCGTTCCGCAGGACGAGCCAGTCGTTCGGGTCGGGTTCGCCGAGCGGCGGGGGCTCGTCGCCGGGGCGGTACGAGAGCCCGAAGAGCTCGCGGTAGAACTCGGCGAGGTCGCGGGCGCTCGTGGTGTCGAGCACCACCTGTCGGATGCGCGGGGTCATCTACCTAGCGCACCACTTCTGGCGCCAAATGACCATGCGTCTGATGCCGAACCTGGGTCGGTTCCCGGCAGCAGGCGCATGGTCATCTCGCGGCCTCGCGGAGCGTCAGGCGGCCTCGGCGTACGCGCGGTGGCCGACGGCGGGCCGCGCGGCGGGCTCCCTGTGGTCCCGCGTGGTGCCCTCGACAACCGTCAGCGCCGGGGCGCTCTCCGCTGCCCGCCGCTTGGCGCGGAAGACGGTGAACAGCGCGTTCGCACCGATCGCGATAGCGGCGATGTTGGAAGCGGCGGACGGCCAGACGCCGTTCGCCGCGGCCACGGTCAGCATCGTCCCGGCCGCCAGCACATTCGTGCACTGGAACGCGAGGGAATCTGCGCTCCAGCGCCCACGGCTGACCATGGCGTAGGCCACGAGGCCGGCGATTGCGCCGACCCAGCCGAGGGCGGTGACGACCATCATGAGGGACATGGGAAGACTCCTGGAGATAGATACTCGAAACGATTCGAGGATGTAGCGGAGACCGAGCGCCGGAATCCATGCGGGGTGTGGCAGTCGGTCCGGAGGGGGATGGGTCCGGGGTGCTGCCAAGATCAATCATGAGGGAGATCTGCGTTCAGCACAATCGAATGTTTGTGACTCCCGGATGTAGCATCGCTACATGGCCACTGACCCGCGGAGACTCGCATTCCTTCTTGCCGTGCATCGTGCTGGGGGAGTTCTTGCCGCGGCGGATCTGCTGCACATCACGCCGTCCGCCGTCTCGCAGCAGATCTCTCGGCTGGAGGCGGAGGAGGGTGTCGACGTGCTGGACCGGGGACCCCGCGGCGTGACCCTCACGCCCGCCGGCCGGGTCCTTGCCGAAGCCGCCGAGCGCATCGAGGCGGAGCTGGTCCAGGCGCGCCAGGCCGTTGCGGCTCTGGGCGGCGAGCTCACCGGCCGGGTCTCGATCGGCTCCATCCAGACCGCCATCCGTGCGGTTGTCGCGCCGGTGCTCGTCACGCTCGCCGAGCGCCACCCGCACATCGAGGTCGACGTCCAGGAGTACGAGCCCGCCGAGTCCGTCCGGCGTCTGCGCGCCGGTGACCTGGACGCGGTGGTGCTGGAGCGCGACGTCGACGTTGACGCGCCTGCGCCGCGTGGCGCGCACGACGTCCCGCTGCTCGACGAGCCGTGGCGCATTGTGGTCCCGACGAGCCTGCCCCAGCCCGAGCGCCTCGACGACCTCGCGGCGCTCACCTGGGTGGGCCCGCAGGTCGACTCGGCGGCCGAGCGTGCCGTCCGCCGCCTCGCCGCGCAGCTCGGCACGACCCTCGAGACCCGCCACGCCTACAACGACTTCGACACCGCGATCTCGCTCGTCGCCGCAGGTCAGGGCATCGCGATGCTGCCGGCCCTCGCCCTGCAGCAGGAGATGCCCGACGGCGTGGCGGTGGTGGCGCTGGCCGGACTCGGGTCGCGGCGGCTCGTGGCGCGGCACCGCCGGAACCGGCACGAGCCCGGCCCGATCGTGCGGGCGGTCGTGGACGAGATGGTCGCGGCGGCGCGGGAGATCGACCTGGGGTAGCCGCCGCAGGCGTACCTGGCGATCCTGCGCGGCAGCGCCCACGTAGGGTCATGGGCATGGATGTCGCAGTGATCGGGGCCACCGGCGACGTGGGTCGTCAGATCTGTACCCAGCTCATCGCACACGGGGTGCTCTCCCCTACGTCGCGCCTCCAGCTCGTGGGCCGGCCGGACGGGAGCAGCGCCAGCGCGGTGCACGGCCTCCGGACCGACTTGATGGACGCCTTCGACGAGCGCGCGCCACTGATCGACGTCGCGTTGCGGCCGACCGAGGTGGTGGCCGACATCGTGGTGGTCGCAGCAGGCCGCACTGCCCTCGCCAAGGTCGGTTCCGACACCGACCGCAGAAAGCTGGCGGTCGCGAACACGCAGCTCTTCGAGCAGCACGCGGAGGCGCTGCGCAAGCACGGGTCGGGCCGCGAGGTGGTGATCGTCGTGTCCAACCCGGTCGAGGTCGGCGTGGGGGTCTTCGCGAACGCGCTCGGCAGGCACCGCGTGATCGGCATGGGCGCCTGGCTCGACACCCTGCGCTTCCAGCGGGAGATCGCGCTCTCGCTCGGGGTTCGTCGGGCGCGCGTGTCCGGCTTCGTCGCGGGCCAGCACGGGGAGCGGGCGGTCCCGCTGTGGTCGTCCGTGCGGATCGCGGGGCTCGACGTGACCGAGCGGCAGGCCGCCGTCGAACGCCTGCGCCGTGGCCGCACGCTCGACATGTACTCGGACGAGCTGGCCGAGGCCAGGGTGCGCCTCGACGCGGTGGCGGCTCGGAACGTCGCAGAGGCGTTCGCCCTGGTCGACACGTGGCCGCCCGATGTTCGCGTCGTCGCCCGGCCGGTCATGACCCATCAGAGCGGCGCCAAGACAGCCACCGGCACGGCGGCCGCGACGGTCGACATGATCGCCACGCTGCTGGACGGCCGCGAGATCGTGGTCGCCGGCCAGGTCGCCCTCGCGGACGAGGTGCAGATCGGTGGGGCCACCAGCCCAGGCCGGGTGCTCGGCGTCCCGGTGATCCTGGGCCCGGAGGGCTGGAGCCGCGTGGTCCTCGACCCGCTGGCCGCCGACGAGGCCGCCGCGCTCGCCGCCTCCGGACGCATGATCGACGGCATGCTCGACAGCCTCGGCATTGCCCCGGCGGGGGACGACCCTGTGGTCGGCATGGCCGCCGCCATCCCGCCGGCAGCGGATGCCGAGGTTCGGACTTGGGAGGTCGATGTCGAGGTGCGCGGCGCCGACGAGGTGGGCGTCGTCGCGACCCTGACCAGCGTGTTCTCCACCCGGGGCGTCACCGTCGACGCCGTGTCGACTAGGCGGGGCAGCTCGAGCTCGGTGCAGCTCCGGTTCCGCGCGGGCGAGCGCCGGGCGCTGTCGCTGGTCCGCACGCTGGAGCGACTGACGTTGGTGACGAAGGTCGTGGTGCACAGCACGCGGTCTTGAGGGGTTCCGGCGAAGGAGGTCCTCGTTCAGGAACGCTCGTGGTAACTTCGGCGTCGCCAAGCTTGCTGCGAACCGAGGAGGTGAGTCCGATCAAGGCTGTGACAGGTCGGGGCTCCCTCCCTCGTAGGGGCTAGCTCGTATGAGCTAGGGCGAGCGCCCGCACAAGGCATCCCGAAAGGCTTGAAACGCACATGCGCTTCACCTCCCAGAGGTCGCTCGACGGCGTCAGCTCTTCACCCTCCCCTTCGCCTTCGGTGAGATCCCCGGCGTGCTGTGGACCCAGGATCCTGATGGAACACGGCGGTGGCCAGCGGCCGGTCGGCTACTGGGGAATGTCACTGGGCTGCGGGCTCGGTGTACCGCTCGTCGCCGCCGAACTCCCGCATCCGCGCCGCGGTGTTGGGCCTAAACGGAGCGGAGCCCTCGGCCGAGGCCGCCGCACAGCTCACCGTCCCGCCGGAGTTCCTGGTGCAGTGGGACGACGAGATGGTGCCGCGGGCGGCGAGCCTGGACCGCTCGCCTCTGGTGGTGTCTCCAGGCATGCGGTGACGTCGTCCACCCCGCGCCGCGGCGGGTAGCCGAGGGAGGCCAGGTGCGCGACGGCGCCGCCAGGAATCTTGCTCTCGGCAAGGCGGGTGCCGCGCGCGACCGAGGCCGGGTAGTAAGAGTCGACCAGTCCGACCGAGTGATGGAACAGGTGTGCACATTAATTGCCCGATGAGGCATCTTGAGCAGGCACTTGTCAGTGGTCGGTGGCAGGATGACATGCATGCCCAGGCACACGTCGTTCCGGTTCTGTCTCGACCTGTCGGTCGAGCAGGAGCGTGTGCTGTCCCGGCACGTGGGCGCGGCAAGGTTCGCGTTCAACCAAGCCCTGCGCCTGCACAAGGACGCACGCGCCGCCGTCCGCCGGGCCCAGGGCGAGCCGTCAGGGGTTGTGGCCGACGGCGACGAGCCCCGCGCCCGGACCAACGCCATTGACGGTGACGATGGTGCGCCGAGGGTGCCGTGGACGGGTTTCGACTTGATCAAGGCGTTCAACGCGTGGAAGCGGTCGGAGGCCGCAGGGCGCCGGTTCCTGGTCGGTATCGACAGGAAGACACGGGTGGAGGTGACGGGTCTTGCATGGCGGGACCAGGTCGTCGCGCAGGTGTTCGAGGAAGCCGCGGTGGACCTCGGCCGAGGGCTGAAAGCGTGCAACGACTCCTGGACTGGTGCTCGGAAGGGGTCTCGGGTTGGGTTCCCGCGCTTCAAGAAGAAGAGTCCGACCGGTGGGTCCTTCCGGATCCGGAACAAGACCACCAAGCGCCGGCCGGATATTCGTATCGGTGATGGTGACCGTCCCCGCTCGGTGAGCCTGCCAAAGATCGGCATCCTGCGGGTCCGGGAGGACACCCGGCGGCTACGCAGGATGATCGCCACCGGCCGGGCCCGGATCCTGTCCGTGACGGTGTCCCGGGGTGCAGCCCGGTGGTGGATCTCCATCACTGTTGAAGCCGCCGATCTGCACCCCGCACACGGGCATTCGGCAGCACGGCAGGCACCCCTGTCCGTCGAGGTCAGCAGCGAGCAACCTAACGCCCAGCTCAACTCCGGCTGGGTGGGTGTAGATCGTGGATTGCGTGTCCTGGCCGTCGCCGGTTCGTCGGACGGCAGCGAGGTCCTGCGGGTCGACAACCAGCGAGCCCTCCGGCGTGGGCTGCCGCGCCTGCGCCGCCTGTCCCGGGCAGTGTCTCGGAAGAAGAAGGGATCGAAGAACCGTCAGAAGGCTGTCGTGCGTCTGGGGCGGCAGCATGCCCGGATCCGTAACCGTCGCCGACATGTGCTGCATCAGGTGTCTAATCAGCTGGTCAAGAACCACGCCCGGCTGGTCCTGGAAGACCTGAACATCACCGGCATGAGATCCAACCGCAAGCTCTCCCGCGCCATCTCGGACGCGGCGTGGGGTGAGCTGGCCCGGCAGATCACCTATAAGCAGGCCTGGCGCGGCGGGCAAGTCGTCGTGGCGGACCGTTGGTTCCCGTCGTCCAAGACCTGCTCCGCGTGCGGCAGCCTGCGCAAGGACCTTGCCCTCAAGGACCGCACCTTCGAGTGCCGTGAGTGTGGGCATGTGATGGATCGGGATCTGAATGCCGCCGTCAATCTCGCTGCCTGGGCCGAGAACCACACCCCTACCGTCACAGACGGTGCGGGGCGTGGTGCTGCCCGGGTCGGGGACCGTCAAGCAGCCGGCCCCGTCACCAACGCCCACCGACAGGACACCCCCGCCCACCCCGGCCCTCCTGGCCGTGGTGGTAAGGGACTGGACGACGTGGGAACCAGCCCTCAGGCCGCACCCGCGGCCTGAACCCTGGACGCCCGAGAAGGGCGGTGTCTCACAAGCCACACGACTTCTGAAACACGCCGTACGATGTGCGCATAACTGAAGATCTTCAATGGTCCCGGGCTCGAGCAGCTCGACCACCGGGGCCGTGCCGCCAGAACCGCGGCGGGAGAGTCCGGCCCACACCGTCGTCGTACAGACGACGTGGGAGCCGGCGCCGAAGGAGCAATTTCCTCCCCGGGAATCTCTCAGGCCCCCGTACCGCCACGGTGAGGCAACTCTGGAAAGCGAGCCGCCGCTGTCGGGCAACCGGGTGCGGAGGCTCCACCGACGGTGCAAGCCGGCGCGTCCCGCCCTCCTCCCCGATTTTCGGGAGGGAACACGACGGACCGGCAAAACTCTCAGGTAGACGCGCGTCCGCGAGCGGGCAGGGTGTCCGATGACAGATCGGGGAGGGACCGCAGTCGTCCCCACGCCCTCGGACAGCCAGGAGCCCGCCGTGAGCACGCCCCACAACCCCGACGTCTTTGCCGACCGGCATCTCGGCCCGCGCGGCCGCGAGGTCCGCACCATGCTGGACCAGCTCGGCATCGACACGATGGACACCCTCGTCGACCGGGCCGTCCCCAAGGCGATTCGGACGCAGACACCGCTGAATCTTCCGGCCGCCCGCACGGAGCCCGAGGTGCTTGCTCACCTTCGTGGGCTCGCGGGCAAGAACCAGGTCAAGACCCAGATGATTGGCCAGGGCTTCTACGGCACGCACACGCCCGCCGTCATCCGCCGCAACGTGCTCGAGTCGCCCGCCTGGTACACCGCCTACACGCCGTACCAGCCGGAGATCAGCCAGGGCCGGCTCGAAGCGCTCCTCAACTTCCAGACCGCGGTCGAGGACCTCACGGGCCTCGAGATCGCGAACGCCTCCCTGCTGGACGAGGCGAGCGCCGTCGCCGAGGCCGTCGCCCTGATGTGGCGTGCGTCGAGGGCCAAAGAGGGATACGTCGTCCTGGACGCCGACCTGTTCGGGCAGTCGCTTGCCGTGGCGAAGGGCCGCGCCGAGGCGATCGGCCTCCCGGTCGTCGTCGCTGACCTCGCCGAGGGCCTGCAGGCAGGCCTCGCAGCAGCGGTGTCCGACGGCGGTGCGCTGCCCGCCGGCCAGCTGGTCGGCCTCGTGGTCCAGCAGGCGGGCGCATCGGGCCGCGTGCTCGACGCGCGCGGCGTGGTCGCCGAGGCCAAGGCCGCCGGCGCGCTCGTCACCGTCGCCACGGACCTGCTCGCCCTGACGCTCCTGGCCAGCCCCGGCGAGCTCGGCGCCGACATCTCGGTTGGCTCCGCGCAGCGGTTCGGCGTCCCGCTGTTCTACGGCGGCCCGCACGCCGCCTACATGGCGGTCAAGAAGGGCCTCGAGCGTCAGCTCCCCGGCCGTCTGGTCGGCGTCTCGATCGACGTCGACGGCGCCGCCGGCTACCGCCTCGCCCTGGCCACCCGCGAGCAGCACATCCGCCGCGAGAAGGCCACGAGCAACATCTGCACCGCTCAGGCCCTGCTAGCCATCGTGGCCAGCATGTACGCGGTCTACCACGGCCCGGAAGGCCTCAAGGCGATCGCAACAAGGGTCCACACCCACGCCGCCACCCTGGCAGCGGCCCTCACCGCGGCCGGTGTCGAGATCGAGCACAACGCCTTCTTCGACACGGTCCGCGCGGTCGTCCCGGGCAAGGCCGAGCAGCTTCGGACGGCGGCCGCAGAGGCGGGCTACAACCTCTTCGTCCCCGACGCCGACCACATCCAGATCACCACCGACGAGACCACGACGTCGGCCGATATCGCAACGGTCGCCACCGCCCTCCTGACCACCCTGGGTCTGGAGCCGACCCCCACCGCAGAAGCCAACTCGGTGCAGGGAGCGGAGAAGTCGGCGAATGCTCGCGCGGGAGTAATCCTTCCCGAAGTGGAGGGCGCCCTGGCGCCCGTGAACGCTCCCGCACGAGCGTTCGCCGACTTCTCCGCGGACGCAACCCCAGCGATCCCCGCCGAGCTCATGCGAACAACGCAGTACCTCCAGCACCCCATCTTCCACAGCCACCGCTCCGAGACCAGCATGCTCCGCTATCTGCGCAAGCTCTCGGACAAGGACCTGGCCCTGGACCGCACCATGATCCCGCTGGGCTCCTGCACCATGAAGCTCAACGCCACCGCCGAGATGGAGGCCATCTCCTGGCCCGGCTTCGCGGACATCCACCCGTACGCCCCGGTCGACCAGACCCAGGGCTACACCGAGCTCGTCACCGCGCTGGAGAGCCAGCTCGCCGAGATCACCGGCTACGCCGCCGTCTCCGTGCAGCCCAACGCGGGCAGCCAGGGCGAGTTCGCCGGCCTGCTCGCGATCAAGGGCTACCACGCGTCGCGCGGCGAGGAGCACCGCGACATCGTGCTCATCCCGGCGTCCGCGCACGGCACCAACGCGGCCTCGGCGGCGCTCGCGGGCCTGCGCGTCGTGGTGGTGTCCACGGCGGACGACGGCGAGATCCTGCTCGACGACCTGCGCGCCAAGCTCGACCAGTACGGTCCGCAGGTGGCGGGCATCATGATCACCTACCCGTCCACGCACGGCGTGTACGAGGAGCACGTGCGCGAGGTCTGCGACCTGGTGCACGAGGCCGGCGGCCAGGTGTACATCGACGGCGCCAACCTCAACGCGCTGGTCGGCCTGGCCCGGCCGGGCGAGTTCGGCGGCGACGTCTCGCACCTGAACCTGCACAAGACGTTCTGCATCCCGCACGGCGGCGGTGGCCCCGGCGTGGGCCCGGTCGCGGTGGCCGAGCACCTCGTGCCGTTCCTCCCCAGCGACCCGACGCCGGGCGTCGGGGCCGGCGAGGCCGGGGCGGCGGGCATCCCCGTGGCCTCGACGCGCTACGGCTCCGCCGGCATCCTGCCGATCTCGTACGCCTACGTGGCCCTGATGGGACCGGACGGGCTGACCGAGGCGACCAAGGCCGCCGTCCTCACCGCCAACTACGTGGCGAGCCGGCTCGACCCGCACTTCCCCGTGCTCTACACGGGTCCGAACGGCCTGGTGGCGCACGAGTGCATCCTCGACCTGCGCAAGATCACCGCCGAGACCGGCGTGACCGCGGAGGACGTCTCCAAGCGCCTCATGGACTACGGCTTCCACGCCCCCACGCTCGCGTTCCCGGTGCCGGGCACGCTCATGGTGGAGCCCACGGAGTCGGAGGACCTCGCGGAGCTCGACCGGTTCGTCGACGCGATGATCGCCATCCGCGGCGAGATCGACGCCGTCGCGGCCGGCCGTTGGACCGCCGAGGACTCGCCGCTGCGCGGTGCGCCGCACACCGCGGCGTCGGTCATGACGGACGAGTGGGACAAGCCGTACTCGCGCGAGCTGGCCGCGTTCCCCGTCGCGTCGCTGCGCGGGAACAAGTACTGGCCGCCGGTGCGCCGCATCGACGGCGCCAAGGGCGACCGCAACCTGGTCTGCTCGTGCCCGCCGGTCGAGGCCTACGCCGAGTGAGCTGTCCGACCATGCCGGGGTTGTCAGGCCCACGGATCACCCAGGTGAGCCGTACGTCTGACCCGTCGCTGACGAGAGGATTGATCCATGGGTGAGGACCGCAAGACCCCGCTGTACGACGAGCACGTGGCGCTCGGCGCCTCGATGACGCCGTTCGGCGGCTGGCTGATGCCGCTGCGCTACACGTCCGACCTGGCCGAGCACCGGGCCGTGCGCGAGGCCGCCGGCCTGTTCGACCTGTCGCACATGGGCAACATCAACGTGACGGGGCCCGACGCCGCGGCGTTCCTCGACCACGCCCTAGTCGGCTACATCTCGAAGGTCCGCGAGATGGGCGCGCGCTACTCGATGATCTGCGCCGAGGACGGCAGCGTGCTGGACGACCTGATCGTCTACCACCACGCCCCCGGCGAGTACTCCGTCATCGCGAACGCGGCCAACGCCGAGCTCGTGCTGGGCAAGCTGCAGGAGCGCACCGCCGGGTTCGACGTGGTGCTCAAGGACGTCCAGCCGGGTCAGGCGCTGATCGCGGTGCAGGGTCCGCGGGCCGTCGAGATCATGCTCGCCACCGCGGGTCTCGTGGAGGACGCCGAGATCTCGGGCGGCACCGCGTTCGCCGACCTCAAGTACTACGCCTGCATGGGCATGCGGTTCCAGGGCGAGCCGCTGCTCGTGGGTCGCACCGGCTACACCGGCGAGGACGGGTTCGAGCTCTGGGTCCCCGCCGACCGGGCCGTGGCGCTCTGGCGCGCCCTGCTCGGGGCGGGCGAGCCCCTCGGGCTGGTCCCGGCCGGCCTCTCGGCCCGCGACTCGCTGCGGCTCGAGGCAGGCATGCCGCTCTACGGCCACGAGCTCGACACCACGACCACGCCCTTCGAGGCGGGGATGGGTCGCGTGGTGCGTCTCGACAAGGTGTCGGACGACGGCACGCCGGTCCCCTTCGTCGGCCGGGACGCCCTGGCCGCACGCAAGGAGTCTGCGCCCGCGCGCGTGCTCGTGGGGTTGCGCGGCGAGGGCCGGCGCCCGGCGCGCGCGGACTACGAGGTCGTGCTGCGCGGCGCCGGTGCCGAGCCCGGGGCACCGGTCGGGCGCGTGACGTCCGGTGCGCCGTCGCCCACGCTCGGCTACCCGATCGCGATGGCGTACGTGACGCCCGAGGTGTCGGCCGAGGGCACCGAGCTCGCGGTCGACGTCCGCGGGCGGGCCGAACCGTTCGTGGTCGTGCCCATGCCGTTCTACCGTCGTCCCCAGAACTGAACCCCTCTCACTCCCGGAACCGCAAGGAGCTGTCATGGCCGACTTCCCCGAGAACCTCAAGTACACAACCGAGCACGAGTGGCTGGACGGGTCAACGCCCGCCGTCATCGGCGTGACCGACGTCGCTGCCGAAGCGCTCGGCGACGTCGTCTACCTGGAGCTGCCCGAGGTGGGCGCCACCATCGAGGCAGGCTCCGTGGTGGGCGAGATCGAGTCCACCAAGTCCGTGTCCGAGCTGTACTCACCGGTCAGCGGCACCGTCACCGAGGTGAACACCGAGGCCGTGGACAACCCGGAGGTCGTCAACCAGGACCCGTACGGCAAGGGCTGGCTCTTCAAGGTCGAGGTTTCCGGCACGGGTGAGCTGCTCACCGCCGCGGAGTACGCCCAGCACACCGGGAGCTGACCGTTCCGGACCCCGGGAACGAGCGGGCGAAAATGCCTCCTGGCCACCTAATACGTATCCGAAGGGCCAGTTCGGTCTCGGATCGGTAACAGTCCAAAATCTGCGTCAGAACTGCGTCATGAACTCCATGCGGACCGCTCTACCTCGTAGCAGCAACCGTAGGTCGGAACCCCAGAACCGGCCGCTGTGTGGAGGAAAACGACCATGACCGCGATGACCCTTGACCACCGTCTGCCCAGCCTCACTCGTCGTGAGCGGGTGATCCTGGCGAACCTCACCGAGGACGCCACACTCGAGCAGATCGCTCGACGCCTGTACGTCACCCGCAACACGGTGAAGACGCAGGTACGCAGCGTGTACCGCAAGCTCGGCGTGTCCTCGCGTGCAGAGGCGATCGCCAAGGCGAGCGAGTTCGAGATCGTCGCCTGACACGCAGTTCCCTGACGACGGCGGTGCCATCCCCAGTGGCGCCGTCGTCGTCTTCTGTCCGGTGGGAGACTGCTCGGCATGCAGGAGACCCTCATCAACGTGGTCGCCGCCGCGATCGTGGACGACCTGGACCACCCCACCCGGCTGCTCGCCGCCCGCCGTTCGGCGCCGGAGGCGCTCGCCGGCCGCTGGGAGTTCCCGGGCGGCAAGGTGGAGCCGGGCGAGGAGCAGCTCGACGCGCTGCATCGTGAGCTCGGCGAGGAGCTGGGCGTGCGGATCGCCGTCGGCGCCGAGCTCCCGGGGCCCGACGGCGGAGCGTGGCCCATCACGACCAAGCACCGGATGCGGGTCTGGTTCGCGCGGCTGCAGTACGGCACGCCCGAACCGCTGGAGGACCACGACGAGCTGCGCTGGCTGACGGCGGCCGAGCTGGACGACGTCCAGTGGCTGGAGGGTGACGTCCAGATCGTGGCGGCCCTCGCTCGACACCTGGTGGGGTCAGCGGACGGCGGCTGAGACGTTCCTGCGGCCGCGGGCCGCTGAGACGCGATGCCCGAGCGGCACGAACGCGCCGTCCATCAGCACCGGCACGACGTCGGTGGCGTCGACCTCCGTGGAGATCGTGACGTCGTCGGCGAACCCGGAGTCGAGCAGCTCCCGGCCGCTCGCCGTGCCGCCGACCGAGTCGACGATGTCCTTGGTGCCCTTCCACAGGGTGACGGTCGCAGCGGTCTCGGGGGAGATGCTGATGGCAGGCAGCATCGCGGTGAGCCGCGCGGCGATGGCGCCGACGGCGAGGTAGTCCTCGAGCGCAGGGCGCAACGTGTCGTCAGGCCACCGCTCGCCAACGGGGACGAGCACGACGTCGTGCCGGTCGGACGCGTCCAGGTGCGCGGCGGCGAGGCCGGCCACGGCCTTCGCGTTGCGCAGGCTGCCCGCGACGATCAGGGCGCCGCGGTTCGCGATGGTGTGGCAGATCTGGGCGGCGCTGGGCGACGGGATCACGAGGCGCTCGGCGTCGAGGTCCTGCAGCGACGCGGGCGAGATGCTGATGCCGTCCTCCCACCGCGGGCCGGCGAGGGCGGCGCGCATGGTGCGCGCGAGCCGGGCGGCGCCGGCGGGATCGTGATACGGGAACGGGTACACGCCGGCGCCCTGTTCGCAGGCGACGGTGACCGTGGTCGAGAAGGAGAGGACGTCCACGACGACCACGAGCGACGAGCGCGCATCGGTGGCGGTGAGGGCTAGTGCGCCGGAGATGCCCCAGTCCGTGCGCACACGGGCAGGACGCTGGTCGAAGGCGGGGGACGTGTTTGCCACGAACGCATCGTAGTGTCACCTGTACTCGCCCATGTTTCGCTCTCGGTGAACAACGTTGCGGTTACGGCGCTATTCACACTCCGGTTGCCGGGTCATAACCTCGCCGCGCAACGCTGCCGAAGAACGCTGCCCCCGAGCCCCCCGAAGGACTGAGCATGCGTCGAGTTGTCTCCGCAGGGTCACCTGCTAAGCCGGGAAGAACCTTGACCAATGCGCTGACCTGCGGAATTACCGCCGCTCTCCTGGTGGCCCCGGCGAACGGAGCCTTCGCGGCGCCGTCCCCCGAGCCGGAGGACGTCCCCCGCAGCGGTGCCGCGCTGACCGCGCCGACGCCGTTCGCGAGCGCTCCGCTGCGGTCCGGCGAGGCCGTGGAAATTTCCGAAGATGTCACCCATCTCCCCCTCGATGACGACGGCGACGCCATAGTCACCCGCCGCGAGGAGCAGCGCATCGCGCCGGGCCTGGAGCTCACCCGGTTCGCCCGGATGAGCGAGGACGGCTGGCTGAGCGGCGAGGTGCTGGTCGCGGATCTTGGCCCGGTGGGGGCGAACGGACGCGTCCAGAAGGGAAAGGCACAGGTCGGCTACATCGGCCCGGACCACATCGCGGGGAACGCCACCGTCTCCGAGATGGCCGCCGCCCGCGGTGCGATCGCCGCGGTGAACGGCGACTACTTCGACATCAACAACTCGGGCGCCGCGCTCGGCGCGAGCATCGACGACGGCACGCTGATCAAGTCGGCGTCCCCCGGCCGCGAACGCTCGGTCGCGTTCGGGTCCGACGGCGTCGGGCGCCTCGCGCAGGTCTTCCTCGAGGGTTCGGTGAGCTGGGCCTCGACGGGCGGCTCGGGGGTCGAGCCGGTCGAGACCGAGGTCCCGATCAGCGGCCTGAACGTCACCGCCCTGCCCCAGGCCGGCGTCGCCGTGTACGACGCCGGCTGGGGCACCTTCACGCGCACGCGCCCCCTTGCGGCCGGCGAGCAGGGCGTCGAGGTGACGGTCTCCGCCGACGGCACCGTGGCCGCCGTCGGGCAGCCCACCGGCGGGCAGCTGGCCGACGGGACGCGCGCGGTCGTGGCCCGGCCCGGCGCCGCGGCCGACGCGCTGGCCGCCCTGCGCCCCGGCGACCACGTCGACCTGGCCTACGGCCTGCGCGAGGACGCGGGCGAGGTGGCCGTCGCCATCGGCGGCGGGCCGGAGGACCCGCTGCTGGAGGACGGCGAGGTCACGTCCGCGACCGGCGACCATGTCGAGCTGCGGCACCCGCGCACCGCGGTCGGCTTCGACGAGTCGGGCACCCGGGCGTACTTCGTGGTCGTCGACGGCCGCCAGACCCACAGCACCGGCATGAACCTCTACGACCTGGGCGAGCTCATGGCCCAGCTCGGCGCCGACGACGCGATCAACCTCGACGGCGGCGGCTCCTCCGAGATGGTCGCCCGGCTGCCCGGGGACGCCGGCAACACGATCCTGAACAGCCCGTCCGACGGCTACGAGCGCTCCGACGCGAACGGCCTCGGCCTGTACGTGCCGGCCGGCTCGGGCCGCGTCGCGGCCTTCGACGTGCGCACCACGGTCCCGGCCGACGACGCGGACCGTGTCTTCCCCGGCCTGCACCGCACCCTGGTCGGCAAGGGGTATGACGACGCCATGGGCCCCGTCGCGACCGAGCCGTCCTCGTGGCGGACCCGCGACGAGTCGGTCGCGTCGGTGCGCGACGGCGTGGTGACCGGCCGGAATCCCGGCAGCACGGTCGTCACCGCCGCGTCCCTGAGTCGCTGGGGCCTCGCCGACGGGTCCACCGAGGTCGAGGTGCTGGGCAAGCTGGTCCGGACCGGCGTGGACACGCCCGTCGTCGGGCTGGAGGACGCCGAGGCGACCGCGCCGCTCGTCCTCACCGGCTACGACGCGCAGGGGTTCTCCGCGCCGATCGAGGCGCGGGACGTCACCGTGACGGGAGGCGACGGCGTCGCCGAGCTCGTCCCCGCCGCCGACGGATCCTTCGAGGTCCGCGCGCTCGCGGAGGTCGGCGGCACGACCTTCGAGCTGTCGGTACCGGGCCCTGGCGGCCAGGACCTGACGACCGAGGTCGCCGTGACGGTCAGCCTGGAGGAGGACGTGGTCGCGGACTTCGCCGACGCCGCTTTCTGGACGTCCGCGCACGACCGCGCCCCGGGCGGCTCGGTGGCTCCCGCGGAGGGGCACGACGGCGCGGCCGGCCTGCGCGTGACCTACGACTTCACGCAGTCCACGGCCACACGGGGCCAGTACGCCGTGCTGCCCGAGGCCGCGTCCGGCGGCCGCGAGCTGCCCGGTTCGCCGCGCGCGGTGACGATGTGGGTGGACGGCGACGGCAACGGCGCCTGGCTGCGTCTCCAGGTCCGGCAGGGCGACGGTGTCGTGACGCAGCTCGACGGCCCGGAGGTCACCTGGACCGGCTGGCGGCAGGTCACCTTCCCGGTGCCCGACGGCGTCGCGTTCCCCCTGAAGCTGCAGCGCGTCCGCGCCCTGGAGACCACGGCCGGCCAGCAGTACACGGGCGCCCTGACCATCTCCGGCATCGCGGCGCAGGTGCCGCCCGCGGTGGACGCGCCCGAGGCCCCACGGGTGGAGGACAGGATCGTGGTCGCCGACGGCGCCACGGATACCGCGCCCCTACGCGTGGCAGTCATGTCGGACGCGCAGTTCGTGGCACGCGACCCCGAGTCCGGCGCGGTGGCCGGCGCTCGCGACGCGCTCCGCGAGATCGTCGCCGACGACCCGGACCTGCTGGTCATCAACGGCGACCTGGTGGACGAGGCCGCCCCGGAGGACTTCGACCTCGCCCGGCGCATCCTCACCGAGGAGCTCGAGGGTGCGGACTTCCCCTGGTACTACGTGCCGGGCAACCACGAGGTCATGGGCGGCTCGATCACCAACTTCGAGGAGGAGTTCGGCGAGCGGACCCGGGTCCTCGACGTCCCGACGCCGGGCCGGGCGGGCGGCACCACGCGGCTCATCATGCTCGACTCGTCGGCGGGCCGCCTGGGCGCCGACTTCGCGCAGGTCCAGCTGCTGCGCAACGCGCTCGATGACGCCGCCACCGACAGCTCGGTCACCGGCGTCCTGGTGTTCGCGCACCACCCGCTCGACGACCCGCTGCCGACCAAGGCCAGCCAGCTCACCGACCGCCTCGAGGCGGACACGCTGCGCGGCTGGTACGAGGACTTCCGGGAGACGTCCGGCAAGTCGATAGCGTCGGTGAACGCGCACGTGGGCGTGTTCCACGCAAGCACGCAGGACGGCGTCCCGTACCTGGTCAACGGCAACTCGGGCAAGGGCCCGGCGAGCACCCCGGCCGACGGCGGCTTCACCGGCTGGTCCATGCTCGGCGTCCGTCCGGCGTCGGGCCCGGTGTCCGGACCCACGCAGGGCGGCCGGCCCCGGGGCCCGTGGCTGACCTGGGAGGTCAACACGCGTGCCGAGGGGATCACGGTCTCCGGGCCGGAGTCGCTCGAGGTGGGCGAGTCCGCGGCGGTGGCCGCCGTCGTCGTGCAGGACGGGACGCGGGAGGTGCCGGTCGCGTGGCCGGTCTCGTCGAGCTGGGGCGGCGAGGGCGTGTGCACCACCGGCGAGAGCGGGCGTGCGGCCCTGCGGGAGTGCCCGCGCGGCACGGTGCTCGCGCTCGACCCGGACACGCACGAGCTGACCGCCCTGCGCGCGGGTGCGGCCACGCTGACCGTCACGGTCAACGGGGCGGCCGGAGAGCTGACCGTCAGCACGAGCCGATAGGACGGTAGATTTGCCCCATGAGCGATTTCGAGGTGGCCCGCAGGCAGAAGCAGGAACCCACGGCGGCCCTGCTGGTTCGCTTTATCGTGTGCTTCGCCCTGTTCCTGGGCGGGTTCGCGCTGATGGCCTTCGGCTCGATCGGTGACGCGGCGTCGTCGCCGTTCGTGTTCGTGGGCGGCATTCTCGCCGTCGGGCTGTCGTTCGGCCTGCCGATGATCGGCGCCACCGAGCGCTGAGCAGCGTAGACGCATGAGAGCGCCTGTCCGGTCCCGACCGGCCAGGCGCTCTCGTGCGTCCGGGCTCGTTTCTTCACCCTCAACGTTCCGGTCCTCCCGTCCGTAGTCGTTGGTAGAGCCTGACGGCGAGCGATGTGCGCCCACCGGGACAGGCGCCGTCGAACAGACAGGAAACCACGATGTCTCTGCCCAGCACGTCCCGCACTTCGCTCTTTCGCCGTGGTCTGGTGGCTGTAGCCACCGCAACGACGCTCCTCGCCGGCGGTCTGGTCGTCGCCCCGGCGGCGCAGGCCGCTCTACCGGTTGTCGATGTCCACGAGCGCCAGGGCACGACGGTCACCACGTCGATGTTCGCCTCGGGCTCCACGATCTGGGGCGACGTGGACGAGCAGATCCTCCGCCCCGCCAGGTTCGGGTACTCGGTCGCCCTGAAGGCGTCCGGCGGAACCATGCTGGGGGCCGAGGTGGAGGTGACGCTCCAGAAGATCGACCGTGAGCCGGTGCGCAAGCGCACCATCGAGATGAAGCGCACCAGCACCGGCATGGCCAGCCGGGGTGCCATCAACTTCACCGGGACCATCGCCCCGGGGACCTACCGGGTCGGCGTCGAGGTGTTCACCGTGGTGCGCAAGGCCGATGGGACCCGGGTCCGGCACCTGATCGACGTGAACGAGGCCCAGCGGGTGCAGTTCAAGCGCGCCACCGTGGTCGACGCGTCCATCTCGTCGGACGCGACCGACGGCCGTCCCGCGCGGATCAACGCCAGCGCCCGTGTGCTGCGGGTTGCGGACGACGGTTCCATCTCGTGGCTGCGGATCCGTTCGGGCGCCGCGATCCTCTCGTACGACGCCGACGGCCCGTGGGGCGACAAGAGGGCCGTCTTCGTGCGGGACCTGACGATCGGGTCCGACGGCCGGATCTCGACGGTCGTCGAGACCCGCGAGGGGTACTGGAAGGTCACCTACCCGGGGACTTCCCGCTTCGCCGCCTCCACTGGCTGGGTACCTGAGCTCTGCGGCTGCTGATCCGCACAGGGTCGGCGGCGGGCTCCGCCGTCCGATCCGAGCCACACCCGAGGAGGGCCGTAGCCGTGAGCTGCGGCCCTCCTTCATCTTCACGCTCGGCCGTTGGTCTTCACCCACAACGTTCCGGTCCTCCCGCCCGTACTTGGTGGTGGAGCCTGACGGCGCGCGGTGTGCGCCCACCGGGACAGGCTCCATCGAACAGACGGGAAACCGCGATGTCTCTGCCCAGCACGTCCACCTTCCGCCGCGGTCTGGTGGCCGTGGCCACCGCCACCACACTGCTGGCCGCCGGCCTCGTCGTCGCTCCGGCGGCGCAGGCTGCTCTGCCGGTCGTCGACTCGCACACGTCCCAGGGCACGACGGTCACCACGTCGATGTTCGCCTCGGGTTCCACGATCTTCGCCGACGTGGACGGGCAGAGGCTCTACCCCGCCAGGTTCGGGTACACCGTGGCGCTGAAGGCGTCCGGCGGAACGATGCTGGGGGCGGAGGTCGAGGTGACGCTCCAGAAGATCGACCGTGAGCGGGTGCGCAAGCGCACGATCGAGATGAAGCGCACCAGCACCGGCATGCTCAGCCGGGGCACCATCAACTTCCCCGGGACCATCGACCCGGGGACGTACCGGGTGGGTGTCGAGGTGTTCACCGTGGTGCGCAAGGCGGACGGGACCCGGGTTCGGCACCTCATCGATGTGAACGAGGCGCAACGTGTGCAGTTCCGGCTCGTGACCGAGGTCTACGGGACCGTCTCGTCGCAGGCGACCGACGGCCGTCCCGCGCGGATCAACGCCACCGCGCGTGTGCTGCGGATCGACGACGACGGTTCCCTCTCGTTGCTGCGGATCCGCTCGGGCGCCGCGATCCTGTCGTTCGACGCCGACGGCCCGTACGGGGCCAGCAGGCCCGTGTTCGTGCGCGACCTGAAGATCGGGTCCGACGGCAAGATCTCGACGGTCGTGGAGTCCCGCAAGGGGTACTGGAAGGTCACCTACCCCGGTACTTCCCGCTTTGCGGACAGCCGCGCGTGGATCGGACAGGGCATGCCCGACGGGTGCGGCTGCTGATCACACGGGGCCGGCGGCGGGTCTCGTCGTCGGCCCTAGGTGCGCCGGGGGAGGGCCGCAGCCGTTGGCTGCGGCCCTCCTTCGTCTTCACGCTCGAACGTTGGTCTTCACCCACATCGTTTCGGTTCTCCCGTCCGTACTTGGTGGTGGAGCCTGACGACGCGCGGTGTGCGCCCACCGGGACAGGCTCCGTCGAACAGACGGGGAACCACGATGTCTCTGCCCAGCACGTCTCGCACTTCCCTCTTTCGCCGCGGCCTCGTCGCGGTGGCCACCGCTACGACACTGCTGGCCGCCGGCCTGGTCGTCGCTCCGGCGGCGCAGGCTGCTCTGCCGGTCGTTGATGTCCATGAGCGCCAGGGCACGACGGTCACCACGTCGATGTACGCGGAGGGTGGCACTATCGACGGCAGCGTGGCGGAGCCGGAGCTCAACCCCGCTTCTGCCACTTTCAGGTACTCCGTCGCACTGAAGGCGTCCGGTGGGACGCTGCTGGGCGCGGAGGCCGTGGTCACGCTCCAGAAGATCGACCGTGAGCCGGTGCGCAAGCGCACGATCGTGATGAAGCGCAGCACCACTGGCATGCTGAGCCGGGGGAAGATCCTCTTCAGCGGGACCATCGAACCGGGCACGTACCGTGCAGGCGTCGAGATCTTCACGGTGGTGCGCAAGCCCGACGGGACCAGGGTGCGGCACCTCATCGACGTGGACGAAGCCAAGCGTGTGCAGTTCCGGCGCAACACCTGGACCCAGGGGACCATCTCGACGCAGGAGACCGACGGCCGTCCCGCCCGGATCAACGCCACCACGCGAGTGATGCGGATCGCCGACGATGGCTCGATGTCGTGGCTGCGGCTTCGCTCGGGCGCCGCGATCCTCTCGTTCGACGCCGACGGCCCGTACGGGGAGAAGAAGGCAGTCTTCGTGCGGGACCTGACGATCGGGTCCGACACACGGATCTCAACGGTTGTCGAGTCCCGCAAGGGCTGGTGGAAGGTCACCTATCCGGGGACTTCCCGCTTCGCCGACTCCGTGGCGTGGATCGCGCAGGGCGTACCCGGCGGCTGCGGCTGCTGATCGCACCGGGCCGGCGGCGAGCTCCGCCGTCGGCCCCGAGCCGTGCCAAGAGGAGGGTCGCAGCCGTGGGCTGCGGCCCTCCTTCGTGCTCACCCCAACCTTCCGTGACACGCGTCCGTACATGTTGGTGTACGGCCCGACGGCGAGCGACGTGCTCGCGTCGGGGCGGGCATCTTCGAGCAGACAGGAGCCATGCGATGTCTTTGCACAGCACGTCCCGCACGTCCGTCTTTCGCCGTGGTCTGGTGGCACTCGCCGCCGCCACGACGCTCCTCGCCGGCGGCCTGGTCGCCGCCCCGGCGGCACAGGCACTCCCGATCGTCGGTACGGACAGGGGCGACGGCACCACACTCACCGCCCGCCTGTTCGCCTCGGGAGACATCATCAGGGGCGACCCGAACATCCCCCTGGATCTCCAGGACGTCGCATTCGGGTACAGCATCGACCTGGACGCGAAGGGCGGCCGGCTGCAGTCGGTGGAGGTCCAGGTCACCCTCCGGAAGGTGGGAAGCACCTTCGTCCGCCGGTTCCCGGTCCGCGTGAACTCCGACAGGGAGGAACGGGATCATGTCTACCTTCCCGGGACCATCTCCCCCGGGTACTACTGGGCGGGGATCGAAGTGTCCGCGGACGTGCAGCGCGCCGACGGCCAGGTGAACCATCACAAGATCGACGTGGACAAGGGCTCGAGCCTGTCGTTCAAGCGGTGGAGCAAGGTCGACGGCTCGATCCGCCCTCGGGACGCGGTGGACGGCCGGCCGGCACGGATCACGGCCACCGTCCGCGTACTGCGGGTAGCGGACGACCAGTCCCTCTCGTGGCGGACCGTTCGATCGGGCACGGTGCTCATCTCGTTCGACGCCGACGGTCCGTTCAGCGAGAAGGTGAAGCCCGAGTTCGTGCGGCGTGTCGACATTCCGTCCGACGGGCAGATCTCGACAGTGGTTCAGTCCCGCAAGGGGTGGTGGAAGGTCACCTACCCGGGGACCGACCGCTACGCGGCCTACCCGGAGTGGATCGGGCAGGGCGTGCCCGAAGGCTGCAGCTGCTGATCGCACCGGGCCGGCGGCCCCAGGACACACCCGAGGAGGGCCGCAGCCCTGTGCTGCGGCCCTTCTTCGTGGCCTCTCGACTGGCCCCACAGGCCGTCTCGGGACACGCTGTCACCCGTATGTCACAGGTTTGTTAGAACCCTTGACAGATTATGGTCCAAGTGAAAACGTGACCTGCACCACGAACAAGCACGACGAGAACAAGGAGTAGCAATGGCCCAGTACAGGAGGCTTGGCGGGATCCTCGCGATCACGCTCGCCACGACGACCGGCCTGACGGCCTGCGGGTTCGGCGGAACCACGTCGGACGAGGGCACGGACGGCGGCTCGACCACCCTCGATCTGCTCGTCCCCAGCTACTCCGACGCGACGCAGGGCCAGTGGAACGACGTGATCGCCGGGTTCGAGGAAGCAAACCCGGACATCAAGGTGAACCTGCAGGTCGAGTCGTGGGACAACCTCGAGTCCGTCATCGCGACCAAGATCCAGGGCGGCGAAGCCCCGGACATCTACAACGGCGGCCCGTTCGCAGGCTTCGCCGAGGACGAGCTGCTCTACCCGGTCGAGGACGTCACCTCGGACGAGACCTACGCCGACTTCCAGCCGACGTTCCTGGAGAACGCCCAGGTCGACGGCACCACGTACGGTCTGCCGTTCATCGCGTCGGCCCGTGCGCTGTTCGTCAACGACGCGCTCCTGGAGGAGGCCGGCGCCGAGGTGCCCGCCACCTGGGACGAGCTGCTCGAGTCGGCCAAGAAGGTCTCCGAGCTCGGCGGCGGCGTGGCCGGCTACGGCATGCCGCTCGGTTCCGAGGAGGCACAGGCCGAGGCCGCGGTGTGGCTCTGGGGCGGCGGCGGATCCTTCGGTGACTCCGAGGCGATCACCATCGACACCCCGGAGAACCTCGCGGGCGCCGAGTACATCAAGACGATGATCGACGAAGGTGCCACGCAGGCCGACGCCGGTGCGACTGACCGCAGCCCGCTGTTCGACATCTTCGTCCAGGGCAAGATCGGTATGCAGGTGGGCCTGCCGCCGAGCGTGGGCCAGATCGAGTCCGACAACCCGGACCTCGAGTACTCGATCCACCCGATCCCCACGAAGGACGGCGAGCCGTTCACGCTGGGCGTGGCCGACCACCTCATGGCGTTCCAGAACGACGGCGACAAGCAGGAGGCGATCACCGCCTTCTTCGACTACTTCTACACCGCCGACGTCTACGTCCCCTGGGTCCAGGCCGAGGGCTTCCTGCCCACCACGGTGTCCGGCTCGGAGGCGCTCTCAGGCGAGGAGGCGCTCGCGCCGTTCCTCGAGGTGCTGCCGGACGCGCAGTTCTACCCCACGACCAACCCGGACTGGGCCGCCACGGACTCCGCGTTCAAGGCACTCTTCGGTCAGCTCGACGGCGACAAGTCCGCCAAGGACGTGCTGGCCGAGATCCAGGACCAGGTCGACGCGGGCTGACGCCCTGCGCTGACCGCCGCCGGCAGGCGGCGACCATCAACACGCACACCTGAACCGAAAGCACGGGGAAACTGGTGAAGGACCTCTTGAAGGCCCTGCCGTGGATCGGGCCCGCGGTCGCACTCATTGCGGCCGTGGTCCTGTTCCCGGTCGGCCTGATGTTCTGGAACTCGACACGCGACATCAGCCAGAGCGGTGTGGACGACGGAGGCGTAGGCCTCGCGAACTTCGCGACCGTTGTCGGCTTCCAATACTTCTGGCCGATCCTCGGGCGCACGGTCGTGTGGGTGGTGGTCGTCGTCGGCTGCACCCTGATCGGCTCGCTCGCTCTCGCGGCGCTGCTGAACAAGGCGTTCCCGGGCCGTCGCCTGGTACGCATGGCCGTCATCGTGCCGTGGGCGGCCAGCGTGGTCATGACGACGCTGGTGGTGCACTACGGCCTCGAGCCGTACTTCGGCATCATCAACTCGTTCCTCGTGGACGTCGGCCTGATCAGCACGCCAGAGGGCTACGGCTGGACCCGGCATCCAGGCACCGCGTTCGCGTGGGCCATGGTGGTCGCCGTCTTCGTGTCGCTGCCGTTCACCACGTACACGATCCTGGCCGGCCTGCAGACAGTCCCCGGCGAGACCGTCGAGGCCGCGCGCATCGACGGCGCCGGGGGCCTGCGGACCTACTTCAGCGTGGTGCTCCCGCAGCTGCGGGGCGCGGTGTCGGTGGCGGTGCTCATCAACATCATCAACGTGTTCAACTCGCTGCCGATCCTGCGCGTCATGACCGGGTCCATACCCGGGTACGACGCCGACACCATCATGACGATGATCTTCAAGTACATGCAGAACCAGCGGCAGATCGACCTGGCCAGCGCGCTGTCCGTGATCGCGTTCCTGGTCGTCATCGCCATCGTCGCCGTCTACGTGCGGGTCGTCCGCCCCCTGGAGGAGGTCTGATGACCGCGATCACGGATTCGGGGACGACCCCGAAGAAGGCGACCCGTCCGCCGTCGGACAGCCGGCAGCGGGTGCGGAAGTACACGGCCGACCAGGTGCCCCTCGGGTCCCTGCTGCTGCGCATGTTCGCCGGGCTCGTGGTGCTGGTGGTGTTCCTGCTGCCGTACCTGATCATGTTCTTCGGCTCGGTGAAGACCAAGGCGGAGATCAGGTCGGTCGATCCGACCTACTTCCCCACGGAGTGGCACTGGGAGAACTACGCCACCATGTGGGCCACGCCCGAGACGCCGCTGCTGCAGAACCTGATCTCCACCCTGGTGATCTCGCTCTGCGCCACGCTGCTCGTGCTCGCCGTGGCGCTGCCGGCCGCCTACTACACGGCGCGGTTCCGGTTCAGCGGGCGGCTGGTGTTCCTGTTCCTCGTGATCGTGACCCAGATGGTGCAGCCGGCGGTGCTGACGTCAGGCTTGTTCCGCCAGTTCATCGCCCTCGGGCTCCTGGACACGTGGGCCGCGATGATCCTGGTCAACGCGGCATTCAACCTGTCGTTCGCGGTCTGGATCATGCACAGCTTCTTCGCGAGCATCCCGAAGGAGGTCGACGAGGCCGCGCAGATCGACGGCGCCGGCACGTTCACCGTCCTGACCAAGATCAACCTGCCGCTCGTGTGGCCGGGGATCGTGACGGCTGTCGTGTTCACGTTCGTCGCGTCCTGGAACGAGTTCGCGGCGTCGCTGGTGCTGCTGACGACGGCGGGCAACCAGCCGCTGTCCGTGGCGCTGACCAAGTTCGTGGGTCAGTACGAGACCTCGTGGCACTACGTGTTCGGGGTGTCCATCGTGGCGATCGTGCCCGTGGTGCTCCTGTTCATGATGATCGAGAAGCGGCTGGTGGGCGGCCTGGTGGCGGGGTCGGTGAAGTAGCTCGCGGGGTGGGTCGGGGGCCAGTGAATACGAACCGTCTCGATCGCCGGACGAATTCTGTCCCAGTGCTGGACAATCGCTTAGCATGGTGGCGATCCCATCCAGAGCGGTCGAGAGTCCTGGCTCCCTGACACCGCAGCAACCTGCCGACTTCCTGCCCCGTGGCCGTGGCGTGAGGACGTAAGGTGCTCACGCCAGGTTCGATGGAGCAGCCATGGTCGCCGAGGTACACCCACACCGCCCCACAGTGTCGTTCGAGCTGATGCCACCGCGTCGGCCCGACGTGGCGCCCAACTTCTGGGAGACGGCGCAGCGGTTGGTGGCAGCCCGCCCGGACTTCGTGTCCGTCACGTACGGCGCCGCCGGCGGCGACCGGGCGACGTCGCGCGAGGTGCTCGCCACGCTGCTCAGGGGCACGCCCGTGCTGCCGGTGGCCCACCTGACCTGCGTGGGTGCGTCCCGCGAGGACGTGTCCGAGGTGATCGACGAGTTCCTCGAGGCCGGCGTGCGGTCCTTCCTCGCCCTGCGCGGCGACCCCCCGCGCGACGAGCCGGACTGGCGCCCCGCGGACGACGACGTGCGGTCCAGCATCGACCTGGTCCGGCTGCTGCGGCAGGTGGACGAACGCCGTTGCGCCGCGGACGCCAGCACCGCCCTGCGGTCCGCCGCCCGCCCGCTGACCATCGCCGTCGCGACGTTCCCGGACGGCAATCCCGGGGCGCGGACCACGCGTGACCAGGAGGTGCGACGGCTGCTGGAGAAGCAGGAGGCGGGCGCGAGCTTCGCGATCACCCAGTTCTTCTACCGGGCGGAGTCCTACACCGGGTTCGTGGAGGCGGCCCGCTCGGCGGGAGTGACCCTACCGATCCTCGCGGGGATCCTGCCCACCACCGAGGCGCGCCGGCTGCGCCGGGTCGAGGCGCTCACGGGCGTGGCCGCGCCCGCCGAGCTCCTGCGGGACCTCGACCGGCTCGTCGCGCCCGACGGCGCCGTCGACGCCGAGGCCCAGCACGCGCGCGGCATCGAGTACTCCGCGACGCTCGCGCGCGAGGTGCTCGACGCCGGTGCGCCCGGCGTGCACGTGTACACGTTCAACAAGCACCGCCCGGCCCTGGACCTCCTGGAGCGCGTGGGCCTGGCGGGCCGTGCGGCGGCCTAGGGACGACGGAACGGGAGCGAGGACGCGCGGCGTCCGGAGACGGTGATCGACGCGTCCCCGACGTTGGTCTTCCCCGGATCCGAGCGTAAGAATGGAGGTGTAGCCGGACAACGGCGAGGGCCGTCGTCCAGCGCAGCGGCCCTGGAGGGGCCAGGGTCGCATCGTCGCAGGAGGTGATGCGCGATGGCTACCTATTGGGACCCGTTCCGGGAGATGGACCGGCTGTTCGGCACGTTCGCCGCCAACGCACGGCAGTCCGGTGGCATGCCGATGGACCTGTTCCGCACGGGCGACCACTACGTCCTTTCCATGGACCTGCCCGGCGTGGACCCGGGCACCATCGACGTCTCGGTCGAGGACCGGACGCTCACGATCCGCGCCGAGCGCACGCAGCGTTCGGACGCCGACGCCCAGTGGCTGGTCCGCGAGCGGCCGACGGGCACGTTCGCACGGCAGCTCACGATGGGCCGCGGGCTGGCGCTCGACAGCATCTCGGCGTCGTACGCAGACGGCGTGCTCGCGCTGACCATCCCGGTCAGCGAGGACGCCAAGCCGCGCAAGATCGAGGTGGCGCACACCGCGGGCTCGACCCAGATCGGCTCGTCCGAGAGCCACCAGACGATCGAGTCCTGACTGCGGCGCGCTGCGGTCCGTGGACCCCGGACACGTCAGAGGCTCAGGTCACCCGGTGTGACCTGAGCCTCTGGCGTACCGGGGGGTAGGCATCGCGCGAGGGGTATACCCCGGATGTGATGTACCGGTGGGGTACGGCGTCGGCTGATACTACGGGTGAATTCGGCCCGTCCCAGCGCGACCGACCTTGTGGAGGCCCTACCGTGCACGATCACGACCACAGCTCCGCCGACCACAGTCCTGACAGCCATTCCTCGCTCGGCCGGCGCGACCTGCTGCGCAGCGCCGTCGTCCTCGGCATCGGTGCCGCGGGCGCGACGATCGCCGCTCCTGCCGTCGCGGCTCCTGCCGTCACAGGTCCGGTCGGCGCCGCCCCGGCGCGAGCCGGGGACGCCCCGCCGTCCCTGGCGCCGGACCCCGAGGCGCCGGCCGACGCGCCGCCGGGCGCGCTGGCCGGGGTCGACGTCGTCACGCCGACCATCGCGAGCTGCAACACCTGGGGCGCCGAGGCCGCCAGGGGCACCATCGACACCGTCTCGACCAACCCGAACAAGATCCTGATCCACCACACGGCGTCGGCGAACGTCACCGACTACTCGCAGGCCGCCGGGTACCAGATCGCCCGCGACATCCAGCAGTGGCACTTCGCCAACGGCTGGGTGGACACCGGTCAGCACCTCACGGTGAGCCGCGGCGGGTACGTGATGGAGGGGCGGCACGGTTCGCTGTCCCGGCTGCAGAACGGCAGCGGCATGGTGGTGGGCGCGCACGCCCCCGGCCAGAACAGCCAGGCCATCGGGATCGAGAACCAGGGCACCTACACGAGCGCGACGCCGCCGGCGCAGCTCTGGAGCCGGCTGGTGGAGCTGTGCGCCTACATCTGCGACCAGTACGGGATCGCGCCGACGCAGATCTACGGGCACCGGGACTACACGGCAACGGCCTGCCCGGGCGACGTCCTGTACTCGATGCTGCCGCAGCTGCGGTCCGAGGTGGCGGCGGCCCTGGCCGGCACGAGCTGGTCGGTCATCGTCGACAACACCTCGGCGGGCTTCTCTGCCGGCGGCTCCTGGCTGACGTCGTCGTTCTCGGCCGAGCGCTACGGCGCCAACTACCACTACGCGACGCCGGCCGAGGTCAGCGACCTGGCGACGTACTCGGCCACCATCCCGTCCAACGGCTCGTACCGCGTGGAGGCGTGGTTCCCGGGGATCGCCGGCTACAACACGTCGACGCCGTTCATCGTCTACACCGGGACGGGCTCGTCGACGATCCGCGTGGACCAGTCGACGGGCGGCGGCGCCTGGCTCTCGCTCGGCACCTACGCCATGACGGCGGGCACCCGCAACGTCGTGGCGGTCAGCCGCTGGACCACGGGCACGGCGTACGTCGTGGCGGACGCGATCCGGCTCACCCGCCTCTGACCCCACCTTCGCCGAGATAGAACCAGGGCAAAGTAGAACCGCGGCGCACGCCCTGGTTCTACTTCGCCCTGGTCTTCGTGCGGGTGGGTGAGTTGGTGAGGGGGCGGGTGGGTCAGTCGTCCGCGCGCTCCTGGCCGCTCATCGCCTGGATGGACTGCATGACCTGCTCGGTCAGCTCGCGCCGCGCCTGCGCGGGCTTGGTACCGGCCGCGATCTGCCGGGAAGGGTCGATCGGCGTACCGAAGTGCAGCTCGACCCGGGCGAACCGCGGCATCTTGCCGATGGGCTTCACCTTGTCCGTGCCGAGCAGCGCCACCGGGACCACGGGGGCCTTGCCGGTCAGGGCCAGCCATGCGACGCCGGTGTGCCCCTTGTGCAGCTTGCCGTCGCGCGAGCGCGTGCCCTCGGGGTAGATGCCGAACGCGCCGCCGCGCTGCAGCACCGCCAGGGCGTCCTCCAGGGAGCGCTGCCCGGCGCGCGGGTCGTCCCGCTGCACCGGGATGTCGCCCATCTTGGTGAAGAACCAGCGCGAGATGCGTCCCTTGATGCCCTTGCCGGTCCAGTACTCGGCCTTGGCGAGGAACGCGACGTGCCGCGGCGCCATGATCGGGATGAGCAGCGAGTCGATGAACGACAGGTGGTTGCTCGCCAGGATCACCGCGCCGCGCTTCGGAATGTTCTGCAGGCCAGTGACGCGCGGGCGCAGAAGCACGAGCACGAGGAGCGAGAGGATGAGCTTGAGGAACCGGTACGTCACCGGCCTATTGTGCACCCCTCAAGCGACCCTGCGGACGGGGTGATACGCGGTGAAAAAGGCTAAAGAGACCTACAAGAGACTCGGTCCGCACAAGAAGACTTACGCCATCCGCAGGGTGCCCCGGCCACCCGTCAGACGTGCAGGTCACCCGGGTGACCTGCACGTCTGACAAGCCGGGCCGCATGGCTCAGGACGCCTCGTCGGCGCCCTTCTCGAAGGCGGCGGGGCGCACCTGCACGGCACGGACACGGTCGACGTCGAGCTTCACGCTCCGGTCGAACCGGTAGATGCCGTTCTCCTCCTGGAACACGTCGGTGAGCTGCGTGTAGCAGTAGCCGAACATCAGGGGGTCGTCGAGGAGCGTGTCGGTGAGCCCGGCGAACCGGACGTGGAACTCCTCCTCGTCGGCGACGCGCTGGCCGTAGCCCCACGAGTCGGGCGAGCTGCCGGAGGCGCTGGCGGCCGTCTCCGGGTTCCACCAGATCCCGCCGTACTCGCTGACGAAGTAGGGCTGCCCGTTGTACGGCTGGGAGATCGGCGTGCCGTTGTCCCGCTCGTTCCCGTACGGCTTGCCGTCGGCCAGGCCGCCGACCAGCTCCGTGAACCTCGCCGGGTCCTGCTCGTACAGGTGCGAGTCCCAGACATCCGTCTCGGGCACACGGTGCGCGTAGCCGCTGGCGTCCAGCACCGGCCGCGAGGGGTCGGCCACCTTGGTGGCGAGCCACATGCTGCGGGTCACGTCGTCCAGTTGCGTGATGCGGTCGTGCAGGTCCTGGTGCGTCTCGTTGAGCGGGCACCAGCCGATGATCGACGGGTGGTTGTGGTCCCGCTGCAGCGCCTCCAGCCACTCGGCGACGTACGACGTGGTGGGCCGCTGGCCGTCGGCCGGCGTGCCGTAGCCGCTCACGCCCCAGTCGCCGAACTCGCCCCACACCAGGTACCCCAGCCGGTCCGCGTGGAACAGGTAGCGCTCCTCGAAGACCTTCTGGTGCAGGCGGGCGCCGTTGAACCCGGCCGCGAGGCCCAGCTCGATGTCGCGCAGCAGCGCGGCGTCCGACGGCGCCGTCATGAGCGACTCCGGCCAGTACCCCTGGTCCAGGACCAGCCGCTGGAACACGTGCTCGCCGTTGATCTTGATCGCCTGCCCGTCGACGGACACCGAGCGCAGGCCCGCGTACGAGCGCAGGGAGTCGACGACGGCGCCGTCTCCGTCGTGCAGCTCGACGTCGACCCCGTACAGGTGGGGGTCGTCCGGTCCCCAGGTGCGTACGCGCTCCACCGGGACGACGGCGCGCAGCGCGGGCGCCAGGTCGAGGTCGGCGCGCGCGGTGGCGCGCGCGACCTCGCCGTCGGCGTCCGACACGGTGACGGTCACCGTGTGGCCGCGCCGGTTCGCGGAGAGCGGCACCACGACGTCGAACGCCGAGCTCGACAGGTCCGGCGTGATCCGCGGGCGGCGCAGGTGCACGGCGGGAACGGGCTCGAGCCACACCGTCTGCCAGATCCCCGTGGTGCGCGTGTAGTTGCACTCGAAGTTGGCGTAGCGGTTGGACTGCTTGCCGCGGGCCTGCGGCCCGTGGCGCGTGTCCCGTGCCCGCACGACGACGGTGACGGTGTCACCGGGGCCGGCGATGCCGTGCAGGTCGGCCGTGAACGGGGTGAACCCGCCGCGGTGTCGCACGACCTCCGTACCGTCCACCCAGACCGTCGCGTCCTGGTCCACGGCGCCGAAGTGCAGCAGCACGTGCGGTTCGTCGCCGACGGCGGCCCACTCCGCGGGCACGGTGACCTCGCGGCGGTACCAGACGGCCTCGAGGAAGTCGGTGTTCCCGATCCCGGAGAGCTCCGACTCGGGTGCGAAGGGCACGGTGATCTGGTCCCGGAGCGGCCGCTCGACGAGACCGCGCTCGAGCCCGGTGTCGCCCTGGTCGATCTCGAACTGCCAGGTTCCGTTGAGGTTGAGCCAGCGGTCCCGGACCATCTGGGGACGTGGGTACTCGGGGCGCGGTACGGCGGTGGCGATTGGCGCGCCGGCCGGCGAGAAGCGGTCGAGAAAGGTCATCAGCTGCTCCATTGCGTCTACGACAGGTGCGCGGCGATTCAACACGGCTTCCGGCGGAAATGCAACGTTGTATCACTCGGGCGCCGTCGGCGGGCCCGCCCAGCGGACGCCGAGACGGCTACGAGCGGCTGCTCTCCCGGACCAGCAGCCGGTGCGGCACGAGCTCGTCGACGGGCTCGACGGCGGGGTTCTCGAGCTGCGCGACGATCCGGTCCACCGCCGTCTCCGCGATGGCGCGCAGGTCGGGCGCGACGGTGGTCAGCGAGGGATTCGAGAACCGGCCGTCCTCCGTGTTGTCCCAGCCCGTCACGGCGAGGTCGTCGGGGACGCGCACGCCGTTGCGGCGCAACGTGTACAGCGCGCCCAGTGCGAGCTCGTCGTTGGCGCACACCAGCCCGTCTATCCGGTCGATCCGGGCCAGCACCGACTCCACCGCCGCTGCGCCCGCCGGGCGGGAGAACTGGGGGACCTGGAGCACCCAGCGCTCGTCGACGTCGAGGCCCGCAGCGGCGTGGGCGTCGAGGAAGCCCTGGACGCGCTGTGCGCCGGTCCGGCCCGCGCCGCGGGGCTCGGCGCCGAGGAAGGCGAGCCGGCGCCGTCCGGACTCGAGCAGGTGCGCCGTGACCTGCGCCGCCGCGTCGACGTTGTCGATGCTCACGTGGTCCGTCCGCCGCTCTCGGGTGGGGTCGGGGTCGGCCCGCTCGCCGAGCAGCACGAGGGGTACCGAGCCCCTGGCCTCGTCGATCTCGGCCGGAGTCAGCTCCAGCGGGGAGAAGATGATCCCGTCGATCGCCTGGACGTCGAAGCCGCGCGCCACCTCGAGCTCGGTCTCGCGGGAGGACCGCGTCTCCTCGATGAGCACGCGGTAGCCGCGGGCGCCCCCGGCGTCGATCATCTCGTGGGCCAGCACGGAGAAGTACGGCGCGTGCACCCAGGGCACCGCAAGGGCGAGCGTGTTGGTGCGGCCCCTGCGCAGCTGGCGGCCGGCGAGGTTGGGCCGGTAGCCCAGGTCCGCGATCACCGCCTCCACTCGCGCCCGGGTCGCGGCGCCGACCCGGCCCGTTCCGTTGACAACGTTCGAGACCGTCTTCCAGGAGACGCCCGCCGCTGCGGCGACCTCCTTGATCCCGACCCGTCGGCCAGCTTGCTCGGACAAACCTTCACTTCCTTCCGCCCCGCGACCCCTTGACGGGACGCCCGGCCTAGTCCATCGTGATCCAACGTTGGAGCGCAACGTTGCACCATTGGAGGTCGAAGATGACCGTGTTACGAGGACGCGGTGTCCCGGGGCAAGGAAGCCCCGTGGCCGCGTCGAGAACCCGCAGCTGGGCGGGCAGCTCTGGGGGCTTGAGCCGCCGCGACCTGCTCCGGGCAGCCCTCGTCGGAGCCGGCGGGGTCGCGCTGGGCGGGACGCTCGCCGGTTGCGCCACACCGAGCGCCGCGGGGTCGGGCAAGACGGAGGTCATGATCTGGGACCTGTTCTCGGGCGGTGACGGCGCGCTCATGCAGGAGATGGTGGGCGCGGTCGCGGCCGCCAACCCGGACATCGCCGTCGACTCCACGACCCTCGAGTGGGGTGCCCCGTACTACACGAAGCTGGCGATGACGTCGTCCGGCGGCCGGCCGCCCGAGGCCGCGGTCATGCACGTGTCCCGGCTCGCCGGGTACGCGCCGGGCGGGCTCCTCGAGCCGTTCGACCTCGACGCGCTCGCCGATCTCGGCGTCACCGAGGCAGACTTCGCTCCGGCGGTCTGGGAGAAGGCCCAGTTCGACGGTCAGCTCTACGCCCTGCCGCTGGACACGCACCCCTACATCATGTTCAACAACCCCGCGATCGTGCAGGAAGCGGGCTTGGCGACGCCGGACGGCAAGCTGGACCTGGACGCCGTGGCGGGGGCCGACCGGTTCCTCGACGCCGGGCGGGCGATGGCCGAGGTCACGGGCGAGACCGGGGTGGGCTGGGGCTACCAGCGCGACACGGCCGGGTGCTGGCGCATGTTCTGGGGCCTCTACTCCCAGAACGGCGGCGGCTACGAGCTCACGCCGGGCCGCCCCGCCGAGCTCGACGTCGAGGCCGCCACCGAGGTGTTCGAGTTCCTCCAGGCCATGGTCGACGGCACCGTCGCCGCGAAGAACCAGGACGGCAACGCCGCAAGCGGCCGTTTCATGACGGCCCGCACCGGGACGATGTTCGCGGGCGAGTGGGACCTGCCGATGTTCCGCGACGCGCTGCCCGACGTCGGGGCCACCCAGTTCCCGGCGATCTTCGACACCCCGGCCAACTACGCCGACTCGCACTCGTTCGTGCTGCCGCGGCAGGCGTACCCCGACCCCGCGAAGCGCGAGGCGACGTACCGGGTCCTCGCGGGCCTCCTCAAGGAGGGCCTCACCTGGGCCTCGGCCGGGCACATCCCGGCCTACCAGCCCGTCGTCGAAGAGCCGGCGTACCAGGAGCTCAGCCCGCAGCGTGACTACGCGCCCGCCGCCGAGATCGCCGTCTTCGACCCCGACGCCTGGTTCACCGGCGGCGGCAGCGACTTCCAGACGCGCATGGGTGACGCCATGACGGACACCCTCGCCGGCAAGGCCCCTGCCCGCACCGCCGTGACCCGGATGCTGAGCGAGATGGACCGGTTCCTCTCCCAGCCCAACCCCGCCTGACCGAGAGGACGACGATGACTGTCTCGAACGCGGGCGTCACGACGCCCCCCGGGAAGGCTCTGGCCGGCCCGCGGACACCCGACGGCCGGTCCGCCGCGCGCGCCGGCACCACCCCTAGGTCCTTGCGCGAGAGGGACCGGTCCGGCTACCTGTTCGTCGCGCCGTTCGCCATCGCCACCGGCCTCTTCCTGGTGTGGCCGACGATCTCCGGCCTGTGGATGAGCTTCACGAACCAGAGCCTCACGGGCACCGGTAGCGAGTTCATCGGCTTCGACAACTACGCCGAGGCGTTCAGCGACCCCCAGGTCTGGCAGACGCTGTGGCACACGGTCTGGTTCACGATCCTCAGCACCGTGCCGCTGGTGGTGGTGGCCCTGATCATGGCGCTGCTCGTGCACACCGGCCTGCCGGGCCAGTGGGTGTGGCGCATGTCGTTCTTCGCCCCGTACCTGCTGACCAGCGCAGTCGTGTCCGGGCTGAGCGCCTGGCTGTTCCAGCCCGACATCGGCCTGCTCGACACCACGCTCGCCGCCCTCGGCCTCGGCCCGGTGGGCTGGATCACCGACGAGAACGTCGCAATGTTCTCGATCGCCCTGGTCACCGTGTGGTGGACCGTCGGGTTCAACTTCCTGCTCTACCTCGCGGCGCTGCAGGGAATCCCGGCACAGCAGTACGAGGCTGCGACCATCGACGGCGCGGGCGGCTGGCGGCGCCTGATCTCCATCACCCTGCCGCAGCTGCGCACGATCACCGGGGTGATCGTCGTGCTGCAGCTGCTCGCCTCGCTCAAGGTGTTCGACCAGATCTACCTGCTGACGAAGGGCGGGCCGAACGGGAGCACCCGGCCGATCCTCGAGTACGTCTACGACATCGGCTTCACCAACTACCGGCTCGGGTACGCCTCCGCGATCTCCTACGTGTTCTTCGCCCTGATCCTCGTGTTCACGCTGGTGCGGCTCATGCCGGCCAGGAAGGAGGCCTGACGTGTCCGTCGCCGAACTGGTCGCCGTCCGGCGGACGAGGGCGTTGCAGGCCCGCGCCGAGAACCGCGCACTCACCAAGCTGACGATCGGGCCCTCGCCGTGGGTGCGCGTCGCCACCCTGGCCGCCCTCGTCGTCCTCGCCGCGCTCTGGCTGCTCCCCGTGGTGTGGGGCGCTGTCACGAGCTTCAAGCACGAGGCCGAGGCCGCCCTGCCTGCATCGTGGTGGCCCTCGATGGGCTGGACCCTCGGCGCCTACCAGCAGGTGCTCAGCAACAGCGACCTGCTGATCTGGATGTGGAACAGCCTCGTCGTCGCCGTGCTGGTCACCGTCCTGACGGTGCTGATCTCCGCGATGGCCGCCTTCGCGTTCTCCCAGACGCTGTTCAAGGGCCGGGGTCTGCTCCAGTGGCTCACCATCGCGTCGATCATGATGCCCGGCCAGATCCTCATCGTGCCGCTGTTCCGGCAGATGCAGGCGCTGGGCCTCGTGGACACGTTCGCGGGCATCGTGCTGCCGCAGGTCGTGGCACCCGTGATGGTGTTCATCCTCAAGCGGTTCTTCGACGCCATCCCGCAGGAGCTGCTCGACGCCGCCCGGATCGACGGCGCGGGGTCGTTCCGGCTGTTCTGGACGATCGTGCTGCCGCTGTCGCGGAGCATCCTCGTGGCCGTGGCGATCTTCGTGTTCATCGGCGCGTGGAACAACTTCCTGTGGCCGTTCATCGTCACGACGGACCCGCAGTTCATGACGCTCCCCGTGGGCCTGTCGACCGTGAAGAACGCCTACGGCGTGCAGTACGCGCAGAACATGGCCTCCGCGATGATCGCGGCGTTGCCGCTGCTCGTGGTGTTCATGCTGTTCCAGCGCCGCATCGTGCAGGGCGTCGCGACCACGGGCATGGGCGGGCAGTAGTAGGCCACAATCGGGTGTGGCCACCCCGACCCCGCATCCCTCGCAGCGCCCGCACCTCGCCGCGGTCGTGGAAGACCACTTCTACGCCGCGGCGGGGTGGGTGCTCGCTCGCGCCGGCTGGCGTCCCCGGCTCGAGACCTACACCGGGTACGGCACACCGGACCGGGTGCGGGTGCTCGCTCGCGTGCTGATCGCGCGTCCGCGCCCCGCCTCACCCGACCGCGACGCCCTCCGTGCCGGACGGCGCGGGTTCCGCCACTTCCTCACCGTGCCCGCACCCCTGAGCCGTGTGCGGGTCCAGGTCGGTGGCCAGACGACCGTCGTGACGAGCGACCGCGCCGGTTACGTCGACGTGGAGCTCCCCGTCGACCCTCCGTTGCCCACCGGCTGGCAGCCTGCCTTCCTGACCTGCCTCGACGGGTCCGAAGAGTGGGAGGCCGACGCCTCGCTCCTGGTGCTCGATGAGCGCACGCGGTTCGGCGTCGTCAGCGACATCGACGACACGACGATGGTGACGGCGGTGCCGCGGCCGCTGCTTGCGGCGTGGAACACGTTCGTGCGGCACTCCAGCGCGCGGCGCGCCGTGCCGGGTATGCCCGAGCTGTACCGGAAGCTGCAGCGGGCGCACCCGGACGCCGCCTTCTTCTACCTGTCGACCGGGGCCTGGAACACCGCGGGCACGCTGCGCGCGTTCCTCTCGCGCCACGCCTACCCGGCGGGCCCGCTCCTCCTCACGGACTGGGGACCGACCCTCAGCGGCTGGTTCCGCAGCGGCCCGGCGCACAAGAAGGCGAGCCTCGAGCTCCTGATGTCATGGTTCCCGCACGTGCGCTGGGTGCTCGTCGGCGACGACGGCCAGCACGACGTCGAGATCTACGAGGGGGTCGCCCGACGTCGTCCCGACCGCGTGCGGGCCGTGGCGATCCGGCGGCTCACGGGCGGCCAGCAGGTGCTCGCCGGGAACGCGCCGCACGTGGCGAACGGATCGCACGCCGGCACGACGACGTCCGGGTCCGGCAGCCCACCGGTGCCGACCGTCGCCGGCCAGGATGGTGACGAGCTCGCGCGCCGCCTCGCGGACGTGCCGGGCGTGCTCGACGACCAGGACCGGTGACCAACCCGGACCTCACGCCTGGACGGTGCCTGTCCGCCGCCCGAGCCTGCGGGTTTGCCTCGGGCTCAGGCGGTCACCAGGTAGTCGTCGGCGTCGTCGTCCCAGGCCAGGGAGACGGTGCCTGCGGCTTCTGCCGCCTTCGCGAACTGCAGGAACCCGCGGAAGCCGAGCGCCTTCTCCGAGAAGTCCGGGCGCTTCTTGCGCACGGCGTTCTTCAGGCCGGACAGGGCGGCCGAGCCGTTCGACTCCTGCACCACGTTCTTCAGCAGCACGAACGCCGCGTCGGTGTCGCCCTGCTCCGGCAGCGACACCTCGGGGTCGCCCGCGGACGGGCCCGTCGCCAGCTCCACGAACCCGCGGTCGGCGAGGAACCGCAGGAACTCGCCGAACGTGCGGAACCCGTAGTCCGACTCGCTGAACGTGGCGTCCTTGCGCAGCAGCGTCCGCTTGAGGGCGGACGCCGTCACGGCACCGCTCGTGGAGGACTGCAGGTCGGCGAGGGTCTGCGCCACCCGCACCTCCATGGGCACGTCGTTCGACGCCGAGGCGTCCTCGTCCTGCTCGACGTCGATGTGGGGCTCGTTCTCCGGCGCGACCTCGACGGGCGCCGGTGCGGGCTCCGCCTTCCTCCGGCGGCGGGTCGCGGGCCTGGCCTCCGCCTCGGGCTCGGCCGGGGCCTCGGGCGAGGTCGCCTCGGCGACGGCCTCCGCCACCGCCTCCGCCGCCTTGGTGCGGCGCGATGTGGTGGGGGCCTTCTGCGCGGTGGCGCGCTCCGTCGTCGTGCCGGACTTGCGGGTGCGGGCGCCGCGCTTGGGGGCCGGGGCGCCCTGGTCCTCGTCGGGCACCTCGACGCCTTCGAGGCGGTCGTAGAAGAGGAACTCGTCGCACGCGGCCGGCAGCAGGCGGGACGTCGACTTCTCGACGCCGACGCCGATGACGCGCTTGTTCAGCTCGCGCAGCTTGTGGACGAGCGGGGAGAAGTCGCTGTCGCCCGTGCACATGACGAACGTGGAGATGTAGTCGCGCTCGAAGGCCATCTCGATGGCGTCGACCACCATCTTGATGTCGGCGGCGTTCTTGCGGGAGGCGCCCATCCGCTGCGTCATCTCGATGAGCTCGACCTGGTGCCGCGTGAGCATGCGCCGGTCCTCGTCGAAGTACGACCAGTCCGCGTAGGCCCGGCGCGCGACCACTCGCCCGCGCACGGCGAGGGCATCCGCGATCGGACCGAAGTCGAACTGCATCCCGCCCAGGTGCTCCCGGGCGCCCAGCGCCAGGTTCTCGTAGTCGATGAAGACTGCCAGGCGTTCTTCGAGGTCCATGCTCGCCACTCTATGGGGTTTCCAGGTTGCGAGGGTTCGCGGCCGCCCGGGGCCGGCTATCCACATCGAGAAATGAGGAGAGGGTGAAATGTGTGGGGTTGGGGCGCGCTGTCCGGCACCAGCTGCCGCCCGTTGCCTAGGATCGGGACATGGCAGAGGCGACCGACGGATTCGAGGACCCGATTTCCACCCGGAATCGGATCATCGCCGCTGCCGCGCGCCTGACCTGTGCCGACGGCTGGTCGAAGGTGACGATGGGCCGCCTGGCGATGGAGGCCGGCGTGAGCCGGCAGACCGTCTACAACGCGGTCGGCAGCCGCGAGGACCTCGCCGAGGCGATGGTGCTCACGGAGTCGGCCAAGTTCATCTTCACGATCCTCGAGGGCTTCGACAACCACCCCGACGACCTGATGCCGGCCATCCACGCCGCCGTCGAGAACACGCTCGTGCTGGCCGAGGGGAACGAGCTGCTGCGCGCCGTGGTCTCTGCGACGCACGGCGCGGACACCGAGCTGCTGCCCCTGCTCACCACCCACTCCGAGTCGCTGCTCGGCACCGTCAAGGTGGTCGTGCAGGACCGGGTGGACCAGTACGAGGTCGCGCTGGATCCGGAGCGGATCTCGTCGATCATCGACTTCGTCGTGCGGGCCGTGCTCAGCCACGTGATGCAGCCGACGGGGACTCCGCGCGAGACCGCCGAGTCGATCACCTGGCTCGTGTCGAACGTCCTGGGGCGCACCGAACGGTCGGTCGCCTCCGGCGCCTGACGCCCCCCGTACGCCCCCGCCCGATCCGCGCGCTTGACGCCCCGCGACGGCGGAGGAGGATCGAGACATGCGAATCGGCACCCACTTCATGCGCTTCGACTCGATGGAACCCGCCGGGATGCGCACCGAGCTGGCGGACGCCGCCCGGTACGCGGACGACGGCGGCGTCTCGTGGATCTCGGTGATGGACCACTACTTCCAGATGGAGCACCAGGGATTCCCGGCGTCGGACCCGATGCTGGAGGCATACACGACCCTGGGCTACCTGGCCGGGGTGACCGAGAAGGTCCAGCTCGGTGCGCTGGTCACGGGCGTGACGTACCGCTACCCCGGCCTGCTGGCGAAGATCGTGGCGTCGCTCGACGTGGTCTCGGGCGGGCGCGCCACGTACGGCATCGGCGCCGCCTGGTACGACAAGGAGCACGCGGCCCTCGGGGTGCCGTTCCCGCCGCGCAAGGACCGCTTCGAGATGCTCGAGGAGACGGTCCGGATCGCGCGCCAGATGTACGACCCGGACGACAACGGCCCGTTCGAGGGCAAGCACTACCAGCTCGCCGAGACGCTCTGCTCGCCGGCGCCGCTGTCCGGTCCGGAGATCATGATCGGCGGGTCGGGCGAGCGGAAGACCCTCCGGCTCGTCGCGCAGTACGCGGACGCGTGCAACCTGTTCGCCGAGACGCCCGAGCGGCTGCGCCACCTCCTCGACGTGCTGCACCGGCACTGCGACGACGTAGGCCGCGACCCCGCCAAGATCCGCGTCACGATGCTGCACCGCGGGAAGCCGATCGGCCCGGGCGACGCCGCGGACTTCGTCGCCGAGATGCGGGGCTTCGCCGGGCACGGCGTGGACACGGTGATCCTGCGGCCGCCTGCCACGTCGCTCGCCGGGTGGGTGCGCGACGCGGTGCTTCCGGTCGTGGAGCCCTGCGCGGAGCTGTGACGCTCAGGTAGCCACGCCCGGGCTTACCGCCCGCGCGCGCCCGAGCACCACCGGGCAGGTCGCCAGGTGGTCGTCCACCAGGCCGCACGCCTGCATTGCCGCGTAGGCCGTGGTGGGGCCGATGAACCGGAAACCCTCCTTCTTCAGCGCCTTGCTCATGGCCTTCGACTCGGCCGTCCACGCCGGCACGTCCCCGAAGGTGGCGTGGCGCTCGCGGAGGGCAGGGTCGGGTGCGAAGGACCAGATCAGCTCGTCGAGCGTGCGCCCGGAGTCGTGCAGCGCGACCACTGCCCGCGCGTTGTCGACGGTGGCCTCGATCTTCATGCGGTTGCGGATGATGCGCGCATCGGTGAGCAGCCGCTCGACGTCGTCGGGCCCGAATGCCGCTACCTGTTCCGGGTCGAAGCCGGCGAAGACCTCCCGGAACGCCGGGCGCTTGCGCAGCACGGTGATCCAGGAGAGCCCGGACTGGAAGCCCTCCAGGGCGATGCGCTCGAGCAGGGCGGACTCGCCGTGCACGGGTACGCCCCATTCGTCGTCGTGGTACGCCGAGTAGAGCGGGTCGCCGTCGCCGAAGCAGCGCGGAGCGGCGTCTGCCCCGTCGGCCACTGTCCTGATGTCTGTCACCGGATCACCTGTCACGACACCACTCTGACGCACGCCACCGACACTCCACACCCTCCGGCCGTCCGCCTGTGCACAACGTCCGAAAACCGCTGCCTGTGGTCGCGCCAGGACCGTTGTGTTGCCGTGCGGAGGGGCTCATGACCCGTCGTCCGGGATCGCGCCCCGGCGTCTCAGGTAGGCCTCGACCCCGTCGAGCACGGCAGTGACCCCGAAGGCGATGTCGTCGTCGGGGGGCGTGGGCGGCGCCGCCTCCGGCCAGGTCGCGAACGCCTCGAACAGGTTCGGGTACGTCGTGGCGTCGGCATACCGGAAGAGCACGGTCTCGAAGTCGGCGTAGGGGTTGGCCGCCTCGACCGCGGCGGGATCGAGCTCGGACTCGGGCGTCCCGTCGGGCAGCCCGGCCTCGCGGCGCACCTGCTGGACCGCCGCACGGTGGGACTCGATCTGCACCCGGGCCTCGCCCAGGACGTGCTGCGCGAGCAGGCCGATGATCGCGAGCTTCTCGTCCGGGGGCAGGTCGAGCGGGCGCAGGACCCCGAACGCCTGGTCGATCCAGCGCACCCGGTTCGGCCCCGGCGGTGCGGCGGACAGGGGCAGCTCCAGCATCCACGGCCGGGTCAGCCCCAGTGCGATCTGGGCCCGCGTCCAGGCTTCGAGCCCGGCGCGCCAGCCGCCGTCGGTGGGGACGTCGGGCAGGTCGGCCGCCACGGCGTCCGACATCATGACCAGCAGCTCCTCCTTGCCGGACACGTGCCGGTACAGGGCCATCGGCGTGTATCCGACGGCCTCCGCGATACGTGCCATCGAGACGGCGGCGAGGCCCTCGGCGTCGGCCAGGTCGATCGCGGCCTGCACGATCCGCGCGGCGGACAGCGCGGGCTTGGGCCCGCGACGCCGCGGCGCGGCGGCCCCCCACAGGCGCTGCACGGCAGCGGGCAGCTCACGCGCGGGTGCTGCGTCGTGCGGCTGCTCGGCCGGTTCGGGCGTCGTGTCGGTGCTCATCGACTCCCATCCTGCCCTGATCCGGGGTGTGGTCCCGATCGGAAACTCTCTTGACCACATACTGTTTACGCTCCACACTAAAACGTGTAGGACATAAACAGTAAGCGACCGGGAGAGGGAGATCATGGCTGCGATCGTCACGGCCGACGGCCTGCGCAAGTCCTTCGGGAGGAGAGGCTCGACGAGCCCGCCCGTGCTGGACGGGCTCGACCTGGAGCTCGAAGAGGGAGCGGTGCTCGCACTGCTCGGCCCCAACGGTGCGGGCAAGACCACCACCGTCCGCATCCTGTCCACGCTGCTGCAGCCCGACGCCGGCCGCGCGACGGTGGCAGGGTTCGACGTGGTGCGAGACGCACGACGGGTCCGCGAGACCATCAGCCTCACGGGGCAGCAGGTCGCCATCGACGACAAGCAGTCGGGGGCCGAGAACCTCACGATGATGGGCCGCCTCGCCCATCTCCCGCGCCGGGTCGTGCGGGACCGCGTGGCGGAGCTGCTCGACGCGTTCGACCTGGCCGACGCCGCGAGCAGGCGCGTCGCTGCGTACTCGGGCGGCATGCGGCGCCGGCTCGACCTCGCGGCAGGCCTGCTGACCCGGCCCCGGGTCATGTTCCTCGACGAGCCCACCACAGGCCTCGACCCGCGGTCCCGGCAGGCGATGTGGGACGTCGTCCGGGGCGTGGTCGCCGACGGCACCAGCGTCCTCCTGACCACCCAGTACCTGGAGGAGGCCGACCGGCTCGCCCAGCGGGTCGCGCTCGTGGACGGCGGCCGCGTCGTCGCCGACGGCACGCCGGCCCAGCTCAAGCACGAGGTGGGCGAGGCGGGCGTCGAGCTCACCTTCGCCTCCCCGTCCGACGCCGGCCGGGTCGCCCCGGCACTCACGGCCGCCACCGTCGATGGCTTGCGGGTGCGGGTGCCCACCGACGGCTCGGTCGCGCACGTCCGGTCCGTGCTGTCCGCCGTCGAAGCCACGGGGGTGGCGCCCGAGCACTGGGAGGTGCGCGCGCCGAGCCTCGACGACGTGTTCCTCGCCCTGACCGGGCACGTCGGCCAGGAACGCACCGCAGGGGCGACGGGGGTGGCGGCATGACTCACCTGATGAGCGACGTCTCGACCATGACCGTCCGTGGCCTCCGCCTCGTCTCGCGCGACGTGGACGCGATGATCACCGCGGTGCTCCTGCCGGTCATCATCCTGCTGATGTTCGTCCTCGTGTTCGGCGGGGCGGTCGACATCGGCACGGAGTACATCAACTACGTGACGCCGGGCGTGATCCTGCTGGCGGCCGGGTTCGGCGCCGCGAACACGGCACTGGCGGTGGAGCACGACATGTCGAGCGGCATGGTCGAACGGCTCCGGTCGATGCCCATGAACGCCTGGACCGTGCTGTCCGGGCACGTGGCGGCGAGCCTCGTGAAGAACCTGGCCACCACGGCGATCGTCTTCGGCGTGTCGATCCTGATGGGGTTCCGGCCCGAGGCCACCGCCCTGGAGTGGCTCGCCGCTGTGGGGATGATCCTGCTCTTCGTCGGGTGGATCACCTGGCTCGCCGCCCTCGTGGGCGTGCTGGTCCGGTCGCCCGACGCCGCCGGCGGCTTCTCCTTCTTCGTGATGTTCCTGCCCTACGTGTCGAGCGCGTTCGTGCCCGTCGACACGCTGCCGGGCTGGCTGCGCGGGTTCGCGGAGCACCAGCCGGTCACGCCCGTCATCGAGACGGTGCGCGAGCTGCTCGCGGGTGACGTCTCGGGGGTCACCGACCCGGCCGGCGTCGCGATGCTCGCCGTCTCCTGGTGCCTGGGGCTCGGTCTCGTCTTCGCGGTGGCGGCGGGCCTGGCGTTCCGTGCCCGGCGCTGACCCGTTCTCGTCCCCGTTCCGTCCGGCCAGCCGAAAGCAGGTATGACATGGCAACCGACACGACGATGACAACCCCGTCCAGTCCGCCCGGGGCGGTCCGCTGGTGGCGCCGCCCCTGGATAGCGCCGCTCGCGATCATCACGGCGATCTTCCTGGCGACGGCGTTGCCCCGGTACGTGGGCCTGGACCCGTCCCGTGCTCTGATGGTGGCCGGGGACGTAGACGATCGCGGCCCCGCCTACTACCCGGCGCTCGTCACGCACATCTTCTTCGGCTCGGTGATGCTGAGCGCGGCAGTGCTCCAGCTCTGGCCGTGGCTGCGGATCAACCACCCGCGCGTCCACCGGTGGAGCGGCCGGGTGTACGTGATGACGGCGATCCCGACCGGGCTCGCGGCCCTGGTCACGGCGCAGTATCCGACCGCAGGGCCCAACCAGCAGCTGGCCAACACGTTCCTGGCCGTGCTGCTGGTGACGTTCACCCTGCTCGGCTATCGCGCGGTGCGGCAGCGGCGCTTCGCTGACCACCGCCAGTGGATGATCCGGAGCACCGCGCTGGCCTTCTCGATCGTGGCCAACCGGTTCTGGGGCGTGGTGCTCGTGATCATCTTCGCGCCGTCGTTCGACGGCGACGTCGCGTCCTCGCCCGAGGCGCTGTCAGCAGCCGGCGCATCCGCCTGGGTGTCGTGGGTGGTGAACCTGCTGTTCGCCGAGTGGTGGATCCACAAGTACCCGAAGATCCGGGACCGGGCGCGGGCCAGGAAGGTGCAGGCTGCGGCGGTGTGAGTGTCAGTGGTACAGGAGACACTGTCCCCATGGCGCAGACGACCGGCGGGACGACGAGCAACGCAGCAGAGCTCGAGCAGAAGCAGATCCTGAAGAAGTACCTGCAGGACACCCGTGAGGCCCTCGTGTGGAAGCTCGAGGGCCTCACGGAGAAGCAGGCACGCTGGCCCCTGGTGCCCTCGGGCAACAACCTGCTGGGCATCGTGAAGCACTGCGCCAACGTCGAGATCGGCTACTTCGGGCCGTGCTTCGGTCGCGACTGGCCGAACCCGCAGGAGCTCGTCTCCGACGAGGACTGGGAGAAGGACCCGCAGGCGGACTGGTACGCCACGGCGGACGAGTCGATCCCCTCGGGGGTGGACCTCTACCGGCGGGCGTGGGCGTTCTGCGACGAGACCATCGACACGCTGCCGCTCGACACGGTCGGGCGGGTGCCCTGGTGGAGGACCAGCGAGGTCACGCTGTTCCGCATCCTCGTGCACGTGACCGACGAGACCGCCCGGCACGCCGGCCACGCGGACATCCTGCGCGAGCTGACCGACGAGTCCGTCGGCCTCTACGCCAGCAACACCAACATCCCGGACTGGCAGGCGGGCGAGGTCGCGGCGTACGTCGACAAGCTCAAGAATCTCGCCGATGGGGCAGGCAACTAGCGTCCGCGTCCGAGATTCGCCAAACTGCGGGCCATGTCCCACAACGTGGAGCCGTCCACATCCTCCGGGCCGTCGCCCGAATCGCCCTCCGTGCACGCGCCGACTTCGCCGCAGTCCGAAGCGCCCTTGTCGGAAGGGCGGTCGGACCCCGGGCTCACGCCCGACGGCGGTTCCATGCGACCGCTGTTCGTGTTCCTGATCGCAGCGGCGGTGGCACTGGTCGGCAGCATCGTGTTCGCGCTCGTCAATGTCGGGAACGAGCGGGAGCTGGAGCAGCTGACGGACGCGCGCGCCGACGTCGTGCAGGCCGTGGACGAGGGGCGCACGGCCCAGGAGGGCCTGGCCGAGCAGATCGCGGCAGCGGAGAAGGCCCTCGCGGCCTCGGAGGGCAAGGTGGCCGACGCCGCGGTGCGGGACGAGCTGGCCGGACACATCGCCGCGGCGCAGGAGCTCGGCGAGATGCAGCCGCCGTCCGTCCCCGAGGCCGGCGCCGTCGGGCTGGAGGCTCCCGAGGACATCGATGCCCTGGAGGCAGAGGCGACCGAGTGGGCGATCACCATGCGCACCACCTCGACGACGCTCGCGGCGGCGACCAAGGACGTCCAGGCCTCGTACCTGCAGTGGCAGGAGGAACGCAAGGCCGAACAGGCGAAGGCCAGCGCCGAGGCCGAGCAGGCGGAGAAGCTGGCCGCAGAGCTGAAGACGGCGCAGGCGACGCTGGCCACGGTCACGGCGCAGCTCAAGGTCTCCGTGCGCGACTCGCAGTACACCCTCGACTGGACCGCCGAGGTCGGCGCCCCTGCCGCCGTCCGAAAGACTCTCTCGACGCATCGCGCCGAGGGCCAGGCCGAGCTCGCGGCCGGCGTGAACACGAACAACCTGAACTCCGTGAAGGTGCTCGGCCAGCGGCGCGAGGCGGCCCGCGTCGCGATCGAGGCGGCCGCGTGGGACGCACGCGCGACCGTCGCGGACGGCTCCAACGGACGGCTCGCGCAGGACAAGCTGTGCAAGGTGGGTGTCGGACCGGAGGGGCAGGACCAGTACCTGCGGTGCGATGCGGCCAAGGCCTGGGGCAAGCTCGGCGCGGGGTTCGAGGCGAAGTTCGGCAAGCCGCTGCGCGTCGAGTACGGCTACCGGCCCTACGACTGGCAGCTCCAGGCGCTCGACGAGTTCGGCGGCGGGCAGGTCGCCGCACCCGGCACCTCGAACCACGGCTGGGCGCTCGCGGTGGACGTGCCGGTCGACGACGGCTTCCGCTTCGGCCAGCCCGAGTACGAGTGGCTGGCGGCCAACGGGCCGAAGGTCGGCTGGGAGCACCCGGAGTGGGCGCGGGCCGGCGGCGGGCGTGAGGAGCCGTGGCACTTCGAGTACAAGGGGTGACTCGGCGATCCCTGCGGCTACGCGCCGGACTTGATCCGGGCGGTTGCGTGCGGGCTGGATAATGGGGGGCGTGCAGTGCCCCCACTACGACGCCGGCCGCTGCCGCTCCTGCACCCTCCTGGAGATCGACTACCCCACCCAGGTGCTCGACAAGGAGCGGCACGTCGCCACGCTTCTCGCCAGCTCGCAGGCCGAACTTGTCGAGACCTCGGTCTCGACGGTCTCGACCACCGGGCCGCGGGTCGAGCCTGCCGAGACCTCGGTCTCGATCACCGGTTCGGGGCTGACGTGGCTCCCCGCGGTCAGCAGCACGGAGTCGGGCTTCCGGAACAAGGCGAAGATGGTGGTCAGCGGCACGGTCGCCGAGCCGGTGCTGGGCATCCTGGACCGGGCCGGCCAGGGCGTCGACCTCACCGACTGCGGCCTCTACCCCGACGCGCTCCAGGCGTCCTTCGGACCCCTGGCGGCGTTCGTCACGCGGGCGAACCTGGAGCCGTACCAGGTCTCGGGGATCGGCAAGCGCGCGCAACAGCGTGGCGAGCTCAAGTACCTCCTGGTCACCCTCTCGCCCGACGGCGAGCTCATGGTCCGGTTCGTGCTGCGCTCCCAGGAGGCGATAGCGCGGATCCGCAAGCACCTGGCCTCGCTGCGGGCCGAGCTGCCGGCCATGGCCGTTGCTTCGGCCAACATCCAGCCCGCGCACGCCGCGGTGCTCGAGGGGGACCTCGAGATCCCGCTCACCGAGCGCACCACGCTCCCGATGCGCATCGACGACATCACGCTCGACCTGCGCCCGCAGAGCTTCTTCCAGACCAACACGGCGGTGGCCACCGAGCTCTACCGGCAGGCCCGCACCTGGGTCGACGAGGTAGACCCGAGCAGCCTCTGGGACCTCTACTGCGGGGTGGGCGGCTTCGCGCTGCACTGCGCCGCGCCGGGGCGCGTCGTCACGGGCATCGAGATCAGCGCGGAGGCGGTGACGGCGGCGTCGGGCACCGTGGAAAAGCTGCGCGACGGCGCCCGGGCCGAGCGCTTCCGTGACGTCACCTTCGCGGCAGGCGACGCGACGGCGTTCGCGGTCGGTCCCGACGCCCCCGAGCTACCCGAGATGGTGATCGTGAACCCGCCCCGGCGAGGCATCGGCGCGGACCTCGCACACTGGCTGGAGACCTCTGGGATCAACCACGTCCTGTACTCGAGCTGCAACGCGACGACTCTCGCCAAGGACCTCGCCGCCATGCCGTCACTGCGCCCCGTGCGGGCGCGTCTGCTCGACATGTTCCCGCAGACCTCGCACTACGAGGTGCTCGTTCTCCTGGAGCGTGCCTGACCGAACCACCCCGGGCCGCGCCCGTGGTCGCGCGCGGGGTCCCACGGTAGGTGGTGGGGGCTCTCGTTCCCCTCGCACCCGCCGGATCGCCCTTCTTCCAGGCGACCCTCTGCCTTCTCCCGCTTGCCGTGTCCCGCGTCCTCTTTCGCCTGGCCGGGCGGGGTGTTTTTCTCGGCCTGGCCGGGAGGTGTGTCCTTCTTCGCCTGGCCGGGTGGCGTGTCCTTCTTGGCCTGGCCAGGTGGCGTGTCCTTCTTCGCCTGACCAGGTGGCGTGTCCTTCTTGGCCTGGCCAGGTGGCGTGTCCTTCTTCGCCTGACCCGGCGGCGTGTCCTTCTTCGCCTGACCAGGTGGCAGCCCGTCCTTCTTCGCGAGGCCGGGTGGCGTGCTGTCCTTCTTGGCCTGGCCGGGCGGGACCGTCGTGCTCGGCCCGGTGGTCTCCTCCTGGTCGCTCGTCTTCTTCGCCTGGCCGGGTGGTGCGCCGTCCTTCTTCGCCAGCCCGGGTGGCGTGGGCCCGGCCGGGGTGAGCCCGGTCGGAGTGGGCGCGACCGGGTCGGGAAGGTTCGTCGGGTCCTCGTTCGGGGACGCCGGTGTGGTGTGCCGAGCGGTGGTGCGCGCCCCGTCCGGCGTGGAGACCGATACCGTCCCGGTCTCGTGGAACGACGGCGCGGCACCCGCGTCACCCGCGACCCCGGTCGTGACGGCGGTGGTGATGAACAGGCCTCCGGCGACGGTAGCGGTCAGGCTGACCGGGTCGGTCAGCGCGCTGCGGACGGTCAGGGCCACCCGGGTGCTCAGGGTGGTGAGCCAGCCGACGCTCGCGCTCGCAGCCGCGACGCCCGCACCGGCGGCCGCGGTCGCGCCGGTCTCCGCCGCGGTGACGGCGCCGAGCAGCAGGACCGGCGAGGCGGCGCGCAGCATCCAGTAGGACTCGCGGACGTCGACGAACGCGCGCGTGCAGTCGGCGCACTGCACCATGTGGTCCTCGACCTGCTGCCGGCGGTGGGGCAGGAGGCGATGCCTGACGAAGTCGTGCATGGAAGCGCGGGTGGACCTGCACTCCGCGTTGTCGGCGGTACCGGCATGCGTCTCCGCGAAGTTGCTCGCGAGCCGGTCCTCGGCCCGGCGCAGGCGGCGCTTGGCTGCGTAGGGAAGCACTCCGATCTCGTCCGCGATCGCGGCCACGGGGCGGGATCCCACGTGGTGGTCCCAGAGGAGCTGCTGCTCGCCGGCCGACAGCCGTTCCATCGCGGAGTTCAGGACCTCGAAGTCGAGCGCACGTCGGATCGGAGCGGTGATCACGTCAGCTTCAGCGGTTCCGTCGGCAGGCAGGGCTTGCTCGTGTGCCATCCGCTGCGCCGCATCCACCGCCGCGGCGTTCCAGAACGCGAGGGGGTCGGCGAGCTCGCCGTGCTTCATGAGCTCGACGCACAGCAGCTCGAGACCGCGGCTCGCCGCCAGCTCGGGGTCGATGCCGGGAACACGCCGAGACACCGTGAAGACCACGGCGCGCCGGTGCGCCGCCCACTGGCTGAGGTCGGCGCCGGTGACCGTCACGCTGCCCCCCTCCCGCACGCGGCAGGGCGCCGCGTGGCATCACGTTGCACTGAACCTCGGGCGTGCATGCTCGCAAAGAATGCAGGCGCGCGGAAGATGCGAGCGTGGTGAAGTAAGGATCTTGGGCTCGCGCCCAGCAGGGCTGTGCGTCCGCACAGCAGTGGGGAGACGCGGACCCGGTAGGAGGCCCGCACGGTCATCAGTCTCCGGTCGCTGATTCTGCGTCGTCGGCGGCGCCCGAGAACGTGCCGAAGATCAGATTCCAGATCTCGTCGAGCGTCGTGGTCGCGAGATCGATGCCGGGCAGGTCGGAGAGACCCAGGCTGGCGAGCAGGTCGTCCAGCGCGGTGCCCAGGCCCGGCGTCTCCGGGACCTCAGGGACCTCCGGCTCCGGCACCTCGGGCTCCGGAACCTCTGGCTCCGGAACCTCCGGCTGCCCCGGGTCTGTCGGCGGGTTCTCGGGGTCCGCCGGATCCGGCACGGACGGCGGCTTCGGGTTGTCCGCGCCGCCGTCCGGCGCGGGACCGGGGTCGGAGTCCGGACCGGAGTCCGCAGCGGGCGGCTCCTCGGGCTCGGGAGCCGGGTCGGCCACAACCGGCGGCTCGTCGGCAGGTACGGGCGCCGCGTCCTCCTTGGGGGTGGTCGCGGGGCGTGGCTGCGGGTCGGTGGGCGGGATCGACGGGGGCTGCTCCTCCGTCGTCGGCTCCTCCGAGGTGGGCGAGGAGCCCGCACCGCCACCGCCACCACCGCCACCCTCGCCGCCGGCCCCGGAACCGCCACCTGCGGGTCCGGCGTCCTCGACGGCCTGGATGGGCGGGTCGGGCTGGTTCACGATCATGGCCGCGGCACCGCCGCCGATCGCGAGCGCGGCCAGCACACCCGCCGCGACAGCGGTCTCCTTCTTGCCGAACGAACGTGGCTTCGCCGCGCTCGCGGCACCGGCGGCGCCGCCGACGGCGCCGGTGATCATGACGCCGCCGATGAGGTGCTGGCCGAGGTCACGGAGCATCCAGGAGACCTCGCGCACGTCGATGAAGGCGCGGGTGCACTCGGTGCAGCCGTCCATGTGCACTTCCAGGCGACTCTGCCGCCGGGGCAGGAGGCGGCCCTTGAGGTAGTCGTGCATGGCGGCGCGGGTGGTGCGGCACTCGGGTTCGTTGACGGCCTGGGCGTGGGCGGCGGCGAACGCTCCGGCGAGGCGTTCCTCGGCGCGGCGCAGCCGCATGGTCACGGCGTGGGGTCGGACGCCGAGGTCGCCCGCGATGTCGGTGACGGCCCTGTCATGGACGTGGCGGTCGAAGAGGATCTTGCGGTCGTCGTCGGCGAGCTTGGACAGGGCGGAGCGGAGCATGGTGACGTCGGCCTGGCGTTCGGCGTCGAGCTCGGCGCCGGCGACTGGGGGTGTGAGGCCGTCGAGGGTGTCGTCCTCGACCGGGCGGGTGCGTCCGGCCTCGCGGGTCATGGAGATGGCTTCGTTGACCGCGGCTCGTCGCCAGTAGGGGGCGGGGTCCTCGATGGTGGTGCCGGTGGAGACGAGGCGGACCATCTTCTCGAGGGCGCGGCTGGCGGCTTCCTCGGCGTCGATGCCGGGCACGCGTGCTGCGACGGAACGCACCACGTTCGGGCGGTGCACCACCCAGTCGTCGATCCGCAGGTCACCTGTGGTCGTCACGCGAACCTGCCCCTCTCTGCGCATAGTGTCCGGTTTCGACTCGCTGGGCAATGATCGCACCACACGTCCGTGTTTGCGCAACTCCTCAGGGTGATCTGTCGTGATGGCGGCGCTGCTGGGGTGCGCCGCCATTGGCGTGTGCCTGCTCGTGGACGGGGGCCTGCTCGTGGGCTCGGGCGTGGACAGGGGTCTGGGCTGGGGCGTGTCCATCAGGTGCTCACCTCCGGGTCGTCGCGAACGTGGTCGATACTGCGTCGAGGCCCTGCGGTCCGGCTGTCGCGTGGATGACCGCGAGCGCGACCTCGCAGGTGGCGGCGATCAGATCGCTCGCCCCCCACGCGTCCGCGAGGCGGTAGAGGTTGACGGCATCGCCCTCCGCGTACGCGCGCAAGTACTGGGCGCCCAGACGAACGAGTTCGGGGTGCTCGGTGTGTTCCATGCAGCCCAGACGCACGAGGCGAGCGGATGTCACAGCACTTCTGGAAATTTCTTCGGATTCTTCCGTGACGTCCGGTTCGGGGCCGGATCGAGGGCCATTTGGATGCCCAGGGCACCGTTCGGCGCGCGCGAAGCGACGTCGTCCGGTAGGTCTGTGACCCAGACCACATGTCATTGCATCAAAAAGTGCTGTGACTTCCGGGACGTGCTCGCGTCTTAGCTGCGACGCGGACGAAGTTCGGACCTCGCTGGGGGCGGGCCGAGCTCCGGCGCGTCGGACGGGAGCCGTGGTTCGGAGTGTGCTCGGCGCACGCCGAACCGCTGGCTCCCGTCCCTCGGCGCGAGCGCCGGCTCGGACCTCGCTGGCGGACCGATCCGGCGCTCGCACCGCACGATGGCTGGAGCTCGCGGCGTTCCGCACCGAATTCCTTTACCCGGCTCGGCCGGTCCGCGTACCGTGGTGGCATGCACATGGCACGCTCGCTGCTTCGATAGCCGCACCGGACCCGCCCTCGATCGGGCACACCCGGTGCGGCCGCCCCTCCTTGCGAGGGGCTTTTTTGTGCCCGGAACCCGATCGATGTACCGGAGAGCGAGAGCGATGAGCGAGAACCGCACCATTCCTGCACCGCCCGGCGACACCCGCGCCGAGGCCCGTCTGTTCGAGGCGTTCGACGACGGCGTCCGCCCCCGCCGCTACCTGCTGACGATGTTCCCGTACCCCTCCGGGGACCTGCACATGGGCCACGCCGAGGTGTTCGCGATCACCGACGTCGTGGCGCGGTACTGGCGCGCCAAGGGCTTCGACGTGCTCAACCCGGTCGGCTGGGACTCGTTCGGCCTGCCCGCCGAGAACGCGGCGATCCGCCGTGGCGAGCATCCCGCCGCGTTCACGGAAGCGAACATCGCGACCCAGGCGGCGTCGATCCGGCGTTACGGCGTCTCGTTCGACTGGTCGCGGCGCCTGCACACCCACGAGCCCGCGTACTACCGCTGGACGCAGTGGCTGTTCGCGCGCCTGCACGAGCGGGGCCTGGCCTACCGGGCCGCGGCCGAGGTGAACTGGTGCCCCAAGGACCGCACGGTGCTGGCCAACGAGCAGGTGGTCGACGGCGCATGCGAGCGCTGCGGCACCGCCGTCGTCGCCCGCAGCCTGACGCAGTGGTTCTTCCGGACCACCGCCTACGCGGACCGCCTGCTGGACGACATGGCGCAGCTGGAGCCGGGCTGGCCGGCGCACGTGCTGACGATGCAGCGCAACTGGATCGGCCGGCAGGACGGACCCGGCGGCACCACGTACCGCCTGCACGACTGGCTGGTCTCCCGGCAGCGCTACTGGGGCGCGCCGATCCCCGTGGTGCACTGCCCGGACTGCGGGGAGGTGGTGGTGCCGGACGACCAGCTGCCCGTCGAGCTGCCGCACCTGGAGGGCGACCAGCTGGTACCGGGCGACGTCTCACCCCTGGCCGGGGCCCGCGACTGGGTGGTGACGACCTGCCCGCGGTGCGGCGGCCCGGCCGAGCGGGACACGGACACGATGGACACGTTCGTGGACTCGTCCTGGTACTTCCTGCGCTACCTGTCGCCCGGGTACGACGGCGGACCGTTCCGCCCCGAGGACGCCGCCCGGTGGATGCCCGCCGCCCTGTACGTCGGCGGGGTCGAGCACGCCACGATGCACCTGCTGTACGCGCGGTTCGTCACCAAGGTGCTGTACGACATGGGCCTGGTGCCGTCGCCCGAGCCGTACGCGCGCCTGCTGAACCAGGGCCAGGTCGTCAACCACGGCAAGGCGATGAGCAAGTCGCTGGGCAACGGCGTGGACCTGGCGGCGGAGCTGGACCGGCACGGGGTCGACGCCGTCCGCCTGGCGATGCTGTTCTCGGGACCGCCGGAGGACGACGTCGACTGGGCGGACGTCTCGCCCGACGCGATGCGGAAGTTCCTGGCCCGCGTGCTGCGGCTGGCGCCGCCCCATGGATCGGACCCGTCGATACCGTCGGACGACGGCGGGCCGGCCTCGACCGGCTCGACCAGCGAAACGCGCCCGACCGGCGACGACGGACCGGGCATCCTGCGGCGGATGGTGCACCGCACCGTGCACGACGTCGACGGCCTGGTCGAGGCCGGACGGTTCAACGTCGCGATCGCGCGGCTGATGGAGCTGGTCGGCGAGGTGCGCCGGGCGGCGTCGGGCGGCGACGGCCACGGCCCGGGCGAGAGCGAGGAGTACCGCGAGGGCGTCGCGGCCGTCGCGGTGCTGCTGAGCCTGTTCGCCCCGCACGCCGCCCAGGAGCTGTGGGAGCGGCTGGGGCGCACGACGCCGGTCGCGGCGCAGCCGTGGCCCGAGGTGGACCCGGCGCTCCTGGTGACCTCCGAGGTCGAGGCCGTGGTCCAGGTGGACGGGAAGGTGCGGGACCGGCTGCTGGTGTCCGTGGACGTGGCGCCAGCGGAGCTGGAACGGGCCGCGCTGGCCCGGCCGGCCGTGGCGCGCGCCGTGGGCGACCGGGCGGTGCGGCGGGTGGTGGTGCGGCCGCCGCACCTGGTCAACGTGGTGCTGGGCTAAGCGACAGCGCCGTCGTCGTCCTCGTCGAGCTTCGCGCGCAGGGCGCGGAGCTCGGCGAGGATCTCGCGGTTCTGCACGGCCAGGCCGTCGAGCCGGTGGTCCTTCTGCTCGTCGTCCTTGCGCTCCTCCTCGGAGATCTCCTCCATGCCGTTCACGATCACGGCGATGAACAGGTTCAGCACCGCGAAGCTGACCACCAGGATGTAGAGCACGAAGAAGATCCACGCGGAGGGATGTGTCTCCATCACCGCGCGGGCGATGTCGGGCCAGGCCTCGCCCGTCATGGCCTGGAAGAGCGTGAACAGGGAGGTCCAGAGGCTCCCGAAGTACTCGGGCGAGGTCTTGCCGAACAGGCCGGTCGCGATGACCGCCGACACGTACATGACCAGGACCAGCAGCGCGCCCACGGCGCCCATCCCCGGCACGGCCCGCAGCAGGCCGTCGACGACGCGGCGCAGCGACGGCACCACGGTGATCACCCGCAGCACTCGCAGCACGCGCAGGGCACGCAGCGCGGACAGGGACTCGCTGGCCGGGAGCACTGCGATGCCGACCACGAGGAGGTCGAACACGTTCCACGGGTCGCGGAAGAACTGCCGGCCGTTGGCGACTATCCGCAGGAGCAGCTCGAGCACGAAGAAGCCGAGCATGACGTGGTCGATCACGGTCAAGACTGCGAGGGCCGAGCCCGTCACCATCGTCTCCGCGCCCAGGACCAGGGCGTTCGCCAGGATCACGACGAGCACGAGGTTGACGAACCACTTCTGGTCGAGGAAGGCGCGAAGCCGCGCCCGCACGCTTCGTGGCCGGGCCTGCGCGCCGATCCCCTGGTTCATCGAATCTCCTTCTTCACTCTCACGTGCCCGGAGTCCTTGCTCCGGTCCTGCCGCAGGCCATATGCCCCGGCGAACTGTAGCGCGACGGTGTGCGGTGGCTTGGCTGGGCGCAATGTCCCGATATGGGACTGATTCGGCGGGTCCGGTGGCAACTGAACCAAATCAGTGCTGAGGTAGTGCTCAAGCAAGTACCACCACTCTGGAGGAAAACGCCATGGGCTTCTGGGCCTTTCTCATCCTCGGACTGATTGCCGGCGTGATCGCACGCATCGTCATCCCCGGCAAGCAGCCGGGCGGATTCTGGGTCACCCTGCTCCTCGGTGTGCTCGGCGCCATGCTTGGCGGCTGGCTGGGTGGGCTCATCTTCAACATCAGCTTCAGCGAGTTCTGGTCCTGGTCGACGTGGCTCTTCGCGGTGATCGGCGCGATCATCGTGATCCTGGTCGCGCAGGCGATCTTCGGCCGTCGCAAGACCGCTTGATCTCAGTGACCCGCGGCCGCACCGCCACCGTCGTCGTCCTGGCGTCGTTGATCGGGGCGGCCGCGGTCGCGTGTACGGGCGGCGGAACGGGAACGACGTCGTCCACCCTGGGCCCCGTGCCCGACGGCGTTGCCGCTCACCTCAGCGTCGAGGTGGGGCAGGGCCGCACGCAGTACGCCGACCGGGAGATCCTCCTGTCGGTCACCAACGGCTCCGACGAGACGATGACGCTCCTGGCCGGGGCCCTGCAGGCCGACGGCTTCGGACCGTCGCACCCCACCAAGGAGGGGCGCACCATCGCCCTGCGGCCCGGCACGACGCGTGACGTGTACGTCGGGCTGGGCGAGGCGGAGTGCGCAGGCTTCCCGGCGGGGCCGGACGAGCCGGTGCCGGACGCCGCGCCGTCGGCCACGATCACGCTCGCCCTGGGCGAGTACGACGACCTCGGTCCGGCCACGGACGTCGTTGTCGACGACGTGGACGATCCTTCCGGGCACCTCGCCCGCAACCACGCGGTGGACTGTGCCCGGGCCGCCGTCGAGGCGGGCGTCGGCCTGACAACGGACGCCGACGTTCCCGTCGAGACGCGCGACGGCGAGCCGACCGCCCTGGTCACGCTGGAGATCGAGCCGGTCGCAGGCGGGCCGGAGGTCACGATCGACCGGATCGGCGGAACCACGCTGATGGCGAACCCGGGCGGCGGCTCCGGCTGGACCGGCCGAGACCTGGCCGGGCAGGGATCCGGCCGGATCACCCTGCCCGTGGTGCCCGCCCGCTGCGACGCCCATGCCGTGGGCGAGGACAAGCGCGGCACGTTCCTGCCCGTGTACGCGAGCGTCGACGGCGAGCCGCAGCATGTGATCTACGTGCCGATGCCCGACTCAGGGCGCGCGGATCTGTTCGACTTCATCGCGGACTCCTGCGACTGGCCCGAGTAGCCCACGACAAAGGGGTGCGGGCACGCGAAAGGCGCCGCCCCCGGCGTCGGGCCTGGACCCGATGCGGAGGCGGCGCCTCGCGATGACCTACCAGTGCGACGGACTCAGACGACGCGGATGAACGTCGGGCTGTTCTGCCACATCTCGGTGTAGCGCACCGGCATGCCGGCGGCCCACGCCTCGATGATCATGCCGTCGCCCGCGTAGAGGGCCACGTGGCCGGGCGTCCAGACGATGTCGCCGGGCTCGGGGTAGGTGACCTGGTAGCCGGAGCCCAGCAGCGCACCGGACTGGTGCGGGAGCCCGACGCCGAGCTGCGCGTACACGTACTGGATGAGGCCGGAGCAGTCGAAGCCCGCCGACGGCGAGGCGCCACCCAGCACGTACGTGATGCCGAGGTAGTTGAAGGCGATGTTGACGGCCTGCTGGCCGACCGGGACGGGGTCCGGCGCGTCGACCGAGACGACGGCAGGGCCTTCGCCCTTCTCACCGTCGGCGCCCGAGGAGGTGCCGAGTACTTCCATCTCGATCGGCATCTTCGCGTCGGCCGGGACGGTCACGGTGGGAGCCGCGGCAACAGCCTGCTTGGCCGCCGCGGTGAGGGAGTTGAGGTCGACCGAGTTGAGCTTCGCGGTCTTCACGTCGGTCTTGAGGTCCATCGCCGGGGCGGCGTGCGCCGTCGTGGCGATGGTCGAGATCAGGACGCCACCTGCGGCTGCGGCGAGCGCGCCGCGGCGGGCGACAGTGCCGGCGTTCTCAGTGGCGGTACGAGCGAGGATGGTCAGCGGTGTCATGGCCGGACGGCTGTCACGATGCCGTCCGCGGATGGAGTTCGTCACCTAATGTCTCCTGTACCGCCTGCGAGGTCAGCTGTCGGGTTCGGGTAGGAGTACACACCCGGCCGCACGGCTACTGGGGGGTTCCGTCCGGCTTCACCCCGAGGACGACGATCCTGCTGTCGCCCGGAAGTGGGTCCCCCGCTCCTGTCTCGAACGTCTGGTCATGAGCCGGTGACAGGATTCGGCGTCCGGCTCACGGCTCCACCGATGTGGTGGGGCAGAAGTCAAAGTACACACCTTCACGGAAAAAGTCACGATCGGGTTACGCATTACGGTCTGACCCAACGAAGGCGCAGATTTGCGCCGTTCCGGGCTTGAGGGGTTATGACCGACATCACACATCCGCTACCGTTCGGCGGCATGGCTGAATCGGAGAACCGCATCTCCGCCTGGTGGGTGCTTCCTATCAGTGCGATCGTCTGGTGGGTCTGCGGGTTCCTGCCCTGGCTCCTGCAAGTGTTTTACGAGGTCAGCGGCATTGCGCAGGCTTCGGCCGACGCGGCCGCCGGGTTCCTGCCGCTCCCCTTCACCGCCGACGACGCGGTGGTCGGCGTGGTCGTCATGGCCCTCATCGGCGGCCTCCTCGCCGGCGTCACGTCTCGTCTCCCCGCCTCGGCCGGTGCCGGTGCGGGCGCCGCGATCGCGGGCACCCTGCTTGCGATCGCGGCCACGGGCGGCGCCTCCTGGTGGCTCGCGGCCCGCGAGACCGGTCCCGACGACGCCATGCCGCTGGGGATGCTCGTCATCACCGGTGCCGCGGGGATCGTCGGCCTCGCGGCCGGGCTCCTGGCGAGCCTCGGACCGGCCGCGCTACGGGGCCTCGCTCTCGCCCTGCCCGTCGTGCTCCTCGACGGATGGGTCTGGGGCCTCGTCCCAGGAAACCCGGTGTCGCCCACGGGTACGTGGTGGATCCTGGCGGTCGCGCTCGGTATCGCGTTCGGCCTCGCCGTGGACAGCAGGCCCATCGAGCTGCTGGGCTGGCTGCCCGCCGCCGGCGTCGTGTGGGTGCTCCAGGCGGCCGGCCCCGCCCTGCTGGCCGTGCAGGAGAACATCTGGCCCGGCTCGGCGCTCACCGAGGACCCGCTGTCGGCCGCGGGCATCGTCTGGGACGAGATCGCCTCGGCGGCGATCGTGAGCGACGGGCACCAGCTCGGGGCCTGGGTGGTCGCCCTGTTGCTCGGTGCCGCGATCGCGGCACTCCGCCTCTCCCGGGAGGCGACGGAGGAGGGCGAGCTCTCCGAGGCCTGGGCCTGACCTGGCGGGCCCGGCCCGACAGGCTGTGCCGCTACTGATTGCGATTGTGTAAATTTCACCCGCAACCTCGCATCTGCCCTGTTCTACGCATGTCCGGCCCCCCTAAGTTTGGGCCAGTTCGGGGGTAATCAGCCCCTGTGCGAACAATGGGGGCATATATGAACAGAAGGTCACTCGTCGGCGCCGCCACCTCCGCGGCGCTCGCCGTGGCGATGCTCGTCGCCGTGGCACCGGGTGCACAGGCCGCGACCAACGACCCCCTCTGGGGCAAGCAGTGGGGCCTGAACCAGATCAAGGCGGAGGCGGCCTGGGCGACCAGCACCGGCGAAGGTGCGGTGGTGGCCGTGGTCGACACGGGCGTCGACTTCAACCAGCCCGACCTGGCAGGGCAGCTCCTGCCGGGCGCCACCTTCACCGGCTGCGCGAACGTCCGTCCGTGCGGCAAGGGGGACTTCAAGGGCCCCGACGGCAAGAACAACGGCGACGAGCACGGCACGCACGTGGCAGGCATCGTCGCCGCTGTGGCGAACAACGGCATCGGTGTCGCGGGTGTGGCACCGGACGCCAAGATCCTCCCGGTCAAGGTCCTCGAGGCCGGGTCGGGTTCGTCGCAGGACATCGCGGACGGCATCCGCTGGGCTGCCGACCATGGCGCCGACGTCATCAACCTCTCGCTGGGCTCCGGTCCGGGCGGGCAGCTGTTCACGATTCTCGGCGTCGACACCCTGATGCGCGATGCCATCGCGTACGCCCGTACCCAGGGTGTGCTCACGGTGGCAGCGGCCGGCAACTCGTCGACCCCGCTCTGCAGCGACCCGGCGTTCACCAGCGTCGCGATCTGCGTCGGGGCCACCGACTCCGCCGGTATCCACTCCTACTACTCGGAGCTGCCGATCAAGCTCGACCTGAAGAGCGTCTCGGCGCCCGGCGGTTCGGGCGGGCTGACCGGCTGCGACGGCGACGTCTGGTCCACGGTTCCCGTGGGCACCGGGTCGGACACCTGTGCCGGCGGCAGCTACGACGCCTACGCGGGTACGTCCATGGCGACGCCGCACGTGGCCGGGGTCGCGGCGCTGCTCTTCGCGCAGGGGCGCCCGACGGCCGGCGTCGAGAAGGCCATCCTGTACACGGCCCACGACCCGCTCCTGGGTCTCACGGGGCTGTGGACGCCGCTGTACGGGTACGGGATCGTCGACGCGGCCGCTGCGGTCGCGTACCGCTCGTAGCCCTGCCGGGATAGGGCGAGAGCGAGGTGGAACCGCAGCAGGACCGCGGTTCCACCTCGCTCTTCTTCTGTCAGTACGGGCGGATGTAGACCGCGTAGTCCTGCCACTGCGAGATGTAGCGCACAGGGCTGCCGTAGTTGGCGGCCTCGACCACCATGCCGCCACCGGCGTAGAGGGAGACGTGGCCCTGGGTCCACACGATGTCGCCGGGGATGGGCGACTCGACCTGGTAGCCCGCGCCCACCATGGACGACGACGAGTGCGGCAGGTCGACCCCCAGCTGCGCGTACACGTACTTGATCAGACCCGAGCAGTCGAAGCCCGTGGCCGGCGAGTCGCCGCCGTACGCGTAGGCGATGCCGACGTACTGCATGGCGATCGAGATCGCCTGGGCGCCGATGGAACCGTCGGACGCGTAGTCCGGGGTGGCCGGCTCGACGTCCTCGGTGGCCGCCGTCGTCTCGGCGTCCGGGTACGTGGTGGTCGCCACGACGCGCTCCGGCTCGGGCTCTGGAGCGGGGGTGACCTTGACGACCGTGCTCTCGATGTCGAGCTTCGCGTCGTTCGCGACCTGCACTGCCGGTGCTGCCGCGAGCTCCTTGCGAGCTTCCTGCGTCAGGGCCGTCATGTCGACGCTTGCCAGCCGGTTCGAACCGTCTCCCACGATCGCGTGTGCGCTGGGTGCGAGCGCCGTCGCGAGAAGTCCGGATGATGCCGCGATCAGTGCGCCCGAGCGGGCTGCGGTGCGGGTCACGGTCATGAAGGGAGTGCTAGGAGCATGAGCGGCGCGGTGTCGAGCGCGTCGGACGGTGGTACTCACCGAAGTTCTCCAGTCGCCGGTTGCGCGGGCCCGTACCGGTCTGGGGAATGGGGTCCACGGCTGCGCCTCCGCTGGCGCAACGGATCAGACGCTACATACGGGTTACCACCTTGTCTCGATCAGATAACAGTTGTCGTGAATAAACAGGCTGTCCGAAACGCGGGTAACTTTTCGACTTGACGTCTTTTCCCAGCGTAAGAGCCATTCTTGCCAGCAAAATGATGCCGTGGAGGGCGTTGAGAAACACCGGAGGAAATGATGCGACACGCCGGGTCTCCGACGGTGTGTCAGCTCTTGTTCCCGGCGCGAAGTTCCGATTCGGCCTTTATGCCGGCCAGCTCCGTGTCCACGAACTCCCGCGCCTTGGATCCCAGGACCAGGTTCGTCAGCCCGGCGAGCATCCCGCTCTGGGCGACGGCCAGCGTGACCTCGCACGCGCCGTCGGGCAGCGGGGTGATCCGGTGTGCCGCTCCCGTGCGGACGCCCGGGGTGCTGCTCGACCAGGAGAAGCCGAAGCCCTCGGTGAGGCCGTCGACCACCCAGATCGCCTTCGGCAGGCCCGGCTGCCAGATCTCGACGCGGGAGCCGACGACGATCGTCGTCTCGGGGCCGAGGAGCAACACTCGGCTCATGGAGCTCGTCCAGGTGGGCATGCGCTCGACGTCGGACAGAACCTGCCAGACGACGTCGGCGGGCGCCTCGATCCGGGCGCCGGTGCGGTAGGCATGGGCCACGGGCCCAGGTTACGCCGGGCTCGAGAGCAGCCGGCGCAACCTGGGCCCGTGACGAACTACCAGGTCAGGAACCCGTGGAGAGCAGGATCGTGACCGGGGCGCCCCAGGTGACCAGCGCTCCCGCTGCCGGGTCGGACGAGATGACGATCCCCTCCGGCACCGTGTCCGACTCGGCATCCTCGAACGTGCAGGCGAGATGCTCCTGCAGGCAGGCGACCTCGGCGTCCTCGCGGGTCATCGCGGTGAGGTCGGGGATCTCCGGGATGCTGTCGGCGACCTCGTCGGGGAGGTCGGTGAACTCGGTCGTCAGGTAGAGGTCCGTGCCGTGCTTCGTGTCCTGCGTCTCGAGCGGCAGGTTCCGTGCTTCGTCATAGATCACGGTCCGCACCCTGTCGTTGTCGCCGTACTGGTACGTCGCTGCGGTACCCCGGCGGCCCTCCGAGTCACGGACGTCCTGCTCGACCTCGACTCCGGCAAGGCTCGTGAGCAGCTCCCACGCCGCCGCCCGCAGCTCCGGGGAGGTCGGTGCCTGGGTGGCCAGGCGGGCCGCGGCGTCGCGCACCGCCTCCTCGCGCTCATCGGGGAAGTAACGGTCGAGCAGGGCGTCGTGCAGGGGCTCCGGCTCAGTCGGTAGCACCGCCATCTCCGCCCAGGTATAGCTGATGGTGTGCCCCTCGATGGGGATGTGGTCGCCGAGGGCCATCAGTGCCGGGCCGTAGGCAGTGAGCTCGAAGCTGACACCGTCGCCGTACCAGCTCTCGCTGCCCAGCTCGCTGCCCAGCGGCGCCTCGGGCCCGGACTCTCCGCCGGTCTGGCTCGGCGTGCTCCGGGTCACCACATGGAAGTACGTCGCGTCCCGCCAGCCTTCCGGCGGCATGACCGGGTCCATGGCCGGGTAGCTGGGCGTTTCCGGCAGGGGGTCGCCCTCGCTCGACGTCGCGGGCGGTCCGCTCGGCTCCGGCGACGGCTCCACCGCCATCGTCGCCGAACCACCCGGCAGGGCCGGAGCCTCCAGGGTGGTCGCCGCCCAGGCTCCGCCGCCCAGGGCCAGCCCAAGGGCCAGGGTGACGCCGCCCACCCGGGCGACCCGCCGTCGTCGGGCAGCGGGGACGACGTGCGTGACGTCGACGTCGATCTCCGGCGCGACCCGTGTCACCTGGGCGCGCAGGCTCTCTGCGAACTGCTCGTCGTTGTTCATGACCCGCTCCTCTCGTTCGTGGTGCCCTGTGTTGTGGTGCCTTGCACGTCGGCCGCATCGTGGATCTCGAGGACCTCACGTAGCCGGGCGATGCCGCGCGACGCCGTGGACTTGACGGTGCCGACCGAGACGCCGACCGCGTCGGCCACCTCGCGTTCCGTCAGGCCTTCGAGGTGCCGGAGCACCACGATCCGGCGCTGCTTGGTGGGGAGCACCAGCAGCGCACGGACCAGGCGGTCGCGCTCGGCGTGCAGCTCGGCCGTGCTCTCCCGGGTGCCCCGGTCGGGCAGGGTGTCGGAGGCCATGAGGACCTCCCGGCGACGACGGCGCCAGCCGTCGATCCGCGCGTTCGCCAGGACGCGCCGGGCATAGGCGAGCGGTTCGCCCTGGCGGGCCTTCGGCCACGCCAGGTACGTCTTGATCAGGGCCTGCTGGACCAGCTCCTCCGCCTGGTGCGTGTCGCCGCACAGCAACCAGGCGGTGCGAGCGAGGGCGGGGGTGGACCGGGCCATGAAGGAGGCGAACTCGGTCTCCTTCTCGGCCACCACCACGACGTCGACCTTGTGGACCTTGCCGGGGCTCGAGCGCCCCGCGACCATTGGCATGCTCATGCCCCCTTCACGGTCCAGGTCGGCAAAAGGTTGAGTGGACCGCATGACGGAGCGCTGTCGGTGTCCTTCCGTATCCTCGCCGCATGGCCACCCATCAGCTCACAGTGCAACAGGCGCGTCGCATAGCGCTCCGCGCACAGCTGCTCGACGCCCACCGGCCGGTCGACCTCGTGCACCTCGTGGAGGACCTGACGTTCCTCGCGGTGGACCCGACGTCGGCCGTGGCGCCCGCCGTGGACCTCGTCGCCTGGTCGCGGCTCGGGAACGAGTACTGGGTTGGGGCCGTCGACGACGCGATCACCGACCGCATGCTGTTCCAGCTGCGCGGCACGGTGCGCTCGATGGGCGACCTGCCGCTGTACCTGGAGCAGATGGCGCAGTGGCCGCGGAACGAGACCATGCGGGGGTGGCTCGCCGACAACGCGGACTTCGAGCGGGACGTGCTGGCGCTGGTGGAGGCGGAGGGGCCGGTGCTCGCGAAGGACGTGCCCGACACGGCCCGGGTGCCGTTCACATGGGGCGCCGAGGGCTGGAGCAGCCGGCGCAGCGTGGCCGAGATGCTCGAGGCGCTGAACATGCAGGGCAAGCTCGCGATGGTGGGGCGCAAGGGTAGGCAGCGGCTGTGGGACCTCGCAGAGCGGGTGTATCCGCAGGTGGAGGCGGTCCCGCTGGAGGAGGCGCTCCGGGAGCGGGTGGACCGGAGGCTGGCCGCGGAGGGCATCGCCCGCAAGCGGACGCAGGGCCGCTCGGGTGACGGCGTCTACTGGGTGGACCTGCCCGGCGAGGTGGTCCAGGTCGAGGGGGTCGACGGCGAGTGGCGCGTCGACCCGGAGCTGCTGGCGCGCGCGGACGACGAGTTCGAGCCCCGCACCGCCCTGCTGTGCCCGTTCGACGCGATCGCCGCGGACCGGCCCCGGCTCCTGGACCTGTTCGACTACGAGTACACGCTGGAGATGTACAAGCCGAAGGGGAAGCGGCGCTGGGGATACTTCGCGCTGCCGATCCTGCACGGGGAGCGGTTCGTGGGAAAGCTCGACGCCAAGGCGGACCGCAAGGAGAGCGTGCTGAATGTCTTCGCGGTGCACGAGGACCGGCCGTTCGACGGGGCCACCATGGACGCGGTGCATGCCGAGATCGAGCAGCTCGCGTCCTGGTTGGGGCTGGGCCGGGTCGACTACGCGAGGGACGCATGACGCGGGGTCGGCACCGGGCACGTCTCAGTCGAGGGTGAGGGCCGCCAGCTCCTCGCGCGTGCCCGCGAACACGTTCATGTCGATGTACGGCTCGACGCCGTCGTGGCCGGGCATGCGGTCGCGGTTGGAGTACTGCCAGATCGTCCAGTCGCGGCCGTCCGACAGCCGGGGCGACCACGCGACCGACCGGATCCAGATCGGCAGGTCGGGGTAGCGGTCCGCGAGGTAGAGGTCGTACGCGTCCTCGGTCGCGTACACGATTGGCGGCACGCCGTAGTGCTCCTCGATACCGGCGACGAGCGGACCGAGGATCGTGTGCACCTCGTCCGGCGTCGGCGGGTCGTCGTGGAACGCGCCGTAGAACTCGAGGTCGATGACGGGCGGGAGCGTGCCGGGAGTCGCCGGCACCTCGGCCGCGAGGTGCGCTGCCTGGTCCGCGCCCGGGCTCTCGAAGCTCATGAAGTGATACGCCCCCACGAGCAGGTCCGTCTTGGTGGCGGCCGCCCAGTTCTCGGCGAACCGCGGGTCGGTGTGCGAGGCGCCCTCGGTGGCCTTGATCCATGCGAAGTCGAGGTCCTGCGCGGCCAGCACGTCCCAGTCGATCTGCCCCTGGTAGTGCGCGACGTCCACACCCCGCACGTCGTACCTGGCGGCGAGGATCCGGTTGGGCCAGACCACCCCGTTCGCCACCAGCAGGCCGAGCGCCGCCACCACGGCGACCCCGGCCGCCGTCGTCCACAGGCCTGTGCGAGTGCTCATTCGCCCGTGGCACCGCCCGCCAGCTCGGCGGCGATGTCGAGGTGGCCCGCGTGGCGGGCGTACTCCTGCAGCACGTGGAAGCAGATCCACGCGAGCGTGGGCGGGTCCTCGGTGAACCGGCCGCCGAGCGCGCCGTGCTCGTCCATGGCGTGTGCCGAGAGCACCTCGCGGGTGGCGGCGCCGCCCGCGTGCAGGGCCTGGAGAAGCTCGTCCAGCCCGACGGCGTCGGGCACCGCCCACGGTCCGTGCGGGTCCTGACCTGCGTGGTCGCCCCACGGGCGGTCGAGCGGTTCGGCCAGGAACCCCCACCGGAACCAGCGCCGCTCCATGTGCACCAGGTGGATCAGCAGCTCGAGCGGCGACCAGCCGGACGGGAGCCGGGAGGCGCGCAGGTCGGCGTCGGGCAGGCTGCGCAGCTTCCGGTCCACCGCCTGCCGGTAGTAGTCCAGGTAGGCGGCGAACTGGGCGGCCGGGTCGGCGGAGTCGAGGCGCGGCTCGCGATCGGAGAGGGGCACGTGGTGAGGCTACGACCCGGTCGCGAACCGAGTCGCGAAAGTGCTGTGACATCCACGGGACCTCCGCGTCAGTAGTGCATGACTCAGACACGAAGCAGGACCTACGGCCTCGCCTCGAACCCCTCGGAGTGGGCAGCGCACCGTCGCGCCGTCGTCTTCTCCGTGCGGCGGATGTTCCCGGGCGTCGATGCCGAGCGCGCCGCGACGGACGGCCTGGGCGAGCTGTGCCGCCAGATAGTGATGCGCGGCGCCGTGGACCGGCCCGCCGTCGTGTGGTGCGAGGCCGCGATCGCGGCGGCCGCCCGCATGCGGACCGCTGCCGGTTCGGCGGCATGAGCCGGCGGAGGTGCGCGCAGATCCCGGCGGCTCAGCCGCACGCGCGCATGCCGGACGCACAGGCCACCGGGACCTGTGCGTCCGACGCGTACGTCAGCGCGTGCTGCCGACCTCTGCGACGAACCGTGCGGCGCGTTCGCGCAGACCCGCCATGCGGCGGTCGATGATCAGGTCACGCACGGCCGGGTCGTTGCCCGCCTCGGTGAACGTCGGCTTGCGCCGCACGTTCCGGGAGCAGCCGAACTCGGTGCAGATCAGCGTGCCGATCGTGTTGCCGTTGCGCCCCGAGGCGCCGCCCCGGCGGGCGACGTACAGGGAGACGTCGTCGGTCACGACCACGTCCTCGCACCAGGCGCACACGCCCTTGGTGCGCTTGCCGCCCGCCTTGGCGTCGGCGGCGCGGAGCAGCACGCCGGTCGGCTCGCCGTCGAGCTCGAGCACCACGTACGCGGACAGCGGCGCCTTGCGGTCGCGCCATCCGAGGTAGTCGAGGCGCTCCCAGTCGAGGGTGGCGAGGTCGGGCAGGGTCGCCTGCGCGGCCTCCCGCTTGCTCGCGTTCAGGAAGGATGCGCGGATCTGCTTCTCGGTCAGGGGATTCATGAGGGTTCTCGGCTTCCGGTCGTTCGGAATGCCACCCGCCGGCGTCCGCCGTCGAGAAAGAGTGCACGACGGCGCCACGGTCACCTCGAGCGTTCGGGTCACCGGGCCGGCAGGCGGCAGGGCAGGGGACGACGCCGCGCCCGCCCTCCGACGTCCGGCCGCATCGCACGTGACCGCCGAAGCGGTCGGTGTGACGTGCTGCCTGACCAGGTCAGAGAGTCGTGACGCGGGTACCGGGAGTGCCCGAGCAGGCCACGACGGCCACCCCGCAACCCGCGGTGAGTTCCCGCATCTCTCGCTCCTCGTGTGTGTCCGGTGAATCGGCCGGGCGATCCCGCCACACAGCCGACCGGTCGATGCTACGACAGCGGCTCGTCGAGGTGCACGTGCTTTCCGACACAGCCGACCGGCGCGTCGAGCCCCGCCGTGAGGCGGTCCGCCGCTTCCCACAGCTCGCGCTCCCGGCCGGGGTCGTACGACTCGTCCGACGACGGCTCCACCCGGTCGCGGTTCACGTACGAGCCGGTCGGCGCCGCTACCCTGCCGAGCGCGACGTCGGCGAGCTGCTGTCCGGCCACGGACGCGCTGTTCGTCAGCGGGGTCAGGTTCAGCAGCGGGAAGATCCGGCGCATGGCGAAGCGGCCCAGCGCGTCGGCGTCGCGGGTGAGCCCCGTGCCCGGGACCAGGCTCGGGTTGAACGTGACGACGTCGACCCCGGCTGGCAGCCGGCGTGCGTACTCGTGCGCGAGGTAGATGGTGGCCAGCTTGCTCGTCGAGTAGGCGGCCCGCCCGCCCCTCGTCCGGTCCGACGCCGGGAACGCGCCCGTCCGCGCCAGCACCTCCGGCGCCTGCCATACGGGCGCCGGCACGAGGCCCATGGTGTGCGCGAAGTCCCCGAAGTGGGTGTCGCTCGTGGTGATGACGATGCGGGCGGGCGCTGCGAAACGGTCCATCAGCGTCCGCAGGAGCACGTGGTTGGCGAGCACGTTCACCGTGAACGTGGCCTCGTACCCGTCGGCGCCCTCGGTGCGGGCGTTCGTGTACTGGATGCCGGCGTTGCCGACGAAGCCGCGCAGCGGCGGCAGCTCGCCCCGGTCGAGCTTCCCCGCGATCTCCGCGGCGGCCGATCGGACCTCCGCCAGCGAGCCGAGGTCTGCCGCAACGTGCGAGACCCGGCCCGCACCGGCGAGTGAGCCGTGGGCTGAGTCTCCGGCTGAACCGCCGGCCAGGCCGGACGAGAGCTCGGCGGCGAGGCGCTCGCCGGACGGGCCGCGGGTGATCAGCACGAGGTGGGCCTCGGGGTCGTCCCGCAGGATTCGCTCGGCGGCGACGCGGCCGATGCCGCGGGTCGCGCCGGTCATGACGATGGTGTGCATGAGGGCCACGCTCGCCGTCCGCGGCGTCGTCCACCAGGGTTCGGGTGAGCCTGTGGACTCGCGGTACCCACCCTCGCGCGCCGTCGGGCCGCCACACTGGTGGGCATGACGACGACACCCGGGCTGGGCTTCGGAGTGCTGGTTCACCTGTGGCGCGACAGGCTGTCCCCCGTCGACGCGGGCCTGCCGCGTTCGGCCGGGCGCCGGGCGCCGGGACTGCGGCGCGAGGAGCTCGCGCAGCTCGCCGGGCTGTCGGTGGACTACGTGCTGCGCCTGGAGCAGGGGCGCGCGACCAGCCCGTCCGCGCAGGTCGTCGCGTCGATCGCGCGGGCGCTCCAGCTCTCCCGGCCCGAGCGTGACCAGCTGTACGCGGCCGCCGGGCTCCTGCCGCCGCGGGACGGCCTGGTCAGCCTGCACGTCCCGCCGAGCGTCCAGCGGCTCACGGCCCGGCTCGGGGACTTCCCGATCGCGGTGTTCGCCGCGGACTGGACCCTGGTGTGGTGGAACGCCGTGTGGACCGCCCTGCACGGCGACCCGAACGATGTGCCGGTGAGCGAACGGAACCTCGCCCGTGCTGTGTTCGGCACCGGCCCCGCCCGGGCCGCACTGCGGCCGTCCTCGTCCGAGACGGGGGAGGAGGTGTCCGCGGCCGCCGTCGTGGCCGACCTCCGCGAGGCGACCGCCCGCTATCCCATGGACGAGCGGCTGAGCGCGCTCGTGGCCGACCTGCGCCGCGACTCCGTGGACTTCGAGCTGCTCTGGGCCACCGGTCACAGCGCGCGGCACGTCGCGGACCGGAAGACGATCCGGCACCCCGAGATCGGGGACATCACTCTCGACTGCGACGTCCTGCTGGTGCCCGGCGCCGACCTGCGCGTCGTGACCTACACCGCGGCCGAGGGCAGCCCCGACGCGGGGCGCCTCGACCTGCTCCGGGTCATCGGCGGGCAGATGGTTGCGCCCGCGCCCGGCTAGCGCAACCGCGATCGAACCGCGATCGCCGCGCAGGCGATCACTGCCGCACCGCCGAGCACGGTGGGCCACGTGAGCTGCTCGCGCAGGAGCAGCGCGGCCCAGCAGATGGTCAGCACGGGCTGGACGAGCTGGACCTGGCTGACCTGCGCCATCGGGCCGATTGCCAGACCGCGGTACCAGGCGAAGAAGCCGAGGAACATGCTCACCACCCCGAGGTACCCGAACAGGGCCCAGTCGAGCGGGGTGCCCGTCGGCGGGTGCTGCACCATCGAGAAGCCGGTGAGGAGCACCATCGGGACGCCGGCGAGCACGAGCGCCCAGGAGATCGTCTGCCAGGCGCCGAGCTCGCGGGCAAGCAGCCCACCCTCCGCGTAGCCGATCCCGCACGCGACCACGGCGGCGAGCAGGAGCAGGTCCGACCCGTGCAGCCCGCCGCCTCCGCCGCCCTGGATCGAGGCGAAGACGACCGCCGCGATCGCGCCGAGCGCCGCCATCACCCAGAACGACATCCGCGGTCGCTCGCGCCCGCGGAGCACGACCAGCACCGCCGTCACCGCGGGCAGCAGCGCGATCACGACGGCGCTGTGGCTGGCGGACGCCGTCGTGAGCGCGAACGAGGTCAGCACCGGGAAGCCGACGACCACGCCCCCCGCGACGATCGCGAGCCGCGCCCACTGGATGCCGCGGGGCCGACGCTGCCGGGTGATCGCGAGGGCGGCGGCCGCGAGCACCGCGGCGACGACCGCGCGGCCGCAGGACACGAACAGCGGTGACATCCCGCCACCGTCGACCACGACGCGGGTGAAGGGGAGGGTGAGCGAGAAGGCCGCGACCCCGAGGAAACCCCACCAGAGACCTGCGCGAGAGGTGGATAGCGGGGAGGTCGCAGCGAGAGTAGCGCTACTATTGCTCGTCATGTATGACGATAGCAGTGCTCGAATCGTCGCGGGCCTCCGCGAGTGGATAGCCGCAGCCGCGCCCGGCGCGCGGCTGCCGTCCAGCCGGGCGCTCGTGGCGCAGTACGGTGCCAGCCCGGTCACCGTGCAGAAGGCGCTGCGCACCCTGACGTCGCAGGGTGCGGTGGAGACCCGGCCGGGCGTCGGGACGTTCGTCCGGGCGGTGCGGGTGGCGCGCCCCAACGACTACGGCTGGCAGACGGCCGCGCTCGGTCCCCGGCCGAAGGCCGTCCAGCAGCTGTCCAGAGCCCTGCACTCCGTTCCGAACGACGTGATCGCGCTCCACTCGGGCTACCCGGACCGCGAGCTGCTGCCCGAGCGCCTGGTTCGGGCCGCCTTCAACCGTGCAGCCCGCAGCGAGGCCGCCGTGACCAGGTCACCGGCCGCCGGCGTCCCGGAGCTGCAGGCGTGGTTCGCGGCCGAGCTCGGCGCCGCATCGCCCGTGGGCATCGCGCCGCCGGCGCCCAGCGACGTCGTCGTCTTTCCCGGCAGTCAGGCCAGTCTCAGCACCACCTTTCGCGCACTGGTCGGCGCGGGCAGGCCGCTCCTGGTGGAGTCGCCGACGTACTGGGGCGCCCTCCTCGCCGCCGACCAGGTCGGTGTGCAGGTGGTGCCGGTGCCCAGCGGCCCCCAGGGGCCGGACCCGGATGCGCTCGCGCGCGCCTTCGCCCAGACGGGTGCGCGTGCCTTTTATGCGCAGCCGCACTTCGCCAACCCGACCGGCGCACGCTGGTCGCCCGAGCTGTCCGACGAGGTGCTCCGGATGGCGCGCGAACACGGCGCCTATGTGATCGAGGACGACTGGGCGCACGACTTCGGGATCACCCAGGACGTGGTCCCGCTCGCGGCCCGGGACGACGGCGGGCACGTCGTCTACCTGCGCTCTCTGGCCAAGTGCGTCTCGCCGGCGGTGCGGGTGGCCGGGCTCGTCGCCCGAGGCCCCGCCCGCGAGCGGATCCTCGCCGGCGCGCAGGCCGAGTCGATGTACGTGAGCGGCATGCTGCAGACCGCCGCGCTCGACGTCGTGACGCAGCCCGCCTGGCGTACCCACCTGCGCGGCCTGCGGCAGCAGCTCGCCGCCCGCCGCGACCTGCTGCTCGGCGCGCTCCGGGAACACGTCCCGGCCGCCCGCGTCGAGCACGTGCCGCAGGGCGGCCTGAACCTCTGGGTCCGGTTCCCGGATACCACCGACACCGCGCGCCTGGTCCAGGACTGTGAGGCCGCCGGCGTCGTCGTGGCAGCGGGCGACGAGTGGTTCCCGGCCGAGCCGACCGGCGCCTACCTGCGGCTCAACTACTCGGGACCGAACCCGGGGGCGTTCCCGGAGGGCGCGCGCGTGATCGGGGAGATGCTGGCGCGGCAGGCTTGACGGTCGGCGGCTACTGCTTGGGCGGCAACGAGCGGGCGTAGCTCACCCCGCGCTGCGCCCAGGTCGAGACCTCGGCCTCGGTGTTGAGGTCGTCCGCGCCGACGTTCAGCCAGCCGCTCATGACGCGTCCGCCCATCACCGCGCGCGTGGCGGCAGTCGTGGAAACCAGCTCTTCGGCGGTGTCGGCCCCGACACGCACCAGGATCCCGCCCCTGCTGCTCACGGCCACTGCGAGGTTGCCGTTGACCATGAAGGCCAGCCCGCCGAACATGCGCCGCTCGGTGATGGCGGACTCGCCGTCGAGGGCGCCCCGAATCTCGTCCGCGAGGGCCAGGTCGTATGCCATGCGATCGAGGCTACGCGGACGGCAGGGAACGGGAGCGGTCGGCATTCTCGGCCAGCCGCTCCAGGCGGAACAGCCGCACCACTCGCCCCGACTCCCGCTCGTAGGCGCGGTAGCCGGGCCACTGCGACTCGATACGTGCCCACGTGGCGTCCCGCTCGTCGTCGCCGATGAGCGTTGCCCGGACCGGCATCCGCCGACCGCGCACGCTGATCGCCGCGTCCGGGTGCGCCAGCAGGTTGTAGGTCCATGCCGGGTGCCGCCCCTGGGCGAACGCGGAGCCCGCCACGATCGCCCGGCCCGGCCCGTCGGGTGTGTACATCAGGTAGGTATCGCGCGGCTCCCCCGACTTCGCCCCCGTCGAGTGCAGGACGAGCGACGGCACCAGCAGCGCGCTGATCTGCAGCCTTCCGCCGGAGCACCAGGCGAGAAAGCGCTCGGCCGGCGGCAGGAGCACGGGGCCGGCGGCGCGGAACGCCCGCGTGCGCGTCAGCGGGGCGATCGCGGAGCGGACGGCGTGCAGCAGACTGGCCATCTGTCCATCATCCGACGCCGGCCCGCCGACGGCCCGTCCCGTACATGCGCGCCGCGGCTCTGGACGGCCGTTCAACGTTGAACGCACCCCGGTGTACCGTCACGATCGGCACTTCCGCTTCCCCACCCGACGCCGCCTGGAGGAGTCATGACCATCACCCACGAGTCCGTCGCTACGCCGGACGGCGTCGTCGCACCGCGATTCCGCCCGCCGGCCGGCGCCTCCAGCGCCGCCGCCCTGTCGCTCGACGGCGAGTGGCGGTTCCGGCTGTTCCCGCACCCCGACACGGGCGTGGACCGCGCGGAGCCCGGCGACGACTGGGACCGCCTGGCCGTGCCCGGACACTGGCAGCTCGCCGAGGCCCCGAATGCCTGGCCGTACGGGACGCCCGCGTACACCAACGTCCTGTTCCCGTTCCCGGTAGAGCCGCCGCACGTGCCCAACGACAACCCGACGGGCGAGTACCGCACGACGCTCCGGCTGCCTGCGGACTGGCCGGACGGCGGCCGCACCCTGCTGCGGTTCGAGGGCGTGGACTCCTGGTTCCAGGTGGCGCTCGACGGCGAGCTGCTCGCCACGTCGCACGGCTCCCGCCTGCCCACCGAGGTCGACCTCACCGGCCGGCTGCGGCAGGGTGGCGAGCACCTGCTCGCCGTCCGCGTCACCCAGTGGTCGGCCATGTCGTACGCCGAGGACCAGGACCAGTGGTGGCTCTCGGGCATCTTCCGCGGCGTCACGCTGGAGCACCGCCCCGACGGCGCCCTCGACGACGTCCGCGTGCACGCGGACTACGACCACGCGACCGGCGTCGGCACGCTGCGGGTGGACGCCGCAACCGTCGTGGCCGGACCGGGCGCGGTGGCCGCGCGAGTGGCGGTGCCGGAGCTCGGCGTCGAGGCGGCGGCCGGCGAGGAGCTGCGCGTAGCCGTCGAGCCGTGGAGCGCCGAACGGCCGCGGCTCTACGACGTCGTCGTCTCGACCGACACCGAGACTGTGACGCTCGCGGTCGGCTTCCGCACGATCTCGATCGAGGACGGGGTGTTCCTCGTCAACGGGCGGCCGATCAAGCTGCGCGGCGTCAACCGGCATGAGTTCGACCCCCTGCGCGGACGTGCAGTGACCCCCGAGCGGATGCTCGAGGACGTGCTGCTCATGAAGCGGCACCACATCAACGCCGTCCGGACGAGCCACTACCCGCCGCACCCGCACTTCCTCGACCTGTGCGACCGCCACGGGCTCTACGTCATCGACGAGAACGACCTGGAGACGCACGGCTTCGAGATCGACGGCTGGGTCGGCAACCCGGTCGACGACCCGGACTGGACCGACGTGCTCGTCGACCGCGTCACCCGGATGGTGCGCCGCGACGCCCACCACGCGAGCATCATCATGTGGTCGCTCGGCAACGAGGCGGGGGTGGGCCGCAACATCGCCGCGATGGCCGACGCCATCCGCGACCTCGACCCGAGCCGCCCCATCCACTACGAGGGCGACTGGTCGAGCGACCACGTCGACGTGTACTCCCGGATGTACGCCGACAGCGAGGAGGTCGACCTCATCGGCCAGGGCATCGAGCCGCCGTTCGAGCGCGCCGACGCCGATGCCCGCCGTCGGGCCATGCCGTTCCTCCAGTGCGAGTACGCGCACGCCATGGGCAACGGCCCGGGCGGCCTCGCCGACTACGACGTGCTCTTCGACCGGTACCCGCGCCTGCTCGGCGGCTTCATCTGGGAGTGGATCGACCACGGCCTGACCCGCGCGGACGACGACGGGGTCCTGTTCTCGGCGTACGGCGGCGACTTCGGCGAACGCCTCCACGACGGCACGTTCATCGCCGACGGCCTGCTCCTTCCGGACCGCACGCCCTCGCCCGGGCTGCTCGAGACGGCCGCGGTGTTCGCGCCCATCCGCATCGACGCTCAGGACGACGGCTCGCTGCTCGTCCGCAACCGCTACGCCTTCCGGGACACGAGCCACGCCGAGCTCCGCTGGACCCTGCACACCGGCGCGGAGGAGCTCGCGGCGGGCACGCTCGACCTGGTGCTCGACGCCGGGACCGAGACGGTGGTGCGGCCGCCGTCGGACCTGTCGCTGCCGGAGCCGGGCGAGGCGCCGGTCTGGTGGACCCTGCGCGCCGTCCAGCAGAAGGGGGACGCACTGGAGGACGCTTGGCTCGAGCCCGGGTTCGAGCTCGGTGCCGGCCAGCTCCTCCTCGTCGAGCCGGCGCCGCTCGCGGCCCCGGCCGGCCGGGTGACCACCGAGGCCGACGGCGGGTTCCGGGCCGGCCCGGCCCGGTTCGACAGCAGGGGCGGCCTTCGCGAGCTCGCGGGCCGAGCGGTGCACGCCTTCCGGGTCGACGCCTGGCGGGCACCGACCGACAACGACCGCCGCCCCGGCAAGGGGGAGAAGTCCGACGAGCAGACGTGGTACCGGGCGGGCCTGACCCTGCTCGGCGAGCGTTTCGCCGGCGTCGACGTCGGCGAGGACGGGGCGCTGGAGATCGACTCGCGCGTCGCGGGGCCGGCGATCCGTACGGGCTTCGCCACGCGCTACCGCTGGCAGCCGGTCACCGACGCTCCCGACGCCGTGGACCTGATCCTCGACATCCAGCCGGAGGGGCCCGCGCCGGAGAGCGTCGCCCGCCTGGGTCTGCTGCTCGCCCTCGACGAGCCGCGGGCCGCGGAGGCGGGCGTGCGCTGGACCGGCCTCGGCCCCGACGAGTCGTACGCCGACTCGACGGTGGCTGCCCTCGGGGGCGCGTGGCAGCACACCGTCGCCGACTGGCAGACCCGGTACACCCACCCGCAGGAGAACGGTGCGCGGCGCGGCGTCACGAGCGCCGTCCTGTCCTTCGCCGACGGCTCCGGCCTGCGGATCGACTCCGGTGAGGTGACGATCGGCGGCCGGCCGCAGGTCGGGTTCGAGCTGTCGCTGCGCCCGTGGTCCGACGAGGCGCTGGACCGTGCGGCGCACCCGCACGAGCTCGTGCCGGACGGCCGGCTGTGGCTGCACCTCGACGCCGCCCAGCACGGCGTCGGCAGTGCCGCCTGCGGACCGGGCGTCCTGCCGAACGCGCAGCTGCACGCCGAGCCGGTCCGGATGCGTCTGCGGTTCACCACTCTGTGAGCACCGTGCCCGCCCCGCTCGTCGGGGCGGGCATGATGTATACAAGAGCGGTTATACAAGCACGACGAGGAGAGCGCTGTGAAGATGGGCTTCCGCTGGTACGGCGAGGGCAACGACACCGTGACCCTGGATCACGTACGCCAGATCCCTGGCGTGGAGACCATCGTGTGGAGCCTGCACCACAAGCAGGCCGGCGAGGTGTGGGCGCAGGCGGAGATCGACGCCGAGATCGCGAAGATCACGGGCCTGTCCGACGAGGCGCAGGCCCGGGGGATCACCAGGACGTTCGACGCCGAGGTGGTCGAGTCGGTCAACGTGCACGAGTCGATCAAGCTCGGCCGGACCGTGCTCGGGCTGAGCCGCGACGAGGCGATCGAGAACTACATCACGACGATCCGTCGCCTCGGCCGAGCGGGCGTGAAGGTCGTCTGCTACAACTTCATGCCCGTCTTCGACTGGCTGCGCACCGACCTGTGGCACCCCCTGCCGGACGGCTCGACCGCCCTGTTCTACGAGAAGGCCGTGGTCGACAAGATGTCGCCCGAGTCCCTCATCGCGGAAATGGAGGCGAACACGCACGGGCTCACGCTCCCGGGCTGGGAGCCGGAGCGGCTGGCGAGCTTCAGCGAGCTCAACGCGGCGTACGAGGGCGTGACCCACGACGACATGTACGCCAACTACAAGTACTTCCTCGACGCGGTCATCCCCACCTGCGAGGAGGTCGACGTGAAGCTCGGCGTGCACCCTGACGACCCGCCCTTCGACGTCTTCGGGTGGCCGCGCGTGGTCTCCAGCAAGGAGGGCATCGCGCGGGTGCTCGACCTGAACCCGAGCCCGTACAACGGCCTCACGCTGTGCCTGGGCAGCTTCTCCGCGAACCCCGAGCACGACGCCGTAGACGCCGTGCGCACCTTCATGGACCGCATCCACTTCTCGCACGTGCGCAACATCAAGCACTTCGACAACGGGGACTTCACCGAGGTGGCGCACCGCGCGTCCGAGGGCAGCGTGGACACGACGGGGATCATGAAGGCTTACGCCGAGGCGGGCTACCAGGGCTACATCCGGCCCGACCACGGCCGCCACCTGTGGGACGAGAACACCACGAACAAGCCCCGCCCCGGGTACGGGCTCTACGACCGGGCGCTCGGCATCCAGTACCTCCTCGGCGCGTGGGACGCGTTCCGCTACGTTCCCTAGCTGCTGCACCGTTGCCCGCGGCGGGCATGTTCGAAGCCGCGGGACTCGTCGAGGTCGCCCGCCGGCGGACCGCGCGCGGTGACGCGATTTTCCGTGGCGAGCTGATGCGGTACGGGTCCACCCTGGCCGTATGGAACAACGGGAGCACGACGCCGAAGAGCCGGAGACGACCAGGTGGACGCAGTCGACCGTCTACCCCGACATGTGGGTCGACCCGGACGACGATCCGCGTGAGACCGATACCCCGATCGACGACGAGCGCGGCACGCTGCTCGAATATCTCCGCTACTACCGCCTCACGCTGGAGCTCAAGTGCGCGGGCCTCGACGCCGAGCAGCTCGCCCGGCGGTCGGCACCGCCGTCCACTATGTCCCTGCTCGGGCTGGTGCGGCACCTCGCATCCGGTGAGCGGCACCTGCGCCGGGTGATGACGGGTGAGGACGCGCCGGAGCTGTACCGCACCGACGAGGACCGGGAAGGCGACTGGACCGGTGCCGTCGCCGACCCGGCGGTCGCCGCCGACGCCTGGCGACAGTGGCATACCGAGATGGAGGCCACCGACAGGTACCTGGCCGGTGTCTCCGACCTCGGCACGTGGAACGTCGGCGTGTCCGACTTCGGCCCGGACGGCGCGGACCTGCAGCTTCGAGACGCCGTCCTGGGGCAGATCGTGGAGTATGCCCGACACTGCGGGCACGCCGACATCCTGCGCGAGCGGATCGACGGCCGCGTCGGCCAGTGAGCGCGGGCGGGTGATGTCCGGCCGGTGCGGGTCGCCTGCCTTGCGTCCACGCCCGACCGTGCGACTCTTGAAGGGACTGACGCCCCGCGGCGCGCCCTGTGGTGCGGTCGCCGCCGGTCACAAGGGAGTGAGACAGCGATGGTCAACGTACGAAGTGTGTATCCGAGCTTCTCGGCGAACGACATCGATGCGGCCCGCGCGTTCTACGCGGACACGCTAGGACTGCGGGTGACGCCTCTCCCCGAAGCGGGAGGCCTGGTGCTCAACCTCGACGGCGGCACCTCGGTGTTCGTCTACGCGAAGGAAAACCACCAGCCGGCGACGTTCACCGTGCTGCACCTGGCGGTCGACGACGTCGACCAGGTGGTCGACGAGCTCACCGCCAAAGGCGTGACCTTCGAGCGGTACGAGGGGTTCGACCAGGACGAGAAGGGCATCGCGCGCGGGTTCATGGAGGGCGGCGACGGCGCCTGGTTCACCGACCCGGCAGGCAACGTCGTCGGGCTCGCGGACGGCGAGGGGATGCAGAAGCTCCTCGGGTGAGGTCAAGCCGTGCCGGACCGCGTGGTCCGGCCCGGCTAGCATCTGACGTCATGTCCGCGACGTTCGTGCTGGTCCATGGCGCCTTCGCCAACTCGTTCTCGTTCGCCCCGCTCCAGGCCGAGCTTGCCCTGCTGGGCCACCGCTCGGCGGCGGTCGACCTGCCCGGCCACGGCTTCGAGGCGACCTACCCCGCCGCCTACCAGGCTCCGCAGGACCCGGAGGGCCTCGCGACGACGCCCGGCAGCATCAAGGGCGTGACCCTGGCCGACAACGCGGCCCGCGTCATCGAGGTGCTCGAACGCGCCAAGCAGCACGGGCCGGTGATCCTGGTCGGCCACAGCCGGGGCGGCGCCACGCTCACAGCCGTCGGCAACGCCCGCCCGGACCTGGTCGACCGGATCGTCTACGTCTCCGCGTGGGCACCGGTCGACCTCGACGTGGGCGCCTACTACGCCGAGCCCGAGATGGCCACCGTCGATGCCGGGGCGCTCGCGGGCGCGCTGGCGGCCGACCCGGCTGCGCTCGGCCTGCTGCGGTCCAACTTCCGGACCGCCGACCCGGCCGTGCTCGCCGGCTTCAAGGAGGCGTTCTTCGCCGACGGCACCGACGACGAGTTCTTCACCTTCCTCAACACCTTCCAGCCCGACGAGAACCTCGACGCGGGCACGTCGGCCGACCGGGCCCAGGCGGAGACCTGGGGCACGATCCCCAGGAGCTACGTGCGGCTCAGCGAGGACACGAGCATTCCGCCGGCCATGCAGGACCGGATGATCCGCGAGGGCGACGCGCTCACGCCGGACAACCCGTACGACGTGCACACCCTGGAGTCCAGCCACCTGCGGTGGCTGGTGCACCCCGGTCCGGCGGCGGAGCTGCTGGCGGGGCTCGCGGTCAGCGCGGATCGCGCCTAGGAGGTCCAACGCGGCCGATCTCGAGCTCACGGATTCGCGCGGCGGCCGGCCCGGTCCCGGATCCATCGATACCCGAGTGCCACCGCCACCACCACGAGGGCATACACCGACCGCCAGCCGGACTGCACCAGGGCGACCATGAACACCGGGACGAGGGCGAGATTTGCGACCCGCACCGCAGCGGCGGGCAGCGGCAGTACGTCGCGCGGGCGGTCCCGCAGACGCCGCATGGCCGGCTCGGCCCGACGATGGAATGGTTGCTCGGGGATCTGCGGACCCCGCGGACCGTCGAGGACATGGCGCGGCAGGCAGGGCTGAGTCGGCGGCACTTCATCCGCCGGTTTCAGGAGCAGACCGGGTCCGGGGTGCACGTCGACAGTCGACAGCCGGCTCACACCTGCATGTCGACGAACGGCTACGTGCGTCTCGCGAGGTGAAACGCCGTCTCTCTCGGGTCGCTCCAAGGGGCTGGCGAGTGGTCCGGCGTCTCGTGATTCACCTCACAATGATCTCAACCTGGTAACGATAACGCCATTTATGCGGTTGCCCTCTCCCGCTGATCGCCGATCTTTAGTTAGGTCTCCTTCCGTACGAACTCGGTGGAACAGCGCGGCGCCGTCGCGAGCCGCCGACGCGAGAGGAACGACCATGATCCGACGACGTGTCCGCAAGGGGATGCTCCTTGCTGCCGTACTCACCACCGTCACCTTTCTGGCGGCCGGCTGCTCAGGCACCGCCGAATCCGCCGATGGACCCGCCGACCGCACGCTCAACGTGTGGGCCGGCAGCCAGACCCCCATCGCCGCGAACTTCAACCCCTATGCGCCGACCGTGCTGCACGGCGCGCTCGGCCCGGTCTACGAGACGCTCTTCCTGTACAACAAGGTCGGCACCGGCGACCCCGTCCCGATGCTCGGCGACTCGTTCTCCTGGAACGAGGACGGCACCGTCCTCACCATCAAGATCCGCGAGGGCGTCCAGTGGAGCGACGGCGAGGACTTCACCGTCGACGACGTCATCTACTCGCTGACGAGCGAGGTCGCGAAGTCGCCGCAGCTCGTCTCGGCCGAGGCGACCGATGACACCACCGTCGAGGTCACGTACGACTCGCCCCAGTTCACCAACGAGGTCGGGATCCTCGGCAGCACGTGGATGCTGCCAGAGCACATCTGGGCCGGGAAGTCGGTCGAAGAGGCCACCACCTGGGCCAACGAGGCACCGGTCGGCACCGGCCCCTACACCGTCGACAGCGTCTCGGAGGCGTCCTACACGCTCGTCGCCAACGAGAGCTACTGGCAGGAGGGCAAGCCGGAGGTCAAGAAGGTGCGCTACCTCGGTATCGACGCCAACGCCTCGGCCGAGGACCTGCTCAAGTCGGGCGACCTCGACTGGACGGGCATGTTCGTGCCCGACCCCGAGGGTATCGCCGCGGCCGGCGGTCCGGCCGGCTACGTGAACACCCCGCAGGACCCGACGGTGCTGTACACCTGCGCCAACGCTGAGTTGGGCTGCAAGGGCCCGCAGACCGACGTCGCGGTGCGCCAGGCGCTCAACCTCGCCATCGATCGCGGCACCATCAACGAGAAGGCATTCGTCGGGCTCGCTGCCCCGATCTCGCCCACCTTCGCGCTCCTCGGCCGCGACGACAAGTGGATCTCCGCCGACGTCGAGAAGGAGAGCCCCCAGACCGGCGACCCGGAGGCCGCCGCGGCGATCCTCGAGGAGGCCGGTTACACCAAGGACGCCGACGGCGTCTACGCGAAGGATGGCGTCAAGGTCGAGCTCACCCTCACCTCGGTAGAGGGCTGGACGGACTACAACGACGCCGCGAAGCTGATCGAAGAGCAGGTCGCGGCCGCCGGAATCAAGGTGACGGCGTCGACGGCCACGTGGCAGGAGTTCTCCGACTCTCGCCAGTCCGGTGACTTCCAGCTCATCATGGGCGGCGTAGTCGGCACCAGCGTCGCCGACCCGTTCCAGATCTACCGCGACTGGTTCTCGGGCGACTACACCCAGCCGGTCGGCAAGGCGCTCGAGCCCGGCGAGTGGAACTTCACGCGCTACTCGAACCCCAAGGTCGACGCGGCGGTCGCGGACGCCGCGGCAGCGAACGACGACGAGACGAAGCTGGCCGCGTACGCGGTGATCCAGGACGAGATCACCCGGGACCTGCCCTACATCCCGATGGAGATCAACGCGACGCAGACGTTCTACAACGACGCCGACTACACCGGCTGGCCCACGGAGGAGGACCTGTACGCGTTCCCGCCGTCGTGGGGTTCGGTCTCCGCCGGCTACATCCTGGCGAACCTGAAGCCGGTCGAGTGATGACGAGGACCCGAGGAGGGGCCGCGACGGCCGCGGTACGGACGGACGGGAGCAACCAGTGAGGTACTACTTGCGACGGGCTGCCTTCTACGCGATCACCGTGTGGGCCGCCATCTCCCTGAACTTCCTGATCCCCCGGCTCATGCCGGGCGACCCCGCCGACATCATGCTGGCCAAGATGGCCCGCAGCGGCGAGGTCGCCCCCGGCGTCGAGCGCACCATCCGGCTCCTCCTCGGGTCCGACACGGACCAGACAATCTGGCAGCAGTACGTCGCGTACTGGGGCAACCTGGTTCGCGGCGACCTGGGGGTCTCGGTCACCAAGTTCCCCACCCCGGTCGTGGAGCTCATCTCGGCCGCCCTGCCGTGGTCGATCGGGCTGCTCGGCCTGGCGACGATCATCTCGTTCGTCGTGGGCATCGCGGCGGGCGCGTGGATCGGCTGGAAGCGCGGCACCTGGGTGGACCACATCATCCCCGGCTCGACGCTGCTACAGTCCCTGCCGTACTTCTGGGTGGCGCTGCTGCTCGTGTACGGCTTCGCGGTGGTCAACCCCTGGTTCCCCCGCATCGGCGGCTTCGACGTCTTCACGTTCGACGGCCCCGAGGCCACCTGGGCGTTCGTGGGATCGGTCGCCTATCACGGCATCCTTCCGGCGCTGACCGTGGTGCTGTCGTCGTTCGGCGGCTGGCTCCTCGGAATGCGGAACATGATGGTGTCCACACTGTCCGAGGACTACATCACCACCGCCGAGGCCAAGGGACTGCGGCGCTCGCGGATCCTGCTCGGCTACGCCGTCCGCAACGCGGCCCTGCCGTCCATCGCGGGCTTCGGAATCTCGCTCGCCTTCGTGGTCACGGGCGCGATCGTGATGGAGCAGGTCTTCACCTACCCCGGCCTCGGCAAGCTCATGATCACCGCCGTCCAGGGCAACGACTTCGCCCTCATGCAGGGCCTGTTCCTGGTCATCACCCTCACCGTGCTGGCGGCGACGTTCCTCATGGACATCGTCTACGGCTTTGTCGACCCGAGGACGCGTCACAATGGCTGAGACCCGATTCCTTCCCCGTCGCTCCGCGAAGCTCGTCGCGGGCCTTGTCATCACCGTCGGCATAGTGCTCTTCGCCGTCGTCGCGCCGTTCTTCGTCCAGGACCCCAGGTTCTCCGGGAACGACGCGTTCCTCCCGCCCAGCGCCGACCATCTGCTCGGCACGACCAAGCTCGGCTACGACGTGCTGGCGCAGCTCGCCCACGGCGCCCGTGGCTCGCTCGTCGTGGGGCTTGTCGCCGCGGCCATCGCGATCGTCCTGTCGCTGATCTTCGGGATCTTCGCCGGCTACGCCGGGGGCTGGACCGACGAAGTCCTCACCATGGTCACCAACATCATGCTCGTCATCCCCGGGCTGCCGCTGGTCATGGTCATCGCCGTGTACCTGCAGAACCGCAGCCTCTGGCTCGTCGCGTTCATCCTCGGCATCACCGGCTGGGCGGGCTCCGCGGTGGTGCTGCGGTCGCAGGCCCGGTCGCTCCGGTCCCGCGACTACGTCGAGGCGTCGCAGGTGGCCGGCGAGCGGACCGTGTGGATCCTCCTCGTCGAGATCCTGCCCAACCTCCTGCCGCTCCTCGCGGCCCAGTTCCTGTTCGCCGTGGTGTTCGCGATCCTCGGCGAGGCGGGCCTGTCCTTCATCGGGCTCGGTCCCAACGGCTCCATCACCTGGGGAACCATGATCACGGACGCATACGGTGGTAACGCGATGTCTGCCGGCGCCTGGTGGTGGTTCGTGCCGCCGGGCCTGCTCATCGCCGTCTTCGGTGCCGGCCTCTCGCTCGTCAACTTCTCCATCGACGAGGTGGTCAACCCGAAGCTGCGCGTCGTCTCGGAGGCGACCGACCGACGTCGGGCACCCGAGGTCGCGGCGCCCGAAGCCGCGCCGGCGGCGCCGGTCGAGCCGGCCGAGCCGGCCGAGCCCAAGGCGGAGGTGACCGCATGACCGTCCCCGTGCTGACCGCCAAGGGTGTGTCTATCGAGTACCGGACCACGCCCGTGGTCCGCGCCGTGCGCGACGTGTCGCTCACGCTGCACCGCGGCGAGATCCTCGGGCTCGCCGGCGAGTCCGGCTGCGGCAAGACCACGTTCGCCTACGGGCTCACGCGCCTCCTCAAGCCCCCGGCCGTCCTCACCTCCGGCGAGGTCGTGTTCCACGACCGGACCGGTGGTGATGTGGACATCGCGGCGCTCGACGGCGAGGCGCTGCGCGCGTTCCGCTGGGACAAGGTCTCCATGGTGTTCCAGGGCGCGATGAACTCGCTCAACCCGGTCATCACCGTGCGCGCCCAGATCGACGACGTCCTCACGACACACCGGCCGGGGATGCCCCGAGCCGAGCGAGCCGAGCGGGCCGCCGAGCTCCTGCGTCTCGTGGGCGTGGACCCGGCGCGTCTCGACAGCTACGCGCACCAACTGTCGGGCGGCATGCGCCAGCGCGTCATGATCGCCATGGCCCTCGCGCTGAACCCGCAGGTCATGATCATGGACGAGCCGACGACCGCGCTCGACGTCGTGGTCCAGCGCGGGATCCTGCGCGAGATCATGCGGCTGCGCGAGCAGTTTGGGTTCGCGGTCGTGTTCATCACCCACGACCTGCCGCTGCTGCTGGAGATCAGCGACCGGATCGCAGTGATGCTCGAGGGCGAGATCGTCGAGCTCGACACCGCGGAGAACATCTACGAGCGCCCGCAGCACGCCTATACCCGGCGCCTGCTGGAGTCGTTCCCCAGCCTCGTCGGCGAGCGCGGGGGGTTCGTCCGGTCAGGGGCCGCGGCCGGGACGTCGGGGACCGGCCACGGTCCCGGCTCGGGCGAAGGCCCTGGTCCGGACGCTGGTCCGGACGCTGTTCCGGCGGGCAGGGCCGACAGCGCTGCCGACACCACCATCGAAGGGACCGCCTGATGGGAACGCTCGAGGTCCGCAACCTCGTCAAGGAGTTCCGCCTGGGCCACGGCCTGCGGCGTTCCCGGCTGCGCGCGGTGGACGACGTGTCGTTCACCCTGGAGGCGGGCAAGACCGTCGCGCTCGTGGGCGAGTCCGGGTCGGGCAAGTCGACAGTGGCCCGAACGCTGGCGCGGCTCGAGACCCCCACGTCCGGGGAGATCCTGCTCGACGGCCGTTCCGTGTCCGGCAGCCGCTCCGCCCTGCGGGCGTACCGGCACGACGTGCAGATGGTCTTCCAGGACCCGTTCGCGTCGCTCAACCCGTTCCACACGGTGGCGCACCACCTGGAGCGGCCGCTGCAGCTCCACGGTGTGGCGCGCGGGCGCGAAGCAGTCGCCGAGCAGGTCCGCGGGCTGCTGGAGCGCGTGTCCCTCACGCCCACCGAGGCCTATGCGGCCAAGCGGCCGCACGAGATGTCGGGCGGCCAGCGCCAGCGCGTCGCGATCGCGCGCGCCCTGGCGCCCGGGGCGCGGTTCCTCGTCGCCGACGAGCCCGTCTCCATGCTCGACGTCTCGATCCGCCTGGGGGTGCTCAACCTCCTGGCGCGCCTGCAGCGCGAGGAGAACCTCGGCGTCCTGTACATCACCCACGACCTCGCGACGGCCCGCCACTTCAGCGACGAGATCCTCGTGATGTACAAGGGTCAGGTCGTGGAGCGGGGTCCGTCCGACCAGGTCATCCTCGATCCGCAGCACGACTACACGAAGACGCTGCTCGCGGCCGCGCCGGACCCGGCGCGGCACGGCCGGCTCCGCGACGAGGTGCGGGCCGAGCTCGCCGGGGAGCGGGCCTAGGCCCGGGGTCGCCGCCCGATGGCGGACCGAGCTGACCTGCGAGCTCGAGCTGTTCGACGTCCTCAGACGGTCTCGGGGCGCTTCTTGCGGGCGAACCGTGCCGGCAGGTCGGGCCCGTCCCACACCTGGATCGCGCTCCAGATCGACGCGGCGATCGGCACTGCGAGCACGGCGCCGGTGATGCCGGCGAGCACCGTCCCCGCGGTCAGGGCGAACAGGATGACGAGCGGGTGCAGGCGCAGGGTCCGGCCCATGACGATCGGCTGGAGGAAGTCGCCCTCGAGCTGGTTCACGACTACGACGATCGCGACGACGATGAGCGCCTCGACCGGTCCGACGGCGACGAGTGTGACCAGGGCCGCGAGGATGCCGGCCACGGTGGCGCCGACCAGGGGGATGAAGGCGAGCAGGAACACGAGCACGGACAGCGGGATGACCAGCGGCACGCCCACTATCGCGAGGCCGATCCCGATGCCGACCGCGTCGACGATCGCCACGATCGCCGTCCCGCGCACGTAGCTGCCGAGCGTGCGGATGGTCGCGGTGCCGACGCGCCGCCCCCGCTCGTACCGGTGCCCCTCGAACGGCCGCAGCAGGAACTCCCACATCGCCGGGCCGTCCTTCAGGAAGAAGAACAGGACGACGATCATGATGAAGAAGCCCGCGACGAAGTCGGCGGTCTGGGAGACACCCGCGATGGCACCGGAGCCCACGGCGTCGGACTGCAGCAGGCTCAAGGCGGACTCGCGCACCGACGTGATCTGCTCGTCGGAGATCTCGAAGGGGAGGTCCTGGATGTAGGTCTGCAGGGAGTCGAAGCCGTCCAGCGCCTGGGCCTGGAGCTCGTCCCACTGGTCAACGACGGCCCGCACGACGAGCCACACGATCCCCGTCAGCAGCGCGACCAGGGTCAGGAGCGAGATCCACGTGGCGAGCAGCGACGGCAGACCGCGGCGACGCAGGAACGAGACGAGCGGGGAGATCGCCGCCGCCAGCACGAGCGCGATGAGGACGGGGATCACCACGAGGGTCAGGCGCGTGCCCACGAACCCGAAGACGGCGATGACCGCGACGACCGCGAGGATCTGCAGCGACCGCGTGCCGACGCGGCCTACGCCGTCCGACCACAACCGGGACGCCCCGCTGTCGGCGGGCGCCTCGTGCTCGGACGACGGCCGATCCTCGACGCTCGGGCGGGCGGGGGGCGGTGTGCGGCGGCCGAAGAGACCCATCGCCTGTCCTCCTTGTGCTGGGCCCGGCGAACGCCGGACGTTCCGACGCTATTGCGGTAGGGCCCTGGTCGCGCGACGGCACGTGCGTCGTCGCACGCCGCTGGTCCATCCTTGAGCGATCGATGAGTTCGAGGTGGTCACGACGGTCAACGCTCTGGGCACGACAAGCGGAGGTACGCATGGCAGAGATCGACGACGTCCGGCCGCTGGGCGCCGGTCTGGAGCGTTCGTACGAGGTGTACGTACGTGGCCGGCTGAAGTTCCGCGTCGGCCAGATCGTCTACGTGGCGTTCTCGCTCGACGAGTCGGTGATGGGCTTCGCTTTCCCCAAGGAGGAGCGGGCGGACCTCGTCGCGAGTGATCCGCGCAAGTTCCATCTGCCCTCCGCGTCGGACATGCGCTTCAACTGGTTGCACGCCGACCTCGCCGTGCTGGATCGAGACGAGGCGCGTGAGCTCGTTGTTGACGCGTGGCGCATGGTGGTCCCCCAGAAGGTCTCCCGCGCCTACGACGTCGCGCACCCGGCCGCTGCAGACTGACGCGCGCGAGTACGCCGTCGCGGTCGGACGGAAGCAGATCGAGGACCAGTCAGACCTGCATGTCGACGAACCGCTGGTAGTGGCCCTGGAACGCCACGGTGATCACGTCGGTCGGGCCGTTACGGTGCTTGGCCACGATGAAGTCCGCCTCGCCGGCGCGCGGCGACTCCTTCTCGTAGGCGTCCTCACGGTGCAAAAGGATCACGACGTCGGCATCCTGCTCAATTGACCCACTTTCGCGCAAATCCGACATCTGCGGTTTCTTGTCACTGCGCTGTTCGGCGCCACGGTTCAGCTGCGAGATCGCGATCACGGGAACCTCGAGCTCCTTCGCGAGAAGCTTGAGCGACCGCGAGAACTCGGAGACCTCCTGCTGACGCGACTCGACGCGCTTGCCCGACGACATCAGCTGGAGGTAGTCGATGACCACCAGCTTGAGGTCGTGCTTCTGCTTGAGCCGCCGGCACTTGGCGCGGATCTCCATCAGCGACATGTTCGGCGAGTCGTCGATGAACAGCGGGGCGTCCGACACCTTGCCCATTGTGGCGGCCAGCTTCTGCCAGTCGCCGTCGTCCATGTTGCCGCTGCGCATCTTGGTGAGCGGGACGCGAGCCTCGGCGGCGAGCATTCGCATGACGATCTCGTTGCGGCTCATCTCCAGGGAGAAGATGACGGAGGCCATGTCGTGGTGGATGGCCGCATGAGAAGCGACATTGATACCCAAAACGGACTTTCCGACTGCAGGTCGGGCCGCCACGACGATCATCTGGCCGCCGTGCAGGCCGTTCGTCAGGCGGTCGAAGTCGGCGTACCCCGTCGGGACGCCGGTGAGCCCTTCGCCGCGACCCTGCGCGGCGTCGATCTCGTCGAACGTCGGCCCGATGATGTCGGCCAGCGGCAGGTAGTCCTCGGACGCGCGTCGCTCCGTCACCGCGTAGACCTCGGCCTGCGCGTTGTTGACGACGTCGTCGACCTCGCCGCCGTCGGTGGCGTAGCCCATCTGCACGATGCGGGTGCCGGCCTCCACGAGGCGGCGCATGATGGCGCGCTCGCGGACGATCCGGGCGTAGTAGCCCGCGTTCGCCGCCGTCGGCACGCCCGCCATGAGGTCGTGGATGTACGGGGCGCCGCCGACGCGCGCATGCTCACCGCGGCGCTGCAGCTCGGCGACCACCGTGATGGCGTCGGCCGGCTCGCCCCGACCGTAGAGATCGATGATCGCGTCGTAGATGGCTTCGTGCGCCGGCCGGTAGAAGTCGTTGCCGCGGATCTGCTCGATCACGTCGGCGATCGCGTCCTTGGACAGCAACATGCCGCCCAGCACGCTCATCTCCGCGGGGATGTCCTGCGGCGGTGTGCGGTCGAGGCCCGGCCTTCCGGAATAGCTCGACTCGAGCTCCTCGATCGACATCCGCACCTCCTGCTTCCTGATCTCATGACTTCCGGGCGCACGCGGCGCGTGCGCTCCATCGACGTCCTACACCTGTTCTACTCCCCACCACTGACACTCTCGGGACGTCCGCCACGACACGCCATTGTGTCGTGTGCGACAGCCCCCACGGCCGTCAGACCAGTGAGCAAGTTCCGCTGACGTTAAGCCCCTGCACACCCAAGCGCAACGAGACCTGTGGACGGGGTTGTGCACATCCATGTGGAAAGGTGGCCCGGGGCTGTGCACAGCGAGTGGACAACCCTGTCCCCAGCTGTGGATAACCCCTGTGTAAAACATCACCATCCCCTTTGACCTGCATCGACGTAACCCCCAGCCTGTGGAGGAAAGAAAGTTGGGCGAGCCTCGCCACACCCCGGGTTCCGGGCGGTCTATCGACCGCGAGATCCTCGCCCTTGCGGTGCCTGCTCTCGGGGCGCTCATCGCCGAACCGGTCTTCGTGCTGGTGGACAGCGCGGTCGTCGGACATCTCGGCACGGCGGAGCTCGCCGGCCTGTCCCTCGCGAGCAACGTGCTGCTCACGCTCGTCGGGTTGTGCATCTTCCTCGCGTACACGACCACGGCGTCGGTGGCCCGGCTCACCGGAGCGGGCAAGGAGCGGGAGGCGCTGCAGTCCGGAATCGACGGGATCTGGCTCGCGCTCGGGATCGGCGCGGCACTCGTCGTTCTCCTCCTGCTCACCGCCCCGTTGACCGTGACCGCCCTGGGCGCGCACGGCGACGTCGCGCGGCATGCCGTCACCTACCTGCGATGGTCCGCACCCGGGCTCGCCGGGATGCTCGTGGTCCAGGCGGCGACCGGTGTGCTGCGCGGCCTGCGTGACACGCGCACGCCCCTGGTCGTTGCCGCCGCCGGAGCGCTCGTCAACACCGTGCTGAACATCGCGCTGGTGTACGGGGTAGGGATGGGGATCGCCGGGTCGGGCCTCGGGACCGCCATCACCCAGCTGCTCATGGCCGTCGTGCTCGGCGTGATAGTGGTGCGCGGCGCCCGTGGCCGCGGCGCGAGCCTGCGCCCGCACCGGGCGGGCATCCTGTCCGGCGCCCGGGCCGGGCTGCCGCTGGTGGTCCGCACCCTCAGCCTGCGTGGCGCGATCCTGCTCACCGTGGTCGTCGCGACCGACCTCGGCGCCGTCGCGCTCGCGGGACACCAGGTGGTGAGCTCCCTGTGGGGCCTCGCGGCGTTCGCGCTCGACGCGCTCGCCATCGCCGCGCAGGCCCTGGTCGGGCATGGGCTCGGGGCCGGCGCCGTCGGACACGTCAGAATGGTGCTGCGCCGCTGCCTGCAGTGGGGCATCGGGGCGGGTGCGGTGATCGGCGTCGTCCTCGCGGCCGCCGGCTGGTGGATCGCACCCCTCTTCTCGCCCGACCCCGACGTGCGCGTCGCCATCACCCTGGGCGTCGCCGTGTGCGGCGTCCTCATGCCGATGGCGGGCTGGGTCTTCGTGCTCGACGGCGTCCTCATCGGCGCCGGCGACGGCCGCTACCTCGCCTGGGCCGGCATGGTGACGCTGGTGGTCTACCTACCGTTCGCGCTGGCGGTCTCCGCCTGGGCGCCCGATGGCGCATACGGCCTCGCCTGGCTCTGGCTCGCGTTCGCGGGCGTGTTCATGGCCGCCCGCGCCGTGACGACCGGCTGGCGTGCGCGGGGCGACCGCTGGCTCGTGACGGGGGCGTGAAGCGGGAGTCGATGTCAGTGGTCTCTGGCACCTTTGGGCGGACACGTTCCCCTCACGGAAAGACAGCCACATGACTGAGCTCTCCCTGCTGGACTCCGACGGACGCGTTCGCCCGCTCCCTCCCGATCCGCTGAACCCGATGTCGGACGAGGTCGAGCAGGGGCTGGCGGCGTACCGGGCGGGCGAGGCCGAGCAGGCACGCGCCCTGTTGACCTCGATCGCCGGTGCGGGACGGACCGCCATTGCCGGGCAGGCAGCCATGGCCCTCGCGGGTATCGAGCTCGGCGAGAGCGGGCTCGACGGCTCGTGCCGGACCTGGCTGGAGCAGGTCGCCGCAGGCGAGGACCCGTGGCTCGGCCCCTTGGCCGCGGTGATGCTCACCCCGGAGTTCCAGTCGGACGCCTCCGCGGACTCCGGTGTGCTCCTCCTGGGCCTCGCAGCCCAGCTCACCGGGGACCTGGTCACGGCCCGGGAGAAGTTCGAGCAGGCCATCGCGGTCCACGAGCGCATGGAGACGGAGGACCTGGCGAACATCCTGCTGGGCAACCTCCTGCTGCAGACCGGCGATCCGGATGCTGCGCTGAAACCGCTGCACACCGCGCGTTCGATGTGCGACGGACTGTTTGCCGGCTATGCGGGCCACCTCGAAGCGCACGTGCTCATCGGGCAGGACAAGAAGGATGAAGCGGGCAAGGTGCTCGCCTACGCCCGCAGAGCAGCCCACAAGGCGACGAGCGGGACGGACGGGCTGTACCCCTGGGTCGCCATCCGGTTCGGCGAGCTGGTGGCGGGTGACCCCTGGCTGGACGTGGTCTACGACCAGGTGGAGAGCAGCGGCGTGAGCGAGGGCACCGTGGTGCGGGACCCCTTCGAGACCGCCCTGTACCACCGGGAGGTCAGCAGTCCCGCGCTCGTCGACATCGGCTTCCACCTGTTCCCCTACGGCGCGGAATTCGGTCCGGTGCACGACGGGCTGGCGCGACTGAGGACCTGGAGCGAGGAACGGTACGAACGTGCCCGCAGGCTGGTGCTCGTCCTCCACGAACACGTCGACGACTGGCGCGAGGAGGACCGCACCCGAGGGCTTGCCGACCTGTGGCGCGAGCTCGACCTTCCCGAGCTCCGCTGACCCCTAGGCCCAGACCTTGAGCCGGTAGCCCACGCCACGCACCGACGCGACCTCCACGTCGCGGACGGGTGCCAGCCGCTTGCGCAGTCGCTTGATCGCGGAGGTCACCGGGTCGGAGTCGCCGAGGTAGGGCAGCTGCCACACGCGCGCCGTGAGCTCGGCGAACGACCACACCCGCCCTGCCTCGAGGGCGAGCGTCGCGAGCAGGTCGAACTCCCGTGCCGACAGGTAGACGCGTCGGCCCAGGGCCGTGACCTCGCGGCCGGCGAGGTCCACGAGCAGCGGCCCGGCCACCAGCGGGTCCAGCGTGGGCGGGGCGACCATCGGGATCGAACCCGTGACGGCGGGGACCGGGCCGGTGACCGTGCGCATCGCATCGGTGACGGTGCGGAGCGTCCCGGTCGCCGGCCGCGGCGGAGCGGGGATCGTCGCATGCAGCACGGGCCGCGCCAGCACGCTGCCCGACGTCGGCCGGGGCCGTCGGCGGTGGGCGGCCGCTCCGGCGTCGGGCAGGCCGGGCGACGACTGGACCGGTGACGCCGGGGCTGATGACAGCTGCGCGGGCAGGAGGTCGGCGGCGGACCGCAACGGTACGTCGGTGAGGTTGTCCGGGAGGTGGTCGGTGGGATGTTCGGAGAGGTGCCGGCCGTAGGTCTGCTCGTCCGGTGGTCCGGGGTTGTCGAACCGCTCGGCCTGCGCGCCGAGGCTGCGCCAGGGCGCGTCAGCGGTACGCCTCGACGCGGTCTGGTTGGCGAGCACGGCGCGCGCGCCGTCGGCGTCGGGGGTGGCGAGCACCGTGGCCTGGCCGCGGAGGAGGCGGGCGATCTCGATGATCTGGTCCGAGGGGAGGCCTACGCAGACGACGAGGCCGGGGGCGGATCCTGGTGCGGGGTCGTGCGTCACGTGCCTCACCCTCCATGGGTCGACCGTTCGGGCGCGTGTACCGGGTTAAACCCGGGCAGCGCGCGCCAGTTTGCCCCCGGGGCGTACCGATTGGGTCAATTTTTCGTTTCCTTCCCATTGCGTGGAAGGAGATGACACAATCCCGCCGCGCTGACGTTTTTACGCCACCGGATTGATGCTGCGGGTGAATTCTCGGAATGACCGGGTGAAGTTTGCCGGGCACTATTGACAAGGGCAAACATCATTGGCCCGACCGCGTATTGACCGGGAAGTGACCCAAGCCTGACCGTGAACCGTCCTTGCCGCTCTGACCTGCGCAAACGACGGTTGGGGATGGCCCACGACCGTGGTCCGTCCAACGCACCCGATCCCGTGGGTGCGCCGGGTAATGGAGGGTTCATGCCTCGCAGAACCGCGTTCGCGCAGCGTGCGACAACCGCAACAGCGGCTCTCGCGCTCGTCGCGACATCAGCACTGAGCGTTGCTCCAGCAGCGTTCGCAGGATCATCCCCGACGTCAGCACTGCCCGCGACCACCACGAAGACCGTTGCGGCCGACCCCGACGACAAGTTCACCGACTTCGCCCGGGAGATGCTGACCGAGCGCAAGACCGCCGACTTCTGGGTCGTGCTCGCCGAGGAGGCGAACCTGACGGCCGCCAAGAAGATCACGAACTGGGACGAGCGGGGTCAGTACGTCTACGACGCGCTGACCACGACGGCCAAGGACTCGCAGGCGAGCCTGGTCAAGGAGCTCGAGGCCGCCGACTTCGACTACGAGAGCTACTGGATCAGCAACCGGATCCTCGTCGAGGACGGCACGCTGGAGCTCGCGAACGAGCTCGCGGCGAGCACAAAGGTCGAGGCCATCCGCGAGACCGTGCAGCTGAACCTGGTCGACCCGGTCAAGCGCACCCCGGTCGGCGACAAGGGAACCCAGGCCGTCGAGTGGGGCCTGGACTTCATCAACGCACCTGAGGCCTGGGAGCAGGGGTACACGGGTCAGGGCATCGTCGTGTCGAACATCGACACCGGTGTGCAGTACGACCACCCCGCGCTCGCCGAGCAGTACCGCGGCCTCCAGCCCGACGGTTCGGTCGTGAACGACTACAACTGGCAGGACACCACAGGCTCCGCCGCCGAGCCGTACGACAACAACGGCCACGGCACGCACACCATGGGCACCATGGTGGGCGACGACGGGGCGGGCAACCAGATCGGCGTCGCCCCCGACGCCGAGTGGATCGCCACCAACGGCTGTGACACCTGCTCGGACGCGGCGCTGCTCGAGTCCGGCCAGTGGATCGTCGCCCCGACCCGCACCGACGGCAGCGACCCCGACCCGTCGAAGCGCCCGAACGTCGTCAACAACTCGTGGGGCTACACCGCCGCGGGCTTCATCGACGACTGGTACACCGAGACCACCGACGCCTGGGCGGCTGCCGGCGTGTTCGGCGCCTGGGCCTCCGGCAACGCCGGCTCGGGCTGCCAGACGACGTCGTCGCCGGGTGCCAACACCAGCTCGTACTCGGTGGGTGCCTTCGACTCCTCCGGCGCGATCGCGTCCTTCTCGTCGCGTGGTGCCGGCGAAGACGGCCTGATCAAGCCCAACATCTCCGCTCCTGGCGTGAACGTGCGCTCGTCGGTCCCCGGTGACGGCTACGCGGCCTTCAACGGCACGTCCATGGCGACCCCGCACCTCGCGGGCGCGGTGGCCGTGCTGTGGAGCGCCGCACCCGCGCTCATCGGTGACATCGAGGGCACGCAGGCGCTGCTCAACGAGACCGCTGTCGACACGGACAACACCACCTGTGGCGGCACCGCCGAGAACAACAACGTGTGGGGCGAGGGCAAGCTCGACGTCGCCGCGCTCATCGACGCCGCCCCGATCGGCGCCACCGGCTACGTCGCCGGCACGGTGACGGACGCCGCCGGCGCTCCGATCGCCTCCGCCGACGTCACCATCGACGGCGACCGGGACCGCACCGTCAGCACCGACTCGGACGGCACCTTCTCCGCGCGCGTCGCCACCGGCGACTACTCGGTGTCGGCGTCGGCCTTCGGCTACCTGCCCTCGTCGCCGGCCTCCGCCGTCGTCACCGAGGACGGGACCGTCGACGTTCCGATCACGCTCGAGGCCGCTCCGTCGCACGCCGTGACGGGCACGGTCACCTACGCCGGGTCGGGCGACCCGGTCGCGGGCGCACCCGTCAGCCTCGGCAGCCACTTCGCGGACGCCACCACCGGCGCGGACGGCACCTTCGCCTTCGCCGACGTCCCCGAGGGCACCTACCCGATCAGCGTGACCGTTGGCGGCTGCGCCTCGTCGTACGAGGGCGAGGTGGTGGTCGACGGCGCGACGGACGTGCCGATCGAGATCACGGCCGTCACCGACGACTTCGGCTACTCCTGCGCGACGTCGTCCGGCGACTACCTGCAGGGCGACACCGAGCTCTCGCTCACCGGGGACGACGTGCAGACGTCGCTCGACCTGCCCTTCGAGTTCCCCTACTACGGCGTCGGCTACGACTCCGCGTTCGTCACGTCGAACGGCCACCTGAACTTCCTGGCGGCCACCACGAGCTACGCGAACGGGGCGATCCCGAGCAGCTCGGTGCCCAACGCCGCGCTGTACCCCTTCTGGGACGACCTCGTCCTCGACGCCCAGTCGGGTCTGTACACGGGCACGACGACGGTCGACGGCGAGGAGGCGTTCGTCGTCGAGTGGCGCAACGTGCGCAAGTACAGCCCGTCGACCGACCGGCTGAGCTTCTCGGTCACCCTCGTCGCTGACGGCACGGTGCTCTTCGGCTACGGCGATGTCACCGACACCGCCACGGCCAAGGGCAGCTCGGCGACGATCGGTATCGAGAACGAGTCCGGCACGGTCGGCCTGCAGTACTCGAACAACGCTCCGGTCGTCTCCCCGGGCCTCACGATCACCTACACCGCGCCGGTGCTCTCCTTCCTGGACGGCACGGTCACGGACCTCAACACCGGTGAGCCGGTCGAGGGCGCCACGGTCACGGCCACGTCGGACGATGCGACCCGGACCGCAACCACCGGGGAGGACGGCACCTACTCGGCCATCGCCCTCCCGGGCGACTACACCGTCGACATCACGGCGCCGGACTACGAGTCCGAGTCGGGCACGCTGACCCTCGCACCCGAGGCCACCGGCACGTTCGACGCGTCGCTCGCGGCGGGCCTGCTCACCGTCAGCACCGGGGCGCTGAATGCCACGCTCCCGCTGGGTAGCAGCACGACCAAGCGGTTCACGGTGAAGAACGAGGGCACGGCGCCGGCCGACGTCGAGCTCGCGGGCAGCGGTGGCGACTTCGACATGCTGGGCACGGACGGTCTTGCCGCCATCCAGCACACGCAGGGCGAGGCCACCGTGGTCAAGTCCACCAAGCCGTCGACCACGCTCGGCGGTGCCGGCGCCAGCGCCGGCGGTTCGGGCTCCAAGCTCCAGGCCGCGGGCAAGGGCACCGCGGGCGAGAGCGTGACCCCCGAGTCCATCCCGGTCTCACCGAACGCCACCACCATCACCCACTCGGCGTCGCAGGAGCTCACGGCGCTCAACTCGGCGTCGTGCGGCGGCCTGGCGGGGACCACGGAGAACCGCTTCCTCCGGACGTTCACGCTGAGCGACTTCGGCATCGACGACGACTTCGAGGTCTCGGAGGTGTCCTTCGGTATCGAGGAGGCCACGGCCCAGACCCTGACCGTCAACCTCTACACGCTGGACGGCGCCCTCACCTACGCCAACCTGACCTCGATCGGGACGGCCGAGGCGAGCATCCCGGCGTCGACCCTGACGATGGTCTCGGTGCCCGTGACGGGTGAGGTGCCCGCGGGCGCCACGCTCGTGGTCGAGGTCGTCTCGCCCAACCAGCAGGCGACCGGTGGCGTGTTCTACATCGGGTCCAACGACGCGGGCCAGACCGCGCCGTCGTACCTCGCCGCCGCCGACTGCGGTATCTCGGAGCCGGCGACGACGGACTCCATCGGCTGGCCCGGGATGCACATCGTCCTGAACGTCTCCGGTGACACCGCCGGCGGCGGCATGGAGTGGCTGACCATGAGCCCGACCGAGTTCACCCTGGCGCCGGGGCAGAGCAAGACGATCACCGCGTCGCTCAGCGGCGTGGTGGCGCAGCCCGGCACCTTCACCGGCTCGCTCCTGGCGAGCGCGGCGACGCCGTACGAGACCCCGTCGGTGGCCGTGACCATGAAGATCAACCCGCCGAAGAGCTGGGGCAAGCTCTCCGGCACCGTGGGGGGCTTCACGCCGGACGGCGTGGTGTCGCTCGGTGACTCCGTGGTCCAGATCAACGGCACGTTCTCGGCCGTCACGCTGGTCACCGGGTCGGACGGTGTCTACGAGTACTGGTTCGACAAGTCGGAGAGGACGGCGCAGATCATCGCAACGGCCAACGGGTACGTCCCGAAGGTCGGCTCCGCGAAGGTGACGGCGGGCACCACCGTCGTCACCGACTTCGAGCTGGACCCGATCGACTAGCGGGCCCCACCTGGCCGAAGTAGAACCAGGGCGACGTGGAACTGCAGCGCATCCCTCGCGGGGTGCGCTGCAGTTCTACGTCGCTGCAGTTCTATCTCGCTTCGCTTTGGTTCTACCTCGGCGGGTTGGTCAGCGCTCGATGTCACCGCGGATGAACGCCTCCAGCTGGGCGCGGCCCGCGGTGTCCTCCATCTGCACGGGCGGGGACTTCATGAAGTAGGTCGCCGCCGACAGGATCGGGCCGCCCACGCCGCGGTCCTTCGCGATCTTGGCGGCGCGCACGGCGTCGATGATGATGCCGGCCGAGTTGGGGGAGTCCCACACCTCGAGCTTGTACTCCAGGCTGAGCGGCACCTCGCCGAACGCCCGGCCCTCGAGGCGCACGTACGCCCACTTGCGGTCGTCGAGCCACGCCACGTAGTCCGACGGCCCGATGTGCACGTTGCGGTCCTCCTTCTTGCCGGCCAGGGGGCCGGTGAGGTTGGACGTCACGGCCTGCGTCTTGGACAGCTTCTTCGACTCCAGCCGGTCACGCTGCAGCATGTTCTTGAAGTCCATGTTGCCGCCCACGTTGAGCTGGTAGGTGCGGTCGAGGACGACGCCACGCTCCTCGAACAGCTTGGCCAGCACGCGGTGCGTGATGGTGGCGCCGACCTGCGACTTGATGTCGTCGCCGACGATCGGCACGCCGGCCTCCTCGAACTTGGCGGCCCACTCCGGGTCGGAAGCGATGAACACCGGCAGGGCGTTCACGAACGCGACGCCGGCCTCGATCGCGCACTGCGCGTAGAACTTGGCGGCCTCCTCGGAGCCCACCGGCAGGTAGCACACGAGCACGTCGACCTCGGCGGCGCGCAGCGCGGCGACGACGTCGACGGCCTCCTTCGTGGACTCGTCGATCGTCGCGCGGTAGTAGTCGCCGAGCCCGTCGAGCGTGGGGCCGCGCAGGACCGTGACGCCGGTGGGCGGCACGTCCGCGATCTTGATCGTGTTGTTCTCTGACGCGTTGATGGCCTCGGCCAGGTCGAAGCCGACCTTCTTCGCGTCGACGTCGAACGCCGCGACGAACTCGAGGTCCGACACGTGGTAGTCGCCGAACTGCACGTGCATTAGGCCCGGGACGGTGCTCGCCGGGTCGGCGTCACGGTAGTAGTGCACGCCCTGAACCAGGGACGAGGCGCAGTTCCCTACGCCGACGATGCCCACGCGGATGGAGGTCATCCTCGCTCCTTCGTTTGTTCTTGCTGCGGTGGGCGGCTCTGCGCCGTGGCGCGTCCCCGCTCGGTGGAGATGAGGGTGTCGAGCCAGTGCACTTCGCGCTCGACCTGTTCGAGCCCGAACCGCCGGAGCTCGAGCGCATATTCGTCGAGCCGCGAACGCGGGTGCGTCGTCGACTCCCGGAACGCCTCCAGCCGCTCGGTCAGCCGGGTGCGCCGGCCTTCGAGGACCCGGAGGCGGGTCTCGGCGTCGGTCTGCCCGAAGAGCGCGAACCGCACGTCGAAGTTGTCGTCCTCCCAGGCCGCAGGGCCGGCGTTGGCCAGAACGGTCTGGAGGCGCTCCTTGCCCCCGGCGGTCAGCTGGTAGACCACGCGGCGGCGTCCGAGGGGCTTGGGCTTGGCCGTCCTGCCGGGAATCCCGGCCTTCGCCTTGCGGGCCGACGGCGGCGGCGCGCTCTCCGTCGTCTCGATCAGGCCGCGCGTGACCAGGCCCTTCAGGGCCGGGTAGAGCGTGCCGTAGGAGAAGGCGCGGAACGAGCCAAGCACGAGGTTCAGGCGCTTGCGGAGCTCGTACCCGTGCAGCGGGGACTCGTTGAGCAGGCCGAGGACGGCGGTCTCCAGCACGTCGGAGCGACTACGCACGGTGGCCTCCCTCCCCCTGCCGCCATGGTTGCCCAGGCGAATCAGTTATCCACGATGTATCGACTCGATACATCGTGAGGATAAGCGCGGTGATGTCAGGTGCGCAATCGGTCGCTGCGACCCGGGGCACTCGGAGCGGACGTGGACGAAGTGTGAAGTGAGGGCAGACGGACTGCGTTGACCCTGGGTGTAAATGTCCCGGAGGGCGGGGCGGGCCAGACTCGGGCTACTGAGGCAGAGGGTGAATCCCCTATGGTTTCGGGTGGTTCGCTGTGGCGGTGCGTCGACCGCACGCCGGCGGACCCCGAGTCCGAACCGAGGAAGAGGCAGTTGTGTCGAACTGGAGTCCCTCTCCGATCTGGCCGCAAACTCCCCGACGCCGGCAGGGAATCTGGAACTATCCCCGGCCGTACCGCACCGGGATCCGCGCGTGGATCCCGTCGTGGCGGTTCATCGTGGGCGCGCTGCTGAGCGGTGCCTCGCTTGCCGCCGGCGTGGTGATAGCCGCCTGGGTGGGCACGTCTGTGCCGCAGGAGCTGAACACTGTGCGCGAAGAGGCCACCACCGTGTACTACTCGGATGGCAAGCCCATCGGGAAGTTCGCCGCACAGGACCGCACCATCGTGCCGCTGGCCGACCTGCCTCCGCAGGTGACACAGGCGATCATCGCGTCCGAGGACCAGGACTTCCGGTCCCACCCGGGCATCAACCCACAAGCGATCGCGCGAGCGGTCCTCAACAACGTGACGGGCGGCGCCCAGCAGGGCGCTTCGACCTTGACACAGCAGTACGTCGAGAACTACTACGTCGGAGTCGGTGAGACGACGTACGCGGACGAGTTCCGCGAGGCGATCCTTGCTCTCAAGGTGACGCAGGAGCAGTCCAAGGACAAGGTGCTCGAGGGCTACGTCAACACCATCTACCTGGGCCGGGGTGCATACGGCGTCGAGGCCGCGTCGCAGGCGTACTTCGGGCACTCGGCCAAGGAGATGACAATCTCCCAGTCGGCCTTCTTGGCGGGCATCATCCCGAACCCGACCTACTGGGACCCACGGCAGGGCGAGGCCGCCGAGGCGCAGGCGAGGTCCCGCTGGGGACGCACGCTGAACCTGATGCTGGAGCAGGGCTACATCACCAAGCAGGATCGCGCCTCTGCGAAGTACCCGAAGCTCGTCAAGTACGCCCAGGGCTCGGGCGACAACCGGACCGCCTATCTGCTGGAGCAGGTGGCCAACGAGCTCGACGGGAAAGGGATCACGGCCGAGGACCTCACGAAGAGCGGCTACGAGGTCCACACGTCGATCGACCGCAAGATGCAGGCCGCTGCGGCCGAGACCATGAAGCTGCCGGAGGATGCGAGCAAGTACGCCCGTGCGTCACTGACTTCCATCGACCCGAAGACGGGTGAGATCAAGGCGATGTACGGCGGCCCGGACTATTCGGTCTACCCGACCAACGCCGCGACCTTTGAGGCGCAGGGTGCGTCCACCTTCAAGCCGTTCACGCTGATCGGAGCGCTGAAGGAAAATATCCCGCTCAGCAAGAGATACAGCGCCATCGACGGCACGGTGATCGAGGGCTGGAACCAGGTGGACGGTGGCCCCGACGTGCCGCTCTACAACTTCAACAACGAGTCGTGGAGCAGCCTCGACCTGACGCAGGCGACGGCGGACTCGGTGAACGTCGTGTACGGCCAGCTCAACAAGGAAATCGGACCGGAGATGACGGCGCAGGTCGGGTACGAGCTCGGCATCCCGCAGGCCGACGACAACCCGGACACCCGCGACTGCTGCACCATCGGCAGCAACCTGGCCAACGTGCTGGGCACCGCTTACGTGACCAACGTGGACCTGGCGCGTGCCTACTCGACCATCGCCGCGCAGGGCTACCGCACCGAGCCGCACATGGTGACCAGGGTGATGAACGGCGAGCAGCTGATGTACGAGGGGCGCACCACGAGCGAGCAAGTATTCGACCCGCAGGTCATGGCGGCGGCGACCTATGCCATGAGCAAGGTGGTCGAGGAGGGGTCGGGCGTGCCCGCCCTAGCACTCAACCGCCCGGCCGCGGGCAAGACGGGCTCCTCGAACGACAACCAGTCGGCGTGGTTCGCGGGCTTCGTGCCGCAGCTCACGACGGTGGTCGGGCTCTACGAGTACAACACCGACGCGAACGAGTACGAGCAGATCAAACCGTTCGGTGGCTACGAGCAGATCACCGGTGGCTCCTGGCCGGTCACTGCCTGGACCGACTACATGATCAAGGCCACCGAGGGCATGGAGGTCGAAGAGCTTCCGGAGTACGAGCCGCCGGCACCGCCGCCGTCGCCCACGCCGACGCCGTCGCCTTCGCCGTCGAGCAGCCCGTCGGACGAGCCGGAGACGGTAGTGGTGCCCGACAACCTGGTCGGCCAGCAGATCGTCGCGGTGGCGCAGGCACTCGGGGGCCTCCAGCTCGTTCCCAATCAGGTGAATGTGGACAGCGACAAGCCCGCGGGCGAGGTGCTCTTCGTGGAGAACGCGGGCCAGGAAGTGGACGTGAACTCGGAGATCGAGGTGCAGGTCTCGAACGGTTCCGGTTACGAGGAAGAGACCACGAACGTGCCCTTTGGTCTGACCAACCAGGAGCAGAGCTACGCCGAGGACCAGCTCAAGGCCGCCGAGCTGAATCCGGTCATCCAGGAGGAGTCGTCGGACAGCGTGGCCGAGGGCTCGGTGATCTCCGTCGACCCGGGCGAGGGCGAGGAGGTGCCGGTGGGCAGCGACGTGACGCTTGTCATCTCCACCGGGCCGGAGGGCGGCGGCGACCCGACCGGCGACCCGTCGGACGGGGGCGGCATCTTCGGATAGCGGGTCTCGACGGGCTTGACCAGCGATGGTCATCAGCGCAGGTGGCGGGCTCGGCCGGCGGCGGGTGAAAACCCCGGCCGACGGCGGGTGAAAATGCTGGCCGAGCCCGTCGCGACCTGCGCCGTCGGACACGGGGCGTACACAAGGTAACCCCGTTTGTGCTACTTGCTGCGAACATCGATCCTCTATCGTTTCCTCGGTTCAGTGCCCTCACTGAACCGATTCGAGGAACGAGGAAGACGTGGCGAACTGGAGTCCCCCTCCGATCTGGCCGCAGACGCCCCGACGCCGGCAGGGCATCTGGAACTACCCCCGGCCGCACCGCACGGGGATCCGCGCCTGGGTCCCGTCGTGGCGAGTTGTCGTCGGTACCGTACTGACCGGGATGTCGCTGGTTGTCGGCGTGTTCACCGCCGGGTGGATTGGCTGGGCGGTCCCATCGGAGCGCCCCGAGATCGGCTCGGAGACCACTACCGTCTACTACGCGAACGGCCAGGTCATGGGCAAGTTCGCGGCCGTGGACCGGACCATCCGGTCCCTCGACGAGTTTCCCGCGTTCGTGCCCGCGGCCGTCCTGGCATCCGAGGACCAGAACTTCGAGAACCACATGGGCGTCGACCCGGTGGGCATCGTCCGCTCACTGGTCAACAACGTGACCGGCGGGGCCCAGCAGGGCGCGTCCACGCTGACGCAGCAGTACGTGGAGAACACCTACTTCCAGCCGGGGCAGTCGAGCTACGCGGACAAGTTCCGCGAGATCGTCCTCGCCCTGAAGGTGGACCAGGAGAAGTCGAAGGACGAGATCCTCGAGGGCTACCTGAACAGCATCTACCTGGGCCGCGGCGCCTACGGGTTCGAGGCTGCGGCGAAGGCGTACTTCGACAAGCCGGCGGCCGAGCTCACCGTCTCCGAGACCGCGATGCTGGTGGGGATCATCCCGTCGCCGTCGTACTGGGACCCCCGGTTCGGTGAGGAGTCGCGGGCCATCGCCGAGGCGAGGTGGGCGCGCGTGCTGCGGAACATGGCCGAGACGGGGGCCATCACCGAGGAGGAGCGCAAGTCCGCCACCTTCCCCGAGCCGGTCGAGTACAAGCCGGTGTCGCGCGCGGGTCAGGTGGGATACCTGCTCGAAGAGGTCCGCAAGGAGCTCGCGGAGCAAGGTATCGCCGAGGACGATCTCATGAAGAACGGGTATGAGATCCAGACGACCATCAACCCGAAGTGGCAGAAGGCGGCGGTCACTGCGGCGAACACCATCCCGTACGACGGCGACAACCCCGCGTCGAAGGGACTTGGTGTCTCGATCGTGTCGGTCGATCCCGCGGACGGGTCCATCCGCGCCCTCTACGGCGGCAAGGACTACGAGAAGGTCCAGTTCAACGCCGCCACCGACGGCAAGGCGCAGCCCGGCTCCACGTTCAAGCCGTTCACGCTCATAGGCGCGCTCGAAGAGGGGCACGAGCTCAACGAGCGCTTCACGGGAAACAGCCCGATGCAGATCCCGGGCTGGAGCGTGCTCAACAAGGAGACCGGGGTCGAGGAAGAGGTGGAGCTCACGAACTTCGGCACCGAGGAGGGCGGCGAGTCGTTCGGTGAGATCGACCTGATCGACGCCACGGCGAACTCGGTCAACACGGTCTACGCGCAGCTCAACGTGGCGATCGGGCCGGAGAAGTCGCAGGACGTCGCGATCCGCGCTGGGATTCCCAAGGAGTCCACGAACGCCCAGCTGTCCAACGTGCTCGGCACCGAGTCGGTGCGCGCCGTCGACCTCGCGGGCGCGTACGCCACCTTCGCCGCCCAGGGCACGCGGAGCGAGACGCACATGGTGACGTCGGTGACCGAGGGCGACAAGCTCATCTACGAGTGGGACAAGGTGCCCGTCACGGGCGCCATCAGCTCCGAAGTCATGGCCAAGGCGACGTACGCGATGGAGCAGGTGGTCGAGGAGGGTTCCGGCGCTACGGCGCAGGAGCTCGGGCGTCCCGTTGCAGGCAAGACCGGGTCCACCAACGGGAACAAGTCGGCGTGGTTCGCCGGCTACATCCCGCAGCTCGCGACGGTCGTGGGTCTCTACCAGAGCGACGAAAACGGGGACCAGGCCTCGATCACCCCGTTCGGCGAGTGGGCGGACGGCAGCATCACCGGTGCCACGTGGCCGGTCACGGCGTGGACCGAGTACATGAAGCTGGTGACCGAGGGCATGGAGGTCAAGGAGTTCCCGGAGTACGAGCCGCCGCTCCCGTTGCCGTCGCCCTCGCCGACACCTTCGCCCACGCCGACTCCGACGGACAACCCGAATGACAAGGTGAGAGTCCCGACCGGGCTGGTCGGTCAGCAGTTCGCGTGGGTCGCGTCCGCGCTCGCGGGCGTCCAGCTCATCCCGCAGCAGGTGGACGTCGAGAGCGACCAGCCCGTTGGCACCGTGCTCTCCGTGCAGAACGAGGGCCAAGAGGTGAAGCGGAACTCGACCATCAGGGTCGAGGTCTCGTCGGGGCCGACTGAAGAGACCACGACAGTGCCGAGCGGCCTTGTCGGGGGCGACGAGGGCAACGCCGAGCGGCAGCTCCAGCGCGCGGGACTCGAGGCGGCCATCGAGTACCAGTCCTCCGAGACCGTGGCAGAAGGCACCGTCATGGACGTCAATCCGGACGAGGGCGCTACTGTGACCGCGGGCAGCCAGGTGCAGGTGATCGTCTCCTCGGGTACGGCAGTGTTCCCCAGCAGTGACCCGAGCGCCACGCCGACAGGCAACGGGAACGGGGGCGGAGGCGGTGGTGGTTAGCAGCCGCCGTCGCCGGAGCCCGTGATTGAGGGGCCGTCTCCTTCGGGAGGCGGCCCCTCAGCCGTGGCCGTGGCCCGACGGCGGACGGCGGGGGATCGCCTGTGAGAGGGGTCTCGCCCGCTCGATTCCGCCGTCGTGCACATGGCGGGTAGGCTTGGCCCTTGCTGTGAACCCTCCTGTCACGGAACGACCGTGACCGCTGAGACCAGAGGAGGTGGGTATACACATGCGTCAGTACGAACTGATGGTGATCCTGGACCCGGAGGTCGAGGAGCGCACCGTTGCCCCGTCGCTCGACAAGTACCTGTCGGTCATCACGACCGAGGGTGGCACCGTTGACAAGGTGGACATCTGGGGTCGCCGCCGCTTGGCGTTCGACATCACGAAGAAGTCCGAGGGCATCTACGCCGTGGTCGACTTCACCGCGACGTCTGCTACCGCCAAGGAGCTGGACCGCCAGCTCGGCCTCAACGAGGTCGTGCTCCGGACCAAGATCCTGCGCACCGGCGACAAGTGAGTCGTCGGGACTGAACCCTCCTACGCCCGCGCGAGTGTCAGTGGTTCGTGGTTGCATTCACCGCGAACCCACGTACCGCGTACGGAACGTCGACTGAATCGAGGAATTGGCATGGCTGGTGAAACTGTCATCACAGTGATCGGGAACCTCACCGGGGACCCCGAACTGCGCTTCACCCCTTCAGGTGCGGCGGTCGCCAACTTCACGGTGGCGTCGACCCCGCGGACCTTCGACCGCCAGAGCAACGAGTGGAAGGACGGGGAGACCCTGTTCATGCGCTGCTCGATCTGGCGCGAGGCCGCGGAGAGCGTCGCGGAGTCGCTGACCAAGGGCACGCGCGTCATCGCGCAGGGTCGCCTGGTCCAGCGCTCCTACGAGACCCGTGAGGGCGAGAAGCGCACCGTCGTCGAGCTGCAGGTGGACGAGATCGGTCCGTCCCTGCGCTACGCCACGGCCAAGGTCACCCGGGCCCAGCGGTCCGGTGGTGGCGGCTTCGGTGGCGGTGGCGGTGGCTACAACGGAGGCGGCGGCCAGCAGGGCGGCGGCTCCGGTGGAGGATTCAGCTCTTCCGGTGGCGGTCAGAGCAATGACGACCCGTGGGCCACGGCAGGCCCGGCGTCGTCCGGTGGTTCGTTCTCGGACGACCCGCCGTTCTGATCGGCACCACCCAGTTCACCTTTTTTGCTCGCACGGCCCGCCAGGCCGAGTGAGCAGCACCTGACAAAGGAGCAACACCATGGCGAAGCCTGTGGTGCGCAAGCCCAAGAAGAAGATCAACCCGCTGAAGTCGGCGAAGATCAACAACATCGACTACAAGGACACGGCGCTCCTGCGCAAGTTCATCTCCGACCGCGGGAAGATCCGTGCGCGTCGTGTCACCGGCGTCTCCGTGCAGGAGCAGCGTCAGATCGCGAAGGCCGTGAAGAACGCCCGCGAGATGGCCCTGCTGCCGTACACGTCGACGGCTCGCTGAGGAAGGGATCGAGAACAATGGCAAAGCTGATCCTGACCCACGAGGTGACCGGCCTGGGTGAGCCCGGCGACGTGGTTGAGGTCAAGGACGGGTACGCCCGTAACTTCCTCATCCCGCGCTCGCTGGCGACGCCCTGGACCAAGGGCGCCGAGTCCGACATCAACGCGATCCGCAAGGCTCGCAAGAGCCGCGAGGTCGCATCGCTGGACGACGCGAAGGCACTGGCCGACTCGCTGTCCGCGAAGCCGGTAGTCGTCGCTGCGAACGCCGGCCCCGGTGGCCGTCTGTTCGGTGCGGTGACCACGGCGGACATCGCCGGTGCGGTTGCCGCTGCCGGCGGCCCGTCCGTCGACAAGCGCAAGATCGAGATCGGTCAGTCCATCAAGGCGACCGGTGACTACACCGTGTCGATCCGCCTGCACCCTGAGGTGTCGGCCAAGATCGGCGTGAAGGTCGTCGCCGACTGAGCTTCGGCTCGGTTGATCGTTTGACTGCGCGGTCGTCTGATCGCGAGAAGCCCCGGTTCCCCTGTGTGGGAGCCGGGGCTTCTGTGTGCGTGGTGCCAGGTCTACGGCTCCGGCAGGATGTCCGACTCGTTCGAGAGCAGCGCGTCCAGCGTCAGGGCCGCGGTCCAGGAGAACTGGCAGGTTCCCCGGCCGGCCCCCGTGTCAGGGTCCACGTACTCGGGAAACCCCTCTGGTGCGGCGACGGCGAAATGCTCCCGCAGGCGAGCTGCCAGGTCGTCGCGGCCCAGTGCCCGGACGGCGCGCAGCAGCAGCCACGACATGTTGAACCACGCGGGTCCCCGCCAGTACAGCGCGGGGTCGAACGCCGGGTCCTTGCGCGAGGTGCTCGGCACGAACGGCCCGCCGCCGAGGAACCCGGCGCCGGTGAGCGTCGCGAGCATCCGCTCGGCCCGTCCGGCCCTGACTGATGCGGCCAGGAGCAGCGGGACCAAGCCGTTCACTGTTGCCCGGCGAACTTGCTCCCCGGTCGTGTCGTCCAATGCCACGTACAGCCCGAGCTCCTCGTCCCAGAGGTGCTCGTCCATCGCGGCGATCACTCGAGCGGCGGCTGCCTCGTGCGCTCTGCTCCCGAGGCTCGACGACGTGCCGCCGTCGTCGTCCGATGGCGTGTCGTCGCCGGTACCCGACGGCCCTGGACCTCCAGGGCCGGGCAGCACGCCGCGGGCAGTATCTGGTCGGCTTCCATGGCCACGTTCCTGCCCGCCTCCTGCGTCCGGCAGCGACTGCGCCATCCGGGCCAGGGCGAGCTCCGAGACCGCTAGTACCGAGCTGAACAGGGGGCAGACCATGGCGAAGCCGATGGGGACGTCGTCGGCGCAGCCTGCGTCACGGTAGGTCTCGGCGAGCCGGTAGTAGCGCCGGTAGTCACGGCTGCCAGGGCGTTCGCCGGCCCCCGCGTGCTGTAGATCCGGGCGCTGGATGGGGGTGCGCGCCTCCGGTGGCACACGTTCGAGCGCGTCGTCCCACAGGGGCGAGTTGTCGGTGCCGGTCTCCCACGGATGCTTCGTCACCGGCAGGCCGACGCCGCCCGCGCGCCGGACGTGCAGGTATTCATGCCAACGCGCGAGTCGCGGGTACACCCACGCGAGGAATCCCTCCCGCGCGGAACCGGCCGGATCCGCGCAGTGCACCAGCCACGCGGCCCAGGCGTGCATCGGCGGCTGCACAAGCCCGGAGGTCGCCGGCCTCGGCAGCGCCGATTCCGCCGCCGCCCCGGCCGCCGCGCGTTCCGGCCGCCAGAAGCCGGGCCCGGGGGCGTAGTCGTCGTCGCGTCCGACGTCGTAGACGATCTGCGGCACGCGCCCGTCGGACCACTGGGCGTCGAGGAGCGCGACCAGCTCCGCCCGGGCGCGCGCCGGCTCACGGTGCCGGGTGCCGATCGCGATGAACGCCGAGTCCCAGCTCCACTGGTGCGGGTACAGCCCCGTGGCCGGGACGGTGTGCCGGCCGGTCCAGTTGGTGTCGAGGACGCGGGCGGCGGCGTCGGCGGCGTCTTCCCGCAAGTCCTTGTGCATCTTCCGACAATAGGCTAGACATAAGTGCAAGATCCACTCGCTCGATGACGAGGAGATGTCATGCTCCGGCAGAACCGGGCGGCTACGGCCCGCCTGACGATCGCAGCGACGGCGGCCGCGGCCGCCGTCCTCACGCTCACCGCCTGCGGCAGCGGCGGCCCCGAGTCCGACGGGACGATCACCGTCTGGACCGTCGAGACCCAGCCCGAGCGTCTCGCGATCCAGGAGGCCGCGATGGACGCCTGGGCCGCGGACGCCGGCGTCGAGACCGAGCTGGTGCCGGTCGAGGAGGACCAGGTCTCCCAGCTCCTGTCCGCGGCGGCCCTGTCCGGCGAGGACATGCCGGACGTGGTCAACGCGATCAGCCCCGGCCTGGTCCGGTCCTTCGACCGGGACGGCTACCTCGACCGCGACGCAGCGGCCGAGGTGGTCGAGGCGCTCGGCGAGGACACGTTCACGCCGTCGGCCCTGGAGCTGACGAGTGACGGCGACGAGCTGCTCGCGGTGCCCTCGGACGCCTGGCCGATGATGGTGTTCTACCGCACCGACCTCTTCGAGGAGGCCGGCCTGGAGCCGCCCGCCACCTACGACGACCTGCGCGCGGCCGCCGAGGAGCTCACGACGAGCGGCCGGTACGGGATCACGCTGTCCACGGACGCGGCCGACCCGTTCACCCAGCAGACGCTCGAGTTCCTGGCCCAGGGGAACGGCTGCGAGCTCGTGGACGACGCGGGGGAGGCGACCCTCGACAGCCCCGAGTGCACCGAGACGATCGAGCTGTACGGCGACCTGGCCAGCGAGTTCTCGCCGGAGGGCTCGCAGGGCGTCGAGTCCACGCGCTCCTCCTACTTCGCCGGGCAGGCGGCGATGACCGTCTGGTCCTCCTTCCTGCTCGACGAGATGGCCGGCCTGCGGGAGGAGTTCACGCCGTCGTGCGACGAGTGCGCCGACGACCCGGGCTGGCTCGCCGAGAACACCGGCGTGGTGCCCGTGGTGGAGGGGCCGTCCTCGGGTGGCGACGCCGCCGGCTACGTCGAGTTCGTGTCCTGGGGTATCACCGACGGTGCGGACCCGGAGACCACGGACTTCGTGGAGTACATGATGTCCGACGCCTACGTGGACTGGCTGGCCATGGCCCCCGAGGGCAAGGTGCCGGTGCGCACCGGCACGGCCGACAACAGAGGCGAGTACACGGACGCGTGGTCCGAGCTGGAGATCGGCGTCGACACCAAGGCGAAGTTCTCCGACGTCTGGCCCGCCGAGGTCACCGACACCCTGGCCGCGGCCCCCGAGTCCGCGGACCGCTGGGCGCTGCCGCAGGGTCAGGGCGCGATCCTGGGCCCGATCACGAGCGAGCTGCCGCTCGCCAAGGCGGCGGCCGACCTCGGGTCGGGCAGCATCGACGCCGCCGAGGCGCAGACAACCATGCAGGAAGCGGTCACGGAGATCGCCACCCGCGACTGACGCCGTCGGTTGTGGGCGCGACCGTTGCGACTACGTGCCCGTTCTAGGCGCAACGATCGCGCCCACAACGAAGTAAGGAGGGAGGTAGGGGTGGCTTCGAAGTTGCGGAGGTTCGAGAACCGGGACGGGGTCACGCTCGTCGCGCCCGTTGTGCTGGTGGTGGCCGCGATCATCGTGGTCCCCATCGTGTGGACCGTCGTGCTCTCGTTCCAGGACGCGCGCTACGTGGACGTGGCCCGCAACGGCCTGTTCAACGAGCTCACGCTCGACAACTACGCGGACGTGCTCGCCTCGCCCGCGTTCTGGCAGGCGCTGCTCACCACCGTCCTGTACTCGGTGGCGACCACCGTCGGCTCGATAGCGGTGGGCCTCGTGGCGGCGCTCGCGTTCCGGGACCGGTTCCGCTTCCGTGCGCCGCTGCGCGCGGTGATGCTGCTCCCGTACGTGGCGCCGGTCGTCGCCACCACGTTCGTGTGGCAGGTGGCGCTGAACCCGCAGTACGGGGTGGTGAACGCGTTCGGCACGCAGGTGCTCGGGTGGGAGCACCCGGTCAACTTCCTCAGCTCCGCGCCCACGGCCCTGATCACCGTCATCGTCTACGACATCTGGCGGTACTTCCCGTTCGCGTTCATGTTCCTCGGGGCGGCCCTGACGGGCCTCAGCCGCGAGATCGAGGAGGCCGCGGTGGTCGACGGCGCCACTCCGGTGCAGAAGTTCTGGTTCATCGTGCTGCCCCAGCTGCTGCCCACGGTGGCGCTGCTGGTGCTGTTCCGCATGGTCATGGCCTTCAACGAGTTCGACGACGTCTACCTGCTCACCGGTGGCGCCGCCGGCACCCAGGTCGCCTCGGTGCGGGTGTTCGAGCAGCTCACCGGGTCGAGCGACATCGGCGGCGCGAGCGCGACCGCCGCCGTGATGGCCGTGTTCCTGGGCGTCGCGCTGGTCATCTACCTGCGCCTGACCGCCCGGCAGCGGGAGGAGACACGATGAGCACGATAACCACCCAGAGCAGCGTCCTGCGGGTGCTACGCGTCGTCACCATCGTGGCGCTCGTCCTGGCCACGGTGGTGCCGTTCCTCTACATGCTCAGCTTGAGCTTCGTGCGCATCGACGACCTGCTGCGCGACCCGTTGCGTGTGCTGCCCGCGCTCGACCGGATCACTGCCGAGACCTACCGCGAGGTGCTGGCCTCGGAGGAGGACGGTGGGTACGGGTTCGCGCGGTTCATGCGCAACTCCGCGATCGTCGCGGTCGCGGCCTCGGCGCTGACCGTCGCGCTGGTGGTCCCGGCGGCGTACGCGCTCACGCGTCTGCGGTTCGCCGGCCGCTCGCAGGTCTCCTGGCTGTTCCTGGCCGTGTACCTGTTCCCCACGATCATCATCGCCGTGCCGGTGTTCGTCGGTTTCCAGGTGCTAGGGCTCGGATCGTCCCTGGTCGGGCTCGTGATCGCGTACATCGCGCTGACCGTGCCGGTCTCGGTGCACATGCTGCGCAACTACCTGGCGGGCATCCCGGAGTCGATCGACGAGGCGGCGGTGATCGACGGCGCCTCGCGCCTCCAGATCCTGACCCGCATCACGGTGCCGCTCGCGATGCCGACCATCATGTCGACAGCGCTCTACTCGTTCATGATCGCGTGGAACGAGTTCCTGTTCGCGCTCCTGTTCCTCTCGGCCAAGCAGGACCTGTGGACGGTGTCGCTCGGGCTGACCCGCCTCGCCGACGGTCAGGAGGTCTCCAAGACCGTTCTCATGGCGGGCAGCGTGCTCCTCACCGTGCCGATCGTGATTCTGTACGGAGTGGCCGAGCGGGCCCTCACCGAGGGGCTGACCGCCGGCGCCGACAAGGGATAATCGGCCCAGGGGAGAAACAGAGGCTAGAGAGTGGCAGCAGGCGCGGGCGAGATCCTGCAGCTCATCCGGAGCGGGCGGGCGACCACGCGCACCCAGGTGCTCGAGGCGACCGGGCTGTCGCGCGTCACGGTGGCGCAGCGGATGGACGCGCTCGTGGCGGCGGGCATCGTCCGCGCGGCGGGCTCCGCCGGGGCCACGGGCGGACGGCGCTCGGAGCGGTTCGTCTTCGACCCGGCCGACTCGCTGGTGCTCGTGGCGGCCCTGGAGCTGGGTGAGCCCGTGCCTGACGCCGCTGCCCAGCGCGGCCCGCAGGCTCGTCCTTCGGACGCTGCGTCCGATTCCGCGCCCTTGCGGGGCTCGCAAGCTCACTCCTCGGACGCGGCCGAGCTCGCCGTCGTCGACCCGCACGGGGCCCTGCTGGCCCGGATGCCCCTCGCCGTGGACGTCGCGGCGGGGCCCGGCGTCGTGGTGCCGCAGCTGCTCGACGCCTTCGACGAGCTCCTGGCCGACGCCGGGATCAAGCCGGCCGCCGTCGGCGGAGTCGCGCTGTCCGTGCCCGGACCCGTCGACCCGCAGGACCACCGCCTGTCCGACCCGCCCGTCATGCCGGGCTGGGGCGCGTGGCCCGTCGTGGAGGCCGTGCGCGAGCGGTTCGACGTTCCCGTCCACCTCGAGAACGACGCCGACGCGATGGCGTACGGCGAGTTCACCGAGCTCGGCGCGGGGCGCGGTAACCGGCCGCAGCCGTTCGTGCTGGTCAAGGTGTCCGGATACCTCGGGGCGGGGCTCGTCATCGACGGCAACACCTATCGCGGGACCGACGGCGGAGCGGGCGACGTCGGGCACGTCGACGTGGGTGGCGACGCCATCTGCCGGTGCGGCAGGCGGGGCTGCCTCGCCGCGGAGGCCGGCGGGGCCGCGCTGCTGCGCCGCCTCGCGGAGGCGGGGTCCGACGTCGGCTCGCTCGCCGAGCTGCGAGCGCTCGCCGAGCGCGGCGACCCGCTCGTGACCGCCGAGCTGGACCGGGCCGCCGGGCTGATCGGGCGGGTGCTGGCGGTGGTGGTCGGGGTGCTCAACCCGGCCGACCTCGTCGTGGCCGGCGAGCTCGCGGTGCCGACCATGATCGCCGGGATCCGCGCGGGCGTGTACGCGGGGGCGCAGCCTCGGGCGACCGCACGGCTGCGGATCCGGCCCGCCGTGCTGGGGCCGGACGCCGTGCTCATCGGGCTGGCGCGCGTCGCCGTCGACGACCGGTTCTCGGCCGAGGCGGTCGACGCCCGGCTGGGCTGATTGCCGCGAGAACGATGCAGGCCTTCGCGATGTCCCGGCGTCGGCGTCGGGCTGGCTCTTGCATGAGCGGGTGATCTTCGGCGTTTTACTGAGTTGTGATCAGTAAAAGCGTTCCGCCGGGCCGTACCCACAGGTAACTTCTGCGCAGACGCCCGCGACGACGGGCTTCCTGCTCGCCAACGGTGGCGAGCCCGGCGGACAGGGGCGCCGGTCCGACAACTTTCCGCGGGGCAACGACGCCCGCGGAGCGAGAGGCGAACCGATGACGCAACTCCATGCATCCCGAGCACCAAGACCAGGCCCAGGACCCACGATCCTGACGGCGGTGGGCGTCGCCATGCTGCTCGCCGGCGCGATCGTGGCCACAGCCTTCATGCTGCTGTTCCAGGGCGGCGTCGCCGACGGCGCGGAACAGCTGGCCGACGGCGCGGGCCAGCTGAACGACGGCGTCCAGGCCGACCTGGTCTCCGGCGTCGGCGACCTCGGCGCCGGGGCCACGGACCTCAACACCGCCGTGCAGGAGGACGTGGTGCCGGGCGTCGAGGCGCTCGCGGACGGGGCGGGACAGCTCGACTCGGGCGCCGGCGACCTGCGCGAAGGCGTGATCAAGCTGCACGACGGATCCAAGAAGATCGCGGACGGCACCGCCGAGACGGCGGAGGACGTCTCCGACCTGGCTGACGCGTCACTGCTGCTCACGGCTGGGTCGACGAAGCTGAACGCGGGGCTCGGCGAGCTGAACGACGGTTCGGCGGAGCTCAACGCCGGTCTCGGGACCTTGAACTCGAAGGCTCCGGTGTTGGCTGACGGTGCGGAACGGCTCGCGGGCGGGTCTCTGCTTGTGGCGGCCGGTGTGGCGACGGTCAGCGACGGCGTGACCCCGCTCGACGCGGGTGCACGACAGCTTGCCTCCGGGGCGCAACTCGTTGCCGACGGCGTCGGGGAGGTCGACTCCGCCGCGGCGCAGATCGCGGGCGGTTCCGCACAGGTCCGTGACGGCAACCAGGCGCTCAGCGCCGGGCTCTCGCAGCTCGCGGCCAACAACAGCACGATCCTCGGCGGGACCACTGCTCTCCAGGCCGGTACCAACAAGCTCGCGGCCGGAGCAGTGACCCTCGACGCGGGGGCGGAGCAGGTCGCCGGCGGCCTCGCGCAGCTCAATGCCGGGGCGCCCGCGCTGGCCAAGGGCGCACGCGACGCGGCCACGGGCGCGGAGGAACTGGAGTCCGGGGCTGCGGCAGTGGCCGGTGGCGTCTCGGCGGCACAGGCAGGGGCGGACACGCTGGCCGGGAAGATCGGTGGCCTGGTCGCCGGGGCGGACCAGGTGCAGGGCGGCAACCTGGCCCTCCAGGACAAGCTGACCCAGCTCGCCGGCGCCACGGACGACCCCACGCTCAAGGCGCAGCTCGAGGCGCTCGCGTCGTCGTCGGGTGGCCTGGCGGCCGGTGCCGGTCAGGTCAGCGCCGGAGCTTCTCAGGCGCAGGCCGGTGCGTCAGGGCTCGCCTCATCGCTCGTCGACCTGTCTGCGGGAGCGTCGAAGGTGGCCGGCGGTGCGGAGAAGCTGGCTGACGGCACGGCTCTGGTGTCGGCCGGTGCACAGAAGGTCGAAGGTGGCCTCGCGCCCCTCACGGCCGGTGCGGCCAACCTGGCGGCCGGCTCGGAAGACCTCAAGGTCGGCAGTGCGAACCTGCAGGCAGGACTCGGGCAGCTCGCACCTGGGATCCAGCAGTACGTGGCCGGCGTCGGCTCGGCGTACGCGGGCAGCACCGAACTCGTCGCGGGCGCGAAGACCCTTGCAGGCGGCACTGCGACGCTGGCTCGGAACACGCCGGTGCTCGCGGCGGGAGCCGAGTCGCTCGCAACCGGGAACGCCTCGCTGGCGGCTGGCACGGGACAGCTCAAGGGTGGCCTGCCTGCCCTGCTCACGGGTGCAACCCAGGTCGCTGGCGGAAACGTCGAGCTGGCCGCGCAGACACCGGCCCTCGTCTCGGGCGTTCAGCAGCTGTACGCCGGATCCGGAAGGCTCGTCGACGGGTCCGGGCTGCTCTACGACGGTTCCGGCCGCCTCGTCGACGGCATCATCGAGGTGCGCGACCGCGTCGTGCCGAAGGTGGAGAAGTCGCAGCGCCTCGCCGACGGGTCGGTAACCGTCCGCGACGGGCTCAAGGCCGCCCGACTGGGCACACGCACGCTCGTCGAAGGTACGGGTGCGCTCGACGAGGGCACGCAGGCGCTCGCGGCGGGTGCCACCACCCTGGCCGACGGCACGCAGCAGCTCGCCGACGGCTCCACGGAGCTCGCGGCCGGCACCACGGAGGTGGCGTCCGGTACAGCGCAGCTCTCCGACGGTACGGGCCTGCTCCGCACCAGCGTGAACGGATCGGGGGCAGGCACCGTCGGCGTCGTCGTGATCGTCATCGCGGCGCTCGGGGCTCTGGTGGCGGTCGCGGGCCTGATCCTGCTGCGTCGGCGCCACGCCTGACCCGGTGACCAGATCGCCGGGGTGGAGCGCACCGCTCCGCCCCGGCGATCGGCGCGTCAGAGGACGGCGAGCATCTGGTCCAGCCGGTCGATCTCCGCCATCTGGTCGGCGGCGATGTTGTTCGCCAGCTCGAGGACCCGCTCCTCGCTGCCGGACCCCGCGATCTCCTCGCACATGGTGAGCGCGCCCTCGTGGTGCTTGATCATCCCCTCGAGGAACAGCCGGTCGAACTCCGTCCCGGACGCCTCCTCGAGCTCCGCCATCTCGGCGTCGGTCAGCATGCCCGGCATGTCGGCGTCGTGCCCGTGCTCCGGTGCCCGAGGCCCTGAGCCGTCCCCGCCCTCGGCGGTCACCGGCACGGGGTACTCGTTCTCCTCCAGCCAGCCGGACATGAGGTCGACCTCGCTGTCCTGCACCACGTCGATGCGGTTCGCGAAGGTCTTCAGCTGTTCGGACGCGGCACGCTCCGGGGCCAGCTCCGCCATCTCGATCGCCTGCCCGTGGTGCCAGATCATGTCGGTCAGGAAGTCGGCGTCGGCCTTCGAGAAGGGTGCCTGGGCGGGGGCTCCCTCGTAGTCCTCGGGCGCGATCGTCTCGGCCGTCTCGCCCGGCTTCCCGGGCTGCAGGACGACGGAGCTGGGCGTCGAGACCGGCTCCGGTTCGGCGTCGGGCCCGCAGGCGGACAGGACGAGGGCCGGCACGACCACGACCAGACCGATCGCGAAAGTCCGGACGCGCGAGCGTCGTACGGCACCTGTCAGCATCTCCACGGGGCGATCCTCTCGTACGCGCTGTCGCGCCTGCGTCATCTCTCGGGCATCGGCCGCCCTGGCTCCGGGCCTTCGCGGACCGGCGGGTGACGCTAGCGCCGGAATCTACCAAGGTGCGATCACGTGCATGCGTCGTCGCCGAATGCACCTTCCGCGCCACTAGGTGATGGTTTGTCACCACCATGTTAAAGATCCCGAAACTCCTGGTCCTGAGAGGTCCCTGTGAGTGACACTGCCTCAACCGACCTAGGAGGTGTGACGCCCGTGCGTCGTCCAACCTTTACTCGATCGCGTGCTCGGGGTGCCGCTGGTGCCGCCCTGACCGTGATGTTCGCTGCTGCGGCCGTGGCATTCGCCGGCCCGGTGGCGGCGTCCGCCGCGGATCCGGACGTTCCCCCGGGTGAAGTCGCGTCCTCGAACATGACCCACCTGAGCAACCAGCCCAAGGACGGCGCGCTGCAGGGCACGGGCTCGGACATCGCGTTCCAGGGCAAGTACGCGTTTGCCGGCAACTACGACGGCTTCACCGTCTACGACCTGTCCGACCCGGAGAACCCGGAGCAGGTGGTGCAGGTGTACTGCCCGGGCTCGCAGAACGACGTCTCGGTCTACAAGGACATCCTGGTGCTGTCCACGGACTCGTCCCGCAGCGACGACTCGTGCGCGTCGACGTCGCTCCCGGCCACCGAGAAGGCGGCATGGGAGGGCATCAAGATCTGGGACATCTCGAACCCGCTCGCCCCGGAGTACGTCAAGTCGATCGAGACCGAGTGCGGTTCGCACACGCACTCGCTCGCGCCGGCCAAGGACGGCCGGAACCTCTACGCGTACGTCTCGTCGTACTCGCCGAACGCGACGTACCCGGACTGCCAGCCGCCGCACGACTTCGTCTCGATCGTGAAGATCCCGGTGAAGCACCCGACGTCGGCCGAGCTGGTCGCCACGCCGAACCTCTTCCCGGACGGCGGCTACGAGGGCAGGCCCGGCGCCTCCGCCACGAGCGGCTGCCACGACATCACGACCTACGCCAAGTACGACCTGGCCGCCGGCGCGTGCATGGGCGACGGCATCCTCATGGACATCTCGAACCGTGAGCGTCCGAAGGTGATCAGCCAGGTGCGGGACACGGAGAACTTCGCGTTCTGGCACTCGGCCACCTTCAACAACGACGCCACCAAGGTGGTCTTCACCGACGAGCTCGGCGGCGGTGGTCTCGCGACCTGCACCGGCGAGTACGCGCCGGAGCTGGGTGCCAACGGCATCTACGACATCAAGCGCTCGTGGAGCGGTAAGAAGAAGCTCGAGTTCGCCGCCTACTACAAGATCCCGCGGATCAACACGGCGAACGAGAACTGCGTGGCGCACAACGGCTCGCTGATCCCGGTCAAGGGCAAGGACCTGATGGTCCAGTCCTGGTACCAGGGCGGCGTCTCGGTGTACGACTTCACCGACTCGGACAACCCGCGTGAGGTCGCCTGGTTCGACCGTGGCGAGGGCCTGAGCGGCGGCGGCACCTGGTCCACGTACTACTACAACGGGTACGCCTACTCGAACGACCTCTCGATCGGGTTCGACACGTTCGAGATCGACGACTCGATCGACGGCCGTGCCGAGCGGGTCCAGCAGTACGACCTGAACCCGCAGATGCAGACGCCGTTCCGGTACTGATCGCCGGCACCTGACGAGGGCCGCACTCACCCAGCCGGGTGGGTGCGGCCCTCGGTCGTTGGGACGGCCGGCCGGCAGGACCGCCACGGCCTGGCGTGCCCAGGGGTTTGTATGGGAACCTCCCGGACATGACGTCCCAGGGCTCGACGACCGAGGAGACCACCCCGCCGTCGGGCGACGTGCCTGATCCGGGGCCGACGACGCCGTCGGCCTACGGGCTGGGGCGACGGCTGCGGATCATGGGCGCCGTGCTCGCCGGAGGCCTCGCCGTGGTGCTGGCGCTGCTGCTGTGGCTCGGCGTGCTGGTCCCGGCCAAGCAGGAGGCCGCGGGGTACTCGGAGGCCGACTCCGCCTACGCCGCGGTGGCGATCGAGCACAACGCGCAGGCCGTGCAGCTCACGGCTCTAGCGCCGGGGCGGTCCACCGACGACGACGTGCTCGCCCTGGCGGTAGAGGTGGGCGAGGCGTCGGCGGGACGCGTCGGCGAGCTCGCCGCCTGGCTGGAGGCGCGCGAGATCCCGGTTCCGGCGTCGGGCAGGGAGGCGCTGGCGCTCGCCGAGGGTGGCCTCGAGACCGAGCTGCCCGACAACGGCAGCGGGCCGAGGGCCGGCTCCAGCGCGCACTCGCACGAGGGCGGGAACCACGGCATGCTCACCGACGACCAGGTCGACGCGATCGCCGGGCTCGACGGGTCGGAGTTCGACATCGCGCTGCTGGCCGCGCTCGTCGAGCACCACTACGGCGGGCTGCAGCCGGCCGACGAGGAGATCACGGGCGGTGAGGACGCCGAGGCGAAGGCCCTGGCGCAGTCGGAGGCCGACGCGATCCGGGTCGAGGTGGAGGACGTCCGTGACGTGCTGGCCGCCATCGGCGGACCGGGCTCCAACGACGGTTCCGGTTCCTAGCAGGGCGTCCCGGCGGGGCGTCCCGACAGGGCTGCCTGGCGGAGCGTCAGGGCGCCGTCACGAAGATGTCGAACAGCTCCGGGTGGTGGCCGTGCACCAGGACGGCGAACACCACGGCGTCGAACAGCAGGTGCACCGCCACCACGTAGCTCAGCGACTTGAACTTCGCGAAGATCCAGCCCTGGACCAGGGCGAACGGCACGGTCAGCAGCGGCCCCCACTCGCGGTAGCCGAGCTCCCACAGGAACGACACGAAGATCATCGACTGCAGGACGTTCGCCTGCCACATCGGGAAGTGCTTGCACAGCAGGGCGAACACGACGCAGATGAAGAACAGCTCGTCCCAGATGCCGACGGCGTTCACGCCGATGAACAGCCGCCAGATGTCCTGCGTCCCGTCGAGGTCGGGCCAGTTCAGGTACGCGCCCGAGCCCAGGAAGTAGAACGGCAGCAGGAAGTACCCGATGACCACCACGAGCGCGAGGTAGATCCACTGCCCGGGGCTCCAGCGCTTTCCGGTCGCCACGGGGAACTGGATGGTGTCCTGCTTGAGCACGAACCGCGACAGTGCCCACGGCACCAGCACGGACCCGCCGAGTGCGAGCGTGAAGCGCAGCATCCCGGCGTCGGAGAGGTCCGCCTGCAGGGAGATCGTCGAGATGATCCCCATGCCGACGCCGATCAGCGCGAGGTCGCGGCCCAGGGCGCGGTCGGCCCACAGGCCCAGCGCGATGCCCAGCACCAGCGGCACGTACGCGACCGGCCGCACGTGGATGGCGAACAGCAGGATCGCCGACGCCGACACGAGGAAGGCGGCGGTGAGGCGCGCTGGGCCGACCAGCGAGGCAGGCAGAGTGAGGGTCACGGGGACGAGGCTCCCACACCGGCTGGGTACGTTGTCGATGCCTGGGCCTGGTTCTTCGTGTTCCGGGGCAACTAGAGTCTGTGGCCGGTAAGGAATTATCCAGGATCCGGCCCCCATGACGGGCCGGCCACCCCGGCAAGGAGGCCGCTGTGCGCTCACCCGAGCACGTTGAGCTGGTTCGGAACAATCCGGACCTTCCCCCGGTCGCGGTCATCGACCGCAGACCCATGACCACCGGCAAGAAGCTGATCTTCGCCGCAATCGGACTCGTCGCCGCGATCGCGTGGGCCCTCGTCGCGTTCGTGCGGGGCGAGTCGGTCAACGGCGCGTACTTCGTGGTCGCCGCCGTCGGCACGTACGTCATCGCGTACCGCTTCTACGCCCGGCTGATCGAGTACAAGGTCGTCCGGCCGCGGGACGACCGTGCCACGCCCGCCGAGGAGCACGAGAACGGCCGGGACTTCGCGCCCACGGACCGCCGCGTGCTGTTCGGGCACCACTTCGCCGCCATCGCGGGCGCGGGCCCGCTGGTCGGCCCGGTGCTCGCCGCCCAGATGGGGTACCTGCCCGGCACGCTGTGGATCATCATCGGTGCGGTCCTGGCGGGGTGCGTCCAGGACTACCTCGTCCTGTGGCTGTCCACCCGCCGCCGCGGCCGCTCGCTGGGCCAGATGATCCGCGACGAGATGGGCTCGATCGGCGGTGCCGCCGGCCTGATCGGCGTGTTCGTCATCATGATCATCATCCTGGCCGTCCTCGCCCTCGTGGTGGTCAACGCCCTGGCGGAGTCGCCGTGGGGCGTGTTCTCCGTAGGCATGACCATCCCGATCGCCCTGTTCATGGGCGTGTACCTCCGATACCTGCGGCCCGGCCGGGTGGCGGAGGTGTCCGTGATCGGTGTGGCGCTGCTGGTCCTCGCGATCGTCGCGGGCGGCTGGGTGGCGGACACCGCCTGGGGCGCCGAGACGTTCACCCTCGAGCCGGTGACCGTCGCCTGGCTCATCGTGGGCTACGGGTTCCTCGCGTCCGTGCTGCCGGTCTGGCTGCTGCTCGCCCCGCGCGACTACCTGTCCACGTTCATGAAGGTCGGCACCATCGTGCTGCTCGCCGTCGGCGTGATCATCGCGCAGCCAGCGGTGCAGGCCCCCGCCGTGTCGAGCTTCGCGATCGAGGGCAACGGCCCGGCGTTCGCCGGTTCGCTGTTCCCGTTCCTGTTCATCACCATCGCCTGTGGTGCGCTGTCCGGGTTCCACGCCCTGATCTCGTCCGGCACGAGCCCCAAGCTGGTCGAGAAGGAGAGCCAGCTGAGGCTCATCGGCTACGGCGGCATGCTCACCGAATCGTTCGTGGCGATCATGGCGCTGGTCACGGCCATCTCCATCGACCAGAACCTGTACTTCACGATGAACGCCCCGGCCACGCTCACCGGCGGCGAGCCGGGTACCGCCGCGGACTACGTGAACGGCCTCGGCCTGGCGGGCCCGCCCGCCACGGCGGCGGACATCCAGGGGGCCGCCGACGCCGTCGGCGAGGAGTCGATCATCTCCCGCACCGGCGGTGCACCGACGCTCGCGTTCGGCATGTCCCAGATCCTCGGTTCGTTCCTGGGCGGCGCCAGCCTGCAGGCGTTCTGGTACCACTTCGCGATCATGTTCGAGGCGCTGTTCATCCTCACGACGGTCGACGCCGGAACGCGCGTCGCCCGCTTCATGCTCTCCGACACGCTCGGCAACCTCGGCGGCCCGCTGCGCCGGTTCCGGGATCCGTCGTGGCGCGTGGGCGCGTGGATCTGCTCGGTAGTGGTGTGCGGCCTGTGGGGCGCGATCCTGCTCATGGGCGTCACCGACCCGCTGGGTGGCATCAACTCGCTCTTCCCGCTGTTCGGCATCGCGAACCAGCTGCTCGCCGCCATGGCGCTCGCCCTGGTCACGGTCGTCGTGGTCAAGAAGGGCTACCTCAAGTGGGCGTGGATCCCCGCGGTCCCGCTGGTATGGGACCTGGCGGTGACCATGACGGCGTCGTTCCAGAAGATCTTCTCGCCCGAGCCGAGCCTCGGGTTCTGGGCGCAGCACAACGCGTTCCGCGAGGCGCGGGACGCGGGCGAGACGTCGTTCGGGACCGCTGCCGACCCGGCGGCGATGGATTCCGTCATCCGCAACACGTTCCTGCAGGGCACCCTGGCGATCGTGTTCGCGGTGCTGGTGCTGATCGTCGCCCTGGTGGCGCTGTGGGTGTGCGTCAAGGCGATCCGGGCCGGCGGTCTGCCGACCACCGAGGAGCCGGACTCGCGGTCGGCCACCTTCGCGCCGTCGAGCCTCGTGTCCACGGATGCCGAACGGGAGGTGGCGGCCCAGTGGACCGCCTACTACCAGGAGCACCCGGACCAGCTCCGGACGGGGACGCACGCGTGAGTGCGGTTCCCGCGCAGGGCCCGACGGCGGACGGCGGCGCGCTCGGCGTCGTCCGCCGGGGCTGGCGCGCTCTCGCCTGGTACGTCACCGGCGTGCTGGGCGAGAGCGACTACCAGCGGTACGTGGCGCACCTGCGCCGCGTGCACCAGGACGCCGAGGTGCCGACCGTCCGGGACTACTGGCGCGACCGGTACGCGGCCCAGGACGCGAACCCGGGCGCGCGCTGCTGCTGAGCCCGGGCGTGTGCGCCGGGGCGCATGATCGGTAGCAGGTCAGGAGATCGGCAGCTTGGACTGCCGGTCTCCTGACCTTTTCCGATCCCCGGCTCGTCTACGTCAGGTGGTCGTAGTCGCCTCTGGTCCACGCGGCGTGGCGCTCCGCGGAGCGCAGCACGATCTGACGGGCGTCGACCGGGATGACGCCCCGGAAGTTGTTGTAGAGCCGGTCGAACTCGAACCGCCGCACGTGGTGCGCGACCCGTAGCACCACCGGTCCCGACAGCGGGAGCCGGTTCGGATAGCTGCGCATGAAGGACACCGATGTCCGGTCCGGGTTCGCGAAGATCGTGTCGCCACTCAGCAGCACGCCCTTCCCCGCCGCGCCGGACGCCCAGTGCGCCACCGCGGAGCCCGGGAAGTGCCCGCCCGGCTGGCTCAGCGTCACGCCGGGCAGCACCTCGCGGTCGTCCTTCCACAGCTCGACGGCGTCGTCGGACCGGGCGAGCCAGCCGGCGTCGGCCTCGCTGACCAGGATCGGGACCCCGCCCAGCCGACGGCTCCACTCGACCTGCACCCCGTACATGTGCGGGTGGCTCGCCACGATGTACGCGAGCCCGCCGAGGTCGCGCACGGCGTCGACCGCAGCGTCGTCGACGAAGCCCGGGACGTCGAACAGGAGGTTTCCCGCCGCGGTCCGGACGAGCTTCGCGGTGGGGCCGATGCCGACGTCGGGCACCGTGGTGAGGCCGAACAGGTCCGGCTCCAGCTCTTCGACGGCGATGCTCTGCCCGTCGGCCTCGAGCTCCGCCAGTGTGGTCCAGTGCTGGCCGTCGGCGGGCACCCACTGGCGCTCGTCGGCGCAGACGGCGCACACATCGGGCCGGGACTCGTGCTCTACGCCGCAGGTGCGGCAGATCCAGAACGTCATTGAACGGCTTCCCTTCGTCGGGCAGGTGCTCTGTCACCATGCGCCAGCCGGCGGGTCGTGTCCAGCAAGTTTCGCCGGCTCCGAATCGTGGCTGCGGCCCGGTCGGCGTGGCCTCCCGGCGCGTCGGCAGGTGAATCGTTTCGGATCCCGGGGAGCCCTGGTGCGCGGCCCCCTCGATCCCTACCCTCGTGACCACCTGAATCTACAACGATGTAGGACTCAAGGAGGAATGACCATGGCACCAACGTCACAGCGTCGTCCGCGGCTTCTCGCCGCGGGGGCCGCAGCACTGTCGATAGTCGTCTCCCTGCTCGGCGCGCCGACGGTCGCCGCAGCTCCCGGCGGCGCGACGCCAGGCGTCGCGGATCCCGGCACGACGCCGGCCGTCTCCCCGGCGTCCGTCTCCCCGGCGTCGGACGTCGCACAGGCCGCTGCCTGCGGCGACGGCGCCGACGCCCTGGTCACCGGAAGCCAGTCGTCGGGGTTCACCACCACTTACCGCGGCCGAACCGTCTACCAGGGTGAGTACTACATCACCGCGATCTGGGAGGCGCTCGGCGCGCTCACGCCGGGGCGCACCAGCCAGGAGAAGGTGTCGGTCATGGCCAGCGCCTGGATCGGCAACAACACGATCGACCTCCCGAGCCATACGGCGTTCGAGGTCTGCGGCACCCTGGACACCGGGTACGTCGCCGGAGGGGGCGCGATCCAGGCAATCGGGGTCCAGGACGTGTCCATCCCCAACCTGAACCTGACCGGGGCCCCGTACTTCGGCCTGCGCTTTGCCGACGTGCACGGCCTGCACCTGGGCCAGATCAACCTGCGGATGAGCGGTGGCCTCGGCATCCGGTTCGAGCGCGACCTGCCGGGCAGCACGGACGTGCGCATGGACAACATCTACGTGTCGGGCGCGGGCAGCCACGCCGTCGAGACCTGGCACATCGACGGACTGACCATCGGCACCGTCACCGCGCGGAACGTCGGTGAGTCGGGGCTGCTGCTGCAGGGCACCAGCGACGCCACCGTCGGGACAGTCGACGGCGAGAACGTCGCCACCGGTACCGGCTACGCCACGTTCCGCATGGCCAACGAGAACGGCCCCGACGTCACCGTGAACCACGTCCGGTCGCGGGGCGGCGGCCGGGGCGTGTTCTGCGTGTCCAACTCGCGGGGCGCGCGCATCAACTCCGTCGACCTGGCGAGCAACGGCAACAACTCGATCCTCATCGAGAACTGCTCGGACATCACGATCGCCGGCGGCACGGTCAACGGGGGCGGCGAGGTGCGGCTTGCCGCGCGGACGGAGTTCCCCAACAACCGGAACATCAACATCACGCTCCGCGTCGACAACACCTCCGTGCGCGAGTCGCCGTGCGGGGAGAACACCACGTGGAACCTGAGCGGGAACGGAGCGCGCAACATCTGCTGATCCGACTCCGCCTCAAGGTGGAAGCGGCCATGCCCCCGGCTTCCTAGGCTGGGGGCATGGCCGATGCTCCACCTCAGTCCGACTCGCGGCAGCCTGACGTCCCCGACGTCCGGCGTCCCGCCGCAGCGCCTCGACCCGTCGAGCGTGCCGCCGGCCGGCTGCTCGACTGGTTCGGCGTCGACTCCGACTGGGAGCGGGTCCCCGCGGGCCGCGACGCCTATCGCAGGGACCTGCTGCTCGGCGCCGGGTTCGCGGTGTTCGCGGCGGTCTCCATCGAGCTGGGCCGCAGCATGGGCATCTTCGAGGACGTGGAGGAGCCGCTGTGGCTCGTCTTCCTGCTCGGGGTGCTCAGCACGGTCCCGCTGGCGTGGCGCCGCCGCTACCCGCTGGTTTCGCTCGTGCTCGTGTACGGGTCGTTCCTCGGGCTCGGCCTGACGATCCCCCCGGTCACCGTGCTCGTGCCGATGCAGGTCATGTACTTCGTCGCGCTGTTCACGGCGGTGGCGTGGGCGCGGGACCGGCGGGCGATGCTCGTGGTGGTCAGCATCTGCGTGCTGGTCATGTTCACGTGGCTCATCTGGATGTTCGCGGTGCAGCAGGGCATCGAGACCATCATCGAGGAGTACCCGACCCCCGCGGACTGGCCCGGCCTGGTCGAGCCGTATCTCGCGAACACCATCTACCAGCTCATCATGAACATCGCGTTCTTCGGCGGCGCGGTGCTGGCGGGCCAGATGCGGTGGAACGCGGCCCGACGCCGGGAGCAGCTCGCCGAGCAGGCAGTCACCATCGAGATGCAGGGGGCCGCCCTGACCGACCAGGCAGTGGTGACCGAGCGGGTGCGGATCGCGCGCGAGCTGCACGACGTCGTCGCGCACCACGTGTCCGTGATCGGCATTCAGGCGGCCGCGGCCCGCCGGGTCCTGGACCGTGACCCCGCCCTCGCGGCGGAGGCCCTGGCCACCATCGAGCGCGAGTCGCGCGAGGGCGTCGCGCAGATGCGGAACCTGGTGGGCACCCTCCGCTCCGTGCCCGACGGCGGTGCGCCCGCCGGGTCCGACGGCGCCTCCCGGGCGCCCGAGCCGGGGCTGGCCGACCTCCCGGCCCTGACCGCCGCCGACCACGACGGCCTCGACACCACGTTCCGCCAGGTCGAGGAGCCGCCGGGCGCAGCACTCGACGTGCCCGCTCCCATGGGGCTCAGCCTGTTCCGAACCGCGCAGGAGGCGATGGCGAACGTGCGGAAGCACTCGACGGCCCGGTCCGCGACGGTCACGCTGCGCGTGGTGCGTGGTCCCGAGGCGCTGACCGACCAGCGGTTCGCGCACGGTTTCGCGGAGGTGGAGGTGCTCGACGACGGCCGTCCTCGCCACGGGACGTCCGGCTCCGGGCTAGGACAGCTCGGGATCCGGGAACGCGCGGCGACGCACCAGGGCTTGGTCGAGATCGGGCCGCGCGCGACCGGCGGGTACCGGGTGAGGATGCGGCTGCCGCTGCCCGCGCAGGCGTCTGCGCCCGCTGCGACGGCGGCCAGGACAGGACGGGCGGCAGCGGTCCGGCCGGGCGCCTCGTCGGATGCCCAGTCGGGGGTGGCCGGATGACGCGCGTGCTGCTGGTCGACGATCAGGCGCTCGTGCGTTCCGGCTTCTCCCTCATCCTCTCGGTGGAGGACGACCTGGAGGTGGTCGGCGAGGCGGGCGACGGCGCGGCGGCGATCGAGCTGACGCGCGAGCTCCGGCCCGACATCGTGCTCATGGACGTCCAGATGCCCGTGATGGACGGCATCGAGGCGACCCGCCGGATCGTGGCGGAGGGCCTCGCGAAGGTGCTGGTCCTGACCACGTTCGACCACGACGAGTACGTGTTCGACGGTCTCGCTGCCGGGGCGTCCGGGTTCCTGCTGAAGAACTCGGACGCGGAGCACCTGGTCGAGGCCGTGCGGACGGTGGCGGCCGGCCACGCGCTGCTCGCTCCGCAGATCACGCGGCGCGTGATCGAGCAGATGGTGGCGGGGGAGCGAACGCCGTCGGGCACGGTGGGTGGCACGCGAACCGCTCACGAGCCGGCTCCCGCGGGCTTCGCCCACCTCACCCCGCGCGAGCGCGAGGTGCTGGAGCTGGTGGGCACCGGTCTGTCGAACGCGGAGATCGCCTCGAGCCTGTTCCTCGGCGAGGCGACGGTGAAGACGCACGTCTCGAACCTGCTGTCCAAGCTCCACCTGCGCGACCGGGTCCAGGCGGTGGTCCTCGCCCACCGGGCGGGCCTGGTCTGAACGAGCGGTGCGACCGACGGATGTCACCGATCGTTGACATTGGGTCGACATGTCATCGATCGGTGACACACGCTCGGGGTGTCACCGATCGTTGACACCAAGCCGATATAGCCGATCTTCTTGTTCGATGGGGCGGCCAATGGAGCCCTGTTCAGGGTGAATTTCATGGCCGGTCTGCGAATGCGAAAGAAGCGGGGCCCGTAGCAGGGCCCCGCTTCTTTGCTTCTGTTGTTGCGCCGGAATGGCCTCCGGTAATTCGGACTATTCGGCCGATTCTGCTGAGGGGCTCGCCGACGGTTCCGGCGAGGGCTCTGTTGTCGGTTCCGTTGACGGCTCCACCGACGGTTCTGTTGACGGCTCGGGCGACGGTTCCGTGGTCGGCTGCGCCGTGGGCTGCACGGTCGGCTCCGCGGTCGGCGGGTCGGTGGGCTCCTCCGACGGCGGGTCGGACGGCTCCGGCGTTGGAGTCGGCGTCGGCGTCGGGCTCGGTGTCGGCGTCGGCGTCGGAGTGGGCGAGGGTGTCGGAGTGGGCGTCGGCCGAGGTGTCGGCTTGTGCGTCGGCGGCTTCGTCGGCTCCTGCGTGGGCCGGTCGGACGGAACGGACGGCCTGGCGGGACCGGCGCCGTTCCCGAGGTCGACGTCCGGCTCGGGCGCGATCGGGAAGTCGGCGACCGGCGGTTCTGTGTACGGCCCCGGCGCGTCCTCATGCTCGCTCTCGGGCGCCGGCGTGTACGTGAACGGGTTGGCCTGCGGCGCGGGCTTGCCCTGCACGTCGACCGTGCCGCCCTCGCTCGGCGCGGACACGGGCTCGCGCTTCAGCATCATGGGCGGCAGGCCCTGCAGTGTGTCGGGCATCGAGGCCCCGGCCGTGGTCAGCCGGTCCTGCTCCTTCCCCGGCGGCTGCACTGCCACTGCACCCATGATCCCTGCCGTCAGCACCAAGGCTGCGGCCGCTCCTGTGACGATCAAACGCTTGCGCACGCTTTGCTCCCCCTGCGGGTTCAGATATTGCCTTGTGCCCCTCTGCCATGACGTTCCGGTCTCTGTGGACCGGGCCGCGAATCATCCTCAGGAGTAAGTCGCTCATTCCTCCGAGGACGGGCCGTCAAGCCATTCAGCGCCGCGTTCATTACATGCGGCGTTCCGGACGGGACAATACGTGGCAGAACGCCGTCGGCAACCGGTGCCTGTAATACCAGGTCAACCGCTGTTACCGCGATGACGGTGCGCAGTGCGATCGGCAGAATGGCGTGCAAGATCGGCGGCTTGAAATGTCCATTTCATGACATTCTTCCGGCCGCGCCTCACGCGGCCGCAGCGGGCCGCAGGAGCCCCGGCAGGCCACGCCCGTCGCCCGGCGGAGTGCGGTTCCGTCTCGAGGCGGATCCACCCCCGACGTCGGACCCATAGCGTGATGGCCATGAGCGATCTGGAAGTGCGGGACCTGACCCGCGTGTTCGCCTCGGGCGACACACCCCGGCGGGCGGTGGACGGCGTGAGCTTCACGGCGTCGTCGGGCCTGCTCACGGGGTTCGTCGGCGGGAACGGGGCCGGCAAGACGACGACCATGCGGATGATCATGGGAGTCCTGGCGATCACGAGCGGCGAGGTGCGGTTCGGCGGCGCACCCGTGACCCGGCGCGATCGCCGCGAGTTCGGGTACATGCCCGAGGAGCGCGGCCTCTACCCGAAGCAGCCGGTGCTGGAGCAGCTGGTCTACCTGGCGCGGCTGCGCGGCATCGATGCGCCGGTAGCCCGGCGCGAGGTGCTGGAGCACCTCGACCGGCTCGGGCTCGCCGGCCGGGCGAAGGATCACGTGGAGAAGCTGTCGCTCGGCAACCAGCAGCGGGTGCAGATCGTCGCCGCGATCATGGGACAGCCGAAGGCGCTCGTCCTGGACGAGCCGTTCAGCGGCCTCGACCCCGCCGCCGTCGACGCGATGGCGGACCTGCTGCGCGAGCACACGCGGCGCGGCGTCCCCGTGCTCTTCAGCTCGCACCAGCTCGACCTCGTGGAACGGCTGTGCGAGCGGCTCGTCATCCTCGGCGGGGGCAAGGTCCTCGCGGACGGCACCCCCGACGACCTGCGGGCCACGGGCGTGACGCGGCACCGGCTGATCCTGTCGGGCGACGCCGGATTCGTGCGCGGCGTGCCGGGAGTGCTGGCCGTGGACGTGGACGGCTCGTCCGCGCTCGTCGAGGTGCACGACGACGCCGCGGCCACCCGCCTCCTGTCCGCCGCCCTGCAGCGGGGTGCGGTCCAGGAGTTCTCCCCCGTACGGCCGACGCTGGCCCAGATCTACCGCGAGGTGACCGCGTGAGCCGCGGGCTCTCGCGGAGAGGAGATGGCATGAGGAACGCATGGATGCTGGTGGCGACCCGCGAGGTCGTCGTGCGGGCGCTCAACAAGGGGTTCCTGATCGGCCTCGCGGTCAACATCGTGCTGATCGGCGGGCTGATCGGCTTCTCGGCCTTCATGGACGGCCGCACCGAGTCGTTCGACGTCGCAGTCGTCGCCGGGGACGACGCAGCGGCGGCGGCGGTCGAGGCTGCCGGCCAGGAGGCCGCGGCGTCGGACCAGGAGATCGAGCTCAGTCCGGTGCGGGTGGACGACGCGGCAGCGGCCGAGGCCGCCCTCGAGGACGAGACCGCTGACGCGTGGCTCAGCTCCGGCGCCGACGGCGCCACCTGGTCCCTGTCGGGCTGGCGGGAGCCCGACGCGGACCTCGCCGAGCTGGTCGAGACCACGGTGCGCGACCAGGTCATGGCAGACCGGGCGACCGACCACGGCACCACCATGGAGGCCCTCACGGCGGGCACCGAGATCGAGACCGAACGCCTCGACGGCAACCCGGTGGACCCGCAGATCGTGTTCATGGCCGGGTTCGTGCTCGCGTTCCTGTTCTTCATGGGGACCGTCGGGTCGGGCGCGATGATCGCGGGCAGCGTGATCGAGGAGAAGCAGTCCCGGCTCGTCGAGATCATCGCGACCGCCGTGCCGCTGCGGCAGCTGCTGGCGGGCAAGATCATCGGCAGCTCCGTGATCGCGCTGGCACAGAACGTGCTCCTGGTGGTCGTCGGCCTCATCGGGGCCTCGTTCACCGACCTCTCGGCCGTCCTGCCCGCGATGACCGCCACGATGGTCTGGTTCGTCGTCTTCTTCACCGTCGGGTTCGTCGCGGTGGCTGCCCTGTACGCGGTGGCGGGCTCGCTCGCGTCCCGCACCGAGGACCTCCAGTACACGACGAGCCCCCTGATGATGCTGCTCATGGGCGTTTACATCGTGACGTTCTCGGCCGACGGCGTGTTCGAACGCGTCCTGTCCTACATCCCGCCGGCGTCCATCGTGTCGATGCCGGTCCGGGTGCTCAACGGGGACACCCTGTGGTGGGAGCCGCTGGTCTCGCTCCTCATCCTCGTGGCCGCGACGTTCGGTGCCGTGCTGCTGAGCGAGCGCGCCTACCGCGGGGCACTCATGCAGACCGGCGGCCGGGTCACGTGGAGATCGGCACTGACCTCGGACCGGGGCACTACCCTCGGGGCGTGACCGAACGCACACAGCACGATGACGCAGCGCCCGGGAGCCCCGAGCCCAAGAAGGTACACACCTTCGACCTGATCGACGAGGTCCCCGGTGCGTCCGACGGCGAGGCCGGTCCGGACGGCTCCGAGTCCGCCGCCGACGGGGCCGGCACCGAGAACGACTTGGCCGAGGAGCCCGCGCCGCGCGGGCCCGGCCGGGCGGCGGTGGCGCTCGCGGGTGCCCGGACCGCCGTCGGGCGGACGGCGCGGCGTGGTGGGGCGGCCGTCCGACGGCGGCTGCCCACCACCCGCCGCGGCAGGGTGCTGCTGGTCGGCGGGACGGCCGCCGTGGTCGTGCTGGCGGTCGTGGCCGGGGTGCTGGTGAACGCCCAGCTGCGCGAGCGGGCGCTCATCGCCGCCCCGGGGGGCGTGCGGAGCCTGGCGGAGAAGCCCAGCGAGCAGTGGTCGATCGATCTCGACGACCCGATCATGGCGACCCTGGTCGAGATGCCGGGCGTGCTCGCGATCGCCGGGGACGAGAAGGTCCGCGGTGTGGACCCGGCTTCGGGCGAGGTGCTCTGGACCGTCGATGTCGGCGAGAACCTGAACTGCGGCCCGACGACGCACCTCGGCATCGGCGGGCCGGGCGCCCTGGACCCGGTCGATCCCCTGGTCTGCGTCAGCTCCTCCGGCGACGACAAGCAGGAGGTCACGGCCATCGATCCGGACGGGGCGGCCACGACCCGCGAGCTCGACCCGGACGCCCTGGTCGCTCCGGCGGCCGGCGGTGGTCTGCTCTCCTTCGAGCTCACGGGCGGCGAGCAGGAGCAGCGGCCAGTGGTGGTCGACAAGGTGGGCGCCCCGCACCTCCCGAAGGGGTTCGTGGGGCCGGACCTGGTGGTTCGTCAGGAGGACGCCGCCACCGGCGCGGAGCGTTGGAGCGAGACCGTCGCGTTCAGCGACCCGCGGGCCGAGAACTGCGTCACCTACAGCGACGACGACCCGGCGCCCGACAACGAGCCCGAACCGGCGCTCGACGTCGCCGGCTCGCTGGGCTGGGAGCTGACCGGCGACATCGTGGAGGTGCAGGGCTGCGGCGTCTCGGCGGCGTTCCTGCTCGACGGCACACGCCTCGACGACCCGAAGGATCCGGCGGACCCCCCGGCCGACGGCGTGGACACCGCATCGTTCGCGTCTCTGCCCGACGGCGGCTGGGTCGGGCCCGGCGCGACGCCCAGCGACGCCGGTGTGCCCAACGACGTCGCGCACCTGCCGGAGGGCGGCACCGTCACGCTCGACGGCCAGGTCCTCGTCCCGTGGGCCACCGACGGCCGGGACCCGGGGCTGCTGCTGACTCGCGCCGGGACGGGCACCGACGCCGTGTCCACCGACAAGGACGACGCGGGTGCGCAGCTCTGGACGGACCCCCGCCTCGGGGCGACGGTGGTGCTGGTCCGGGTGTCCGGTACCGCCGTCGTCGTGGACGAGGAGGGCGCGGTGCGTGCGATCGACCTCGGTACGGGCGCGGACCGCTGGACCCTGGATCCCGAGGTCTTCTCGCTCGCCGACATGGCCTGGGCCGCTGAATCGCTGATCTTCGGGGCCTTCACGGACGGTGACACCCTGCTGCTCCCGGTGACGGCGGACCCGGACGGAGAGAGCTCCGGCCTGCGGCTGCTCGCCATCGATGTCCGCGACGGCTCGATGCGCTGGGACATCAAGCAGGACACCCCGTACACGCAGCTGGTGAGCGTCGACGGGTACCTCGCGCAGATCACGCAGCAGGGCGTCGTCGGGCTCGGCTGAGCCTGCCGTTCCGCCGGCCTGCGGGCTCGGCCGAACCCGCAGGTCACCCGGATAGGCTCTCGTCATGTCACGGCACGACGAGCGGGAACCCGTTGTCTTCGACCTGGTCGAGGACAACGGGCCGGATGCTGGCCCGGGCGAAGGCCCGGACGCCGCCGACGTCGCCTCGCCGGACTCCCCCGACCGGCGGCCGTCCCGGCTGCCCCGCTTGCCCCGGCTGTCGCGGCGCACCTGGCTGGTCGCTGCCGCCGCGGTCACCGTCGTGGTGGTGACGGTGGCCGCGGTCGATCTCGTCCGTGACCAGCGGCGTGCGGACCTGATGCGCACCTCGTCGGTGGGGGTGGCGTCGCTCGCCTATCCGCCGGAGGAAGTCTGGACGGTGCCGTTCGACGTCCCCGCCACGGTGGACCAGAGCTGGTTCATGAGCCAGCAGCTCGTGATCATGGACGGGCGGCTGGTGGTGCCCCCGGGCAGAGCACAGAGCTTCACGGTCGATGCTTCGGACGGGGCGGCCGAACCGGCGCCGGTCGGGTTCGAGGATGTTGTGGCCGTCGACCCGGGCTCGGGCGAGGTGGCCTGGCGGGTCGCCGTGGGCGAGCGCCCCGTGTGCGGCCCGGTCGGCTACGACGCGTCGATCTCGACAGACACGCTGGTGTGCGTGCACGGCCCGGAGAACGAGCGGGAGGTGCTCACGATCGCACCGGACGGGAGCACCCGGTCCCGGGCCGCGGACCTGGCCGAAGGAGAGCAGGTCTTCCCCGCGCCGGACGGCATGGTCGTGCGGGTGGCGCGGATCGGGGACGCCGGGGACGCAGCGGAGCAGGTTGAGTGCAACAGCATGGGCGCGTGCACGCCGGCGGTCCTGACCGAGGGGCGCGACGTCCTGGTCACCGCCGAGGACGCCGAGACGGGCACCGAACGCTGGACGCGCACCATCGCGTTCGCGCCGGTGGATGCGTCCAACTGCCAGCAGTACGACGGCATGGGCGAGGTGACGGGCGTCGACCCCGATCAGGTAACGGTCCATGCCGGGGCCAGGATGGTCGACGTGGACGGCTGCGGTATCCGGGGGACGCTGTCGGCGCTGGGCGTGCGGCTCGATCTCGCGGGTGGCGACGGGTCCGGCCAAGCATGGGTGACCGAGCTCGGCAAGGGCGCCTTCGGCGTGGGGGCCGGGACGGACACCGTCGTCGTCGACGAGGCAGGGAAGACCCTGCGCACCCTGTCCGGCTGGGTGCAGACCGGTGCGGTGTCCCCCGACGCGCCCGACGACCTGTGGTTCGTCGCCGACGGGAGCGGTTTCGGGTTCGACGCCGTGCGCGAGGACGGGTCGGTGGCCTGGACGGACAAGTACAGCGGGGGCGTGCTGCTCGTCGCGCGGGACGTGGTGGTCGTCGACCGCGGGAACAAGGTGGCGGGCCTGGACCGTGTCACCGGCGCGGAGCTCTGGACCTGGTCCGGCGAGCACGTGCTCGGGCTGGCTCGCTACCGGACCCTGACCGACGGCGAGACGGTGGCCCTGGAGCATCTGCCGCAGGAGAGCTCCGGCGAGGGGCTGCTCGTCGCCCTCGATCTCGACACCGGCGAGCAGCTCTGGGACGCGCCGCTGACCAATACGGCAGTCGCGGTCGACGGGCACATCGTCGAGATCACCCTGGACGGCGTAGTCGGCCGGGGCTGACGCCGTGCGAGGACCGAGCCGAAGGCGCGGCGCCGGGGCGGGCCCGGCAGACGGGGACTGATCAGGGGGTCCCGCCCGGAGTTACGCTCAGCCGCATGGGGCGCGACCCGGACGAGGGTGCCGCGTTCGTCTTCGACCTGGTCGACGACGAGGCGGCCGATGCCGACGCGCCGACGAGCCCGGCCGGAGCGGACGGCGACGATTCTCAGGAGGGCGAGCCGCCACCGGGCGGCCTGGGACCGAGGTGGCGCCGCGCGGTGCCGGTCGTGACGGTCCTCGCGATCGCGCTGGGGACAGGGATCGCGGTCGACGGCGTGCGCGACGCCGCCCGGATGGAGCGGATGCGGGACGTCTCCGGGGGCGTGACGGACCTGTCCTCGCCGCTCGACGTGATGTGGGCCTGGACCGGGGCGGTCGACCTCGGCGAGGGCACCACCGACGTCGCGGTGCTCGGCGACGAGCTGGTGTTCGAGTCCGAGGGTCGGCTCGTCGCGCTGGACCCGGCCACCGGAGACGAGACCTGGACCGTCTCGCTCGGCGAGGACCCGGAGTGCGGCCCGATGGCCTCACCGGCGTGGGACGACCCGAGGACGCCATCACTGGTGTGCCTGCAGGGGCGCGTCGCGGAGCGCGAGGCGATGGTGGTCGGGCCCGGCGGCGCGACGTCGGCCCCGCGGGTGCTCGGCGCCGCGGACGCGGCGGAGCACGGGCTGCCCCATACCGGGCCGGACGGGACGGTGCTGCGCGGGAGGCGAGCAGGACCGGCGTCGGAGGTGGATCGCGACGTGACGTGCGACCTGGTGGGAGAGTGCTCCGGGTACGTCCGGACCGGGCGGGACCTCGTGCTTCGCGCGGAGGACGCCGTCACGGGCGAGGAGCGCTGGACCGTGACCGTCCCGTTCCGGGTCACCGAGGCGGTCCAGTGCACCAGGAGGTTCGGCGGGGAGTGGGGCGGCTCGGAGAACCGCGTCGACCTGAGCGGGCAGCTGGACCCGGATGCCTTCGGCGCCCGCGTCTGGTCCGACCTGGTGAACGTGGAGGGCTGCGGGGTCCAGGCGGCCGTCACCCCGGACGGCGTGCTCCTCGGCGCCGAGCTCGAACCGGGCACCAGCTACATGGACGCGCTCGGTACTGGTGGGTACCTGGGGACGTCCTGGAGCGACGTGCCACGCACCACCCTGTACGACGCGGACGGCGACGTCGTCGCCGAGGTCAGCGGGTACGTGATCGTTCAGAAGTCCACCGACGAGTCCGGTGCGGCGGTACTTCTCGCGATCGACGACCTCGGGCGACGGCTGTCGGCCTACGAGACCGACGGGACCGCGCGCTGGGACATTGCGCTCCAGTCGAGCGGCCAGGAGTTCCTCGCCCAGGTGGGCGAGACGGTGGTGATCACGACAGGGGCCGGGACCGTGCGCGGGCTGGACCTGGCCACGGGAGAGGGCGAGTGGCTCTGGGACGGTTCCACCGCGCCGGGAGACTCGGACGGCGGCTACTTCGGGACCGCCTACGTGGTCCAGACGTTCACCGACGGCGAGCTCGTGCTGCTGCTGACCGAGACGGACGGCACCGGGACCCGGGGCATGGTGGCGCTCGACGCGGCCACGGGCGAGATGGTCTGGGAGCAGGCCGGAGGCGGGGCGGCAGGCGTGTTCGACCCGCGGGGCGGCGACGTCCTCGAGCGGGGAGTCACGGGCGACCTGATCGCGGTGGACGGCAACCTGCTGGAGGTCAGCTCGGTCGGCGTCCGCCGGCTCGGGTGAGCCGCCTGCCGCGCCCCGGGTGACCTCCCCGACATACTCTCGACCGCATGGCACGTGATCCGGGCGAGGGCGGTGCATTCGTCTTCGACCTGGTCGACGACGAGGCGGCCGATCCCGAGGCTCCACGTGCCCGGTCCCGGCCAGCCGGCGCGGACGATCCGGACGATGACGATCCGGGCGATGACGATCCCGGGACAGATGAGCCGCCGCCGTCGGGCGGACCGAGCAGGAACGTGCGAGCCGTCGCGCCGGTCGCGGCGGTCCTTGCGATCGTCCTCGGCACGGGCCTGGCGGCGGAGGGCGCGCAGGACAACGCGCGGATCGAACGGATGCGCGACGTCCACGGGGGCGTCGCCGACGTCTCCTCCCCGCTGAGGGAGACGTGGAAGTGGGAGGGCCTCGTCGGTTCCCGCCGGGCGATCGAGGAGGGGCGGGGGAACGAGGTGGCCGTGCTCGGCGACGTGCTCGTCTTCGAGTCCGACGGCGAGCTGGTCGCCCTGCGCCCGGCTACCGGCGAGGAGGTGTGGACCGTCCCCCTGGGAGAAGCCCCGGACTGCGGACCGCTCGGTGCCGCGGGCTGGGAGGAGACCACGACGCCCGCTCTGGTCTGCCTCGCGGGTTCCGGCGCGAACCGCGAGGTCACGGTGGTCGGGCCCGACGGCGTGGCCTCGGCCCCGCGGCTGCTCGGCGCCGCGGACACGAAGCGGTACGGCGAGCCCCGGCCCGGGCCGGACGGGACCGTGCTGCGCGCGAAGCGCGAGGCGTCCGGGCCGGCCGTGAGCTCGGGTGACGCCGTGTGCACCGACACGGGCGAGTGCACGGGGACGGTCGAGGCGGGCCGGGACCTCGTGCTCCGCGCCGAGGACGCCGTCACGGGCGAGGAGCGCTGGAGCGTGACCGTCCCGTTCCGGGCTACGCGGGCCGACCAGTGCAACAACTGGCTCGGCACGTCCTGGGACGGGTCCGGCAACATGGTGGACCTCGAGCAGATGCTCGACCCCGGCGCGTTCGGCGCCCGGATCCAGGGCACCCTCGTGCAGCTGTACGGCTGCGGCATCGAGGCGGCCGTCACCCCGGACGGGGTGCCGCTCGGCATGACCATCGAGCCCGGGACGGGCGGCGTGAACAGCCTCGTCGCGGGCGGGTACACCGGGTTCACGTTCGATGACACCGTGCGGACCGTCCTGTACGCCGCCGACGGCGAGGTCGTCGGCGAGATCACCGGACACGCGCTCGAACCGGGAGTGACGGACGGGTCGGGTCCAGGGACGCTCCTTGCGACGGATTCGTCCGGGCGGCGCCTGCGGGCCTACGAGTCGGACGGGACGCCACGCTGGGTAATCACGACGCGGGCGGACGCCCAGCTGTTCCTCGCGCTGGTGGGCGGGACGGCGATGGTCATGACCGAGGTCGGGACCGTGCGCGGGCTGGATGCCGCCACGGGCGCCGAGCGGTGGGTGTGGGACGGCTCGGACGACGTCGGCGGCGGGTACCTGGAAGACCTGTTCGTGTCCCGGGCTTTCACCGATGGCCAGTCCGCGCTGCTGCTCACCGAGGACGGGGCCGGTGGCGCAGGGCTGGTGGCGCTCGACGTGGCCTCCGGCGAGGTGGTCTGGGAGCAGCATGGTGACGAGGCGGTCACCGGTGGCACGGCCCAGGGATTCGACACCGCGCTCGTCGCCGTGGACGGCAACCTGCTGGAGGTCACGCCGTCCGGCGTCCGGGGGCTGGGGTGACGGGGGCTGGGCGTCCGGGGGCTCGCTGACGGATGCGCCGTGTGCCGCCGTCGCCGTGTTTTCGCCTGGGTTCTTGCGTGAAACGTTGACCGGCCGGGCATACGCTCGGCTGCATGGCACGTCATCCGGACGAGGATGATGCTTTCGTCTTCGACCTGGCCGACGACGAGGGGGGTGTCGATGCGCCACCCGACCCGCCGGATACCGATGGTGACGGCGCCCCGGACGAGGCGGGGTCGACGGCGAGCATGCCTCCGGCGTCGGGCGGCTCGGTCGGGGGACGGCGGACACTCGTGGGCGCGGCGGTGCTGGCGATCGCGCTTGGGACGGGGCTCGTCGTCGACAGCGTGGGCGATGCCGCGCGGATCGAGCGGATCCGCGGGATGAGCGGCGGCGTCGTGGACGTGTCCTCGCCGCTCGACGAGGTGTGGGCATGGGCGGGCGAGGTCGGTCCCCGGGAGGCTTTCCTGGCCGGGGACGGGCACCTGGTCGCCGCCCTCGGCGACGTGCTGGCCTTCGAGTCCGACGGCGAGCTGGTGGCCCTGCGCGCGGCCACCGGCGAGGAGGCGTGGACCGTTCCGCTCGGCGAGGACCCGGACTGCGGGCCAACCGGTTATCGGGGGTGGTCGGAGATCGCGACGACGGTTCTGGTGTGCCTGCAGGGCGCTGGTGCCGGCCGGGAGGTCCTCACCGTGGGGCCCGACGGCGAGGCATCCGTCCCTCGGGCGTTCGACGCTCGGGACGTGCGGCGGTACGGATACCCCCGTCCCGGTCCGGAGGGGACCGTGCTCCGCGCCAAACGGATCGGTCCCGAGTCGGCGGTGGACCTGGGCAGTGCCGAGTGCCCCGATATGGGGGAGTGCAGCGGGACCGTCGAGGCCGGCCGTGACCTGCTGCTCCGCGCCGAGAACGCCGTCTCGGGCGAGGAGCGCTGGCGCGCGACGGTCCCGTTCCGGGCGATGGCGGCCGAGGGCTGCAAGGCCGGGCCCCGCATGCCATGGGACAGGTCGAACGACATCGTGCGGGCCGGCGAACGGCTCGACACCGAGGCGTTCGGCGCGCGGATCGAGGGCGGCCTCGTCGACGTGTGGGGGTGCGGCATCCGGGCCGGCGTCACCCCGGACGGGGCGGTGCTGGACGGGGTGCCCGGGTCGGGCTGGGTGGTCAGCCTCGATACGGGCGGGTACGCCGCGCAGGCGGGGGCCGAGGTGTTCGACGGTGCGATGCGGAGCGCGCTCTTCTCCCCCGACGGTGGCGTCGTCAGCGAGGTCTCCGGGTACCTGGACCGTCCGGAGACGACGGACGAGCCCTACGCGGCGACGCTCCTCGCGATCGACCGGTCCGGGCCGTACCTGCGCTCCTACGAGGCGGACGGAACGCAGCGCTGGGGTGTCGCGGTCGAGGTGGGCTGGCCCATGTTCATCGCTCAGGTGGACGGGACAGTCGTGACCACGACCTGGACAGGAGGCATCCGCGGGCTGGACCTCGCCACGGGGGACGGGCGGTGGGCGTGGGACCCCGAAGGCCTGTACGACTGGTCGTACGACAACACGTACGTGACCCAGGCCTTCACTGACGGGCAGTCGCTGCTCCTGCTGCTGCGGAGCGGGTCCGGCGGCTCCGGGCTGGTGTCGCTCGACGTGGCGTCGGGCGAGGTGGTCTGGGACGGGACCGCGTCCGGCGTCCTCACCCCGTGGGTGGACACGATGCTGCTGGTCGCGGTGGACGGGAACCTGCTGGAGGTCACGCGATTCGGCGTCCGGCGGCTGGGCTGATCTCGTCGACCGCCGTCGCGTGTCGGTGAGCGGTCATATGGTGGGCTCCATGGTGAAGATCGGCGCACACGTAGACCTGACCGACGCGATCGGCGCGGCAAAGACGCTCGGCGCGGACGCGGTGCAGGTGTTCCTCAGCGACCCGCAGGCCTGGAAGGTCCCGGACCTTCCGTACGAGGGCGGCGCGGAGGTGCTCCGGGCCGACGTCGCGGCGGCCGGCCTGGACCTCTACGTGCACGCGCCGTACGTGATCAACGTGGCGTCGACCAACAACCGCATCCGTATCCCGAGCCGCAAGCTGCTGCAGCAGATCATGGACGGAGCGAGCGCGGTCGGCGCCAAGGGCGTCGTCGTGCACGGCGGGCACGTCACCGCGAACGACGAGCCGGCCAAGGGCTTCGACAACTGGCGCAAGGCCATCGACGCCCTGGAGACCGATGTTCCCGTGCTCATCGAGAACACGGCGGGCGGGGACTACTCGATGGCGCGCCGCCTGGAGCGGATCGAGCAGCTGTGGGCGGCCCTGACCACGGCGAACGGCGGGGACAACGTCGGGTTCACCCTCGACACGTGCCACGCCTGGGCCGGCGGCCTCGACCTCGCGACGGCCGCGGACCAGGTCCGCGCGATCACCGGCCGCATCGACCTGGTGCACGCCAACGACTCGCGCGACGTCGCCGGGTCGGGCGCTGACCGGCACATCAACTTCGGCAAGGGGCTCATCCCGGAGGAGCTGCTGGTGGGCGTTATCGCGGCCGCGGGCGCCCCCGTCATCTGCGAGACCAAGGGCGACATGGCGCCGGACATCGCCTGGCTTCGGGAGCGCCTGGGCTGACGTTCGGCTGCGGCTGTTCCGGAACTGCCAGGAGCTGAACTCCGGAACTGCCGCACTTGAACTCCGGAACTGCCAGGGGCTGAACTCCGAAACCGCCGTCACTCGGGCCGTTCAACAGGTCCGTGCCGGGCTCTCATCGGGCAGGCCGTCCTCGAGGAGCCGCGCCACTACATCGCGAGCGAGCACGCAGGACCAGGTGAGTTCTTACCTGTCGTGACTGCCTGGCAAGATCGGACGTATGGCAACGACGCAGCGGGTAGTGGTCACGGGTGCGAGCGGGAAGCTCGGCCGGTTCGTGGTGGAGCACCTGGCGGACTCGGGGTATGACGTGGTCTCGACCGACCGCGTGGCGCCTCCGCAGGACAGTCCGGGCAGGTTCACGGTCGCGGACCTGACGGACCTCGGCCAGGTGATCGAGCTGCTTTCCGGCGTCGACGAGGGACAGGCGGCCGACGCCGTCGTGCACCTGTCAGCGATCCCCGCGCCCGGCATGGCGACCAACGCCGCGACCTTCCGCAACAACGTGCCCAGCACGTACAACGTGCTGCGGGCCGCCCAGGTCGTAGGCATCCGGAACGTGGTGACGGCGTCGTCCGAGACGGTGCTCGGCCTGCCGTTCGACGTGCCACCGCCGTACATCCCGGTGGACGAGGAGTACGACGTGGTGCCGCAGTCCACCTACTCGCTCGGCAAGTCGCTCGAGGAGGAGATGGCGAAGCACTTCACGCGCTGGGACCCGGCGCTGAAGGTCGCGGCGCTGCGGTTCTCGAACGTGATGCGTCCCGAGGACTACGCCCGCTTCCCGTCCTGGCAGGAGGATTCCCAGGCCAGGCGCTGGAACCTGTGGGGCTACATCGACGGGCGCGACGGCGCGCAGGCGGTGCGCCGTGCGCTGGAGGCCGACTTCACGGGGTTCGAGGCGTTCGTCATCGCCAACGACGACACGGTGATGGTGCGGGAGTCGGCCGACCTCGCGGCCGAGGTGTTCCCGGACGTGCCGCTCAAGCGCCCGCTCCAGGGCCGGGAGACGCTCCTGAGCATCGACAAGGCCCGCCGTGTCCTGGGCTACGCCCCGGAACACCATTGGCAGGACGAAGTCTGACAGTTGTCTGGCCAGCGAGGTTTCGGCCCACGGCTCGCCGGATCCGCCGCCGACCCGTAGATTGCTGACCCGACGGACTGCCCAAGCGTGCCGGGCGCCTCGGACTTGCCAGCCACACATCGGCGGCGAACCAATCTGCTGACAACGCCGCCCGTTCCAAGTTGGGCGGCCTCTTGCCGGATCCAGCCAGGAAGGAAGACCGTGCGGGTAGGCGTCTACATCGACGGCTTCAACCTCTACTACGGAGCTCGCGGCCTCTGCGGGCGGGGAACGGCCGGCTGGCGATGGCTCGATCTCCGAGCGCTCGCCTCGCGGCTCGTTGCTGAGCAGGCTGGCTGGGTCGATGCCAGTGTCATCAGGGTCGTCTACTGCACAGCCCGGGTGAACGGCGCCGATAATTGGATCGGACAACAGGAGCAGGACGTCTATCTGCGTGCCCTCGCCGCCACAAAGTCCATCGACGAACTCGCCATGGGCACGTACGTCTCTAGGGTCGCGACCGCTCCATTGGCGATTGTAGGCAGGCGTGGCCGGCCTGAACTTGTCCATCCCCAGTGGCCGCTCATGGTTCGTGACGGCGGTAATAGTGATTCTCCGGGTGCAACGTTCATGGCGTCCGTCGCCCGCCGCGAGGAGAAGGGGTCGGACGTAAACGTCGCGTCGCACCTGCTGATCGACGTTCTGAGTGGGATGGTGGATGCGGCAGTTGTGATCAGCAACGACTCGGATCTTGAGTTCCCTGTCCGCCACGCACGCGGGCTGGTGCCGGTAGGGCTCGTCAACCCGACCAAGGGTTACCCGGCAGGTCGCCTCAATGATGCGCCCACTGTCGGTGTCGGCTCGCATTGGTGGTATCAGATCAGGCCGGTAGACCTGCACGCTTCGCAACTCGCTCCGACGATCGGCAAAATCAACAAGCCCGGCTCGTGGTGACTGCCACTACACAACCCAGGTTGTGTAAGGCGTATTGCGTATGTCAACATGGAGCCATACCGCCCGCCGACTCTGTCGGCGGGTTTACTTTTTTGGTAGCCATGGTCGAACGGCAGGACGACCTCTGACACGCCCACAACGAGCGGGCTAGCTCGGCAGCGGCGTCCGGACCGCGCTGCCGATGACGGCCTGGCAGCTGCGGAGGAACGAAGCCCCGACCTTTGAGGGGTCGCCGAGGTAGCCGGCGACCATCACCCCGTCGCGGAGCAGCATCAGGTCCTCGGCGATCGCAGCGGGATCGGCCAGCCCGAGCGGCGCGACGAGCCGTTCGAACGCACTCGCCCACCAGCCGCGGTGTGCGTCGACGACCTTGCGGACGGAGCTGTCGCGGTCGGGGTACTCGGCGGCGGCGTTGATGAACGGGCACCCGCGGAAGCCAGGTTCGCAGGCTGCCATGCCGGTGTGCTCGGCCATCAGGCGCAGCGTGGCGTCGACATCGCCGTCGCCGTGGGCGATGGCCGCGTCGACGCCGTCACGTTCGCCCTTCGCGCGAGACTCGAGGTACGCGACGATCAGGTCGTCCTTGCTCTGAAAGTGCCGGTAGAACGTCACCTTCGTGGTGCCCGCGCGATCGATGACCTTGTCGACGCTCACGGCACGCAGCCCCTGCGCGTAGAACAGCTCGTTCGCCGCCTCGATCAGGCGTTCTCGCATGGACCCTTGCACGGTCGCGATCATACGTGGCTCCTCTCAGCACTCCCCTTGCGCCCGACGGGCGTCGATGTGTACTGTCGCCATCGGTAGAGTTACTAGTCATTCTACCTAGATGTATCGCCGAGGGAAGGGCGCCCCCGAGCCTCGGCCTCGACCGAAAGGGAACTCCGATGTCCACCACTGCGGAATCGACTGCAGTAGCCACCGCTACTTCGCTGAAGAACCTGTACTTCGTCCGATTCGGCTTTGCCATCGTCTGGGCGGCCGGGATGTTCGCCGTCGGGAAGGAGCTCGGCCCGGTCACCATCGCGCTGCTCGTGCTGTACCCGCTGTTCGACGTCGCCGCCGCCGTCGTCGACTTCCGGTCCGCCAAGACGGCCCGACCCACGGTCGGCCTGTACTTCAACATGGCCTTGAGCCTGCTCACCGCCATCGGGCTGGGAATCGCCGTCACCTCGGGTATCCCTGCGGTGCTGCGCGTGTGGGGTGTCTGGGCGGTCACCGCCGGGCTCGTCCAGCTCATCGTCGCCGTCCGCCGCTACAAGCTCGGTGGGCAGTGGGCCATGATCCTCAGCGGCGGCATCTCCGTGCTCGCGGGGTCGAACTTCTACCTCACCGCCGGCACGCCCAAGGGCGTGCTGACCTCGGTCGCCGGGTATGCGGTCCTGGGTGGCATCTTCTTCCTCGTCTCCGCGCTGCGCCTGAACCGTGTCGCGAAGAAGGACAGCTGATGACCGAGAACACTTTCGACGTAGTGGTCATCGGCGCGGGCCCGGTCGGCGAGAACGTCGCCGACCGGATCGTGCAGGGCGGCCTCACCGTGGCGATCGTGGAGAGCGAGCTCGTCGGCGGCGAGTGCTCCTACTGGGCCTGCATGCCCACCAAGGCCCTCCTGCGCGACGCCGCCGCGCTGCGCGCCGTCCGGAGCCTTCCCGGAGCGCGCGCCGCCGTGACCGGAGAGCTGGACGCGGCCGCCGTCCTGCACCGTCGCGATGCCTTCGCCTCGAACTGGGACGACGGCGGTCAGGTCGCCTGGCTGCAGGGCGCCGGCATCTCCCTGGTCCGCGGCGTCGGCCGGATCAGCGCGGCCCGGACCGTCGAGGTGACGGGCGCCGACGGCGATGTGACCGTGCTCGAAGCGCGACACGCGGTGGTCATCGCCACCGGCAGCAGCGCCGTCCTCCCGCCGATCCCCGGGCTGGCCGACGCCGCACCGTGGACCAGCCGCGAGGCAGCGGCCGCCAAGGCCGTCCCCGGACGGCTGGCGATCATCGGCGGTGGCGTGGTGGGCACCGAGATGGCCACCGCGTTCTCGGCCCTCGGGGCGCAGGTCACGATGATCGCCCGCGACGGGCTGCTGCCCACCGTGGAGTCCTTCGCGAGCGACCTGGTGGCCGAGACGCTGAAGGCGCAGGGCGTGGCGCTGCACCTGCTCACCGAGCCCGAGAGCGTCCGTCGCGACGAGACCGGTACGGTGCACGTCGCCCTCGCCGACGGCACGACGCTCGACGCCGACGAGGTCCTGGTCGCGACCGGCCGCAAGCCGAACACCGGCGATCTCGGCCTCGAACACGTCGGGCTCACCCCCGGCGCCTGGCTGCACGTGGACGACTCCCTGCGGGTCGACCAGCTCCTGCAGGTCGTCAACAGCGACGGCACCCCGGTCGACGACGGCTGGCTCTACGCCGCGGGCGACGTCAACCACCGGGCGCTCCTGACGCACCAGGGCAAGTACCAGGCCCGGGCGGTGGGCGACACCATCGTCGCCCGCGCCACCGGCGCCCCCGTGGATCTCGCCCCATGGGGCAGGCACTCGGCCACCGCTGACGAGCGCGCCGTGCCGCAGGTGATCTTCACCGACCCGGAGATCGCCGCCGTCGGCCACACCGCCGCCTCCGCAGAGGCGGCAGGGCTCCGCATCCGCGCCGTCGAGTACGACGTCGGATCCGTCGCAGGCGCCTCCCTGCACGCCGACGGGTACGCGGGCCGGGCCTGCATGATCGTCGACGAGGACAGGAAGGTGCTCGTCGGCTTCACCGTGGTGGGCCCCGACGTCGCGGAGCTGCTGCACGCCGCGACGATCGCGATCACCGCGGAGGTGCCGATCGACCGGCTGTGGCACGCGGTCCCCGCGTACCCGACGGTGAGCGAGATCTGGCTCCGGCTCCTCGAGACCTACGGCCGTGCCGCCTAGCGACTGGTCTCCCTTGTTGTGTGCGTGATCGCTGCGCCCAAGACTGGCGGCAAGATCACGCCCACAACAAGGGGGCTAGCCCGGTAAAAGGGGGAGCGCGATCTGGTCGCTCGTCCTGATCTCCGACCAGGCCCGCGCCCGGGGGAGCCGGTGGATGGTGATGTCCGTGGGCCGGCTGCCCGACGGCGTCGGGGGCGGCACCGCGAGCACGTCCGCCCCGGGCAGCGGGCCGAGATCCAGGCGGGTCAGCGCCGCGACGTCGGGCACCGGGACCTGGTAGGTCCGGAACGGGCCCAGCGGCGGGATGTCGTCCCGGGCCAGGGCCTGGGCGGTGATCTCCTGGAGGCGTGCGTCCTCGAGCTGCGGGGTCTGGTCCAGCACGAACGCCGTCGCCTGCAGCACGCCGGGTCCGTTGACGGACGCGCCGCCGTCGGCCACGCGATCGTCGGACGCGCGGGCCACGCCGCCGTCGGACGCCGCGCCCGGCCCCACCCACGCGACGACCTTCCAGAACAGGCGGGGGATGCGGACGCCGCGGTAGAGCGGGTCGTCGGCCGCGAAGACTGGTCCGGTGTGCACCACGAGCCGATGGTCGTAGGCGGCCGCGTACTCGAGCACGTGGTCCTCGAGCCCGTTCCACAGCTCCTTGGACTGGTTGAACCTGTTCACCTGCGGCGCGGCGTTCGTGTAGGTGAACGTGTCGTGGTTGGCCCGGGCCGCGGTCTCGGCGTCGCCCCAGACCGGGTCGAGGCGACGCACGAGGTGGCCGCGGTCGAGCGGGTTGCCCGAGTACAGCTCGCTGCCCGACTGCTCGCCGGTCGGGACGCGGCGCTCCAGCCGCCACCGGCCGGACCGGCGCAGCGCCAGGAGCGCGGCGCCGTCGACGACGCAGGCAGTGGCCGCGGCGAGGCGGCGGCTCGGGTCGAGCAGCACGGAGAAGTGGGTGTAGTCCAGGACACGTACCTCGACCGGCGAGACGGGGAGCGGGACGGTGAAACCGAGGAACTCTGCGTCATAGCCGGTCACAGGAAGACAGCCAACCAGAGTCAGCCAGGTCATGACCAGACCAACAACCGGACACGATGAACGGGCAATGGCAATCTGGTCCTAGGCTCTAGCCCGTGAGTGAATCAACTCAGACCGTTCGCGGCAACGCCCGGCACGAGGTACCCGACCCGCTGCGCGAGGACGTGCGCCTGCTCGGCGGACTTCTCGGCAGGATCCTCCGCGAGGACGGGGGCCAGGACCTGCTGGACGACGTCGAACGTCTCCGCGAGCTGACCATCCGCGCCTACGGCGACCCGTCGCCGCACGCGCTGGACGAGGCCGCGGACGTCGTGGCGTCCTTCTCGGTGGAGCGTGCCGAGCAGGTCGCCCGTGCATTCACCTGCTACTTCCATCTCGCGAACCTCGCGGAGGAGTTCCACCGCGTGCGCGTGCTGCGCGCCCGGGAGGCCGAGACGACTACCGGTCCGGCCGTCCTGGAGGACACGATCCCGGCCGCGTTCGCGCAGCTCACCGAGGAGGTGGGGCGGGACGAGGCGCTGCGCCGGCTCGGCGAGCTGGAGTTCCGGCCGGTCCTCACCGCGCACCCGACCGAGGCCCGCCGTCGGGCCATCAGCGGGACCATTCGCCGCGTCTCGGACCTCCTGGCCGAGCGGGACACGCGCCGCCTCGGCGGCGTGACCCTCGCCGAGAACGAACGGCGCATCCTCGCCGAGATCGACACGATGTGGCGCACCGCGCCCGTGCGGACCAGCAAGCCGTCCGTGCTCGACGAGGTGAAGACCGTGATGGGCGTGTTCGACGCCGTCCTCGTGGACGTCTTCGGCGACGTGTACCGGCGCCTCGACGACTGGCTCCTGGCCGACGACGCCGGCCGCGTCTCCCCCGTCGCGAAGCCGTTCGTGAAGCTCGGGACCTGGATCGGCGGCGACCGTGACGGCAACCCGAACGTCACCGCGGAGGTCACGCGCCAGGCCGCGGCGCTGGCCGCGGAGCACGCCCTTGCGGCGCTGGAGCGGCTCGCGGTCGAGACCGGGCGCAAGCTGACCTTGGACGCGGAGGGCACGACGCCGTCGTCGGACCTGAACGCGCTGTGGCGGCGGATCCGGCAGCTGTCCGAGGACGTGGCCCGGCGCGCCGAGGAGGCGTCGCCGAACGAGCCGCACCGCGCGGTCATGCTCGCGATCGCGGAGCGGATCGCGGCCACCCGGTCGCGCGACGCCGACCTCGCGTACGCGAACGCGGAGCTGCTCGAGGCGGACCTGCTCGTTGTGCAGGACTCGCTGGTGGCGACCGGCGCGGCGCGCGCCGCGTACGGCGACCTGCAGCGGCTGGTCTGGCAGGTGCAGACCTTCGGGTTCCACCTGGCGGAGCTCGAGGTGCGGCAGCACTCGCAGGTGCACGCCGCGGCCCTCGACGAGATCCGCGAGCTGGGGGTCGACGGCGCGCTGAGCGACCGCACCCGCGAGGTGCTCGACACCTACCGTGCCCTCGGCGCCATCCAGCGCCGGTTCGGCGAGCGGGCGGCGCGCCGCTACATCGTGTCGTTCACGCAGGCGCCGGAGCACCTCGCCGCCGTCTACGAGCTGGCCTCCTACGCGTTCGCGGACGACCCCGAGGCCGGGCCGGTGATCGACGCGATCCCGCTGTTCGAGACCTTCGCGGACCTGCAGAACTCGGTGCCGATCCTGGAGGCGATGCTGACGCTGCCCGCCGTGCGGAAGCGGCTGGCCGAGAACGGCCGGCGCGTCGAGGTGATGCTCGGCTACTCGGACTCGTCCAAGGACGTCGGCCCCGTTGCGGCGACGCTCGCCCTGCACGACGCCCAGTCCCGGATCGCAGAGTGGGCGCGGAACAACGACCTGAAGCTGACCCTGTTCCATGGCCGTGGTGGCGCGCTCGGCCGGGGCGGCGGCCCCGCCAACCGGGCCGTGCTCGCCCAGCCGCCGCACTCGGTGGACGGCCGGTTCAAGCTGACCGAGCAGGGTGAGGTCATCCTGGCCCGGTACGGCGACCCGGTCATCGCGTCCCGGCACATCGAGCAGGTGGCCGCGGCGACCCTGCTGGCCTCAGCGCCGTCGGTCGAGGCGGTCAACGAGAGCGCGGCGGCGAAGTTCGCCCCGCTCGCCGAGGCCCTCGACGCGACGTCCCGCGCACGGTTCCACGAGCTGGTGAAGGCCGACGGGTTCCCGCAGTGGTTCGCGCAGGTCACGCCCCTGGAGGAGGTCGGCCTGCTGCCCATCGGGTCGCGGCCCGCCAAGCGCGGCCTCTCGGTGAACTCACTCGACGACCTGCGCGCGATCCCCTGGGTCTTCTCCTGGTCGCAGGCCCGCATCAACCTCGCCGGCTGGTTCGGCCTGGGTACGGCGTTGGCCACGGCCGGTGACGTCGAGCTGCTGCGCGCGGCTCGTGCCGAGTGGCCGCTGTTCGCGACCATGCTCGACAACGTCGAGATGTCGCTCGCCAAGACCGACGAGCGGATCGCCGCGCAGTACCTCGCGCTGGGTTCGCGCGACGACCTTGCGGCGATGGTGCTCGACGAGCTCCGCCTCACCCGGGAGTGGGTGCTGAAGATCAGCGGCAACGAGTGGCCGCTCGCGTCCAAGCGGGTGCTCGGCCGGGCCGTGCAGCTTCGGTCGCCCTACGTGGATGCCCTGTCGTTGCTGCAGGTCCGCGCGCTGCGTGGGCTGCGGACCGGGTCCGACGGCGGCTCCGCGGTGGACGGCGACTACGCCGGCCGGCTGCAGCACCTGCTGCTGCTGACGGTCAACGGGGTCTCGGCGGGCCTGCAGAACACGGGATGAGTTGGGGTCCTTGGTTGGGGTCGGTCGGATGCGGGGGTTCTGGGTGCGAGGTCGGTCCTTTGCCGTGAGGTCGGTCGCATGCGGGGGCTCCGGGCGCGAGATCGGTCCTTTGCCTTGAGATCGGTCCATTGAAGGGCCGATCTCAAGGCAAAGGACCGATCTCAGTGACGGGTGTGGTGCAACCGACCGAACTCAACAGAAGATCTCAGGGCACGCGCGCCGAGCCGGGCGCCTGACAGCAGGATTCCAGCGCACACAGGGAGAAGCGATGGCCGCAATTCTGATCGGGACGTCCCACGGGACCGACGACCCCGCAGGCCAGGCCGCCGTGCGCGCGTTGCTCGACGGCGTCCGCGCAGCGCGGCCCGAGCTCGACGTGCGCGAGGCGTTCGTGGACGTGCAGCAGCCGGAGGTCGGCGAGGTCCTGGCCGGGGCCGTACGGGACGCGGGTGCTGTGGGCGCGGGTGCGGCGTCGTCCGACGGCGGGCCGGCCGCCGTCGTGGTGCCGCTGCTCCTGTCGACGGGGTACCACGTGCGGCACGACATCGCGCAGGCCGTTGCCGCCGTCAACGCAGCTGGTGCTCCAGGCGGTAGTGCTCCAGGCGGTGGTGCTGCGGATCGTAGTGCCGCGGGTGGTGCTGACGCTGTCGGTGCAGACGCGGTCGCCCCCGATGCGGCCGGCGGTGGGCGCATCGCGGTCGCGGCCGAGCCGCTCGGGCCGCACCCGCTGCTCGTCGAGATCCTGGCCGACCGGTATGCCGCCGCCGAGGCGGCGCACGGCCCGTTCCGGTCCGACGACGCCGTTGTGCTCGCCGCGGCCGGGTCCTCGGTGGCCGCCGCCGCGACCGCCGTCGAGGAGGTCACGAGCGCGCTGGCCCAGCGGTTGGGGCGCGCCGTGACGCCGTCGTACGGGGCGGGCGCGGAGCCGCGCGTCCCCGCCGCGGTGGCCGCGGCGCGAGCCGGTGTGCCCGGTGCGCCCGGTGCTCCAGGTGTGCCCGGTGCGGCGCGCGTGATCGTCGTGTCCTACCTGCTCGCGCCTGGGTACTTTCTGGACCGGGTGCTGGAGGCGGGCGCCGACGTCGTGACCGACCCGGTCGCCGGCCCGGCCGAGGCCGACAAGGCCGACCCCCGCCTGGTGCAGGTGGTCCTGGACCGCTACGACGCGGCCGTCAGCTCCTGACCTACCGGTCAGCCGTACAGGTCAGCCGGCCTCTCAGACGTGCGGGCCACCCGTGCGGCCCGCACGCCGGACACGCCAGGACGGCTCACGCCCAGCCGAACGCCGCCCGCACCCGCTCAACGCTGGACCTCAGGCCCAGCCGAACGCCGCCCGCACCCGCTCAACGCTGGACCTCAGGCCCAGCCGAACGCCGCCCGCACCCGCTCAACGCTGGACCTCAGGCCCAGCCGAACGCCGCCCGCACCCGCTCAACGCTGGACCTCAGGCCCAGCCGAACGCCGCCCGCACCCGCTCAACGCTGGACCTCAGGCCCCACTGCGCCGTCAGCGCCTCCAGCGCGCCCGGGTTGGCAGGCGCCTTGGGCACCGCCGGATCAAAAGTGGGTAGCGGCGCGTCCCGCGCCACCTGCACGACGACGGGTGCGACCTGCAGATAGGCATCGGCCTCCAGCAGGCGACGACGCTGCGTCGAGGTCAGGCCCTTGTCACCGGCGTCCCGGGCCGCGAGGATCCCGGCCAGCGTGCCGTACTGGGCGAGCAGCTTCGCCGCGGTCTTTTCACCGACGCCCGGTACGCCCGGCAGGCCGTCGCTCGGGTCGCCCCGGAGCGTCGCCATGTCCGCGTAGGCCTGCCCGGAGGCGACGGCGTACTTCTCGGCCAGCCGCTGCTCGTTCACCACGTCGGGGTCCCGGATTCCGCGCGCGGGATACAGCACGCGGACGCCGGCGGCGTCGTCCACCAGCTGGAACAGGTCGCGGTCGCCCGTGACGATGTCCACCGGCCCGGCTCCCTGCTCGACGGCGCGGGTCGTCAGGGTCCCGATGACGTCGTCCGCCTCGTAGCCGGGAACGCCCACCCGCGCTATGCCGAGCGCCGCCAGCAGGTCCACGATGATCGGCACCTGCGCGAGCAGTGCCTCGGGCACCTCCTCGATTCCGGTGGTGCCGGGCACCTCCCGCGCGACGCGGTGCGCCTTGTAGCTCGGGATGGCCTCGACGCGGAAGGCGGGGCGCCAGTCGTCGTCCCAGCACGCGACCATGCGGTCGGGACCATGCGTCGTGGCGAGCCACGCGATCGTGTCCAGCAGGCCGCGGACGGCGTTCACCGGCATGCCGGAGGGGGCGCGCAGCGAGTCGGGGACACCGAAGAACGCGCGGAAGTACAGCGAGGCGCTGTCGAGGAGCATGAGGCTCATGCGGTGAAGCCTGCCACGGCCCACTGACACGCGCCGTCGAGCGCGAACAGGCGTGCGTTGTCGTGCGTCAGGACGGTAGCGGGCACCAGGCGGCGGCCCGGCCAGGGGCCAAATCCGGGCATGGGCGTAAAGTCCGGTTATGGCGAGCAAAAAACAACAGGTGATCGAGGTCGTCGAAGGACTGGGCCTCGGCATGGCGGCAATCGGCGAAAAGCGAGTCACCTCGTCGAAGGACGGTCTTGAGCCCGCGCTGAATCACGCATGGTCGCACTGGGACCACACGAGCGACTACCCGCTGATCGAGCGGGCGCAGCGGCCCGCCAACGAGCTCTGGGCAGGGATCGCGGGATCGAATCTACGGACGAACGCGGCAGTCGTCTGGCGGGAAGGCGACGGCAGCTTCGTCGTCGACATCACGCTGACGAACCGGACGCCCGACGAGGCGGCCCGCTTTGTCGGCGATCGACCGCTCAACGAGTGGAAGGCGCTGGCGGCGCTCTTCCTCGGCGAACTCGAGGCCGGCGAGGGGTAGGTCCGTCGCCTGCTCGCACTCCTGCGCCTCGTGCGAGCGGTCAGCCGAACATCCCGCCTACCGCGACGCCGAGGCCTGCCGACAGCACCGTCAGCAGCAGCGTGCCGAGGGTGTTCGCCAGCGCGAGCCGCATCCGGCCGGACTGGGCCAGGCGCACGGATTCCACAGTGGCTGTGGAAAACGTAGTGAACCCGCCGCACAGGCCGGTGGTGAGGGCGAACTGCACCAGGAGAGCGACATCACTGGGCACACCGTGGTGCGCGAGAGTGAAGAACAACGTCGAGAACACGCCGATGAGGAACGAGCCCGACACGTTCACCACGAATGTCCCCCACGGGAACCCACCGTTGTGCCGGGCGCGGATCTCGCCGTCGACCATGAACCGGGCGGCGGCGCCCACGGCACCGCCGACCGCCACCACGAGCAGCTCGAGCATCGGTGTCACCTGCCCTTCCGGCGGCGGTCGGCGCGCGCGGCGATCGCGATCCCGCCGAGGCAGGCCGCCGTGCCGCCCGCGATGGTGAGCACCACGTAGAGCAGGGCGAGCCAGCCGAGCCCGGCGGCGAACAGGCGTTCAGTCTCCAGCGCCAGTGTCGAGTAGGTGGTGTACCCGCCGAGCACGCCCGTGCCGATGCCGATGCGGATCTTGCGGCGTCGAACGGTCTCGCGGCCGCGGCGGCCGAGGGCCTCCAGGAGGTACCCCAGGGCGAGCGCGCCGGAGATGTTCACGACGAGCGTCCCGACCGGGAACCAGAGGATCGTCTCGCCAGTGCTGCCCGGGAACATCCTGGTCAGGGGCGTCAGCAGGATCCCGGCCCACATGCTCACCAGATACCGGGCGACCGACCCGCCCGCACCGCCCAGCGCGACGAGGCCCACGTACCGCCAGTCGCGGTGCGGTGCACTCTTCACGCGGCGAGTCCCCTCATGGATGCTCGAAAGGTCTGGGAAGAACCTATCGCTCACGGGGCCGACGTCGTCTCGGGGAGCACGACCACCGGCCGCTGCTGGTTGTGGATGAGCCGCCCGGCGACGGTTCCGCCCACGAGGTTCGTCGTCCAGCCACGCAGGCCCGGGCGCCGGGAGCCGACGACGATCATCACCGCCCCCACCTCGTCGGCCACCCGCCCCAGCTCGGCCGCCGGGTCGCCGGCGCCGCGCAGAGCACTCCAGGGCAGGCCGACGTCGACCATCGCCCGGTTCAGCCCTGCCAGGACGTCCGCGCCGTACGCGTCGGAGGACACGGCAATGTCCGGGTCCACCGACACGGTGAACCCCCGCGAGTCCGAGACGGCTGTCTCGTCGACCCACACGCATACGAGCTCGATCAGGCTTCCACCCAGCGACTGGACGAGCGACGCTGCCCGCCGAGCCAGGTCCGGGTGCTTGTGGTCAACGCCGACCACTACGGATCGCACAGTCACCCTTGTGAGGGTATGGGTAAATGCCTAGTCGAGGTGGTCCGGCAGGCCGAATCGGGGAAACCACTTCTCCGTGTCGATGAATGTGGTGATGCCGGTGATGTGCTTGCCGTCGTTCTCCAGCACCACGATCCCCCACGGGAAGTGGCCGCCCTTCGGGTCCGGCCGGTACTGCGCGAACCCCGGCGTGCCGTTGACGTGGATCGGCATACAGCGCGAACCCTCGCACCCGTGGCCGGGCCCGGTCATCCACGCCTGGATGTTCTCGATGCCCTCCAGCCACATCGCGTAGGGCGGCATGTTCATCACCGCGTCCTCGCGGAGCAGGTTGGCCAGTGCGGCCATGTCGTACCGTTCGAACGCCGCGACGTACCGCTCCAGCAGCTCGGAGTCGTCGGCCGACGGCTTCTCCGACGACTCCGAGGTGCCGGACCGGTCCGGGGCCTTCTCGGCGAGCGTGGCCCGCGCCCGCTGGAGCGCGCTGTTCACCGAGGCCACCGACGTGTCGAGCAGCGTGGCGACCTCCGCCGCGGGCCAGCGCAGCACCTCGCGCAGGATCAGCACCGCGCGCTGCTTGGCCGGCAGATGCTGCAGGGCGGCCACGAACGCGAGCCGCACCGACTCCCGCGCGACGGCGGTGTCCGCGGGGTCGCTCGCACCAGGCAGCACGTGCTCCGTCGGGACCGGCTCCACCCACGCGTACTCGGGCAGCACCGTCGCGAGGCTCTCCTCGACCGGGTCGGCCGCAGCGCCGAGACCCATGGGGCGCTCCCGCTTGGCACGGCTGGAGCCGAGCTGGTCGAAGCACACGTTGGTGGCGATCCGGTACAGCCAGGTGCGCAGGGAGGAGCGGCCCTCGAACCGCTCGTACGACCGCCAGGCGCGCAGGAGTGTCTCCTGCACCGCGTCGTCGGCGTCGAACGTGCCGCCCAGCAGTCGGTAGCAGTATCCGGTGAGCTCGCGGCGATACACCTCGAGCTGTTCGGAGAGCTCGGCTCCGGCCAGGTCCTCACCGAGGCTCTGCTTGGGATGTGACGCTGTCTGTGCCATAGATCACACCGTACGCGGCACCACTGACACGCCGGAGGGGGATTCGTTCCTGACCGAAGTCCTCGGTCGAAAATTCACCCGGTCGGGTCACCCAAGATCGAGCTCGAACCAGACGGTCTTGCCGATCCGTCGCCGGCTTCCGCGCGGAGCGCCGGTCCGGTGAGCAGCCTGGTCCTCGCCGTGCCGGTCCACGCCCCACCGGGAAGCGAGCCGCTCCAGGAACTGCACGCCACGCCCGCCGAACTCCGTGACCGTCGGGTCGCGCAGCTCGGGCTGCGTGGTCGACGAGTCGCGCACTCCCACCCGCAGCCGGTCCAGGTCCACCTCGACGGTGGCCGTGAACGGTGCCTGCCCGTGGTCGACGGCGTTGGTCAGCACCTCCGACGTCAGCAGCATCACCGTGCGGCGCAGGGGCATCGGGATGCCGCAGCTCTCCAGCACGTCGTCGACCCAGATGCGGGCCGGGCCGACGTCGCACAGCGACGGGGCCAGCTTGCGCTCCGCCGTGGCGGGGCGCCCGAGCGACGGCGGGCCCGACGGGGCCGCTGCCCGCACCCGGACGGCGAGCACTGCGACATCGTCCCGCTGGTCGTCCGAGGCGAGGCGGCGGACGAGGGTGACGGGCAGGGCGGCGGTGGCCGTGTCGCCGAGCGCGCCGAGCGTCTTCTCCAGGCGGTTCAGCCACTGGTCAGGGGTGGTGCCACGCTGCTCGGCGAGCCCGTCCGTGTAGAGCAGGAGGGTGTCGCCGGGGTGCAGCGTGGTGACGTGGTCGGAGCGTTTCGACGTCGGCCGCACGCCCAGCATCATGTCCGGCAGCACCGTCAGGCGCTCCACCGTGCCGTCCTCGCGGAGCACGAGGGGCGGGGGGTGGCCGGCACTGGACCAGGTGAGCTGGTAGGAGGCGCCCGGCATCCGCTCCAGCCGGGCCACCACGGCGGTCCCGCTGGCGAGCAGCCCCAGGCCCGAATTGGCCTTGTCGAGCAGCGACAGCAGGGCCGACGGCGACTCGTCGTGGCTCCACGCGAACGCGCGCAGCAGGGACCTGAGCTGGCCCATCTTCGCCGCGGCACGCATGTCGTGGCCGGTCACGTCGCCGATCATGAACATGGTCGCGTCGTCGTCCACCGCCACGGCGTCGTACCAGTCGCCGCCGATCTGGTCGGAGCGGGTGGCGGGCGAGTACGTCGCCGCCATGTCGAGGTGCGGCACCTCGGGCAGGCGGCTGAGCATCGCCCGCTGGAGCGTCTTCGCGGACTCGCGCCGCTCCTCAAGCAGCCGGGCGCGTTCCAGGGCGTGGCCCGTGTAGTGGGAGAGGCCGGTCTGGAGCGCGTACGAGTCCTTGTCCGGCCCGCGGTCGCGCTCCCACGAGAGTGCTATGACGGCGACCACTGCACCGGCGGTCACGACGGGAAGGAACGCCCGGGCGCCGATCTCCGGGTCGCAGAGGTCCTTGACCAACGGGAACGCCGAGAACATCTCCTCGCCCGTCCGGAAGAACACGGGCCGGCCGGTGCGGGCGGCCTCGGCCAGCGGCCGTGCCTCGTCCAGCTTGGCCTGGCGGAACCGCTGCGGGAGCTGCGGCTCGGCGTGGACGAGAGACCGGTACGTGATGCCCCGGCCGTCGGCGTCGGTCAGGGCGAACGCGCAGTACCGCGCGCCGATCCCGGCGGTTCCGACCTCGACGATGACCTCTTCGACCTGGTCCATCGTGTTCGCGTTCGCGAAGGCCTCGCTCAGGGAGAGCAGGAAGCGGCTGCGGCGGTTCGCCCGGACCGCCGTCTCCTGGATGCGGCGCGCGCGCTCCCGCTCGGCGCGCAGGCGCAGCTCGGCGGTGCAGGCGGCGGCGAGGTCGGCGAGGGAGGCCAGGTCGTCCTCGGACCACTCGCGCGGCTCGTCGACCACCGCGCACAGCGCACCGACGGCGCGGCCACGCAGGTCGAAGACCGGGTAGCCCGCGACCGCGACGAGGCCCATCTCGCGGACGAGATAGTTGTCGCGCAGCAGGGGGTCCTGGCGCGCATCCGACGTCACGACCGGTTCACCGTGCTTGGCGATGACGTTCGTGAGCGTGCCCGGGTACTGCAGCAGGCGGTTCGACTGCATGGGCTCCGGCACCCCGGACGCACCCGCGAGGACCTGGCCTTCGCGCACGGCGAAGTAGACGACGGCGGCCGGTACCTTCAGGTGGCGTCGAACCAGGCGGGCAAACCGATCAAAGGCCTCATCCGCTGTGGGAGCACCAAGACCGACGTGCTCAAGGTCTCGCAGCGCCTGGAGGTCCGTCGGCATCTCCTCAGTATTGCGAGAGAAGTACGCGTGCGCGATAGATGTACCGGATGTGTCCCTTTTGCACCGGGCAGGTAGCCTGTTGGTCCGACGATCACACCTCGAGCAGGCCTCGCTGGTGCGCGAGGCTCACCGCCTCCGCCCGTCCCGAGGCGCCGAGCTTGGCCAGCAGGTTGGACACGTGCACGCTCACCGTCTTGGTCGAGATGAACAGCCGCTCACCGATCTGCCGGTTCGACAGCCCCTGCGCCACCAGGCCGAGCACCTCCTCCTCACGCTCGGTGAGGGTGGACGCCGTCGCGCGGCGTACGCCCGGCAGGTCGAGCCGCGCTCGCCGGGCCAGCGCGCGGACGGCGTCGGCCAGGGGTTTCGCGCCCATGTCCTCCGCCTCCGAGAGCGCCTCGGCCGCCTCGACCTCCGCGGCCTCGCGCTCGCCCGCGCCGAGCAGGGCCTCGGCCCAGCGGTAGCGCGAGCGCGCGACCTCGTAGCGGTACCCGAAGTCGAACGCGTTCACCGTGTCCTGCCAGGTGGCGGCGGCCTCCCGCCACAGCTCGCCGGACGTCGACTCGCTGCGCTCGGCCCCTGTGGCATGGCCCACCGCCGCGTGGAGGCGGGCGTTCTCCGCGGCGGCCCGCACCAGCCAGGCGCGCCCTTCCGGCCCGAGCACGCCCCCGCGCGGACGTCCCCGCTGCGCGGTCTCGCGGGCGATGGCAAGGAGCGAGTCGCCGCGGTCCAGGCGTTCGGCGGCGCGGGCCTCGACAGCGGTTGCGGCGGCCGAGCCAGGAGCACCAGCGCGTCCGGCCGACCGGTCGGCCTCGGCGGCGTCGGCCAGGGCGGCGATCGCGAGCGCGGACAACCAGATCCGGGCGAGGAACAGCTCGGACCACACCTCGCCGAGGTGGTTGGTGATCCGCTCGGCAAGGGCCGCCGCGTCGTCGTACCGCCCGGCCCAGGTGAGTGCGTCGACGAGGCAGCCGCCGCCGAAGAGCGCGATCATCCCGTCGCTCTGCCAGTGGTCGAACAGTGCCTCGCCGCGGGCGATCACGTCGTCGTCGCCGCGCGCGACCGCCGCGTACAACCGGCTTGCGTCCATGACGTGCTTGGACGTCGCGGGAACACCATCGGTGGGCCGCGACGTCAGGTCGCCGCTGAAGTAGAGCATGACCTCCTGCAGGATCCGCAGGTTGACGGTGTGCGCGCTCCAGGCCAGCCCCAGCTCTTCAGCCCGGGCGAGCGCGAGGCCCACTCGGCGCTCGGCGGTGTCGAGGTCGCCCGCGTAGAAGCGGTTGGCCGTGGCGTTGTAAAGGGTGCGCATCTCGGTGAGGACGTCGCCGGCTTCGACGGCGGCGGTACGGGCCTCGTCGAGGAGCGTCGCGGCCCGGTCGGGGTCGGCGACGTCGAGCACGGCGAGGGTGGACAGGGCGTCGGCGAGGGCGTCGGACTGCCCGATCTCCCGCGCCTCGTCGATGGCGCACGCGGCGTGCACCCGAGCGTCGTCGTCCCGGTCGAGGATCATCGTGACCCGGGCCAGCAGCGCGTTCGTCCAGATCCGCTCCGGGCTGCGCTCCGGCAGGATCTCGAGGGCGGCCCGGAGGTCCGCCACCGCGGCTTCGGCCTGGCCGGGCTCGTCGTCCCAGGTCGGCAGGTCGAGGTACCGGCGCACGAGCACGTGCTCCAGCCCGGCCCGGCGCACGGGGTCGTCGACGCCGTCGGCCGCGCGCTGCGTCAGCTTGACCGCGCGCATCGGGTCGCCCGCCCGGGCAGCCGCCTCGCCCGCCGAGAGTGCTACGTCCACCCGGTCGCTGCCGATCCGCTCCTCGGCGTCCGGGACGGACTCCCACAGGGCCAGCACCTGCTCCCAGTGCCTCAGCTCCTCCTCGGGGGCGAGCAGTCGGCGGGCCCGCAGGGCGGCGTCGCGCGACGCGCTGAGCGCCGCGGGCAGGTCGTGGCCCTCGAAGGCGTGGTGGGCCCGCTCTGCCGCGCTGCCGATCGGCATGCCGTCGGGCCCGTCTTGCTCGATCACCGCGAGGTAGGCGCGGTGCACCGCGGACCGTTCGCCCGGCAGCAGGTCGGCGTACAGGGCCTCGGCCAGCAGCGCGTGGCGGAACTCCAGGTGTCCGCCGGACACCACGAGGACCTGCTGGGTCACGGCCTCGCGCAGGGCGGCGTCGATGTCGAGCGCGCCCCACCGGGCGGCAGCGGCTCGCAGCAGCTCCTCGCGCACCCGGCGTCCGGCGACCGACGCGATGCGCAGCACCTGCTGCACCTCGGGGTCCAGCCGTTCCAGCCGCGTGCGGAGCACCTCGGTGAGCGTCCAGGGGAGGCTGGCCGAGTCCGGGCCGGCGTCCAGGAGCTCCTCCGCGAAGAATGCGTTGCCCTCGGACCGGTCCAGCACCTCGGCGAACCCCGCGGGCGCCAGGGGACTACCAGCCAGGGCGGTCGTGAACTCGCGCAGCTCGTCCTCGTTGAACGGCTCCAGGTCGATCCGCTCGACGTGCTCCAGCCGGGACAGCTCGGCGAGCAGCGGGCGCAGCGGGTGGCGCCGGTCGACGTCGTCCGCCCGGTAGGTCACCACGAGCAGGACGTTCTCCGACCGGGCGCGGGCCGCGAGGAACCGCAGCACGTCGCGCGTCGAGGCGTCGGCCCAGTGCGCGTCCTCTACCACCAGCACCAGCGGCCGCTCGGGCACGCCGGCGACCGCGAGGCTGCGCGCGATGCCCTCGAAGAGCTGGAGCCGCTCGTCATGGTCGGCCTCGCCGCTCCCGCCGGGTTCCAGGAGACGCCACAGCGCCGGCCGCTCCGCCACGAGCTCGGCGACCCGCGCGGCGGCATCGGGCCCCGCGGCCCCGGCCTGCAGCTGGGTCAGGGCCTCGGTGAACGGCAGGTATGGAATGCCCACCTGCCCCAGGTCCACGCAGTGCACGACGACGGCGCTGGCCCCCGCCTGCTCCGCCGCGTGAGCCACGTGACTGATCAGGCGGGTCTTGCCCACGCCGGCGTCACCGCCGACGAGCGCCATGCCGGGCCGGCCGGCCGAGGCGCGCCCCACTGCCAGCAGGAGAGAGGCGACCTGCTCCTGCCGGGAGACCAGGGGGATTGTCGTGGACCGTCGCACCTGCACATCGTCCCACCGCTCACTGACACTCCCCCCGGCCTCTCGCGCCTCGGTACCCAGCTCGGTACCCATCCCGGTCAAGCGAACAGGCCGCGATGCGAGGCGGACGCGGGGCGCATGCCCGCGATGCCCTTCTTGATCTGCTCGGCGCGGCTCGCGTTCGCCCGGCGCTCCGCACGCTTCTCCGCCCGGTGCTCCGTACGGTCGTGGCGGTCCGAACCGCTCTTCCGCTGGCTTCCCCAGGCCTTCTTGGCCGCGGCCTGCCGGTACTCGATCTCCGCTTCTACCGCGGGTCCCCACAGCGACATGATTCCTCCGGATGTCCCCGGCGGGCCGTGTGCCCGTCCGGCTGATGAGGAAGACACTCGTCCTGAGGCGTGGGGGTCCGGATCGGGCGTTCGGGCAGTCCTGGGCGGCGGGGTACCTCAGACCGGCGTCTGAGGTACCTCAGACGCCGGTCCGCTGGGCCTGAGGTGGCCTGAGGTCCGTGCGAAATGCCTCCGACGAGACGTCTGAGGCACCTCGGAGCGACGTCGGAGGGGCGAGATTCAGGCGGTTCACAGCCCCACTATTGCGATCTACGTCACACCAGACGCACACTGGGACAAGCAGCGGACCCAATTCGGGGGTGGATCGTGACCGGAACCGAAGCTGGAACGTACGACATCTTGCCCATGCTCGGCCGTGGGAAGCACCGCAACCCCAAGAAGGGCGCGTGCTTCATGGAGCTCGCATCCTTCCTCGCAGGCGAGAAGTGGAGTGACCACCCCGCCTGCACGCACCCGCTCATCGCCATGCTCGCCCGCGCGGTGAACGACCTCACGGCGGACCATGCCCGCCCGCAGCTCGCACCACTCATCCCGTCGGTCATCGGCCTGACCAGCACCGACCCGCGCTGGGACGTGCGCATCGCGCTGCGCGCCGCGCAGACGGCGCTGCCGGTCTCGCCCGCGGACCGGCAGCAGACGCTTGCCGTCGCCATCCTCGGCTCCGAGCGCATGCTCGACGTCCTGGAGGACCGCCCGGCGGGCACGCTCGCACCCGAGAGCAAGGACGCGCTCGCGGCCGTGCCGAAGACGGCGGCCTGGGCCGAGCGGTTCTGCGCAGGCACCAGCGTGCGACCCAAGCGGTTCGTGCGCGACGCCGCACCGAGCGTGGTCTCCACCGCGGTCCAGGGCATCTCGGAGGCCTTCGTGCCCGACGTCGACGCACGCCTCCGTGACCTCCTCGCCGCCACGATCGCCGATGCGCGCCGATGGGCCGGAAACGCGGACGACGACGCCCGCACGCTCGACCCGCTGGCGTGGGGCCCGGCAGTGAAGGCGGCGCCGACAACCGCCTGACACACCCGGCTGAAGGGGGAACCGGGCCGGGGCGCACCAGGGGGCGCCCCGGCCCGAGTCGTGCCCGACGGATCCTCCGGACCTGTCGATCGGGCGTCCGCGAGATCGTCACCCCGGTGTCAGACAGACACCGACCGGAGGACAGAACCATGCGATACACGATCCTGCTGCACTACCCGGAGATGACGCCGGACGACCTCGATCCCGGCGGCTGGGAAGAGGGGCAGCGCGAGTTCGACGCCTACGCCACGGCCCTCGACCAGGCCGGGGTGCTCGTCTCGGCGGAGGTGCTGCAGCCGTCGTCGTCGACCACTACCGTCGCCGTGCGGGACGGCGAGCTGCGGATCCAGGACGGCCCCTTCGCCGACACGAAGGAGCAGCTCGGCGGCACGTTCGTCGTCGACGTGCCGGACCTCGACGCCGCGCTCGCGTGGGCGCAGAAGGCGCCGTCGGTCCAGTGGGGCACCGTGGAGGTGCGCCCGTCCGCCACCCACTTCGAGAACGGCGCGTGGACGACCATGGCCGGGATGTGAACCCGGCGTCGTGACCGACGGGACTGAGGTGCGGGCCGCCGCGGAGGCGGCGGCCCGCACCTCGTACGGCCGCCTGCTGGCTCTCCTCGCCGCGCGCGACGGCGACATCCAGCGCGCGGAGGACGCCCTCGCCGAGGCGTTCGAGCGGGCCCTTCGGCACTGGCCCGACGACGGCGTGCCCGACAACCCCGACGGCTGGCTCCTCACCGTGGCGCGCAACCGGCTGCGCGACCTGTACCGCTCCGCCGCCCACCGCACCGCCGCCCCGCTCGACGGCGGGCCCGAACCCGCCGTCCTGCCCGACGAACCCGACCCGGATGCGATCGGGGACCGCCGCCTGGAGCTCATGTTCGTCTGCGCCCACCCGGCCATCGAGGCCGGCATCCGCACGCCGCTCATGCTGCAGACCGTGCTCGGCGTCGAGGCCCGGGACATCGCCGCGGCGTTCACCGTCCCCGCACCCACGATGGCGCAGCGCCTGGTCCGGGCCAAGCGCCGCATCCGCGACGCCCGCATCCCGTTCCGCATCCCCGACCGCCGGGAGGCGCCCGACCGCCTGCCGCCCGTGCTGGAGGCGGTGTACGGCGCGTACGCGATCGACTGGCGTGGCGCCGCGCCGGAGGTCCGCGGATCGCTCACGGGCGACGCGCTCACCCTCGCCCTGCTGCTCGCGGACCTGCTGCCCGAGCCCGAGGTGCTCGGCCTGGCCGCGCTGCTCTGCTTCTCGCTCGCCCGTGTGGACGCCCGCGAGGCCGACGGCGCCTTCGTGCCGCTCGACGAGCAGGACGTCGCCCGCTGGGACACCGCGCTGATCGAGCGCGGCGAGGCCCTGCTCCGGCGCGCGCTCGCGGGTTCGGACGCCGGTTCAGGCGCCGGGTCCCGCGCGGGGGCCGGTTCAGGTGCCAGGTCCAGCAAAGGCGCCGGTTCCGGCACTTCGTCCGACGCCGGGCCCGGCGGCCCGCCCGGCCGGTTCCGGCTCGAGGCCGCCATCCAGTCCGTCCACTGCGCGCGGGCGCGCACCGGGCGCACCGACTGGCCCGCTCTCCTCACCCTCCACCGGGCGCTGCTCCACGTCGCACCGACGCTCGGCGGGCGGGTGGCGCTCGCGGCCGTCGTCGCCCGGGTCGACGGCGCGGCGGCGGGGCTGGCCGCGCTGGACGAGATTGCGGCGTCGGAGCCGGCGGCGGGCAGATTCCAGCCGCTGTGGGCGACCCGGGCGCACCTGCTGGCCGAGGCGGGTGCGGCCGACGCCGCCCGCGCGGCGTACGAGAAGGCGCGCTCGCTCACGACCGACCCGGCCCTGCGGGCGTTCCTGGCGGACCGGAGCGCCGCGACCGGGTGAAGTCGGTGCCGCGGTCACAAACCTCGACCCCGTGGCTCCCTACCTCGTAGCTGAAGCTCGCCACGCGCCCTCGGTGCCACCGACGGCACCCGGACGCGTGACGTCGAAGGGCGGGGCCGCAGATCCAGGGGGTTCGGCGGCCCCGCCTCATTTCACCCGGGCCCGCTTCATTTCGCCTAGGAAATTACACGCCGTGATCATGGTCCCGCCCTTAGGCTCCTGGGCATGAGCGGACACCCTTCACCTCATCTGCCTGCGGATGGTCATGCACCGGTTCCGCCTCCGCCAGGTGGGTACGCCCCGGCGCCTCCGACGGGTGGGTACGCCGCGATACCTCCGGCAGGCGGCCCGCCGCCCGTCGTCCCGGCACCCCGGCGAAAGGGTCGCCTGGCGCTGATCATCGTCGCCGTCGTGGTTGTCCTCGCGGCGGCCGGCGCCGGGGCCTGGTACCTGCTCCGCCCGCCGCCGATCCCCGCCCCGGAGCCCGCCGCCGAGGAGCTCGCGGTAGCGCTCCAGGCGGGCACGCCCGCGGACTTCCCGCTCACCATGGAGACGTCGGCGTCGCCGGACGAGCAGTACGCCCTGGTGTTCGAGCAGCTCCTGGCCGCCGTCGGCGAGGATGCCGGGACCGTCAAGGTCAAGAGCGTCACCCCGCTCGAGGAGGGCGACGGCGGCACCGCGACAGCGACCGCGACGCTCGCCTGGTCCTGGCCCGTGGCGACCGAGACCGCCTGGGAGTACGAGACGGTCGCGCAGCTCACCTACCCCGGCCCGACGGACGGCGAGGCCGGGACCTGGGAGGCCGCGTGGGAGACCGGCGTGCTGGTGCCGGGCCTGGAGGCGGGCGAGCGGCTCGCCGTCGAGCGCACCGAACCGGCGCGCGGCGAGATCGTCACGACGAGCGGCGAGACGATTGTGGGCATGACCCCCGTGCACCGCGTGGGCATCGACAAGACCCGCCCGGGCTGGGACACCGCCGCGGCGAAGCTCGGGAACGTGCTGGACTTCGACCAGGCGACGACCGACGACATCGCCGCACAGGTCCAGTCCGCGGGCGACAAGGCGTTCATCGAGGTCATCACGATCCGCGAGAACGACCCGGAGTACGACTTCGACGCCGCCATGGCGATCGACGGCGTCGTCGGGATCCCGGACGAGCTGCCGCTCGCACCGAGCCGCGACTTCGCGCGGGCCGTGCTCGGCTCGGTCGGCGAGGCGACCGAGGAGATCGTCGAGGAGTCCAAGGGCACGATCAAGCCGGGTGACAGGGTGGGCGTCTCGGGCCTGCAGGCCGCCTACGACGAGCAGCTGCGCGGCGTGCCCGGCCTGGCCGTGACCATCGAGCCCGCCGAGGGCGGAGAGGGTGAGAGCCGCGAGGCGTTCACCATCGAGAAGACGGACGGCGAGCCTCTGACGATCACGCTCGACCCGGCCGTGCAGCTGCGCGCCGAAGCGGCGCTGGCCGACTTCGGCGACCTGGCGAGCGCGATCGTCGCGATCAAGCCGTCGACCGGCGAGGTGCTCGCGGTGGCGTCGGGCCCGGGCTCCGAGGGGTACAACACGGCGACCCTTGGGCAGTACCCGCCGGGGTCCACCTTCAAGATCGCGACGTCGCTCGCGATGCTCCGCGCAGGGACCACGCCGGACACGACGCTGCCCTGCACCGAGACGATCAACGTCGAGGGCCGCACGTTCAAGAACGTGCCCGGATACCCGCAGTCCGCGATGGGCGACGCCGTGCCGTTCCGGACCGTGTTCGCGAACTCGTGCAACACCGCCTTCATCTCGCAGCACCAGGCGATCTCGCAGCAGCAGCTGCACGACGCCGCCGCGGCGCTCGGCCTGGGCGTCGAGGCGACGGCCCTCGGCGCTGCCGGCGTGTTCGGCGACGTGCCCGCCGAGGCGGCGGGCACGGAGCACGCGGCGTCGATGATCGGACAGGGTCAGGTGCTGGCCACGCCGCTCGCGATGGCGACCGTCGCGGCGAGCGTCTCAGCGGGCCACACGGTGTCTCCGTGGCTGGTGAAGCCGTCGGACGAGGAGGCGGACGAGGCCGCGGCGGGCGACCTGACCGCGGACGAGGCGGCGACGCTCCGCGACCTCATGGGCGGCGTGGTGCAGGAGGGCTCGGGCACGGTGCTGCAGGACGTGCCGGGGATCGTCGGCGCCAAGACCGGCACCGCCCAGTTCGGCGACGGCACCAAGGCCCACGTCTGGATGGTCGCGATCGCGAACGACCTCGCGGCGGCCGTGTTCATCGAGGAGGGCGAGCTCGCCTCGACGGTGGCTGCCCCGGTGATGCACGACTTCCTCACGGGGAGCTAGCCCTCGCCGCCGAGGTGGAACCAGGGCAGAACTCTGGCGAGACAGAGCTGGGGCGAGGCAGAAGCGCGGCATCCGCTGCGGTTCTGCCTCGCCCCGGTGTCAGGTCGGCAGGGTGGGCGATCAGCCCTTGAAGCCTGCCTCGGTGCACGTTGCTCGGTAGTTCTTGATCGCGTCAGTGACCGCGGTGGGGCGGGCGATGGAGCCGTCGAGCGCCTGGTCGAACGGCGCACGGACCGCCTCGAGGTAGGCGATGCTGACCTCGTCGGCCTTGCCGATGATCAGGCCAAGCCCCCTGCTGATGGTGGTGGCGGCGCCGGTCCGCTCCTCGTCGAGCGGCGCCTGGACGGCGGGCGTGGCGTTGTTGATGTTCGCCAGGAGCGGGCCGTTGAAGAACGCATTGCACGACTGGACGAGGTCGTACTCGCCCGTGCTGACGGGGGCCTCGGCCACGGGTGACGGGGCGGCCTGCGTGACCTCTTCGCCGGAGGGCGCGAAGTCGCTGGCCATGTCCTCGAGGGCCGCGCATCCGGACAGCAGGAGTGCACAGGAGACCAGTGCGGCGGTCGCCCAGTTCTTGCTGGTGCTCACGATCTACTTCCCTCACGTCAACGGGTCAGAAAAGTGCGGTTCGGTCGCACTCGCCCGCGAGTCTAGCGCCACGGCCGCAACGGAGAGCCAATCGTTACCGGGTCAGCGCGCGGCCCCCGGGCGCGAGTGCGCGGTCGGGACCCGTCGCACATGCCAGATGCCCAGGTCACCTTCAGTGGCCTGGGCATCTGACACGCACCGGTGAGAGGGTCAGCGGTCGCCGTCGGCCGGCGGCTGGTCCTGCGGTGCGGGGGCCGCGGGAGGTGCGTCGGTCGCCGTCGGGCCGGCGCTCGGCTGAGCGCTCGGGGTGAGGCCTGCCGAGCGGAGCACGGCGAGACGCGAGCGGTACTCGGCCTCGTCGATCTCCCCGCGGGCGAAGCGGTTGCCCAGCAGCGTCACCGGGTCGGCGCCCGCCGACGCGTGCGCGGCCCAGGGGCCGCCCCATCCGCCGCGCGCACCGCGCCGGGCCCGCCGCGCGATCAGGAAGATCACTGTCGCGAACAGCAGGAACCACAGCAGCGGGAAGATGAAGAAGAACGGTCCGGGTCCGCCCCAGCCGTAGTGCGGCCCGTTGGCGAGGACCTCTGTCGTCGCGGTGAGCATGTCGACCTCCAGCATTCGGTTCGGCCGGTCGTTCCGGCCACAGCACCAGGCTGCCGCTGCCCGACGCCGGGGTCGTCACCCCCGCGTACCTGCTCACCTACACCGGTGGTGCCGGTCAGCCGGCCCAGCCGGGCCGCACCAGCCCGGCCTCATACGCGAGCACCACGAGCTGCGCGCGGTCGCGGGAACGGGTCTTCATGAGCACCCGGGAGACGTGCGTCTTCACCGTCGACTCCGACAGGTACAGCCTGTCGGCGATCTCGTCGTTCGCGAGCCCGCCCGCGACCTCGACGAGCACCTCGCGCTCGCGCGGCGTGAGGTCGGCAAGCGCGGGTACCGGCCGGACGGTGCGGGTCGCCTCGGCGACCTTGGCCAGCAGCCGGCGCGTCACCGTGGGCGAGAGCAGCGCGTTGCCCGACGCCGCCACCCGCACCGCCCGCACCAGCTCCGCCGGCTCGGTGTCCTTGACCAGGAACCCCGACGCCCCGGCGCGGATCGCCTCCGTGACGTACTCGTCGAGCTCGAAGGTCGTCACGACCACGACGTGCACGCCCGCCGCCCGGGGTTCGGCGATGATCCGCCGCGTCGCCTCGAGCCCGTCCAGGCCGGGCATGCGGATGTCCATGAGCACCACCTGGGGCAGGTGCTCGAGGGTGAGCGCCACCGCGTCGTCACCGGTCGCGGCTTGGGCCACGACGCGCATGTCGTCCTCGGAGTCGATCAGGGCGCGGAACCCGCCCCGCACCAGGGCCTGGTCGTCGGCGAGCAGGACGTCGATCATGCGGTTTCTCCGGTCTCCGAGGGGTCTGCGGGTGTGGTCTCGACAGGCTCGACAGGCGGTGCGGTCTCGGGCGACGAAGCCACCGGAAGCGTGGCCCGGACCTCCCAGCCGGTCCCGTCCGCGCGAGGACCCGCGGTGAGCGTGCCGCCCGCGCCCTCGACGCGCTCGCGCATCCCGAGCAGCCCGTAACCGGGCTCGGTCGGCCCGCCGGAAACCACGCCGTCGTCGGACACCTCGACCACTACGCCGTCGTGCCGCGTCACGCGGAGCGTGACCCGGCGGGCCGTCGGCGCGTGCCGGCGCACGTTGGTCAGCGACTCCTGGACCACGCGGTGCACGACGCCGGCGACGTGGTCGGGCAGCTCGCCGACGTCCGGCGAGAGCTCGACGGTGACGTCGAGACCGTCCGCGCGGGCCTGGTCGGCCAGGCGGTACAGGCCGGTGAGGTCCCAGGTCGGGGTGAGGGGCGCGGCGTCGTCGGGCAGCGTGCCCGGCCCGGGCGGGGACGTGCCCTCGCGGACTATCCCGAGCACAGTGCGGACCTCCGCGAGCGCGTCCTTGCTGGTGTCACGGATGTTGGACAGGGCCTCGCGCGCCTGGCCGGGGTTCCGGTCGATCAGGTGCAGGCCCACGCCGGCCTGGACGTTGATGGCGGACAGGGAGTGGGCGAGTACGTCGTGCAGCTCGCGCGCGATCCGCAGGCGCTCCGAGGCGACGGCGGTGCGCTCGCGCTCGGCGGCCGTCTCCCGGGCCGCGGCCCGCGCGGCCACCCGGCGCGAGATCCGGTCCCGCGCCCCGCTCGCGATCAGCAGCACGACGGCGAGCCATGCCGCCCCCGCGACGAGCGCTCCCGTGGTCAGGAACCACGCGCCGTCCCCGCTGCTCCAGCCGGGACCGTAGGAGCCGGTGCCGGGTCCCCAGTTCCCGTGCGGCTCGACCGGATGGTCGATCAGGTACCGCTCCAGGCGCGGGGCGAGCACCGCGGCGACGGCCGCCGCTCCGCCGGCGAGCAGGGCGGCGCCCGACCACGCGATCAGGCGGGCCCGGCGCGCCTCGCCGCTGAGCATGACGCCGGCCAGCACTGCCACCGGCCCCAGGAAGACCGGACCCCACGCGTGCCCGGCCAGCAGGAACGTCAGGGTGGCGGCGACGGACAGGACCGTCGCGAGCGCGGGCCGGCGCGGTAGGAGGAACAGCAGGGCCGCGGGCGAGACCAGCAGCAGGAGCAGCCCGACGAGGTCGGGCTCCGTCGCCCACGACTGGCTGCGCGCGGCGACCAGCGAGCCCATGTTGGAGACGATCGCAACCGCGACGGCGACGAACGCGCGCGGTCGGGTGCGGTCGAACGGCCCGGTGGCGGGCGGGTCCGCGGAGGCGGCGCTGTTCGGACGGGTGGTGCCCAGCATGCTCGCACGCTACGCCGGGGCGGGGCCTACCGCGTCGGACCGCGGTGCCGGTGCGTGTCGTACCCGGGTGCCACCCAGAACCCTGGCCCGCCGCCGGCCGCCGGCTGCCGGCTGCTGGCCGCCCGCCGGATCGCCGAGTGCAGACTTGGTTGCGGTTACGGGCTCTGTATCCGCAACGGAGTCTGCAGTCGGCATCCGCGCGGCAACCAAGTCTGCACTCGGCGCCCCGGTGTCAGACCCACAGGTCACCGGAATGACCTGTGGGTCTGCCACGGGCGGTGGCTCAGGCGAAGCGGGCCGAGCGCTCCAGCACACGGCCGGCGCCGCGTCCGCCGTCGGCCGCCGGGTCCCAGGTGTAGACCTCGGTGCCGGTGATGAAGACGCGCTCGGCGCGCGCGGTGGTGTCGAGCGGGTCGCCCGACCAGAGCACGACGTCGCCGTCGAGCCCCTCCTTGATGGCGCCCACCCGGTCGTCCAGGCGGAGGAACGCCGCCGGGTTGGACGTGATCGCGGCAAGGGCGGTGGCCCAGGGCAGCCCGTCGCGGAGGGCGAACGTCGCCTGGTGCACCAGGAAGTTGATCGGGATGACGGGGTGGTCGGTGGTTATGGCGACCCGCACGCCGGCCTCGGCCATGCGCACCAGGTTGAGGATCGAGCGGTCGCGCAGCTCGACCTTCGAGCGTGACGTGAACATCGGGCCGTAGATGACCGGGATGTCCTTCTCGGCGAGGATGTCGGCGACCTTGTGGCCCTCGGTGCCGTGGTTGATTACCAGCCGGTACCCGAACTCCTCCGACAGGCGGATCGCCGTCGCGATGTCGTCCGCGCGGTGCGTGTGCTGGTCCCAGGCGAGCTCGCCGGCCAGGACCCGGGCCAGGGTCTCCTTGCCGAGGTCGCGCTCGAACGGCTTGCCATCGGCCGCCGCGGCGTCGCGCTTGGCGACGTAGTTCTGGGCGTCGACGAAGGCCTTGCGGATCACGTTGGCCACGCCGAGGCGGGTCGAGGGAAGCTGCTTCTTGTCCCCGTAGACACGCTTCGGGTTCTCGCCGAGGGCGCTCTTGACCGACACGGAGTCGCTGACTATCTGCTCGTCGACAGTGCGGCCGCCCCAGGTCTTGATCGCGACGGTCTGGCCGCCGATCGGGTTGCCCGAGCCCGGCTTGATGACCGCCGTCGTCACGCCGCCGGCGAGGGCGTCGCGGAAGCCCTCCTCGTCCACCTGGATGGCGTCGAGCGCGCGGAACGCCGACCCGTCGGGGCCGGTCATCTCGTTGGTGTCGTTGCCGGCCCAGCCCTCGCCCTCCTCGTGGACGCCCAGGTGGCCGTGCGCCTCGACGAACCCGGGAAGGAGCCACTTGCCCTGGGCGTCGATGGTCTCGGTGCCCTCGGGAACGGCAACGTCGGGCCCGACGGCGGTGATCACGCCGTCGGTGATGAGAACCGTCCCGTTCTCGATGGGCTCTGCGGCGACGGGGACCACGTAGGCGTTGGTGATGGCGATGCTGGAGCGGGTTGTCATGGGTACATCATTACCCGAGGTAACTAGCTGGTCGAGCAACCGCTGGTGGCGGGGCTGCTCAGGCGGTTGCGCGCAGGAGGTCCGCCGTCGCCGCGATCCGCGCGGGGTCGCCCGGCGTCGGCGTCCACGGGAGGCGGAGCGAGTCGCGCTCGGGGCTGTCGACGTACCGAGGCACCACATGGATGTGGAAGTGGAATACGGTCTGCCAGGCGGCTTCGCCGGCGCAGTTCAGGAGGTTCACGCCGTCGGCCCCGAGGTGCTTCACGGCGCGTCCGGCGACCCGCTGCGCAGCCACGGAGCACGCAGCCAGGTCCTCGGGCGTGACGTCGTGCAGGTCGCGGGCGTGCGCCTTCGGGATCACCAGCGCGTGCCCGTCGGATGCCGGGTTGATGTCCATGAATGCGAGCGTGCGCTCGTCCTCGTCGACCTGGATCGAGGGCAGTTCGCCGCGCACGATGCGGCAGAAGAGGCAGTCGAGATCTTGGGTCATGGGAGGACGGTAGCGACCGATCACAGACGTCCGCTTCCACCAAGCACTTGCGCATGGATATCGCTGCTGGAGCATGCACAAGTGCTTGGTCGAAGCGGACTCCCATTGGGTCCGTGAGGACGGTCAGCCGGACGACGCCGGATTGGTCGCCTTGCCGTCGAGCCACAAGACGTCGGACTCGTCGCCGTGCGATCCCGACGAACCCACGTGCTTGGTGCTGATCTGCGGCCCCTTGGTGATGACGTGGACCATCGCCATCCCGTGCCCGCGGCCCAGGCCGTAGTCCTCCTTGAGCCACTCGAGGATCGGGCCCGCCTTGGTGGACGCGTCGAACCCGCGCTCCCCGGCGAGCTCGATGAGCCGGCGCGGGGTGTGCCCGGTCTTGTCCTCGACGGCGTCGAGATAGGCCTGGAATGACATCGTTGACTCCTTCACGCGTGGTGCGGCTCCGGTCGGCACCGCGTTCCACCAGGACAGACGCGCTCGGACGGCCGAACTCATCGGCCTGCCCGTGCGGGTGTGACAAGCACTCGCTCACCCCGCGGAACCGTCGAGCAATTGTTAGATTCGCCGTTGACGGATGAACAACGGGGGTTGCTGTGACCGGCTATGTGCGGTGGGCCGACATACGAGGCGATCTCGTTGCGCGGGCGGGTGGTGAGGAAGCCGTCGAGCGCGGCAAACAGGAGCTGCTGGCCAAGGTGACCGGCTACCGACTGGCCGAGCTGCGCAATAAGCGGGGTATGACTCAGCAGGAGGTCGCCGACCGGATGGGCGTCACCAAGGGGCGGGTGTCGCAGATCGAGAAGGGCAAGATCTCCGGCCAGGAGGTACTCGCCCGCTACGCCAACGCCCTGGGCGGCCAGCTCCAGCAGGCGATCCTCTTCGACGACGGCGAGATCGCCGGCATCGCCTGAGGCGAACGTACCTCAGGTCTGCAAGCCGTCCCGGCCCCAGCGCGGCGTCGGACCGGGGTCGCCGACGTCGGTGCCGACCGGGTCCTGAGAGACCTCCTGCGCGATGGCCGTGCCCCACTCGAAGTAGGACATGAGCGGGGCGTGCAGGTCCGGTGAGTCCGGGAGGGTCTCCTCGACCGCCGCCGACATCAGCTCCAGCCACCGCGCGCGGTGCTCGTCACGGATCCCGAGGCCGAGGTGGCTGTGCAGCAGGGACTGGTGGCCGCCGAGCGCCGTCGTGAACTCCGCCGGGCCGCCGAAGACCTCCGCCAGCCAGACGGCGACGTGCTCGACGTGGCGCGGGCTGAAGTTCGCGAACACGGGTGCGAGCAGCTCGTCAGCCAGCACCCGTTCGTAGAACGCGTCGCTGAGCCGGCGGAGGGCGGGCATGCCGCCCAGCGACTCGTAGAGCGTGGGCTGGGACTCCATGGCGGTCAGCCTACGCACCGAGGCGACGCGCAGATCCACCGTCCAGCCCGGAGTTCACCCGGAAGTGCATTGATTGCTCCAGCTACTCGCTGCAAGGGTGTCTGCGTGGGCCGACCGGGAAAGCAGCCGCCTCTGCCGCCTGGCGGGTACGTGCTTCCGAGCACTGTGGCCAGGGCTGCCGTGCTGGTCGGAATCGTCCTGGTCGGATTCTTTGCCCCGGCTGCGGGCTCGTACCAATGGCGGTACGACGTGGCACACGATCTCTACCAGGTGGGGGAGATCGTCGAGGCCCACGACGCCGAGGTGTATTACTCCTGCGGCGGCAGAGGGGGATGCAGAGAGGAGATGCGGGCTGTCGTGGACTTCGCCGGCGGTTCACGGAATGTCGAGCTGCCGGAGGTGTCGTTCGACCGTCGTGGACTGCCGGAACGGCAGTGGGTTCCAGCCCCGGAGCCGTACGACGGCACCTTTAACGTCTACTACGACCCAGAGCTCCCGCAGGACACTCGCAGGATCCGTTCTGAGGAAGATGTGGCGGATGCTTTCTCCCAGGACCCGCGCACGCTCTGGATTGTCGTCGGCATCCTCGTCATCTGGTCGCTCGCCTGGATGCGTCCGGCGTTGCGAAATGCAGGCGGCTCCATAAGGGTCCTCAGCCTGGCGCCGACCCCACCAGGCGCGGAGTCACAGCGACCCGACAGCTGGCGGCTGGACGTGATTGCTGCCGTCGGCCTGGCAACCGCGGGCCTTGGCATCTTGCTGTTCTCCGGCAGCGCCTGGAGTGCTGTTGTTGCCATGCATCTCGACGAGTCGGGAGCCGTCACCGATGGCTCTGACGCGACTGTCCGAGTGGTTGCCGCCGACGCAGACGGTGGTGGGCCGGTTTCGGACAAGATCTTCGCTGAGATCGTCGTCAAGCACGTGACGGTGGCGAACGAGATCGTTCCCGTGGAGCTCGTGGTCCCGGACCGAAGGGTGGATTCGGAGCTCTCCCCTGGCTGGTACGAGAACGTTGTGCCGTACTTCGACGGCTTCGACGTGAAGTACGACCCGGCGAACCCTGATCTTGCGATCGCCGTGGCCGACATCGAGCAGGCTGCAACGCCAAGTGCCCTGGTTGTCCCCCTCGCCGTGATCGGCCTCGGCGTAGCCCTGGCGGGATGGGCGTGGGTCTGGCCAACCGTCCGCAGGCAGCGGGCGCAGCCGCCAGCCCCACCCGGCATGATCTCCGGCGGTCCGCCCCGAGTGAGTGCAGCTCGAACCAGACCAGCCAGCACGCTGCCGCCTGACCCGACCGAACCGCCACGCATCCATAGACTCGACACGTGGACTTCTACTCCGCCTACGCCCACGGGTTCGCCCGGGTCGCGGCCTGCACCATCCCCGTCGCCGTCGCCGACCCCGCGGCCAATGCCGCAGCGGTCCTGGACCAGGCGCACCAGCTGCACGACGACGGCGTGGCCGTCGCGGTGTTCCCCGAGCTCTGCCTGAGCGGTTACGCCATCGACGACCTGCTCATGCAGGACACGTTGCTGGAGGCAGTCCTGGACGCCCTCGCCGACATCAAGGCGGCGAGCGTGGAGATCATGACGATGCTCGTCGTCGGGGCGCCGCTCCTGGTCGGCAGTCGCCTCCTGAACGCCGCCGTCGTCGTGCACCGCGGGCGGATCCTCGGCGTCGCGCCCAAGTCCTACCTGCCGAACTACCGCGAGTTCTACGAGAAGCGGCAGTTCGCGCCCGGGGACGAGCACCGCGGCACCCTCACCCTGCTCGGCGAGGAGGTGCCGCTCGGCTCCGACCTCATCTTCCGGGCCGACGACGTGCCCGGGCTCGCCGTCCACGCCGAGGTCTGCGAGGACATGTGGGTCCCCGTGCCGCCCAGCGCGCTCGCGGCGCTCGCGGGCGCGAACGTGCTGCTCAACCTGTCCGCCAGCCCGATCACCGTGGCTCGGGCAGAGGACCGCCGCCTGATCGTCCGCAGCGCGAGCTACCGCTGCAACGCCGCCTACGTCTACACGGCGGCCGGCCAGGGCGAGTCCAGCACGGACCTGTCCTGGGACGGCCAGACCATGGTCTACGAGGCCGGCGACCTCCTCGGCGAGACCGAGCGGTTCCCCGACGGCGCGCGCGCCACCGTGGTCGACGTCGACCTGGACCGCCTCCGCCAGGAGCGTCTGCGACAGGGCACGTTCGACGACAACCGGCGCGGGCTTGGGATGGTCACGCCGGGCTCGACCAGCGACGACGGCGGATTCCGGGAGGTCGCCTTCAGCGTGCACCCGCCGCAGGGCGACATCGGCCTGCGCCGCAAGGTGGACCGCTTCCCCTTCGTGCCGGACGACGCCGAGCGCCTCGCCCAGGACTGCTACGAGGCGTACAACATCCAGGTCACCGGGCTCGAGCAGCGGCTGCGCGCCATCGGGCAGCCGAAGGTCGTGATCGGCATCAGCGGCGGCCTCGACTCGACGCACGCGCTGATCGTCGCGGCCAAGGCGATGGACCGGCTGGGCCGGCCGCGCACAGATGTGCACGCGTTCACGATGCCGGGCTTCGCCACGGGCAAGGAGACCAAGGACCGCGCGATCCGGCTCGCCGAGTCCCTGGGCGTCACGTTCCAGGAGATCGACATCCGGCCCGCCGCCGAGCAGATGCTGCGGGACTTGGACCACCCGTTCTCCGACGGCGTCAAGCACTACGACGTCACCTTCGAGAACGTCCAGGCCGGGCTGCGCTACGACTACCTCTTCCGGCTCGCGAACCACCGCGGCGGGATAGTGCTCGGCACGGGCGACCTCTCGGAGCTGGCGCTCGGCTGGTGCACGTACGGCGTGGGCGACCAGATGTCGCACTACGGGATCAACGCCGGCGTGCCGAAGACCCTGATCCAGCACCTGATCCGCTGGACCGTCGACAGCGGGCAGTTCGCCGCGGACCCGGGCAGCCCGGTGAACGCCGTCCTGACCGAGATCGTCGAGCAGGAGATCACGCCCGAGCTGATTCCCACCGAGGAGGGCGAGACGCCGCAGTCCACCGAGGCGACCGTGGGCCCGTACGCCCTGCAGGACTTCACGCTGTTCCACGTGCTGCGGCGCGGCTACCGGCCGTCGAAGATCGGGTTCCTGGCCTGGCACGCCTGGCACGCGGTGGACGACGGCGAGTGGCCGCCCGGGTTCCCGCCGTCGGGCCGCAAGGAGTACGACCTGGCGACGATCCGGCGCTGGCTCGACGTGTTCGTGCGGCGATTCTTCGCCTCGCAGTTCAAGCGGTCGGCGCTGCCGAACGGCCCGAAGGTGTCGGCGGGGGGCACGATGTCGCCGCGCGGCGACTGGCGTATGCCCTCGGACGCGACATCCGCGGCATGGCTGGCGGAGCTGGAGAAGAACGTCCCGCAAGCCTGATCCTCGTTCGCCGTGGGCGCGATCGTTGCGCCTGAAGAGGACATGTAGTCGCAACGATCACGCCCACGACAGGGGCGGGTAGGGTGCCGTCATGCCTGCTGTCTCCGTTGCCCTGGCTCGGCCCGGGAACCGTCGTCTCGTCCGCGTGCTCACCGTGTTCGCGGCGGTGCTGACGTTTGCCGCGCTGCTGCTGGTGGCGGGTCCGGCGAGCGCGCACGACCAGCTCCTGTCGTCCGACCCGAAGGACGGCGCCACGCTCGACGAGCAGCCGACGAGCATCACGCTCACCTTCAGCGCGCCGCCGCTCGACACGGGCATCGAGGTCGCCCTGGTCGGCCCCGACGGCACCACCGCCAAGGGCTACGACATCCAGGTCGACGACAAGGTGGTGACCGCCCAGGTCGCCGAGGACCTGCCCCCGGGCAAGTACGACGTCGCCTGGCACGTGGTCTCCTCCGACGGCCACCCCATCGACGGCGAGCTCACCTACGTGGTGGAGGGCGAGGCCGAGCCGACGGCGGAGCCGAGCGACGAGCCGGAGCTGTCCACGCAGGAGGCCGAGCCGACCGACACGGCCGAGACCGCCGAGAGCGCGGACGAGCCGAGCACGCCGACCGAGCTGGCCGGTGCCGGGAACGGCGCAGGCCCCAGCGGGCTGGCCGTGACCGGCGGGATCGTCGCGGCGGTGCTGGTCGTGCTGGGCGTCGTGGTGATGATGCGCCGCAAGATCCTCGAGAACGACAAGCTGCGCCAGGCCAACGAGCCCGACCCCGAGGACCCGGACGCCGAGGAGCCCAACGAGAACCCGGACGACAAGCCGAAGGCCTGACGGCGTACGCGTCAGGCCTCGGGTCAGGTGTTCGACACACATCAATCGGAGATCGGCAGCGGCACACCGACGCCGCGGACACTCGAAGGCCCGGCCCCTTGTGAGGAGCCGGGCCTTCGCGTCGCTGTAAGAATCAGCGGCGAAGCGTCACTTCGCGACGGCCTTCTTCAGCAGCGAGCCGGCGCTGATCTTGACACCGAAGTTCGCCGGGATCGAGATCTCCTCGCCGGTGCGCGGGTTGCGGCCCGTGCGGGCGGCGCGCTCGACGCGCTCGGCCGAGAGGAAGCCCGTCACCTTGACGGCCTCACCCTTGGCGAGCGACTCGATCAGCACCTCCTGGAAGGCGTTGAGCGCAGCCTCGGCCTCGGTCTTGTTGATCTCAGCCTTGCTGGCGATGGCCGAGACGAGCTCGGACTTGTTGAGCGACATGCGGTTCCCTTCTTCGGTCACGTCGTGCGGCGGTACCCGCCCGACGACGAGGCCCCATACTGCCAGCAGATCGGCAGGAATTCGCGGAGAACGGGCTCTTGAGCGGCGAGTCGTGGGTAACTTTCTGCTCACAGGGCACGCGAACCTGTGTACGAACCTGTGGACGACGACGGTGCGGGGCCTCCCGAGGCAGTGTCACCCCGCATTATCCGATGACTTCCGCAACCCATAGCGGTCTACCGCTGAAGGTAGTACTTCGCCAATGAGAGGAAATCGTGGAGAATCCGCCGTCCGAGGTCCCAGCCACCGATGAGGGCGCCTTGAGCACCGCGGACGAGGCTGCGGAATCCGTCGCGCCCGCCCCCGAAAAGGTCCCGCACGCCCGCCGCAACCTCGTCGTGCTCGTGTTCAGCAACCTGCTGGCCGGCGTCGGCGTCGCGTCCGGCGCCGCCGTCGGCGCGCTGCTCGCCGAGAGCCTGGGCGGCACGTCCATGGCGGGCCTCGCGCAGGCGGTCGGCGTGCTCGCGGCGGCCGTCGCCTCGATCCCGCTGGCGACGCTCGCCCAGACCCGCGGGCGCCGGTGGGCGCTCTCGCTCGGCTACGCCCTGTCCACGGTCGGCGCCCTGCTCATCGTGACGGCGGCCGTGCTGGGGCAGCTCGTCGTGCTGCTGGTCGGCCTCATGCTCTACGGCGTCGCGAACGCGACCAACCTGCAGTCCCGGTACGCCGCGGCCGACAACGCCGGCTCGGGCACCCGCGCCCGGACCATGTCGATAGTCCTGTGGGCCACTACCGTCGGCTCGGTCGTCGGACCGAACCTCGCGGCGCCCGGCGCCGTCGTCGGCAGCGGGTTCGGCGTGCCCGACCTGGGCGGCCCCTACCTGTTCTCCATCGTCGCCTACCTGCTGGCCGGGCTCCTGCTCGCGGCCCTCTACCGGGACCCGGCCCGCGCGGCCGCGGCCCGCGCAGCCGGCCGGGTGGCGGACGGCGTCGTCGGGCAGGAGAGCGGGCCGGACGACGGCGTGCAGCGCGCCGAGCCCAGGAAGCGCGCCGAGCCCAGGCGTACCGGGGCCCTCACCGCGCTGCGGTGGGCCTGGGCGCACCCGCGGGCGCGGTTCGCCGTGGTGACCACTGCCGTGGCGCACAGCGTGATGATCATGGTGATGGTGATGACACCCGTGCACATGCAGCACGGCGGGATGTCGCTGCAGCTCGTCGGCATCGTGATCAGCCTGCACGTGCTCGGGATGTTTGCGCTCAGCCCCGTGTTCGGGTGGCTGGCCGACCGCTACGGCGCGCTGCGCGTCGCCGCCGGCGGGATGGTGCTGCAGGGCGCGGCGGTGGCCCTCGGCTTCACGGCCGCGGCCATGGTGCCCGACGCCGGAGCGCACGCCGGGCACGGTGCCGCCACCCCGGCCCTCGACACGGAGGTGCTCACGGCGGTCGCGCTCGTGCTGCTCGGGCTGGGCTGGTCGGCGTGCGTGATCGCGTCGTCGGCGGTGCTGGCGTCCGTGGCGGAGCCGCAGGTCAAGCTGCCGCTGCAGGGCGCGACGGACGCGCTGATGAACTACTTCGGCGCGGGCTCCGCAGCGCTCGCCGGGCCGCTCCTCGCCTGGGGCGGGTTCCAGGCGGTGAACACCGCGGGTGCCATCCTGCTGGTGCCCGCCGTGGTGACGGTGATCCTGGCCGCGCGGGCGCCGAAGCCCTGACTGCCCTGTCAGAGGTCGCCCTTGCGCTCCAGGAACCGCATCGCCACCCAGCCCAGCGGGACCCGGCCCCAGTAGGTGCACAGGCGGTACAGGATCGTCGCGGAGAACGCGATGGTGGCCGGCACCCCCGCCGCCGAAAGGCCGGCGGTCAGGGCACCCTCGACGCCGCCCAGGCCGCCCGGTGTCGGGATGAGCGCGCCGAGCGCGTTGCCGACCAGGTTGACGAGGGCGATGTCCACCAGCGAGAGCGACTGCCCGAAGGCCGCGAGGCAGCACCACAGGGCGACGATGTAGCCGAGCGTCATGATGATGTTCCCGGCCATGCCCAGCGCCAGCCGGCCCGGGTGGCTCAGCATCTGCGCCAGGCGCGGCCACACCTGGCGCAGCCTCGGCGCGATGAAGCCCATGCCCCACCGGCGCACCGGCGGCACCAGCAGCGTCGCGACGACGCCGAGCGCGACGGCCGCCAGCGTGATCAGCACCGCGGGCGACGGCAGCTCGACGAGCGCGCCGGATCCCGTGAAGATCGCCAGCCCCACGAGCAGCAGCACCGTGACGACGAACTGCGACACCTGCACCAGCGCCACGGTGGCGACGGCCATCGGCATCGATACCCCGCGCTGGGTCAGCAGCCGCAGGTTCAGCGCCGCCGGCCCGATTCCCGCAGGGGCGGCCAGGGCCACGAACGAGCCCGCGGCGGCAGTGAGCGTGGCACGCGCGAGCGGCACGCGCGTCGGGGAGAACGCGACCAGGGTGAGGCCGGCGCCGAACCACGTGATGATGGCGAGCGCGAACGCCACCGCCACCCACCACGGGTTCGCCTCGCGCACGGCCTGGGCGATCTCGTCGAAGTTGATGGTCGTGAAGACGACGATGATTGCGACGATCATCAGCGTCGCCGTGAGGACCGTGCGCGCGCTGAACCGGGAGATGCGCTGCGGCTGCACGCTGGCCTCGGGCAGGCGCTCCACCAGGGCGTTCCGCAGCTCGCCCACCAGGCCCTTCGCCCGGCGCACCTCCTCGCGGGTCGTCCGGGGGAGGGCGATCGTCTGGATCAGGGGCCCGATGGCGGCGATGTCGGCGTCGGGCAGGGCGCGGACCGCGGAGGCGACGGCGCGGCGCGGGCCGACCCGCAGCCCGATGAGCGTGAGCATCTGCACCAGGTCGAGGCGCCGCGACAGCGGCGACGACGCGATGTCGCCCTGCTCCCAGCCCGTTATCCACACGTGCGGGCTGCCGTCGGGGTCACGGTGCGTGAGCAGGACGTCCTGGGTGAGCGCGCGGTGCGTGAGGCCCACTGCGTGCGCTCGGCCGAGCTGGTCCCAGGCCTCGGCGAGGACATCGTCGGGCACATCGGAGTCAGGCAGGTCCCGTAGGGAGACGGCGTGGGCGGCGTGCTCCAGGACGAGCGCTATCGAGTCGCCGAACTCGCCGATCCCCAGGAGCCGGGGCGTGCGGACGCCGGCGGCGGTGGCGGCGTAGGACAGCAGGGCGGTGCGCTCGGCGACGGCCTTGAGCGAGATCGCGGCCCGACCCTCGATGCCGCGCAGGCGCAGGGCCCGCCACAGGCGCGTGATGAGGCCGACGACCTGGCGGTCGCCGTCGAGCACCACTACGTCGCGGCGGACGTCGTCGTCGCAGTAGAGGGCGTACACGCGGTTGTCGCCCGCGCGGCCCAGGGCGAGCGCGGCCGGGTCGTCGGGCGCGCCCTCCTCGACGGCCTGGGCAGACACGGCGGTGTGGTCGGTGCCGTGGTCGGACAGGGCGTGCACGCGGGACAGGGACGTCGGTACGAACCCCGCGCGCCGCACGGCCGCGACCAGCTCGGGTCCGTAGGCGCGCTCGCTGCGGGTGCCCGACACGTACTGCACGGTCGAGCCCGCGAGGCGGCCCAGCAGCAGCGCGACGATGACGCCGGGCAGCGACACCTGCCCCGTGATCAGCACGATCAGGAGGGCGGCGAACATCAGGTTCCACGAGATGCGGACGGTCCGGCGCCGGGTCGCCGGCCCGGCGACCGTGAGCATCGCCGTCAGGGCGACGGCGTACTCCGGGATGGTCAGCACGTATCCCGTGCCGCGCTCCCACACCGACATGCCGCGCACCAGCTCGTCCGAGCCCAGGTGGCTCACCAGGATCGTGGTGAGCACGCCGATCAGGAGCCCGAGGACGCCCGCGACGATGGACTCGACGATCTGCCGGCCCAGGCGCCGGACCCCCAGCTCGATCATCACGGCGACCGGAGCGAACAGGCTGACCAGGCCCTGCAGCACCGCGACCGGCACGAACAGGATCGCGGCCAGCAGGTCGTTGAAGCTCCGGACGTCCTCGGTGACGCCCTCCGTGGTGCCGTGCGCCACCACCGACAGGATCATTACGCCCGCGATGCCGACCGCGCACCCGATCATCCAGATCAGCGCGCGCGGGTGCCGTACGCGCTCCTCGGGGGTGTCGACGACGCGGACGGGGTCGGTCTCGACGGGCGCCGTCCGCGGGACGTCGGAGAGTTCGGCACCGGTGTCAGCCCGGCCGGTGCGCGAGTTGGACATGCTCGCGATTCTAGGGCTGTTGGCGCTCACTTGACCGGATGGCCAAGAGCGGGAGCCATAATGTCCCGGTCAGGTCGGGGATATCCATGGTGATCGCCTGCATGTCCTCACCGGATCCCGAGGGCCTCGCGCCACTCGGCGGGCACGAGGGCGTAACCCACGAACGCCACCACGTCGAGCAGCGTGTGCGCGACGACGAGGGGGACGATCCGGCGTCGGCCGTCGGGCTGGAACCTGGGCGAGGTGTAGAACCACGAGAAGACGACGCCCATCACCACGTTCCCGAGGAACGGCCCGATGCCCTGGTACAGGTGGTAGGACCCGCGCAGGAGCGAGCTGGCGACGATGAACTTCACCCGGTTCCAGCCGAGCTCCCGCGTACGTTCGTACAGGTAGCCGACGGCGATGACCTCCTCCAGGAGGCCGTTCTGGAACGCGCTGAGCAGCAGCACCGGGATGGTCCACCAGTACGCGTCCAGTGCGCTGGCCTGCACCTCGACGGTGATGCCGAGCGCGCGGCCGAGGGCGTAGAACGCGAGACCGGGGATGCCGATAGCGGCGGCGAGGGCGACGCCCCACCCGAAGTCCCGGCCCGGGCGGGTCCGGTCCAGGCCGAGGCTGCGCACTGCGCTGCGGCCGTTGGCGCTGAGCAGGTACAGGGCCAGGGCCACCGGGACGAGCGCGAAGCCGATGCTCAGCAGCTGGTAGACGAGATCGAGGTACGGACGCTCGGACCGGCTCGCATTGAGCGTGGCGGTCTGCTCGGCGAGCGGGGTGCCCGCCGTGAGCCGGGCCGCGATGTTGACGAGTGCGTACACCGCGGACTGGCCCAGGCTGAGCCCGAGCACTATCCACACCTCGGCGGTGATGCGACGGTTCGAAGGCACGGCCTGTTTATAGCAGCCGCCGCTGAGCGTGGGCGGTGTCCGCGCTCAGCGGCGGTCGCGTCCGGCCGTGGTCAGTCGCGGTTGGACGCGCGCCGGACGAAGTCCGCCAGGTCCGCCGACTGCGCCAGCCGCGACTCGGGGTGGATGTACATCATGTGGCCGGCCGGGTAGACCCGGGTCTCGATGCGCTCCCGGTAGGACGCCGGGATCGCCATCTGGTCGAGGCTGTACTCGATGGCCTCGACGGGCACGCCGCCGTCGTACCGCCCCATGGCGATGTGTACCTGGAGGTGCGGGTTGAGGATCATCGCCGTCGCGAGCTTGTCGGCGACGTCGACCGCCTGGCCCTCGAACTCCTTGTACGACCACGGGTGCACCTGGCGGGACAGCACCTCGTAGATCGCGTCGTGCTCGTACTTGAGCTCGCCGCGCAGGTAGTGGTGCAGCGCCGCCGTGTAGGGCCCGGGCGTGGCCGTCATGAACGGGTCGTACGGCATCTGCTCGTGGATGTAGTTGTCCGCCGGACCGGTGAACCGGGTGTCGAGGCGGCCGGTGACGAGGCGCCGCGCGCGCAGCAGCTCCGCGTAGACGCGGGTGTGCTCCAGGCGCAGGTTGGCGCGGTCGACGTAGTCCTCGCTGAGCCCGGTCAGCGAGGCGATCTTCGCGACGGCGGCGGCGCGCTCGTCGTCGGGCACGCGTGCGCCGCGGGCCAGGACCGAGCTGTACGTCTCGGTCCAGTCGCGGGCCTCGGCCACGACGTCGTTCAGCTCCCGCTCGCCGAGCAGCCCGTGGTAGTGCGCCGTCGCGGCGTAGAGGGGCAGGAACAGCGGGTGCGGCAGGTTGGAGTGCTCGCCGTCGAACAGCGCCTCCAGGTTGAGGGCCGGGGCCACCAGCATGACGCCGTTGAGGAACATGCCGAAGCGCTGCTGGAGGTACTCGGCGAGGGCCGCGCCGCGGGTCCCGCCGTACGACTCGCCGATGAGGAACTTGGGGCTCATCCACCGGTCGTTCCGGCTGGTCCACAGGCGGATGATCTCGCCGACGGACTCGACGTCGCCCGTGAAGCCGTGGAACGGCTTGGCCTGCTCGCCCTCGGTGGCGCGGGAGAAGCCCGTGGAGACCGGGTCGATGAACACCAGGTCGGAGACGCGCAGCAGGGTCTCCGGGTTGTCGATCAGCCCGTACGGCGGGGCGGTCAGGTTGCCGACGTCGCCCGAGTCGACCCGGCGCGGGCCGAGCACGCCCAGGTGCAGCCACACCGACGACGAGCCGGGGCCGCCGTTGAACGCGAAGGTCACCGGGCGGCGCGTCACGTCGGCGTCGTCCAGCGTGTAGTACGTGATCGAGACCTCGGCCTTGGGCTTGCGGCCGTCGTACTTCTCCTCCTTGAGGACCTCCTCGCGCAGCACGATCCGGCCGGTCGTGGCGGAGTAGGAGAGGTCGCCCTGCGGGGTGTGAAGGGTGTGGTGCGTGGTGACGAGATCGTCGGCGGGCTCGGGCTTCTTCGCGGGTGCGGTGCCCTTGCCCGGTGTTCCGGAGCCCGGAGCTCCCGAGGCGGTCGTCGTGGCTTCGGTCTGCGTCGTCTTCTCGTCGTCCGTCACGCGGGGAACCTATCGCGCCGGGCCTGGCGCCTCCAGGCTTAATCCGGGGGCGGCGAGCACGACGGGGCAGCTCGCGTGCCATGCCGCCTCGGCCAGCAGCTCCCCGTGGTCCTGCCACGGGCGCAGGTGGGTGAGGACCAGCAGGCGCGCGCCGGAGCGGGCGGCGAGCTGCCCGGCGTCCGCCGCGGTGAGATGCCCGCCGCGCAGCGTGCCGCGCACGCCTGACGCCTCCGCGAGCAGCACCTCGCAGCCCGCGGCGAGCTCGTCGAGGGCTGCGCACGGGGCGGTGTCGCCGGTGTAGCAGAGGGCGTCGTCGACCCGGACGGCGTGACTGTGCTCGATATGCTCGACGGCGGCGAACCGCAGGTCGAACGGCCCCACCCGGCGGGTGCCGGGCGAGATGTCGGTGACGGCGTACACGGTCGGGTTGTCCCGCACCACCGTCCTGAGGTTCGCCGGGCCGTGCACGGGCAGCGGCGGCAGCGGTCCGACGTCGGGCAGCGTGCGCAGGTAGCCGAGGTCCACGAGGTCGGCCCAGTGGTCGCCGTGGGCATGCGTGACGACGACGGCGCCGACGTCGGCGGGGGCGACGTACCGCTGCAGCGGGCCCGCCGCGCCGGTGCCCAGATCGAGCAGGAGCCGGAACCCGTCCTGCTCCACGAGGTAGCACGAACACGCCGAGTCCGGGCCAGGGACGGACCCCGAGGACCCCACCACCGTGAGCCGCATCCCGGAAGCATAGGAGGAGCCCGGGACGCGAGGTCGTCGGCCGGTCGGGATCTGCCGCCACTTGCTGTTGCGTATGCGCAACAAATCGCTCTTGCGGATGCCATCCAGCGATAGTCCGGTGATGATGTTCGACGACGGATCCGGCGCGCTGGCGTTCGTTGATCATCATGCAATGCATACCTCTAGGAGACGTTCGCATGTCCGGCAGGTGTTGGAGATTTCCAACAGGCAAGTTAGGCTCATAGGGATGGTGAGCGCAGGCCGTCATCCCAAGAACGCGATCAACGCGGTGATCGGAGACTTGCCAGACAACATCGAGGTGGTGCCGATCCACAAAGGGCACCGCTGGGGCGTGCTGGGATGCGCGACCTGCGATGCGACCGAGGCGATCTGGTCAACGCCTCGGAGCGCTGACAACCACGCGCGAGGCCTGCTCAGGTTCGTGGCGAGGCATCTGCACGACGAGGAGGGCTGACATGCCGGTGTACGAGTTCACGATGATCCTCGACCGTGACCTGTCGGACGATGACTACGACAGGCTGTTCGAGGCGGGTCTGGACGACAGTTCCCCGGGTTCCGAGAATGGCCATGGATACATCGCCGTGACCAGGGAGGCGCCCCGACTGCTGGATGCGATCGTGTCGGCGGTTCATGACACGGTCCGAGCTGGCTTGCGTCCTGTGGCGATCGAGGAGGAGGACCTGCTCACGCTCGGCCAGATCGCCGAACGCTCAGGACGGACTCACGAGTCCGTCAGGCTCCTTGCTGCTGGGCGCCGTGGGCCCGGTGGTTTCCCGGGCGCCGTCGGCGCCGGCAAGGCTTCTCTCTACTCGTGGGCCGCGGTGTCGGACTGGTTCGCCGAGAAGCTCGGCGTCGTCGTCCAGCCGCACGATGCGAACGCGCGCCTGCTTGCCGCGGCCTCGCACATCCTGCGCGCGCGAGCGTTAGCGCCCACGGAGGATCTTGTGCTTCTCGCCTCTGCCTGACGGTGCCGGCGGGCGGGAGAATTGCTCGGTCGACAGCGAGCCGCAAGGCCCGGCCGAGCGCCGATGCCCGGGATTACTATCATCGACGATTCTATCGTTCGTGATAGTAAACCGGGCGGTACGGCTCTGCGCATGGCCAGGTAGCGCGAGCGCGGCGGCGGCCTCTCACGGAAACCCCTTGTGGTTGGTGCCGCCTTCCGGCAAACTGGTTTGCAGGGCAAACCAGTTTGAGAGGCGAGGAGTTCACCATGGCGAACGATCCGACGTCGGGCAAACCGACGGAACCGGAGCACCCCGGCGACCCCGCGGGCCTCGACCCCGCCGAGATGTTGCGGATGATCCGGCAGCAGCAGGAGGCGGCGCGGGACGCCACCGAACCGGACGGTCGCGTGCTGTTCGGCGCGTGGGGCCTCGCGTGGCTGATCGGGTACCTGGCCATGTGGTCCACGGCCCGCGACACGGGATCCCCCGAGGGCTGGGCCGGCTGGGTGCTCGCCGGGTGCATCGTCGGCGCGGTGGTGTTCACTATCGTGCACAGCATCACCCGGACCTCCGGCCTGCGCGGTACGAGCGCCCGGGTCGGGGCGCTGTACGGCTGGGCCTGGTTCCTCGGGTTCACGGCCTTCGGCGTCATGCTGGGCGCCATGGGCGACGCCGGCGCGTCGCGAGAGGTCATGGCGATCGCCGCGAACGGCTTCGCGTGCCTGATCGTCGGCCTCATGTACATCGCGGGCGGCCTGCTCTTCGAGGAGCTCCGCATGTCCGCCGTCGGCGGATGGATGCTGGTCACGGCGGTGCTCGCCGCGTTCGCGGGGATGCCGAACACCTACCTGGTGATGGCCGTTGCGGGCGGCGGCGGGTTCCTGGCCATGGTCGCGGTGGAGCAGGTGTACCGCACCCGGCGTCGATCACCGGGGTCCGCCGAGAGGGCGGAGGGCGGTGGCCGGGGTGCCTGATGACCTCGACCCCGTGATCCACGCCCCCGCGCGCCTGCGCGTCGTGGCCTCGCTCGCCGCCCTGGGCCGCGGGGACGAGGTGGCCTTCCCCAAGCTGCGGAAGCTGCTCGACATGACCGCCGGAAACCTGTCGACCCACCTGCGCAAGCTGGAGGACGCCGGATACGTGCGGGTCACCAAGACGCACGAGGGCAGGATGCCTGCGACCTATCTGGCCCTCACCGACACCGGCCGCACCGCGTTCGCGGACTACCAGGCGGCACTGATGGATCTGTTGAAGGGAGCACAGGGATGAGTGCGGTAGAGGTCAGCGCCGTGCAGGTCAGTGGCGTGACCCGGCGCTTCGGCGACGTCGTCGCCCTCGACGACGTCTCGCTGGAGGTGGGGCACGGCGAGCTGGTGGGCATGCTCGGCCCCAACGGGGCCGGCAAGTCCACGCTGCTGTCGCTGGTCAGCGGCCAGCGGCGGCCCGACGCCGGGGTGGTGCGCCTGCACGGCAACGACCCGCGGGACGCCCGAGCGCGCACCGTGCTGGGCCTGACCCCCCAGGAGACGGGCCTGCCCTCGACGCTGCGCGTGCGCGAGGTGGTCGACTTCGTGGGCGGCCACTACCCCGACCCGGTCCCGACCGGCGAGCTGCTGGAGCAGTTCGGGCTCGCCGACCTGGGCAAGCGCCAGACGGGTTCGCTGTCCGGCGGGCAGAAGCGGCGGCTCGCCGTCGCGATGTCGCTGGTCGGCAGGCCGCGCGTCGTGCTGCTCGACGAGCCCACCACCGGGCTCGACGTGTCCGGTCGCACCGCCCTGTGGGACGCCATCCGGGAGTACCACGCAGGCGGCGGCACGGTGCTGCTCACCTCGCACTACCTGGAGGAGGTGCAGGCGCTCGCCGAGCGGGTGGTCGTGATCGACCACGGGACCGTGCTCGCGGACGACTCCCTCGAGACCATCCTCAGCCGGGTAGGCGTGCGCCGGGTGCAGCTGACCGACGCCGCGGGCGTGCGCCAGGAGCACCTCGTCCCCGACTCGGACGCGTTCGTGCGCGACCTGGTCACCTCCGGCACGGAGTTCCGCGACCTGGAGATCCGGGGCGCGTCCCTGGAGGAGGCGTTCGGGCAGCTCGTCGACGGGGTGGACGGCGTCGGACGACCGGCCGGGCACGAGGCCCCGGCCGAGGCACTACCCGAGACGACCGAAGGAGCGGTGCGATGAGCGCGGTGGCGAGCCGGACGACGTCCGGCAACGAGCTGGACGACGGGCACACCCAGCCCTTCCTGACGCTGTCCTGGCTGCACCTCAAGTACCAGTTCCTGGAGACCGTCCGGATCCCCATCGCGGTGCTCGGGAACGTGCTGTTCCCGTCGCTGTCCATGTTCTTCTTCGTGGTGCCGCAGACGACGGTCGCGGGCAACCCCGAGCTCGCGACGACCGCCGTCGCCGCCCTCGGGCTGTTCGCCGTGTGCTCGGCCAGCCTCTTCACCTACGGCCTCGGCGTGGCCGAGGACCGGCAGCTGCCGTTCTACCCGTTCCTGCGGTCGCTGCCCGCCGGGCCCGGCCCGCAGATGGTGGCGCGCGTGCTGAACGGCGGGATCTTCTCGCTGTTCGGCCTGCTGCCGCTGATCCTCATCGGCTGGCTGTTCACGGCGGCCACCGTGACCCCGGGGCAGCTGCTCGCCGGGATCGGGACCATCCTCGGGGTGTCCGTGCCGTTCGTGCTGCTCGGCATGGCGATCGGGTACGCGCTGTCGGCCAAGGCGGCGCTGCCCGTGGTGCAGATCATCCTGTTCCCGCTGGCCTTCGCGGGCGGGCTGTTCCTGCCGCCCCAGATGTTCCCGGCCTGGCTGGACGCGATCTCGCAGGCCACCCCCACCCGCGCCGGCCGCGACCTCTTGGTCCAGGCGACCACGGGGGTGGAGGCCTACGCCCTGGCGCTCCCGGTCCTGGCCGGCTGGACCCTGCTGTTCGTGGTCCTGGCAGTGGTGGCCTACCGCAACGACGAGGGCCGCCGCTTCCGCTGACCGGCTGCCCCCGCCGCGAGCGACCCCTACACAGTGCACGCGACACGCCGAAGATGCCGCGCAGTGTGTAGGGGTCGTCGGTCGGTTCGGCTCCGGTCAGGTCGTGCGGCGGAGGCGGAGCGAGTTACCGACCACCAGGAGGCTGCTCGCCGCCATCGCGCCGCCCGCGATCATCGGATTCAGCAGGCCGGCCGCCGCCAACGGGATCGCCGCGACGTTGTACGCGAACGCCCAGAACAGGTTCTGCCGGATGATCCGCAGCGTCTTCCGGGACAGGCGCACGGCGCTCGCGGCGGCCCGCAGGTCGCCGCGGACCAGCGTGATGTCGCTCGCCTCGATCGCCACGTCGGTGCCCGTGCCCATCGCGAGGCCCAGGTCGGCGGTGGCGAGCGCGGCGGCGTCGTTCACGCCGTCGCCCACCATCGCCACCGTGCGACCCTCGGCCTGGAGCCGGGCCACGACGGACGCCTTGTCGGCGGGCAGCACGCGGGAGATCACGTCCGCGTCGGGGATGCCGACCGCGCGGGCGGCCACGCGGGCCGCACCCGCGGAGTCCCCGGTCAGCAGGTAGGGGCGCAGGCCCAGTTCCCGGAGCTCAGCCACGGCCTCGGCCGACGTCGGCTTGGCCGGGTCCCGCAGGGAGATCACGCCGCCAGCGGTGCCGTTCCAGGCCACGGCCACGGCGGTGGCCCCGGCCTCCTCCTGCTGCCCGACGGCGGAGCGCACCTCGCCGGGGACCGTCGCCCCCTGCTCGGCGAGCCAGTCCGGGCGACCCACGAGGACGCGGCGGGTGTTCAGCGCACCGCCCGGGGCGAGCCCGGCGTGCGCCTGCCTGACCAGGCCCTCGACGCCGCCGCCCGCGTGCGCGACGAAGCCCGTTACCTCGAGGGGCGACTCGGCGTCCGGCTCTGCCGCGGCCCGTCCCGCCGCCGTGATCGCCCGCGCGATCGGGTGCTCGCTCAGCGACTCGACGGCGGCCGCGTACCGCAGCACCTCGGGGGCGTCGGTGAGGTGGTTGGCGTCGTCGGCCCGGTCGCGGGGACTCGGATCGGTGCCCGCGACGTCGACCACGCGCATGCGTCCCTCGGTGACCGTGCCCGTCTTGTCGAGCAGCACCGTGTCCACGCGGCGGGTGCGCTCCAGGATCTCCGGCCCGCGGATCAGCACCCCCAGCTGGGCGCCGCGGCCGGTGCCGACCAGGATCGCCGTCGGCGTGGCCAGTCCCAGGGCGCAGGGGCACGCGATGATCAGCACGGCGACGGCCGCCGTGAACGCCGCCTCGACGTCGCGGGTCGTGGCCAGCCAGCCCGCCAGCGTGAGCACGGCCAGTGCCAGCACCACCGGCACGAACACCGCGGAGATGCGGTCCGCGAGCCGCGCCACGGGCGCCTTGCCCGTCTGCGCCTGGGCGACGAGGCGCCCGATGCGGGACAGCATCGTGTCCTCGCCCACGTGGGTGGCGCGTACCAGGAGGTGCCCCGAGGTGCTCACCGTGCCGCCGACGACGTCGTCGCCCGACACCACGTCCACCGGCACCGGCTCGCCGGTGACCAGCGAGGTGTCGAGGGCGGAGGCGCCGTCCACCACCGTGCCGTCCGTGGCGACCGTTCCGCCCGGACGCACCGCGAACACGTCCCCGACCTGCAGGGCGGCGACGGGCACGGCGGTGGTGCGCCAGCCGCCGTCGGGCAGGCGGAGGGGCGCGCCGTCCGGGCCCAGCGCGATGCGCTCCGCGTCCTTGGCGCCCAGGTTGAGCAGGGCGCGCAGGGCATCGCCCGCGCGGCGCCGCGACCGGTGCTCGGCGTACCGGCCGGCCAGGAGGAACGTGGTGACCACGGCGCCGACCTCGAAGTACAGGCCCGGTCCGGTGCCCGCCTCCGCGGGCCGGAGCGTGTCGGCGCCCAGCACCCACAGCGACCACAGGGTCGCCGCGACCACGCCGATCGAGACCAGCGTGTCCATCGTTGAGCTCGCGTGCCGGGCGGCCCGTGCGGCGGCGGTGTGGAACGGCCAGGCGCCCCACACGACGACGGGCAGCGCCAGCGCGGCAACGAGCCAGTCGCTGCCCGGGAAGGACAGCCCGGGGACCATCGACAGCAGGAGCACCGGGACGGTCAGCACCGCCGAGACCGGCAGCCGACGGCGCAGGTCATCGCCGCGGTACTCGGCGCCCGGAACCGCGCCCGAGGTCTCGCCGGCTCCGGGTTCCGCGGCCCCGTTCGCCGTCCGGCGCCGTGTCACGCGCGCCCCGTACCCGGCGGACTCGACGGCGTCGACCAGGTCCTGGTCGGTGACCTCGGACGAGAGCACCACGTGTGCCGACTCCAGCGGAAGGTTCACGGTCGCCGCGACGCCGTCGAGCCGGTTGAGCTTGCGTTCGACCCTGGCCACGCACGAGGCGCAGGTCATCCCGGACACAGCTAGCTCGACCTCACCGACGAGGTGCGGTGCCTCAACGGCGGTCACGGTTCTCCTCTGTGGGCGGGCGGCGCCCCGATCAGGACTGGACGACCGGCAGCATGCGGGTCGCCTGGCGGCCCGGGGCCTGCGCGGCGGACTCGGCGGCGACGGCGTTCTCGAGCACCTCGACGCCGGCAACGTCGTAACCGGCCTCGTCCACGGCGTCCCGCAGCGGTGCCTCGGCGAGCGGAAGCTTGGAGATCACGCGCACCAGCGAGGTCTCGCCGGCGTGCAGCTCGACGCTCACGTCCTGGACGTCCGGGACGCTCCGCAGCTCGTTCGTCACGGCGGACACGCAGTGCCCGCAGGTCATACCGGTCACGGCGAGCTTGGTCACGGTGGTCATGTCATCTCCTCGGTTCGTGGGCTGGTTGGCGTTCACATGCGGACGAGGCGAGCGATCGCATCGGCAGCTTCCCGGACCTTAGCGGCACCTTCGTCGTCGGACCCCTTGGCGGCGTCCACCACGCAGTGCCCCAGGTGATCCTCGACGAGGGCCAGGCTCACCGCCTGCAGGGCCTTGGTCACGGCGCTGACCTGGGTGAGCACGTCGATGCAGTACTCGTCCTCGTCGATCATCCGCGCTATGCCACGCACCTGCCCCTCGATGCGGCGCATGCGCTTGAGGTACCCGGTCTTGTCGGACGCGTAGCCGTGCGGCCCGTCGTGCGCGCCGGCCGCGTCGTGGTGGTCGGCGACCTCGGCCGCCTCGGTGGTCTCCGTCGCCTCGGTCATGCGACCATCACATACCCCTGTGGGGTAGCGGGTCAAGTTGCCCGGGCCACGGCCGCTATCCGATCGGGCGGAGGCCGAGCGGCCCGCCTGCCGCCCCGCTCCCTGCCGTGTGCGCCCGCACGAGGGCTTCCACGGCGATCGCGAGCACGGCGTCGCGCGCCCGGGCGTTCAGGACGTCGTCGCGCACCGCTCCAGGTGCGGTGAGCGCGACGTCGTACGGCAGGCCCAGGCGGTCCGGGACACGACGGGACGGGCGCTGCACCCAGGCCGCGTCGACCGCGACCAGGAGCGCGCCGGGCAGCCCGGCGGCCGCCCGGTCCGCGAGTCGCAGCCCGTCCGGGTGCCACGGCGCCACGACCAGGGGTACGACGCCGGCGGCGCGCGTGGGCGTCTCGCCCGGCAGCAGGGCGGTGGCCCCGGCGCACTCGACCGAGACCTGTGCCTGGCCGGGCGCCGCCCAGCCCTGGCCGCCCGGCGCGGCGCCCGCGCGCTCGGCCAGCGTTCCGCCGGTGTGGTCGACGAGGGTGACGCGGCCGGGCCGGGCCTGCGCGACGGCCCGGGCGACGAGGGCGGCGAGCGTGGTGGCCCCCACCCCGCCGGCGACGCCCGCCACGACGACGCGCGTTGTGCGGGTTCCCAGGTCGGCCGCGAGCCAGTCCTGCGCTCCGGGACCGGTCTCACGAGCCACGGTTGCTCCCGTCGGTGGTTGATGCGGTCGACTCCAGGCGCCCCACCTGGACCAGCACGGGGCGTTCGCCCCGGCGGGCCAGCACGCCCCGGCCCGGCGGGAGGTGCTCGGCCCGGACACCGGGGAACAGCTGCCCCTCGGCCCGCTCGCCGGACATGACGAATCCGCTGGCCCCTGTGTCGCGCAGGGCCTGCAGCACCGGGTCGTACAGCGCGCGGGACGCTCCGGCGACGGGGCGGGCGAGGAGAACGTGCAGGCGCAGGTCGCGCGCTGCGGGCAGGTAAGGGAGCAGCGGCCGCAGGGGATCGGTGCCGCCCGAGGAGAGAATGTCCTCGTCGTCCACCACCACCACTATGCGGGGGCCGTCGACGCCCGTGCCTCGCGGCGCGTCGCTGAGCGCCTGCGTCCGCTTCTCCAGCTCGACGGCCACGGCCGCCGACAGCTCGAGAGCCTTGACGGGGTTCGTCGCGAGCCCGCCGATGTACTCGTCGTCCGGGCAGGCGTCCACCACGGAGCCGCGCACGTCGTACAGCGCGAGCGAGAGCTCGGCAGTGGTGTGCCGGTCGGTGAGAGCTGTGACCAGGGTGCGCAGGAGGGTCGAGCGGCCGCTGCCGGAGTCGCCCAGCACGAGCAGGTGCTGGTCCCGGCCATCGAGGTCGAGCAGCGCCGGCGACATCGTGTCCTGGCGCAGGCCGAAGGGGAGCCGGTCGGGCTCGTCCAGCGGGTCCGGCAGGTCGTCGAACGACAGGTCGCCGGGCAGCATCCGGATGGGCGGCGCGGCCGGACCCGCCCAGGCCTGCGCCGAGAGCCGCGCCAGCGCCTCCACCCCGTCGCCCACCTGGGTGTCCGCCTGCGTGTCCCCCGACCCCGCCGGCTCGCCGGGGGTCTCGAGCAGCGGGAGCGCGACCTGCGCGAACAGGCTCTCGTCGGTCAGGACGCGGCCGGCCTGCGCGGGCCGGATCGTGGCGTTGAGCTTGCGCGCGATCGTCGAGTCCGCGGGGTCGTTGAGCCGCAGCTCGACCTTGGTACCGATCAGGTTCTGCTGCGCGGCCCGCAGGTCGTTCCATCGTCCCGTGGCCGCGACCACGTGCATGCCGAACCCGCCGCCGCGCTGCAGCAGCTCGCCGAACCCCTCCTCCAGCTCCTCGAAGTCCTGGCGCAGCAGCCCCACGCCGTCCACCAGGAGCACGACGTCGGCCGCGGGCAGCTCCGGGATCCCGCCCGCCGCGTGCCGGGCCCGCAGCATGGCGAGCGAGTCGATCCCGTACCGGGCGAACGCCCGCTCGCGGTCCGCCAGCATGCCGAGCAGCTCCTCGAGCAGGCGCCGCAGCTGGTCCCGCCTGGACCGGGTGGCGACCCCGCCCACCTGCGGGAATCCTTCGATACGCGCCAGCCCGCCCCCGCCCAGGTCCATCCCGTAGACGGCGACCTCCTGCGGTGTGTGCGTGAGCGCGAGGCCCGCGGCCACCGACCACAGGAACGTGGTGCGGCCGGACTGCGGCGCGCCGAGCGCCACGACGTGCCCGCCCGCGCGCGTCAGATCCAGCTGCCAGGTCTCCTGGCGCTGGCGAGCCGGATCGTCCAGCAGGCCGACGGGCACGGCCAGCGGTCGGCCGCGCATCGCGCCGCTCGCCAGCTCGTCCGACGTCGGCACGTGCGTCCGGCCCAGCACCTCGCCCAGGGTGACCCGGGCGGGCAGCGGGTCGAGCCACACCGGCCGCGCCGGGGTGCCCGAGGCCGCGAGCTGGCCCACGATCACGTCGACCATCGGCTTCTCGACCGACGGCCGGGCGAGCTCCACCTCGCCGACCCCTGAGCCCGAGGCCGCGATCCCGTTGGCCCGCCGGATGTCGTTGTACTGCCCCAGCAGCAGCGGACGGCGCAGCTCGTCGTCCGGCTCCGGCGCGGCCTCGGCCGACTCCACCGGACCCGACACGTACCCCGCGCGGAACCGCCGGTACACGCTCGTGTCGACCTTGAGGAACCCGAACCCGGGGGCCGCGGGCAGATGGAACGCGTCGGGGGTGTCCAGCACCATCGACGACTCCGCCTCCGAGAACGTCCGCAACCCGATCCGGTACGACAGGTACGTCTCCAGGCCGCGGAGCCGCCCGGCCTCGATCCGCTGGCTCGACAGCAGCAGGTGCACCCCGATCGACCGCCCGATCCGGCCGATCATGAGCAGCAGGTCCACGAACTCCGGCTCCGCCGTGAGCAGCTCCCCGAACTCGTCGATGACCAGCAGCAGGTGCGGCAGCGGCTCCAGGTCGGGGCGCTCGCGGCGCATCTCGCGGTAGTGGGTGATCGACGGCGAGCCGGCGTCGCGCAGGACCTGCTGGCGCCGCAGCACCTCGCCGGAGAAGCTCGCGCGGGCCCGCTCGGTCAGCCCGGCGTCGTCGGCCAGGTTGTCCAGGATCCCGGCTACGTGCGGCAGGCCCTCGAACGGCGCGAACGCGGCGCCACCCTTGTAGTCCACGAGGATCATCGCCAGGTCCTCCGGCGGGTGCGACGCCGCGAGGGAGGCGACGAGCGTGCGCAGCAGCTCGCTCTTGCCGGAGCCGGTGGCGCCGACGCACAGGCCGTGCGGCCCCATGCCGAGCTGGGCGGACTCCTTGAGGTCGAGCAGCACCGGCGCGCCGTCGTCGTCCACGCCGATCGGGACGCGCAGGAAGTCCCGGGGGGACCGCGGCGCCCACAGGGCCGGGACGTCCAAGTGCGTCACGTCGTCCACGCCGAGCAGCTCGTCCGTGCGGGCGGCGCGTTCGGCGGACGGGGCGCCGTCGGCGGACGAGACGCTGAGCCGTACCGGGGCGAGCGCATGCGCGATCCCCCGCACGACGGCGGCGCTCGGGGCGTCCGACGCCGCGCGCACCGGGGGCGGCGCCTGGCCGGCCAGGCCGTAGCGCAGGTCGTCGACGGTGAGCTCGACGGCGCTGCCCCTGTTGCCGCCGGAACCGTTGCCACCCGCACCGGAGCCGGCGCGGGCGGTGATGCGGAGCGCGGTCTCCGAGGGCTCCTGCAGGCGGTTGGAGACCAGGTGGACCACGGTGACGCCGAGGGCGGCGAGGCCAAGGGCGGCGTCGGGGGAGCCGACGGGCTGGGCGGTGTCGCCCCACCCGTCTACGACGATCAGGAGGCGCGGGCCGCGGTCGGCGGACCCGGGCCCGGACCGCCGGTGCGCCTCGGCGGCGCGCGTGGCGCGGCCCTGGAGGTCGGCGGCCAGGAGACGGCGCAGCCCGGCCAGGTCGGGCGCGACGCGCCGCACGGCGGCCGGCCCGTCGAAGGCCGTGTCGTCCACGACGTGCGGCAGCAGGTCGACGCCGCGCCAGTCGGCCAGCCGGTCCGGCGGGGCGACCAGGGCGATCCGCACGTCGTCGGGGGCGTGCAGGGCGGCGACCTGGGCGAGCATCGCGTGCACGACACCGAGGGCCTCAGCGCGCCCGCCCACCACCGCTACGTCGCCGACGCCGTCGAGCGGGACCGCCACGGGGACGTGCCGCAGGCGAGAGTGCCGGTCCACGACACTGCGCGCCTCGGCGAGCAGCATCGGGTCCGGGGGTTCGGCCGGGCTGTCGGTGAGCGGCATCGTGAGGCCAGGGCGCGGCACGTCGCCGATGCCGACGCGAACCTCGAGGAAGTCCGGGTCCCAGCGCCGCCGCTCCCACAGCCGGGCGGGGTCGCGGACGACGTCGAGCAGCGCCTCCGGGGCCGTGTGCACCGTGTGCGCCTCGGCGCGGGCGGCGTGCTCCGCGGCGCGCAGGTCGGCGCGCAGGGTCTCCAGGTGGTCCAGGTAGCGCTCGCGCTGGTCCTGCCGGGCACGGGTGGCGTTGCCGCGCTGGCTGAGCGCCGTGCCCAGGCCGCCGACCAGGGCGACGACCAGCACGACGAGCGCGACCAGCACCATCAGCGGGTTGTTGCGCAGCACCAGCATCATGGTCATCGACGACACGGCGCCGACCAGTGGCAGCAGCGCCTGCATTGGCAGCCCGGCGACGCTGCCGCTGCCGACGGCGGGCGGCGTGGCCAGCGTGCGATCCGGCGGCGCCGTGAGCGGGCGCACGGTGCGGGCGGGGCGGTGCACTATCCGTTGCGTCATGCTGACCTCGCCTCGGTGAGCAGGTGCGCGGCCGTCTGCGCCACGGCGGCGCGGGTCGGCGCGGCGAGCTGCGGCAGCGGCGTACCGAGCGACCGGGCCGCGGTGCGGTCGTGCGGCACGGCCAGCGCCCCGGGCCGCGCGCTGTGCACGAAGGGCGGCTCGCCGGGTGCCACCGCGACCAGGACGGGTACCACCCGGGCTTCGGGCAGCACGCCCCGGAGAGCTTCGGCCAGTGCCCGGCCCGCGGCGAACGATCCGGCGTCGGTCCGCGCGACGACGGCGGTCACGTGGGACTCGGCGGCGAGCCTGGCGGCGTCGTCCGGGGTGCGGCGCCCGGCGTCGGTCACGACCACCTCGAAGAACCGGCCCACGGCGGCCGCGGCGTCGGCCCAGAGCGAGAGGTGGGGCGCCCAGGCCGACGCACCGGCGAGGTGCAGGCCGGGTCGGGCGTCCCGGGTGACCTCGCGGGCGTCGGCGAGGGAGCGGACGGGGGCGCCGTAGGCGACGTCGTCGAGCGGCGGGACATCCTCGATCCCCAGCCGGGCGCGCAGCGCGGACGGTCCGCCCGCCGCGTCGAGCGCCAGGACCGGCCCGGTGCGGCGGTGTGCGAAGGCCAGCGCGACGGCGGAGGCGAGGGTGGTGGTCCCGGTGCCGCCGTCGGCCGCAAGGAACGTGATGCGGCGGCTGGTACCAACCGGCGCGCGGACGGCGCTGTCCCAGGCCGCGGCGTCCTGGGCGCCCCGCCCGGCGCCGCGCAGGACGGCGCGGAGCGTATCGGCGGTGCGGGCCTCCATCAGGAGGCTCCGAGCAGCAGCTCGTAGACGCCGAACACGCCGAGCACGGCGGGCACCACGATCAGCATCGCGAACGTCTCCAGCACGTCCCCGGCGCGGCGCCAGCGGGCGCGCTGCTGGGCGTTCGGCGTTCGGGAGACCATGAACGTCACGACCAGGGCCAGGGCGCCGAGCACGATGGCGGTGAGCGTGGGCCGGTCCCCCAGCGCGGCCAGGGCGCCGACGACCGTGGCGATCGCGACGGCGCCCCACAGGGGTGCGACCTGGGCGGTGAGCGGCAGGGGTCGCACCCGCAGGGCCGCGACGAGGAGCACGGCGACGCCGAGCAGCTGGGCCCAGACCGTCGGCGTGGAGAGCAGGACTGCCGCGGCGAAGGCGAGTGCGGTCCCGGCGGCGACGGTCGCCCAGGTCAGGGCGCGGTAGGCCTCCTCGAGGGAGGGGACGACCACCTGCCGGTCGGGCGCGTCGCCCTCCAGCGCGGCGTCGTCCAGCCGGTGCACACCGGACGTGCTGAGCGCGACGGCGGGCAGCACCCCCAGCGTGATCGCGGCGGCCGCGGCGACGACAGCCGCGGCCCGGTCGGCCCCCAGGTCGAAGCCGATCGGGATCGCGGCGAGGAGGACGAGGCCGATGCCCGTGCCCGCTCCGGCGAGCATCCCCCGGCTGCGCCGGGAGACGCCCGCGGCCCAGAGCGCGCAGCAGGCGACGGCGAACGCGACGATCCCGGCGAGCTCGAGCGCCGCCTTGTCCGGCACTGCGCCGACCAGGTCCGCCACGGGCGGCAGGGCGGCGACGGCGACACCGAGCGCCGGGCCGAGGCCCGCGGCGGCGGAGCATGCGGCGAGCCGGAGCCAGGCGCCGCGCTCCCGGCGGCTGATCGCGCGCGGGGCGGAGGCGGCCAGGATCAGGAGCGCCAGCACGATGATCCCGAGCAGCCCGGCGGCGCCGCTGTCGGGCCCGGCGCTGTACGCGGGGACGATCCCGGCGGTCCCGGCGATCAGGCCGACGCCTGCGGCCCCGGTGGCGCGGCGGGCGCGCTCGTCCCACTGGCCGGGCAGATCGGCGAGGACGTCGGTCGCAGCCTCGGTGACGTCGGCGATCTCGGCGGGCGGGGGCGCGTCCTGGGCACGGACCACGCGGAGGATCTCGCCGTCGGGCAGGCCGAGGGTGTCGAGGTCGTGGGAGACGTCGAGCTGGTCCCCGGTGTGCCGCACCAGGGCGACCGCGCCCTGCCCCGGCGGCTCGGCGACCAGGTCGAGGATCTGCGGGAGGAGCACGGCGAGCTCCTCGTCGGACGGCAGCACGATGTCGCCGCGGCGGGCGGAGCCCACCACCGTGACGCGGGTGAAGCGGCTCACTGGCCCAGTCCTCCGAGGTTGGCCTGCACGAACGAGTACCCGGCGCAGCCCGCGCACGCCACGGCGGCGAGCACGATGCTGCCGACCAGCCGCTTGAGGTTGTCGGAGGCGTTCCGCCGTCCGGCGAGGTCCCCGTGCAGGAACGCGGAGGTGAGCCGCGCGCGGCGGGTCTCGACGGACTCGAGCAGCTGCTTGTCGGGGTCACGCGCCATCGGTGGCAGCCTCTCTCCGTGCGGTCTGCGGTGGGTTGCTCTGGCTCGGTGGGTTGCTCTGGCTTGGTGGGTTGCTCGCTGCGGCCAGCACTTCTTCGGCGTCGAGCCAGCGGGCGATCTCCGACGTCGTGCCCCAGTCGGCACGGTCGAACGTGCCGAGCGGGAAGCGGAGGCCGGGCAGCCGCCGCTTGCCGACGAGGACCGCGCCGAAGCGGCGGGCGGCCTCGTCGAGGTCGACCCCGAGCCGGCGCACCCCGGGCGGTCCGAGCAGCATGGCGAGCGGTACGGGCGGGTCCTGGGCCTCGGGCGGGATGAGCAGGTCGGCCCGCCCGGTGCGGGTGGTGGCCAGGAAGAACAGCGGGACCGTCTCCTCGGCCAGGGCGTCGAACAGGCCGGGTACCCGGTCGACGACGGCGCGAGCGGCGTCGGACCCGGACGGGCCCGCGGCGAGCTCGAGCGTGGTGGTCTCCTCGAGTCCGTCGCGGGTGCGACGCACCAGTACGGTCCCGATCGCGTCGTCGCCCGCGACGACGAACCGCGCCGGCTGCGGGGCGCGCGCCCGTGCGTCGGCGGTCAGCGCCGTGCGATCCCAGGCGGCGAGGGCGGGCTCGTGCCGTCCCCAGGACCTTGGCGGCGCTCCGGTCAGGGCCTCGATGGCGAGCTCGGCCGGGCGGCCGAGCAGCGTGGTGCGGCGCGCCGAGTGCCGCACGGACAGCGAGAGGGTGACGAGCCGTGCCGTCGGGGCCGCGCGGCGGCGTTCGATGTACCGCAGCGCGGAAGGGCTGGCGTGGTCGGGCGTCTCGCCGAGGAACACGGGCGAGGTGGTCTCCGGGGTGGGTGGTCCGGACGGCCTCGTGGCGTCCAGGACCGTGTCGAGCCGCCGCCCGGTGACGGCGTCCCTTCCCGTCTGCTGGTCGTCCTCGCGGACCACCCACACTCCGCCCGTGCCGAGCAGGGTGTCTCGCATGGGCAGGGTCAGCGACGACCGCTCGTCGGTCAGCAGCACCAGGCGCTTGGAGCGCTCGGTGGCGTGGCGGAGCAGGCCCGCCTGGGGCTTTGAGAGCGCGACGACGGGTGCGCTGGACTCGCTGAAGATCGCGTCGTCGTGCACGAAGCTGATCAAGGGGTGGGGCGCGGCGGGGGCCTGGGCGGTCATGGCACCTCCACGCGGAAGGAGCGGTTGCCGAGCTGCACCGTGCAGCCTGATGGGGCGGCGAGCGGTGTGCCCGGCTGTGCGCGCTCGCGCGCGCCGTCGGCCTGCACGACCCACGAGCCGTTGGTGGACCCGCGGTCCACGAGCCACAGTGTCGTGCCGTCCCAGCTCAGCAGGGCATGCGTGGAGGACACGGACCGAGTCGGATCGTCGAGCTGCACGACGGCGCCGACCTCCTCGCCCGGTTGGGGCCTGGGGCGGCGGCCGAGGAGCACGGTGTTCGCCACCTCGATGCGATCCGTGCCGTCGGTCAGGACTCCGACCGGGCTCCGTGGCGGCTGCGGTTGCTGAAGTGGTGCCGGGGCGGGCGCCGGGGCCGGTGTTGCGGTGGGCGCGGACGGTGCAAGGGGCGTCGGGCGGCGCTCCGCGAGGCGGACCGTCGCGACCTGCGGTCCGGGCCAGCGGCCCGGTCCGGGCGGCGTGCCGACCAGCACGTCCACGTAGCGGGTCCGGGTCAGCAGCGCGCCGGGCGTGCCGCCCGTACGGCGGAACTCCCGCAGTAGGAGCACGGCGACGCCGACGACGAGAACGAGCCCGAAGGGGATCCCGACCGAGGGCGGGCAGATGCCGGCGAAGCCGAGCACGACAGGCATCGCAGCCAGCACAACCAGACCGACGTCGACGGCGGCAGCAAGGGCGCGGTCGTTGCCCGATGCCGGGACGAGGTTCGTGAGGAGCGACGGCGTGGCCGGGCGGGAGCCGACGGCCGTTGCCTCGCATCGGTCACACCGGGCCACACCTGGCGCGAGCGCAGCACCGCAGGCGCCGCACGAGCCGATCGCGGCGGATCCTGCTTTCACAGTGGTGCCCCCTGGTTCATCGCGCCGGTTACGTCACATACGTCACAGGCCGGATGATTCTGGCACGCCGGGCGAATTTTGTGGACGAATCTCTCAGCGAGGTGGCTTGGGCCCAAACCGGGTGGTGCTCATCGGCGGCCGTCCTGCGGCACGCAGGTACCGCCGACCAGGTCTGTCAGCGCTTGGCACACCCGCACGCCGGTCGCCCCGGGTTCGTCCCAGGGCGCGTACGCCTGGATCCACACGGGCTGGGCGTCCGGGGAGACACGATGCTCAGGGTCGGCGACCGACCTGGCCACGGGATGTCCGGGGAGCAGGCGCCAGATCTCGTGCGGTGACCCGAGGGCGGACTGCTGCTCCATGGACAGAGCAACCTGCTGGTCGCCGTCGACAACCTGGATGATCGCGCCGTCGACGGTCCAGCGGACGCGCAGCGCGGGGTCGACGGCCTGCAGGCTGTCCATCAGGTCATCCTCGGTGACCATGCGTGGCATCAGCATGGTGATCTCACGAGGCACCTGTGCTCCCTTGTTCGTTCATGTGGTCGTTGAGCCGTGGTCGCCATCGACGACCATCGGGGCGTGCAGCTCAGTGCCAGCGCCGAAAACTTCCTCCAGAACCTTCAGGGCTACGGATTCGGAGATTTCCAGAAGGCGGATGTCGTTGTAGCCCATGAGAGAACTTGACAGTTCTGACGTGAAGTGCCATCTGCCGTCACGTCTAAACACGGAGTCGCCGGTGAGATCGTCATCGCGCTCCCGCCTGTAAAGGCCGCCCTCGAGCTGCCTGCCGTCGGGCAGCACGTCAACTTCCCGAAAGAATCTTGCCATCATTCCTGCTTTCGTACGGGTCAGGAGGCAAAGAGAACCTTTGTGGGCCAAGAGCCGGTGCTCGTGGATTCCCTGTACGCCTTACCGATGATCTTGGCAGATATTAGATCGAGGTCGGAGCTCGGGACCGTAAGGTGACGCTCCGGATCGGACTTGGCCACGGCGACTGTCCCTGACTCGGCGCCGTCTGGCCAATCGAAGGCATATGCGACCAGGCCGTCATCCTCGTAGACCTTGTGCGCATAGATCAACATGCCCACTACCTCAGTCCTCTCTTCTTCAGTTCCAGCGCCCAGTTGGCTACCTCGTTGGCGACGGCGTGCGCCTCATGGTACGTGGAACCGGGGTTGTCTCTCATGTACTGCATCTCAGTTTTCTCATGCAGCAGCCAGAGTCGGTCGAGATCGGTCCCTGTCCCGTCCTGAAGTCGGAACCAAGCCTCAGCCTGATCAGCGTCGGGATCAAAGCGTTGGACGACGGTTTCTCCATCTGGGTAAGTCAGCTCGTGCTCGGTGAGAAAGACATGTTCTTTGATCGCACCGATGTCATTTTCTGTGATGGTTGAGCCATCAGGTAATTCGAGATTCGCCTCGTCCGCTGCGATCAGATGGACGTCGTCTGTCGACTGAATGATCTCGTCATATGCATCCGACGCCCACCCATCTCGCAGATATTCGATCTTCGGGCCGAAATGGCCGCCGGTGGCTTGTGTCGCGGCACTACCGTCGTCCGGGCGATCGTCGTCCGGGCGACCGTCGCTCGCCCCATGAGGATCATTCGATGCTGCAACGGCGTCGTGCGGATCATTGGCTTGGCCGATGAGGTCGTGCGAGTCGGAAACGTCGTAGTCGCCGGGCCAGCGGATCTCGGCCGCGTGTTCGGGGCGGGGTACGTTGTCGAAGATCTCGTTCTGCACACGCCTGAGCTCGGCCGCGCGGTCGGGTGTAGTGCCGGGCGCCCGGATCTCCTCGTACTGAGAGTGCGAGGACATCTTGGCGTCAAAGCTGTCCGGGGTGTGGAACTGGACTTCGATGATGCGCCCGGACTGGTCTACCCAGTTGCTGTTGATGCCCTGATAGCCGGGCTGGTCCCAAATGTTCTTCAGCGTCCCGAAGGGTTCATATCCACGCTCGCTGAGGTCGTCGATGATGGCCTGCGTCGAACGGACGTAGTCGCCCGGCTCGACCACGAACGTGAATCGGACCGAGTCCTTCATCTTCGCGAGGAGGTCATCGACGCTCGTCGGAGTGTTGAGGATCGCGGTCGCAAGCTTGCGGTAGAACGAGTCCTCGCTCTTGAGCCGGTAGTCGAGGCCCTCGAGCCGGGCGCCAGGATGCTCCGCGGCGAGGTCCTGCATGTCTTGCGTGATCCGCGGCTCGATCTGCCTGCTCGTGGCCAGGTACTCGTCCGCGGCCGCCTTCTGACTCTCGGTGAGGGACACGCCCTCGTCCGGGTTCTCCCATGCGATCGGGTCGTCACCGAGCCCGGAACGGTCCCCTCCGTCGCTGCCGGACCCGGACTCGTCATGATCAGGGCTCTCCGTCGCCGGCTCGTCACCGTGGCCGGCGGGGTCCGGGTCGTCTGCATCCCGGTCGCCACCGTCCCAGTCGGTTCCCTCGTCCGGACGGTCACCGCCTGGTGTATCGCCGTCCGGCATACCGCCGTCCGGCATACCGCCGTCCGGCATACCGCCGTCCGGCATACCGCCGTCCGGCATACCGCCGTCCGGCATACCGCCGTCCGCCATACCGCCGTCCGGCATACCGCCGTCCGGCACGTGGCCGCCGGACACATCCCCGTCCGGCAACCCTCCGTACGGCTGGCCGTTCCCACCGTCGAGCACCGTGTCCCCGCCGGTGCCGAAATGGCCCCCTGGTCCGTGCGCACCCTGCGCCGCGCCGACCGTGACCGGTTCGCGGACCGGTTCGACGACCGAGGCCACGTGACCGTTGTCGGTCGTGTACTTCTCGACCGACGGCGTCTCCATCCGGGCCGGGATGTCGTTGCCCTTCATTCCCGCGGGTTCGGGCACGTTCGAGAACTGCGGGAGGGTCGGCACCTCGATCTGCGACAGAGAGCGCAACCCCGCGCTCAGACCTGCCGTCACGCCAGCCGCACGGGTCGTGGACACGAGCGACGTGCCGCCGCGCAGGACCGCTATCGGGTCCATCGCGTTACCCAGGATCCGCGCGCCCTGCATCGTGACCGACAAAGCCTGCCCGGCCCGGCCCGCGGTAGCCACACCCTTGATCGCGGCCCCGGTGCCCAGGGTTGCCACCGTCAGCAGGATGTTCCCCGCCGCCGTGCCGAACGCACGCGCAGGGTCCTCCTCCCACATGTCCCACGCCACGAGCGACTTGCCCGTCTCCAGCCACGCGTCGCCGGCCGTTCCCCAAGACCACTGGCCGGAGGCCGGGTCGCGGCCGATCAGCGCGCCCATCCCGCCCCACGTGGTGGTGAACGTCTCGGCGCTGAACCCGTGCTCGTCCAGGCCGATGAGGCCACCCAGGCCCAAGAAACCCTCGCCGACGACGTCCTTGGCGAACCCGTCCCACACAGCCGACCTCACCGAGGTGACCGCTGAAGCGGGACAGTGCTCCTTCTGCTCCACCGGTGCGCCCCACGGCATCGCCGTCTCGGCCGGGATCTCGGTCAGTCCGAACGCATTCGGGTCGGCAGGGCCGTCGCTGACGCCCGCGTTCCACGGGGCCAGGCAGTCGATCGCGCGGATCGCGTTGGCGCACTCCCGTTCGGCGTCCCACAGCTGCACCTGAACGCTGTTGACCCGCCCGAGCAGCGTCGTGTTCTGCGCCACCAGCTCCGGGTCGAACTCCCACTCCGGGTTGGTAGCGATCCGCGCGTGGAACGCCCACGCATCAGCACGCACGACGTCGAACGCCGACTTGATCGCTCGCAGGTCCTGGGCGAACCGGCCCAGCGCCGTGGCGACCTGGTCAAGGTCATCGCCGAGCGAGGAAGTCTCGGACCGTACCGGGTCCATCGCGGACAGGAGCCGATCAGCCTCGGGCGCCTGATAGTCGGCCCGCAACCCGTGCCACGCGCCGGCCACGTCGACACCTGCGTCCCGGACCGCCAGCGCATCCGCCCGAAGGCTGCGCGCGGCATCGTCCACCGCGTTCGGATCCAGGTTCGCACCAGGGATCAGCTCGGGATCAATCGCCGGCATTCACGCCCGCCCTCTCGTCATGGTGCAGGGTCACTGGGTGCCGGGCCGTGCAGATCGGCAAGGAGCTCTTCGGCTCCGAGCCAGCGCACGATCTGGGTGGCCGCGTTCCAGTCGGCGTGGTCGAACGTGCCGAGGGTGAAGCGGAGAACCGGGAGCCGCCGGGTGCCGAGTCGGACGGCGCCGTGCTCCCGGACTGCCGCGTCGACATCGACCGTGAGCTGGCGTACCCCCGGGGCCCCGAGCAGCATCTGAAGCGGTACGGGCGGAGCCTCGAGCTCGGGCGGGACCCGCAGGTCAGCGCGGCCGATGCGAGTGGTGGCCAGGCAGAACAGCGGGAGCAGCTCGTTGCCGAGCGTGTCGAACAGGCCTGGCACCCTCTCGGTGACGTGGCGCGCAGTGTCGCTGCCGGGCCTGCCGGTGACGACGTCGAGGGTGGTGATCTCCTCCAGACCGTCCCGTGTGCGGCGCACCAGCATCGTTCCGATCACGCCGTCGCCCACCACGACCAGGCGCACCGGCTGCGGTGCCCGCCTACGAACGTAACGGGTGAGCACCGTGCGGTCCCAGGCGGCGAGCGCGGGTTCGTGCGTGCCCCACGACGACGGCGGGGCGCCGGTCAGGTGTTCGATCGCGAGCTCCGCTGCCCGGCCGAGGGTTGTGGTCGGCCGCGCCCGGTGCCGCACAGACAGCGACAGCTGGACCGTCCCCGCGATCGTCCCGCTGCGCCGCGCCGTGAGATCGGCGGCGACCTGCTCGTCGATGCCGTCGGGCGTCCCGCCGAGGAAGACGGGTGAAATGCTCTCGGGTGTTGGTGGGCCGGACGGTGCGTCCACGGCCTCCTGGAGGCGGGAGAACTGTCTGCCGGTGACGCCGTCACGAAACGTGCCGTCACCCTGGTCGACCATCCATACGCCGCCGGTGCCGACCAGCGCGTCGCGCATGGGGCGGGTCAGGTAGGAGCGTTCGTCGGTGCCGAGTACCAGACGCGATCCGCCGATCGACCGGAGCAGGTCCGAGCGGGCTTCGGTGAGCCCGATCATGACGGCACGGCTTTGGGTCAGGAACAGGTCGGCCTCGGCGTCCCAACCGTCGATCAGGGGGTGCAGTGCAGACTCTGGCTCGGTGGGCACGCGGGGGTATCTCTCCTGGATTCACGACGTACTGGCCCGTACTGGAGGCACGATTCTGGCACAAAAGTCGCATGTGTGGATGAAATTACCCCGGCGGGTTCAAGCCGGACGAACGGCGTTTCATGGACAGAGTTGCACGACTCTCTGTACTTTTGGGGCAGGTACTTTCACCCCTTGCCCGTTGGTTGGGGGCAGTTTTCATTGCTCTGGTGGAGAGGGAACAGGCATGAAGTTCGCGATGGGTTCGGAAGTCCTGTCAAGCCTGACCAAGAAGACCGGTGCGTCCTCGGAGGACCTGGGGTCGCTGGTGCGAGAGCTGGCCGCGGCCGCGGAGCCGCTGGAGGGCAAGTTCAACGGCGCGGGTCGCGCGGCGTTCGACGCCTTCAAGGGCCGGACCGAGGAGATCTCCGTCGAGCTGAGCCAGGCGCTCGGCGCGGTGCTGGCCGGCATCTCCGGCATGGACAAGTCGTTCGCCGAGGGCGACACGACGATGGCCGACGAGACGCGGGCGAAGCAGGGTTCGGTGTCGTTCGATGCCGCGCGCTTCGGCTCGGGCAAGTAACCAGCAGCTCAGGGACAGGTCGTTCAGGGACACGGGAGAGGGGCGGGGCTCATGGCCAACGCAATGGATCGTCGGGACTACGAGTTGGGTGCGTCCACCGAGACGCAGGAGAACTTCGAGCGGGTCGCATCCCGCCTGGAGGCGCTGATCGAGCAGCGGGATGCCGACGTCAAGGCCGCGATGGCCGACTACGAGGCGTCGGGCGTGTCCGAGGACTACCGGGCCAAGGAGGTGCGGTGGAACACGGTCGCGGGCGAGGTCCGGGGCATCATCCGCACGCTGCGCGGATCGCTGGAGCAGAACGACGCCACCGCCCAGGACGCGATGACTCGCGCCCGGGCGGCGGTCGACTCGATCGGCTGACCAGGTGACCGGCTATCGGGTCTCGCCAGAGGGCGTGGAGGCGACGCTGCGCAGGGTGGCCGACCGTGCGGAGTCGTTGTCCGTGGCTCTGAGCGGGCTCGAGGAGCATGCGACGTCGGCCGTGGCCGGCGCCGGCGGGAGCCCGATCATCGCCGAGGCTCTTGGGACGTTCTTCAGTGGGCGGACCGAGGCGCTCAAGTCGATCGGGACGCGGATCGAGGCCGGTATGACGGGCGCCGTGCAGGCCGTGGGCGCCTATGTGCAGGGCGACGAGGAGATGGCCCAGACGCAGCAGAGCTTCGCGTCGCGGGCGACGACGTCGGGTGGGCTTGCTGGCTTGACGAAGGGCTGAGGCGTGCGGCTGGTTGATGTGGGGGACGTTCCCGGCGCGGGTCTGGATCCGGAGGTGGTGGATTCTGCAGCCCGGGGACTACGGGCTGATGCCGGTGCGGTGCGTGACGGCGGGGCCGACGTCAGTGGGGCATGGGCGGGCCTCGGTGCCTCGTATGAGGCACCAGAGGCCGGCCAGTTGTTGCGGGTGATGGATCCGGTGCGTGCTGATACCGATCGGCTGGCTGATGAGCTGGAGCGGGTCGCTGCGGCGCTGGCGACGTTCGCTGGGGAGCTGCGGGAGATCGTGGCGAAGTGTGACCGGCTGCGGAGTGAGGTTCGCGAGTTCCGGGCCAGGGTCGCTGCTGCACCGATCGGCGGCGGCTCGGGCTCTGGTTTCGGCTCGGGAGTCGGGTTTGTTGTGGATTCGGGTCTGGGTCTGGATCCGGTGCTCGCCACGGAGAACGCGCTGCTGTCGAGCAGGATCGCTGCGGTCGCCGAGGAGCTTGCTGAGGCTGAGCGGGCGTGTGCGGAGGCAATCCGCGCAGTCGACGGCCCACCGCGTCCGGGTGGGTTTGCGAGGCTCCTGACGAGTGCTGCCGAGACAGTGGCGGCCAACTCGTGGGGAGAGGCGCCGGAGCCGGAGACGTGTGCTGGTAGCGCGATCAATCAGGTCGGGACCGCGATGTGGACCGGAGTCAACTGGGCCGGGTTCGCGAGCGTGTATCCGCTCTTGTCGGCGCTTCCCGGGGTTGGCCCGGCGGCGTGGGAGTGGAACACGGCCTGGACTGAGGCCGGGCGTTCCCTGATCGGATGGCACGTACTAGGAGCAGACTCCGCGCTGTTGGCGGCTGCGGACTGGACCATGGATGCGGCGGAAGACGTCTGGGACTGGTCCTCGGACCAGGTCGATGCGTTGTGGCAGGCGGGCAGGGACGGTGTCGACTGGGTCAGTGACACGGGCGAGACCGTGTGGCAGGACAGCCAGGACTGGGTCGGCGACGTCTGGAACAACGACAACGTCCAGGCGATCGTTGACGATTGGGCAAACGTCGGCGACGCAACCGCGCAGTTCTACGCCCCGTTCTTCGACGATGACCTGCCGACGATCACCGAGCTCGGCGCGTCCTTGATTCAGTACCACGGTGCGGTGATCGGGGCGATCGGCACGACCATGGCCGGCGGCGCGTACCAGCTGAACTTTTTCGACGACGGTGAGCCCATACCCGGGGTGACCGTCGACGGCAAACCGATCCCGGGCATGAGCCACGATGCCGACGGTACGGACGGGCACCCGGAACTGACGCCGCCAAGGGGCCTCTCCGACGCGATGCAGAGTGTGACCGACACATACACCGCGGGCAAGGTGTCGGGAAATAGGGAGGGGTACATCCGGGTCACCACGATCGAGGCGGCCAGGCCCGGCGATTCGCCGAAGGTGATCGTGAGCATCCCGGGCACCCAGCTGTGGAGTCCTCTGGCAGGCGGCGTCGCAGCCGACCTGACGGGGAACCTTGTCACCGCCGGCGGCGGTCGCTCGACCATGGCCGAGGCGGTGAAGAACGCGATCGCGGACACCAACAACGTCCCGCCGGACGCAGAGATCCTGCTGGTCGGGCACTCCCAAGGCGGGATGGCCGCAGCTGACTTGGCTGCCGACCCCGAATTCCTCAAAGACCACAAGGTGACCGACGTCGTGACGTTCGGTTCACCGGTCGACAGTAACCGCATCGACCCCGCGATCAATACCCTTGAGCTGCAGCACACCACCGACATCGTGCCGCGCCTGGACTTGGAAGACGCGGACATTTTCGACCTGGGCGTCGGTCTGCTCGGCGACAAGTTGACGGATGCGTATAGCTGGGTCACTGGTACGGACCCTGAGCCCAATCGCACTACTGTGACAATGCCCAACCCCGGCAACCTGTTCGACGAGCTCCGCAATCACGACCATGAGGAATATCGTGATTCAGTCAAGGAGCTCATCGATCCGGAAGCAGAAGAAGGCAGCGATGCCAAGCGGTTGGCGGATTTTGAGCAATCGCTCAGGACAAGAGGCTTTCTTGTCGGTGATGAGTCGGGTAGGACCGACGAGTCAAATAGGCCACGGGTGAGCGCGCGCGATATCCAGGTCGGAAGGAAAGACTGACATGCGAAAATTAATCCGATACGGAGCGGTCACGATTGTGGCGGCAGCGACGGGTGTCGTCTTATTCGCGGGTTGCACTGGAGGTTCTGAAGCAGAGTGCGAAGAAGCGTTCGAAGGTGCAGCACAATCTGTCGATCGTGTGGCGTCCGCCAAATTCGATTGCTCGGTGCAGTTGGAAGGCTCGACGCAGATCGGGGAGATCATGCTGGATGTCGACACCCAGAAGGCGGCGACGCCAGTCATCGCGGATGTTTACCGCGCATTCGCTGCGGAGAGCGGCCTCGGCGACGCTCGAACCCCATTCATCACATTCTCCTCCCTTAACAATGGGAAGGTTTTTGACGACGAATTCCAGGGCAGTCCGTCAATATCTGATCTCCGCGAAAAATATGATATTTACCCGTCCGAGGCCGACTGAGTCGTGCTCTCGCCCGCACGCCCCAGACCTGTAACTGAGGAGACGCCCGCATGTTTCGTAAGCCCTGTCCCGCCGCGTTGGGCACCGCCGTAGCCCTGATGCTGACGCTGGGCCTGTCGGCCTGCCAGGCGGACGAGTCAGCGCCTGCCGTTTCCGATTCGACGGCAGCTTCTTCGTCGGCATCGCCCTCGCCGAGCGAACTCTCTCCTGAGGACGAGGCGATTAAGCAGGCCAAGCCTCTCGTTCAGTCCTTCTTCCAGATGAAGGATGAGTCAATGCAGGCCCCGGCAAATTTCAAATATCAGTGGTTCGGGAAGGTCGCGATCGGCTCGGCAGAGAACTACCTGAAGAAGTGGCACGGCGAGTCGGGGGAGCAGGGCTTGCACCAGGTTGGCGCGACAGAACTCGTTTCGGTCGAAGTCAATGAGGTAGACCTGACTTTCAAGCCGAAGGTGACGCCGCCAGAAATTCCGTTCGTCGAATTCACGGTCTGCTACGACGTAGCTGATCTCGATGTGGTGGACAAGGACGGCAAGTCCGTCGTCTCGGCAGACCGTAAGGATCGAGGCGTTGCTCAGCTCGGTGTGGCCAACTACGAGTACCCGGATGGCCCGTGGCTGGTGGACATCATTGAGTTCCCCGAGGGGGAGACGTGTTGAGACGCGTCCTGCTCGTTCTCGCGCTCTGCGGGCCTCTGCTGGTTGCCGCATCGCCCGCGGTCGCCGACGAGATCTGTGATGAGGTCACTGGAATCTGCGAGGGCGAGGCCGAGGACACCGTCGGCGGCGGTACCCCTGACAATGGTGACGAGGCTCCGGTCGACAACCCCGGCGGCGGAGACGCGACGTGCACAGACCGCGGCGACAGGATCCCGTGCCGGACGGTTGCGGGCGTCTGGGATGGGGGTTGCTACGTGAAGGCAGTGGTACCGCCGCCGCGGATGATCGACCCCGTGTGGGAGGGCCACACGGACGGGTTGATCGTGACGTGCACGCCGCCCATGTGCTTGGAGCAGCCGGATCAAGCCTGGGTGCCGGGCGAATGCGCGGTCAACCGTTGGATTGCGTCCTTGCCTAACCCCGGTGGCCCGGACCCGGCGCAGCTGGCGCTGCGTGCCGTATCAAGGATGGACCTAAACCCGATCGATATCGGCATCGTGCCTGAGGAGGGTCCCGACCGGGTCGGGATTGTGGGTATGCCGCAGTGGATGTGGGTGAACGAGCCCGCGGAGAACACGTTCGGTCCGATCACGCGGAAGGCGACCGCGGGGTCAGTGACGGTGACGGCGACGGCGAAGGTCGACAAAGTCGTGTGGGACATGGGTGACGGCACGTCGGTCACCTGCGTGGGTACGGGGACTCCGTACGAGGACCGCTACGACACCATGGATTCTCCGGACTGCGGGCACCGGTACTCCAAGCAGGGCAAGTACGAGGTGACTGCGACGTCGTACTGGACCGTGGAGTGGGAGGGCATGGGGCAGTCGGGGACGATCCCGCTGGACTTCACCAGGACGGCGAACATCGTCATGGGCGAGGCCCAGGTCATCACCCAGTGACCGTCGGGGTTTTAGTGCTGTGAGGTGGGAGGACGCCACAGCGGCCTTCCACCTCACAGCGCGTCATGGTGCGCCCATCCGTGAAAATTACTCTGACTGGGGCACGGTGTAGTGAGCCATGTGGTTGACGCCGCTCACGACGACGCTGGAGTCGTCGTCCGTGTCATTCATCTTGAGCGCACCGACCGAGACGTTCGCGGTCTTGGTCTCGGTGCCGGTCTTGTCGCACGGGTACCACTCGTCACCGCTGTCGTACGTGGTCGTCCCCCCGCCGCTGAGGGCCTTTGCAGGGTCAGGTGCACTGAAGCGCTCGCGTTGTCGCTTGCAGAGGAACGTCCCTTCACCCACTGGTGCGGACTTGCCGGTGGCAAGGTCTACTGCGAGCGTCTCCGTCTCAGTGAGGATCATCGACGGATCGTCACCAGTGGCGAGCTCCCCGATGTCGGCTGACTCGGTGTCCACCTTGCCCAAGGGGATCGACCAGAGTTCGTCGCCGGTCACCGGGTCGATGCCAAGCATGTCCGCCGCGGGAGCCTCGGTGTACTCGAAGCTCTTGGCCCCTACCTCTCGGGTCAGCTCTCCCGCGGTCCAGCGGCACGCGACGAGTACGCGGTCGACGATGTCCAGGCCCCTGTAGGGGCAGACTCCGCCCTGATCCAGGGACCAAACGGTGTCTCCAGTGGCACGGTCGAGCGCGACGATCTTGACGTCCTTGACGTGCCGTACCTGCTTTGTTTTCACGGTGCCGTCCGCCCAGGCGGCCTTGTACGGCCAGCCCAGACCGATCGCGTACTCCGTGTCCTCGTCGTCCGCCCATCCCCAGCCGGCGTCCGATGAGTAGTCGGGTCCGAAGACCTCGGTGTACGGACGCTGCCAGACGACCTTCCTGTCCTCGACGTAGCCGAGCTGTTCTCGACCCTTTCCCTGCTTCTCTGGGTCGGTCGTAGAGATGACATATTCGCCGAGGCGCCGACTCTTGTTCATCAGAACCGCATAATCGTGGTCTTTCGCAATGTCGGCGTCCCCGATCATCGTGACCTTCTTCGTCCCGAGCTCGAAACGAAGGTGCTCCGGAATGATTGATTCGCTCAACGAGTAGTAGCTGCTACCGGTGAAGCAGACCGCCGCACCGTCCAGGCAAGCGGAGGGCTGGCTGTCGGCGACAACCTCCGGTTTGGTGATCGGCACCCGTTTTCCGGTTGCCAAGTCCGCGACCACGAACGTGCTCCAGCGTGCGTCGGGTGTCGGTACGAGATACGTGACGTAGGACCTGTTGGCATGACTGAACACGGCCGCACCGCCTGGTCCTCCAGAGTCTGCGCTTGTCGCTGCCGTGTTACGCCACAGCTCCCTGCCGGTCTCCTCGTCCCAGACTGCGATTGCCAGGTCCTTCTTGTCGTCGAGCAGATACGACGCAACCATTCCGTCTTCGACGGCCGGTGACCCAATGACCTGCTCGTCGACCACCCAGTCCGGCTCAACCGTCGCCGTGAAATCGAAGTCGTCCAGGAGACCCGCAGGCTTCTCGTCCGACGCGTCTCCTGTGGCATCCGGCGATCCAGTACAACCTGCTGTCAACAAGACACCAACCAAAGCCACCACTGCCACCACGCTTCTTTTCATGGTGTGACGGTATCTACCGGGCACCACGTTCACCACGAAAGGTTCGCTGAGCGCCAGAGACTCTCAGCGATCCGAGGGGCAGCACCTCCGCCTCTCCGGATCACCGTAGGTCTTGCACCCGTCGACGGCGTGCGGGTGCACCACGAGTACCGGGTCCGGCTGCGGCTGACCTCCGCTCACTACGCAGTTGCTGCCAAGGCAGGCAGCGTCCTGGCAGCAAGTGCATGGTGAACTGAGGTCTGCTTGCGCGACCTCTGTGCGTCGCGTCTTGCGAGCCCTGACCCACTCTGCAAGCTCGGCGCTGCATGCGCGGAGGATAAGGACCTCGACCCCGAATTTCCACGAAAACACGCCAGTGTAGATTTTCGCCCTCAACACGTACCGTTACCTCTGGAATGTCGGGCGTGTCCCAGGGCGCGCGACTCCGGTTCAAGGGGGCAGGGCATGGCGGCGGGGCGGATTCTCCGGCTTGATGCGGAGCAGTGGGCCACGGTCCAGGAGCAGGCGCGCGAGGGCGGCGGCGGGACCGCCGTCGGGACGGCGCTGGCTGAGCACCAGAAGGCGCCGGTGCGCGCCACCCTGGTCGCGACCTCCGGGGACCGCGGGTCAACCGCTCGGCTGACCCTGGTGGACGGCCGGGTGCTGCTGGTGCTCCAGGCGATCGCCGAGCGCGACGGCGAGACCGTCATCGCCCCAGGAGCGGAGCTGCGGTTCGTCCAGCCCGAGAACCTGTGGGCGGCCCTGCAGGCCGCCCTGCCCCCGATCGCCGCGCTGCGCGCGCCCGCAAGCGCGGTCGGTGCCCCAGTGACAGACCCGGCTTCGGCCGCCGACGCCGACGGCGACGGCGACGACACCGCCGCCACCGACAGCCCGACGTCGGCCGACCCGACGAAGCCAAGACCGAGCGCAGACCAAGCCTGGCCCGCCACCGCCCTGGACCACGAGGAAGCGAACCTGCAGGTCATCGTCGAGGCCTGGCCCACCCCCGAGCGTCCGACGACGGTATGGGCGCGGCTCTGGTCCGTCGTCGACGGCAAGCTGCTCGACGTACGCCGCCGCGGCGGCGCGATCACCCCCACCCAGCGCCCGGCCGGATCGGTCGCGGCAGAGCTCCAGTGGGCCCTGGTCGGGGCGATTGACGCCGTACGCGAGGTTTCTACTGAACTTTCCTCCGAATCCTGAAAAGCCCCTATTACGATGCGGGGGCGGACGACGGCAAATTTCGCCCGTCCGAGGCCGCGCAGACCCAGGAGAGGCCTTCCAGCATGACAACGACCACACCCGCACCTGACGCCGCCCGCGTCGAGCGCTCAGGACGTGCCGGTGGTGGAGCGGCCGGTCCTGATCAGATCGCGCCGCCGCCGAAGATGCGCCGCCGTCCCGCCATGGTCGCCCTGTCGGTGGCCCTGATCTGCGTGGGTGGCCTGGCCAGCGCGTGGGCGTGGCAGTCGACGTCGACCGCGCAGGAGGTGCTGACGGTCCGGGAGACCGTGTACCGCGGCGAGGTGATCGCGGAGGATGACCTCATGATCGTGCGGATCGGCGTCGATCCGGCGATCCAGGCCGTCCGGGCTGCAGACATGTCGACGCTTGTGGGCAAGCGCGCGGTGCTGGACATCGCTGCGGGCGGCGTGGTCACCGCCGACCAGGTCGCGGACGACGACCTCGTGGTGCCGCCGGCCGGATTCTCGGTGGTCGGCCTGAGCCTGACACCGGCGACGCTGCCCACGGAACAGCTCGTCAGGGGCGACAAGGTGCGCGTCGTGACGACGGGGGGCGAGAGTGGCGCCGCGGCGACCGCCCCCGCGGCGTACAGCGCGACCGTCGTCAGGCTGTCCAAGGACGAGATCACCGGCAACGCGCTGGTGAACGTGCAGGTGGCAACCGACGTCGCTCCCGGCGTGGCCAGGCGCGCAGCCGCCGGCCAGGTCGCGCTCGTCCTGGACAGCCAGGAGCAGTGACATGGCGCTGATCGTCCTGACCTCAGCCAGCGGCTCACCCGGCGTGACGACGACGGCGCTCGGCCTGGCCCTGACCTGGCCGCGCCCCGTCATCCTGGTCGACGCCGACCCAACGGGCGCGCGCGCCATCCCCGCCGGATACTTCGGCGGCGCCCAGCTGCCGAACGACCACACGATCGTCGACCTCGCGGTCTCGCACCGGCAGGGCACCCTGGCCGAGGACCTGCCGCGGATGCTGATGCCGATCCCGGGCTCCCAGGTGCAGCTGCTCGGCGGGCCGCTGAACCACTACCAGGCGCGCGCCCTGGACAGCCTCTGGGAGCCGCTCGGGGGCGTCTTCAAGTCGCTGGAGCGCACAGGCCAGGACGTCATCGTCGACGCCGGGCGCCTGGGGCTGGAGGGCTACGCGATGAAGCTCGTGACGCAGGCCGACCTGGCGTTGCTGGTGACGCGGTCGAACCTCCCCGCCCTGGTCGCAGCCAGCTCGTGGGCGACGACGCTGCGGGAGTCGTTCACCCGCGCCGGCGCCCTCGACGGTCTCGGGGTACTCGTCGTCGGGCAGGGCAAGCCGTACGACAACCGTGAGGTCGCAAAGGTCCTGGACCGTCCGGTGATGGCGAGCGTGGCGTGGGACCCGGCATCGGCCGAGGTGTACTCGTTCGGCGCCAAGTCACCGCGCAAGTTCGAGTCGTCCGCCCTGACCAAGTCCTTGCGGGCCGCCGTGCAGAGCACCAGGGCGAGCGTGACCCGCTCGCGGGCCCAGCTGGGCGTCGCGGGCGAGCGGAGTCGGCTGTGACGGACCAGCCCACCGACCCGTCGGCGCTGCCGATCTTCGGTGGGCAGAGCCGGCGTCAGGACCCGCCGGAGCCCGTCCGGGAGTCGCCCGTCGGTCAGCTTCAGCAGCAGCGGCCCGGCGCGCACGCCCTGGCGGGGCGGGTCGCGGCGCCCGGGCCACCGCCCCCTGCGGACCCGGCACCGGGCCGGGCGCCGAGTCAGCACCCGGCACCCCCGGTGCTGGCGCAACCGCCGTCGGGCGCCATGAGCCCGTGGCCGGGCAAGGTCGCGACCACCTACGTCGAGGTGAACGAGAGCAGCCAGTTCCCCGTCGCCCCCGAGACGCTGGATCCCGACGTCACCCGGATCCGCCGGCCCGAGCCGCCGGCCCGGGTCGTTCCCAAGGCTCCGGCGGCACCCCCGGCACCGGCCGTCAAGATCGACTGGCACCAGGTGGCGCTGTTCCGCGCGCAGGCGTCCGAGCGGCTCGTCGAGCGCCTCGGCGACGACAAGGGCAAGGACCTGGAGGCCGAGCGGGAGCTGGGCAAGGAGATCATCCAGACCCTGCTCGAGGACACCGTGGCCGACCGCCTGCACGACGGCGAGCAGGTGTGGAGCACCGACGAGCAGGACGCCCTCGCCAAGGCCATCTTCGACGCGTTGTTCGGTCTCGGTCGGCTGCAGTCGCTGGTCGACGACGACTCGGTCGAGAACATCATCATCAGCGGCGCGGACAACGTGTGGGTCGAGAAGATCGACGGCGAGCTGGTCCGGCGGGACCCCATCGCGGACTCCGACAAGGAGCTGCTCGACGAGCTCGCGTTCATCGCGACGCGCTCGGAGACCAGCGCCCGCAGCTTCTCCACGTCCAGCCCGCGGCTGCACATGCGGCTCGACGGCGGGTCCCGGCTCGCGGCCGCGGCGTGGGTCACCGCCCGCCCGTCGGTGGTGATCCGGCGCCACCGGCTGCGCAAGGTCACGCTCGACGACCTGGTGGCCCGCAACATGCTGAGCGCTAGCCAGGCCTCGTTCCTGCGCGCGGCGATCCGCGCGCGGAAGTCGATAGTCGTGGCCGGCCCGCAGGGCGCGGGCAAGACCACGATGGTCCGGGCGCTGTGCGGTGAGATCCCGCGGTACGAGGCGATCGGCACGTTCGAGACGGAGTTCGAGCTGCACCTGCACGAGCTCACCGACGTGCACGACATCGTGCACGCGTGGGAGGCCCGTCCGGGATCGGGCGAGATCGGGCCGGACGGACGCCAGGCCGGCGAGTTCGGCCTGGACGAGGCCCTGTACGACTCGTTCCGGTTCAACCTGTCCCGCCAGATCGTGGGTGAGGTCCGCGGCAAAGAGGTCTGGGCCATGATCAAGGCCATGGAGTCGGGCGCGGGCTCGATCTCCACCACGCACGCCGCCGACGGCGAGGCCGCGATCCGCAAGCTCGTCACGTGTGCCATGGAGGCGGGCTCGCACGTGACCCGCGAGCTGGCGACGTCGAAGCTGGCCGAGACGGTCGACCTGATCGTGCAGATCGACCTGGAGACCAGGCCGGAGGACGCCGAGCAGACCCGGTGGCGCCGGTCCCGGTGGGTCTCGGAGATCGTGCACGTGGCGCCCGGCGAGGCCGTCAAGGGTTATGCCACCACGCACGTGTACAAGCCGAGCCGCCAGGGCGGCCCGGCAGTGCCCGGCACCATGCCGGACGAGCTGCGCGAGCTCGAGCGCTTCGGGTTCGACCTGACCTCCTACCTGGCCGACAACGGCCGCGAGGAGGGCCTGCGATGACCGCGCTCTTCCCCGCCCTGGGCGGCGCCCTGGTCGTGGCCGGCCTGATCGGCCTGGTCGTCGGGCTGCGCAAGTCTCCGGTCGACGACGCGGCCCCGCCCCGGCGTCGTCGGAGCCGTGCGATGGCCCGCCTGATGCGGATGGACCGCCGCACCCAGCTCCTGGCCCTGGCCGGCCTGGTCGGGGGCGTAGCCGGATACCTGATCACCGACTGGCTGATCGCCCTGGTGATCGGGCCGATCGCGGGCATCGGCCTGCCCGTCCTGCTGGCCTCCGGCGACTCGGGGACCACCATCAAGAAGCTCGAGGCCCTGGAGGAGTGGGTCCGCAGCCTCGCGGGCGTGCTCACCGTCGGCGTCGGGCTGGAGGAGGCGCTGCGCATGACGTTGCGCTCCGTGCCCGACGCGATCCGGCCCGAGGTGACCACCCTCGTGGCGCGCCTGCGCGCCCGCTGGGGCACCGAGGCCGCGTTGCGTGCGTTCGCTGACGACCTCGACGACGCGACCGGCGACGTCGTCTCCGCCAGCCTGATCCTCGGTGCCCGACGCCGCGGCGCAGGCCTCGCCTCGGTCCTGGAATCCACCGCACAGTCCGTGGCCGACGACGTCCGGGCCCGCCGCGAGATCGAGGCCGAGCGCGCCGGGCCCCGGTCGACGGCGCGCTGGGTCACGATCATCACCGCGTGCGTGCTGGGCGTGCTGGCCCTGACCGGCGACTACATCCAGCCCTACAGCACCCCGCTCGGGCAGATCCTGATCACGCTCTTCCTGGCCGCCTACGTCGGGCTGCTGGTGCTGATGCGGAACATGTCGAAGGGCGTGCCGCTGCCGCGCTTCATGGGCGCGGACGCACGGGAAGGGGCCAGGTCATGATGACCACCGGACTGCAGATCGCGCTGCTGGGCGGGGCCGTGTTCGGTCTCGGCGTCGCGCTGCTGGTCTGGCGCCTGATGCCCGCCGACCCGGACGTGGTCGACGTCGTGCGGCGCTACTCGCCCGAGGCGGCCAAGGAACGCTCGGCGGTGCGGACCGAGGTCGTCGCGCCGGGGACCGTCGAGAAGCTCGGGATCTGGGCCATCCGCCGGTTCCCGGCGTCTGTCTGGGGGAGGTCCCCCACCAAGGAGCTCGCGCTGCTGCGGGTGCCCGTCCACCGGCACTACGGCACCAAGGTGGCGTACGCGCTGGTCGGCCTGGTCCTCCCGCCGATCCTGTCGTACTACTTCACGCTGATCCAGCTGCCGGTCCCCGTGGTGGTGCCCGCGGGCGGCTCGCTGGTCCTGGCGGCCTTCCTGTTCCTGGCGCCGGACATGAACGTCCGGTCCGACGCCAAGAAGGCCCGCGGGGACTTCTCCCGGGCCCTCGGCGTCTACACCGACCTGGTCGCCCTCGAGCGGCTCAGCGGTGCGGGATCCCGGCAGGCCATGGAGAGCGCGGCCGAGGTCGGCGACAACTGGGTGTTCCGCCGCATCGGCGAGGAGCTGCAGCGTTCTCGTTGGAACGGCCTGGCGCCCTGGGACTCGCTGCAGAACCTGTCGGAGGAGCTCGGCCTGCCCGAGCTCAACGACCTGGCCGACGTCATGCGCATGAGCGGTGAGGGCTCCCAGGTCTACGACAACCTCCGGGCCCGTTCGGCCGCTCTGCGCTCGGCCATGCTGAACACCGAGCGTGCCACCGCGAACGCCGCGAGCGAGCGCATCAACATGCCCATGTCCCTGCTGGGCGTGGTGTTCATGGTCATCCTCATCACACCCGCCCTGCTGCGCGTGATGGCCGGCACCTGACGATGCCCGGCCAGCACGCACCAGCCCGTCCGTACCTCGATGCCAGAACCACCGGAAAGGGGAGCCCGATGCTCCACATCGTCGCAACACTGCACACCTTCGGCCTGAGGGTGACCGCCCGGGCTCGCGCCCGGCTGGCCGACGCCCCCGAGCGGGGCAACGTCACCATCGAGAACGTCCTGTGGGCCGTGGCGGTAATCGCCATCGTCGCGATAGTGGTCGCCGCGATCAGGGCCTTCGTGACGTCAGAAGCGGCCAAGATCGGGTGACCTGCCGTCCCCGGCACGCACGATCCCAGGTGCGCCGTTCCCGGAGAACCAGTGAGCGCGGCTCGGCCACGATCGAGCACGTGTTCCTCCTGCCCGCGCTCTTCACGCTGATGTTCGTGTTCGTGCAGGGCGCCATGCTCTACCAGGGCCGGGCGGTGGCGCTCGCCGCCGCACAGGAGGGTGCGCGCGCGGTCGCTGCGGAGTACGGGACCGTCGGCGCCGGCGTGAACGCGGCGCACGAGTACGTGAACGCGACCACCGTCGGGCTGAAGGGCACGACCGTGACCGGCCGGCGGACGGCCACGTACGCCACGGTCAGCGTCACCACGCACACGGTGTCGCTGGTCCCGGGCTGGCAGCCGACCGTCGAGCAGTCGGCCACGCTGCCCGTCGAGAGGGTCACCGGATGATGCGACGGGTTCTCGGGCGGACGGCGGACGGCCGCCGGCACGACGGCGAGCGCGGCTCGGCGTCGATCGAGGCCGTGATCGGCGTGTCCGCGTTCGTGCTGCTCGGGTCCCTGGTCATCGCCGGGGGCCGGGTGGCGATCGCGCACCAGGCCATCGAGTCGGTGGCGGCCGAGGCCGCGCGGTCGGCGTCGATCGCACGCACCCAGGCGGAGGCCAACGCCTCGGCGGTTGCCGGGGCGACGGCGAGCCTGGCCAACCAGGACGTCCGGTGCGGCACGAGCAGCGTCACCGTCGACACCAGCGGGTTCGCCTCGCCCCCGGGCACCCCGGCGTCGGTGGACGCCACCGTGTCCTGTGCGGTCGACCTGTCCGACGTCGCACTCCCCGGCGTGCCCGGGGCGATCACTATCACCAAGACGATGTCCAGCCCGATCGATACCTACCGGGAGCACTGACATGCGGCGCCTGAGACGCTCACCGACGACCGACAGCGCCGCCCGCGAGCGTGGCTCGGTGTCGTCCTGGCTGGTCACGTCGACGTTCGTGATGATCCTCGGCGTGGGCATTGCCGTCGACCTGACCGGGCAGGTGCACGCGCAGCAGCACGCCCGGGACGTCGCCTTCCAGGCCGCCCGCGCCGGCGGGCAGCAGCTCCAGGGAGGCTCGGCCATCCGCGGGGAGGGCGTGCGAGCCGACCCGCGCCAGGCGGCCGTCGCCGCGCAGACCTACCTCGCCGCGGCGGACATGACCGGATCGGTCAGCGTGCCCGGGGGAGACGTCGTCGTGGTGCGGACCAGTGACGTGTACGAGACCAAGTTTCTGTCGTTCATCGGCCTGACCTCCATGCGGGTGTCGGGCGAGGGTGAGGCACGCGTCGTGCGGGCCGTCGAGGGGGTCGAGCAGTGATGCGTCGTCTGAAGGGCCTGCTGGCGCTGCTGGTGATCGTGGGGGTGACCGTCGGCCTGCCGTTCGCGCTGGTCGCCGTCGGTGCCGACCCGTTCGCGGGTGGAGCGCCGTCGTTCGAGTCGTTGGTCGACCTCCTGACCTCGCGCGACGACGGCACGCTGTTCATGGTTGTGCTCCAGGTGGTCGGGTGGCTGGCCTGGGCCTTCCTGGCCCTGTCGATCCTGGTCGAGCTGGTCTCGCAGCTGCGCGGTGTTCGTGCGCCCCGGATGCCCGGGCTGCAGCTGCCGCAGAGCGCCGCGCGCGGCCTGGTCGGTGCCATGCTGCTGCTGTTCACCGCCGTGCCGATGGCCAACGCCGCGGTCCTGCCCGCCAGTGCTGCGCCGATAGTGGAGTCGCACACGGTGTCGGTGTCCGCGCCGGCCGTGGTGGAGGCGCCGTCGGCTTCCGCGACGCACCGGGCGGAGTCCACGCACCGGGCGGAGCAGGCAGCCGAGAAGAAGGTCGCGCCCGCGACCGTCCAGCACACCGTGGTGCGCGGCGACACCCTGTGGGGCCTGGCCGAGACCTACCTGGGTGACGGGCACAGGTTCCGGGACATCGTCGAGCTCAACCAGGAGCATCTGGCCGACAACCCGGCCTTCCTGACGACGGGCTGGGTCCTGACGATTCCGGCGTCACCCGACGCCGCTCCCGACGCCGCCGAGCAGGACACCCGGGACAGGAGCGTGGTGGTCGAGAAGGGCGACACGCTGTCGGGGATCGCCGCGGCGGAGCTCGGCGACGCCGCCCGGTACCCCGAGCTGTTCGAGGCCACGCGGGACGTCGACCAGCCGGGCGGGGCACACCTGACCGACCCGGACCTGATCCATCCGGGTTGGACCGTGCAGGTGCCAGGGGCCTCGGGGGCCGCGCCGGCCCAGGAGCATCGTGCGGCGCCGGAGGCCAGGGCAACCGAGCCGGAGGCAGCCGAGTTGGAGGCCTCCGAGCCGGACGCCTCGGAGCCGAAGCGGTCGGCACCTGCAGAGCAAGCGGACCCGGTGCAACCCGCCGCACAGGAGCTGGCCCCGGAGGCGTCGGCCCCGGAAGCGTCGGCCCCGGAGGCGGGCGCGCCGTCGTCGGCCGAGGCAACGCGCGTGGGGGACGAGACCGAGCGGCCGAAGGCCGCGCCCGCCCCCGGTCTCGCCAGGCAGGGCGAGGCCGCCGCCGAGCGGCAGGCCGATGCGGTCCAGAGCGATGCGGTCCAGAGCGATGCGGTCCAGAGCGATGCGGTCCAGAGCGATGCGGTCCAGAGCGATGCGGTCCAGAGCGACGCGGCCGACGACGGGATGTCCGACGACGCCCCCTGGCAGGTCGCGACCGTAGCCGGCGTCGGGACCGTCCTCGCGGCGGGGGTGCTCACGGTCCTGGCCCGCCGTCGCCGGGACCAGCAGCGGCTGCGCCGCCCGGGGCAGCGCGTGCCGCTGCCCGTCGGCGACACCGCCGCGTTCGAGCAGGCGATCCGCGCCGCGGCCGACCACCTGTCGGTCGAGACCGTCGACCTCGCGCTGCGCTCCCTGGCGAGCCTGTGCGTCGAGTCCGGCCGCCCCCTCCCGGTGGTGCGCGCCGCCCGGCTGACCGCCCAGGCGTTCGAGCTGTACCTGGAGGAGCCCACGCTCCTGCCCCAGCCTTGGCGCAACGCGGGCGACTCGACCGTCTGGCGGCTCGACGTCGCCGACGTCCAGCGGCTCGCCCCGGTGGACCCCGCCGTCGTGCCGGCCCCGTACCCATCGCTCGTCACCATCGGGTCCGACGACGACCAGGGCCACGTCTTCCTCAACCTCGAGCACCTCGGGGCGCTCGGCATCACCGGCGACGACCCCGCGACCCGCGAGATCCTCGCGGCACTCGCCGTCGAGCTCGCCACCTCCGTGTGGGCCGACGACCTGCAGGTCACCCTCGTGGGCGCCTTCCCGGACCTCGAGGACACGATGCGCACCGGCCGCATCCGCTACCTGCCGAGCATCGGCCGGATCATCGAGGACCTGACTCGGCGTGCGCACGACGATCGCGCGGCGCTCGCGGCGCAGCGAGTGCCCGACCTGTACGCGGCGCGGGTGGCCGGCGTTGCGCCCGACGCGTGGTCCCCGGAGATCGTGCTGCTCGCCGACCAGGTGTCCGACGAGCAGCGGGCCCAGCTCGCCCGGCTGACGGACGACCTGCCGCACGTGGCGCTGGCGACGATCACCGGTGGCACCAGCGTGGGCGAGTGGAGCGTCCAGCTCCTGCCAGGGCAGGAGCTGGCGGTGCTGGCGCCGATCGGCCTGGAGCTGCGCCCGCAGCGCCTGCCTTCCGATCAGTACGGGCACCTGTTGCGTCTCGTGTCCCTCGCTGACGCAGGTGCGTTCGAGGGTGTGGGCCAGTCCGAGCCGAGCGTCGCGGAGGTCGAGGCGATCGCCCCGGTGTCCGAGCCGAGGACCGACACCGCGGAGATCCCGATCGTGGCTCCCTTGCTGGCCGAGCCTGTCGAGACCGCAGACCCCTACGACGACGAGCCCGCCCCCGACACGCTCGAGGTCGCTATCGTCCCGGACCCACGGGCGGGCGCCGCGCCGTCGGGCACCGCCCCTCGGATCCTTGCGCTCGGCCCGGTGGACCTCCAGAACGCGGCCGGCACCGTCGAGGACGGCAAGCGTGCCCGCCTGCTGGAGCTCGCCACGTTCCTGGCCCTGCACCCGGGCACGACGCGCACCGCGATCGACGCCGCGATCTGGCCCGACCGGGCGGGCGCGGACAACCTGAGCACCCGGAACGCCGCGACGTCGCGGCTCCGCCGGTGGGTCGGGCAGGACGCCGACGGCCAGGACTACCTGCCCCGGCATCAGGCCGACGGCGGGCACGGGTTCCTCCCGTCGGTCACCACCGATGCCGGCGAGTGGGACCACCTGCTGGGCGGTGCGCCCCTGGATGCCTCCACGGAGAACCTCGAGGCGGCGCTCCCCCTGGTGCGCGGCGTCCCGTTCGAGGGCACGCACACCCGCCGGTACGCGTGGGCCGAGCCGATCCGGCAGCGCCTCATCGCCGAGATCGTGGACGCGTCGTACACGCTCGCCAGGCGGCGTCTGCTGGAGGGGCGCTGGCGCTCGGCCGAAGCGGCCGTCGTGGTGGGCCTGCGGGTCGAGCCGACGCAGGAGAGCCTGTGGCGCGTCCGGATCCTGGCCGCGCACGAGAGCCGCGACGCCGAGGCGGAGACCGAGGCGATCGAGCGGCTGCTCAGCATCACCGAGCGGCTCGAGTGCGACCTGCAGCCGGAGACGGAGCAGCTCCTCGCGGCCCTGAAGAACCCGGGCGCGGGCTTCGACCGGCTCATGGTCGACGCGCTCTAGGAGCGAGCGCCGGGTGGCCGGCGTCGCCCCGCATTTCCGGTACCTTTCGTCCTGAATACCCCAGATTCTGCATGAGAGGTACCGACGTCGGCATGCCCGCCTCGATGACTCGCCGTTTCCTGCTCGCCGCGCTGGCCGCCGCCGGGCCGCTTGCTCTCACGGCGAGCGCGCCGCCCGCCGCCACCTCCACGCCGGCGGACGCCGCTGCCCCGACCGCCGCACGGAAGGCCAAGTCCCAGGTGCAGCACCCGCCCCGGATCCACATCGCCGGTGACTCCACGGCCGCCCAGAAGTACGCCGACGTCTTCCCCGAGACCGGCTGGGGCATGGCCCTGCCCTGGTACGTCGCGCCGCGGATCGAGGTGGTCAACCACGCGATGAACGGGCGCAGCTCCCGCAGCTTCATCGCGGAGGGGCGCCTCGACGTGATCCTGGACGCCATCCGCCCCGGCGACGTGCTGCTCGTGCAGTTCGGGCACAACGACCAGAAGTCCGACCCGGACGTCGGCACCGAACCGTGGACCACCTACCCGTCCTACCTGCGCCGTTACCTCGACGGGGCGCGGGGGCGAGGGGCGCGGCCGGTGCTGCTGACCCCGGCCGAGCGACGGCGGTTCGACGCCGCGGGCGACGTCGTCGCGACCCACGGGTTCTACCCGGACGCGATGCGCGCGCTGGCCGCCGCCGAGGGCGTGCCCCTGATCGACATCACCGCGCAGACCATCGCGCTGTGGCAGGAGCTCGGGCTCGACGGCAGCAAGCTCAGCTTTCTGCACACCTACGAGGGACGCGAGGACAACACCCACTTCAACGCCCCGGGCGCGGGCGTCGTCGCGCGCATGGTGGCGCGTGGGCTGCTCGCCGCCGGCGTCCTCGCCGAGGACGGCGTGCGCCGCCTCTACGAGACCGTCCCGGTCGAGTGGTTCACCTGGCCGGAGGACCCGCCCGCGGCGACCTGAGCCGGTCTGCGGCACGGCTTCGCCGCCCTCGCGGCGCCCGCGTTCACGCCTGTTGCACACCCACGGCCGGCGGAAACCGGTGCGGACGGGATGATCCCTGGGACGGCGGCACGGCGGTGTCGTTGCTACGTTCGACAGATGGACCACTCTGGGGGGCGGGGCGTGGCCGTCGTCGTAGAGGACGACGACCTCATCCGCGAGGTCATCGGGGTCATCATGCAGCAGGCCGGGTTCACCGTGCATCCCGCCGCCACCGGCACGCAGGGTGTGGCACTGGTCAAGGCGCACGAGCCCATCGTGACGACCGTCGACGTCTCCCTGCCCGACATCGACGGGTTCGAGGTCGTGCGGCGGGTCCGGACCTTCTCCGACACGGTCGTTGTCATGCTCACGGCCCGGCTCGACGAGGCCGACACGCTCATGGGTCTCGAGTCCGGTGCCGACGAGTACGTCACCAAGCCGTTCCGGCCGCGCGAGCTGCGGGCGCGCATCGACGCCCTCCTGCGCCGTTCCGGCCATCCCGCTCCGGCGGCTTCGGAAGAGCCCGCCGAGCCTGCTCCCGGCACTGTCGACAGGAGGCTCGAGGTCGACACCGATCGCCGCACGGTCCGCCTGGGCGGCGAGCTCGTCCACCTCACCCGCACCGAGTTCGACCTCCTCGTGGCCCTCCACGGCGCTCACGGCCGGCCCGTGGCCAAGGGTGAGCTGGCAGGCCTGCTCTGGCCGGACGAGCACGGCTACGGAGGCCGGGCCGCGGAGGCGGCACGCCGCACGGTCGAGGTGCACGTGGCCAACGTCCGGCGCAAGCTCGGCGACAGCCCGACGAGCCCGCGCTTCATCCACACCGTCAGGGGGCTGGGGTACCGGTTCGAGGACGCCTGAGCAGAGCAGCCTCGGTGTCATGAGCCAGACGCATGAGCCGCTCCAACGTCTCGATCTGTGGCAGGGTGCGATACCGCACCGCATCCTGTGCCACGGCCCAGGCGGCCTGGGCCAGCGCGACCGCCCCCACCATGGCGCCTGTGACGGCCAGGTCCACCGCCTGGTCGTAGACCGCACGCACGCTGCCGTCGAAGGCAGCAACGGTGAGGAGCTGGAGTCGCTCCTTGAGCCCGGTGCCGTACTGCTTGGCGAGCCGGCGAGCGGCCAGCTGGCCGATATCCTGGCCGAGCTCATGGAGCACGCGTTCGTCGAGGATGTCCGTCGCGAGGATGCGCATCATCGGGCCGGGCTCTCGCTGGTTGCTGTCCGACCCCTCGGGGCGCCTGCTGTCCGCGCGACCCCGTCGGACGAGGAGCACTGTGTCTTCGTCATCGCGAGGCCTCCCGTGAGTGTCTGAATGGTTGCTCCCAGCATGCGACCCAGAACTCAACGTCCAGCCGAAGATCCTCAAGGGCTCCTCAAGATCAGGCTTGAGGTTCTTGAGGTTCTGAAGGTTTGCCGGTCCGTCGCGGGCCGGCGACAGCGCCCCCGACGTTCTTGTCGGGGGCGCTGCAGTGCCCTGGTCAGGCGGTCGCGGCGGCCGCCGCCCTCGCCGCGGCGGGCAGCGCGTCGAGGATCCGCGACACCGCGGCGTCGTCGTGCGCCGCGGACACGAACCAGGCCTCGAAGACCGACGGCGGCAGGTTGACCCCGGAGTCGAGCATCGCGTGGAACAGGGCCGTGTACCGGAAGGCCTCCTGCGCCTGGGCCTGCGCGTAGTCGCGCACCCCGGACGACGCGGCGAGCGGCCCGAAGAACACGGAGAACAGCGAGCCCGCCCGCTGTACCCGGTGCTCCACGCCCGCGGCGGTCAGCGCCTCGCCGACGGCGCCCGACAGCACCTCGGCCACCTCGTTCACCCGGGCGTACACGGCGTCGTCGGCCAGCCGCATGGTCGCGAGACCCGAGGCGACCGCCACGGGGTTACCGGACAGCGTGCCCGCCTGGTAGACGGGCCCCAAGGGGGCCAGGTGATCCATGATCGCCGCCGCGCCGCCGAGCGCCGCCACCGGCATCCCGCCGCCGATGACCTTGCCGAACGTGAACAGGTCGGGCGTGTAGCCGGCGCCGCCGGTGGCCCGGACGGCGTCGTTCTCCAGCCCCCACCAGCCGGCCGGGCCCACGCGGAAGCCGGTGAGCACCTCGTCCATGACGAACAGCGCGCCGTGCGCCGACGTGATCCGCCGCAGCCCCTCGTTGAACCCCTCGGCGGGCGGCACAACGCCCATGTTCGCGGGCGACGCCTCGGTGATGACCGCTGCGATCTCGGAGCCGCGCTGTGCGAACGCCGCCTCGACGGCCGCGAGGTCGTTGTAGGGGAGCACGAGCGTCTCGGCCGCCGCGGCCTCGGTCACGCCCGCCGAACCCGGCAGCGCGAGCGTCGCGACGCCCGACCCGGCCTCGGCCAGCAGCGCGTCCACGTGCCCGTGGTAGCACCCGGCGAACTTGATGATCAGCGGCCGGCCCGTGTACCCGCGGGCGAGGCGGACCGCCGTCATCGTCGCCTCCGTGCCCGTGGAGACCAGGCGGACGCGCTCGGCGGCGGGTACCCGCCGCCGGATCTCCTCCGCGAGGTCGACCTCGGCAACCGTCGGGGCGCCGAACGACAGCCCGCGTGCGGCGGCCTCCTGCACGGCGGCGACGACCTCGGGGTGCGCGTGCCCCAGCAGCGCGGGGCCCCACGAGCAGACCAGGTCCACGTACTCGCGCCCTGCGACGTCCGTGACGTACGGGCCGCGGGCCGAGGCGAGGAACCGCGGGTCGCCGCCCACGCTGCCGTACGCCCGGACCGGCGAGTTCACGCCGCCCGGGATCGCGCTCAGCGCGCGAACGAACGCGGCGTGGTTCGGCTCGGGGGTACGGCGCAGGCCCTGGGCCTCGATCGGTTCACTCATGCTCGTCCTTCTCGGTGACTGCGGGGTATTCAGCGGAGCCATTCGGCGAGCTCGAGCGCCCAGTACGTGAGGATCACGTCGGCGCCGGCGCGCTTGATGCTCGTCACCGACTCCATGATCGCCCGGTCGCGGTCGATCCAGCCGTTCGCGCCGGCCGCCTCGATCATCGCGTACTCGCCGGAGACCTGGTACGCGGCCACCGGCACGTCGCTCCGGTCCGCGACGGCGCGCAGCACGTCCAGGTACGAACCGGCCGGCTTCACCAGCACCATGTCGGCGCCCTCGGCGAGGTCCAGGTCGGCCTCGCGCAGGCCCTCGCGGCCGTTCGCGAAGTCCATCTGGTAGGTCTTGCGGTCGCCCTTGAGCTCCGAGTCCACCGCCTCGCGGAACGGGCCGAAGTACGCGCTCGCGTACTTGGCGCTGTAGGCCAGGATGCTCGTGTCGACGAAGTCCGCGTCGTCCAGCGCGTCCCGGATCATCGCGACCTGGCCGTCCATCATCCCCGAGGGCGAGATCACGTCCGCGCCCGCCTTCGCCTGCGCCACCGCCATGGAGGCGTAGCGGGCGAGCGTCGCGTCGTTGTCCACAGCCCCTGTGGACGTGAGGACGCCGCAGTGGCCATGGTCGGTGAACTCGTCGAGGCACGTGTCGGCCATCAGCACGGGGGTAGCGGCACCCGGGGCGAGACCCTCGTCGAGCACCGCCCGGGAGGCCCGCAGCGCCCGCTGCAGGATCCCGTCCGCGGCGTCGGCCTGTGAGCCGCTCGCGTCCTTGACGATGGGGATGCCGAACAGCATGACGCCGCCCAGCCCCGCGTCCCGCGCTGCCCGCACGGCCTCGACCAGGGACTCCTCGGTGTGCTGCACCTGCCCGGGCATGCTCGTCAGCGGCGCGGGCTCGGTCAGGCCCTCCTTGACGAAGAGCGGCAGCACCAGGTCGGCGGGGTGCAGTCGCGTCTCGGCGACCAGGCGCCGCATGCCCGGTGTGGTGCGCAGACGGCGCGGCCGGTACACGATCCCGGTGGTGCTCACTGTGTTTCCTCTCGACGTACGGACTCGGTCTTGTTGGTCGTGGGCGCGATCGTCGCGACTACGTGCCCGGTTCGGGCGCAACGTTCGCGCCCGCGGCGACGGCGGTGGTCACGGCATCGGCCAGGGCCTCGTCCGTGGGCCTTCCGGCCACGGCGAGCACCGTGTGCCCGACGACTCGTGCCGTGCCGGCTGACGGCTCCCCGATCGCCACCACCCGCTGCGGGCCCAGCTGGGCCGCGACCTGGCGGGCGGCCGAGCCCGAGGTGACCACCACGACGTCGTACCGCCGCCGGAGCTCCCGGGGGATCTCGCGGGCGACCGTCCGGTAGGCCGTCACGACGTCGACGGCCCAGCCCTTGGCCACGAGCCCGGCGCGCAGCGTGTCGGACGCGAGGTCTCCGAGCGGCAGCAGGACCCGGGGCCGGGCGTCCTGCCCTGCGGGCGCGGCGGGGAACGTCTCCGCGAGCCCCGCGCCGGTGGCGACAGCGGCGACCAGGTCGACGGCGACGCCGTACCCGGCCAGCGCCTGCCGCGTGGCGGGTCCGACGGCGGCCCACCGGGCCGACCCGACGACGGCGTGCTGCGTGTCGCCCGGCGTGTCGTCCGGGGGAAAGGTAGGTGCTGCGGGATGTGTTGCGCTCAGTAGACGTTGTCTACTGTCCGCAACCGACCTCGCTGGTGTGGTCTTTCCCCGGGGCGTGTCCGAGACGTCAGGTGCGGGCGCGAGCAGGGCGTCCACGGCGTTCACGCTGGTGATCGCCACCCAGTCGTACGCGCCGTCCCGGACGCGATCGCGGGCCGCGTCGAGCTCCGCCGGGTCCTCGACGGGCGCCCGCTCGATGACCGGTGCGGCGACCGGGTCGAGCCCACGCTCGCGGAGCAGCGCGAGCAGCCCGGCGGCCCGCTCCGGGTCGCGCGCGACCAGGACGGCGGGTTGTCCGGTCGATTCGGGCCGCCCGGTTGATTCGGTGAGCCCGGACGAGCCGGGAGGTTCCGCCGCGGGCTGGTCCGACTCGGTCACGCCTTCTCCGGGACGGTCGCGCTCAGCGGTGCGAGCCGCTCGGCGCCGTCGGCCAGCAGGTGCTCGGCGACGGAGATGCCCAGCGCGCGGGCGGCGTCGTCGAGGACCTCGGGGGCGACGTCCTGGGAGAGGAGTGTTTCCCCGCGGCGCGACATCTCCTCGGAGCCGTCCACGGCGGCTACCACGGACCGCAGCTCGAGGACGGTGCCGACCCCTTTGACAGCCCCAGGGCGCAACGTGGCGTGCGCACCGACCGGGGCGGCGCAGCCGGCCTCCAGCCGCGCCAGCACGGCCCGCTCGGCGAGGACCGCGAGGCGGGTCGGACGGTGGTCGAGCAGGTGGATCGCCTCGGCGAGGTCGGGTACCTGGGGCGCCGCGCCGGCGTCGGACACGATGTCGGCCGTGCGAACCTCCACGGCGAGCGCGCCCTGCCCGGGCGCGGGGGCGACGACGTCGACGTCGAGCACCTCGCTGATCACCTCGGTGCGGCCCAGGCGCGCCAGGCCCGCGTAGGCGAGGACAACGGCGTCGAGGTCGGCGTCGGGGCCGAGCGCTCGGTCGAGGCGGGTGCCGACGTTGCCGCGGATGTCGACGACGTCCAGGTCCGGCCGGGCGGCGCGGATCTGAGCGGCCCGGCGGGGCGAGCCCGTGCCGACCCTTGCGTTGTGCCCGAGCGTGGCGAGGGTGAGCCCGTCGCGCGCGCACAGGGCGTCGCGCGGGTCCTCGCGCTCGGGGGTCACGAACGTGAGGCCGGGTGCGGGGGCGGTCGGGAGGTCCTTGAGGGAGTGGACGGCGACGTCGCAGCGGCCGTCCAGCAACGCCTCGCGCAGCGCCGTCACGAAGACGCCGGTACCGCCGAGGCTCGCGAGGCTCCCGGTCTTGACGTCGCCCTCGGTCCTGATGTGCACCAGCTCGACCGGCCGGCCGGTCAGTTCCTCCAGGCGCCGGGCCACCAGACCGCTCTGGGTGGTGGCAAGGGCGCTCGCGCGGGTGCCGAGACGGATCGGCGTGGCGTCGCCCTGGGCGCTTCCGGAGGTGCTGACGGACAGGGGGGTCGGGGTCACCAACCCAGTCTCCACCCGAACCCCCGCCGGGAGGAAACCCGAACGTGCCCGCCGGGCCGATCTCACAGGGTTGCTGGCGGGCTGTCAGAACGCTGACCACCTTGGCATGAACGACATGGCGGCACAGCGCGCACTGGGTCAGCTCGCCGAAGCGGGCGTGCTCGAGGAGCGCACCGGGCTGAGGCGCAACCGCGTGTGGCAGCACGCGGGGATCCTGCGCCTCCTGGACGCTTACGCTCAGCGGCTCCGCCGGGGCTGATCGGCGGTCGATTCAGCCGAGCTCCCCGAGCCGTTCGGCTGTGCGCCCGGCGTGCCCGACGATCGCCGCGAGGCCCGTCCCTGCGATCCAGCCGCCCGTCACGTCGAGGCTCGGTTCGGCCAGGACGGCCTCCTCGAACTGCTTGATCGTGGCCCGGTAGGCCGGCGTCGGCGGGGGCAGCGCGCCGTCCCAGCGCTGGTGCAGGCTGTCCCGTACGAGGCCGGTCAGGTCGACGCCGAGCAGCGCCGACGCGTCGCGGGCTGCCTCCTCGGCCGTGGGCTCCGGCGTCGGCTCGCCGATACGGCCGTAGCTGAGGCGCACCACGTGCCACCCCGGCCCGACGGCGTCGTGCACCCGCCGGGCCAGCCACGGCCACTTCGCGGTCGCGTGGGTCAGCGCCTTGGCGCGCACCTCGCCCGGCGTCGTGCCCGGGGCGACGAGCATCCCCGAACCGCGCGGTGCGGCGTCCAGCTCGGGCGCCTCCAGGAGCAGCGTGACCAGGCGGATGTCCGCGCCGCGCTCAGGGGCGGGCGGCGGGGCAAGCTCATCCGACAACGCGGGCGCGAGCTCGGCATGGGTGGCCAGTACCAGACGCGGCGCACGCAACCCCAGGCCATCCTCGGTGCGCACCAGCCAGTGGTTCCCGGCCGTGCGGTCTACGCCGACCACGCGCGCTCCAAGTCGCACGTCCAGCCGCTCCACCAGCGTGTTCACCAGCGCATGGATGCCGCCGTCGATCCCGCGCACCGCCGACCCCGGGGGCGCCGCCGCCCGGAGCGACGCCACGGCCCGCGACAGCGACCCGGTCCGTGCATACGCATCCAGCAGCCCGGGTGCGACGGCGGCGACGTCGAGCCGGTCGAGCGGGGTCGAGTGCACCCCGGCCGCGACGGGGGTGACCAGCCGGTCCGCCACCCGGGACCCGAGCCGCGACCGCGCGAACGTCCCGAGGTCGGTGGTGTCGACGAACCGCGACGGCAGCACCCGGTCCAGCGAGCCGCGCAGCACGCCCGGCCAGCCGATCGCGCGCCGCACGTCCGCCGCCCACGGCCGCGACGGGATCCCCAGGACACCCGCGGCCGGCAGCGGGAACGCGCGCCCGGCTGCATAACCCCAGGCGGAGAGCCCGGCGGGCGCCTCGACGGTCAGCCCGAGCTCCTCGGCCAGCCGCTCGACGGCGTCGCCCCGCACCGCGAACGACTCCGCCCCGAGGTCCAGCGGCACACCCGGCAGCGACGAAAACGACCCGCCCCGGATCGGCCCGCCCGCCCGGCCGGCCGCCTCCAGCACGACCACGCCCAGCCCCCTGGCCGCGAGCCTGTGCGCCGCGACGAGCCCCCCGATCCCGGCCCCGACGACGACGGCGTCGACGGCCTCGGTCGGCCCGCTCACCGGGAACTCATCGCAGCTGACCATGCGGTTACTGCGAGAAACGGCCCAGATCCCGTAGCAAGTGCATGGTCAACGATCGGCGCCCGGCCGGCGATCGCGACACCGGCCGCGGCTGAGCCCGCCGAGCAGGTCACAACGAGTGCACCAGCTCGACCACGCGGGTCAGCACCGTCGGGTCTGTCTCCGGCGGCACGCCGTGGCCGAGGTTTACCACGTGCCCGGGCGCCTTGAGCCCGCGGGAGACCACGTCCCGGACGTGCACCTCCAGCACGTCCCAGGGCGCGGCGAGCAGCGCGGGGTCGATGTTCCCCTGCAGGGGCACGCCGGGCAGCAGCGCGGCGGCCTCGTCGAGCGGCGTCCGGTAGTCGACGCCAACCGCGTGGTCGGCGATCCCCGCGGCGACCAGGACCGAACGCATGGCGGGCAGCAGGTGGCCCGTGCCGGTACCGAAGTGGATGCCCGGCACGCCGGTGTCCGCGACGTGGGCCAGCGCCCGCGCGGAGGACCCGGCGACCCGCGAGGTGTAGTCCGCCAGCGAGAGCGACCCGGCCCAGGAGTCGAACAGCTGCACCGCGCTCGCCCCCGCCTCGACCTGCGCCCGGAGGAACGCCCCGGTGAGGTCGGCGGTCCAGGTCACGAGCGCGTCCCACGTCGCGGGGTCGGCGTGCATCAGGGTGCGCGCGGCCAGATGGTCGCGCGAGGGCCGGCCCTCCACCAGGTACGCCGCGAGCGTGAACGGCGCGCCGCCGAAGCCGATGAGCGGCGTCGACCCCAGCTCCGCGACGGTCAGCGCAACGGCCTCCCGGATCGGGTCCAGGGCAGCGGGGTCCAGGGTCCGGGACACGAGCCGGGCGACGTCGTCGGCGGTGCGGTACGGCTGGTCCATCACCGGGCCCACCCCGGGCGCGATGTCCACGCCGACGCCGGCCAGCTTGAGCGGCACCACGATGTCGGAGAAGAAGACCGCTGCGTCCACCCCGTGCCGGCGGACGGGCTGGAGCGTGATCTCGGCTGCGAGCTCCGGCCGCAGGCAGGACTCGAGCATCCCGACGCCCTCCCGCACCGCGCGGTACTCGGGCAGGGACCGGCCGGCCTGGCGCATGAACCAGACGGGCGTGCGGCCAGGACGTTCACCCCTCAGGGCCTGCACCAGGGGTGCGGCAGAGGTCCGCCCGTCGGCGAGCGGATGAGCGGGGGCGATCGTGGTGGACTTCACGCTTCCCGATTCTGCCCTGCCGGGCCGCGGTGCATAAAGTTGGGGCACTGTGGTTCTCCTCTCCCTCACCGCCAGCCACCGCGAGCTCGATCTCGACGCGCTGGAACGCCTGTCCACGGGTTCGTCGTCAGTGGGTCGCGTCGTCGTCGGTACGTGCGGCCCCGTCGCGGGCGCCGTGGTGATCTCGACGTGCAACCGCTTCGAGCTCTACCTCGACGTCGACGCGCCGCTGAGCGGCGACAGCGTGCGGCACGCGACGCGCCACGTGGCCGAGCTCGTGGCCCACGCGTCGGGCGTGACCGGCGACGTCGCCGCCCGCAGCTTCACCGTCCGCACCGGCCCGGAGGTCACGGAGCACCTGTTCGCCGTGGCGTCGGGCCTCGACGCGATGGTCGTGGGCGAACGGGAGATCGCTGGCCAGGTGAAGCGCTCGCTGGCGGAGGCCCGCGAGCAGGAGACCACCTCCAAGACGCTCGAGCTGCTCTTCCAGACGGCATCGCGCACCTCCAAGCGCGTCGGTACGGACACCGAGCTCGGCGCCGCGGGGCGGTCCGTCGTCGCGCTCGCGCTGGACCTCGCCGAGCGCGAGCTGCCGCCGTGGGACGGCACCCGCGCTGTGCTCATCGGCACCGGCTCGTACGCGGGCGCGTCCGTAGCGGCCCTGCGGGCGCGCGGCTGCGAGGACATCCGCGTCTACTCGCAGTCCGGCCGCGCCGAGACCTTCGCCGAGTCGCACGGCGTGCAGCCGGTGGCCTCGCTCGTCGAGGCGCTGGCCGACGCCGACCTCGTGGTCAGCTGCAGCGGCGCTCGCGGCCGCGCGCTCGCGGCGCAGGCCGGGCCGGAGGACGAGCGGCTGAGCGACATGGTGGCCGGGAACTTCGGCGGCCAGACGGCGCTGCCCGGCCTGGTGAGCGAGGCCGGCCCCGAGGCGAGCCTGGGCCACGTGCTCGACGCCGCCGCACTGGTGCGGGCGCGGGAACGTGCAGCGGACCGGGCGGGCGACGAGCCGGAGCCCCGCCCGCTCGTGATCCTGGACCTTGCCCTGCACCGCGACGTCGACCCGCGGGTCGCCGACGTGGAGGGCGTGCTGCTCTTCGACCTCGCCACGCTGAAGGCGCACGCGCCCGCGGTGGCGCGCGACGTCGTCGCGCAGGCGCAGGGCATCGTGGACGCCGCCGCCCAGCGCTTCGAGGAGACGCGCCTGGGCCGGGAGGCCGACGCCGCGGTGGTCGCCCTGCTGGACGAGGCGGAGGTCCGGGTGGTGGCCGAGATCGACGCCGCCGTCGCCCGGCTCACCGACGAGCTCGCCGCGCGCGGCGAGCCCGCCCCGGACGAGTCCGACGTCGACGTCATCGCCCACGACGTGCGCAGGCGGGTGCATGCCGAGCTGCACGACAAGATCGTCGCCGTCCGCGCGAGGGCCACCGCCGAGGCGCGGGCCACGGAGGCCGCGCTCGTCCAGGGCGCCGAGGCCCTCACGATGGAGATGTCCACCCAGCGAGACGCCGGCCCTTCGGCCCGCCGATAACGCTCCCGCGATAACTAACGGAACAAGCCGGACGGACCGCGTTTCAGGGTCCAATTCGGTCATCGTTACACAATCGTTACTAGGGTGATTTTATTCACCCGGGGGTGAAGACTAAGTTCGGGGGCTCAAGGACCGAACGCGCATATGCGCAACGAGATGCTGGAGCAACTTTTGAAGCACGCAGCACACAAGAAGAAGACCGCATCGGCGGGCGCGCGGACCATCGCGACCGTCGCCATCGCAACCGCGGCCTCGGCCATGGCCGCCCCGGCCATGGCCGCCGAGGCCTCGCCGCTGGACTCCCTCGGTGACCTCGGCACCACCGCCGAGGGCCTCACGCAGGGCCTGCCCGCCCTCTCGTCGACGTCGATCGACCTCGCCGAGCTCACCGACGCCGTCCCCGCGGTCGACGCGGTGACCAAGGAGCTCCCCGCCTCCATCGCGCCCACCACGGCGCTCGCGCCGAACTACGAGCCGGCGCAGTACGTGTCGGGTGCCGTCAAGGGCGCTGTGCCCCAGGTCGTCTCCGGTGTTGTCGGCGGCGTGACCAACGGTTCCGTCGTCTCCGGCGTGACGGGCACCGCCCAGTCGGCGCTCGGCAACGTGCTCGGCGGCGGCGTCGTCGGCACCGCGACCGGCCTGGTCGGCGGCGTTGCGGGCACTGCTACCGGCCTGGTCGGTGGCGTTGCCTCCGGCGCCGTGGGCACTGCCACCGGTGTTGTCGGCTCCGCGACCGGTGTTGTCGGTGGCGTGGCCTCGGGTGCCGTGGGCACCGCCACCGGTGTTGTCGGTTCCGTTGTCAACGGCTCCGTGGTGAACGGTGCCGTCGGCGCCGCCACCGGTGTTGCCTCGGGTGCTGTCGGCACCGCCACCGGTGTCGTCGGCAGCGCCCTTGGCACCGCGACCGGCCTCGTCGGTGGCGTGGCCTCGGGCGACGTCGTGAACGGCGCCACGGGTGCCGCGATCGGCACCGTCGAGAGCGTGCCGACCACTGTGGCCGGCGTCCTCCGCAACGTGCCGAACATCGTGGGCGGCGTGACCGCTCCGGTCGCCGGCCTCGTCGCCAACCTGCCGGGCGTGCTCGGTGGCGTGGGCGGCGTCGTCAACAGCGTCGTGACGAGCGCACCCGGCGTGGTCGCGGGCATTCCGGGCGTCGTGGCCCAGGTCACCACCCCGGCCGCCGGTGCTGTCGAGACCGTCGTGGGCGACGTCGCAGTGGACGGCGTCGTCAAGCCCGTCGCCACGGACGTCGTCCCGGGTGCGGTCAGCTCCGTGACCGGCTCGGTCGTCCCGGGTGTCACCTCGACCGTGGGCAACGTGACGGGCTCGGTCGTCCCGGGTGCCGTCGGCACCGTGACCGGTGACGTCGTTCCGAGCGTCGTGAACGGTGTTGCCAAGCCGGTCGTGGAGGACGTCGTCCTCGACGGCGTCGTCAACGGCGTCGTCAAGGAGAACGTGGTCGGCAACGTCGTGAAGCCGGTCGTGCAGGACGTCGTCGTGGACAGCGTCGTGAAGCCGGTCGTCCAGGACGTCGTCGTGGACGGCGTGGCCAAGCCGGTCGTGAAGGACGTCGTCGTGGACGGCGTCGCCAAGCCCGTCGTGGACACCGTGACCAACACCGTGAAGGGTGTCGCCGGCGGTGCCGTGACGGACACCGTCAGCGGCGTCACGGGTGCCGTGGACGGCCTGACCGGCGGTGCCGTGAGCGGCCTCACCGGTGGTCTGCTCGGTCTCTCCTGAGCTGAGCTCCCCGAGAGGACCCCAGCCTCTTCGGTCTTGACGTAGCGGGGTGGAGTGCCATTGGCACTCCACCCCGTTTTCGTTCTCTTCCGCTTTGAGAAGGTTCCATTCTTTCGTGCGTTGTTATCAAATCGTTACCATGGCAATATGTTTCTCCGATCTACCCCTTTTTCCGGCTATTACCGATCGGGTAACGTCAGGGCGTCCCGGGTTCCGGGCCGTCGTAGCCGACCAGCTGGAGCAGCTCCTATGAAGCACGCCGCCGTCAAGCCTTCGTCCGCCGCCAGGTCCACGGCCTCCCGTGTCGTGGCGACGATCGCGCTCGCCACCGCGGCGACAGCCGTCGCCAGCCCGGCGATGGCGCACGAGGGCGGTGGCCACGGCGGGTACGACGGGCACTCCACCGACTACGACGGTGGGTACGACGGCGGCCGCCACTCCTCCGAGGCCCCGCGCTCGTACGAGCCCGCCAGCTACACGGAGCCGAACTACGACGTGCCGCAGTACGAGTCCCAGGGTGACTGCGACCGCAACGAGTCCCAGGCCCACGGCGGGGGCTGGGACGAGAAGGACCGCGAGAAGGTGCGCGAGGCCGTCCAGGAGTACCTGGACGAGGCCAGCACACCCGCCCCCGAGCCGGAGCCCGAGGTCGTCGAGACGGTCGCGCAGCCGGCCGCGCCCGCGGAGAAGCCGGCACCTGAGCCCGCGGCTTCCACGGTGGCGGAGACGCCGGCGCCTGTCGAATCCGCCGCGTCCGAGCCGCAGGTCGCTGTCCAGGCGCCCGGGCAGCAGTGGCAGGGGGCGCCGACGTCGGCCGACACCGCAGGGGCCGAGCTCACCGCCTACGTCCCGAACGAGGGGTCCAGCGTCGACGCCATCGAGCAGGAGGCCTCCGCGCTCACCGACGCCACGCTCGACGCCCCGGTACGGCTCGCCACTACCGGTGCCGAGGCGGCTGCCCTGACGGGTGCGGCCGGCGCCCTCGTCATCGGCGGAGCCGGCGCGCTCCTGGTCGCCCGCCGCAGCCGCGTTCGCGCCTGACCAGCTACCCCGCCGGGGGGCGCCAGGCCGGCTCGTCCGTGCCCCACGGGTGTGCGGGGTGCGGGTAGTCGTCGTATCCCGCGAGCACCGGCCGCGCGGCGGTCACCCGCCCGTGCGTCACGGTCTCGCCGCCCGACGGCGTCGCGGCGGCCGGGTGCAGCTGGTCCCGTCCCGGCAGGTCCAGCAGCCAGGTGGCGGTACGTGCGAGCGACACGGAGACATCGCGGCCGAGCCCGTCGCCCGGGCCGCCGGCCGCGTCGTCCCGGAGGGTGAGAGCGTCCACGATCCCCGCCGCGAGCAGGTACCCCGAGGCGTGGTCGAGCGCCTGGGCGGGTAGTGCCCCGGGCGCCCCGTCCCGGCCCTCCAGCAGCGCGATGCCGCTGGCTGCCTGCACTATCGAGTCGAACCCCCGTCGCCCGGCCCACGGCCCGGCGTCGCCCCATGCGGACACCCGGCCGGCCACCACGCCGGGCGGGACCTCGAGCCCCAGCGACTCGATCGCGCCGGGCCGGTAGCCGGTGACGAGCACGTCGGCGGCGTCCAGCAGTTCCTGAGCGGTGCGGCGGTCGCGGGGATTCCTGAGGTCCAGGACGGCGCTGCGCTTCCCCTGCCCCGTGTCGAGGTGCTGCCACTCGATCTCGGCGGGGTCCGGCGGGTCGACCCGCAACACGTCCGCGCCGAGGAGCGCGAGCGTGCGCGTGGCGACGGGGCCGGCGATGACACGCGTCAGGTCGAGCACCCGGACGCCGGCCAGGGGTTTCGCGCCGGGCGCCGGGTCGGCCCCAGGGCGGGGCCCGACGGCGGGGGAGCCTGCTGCACTGCCGCGCCGTCCTGAGCCCGTCGAAGGGCCGGGCCGCAGCCGCGTCTGCACCACGGGGCCCGACGCCGCGGCACGTCCCGGCCTCGACATCCGCCACTCGTGCTCGGTCCGGACCCGCACCACTATCGCGCCGACGTCGGCTGCCCGGTCCTCGAGCTCCTGCGCCGGGAAGCGGGCGATGCGCTGGGCGAAGGCGGGCCGGCCGGCGTCGTCGGACAGGCCGAGGAGCGCCGTCAGGCGGGACCGGTGGTGCGGGTAGTTCGCGTGCGTGCGGACCCAGCCGTCGGCGGCGGGGAAGAATCCCGAGAGCGGGGCGAACCCGTCCACGGGGTGCCCGTCGAGCGCGAAGACGCGGTCGGAGGCGAAGGCGGCAGCGACGCGGGCCGGGTCGAGCGGGGCGGGGTCTGCGGCCCCAGCAGGGCGTCCGGCCCGCGCGGCCGCGCGCTGGACCGTCCGGACGGCGTCGAGCGCGAGGTCGAGCACGGGCAGGTGTGCGGCGAGCCAGGGTTCCACTCTTCAATCATGTCCCGCCCGCCCTCCACATGTCCCGCGCGCCCGCCACATCCCGCCCGCGCTCCACCTGTCCCCGTCCCGCATCGTCCCGTCCCGCCGGGCCGCCGTCGGGCTGCTCCGAAACATCACCGTCCGGACAGATCTGCGACCATGCGCGCGGATACACTCGCCGCATGGCCAAGAATTCCTCCCCCGACTTCGTGCTCCGGCCCTTCGAAGGTCTCCCCGGGGAGACCGACTGGGTGGCGATGCGCGAGATCGTCCCGTCAGCGACCGCTACCGCTCGCACCACCGCCGAGCACGGCTCCCGTGAGGTCACCGTCGTGACGCTCCTGCCCGGTGCCTGGACCGCGTTGCACCGTGCCGACGGCACGCTCCTGCTCGCCGTGCAGGGCATCGTCGGGTCGGGTGACGTGAGCCGCGACCTCGCCGCCGCGCTCCTGGAAGCGATGGAGCTCGAGCCGGGCACGGCCGTCGAGTCGGGTGAGCTTCCGGGCGAGGGCCCGCGCCTCCAGGACGTGCTCGACCTGAGCGTCCCGTTCGAGGTCACGGTGCACGACACGTTCGACTACTGGCTCGACCCGAGCGCCGACATCACGCCGGAGCTCAAGCAGAACCTGGAGGACGCCGCCGACGGCGCGATCCCCACGGTCAAGGTCTCCTCCGTCGAGTCGGCCTACTGGTGCAGCATGACTCGCGAGTTCCTCCGCTGGGCACGTCCCGAGCCGGAGGACGACGTCATCGACGCGATCTCTCGGCTGCACGCAAAGCGCGAGTCAGGGCTCGCGGGTGGGAAGTTCGTGGGAGCGTTTCGCGCGTCAGGCCTGGTCGTTCCCGTCTGGGAGCTGCCGAAGGGAACCGAGGCGGCCGATCTGGAGGGCCCCGCCGTGGAGCTCGGCGACAAGCTCGCGAAAGCACTTTCCATCAAGGAGCCACTTGATGCGAACGAGCGACGCGCAAGAGCAGGTATCGTCTCCCGGCAGGTCACCCTGCGCTAGAACGGAGTACCCCGACCGGGCTTCGCGAGCGGCCCGGAACGCGTCGGCAGTCACCGCGGATCGCCACGAGCGACCCAGGTTTCGGCAACTAGCGGACCAAGGGAGTAGGATTCCAGGGGTAAACCTTTGCACTCACCAAGCAAAGGACTATCCGATCACCCACCAAGGCAAATCGACGCTTCAGGCAGGACAGGTGTGAACGCTCTCCCGGTCGCGAAGACCACGCGTCCCGGCAATGCACAGGCAGGCAAGAACGTCCAACGGGTGGCGGCCATCATTCCCGCCAAGGACGAGGCCGAACGCATCGCCGCCACCGTGCGCTCCGCGCGTGCGATCCCACACGTCGACCTCGTGCTCGTGGTCGACGACGGCTCCGAGGACGACACGCAGCATGTTGCGCGCGCCGCCGGGGCGGTCGTCGTGCGCCACTCGCACAATCGCGGCAAAGCCGCAGCGATGGAGACGGGCGCCGCGGTGGTGGCGATGCGCGACGCGGACGGGCGCCCCCCGCGCCTGCTCATGTTCATCGACGGCGACCTCGGCGACACCGCCGTGAACACCGCACCCCTCGTGCGTCCCGTCCGCGAGGGCGTGGCCGATCTCGCGATCGCGCTGCTGCCCAAGCAGGCCGGCGCGGGCGGCCGGGGCATCGTGGTGGGCGCGTCCCGCCGGGCGATCGAGGCCATGACCGGCTGGAGCCCGTCGCAGCCGCTGTCCGGCATGCGCTGCCTCACCCGCGAGGCGTTCGAGGCGGCCACGCCGCTCGCGCGCGGCTGGGGTGTCGAGACCGGCATGACCATCGACCTGCTGCGCAGGGGGTACGTCGCCGTCGAGGTGCCGTGCGACCTCAGGCACCGAGCCTCCGCGAACGACCTCAAGGGCCAGATCCACCGCGCGGCCCAGTACCGCGACGTCCTCCTGGCCGTGAACGCGCGCAAGATGCGCGGCGCGGTGGACGCGGTGCGGCACGCGGGCTCGAACGTCCGCAGCTGATGAATCCGCTTCCGCAGGTCCGCCCCGTACGCTGACCTCGTGGAGTGGCAGGTCTGGATGGGGATTGCCGCGATCGTCATCGCGGTGCTGGCACTCGTCGTCGCCATCGGCGCCTGGTCGCAGCAAGCGTTGCGGCGGCGCCGCGATCCTCGGCGCGCGACGCCGCAGAGCGTGCAGGCGGTCCCGCAGCTGGCGGTGATCGTGAACCCGTCCAAGCCGGACGCCGGCCGTCTGCTCGTCGAGGTGCGCGCGCACTGCAGCACCCATGGCCTCCCCGAGCCCCTCTGGTACGAGACCACCGTTGACGACCCGGGAAAGGGCCAGGCCGAGCAGGCCCTGGCCGACGGCGCCGACATAGTGATCGCGGCGGGCGGCGACGGGACGGTGCGGGCCGTCGCCGAGACCATGGTCGAATCGGACAAGCCGATGGGGGTGCTGCCCGTCGGCACGGGTAACCTGCTTGCGAGGAACCTCGAGCTGCCGCTGACGGGCACGGACGAGGCGCTCGACGTGATCGTGCACGGCCGCACGCGCGCGATCGACGTCGGCTGGCTGCGGGTGGTGGAGTTCGCGGACGTGCCCCGCAACGGCGATCACCCCAACCAGCCCGACCACGAGCCGGACACCGAGCGCGAGCACATCTTCCTCGTCATCGCCGGCCTGGGTTTCGACGCCGCGATGGTCGCCACCGCCGACTCCAACCTGAAGAAGAGGGTGGGCTGGCTCGCCTACTTCGTGGCGGGGCTGTCGCACATGCAGGCCCGGCGCATGCGCGCCACCCTGCAGCTCGACGAGCATCCGCCGGTGGACGCCCGCGCGCGCTCGATCATGGTCGGCAACTGCGGCATGCTCCCGGGCGGCGTCACCCTGCTGCCCGACGCCGTGCTCGACGACGGGGTGCTCGACGTGGCCGCCGTCGACGTCCGCGGCGGGGTGCTCGGCTGGGCACAGCTGACGCTCGAGATCGCCATGCAGGGCGTCGGCGTGCGGAACGAGCTGCCGGAGAAGCTGGGCCGCATCGACCACACCAAGGCCCGCCGGGCGCGCATCCGGGTGCCCGCGGGCGAGGAGGCCCAGGTCGACGGCGACCCGCTCGGGCGGGCCGTCGAGATCGACGTGCACGTCCAGCCGGGCGCTCTCCTGGTCCGAGCACCGTGACTGCTCGGGCCATCTACCCTGGGCGGGTGAATCTCCGTTCCACCCGAGCCCTGACCGTGCCCGCAGTCCTGGTCACGCTCATAGCGGTCCTGCTGGGCCTGCTCGGCCCGACGACGGCGTCGGCGTCCCCGGGGTCCGAGCCCGCCGTGGGGTCCGAGCCCGCCGCGGAGCCAGCGTCGTCGGCCACGGAGCCCTCGGCCCGCCTCGTCGTGGTCGGCGTCGCCGGCCTGCGCTGGACCGACGTGTCCCGGAGCACCACCCCGAACCTGTGGCACATGATCGGCGGCGGCTCCGTCGCGTCGATCAACGTCCGCACCGCCGCGCCCGCGACGTGCCCGCTGGACGCGTGGCTCACGCTCTCCGCGGGCAGCCGGATGGTCTCGGCGGGCAGCGCCGAACGCGCGGACGAGCCGGACGCCGGGCGGGACGGCCAGGAGCGCGAGGCGCGCGGGGCGACGTCGTGCACCCCGGTCCCCCGGGCGGACGGCGCGGGCGGCGCCGAGCCGGCCCGCGCGACGGTGGACGGCTGGGCCCAGCTCCCCGAGGAGGAGGACGACGGGGCGGACGAGGAGCCCGCCGACCGCACCGCGGAGCCGGCCCCCGGCCTCCTGGGCGAGATGCTGGACGATGCGGGCACCTGCTCGACGGCGATCGGGCCGGGCGCTGCCGTGATGCTCGCCCGCGAGGACGGGAGCGTGGGCCGGTACGTTCCCTCGCTGGACTCGCTGACCACCGACGGCACGGCAGGGTCGGCGGGCACCTCCGGTTCGCGTGGTCAGGCCTGGGACGATGCCCTGACGGCCTGCCCGGTCACCGTCATCGACGCCGGGAGCCTGCCCGAGGGCCCGGAGCGGTCCGCGGCGCTCGAGGCGCTGGACGGCACCCTCAGCAGCCTGGCGAGGAGCCTGCCGGCCGGCACGCGCGTGCTCGTCGCGGGCATCGCCGACACGCCGCTCACGCAGCAGGGGCTGCAGGTCGTCGTGGACTGGGTGGTGGACGTGCCGCGGGTGCGCTGGCTGACGTCGGACGCGTCACGAAGCACCGGGTTCGTGCAGCTCACGGACCTGACGGCGACCGCCGCCGAGGCGGGTGGCGCCCTCCCGGACCCCGAGGCCGAGGAGCCGGAGCAGGCCCCGGCCGTCGAGGCGCCGGTGATCGACGGCATGCCGATCGAGGCGGGCGAGCCGCGCCGGACCACCGTCGCGCGCACCGTCGAGAACCGGCAGTACATCAACGTCCTGGCGGACACGATCCCCGCGCAGGTGCCGGCGTTCGCGGGCGCGATCGCCCTGTTCCTGCTGATCGCCGTGCTGGTCCTGGTGCTGCCCCGACGGGCAGCGCGGCCGCGCCGGGAGCCCGGCCCGTACCGGCAGCGGCTGGCGCTGGCGGCCGCGCTGCTCGCGGTGTCGGCGCCGGCGGCGGCGAGCCTGGCGACGCTGGCCCGCTGGTGGGTGTGGCCCGCGCCAGAGTTCGGCCTGGCCCTGTCGCTGACCGTGGCCGCCGTCGCCGTGGCACTCACCGTGCGCGGCGTGTCCCGCCTGCTCTCGCCGGCGCCGTGGCGCAACGCGGTCGCGGCGGCCGGCGTCACCTGGCTGGTCTTCACCGTCGACGGGCTCACCGGGTTCACGCTGCTGCAGGGCTCGCTGCTGGGCCCGTCGCTCGCCACCGCCGACCGGTTCTACGGGTTCTCGGACGTCGCCTTCGTGCTCTACGCCGCGGCCGGTCTGGTGCTCGCGGGCGGGCTGGCGGCCTACGTGGCGCGCCGCCGCACGGGCACGAGCGCCGGGTCGGTGCTGGGCGACGGCGTCCGCAGGCCCGACGCCCAGCGGCCCACCCGGCCGGTGTGGCTCGCGGCGGGCGCCGTGGCCGTCATCGCGCTCGTGACCACCGGGGTGGACGCCGCGCCGGTCCTCGGGGACCGCACGCGCGGGCTCGTGCTGCTCTTGCCGTTCGCCGTGGTGGCGCTCCTCGCGGCCCGTCCCGACCTGGTGACGCGGTTCCTCGGCGCCCGCGGCTGGCTTCCGTCGGGCAGGCCCACCCCGCCCGTGCGCCGCGTGCCGTCCGCCGTGCTGGGCCTGTCCGGCGCGCTGCTGCTCAGCCTGCTGTTCGCGGCGGCCGTGCTCCCGGTGCCCGGCGCCGACGCGGCGGGCGAGGAGTCGGGCTCCCTCAGCGCCGCCGAGCCGGTGGTGCCGCCGGGTGGCAGTCTGATCGTGATCGGCACGCAGGGCCTGCGCTGGACCGACGTCCAGCCGTCCCTCGACACCGGTAAGGCCCCTGCGCCCACCCTGTACGGCCTGCTGACCGACGGCGCGGACGCCGCGGGCCTCACCCTGCCCAACGGGCGTGCGGCGCGCTGCCCGGACAGCGGCTGGCTCAGCCTGTCGGCGGGCCGCCTCGCCGAGGTGGCCGACGAGCGCGACGCCGACGACCACTGGATCTGCGACGAGATCTCGGTGACGCCGGTCGCGGACGACGCGTCGGGCACCGGTGACGATGCCGACGAAGGCGCCCAGGAAAGCGCCCAGGAAGGTGCGGGAGCGGTGCGGGGCGACCGCCCCGCCGTCGTCGACCAGTGGGACCGCCTGACCGCGCTGCAGCGCGGCTCCGGCTACGCCGCGAACCCGGGCACGCTAGGCGACGCGCTCGCCGACGAGTGCACGACGGCGGTCGGCCCGGGCGCTGCGGTCGCGCTCGCCGACGGCGACGGCGGCGTCGGGCGGTACTTCGACCTCGACACGGCGGTGTCCGAGGGGTCCGGTGCCTGGGACTGCCCCGTCACCTTCGTGGACGCCGGTTCCGCGCTGCTGGACGTCGCGGAGCGCGCCGACCTGGAGGAGCAGCCCGACGGCGCCGAGCAGGTAGCGGCCATCCGCGCCGACCTCGTCTCCGCGGTGGACCTCGCGGTGTGGCGCGTCCTGGATGCCGCCCCCGCGAACACGACGGTGCTGGTGATCGACGTCGCCACGGTGCCGGAGCACGCGCTCGAGCTGGGGCTGGCGATGGTCCGCCCCTCGGCGGCCAACGACGGCCTGCCGCGCTACCTGGCCAGCACGGCGACCCGCACGGAGGGCGTGGCGCGCCTGATGGACGTCCCGGCGGCGGTGCTCGACGCCGTCGGCGTGGACCTGCCCGCCGACATCGACCCGACGCCGCTGCTGCGCGGCGGTGAGCGCCCCGCCTCGGCGTGGCTCACCGCCGACGAGCTCGCGGACATGACCGCCCGCGACCATGTGCGGCGCGACGCGTACATCTGGCTCGTGGACGTGCCGTTCTGGCTGGGCCTCGCACTGGCGGCGGCGTGCTGGTGGGTGCCGCGCCGACGTCGTGCGCGTGGGCTGGGCGAGGTGCCGGGCGGATGGCGGCGTGCCGCCGAGGTGGGCGCCACCGCGCTGACCGCGCTCCCGGCCGGCGGGTTCCTCGCCTCCCTGACCGGCTGGTGGCGGTTCGACCTGCCCGGGCTCGCGATAGTGGGCGCCACCCTGCTCGTGACGGCGGCGGTGACCGGGCTGAGCCTGCTCGCCCCGCGGCGACCGCTGTGGGCGGCCCCTGCGGCGGTCGCCGGCATCACGTTCGTCGCGCTCACGGTGGACGCGCTCTTCGGCACCCCGCTGAACCGGGCTGCGCCGCTCGGTTCGGCCCCGACGTTCGGCGCGCGGTTCTACGGCTTCGGCAACCCGACGTTCTCGGTCTACGCGGTGGCGGCGATAGTGCTCGCGGCCGCGCTGGCGCAGCTGCTCGTCACCCGCGGCCGGCGGGTCCTGGCCACCCTGGCCGTGAGCGTCGTGGGCGTGATCGCGATGGCGGTCGACGTCTGGCCCACCCTCGGGGCCGACCTCGGCGGCGGGCTGGTGCTGGTCCCGGCCTTCGTGGTGGTCGCCACCGCCGCGTCCGGGCTACGGCTCACGTTCTGGCGGTTCGCCGGGGTGGCGGCGGCCGGCGTCGGCGTCGTCGCCCTCGTCGGAGTCCTGGACTGGTTGCGCCCGCCCGAGTCGCGCTCGCACCTGGGCCGGTTCGTGGCCCAGGTGGTCGACGGCGAGGCGGTGTCGACAGTGCTGCGCAAGGCCCTGTACGCGCTGAACTCGATAACGGGCGGACCGGCGGTCTGGGTCACGGTGGTGCTGCTCGTGCTGGTGGGGCTGGCGCTGTTCGGGCCGGCGGCCTGGCGGGGACGCCTGACGCCCGCCTGGTTCGTGCGCGCGCAGGAGCGCTGGGAGTTCCTGCGGCCCGCGCTGGTGGCGATGTGGGTGATGGCCGTGCTGGGCTCCCTGGTCAACGACTTCGGCCTCCGGATCGCGATGATCGCGCTCATCCCGGCCGTGCCGCTGCTCACGATGGTCGCGCTGCGGACGAAATCGGCGGGACAGCCCCGATAGGCTCAGCTCCGTGATCGATCTCCGACTTCTGCGCGACAACCCAGACGTCGTCCGCGCGAGCCAGGTGGCCCGCGGCGACGACCCCGACCTCGTGGACGCGGCGCTCGACGCCGACTCGCGGCGCCGCTCCTCCCTGGCGGAGTTCGAGAACCTGCGCGCGGAGCAGAAGTCCCTTGGCAAGAAGGTGGCGCAGGCCCAGGGCGACGAGAAGCAGGCCCTGCTGGCCCACACCAAGCAGCTCGCCCACGACGTCAAGCGCCACCAGGCCACGGCCACGGAGGCCGAGCAGGAGCTCGACCGGTTGCTGTACTCCATCTCCAACGTGATCGCGGGCGCGCCCGCGGGCGGCGAGGAAGACTTCATCGAGCTCAAGCAGGTGGGCGCCCGCCGCGACTTCGCGGCCGAGGGCTTCGAGCCCAAGGACCACCTGGAGCTGGGCGAGGGCCTGCGCGCGATCGACACCAAGCGCGGGGCCAAGGTGTCGGGGGCGCGGTTCTACTTCCTCACCGGCATCGGCGCGCGCCTGGAGCTGGCGCTGCTCAACATGGCGATGGACCAGGCCGTGGAGCAGGGCTTCACGCCCATGATCACGCCCACCCTCGTCAAGCCCGAGACCATGCAGGGCACGGGCTTCCTCGGCGCGCACGCCGACGAGATCTACCGCCTGGAGAAGGACGACCTGTACCTGGTCGGCACCTCCGAGGTGGCCCTCGCGGGGTACCACAGCGACGAGATCATCGACCTGTCCGACGGGCCCATGCGCTACGCCGGCTGGAGCGCCTGCTACCGCCGCGAGGCCGGCTCGGCGGGCCGCGACACGCGGGGGATCATCCGCGTGCACCAGTTCCACAAGGTCGAGATGTTCAGCTACTGCGCCCCCGAGGACGCGGAGGCCGAGCACCAGCGGCTGCTGGGCTGGGAAGAGGCAATGATGGCCAAGGTCGAGCTGCCGTACCGCGTCATCGACACGGCGGCGGGCGACCTGGGCTCGTCGGCCGCACGCAAGTTCGACTGCGAGGCGTGGCTGCCCACCCAGGAGCGCTGGCTGGAGCTCACCTCGACGTCGAACTGCACGACGTTCCAGGCCCGCCGTCTCGGCATCCGCGAGCGGACCGAGGACGGCTCCACCCGGAATGTCGCGACCCTGAACGGCACGCTCGGCACCACGCGCTGGATCGTCGCCATCCTGGAGAACCACCAGCAGGCCGACGGCTCGGTGTACGTGCCGGAGGGCCTGCGCCCCTACCTGGGCGGCCTGGAGCTGCTGGAGCCGGTCAAGTAGGCCAACCCGGCCCACTTGGTCGTGGGTGTGGTCGTTGCGCCCATAACGGACGCGTAGGCGCAACGACCACGCCCGCAACCAGGCCGATCACCTGACATTCCGCCGATCTCGTACGTATGGTCGACCGATGTTCACGTGGGGGTCGGTAGGCTGCGATCGTGCCCCGCGACATCGATCGAAAGCTCATCGCCCTCGACATCGACGGCACGCTCGTCACGTACGACGAGGTGCTGTCCGACGATGCCCGGGACGCCGTCGCCGCCGTCCGCGCGGCCGGGCACCACGTGGTGCTGGCCTCGGGGCGGTCGCTCATCGCAATGACGCCCGTGGCGGCGGAGCTCAAGATCGAGGACTCCTGGATCGTCGCGTCGAACGGCGCTGTGACGGCGCGCATCGACGCGACCGCCGACATGGGCTACACCCTGGAGCGCGTCGAGACGTTCGACCCGGAGCCCGTGCTCCGCATGCTCAAGGAGGAGCTCCCGCACGCACGCTACGCGGTGGAGGATGTCGGCGTAGGCTTCCGGATGACCGAGCTCTTTCCCGAGGGAGAGCTCAACGGGGAGCACCGCGTGGTCGACTTCGAGGACCTGTGGGCCGGCGACGTCACACGCGTCGTGGTACGCAGTCCCGGCGAGACCAGTGCGGAGTTCCACGAGATCGCCGCGCGGCTGGGGTTCGACGACGTGACCTACGCCGTCGGCTGGTCAGCGTGGATGGACATCGCACCGCAGGGCGTGACCAAGGCGTCGGCCCTGGAGGTGGTGCGCAAAGAACTCGGCGTGGCGGCCGAGAACACCGTCGCCGTCGGCGACGGCAGCAACGACATAGACATGCTGCGGTGGGCCGGGCGGGGCGTGGCCATGGGCCACGCATCCGAGACCGTGCAGGCCGCGGCCGACGAGGTGACCGGCTCGATCGACGGCGACGGTGTCGTAGAAGTTCTCCGATCGCTGCTTTGAGGGTAGAAATAGCCAGCGGCTGAAAGTTATCCGTGCAAAGGTATGGATCGCTGGTTCAATGCCTGTACATTTGGGCGCGATCCGTCGAAGGGTGACGGCGCTCACGGGGCCATGGGGGTACGTGATGATCCTGGACGACCAACCGGTGTCCATGCGAGTGCGCAACGATGCGCCTCACCTGGTCGCTCTCGACATCGACGGGACCCTGTTGGTCACCGGGCAGCCAGTGCCCGAACCGACGGTTCTGGCCGTGCAGCTCGTGCGCAGCCGGAAGCATCACGTGGTCCTGGCGTCGGGTAGGTCGTTGACGGGGATCCTGCCTGTGGCCAGGGAGCTCGGGATCACCGACGGCTGGGTGGTCGCCTCCAACGGTGCGGTCACGGCGCGACTGTGCCAGACCTGCACCAACGGCTACACGCTCGAGGACGTGCTGACGTTCGACGTCGGTCCCGTGGTCCAGATGGCGCTGAGCCGGTTCCCCGACGTGCAGATCGGCGTCGAGGAGATCGGCGTCGGCTACCGCGTGAACCGGGCGTTCGAGCCGCACGAGGTCAACGGCGCCCAGCGTGTGGTCAGCATCGACGGGCTGAGCGAGCTGCCCGCGTCGCGCGCGATCCTCCGCGGGCCGGACGTGCTGGACCTGCTCGAGCCGCTACGCCGGCACGGCGTCACCGCCACGCAGGCCGGGCTCGACTGGATCGACGTGACGCCGCAGCACCAGAGCAAGGCGACGTCGCTCGAGAACATCCGCACCGCGCTCGGCATCCCGCAGCACAACACGCTCGCCGTCGGCGACGGCCTGAACGACATCGAGATGCTGGGCTGGGCCGCCCGCGCCGTCGCGATGGGGCACGCCCCCGACGAGGTGAAGGCGATCGCCAACGAGACCGTCGGCGACATCAGCCAGCACGGCGTGATCCAGGTCCTGAAGACCCTCGTCTGAGACGCCGAGATAGAACCAGGGTTCTACTTCGGCAAGGTGGTCAGTCGCGTGCCGTGAGGATGAGCGGGCCGTCCTCGGTGATGGCGATCGTGTGCTCCGAGTGCGCCCCGCGGGACCCGTCCACGGACCGCAGCGTCCAGCCGTCGGGGTCGGTGACGATCTCGTCGGTCGTCTCGAGGAACCACGGCTCGACCGCGATCACGAGGCCCGGCTTGAGCGGGAAGCCACGGCCGGCGCGCCCGTTGTTCGGCACGTGCGGGTCGCCGTGCATGGTGCGGCCCACGCCGTGCCCGCCGAAGTCGGTGTTGATCGAGTAGCCGGCGGCGTGCGCGACCTCGGCGATCGCGGCGGAGATGTCACCGATCCGCTGGCCCGGCTGCGCGGCGGCGATGCCCGCCTCCAGCGCGACCTCGGTGGTGCGGATCAGCTTCGCGTCCGGCTCGGCGCGGTCCGCGGCGGGCTCGCCCAGCACGAACGACAGCGCGGAGTCGGAGACCCAGCCGTTCACCGACGCGGCGAAGTCGATGGACAGCAGGTCGCCGTCCTTCAGCGCGTAGTCGTAGGGCAGGCCGTGCAGCACCGCGTCGTTCACCGAGGTGCAGATGACCTTGCCGAAGGGCATGGCGCCGAACGAGGGGTGGTAGTCGATGTAGCACGACTCCGCGCCCTGGTCGCGGATCATCTTGTGCGCGATGTCATCGAGCTCGAGCAGGTTCACCCCCACGCCTGCGGCCTCACGGACGGCGAGCAGCACGTCCGCGACGAAGCGTCCCGCCGGGCGCATCTCCTCGATCTCGCGCGGCGTCCTCAGCTCGATCATGTCCGTCCTTCCGTAGGGGCACCAGTGATCTGGCGGCACAAGCCTACGTCCCGCCGCAGGCAGCCGAGGCGGTCGGCCGCACGGGTACACCCGGGGGCGGCATCCGGTATTCGCGATGTGCACGATTGCAACGGTTTCGTAATGCAAGCGGTGCTGTATGGACTTGCATAACGTCGTGAACCACGGTTGCGTTGAGGAAGGGCAACCTGGCACTCTGCCGGACCGTACCCGCACGTCAGAGGGTTCTGAGCCCACGAAGCAGTGGAGGAGCACGAGATGACTATCCGGATGGCTTCCAAGCGCCGAGCAATCGCCGTAGCGGCGACCGGCGCGAGCCTGGCCTTGGTCCTCGCGGCCTGTGCCGACACCGATGACGGCGGCGGGGGCGAAGACGAGGCAACCGGCGCTTCCGCGATCGACTGCTCGGTCTTCGAGGAGTTCGGTGACCTCGAGGGCACCGAGGTCAGTGTCTACACCACGATCGTCGAGCCCGAGGCCGAGACCCAGACGGCGTCGTACGTGCCGTTCGAGGACTGCACCGGCGTCACGATCAACTACGAGGGGTCGCGCGAGATGGAAGCGCAGCTCCCCGTGCGCGTCCAGGCCGGCAGCCCGCCGGACATCGCGATCCTGCCGCAGCCAGGCCTGCTCCAGACCCTGGTCAGGGACTACGACGCTGTCCTCCCGGCCCCGGAGCAGGTCGAGGCCAACGTGGACGAGTTCTGGGCCCCGGAGTGGAAGGAGTACGGCACGGTCGACGGCACGTTCTACGCCGCGCCGCTGGGCTCCAACGTGAAGTCCTACGTCTGGTACTCGCCGTCGATGTTCGAAGAGGCCGGCTACGAGGTCCCCCAGACCTGGGACGAGATGATGGAGCTCACGGCCACCATCGCCGAGGGCAACGAGGGCGCGGCGCGCCCCTGGTGCGCGGGCGTGGAGTCCGGTGACGCCACCGGCTGGCCGGGCACGGACTGGATCGAGGACGTGGTGCTCCGCTCCGCGGGCCCCGATGTCTACGACCAGTGGTACACCCACGAGATCCCGTTCAACGACCCGCAGATCGTCGAGGCCTTTGACACCGCGGGCGACATCCTCAAGAACCCGGACTACGTGAACGGCGGCCTGGGCGGCGTCGACTCGATCGCAACGGCGACCTGGACTGACGCCGGGTACCCGATCCTGGACCAGAACTGCTGGATGCACCGCGCTGCGAACTTCTACCAGACGCAGTGGCCCGAGGGCACCGAGGTTTCGCCGGACGGCGACGTCTACGCCTTCTACCTGCCGGCGATCGAGGGTGACGAGAAGCCGACGCTGGTCGCCGGCGAGTTCATCGGCGCCTTCACCGACCGGCCCGAGGTGCAGGCCTTCCAGACCTACCTGTCGAGCGACGCCTGGGCGAACGCCAAGGCGGAAGAAACACCGGCCGGCGGCTGGGTGAGTGCCAACAACGGGCTGGACCCAGAGCTGCTGGCGACGGACTTCGACCGGCTGTCCGCCGAGATCCTCGCCGACCCGGCCACGGTGGCCAGGTTCGACGCGTCGGACCTCATGCCGGCCGCCGTCGGTACCGACTCGTTCTGGAACGGCATGACCGAATGGTTCGCCAGCGACGAGACCAGCCAGCAGGTCACCGACAAAATCGAGGACTCCTGGCCGTCCAAGTGACGTCTGGCCCTCGACCATGACGCGCGGAGGCGTGGGACCTACGGTCCCGCGCCTCCGCCGTCCTAGGCTGAGGGCCGGACCAGTCAACGACGACCGGACCAGGACAGCGACAGGAGATAGCCATGGAGTGGCTACTGCACGCCGGGGACGACCCGGGGCACAAGATCATGTTGATGTTCATCGCGATAGTGCTGTTCGTCGCGCTGATGGGCCTCATCCTTTTCGTGGTCGACCGGCCACGTAACCCATCCCGCTGGTTCGTCGGCTTCGGGTTCGTGGGCGCGGCGCTGGTGCTGCTCACCCTCGGACTCCTGTACCCGGCGGTGCGCACCATCGGGAACTCCTTCATGAACCGCAACAGCACCGAGTACGTCGGGCTGGACAACTACGTCCGGGCCTTCACCGAGCCGCAGTTCCTCATAGTGCTCGGCAACACGGCGCTGTGGGTGCTCGTCGCCCCCCTCGTGGCCACGTTCTTCGGCCTCGCGTACGCCTACCTGGTCGACAAGAGCCGGTTCGAGTCCGTGGCCAAGGGGCTCGTGTTCCTCCCGATGGCCATCTCCATGGTGGGCGCGTCGATCATCTGGAAGTTCGTCTACGAGTTCAAGCCCGTTGGCGTGGAGCAGACGGGCCTGCTCAACCAGTTCATCGTCTGGCTGGGCGGCGAGCCGCAGCAGTTCCTGATCAGCGCGCCGCTGAACACGTTCCTCATCATGGTGGTGTTCATCTGGATCCAGGCGGGCTTCGCGATGACGCTGCTCTCGGCGTCGATCAAGGCGATCCCCGACGACATCACCGAGGCGGCGCGGCTCGACGGCGTCTCCGGCCTCGGCATGTTCTGGCGCATCACGATCCCGAGCATCCGGCCCGCGCTGGTCGTCGTGCTCACCACCATCGCGATGACCACGCTCAAGACCTTCGACATCGTGCGGACGATGACGGCCGGCCAGTTCGACACCTCGATCGTGGCCCTGGAGTTCTACGACCAGCAGTTCCGGCAGGGCGAGTCGGGCCTGAGCGCCGCCCTGGCCGTGCTCCTGTTCGTCATCGTCATCCCGGTGATCGTCTACAACGTGCGCCAGATGCGTATCTCGGAGGAGGTCCGATGAGCACCGTCGAAGCAGATACCGCCGCACCCGAGGTCCCGCGACCGCCGTCGGGCATGAGCGACCGAGCGCGGAAGGCGCGCAAGGCGCTCTCCAACCCGTGGGCGAGCACGCTCGCCGTGATCATCGCCATCCTCTGGACCATTCCGACGGTGGGCCTGCTGGTCACGTCGTTCCGGCCGGAGCTGGACGTGCGGCAGAGCGGCTGGTGGACCGTGTTCGGCGACGCGCTCGCCGGCGAGGGCGTCTTCTCGCTGCAGAACTACGAGACGGCGCTGTTCGACGGGTCGACCGACCTCGCGACCTACTTCGTCAACTCGTTCGTGGTGACGCTGCCCGCGGTGTTCATCCCGATCGTCATCGCGCTGCTGGCCGCCTACGGGTTCGCGTGGATCGACTTCAGGGGCCGCGACTTCCTGTTCGTCGCGATCTTCGCCCTGCAGATCGTGCCGATCCAGATCACGCTCGTGCCGCTGCTGTCGGCGTACGTGGATATGGGGATCAACGGCACGTTCTGGACCATCTGGCTGTCGCACTCGATCTTCGCGCTGCCGCTCGCGATCTTCCTGTTGCACAACTTCATGAAGGACATCCCGAGGTCCCTGGTCGAAGCGGCGCGCATGGACGGCGCCGGCCACGTACAGGTCTTCTTCCGGGTGGTGCTGCCGCTGCTCACGCCTGCGCTCGCGGCGTTCGGCATCTTCCAGTTCCTGTGGGTGTGGAACGACCTGCTGGTCGCGCTGATCATGGGTAACCCGGACACGTTCCCGCTGACCGTGCGCGTTGCCGAGCTGGCGGGCTCGCGCGGCGGCGACTGGCACGTGCTGTCGGCCGGCGCGTTCATCGCGATGATCGTGCCGCTGATCGTGTTCCTGTCGCTGCAGCGCTACTTCGTGCGCGGGCTGCTGGCGGGCGCGGTCAAGGGCTGACCCCGTCCTGTCGGCGGGCCGGGCGGGTCCGCTTCGAGAACGACCTCGGGTACCGAATCCAGCTTGGATCGGTACCCGAGGTCGTTCTCGAAGCAGACGCGTCTGATGTCCGAGCCGACTATCGCGGCAGGGCCTCGCGGGTCAGCAGGCTCTCCTTGATCGGGAGCCCGTAGCGGAAGCCGCCGAGGGTGCCGTCGGTGCGCACGATGCGGTGGCACGGCACGAACAGCGCCGCCGCGTTCATCGCGCATGCCCCTGCGGCCGCGCGCACCGCGGCGGGCCGGCCGGACCGCCGCGCGTACTCGCTGTACGTCAGGCGTTCGCCGGCCTTCACCTCGCGCAGCACGTCCCACGCGTGCGTCCGGAACGGGCCGCTCGCCTGCCGTACGGGCACACGCCCCGGCGCTCCGTGATCGCCGTCGTAGTACGCGCGGACGGCGTCGGCAGCCTCGGCGAGCACGCCGCCCGACGCCGCCGGCCGCGCGAGCGGGTCGGCCTCCGCGGCCGGGCGGAGGGTGGGGTGAACGAGCCCGAGGAGCGCGTCGAGGTCATCGGTCCAGCCGGCTGCGAGCACCGCCTCCTGGGCAGGGCCCCCTGGGGTCTCGCGATCGGCCGGGACGGCGTCGACGATGATGCTGAAGGGACCGTCGGGGGTGGTGAGGGTGGTGGCGTTCATGATCTTCCTTCCATGCGGTCGAGTTGTCGGACGTACGGGTCACCCGGGCGACCCGGGTGTCCGGCACGTCAGGCGGAGCGCCAGAGGTGCATCGCGGCGTACGAGCGCCAGGGCGCCCACGCCGCGCCGCGCCGGGCGAGCTCCTTGAACTGGTGGGGCCGGGGCTCCTCGGTGGAGACCAGGCCGAGCCTGCGCGCGCCGGCGAGCAGCGCGACGTCGCCGTCCATGAGGACGTCGGGGTCGCCGAGCACCCGCAGCGTCACGTAGCCGGCCGTCCACGGGCCGATCCCGGGCCGGGCCACCAGGCGTCGGCGCAGGTCGTCGGGGTCGTCTCCGACGCTCAGGGTGAGGGTTCCGTCCGCGAGGTCCCGCCCCGCGCCGATCACGGTCGCCAGGGTCCGGGCGGGCAGCCGGAGGTGCGCCGGGGCGCCGTCGGCCACCTGGCCGGGCGTAGGGAACAGGCGGGTGAGGCCCTCGAACGCAGAGACGTACGGGGCGCCGACGCCCTGCGCGAGGCGCGACAGGTGCGTGCGCGCGGCGGCGACGCTGATCTGCTGGCCGACGATCGCGCGGACCAGGAGCTCCGCCGGGTCGAGCGTGCCGGGCACCCGGATGCCCGGCACCGCGGCGACCGACGGCGCGAGCACGGGGTCGCCGGCGAGGGCGGAGTCGACGGCGACCGGATCGGCGTCGAGGTCCAGCAGACGGCGCACGCGGGCGACGGCGACGGGCGCGTCGGCCAGGTCGGCGAGCTCGAGGTCCAGCTCGACGCGGCCGCTGCCCGGGCGGGGCACACGCACCTCGAACGCGCCGGGGCCGTGCGGCAGGGCGACGGTGCGGGCATACCGGAGGACGCTCGTGCGGCCGGAGGCTTCCGCGCGGGTCGAAGTGTCCGCGCTGGTCGAAGCGTCCGCGCCGATCGAAGTGTCCGCGCCGGTCGAAGCGTTTGTGCGGGTCGAAGTGTCCGCGGCGGTCGAACCGTCCGCGCCGGTCGAAGGGCTGGCGCCCAGGTCCGCCGACTCCACGCCCTCGATCGCGCGGACGGCCAGGAACTCCAGCACACCCCGCGCGTCAAACGGCTCCCGAACAGGCAGCGCGAGCGAGATCCGCACAGGCTGGTCGGCACTGGCCTCTGGCGAGGACCCGGCGAGGTCGGCACTTGGCATCGAGATCGGTCCAGGCCTGGACCGATCTCGATGCCAACTGCCGACCTCAGCGCCGGACGTCAGCGAGGTGCCGACCTCAGCGCCGGACGTCAGCGAGGTGCCGACCTCAGCGCCGGACGTCAGCGAGGTGCCGACCTCAGCGGAGCGGCCTGGGGTGACACGGCTCGCGGCCTTGCGCACGGGTTTTCGTGCTCGGGCGCGCAGCTCCGACGGCGTCGCGCCGAAGACCTCGGCCACCGTGTCGTTGAACTGCCGGATCGAGCCGAACCCCGCGGCGAAGGCGACGTCGGCCAGGCGCAGCGAGGTGCCGACCAGGAGGGCCCGCGCCGTCTGGGCGCGCTGGGCCCGGGCCAGCGCCAGCGGCCCCGCGCCCAGCTCGCTGACCAGCAGCCGATGCAGCTGGCGCTCGGAGTAGCCCAGCCGGGTCGCCAGCCCGGACACGCCCTCGCGGTCGACGACGCCGTCGGCCACCAGGCGCATGGCGCGGCCCGTGAGGTCGCGGCGCAGGTCCCACGCGGGGGTGCCAGGGGCGGCCTCGGGGAGGCACCGCTTGCACGCGCGGAAGCCGGCCTCGTGCGCGGCGGCGGACGTCAGGTAGAACGAGACGTTCTCGGCCTTCGGCGTGCGCGCCGGGCAGGACGGCCGGCAGTAGATACCGGTGGTGCGCACCGCGGTGTAGAACTGCCCGTCGAAGCGGGAGTCGCGCGCGGCGATGGCGCGGTAACGCTCGGTGAACGCGGGATCGCGGAGCTCGACGTCGGTCATAGCCACCATCCTGCGCCCCGCCGGGACGCGGCGGCTAGCGGGATTCGGACACGGCAGCGTGTGGTGGGCCGTCCAGTGGATCATCGCGGATCACCTTGTGCGCACTTTGCTTCCGGGTGACTTCTGCCTCTGCCAGGATGTCGGAATGTCTGCAACCTGGGCCAGCGACATCGTCGCTCGTCTCACTGACGCCGCGCGCTGCCCTTCTTGCGGGGAACGTCTTGCGTCCACCCTCTGCGGTGCCTGCGGGCTCGAGATCTCGGGAGGGCGCGCTCACGAGGTGTGGCGCCTGTCCGGCGTCGCGGCGGACGCCCTGCGGGAGCGGGACGCAGTGCTCGACGCGATGCGGCGTGCTCAGGACCCGACGCCCGCCGACGGAGGTCGCCCGGGTGCCCGCGTGCCGGACGGCAGGGCTCGCCCCGTCCGGACGGTGGGTTCGCCGGTGGTGACGGCGCCCGCATGGAGGGGCCCCGCTCCGCTGAGACCGACACGACCAGCGGCGGCACGACCGCCGGTGAAGAAGACTCCGCTGCCGGCCGGTCGGGACAGCCCGGGCGCCGCCATGCCGAAAGCCCCGTCCGGTCCGGGCATCTCCTTGCAGCCGATCCTCGCCGGTGCGGGCGCCACGCTGCTCGCGGTATCGGCAGTGGTGTTCGTGTTCTTCACCTTCGGTGACAACCTGATGCTGCGGGCGGTCGTCACCGGGATCGTCACCGCCGCCGCGGTGACCGTCGGGGCGCTGCTGCGCCGGGCCGGGCTGCGCACGACGAGCGAGGCCGTGGCCGCGCTCGCGGTGGTGCTGGCGTGGGTGGACGTCGAGCTGGGCCTGCAGGCGGGCCTGCTCGGAGGGCTGGCCCCGGCGATGGCCCGAGCCGTGGTGCTCGCGGTGCTGGCCCCCGGGTTCGTCGCGCTCGGGTCCTGGCTGCGGGTGCGCTCGTGGGTGTCGGCGGGGCTGGTGTCGGCACTTGTGGTGCCGGTGCTGGTGGTGGCGGGCCTGCCGGGGTCGGTGTGGTCGGCGTGGTGGTGGGTGCTCGCGCTGGCGCTGGTCGGGATCGTGGCGTGGGCGGACATGCGGGCGATGCCCGTGGTCGGGGCCCGAGTCGGTACCCGGCTCGCTGCTGAGACGGCGGTATTGCGGGTGGTGCGCGCGGCCGGGTTCCCGTCAGCGCTGGCTGTGTCGTTCATGACGGTGGCTGTGCCGCCGCTGACCGGGCCGGGTGCGACGGCGGTCCTGTGGTCCGGGGTAGTGGTGGTCGCGTTGGTGCTGGGGTACGTGCTGCGGGTGCGTTCCTGGGTGTCGGCGGGGCTGGTGTCGGCACCGGTGGTGCCGGTACTCGTGATGGCGGGGCTGCCGGGGTCGGTGTGGTCGGCGTGGTGGTGGGTGCTCGCGCTGGTGCTGGTCGCGATCGTGGCGTGGGCGGCGACATGGCTGCTCCCGTCGGTTGCGGGCCGCCTCGGCGGCGGCGCCTCGATGTTCGAGCTCGAGTTCGACGTCTTGCGGGTCGTGCGTGCCGCTGGGCCCCCGCTGGCCCTGGCTGCGTCGTTCGTGGCAGCGGCCGTTCCGGCGGAGACCGTGCCGGGTCTGACGGCGTGGGGCGCGACGGCGATCCTGTGGTCCGGGGTGGTGGTGATCGCGGCGGTGCTCGGGTACCGGCTGCGGGTCGGGGCGTGGGTCTCGGTCGCCCTGCTCGCGGCGCCGGTGGTGCCGGTGCTGGTAGCGGCGGGGCTGCCGGGGTCGGTGTGGTCGGCGTGGTGGTGGGTGCTCGCGCTGGTGCTGGTCGGGATCGTGGCGTGGGCCGCGAGGCAAGTGGCGCCGTCGCTCTCGGAGCGGGTCGGCGCACCGTTCGCCACCGAGCTGAAGACGTTGCGGGTGGTGCGCGCGGCAGGGTTCCCGTCGGCGCTGGCTGCGTCGTTCGTGGCGGCGGCCGTTCCGGCGGAGACCGGGTCGGGTCTGACGGCGTGGGGCGAGACAGCGGTCCTGTGGTCCGGGGTAGTGGTGGTCGCGGGGGCGCTCGGGTATGTGCTGCGGGTGCGTTCGTGGGTGTCGGCGGGGCTGGTGTCGGCGCCGGTGGTGCCGGTGCTGGTGGCGGTTGGGCTGCCGGGGTCGGTGTGGTCGGCGTGGTGGTGGGTACTCGCCCTGGTCGCGGTCGCGCTGACCACCTGGGCGGCGATGCGGCTGCTCCTGCCGTTCGCGGACCGCCTCGGTGATCAGCTCGGCAACCGGCCCGGCCAGGCGTTCGCCGTCGAGACAAGGGTGCTGCGGGTGGTGCGCGCGGCCGGGCTGCCGGCGGCCTTGGCGGCCTCGGCCCTGGCGGCACTGACGGTGCCCGTCGAGCCCCTCACGAGGTTGGGGACCACCGCTGCCCTGTGGTCCGCCGTCGTCCTCGCTGGGCTGGTGCTCGGTCACGTGCTGCGAGTCCGGGCGTGGACATCGGCCGGAGTGCTCGCTGCGCCGGGGATCCCGCTGCTGCTGCTCGGTGCGGTGGAGCTGCCCGACGGCTCGTGGCTGCCGGCCGCAGCAGTCCTGGCCGCCTCCCTCGCGACGCTCCTGGCGCGCGCCGCAGTCGTCGTCTCCGGGCCGCGCATCGGGTCCCGGCTGCGGACCGAGAACGGCGTGCTCGATGTCGTGGCCCTCGTGGCGGTGCCGCTGGCCGTGCTCCTGTCGTTCGGCGTCCGGCAGCCGAACTTGCTCCCGGGTCTGGGTGGCACCGCGACGCTGGTCGCGCTCGCTGCCGTGACCGTGGCGGTGCTGCGCCGCGTCACCCATCACCGGCACTGGACAGTGCTCGGCGGTGTGCTCGCCGTCGGCGCGGGCGGTCTGCTCGGTGCCGTCGGCGAATGGTCCGGGGCAGGCTGGGTCCCGTTCGGTGCCGCGTGTGTGTGGACGGTGCTCGTGCTCCTGACGGCTCCGCGCCTGCTCAGGACAGCGGGCCTCGGCTCCGTCCGCGGGGCGCTCGCCCCGGCGACCCGCGACGACCTGCTGCTGAGCGGCTGGATCGTCGCGGCCGTCTCTGCTGTGCCTGCCGTGCTGCTGGTCGTGGTGCGTGCGATGGACACGTGGATCGCTGCCTGGTCCACTGCACACGCCGGCTGGGACCTGCCTGCCGGGGCACTGGTCGTCCCCGCGTCGTTCGGCCGCCTTGCCGAGGACGCCGACGGCCTGTCGAGCCTGCACCTCCCCTGGGCACACCTGGGGACCGTCGCCGTCGCGATCGTCACGCTGCTGGCGGCGCGCCTCGTCCGACCAGGGCAGCGCCCACGGGCTGAGAACTTCGTGGCGCCCTGGGCGGTTCTGCTGGCCGTGATCGGCGTTGCGCTCGACCCGCGCCTCCTCGCCGTGGTCTCGCTCGCTGCCCTGGCCGTGCTCGCGTCCGTGCTCGTCGCGGCGACGGCGGACCGGTCGACGGCGTGGCGCGGACTCCGCACCGTCGTCGCCGCCGCGCACGGGACGACCAGGGCGCTGGTCCGGGCGTCGGGGCACCTGCGCGTGATCGGCGGTACCGGGGTCACCGGCGCCGACCTGCGTCTCGCCCGGATCGTGGCGCTCACCGGGGCGTTCGTCGTGACCGGCATGCTGCTCGCGTACTCGTGGGTCTCGCGCCCGACGGCCGCTGCGGGCGCGCTCGTCGTCTGCGCGCTGCTGCTGTCGCTGCGCGGCACGCTGCGGGCCCCGGCTCATCCGTGGCTGGTCGGGGCCGGGTACGTGTACCCGTTGATCGTCCTGGGCGTCGTCCTCGCGTGGCTCGACCTGTCAGCCGTCGCCGCGATCTGCACGGTCTCGGCCGTCGCATCACTCGTGACGATCGCTGTCACGCTCGGCAGCCGCACCTCGCGGAACGAGTGGTACGTCGTGCTCGGCGTGACCGCCGGACCGTTCGCGGCGGGCGTGGTGACCGTGGTGTTCGAACGCACCTGGTGGTCGGCGGGTGCCGCCGCGGCCATGCTGGCCCTCGAGCTGGTGCTGCTGCTCACCGCCCGGGTGGGCCTGCCGGGCGTGGTCCGGTCCGGGGCCGCTTTCCTGCTGCTGCCGACGGCGGCCGTCATGGTCACCAGCGCGGGGGCCATGATCCTGGCGGTCTCGGGATCCCCCTACGTCCTGCCGGCTACCGCACTGTTCGTGTCCGCGGTCGCGGGCGGCGCGGCCCGGGTGGCGGAACGGATAGCGACACGGGTGCCCGGCGGCGGCCCCGGGCTCGCGGCTGGCGTGCGCCAGAGCCTGGAGCGGTCCGCGCTGCTCACGGGTGCCATCACGATCTTCCTCGCGTACGCCCGGCCGGCCGCGGGGCCGGACATCGCCGTCGCCGTGCTGCTGCTGCTCGGCGCCGGTGCCGCGCTCGTCGCGCGGGAGCCCGGACGGCAGCGCGTCTGGCCGCTCGCCGGCGCTCTGCTGCTCGCCGCGCTGTGGACCGCGCTGGCCGCCGGCGACGTGCGGCTGGTCGAGGCGTACACCTTCCCGCCCGCGGCGGGCGCGACGTTGTTGGGCGTGCTCCTGGCGTGGCGCCTGGGAGACGCGCGGGCCGCGACGCACGCATGGCGTCTCGCCGCAGCTGGGGCCGGGCTCGCCGTGGTGCCGAGCCTCGTCGTCCACCTGACCCGCACCGAGACCGCGGACTGGCGGGCGTTCGCCCTGGTGGGCGGGGCTGCTATCGCGCTGGGGTCCGCGTACGTCCTGGGGTTGCCGCGTATGCGCGAGCGGCTGGCCTTCCTGGGCGAGTCGTGGACGCACCCGACGCGGCGCGGGCTCGTCGCGCTGGCTGCGCTCGGCGCCCTGGGCGGGGTGATCGAGTCGCTGCACGTCGCACGTGAGCCGCTGTCCTGGTTCGGGTCCGACAGCGAGACGCTGCGCTCGTTCGAACCCCTGCCCCGCCTGACGTGGTACGACGGCGCCCCGCTCGGGGTGCCGATCGCGCCCGACTGCGTGTTCGCCGTCGGGCTCGGGTGGGCCGTCCTGGCCGGTGCGCTCCTGCTCGGCGCCGCCGCGGTGGCCCGGCCGGCGGCCGGCGGCCGGCTGGCGGTCTGGCTCGACCGCTGGGGCCTGGCGCCAGGCCTGGTGCTCGCGACGCTCGGTGCGGTGGCGAACGCTCGGCCCGTATGGGGCTCGATCGTGCTGCTGCTGGCGCTGGAGCTTGTGCTGCTCGCGGTGCTCGTGCTGGTCACGCGACGGATGGGGCGGGCCGGGCTGGGCGTGCCGCCGTGGCTGGTCTGGCTGTGCGCCGTCGCTGCCGCGATCGGTGCCTGGTCGCCGCGCGAGCTGCGCGTCGAGGTGTTCTCCGTGGCACTGGGCGTGGGCCTGATCTGGTCCGGCGCGATAGCGATGCGCAGGTGGACCACGGCGGGGGAGTCGAAGGACGCCACGGGCACCCTGATGAGCTGGCCCGTCGGCTACGCGGGCTCCTGGCGCACCCTCGGATGGGGCGTCGCGGCTCTCGTCGGCCCGTCGGTGCTGTCCACCGCCACCGACCCGCTGACGGTCCGGGCATCCGCGGTCGTGCTCGCCGCGCTGGCGGCTGTTCTCGTCGGGTCGCGCCTGCGCTTGTCGGCGCCGTTCTGGATCGGCGTGTGGGCGCTGGCTGCCGAGGTCGTGGTCGTGTTCGCCAAGCTGGGGGTGGGTGTCTCGCCGCTGCCGTGGATCCTCACCCTCGTCCCGGCCGCCGTCGTCCTGCTCATCATCGCGACGCTCGACGAGCGGCGCACATCCGCCTCCGGCGGCACGGCGGCATACCTGCGTGATCTGCGCTGATCGGTCGCGGGGCCCGAGCGCCGCGAACGGGAGGTGGCTGGGCGCGGCGAGGCCGCCGTCAGACCTTCGCGTCCAGCCAGTCCAGCACCGTGGTCAGGTACTTCTCCCGGGCGGGCTTCGGGGACAGCACGAGGTCGTGGGCGCCGCCCTCGATGACCGAGACGTCCACGGCCGGCCCCAGCTTCGGGGCGCGAGCGTGCATGTGCGCGACGTCGAGGACCGCGTCCGTGCTGAGCATCACCGCCGCCTCGCCGCTGCCGGGCCCCGTCCGGTCGCTGACGCACATGAGCACCGGGCACTGCACGGGCAGCCCGCGCCCGACCGTCCGATGGCCGCGCCGGATCGCGGCCAGCCAGCCCGCCTGGACGGGGAACCCGCCGTGCGGCTTCCAGGCCAGGTCGTAGTCCCACTCGCCGCCCGTGGCCTGGTGCAGGGCCCGGCCGTAGTCCTCGCCGGGCTTGTTCACCACGGTCCGGGGCGCGATCCGCCCGAGCGCGTACACCGCCTGGGTGACCAGGGTCCGGTCCGACCAGCTGCCCTTCAGGTCGAACCACGGGCTGTTCAGCACGAGGGCCGTCACCCGGTCGGGTCGCGCGTTCGCGTACATCGAGGTGATGAGCCCGCCCGTCGAGTGCCCCAGGAGCACCAGCCCGGTGTGGCCCTCCGCGGCGATGACGTCCGCGGCAGCGTCGAGGTCCTGCTGGTAGAGCAACAGGTCGTTGACCATGTTGGCGTCGCCGCCCGCCGTCGTCCACGCGTTGATGGAGCGCCCGTGGGCCCGCAGGTCGATGGCGTAGAACGGGTAACCGCGCCCCGCGACGGCCTCGGCGAGGTGCCGCTGGAAGAAGTAGTCGGTGTACCCGTGCACGTACAGCACGGGCGGGCGCCCGACGCCGGGCCCGTCCTCGGGCATGTAGCGGACCAGGGTGGCCTCGGCGCCGCCCGGCAGCCGCAGCGTGCGGGCGTCGAAGCCCGCCCCCAGCACGTCCTCGGTCCAGTCGTTCCCGGTCTCGTCCATGTCGCTCCCGTGCGTCATGCCTGCGCGTGGTCAGCCTGCCGTGTGCGCTGCCGTCGGCTGACCATATAGGTAACGAGCCCGCCGACGACGAGCACGAGGAACGTGGCGAGGGTGATCGGCGTGCCCCAGTCGCTGATGACGCCGTCCGCGGCGTGCGGCACCGCGGTGGGCGTCGCCTCCGCCGTCGGCTCGGCAGTGGGTCCGGGGCCGACGGCGGCCGCCGTGGCCGGGCCGCGCGCCGACAGGCTCGTGGCCTGCGCCGCGTCCGGGCGCCACGTGACGGTGCTGCCGTCGATCGCGCCGTCGGCCTCCGTGACGGGGCCGGGGAAGGTGACCGCGACGGTGGCCTCGACGGAGCCGAGCAGACCCTCCGGCGCGTCCTCGATGCCCTCGACGCGCTTCGACAGGTCGAGCACGCCCGAGACCACGTACTCGTCCCCCTCGCGGGCGACCTCGAGGTCGCCGTCGCTGATCTTGGCGAGCGTCGCCACGGGCTCGTCGTCGAAGACGTAGCGGGAGCCGGTGTAGCCGTCCTCGGCGTACGGCTCCTCCGTCACGGTGTCCGGGACGTCGCCGACCACCTGGTCCTTGTACTCGGCCCAGACGTCGGCGGGGTCGCCGCCCAGCAGCCCGGCGGCGTCGTCGGCCATGGCGATGACGAGCGTGCCGTCGGCCGTGTCGTGGTCGGTGAGCGTGGTCTGCAGGTCGAGGCGCACGCATCCCGAGAGCGCCAGGGTCACGAGCACCGCGCCGGCGAGGGCTCGGGTGAAGTTCACCCCGCCAGTGTGCCCGACATACGCCGCGCGCGACCAGACAGCATCCGTTCCCGGCGCAGCGCGGGGAGGAAGCACGCGGCGCCAAGTGTGCTGAACACCCCGCCGAGCACCATGGCCGCCGGCGTGGACAGCAGGCCCGCCGTCCAGCCGAGGGCGGGGGCGGCAAGGGAGTAGGCCGCGAACGAGAGCATCGACGCCATGGACAGCACGGTCGACCGATTCCGGGACTCGGCCTCGCGGTGCAGCAGCGCCTGGTAGGCGGGCCCGCACGCGCCGTGCAGCCCGTAGGTCACGAAGTAGGCAGCGATCAGCCCGACCGGGCCGAGCGCGAGCCCCATCCACACGGCCCCGAGCCCGTTGAGGACGCGGGCCAGGATCGCCGTTCGGGCCACGCCGAGGCGGGGCGTGGCGAGGCCGGTCAGCGCGGCGCCACCCGCGAACACCGCCCATCCGACGGCCGCGACCGGGCCGGAGACCGCTGCCGCGGCCTCGGTCCCGCCCAGGAGCTCGGCCAGGCGGATCGGCTGGAACGTCTCGTACACCACCATCCCTACGCTCCAGAACACCTCGACGAGCAGCAGCCACCGCAGCACCCGGTTGTCCCGCGCCAGGCGCAGGCCGTCGCGGACCACCCCGGGCGCCTGGCGCGCGGACTCGAGCATCCGGCCCGCGACACCCCTGCTGCCCGACGGCGGCAGGGCCGGCGTCGCGCCGGGTCCGGCAGCTCCGGCGTCCTCGGCAGCGACGTTCCGGGCCACGGCGTTCTTTGGCACCGCGCCCTGGGCTCCGGCGTCCTCGGTCGCGGGCGCAGTGGTGCGGGGCGCCTCGCGGACCAGGATCGTCACGGCGACCAGGTGAACCGCCGAGAGCACCGCGTACACCGCGTAGGGGAGCGCCATCGCGGACCACGCGTCGAACGGGTGCCACCAGACGAGCCCGCCCGAGACGAGGGCACCGGCGGCCATCGAGACACCCAGCACGGTGCTGTGCGCGGCCAGCGGCCGGTCGACGTCGGCCCCCGGCTCGGTGGCGTGCACCGTGTCGACGAACCAGGCCTCCAGCGGGCCGGAGTCGAGTGCCCGGAAGATGCCCGTGACCGCCGCTGCCAGGGCGAACGACCAGAACGTCTGCGCGGTGAGGAACAGGACGGCCGCCGCCACCTGCAGCGCCGCGGCCGCGACGAGCATCGGGCGACGGCCCACGGAGTCGGCCAGGCCGCTGGTGGGCAGCTCCAGGAGGAACACCGTGAACCCGGTGAGGGAGAGCGCCGTGAGCGCCTCGGGCACCGACAGCCCGCGCTGGATCGGCAGCAGCGTGGTCACCGTGACGATCAGCCCCACGGGGAACCACCGGGTCAGGGTCAGCAGCAGGAAGACCTGCCGGGCCCGGGCCGGCGTCAGCGGCGTCATGGCTGGTCCTCGGCGTCCGTTCCGGTGTCCGGGCCGTCTTTGCTGTCCGGATCGTCGTCCGTGCCGGCGTCGTTGTCCGCACCTGGGATGTCGTCCATCTCCAGCGGGAAGGCGGCCTGCCAGACGGCGACGCGTACGGCGCCGGGGCCGCCGCCGGCCGTTTCGTAGCGCTCGAACAGCTGGTCCAGGTCCGCGCGGAGCGCTACGAGCTGCACGGCGTTCAGGCTGAGCCAGGTGTCGCCCAGTCCAGCGGCATCCTGCCACTCGCTGGGCCATGCCTCGGCGACGTCGAGCCAGTGGCCGAACTCGGTGCTGAACAGGCGGAGGTAGTCGCGCTGCAGCCAGCTCAGCGCGGTGGCCGCGTCCTCGTCGGCGGACAGCTCCGAGGGTGCCCAGCTGTGGGAGCTCGTGGCGGCGCGCCACAGCCGCTGCTTGCCAGTGCCCTCGCCCGTGTCCGTGACCAGGCCGACGGACTCCAGCTTGCGCAGGTGATAGCTGGTGGCGCCCGAGTTGGTGCTCAGCGTCGTCGCGAGCGAGGTCGCCGTCGCCGGGCCGCCGCGCCGCAGGGTGCCGAGCAGGCGCGAGCGCAGCGGGTGGGCGAGCACCTTGACGGCCTCGGGGGTGAGGCGGAAGTCGTCAGGGGAAGTGGTCATGCGTGCACAATAACCATGCACAAGTTTTGTGCACAAGAGTTATGCATAGGATCTTTGCGACGGACGAGCCAGGGTGGGCCAGCCGCGCGGCCTGCCCACAGGTCGCATGCGCGGCAGCAGCCGACGCTGTCACGCCCGCACACGGCGCCGGATGCTGAACCGCAAGTTGCGTGCCGACCATCCCATCGGCCAGCGGCCGAACCGCAAGTTGCGTGCCGCCCACCCCATCGGCCAGCGGCCGAACCGCAGGTCGGCCGTCGATCACGCCGCCGAGCCGCAAGTTGGTCGTCGTGCGAAGGGTCGAGCCGCAAGGCGCGTGTCGATGCGGGGTCCGGACGACGTGTCTGCTGCGGTTCGGCTCTGGATCCGCGACCAACTTGCGGTTCGGCGTTGTCCGATGGGGTGAGGGACTCACGACTTGCGGTTCGGCCCTGGGCTGCCCCGCCCCGGCCGTGCCCGGTCCCGATCAGATGAGCATGAACGCCGCGGTCCCAACACCCGCGATCACCACGAGCACCCGGAACACGACCGGCGGCATCTTGCGCCCCACTCGTGCCCCGATGTATCCGCCCACGACGGACCCGGCGGCGAGCAGCCCGATCGCCACCCAGTCCAGCTCGGCGACGGCCACGAAGACGACGGTGGCCACGACGTTCGCGGCCAGCACGGCGATGGTCTTGAGCGCGTTCACGATCCGCACCGGCAGGTCGGTCCCGAGCCCGAGCACCGCGGCCATCATGACGCCGGACCCGGCGCCGAAGTAACCGCCATACGCGCCCGTGAGGACCGCGAACACCACGGTCGCCGGCGACATGTCGTGGCGCAGGCGGGCGGGCTCGTTCCGGGTGCGGCCCAGCCACCTGCTGATCCACGGCTGCGCGCCGACGAGCAGGCAGGAGAGCAGGATCAGCCAGGGCACCACCGCCTCGAACACGCCCGGTGGGAGTGCGAGCAGCAGGATCGCCCCGGCCACCGACCCGATCGCGCAGGTCACGAGCACGATCACGGTCGCGCGGGGGTGTTCGCGCAGCTCCTGGCGGTAGCCGAACGAGCCGCTCAGCGCGCCGGGCACGAGGCCCACCGTGTTCGACGCGTTCGCGACGACGGGCGGCAACCCGACGGCGAGCAGCACCGGGAAGCTGAGGAGCGACGCCACGCCCACCGTCGAGGTGAGGATGCCGGCCCCGAGCCCCGCGCCGAGAACACCGAGGTGTTCCCAGCCGGTCACCGCTCGTCCTCCCGCAGGAGTGCCACATCGCTGACCATCTCGACGTGCGCGTGCATGGCCGCGGCCGCGGCCGCCGGGTCGCTCACCCGGATCGCGTCCGCGATCGCGCGGTGCCCGGTCAGGGAGTTGCGCGGCCGGCCCGGCTGCGAGAGCGACTCGATCCGGCTCTCCCGGATAAGGCTGGCGATCTCCCGCATGGTCTGGGCCAGGAGGTCGGAGTGTGCGGCCGCGGTCACCGCCGCGTGGAACTGCTCGTCGGCCTCCACGCCGCGGTCCCCGCGCTCGATGGCGGTCTCCATCGCATCCAGGGAGGCGTCGATGGCGGTGAGATCGTCCTCGGTGCGGCGCTGTGCGGCCAGTGCGGCGATCTTGGTCTCGAGCGCGTCGCGGATGTCGATGATCTCGGGCATCCGGTCGGCGTGCGCGCGGATGGCCTCGACGATGCGGCTCTCGCTGTGCTTGCCGGTCAGCACCGTGCCGTCCCCGTGCCGCACCACGACGACGCCGACCACCTCGAGCGCGACGAGGGCCTGGCTGAGGGTCGCGCGGCTGACGCCGAGGCGTGCGGCGAGCTCGCGCTCGGGCGGCAGCCGGTCCCCGGCCTGGAGCCCGTTCTGCCGGATCCAGGCGGTGATCTGCTCCGCTACCTGCTCGTAGAGGCGGGTGCGGGCCAGCGGTGCCGGCAGTTCGGCTGGAGCCTTTGGGGTCACTACCCGAGAGTACTTGACAGATGAGCCAATGGCTTATTGGCTAGGCCACTGATCCATCGTGTCTCGTCGGTCAAAGGTGTCCGCCGCGATGGGAAGAGGAGTTGTCATGGGTCCTGAGTGGATCGCGATCATCGCGCTGGTCGCGTTGTTCGTCGCCGGGACAGTCCTGCCGATCAACATGGGCGCGCTCGCCTATGTCGCGGCGTGGTTTGTCGGCGTCTTCGCCTTGCACATGGATGAGAAGGAGGTACTGGGCGGCATCAGCGCCGACCTCGTGCTGACCCTCGTCGGCGTCACGTACCTGTTCTCCATAGCCAAGAACAACGGCACCGTCGACCTCATCGTCTCCAAAGCCGTCCAGGCGGTCGGTGGACGGGTGGCCCTGATCCCCTGGGTCATGTTCGCCGTGACCGCGCTGCTGACCGCCATCGGCGCGGCGAGCCCGGCGGCCTGCGCCATCATCGGCCCGGTCGCGCTAGGGTTCGCCCGCCGCTACAAGATCAACCCGCTCATGATGGGCATGTTCGTGGTGCACGGCGCCCAGGGCGGCGGGTTCTCCCCGATCAGCATCTACGGCACCATCACCAACTCGGTGATGGCCGACGTCGGCTACGAGGGCACCGAGATGGGCGTGTTCATCGCGTCGCTCGCGATCAACACCGCGATGGCCGTGATCCTGTTCCTCGCGCTCGGCGGCCGCCAGCTGATGCGCGAGCGGGTCGACCCCGCCGACGCGTCCGACCACCTCGTCGACGACCTGCACCGCGGCGGCACGTCCGTGCTCGCCAGCGGCCAGGGCGCCGCCGTCTCGACCACGACGCGTGGCCTCGGCGTGCGCCGCGACCACGTGCTGACCCTCGTCGCCTTCGCGGCGGTCGCCGTGACGGCGCTCGCGTTCGACCAGAACATCGGCTTCGTCTCGATCACCGCCGCCGTCGTGCTGGCGATGCTGTCCCCGCAGCAGCACAAGGACGCCGTCAAGCAGATCGCCTGGCCCACCGTCCTGCTGGTAGCGGGCGTGAGCACCTACGCAACGATCCTCAATGCGGCGGGCTCGCCCGAGTACATCGGCAACTGGGCGGCGGGCCTCGGCATCGTCACGATCGGGGCGCTGGTGCTCTGCTACGTCGGCGGCATCGTCTCCGCGTTCGCGTCGTCGACGGCGCTGCTGCCGGTCATCATCCCGATCGCCGTACCGCTCATCGCCGGCGGCGGCGTCAGCCCCTGGGCCATGGCCGCTGCCCTGGCGGTCTCCTCGACCATCGTCGATGTCAGCCCCTTCTCCACGAACGGAGCCCTGATGCTCGCCAACCGCCCGGACACGATCTCGGAGCAGGCCTACTACAGGCAGATCCTCAACTACGCCATCATCGTCACCCTCGCGGGGCCGCTGCTGGTGTGGGGCATCCTCGTCCTGCCGGGCTGGTGAGCACCATGACCGGACCCCTGGACGACGTCGTCGTCGTCGACCTCTCCCGGGCCCTCGCGGGACCGCACGCCACGATGATGCTGGGCGATCTGGGCGCTCGCGTCGTCAAGGTGGAGGTGCCCGACCGGGGCGACGACACGCGTGGCTGGGGTCCGCCGTTCGTCGGGGAGGAGGGCGCGCGCGAGTCGACGTACTTCCTGTCCGCGAACCGCAACAAGGAGTCGATAGCGCTCGACCTCAAGGCCGACGTCGGCCGGGCGACCCTCCTGGAGCTCGTCGACCGTGCCGACGTGCTCGTGGAGAACTTCCGGCCCGGGGTGCTGGACCGGCTCGGGCTCGGCGTCGAGACGCTGCTGGAGCACAACCCGCGCCTGGTGGTGCTCTCGATCACCGGGTTCGGGCACGACGGCCCCGAGGGCGGCCGCGCCGGGTACGACCAGATCGCCCAGGGCGAGGCCGGTCTGATGTCCCTGACGGGATCCGGCCCGGACGACCCGCAGCGTGTCGGCGTCCCGATCGGCGACCTGCTCGCCGGGATCTACGGCGCTTATGGCGTGCTCGCGGCGCTGCACGAGAGGCACCGGACCGGCGTCGGGCAGGTCGTGCGGACGTCGCTGCTCGCCGCCGTCACCGGCGTGCACGCGTTCCAGGGCACGCGGTGGACGGTCGCCGGGGAGGTGGGGCACGCGCAGGGCAACCACCACCCTTCCATCGCGCCGTACGGCCTGTTCCGCTGCCGTGACGGCGCCGTCCAGATAGCCGTCGGGTCCGAGGCGCTGTGGCAGAGGCTCTGCCTGGCCTTCTCGCTCGACGCGGACGCTGAGGGCATGCGGGACAACGCGGAGCGAGTGGCCCATCGCGACCAGGTCGTCGAGCTGGTCGAGGGCGCCTTTGCCGGGTATGACGCCGACGCGCTGCTGACCCGGCTCGCCGACGCCGGGATCCCGGCGGGCCGGGTGCGTACGCTCGACGAGGTGTACGCATGGGAGCAGACGGCCAGCCAGGGCCTGCTCGTGGACGTGAAGCACACGAGCCTCGGCACGGTGACGCTGCCGGGTCCGCCGCTGCGGTTCTTCGACCCGTCCGGCGCCGAGGTCACCCGGCGGGACCACCAGGCGCCGCCGGTGCTGGACGAGCACGCGGCCCGGATCAGGGCCTGGCTCGACGCGGCCCGACCGACGGCGGGGCCGTCGGGCCTGCCCGGGACGTCGGGCACGCCCACGGCGACGCCCGCCCCGGAACCGGAGGCCGGTCCGTGACCCGCCGCTGGACGGCGCGCGAGCTGCTCGACCTGGTCCTCGACGCGGGCAGCTTCGAGTCCTGGGACGAGCCGGTCGACACGTCCGGGCACCCGGAGGAGTACCGGACGGTGCTCGCGGCCGCGGCGGAGAAGGCGGGCACCGACGAGTCGGTGCTCACCGGACGGGGGCGCGTCCGGGGGCGGCCCGTGGTGGTCGTCGTGAACGAGTTCCGGTTCCTCGGCGGCTCCATCGGCCGGTCCGCGGCCCAGCGGATCACCGCCGCCGTCCGCCGCGCTACGGCGGAACGCCTGCCCGTCCTCGCGACGACGGCGTCGGGCGGCACCCGGATGCAGGAGGGCACCCCCGCGTTCCTGAAGATGGTCGAGATCTCCCGCGCCGTCATGGACCACCGCGACGCCGGCCTGCCCTACCTCGTGTACCTGCGGCACCCCACGACCGGCGGCGTGTACGCGTCGTGGGGCTCGCTCGCACACCTCACGGTCGCCGAGCCCGGGGCGCTCATCGGGTTCCTCGGGCCGCGCGTCGTCGAGGCCCTGACCGGCAAGGCATTGCCCGACGGCGTCCAGTCCGCCGAGAACCTCGCCGCCAAGGGGGTGCTCGACGGCGTCGTCGCCCCCGAGAACCTGCCCGCGCTGGTGGAGCGGGCGCTCGCGGTGCTCGTCGACCCGCCGTCGCCGTCGTCCCTGCCCCGCAGGGAAGGTGAGCCGTCCGGGACGACGTCGGCGTGGGACTCCGTGCTGCGGACCCGGGCCGCCGACCGGGTGGGGGTGCGGGACCTGCTGCGCTACGGGGCCTCGGGGACCGTCCGCTTGTCCGGTACGGACGAGGGCGAGCGTGACGAGTCGATGCTGGTCGCGCTCACGCGGCTGGGCGGGCAGCCGTGCCTGGTCGTGGGCCAGGACCGGACCCGGCAGACCGACCGCACCCCGATGGGACCCGCCGCGCTGCGCGTGGCGCGGCGCGCGATGGGGCTGGCCGAGGAGCTGCGGCTGCCCCTGGTCGCGGTGATAGACACACCGGGGGCCGAGCTGTCGCAGGACGCCGAGGAGGGTGCACTGGCCGGCGAGATCGCACGCTGCATGGCCGTGCTCACGCAGCTGACCGTACCGACGCTGTCGGTGATCCTGGGGCAGGGCTGCGGCGGAGGGGCGCTCGCGTTGCTGCCGGCGCAGGTGGTGATCGCGGCCGAGCACGCCTGGCTGTCGCCGCTGCCGCCCGAGGGCGCGAGCGTCATCGTGCACGGGGACACCACGCACGCGGCCGCGATGGCCGAGGCACAGCACATCCGGGCGGTCGACCTGCTCGCCGAGGGCGCGGTGCAGCGCGTGGTCCCCGAGCACGACGGCGACACGGCGCGGGACGTCGCCGTCGCGGTCGCGGCGGAGTGCGCGGCGGTGCTGAGCGCTCTCCGGGGGTGACCATACGAATCTGAGGTGCGTTGCTCTGGGACGCTTCTATGTTCGTCAAGTGGTGGGTGCGAGGGTGTTGGTCCGGGTCAGGAGTCGGTAGATCTTGCGGGTGAGGTAGCGCTTGAGCTGGCGG
>NZ_QBUG01000004.1 GCF_003058225.1 Promicromonospora sp. AC04
GTGCCGGTGTTGATCGCTCCGCCGAAGACGTAGACGAACAGCAGCATCATCGCGATCGGGGTCACCGCGGTGGTGATGATCGTGTCGGGACTGCGCAGGATGTGGGTCAGGGACCGCCCGGTCAGGACCGCGGTGTCACCGAAGAAGTGCTTGATCATGACTGCTCCTTGCTCGACTCGACGCTCGACTGGTCCTTGCCGTCCTTGCCGTTGGTGCCCACGAGGGTGAGGAAGATGTCCTCGAGGGTGGGCTGCTTCTCGACGTACTCGACCTTCGCCGGCGGAAGCAGCGCCTTGAGGTCGCCCAGGGTGCCGTTCGCAATGATGCGGCCCTGGTGCAGGATCGCGATCCGGTCGGCGAGCTCCTCAGCCTCGTCCAGGTACTGCGTGGTGAGCAGCACCGTGGTCCCCTGCTCCGAGAGCTCCTTGACGACCTGCCACACCTCGATGCGCGCCTCCGGGTCGAGGCCCGTCGTGGGCTCGTCCAGGAAGATCACCTTCGGCTGCCCGATGAGGCTCATCGCGATGTCCAGGCGGCGACGCATGCCACCGGAGTAGGTGCCTGCCTTGCGCGATCCCGCTTCGACCAGGTCGAACCGGGCCAGGAGGTCGTCAGCGATCTGGCCGGGGTCCTTCAGGTGCCGCAGCTTGGCCACCAGCACCAGGTTCTCCCGGCCGGAGAGGACCTCGTCGACGGCCGCGAACTGCCCGGTCAGGCTGATCGACTCCCGAACTCGCTGCGCGTCGGTGGTGACGTCGAACCCGTTGACGGTCGCCGTGCCGGCGTCCGGCCTCAGCAGCGTCGACAGGATCCGCACCATCGTCGTCTTGCCCGCTCCGTTGGAGCCCAGCAGCGCGAAGATGCTGCCCGTCGCCACCTCGAAGTCGACGCCGCGCAGCACGTGCAGGTCCTTGTAGGACTTCTCCATGCCCTGCACGCGGATCGCGGGCCCGCTGTCTGCTCGGGTACTTGACTCGATACTCATCCGGCTTCCTCTCTCGTCACGCTCTCGAAGACGTGGATCAACCGTTCGGGGTCGATCCACGGAGTCTGTGGCTGGGTCGAACGGCCTGCCCCGGCCCGGCCGCCGTGGCGGCCGGGCCGGTCAGGACGGGTGCTGCTCAGAGGCTGCGGGCGGTGATGTCGCCCTGGGTGGTGGTCGCGTGGATCTCCAGGTCGACGGCGCCCGTGTTCTTGAGCGCGTTCTCGACCCGGCCCACGGCGGTGCCGGCGTCGAGGGACGCGGAGACACCGGCAGCGGCACCCACCGACACGTTGCCGGCCTGGGTGGTCAGCACGACCTTGCCGCGGACGGCCTCGGTGACGCTGATGTCGCCCTGCATGGTGCTGATCTCCGCGGGACCGGTCAGGCGACCGACCGAGACGTCGCCGGCCTGGGCAGTGAGGCGGACGCTCGCCGCCTCGTCGACGTTGATCGCGCCGTAGGCCTCGTGGGTGACGTCACCGAACCGGCCGACGCCGCGCAGCTCGGCGGTGGCCGCCTTGCCCTCGACGCTGGAGCCGGCGGGAAGCTGGACCGTCACCTCGATGGCACCGGAGGCGCCGAGGATCTCGTGCTTCACCGGGGTCACGATCCGCAGTACGCCGTCGGCGTACTCGACGGTGGTGGCTTCCGCGGCCTTCACGTCGCGGCCCTTGGAGGCGTCCGCGGGGAGGACCTCGACCACTGTGTCAGCCCGCTCGGCGGCAATGAGCTGGACGCGTGCTGCGGGGATGTCCAGGACGGTGGAGATCGGGGTCGGGGTGTTGAAGTTCTGCACTGTGCTCAGCTCCTGTGCTTGGTGGTACTCGTGGTTTCTGATGTTGGAAACGCTACGTTGCGTTCGCGAATCCAGCAACACTCATCTTGAATTTGGTCACCGTTTTTGCAGGTCAAATGGGATAAATCGTTGCGCGCTGTGAGAAGTTAACGCAACGAGACCTTATGAGCCGTTGCACTTAGTGGAAGTGAACGCTACGCCTGGACCAGCCAGCCGTGACCCTCCCGAGCGCTCGTCAACAGATTGGCGGGACGGCCGTCGCCGAACAACGGCGATGTCGGTATTGCAGCCTTGCTCTACAGGTCATCGATGCGGATTGTGGCAACGCAGCGATGACCGCTAGGTTCACGGTCCGGGAGGATTCATGGAGCTTCGGGACATCGAGATCTTCTTGGCGCTGGCCGAGGAGCTGCACTTCGGACGCACCGCCGAGCGACTGCATGTCACCCCGTCCCGGGTCAGCCACGTCATCAAGAAGCAGGAACGCCGCATCGGCGCCCCGCTGTTCGAACGCACCTCCCGAACGGTCCGCCTCACCGCGCTCGGCGAGCGGCTCTACCAGACCCTCCGGCCCGCCTACCAGCAGATGCTCGACGGGATCGAGGAGGCGTCGGCTGTCAGCCGCGAGGTCTCGGGCACGCTCACGCTCGGCACCATGGGCATCCAGGGCTGGATGATCGAGGACATCCTCGAACGGTTCCGAACGCGCCATCCAGCCGCCCGGCTCCTCCACCGCGACCTCAACGCCGTCGATCCGCTCACGCCGCTGCAGTCCGGCGAGATCGACGTCGCCCACCTGTGGCTGCCGGTGCGCGAACCCGACATCACCGTCGGCCGGATCACCCACACCTCGTCGATCGTGGTCGCCATGTCCGCGACCCACCCCTTTGCCGGCCGCGAGTCGATCGGCATGGAGGACTACGGCGACCTGACGTTCGTGGCGCTCGAGTCGCCGATCCCGGCGTCGATGGAGGAGGTCTACCATCCCTTCCGCACCCCGTCCGGACGTCTGATCGCCCGCGGCCCGGTCGTCGCCACCTGGGACGAGGGACTCAAGGAGGTCAGCGGCGGACAGGTCGTCATCGCCGCTGCGGCCCAGGCCGCCCATTACTACCCTCGGCCCAACGTGGTCTACGTCCCGGTCCGCGACGCCCCGCCCTGCCGCTGGGCATTCGCATGGCAGACAACCAACGCGAATCCGCTGATCCGCGCCTTCGCCGCCGTCGTCGACTCCAGCCGCAGCGACGCCTGAAGAACATCGCGCGCTTCATGGACTTCGTCAGCGAGAGCCTTGTCCGCGCCGCGGCGCAGGCCCGCGAGATCCTCCACGCCAAGGCCGAGACGCCGTCGGACGGGACTACCGCACCGCCTCCAGGGCCCGCTGCGAGCGCACCGTCCGAATGATCGACCAGGCCACCGTCGCGACGGAGGCCAGGGCGAAGACCGCGAAGATCGGCCGCTCCACGAAGAACGTGGGCGACATGGTGAACGACTGCCGCATGGTCTGCTGGAGGGCTGGCCCGAGCACGAACCCCATGACCAGGGGCGCGACCGGCAGGTTCGCCCTGTCCAGCAGGAGGGCCAGGAACCCGAAGACGGCGCACACGCCGACGTCGAACAGGCTGTTGCGCTCCAGCAGGGCGCCGGCGAGGCAGCACACCACGACTATGGGGCCCATGATGCTGAACGGGACGCGGGCGTTCTTGGCCCACAGCCCGACCAGCGGGAGGTTCAGCAGGAGCAGGATCACGTTGGCGACGAGGAAGCTGGCGATGATCCCGGCGGTGAAGTCGGCCTCCTGCGTGAACAGCATCGGCCCGGGCACGAGCCCGTAGACGAGGAGCGCGGCGAGGATGAGCGCCATCGACGCGCCGGTGGGGATACCGAGGCTGAGCAGGGGCACGAACCCGCCCATGGCGGCGCCGTTGTTGGAGGCCTCCGGGCCGGCGATGCCCTCGATGGTGCCGCGGCCGAACCTCGAGGTGCCGCGGCGCTCGGCCCGACGGCGCTCCCAGCTGTAGTTGAGGAACGACGTCACCGACGGCAGCATCCCGGGGATCAGGCCGAGGAAGAAGCGCTGGAGCGTGCCGCGCGCGGTGGGGCCGACGCTCGCGCGGCGCTCCTCCCGCGTGGGCAGCAGGCTGCCGACCTTCGCGATGCTGGCGTCGGGCTCGCTGCGCAGGAGGGTCTTGAGGATCTCCCCGATGCCGAACAGCCCGATCATGACGGGGACCACGCTGAACCCCTGCGCGAGCGTCCACGAGCCGAAGGTCAGCACCTGGACGCCGGAGATCGCGTCGTAGCCGACGAGCGAGAGCAGGATGCCGAGCACCCCCATCGCGAGCCCCTTGACGAGCGAGCCCGAGACGAGCCCCGCGATGGCCGTGAGGCTGAACAGGATGAGGCCGAACTGCTCGGGCGGCCCGAAGGCGAGGGCGAACCGGGCCAGCGTGGGGCCCAGCAGCATGACCCCGATGGTGCCGACGATCCCGGCGACGAACGACGAGACCGCCGCCGTCGCGAGCGCCGCGCCGGCCCGCCCGCGCTTGGTCAGCGGGTAGCCCTCCAGCGCGGACGGCAGCGAGGAGACCTCGCCGGGGATGTTCAGCAGGATCGCCGTCGTCGAACCGCCGTACATGCCGCCGTGGTAGACGGCCGCGACCTGGAGCGCGCCGGCGCCGTCGACCCGCGCGATCGAGCCGCCGCCCGCGCCCACGGTGTGCACGTTCGCGCTCGGGGTGCGCACGACGTAGCCGTCGATGCTGCGTTCCTTGGTGACCAGCGCCCGCCCCGACGGGAGCCATCTCCGCCGGGTCGTCGACGACACGGCCCGCGCGATCGAGCAGTTCCGCGCCACGCTCGACGAGTTCGACTGGGACGCCGTCGTCGACGACATCGCCGGCGCCGACCGGGTCTTCTGCTACGGGCTAGCGCCGACGGGCTACATCGCCGACTACCTCGCGTTCTTCCTCGCCCGCACGGGGGTCGACGCCCGCAGCTCGCGGATGACCGGCGTGCTGCTCGCCGACGAGCTGGCCGGGATCCGTCCCGGCGACGCGGTCATCGTGTTCGCGCCCATCCGCCAGTTCGACGAGGTTGTCGCCGCCGTCCGCGCCGCGCGGGCACAGGGTGCGCCGGTGGTGCTGATCACCGAGGCCATCGGCATGCCCATCCGTGCCGAAGCCGACCACGTCATCACCACCGCGCCGACGTCGCTCACCGCGGCCAGCGACGCGAGCATCCCGCTCGTCGTCGCGCAGGCCATCGTCAACGCCGTCGCCGCGCGACAGCCCGAGCGCGCCCTTGCCGCGATGGACCGGCTCAACGCGCTACGCCCCTCGGTGTCGCACCAGAAGGTCCAGCTGACGGCGGACCGGCTCGGCATCCCGACGCACCCCGAGATCCGGCGGCAGGAGGATGGGCCTACGACTCCAGCCGGGTGATCTCGAGGGACATCGCTTCCGGCGACGCGTCGGTGACGTACACGCTGACCAGCCGGTCGGCGTCCGACGTCACGCAGACGTACCTGCGGAGCAGCTTCTCGACCTCGTGGATGCTGTCCGAGAACTGGGTCTGCGCCTCGCAGGTGTCGAGGGTCGGCGCGTCGTCGAGGACCGAGAGCCGGTCGCCCTGGAGGTAGTCGGCGTAGCAAAGGTCACCGTCCCCGTCCTCGTTCGCGCCCCAGTTGGTCTCTTCGCTGTCGAGATCGATGCACGTGTAGTTGTTGATGGTGATCTCCCCCGCGGGCGCCGCCGCGGAATCGGTCTCCGCAGACGTCTCCGACCCGGCCTGCTGGGCGGCGAGCTCGTTGATCTGCTCGCGGAGCGCCTTGTTCTCGGCCTCGAGCGTGCTCTTCGCCGCCGTGAGGTCCGCGACCTGGGTCTGCAGGTCGGACGATGTAGGGCTGCCCGACAGCACGGGCACCTCGACCGTCCCGGTGAACAGACCGATCACCGCCGCCAGGACCACGGCCCCCGCGCCGATCCAGGCAACCCGAAGGCTTGTCGAAGAGTCCGATGACACCGAAGCCGCTCCTAGTCAGTTCATGCCAATTGTCGCGAACATCCTAGGAGATGGCGGGGGTCATTCAGTCCGCGGTCGCTCAGTCCTCACCGTCGAACCGAGCCCGCGCCCGCCCGTGTCGCTCATCGGCGTCGACTACCTGTTCGAGCCCGACGTCCTCGTCGAGGTCGAGGCGTTCGCCGTCCTCGACCGAAGTTGACGCATCGATCAAGTTAGTCCTATCGTTCTTGACCATGACGTCAAGTAACGCGATCATCGAGCCGGTCCGGGCGGTCGACGCCCCGGCGATCAAGACACCGGCAGCGGAGACCCCCGGGGCCGTCGACGGCGGCCCGGCCACCCCGACGCCGTTCAAGCTCCTCCCCGTGGGCGAGGCCTTCGGCGTCTGCGACCTGGATGGAGAGTGCTACTGATGACCGGTGAGGCGTTCGGCCGGGCCACCGACCGGCTCGTGGTCGATGTGTGGAGCGACGTGATGTGCCCGTTCTGCTACATGGGCGACACGCTCCTGGAGCAGGCGCTGGAGAAGTTCCCCCACGCCTCCGGCGTCGACGTGCGGTACCACAGCTTCCTGCTCATGCCGGGGCTGACCGAGGACGACGCCCCGGTCAACCCCGCCGAGCTGCTGTCGGCCAAGCACGGCCTCCCGCTCGAGCAGGCGCAGGCGATGAACGACCAGGTCACGGAGCGGGCGCGGCAGATCGGGCTGGACTACCGGTTCGATCACGCCCAGGCAGTCGGCACCCGCACCGCGCACCAGCTCAGCCACTTCGCCGCCACGCAGGGCAAGCAGCACGAGATGGTCCAGCGGCTGTTCAAGGCGTACTTCACCGACGGGCTGAACGTCGCCGACCACCAGGTCCTGGGTGACCTGGCCGCCGACGTCGGCCTAGACCGCGACGCCGCCCTCGCCGCGTTGGCCGGCGGGGAGTTCGCCGACGCCGTCGAGGCGGACATCCAGCAAGCCCGCCAGTACGGCATCCAGGGTGTCCCGTTCTTCGTGTTCGCCGGCAAGTACGCCGTCTCCGGCGCACAGCCGGTCGAGGCGTTCGTGCAGGCCCTGGAGACGAGCTGGAACGAGACCGTCGGCTCGCCCACCGCGGCCGGGGTCACCGCCGGGTCCGGCCGATGACCTCGGACCCGCCGCGGCTACGTGCCGACGCACGGCGCAACGTCGAGGGCATCCGCACGGCTGCCCTCGACGTGTTCCGTGCGGGCGGGCTGAACAGCCCCCTCGACGAGGTGGCGCGTGCAGCGGGGGTCAGCAAGGGCACCATCTACCACCGCTTCGGGGGCAGGCAGGGACTGATCGACTCGGTGGTCGAGGAGCTCGTCGCCGAACGCATCCGCGGCATCGTCACCTCGGTCGACGCCGTCGACGACCCCGTCGACCGGTTCGAGAGCTACCTGCGCCAGATCTGGCTGCTCCAGTACGACGAGCCCGCCGCCAACGACGTCCTGCTGCGTGCCATGCCCGGGTCCGAGCAGCTGATCGCGCTGTGCGAGCACGCCAGCGCGGCCGCCGCACGGTTCCTCGATGACGCCCAGGCCACCGGCACCATCCGGGACGACCTCACCCCGGACGACGTCCACCTGCTCATCTGGGAGCGCGGCATCATCGCCCGCGCGTGCGACCAGCAGCACCGCGACGCCTACCGCCGCAGCTTCGAGCACACCCTGCGCGGGCTGCGCAGCGACGCGTAACGCTCGGACTACAGGTTGTCCGAGTAGAAGGCGACGAGCCGGTCGACGGCGGCCTCGACGTACTGGGGCTCGTCGTACATCTCGTAGTGACCGGCGCCGTCGACCACCATGAGGTCGACCGGGTTGGGCGCCAGCTTCCACAGCCGCATGCCGGTCTCGTAGGAGCCGGTGTTGCCGATGCGTCCGGCGAGGATGACCTGCAGCGGCTGGGTCATGAGCTGATCGACCAGGTGGAACGCGTCGTAGCCGAGGAGCAGCGAGTCGCCACGGGAGAGGCGGCGGTTCGTCGAGTGCTCGTTGCGGCCCCGCTCGGTCCGGTAGAACGTGATCGCCTGGGTCGTGTCGATATCGGTCAGGCCGGCCGCGGCGGCGTCCTCCAGGGTGTCGGGCAGCCAGTTCTCGCGGGTCAGCTCGCCGGTACGAGCCTCCTCGGTGCGGGCGTCAGCCATGGTGTCGAGCGCGGCCGCCGGGCCGTCCGGCTGGAAGGCGCGGAAGGCGGCACCCGTGTCGCTCGGCACCACAGTGCCGACCGCCTTGATGCGATGGTCGGTGCGGGCGGTGTGCACCGCGTAGCCGCCGCCGGCGCAGATGCCGAGCACGCCGATGCGGTGCGGGTCGATGCCGGGGACGGTGCTGAGCGCGTCGATCGCGTAGGAGATGTCCTCACCGCGACGGTACGGGTCCTCGAGGTCGCGGGGCTCGCCGCCGCTCTGGCCCTGGTGCGCGGGGTCGAACACGAGCGCCGCGATTCCTCGGGCGGCCAAGCGGGAGGCGTAGTTCGCGCCGATCTGCTCCTTCACGCTGCTGCCCGGCGTCGAGAGGACCACGGCGCGCAGCGGCGCGGCTTCGTCGATGCCGTCGAGGTCGAGGTCGTCGGGCAGGTGGAGGTCGGCCGCGAGCTCGATCGGCCCGCGCGGGATCGTGATGTGCTGAACCATCTGATGAGGTCCTTCGCGTAGAGTTTGTTCGATAGCCGTTCTGTTCGAGATGGGCAGTAGTACAGTCTCGAACTAGTTCAGAACTGTACCACTTGGATGAGGGGGCTCGTGTGTCGGTTGACGCCGCACAGCTGTGGACGCTGAACCATCGCCTGCTGACCGTCGTGCTGGACGCCTGCAGCGCCGAGCTGGCCGAGCTCGGGCTGGAGACGAAGGAGTTCTTCGTGCTCGCCGAGGTCGCGGCGTCGCCGTACCCGGCAAAGCTGGCGACGGCGCTGGTCATCCCCAAGGCGAGCGTGACGGTCTATGTGCGCAACCTGGTCGCCAAGGGGTTCATGCGACGCGAGATCGACGACGCGGACCTGCGGCGGCATCGGCTCGTGCTGACCGACGAGGGTGAGGCGGCGCGGGACCGCGCTTTCGCAGCACTGGCGACGGCGTTCGACCGGAGGCTGGCGACGATCCCGCCGCGCGACCGCACCGAGCTGCAGCGGATCCTCCTGGCGCTGCTGGAGCCAGGGGCGGAGGGGTAGTCCGATCACAGGCTTGGCGGGTCACGGCTGGGCTCCGTAAGGGGGGATCGGCGGGCCGTGGCTACTTCCTCGCGCAGGCGGTAGAAACGAAGCACCACTCGTGAAAGGGGGCGTCGTGATCGATCGCACCGGGCTGGCGGAGTTCCTCCGCAATCGTCGTGAGGCACTGCAGCCGGAGGACGTCGGCATGCCGCGCGGGCAGCGTCGCAGGACCAGCGGGCTGCGGCGCGAGGAGGTCGCGGCCCTGTGCAACATGTCGGCCGACTACTACTCCCGCCTGGAGCGGGAGCGTGGACCGCAGCCGTCGCAGCAGATGCTCGGCTCGATCGCCCAGGGGCTCCACATGTCGCTCGACGAGCGCGACCACCTGTTCCGCCTCGCCGGGCACAACCCACCGCCCAGGGGAACGTCCAGCGAGCACATCAGCCCTGGCCTGCTGCGCATCCTCGACCGCCTGGAGGACACCCCCGCGGAGATCGTCACGGAGCTCGGCGAGACCCTGCGGCAGACGCCGATGGGCGTCGCGCTCACCGGCAACACGACCCAGTACACCGGGCCCGCCCGCAGCACCGGCTACCGGTGGTTCACCGACCCGGCCTCCCGGAACATCTACGCTCAGGAGGAGCACGCGTTCCTGACTCGGATGTACGCCTCGGGGCTGCGCGAGATGGTCACCCTCCGCGGTCCTGGCTCCCGGGCCGCGTACCTGGCCGGCCTGCTCCTGGACAGCAGCGAGGAGTTCCGGCGCGTGTGGGACGACCACGAGATCGGGATACGCCCCCACGAGGTCAAGCACTTCAACCACCCCGAGGTCGGCGCCCTCGAGCTGAACTGCCAGCGGCTCGTCGACCCGGGCCAGGCCCACTCGCTGATGGTCTACACCGCCGTACCCGGCAGCGAGAGCTACGAGAAGCTGCAGGTGCTGTCCGTCATCGGCGCGCAGACGCTTCGCTGACCTCGGCGGCGATCGTGCCCGCGGAAAGATCGTGCTCCTGAGCCGATCAGACATTCCACTACGGTGTTGCGCATGCAGCCTGCGGCGATAGGGCCAGCCCGTCCGACTGTCGTCTTCGATGTTCTCGGCACCCTGGTCGACCAGGCCGGGAGCCTCGGGCGGCGGGTGTCCGAGGTGACCGGGATCAAGAGCGGTGCCGCGGCGTACGTAGCCCGTCGATGGCTCGAGCGCATCGCCGAGCAGGAGCGCGAGATCGTCGAGCGCCGTCGTGCGTTCATCCCGAGCCACGAGCTGGATCGCGAGGTCCTGAACTCGCTGGTCCACGAGCACCTGCTGCCGCCCGGGTCGGCCGCTGTGCTGGCCGACGCGTCGGAGCGGCTGCGCCCCTGGCCGGACACCGTCGCCGGCCTCGACCTCCTCGCGGGCGACCTGGCGGTGCTCGGCCTGTCGAACGCGAGCCGTCGCGTCCTGGCCGGGCTCAGCGCGGGCGGCGGGCTGCGCTGGCACCAGGTGCTCTCCGCGGAGGACGCGGGCACGTACAAGCCGGGTCGCGAGGTCTACGAGCTGGCGGTCGCCAGCGCGCCCGCCGCCTCGGGTCCGCCGTTCATGGTGGCGGCGCACGCCTGGGACCTGCGAGCCGCCGCGGCGGCGGGGATGCGCACGGCGTACGTGCCCCGCCCCGCAGGCGACCTGCCTCGTCCGGACGACCGGTTCGACGTGCACGCGACGAGCCTCGTGGACCTGCACGCGCGGCTGCTCGAACTGCCCGAGAACTAGGGCCGCTGTTAGCCTTCCGGCATGTCGTCGGACAGGATGATCAGCGGAGACAGTGGGCGGACCGCTCCCCCGGCGCACCGCGCCCTGGGCACGCCCCAGGGCGTCGGCGCCCCGCTGACCCGGTCCGCCGTCTTCCTCGTGCTGGTCGTGGCCGACGGCGACGATGCGCTGGGCGCGGTCCGCGAAGTGCTCTCCGACCTCGCCGGTCTGGTCAAGACCGTCGGGTTCCGGGACCCGCAGAACCCGGTCTCGTGCACGGTCGGCATCGGCAGCCGGATCTGGACGGAGCTGACCGGACGGGAGCGGCCCGCCGAGCTCCACCCGTTCCGCGAGATCGCGGGCGCCGCGCACACGGCGGTCGCCACCCCGGGTGACCTGCTGTTCCACATCCGGTCCGATCGGCAGGACCTCTGCTTCGAGCTCGAACGCCTGCTGCTCGACGCGTTCGGCGCCTCGGTCACCACCGCCGACGAGGTGTCCGGGTTCCGCTACTTCGACACCCGCGACCTGCTGGGCTTCGTCGACGGGACGGCCAACCCCGTCGGCGCCGAGCTCCCCGAGTCCACCCTCGTCGGCGACGAGGACCCGGCATTCGCCGGTGGCAGCTACGTCGTCGTGCAGAAGTACCTGCATCCCCTCGCCGCGTGGCGGGCGCTGACGACCGAGCAGCAGGAGCAGATCATCGGCCGCACGAAGGCCGACGGGGTGGAGCTGGACGACGCGGCCGAGGGGCAGAAGTCGCACAAGACCCTCACCACGATCACCGGCGACGACGGCGGCGAGCACGACATCCTGCGCGACAACATGCCGTTCGGCCGGCCGGGGCACGGCGAGTTCGGCACCTACTTCATCGGCTACTCCCGCCACCTGTGGGTCATCGAGCGGATGCTCGAGCGCATGTTCGTCGGGGACCCGCCCGGCCTGCACGACCGGATCCTCGACTTCTCGACCGCGCACACCGGCACTGCCTTCTTCGTCCCGTCCACGGCGATCCTCGACGCGTTGTAGGCGGGCGTCGGCACGGACTCCCGCACGTCGCCCCGTCCCGAGTCCGGCGCTAGGAGTCCGGCGCCCCGCAGATCGGGTCCCGCCATCGGGTAGCCGTCTGGGCGTCGGCCCGCGCGGCGACCAGCCTGGACATGAGCGACCTGTCCTGCTCCCCTGGTTCGGCCCCGGTCTCGACCGGGCAGACGGCGCGGCCGACGATCTTCGCGGCGGGAATCTGCTCCAGGGCGCCGTCGTCGCGCAGGAGCAGGAGGCTGACGTCGTCGACGTTCACGACCATGCCGTCGTGGTATCTGGAGCTCTCCCCGGAGGACGCCGCGACGCCGTCGACGACCACGCGCTCGTTCGGCAGCCAGCGCGAGGACGCGACGGGTTCCCACAGCGACCACAGCAGCAGGAGGACGAGCAGCAGCGCGGGATAGGTCCGGTCGGCGAGCCGGATCCAGCCCGGGGCCTCGCGCGTGCGCGCGAGCAGGAAGAACGTGACCGTCACCGCGCCGATGACCTGGTAGAAGAGCAGGACCAGGTCGCGGCTCACCGCCGCGGAGACCAGGCCGACGACGAACGCCAGCGCCGCGAAGACCGCCAGCGCAGCACCCGTCCACAAGCTCGTCCCGGCCGCCCGGCTCTTGACGGTCAGCTCGTCGAGCGGGAGCCGGTCCAGGCGGCTGCTGAGCGGGAAGTCGAGCCGCCGCATCCACGCGACCCAGGCGTAGAACGCGAAGATCACCACGGAGGCCACCGGGAGGCACAGGATGCCGGCCAGGACGAGGACGACGAGCGGATCGATCCTGCCCGGCCGGAACCAGATGCGGCGCTGCAGCACGACGCCGAGCACGGCGATCGTCGCGATGAGGTCGGTCCACGTCGCCAGGACGAGGCTCAGCGGGTTGACGTGCTGGATGACGGCAAGCATCGCGTTCGAGTCACCGCGCGTGATCGACCAGACGTTGAACGCGATCAGGACGAACGGCGCGACGGGCACCACGGCCAGGAAAAGGGGGTCCTTGACCAGCGCCCCGAGCCCGGTCTCGTCGGCGGGTCGCGGCGTCGAGCGTCGGCCGCTGTCGCCTCCACCGGACCAGTCGATCCCGCGCTCGTCAGACATGGCGACGAACATATCGGCACATTTGCGCCGGCTGAACGGCCGGGTGTGAAGGCCATCGAGTTCGATCCGCCGAGTACTTGTTTTCGGATGCCCGAACTTTTAGAGTCTCGACATGCCCAGCGCCCGCCGTACCCCCGCCGTCCTCCGTCTCGCGCTCCCGCTCGCGCTGGTCGCGGGAGCGCTGTCCGGCTGCTCGGCGTCGGCCCTGGAACGCGCGGCGGACGACCGGCCGGTGGTGCTGACGACGTTCACGGTGCTCTCGGACGTCGCGCAGAACGTGGCCGGCGAGCACCTGCGGGTGGAGTCGATCACGAAGGCCGGCGCGGAGATCCACGGGTACGAGCCGACGCCGCGCGACATCGCGAGGGCGTCCGAGGCGGACCTGATCCTGGACAACGGGCTCAACCTCGAGTCGTGGTTCGGGCAGTTCGTGGAGTCGGTGGACGTGCCGCACGTGGTCGTGTCCGACGGCGTCGAGGTGCTGGACATCACCGAGGACGCCTACGCAGGCAAACCGAACCCGCACGCGTGGATGAGCCCCGTGAACGTCGCTCTCTACGTCGACAACATGGTCGAAGCGTTCAGCGACCTCGACCCGGCGCACGCCGACGACTACGCGGCCAACGGCGCGGCGTACCAGGCGGAGCTGCAGGAGGTCCAGGACGAGCTCGCCACCGGGCTGTCCGCCCTGCCGGAGAACGAACGGGCGCTGGTGACCTGCGAGGGCGCGTTCTCCTACCTCGCCCGCGACGCCGGCCTGACCGAGCGGTACATCTGGCCGGTCAACGCCGAGCAGCAGGCCACCCCGCAGCAGATCGCCTCGGCCATCGAGTTCGTGCGCGAGAACGACGTCCCGGCCGTGTTCTGCGAGTCGACGGTCTCGGACAAGCCGATGCAGCAGGTGGTCGAGGCGACCGGTGCGGCCTTCGGCGGCACCCTCTACGTCGACTCCCTCTCGGAGGCCGACGGGCCGGTGCCGACCTATCTCGACCTGATCCGCTACGACAGCGCGACGATCATCGACGCCCTCACCGGGGGCAACGCATGACCGCGAACCAGGACGCGACGAACCAGGCCACCGGGACCCGGGCCGCCGCGATCCAGGTGGCGGACGTAGTGGTCCGCTACGGCGAGGTCCTGGCCCTCGACGGCGTGTCGCTGAGCGTCGGGCCGGGGCGGGTGACCGGGCTGATCGGGATGAACGGATCCGGCAAGTCGACCCTGTTCAAGTCGATAATGGGCATGGTCCGCCCCGACCGCGGACGCGTCCTGATCGACGGCGCCGACCCCGTCGTGGCACGCCGGGAGGGCCGGGTCGGCTACGTGCCGCAGAGCGAGGACGTCGACTGGGCCTTCCCCGTGTCCGTCCGTGACGTCGTCATGATGGGCCGCTACGGACGCCAGGGCCTCACCCGGCGCGCCCGGCCGGCCGATCACGCCGCCGTCGCCGACGCCCTGGACCGGGTCGAGCTCACCGACTACGCCGACCGGCAGATCGGGCAGCTGTCCGGCGGGCAGCGCAAGCGCGCGTTCGTCGCGCGCGGCATCGCCCAGGACGCCCGGACCTTGCTGCTGGACGAGCCCTTCGCCGGCGTCGACAAGCGCTCCGAGGCCACTATCGTCCGGCTGCTGAAGGAGCTGGCGGCCGACGGCCGGACGGTCCTGGTGTCCACCCACGACCTGCACGCCCTGCCGCGCCTGGCCGACGAGGCGGTGCTGCTGCTGCACCGGGTCCTGTTCCACGGTGACGTCTCCGAGGCGCTCCGGCCGGAGAACCTCGCCCGCGCGTTCGGCCTCGACGGCGTCGACGTGCTCGACCACGAAGGATCCGTATGAGCCCGCTCGACCTGCTGCTGGAGCCGCTGCAGTACGACTTCATGGTCCGCGCGATCGTGACGACCGTGATCGCCGCCGTCGTCTGCGCGCTGCTCTCGTGCTGGCTCGTCCTGGTGGGCTGGTCGCTGATGGGCGACGCCGTCTCCCACGCCGTCCTGCCCGGGGTAGTGCTCGCCTATGTCCTCGGCGCACCGTTCGCGCTGGGCGCCCTGGTGTTCGGGTTCCTCGCCGTCGCCCTGATCGGCGCGATCCGCGGCACGAGCCGCGTCAAGGAGGACGCCGCGATCGGGATCGTGTTCACCACCCTGTTCGCCCTCGGCCTCGTCCTCATCTCCGTGACGCCGAGCCAGACCGACCTGAACCACATCATCTTCGGCAACATCCTCGGCGTCTCCACCGCCGACCTCGTCCAGATCGGCATCCTCGCCGCCGTCGCGTTCGTGGTCCTGGTCGTCAAGCGCCGCGACCTGACCCTGTACGCGTTCGACCCGATGCACGCCCACGCCATCGGGCTCTCGCCCCGGTTCCTCGGGGCGCTGCTGCTCGGGCTCCTCGCCCTGACCGCCGTCGTCGCGCTCCAGGTCGTCGGGGTGATCCTGGTCGTGGCGATGCTGATCATCCCCGGCGCCACCGCTTACCTGCTCACCGACCGGTTCGGGCGCATGCTCGTGATCGCCCCGGTCATGTCGGCGATCTGCTCGGTCGTGGGGATCTACCTCAGCTACTGGCTGGACGCCGCCTCCGGCGGGCTCGTCGTGGTCGTCCAGGGTGTGGCGTTCACCCTCGTCTACCTGTTCGCTCCCCGCCACGGCCTGCTCGGCAGGTACCTGACGACCAGGCCGGTGGCGGTCCCCGCGGGATGACTCAGCTGGACCCGGTCCGTGCAGGTCACACGGTCGGGACCAAGGTCCCTTGGATGCGGGGCCGGGGACTCTGCCGGCGGCTGGCGGTCCGCGGGAGCGTGGAGACAGGCACCGGAAGGGTTCCGGCGCATCTCCCAGGAGGACATCATGAGCTCGATCAGCCACTCCGCATCGTCGGCACACGGACCGGTCGCGCGTGAGCGTGCCGCCTCGGCTGCCACGACTGTCACGAGCAAGTCCGTCGCCCGGTACAGCTTCGCGGGCGTCCGGCTGCTCCTCGCCGTCGAGTTCCTCTGGGCGTTCGGCGACAAGCTCTTCGGCTGGGGCGTGGCCACGCCGACCGACCGCGCCTGGATCAACGGCGGCGCCCCCACCGAGGGCTTCCTCAGCGGCGTCGAAGGACCCTTCGCCGGATTCTTCGGCGCACTGGCGGGCAACCCGGTCATCGACTGGCTGTTCATGCTGGGGCTGCTCGGTATCGGTGTCGCCCTCGCCCTGGGCATCGGCATGCGCCTCGCCGCCGGGACCGGCGCGCTGCTCATGCTGCTGATGTGGATGGCATCACTGCCGCTGGAGAACAACCCCTTCGTGGACTACCACCTGCTCGACGCCGTCCTGCTGGTCGGGCTGGCCGCCTACCTGGCCGGTGACACGATCGGTCTCGGCAAGCAGTGGGCACGGCTCCCGCTGGTCAAGCGGTTCCCCGTGCTGCGATGACAGCCCACCCCGTGGTGCCCGTCCCGGCGGTGACCAGGACGGGCACCACAGCTACGGTAGAGCGCATGGACGTGCGCGTGTTCCTCGTGGATGACCACGAGGTCGTGCGCCGCGGCGTCGCCGACCTGCTCGAGTCGGAGCCCGGCGTGCGCGTGGTGGGCGAGGCGGGCACCGCCCGCGAGGCCCTGGCGCGCGTGCCTGCGGCGAAACCGGACGTCGTGGTGCTGGACGTCCGGCTGCCCGACGGCGACGGCGTGACCGTCTGCCGTGAGCTGCGCTCCCGCATGCCGGATCTCGCCTGCCTCATGCTCACCTCGTTCGCGGACGACGAGGCGCTCTACGACGCGATCCTCGCGGGTGCCGCGGGCTACGTGCTCAAGCAGGTACGCGGCACCGACCTGGTCGAGGCCGTGCGGACCGTCGCGTCGGGCGGCTCGGTCCTCGACCCCCGAGCCGCCGCGCGCGTGATGGAACGGCTCCGCGCCGACGCCCACCACGAGCCCGACCCGCTCGCCGACCTCACCGACCAGGAGCACCGGATCCTCCTCCTGATCGGGCACGGCCTGACCAACCGGCAGATCGGCGCCGAGCTGTTCCTCGCCGAGAAGACGGTCAAGAACTACGTCTCGAAGATCTTCGCCAAGCTCGGGCTCGAACGACGAGCCCAGGCCGCCGTCCTCTCCGCCCGACTGGAGCGGGAGGAACGACCCCACCCCTGACGCCTGCTTGCGCGGGCCGCACCGGACGCGCCCGGGATCAGGCCGGCAGGACCGTGTCCGTGGGGAGGTCGGTGGGGAGCGGGACCCGCCACACCAGGCGGGTCCCGACCCGGTCGGCGTCCCGGTCCCCCGGCCCGACCTCCAGGCTGCCGCCCAGCTCGTCCGCGCGCCGGGCGAGGTTGCGCAGGCCGCTGTGCGGGGCGCCCGGTGGGATGCCCGTGCCGTCGTCGCTCACGGTGAGCACCAGGTCGTCCGCCACGGCGAGCCGGACCTCCGCCCGGGAGGCCGACGCGTGCCGGGCGACGTTCGACAGGGCCTCACGCAGTACGGCGACGACGTGCTCGGCCGTGTCGGGCGGCACCAGGGTGTCGACGGCGCCCGCGAACCGCAGCCGGGCAGGGAACCCGAGCGCTGTGGCTACCGCGTCGACCTCCGTGATCACCCGCGAGCGCAGGCCGACCCGCCGGCCGCTCGCGCCGCCGGACCCGTCATCCGACTGCAGCCGGTAGATAGTGGTCCGCACCAGGGAGATCGTCTCGTCCAGCTCGTCGACCGCCGTGTTGAGCTGCTCGGCGACCTGCGGTGGTGCGGTGCGTGCCACGCGCTGGAGCGACAGGCCCGTGGCGTACAGCCGCTGGATCGCAAGGTCGTGCAGGTCCCGTGCGATGCGCTCCCGGTCGCGCAGCAGGACCACACGCTCGGCGTCGGCCCGGCCCTCCGCCAGCTCCAGGGCGACGGCGCCCTGGGCGGCGAACGCGCTCAGCGCCTCCACCACTACCGACGAGAACGGTTCCTGGCCACGGACGCGCGCCGCGGCCAGGACACCACGGGCGCTGCCCGGCTCGCCGAGGGGCCAGACGGCCAGCGGCCCGAGCGTCACCGGCAGATCGAGCGCGAATCCGGCGCGCTCGTCGGTGGCGGCGTCGTCGGTGACCATCGGCACGCCGGTACGGAAGGTGAGCGCGGCGAACGTCCCGTCGGCGGACAGGACCGACCCCACCTGCGCCTCGGTGCCCAGGCCGGACGCGGTCTGCAGCATCAGGCGCCCGGTGAGCGGGTCCGGCACGGAGATGGCCGTGAGGTCGGCGTCGGCCACCTCCCGTGCCTGGCTGCCGATGAGGGTCAGGACGTCGTCCGGCGATGAGCCGGCCAGGACCTGGCGGGAGATCCGGTCGTTCGCGCGCGCCCAGCGCTCGCGCAGCCGTGCGACGTCGTACAGCCGGGCGTTCTCCACCGCGACGCTCGCCGCTGCCGCGAGGGCCTCCAGCACCCGCTGGTCCTCGGCGGTGAAGTCGCCGCCGCCGTGCTTGTCCGTCAGATAGAGGTTGCCGAACGGCGCGCCGCGCACCCGCAGCGGCATCCCGACGAACCGATTCATCGGCGGGTGGTGCGCGGGGAAGCCGACCGATGCGGGGTGGGCGGCCAGGTCGTGGAGGCGCAGGGGCACGGGATTGCGGATCAGCTCGCCCAGCACGCCGTGCCCCGTGGGGTACGGACCGATCGCGGCGATCTGCTCGTCGGTCAGGCCGACCGTGAGGAACCGGGCGATCCGTCCGTCGGCTCCGAGCACGCCGAGGGCGCCGTACCGGGCATCGACGAGCTCGACGGCGGTCTCCACGATGCGGTGCAGCACCGTCTCCAGGTCCAGGCCGCGGCTGACCGTGATGACCGCGTCGAGCAGCAGGTCGGTGCGGTCGCGCGGCGTGCCAGTCAGGTCCATCGGCACCTCCCGAGGGCCACGGTAGCGCGCGCGGCGGGCGGCCACACCGGGGACCTTGGTCCCGGGATCCAGGGCAACCCGGCTCTGCCGCACCCGCCCGGCCGCCTGATGTCCTGGAGGTCGACCGAGGAGGCAGTCATGAGCATCAACTGGTACCGGGGCATCATCGTCGGGGTCGACGGGTCGGACGAGAGCCTGGTCGCGCTGGACTGGGCGGCCCGCGCCGCCGACCTGCACGAGGCTCGCCTGACGGTCCTGGCGACCTACGCCGTGCCGATCACGCCCGATCCGGGGATCGGTGATCTGATCGGTGAGATGCGAGACCAGGCCAACCAGGCCGCCCGGGCGGCGCGCAACCTGCTCGGCTCGCGCCGCCCGGGCGGGCACGACCTCGAGGTGGTCGTGGTGCCCGGCGCCGCCGCCTACGAGCTGATCCAGCGCGCAGAGGCCCACGAGCTCGTGGTGGTGGGGCGACGCGGCCTCGGGGCGTTCGACCGCCTGCTGCTCGGCTCGACCTCCGCGGCGCTGGCGGCGACGACTCCCGGAGCGGTGGCCGTGGTGCCCGCGGGCGCGTCGGCCGGGGACCCGCGCCGGATCCGGGTCGGTGTCGGACGCAACGACGAACCGGACGTCCTGGGTGCGGCCTTCTCCGAGGCCGACGTGCGCGGCTGCACTCTCGAGATCCTGCACGTGACAGGTTCCGACCCGATCACCTCCGCGCTGCCCGAGATGGACCCCGTGGCCGCTTCCTGGCACGAGGCGGCAATGGCGGACCTGGCCGACCGGGTGGCCAGATGGTCGGAGAAGTACCCGCGGGTCACCTGCTCGGTGGTGATCCGACGCGGGGACAGGATCTCCGCGCTGCTGTACGACCTCGCCCCGGACGACCTCGTGATCGTCGGCGGACACCGCCACCCACCCGTCATGGGCCACCTGCTGCGCAGCGCGCCGGACGCCGTGCTCCGGGCCGCGCCGTGCCCCGTCCTCGTGGTGCACGCGCAGCGCTAGGCGAGGCCCGGCAGCCGGGACGGGGTGCGTGCCCTGGTCGGCGGTAGGGCTGTCCCTCGGCCTGCCCCAGGCCAAGCAAAGGGCTTATCACACCTAAATTTCGATGAATCGTCATTCACGGTGAAACTGGGGCCCAGCCGGTCAAAACCGGACAGTGCTTGCACAGGGGGCAGGTTCGTGACGATCACAAGTGACGTGCGGATAACTGACGTCTGCGAGGTCGACGCGCCTGAGTGCCGCTCCACCCGCGCCGCCATGCACGACTACCTCAACAGGCGCCTTCCCCCTGACCGCGAGAACCACCTCGAGGTGCACCTGGACGGCTGCGCCGCATGCATCCGCGCGTTCATCGACATCCGCGAGGTCTCCTGGAAGCGCCGTGCCGCAGCGGGCACCGCGGCTCAGGACGGGTCTTCGTAGCGGGCAGCGATCGCGGCGGCACGGTTGCGCAGGGACGTGCGCAACGACTGCGGGGCCAGTGCTTCCGCGTCGGTGCTGAGCTGCCACAGCGCCCATTCGGCGTGTCGTGAGTCCTGGAAGGTCACTTCCAGCCGCAGGCTGCCGTCCTCCTCGGCCTCTTCGGCGAGTACGGCCAGCGCGGTGCCCACCAGCTCCTCCCGTCGCGCCGGGTCCACCCGGACGAGCACGGTGACCTGGTCGCCGCCGGTCCGAAACCGGGTGCTGCGTTCCTGCCAGACCTGGTCCAGATCGACCCGGTCCGGTCGCTCCGCCGGCTCGGCGAGCTCCTCGGCGGCCAGGATCCGGGACAGCCGGTAGGTGCGGTCCGCGCCGGACGCCGTGGCCAGCAGGTAGCCCTTGTCCCGCACGGTGACCAGGCCGATCGGGTCCACCGTGCGCCACTTCGGGGCCTGGCCCGCGGCCGCGTAGTGGATGCGCAGCTTGTGTCCGGCGAGCACCGCGCGTCGGACCTCGATCATCGTGGCGTCGGGCACCTCGTCCGTGACCGGCCGGCGTGCGAGCAGGTCGGTCTCCGGGTCGACCAGAAATCGCTGGGCCACGTCGCTCGCGGTGGCCTGGTGGCTCTCAGGCATGGCGTCGACCACCTTGCGCATGGCCGAGGCGAGCGCCGAGCCGAGGCCGAACACCTGCTCGCCGCGCCCCGATCCAGCGGTCAGCAGGGCAAGGGCCTCGTCGTGGTTCAGCCCGGTGAGCTCGGTCCGGAACCCGGGCAGCAACCCGAACCCGCCGTGGCGGCCGCGTTCGGCATAGACCGGGACGCCGGCCGCGGACAGCGCCTCGATGTCGCGCAGCACGGTGCGGGTGGATACCTCCAGCTCGCGGGCCAGCGTGGCCGCGGACAGCCGACCGCGCTGGCGCAGCAGCAGCACCAGCGAGACCAACCGGTCGGCGCGCACACGAAAAATCGTATCGGAATACCTGACACAGGGTGTCGTGATTCGTTGGAAGGCTCGTTCGCACGACGTCGAAGACGGCGGCTACCGAGCCGACGGACGTGCGTACCCCATGAATCGAATGGAGCTGAAGTGGCGATGGAACGAACGGCAGTCAACCCGGTGACGTGGTCGGTGGAGATGGGATTCAACCAGGGCGAGATCGTCTCGGGTCAGACCCGGACCCTGTACTGCTCGGGGCAGACCGCGATGAGCGGCGACGGCAAGCCCCAGCACGACGGCGACATGGCGGCGCAGGTGGCGCTGAGCCTCGACAACCTGGAGGCGGTGCTCGGCGAGGCCGGCATGTCGCTGGCGAACCTCGTCCGGCTCAACGTCTACACCACCGACGTCGACCTGCTCTTCCAGCACTACGGGGTGCTGGCGTCGCGTCTGGGCGCCGCCCGGGTGGCACCGACCACGACGATGCTCGGGGTGACCCGGCTGGCGATCCCCGGCCAGCTGGTCGAGCTCGAGGGAACCGCCGTCGCGTGAGGTGACGTCGCCCAGGCCTCGGTGGACCTCACCCCGGCCTGGGTGGTCCTCCGCCAGGATCGGGTCCACGATCGAAGTACGACTCCCGGAGGCCCACCATGTCCGTCATCCCGACCTACAACGCCGAGCAGCTCGCCGACGTGCTGTCGATCCTGCCCGAGGTGGACAGCGTCGAGCTCAAGCTCACCGTCCCGGACGATCGTCAGCGCTCCGTCGTGCAGGTCCTGGGTATCGACCCGCTGGACGCGGTCATCCGCCAGACCGCGTTCGTCGACACCCCCAACCTGCGGCTCTCGTCGGCCGGGGTGGTGCTGCGCGCTCGGCGGACCCAGCGCAAACCCGGCGACCTGACGGTCAAGCTGCGGCCGGCGATGCCGTCCGACGTCCCCAAGAAGCTCCGGAGCCACAGGGGGTTCAAGGTCGAGCTGGACGCGTCGCCCGCCGGCTACGTGTGCTCGTGCTCGCTCACCGTCGAGGCTCCCGACCGCCAGGTGCGGAAGCTGATGACGGGCACCCGCGACATCCGCGACCTGCTCGACGACGACCTGCGTACGCTGCTGCGCGAGCGCATGCCCGACGACGTCGGTCTCGACCAGCTCGTCGTCCTCGGCCCGGTCAACCTGCTCAAGTGCAAGTTCCAGCCGAAGGGGGAGAGCCGGCGCATGGTCGCCGAGCTGTGGCTGCTTCCCGACGGCTCCCGGATCCTCGAGCTGTCCACGAAGGGAGCGCCCGACGCGGCGTTCCAGATCGCCGCGGAGACGAAGGTCTACCTTGCGGGTAACGGGGTCGACCTGGGCGCCCCTCAGGAGACGAAGACCCGCGCGGCGCTCACCGCGCTGACGGCCGAGGGCACGGGACCCGGCGAAAGTGACTCCTGATGACGGCGAAGGAGCCCGTGATGTCACCGTCCGACCTGCCGGTCGAGGAGGTGCTCGACCGCGCCACCGGCCCACGGCGCGCGGAGGCCGATGAGCTGCTCGCGATCCACCGCGAGATCAGCGGCGAGCAGCCGGTCGTATGGGCGGGCCGAATCATCGGCTTCGGAGAGTTCGAGTACCGCTACGAGAGCGGGCGCGAGGGCCGCTCTCCCCTGCTCGCCTTCGCACCGGGCCCCACGAAGCACACGATCTACCTCGTCGAGGACTTCTCGGAGCGCTGGCCCGGTCTCATGGCCAGGCTCGGCAAGCACCGTGCGAGCAAGGTCTGCCTCTACCTCACGCGGTTGACGGGGGTGGATCGCGGCGCGCTGCGCACGCTGCTTGAGCACTCGTACGCCGATGCGCGGTTGCTGGCGCGCCACAGTGGCTGAGGCCCGACGCCGTCGCTGCCGGGCTCGCCGCGAAGGCGGGTCAGACCTCGCGGTCGCTCTCGTCGGAGAGCCGCTGGTCGGTCGCGGCGTCCGCCTGCTTGACCGCCGCGAGGCTGGCGCGCTGAAGCACATCGAGCTGGGCCGGGTTGTACAGCTCGACGACTGCCTCGACGAACGTCTGCTGGGCGACCTGCTCGCTCTTGGACATGCGCCCCGCCGGGCTGCTCAGCCACGGGTAGTCGGCCAGGTTGCTCGCGATCTTCGGCGCGAGCTGATCCGCGAGGCGCTGACGCGTCGCCTCGTCCGCATTCGCGGGTAGCGCATCGAACTCCGCGCTGACCTCATCGAGCTCCACCTCCACCATCTGCCGCAGGTCTGACATCGCATCCTCGTCATAGAGCTGGGTGTAGATGTGGATGAGCGAGCGGTCGGCCTCGGACATGCGCGACGCGACAGACTCGAAGCCCACCGGGCTGTCAGCCGGGGCGCTGTCGCGCAGGATCGCCGCGATGTCGGACCGGGCCTTCTGCTGGCGCTCGATGCTCGCCGCGAGCTCCGCGTCGAGCTCCCGCAGAGCGGCCGGCGTGCTGCCGCCGCCGGCCCGGACCTCCCCGACGTCCGACAGCGGAACGCCCAGCTCGACGAGCCGCCGGATCCGCAGGAGGCTGACGAGGTGCCGCACCTGGTACTGCTTGTACCCGTTGGACTTGCGCTCGGGCTCTTCGAGCAGCCCGACCTGGTGATAGTGCCGGATGGTCTTGACCGTCGTGCCCGCCAGCTCGGCGAGCTCCCGTGTGCTCCAGGCCATGCTGGATCCTTCCCTTCCTCGTTGACCCTGCCCCGACGGCACGGTTTCTACTGACGTGCACCAGTGAAACCCGGCGCGCAGGCGCCACGTCGAAAGAGGCTCCGATGTCAGGCTTCAACCCCTACGAGGGGCTCCAGGATCTCGTCGCGCAAGTTCCGGAACTCGTGCAGCCGTTCGTCGTCGCACTCGCCGGTGCGATCCCGTACATCGAAGGTGAGGGATCGGCGGCGCTGGGCATCCTCGCGGGCATCCACCCGCTGGTCGCCGCCGTGTCGGGCGCGGCAGGCAACATTATCTGCGTCGTGCTCGTCGTGGCGCTCAGCTCGCGGGCCCGGACCGCCACCCTGGCCCGCCGGAGCCGCCGCACCGCCGCCACGGCGACTGCCACAGCGTCCACCGTGACGGCTGGCGGCACGACCCTCGCAACGGAGGAGCGGACCGGCGAGGCGGAGGAGGCGGGCGAGCCTTCCGGGCGACAGGCCAAGGGCCGCAAGCGGCTGCGCCGCTGGCTGGTGCGTTTCGGCGTCCCCGGAGCAAGCCTCCTCGGTCCCCTGGCACTGCCGACTCACCTCACCGCCGCAACCCTCGTCGCCTCGGGAGTCAGCAAGCACTGGGTCATTCTCTGGCAGGTGATCGCGATCGTGCTGTGGACCACCCTGCTCACCCTCGCCGCGACGGGACTCATCACCGCGATCGAAGCGGCGTGAGCCACCGGCGACACCAAGCCCACCACGACCGGCTCAGGTGCCGTACACCGCGATCTCGGTCGCCTTGATCACGAAGAAGGCTCGCGATCCCGGTGCGAGGTCCAGCTCCGCGGCGGCTTGTGCCGTGATTTCAGCGCTGAGCTCTGCTGTCCGCACTCTGATCTGGCCGCCGTGCGGTTCGAGGTGGGTGATCGTCACCTCCAGCGCGTTGCGTGGGCTGCCACCGGGTGCGTCGAGGAAGACGGACACGGCGCTGGGCGGGAAGACGGCGACGACCGGGTCGCCTTCGTGAGGCTGGGGATCGCCGGGGTGTCCCTCGACCCGCATGCCGGCTGCAGTGAGCACGGCGTGGTCGCGCCAGGTGCCGGGAATCATGTTCAGGCCGGCGATCTGGGCGGTGAACCGGCTGCGAGGCCTGGCCAACACTTCCGAGCTGTCGCCCTGGTCGACGATCTCTCCGCCGTCGATCACGATCACCCTGTCGGCGAGCAGCAGGGCGTCGAGGGCGTCGTGCGTGACGAGCACGACGGTGCGTTCGGCCAGCACTCGCCGCAGGGTCTGCCGCAGGGCAGGTGTCACGGCGACGTCGAGCGCGGCCATGGGTTCGTCCAGGAGCAGCAGCTTCGGGTCGGCGGCCAGGGCCCGGGCGACGGCGGCCCGCTGAGCCTGCCCCCCGGAGAGCTGGGCGGGGCGGCGATCGGCGAGCTCCTCAATCCCTACCTCACGCAGCCACTGGTCGGCCGCGGCTCGCGAACCGGACCGGCTGTCGCCGCGGCTGCGGGGGCCGAACGCGACGTTGTCGAGCACACTCAGGTGCGGGAAGAGCAGCGGCTCCTGGGCCAGCAGGGAGACCTGCCGGTCGTGCGGTGGCACGTGCAGGTCGCGCTCGCGGTGGCCGCGGACCGTCAGGGGTCGCCCGTCCAGGGTGACCCGGCCGACGTCGGGCCGCAGCAGGCCCGCCGTGACCGCGAGGACCGTGGACTTTCCCGCGCCGTTCGGTCCCAGCAGCGCGACGGTCTCCCCCGGGGCGATGTCGAAGGCGAGGTCGACTCCCCGGTCGGCGACGGTGGCCTCGTACTCGAACGTCACAGGCTGGCCTTGCCTTGGCGGGCGAACCCGATCACCAGGACGGCCACCACCACCAGCACGAGCGAGAGCGCCACAGCCGCCTGGGCATCGGTCTCCCGGAGCAGGTAGATCTCCAGCGGGAGCGTGCGGGTCACGCCCTGCAGGCTGCCCGCGAAGGTGATGGTGGCGCCGAACTCGCCCAGCGACCGGGCGAAGGCGAGCACGGCTCCCGAAGCCAGGCCGGGCAGCACGAGCGGCAGGGTCACGCGCCGGAAGACCGTGGTGGGTCCCGCGCCCAGGGTGGCGGCGACGACCTCGTACTTCTGGCCGGCGGTGCGCAGCGCGCCCTCAAGACTGACCACGAGGAACGGCATGGCGACGAAGGTCTGGGCGAGCACTACCGCCGTCGTCGAGAACGCGACCTGGATCCCGAGCACCTCGAAGGTCTCGCCGAGCAGCCCGCGCCGCCCGAACGTGTACAGCAGGGCGATACCGCCGACGACGGGAGGCAGCACCAGCGGAAGGAGCACCAGCGACCGCAGGATTCCCTGGCCTCTGAAGCTCGTCCGGGCCAGGACCAGGGCCATCGGGACACCGAACGCGATACACAGCAGCGTGCTGGTGCCCGAGGTGCGCAGGCTCAGCAGCAGCGCTTCCTGCGAGGCCTGCGAGCCGAGCAGGTCGAAGAAGCGGCTCCAGGGCGTCCGCAGCACGATCGCCACGAGCGGCAGCAGCACGAAGGCTGCTCCCGCCACGGCGGGGAAGAAGATCCAGGTCGGGACACCGACCCGGACGGGCTGACCTGTCATGTCAGGGTGCCTGCGCGAATCCGGCGTCCTGCAGGATCGACTGCCCGCCCTCGGCCAGGACCAGGTCGACGAACTCCTGAGCCAGGTCCGCGTTCTCGCTGTCCGCGAGCGTCGCGACGGGATAGACGTTCACGGCCGACGACGACTCGGGGAACTCGACTCCCTCGACGTCCTCACCGGCGGCGATCACGTCGGTCACGTACACCAGGCCGGCGTCGGCCTCGCCCGTGGTGACCTTGGCCAGCACGTCGGTGACCGACTGTTCCTCGCTCACCGGCGACAGCTCCACACCCGCGGACTCGGCGACCTTCTGCGTGGCGGCACCGCACGGCACCTCCGGAGCACAGATCACCAGGTTGACGTCGTCGCCGGCCAGGTCGTCCAACCCCTGCACGCCCGCCGGGTTGCCCGGGGGCACCGCGATCTCCAGCGTGTTCGAGGCGAAGGTCACCGGGTCAGCGCCTTCGAGCCCTTCGGCGGTCAGCTTCTCCATGTTGGCCTCGTCAGCGGAGGCGAAGACGTCGGCGGGCGCGCCCTCCTGGAGCTGCGCGACCAGGTCCGACGAGCCCGCGAAGTTGAGCTCGACCTCGACCCCGTCGTGGCTCGCCTCGAACTCCTCCCCGATCTGCTCGAACGTCGCGGTCAGCGACGACGCGGCGTACACGGTCAGGGTGGTGTCCTCGACGCCGGTGCCCTCCGCGCCGTCCGCGCCGTCGGATCCGCATCCGGCGACCGCGGCCAGGACCACCGCCGCCGTCGTGATCGAGACCCTTCGCCTCATGATTCTCCCTTGGTTGTCTCCACGATCACCGTCGTGGACTTGATGACGGCCACCGCGACCGAGCCGAGCTCCAGGCCCAGGTCGCGCACCGCTTCGCTGCTCATGAGGGACACGACCCGGAACGGCCCGCACTGCAGCTCGACCTGGGCCATCACGGCGTCGACCTGGATGTCGGTGACCAGCCCGACGAACCGGTTGCGCGCCGAGCTCGCCATGCCCTTGGGCGGCCCCGGCAGGGTCGCCTGCTGACGGGCGACCTGAGCGACCTCGTACCCGTCGACGACCTTGCGACCCGACTCGTCGCTGCTCTCGGTGAGCAACCCCCGGCTGATCCAGCGGCGCACGGTGTCGTCGCTCACCCCCAGGTAGGCGGCGGCATCCCGAATCCTCATCTGCGGCACGCTGTTGATCTTAGTGGTGAGAACTCGGGTGTTGGAACCCATCGGCTCACGATCTGCGGAACCGCATTGACCCGAACCACTGTCGCACCACTTTTTCTCCACAGCGCGGTGGCACGATCCGGCTGCACCTGGCGGGATCGGTGCCGGCTCGACGGCACCGATCCCGCTGCCCTGTCGCGGCACACCCGGCAAACGGGTGCCCGCCCCAACCATTTTCTTGAGGACAGTCAACAATGAGGCAATCTGTGTGGACCGACCACCTCCGGCGGTCGGTCGTGGCCCTCGGCGCTTGCGGCATCGCCTTCGGGCTCGCCGCCTGCGGCAGCACCGGCGAGACCCCCGAGTCCGCTGAGCCGTCATCGATCAGCGAGTCGTCGGCCGCCGAGTCCCCCGCGGCCGAGCAGGACACGGAAGAGGCAGCCGACACCGAGGAAGGCGACACCGAGGAAGGCGACACCGAGGAAGGCGACGACTCGGACGGCGACGACTCGGACGGCGACGGGACCACGTTCAGCCCCTGCGATCTCGAGACCGATGGGGCCGCGCCCGATTCGAGGCTGGGGTCGCTCGTCGGCGAGTGGACCGCCGTCGGCGAATCCTTCCTCGGCGACTCTGAGGGCCAAGGTTCGCTGCTGTGCATCGACGGCGACGGTGACGTCTCCTACAGCTCCGTCGACGGCGACTGGATCGGTGCGCTCACCGCCGGCGAGGTCCCCGGGGGCGACTTGCAGCTCGAGTCGCTCGACAACCAGGCCCTCACCGAGTGGTTCGTCGGGTACGACTCCGAGCCCGACACGATCGACGTCGGCGAACCCGGCGGCCGCGGCTTCGAATACGCCCGCGTCAAGTAACGACCGGCACGCTCGGAGGCCGCCCGCGAGAGCGGGCGGCCCTCAGGCCGGTGGTCGGCGATCGTCGGACGGCAAGCCGTCGAGCTTGGCCCGCAGCTGTGCCGCGTCGGCGTCGTTGAGCGCCACGTAGATGTCGAGCGCCTGCTGCCAGCTGCTGCGGGCGGCGTCCAGGTCGCCGGTGGTGTGGTGCGTGTCGCCGAGCTTCGCGCAGGTCACGGCTTCGCTGTGTCGCTCGCCCAAGCTCTGGAAGATGCCGATGGCATGCTGGAAGTGGTCGATGGCCTTGGCGTGGTGCCCGAGATGATGGTAGGCGTGGCCGAGACTGTCCGCGGTAGCCGCCTGGCCGAGCCTGGCCCCCGTCAGGGTCATCAGAGTCATCGCCTGCTCGCAGTAACGCAACGCCTGCTGGTGGTCGCCCTCCAGGAAGTGCCACCAACCGATCGAGTTGAGCACATGGGCCTCACCGTCTCGGTGGCCGACCGACCGGTACAGGTCCAGTGCGCGTCGGCCGCACTCGATCGCTTCGACGGTTCGTCCTCGTCGCACCCAGAGGCGGCCTTGCGTATGCCGGGCTTCCGCTTCCCCCGCAGGATCGTCCAGCGCCAGATACAGGGCCAACGCCTCATCCACGAAGGAAAGCGCCTCATCGACACGCCCGAGATGCGTGTTCGCCTGCGCGAGAATACAGCTCAGGCGGGCCTGGGACGGGACGTCTCCGAGCCGCTGGGTGGCCTTCAGTCCCGTCCGCAGGACGTTCACCAGTTCCTGACGGCGCCCTCGATCAAAGTAATCGCGAAGCGTCCAGGCCAGCTGCCAGCAGTGCACGTCGAAACCCCACCCTGCCGCGTACTCGACGGTCGCGACCAGAGTGGACCCCTCGGAGGTGAACCAGGCTCGGGCCGAGAGGGCGTCGTGCACCCGAACGGGCGAAACACCCGATGCCGCCGGGGCGAGGCTGAGGGGATCGCGCGTAGGGGCTATCGACCTTTGGGCCGCGTAGGCCGAGTGCAGGTAGAAGTCCAGCAGCCTGCGGACCGCCTCCGCTCGATCTTCGTGCGGGTCCTCGTTCTCGGCGAGCTCTCCCGCATAGGTGCGCAGCAGGTCGTGGAACGCGTACCTGCCGGGCGCCGGCTCGACGAGCAGGTTGGCGCGGCTGAGCTCGGTGAGCAGCTTGGCGGTGTCCCGCGGTGACGCTCCGGCGATGCTGGCGGCGGCCGCCGTCGGCCAGTCCGGACCGGGGTGGAGGCCGAGCAGCCGGAACAGGCGGGCGGCGTCAGTGGTGAGTGCCCGGTATGACCAGGAGAACACGGCACGGATGTCCGTGCTCTGGTCCGGGTCGGCAAGCGCGTCGAGGCGGCCGCTCGCGTCGCCGAGTCCGGCGGCCAGGGCTGCCAAGGGGAACCGGGGCTCGTCCGCGGCGCGGGCCGCGGCGATCGCGAGGGCAAGGGGCAGACCCGCGCAGGCGTCGATGATCCGGCGGGTGGCGTCGGGTTCGGCGGCCGTCCGGAGCTTGGGGATCCTGGCTTCGAGCAGCGCACGCGACTCCGCCGTGTCCAGCTCCTGGAGGTGCATCGGCTGCGCGCCATGGGCGACGAGGCCCGTGAGCCGGTTCCGGCTGGTGACCAGGACCCGGCACCCGGCAGCACCGGGCAATAGCGGGCGGATCTGGTCGAGTCCGTAGGCGTTGTCCAGCACCACCAGGACGCGCTTGCCCACCAGGAGGCTGCGGTAGAGGGCGGCTCGGGCGTCCAACCCGGGTGGCACCGACGCCGGCGGGGTTCCGAGGGCGTCAAGGAAGTCGCGGAGGACGTCGGTCGGCGCGGTCGGGCGTCCGGCGGGGTCGAAGCCGCGGAGGTTGGCGTAGAGCTGGCCGTCAGGAAACCGATCGGCGACCCGGTGCGCCCACGTCACGGCCAGTGCGGTCTTGCCGACTCCGGCGGTCCCGGTGATCACGGCGACCGTCGTGGCCTGGTGCTCGGGGGCACCGGCGGCGGGCGGCAGCCGGTCCAGCTCGGCGACCTGCGCCGTCCGGCCGGTGAAGTACGGGGCGACAGCAGGCAGCTGCCGAGGAGTCAACGGCGCCGGTCCGCGCCTGGCGGCCGGGGTGGCGCTCCCCTGCGGAGGCACGCGCGCCGGCACCGGGTCCCCGGCAAGGATCAGGCGGTGCAGCTCCTCGACCGGCGCCGAGGGCCTTACCCCCAGCTCCTCGTCCAGGATCCGGTGCAGGCGCCGATACGTCTCGAGCGCCTCGCCCTGGCGTCCGGCGCGGTAGAGACTGAGCATGAGCAGGCGCCACGGCCCCTCTCGGAGCGGGTGCTCGGTGACGAGGGACTCCAGCTCGGCGATCGCACCCGACCCGGTCCCGGACTCCAGCTCCGCGCCGATGCACTCCTCGAGGACCGCGAACCGCAGCTCGTCCAGTGCTCGCGCGCGGCTTCGGATCGCCGCGACCTCGAGGCCGGCAAACGCCGCGCCACGCCACGGGGCCAGCCCTTCGCGGTATGCGCCGGCGGCTGCTGCGAGGTCGCCGTCCTGCAGCGCCCGCCGGCCGCGGGACGCCAGGTCCTCGAAGCGGTCCGCGTCGACCACGCCGTCGGGGACCTCGAGCGTGTAGCCGCCCTTGCGGCCGCGGATGGCTACGTCGCCTCGATCCAGTCGCCGACGAAGCTGGTACGCGTAGGAGCGCAGCGTCGTTGCGGCCTGCGCCGGGGGCTCGCCCGCCCACAGCTGGTCGATCAGCCAGTCGGACTCGACCGATGAGTTCGCCTTGAGCAGCAGGAGCGCCAGCAGCGTCTGCGGCTTGGCGGCCAGCGGTCGCACCGGCTCGTCCGAGATCTGCAGCTCGAACGGGCCCAGGACCCGGAACTCCACCGGATGAACGGGCATCGCACTCCTGTCGGTATCACGATCCGCAGCCCGTGGACCATCCCGCCCTTCGATCCGGGCAGTGGCGCACAGTGTACGAGCACGCCGGACCCCTCCGAGAGAGTCTGTCCCGAGCTCTCAGATCGCGGGCAGCATCCTGGTCGTGACCAGGCCGACGTCTCTCATGAACCGTTCGAGAGCGACGGCGGCGATGCCGGTCATCCCGGGGTCGCTGAGAGACGAGATCTCGATCGCGAGGTCCGCCGCGGCGTCCCCGGGCGACTCCTCGGCGACCCTGCGCCGGACGATCGGCAGCATGCGCTCGCCCAGGAACCGCGCCGTCCAGCCGGACAGGGTGATCACCTCAGGGTTGACGAGCGCGACCAGGTCGGTGAGCGCGGCGCCGAGGTAGTGCGCGGTGCGTTCGACCGTGTCGGCCGCCTCCCGGCCAGGCGATTCCGCGAGGGCCTCCAAGAACCGGCGGCGCCCGGGCTCGGCGGCGAGGGGGTGCCCGGGAGCGATCTCGGCGAGCGTCTGCCGGATGCCGTCGGCGCCGAGGTAGGCCTCGACGCAGCCTCTCCGCCCGCATCGGCACAGGCGCCCGTCGAAGGTGAAGAGGGTGTGGCCCCATTCGCCGGCGGAGTCGGAGGACCCGCGGGTGAGCACGCCGTCCTGCACGATGCCCGCGCCTACACCGATGCCGAGGGTGACGGTAACGATGTTCGTGCGCCGCCGTCCCGCGCCCAGCCACAGCTCGGCCGTCGCCTTCGCCTTGAGCGGGTTCTCGACCACGACCGGCAGTCCGAGGCGGTCGCGCAGGCGATCGAGGTGGAGCCAGATGGCGTTGGGTGCCGCCACGGGCACCTTGACCGGGCGTCGCGTCCCGCCGGGCAGGAGGATCCCGACACCGAGCACGTCGTCCCGGTTCGCCCGGGCGCGCTCCAGGGCGGCGCCCAGCACGCGTTCGATCCCGTGGATGACCGTATCGGCGTCATCGAGGCCCTCGTCGATGGTCGCCTCGGCCAACGCCAGCTCGCCGAGCTCCGCGTCGTACACCTTCGCCGCGAGGTAGGCCTCTTCCACGTCAACGTAGACGCCGACGACGCGGCCCCGGTCGGCATTGGGTCGCAGACCGGTCGTCGGCCGCCCGATAGACCCGCCCACCTGGCCCGTCTCCGTGATGATGCCGTGCTTGAGAAGGTCGCTCACGACGGTCGAGACCGTCCCGATGCTCAGACCCGTGTCCTCTGCCAGCCTGTTGCGCGTCGACTCGCCCGCGGCCAGCAGTGCGCGCATGACGGTGAGCCGCGACTCGCTGCGGATGTCGCGAGAGGTACGCCGATTCACAGCCATGACCGTTCCCAAGATCTCTGCCCGCTGCTCCGGGAGCTGGTTGCCACACGCAGGACGCATCTGGTCGCCCACAGTAACGCCCAGGACTGAGCCTGTTTCAACCTGATTGAGGTCCCTACGGTGCGGCACGCCGCGAGCCCGCCCATCCTCGGCGGGACGGACGGGCCCGCGGCCGTGGCGAGGCCGGGCGGTCAGACGGCGGGCGGGACGACCACGACCTTGCCGTGGACCTGTCCCGCGTCGGCCTGCTGGTGGATAGTGGGCAGCTCGCTCAACGGCACGCGCCGGGCGATCTCCACGTGCAGGTCGCCGCTGTCGACGAGTGCGACCAGGCGCGAGAGCACGTCGGCCTCGGGGTGGAGGAAGATCGTGACCGCGCGCACGCCGCGGCCCTCGTCGCCGGGCGTGGTCACGGTCGGTGTCGTGGAGACGACGACGCCGCCGTCGCGGACCCGGGGCACCAGGGCGGCGAATCCGTCGGGGGTGATCGGGGCCAGGTTGAGCAGCACGTCGACGGGCTCGGTCACCGCGTCGAGCACCGAGGTGGTCGTGTGGTCGATGACCTCGTCCGCACCGGCCGCCTTGACGACCTGCTCGCTGCGCGGGCTCGCGGTGGCGATGACGTACGCGCCGGCACGCCTGGCGAGCTGCACGGCGTACCCGCCCACCGGGCCGCCCGCACCATTGATCAGCACCCGCTGACCGGCCTGGAGCCCGCCGGCCTCGAACAGCGCCTGCGAGGCTGTGAGCCCCACCGACGGCAGCCCGGCGGCGTCGGCCAGCGGGATGCGCGTCGGGGCCGCCACCAGGTCGGCAGCCGGGGCGACGACGTACTGCGCCGCCGAGCCGTCGGCGATCATCGGGATGAAGCCGACGACGTCCTGGCCCACGGTGAGGCCGTCCACCCCGTCGCCGAGCGCGTCGATCGTGCCGGAGACGTCGTAGCCCGGGACGTGCGGCAGCGTCACCGGGAACGGCAGGAAGCCGCCACGGATGCCGCCGTCGGCCGGGTTGAACGCCGACCCGGCAACCCGGACGCGCACCTCGCCGGCGCCGGGGACCGGCAGGTCGGCGTCCTCGTAACGCAGAACCCCGGCGCCGCCCGTCTCGTGGAACCGAACTGCCTTCATGATGTCGCTCCCTTCAGCAAGTGCTTCGGATTCGAAGCAACTGCGGAGCACGCTAGCACTGCTTCGAATTGGGAGCAAGTGCTTCGAGTTGGAAGCATCGGCGGGCCTGGCTAGGCTGGAGACGTGACCTCGACGCCATCGCCTCTGGATGCAACGCAGCTGGGCGCCTACTTCGCCCTCATCGAGGCGAGCAGCCTGCTCAAGCACGCTGTCGAGCAGCAGCTGCGGGAGGCCGGGGACCTCAGCTACGTGCAGTTCCAGCTCCTGGCCACCCTCGGCGACTCCCCGACCGGCAGCCGGCGGATGACCGATCTGGCCGACGGCGTCGTCTACAGCCGCAGCGGACTGACCTACCAGGCCCAGACGCTGGAGAAGCGGGGCCTCGTGACCAGGTCGCAGTCCTCCGATGACGAGCGCGGCGTCACCGTCACCATCACCGACGGGGGACGCGCCGTGCTCGCGGAGGTCTTCCCCGGTCACGTCGCCGTCCTCGACGACCTGCTGTTCGCCGCGCTGTCCCGCGCCGACATCGAGACACTCGCCGACGTCCTCGCCCGTGCCCGAGACCACATGCGTCAGACCCCGCCGCGGTCAGCACAGCCACGGCGCCGCAAGAGGACGACGGCGGCGAACCAGCCCTGAGAGGCTGCAGCCTCTACATCGCCGGCGGGCGACACGTCGCCGCAGCCCACGAGACCGGCGGCAGCGTCATCGTGAGAAGACCGTCGTGCAGGCTTGCGTCCGCGAGCGGTCGTAGCGTGACGCGGTCGGGAGCCTCGCGCGTGTTGGCTGCTGCGAGGTCGCCGTCGTGCAGGTACAGCGCCTGCTCGAGCGTCGACGCGCCGGCGGAGCGGAGGTCGACGGTGACGGTCACGGCGGAGCTGAGATCTCGGTTGACGGCGAAGACCGTGGTACCGGTCTCGTCCGTTGTGGCGACGGCGTCCACGGTCGCCACCTCGCCCAGGCGCTCGTGCGAGTAGGTCCCCGAGGTGACTCTCGTGGTGAGCACCTGACCCCGCGCGAGTCGCGCGGTCGCGGCGAACGGGTGAAAGATCGTCTGCCTCCACGCCGGCCCGCCGGGCTCGGTCATGATCGGCGCGATCACGTTCACGAGCTGTGCCAGGTTGGCGCTGGTCAGCCGGTCCGCGTGCCGCAGGAGCGTGATGAGGAGGCTGCCGACGACCACCGCGTCCACGACGGTGTACACGTCCTCGAGCTGGCGCGCGGCCGTGGGCCACTCGCGGTTCGCGAGCCGGGCGGCGTCGTCTCGCTCGGCCTCGGTGGGCGGCCTGCCCTGGTACCAGACGTTCCACTCGTCGAGCGACACCGGGATCGTTCGCCGGGACCGGCGGCGGTGGCGCACATGGTCGATCGTCGCGTAGACGCCGGCAAGCTGGTCGTCGAGGTCCGCACCCGCGGCGAGGAAGCCCGTAAGGTCCCCGTCACGCGGCTGGAAGTACGCGTGATACGAGAGATGGCCCACCTCGTCCCAGGTGTGCTCCAGGACGACCCGGTCCCACTCCAGATAGGTCGGGCTGCCGATCCAGGACGAGCCGCAGACCGCGAGCTCGAGGCGGGGATCGACCTTGTGCAGCGCGCGAGCGACCCGCAGCGCGAGCCGCCCGTACTCGTCGGCGTCCAGCGCTCCGATCTGCCAGTCGCCGTCCATCTCGTTGCCGAGAAACCAGAGTGCTACGCCGTACGGGTCGGGATGGCCGTGGCTCGCCCGGAGGTCGGCCAGCGTGGAGCCGGGCGGACCGTTCACGTACTCCACCAGGTCGAGCGCCTGCTCGAGCCCACGTGTCCCGAGGTTCACCGCGAGCATGAGCTCGAGGTCGAGCCGCTCCGCCCAGCGGGCGATCTCATCGGTGCCGACCGCGTTCGTCTCGGTGCCGAGCCACGCGAGCTCGCGACGGACCGGTCGGCTCGAGCTCGGGCCGACGCCGTCCTCCCAGCGATATCCGGACACCTGGTTACCGCCCGGGTACCGCACAGCGGTGACTCCGAGCTCACGGACGAGCGCCGCCACGTCGCCGCGGAAGCCGTGCTCGTCCGCGGTCGGGTGCGTCGGCTCGTAGAGACCCGTGTAGACGCCGCGCGCGGCCTGCTCGACGAACGCCCCGAAGATGCGCCGGTGGACCGGCCCGATCGGAGCGTCGGCGTGCACCGTCACAAATGCGTTCGACGGTGAGGACTGCAGCGACATCGGCTTCCTTTCGGGGTGACACGCGGCCGAGAACCATGCAATAGAGAATTGCTGCGTGAGCGCTCACGCAGACCTTAGGGTCGGACTTCTCAACTGTCAACGCCGCTCAGGCAGTGCCACGCCACAAGGGCCGGGGCGTGATCGACAGGCGTTCACCATCGCGCGACTCGCCGGACAGAATGCGGTCGATCAGCCCTGCGGTCACCGTGGCGAGCTCCGTGTCCACGATGGCAAGACTCGAGAGCGCGGGGTACGTGACGGCTCCCAGCGAGATGCCGTCGATGCCGACGATGCGGACGTCGCCCGGCACCGCGATGTCCGCCTCGTGAGCCGCGACCAGAGCACCCATGGCCATCAGGTCGCTGAAGGCGATCACCGTGTCGGTCTCGGGATGCTCGGCGACGAGTCGGCGGAAACCGTCGATTCCGGCGTCGACAGACTGGAAGCCCGCATCGCAGACGACTACCGAGCCCTTCGAGAGCTCGTCGACGTGACGACCGTAGGCCAGGCGGCGCGACGACGGCTCGTACAGCGCGCCCGTCGCGTGGCTCTCCAGGAGCCCGAACCGGCGGCTTCCCCGCGCGCGCAGGCCTTCGACGAGTGCCGCCAGTCCTCGATCGAAGTCGATCGCCACCGAGTGCAGCGCGGGATGAGTGGCCTCCTCGCCGATCAGCACCACCGGTACGCCTCGGGCGGCAGCCGCGATCTCGGACTCGTTCCCGGACAAGTAGCCGACAATGACGTCGACGTCCTGCGAGATCCGGCGCAGGAGCTCGTCCTGCGGCGCCTGCTCGTGCGACAGCACGGTCATCTGCCAGCCGCGCGCGGCGGCGGTCCCGAGGAGCTCGGCCGTCAGCTCGGTGTAATAGGGGTTGCGGAAGGAGTCGACGACGAACCCGATCGCGCGCGCCTTGCTGGAGCGTGCGAGGTTGGCGGCGAACCGGCTCGGGCGGTAGCCGAGCCGCTCACTCGCCTCGAGCACCTTGCTGCGCGTCTTCTCGCTGATGCGAGGCATGCCGTTCATCGCGCGCGTGACCGTCGTCCGTGAGACGCCGGCCTCGGCCGCGATGTCCTCGATGGTGACGCGCTGATCCACGAACCCCCCACTCGTCGGAACAGCTCCGTGCCGCACGGTCGCCGCCCGGAAATGAGCCGTCGCCCGCGCCAGTGGTGAATCGGGGCGCCTGGATCATACATTCACGGATGCGTGAGCGCTCACATGCCACTTGCGTGAGCGCTCACGCATCGCCTAACATCGGGGCCGTTGAATGACAGGTGACGTAAGTCACCACGGACAAAGGAGTTCCGATGGCACGACAGCATCCGTACCTGGCCTCCGGCCTGGCTCTCGCGATGTCCTTCTCGCTCACGGCCTGTGCCGGGGCGTCCGACGACAACGCTGACGGGACGACGACCCTCACGTTCCTGTCGTGGGTGGACGAGGAGCGCTTCGGTCCGGTCGTCGAGGCATTCGAGGCCGACCACCCGGAGATCGACATCGAGATGACGTTCACGCCGCCGGTGAACGAGTACGTCCAGGCGCTCCAGACGCAGGTGCTCTCCGGTACCGCTCCCGACGTGTTCCTCATCGCCGCGGAGAACAAGACGAACCTCATCGACGGCGGCCACGTCGTCGACCTGTCGGGCGAGGACTTCGTCAAGAACGTCGAGCCGTTCAACCTGGAGACCTACGGCCGGGACGGCGCGTACTACGGGCTCTCGCTCGCCTCGTGGGCCGGGGGCTACGTCTACAACGAGGACCTCCTCGCCGAGGCCGGCTACGACGGTGTGCCGGAGACCTGGGACGAGTTCCTCCGCATGTGCGAGAAGCTGAAGGACGCCGGCATCACCCCCTTCCTGGAGCCGGCGGACGGCATCCCGTTCACGATGGCCGCGTGGCTCGGAGCAAAGACCGAAGGCATGGATCCGACGCTGGACCAGCAGATCTTCTCCGGCGCGTCCTCGTTCGAGGAGGAGTGGACTCCCCTGCTGGAGGAGTACAACCGGCTCTTCGAGGACGACGTCATGACCCGAGACGTTGTTGGTCTCGACGGCCAGATGGTCCTGGACGAGTTCACCGCTGGACGCCTCGCGGTGATGCCTGCCGGTGGGTGGACCGTCTCGTCGATCCTCGAGGCCGCACCCGAGATGAGCTGGAGCTTTGCCCAGATCCCCGGCGTCGACGGTCGTGAGCCGTACGCGGCCGGCGCCGCAAGCCCTGGGTACGCCATCAACTCCGCCTCGGACCAGGAGCACCAGGAGGCGGCGAAGGTCTTCCTCGCGTGGCTGGCCTCGCCCGAGGGCACCGAGCTCATCTTCGAGCAGACCGGTGACGTCACGGTGACGAGCGACTTCGAGCCGCAGGTCGACCCCCACTTCGAGCCGCTCGTCGACAACATCCGTAGCGGTCGGATCTACCTGCCCATGATTGCGTGGGAGCGGTCAGAAGACGTGCTGAACGTCGAGGCGATCGCACAGCTCCAGCGGATGGTCACGGGAGAGATCACACCGCGGCAGATGGCGTCCGCTCTCGACGCGAAGCTCGCGGCTTCCTGAGTCCGATCGTGCGGACTTACACGGAAGGTGTGATCGCATGAGCGCGATCGTCGTGAGCAAGGCACACGACGCCGCCACCCGACCTGCGAAGCGTCGCAGGTCGGGTGGCGGGTGGAAGCAGATAGCGGTGAACCAGGCATTTCTCCTGCCGCTCGGCGCCGCGTTCGTCTTCCTCGTCGTCATCCCCCTCGGGCAGACGTTCTACTGGAGCCTGACGGACTTCACCGGTTACGACCCGGACGCCAGCTTCATCGGTCTGGCCAACTACGCCAGCATCCTCAAGGACCCGTCCATGCTGGCCGGCCTGGGGTTCACGCTGCTGTACGCCGTCGCGACGACGGCAGTCATCACGGTCCTGGCGATCTCGCTCGCCGTGCAGCTCAACAAGGTCTTCGCGGGCCGCAACTTCGTGCGTTCGGTGTGGTTCTTCCCGGCTGTCCCCTCGATGGCGATCCTCGGCCTCGTGTGGCGGTACATCTTCTCGCCACTCGAGTCGGGCGTGATCAACTCGGTCCTCGCCAAGCTCGGGATCGCGCCGGTCGGCTGGCTCTCCGACGACGGGCTTGCCCGGTTCGCGGTCGTCGTCGTCGGGGTGTGGGCGGCCACCGGGTGGCATGCGGTGCTCTACACCGCGTACCTGCAGTCGATCCCCGAGGAGTACTACGAGGTGGCGAAGATCGACGGGGCCAGCCCACGGCAGCAGTTCTTCGGCATCACGCTGCCCCTGCTCACGCCGGCGATCGTCATCAGCACGTTCCTCCTCATGACGGGCGGGCTCAAGGTCTTCGACCTGCCTTATGCGCTCACCGGCGGCGGCCCAGGGTTCGCCACGCAGACGATCACGCAGTCGATCATCATCGCCGGCGTGAGCCAGGGGCGTTCCGGAATGGCCTCGGCGCTAGCGGTCCTCTTCACCATCGCAGTCGCCGCGCTGACGTTCGGGCAGCTCCGGCTCACCCGTGCACTCGAGCGGAGGCTCTCATGACCAGTCCACTGTGGCGCCGAATCGGTCTGAGCGCCTGGATGATCCTGTTGGCGTGCGTCATCGGGATCCCCCTCTACTACATCGTCGTCAACACGCTCAAGACGCAGTCCGAGATGGTCGCGAACCCGCTGGCGCTGCCGACGGGTCTGTTTCTCGACAACTACCGGGAGGTCCTCGCCAGTCCGAGACTCTTCCGCTCGTTCGGGAACACGGTCTACGTGACTGCCGTGTCGGTGGCGGCGCAGCTGGTCACGGGTTCGCTCGCAGCCTTCGCGATGCTCATCTGGACGTCCCGCTGGAACCGCATCGTCGGAAACCTCTTCCTCCTGGCCTTCGTGGTTCCCGGGCAGGCGACCCTGATACCCCTGTACCGCACGCTTGTGGGGCTCGAGCTCGTCGACGATCTCAACGGCCTCGTCCTGATGTACATGGGCGGCGCGATCTTCTGCTACTTCCTCATCCAGGGGTACATGCGCACGCTGCCGTTCGAGGTCATCGAGGCGGCACGCCTCGACGGTGCCGGATCGCTGCGGATCTTCTGGCACATCGCACTGCCGCTGATCAAGCCCATCCTCGTGACCGTCGGGATCTTCCAGACGATGGGGGTCTGGAACGACTTCCTCATCCCGACGGTGTTCATCTCCAGCCCGGACAACCGCACCGTCGTGCTCCAGGTGTTCAACGCGGTGTCCGAGTTCGCGACCGACTGGCCGATGTTCATGACCGTCTCCGTCGTAGCGCTCATCCCCATGGTGATCTTCTTCGTGCTCACCCAGCGCCACATCGTCAACGGGCTCCTCGCGGGCAGCGTGAAGGGATAGCGGAATGTATTTCGGAGGCGACTACAACCCCGAGCAGTGGCCCGAGGAGGTGTGGGACGACGACGTGCGCCTCATGCGCGAGGCGCACGTGAACCTCGTCAGCGTGGGCATCTTCGCCTGGGCGCGGCTGCAGCCCGACGAGGGCGAGTTCGACCTCGGCTGGCTGGACCGGCTCCTGGACAAGCTCCACGCCGGCGGCATCGCCGTCGACCTGGCGACCGCTACCGCGTCACCGCCGGCCTGGCTGGTGCGCCGGTACCCCGACGTCCTGCCGGTCACCGAGACCGGCACCGTGCTCGGCCCGGGCAGCCGCCAGCACTACGCCCCGACCTCGCCCGACTACCGGCGTCTGGCCGCCGAGCTGGTGACCGCGCTCGGCCGCCGCTACGCGGACCACCCCGCGGTCGCGATGTGGCACGTCAACAACGAGTACGCCTGCCATGTGCGCGCCGACTTCTCCGAGCACGCCGCCCGCGCCTTCCGCACCTGGCTCGCCGACCGCTACGGCGACATCGACGCGCTCAACGAGGCCTGGGGCACCGCCGTCTGGTCCCTGCACTACGACGGCTTCGACGACGTCCGGCCGCCGCGGGCCTCCCCGACCACCCAGAACCCCTCGCTCGTCCTCGACTGGCGCCGGTTCACCTCCGACTCGGTCCTCGAGCTCTACCGGATGGAACGCGACGCCCTCCGCGCCGCCGGCGCGACCCAGCCGATCACCACGAACTTCATGGGCGCCTTCCCGGCGATGAACTACTGGGACTGGGCGGCCGAGGTGGACCTCGTCTCCCACGACGGCTATCCCGACCCGCGTGATCCCGAGGCGTTCCGGCACGCCGCCTTCGCGGCCGACCTCATGCGCTCATTGCGCCCCGGCCGCCCGTGGCTGCTCATGGAGCAGGCCCCCAACGCGGTCCAGTGGCGACCCAGCAACGCCGCCAAGGCGCCGGGCCAGATGGCCGCCTGGAGCGAGCAGGCCGTCGCCCGCGGCGCGGACGGCATCCTCTACTTCCAGTGGCGCCAGTCCCGCAGCGGTGCTGAGAAGTTCCACTCGGCGATGCTCCCCCACTCCGGTACGCGCTCGCGCACCTGGAAGGAGATCGTCGAGCTCGGCGGCGCGCTCGAGCAAAGGGACGCGGCCTGCCCACCGCGGGGCGACGTCGCCGTCGTGTTCGACTGGGAGAACTGGTGGGCGCTCACCCAGGTCGACCTCCCGGCGGACGTCGACTACCAGGCCGAGGTCTTCGCCTGGTACCGGGCGCTGCACGCGCGCCACGTCCAGGTGAGCTTCGTCCGCGCGGGCGACGACCTCTCCGGCTACCGCCTGGTCATCGCCCCCGCCCTGTACCTGCTCACCGAGGACGGCGCCGCATCGCTCGAGCAGTTCGTCGGATCCGGCGGCACGCTGGTCACGACCGCCTTCACCGACGTCGTCGACGAGAACGATCGCTTCCGCCCCGGCGGCTACGGCCGCCAGCTCGCCGACGTCCTCGGCGGCGAGCCCGTCGACTTCTTCGGTGTGCTTCCCGAAGACGGGCGTAGCGCCCGCGGGCTCGACGGCGAACCCCTCGCGGTCATCACGATGGTCGAGGACTTCGAGCTTCACGACGGCGAAGCTCTCGCCCGCACCGGTGAGGGCGAGCCGGTGCTGGTCCGCCACCACTACGGCTCGGGCACATCGCTGCACCTCGCCTGCTTCACCGACCGGTCCGGCATCGACCAGGTTCTGGACCGGGCCACCGCGACGGCCGGCGTGCGGCCCGTCGTCGGCGGCCTGGACCCCACGGTCGAGGCCGTCACCACTGCCCGCGGCGTCACCCTCATCAACCAGTCGCGGCGGCCCACCTCCGTCACGACCCCGGACGCGGCATTCGAGCTGTCCCCCTATGAGGTCCGCCACCTGATCGCCTGACCCCACCGAACCGGCCCTGCGCGGGGTCGTCGGGCTCCGGTGTCAGCCGTGCTGCTCCGCCTCGAGGCGCTCCCACTCCGCGCGCGTGAGCGGTAGCACTCCCCCGTGCTTGGTCCCGGGCCGCAGGGTGAACCGATCCGGCGGCACCCTCGTCCAGCCGCCCGAGAGGATGTCGTCGGTCTCCATCGCGAAGTACCCCTGGGGCCTCTGGGAGTACTGGTCCAGGAAGAGGTACCAGCGCGCCGCGCGGCGATCCCGGATGATGATCGGCGCCTCGACGTCGCCGTACTGGTCCGCGCCGATCCTGGACGCCACCATGCGGTAGTCGTCCGAGAACAGGCTCGTCCCAACCTCCTGGTAGACCCGCAGGCTGCCCGCCGCGCGGTCCTCGTCCTTGCTGATGCGTACGACGTAGCCGTCGTCCTGGAGCACCGCGGTGTCGATGATGTCGCGGTCGGCGTCCACGAGGACCTGCGCCGGCGAGAACGTGTGGAAGTCGCGCGTTCGCGCGAACAGGATCCGGCTGTAGGACTCCCCGAGGTGCTCGGGGTCGTCCGGGCCGTACAGCCGGGACGACCAGAACACGATCGCCTCGCCGGTCTCGGCGTCGGTGGTGACCTCTGGCGCCCAGGCCATCCCCGCGGTCGGAGGCGCCACCTCGACGAGCCGCGGCGGGCTCCACGCGAGCAGGTCGGCCGAGTCCCACACCACGATGCGGCGACTGCCGTGCCGCACCCAGCTCGCCCAGTCGCCGTCACCATCCTCGACGCGCAGATCGGTCGCCAGGATGTGATATCGACCAGCCGCATCTCGCGCCAGGACCGGGTCGCGCACACCTCGGGTACCGACGGTGCTCTCGAGGATCGGCTCGCCGCCGAAGAGCGGGCGCCAGCGCAACGGGTCGTCGCCCACGGTCAGCGACAGATAGATGCGCTCGCCCCCAGGCTCGTCACGGAAGTGGACCAGCAGATAGCCGAATGGCTCGTCGGCGGGTCCCTCCTCGCTCATGAGCCCGCTCCGACGGGTGCCGAGGCGACGACCGCCACCGTGAAGGACCACGGCGGAAGGTCGACCTTCGCGGCCCCTTCCGCTACGTCGATGCCCGGCGCGGCCTCGACCACGATGTCGACTCGTTCCACGGAATGACCCTTCTGCTCGTGCCTGTGCGCGACGGCTCGCCTCCGCGGACACAGCTCGTCCGGGAAGATGCTAGACGCTGCGTGAGCGCTCACACAATGTCGCCCGATGGCCGGCGGGTCGTCGCCGGACGCCGGTGGACGGGTGCTCCACTCACGCGACAGTCGGTATTATCGTCCACGCGCGTGAGCGTTCACGCACGAGAAGGCTCGCAGATCCGGCGGCTTGTGCCGGGCCCCTCGGTGGCCTTCTGACGCTCGACGAGATGAGGACCTTCGATGGCGAAGCACACGAATGGCGACGCGACCCGCCGACCGGCACCGTCTCCGCTCTTTCGCGACCCCGTCTACGACGGTGCCGCGGATCCGACCGTGATCTGGAACCGCGCGAAGCGCGAGTGGTGGATGTTCTACACGAACCGGCGCGCGTGGTCGCCCCCGATCGACGACGTGTCCTGGGTGCACGGCACCGACATCGGCATCGCTATCTCACGGGACGGCGGGACGAGCTGGCTGTACCGGGGAATCGCGCGGGGACTCGGGATCGAGCCCGGCCGGCACACCTACTGGGCGCCCGAGGTCCTCGACGACGGCGAGACCTACCACATGTACGTGAGCGTCCTCGAGGGTGTGCCGACCCGGTGGGAGGGCCACGACGCGACGATCCGCCACTACACGAGCGGCGACCTCGTCGACTGGCGGTTCGAGTCCGCGCTCGAGCTGGGCTCGCCGGACGTCATCGATGCGTGCGTCTTCCCGCTCCCCGAGGGCGGCTTCCGCATGTGGTTCAAGGACAGGGGGCACACGTACGCCGCGGACAGCCCCGACCTGTATCGCTGGCAGGCCAAGGGCCCTGCGGTGGAGATCTCCGTGCACGAGGGCCCGAACGTGTTCGCGCTCGGTGGCGCCTACTGGATGCTCGTCGACGAGTGGGCCGGCCTTCGTGTGCTGCGCTCGGACGACCTCGAGACCTGGCACGCCCAGGGCCGAATCCTCGACGTCTCGGGCAACCGCGAGGACGATCGCGGCTACGGCCTGCACGCGGATGTCGTCGTGGTCGGGGACGACGCCTACGTCTTCTACTTCACGCACCCGGGACGTGAGCCCGGGCAACCCGTCCGGGACGACCTGTTCGAGCATCGCCGCTCGTCGGTCCAGGTCGCGCGCGCCCGGGTCATCGAGGGTCGGCTGGTATGCGATCGGGATGCGGTCCTGGCGGGACCCTTCCTCCCGACGGACGGACCGCGGCCGTGACCTTCACCAGGACCCCGCCTGTACCTCGCAGCGGCCGCGGATCAGGCGGACTCCCGCCAGATGACGCTCGGAACGGAGCGCCGCCGCTCGAAGCCACCGTCGGCTCCGCCCAGCGCCTTCTCGAGGACGTCCGCGACCTGCCCGGTGAGCTCTGAGCCCAGGATCGCGAGGCTGGTGAGCGCGGGGACCGTGGCGGCGCCGAGCGACAGGCCGTCGATGCCCACGATCTTCACGCGACCTGGCACCTCGATCCCCTGGCGATGGGCGGCGCGCAGCGCACCCATCGCCATCAGGTCGCTGAACGCGATGACGGTGTCCGTGTCGGGGTGGCGTTCGATCAGGGAGTCGAAACCGAGCTCGCCGGCGGCGACAGACTGTACCGGCGCCTCGCAGACGACGACGGCCTTCGCCGACGCGGGATCCACGGTGCTCTCGTACGCCTCCCGCCGGCTGCTCGGGACGTACGCCGTGCCGGCCGGCTGGCTCTCCAGCAACCCGAACCGCCGCGCACCCCGAGCCCTGAGGCCGGCGACGAGGTCGCCGAACGCGCTCGCGAAGTCGAAGTCGATCGAGTGGAGGCCGTCCGCGGTCACCGTGCGATCGATCAGCACCAGCGGCACCCCGCGGGCCGCAGAGACCAGGGCGGCCTCGTCGGGCTCGCTGATATAACCGACGATCGCGTCGACCTCGCTGGCGAGGCGGCTGATGAGCTTGAGCTCGTTCTCGTGCGAGGAGATCGTCATCTGCCAGCCGCGCTCCGACGCGGCGTCCAGCAGATCTGCGGTCAGCTCGGAGTAGTACGGGTTCCGGAAGGAGTCGACGACGAACGCGACCGTCTTGGCCTTGCTCGACCGGGCGAGGTTCGAGGCGAATCGGTTCGGGCGATAGCCAAGCCGCTCGCCGGCTTCGAGGACGCGCGCTCGGGTCTCCTCGCTGATGCGGGGCATCCCGTTCATCGCGCGGGTCACGGTCTGGCGTGAGACGCCGGCCGCGCGGGCAATGTCCTCGATCGTCACACGCTGCTGCATGCCGACCATTATCTCCGTGTGCCGTAGGCCCGTATCTCCGTGTGCCACAGGCCCGCCGTCGCCCGGTCGCCCATTCCCACATACCGCAGGAATCGGCGCGTGCAGCCTTGACCTGAACGACCCGGCTCGTGGGGCTCCGGCCCTCGTTCGCTCGACGTCGCCGCACTGGCACGCGTGGCCGGCGGACTCCAGTAGCGTTCACTTGACTGATGATTTCATCAGAACTGCTTGACTCGTCAGCCGATTTAGTTGATGATCTCATCAGTTGATCCGATGGAGGACTGATGATGGTGACAACGACGTCGTCGCGCAGCGAACATGCGGTGCGGGTAGGCCGGCGCGAGATCTTCGTGACCGAGGCGGGGAGCGGGCCCGCGGTCGTGCTGCTGCACGGCGGGGGCGCCGGGGCCTCCGGGGTGTCCAACTACGACCGGAACATCGATGCGCTGGCGCAGCACTTCCGGGTCATCGTGCCGGACATGCCCGGCTACGGCAGGTCGACCAAGGGGATCGACCCGACCGACCCGTTCGGCGACCTGGCACTGTTCGTACGCGGCCTGCTCGACACGCTGGACATCGACCGCGCGCACCTCGTCGGCAACTCCTACGGCGGTGCGGCCGCGCTGAGGTGCGCGCTCGACCGGCCCGAGCGGGTCGACCGGCTCGTGCTGATGGGTCCGGGCGGCGTCGGCACCACTCGGAGCGCACCCACAAAGGGCCTGACCGCGCTGCTGGACTACTACCGGGGAGCCGGCCCGTCGCTGGAGAAGCTCGAGCGGTTCATCCGCGAGTACCTCGTGTACGACGGCGCTGCCGTCCCGCAGGAGCTGATCGAGCGGCGCTACGCGGCGAGCATCGACCCCGAGGTCATCGCCGACCCACCGTTGCGAAGGCCCTCCGGCCGCGGCGCGCTGCGGACGCTGCTGCGGATGGACTTCACCCGCGACCGGAGGCTGCGCAGGCTCGCGGCGCCCACGCTCGTGCTCTGGGGAGCCGACGACAAGGTCAACCGGCCCGAGGGCGGGCACGCGCTGCTCAACGCGATCCCACGGTGTGACCTCTACGTAGCCGCGCGGACCGGCCACTGGGTGCAGTGGGAGCGCGCCGAGCTGTTCAACTCCCTGACCATCGACTTCCTGACGCGAGGTGACTCATGACCACGCTCCTGCCCCGGCCCGCCACCGGCCCGTCGGTGTTCGGCGCCGTCCACCTCGGCTATGTGGTCGTCGAGACCGAGCGGTTCACCGAGTGGCACCGCTTCGGCGCCGACGCCATCGGCCTCCACGTCGACGAGCTGGACCGAGACACCATGCGCTTCCGCATGGACGATCGCGAGTGCCGCTTCCTGCTCCGGCGCGGCCCGGCGGAAGACCTCGTCGGCGCGGGCTGGCAGGTGGACGACCACGAGACCTTCGACGAGATCCTGTCCCGCGTCGCGGACCGCAGTGTCCCGGTCACGGAAGGGACCGCCGAGGAGTGCGCGCTGCGCGGCGTCGAGCGGCTGTGGCGGTTCCCCGGCCCCAAGGGCATATCGACCGAGATCTTCACCCGCGCCCGGACCACCGCCGCACCCCTGAAGATGCTCAACAGCGCTTTCGTGACCGGCGCCGCAGGGATGGGGCACCTGGCGATCACGACGAAGCGCCCGGACGAGCTGCGCAGCTACTACAACACCGTCTTCGATGCGCGCATCACCGACTTCATCGACGAGAACATCAGCGGTCTCACGCTGAAGATCCGGTTCCTGCGGGTCAACGAGCGGCATCACTCGATCGCCGTCGCGAACGTCAACGGCGTCCGGATCGACCCGATCCGCACCAGCATCCAGCACATGAACATCCAGATCGAGACGCTCGACGACCTCCTGGCGTCGTTCGAGCGCGTCACCGACCTGGGCTTCGCGATGGCCTGGAGCGTGGGTCAGCACACCAACGACCGCGAGCTGTCGTACTACTCCGTCACCCCGTCGGGCTTCGAGCTGGAGGTCGGCTGGAACCCGGTGGTCATCACCCCGGAGCTGGAGTCCACGTGGGACCCGTCCACCTATCAGGGCATCTCGATCTGGGGGCACAAGCCCGTCGGCGAGACGGTGGTGACGAAGATGGCCCAGTTCCAGGGCGCCCTGAGGTCGTTGCGGGAGCGCGAGGTCGTCGTGTCGGAGCTCAGCGAGGTGCGTCGATGAGCGCGGCCGAGGTGCGCCCGTTCGACGTCGCCGTCGTCGGGTACGGCCCCGTCGGCGTCACCGCGGCGAACCTGCTCGGCGAGATGGGCCTGCGGGTTCTTGTCCTCGACCGCGAGCCCTCGGTGTACGAGCGCGCCCGGGCGATCTCCACCGACGAGGAGGTGATCCGCATCTGGCAGGCGATCGGCCTGTCCGAACGGCTCAAGGCCGACATGCTGAGCGAGAAGCCGATCGACTTCGTCGACGCCGACGGGCAGTCGTTCATGAGCATCGTCCCGACGCCCCGCGGCAACGCGCACCCGACCCAGCTGTTCATCTACCAGCCGGCACTCGAGGAGGTGCTCCGCGCCGGCGTCGGGCGTTACCCGAACGTCGCGGTCCGGCTCGGGCACGAGTGCCTCGGCCTCACGCAGGACGCCGAGGGCGTCGACCTCACGGTCCGCGCCCGGGACGGCGTCGGGACCTACGGCGTTCGTGCACGCTACGTGATCGCCGCCGACGGCGGATCGAGCCCGATCCGCGGACAGCTCGGCATCGGGTTCGAGGGCAGGACGTACGAGGACCGCTGGGTGGTCATCGACACCAAGGTGAAGCAGGAGTGGCCGGAGGTCGAGCGGCTGCGCTTTCACTGCGACCCGCAGCGCCCGGCAGTCGACTGCCCCACGCCCCTCGGCCACCACCGCTGGGAGTTCCCCATCCTGCCCGGGGACGACGAGGCGCAGCTGATCACCGAGCCCGCGGTGCGTCGCCTGCTCGCCGACCAGGGCATCGGCCCGGAGCACGTCGACATCCTCCGCGCCGTGGTCTACAGCCACCACGTCCGGCTCGCCGACCGGTGGCGCGTCGGCCGGGTCTTCCTCGCGGGCGACGCCGCGCACGTCATGCCGCCGTGGATCGGAGAAGGTATGGCGTCGGGCGTTCGAGACGTCTGGAACCTGTGCTGGAAGCTCGACGCCGTCCTGCGGGGCGAGCTGCCCGAGACCCTGCTCGACAGCTACCAGGCCGAACGGCAGCCACACGTGCGCAAGGTCACGCGCGCCGCCGTGAACATCGGCCGGCTCATCACCGAACGCAACCGCCTGGTGACCACGGTCCGCGACCCGCTGATGCGAGCGGCGATGCGTGTCCCCGGCCTGGGTGCCTTCATCCGCGGCGCGAGCTGGTTCCCGCGCTCCCGCTACCCCGACGGCTTCTTCGTCCGCAGCCGCTCGGTGCTCCGGACGCTCGGCGCGGGGCGTGGACGCACCGTCGGCGGATGGCAGGTCCCGCAGCCATGGGTGCTGCACCCGGTGGGTATGCGGATGCGGATGGATGATGCGCTGCCGCAGGGCTGGGTCGTCCTCCGCACGGCGCCGGCAGGCCGCGACCGCGGCGCCGAGGCCTGGCGGCTCGCGGGCGTCCCGGTGATCGACGTGCGCTCGCCGGGATCGAGGACCGGCAGCGGTGCGATCGTCGACACGGACGGCTCGCTCCTCGCCTGGCTCGCGAAGGGTCGAGCCGACGTCGTCGTGCTGCGCCCGGACGGTTTCGTGTACACCTCGGCCGGAGGGCGCGGGCACCTCGCGGCACCGCCGTTCGGCGCCGCTGCGCACGCCGGAGCGGCGCAGGCCGTCTCGGCCCGGGCCGTCGCATGAGCCGGATCTACCGCCTCGGCCTGCTTGCCGACCGGCTGGAGACCGCCGCCGCGACACGGACCCCGATCCCGCCGCTACGGAACGACGTCGGCGCGGCGAGCGTCTCCGCTGCCTACGCCGTGCAGGCCGAGCTCACCCGTCGCAGGGTGGCTCGTGGCGGGCGCGTCGTCGGCCGCAAGGTGGGCCTGACCTCACCCGCGGTGCAGGCCCAGCTCCGGGTCGACCAGCCCGACTTCGGCGTGCTCTTCGCCGACATGCAGGTCGCCGACGGCGGGACCGTGCCCGCGGGCACGCTGCTCCAGCCCAAGATCGAGGCCGAGGTCGCGTTCGTGCTTCGCGAGGACCTCGTCGGTGAGCTCGACCTGGCGCAGGTCCGGGGCGCCGTCGCCCACGCCGTCGCCGCGCTCGAGATCGTCGACAGCCGGATCGAGGACTGGGACATCGGCATCGTCGACACGGTCGCCGACAACGGTTCGTCGGCCCTGTTCGTGCTCGGCGGTGCTCACCGAACCCTCGACGAGATCGAGCCGCGCGACGTCGGTATGTCGCTGTCGGTCGACGGCAGGGTCGCCTCCACCGGCTCCGGCGAGGCGTGCCTCGGAGATCCGCTCGCGGCGCTGCTCTGGCTCGCACGGACCGCCCAGGACCATGGCGCCCCCCTCCGCGCCGGCGAGGTCGTCCTGTCGGGCGCGCTCGGCCCCATGGTCACGGCCGTTCCCGGGACCACCTACTTCGCAGAGATCACACCACTCGGCTCGGTCTCGGTCGAGTTCGGAAAGGAACAAGCATGAGTCGGACCAAGGTCGCCGTGATCGGGTCGGGCAACATCGGCACCGATCTGATGTTCAAGATCCTCCGTCTGTCCGGCTCGCTCGAGCTGGCCGCGCTCGTCGGCATCGACCCTGCCTCCGACGGCCTCGCGCGTGCGGCACGGCTCGGCGTCGTCACCGTCTCCGACGGGATCGACGGGCTCATCGGGACGGATGGCTTCGACGACATCCAGATCGTGTTCGACGCGACCTCCGCCGGGGCGCACGTCGTGAACGCCGCGAAGCTCGCGCCCTTCGGCAAACGCATCATCGACCTCACCCCGGCCGCCGTCGGCCCCTACGTGGTGCCACCCGTGAACCTCGGCGCGCACCTGGACGCCACCGACGTCAACATGGTCACGTGCGGGGGCCAGGCCACGATCCCGATAGTCGCCGCGATCAGCCGGATCACCCCCGTGCCGTACGCGGAGATCGTCGCGTCGATCGCGTCCAGGTCCGCGGGGCCCGGCACCCGCGCGAACATCGACGAGTTCACCGAGACCACCGCGGCCGCGATCGAGCAGGTCGGCGGCGCCGGACGCGGCAAGGCGATCATCATCCTCAACCCTGCCGAGCCGCCGCGCATCATGCGGGACACCGTGCTCGCCCTCATCGGGGACGCCGACCACGACGAGATCCGAGCCTCCGTCGCCGAGATGGTCGGCCAGGTCTCGGCCTACGTGCCCGGATACCGGCTCAAGCAGGAGGTGCAGTTCCGTGCCCTGGGCGTCGACGAGCCCGTCCACACCCTGCTGCCCGCCGGCTCGCCGCCCGTCACCCACCAGGTCTCGGTGTTCCTCGAGGTCGAGGGCGCCGGGCACTACCTGCCCGCCTACGCCGGGAACCTCGACATCATGACCTCGGCCGCCCTTCGGGTGGCCGAGCGCATCGCCGAGCACACCACTGAGCAGCACACAGAAGAGCAGGAGCCTGTTCGATGACCAGCATCTTCATCCAGGACGTCACGCTGCGGGACGGGCTGCACGCCCTCCGCCACCGCGTCGACCCCGACGACGTGCGCCGGATCGTCGCGGCCCTGGACGCCGCCGGCGTGGACGCGATCGAGGTCACGCACGGCGACGGGCTCGCCGGTGGCTCGCTCAACTACGGGCCGGGCAGCCACACCGACTGGGAATGGATCTCCGCCGCCGCCGAGACCGTGCGGAACGCGCGCCTGACCGCGCTCGTCCTGCCCGGTATCGGCACGGTTCATGACCTCAGGCGCGCCTACGACCTCGGCGTCCGCTCCGTCCGCGTCGCCACGCACTGCACCGAGGCGGACGTGTCGGCGCAGCACATCGGATTCGCCCGTGAGCTCGGCATGGACGTCTCCGGCTTCCTGATGATGAGCCACCTGGCCAACCCGATGCGGCTCGCCGACCAGGCGAAGCTCATGGAGTCCTATGGCGCGAACTGCATCTACGTCACCGACTCCGGCGGGTACCTCACCCCGCGCGGCGTCACCGAACGGGTCCGCGCCTACCGGGACGTCCTCGACCCGGCCACCGAGGTCGGCATCCACGCGCACGAGAACCTCAGCCTCTCCGTCGCCAACAGCGTCGTTGCCGTCGAGGAGGGCGCCACGCGGGTCGATGCTTCGCTCGCCGGCCTCGGGGCGGGTGCGGGCAACTGCCCGATCGAGCCGTTCGTCGCCGTCGCCAACCGGTACGGCTGGCAGCACGGCGCCGACCTGTTCGCCCTGCAGGACGCCGCCGACGACCTTGTCCGCCCGCTCATGGACCGTCCGGTCAGGGTGGACCGCGAGACCCTCACCCTCGGCTACACGGGCGTCTACTCCAGCTTCCTGCGCCACGCGGAACGCGCCGCCGCGGACCACGGCGTCGACGCCCGGGACATCCTCACCGAGGTCGGCAACCGGAAGCTCGTCGGCGGCCAGGAGGACATGATCGTCGACATCGTCCTCGACCGGGTCGCCGCCCGTCGCTCAGGTGATCGCCGGCAGCTTCGGTAGCGGACGCGTACTGATCTCCCGGGCCTCCTCGGGGCCCAGCCCGAACATCAGGAGCACTCGCTCGGTGAAGCCGTCCGACGCGGCGCCGTCGTCCAGCGAGGCATCGGACTCGAGAAGCTGCAGCAGGCCGAGCAGCGCGCCGCCGGCGGCCATCATGCCGAGCTCCGGGTCCGGCATGTCGAACCGCCCGGCCTCGATCCCTGCGGCGATGTCCGCTACCGCGCGGGGGCGCAGTCCACGATCCGTGACCAGCACTGACGTGCCTGTGTTCAGGATGATCCGCACCAGCTCCGGATAGGCCCGCTGCAACCGGCCCGTCATCCTGAAGCTGCGGGCGAAGACCTCAGCGGGATCGGTGAGCCCGGCCACCGCCTCGTCACGCAGTGCGCTCCAGGTGTCGAGCGCTGTGGCGACAGCCTCGTCGAACAGCTCCTCCTTGGACGAGAAGTGGTTGTAGAAGGAGCCGAAGCCGACGTCGGCGGCCTCCGTGATCACCTGGATGCTGACGTTCGTCCTCCCGCTGGCCAGGAAGGCCTGCGCGGCGCTCACCAGGGCGGCACGAGTGCGTGCCTTGCGCCGATCGAGCCTGGTCGACGGGCTCTCAACGCTCACGGACGCTCCCTCGGACGACGGTCCGTCGGTTCTGACGGATTCATCACCAAGGATCGCATGTCGACTACGCCGGCGCGCTGCCTGCCCGGCCGATCCGGGTCGGCGACAAAAGGTCCCTGCTCGTGATCGCCAACCTTGACGACGGGCCGCGCCGTTACACCCACCTGCAGCGTGCAGTACCCGACATATCCCAGCGCATGCTCACCCTCACACTGCGTCAGCTCGACGAGGACGGGCTGGTCAGCCGGACCGCGTACGCCGAGGTGCCACCCCGCGTCGAGCACTCCTTGACCCCCTGGGTCCAACCCGTAGAGGTCTGACACTCGTGTCAGACGTGCAGGTCACCGGCTGGCCTGCACGTCTGACATGTCATGTGCGGCGGCTCAGCCTCCTGCTGGGGTCTCGATGACAACGACGCCGTAGGGACCGAGCTCGATCGTCTCTCCGACGGAGTGCCCGGTCAGGATGTCAGTACCTGCGGTGCCGGGCGTCGCGCTGTGCGACTCCGACGTGGAGTTGACCAGGAAGGTCAGAACAGTGCCGTCCGGCCGGATCCGGCGTGACACAGCGACGCCCGCGGGAGTGCGCGTGCCACGGACATCAGTCCCGGCCAGCAGTGCGTCGATGACGAGTGCCACGCCGGCCTCATCGGGCAGCGACGCCGAGTACAGCACTCCGCCGTTGCCGGCGGACGCGGCGAACGTCAGCGCCGGGATCCCTGCGTAGTACTCGCCGCCGTAGCGTGCCAGCACGGTGGTGTCGGGGTCCGGGCGCAGCACGTCGCACAGGATGGTGCCTGCCGGGGCGCTCGCGCCCGCCAGGACGGTTTCGCCGAAGTCCAGTGCCACGCTGTGTCCGGGTCTCAGCGCGTCGGTCTCCTCGACCGTGACGCCGGCGAGGTCACGTAGCGGGACCGGCGCTTGCCCCTGGTGGAGCCGGTCGAGCTCGTCGACGAGCGCACTCATGGTGGTAAGCAGCAGGCGGCCACCGTCGCCCACGTAGGCCCGCAGTGCGGCGGCCGGCTGTTCGCCAAGCATGTACAGGCAGGGGGCGATGACGGCCTGGTAGTCGTCGAACGGCCCGGCGGTCGAGATGATGTCCACGGGGATGTTTCGACGATGGATCTCGCGGTACCAGTTCTCCACCTGGGCAACGTAGTCGAGGGACTGGCTGGGGCCGGTGGACATGGCCAGCCCCCAGTTCGACGGCCAGTCGAAGACGATCGCGACCTTGCCGGGTTCGACGTGACTGCCGAGGACACGCCTGGAGACCTTCGCCAGCTCCTCGCCGAGCTGTGCCACCTCGGTGAAGGTTCTCGTCTGGGACGATCCGTCCGCACCGATGACGGCGCCGTGGAACTTTTCGCACCCGGCACGCGACTGGCGGAGCTGGAAGAACTGGACCGTGTCGGCGCCACGCGAGATAGCCTGCCAGGACTGTTGGCGCAGCTGCTGTGGCCGCTTGAGCGCGTTGTACGGCTGCCAGTTCTGCCGGGACGGTGTCTGCTCCATGAGCATGAACGGCTTCTGGTGGCCGACTGCACGCATCAGGTCGTGTCTGAAGCAGGTCTCGGCCGCGGTCGTCTCAGGTGAGGGGTAGCTGTCCCAGGACACGATGTCCAGGTCCTCGGACCACTGGAAGTAGTCGTAGTCCGGAAAGGTACCCATCATGTTGGTGGTGACGGGGCGGTCCGGATCGTGCTGTCGGATAGCAGCCTTCTCGTCGCGGAAGGACTCAAGTACTGCCTCACCGTAGAAGCGGCGGTAGTCCAGTGAGAGTCCGCCCAGTACTGCCTTGTTCCCGGCCGTGGTGTCTCCGAGCTCGTTCGGCGGGAAGATCTCCTCGAACGAGTGGTAAGTGTGGCCCCAGAAGGCCGCGTTCCATGCCTCGTTCACGTTGTTCACCGTGCCGTATCGAGCGCGAAGCCACTCGCGGAAGGCCCCAGCGCAGATGTCGCACCAGCAGAATCCGCCGTACTCGTTGGACACGTGCCATGCCGCCAGGTTCGGCACGGGCCCGTACCGCTCCGCCAGTCGACCTGCGAGTTCGGTCGACAGTCGGCGGTAGACCGGGGAGTTGATGCACGGGTTGTGGCGCTCCCGGTGCCGCATCCGGCGCCCTTGGTGATCAACCCGGTTGACCTCCGGATGGCGCAGCGAGAGCCACGCCGGGAGCGCACCGGTGCTGGTCGCCATCACGATCGACAGTCCGGCGTACCGGGTCATCGTGACGATCTTGTCCAGCTCTGCGAAGTCGTAGACGTCCTCGGAGGGCTGGAGTCTCGCCCAGGAGAACACGTTGATCGTGACGGAGTTGATGTTGGCCTCGCGGAAGAGCTCCATGTCGCGGGCCCAGACTTCTTGCGGCCATTGCTCGGGGTTGTAGTCACCTCCGTAGAGGGCGCTGACGCCGTCGAGCGCCGTGACGGGGGGCTGCTGGCCGGCGAATGATGCTGTGGTGTCAGCGCTCACCTGTGAAGAACTCCGATGCGTAGCGGAGGACGAGGGTCAAAGCCCAGTCCTGATCATTGGCGAGGGGATCTGCTGTGTAGCCGGGGCGTCCGTCCACGGTGCCTGGCATGACGAACGCACAGGTCGCAGCGCCGTCGTCACGAAAGAGGGTCAGGTTGGCGATGCAGATCTGTTCCGCCTCTTGCCAGAGGCGCTCGGTGCGCAGCTCCGGCGGGAGCATCAGCATGGCGACGGCGGACAGGACGCTCCAGTGGTGAGGCATCGTGTCGCCCCACAGCCGATTGACGCCGAACCAGTAGCCGTCCCAATGGCGCAGGGGCACGTGCCGCAACCGGATGTGCGGCTGCGGCCCGGCGAAGGCACGTAGCCATTCCAACGTCGTGGTCAGGTGTGGCAGAAAGCGGTCGTCTCCGATGATCCCAGAAGCGATGCCGAGCAGACTGATCAGAGGTGCGACGATTGATTGTTCGTAGTTGACCTCGTGTGCTGGCAGATCCGGGCCGAGCGACGCAAAGTGCTCGGCGCTGCGGACGATGTGCTGCTCGAGTTCCGACACCGTCTCGTCCTGACCCAGCGACCGGTGGATCTCGATGAGGGTGGCACACGCTTCGGCGTGCCCGATGGAGAGGTGTTCGTCGGCGCCGAGAGCGATGCCGCGCCGGATGATGCGAGTGGCGAGCTCCAGATCGGCGCTGTCTCCGAACAGGCGGTACTGGTCGGCGAAGAAGTGCGCCATCCAGGGGAAGTTGTAGAGCCGTGGACAAGGCTCGAGCGAGGCGGACCCCCACCGCACCGTGCCGTCATCGGACACCAGGCGTGCACGGGCGAACTCGGCCCAGGCATGCAGTGGGGCCTTCACGTCGGCGAGCGGGGTCCATCCCAGCAAGGCAGCCTGTTGGAGCAGCGTAGGCATGGCAAGTCGTTCGGCGCCGTCGTTCCAGTCCGACCACCCGCTGGCCGCCCACGTGAGTCCGGTACTTGTGTCGTAGGGCACCATGGCCGCGGAATCGGGTGCGGGCCTCTCGCGGGCGAGCTGGTGGGTCAGGATGAATCGCACGCGCTTGCGCACGAGCGAGCTGAGTGGCTCACGGAAGAGCACGGCCGTGCGGGCACCGGAGACGTCGATCTCGCAGACCTGGTGGATCGCTGATGTCACCACGGTACGGCCCTGGCTGTCCGTGGCGGTGGTGACTGCTTCCGGGCGGTCAGCTGTGGCGATCGCCCCGCCGTGCGGGAGCACGAGCTCGTCGCCGACCGCGGTGTGGAGCGGGAGCGTGCCGAAGGATCCGGTCCGGTCGGACTCGAAGGCCGCCATGTCGGCCACAAATCGGACTCTCCACGTCAGGGTGTAGGTGGCGGTGGCCGGGAGGACGATGGGTTGCTGGCCGCCGAAGGCGCGCTCGTTCCGAGCGGCGTCGGTGGGATGGACCACGATATGCCCGCGCACGTTCGAGGAGCTGTTCGCGTTACGCGACTCGATCGAGTAGCTGCTGAGCCGGCCGTCGACGACGTCGACGGCGAGAACCGGACCGATGCCGGACATCGGTTGTGCGACGATCCAGCTGTCCGTGCCACCTGTCCACACGTGTGCGTGCACGGACCGTTGCAAGGACTCCCTGGCCGAGCTGTAGGTGTCTTGGAACGGGCAGGAGATCCCCATGGAGGTGATCGATATCGGAGCATCCGACGCGTTGGAGACCGCGTAGGACTCGGTGAGCGCTCCGTCCTCGATCGTGCGGGTGATCGTCAGTGCGAGGTGATCGCCCAGGGTAAAGGTGGCGGTGCTGCGATCTTCGTCGAGCGTCAGCTCAGAGGGTTGGTGCCACCGCGCGCTCCCGCGATCGGTGATCACGAACCCGCTGCCCCACTCGCGTTCGTACGTGTGCCACGGCTCGCTCGTCGGGTCGAGAAGATAACGGCGGTCCGGATCGGTGTCTGCGGTGAACTGCAGGGGCGCACCGGTCGTGCTGCTCATGGCGACCATGCCGCCGCCCAGCCGCCAGCGAGTACGGGTGTCGGTCAAGAGGATTCCTTCGGATGATGGGGAGTGACACGGGATGGCCGTGGTGCGCCGAACCCCGGCAGGCCGCCGAGGTAGTAGACGATCGCCGTCACGAGGAAGATCGGAAGTGCGGCGCCGAAGACGACGAGCAGGCCCGGCCATTGCGACCACGTCCAGAGAGTGATGAGTCCGAGCACGGCGAGCATCAGACTGCAGATCGGTCGAGCGAGAAGCATCTGCACAGTTGTCCTGGCCGCCCACCACGACGTCTGGTCGAAATGTGCACGCACTACCCACACCAGCATGGCGAACAGGACGAGTGCGAACAGGATCACTGTGAGCGCACCCCCAGTCGCTGCACCGGAGGCGCCGGCCACCTCGTGGGTCATGAGGCGGAGCTCCAGCACGAGGAGGGCTCCGGCGAGTGTCAACGGCCAGCCGAGGAGGTTGGCTGCCCCGAGCTCACCTCGCCAGAGGTGATGGAAAGTCGCCCAGGTCTCGCGTGCGGTCCACTGCGGCGCAGATTCACGGAACCAATGTCGCCAGGTGCCATAGGCCGCCGCCACCGAGGGGAACCACCCCACGACGACGAGACCGAGAAAGCTGTGCACGAGAATAGCCAGGTTGACGACGAAGATGTTCATCGAAATGCGAGCGAGCTGTTCAAAGCGGATGGCGAACCTCGTAAGGCGTGGTTGCCGCTCGGCGGAGGCGAGGGTGAAGCTAGCCCTTGACCGCACCGAGCATCACTCCCTTGTTGAAATACTTCTGCACGAACGGGTAAAGCACGAGAAGCGGGAGTGAGGAGACGATGATGACGCCGTACTTGATCTGATCGGCGAGCTCTCGCGCATCCTGCATCGTCGTGCCTCCAGCGCCGACGGTCGCGACTTCTCGAACGTTGCTGGACTGATTGGCCAGGATGATGCTTTGCAGGACGTTCTGCAGCGGGAGCATGGACTGGTCACGAATGAAGACCAGTCCCGTGAAGTAGTCGTTCCAGTGCTGGACGAAGTAGTACAGACCGATCACAGCGACGAGAGCGCCCGACAGTGGCAGTGCGATACGTGTGAAGAATCCGAAGAAGGACACGCCGTCGACTCGGGCTGCGTCATAGAGCTCCTCAGGTATCGAGACCTCGAAGAAGGCACGAGCGATGATGAGATTGAAGACGTTGACCGCGACAGGGAGGATGAATACCCATCGCGTGTTCAGGAGCCCCAGGTTATGGAAGAGGATGTAGCTCGGGATGAGGCCGCCAGAGAACATCATCGTGAAGACCAGGCCGAACAGCAGTGTGCGGCGCGGGCGGAAGTCGCGGCGAGAGAGGGCGAAAGCCGCTGGCAGAGTCACCAGCAGGTTGAGTGTGGTGCCGCCGACCGCGTAGAGGATGGTGTTTCCGTAGCCCTGCCAGATCCGCTCGTCTGCAATGACAAGCTCGTAGCCGGCAAGCGTCAGTCCGCGCGGCCACAGGGTTACCTGCCCGCTGGCGACGAGCGACGGATCGGAGAATGAAGCGATGAGCACGAACCAGAGCGGATATGCGACAACGACCACCGTGATCACGATCAAGGCGGCGATCACCATGGTGATCAGCCGGTCTCCGAGTTTTTCCTTCTTGGTGTTGCGTGACGACGCCATGATGACCTCCTCAGTACAAGCTTGTGTTTGACACTCGCTTCGCGATGGTGTTGGCGATCACGAGCAGGGTCAGGTTGATGACAGAGTTGAAGAGCCCGATGGCAGTCGCGTAGGAGAACTGGTTGCCAAGGATTCCGACTCGGTACACGTACGTCGAGATGACCTCGGAGGCCGACAGATTGAGGGCGTTCTGCATGAGGAGGGCCTTCTCGAAGCTCACACTCAGCACCTGGCCGAGATTGAGGATGAGGAGAATTCCGCAGATAGGCAGGATCGCGGGGATGTCGATGTGACGGATCAGGCGGATCCGGCCCGCTCCGTCGAGCTTGGCGGCCTCGTAGAGGTTGGTGTCCACATTGGAAAGAGCGGCCAGGTAGATGATGGCGCTCCATCCGGCGTGCTGCCACACCTCTGAAAGCCAGTAGACCGGGGCAAAAAGCTCGGGTTCGGCCATGACATTGGAGCCCAGAGCCGCCCCGAGAAGGCCGGTATTCGGGTTGAGGAATATGTTTATCATCGCCACGATCACCACGACGGAGATAAAGTGCGGCATATAGGTGATCGTCTGAGCGATACGCTTGGTGTTCCCGCCTGCGATCTGGTTGAAGAGCAGGGCAAGGATGATCGGGGCAAGAAAACCGAGCACCAGTGTTCCCAGGCTGATGCGAAGGGTGTTCGTGAGGACCTGCCCGAAGAGCGGCGACGTCACGAACATCTGGATGTACTTGAGCCCGACGAAATCTCCGCCGAGGAGCCCTTCTGCGGGGTCGTACTCGAACACGGCCAGTCGCAGCCCGTACATCGGAACGTAGGCGAACAGCAGCACGAAGAGCATCGCCGGCAACACCATCAGCCAGTGCTGCCAGTATCCGGCAAGGTGTCGGACCAGGGTCTTGGTGGGCCGGGGACGGTCTGTCGATTCTCGACTGAACGGCTGTCCTGCTTGTTGGCTCTGGCGGCTCGCCGCTTGCACGCTCAACTCTTGCTCCATTTCGTGAACGTCGACGTTCTCGCCCTCGGGTGGGGCGAAGTTTCTCGCCCCACCCAATGGCACCGCCATGGCCTACTTCTGCCTCGCTTCGTCGTAGATCTGTTGCCAGAGCTCGACGTTCTGCGTGCCTCCGAGGGTGTTGACCTGGTCGACGTACTCGTCCCACTGTTCGTCGACGTTGCCGTCCTGCAACCAGCTCGCGGTCATCTGCATCGCGTAGTTGAGCACGTTGGTGGCATTGTTGGCGATCGTGTTCGTGTCTTCTTCAGATGGTCGCGCCCATGGTGGGATGACGTCGTTCTCCCAGTCGATGTTCTGATAGACGTCCTGATAGTTCGCATCCATCTTCTGAAGGCGTGCGATGTTGATCTCGTTCGCCAAGGTGATGTCCGGGCTGATCCAGCCTGCGAATCCGCCCTCAAGGGCTTCCCGGTCGTTGCTGGCCTCCCAGAAGTGATCGGTGACCGTGTAGGTACCGTCGCCGTCGTCGGTGACGAAGCTGGGCATCGTTCCGCGGAACTGCTGCACTGAGATCTCTTCGGAGAACAGCGCGTCGATGACCCGATATGCCGCTTCCTTGTTGGTGGCTGAGCTACTCATGGCGATGTTGCTCGTGAACACGTACGTGTCGGCCGAGGCATCCCACACGACCTCGTCGTCGGCCATGCTCTCGTCTGCCTTGGGGGGTGCGATCGAGATGTACTGGTCCTCGAACTCCGTCCCCAGGTCGCTCGCACCCCAGCCGAAGACCATCCCGACGGTTGGCGTGATGCCGTCGGCCTGGTTCCTGGCGGAGTACTGGGAGCTGTCGGCAGTGAGCGCGTCCTCTGGGATCAGGCCCTCACTCATGAGCTGGTGAAGGAAGCCGATCACCTCCCGGTACTCCTCGGAGACCAGGGCGTTGCGTACCTCGCCGTCCTCGACGTAGATGCCCTGCAGCATCGACCCAGTTGCGAAGTGAGTGGTCAGACCCGCGGAGTTCAGCAGCAGGAACGGGCTGGCGAACCCTCCGAAGGAGTCGATGGAGAGCTGGTTGATGTTGAGTGGAATCTCGTCGGCCTTGCCGTTGCCGTTCGGATCCTGCTCCTTGAACGCCACGAGCATGTCGTGGAGCTCGTCCCAGGTCCGCGGAGGCTCGAGGTCGAGAGCCTCGAGCCAGGTCTTGTTGACGATCATGTACCGGCCGGGAACTTCGTACCCGGCACCCATGTACGAACTGACCGAGAACACCTCGTCGTCGGTTGTTGCCACCGTCTGCCGCGCTGTGGGGACGGTGTCGAAGTACTCCCGCAGGTTCGGCATCTGGTCCAGGTGCGTGCCGAGGTCCTCGAAGTAGGGGTTGCGCTGGGTGTCTTCCACGGAGAACGCACTGATGGAGATGTCCGGCACGTCCTGGGCTGCGAGCATCGCTGCCCTTTGCTCGCCGAATCCGGTTGCGTCGACGCTCTCCCACTCGATCGCGCACTCGCACAGCTCCTCGACCTGTGCGGTCCAGCCCATCTCGGCGACCGGCATCTGGTCGGGGTTCTGGGCGACCAGCACCTGCACGATGGGACGTCCGCTCGCGTCGGTCTTCTCGTCGGCGGCGTCACTGCCGGCGCAGCTCGCCAGGGTGAGGCTGACGGCGCACGCGAGAACGCCGCCGAGTGCGGCGCCCCGGCGGCTGTAGTGCCGGTGCTTCGGGCGGGGTGAGGACATCGTTGTGCTCCCATACGGTCGAGACAGACATGCTGGCGGTGCCGACCGTGCGCTCACGGTCGGTTATCCCATGGCGGCAGGCCGAGGAATGCTCAAGTTCACCAAAGGGCCATCCATCGTTGGAGGGCCGCCTGTCCGATGTTAGGGGGGCGCAGCTCGACGGCAAGGAGGTGCCGATCGGCAGTTAACATCCTGTTAAGGATTGTCCGCAGACGGAGCCATCACGTTGCATCGGGCCGCTGCCTTCGATAGTCGCTGGGGGGACAACCGATCTCCCTGCTGAACGCACGTGAGAATGCGAAGAGGCTGCCGTAGCCACACGCCGCGGCGATCTCCTTGACCGGCAGGTCCGTCTTGACGAGCAGCTCCTGGGCCTGCGACATCTTCGTACGCAGGATGAACCGCTGCGGCGTGACGCCGACGTGCCGCTTGAAGAGGATGAAGAGGTACTCACGGCTGATGAACAGGGCTGAGGCGATGTCGTTGACCGTCAGCCGGTCGGCCACGTGCCTCTCGATGTAGACGACCGCTTTGCGGACCATTGCGTTGTCGGCGTACTCGCCAGGTCTGAGAGCGGCGTGCGAGGACTCTGCGATGATGGCGATCATCTGCAGGAACCAGCTCTGTACGCGCAGCTGGGTGGCCAGCGTGACCTCGCGGACCTGGAGCATGGCCATCACGATGTCCTTGACCGCGGACACGGTGGGCAGCGACAGGACCGGACGCCTTTCGCTGAACCCGCACTGTGCGAGGAGCGCTGGAGCATCGGCACCGGTGAATGCGACCCAGCAGTACGTCCATGGGTCTCGCGGATCGGCGTGGTAGATAGCGCTGATGTCGGCCGGGATGACGAAACACTGGTTCGCGCCGATCTCGAAGTGTTCGTCGTTCATGTAGCAGTGGCCGCGACCGCTCAGCACGAAGTGGACCACGTGGTAATCACGCTTGGGCGCGCTGAGGTCGAACTCAGAGGTGCGCTCTTCGTACCCCGTGAACAAGAACTCCAGGTTCCTCATGGGAACGGTCAGGTCGAGATTCAGCTTCATGACGCGGCCTCACAACCTGATCTGCCCGGCGACTGTTCGTGACCCGTCAGTACGACGCCTCATTCGACAGGCTTGCCTCGCCCGGCGGGTGAAACCGCCCGCCGGGCGACGCGTTCCGGCGCGCCACACCGGTCCAGGTACAGGATCCACCACCAAGGATGGCACGCCGGCTAGACCGCGGCCGCGCCCGGCTGCGGCCGCGCGGCCCGGTCCAGGCGCAGCCGGCGCGGGGTCAGGTACCGCCGGCGGTCGGTCACGATGATCGTCGCCAGGAGCCCGACGGCGAGCCACGCGGCGAGCTCGACGATGCCGGTGACGAGGCCAGTGCTGCCGGTCGCGACGGCGCGCAGCGCGACGATCGCACCGTGCGTGGGCAGGAAGCCCGCGATCGAGTACAGCGGTCCGGGCAGTGTCGACACCACGCCCGTTGCCACGGCGAGGACCGCTATGGCGAGGGAGGCCAGGCGGCCTGCCGGTCCGAAGATCGCGGCGAGCGCCTGGTTGAGGGCCACGAACGTGCCGGCGGCGAGCAGCGCGACCAGCAGGAAGCCGGCCGCCGCCGTCGCGTGCAGGTCCAGCACCGGGACCGCGATGACCGAGATGACGGCGGCCGCGCTCGCCCCGGCGATCGCGCCGGGTGCGGCGGCGCGCACGGTGATGCGCCAGGTCGGCTCGCGCGAGGTGAGGATCCCGGCCGGCACGGGGCGGGTGACGAGGTAGGTCACCAGCGCCAGGGCCCACAGCGCGAGCGCGGCGAACAGGGTGATCGACAGGACCCCGAACGGGGTGGAGAGGATGTTCGCCACTGTCGGGCTCGACGCGACGGCCGACAGGTGGTCCTTCTCCTTGTCGGTGTACGTCGGCACCTGGTCGACGGCGTCGGCGAGCCCGTCGGCGAGCTGCTGTGCGCCGTCGTCGACGTCGCGGGCGCCGTCGGCGAGCTGCCGGGAGCCGCTGCTCAGGTCGTCCGCGCCCGCGGACAGCTCGCTCGCGCCGTCGGCGACCTGGTGCGCGGCCTCGTTCGTCTGCCGGACGCCGCTGTCGAGCTCGCTCGCCCCGGAGGCGACCTGCTGGGCGGCGGAGTCGACCTGCCGCGCACCGGCGGCGACGTCCTGCGCGCCCGAGTTGACCTCGCGTGCGCCGCTCGCGGCCGAGGCGATGCCGGCGGCCAGGTCGACGGACTGGGCGGCGAGCTCGGCGTTGCCGTCGGCGACCTGGCGGCTTCCGGTGGCCAGGGCCTCGACGCTGTCCCGCGCGGAAACGATGTCGCCGCGCACCTGTACCTTGCCGTCGTCGAGCCGCTGCGCGTCGGACTCGGCCTCGTCGGCGGCGCGCTCCAGGTCCGCGCAGAAGTCCGGGTCTGCCGCGATCCGGTCGGCGCACTCGTCGGCGAGACGGCGGAGCTCGGCGGCGCCGTCCTGCGCGTCCGGGAGCCGGTCGATGCCGCTGATCGCGCTGTTCGCCAGCGGGACCACCCGGTCGGCGAGCTGCTCGTTGCCGTCGGCGACCTGGTCGGCACCGCTGGCGAGCTGCTGCGTCGCCGCGGGGAGCCGCGCGGTCTGCCGCGCGGCCGTGTCGAGCCCGGACGAAAGCTCCGCCGTGCCGTCGGCAAGCTGAGCGGAACCGTCGGCCAGCTCGCCGGTCCCGTCGGCCAGCTGGGCGGCGCCGTCCGCGAGCTGGGCGGACCCGTCGGCCAGCTGCGCGGTCCCGTCCGCGAGCTGGGCGGACCCGTCGGCCAGCTCGCCGGCGCCGTCCGCCAGCTCCCCGGCGCCGTCGGCCAGCTCGTCGGCGCCGTCGACGAGGTCGGAGGTGCCGTCGGCCAGCTGGTCGGCGCCGTCCGACGCCTGCTGCAGCTGGTCGTGCATGGTGTTGAAGCCGGCGTAGATGTTGTCGAGGTAGGTCTCGACGATGGTCTGGTTCAGGGCGTCCTGCATGTCGGTGGCAACGCCGCCGGCCAGGTGCGGGTCCGCGACGCCGGCCGCCGAGGTGGTCTCGACGTCCAGGCCGGCGCGGACGGCGTCGAGCGGGTCGTCCTCGGTCGCGGCCGAGGTGGCCTTGGCGGAGAAGTCCTCCGGGATGGTGACGACGGCGGCGTAGGACCCGTCGTCGAGCCCGTCCTGCGCGTCGTCGGCGTCGGTGAGCACCCAGTCGTACGCGGAGTCCTCGTCGTGGGTGAGGTCTCCGGCGAGCGTGCGGCCGAGCGGGATCGTCTGCCCCTCGACCTTGACCGGCTCGTCGTTGTTCACGACGGCGGCCTGGGCCGTCCCGTGGTCGGTCTCGGGGGACCAGAACGCCCAGGTGAGCAGGCCCATGACCACCAGCGGGACGGCGACGAGCGCGGTCCAGGTACGCCAGGTGAGCGGGCGGGTCGTCAGGGCTCTGGCGGAGGTGGCGAACGGCTTGATCATCACAGGACCTCTGCGGGGCGATGGGTCATGGCGTACAGCTGGGTGGCGCCGAGCGGGAGCAGGTCGGCGACCCGGTCGGGGTCCTGGCAGGCCAGGACGAACGTGGCGGGCAGCCCCGTGGCGGTGACGCGGGTGGCGAGCTGCTCGCGCAACCGGGCGCGCGCGTCGGAGCGGAGCACGAGGTCGGCGTCGTCGACCAGGATCAGGGCGACGCCGTCGGCGAGCGCCTGGGCGACCCGTCCCGCGGGGTCGAGGTCGTCACGGCCGTCGACGACGGCGATCTCGGGCCGCAGGGCGTGCACGTGCTGCGGCAGCACGTGCCCCAGCACCTTCAGGTCGCCGCGGTGCGTGGTGACGCGTCCGGCGAGCGACAGCAGCAGCGCCGTCTTGCCGACCGCGCCGGACCCGTGCAGGACGAGCACCTCGCCGCGGGGCACGTGCAGCTCGACGTCGCGGTAGACGGGGCGTCCTCGGTCGTCGTCCAGGGCCAGTGCGTGCGCGCTGATCACCTCGTCGCTGCCAGGAGCGGGCCAGTTGGCCAGGCGGAGCTCGTGCAGGAGCCCGTCGCCCTCGGCGTCGAACACGGGCAGATGCCGGTCCAGCGCGGGCGGCAGCCCCCAGGCCCGGTCGCCCAGCAGCGCGAGGACGGCGGGGACGAGGGTCATGCGCACGAGGAACGCGTCGACGAATACGCCCACCGCCAGGGCGAACGCGATCGGCTTGATGGTCGCGCTGCCCTCTGGGACGAACGCCGCGAAGACCCCGAACATGATGAGCGCGGCCGCGACGACGACGCGGGAGGCCGAGACGAAGCCCTCCTCGATCGCCTCGTGCGCGTCGCCGTGGTGCGCGTAGTGCTCGCGGATCCGCGAGACGAGGAAGACCTCGTAGTCCATCGCGAGGCCGAACAGGACGCCCATGAGGATGATCGGCAGGAAGCTGATGACGCTGCCGACGTGGGCGACGTTGAACAGGTCGGCGCCGTGCCCCTGCTGGAAGACGAGCGACGTCATGCCGAAGGCCGCGCCGACCGACAGCAAGTAGCCGAAGGTCGCCTTGACCGGCACCCAGACGGAGCGGAACACCATGGCCAGCAGCACCAGCGAGAGCCCGACGACGAGCAGGCCGAACGGGACCAGGGCCGCGCCCAGCTGGGTGGACACGTCGATGCCGACGGCGGTGATGCCCGTGACCGCGGTAGCGGTGTCGTACTTGTCGAGCCAGTGCTGCTCCTGGTCCCGGATCCGTTCCACCAGCGCGTCGGTGCGGGCGTCGTCGGGCGCCGTGGTGGGGACGACCTGGATGATGCCCGTGTCGCCCTTCTCGTTGGGCGTGGCGAGCGGCACGAGCGCGACGCCGGGGATGTCGCGGATCTCGTCGGCGATGTCGTCGACCAGGCCGACGGGGTCCGTGGACTGGATGACGTCGGCGGTGACGATGAGCGGGCCGTTGTAGCCGGCGCCGAAGTGCTCGGCCACGACGTCGTAGGTCTCGCGTGCCACCGAGCCGTGCTCCTCGCTCCCGTTGTCGGGCAGCGCGAGCCGCAGGTCGGCCGCGGGCAGGGCCGCGGCGCCGAGCCCGATGACGACGACGGCGACCGTGATCAGCGGCTTGCGGGTCACGAAGCGGACCCATGGCCGGGCGACCCGGGGCTTGCGGAGCCGGAGGCGCCGCCGTCGTCCGGTCTTCTCCGCCGCGGCTGCCTTCGGCACCTCCTGCACCTTCTGCGCCTTCGGCGTCTTCGGCACCAGGCGGGTCCCGGCGAAGGACAGGAGCGCGGGCACGAACGTCTCGGCGACGCACACCGCGACGGCGACGCCGAAGGCGGCGGCCACGCCCATGGTCGTCAGGAACGGGATTCCCGCGACCGACAGGCCGAGCAGCGCGATGACGACGGTCAGCCCGGCGAAGACCACCGCCGACCCGGCGGTGGCGGTGGCCCGCGCGATCGACTCCTCGACCTCGAGGCCCTCGGCGAGCTGGTCACGATGTCGGGACAGCAGGAAGAGCGCGTAGTCGATGCCGACCGCGAGGCCGAGCATCACGGCGAGCATGGGGGCGGTCGAGGAGACCGGCACGAAGATCGTGGCCAGGTAGACCACGGCCACGGAGACGCCAACGCCCAGCACGGCCGTGACCAGCGGCATCACCGCGGCGATCAGCGACCGGAACATCAGCAGCAGCACGAACAACGCGATGACCAGGCCGACGGCCTCAGTCGGGCTCAGTTTGGGCACCTTGTTGGAGAACGCGTCACCGCCGGTGTAGACCTCGGCGCCGTCGCCTACTTGGCCGGCCAGGTCGTCCGCGATCCCGGTCAGGTCCGACTTCGTCTCGGCGGTGACCTGGGCCAGGTCCACGCTGAGCGGGATCGCGATGATCGCCGCCCTGCCGTCGTCGGAGACCGCGCCGTCGACGTCGTCACTGAACGGGTCGGAGACCAGAGCGACCTGCGGCACGTCCTCGATGCGGTCGACGGCGTCCGCCACGGCCTTGCGGGTATCGGCGGTGTCGACCTCCTCACCCTCCGGCACCAGCAGGACCAGCTGCGCCGACGTGCCGCTGACCTCGGGAAAGACGTGGCCGAGGTGGTCAAGGGCGTCCTGCGACTCCGAGCCCGGGATCGCGAAGGTGTCATCGGTGCCCTCGTTCAGGAGAACCGTCGCGGTGCCGCACACGAGCAGCGCCACGAGCCACGCGACGACGACGAGCGCGCGGCGCCGCGCCGCGGCACGGCCGAGCCGGTAGAGGAATGACGACACACGGGCCTCCTGAAGCGCTGAACGATACGTAGTGCATCCTCGATGCGTGTTGTATCGTAATACACAGTGTATCGAGTTGAGCAACTGTTCGCACCAGGAGCCATGCCGAGAGAAGGGAGATCAGCCATGCAGGTCCCGCCGGCGGACGATCGCCCGGACGCCCCGCAGTCGGACGGTCCCCGGAACGTCGCGCCGTCGAAGCGGCGGCTGGAGACGCGCGCCCGGCTGGTCCAGGCCGCCTACGACGTCTTCGCCGAGGTGGGCATCCACGACGCCTCGATCGAGCTCGTCTGCGAACGCGCCGGCTTCACCCGCGGCGCCTTCTACTCGAACTTCACCTCGAAGGAGGAGTTGTTCCTGGCGACGTACGAGGTGCAGATGGCAGCACGCGCGCGGCGCCTGGCCGGGGCCGTCGAGTCCGCTCTCGGAGACGTCCGGGAGGGCGATCCGGCGCGCGCGACCGACGTCGGCATGCGGGTCGCCGTCCTGTTCACCGAGGCGCTCACCGCCGACGTCACCTGGTACCTCGTCAACAGCGAGTTCCGCGCCCAGGCGCTGCGACGTGCGGAACTGCACGGACCCACCGCCGAGGTGGAGGAGCGGTTCGAGCGCGCGTTCGCCGAGCTCCTGGCCGAGGTCGTCGGCCACCTCGGCCTCCGGCTGCGGGTCGAGCCCCGCCAGGCGGCGGTCCTCCTGATCAAGCTGTACGAGGCGCTGCTCGAACGCGCCCTGCTCCGGGAGACGCCGCAGCCTGCGGACCCCGGCGCGATGTCGGACGCGCTCGCCCGCGTCCTGGCCGTGCTGACTACCCCCTGACCGACCCGTCCGTCCCGTCCGACAACCCCTCACGAAGGACCTGCCCATGAGCCGCGCACGCCGCATCGACACGCACCAGCACCTGATCCCCCCGCGCTACGCGGACTGGATGCACGACAAGGGCATCCGCCCCGGCGGGATCGACCTGCCCGCATGGTCCGAGAGCTCAGCGTTGTGGTTCATGGACGGGCACGGGATACAGACCGGGATCCTGTCCCTGTCGACCCCCGGCGTCTGGTTCGGCGACGACGCCGAGGCCCGGCGGTGGGCGCGCGAGGTCAACGAGTACGGCGCGAGCCTGGTCCGACGTCGGCCCGACCGGTTCGGCCTCTTCGCCACCCTCACGCTGCCCGACGTCGAGGGCGCCCTCGCCGAGGCGGAGTACGCCCTCGACGAGCTGCACGCCGACGGGATCGTCCTGCTCGCCAACAACGACGGCCGCTACCTCGGCGACCCCGGGTTCGCGCCCCTCCTGGACCTGCTGAACCGGCGCAAGGTGACGGTCTTCGTGCACCCGGGAGAGCTACCCGCCCCGGAAGTTCCCGGCATCCCGACCTTCACCGCCGACTTCCTGCTGGACACGACGCGCACCGCGACGAGCCTGATCCTGTCCGGCGCCATGGACCGCTACCCCGACATCAAGTTCATCCTCGCGCACGCGGGAGGGTTCGTCCCGTACATCTCGTACCGCATCCTGCTGACGATGCTCAGCCAGAAGAACAAGGCTCAGCAGGCGTGGGCGATCCTCGACCAGCGGCACCAGGTGCCGAAGCTGATGGAGGTCTTCAAGCGCTTCTACTACGACATCGCACTCTCGGCGAGCCCCGCGGCCCTGCCGAGCCTGCTCGAGGTGGCAGCGCCGGACCACATCACCTACGGCAGCGACTACCCGTTCGCTCCCCCGCCAGCGATCCGATTCCTCAACGGGCAGTTCGAGAAGTACCCGCTGGACGCGGCCCTCCGGGACGCGATCGACCGGGGCAACAGCGAAGCCCTCTTCCCCCGGCTCAAGGCCTGACGCCGGTCGCGGACCGGCCCGAGCGCTCTCCCACCACGTAAGGGCGTCACGAGCGGGTGGAAGCCTTGGATACGCTTTGTATCGGCCGCCGCGAAAGCGGCTCGTCGACCCGAAGTGCCGTGAAGTGAGGAGAAACATGCAGTCCACGGACTCAGAGGCCACCTCGAAGGGGCTGACGCGCAGGCGTGCCGAGACGCGCCAGCGACTGATCGACGCCGCCTACGAGGTGTTCGCCGAGGACGGGATTCGCGATGCCCCGGTCGAGCTGATCTGCGAGCGGGCCGGCTACACCCGCGGGGCCTTCTACTCGAACTTCGGGTCCAAGGAAGAGATCTTCCTGGCCATGTACGAGATCCAGATGTCGGCTCGAGCCACGCGGCTCGCGGAGGGCACCGAGTCCGCACTCAAGGCGGTCAGCGCTTCGGACCCCGAACGCGCCGACAAGGTCGTCGCGCTGATCGCCGCCCAGTTCGTCGAGGGCCTCGCCGACGACGTGCGCTGGTACCCCGTCTTCGCCGAGTTCCGCGCCCAGGCGCTCCGGAGACCCGAGCTGCGCGCGCCGACGGCGGCGGCCGAGGCCCGGTTCGAGGCCGCGCTGGCCGCCGCGCTGCAGACCGCTGCCCGGGCCCTCGATCTGCGGTTCGCGGTGGACGAGAACTACCTCGCGATCGTCGTACGTTCGATGTACGAGGCGTTGCTGACCCGGATGCTGCTGCACGAGACGCCGGCCGGCGGAGCCGAGGAAATGGCACGGTCTCTCGCCGACCTGGTGCTCGGCGTGAGCACGTCGCAGAACACCGAGGCCGACGAGGCGGCGGCCCAGTAGAGCCGTCGCCCCCGGGCCGGGTTCTGTTGTCGCTCAGCCGATGCCGATCGAACCGATAGCGATACCGACCACGAGCATCGCCAGCGCCACCACAACCGCCCGCCACAGCACCTTCTTGTGGTGGTCGCCGAGGTTCACCCCGGCGAGCGAGATCAGCAGCAGGATGGCGGGCACCAGCGGGCTCTGCATGTGCACGACCTGGCCGGTGATCGAGGCGCGGGCCATGTCGACGGGGTCGATGCCAAAGGCGGCGGCGCTCTCGGTGAGCACAGGAAGGATGCCGAAGTAGAAGGCGTCGTTCGAGAGGAAGAAGGTCATCGGAATGCTCAGCAGCCCCGTGATCACCGCCGAGTACGCCCCGAGCTCGGCGGGGATGCTGCCCGCCACCCACGCGGCCATGGCGTCCACCATTCCCGTGCCCTCGAGCACTCCGATCAGCACGCCGGCCGCGAGCACCATCGAGACCACGCCGACGATCGACGGGGCGTGTGCGACGATGCGCTGCGCCTGGTCGGAGACCCGGGGGAAGTTCACGATGATGGCCGCCGCGCTCGCGGCCATGAACACGTAAGCCAGCGGTAGCACGTCGGCGACGAGCAGCGCCATCACGGCGACCGTGAGTACGAGGTTGAACCAGAACAGCTTCGGGCGCAGAGTCGGCCGCTGCGGGTCGAGCATGCTGTCCGCCATCGCGGTGTCGGCGGGATTCACGAGGGTGCGGATGGCGCCGGTCGAGATGCGCTCGACCTGGGTGGCGGTGCGTCCGGTGCCCCGCGGGCCGATCGTCCCGGATGCCGAGGAGCCCGACCCGTTCACGCCCTCCCAAGGAAGGTCGATCGAGCCGAGCCGACGCCGCTCGAGCAGGCCGAGGTGCCACGAGAACACGAAGATCACGGCGAGCCCGACCAGCAGCGACGGCACCATCGGCACGAACACGTCGCTCGGCGACAGGTTCAGGGCCGCTGCGGCACGAGCGGTCGGCCCGCCCCAGGGCAGGATGTTCATGGCGCCGTTCGCGAGGCCGGCGACGCACGTGAGCACCACGGGGCTGAGCCCGAGTCGCAGGTAGATCGGCAGCATGGCGCTCGTCACCACGATGAAGGTGGTCGAGCCGTCGCCGTCGAGCGAGATCACCGCGGCGAGGAGGGCAGTGCCCACGACGACCTTCACCGGGTCGTGGCCAACCACGCGCAGGATGACGCGCACGAGTGGATCGAACAGCCCCACGTCGATCATCAGGCCGAAGTAGATGATGGCGAACATCAGCAGGGCGGCCGTGGGAGCGAGACCGCCGATCGCGTCCATCGCCATGTCGCCGATCCCGAGACCGGCACCGGCGAAGAGCCCGAAGATCGTGGGAACGATGATCAGCGCCAGTACCGGTGTCATCCGCTTGGTCATGATCAGCACCATGAAGGTGGCGACCATTCCGAATCCGAGCACTACAAGCACGGGAGACTCCTTTGTCTGGGCGGCCGGGACGGCACGGGTGTGCGATGTTCAGGTCACCCTAGGAACGTGTCGGGGGGCGCCGCGCGCTACTGCGCGTTGTGGCCGAATACTGCACAGAACCCGTTCTGCGCATTCTGCTCACTCAACGTCCGCGCGCGTGGATAGCATGCGAGCATGGCGACGGCGCATCCGCATCGGCGGCCCCCACGGGCAGAGGGGGTCGCGCCCGCTGCGGGCGAGGGGCGGTCCGGTCCCTCGGCCAAGCGCTTCACCGCCCAGGTGAATCGCTCGATCGTGGCGGCGATGATCGTGGTCTCGCTCGTCACGCTCGGGCTGTTCACCCTCACGGGGCTCAACCGGCTCGTTCAGCAGACCCAGGAGTCAGCGCTGCGCATCGCGCAGACCGTTGCGCAGACCCCCGATGTCCGGGCGGGCGCCGAGGAGGAGTCGGAGCGACAGCCGCCGTCGAGCGACGCCGAGCTCGTGGCCGGGACCCTCGACGACTACGCCCGCGAGGTGGAGCGCCGCACCGGCGCGCTGTTCGTGGTGGTCACCGACGACACGGGACGGCGCCTCGCGCACCCGAACCCCGCCGAGATCGGCGACCCCGTGTCGACCAGCCCTGATGCCGCCCTGCGCGGCGAGGAGACGGTGAGCTGGGAGCGCGGGACCCTGGGCTACTCGGCGCGGGCCAAGGTTCCGGTGCACGGACTCGACGATCCCGACGCGATAGTGGGCGAGGTGAGCGTCGGCCTGCCGCCTGCCGAGGTGTTGTCGACAGTGCTGGCCGACGCCGTTCCGGTGGCCCTCTCGACGGCGCTGGCGCTCACGGTCGGCGGACTGCTCGCGCGGTTCATCACGCGACGGCTGCGCGAGAAGACGCTCGGGCTCCAGCCCGAAGAGCTGCTCGAGCTCGTCCACGACCAGCAGGCCGTGCTGCAGGGAGTCGACGACGGCGTGATCGGGCTGTCGGGTGACGACGTCGTGACGGTGTGCAACGATCGCGCGGCGGCGCTGCTGGGCCTCGTCGATGCGGTGGGGCACCAGGTCGACGAGGCGATTCCGGATGCGGGCGTGCTCGAGCGGATCAGGAGTGCTCGTTTCGTGGCGTCGCCGGCCCACGGTCAGGCCGCCGATGCGGTGGCGCACGACGTGCCGCCCGCCGCTCCGCTCGTCGTGAACGGACGACTCGTCTATGTCGACGTGCACGAGGTGCGGCGCGAAGGCCGGCTGCTCGGGCGAGTGGTGATAGTGCGCGACGTCACGACGGTCGAAGACCTGTCCCGCCGACTCACCGCGGTCGGCACCCTGGCCAGCGCACTCCGGGAGCAGCGGCACGAGTTCGCCAACCGCATCCACGTCGTGACCGGGCTGGTGCGGGCGGGAGACACGGCTGAAGCCCTCGACTACCTCGACCGCATCGGCGAGCACGGCCCGGTGCGCTTCCCGATCGAGAACGCGGGCCTCGTCCGAGAGCCATACCTGCAGGCCTTCCTGGGGGCGAAGGCGCTAGAGGCCGAAGCCCGGGGAGTGACACTGCGCATCGGTCCCGACGCCGACGTGAGCGGGTCGCTCCTGCACCCCGAAGACGTCACCACCGTGCTCGGCAACCTCGTGGACAACGGCATCGCGGCGGCGGTGACCTCGGCGCGAGCTCCCCGCTGGGTCGAGGTGGAGGCACTCCGGCACGGCGGTGAGCTCCATCTGTCGGTCATGGACTCCGGCGACGGTACGGTGGGCGATCCGTTCGCGGCGGAGGCGCGACCTGCTCAAGCCCCGCAAGCGGGCGAAGCGACGCCGCCCACCGGGGACGCGCGGGAGTCTCCGGTGCCGAGAGACCCCGGCGTTGCCGAGCCCGCGCACGGTCACGGCATCGGGCTGCGCCTGTCGGCCGAGGTGGCGCGGCGACACGGCGGCGAGCTGAGGCTCGCCATGGGCGGCACAGAGCACCACGGCGCGGTCTTCGTGGCCCGCCTCGAGCACCAGTTCGAAGAGGAGGACGGCCGATGAGCGCGGCGAACGATGCGGGTTCCGCGGTCCGATTCCGGGTAGTGGTGGTCGACGACGACTTCCACGTGGCCCGGCTGCACACGCGCATCGTGGAGTCGGTCGAGAGCTTCGGGGTGATCGCGACCGCGGGAACGGCGGCACAGGCGGCCGCGGTGATCGACGCCGAGCATCCGGACCTCGTGCTGGCCGACATCTACCTCCCCGACGGCTCCGGGCTCGACCTCATCGCCCGGCGGGACGTCGACGCCATCGTGCTCTCGGCTGCCGCCGCCACCGCGGCGGTGCGCAAGGCCCTTCAGCGCGGGGCGTTCGGCTACCTCATCAAACCCTTCGCCGACGACGCGCTCGCCGAGCTGCTCCGCGCCTATGGTCGGTACCGCAACCTGCTCGACTCCCGGTCCGAGCTCGACCAGGAGGCGGTCGACCGCGCCCGTCGAGTGCTCCACGGTTCGGGTGGCCGCGATACCGCCTCACGCCGCTCTCCCACCGAGACCGCGGTGCTCGGGGCACTCGCCGAGGCGGGGGCGGCACTCTCGGCTCCGATGGTCGCCGATCGGGTGGGAATCTCGAGGGCGACGGCCCAGCGCTACCTCTCGGCCCTCGCCCACCAGGGACATCTCGTGGTGGAGCTGCAATACGGCTCGACCGGCCGCCCCGAGCACCGCTACCGCACGGCGGGGCGCACGTAGGATCGCCGACGACTTCCTGGCGAACCGACGGCGCGCTGCCGCAGGTCAACGCCACTCGGCAGCACTGACCTGGCGGGATGCCGCCGCGACAGGCCCGAACGATTCCACACGGACACCGTGCGTCTGGAATGTCAGTAGCTGTTGGGTGCCTGGACGGACTGCCAGTGCCACGGCTCCGGGTTGCGCCCGGACGGCTCGGCGAACGGGGGGTGCACCCAGCCGTAGGCCTCGGCGTTGACCTTGAGCCAGTCGTACTGGGCCGATCCGAACGTCTGCACCCCACCGCCGATGTCGATCGCCAGGCCCGTGCCGTGGTTGGAACAACCCGGCGGGGCCGCAGTGTCGGACGACGGGTCGTACAGCGCCTCCTGCTGCTCGTAGGTGCGGTAGGAGGAGTTGACAGTCAGGTTCACGCCGAACTCCGCCGCATAGGCGGCGTTCAGCTCGGCCAGATCGCCGACGACGTCCGCCCGTACGTAGTGACCCGGAGCGAACGGGATCTCCGCCAGCTCCGACCAGGACAGGTGCCCGTTCTCGGCGGACCACACCTGGTCAGGCTCGGGGCATGTGGCGGCCGGAACGGTGTCGGTGTCGTCGGTCGTGCCCGTGTCGTCGCCCGGGTCAGCGCCGGTGTCGTCCGCACCCGGGTCGGTGGCGTCAGCCTCGGCCTTTGCCGCATCGTCCGCTGCCTCCGCCGTCACCGCGGCGGCGGCCTCCTCGATACCGGCGGTCGCCTCGATCAGGGCCTTGGTCAGCCGGCCGGCGTCGCCGAGCACGTCGGCGCTCGCCTCCGATGCCGCGCCGGCCTTGGCGGTGCCAGCCTGTGCCGTCGCAGCGGGAGATGCGTCCACCTGGGCACCTACCGCGGCCTGGGCGTCCGCCGCCCGTCCGAGCAGCGCGTCCGCCTGGGCGGTCAGATCGCCCGCGTCGTCCAGCGCGGCGCGCAGGGCGTCCCGCCCGGCCGCATCTGCAGCCGACTCCGCGTGAACCTGCTCGCCGTCGACCAACGCCGTCTTCAGACCGTCCCGGGCCGCTTCCAGCCCGGAAGCGGCTCGGGCCAACCGGGCCTGCCGCCCCGAGGCGACGACAGCACCGGTCGCCTCACGCAGCGCGGCGGTCACCGCGGGCACGTCGTCGTCGAGCGCGTCGCTCGCCTTCAGCAGCGCGGTGGCCTCGGCCTCCGTGCCCGACGGCGACGTGGTCACCGACTCCAGGGACGTCACCACCCGCTCGGCGTCCTCGATCGCCGTGCTGAGCGCACGACGCGCGGACTTGGCGGCGGCCTTGCCGTCCGGGCTCTCGAGCACGGCCCGGGCATCGTCCAGATCAGTGGCGAGGCCCGTCTGGAGCGAAGCGCTTTCGGTGATCGCCGCCTGCGCCCCGGCCACCGCGGACGGCGGATCGGTCGCCTCCGGCTCGAACACGTCGAGCGCGTAGGCGCTTCCGACCGCGACGACCATGGTCATCGCGGCGGCGACGATGCCGATCGTCCACCGCTTGCGCCTCCGCTCCGAGGCGCGCTTGCCCCGCCGGGGCCGCGGCGACATTCGAGGCGCCGGCGGCTCGGGCCAGAGCGGGGTCTGGGTCAGCACCGACGGAATCTACCGTCGGTGCGAGGCTGATGCGAAGGTTGCATGGGGTGAATCTTCTTCGTTCCAATCCCACTAGCCTTGGCTACACGACGGGACCAAAGAGCTTTACTCGCTCGCAAGCTCCATCAAGCATCGAAACAGCCATCGGTTTGTGGTGCGATCGGAGCTCACCAAGCAGATCCTCTGCAAGGTTCTGGCAGATTTCGATGAAGTCGATGCCGTCAGCCTTTTTTCGATCCAATCGCATCAGACACTCCGATGGAAACTCATCCGCCAAGCGTGTGATCCTCTCGAGGAGATCTTTCACGTCGGTCCTAGGCGATCCCATGCCCACGGACAAGGTATGCAGCCCACACAGACCATGCAACAGATCCCAGCGATCCAGCTCTCGCCCTTCGCCAACAATCCGGTTGTCGATGGGCCAGGTTGAGAGCGTTGCAAAGTCGCACCGAAACTTTGCTTGCGCTGAATCTATGGCAGGACACACGATCCAGCTCGATTCGCCCTGGTCGAATCTCTCCAACTCCGCGCGGAAGAGTTCCGGACCCCCTCCATCACAGTCCCGTTCGCCGATCGCTCGCAGGGAAATGGTTAGGTCACTCCAAGACATCGGAACACCAACCCTGTCGATCACGGCAGCTAGAGCCACTCGGTTCACCCTCGCTAACTCCGATCTTCACTTGCGATGCTCCAAGGATGTCCCGCACATCGAGCCACCACACCTCCGGCGCCGAAATGGACCTGGAGACACCTCCGGAACGCTCTCGTCCAGATGGCGCCCCACCTCCGGTGCAGCAGCCCGAGCCCACACACCGCCGCCCGGATGAACGGCGCCCTTGTCGGTTGGTGCCGGTCCGCACCAACGCCGACAAGGAGTGAAACCGCAAGATCGCGTCGATGCGCGCACCGGTCGAGCGGACCGTCGCTCACCTCAAGCAGTGGAAGATCCTGTCCACCGGCTACCGCGGACGCCTGACCGAACCACCAAGCGTGATCCACATGATCACCAACCTCGAGTTCTACCGCCAAGCCACGTGAATGACGCTCTAAGGCAGGAACCAGGTTCTCAAACTGGTGAACAACCCAACTATGGCCCTCGCGAACAGGCGAAGCATCCTGAGAAACGAGAATCCTGAACGATACGCTTCGACGACGACCCCAAAGGCCACAAAGGCTGCCGCAACGAGAAGTAGCACGAGAGCCGCTAATTCCACGCGCGACGGAATATCAACTAACCAGCGCAGACCAAGTGTCACCATGGAAACAGTGCCGAGAGCAAATCCAGATCTGGACCAGGCGTTCAGCTTAATCCGATCGAAGTCGTCGCTCGACTTGCGAGTAGGCTCGTTCACGACTGGCAATATACAGTGGCGCATCCTCTCCACCGGCAACCGCGAACGCTTGACCGAACTGCCAACCGTGATCCACGTGATCGCCAACCTCGAGTTCTACCGACTCGCGAACTAAATAATGCTCTCAGCTAAACTGAGAAATCCAGAAAGAATCTCACCATTCGCTTAATGGAATTCCACAAGACTCGCCACATGGAGGAATCGGTACGCACGCCGACGACAATCGTGCCGACGGCGACCATTGTCCCACCACCAAGTAGGAGTAAGATCCCCGCTAGCAAGACTGGAAACGGTAGCGAAGCGAAGTAGCCCGCAAGAAATATCGGACAGCCGACAAATCCGAGCACCATGCCAGCTGTAGCAATTCCAGATGTCGGATCTTCTGGGTACGGAATCTTAGCCACCAAAACTACCCTTTCTCAGAACGACAGACCACCGCCGGTGTCAATCAAGAATCCAATCAAATCGTCGGAATCCTCTGGCGGTCGCGAAATTGCCTTCGGGGCAATATTGAATACGGCCTGCTTGAGCTGGCCCCCCGCCGTGCAATTGTCGTAGCACTCCCCTCGGTCGAGGAACACTTCATAGGCTTGCTTACCGCCTCGAACTGCTCGCAGCCCCCCGAAGACAACGTCCTTGCCTCCGAGGAGAACGCACGCGGCAGCTCCAGCGCCCCCCGCCACCATTGCACAGCCGGGTGTTAGTTCCAAAATCTTGACTCCACGGTACGCCATAAAACTGCCATAGCCAATATTGAACGCCGCAGCAGCTCCCTTACCCCATTGGTGTTCGACCGGAAGATTCCAATATGGAATCTCTTCCAACCAGCCATTGGCTGTCCGAAGCCCACCCATGCAGTTCTCCGAGAACGACTCATTGGGGACGGCCGAGCACCAGTCCGAGATCTTCAGATCTTCGCTCCCGCTGGGGGAGACTTCATTTGATGCGTCGGCATCGCCTTCGGGTTGTTCGGTGGTGTCGTCTGAACCGCCAAGGGCGGCCTGCAAGGGTGTCGCTTCACCGCAAATGTCCACGATTCCCTCAGCGCACGGTAGGTGCCCGTCGACCTCGATCATGGAGATTGGATTGCCGGCTCCGAACGCGTATCGGTTGCTGGTGTAGGGGTTCGTGCCAAGCCCCATATCAGCCAGGGCCCCGTTGTACATGTCCCGCGTAGTGAACCTGTTCAAACCAGGCGCATAGTCCCGGAAACCCATGTCATACGTGCCAGAGCTTGCGTCCCAGCGCTTGGAGTTGTACCGGTAGGCGTTGTATGGCTCCGCGTCCTCCGGAGTACCAGGCTCGGCCTTGTCGATCCCTGTGTACTCAGACTCGTCGGCGTTCCCATACGCGGTGTACCCGTACGTCGCCACCGTGTTGCCCGCGTCGTCAGTCAGGGTTTCGACGTCGGTATGGGCGTTGTACCCGTAGTAGGCACTCTCTCCCGCCTCGACACCGTTCTCAGGGTCGGCCTGATGGGTGATCTGCGACAGCCGCTGACCCCACGGCGAGTACTGGTACGACTTGGTCAGCTCACCAGCGACCTCCTCGCCCAGCACCTCCGACGACAACCCGAGGTAGGTGTAGTCAGTCGTCTCCCCGCCTGCGGTCTTGGACGCGGTCCGGTCCAGCGGGTCGTACGCGTAGGTCGTCGAATCCATCCCGCCGGACTCGTTCAGCTTCTCCGACGTGGCGATGTGGTCGAACCCGTCGTACGTCGTCCGGCTGATCGTCAGCCCCGCCGAGACCACCGACGTCTGCCGACCGAACGGGTCATAACGGTAAGACGCCGTCGCACCGTCAGCCGTTGCCGTCAGCAGCCGGTTGCGGTCGTAGGCGTACGTCGTCGCCGTCCCACCCACGCTCTGCGAGATGACATTCGCATTGTCGTCGTGCACGTACGTCTCGGTCTTGGCCCCGTTGCCGGTCTTCACGGACTGGGAGAGCCGGTCCACCGGGTCGTACGAGTACGTCGTGGTGCTGTTCAGGTACGCACCCGCGACATCGGCGTTCGCCTTGGAGGCGACGTCGGTGGCCTTGTTGCCGTTGTTGTCGTACGTGTAGGCGTGCGAGGAGACCAGCGCACCGCCCGACTTCTCCTCACGCAACGACTTGAGCGCACCGTCCAGGAAGAACCCGTTGGTAACGACGTTCCCGTTGGCCTTCGTCTGCGTCGCCTGACGCCCCAGAGCGTCGTAGGTATACCGAGTCACCTTCGCCGCGGCACTGTCGTTCAGATCGTCCACCGACAGGGACGTGAGCGGCCCGCGAGCATCGAGCCCCAGGTCGTACGTGTACTCCGACCGCTGGTCCGGGTGCGCCACCGTGACCGGCTGCCCCAGCACGTCATACGTGTACGACGTCGTCGCCGTGTCCTGACCCGCCAGCGCCTCCTTGACGGACGCGACCTGGTTCAGGCCCGTGTAGGTGACCTGGTAGTCGTCCGCCCGCGCACCCGAGGACGTGTCATTGATCCCGGTCAGGTTCCCGTTGACGTCGTACGAGTACGCGAACGCCCGCGCCTCCGTATCGGTATCAGCAGAGTTGTCCCGCACCAACCGCACCGCGTCTGCCACTACCTTGCCCGTCGCCGACGGCTTGAGCGTGACTGTGACAGGGTCACCCTTGACCAGCTCCACCTCACCGACCGTGTTCCACGCCCCGGCCCCGGTGGTCTGGTTGACCGTGTAGGCCGGCTCGGTCACCTCCCCGCCATGACCGTCACCGTCCGCGCCGTGGGTCAACTCGAACTTCGCATCCGTGGCGGCACCCGTCACCTGCGGATACGTCACCGCCAGCGAGTACGTCCCATCGGCCGGGGCATCCAGGGTCCAGGTGAACTTGTCGGTCGTGGTCCCCGTGACCGCGGCATGCTGGCGGTGGTTGGTGCCCTGCTGATCAGGAGCAGTCCAGAACGTGGACCAGGTGCCCGTCACGGCGGTCAGACCAGTGGTGTTGTTGTCCGTCACCACCGAGTGCGACCCCACCGGTACACCGTCATCAGCCTTGGAAGCCAGCTTCCCGTCCGGGAAGTACGCCCACGTCATCGTCCGGTTCGCGGACCCGTCCGCCGACGTCAACGTCCGGGCGGTCTGCGCACCCAGGTCGTCGTACTCGTACGCCGTGGAGATGTCCCACGGGTCCGTGGTGTTCTTGATCCACCCGTTGTCGAGGTACTCAGTCACCGACTCGTTGCGGACCGTCTGCCCCTCCGACGCCGGCATCGACGTCTCGGTGACCCGGCCTGCGGCGTCATACACCGTCTCCGTGTACACGTTCGCGTCGTTGTACCGGGCGTCCGCCGGATCGTACGGCTGGAACTGCTTGACCGGCCGGTTCAGCGCGTCGTACTCCGTCCGCGACGCGAAGTCGTCCGCATTGGCCGTCGCCACACCCCGCGGCGTGACCACCCGCGTGGTGTTGCCGACCTCGTCGTACTCCACCTTCGTGGTCCGGTACTGCACCACACCGCCGACGCTCTCGTGCGGGGACTTGGTCTCCACCTGCGCGCCACGCTCGTCATATGAGACGTAGGACGTGTTGCCGTCCGGGTCCGTCGAGGACACCGCCAGACCGTCCGCGTCATACTCCGTCGAGCTCGAGTTACCCGCCGCGTCCGTCGCCGAGACCGGCCGGTGGCTCAGGTCATACTCAGTCGTGGACGTGAAGTCGTCCGGATCCGCCGTGGCGTTCTTCTTCGGGTCCACCGTCTTGACCAGGTTGCCGACCTCGTCGTAGCTGTACCTGACGACGTCGCCGTCGGCGTTGGTCACCGACGTCTGCTGGTAGATCGCGTCGTACCCGTAAGTTGTGATGAGTCCGTGGCGTCGCCGGTGGTGGCCACACCCTTGGGCTCGGTCCTCCTTTGAGTTCACCTCCCGTGTTACGCAACCACGCCAGGAGACGTCAAGACGTTAACGATCTATTAACTCACGAGCCCGTACCGCTTCACGACCATGCAGAAATACCCATTGCGAAACGTCGCTCGTCCTCGGCATATGACAGATACCGGATCATGTCGCCGGAAGGTATTAGCCCGAGATCCGGATACCCCTCGAACACGGATGTGAGCAGGAATTCTGAGAACCCGAGCTCATATCGGGTCCACTCCCACGCCGTCTGATCCCAAACGATCGTTGCCCACGATTCTGGGTCGTCGCTCGAGATATCCCAGCAGACAATATCTGCGGATCCACTAACCCCCCACGCCCACATCTCGACACTCTCGGGCGCACCTTCCCAGACCGAATATACGTTGTCCTCTGGCCGCCCGTTACCCCACATCGAGTACACATTCGAAGTTTCGGCAACCATTTGCTCCATGCCAGATGCGCGTATCCGCCCGGCCTCCAGAACACCGAAGTCTTCTTCGAAATAGCCGCCACCGAATCGGTCAATGAAAGCCCGATAATCGCTGGGGAACAGCGTGCCCTTTGGTGGGCGGAGCCGCTCCCAATCACGAGGCTCTCCGAGGGCTCCGATTGGCTGGACGCTACTGATCAACCGAGCCGACGCAGCACGATCCGAAAGCCCACTCATTACGGTTCTCCTATCAACGGAACCGCATCCCCGTTAGCGTCTGTTGCGTTTCCGAGGTTGGTCCCTTTGTACGTGTTCTGAAAACTTGCAATCACGGTCTTCGTACCAAGACCTGCCTTGGTCGCGACAAAGTTTGCCTGGAACGATGTCGGGACAGTTCGGTCGCCAATGTAATTTACGCGCACCATGTAGTTGACCGTCCAGCCATTGTCTACCAGCCAACCAACCTGCTTCTCCAGCGCATGATACATGTTGATGTCGTTCTGATCCGAGTCGATCTCTTTAGTGTTAAGTCCACGCGCGCATGTCGCGACGTTCCGAGGGTTCCGTCCGTCGCCGCCCAGGGACCCTGCTAGAAGGTGGCAGCTGTTGATGTTACCCCGCTCACCTCCAAGGGGCTTGATATAACCACGCGCCCACTTGCTTCCAGGTGACGGCTTCGCTCTGATCTTGTTCGGCGTGCGTTGGTTTCCGGGGATACAAATGGAGGCGCCCTGGGCTCGTTTCAGGCTATCGAGATCGAGATAGCTTGGCGTGTTGCTGCACGTGGCCCCCGCGCCCGTTTTCGAAGGCGTCGACGGCGAAGGCTTCGGGTCCGACTCGGGCGCGGCGAGCACGCCGCTCGATCCAACCGCCTCGAAGCCGAGTACAGCGAGGATACCCACTGTGCCGCCCAGTGCGGAGCTGAGTGTGGAGCCGGTACCACCTGCCGTCCCTGGTGCGGCAAGGGGTGCCAACGGCGCGGGCCGAGCAAGCGTGCCAACACCGCCTCCGCCCCAAGAGCCGCCGCTTCCGCAAGCGCTGCAGGGAGCGTGACCGTCGCCTTCGATCAGGCTGATCGGGTTGCCGGCGGTAAAGGCGTACCGGTTACTGGTGTACGGGTCCGAACCCAGCCCGAGATCGGCGAGAGCTCCGTTGTACATGTCCCGCGAGGTGAACCGGTTCAGGCCCGGGTCGTAGTCGCGGAACCCCATGTCGTAGGTGCCCGAGGCGGTGTCGAACCGCTTGGAGTTGTATCGGTAGGCGTTGAACGGTTCGGCGTCCGGGCTGACCGGGTCGGGCTTGTCGATGCCTGTGGTCTCGCTCCGGTCGGCATCGCCGTAGGCGGTGTACCCGTAGGTCGCGACCGTCCCACCAGCCTCGTCGGTCAGGGTCTCGACATCCGTGTGCGCGTTGTATCCGTAGAACGCGGTTCCGACCTCGGGCGCTCCATCCCCGTCGCTCTCGTCCGGTGCGCCAGGGTGGGTGACCTGGGACAGTCGCTGGCCCCACGGGGAGTATTGGTACGACTTCGCCAGCTGGCCGGCGACATCCTCCGTCAAGACCTCCGACGACAGTCCCAGGTAGGTGAACCGGGTTGTCTTACCGTCGGAGGTCTTTGACGTGGTCCGGTCCAGCGGGTCGAACGCGTAGGTCGTCGCCTTGAGCAAGCCGGCGTCATCGATCTCTTCGGACTTGACGACGTGATCGAATCCGTCATACGTGTTCCGGGAGACCACCGACCCCGCCGCCGTGACCGACGCCTGGCGTCCGAACGGGTCGTAGGTATACGACGCTGTCTGGCCCGGCGTTGTGACGGTCTGCAGCCGGTTGCGGTCGTAGCTGTACGTCGTGGTCGTGCCGCCCACCGTCTGGTTCACGACATTCGCGTTGTCGTCGTGAACGTACGTCTCGGTCGACGCGCCGCTGCCGGTCTTGGTCTTCTCGATCAGCCGATCGACCGGGTCGTAGGTGTACGACGTGGTCGAGTCCATCAGTGCATCGGTGTCCGCGTTCCGCTTGGATGCGGCATCGGTGGCTTGGCTGCCGTTCTCGTTGTACGTGTACTCGTGCGACGCGACCAACGCTCCGCCGGAAGTCTCCTCCCGCACCGTCTTCAGAGCACCGTCGTTGAAGTACGCATTCGTGACGACGTTCCCGTTGCCCTTGGTCTGAGTGACCTGGGCACCACGCTCGTCATATGTGTACGACGTCGTGGTCGGGTCACCCGCGCTCGCACCAGCCGTGTCCGTCACAGTGACCGTCTTGACCAGGTTGCGCAGGTCGTACCCATACTCCGCAGCCTGGTCCGGGTGATCCACGGTCACCGGCTGCCCGTTCGGGTTGTACCCGTACGCCGTCACCACCGCAGCAGTGGCGTTCTCCGTGACGCTGGCAACCTGGTTCAGCTCGTCGTAGACCATCTCGTACGACGACACCGACGCGCCCGCCGAGTCGTCAGCGATCCCGGTCAGGTTCCCGTTGACGTCATAGTCGTAGGTGAACGTCTTCTGCTCGGTGTCCGTGTCCGCGGAGTTGTCCCGGACCAGCTTGACCCCGTCCGCCACCACTGTCCCCGTGCTCGACACGGCAAGCTTCACGGAGGCCAACTCGTTCGCGCTCAGCGCGTACGAGGCAACCTTGCGCCACGCGCCCGCACCCGTCGCCTGGTTCACCGTGACAGCCGGCTCGACCACCTCCGGCTGCGTTCCTTCAGCGCCGTCGGGGTCATGCGTCAGCTGGTACTTCGCACCCGTCGCAGCGCTCGTCACCTGCGGGTAGGTGACATACAGGTCGTAGGTCCCATCCGCCGGCACGTCCAGGTTCCAGGTGAACGCATCCGTGCCCGTACCGGCCGCGTGGGTGCGGTGGTTGAACCCCTGCTCACCCTCCACCGAGGCCGTCGCCCACGTCCCAGTGGCGGACGTCGACTGGGCGTCGGTGTTGTCCACCAGGGTCACGTTCGACCCCACCGGCGCACCCTCGTCCGACATCGAAGCCTGCTTCCCGTCCGGGAAGTAGGACCACGCCATCGTCCGCGACGTCGACCCATCGGCAGCCGTCAACGTCCGGGCCGTCTGCTGCCCCAGCTCGTTGTAGTCGTAGCTCGTGGTGATCCCGTGCGGGTCGACCGACTGCTTCACCCAGCCGTTGTCGAAGTACTCCACCTCAGTGGAGTTGCGGACCGTCTGGCCTTCCGACGGCGGCAGCGACGTCGCCACGACCCGACCTGCGGCGTCGTAGGTGGTCTCCGTGTAGACGTTCGGGTCGTTGTAGCGGCTGTCCGCGGGGTCGTACGGCTGGTAGGAGCGCACCGGCCGGTTCAGCTCGTCGTACTGGGTCCGTGCCGCGAAGTCCTCGGTATTCGCCGTGGCGACCCCACGCGGGGTGATGACCCGGGTCTGGTTGCCGACCTCGTCGTACTCCACCTTCGTGGTCCGGTACACCGTCGACTCCCCGGAACCGGAATGCGGAGCCTTGGACTCCACCGCGGCGCCACGCTCGTCGTAGGTCACGTAGCTGGTGTTCCCGAACGCATCCGTGCTCGAGACGGTCAAGCCGTCGGCGTCGTAGTCGGTGGTGCTGCGGTTGCCCTCGGCGTCGACCGCCGCCACGGGGCGGTGGTTCAGGTCGTACTCGGTCTTGGACGTGTAGTCCTCGGCATCGGCCGAGGCGACCTTGATCGGGTCGCGCACCTCGACCGTGTTCCCGACCTCGTCGTAGTCGTACTCGATCCGGTCACCCTCCGCGTTGGTCACTGCGGTGAGCTGGTAGATCGTGTCGTACGCGTAGGAGGTCACGTAGTCCGTCGCGTCGCCGGTCGTGGCCACACCCTTGGGCTCGATCGTCTTCAGGACGTTCCCGACCGTGTCGTACTCGTACTTCGAGATGCGGTCAGGTCCGGCCGTGGTGTCCTTTGGCGCGGAAGCCGACGTGACCTGGTCTGCCTTGTCATATGTTGCCGTTGACGTCGATCCGTTCGGTGCCGTAGCGGTCGTCACGTTGTCGTTCGCGTCGTACACCGGCGCCGGCGTCGTGATCGTCTCGCCGGCCGACTTCCGATCGGTTGCCGCCAGCGGCCGCCCGAACGCGTCATACGCCTGCGTCACCAGCCCGTCCAGCGGGTCCTCGACCTGCGTCACCAGGCCGCGCCCGTCGTTCGAGTACGTGGTCCGCGAGACGTTGCCCAGCGCGTCCTCGGTCACCACGGGGTAGCCCACGTCGGTGTACTCGCGGTACTCGGTCACGTTCTCGTTCGCGTCCGTGGCCGTCAGCAGCTGCCCGTACGTGTCGTACGTGTACGACGTCGTGTAGTCGCCCGCCGTCGCCGTCGCGATCCCCTTGCCGTCCGTGACGGTCAGCAGGTTGCCCTTGGCGTCATACGTGAACTGGTTCTTGCGGCCCTGCGGCGAGGTGGTCTTCGCGATCTGCGCGACATACCCGCTGTCCCAGGTCCGGTACTCCATCACCTGCGTACCGGGCGGTGCCTGCTCCGCGGTCTCCCCCGGCACGCACTCCGACGCCGGCGGCGCACCACCACGGTCCGCGTTCTGCTCAGCGTCCCGCTGCCACAGCGGGTACCCGGACTTCGGGTCGTAGCAGTACGCGGTCACGGCCCCGTTGTCCTCAGTCAGCGTCCGGACGTTGTTGTCCGTGTCCCACGTCAGCGACACAGTCTCGGACTTTGCGTTCGTCACCGACCGCGGCCGGCCGAAGTCGTCCGACACGTACGTCGTGGCGTGGTCCTCGGCGTCCGTGACCGTCGAGTTCCACCAACCCGCAGTGGCGTTCGGCGCGTAGTCGAACGTCGTCACACCGTCGTTGCGGTCGGTAATCGTCTGCACCGACCAGTGGTCCTTCGGGTCATCACCCTCGGACGGGTAGAAGTACGACAGCTCGGTGTCGTTGCCCCGCGGGTCGGTGATCCGCGCGAGCTTCGCGTTCTTGTTGCCCTGGTCGGCGTCGTAGGTGAACTTGAACGTCTTCGCGATCGACGCCCCCGACGCATCCGTCGCACCCACGCCGTCGATCATCCGGCCCATCAGGCCCTTGCCGGTGTAGTAGAACTCGATCTTCCGGCCAGAGATGTCAGTCATGGACCGCACGTGGTCGTAGATCTTGGAGTTGTTCAGTGCGCCGGAACCGTTCACCAGGTTGCCGGTGGCCTCGTCCACGTACTGCCAGCCGGTCTGGCCCTTGGTCCAGTAGTTCACCGTCAGGGTCTGCCGGCCCGTGGGGTCGGTGACGTACTGCAGGAACTTACGGGGCTGGTTGTTCGACTGCCGCTCGGCGTAGGTGAACTGCTGCGTGTTGCCGTTCTTGTCGATCACCTGGTTCAGGTAGCCGTCGCAGCCGAACACGAACTTCGTACCGTCCGGGCGCAGCATCGTCCAAGCGTCCGGGTCCGGGTCCTTGTTCGACGCGCGGCAGTCCACCCCGGCCTTCTGGGTCAGCCGGTAGTTCACGCCCGCAGGCGCGTCCCACTGGCCCGTCGTGGTGTTCAGCCGGAAGACGTGAGTCGTGCCGTCGCCGTCCGGCAGCATGACCTCACGCGGGCTGTTGTTCGGGTGGAACTCCAGCGGCGCGCCGAGCCGGATCGGCCCGGACACCTGCGCCGACCAGCCGAAGCCCGACACCGTGTCGGAGGTGTCCTGCGAGTTGTACGCGAACCGCGCGAACGTCGACAGGCCCCGGCCCGGGTTGGCGAACGCGTCATACGACCAGACGGCGTTGCCCGCCGCGACGTTGTTCATCAGCGTCGACCCGGCACCGGTGTTCTTACCCGCGTAGGTGTAGAAGCTCTCCAAGCCCAGCTGGTCGGACGTCGGGTCCTCGACCGCGACGTTCTGCTTGAGCTGGCCCGTCGGCAGCGCCGCGATGCCGGCCTCGGCCAGCACGCCGGCCTCGGTCTGCTCGGCAGCACCCCCGGTCGCGGTGGTGTCCAGCCCCTGGGCCGACGCCGCGGCGTCGACCGAGTCCTCACCTGCGGCCTCGGCCTCCTGGCGAGCGGTCTTCGCCTGCGCCGCCGATGCGGTGTTCGCGATCTCCCACGACAGCGAGTAGTCCGAGCGGAGGTTCCCGTCACTCACCGGGGGCGCGACGACGGACGCCGTCATCTCGGCCACCTCACCGGACGACAGGTCCTCCGGCAGAGCCGTCGTGGTCGGCTCGGAGCCCGGTGCGACCGAGCCGTCCGGCAGCGTCCAGGACGCGACCAGTGCCTGGGAACCCTTGACCCAGGTGGTCGGGGTGGTGTTCGAGACCGTCACCGGCACCTGGTAGGTCGTGCCTGGCGTCATCCGCTCCGGGGTGTCCGGCGCGTAGAACGTGTCCTCCGGCGCCGTGGACAGGTACGTCACCGCCAGACGCGGCCCGGAACGCTCCAGACCGTTGTGGTCCTCGGCCTCACCCGAGGCGAACAGCGACCGGTCCTGGGAGGCGGCCTCGTCAGCCATCTTCACCAGCAGCGACTTGTGCCAGGTCGGGTTGTCCACGAACGCCTGAGTCACCGCCTTCGCGTCCCAGGACAGGCGCGACGGGCCCTCGCCCACGCTGGAGACCGCCGACTGGACCGTGCTCGAGTAGGTGCCACCCGCGTTCCACGTCCCGGTCCCCGAACCGTCCGGGTCGTTCCACGTCGCGGTCGTCTCGTTGAAGTCCACCGTTGCCCGGTGCAGGTTGTACACGCCCTGGGTCGGGTAGACCATGTCCCCGTTCCCGTCCAACTCCGTGGTCTCGGTGGTCTCCTGCCACATCTGCAGCTTCGAGTCGGTCACCACCGCGCCCGCGGGGATGTCCCACGCGGCGGCGTCCCACTCCATCACCGTGCGCGTATCGCCATAGGTGGGGCTGGCGTTGCCCACCAGGTCCCAGTACTGCGTCGTGATGTCCTGGACCGTGTCACGCGGCGTGGTCGGCTGCCCCGACGTCAGGGACGTGTCTCCCGAAGCCACCAGGATCTTCGTGGTGTGCCCCGCCTTGGGCAGCCGCACGATCTGCGTCGAGGACGGCACGATCGTCCCGTCCTTGCGCTTGACCGCGACCTGGTAGTAGTACAGCTTGCCCTCGCCCGTCGCGTCGGCCGCGGTCGGCACCGCCGTCGTGTCGGTGAACGATGTCGTCCCCGGGGCCACCGGCGCCACCAGCGTGGTGGCCGACGGCGTGAACGTCTGCGACACGCTGCGGTGCACCTGGTACTCCACCAGGTTGTCCCCCGTGCCCGACGACGGGTCCTGATACGCCGACCAGGACAGCTCCGCACCCGTGGCGTGGATGGTGTCCGGGATGTCCATCACGACACCCGGCTGCCCGTACGTGACTGTCAGCCGCGGCATGTTGCGGGTCTCGCCGCCGTAGACGTCCTCGCCCGCCTCGTACCGCGGGCCACCGACCGGACCGGCGGCCGTCTCGTCGGTCGCCTTGATCATGAACCCGTTGTCGAGCGACGGGGTCTTGACCCACTCGCCGACCGTGCCGGACACGTCGTACGTGTGCCACTTGCCGATCTCGCCGGCAGTCCGGACCTCGGTCGCGTCCTTGATGAACCGCACCCCGTCCGCGATCACCGCGGTCGTCGACGTCGCCGGCGTGTCCAGGATCTCCACCTTGCCGCTGGTGCCGGCGTCGAAGGTGTGCGCGGCGACCTCGCTCCATCCGGTCGCCGCCTGCTGGTTCACCATGTACGTGTGCACCGGGTTGGCGGTGGCGTGCGTGATCCGCACCGGAACCTGCGTGGACCGGTTGCTCCCGGTCACGTTGTGCAGCCACACCTGCCACAGGCCCGAGGCCGGCAGGTCAGGCGTCCAGGTGAAGATGTCGCCCGCGACCGTGTCCCGGTTGAACTGGTAGTCGCCGCCGAACCCGTCCGCGCCCGTCGCCGAGGCGGGCCAGTTGCCCGTCGACGACGCGTACGGCGAGACGTTGTTCAGGGTGCGGCGTGTGCCCGCGACCGCGCCCATCAGGCCGTTCGCGCTGTTCCACGTGGTGCTGGAGGACGTCCACGGTGCGGTGACCTCGCGCACCTCCAGCGGCACGCGCGTCGCCCAGTCGGTGTGCGCCTGGTCGAAGTAGAGCTGCAGGTCGGCGTGCGTGACGTTGGCACCCAGCGGCACCACGCCGTCCGTACCCGTCGTACCCGTCAGCTTCGGGAACTGCACCATCGAGCGCGCGACCCCGCCCTCGGTACGACCCACCGACAGCCGGCTGCTGGTGTAGTAGCTGGTCGTCGGCGCCTCCGACAGGATCATCGTGTCCTTCGAGAACGCACCCGTCGGCGAGACGATGATCGTCGGGTCCACCGTCACCGGCCACACCCGCGCCTCGTCGCCGAGCCACTCCTGGTCCGGCGTCACGGTCAGCGTCCAGGCGCCCTTGCCCGCACGCTCCAGCTCGTAGTCCACGTCCGTCGAGACGGCGGCGCCCTGGTCGTCGGGAGCGGACAGCTTGCCGTCCTGCGTGGTCTCGGCCTCGCGGGAGTCCCACATCACGCCCGCGGGGATCGACGCCACCGGCTCTGGGTCGAGCTCGGAGTAGAAGCCGATCGACCCGTCGTCCTCGACCCGCGGGGTCAGGTCGCCCAGCTCGGACAGCGTGAACGTGAACTCGGCCGGGTCGGCGCCGTCCGGGGCCTCGGCCAGGACGATCGACTCCTTGACCCGACCGGGCAGCACCTCGTACGACAGGTCCGCACCGCCCAGCCCCGCCACCTCGGAGTGAGTCACCGTGTCCCCGTCGACCCGCGGCGAAGTCAGGTCGCCGGCGGCGGCATCGGGCAGCCCGACGGTCACACCGCGGCCGGCGGCGTCCTCCACCCGGACCACCCGGTCCGGCCGCTGACCGAAGTACGCGCGGGCCGTGTTGGCCACGCTCGCGTGGGACCAGCCGTCCGAGGTAGCGGCCTTGCCCGCCTTCGTGGAGAGGCCCTTGGCCTCCGCGCCGGCCACGGCCTTGCCGGTCGCGGCGACGGTCGTGTCGATCTCGGCCAGGCCGTCGTGCGCGGTCTCGTAGAACAGCGGCTCGGCCGACAGCTCGACCTGGCGCTGGCCGTCGTCCAGCAGGAACGTCCGGGTGTTGACCGTGCGCTTGCCCGTCAGCTCACGCACCCGCTCACCCGGGTCGCCGGGCGTCGCGACCGGAGCGTCAACCGGATGCTGCTCCGGCGCGAGCGGGGCGTCCGCGGGGATCGGGTCCCCCTCGGGCTCGTCGTCACCTCCACCGAACAGGTCAGTGAACCAGTTCCCGCCGTCGTCCCCGTTCTGGTCTGACGAGGTGTCGGACGGCGGGGCCGCTGCCGCGGCCGCGGCAGCCCGGTCCGCCTCCGAGAGCCCGTCGCCGGCTGCCGCCGAGGCCGAGCCGGCAGGCACGACGTAGACGCCGACCAGTGCGGCGGCGGTCACCCCCACCGTCGACACGCGCACCCACCACCGCGCGCCCGAGCGGGGCATCGTCGTCGGAACCGCAACCGGACCGGTCGTCCTGCGCACCATCGAAAAACTCCCTGAGCTGCGCCCCCGCCACTCTCAGGCAGAGGTCAAGAAACCTCCGGTAGCGAACCAGCGCCCGCCCAGGACGAGGAAGCCTGAGAAATCCTCCGGGTGAATTTGCGGGTGAAAGTAAACGGCGCGTATCGGACTTTTTTGACGTCCGCACGCCAGGATGCCTACGTTGTAACGAGATGCCAGGCGGGTTGAGCACAGGGGAAGGATCTGCCACTGATGGCGCGCAAACGAGCCACGACAGAGAACCTGCTTGCGGTGCTGACCCTCTACGAAGTGGGCTCTTGCGGGGCGGCAGCCAACATCCTGGGACGAGACTCCGACACGGTCAGGTACCACCTGACCGCCACCCGAGAGGTGTACGGGGAGAACGTGCTGGTCTACGACCACGGCAGGTGGGAAGCCACTCCCACGGGTCTGCGAGTCCTGGAGATCGCACGCAAGGCGCGTGCGCTGAACGACGACCTTGCGGAGATCGACGCCCCCGACCCTGACGGCAGCAGCTCCGAGGACGCTGCCTGAGCTGTGTCCTGGCCGTCAGGATCACAACTCTCGAGAGCGGACCCGCACATGACGCGATGGCTGCCGTTCCGGCCGGTCCACGGGAAGTTCACCCGCTCGGCCGGGTGAATCCGGTCGAACCGGCCGCGCCGCGCGGCTAGTGTCCCTGTGTTATTTGCGTCGTTTGCACTGGCTGCGAACGCGCTCAAGACGAGGAGGACACATTGGCTCGGCATGCGGCACAACCGACATCCCGATCGGGCCTGAGGGCATCGGTCACCCGCTCCGTGGTGGGTAGGACGATCATCCTGGGTGTGGCACCCGCGATCGTGCTCGGGGGCGCGCTCGCCCCGACGGCCACGGCAGAGACGCTGTCGCCGTCGCTCGAGCCGGAGGGCACCTCTGCCCCCGTCGCGCCGGAGGACTCCGCGCTGCCCGACGCCGGCACGACGGCGGCCGAGATCGACCGGGTGGAGGTCGCCGCGGCGCCCGCCGCCGAGACCACCGTCGTGGACGACGTGACGGGTTCGAACCCGGAGGAGGGCGCCGAGGCGGCCACGGTGGCCGACGGCGCGGTGGTCCTCGACACGGCTGACACCGACGGCCGGCTCGCGGGCGAGATCGCGGTGCCGGAGGGGTTCCAGACGGTCGGCCTCTCCTGGCCCGCCGAGATCGACCAGGTAGTTCCCGAGATGCAGGTGCGCACCCGGGCCGCCGACGGCACCTGGAGCGAGTGGAGCCACCTGGAGAAGTCCACCGACGACGCCGACGCCGGTACCGCCGTCAAGACCTCGACGCCGGTCTACGTGGGCGAGGCCGACGCGGTGCAGCTCGCGACGGTGGAGGAGACGGCGGAGTTCCCGGAGGGCATGGAGCTCAGCCTGGTCTCGTCCGCGCAGGTGACCACGGCCGCGGCGACGACGGCGGGCACGGTCGCGCCGTCGGCCGCGACGGCGGGGCCCACGATCATCACGCGCGAGGAGTGGGGCGCAGCGCCCCGGTGCCTCGAGCCGGGCACCGGTCCCACCTGGTTCCCCGCCGAGGGCGGCCTCAAGGCCGCCGCGGTGCACCACACAGTGAACCCGAACGACTACGCCACAGTGGCCGAGGCCATGCAGGCCATCCGCAACGACCAGGCGTACCACCAGCAGACCCACGGCTGGTGCGACATCGGCTACAACTTCCTGGTCGACAAGTGGGGAAACATCTACGAGGGCGCCGACGGCAGCATCGAGGAGCCGATCATCGGCGCCCACACCGGCGGCTTCAACACGAGCACGGTCGGCGTTGCCATGCTCGGCACGTACACGACCGAGGCGGGCGTCACGCCTGCGGCGGCTCAGCAGGACGGCGTGGCCAAGATCATCGGCAGCCGCCTGTCGGAGTACGGCGTGAACCCGGACGAGTCCGTGGTTCTCACCGCCGCCGCCCACACCGACGGCGGCCGCTACTACACGGGCGACCAGGTGACGCTGCCGCGTGTGTTCGGACACCGCGACACGCACCAGACCGAGTGCCCGGGCGAGCTCGCCTACCCGCTCCTGTCGACGATCCAGGATCAGGCCGCGTCGTACGCGCGGCAGTACACCGAGGTGGCGGAGCAGTACAACAACTTCGTCCAGGCCATGTACCAGGACTACCTCGGTCGCGAGGCCACGGCGACCGACATCGAGAGCTGGGCCTACCGGGTGTCGGTCGACGGGCAGGGCGTGCTCGCCGACGGCATGGCGAAGTCGGACAACTACCGCAAGGTCCGCATCACCGCGGCGTTCCAGGCGACCCTCGGCTACACGCCGTCGGCCACACAGACGGCCAACTACCTGTCCCAGGTGAAGCAGAAGACGCGGACGATCGACGAGATCGAACCGTTCCTCATGGGCACCTCGACCTACTACAAGCACGTGGGTAGCACCGACGCGAAGTACGTGACCGCGCTGTACCAGCACATCCTGCACCGCCCGCCGACGTCGGACCAGCTCAACCACTGGATACCGCGGCTGGCGACGCTGGGGCGCGCAGGCGTCGTCAATGCCCTGTGGGACAACCCGCAGGCGGTGCGCCTCCGTGTAGTGGCGACCTACCAGCACTACCTCGGCGTCGCGCCGACCACCGCCCAGGCCGACACCTGGGTAAAGCGGCTGACGGCCGGAACGGGCGAGGACGAGGCGACGCTGCGCCGGGCGATCGTGGTGACCGCGAAGTACCTCGCCAACGCCGACTTGAGGTACTGAGCCCCCGGCGGGGACCATCAGCAGGCCGTCAGGTGCCCGGCAGCTCAGGCTGCCGGGCACCTGACGTCTGCACGATGTGAGCGACCCGCCGCCCCCGGCATCTTGACCACTCGTGGCCTTTGGCCGGGACGGTCAACCGCCTGCGGGCGGCGTGGTTCAAGCCGAGGCTACCTGGGATCGACGCACGTCCAGCTGATGGTGCCGGTGAGCTCTGCACCCGGGGTCGGTGACGTGAAGCTGTCCAAGGTGATCGTCCCGGAACCGTCGGCCTCGACCTCGATCGTCGGGCTGCTGTCCAGCCCCGGCACGAACGGGCCGATGCTCGCTCCTGGACCGAGCTCGTACTCGCCAGGACCGGCATACCCCTCGGCGGCGAAGTACACCGGCAGGTCCTCGCCGCCGATCCTGGCGGGCTCGCCGTCCAGCGGGGCGAATGCGAACCCGTCGGCGCTGCTCGCGAGCTTGGCGCAGCTGAACTCCGCGCTGGTGTCGGTGAGGCTGCCGGTCGTGGGGATGGCGACGACCCGGTCGCTTGCGGTCATCGTCCCGGACAGCTCGTAGTTCTGGCACAGCGACACCTCCTGCTGAGGTTCGCAGCCGCCTGATGCCCCGTTCGCCACCTCGCCGGGGTCGCCCTGGTCGCCGCTGTCGGCCGACGTCGTGCCGGCCGAACCGCAGCCGCTGACCAGCAACCCGACCGCCGCGATAGTGCCAACTGCTACGGCCTGGACCGACCGCCGCAATGGTCTCGTCATCTTCTTCCGTCCTTTACCTTCGTCGGGGGACAGCGGTCTGCTCGGTCGTGCCGAGTCCCGATCACGGCACATGACCCGGCGGGTATCCCGGATAGCCCGGGTACTGCGGCGTCTGCTGTGTCGCCTCGGCTGGGTTGCCGCTCGATCCAGAGCCGTAGCCCGAGTAGCCCCCGGTGCCGCTGTTCCCGGAGTAACCGTCCCTGCCGCTGTAACCGCCTCCCGCGGCGTCGCCTGCGGACGTGTCAGGGATGTTCGGACCGTCCAGGTAGTCGACGGGCAAGTCCGGGAGCCGCGAGTAGGCCGCGTTGATCGCACGCATGGCCACTTCTGTCAGCGCGCTTGCGCCGGGATCTACGGCGTCACCTACAGCGGAGGCGAGAGGGGAGAAGTCGCCGCCGAACTTGCCGACCACGTACTCGGTGCCGATCTTCGCGACTTTTCCACCGACAGGTTTTGCGTTCTTGATCTGCTCCTCGGAGAAGAAAGGCTTGCGAGGACCAGGGCGCTCCCCAGGTCCGAACGTGTCCTCGAATGTGTGCTCGTGTTTCACCGACCCTTCTGGGGGAAGGTCGTTCTTGGCGAGCGACTCCTGGTATCCCGGGTTCTCGTAGTACCTCTCGCGATACTGCCCGTTCCCCCAGCGGTGTTTGTCCATTTCCGATTCCGGTACGGTCGTTGGGCTGCCTGCCCGCTTGATCGCCTCGCGCTCCGCGTCGCCTGCGGGATCCGGCGGGGGCGGCGGTCCGTATGGCTTGGCCGGCCCAGTCGGCGCGCCTCCTCGCTGCCTCACCTGCTCCTCAATGCCCTCCATCAGGTTCGCCGATGTCGGCGGCGCCATGCCGGCGCCTGCGGCTCCAGCACTCGCGCTGGCCGCCGACGCAACCGCGCCGGCCATACCGCCGGCCGCTCCGGCGGCGCCGACGACGTTAGTGACGCCCTGTGCGGTGCCGCCCTTGGTGGAACCGGAGTTCAGCACCCCGACGATCCCGTCGACGACGTGGTCGAACCCACCGCTGGTGAGCTGTTCGAGCATGCTCCATGTCAGGCTCATTTCTGTCCCTCCGATCGCTGCGGCACTGGCGCAGAACCCGCATCGGCTGCCGCGGGCTGCGCACCTCTCCCGGACTTCACTCGCTCCGATCCCGCTGCTTGCCAGACGCCTAACATGCGACCGCGCCGCTCGCCCTCTGTGGCGGTCCCCCACACCCACAGCGGCATTCGTGTAGGTGGCAGCGGTGGCAAGCTGCGTCCGAACGAGCCCGCCAGCTTCGTCATGCGGCGATGACTCGTCAGGTTCCACTCGACGAGCACTATGACCGCCGTCCCCGCGACGAGCAGCAACGTCGACAGCCCACCGCCGAGGAGCAGCACGTGCAGGATTCGCACCAGCACACTGACGGTGCCGTCGGCGAAGGCGTTGGCGACCGCGTGCTCACCCAGCGCGGCGGCTATGGTCACCGGGATCGCGATCCAGCTCCAGCGGCCCCCGCGGTACAGCAGCCCGATGCCCAGGCCGAGCGCGATCAGCGCGCTCCACAGCAGGTGACCGGCACCGATCACCGTCACGCCGTCCGCCCAGTTGGTTCCCATGACCGGGAACGGCACCGTGAGCACGGGCGGCGACTCGAAGTTGAAGCCGCCGCGACCGAACAGCGCGTTCTCGTGCAGGGCGAAGCCGGCACCCGACCACGCGCCGAGCAGCATGATGTCTGTCGCTGACGGACGGACCTCCCGGCGTCTGGCGAGCAGCACCACGATGAGCGCGGGCACCACCTTCAGCACCTCCTCGATCACCGGCATCACCACGACGCTGCCCACCTGGGGCTGCTGCTCCAGCGCCGACATCAACGGCCGGCCGACCAACGCCGAGAGACCGAACATCCCGAAGAACCCGGCGAAACCAACCGCCGCGAACGCCGGGAACCGCAGGGTTCGCACCGACCCGACCGCCAGCGTCAGGATCACCAGCACCCAGGTGTGCGCGAGCAGGTCCTGCACGAACAGGCCCACGCCGCCGGCCTCCGTAAGGCTCGGCAGCGAAGCCAGCAATGCCAGCGTCGACCCGGCCAGACCGACCAACGCCATCAGGTTCAGCGACCGCCAGCCGTGCTTCAGGCCCGCCAGCCGGCCGGGACGGCGCGCCGGCGCTTGGCCGGCAGGAAGGGCCGACGGCGGCGGAGCGACGTCGGCCGGGGCATGCACCGAGTCCCGCGCTTGCCCGGGGGGTGCGTAAACAGGCTCACTCACCGGAACCATCTCCGGTCGCGAGATCGACGTCCAGGTCCGGGCAGTTGGTGGCGACCCAGTCACCGACCTCCTCGGCGGCCTGCACCATCGCCTCCGCTTCGCCCTGAATCTCGGCGATGGCGTCTTCGTCCTTCGTCACATAGGCGTCAGCCACCTTCTCGTAGAAATCAGCGGCCGTGTCCATCGGCGCCTTGATCTCACCCGGCGCGACGGCCGCAAGCTCACGCATCGTGTTCTTGAGCTCGTCGATCTTGGCAGGATCCCCGTCGAGGAACTCCATCGAGAACGCGTCACTGCTCTGTTCGAGCTTCACGCAGAAGGTGCCGCCGCCGGACTCCGCCGGCTCACGTTCCTCGGACTCTGCCGGCTCGCCTTCGGGCGCACGCTCCCCGGCGTCGGCAGTCTGCTCGGCCGTCGATCCGGCCTGCTGCTCACCCCCACCGCCGGAGTCCGTCGCCGCACAGCCGGCCGTGGCCAGCACGGCCGCCGCCAGCACGATCACGAGCCGCCGGCCCGCGATCCCCCATGTCGTGTTGCGCAACTGGTTCATGCGCACAAAGCTGGACGACTCCGCTAAAGGTCGGCTAAAGGCCGGTCAGAGCAGCTCGTCGACCGCCGCGTCGAGGGACACGGCGGAAGCCGACTCGGTGACCGCACCCGCACGGTCGGCGAGGGACGCGCGTGCACCGGAGCGGGTGGCCTCCCGGTCAGCCTCGCGGTCGACGGAGAAGGGCCGGGCGTCCAGCCGCTCCCGTTCGCGGTCGGTGATCGTCAGCAGTCGTAGGGCCTCGTCCGCCCGGCCCTCGGCGAGCGCCAGCCCGGCCAGACCGTCCAGCGCGTCCAGCTGCCCGGTCTCCAGCTTGGCCCCGCGGTACAGCCGCAGGCTCCGCACGTACAGTGCCCGCGACCCGGCGAGGTCGCCGTCCGTCCGGGCCATGCCGGCGAGATTGCTCAGTGCGAACGCCTCGCCCGTGGTGTGCCCGAGCATCCCTGACCTTTCGAGTGCCGAGCTGAAAGCGGCCTTCGCCTCGGCGGGCCGGCCCAGCCCACGCAGTGCCATACCGAGCGGGTTGAACGTGGATGCCGTGCGCATCGCGTCACCCATCGCTTCGGTCAGCTGCCGGCACTCCTGGGCGTACTCGAGCGCCGCCTCGTTGTCGGCCTGGGCGAGCGCGGTGAACGCCAGCCCGTTCAGCGCGCTCACGACGCCGAGCGGATCGGGCAGCTCCCGGTACACCCGCAACGCCTGCTCACCGAGCCGCCGTGCCTCGAGATCGTCCCGGTTGGCCCGGGCGAGTGCCGACGCCGCTCGATAGGTCTCGGCCCGTAATCGACCGGGCAGCGAGTCGACCGCCGGCAGCCCGCGCCGGAGCCAGCCCCATGCCTCGACGGCCAGTCCGTGATCACCCCAGAACCACCACAGCGACGCAGCGATCCGCAGCATGGATTCGACGTCATCGCCCTCGCCGAGGCACCAGGCGACGGCGGCGCGGAGGTCGGGACTCTCCCGCGTCAGCCGGGGCAGCCAGCTCGGGTCGAACCGCTCGCGGTCAGCGGTCTCGGCCAGCGCGGCATACCAGGCGGCGTGCCGCTGTCGCAGCCGTCCCGCCTCGCCCGGTTCGTCTCGCTCCAGCCGATCGGCGGCGTACTCCCGGATCAGGTCGAGCATCCGGTACCGGGCGCCGTCCGCCGACAGCTCGACGTTCAGCAGCGACCGGTCTGCCAGCCGGACCAGGATCTCAGGTGGTCGACCGGTGACCGCCTCGGCGGCATCCCGCCCGAACCCGCCCGCGAACACCGAGAGCCCGCAGAGCATTGTCTGCTCGTCGGGCGTGAGCAGCTGGTAGCTCCAGTCGATTGTCGAGCGCATGGTGCGGTGCCGGTCCGGCGTCGTCCGCGAGCGGGTGTCGGACAGCCCGAGGCCGCCGCCGATCTCGTCGAGCGACAACGCGCGCAGCTGGGCGGCGGCGAGCTCGATCGCCAGCGGCAGGTCCGACAGCCGTTGGCACAGCTGCGCGGCCGCGCTCCCGTTGCGGCCGTCGATGGTGAACCCGCGGCGCGCCTCCGCGCCGCGTACGGCGAGCAGCCGGATCGCTTCGGCGCGAGGCAGCCCGGATACCGGCCAGACCTGTTCGCCGGGTACGCCGAGCGGCTCGCGGCTGGTCGCCAGGATTCGCAGGCCCTGGCAGCCCGCGAGCAGGTCGGCGGTCACCCGGGCACAGTCGTCGGCCAGGTGCTCGCAGTTGTCGAGAACGATCAGCGCCCGCGTGCCGCGCAGCTGCGCGACCAGCACCTGCGTGATCGGCTCATTGGTGCGGGGGCGGATGCCGAACGCGGCGGCGACCCTGTCGGCGACCGAGCTACCAGGCGCGGACGCCGCCAGCTCGACGACATGCACGCCGTCGCGATGGTCGGCTTCGGTGTCGCGGGCCAGCTCGAACGCCAGCCGGGTCTTGCCTGCGCCACCGGGGCCGGTCAAGGTGAGCAGTCGGGTCCGACCGAGCCGGTCGGCCAGGTGCTCCAGCTCGTTGCGCCGCCCGATGAAGCGGCTGGCCGAGACCGGTATCGACGACGGCGGGTCGAGGGTGGGGTCACGGCGCTCGATCGCCCGGGCGAGTGCGGTCAGCTCGCTACCGGGTTCGACGCCGAGCTCCCGTGCCAGCTTGACCTCCAACTGCCGGAAGCTCTCCAGGGCTTCGGTGCCGCGGCCGCAGCGGTACAGCGCGAGCAGGTGCAGGCTCACCAGGCGTTGCCGCGTCGGATGGTCGGCGACCAGCCCCGACAGCTCGGCGACCAGGTGCGCGTGCCGGCCGATGGCCAGGTCGGCGCCGAGCCGATCCTCCAGCGCGGTCAGGCGAAGCTCGGACAGCCGCGTGCGGGCGGCAAGCACGTCGGGCCCGTCCGGAACGCCCGCGTACGGCTCACCGCGCCACAGGTCGAGCGCGGTCGCGAGGTCGGCGGCGGCACGTGCCGGGTGATCGGTCCGGGCAGCTCGGGCGGTCATCACCAGCGCCTCGAAGCTGAGCGCGTCGACCTCGGCGGGTTCGGCGTCCAGGAGGTAGCCGTTCGGTGCGGTGACCAGGCGATCCCCAAGGACCTTGCGCAGGCCGGAGACGTGGACCTGCAGGGAGGTACGCACGGTCGCCGGCGGCTGTTCGCCCCACAGCTGGTCGATCAGGCGGTCGGTGGAGACGGGTGTGCCGGCGTGTGCCAGGAGTACGCCGAGGAGGGCCCGCGGCCGCGGCCCGCCGAGCGGGACGGAGGTGCCCTCGATGATGGCTTCCAGCGGTCCGAGGACCCGGAACTCAGCGGTCGAAATCGTCGCTCCTCACCAGGACAACGACATGCTCAAACGAGGCATGCGGGGAAACGAAGGCCGGCCAGTATTTCCTTCACCGAAAGACCGAATGTAAATCAGATGTTACTGTCAAAAAGCAATATCCAAGCTCCCGAGCCGTGGACACTGCGATGGCCAGTGAAGGCCCGGCATGTCGAATGCGCAACCCGTGCTTGAGGACAGGACATTCGTGGCTTACCAATCGCTTGAGAACTATGGGTTCATCGGCGACCTGCACACGGTGGCTCTGGCCGGCGTGGACGGGTCGATCGACTACATGTGCTTCCCGCACTTCGACTCCCCCACCGTCTTCGGCGCTCTGCTCGACGACGACCTGGGCGGACGGTTCAAGATCGCCCCTGCCGTCGACGGATCTCGGTACAAGCAGATGTACCTGCCGGACACGAACGTGCTCCTGACGCGTTTCCTCGGCGCCAACGGGGTCGTCGAGATCACCGATTTCATGCCGGTCGAGGAGATGCGACACACGCACATCCTCATTCGCCGGGTGCATGCGGTCCGGGGCCCCGTCGACCTCCATCTCGAGTGCGCGCCGCGCTTCGACTACGCCCGGGTCGGTCACCGCGCGAAGGCCAAGGGCGACGAGGTGTGGTTCATCCCGAACGACAACAGCATCCCGACGCTGCGGCTGCTCTGCGCGATCCCCGTCGACGTCGTGGACGGAGACGCCGTCGTCGACTTCACTCTGCAGTCCGGGGAGAGCGTCGACTTCGTCCTGGAGACCGTAGAGAGCGAGGAGCGGAGCCCCGCCGAAGCCACCGACTACGCCGAGAAGGCACTGCAGCACAGCATGCAGTTCTGGCGCGGCTGGAACGCCACGATGTCCTACCGCGGACGGTGGCAGGACATGATCAGCCGCTCGGCGCTGGCGTTGAAGCTGCTCACCTCGCAGAAGTACGGCTCGATCGCCGCGGCCGGCACCTTCGGCATCCCCGAGGAGATCGGCGGCGAGCGCAACTGGGACTACCGGTTCACCTGGGTCCGGGACGCGTCGTTCACCGCGGCCAGCCTCATCCGCCTCGGCTTCACCGAGGAGGCAAGCGGCTTCATTCGCTGGATCGAGCAACGGTTCGACGAGTCCGACACCCCGGGGAAGCTGCAGATCATGTACGGCATCGACGGCCGGCACGACCTCGCCGAGGCGACGCTGGACCATCTGAGCGGCTACCGGGACTCCGCTCCGGTACGCATCGGGAACGGGGCGTACGAACAGACCCAGCTGGACATCTACGGTGAGCTGCTCTACGCGGTCAACCTCTACGACGAGCTGGTCGAGCCGATCTCCTACGCGTTGTGGAAGGACCTGTCGGCGGCCACCGACTGGGTCTGCGACCACTGGCGGGACACCGACGAGGGCATCTGGGAGGTCCGTGGCGGGCAGCGCGAGTTCCTGTACTCGCGGCTCACCGACTGGGTGGCGTTGGACCGGGCGATCCGGATCGCGCAGCGGCGGTCGTTCCCCGCTCCGCTGGCCCGCTGGATCCAGGTCCGCGACGACATCCACAACGAGATCTACACCGGCTTCTGGAGCGAGCAGAAGCAAGCGTTCGTCCAGTCGAAGGGTTCCGACACGCTGGACGCGTCGGCGCTGATGATGCCGCTCGTCGACTTCATCGCCCCCCGTGACCCGCGCTGGCTGTCCACCCTCGACGCCGTCGAGAGGGAGCTGGTGGACGACGCACTCGTCTACCGTTACCGCCCGGATACGGCCGCGTCGGACGGCCTGGAAGGCGCCGAAGGCACCTTCGGCATCTGCTCCTTCTGGTTCGTGGAGTGCCTCGCCCGGTCCGGTCAGATCGACAAGGCGCGACTCTTCTTCGAGAAGCTGCACGGCTACGCGAACCATCTGGGCCTGTACGCCGAGGAGCTCGACCCATCGGGGCGGTTCCTGGGCAACTACCCGCAGGCCTTCACGCACCTCGCCCTCGTCAACAGCGCGCTGTACCTCAACGAGGCCCTCGAGCGACGGCAGCGCTGAGATCAGCCGCTCGACTCACTGCTGCACGTGGAACTGAGGCTGTGAGTCCCCGGGCGGCTTCGCGGTGGCGGGGCGCCGGGCCGGCAGATGCGTGCGCAGGACCGAGCGGTAGTCGGAGTCGTGGAAGAGCTTCGCGGTGAGGATGACTCGCGGGGTCGTCCGCCACACCACCGCCACGAGCGCCGCCCCAGCGAGCGGCCCCGCGAAGTACACCCACCAGTCCTGCCACTGTCCCGACACGAGATTGGGTCCCAGGGTCCGCGCCGGGTTCAGGCCGGCGCGGGTGAACTGGGAGCCCAGCCAGAAGCTCAGCGTCACGACCGTGCCGGCGACGACGGGGGTCCACCGAACCAGGACAGGCGTGGAGACGGACACGAAGATCGCGCATATCACGAGACCCACCATCAAGGCTTCCACCAGCACGGCGGCCCAGGGGGCCACCTCCGGAGCGATGGCGCCGTACTCGATGCCCGCTGCCGTCTGCCTCCAGACGAGGCGGAGCGCGAACGCGCCGAGCGCGCCTCCGATGAGCTGAGCCGTCCAGTAGCCGAAGAGGTCGTGCGGGTGCACGTGCCCGGTGATCCAGAACGCGAGCGTCACCGCGGGGTTGAGATGGGCGCCACTGAGGCGACCGGTCGGGCTCCTCGCGATCGAGGTGAGGATGACCACGAACACGATGCCGAGCAGGAGCCGGCGTACGGGCTCCGACGGGAGCCAGTCCTGGACGACCGATCCCGGATGGAACAGCAGCGTGGCGGTCGAGAGGGCGGCGAAGACCAGGACAGCCGTGCCCGCGAGCTCGGCGCCCCACTCGCCGAGGTGCAGCCCGCCGGTGGCGGGCTGCGGTGCCGGGCGCTCCTCGCTCAACGTGACGACCGCTCGCGTCCTGGGTGACGCATCAGGGGGCGTCGATCGTGGGCGGTGCCGCCCAGCTGCCGAAGCCCTGCGCCTTGGCTCCGGGCGGGTTGGCGCCGATGGTGGGCCACAGGAGGGCCTCGGTGTAGGACGCCGGGGAGACGACGTGGGTGCTGTCGTGACCGCGGGTGGCCTGCACGTCACGCCATTCCTGCGGAAGCTCGTACCACGTGCCGACGAACCACATCTTGATCACGTTGCGCGCGACCGGGCCGAGCAGACGGTCGCTGAGGATGCGGGCACGGAGTCCGGTGTCCAGCGCCTTCTCGTCGTCGCCGGCGTCGCGGTGCACGTCTGTGTACGTGTTGAGCAGCTCGGCTAGGACCTCCTCCCCCACGGCTTCACGCGTCGTGGACAGGTAGGGATCAGCCTGGCCGGTGCCGAGCAGACGGAAGCGCGAATAGCCCGTCAGGGTCGAGGAGAGGTCGAGAAACGCCTCGTGGAGCTCGTCGTTCATCTCAGGCCACCTCTACCGGGGCGAGGCCGCGGAAGACCGGGGCTGCATTGACCCCCGGTCGGCCGGGCATCGGGTTGCGGATGATCTGCGAGGCGAGGTCCCTGATGTGGAACATGTCGACCACGGCCGGCAGCAGCAGGTCCGGTCGGCCGTTGAAGGCCTCGGTGAGCCGGGTGAGGAAGTCGCCGTACGCCCGGCTGAAGGCCGTCACGGCGTCCTGCAGCTCGCCGGGTTCCGTGTAGTGGTCCAGGGCCGAGTCGGGCACCACCGGGTAGACGGCGTCCCAGTCCACGTCCAGGGCCGGACCCGTCGGACTGCCGGCCTCGTCCCCGGGCTGGTAGTGGCGGCCCAGGAGCAGCTGCTGGAACCGGTAGTAGTGGGCGAGCTCTCCTTCCTCGTCGAAGATCCCGCCACCCAGGCCTTCGCCCTGCTCGCTGATGACGCGCAACGCAGCGGCGGCCGACGACGCGTCGGTGACCTCCACGATCGCCGCACCACCGGAGTAGTAGTAGGCAGGCCCGACCTGACGGGCCGGGTCGCCACAGAACAGGCCTTCGCCCATCTCGTGGTGGAGTCGCTCGAGCCCCTCGCCGATCTCGGCGTAGAACTCCCCGATGCTGAAGAAGTGGAGGCTGTCCTCGTGAGCGTCCACCGCGGGCAGCAGGGCGCCGGCGGACCGGTCACGCGACACGAAGCGGGAGTCGTCCTCTCCTGCCACGGCTGGCCGCTCGATCTTCAGGAAGGTCTCGATCGTGTCGCGGGAGAAGGCGCGCGTGCCGACCTCGAAGTCGTCCTCGCCGTCGGGCAGGCGCGCGGGGTAGACCGGCACGAAGCTGTTCGCAGACAGGTCCGGGGTCCCTCCCACGGCATTGAGGATGTTCGCGGACAAGGTCAGGTGGAGCATCTCTTCGACCGCGACGACCCGGATCACCCGGTAGGCATCGGCGTTCGCCGTGGGATGCATCGAGTAGAGCGCCGTGAGGTACGGCGGGATCGTCGCGTGCTCCAGCTGCATGGCGACATGTAGGTACTGTTGCAGGTCCTCGACGGTGGCGATTCGGCGCAGGCTCATCAGGTCATCCCTCGATCGTGACGGACGGGCGGGTGGTCAGCTCGGAAACGATGTGGTCCGCGGTGCGGAACGACAATGCCGCCAGCGTGAGCGTCGTGTTGGACGTGCCGATGCTCGGCATGCTCCCCGATCCGACGAGGTAGAGGTTCTGGTGGTCCCAGGACCTCTGGTGGCTGTCGACGACGGAGTCGTGGCTAGCCGTGCCCATGATGTGGGTGCCGGACCAGTGGTTGCCGCCGCGGATCACGTAGCCGTCGCCCTGGTGGGACACGAAGCCGGGGTCCAGCGGGTCGTAGTGGGTCCTGTCCTCGACGCCGAGCCGCTGGAACAGCTGACGCGAGACCCGGCGGCTGACCGCGACGGCGTCCATCGTGTAGTCCGGCAGGGAGTACGAAAGCACCGGGCGCAGGTTGCCCAGCGCGTCGACGTAACGACCGTCGACCGTGATCCGGTTGCTCGGCTCCGGCGGCAGGTCGATCATGAACGACAGCATCAGCTGGCGGGAGATCCGGTCCGCCACGCGCCGCCGCAGGGCTGTGCCGTAGGCATTCGCGTCGTCGACGAGCTCGATCAGGTCGGTGTACGGCGACCCTGTGGGCCAGGACCAGCCATCGTTGTGGATGCTGACGCGCATCGCGGCGTGGCGGGTGCGGAAATCCCCCGAACGCAGGTCCTCGATCCCCGAGGTGCACTGCGAGCCACGCATCGTCCCCGCGACCTCGGGCAGCAGGCCCCAGGTCAGCAGGTAGGCGTGGTCCATCAGGTTGCGGCCGACGAGCCCGCTGCTGCTCGGCAGGCCGGAGGCCAGCAGCAGGCGAGCGTTCTCGACGGGGTTGGCAGCGAGCACGTAGGTGGTGGCGCGCAGGGACCCGGTGACGTGCTCCGGCGACGTCGTCGAGCCGTAGGCCTGGTAGTCCACGTGGCTGACCTGACCGTCCGCACCGACGTGCACCTGGGAGGCGACCGTCTGCGTGAGGATGTCGACACGGCCCGTCCGCACGCCGAAGGAGAGCGTCTTGCGGGCGCTGTACTTGGCCTGGACCGGGCACAGCGGCACGCAGTTGATGTTGCCCTGGCAGCGGTCGCCCTGGTCGACCTGGTGCGTGCTCACCGCACCGACGGGCACGTATCCCTTGCCGCCGTCATAGGCGGGGTTGGGGATGCTGTTGCGGGACTGGGCGGTGGGGCGCACCAGGATCGTGCGTTCAGTCTCCTCGAGCTGCACGACGGTGCCGTCGAGGTCTCGGGCGATGATGGTGTCGAGGTAGGACTGCGGCAGGCTGTGCATCGGGAACACGTAGTCCGGTGGGAACGTGATGCCGTAGAACGTCTGGTCGGCTACGTCGGCGGACACGCCGAGCTCGCGCTCCGCCTGCTGGTAGTACAGCTCGAGGTCGTCGTACGCGATGGGCCAGTCGCGCCCCTGCCCGAAGCGGGTGCGCATCTGGAAGTCCTCGGGGAGCATGCGCAGGGCCTTGCCCTCCCAGTGCATCGTCGTGCCGCCCAGCACCCGGGTGTAGGTGCTGTCCATCTCGTACGGACCGTTCTGGATGAGATAGCTCGTCGAGTCGGGATGCCCCGCCTGGAGGCGCCTCACGTCCGGGGAACGCGGCATCGGCGCGTTCGGGTTGACCTCGTAGGCGGAGTTGTTGTCCTTGGCGGCCGCACCGTAGAACCGCGTGAGGTGCGTCTCGTACTCCGCTACCGACAGCTCCTCCCCCGGGCCGGCCTCGACGATAAGCACCTGGAGTCCGCGCTCGGCGAGCGATCGGGCGATGATGGCCCCGCTGACACCCGAACCGACGACGAGAACGTCGTAGTCGGTGCGCGCTGCGGCGGCGTGGTCGATCGGAGCTGGCATGAGAGGCCTTTCTTGAGAGGCTGAGCATGATCAGGAGATGTCCTCGCGCACCGTGGCCACGTCAGAGCCCTGTCAGGTCTGCGATGTGGCGGCGTGCGAGACGGAACGCCTCCAGCGGGTGCGCGGTGGCCGGGTCTTGTTCCGCCTCCACCACCAGCCAACCCGTCCAGCGGTCGTCGGCCAGCCTCTGCAGAATCGGGGCGAAGTCGATGCAGCCTTCCGTGTCGCCCGGGACGGTGAAGATGCCCTGGCGCAGGGCGTCCCAGAAGCTCAACGCCTCCTTGCGCATCCGGTCCAGCACCGGCTGGCGGAGGTTCTTGAGGTGGACGTGACCGATGCGTCCCTCGTGCCGAGCCAGGACGGCCATGGGGTCGCCTCCCCCGACCAGCAGGTGGGCCGTGTCCAGGAGCAGCCAGGTCTCGCCGGCGACGGTGTCGGTCATCAGGCGGTCGATGTCCTCGGACGACTGCACTCCCGTGCCGGTGTGGTGGTGGTAGTTGATGCGCAGGCCGTGATCGGCGGCGATCCGGCCCATCTCGCCCAGTCCGCGGATCAGGTCGTCCCACTGCGCGTCGTCGAAGACGGGCCGGTTCGCCAGGGCCGGGACGGGCTGCTGGTGGACGGCCCTGGTCACCTCGGCGACGTAGACGTCCTGCAGGCCGATCGCGGTGAAGAACGGGATCTGGTCGCGGAAGGTCTGCAGGGTCTGCTCGTACGCGCCCCCCTTCGAGGCGAACCACGTGGAGACCCAGCCCCCCGAAGGAGCCAACCCCCGCACGTCGAGGGCGGCCCTGAGGGTCGCGGCGTCCTTGGGATAGGTGCTGCCCAGCTCGGTGCCCTCGTAGCCCGCGAGTGCCATCTCGCTGATGATCTGGTCGAAGGACGTGCCGGCGCCTAGCTCTGGGAGGTCGTCGTTGACCCAGGCGTTGGGCACAGCGGCGAGGCGAACGGTTCCGGAGGCAAACATGTGTCCCTTTCGAAGGATGGGTGGCCGACCTCGAACTTCATTGCGATCCCTCCATGGAGGCGAGCGGCCCGGTGCGGTCGAGACGTGAGCGAGTCTGGAAGTGCCAGCCACTCCAGGCGGCGAAGACCACGAACTCCGCCAGGAGAACGCCGACCGCGAGGTACGGCTGCACGAAGGCGAGCAGGACCGAGGCCGTCGCGACTGTCGGCAGCACGTAGAGGTGGTGCGACCGGTGACGGCTCAGCACCGTTCTGGACTGGTCGGTGTGAAGCAAGTACGGCCCGCGCAGCACGTGCCGGGCCAGCAGACCGACGCTGAGCGACAACAACCCGACGTTTCCTGCGAAGACGATCGTGGACCAGGGCTCGGCGATCCGCTCGGTCCCGATGAGGTCGGCCGAGAAGGGCACGAGGGTCACCGCGCCAAGCACGCAGAAGTTCAGGGCCAAGGTCCCGACGTGACACTGCTGGAGCCGCGCCGTCACCGCGTGGTGCACGAGCCAGAAACGAGCGATCAGCAGGAAGCTGATCAGCCATGCGATGAACACCCGTCGGTCGTTGCGCATGAGCGCGAGGATGGACTCGTCTGTTTCCGGCAGCTTCAGGTCGAGCGCGAGGAGGGTCAGCACGATCGCGAAGACGCCGTCGGTCAGAGCGTTCATCCGCTCAGGCTTGAACTGCCCCTCGACGGAGGCGTCCCCCTTCAGTTGCGAGCCGTCTTCAACCTCAGGTTCCATCACGTCTTCTTCCACTCGGCGTTGACCGGAATGGACTTCTCATTGATGACGACCTGAATGACGGACGGGCTGCTCGTGTTGGCCAGTGCCCCCCGGACGGCGTCGTCGAGCTCGCCGTACGTCGCGGCCTTCCAGCCTTGGCAACCGAAGACCGCGGCCAGCTTGCTGTATTCCCAAGGGTGCAGGTAGCAGGACTCGTAGAAGGGCTTGTCGGTGCGGAAGACGGTCGGGTCGGCGAGCCACTGCTCGACGCCATACACACCGTTGTCGATGACAAAGATGATCGGGTCGAGGCCGAAGCGCGTCTGCGTCGAAAGGCATTGGGCGCTCATCTGGAAGCCACCGTCACCGGCGAAGACCATCACCCGTTGCTCCCTCCGCTTGGCCAGGCAGACGCCCGTCGCCGCCGGCGAGATGTAGCCGATCGACGAGTACGACGGCTGGGCGAAGAACGCTCTGGCGGTGGGGACCCTCAACAGCAGGCTGCCGAAGTAGTTCAGGCTCGCGTCGCTGCCGACGATCGTGTTCTCGTCGACGTAGCGCGGGATGAAGTCGTAGAACCCGGGATAGGTGATCGGGTCAGCAGGATCCGGTGGGGCGGTGGTCGGTGGCGTCACTGCTGGGAGCGGCGCCGCCTCCCGTGAGACGCCACTCGTGATCAGGGCGTCGATGGCGTGGGCCAGCGCGACCTGGGCCCAGAAGGAGGTGCCGTACTTGACGGTGTCGAACGACACGAAGGCCGTCTTCTCGAACTTTGGATTCCAGCCCAGGGTGTTGAGATCTGTCAGCCAGACGCCCAGTGCCAGGACGAAGTCGGCCCCCTCCACCAGGCTCTGGACCTCTGCGGAGGACGCCTTCCCGTCGAAGACGCCGGCGAACAGGGCGTCGTCCTCGGCCACGACCGACTTGCTCAGGAGCTCGGTGACATAGGGAATGTTCAGCTGCCGCAGGAGCATCGCGGCCTGTTCGTGCAGGCCGAAGCGGTCGACCTCGACGCCCACCCAGATCAGCGGGTTGCTCGCCTTCTCGAGCATCGCCGTGATCGTCGCGATGGACTCCTTGAGGTCGGCATCGTCGGACATCGTCCGGGCCGGCCTGAGTTCGCCCTGCGGCGGTTCGCACTCCAGGTCGACCATGTCCTGCAGGAGCTCGATGTAGACCGGACGTCGTTCCGTGATGCACTGCGTGAGTGCGTAGTCGATCAGCATGCCGGCCAGGTCGGGATTGTCGACTCGCACCGCAGCAGCGGTCAGATGCTCGAAGGCCTGCATGTCGGTCTCGCGCCCGCTGATGAAGTGATGCGCGCTGAAGCCGGTCTGTTCAAACGCCAGGGTCTTCTTGATGTCCGGAGTGCCATTGATCAGGACCACGGGCACTCTCTCGGCGTAGGACCCGGCGATGGCGTTCGCCGCGCTCAACGCGCCGGCGGAGTAGGTGACGCAGAGCGCCCCTACTCCGTTGATGCGGGCATAGCCGTCGGCGGCATAACCGGCATTGAGCTCGTTGACCTCTTCGATGACCGTGATCGGGCTCGGGCCCACGTACCCGTTCACCCACCGGATGGAATAATCGCCGGCGATCGAGAAGAGATGGCCCAGCCCCACCTGGTGGAGTCGGTCGACCAAGTACTGCCCGACCGTGTAGGGATCGCTCATGCTTCGGAACCTCCGTCGATGGTGGCAAAGGATCAGTAACTAGCCGCGCCGCCGAACAGGCGCGGCAGATAGATGTCGAAGATTCCGGGACACCGGCGTTCGGGATAGCGCGCGAGCATGAAGTCCTTGAAATCAGCGCCAGTCATTCCGTCGGCGACCGCCGCAGCGGCCGCGGACAGATATTCGATGTTCCGAGCGACCTCGTTCTTGTCCGCCGGGAGACCATGACCGGCGAGGAACAAGTCATGGTCCTCCGTCAGCAGCTGGCTCAGGACGCGGATCCATCGGTGCATGCCAGAACTCAGGTAGAGGTGCGTTCCGCTGTACAACAAGTCCTGTGCGATACACACGCCCAGCTCGGGGAGCTTGATGGTCAGGTGATAGTCGATCTCGGTGTCGGTCACCACGTCGAACAGGTAGCGGATCCCGTCGATGGTTTCCTCACCCGGCCGCACGATCCCGTCGGGCACGACAATGACATCTGGCGCGAAGTCGCCCATCTTCCAGTGGTCGCCCAGAGAATCTTCGCCGTGCTCTTTGAGGAAATCGACGGTCTCGGCCAACGCGAAGACGGGCACGTCGCGAAAGGCGGCTCCCAGCCCGAACCAGTGGTCGGGGTGGCGATGCGAGAGATACAGCCTCTCGATCGGCTTGCCCAGGGTGTCGGCATACTCGCGGAAGCGTCGGGCATACGGCGCGAGGAACTGGCCGTCGACCAGGACCAGCTTGGTCGGGCCCTCGATGATGTGCGTGGCGTTGGCAATGTTGTTGTCCAGGAACGAGGAGACGAAGGTGTGGACGCGGACATCAGCGGAGCGTCTCGCCACCACGATGATGGGATCCGACAGAGCGTGCGACACGGGTGGACCTCCGAGCCTGCGTTGGGAGAGCGATGGACGGTCACGGGTGCTGGGCGACCGCGGCGAGCTGTTCCTGCAACGTGGTCAACGCGGTCGCGGCGACGTCATAGGCGCTGCCATACGGCGTCGGGTCGTCCTCGCCCGGCCGCCAGAACCGACCACGCGACATCCGCATGGAGCTGTCGAAGGGCGGGACCGCGTTGAAGACCTCAACGAGGTACGGGCCGCGGAAGACCGGTTCGAGCTCCCGCAGCAGCAGGTCCCACGGGATCCAGGCGTCCCCCACGGCGCCCCGGTCGGGCGCTGAGACGTGCACGTAGTGCAGTCGGTGCTGCGCAGACGCGCGCGCGACATTGCGCCGGAAGCTCTGCGGGCCCTGGCTCTCCATGACGACCTGAGCGGTGTCGAGGGCCACGCCGGCCGGCCGGCTCTCGAAGCTGTCGAGGAAGTCCAACACCTCGGAGACCATGTTCGGCCCAGGTGTCTCCCAGCTCTTGACCGGCTCGATCGCGAGCGTGACGTTCTTCGTGACGGCATGCTCGACCAGCTCCGCAAAGCTGGACCGCGCCGTCACATACCGTTGTGCCATCCAGTCCTGCAGCGCATCGCTCCAGATCGGCTCACCGTCGTCGGTGACCGGGAAGACCCCGTAGGGGTAGAGGAACGGCCCTGACATGATGGCGGCGTCACCGCCCAGGATGGCAGTGATGTCGACCCGGGACTTGAGATACGCGAGCGCCTGCGCGCGTTGCTCCTTGTAGGGCGAGGTGATGTCGAACCCCTGCGTCGTCCCGACGTTGGTGGTGAACGGAACGTCGCCCACGCCGGCAAGGTCGAACCGATTCTTCAGCTCGACGTAGCTTGCGACCTCCAGCGCGTGATCGCCGCCGACCGGCTGCGGCGCGATGTGCACGTCGAAGCCGGTGTAGCCCATGTCCTTGAGGGCTCGGCAGTGTTCGATCAGGATCCGGCTGTAGGCCTCGTCATCCGGACGGAGGTCGGCAGTGAACATGAAGAAGCTGAAGTAGATGTCCCGGGAGGACGTCGTGGTCATACTCGCTCCCTTGCTGTCTCAAGTTGCCGGCTAGGAGCCGAAACTTGTCACGCAGGTAGGGGGTAGGCCTTGATTCGCACGAGCCAGCGGGTTCGTCTGGACGGGGCCTGTTCGGCCTCGGCCATCAGCCAGCCCTCGTAATCGTTGTCGGTCGACATCTACGTCGGAGGATCCACAGGATCGGGACGAGGTCGATAGAGCAGTCCCTGGGTGAAACTTACGACCACGCGCTCCACACAATTCCCGTTAAGGTCCCAGGCCGCAACCGCAAGGCTCCCTCGGCCATGCTGAGGCAGTCATCGACCCCGGTGCACGCCGACGCCGGCAAGACCGAAAAGAGAGCCACACGAAATCAGCTGGTGAACAGCCGTGAGGCGATCATCCCGCCGGCCGCCTGGACCGCGTCTGACCGGACGCCGGTCCAAACGGAATCGCCTCGTAGCCGCAAGTCGCCGTGGGGATTCGGCCCTGACGTGAAACGCTCGGCAGATGGTGGAGATCAGCTTTGACGACCTGATGGAAGCGGTCGTGCGCGGCTTCGAATTGGGCGGCGTTGCGGTCTTGGTCGTGGGGTCAGTGGCTGCGTTCGTCTCGGCCGCCCTCTCGTACCGGCGGGTCGGAGGGCGCCGCGCCTACGAGGGAGCGCGTCGTAACCTTGGGCGCGTCATTCTCCTGGGCCTGGAATTCCTCATTATTGCCGACATTGTCATGACAATCACCATCGATCCCACACTCAAGAGTGCGGCCGCGCTCGGACTCATCGTGCTGGTCCGAACATTTCTTAGTTTCTCGCTCGAGATCGAACTCGAAGGTTCTCTGCCTTGGCGCCGAGGAGCCTCGAGACCGAACCCGAACGTGGCGCCGCGTTCGGGATGAGTCCTTGCCCCATTTCCGGACCGCGTGGTTCGAGTTCTCGTGGCGAGCCTGCGACCAGCAGAATCGTTGAAATGGCCCGGTAGAACGGGCATCTCCGCCCGGTGCCGGTACGGGTTCGCGTGCGAGGGGGGTATGCGGTGCAGGCAATCGGCCCCTCCCGCCCGACGGGCCGGACCGTGGAATGTTAGTTTCGAGAGGTGGCTGACGACGCGCCGCACGGCCCGCGAATTGCTCGTCCGGCGCGGTGGGCGCTGGGGCGGGTCGAGCGTTCTGGCGGGTTCGTCACCAGGATGACCTGGCATCTCGTCGACGGATCGTCGGTCCGGTGGGCGTCACGAGCCGTGCGCCGCCGGGGCCGGGTCGAGGTCCGGGACGCGAGCGGCGCCCTGACCCGGGTCGTCGGGGCGGAGCCCACGACCGCGGCCCGCCTGGCCAGGATCAACGTGGTCGCGGGCGTGGCCTTCATGATCGGCGGGGCGATGTTCGCCCTGGGCCCGCTGCTGGCCGAGCTCGGCGTCGGCAGCGTCCGCGCCGTCGACACGGTCTACCTCGTGGGCGGGCTGTTCTTCAGCGCGGGCGGCTACGCCTCGGTGGTGCAGGCGTCGAACGTGCCCACCGACATCGACGAGCGCGGCACCCTGAGCGCCACGGCGTGGACGTGGTGGGCCTGGCTGCCGCGGCAGATCGGCTGGCTCAGCGTGGCCGTGCTGTTCGCGGGGACCCTGTTCTTCGGCGTCAGCCTGGTCGCCGCGTTCGCGTCCGGCCTGACGGCGCGGCAGTCCAACGGGTGGATCTGGTTGCCGGACATGCTGGGCTGCATCTGCTTTCTCGTCTCGGGGCACCTCGCCCTGGTGGAGGTCTGCCACGGCCGCATCGGCGTGCGGCCGCACGAGCTGGGCTGGTGGGTGGTGGCCGTCAACCAGGTGGGCTCGGTGTTCTTCTTCCTGGCCGGGCTCGCGGCGTTCACACGGCCCGCCACCTCGACCGTGGTCGACCTGGGCCTGGTCAACTGGGGCACGTTCGTCGGGGCGGTCTGCTTCGTCGCGGGCGGAGTGCTGCAGCTCGGCGAACGTCCGGACCGCTGACGCCCCGCCGACATCTAACCCCCCAGCAAATTCGCTCGCCCTCCGGTCGACGGCATCCAAGGGCGCCTGGACGGTGCGCGGCTGGGCGCAGGAGTCAGGCCACTACCTCGGCACCGGAGCGGACAAGGCGAGCCTGGATCGCCTCAACGAAGGGTCTCCGACGAAGCGGGGGCCACCGGGGCCGCGATCCGGGGAAGTCGTCTCCTAGGCTACGAAGAAACCCCGCTCGACCGGAGCGTTTGCCCTGGTCAAGCGGGGTTTCCGTCTGTGGAGCTAGGGGGATTCGAACCCCCGACCTTCTCATTGCGAACGATGGGGGTCCGGATCCACTGGCATTTCAGGCCCGATTCTCCGAGTGCACGGGGTGCATCGGATGCGGGTGGATCCGCTCCCGGGGGACACCTGGGGGGCACGCCAACAGGGCTGGGCGGAGCACCGCTATGTGTCGTCAAGTGAGGCAGAAGCTTGTACGACCGCTTCGCCCAGTTCAGTTGCCCAATAGAAGGGGTCCCCGAAGGCACCGTTGCGGCTCCCAATCAGGCCAGTGCCCAACAGGTCTGACAGACACCAAGCCGCACGGTCCTCTGTGAGCCCCAAGGCGTCCGCGACGTGCTTGGCGATCCAGCCGCTCTTGCCCCTGGCACCCCGCATCGGATGAGTACAAACGTAACGCAGAACGCGGAAATGACGGGGCGTGAGGGTACTCATCGCCATGAGCGCCTGGTCTGCGTCGTGTACCGAATCGGACTCGCCTGAGGCTGACGCACGCGCTGCCTCCCCGAGCACCGCACCCATTGCTCGTAGCGTCTCGTCGTGTCCGTTCATCCCTGCCGCCCAGAGCACGCGCATGTATAACGGCATGAGGGCTGGATCCTGCTCCAGCAACTCTTCGAGATCTTCGCGGGAGCGGCCCGAAATCGATTCCGCCGCCTTGAGCGCCCGAGAGGTCAACCGCTGCCACTCCTCGCGCAGCCCGGAGGAGATCCAGCCCGCTATAGGACCGGCCCCAGGCAAGAGCGTGCCTGCAACCTCGCTCGCCGCATCGTCGACCGGATGACTGACCTTGCCCATTCAGGAACGATAGCGCCCCGCTTCGTCGCACGGCATCGAACTCCTGCGGCGGCAGCGTGCCCTTCAACTCATACCGCGTCGAGGCTGAACGCGTCATGTGATGTCAGACAACGCTTGCGCCAGTGGGCCGTCGCCCATATCCGGCGTCCAGCGGACAACCTTTGTCCGCACTCTCTCATCAACTTCTGGCGCACGCTCGCGCCGGTTTGTGAAGATAATCGGCCTGTTTGACACATACAGGACTGTCTGCCAATCCGCCAATCCAACAAGTCGTCGAGCCGAATCGACCACAATAGCTCGGCTCTGCGTGAACTTTATCTGCACAGCGATTTTGCCGTTGACGACGGCGTCGAAGCCGGAATCAATCAGTCCATCTTGAGCATCCATGGACTGTGCGACGCGGCGGAGCGCGGCTAGGACAGCACGCTCGTATCGGTGCGCGGAAGTGATCGCGAGAACCTCTTGCGGAACATTCGATGAGTCCTGGGCAGCTTCCTCCAGGATTTCCGTCGCGACGTCCGCAGCACTACCTGAAGCCTCGAACTGCGCATCCCCGCTCTTCACTCTTCGCATCGCAGCACGTTTCACCGCGTTGCTGAATTCCGCTTCGTTTTCCCCTAGCTTCAAGCGGCGGAGCGCCTGGCCACTAAGCGCCAAGTAAGCAAAGACCCCGCCGACAAGCACCAGAGCGACGCTTCCGGCCTCGCTGGAATTCACATAGACCGCAACCCCGCCGGCAACTAACCCTGCCGCAGCGACGACACCCGCGACGATCCGTGAGAAGCGGCCAAGTCCCTCTGTCTGCGAAGATTCGCCGTCTGGAGCGCTTCCTTCGCCCCCTTCTTCCTGGTCGTCATGAACCGGCCGACTCATCCGAGCACTGCCCCGAGATAGTCCTCGACCATGGGCGCGAAGCCGTAGGGCGCGTAGTCGCTGAATTGGTCCGGCGTCGCCCACGCGAGGTCCGAAAGTTCTTCGGAGTCGGCCACGTACGCCATGCCGCTCTTGACCTCGCAAGCCACATAGCCCATGAGCCGCCTGGTCTTCGGGTGGACCCGCTCGCCGAGCATCTTCATTGCCTCGACCGTGAGCCCTGCCTCTTCAGCGGTCTCACGCACAGCGGCCTCTTCGAACGTCTCGCCAGCCTCGACCGCACCTGCGGGGAACTGCCACGACAGCGCGCGCTCAGATGCGCGGCGCTGGACCAGGAGGAGCTTCCCGTCCTGCACGATGATCGCTGCCGCGATGGCGGGCTTCTCTTCCGTCACTGCCTCAGACATCCGTACCTCCCAGCACTTCGAGAATGGGGGCGAGTAATGGCGCTCTGGCCAGCGAGCATGCCTGCTGGCCAGGCAGGGTTTCAGGCGAGGTCGGTACGTGGGATCGGCCCAAGGGCAGTGAAAGTCTCAGACGGCCGCGAGCCCTCATACAGGGTGGCGGTAACGTTCTCCGCCGTCGTTTCCAACAGGGACGGCTGCGCGAAGGTGCTGACGGCGTCTAGAACTTCACCAATCTTAAAGTTGCGACGCTCCACGTAGATCCGCGCAACCTCCCGATGAGCTGGTTCGGGAAGTAGCGCATCGCTGGGCATCTTGAAGTCGCTTGCGACCAGCGCCTGGACAATTCGCATTCCTGTGTAGAAGACCTGCATAAAGCTGAAGTCGTGTGGAACGGGGCAGACCACGAGGTTCCGCGACTCGTCAAGACGCACCGCGTCCGACTTCCCCGAGGATGTCGGCACGATCCCGATCCGCAAACCCTCGGCCCCGTCGAGCTGTAAGCGGTTGATCTTCACTGACGCACCAACCCAGCGGTCAGGCTCGGCTGACCCGAGGAAGAGGTCTGCCTTCCAGAGACCCCGGATGCTGCGAGGAAGTTGGACCCGGCTGGTTGGCCGGTGGAACGCCGCAGCAAGCTGGTTGAGGTAACCCTGCAACTTGACCGGCTGGCCGCGTTTGCCCGAGAGTGCGCGGGACTCCGGGGTAATGAGTTCGCGCTTCGTCTCGACGAGCTGCTTTGCGCCCGTTTTCTCGATCGCGAACAAGATTGACGCAGGGTCGCCCTGAGTAATCTTCACCTTCTTCAAGGCAGTCGCAACCCGGTCGGTGATGACTTCCTCCTGTCGCATCACTGCGTCGTGAATCGCGTACTCGAACGCTACGCCGAGGTCGCCGTCACTGGCCTTCCTCACTCGGCCGAGGTCGGCGAGCCGCATGTTCTCCCGGCCGCCGTGGGGCTCAAGGTACTCCTCTCCGATGGAGTGAAGCAGGCCGACGATGATTGGCCGCGTGACAGCGACAAGGCCACTCACTTCATCAGCCACGGGATTGAGTTGACGCTCTTCACGGATCTCCACACGCCGATGATCACGCCGCGCTGGACGAAGCACCATCTCTCAGCGCACCAAATAGGGCGTGTTGCGCAAACTCGCCGTTGAGGGCGGAAAATGCGAGAGCTGTGGACCCCCCCGGAACCGTGCGGGCATGGTGTGACCACGTCGATCGGACGACCTCGGCATCGGGGCCTACAAGACCGGTCTGGATCGCCTCAACGACGGCCCGGGGGCACCAGGGGGGCACGACCCGCCGGGAACGGCGCCCAACCAACGAAGAAACCCCGTCTGACCGGAGCGTTTGCCCTGATCAGACGGGGTTTCCATGTGTGGAGCTAGGGGGATTCGAACCCCCGACCTTCTCGAAAGGGTTCATCCCGCTCCGCCGAGCAGAAAGGCTTTGGTTGCGATCCTTCGCTCGCCTGCGCGGACGGGGTCAGATCGGCGGAATCTCAACGATTCCAGCGGGTTGAGTCTAGCGCAGACCAGGTGGTCATGGGCGGTCGTTGGCGGTCGGCAGCGGTGGCCGAACCCGAGGCGAAACCGAGGCAGGAACGGGGAAAGCGCGGCAGAAGCGAGGCAGCGCCGTCGGCATTCCCACGCCCGAGAGCGGTCCACCGGCTGATGGATCGCTCTCCTGGTCTACCGCGCGAACTGGTGAGCCAGCCGGCGGGCTTCGATGTGGGACTCGGCAACGGATGCGGTGTGGAGATCGATGAGCTCGGCCATCGCGGGAACCACCGGCGCGAGCACCAGCTGCGGCTTGACCCCGTGGATCTGCAGGCCGAGGGTCTTGGACCCATGGAGCACGCGGTCCTTAGAACGGTCTGGAACCTCGCCCGCACGGGCAACGCCTACCACAACCTCGGCGCGGGCTACTACGCCCGCCTCTGCCCCGACCGCACCACAGCGATCTTCGTCTCAGAGGACAACCAGCTCGTCGCCCAGCAGCCGCTCCAGCAGCGGAGCGAGCGAGGCACGCTGCTCGTCGTCCAGTCGGGTCAGCATCATGCTCCCCGCGGACACCGCAGCGGCGATCTTGTCGCGCAGCTCGCGACCTTCGTTCGTCAGGGCGAGTAGCTTGACCCGCCGATCCGTGCCGGGCACCCGCCCGGCCAGCCCTCGCTCTTCGAGCTGATCGGCCAGCGACGTGATGTAGGAACGGTCGCACTCCAGCCGTTCTGCCAGCTCACTCATCGGTGCCGGCTCGTCCAGCATCGCCAACGCCCGAGCGAGATGCATCGGTAGCCCAAGCGGCGCCACAGTGGAGGCGAAGTCCGCCTTCGCCCGCTCCGCCAAGGTCACCAGCATCTGCGACAGCCGCCACGCCTCCACCAGACGCGCCTCATGACTCACTAGGGCAGCTGCAGCGTGATCCACGCCGCCAGCATAACCCTCCTACGTCAATAGTTCAGTCAGTCAAAGATTGCCCGGGCCGCTGTGGCGTATCACGCCCATCGTTGCTGCCCGAGGAGGAGTTTCAGACTGTCCGCGAGGGCTTCGGCACCGATCTCAGCACCGGCACCAAGCTCATCTACATGCTCGAGGGCGCGATGGACTACGGCCACAGCCGGTCCGTCTATGGCCTCACTCCCGGCGACAAGCTGCAGTTCGACGGCGAAGGCGCGCACGGGCCCGTCGCGCTGGTCGAGCTGCCGATCCGGTTCCTGTCTCTCATCGCGTTCCCGGACGCGATACCCGTCCAGACGCCCATCGCGGCAGCGGGTCGCCGGTTCATGTGACCCCATGGATGTAGCACTTTGGTTTGCAACAGCTCCCGAGCCAGCTATTCCGGGCCGTCGAACCGGGCCTGGGCCGAGCGCACTTCTTGCATGTGTCGTGCGGACCAGTCGGTGAGGTAGCGGAAGGCGGGTTGAAGGGTCGCGGCGAGCGCGGTGGCCTCGTACTCGACGCGGGGCGGCACCTCTGCGTGATACGTGCGGGTGACGAGGCCATCGCGTTCAAGCTTGCGCAGGCGTTCGGTCAGCACCTTGGGCGTCACTCCGGGCAGCAGTCCGCGCAGCTCGGTGAACCGGAGTCGGCCATGCTCGCTGAGCACCCACAGGATGTGGGAGGTCCAGCGTGCAAAGACGATCTCCACGACCGGCGCGAACGGGCAGGGGTCCTCAACGAACTTTGCCTCAGCCAATGGTACCTCCTTGGTAACTAGTATCTTCAGCATACTAGCGTGTGTGGGCGTCGGGAAAAACCGACGGAAGTGCTACCGAAAGGACAGCTCATGACGACGCCGGACAACGACCGTGTCGCCCACAACCTCCAGCTGATGAAGGAGGCGGACGACGCCTTCAACGCGCGCGACTACGCCGGCTTCCTCGACCACCTGCACACTCAGGACGTGGTCGTCTACCAGCCCAATCTGGCGCAGCCGACGCACGCACTGGAGGACCACCGCGCCGAGGTCGAGTGGCTCGTGCGCGCCTTCCCCGACCTGCACGTGCACAACGACCTCTACGAGCTCCAGTTCGGCCAGGGCGACTGGACCCTGGCGCTGGGCCGGATGACCGGAACCTTCACCGGCGAGATGACCGCCCCCGACGGAACCGTCGTCCCTCCGACCGGCAAGGGCTTCGACATCCAGTTCACCACCATCGCCCGTTGGCGTGACGGCAAGATCGCCGAGGAGCGCATCCTGTGGGATCAGTCCGCGATCAGCCAGCAGACAGGGCTGGCGGACTGACACGCAACGCGGGGCCGGACTGGGTGACTGCATGTCGAAAGCCGGCCCCGCCCGCGTACTCATCGCCGCTGTCTACAGCCCTGGCGCGCCCCGGGACGGGGCCGGGGCGACTCAGGAACCACAAGACGAAAGGCATTGTCATGGAACTCGGCGTCTATTCCTTCGGGGACCTCGGTCACGACCGGACATCGAAAGCAGCGGGGCGGCGCTTGGACGCGCTCATTCGTCAGGCTCAGGCCGCCGACGAAGCGGGGCTTGACATGTTCGCGCTCGGCGAGCATCACAGGCCTGACTTCGCGGTCTCGGCTCCGGAGGTGGTTCTCGCGGCGATCGCGGCGACGACCCGGCGTATCCGGCTCACGACATCGGTCATCGTCCTCTCGACGGTCGATCCGGTGCGGCTGATGGAGCAGTTCGGCACTCTCGACCAGATCTCGCACGGCCGGACGGAGATCACCGTCGGTCGTGGGGCATTCCCGGAGTCGTACTCGCTGTTCGGGTACGACATACGGGACTACGAGGCCTTGTTCGACGAGAACGTTCGGCTCCTCATCCAGCTACGCGACGACCCGGCGAAGCCGTGGCAGGGCCGGTTCCGATCTGCCTTGCGCGACGTCCACACAGGGCCCCGGCCGGCGCAGCAGAAACTGCCGATCTGGATCGGGGTGGGTGGCACCCCGCAGAGCGCCGTCCGCGCCGGGATGCTCGGGCAGCCGATGTTCTTGTCGCTGTTCGCCGGGCCGCGCAGCGGTGTGCGCCTGGTGGAGCTGTATCGGCGTGCGGGCACGCAGGCCGGGCACGACCCCGCCTCACTGCGGCTGGCCACCGGCGGGCACATGTATGTCGGGCGAACGTCGCAGGGCGCCCGGGAAGAGTTCTACCCGCACTACTCGCACTACCTCTCCCTGCACCCGAGCTTCGCCGGCGGCATGCCGCGCCACGTGTACGACCAGTGGATCGCCAACGGCCTCCTCGTGGGGAGCCCGCAGCAGATCATCGACGGAATCATGACCCACCGGGAGCTGCTCGGCGTCGACCGGTTCGTCGGCCAGTTCGACCCCGGCATGCCCGAGAGCCTCGCCGACGGCAGCCTCGAGCTCTACCTCACCGAGGTCCTCCCCGTCATCAAGGCCGAGACCCGCACGTCCGAGCCCGCCGCGACGGAGGTGGCGTCATGAAAATCGGCATCATCGGTGCCGGCAAGCTCGGTACCACGCTCGCCCGACGCGCCGTCAACGCCGGTCACGACGTCGTGATCGCCGGGCGCCCCGGAGCCGCACAGACCGCCCTGGTCGTGGAGGTCATGATCCCCGGCGCGACCGCACTGCCTGTCACCGACTGGGAGGATCTAGACGTCGCGATCCTCGCGGTGCCGTTCTCCATAGCTCTCACCATCCCCATGCCACTTCAACCGGGCACCGTAGTGATCGACCCGACGAACCATTGGGCGCCGGTGGACGGCGATCTGAGCGATGTCGCCCACCGGAGCACGAGCGAGGCCCTCGCCGCCCGTCACCCGCAGCTGCAGTGGGTGAAGTCCCTCAACCAGCTTGGTTACCACGACCTCGAAGACGAGACCATCGGGATCGCGGAGCGGCCGGCGATGGGCATCGCATCCGACTCGGCTGAGGCAGCGCACACGGCATCGGTGCTCATTGCATCCCTCGGGCTCGACCCCGTGGTGATCGGCCCGCTCAGCACCGGCACCCTCCTGGAGCCGGGTGGCCCCGCCTTCGGAACCACGCTCAGCAACGCCGAGCTCAGTACGCTCCTCCACCCGGCCGAACAGGCGGAGCGGTCGCGGGGCGACGTTGCGGAACATGTCGGTTGAGAGCGCATTCCGCGACGCCGCCTGAATACTGCCGCACGTTCGACGCGGCTACCCGGCCTCGGCCTCGACCAAGCGCCCGGCCCACGCACCAACGATGACCTCTGTCCAGCTCGTGAACGTCTCGCGGGCCTCGGCAGGCAGAGCGGCGATCATCTCGCCCAGGACGGCATCGAGCTGTCCGTAGAACGCTTCGGACGCCGCCGCACCTGCTGGAGTAGCCAGGACATGGGTCGAGCGCCGGTCGCCCGGGATGGCCTCCCGCGCGATCAAGCCGCGCGCCACGGCGCGATCGACCAGGCCCGTGAGCGCCGCCTTCTCGACGCCGAGTGCTTGCCCCAGCTCGTTCATCCGCCTCGGGCCGCGCACCAGCACGCCGAGCATCCGCGCCTGCATGGGGGTGACCCCATTGCGCTCAGCCACTGCGGCGACCTGCGAATGGACCATCACCGACAGCTGGGCGAGCACGTGCAGCGGGCTGGTGCCGTCGGGACCGAACTCGCACGCCTCGTCCCGGACGTCGTGGTCGAGCTTCTCAGCTGTCATGGGAATACAGTACATGGCAGAAAGTGTTCATGGCATGTACTGTTAGTGCCACGTACTCAACCACTGCAAGGGAAGACCTCATGACCTCCGCCTTCGACTCCTACGACCTGGCTGGCGCGTCGCTGAAGAACCGCATAGTGATGGCGCCGATGACGCGCTCGCGCGCCTACGGGGCAGGAGCGACGCCCACCGATCTGAACGCCGACTACTACGCGCAGCGCGCGTCCGCCGGCCTGATCGTCACCGAGGGCACGCAGCCCTCGGTCGTAGGGCAGGGCTACCCCGACACCCCTGGGCTGCACTCGACCGAACAGGTGGCGGCATGGCGCATGGTCACCGACGCCGTCCACGCCGAGGGCGGAGTGATCTTTGCCCAGCTCATGCACTCGGGCCGTATCGGCGACCCGGACCTGCTTCCCGACGGTGTCATCAACGTCGGCCCGTCGGCCGTCGCAGCGGACGGACAGGTCTACACCCACGCGGGGATGAAGCCGTTCCCGGTGCCGCGCGAGCTGACCCACGAGGAAGTCCTGTCCACGATCGTCGACTTCACGACGGCGGCGCGCAACGCGATCGCCGCCGGCTTCGACGGTGTGGAGATCCACGGGGCCAACGGCTACCTGGTGCACCAGTTCCTTGCGACCAACGCGAACCAGCGCACCGACTCCTGGGGCGGATCCGTCGACGGCCGGATCCGGTTCGCCGCCGAGGTCGCGACCGCCGTCGCCGGCGCCATCGGCGCCGACAGGACCGGGATCCGCCTGTCCCCGGGCAACCCGCTGCACGACATCGCCGAGGAAGGACTCGACGAGACGTACGACGCCCTGGTCACCGCGCTCGCCCCGCTCGGGCTGGCCTACCTGCACGTGATGGAGGCACCGGGCCAGCGCGAGCTCACCCTGCGGATCCGCAAGGTGTGGGACGGCACACTCATCCTCAACCCGTCCACCGAGGGCCGGCCCACCGGCCCTGAGGAGCTGTCCCTCCTCGAGGACGGCACCGCCGACCTGCTTTCTTATGGGGCGCTCTTCCTGGCCAACCCGGACCTGCCCGCGCGCCTGGCCGCAGGCGGTCCGTTCAACACCCCGGACCGCGCCACCAGCTTCGGCGGGGACCACCGCGGGTATACCGACTACCCCTCGCTCGTCTGAAAGGCAGTTCGATGAGCTTCAACACCCCGAACGGCACCTACGGCGCCCAGATGCCGGTGTCCACCGCGCAGATGCGCGCCATGAACGAACGCAACATCGCCGCCATCCGCGCCGGCCAGTCCGCGATGGGAATGCAGGCACTCGTCCTGATCACCATCGGCAAGAAGAGCGGCCAGGTTCGAGAGAACCCCGTCGCCTACTTCCCGGTCTCGAACGACTCCTGGCTGGTCGTCGCCTCGGCGGCCGGAGCCGCCAAGCACCCGGCCTGGTACTTCAACCTGGCCGCACAGCCCGACAAGGCCCGCGTCGTGCTCGCGGGCGAGGAATTCGACGTCGACGCCGAGGAGCTCCACGGACAGGAGCGTGAGCACGTCTGGCGGCAGATCGCGTCGGCGTCGGCCGGCTTCGCCCAGTACGAGACCCTCACGGACCGGGTCATCCCGGTCATCCGGCTCACCCGTCGCACGCACTGAACCAGAAGGAGACAACCCCATGAAAAAGGACACTAGCGTCCACTGGCACCGCACCAGCGCCGCCTTGGACCTAGACGGGAAGAACGTGGCCGTCGTCGGCGGCACCGGTGGTATCGGCCGGGCCCTGAGCCGGCAGATGGCCACACGCGGTGCCCAGGTCACCGTCGTCGGCCGCACGTTCCGCGACCGGGGTATGCCGAACATCGAGTTCGTCCAGGCCGACCTGGACCGCATGAGCGAGGCCCAGCGCGTCGCCCAGACCCTGCCGGCCGAGGACCTCGACGTGCTCGTACTGACCACGGGGATCTTCGCCGCGCCCCAACGGCAGGAGACGCCCGAGGGCCTGGAACGGGACATGGCCGTCAGCTACCTCAGCCGCCTGGTCCTGGTACGCAACCTCGCAGCACGGCTCGGGACCGCCCGACCCGAGGGTGCGCCCCGCCCGCGGGTGTTCGTCTACGGCTACCCCGGCTCCGGACAAACCGCGCACGTGGAGGACCTCAACTTCGAGAAGGACTACGTCTCCATGAAGGCGCACATGAGCACCGTCGCCGGTAACGAGGCCCTCGTGCTCGACTCGGCGCAGCGGTACCCCGGCCTGGGCGTATTCGGCCTCAACCCCGGTCTGATCAAGACCGACATCCGCGCCAACATGCTCGGCGAGGGCAGCTGGAAGCACCGCGCCATGGAGACCGCCATCGGGTGGTTCACCCCCGACGCAGACACCTATGCGAAGCACATCCTGCCGCTGCTGTTCACCCCCGACCTTGAGCACCACACCGGAACCATGTTCGACAAGAAGGGCAGTGCGATCCTCCCGTCACAAACCATGACGACCGCCCACGTCCGCGACATCATCAAAGGGTCCGAGCACCTGCTCACCCGGAAGGTCCCCGCCGTCCGGCACTGAGCACACCCCGCCGCCGGCCGGACACCACCCGTGGGCTCCGGCTGACCGGCACCTCGGCCGCACCGTCCACGCGCCCTGACGCCACCCGCACCCCAGCCCTCATACCCGGAGAGAGATCATGGTCGACTACGGTCACGACCTGCTGTTCGGCAGCTTCGTCACACCCCGGTCCGACGCGATCGCGGAGCTGATCCATGCGGCCCAGGAGGCCGAACGCGTCGGCCTGGACCTCGTGACGGTCCAGGACCACCCCTACCACCCCGGCTTCGTCGACACCCCCACGCTCATCGGTCAGCTCGCAGCCCGCACCGAACAGATCCGCTTCTCAGCGAACGTCACCAACCTCCCGCTGCGCCCGCCCGCCGTACTGGCAAAAGCGACAGCAAGCCTCGACCTGATGACCGGCGGACGGATCGCGCTCGGGCTCGGCGCGGGCGGCTACTGGGACGCTATCTCCGCCTACGGCGGCACCAGGCTGACACCGGGCCAGTCGGTTGACGCGCTTTCGGAGGCCATCGACATCATCCGCGCGCTGTGGGACGTCACCGACCGGTCCATGGTGAACCATCAGGGCGAGCACTACCAGATCGTGGGCGCCAAACGAGGGCCTGCACCGGCCCACCCCGTGCCGATCTGGGTCGGCGGGTACAAACCTCGCATGCTCCGCCTGATCGGCGCCAAGGCCGACGGGTGGCTCCTCAGCATGTGGGGCAACGACATCAAGGCCATCGGCGACGGCAACCAGAGGATCGACGATGCCGCACACGCCGCAGGCAGAGACCCGTCAGCGATCCGCCGCCTGGTCAACATCCCCGCTCGCGCCTCGGCCACATCGGAAGGGCTGCTGGCCGGGCCGCCCCGGACCTGGGTCGACCAGCTCGCCGGTCTCACGCTTGAGCACGGCTTCTCAGGGTTCATCCTCGCTGGCGACGACACCAGCCTCTACGACGTCATCGGACAAGAAGTGGCGCCTGCGGTCCGCACGATCGTCACCGCCGAACGCCCTCCGTCAGCACCTCGGGATTGACTCTCGGCAGAGTATCCGCCCGGCTCTACTGACGTTCTTCGGTGTCCACGGTCAGCAGACCGCGGATCGCGTCGATCGTGGCAAGGGTCGAGACGACCTCGTCGAGCGTGTGCAGCGGCGACTCAGGTCGGCCCTCAGCCAGGTAGGAAGCGAACGCGAGCGCTTGGTAGCTCAGTGCGTCGTATCCATCCTCGAAGGTGTCGTCGGTCCACGACTCGGTGACATCCGTCCCGTCGGCGCGCGTGGTGAGCACGACACCGGTCGGCGTGAAGAAGGACGCGGGGATGTCGATGCGCCCCTTCGTGCCGATGACCGTGGCGCGCGTGGGCAGGTGGGCGACCATCGACGTCGCGACGAAGGCGTCCGCTCTTCCGGGTGAGGTGAGGATCGCCGAGGCCCGCAGGTCGACCCCGTCCGGGGTGATCTCGCCCGAGGCCTGGACCCGTGCCGGCGCCCCCAGGACGAAGCTCGCGAACGAGACCGGGTAGACGCCGGCATCCAGGAGCGCACCACCACCCAGCGTCGGATCCCACATCCGGCTGCCCGGGTCGTAAGGGGCCACGAAGCCGAAGTCCGCGGTCACGAGGTGGATGTCGCCCAGCGTGCCGTCGTCGAGCATCTGGCGCACGATGTCGATCTGGGGCAGGTAGCGGGTCCACATCGCTTCCATGACCAGCACTCCCGCGGCGCGTGCTGCCGTTGCGATCTCGCGTGCCTCGGCGGCCGACAGCGCAATCGGTTTCTCCACGAGGACCGGCTTCCCGGCGGCGATTGCCTGCAACGCCAGGTCTCGGTGCGAACTGTGCGGTGTGGCGATGTAGACGGCGTCGATGGACTCGTCGGCCAGCAGGGCCTCCGGGGTCGGGTACGACGTCGGGATGTCGTGCGTGGTGGCAAAAGAGGACAGCCGGTACGGGTCGCGGGCGGTGACCGCGGCGACGCGCTGCGCGGTGCGCCGGTGGACGGCGCGGACGAACCGGGTGGCTATCCACCCGGTGCCGATGATGCCCCAGCGCAGTGCCGGGGTCGCGTCGCCGTCGATGCGGCGGGGCTTCGGGAGGGTCATGGCGGGACTCCAGGTCAGAGGTCTTCGGGGCACGGGTTCAGGGGCATGGATTCAGGGGCCGACGGCGGCGAGCCTCACCACACGCGGATGCGCGAGATACCTGAGGCGAGAGCGGCGAGCGGGCCGGCCGGGTAGGTCTCCTCGGCGGACTTGGGGGCGCCGCCCAGGTCGACGTCGATGGCGACGGGGCTGCCGTCGTGATCCTCGAACTCCGCGTCCACGACCCGGACCCGCTCGAGGTCCTTGCCGGTCACGACGTTGATCCGCAAATGGTCGAACCGCGTGGGCAGTGCCGCCTCCAGGTAGACCCCGTCGCCGTCCTCGACGACGGCGACCGAGACGCCCTGATCGACGACGACGGCGCCCTCCTCGGCTTCGTACGGCACCGCGCCCGAGGCGTAGAAGTTGTCCCGGATGTAGACGGGCTGCTTGGCGCCCATGAATCGCTCGTGGTCGCCGGTAGAGGGGTCCGCGAGCTGATCGAAGTAGCTGGTGAGCGAGGACGGGTGCCCGTCGTACCCGGCGGTGCCGTAGCCGACGACCTGGCCCGCACGCGCCGTCGGCCCGTAGGCCCGACCTGCGTCGCTCCCCAGGAAGATGTTCCCGATGTGGCGGTCGTCGCCGCCATGGATCGCGGCGTAGCCCGCGACCTGGGTGCTGTGCGGCACGTGGTACGGCGTGGGCCGCTCCACGACCGGCTCCAGCGATACGGTGCCGCACACGAGATTGCTGACGAAGGCGCCTCCCTGGCTGAACACCTCCAGGGACGCACGCGAGCCGAAGATGTTGTGGTCGACCAGGTACGGTCCGTGGCTCACCTCGACGAACAGGTCGCGGTTGTTGTCGTGGAACAGGTTCCGGGTGACCCGAGTGCCCTGGGTCTGCCAGTCCAGCCAGGTTCCGAGCGTGCAGTCGTGGATGCGGTTGTGCCGGATGGTGACGTCGATCGCGGCGTGGAGCTTGATGCCGGCGATCTCGTAGCCGTAGAACTCGCGCTTGATCGCGATGTTGTAGATGTGGTTGTCCTCGATGGTGGAGAACACGCAGCCGAGGTGTCCGACTATGCCGTTCTGGCCGCAGTCGTAGATGGTGTTGCGACGCACGACGTGCGAGCCGACGTGCTCACGGTCCCACCCGATCTGGCGTGCGGAGAACACCGACTCGAGCTGGTACTGGTAGCCGGGCTTGTCTCCGCGGAGCGTGGCGTAGTTGTGGCCGGTCGAGGCCTCCTTGCCCAGCGAGATCGCCGAGCACTTCGCATCGTGGATGACGTTGTCCTCGATGATCCAGCCCTTGGCCCAGTTCGGCCCGATCAGGCCGGGCTGGTCGGCGGTGGGCGGGGCCCACGGACTCGCGGCGTGGGCCAGCTCGAAGCCCCGCACCGTGATGTAGTCGATGTGGTGCTCGGCGGGGTAGAACACCGACCGGCGCACGTTGATCTCGACCGCCTCGGCGTTCGGGTCTGCGCCCTGGAAGTTCGCCCAGATCGTCGTGACGTCCGGGCCGACCTCGGCGTACCAGACATGGCGCGTCTGCTCGGGATCGCGGATGTGATCGGTGCCGCCGGTCCAGTCGTCGGTCGCCTCGGCGCGCAGCGGCGGGTCGAAGACCTCCGGCAGGGTCAACACCTCGTAGAAGCTGCGTCCGTTCAGGTAGACGTCGCCCAGGTGCTTGCGGGGCGTGTCCTTCTTCGGGTAGACGATCCAGTCGCCCTCGATCTGTTCGGCGTAGGGGTTGAACGAACCGAACAGCGTGTTGGGGACGGTGACCGTCCATACATCTCCCCCGCCCTGCTCCCACCCCGTTACCGGCTCCGAGCCCTTGATCACCACGTGCTCGCCGGGCGCCGCCTGGTAGGTGATCCGCCGGGCGTCGCTGAGCCCGCCGCGGCGCGGCCGCACCCACTCGCGATACTCCCCACCGTGCACGACGACGGTGTCGCCGGGTCGCGCCACGGCCGCGGCCCGGTTGATGGTGCGCAGCGGGCTGTACGCGCTGCCGTCCGCGGTGTCGGACCCAGTGGTCGCGACATGGAGCGTGGTGGGCGCAACGGTGTTCATGAAGCTCCTCAAAAGGCTGGGTACTTGCCCGGTCACTTGCCGAAGCCGGCGGTCAGGCCGGACACGAGCTGGCGGCGGCCGACGATGTAAGCGGCAAGGATGGGCAGGACGGACAGGACGACGGCGGCGAGCACAGCCGGGACGTTGACGGAGAACTCGCCCTGGAAGGACCACAGGGACAGCGGCAGCACCCGGGTCTCGGCGCTCTGGGTCAGCACGAGCGGGAACAGGAACCCGTTCCACACCTGCAGGGCGTTGTAGACGCCGACGGTCATGATGGCCGGGCGGGTCAGCGGCAGCGCGAGGTTCCACAGGGTGCGCCACTCCCCCGCGCCGTCCATCTTCATCGACTCGAACAGCTCCGCCGGCACGTCGCGCAGGAAGTTGGTCAGGATGAGCACCGACAGCGGGATGGCGAACGCGATCGACGGCAGGATGATCGCCCACAGGGTGTCGTAGAGGCCCAGCTGCACGATGAGGTAGTAGACAGGGATGATCGTGGCCTGGATCGGGATGGCGATCCCGAGCAGGAAGACCTGGAAGAGCCGCGCCGTCGAGCGGCGGCGTGATCGCACCACGACGTAGGACGCCGTCAGGCTCACCGCCAGGATCACCAGGGTCGAGACGAGGGTGACGACGACCGAGTTGCCGAAGTAACGCAGAAAGTCGTTGGCCAACACCTGCCCGTACGCGTCCAGGGTCGCGTTGGCCGGCAACGACAGCGGGTTCTCGGAGTAGTAGTCGGCCTGAGGGCGCAGGCTCGTGACGAGGATGTAGTAGATCGGCACGATGATGATCGCCAGCCAGATCCACCCCGCCAGGCCGCCGAAGAGGTTTGGCGTGGTGCGTGCGACGCGTACGGACATCAGACGCCCTCCATCTGCGAGTCCATCTTGCTCGCTCCCGAGAACCGGTTCAGCCCGATCGAGACCGCGAGGCCGACGACGACGAGGATGACGGCGATGACGCTCGCCTTGCCCATGTCGTAGCTGCGGAAGCCGGTCAGGTACATGTCCAGCGGCAGGATGCGGGTCGCGTTGCCGGGACCCCCGCCGGTCAGGACGAAGATGAGGTCGAAGTAGGTCAGGGAGCCGACGATCATCAGCGTCGAGGACGTGACGATCGTGTACTTCAGCTGCGGCAGCGTGATGTAGAAGAACTGCTGTACCCGGCCGGCGCCGTCGAGCAGCGCCGCCTCGTACATCGACTTCGGGATCTGCCGCACGCCGCCCTGGTACAGCAGCGAGTGGAACGGCACGAAGGACCACGAGATGACGAACAGCACCACCCACAGCGCCAGGTCGGGGCTGCCGATCCAGTCCTGGGACAGCCACGAGATGCCCAGTGCGGTGCCGAGCCCGAAGTTGGGGTCGAGCAGCGCTCGGTAGGCGATCGCGACGGCCGCCGCCGAGAACAGCAGCGGCAGGAAGTACAGCACCGAGAGCACGGCGCGGTAGCGCTGGCGGCCGGCCATGAAGACGCCGAGCAGCAGAGAGAGCGGCGTCTGGAAGAGCCAGGTCGCCACGCTGAGGACCACGGTGAGGCGCATGGCGTTCTGCGTCACCGGGTCGGTCAGGGTCCGGCCCCAGTTCTCGGCGCCGGCCCATACGGGATCGCCCAGGCCGTCCCAGCTCATGAACGACAGGACAGCGACGCCGATCAGCGGCACCACGGCGAACACACCGAACAGGACCAGGGCTGGGCCGGCCATCCAGACCGACGGGCCGTCCGCGCGGTTTCCAGGGGCCCGGCGGCCCTGGCGCGTCTGCGTCAGGGCCGCCGAGCCGGTTGCGGCACTCACAGCGTCGCGTCCATCGCGTCGGAGAACTGCTGCGGGTCGATCTGCCCCAGGAAGAGCTGACTGAGGTTGTTCAGCAGCTCCTGGGCCTGGGCCGGCGGCAGGGCCTGGTCCCAGGAGAGCTGGAAGTGCGGGGCGTCGCGCACCATGCCGTACACGAACGACAGATAGTCCGCGTTGTCCTGCTGCTCGATCTTGTCCTCCAGCCCGGTGATCGGAGGAACGGTGCCGATCGCCAGCAGGTCGTCGACGGCGTCGTCGTTGAGCACCTGGGAGGAGATGAACGACTTTGCCGTGGCCTGGTCCTCCTCGGCGGCGGATGCGGAGACCGACCAGAAGTTGGACGGGTTGCCGACGATGTTCGCCGGGTCACCCGCGCCACCGTCGACCGCGGGGAAGGTCGTGTAGCCCAGGCCGCCCGACTCGACGAGCTCGGGGGCGTCGTTGAGGAAGTTCGGGTACACCCAGCTGCCCTGCAGGATGAACGCCGCCTTGCCGGTGTGCACGAGTGCGGTGTCGGCGTTCTGGTCGGCGTTGACCGAACCGAAGCTGTCCCCGAACGCACCGGCGTCGACGAGCTCCTGGATCTTGGTCGTGGCCTCGATGACGGCGGGGTCGGACCACGCGCCCTCCTCGCCGTCGACCACGGCTTGGAAGACCTCCGGGCCGCCGATGCGGTCGGTGAGGTACTGGATCCACATCAGCTCGGGCCACACGCTCTGCCCGGCCAGCGCGACCGGGATCACGCCCTGGTCCTTGAGGGTGCCCACCGCGGTGAGCAGCTCGTCGTACGTCGTCGGCACCTCGACGCCGGCCGCGTCCAGGACCTCCTGGTTGTAGTACAGGACGACCGGCTGGCTCTGCGTGTTCGGCACCGCGTAGGTCTTGCCGTCCACCTGACCGTTCGCCGCGACCGACGGGACCAGCCGGTCGGTGAGCTCCTGCGTGTCCGCCGTGATGTCGACGACGCTGTCGTTGGCGACGTAGTCGGCCAGCGTCCCGCCCGCCCACGAGTAGATCAAGGTCGGGGCGTTGCCCGATCCCACGGCGGTCCGGATCTTCTCCTTGTACGCGTCGTTCGCGAACCAGTCGACCGCGATCTCCTGGTCCGGGTTCTCGGCGTTCCACGCGTCGAACTGCGCGCGGAACATCTCCTCGCTCCCGCCGGTCAGCGCCCACGCACTCGCCCCGTCCGCGGCCGCCTGGCCGGGCTGGTTACCTCCACCGCATGCCGCCAGCACGGTCGCCAAGCTCACCGCGGCCACCATGGCGCCAGTGCGCCGTCCGATGCTCAGCCTCATTGCTCGAGTCCTCTCTCTCGTCGACACCACCGTCGACTGGACAGAAACAGTTTCGCACTGTTTCCTAAACAGATTCGACGGTAGGGCCGACGCCCATTGAAGTCAACACGCAAAACAGGCACTTTCGTGCGTGAGTGTTCCGAAACTTTTTCAGAGGGGGTAGGCTGCCGGTGATCCACTCGAGGGAGGTTTGCAGTGAGCAGCACGAACGCGTCGCGCCCGACACTGGAGCAGGTGGCCCGTGTTGCCGGGGTCTCGAAGGCCACCGCCTCCAAGGTGCTCAACCGCAGGCCCGACATTTCGGCCCAGACGCGACGGCGGGTCGAGCAGGCGATAGACGAGCTCGGCTACGTGCCGACCACCGGCCCTCGCGAGAAGGACCGTCTGCAGAAGGTCAACGTCGTCTTCGACACCCTCGTGAACGTCTACTCCATGCAGGTACTGGACGGCATCCTCACTGCCGCACACTCCCAGGACGTCGAGGTGCTCGTCGACAAGCTGGATCCGGATCCCGAGGGCGACGGCCCGCTGTCCGGGGGGTGGATCCGCCGCTTGGCGGCGCACGGGCGCACCGGGGTGATCGTCGTGACCTCCGAGCTCACCGCCGACCAGCGCGACCTAATGCGCTCGCTCGGGCTCAGCGTCGTCATGATCGACCCACTCAACCCGCTCGACGACGAGGTGGTGTCGGTGGGGGCGACGAACTTCACCGGTGGGATGCAGGCCACCCGCCACCTGCTGGATCTGGGACACCGCCGGATCGCTTTCGCCGGGGGGCTCCCGATCTCGATGGCCTCGCGCGAGCGTCTGCAGGGCTACCTCAGCGCGATGAGCTCGGCCGGGGTGGCACTCGACCCGTCGTTGGTCCTCGAGCAGGGCTTCAGCTTCCTGGCCGGGCTGGAGATGGCCAGTGAGTTCCTCGCGGGCCCGCAGCCACCGACGGCGATCTTCGCCGGGTGCGACGCCTCCGCCCTCGGGGTGCTGGAGGCCGCGCGACGCCGAAGTCTGCGCGTCCCGCAGGACTTGTCGGTCGTCGGCTTCGACGACACCTACGTGGCCGTGTCGACCGCACCGCCCCTGACCACTGTGCGTCAGCCCATCATCGACATGGGCCGCGTCGCGCTGCGGACCCTGCTCCAGCAGGCGCGCGGAGAACGCGCCGACTCCCACCACGTCCAGCTGTCCACACAGCTGGTCGTGCGAGAGTCGACCGCCGCTCCGGCCGCTGCGCCGGTGGGCGCCTGAGAGCTCAAGCACCCACCGGTCAGGCAGCACTCGTAAGGAGTCCTGCTCGACGTCGCGCAGGCGCCGGACCGTCAGAGACCTTCGGCCTGCACGTACTGACGCACAGTCGTGGGTGTGATGTGGGGGTACCGGTCGTTCATCACCGGGTCCAGGCGGCCCTGACCCTTGAGCTGGGCGCGGTAGTACATCAGGGGTAGGTACTGGAGGAAGTTCGCCTGACCCCCCTCCTGCAGTTGCGCAATCTGCGCGTCCAGGTCCTCCAAGGAGCCCATGCGCCGGACCGTCAGCGTCGTCCCGGAAGCCTCCTCATACGCCAGGACCATGTCGGCGAAGTTCAGGCTGTCGCCGAGCGCGGCGAAGACACGCGGCACCGGCCGCTCGTCCACGGCAACCGCCGCGGTGTACCGGGCCGTGTCCGCGTAGGTCGTGTAGTCCATCGGGGACTCGCCCTCGCCCCAGACCCGGGCGGTCTTCGCCTTGGGGTCGATGACGTCGATGAACCCGAACAGCACGTCCTTGTCCAGGAAGCCCCCGATCATCACGTGGGTGACCTCGACCCCGCCTCGCTCGTCGTCCGCGATCTGGGCGAAGTGCCGGCGCATGTCCGCCGTCACGATCTGCCCGGGGTTCACCGTGAACATGTCGAGCGAGAACGTCGACGGGATGAAGCGTCGCACTCCCGCCTCGCGAGCCGCCCGCAGCACGGCGCGCTGCCCCTCGATGATCGTCTCGGGCCCGCCCTGCACCGCGGAGATGACCGTCATGGCACCCTCGGTGAAGGCGGACAGCGCCGCCGTGTCACCGGAGTTGATGTCGCCCTCCACGACCTGCGCGCCGCGGGCCTCCAGGTCCGCGACCTTAGCCCGGCTCCCGGGGCGCACCAGCAGTCGCAGCTGCACATCCGGCATCGCCATCAGCTCCTGCGCGATCAAGGCCCCCAAGTGACCACTCGCGCCCATCAGTGCGATCGTCTTGTTGCTCATCATGCCCTTCGTCTCGTTGCTTGCTTCTGTTCTTGTGGTCTCTGGGCGACGATCAGCCGCGCAGAGCCGGACCGGTGGCACACAGCCAGGCCCGCGCCACAGCGCTGGTCGAACTGGACTGGACCGGGTTAGCGGAGGATGACGCGTGCGTCGAAAGCGATGCGGACCTCGGTGATGAGGTCACCTTCGACGTGGACCCAGTTCGCGACGGGGACCGAGCTGGTGTCGTTGGCGTGGTGCAGGTCGAACCAGGTCAGGGTGTCGGGCCCGTCGACCCATTGCCTGATGATGTCGATGCGCCGGGTGATGGAAAAGATGTGGCCGAGAGCCTGCTGGTACTGGATGGCGCCGTCGATGTGTCCGAGGGGTCCGGTCACGGCCACCTGCGGGGCGAGGACGGTTTCCAGGAGGTCGGCGTCTCGGTTTGTCCACGCCTGGAAGTACGTGTCAACGGGAGCGGGGACGGTTGTCATGATGCGCTGTTCCTTGTCGGTCGTGGCTATGCGTTGCGAGGGCGGGTGGGTGCGAGGCCGATGAACCAGGCGGCGGCAACGCTGAGGTGCATGACGGCCAAGGCGATCGCGGTCTGCGGGTCGGAGGCGACGAAGAGCGGGCTCACGATCGACAGCAGAGCGAGGCCCACGCCGAGCCCTCGCGCCCATCGCCGGAAGCCGGGACGCCGGCGTGAGACGAACCAGGTCACGACGCCCGCCGCCGTGGCCGGGACGATGCTGGCGACGAGCACCAGAGGCCAGCTGATGCCCTGGTAGCCCGGGGTTGTCACCTGCATGGCCGCTCCGGCGACGGTGGCGATCCAGAAGGCTGAAAGGTTGACCACGGCGGCGAGGACGGTGCCGCCTGCGAGCACGGCAGGGCGAAACGGGCGCGCGCCCTGCCGTGCGGTGGTGCGGCCCTTCGCGGCGGTGTCGGTCATGAGTAGCTCCTCGAGCGGGTGGAACAAGCTAGCGAGCAACGACGTTAGCATCATTGCTTGACTCACTCAATTGTTGAGCATATGGAGTATCGTCGTGGTAGTGACCGATCAGCTGATCCAGCGTGGCTTGGCGCAGTCGCGCCGGCTTGCTCGGCTGATCGTGCTGCTCGCCGACAGGTCAAGAGAGGAATTCGCCGTGGCGATCGCGCCGTTCGGCCTGCCTGTACCGGTCGCCCGCACCCTCATGGTGCTCTCCGGCCCAACACCGATGAACGAGATGGCCGGCCACCTCGGCTACGACCCGTCGTACGTGACCGGGCTCGCCGATCAGCTCGAACAGCGCGGCCTCGCCACTCGCGTCCCCGGCAAGGACCGGCGCATCAAGATGCTGCAGCCCACCGCCGAGGGCCACGCGTTGCGGACCCGGATCATGCACGCGGTCGATGCCGCAGGCGCGTTCGCGCAGAGCCTGTCCCCCGCTGAACGAGACACCCTCGGCGAGCTGCTCGAGCGCCTCCTCGACCCGACAGCCACGAAGTGAACCGAAAGGAACCCACCATGCTCACCCTCACCGGTGAAGAACTCGCCGGCCGCGACACCCTTGTGGTCGGCGGCACCGGCAACGTCGGCACATTCCTCGTTGACGCGTTCTTGCGCGCCGGCGCGCGCGTGATCGTGCCCTCCCGCTCCCCGGAGAAACTTGAGCGGCTGCGCCATCGCCTCGGGCCGAAGAAGGCGGAGCATCTCGTGGAGCTGACGGGCAACATCGGCACGCCAGAGGGCGCCGCCGATGTGCAGCAGCAATTGCGCGACCTGACCGACGACCTGTACGCCGCGGCCGCTGCCCCCGCGAGCTGGCACCAGACGAGCTCGATGTTCCGGGCCGGCTTCGCCGACTTCCAGAACGTCATCGAGACCCGCCTGTACCCGCACTATCTCGCCGCCGAAGCGGTCCTGCCGCTGCTCAACCAGGAGGGCTCGTACACGACCATCAACGGCCCTGCCGGATTCGGCCGCGCTCCGATGCCGGGAACCGGGTCCATCGCGGTGGTCGCTGCTGCGCAGGCGAAGCTGATCGAGGCATTCGCCGTGGAGACTGGCGGGCGACCCCGCGTCAACGACGTCATCATGATGGCCTTCCTCGGCCCGCAGGGCACCCGCCCCGGCTCGCCTCTGACCGGCGAGCAGGTCGGCGACTTCGTTGCCTCACTCGCCTCCTCCGCCGACCAGGGCGTCCACCAGCAGACCATCTACCTGCACGAGCCGCGCCAGGTCGAGGACGCGCTCGCCGGCACCTTCGCCTGAGCAGGAAGGACACAGACCATGGCTGAGAACCAGTATGCCCAGTGGAATCAGAAGATCATCGACGAGTTCCGCGCCAACAGCGGCACCGTCAACTCCGCTCCCTTCGGGCGAAGCCTGGTGCTCGTGCACCACACCGGCGCGAAGAGCGGCACAGAACGAATAACCCCGGTGATGTACATCCGGCAAGACCCGGACACCTGGCTCATCGCCGCCTCCAAGGCCGGGACCCCGGAGAACCCCGCCTGGTATCACAACCTCCTCGCCCACCCCGACACCACCATCGAGACCCCCGACGACGGGGTGGTGGCCGTCCATGTCGTCGACCTCAAGGGCGAAGAACGCGACGCGGCGTGGGACCGCTTCACCACCATCAGTCCTGGGTTCCGCGCCTACCAGGAACGCACCACCCGCATCATCCCCGTCCTGGCCCTGGGCCGGCGAACGAGCTGACCCGCCCGCAGCCGCGCCCGACTTCGTCATCAACAAGAAGAAAGACACCCACCATGACTGACACCACTTCTGCCCACACGCCCGACCCCGAAGAGGCCGCGTCTCCGCTCACGGGTCCGGTGCTCGTCGTCGGCGCCACCGGCGATCTCGGCGGCAAGGTCGTCGACGCACTCCTCGCGAACGGCAAGCAGGTTCGCGCGCTGGTGCGCCCCACGACGAACGCGAACAAGCTGGAAGCGCACGGCGTGGAGATCGCCCGCGGCGACATGCTCGACAAGGCCTCCCTCGTCAAGGCAATGACCGGCGCGGACGCGGTCATCACCACTGCCGCCGGCTACACCCGCGGCGGTAAGCAGGCCAACGACATCGACACCGTCGGCAACGCCAACCTCGCCGAGGCAGCCAAGGAAGCAGGCGTGCGCCGCTTCGTGCTCACCAGCATCCTGACCAGCCACCTCACCCCCGACGTGCCACACTTCTGGCACAAGAAGCTCGCCGAGGACAAGCTCGAATCCCTCGGCGTTCCCTTCGTCGCCCTACGGCCAGGTGCGTTCCTGGACCAGATCACACAGATGAACGGCAATAACCCGTTCGAGAAGCACTCCACTACGTGGCTGGGCAGCAAGAAGGTCAAGCTGACCTTCGTGCTCACCACCGACCTCGCCAAGCTTCTCGCCGCCGCCGTCGACGCGCCCGTCACTGACGGGGAGCGGATCGACATCGGTTGGGACCGCCCGATCAGCATGGACGACTTCGCCCAGATCAGCACCAACATCACCGGGGCGAAGATGAAGGTCCGCGCGATCCCCACCGGTCTCCTTCTGACCGCTGGTGCGCTCATCGGCCGGTGGGCACCGCTGGTTCCCGACATGGCCGCCATGGCCCGGTGGTTCGACACAGGCAAGTACGTCGCGGACACCAGCCGACAGGCAGAAGTCTTAGGCCCCGTCCCCACCGCCGAAGAGGCGATCGCAGGGTTCGCGGCAGGCCTGCGCGCCCAGCGCTGAGGGCATGAGGAGGGGGTGGCGGCTCTGTCTTGGCCGCCGCCCCCCCCCCGCTGCCCTTGAGGATCGAGGATGAATGTCCGTCACGTCGATGACCTGAGCAGGGTCTACCTGCTGTTCGGCCAGGAGCGCCGGTGGAGTCCTGACGACAGCTCCTCCACGTCACCGGCGGGGTGCTCAAGGACGCCGGTCGCGCCGGCCGGCACCCGGACCTCGACCTCCAGCGCGGAGCCGGTGCTGCTCCAGACGATGGAGGCGCGGCCGTACGGGGTCTCGTGGGCGGCCCCCGCCCAGTCGAGCCCGCTCTCCGCGCCGGGGCGAAATCGGATGGCGCGCCAGCCCGGGCTGGTCGGGGCGATGCCGGCGATCGTGCGGTGCATCCAGTCGGCCACCGCTCCGAGGGCGTAGTGGTTGAACGAGGTCATGTCGCCCGGGTTGACGTCGCCGTCGGGCAGCATGCTGTCCCAGCGCTCCCAGATCGTGGTCGCGCCCATCGTGACCGGGTACAGCCACGACGGGGCCGAGCGCTGCAGGATGAGCTCGACCGCCAGATCGAGGTGTCCGGTCCGGGTGAGCGCGTCGAGCAGGACCGGTGTGCCGAGGAAGCCGGTCGTGAGGTGGACGTCGGCCTCGCGCACGAGCTCGGCAAGGCGCTGCCCGGCGGCCGGCTCCTCCTCGGGTTCGAACAGGCCGAACATGATCGCGATCGCATAGGCCGCCTGGGAGTCCGACGTCAGGCGGCCCGGACCGGTGCGGTAGCGGCCCCGGAATCCGTCGCGGGCCTGAGCTGCCCGCACGGCCAGCTCGTCCGACTCAGCCCGGCCCAGCTCGGCCGCCGTCGCGGCGAGCACGGCCGACGAGCGCGCGTAGTAGGCGGTCGCGACCAGGTGCGGGTCGGTCAGGCCGTCCGCCGGGTCGTCCGGTGGCGCGGTGGGGTCGAGCCAGTCCCCCAGCTGGTAGCTGGTGTCCCAGACGTGGTCGTCGCCGGCGAGCTCGTGCTCGAGGTCGTTCCAGGCACGCGCGCTCGGCCACTGGCGGCGCAGGACCTCGGTGTCGCCGAAGTGCTCGAAGACGGTCCACGGGACCAGTGTCGCCGCGTCACCCCACCCGGCCCCGGGCCGCGGCGGCGTCCACTGGTCGCCCCCGGGGATCGTGGGGACGTACCAGGGGACCGTCCCGTCCGGCAGCTGTTCGGCGGCGACGTCCTGCAGCCAGGAGGTGAGCACGCCCGAGCAGTCGTAGAGAAAGCTCGCCGTCGGCGCGAACACCTGGATGTCGCCGGTCCAGCCGAGCCGCTCGTCGCGCTGCGGGCAGTCGGTGGGCAGGTCCACGAAGTTGCCGCGCATGCTCCAGACGACGTTCTCGTGCAGGCTGCTGAGCATCGGGTCCGAGCACTCGAACCAGCCGGTCCGCCGCATGTCGGTGTGCAGCACCCGGGCGACGATCCCGCCGTCGACCGGCCGGTCGCCCCACCCGGTGATCTCGGCGTACCGGAAGCCGTGGATCGTGAAGCGCGGCTCCCAGGTCTGACGGTCCCCACCCTTGAGGACGTAGCGATCGGTGGAGACAGCGCCGCGTAGCGGACGGGTGCACAGCTCCCCCGCCTGGTCCAGGACCTCCGCATGGCGGATCTGGATCGTCTCACCGGCCTGGCCGGCGACGTCGAGGCGGAGCCGCCCGACGAGGTTCTGACCGAAGTCCAGGATGACGCGTCCGTCGTCGGTCCGCCGGGCGTTCACCGGAGCGATCTCCTGGGTGCACCGGACCGGCGGTCCGGTCGGGGCGGCGATCCGGTCGACGTCGAGGTCCCGCTTGGCGACCGGAGTCCACCCGGCACCCGTGAAGCCGGCCTCCGACCAGCCCGGAATCTCGTCCCGCGCGTCGTAGGTCTCGCCCTCCAGCAGCCCGGCCCACTGGACGGGGCCTGGTGCGGCCTGCCATCCGGGGCCGGTGGCGACGACGGTGCGGCTCCCGTCCGGGTGTGTCACCTCGAGCTGCGCGAGGAGAGCGGTCGCCTCGCCGTACAGGTTGACATGGCCGCCGCCGAACCCCAGCCGGCCGCGGAACCAGCCGTCGGCCAGGTGCGCCCCGATCGCGTTGGGCCCTTCTCGCAGCAGCCCGGTGACGTCGTAGGTGTAGCAGCGGAGCCGGTGGTGGTAGCTCGTCCAGCCAGGACCGAGCTCGTCGTCGCCCACGCGGATGCCGTTGATCTCGGCCTGGTAGAGCCCGTGCGCGGTCACGTACAGCCGGGCCGACACCGCCGGGGACCCGAGGTGGAACTCGCTGCGCAGCAGGGCCGGCCTGCGCAGCGACCCGGGATCCTCGTCCCAGGCCGGGCCGATGGCCACCGCCTGCCAGTCGGACGGCTCGAGCAGGCCGGCCTCCACCGCGGCGGGCGGGCTCCACGAGCTCGCCTCGCCGTCGGCGCCCCAGGCCCGGACGCGCACGGTGGCGCCCTCCCGCGAGCGGAGGGCTTCGAACGGCCAGGCGACCAGCACCGACTCGACGCCGTCCACCATCCTGGTCTGCCGCCGGCCGTCGAGCTCCAGCTCCAGCTCGGCGCGGACCTGGCGCCACCCGTCCGGGGCACGGGTGACGACCCAGCTCACGCGCGGCGCGCTCTCGCCGATGCCGAGCGCCTCGCGGTGGTGTTCGAACGTCGGGGCGTCGACGGCGGGTTGCGTCACGGGTGCGATCTCCTGTCGGGAGCGTGGAGGGTGCGGGGCAGGTCCGGCTCGGGGCTCATCCCTTGACCGATCCGGCGGTCAGGCCCTTCATGACCCTCTGGTTGAGGAAGAGGTACAGCAGCAGGGTGCCGACCACGTTGGTGCAGATCGCCGCGAACAGCGGGCCGTAGGCGGTCTGGCCGAACTCGCCGGTGAAGCTGAGCAGTCCGGCCTGGATCGTGCGCAGGTCGTCGCTGATCGTGAAGGTCAGCGCGATGAGCAGGTCGTTCCAGATGAAGAAGAACTGCACCAGCGCGACGGTGAAGACCGCGTTGCGCACCATGGGAAACCCGACCGCCCAGAACGCACGGACCATGCCGGCGCCGTCGAGCGCCGCCGCCTCGAAGACCTCGCGTGGCACCGAGCGGAAGTAGGTGGCCATCATGAACACGGTCAACGGCAGCCCGGTCGCGGTGTAGGTGATGATGAGCGGCCACAGCGTCCCCGCGAGCCCGAGCTCGAAGTAGGTCGTGAACAGCGGCAGCAGGATCATCTGCCACGGCACCATGACCCCGGCCAGGAACAGCAGCTGCACCCCGTGGCGGCCCTTCCACACCAGCACCTCGAGCGCGAACGCGGCCGCGACGCCCAGCACGATCATCAGCGCCAGGGACGGGACGACGGCCAGGAGGCTGTTCCGCGCGTAGGTGGCGAGGTTGCCCTGCGTCCACGCCGCGACGTAGTTGTCGAAGCTCAGGTGCGAGGGCAGCGACCAGCTCGGTTCGGACAGGAACTCGTTCTGGGTCTTGAACGACCCGAGCAGGAGCCAGACCAGCGGGTAGATCTCGATCACGAGCAGGATCGCGATCGCAGCCCGCAGCGGCAGCCGCCGGAAGAATCTGGTGGTCATCGGTCAGTCCTGGGTCAGGTCGCGTCGCGAGGAGCGGAAGATCAACAAGGTGACGCCGAGGCTCAGGACGGTCAGCACCAGCGCGATCGTGCTGCCGTATCCGTACTGGCCGTAGGAGAACGACGTCTGGAACATGTAGAGCGTCAGGGGCGTGGTCGCGTCTCCCGGCCCGCCGTTCGTCAGGGCCACGATCGAGTCGAACACCTTGAGCGTGCCGTTGATGCTGAAGATCAGGGCGGCCAGCAGGACCGGCATCGACAGCGGGAGCACGATGCGCCGGATCATCTGCCAGCCCGTCGCCCCGTCGAGCCGGGCCGCGGCGAGCACGTCCTCGGGGATGTCGACCAGGCCCGCGTACAGCAGGACCGCGTAGAACCCCATCGACCGCCAGACGTCCATGGCCGCCAGGACCCAGAACGCGGTGTCCGCGCTCCCGAGCCAGTCCACGCTGGCGATGCCGACCAGGTTCAGCACCTCGTTGACCAGCCCGTTCTGCGGGGCGACGGCGAACAGCTGCTGGAACATCAGGCCGACCGCGACGGTGGGCAGCACGATCGGGAAGAACACGAGCGTGCGGATGAGGCTGGAGGCCTTGCGCAGCGCGAACACGTACAGCAGCGCCAGCAGGTACCCGAGGAGCACCTGCCCGACCGTGATGACGACGGCATAGCGGACGGTGAACCACAGCGAGTCGAGGATCCGGGGGTCGGTCCACAGGGTGCTGAAGTTCTGGAAGCCGACGGCGCCGAAGCCGGTCAGGGCGTTTCCCTCGAAGAACGTCAGGCCCAGCGACCACAGGACCGGCACCAGCATCACGAGCGTGTACACCGCCAGTGCCGGTCCTAGGAGGATGATGACCGCTCGGCGATCACCCAGAACGTCGTGCATTACTTCTCCGCGTCGAGGTCGGCCTGGATCTTCGCCATGAAGTCCTCGGCGCTGATCGACCCGGACACCAGCGGCGCGGCGTTCTGCTGGCTCGTCGTGGTGGCCTTGGCGCCGAACAGGGCCTCGAACCAGAGCGTCGTCTCGGTGGTCCCTGCGATCGTGTCCTGGACGGACTGCGTCAGCTCCGGCACCTCGGCGACATCGCCGTTGACCTTGAACCCGGAGATCGTGCCCTGGTCGCCGAGCGAGGTCGCGCCGTAGTTCTCCGCGATGCAGGAGAGCCAGGCGCCGGTGTCGTCGCCGTAGGCCTTGGCCGACACGGCGATCGGGAGTCCCACGTTGGCCGGGAGCTGGTCGGCGGAGCCCGCGCCCCCGGCGACCTCAGGAAGCCCGAAGAAGCCGATGTTCTCCGCGCCGATCTGGTTCTGTGCCGGGTCGTTGAACGCGCCGAGCGTCCAGGAGCCCATGTAGAACATGCCGGCGTTGCCGGTCAGGAACTGGGAGACCGCGGTGTCGTAGTCGATCGAGCCGACGCCCTGGCCGAAGTAGCCGTCTGCGCCGAGGTCCGCGATCGCCTGCGCTGCCTCCACGTACTCCGGATCGGTCAGCTTCGCCTCGCCGTCGGCCACCCGCTGGAGCGCGTCGGGGCCGAGCGAGCGGTAGAGGTAGCCGCTGATGAGCCGGGTGATCGGCCAGCCCTGTTCGCCGGACGCCGAGAGCGGCGTGACGCCGGCCTCCTGGAGCTGGGCGGCCGCCTCGGTGAGCTCGTCCCAGGTCTGCGGTACCTCGATGCCGTTGTCGGCGAAGAGCTGCTTGTTGTACCAGACGCCTTCGATGTTGAACTGGTAGGGCAGGACGATGAGGCCGCCGTACAGGTTCTCGATCGTCGAGATCGCGGCCGGCTCGATGTCGTCGACGACGCCGAGCTCGGTGAGGGTCGCTTCGAGGTCGAGCGTGTGGCCGGCCTCGTCGAGGCCCTTCGTGACGGCGGGCGACCCGCTGGCGGCGAACTGCGCCGGCAGCGCGTCCTGGCCGCCGAGGAGCTGGAGCTGCTGGTCCAGGCCCGACTGCGGCACGGTCTCGATCTCGAGGGGCAGCGCCTCGTTCGCGTCGGTGCACGCTCCCGTGCTGAGCGACGTCAGGGCGTCCTGGACGATCTGGTTGTCATCGTTGATGAGCAGCCCGAAGGTGTCGTTCCCTCCGGAGGGGCTGCCGCCGCCGCAGGCCGCGAGCAGTGCGATCGCCGACACCGACGCGGCAACGGGGATCAGGCGTCGGGACCGGGGTCCGGACAGAGATGAAGCGTCCACAGCATTTCCTCCTTGAAACGGCAGGGTCGCGCGGATTTAAGCGCTTAAGTCGCGGACCATACAGACGCCCGTCACGCGGTGTCAACCAGGGGCCGGTCAGACCCCGAGCGGCGCGGCCGCCGTGCTCGCCCGGACCACCAGGCCAGGGCGGACCACGACGGTTCGGTGGCGATGCTCGCCGGCGGGGTTGTTCATCTCCTCCAGCAGGAGCTCGGCCGCGGCCTGTCCCATCTTGGCGCCCTCCAGCTGGACCGCGGTCAGGGCCACGGGACCGCTGCGGGCCGAGCGGTTGTCCTCGCACCCGACGATGCTGATGTCGCCCGGAACCTCGGCGATGAGGGCAGCGTGGAGCCCGTCCGCGATGCCGTTGGCGATGTCGTCGGTGACCGCGACGATGCCGTCCGGGCGTTGAGCGGTGGACCGCTCGCCGAGGGCACGGGCGACGGCCACGCCGTCCTCGAAGGCCAGACCGTCGGTGTCGATCTCCTCGAGCACCGCTCCCCCGGCCTCGCGCACGGCCCGTTGCACGCCGACACGGCGGGCGTGCACCGGCTGGTAGTAGTCGCGCCCAGCCACGAAGGCGATCCGCCGGCAATCCGTCTCGATGAGGTGCCGCGCGGCGAGGTAGCCGACCTCCTCGTTGTCGACCAGGACGGTGCAGCACTCGATTCCGTCCTGGTCGTAGTTGAGCAGCACCATCGGTCGGCCGTGCGAGCGCATCCGCTCGATCCCGGCCAGGGAGTCCTCCATCGGCGACAGCAGGACCCCGCCGACCCGCGCCTCGTCGAACAGGCGCAGATAGTCGTCCTGCCGGTCCAGGTCGCACGCGGCGTTCCCGAGCAGCAGACGCAGCCCGATCGCGTCGGCGCCCTGCTGAGCGCCGTGGGCCATGTCCACGAACAACGAGTTGTCCAGGTCGGCGAGCACCATGCCGATCGAGCTGGTCGTGCCCGTGGCCAGGGACCTGGCCGCGTCGTTGCGAACGAACCCGAGCTCGGAGATGGCGGCCCGCACCTGTTCGGTCGTCGCCTTGGAGACCTTCTCGGGTCGATTGATGACGTTGGAGACCGTCGCGATGGACACGCCCGCATGCCGCGCTACGTCCAGCATGCTCGGGTTGGTCTTCTTCGGCGTCGCCGGCACCGGTCCACCCCCTCTCGGTCTCCGATGTCTCAGAGGATAGCCGCAGGCGCGAGCCGCGATCAGTCGCGCTGAGCGGCCTGGGACAACCTCTTGTTTAAGCGCTTAAAGTCCTGCTAGGGTCCCGTGCCCAGCGCAGCGTCCCGTGCGCACACCCACGACAAAGGAGTCGAGATGCACCAGCTCCGGCGACCCCGAGGCGGCCTGCTCGCCGCCCTCGGTACCGCGCTCATCCTCATGATCGGCTCGCTCGTGGCGGCACCCGCCTCAGCGCTCGACGGCGAGACCCGGTTGCACGACCCGAGCATCATCAAGGTCAACGGCTGCTACTACGCCTACACGACCGGGTTCGAGAACGACCCGGCCAACCCCAGCGGGTCGATCATGGTCTACCGCACCTGCCAGTCCACGCCGGCGGGCGGCTGGCAGAAGATCGGCAACGTCTGGGAGTCCACGCCCGCCTGGGTCACCCAGGCGCACGGCGGGACGACGCCGCCGAACATCTGGGCCCCCGACATCAACTACTTCGACGGCGAGTACCACCTCTACTACGGGACCGCCATCTGGGGCGTCGACTACGCGGCCATGGGCCTCCTGACGGCCCCGAGCCCCACCGGTCCCTGGACCGACCGGGGCATGGTCACCGACGTGAACTATCCGATCGATCCCGACGTCGTCCGCGGCGAGGACGGGCGCATGTACCTGGCCTGGGGTTCTTTCGGCGGCATCTACCTGCACGTGCTCGACGAGTCGACCGGCAAGCTCTCGACCACCGACCACAACCTCTGGCACCTCGCCACGAACATGGAGGGCGCCTCGATCGTCCAGGACGGTGGGTACTTCTACCTTCTGGCGCCGACCGGGACCTGCTGCAACGGCACCAGCAGCGGTTACAACACCGTCGTCGGGCGCGCCACGTCGGTGTCCGGGCCGTACGTCGACCAGAGCGGGCGGAACCTGGTCGACGGGAGCACGACCGTGATCCTGCGTGGCGCATGGCCGCGCGTGGCGGCCGGAGGCGGCGACGTCTACACCGACGGCACCGACCGCTACCTGGCCTACCACTACTACGACGCGGACAACGGCGGTCGCGAGACGCTCGACATCCGTCAGCTGAGCTTCGCCGGCGGGTGGCCCATCCTCGACGCCCCGCTGGGCAAGTCGGATGTCGTCCTGCAGACCAGGCACTCCCAGCTGTGCGCGGACGTCTGGTTCGCGAGCACCACGGCCGGGGCCGAGGTGAGGCAGGGCAGCTGCAACGGCGGCGACAACCAGCTGTGGCAGACCACCCGCAACGGCAACACCTACGAGTTCCGGGCCACCCACTCGGGCCAGTGCCTGGAGATCTACGGCGCCTCGACCACGCAGGGCGCGACAGCCAACCAGTGGACCTGCAACGGCGGCAACAACCAGAAGTGGGAACGGATCCCGGTCATCGGCGCCTACTCCATGCTCCGCAACGTCGCCACCGGCCAATGCCTCGAGGTCTCCGGGTACAACACCACCAGCGGCACCGTCCTCAGCCAGTGGCCGTGCAACGGCGGCGACAACCAGCTCTGGCTCATGGACTGACAGGCACGAAAGCTCGCCTCTGACGCACCGCGCCGATCCGGGGATCGGGGTTGCGGGGGTCTCCGCCGAACGGATCAGCGGAGACCCCCGCAGACGCGTCGTGCCCGGTTACGACCGTCGCCGACCGCTGGGCATACGTGGCGTCGGGACGAACAACTCGCTGGCCACCGCACCGGCCGCGATCGCCATCGCTCTGACCCTGGACACTCTTGCTGCGCTGGTTGATGGGCCAACGGATACACGCTCGTCTGGCTGCTCCTCAGCGGCTTCGTTGCCGTCGTCGGCGCTGCTCCCGTCATCGGCACCGCATCGCCCAGGTCGACGACGCCCCAGCCCGACGTCCCGCCGCCGACTCCGCCTGGGGTGGCGCTGGCGTGAAGCGTTATCTCTGGCTTTGAGGGACTCGGAACTACTACTGCGCCCACCGCGAGCCGAAGATATCGGCCCTGGTGGGCGTTGGTGAAGTCAGCGGGACTCGAATCCGCGACCCCCTGCTGGTGGAGCGGGTTTCGACGCTCGCTCACAAGGCTGTCTTGAGTGGGCTGAGTTAGCCCTGGTAATGGTGCGAGAACGGCTAGATTCCGCCATTCCTGCGCCGCTCGCGCTCAGCCTGACACGGTTGGCATCCGTAGGCAAGCGTTGGCGCCGGGGGTCGCTGGAACCGTGTCATGTTGCGTGTCACGGGCGGCAATCGTGTCAGGAACCGTGTCACGACTCGACCGGAATCTGGTGCAGATGCTTATCCACATCCTTGTCGTCCCGACCTCGTGATCTCCGGCTGGAGGAGCGCAGTGGGAGAACCACGGGGGTCGAAGGCACTGTGATGCGCGCCCTCACGCGACAGGCTGGGAAAGCGGCGTCAGGAACTCAGCCCGAGGTTGATCAGTCGGTACCCCATCGCTTCAGTACTCACTCCGAACTGTTCGGCAAGTAGTTCGGTGGCACGGGCGGGGTTCGCCATCTGCGAAGCCCGCAGCCGGCCGATCGCTTCGTGGACGAGCGAACGAGGCATAAGCAAGGCCGCCGCGAAGGCGTTCGCTTCAATCTCCTCGTCGTTGGTGGCCATGCTGGAGAGTCCGTCGCGCCGGTTCACCCGAACGGTCGAGTCGACGATGTACTCACCCTTATGCATCTGGAGGTGCCCGAGTTCGTGGGCAACCGTGAAGCGCTGCCGGCGGCGATGATGCCCGCTGTTGACCGCGATGAGTTTGGTACCACCCTCGCGGAGCAATAGCCCGCTAACCGTGGGATCCAACGACTCGTGAACAAGCTTTACCCCCAGACTCGCCGCGATCTCTTCGACCGGTACGGGGATCGTTCGGACCGCCAGCCGCTCCAGGAGTTCGGCTGCATGCTTCTCGGCCTTCACTCGATCCGGCAGGCGTGTCATGACGTCTCCTCGGTATCAGTCTTGGCCTGGCTCCGCGCCCACTTCCTGAGCGCGGCATGTTGGGTCTCCGTTGGGTCAACGGCATGGGGTGCGGCCGCCAACAGATCCTGAATCGGGATTTCCAGCACTTCGGCGATCATCGCTGCCTGATGTGCAGCGGGGTGCTGCCGGCCCGCTTCGAGGTTCGCGATCGATGCCCGAGTCAAGCCCAGTCGCGTCGCCAGATCAGCTTGGGACATCTTCGTCCGCGCACGGCCCGCCCGAACACGCTGGCCGAGGTCCAGGTAGAACGATTTGATCCTCTCTTCGCTGGGCACTGAACCAGTATGTCCCCAACCAGAACGAATGTCAATCTAACAAACCTATCACGATTCTGTTGACAGCCATGGTGACAGGGAGGCAAACTTCTCACGGAGCGGAGGTCAGCCAGATTGACGCCCAACAGAACTAGGAGGACGCGGTCATGGCGGCCGAGATTCTGAGCAAGCCCCAGCACAGCAAGACCACCCCGGTCGTCATCAACGGCACTGAGGTCGACGTCACGGAGCGCGAGCTGACGTTCGAGCGCATCGTCGAACTCGCCGACCTCGGAGCCACCGGGGACGTGGAGTACTCCGTCAAGTACAGCCGTGGGCCCCACGACAACCAGACGGGGATCCTGCGACCGGGCCAGAGCGTCAAGGTAAAGAAGGGGATGAGGTTCGTTGTCAAGGCCACCGTTCGCTCCTGAGGAAGCTATCGAGCAACTGCAGAGCGAAGGCTTCAACATCGAGGTCGTCGAGGGCGCGGTTCTCATTCACGACGTGCCTGCCGTCGACCCGAATGGAACCGTCCACCGAGTCACCCTCGGTGATCCGCTGCAGTACGCAGGAGACCGCCTGCTCCCTCCGCGTGATCACACGCTGAAGTTCTGTGGAGACCACCCAAGCGACGACCAGGGCCACCCGCTGACCCGCTTGGTCGCTGGGCCCGACCACTCGGCCTTGACGCCCGGCGTAGTTGCACAATTTCTGCTGTCGTCCAAGCCAACCAACGGCACGTACCTGGATCTGCACGACAAGGTCACCCACTACGTGGATCTGATCGAGCGGTGGGCACAGTCGATCGAGCCGGGCGCATCCGCCCGCACCTTCGGGCGCACCGACGGATCGACAGCACACAAGTCACCGTTCCGATATGCCGACTCGGCCACACCGCGGGCCGGGATCACAGACCTCGCCGAGCCCTTGCAGGGACAGCGGCTCGCCATCGTCGGCATTGGCGGGACCGGCTCCTACCTCCTCGACCTTCTCATGAAGACCCCAGTCGCGGAGATCCACCTCTATGACGGAGATGTGTTGCTGTCCCACAACGCTTTTCGTGCCCCGCGGGCGATCAGCGTCGAGGAGCTGCGCACGGAGCCCAACAAGGCCTCGTACTGGGCCAAGCAGACAGAGGTATTCCGCGAAGGCGTCGTCGCGCACGACCTGTACGTCACCGCCGAGGATGTCCCCGAACTGGCGCAGTACGACTTTGTGTTCCTCGCGGTCGACGACGGACCCGCCCGCACCGAACTCGTGACCGCGCTCGAAGCCGCAGACGTCTCGTTCATCGACGTCGGCCTGGGTGTCGACCGGGCCGGTCCAAAGGGGCAACTCCTCGCCGCAGTCCGCATCTCCGTCAGCACGCCACAAGCGCGCGCACACATCCCCGTCGGCACAGGCAAAGACGAGTACGGCTCGAACATCCAGATCGCTGAACTCAACGCCCTGAACGCGACCTTGGCCGTCCTGGCATGGAAGCGGCTCAACGGGTACTACCTGGACGCGGTCGAAGGGACCACATCGATCTACTCGACCGACGACAACACGATCGCCGAGGACCGGCCGTGACCCACATCGACCACACCTTCGTCAACGCGGTACCGGTGAAGCTCGCGCCGAACACCCTGTACATCAGCGCGAAGTACGAGATCGTAGCCCACCTTTGCCTGTGCGGCTGCGGATCAAAGGTCGTCACACCGCTCGGGCCCGCGGAGTGGACTCTGACCACCGACAGGCACACGGTCACCTTGGCCCCGTCGATCGGTAACGGCGCGCTCGCGTGCCGGTCGCACTACCTCATCACCAACAGCATCGTGCATTGGCTCCCGCAGCAGTCGCCGACCGCGCAGCGACGTGCCCTGGAACGCGATGACCGGGATCTGCAGCACCAGTTGCTCAACGATGCACGGTGGTGGCGGCGCATCGCTCGCACCGCCGGCCGGTGGTGGCGCACGAGAACCTGGCGATAGACACAGGACATCTAATGGCAGGCGCGACGGGCGCCACATGGTCGCCTGCCCACTTGCCCTGCACCGCCTCGGCGCACAGGAACAAGGAACAGTTCGAAGAACAATCGAGATGGATAGGACCAAGATGAACAACAAGAACAGGCGGCACGTCGTGCCGAACAAGACAGGTGGGTGGGACGTCGTCGCCCCCGCCAGCAAGCGCGCGAGCGCTCACGTCGACACCCAAGCACAAGCCGTGGAACGTGCCCGCCAGATTGTCGGGAATGCCGGAGGCGGAGAAGTCCGCATCCACGGCCGGGATGGGCAACTGCGCGACTCGGACACCGTCACACCCGGGAACGACCCGAACCCGCCGCGGGACACGAAGTAGCACGCTCCGTGGTCCCGCCGAGCAAGCTTGACGGGGCTGAAGCATTGAGTGGCCAGCCTGGTCTCACCAGGCTGGCCACGGCATCCTCCAAACCTCTGCCCCCGCCCGTACCGCTGATGAGCGCGAGCAGCTCATGGGTCTATTCCGGGGTGACGCTCGCCGCCAGTGGCGCCACGGCCTCGACGGGCTGAGCGATCGATCGAGGATCAGCCCTCGCGCGGGGCGGCCTGTACTGATTTCACCTCGTGATCCGCGAGACCGGTGGCTGACGTGCGGCGTGGCGTGGCACTCGTGGACGATGACGAGTTGGTGGCCAGCATGATGCGCGTACTGGAGATCGACTTCCAGGTTGTCCAACACTTCGCGGAGGACGACACCGAGGGCGTCGCCCAGTTCCGCCGGTGCGGGCGCCGCGCAATCCGGAACCTCGGCTACAGGGCTCGCACTCACCAGACCGATCCAGACCTTCGCGAAGACCGCCTCGTTGTCGTGCACGCGATGATCGCGAACCTCAACGACGACGACAATAATCGCCTCGAAGAACGCGCGATCCTGCTGGCGCGGAGCATGCCGTCCCCTTTCGATAGGCGCTCCGATCCGTAGCAATCGGTGCTGACGGCTCGACCAAAGCCTGTTGCGGTGGCGCGGCCGTGCAAGATCGATCAACCGTCAAGCCAGCGCCCTCCGGCTACATGCCGATACCTCGCGCATGGCGTGTCGCGCCTGGCCGCCGTGCAAGCACGGTCGGGGGTCGTGTCACCCGACGCAGTGCCCCGGCAACGCGTGCAGCATCGACAGCTTGGGCATCAGTAGAAACTGGGTCGTTGCCGAGTGGTGCGACGCTGGTGATGCCGTAGCGGTCACGGTAGGCGGCGATCGTGCGTGCGGCGGCGTTCCAGGTGTGTCGGGCTGGGGTGTCGCCTGGTTCGGGGCCAAGTGCGGCGAGCCATGGCTCCTGGTCGCGGACAGCGCGTTGGACAAGATCGGTGACGCGTTGCTCGATCAGTGCCGCCCGCTCCTGGAGCGCCTGCCGGTACTCGTTCGTCATCGGCCCGACCACTTCGGGGATGAGGCCGGCGATCCGGCGGGGTGTGGGTCGTTGGATGGTCAGCCCGTCGGAGCGGGCGGGTCGGGCGGTGGTGGTGGCGAGGCGGTGGTGCAGGACGGCTGCGGGGTCGTCGGCGTCGTCCAGGCCTCGCTGGGCCACGAGCCAGGGCAGCACGTGTTCGACGTAGTAGCCGTCGGCTTCGGCCCGCCGCAGCTCTGCCGTCAGAGCACCGAACGCAGGCGCCGTGACGACCCTGTCTGCGTCCTGGGGTGAGAGGCCGCTGTGGTGAAGCAGCCGGGTCCAGCGGTCGTGTTGGCCGGCGGCGGCGAGGGTTTCGTATTCGGCAGCGAGCTGCGCGACCGATCCCCACCGCTCCTTCTCGTGATGGCTGGTCTGGGTGGCGGATTTCTCGGCTCCGACGGTACGCGCGATTCCGGTCAGGACGCTCCGGGGTGTGGGGTCTTCGTAGTCGTCGGGGGTGATTTCTACGGGTGTGTCGGTGATGACGTAGGCGGTGTTGTTCTCCCGTCCGCGGGTCAGGCCGACGTACAGGTTCTCCCGGGTCATGCCCGGCCCGGCGATCAGGTGCCCGGTGTCCACGGTCAGGCCCTGGGCGCGGTAGGTGGTCACGGCGTAGCCGAGGTCGAGGTGCTCGGCGGCGTAGGCGGCGGGCAGCACGACCGTGTTCCCGTATTTCGCTTCGGGGTGGCGCAGGACGACGGATCCGTCCATGCGGACCTTGACAAGGGTCCATCGGTCGCCGTTGCGCACCCAGGCTCCGTTGCGGGTGCGTAGGCGGCGGTCGTTGCGGCGGGTGATCACGGTGTCCCCGGCCGACGCCGCCAGCCCGTCGGCAAGGCGGACGGCCCGATCGGGATCGGTGGCGCCGGTCTGGAGCCGTTCGGTCCGGGCCCGTTCGTTGACCCCCCGGACGGTCTCGCTGTCGGCGGCCACCAGTACGGTGGCCTTGCCTTGTGCGAGGTCGTTCTTCCAAGCGGCGTAGGCGGTCTCGACCATGGTCTGGGTGTCGCCGTCGCGGACGCGGTCGTGGTCCAGGTAGGTGTCGATGGCTTCGTCGTGTCCGTGGCGCAGGGCGAGGGAGGCGTGCTTCTCCCAGGTGTGGGTGAACCGGTGCACCTCGGTCAGCTCCGGGACATTGTCTTCGCTCTGGCGGGCTGCGGTCAGGAGGGCGAAGGCTCCACCGGCCTCGACGGCCTGGAGCTGGGCGGGGTCACCGACCAGCAGCACCTTCGCCCCCACGGCGGCGGCGTGCGCGGTGATCCGGTCCAGGGTGAGCGTCCCGGCCAGTGTCGCTTCGTCGATGATCAGGAGCTGCCCGGCTGTGAACTGGGCGTCGTGGTGGGTGTGGTCGTAGAGCCACTTGGCGGTGTTCTCACACCCGATGCCCAGGTCCTCGGCCAGGACCGCTGCCGCGACCGCGGACGGCGCCAGCCCGACCACGGATCCTGGCCCGTGTTCGTGCTCCCATGCGGTGCGTAGTGCGCGCATGGTGGTGGTCTTCCCGGTCCCGGCCGGGCCGACCAGCAGGTCGACCTGGCGCGCGGAGACCGCGATGCGGGCGATGGCCTCGGCCTGTTCCGGCGACACGGTCCGCCCGCCCGTGGCCTCCTTCGTGATGGCGTGCTCGACGGCGTCCAGGGTGATCGTTGCTGCGGTGCGGGTGCCTGCACGGTCCAGGAGCCTGGTCTCGGCGTCCAGGAGGGCTCGGGAGGAGTACCGGGCCGAGTCCTTCGGCCGCAGGATGCTCGTCCCGTCCTCCCGCTGAAACTCCGCGGGCGTGCTAGCCAGGTCAGGCGGCGTCAACCGCACCGAACCACCCAGCGCCCGGTCGGTGATCGCGTCCAGCACGGCCATCCGGTCCTCAGCTGTGGCGAACCGCAGGGACTTGGTCTGCCGGGCGGCTTCGGCGTACAGGTTCCACCGCCCCCAGACCGGTTTCTTCTCCGAGACCACGACCACCACCACCCGGGCCAGCTCCTGGATGAGGTCCAGCGGGATGTCGTCGGCCCGCAGCACCCGCGGCGGCCCCTTCGAGACCAGTCGACTGGCCCACGTGGTGGCGTCCCGGCCCAGGATCCGGGCCGTGCGGTGCCGCCACGTAGCGGTGAGGTCGGCCAGGGAGTGGTGGTTCTTGTCGGGGCGGGTCTCCTTGCTGGCCTGCTGCTTGTACTTGTTGATCGTCTTCCTGCTCGGCCGGCGCCCGTACTTGGCTACGTGCTGCGCGATCAGTTCGTCCGCGCGGGTGTTGACCTGCTCCGAGCGAGTGGAGAACTCGGCCAGCAGGTCGTCCGGCAGACCCGTGATCGACCAGCCCGGGTTGCGGCCCTGCCCGGCCCGGGCGCGGAGCTCCCACCCGACGCCGAGTTGACGGGTGAGGTGGTCCATCACGATCGCTTCGTGCAGCTCGGACATCGCCACCACAGCCGCGTAAAGCCCGCGGGCGTCGAGGGATCGCCAGTGTCCGTCCAGGAGGGTCTTGACCTTGTTGGAGACCACGACGTGGGTGTGCAGGTGCGGGTCGTTGGTCCGTGAGTCCCAGTGATCGAACGACATCGCGATCAACCCGGTGACCCCGACCTGGGCGACCGCGCCGCCCTCACCGGCTTCGGTGACCGCGTTGCCGGCGACGGAGGCTCCGGTGCGGGTCGCGGCCAGCTCGCGCTCCATGAGCGCGAGCACCTCCACGACGGCCGCGTGGTGGATGGCCACGATCTGCTCCTGGATCCCGGCGTCGGACACGCCCCACAGGATCGAGGCGGACTTCGGCAGTGCGAAGCCGAAGTCGTACCCCGCGACCGCTTTCCGCGGCTTGCCGTCCTTGCCCGGCCCGTACACCGGGTACGCCCGCCCGAGTTGCAGGCCGGTGATCGGGTCCATGCCTTTGCCCGCCAGTCGGGCCATCTGCTCCTCGGTCACCAGGTCCCCCACGACCAGGCGCCCGAGTTCGTCGGACCCGGGGCTAGCGACACCGGAGCCCATCCACCGGCCGGGTGGTGTGCCGGTCTCGGTGTAGTACCGCGTCAACGGGGTACCCATCGACCGGTCCCCGTCCCCAGCCGCGACCGACCTCATGAAGTACTCGAACCCATCCCCTGCCGACATCTTCGCGATCGACACCGCCATGATCCGCACACCTCCTACAGCAGGAGGTGCACGGGCCGCACCAAACGACCCGAACCGCTCTAGGTGCCTCGATCTGCAAGAGGCGTACTGGATTTTTGGGGTAGGTGTGCGGGTCTGTGGTTTGTGGTGTTGTGTGTGCTGTGGTGTGTTTATGATGTTTTATGTGTGTGTTGGTTTGGTTTGTTGGTGTTTCGTGGCGTGGTGGTTGTGTTTGCTGGTGATGCTGTGTCTGACGCGGGCGGGAGGCGCGGGGGCGGGTCCCCCTCGCCCCTTCACCCGCTCTCACCGACGCCGCCCGCCCATGTCCCCCACTGCTCGTGCAAGTCACCTCACGTTCCGGTGTCGCTACGCGACGGCAGGCGGCTTCGGTACGGTCACCGTCCCGAGCGATGATGCGTTCGAGGCGTCAGGCGTTGCACCGAGCAGGTCGTCGAGCAGGTCGAGTGTCACGTCGAGCGCGTTCGCGATCCGTGGCCGCGCCCACAGCGACGGCGTCGTATCCCCGGACTCCCAGCGAGCGACCGTGGACCGCTGCACGCCGACTTCCATGGCGAGCCCCTCTTGCGTTTTGCAGACCTCACGCCTGCGACGAGCAAGTGCACCACGCCGCGGCCTGACCGCCCCCGGACTCTCCACCCGGTCGATGGCGGCGAGACGAGTCGGTCCGTCCTTGACCGAAGCTGGTTCGTGTTCGGCGGCGAGTACGACGACGATGACGGCCGCGCGGTCATCACTCGTGGCGAGCTGTTCGAGCGCCCGCGCGTCACCAGCAGCCTGGAGCAGACGCTCAATGTCGCGCCTCTGGAGCGCTACTGCCTGGGTTGCCATGCGTCCCCCTCGATGGATGGTTCCCGACAGAACCAGACTCCGGGAGCAGCAAGGCTCGAAGTACCCCACGACGGGGTACCAACCTCACCGGCAACGGTTGACGAAGGACGTCACGTGGTCTCGGGAGTGGCCGACCCGATCCATGCCGCCAGCGCTCGGACTTCTTCGCCGGCTTTGCGATGCTGGCCGGCCAGGACGCGGACGGCCTCGCGGGCCATCGGGTGGTACCGCGTCTGCTGCGGCGCGACCGTCCGGGCCTGTTGCAGCGAGGCCAGGGCCGCGTCGCGGTCGCCGACGGCGATGAAGGCGCGCGCGGCGTCGATGAGGTGGTGCCCGCGACGGGTCCGGGGCATCGACGCGGGCAGGTGCAGCTCGCGGGCGCGTTCGGCGGCAATATCAGGGTGCTTGAGCTCGATCTGCGCGGCGATGTCATGGACGGCGGTGTTCACAGGCCCGAAGGTCAGGTGGTAGTGGACGCGGTCGACGCCGTCGGGCACGCGCGCAGCCAGGCGTTGAGCCTCCTCCAGGTGGTGCGCCGTCGCTTCCTCGTCGCGGGCGCGGGAGGCCTGCGTGACCTGTCGGAGCCGGATGCTGCCCAGCAGCGTTACTGCGGCACCGGACGGGTCGGTGCCGACGGCGTCCTGGAGCTGGTCGTAGGAGAGCTCCAGGAGCCGGAGCCCTGTGTCGTAGTCCTTGGCGACCTGGAACCCGTTGGCGCGGGTCCACTGCGACAGGCCGATCGACAGCGGGTCGTCGGCCAGCGAGGACGCCCACTGCAGCCGTTCCTCCAGGATCGAGGCGAGGTCGACGTAGCCGAGGCGTGAGGCCAGGCAGTAGGCCATGTAGTAACAGGAAGCCAGGAGGCGGGCGGCGCGCCGTCGGGCCTTGCCGTCCAGGTGGTGCACACACGCGGTGAGTTCTTCGAGGAGCGCGGGAAGCATCTCGCCCAGCGCCGTGTACCGCGCGGCAGCGCGGTAGTTCGTGGCCTGGTCGACGTCGCGGGCGATGGCGTCGACGGACCGTGGCACGGGGCGCCATTCGGGTGGGAGGTCGTAGGCGCGAGCGATTCCGCGGATCGCGGCGATCGGCGCGTGGACCCGGGCATCGGCCCGTTCCCGGCCCCGGTAGGGCTGCCCGGTGAGCTCCTCGACACTGACCGCAAGGGTACGCGCGGCGGTGTTGAGGAAGCCGTAGGTCGGCAGGCGTTCGCCCTGCTCGACCTTGCGGATCGCGCCGAGTGAGAGGTGGGCGTGGTCGGCGAACTCGCGTTGGGTGTAACCCGCGAGCTTGCGGTACGTCGCGATGCGTGACCCAACGGTCTCGTCGCCGTTGCCGGTCATCCTGGCCTCCCCTCACCAACAGGTACCTCGCGCCAGGGTACCGGCGCGAGACACCGCCAGTCAGCGCCCCGTGGACACCCAGTCGGTGATCGCCTCGATGACCTCGGACTGCCAGACACGGGTCTGCGGCTGCTGGTACGCCTTGTCGTCCGCGACGGCGAAGCCGTGCCCGGCGCCCTCGACGACCATGAGCCGCGACCGCTCGTTGAGCTCCTTGATCGCCTCATAGGACGGTCCGATCGGGACTTGTGTGTCGGCATCGCCGTGTACCAGCAGGGTCGGGGCGATGACGTCACCGAGCGCGGTGTGCGGCTGGAGCCAGAAGACCTCGTTGAGGAACGCACGCCCGTGCCGGAACGACGTCGAGTACTGCAGGAACCCGTCCCGGGTCAGCAGGTCGGCGTGCTCGTCGTCCAGGTGGTCGTCCACCCAGTAGGGCCGGCCGTTGATCGTGCGCGCCTTGTAGTCGATCCGTGGGCACAGCATCACCAGGCGCTGCACCTCGGCCGGGCGCTTCGCCGCGTAGTAGGCGCAGACACCGCCGGCGAACGACTGCCCCACCAGCGATGTCGTCGTCGCACCTGTCTCGGCGCTCAGTACCTCGAACCCGGCCCGTACGTCGTTGAGCAGGCCCGCGAGCGTGACGTCCTCCTGCGTTCCCTCCGACTCGCCGTGCCCGCGCAGGTCGAACCGGAACGACGCAATCCCTGCCACCGCGAGGCCTTCGGCGATCCGGTCGAAGAACCCCGACTCGTGCCGGGTCACGCCCCGCCCATGTACGAGAAGGACACCCACGTCCGGTGTGCTGGCGGGCACGACGACGTCACCGACCAGGCGCAGTCCGTCGAGCGAGCGGAACTCCACACGAGACTCCATGGGCATGGCGTTCTCCTGGTCTCTCCCGGGCACTGACGTGCTCAGTGTGCCCCACAGCTCGCCGGTCAAGGGCCACGATCCGACACCGGTCCCTATCACGCTACGCAGATGCGACAGGGGTGCAGCAGCCGTGCTCTGTTCTGCCTGCTCACCTCTGGCTTCGATGAGAGACGACAACCATTCACCTCATCGAGAGGCAAACCCATGGCAGAACCGACGGCGGTCCTGGACCGCACCGAGAGCGACCTGGACCGGCTGACGGCCGATCTGTTCGACCTGGATGTCCGCACGCTGGCCGTCCCGATGGCCTGCACGAACCACACGAACGACGGCTGCTCGGCGAGCTGTCCGAGCGTCGGCTGCACGGCTACTTGCAGCTGCAGCAACTGCAACTGCGGGAAGTAGGGACGGTGGCGATGGCGCGCGAGCGAACGTTCATCCCACACCCGGAGTTCCCCCTCCTGGCACGGACGCCATTACTTCCGCACGAGCCCAGGAGCCAGGCGGCGCCGACGCTCTCGGGCTCGTTCCTCGAGGCGGTGCGCTTCGCTTCGCGCTCCCTCGCCACCATCACCGACCATGACCTGGACGCCGACGAGCGACTCGCGACCACGGTGCACGCCTACGAGCGTCGCGCTCGGACGCGGGCGACGCCGCGGGGTGCGTTCGCCGGCGTCCAGGTCGCCCACGCGACCGAGAGCGCTGCCCGGTTCCGGATCGGGAAGAATCACCGGGCCCGGAGCGCGCCGTCCGCTGCCTGGCTGAGTGATCTTGCAAACCAGCTCCTCGACGTCCCCGAGGTCCTCGACGCCGTGCGGCTGGTGTCCAACGACCTCGCAGCACGTCGCGGCGACCGGTACGAGCACGAGTGGGCCACAGGATCCCAGAAGCCCGAACGGATCACGCTGCGCGCGACGCCAGCGGTCGAGCTGATCCTGGAGACGTGCCGCACCCCTGCCCGCCTGGCCCAGGTCAGCGCCACCATCCAGACCCGCTGGCCGAACGCTCCGGCCGAAACCATCCGAGCGACGGTGCAGATGCTGGTCCGGGTCGGATTACTGCTGACCGATCTGCTGCCGGACGACGTCGCACAGGACCCGCTCAAGCACCTCCTGACCCTGATCCCGGCACAGCACGAGATGCTCGGGCCGCTGGTCCAGTTGCGCGACCTGCTCGCGGAAGCAGACAAGTACCCGCCCGGTACAGACGAACGTCTCGACGCGCTGGCCGAGGCCCGCCCGATCTGCGACAGTCTCTCGCCTTACGAGAGCCCCATCACGGTCGACGTCGCGGTCGACGCCGACATCCAGGTTCCGCGTTCGCTCGTCACCGAAGCAGCCGACGCGGCCGGCCTGCTGTGGAGCATCACGCCCTCGTCCGATGTTCTGGGCGTCTTCCACTCCCGGTTCGTCGAACGGTACGGCATCCGACGACGGGTACCACTGCTGACCGTCGTCGACCCGGTGACCGGCCTCGGCAACCCGGACGACGACGAACGCCCCGACCCGGCCGAGAACCCTGCGCGTGGACGAGCCCTGGCCGGTCTCCTCGCCGACGCCGCCTCCCGGCAGAGCACCGAGGTCACGCTCGACGACGCGACCATCGCCGCGCTCCGCGTACCGGGCGAGCGCCTGCCACCGACCAGCGGCGAGCTCTACACGCGCGTCCTGTCCGGTTCGGCCGACGACCTCGCGGCAGGCCGATACCTGCTGGCGGCACACCTGGGCAGCACCCTGGATGCGGGGTCGACCCTCGGGCGCTTCTCCTCGCTCCTCGACCTCGCCAGCCCCATCGTCGATTCTGAGGCGCCACTCCGCGCCGAGGTCGTGGTCCGCCCGCGCCTGGCGGCCCTGACGACCGTAGCGTTGCCGTCCGGGTTCGCACCGCAACGGATCTGCGTCGGCTCGGTTCCCGACCCCGGGGACCTGACGCTGTCCGATCTTGAACTGGCCTCCGACGGGCGCTGCCTCACGCTGTGGTCCCGGAACCTCGACCGGGAGATCTCCCCCGTCCTCTACTCCCGGATCGGGCCCGCGTACGTCACACCGGCCGTCCGCGTACTCCAGGACCTCGCGAACGCCGGTACCCAACCGTGGCATGCCTGGACGTGGGGACCCCTCGCTGACGCCCCGTTCGTTCCCCAGGTCCGGTGGCGCAACACGATCCTGTCGCCAGCCCGATGGCGCCTCCCCCACCGGCTCGCAGCGGCCGTCTCCGACAAGCACTCCTGGGAATCCGGACTCGCCCACTGGCGCACGGCCGCAGTTCCCACAGTGCCGCGCCTGGTGGTCGCGCAGGACGCCGACCAGCGGCTCCCGCTCGACCTGGACGACCCGCGCGACCGAGAGCTCCTGCGCAGGTACGTCCGCCGTGGCGCCGACGCGGTGACCGCCCCGCCCGGTGGACCTGACGCGGTCCAGGCCGTTGCGGACGGCCCGGACGGTCGGCATGTCCTTGAGCTTGTCGTTCCGCTCCAAGGACACCGGCCGCGCCCGGTCGCGAACGGCGATCGGCCAGCCGTCTCGACACCACCTGTCATCCACCTGCCAGGTGGACGTTGGCTCTCGCTGACAGTTCCTTCGCCGAGAGTTCATCACGATGACCTGCTCGCGCAGATCGGTGACCTCACCGCCACAGTGCGCAGCGACATCGACCGCTCGTTCTGGCTCCGCTATGACAGCCCAGCCCATGGGCCGCACGTTCGCGTTCGGTTCGCGGGCGAACCTTCAATCCTGAGCACCGTGGTACTGCCCGCCGTGTCCGAGCGGTACGCGACCTGGATGGCTCACGGCCTGGTCGGGCGCCTGATCATCGAGTCGTACGAGCCGGAGATCGACCGCTACGGCGGCCACGACGCGATCGGCGCCGCCGAGCGGCTCTTCGACGCCGACAGCGACCTTGCGTTGAGCCTCCTGACGGAAGCGCCCGACGACGATGCCCGGCTCCTGCTCGCCGCGCTCTCCGCCGTCGAGATCGCACGCGGGCTCACCGATGACGCGGCTGCTGCCGTCGGGCGTCCCCGGCTGGACCGTGCCCGACGACGACGGGTCAACGAGCTGCGCGCGACGGCACCGTCCAGTCCAGCCGCGCTGCTCGCCTCCCCGGCCCGAGAGCGGTGGGACCGGCGCAGCGGAGCACTCGCCGTCTACCGCGACGCAGTCCCGGACGCTCGACGTGCCGACTGCGCCTCTTCGATGATCCACATGCACGCCAACCGGATTGGCCTCGACCGGGACCACGAACATGTCGCTCGTGCACTGGCGGCGGAACTTCTCGCTCAGGAGCGTCGATGAACACCGGTCAGGCCGCCCTGGCCATCGCTGAACGCCTGCTGGACCCGGAACGCGTGATAGCGGCCGCCCCGTCGTACGGGATCGCGACACTCGCCGACGGGCTGCCAGGAACTGCGTTGCTGCATGCGCGCTTGTCCGGCGTCGACCCGGTCTTCGCCGCCGCTGCCAGCGCGCACTGGGACGCTGCCGCCTCAGGTGCCGCTACCGCCCAAGTCCAGGGGCCCGGGATCTACGGGGCCATCGGAGGACTGGCGGCTTCGCTGGTCCTCGGGTCCGCCTACCTGCCTGACCCCGAGGTCACGGCAATGGCGACGTCCCGTTCGGTCCGCTGGCTCTCCGCTCGCGCTGTCGACGTAGCCACCCACTACGCCGAGGCGGCCCGCACCGGCGAGTCCGGCACGTCGTGGCACATCTACGACACGGTCTCCGGCCTGGCAGGCATCGGCCGCATCCTGCTCGCCGCCCTGGCCGACGGTCACTCCTCCGCGGAACCGGGTCTGGTCGCCGCGCTGACGGCGATGACCACGATGCTGACCGACCACGGAGAGCCCCTGCCTGGATGGTGGGTTCCGACCGAACAGCACCCGGCGGTTGTCGCCGCCCGACTCGACCACACCGGGGCCGCAGACACAGGTCTCGCCCACGGCGTCGCCGGCCCTCTCGCCTTCCTGGCGCTGGCGCACTCCACCGGGCACACCGTCGCCGGACAAGAGACCGCGATCCGGGACGCCGCCCGTTGGCTCGAACGCTGGCGAGCCGGCGATCACGGCTGGCCCAATCACGCCACGGGCCAGGAGCTCGCGGACGGCGCCACCCCCACACGGCACGGACGCCGTGCGGCGTGGTGCTACGGCGTGCCCGGAGTCGCCTGCAGCCTGCTGCACGCGGCGCATGCGCTCGACGACGACGGCCTGGCCGGTGCAGCCCGTGCGGATCTCGCGCGGCTCGTCACCCAGCGTGCGGCGTGGGATGCCGAGGGGCCTACTCTCTGCCACGGGTACGCCGGGATCCTGCGTTGCGCGACCGGCGTTGATCCAGGCGTCGCCGAACTCGCGGCGGCCGGCGTCACGCAGTCACTGAACCGCGAACGGCCATTCCTTGTTGCCCACGTCGAGCACGGGGCCAGCCACGACAACCCCGGATTCCTGACCGGCGCGGCAGGGGTCGCGCTCACCCTCAGCGAGTTCGGCGGACTTCCCGCACGCCCAGTCACAACGCCCTGGGACGCCCTGCTCCTCGTCGTATGAGCCCATAGGAGAAGGCCCTGACACCCTTGTCAGGGCCTTCTCCACATCGTGCCTTCCGCGGCGTGCTACGCCTCGACAGACGTCGCTGCCCCGACCGCCGTCACGACGAACACGTGGTCCACCTTGTTAACGACCAACAGGGCGCCGTCCTCGCCATGCAGCGGCACCGAGGCGGGCGAGCGTGCCTCGATCGTCACCTCGACCCCGTCCGCCGTCTGCTCCTGCCACGCCCGGGCTCGGTCGGCGAGCCGCCGCGCCAGGTCGGCCCCGTCGGGGCCGAACCCGCACGCACCGACCTGCAGCATCGGCATCTCATCGGTGCCGCCTGTCTGCCGCGCGACCATGTACGCCAACGACCCGCCCGAGTAGACGCCCCACGCGCCCCACGGGTCCTTCGCGCGGGGAATCCGTCCCGCCGCCACGGCCTCCGCGTTGACGAACACCCGGCAGAAACCGGGCAGCGTCGCGAGCCAGAAGTCCTGCTCCGGCGTCCACGCCCACGGCGCGACGACATCGGTCCACTCCAGCGTCGGCTCGCTGTCCAGTGCTTCCAGAAGCGCGCGGTCTATCGGCTGTGCGTCGTCGATCCGCAGCGTCAGGTCCGGCCCCGTACCGAGCGGGACATTCTTCTCCGGCATCGCGCGGATGCCCTTCATCGGAATGAAGCCGTCCTCGACAACCGACACGCTCCGCAGCCCCGTCCCGCTGCGCTCGAACGCGACCACCCGGGTCAGGCCGCGCAGACGCAGTGGCAGCACCACGCGGCCATCAGGAGCGAGCTGCTCGACCCATGCGGGCGCCACGTCCCACGCCCCGGCTGTCACCAGGATCCGGTCGAACGGACCATCCTCGGCGGCGCCGAGGGTGCCGTCACCGGTCACGACCCGCACTCGGTCCGCGCCATGAGCCGTTAGGTGAGTCCGTGCCGCCTCGGCAACCTCGGGGTCGTACTCGATCGTGGTGACCGAGCCCGACGGTCCGACCAGATGAGCCAGGAGCGCGGCGTTGTACCCGGTCCCCGCACCGACTTCCAACACCCGCTGCCCCGGTCGGACCTGTGCCTGCTCCAGCATTCCCGCGACCGTGCCCGGCGCTGACGCCGAGCTGGTCGGCACGCCCTGCTCGTCCCAGTGGGTCACCACCGCACCCAGCCCGTACGCCTCCTCGATCGGCGCCTCCGGCACGAACACGTGCCGCGGCACCACGGTCATCGCATCGGCCACGTCCTCAGCCAGCGGGCGGCCCCGCATCGCGGCCAGACGGTCCAGCATCCCGGACCGTAACGTCACCTCGTCCTCGCGTGTCTCATCCACGCGTCGAGGTTATGGCCCAGAGCGATGCGCGTCTTGGCTTCGGAGCCACGGGCGCGCAGGTGCTACGAAGATGCGACAACCGACGCGAGTAGATCAGCCACGTCCCAGTGGGACGTCCGCGACGACGTCCCACTCGTACATCTGGTTGTCGCGGTTGAGGCGGATGAGCTGGGCGGCGGTGATCGGGATGGTCACCGGCTCGATGTCGCGCAACGGAGCGACACGTTCCCGGATCGGGCCGGCAGGGACGTCAGCGTTGCTGTACGCGATAGAGACATGCGGGTGGAACTCGGGGCTCTCGGGCGCTTCGTCCCAGACATCCGCGATGGCTTCGCGAATGCCGTCCCGGACGGCGGCCACGGCTGTCCAGGGGCGCACGAGCAGGCCGGTCGCTTCGTCGTCGGCCTCGACCGGTCCAAGCGTCAGGTCGACGGCGGGGACAGTGGCCAGGTGCTTGGTCGCAGCACGCGCAATGGCATCCACATCGTCGTCAGAGACCTCGTCGGTGAAGCCGAGCCCCTGCATCGTCAGGTGCAGCCACCTTTGCGGGATGAGATCGAGCCCTTCAACACCGGTGAGCCCATCGTGGAGACGTCCGACGAGGTCGTGCAGCGGTGCCACCGCGGCGTCGTCGAACGTGAGGTGCCAAGTGTAGAACGAGCGGCCGAGGGACCAGCCAGGACGCCACCACCAGTGGTTGACCAGCCGTTCCAGTCGGCCGAACTCCTCCCAGCGAGCAGTGAAGCTGTCCAGCTCAGGTGTCGGCATGCACGCCCTCCTCAGTGGTATGTCCGGACACGAGTTCTCGGACATCGCGGATCGCGGGCAGAGCCTCCCACGACGCCGCGGCATCGACGAACTCCGCCACGCGCTGCCGCACCGGGAACGACGCAGCTCCACCGATCCGGTACGCATCGGCGACCAGGCTCGCGGCCCGTTCGACATCACCGCTCGCCGGGTCCAGCAATGCCGTGGCAACATCGATTCGTGTCATGGCCTGCGGCCCGGTGAAGCCTTCGGCGTCGAACGTGTCCAGGGCCAGGTTCGCGTACTGCTCCACGCGTGCGGTGTCCCCAACGGCGAGGTAGGCGGTGGCGGCGTTGCCCGCGGCGCGAGGCTCGCAGTAGACGGTCGTCGTCAGGCTCGCAGTAAGGGCCGTCTCCGGATCGGGATGTTCGGTGCGGACGGTCCAGGCGTGCCCGACCGCATGATCAACACCGGCTCGGTCACCCATCCGGGCCAGTGCCCGAGCGCGGCCGTTAACAGACAAGCGAACCGCGTGCGGTCCTCGGGGAGAACGGGCGAGGCCGTCGTTGGCCAGGGCGAGTGCATCGGGGTAGCGGCCCGCGTAGTACTCGACGAGGCTCTGCGCGGCACGCGCCCAGGCCATGAGGTCCGGGTCTCCCGTGGTCTCAGCGAGGTCGAAGGCCTCGGCCGCGTGCGCGCGGGCCGAGGGAAGGCGTCCCATGTCGAGACTGAGTGCAGCCTGCGCGCCTGATAGATGGGCCGCGACCGCGAACAGGCGCATCGCAGTGTCCGGGCGCTGCGGAGCCTCCAGCAACGGATGGAGATGGGATCGCAGGCCACGTGCTTTGGCATGGAGGTCGGCCGGCGGGACGCGTTCGTCCTGGTCGATGATCCACTCGACAGCGGGAGCCAGGTAGTCGATCTTTGCTGCGCTCACGTCCAGCGAGGCCAACCAGGACCTCCGCTCGGCGACGTCGAGCAGCTCACCGTCATCGAGCGGATACGGAGGATACGCCGGAGCCATGTCAGGCGCGGGCACGCGGCTCGGGATGACATCCCTCCCGACGGCCGAGGGCGTCAGGAGCGCGGCAAGATCTTCGAGAGTCAACGAGAGCACGTTGGCGAGCGCGGGCCGCACCCAGGCGAGAGGTTCGACGTCGCCCGCCTCCCAGCGCGTAACCGTCGTACGCGCGACGCCGAGGCGCTCGGCGAGCGCTTCCTGGCTCAGGCCCTGCAGTCGGCGGCGCTCGGCCAGCCCGGTCCGTGGAGTGCGCACGCGGTTCCCCTCCCGATCGTGCGGCCTGGTGACCTGGGCCATGATCGTACCGGGGCTGGCGCTTATCTCGGGAGAGGCGCCCCGCACACGGCGCTGACCGGGACCGTCAGGGGAACGGTCCCGGCCAGCGGTTCCCGCCCGGCGTTGGGCGGGCTCACGTCCGGATCGGGGCATCCGGACGTGAGTTCATCGCTGCCAGATCGGCAGCTCGTAGACGGTCGTGCCGTCGTCGGGCTTGGTCTTGGTCCATCGAGCACGGAGGCCCAGGTCCGTGGTCGGGTACCCGAGCCCGGCCTGATCGGCGGCGTCGGTGATGGTTAGCATCGTGCCGCCGTCAGCGGCAGGAATCGGGGCGTGGCGCACCCAGGCTCGCGCGACGGCGGATTGGATCTCGGCTCCGGCGAGGTCAGCCCCGGACCGGTGCCAAACGCGCAGTTTGGCCACGCCCGGTGCCGAGTCGACAGCGACCGCTAGCTGGGCGGCCAGGTCGGGCAGGGGCGTCGTGTCGATGGCTGGGAGCAGCGAGTCGAGTGCCGTCGCCGCACCGTGCTCGTCGATGGTGCCGGTGACCTCGTCGGCAGCGGCACGCACCGTCGACGGTCCGTGACCCATGCTGATCCCACGCCCCGCCCAAACGAGGGCGTCGAGGTCGTTCTCAGAATCGCCGACAGCAACTGTCGCCTCCGGCGGAATGCCAAGCCTCTCCCGTAGGGCTTCAAGAGCACTCGCCTTCGTGACTTCCGGCCCGGTCACGTCCAGCCACGACTCCCCTGCCGGAGTCACTGTCACCCCGGTTTCTCGCAGCGCCTCCAGGTGCCGTCGCAGTCCTGGCGCGGCCAACGCCACGCGTGTTGCAGGGCTGGAGCACAGGTCCGCGACTGATGCGGTCTTCTGTTCACCGTTGACTTGCGTCGGCTCGAACAGCGTGTTTACCCGCCAGCCCCAACCCGGTTCCTCGACCGCGACCAGCGTCGCAGGCTCCAGTTCCAGGACGCGGCGGATCACCGTGGTCGCGTCGAACAGCTCGCTGCGCGCGAACCGATACCCGCCCGGTGCGCTCGTGTCCAGTCGGATCGTCAGGCCTCCGTTCGAGCACACCACGTGCCCGTCGGTCAGACCGAGGCGCTCGATCACCGGCAGCGCTCCGGCCAGCGACCGCCCTGTCGCGAGCACGATCTGGTGTCCCGCCGCGCGTACCAGCCCGATCGAGCGATCCACAGGGGTAGCGATGGTGCCATCGGACGCCATGATGGTCCCGTCGATGTCCAGCGCGACGAGCAGCCGGGCGTGGCTGCCAACGGCGATCACGACCGGCTCCCGAGGCTGACCAGGACATGTCCGTGGTGGGTCGCCGGGTGCGGATCGCCCAGCAGGATGCAGCGCATGCCGTGCTGCTCCAGTTCATAGGCCAGTCGGGTGTACGCCTCGGCAAGTCTCGCTTCTGCCGGGACCACGACGACGTTCGCACCATGGCTGCGGGCGGTTTCTGTGACCTGGCTGATCGTGAGCCCGTCACGCGTGTCGTTGAGGACATCCGCGAGCGCAAGGCCCTCTGATTCCGCGTAGGAGGCGACTTCGTTGCGCTGCCGGTCAATCTCGCTCAACGTCCGCGCGGCGACGTATCCCACCGCGACCGGTCGCGGCCCAGTCATCGGGCGGTCCCTGCCAGTGTGCGGACGTGGCACTCCAGCCCCGCAACAGTCCCGGACCAGTCGGCGACGGCGGGGGTCGCCAGCCGCTGAACGACGCCTTCGGTCAGTCCAAGTTCGCGGGCGATGACCTCGCCGTCGGACAGCCGAGTCGGCTCGATCCGTACCGAGCCGCGAAGGATCGTCAGACCGGCGACGCGCTCCTCGCCGAGCGCCTCCAGGATCTCGATGAGGGCGACGAACATGCCGTGCAACGACTCGCCGGCTGGGGGTCTGGTCTGGGCCTGCATGGTTCACGCTCCGGGTCCGGGGCGAGCCCACTGGAACGCGGGCTCTCGTACCTTTCCCATCGAACCCGAAACACCAACTCATCTGTAGCGCACGAGGGACGCGGTGGCGTCGCACCCTTGTCGCACCGGCATGCGCCGCGCAGCTGTGTACGGCGTTTGGACCCTTTTGAGCCGGGGAGGCGATGCGACTACAACCCAGGTGCTTCGATACCTCCGCCACTGCGCCGACGAGGCGGGCCTTCTGGGGCGGGCCAGGGCTCGGCCTTCCGTGGCTTGGGCTTCGTTCGCCGTGGCGGATCCTCCGGCGCGGTCTCGAACGCGGTGGCTGGCCGAGTGAGGTCGGGTGGGGTCCAGCGGTCTTCGGGGTCGTCCTGGAGGTAGAAGGGTATGGCTCCGGGTTCGGAGGCGCCGATGGTCAGGACTCCGTGCACGTAGGGCCGTTCGTACGGGTCCTGGATGTACCCAGCCGGGGGCGTGGCCGCTACGTGCTCGGCGATCTCGCGTTCCTCGTCGCTGACCGCGGGCCGGGTGTCACCGACCCTGGCAGCGAGGTGTTCGTAGGTGGCGATGGTGTCGAGGGCCCAGCGTGCGAGGTCGTAGACCTCCATCCGCAGCACCCTCATGAACTCGGTGGGTGCGGGGGCGCCGGCGGTCTGTGCGCGCGCTTCTAGCGTGCCGGCTGCCTCTTCTTCGATGAGCATCGCAAGGAGTTGACCGCGAGCTTCGAACCTGCCATAGGCGGTGATGGCCGCCAGGCGAGCTTCGAGGACGCGCCCGTATCCGCCGGTGAACCACGCGACTGCGCTCGGAGTGCGTTGAGTGCGGCCGGGCAGGACCTGCGTGCTGGTGTTCCTCAGCACGCCGCGTCGGACCACGCCGACAGGTGTGGGTGTGGCGGTCGGGACTGTGCTGACCTCCAGCGGGTACAGGATCTCTACGGGTGAGACCCCGAGCGCGGCAGCGAGCACGGTGACGTCTTGCAGGTAGATCTTCTCCCGCGGCCGGGTCTCCAGGTTCGCGATGCTGGCCCGCGCCATCGGGTAACCGAGCGCGGCGGTCCGGTCGGCGACCTGCTGCGTGGTCAACCCGGCGGCCCGGCGCGCGGAGCGCAGCCGCTCGCCAATGCCTGCGGTCCAGGAGCTCGACCACACCTGACCATCTCGCTCCGCCTGAGCGTCGCTGGGCTGGTCAGACCCGGCGCCTGGGTCGCGGCGATAAGGCTCAACGGGATATCCCATGCGATCAGGCTATCCCTAGAGTGCACGATGACAACACCCAGGCTCTAGTGTGCAGGTATTGCACATCCATCGGGCTCGGCCTACTCTGATGCACATGCCGGGTGCGCGGTGCGTGCCCCGGCGGAGGACTGATGATGAGCGATCAGAGCACGGGCGCAGTCCGGACGGCAGGGCCGGACCACCACCCCGACCAGCAGCCCGCCGAGACACTCCCGCGCCCCGACGGCATTGCCGCGCTTCCGTCCGTCGGCCAGAGCTCCCCGGGCAGCCGCAACGCCTCGCCAGCGTTCGCCACCCCGGAAGGGCTCCGCATCCTGCTCGACCGTCTAGCCAGTGATGAGGCGTGGGCGACCATGCCGGAGGCCACGGAGCTGCTGGCGTACTGCGCTGACCGGTACCGCCATCTAGCGCGCAAGCTCCATCTCGCCGAGCACGATGCGGCTGTCGCCGCGTTCGAAGCGCTCCGCAGCCCTGCCGTGCGGCGCGCACGGAACCCGTGGGCAGTAGTCACCACGGCGGTGGCCCGTACTCTCCGCGCCGAGGCCCGTGCCGATCAGCTGCTGTGCTCCCGGGACCGGGCACGTCGCCTGATGGCCCGCACCGACCTGGTCCCTGCCTGGCGCATTGGCGACCCGTCCGCCCCGACCGCCACTCCGAACGGCGAAGGAGCACCATGGCTCGAACATGCCCTGGCCACCGCCCACGCGGGCGACCCGGCAGCCGACGATCTCGACCCGACCACGGCCGTCGTCGTCGCCCGGGTGCAGACCGCGACCCGGACGACGATCACGGTCCTGGTCGCGGTCGGGTGGCCCGACGACGTGGCCCGGCACGGACTGGAACACATCACCACAACCCTGACCGCAGCAGGCGGTCTGCCCGCCGCATGCGAACGGCTGCGCAAGGACCGCCAACCGGCCGCCGTGCTGGACATCGACCAGCCGGCCTGGACCCGCCTCGTCTCGGCAGTCCTGGGCACCCCGGCCCGCAACGGGGTGCTGCACCGCCTCCTGGCCGGCGACACCGCACGCCTGGTGATCGAGCAAGACGCGCACGACCTGACCCCGCCCCACTACCTCGATGCTCGGGAGGCCGGACATGCCGCATGACGACACTGACGGACTGCGGCTGGACCGCGCCGTCGACTCCATCACCGTCGGGTACCGGCACCGACGCGACCTCGGAGACCTCCAAGCCCTGTGTGACTCGATCCGTAGGGTCGGGCTGCTGGGCCCTCTCACGGTCACGCCGGACGGTCTGCTGTTGTGCGGGTGGCGACGCCTGGAAGCCGTCAAGCTGCTCGGCTGGAAGACCGTGCCGGTGTTCGTGCGCCGCGTCACGTCCGGGCTGCGCGACCTAATCGCGGAACACGACGAGAACACCATCCGCGAGCCCCTGCCGCTGGAGACCGCCGAGGAGCTGTACCGCGAGTACAAGAGTGCCGAGACCGAACAAGCCGCCGTCCGGCAGCACGCCACCCGCTTCCAGGCGACCAAGAACGCGAGCAACGCGGGCTGGAAGGACGGCAACACGACCGGCAGCGACGTGAAGGGTGGGGGCAAAGGGGACGACAACGGTCCCGCCGAATCGGCGGCACCGCAGCAGGAGGAGTCTGTTCCGGGCCGGCACGGTGACGCGCGTGCCAAGGCCGCCCAGATGGTCACCGGCACGAAGTCCTACACCCGTCTCGAGCACACCGGACGGATCAAGGACACCCGCGACGACCCCACCATGCCCGAGCGCATTCGCGCCATGGCCCAGACCGCCTGGCACGACATCACGACCAACGGAGCTTCTCCCGAGAAGGAGTGGAAGCAGATCCGCGCGGCGATCACCGAACACCACGCCACCGACGACCAGCCACAAACGGGCGAAGGCCAGGTCGATCCGGCCGACCTGGCCACCGTCGCGCAGGCCGCGCTTGCCCGGCCACGTACACCGCGCCCCAGAACGCCCACGTCCAATGCTGATATCCAGCCAACAACGCCCAGGACGGCACGGCCGCTCGCTGAGGTGGTCGCTGACCTCGACGAGTGGATCGATCACGCCGACGTCGATGCTCTCGCCGCAAGAGCGAACAGCGTCGACATCGCGCGCCTGCATCGCACGACAGAACGCCTGGACCACCTGTGCACCGGCATCCACGCCGCCCGCCACAAGCGCCACCCCGCGCTCCGGCGCCAGAAGCCGGCCGGAGCGCAGGGTCACGCCGTCAACGAAGAACAACCTCCGCTCTGGTAACCGAACCCGGATTCCCCGCGGTCGCCTACCAGCCAGTACCTGAGTCCTCTCCAGCCACTAGTCTCACGCCGACCGGTGCATCCTCTGGCGCTTTCCGTGTCTCCTGCTCACGCCGTTCGAGCTCGCGCCGCCAGGCCTCGTCGCCGATCTCCACCATGGCCTGCAGCACCGCCGACGTGTCGGGCGCCAGGCGGAGCTGCTCGATGTAGTGACGGGCCGTGATCCCGGTGTCGATCTTGTGCCCGAGCAGGGCGGCAGCATCGGCCGGCTTCATCTTCCGCGCGACCTCCGTCGCGACCGTGGACCGCAGCTTGTGCGGATGCACCAGCCCGGTCATCTCCGCCTTCTCCAGCGCCGCTCGCAGGCTGCGCCGCATGTTGTGCGTGGTCTGCGGACGATCCACGTTCCGCCCGTCCTTGAACATCCGCGACGGAAACACCGGCGTGTCCACCCGTGTACCAGCCGGGCGGACCGACTCCAGCGCCGCCACGGTGAACGGCGGAATGATGATGGTGCGCCCACCGGCGTCGGTCTTCGGCTGCTCCTGCCGAACGGTCCCCTGGCCCTTGATGTCCACGAGCGTGGCCTCGACCCGGACAGTGGGCAACCCATCACTGGTCAGGTTCACCTCGCCCCACCGCAACGCCATCACCTCCCCGATCCGCAGCCCGGTCCCGAGCATCACGTCCACTGCGGTTGGCAGGTGCCCGGTCGGCTTCGGCCCAGGCAACCCGCCACGCTGCTTCTCCCAGGCGCGCACCGCCCACCGCAGCTGGCCCACGGTCATCACAGTCAGCGCCACCGGCCGAGGCGTCTTCGGCTTGGGCGTCTTGGCCTTGCGCACCGGGTTGTCCCGCAGCGCGTCGTGGACCACGGCGCGGTCGAGGACGTCCGCGAACCGGCCGTGTGCCTGGATCGCGGTCGCCACCATGTCGTGCCCGCCCGCATTGCCGCGGCGGATGATGCCGTCGACCCAAGTCTGGACAATTGCAGGTGTCAGCTGGTTGAGCCGGTAGTGCCCCAGGAACGGGTTCACGTGGTTGCCCAGCAGCCGCTCGTACTCGTCCACCGTCTGCGGTCGCACCGGCGGGTCCGGCCACTTAGAGCGCTCCCGCAACTCGTCGATCCACTGCCTGCACGCCAGACCGACCTTGCTGTTCGGTGACAACGCCGCCGAGCCGCGCGCCGCACCGATCCGCTCAGTGACCGCCTTCTGAAGCTTGGACAGCGCCGCGCCCTCGTTCTTCCCGATCCGTGTCACCTGCACAACGGAGTTGTCCAACAGGCACAAACGGGCGCGCGCCCGCACCTGCCCGTCCGGCGTCGGCGCGAACGAGAACTTGCCGTGCTCGCCGGGCTTGAGGTTCTCTCTGGGCATCGGTCACCACCCCGTCCCGTGCTGAGCATCCCCACGCCTGCGGGAAGCGGAACGGCCGCGGATCTCGTGCGCTTCGATCCAGGCGCGCACGTCGGCTTCCTCGAACAGCACGTGCCGCCCGATCTTGTAGGCCCGAGGACCGGTCCCGTTCTTGCGCCACGACCGCACCGTCTCCGGCGAGGCGTGCAGCTTCTCGCACAGTTCCTCGACCGTCCACATCGGGGTCCGGTCCAGGCGTCCGTCGTACTCGTCGGGGCTCCCGGGGCGGTTCTCGTTCATTCCCCATATGAGTGAACGAGGCACCAGTCCTATCGGGCCACGGCGGTCCCTCGCGGTCGTCCCCGGTGGGTCAAAGCGAGGCAGAAACCGAGGCAGCATGCGTCTCATCAGTCAGCACCGTTCTTTCCGGTCAGTGCCTTCCCGCATGAAGAAAGGCCGCTGACCTGGGCTAACGCCCTGTCAACGGCCTTTCCAATCGGTGGAGCTAGGGGGATTCGAACCCCCGACCTTCTCATTGCGAACGAGACGCGCTACCAACTGCGCCATAGCCCCTCGGACTGCAGAAGACTAGCACTTCACCGCCGGGGCTCCGCAACTTGATCCGGTGTCGCGCGGGTCACTGACACCTGACCCGCGCGACCCCGACCAGCACACTCACCCCGCCGCCCGGCGTCGCGCCAGGATCTCCTCGAGCGGCGTCGCCAGCGTCTCGGACTTCATGCGCGGCGGCTCGCCACGCAGCAGCTCGTCCTCGGCGACCGCGTCAGCCGCGGCCGACGCCGAGGCAGCCGCGGCCCCAACCGACGCCGACGCAGACCCCCCAGCGTCCCCCGAGGTGACCTGACGGTCCGAGGCACCCCGAGACGCCGTCGGCCCCTTGGCGGGCGACGGCGCAGCCGGGAGCGCTATCGGCTGCCGCTGCGGTGCCGCGGGCTTGGTCACGTAGGTCGGCAGCGGAACCGGGACCGGGTCCCAGGCGCTCCCGCCCAGCGGCTCGTCCGCCTTCGCGGCCTCGCCGTCCGGCCGCGCGTCGGCCTCGACCTCGACCTCGACCGGGACCTCGACGACCTTGGGCTTCGCCGGGCCGTCGAGGATCTCGTCGAGCACGTTCTTGCCGCCGACCCGCGGGATCGCCTGCGTCTGCGTGTCCGAGCCGCGTGTCGCCAGGCCGACGACCTGCGCACGGTTGCGCGGCGCGTACGGGCCACCGTTCGCGAGCACGCGCTCCTGCGTGGCGCGCTGTCGCGCCGCGCGTACGGTCGCCTGCCAACGAGCGTCCGCTCGCCGCGCGGCACGGGCCGCACGGCGGCCCAGGAACAGCACGAACAACAGCATGGCCGACGGCGCGACGGCGACTCCCCAGTGCAGCCGGTCGAAGCCGACGAACGCCCAGGCGGCGACGCTGCACAGCAGCAGGAACACCGACACGATGAACCGGCGGCGCGCACGGGCAGCCCGTCGCGCACGCCGCTCGACCCGGCGGATCCGCTCCGCCGTCAGCGGGCGGCCGCGGACCATGATCTGGAGCGGGTGTCCCTGCTTCGGGGTCGGGTGGGCGACGCGCGGCACGCCCTGGCCGGTACCCCGCCGGTTGCCGTCGTTGACCATCGCCCCTCCCTTCCTACCCGAGCCGCTCATCGCGACGATGCGCAGCCCTCCCGAAAACCGGTCCGTCACCCGTGCGTCGGCGAGCTCTGCCCGACGACGCACCAGGCTTGGCATCCAGTAGCCCAGCCACAGGACGAACAGCGCTACGGCTGTGAGCCCCGCGGTCGATTCCACAACACGACGTTAGGCGAGCAATGCCACGGCCTGCCGCACCGCGCGCGGCGTGTCCCGCCGTCACGGAGCGTCCCGCAGGCGCTGCCAGCGCGCCAGCAGCCCCTCGGGGACCTCCTCGCGGGTGACGGCGAAGGTGCGGTGGTCGCGCCACTGGCCCTGGATGTGCAGGAACCGCTCGCGCACGCCCTCGTCCCGCAGCCCGAGCTTCTCCACGACCCGCAGGCTCGGCTTGTTCTCGGGGCGGATGTTGATCTCGATGCGGTGCAGCCCCAGGAAGAAGGCGTAGTCCACGGCCATCGCGACGCCCGTCGGGATCACCCCCCGCCCGGCCACGCTCTCGCTCACCCAGTACCCGATGCTCGCGGAGCACATCGATCCCCAGGTGATGGACGCGACCGTCAGCTGTCCCACGAGGGCACCGTCGAGCTCCACGCCGAACGGGAGCGACGTCCCGGCGCGGGCCTGCGCGGAGAGGGAACGCACGTACTCGCCGAACGTCGAGGCGATGTAGCGGTTCGCACCGGGCGACGTCGCCTCCCAGCGCTCGAGCCACGCTGCGTTCTCGGCCCGCAGGCGGGCCCAGTCAGTTGCGTCCCGACGCCGGAGCGGGCGCAGCACGACTGCCCCGGCCGACGTGTCCTCGCGCAACGTCACCGGCCATGGCTTGGCCACCGTCCACCCCTTAACAAACTTTCCCGTGGTGCCTTCCGGCACGTCCGACTTACTCGACGGCATCATCGTTCGCCCCTTGCCACGTCCTATGACGAATCTCGGCGTTGGAGAGGGTCTACCACGCTCGGTGGTCTCAGACCCGTCGAGCAGCCGCTCGGTCATGTTCTCGCCTTCTTCGTGCGCTGTTCGTAACAATCTTGTCTCGGAGTCTTGGCACAATAGCGGTCATGAGCGGCATCTCTGTCCCGACGCCACAGCCTTACCCCGTCCATCCCGGGATGGAGACAGGTGACGCCAAGGAGGAGCTCCGCCGCGCCATCCGCGCACAACGCGGCCTGCGGTCCGCCCGGCTGAGGACCCAGGCCGCCCAGTCGCTCGCCGACATCATCGAGTCGATTCCCGAGGTTCGCGACGCCGGGTGCGTCGCCGCGTACGCGGCGCGCAGCGCAGAGCCCGGCATGCTGCCGCTCCTGGACCGCCTCGCGAGCCGCGGTGTCCGTGCGCTGCTCCCCGTGCTGGGCGCCGGCCTCGCCCGGGACTGGGCGGACTACACCGGACCGGACGACCTCCTGGAGCGCGCGCCCGGCCGGCCGCCCGAACCCGGCGGCCCCACCCTGGGCACGGATGCGATCAAGCTGGCCGACGTCGTCCTCGCGCCCGCCCTCGCCGTCGACACCCGCGGTGTGCGGCTCGGGCAGGGCGGAGGCTGGTACGACCGTGCGCTCACCCACCTGCGCCCCGGCGCGAAGGTGGTCGCCGTGGTCTTCCCGGAAGAGGTGTACGACGCCGCGGACCACCCCCTGCCACGCGAGGAGCACGACATCCTGGTGCACGCCGTGGCGACCACCGCCGACTGGCGCTGGCTGGGCTAGCAGACCCCGCTGGTCGAGACCGGTCTCGACCAGCCCGACCAGCGGCGGCCTACGTCACGGTCACGGGGTGAGGATCAGCTCGTCCTCCTGCGCGCCGTCGACCGCCTCGGTGCTGAACGGCCACGGGAACGTCTCCCCCTTCACCCACGCGTCGAGCTGGTCGTCGTAGTGCTCGGAGGCCGGGTGTGCGGACGCGCCGGTCACGACTACCCAGGTGGAGGCGTCGAGGTCGGCGAGGTCGACGACCATGCGCATGGACGGGCCGCCCGTCACGTCGAAGCTGCCGCTGGCCGCGTCCCATGCGGTGGCGTTCACGATCGAGGGGCCGCCCCCGACCTTGACCGGCGCCGGGTTCATGTACGCGGCGATCGGGGCCGGGATGCCGTCCCCGCCGAGCACCAGGTGCTTCAGCTTGAGCTGGTGCAGCGTGCCCCACTCCCAGTCGCTGGTGTCCTTGCCGAGCTCGACCGTGAGGTCCTGGCGGGCGCTGACCAGCGCCTCGGTGAGCACCTGGTCGCGGCTCTCCACGACGGCCACCGTCGACTTGTCGTCCCAGAAGGCATCGTTCGGGTTGTCGAGCATGCCCTGGATCACGGCGAGCCAGCGGCTGCCGCCGTCGGGCCACATCGACTGCGGTAGCTCGTCGTTGAAGGTGGTCTCCAGGAGGTTGCGCCACACCGCGGCGAAGTAGGCAGCAGCGGCGGAGTCCGAGTCCATGGAGTAGTCGTCCCAGTCGGCCAGGAGGGCCTGGCCGTCCGAGTCGTAGCCGGCGTCGAGGTCCACGGCGAGCAGCACGGGCACCAGCGTCTCGGCGAAGACGCTCCACTCGTCCATCTGGATGTCCGACATATCGGCGGCCGTGAGCTTGCGTCCCTCGGCGATCCGATCGCTGAGCAGGGTACGGATGCGTTCCGACCGGTACCCGTAGTCCCAGTCGCGGCTGAGGAACGGCCCGGAGCCGCCCGGCAGCACCGCCTGGTTCGCCGCGACGATGAAGCCTTCCTTGGGGTCCACGACGCCCGGCATCTGCGCCGGGTCCACGTAGCCGGTCCAGTCGTAGCGGGCGTCCCAGCCGGGGCGCGGCCAGGTGCCGTCGGACTCCACCGCACCGGGGACGCTGGCCCGCACCGGGATCTTGCCCGGCGCCTGGTAGCCGATGTGCCCGTCCGTCGTGGCGAACACGATGTTCTGCGCCGGGACCTCGAACTTCGCTGCCGCCGCCTTCATGTCCGCGGGCGTCTTCGCGCGGTTCATCGCGAACACGGCGTCGGCGGTGTGGCCGGGCTGGAGCGCCGTCCACTGCAGGGAGATCTCGTACTGGCCGAGCTCCGTGCCGGTCTCGGTGGGCGAGTTGCGCACGGCGTCCATCTCGCCCTCGTCCATGACGGACGAGATGATCGGGCCGTGCACGGTCCGCCGGACCTCCAGGTCGACCGGGCTGCCGCCGTCGACCCGGATCACCTCGGTCTCCTTCTCCATCGGGACCCACTCGTCCGCACCGCGGAGGTAGGTGTCGTTACGGACCCGCTCGATGAAGAAGTCGGTGACGTCGGCGCCCATGTTGGTCATGCCCCAGGCGATGTCCGCGTTGTGCCCGATGATCACGCCGGGGAAGCCGGAGAAGGAGAACCCGGACACGTCGAAGGGGCACTCCGGTCCCACTTCGTTGCAGTGCAGGCCCACCTGCGTCCAGATACCGGGGGCGGCGAGCGCGAGGTGCGGGTCGTTGGCCAGCAGCGGCTTGCCGGACTCCGTGTACTGGCCCGACACCGCCCAGGAGTTCGAGCCCGTGCTCTCACCGCGCGCTATCTGCACGGGCACGGCGTCGAGCGCCCGCTGCGCCGAGTCGAGGGCCTTGGCCAGGTCCGGGCTCTCGTACATGTCCCCGGTGCCCGACGCCGTCTGGGTCGCCTGGGTCTGCTGCGTCGCCGCCGGGACGCCCGCCTCCGCGGGGTCGAGGACCGTCGCGTTGCCCGTGTTCGAGTACGCCGGGAACAGCTCGGCGACGCGCGACGCGTCGCCGAGGGTGCTGTAGGCCAGGCCGCGGTCGAGCTCCTCGTTGTAGTTGTTGCGCAGGTCCCAGGCCATGGCCTTGAGCCAGGCGAGCGAGTCGATCGGGTCCCACTTCTCCGGCTCGTTCACCTCGACGCTGACGTCGAGCACCGTGTACTCCACGGCCGTCTCGGCCGGGCTGCGGTCCGCGAGGTAGGCGTTCACGCCGTCCGCGTAGGCCTGCAGGTACTGCCGGGTCTCGTCGTCGAGGATGTTGAACTCCTCCTCCGCGACGTGCCGCCAGCCGAACGTGCGGGTGACCATGTCGGCCTGGATCGCGTCGGGGTTGTTGCCCACGAGCTCGGCCAGGCGGCCCGCGGTCACGTGCCGGCGGTAGTCCATCTCGAAGAAGCGGTCCTGCGCGTGCACGTAGCCCTGCGCGCGGAACAGGTCCTCGGCCGAGTCGGCGTAGATCTGCGGCACGCCCTGGGCGTCGCGGCTCACGCGCACGTCCGAGCTGAGTCCCTCGACCTGCACCTCCCCGGAGTACTCCGGGAGCGGACGGCGGCCGGTGAACCAGCCGAAGGTCGTCACGGCGACCAGCGCCAGTACCACGACGACGGCCGTGCCGACCAGGAACTGGCGGACACGGGAGGTACGAGTCCGACGGGGCTTGGCGGGCCGCGCACCGTCGGGGGAGGCTGTTTCGGCGGGCTCTATGGGCTCGGCGGAAGTCGTCGCGGACACGCAGTGGAGACTACCGCCCGCCCCTGGACTTGAGTGACCGCGCTTGGGTGAACACACTCGGGAGATCCTGGGACTATCCCCCGCCGCCCGACCGTTACTATTGGCACTCGGAAACCCCGAGTGCCAGGCCAGGTCCCGGTGAGCGCTCGACGCCCCGGCCGGCCTGACGTCCAAGAGGAGTGCACGTGCCCACCTACGCGTACCGGTGTGCCGACTGCGGCCACGCGTTCGACATCCACCAGGAGTTCAGCGACTCGTCGCTGACCGTCTGCCCCGAGTGCCAGGGCCGGCTGCGAAAGGTGTTCAGCTCCGTGGGCGTCACCTTCAAGGGCTCCGGCTTCTACCGCACCGACTCGCGGAGCACGTCGACGAGCAGCACGGTGAAGCCCGGCAAGTCGGAGTCCTCGTCGGACTCGTCTTCCTCCTCGGGGTCTTCGGGCTCGTCGGGGGGCTCGTCCTCGGACGGCTCCGGCTCGTCCTCGTCTTCCTCGAGCTCCTCGGGTTCGTCGAGCTCCTCAAGCTCGTCGTCGAGCGGTTCGAACGCTTCGAAGGCCGCCTCGGCCTGACCTTCGCTCGCGCAGACGCCACTGATCCGGAACCTCTTCGCCGGGCACACAGACCCGCTCGACGAGCTTCCAAGGGTCCGAGCGCGACAACAGGCGGCGTTTTCCCGCCGTCGTGCACAGGTTGCCCGATGGCGGCCGCGCGGCCCTGCCTGCGCTGCATAGCGTCGTCGGCATGGGACTTCTCGACACGATCGCAGAGCCGGCAGCACGTCATAGTTCGCCACCCGGCTCCGGCTTGCGCACGCCATGGAGCCGGACCACCGAGTCCGCGCCGGACCGCAGGCCGCACACCCGCCTGGCCGCGTTCCTGCCCCGCCCGGGTCGGCCTCGTTCGGCGGCACTCCGCCGCACGCGACGGATCCTGTGGCGCTGGCGCTTCGCCCTCGCGGCCGTGATGTTCGGCCTCGCCACCGCCCAGACGGTGCACCTCCTGCGCCCACCACCGCCCCCGACCGTCGACGTCGCCGTCACGGCCCGCGCCGTCGCGGCAGGCACCGAGCTCACCCGGGACGACGTGGTGGTGCGCGCGATCGCCGCCGACCTCGCCCCGCCCGGCGCGCTGCACACGGTTCGCGACCTGCTGGGCCGCGCGGCCGTCGTCGGGCTCCCGGCGGGGGCGCCGCTCCACGCCACCCTCGTCTCCGACGACGGCGTCTCCGCCGCCGCCCCGCGCGGCACCGTGGTGGTCCCGGTCCGCCTGTCCGACGACGCGATTGCCGCCCTCCTGCGCCCCGGCGACCGGGTGGACCTGCTGGCCGGGACGACGTCGGGCAGCGAGCCGGCCGCGGAGCCCCAGTACCTCGCCCGGAGCGCGCTCGTGCTGCCCGTCCCGGCCGAACGCGAGGCTGAGGGAGCGGGCGGGCTGCTCGCTCCGGCGTCGGACGGCGACCGGCCCGTCACGCTCGTCGCGGTGAGCCCAGATGATGCCCCGGAGCTGTCGGCGGTCTCCGGCTGGGGATCGGTGACGGCGGTGCTGGTGCCGTAGAACCACCGCGCAGCAAAGCTCGGGAACACCGGGTGAACAGCTTTAGCCAATTCGGCCGAATGTCCTGTTCGACGTGCGCTGAACCGGATTTTCCACCACAATCCCCTTCGAGGTCCTGGCCGACGCCGACCCACACCAACGTCACAGAGATCCAGAAAGAGATCCAGGGGGATCCATGCGCGACCAGCTCAACGGCTTCAAGGAATTCATCACGCGCGGCAACGTGCTCGACCTCGCTGTCGCTGTTGTCATCGGCGCTGCTTTCTCGGGCGTCATCAGCGGCCTCGTCGACGGCTTCATCATGCCGCTCATCGGGTGGCTCGTCGGTGCGCCGGACTTCACCGCCATCTCGTTCAACGTCCCGAACTGGCGTGGCGAGTACACCGTGTTCCCGATCGGCCTCTTCATCCAGGGCCTCATCATGTTCGTGCTGATCGCGTCGGCGATCTACTTCTTCGTGATCCTCCCGATCAAGAAGCTCGCCGAACTGCGCAAGCCCGCGGAGGAGCCCACCGTCGAGGAATCGCTCGCCGAGGACGTCGCGCTGCTCACCGAGATCCGCGACATTCTCCGCGCCCAGGCCGGTCAGCAGTCGGGCTCGCACCCCAGCTGAACCCCACCGCCGCGCCCGCACCCGATCTCCAAGGCTCGAACAGCGGGCGCGGCTGGATCGGCGGACGCGTCAGCCCCAGTGCGGCGGGACGTCTCGGCGCAGCTGCTCATCGTTGGAGCCGTGACCGGCGTCGGTCGCGGCTCCGCCGTCGGACCCCTCGCCCCAGCCGGCCGGGCGCTCGTCGGCGCTCACGCCCAGCACGGCCTCACGCTCGGTCCCCCGGCGCACGGCGCGCCGGGGACCCCGCCGTCGCGGGGCGGCGTCACTCTGTGCCGGGTCGGCCGGCGCGTTCACGGGCTCGCTCACCCGACCATTGTCGCCCCGACCGGCGCGCGTTCGGTCAGGCCGTGGCGAACGCCACCAGCGCGTCCAGGTACGCCGGCCATCCGGTCGCGGAGCCGACGCTGCGGTGGATCGAGCCGCCGCCCTCGCCGTGCGCCTCGAACCCGGTGTGCACCAGGCGCAGCACGGTCTGGTCGGGTCCGACCTCGGTGAACGTCACCTCGATGCGGCTCGCCCGCTCTCCGTCCGGGTCGAACCGCCAGTCGCCGTCCAGCATCCATGCGAGCACGAGCCGGCCGGGGGCGCCCCATTCGAGCACCCGGCCCCAGTCGCACTCGGTGCCGTCGGGCTGCCGCTCGTACCAGCGGCCGCCCGCGGTCGGCTCGAACACGATCGCCGCGGGCCGCTCGTCCCCGAGCCAGTGCCGTTCGGCGACCCACGCCGCCTGTTCCACGGTGAAGAGCTCGAACGCCCGCGCCAGTCCGGCGGGCACGGTCACCTCCGCCACGACGGGCGTGTACGACTGGGTCTCGCTCATGATCGGTCCCTCTCGGGTTCTTCGCCGCGCCCCGCCTGACGGGCCGGGGCAGCGCTCCGCCGTCGGACGGCGTCCTCGCCGACGTACTCGGCGAAAGCGGCCAGCTGGTTGCTCCAGAAACGGTCGAGGTAGGCCCGCACGTCGGCGGGCCCGCTCGGATCGAGGCCGTAGAGCCGCCGCGTGCCCTCCGCGTGATCGCGGACGAGACCGGCCTCCTTCAGCACCTTGAGGTGCTGCGACACGGCGGGCCGGCTGATCGGCAGCCGCTCCGCGAGCTCCCCCACGGACACCGCGCCGCCGGCCAGCAGGGCCACGATGTCCCGGCGCCGGGCGTCGCCCAGCGCGTCGAGCTGCTGCTCGCCGCGGCCGGCACCCCGCTCCGAGCTGGCGGCACCGGTCGCCATTCGGTAAGTTCCCACGAACGGTAAGTTACAACTAACCGTCGATCCCCGCAACCGCTCAGTCGTCCAGCACCTGCGGCACGATCAGCTCCGCCGCCGGCGCCACTCCCCCGGCAAGCCCGACCCGGGCGTCCCGCACGGAAAGCACCACGCGCCGCACGCGCTCGGCCTCCGCGTCCGGGTCCAGGAACGCGGCCGCGGACCACACCTGCGCCACGACCCAGCCGAGCCGTTCGAGCCGCTCGGCGAGCTGCCGGTCGCGCACCCGGATGGAGGGCTCGGCCACGTAGGCGGCGTCGTCGGTCAGGACCGCAACCAGGAGCTCGCCCGGCAGGTCGGGATGCCCCACCGCGAGCGGGATCCGGTCGCCGCCGGGGAGCCCGTAGTCGGTCTCGACCACGAGACCCGAGCGCCAAAGCCGCTCCCCCAGGTCCACGACCAGGCGGTCGACCGACCGCGCCACGTCGACGCCGTTGCCGATCTCCACCTGGTCCGCGAGGCCCGAGCGTTCCTCGGCGAAGGCCAGCACCCGCGCCAGCATCTGGGGCCCGGGCCCGCGCAGCCGTTCAGGGTCGAGGTCGGCGGCCGGGAAGCACGACACCACGTGCAGCCGCTTGCGTGCCGCCCCCAGCGAGCCGAGCAGCATGGCGTCGCCGCCGCCGTCGCCGAGCACGCCGAACCGGTGCAGCACGCGGCCGTGCGGCGTCCGCCCGAACCCGAGGGTCAGGACTATCGTGTCGCGCGCCAGGCCGGCAACACCCGTGACGTCGGCGACCACTACCGGTTCGGGCCGCGACCCCGCGAAGAACGGCGCCAGCGCCGGGTTGCCCCGCACCTCGGCGAGCAGCCGCTCGCGGATGCGGTCGGCGTGCGCGGCGGTGACGGTGACGATGCCGAAGGTCTCCTCGGGCCGGGTCATCGCGTGCTCGATGGCGAGGTCGACCACCCGCTCGACCTCGGCGGTCGTCGACTCGACGGTGCCGGACACGGGGTCGGGCATGCCCGACCCGTCCACGAGCGAGAAGTGCACCAGCGCCTCGGTGCGCGGCACGGGAGCTGGCCGCATGATCCCGTCGTAGCCGTGCTCCGCCAGCAGGCCCGTCAGCCGCGGGTCCCGCCGCGCGGGCTCCGGCTGCAGCGTCACGCGCGGCAGCAGCCGCGCCAGGTCCCGCACGGCGGTGCCCGACGCCGACCGCGGGTCACCGACGACGACGATCTGCCGGCCGCGCGCCAGCGCGGGAACCACCACCTCGACCGGCACGTGCTGCACCGCGTCGAGGATCACCAGGTCGGCGCTGCGTTCCGCCGGCAGCAGGTGCGGCACCATCGTCGGCGTCGACACCCAGGTGGGCCGCAGGCGCCGCACTGTCGAGCCGTGCTCGGACACGAGATCCCGCATCGAGGCCAGGCCGCCGTCGACCAGCTTCGCGTAGAGCGCCTCGGCATCCTCCCGCTCGTCGCGCATCGCCGCGCCGAGGTGCGCACGCACCGCCGCCCGTACGGGCGCGGACAGCGAGTCGACGTGCCGGCGGTCGAGCTCGCGGAACCGCCCGGCGAGGGCGTCGAGCCCGGCGCCGTCCTGGCCGGCGAGGTCGGGCTCGGTGGCCAGGACCTGCTCGAAGACCGACGACCACCACGACAGCTCCAGCTCCGGCCCCACGAGGTCGGCCTCCACGCGGCGCTCACCGAGGTCGTCGACCAGCTCGGAGAGCCCGGCCTTGCGCAGGCGCCGCAGCACGGCGGTCCGCTCGGGCAGCGGGGCCAGGGCCTCCTGCGTCTCGGAGAGGGACGCGAGGCGCTGGACCAGGGCGAACAGGTCGAGGTCGAGCAGCTCGCCGCCCGCCTGGGAGGAGCGCAGCACGGGTTCGAGCGCCTCGAGGTCGATGCGCACCGCCTCGTAGGTCTCCTCGACGCCCGCCAGGCCCTCGGGGAGCGTGGGCCAGCCGCCGCGCGGGCACTGCGCCTGCCAGACCTCACGCTGCCGCTGCACCTCGACGAGGGCCGCGTGCATGTCCGCCACGCGGACGCCCGGCCGCACCATCTCGCGGGCGCGCCGCTTCAGCCGACGCCGCGTCACCCAGCCCATCTCGACGCCCTGCTGGGCCCGCGTCCGCCGCGTCGCCGTGGCCTGCACCATGTCGGCGGCCGTGCGCTCGAAGACCATCGGCTGGAACACGTCGAGGGTGCCCCGCATGCCGCCGAGCATCGCCAGCTGCTCGCCCCACTGCCGCGCCGTCGACGCCGGGACCAGGCCGGTCACCCGCGAGACGTACTCGATCTGTTTGCGCAGCTCCGGCAGCGTCTGCTCGCCCAGGCGGGTGATGCGGGCGAGGGCGGACCGGGCGTCGTCGTCGGTCAGGATGTGCGCGCCGAACCACGGGCTCGACGACGACCTCAGCGTGAACGCCCCGAGCTCGGCGGCCCGCTCGAGGTCGGCGGCGAGCTCGGCGCGGCGCTCCGTGCCCAGCGCGAGCACCGAGTCCTCCTCGAGCCGCACACGCGTGGCCGGGGCCGGCCGCTCGGACGTGAGCCGCGCCAGCGCCTGCAGGGCGTCGTACGCGGAGACCCGCCAGGGCTCGCGCACCCGGTGCAGGGCCTCGATGTAGCCCGCGAGCTGCGCCCGCGACCCGATCAGGGCGTCCCGGACGCGCGCGACCTCGTCTGCGTCGATGCGCTCCTGCGCGGGCGCCATCGCCTCCAGGAGGCGGCGCGACGTCGAGGTGCGCCAGGTCGGTACCGGCGCGATGTCGAGCAGCAGCCCGTCCAGGCCGAGCGTCGCCAGGCGCGCAGCCAGCGCGTCCGCGGCCCGGCGGTGCCCCGGCACGTACAGCACGGACCGGCCGCTCGCGTTCGCCTCGGCGACGACGGCGGACAGCGTGCCCGCGACGTCGGACCCCACGGGCGCGTCCACGAACAGGTGACTGCCCGTCGCGAGGGCGTCCACGACGTGCCGCTGGTGCGGGTCCAGGTCGCCGACGCCGCGCTCGTGCGCCGGAGCCGCGTCGCCCACGCGGCGCTCGGGAAGCTCCAGCTTGCCCAGCTGCGTCACCGACCCGTCCACGCCGGCGAGCGCCGCGACGACCTCGTGCTCCCCCAGGGCGGGGCCGAGCTCGTCCAGGTCGTCGACCAGTACCTGCCCGGGGTGCACGAACGTGCCCACCAGCACGCGCCGGTCCAGCTCGAACTCGCCCAGCACCGCCGACCCGAGGCTGGCGATCCGGTTCAGCACATCCGTCGGGTTGAAGCCCGCGAGCGTGAAGGTCGCCTTGGCCAGCGCTGCCGGGTCGACCAGGGCGCCGTGGGCGCGCAGGGTGCGCGCCACCACGGGGTTGATCTCGGCGGTGGGATCGAGCGTGATGTCGTAGTCGCCCTCGCCGTCGCTGCGCGGCGTGAGCATGACGGGCCGCAGCAGGACGGGCGCGCGCACCACGCGCGGCTCCTGGTCCTCCTCGTCCGACGCCGGTACCGCGCGGCCCGAGGGCATGGCCAGCGTCACGATGGGCACGGAGCCGGTGAGCGCCGGGGCGTCCGCGGGGCTGTCGGCGGAGTCCCCGCCGTGCTCCGACGGCGAGACGACGCTCGCCGGGCCGAGCACCCGGGTGATGGCCTCCATGTCGTTCGAGTCACCGCCGGTGGCGGGCCGCTCGGTCCAGGTCGCGACGCCGATCGCGAGATAGGTGGGCGACACCCCGTAACGCTGCGCGTGCTCGGCGGAGCGCGCGGCGACCGCCCGGGCCCGACGGCGGGCGGTCGGCAGCGCGCCTGCCTCGCGCACGAGGTTGGACAGGCGGGTCGGACGGCCGGCGAAGAGCTGGGCGACGCCCGACGGGTGGGCCGCCGACAGGTCGATGACTGCCTCGCCGAGCAGCCCGACGTCGGCAAGGGAGGAGCCCCCGGCGAGGCGGACCAGCCCGGCGCGCCAGCGCGCGACCGACTCGGTCATGGGGTCCCCTGCGGCCCCCGGAGCCTCCTCCGCTGCCAGCTCGGTGGCTTGGTCCACGGTCTCGTCCTTCAGCGCGGCCGAGAGCTCCTCGGACAGGTCGGCCGAGATCTCGGGGGCGGCTGCGGTCTGGCGGCGTGCAGCGTTCACCCCAGCACGCTAACCGCGCGGCGTCCGCAAGAGCCGGACGCCACGCCGCGCGACACGCCGGAGCGCCAGAACCCCCGGCGTGTCAGACCTGCACCACCCGGGTGACCCGTGGGTCCGCCCGTGCGGCGGGTACAGACCGGTGCATGCAAAAGCCCCTCCGGCAGGGGGTCCGAAGGGGCTCAGCAGACGGGCCGAAGCCCGACAGGAATGACGGTGCGCACCGCGCAGGGGGCGGGCGATGCGCACCGTCTTGTGAGAGTCTGCACCTGTTCCCGGCGGACGTCAACACCGAGTCGGACGATCGTCCAGGTTGCAAGACGTGCGTCAAAAAAACGTTGTCGAAGGGCAAGTTTCACCCTGCCGATCACCCTCTCAACCGCGACATCTCGCCAATCTGGCGCAGGGCGCATCGATTCCCCTCGAGCACCGCCCCGACACCTTCGTCGCGGCACCGAGCCCGCGTCCGTCGGCGGCGAAATCACCCTCCCGGAGCGTCCGACCGCCGGCTCCCGGGGTGCCCACCGGCCGGTGACAAAAAAGCCTGGACGGCCCCACCTAGACTCGAACGCTTGTGAGCGCACTCGTCGAGGCTGTTTTCCCCCGCCGGCTCGGCCGGTCCTTCCGCTGGCTCGTCTCCGCGTCCTGGACCAGCAACATCGGCGACGGCATCGCGCTCGCCGCCGGCCCCCTGCTCGTCGCGTCGCAGACCGAGAGCGCCTTCCTCGTCGCGCTCGCCGCAATGCTCCAGCGGCTGCCGTGGCTCCTGTTCGGCCTCTGGGCCGGCGCGCTGGCCGACCGTCTGGACCGTCGCCTCGTCGTCATCGTCGCCAACACGATCCGGGCCCTGGTCATCACCGTCCTGTGCGTCTTCATCGCGACCGGGACCGTGAACATCGGCATGGTGCTCGCCGCGATGTTCCTCTACGGCATCGCCGAGGTCTTCGCCGACACCACCCAGCAGACCCTCCTGCCGACGCTCGTCGCACCCGCCGACCTGGGCGCGGGCAACCAGCGCATGCAGGCCGGGTTCCTCACCGCGAACCAGCTGGTGGGCCCGCCGCTCGGCGCCTTCCTGTTCGCCGCGGGAATGGTCTGGCCGTTCGCGACGCAGGTGGTTTGCGTGGCGCTGGCGGTCCTGCTGGTCTCCCGCATCACGGCCCCGCCCGGGGCGTCGTTCACCACCGTGCGCGACGCCGAGAGCCACGTCCGCAAGGACATCGCCGAGGGCCTGCGCTGGGTGTGGCACCACCCGCCCGTGCGGACCCTGAGCATCGTCATCCTCGTGTTCAACATCACCTGGGCCGCCCCGTGGGGCGTGCTGGTGAAGTACTCGCTCGACCACCTGCACATGAGCGAGGTCGGCTACGGCCTGCTCACGACGGCGAGCGCGGTGGGCGGCGTCATCGGCATGTTCTCGTACGGCTGGCTGGAGCGGCACGTGAACCTGGCGACGCTCATGCGCGTCTGCCTGACGCTGGAGGTGCTCACGCACGGGGCGCTCGCGCTGACCACCACGGGCTGGGTGGCGATCGTCATCATGTTCGAGTTCGGCGTCTACGCGTTCGTCTGGGGCACGCTGTCCACCACGGTCCGGCAGCGTGCGGTGCCCAAGGAGTTCCAGGGCCGCGTGGCGTCGATCAACATGATCTGCGTGTTCGGCGGCCTCGTCGTCGGGCAGGGGATCGGCGGCCTCATCGCGGAGCACTGGGGCCTCGTGGCCCCGTGGTGGTTCGCCTGCGCGGGCGCCGGCATCACCCTCCTGCTCGTGTGGAAGTCCCTGGGAAACATCGCCCACATGGGGCAGCCGAAGTAGAACCGGGGCGCGGTGGGGTCAGCGGGCCTTGACCACCGGGATCGAGCCCGTTTCCGTGAACTCGCGCATGCGCTTGCTCACCGTCGACTGGCTGACGCCTACCTCCTCCGCGATCTCCCGGTACGTGCGGCCCTTGGTGCGCAGGTCGATCATGCGCTCGGCATCCCGCGTGCCGAGCTGCGTGTTCCGCCGCGGCGCGCGCCGTGGGGGAATCGCCTCCCGGACGTTCGCCGTGGCGCGGGCCGCCGCCTCGGCCGGATCCGCGGCGGGCACGTCGGCAACGGACGTCCGGGCGGCGACAGCCTCCACCGGTTCGGCCTCGGGACCCGGGGCACGCTCGCTCACGCCCTGCCGCGGCATGTCGAGGGCAGCGCTCCGCCGCGCGGGCCGGCGCTCCGCACCGCCGTCGAGCGCGCCAATGTCGGACACGCCCCCGTCGAACGCTTCCCCGTCGAACACGCCCCCGCCGACCGGCTCGCCGAACTCCGCGGCGACGACGTCGGCGGCGCGCCTCTCGTACTCGGGCGCCCCGAACCCGGGAGCCCCGAGCTCGTCCCGCGTACCGGACAGCCGGGCGTCCATGGGCTCGTCGATGAGGATCCCGGTCAGCCGCTGGCGGTCAGCGGCGTGCAGGCGGGCGACGTCGGCGGTGCCGTCACCGACGGCGGCGAGCGCCTCGCACCAGGCGGCCACCTGCGCCCGCATGTCCGTGGGCGGCACGGTGCGCAGCGCCACGGAGCGGGCCCGACGGCGTCCGGCCTCGGCGCGGGCGAGCCGACGGCGCGCGGTCCGTGACCCGTCGTTCAGGCTCTGTGCCCGGAACAGGTCCTCGGTCGTGAGGAAGAGCGCGTGCATGCGCGCGGACTGCCGCATCGCGGACCAGGACGTGCCGGTGGCAAGGTGGCGGTCGCCGATCAGGGCGAGGTGCCACATGAGTGCGGCGAGCAGGGGCACGATGAACCGGAACACGACGGCGCCCACGGGGTGGCCGATGTAGGCCTCGTGCCAGGCGGCGAACACGCCGGAGGCCGACGAGAGCGCCCAGGTCAGGGCAAGCAGGGTGCCGCCTGGCCGGTTGTCGCGGGCGGCCTCGCGGGCCAGGAGCGCGACGGTGACCAGGGACAGCTCGAAGACGCCTGCGGTCGCGTAGGCGGTGCCCTGGTTCATGGCGAGGACGTCGATGCCGAACTGGACCATCGCCAGGTACGCGGACCCGGTCGAGATGAGGGCGACGGATATCGCACCGGTGAGGACCAGGTTGCGGGAACGGCGCGTCGGGACGGTCGTGACGGGGAACGCCCGGTCGGCGGGGGCCACGGTGATCTCTCCTTGGTCGAGGACTGTCGGGCGAGAGTATCGAACAACAGTTCGGATGCCCAGGGGTTGGGCGAACACGAAGATATCGGACATGTGTGACGGCCCGGTATCGTCCATGGCTCAACTGCGCCCGGAGTCCGCGCGGGAGACCATGGACACGGCGGCACCGAGCGGGCAGCCCAGGCTCACGGAGGGGACTACATGTCGGAGATGCTCAGCGGGTATGCGGCCGGACCGGCCCCACGCCGTCAGCACGGTGCGGGTGCGCGCCGACGCGCCGCGCGGACCTGGAGCTGGGTGGCGGGCATCGTTGCGGTCGCGATCCTCGGGACGGCGGCCTGGTTCGTCCTGCGGCCCGACGCCGAGCCCGCCGCGCTCGCGACGCCGTCGGCGAGCCCGTCGCCGTCCGCCAGCCCCACCCCTGAGCCAACGCCGACGCCCGCGGTCTTCTCGCTCGCGGACCTGCCCAGGCCGGGCATCGACGAGATCCTTCCCCGCGCCCTGCCGCTGGCCAAGGTCGACACGCTCCGGGGCCTGCCCGGCTCGGTCGCCGTGCCGAAGACGGCGCGGATCCCCGTCTGGGCGCGGCCGGACGTGACCAAGGCACCGGTGCTCGCCCTCGAGTCCACCTACTACGAGGCCGACGCCCGCTGGCTCGTGCTGGAGCGCCGGCCCGGGTGGGTCAAGGTGCTCATCCCCTACGGCCGCGGCGCGCTCCCGTCGCAGGACCCCGAGAAGGTCAACGGCGCCTCCGGCTGGCTGCGCGGGAGCGACGTCACCCTGGAGAAGGAGAGCCGGTCGGTGGTGGTCGACCTGTCGGACCGCACGGTGACGGTCACGCAGGCCGACGGCTCCCAGAACCGGCTCCCCGCCACCGTCGGCGCACCCGCCACGCCGACGCCGGAGGGCCTCACCCAGGTCTTCACGGTCACGGAGGCCGTGAACACCGGGCTGTCCGTGTTCCTGTCGATGCAGAGCGAGTCCCTCGACGGGTTCTTCGGCACCGACTACGCCGCCACCGCTATCCACGTGGGTGTGGACCAGGGCCTGGCGGTCAGCAACGGCTGCATCCGCCTGACGAGCACCGACTTCGAGCGGCTCGCCGGCCTGGACCCCGGCGTCCCGATCCTGGTCAAGGCCTGAGCCCGGCGGCGGCCCCAACCACCGATCGAGTCCGGGCAACTACTACGAATGCGGGCTGTGTTGCTCTGCGTAGACAAGGTCTACGCAGAGCAACACAGCCCGCATTCGTACAGTCACCCCGTGACGCCGACGGCGGACCGCCCCGTCAGGACCCCGCCGGGCAGGGCTCCTCGGCGGCCTTGCGGAAGCACCCCACGAAGTGGCCGGGAGCGTACTCGACCAGCCCGACGCCGTCCGGCACCTCGCCCGAGCCCGAGCCTTCCGCCGAGGCCGCCTCCTCACCCAGTGACCGGCCCTGCGCCGCGACGGCCTCGTGGTACAGGCACCGCCCCGCCAGGCGCGCGGCTCGCCCCGCCTCCTCCGCCTCGACCTCTTCCCACGTCCGGTCCAGGTGCGGCACCGACGCCAGGAGGTCGCGCGTGTAGGGGTGCAGCGGGTCGTCGAAGACGGCGGTCGTGTCGCCGCGCTCGACGATGCGCCCCTTGTAGAGGATGACCACCCGGTCGGAGACGTAGTTGCCGAGCGAGAGGTCGTGCGTGACGAACAGGATCCCGAGGCCGCGGGCCTTGAGCTCGCCCAGCAGGTTGAGCACGTCGATGCGGGTGGAGGCGTCGAGCATGGAGATGATCTCGTCGGCGACCAGCAGCTCGATGTCGAGCAGCAGGGCACGCGCGATGAGCAGGCGCTGCAGCTGCCCGCCGGACAGCTGGTGCGGGAACTTGCCGAGGATGTCGTCGGGCTCGAGCGTCACCGCGGCGAGCGCGTCGTCCAGCCGCGAGCGCCACTCGCTGCCGGAGACCTTGGGGAAGTAGGACTGCCGCAGGGTCTCGAACGTCCGGTCCACCTTGAAGATGGGGTTGAACGAGCTGAACGGGTCCTGGAACACGCCCTGGACCTTGCGGTAGTAGTCGCGGCGGGCGCGGAACCCGAGCTTGGTGACGTCGCGCCCGTCGAACGTGATGGTGCCGCCGGTGGAGTCGAGCAGGTGGAGCACCATCTTGCCGATGGTCGACTTGCCGCTGCCGGACTCCCCGATGAGCGAGACCACCTCGCCGCGCTGCACGTCGAGGCTGACCTGGCGCACGGCGTGCAGGTCGGAGGTGCCGAAGGTGCCGGTCTTGTAGACCTTGTCGAGCTGGGTGAGGGTCAGCATCAGCTCACCGCCCAGCACGCGACGTGGTGGCCCTCGGCCACCTCCTTGAAGGGCGGGGCCTCGGCGCACTTGTCGTGCGCTAGGGGGCAGCGGTCGCGGAACCGGCAGCCGGCGGGCGGTTCGAGGAGCGACGGCGGCCGCCCCTCGATACCTTCGAGCTGCTGCTCCTCGTACCGGTCGCCGACCTTGGGCAGCGCCCCGATGAGCATCTTCGTGTACGGGTGCAGGGGCTGGTTGATGATCGTCTTGGCCGGCGCCTTCTCGGCGAGGTGCCCGGCGTACATGACCAGGATCGTGTCGGCGACCTGGAACAGCACTGAGATGTCGTGCGTGATGACGATCATCGACTTCACGAACCCGTGGTCGCGGAACTCGACGAGCGCCCGGGCGACGGCCTTCTGCGAGGACACGTCGAGCGCTGAAGTGACCTCGTCGCCGATCAGCAGCGACGGGTTCAGGAGCGTGGACAGCACGAGCACCACGCGCTGCTTCATGCCGCCGGACAGCTCGATCGGGTACCGCTTCAACACCTCGGCGTCGAGGCCGACGAGCTCGAGGCGCCGTTCGAGCTCGGGCAGCACGTCGGTGTACCGGACGTTGTGCGCCGCGAGCAGGTCGCGGATCATCCGACCGATCTTGCGGGTCGGGTTCATCGCGGACATCGCGTACTGCGGGATGAGGGACACCTCGCGGTAGCGGTGGCGCCGCATGGCGCCGTCGTCGGACAAGGGCAGCTCGGTCTCGTCCAGGACCACCGTGCCGCCCACGTGCTGCATGCGGGTGTCGAGGCGGATGAGGGCCTTGCCGAGCGTCGTCTTGCCGCAGCCGGACTCGCCGGCGATGCCCATGATCTCGCCGTCCGCCACCTCGAAGGTGACGCCATCGAGGGCCTTCACGTCGCCGCGCAGGGTGCGGTACCAGACCTTGAGGTCGTTCACGGCCAGGGCCATGTCACATCTCCCGCAGCTTGGGGTTGAAGACCTCGTCGAGGCCGACGTTCATGATGTAGAGCGAGCCCACGATGAGCGTGATCCCCAGCCCCGGCGGGATGAACCACCACCACAGCCCCAGGTGGAGCGCGCTCCACTGCACCGCCTGGTTCATCATCAGGCCGAGCGACATCGCGTTGGTTGGCCCGAGCCCGATGAAGTCGAGCGACGCCGCCGTGAGGATGGACCCGCCGAACAGCAGCACGAACGTCATGAACAGGTAGGAGTACATGTTGGGCGCTACCTCGCGCCGCAGGATCGTGCCCACTCCCACGCCCGACAGCCGCGCGAGGTCGATGAAGTCCCGCGAGCGCAGCGACAGGGTCTGCGCGCGCACCGCGCGGGCCACCCACGGCCAGCTGAACACCCCGATGTACAGCGCCTGCATGGGGACGCTGCGCACGCCCAGGTAGGCGTTGATGATGATGAGCACCACGAAGCCGGGGATCACGAGCACCACGTTGGTGAGCATGTTCAGCAGCTCGTCGATCAGGCCGCCGCGGTAGCCCGCGACGAACCCGATGGTCATCCCGATCACCGCGGACACGCCGCCGCCCAGCAGGCCCACGAGGAACGTGGAGCGCAGGCCGGCGACGAACTGCGCGAAGACGTCCTGCCCGAACGTCGTCGTCCCGAACGGGAAGTCCGCGGACGGCGGCGCCATGGGCGGCCCCGCGTAGTCCATCGGCGCGTACCGCAGGAACGCGGGCCCGAGCAGCCCCAGCAGCAGGAACCCGAGCACGACCACCATGCCGATGATGACCTTGGGGTTGCGCAGCGCGAAGTACAGCGTCTCGCGCGCGTCTCCCCCGGGCTTGCGGCCGCCCGACGGCGAACCGGTCGCCCCGGGCTGTTCGCTCGCCTCGGTCACCGGCCCCGTTATGGGCTGTGTCGCCGTCATGCCGTTCTCCTTCCGCATGAGCCTGCGGCTCCGCTACTGCGCCTCCGGCTCATGCGGTGCCCCCTGTCAGTCCGGTCCGCGTGCGGGGGTCGACCAGCACGTAGACGATGTCGATCACGAAGTTGGCCACCAGCACGCCGATCACCACGAACAGCAGGGTGCCCTGCAGTAGGAAGAAGTCCTGGTTCTGGATGGCGGACAGCACGAGCTTGCCCAGGCCCGGGTACGCGAACACGATCTCGGTCACCAGGGCGCCGCCCAGGATGGTGCCGAGCTGCAGCGCCAGGCCCGTGATCTGCGGCAGCTGCGCGTTGCGGAACGCGTACTGCCGGATGAGCCGCTTCGGCGCGCCGAGCGCGGCGAGGTAGTTCGCGTAATCCGACTCGAGCTCGTAGATGATCAGGTTCCGCATGCCGATCGCCCAGCCGCCGAGCGAGACGAGGAAGAGCGACAGGAACGGCAGCACCCAGTGCTGCAGCAGGTCGAGCGCGAACGACCAGGACCACTGCGGCACCAGGCCGAAGTCGTAGCCGCCGGCCACGGGGAACCACCCGAGCGCGACGCCGAAGCCCCACGCGAGCAGGATCGCGAGCCACATGTACGGCATGGCCGTGATGAGGTACCCGACCGGCAGGGCGACGTTGTCGAGCCAGCGGCTGCGCGCCGCCATGGCACCCACGCTGTTCCCGACCACGAAGCTCAGCAGGATGGCCGGGATCATGATGCCGAGCGTGTACGGGACGGCGTCGAGCACCACCTGGCTCACGGGCGCGGGGAACAGCCACACGCTCGTGCCCAGGTCACCGCGGAACAGCGCGGCCCAGTAGTTCAGGTACTGCTGCCAGAGCGGCAGGTCGAGCCCGAACGTCCGCTCGTAGTACTCGGTCATCGACGCGATCGTCTCGGGGTGCTGGACGGCGGCGCGCGCCACCATCCGCTGAACCGGATCCCCCGGCATGAGCCGGGGGATCAGCCAGTTCAGCGTCACCGCGACGACGAAGGTCAGGCCGTAGACCAGCGTCTTGCGAGCGAGATAACCACGCATACGTCAGGAGGCCGGCTCGAGGCCGAGCAGCGTGTTGATGCCGCCCATCTGCACGTACCCGTTCCACAGGACCGGGAAGTACGCGTCCTCTCGACCCTCCTTGGGCCAGTTGGTCCACTGCGACTCGTTGTACTGGGCCCACGCGCCGTTGTACCAGAGCGGGATCAGCGGCATCTCGGTCATGAACCGCTCCTGCACCTGCGACAGCGTGCTGGTGAACTCGGGTGTGCCGCTCTCCGTGCGCGACAGGTCCTCCACCAGCTCCCACGACTCCTCGTCCTTGGCCCGGCCGAAGTTGCCCGCCAGCATCTGCTCCTGGACGGGCTGGTAGAACGCGTAGTTGTAGTAGGTCCAGGGCGTGTTGCTGATTCCCGCGTTGCCGTTGATGACCAGGTCGAAGTCGCCGGTGGCCCGCGCGTCGTCGACGGCGCCCGCGTCGGGGAAGTCGGCGGTGACCTTGATGCCGGCCGCGGAGGCGTCCTCCGCGATCACGCGCGCCGCCTCCATCCAGTCGGTCCACCCCGCCGGGACGATCAGCTTGAGGTCGATCTTCTCGCCGTCGGGCGTCTCGACGAACCCGTCGCCGTCGGTGTCCTCGTAGCCGGCGTCGGCCAGGATCGACTTGGCCTCTTCCGCGTCGAAGGTGAAGCCGAACTCTGCCGCGACGTCCTCGTCGTAGTACTCCTCGAACGCCGGCACCAGGCCCGACGGGTGCGCCTTCGACACGAGCCCGCCGTAAGCGTTCGCGACGATCTTGTCGACGTCGATCGACCGCGCGAGCGCCTGCCGGAAGTCGACGTCGTCCATCGGCGCGCGCGTCTGGTTCGGGATCAGGTTCGCCGACGCCGCCGCCAGCATGTACGGCTCACCCTCGTAGTAGGTGCTGACCTGGCCGGAGTCGACGAGCGTGTTGACGCCGGGCAGGAAGTTGTTGCTCAGGTCGAGGCTGCCGGACAGCATCAGCCCGAGCGCCACCTCGTTCGAGGTGTTCACGACGTCGACGATGTACTTCATCGGCATCTCGTAGCCGAGCTCGCTCCGGGCCCACCAGTCGTCGTTGCGCTCCCAGACCATCCGGTCCTGCCCGACGGCGGAGAACTTGAACGCGCCCGAACCGATCGGGTCCTCGTTCGGGTTGGAGAGCAGCTCGTCGTCCGACCACTTCGACATGATGTGCTCGGGGACCACCATGGTGCTGTAGAGCCAGTTGTCCCACTCCTGGAACCGGGGGTCGGAGAACGTGAACTTGACGGTCGTCTCGCTGGTGGCCTCGACCTTGTCCAACCAGGTCCACAGGTTGCTGTACGGCACGGCGTCGACCTTGCCGAGCTCCGTGGTGAAGACGACGTCGTCGGCGTCGAGCGCCTCGCCGTCCTGCCAGGTGAGGCCCTCGCGGAGGGTGAGCTCGTAGGTCTTGTCGCCGGTCCACTCGCCGCCCTCGGCGAGCCAGGGCGTCAGCTCGAGCGTGATGGGGTCGAACTGGAACAGCGGCTCGTAGAGCAGGCCGCGTGCGCCCGTGGCGTGCCCGGAGCTCGGGATCGGGTTCCAGCTCGACGGCGGACCCCACTGGGTGCCGCTCGTGAAGAGCGTCTCCTCGCGGGGGTACTCGCCAACGAGCTCGTTCGCCGAGTCCATGCCTTCGGCGGACGCATACGGGTTGGACGGCGTGGGTACGCTCCCACCACCACCGCCGGAGCAGCCTGCGAGCAGCAAGCCCACCACCGCGGCTGTCGCCAGGGCCGACGCGCCCCGGGACTTGGTCTGTCGAAGGAACATCATCGATCCTCTCGTCCACCCGCACGGCCGTCGTGCGGACCCCGGCGCGTCTTCGCACCGGGTTTGGTGAGCATCGTTCTGCCCCGAGGCCGATTGCGTCAAGGTTTGTCACCTATGTTGCGCAATCGACACCTATGTCCGACCCCGGCGCTTCGCGCGCGGGGCCGGGCGGACGCTAGGCTGTGTGCGCCGGTCCGGGCACTGCCCGACGCCGGACGCGCCCCTCCCGCCAGGAGAGGGGTGAGCGCCTGTAGCTCAGTGGATAGAGCACCGCTCTCCTAAAGCGGGTGTCGGCAGTTCGAGTCTGCCCAGGCGCACCTTCTACCTCGCTTGCTCGGCGAGCACCGCTACCCGCTGCTCGGTCCGGGCGCGCTCCCCTCCCCTCGCCACCATGGCCACGGCCATGACGGCCACCCCGGCCAGGGTCACGACGGCGCCCGCCCACAGGGGCGACGTGTACCCGAGGCCGGCGGCCAGGGTCAGGCCGCCCACCCAGGCGCCGAACGCGTTGCCGATGTTGAACGCCGCGATGTTCGCCCCGGAGGCGAGGGTCGGAGCCGCTGACGCGTGCCGCATGACCCGCATCTGCAGGCCAGGCACAGTCGCAAAGCCGACGGCGCCCATGAGGACCAGGCTGATCATCGTCGCCACCTGGCTCGTGGCGGTCAACGCGAAGACCTCCAGGACGACCGTGAGCAGGACCAGCAGGGTGAGCAGGGTGGTCCCGAGGTTCCGGTCCGCGGCCTTGCCGCCGGCCAGGTTCCCGACGAAGAGGCCCGCGCCGAACAGCACCAGCAGCCACGGCACCGTCGAGCTCGCGAACCCGCTCACCTCGGTGAGCGTGAAAGCGATGTAGGTGAACGCGCCGAACATGCCGCCGTAGCCGAGGACCGTCACCGCTATCGACAGCCAGACCTGCGGCGCCCGGAACGCGGCCAGCTCGCCCCGGAGCCCGGACCCGGTCTCCCCGCTGGGGCCCGCGACGGCGTCTGGCACGCCGACCCGGGCCGGGACCAGGAGCGCGATGCCCACGAACGCGAGCACGCCGATACCGGTGATGGCCCAGAACGTGGAGCGCCAGCCCGCCGCCTGGCCCAGCAGGGTGCCGAACGGCACGCCCAGCACGTTGGCGACGGTCAGGCCGGCAAACATCATCGAGATGGCGGCCGCCCGGCGTTCCGAGGCCACCAGGTCGGCCGCGACCACTGCCCCGATGCCGAAGAAGGCGCCGTGGCACAGCGCGGCGACGACCCGGCCGAGCATCATCAGCTCGTAGGTCGGGGCGACGGCGGACAGCAGGTTCCCCGCGATGAACAGGACCATCAGCCCGAGCAGGGCCTTCTTGCGGTCCACCCGCGTGAGCGCGGCGGTGAGCCCCACCGCGCCCACCGCTACGGAAAGCGCATAGCCGGAGATGAGGTATCCGGCGACGGTCTCGGAGACGCCGAAGTCCGTGGCCACCTCGGGCAGCAGGCCCATGATGACGAACTCGGTGAGGCCGATCCCGAAGCCCCCGATGGCGAGGGCCCACAGGGCGACAGGCATGACAAAGCTCCTTGGGGGTAGGGCGGGGCAGGGCGACAGAGCGGGGCCGGGCAGGCCAGAGAGACGGCGCGTCAGCCGTTGAAGGTGTCGGGGTGCGGACCGGTGCGGCCGTCGCGGTCGAGGGCGTCGATCGCGGCGACCTCCGCCGCGGTGAGCTCGAAGCCGAACAGCTCCAGGTTCGACGCGATGCGCGACGGCGTCACCGACTTGGGGATCACGACGTTCCCGTGCTGCAGGTGCCAGCGCAGGACCACCTGGGCGGGCGAGACGCCGTGCGCCTGGGGGGCGTCGGTCACGGGTGCCTCGCCGAGCATCGCGCCCTGCGCGAGCGGGCTCCACGCCTCGGTGACGATGCCCAGGCTCGCGTGGTGGGCGCGCAGCGCACGCTGCTGGAGGCCGGGGTGCAGCTCCACCTGGTTGACGACGGGCCGCACACCCGTCGCCGCGACGATCGCGTCGAGGTGCGCGGGCTGGAAGTTCGAGACGCCGATCTCGCGCACGAGGCCGGCCTCGCGGGCCGCGACGAGCCCTTCCCAAGCCGCCTCGTACCGAGCCAGGGCGGGCGCGGGCCAGTGGATCAGGTACAGGTCGAGCCGGTCGAGGCCGAGCAGCTCCAGGCTGCGCTCGAGGGCGGGCCGTACCTGGTCCCGGGCCAGCGAGTCGATCCAGAGCTTGCTGGTGACGAACAGGTCGTCCCGCGACAGGCCCGACTCGGCGAGGGCCCGGCCCACGCCGGCCTCGTTGCCGTAGATCGCGGCGGTGTCGATGCTCCGGTAGCCGGCTTCGAGCGCGTGGCCGACGGCGCGGGTCGTCTCGGCGTCGGGCACCTGGAAGACGCCGAACCCGACCTGCGGCATGGCCGCACCGGGGCGGGCGGCGTTCGGGAGCGTAACGGTGGGGATCGTGACGGCGGGGACGAGGGATGACATGAGGGCTCCTTGCTGTTCTTCGAGCGGCGCGTCGTGTGCGTGCGCGGCATCCTGGCGTACGCGCTTATTTGCAGACGCCTCATAGATAGTTGCACGCGCGCACTAGTTGCACAAGCGCTATAGTTGGAGACCGGAATCACGCCCGACAAGGAGGGGCCATGGGAATCGCCGACGACGCCGTCGAGATCCGCGCCCAGGGCTGGCGAACGCTCGCCGCGCTGCACGGTTTGATCGACACCGCGCTCGAGCGCGCGCTGCAGGCCGAGCACGGCCTGTCCGTGGTGGAGTACACGGTGCTGGACGCCCTGTCCCGGCAGGACGGGTGGCACATGCGCATGCAGCAGCTCGGCCGCGCGACCGCGCTCTCGCCGAGCGCCACGACGCGCCTGGTCAACCGCTTGGAGGACCGCGCGCTGCTGACGCGGGTCCTGTGCCAGGACGACCGGCGCGGCATCTACACCGAGCTCACGAAGGCCGGCGAGAAGCTGCTCCGCGCGGCGCGCCCCACGCACGACCGGGCCCTGCAGGATGCGCTGCAGGAAGCGGAGCAGGTGCCGGAGCTCGCCTCGCTCGTCGGCACGCTCGGCAGCGTCGGGGCAGCCGCCTGACCTGGCCTCTCGCAGGTGGCTACACACCGCACGGCAAGCGCGCTGCGGTCAGGACCGACATAGCGCCGAACCCGTGACTGCAGGCATGAATGCAGCGTCGGATTCCCGCCAGCATCACGGCGCCCGAACGTCGAGGCTGAGGCCATGACAACTTCGTATGCCGACAACGCACGAATCGCACTGGTCACCGGGGGCAACAAGGGGCTCGGCCTCGCCGTGGCGCGGCGCCTCGGGGAGGCGGGCGCAACGGTGCTGATCGGCGGCCGTGACGCCACTCGGACGGAGGATGCCTCGGCGTCCCTCCGCGATGTGGGACTGAAAGCGTGGCCCTTGACACTCGACGTGACAGTCGACGCCAGCGCCGTGGCCGCTGCGGAACAGATCGAGCGCGAGTACGGCCGCCTCGACATCCTGGTCAACAATGCCGGCATCCTGCCGGAGGCCACCACGCCCGACCTGGACCGTCCGTTGGATCTCGCCATGTTCCGCATGACGTTCGATACCAATCTGTTCGGCGTGGTGTCAGTGACACAGGCGATGCTGCCGCTGTTGCGACGGTCTGGTGCTGGCCGCATCGTGAACGTGTCGACCACGATGGGCTCGCTGACCGACCAGCTTGACCCTCGATCGCCGTACTTCGGCCTGGTCCTGCCGGCCTACCAGGGTTCGAAGGCAGCGCTCAACGCGCTGACGATCGCGCTGTCCAAGTCGCTCGCGGACACGTCGATCCTGGTGAACTCGGTCTGCCCGGGCTGGGTCCAGACCGACCTGGGCGGGCCCGACAACCGCGCCGCCGCACCCACGCCGGCCGAGGAGGCGGCCCCGATCGTGGCTGACCTGGCTCTGCTCGGGGCGGACGGCGCAAGCGGGACGTTCGTCGACGGGGCCGGTCCCGTCGCCTGGTGATCGATGGACAAAGCAGTTCGAAAAGGATTGCATTGGGCCCATGGCCGACGGCGTTGAGACGACTGCATACCTGGTCAACGAGTCCCGGGCGCGAAAGCCAGAGCTGTCCCGGGACCCCTATGCGGAGTCCTGGATCCCTGAGCGGGAACGCGCGGCGGTCCACGAGCTGTGGGCGGGGTTCGCGAGCACCGTCTACGAGCACGACGACCTGGTGGTCTCGCTCCGCTGTCGAGCAGTGCTCGATGCGCTCGCCGAGACGCTCGCGGCCCACCCCGACGCCGTACTTCTCACCTGCGGCGCCGGGTTCGCGTCGTACCCGTGGCTCTTCCCCTTCACGGACGTCGTCGAGGTCGACCTGCCCGACATGATCGCGGCCAAGGCCTCGCGCGCTTCCGCGCTCACCCGTCGAGGGGTGCTGCCGGAACGGAGCGTGAGCTACGTCGCTGCCGACCTCACCGATCCCGAGCAGCGTGGCAGTGTCGCCTGCACGACCAAGGAGATCGCCGCGGGCCGCCCGGTGATCTACCTCGCCGAAGGCTTCGTCTTCTATCTCCCGCTCGACGACTGCCGCGCCACCGTCGCGCTCGGCGACGATATCCCCCAGCTCAAGCGGACCATCGTCACGTACTGGGAAGCCGACAACCCGGTCCTCGAACGCCAGCGCGTCTGGTTTCGGGAGAGGGGGATTCCCGATGACGCCGCCTACCTGAGCCGGGCAGACCTCACCAAGCTCCTCGGCGACTCGATCACTTTCTCCACCGTCGACGACCTGCAGCGGCGCTATCTCGGCTCCGTCGAGATCGAGGAGACGAACGAGCTCGTCCCCGAGCACGTGGCGGTGGCCGACCGATGAGGGACGTCCTTCATGTGCAGACCCGCGCCTATCCGCTGCACTTCGGAAGCCTGGAGCTGATCCCGGACGGTATGGAAGTGCTGGGGCAGCACATCGGCCTCTCCGAGGCGCGGCTGGAGAGCCAGACCTACAACCCCGAGCGGATCGTCGTGCTGGACCTCACGGCGCTGGTGCAGCGCGAGGTCCAGATCCCGGGTATGACGATCCACCGCTGCCGAGCCCGGGTCCTACGCGCGGGAACGGTCCTGCTGACCTACGCGATGACCCACGAGAAGGACCTGCGCGCGCTTGACACCGCGACCCTCGACACCTTCGACTCCGACGTCAACACCGCGCTCCGGGCCGCGGACGCCCACGTGATCGACGCGGTCCTCGACACCGCTGCCTCGATCGGGCTGCTCGGCAGCTCCACGGTGGTCCACACGGACGGGATCGGCACCGGCCCGCCGTCGTCCATCGATCTGCGCGTGGTCCGGTACAACGCGCACTTCGTCACGATCGACCCGCCGTGGAACAGAGATCCTCGGGTGCAGCCGATGCCGCTGGGCCCGCACTGCAGCATCCTCATGTCCTACACCTACGCGTGGGACCTCGACCCGGATGCCCGCTTCGACGACGTCCTGACCGTTCTCGAGCCTGCCGATATCACCGTGGCACAGATCGCGGTGCTCTTCAGCGCCATGATCGGCAGCCGTCGGATCCTCACCCAACTGGCCCGAGCGCATACCGGCCACATGGAGGATCACGACTTTCGCCGGTTCCTCGATCACGTGTGGGCGGAGTTCTACATGCTCGACGCGTACCGCATGGACTCCGCGCAGAGCCACCGGGCGACCTATATCGCAGCGCTCACGACCATGGGGCTTCCCCAGGCGCAGCAGAGCGCCACGGAGCTGCTGACCCATGTGAACAGCTCGCTGCGTTCGGAGTCGACCCTGAAGACGCAGCGACTGGATAGCCGCCTCAACCGGGTAGCGGCGATGCTGACCGTCGCCGTCGCCGGCAGCTTCACGGTGGACATCATGGCCTACGTCGCCCCGGACGCCCCCGTGGCTACCCGCATCGCGGTCGTCGCGACCGTCGTCGCGCTCGGGATCGCCACGGTCATCGCGACCATCGCGGCGCGGGAGGCCATCCAGGAGTGGTTCGGCCGACTCCGGAAGGTCCGCCCGTTCCGCCGCCGGATCCCGCGGGCACGTACCTGACGGCTCGCGGCCTCCCGGCGCCGCGACTTCCCGGCTCCCTGTGCGACCCTGCAGAGCCGGTCTGCGGTCAGACCCAGGCCGCCGGGTCCGCGAGCACGGCCTGCAGCACCTGGCGCGCCCCGCCCGTGAGCGCCGCGTGCGGACCGGCCTGAGCCGCCCTGACCTCCAGGTCGACGAACGGCGCCGCGAGCACGCGGTCGGCGAGCACGGCCTCGACGTCGGCCCGGAGCCACGGCAGCAGCTCCGTGTACGCGCCGCCCAGCACGATGGTGGCGACGTCGAACAGGTTCACGAAGTCCGCGAGGGCCGAGCCGAGGGCGCGGCCGGCGGGCAGTGCGGCCCGGTCGCCGGCTGTCGGTGCGGCCCGGTCGCCGGCCCGCAGAGCGGCGTCGCCGTCGGCCAGCTGGGTGACGAGCGAAGCCAGCGGGGCGTCCGGCGGCAGGCCCGCCGCGCGCATCATCGCCACCTTGCCCGCGTACTGCTCCAGGCAGCCGAACGCGCCGCACGAGCAGCGCGGCCCGGCCGGGTCGACCACCACGTGCCCGATCTCGCCGTTCCACCCCCGCTCCCCCAGGAAGAGCTCACGGTCGACGACTATCGCCGCGCCGATGCCGACGTCGCCCGACACGAAGATGAAGGAGTCCGGTGCGGCGACGTCGGAGCCGCCGGCGAGCTCCGCGAGCGCCGCGAGCTTGGCCTCGTTGGCGATGCGTACCTCGGTCTCGCCGAGCCCCAGCAGCGGGACCGGCTCCAGCGACGACCAGCCGAGGTTGGGCGCCACCTCGAGGAGCCCGGTGCGCGGGTCGACCAGGCCGGGCAGGGCCAGCCGCGCGCCGGCGACAGTCATGCCGGCCGCCGCGACGCCGTCGGACATCTCGCGTGCGAGGTCGCCGAGCCGGCGGAGCACCGCCGTCGGGTCGCTGTCGTGGAAGGCGCCGGGGACCACGCGTTCCGCCACGACGTCGCCGGTGAGGTCGAGCACGCGGGCGCCCAGGTAGTCGACGTTCACCTCGAGCCCGAGGCCCACGACGGATCGCGGCGCGGGGACCAGCGGGACGGCGGGCCGGCCCGCTCGCCCGCCGTTCACGGCGGGCAGCTCGCGCACGAGCCGGGCGGCGACCAGCTGGTCCACCAGCGTCGACACCGTCGCCCGGGCCAGGCCTGTCGCGGCGGCCAGACCGGCGCGGGAGAGTGGTTCCGGCACCTCGAACACCGCGCGGGCGATCAGCTCCAGGTTGCGCTCGCGCAGGGTGTGCTGACGGGCCGCGGCGGGGCCCGTCCGCGTGGTGGTCTCGCGTGCGGTCCCGGCGGTGGTCACGCCTTGACTCTAGCCGAGGCCCGCGTAATAGTTCATCCGTACAACAAATGCGGCGCCGCATGGCGGGGCCGCCCTCGATGAGGAGACCCCGTGAGCGACATCAAGTACTCGTTCGGCCTGTGGACCGTCGGCTGGCCCGCCGCCGACCCCTTCGGTACGGCGACCCGCCCCGAGCTGGACCCGGCCGAGTCGGTCCGCAAGCTCGCCGATCTCGGTGCCTGGGGCTTCACGTTCCACGACAACGACGTCTACCCCTTCGGCTCGGACGACGCCGAGCGCCAGAAGCACATCGACTCCGTCAAGAAGGCCTCCGCCGAGACCGGCCTGGTCTGCGAGATGGTCACCACCAACACGTTCACGCACCCCGTCTTCAAGGACGGCGCGTTCACGTCCAACAACCGCGACGTGCGCCGCTTCGGCCTGCGCAAGGTGCTGCGCAACGTCGACCTGGCCGCCGACATGGGCGCGTCCACGTTCGTCATGTGGGGTGGCCGCGAGGGCACCGAGTACGACAACTCGAAGGACCTCAACGCCGCGCACGCGCGCTACGCCGAGGGCATCGACACCGTCGCCTCGTACATCAAGGAGAAGGGCTACGGGCTCAAGATCGCCCTGGAGCCCAAGCCCAACGAGCCGCGCGGCGACATCTTCCTGCCGACGATCGGTCACGCCATCGCGCTGATCGACTCGCTCGACAACGCCGACATCGTGGGCCTCAACCCCGAGGTGGGCCACGAGCAGATGGCCGGCCTGAACTACACGCACGGCATCGCCCTGGCGCTGCACGTGGGCAAGCTGTTCCACATCGACCTCAACGGTCAGCACGGCCCCAAGTACGACCAGGACCTCGTGTTCGGCCACGGTGACCTGCTCTCCGCGTTCTTCACGGTGGACCTGCTCGAGAACGGCTTCCCGAACGGCGGCCCCCGCTACGAGGGCCCGCGCCACTTCGACTACAAGCCCTCGCGCACCGAGTACCTCGACGGCGTGTGGGAGTCGGCCGCGGCCAACATGAAGACGTACGACCTGCTCGCCGCCAAGGCGAAGCAGTACCGCGAGGACCCCGAGGTCCAGGCCGCCTTCGAGCACGCCGGGATCTTCGAGCTGGGCCAGTCGACGCTGGCCGAGGGAGAGTCGTTCGACTCCTTCCTCGCCGAGGCCGACCCCGACGTCGACGCCCTCGCCGAGCGGGACTACGGCCTGGTCCGCCTCCACCAGCTGGCCCTGAACCACCTGATCGGCTGACCTACCAGGTCACGTCCTGCGCCCTCTTCGAGGCCCGGGTTTCTTCGCTTTGGGCCACCTCAGAGCGAAGAAACCCGGGCCTCGAAGAGGAGCGCTCGGCCAAGAGACCGACGCGGTAGCGTGTCAGTCGCCTTCCCCCTCACGAACCACCCCCTGGAGCACCGATGCCCCTCGTCGCCGGTGTGGACACGTCCACGCAGTCCTGCAAGATCGTCGTGCGCGACGCCGAGACCGGAGCGCTGGTCCGGACCGGTTCCGCCAAGCACCCGGACGGCACGGAGGTGGACCCGCGGCACTGGTGGGACGCCTTCCAGGAGGCGGCCGCCGCTGCGGGCGGCCTGGCCGACGTCGCGGCCCTGTCCGTGGGCGGTCAGCAGCACGGCATGGTCACGCTCGACGCCGACGGCAACGTCGTCCGGCCGGCGCTGCTGTGGAACGACAACCGCTCCGCGCCGTCGGCCGAGGCCCTGATCACCGAGCTGGGCGACGGCGACCGCGCGGCGGGCGCCCAGGCCTGGGCCGACGCCGTCGGCTCGGTGCTCGTCGCCTCCCTCACCGTCACCAAGCTGCGCTGGCTGCACGACAACGAGCCGGAGAACGCGGCGCGCGTCGCCGCCGTCGCGCTCCCCCACGACTGGCTGTCCTGGCGCATCGCGGGCTACGGTCCCGCGGGCGACCCGACGGCGCCCCTGGGCCCGCAGCTCGACAAGCTGTTCACGGACCGCTCGGACGCCTCGGGCACCGGGTACTACGACGCCGCCGTCGGCGAGTACCGCGCCGACCTGCTGGAACGTGCGCTGGGCCGCACCGACGTGGTGCTGCCGCGCGTGGTCGGCGCGGCCGAGGCCGGCGCCGTGGCGCACCCGTCCGTCGCGGGCTCCGACGTCGACGGCGGCGCCCTGATCGGGCCCGGCGCGGGCGACAACGCCGGCGCGTCCCTCGGGCTCGGCATGACGCCGGGCGACATCGCCATCTCGATCGGCACGTCGGGCGTCGTCTCCGCCGTCGCCCCCAAGCGCACCGCCGACGGTTCCGGCGCCATCAACGGCTTCGCCGACGCGACCGGCAACGCGCTCATGCTCGCCGTCACGCTCAATGCGGCGCGCGTCGTGGATGCCGCACGCGAGGTGCTGGACGTCGACTTCGACGAGCTGGCCGAGCTGGCGCTGCAGGCCCCGCCCGGCTCCGACGGCCTCGTGCTCGTGCCGTACCTGGAGGGCGAGCGCACGCCCAACCGGCCCGACGCCACCGGCACCCTGCACGGCATCCGCCTGGCGACGTCGACCCGCCCCCACCTGGCCCGCGCCTACATCGAGGGCATGCTGTGCGGGCTCGCGGACGGCCTCGACGCGCTGCGCGCGCAGGGCGTCTCGGTGGAGCGCGTGATGCTGATCGGCGGAGCGGCGCAGTCGCCGGCCGTGCAGCAGATCGCCCCGCAGGTCTTCGGGCTGCCGATCGGTATCCCCGAGCCCGGCGAGTACGTGGCCGACGGCGCCGCGCGCCAGGCCGCGTGGGTGCTGGCGGCCGCGGGCGACCCGAATGCCGTGGCTCCGGCGTGGTCCACCACGATCGCCACGACGCTCGACGCCGATCCGAAGCCGGTGATCCGCGAGCAGTACGCCGCCGTGCGCGACCTGGCCTGAGCCTGTGCCCGCCCATCTCGACAGCACGTCCGTGGAAGGCCTGATCGGCGCGCTCGCCCGGCGGTCGGCCGCGCTCGACATCGCCCTGCACACCGTCCAGGTGAGCGTCCGCGGCGAGACTGTGGCGCACGCCGTCAGCGAACGGACGGGCCTGGACACGCCCCAACGGATGTACTCGGTGTCCAAGACGGTCACGGGCCTGGCCATCGGGCTGCTGGCGGACGAGGGTCTGCTGAGCCTCGACGACCCCATCACGAAGCACTTCCCCGAGATGGGCCCGGTGCATCCGTGGCTCGCGGCGACGACGATCCGGCACATGCTCGCCATGCGCGGCCCGCACCGGTCCACCACGTACAAGCGCACGGACGACGGCTGGCTGGAGTCCTACTTCCGGGTGCCGCCGACGCACCCGCCCGGCACGGTCTTCACCTACGACACCAGCGCCTCGTACACGCTTGCCGCGCTCGTCGAACGGCTCTCCGCCACGTCTCTCCCGGACTACCTGCGGCCGCGCCTGTTCGACCCAGTGGGCATCAGCCCCGACCTGCGGTTCCTCACCGGGCCGGAGGGCATCGCCCACGGCGGCTCGGGGCTGATCTGCACCCCGCGCGACCTGCTGCGCCTGGCGCGCCTCCTGCTCGACGGCGGCGTGCGCGACGGCGTCCGACTCCTACCCGCCGACTACCTCCGCGCCGCCACGGCCCCGCAGGCGGACACCGCCCTGCAGAACTCCGCCGCCGCGCTGCGCGGCGGCTACGGCTACCAGCTCTGGCTCCCGCGTCCGGGATGGTGGCTGATGTTCGGGCTCGGCGGCCAGCTCGTCTACGGCAGCCCTGAACGCGGGCTCGCGGTGGTGGTCACCGCGGACTTCCAGGCCTGCCCGAGCGGCGACCGGTTCATCGACGACGTGCTCGACCTGCTGATCGATCCGCTGGTCGAAGAGCTCGACGCCGACCGCGCCCTGAGCGGTGCGCACGACACCGCCGTCGAGCTGCCCTGGCCCGCACCTCGTCACGTCGCCGCACACGCACGGCCCGTCGCCGAGCGGTACGCGAACGTCGTCGACGGCCCGGGCCCCGCCGAGCTCGTGCTCTCGCTGGACGACGGCGGCGGCCGGCTGACCAGCGCCGACGGCCTGGTCGGTGCCGACGGCCGGACCGCAACCGGCTGGGACGTCGAGCTGCGGTTCGACCGCCCGGTCCGGACCGTCGTCGACGACCAACCGGCCGTCGTCACCGCCGGTTGGACCAGCCCCGACACCTTGGACGTGCGCTGCTCACTGCTCGGCGACAACCTGACGACCTGGCGCACCCGCCTCGCCTGGGCACAGGACGGCACCCTGACCGTGCAGTCCCAGGTGTTCGGCGAAACCGCCGACCACGGCTGGAACTTCCACGCGACCTACCGGGCTGACGCCTGAAGGCACCTCCGAACTGAGTCGCGTTCAACAGGCTCCGGCAGAGCCATAACCCTCGTGGTTATGGCTCTGCCGAACCTAGTGAATCGACGTCAGCACCGTGTCAGCCCTTGACCGACCCGATGAGCGCCCCCTTCACGAAGTACCGCTGGATGAACGGGTAGACGATCAGCATCGGCAGCGTCGCCACGACGATCACCGCCATCTTCACCGACTGCGCCGGGGGCACGACGTCCACCACGGACGCGTCCGCGTTCATCCCGCTCGCGACGATGACGATCTGGCGCAGCAGCACCTGGATCGGCCACTTCTCGGCGTCGTTGATGTACAGGATCGCGTTCTGGTAGGTGTTCCAGTAGCCGACGGCGTAGAACAGGCCGATGGTCGCGATCGAGGCGATCGACAGCGGCAGCACGATCCGTAGGAACACGCCGAGGTCGGAGCAGCCGTCGATGCGGGCCGCCTCCTCGAGGCTGTCGGGGATCGCCTGGAAGAAGCTGCGCATGATCACGAAGTTGAACGCGTTGATCGCGACGGGCAGGATCAGCGCCCACAGCGAGTCGATGAGGCCCAGGTTCTGGACCACGATGAACGTCGGGATCATGCCGCCGCTGAACAGCATCGTGAAGACGACGAGGAAGTTGATCACCCGGCGCCCGCGCAGGTAGCGCTTCGACAGCGCGTACGCCATGAACGAGGTGAGCAGCAGGCTCACGAAGGTCCCCACGACCGTGACGAACACGGAGACACCGAGCGCCCGGAAGATCGTCGACGTCGACAGGATGTAGCGGTACGCGTCGAGCGTGAACGTCTCCGGGATGACGACGAACGAGCGCGTCGCCAGCTCGCCCGGCGTCGCGAACGAGCTGCCCAGCACGTTGAGGAAGGGCAGCACGCAGATCAGCGCGAACCCGCCGAGGACAACGACGTTGACGACCCGGAAGACCCGCATCGCCGTCGTGGGTCGCCGGAAGCCGCTCGTGCGGTTCGCCGGCCGGTCCAGGCGCACCCGGGGCGCGGCGTCGTCGGTCGTGCTCATCTCGTGCTCCCAACGTCAGGCGGCAGATCCGGCCGGCGCAGCGCGAACATCCCCGCGCTGACGAAGAACAGGAAGGCGACCGGGTAGAGAACCAGCTGGCTGCCCACCAGGCAGACCAGGCCGGTGACGGCAAAGAACGCACCCGCCGTGCTGCGCCCGGGCCGACGCCGGGCAACGAAGATCCCGGTGATCCCGAGGAGCAGCACCGCCATGAGGGTGAGGCCGAACCAGGCGGCCAGCGTGCGGGCGGCCTCGTACGGATCGCCCGCGGCGGCGCCTGCCGTCAGGTCCAGGCCGATCCGCTGCATCTCGGGGTACAGGGTGGTGGAGAACCCGTCCTCGTCGAGCCGGTTCATCACGAGCGCGAACGATCCGAGGAACAGGGTGGACAGGACCATGCCGGTCCCGGCCACCCAGACCTCGGCGGTACGCCGCACGAGCGGCACCCCCGGGACGGGCGCGGCGGGGATCCGGTCAGTCGCGGCCGCGGACACCATCGACGGTCACCTCCTCCCGGCGCAGCGTCGGGCTGTTGTCGACGTGGAACGCCGGGCCGTCGCACCCGTCGACCCGGACCCGGGTGATGTCGGAGTCCGCGACGTAGCCGAGGTAGAACCCCTGCCGCGCCATGAGGTCCACCCCGTCCGCCATGGCCGGCCGTCCCGGGATGGCGTCGTCGGCGAAGGAGACCGTCACGTCGTCGAGGGTGAGCTCCGCCAGGGGCTGCTCGGGCAGCCCGTAGAGGTGCCCGGCGGCGGCGTGCACCCCGCGGGCCGTGATGTGCGCAAGGTGGATGCGGCGAAAGACCGGCGTGGAATCGTCGACCGGGTACGGGCGCCGGTCGGAGACGTGCGGCGCCTTCCCGTCCGGGCCGCAGAAGTAGTACGGATTGATGACGATCGGGCACATCACGTCGCTCATCACGAGGTTCGTCACCCGGATGTCCTCGACGACGCCGCCCCGGCCCCGGCGGGACTTGATGCGGATGCCGCGGTCGGTGCCCTGGAAGACGCAGCCCGTGATGACGACGTTGCGCACCCCGCCGCTCATCTCGCTGCCGATGACCACGCCACCGTGCCCGTGCACCATCGTGCAGCCCGTGATCGTGACGTTCTCGCACGGGACACGCTCCGGCGAGCGCTCGGTACCCGCCTTGATGGTGATGCAGTCGTCGCCGACGTCGATGTGGCAGTCGCTGATCCGGACGTTCCGGCACGACTCCGGGTTGATGCCGTCGGTGTTCGGCGAGTCCGGCGGGTTGGTGATCCGCACACCCGTGACGCTGACGTCCTGGCAGAGCAGCGGGTGCACCGTCCAGGACGGTGAGTCGCGCAGCGAGACGTCGCGGATCGTCACCCGCTCGCACTCGTGCAGCCCGATCAGGGTCGGTCGTGGGTAGGCCAGGGACTCCCGGTCGTGGCGGAACGCGTCCCACCAGCGCTGCCCCTGGCCGTCGATCGTGCCGAGCCCGGTGATCGCGACGTCGGTCTCCCCGTGCGCGTACACGCACGGCGAGTGCACAACGGTGGGCGCGCCCTCCCAGCGCGCCTCGACCGGCGGGTACAGGTCCGGGTCGGGGACGAACTCCAGCCTGGCCCCGGCCTCGAGGTGCAGCTCGACGTGGCTGCGCAGGCGCAGCCCGCCGGTGCGGTGCACGCCGGCCCGGACGACCACCCGGCCGCCGCCGGCCCGCGCGGCCGCGTCGATCTCGGCCTGGAGCGCGGCCGTCTCCAGCGGGTCGGCGGTCTTCGGGGTGCCAGGGCCGGCGTGCACCGTCATCAGCCGTTCACCTCGGCGTACGCGGCGGTGAACTCCTCGGAGATCTGGTCGAGGCCCTGCCCGCGCAGGCTCTCGATCGTCGCCTCGTAGTCGGACATCTCGGTGGCCCCGGTGATGTACTGGTTGTACGCGTCGTTGACCTGCTGCTCGATGGTCGACCACCGGCTGTCGTACGTCTCGGACGTGAGCGACTGGGCCGGGTTGGTGATGACGTACTCCTCGTTCTCCGCCATGAGCTCGTTGCCCTCGTCCACGTACGGGGACGTGCTCTTGTACGTGGTGACCGTCTCGGACGGACGCGAGGAGCTGTACGGCTGGACCTCCTGCTCCCACGCGGTCTGGTCGGTGACCGTCACCACGCCGTCGGCGTCGAGCTCGTAGTGCTCACCCTCGACCCCGTTGGTCATGAGGTCGAACGCCTCCTCGTCCATGAGCTTGTCGATGAAGCCGAGCACCTTCAGCAGCTCGTCCTCCGTCTTCACCTCGGACTTGGGGATCGCGAGCCAGCCGCCCATGCCGCCGCCCGTGTCCGTGAGGATGCGGCGCGGCACGTCCTGGTACGTGATGTCGTTGACCAGCGCCCACTTCATCGGCGTCTCGGGGTCGGCGCTCTCGGCGAGGGCCATGTAGTTCTTCGCCTCGAACAGGCCGGTGACGACGATCCCGCCCTTGCCCTGCGCGATGCCGTCCTGCTGGTTCTGCTTCTGGACGGTGACGAACTCCTGGTTCACTCCGCCGTCCTCGTACACGCCGCGGTACCACTCCATGGCTTCCTTGAAGGCGTCGGTGGTGAAGGCCGGCACCACCTGGCCGTCGTCGGTCACCTCGAACTGGCTGCCCGCGCCGAAGTACCCCGACAGGGAACGAAAGCCGACCTTGAAGCTCTCCTCGCGGTCGTAGAACCCCGTGGTGTCGTCCTTGCCGTTGCCGTCCGGGTCGTCGTGGGCGAACGCATCGGCGACCTGCGCGAGGTCCTCGATCGTGTGCGGCACCTCGAGGCCGAGGTTGTCCAGCCAGTCCTGCCGGACGACGACGCCGTAGCGGGCCTTGATCTTCTGGAACGGCACGCCGTACAGCTCGCCGTCGATCCGGGCGTTCTCGAGCGTCACCGGGTCGATCTGCGACAGGTTCGGGAAGTCAGCGAGATAGTCCTCGACGTCCCAGAACATGCCGGAGGTGAGCGCCGTCCGCACCGTGGTGCTGTCCCCCTGCGTGAGCGAGACGATGTCGGCGAGCTCGCCCGAGGCGAGCGCCGCGTTCATCTTCTCCTCCTTCGAGGCGTCGGGCACCCACTGCACCTCGAACTCGGTGCCCGTGTACTCCTCGAGCGCCGTCTCGATGACGCCGTCCTTCTCCGGCGTCGTCGGGGTGTGCAGCATCGCCATCCACGTCACCGGCCCATCGGAGCCGCCGTCCCCGTCACCCGACCCGCCGCCGCACGCGGCGAGCGTGAGTGCCAGCACAGTCGCCGACGCCACCGCTGTTCCGTTCCTTCTTGAGATCATGAGCTGTCCCTTCGGTGATGTGAGGTCGTCGCCCGGCCGCCACGTCGCGGCCGGGCGCGTAGAGCTATCGAGCCACCGCGGCCTGCGGTCCCACCGGCGCCACCTCCGCCTCGGAGCCTGCAGTCAGTCCGCGGAACACGGCACGGGTGACGAGCCCGACGGCGTACGCGGGGATCCCCACCCCGAACATGACGAGCAGCGGCAGCGCGAGCTGCCACGTCAGCCACCAGGTCGCCCCGACGACGGTGGCGCCGAGGATCGTCCAGTGCAGGGAGCCGAACCCGATCAGGAGCGCCCCGCCGAGCTGGCGCGGGATCGTGGCCAGGTCCGTCGCCGCCAGCACCGGGTACACGTAGGACCAGGTGATCCCGACCACCCCGAGGGCGCCGACGTTGAGGATCTGGACGTACCAGCTCGACGCAAGGAAGACGTTGGTGACGATCACGGCCCCGGCCGCCAGGAGGATCCAGGAGATCAGCATGGAGCGCCCGGCCTGCTCCCGGGCGTACCGCCAGAACACGCGGGCGGGCGGCGGGGTCTCGCCGGCGCGCAGCCACCGGTCGACGTACTTCGCCAGGGCGTACGACGCCGGCCCGATGCCGAACACGACGAGGCCACCCGCCGTCGTCACGACCCAGAGCAGGTTGAGGAACGCGACGCGGTACACGCCGGTCAGGAACGTGTTGATCCGTACGAAGCCTTCGAACGAGAACACGGTGCACCACCCTTCACGGCGCGGGCCGGCCGCATCAGTAGACGCCTTCTTCGCCGAAGCGCTTGGCCAGCCGGTTCGCCATGACCACGAGCAGCAGGCCGACCAGGCCCTTGAAGAGCCCGACGGCGGCCGCGTAGCTGAGCTGCCCGTTCTGGATGCCCGCCGTGTAGACGTAGGTGTCGAAGATCTCGCCGACCTCGCGGTTCAGCGAGTTCATCACCAGGAACATGTGCTCGAATCCGAGCTCCAGGAAGTCGCCGATGGCCAGGATGAACATGACGATGATCGTCGGCCGGATCGCGGGCAGCGTGATGTGCCAGGACTGCCGCAGGCGGCCCGCGCCGTCGAGCTCCGCGGCCTCGTAGAGCTGGACGTCCACGGCGGTCATCGCCGCGAGATACACGATTGTGCCCCAGCCGGCGCCCTTCCAGATCTCCTGGCCGATGTACAGCGGCCGCAGCCAGTCGGGATCGGTGAGGAACGGGACGGGCTCGCCGCCGGCGTCGACGATGAGGTTGTTGATGCTGCCGCCGTCGGTGGAGAGCAGCACGTAGAAGATCGAGGCGACGATCACCCACGACAGGAAGTGGGGCAGGTAGATGACCGACTGCACGCCGCGCTTGAAGTACTTGCCCCGCAGCTCGTTGAGCAGCAGCGCCAGGACTATCGGCACCGGGAAGGCGAAGACCAGCAGCAGGAGGGAGATCACCAGCGTGTTGCGCAGCAGCATCACGAAGGTGTCCTCCGTGAACAGCCGCACGAAGTGGTCGAAGCCCACCCACGGGCTGCCTCCGATGCCGAGGAACGGCATGTAGTCCTGGAAGGCGATGACCAGCCCACCCATGGGGGCGTACTTGAACACCAGGAAGTACGCGATGCCCGGCAGCGCCATCAGGTAGAGCGTCCGGTGCCGCCAGAACGGCGAGGTCCGCGGACGGCGTGCCTGCGGCCGCTCCGCGACCGCGCTCGTCCCCGGCGGTCTCGGGGTCACCGTGGTCGCCGCGCTCATCGCCGCGACCCCACGGTCCTGGTCACTACCACCATTGGTATGCCCTCCTGCTCGCCGTCGAGCCGAATCCGATCCTGACCTCACCGCCAGCAACCGGTTTCCGGGACCGTACCGGACGAACCTTGAGGTCCGCAAGGGTGTTTATTGCCTCTCCCGCCTCTGTTTCACTCCGCGCCTACCCTGCGCAGGAAACCGGTTGCTACAGTGAGCGGGCCTCAACCGAGAGACAATCCGAGAACGGGTTTCTCTTGCGTTTCACGACGACGTGACGGACGAAAGGCAGGCGATGGCGCTCTACTCCAACCCGATCCTCGACGCGGACTGGCCCGACCCGGACGCGATCCGGGTCGGTGCCGACTTCTGGCTGATCGCGTCGAGCTTCAACCGCGCCCCCGGGCTCCCGGTCCTGCACTCACGCGACCTGGTGAGCTGGGAGCACGTCGCCAACGCGCTGCCGCACGTCCCGCCCGTCGAGCACTACGCGCTCCCCCGGCACGGCTCGGGCGTCTGGGCGCCGAGCCTGCGACACCACGACGGGGTCTTCGTCATCGTGTACCCCGATCCCGACCACGGGATCTACGTGCTCACCGCGGCCGATCCCCGCGGCCCCTGGTCCGAACCCTGGTGCCTGCTCCCGGGTCGCGGGCTGATCGACCCGTGCCCGCTCTGGGACGACGACGGCCGGGCCTACCTCGTGCACGGCTGGGCCGGCAGCCGCGCCGGTATCAAGAACCGGCTTACCGTCGTCGAGGTAGACCCCGGGCTGCGGCAGGTCGTCGGGAGCCCGCGCACCGTCGTCGACGGCGACGAGCTGCCCGGGTTCCGCACCCTCGAAGGCCCCAAGCTGTACAAGCGGGACGGCTGGTACTGGATCTTCGCCCCGGCCGGCGGCGTGGCGACCGGGTGGCAGACCGTCTTCCGGTCCCGCTCCGTGTGGGGCCCGTACGAGCACCGGACGGTGCTCGAGCAGGACACGACGCCCGTCAACGGCCCGCACCAGGGCGCATGGGTCGACGCGCCGGACGGATCGGACTGGTTCCTGCACTTCCAGGACCGCGGCGTCTTCGGGCGCGTCGTGCACCTGCAGCCGATGCGCTGGGAGGAGGGGTGGCCGCAGGTCGGCGAGCCCCTGCGAGACGGACGCGGCCGGCCTGTCCTCGAGCATCCCCTGCCCGTCCCGGCGGCTGGTGACGGGCAGCAGGAGCCAGTCCGCAGCGACGACTTCGCCGCTCCCGTGCTGGCCACCCGCTGGCACTGGCAGGCGAACCCGCGGCCCGACTGGTACGAGGTGCCCGGCGACGGCACGCTCCGCCTCCGGGCGCAGGTCTCCGCCCGCAGCGACCTCCGCGAGCAGGGTGCGGTGCTCTGCCAGCAGCTCCCGGGTCAGCCGAGCACGTGGACGACACGCGTGACCCTCCAGGGGGACGCCCCGGGCACCCGGTGCGGGCTGGTGCTCCTCGGCCGCGAGTACGCCTGGGCCGGCCTCGTGCGTAAGCCGACCGGCATCGACCTCACCCTCCGACACGGTGCCGTAGGGAACATCGAGGAGTCGTTCGCGCGGACCTCGGCACCGGACGGCACCCTCGACCTGCGCCTCACCGTCGAGGCCGACGGCGCGGCCATCTTCTCGTGGCGCTCCCCCGACACGGAGACGTGGCACGACCTCGCGCGGGCGTGGACCGCGGTGGAAGGGCACTGGATCGGCGCGGAGGTCGGGCTCTTCGCCGCCGCCCCGCCGGGCACGCCGGTCGACGAGCGCGGTGGTGCGCTGTTCGGCCCCGTTCGGGTCACCGTCGCAGGAAAGGACGCATGATGGCGCGGTTCGCGAAGAGCGGCGCGACGATCGGCCAGGTGGCCGCTGCCGCGGGGGTGTCCCGGGCCACCGTGTCGCGCGTCATGAACGGGCAGTCGACGGTCGATGCGAACATGGCCGAGCGGGTGCGCGCGGCCGCCGCCGAGCTGCAGTACCGCCCCAGCACGATGGCGCGCGGCCTCTCCCTCGGCCGGACGAACACCGTCGCGCTGGTGGTCCCGGACCTCGGGAACCCGATGTTCCAGCAGATCCTGCGCGGCGCGGTCGCCGCGTCCGAGCCGTTCGGCTTCCGGTTCCTGGTCGCCGAGACCGCGGAGCATGCCGACGCCGAGGCCGAGATCGCCCTCGAGGCGCGGCTGCGCTGCGACGCCCTGATCCTCGCCGCGCCGCGCAGCCCGGAGGCCGTCCTGCGGGAGCTGCTGCCCCAGGTCGAGCCGACCGTCCTCATCAACCGCGAGGTCGCGGGGCTCGACGTGCCGACGGTCCGCGTCGACTACGGCGCGGGCGTGCACAGCGTCGTCGACCACCTCGTCGCGCTGGGTCACCGCGAGCTCGCCTACGTCGCCGGGCCACGGGCCAGCGCCTCCCATGCGTTGCGCGTCCGCGCGCTCGAGGAGGCCCGCGAGCGGCACAGCAGCCTCCGGGTCACCACGGTGCCGTGCGGGTCCACCGTCGACGACGGCTACCGGGTCGCCGACGAGGTGCTCGCGAGCGGGGCGACGGGGGTGGTGGCGTTCAACGACCTCGTCGCGTTCGGGCTGCTCGCCCGGCTCAACGAGACGGGGGTCGACGTCCCCGGGGACATCTCGATCGCGGGCTTCGACGACATCGAGCTCGCGCACTACGCGACCCCCTCCCTGACGACGGCGGCCGTGCCCCAGGCAGAGCTCGGCAGGCGGGCCTGGGGTCTCCTGCACCAGCTCGTCACGAACCGCGGCGCGACGTCGGGCGCGGAGATCCCCTCGAGGAACCCGCTCGTGATGCCGGGTCTCGTCGTGCGGTCCAGCACCGGACCCGTCCCCCCGGCGCGGCGCCTCCCGACGCCGTCGTCCGACCGAGCGGGTAGTGCCCGGACCGCCGCGCCGGGCGGGCGCGCGACCTGGGCCGCCACGAGCGACGGCTGGACCCTGACGGCCGACGACCAGCCGCTCACCAGGTACGCCGACGGCGAGTCCATGCCCGGGGTGCACAGCCCGCGCCCGTACCTACATCCCCTGCACTCGCTCGGTGGTGTCGCGATGACCCAGATCACGCCGACCGACCACCGGCACCACTACGGGGTGTCGATGGCGGTAGCCGACGTGAACGGGACCACCTACTGGGGAGGTCGGACGTTCGTCCGCGGCCAAGGCCCGACCCTGCTCGCCAACCACGGCCGGCAGCACACGGTCTCCGCCGCGGTGGTCGAGGGCGGGGCGACGCTCTCGAGCCAGGTCCGCTGGGCGGACGAGCACGGCTGGGACCAGCTCGTCGAGCAACGCCGCCTCACGGGTCTGCTCCTCCCGGAGGTCGAGGCCTGGGCGCTCGGCTGGTCGAGCCGGCTCCGGGCGGGCGACTCGGACGTGGTGATCGGCAGCCCGGCGACGAGCGGCCGGCCCGGGGCGGGATACGGCGGGCTCTTCTGGCGCCTCCCGTTCGCCGACGAGAGCTCGGTGCTCACCGCGGACGCCGACTCCGAGGTCCGGGCACACGGCTCGCGCTCGCCGTGGATAGCGGTCGAGCGACGCACCGGCGACGCGTGGACGACGCTCCTGCTCGTGCAGCCCGGCGACGTCGACCCCTGGTTCGTGCGGGTCACCGACTACGTCGGGGCCGGTCCCGCGCTCGCGTGGGAAGCGCCCCGGCGCATCGCCGCCGGGACGTCGCTCGACGTCGAGCTGGTCGCCGCGGTCGCCGATCGGCGGCTCGACGCCGCCGACGCGGCGGACCTGGCCGAGTTCGCGGTGGCCCGGCTACGAGCGACGGCGAAGTAGCCGGCTACTTTCGGCGGTAGGTCAGGTGGCGGTAGCGCAGGCCCGACGACGATGTCGTCCACTCGGTCGACGAGGCGACCGACCACTCCGCGCCGATCTCGGGGGCGAACGCGTCGCCCTCGACCTCGGTGTTGATCTCGGTGACCTTGAGCACGTCGGCGATCGGCAGCGACTCGCTGTAGATCTGGGATCCGCCGATGACCCAGATCTCGTCCCCGCCGGGCGCGTCCGCCGCGATCTTGAGGGCCTCGCCGATCGACCCGGCCGGCACGACGTCGGCTTCGGCGTCCGGCACGCCGAACGGGCCGCGCGACGAGACGACGATGTTGGTGCGGCCGGGCAGCGGGCGCTTCGGCAGCGACTCCCAGGTGAGCCGGCCCATCACGACGGGGTGTCCCGCCGTCGTCCGCTTGAAGTGTGCGAAGTCCTCCGGCACGTGCCACGGGATGTCACCGCCCGCGCCGATGACGGGCCGGCCTGCGGCGTCGCGCGCCTGTCCCCAGATGAGCCCGATCATCAGACGGCGATCGGGGCCTTGATGGTGGGGTGCGACACGTAGCCCAGCACCTCGACATCCTCGAACTCGTAGTCGAAGATCGAGTCGCGCGGGGCCAGCCGCAGCGACGGGTACGGGTACGGGTCGCGCGCGAGCTGCGTCTCGACCTGCTCCACGTGGTTGTCGTAGATGTGCACGTCGCCGCCGGTCCACACGAACTCGCCGACGTCGAGGCCGGTCTGCGCCGCGACCATGTGCGTGAGCAGCGCGTACGAGGCGATGTTGAACGGCACCCCGAGGAACAGGTCCGCCGAGCGCTGGTAGAGCTGGCAGCTCAGCTTGCCGTCGGCCACGTAGAACTGGAACAGGGCGTGGCACGGCGGCAGGGCCATGTCGTCCACCTCGGCCGGGTTCCAGGCCGTGACGACGTGCCGCCGCGAGTCCGGGTTGGTGCGGATCTGCTCGACGACCTTCGCGATCTGGTCCACGTGCCCGCCGTCGGGCGTGGGCCAGGAGCGCCACTGGACGCCGTACACCGGGCCCAGCTCGCCGGACTCGTCGGCCCAGTCGTCCCAGATCTTCACGCCGCGCTCCTGCAGCCAGCGCACGTTGGAGTCGCCGCGCAGGAACCACAGCAGCTCGTACACGACCGACTTGAGGTGCACGCGCTTGGTGGTGATCAGCGGGAACCCCTGCGTCAGGTCGTACCGGATCTGCCGTCCGAACACGCTGCGCGTGCCCGTGCCGGTCCGGTCGCCCTTGGGGGTCCCGGTGGCGAGCACGTCGCGAAGCAGGTCCTCGTACGGGGTGTCGATCTCGCTCATGTGGCAAAGACTACGACGGGCACCTCGGTGAGCCCGGAGACGCACCGTCTCCGCCCGGAACGATCAGTCCTGCTCGGTCTTCAGGTCCTTGAGCCGGGCCCCACGACGGCGGTACAGCACGCCCATCGTCACGATCACGAGCGCCACGACGACCCCGGCCACGGCGCCCCACGCGGACCCGCCGCGGAACGCCGGCCCGTCCACGTCGAGGATCCGCTCGCCCGCGTGCGACGCGGCCGACGTCCCCAGCACGATCCCGAGCGTCAGCAGGTTCGGCACCGCGAACAGGGCGGCCAGCACCACGTACGCGCTGCGTACCTGCCAGGACCGCCTGGACAGGACCGCCAGGGCCAGGAGCAGCACCGGTACCAGCGTGAACACCGCCCCGGTCATCAGCCCCCACCAGGCACCCGCGGCGAACGACCCGTCCACCGCGTTGCCGATCACCTGAGCCCACCAGCGCGGCAGGAACGCGGACAGGAAGAGGTAGATCAGCCACACGCCCAGGATCACGCCGAGCACGCCGAGCACGCGCTTCCCGATGTCGCGCCAGTCCGGACTCCACCGCGCGCCGCCCGACGTCGGACCGGTCGCCTCCGGCTTGCCGCTCACGTTCTGCGCCATGGCACGATCGTTGCAGCGCCGTGGCGAGTCTGCGCGGCGAACGGGAACGTCACGAACGCCGTCCGCGTTGACCATTGGGCCGGACCGACCGGAGGCGCTGGACCCAGCTCCGTGACCGTGTCGGTGACCAGTGGAAGGATGATCCTCATGACGGAGCAGACCACCACCTCGGGCGCCACGAGCACCGAAGACGCCGTGACCCCCTCGCCCACCGACCCGCTGTGGGTCGAGCGCAACGGAACGCGCACGTACACGGGCTTCTCGGCCCGCGGCGCCCGCGTCGAGATCGGGCCCGCGAGTGCCGGGGCGGTGTTCACGCCGGGCGAGCTGCTGAAGATCGCGCTCGCGGCGTGCGCCGGGATGAGCAGCGACAGGGCGTTCTCGCGCCGTCTGGGTGACGACTACAAGACCACCATCCGGGTCGAGGACCCGAAGGACATGGCGGAGGACCGGTACCCGGTGCTCACCGAGAAGTTCGAGATCGACCTGTCCACCCTCAGCGACGAGGACCGGGCGAAGCTCCTGACGATCGCCCAGCGGTCGATCGACAAGACGTGCACCGTGGGCCGCACGCTCAAGGCCGGCGCCCAGGTTCCGGACGCGCAGTTCGACCAGCCGGCGGAGGGCTGACATGACCGACGACAAGCAGCGGCTGACCGCGCCGGAGTCCAACGGCCAGGCGACTCCGGGCGACGCGATCGTCAAGCCGGACAACTCCGTGGAGGTCACGCCGGCGGACTGGGTCAACTACAAGCCAGAGGGCCCCCTGGACTACCTGGTCGACAAGGCGGTGACCATCCCGTCGGCGACCATCCACAAGCATGTGGACAAGATGCGCGCCCGGAACCCCAACGCGACGCCGGCGGAGATCATCCGGCTCCTGGAGAAGGAGTACCTCCGGGTCATCCAGACCACGGGCGGCGCCGTCGGCGCGGCCGCCGCGTTCCCGGCGGTCGGCACCGCGGCGAGCGTCGCGCTGTCGACGAGCGACGTGGCCACGTTCTTCGCCTCGTCCGCGGCGTTCTCCCTCGCGGTGGCCGACGTGCACGGCATCGACGTCCAGGACGTCCCGCGCCGACGGGCGCTGCTGCTCGCCACTGTGCTCGGTGACCAGGGCGCCAAGGACGTCGAGGACGCCATCGGCGGTTCGGGGGTCGCGTGGGGCAAGGTGCTGCTCACGACGATGCCGCGCACCACGCTGCAGCGGGTGAACAAGGCGCTCACGCATCAGTTCATCAGGAAGCAGGTCGCCAAGCAGAGCGGCCTGCTGCTGGGCCGCATCCTGCCGTTCGGCATCGGCGCGGTGGTCGGCTGGGTCGGGGCGCGCGCCCTCGGCCACGGCGTGATCGCCCAGTCCCGGGTCGCGTTCGGCACTCCCCCGGGCCGGTTCCCGCGCGTCATCGAGCAGAGGTAGCCCGGACCCGGCGCCGTCCCGAGCCTGTCGAGGGGCGCCCGTCCGAGACTGTCGAAGGGTCGAGCGGCCGATATCCGCCAACTGCTCGGCGAGTTTCCGAAACCCGACCTAGGCTGCGGGGCATGGCGGACACGACGCAGGGCGCACTCGCCCCGACGTACCATCCACTGCCGGTCACGATCGCGCGGGCGCACGGTACACACGTATGGGACACGGACGGCAACGAGTTCCTCGACTTCCTGTCGGGGTACTCGGCCCTGAACTTCGGGCACCTGCACCAGGGCCTGGTGGCCGCTGCGATGACGCAGCTGCGCCAGGTCACGCTGACGTCCCGTGCGTTCGACCATGACCGGCTCGAGGAGTTCGCCCAGCGGCTCGTCGAGGTCGTGGGGCTGCTGACGACCGGCGGCGAGGGCAGCCTCGTCGTACCGATGAACACGGGCGCCGAAGCCGTGGAGACCGCGATCAAGGCGGTCCGCAAGTGGGGCTACGACGTGCGCGGCGTGCCCGAGGACCAGGCGACCATCGTGGTCGCCGAGGGCAACTTCCACGGCCGCACCACCACGCTCGTCGGCCTCTCGGACGACCCGACCGCCCGCGGCGGGTTCGGCCCCTTCGCCCCTGGGTTCGTCCAGGTCCCCTTCGGCGACCTGGCAGCGGTGGCCGACGCCGTGGACGACACCACGGTGGCCGTCCTCATGGAGCCGGTGCAGGGCGAGGCCGGTGTGGTGGTGCCGCCGGACGACTTCTGGCCGGGCCTGCGCGCCCTCACCGCGGAGAAGAACATCGCCCTGGTCGCCGACGAGATCCAGTCGGGCCTCGGCCGCACCGGCACCACCCTGGCCTGTGAGCTCTGGGACGTGCAGCCGGACCTGGTCTGTCTGGGCAAGGCGCTGGGCGGCGGGATCCTCCCGGTCTCGGCGGTGGTCGGCAAGCCGGAGATCCTCGGCGTCCTGACGCCCGGCACGCACGGTTCGACGTTCGGCGGCAACCCGCTGGCGTGCGCGGTCGGCATCGCGGCGCTCGACCTGCTCTCTACGGGGCAGTACCAGGCGCGCGCGGCGGCGTCGGGCAGGGTGCTCAAGGAGCGGCTCGACGCGCTCGTGGACCGGGGCCTGCTGACCGGGGCGCGCAGCGTCGGGCTGTGGGCGGGCATCGACATGGACCCGGCGTTCGGCACGGGGCGCGACCTGTGCGAAGCGCTGCTGGAGCGCGGGGTGCTCGCGAAGGACACGCACGAGGCGACGATCCGCCTGTCGCCGCCGCTGTCGATAGTGCAGCCCGAGCTGGAGATGGCGCTGGACATCCTCGAGGAGTCGCTGGTGGCGCTCCGGGACGAGGACTCCGACGGGGGCTCGGGTGAGGATGCGGACCAGGGCGATGAGCCCGGCGTATCCGAGGGCGACGAGCCCAGCGCACCAGAGGACGACGCCGTCGACCCGCCTACCGAGATGTCCGCCGAGACGTCCGACAGCACCGACGCCGCCGCCGTCGCCAAGGGAACCAGGGGAACCAAGGGCAAGAGCCTCAGGGGCAAGGGCGAGCCGTCCGAACTGTCACCGACCGCCGGCTGAGCGTAGGCTCCCGGGGGTGACCACTACGACGTCGTCCCACAACACCGCAACGCTCCCGGCCCTCCCCGAGCTCCAGCGTGCCTATGCCGAGCTTCAGGCCAAGGGCCTGAAGCTGGATCTCACGCGCGGCAAGCCGTCGGCCGAGCAGCTCGACCTCGCCGAGCCCATGCTGGCCCTGCCCGGCGTCGGCGTGCACGCCGACGACACCGGCACGGACGCCCGCAACTACGGCGGTCTGGACGGCGGGCTCGCGATCCGGCGCATCTTCGCCGAGCTCCTCGACGTGCCCGTCGAGCAGCTTCTCGCGGGCGGGAACGCCTCGCTCACCACCATGCACGACGTCGTCGCGTTCGCCGAGCTGTTCGGCTTCCCCGACTCGCCGAAGCCGTGGGCGCGCGAGGACAAGGTCCGCTGGATCTGCCCCGTGCCGGGCTACGACCGGCACTTCACGATTTGCGAGGCCATGGGCATCGAGATGATCCCGGTCCCGATGACGCCGGACGGTCCGGACGCCGAGGCCGTGGCCGCGCTCGTCGCGGCCGACCCCACCATCAAGGGCATGTGGGTCGTCCCCACGTACTCCAACCCGGACGGCGCGGTCATCACCGCCGACGTCGCCCGCGCTCTGGTCTCCATGCCCACCGCCGCGCCGGACTTCCGCATCCTGTGGGACAACGCGTACGCGGTGCACCACCTGACGGACGACGAGGTGACCAGCCCCAACGCCATCGCGCTGGCGGCCGAGGCGGGCCACCCGGACCGCGTCCTCCTGTTCGCCTCCACATCCAAGATCACGTTCGCGGGCGCGGGCGTCGCGTTCCTGGGGAGCTCGGCGGCCAACATCGCCTGGTTCAAGAAGCACCTGTCCGCGGCCTCGATCGGCCCGGACAAGCTCAACCACCTGCGGCACGCGATGTTCTTCGGCTCGGCCGACGGCGTGCGCGAGCACATGCGCAAGCACCGCGAGATCCTGGCGCCCAAGTTCCAGGCAGTGGTCGAGATCCTGGCCGAGCGTCTGGGCGGGTACGGCATCGCGTCGTGGACCGAGCCCAAGGGCGGCTACTTCGTGTCGCTCGACGTCGCGCCGGGCACGGCGTCCCGGGTGGTGCAGCTGGCCAAGGAGGCCGGGATCGCGCTCACGCCGGCAGGCGCCACCTACCCGTACGGCAAGGACCCGGAGGACAAGAACGTGCGCCTCGCGCCGTCGATGCCCCCGCTGGAGGAGGTCCGCACGTCGATGGACGGCGTGGCCACCTGCGTGCTCCTCGCCGCCGCGGAGGCCGCGGCCGCGAAGTAGATCCCTGGCGAGAAAGAACTCTGGCGAGGTAGAACCACAGATCGCTGTGGTTCTACCTCGCCAGAGTTCTTTCTCGCCAAGTTCTATCGAACCAGGGTTCCACTTCGGCGGAAGGGGTGGGTCGGGGTTACTCCGGGCAGTGCTTGTTCACCACGAGCACCGGGCACGCCGCGTGGTGCAGCACGGCCTGGCTCGTGGAGCCCAGCAGCAGCCCCCGGAACCCGCCGCGCCCGCGCGAGCCCACGACCACGAGGTCCGACGCGGTGGAGAACTCCGTCAGCAGCTCCGCGCCCGTGCCGTCCAGCACGATCCGCCGGATCCGCAGCCCCGGGTTCTCGGCCTCGTACTTGTCGACGAGCACGTCCATGCCGGCCCCGATGTCGGCGAGCACCTGCTCCCGGTCGACCGAGGACGGCAGCCACGCCAGCATCCCGCCGTTCCCCACCGGCACACCGGTGACGGCCGTCAGCTCCGCGCCCCAGGCGTTGGCCTGCACAATCGCGTGCTGCAGCGCCCGCTCGGCCTGCGGAGACCCGTCCACGCCGACGACGATGCGGCGCACCTCCCGGATCTCGGCCGCCCCGGGCGCCGTGTCGGTCTCCGAGGCTGCCGCGCCCCCGGGCTCGCCCGGTTCGGCGTCCGGCGCCTTCCACGAGACGCCCCGGTTGGTCTCCGCGCGCAGCGGCACCACGACCACCGGACACTTCGCGTGCGCGGGCAGCGCGGACGACACCGTGCCCAGCAGCCGCTCCGTGAACCCACCCCGGCCGCGCGTACCGACGACGGCGAGCCCGTGGTCGGCGGACAGCTCCACGAGCACGCCCGCGGCGTCACCGGTGGCGACCTCCGTGGTGGCGCGCACGCCGGCGTCGGCCACACGAGCCTCCGCCTCGACCAGGACCGCCTTGGCGCCCTCCTGGATGGTGGTGTCGTCGAGGGCGGCGTACCCGCCGTCGAGCGACGCGGCCGTGAACGACGGCAGTGAATAGCTGCACACGATGTGCAACGCCCAGCCCACCCGATGTGCGTAAGCGGTAGCCCAGTCCAGCGCGTGCAGACTCGCGGCCGATCCGTCCACCCCGACCAGTACGACCTCGGATCGTGTCATCGCCAGCCCTTTCTTCGGCAGTGCACCTTTGCAATCCAACGCTACCGGCGGCGCGCGGATTATGGGTAACTGCCGGCAAAAAGACTGCAGAAAAATGGCAAAGCAGAGCGCCCGTCCTGTCTACGAGCCCGACCACCGGGGTCGAGCCTGCCGAGACCGGACAGGCGCTCTGCTGAGCAGTCCTGCGGGGCCGAGATCAGCCCATGCGGACGAACGTGGGGTTCGACTGCCAGATGGGACGGAAGTCGACGACGGTGCCGGGCTTGGACGCGTCGATCATCGTGTTGCCACCCGCGTAGATCGAGACGTGGCCGGGCGTCCACATGAGGTCGCCGGGCTGGGCCTCGGAGGCCGGCACGATGGTGCCGTAGCCAGGCTGTGCCGACGACGAGTGCGGCAGCGAGATCCCGAGCTGACCGTAGACGTACGCAGTAAAGCCCGAGCAGTCGAAACCGCTCGGGCTGGAGCCACCGGAGACGTACGGGACGCCGATGTAGCGGCTCGCGATGGAGATGACGGAGTTGCCGATCGCCGAGTCGGGGATGTCGACCGACGTGGAAACGGCCTCAGCGGCCTCGGCGGCGGCAGCCTCAGCGGCCTCCGCGGCTTCCTCGGCAGCGATCTCGGCCTGGTACTCGTCGTTCTCGGCGGCGGAGACCACGGAGACGGCGGAGCTCTCCACGGTGAGCTCAGCGTCGGGCGCGACCGTCACGACGGGCGCGGCTGCGAGCGACTCCCGGGCCTGCGCCGTCAGCGCGTTGAGGTCCACCGAGTTCATCTTGGCGTGGCCGGTCTCCATCGGAGCGGCCTGCGCAGCCATCGCGCCACCGAAGGTCGAGACAAGAAGTGCACCACCGGCCGCGGCGACCGCGGTACGGCGACCTACGGCGGCGTTCTGGGCAAGCTCGGTGAGCGGAGTCACGGGTCGTCGCGCAGCCCGATGGCGTGCGCGGGTGGTACGTGCAGTCACGTAGAACCTCTCCTTGTACGCCTTCGAGGTCAGCTGTCGGGTTCGGGTGGGAGAAATCACCCGGCCGTGCAATTCCGAAGAACTACCCGGCTTCACCCCGAGGACGCGCCCTGGCGCCCAGTGGTGGGTCCCCCGCCTCTGTCATGCGGTCGTCTTGGGGCCTCAGCCGGTGACAGAGTTCGGCGTCCGTCCGAGGACTCCCACGAATAACTCCGGGGGAGCGATCCGAACGTACCGGACGTCACCCCCGATGTCACGTTCCGGCAACGAATGCCATGCCGTGTCGGAAATGCGGTTGCGCCTTTCCGACAAACCGGGCAGTCCGGAGGGCTCGCTCAGGCCGTCGCGACGAAGAGATGGCGGGCCAGATCCTCGCTGAGCTCGAGCGCCGTACCGGCGCCGTCGACGGTCACGGTGTAGGTCCCGTCGCTCAGCTCCGCGGTGATCCGCGAGCCGGGCACCAGGCCGGCGTCGGACAGGCGAGCGAGCAGCTCGACGTCCGTCTGCAGCGGCTCCGCGATGCGGGTCAGCGACGCCGCGAGCGGCTCGCCCTTGACGCCCTTCTTCGCCGCCGCCTCGAAGGCGGACGGCAGGGAGATCACGCCCGTCAGGAACGGCACGTCCGTGTAGGCCTCGCCGAGCTCCGACAGGCCGGGGATCGGGTTGCCGTACGGGTCGTGGTGCGGGTGGTCCAGCAGGCCCACGAGGCGCTTCTCCACGAGGTCGCTCATGACGTGCTCCCACCGGCACGCCTCGACGTGCACGTGCTCCCAGTCGAGCTTGATGACGTCGGTCAGCAGGCGCTCCGCGAGACGGTGCTTGCGCATCACGCGCATCGCCTTGTCGTGGCCCAGCTCGGTCAGCTCGAGGTGGCGGTCGCCGGTCACGATCACGAGCCCGTCGCGCTCCATGCGCGCGACCGTCTGCGACACCGTCGGCCCGGAATGCCCCAGGCGCTCCGCGATGCGCGCGCGCAGGGGGGTGATGCCCTCCTCGTCGAGCTCGTAGATCGTCTTGAGGTACATCTCGGTGGTGTCGATCAGATCCGTCACGTCAGCTCCCGTCATGCGCGCAGCCGTCCAGTCGCCCCTGGGCTCGGCGCCCCGGGCGTCGGCCCAGGTTCTAGTCTAGTTCTGTGCCACTGACAATCCCGACACACCTGCTGCCCAGCGACGGCCGTTTCGGCTCCGGCCCCTCCAAGGTGCGCCAGGGCCAGGTCGATCATCTCGTGGCGAACGCCCATGTGCTCGGCACATCCCACCGCAAGGCACCCGTCAAGGACCTGGTGCGCCGCATTCGTGAGGGTGTCACGGAGCTGCTCGGCGCGCCCGAAGATTACGAGGTGGCGCTCGGCAACGGCGGTTCCACCGCCTTCTGGGACGTCGCGACGCTCTGCCTCGTGGAGCGCAAGGCGCAGCACGCCTCGTTCGGCGAGTTCGGCGGCAAGTTCGCCACGGCCACCTCGCGCGCCCCGTTCCTCGAGCCCTCCCAGGTGATCTCGGCGAAGCCGGGCACGGTCGCCTACCTCGAGCCCGCCGACGACGTCGACACCTACGCCACCCCGCACAACGAGACCTCGACGGGGGCGATGGCCCCGGTGCGGCGCCCGTCCGGGCCCGACGGCGCCGTCGTGCTCACCGACGCGACGTCCGGCGCCGGTGCCCTGCCCGTGGACCTGAGCCAGACCGATGCCTACTACTTCGCCCCGCAGAAGGCGTTCGCGGCCGACGGCGGCCTGTGGCTCGCCGTCCTCTCCCCCGCCGCCGTCGAGCGCGCCGCACGGGTCGAGGCCTCGGGACGCTGGGTACCGGAGTTCCTGTCGCTGACGACGGCGATCGAGAACTCGCGCCAGGACCAGACCCTCAACACGCCCGCCGTCGCGACGCTGCTGCTCCTGGCCGACCAGGTGGAGTGGCTGATCGGCCAGGGCGGGCTGGAGTGGTCGACGAAGCGCTGTGCGACGTCGGCCGAGACCCTCTATTCCTGGGCCGAGGCCAGGGAGTGGGCGACGCCGTTCGTGGAGCGCCCCGAGGAGCGGTCCACGGTGGTCGGCACTATCGACCTGGCCCCCGAGATCGACGCCGGGCGGGTGCTCTCCGAGCTGAGCGCGAACGGCGTCCAGGACGTGTTCGCGTACCGGAAGCTCGGGCGCAACCAGCTCCGCGTCGGGATGTTCCCGGCCGTCGAGCCCGACGACGTCGCCGCGCTCACCGCGTGCGTCGACTACATCGTCGAAAGCCTCTGACCAGCCTGATCACGTCCGCAATACCCCCTTGACGGGGAGTTCTGCCTATTGTCCGGGAGTACAGGGACTCTGTAACGTTCCCGCAACGGCGGGAACCATTCTGAGGGGCTGTTCAACACCATGCCAGTGATCGACCACTTCACATTCGGGATCGTGACGCCCCTGCTGGCGTACGCGATCTCGTGTACCGGCGCAGCGACGGGCCTCGCGTGCACGTCCCGGGCCAGAGCGGCCTCGGGCGGCACCCGCGCGGCGTGGCTCGTCTTCGGTGCCGTCGCCCTCGGCGGAACCGGGATCTGGGTGATGCACTTTGTCGCCATGCTCGGCTTCTCCGCGTCCGGCGTGACCATCAGATACAACATTCCCGAGACCCTCCTGAGCGCGGCGATCGCGATCGTCGTGGTGGGGGCCGGCCTGTTCATCACGGAGCTGGGCAAGCGAAAGCTCCCGGCGATGCTCGTGGGCGGTGCCCTCGCGGGCGCCGGCGTCGCGGCCATGCACTACATGGGCATGGAAGCGATGGAGATGTCGGCGCAGGTCGTCTACAACCCGGCCTACGTCGTCGCATCGGTCGCGATCGCGATCGTCGCCGCAACGGCCGCGCTGTGGTGCACGGTCCACATCCGCGGCACGCTCGCCACCATCGTGGCCACGCTCGTCATGGGGATCGCCGTCACCGGCATGCACTACACCGGCATGGCGGGTGTCTCCGTGGTCAACCCCGTCGACATGGTCCCCGCGGGCGCGTCCACCATGCAGCTGCTCGTGCCGCTCGTGATGGCGGTGAGCGTCGTGACGTTCCTGCTCATCCTCGGGATCGGCCTGTGGCCCACCGAGGACGAGCTGCGCACGCAGGCCGAGTTCGAGAACCGGCTCAAGGCGCACAGCGAGCAGCGCCAGCGGTTCGAGAACGTGCAGCAGGAGCTGCAGCCGGGTCCCGCTCAGTTCGCGCAGTCACACCGCGCGCGCTGACAACCCGGCAGCACCTCGGAGCGCCCGCCCCCTGCTCGGGGCCGGGCGCTTCGTCGTCCTCCGGGACGGCGCCGTTGGTGTGACCACACCCACGTACCGTTAGCAAGGCTAATGATCTAGACTGTCACGGGTGTCGTCGAGCTCTCGCAGATCCAGCCGAAGCCCGGCCACCGTCGGAGGCGACCTCCGCGTCGCCCTGACCCGCATCTCCCGCCGCCTGCGCGCCGAGCGCGGCGAGGCCGACCTCCCCGAGGGGCAGTTCGGGATCCTGACCGTGCTGCACAAGCACGGCGAGATGTCCCCCGGCTCCCTCGCCGAGCACGAGCGAGTCCGCCCGCCGTCGATGACCCGAGCCGTGAACACCCTGGTGGAGCTCGGCCTCGTCGAGAAGGTCGAGCACGCGACGGACAAGCGCCAGGTCGTCGTCCGGCTCACCACGGCGGGCGAGCGCGAGGTCGCCGAGACCCGGCGTCGTCGCGACGCCTGGCTCACCAAACAGCTGTCCACCCTGACCGTAGAGGAGAGAGAGATCCTTGCAGGAGCCAACGAGCTCCTCATCCGGATCGCCGCTCGATGAGCGCAACGTTCGCCAGCCTGAAATACCGTAACTATCGTCTCTGGTTCGCCAGCGCTCTCGTCGCCAACATCGGCACCTGGATGCAGCGCGTGGCGCAGGACTGGGTCGTACTGACCGTCCTGACCAACAACTCCGGCGTCGCCGTGGGAATCGTCACCGCGCTGCAGTTCATCCCGCACATCTTCCTGTCCGCGTGGGCCGGCCTGCTCGCCGACCGCGTCGACCGCCGCAAGCTCCTGATGATCACGCAGGGCGGCATGGGCGTACTGGGCCTCGGGCTCGGTGCGCTGGTGCTGTCCGGCGCGGCCGAGCTGTGGCACGTGTACGTGTTCGCGACCCTGCTGGGTGTGGTGAGCGCCGTCGACGGCCCCGTCCGCCAGACCTTCGTGTCCGAGCTGGTGCCGACCAAGCGGCTCGCGAACGCCGTCGGGCTCAACTCGACGAACTTCAACGCCGCACGGCTCATCGGGCCGGGCGTGGCGGGTCTGCTCATCGCCGCCGTCGGCACCGGATGGGTGTTCATCATCAACGGCATCGCGTTCGGCGCCGTCATCCTCGCGCTCACCCGGATGCGCGACCTGCGCGCCATGCCCACCGCCTCGCGCGCCAAGGGCCAGATCCGCGAGGGTCTCGCCTACATCCGCGGGCGCAGCGACATCGTGGTGATCATGATCGTGATGGGCGTGGTCTCCACGTTCGGCCTCAACTTCCAGCTGACGTCCGCCATGATGGCGCGCGTCGAGTTCGGCCGGGGTGCGGGCGAATACGGCATCCTCGGTTCGGTCCTGGCGATCGGCTCGCTCGCGGGGGCGCTCCTGGCGGCCCGGCGTGAGCGGCCGCGCGTGCGGCTCGTGCTGGGCGCGGCGTTCGCGTTCGCGATCGCCATGGGGATCCAGGCCGTCATGCCGACCTACCTCGGCTACCTGCTGATGTGCATCCCCGTCGGCTTCGCGTCGCTGACCATGCTGACGTCGGCGAACGCGGCGATCCAGCTCTCGGTGGCGCCCGAGGTGCGTGGTCGCGTCATGTCTATCTACATGATGGTGCTGCTCGGCACCACGCCCCTGGGCTCCCCGGTGATCGGCTGGATCGGCGAGACGTTCGGCCCGCGGTACGCCGTGCTCATCGGAGCCGTGGCGACACTGCTGGTGGCGGCGGTAGCTACCGTCTGGGCGGCCAAGACGTGGCACGTGCGCGTGCGCGCCCGCCTCTCCCACACCCGCCGCATCCCCCGCCCGTACCTCCAGGTCACCTACCCGGACCTGACCCCAGAACCGGAGAAGCAGATCCTGGCGGCCTGACCCGAGCGCCGAACGAGGCGCTCAACCGGCGGCCCGCCGCGCCGAGCGAGGCGCTCAACCGGCGGGCCGCCTCAAGGTCCGCTTCCACCAAGCAGTTGCGCATGGTTCTGGCGTCAGATCCATGCGCAACTGCTTGGTGGAAGCGGACCTTTTCCGTTGGGGCCGACGGTGGCGGCCGCTACTCGACGTCGGACGTCAACGACCCTCCCGGCGGCGGGACAGTGTGACGAGCGCGACCACAGCACCCCGCTCGGCCCCACCGTCCACAGCGGCACGATCTCCTACCGCCGCGGACGCCGACCTTCTGCTGCGATCGGCACATGCGAACACCCTTCAAGATCCCCGCCGACGCCGAACGCACACTGCACAGGCAACAAGGACTTCTGACGAGTCGCCAGTGCGACACGTTCGGCATCAGCCGCCAGACCCGCTGCCGGCTCGTCAAGCAAGACCGCTGGCGCAGACCGGCGCGCGGCGTCTACGACACCAACCCGGTCCCGCTGAACGCCCGGGTCCGGGACGACTGGTTCACTCACGCCGAACGCTGGCGGACGTGGCTCGCGCTGCTGTGCCACGGCCCCACAGCGATCGCGGCGGGGGCCAGTGCCCTGGTGCTGCACGGCGTACAAGGGCTGCCCCGGGACTTCCTGGCCGAGGTCGCGATGCCAGACGGAACGCCGCGAAGGCACCGCGCCGGCGCGGTACGCCAGTACGGCTCGTTCCCCACCGACCGGATCGGCGACCGTGCGGTGGCTCGCCTCGACCATGCATTGGCCCAGGCGCTTCCCAGGCTGCCGCGGGAGAACGTCCTCGCGGTCCTCGACGACGTCGCCCGGCGGCTCGGCATGACGCCGAACAGGCTCGCCGCCGTCCACGACATGCTGCGCGGCCATCCGGGGGCCGCGCACGTCCACGACCTGTTTCCGCTGGTCGACAAGCGGGCCGAGTCCCCGGCCGAGTCGTCCACGCGACTCTCGTGCCACGACAACGGCGTACCGCCGGACGACATCCAGGTCCGGATCGTCGTGGGCGGCAAGGTCGTCGCGCGCGTCGACTTCATCTGGCAACTGCCTGGCGGTCGCTGGCTTGTCGTCGAGATCGATGGCGTCGGCCCGCACAGCACGCCCCAGGCACTCGTCCGGGACGCTCCGCGACAGAACCAGCTTCTGGCCTCCGACCGGATCGTGCTGCTCCGGTTCAAGCCGACGGACAACAACAAGCCGGGCGGGATCGGGGCACAGATCGCGAAGGTGCTGGCGAAGCACCGTTGGCGCCCTGGTCAGTACGCCGCCCAGGGCGCGACCGTCGACCTGGACCCCGCTGACCGCCGTCGGGCGATCACACCGGTCTGAAGGTCCGCTTCCACCAAGCAGTTGCGCATGGTCCTGGCGCCATTTCCATGCGTAACTGCTTGGTGGAAGCGGACCTTGTCGGGGCTCCGGATCGGGCAGCTGGCCGAGCAGCGGGGGTCACGGGGGCGCGAGCGGGCGGGTGGGCCGTTAGATGCCTGCCGCGGTGCGGATCGGGCCCATCAGGAAGTAGACGACGAACAGCGCCGCCGCCACCCACAGCAGCGGGTGCACCTTGCCGACCTTGCCGACCGCGACCTTGAGCAGCACGAACGAGATCACACCGGCCCCGATGCCGACGGTGATCGAGTACGCGAACGGCATGAGCACCATGGTGAGGAACGCGGGGATGGCGACCTCGAGGTCGGTCCAGTCGATACCCGTCACCTGGACGACCATGAGGAACCCGACGATCACGAGCACGGGGGTGGCGGCCTCGTGCGGCACCACCTCGACGAGCGGCGACAGGAACGTCGTCAGCAGGAACGCCACACCGGTCGTCACGGCCGCGAGCCCGGTCCGGGCGCCGTCGCCCACGCCGGACGCCGACTCGACGTACGCCGTGTTCGAGGAGACGGAGCCGGCACCGCCCGACACGGCGGCCAGCGAGTCGACCACCAGGATCTGGGTCGTCCGGGGCGGGTTACCCTTCGAGTCGAGCAGCCCAGCCTCGCCGCCGATGGCGACCATCGTGCCCATCGTGTCGAAGAAGTCGGCGATGAGGAGCGTGAACACCAGCAGGATCACGGCCACGACGCCGATCTTCTCGATCGACCCGAACAGCGAGAACTGGCCGATGAGCGAGAAGTCGGGCAGCGCAACCAAGGAGTCCGGCAGCGCGGGGACGTTGAGCGCCCAGCCGCCCGGGTTGTCGTCGGAGCGCGCGCCGATGCTGCCGACGGCCTCGATGACCAGCGCGAGCACCGTCGACGCGATGATGGCGATGAGGATGCCGCCCCGGACCTTGCGCACCATCAGGACCGCGGCGAGCAGCAGCCCGAACGCGAACACGAACAGCGGCCAGGCGCCGACCGAGCCGCCCATGCCGAGCTCCGTCGGGGTCGCCAGGGAGGCGGGGATGCGCACGAAGCCGGCGTCGAACACGCCGATGAACGTGATGAACAGGCCGATGCCCACGCTGATGGCGATCTTGAGCTCGCGCGGCACCGCCTTGAACACGGCCTCCCGGAAGCCGGTGACCACGAGGATCAGGATGACGAGGCCTTCCAGCACGACGATGCCCATGGCATCGGCCCAGGTCATTCCCGGCAGCGCGGCCACGGAGAAGGCGACGACGGCGTTGAGGCCGAGGCCCGCCGCGAGCGCCAGCGGGAAGTTCGCGACGACCCCCATGAGGATCGACATGATGCCGGCGACCAGGGCGGTGGCCGCGGCGATCGCCGGAAGGTCGCCCGCCGAGGAGTCGCCGCCGAGGAACTGCCCCGAGCCGTCGGGCACGGTGCCCAGGATGAGCGGGTTGAGCACGACGATGTAGCTCATCGTGAAGAAGGTGACGAGCCCGCCGCGCACCTCCGTCCACACCGTGGACCCGCGTTCGCTGATCTTGAAGAACCGGTCGATGACGCCCCGAGCCTGGGCCTGGTCGTGAGCCATGGTCCGATGTTCCCCTTCGTTACCCGATGTCGCTCGACGGCGTGCCGCGTACCGCGGTCCGGAGCATCCGCTCCACGGAGGGCACCCGGGTCATCACGTACTGGACGCTGAGGTGGTGGAAGTCCCGGTAGACGGGGTGGCTGATGTCCCCGACGCTGCAGGTCCGCTCGTCGCAGGTCTGCGACCAGACGCCGTCCCAGGTCTTGACGCCGTACTTCTTCCAGATGCCGGCGCTGATGCCGGGCAGGTCGCCGTTGGACTCCTCGGCCTCCGCGCGCGACATGCTGCAGTCGCCGAGCCCGGTCAGGGGCCGGGTGAGGCACTCGAGCGGGTCGACGTCGAGCTGCGGGTTGTCCTTGACCGCCACCACGGACGGCGTCACGGCGGTGAGGTGGGCGAACAGCTCGTCGTTCGCGCTGGCCCAGGTGCTGCGCACCTCGTCCTCGGTCATCCAGCTGCCGTCGGCGTGCTGCATGCGGCTGGCGTAGATCTGCGCCTGGCTGACGACGACGGCGTCGGGCCGCAGGTCGTCGACGACGCGCATCGACTCGGCCTGGAAGTCGCCGCACGGCCCGCGCTCGGCCGGCTGTTCGACGTCGACCTTCGCGGCGGGGCAGCCGTGCCGCCAGCGGACGGCGAGGCGCAGGCCGGCGTCGTCGGCCGCGGCGTCGAACGCGGGGATCCAGTGCATGGTGTGCGAGTCGCCCAGCAGCAGCACGGTGGTGGTGGCGGAGATGTCGCCGAGCATGCAGACGTCGGTGCCCGACGTCGTCCGGGTGATCTCCGTGCACCCGTACGGCTTCGGCTCTGCACCGGCCTCGACCGCCGTGGCGTACGGCTCGCGCTGCAGCACGGCCCCGGTCGCGACCCGGGTGCCGACGCTGAGGCCGCCGACGGCGAGCCCGATCACTATCGTCACGGCCGCTGTGCGCCGCCACGACTTCATGGCTCGGCTGAATCGGACCGGGTTCTCGACCCAGTGGTAGGTCGCGAACGCGGCGCCGAGGGCGCCGAGCGAGGCGAGCACCTTGATCCAGATCGCGTCGTCCTGCACCGCCGCGGTGGTGAGCACGACGAACGGCCAGTGCCAGAGGTACCAGGAGTAGGAGACGTCGCCGAGCCGCTGCAGCACCGGCAGGTCGAGCACGCGGTCGACCCACGTACGGGACGTCGCACCGGACGCCGTGCCCGACGCCGAGACGCTGCCCGCGGCGAGCACGAGAAGCGCGCCGCCCACGGGCAGCAGGGCGATGGTGCCGGGGAACGGGTCGGTCTCGTGCACGAACGCGAACGAGAGCGCCAGCAGCGCGAACCCGGCGGTGCCGAGCAGCGCCCGGAGCACGCCCGGCCGCAGGCGGGAGCGTTCGGCGAGCTTCCCCCACGGCAGCGTCGCGACGAGGGCTGCGCCCGCGAACTCCCAGGCCCGGGTGGGCAGGATGTAGAACGCCCAGTCGGGGGCGGCCGCCGTCAGCCACACCGAGGCCGCCAGCGACACCACGAACGTCCCCGCGAACAGGACCTGCAGCATGCGGCGGGCCGGGAATCGGGTGCGCCGCGCCAGGGCGACGGCCAGCAGGATCAGCAGCGGCCAGAAGATGTAGAACTGCTCCTCGATGCCGAGCGACCAGGTGTGCAGGTACGGGCTCGGGGTGACGGAGTCGGAGAAGTAGTTCTGCCCCTGGTACGGGAACAGCAGGTTGGAGACGAACAGCATCGCCGACGCCCCGTGCCACGCGAGGCGGCCCCAGACCAGCGGCGACAGGATCAGGACGCACCCGAGCAGCGTGACCGAGACGACCAGCGCGAGCGCCGGCACGAGCCGCCGCATGCGGCGGGTCCAGAACTCGACGAGGTCGACGGTCCCGCTGCGGTGCACCTCGCGCAGCAGCAGCGAGCTGATGAGGTAGCCGGAGATCACGTAGAAGACGTCGACGCCCGTGAACCCGCCGGGGATCGCGATCCCCGCGTGGTAGACGACGACGGCGAGCACGGCGACCGCGCGCAGCCCGTTGATGTCGGTGCGGAACGCGTGCCCCGCACCCGGGGTGGCGGGCGACGGGTCCGGCCCTGGACCGCGGGGCTCCGCGGGCGGTCCGGTGGGTCGGTCGACGGCGGTCGTCGCCTGCGCCATTTTTCTCCTGCGGTCGTTCCAGACTGGGGCCGTCACACACCATAACGGGCGCAACGGGGCAGGTTGCCGGGTTATCGGGGAGGGCCTGAGGAGAACGGCTCAGTCCAGGAACAGGTGGGAGCAGACCAGCACCGGCGCTTCGACGGTACCGCCGTCGACCACGCACCCGATCGCGCCACGCTGCACCTCCGTGCTCACCAGGTTGTCCCGGTGCGACGGCGAGTCCAGCCACGCCTGCACGACGTCCTGCGGCGGGTTGGCGGTGCGGCTGAGGTTCTCGGCAACGAGCCCGCCCGGGCAGCTCTTCCGCACGGGCGGCAGCGGTGCGTGCACCAGCTTCGGCGCACCGACCAGCGCCGCGGCCCGCTCCACCGCGACGGGCTGAAGGCAGTCGTCGTGCTCCAGCTCGGGCACGCCCACCTGCGCGCGGGCCGCGTTCACGCCGTCCTCCAGGGCCGCCGCGTACTGCCCGGGGTCGGTCAGGTCGACGTCGCCGGGCGCCGTCCAGGTCGCCTCGGGCGCCGCAGTCAGCTCCGGGGTGCCGTCCCGGCCGCCGCCCGGCATCGCCGAGCAAGCCGCAAGCAGCGCGGCGGCCGCCACGAGCGTGACGGCGAGGCGGGTCGGGAGGCGGGCCACGACGTCGATTCGACACCGCACGTCTGCGGTCCACAAGCGCAGGCTCGCCGTCCACAAGCTCAGGCCGGCCGTCCACGGGCGCAGGCTCGCCGTCCACGGGCGCAAGGTCCTGCCCTCAGGCGCAAGGTCCCGCCCTCAAGCGCAAGGTCCCGCCCTCAAACCCCGGGGAGCACGCCTCACCGGCGAGGCGTCCCTACGCCAGGAACACGTGCGCGCAGATCATGACCGGCGCGGCGGGGTCGCCGCCGTCGGGCACGCAGGCGATCGCGCCGCGGGTCAGGTCGCCGTTCAGGATGTTGGCGCGGTGGCCCTCCGAGTCCATCCAGCCCTGCGCGGCCTCCGCCGGCGTCCACCCGCCCTTGGCGAGGTTCTCCGCCACCGCCGTGGTGGGGCACGCCTCGAAGATCGGCTCGAGCGGCGCGTGCGCCAGCTCCTGTCCGATCAGCGCCTGGGCCCGCTCGAGCGCGACGTCGTACGCGCAGTCGTCGTGGACCAGGGCCGACAGGCCGTTCGCCGTGCGGTGGCCGTTGACCGCGTCCTCCAGCGCCTCGGCGTACTGCACGGCATCGGTCAGGTCGGGCTCGGTCCCGCCGTCCCCGGAGCCATCGCCCGAGCCGTCCCCGGTCTCGTCCCCCGTACCGCCGTCGGTCCCGCCGCCGGAGCCGTCACCCGAGCCGCCGCTCGCCCCGGGTATCGAATCGCGCTCCGAGCTGCGCGACGCCGAACCGCTCGGCGCCGGCTGCACGTCCACCGCAGCGGACTCCTGGTCGTGCTCCCCGTGGATCGCGCCCACCGAGGTGGGGTGGGCGGACGGCGCCAGCTCCGCCGCCATCGCCTCGCCCACGACACCGGGCGCTATCCCCGGCGCGGGCATGGGCTCGGCGCCGGGATCGAGGAGCCCGGCGCACGCCGTGAGGCACGCGCCCACCACGACTGCCAGCATCGCGCGGGCGAGGGCCCGGCGCGGGGCACGCCCCGGCTGGGCCGCGGACGACGTCGTACGGTGTGCTGGGGACACGAGTCCGGACAATACCGGCGATCACGGCGGTACGGAATGCCCCGAAGGTCGCTCTGTATGCGGGGCGCACCTGCCGCGGCCAGGCCGCAGCCGCCCGGACCATTCCCTTGGCACGCCCCCCGTGGCCGTGCCACCGTGTGGTCACCGATCAAGGAGACGCGATGCCAACCCGGCCCCTCAACAGGCCGACCGTGACCGGCCGCCTCGCGGCGGCCGACCTGGCGGGCCTTGCCCTGATCTACCGGGTCCGTCGGCGGCGGCTCACGCTCATCCCGCCCGAGGTGCTGGGTGAGCTGCGGGACCGGATGCGCGCCGTCGAGTCGGCGCGTGTTCCCGGCAGCGTGATCGAGGCGGGGTGCGCACTGGGCGGGTCGGCGATCGTGCTCGCGGCCACGAAGCGGCGCGACCGGCCGATGACCGTGCACGACGTGTTCGGCCTCATCCCCCCGCCCACCGACGCCGACGGCGAAGACGTGCAGCGACGGTACGAGCGCATCGCCGCCGGGTCGGCCACCGGGCTGGGCGGCGACGTCTACTACGGCTACCAGGAGAACCTGCGCGACCGGGTGGCGCAGAACTTCCGCAACTGCGGCGTCGACCTCGACGAGCGGAACGTGACCCTGGTCGAGGGACTGTTCCAGGACACCGTGCGGCCCACGGGGCCCGTGGCCCTGGCCCACGTCGACGGCGACTGGTACGAGTCCGTGAAGGTCTGCCTGGACCGGATCTGGCCGCGGGTCTCGGACGGCGGCGCGGTGGTGGTGGACGACTACTTCCGCTGGTCAGGCTGCCGCAAGGCGGTGGACGAGTTCCTCTCGAGCCGATCGGACGTGCGGGTCGAGACGCTGCGGAGGCCGCACCTGATCAAGGTGTGACGGTCGCGGGTCAGGAATGCGGTTCCGATCGGACGATTCGGGTCGCACGCGGCACATTCATCGCATATTTTTGCGGGGCACCAGCGATCCCATTCCTGTCGACCAGCTTAGGTTTCCCATGTCCGGAACGAGTACGAGCAGCAAGCCCTGGAACGACCGGCGCATCGCCTTTGTGGGTGGTCTTCATCGCAGCGGCACCACCCTTGTTGCCCGCATTCTCGGTTCGAGCCCGAACGCTTCCGGCCTGACCGGAACCGGCGCCGCCATGAATGAGGGACAGCACATTCAGGACACATATGTGGGCAGTCTGGGCAATACATCCCAATGGTCGTTTCATCCGCGGGCGCACCTCACCGAAAAGGACGCAAAAAGCACGCCCGACGCCGGAGCCCGGCTCTGGCAGAGCTGGTCGCCCTACTGGGACCTCGAGCGGGCGGTGCTCGTCGAGAAGTCGCCGCCCAACCTGACGAAGATGCGCTACCTCCAGGAGGTCTTCCCGAGGTCGCGCTTCATCGTCGTGACGCGCCACCCCGTGGTGCAGGCGCTGGCGGTGCGCAAGTGGGCCACGCACACCCGTGGGCGGTACACCTACGGCTTCCCGCGGCTGATCGAGCACTGGGTGCACGCGCACGACGTCTTCGCGGAGGACGCGCTGCACATCGAGAACCTGCTCGTGCTGCGGTACGAGCATCTGATGCGCGAACCCGCGCAACAGCTCGGCCGCGTCGCGCAGTTCCTGGACGTCGAGCTGGACCGCAGCACCGTCGACGCCTTGGACGCCGGTCGCAGCAACCGGTACGCCGAGCTGTGGCGGACGGGCGGACGCGGCCAGCTCGGTGGCCGCGTCCGGACCCACCTCACGCACATCGGCTCGCGCACGGGTCCGTCCCGGGGCGACCTGCTGCGTGACTTCGCCGACGTCGCCCTGCTCCCCCGCTACCGGAACGTCGTGAGCGAGCACCTCGGCGACCGGATCCGCGCCCACGGCTACGACCTGGACGTGCTCGACCAGGCGGCACCGTGGGCCCCGGCGCAGCTCGGCCCGACAGCGAGCGCCCGATGACCGCCCGCGTCGTCTACGTCACCGGCTGCGGCCGCAGCGGCACGAGCGCGCTCGCCGGGGTGCTGCGCCAGTTCGGGCTGCACGTCCCACAGCCGGAGGTCGAGGCCGACGCCTCGAACCCCCGCGGCTTCTCCGAACCGCGGTGGGTGGTGGACTTCCACGAGGCCCTGCTGCGGTCGGCCGACGTGCAGGCGTCGGACCCGCGCCCCATCGCCTGGCACCTCGTCGACCGGGCGGGCGCCGAGGCGGAGGCGCTGAGTCAGATCCAGACCTGGCTCACCGCCCAGATCGGGGCACACGGCAACCTCGTCATCAAGGACCCGCGGCTGCTCTGGTTCCTCGAGCTCTGGCAGGAGGCGGCCGCGACCGCCGGGGCCGCGGCGTCATCCATCACGATGCTGCGCTCGCCCACGGAGGCCGTTGACAGCAACGCCGCCTACTACAAGGGCAGGGGGCTCGTGGACCGGGTGGCGGGGTGGATCAACCTGATGCTCGGGGCCGAGCTCGCGACGCGGGCGACCCCGCGGGCCTTCGTCCGCTACCGCGACCTGGTCAACGGCTGGGACGGGCCGGTGTTCGGTGCCGCGACCGCGCTCGGCATCCCGATGATCGACCCCCACGACGCGGACGCCTTCGAGCGGGTGAACGCCCTCATCGGCCCGACGCCGCACCGGGCGGACGTCTCCTGGAACGACGTGCCCGTCCCCGCGCCGCTGCGCGGGCTGGCCGACGACACGTGGGCCGCCCTCGACGCCCTCCCCGAGCACGACGACGCCGGGACCCGCGCCGAGTTCGACCGGCTCCGTGCGCTCTACCCCTACATCCACCGGAAGCTCGCGGCGTCACCCGCCCGGCGGATCGCGCAGCTCGTGCCGCCCGAGGTGGTCCCGGCCGCCGTCCGGCAGAGCCTCGGGGGGATGCTCAGGCGTTCCCCGGAGTCCCCTCGCCGAGGTAGTCATCTGGCGACGTAGTCACGCCACCGGCACGGCCTCCAGCTGGGCACGCATGTCCTCGGCGTCGGGCATGTCGAGCTCGGTGTAGATGACGTGGGCGTGCTCGTAGTGGGTCCGCGCCAGGTCGGGATTGCCCAGGGAGCGGTATGCGTGGCCGACGCCGGCATGGGCGCGCGCCTGCTGGTGCCGGGCGCCGTCAGCGGCCGCGAGGGCAAGCGCCTCGGTGTGCAGGGCCAGCGCGGCCGCCGGGTCGCCGGTGAACTGGGCGACCTCGCCGAGGCCGTTGATCGACCACGCCTGGGAGGTCCGCTCACCGATCTCACGAAAGTGGGCCAGCGCCTGCTGGAAGCACTCACGAGCCCGGTCCGGGTCGCGCAGGCGGAGGTGGAGGGAGCCGAGCGTGTCGAGGGCGTTGGCCCGGCTGCGGTGACTACCCATCTCCTCCGCGATCGCGATGGACCGCTGCAGCAGATCGGCCGCTTCCGTGTACCGCGCGCGGCGCATCTCGACGCTGGCGATGTTGCCGAGCGTGACGGCCTCACTGAACCGGGAGCCGAGATCCTGGAAGATGGCAAGGGCCTGCTGCTGAACCTCGACGGATGCGGCTAGATCGCCCAGTCGTGCTTCGCTCACTCCGAGGTTGTTCAGCGCGAGCGCCTCGCCATGCCGGTCCCCGATCCGCCGAAACACCGCTACCGATTCACGGTGATGGCCGAGCGCGTCCTTGTAGTGGCCGCGAGTGTTCTCGGCGCCGCCCAGGTTGCTCAGCGTGCGCGCCTCACCCACCAGGTCACCGACCTGCCGGAACAGTGCCAACGCCCGCCACGCATGCTCGATGGAGGCGCCGTACTCGCCAAGCCGCTTGTAGCCCACGCCGAGCTGGCGGAGCGCGTGGGCCTGCCCGGCCAGGTCTCCGGCATGTTCGGCGGCACGCAGGGCGTGGCCGTTGATCGTGAGCAGGTCCGCGAAATGGGCCTCACCCGAGTACATGTTCACGATCTGAGCGAACCCGTGAACGTAGTCGGGCGTACCCGCGTCGGCATGCCCGGCGATCGCCACGATGCAGAGCCATTCGGTCTCCAGCCAGCCGCGCGCCGCGTCCGACCCGACCAGGTCCGGGATCTCGACGTCCACACCGGTGACTTCCGGCCGGTAACGCGCCTCGTTCGGGTACAGAACATCCATGGCGGCGACCGCCGAGGCCTGGTAGTAGGCGAGCAGTCGTTGCTCCGCTGCCTTGCGTTCCTGGTCGCTGTCTTCGGTGAGGGTCAGGTGGGTGGCATATGCACGCAGGAGGTCGTGCATGGCGTAGCGGCCCGGGCCGGTGCGATGCAGGAGGTGGGCACGGACGAGCGCCTCCAGGACCCGGCGGGCCTGGTGCGGGTCCAGTCCGGTCAGGGCGGCGGCCACGTACGGGTCCAGGTCGGGGCCGGGGTGCAGGCCTAGCCGCCGGAAGGTGCGTGCCGCCGGCTCGGGCAGGTGCTGGATCGACCAGGAGAAGACGGCGTGGACGGCCGCGTACGGGTCACCGCCGGGATCGAGCAGCTCGAGCCGCTCCTGCCGATCGGCCAGCTCCGCGACCACCTCGGCCAGCGATCGGTCCGGTCGGGACGTGGCCAGCACGGCGGCGACCCGCAGCGCCAGCGGAAGCCGGGCGCACTGCTCGGCGAGCGTCGCGGCCGCTGCGGGTTCGGCCATCACCCGATCGCCGATCAGGCGGTGCAGCAGGTCGACCGCCTCGGTGGCGGGCAGGACGTCGAGGCCGACCTGGTGGGCACCGTGGACGGCGACCAGCCCGGCCAGGCTGTCTCGGCTGGTCACCACGACCAACGACGACCCGCTCCCGGGCAACAGGGGCCGTACCTGGGCCACGCTTCCGGCGTTGTCCAGCACGATCAGCATCCGGCGTCCGGCCAGCTCGCTGCGGTACCGGGCCGCCCGCTCGTCGTCGTCCAGGGGGATGTCACGCTCCGGGACGCCGAGCGCGGTCAGGAACCGGGCCAGCGCGTCGGTGGGCCGTACCGGCTGGTCCGGGTCGTACCCGCGTAGGTTCACGTACAGCTGCCCGTCGGGGAACTGGTCGGCGATCTGGTGCGCCCAGTGCACCGCGAGCGCTGTCTTGCCCACACCGGCGGTGCCACTGATCGCGGTGATCACTACCGTGCGCGCCGGGCCGTCCTGCGCCGGGCCGTAAACCAGCTGGCCCAGCCGCAGTAGGTCGTCGTCGCGTCCGGTGAACCCGGCGACGTCCAGGGGCAGCTGCGCGGGGCGCGCGCGGTCGGTCGCGGCGGCCGGGGTCGGGCTGCTCAGTTCGCGGTCGGTCAGGTCAGGACCCGGTGCACCGGCCGGCGGGGCCAGCTCCGGGTCGTGCCGCAGGATCCGCTGATGCAGGTCGCGCAGCTCGGGCCCCGGGTCGCTGCCGAGCTCATCGGCCAGGCGTACCTGGAGCTGCCGGTAGTGCTCCAGGGCGTCGGACTGACGCCCGCACCGGTACAGCGCGAGCATCAGCTGCCCGGCCAGACGTTCGTCGTACGAGTGCGCCTCCGCGGCGGCGGCAACCTCGGGCAGGAGCCGCGCGTGCTCCCCGCGACGCAGCAGCAGGTCGTAATGGTCGAGCGTTGCCGCCTGCCGCTCGGCCTCGAGCGTCACGGCGAGCGAGCGCAGCCAGTCGCTGTCCAGGTCGGCGAACGGCACGCCATGCCAAAGGGCCATGGCGTCCTGCCACAGGGCCTCGGCGCCGTCGTCGTCGGCGCGCCTGGCCTGCGCGACCAGTCCGCGGAACTGGTGGAGGTCCACCGCGGCCGCGTCGACGTCGAGCGCGTAGCCGCCCGACCGGCGGATCGGCGCCGGGCCCCCTTTGTCACCGAGCACGGACCGCAGCCGCGAGATGTAGCTGTGCAGGGTCTGCCGCGCGCTGTGCGGCGACGTCGCGCCCCACACCCGCTCGATCAGCTGGTCGAGCGAGACCGGCACGCCCGGCTCGACCAGCAGCGCTGCCAGCACGGCCCGCTGACGCGCCGTACCGAGCGGGACCGGCCCGCGGTCGCTTCTGGCGGACACGTGACCGAGCAGCTGAAACCGGACCATCGTCTCCCCCTGCCTCGGCGTAGTGCACCCGGAGGCAAGAGAGTAGTAAGGCGGTGGATCACGCGACACGTTAATGCGGCGTCGTGCAAAGGGTTGCAGTTCCGCCCTTTCAGGCGCTACGCGGCACCCGATCGAAGTCGAACCAGAGCTGACCACCGATCGGACGACAACGTGTCAGACGTACAGGTCACTCGCGTGACCTGTACGTCTGACACCTGAGAACGAACGCGTCAGCTCAGGAACGCGCCGTAGCAGTAGGCCTCGGACACCCACTCGTGGGAGCTGATCGAGTCCCACGCGCGATACGAGCCAGTCCCACCCGTCAGGTAGTTGTCGTGGAGGTCGCTGACATACTTCTCGCCCTTCGTGACGCATCCGAAGTTGCCTCGGTAGTTGGCATCGCTCCACACCCTGACGGCCAGTCCGGAGTTGCCCTTGTGCAGGAGCGAGCTTGCCTTGTCGTTGTCGCTGCCCTGGAAGCTGCCGACCGAGTCCGCCCAGTTCGGGTCGTTGTCTGCGTCCGAGCCCAGAACGCCGGCGCAGTTGATGTCCTCGAAGGCGCCGAAGCGGCCGGGCGTCGCGGCGTTCCACGCGGTGTCACAAGCCGCGGAAGCCTGAGCGCTCGTGATCGGGAGCAACGCCCCCGCGACCGCGAGGCCGAGCGTTGCGAGCAGGACTGAGGTCTTGCGCATGGTGTGCTCCTTGACTAGTTGGATGGTGCTGGTTCAGCCGCCAGGATCTCCCTGGCATGCTCCACGGCCGCGTGCTGCAGCCGTTGGTATGTGATGACGTCGTCGCGGTACTGCCGCAGCCGGCCGCGGTACTCGCTCTCCAGGTCGCGCGTCGTGCTGACGATCGAGGTCTCCCGGGTAGCGCAGATCGCCTCGGCGACCGCCAGTTCCTGTTCGACGTCAAGAGCCTTCTCGTCGCTCAGCCCGTCGGTCAGGCGGGGCAGGTCCTCGCGGATCGCGGGCGGGTCGGGGTAGTCGTGGCCGCGCTCGCGCATGCACTCCGACCACGCCGCGAGCGCCGTCTCGAAGCGCTCGTCCGCGACGAGGTCGTCCGCGTAGAGGCCAACGAGGTTGGTGGCGACCTTCTCGGCCTGGAACCAGGCGGCGAAGTCCCCGTAGAGCTCACCCTTCGCGTGCGCCACACAGCTGTCGCTCGGCGTCTGGATGGCGCCACCCATGGGCAGCTCCGCCGTCAGCATCTCCGCGGACGCATCACCGTCCAGGGCTTTGGAGTAGCGCAGGCGCTCCGCCTTCGGCAGCGCGTTGGCATAAGCAGTGTTGGGGTCGTCCTGCAGGATCGCCACGAGCCGTTCCTGAAGCTCCGTGCCGTAGCCGTGCTCGCGCGCCCAGCCGACGTCATCGAGTACATAGCCAAAGCCCTGACGTTCTTCGACGCTGGCGACCGGCACCGGCAGGTACCGGAATCCCTCGGCCGCCATGCAGTCCTCGATCAGGAGCTCACGGGCCTCGTCCACCAGCATCTGCTCGGCGTCGGTCAACGCCCGTTCCGTCGTGGCGGCGTCGACGTCTGCGGCGTCGGCTCCGGACATCTCCGAACCTGCTGCGGTGGTGCAACCCACCACGGCGACCGCGACGACTGCTGCCACACAGGTGTCGAAGAACGCTCGCTTCATGCCTTGTCACCTCCTCGACGGACCGGATGTCTGACGTTCGCCCCCTGGGGGACAGGGGGCGAACGTCGCTGCTCACCGCCGTGGGGGACGGGGGTGAACCGGCGCCACCAGCGCCAACACCCAACGTAGGGAGATGGCCTTGCAGGAAACATGTAGGCGCCTTGCAGCCGGTCAGAGGTCGCCAGGCTCCCGGCACGGCCCCACACCGCGCCCCGCCCGCAAGCCTGTGGTCTGATGTACTCGATAATTTCGACGTTCTTGATCGTGTTTCAGACAGCTCCACGATCCGAGGAGTCCGCTTGCCCGTCGCAGTCGTCAACTGGAACCCCCGTCGGCCAGTCGTGCGCGGCAGATTGGGCAGGCTCGTTCCGTGGAGACGCCCCGTGAACAACTTCGGCGACCTCCTCGGACCGTTGATCGTCTCGAAGATCGTGCTCGACGGCGGCCTGACCGAACCCGCCACGCAGCACCGGCTCCTCGCCGTCGGATCGATCCTCAACCTGGCGCGCACGGGTGACGTGATCTGGGGTATCGGCGCCAACGGCAAGACGCTCGATCGCCCGGCCGCATATCGGGAGCTCGACATCCGAGCGGTCAGGGGCCCGCTGACCCGCGCGTTTCTCCAGGCGAAGGGCTATACGGTCCCCGAGGTCTACGGTGACCCGGGCACGCTGGTGGGACGCCTCTGGCCCCGCGAGCACACCGCTCGCGGTTTCCGGCCGCGCGCGGTCACGGTCGTCCCGAATCTCAACGACAGGCATCTCGCCGCGGGCCGCTCCGACGCAGTCGATCCCACCAGCGACGTCCGGGAGCTGCTCGGAACCATCGCGGCGAGCGATCTGGTGGTCGGCAGCTCGCTCCACGCGATAGTGGTCGCCGAGAGCTTCGGCGTCCCCGCGCGGCTCGTCACCTCGTCGACCGAGCCGAGATTCAAGTTCGAGGACTACTACCGCGGCACGGGGCGCAATGAGTTCCGCCCCGCCCCCGACGTCGACACCGCAATCGCCTGGGGCGGCGAGCCGCTGCCCTCGTGGGACCCGAAACCGCTCCTCGACGCGTTCCCCCGCGACCTGTGGGTCACTGCCTCCGCAGGAGCGCCCGCGTACTAGCGACGTCGCGCACGTCCCGACGGAACGCCGGCCAGATCAGTGCCTCGAGCGCGAGGACGACCGCCGCGACCGCGAGCGCCACGCCGATCGCGACCCACGGGGCTCCGGGGTCGACGAAGTGCACAACGGCCGCCGCGCACAGGGCCGCGATGCCATGTGCGAGGAGCGTGCGGCAGGCACTCACCAGCCACGGACGAGCGGCCAGGTCTGTCGCGCGCCCGGCCAGCCACAGCGAGATGGGCCACAGCAGGGCGGACGCGACCCCGTAGGCGACGGCCACACCCATGACCCCCCAGATGCTGCCGACGACGACCGCGACCACGACCAGCGGGCGCGACCAGAGCGCGAACCGGAACTGGGCACGCATCGTCCCGGTCGCCTGGAAGACCCAGCCGGAGGTGAACGACGCCGCCTGGAACACGCCGCCCAGGGCGAGCACTGCGAACAGGGGCGCCATCTCGAGCCATCTGCTGCCGAGCACGACCTCGACGACGGGCCCCGCCACGGCTGCCCCGAGCATCATCACCGGCGCGAGCAGGTTGAGGAGGATCGTCTGACCACGCACCACGAACCGGCCGAAGTTCTCCGCGTCGTCCTGCAGGCGGGACAGGACAGGCATCGCCACCCGCGTGATCGGGAACTGAAGCTGACGGACCGGCAGCATCATCATCCGGAAGGCACGGTCGTACAGACCCGCGGGCGCCGCACCGAACCGCGCGCCGACCACTACCGCGTCGGCGTTCATGCTGACGTAGGTGAGCAGCTGGGCGCCCAGCTGGTGGACACCGTAGGAGACGAACGGCCGTACCGACTCCCGTCTCCGGGGCAGGCCCGGAAGCCAGCGGGCGAGGATGACGGATCCCACGCAGATGGTGGCGGCCGCCACGACCTGCTGGGCCACCAGCGCCCAGTACGAACCGTCGAGGAGAGCAACACCGATCGCAACGAGCAGGCCCAGCACGGGGGCGAGCACGTCGACCAGCGCGATCGCCGTGAACCGCAGGTCCCTCATCAACGAGGCCCTGAACTGCGCCGCGACGCCGCCCAGCAGGAACGTGACCGCCAGCCAACGAGTGATGTCCACCAGCAGCGGTTCCCCGTACAGCGCCGCCACCACGGGCGCTCCGGCCAGGACGATGACGCCCGCGGCCGCACCGCAGCCGAGGTTGAGCCAGAACAGGTTGTCCCGCTGGCCCGGGGTGATGGTCGGGGCCTGCACGGCGGCCCGGGACAGCCCGAAGTCCTGCAGGATGCTCGCGGCCCCGACGATGGCACCGACCATCGCGACGTAGCCGTAGTCGGCCGGGCTCACCAGGCGAGCGAGGACGACGATCGACGCGACCTGCACGAGAGCCCGGACGCCCTGGCCGGCCAGGGTGACCACGCCGCCCCTGGCCGCGCTGCGCCCCAGTGACTCGGCACGTGGTCGCGTCGGCGCCTCGCTCATCCGAACGCCTCCTAGACAGCCGGCTCGACGGAACGAGGCGCCCCTCGCCCGGAGACCGCGTCCAGCACCGTGCGCTCGAGCTCCGCGAGCGTCGCCTGTGCTCTCAGCACGACCCTCCGGACCTCCGGCGAACGACCGCGTGCGCCGCGGAGAAACGGGATCAGCTGCGCGGCGTCGGCCGTCGCCGAGTCCATGCTCACGCCTCTGTATCCGACGGCGGCGAAGTGCTCCCGGACCTTCGACGCCGGGCTCGGGGCAAGCTCCACCGGCACAGCTCCGCCCAGCGACGCGAGAATGAGCACGTGCAGCCGGTCGCTGACCGTGATCGCGGTCTGGCGGTAGAGGCTCCGGAGCTCTGCCTCGTGGTCGATGTCGCCGCGGTCGCCCCAGGGCAGGTGCACACCGCCCAGCGACTCCGCCAGCTCCCGCGCCCGGGCCTCGTCCTGGCGCACCTGCGGAACGCAGACGACGTCCAGCCCCGACTCGTCCGCGAAGGACCGGACCGCCCGCACCCACTGGTCGCCCGGCCATGGCCGGGGTCCTCGCATGCTGACTACGAGCTTGCCGCGGGCGACGTCGTCGTCCCAGTACGCCGGCTCGCTGAACGCGACGTCCGGGGCCAGCGCCCCGTGGCCCACGACATCGAGGCTTCGAGTGTTCCGCCACCACACGTGCTGCGAGATGCGGGACATCGCACGGTGGACCCAGACCGACGGCCCGAAGGCGCCGCGCGCGACCGCGCGCGGCGGCAGCACGACCGCCCCGCCCTTCACCCGCACCGTCGCCGCGAACACCAGGTAGGCGAACTGCCGCGCGAGCATGCGGGCGCTCAGGTCGAGCTCGCCGGGTTCGACCACCAGTGCCGGACGGCGCGATCGGACGAGCGCACCGAAGAACGAGCCGAGCTGGCGTGTGCTGTAGACACGGTCCGACGCGCGGACGCCGAGCCGCTCCAGCCACCGCTGCGGTGCGCTGCCGACGTAGACGTCGGCGGCCTCGGTCGCCGTCCGCACCCACGCGAAGACCCGCTCGCGGATCAGGGCGTCGCCGATGTTGGGATAGTCGCCAGTCATCATCGCGAAGACACGGGAACCTTCTGCCATCTCCAGGTCCTTCCTCAGCGAGCGAGCGCGCGTCGTGCGCGGCGGACGAGTCGCCATGCCTCACCCTTCAGCCGGCCACGAAGCCGTTGTGTGATGGGCCGGGACAGCCTGTCGTGCTTGCGCACCAACGGGCGCATGGGTTCGAGGTAGACGTTGAGGTCCCCGGCAGCCTTGGCGCGCTCGAAGAGCTCGAAACTCAGCTCCGAGAGCTTCCGGCGCTCCCTGACGAGCCGCACCCGACGCCGGGGCACGCGGTACCCGGGCGCCACCCGCTTGCGCGGCACCCACTTGCCGTCGGCCACGTCGTCGGCGAGCCGGACCGCCAGCCCGTCCCGCCGGTGCCGGAAGTTCCCCGCCTGTGCCTGGGCGAGCTCCTCGGTCGTGACGGGCTCGAGATGGACCTTCCCGTGCTCGGCACCGGACCACAGGATTCGCTCGGCGGCCTCGGTCCGCGTCACGACGACGTTCGTTCCCCGAGGGTCGGCCTCGTACCGCGGGATCCAGGCATCGCCGAAGACGACGTCCGCGGACTCGGCGTACACGTCGTCACAGAAGTTGCAGGCGTTGAGCTGGAACGACGCATGGCCCCACTGCCCGCCGACCAGACGTCCGGGCAGCTCGGTGGCGGGACGTGTCGAGCCGGCACCCCAGGCACCGAACCGGTAACGCTTCGCGCTCGCGCCCGGGTCCTTGATCCGGAAGTCCACCCGCTCGAGGTCGTCCGGTGCGATCCCCTCCTGCCACGCGAGCGACTCGGCGAACCCGGACGCCTTCATGTGGCCGCAGACGATCCCGACGAGACAGCCGAACTGCGCCGCGAGCACCTCGTCCTCGCGCATCAGCAACCGCATCGCCTGGACGAAGCACGGGACTCCGACGAGCGCGTACGTCTTTCCGTCGCCGCGCAGCTCGGCCACGACGGAGGCGAAGGTGGTCGAGTAGTAGGCCGACTTCCGGCTGTTCAGGAGCTCGTCCGGTGTCTCGGCCGTCCGGTACTCGAACAGGCGCGGGCCGCCCGACGTCGGGCCCACGTGCACCACCCGATCGACCTCGCCACGCTCCAGGAGCTGTGCGAGGAACCAGCTCGTCAGCCCCCCGGAGCTGCTCCGGTAGATGTCGTCCTCATCCGTGAGGCGGCCGGCGTAGGTGCCCCGATAGCGCCCGATCCGGGGGTCCCTGGGGAGCTCCTCCCCGAAGACCTCGCCACTGACTTGATCCTCGTCGGGAGACTCGTCGGCGAACGGGCAGGTACGCGCGGCAGCCGCGAGCGCGTCCCGGCCGACGCCGCTCGCGTCGGCCTCGTAGTACCCGTACCGGCCGATCTGGACCGAGATCGCGCCGCCGGTGCGGACCGAGCATGCGCCGCAGCCCACACACATCCGTCGGTCGATCACGTCGAGGATCGTCGGCTCCGGCGATGCGGCTCCGGCCGCGCTCTCCGCGCACCGCGCCGCGGCACTCGGTCCTCCGGTGGGCGCCATCACGTCTCCCGGCCGAGGACTGCCCGATAGGTGTCCCGGTGCAGACGCCCGACCTGGTCCCAGTCCCGGTTCCGGAGGTTCGGGGAGCCCGTCCGGCGCCCCGTCCGCGCCGAGGAGATCGCCTTCTCGATGTCGTCAGCGGTCAGCGGCCCGTCGAACAGATGCACCCATCCGGCGCCGACCTCCTGGTCCAGCGCCTCCGAGGACCCGCTGCGCGGCATCAGGACGGGCCGGTCCAACGAGAGCGCCAGGAGGGCCGCGCCGGAGTTGTGGAAGTTCGTGTACGCCAGGACCACGAGCTCGGCCGAGCGGATCTCCCGCACGAGGTCGTCGTCGCTCACGAACTCGAGCCGATGGCTGACCCGGTGGTCCGCCGCGGCCGCGGCCCGCACGGCGTCGGCGATGCTCTCGTCGAGGGCCTTGCCGACGATCCGGAGATCAAGCTCCTCGTCCGGAAGCTGGGCGAAGACGTCGAGCAGCCGCTCGATCCCCTTGTACGGGCGGATCCGCCCGAACTGGAGAAGACGCCCCCGGACCTGGCCCCAGCTCGGGTCGAGGTGGAACCGTCCCCGGAAGTGCCCGTGCGGGATCTCGACCGACCAGGTGCCCTCGGGCACCTTCGTCGCCGGGTTCAGGACGATGCGCAGCCTGGTCTGCCGGTCGATCGCCGCCAGGATCCGTCGCTCGCCCCTCGTACCCGACTCGTGCGGTTCCTCGTTGTGCACCGTGCGGACCAGAGGGATACCGCTCACGGAGAGCCTGACCAGCACCGCCCGCATGAGGAGGCGCTTGACCATCGTCCCCGGCGCGGTCCGATGCCGTACCAGCGACTCCGGCCAGTGGACATGGAAGATGTCGTACGTGCCGAGGAGCGCACGGCCCCACGAGAAGGACAGGACCTCGACCTCGGCGGGCACGGCGCCCTCGTAGATCTGGTCGACGTACCGCGTGTTGCCGCCGGTACGGTCTCCGGCGGTGTGGAGCACTCGCACCGCCTCAGGCACCGGTACCCGCCTGCGACGTTTGGCCTTCCTTGTGCACCGGGTGCACCGGGTCGAACGGGTGCCGCGCCGACCGGCGGCTCGAGCCCGCCTCGACGGGTGACCCGTCGGGGGCGACGTCATCAAGCTCAGGATCGGGCTTCGCAGGGCCAGGGCCGTCGTCGTCCGCGCCCGTCGCCGTCAGCCCGGACAGGCGACCGACGCCGTCCCGCACCACGTCGGCCAGGCCGCCGAGCACACCGCTGGCCCGCCAGCGGCGCGGGGCGTCCTCGCTGGTCCGGGCGGGCTCCTTGCCCTGCACCGAGTCCACCGGACCGTAGGCGTAGTACCCGCCGTACCCGTAGCCCGCGCGTTCGACGGCGGCGACCCGGTTCACCACCACTCCGAGCACTCGGGCTCCGACGGTATCAAGCGCGCCGAGCGCCTCGGTCAGCTGAGGGCGATGGGTGATCCCCGCCCCGACGACCACTACGGCGCCACCCGTCATCTTCGCCAGGATGGCGCCGTCGGTCACCGGCAGCAGCGGGGCCGTGTCGGCGATCACGACGTCGTACGCATCGGCCAGCTCGGCGAGCAGCGCCGCCATGCTCTGCGACCCCAGCAGCTCGCTCGGGTTCGGCGGAACCTGCCCGGACGGCAGGACGTGGAGATTCGACGTGCCCCAGGGCTGGATCGCGTCCTCGTGCCTCACGCGCCCGATCAGGACCGTCGTCAGGCCCACGGACCCCTCGAGCCCCAGGTACCCCGAGACGGACGGGCGCCTCAGGTCGGCGTCGATCAGCAGCACCCGAGAGCCCGCGTCGGCCAGCGTGATGGCCAGGTTGATGCTCGTCGTCGACTTGCCCTCTCCGGGCAAGGCCGAGGTGATCACGAAGACGCGTGGCCCGCCGCCGACCTCGAGGAACTGCAGGTTCGTGCGGAGTCTCCGGAACGCCTCGGCGCGCGGCGCATGCGGGCTCTCCTGGACGATGAGCGGATGCTCGGCGACGTCCTCGTCGAAGTTGATCACCCCGATCACCGACGCGTCGGTCAGCTTCTGGACGTCGCTCTGGGACCGGATCTTCGTGTCGAGCATCTCCCGCAGGAACGCGAGGCCCACCCCCAGGAAGGCACCCAGGAAGAGCCCGAGCGTGAGAACCACCGCCGTATTCGGTGACACCGGCCTCGATGGCACCGTAGCGTCGCGAACCGTACTGATCGTGACGGAGGCCGCTGTGTCACCCGCGGAACGCTCCAGCTCCGGGACGACGACCGCCAGGCTCTCCGCGATCCCGTCCGCTGTCCGCGCCGCGAGGTCGGGCGAGGAGTCGGCGACCGTTATCGTGATCAGGACCGTCTCCGCCGGCTGCTCCGCCTGCACCCGCCCCGCGAGCGAGGTGACGGAGTCGTCGAGCCCCAGGCTCTCGATCACGGGCTCGAGGACGCGCGGGCTGGTGATGAGCTCCGCGTACGACTTCACCTTACGGACCGTGAAGTTGTTGCCCTCGATCATCTCGTTGAGCGAGGTCCCACCGCCGACCGCCACATAGACCTGGGACGACGCGCGATACATCGGGGTCATTGTCAGGAGGATCACGACGGCGGCGATCACCGCGGCGACGACCGTGGCGACGACCGTCACCCACCGCTTCCGAAGTACGTTGAGGTATTCGTTCGCTTCCAAGAGTTTCCTCGTCGTCTCGAACTGAATGGCCTAGTTACGCGATATGCGCATTACGACCACACCAAGGCCTGTCGTCTGACCGAGGGTAGCCCGCACGCATTGACTGCGCGCCCGGGACGCATCAAACATTTCACGGTGAGCCGCCCGCCAGATGCGTCCGCACGAACAACCAACCACTTTGCATGAACTGCGCCGGATCCACGGTTATGGCCCTGGCCAGAAACCCGGCGGCCGATACCGGCGCCCCCGACACCTGCGCGTGCCTGGCCCGATACAAGAGTTCCTGGCATCGCACGCCCCGACGCGAAAGGCTGTGGTCAGGAATCCCGAGCCAAGCCCCGTAATACCTCCTGATCCTCTGCTTGCAGTCCAGGACACCACGCGCGGCCGTGGTTGATTTACCCCCGTACATCCGGTATTTGAGTGCCACCGCCGAATGCCGGACCAACATGCCCGCCAAGGAAAGCCTGATAAAGAGCTCGAAATCCTCCGCGTAACGCGTGTGCAGCTGCGGCGGAAGCCGCTCGCCCTCGGTGACCAGCACCGACCGCCGGATCACCGCACCCCCGGGCGGCCACGGGCCGAATCCCGACCTCATGATCACGTCCAGCGAGATCTCGCCGTACTTCGACGGCCATGGTCGTTCGGATCCGTCGGGCCAGACGCCGCGGACGTCGCCGCCGGCCGCGACGACGTCGGGCGCTTCGTCGAGAACCTTTATCGACTCGCGCACGCCGCCGGGCACGAGCTCGTCATCGGCGTCGAGCAGAACAACGTACGTGCCCGACGCCGCGCGCAACCCCGCCTGGCGTGCTGCCGATGCGCCGCTGTTCTGCTGAAACAGCACGCGCGCCCCGTGCCTGCGAGCGATCTCCGTCGTCGCATCCATTGATCCGTCGTCGACGACGATCACCTCGTCCGCGGCCGCGGCAAAGGCGCTGTCGACGGTCGCGCCCAGGGTCGCCGCCGCGTTGAACGCGGGGATCACCACCGACAGCCCGGGCTCAGGCATGGACCAGCTCCCCTCGGAACGTATGGCTGTCCGCGGGAAGCGCGGCCTGCGGTGCGGTGCGCCCGGCGCGCTGCAGCAGGTGCGTCGAGATGAACGGCGCAAGTGCGTACAACGCCATGAACGGAATGACCTCGATCGACTGGTAGACGAACGTCTCGAGCATTCCCCCGATCAGGCCCGCACGAAGCCACGAGTGCGATCTGTCCACGGCCCAGATCGACTGGCTCATGATGAGGTAGAACAGCACGACCCCGAGAACTCCGAAGCTCACGAGCTGCTGGAAGAAACCCGACTCGACGACTCCGGCGGAACCACCACCGAAGTTCTCCGTCACGTTCGTATACATGCCGGTCCAGCCCCCGATGACGAGCGGGGAGTCGGACCACAGCTCGGCGGCCTGGAACCACTTGGTCACGCGGCCCTCATTGCCCGCGGCGTCAACGCTCAGCGAGCCAAGAATCCGTTCCGCATAGACAGTTCCGCTGAATACGGCGGCTCCTGCGAGAAGCAGCCCTGATCCCCAGTAGACATACCGGATCCTGGTCGACAGGCGCCTTGCCGTGAACACATAGGCAACAAACCCGAGTGCCAGGATCATCGCCCCGGAACGGGAGAAGCTGACGACGATGGCGATGGCGAACAGCCCGGCCAGCACGGCGTAGACGGGACGCTTCCGCGAGCTCCAGAACTCCATGAATACGAATACGAGCATCGCGATGAACAACGGATAGTGCAGATAGTTGCCGGTCATCGACGACGGGCGCACGAGGCCACCCATGCTCGCGAGGTCGCTGCCGGGAAAGGTGTCGAGAAGGAGCTGGCCCTGCTGCAGGAAACCCACGGTGACGGAGGCGATCCCGGCGAGCCCCAGCCAGAACGCGACGGGCACGTCGCCCGCGTCCTCCGCCTCGCGCGAGCTGAGGACCAGGATGGTCACGGCGAAGAAGGCCATGACCCCGACGTAGATCCACCCCGCCGCGCTCGCCTTGACGACCGTCACGTAGGCGGCCGACACCATAGCGACCAACAGGAACAGATAGACCGTCCAGACGCGCCGTGCCTGGCCCGGACGATTTGTGCCACGCGCCATCAGGAGAGCCACCACGAAGGCCAGCATCGCGAGCGCCTGCCCCACGTAGGCGACCTGCTTGCCGAGCGACGTCTCCAGCACTCCGCGGGTGCAGGCAGCCACTACGCACACCGCGAACGTGACGGTGAGCAGGGCCTTACGCACGGCCGGCCCGCGCTCTCATCGGACGCACGGCGTCGATCTGGTTCACCACCCGGGCCCGTTCTCCCACGGGTACCAGGCAGTGCGGATGCTTCCGGTAGAACCGCCGGGCCGAGGAGAGCTCGAGCTTCCATGCCTGCGCCGAGAACCCCCGTCCGGTCTCCCGGCCCCAGCCGTGCCGCCAGCGCACGTCGCCGTCCACCCGGACGCTCATCCCGTGCTCCCAGGCCCGCAGCCCGAGGTCCGCGTCCTCGTAGTAGACGAAGAAGCCGGGGTCCCAGCCGCCGAGCGTCTCGAAGTCGGCACGCGTGATCGCCAGCGCGGCACCCATCACCCAGACCACCTGGATCAGCTCGCCGGGACCCGCGAAGCGCAGGTACCGGTCGTCGCGCAGACGCATCAGGTGCCTGAGCTTGCGTGTCGGGTACGGCGTGCCCCGTCCGTTCTCCTGGGGCGATCCGTCGGCGTTCACCAGCTGGGGAGCCACGATCCCACCGTGCCGCCGCACCTGGTCGGCGAGGGTCGCGATCCCGTCGGGCGTGACTGTGACGTCGGGGTTGCAGAAGATCAGCACCTCGGAGTCGGTCACCGACGCTCCCACGTTGTTCGCCGCGGAGAACCCTCGGTTCGAGCCGAGCGCGACGACCTCCCCGCCGAGCCGGCGCGCGACCTCCCTCGAGTCGTCCGACGAGCCGTTGTCGACCACCGTCCATCGGTACGGCACGAACTGCTGGCCGGCCCAGAACCGCTCGAGGGCACGTGCGCTGTTGTACGAGACGGTGATCAGGCTGACCTCGTCAGAGGACGTCACGGGTTTCTCTCCTTGTCGGGCCCTGGCGTCAGGGCTTGTTCTTGGTCGGGGTCTCGGGGCCAGTCAGTCTCGGGGCCGGGTCAATAGGACCCGCTGGGAAAGAGCACCTCGCGTGTGGTCCGCAGGATGATTCCGATGTCACCCAGCAGGCTCCAGTTCTCGACGTAGTAGAGATCCAGACGCTTGCTCTGATCGATCGACAGGTCGTTGCGGCCGCTCACCTGCCACAGCCCGGTCAGGCCGGGCTTGACGAACAGACGACGCCGCAGCGCGGCGTCGTACTGCGCGACCTCGAGCGCCACCTGGGGGCGTGGGCCCACCAGGCTCATGTCGCCCTTGATCACGTTGAGCAGCTGCGGGAACTCGTCGAGCGAGTACTTGCGCAGGAACCGGCCCAGCCGGGTGACCCGGGGGTCCGCCTTCGGCTTGTAGAACACGCCGACGTCGCCGTCGAGCATCTCGGCGAGCTCCGCCTCGGCGTCCTGCCGCATCGACCGGAGCTTGAGGAGGGTGAACGGCTTGCCGTTCTGGCCGATCCGCTGCTGCGTGAACATCGCGGGGCCTGGGCTCGTCAGACGGACCAGACAGGCGAGGACGAGCATCGGCACGCTGACGGCCAGCAGGATCAGCGTGGCGACGACCACGTCGAAGATCCGCTTGATCGCATGCTGCGCGCCCGTGTAACCAGGAGGCGAGACCTGTACCACCGGCAGGCCATCGACCGGGGTGATCATCAGGCGAGGGCTCGCGACGTCAGCCAGTGCCGGCACCACCACGAGCTCAGCGCCCGTGGGCTCCAGGTCCCAGGCGAGCTGTTTGAGCGCCTGCGGCGTCGCCCCGTCGGACGCGGTGACCGCCACCGCATCGACGTCGTGCGCCCGCGCTGCCGCCGCGGCGTCCTCGATCCGGCCGAGCACCGGAACGCCGTCCACCGGCGAGGCGATGGAGCTGCCGCCGGGAAGACACAGCCCGATCACCTGGAACCCAGCCTGGTGGGTGCGGTCCGCCCGGCGGCACAGGTCGATGACGGCGTCGCGCGCGCCGACCACGAGGGTGCGCCGCTGAAAGTCGCCCCGTGCCCGCTCGCGGTGCAGCTTGCTCGCGAGCAGCCACCGGCCGCCCACCACGAGCGCGATCCCGATCGGCAGGGTCACGGCCACGTACGACCGCGCCAGGTCGAACTTGACGAGGTAGCAGACGATCGCGGTGAGCCCGAAGAGTGCGGCCGTCGCGCGCACCACCCGGAGGTACTCCTCACGGCCTGAGCCGAGCAGCCGCGGGCCACGTGAGCCGACGAGTCCGAGCGCGAGCACCCATGCCTCGGCGAGCAGGACCGAGATGAGGACGTACTGTCCTCCGCGCGGCTCGAAGAGGTCCACCTCGATGCTCCGGTCGAACCGGAGCACGTACCCGAACGCGACCGCCGCCATGACGGCGGCGATGTCCACGAAGAGCGCCCGTCGGACGATGACGTCCTGCCAGGGCGCCGCCGGTCCCCGGCGCAGGGACGGGGCTGCCATGGAGACCGTGCGGTGGGGTGCTTCGCCGGTCAGCTGCTCCTCGAGCTCTGCGGCCCGGCTGTCGACGTCGGCGGGGAGACGGTTGTCGATGGTCAAGATCCACTCCTGGACGTGGGCATCCGAGACTGTCCATCCATGGATGGATGAAGGCCCACGCGCTGCACCTCACCCAGATGAGGTGCAGCGCGTGGGTCGATCAGGAGGCCGCCTGGGGGGCGGTCCCGAACAGATCAGCTGCGGCGAGCCCGGACACGGGTCGCCGCGATCGCGCCCAGGCCGAGGAGCAGCAGCCCGCCGGCGGCCGCGAGATACGGCAGGCTCGACGAGCCGGTCGCAGCGAGGCCCCCGTCGTCGTCTCCGGTACCCGCCGCGACGGCGGTGATCGTGTAGACCTCGGACAGCGGCTCGCCGTCCGCGTCGAGGACCTGGACGGTGTAGTCGCCGGCCGCGGAGACGGTGGCGGTGCTGGACACGGTGCCGTCAGCGTCGAGCGTCAGCTCCTCGGAGTCGGCACCGGCCACTTCAACGGCCTCGTCGGCCGCAGCGGCTTGACCCGCGAAGGCAATCTGGACAGTGATGGTCGCACCCGCAAGATCCGGGCACGTGACGGTGAAGTCGAAGGGGTCGCCCACCGTCACGGTCAGCGTCTCGAAGGTGATGACGCACGGAAGCTCGCCCGGCCCGTAGTCATCATCTGCGGCCGCGACCGACGCCGGAACCAGCACGGCGGCTGCGGTGATGGCGATGGCGCTGATGAGGCGTCGAAGCATGCTCAGTCCTTGATGTTGTGGCGTTGTTGCTGCACGTATCGGTGCCTTGGCACCGGACCCCGCGACCCTGCATATCCAGCGCGAGACGCGCGTTCCTCAGTCGATTTCATCAGCCGGATCCGTCATTCTTCGATCGACACCTTGACTGGCCTCGGGCCAGGAGTTGTCCGGAGAATAACGTCCCCATCCTGATGCTTCCCGGTGATAATTACATACGTCACAGAAGATGTCGCGCCCGGACGCAGCGTGATATCTCGGAATGACAGCCAAAGTTCGTCATGTTTCTGTGGCGATAGCCCGATTTGTTCTGAATTCTCGGATCCGGATGCGAAGCCGCCTCCGGCCGGTGCGTAGACCAGCGCCCGCAACCGGATCTCGCCGGGCCGGCTCTCCTCGGGCCCCACGATGTACGGCGACAGCTCAGGCACCTCACCAGCATCGACGCGCGACGTGTAGGTGACGGTCACGGCCAGCTCGCGCGAACCGTCCGGCCGTGTCTCGCGCTCCTGAAGGTCCACTGCGGTGTCGACGTAGTAGGCGATCTTGGCCATCTGAATACCCTGGGTGAAAACGCCGACCACCGGGCGGTCGGCGTTCACGCCGCGGAGCGCGCCGTCGAGCACCGTGCCCTCCAGCAGGCCCGCCTCGGCGGGCTCTCTGGACCACACGAGCAGCCGGCCCTCGCGGGCCGCCGCGACAAGGGCGTCGACCCTCGCCGCGGGATCGCCCGCCCCCGCGGACAGGGTCGCGAACGCCTGCCGGGCGGTCTCCTCGAAGATCGCGTCCTGCGCCTCGGGCGTCTGCGTCTTGTAGACCCCGTTGAGCAGGTAGGCCACGAGGTCGTCGCCCTCGAGCGTGCCGCCCGGCCCGGTGTCGACCTCGCCCAGCAGCCCGGCCAGCACGACGGGGTCCGCCGTGAGCACGCCGTCCACGGCCTGCCCGGTCTCCCGGCGCCACATCTCGCGCGCGATCCTGGCCGCCCTCGGGAAGTCCGGCGTCGACGTCACGTTCTGCATCCACCGGCCCAGGTCCTTGCCCCCGAAGATCTGCCGTTCCTCCGTGGTCAGCGGGACCACCGGCTTGTCGAACGGTCCTACCTGCGACCCCGGAAGCTGGCCGGTCAGCTCGATCTCACCGTCCTCGGCGTGGAGCACCAGCACCGTCCCCGCGATGCCGCCGAGGGACCGTGGCTCCGCGTTGTTCTGCACCAGCACCAGGTAGTCCCGCGGCCCGTCGGTGCCGAGCATCGGCGGGATGAGCTGCGCGGCGCGGGCCGCCGTAGCGGTCGACGCCCTCAGGCCGACGAGCTGTTCCTCCAGGTCAGCGACGGCTTCGGACACCTGCGGCAGCATCGGCGAGCCGCCGGTGCGCTGCACGCCCTGCAGCGCGTACCCGACGGCCTGGTCGGCCAGCTTCACGTCGGGCGCCACCTTCTCCAGGGGCGCGAGGTCGACACGCCCGCCCGTCGGCGAGAGCGTTGCGGGGTCCACCACCTCGACGACGTCGGCGAGCTGCGGCAGCGGCCCCTGGGCCAGCTCGTCGACCGTTGCGGCCATGGCGGCAACGGCCTCGACCGTCGGGCCGACGCCGGGCAGCCTGCCCACCAGCGACCAGTGGAGGCCGCCGGTGGCGTCCCGGGCGTTCGCCGCATGTTCCTGCACGTCGGCCACCGTGCTGTCGAGCTGCTCCGTGCGGCCGGCGACGGCGTCGGCCTGCAGGGTGGCGACGCCGCGCGCCGCCTGCTCCAGCGAGCTCCGCGCCCGCACGGCGTCCAGCGCCACCCACGCGACGAGCAGGCCGAGGACCACCAGGAGCCCTACTGCGCCGAGCGCCGCGATCCGTAGGTTCCGACGGCGGCGGCGCGTCCAGAACGGCGGCCTGGGCTGCGGCGGTTTCCTCCACGGCGGCGGCGTCGGTCGCTCCCACGTGATCGCCGCCGAGCCGCCGGCACCGGGCCCGTCCGGGCCGGGCGGCCCGACTCTCCGGAGCGGAAGGACCTTGGCGCCACGTCCGGCGCCCGTACCTGTTCTCGTGCTCTCAGAGGGGCCTTTGGCAAGCGGGATCACCGGCACGCTCGCCCACTTCTCGCCCCATCCAGGATGTGTCACCAGACCTCCTGAAGGCTGTTTCCGCGCGGTAGCCGTCACGTTACCTGCGACATGCCTGGCGGGCGCGTCGGAATTCACCACTTTGCATTTATCAGGCCTATTTTCCATGCATTTCTATGATGACGACCGGATGGCGCTGAATAGAGCCAAAGTAATGGACCGCTAGAATGGCATCAGACTTTGCCGCAGATCCCGAGAGAGGCATCTTCATGACCCTTACGGTGCTCGCCGTCTGCACGGGCAACATCTGCCGCTCCCCCGCCGTCGAGACGCTCCTGCGCGGCGTCCTCGACACCTCCGTCGTCGTCGGCAGCGCCGGGACGAACGCAATGGTCGGTCACCCGATCGCCGAACCCATGGCCGAGCTCCTGACTGCCGGCGGGTTCCCGCCGGTCGGCTTCGCCGCGCGGCAGCTCACCACCGACCTCATCGAACAGGCCGACCTGATCCTCGCCCTGACCCCCCAGCACCGCGCCGACGTCCTCGAGTACGTGCCGTCAGCCGTGCGCCGCACCGTCACCGTCGGTGAGCTGGGCCGGCTGTCGAGCACCCTGATACCGGGCGCCGTCGTCGGGCAGGACGACGCCGCCCGGCTCGCCGCTCTCCTGCCCGCCGCCCTCCAGGAGCGGCCGCGGCACGTCGGCCGCCACCACGACGACGGCGTCGTGGACCCCTACGGACACTCCGCCGCCACCTACCGACGCTCCTACGACCAGATCCTCGACGCACTGACCCCGGTGATGGCCGCGCTGCGCGCGTGATCCGGTCCGGCGGAATTCACCCGGGGCACGGCCTGTGACAACGGGCTTGACGACCTCTTGTCCGTACACTGGCCAGGTGCCAACGATCCGCTCCCTGCTGGCCCACCCCGAGGAGCGTCGGCCCAGCCCGCCGGCCCCGCGCGCCGACCTCTACCGGGTCTTCGGCGCGGGTGTCGGCCTGTTCGCGATCGGGCTGATCGTTGCGCTGATCCTGCTCCTCACCGGTCACGGCAGCGTCGAGTCCGTCGCGATCTGCGGCACGGGGATCGTGCTCGGCGGACTCGGTCTGCTCTGGGCCCGCCGCCAGAAGCGACGGCAACAGCAGCCACCGGCGTAGCGGCTGGGCGCCCGGCGCTCCGTTCCTGGTGTGCTCCGTTCCTGACCCAGTTCTCTGCCGCACCCAGTTCCTGCCGCACTCAGTTCCTGCCGCACTCAGTTCCCTGGCGCACCCAGTTCCTGGCGCAGTCGGTTCCTGGCGCACTCGGTTCCTGGCGCACTCGGTTCCTGGCGCACTCGGTTCCTGGCGCACTCGGTTCCTGGCGCGCTCAGCCCCAGGCACGCTCAGCCCCAGGCGCGCTCCGCGCTCAGCTCTACCGCACGTGCCGGGTCGCGCAGCGCCGCCTCCAGGAGGAGTGCGTCCGCCCCCGTGAGCTCGGCCAGCGCTCGGGCAAGGCCCTCGGGCGAGACGGCGTGCGCGACAGCGCGCCGGTCCGCGCTCGTTGTGCCCGCACCCGTTGTGCCCGCGCCCGTCGTGTCCCCGCCCGTCACGGCCCCGCCCGTCACGTCCGCCGACACCCACCAGGCAACGGGCTTGCCCTCCACAGTCAGCGTGTCGTGGCGGTGCCAGGTCGCCGGCGCGCCCGGCACGAGGGCCCGGACCCGCGGGTCGAGCTCGACCAGCTCGCCGGGGTCGTCGGGGGTGATGTCCGAGTCGCCCTCGAACGGGAGGTCCAGCAGGTCGGCGAGCGCCTCGGCGACGTCGGCCGGTGCGGGGACCACCGGGCCGAGCTGGGCCCACTGCGGCGAGGCGGCGACCGCGAGGTCGTCCGTGCTCTCCACCGTGATGCCGGCGGGGCCAAGCGCGGGCAGCCTGGCCGGCGCGAAGGCGCGCGAGTCGTCGGCACGCGACTCGGCGGCACGCGAGTCGTCGGCGCGGGCGAGCGCGGCCAGACCCGACCAGACGGCCCGGGCGACATCGACGGACAGCCGCGCAGGCTTCTCCCCGTCCGCCCCGGGCAGGCGCTCCAGGACCGCCGGCCAGTCGTGTCCGGGCAGGTCAGCAAGGTTGTGCAGGCCACCGAGCGCGGTCAGGAGGTCCGCGCCGAGGCCGGCGGTCTCCGGCGGGGCCGTCGGCAGCAGCGGCGTTTCCACGAGGGCGAACGGCCCGCCGAGACGCCGCCGCAGGAACCACGCCGTGTACGACGCCGCCTCCCGGCCTGGGGCGTCCGGCGAGCGCACGGGTGTCAGGAGCGCGCGGCGCAGGTCGGGCTCGGCGGAGATGCGGGCGAGCGCCGCGGCAAGCGGGCTCCGCTCGGGATCGGCGTCTGCCGTGTCCCGCAGCGCGTCGAGGTCGGGGACCGCCTCCGCGTCCCCGATCCATGCGCCGGGGCCGAGCTCGTCCGCGAGAAATTCGAGGTACTCGTCCCAGTCGGAGAGCCAGCCGGCGGGGTCGTCGGGACCGTAGTCGGCGTCCTCCGTATCGTCCGCGTCGGGCGTCACGACGTCGACGACGTGGTAGACGCCCAGCTCGGCGCGCGCCCCGGCAGCACCGAGGGTCTCGTCGCCCCAGCGTTCGACGACGCCGTCGCGCACCGCGGCGAGGTCCAGGTTCCGCGCCGCCCAGGTACCGGGCAGCGCCGCCTCGCGCAGCGGGACGACGCCGTCGTCCGCCACGACGGGAAGCTCCCCCAGCCAGAAGGGGAGGCCCTCCGGGCCGACGTCGGCGATCGCGAGCTGAACCAGCTCGAGCACTGCCGAGACGGTCTCGGCGGGCGTCGGATCGTCGGGTGCCCACGACTCGCCGGGCGTCGGATCGTCGGGTGCCCACGACTCGCCGGGCGCCGCACCAGCCGATGGCCCTGCCGGCAGGGCAGCGCCGAGGCGGTCGGCATCGCCGTCGTCCAGCACGTCCTCGGCGGCGGCGAGCGCAGCGGACCGGACCGCGGCGTCCGCGAGCAGCCCGCGCGGCGTGGTGGACGCGGCGCCCGCCCGCTCCAGGACGGGATGGGCGGCGTCCGGGTGCACCACGCGGACCCCGAGCGCGCGGGTGATGCCGGCGAGGTGCGGGGCGTCGAGCAGCACGGTCCCGCGGGCGCCGCGGGTCACGCGGCCGTCGGCGAGCGGGAGCGGCGCCCCGGCGACGGCCTCGAGCACCGCGGGCTCTCCGGCGTGCGCCGCGAGGGCGGCGAGCGCCGCGTGGACGACACGCGGCTCGGGCGGGAGCACCTCGACCAGGTCGGCGAGGTCGAGGGAGTCGGCCCCGAGCGAGCGCACCAGGGCCTGGTATCGCACGGGGACGGTGACCAGCGGCCGCGGGGCGCCGGCGGCGAGCGCACGGGCGAGCGTCGGGTCCTCGCCGAGCGGCCCCGCGAGGAAGGCCGCGTCCCGGGGCGCGATCCGCGGCGCCGCGCCGGGCCGGTCCTCGACTGCCGCGCGGGGCCCGTCCTCGGCCGCCGCGCCGGGCCGGTCCTCGGCAGCCACGCCGAGCCCGTCCTCTCCCGTCGCGCCGGGCCCGACCTCGGCCGCGGCACCCGGCGGCTGATCCGGCGCGCTCGGCGACAGGAGCGGGGTGTCGCGCAGGGCAGCGGTGGCGGACGCGCGGATCGCGGCGTCGACGTCGCCCGCCGGGAGCCCGGTCGGCACCAGGCCGAGGACGTCGCGCTCCGCGGCGGGCTCCCCGGAGAACGCATCCTGCCCCTTGGGTCGAGCGCCGAGCTCGCCCAGGAATGCGGCATAGGCGCGGCCCGCCTCGGCAGCCACCCGGTCCGACGTCGGCCCCGGCAGCACGCCCCGCCGCCCCGGATCTACGGGGAACGACGCGATGAGCAGCGCGGGGAACGTGAGCCGCACGTCGGTGGGTGTCGGCGCGTGCAGCACCGGGCTCGCCGCCGCGCGGCTCCCTGCCGTGCGGTCTCCCGCCGAGTGGCCTTCCGTCGAGCGGCCCTCCGTCGAGCGGCCCTCCGTCAAGCGGCCCTCCGTCAAGCGGCCCTCCGCCGAGCGGATCCCCGCCGTGGGCAGCGCCCAGAGCACCGACCAGTCCGGACGGCGCGCCTCGGACGGCAGCGAATCGTCCGGTCCCAGCGCCCCGGACGCCCGGTACACGCACCACCGCGATCCCACGTCGCGCAGCACGCGCGAGTTCGCCGACGGCGCCATGCCGCCGGGTTCAGAACCCGGCTGACCTGCGAAGTCATCCTCGATCACTACTTCGTCGAGCGCTGGCAGCGCGAGCAGGAGGGCGTCGTCGACGGCGGCGAGCTGGGCCCGGACGGCGGCCACCGCATCGGCGTCGCGCAGCAGGAGCTCGACCACGGTGTCCGGCTCGTCCGGCGCGGTTCCAGGTGCGGGGAACGGGAGGCGCAGCACGGGCAGCGCGGCGCCACGCGCCTCAGCAGCGGCTCTGAGGTCGGTCGGTTGCCGGGCGGCCGAGGTGAGGTCGGTCGGTTGCCCGGCAATCGAGGCGAGATCGGTCGGTTGCCCGGCAATCGAGGCGAGATCGGTCGGTTGCCCGGCAATCGAGGCGAGGTCGGTCGGTTGCATCGAGATCGGTCCGTTAATGGACCGATCTCGATGCAACTGACCGATCTCGCTCTCGGCAGGTGACAACGGACCGAACTCGGCGCCGTCCGGCCCCAGCCCGAGCTCCGAGCGGGTCGCGGCGAGCGAGAACCGCACGCCACCGTCTCGGGACCGGACGACCACCTCGTCCGATACGGACCGCACAGCAGCGAACCCGACCCCGAACCGTCCGACCTGGTGTACGGGACCGCCATCGCCGGACCCGCGGTCGCTATACCCGCAGTCGCCGAACCCGCCATCGCCATACCCGCCGGACCCGCGGTCGCCGGACCCGCCGACACCGGACCCGTCCGGGCCACCCGGCCCACCGGGCCCACCCGGCCCACCCGGCCCACCCGCGCCACGGGACTCCCCGACCTTCGCGGAGGCGCGCAGGGAGGCCAGCGAGGCGACGCCGTCGGTGTCGAGCGGTGCGCCGGTGTTGGAGGCGACGAGCCACCAACCGCCGCTAGACCTGTCGCCGCCAGACCCGCGGTCGCCGTCAGACGTGTCGCCGTCAGACGTGTCGCCGCCGGACCTGTCGCCGTCGGACCTGCCGCCACCAGACCCGCCGCCACCAGACCCGCGGTCGCCGTCGGACCTGTCGCCATCGGCCCCGTCGCCGCCAGACCCGCGATCGCCATCGGCCCCGTCGCCGCCAGGACCGCGCACCTCCAGACGGAGAGTCAGCCGCCCCGGCACCCCGGCGCGCGCGGCGGCGTCGGCCGCGTTCTGCGCGAGCTCCACCACCACCCGGTCGCGGTAGTAGCCGCGCGCATGGTCCTCCTCGGAGTTCGCGTCCTCGCGAAAGCGGGTCGGCGATGCGAGCCACGCCTCGGTCACCGCGCGCCGCAGCGCACCCGTGCCGAAGGGGTCGTGGGTCACGCGGGGGATTCGCCACCCGCGGGCACCTCGTCCGCCTCGGACACCGCCTCGACCTCGTTCTCGTCGATCAGCGGCGCGGGCGCCGGCCAGTCGGTCGCGTGCGCCTCGACGTCGGTCTCCGAGTGGGCGCCGCAGCCGTGGTCGAGGGAGACCACCTTGCCGTCGTCGGGCGACCACTCGTTGGCGCACACCCCGAAGAGCTGGCCCATCGGGCCGGACAGCGGGATGAGGAACGCGCAGGCCATGCACTCGGCGGCCGCCGCGACGGCCCCGGCGGACGTCGGCCCGCGCGAGCCGCGGTACCAGCGCTCGGCGGCCTCGTCGCGGCCCTGCGGGGACAGGACGCGGGCACGGGCGAGCGCGAGCTCGTCGATCGCCACCTCGTCGACCTCTGGGTCACCCGTCGAGGTGTACCCGGGCTCGAGCCGCGGGTCGTCGGCGCGGAACGGCAGCACGTCGCCCGGGCCGACGTCGCCCGGGCGCAGCCGCTCGGACCACGGGAGCCAGGCCGGGGCGAGGACCGCATCGGAGCCGGGCAGCAGCTCGACCTCGCTGATCGTGGCGGTCCGGCCGCGCGGCACGCGCGTCACCGTGACCGTCCAGTGCCAGCCGCGGTACCCCCGCATGGTCGCCGCGAAGCGGTGCGAGACCACCCGCTCGTCCTCGAAGAGGGTGCCGAGGTGCTCCCCGACGTCGTCCGGTCGCTCAGCCACCTCCTGCGCGGCGGCGCGCGCGAGCTCGGCCGCACCGTTCAGCACGGCGTCTCGGCTCGAGCGTGCGGCGACCCGCCGGGTGGGCGTTCGTGTGGCGGGCGCGGTGATCGTCACCATGTTCCTCGGGACCTCGTGGGGGTTCAGGCGTCGAAGTCGTCTGCGACCTTGCGCAACATCTTGGCAAGCATCTCCGAGTTCTTCGGATAGCGCCCCTTGCGCAGGTCAGTTGCGACGCGGTCGAGCATCTGCGTGAGGTCGGCGACGAGCACAGCCATGTCGTCGGGGTCCTTCCGCTTCGCCTTGGCGACCGACGGCGCGGCGTCGAGCACCTTGACCGCGAGCGCCTGCGGACCGCGGCGGCCGTCGGCCACTCCGAAGTCCACGCGTGCGCCCGGCTTCGGGACGACGCCGTCGGGCAGGGCCGAGGCGTGCAGAAATACCTCGCCTCCGTCCTCGTTGGCGATGAAACCGAAGCCTTTGTCGGTGTCGAACCACTTGACCTTGCCGGTGGGCACTGCAACCTTCTTCTGTGCTTGTCGATACTGCTCGCGGAACTGCTCATAGCGGCCCGGGCTGCTGCGACTGAGCGCGCCACCTCCGGCCGAAGCACAAGGTTACCGGGCGGAAGGCTGCCGCGTCGCATGCATTGGGCGTACTTCGCCCGTACCGCCTGCCCGACGCCGGCACCCGGCCGCCCGATCGCTCGGTTTCACACCCCGATCCCCAGGTCCGCACCGAACCGGAGCGCCACCTCGTCGAGCCACGCCTCAGGGTCGGCGACGGGGCCGACCAGGTGCCCGAACAGCTCGAACGAGATGGTGCCGAAGAGCGCCGTCCATGCCATCAGGGTGCGGCGGATCGTCTCGGGCAGCGCCTCGTCGGACAGGTCGGTCTCCCGCATCAGGCCGTGCTCCGCGAGGAACTCCAGCGCGGGCGCGACCGTGCCGGGCGCGGCGGCGGCCCCGGACAAGGGCACGACCGCCGGGCGCGCCCCCGCCGCGTAGGCGTCGCCGACGATCCCCACGAGCACGCGCACGACGCGCGTGGCCGGCGCGACGGTGTCCCGCGGCGCGGCGTAGCCGGGTACCGGAGTGCCGTACAGCAGCCCGAACTCGCCCGGGTGCGCGACGCACCACGCCCGCACGGCGCGGAAGGTGGCGAGCCAGCGGGCGGTCGTGTCCGCGCGGTCGGCGACGGCGGCGTCCGCGGCCTCGGCGGCGGCGCCGAGCTCGTCGTACGCCTCGATGAGCAGGGCGGTGAGCAGGGCGTCCCGGCTCGGGAAGTACCGGTACACGGCCGAGGACACCATCTCGACGTCGCGCGCGACGGCGCGCAGCGACAGCGCGGCGGGGCCGTCGGTGGTCAGCCGCGCGCGGGCCGAGTCGAGGATCTCGCGGGTGATCGTCTCGCGGGCAAGGGCGCGGGCGGTGCGGGCCGGACTCATGTCTCCCAGGCTGCCATGCCGGATCACTGCACACAAACGAGAGCACTGCTCTTGCCAAGCGGGATCCCGCGTGCCACGCTTACCGCAGGACAACAGAGAGCACCGCTCTCGGAATGGAGCATCGATCATGTCTGACAGCCACCTCATCGTCGGCGCCGGCCCCATCGGCCGCCACGTCGCCGCCCTCCTCGCCGACCGCGGTTCCCGCGTCACCGTCGTGAGCCGCTCGGGCCGCAGCACCGGGATCGACGGCGTCCAGCACCTCGCCCTCGACGCCTCCGATCCCGACGCCCTGGCCCGCGCCGCCGAGGGGACCGACTACCTCTACAACTGCGCCAACCCGGCCGACTACACCCAGTGGGAGCGGGTGTGGCCGCCGCTCGCCGCCTCGCTGCTGTCCGCCGCCGAACGCTCCGGCGCCGTCTACGCCATCACCGGCACCCTCTACCCCTACGGCCCCGTCGACGTCCCCATCTCCGAGGACCTGCCCGAGGCCGCCACCGACCACAAGGGCCGCCTCCGGGCCCGGATGTGGGCCGAGGCCAGGGCAGCGCACGACGCCGGGCGCATCCGCGCCGTCGAGATCCGCGGCTCCGACTACATGGGTCGCGGCGTCGGCGGCAACGGCCACATCTCGCGCCTGGTGCCGGACGCCCTGCGCGGCAAGCGCGCGCTGATGATGGGCCGCACCGACCTGCCCCACACCTTCACCGACGTGCACGACGCCGCCCGCACGCTGGTCGCGGCCGCCGAGGACCCGGGCGCCCACGGACGTGTCTGGCACGTCCCGAGCAACCCGCCGGTCGCGCAGGCACAGGCCCTGACCGACGTGCTCGCAAGCGTGGGCAAGCCGCCCGTGAAGGTCTCCTCCCTGCGCGGCGCAGGGCTCGCGGCAGCCGCCCTGGCCGTCCCCTTCATGCGGGAGATGCGCGAGATCATCTACCAGTGGGAGCGGCCCTACGTCCTGGACGACTCCGCCGCCCGCGCCCGTTTCGGCATCGCCCCGACCCCGTGGGACGAGGTCTGCCGCCGCACCGCGCAGGGCTGACCCGCCCCCGGGCGTGGTACGGCCGGACTTCGGCCCAGGAAACCCGCGTAGCATCGTCAGGATGGCCTCCTCGCTCCCCGCAGCGCCGGCGGCGGCCACGCGGCACTTCGCCGACGACCTCCGGCAGCGCTCGGACACCGCGCTCGCCGCGCTCCTGCGCGCCCGTCCTGATCTTGCCGCTCCATCCCCCTCGACACTTCGCTCGCTCGCAGCCCGTGCGTCGAGCCGCACCTCGCTCGAACGCGCTCTCGCGCGCACCGACGCCCTGACCCTGCAGGTCCTGGAGACGGTGCTCGCGCTCGAGCCGGTCTTCCGGGCCCCGCCCGAGTCGCAGGGCCCCCGCGAGGTACCGGAGCGGAGCGACCACACCCCGCCGGGTGCGGGCGCCGGCGGGCCGCCGCCCGGACCCCTCAGCACCGAGGTGGTCAGCTGGGCGCTCGGCGGGTCCGCGGAGGACCGGCCCCGGGTCGAGGCCGCCGTGCGCCTCGCCGTCGAGCAGGCCCTGCTCTGGGACGCCGGGCCCGGTCCCGACGTCGAGGGCGGCGAGGCGTCAGCAGGCCCGGGCACCGCCCTGGTGGCGCCCGTCGACCTGCGCACAACGCCCGGGCTCGACGAGCTGCTCGGCCCGAACCCCGCGGGCCTGGGCCCGCACCTCGACCCCGTCCCGGAGGGGCTGACCGAGGCGGTCAGGCGGTCGCTCGGCTCGGCTCCCGGCCCGGCCGAGACGGCCGCGGCGCTCGACACGCTCCTCGCCGGGGCACCCCCCGGCGCCCGCACGATCCTCGACGCGCTCGCCTGGGGACCGCCGGTCGGCGTCGTCCCGCCCGCGGGATCCCGGCCGCGCGACGCGGTGAACTGGCTGGTCACCGAGCATCTCCTGGTCCGGTCGGACGCCCGGCACGTGGTCCTGCCGCGCCTGGTCGGGCTGGCGCTGCGCGGCGGGCACACCCACCGCCAGCCGCACACCCGCGCACCCGGGCTGCAGGGCCGCACGGTCCGCACCGCCACCGTCGACGCCGAGGCCGCGAGCGCCGCGCTCGAGCTGGTCCGCCGCGTGCGGGTGCTGCGGCAGTACTGGGACGGCCACCCGCCGTCGGTCCTCCGGGCGGGTGGCCTGGGCGTGCGCGACCTGCGCCGGGTCGCCGTCCAGCTCGAGGCGGACGAGCGCGCGACGGCGTTCGTGATCGAGGTCGCCGCCCTGGCCGGCCTGGTACGGGACGACGGCGACGCGCCGCCGTCGTACGTGCCGACCGTCACCGACTGGGACGACCTGGACGACGCCACCCGCTGGGCCCGGCTGGTCGAGGCCTGGCTGGCCTCCCGCCGTGCGCCGTGGCTCGTGGGCTCGCGGGACGACAAGGGCGCGCTGCGTGCGCCGCTGTCGCCCGACCTGCAGCGGCCGTGGGTGCCGCGCCTGCGCAACGGCGTGCTGGGGGTGCTCGCCGCCGGGTCGGCCGAGGAGACCGTGCTCGCGCCGGCTCCCGGCGCGGTCGTCGAGGTGCTGACCTGGCACACGCCCCGCTCCGTGCCGCCCGCGAGCGCGGTCGAGGGCCTGCTGGCCGAGGCGGAGTGGCTGGGCGTGACCGGGGCCGGCGCGCTGTCGACGCCGGGCCGCGCCCTGCTTCCCGTCCCACCCGACCAGCCCCAGGTACCGGGCGCCATCGCCGCTGCGCTGCGTGCGGTCCTCCCCCACGAGGTGGACGAGATCCTGCTGCAGGGCGACCTCACGGGGATCGTCCCGGGCCGCCCCACGCGCGAGCTGGCGCGGCTGCTGGAGCGGTCCACGGACATCGAGTCGCGGGGCGCCGCGACGACCGTGCGGTTCAGCCCGGCGTCGGTCACGAGGGCGCTCGACCAGGGCGAGACCGCTGACGGCCTGCTGGACGAGCTGGCCCACCGGTCGCCCGTGCCCGTCCCGCAGCCCCTGGACTACCTGGTCCGGGACACCGCCCGGCGGCACGGCGCGGTGCGCGTGGGTTCGGCGTCGTCATACCTGCGGGCGGCCGACGCCACCGTGCTCGCCGGGCTGGAGCACGACCCGACGCTCGTCAGCCTGGGCCTGGTGCGGCTCGCGCCCACCGTGCTCGCGGCGTCGGTTCCCGCGGCCACCCTGCACGAGACCCTGCGCAGCCGTGGCCTGGTCTCGGCCCTCGAAGGGCCGGACGGCCAGGTGCTCGTCGCACGCCGGGGCGTGACGGGCCGGGCGATGCCGGCCCCGCGCTCGGCGGCCGCGATCCGGATGGGCTCCGCGTCCGACGTCGCAACCCGCACGCCCGATCCCGAGGCCCTGGTCGCCGAGCTGCGCGCCGTCGAGACGGCGGCGCGGGCCGGTGCACGGGCGCGGGCGGACGCGGCCGAGGTGGCGCACTCCGTGACGGCGACCGGCGGCGGCATCCCGCTGCGCGGCTACCGTGTGGTCGGCAGCCGGCTGAACCGGGTGAGCACTGCAGAGGTCCCGCCGGGGCCGACCGGTCCCCCGGTGCCGCCCGCGCCGACAAACGGGGCGGCCGCGCGCGGCGCCACGCCGGGCGAGAGCCCGGCCGTCAGCCCGGGAGTCGACCCGGAGGACGACGACCCGGGAACACAGCACCCCGCTGACGGGTTGGCACTGCTACGCGACGCGCTCCGCGACGGTTCCACGGTGATCGTCGAGGTGGCCGGGCACACCGGCCGGCTGGAGCGCCGCGAGCTGAAGCCCCTGAACCTCGACGGCGGCAGGCTCCGCGCGCTCGACCCGGACAGAGAGGCCGAGCTGACGATCGCCGTCCACCGCATCGCGTCGGTCCTGCCGACGTCGTCCACGCCGTAAGCCGCAGCTGAGCAAGACCAGAGCAAGACTGAGGGAGACTCCATGCCCGACGGCCCGTTGATCGTGCAGAGCGACAAGACGCTCCTGCTGGAGGTCGACCACCCGAGCGCCGAGCAGGCGCGCCGCTCCATCGCGCCGTTCGCCGAGCTCGAGCGCGCGCCCGAGCACGTGCACACCTATCGCCTGACGGCGCTGGGCCTGTGGAACGCGCGCGCGGCCGGCCACGACGCGGAGCAGGTCGTGAACACGCTCATCGAGTTCAGCCGCTACCCGGTGCCGCACGCGCTGCTGGTCGACGTCGCCGAGACGATGGCCCGCTACGGGCGCCTCGTGCTTTCGCAGGACCCGGCGCACGGCCTCGTGCTGCGCACCACCGACAAGGCGGTCCTCGCGGAGGTGCTGAAGTCGCGGCGCACGGCGGGCCTCGTCGGCGAGCGCCTCGACGAGTCCACGGTGGCGGTGCACCCCTCCGAGCGCGGCCACCTCAAGCAGGTCCTGGTCAAGCTCGGCTGGCCGGCCGAGGACCTCGCGGGCTACGTCGACGGCGAGAAGCACCCGATCGAGCTGAGTCCGGTCACCAAGCCGCGGACGCCGCACGAGAAGGCCGCCGCCTGGGAGATGCGGCCGTATCAGGCGCAGGCCGTGGACGGCTTCTGGCACGGCGGCTCGGGCGTCGTGGTACTGCCCTGCGGCGCGGGCAAGACGATCGTGGGCGCGGGCGCGATGGCGAAGTCCGGCACGACCACGCTGATCCTGGTGACCAACACGGTGAGCGCGCGGCAGTGGCGCGACGAGCTGGTGCGCCGGACGACCCTCACCGAGGACGAGATCGGCGAGTACTCCGGCGCCCGCAAGGAGATCAAGCCGGTCACCATCGCGACCTACCAGGTGCTCACCACCAAGCGGAAGGGCGTCTACACGCACCTCGAGCTGCTCGACGCGCGCGACTGGGGCCTCGTCCTGTACGACGAGGTGCACCTGCTGCCCGCCCCGGTCTTCCGGATGACGGCGGACCTGCAGGCCCGACGCCGCCTCGGCCTGACCGCGACGCTGGTGCGCGAGGACGGCCGCGAGGACGAGGTGTTCAGCCTGATCGGGCCCAAGCGGTTCGACGCGCCCTGGAAGGACATCGAGTCCCAGGGCTACATCGCGCCCGCCGACTGCGTGGAGGTGCGGCTCACGCTCCCGGAGAGCGAGCGCATGACGTACGCGACGGCCGAGCTGGAGGACAAGTACCGGCTGGCCGCGTCGGCGTCGGGCAAGAAGAAGGTGGTGGAGCAGCTCGTGGCGCGCCATCCCGACGACCAGGTGCTGGTCATCGGGCAGTACCTCGACCAGCTCGAAGAGCTGGCCGAGCACCTCGGCGCGCCGATCATCACCGGGGCGACCACCAACAAGGAGCGGCAGCGGCTGTTCGGGGCGTTCCGTGAGGGCGAGATAACGCGCCTCGTGGTGAGCAAGGTCGCCAACTACTCGGTGGACCTGCCGGAGGCGTCGGTGGCGATCCAGGTCTCGGGGTCGTTCGGGTCGCGGCAGGAGGAGGCGCAGCGCCTCGGGCGCATCATGCGGCCCAAGGCCGACGGCCGCACAGCGCACTTCTACGCGGTGGTCGCGCGCGACACCGTCGACCAGGACTTCGCCGCCCATCGGCAGCGGTTCCTGGCCGAGCAGGGGTACGCGTACCGCATCGTGGACGCCGAGGACCTGGACGAGTCGCCGGCCGATTCCTCGGCCCCCTGACATCGGCCCTGCCCAGGGCCGTGAAAATGCCCTTCACGCTGGGCATTCACCTGAGGATTCGTTGCACGTCCACAGCGTTACAGCCTCCGATTGCGGTGTCTTGAACCCGGGGTGACGATCAGGGCGTGATCGAGTCCTCAGCAAGACACGAGCATCCGCACGATCCCGGCACCCGGGCTTCCGGGGGATGGGCAGTCGTTGCCTTCGCGGGCCTCGTCGGCGTCGTTCTCGCGGCCACCTCCCAGGCCGCCAACGCGACGGTCGGCGAGCCGGCCGAGCCGCTGCCGTCCGTGTCGCCGCGCCTCTCGGCGGCCACGCAGGCGCAGCTCATGTCGGACGTGCTGCCCGCGTCGCCGCCGATCACCCTCACGGACCCCGTGACCGACGGCGCGGGCGTGCTCACCGACGCCGAGCGCGCGGACGTCCGGGCCGCCGTCGACCGGCTCGCCGACGAGTCCGACCTGCGCATGTTCGTCGTGTACATCGAGAGCTTCGACGGCACCGATCCCGTGGACTGGGCCAACGCGAGCGCGAACCAGTCCGGGCTCGGCACCGACGACCTGCTCCTGGCGATCGCCACCGTCGACCACCAGTTCGGCCTGTCCGCGGACAGCAACGTCAAGCTCACGAACACCCAGCTCGGGCAGATCGACAACACCATCGCCTCCGCTGTCGAGGACGAGCGGTGGGCCCCGGCCGCGACCGACGCCGCCGACCGCGTCCGCCGGGCGATGGCCGGGGCGACCGACCCCCTGCTCATGGCGGGCATCGCCCTGGCGGCGGTCCTCGTGCTCGCCGCAGCGGGCTACGTCCTGTGGCGGTTCGCCGTGCCCCGGCTCCTGCCGCGCCTCGCGCGGCTCACGGAACGCACCTCGGCACCCGGCGGCCCGACGCCGGACGAGTTCGCCGGCCTGACCCTCGCCGAGCTCGACGAGCGCGCCGCGGCGACCCTGGTCGGGATCGACGACGCGCTCAAGACCTGTGAGCAGGAGCTCGGCTTCGCCCGCACGGAGCTGGGCGCCGACGCGACGAGGGGCTTCGAGCAGATCCTGGCGCGCGCCGCCGGCGATGTCCGCGAGGCATTCGCGATCCGCCAGCAGCTGGACGTCGCGGCCGCGGAAGCGGAGGACGGCGGGCCGGAGGGCACGCAGCCCGACGGCGGCGCGGCCGAGGCCGCCGGCCGGCGCGCGCGCCTGACGCGGATCATCGCGCTGTGCGAGGGCGCCGCCGACACGCTCGACGCGCGTACCCGCGCGTTCGACGACCTGCGCCGCCTGCAGCAGCGCGCCCCGGAGGTGCTGGCCGACGTCGTCGCCCGCGAGCCCGAGGTGGTCAGCCGGGTTGCCGCCGCGCGCGCCACGCTGGAGGAGCTCGCCACGACGTACCCCGCGAACACGCTGGCGACCGTGTCGGGCAACCCGGAGCAGGCGGAGCTGCTGCTCGCCAACACCAAGGAGGCGGTGGCCGCCGGGCGCTCGGCCCTGGACGCCGGGCAGAAGGTCGTCGCCGTGGCGCACGCGCGGGGCGCGCAGAACGCGCTCGGGCAGGCAGTCATGCTGCTCGACGCCGTCGACGCCACCGCGGTCCACCTCGAGGAGGCCGCCGGCCGCCTCGACAAGTCGGTGGCGTCGCTCACCCAGGACGTGACCTCCGCCAAGGCGGTGGCGGGCGACTTCCGGGTCACCCTCGCGCGCACCGCCGCCCAGGCCTCGCTCAAGCACGTCGAGGTGACGCGCGACGGCGGCGACCCGCTGGCCGGGCTGCAGCGCATCGCCGCGGCGGAGGCCTCGCTCGACGCCGCACTGGCGTCCACCCGGGACGCCACCGAGGTGGCGGCCCGGGCGTCGGCGCTGCTGCGCGACACGCTCGGCCGGGTCGACGCACAGCTGCGGCAGACTGCCGACTTCGTCGCCACGCGCCGCGGGGCCATCGGCTCGACGGCGCGGACGCGGCTGGCGGAGGCGGTCCGGCTGGCCGACGTCGCCCACTCGCTCCACCCGACCGATCCCGCCGCGGCGCTCGACGAGGCCCAGCACGCGAGCACGCTGGTGCAGGAGGCGACGCGCCTCGCCCGCCAGGACGCGGACGCCGTCGTGGCGGCCGTCGCCGCCGAGGCAGAGCCCGACGCCGACAGGTCGGACGCGAACGGGCCGATCACCGGCGGCATGATGCTCGGCGGCATCCTGCTCGACCCGAACCTAGTCCGCTCCCGCAAGCGCGCCCACACTGCGCGCATCGGCGGCGGGTTCGGTGGCGGTGGCTTCGGCGGCGGCCGCCCCGCAGCGCTCCGGAAGCTGGGCACGGTCCGCGCCTGGTGGCCGGCGCCGGCGAGGTGACACTGATCACGCGACCCGTCACGCGGTCGGCGAAATGTCCGAAGAGCGGTAATTTGCAATGCGGATCTTCAGACATCCTGCCGATCACACGGACAACCATTCCGGAAGGTCACTCGTGAAGAAGTTCGCCCTGCCCGCCGCCCTGCTCCTCGCCCCGCTGCTCGCGTCCTGCGCAGCGGCCTCGCCCGACGAGGCGGCGACCTCCGCCCCGCCACCCGCCGCGGAGGGCGAGGTGCACTGGTCCTACGACGGCGAGAAGGGGCCCAACGAGTGGGGCCACCTCACCAAGGACTTCGCCGCGTGCGAGGCCGGTGACGCACAGTCGCCCATCGACCTGCCCGACCACGCCGCCGAGAAGCTGACTGAGCACCCGAAGATCACGTCGTCGCCCACCGTCGGCGAGTCGGTCGACACCGGTCACACCATCCAGCTCGTGCCCGACGGCGACGCGTCCGAGGTCGAGTGGAAGGACAACGAGTTCGACCTCGCCCAGGTGCACTTCCACCTGCCGTCGGAGCACACCGTCGAGGGCAAGGCGCTGGACGCCGAGTTCCACTTCGTCCACACCACGGAGGACGGGCAGGTGCTCGTCCTGGGCGTGCTCGCCCAGACGGGCGACGCCGAGAACGAGGACTGGCAGCCGTTCATCGACGGCGCTGCCGAGCCGGGCTCGGACGAGCTGCCGATCGACGTCGCCGCGATGCTGCCGACGGACCCGACGTTCGAGGAGTACGCGGGCAGCCTCACGACACCGCCGTGCACCGAGGGCGTCGACTGGGTCGTCTACCACGAGCCCATAGAGCTGTCGGCGGAACAGATCGCCGTGCTCAAGGAGGCGTACGAGGACAACGCCCGCCCGGTCCAGCCGCAGGGTGACCGCGTGGCCTACGAGGGCACGGTCACGGTGTCGGACGGCTGACCGCCGGTTGACCTGGACGGTCGGTAGAAGGTCAGGAGATCGGTAGTCCGGGTCTCCTGACCTTCTGCGTACCACGCGCCCTGGCCGGTTCCAGCTACAGGTAGCGCAGCGGGTCGAACTCCTCGATCGGGATGATGCGGACGCGCGGCAGCATGGTGGTGAAGGCGTCGGCGTCGGCCTCGAGGTCGTACATGACCAGGCCGCGCTGCTCCAGGTCCGTGAACCGGGAGTTGACGAACTCCCGGAATCCCAGCAGGCCGACGCGGCGGTCGTCGTCGTCGAGCAGCGCCTCGATCTGCGGCAGGAAGTCGCCGTCGTGGCTCGCGAGCAGGACGTCGCCGGGGCGGTCCATCAGCGCGTCGAGCGTGCGCTGGATACCGACGTCGACGACCTTCTCCGAGCCCTGCGCGGCCAGCGGGATCGGCTTGTAGCCCATGGCGAGCAGCGCCTGCACGAACGGCATCGGCATCTGGCCGGACGTCGCGTTGAGGAAGAACAGCGGCACGACGCTCTGCGACCACACCTTCTCCGCGAACGCGGAGATGCGGTCCCAACGGGGGCGCTCCTCGGGTGCCGGACGGCGGTTCAGCACGTTCATGCCGAGCGTGGCGTCGATGTTCTCACCGTCGACGATGAGATACGTGCGCCGGGGAGTCTGCCCAGCTTCCTGCGGGGACGGTGCTGACATGCCTGACAGCCTAGCGGCGTGCCGGGTACCGGGCCGGACGATGCTCTGCCGAAGCCGGGGCGATTTCTCGGGCGAATCTCAGGCACCCTTCAGGAACCAGCCGCACACTTGAAACATGGCTACTCCTGAGGCGCGTCTCGTCGTGGTCGACGACGAACCGAATATCCGTGAGCTCCTGTCCACCTCCCTGCGTTTCGCGGGCTTCGAGGTACACGCCGCCGCGGACGGCAACGGCGCTCTCCAGCTCGTCCGCGACGTCGAGCCGGACCTCGTGGTGCTCGACGTGATGCTCCCCGACATGGACGGCTTCACCGTGACGCGCCGCATGCGGGCGACCGGCCGGCACACCCCCGTCGTCTTCCTCACCGCGAAGGACGACACGCAGGACAAGGTGCAGGGCCTGACCGTGGGCGGCGACGACTACGTGACCAAGCCGTTCAGCCTCGAGGAGGTGGTGGCCCGGATCCGTGCGGTGCTGCGCCGCACGGGCGTGCCCGCCCCCGAGGAGGAGGCGGTGCTGCACGTCGGCGACCTGGAGATGGACGAGGACTCGCACGAGGTGCGCCGCGCCGGCGTCGAGGTGGACCTGTCCCCCACGGAGTTCAAGCTGCTGCGCTACCTCATGCTCAACTCCGGCCGCGTCCTGTCCAAGGCGCAGATCCTGGACCACGTGTGGCAGTACGACTGGGGCGGCGACGCGAACATCGTCGAGTCCTACATCTCCTATCTGCGGCGCAAGATCGACACGCTCGAGGTCGAGGGCGAGACCCTGCCCCCGCTGATCCACACGAAGCGCGGCGTGGGGTACCTGCTGCGCGCCCCGCAGCCCGCCCGTGCTTGAGCGGACCAAGGAGCGCCTCTCCGGCATCCCGCTGCGCGCGCGGCTCGTCGCGATCATCTCGCTGCTGCTGGCCGCCGGACTGGGGATCGCGGGGATCGCGACCACCACCGTGGTGTCGAACTACCTGGAGCGGCAGGTGGACCAGGAGCTGCACACCGCCGCCCTGGGACTCACCACGGGTGTTCCGCAGCAGGGATCTGGGCCGGGTCTGCCCAGCGACTACTACGTCCAGGTCACGTACGAGGACGGTACCGTCAGGACGAACCGCACCGAGGCGACCCTCAACCAGTTCGGCCTGCCCGATCTCCCGGACATGACGTTCGAGGAGGCCGCCGCCAGCAAGGGCCAGCCGTTCACCGTGCCCGCCACGAGCGAGTCCGCGCAGAGCGAGAGCTGGCGAGTCGTCACCTTGGCCGTGACTTTCCAGCCGGGCGGCGAGCAGGTGATCGTCTACGTGGCACGTCCGCTGGTGGGCATCGACAGCACGGTCTCGATCCTGACCAGCACCCTCGTCCTGTCCGGGCTGGGCATCGTGCTCCTGGGCGGGCTCACTGCATGGGTCCTGGTCGAACGTTCGCTCCGGTCGCTGCGCTCCGTGGAGCACACCGCCGCACAGATCGCGGCCGGTGACCTCACCCAGCGTGTGCCCGAGGCACCGCCCACCACGGAGATGGGTTCGCTCGCGGCGTCGCTCAACGCGATGCTGACGCAGATCGAGCGGGCCTTCGCCGCGCAGGAGGCGTCGGAGGTGCGGATGCGGCAGTTCGTCTCGGACGCGTCGCACGAGCTGCGCACGCCCGTCGCGACCATCCGCGGCTACGGCGAGCTCTACCGGATGGGCGCCCTGGACACCACGGACAAGGTCGACGACACGATGTTCCGCATCGAGGACGCCGCCCGCCGGATGGGCACGCTCGTCAACGACCTCCTGGTGCTCGCCCGGCTCGACGAGGGCCGGCCCGTCGCCCGGGAGGACGTCGACCTGGCGGCCCTGGCACGGGACTCGGCCCAGGACCTGCACGCCCTGGACCCGACGCGCGAGGTCGCCGTGGTGCCGCTCTCACCCGAGGGTGACGGCGCCGCCGGCCGGGTCCCCGACACGCTCGTCGTGGAGGGCGACAGCGACCGGATACGACAGGTCCTCACCAACCTCATCGGCAACGTCGCGCGGCACACGCCTGCGGGCACGCCGGCCGAGATCGCGCTCGGCGTGCTGCCCGGCCCTCCGGACCAGAACGGCACTCCGCAGCGCAGCAAGGACGCCGACAACGCCGGGCAGGACGGCGAGGGCACGGATCCGAGCTCGGACGAGCCGCCGTCGGGCAGCCTGGCCGTGCTCGAGGTGCGCGACCACGGTCCCGGCCTCACCGAGGAGCAGGGCCGCCGGATCTTCGAGCGGTTCTACCGCGCGGACTCCTCGCGTACCCGCGAGTCGGGCGGCTCGGGACTGGGGATGGCGATCGTCGCGGCGATCGTCGGCACCCACGGCGGACACGTCGAGGTGGCGCCCACCGCGGGCGGCGGCCTCACGGTCCGGCTGACGCTGCCGCTCTGAGGCACCCGCACTACGTATCGGGCGCTCAGGTCACTCCGGTGACCTGCGCGCCCGACGCGTTCGGCGCTCGGCCGATGACCACCATCCAAGACGGTGGTAGCCACCGCTGACCAGATCGGTAATAGGCTGGCAGTGCAGTGACCGACCTCAACCGTTAGGCAGATTCACATGGGCGTGCTGACGTCTGACGCGCCACAGTGGTTCCTCAAATCCTTCGTCCGCAGCGCGGTGGGCGCGGGAGCCACGGCGGCCACCGAGGTGATCGAGGAAGTCGGCCAGACCCTCCTCGACCGCTGGGCCGACGAGCACCGGCACTTCCACAACCTGCGCCACCTGGCCGCCGTCCTGCACCGCGTGGACGAGCTGGCCGAGGAGACGCACGAGCCCGACCTGGTGCGCCTCGCCGCCTGGTACCACGGGGCGGTGTTCAACGCGGAGCGCAAGTTCGCCGACGCCTCGCAGGGTGGCGAACAGTCAACGGCCTCGGCGATCCTGGCGCACGACGAGCTGACCGGCCTCGGCGTGCCCGCGCGCGCCGCAGACCGGGTCGCCGCCCTGGTCAACGCCATCGTCCGGCACGCGCCGGACCCCACGGACTTCGACGCCGCGGTGCTGAACGACGCCGACCTCGCGATGCTCGCCGCCGAGCCCCAGCGCTACAAGGACTACAAGTCGGCGGTGCGGGCCGAGTACGCGCACATCCCGACCGAGGACTACATCCGAGCCCGGATCCGGGTCATCGAGCGGCTGCTCGCCCGCAAGTCGCTGTTCCTCAGCCCGATGGGCGCCGCGTGGGAGGAGCCCGCGCGGCAGAACCTCGACATGGAGCTGCACCGGCTGCGCAAGGAGCAGGCGAAGCTCGGCACCGCCTGAGGCAGACCCTCCGCACGGCCCCGCAGCGGTTCGAGCACGACCACAACCCCGGCTTCGGCGTGCCCGTGCACAGCGCGCTCCGGAAGCGCCCCGCCGTCGGCCGGCGCGTACCTACCTTCGTAGCGACGCCGGACGGGCCGGCGCACGGGAGGTGATGGTCATGCGGTTCGAGGTCGACAGCGACCAGGTGGAGCAGGCGAGCGCGGCAGTGGCGAGCTCGGTGGCGACGGTACGCGCGGAGGTGGCGGCGCTCATGCGCAATCTCGACGCGCTGCAGGCGACCTGGCAGGGGCCGGCCGCCGCGGCGTTCGGTGGCACGGTCACGCAGTGGCGCGGCGCGCAGGCACAGGTCGAGGGCGCGCTGGACGCGATCCAGTCCGCCCTGGCGGCTGCGGCCCGCACCTACGCGGAGGCGGAAGCGGCAGCCACCCGCATGTTCTCCTAGAAAACGGCCGACGCCGGTCGGTCACCTTCCGTACGGAAGGTGACCGACCGGCGTCGGCTGAGCACCCGGACCGTAGCCCGGACGGGTCAGGCCGGACTCAGAAGTCCATGCCGCCCATGCCACCGGTCGGGTCGCCGGCGGGGGCCCCGACGGGCTCCGGCTTGTCGGCGACGACGGCCTCGGTGGTGAGGAACAGCGCGGCGATCGACGCGGCGTTCTGCAGCGCGGAACGGGTCACCTTGACCGGGTCGTTGACGCCCGCGGCGAGCAGGTCCTCGTACACGCCGGTCGCGGCGTTCAGGCCCTGGCCGGAGGGAAGGTTGCGCACCTTCTCCGCCACGACGCCGCCCTCGAGGCCGGCGTTCACGGCGATCTGCTTCAGCGGGGCGTCGATCGCGGCACGCACGATCGCGGCACCGGTCGCCTCGTCACCCTCGAGCTCGAGCTTGGCGAACGCGACGGCACCGGCCTGGATGAGGGCCACGCCACCACCGGCGACGATGCCCTCCTCGACGGCAGCCTTCGCGTTGCGAACGGCGTCCTCGATGCGGTGCTTGCGCTCCTTGAGCTCCACCTCGGTGGCCGCGCCGGCCTTGATGACGGCCACGCCGCCGGCCAGCTTGGCGAGGCGCTCCTGCAGCTTCTCGCGGTCGTAGTCCGAGTCGGACTTGTCGATCTCGGTGCGAATCTGGTTCACGCGACCGGCGATGAGGTCGGCGTCGCCGGCACCCTCGACGATCGTGGTCTCGTCCTTGGTGACGACGACCTTGCGCGCCTGGCCGAGCTCCTCGAGCGTCGCGTTCTCCAGCTTGAGGCCCACCGTCTCGGTGATGACCTGGCCGCCGGTGAGGATCGCGATGTCCTGCAGCATGGCCTTGCGGCGGTCGCCGAAGCCCGGAGCCTTGACGGCGACGGACTTGAAGGTGCCACGGATCTTGTTCAGCACCAGGGTCGCCAGGGCCTCGCCCTCGACGTCCTCGGCGATGATGAGGAGCGACTTGCCCGACTTCATGACCTGGTCGAGCACCGGCAGCATGTCCTTGACGTTCGAGATCTTCGACTCGACGATCAGGACGTACGGGTCCTCGAGCACGGCCTCCTGGCGCTCGGGGTCCGTCTCGAAGTAGCGGGCGAGGAAGCCCTTGTCGAAGCGCATACCTTCGGTGAGCTCGAGCTCGAGGCCGAAGGTGTTCGACTCCTCGACGGTGATGACGCCTTCCTTGCCCACCTTGTCGAGAGCCTCGGCGATGAGCTCGCCGATCGCCGGGTCACCGGCCGAGATGGCGGCCGTGGCAGCGATCTCTTCCTTGGTCTCGATCTCCTTGGCAGCGTTCAGCAGCTGCTCGGTGACGGCCTCGACGGCCTTCTCGATGCCGCGCTTGACGGCGATCGGGTTGGCGCCGGCGGCGACAACACGCAGGCCCTCCTTGACGAGCGCCTGGGCGAGCACGGTGGCGGTGGTGGTGCCGTCACCCGCGACGTCGTCAGTCTTCTTGGCGACCTCCTTGACGAGCTCCGCGCCGATCCGCTCGTACGGGTCCTCGAGCTCGATCTCCTTGGCGATGGAAACGCCGTCGTTCGTGATCGTGGGGGCGCCCCACTTCTTGTCCAGAACGACGTTGCGGCCCTTGGGGCCGAGCGTGACCTTCACCGTGTCGGCGAGCTGGTTGAGCCCGCGCTCCATGCTTCGACGAGCAACCTCGTCGAAAGCGATGATCTTGGCCATGGGGATGAATCCTCCGCTGGTGGCGATGTCCAGGCCGGCCGGTGCCCGCGACGGACGGCCTCTTGCCCCAGCGATCATGTCTCGCCGCGACAGGAGGCCTCACCATTCGACCCTGCTGTCACTCTCGAACGGAGAGTGCTAAGACATTATTGGCACTCGGACCAGGAGAGTGCAAGACGCGTACACCGCGAGCGAACGCCGTGCCGAGTCCACCCGGACGCCAGGCGGGGCAGACGCGCCGGGTCTACCCGGACGCCAGCCGGGGCAGACGCGGTGCGTCTACTCAGGTGCCAGCCCGGGCGTGTGCCGGTCGTCGAACTCCCGCAGCAGCGCCCGACGCGCGGCGTGCCAGCCGCCCATCCCGTGCACGCCCGGGCCGGGCGGGGTCGACGCCGAGCAGAGGTACACGCCCTCGGCGACCCGGTACGGGTCGAGCGCGGGGGTGGGCCGCGCGACCATCTGCCACATGGTTGCCGCGCCGGCCGAGATGTCGCCGCCCGGGTAGTTCTGGTTGTGGCGCTCCATCTGCGCGGCGGGAATGCACCGCGAGCCGACGACGACGTCGCGGAACCCGGGCGCGAACCGTTCGATCTGCCGGGTGACCACCTCGGTGACGTCCTGCGTCGAGCCGGCGGGCACGTGGGCGTAGGTCCACAGGGGTCGCGCCGCGCCGCGCAGACGGCCCGGGTCGGCGACGCCCGGATCGCTGACCAGGACCGTCGGATGGTCGGCGTGCAGCCCGTGCGCGACGGTGTCCTCGGCGACGACCATCTCGGCCCGTGTGCCGCCGAGGTGCACGGTCGACGCGGCTCCGACGTCGGGCACCTGCCAGGGGACCGGACCCGACAGGACGAAGTCGACCTTGGCCGCGGCGTTGCCGTGCCGGAACCTGCCCAGGGCACCGCGGTGCGGAAACCGGATCCGGTCCCCCAGTACCCGGACCAGGGTGCTCGGCGTGGTGTCGAAGAGGACCGCGCGGGCGGGCGGGAGATCGGGCCAGCTGTCGACCCTGCGGCCGGTCTCGACGGTGCCTCCGTGCGCCTCCAGATCGCTGACCATGGCGTTCGTGATGGCCTGGGAGCCGCCGACCGGAATCGCCCAGCCGCCGTCGGCGTGCGCGAGGGCCGCGAGGAGCAGGGCGGTGCCCGCACCCGCGAGCGACGGGAGCGGCGTGATGTTGTGCGCTGCGACGCCGGTGAGCAGCGCCTTCGCCTCTTCGGTGAGGAACCGGCGGTCCCAGCGCGGGCCGCCCTGCTCGAGGAGTGCGGCGCCGAACCTCAGGCCGGGCCGGATCGCCGAGGCGAGGCCCCAGGGCTGCCGCGCGTGCCCGCCCGGGCTCCCCAGGCTCCCCACCCCGTCCAGCATGCCGCGCACGGTCCGCTTGTCCCCCATGGCGAGCGCGGTGACCTGCTGCCAGTCGGCGGCGAGGGGGCCGATCAGGTCGCGCCAGGCTTCGCCGTCGGGTCCAAGGCGGTCGGTGGTCCTGGCCAGGTCGCGGAAGGCGAGGCCGGCCCGGCCGCCGTCGAGCGGCTGGGCGTAGGCGATGTCCGGCGCGACGAGCTCGACACCGCGCGCCGGGAGGTCGAACGCCCGGAAGAACGGCGACGCCCAGGCCATGGGATGCACGGCGGAGCAGAGGTCGAAGACCATGCCGGCGGCATCGTCGGCGAGCTCGGGGATCGGGAGGGTGCGCGCGCCGCCCCCGATCGTCGGCTGGGCCTCCAGGACCCGGACCCCCAGCCCCGCACGGGCGAGCGTCACCGCGGCCGCCAGGCCGTTGGGGCCGGAGCCGACCACCACCGCGTCGAGAAGGGTCACGCCTCCATCGAATCATGCTGACCGGCACGACGGCGGGCGCCGGGCACGAACCAGAACGAGCAGCCGCGGTACGGGGCGGCTGCTCGATCGCGTCGGACATCGTCGTCCGACACTGCACGGCACCGGTCGTCGTCGACCGTCAAGTTCGGACGCCAGGGTCTGGGTCCCGGCATCCTCGGGGGGAGCGGCGGGCGACGGGCGGGCCCTTCCCACCCGTCGTCCCATCGAATCAGAGCGGACGAACCTGCTCTGCCTGCGGACCCTTCTGCCCCTGCCCCACCTCAAACTCGACTTCCTGCCCCTCATCGAGGGACCGGTAACCATCGGACTGGATCGCGCTGTAGTGAACAAAAAGGTCCTGGCCGCCGGCAGTCGGGGTAATAAAGCCATACCCCTTCTCGGCGTTGAACCACTTGACGGTGCCCTGGGCCATGCGTAGTTCTCCTTGTACCTCTGCACGGGACACTCGGTCGACCCGTGGTGGTTCGAGCCTAGTGGTCCGTCTCACACCAGGGAACCCTCTATGCCCGGTATGCGGCATTAAGCGGTCGGCGAACACGCAGGTCAGAGGGCTGCAGAGAGGCCCATGCAGGTGAATATCAACGTAGTGGTACGGGTTGGTGAGATCTGCCAACCCGCTACTTCACGATGACGACGACCGCGTATTCCGACGCCGTGACGTCCGCGGACTCGATGGCAGTGGTCGCGCCGACTGCCTGAGCGACAGCCGCAGCGGTGTCCGCCCGGTCCGCGCTGTACAGCACGGTGGTCTCGGTGTAGCCCTCGCCCAAGCCCTCGGTGTCGTCGTCGGGGAGCACGTTGCCGGTGAAACCGGCCGCGACGATCGTTGCGGCCAGGTCCGCCGCGGACCCGTCCGGGCCTCCCGAGTTCAGGACATGGACCGCCGCCGTCAGGTCAGCATTGGCGGGGTTGCCCGTAATGCCACCGGTCGACGCCGACGCGGAGGCTGAGGGCGACGCGCTGGGGGAAGCGCTCGGCGACGCGGCGGGGGCCGTTGCAGACGCCGAGACCGAGGCAGACGGATCGCCCGACGCCTCTGCCGGGTCATCGTCTCCGGAGAGCAGTGTGATGCCGCCCCACGCCACGGCGGCGCACACGACGGCAACCAGCAGGAACGGCCAGGCCGAGCTCCAGCCGCTGCGCGGTGCACGGTGCACACCCACAGGTGCGCCCCCGGGGACGGCGACGTCGAACTCGTCGGGCGGGTAGGGGTAGCCACTCTTCGTCACGGCAGAGAGAGTAGCGGGTCGTTGTGACGGATCGGTGCCTTCTCAGTGGTTCTCATCGGCCAGCCGCCGTGCAGAACGGGTTTGCTGCCGGGTCGACCGGAGCCTCCGCAGGCGCTTGACCAGCATCGGGTCATGCTCCAGGGCGGCAGGAGAGTCGATCAGCGCATTGAGAACCTGGTAATAACGCGTGGCGGTCAGGTCGAACAGCTCCCGCGCCGCTTCCTCCTTGGCGCCCGCGTACTTCCACCACTTGCGCTCGAACGCGAGGATCTCGCGGTCACGGTCGGAGAGCTTGCTCCCGACCCCCTCGACAACGGGGGTATCGGCGCCAGAAACGAGTAGCTCGCTCATCTGCCCACCGTAGGTCGCAAGAACATGCCTGTCATTCACCTGAGTCCTTTCACGTTGTCTGCACGCCGACCTGTCCGCCGACCCCGATTTCGGTCTGCGACCCCTACGGCAGGCGCCAGTCGACCGGCTGCGCGCCCTGCTGCTCGAGCAGCGCGTTGGCCCGGGAGAACGGCCGCGACCCGAAGAAGCCGCTGCGCGCCGACAGCGGCGACGGGTGCGCGCTCTCGACGACCGGGACGTCGCCGAGCCACGGCTTCAGGTTGCGCGCCTTCGCGCCCCACAGGATCGCCACGAGCGGCCCGCCCCGCGCCACCAGCGCACGGATCGCGGCCTCCGTGACCTCCTCCCAGCCCTTGCCCGAGTGGGAGTCGGACGCGCCGGGACGGCAGGTCAGCGTCCTGTTGAGCAGCATGACCCCCTGGTCAGCCCAAGGCCGCAGGTCGCCGTTCGAGGGCTTCTCGATCCCCAGGTCGTCGTACAGCTCCTGGTAGATGTTGGCCAACGACCGCGGGACGGGCCGCACGTCCGGCTGCACCGAGAAGGACAGGCCCATTGCATGGCCCGGCGTCGGATACGGGTCCTGCCCCACGATGAGCACGCGCACGTCAGCGAGCGGCCGCTTGAACGCCGCGAGCACGTTCTCCCCCGCGGGGACGTAGGTGCGCCCCTGGGCGACCTCCGCGCGCAGGAAGTCGCCCATCGCATGGATGCGCGGCTCGACGTCGGCCAGCGCTTCGGCCCAGTCCGGCGCGATGACCTGCGACAACGGCGGCCGGCCGGAGGCGGGATCGGCGTCGACGGGGGGTGTCGGGTTCACGGTGGTCTCCACGTCCAGGAGATTACCGGCACCCTCCGACACTGACAGTTCGTGCTGCCCGACACACCCTCTTGTGACGACTCTTCACGGCGCAAGCGGGACAATGAGCACCGTGAGCGCGACGACTAACCCAGAACCGGAAGGCCCCACCACCGACCTCCCCACGACAACTCCCGTCCGCTGGGCGCGGTACGTAGCCATGGGCGACTCCTTCTCGGAGGGTCTGTGGGACCCGTACCCCGACGCCCCGGACGTTCAGCGCGGCTGGGCCGACAACCTCGCCGCCATCCTCTCCGCACGCCGGATCGCGGCGGACCAGGCGCCGCTCGAGTACGCGAACCTCGCGATCCGCGGCCGCAAGCTGCGCCCGATCGTCGCCGAGCAGCTCGACGTCACGATCGACGCCCAGCCGGACCTCGTCTCGCTGGTTGGGGGCGGCAACGACATCCTGCGCGCCACCGCCGACATCGACGCGATCTCGGCAGCGCTGGAGGACGCGGTCGTCGCGCTCCGCGCCTCCGGCGCCGACGTCCTGATGGGCACCGGCTTCAAGGCCGGCGCCGCCCTGAGCTGGACCAACGGCCGTGTGGGCATCTTCAACGCGAACGTCTGGTCCATCGCCAGCCGCCACGGCGCGCACGTCCTGGACCTGTGGGGCATGCGGTCGCTCGCCGACCTCCGCCTCTGGTCCGGGGACCGCATCCACCTCACCCCCGAGGGCCACCAGCGGGTTGCGAACGCCGCCCTGGTGGCGCTCGGCCTCGACCCGGACGAAGCCGCCTACGACGTCCCGCTCGACGCCGCCCCGCCCGCCGCCTTCCGCGAGACCGCCCGCGCCAACGCGGCCTGGATGCGCGAGCACGTGGGCCCGTGGATCAGGCGCCGGCTGACAGGCACCTCCAGCGGCGACGGGCGCACCGCAAAATGGCCGACGCCGGAGGCGTGGCCGCGCGCGTGACACCTCGTGCGCCCCTACACTTTCGAGGGTGAATCTCAGAGGCTCCCCGGTGCTCGCACCGGGGAGCCTCTGCTGTCTCGCCGGCCAGTCGTCACCGCGTAACTTAACAATCTAGATGGTACAGTTACGATCATGATGATGAGTCCTCCGCTCAGTGCGGACACGTCCGCGCTGGGCACCAAGCGGCGCTGGACGCTCCTGGTCACCGTGGGCACCGGTCTGCTGCTGATCACCCTGGACAACTCGATCCTGTACACGGCGCTGCCCACCCTCACCCGCGAGCTCGAGGCCAGCTGGGCCGAGAGCCTGTGGATCATCAACGCCTACCCGCTGGTGATGACCGGGCTCCTGCTCGGCTCCGGCACCCTGGGCGACCGGTTCGGGCACCGGCGGATGTTCCTCGCGGGCCTGGTCGTCTTTGGGCTGGCCTCCCTCATGGCAGCGACCGCGCCCACCCCGGAGGTGCTGATCGCCGCCCGCGGCCTGCTGGCCGTCGGCGCGGCCGCGATGATGCCTGCCACGCTCGCCCTGATCCGGGTCGCCTTCGTCAACGAGCGCGAGCGCAACATCGCGATCAGCGTGTGGGGCAGCCTGTCGGTGGTCGGCGGCGCGCTCGGGCCGATCGTCGGCGGCGCGCTGCTGGAGCAGTTCGCCTGGGGCTCGATCTTCCTGATCAACGTGCCGGTGGTCCTCGTGGCCGTGATCCTCGTCGTGGCCGTCGCCCCGGAGGACGAGCCGCACCCCGGCACCAGGTGGGACTTCGTCTCCTCGGTGCAGGCCCTGGTCACCCTGGTCGGGCTGGTGGTCCTGATCAAGGAGGTCGCCAAGCTCGACCGCTCCGGAGCCGTCGTCCTCGGCGCCGGCCTCGTCACCGTCGTCGGGTGGTGGGTCTTCGTCCGCCGGCAGCGGCGTCTGCCCTTCCCGCTGCTCGACCTGTCGATCTTCCGCAACGCCGCGTTCGCCTCCGGAGTGCTGGCGGCGGCGGTCGCCATGTTCGCCATGGGCGGCCTGCAGCTGGCCACCACCCAGCGGTTCCAGCTTGTGGCCGGCTTCTCACCCCTCGAGTCGGGCATGCTGGTGGCCGCCGTTGCGATCGGATCCCTGCCGTCGTCGCTCCTGGGCGGGGCGTTCCTCCATGTCGTGGGCTTGCGCGTCCTGATCGGTGGCGGCCTGGGTGTCGGGGCCCTGGGCGTCGCCGGGACCCTGGTCGGCGTCCAGCACGGGATGGGCTGGCTGCTTGCCGGCCTCCTCGTCACGGGTCTCGGACTCGGCTCGGCGATGTCCGTGGCCTCCACGGCGATCATCGGCAACGCGCCGGCCCGCCGGGCAGGCATGGCCTCCTCGGTGGAGGAGGTCTCCTACGAGTTCGGCAACCTGGCCGCCGTCGCGCTGCTCGGCTCGCTGCTCACGACGGTCTACACGATGACGATCCGCCTGCCCGACGACGCTCCCGCGGCGGCGGGCCGGTCCATGAGCGACGCCCTGACCGCTCCGGGCGCAGGACCTGAGGTCCTTGACGCTGCGTTCCGGGCGTTCGGGTACAGCTACTCCACGGTAATGGTCGTCTGCGCCGGGGTTCTCGCCCTCGGCGCTATGGTCACCACAGTGCTGCTCCGGAACTACGGACCGGGGTCGGCATCCTCCGCCTACGGCTCCGGCCACTGAACCGACCTCACCGAGACGCACTCACTCTGGAGGCCCCGTGCGACCGAGCAACCGTGACCGAATCCTCGATGCCGCCGTGGGTGTCGTCCAGCGTGAGGGCGTCACCGCCGTCACCTTCGACTCGGTGGCGGCCGAGGCGGAGCTGACGCGCGGCGGGATCATGTACCACTTCCCGTCCCGCGAGGGCCTGCTCGCCGCGATCCACCAGCACCTGGCCAACCGGTGGGAGGCCTCCCTCGTCGCGGACGCCGGCCGGCCCGCCGACCAGCTCACCCCCGACGAACGGCTGGCCGCCTACATCCGGGTGTGTGCGCAGTCCGCGACCCGTGCCGAGCTGCAGCTCATGCTCGAGGCCGGCAACCGCCCGGAGTGGGCCGCGCCCTGGAGCGAGGTCCTGGAGCGCTGGGCGCCCGCCGCCGACGACGCCGAGGCCGATCCCGCGTCCCTGGCCAGGCTCGTGGCCCGGCTGGCCGCCGACGGGCTGTGGATGTTCGAGTCGATCTCCTACCGCATCATGCCCGAGGCCCAGCGCCGCGCGGTCGCGGAGCACCTTGCGCGGGTGGTCGCCGCTCCGGACGGCAGCTGATTTCTGTCAGCTCACGCCAACCTGGAACTGGCATCAAGGACCAAGCAGTGCGAGCGGCACGACCGCAACACCATGAGCCTCTCGCCGAGCGACCATCTTGGCCGCTGTTGTACAACTTCGTCGTTCAATTCTAGGCAACTTCGTCGAGACTTTTTAGGCAACTTCGTCGGCGATTCTTAGGCAACTTCGTCGATGAGCGCCGTCGACCCGACCACGCAAGCATGCGATTGAACGACTGGAAAACCATGCGACCGGTAGACCAGAGACCGTCTGTGCCGGTGAGCGCGCCCACCGGCATCGAGGCGAAGGCTTGGCGGTGACCGGAGTGCGTAGTCAGGCAATTGGTCAGGCTGGGCCCAATCCGCAGCCTCAGGAACGGCAGCAGTCCAGCACCACAACGGCGCTGGACTGCTGGAACGTCTGGAGCCGCCTGTCGGGTTCGAACCGACGACCTTCCGCTTACAAGGCGGGAGCTCTACCAGCTGAGCTAAGGCGGCGGGCGGGGAACAGCCTAACGGTTCCGGCCACCGGATCCGAGTCCAGGACCACGGGCCTGGGAACGCAGACGGAACACAGAGCCGGACACAGACCGGCGGGGCCCCGGACCGCAGCCCGGGACCCCGCCGTCGACACGCTCGGAACTACTACTCGGACGGTTCCGTGGACGGCTCCGACGAGGGCGCCTCGCCCGTGATCGCCTCTGTCAGCGCGCCGGGAGCCTGCCAGCCCTCGAACCGCTCGCCGTCGATCAGCACGGTCGGCGTCCCGAACCCGCCGTCGGCGTTGAACAGGGCCTCGTCGCTGGTCGCCGCGTCGGTGGAGGCCGCGACCCACTCCTCGTAGGTCTCCCGGGCCTGGCCGTCGGAGATGCCCGCAGCCACCTCGGCCGGCACGCCGGCCTGCTCCGCGACCTGCGCGATCTGCTCGTCGGACAGGCCGGCCGTCTGCTCCGCCGGCTGGCTCGCGAACAACGCGTCGTGGAACGCGGAGAACTGCTCGGGCGCCTGGTCAGCGACCCAAGCCGCGGCCGACGCGGCACGCGTCGAGTACTCCGTGCCCTGCGACGTACGGTCCAGGATCGAGACGGGGTGCACCACGAGGGTGATGTCGCCGGCCTCGCGCATCTCGGCGATGCTCGCGCTGTTCGTCTGCTCGAACTGGCCGCAGATGGGGCACATGTAGTCGACGTAGACGTCCAGCGTCGTCGCGCCCTCGTTCGAGGTGCCCGCCACGCCGTCGGCACCCACCGGGATGCCGGTGTCCTCGACCACGCCGGCGGGGACGTTGTCGACCTTCTCCATGGGCGTCTTCTGACCCTCGGTGAGGATCAGCACCACCGCCACGATCAGACCGATGACGGCGAGCCCGAGCACGCCCAGCACGATCACACGGTTGCGCTTCTCGCTCGCCTGCTGCTTCTTCTGGAGCGCGAGGGCCTCGGCACGAGCTGCGTCTCGGCGCTGTGCCTTGGTCTGGTTCGTCGACATCGGGGTCCTTCGAGATGCGGGCCAATGGGGCGGGGCGCTTCTGGCGCCCGGGAGGATCCTACAAGCGCTCTCTGGGAAGCGGCTGGGTGTTTCGTTACGATCCGGAAGCCCGGCACGAACACGCGCAGGGGCGCGAAAGACTCACCACGAGACGTCGGGCCGGTCGCCCAGCGGCCACCAGAGGATGTCCACCGAGCCGCCGAACAGGGGCAGCGCGGCGAGCACCGCGAGCGCCAGCACGATCAGCGTGACGACGGCCTTGCGGCCCCCCGTAGGAGCGATCCGGCGCAGCAACGGCCCGGCCCCGACCCGCGTCCCGTACGACGCCGGTCCCCACCACGACACGATCACCGTCACCAGCATCGCGACACCGAGCACGAGGCTGTCGACGATGGGCTGGTTCATACCGCCCACCGACCGCGCCTCGACCGTCTCGATGGGGACGATGATCACGTTGCCCGGTGCGAAGAACATCAGTCCCAGCAGCACCACGATCACGCCGACGCAGATCCCGACGGCCGCGGCGGGCAGCACGCCGAACACGGCGCGCACCAGGTGCCAGGGGGACAGGAGGGTCGCGACGAGTGCGTCGGTACGGTTGGGGCCGCGCCGCGCGCGGCGGCTGCGGAACTCGTCGACGGCGATCCCGGCCAGGCGGGTCACGATCAGCAGGGCCACCAGCACGGCGACGGCGATCCCGGGCCGGGTGGCGGCGAGCGTCACCAGCGCGAGGGTGATCGCGGCGAACAGCGTCCGATAGCCAGTGACGCGCGCGGGGTTGGCCGGTTCCAGGGCAAAGGTTGGTCCGGCCGACGACGCCGGGCGCGGCGTGCCCACCGCGCGACCCGTGACCGACCGCCCCCGGGCCGGGCTGGGCGCCAGGTCCTTCACGCCGCCGATGCTCGCGCCGGAAGCCCCGGCGACTGCTGCGGCTCCCGCCGCCGCCCCGACGCCCGCGCCGCCGGCGGCCGCCGATACCGGCCGCCGGTGCGGCAGCACGCCCTGCGGCATGACCCGCGTCGAGCCGACGTCGGCCGCCGTCGCGGCGGTGGGCCGGTCACCGGTTGCGGCGCCGACAGCGTCGACGACCGTCGTCTCCGAGTCGTCCTCGCCCTCCGTCGCGGCGACGAACGCGTCCGACTCGGCCTTGAGCGCCCGCGCTACCTCGTCCGGCCCCCAGCGTTCGGCGGGCACGGCCCGGAGCGCGGCGCCGAGCGCGCGTCCGGCGCGCCGCGGCAGGCCGTCGAGATCGGCCTGGCCCTGCCGTGAGCGCCGCAGCACCAGCTCGGTGGGCCGCACGCCGAACGGCGCGCGGCCGGTGCCGGAGAACGCGAGCACGGCGGCCCAGGACCACCAGTCGGTGTCGGGACCGGGCTCGGCGCCGTCGAGCAGCTCGGGCGCGAGGTAGCCGGGGGTGCCCATGACGAACCCGGTCCGGGTCGCCCGGACGTCGCCCGGGCCCTGCGCGAGCCCGAAGTCGATGAGGACCGGCCCGGACCGCGCGATGAGCACGTTCGATGGGGTCAGGTCGCGGTGCACGACGCCGGTGCCGTGCACGGCTTCGAGGGCGTCGGCCAGCTGGTCGGCGAGCTCGAAGAGGTCCCGGGGGTCGAGCGGCCCGCGCTCGTCGATCTCCTCCTCGAGCGTGGGGCCCTCGACGAGCTCGGTGACGATGAAGGCATCGGGCCCGTCGAGCTCGGCGTCCAGCACGCGGGCCACGGCCGGGTGCCGCAGGCCCTGCAGGGCGGTCGCCTCGCGGCGCAGCCGCTCGCGGGCCGCGGGATCGTCGAGGTGGCGGTGCAGCATCTTGAGCGCCACGGCGTTCCCGCCGTCGTCCTGCGCACGGTAGACGGCGCCCATGGCGCCGGAACCGATCTCGCGCACGACCGTGTACCCACCGAGCTTCGAACCGGCTGCGGGGCCGGGTCCGTTCGGGGGCGCGATCGAGGCCTCCACCTCCTCCATGAGGCACACCGTAGTCGTCGCGGACCGCCGACGCCCGCCAACATCCAGCCCCTGACCAGCAGCGAGACAACTGTTCACCCAAGCGGAACACACGCTCGTTACCCTGAGCAGGACAGAGACCTCGCTACTCTTGACACTGCATCGCAATACTCATACACAACCAAGGAGCAGTACATTGCCGGGTAAAGACGGGTACGATCTGGTCGTCGTCGCAAACCGGCTCCCGGTCGACTTCTCGGTCGGCCCAGAAGGTGGCCTCACCTGGCAGAGGTCACCCGGCGGCCTGGTCACCGCACTCGAGCCGGTGATGCGGGAGGCCGACGGCGCCTGGGTCGGCTGGTCCGGAGCCCCCGACCTCGCTCACGAGCCCTTCACTGCCGACGGGATGCTGCTGGTCCCGGTGACGCTCAGCGCACAGGAGATCGCGCGGTACTACGAGGGCTTCTCCAACGCCACCCTCTGGCCGCTCTACCACGATGTCATCGCGCCGCCCGCCTACCACCGCCAGTGGTGGGACGCCTACCGCCGGGTCAACCAGCGCTTCGCCGACGCCGCCGCCGAGCAGGCCGCCCAGGGCGCCGTCGTCTGGGTGCACGACTACCAGCTCCAGCTCGTCCCCCGCATGCTGCGCGACCTGCGCCCGGACCTGCGCATCGGGTTCTTCGACCACATCCCGTTCCCGCCGGTCGAGCTGTTCGCGCAGCTCCCGTGGCGGCGGCAGATCATCGACGGGCTGCTCGGCGCGGACCTCGTGGGCTTCCAGCGCAACGGTGACGCCGCGAACTTCGTGCGCTCCGCGCGCCGCCTCACCGGGTACACGACGCGCGGTCCTGTCATCACGATCCCGGACGCCGACGGGCGCCCCGGCCGGCACGTGCGCGCGTCGTCGTTCCCCATCTCGATCGACTCCCACCGGTTCGACACGCTCGCCCGCACGCCCGAGGTACAGGCCCGGGCCAAGGAGATCAAGGCGGACCTCGGCAACCCGGACACCCTGATGCTCGGCGTCGACCGGCTCGACTACACCAAGGGCATCCGGCACCGGATCAAGGCGTACGGCGAGCTGCTCGACGACGGCCGCCTCGACGTCGAGCACGCCACGCTCGTGCAGGTCGCGAGCCCCAGCCGCGAGAACGTGGGCGCCTACCAGGACCTCCGCGAGCACGTGGAGGTCCTCGTGGGCCGGATCAACGGCGAGTACGGCGAGCTGGGCCACTCCGCCATCCACTACCTGCACCACTCCTACCCGCCGGAGGAGATGGCGGCGCTCTACCTCGCGGCCGACGTGCTGCTGGTGACCTCCCTGCGCGACGGCATGAACCTGGTCGCCAAGGAGTACATCGCGGCCCGCTCCGACGACCGCGGCGCGCTCGTGCTGAGCGAGTTCACCGGCGCGGCCGACGAGCTCTCCCCCGGCCCCCTGCTCGTCAACCCGCACGACATCGACGGCATGAAGGACATCATCGTGGCCGCCGCGACCATGGACCCCAAGGAGCAGCGCCGCCGCATGCGGCGCCTGCGCCGCAAGGTCCTGGCCGACGACGTCGCCAAGTGGTCGGAGACCTTCCTCGGCGTGCTCACCGCCGTGCCCACGCGCCCGCTCATCGTGGACCCGCGCTCCGCGGAGCCCCGCCACCACAACCTCCGGGACGCGCTCACGGCGTTCACGACAGCGCCCGAGGGCGTCCCCGCGCGGGGCCGGCTCGCCCGCATGGGCAACGGGAACGGACGGCGCAAGAAGCCGACCACCGGCTGGCTGCTCGCGTCCGACTTCGACGGGACGCTGGCGCCGCTCGTGGACGACCCCAAGGCGTCCACGATGACCCGCGCCGCGCGCACCGCCATCGAGCAGCTGCACGCGCTCGGGCAGGAGGCGCCGGTGCGCCTCGCGCTCGTCTCCGGGCGGGACCTGTCCGACCTCGCCGAGCGCTCCGTCGCCCCCGAGGGCACCTTCCTCGTGGGCAGCCACGGCGCGGAGGCCGGGCGGGCCACCACCACCGGCGTCGAGCAGGTGCCGTTCCATCTCACGACCACCCAGTCCGGCCAGCTCGACGCGCTCGTCGCGGGCTTCGAGTCCGCGGTGTCGGGCCGAGAGGGGGCGTGGGTGCAGGTCAAGCCCGCGGCCGCCGTCGTGCACACGCGCCTGGCGAGCGTGGACGACGCCGCGGCCATCACCGTGGCCGCCGACGAGGTGGCGGCCAACCTGGGCCTGCCCGTCATGCACGGCAAGGACGTGGTCGAGGTGTCCGTCGTGACCACCAGCAAGGGCGAGGCGCTGCGCCGGCTGCGCGGTACCGTGGCGGCCGAGCTGGGCGTCGAGAAGGTGCGCGTCCTGTACGCGGGCGACGACACCACCGACGAGAACGCGTTCAGTGCGCTCGAGGCCCGCGACCTGTCGATCAAGGTAGGCACGGGCGACACGCTCGCCGCCCACCGTGTGCCCGACCCCGACGCGCTCGCCGCCGTCCTCGCCGACCTCGCGCGCACCCTGAACGACGAGGACTGACCGGAGATCTGACCCGGCCGTGACCCGGCCGATACCGCGGCCTTGACCAACCGGGGTACGATCACGCTGCAAGTGTCACCGCCGACACGTGAGTGGAAGCAACGGCACCCGACCACAACGGATCGTCCGGCACGTACCTGCCGGTGGAGGGATGTACTAGTCATGGCTACGGTCACTTTCGATCACGCGACGCGCGTCTACCCGGGCACTGAGCGCCCGGCCGTCGACCAGCTGAACCTGGAGATCGAGGACGGCGAGTTCCTCGTCCTCGTCGGCCCGTCCGGCTGCGGTAAGTCCACGTCCCTGCGCATGCTCGCGGGCCTCGAGGACGTCAACGCTGGGCACATCTTCATCGGTGAGCGCGACGTCACCGACGTGCAGCCCAAGGACCGCGACATCGCGATGGTCTTCCAGAACTACGCGCTGTACCCCCACATGTCGGTGGCGGACAACATGGGCTTCGCCCTGAAGATCGCCGGCACGCCGAAGGCGGAGATCCGGCAGCGCGTCGAGGAAGCAGCGAAGATCCTCGACCTCACCGAGTACCTGGACCGCAAGCCGAAGGCCCTCTCGGGTGGCCAGCGTCAGCGTGTCGCCATGGGCCGCGCCATCGTGCGTCAGCCCCAGGTGTTCCTCATGGACGAGCCGCTGTCGAACCTCGACGCCAAGCTCCGCGTCCAGACCCGTACGCAGATCGCGTCGCTGCAGCGCCGCCTGGGCGTCACCACGGTCTACGTGACCCACGACCAGACCGAGGCCCTCACGATGGGTGACCGCATCGCGGTCCTCAACGGCGGCATCCTGCAGCAGGTCGGCACCCCGCGTGAGATGTACGACCGCCCGAACAACGTGTTCGTCGCCGGCTTCATCGGCTCGCCCGCCATGAACATCGGCACGTTCGACGTCAAGGAGGGCCACGTCAAGGTCGGTTCGGCCGACGTGCCGCTCGAGCGTTCCATCGCGAGCAGCATCACCGAGGCCGACGGCGGCAAGGTGACCCTGGGCTTCCGCCCCGAGGCGCTCGACCCCGTCGCGGTCGGCACCCCCGGCTCGTTCGACGTCGAGGTCAACCTCGTCGAGGAGCTCGGCTCGGACGCGTTCGTCTACGGCACGCTCAAGGGCGACGCCGCCAACGTCGACCTGAGCGCCGGTGAGACCAACCAGCTCATCGTGCGCATCGACCCGCGCACCGTGCCGGACAAGGGCGACGTCATCGCGGTCTCGATCCAGGCCGGTCACTCGCACGTGTTCTCCGCGACCACCGGTGAGCGCCTCGGCTGATCCCTCGGCTCGCTGAGGGAACAGTTACATCCTCGGGGTGTGTTGCTGTGCGTGGACAATGTCCACGCACAGCAACACACCCCGCAGGTCTTTCATCAAGCTCCGCACAGCGGATGCCCCATGCCTCGTGCCCTGCCTGCCCGGCAGGGTGACCGGCTCAGCGCAGAATGGTGCCCATGCCCCAGCAGAACCTCCAGATCACCGCGGTCGCACCCGACCCCGCGCTGCTGGACCTCCCGTGGGACGTGCCGCTGGCAGAGTGGCCCGAAGAAGTTCTTGCCGCACTGCCCCAGGGCATCTCGCGGCACGTGGTCCGCTTCGTGAACCACGGTGGCCGGGTCATCGCGATCAAGGAGATCGGCGAGACCGTCGCCTACCGCGAGTACGAGCTGCTGCGCCAGCTGCACCGCATCGAGGTGCCCTCGGTGGTCCCCGTGGGCGTCATCACGGGTCGCAAGGCGCCCGACGGCGAACGGCTCGAGGCCGTGCTCATCACCGAGCACCTGCAGTTCTCCCTGCCGTACCGCGCGCTGTTCAGCCAGGACCTGCGCCCGGACACCGCGACGCGCCTCATCGACGCCCTCGCGGTGCTCCTGGTCCGCCTGCACCTCGTGGGCTTCTACTGGGGTGACGTCTCGCTGTCGAACACCCTCTTCCGGCGCGACGCCGAGACGTTCGCCGCCTACCTGGTCGACGCCGAGACCGGCGACATGCACCGCACCCTGACCAACGGCCAGCGCAACTACGACGTCGACCTGGCACGCACCAACATCATCGGCGAGCTCATGGACCTCTCCGCGGGCGAGCTGCTCGACGAGGAGGTCGACGAAGTGGCCATCGGCGACGCCCTGGTCGAGCGCTACAACGAGCTGTGGGCCGCCCTTACCGTCTCGGAGGCGTTCGACTCCGGGGACCGCTGGCGCGTCGCCGCGCGCATCGAGCGGCTCAACGACCTCGGCTTCGACGTGGGCGAGCTCGAGATCACCACGGACATCGACGGCACCAAGGTGCGCATCCAGCCCAAGGTGGTCGACGCCGGGCACCACTCCCGCCGGCTGCTCCGGCTCACCGGGCTGGACGTCCAGGAGAACCAGGCGCGGCGCATGCTCAACGACCTCGACAGCTACCGCGCCGCGACGGACCGGCAGAACGACCAGGAGCAGATCGTCGCGCACGCCTGGGTCCGCCAGGTCTTCCGCCCGACGATCGACGCCGTACCGCGCGAGATGCGGCGCAAGCTGGAGCCCGCGCAGCTGTTCCACGAGATCCTCGACCACCGCTGGTTCATCTCGCAGCAGGCGCAGCGGGACATCCCGCTGCCCGAGGCCGCCGAGTCCTACGTGGAGAACGTGCTGCGGCACCGCCCCGACGAGGACGCCGTGCTCGGCCTCGCTCCGGGCGAGGAGGCCGAGCAGGAGGTCTAGCTCCAGGAGGTCTAGCTGCTCGCCTCGGCGCGCTGCTTGGCCACCTCGTACAGGGTGATGCCCGCCGCCACGGCGGCGTTCAGCGACTCCGTGGTGGTCGCGATCGGGATCGACACCACCGCGTCGCACACCTCGCGCACCAGGCGGGACAGGCCCTTGCCCTCCGAGCCCACGACGAGCACCAGCGGGTCGGTGGCGTACGCGAGCTCGCCCACCTGCATGTCGCCGCCGGCGTCGAGCCCCACCACGAAGCAGCCGGACTTCTTCAGCTCGGCGAGCTCGCGGGCCAGGTTGGTCGCTCGCGCCACGGGGACACGCGCCGCGGCGCCCGCGGACACCTTCCAGGCCGACGCCGTCACGCCCGCCGCCCGCCGCTCCGGCACCAGCACACCGTGCGCGCCGAACGCCCCCGCGGACCGGAGCACCGCGCCGAGGTTGCGCGGGTCGGTCACGCTGTCGAGCGCCACGATCAGCGGCGGCTCCCCGGCCTCGGCGGCGGCGTCGAGCAGGTCGTCGGCGTCCTTGTAGTCGTACGGCGGCACCTTCATCGCGACGCCCTGGTGCACTGCGCCGTCGGTGATCTTGTCCAGGTCGAGGCGCGAGGCCTCGAACATCGGGTGGCTGCGCGTGTGCGCGATCTCCAGGATCTCCTTGGTGCGGTCGTCCGACTCCAGGTGCGTGGCCAGGTAGATGCCCTCGACGGGCATCTCGGCGCGCAGGGCCTCCAGCACCGCGTTACGCCCGGCAACGACCTCGGTCGCCCCGGCGCCCTTGCGCCCGGCGCCGCGGCCCCCGGGACCGCCCGGACGCCGCCCGGCGGCCGCCCGCCTCTCCGCGGCGAGCTTGCGCTCGTGCGCGGGGTGGTAGGTGCGGTCCTCGGCCTTGGGGGTCGGGCCCTTGCCCTGCAGCGCCTTGCGGCTGTGGCCGCCGGTGCCGACCTGGGCACCCTTCTTGGAGCCGGCCTTGCGCACTGCGCCGGCCCGCCTGTTGGAGTTACCTGCCATCGTCGTCTCGTCTCTCAGCCGGTGGTCGACCTTGTCGAGACCACCACGTGTTCGGTAGGGGTGGCCGCGACAAGCTCGACCACCGGAAAAAAGTCAGGAGAGCGCCCAGCGGGCGCCGTCGGCGGAGTCCTGGACCTCGATCCCGGCGGCCGCGAGGCGGTCGCGGATCGCGTCGGAGGTGGCCCAGTCCTTCGCGGCGCGCGCCTCCGCGCGCGCCTTGAGCTCCGCCGCGACGAGCCCGTCGAGCGCCGTCGCGTACCGGTTGTCGGCGGACGTCGACCACTGCGGGTCCGCGGGGTCGAGGCCCAGCACGTCGAGCATCGCACGCAGCGTCACCAGCTCGCCGCGTACCGCGGCGTCGCCCCCGGAGGTGAGGGCGGTGTTGCCGGCCCGCAGGTGCTCGTGCACGACGGCGAGCGCCTGCGGCACGTTCAGGTCGTCGTCCATCGCGGCCGCGAAGGCCTCCGGAAGCTCCGCCTTGGCGACCTCCTCCGCCGGGACGTCGCCCACCCGCTCCGACGCGCGCGCGACGAAGCCCGACAGGCGCTCCCACGTGGTGCGCGCCTCGTCCAGCGTGTCAGGCGCCCACTCGAGCATGGAGCGGTACTGCACGGCGACCAGCGCGTAGCGCACCACGGGGGCGGGCGCCTGGGCCAGCAGCTCGCTGACCAGCAGCCCGTTGCCCAGGGACTTCGACATCTTCACGCCGGCCTGGGTGACCCACGCGACGTGCATCCAGCGCTGCGCGAACCCGTAGCCCGCGGCCCGCGACTGCGCCTGCTCGTTCTCGTGGTGCGGGAACCGCAGGTCGAGGCCGCCGCCGTGGATGTCGAAGGTGTCGCCCAGGTAGCGGCGGGCCATCGCGGAGCACTCCAGGTGCCAGCCGGGGCGGCCGCGCCCGTACGGGGTGTTCCACGACGCCGACTCGGGCTCGCCCGGCTTGTTGGCCTTCCACAGCGCGAAGTCGTGCGGGTTCTTCTTGGCCTCGCTCGCGGAGCCCGCCACGACCTCGGCGCCCTCCTCGGGGCTGAGGTCCTCGACCTTCTGCCGGGTGAGCTCCCCGTAGGCGGGCCAGGAGTGCACGTCGAACCAGACGTTGCCCTCGCCCGTGCTGTAGGCGTGGCCCTTCTCGACGAGGCGTTCCATGAGCGCGACCATCTCGGGCACGCTGCCCGTGGCCCGCGGCTCGTAGGTGGGCGGGATAACGCCGAGCGCGTCGTACGCCTGGGTGAACACGCGCTCGTACAGCGCGGCGTGCGCCCACCACTCGCGACCGGCGGCAGCCGACTTGGCCAGCACCTTGTCGTCGATGTCCGTGACGTTCCGGATCAGGGTGACCTTCAGGCCGCGCCGGGTGAGCCAGCGGCGCAGCACGTCGAACGCGATCACCGGGCGGAGATGGCCCACATGGGGAGGTGCCTGGACGGTAGCGCCACACAGGTAGATGCCGACCTCGCCCGGGGTGATGGGATTGAAGTCGCGCACCTCGCGCGCAGCGGTGTCAAACAGGCGAATAGTCACCTGTCAAGGGTACCGGCGGTCACGCACTCATTTCCTGCCCGGCGACGCCGTCGTCGCCGGGTGCGGGTCAGCGCGTCTCGTCGGCCAGCAGACGCGCCACGTGCTCGTGCCCGCGCACCTCGTAGCCGACGATCGTGACGGCCGGGGCGAGCATGACCAGGAGCAGCGACCAGGACATGTGGAACCCGGCCACGGCGGCCGCGACGGCCGCGGCGAGGACAAGGACGGTCCCGGCGACCAGGAGCATGTGCAGCCTGTCGAACGACCGGGTCAGCACCCAGAACTGCGTGTAGTCGGCCAGCACGGCCACGAGCACCGGCACGGCGACGGCCAGCACGGTCCCGACGGCGCCGATGTGGGCGTCCCCCGCCAGGTAGTACGCCGCCACGTGCAGCCCGGCGCCCACGCCCGCGAGGCCCGCGAAGACCACGATGTTCCCGTAGCCCCAGGCCCACGACCGCTCACGGTGCCGGTGCAGCATCTCGGCGTCGGGCGTGAGGTAGTACGTCCACCAGAGCCCGAACGTGAGGCCCATGCCCGCGAGCGCCACGAGAGCGGCGTCGAGCGTCCAGCCGGACTCGTTGGTGACGGCGGACAGCGTCGCGACGGTGCCGATCACGCCCTCGCCGAGCGTGATGATGGCCAGGAGGCCGTACCGCTCGGCCATGTGGTGGGCGTGCCACGGGGTGCTCCGCTGACCGGGCTGGTCCGCACGGATCCGCTCGGCCAGCCACGGTCCCCCCATCTCGACGACAGCCAGCAGCGACCCCACCATGAAGAAGACCGGCACGCTCACGGGCGCGAGAACGAGGATCACCCACCCGATCTGCGTGATCGCGAGCGTCCACACGTACCCCATGCAGGTCGCGCGGTACTCGGGCGCCTGCCGGGCCGCCCGCAGCCACTGCACGAGCATGGCCAGCCGCATGACGACGTACCCGGCGACCATGATCTCGTTGTGCACTCGATCGCCCTCGACGAGTGACTCGAACATGTCCGGCAGGCCGAGCGCCAGGATCACCACGCCGATCATCTGGACCATCGTGGTGACCCGGTAGAACCAGTCGTCGGTGTCGAAGGCGGAGGCGAACCAGGAGAAGTTGATCCACGCCCAGCAGATGGCGAACATCGAGAACGCGAACCCGATCACGCCGGCCGCCGCATGGCCGTCGGCGACCAGGTGGGCGCCCTGCTCAGCTGCCACGCCGAACCCGACGACGAACGACAGGTCGAACAAAAGCTCCAGCGGGGTGGCGGTGCGCGACGGCTCGTGGGGGTCCCGGCCCGTCATCGGTCGGTTGCGGTGGTGCATGGTGGGCAGGGTGGGCATGGCCCTTGTTCTACCCGATGGCCCGCGTCCCGGACTACCCGAAGTTCTTCGACTCGCCCCGGTAGGTCGGCACCGTCTCGACGACCTCGGCCCCCCGGACGAGGTGCACCCGGTCGAACCGCTCCATCATCTCGCCCGCCTTGGCGTGCCGGAGCCAGACGCGGTCCCCGGTGTGCAGCGCGCCGTCGGGCGACAGCCCGCGTGCCACGTGCAGCGGCGTCTGGACCTCGCCCGTGCCCTCCGGGCCGCTCAGCGCGTACCCGGGCGTGAAGAGGCGCGGCACCCGCGCGGCGCCCGCCTTGCCGGAGGCCACGTACCCGCCCGCGAACGCCGTCACCCAGCCGGGGGCGGGCTCCCGTACGACGTCCAGCCCGAAGAACGCCGCGGGACGCGCCTGGAAGGAGCGGTAGCCGTCGAACAGGCCGGGTGCGTACAGGCCGGAGCCGGACGTCACCTCGGTGACGCCGGGCGCGCCGCCGCTCACCTCGATCGACCCGGTCCCGCCGGCGTTCACGAGCTCGACCTCCTGCCCGACGGCGTCCCGCACCGCCGCGAGGATCCGCACCCGGCGCTCGTTGACCTCGCGCATCGAGAGGCGCTTGACGAGCCGGACGGCGGGGCTGGTGTCCGGGAGGCCGGCCACCTGGGCCTCGTAGAACATGAGGCCGCGCACCGCCAGGCCCTTCGCCTGGGCGACCGTCGCGAGGGCCGCGACGTCGCCGGGCTCGCGCAGGGGCGAGCGGCGCACGCCGAGGTGGGCGGTGAGCCGCCCGAAGCCGACGCGCAGCGAGCAGTCCACGTCCACGCAGACCTTGATCGGGTCGCGACTCGCCGCGCCGTCCGCCCCGGCGACAAGCTCCTCGGCGGTAGCGATCAGGCCGAGGTGGGCTACGGAGTCGATCATCAGGGTGATCTCGGCCCGGGCCGTGGGATCGGCCGCCAGCTCGGCGAGGGCCTCCGCGTCCACCGTCGGATAGCCGACCAGTACGTCGTGCATACCCTCGCTGACCAGCCACAACGCCTCACGAAGCGAGTACGCCATGACGCCGGCGAACCCGTGCCCGAGTGCGCGCTCGACGAGGGAACGCACGCGGACCGACTTCGACGCGACACGAACAGGGACGCCGTCGGCCCGCTTGAGGAGGTCGAGCGCGTTCGTGTCGAACACGTCCAGGTCGACGACGGCGACGGGCGCGGGCAAGCCGGACGTGGCGGCGGACAGCCGCGCGGCGGTGTCTGCTGCGGAGCTCATGACCGAACGCTACTCCCCCGCCCCGGGCGCACGGCAGAGGACCGCCCGACTCGCCCGGTGCGCGGTCTCGCCCCGGATCGGGCCCTAGTTCGTGCCGCGAGCGCATGGGATAGTGCTCCCGTGATCTGGACGAACTGGGCGCGCAACGTCAGCGCCACACCCGCACGGCACGAGCAGCCGGCCTCCGAGGACGAGCTGTCCGACGCCGTGCGCCGCGCCGTGAAGGACGGGCACCCGGTCCGCGTGGTCGGCGGCGGGCACTCGTTCATGCCGGCGGCCGCCACCGACGGCGTGCAGCTCAACCTCGATCACCTGAACGCCCTGCACCGCGTCGAGCGCGACCCCGACACGGGCCACGCCCTGGTCACCGTGGGTGCGGGCATGCGGCTGCACCAGCTCAACCGGATCCTGGCCGAGCGCGGGCTCGCCATGCAGAACCTCGGCGACATCGACCAGCAGTCGGTCGCCGGCGCGATCTCCACCGGCACGCACGGCACCGGCGCCCGGTTCGGCGGCCTCGCCACCCGTGTGCGGGCCCTGACGGTGGTGGGGCCCGACGGCGACGTCACCCGCGCAACGCCCACCGAGCGGCACGACCTGTTCGAGGCGTCCCGCCTCGGACTCGGCGCAACGGGCGTGCTCAGCACCGTGACCATCGAGGCCGTCTCCGCCTTCGACCTGCACGCCGTCGAGGAGCCCTGGCCCCTGGACCGGGTCCTCGAGGAGCTCGACCACCTCGTCGCGGACAACGATCACTTCGAGTTCTACTGGTTCCCCACCACGCGCCGGGCACTGACCCTGCGCAACATGCGGGTCGAGGCCGGGACGAGCGCGGGATCGGGCCTCGGGCACCGGGTGCGCAAGGCCGCCGGGGCGGCCCGGTCCTTCCTCGACGAGGAGGTGCTGTCGAACGGGCTCTTCGAGACGGTCAACCGGATAGCGACCACGTTCCCCGCGGCGACGCCCACGCTCAACGCGGTCTCGGCCCGCGCCCTGAGCGCCCGCCGGTACACGGCGCCGTCGCACGACGTGTTCTGCACCAACCGCCGCGTGCGCTTCCGCGAGATGGAGTACGCGGTGCCGCGCGCCGCCGTCGTGGGCGTGCTGGGCGAGCTCGACGCCTGGCAGCGGTCGACGGGCGAGAACGTGCCGTTCCCGGTCGAGGTGCGCTTCGCGCCCGCGGACGACGTGTGGCTCTCCACGGCGTACGGCCGCGAGACCGCGTACGTGGCCGTCCACCAGTACTGGCGGCTGCCGTACGCGCGTTACTTCGACGCCGCCGAGCAGATCTTCACGGCTGCGGGAGGGCGTCCGCACTGGGGCAAGATGCACAGCCTCGACGCCGAGTACCTGGCCGGTCAGTACCGTCGCTTCCCGGACTTCCGCCGGGCGCGCGATGCGGCCGACCCCGAGGGCGTGTTCGCCAACCCCTACACCCAGCGGGTCTTCGGCTGAACCTGCCCGGGTAGAGCCCGAGCCCTGGCCCTCACGGCTCCATGTCGTCGAACACGTCGTGGGCCAGGTCGGCGAACCCGGCGCGCGCGGCCGCGTCGTCCTGGTCGACCATCCACGCGAGCTCGATGCCGTCGATGCGCAGCGCCGTCGTCCGCGCGAGCGCGTCGATATCGGTACGGAACTTGACGTTGGCGACGTCGGCCAGCCGCTGCAGGTACTCCCGGGTCATCGTGATGCTCTGCTTGAGGTGCGCCTGCGCCACCTCGCGCAGCACCGGCGTCCGCGCGCCCGAGACCGCGAACTCGAAGGTCAGCAGCCGCATGTGCTGGTGCTGCTTGAGGCCCAGCAGCAGCGCGTCGACGGTGGCCTCGGCGAGCGTCGGCCGGTCCGGCCCGGCACCGAGCGCCGCCAGCACGGGCTCCGACGCCCGCATCGCGATGCTGCGGCCCATGGCCCGCAGCATCGCGTCCTTGTCGTCGAAGCAGTAGTGCACGGTGCCCAGCGAGATCCCGGCCTCCTGCGCCACGCGACGCACGGTCACGGACTCGACGCCCTCACGCAACGCCACGCTCAGGCCGGCCTCGACGATCTCGGCCCGGCGCTCGTCCAGCGGCTTGCGCTTGTTCATGCCTTGTCCCCGCAACCGGGCACCACGAGCGCCGTCGCGATCGCGGCGACACCCTCGCCGCGGCCGGTCAGGCCGAGCGCATCGGTAGTGGTCGCGGTCAGGGAGACGGGCGCGCCGGCGGCGGCGGAGAGAGCCGCCTGTGCCTCGTCGCGCCGCGTGCCGACTCGAGGATGGTTTCCGATCACCTGGACTGCCACGTTACCGATCATGTACCCCGAAGCCCGAACGCGCCTCGCGGCTTCCGCGAGCAGCGTGGTCCCGGAAGCGCCCGCCCACTCGGGACGCCCCGTCCCGAAGTGCGACCCGAGGTCGCCCAGGCCCGACGCCGAGAACAGCGCGTCGGCCGCGGCGTGCGCGGCCACGTCGGCGTCGGAGTGCCCGGCCAGGCCGCGCTCCCCAGGCCAGAGCAGGCCCCCGAGCCACATCTCGCGGTCCGAGCCGTCCGGCGCGAACGCGTGCACGTCGACACCGATCCCGGTGCGCGGCAGGGGGTACGCGGCCGGGGCCGGACCCGCGGGGTCCGGCGTGCTCGACGGGTCGGTCATGCGTTGGTCTCCTGCAGCACGAGGGACGCGAGCCACAGGTCGCGTTCGGTGGTGATCTTGAAGGCGGCGGCGTCCCCCGCGACGATGTGAACCGGTTCGCCGAGGGCCTCGACCAGGCCGGCGTCGTCGGTCGCTGCGAGGTGCTCCGCCAGGGCCCGGGCCGCCCCGGTGCGGTGGGCGCGCACCAGCAGGTCGCGGGCGAACCCCTGGGGCGTCTGCACGGCACGCAGCATCGAGCGGTCCGGCGTGCCGGTGACGAGCTCAGCGTCGCCGTCCGGACGCACCTGCTTCACCGTGTCGGTGACGGGCAGGCCGGGCACGACGGCGCCATGGCCGTTGCGGACGGCGCCCACCACCCGCCGGATCAGCTCCGGCGGGACGAGGGGGCGCGCGGCGTCGTGCACCAGCACCACGTCGTCACCGGGCCTGGCGAGCGCCAGGCCCGCGGCGACGGACGCCTGGCGGGTCGGGCCGCCGTCGGTCACCTCGACGGGGACCTGCACGCGCGGATCATCGGCCAGGAGGTCGGTCATGACGCCGACGAGGCCGTCCGGCGCGGTCACGACGATGGAGTCCACAACGCCCGACGCCGCCAGGCGTCGGGCGGCGTGCAGCACGAGCGGAAAGCCGTCCAGCTCCACCAGAGCCTTGGGCAGGTCGCGCCCCAGTCGGGATCCCGAGCCGGCGGCCGTCAGGATTGCAAGGGTCGTCATCTCGTCGGGGTCCCCACAGGATCATGATTGAAGCGAAGGATCCCGTTGGGGCGCGAGCACCGGGGGTCCTGACAAGTGCGTCAGTAGTGCTTGGGATCCTGTGGGTGGGTCAGGAAGCGAGAACCTCGTCGAGGATCGCTTCCGCCTTCTCCTCTTCGGTGTGCTCGGCCAGCGCGAGCTCGGACACGAGAATCTGCCGAGCCTTTGCGAGCATTCGCTTCTCACCTGCGGAAAGGCCGCGGTCGGCGTCTCGGCGGGAAAGGTCGCGAACGACCTCGGCCACCTTGATGACGTCGCCGGACGCAAGCTTCTCAAGGTTCGCCTTGTAGCGGCGTGACCAGTTGGTGGGCTCTTCGGTGTACGGCGCACGGAGGACCTCGAACACGCGATCGAGACCCTCTTGGCCGACGACGTCGCGTACACCCACAAGGTCGACGTTTTCCGCCGGGACCTCGATGGTGAGGTCACCCTGAGCGACCTTGAGCTTGAGGTACATCTTTTCTTCGCCGCGAATCTTGCGGGTCTTGATCTCTTCGATCAGCGCCGCGCCGTGGTGCGGGTAGACAACCGTCTCGCCTACTGTGAACGTCATCTGCAGATGTCCCCTTTCCCTGAAACCAGGTTACCACGGCGTGATCTGGAGAACTTGCACCCTTGGCGTTCCCCCAACCCCGTTCAGGGTGGCGTTTACGCAGGTCAGAGCGCTGCGAGCAGGGCAGAGCAAGGTCGTCACCACCCCTTGGTCCTCGATCGGATCGTTCCGCACCCGTGACTGTTGCCACTCCCTGACCGGGCAATTCGCCTCCGGTAACGATGCGCGGGCACACCCGCGGGCCCACTAAGATGTGGCGGGGATCCGACCCCGCCCGAACCAGACGAACATCAGGGAGTTCACCGTGTCCCGTCGCGCCACCGCCGCCCGAGGCGCCCGCACCATCGCCGTCGCGGCGGTAGCCGCAGCGGGGGCCCTCCTCCTGGCGGCCTGCGCCCCGACCACCACGACGCTGACCTACGACCCGTCCGACGGCGTCGGCGTCTCCGTCCTGGGCGAGGACGACAGGGACCTGCGCGGCATCAACCTCATGGTCGTGTCGGCCGCCGAGGGCGAGGCAGGCAACGTCCTGGGCGCGCTGGCCAACGAGACCGCTGACGACGTCTCCTTCACGCTCGAGGCCCCGGGCGCCTCCCCCGTCACCGTGGCCGTCCCCGCGGGCTCCACCGTGTACCTGGGCACCGAGACCGGTGAGCCCGTCCAGCTCGACACAGTGGGCGCCGCGCCCGGCGACTACCTCGACGCGACGCTGACCGTCGGCAGCGACACCAAGGAGTTCCAGCTCCCGGTCTTCGACGGCACCCTGCCGGAGTACGCGGACTACCTGCCGGTCGCCGCGGTGGCGCCGTCGCCGTCCGCGTCGCCCTCCCCATCGGAGTGACCCCGCCGAGATAGAACCCTGGCGAGGGGTAGAACTGCAGCGAGATAGAACTCTGGCGAGGCGGCACAGCGGTGCTACCTCGCCAGAGCTCTATCTCGCTGCAGTTCTATCTCGGCAGGACGGCGATCGTCAGCCGAAGCGGCCCGAGACGTAGTCCTCGGTGGCCTTCTCGGCGGGCGACGAGAAGATCGTCGCGGTGTCGTTCATCTCGATGAGGCGGCCCGGCTTGCCGGTGCCCGCGATGTTGAAGAACGCCGTCCGGTCGCTCACGCGTGCGGCCTGCTGCATGTTGTGCGTGACGATGACGATCGTGTAGTCCTTCTTGAGCTCCTGGATGAGGTCCTCGATCGCCAGCGTGGAGATCGGGTCCAGGGCCGAGCACGGCTCGTCCATGAGCACCACCTGCGGCTTCACCGCGATTGCGCGGGCGATGCAAAGACGCTGCTGCTGGCCGCCCGACAGGCCGGAGCCCGGTCGGTCGAGGCGGTCCTTGACCTCGTTCCAGAGGTTGGCGCCGCGCAGGGACGACTCGACCAGGTCCTCAGCGTCGGACTTGGAGATCTTGCGGTTGTTCAGCTTGACGCCCGCCAGCACGTTGTCCTTGATGGACATCGTCGGGAACGGGTTCGGGCGCTGGAACACCATGCCGATGTTCCGGCGAACCGCCACCGGGTCGACGTCGACGCCGTACAGGTCGACGCCCTCGAGCTCGACCTTGCCCTCCACGTACGCGCCGGGGATCACTTCGTGCATACGGTTGAGGGTGCGTAGGAAGGTCGACTTGCCGCAGCCCGACGGGCCGATGAAGGCCGTGACGGACTTCGGGTCGACGGTCATGGAGACGCCCTCGACAGCGCGGAAGTCGCCGTAGTAGATGTTGACGTCCTTGACGTCTATACGCTGGGCCATCTGTCTGTTCCTTCGGGCTGTGTCTTCGGGTGAGCTGAGGTGTGGGCAGGTCAGCGGGTCTTCGGTGCGAACCAGCGGTTCACGAGGCGACCGGCGACGTTGAGCAGCATCACGATCACGATCAGTGTCAGGGCGGCACCCCACGCGTTCTGGATGGCGATGTCCGCGACGCAGTTCGCCTGGCCCTCACGACAGGTTGCGAGACCTTGGCTGTACTGCCGATAGATGAACACGGGCAGCGTCATCATGCGACCCTCGGACGGGTCGAAGTTGATCGAGTCCGTCACTCCGACGGCGACCAGAAGGGGCGCCGTCTCGCCGATGACGCGGGCGATGGCCAGCAGGACGCTGGTGGTCAGGCCCGCCACCGCGGTACGGAGGACCACACGGATGATCGTGAGCCACTTGGGCACGCCGAGCGCGTACGACGCCTCACGAAGCTCGTTGGGCACGAGCTTGAGCATCTCCTCGCAGGACCGCACCACCACGGGGATCATCAGTACCGACAGCGCGACGGCGCCGATGATGCCGAACCGCGCACCGGCACCGAAGAAGATGGTGAACAGCGAGACCGCGAAGAGGCCGGCCACGATCGACGGGATGCCGGTCATGACGTCCACGAAGAACGTCACCGCCCTGGCCAGCGGGCCGCGCCCGTACTCGACCAGGTAGATGGCGACGAGGATGCCGATCGGCACGGAGATCAGCGTGGCGCAGCCGGTGATGATCAAGGTTCCCATGACCGCGTGGTAGATGCCGCCGCCCGGATCACCGCCGAAGATGCCACGCATCGAGTAGGACAGGAAGTCGATGGTCACGCGCCCCGCACCGTTGAACAGCACGGTCCAGAGGAGCGAGACCAGAGGCACCATCGCCAGCAGGAAGGCGAACCAGATGAGCGCGGCCATGATGCGGTCGGTGCGCCGGCGGCGCGGCTCGGCCGTGGTCAGGAGCGCACGCGTGCGCTCGGTGGCGTCAAGGGTCGACGTGTCGGCGCTCATCAGTTGGCCCCCGAGAAGTCCTTGCGGCGGGCAACGATGGCCCGAGCGGCCATGTTCACCGCCAAAGTGATAACGAACAGCGCGAGGCCCGTGGCGATCAGCGCGTTGACGGCCAGGCCGCTCGCCTCCGGGAAGTCCAGGGCGATGTAGGCGGCGATCGTCTGCTGCTGCGCCGCCTGGAGGATCTTGAACGAGTACAGGAAGCCGGGCGACAGGATCATCAGCACGGCCATGGTCTCGCCGAGCGCGCGGCCCAGACCGAGCATCGCCGCCGAGATGACGCCGGACTGGCCGAAGGGCAGGACCGCCGTGCGGACCATCTCCCAGCGCGTGGCGCCGAGGGCGAGGGCCGCCTCCTCGTGCAGCTTCGGAGTCTGCAGGAAGACCTCCCGCGAGACCGCGGTGATGATCGGCAGGATCATCACCGCGAGCACCACGGAGACGGTGGCAAGCGTGCGCGCCGTCGGCGACACGTTGCCGGCAAAGAGCGGGAACCACCCGAACCACTCGTTCAACCAGGTCCATACGGGAGCGACGGCCGGCGCCAGGACTGCGACGCCCCAGAGGCCGTAGACGACCGAGGGGATCGCCGCGAGCAGGTCCACGAGGTAGCCCAGGATCTGGGCGAGCCGGCGCGGAGCGTAGTGCGAGATGAAGAGCGCGATGCCCATGGCCACCGGGGTGGCCATCAGCAGGGCCAGCACAGCCGCGAGGAGCGTGCCGAAGACCAGCGGTCCCACGTACGCGAGGAACGACGTGTCGTCGGGGTACCGCGGAACGGCGTCGGCCAGCTCCGCCTCGCTCGCCGTCATGGCGGGCCATGCCCGGACGATCAGGAACAGCGCCACCGCGGCGAGGGTCGCGAGGATCAGGGCACCGGAGCCCGTCGCGATCCAGCGGAATGTCCGGCTGAAGCCCCGTTCGGTGTCGCCGCTCGACCGTCGCCGCCGGACCGGCGCCACGGGAGCGGGCGGGCTGTCAGTGGTCGTCACAGATGTTCCTCGGCTCGTCGTGTCTGTGTTGAGGTAAGCCTGACACGGCCATGCCGGTGGTCGGGCCACGAGCGCCTGCTGTGCTCGTGCGGCCCGACCACCGGCCGGGTGCGGTGCCAGGTACTGCTGGCGGCTGAGATCAGCCGGCGGCCGTGATCGCCTCGACCGACGGCAGGAACTGGTCACGCAGCTCGGACGAGAGCGGGGCGGAGCCCGCCGAGTCGGCAGCGGCGGCCTGGCCCTCGTCGCTCAGGATGTAGCTGTAGAAGCCCTTGACGAGATCCGCGGTGGCGGCGTCCTCGTACGTGGCGCAGGCCAGGTGGTACGACACCAGCACGATCGGGTAGGTACCCGCGATGTCGCGCTTCAGGTCGTAGGCGAAGACGTGGTCGCTGGTGCCCTCGACGCGGGGCGAGCCCTCGACGACGGCGGCGGCGGCCTCGGGGGTGTACTCGACGAACTCGTCGCCGACACCCACGTGCGCCGTGCCCAGGTCAGCGATCTGCGACGCGTCTGCGTAGGTGATGGTGCCCTCGCCGGCCTGCGCGGCGCTCACCACGCCGGAGGTGCCCTGCGCGGACTCCTGGCCCTCGATCGGCCAGATGCCCTCGGGCTCCCAGGTCCACACGTCCGGGACCACCGTGTTCAGGTACTCCTGGAAGTTCTCGGTGGTACCCGAGTCGTCCGAGCGGTGCACGACCGTGATGTCGGTGCTGGGCAGGTCGGCGTCCGGGTTGTCGGCGGCGATCGCCTCGTCGTCCCAGGCGGTGATCTCGCCGGCGAAGATCCCGGCGATGGCCTCCGGGGTGAGGTTCAGGGTGTCGATGCCCTCGAGGTTGAAGGCGACGGCCACCGGTGAGATGTACCCGGGGTACTCGACGACTCCGCCCTCACCGCACTGCGCCTCGGCGTCGGCCATCTCCTCGTCGTCCAGCGCGGCGTCCGAGCCGGCGAACGGGAAGGCGCCCGAGATGAAGCTCTCGCGGCCACCACCCGAGCCGACCGGGTCGTAGTTCACGGTCACGTCCGGGTTCTGGCTCTGGAAGCCGGCACGCCAGGCCTCCATCGCGGACTCCTGCGACGACGCGCCGCCGCCGTTGAGCTCGCCAGAGAGGTCCAGGGCGGACTCGGAACCTTCGCCGCTGGGGTCGGCGCCGGGGTCGGACCCGCAGGCTGCGAGGCTCAGCGCGAGCGCGCCCACCATGACAGCGGAGCCAACGCGGGGGAATCGGCTGATCTTCACGTGTCGTTCCATCCTGTTCAAGTCGTACGCGCGGCGAGCGCCGCGGCGTCAGTCGGGACGCTAGGCAGGTGGAGTGACCTGCTCACCAGGTCCAGGTAAACGGAGGGTGAACAACCCCGCGAAACGCGGGTGATACGCAACACGGTCACCATGGCACGCCCTGGAGCTCTCCACCTGCCAACGGCCCGTGCTATCCGTCCGCCTCGTCGTCCGGGCGGTCGCGGGTCAGGTAGATCGACTTCGCGGCGTCGCCGATCCACTCCTGCAGGTCGCTGGAGATGACCGCGCTGCCCGTCGCGCCGGCGGCGCGCTGCTGCCCCTCGGCGGACGCGACGTACGCGACGAACTCCTTGACGAAGTTCCCCTTTGCCTTGTCCTCGTACCGCGAGCACACGACCAGGTAGGACACGAGCACCATCGGGTAGGCGAAGGGCTTGTCGATGGTCCGGTCGAGGACGAACGCGAGGTCGTGCTCGTAGCGGTTCTCGATCCGCGGCGACACGTCGACGACGGCGGCCGCGGCATCAGCGCTGTAGGCCACGTACTCGTCGCCCACCTTGATGGACACGCGGCCGAGGTCGGTGGTGCGCGAGGCGTCCGCGTACGTGATGCCGCCCGGCGTCGAGCGCACCGTGTCCGTCACGCCGCCGGTCCCCTCCGCCGCGAAGCCCTCCTGCGACGGCCACAGGCCGTCCGGCTCGAACGGCCATGACTGGGGCGTGGTCGCGTGCAGGTAGTCGGTGAAGTTCTCGGTGGTGCCCGAGTCGTCGGACCGGTGCACCGGTGTGATGCCCAGGGCGGGCAGCTTGGCGTCGGGGTTGACCGCGGCGATCGCCGGGTCGTTCCACTGGGTGATCTGCCCCGTGAAGATCCGCGCGATCAGGTCCGAGGACAGGTTGAGCTGGTCGATGCCCTCGAGGTTGAAGGCCACGGCGATCGGGCTGATGTAGACCGGCAGGTCGATGGCGTTGCCGCCGTCGCAGGCCGGGCCGGACGCCGCCATCTCCTCGTCGCTCAGTGCGATGTCGGAGGCCCCGAAGGCCGTCTCGCCCGCGAGGAAGGACTCGCGGCCGTCGCCCGAGCCGATGGGGTCGTAGCTGATCGCCGCCTTGGGGTGCTGCTCCTGGAACCCGGTGATCCACGCTTCCATCGCCGACTCCTGGGACGAGGCACCGGCCCCGTGGAACTCACCGACGATAGCGGGCTGCGGGTCGGCGCTGGGTTCGTCGCCCGCCCCGAAGCCCGGCATCTCGATCGCGGCGCAGCCCGCGAACGGCAGCACGAGGGCGCCTGCGGTGGCAGCAGAGACGAGGCGGGTGTACCGGGAGGTGCTCACGGTTCGCGAAACTACTCACGGGCTCCGTCCCGCGAGCAAACACCGGGTGAACGGAAGGTGACCAGAGCCGCGAGGGCCCAGTGAGGTGCGACACCGGACGGCCGCACCTTCACGGGTTTCACCCCTCGTCGTCGGCCAGCTTGTAGCCCAGGCCACGCACCGTCAGGAGGAACTTGGGCGAGCCCGGGTCCGGCTCGATCTTCGAGCGGATGCGCTTCACGTGGACGTCGAGAGTCTTGGTGTCGCCCACGTAGTCCGCGCCCCAGACCCGGTCGATGAGCTGGCCGCGGGTCAGCACCCGGCCGGCGTTCCGCATCAGCAGCTCGAGCAGGTCGAACTCCTTGAGCGGCAGGGCCACGCTGTCCCCGCTCACGGCGACGGTGTGCCGCTCGACGTCCATCCGGACCGGGCCGACCTCGAGCACGCCGTCCGCGTCGTGCTCCGTCGAGTCGGTGGGCTGGCGGCGGCGGAGCACGGCCCGCACCCGGGCGAGCAGCTCGCGGTACGAGTACGGCTTGGTGACGTAGTCGTCGGCACCGAGCTCCAGGCCCACCACCTTGTCGATCTCGGAGTCCTTGGCGGTCAGCATGATGACCGGCACGTCGCCGCGAGCCCGCAGCTCCCGGCACACCTCCGTGCCCGACAGCCCCGGCAGCATCAGGTCGAGCAGCACGAGGTCCGCCCCCTCCGCGTCGTACGCGGCGAGCGCGGAGTTGCCGTCGGCGGCCTCGATCACCTCGAACCCCTCGCGGGTCAGCTGGTACGTCAGCGGGTCCCGGTACGACTCCTCGTCCTCAACCACCAGGATGCGCGTCACGCACCTACCTCCTCGTTCTTCGTGGCCCCGTGTTCGGTGGCCTTGTGCTGGTCCTGCTGGTCCTGCACCTCGCCCTCTCGGACGACGTCCGAGAGGGGTGGCGGTGTGACCCGGCCGGCACGGTTCCCGCCGGTGGGCCGGTCCGCGGACGGGATCCGCAGCGTGAAGGTCGAGCCCCGGCCCGGCTCGGACCACATCGTGACGTCGCCACCGTGATCGGCCGCGACATGCTTGACGATGCTCAGGCCCAGGCCGGTGCCACCAGTGTCGCGCGAGCGCGCGGGATCCACCCGGTAGAACCGCTCGAAGACGCGGTCCTGCGCATCCTCCGCGATCCCGACGCCCTGGTCCACCACGGCGATCTCGACGAGGCCCGCCCGCTCGCTCACCCCGACGCCCACGCGGCTGGCGGGTCCGGAGTAGGCGACGGCGTTGTCGACCAGGTTGCGGACCGCGGTGACCAGGAGGTTGTGGTCGCCGTAGACCTCGGTGTCCAGGTCCCCGCCCATCGTGATCGCGATGTTCTTGGACTGGGCGGTGGTGCGCGCCCGGTCGACCGCCTCCTCCACCACCTCACGGATCGGGACCGGCGTCAGCTTCGGCACCGCGCCCGCGCCCTGCAGGCGCGACAGCTCGATGATCTCCTGCACCAGGGCGGACAGCCGGACCGCCTCGCGCTGCATACGCTCGGTGAACCGGCGGACGGCGACCGGGTCGTCCGCGGCGTCGGCCACCGTCTCGGCGAGCAGCGCCAGCGCGCCCACCGGCGTCTTCAGCTCGTGGGACACGTTGACCACGAAGTCGCGGCGGATCGCCTCGACGCGGCGCGCCTCCGTGCGGTCCTCCGCCAGCACCAGCACCCGCTCCAGACCCAGCGGCGCCACGCGCACCTGCAGCAGCACGGTGCCCTGGCCCACCGGGCCGCGGGCCAGCTCGAGCTCCTGCTCGCGGATCACGCCGTCGCGCCGCACCAGGGCCACCAGGTCCGTGATCGCCGGGTGCACGAGCGTGTCGTTGCGCACCACGCCCAGCGCGTAGGCCGGCGGGGACGCGCGGATCACCTCGTCCTCGCCGTCGAGCACGACGGCGGCCGAGCGCAGCACCGAGAGCACCCGGACGAGGCCCGCGTCGAGCTCGTCGGGTTCGGCCTGAGGGAGGGCATGCTGCTGCCGGTCGGAGACGCGGAAGGCCAAGGTGGCCACCACGCCGACGATCACGCCGAGAATTCCGGCGGCCAGCACCGGCACCCCGGAGATGATTCCGTCCACGCCTCCAGGGTAGGTCGACGTTTCAACCGCTGATCGACGAGGGCGGGCGGACGGACGATCGTGTCGCCTACTGTTCATGTCAGGGAGGAAGAGCGTTAACCTCCCGGTACATCGCGACGTCGAACCTTGGCGGGTGCGGGCGGTAGCTGCGCCGTGGGCCGTTCCGGGACTTGTCCGGAGCGGCCGGCCCGGCCGCGCGTCGGCCCTGCCCGCCTGACGGCGGCGTGACAGCGGACGCGAAGCCGTCCGCGCGCCCCGAGTGCGAGAGGAAACCGATGCGAGAGATCTTCGATGCCGAGCTGCAGCAGGTCGGAGACGACCTGACCGAGATGAGCAGGCTCGTCGAGTCCGCCATCACCCGTGCCGGAAGGGCGCTGCTGGAGGCCGACCTTCAGCTCGCACAGGAGGTGATCGCCTCCGACAAGACCATCGACGCCATCGAGGACTCGCTCGACGAGCGGTGCGTCCACCTGCTCGCCCAGCAGGCGCCGGTGGCCACCGACCTGCGGATCGTCGTGAGCGCGCTGCGGATGAGCGCCTCCCTGGAGCGCATGGGCGACCTCGCCCGGCACGTGGCACAGGTGGCGCGCGGTCGCTACCCCGCGCAGGCGATCGTGCCCGAGGCGCGGGAGACATTCGAGAAGATGCACGACGCCGCCGTCCGCGTGGCCCAGCGCACCACCAAGCTGCTCGCGACCCGCGACCTCACCGTGGCCGAGGCCCTCGAGCGGGACGACGACATCATCGACGCGCTGCACCAGGAGACGTTCAACCTGCTCCTGGCGCCGGAGTGGCAGGGCACCGTCCAGGAGTCCGTCGACGTGACGCTCGTGGGCCGCTACTACGAGCGGTTCGGCGACCACGGGGTGTCGGTCGCTCGGCGCGTGACGTTCCTCGTCACCGGAGACTTCCCGGACGAGTAGGGCGCTCGCCCCGGCTCCGCCGTCGAGCACGTTGTTGCCGCTTCCAAGGCTTGGAGGCGGCAACAGCTGTCTGCGCGCCGATGGCAGGATGGAGCCATGACCTACACCCTCGTGCTGCTCCGCCACGGCGAGAGCGAGTGGAACGCGAAGAACCTGTTCACCGGCTGGGTGGATGTAGCCCTCTCCGAGAAGGGGGTCGAGGAGGCCAAGCGCGGTGGCGCGCTCCTCAAGGAGGCCGGCGTGAACCCGGACATCCTGCACACGTCGCTGCTGCGCCGCGCGATCATGACGGCGAACCTCGCGCTCGACGTCGCCGACCGGCACTGGATCCCGGTCAAGCGCAGCTGGCGCCTCAACGAGCGCCACTACGGCGCGCTGCAGGGCAAGGACAAGAAGCAGACGCTCGCGGAGTTCGGCGAGGAGCAGTTCATGCTGTGGCGCCGCTCGTACGACGTGCCGCCGCCGGAGATCGAGCTGGGCTCCGAGTTCAGCCAGGATGCCGACCCGCGGTACGCCGACGCCCCCGTCGTCCGTACGGAGGCCCTGAAGCTCGTGCTCGAGCGCGCCCTGCCGTACTGGGAGAGCGAGATCGTGCCCGACCTCAAGACCGGCAAGACCGTGCTCGTCGCCGCCCACGGCAACTCGCTGCGGGCCCTGGTGAAGCACCTCGACGGCGTCTCCGACGAGGCCATCGCCGGGCTGAACATCCCGACGGGCATCCCGCTGGTCTACGAGCTCGACGAGGAGACCCTGGCCCCCGTGAAGCCGGGTGGCACCTACCTCGACCCCGAGGCCGCGAAGGACGCGATCGCCGCGGTGGCCAACCAGGGCCGCTGACCCCTCTCAGACCGCCGAGGCAGAACTGTGGCGAGGTAGAACCAGGGCATCGCGCTCTGGTCCTACTTCGCCACAGCTCTAATTCGCCACATGACCTCGGCGCAGCTCGTTATCTCGCGGTGTGGTGTTTTCTTGCCTGCTCGTAGACGTCCAGCATCTCGTCGGCCGCGCGGTCCCAGCCGAACCTGGTAGCCGACTCACGGGCGCCCACGGCCAGGCGGGCGCGCAGCTCGTCGTCGTCCAGGAGGCTCTTGAGGACCAGGGCCCAGGTCTCGGGCTCGTGGTCGGGCACGAGGACGCCGGAGACGCCGTCCTCGACGACCGTGCACAGGCCGCCCACCGCCGCCGCCACGACCGGCGTACCCGACGCCTGGGCCTCCGCCGCGACCAGGCCGAACGACTCGCTGTGCGACGGCACCGCCACCAGGTCGGCCGCCCGGAAGTAGCCGGCCAGCGCCTGCTGCGGCACCGGGGGCCGCACGCGCACGTGCGCGGCCACCCCCTCCTGGTAGGCGAGCGCCTCGAGCTCGCGGACGGCGGTCGGGCGCCCGGAGGCGCCGCCCAGCACCACGAGCAGCGGCGGCTGCCCGCCCCCTTCCGACCAGACCCGCTCCCCCAGCGCCCGCACCAGCACGTCGGGCCCCTTGAGCAGCTGCACGCGCCCCGCGAACAGGACGATCTTCCGGTCCACCGGCAGTGCGAGCCGCTCGCGCAGCTCGGCCCGCTGCCGGTCACGGTCCGCAGGGTGCTGCGCCGCGGGGTCCCGCTCCGCCGGGTCCTGCGCCGCCGGATCCCGCTCCGCGTCGTCGGGCAGCGGGGAGAACACCCCGAGGTCCACCCCGGGCTGCACCACGTGGACCAGGTCGGGGTCGGCGTGGTAGTCGCGCACCAGGTCGGCGGCCTCCTGGTCCGTGTTGGCGACCAGCGCGTCGGCCTCGGCGACCACCTGCTCCTCGCCGATGATCCGGCCCTGCGGCTCGGGTGCGTCCCCCGGCGCGAGGGAGGCGTTCTTCACGCGCGCCATGGTGTGCATGGTGTGCACCAGCGGCACGTCCCAGCGCTCCGCCGCGATCCAGCCCACCTGGCCGGACAGCCAGTAGTGCGTGTGCAGCACGTCGTACCAGCCCTCGGGGCGGTGCGCCTCGGCGCGCAGCAGGCCCGCGGCGAACGCGCAGAGCTGTCCGGGCAGGTCGTTCTTGTCCAGCCCCTCGTACGGCCCGGCGGACACGTGGATGACGCGAATGCCGGGTTCGGGGTCGGTCACCTTGGGCTGGGCCGACGACGTCGCCCGCGTGTAGATCTCCACCTGCGCGCCACGCCGGGCGAGCGCCCGGGACAGCTCCAGCACGTACACGTTCATGCCGCCGGCGTCGCCCGTGCCGGGCTGCTCCAGCGGCGAGGTGTGCACGGAGACCATCGCGATCCGGAGCGGGCGGGCCGCGTCCGGCTCGACGAGGTCTGGCGGCAGGCTGTCGCGCATCACGCCTCCAGGACGCACGCTGGCACGGGCAGCTCCAGTCGGTCCGTGATCTCACCCTTGCCCGACGCGCGGTCGAGCCGGATCGCGACCAGCTCGTCGGTGTTCTGCGCCGCCACGACCACGAGGTCGCCGTCGGCCAGGACCGCGTGGTGGCGCGGCCACGCGCCCGCACCGAGCGGGACGTCGCAGACGTTTTCGATGACCAGGTGCCCGACCGCGCCGGGTACGGAGTCGTCAAGGCCGTCCGGTGTCGCGGCCGCGTCACGCACCCGGAGCACCGACAGGACGTCCGGGCCGCGCACGCCCACGTGCACGAGGTCGCCGGCGACGGTGAGGTGCGAGGGGTACCCGGCGGCGCCGTCGGACATGGTGCGCCCGGTGATCGCCACCGAGCCGACGTGTTCCAGCCTGCCCGGCCCGGCCGGGACCAGGACGTGCAGGCGGCAGTCGAGCTCGCCGACGAGCAGGATCGTGCCGTCGGGCAGCTCGACCAGGTGGCGCGGGCCCGTGCCGGGCGGCAGGACGGCGGCCACCTGGCCGCCCGGCGCCTCGGGGACGCCCGACGGGCCGGAGCCGTCGAGCGGGTAGGTGCGCAGCTCGTCGGTGCCGAGGTCGGACACGAGGACGCGGTCCCCCCACACGTGCACGAAGTGGGCGTGCGGCCCCTCCTGCCGGTCCGCGACCGGGCCCGTTCCCGCATGCGGGAACGTCCGCGGCGCGCCGAGCGCGCCGTCCCCGGCCAGCGGCACGACGGCGGCGACGCCGTCGCCGTAGTTCGCGACCCAGGCCGCGGTGTCGGTGGCCACCACGTGGCACGGGCCCGAACCGCCCGAGGCGGCCGTGCCCGCTGGGGCGAGCGCGCCGGCGTCGGACACGTGGAAGGACGCGAGGGCGCCGGGCTCGGACTCGGTCACCGTCACGAGCGTGCGACCCGACGGGTCCAGCGCGAGGAACGACGGCGAGGCGACCGGCGCGACCAGCTCGCCGCCCGCGAACTTTCCGCTCGGGCCGATGGCGACGCGCCAGATGCCCTCACCGGTGCCCGGCCCGGCGTCTGCCTTGGGGTAGGTGCCGATCCACAGGGCGGAGGGGATAGTCATGCGATCAGCCTAATGACGTCCGAGGCGTGCTTCGGCCGGAATGCACGACGCCCCGGCCGCCCCTCGATGAGGGGCACCGGGGCGCACTGGGCCGTCGTGACTGCGTCGGCGTCAGCCGTTCGCCTTCGCGTAGGCGTCCTGGACCTCTGCCGCGATACGGCCACGGTCACTTACCGTGTAGCCGTTCGCCTTGGCCCATTCACGGACCGCGGCGGTGTCGCTGCCGGAACGGGACCGTCGCGTAGTGGCGGTCCGCGCAACCGGCGACTTCACCTTGCGTGCGTGACCGACCCACGTTGCGAGCGCGTCACGCAGCTGAGTCGCGTGCTCGGCGTTGAGGTCGATCTCGTAGGAGACGCCGTCGAGGCCGAAGTTCACGGTCTCGTCGGCGGAACCGCCAATGACGTCATCTTCGAGAACAAGCTGAACCTTCTGAACCATACGGGTGCTTCCCTTCCGCGCCACAAATTCCGGGGTTAGTTCGCGAGCATGCCGCACTCAATCTTGACATGTCAATAATGAGCATGTGACACCGATCACGAAAAATTCACCCGAGACGGTGAACTACGCGGATTTGATCTGCGAAGACGGGTGCGGATAACCTCGGCCGCGCGGATCAGCGCGAAGCGGAATTCTCCGTGTTTTCCGCCGCTGCCGCGATCGCGTCGCGGTCCATTCGCTCGAGAGCCTCACGCTCGTGGCGGTCCGCCCGGATGATCTTGCGCATCGCAAACCAGAACAACAGGCCGACGCCCACTGAGGGCGTGAGCCCGGCGAGCACCGCAAGCGTCATATCCATCACAAGATCCTCACAAACTCATCTGCGCGGTCGAATTCCTCAGGCCTGCGGCTTCACCAGCGGGAAAAGGATGGTCTCCCGGATGCCCTGGCCGGTCAGCGCCATGAGCAGACGGTCGATGCCCATGCCCATTCCGCCCGAAGGCGGCATCGCGAATTCCATCGCGGTCAGGAAGTCCTCGTCCAGCAGCATGGCCTCGTCGTCGCCGGCAGCGGCCATCCTGGCCTGCGCCTCGAAGCGCTGCCGCTGGACCACGGGGTCGACGAGCTCGGAATAGCCCGTGGCCAGCTCGAAACCGCGCACGTACAGGTCCCACTTCTCGACCTGGCCCTTTTCCGAGCGGTGGTCGCGGGTGAGGGGTGACGTCTCGACGGGAAAGTCCCGCACGAACGTCGGCGCCGTCAGGTGGTCGCCCACCTGGTGCTCCCAGAGGGTCTCGACGAGCTTTCCGTGATTCAGGATCTTCTTGTTGCCGACCTCGACATCGAGCCGCTGGGCGATCTTCTCGAGTTCCTCCGCAGAGGTGTCGGCGGTGATCTCCTCGCCCAGGCTTTCGGAGAGCGAGTCGTACATCCGCAGGTTTGCCCATTCCCCGCCCAGCTCGTACTCGGAACCGTCCGCAAGAGGCACGAGCGTGGTGCCGAGAACGTCCTGCGCGGCGGTCTGCACCAGATCCTGGGTGAGAGCGCCGATGGTGTTGTAATCACCGTAGGCCTCGTACGCCTCGAGCATGGCGAACTCCGGCGAGTGCGACGAGTCCGCGCCCTCGTTACGGAAGTTCCGGTTGATCTCGAAAACCTTCTCGACGCCGCCGACGACCGCCTTCTTCAGGAAGATCTCAGGCGCGATGCGCAGGAAGAGCTCCAGGTCGTACGCATTCATGTGCGTCGAGAAAGGCCGCGCCGACGCGCCCGAGGCAATGGTCTGCAGCATCGGCGTCTCTACCTCGAGAAAGCTGCGGCGGTAAAAATTCTCCCGCAGAGAACGCACCACGCCGGCACGCAGGCGCACCATGTCGCGCGCGGCAGGGCGGGCGATCAGGTCCACGTAACGCTGGCGGACCCGCGCCTCTTCGGAAAGGTCCTTGTGCAGCACAGGGAGCGGGCGCAGCGCCTTGGCCGCCATCCGCCACTCGTCGGCGAAGATGCTCAGCTCGCCGCGCCTCGACGCGCCGGCGCGGCCGTGCAGGAAGAGGTGGTCGCCCAGGTCGACGTCGGTCTTGAACGCCGCCAGTGCCTCCTCGCCGAGCACGGCCAGGCTCAGCATGCCCTGGAGGCGGTTGCCCTCGCCGTCCTGCAGCGTGACGAAGCACAGCTTGCCGCCGATGCGGATGAACACCACCCGGCCCGCGACGCCCACCACGTCGTCCGTCTCCTGGCCGGCCTCGAGGTGCCCGTACTTCGCCCGGACCTCGGCGATGGTGTGGGTGACCGGGACGGTGACCGGGTAGGCCTCGACACCCTGCGCCAGGAGGCGCTCACGCTTCTCGCGCCGGATCCGCAGCTGCTCGGGCAGGTCGTCGGTCGGCGGGGTCGCGGCGCTGGAGGCAGCGGGGTTCTCGGTCGTCACGGATGCGATTCTATCGGGGGTACAAGCTCAAATTTCCCGCTGTGACGCACGGCGCTCGGCCGTGCACCGGCGGCTCAGGCCCGGAGATCCAGGGCCAGGTCCAGGATCGGGGCGCTGTGGGTCAGGGCGCCGACCGACAGGAAGTCCACGCCCGTTGCCGCGACCTTCCGCGCCCGGTCGAGCGTCAGGTTGCCGGTCGCCTCGAGCTCGACGTGCGCCGGGACGCCGTCGTGCCCCTCCCGGGCGCGGACGGCGGCGACCGTCTCGGCGAGGAGGCCGGGCTCCATGTTGTCGAGCAGCAGGAAGTCCGCGCCCGAGGCCAGCGCCTCCAGGGCCTGGGCGGTCGTATCGGCCTCGACCTGCACCTGCACGTCCGGGAATCTCTCGCGGACGGCGCGGATCGCGGCGGCGACCGACCCGGCGGCGACCACGTGGTTGTCCTTGACCATGGCGACGTCGTACAGGCCCATGCGCTTGTTGGTGCCGCCGCCTGCGCGCACCGCGTACTTCTGCAGGGCGCGCAGGCCCGGCGTGGTCTTGCGGGTGTCGAGCACCTGCGCGCCCGTGCCCGCGAGCTCGCGCGCGAAGGCGCGGGTCGCGGTCGCGACGCCGGACGCGCGGCTCGCCAGGTTGAGCAGGGTCCGCTCGGCCACGAGCAGCACCTGGGTGCGGCCCTCCAGCGCCGCCAGGACCTGGCCCGCGGTCACGGCGTCGCCGTCCTGCGCGTGGAAGGTGACCTCCGGGGCCGGCAGGCCCAGCCGGGCCGCCACCTGGTCCAGGACCTCCGGCACCACCACAAGGCCCGCGACGACGCCGTCCTCGCGCGCCACGAGCTCCGCCACTCCGGTGGCCGACGGCGGGATGGTCGCCTGCGAGGTCACGTCCCGGCCCGGGGCAGGGCCGAGGTCCTCGTCGAGGGCGACCTCGACGACCCGGGCGACCCAGGCGGCGTCGAGCCCAGGGGTGACCGTGGAGGGGGTGGCGAAGACGGGAAGGCTGCTCACTGGCCCACCGTATCCGCGGCGTCGGCTGCGCCGGCGTCGTCGACCATGGTCTGGAGCGTCCGCTCCGAGTCCGCGAGGTAGCGGTTCAGGTCGGCCGCGGCGCCGTCGGCGTCGCCGGCCAGGAAGCGGCGCAGCAGGCCGGCGTTGCGGTCGACGAAGCCGTCGAAGAACGCGCCGTTGTCGCCCAGCAGGCCGAACGACAGGCGCAGCTCGGCGGAGAGGTTCGCGTGCACGCGGTCGAGGCGGGGGCTGCCCGCGAGCGCCACGATCCCCGAGTGGAACCGCATGTTGGCGGCGGCGATGTCGCGCCAGTCGCCGCCGAGCCGGGCTGCGAGGGCCGCGTCGACGGCGTCCCGCATCATGCGGGCTCCCGGGTGGGCCGGGTCGCCCGCGGCGAGCACCGGTACCTCGATGAGCCGCCGGACGCGGTAGATGTCGACGATGTCGGCGAGGGCGGGCTTCGCGACGGCGACGCCCGCGTTGGGCCGCCGGACCAGGAGGCCCTCGTGGACCAGGATGCGGAAGGCCTCGCGCAGGGTGTTGCGGGAGACGTCGAGCGACTCGCTCACCGACTGCTCCGAGAGCCGCTGTCCGGGGGTCAGCCGTCCGGTGACGATGAGCTCGCGGATGGCGTCTGCGCTGCGTTCTGCGCGGTCCGGCTTCACGGGGCCAGTCTACGGACCGCTTGGGCCGGTGCTGGCGGCCTGGCCACCCTTCGCCCGGACGGTTCGTTGAACAATGCGACGGCGTTGGGCGCGAGAGGGACTCATCGCGGGGGTTGTGCGCCAGCAGTGGAGCCGTGTCATGATCGACAAGGTCTCGCAATACGGATGAAACAACCAAGCGAGACCATCCTGACTGTTGAACAATCCGGCTCACCACAACGACCAGGAGGACGCCATGTCCGACACGAGCCACGAGCCCGCGACCACGCCCGCCGAAGCGCCGCCGGAAACCTCGCCGGCCGGGGTCGGACGGTTCGCGTCCGCACGGCGCCGCTCCCTGCTGGGCGCCCTCTTCCTCATGGCGACGTCCGCCATCGGACCTGGCTTCATCACCCAGACCGCCACCTTCACCCAGCAGCTCGGCGCCGCGTTCGCGTTCGGCATCCTGGCCTCGATCCTCCTGGACCTGGCCGTACAGATGAACGTGTGGCGCATGATCACGCTGACCGGCAAACGCGCGAGCGTGCTGGCCAACGACGCCCTGCCGGGCAGCGGCTACGTGCTGGCCGTGCTCATCGTCTTCGGCGGCCTGATCTTCAACATCGGCAACACCGCGGGCGCCGGCCTGGGCCTGAACGCCCTGTTCGGCCTCGACCCCCGGATCGGCGGGGCGATCAGCGCCGTCATCGCCATCGCGATCTTCCTCGCCAAGCGCGCCGGGGCCGTCGTCGACCGGGTGGTGATCGTCGCCGGCGTGGTGATGATCGTGCTCACCGTGATCATCGCGATCCTGTCCGACCCGCCCGTCGGCGACGCGATCAGGCAGACCGTGCTGCCCGACACCGTCGACTTCGCCACCATCACCACGATCGTGGGCGGCACCGTGGGCGGGTACATCACGTACGCGGGTGCGCACAAGCTGCTCGACTCCGGCACGGCGGGCCCCGAGCACATCGCCGAGGTGAACCGGGCGGCCGTCAACGGGATCCTCGTCACCGGCATCATGCGGTACGTGCTGTTCCTGGCGATCCTCGGCGTCGTCGCCTCCGGCGTCGTGCTGGACGTGGCCGGCAACCCGGCCGCCGACGCGTTCTCCGCGGCGGCCGGCGAGACCGGCCTGCGCATCTTCGGCGCGGTGTTCTGGATCGCGGCGATCACCAGCGTCATCGGGTCGGCCTACACGTCGGTCTCGTTCCTGCCCGTGTTCTCCGCCAGGATCACGGGCCGGGCCGCCGACCTGTGGACGGTGGGCTTCATCGTCGTCTCGCTGGTGATCTACCTGGCGATCGGCACGGCGCCCGCCACCCTGCTCGTTTTTGTGGGCGGTGTGAACGGCCTCATCCTGCCCATCGGCCTGACCCTGTTCATGTACATCGGCTGGTTCCGCGGCTCGCTCCTGGGCAGCCTTCGCTACCCGCGGTGGCTCCTGGTGGTCGGAACCCTGGCCGCCGTGGTCACCTGGTACATGGCGGTCAACGCGGTGGGCCCGATCTTCGACCTGCTGTCCGCCTGAGCTCCGGCCGGGCACCTCGACACACTGATCTCGACGAACTGACAAGGAAACGCACCATGAGCGCCGTCGACCTGAACAGCGACCTCGGCGAGGGCTTCGGGCGGTGGAGCCTCGGCGACGACGAGCAGATGCTCGGCATCGTCTCCAGCGCCAACGTCGCCTGCGGGTTCCACGCCGGGGACCCGGCGTCCATCCGCCGCACCGTGCGGTCCGCCGTGGCGCACGGCGTCACCATCGGCGCGCACGTCGGCTACCGCGACCTGGCCGGGTTCGGCCGCCGCAACATGGACGTCCCCGACGACGAGCTCGAGGCCGACATCGTCTATCAGATCGGCGCGCTCCGCGGCCTGGCCGACGCCGAGGGCGCTACCGTCACCTACGTGAAGCCGCACGGCGCGCTGTACAACACGGCGGCGGTGGACGAGCGGGTCGCCCGGGCCGTCGCGGCGGCCGTCGCCGCCGTCGACCCTGGGCTGGTGCTGCTGGGGCTGCCCGGGAGCGTGGCTCTCGCGGCGGGCGAGGCGGCCGGGCTCGCGACGGCAACCGAGGCCTTCGCGGACCGCGCGTACACCCCGGAGGGTCGCCTGGTCTCGCGGCGAGAGCCGGGTTCCGTGCTGCACGACGCCGACGACGTCGCACGCCGCATGCTCCGCCTCGTCACCGAGGGCGTGGTGACCGCGGTGGACGGGTCCGACGTCGCCGTGCGCGCCGACTCGGTGTGCGTGCACGGCGACTCCCCCGGCGCCGTCGCCATGGCCCGGCGGATCCGCGAGGTGTTCGACGCCGAGGGCATCCGGCTCGCGGCGTTCGCCCCGGCGGCGGGCAGCGGCGCCGCAGCGTGATGCGGGTACTGACCGCCCGCGACGACGCCCTCCTGGTCGAGCTCGACGACCTGGACCAGGCGGTCGCGCTGTACGAGTCCCTCCTGGCCGACCCCGTGCGCGGCGTCGGCGTGCCCGTGCCCGGCGCGCGGACGCTGCTCGTGCCGTTCCGCCCGTCGGCGATCGCGGCGCGGGACCTGGCCACCGAGCTCCGGACGAGGCCGCTGGAGCGCCGGACCACCTCCGCCGCGCGCACCGTCGAGATTCCCGTCCTGTACGACGGCGCCGACCTCGCCGAGGCGGCCGGGCTGCTCGGCTGGAGCCCCGACGAGCTGGTCCGGCGGCACACCGCGGCGGCCTGGACGGTGGGGTTCGTCGGGTTCGCGCCCGGGTTCGCCTACCTGACCAGCGACGACTCCGAGCTGGTGGTCCCTCGGCGGTCGAGCCCGCGCACCCGGGTGCCGGCCGGGTCGGTGGCCCTCGCCGGGCCGTACAGCGGCGTCTACCCCCGGGAGAGCCCCGGCGGGTGGCAGCTCGTGGGCCGCACCGACGCGCCGATCTGGGACGTGACCCGCGAGCGCCCGGCCCTCCTGCTCCCGGGCGACCAGGTGCGCTTCGTCGCGATCCGGGAGAAGGTCCGCTTCGATCGAGCAGTTGGGCATGCTTCGCAGCCCGAGACCAGTCCCAACCGCTTGATCGAAGCGGACCTTCGCTCGACCACTGGGTCCGGCCATGTCGACGAGGGTGTCGAGGTGGTCAGCCCCGGCGTGCAGGCGCTGGTGCAGGATCTCGGCCGGCCAGGATCCGAGGGAGCCGGGGTGTCGGCGTCCGGTGCGCTGGACCGCCCGAGCCTGCGCGCGGCCAACCGGGCGGTCGGCAATCCGTCGGACGCCGCGGCGATCGAGTCGGTGGGCGGGCTGCGGCTGCGTTCTCGCGGCCCGCAGGTGCTCGCGGTGACGGGGGCGGTCGGCGACATCGTGGTCCGGCCAGGTGTCGCTGCCGAACCGGGCGCCGTCGGCCCGGGCGGTGACCAGCGGGGTGCCGCCGAACCGGCGCGCCCCAACCGCCGTCCGCGGCCCGGGGAACCGTTCGCGCTGGACGACGGCGACGAGCTGCGGCTGGCGCCCCCTGCCCGAGGCGTGCGTGCCTATGTGGCGGTGCGCGGCGGGATCGACGTGCCGCCCGTGCTGGGCAGCCGGGCCACGGACGTGCTGGCCGGGCTGGGGCCCGATCCGCTCGGGTCCGGCGACCTGCTGCCGGTCGGCACGCCGGCTCGGGGCCTCCCCGCGGCCGACCCGTTCGTGAGCGTGCCCGTCGGGGGAACGGCGCCGCGCGGGGCACCACGCGGCGAGACGCAGCAGGGGGCGATGCGCCCGGGCGAGACGCCGCCGTCGGGCATCCAGGCGGCTGCAGGCACCCTGCCGCCGTCGGACGACCTGCCGGCGCCCGGCGAGGTGACCGTGCTGCCGATCGTCCTGGGGCCGCGTGACGACTGGTTCGACGCCGCGGCGATCGCCAGGCTGACCGGCCAGGACTGGCTGGTGACGCCGCGCTCCAACCGGATCGGGCTGCGCCTGGACGGGGAACCCGTCACCCGCGTCCCCGAGCGGGACGGCGCGGAGCTGCCGAGCGAGGGCTGCGTCACCGGCGCGATCCAGGTCCCGCCGGACGGCCTGCCCGTCCTCTTCCTCGCCGATCATCCCTTGACCGGCGGCTACCCCGTGGTCGGGGCCGTCGCCGCGGACCACGTGCCGCTCGCCGGGCAGCTGCCCGCGGGCGCGCACGTCCGCTTCACGATCCGGGACCTCGCGCCGAGCGCGCGCCCGGAGGACACCACCCGGAACCACGCAGGAGGCACCTCATGATCCGCACCGTGCTCATCGCAAACCGGGGCGAGATCGGGGTCCGCGTGGCCCGGGCGTGTGCCGACCTGGGGATCCGCTCCGTTGCGGTGTACGCCGACGGCGATGCCGACGCCCTGCACGTCCGCCTCGCCGACGAGGCCTGGGCCCTGGACGGACGCACCGCCGCGGAGACCTACCTGTCGGTGGGGAAGCTGCTCGACGTCGCGCGCCGGTCCGGCGCCGACGCGATCCACCCCGGGTACGGCTTCCTGTCCGAGAGCGCGGCCGCGGCGCGCGCCGTCGAGGAGGCGGGGCTGGTGTGGGTGGGGCCGACGTCGGCCACGATCGAGCTGCTCGGCGACAAGATCGCCGCCCGCGACCTGGCACGAAAGGTCGGCGCGCCCCTGGTACCCGGCTCGGACGGCCCGGTGCCCGACGCCGCCGCCGCGCTCGCCTTCGCCGAGGAGCACGGCCTGCCGCTGGCCATCAAGGCGGCGCACGGCGGCGGGGGCCGAGGAATGCGCGTGGCCCGGACCCTTGAGGAGGTGCCCGAGCTGTTCGACGCCGCCCGGCGCGAGGCGGAGGCCGCGTTCGGGCGGGGCGAGTGCTTCGTCGAGCGGTTCCTGGAGCGGCCCCGGCACGTGGAGGCGCAGGTCATCGCGGACGACCACGGCCATGTGGTGGTCGCGGGCACCCGCGACTGCTCCCTGCAGCGACGCAACCAGAAGCTGGTCGAGGAGGCGCCCGCGCCGTTCCTCGACGACGCCGTGCGTGAGCGGGTGCACGAGTCCGCGCGCGCGCTGTGTGCCGCCGCGGGTTACCGGAGCGCCGGGACTGTGGAGTTCCTGCTCGGAGTGGACGGCACTCTCTCGTTCCTCGAGGTCAACACGCGGCTCCAGGTGGAGCACCCCGTCACGGAGGAGACCACCGGGCTGGACCTCGTGGTGGAGCAGCTCCGCGTCGCCGGCGGCCTGCCGCTGTCCGTGACCGAGGACCCCGAGCCGCGCGGGCACGCGATCGAGCTGCGGCTCAACGCCGAGGACCCGGCGCGCGGGTTCCTGCCCGGGCCCGGGCGCATCGACCGGTTCGTCCCGCCCGCGGGCCCGGGCGTCCGGGTGGACTCCGGGGTCGAGTCCGGGTCGGTGATCCCCGGCGAGTTCGACTCGCTGTTCGCCAAGATCGTCGTGTGGGGGCCCACCCGGGAGGCGGCTTTGGCGCGGGCCCGTCGGGCCGCCGCCGAGACCGTTGTCGAGGGGGTGCCCACGGTGCTGCCGTTCCACCGCGCGGTGCTCGCCGACCCGGCGTTCACTGCGTCGGGCGGCGGGGCTGCGGACGCCGGAGCAGAGGGCACCGGAGCAGAGGGCACCGGAGCAGAGGGCACTGGAGCAGAGGGCACCGGAGCAGTGGGCACCGAAGCAGTGGGCACCGGAGCAGTGGGCACCGGAGCAGCCAGCGCCCCGTCAGCAGGCGCCGCGTCAGCAGGCGCCCCGTCAGCAGGCACGCACGGATTCGCCGTCCACACCCAGTGGATAGAGACGGAGCTCCTGGCGTCGATCGACCCGCAGACACTCGCCGAGCCTGTGGTCGAACCCGGGGTAGTGGACACCTGGGTCGAGATCAACGGGCGGCGGTACCGGGTCCGCACCCCGGGCGGCATGGGGTTCGCGGGCGCCGGTCCGGCGGGCGCCGGTCCCGTCGGTTCCGGCAGCGCGGCACCCGGCAGCGCGGCACCCGGCACCGGCGGGACCTCGACGGCCGAGGGCGCGACCCCGCCGTCGGGCAGCGGGACGGACGACGGGCGCGTGCCGGTGCTCGCAGCCATGCCCGGCAGCCTCGTGCGCTGGCTCGTGGCCGACGGCGAGACCGTCGCCGACGGGCAGCCGGTCGCCGTGGTCGAGGCGATGAAGATGGAGACGCAGCTCGTATCGGCGGCCGCGGGTGTCCTGAAGCACAAGGCGGCCGAGGGCACGCAGATCACCCCGACCGACCCGATCGGCTACGTGGCGCGGTAGTCCCGCTATTTGAGCTCGGTTCAGCAGGCCAAAGAGTGCCACTATCCGTCGCTTCATGGCCCTATCCGGCCTGCTGAACCTGAGTCAGTCCGCTCAGCATGCCCGGAGCAGCTCGTCGTCGATCCGGCTGGCGGTGCGACGTCGAGCCGCAGGTTGATCACCCTCTAGTGCGTCGAACCGTAGCGGACACGTCGATCCGGGCTTCGATGGACGTGCATGATGCGGTTCGGCGCCAGGGTGCACTGCCACTATGCGGTTCGGCGCCCGGACCGTGGCTGGTTCGGGGGTCCCGGGGGGGGTGGACGGCGGGGTCAGCTGATCGTGAGGATCCCGTCGTCGTCCAGCTGGACGAGAACGCGGCGCTTCCAGGCGTCTTCCGGCTTCGGGAAGTCCGTGCGGTAGTGGCCGCCGCGGGTCTCCTCGCGCAGCCAGGCCGCGCGGGTCAGGGCGCGGGCCACCTGGTGCACGTTGGTGGTCTCCCACTCGGCGGTCTGGGGCTCGGCGACGACCTCCGCCGCCAGGTGCGCATCAGCCCGCACTGCAGAAAGCCGCTCGTCGACCTCGGCCAGCGACCGCGCCGACCGGATCACGCCCGACCCGGCGGACGTCACCTTCTGGATCCGCGACCGGGCGGCGGCCGCGACCAGCGCCGACCCGCCGGGGCGTTCGGCCGGCTCCCCCGGCTTCAGCTCGCCGGCGTCGAACCGGGCCGCGACGTCGCGCGCCGCGCGGGAGGCGAACACGATGCCCTCCAGCAGCGAGTTCGACGCGAGCCGGTTGGCCCCGTGCACGCCGGTGCACGCGACCTCGCCGACCGCGTACAGCCCGTCCACCGAGGATCGCCCGTCGAGGTCGGTCACCACGCCGCCCGAGTGGTAGTGCTGCGCGGGCGCCACGGGCACCGGCTCCTCGGACCAGTCGATGTCGGCCTCGAGCAGCCGCCGGTTGATCGTGGGGAACCGCGTGCGCAGGAACTCCCGGCCCAGGTGGCGGGCGTCGAGCAGCACGTTGTCAGCTCCGGTGGCGGCCATCTGCCGCACTATCGCGTGCGCGACGACGTCCCGCGGCGCCAGCTCGGCCATCTCGTGCACGCCGGGCATGAACCGGTGCCCGTTGACGTCGAGCAGCAGCGCGCCCTCACCGCGCACCGCCTCCGAGATGAGCGGGAGCTGCCCCTTGGCGCCCGAGCCGAGCCACAGGACCGTCGGGTGGAACTGCACGAACTCCAGGTCGCCGAGCACCGCGCCCGCTCTGAGGGCGGCGGCGATGCCGTCGCCCGTCGCGCCGGCCGGGTTGGTGGACGACCGGAACACCTGCCCGATCCCGCCGGTCGCCAGCACGACGGCGGGGGCCAGGACGGCGCCGACGCCGTCCCGCGAGCCCGCGCCCCGCACGTGCAGGGTCACGCCGCAGGCGCGCCCGTCCAGGGTTGTCAGCACGTCCAGCACCAGGGCGTTCTCCACGACCTCGATGCCCGGGTCGTGCCGGACCGCCTCGATCTGCGCGACCAGCGCGCGGGAGATCTCCGCGCCCGTGGCGTCGCCGCCGGCGTGCGCGATCCGGTCGGCGTGGTGGCCGCCCTCCCGGGTGAGCGCGATGTCGCCGTCGGCCGCCTTGTCGAAGACCGCACCGCGCGCCACGAGCTCGCGTACGCGGGCCGGGCCCTCGGTGACCAGCACCTGCACGGCCTCCGGGTCGGACAGGCCGCCGCCGGCGGCGAGCGTGTCCGCCAGGTGCGCCTCGGGCGAGTCCGACGGGTCGAGCGCGGCGGCGATGCCGCCCTGCGCCCACACCGTCGACCCCGACAGGAGCCGGCCCTTGGTCACGAGCAGCACCCGCGGGACGTGCGTACGCAGCTCGAGCGCCGCCGTCAGGCCCGCGATCCCGGAGCCGACGACTATCGCGTCGGCCTCCGCGGTCCAGCCGGGTGCGGGGGCCGCAAGCGAACGTGCGAGGCGAGGTCCGGGTCCGGGCGTGGGGTTCACGCGCGGCCCGACGCCGTGCGGACCAGGCCGGCCCGCTGGAACGGCTCGATCGCGAGGCCGCTCTCCTGAAGCCCGTACCCGTCCGGCACGTGCCCGGGCTCGTCGGTGATCTCGACCATGCGGTTCTGCTCGTCGACGAACACGACGTTCGGCAGGAAGGTCCGCGCGTCGCGGTCGGAGAGCATGCCGTAGGCGATGAGGATGACGACGTCGCCCGGGCTGACCAGGTGGGCCGCCGCGCCGTTGATGCAGATCTGGCCGGAGCCGGGCTCGCCCGGGATCACGTAGGTCGTGAGCCGCGCGCCGTTGGTCACGTCGACGACATCGACCTGCTGGCCGGGCAGGAGGTCCGCGGCGTCGAGCAGGTCGGCGTCCACGGTGATGGACCCGACGTAGTGCAGGTCCGCCTGGGTCACCGTGGCCCGGTGGATCTTCGCGATCATCATGGGCCGCTGCAGCGAGGCGGGGCGGCCGGCGGCGGAGTGCGGGGTGGAGCTCATGGCGTTACCTCTGGTCTGGCGAGACCTCGACGGCCTGGTTGTCGATCAGTCGGGTGGAACCCACCCGTGCGGCCACGAGCAGCAGCGCGGAGCCGGAGAAGTCGTCGGCGACCGCGTCCACGGTCACCGGGTCGACGAGCGCCAGGTAGTCGACCACGACGCCTTCCGCCTCGTCCAGCACCTGCCGCGCGGCGTTGGTCACACCCGCGGCACCACGGTCCGCTGCCGCGGCCCCCGCGGCCAGTGCGCGGGAGAGGGCCAGGGCCCGCTCCCGCTCGCCCGCGGACAGGTAGGCGTTGCGCGAGGACAGGGCGAGCCCGTCGGCCTCGCGCACGGTCGGCACGCCCACCACCTCGACCGACACCTCCAGGTCGCGCACCATGCGGCGCACGGCCAGCAGCTGCTGGGCGTCCTTCTCGCCGAACAGCGCGACGTCGGGCCGCACCAGGTGCATCAGCTTGAGCACCACGGTGAGCACGCCGTCCAGGTGCCCGGGGCGGTGCTCGCCCTCCAGCACCTCCCCGATCCGCCCGGCCGAGACCCGCACCACGGGGTCGCCGTCCGGGTAGACGACGTCGGGCGTGGGCGCGAAGACGACGTCGGCCCCGACGCCGGCCAGCTTGGCGACGTCGCCGTCCAGGTCACGCGGGTAGGTTTCGAGGTCCTCGCCCGCGCCGAACTGCAGCGGGTTCACGAAGATCGTCACGACCACCTGGCCGTTCGGGCCGGCCTCCTCGCGCGCGCGGCGCACGAGCTCCAGGTGACCGTCGTGCAGCGCGCCCATCGTCATGACGACGGCGCGCTGCCCCGGCGCCGCATCGGGCCCGCCCGGCTCCAGAGGACCGGCGATGGCCCAGCGCATCTGCGCGTCGCGCAGCTCGGAGCGGGTGCGGACCACGAGCGGGGTGCGCTGCGCGGGCTCCGCATCGGGCGAGGTAGTGGTCTGGGTGATCACTCGGTCTTCCTTCCTGCGCGCGACTCCCCCGTCGCGCCGTCCAGCGCGTCCAGCAGCGCCTGCGCCGCGGAGTCGTCGATGCGGTGGCTCGCCAGCGCGCGGCGCGTGGCCCCGCGGGCGAGCTCGGTGTAGCTGTCGGGGATGTCGGTGGCGCCGCTGGCGGCGGCGAGGGCGCTGAGCTCGGTCAGGTGGCGGCGCACCGTGCCGACGTCGCCCCGGGAGACCGGCCCGGTGAGCGCGGAGATCGCACCCGGCCCGACGCCGTCGCGCGCGTCCGCGGACCGGGTCGCCGACTCCAGGGCCGCCGACAGCAGCGGCGCGAGCACCCGGCCGGGCGACTCGATCCCGGCCGCCTCCAGCGCCTGCGAGGCCTGCGCGACGAGCACTACCAGGTGGTTCGCGCCGTGCGCGAGCCCCGCGTGGTAGATGCCGCGGGCCTGCTCGTCCACGATCACGGGCTCGCCGCCGATCTCGACCACGAGCGCCTGCCCGATCGGCAGCACGGGCGCCGGCGCGGTCACGGCGAACGTGCAGCCCTCCAGGCGCGCCAGGTCGAGGGAGGTCCCGGTGAACGTCATGGCGGGGTGGACCGCGAGCGGGATGGCTCCGCCGAGCCGGGCGGGCTCCAGGACGGCGGTCCCGAAGCGCCCGGACGTGTGGATCGCGAGCTGGCCCGGCTGCCAGGCCCCGGTGTCGGCGAGGCCGGAGACCAGGGGGCCGAGGGCGTCGTCGGGCACCGCGAGGAGGACCAGCTCGGCCCGCTCCACGACGTCGGGCACCTGGAGGTTGGGGACGCCCGGCAAGAGCGTCTCGATGCGGTCCCTGGAGTCCTCCGAGATGCCGCTCGCGCCGACGACGGCGTGGCCCGCCGCCCGCAGCGCGTTGCCGAGCACGGCGCCCACGCGACCCGCGCCGACCACGCCGACGCCCAGCCGGCCGGGCCGGCGGCCCGGCTCGTCGGGGTCACTCACCGGACATCACCGGTCACTCTCCTCGTCGTTCCATCCATCGTTCCGGACCCGCCGCCGCGCGTGCGGTGCGGGCCCGCAGGGCCTGCTCCGCGATCAGCCGCTCGGCATCGCCGGCATCGAGGTGCGCCACCTCGGGATGCACCGGGCCCTCCGTGGAGTGCACCTGGAACGAGGCCACGCCCAGCCGGCGCTGCCACGGTCCCTGGCTCAGGGCCAGCGACTGCGTCCGCTCGTGCGGCACCACGTCCAGGATCTTCACCATGCGGCCCCGGCGCAGCAGCAGCGCGCGTCCGGTGACGGTGAACCCGTTGCGGCGCCACGCCACCGGATCAAGTATGCGGGTCCGACGGGGTGCGGTGACGAATGTACTGATCGTCCGGGAGTCGCCGTCCAGCCCCGCGTCGAGGACACGGCGCGGCTCGTCGACGCCGAGGTCGGGCAGCACGAGGGAGAGCACGGTCAGCGCCTCCTCGCGGGTGCCGACCGGGAGCAGGACGCTGTTCTTCTCCTCGCTCTCGCCGCCGTAACCGGCGACGTTCACCTGCACGCGCCACCAGTCGCGGCCGCGCCACAGCACGCTCTGCACCAGGCGGACGGCCTGCACGCGGCCCGGCGGGATGGTCTGGGAGCGCGTCTCGAGCATGCCGTGCCGCAGGCGGACGCCGTCGGGCGAGATGGCCACCCGGAAGTCGAACTCGCCCGTCAGGCGGCCGAACAGGTACCCGCCCGCGCCCAGCACCGCGGGCAGCGAGGCGGACATCACGGCGAACTCGCCCGTGACGATCACGACCACGAGGACCGCGAGGGCCCAGACGATCAGCGTGATCATCGCCCCGGAGCGCACCACCGAGGCGATCAGGCGGCCCAGCGGCACGGTGAGGACGGGCGTCTGGGGCGCTTCGAGGCTGGCGGGCGGGGCCGGGCGGGCCGTCCCGGCCCCCTGCTCGCCCGCGGGCTCGACGGCGTCCTGGATCCCGCCGTCCGGCACCGCTCCCTCCGGAGCGGCGCCGGCGGTCACGACGTCGGACGGCGCGTGGGACCGCGCGTCGACCGCCGGGCTCGTCCTGGCGACCTTGAGGCCCGCCGCGCGGGCGAGGAGCTCGGCGCGCAGCTCGTCGGCGTCGGACCCCTTCAGGAACCCGATGGCGACGCCGGAGTCGGTGCCGCCCGCCGTCTCCAGGGTCAGCTCGCACAGACCGAAGAACCGGGCCACGAGCGGCTGCCGGATGTCGACCGACTGCAGCCGGTCGAGGCGGGCGTGCCGCTGCTGGCGGAACAGGATGCCGCGCCGCAGGTGCACGGTCTCCGCGCCGATGGCGAAGGTGGTCATGCGCCAGGCCAGCGTCGAGTAGCCCCAGCCCACGAGCGCGACGGCGGCGAGGGCCGCGAGCAGGGTCCACCAGTACTCGCTGGACACGAGGGCGATGAGGCCGCCGCGCGGCCCGCCGTCGAGGCTCTGCTGGCCCAGGATCACGACCGCCGCGCCGACCACCGCCCAGCCCCGGACCAGCGGGGTGATCGGGTGGACCCGCCGCCAGACGAGCTCCTCGGCGTCGGGCTGCGCGGGATTGCCCGGCCGGCCGGGCGCGACCCGCTGGCCGGGACCCGGCTCCCGCTCGTCGAGGCCGCGCTCCGGCGTGCTCACAGCCCCGCCAGACGGGCCTCACCGCGGGACGCGAGGCGGTCACGCAGTCGCGCCGCCTCGTCCGGGGCCAGGCCTGGGATCTGGGCATCCGTGCCGACGGACGCCGTGTGGAGCTGCACCTTCGCCAGGCCCAGCTTGCGGTCCAGGGGCCCCGCCTCGACGTCCACGTACTGCATGCGGCCGTACGGCACCACGACCATCGACCGGAACATGACGCCCTTGCGGATGAGGAGGTCGTCGTCGCGCTCGGCGTAGCCGATGGCCTTGACCTGGCGTGGGACCAGGATGATCGTCCACACGAGGAAGACGGCGGGGACACCGCCGAGGATCCAGAACCAGGGGCTGACGGTGACCGCGAGCACGACGCCCACGACCAGCGGTATCCCCAGGCTGATGGCGGCCGGGACCAGCCAGGCCGTCACGAGCCGCGGGGACACGCGGTTCCAGGTCACGTCGTGCGGTTCGAAAGGGCTGGTCATGTTGGCCATTGTTCCGCAGAGGGCAAGCGCTGGGTAGCGAGGCCTCACGCCGGAGCGGGGGACTCACCTTCGTCGGAGCTGGCACGGTCCTTGTCCGACGGCGGCAGCTCGCAGAACTTCTCCACGACCAGGCCCACGACGGCGAGCACTATCGAGCACAGCACCGCGATCCCGGCCGCGACGGCGCGGTCGCGGCGCGGCTCGATCGCGAGGTCGCCCAGCACCACCAGCACCTGCGCCAGGTACCAGCCGCCGAGCAGCGCACCCGTGAGGGCGGCCGCCTTCGCCAGGACGAGCGTCCGCGCGGCGCGGAGTCCGTCGAGGGAGGGCCGCTTGCCCTTCTGGTACGACCGCACGGTCCACCCCGACCAGAACACCGCCCCGGCCAGCGCGACGATCGCGACGTCGACCAACCAGGGCACCACCGGCAGGTAGACGGCGCGCGACTCGAGGGCACGCAGCACCAGCCAACCGACGAGCGCGACAGCAACGAGGACTGCGATCAGAGACCTGACCGGGGTTCGGCGCATGTCAGGCGTCGCGCCCCCGCTCGTCCCGGACCGGCACCCACGAGGGGACCGAGTCGATCGGGCCGTCCGACGGCGGAGCCTGCTGCTCGGTCGCGTAGCCCGGCACCCGGATCACGGTGTGATCGTTGTCGTAGCCGTCCCGGTGCCCGTTCAGCTGCCCGTTCGCGTGCCCGTTCCCGTGGCCGTTCAGCTGCCCGTTCGCGTGCCCGTTCAGCTGGCCGTTCTGCGCCGGGTCGGGCACGCCGTTCGTCGGCGCGCCGACCGGGGCGAACACCGGGGCCCCCTGCTCGGGCTGGGCGCCACCGTTCACCGGCGGGAACACGCCTGCCGGCTGGCGCGACGGGTTGACCGGCGCGAACACCGGCTTGGCCGACGCGGCGGACGCCGGGGGCAGCGGCTCGTGCTCCGGCACCTCGTGCGCCGTGTCCCGTACCGCACGGGGCGCGATCGGCGACGGCGGTGCCGGGACGAGCGCCTCCTCCGGCGGCGGCACTGCCGACCCGGGCATGCCGATCGGCGGGGCCGTCCGCTGGGTCGCGGGCATAGCCTGCTGCGGGATCGGCACGGAGCCGCCCGGGCCCGGCACCGGTCCGCTCGAATAGCCCTGCGGGTGCGCGCCCGGGTACACCTCCTGCTGCGGGCCGCCGACCTGAGCCTGGGCGTCCAGGTCCACCTGACCGCTGGAGTAGCCCTGCGGGTGACCGCCGCCCGGCACCTCGACCACGGGGCCGCCGGGCGAGACCGGCGGACGCCCGCTCGGCGGGAGCGACGGGGGCAGGGCCGGGGGCATCTCGGCGACGGGGGCGTCCTGCCCGCCGTCGTCGGGCACGGCGGGGTGGTTCGAAACCGTGCTCCCACCGCCCTGCTCCGGCTCCGGGTCGGTCAGCCAGTCGAGCGCGAGCCAGCGGATGCCCGACCGGTCGGGCGCGGTGGCCGCCAGCTGGGCCACCGGTCCGCCGCCGAGGCCGGGCAGCACGGCGTCGGGCGCGATCTGCGACCACGGCTCCAGGACGAACGCCCGCTCGTGCGCGCGGGGGTGAGGGATCTCGAGGTCCTCGGCGGCGTCGGTCAGGGTGCCGTAGGCGATCAGGTCGACATCGAGCGTGCGCGCGCCCCAGCGCTCCTCGCGGGTGCGGCCGTGCACGTTCTCCACCTCCTGGCAGGCGTGCAGCAGCCCGCGCGCCGGGAGCGTCGTGCGGGCCAGCAGCACCGCGTTCAGGTAGTCGGGCTGGTCCTCCGGGCCGCCGACGGCGGCCGTGCGCGCCAGCGGCGACACGTCCGTGATCTGCAGTCCTGGCACACGGTCCAGCTCGGCGACCGCCGAGCGCATGGTCGCCTGGGGGTCGCCCAGGTTGGCGCCGATGGCGATGACCACGTCCACGGACCCCGCGGGGACCTCGTCGAACCGGTCGCGCGGCTCGGGCTGCTGGTACTGCTGCTCCTGCGCGTAGGCCTGCTCCGGCTGCCCGACGGCGGAGTCGGGGACCGCCGACGACACCCGGGTCGCCTCCATGTCGCCCTGGTCGTACTGCTGCCCGAACATCTGGTCGTACTGGTTCTGCTGCGGATCGACCCGCTGCTGCTGCTCGAACGGCTGGGCCTGGTCGAACGGCCCCGGCTGCTCGAACACCGGCGCCTGCTGCTCGGGCTGCGCCGGCTCCGGCTGCTGCGCGAACTGGTCGTACTGCTGCTCGAAGCCGTTCCGCTGGTCGAGACCCGGCCGCTGGTCGAGCCCCTGGAGCGACTCGTACTGCTGGACCGGCTCGAAGGCGGGCTCAGGCTGGAACGCCGCCTCCGGCTGGAACGCGGGCTCCTGGCCCAGGTGGTCCTGTCGCTCGGGCTGGGCCGGTGCCTCGGCCTGCAGCTCCCATGCCGCAGGGATCACCTGCAGGGGCTGGGGGGCGATGAGCTCGGGCGCGGGGAGCGGCTCCGGCTCCTCAACGGGAGGCTGGACGGCGGGCGCCACCGCGGCCGGAACCCGGTCGACGAGCGGCTCCGCCTCGAACACCTCGGCCCCGAACTGCGCCGGCTCGACCGGCTGATACGGCGGGAACTGCTCCGGCTCCTCGGCCACCGGGCGGGCGACGGGCTCGAAGTCCTGCAGCGCGGGCTCGGCGGCGAACGACACGCCGTCCGACCCGCTGCGCGCCTGCTCCGCGGCGTCGTTCCAGGACTCGACGGGCGGGCCGGTCGGGAACACGTCGACGGGCCCGGCGTCCGCCGGCCCGACTGACGGGGCGAGCGCGTCCGCGGCCTGGACCTGCCCGCCCGGAGCCGCGACGACGGGCGCGTGGACGCGGTCGCGACGGATCGCCACCACGACGTCCGCGAACGGCACCGGGATGGGCGCGTGCGGCTTGTGCACGCGCACGTCGACCGCCTGGACCTGGGGCCGGGCCAGCACCGCGGCGGCGATGCGCTCCGCCACCGTCTCGACGAGGTCCGCGGGCTCGCCCGTCAGGATGTCGTGGACATCCCCGGCCACGTCCGCATAGCTCACCGTCTGTGCCAGGTCGTCACCGGCGGCCGCCGGGCGCGTGTCCAGGTACAGCACGACGTCGGCCCGGAACTCCTGGCCGGTCTGTCGCTCCGACGGCAGCACACCGTGGTACCCCCGCGCGCTCACACCGGTCAGCTGGATCTGGTCCAGCGACCGGCCGTCCGGGTCTTGAACGCCCGTTCCGAACGCTGTGGTCACCGTGGTCCTCCCCCGTCGTCTTTGCGTGCACCGGAATCCTGCCAGGTTGGCGTGCCTTGTCCCCCGGCCGTCCACGATTCTGTGGTCAAGGCCACGGTGGAAGTCAATGCCTCCGGTGCGGATTGGGGAGAGCTATCCGGCGACCCTACCCGTGGCTCGCCGGCGGCGGTGGTCCACGCGGCCGCCACCTTGACCGCATCGGCGCTCGCCCGGACGGTGTGCACGCGCACGCACCAGGCGCCCGCGGCGGCCGACAGCGCCGAGATCGCGGCCGTCGCGTCGTCCCGGGCACGGGGCGGCACCGGGTGTCCCGACGAGTCCGCGAGCAGATGACCCAGGAACCGTTTGCGGGACGCGCCCACGAGCACCGGGCGGCCGAGCTGGTGCAGCGCGTCGAGGTGGGCCAGCAGCGGCCAGTTCAGCGCCCCGGCCTTGCTGAAGCCGAGGCCCGGGTCGAGGATCACCTGCTCGGGCCGCACCCCGGCGTCGTGCAGGGCGGCCACGCGGGCCGCCAGCTCGTCGCGGACGTCGGCCACGACGTCGTCGTACACCTCGAGGTCGTCCATGACGTCCGCGTGCCCACGCCAGTGCATCGCCACGTATGCGGCGCCGGTCTCGGCGACGGCGCGGCCCATCTCGGGGTCGGCGAGGCCGCCCGAGACGTCGTTCACTATGCGCGCCCCGGCCGCCACGGCTCGCTCGGCGACGGCCGCGCGCGTGGTGTCCACGCTCACGATCGCGCCGCGCGCGGCGAGCTGCTCGATCACGGGCAGCACCCGCGCGAGCTCCTGGTCCTGCGGCACCCGCACGGACCCGGGCCGGGTGGACTCCCCGCCCACGTCCAGGATGTCCGCACCCTCGCCGAGCAGCTCCAGGCCGTGCGCGACGGCGGCCGACGGCTCGAACCACTCGCCGCCGTCCGAGAACGAGTCCGGGGTGACGTTGACGACACCCATCACGAGGGTGCGGCCCACGCCGGAGAGCTCGGGCAGGCCGAGCACCCGGGCGTCCCGGGTGGGGTGACGCACGGTGGAGACCACCGTCACTTCCCGAGGATGAGGCTCATCGCCTCGGCTCGGGTGGCGCCGTCCCGCATGACGCCGCGCACCGCCGACGTGATCGTGCGCGAGCCGGGCTTGCGCACGCCGCGCATCGACATGCACAGGTGCTCGCACTGGACCACCACGAGCACCCCGCGGGGCTCGAGGAGCTCCACCAGGGAGTCCGCGATCTGGGTGGTCATGCGTTCCTGGACCTGCGGACGGCGCGCGTAGACCTCGACCAGGCGGGCCAGCTTGCTCAGCCCCGTGATGCGGCCGTCCACGTTCGGGATGTACCCGACGTGCGCGACGCCGTGGAACGGCACCAGGTGGTGCTCACAGGTCGAGTACACCTCGATGTCCTTGACCAGCACCATCTCCTCGTGGCCGAGGTCGAAGGTGGTGGTCAGCACGTCCTCCGCCTCCTGCCGCAGGCCCGCGAAGATCTCCTGGTACGCCCGGGCGACGCGGGCCGGCGTCTCCCGCAGGCCCTCCCGCTCGGGGTCCTCGCCGACGGCGATGAGGAACTCGCGCACTGCGGCCTCGGCCCGTGCGGCGTCGTACGGCGGGATGTCCGCCGCGCGCCGCACGGGCGTCGACAGGGGGGTGATGGACCTGTCGGTCATCGTGTTGCTCCGGTCTGTCAGTTCGGCGGGTCCGTGGGCACCGCGTCGGACGGCGTCGCCGTGTCCAGCACCGCCTCGTCCTGCGGCACCACGGCGGGGTGCCCGTTCTGGGCCGCCAGCTCCTTGGGCGTGAGGACGGGACCGCGGGTGTGCACCGTGCGCTGCTCGCTGGACAGCCAGACGTCGCGCGCGGGGCGCTTCTCGACGGACCGGAAGACCTCCGCGAGCTCCTTCTGGTTCAGCGTCTCCTTGTCGAGCAGGCCGAGCACCAGCTCGTCGAGCACGTCGCGGTACTGGCTCAGCACCTCCCACGCCTCGTCGTGCGCGGCGTCGACGAGCTTGCGCACCTCGTCGTCGATGGTGCCCGCGACGGACTCGGAGTAGTCCCGCTCGTGCCCGTAGTCGCGGCCCAGGAACGGCTCGCCGGCGCTCGTGCCGAGCTTGATGGCGCCGACCCGCTCGCTCATGCCGTACTCGGTCACCATCTTGCGGGCGATGGCCGAGGCCTTCTCGATGTCGTTCGAGGCGCCGGTGGTGGGGTCGTGGAACACGATCTCCTCGGCGACGCGGCCGCCCATCGCGTACGCGAGCTGGTCGAGCAGCTCGTTGCGCGTGGTCGAGTACTTGTCCTCGAGCGGCATGACCATGGTGTAGCCCAGCGCCCGGCCGCGCGGCAGGATCGTCACCTTGGTGACGGGGTCCGTGTAGCGCATCGCCGCGGCGACGAGGGCGTGGCCGCCCTCGTGGTACGCCGTGATCTTCTGCTCCTTGGTGTTCATCACTCGCGTGCGCTTCTGCGGGCCGGCCACGACGCGGTCGATGGCCTCGTCAAGGGCGCGGTCGTCGATGAGCTGAGCACCGCTGCGCGCGGTGAGCAGGGCGGCCTCGTTGAGCACGTTCGCCAGGTCCGCACCCGTGAATCCGGGCGTGCGGCGGGCCACTGCCTCGAGGTCGACCTCGGGGACCATCGGCTTGCCCTGCGAGTGCACGTTGAGGATCGCCTCGCGGCCCTTGAGGTCCGGGGCCTCGACGGCGACCTGGCGGTCGAAGCGGCCGGGGCGCAGCAGCGCCGGGTCGAGGATGTCGGGGCGGTTGGTCGCGGCGATGAGGATGACGTTCGTCTTGACGTCGAAGCCGTCCATCTCGACGAGCATCTGGTTCAGCGTCTGCTCGCGCTCGTCGTGCCCGCCGCCCATGCCCGCACCGCGGTGGCGGCCGACGGCGTCGATCTCGTCCACGAAGATGATCGCGGGCGAGTTCTGCTTGGCCTGCTCGAAGAGGTCGCGCACCCGGCTGGCGCCCACGCCGACGAACATCTCGACGAAGTCCGAGCCGGAGATCGAGTAGAACGGCACACCCGCCTCGCCGGCGACGGCGCGCGCGATGAGCGTCTTACCCGTACCGGGCGGGCCGTAGAGCAGCACGCCCTTGGGGATCTTGGCGCCCACGGCCTGGAACTTGGCCGGCTCGGCGAGGAACTCCTTGATCTCCTGGAGCTCTTCGACCGCCTCGTCCGCGCCCGCGACGTCGGCGAAGGTCACCTGCGGGGTGTCCTTGGAGGCCAGCTTCGCCTTGGACTTGCCGAAGCCCATGACCCGGTTGCCGCCACCCTGGGCCCGCGAGAGCAGGAACCAGAACACGACACCGATCAGGAGGAACGGGATCAGCACCGACAGCATGGAGGACCAGAAGCTGGGCTGCGGCACCTCCGAGTCGAACCCGTCGGCCGGGTCGGACTTCACGATGGCGTCCTCGACCCGGTCGCCCTGGGGCAGGGTGTAGAAGAACTCGACGGTCTTGCCGTGGTCGACCTTCTCGGCCTCGTCACCTTCGCCCTCGGTCGACGAGTACGCCTTCGAGAGCTTGAGCTCGACGCGCTGCTCGCCGTCGACCATGAGGGCGTGGTCGACCGTGCTGCCCTCGAGCAGCTCGATTCCCTGTGACGTCTCGATTCGCGAGACATTGGGCTGGTTCAGTGCCGAGATGGCCAGCGTCACCACGACCAAGGCGACCAGGATCCAGATGACAGGCCCACTCAGAAGCTTCTTGATGTTCATCGGCGACGGGGACCGAGCCCCGTTTCCCTCCGCTCGCGCAGTATGTTTCCGTCGAAACTACATGGTCTCCCTGACAGGAGGCCCGGGTGTTCGCCCAGAGCATGTGACGCCTGGACCACACCTCGCCCAGACGTGACGAACCGCCCGGGATGGGCATCCCGCGGCGTCGAGCAGTGACTGAGAGAAGTCGGTCTTCGTCAGCCGCCGTAGACGTGCGGTGCCAGGGTGGCAACGAACGGCAGGTTCCGATAGTTCTCGGCGTAGTCGAGGCCGTAGCCCACCACGAACTCGTTGGGGATGTCGTAACCGAGGTACTTCACGTCGACGTCGGCCTGCGCGGCGTCCGGCTTGCGCAGCATCGCGGCGATCTCGACGGACTCGGGGCCGCGCGAGCGCAGGTTCGACACCAGCCAGGACAGCGTGAGGCCCGAGTCGATGATGTCCTCGACGATGACGACGTTGCGGCCGGTCAGGTCCGCGTCCAGGTCCTTGAGGATGCGGACGACGCCCGAGGACTTGGTCCCCGAGCCGTACGACGACACCGCCATCCAGTCCATCTGGACCTTGTGGTGCAGACGGCGGGACAGGTCGGCCATCACCATGACCGCGCCCTTGAGGACGCCGACCAGGAGCAGGTCCTTGCCCGCGTAGTCCGCGTCGATCTGGGCGGCCAGCTCGTCGAGCTTCTTGGTGAGCTGCTCCTCGGAGAGCAGGATCTCTGCGAGGTCGGGTCCGACGTCGGACTGGTCCACGGGTTACTCCTGAGTTGTGCTGGGGGGCAAGGCGCCGGTCCAGGTACCGGTCGGCGCGGCGTGCAGGAAAAGCCTGCCACACGCACGGCGGGCCTGTGCGCCTCCCGGGAGGTGGGCGGGGCCCTGACCGCTCCACGACACGACCAGCGCGTCGAGCGCGTCGACGTGGCGCGTGGTGGTGCCCGTGGGCGGGCAGCCGGCCGCGAGCGCGGCGAGCCGCAGGGCACGACGCCGGAGCGCCGGATGGGCCCGCTCCAGCACCTCGACGTCGAGGACCTGCTCGACGTCGCTCTCCCGTGGTGCGGCCGGATCGCTGCCCGGCACGCCTGCCGCCGTGCCCGCTGCCGCCCTCGTCCCCGCGGCTGCGCGGGCCTGCGCCAGGAGCTCCGCGGCGAGGGTGTCGAGCAGGTCCGCGTCGTCGCGCAGCTGGTCCGCGCTGCGCCCGAGGGCCTCGACGACGCCCGGGCCCAGCGTCTCCTCGAGCACCGGCAGCACCCGCCCCCGCACCCGCGAGCGCAGCGGCGTGAACGCCCCGCGAGATCGGTCAGTTGCCTCGTCCTGACGCTCTCGCGCGGGCTCGGGGTCGTCGGGCAGCAGGTTCGTGGGGTCGATCCAGAACTCCAGGCCCGACGCCGCGCACACCGCCTCGGTCTGCGCGCGCCGCAGCCCCAGGAACGGCCGGCGGAAGATCCCCCGCTCGCGCGGCATGCCGGCCAGCGACCGGGCCCCGGCGCCTCGCGCGAGCCCGAGCAGCACCTGTTCCGCCTGGTCGTCGAGGGTGTGTCCGAGCAGCACCCGGGCAGCGCCCCTCTCGGCGGCGACCGCCTCCAGCGCGGCGTACCGGGCGTCCCGGGCGGCGGCCTCGGGACCGCCGGCGCCGTCCGACCAGACGGCGCGCCGGACCACCACCGGGTCGAGGCCCAGGGCGCGGCACTGGTCGGCCGCTCGCTCGGCGACGTCGGCGGAGCCTGCCTGGAGGCCGTGGTCCACGACCACCGCACCCGCCCGGACGGCGTACCCGCGCGACCGCACGGAGCGCCCGACGCGGCGGGCCTCGAACGCCACCGACGCGGCGAGGGCGAGGCTGTCCGCGCCGCCGGAACAGGCGACCAGCACCAGCTCGTCCGGGCCCAGCCCGGCCAGCGCCGCCCGGACCGCGTTCCGCGCCGCGGCGACGGCGGGATCGACATGGGCCACGGTCAGGCGCCCCCGGCGCTCATCCGTGCACCCGGCGCACCCACGCGCGGGCGTCGGCGATCTCCCGGGCGGAAGGCAGGTTCTCGGGGGCGGCCCACACGGCGTTGAGCCCGTCGCGCCCCACGGCCCGCTCCACGGACCGCACGAACGCGGCCCCGTCGCGGTACTGGGCGAGCTTGGCCTCCATGCCGAGCAGCTTCTGCACCACCAGGTCGAAGGCGCTGCGCCCCTCGCCGTCGCGCCGCCGCTCGAACCGCGCCCGGATGCGCCGCACGGAGGGCACCACCCGCGGCCCGACGGCGTCCATCATCACGTCCGCGTGCCCCTCCAGGAGCGCCATGACGGCGGTGATGTCGGCGAGCTCGTCCTTCTGCTCGTGCGTGAGCATGCCGTCCATGATCGTGCCGCCCTCACCCCGCAGGGCGTCGAGCACGCTCCGCCCGATCACGGCGATCTTCCTGTCGAACCGGGCCTTCGCCAGCTCCGCCGTCGTCCGGGCCATGCCCGCGACCAGCTGCTGGGTGCGGCCGCTGAGGTGTCCCGAGAGCCAGGGCGCCGCGGCGAACTGCAGCGCGTGCGTCTGCTCGTGCAGGCAGACCCACAGCCGGAAGTCCCGCACCGGGACGCGCAGCGTGCGCTCCGCCTGCAGCACGTTGGGCGCGACGAGGAGGAGGCGGCCGGACCCGGAGTACGGGTCGAACTGGCCCAGCACCCGCCCGCTGAGCAGCGCGAGGACCGCCCCGATCTCGGCGGCGCCCGCCATCTGGGCGCCGGGCGAGGTGGCCCCCTTGGACACCTCGGCGACGACCGAGCCGATCCCGTCCGTCATGACGGCCATGGATTGGGTGTTCGCGCGGGCCCAGGTCGCACGGTCCACCACCGCCACCGGGCTCAGCGCCGTACGGCCGTCCTGCGGCGTCAAGCGGGTGGTCTCCAGCACGTGCCCGACGGCGTCGCCCGCCGCCGTCCGCAGGCCGCTCACCAGGGCGTCGAGCTCCTCCCGGGGCGCCTGCGGCCCGGGCGCGGCAAGACGCGCCGCGATCTGTGCTGCTGCCGACCAGTCGACGACCTGGGGGGCTGTGGAGGCCTGGGTCACCGGACCACGGTAACGGTCCGGGGTGACGGCGCGTCAGCCCGGGGTCGAGTACGCCGCGAGGTCGCCGACGAAGTCGTCGTAGATCGAGGTCGCGCCCACCGACTGGTCGGCAGGGATCGAGTCGGCGAGGACGGAGAAGACGAGGAGCCGGTCGTCGGCCGTGACCACCGTCCCGGCGAGCGCGCGCACCCTGGGGAGGCTCCCGGTCTTGGCGCGTGCCAGGCCCCGGGCGGCGTTGGTCCCCGTGAACCGCCCGTGGCTGCTGGCGAGCGTCCCGGACAGGCCCGCGATCGGCATGCCTACGGCCTCGCTGCGCAGCTTCGGCTGCCCGGGGTCGACCATCACCTCGAGCAGGTTCACCAGCTGCTGGGCGCTCAGGTACGAGCCGTCCCCCAGGCCGGAGCAGTCGCGCAGGCGGGCGCCCGTCATGTCGATGCCGAGCTCCTTCGCCCTCGCGATCACGGCCTGCGTCGCCCCGTCGTTCGAACCGGGCAGGCCGGCGTCCACCGCGACGAGGCGCCCGAGGACCTCGGTGATCGTGTTGTCGGAGTACTGCATGGCGAACTCGACGATCTCCGCGAGGGGGGCGGAGCTGACCTCGCCGAGCACCCGCGCGTCGTCGGGGGCGCTCTCGTCGATCACGGAGTCGGCGGTCGTGAGGCCCTGGTCCTCGAGGGCCGCGGAGAATGCCTCCGCGGCGTACTTGCCCGGGTCGGACGCGCGAGGCCCGTTGTCGCTGTATTCGTCGGACAGCAGGCCGACGTTGATCCCGACGGAGGAGACCGGCGCGATGTAGCCGGCCGCGATGTCCGGGCTCGCGACGGTCGGCGCGGTGTCGTCTCCGGTGAAGAGCGTGTCGTCGAGCGCGACCCGCACCTCGGTGGTCCCGGTGACCTTCACCTTGGCGGCGACCTGCTGCGCGAGGTCGGCGAGCCCGGCCCGGCCGTTAACCGCGTTTGGGTCGCCCTTGCCCGCGGACAGCATCATGTCGCCGCCGCCGACCAGCACCACCGTGTTGTCGTCCAGGAGGACGGCCTTCGTCTGCAGGGTGGTGCTCGCGATGGACGACGAGAGCGCCGCGACGCCGGTGAACAGCTTCTGCGTGGACGCGGGGGTCATCAGCTTGTCCGGGCTGGACGAGCCGAGCACGTCCCCCGACAGCCCGTCGGCCACCACCACGCCGACGCGGGAACCGAGCCGCTTGTCCTTGGCCAGGCCTGTCACCAGGCGCTGGATCTCCACGCTGTCCGGCACCGGAGCGTCGTCCGGGAGGCCGGCCAGGAGCGAGACGGGCGCGGGCCCGTCGACGGCACCGGGCGCGGACGGGAAGGGGCTGGCCTGGGGCCAGGGGTCGGCCGTGGTGAGCATGCCGGGAACGACGTCGTACGCGTCGGCGACAAGGTACCCACCGAACAGTGCGACGACTGCGGCGACGGCGGCGCCGGAGCGCAACCCCCACTCCATGGGCATCCTCTCGATCGTCACGTGAAAGCCATAGCCAACTCTAGTCGCGGCAAACCACGCGGCGCGTACGACGACGGCGATTCACGGGAAATTTCACCCGCTCGCGCGGATCGATTCCCGCGCGCGCCGCGCACGCTGCGAATTATGCCGAACGCAGACAGTGGTTCTGACCACAGGTAACGGTCGGGACACAAGACACATGGCACACTGGACGGGCGCAAGGCCGCCGCCGCGGTAAGACACTTCGGCGACCATCATCGAGAACTGGAGCACATCGGCGTGGAGTTCGACGTCACGATCGAGATCCCCAAGGGTCAGCGGAACAAGTACGAGGTGGATCACGAGACCGGACGCATCCGCCTCGACCGCATGCTCTTCACCTCGACGCGCTACCCGGACGACTACGGCTTCATCGAGGGCACCCTCGGTGAGGACGGCGACCCCCTGGACGCACTGGTCCTGCTGGAGGAGCCCACGTTCCCGGGCTGTCTGATCAAGTGCCGCGCTCTGGGCATGTTCCGCATGCGCGACGAGGCCGGCGGTGACGACAAGGTGCTGTGCGTGCCGACGGGCGACCAGCGCGCGGCGTGGCGCCAGGACATCGACGACGTCTCGGACTTCCACCGCCTGGAGATCCAGCACTTCTTCGAGGTCTACAAGGACCTCGAGCCGGGCAAGTCGGTCGAGGGCGCCCACTGGGTCGGCCGCTCGGACGCCGAGGCGGAGATCGTCCGCTCGATCCAGCGCGCCAAGGACACGGGCTACTACGACAAGCACTGAACCGGGCCGTAGTCCCCGGAAATGCCAGACGCACAGGTCACCGGAGTGACCTGTGCGTCTGGCATTTCCGGGGACTACGGGCGGCCCGCGTACGGCATGGCGTTCGAGAGGCGGAGCGGGCTCTCCGACAGCGGGTGCCCCGGCAGCGTCGCCTCGAGCATCGTGCCGCCGCCCGTGTACATGGCCACGTGGTAGATCGACGCCGGGTCGCTCGGGTTCGAGCCGTAGAAGATGAGGTCACCGGCCCGTAGCGACCCGTAGTCCACCTTGCCGACCGCCAGGTACTGCGACCGCGACGTCCGCGTGATGTTCACGCCCTGGCTCGCCCACGACATCATCGTCAGGCCCGAGCAGTCGTAGGAGGACGGGCCCGCCGCGCCGAGCAGGTACGGCGCCCCGATCTTGGTCCGCGCCCAGGCCACCGCGCCGATCCCCCGGCCGGCCGACCCGACCGTCACACCCGAGGTGGGCGGACCGACCGGCGCGGGTTCGGGCGCAGGTTTCGGCGCAGGCGCAGGTTCCGGCGCGGGCACCGGCCCGCTGCCCGACGGCGGCGGGTCGCCGTCGTCCGACCCGCCGGAGCCACCCGAGTCCGCCGGAGCCTCGCGCTCGGCCTCGTCCGCGCGCACCCGCGCGCGGGCCTCGTCGCGGGCCTCCTGCTGCCGTTCGAGCTCGGCCTTGGCCGCAGCCTCCCGCGCGGCCTCCGCGGCGGCGGCCCTGGCCGCCTCCCGTTCCCGCTCGATCTGGACGCTGGTCTGCCGCAGCTGCGCGAGCCGCTCGACCAGGGCCGTCCGCTCCGCCTCGGCGGCCCTGGTGCGCGCCTCGAGGTCGGCCGCGGCGGTCTGGGCGGCGTCGAACGCGGTCTGGGCCCGCCCGGCGGCGGCGGCGAGCTCCTTCTTCGCGGCCGTCCACCGGGCGTCGGCGGACTCCGAGGAGGCGCGCGCGTCCTGGTACGCGGCGAGGGCCCCGCTGAGCTTGCGCTGCACGGCGCGCTCCGCCGCGCTGCGGCCCACCATGTCGGGAACCGAGTCCGCCTCGAGGGCGACGCCGAGCGGCCCCAGGTCGGCATCGCGCGCCGACGCCCGGTACACCTCGGCCAGGCTCGTGCGCGCCGCCGCCTCGCCCTTGCGCGCCTTCTCGACGACGGACCGGGCCGCGGCCACCTCCCGCTCGGCCAGCTCGACGGCCAGCTGCGCCTCGGCGTAGTCGGCCGCCGCCACCTGCACACGGACCTGGGCGGCCGCAAGCTCCGCGCGGAGCGCCTCGAGCGCGGACTCGGCCTGCTGGACATCGAGGGTCCCGGCGTCGACCGCGTCGCGGGCCGCCTGGGCGTCCGCGGCGGTGGGCGGATCAGCGGGCGGGTCCGCCTCGGCGACCGGACCCCAGGGGAACACCAGAGCGAGTGCGAGGACTGCGGCGCCCAGCGCGCGGAGCACCAGCACGGTGCCGTGCCCGTGCCTCTCGGACACGGCGGCCCGGTGCGCCGCAGCCCTGCCCGTCAGGCCCGCCCAGTGACCGGCCGACTCGTCCAGACCTCGGATCCGCCCCATGATCCCCCTTTCGATCCGCACACTGTCCGGCGTGTCGCCTTGCGCAGATCCTGTGAATCACTCCGTTGTTACCGGTCCAAATGTGCCCCGAGCATCCGATTCGCGCATCCGGAGAGCCCCCGTCCCGCACCGCATTCCTGTATCGCGCGTCTCGCATCGTGGTCTCGTACTGCAAGACGCCGGTTCCACCCGCGCGCGGCGCGGGTTACGGTCCCAGGCATGAGTCGTCGAATGTGCCACTGACAACCAGCGCCACGTTCGCCTGCCCACGACCGGCCCGAGCCCATCGACGGACCCAGCCGCGCGTTCCGCGGACCACTGCGCACACGCCCACGAGGCAAGCCAGTACCGAGCACACCACCCCGAGCCGCAGGAGCGACATGGCCATCCACACCCCGCCGGCCGCCCAGGGCGCCCGCACCGCACACGCCCCGGTCCACGAGGCCCGCGTCGCCTTCCCGGCCACGGCGGCCCCGGCGTCCGCGGCTTCGGCCGCGGCAGCAGCCGGGGCGACGCCGTCGCCCGGGGAGACCACGCCGACGTCCGGCAGCGAGGTGAGCAGCAACGGCGTCACCGCGACCTCGCGCGCGCGGAGCAAGCCACCGGTGCCCGCGAGCGGTGCGTGGCGGGAGGACGGCGACCCCGGGCACCGTCAGTTCGCCGACGTCGGCGCGTTCGAGCTGGAGGCCGGCGGACGGCTGCCCGCCGTGCGCGTGGCCTACGAGACCTGGGGCACCCTGGATACCGACGGCTCGAACGCCGTGCTGGTGCTGCACGCCCTCACCGGCGACTCGCACGTGACGGGCGACGCCGGGCCGGGGCACGTGACCGACGGCTGGTGGGCGCAGATGGTCGGCCCGGGCAAGCCCATCGACACCGACCGGTACTTCGTGGTGGCGCCCAACGTGCTCGGCGGCTGCCAGGGCACCACCGGACCGTCGTCGGCTGCCGACGACGGGCGCCCGTGGGGCGGCCGCTTCCCCTACATCACCACCCGCGACCAGGTGGCCGTGGAGATCGCACTGACCCGCGAGCTCGGGATCCGGTCCTGGGAGCTCGTGATCGGCGCGTCCATGGGCGGGCTGCGCGTGCTCGAGTGGGCGCTGCTCGGGCCGGAGGCCGGCGTCGGGGTGCGTAACGTCGCCGCGATCGCGACGACGGCCCAGACCGGCGGGGACCAGATCGCGTGGGCGCACCCGCAGCTTGCCGCGATCCGCGTGGACCCGCGGTTCCGCGACGGCGACTACTACGACGCGGCCGACGACGACGGCCCGCACACCGGCCTGGGTATCGCACGCCAGATCGCGCACACGACGTATCGCACGGGCTACGAGCTGGACCAGCGCTTCGGCCGCCTGCCACAGGGCGGCGAGGACCCGTTCGCGGGCGGGCGGTTCGCCGTGCAGTCGTACCTGGAGCACCACGGCGACAAGCTGGCCCGCCGGTTCGACGCCAACTCCTACCTGGTGCTCACCGAGTCCATGCTGTCGCACGACCTGGGCCGCGACCGCGGCGGCGTCGAGGCCGCGCTCAGCCAGGTCACCGCGCGCACCCTGGTGGTGGCCGTGGACAGCGACCGGCTGTTCCCGCCCGAGCAGTCGGCCCGGCTGGCGCAGTGGATCCCGGGAGCGGAGTCGCTGCGGATCGTGACGAGCGACGTGGGCCACGACGGCTTCCTGGTCGAGGCGGACCAGATCGGCCCGATGGTCAGCGAGTTCCTCGGGTAACCATCGCGCGGTTCGTGGGCCCCGGGCATAACTTGGTCGTATGGCAAAGCTCAATCCGTACCTCAGCTTCAAGTCCGAGGCCAAGGATGCCCTGGACTTCTACCAGTCCGTGCTCGGCGGTGAGCTCGACGTCAGCACGTTCGGTGGAACCCCGATGGAGGGGATGCCCACTCCCGACGAGGACAAGGACCTCGTCATGCACGGGCAGCTCGACACCCCGGGTGGCCTCACGATCATGGCGTCGGACACGCCGTCGTTCATGGAGTACGTGGCGCCCACCAGCGGCGTCACCGTCTCCCTGTCGGGCGGCGCGGAGGACCACGAGTACATCAAGGGCGCCTTCGACAAGCTGTCCGACGGCGGGACGCCGGGCCAGCCGCTCGAGCTCGCGCCGTGGGGCGACTACTACGGGGCGCTCACCGACAAGTACGGCATCTCCTGGATGTTCAACATCGGGACCGAGTGATTCGCCGGGTGAACTTCCGCTACTGAACCTGGCTCCAGTAACCTTCGTCGGGCCGGTCGACGCCGACCGGCCCGACGAAGAGGAGCGTCCAGTGACACAGCGCCGTGCACTCTCCATCCTGATGGCCCTCGGCCTCGTGACCTCCGGCGCGATCGTGGCGTCGTCCCCGGCCCAGGCCGATCCGCCGGCACGGGAGGTCCTGTTCGTCGCGAACAACTGGGACGGCACCGCCTCCGTCCTGTCGTCGGGCGCGGACCTCACGCCGGTCGGGCAGGTGAACGTGATCCCCGACCGCGCCGAGCGGATGCGCGAGATCTACCGCGACCCGGTCCGGCTGGCGGCCTTCCTGGTCATCCGGGAGACGGTGGGCGAGGGCCACGACCAGTTCGCGGACGACATGTACACCACGCCCGACGGCTCGTCCCTGGTGGTGTCGCGGCCGAGCTTCGCCGACGTCGTCTCGATCAGCCTCGCCACCGGCGAGGTCGAGTGGCGGTTCCCGGTGTCGGGCCTGCGGGCCGACCACATGGCCGTGTCGCCGGACGGGACGCAGGTCGCGGTCTCGGCGTCGACCGGGAACACCGTCCACGTGCTCGACATCGAGACCGGCGCCGAGGCCGGCTCGTTCCCCACTGGCGACAAGCCGCACGAGAACATCTACACGGCCGACGGGCTGATCTGGAACATGTCGATCGGCGAGGTCAACAACGACCTCGACGACCCGGCGCTCGACTTCCTCAAGGGCGACCGCGTCATCACCGTCGCCGACGCCGAGACGTTCGAGGTGGTGCGCGAGATCGACATGCGCGACCGGCTCGACGACGCCGGGCTGGGCGCGCTGTCCGACGCCGTCCGCCCCGCCACCTTCAGCCCCGACGAGTCGAAGCTGTACTTCCAGGTGTCGTTCTTCGGCGGGTTCCTGGAGCACGACGTCGCGAGCGACCGCATCACGCGGGTCAAGACCCTGCCGCGCGTCTTCGAGGGCCGCCGCGACGAGATGGTCAACGACTCGCGCCACCACGGCCTCACCATGCAGCCCACGGGCGAGCACCTCTGCGTCGCCGGGACCATGGACGACTACGCGGTGGTCGTGGACCGAGCCACGCTCGAGGAGGGGCCGCTGGTCGACGTCGCCAAGCCGTACTGGTCCACCGTGACCGGTGACGGCACCGCTTGCGTCGTCTCGGAGTCGGCGGCCGACCAGGTGACGTCCATCGACTTCGGGACCGGGCAGAAGGTCACCTCGGTACCGGTGGGCGACCACCCGCAGCGGGTGCGGCTGGGTACCGTCCCGGCCGGCTGGTCCGGGGTCGGTTAGGGTCGGCCGCATGCTTGCCGCCTACGTGACCCGCGTCTCGCCCGACAGCCCGCTCGACGGCCTGGAGGTGGGTGATCGCCCCGAACCGGAGGCCGTGGAGCACTGGACCACGGTGGACGTCCGGGCCGCGAGCCTGAACCACCACGACCTGTGGTCGCTGCGCGGCGTGGGCCTGCGCGAGCAGCAGCTGCCGATGATCCTCGGCACCGACGCCGCGGGCGTGGCCCCGGACGGGACCGAGGTGATCGTGCACGGCGTCATCGGGGCCGACGGCCACGGCGTCGGGCCGAAGGAGCCGCGGTCGCTGCTCTCGGAGCGTTACCCCGGGACCCTCGCCGAGCGCGTGGCGGTGCCGACGGCGAACCTCGTGCCGAAGCCCGCCGAGCTCTCGTTCGAGGAGGCCGCGTGCCTCCCGACGGCGTGGCTCACCGCGTACAACATGCTGTTCACGGCGGGCGGCCTCACCCCCGGCGACCGCGTGCTGGTGCAGGGCGCGGGCGGCGGGCTCGCGACGGCGGCGGTCACGCTGGGTGCGGCGGCCGGCCTGGAGGTCTGGGTGACGTCGCGCTCCGCCGAGAAGCGCGAGCGGGCCGTCGCGCTGGGCGCGGCGGGCGCCGTCGAGACCGGCGCGCGCCTACCGGCCCGCGTTGACGCCGTCCTCGAGTCCGTGGGCCAGGCGACGTGGGCCCACTCGATCCGCTCGGTGCGGCCGGGCGGGTCGGTGCTGGTCTGCGGCGCGACGTCGGGCGACGCTCCCGCGGCCGAGCTGACCCGCATCTTCTTCCAGGAGATCCGGGTGCAGGGCGTCACCATGGGCTCGCGGGACGACCTCGGCGCGCTCGCCCGGTTCTGCGCCCGCACCGGCGTGCGCCCGGTGATCGACGCCGAGGTGTCGCTGGAGAAGGCCGCCGAGGGGCTGGCCCGGCTCAACGAGGGCAGCCAGTTCGGCAAGGTAGTCGTCCGGCCCTGAGCCGGCCCTGAGTCGTTCGCTTACAGGTCGGTCAGCAAGTTCCGCCGAAACTCTTGACCTGGGTCCGCCGTGTCCGCGACAGTGTCAGAGAGCGCTCTCTCGGCGCTCATAGTGCCAGCCCGACGTTCGAAGGAGCACGTCAGATGCGCAGACACCTCCGCCTGCTCGCGGCAGCGACAACCGCCGCGTCCCTCCTCACCCTGGGCGCGATCACCCAGGTCACGACGGCTTCCGCCGCCGACGTACCGCTCTCCCAGGGCCGGACGGTCACCACGTCCAGCACCGAGTTCGACTGGAGCACCGGCGCCGGCGCCGTCGACGGCGATCCCGGCACCCGCTGGTCCAGCGCCGCCGCCGACAACCAGTGGATCCGCGTCGACCTGGGCTCCGTCCAGGCCATCGACCGGGTGGTCCTCGACTGGGAGACGGCGTACGCGTCCGGCTTCCGCATCGAGACCTCGGCCGACGGCGCCGCGTGGTCCACCATCTACTCCACCACCACCGGAACCGGCGGGGACCAGAACCTCGACGTCGACGGGAGCGGCCGCTACCTGCGCCTGTGGGCCACCCAGCGGGCCACGCAGTGGGGCGTCTCCCTGTGGGAGCTGCAGGCGTTCGGCCCGGGCGGCTCCGTGCCCGGCGAGGCGGCCCTGCTGTCCTACGACAAGGCCGGCAGCGCCTCCAGCTCGCAGAACGACGGCGCGTGCTGGCTCTGCTCCCCCGACAAGGCGTTCGACCTCGACCCCGCCAGCCGCTGGGCCGTCAGCCCCGAAACGGGCTGGGTCGACGAGGGCTGGATCGCCGTCGACCTCGGGGCCGCCGCGCACGTCAGCAGCGTCGTGCTGCAGTGGGACCCGGCGTTCGCGACCGCCTTCGACATCGAGGTGTCCGACAACGGCACCACGTGGCGCACCGTGCACACCACCACGACCGGCACCGGCTTCAAGCAGACGGTCCCGCTCGACGCCGACGGCCGGCACGTGCGCGTGCACATGCGCGACCGGAGCGGCCCCTACGGCTACTCGCTGTGGGAGTTCCAGGTCTACGGCACGGGTGGCGCGCCCACCACGCCCCCGGCCGAGCCCGCCGACCCGGACTTCGACAACCTCGACCTGGTGTGGAGCGACGAGTTCGACGGTGCTGCGGGCACCCCCGCCAACACGTCCCGCTGGACCATCGACCCCGGCCTGCCTGCGAACAACGAGCTGGAGGTCTACACCCCGAGCGGCAACGGGTTCCACGACGGCCAGGGCAACTTCGTGCTCGAGGCCCGGCGCGAGGACCGCGACGGGCGGCAGTACACGTCGCACCGCATGAACACGTCGGGCACGTTCAACACCCAGTACGGCCGGTTCGAGGCCCGCGTGAAGGTCCCCGAGGGCCGCGGCCTGTGGCCGGCGTTCTGGATGATGGGCTCCGACTTCCTCGACGGCCGCCCGTGGCCCTACAACGGGGAGATCGACATCATGGAGTTCATCGGCCAGACCCCGACCACCGCCTACTCCACCCTGCACGCCCCGGCGTACAACGGCGGCGGCGGCTACGGCGGCTCATACACCCTGCCCGACGGCTCGAAGATCTCGGACGGCTTCCACACCTGGGCCGCCGAGTGGGGCAGCGCGGGCATCCAGTTCTCGCTCGACGGGCGCGACGTCTTCTACGCCGACCGGGACACCGTGGAGTCCACCCGCGGCCCCTGGGTCTACGACCACGACTTCTACATGATCCTCAACCTCGCGGTCGGCGGTGACTGGCCCGGCCCGCCCGACGCCGCCACGCCGTTCCCGTCCCGGATGCTCGTGGACTACGTGCGCGTCTACCAGTAGTCCGCCCACCGCCCGAGGTACCCGACGCCGGAGTGGTCACCTTCCAGAGGAGGCGACCACTCCGCCGTCGGGCACCTCGGGTATAACTGGCGGGATGCAGCCCGAACGTTCCGCACGGCCCACCCTGGAGGCCGTGGCCTCCGTCGCGGGGGTCTCGCGTGCGACCGTGTCGCGGGTGATCAACGGGGTGCCGACGGTGGACCCCGAGATCGTCGAGGTCGTGAGCCGGGCGATAGAGCAGACCGGCTACGTGCCGAACCTCGCGGCCCGGTCGCTGGTGACGCGCCGCACCGGTTCGGTAGCCCTCGTCGTGTCGGAGCCGCCGGAGCAGCGCTCGCCGCTGCCGTTCCTCGAACGGCTCTTCACCGACCCGTACGTGGGGCGCGTGACCGCCGGGGCGCAAGCGGTGCTGCGGCCCCGCGACATCCACCTCGCGATCATCCCCGCCGACCCGCCCGCCCACGACCAGGTGGTGCGGTACGTGCGGCAGGGGCACGTCGACGGCGTCCTGCTCATCACGTCCAGCACCGCCGACCCGCTGCCGGGCCGGCTGGCCGCGCTCGCCGTGCCGCTGGTGCTGTCGACCCGGACCACACTGCCCGGCGTGGCCTGGGTCGACCTGGACCAAGCTGCCGGCGGTCGCCTCGCCGCCCAGCACCTCGCCGGGTCCGGGCGCACGCGGCTCGCGGTGGTCGCCGGGCCGCCCGACGCGCCGTTCGGGCACGCTCGGCTGCAGGGGTTCCTTGCCGGGGTGCGTGCGGCGGGCCTGCGCGAACCCGAGGTGGTCACCTCCGACTTCACTCGCCCGGGCGGCGAGGCCGCGGCCCGCACGCTGCTGGCCGCGCGGCCCGACGTCGACGGCGTCTTCGCGGCGAACGACCTCATGGCCGACGGCGTCTCGACCGCGCTCCGCACCGCCGGCCGGGACGTACCGCAGGACGTCGCGGTGGTGGGGTTCGACGACTCGAGCGTCGCCGCGCAGGCCCACCCGCCGCTCACGACCGTACGTCAGCCCGTCGAGGACATGGCGAACGCCATGGCACGGCTCCTGCTCGCCGAGCTCGACGGCGACACCGCGGGCGGGTCGGAGACCTTCGTGCCCGAGCTCGTGGTGCGCGCGTCGGGCTGATCAGGCGAACCGGCGGGAGAACTCCTCCACCAGCGTGGGGCCGGTGTCACCGATGCGCCACACGCTCCAGCCGTCGGCCGTGTACGAGCCCGATGCGGCAGTGGCGGCCGAGTCCGGGTGCCGGTATCGGGCGCCGTTGGCCAGCTCGATCGAGCCGTCCGGCAGGAGCGTCGCCTCGAAGTGCTGGTTGCGCCGCGGGCGCGACCACACGATGCGGGTGGGCGTGCCCAGGCTGCGGGCGAGCGCCTCGAGGTCGGGGTCGTCCTCCTCCTCGAACAGCATCGGGGTGCTGGCCCGGATGCTCTCGCCCGGCGGCACGGGACGGGCCGGCGCCTCGGGGGCGCTCGACGGGTACGGGTCCGCGGCGAACGCCGTCTGGGCGTAGCCGTCGTCCGGGCCCGCCATGTAGCCGCCGGACTCCCACGGGCTCTGTTCCGTCACGACCGGGGCAGCATTGTCGGCGTAGGGCGGCTCGTAGCCGGGCTGCTCGCCGTAGCCGTAACCGTCCTGGTCGCCGTACCCGGGGGGAGCCTCGGGGGTGTAGCCGTACCCCGGCGCGGCGGGGGCGGGTGCGGGAGCCGGCGCGAAGGACGACTCCGCGCTGTTGTAGGCGGGCTCCCGTTCGTACCGGGGCATGGTGACGTCGAAGTCGATCGGCTCGTTCGCGGGCGCCCCGGCGTAGGCGGGCGCTTCCTCGTAGGCCGCGGGCTGCCACAGGTTCTGCTCGGCCGGCGGCTGCGGCACGGGCGCCGGCGAGTAGCCCTGTTGGGCGGACGGCGTCGGGTCCGACGCCGGGTACGCCGACGCCGCCGCCGGCTCGTCCGGCTGGGCCGACGCCGTGAACCGGTCGGTGCGCGAGCGGCGACGCACCGACGGCGTCGGCTCGGCGGGAGTCTCGACGCGTGCCGGCGCGCCGGCGTCGCCGAGCGAGGAGCGGCTCGCGGCGAGGCGCGGCGGGGTGCTCGGCGTCGGGCGGGAGTCCGCGCCGGGGCGCACCCGGGAGACCGGGGCGCTCGGCGCGCTCTCGTCGCTCGGGGCAGCCGGACCGCTCGGGGCCGGTGCGGCGTCGGACGTGGCGGCCGCGGCCTGGGCCCGGCGGGCGGCGCGGGTGCCGGCACGCTCGGGCGCACCGCGCTGCGCGCCCCCGCGGAGGCTCGATCGCAGGCCGGTCGCCGCGTTGGTCGGCCCGGAGGACGGGTTGTCGGCCGACGGCGACTGCTGCGCGGCGGAGCGGCCGGAGCGGGCCTGCGGCGCCTGCGCGACGACCGGCATCTTGCCCGTGAGGGCGTAGCCGACCTTGACGCCCTCCTCGAAGGCGTCCTTGGGCGCCGCGGAGCCGCCCGCGACCCCGCCGGTGACGCCCGTGTCCATCGAGCTGCTGACCGAACCCTCCAGCGAGCTCGTGATCGCGCCGCCGATCGGCGCCGACTTCGGCGCGGGCAGGCCGGGCGGCAGGTGCACCACGAGCGGCGACACGTCGAGGAACTTGCGGCCGTCGTTCGAGTTCACGACCCCCATCTTCAGCACCTCGACGGGCATCGTCGGCTGGCGCAGGAAGTCGACCGCGTTGAGGATCTCGTCGGGCGCGTTCTGGCAGATGATGATGAGCCGCGCGCCGTTGCCGCTGTTCTTCCCCGCCTGCGTGCGGGTGATGGGCACGCTGTCGTAGAACGCGGCGACGTCGTGCTGGAACGAGCTCGCCCCGCCGCTGTAGCGGGCCGCGAGGTCGGACCGCGTGAGCCGGCCGGCCGCGCCGGCATGGTCGAGCGCCTTGGCGAGGTTCTCCCGGTCGAGGTCGGCCACCAGCTCCACCACGACGGGCGAGCCCGACGCGTCGAGCGCGAGCAGGTGCGGCTCGTCGGGGCCGGAACCCTGCGCGATCGGGAAGACCTCTTCGCCGAGGAGCCCGTCGATGTGCGAGTCGACCACCTGGTTTGCCGTGGTCTTGAGACCTGGTTCCGCGCCGTCTGCGCCGTTGGCGGACGTGACGAGGAGGGGCCGCTGGGTGTCGACCTCGAACAATGGCATCTCGTGATCTCCCCGGGTCCTGCGGCATCGGTCCGCCTTAGCCTAAAGGTCCGGCGCAAGCGAGCGGAAACACCGGGGTGAAGGTGTAGTGATACTTGTCCCCGGAGGCGGGGCTCTCCTAGGCTTTCCGCCATGACTACGACCCACGCCCCTGCCTTCCTGACCCGGCGACCTTCCGTCGCGGGCCAGCAGGTGCGCGGCTCGGGGAGGTGCCACCAGGCACAGCGATGAGCGCCGCGGCGTCGGTGACGACGCTGTGGCCGGTCCTGATCGCCGGTGTCGTCGCCGGGTACGCAGTCGCCCTTCCCGTGGGGCCCGTCGCGTCCTACCTCGTGGGGCTCGCCGCCCGGCATCCGTGGCGGGTCGGCGCGGCCGGAGCGCTCGGGATCGCCGTTGTCGACGGCGGCTACGCCCTGATCACCGGCCTGTTCGGCACGCTTGTCGCCGGGCTGGTGCAGCCGGTCGAGGGGCCGCTGCGAATCGCGTCCGCCCTCGTGCTCGTGGTGCTGGCCGCCCGTGGTGCGCGGACCGCGTGGCGGGAACGGACGGCGTCGGGCGGCGAGGCGCGGGCGGACCCGCTCAGCGCGCCGCGCGCCTTCGCGCGGTTCGTCGCGATCACGGCGATCAACCCGGGCACTGTCCTGTTCTTCGCGGTCGTCGTGACGGGCGGCGCGCTGCTGCCCGACGCCGACCCGGCCGGCCGCACCCTGGTCGCCGCCGTGTTCGGGGTCGCCGCGTTCGTGGCGTCCGCGTCGTGGCAGCTCGCGCTGGCCCTCGGCGGGACGCTGCTCGGCCGGGTGCTGTCGGGGCCGCGCGGCCGGCTGGGCACGGCGCTGGCGTCGTCGGGCCTGATGCTGGCCCTGGCGGTCGTCATGCTCCTGCCCTGACGCCCGCCCAGCGCACAGGGACGCTAGGAGTGGCCCGTCTCCGACTCGTCGGCGGCGAGCCGCTCCTCGACCCGGGCGATCTTGCTGTCGATCTGCCCGCCCGGCGCACCCGGACGAATATCGGCCTTGATCACGAGGGACACGCGGTGCCCGCCGCGCGCGACGGAGTCGGTGGCGCGCTGGATCACCGGCATCACCTCGTCCCAGGATCCTTCGATCTCGGTGAACATCGAGGTGGTCCGGTTCGGGAGCCCCGATTCCCGGACGATGCGGACAGCCTCGGCAACCTGGTCGGCGACGGACTCGCCTGCGGTCATGGGGGCGACGGAGAACGCGAAGACAGCCATGTGCCCATACTGCCCCGCGTACGCTCGACGCGTGAACGTCACCCTCCTCGCGGGCGGGGTCGGCGGTGCGCGGCTCGCGCACGGCCTCGATCTCGCGCTCGGCGCGGCACCCGCCAATGCATCGACCCAGACCAGCTCACCGGCCCAGGCCCTCACCGTCATCGTGAACGTCGGCGACGACACCGAGCTCCACGGCCTCGCCATCTCCCCCGACATCGACACCGTCCTCTACACCCTCGCCGAGCTGAACGACGAGGACCGCGGCTGGGGCCTGCGCGGCGAGTCGTACGCGACCCTGTCGGCGCTGAAGGACCTCGGCGAGGACACGTGGTTCACGCTCGGCGACCGCGACCTCGCCACCCACATCGTGCGCACCGCGCGTCTGCGCCGCGGCGATCCGCTGTCCGCCGTCACGGCGCACCTGGCCGCCTCGATGGGCGTCCGCCCGCGCGTCCTGCCCGCCACGGACGACCACCTCGCCACCCTGGTCGACACCCCGTCCGGCCGGCTCGGGTTCCAGGAGTACTTCGTGGGACGGCAGCATGCGGACGCCGTCCTCGGCCTGCACTTCGAAGGGGCCGACGCCGCCCGCCCCGCCCCCGGCGTGCTCGACGCCCTGGCCGCCGAGCTGGTGGTGCTCGCGCCGTCGAACCCGTTCCTGTCCATCGAGCCGCTCCTCGCGGTGCCGGGGGTGCGTCAGGCCCTGACGGACGCCCCCGGCCGACGCGTGGCGGTCAGCCCCATCGTGGGGGGCCAGGCGATCAAGGGCCCGGCCGCCCAGATCCTGGAGTCGCTGGGGCACGAGGTCTCCGCCCTGGGCGTGGCCCGGATCTACGCGGGCCTCGTGGACGTCATGGTGATCGACGAGCGCGACGCGAACCTCGCCGGCGCCGTCGCCGACCTCGGCCTGACGGTGCACGTCACCGACACGATCATGGGCGGCCCGCCCGGCCGCGAGCGCCTGGCCCGCGAGCTGCTGGCGCTCGCGTGAGCGGCGCCGCCCCGCGGCAGGGCCGGCGCACCACGGCGGTGGTCCCGCTCCGCGACGGCGTCTCCGGCAAGTCGCGGCTGGCCGCGGTGCTCGACGCCGGTTCGCGGCGGCGCCTCATCCGCGTGCTGGCCCGGCACGTGGTGACCACGCTGCTCGCCGCCGACGGGATCGAGCGGGTTGTGGTGGTGACGGCGGACCCGGTCTTCACTCGGGAGACGCTGGCCGGGCTGGAGGTCAGGGTGCTGGAGCAGCCCGGCGACCGGCCCGGGCTGAACGCGGCCCTGGAGCATGCCCGCTCCGTCCTCGCGGCGGGCGATGCCGGGCGGACGGTCCTCGAGGCAAGCGATGCCGGGACGTCAGGAGCCGCGGCGCCCGGGGCGCAAGCCCCCGAGGACGGCCGCCTCCTCGTCGCGCACGCCGACCTGCCGGCACTGACCCCCGCGGACGTGGCGGCGATCCTCGCCGAGGAGGCCCCGGTCGTCGTCGCGACCGACCGCAACCGCTCGGGCACCAACCTCCTGCTCCTGCCCTTCGGGGTCGCGAGCGCCGGGTTCCGGTTCCGATTCGGCGACGGCTCGCTGGCGGCGCATCTCGCGGAGGCCGAGGCCCACGGTCTGGGCGCGACTGTCGTGCAGCGGCCGGGCACCGCGGTCGACCTGGACACCGTCGACGACTGGTCGCAGCTCCCGGACGAGGTCCGCTCCGCCGTCGGTCAGCAGGTGCCCGGCCTGCTCTAGCGCGTGGCGGCGTCTACCGCCGCGCGCAGGCTCCGCAGCGCCTCCTCCAGCCGCGCGTCGGCCAGGTTCCCGTAGCCGACGACCAGCACCGTCGACCTGGCCGACGGCGCCGCCTGGTACCGGCGCAGGTCGACCAGGGCGACGTCCCGTGCGGCCCCCTCGCGCACGACGGCGGCGGCGTCGACGTCGGGCCGGCCGACGCCGCCCGATTCGCCCCCGGGCAGGTCGGTCCCGGCCAGGTCCACCGTCACGTGCATCCCCGCCGCGATCCCGCCGACCCGCGCGCCGGGCAGCTCGCGGTCGAGGGCGGCCAGGAGCGCGGCCCGGCGTCGGGCGTAGCGGGTGCGGGCCGCGCGCAGGTGCCGCGCGTACGCGCCGTCGGCGACGAACCGCGCGAGCGTGAGCTGGTCCAGCGTCGCCGGGCCGGGCGTGGGTCCGCGGCGCACCGACACGTCCAGCACGGCGGCGCGCCACCGCTGCGGCACCACCATCCAGCCGATCCCGAACGCCGGCGACAGGGTCTTGCTCGTCGAGCCGAGCAGCAGCACCCGGTCCGGGTCGAGCCCCTGCAGGGCGGGCACGGGCCGGCGGTCGTAGCGGAAGTCGGCGTCGTAGTCGTCCTCGATCACCAGCCCGTCCACCTCGCGCGCCCAGGCGAGCAGCTCCGCGCGCCGGTCGTCAGACAGGACCGCACCGAGCGGGAACTGGTGCGCCGGGGTGAGCAGCACGGCCCGGGCGCCCGTGCGTGCGGCTTCCGTGCGCAGCCGTTCCGTCGAGATGCCGTCGTCGTCGACCGGAACCGGGACGGGGGTGAGGCCTGCGGCCCTGGCGACGTCGCGCAGCGCGGCCCAGCTCGGGTCCTCGACGAGCAGGTGCGTGTGCCCGGCGTCAGACAGCGCCGCCGCGATCCGGGACATGCCGTCCGCCGCACCCCGGGTGAGCACGACGGCGTCGTCGGGCCCGGACACCATCCGCGCCCGCCGGAGGTGGGTCGCCACCGCCGCCCGCGCCGCCGGGTGCCCCGCCGGCGGCTGCGCACCCAGGTCCTGGTTGGTCGCCTCCGCGAGCGCGTCGCGGGCCGCCCGCAGCCAGGCCTCGCGGGGGACGTGCCGTAGGTCGGGCACCCCGGGCGCGAGGTCGTGCGTCGCGCGGTCCGGCGCGTGCTCCAGGCTTGTGCCCGACGGCGGCCGCGTGCCCGGCAACAGCCCCTCGCCCGGCGTCGGCAGGGTGCCCGACGGCGACCGGCTCCCCTGCGCCGTCGGCCCACCGCCGGCCCGGCGACCCGGGCGACCCGGCCCGGCGTCCGCCCGACTGCCCGCAGCGCCGTCGGGCACGGGTGCCGCGACCCGGGTCGCGGAGCCCGTGCGTGCGTCGAGGATTCCCTTGCCCACCAGGTGCCCGTACGCCTCGGTGACCACCCAGCGGGAGATGCCGAGGGCGTCGGCGAGCGTGCGGCTGGGCGGGAGCGCCGTACCGGGTGCGAGGCGGCCGGAGGCGATGTCCTCGAGGAGCGCCGCCTCCAGCCGGTGCCGGAGCGCGCCCGGGCCGGGCGCGAGCGCGATCAGCACGTCGGCGGCGGAATTGGTCTGGCCTGTCGCCATGGCATTGGACCGTAGCACCAGACCGATTCCTGCCTAGCGTGGTGAACGCCGGGCGGAGGTGCCCGGGTAGGCAGGCCGAAGGAGCTGACCATGCAGTACCGCACGCTGGACAACGGGCACACCTCGTTCGACGTCTCGACGCTGTGCCTGGGCACGATGTTCATGGGAACGCGAACCGACGAGGAGACGTCGTTCGCGATCCTGGACCGGTTCGTCGAGGCCGGGGGCACGTTCCTCGACACGGCGAACAACTACAACGCCTGGGTCGGGGGCTACGGCCGCGACTCCGAGGACGTGCTCGGCCGCTGGCTCGCCTCGCGGGGCAACCGGGACGACCTCCGGATCGCGACCAAGCTGGGCGCGGCCAAGAAGGACCCGGACCTGCCGCTGTCGAACACGCCGCCCACCAACTATCAGGGGCTGGCCGCCTCGACCGTCCACGACGAGGCGCACGAGAGCCTGCGCCACCTCGGCATCGACCACATCGACGTGCTGTACGGGCACGTCGACGACCGGGAGACGCCGCTCGAGGAGACGGTCGGCGCGTTCGGCAAGCTGGTCGACGAAGGGGTGGTCGGGATCCCGGGCATCTCGAACGTCGCCGTGTGGCGGGTGGTCGAGGCCCGGGACACGGCCGCGCGGTTGGGAGTGGCGCCGTACGGCGCGGTGCAGCAGAGCTACAGCTACGTGTACCCGCGGCCGCAGCCGATCCGGACCAACTGGGCCACACCCGAGCTGCTCGACTACGCCCGCTCCACCGGCACGGCCGGCCGCCCGGGGCTCACGGTGCTGGCGTACTCGCCACTGCACCAGGGCGTGTTCGTCCGGGACGACAAGCCGCTCGGCGACGGCTCGGACCACGCGGGGTCACGCGAGCGGATCAAGGTGCTGCGTGCGGTCGCCGCCGAGATCGGGGCGACGCCGAACCAGGTGGCGCTCGCCTGGCTCCTGGGCGGCGAGGTGCCGGTGGTCCCGGTGTTCGGGGCGAGCAGCGTGGCGCAGCTCGACGAGGCGCTCGGGGCCGCGGACCTGGTGCTGGACGACGAGGTGCGGGCGCGGCTGGACGCAGCGTGACCCACTTGGTTGTGGGCGCTACCAGCCGCCGCGGTGCACTACCTCGTCGACGGGCTTGCGTTTGCGGCGGGTGGGCGAGCCCTTCGCCCCGCCGTCGGCCGGGTGCCCGACGGCGACAACCCCCGTGATCTCGAACTCCTCCGGGATGCCGAGCTCGGCCCGGACCGCGGCCACGTGCTCCGGCGGGACGCCGAAGAAGCACGCGCCCAGCCCCTCGTCGACGGCGGTCTGCAGCATCAGCAGCGACGCCATGCCGACGTCGATGTGCCAGAAGGGAACCGGCCAGCGGGCCTCGTCGAGGTCCGCCCAGCCCTTGTCCTTCTCCGCGTACCGCCGCAGGTAGGCGGCCTTCGACGCGAGCGCAAGCACGATGACGGGAGCGGTCCGCATCCCGTCCAGCCAGGCCGACATGTCCCGCTCGGACGTCTCCGGCGTGGACGCCGCCCAGAACCGCTCCCGGTCCTCCGTCGTCTCCAGCACCACGAACGCCCACCCCTGGCTGAACCCCGCGCTCGGGGCGCGGACGGCGTTGCGGGTGATGCGGTCGACGGCCTCTGCCGCGACCGGCTCGTCGGTGAACTTGCGATGCATCCGGCGCTTGCGGACGACGTCCTGGAACTCCATGGGCGCATTCTCTCCTCCGGTTCCCTCCAGCCTCACCTTCGGTCGCCGAACGTAGGCTTGGTCGCTCCATCGGCACTCATGCCGCGACCAGGCCTACGTTCGGCCACTCACGAATGTGGTTGCCGAGCAGCGGCACCGGAGCGAGCCTGAGGACATGACTCTCCAGGCGATCGAGCAGGCATCGCTGCCGCACGGCAACTTCGAGGGCTACCTCCACGGCTCCGGGGTGTCCGTCATCTTCGAGCGGGTGGCCAAGGACGGCACCGGGCCGAGGCTGCACCGGCACCCGTACTCCGAGACGTTCGTGATCCGGTCCGGCCGGGCGCTGTTCACCGTGGACGGCAAGGAGTTCGAGGCCGTGGGCGGCCAGATCCTCGTGGTCCAGGCGATGGTGCCGCACAAGTTCAAGACCCTCGGCGCCGACCTCTACGAGGCGGTCCACATCCACGCGAACGACCGCTTCGAGACGGAGTGGCTGGAGTAGGCCGATTCACCCGGGTGGATTCCCGACCGAAGGCAGCCTCCAGCGTAGGAGCCGTGCCAAGATCCGGGCGTGACCGAACCAGCCACTGAGACTTCCGTCGAGACCTCTGCGCAACGTGTCTTCGAGGCCGAGCTGCATCTGACCAGGTCGGACTACCGCGAGGGCCTCCTGCGGATGCCCGTCATGTGGGCGTTCCACGGGCTCGCCGCGATCGTCGTCCTGGCGGCCATCGTGCTCACCTTCGTCGGCACCGAGTCCACCGAGACCGAGTACCTGATCCCCATGGTGTGGCTGCCGCTCATCGTGCTGAGCTTCGTGCTCGGTTCGGTGCCCGACCTGTTCGCCTGGAGCATGGAGCGCACGTCCCCGTTCCGGGACGGCGCGACGGTCCGGCTCGACGCCGAGCAGATCGCGTACACCGGGCGGCAGACCTCGCTGTCGTACAGGTGGCCGCTCGTCCGCAAGGCGACCGAGACCCGCGTGGCGTTCCACCTCGTGGCCGGCACGGGCCTGTCGACGGCGGTCTGCATCCTCCCGAAGCGCATCTTCCCTCTTGAGGACCACGCGGCGATCCGCGACCTGATCACAAGCAAGGCCGGCAAGCTCCGCCAGCACTGAGCAGTACCAATATCGCCCCCTCGGGGAAACAGGTACTCCCCGGGCAGTGTTGCGGAGCGTAGACATTGTTCACTCTCAGTAACACTCTCCGAGCGGTACATGTCTCCCCCGAGGGGATCGAGGCAGACCGCGGAGGCTGACGCCTACAGCCGCTCCGCGATGACCTCCAGCAGCGACTTGCCCTCGACCCCCGCCAGGTCCAGCGCCTGGGTGCGGCACGAGAAGCCGTCGGCCAGGTAGGTGGTCCCGGGGGCGGCCTCACGCAGCGCCGGCAGCAGCGCGTTCTCCGCGACCGCCACCGACGTCTCGTAGTGCCCCTTCTGCATGCCGAAGTTTCCGGCCAGTCCGCAGCAGCCCGCCAGCACCTCGATCTGCGCCCCGCCCTTCTCCAGCAGGGCCTGGTCCGCCTCGTACCCCATCACGGAGTGCTGGTGGCAGTGCGGCTGCACCACGGCGCTGACGTCGGCGAGGGAGGGCATCTCCCACTCGTCCGGAACGTCGTCCGAGGTCAGCAGCTCGGCCGCCGTCCGCGTCATGCGGGCCACCGCCTGCGCGCGCGGGTCGTCCGGGAACAGGTCGAGCAGGTCGGAGCGCAGCACCGCCGTGCACGACGGCTCCAGCCCCATGATCGGGATCCCGTTCACCGCGTACGGCCCGAGCACCTCGAGCAGCTTGAGCAGACGGCGCCGGGCGCCGTCGAGCTGGCCCGTCGAGATCCAGGTGAGGCCGCAGCAGGCCTGCTCCGACGGCACGATGACGTCGTACCCCGCCTTGGTCAGCACCTTCAGCGCCGCCTGCGGGACCGTGGGCGAGAGCGCGTCGCTGAACGAGTCGGTCCAGAGCACCACCTTCGGCTTGGTCGCGAGCCGGGCCGCCGTCGCCGCCTCCTGGCCCGGGATGCCCAGGCCGGGCTCCGCGACCACGCGCAGCCCGGGGACGCCGTGCGTCGCACCGCCGCGCGCCCACCACTGCCGGAACGGGATCTCCGCGAACTTCGGCATCGACCGGCGGGTGTCCATGCCGCCCGCCCACAGCACAGCCTTCCCGATCCACTTCACGCCCAGCAGGCTGTTGACCAGCTCCGGCACGGCCCCGGCGAGGCGGGCCCAGCGCGGCAGCCAGCCGAGGGCGTAGTGGTCGACGGGGCGCAGCTTGCCGCGGTAGGTCCGGTACAGCACCTCCGACTTGTACTGCGCCATGTCGACGCCCGCCGGGCAATCGCTGGAGCACGCCTTGCACGACAGGCACAGGTCCAGCGACTCCCGGACCTCGGGCGCCGACAGCCCCCCGACGAGCGTCCCGTTCACCGCCTCCTGCAGCACGCGGGCCCGCCCGCGGGTCACGTCCTTCTCGTCCTTCGTCGCCTGGTAGCTCGGGCACATGAAGCCGCCCGACGCCGACGTGTCCGCCCGGCACTTGCCCACGCCCACGCAGCGGTGCACGGCGGTGGTCAGGTCGTTGTGGTCGTGCGCGAACGAGAACCCCTCGTACCCGGACTTGCGCCGGACGCCGTGCCCGGAACCCTTCCCGACCAGCGGCAGCTTGGTCCGTACGGGGGCGGCGGCGGGCCGCCGCAGGTCGACGTCGATGGCCCGCGGCCGCACGACGACGCCCGGGTTGAGCAGGTCCTTCGGGTCGAACAGAGCCTTGAACCGCTCCATCAGCGCTATCGCCTCGGGCGAGTAGATGAGCGGCAGCAGCTCGGACCGGGCGCGGCCGTCGCCGTGCTCGCCGGACAGCGACCCGCCGTAGCTCGCGACGAGCTCCGCCGCCTCGATCATGAAGGTGCGCAGCACCGACCCCGACGTCTCCAGCGGGATGTCGATCCGCAGGTGCACGCACCCGTCGCCGAAGTGCCCGTAGGGCAGGCCGTCCACGCCGTAGCGGTCCATGAGCGCCTGCAGGTCGCGCAGGTACGGCCCCAGCTTCTCGGGCGGCACCGCCGAGTCCTCCCAGCCGGGCCACGCCTGCTCCCCGGCGGGCGTGCGGCCGGCGAGCCCGGCGCCGTCGGCCCGGATCTGCCACATCTTCGTGGCGTCCGGCCCGGCGGGCAGCACCGTGGAGTCCAGCGCCGTCGACGCCGCGACTATCGCGTCGGCGCGGCCCAGGGCCTCCGCCTGCGACGAGCCGCCGACCTCGATCATGAGCCAGCCGGAGACGCCCGGGACGTCGGCACCGGGCAGCGGGGGCACCGAGCCCGCGCCCTTGGCCCGCCGCACGACGTCGACCAGGCGGGCGTCCAGGCCCTCGATGGCGAGGGGCTTGTGGTCCAGGAGGCGGGGGACGTCGTCGGCCGCGGTGGCCATGTCGGGGTAGCCGAGGACGACGAGCGTGGGCGCGCCCGGCATCTCGACCAGGTTGAGCTCCGCCTCCAGGACCGTGACGAGCGTGCCCTCGGTGCCCACGAGCGCGCGGGCGAGGTTCGAGCCGTTCTCGGGCAGGAGGTGCTCCAGCGAATAGCCCGACACCTGCCGGCCGAACCGGCCGAACTCCGTGCGGATCAGCGCGAGGTTCTCCCGGACGAGCTCCTTGAGGCCGGGGACGCTCGTGAAGTCGGGGTCGCCGGAGCCCGCGGTGAACCGCCGCCCGGCGCCGTCGACCACGTCGAGCGAGACCACGTTGTCCGCGGTGCGCCCGTACGCGACCGCGTGCGGACCGCACGCGTTGTTGCCGATCATGCCGCCGAGCGTGGCGCGGTTCTGGGTGCTCGGGTCCGGGCCGAAGCGCAGGCCGTGCACCTTCGCCTCCGCCTGGAGGGTGGACATGATCGTGCCCGGCTGGACGCGGGCCGTGCCCCGTTCCGGATCGATGCTCAGCACCCGGTTGAGGTTCCGCCCCAGGTCGAGCACGACGCCGGGGCCCACCGAGTTGCCCGCGACCGACGTGCCGGCACCGCGCGCCGTGATCGGGATCGCGAGCTCGCGCAGCACTCCGAGCGCCGCGACGACGTCGTTGGTGCTCTCCGGGAAGAGCACGCCCTCGGGGACCACGCGGTAGTTCGACGCGTCCGTGGAGTACTCGGCGCGGCGGCGCCTGCTGATGTCGACGTCGCAGCCCACGACCGTGCGCAGCGCGTCGGCGACCGCCTCCCGGGCGGCCTCGGCGGCATGGCTCGCCTCGCGGCGCGCGGTATCGCGCCGCTCCTCGCTCTCGGCGCGGCGGCGTTCCGCCTCCTCGGCGGCGCGGGCCTCGGCCTTCTCCCGCGCGGTACGGGCGGCCTCGGCGTCGTCGGCGGTGTGGTTCTTGTCGTTCGCTGCGTGACCGTGGTTCATGCCGTTGCGGGGCGAGGCGTCGTTGGTCTGCGGTGGCACTCCGCGATTCTCGCACCACCCGGGTGAGAATTCCGCAAGAGTCCATTCCCCGGTGTGCCGAGATAGAACTGTGGCGAGATAGAGCTGCAGCGAGGTAGAACCGCAGCCTTCGCTGCGGTTCTACCTCGCCCTGGTTCGGCGCGAGGGTCAGCCCTCGAAGGTGACGTCCACCGTGATCTGGTCGACGCCGGTCAGCGCCTTCGAGATCGGGCAGCCGACCTTGGCGGCCTCGGCCGCGGCCTTGAAGCCCGCCTCGTCGATGCCGGTCGCGAACCCGCGCACGGTCAGCGCGCTCTTGGTGACGCGGACGCCGCCTGCCGGGTCCGGCCCGAGGGTCACGTCCGCGGTGACCTCGATCTGCTCCGGTGTGGCACCGGCGATGCCCAGCTCGTTCGTGAATGCCATCGTGAAGCAGGACGAGTGCGCGGCCGCGAGGAGCTCCTCGGGGCTGGTGACGCCTGCGGCTTGGTCGGCGATGCGCGCCGGCCAGGATACGTCGTACGTCCCTACGCCCGACGACGAGAGCTCGACCTGCCCCGACCCCTCCAAGAAGGTGCCGTTCCAGGCGGTGCGGGCGGTACGTGCTGCCATGGTGCGCTCCTTGAGAAACTAGATGATTCCTGCGTGCCCGACACTACGACGCCCGCCGGGCAGTCACGTCACGGTGCGAAGTCGAGCAGCTCCTCGTCCACGGCCATGACGGTCCAGCCGCTGCCCGTGGCGTCCTTGAGCTCGTAGGCAGGGACGAGCAGCACCACGCCGTCGGGCAGGGTGTAACGCACCTCGGTGAGCGTCGCCGAGACGATGGTCACGTCCTCCACGGGCCAGGCGATCGAGCCACCCGGCGTGGGTGCATCCCCCGCCGACGCCACCCCCTCCGGCCGCGACCCCAGCACCGCGCCGGAGAACCGTGGGTCGCCCAGGCGCTCGACGGCCTCCACCTCGCTGACGACCGGGTACGAGCCCAGGATCTCGCCCCCGGATGCGATGTACACCTCCGCCGTCGTCGGCGCGTCCGACAGCCCGACGCCCGCGTGGAACACGAGCCCCGTCGCGGAGGGCAGGTCGCCACCCGCGTCGAGCGGCGCCACGCCCTCGGACCTCGGCTCGTCCCGCTCGACCAGGGGCGACGGCGCCCCGCCCGACTCGGCCTCGTCCTCCGACTCGGGCGCCGCCTCGGCCGCCTCCCCGGACTCGGGTGCCGTCACCCCGGCGTCCGCTGCCGTCGGGGCGCTCCCCGCCCCCGACTCCCCCGCCAGGTAGCCGCCCCCGCCCGCCGCGACGATCCCCGCCACGGCGGCCGCGACGAGCCACGGCGTCCGACGGCGGTGCCGCCGCACCGCGAGCTCGTCCGTCCGCCCGGGCCCGGGCCCGGTCTGCTCGGTCTCGGGCTCCCCGGCACGCTCCCGCCCGTCGGTTCCCTCGTGCCCCGCCCGCTCCGACGGCGCCCGCACCTCCGCCAGCGGCCCGGATCCCGAGCCGGCGATGAGCGCGTCGACCTTCGCCCGGAGCACGCCCTCGACCGGATCGGGCGCGCGCTTGGCGGGGTCCGCTGCCACCAGGCGGTCGTACGCCGGGTCCCCCGGTCGCTGGTGCTCGTTCATCGCTGTCCCTCCGTGCCTTGCCCGGCTGCGCGCCGCGTACACCCTCTACATGTGCTCATGCGTCCACCGCTTGCTCATGGGCGTCCCACGCGTCGCGGAGACGCGCCCGGGCGCGGGACAGGGCCGCGTCGGCCCCGCCGCGGGAGACGCCCAGCACCCGGGCGAGGTCGTCGCCCGACAAGCCGTCCCAGGCGACGAGCAGGAGGATGCGCCGGTCGCGCGGGGACAGCCGGGACAGCACCCGGCGTACGGCGTCGTCGTCGGCGGCGAGCGTCGCGGGGTCCACGTCGTCCGGCTCGTCCGGGACGACCGCGACCGGCAGCGCCCGCATCTTGCGCCGGTGGTTCGCCAGCACGTACCCGGCGGTGCGGTACATCCAGGGCAGCTCGGCGCCGTCGGGCACGTCGTCGCGCCGGCGCCACGCGGTGGCGAGCACCTCCGCGGCGAGGTCCTCGGCGTCGGAGGCGCGGCCGCCGTCGGGCAGCCGGCGCACGAAGTACGAGTAGAGGGCGCGCGAGTGCGCGTCGAAGAGCGCGCTGAACCACGCTTCGTCGTGCGGCCTGTCGGGCGCGGGCCGGTCGTGCGGCGGCTCGCCGGGGCTGTCGTCCACAACCCCACTCTGTCGCGAATGCCCCCTTCCTTGCACGCCCAGCCACACGCAAGCGCGAAGTAGAACTGCGGCGAGACAGAACTCTGGCGAAGTAGAAGCGCAGCGAGTGCCGCAGTCCTACTTCGCCAGAGTTCTGTCTCGCCGCAGTTCTACTTCGCGGGCGTGGTCAGCAGGCGCCCAGGTCCACCCACACGCCCCACTCTCCGGTGGTGCCGGGCGTCTCGCCCTGCGTCCACCACTTGGCGCGCCACTCGTGGCCGCCGTGCGACACGGTGCTGCCGTTCGTGTAGATCGCCGAGGCGCTCCACGCGGCCGAGGCGCACGCGTCACCCGGTGGGTCCGTCGGGGGATCCGTCGGCGGGTCGGTCGGGGGATCCGTCGGGTCGGTCGGGTCGTCGCCGCCCTCCACCGGGCCCGGCGTGCCGGTGCCCAGCACGCCCTGGAGCGCGCCGGTCAGCTCGCCCGAGCGGTCACCCGACAGGTCCCACCACATGGCCCCGCCCAGCCCCTGCGACCGGATGTACTGGGCCTTCGCGGTGACCGACTGCGTGTTGTCGTACGACCACCAGTTGTTGCCGTCGTGCCGCCAGGCAGCGGCGAGGTTGGCGTCGTAGTAGCCGGTGCCGACGTTCTTGATGACGTCGTAGTCGTTGATGCCCGCCTCCCACTGCCCCGAGGCCGCACCGGTTGCGGTACCCCAAGGGGTGGACGACGTCGCGCCGGTCCAGCCGCGCCCGTACATCGCGAGGCCGAGGCCGAGCTGCGCGGGGTCGACGCCGTTGTCCACGTACGTCTGCACGGCGAGGTCCGCGCTGAACTGCCGCGCGGCGGCCCTCGGGTCGGCGGGGTCGTCGTAGAGGTTGCCCTGGTGCCCGGTGAGCGTCGGCTCCCAGGCCCCGTGCAGGTCGTAGCCCTGGACGTTGCCGAAGTCGAGGGACTCGAAGATCTCCGGGTCGTTCCAGCCGCCGTCCTCGATGTCGGCGGGGTTGGCCGGCAGGAACGCGGAGAGCTCGTAGTCCTTGCCCGTCGTCGCGCCGAGGGCGTCGAGCTGCTCCCGGAACTCGGCGAGCAGGAGCTTGAAGTTGCGCGCGTCGTTCACCGGGTCGACGTGGTTACCCACGTTGCCGTTCGGCGAGCCCGGCCACTCCCAGTCGATGTCGAACCCGTCGAAGACGCCCGCGGCCGCGCCCGCACCGCCGCGGCCGTCGATGACCGGCAGGTTGCCCTTGATGAACATGTTGATACAGCTCGACACGAGCTTCTGCCGCGAGGCGTCGGTCGCGGCCGCCAGCGAGAAGTTCTTGGACCAGGTCCACCCGCCGATCGACATCATGACCTTGAGGTCCGGGTGCTTCGCCTTGAGCTGCTTGAGCTGGTTGAACGACCCCGCCAGCGGCTGGTCCCAGGTGTCGGCCGTGCCGGACACCGAGTTGGCCGCCGTGTAGCCCATGCCGTAGTCGGCCCAGGCGTCGCCCGCACCGTCGGACCCGTCGGGGCCGGTGCCCTGGGCCTTGTTGGCCTCGAAGCACTCGAGGTTCTGGTGGTGGATGTTCGCGAAGGCGTAGTTGATGTGGGTCAGCTCGTCGGCCACGCCGGACGTGTCGATCTGCTTGACCTGGTAGCCGCGCCCGTACACGCCCCACTGCGTGAAGTAGCCGACGCTACGGAAACCGTTGATGGCGGAGCTGCTCGCGGCGGCGGTCGTCGGCTCTGCCTCGGCCGCGTTCGCCTCCCACAGGCTCGCGCCCGCTACGGCGGCGGAGGCCGCCACGGCGACCGCGGCCACCCCCGCGAGGACACGTTTGGTGAGCCGTCTCGTGCCCGACGGCGGAGCGAAGGTCGGTCCCATGTGCTTCCCTCTCGTCTGCGGCCCCGGTCGGCCGACGTCCTCCTAAAGTAAGGAAGCCTCGCATAATGCGGAATGAGGGAAATCCCCTACGCATCTAGGTAGCCCGCCTGCGCAGCAGCCGGGTGACGCGGCGGATCGCCGAGGTCCGGTGCACCACGGGCGACCACTGCGCGAGCGCGACGGCCAGCAGCAGCGCCACGCCGTAGAACAGGTCGTTGACCCACCGCGGCGAGCCGCCGAGCTGCAGGCCCTTGATGCCGACGGCCAGGACGTACATCGCCACGATCGTGCCCCACACGTTGAACCGGCCGCCCCTGAACTGGGTCGAGCCGAGGAAGACCGCGGTCAGCGCCGGCAGCAGGAAGCTGGGTCCCACCGTCGGGTCGCCCGCGTTGATGCGGCTGGTGAGCAGCGCACCGGCGAGCGCCGCGATCGCCCCGCCGGCCATGAGCGTCCCGACCTGCAGCCGTTCGACCCGCACGCCCGCCAGCCGCGCACCGTCCGGGTTGTAGCCGGCCGCGTACATCCGGCGCCCCACAGGCGTGCGCTCCAGCACGTACCAGGTCACCAGAGCGACGGCGAGCAGGATGTACACGGGCAGCGTGACGCCCCCGACCTGCGTCGTGGCGATCTCGCGGTAGTCGGGCCCGAGGTCGAGGATCTGCTGGCTGCCGGACAGCCACGCCATCCCGGCCAGCAGGATCGAGCTGACGCCGAGGGTCGCGATGATCGGCTCGACCCGCAGCCTGGTGATCACGAGCGCCGTCACCAGCCCGATCAGCGCACCGACCACGACGACGAGCGGCAGCTGCAGCGCGATCGGGAGCCCGGCCCTGCCGAGCAGCCAGGCCGACAGGATCGCGGTGAAGCCCACCTGCGCGCCGACGGCCAGGTTGAGCGACCCGGCGACCAGCGGGATCAGCGCGGCGATGGCGGCGAGCCCGGTGAGGGCCTCGGCGTCGAGCAGCGAGCGCCACACGCCGACCTGGAGGAACTTCTCCGGGATCCAGATCGAGAAGACGATGAACATCGCGACGAAGATGTAGACGGCGCTGATGTTCCGGAACGAGAGGGCACGAATCATGGTTCTCCCTGGGCAGGACGGGGGTTCGGGGAGGGCCCGCCCGACGGCGGAGCGGGTCGCTCGAGCCCGTATCCCTCGACGACGAGCCGGTGCTCGGTGAGGTCTTCACCGTGCAGCTCGGCGGCGACCCGGCCGTCGCGCAGCACGAGCACCCGGTCGCACAGCCGCAGGAGCTCCTTGGCGTCCGACGAGCTGACGAGGACCGCGGTACCGGCTGCCGCGGCCTGCGCGACGGCGTCGTAGATCGTCGCCTTGGCGCCGATGTCGACGCCCTGCGTCGGCTCGTCCAGCAGCAGCACCGCCGGGTCGTCGCGCAGCCAGCGCGCCAGCACGAGCTTCTGCTGGTTCCCTCCGCTGAACAGCGCGAACGTCTGCTCCGGTCGCGGCGGGACCACCCGGTAGGCGGTCATCAGCCGCGCGGCCTCGGCCTGCTCCAGGCGCCGGACGACGGCGCCGAACCGGTTCCGCAGCGTCCGCAGCTGCGGCAGCGTGACGTTCTCTCGCGCCGTCATGGGACGGATCGCGCCGTACCGGGCACGTTCGGCGGGGACGAACGCCATCCGGCGTCGGATGCTGCGCGCGGGAGAGCGTCGCGGGTAGGGCTCGCCGTGCACGGCGAACGTGTCGGCCCGGGCCTCGACCGCGCCGAAGAGCAGGGACGACACGGCCTCGCGGCCCGAGCCGAGCACGCCGGCCACGCCGACCACCTCGCCCGGGTACAGCTCGAGGTCGAGGTGCGCCACGGCCTCGCCCACCAGGCCGCGGACCGCGAGCACGGGGTCGGCGTCGGGCCGCCGGGTGCCGGCCCGGGCCACGGAGCTCGTCACGGATGCCCCGGTGATGAGCTCCACGAGCCGGTCGTGGTCCATCGACGACACGGGCTCGTCGGCGACCTTGCGGCCGTCCCGGAGCACCGCTACGCGGTCCGCGAGGGAGAGCACCTCGTCGAGGCGGTGGGAGATGAACACGACCCCCGCGCCCTCGGCGGCCAGCCGCCGCACGGCGTCGAACAGCACGTCCACCTCGGAGCGGTGCAGGGACTCGGTGGGCTCGTCCAGGACTATGACGTTCCGGCCGTGGGTCCAGCCGTCCAGCGCCCGAGCGATGGCGACGATCGCCCGCTGGGCGGGGGTCAGCGCCCGCACCGGGACGTCGACGTCGAACACCTCGCCGAAGCGGGCGACGAGGTCGCGCGCCCGGGCCCGCTCCGCCGTCGGGCGAGACGGGTGGAGAGCCGACGCGCCGGACGCCTTGACGAGGTTCAGGTTCTCGATGGTGGTGAGCTCGCCCACCAGGGCGAGGTCCTGGTGGATGAAGTGGATCTCGGCGCCGTCCACGGGCGTCGCCGCCCCCGAGTCCTGCGTGTGGACGCCGGCCAGGACCTTCACGAGCGTCGACTTCCCGGACCCGTTGTGGCCGATCACGGCCACCACCTCGCCGGACCGGACGTCCAGGGACACCCGGTCCAGCGCGGTCAGGCCGGGGAACGTCTTGACCACGGAGTCGACCCGCAGCAGGAGGGAGGGTTCCGTCATGACCCCGCCCGCACGGCTGGTCCCGCCCTCACGACTGGTCCACGAGCCAGTTCGCCGCGAACCGGTCCTGGAAGTCGGGGATGGACACGTAGCCCACCACCGGGTCCTCTGGCGCGTTCTCCTGGTCGATCACCTGGGTGAGCGTCGCGGCACGGGTCTCGGCGTCGGGCCAGGCGTACTCCTGCCCGGCCATCTCGCGCAGGAGCTGGTCCAGCACCGTCCACATCATGAGGTTCAGGTCGACGGCGAGCGTCGCGTCCTGGTCCCCGGCGGCGATCTGCTCGTAGTTCGGCGGCGCCGTCCACATGGCGATGCCGTCGACGTCGATGCCGGCCAGGCCCAGCTTCTGCGGCAGCCCGATCTGGACCTCGTCCACGGCCGAGACGAAGTACTCGGTCTGCGGGTTGGCCTGGAGGTCGCTCACGACGCGGTCCGCTGCGGTCGAGCCGAGCTCGGCGACCGGGATGTCGACGACGCGCAGCTCGCAGTCGGGGCAGAGCTCGGTCAGCTTGTCCTGCGCGCCCTCGAGCTCGAAGGGCGAGAAGGGGAACTCGGGGATGTTGTAGAAGACGTACTCGCTCGCGCCGCCGGAGCGGACCACCGCTGCCGCGGCGAGCGCCGCGCCGTTGGTCCGCATCCAGTCGGGGCCGTTGAACGCCTCGGGCAGGCCGAACTCCTCGGTGTTCATCACCGAGCCGCTCGCGACGGGGATGCCCAGCTCGTCGAGCTGCTCGATCTGGCTCTCGAAGAAGACTGGGTCGAGGGTGATGTTGATGACGCCGTCCGGGGCCAGCTCCACCACGGTGTTCATGGCGGCGTTCACGCTCTGCGCGTCGCGGCCCACCTCGACGCGCTCCAGCTCGATACCGAGCAGCTCGGCGGGCGCCTGCAGGTTCTCCCACATCACGGCGCTGACGGGTGTGCCGACGTCGAGGTAGACGACGGTGGTGCCCTTCCCGACCGGCTCGCTGAGCGGTTCGTCGATGAGCAGGCCCTTGTCGCCGCCGCCCGTCCACGGTTCCAGGAAGGCCTCGGCCGCTGCGACGTCGGGCCCGGCGCCGTCCGCCGCGCCGTCGTCAGCGCTCCCGTCGGTGCAGCCGGCCATCAGCAGCGCTGCTGAGGCCGCGAACGTGACTGCCTGTGCGGTCCTGCGTGATCCGTACCTCATCACACGCCCCTCTCGTCGCCGTCGGCGACGACGGCATCGCCCACGCCGACGTCGTTGCCGGCGTGGGCGAGAACGTAGGCGCGGCCAGGTGCGGGTTCAAGGTGCCGCCAGGTTCGCTGCACAAAACGCCGACGCCCGGAAGTCCCGCGGCGTGACCGCGTATGCCCGGCGGAAGGCCCGGGTGAACGTCGTCGCGTCGTCGAACCCGCAGGCGTAGGCGATGTCGGCGACGGTCCGTGCGTCGACCGGGTCCGCCAGCCGCTCGGCCGCTGCACGCAGCCGGACCGTGCGCAGGTGCTCCCCCGGTGTGGTGCCCAGCGCCTCGAACAGGTCGTAGAGCCGACGCCGCGACACGTAGTGCCGCCGGGCGATCCCGTCGACGTCGAGCGTCGGGTCGGCCGCGTTCGCCCGCACGAAGTCGAGGACGGTCACCCGCAGGCCGTCCGGCGTCTCGGGCAGCACGGGCGCCGTCGCGAAGGAGGAGCGGAGCATGGCGACGGCGAGGTCCCGGGCGACGCCGGGGAGGTCGGGCACCGTCAGGCCGGCGACCGGACCCTCCCGGACCGGACCGTCCCGGCCCAGGCTCGGCACCTGCCCAGCCACGAACCCGAACAGAGTCCGAGCCGCGGCCGAGCCAGGCACCGCGAGCCGGCGTCGGGCCGCGTCCAGCAGGTCGCGCGGCAGGCCGAGGGAGGATCGCGAGACCTGCACGATGAGCTGCTGCTGACCCGGCGAGGAGTAGTCGAGGTAGTAGGGCGCGTCGGTCGCGTAGACGGAGACGGACCCGCTCCGGACGGCGACACGCTGCCCGCCCGCACACACCAGCCCGGTCGCGGAGCGCTGCAGGGAGAGATGCAGGTCGTCGCTCCCGGCGTGCGCAGCGAGGCGGGAGGACCGCTCGGCACTGGTGCCGGACGTCGTCACGAGCGACACGGACAGCCCGGCGTCCAGGGCCGCGTGCTCCATCCGGCCGTGGAAGGCGGACTCGAACCCGAGGCAGTTCAGGGGCACGAAGCAGCTGCTGACGACGTCTTCCCACGCGTCCGCGCTCTCGACCTCGAGTACCGCCACCGTGTGCCTCCATGCACGTGCCCGCCCCGTTCCCGGGAGCGCTCTCGGTGCTGGGGATCGTAGTGCACAAAACGCCGACGGCGGCAGGTGCGGGCGGTGTTAGCGTCCCGACGAGGCACCTTCACAGGGAGGCGGAACGATGGCGTTCTTCGATCAGGCGGGCTGGGACGGCCGCGCATACATCGGCGGCTGGGTCACGACGGGCGGCACCGCGGAGGTGATCTCCCCCGCCACCGGCGAGCGGCTGGCCACGGTCGCCGAGGGCACGGCGGCCGACGTCGACCGGGCCGCCGTGCTGGCAGCGGAGGCGCAGCGCGACTGGGCGGGCCGCCCCGCCGAGGAGCGGGCGGCGGTCCTGCGCAAGGCGGCGGCGGTGCTGGAGACGCACCAGGACGCGTTCGTCGACTGGCTGGTCAAGGAGGCCGGGTCCGGCCAGGGCAAGGCAGCGTTCGAGCTGGGCCTGGTCACGGCCGAGCTCCACCTCGCGGCGGGCACGGCCACGATGCCGTACGGGCAGCTCCTGGCGTCCGGCCACCCCCGGCTGTCGCTGGCCCGACGCCGCCCCGTGGGAGTGGTCGGCGTCATCGCACCGTTCAACTTTCCCGGCATCCTCGCGATGCGCTCCGTCGCGCCCGCCCTCGCCCTCGGCAACGCGGTGGTGCTCAAGCCCGACCCGCGCACCTCGGTGGCCGGCGGCCTGTTCCTCGCGGCCGTGCTGGAGGAGGCGGGCGTCCCGGCGGGCGTGTTCGGCGTGGTGCCGGGCGGGGCGACGGCGGGCGCGGCGCTGGTCGAGCATCCGCGGGTCCCCGTCATCTCGTTCACGGGCTCCACCGCGGCCGGCCGCGTGATCGGCGCGACGGCCGGGCGCCTGCTCAAGCGGGCGCACCTGGAGCTCGGCGGTAACAACGCGCTCGTCGTGCTGCCCGACGTCGACGTGGCCGCCGCCGCTTCCGCCGGCGCCTGGGGGTCATTCCTGCACCAGGGCCAGATCTGCATGACCACCGGGCGGCACCTGGTGCACGAGGACGTCTACGACGAGTACGTGGGGCTGCTGGCCGAGAAGGCGGCGGCGATCCCGGTGGGCGACCCCGCGACGGGCTGCCCGCTCGGCCCGCTCATCGACGCGAACCAGCGCGACAAGGTGCACGGGATTGTCACGGACACCGTGGCGGCCGGCGCGACGCTCGAGGCCGGCGGCACGTTCGACGGCCTGTTCTACCGGCCAACGGTGCTGTCGGGCGTCCGGCCGGAGCACCGCGCGTTCGCGGAGGAGATCTTCGGGCCGGTGGCCCCGGTACTGCGGTTCGGCGACGTCTCCGATGCGATCGACCTGGTCAACGCCACCGAGTACGGCCTGTCGGTGGCGGTCCTCAGCGGCGACACGTTCGGGGCGTTCGAGCTGGGTGACCGCATCGACAGCGGCGTCCTGCACATCAACGACCAGACCGTGGACGACGAGGCGCCCGCCCCGTTCGGCGGCACCGGCGCGTCCGGGACAGGCGCCCGGTTCGGCGGCCACGAGGCCAATATCGAGGCGTTCACGGAGACCCAGTGGGTCACCGTGCAGTCCCGGATCCAGCGCTATCCGTTCTGAAGATGCCCCGCTTCCCGCGCCCGCGACGGCAGGATTAGCATTCCGGCAAAAGTTAGGAAACCTGCGTTAACAGGACATAAGGGATATCCACTCGGTGGGACTACGTAGTGGAGGGCGACCAACCGCGCGTGGTTGTTTCGGCGCAAAACCTTTGGCGCCGAAACAACCTCTTGCGGTATCAGGTACATCGTTGGTCCGTGCCAGGGCAGGGTCCCAGGCGTTGCGCCATATCGCAGCAAAAGTCGCAGGCCCAGGTTGATGCGGGTGAAACGTGAGACGGTCATACTTGCGAGCACCGTGAACGAATCCGGGAGGCTCGACGATGACCGCGCTGCCGCAGCAAGTCGTTTTTCCGCTCTCCCTCGGTGACCGCACCGTGGCGCCCAACGTCGCGTGCGAGCTCACGCGAGTGGTGGGTGACGAACCTGGATGTGTGGACCAGACAGCCCGGATGCTCGACGACGAGCATCTGGTCGGGACGGCGCTGATGCCGGACCCGCTGCCTGCCGCACGTGCGGTCCGAGAGGCCGTAGGCCCGCTCGGCCTCGACGACGACGCGCGCCGCGTGCTGCTCGTCGCCGCCGTCGCCGTGGTGGACCGCACCGAAGTACTGCTCGCCGCGTCGGGCACAGACATCGACACCCTCATGGCCGGCCCCGCCGGCCGCCACCTGCACCTGGTTGGCGGCCGGTTCCGGTTCCACCATCCGCGCATCCGCTCAGTGGTGCACGACGACGCCGACCTCGCCTCCCGCACCGCCGCCCACGTCGCGCTGGCGGAGGTGCACCGCAAGGCCGACGAGCCGCTCGTCGCCATGTGGCACACGGCCCTGAGCACGCTCGCGGGTGATCCCCTGCTCGCCGACGGCCTGGTCGAGCTCGCCGAGCAGCACCTCACCCGCGGCGACGTCCACCGCGCGCACGAGGTCGCCCGCGAGGCAGCGAGCCACGGCACGGACAGGGTGCGGGCGCGCGCCTTTGCGGTGGCCGGCCGGGCATCGCTGTGGGCAGGGCACGTCCACGACGCCGTCGTGTACCTCCGCCGGGCCACCAATCCCTCCGTCAGCGGCTCGTCCGCCGTCGGCGTGCCCGACGCCGCCCGCTCGCTCGGCATCGCGCTGTCCCTCCTGGACGGCCGGCCCGACGCCGTCGTCCCCGAGGACGCCACGGGACCCGACCGCGCGGCGATCGCCGCCGCCCGCAAGACGATGCGATTGCTCGACGGCGCACCCGGCGAGGCGGCCACCATCCTGTCCGACGTCGCGGACCTGGCCCCCGCGCGCACCGCCGGCTGGTGGTTCGACGGCCCGGACGAGGCGATGACCCCGCTCGCGGAGGCGCACCTGCGGGTGGCGCAGTCGTACCTGGCGCTGCGCCTCGGCAACATCACCGAGGCGGCCTCGGTGCTCGACGACGCCGTCGAACGCCTCCCCGTGGCCCTCGCCTTCGGCGGGCTCGGGATAGCGCTCGCGCGCCGGCTCGACCTGGTCCGGGACGGGCACCTGAGCCGGCCGACCGTTGCTCTCGAGGCGTCGGTGCCCGGGCAGGTCGCGCCGGTGGTGCGTGCGGCCACGCTCGGCGACCGCGCCCAGACCGCCGTGTTCGACGGCCGCTGGGTCGAGGCCGCGACCCTGCTCGGGCTCGCGGCCGAGCGCGGCGGCGACGAGCTGCGCCGCCTCTGGCTGCCCACGCCCGACCCGGTGGAGCTGCTGGTGCTCGCCGGCCAGGACCGGGCGGCCCGCCGCTCGCACGAACGCCTGCGGCTCCGCGTGCTGCCGTCCGTGGGCTCGGACGCGAGCGGCTACTCGGGCGGGCCCGGCGGGTCCGGGGGCGGGCAGTCCGGGCTGTCCGGGAGCGGGCACGCCGGGACCGGCGTGCCCGGGGGCTCCGCCAGCTCCGGCGGCGCGGGTTTCTCCGGCGGGCCGATACGACGCCGCCGGCTCGACCTGGCCCGTGCCGAGCTCGCCCTCGCCGACGCCTCCGGGGTGAACAGGGCCCGCGAGCGGGCCGTCGAGGCGTCGCTCCGCGTGGGCTCGACGTTCGAGCGTGGCCTCACGGAGCTGGTCGCCGCCCGTTCCTTCGCCCGGCTGGGCCTGCCCGGCGACGCCGCCGCGCACCTGCTCGGCGCCCACGAGCTGTTCGAGGAGTCCGGCGCGAGGGCCTGGGAGCACATCGCCGAGCAGGCGCTGAAGACGCCGGGCTTCGTGCGCGAGCCCGCGGGCCGCGGCGCGGCGGGCTCGGCCGGCGAGACCGCCGGTCGCGCTGCCGACACCGCCGGCCGGGCCGCCGACGCCGCTGGCCGAGCCCGTCCGAGCCCGACCGAGGCACCGGGCGAGCCGTCAGGAGCGGCGGTCGTCGACGCCGGGGAGGAGCTGTGCGGGCAGTGGACCGACCTGCTCACCGAACGGGAGCTCGACGTCGCGCGGCTCGTGGTGCAGGGCCGGACGAACCGGCAGGTCGCCGCGAGCCTCTACGTCTCGGTCCGCACCGTGGAGGTGCACCTGGGGCGGGTCTTCCGCAAGCTCGGGGTGCGCTCCCGCACCGAGCTCGCGGTGCTGGCGCTCCGGGGTTGAGCCGCTGGCCGGCGCCGGTCCGGCGCCGGCCTCACGCCTCCAGGAGGATCGTCACCGGGCCGTCGTTGACCAGCTCGACCTGCATGTCGGCGCCGAACCGCCCGGTCTCGACCGTCAGGCCGCGCTCCCGCAGCGCGGCGACGACGGCGTCCACGAGAGGTTCGGCGACCGGCCCGGGCGCCGCCTGGTTCCACGTCGGGCGGCGCCCCTTGCGGGCGTCGCCGTAGAGCGTGAACTGGCTGACGACGAGCACCGGCGCGCCGACGTCGGCCACCGACTTCTCGTCGTGCAGGATCCGCAGGTCGGCGATCTTGCGGGCGATGGTCTCGACCTGGGCGGGCCCGTCGTCGTGCGTGACGCCGACCAGCGCCAGGACGCCGGGCTTGTCGATGGCGCCCACCACCTCGCCGTCGACCACCACCGACGCGCGGGTGACGCGCTGGAGCACCGCCCTCATCGGCGGCCGTCGCTGTACGCGTCGGCGAAGACGGCCCGGACCTCCCCGACCGGCCGGCCGCCGCCGAGCACCGGCACGCGGCCCAGCCCGTCCAGCCCGCCCGGGTACACGCCCGGCAGTCCGGCCGCGCCCGCGGCGCGCAGGGCGGCGGCGAGGATCGCCGGACGGGACCGGGCGGAGCCGTCGAGCACCTTGAAGGCGAGCGCGGAGCCGTCGGGCAGGCCGGCGGCGTAGACGCCCTCGGCGCCGTCCTTCGCGACCAGGCCGGGCACGGCCTGCATCGCGAGCGTGACGTCGCGGTCGGTGCCGCCCACCATGTCGGGGTGCGCCGAGACCGCGCGGCCGACGCGTGCCTCGTGCGAGCGGACGTCGACCGTCGGCGCGGCCCCCAGGATCGAGAACGCGCGCGCCAGGCCGAGCAGCGTCGTGGAGAACAGGGGCGCGCCGCAGCCGTCGACGGTGGTGTGCATGACCACCTCGGCGTCGCCCGTCAGCTCCAGGATCGTGTTGCGGATCGCCCGCTGCAGCGGGTGCTCGGACGACAGGTACGTCTCGATGTCCCAGCCCTGCGTGAGGCAGGTCGCGAGCATCGCCGCGTGCTTGCCCGAGCAGTTCTGCGCGAGCGATGCCGGACCCGGCCCGCCGTCGTGCGGCGCCATGTGCCACTCGAGCGCGGCCTGCGGGTACAGCGGCAGGTCGGGCGTGTTCCGCAGCGCGCCGGAGCCCAGGCCGACGGAGCCGAGGATCTGCAGCACACCCTCCAGGTGGAACTGCTCGCCGTTGTGGCTCGCAGCGGCCAGCGCCAGGAGGCGGTCCGGCAGCTCCAGGCCGGCCCGCAGCATCGCGACCAGCTGCACCGGCTTGAGGGACGACCGCGGCCAGATCGGGGTGGTGGGGTTGCCGACCTGGACCACGGGCCGGCCGGACGGGTCGAGCACCACGAGGTGTCCCAGGTGCACCGACTCCACGAGGTCGCCGCGGATCACCTCGGCCAGCGGCGCGGCGTCGTCGAGCACGGCGCCCGACGACGGCCGGCCGGTCCGGGCGATCGGCGAGGCCGTCCGTGCGGGCGCCTGGTGCGCTGTCACCATCCGCCCTGGGGGCCGCGCGGCTTGTTGCCCGTGCCGTACGGCTGGAGGCGGGGGCGCACGTCGGCCCAGTAGACGATGGCCGGGGCCACCGCGATCACGTTGAGGAAGGAGCCCGCCGTGATGTAGCTCGGCGGCAGCCCCAGCAGGCCGAAGACGGCAGCGGCACCGAGGATCGCAAGCCAGATCGGCTTCGAGAGCTTGCCCTCGGTCTTGTAGGCGTGGGCAGGACGACGGATCGCGTCGACCAGGGCGATGACCTGGACCGCGAAGACGATGACGCCCAGCACGATGAAGACGAACTGTTGGAGAGCTCCGAACACGGGACGAGCCTACGGCAACCCGGGCTGCGGATCGCCTGGTCCGACGACGGCGGAGCGGAGCACGGCCCGCTCCGCCGCCAGATGCCTCAGGCGGACGCCCGGTAGGCCCGGAAGGCGCCGGTCGCCAGCCACGTCATGACCAGCACCGCCGCGGCGAGCAGGCCGAGCCTGCTGCCCACCAGGCCCCAGTCGGCGGAGCCGGTGAGCGCCTCCCGACCGGCCACGACCGCCCAGTCGAACGGGTTGAACCGGGCGGCGTCGGCCACCCAGCCCGCGGACAGCCGCGTGTCCATCACCGCCGACGACAGGAACATCAGGGGCAGCACGATGAGCTGCGACAGCCCGATCAGCGCCTCCTGCGACCGCGCCAGCAGCGCGAACGCGTTGGACATCGCGGCGAACAGGCAGGTGAGCAGCACCACCGCGGCGAACAGCACGGCGATACCGAGCGGGCCGCCGTCGAACCGCGCGCCGCCCAGCCAGGCCACGGCCAGAACGACCAGGCCCTGCACGACGGCGATCACGGCGTACCAGGCCATGGTCGAGACGAGCATGGCCGCGCGGCTGGCCGGCGAGGCGAGCAGCCGGTCCATCACGCCGCGGTCCATGTCCTGGACGAAGGACGTGCCGGCCCACGCGGCGCCGAACATCGCCGTCATCATCACCACGCCCGGCGCGATGAACTCCAGGTACGAGTCGCCCGGCGCGGCGAACCCGGGGATCTCGACCACGCTGCGGAACAGCTGCCCGAACAGCAGCAGCCAGATCATGGGCTGGACCAGGTTCATCACCGCGAACACGGGGATCCGTACGGTCCCCCGGTAGGCCCGGGCGGTCAGCAGCCCGGCGTGCACGACGGCGCTCATGCCGCACCCCTCTCGTCGAACACCCGGCCGGTGTGGTGCAGGTACACGTCGTCCAGGCTCGGCCGGGCAGCACCGTCGCTCTGGAGCCGGTCCTTGAGCTCGTCGGGCGTGCCGCTGACGACCACGCGGCCCTGGTCGACGATGACCACCTGGTCGGCGAGCCGGTCGGCCTCGTCCAGGTAGTGGGTGGTGAGCAGCACGGTCATGCGCTCACCCCGCGCCATCGTCTCGATCTCGGCCCAGAGGTCGGCGCGCGCCTCGGGGTCCAGGCCCGTGGTGGGCTCGTCCAGGAACAGCACCTGCGGCCGGTGGACCAGCCCGATCGCGACGTCCAGCTTGCGCGCCATGCCGCCCGAGTAGGTGCGGACCAGCCGCCCGGCGGCCTCGGTGAGCCCGAACCGCTCGAGGAGCTCGGCGGCCCGGGCCCGAGCCGCGCGGCGGGACAGGCCCTGGATCCGCCCGGCCAGCACCAGGTTCTCGTGCCCGGTGTCCATCGGGTCGCAGACCGGCTTCTGGGCCACGTACCCGATGGCCCGGCGCACGACGGCAGGGTCGCGGACGACGTCGTGCCCCGCGACGCGCGCCGTGCCGGCGTCGGGCGCGGACAGCGTGGCCAGGATCTTGACGGTGGTGGACTTCCCGGCCCCGTTGGGGCCGAGCAGGCCCAGGACGGTACCGGGCTCGACACGGAGGTCGAGGCCGTCGAGCGCGCGGACCACGCGGCCGCGCGAGCGGTAGGTCTTGGTCAGGCCGGCGACCTCGATCGCCGGTCCCGTCCCTGGTTCGGCGGCCGTGGCCGCCTGTGTTCGTACGGTGGACATGCTTCTCCCTCGGTGGGGAGCCCCGCGCGCACCCGTAGGCTGGGAGTGCGTCTCGCGTCCGGTCACGCACCGGGCTCGGATTGCGGTCCCCGGGCGATGGCAGTCGCCCGGGGGCCTTTCCTTTGTCTGCTTCTCTTCTGCTTCCTTCTGCCCGACGGCGGTGGCAGCCGGCGTCGGGACGATCTCAGCGCCGGTCGGCGCCGAACAGCATCTGGGCGAGGATCAGCATCTGCGAGGCGAAACCGAGCAAGACCGGGAGCAACGCCCACAACCAGTTCACCGTGAACCCGACCGCAAGGAACGCGGCGGCAGTCACCGCCCACACGACGATGGTGTAGATGCCGAATCGCGCAGCCGCCGTCGGGTCCTCCTCGAAGCGGTTACCCGCCTCGACATGTCGACGCGCTTCGGCGACAGCCCACTGCTTCTTCCTGTTGGTCGTGGTCGCGGCCAAGTAGGACAGCAACACCACGCCGGCCACGAGCGCCAGCCCGTCCACGGCGAACCACATGTACTGGGCGCCGAAGAGGTGCACGACAGCGAGCAGGCAGCCGACCAGCACCAGGCCCCACCCGATGCCGAACAGCGCCGAGCGGCCGGCGGGCATCGGGTGGTTGGTCGTCGTCTCCTGGGCAAGCGACGCGCCCACCACCCAGCCGAGCGCGGCCCCGGCAACCAGCGCGACCCCGGTCGGCAGCCCGAGCCCGATGTCCCGGTCCGCGAGGCCGACCGCAGCGAAGACAGTCCCGACGACGCTCGCGGCCAGCACGATCGAGATGAGCACGACGACCGCCACGTACGACGGCTTGCGCGGAACGCGGTTGTGAGCCATCAGCTCCGCGGCGGACGGCGCGGTAGGTGCGGCGCCGGCCGTCGTCGGGCCTGAGGCCTCCTCGACGAGCGCGCGCACGTCGCCGAGCTCGTCCACGGCGCGCCGGGCGGCATCGTCCGGCTCGACGCCGCTCGCGGTCAGCTCCGCCACGCGGTCCAGGAGGTTCGCGCGGATCTCCTCCTTGAGGTCCTGCACGTCGGGGGTCATCGCGAGGCCGGCGAAGGCCTCGTCCAGGAGGCGGTGCACGGAGGTGTCCATCACCGGGAACCTTTCAGGTCGAGGAGGGAGTCGATGGTGCGCCGCGTGACCACCCACGCGTCCACGTTGCGCCGGTACACGGCCCGGCCGGCGTCGGTGATGCGGTAGTACTTGCGGCGTCCGCCCTGGGACTCGTCGCCCCAGTAGGCCTCGACCAGGCCGTCCTTCACGAGCCGCCGGTAGGCCGCGTAGAGCGTGGCCTCCTTGATCTCGTAGTCGCCGCCGGTCGCGTCGCGGATCGCCTTGTAGATCTCGAACCCGTACCGGTCCCGGCCGCGCAGCACGCCGAGCACGATCGTGTCGGTGTGCCCGCGCAGGAGATCGGCGGCGAAGGCATCCGCCCCGCCGTCCGGCGTCGAGTCGCTCGCTCTCTGCATCACGCCTAGTACTGTATCTGATCAACTACTAGACCACAACACCCTGCGACCGAGTGCAGACTTCATCGCGGACCAGATCGCTGACTGCAGACTTGGTTGCGGATGGGTGCCCTGTATCCGCTGCCAACTCTGCAGTCGGCATCCGGAGTGGTTAAGAAGTCTGCAGTCGGCAGTCGGTGGAGCCCGCGCAGCCGGCCGGGGACTACAGCTCCGGGAGGGCCTCGCGGGCCTCGCCCGGGGAGGCTCCCGCGGCCTCCAGCGCGTCCACCACCGGCGACCGCAGCAGCATCACCAGCGACTGCACCTGCCAGTCGCCCTCGCCCACTGTCCGGGGGTCCACCTGGGCGGCCACGGTGGTCAGCACCTCGCGTCCGCGCGTGCCGTCACCCCCGGAGCCGACGTCGGACGCGAGGAGCCGCACGCCCGACGCGAAGGCCTCGACCAGCCCGGCCACCGGCTCGACGTCGTGGTCCCCGTCCAGCACGGGGAGCACGCGGCGGGCGAGGACCCGCACCGACCGCATGGTCCGGTCGACGAGCACCGCCTGCCCCTCCAGCCGGGCGAGCTCACCGCGATGTATCCGCCCCACGGAGATCCGGGCCAGCTCGCGGGCGTCGCGCGCGGCCTCCTGCCACTCGGCGAGCACCGGCTCCGAGGCACGGCCGCGCACGAGGGCGGCGCCGACGTCGTCCAGGTCGCGCGAGCGCAGGCCGCGGGCGAGCGTCTCCAGGGTCTCGGCGAGCTCGGTCACCGCCTGCTCGGCGAGCGCCCGCGGACGGCGCCGGGTGTCGCCCGGCGTGAGCAGCGCGACGAGCAGGGCGATCGCGCCGCCGGTCAGGGCGTCGGTCCACCGGCCGAGCGGCCCGCCGGAGACCGAGGGCAGGCCCACCACGATGATCGCCTGCACGCCCGCCTGCGTGACCAGCAGGGTGCCCCGGTCGATGAACCGGGCGGCGATCGCGGAGATGAACAGCACCAGGCTGAGCTGCCACCAGCCCGACCCGATCAGGTGCACTATCAGGTCGCCCATGGCGACGCCGACGGCCACACCCACTGCCAGCTCGGACACCCTGCGGACGTCCCGCTGCGCGGTGAAGCCGAGCAGGACCCAGGCCGCGACCGGCGCGAAGAAGGGCTGCTCGTGCCCCAGCACGTAGCGCGCGACCAGGTAAGCGGCCCCGGCAGCGAGCGACGCCTGCGCGATCGGGATCAGGCTCGCCCGCGCGCGTGTCCAGCCCTGCCGCAGCCGGGTGCGCAGCATGAGCGTGCGCATGGCCTTGCGCCACATCTCGTCGGCGGGGCCGGGCAGTGAGGTCACGAGGGCATCCTCGCATCCGCCCGCCAACGGCTGAGTGCGGGATCTTCGCCCCTTTCTGTGTGCCAGAAGGGCAAAGATCCCGCACTCAACGGGGCGGCTGGGTCAGATCAGGCTGGCCGGGCCGCGGAGGCCGCGGGTCAGCGGGCCGTGCGCCTCCGGGCGGTCGACGGACATGCCGTCGCCCGGGACCACGATCTCCTGCGCCGCCGACACCTCGATACCCTGGCCCGAGATCTCGCCGGTCACCATGAGCTCCGTGTCCTCCGGGACGTTGCGCTTCAGCACGGCGAGGCCGATCGGCCCCAGCTCGTGGTGGCGCGCAATCGAGGTGAGCGTCCCGACGACCTTCCCCTCTCCGCCGTCCGACGCCGGAAGGCGCACCTCCGCGCCCGCCTCCGGGAGAAGGTGCTGCGAACCGTCGAGGTGCAGCATGACCAGCCGGCGGGGCGGGCGGCCGAGGTTGTGCACACGCGCGACCGTCTCCTGGCCCCGGTAGCAGCCCTTGTTGATGTGGACGGCGGTGCGCAGCCAGTCCAGCTCGTGCGGGATGGTGCGGTCGTCGACCTCGCGCGCGTACCGCGGGCGCCACGCCTCGACCCGCAGGGCCTCCGTGGCCCAGGTGCCGGCGAGCGGCCAGCCGGCGGACTCGCGGGCCGCGACCTCGGCCTCCAGGTCGGCGCGGGGCACCAGCACGAGCCGCCAGGGGCGCTGCGCGCCGGGGTGCTCGGCCTCGGCCGGCCCGTAGCGTGTGCCGCCCCCGACCACGTTCGGCCACGCGTCGTGCCAGGTCACCGGCTCGCCTTCAGCACCCTCCGCGGCCACGGGCTCGCCGATCGCCGCCCACTGGTCGGTGGCGTCCGTGATCTCGACGCGCAGCATGAACTTCATGCGGTCGAGCCAGCCGGCCAGGCCCGGGGCCGACTCGCGCTCGGTGATCAGCCACGTGGCCTCGCCGTCGTCCACCACGCCCGCCGCATGCTCGATGTGGCCCTGCGGCGACAGGACGAGCAGCTCCGTGCTGGTCCGGGGCGCCAGGCCCTCGAGCTGCTGCGAGGTGATCGAGTGCAGCCAGCTCAGCCGGTCGGGTCCGGCGACCCGGACGATCCCGAGGTGGGACTGGTCGACCACCGCCCCGCCGCGCGACAGCGCGCGCTGCTCGGCGGTCGGGTCGCCGTAGTGCCAGGCGACGCCGGCGTCGGGGCCGGCGGCGGCAACAGCGCCGTGCCGGCGCAACAGGGGGCTCTCGTAATCCATGCTCACCTCAGGTGCAGCGTTGTGGGCGGGCGAGGCATTCCCCGCCCGCGTTCTCACTGCCGGTCCAGCTCCGCCGACGCGTACGAGCGCAGCGGCTCGCCGAACGCGGCGAGCTCCTCCACCCACAGCAGGCGGCCCTGCACCAGGCCGTACAGCCGCTTCGACGCCCGCACCTCGGACGCCGTCGACGTGCGCGCTATCGCGTCCGACGCCAGGTCGATCCGCCCGTTGCCCGCGGCGCCGATGTAGACCGCGATGCGCCCCGAGGCGTCCGCCACGAGCACCTCGAGAGTGTGCTTGTCGTCCTCGAGCCCGTCGGGGCGGTCCGTGGACACGCGCCAGTAGCCGGTCTCGGTGGACCAGACGGTGCCCGCCGTGGTTACGTCGGGCGCCTCGGCGGCGGCCAGGGCCTCGGCCTCGGCCTCGGTCGGGTCCGGGACGGGGGCGGGCCACGCGCCGTCGTCGGGCAGCTTGTCCGGGACGACGCCCTCGAGCACCCGCAGCGTGGACTCGAACCGCAGGTACGGGCCGCCGTCGTGGTCGAAGACCAGGTCCTGCACGAAGGTCTTCTTGCCGATACCGGGGTAGTCGATCACACCCTCGCCGCGCCACCGGCCCACCAGCCAGGCCAGCGGATAGACCTCGGGCGAGAGGCCGTCAGGGAACGTGAACGTCATCAGCGCTGGCCGGTGTACAGCTTGTAGACGACGTAGCCGGCGAACCAGGCGACCGCGACGGCGACCGCGACGATGAGGCCGGTGAAGATGAGCTCAAGGGCATGGATCGACATGGTGCCGATCCTAACCGGCCACGGCTTAGAGTCAGCGGCATGCGCCAGCTCGTGATCAAGACCACTGCAGGCCTGGACCGGCCCGAGGCCACCAACCAGGCGTTCACCGTCGCCGCCGCCGCTGTGGCGTCCGGGGCCGAGGTGAGCCTCTGGCTCACCGGTGAGTCCGCGTGGTTCGCGCTGCCCGGCCGGGCAGCCGACCTGGTGCTCGAGCACGCGACGCCCCTGCCCGACCTGATCGAGGCAGTCCTGTCCGCTGGAACCGTCACGCTCTGCACCCAGTGCGCCGCGCGCCGCGACATCACCGAGGCGGACGTGCTGCCCGGCATCCGCATCGCGGGCTCGGCGCTGTTCACGGAGGAGATCCTGCGGGAGGGCGCCCAGGCCCTGGTCTACTGACCGGTACGCCTGGTGGCGTTCAGGCGCGGACCAGGCCCGTGCGGCGCAGCAGCAGGTAGAGCTCGCACCCGAGGCACAGTCCGATGACGGCGTTGAGCGCTGCGGCGATGAACGCCACCCCGGCCGCGATCGGCACCGCCAGGAGCACCCCGGAGAAGCCGAGGATCACGCCCACCCCGGTGACGAAGAGGCCGATGCCCTGCGCGAAGCGGGGCGGACGCCGGTCCTCCATCTCCGCGGGCGGGCTCAGCCGCGGCCGCACGAAGCGCTTGAACACCATGCCCTGCCACGAGCCCTCGGCGCCGCGCACCGTGCCGAGCAGGAAGCTCAGCATGATGAACGTCAGCAGCCACAGCCCGGCGGTGCTCGCGCCGAGCAGCACCACGGCTGCCAGCAGCACCGCCGTGATGCTCGCCCCAACGCGCGGCCCGCGCGGGTCGATCCCCTTGCTCACACTCATGACTGCCTCTCCCCGTCCAGTTCGACCCCCGCGGTCGAAACCCGGCTCAGCGCCTGTCGTGCCTGGGTGTCGGACACCACGCCGCTCATGCGAGCCACCTCGCGCCCACCGCCGTCGACCACGAGCACCGTGGGCGTCCGGAGCACGCCGAGCGTGCGGACGAGGTCGAGGTGGTCGTCCACGAGCACCTCTCGGTGCCCGACGCCGGAGCTCGACCCGGTAAGCCCCCCGAGAACACGTGACGTGGACCGGCAAGCGGCACACACCTCGGCCGAGAACTGCACGAATGTCACTCGGTCCGCGAGTGCGATCCCGGACGACGCCCAGTCGATTCCGACGGGCGTTTCCCGGGGTGCGCGCACAGCACCTTGACGTGCCGACCACCACACTCCGAGTGCGGCAGTACCCAGCACGAGCACCACCAGCGCTATCACCTGTCCCAACATTCAGCCCACGATGCCGTGACTTGCTCGTCCAGACAAGTCCTCACCTGCGGTATCTCAGAGAATGACCATCCGGCCCACGACGAACACGAAGATGCCGCACACCGCGACGGGCAGCGCGCTCGCCGCGAGCCCGGCCAGGCGCGCACGGCGGGCGGGCAGCCGTTCCAGCAGCAGGTGCAGCGCGCCCACGACGAGACCCGCGACGAGACCGCACCAGAGACCGCTCACGGTGTCGATGTTCGGCAGCAGCGTCCCGGCCGCGCCGCCCACCACCACGGCGGCGATCGCGGAGATCCCCAGCGCCACCCAGCCGCGCACCGGCAGCGCGGACACGGCCGCGGCGACCGCCAGCGCGACGGCGCTCGTCACGACGAGCGCGGCGCCGGCGTCGGACCGGGCGGCAGCGATCCAGCCGGAGGCCGCGATCGCCGCGACGACGCCGGCCACTGTGCCCGACACGGACTCGGTGAGCTGGGGCCGCCCGTCGCGGCGCAGCATCTGCGCGATGAACGCGAGCACCACGGCGCCCGCCAGCACCATCGGCAGGTGGCGCAGCACGGGTTCACCCTCGGTCAGATAGGTAGCCGCCGCACCGCCGATCCCGCAGAGCGCCACGACCACGCGCGTGCTTCCCGGCGCGGGCAGCCGCAGCATCGACGGCCAGCCCAGCGCGACGAGAACCACCAGGACCACGACCGCCGCCACGACGGGCAGGGGCCGAGGCTGGACGTATGACGCTGCGGCGACGAGGGCTGCGAGCGCAGCGGTCGTCACGGCGCGGCTGGAGACGGACACGACTCAGAGTTTTCCAGAGAGAGTCCGTGTTCCCTCAATCGGAGCCCTGCACGCCCTGAATCCCGCGTCCGAGCGAGACGAGCAACACTCGCGTCATGCGAACGTCACGGGTCCTGACCAGCATGGTGGTGCTCAGGAAAAGGGCGTGTAACATGCACGCAACAAGCAACAGGGCAGACTTCCGCAAAGCCAGTTGGACGCGACGGGACGTCTCGCTTCAGCGAGACCCGAGCCAGGGACGGTAGCGAGACGCCGGTTCCGAGAGGAGGTGCGTCAATGGCAGAGCTGTTGATCCTCACACCCGCCACCGGCGGGTCGGCCGAGGTGCTGCCCGCACTGGGACTGCTGTCCCATCGGGTGCGGGTGCTCCCGATGGAGCCCTCGGCGCTTGTTGATGCCCCGGATGCGGACGTCGTCCTGCTGGACGCCCGCCGCGATCTCGTCGCGGCCCGCACCACCTGCCGGCTGCTGCACGCCACGGGCCTCACGGTGCCGCTCGTGCTGATCCTCACCGAGGGCGGCCTCACGGTCGTGACCCACGAGTGGGGGGCCGATGACCTGCTGCTGGAGTCCGCCTCGCCCGCCGAGGTCGAGGCCCGCCTCCGTCTCGTGGTCGAGCGCTCGGCGCGCGGCCCCGCCGAGGAGTCGCAGCAGGAGATCTCCGCGGGTGAGCTCGCGATCGACGCCGGCGGGTACACCGCCCGGCTCCGCGGCCGCCCCATCGACCTCACCTACAAGGAGTTCGAGCTCCTCAAGTACCTGGTGCAGCACCCGGGCCGCGTGTTCACGCGCGCCCAGCTGCTGCAGGAGGTCTGGGGCTACGACTACTACGGGGGCACGCGCACCGTCGACGTCCACGTGCGGCGGTTGCGCGCCAAGCTCGGTCCCGAGCACGAGCAGCTCATCGGTACGGTGCGCAACGTCGGCTACCGGTTCGACCCGCCCAAGGAGCGTCCGGTCGAGGACACGCCTGCGGTGGCGCCCGTCGGCTCACCGGTCGGCTCTTCGCCGACCGGCAGCACGACGAGCGACGTCGTGGCCCCGGGCGCGGCGAACGGCGCTGAGGCGTCGGACGCGAAGCCCACTGACGACTCCAGCGGGGGCCCCACCGGGAAGCGAGTGGCGCAGACGGGCCACTGAGCGTCGCGTAGACAGGCACTGAGCGTCGCGTAGACAGGCACCGAGCGCCGCGCAGACAAGGCACCGAGCGCGTAGGTTCGTACCTGTGACCGCACTTTCGGCCAGACCGGCCGTCCGCACGGCAGCCACCAGCGATTTCACGTGCGCACTCGTCGAAGGGCCGTGGCAACACGAGCTCGTCTCGTCGGGTGGTTCACGCTTCCACGTTGCGGTCGCCGGCCCCGAGACCCGCTCCGCTCCCCTGGTGCTCCTGCTGCACGGCTACCCCCAGTTCTGGTGGGCCTGGCGTGCGCAGATCCCCGCCCTCGCTGACGCCGGCTACCGCGTCGCCGCGATGGACGTGCGCGGTGCGGGCGGGTCGGACAAGCCGCCGTCGGGCTACGCGGTGCCTACGCGCGCGGCCGACGTCGCGGGTGTCGTGCGCTCCCTGGGGCGCGAACGCGCGGTGGTCGTGGGGCACGGCACGGGCGGCACGCTCGCCTGGGCGGTGGCTGCGCTCCACCCCGGCACGACGGCGGCCGTCGCCGCCCTCGCCAGCCCGCACCCGGCCAGGATGCGCCTGAGCGGTCGAGCCGCGCTCACGACGGCCGCGCTGCGCGAGCTCGCGTACCTGCAGGTCCCGACGCTGCCGGAGCGCGCACTGGCCCAGGGTGACCTCGTGGAGCGCATCCTCACGCTGGGCGCTGCCGCCCCGCTGCCCGACGACGTGGTGGAGCTCTACAAGAAGGTCATGCGGATCCCGTTCGCCGCGCACTCCGCCGCCGAGGCGCTGCGCTGGGCCGTGAGGTCGACACCCCGGATGGACGGGCGGCGATTCGGCGTCGCGCTACGCGCTCCGCTCGGCATCCCCGCGCTGCAGGTCCAGGGCGGCAAGGACGGGATCGTGCGGCCCGAGCGCGCCGATCTCGACGCCATGGCTCTCGCTCCCGACCTGCGCTACGAGCTGATCCCGGGCGCCGGACACTTCCTCCCGGAGGAAGCCCCGGACGAGGTGAGCCAGATCCTGCTCAGCTGGCTCTCCCGGGTGAGCCCTCCACCGAAGTAGAGCTACTTCGGCGCGATGAGGGGCAGTCCCGCCAGCGCCGAACGCTCCGGCGCCGGGCGCACCAGCTTCGCCGCCTTGTCGGGGTCCGTCTCGCCCGCCCCGTACGACGGGCACAGGTGCGAGATGCTGCACGCCCCGCACGCCGGGGTACGCGCGAGGCACACCCGCCGCCCGTGCCACACGAGGTGGTGGCTGAGCATGGTCCACTCCTTCTTCGGAAAGAGCTCGCCCACCTCGGCCTCGACCTTCACCGGGTCCTCGTCGGTGGTGAGGCCCAGCCGGCGCGCCAGCCGCCCGAAGTGGGTGTCCACAGTGATTCCCGGGACACCGAACGCGTTGCCGAGCACCACGTTCGCCGTCTTGCGCCCGACGCCGGGCAGGGTGACCAGGTCCTTCAGCAGCCCCGGGACCTCGCCGTCGTACCGGTCGACCAGCGCCTTGCCCAGGCCGATCACGGCCCGCGCCTTGGCGCGGAAGAAGCCGAGCGGCCGCAGGATCTCCTCGAGCTCCTCCGGGTCCGCCTCCGCGTACGCCTGGGCGTCCGGGTACATCACGAACAGCTCCGGCGTGGTCTGGTTGACGCGGACGTCGGTGGTCTGCGCGCTGAGCACCGTCGCGATCAGCAGCTCCAGCGGCGTCGTGAAGTCCAGCTCGGCCCGGGCGTCCGGATAGGTCACCGCCAGCTCGCGGTTGATCCGCCGCGCCCGGCGCACGAGCGCCAGCCGGCTCTCCGGCGCGCTCTTGGAGACATTCTCTGATTGACGCTCGGGCTCGCGCTCACTGACGGTCACGTCGCCACACTAGCCATCCCCACTGACATTCAGCCGTTGGGCCGGAAACCACTGTCAGACCCGGTCGATATGTTGACGGCCTTGCACCTGCCCGCCTCATACCCACGGAGTCCTCGTGAGCAGCAGCACCTACTCCCCCATACCAGAGCTCAACCGCCTCAAGGAGTTCGAGGAGAACGTCTACCCCGAGGCCTTCTCCGACGGTTTCGAGCTGTTCGAGTACGGCGACGTCTCCTCCCTCGGCTCCGACGCACCTACCGAGATGCGCGACGGGCTCATCCCGTTCGCCCAGGCCAACCACTCCGGCTCCTTCTATGCACTGTGGAGGCGCGAAGACCGGGCAGACCTCGCCACAGTGCCGGTGATCTTCTGCGGCGACGAGGGCGACCTGTACATCGCCGCAGGCAACATGCGTGAGTTCTTCCGGCTGCTCGCCGTCGACGACGCTGATGACGCGGACGACGTCCCCGCCCGGGACGCCTACATCAGCTGGCTCGAGCGCACCTTCGGGCTGACGCCGGTCGAGGATCCTGCTGCCCTCTACGACGCGGTACTGCTGGAGCACGGCCGCGCCTTCTGCGACTGGTGGCTTACCTTCGACGACGAGGACTCGATCATCGAGGACCTGCTGGACGAGCTCACGGACCTGGAGGACGCTCAGGGGGCACGCGGCTGAGCGGGAGATCCGCTCCCCCGGCGTCGGTCTTCCGCCTTCGGGTTGAGCTCGTGTACCTAGGACGCGGAGTATGAGAAGGTCGAGGGCGCACATGCCGTCCACGAGCCGTGCGGGCACACCCGATGCCCCACCCCACGGTCCGGGCAGCACCCCGGACCACACGACGGTCCACGTGAATCGAGGAAGAGTCACCATGCCGTACACGCACCACCTCCGCGTCTACCCGTCCGCCGAGCCGCTGAAGCGCACCGACCAGCTCGCCTGGAAGCTCGCGGAGCTCGCCACGGACGCCGTCGAGCCCACCGCCGAGGTCACCGACATGGTGATCAACCGCGTGATCGACAACGCCTCCGTCGCGGCTGCCAGCCTCACGCGCGGGCCTGCCGTCGCCGCCCGGTCGCAGGCTCAGGCGCACCCGTACACGCCCGGCGCCACGGTCTTCGGCCTGGCTCCGGAGGCGACGAGCAGCCCCGAGTGGGCAGCGTGGGCCAACGGCGTCGCCGTGCGGGAGCTCGACTTCCACGACACGTTCCTCGCGGCCGAGTACTCCCACCCGGGCGACAACATCCCGCCGATCCTCGCGGTGGCCCAGCACGCCGGCCGCGCCGGCCGGGACCTGGTGCGGGGCATCGTCACCGGCTACGAGATCCAGGTGGACCTGGTCCGCACGATCAGCCTGCACAAGCACAAGATCGACCACGTGGCCCACCTCGGCCCGTCGGCGGCGGCCGGCATCGGCACGCTGCTGGGCCTGGACACCGAGACGGTGTTCCAGGCGATCGGCCAGGCCCTGCACACCACCACGGCGACGCGGCAGAGCCGCAAGGGCCAGATCTCGACGTGGAAGGCACACGCCCCGGCCTTCGCGGGCAAGCTCGCGATCGAGGCCGTGGACCGCGCGATGCGCGGCCAGACCTCCCCCGAGCCGATCTACGAGGGCGAGGACGGCGTGGTCGCCTGGCTCTTGGACGGGCCCGGCGCCGCCTACGACGTCGTGCTGCCCGAGCCCGGCGAGGCCCGGACCGGCATCCTCGACACGTACACCAAGGAGCACTCCGCGGAGTACCAGGCGCAGGCGATCATCGACATGGCGCGCGCGCTGGGCAACGAGCGCCCGGAGCTACGGGACCCGGCGAACATCGCCGCGATCGTGCTGCACACCAGCCACCACACGCACTACGTGATCGGCTCGGGCGCGAACGACCCGCAGAAGTACGACCCGACGGCGTCGCGCGAGACGCTCGACCACTCGGTCCCCTACATCTTCACGGTCGCGCTGCAGGACGGCGGCTGGCACCACGTGGACTCCTACGCCCCCGAGCGCGCGCAGCGTCCCGATACCGTGGCGCTGTGGCGCAAGGTCACCACCGCCGAGGACCCGGAGTGGACCCGCCGCTACCACTCGACCGACCCTGCTGAGAAGGCGTTCGGCGGCCGCGTCGAGATCACTCTCACGGACGGCCGGACGGTGACCCGGGAGATCGCCGTCGCCGACGCCCACCCCCTGGGCGCCCGCCCGTTCGCCCGCGCGAACTACGTCGAGAAGTTCCGCACCCTGGCCGCGGGCGTCCTGCAGGACGCCGAGATCGAGCGCTTCCTCGGCCTCGCCGAGCGTCTGCCCGAGCTCACGCCCGCCGAGGTCCGCGAGCTCACGATCATCGCGGCTCCCGGAGTGCTGGAGACCGTCAAGGCCCCGACGGGCCTCTTCGAGCTGGGGCGCACCTCGGTGGCCGAGCCGGTCGAGACCTGGGAGGCCTGATGCTCTACTCCCACCTCACCGCCGCGGCCAAGCGCCGCGCGTTCCGCGAGGCCCTCGCCGGTCCGGACATCCTGCGGCTCCCGGGGGCGTTCAACCCGCTGAGCGCCAAGCTGATCCAGGACAAGGGATTCGACGGCGTCTACGTCTCCGGCGCCGTGCTCTCCGCGGACCTCGGCCTGCCCGACATCGGCCTGACCACCCTCACCGAGGTGGCCGGCCGGGCCGGGCAGATCGCCCGCGTCACCGACCTGCCGGTCCTGGCCGACGCCGACACCGGGTTCGGCGAGCCCATGAACGTGGCCCGCACGGTCCAGACCATGGAGGACGCCGGCGTGGCCGGCATCCACATCGAGGACCAGGTCAACCCCAAGCGCTGCGGCCACCTGGACGGCAAGGAGGTCGTCGGGCTCGGCGACGCCGTCCGGCGCATCCGGGCCGCCGTCGACGGCCGCCGCGACCCCGACTTCCTCATCATGGCGCGCACCGACGTGCGCGGCACGGAACCGGGCGAGCGCGGCCTACGGCTCGCTGTCGACCGCGCCAAGGCCCTGGCCGGTGCCGGGGCGGACGCGATCTTCCCCGAGGCGATGAAGGACCTCGCGGAGTTCGAGGCCGTCGCCTCGGCCCTGGACGTCCCCGTGCTCGCCAACATGACGGAGTTCGGCAAGTCCGAGCTCTTCACCGCCAAGCAGCTGCACGACGCCGGGGCGCAGCTCGTGATCTACCCCGTCACCCTGCTGCGCATAGCGATGGGTGCCGCGGAACGGGCGCTGGACGAGATCTCGGCGTCGGGCACCCAGGACGCCCTGGTGCCCCAGATGCAGACCCGCGCACGGCTCTACGAGCTCACCGACTACGCGGCCTACAACCACTTCGACAGAGACGTCTTCACCTACAAGCCCTGACCTCGTAATGCCAGGACACGAAGGAGTGCGCATGACCGAGACCACGGAGATCCGCAAGGGTCTGGCCGGCGTCGTCGCCGACACGTCGGCGATCTCGAAGGTCAACCCGGAGACCAACTCGCTGCTGTACCGGGGCTATCCGGTGCAGGAGCTGGCCGCCAAGAAGACGTTCGAGGAGGTCGCCTACCTGCTGTGGCACGGCGACCTGCCGACGCCGGCGCAGCTGTCGGCGCAGACGGCGACCGAGCGCGTGCATCGCGAGCTGCCCGACAACATCCGCGACGCGATCCTCGAGCTGCCCACCGACTGCCACCCCATGGACGTGTGCCGCACCGCGGTCTCGATCCTTGGCGCACACGACCCGCAGGCGGAGGACTCCTCGGTCGAGGCGGAGCTCGCAAAGGCGCTGCGGCTGTGGGCGGTCCTGCCCTCGGTCGTCGCGCTGGACCAGCGCCGCCGTCGCGGCCAGGAGCTCGTGCACCCGCGCGAGGACCTCGGCTACTCCGCGAACTTCCTGTGGATGACGTTCGGCGAGGAGGCGGAGCCCGCCGTCGTGCAGGCCTTCGAGGCCTCGATGGTCCTGTACGCGGAGCACTCGTTCAACGCGTCCACGTTCACCGCGCGCGTCATCACCTCGACGCTCGCCGACCTGCACTCGGCAGTCACGGGCGCCATCGGCGCCCTCAAGGGCCCGCTGCACGGCGGCGCGAACGAGGCAGTGCAGGCCACCTTCGAGGAGATCGGCACGGCCGACAAGGCCCAGGCGTGGCTGGACGACGCGCTGGCGCACAAGAAGAAGATCATGGGGTTCGGCCACCGGGTCTACAAGCACGGCGACTCCCGCGTGCCGACCATGCGGGCCGTGCTGGGCGACCTCGCCCAGCACTACGGGCAGACCGAGGTGCTCGACCTGTACGACACCCTCGAGAACGCCATGGGCGCGGCCAAGAACATCAAGCCGAACCTCGACTACCCGGCGGGCCCGGCCTACCACCTGATCGGGTTCGACACGAACATCTTCACGCCGCTGTTCGTGGCGTCCCGCATCACGGGCTGGACCGCGCACGTCATGGAACAGCGCGCCGCCAACTCCCTGATCCGGCCGGTGTGCGAGTACGTGGGGCCGGAGCAGCGCGAGGTTCCCTGACAAGTTCCCAGGACGCCCGTTCCAAGGTCCCAGGTGACACCCCTAGGATTCATGGACGGGCGTCCTACTACGCACCGGGCAAGGACTGGCATCCTGCATGAAGCGGACGAAAACGTCGGGCTGCACGCCACGCGGACGCCACGAGAGACACCGATGACCCGGCAATCTCGTGACATTGAGGCAGACTGAGAGGTGGAAAAGACTGATGGACGAAAGTCCCCGACACGTGAGGACACCGCTGGTGGACGACGAAGTCGTACTCTCTGCCCCCCTCTTCGCGGACATGGAAGGCGAGGAGACACGCGCGCTCTTCGAGTCCATGGTGCCCGTGGAGCTGGTCCGGGGTGACGTGCTCTTCCGCGAGGGCGAACCGGGCGACCGGCTCTATGTCATCGCACAGGGCAAGATCAAGCTGGGTCGCCGGTCGAGCGATGGCCGCGAGAACCTGCTGTCGATCCTGGGTCCGGGCGAGATGTTCGGTGAGCTGTCCCTGTTCGACCCGGGTCCCCGCACGGCGTCGGCCTCGTCCGTGTCGGACTCCGTGGTCTACGAGCTGCGCCACGACTCGCTCGTGAAGTGGATCGCCGACCACCCCGGCGTCGCCACCCAGCTGCTCGGCGCGCTCGCGCGCCGCCTCCGCCGCACCAACGAGACGCTCGCGGACCTCGTGTTCTCCGACGTCCCGGGCCGCGTGGCCAAGGCTCTGCTGGACCTGTCGACCCGCTTCGGCGAGCCCAACGACGACGGCATCCGCGTGGCGCACGACCTCACGCAGGAGGAGCTGGCACAGCTCGTCGGCGCCTCGCGCGAGACCGTGAACAAGGCCCTGGCCGACTTCGCGACCCGCGGCTGGGTCCGCCGCGAGGGCCGGGCCGTGGTGCTGCTGGACCTGGACAGGCTGGAGCGCCGGGCTCGCTGACTGTCGAGACCCGATGATCGGTAGATAGGTCAGGTGGTCGGTACCCCGGGGTACCGACCACCTGACTTGTCTACCGATCACGCGCATGCGGCGGGCCAGCCTGGCTAGACCGACCGCGCCGTCAGCGTCATCAGCGTCGCCTCCGGACGGCACGCGAACCGGACCTGCGCGTAGGGCGAGGTCCCGGCGCCCGCGGAGACGTGCAGCCAGGTCGAGTTCTCGCCGCCCTCGCGGTCGGGCCGAGGCCCGGGCCAGCCGTGCAGGCCGGACGCGCGACCCCGGTCCAGGTCAGAGTTCGTCACGAGCGCCCCGTAAAACGGCAGGCAGAGCTGCCCGCCGTGCGTGTGGCCGGCGATGATCGCGTCGACGCCGTCGTCCTTGAGCTGGTTCAGCACCCGCTTGTACGGAGCGTGCACGACGCCGAGGCGCAGGACCGCGTCCTCCTCACCGGGCACGCGACCCGGCTCGGGCATGACGTCGAGGTCGAGATGCGGGTCGTCCATCCCGACCAGCCCGACCGTGCGGCCATCGCGGAGCTCCACGAGGCCCCTGCGGTTGTCGAGGTCCACCCACCCGGCGTCGGTGAACGCCTTGGCGAGCGACTCCGTGGGCAGCGGCACCTTGTCCTCCCGCTCCACGCGAGCGTCCGGAAGCAGGTACCGGGCCGGGTTCTTGAACGACGGCGCGTGGTAGTCGTTCGAGCCCATGACGAACGCGCCGGGCACGTCCATCAGCTGACCCAGGACGTCGAGCAACGGGGCGAGCGCCTTAAGGTGCCCGAAGTTGTCCCCCGTGTTGATCACCAGGTCGGGCTCGAGCGCAGCCAGCGACCGCACCCAAGCCTGCTTGGTGCGCTGGCTCGGGGTGAGGTGCAGGTCGGCGATGTGGAGGATCCGGATCGGCCGCTGTCCCGGTGGCAGCAACGGCACGGTCACCCGACGCACGTGGAAGAGCTTGGTCTCCAGGTGCGCGTAGGCGAGCCCGGCGACGGCGAGGCCCCCGGCGATTCCGAGCGCCTTGCCGACATTACCCAGGGTGCCCATCCGGATCAGTCGTTCCCGCCGTTGCCGCCGCCGATCGTGATGTCGCCGCCGCCACGGTTGTCACCGCCGCCGGTGTCACCGCCCGTGTCGCCGGAGTCACCGCCGTCACCCGAGTCGCCACCGCCCTCGCCTGAGTCGCCACCGTCGTCGTCCTTGTCCGGCTTCGGCGCGACCGGCTCCTTGCCGACGAGCTTGGGGTCGGCAGCCGGGAAGCTCTTGACCGGCAGATCGGCGACCGCCTGGTCCATGTAGCGACGCCACGTCGGCGCGGCGATGGTGCCGCCGTACAGCGGGCCGACCTTGGCCGACTCGTTGTACCAGCGCGCCGCCGGCAGGTCCACGCTCATGTGCTCGACGTTGCCGCTGGCCTCGCCGACCCAGACCGAGGTGGAGAGGTTGGGCGTGTAACCGGTGAACCAGCTCTGCATCGCCCCGTTCGTCGTACCGGTCTTGCCCGCCACCGGGCGACCGTCCTCGAGCCCCGGGCTGAGCGCCCACGCGGTGCCCCACGGGCTGGTCTGGAAGACCTTCGTCATCGCGTAGGCAACGGTGTTGGCGACCTCGGGCTCGAGCGTCTGCCGGCAGTCGGCGGACGGCACCTTTATCTTCTTGCCGTTGTGGTCCTTGACCTCGAGGATCGCCACCGGATCGCAGTACGTGCCGCCCGAGGCGAACGTCGCGTACGCCGATGCCATGTTGATCGGCGTCGAGGCCTGCGTCCCGAGCGTCATCGACGCGAGCACGTCGATGTCAGCCTGCTGCGGGTTGTCGATCGTGCGGAACGTCGGTGCACCGTCGCGCGTCAGACCAGACGTCATCGGCCGGTAGCCGACGTCCCATGCCGTCTTCTGCACGTCACAGAGGTCGAGCTGCTGCGACATGCGGGCGTAGACCGTGTTCAGTGACTGGAAGGTGCCCTGGAGCACGCTCATCATCCCGCTGCCGGCCCCGTCGACGTTCGACACGGGCCACGGCTGGTGGGTGAAGGCGTGGACGCAGCCGTCGGCCCTGAACTCCGTCTCGTAGGCGGAGTAAGAGCTGGCGCTGACCCGGTCCTGGAGCTTGTGCCCGCTGCGCAGCCACTCGGCGAGCACGAACGGCTTGAAGTTGGAGCCCACCTGGAACCCTCTCGAGTTCCCGTGCATGTAGTCGGCCGAGTAGTTCTGCGCCGTCGTGCCCCCCGCAGGTTCGGCACGCGCGTCGTAGGGGATGTTCTGCGCCATCGCCTTGATCCGCCCGGTCCCCGGCTCGACCGAGGTGATGGCGGACTCGAGACCGTAGCCGTTGTCCGCCGGGACCGCCTCGCTGACCGTCTGCTCCGCGGCCTTCTGCATCTTCATGTCCAGCGTGGTGACGATCCGCAGTCCGCCTCGGTACAGGAGGTTGTACCGGTCGTCCCTGGTCTCCCCGAACTCGGGGCTGAGCATGACCTCCTTGATGACGTAGTCGCAGAAGAAGGCCGCGCCACCGGCGGAGTCACACCCGACCTCGATCGGCTGGACGTCGAGGGTGCTCGACAGCTTCGTCGCCATCGCCTCGTCCCGCTCCGCGGTCGAGATGTAGCCGAGCTGCCACATCTTGCCGATCACCAGGTTGCGCCGGGCCACGGCGTCCTCGGGGTTGGCCACCGGGTCGAACTGGCTCGGTGCCTTGGTGATGCCGGCGATCGTCGCCGCCTCCACGATCGACAGGTTCTTCGCGGACTTGTTGAAGTAGTGCTGCGAAGCCGTCTCCACGCCGTACACGCTCGTGCCGAACTGCGCGATGTTGAGGTAGCCCTGCAGGATGTCGTCCTTCGACATCTCCTTCTCGATCGCGATGGCGAGCTTGGCCTCGCGGAGCTTTCGGGTGAGCGAGTCCTCGCGGGCCTCCAGCACGCCGAAGGTGTCGCCCGCCCGGTCGGCCTCCTCGATGAGGACATTCTTCACGTACTGCTGGGTCAGCGTCGAGGCACCCTGCGTGTCGCCGCCGCCGAAGTTCTGCAGCGCGGCACGCGAGATGCCCTCGATGTCCACGCCACCGTGCGTGTAGAAACGCTCGTCCTCGATGGCGATGACCGCGTTCTTCATGTTGTCCGACACCTTGTCGAGCGGCACGACGATGCGGTTCTGCGCGTAGAACGTGGCGAGCTTGGTCTTGCCGTCGCTCGCGTAGATCACCGACTGCTCCGACAGCGGTCCCGGAACCAGCTCAGCGGGCACCTCTTCGAAGACCTCGACACCGGTGTCCACCGCGGTGTCCATGCCTGACGCCAGCGGGATCACCAGTCCTGCCGCGATCACGCCCCCGGCGCCTGCGGTGAGCACGAATGCGAGAAGGAGTCCGATGAGCTGCGCCGCGGGTATGGTCCGAGTGATCCGGCGCGGCTCGCGAGGGTTCGCCATGGCCATGGGCCCAGGTTACGGGCTGTCCCCGACACGGCGCGCCGAAAGCGACTCCGCCCGTGTGCAGGTCTCGTGCGGAATCGCCGTCGCCGGTCGCGGGCTAACATCGACGCCATGGCAACGAAGTGGGAGTACGCGACGATCCCCCTCCTCATTCACAACACCAAGGCGATCCTCGATCAGTGGGGCTCGGACGGCTGGGAGCTCGTGCAGGTGGTCCCCGGACCCGACGGCACCGGGCTGGTCGCCTACCTGAAGCGCCCCAACGGCGGTGACGCATGAGCCACGAGCAGCGCCTCGCCGAGCTGGGCATCAAGCTTCCCGAGGTGGCGGCCCCGGTCGCGGCGTACGTTCCGGCCGTGCAGACCGGCCGCTACGTCTACACGTCCGGCCAGCTGCCCTTCACGGAGGGCAGCCTGCCTGCCACCGGCAAGGTCGGCGAGGGCGAAGGCCTGGTCTCCCCCGACGACGCCGCGGGCTACGCCCGCACGTGCGCCCTCAACGCGCTGGCCGCCGTTCGATCGATCACCGGCTCGCTCGACTCGATCTCCCGCATCGTGAAGGTGGTCGGCTTCGTCGCGAGCGACCCGGCCTTCACCGGCCAGCCCGGCGTCATCAACGGCGCCTCCACCGTGCTCGGCGAGATCTTCGGCGACGCCGGCCTGCACGCTCGCTCGGCCGTCGGCGTGGCGGTTCTTCCGCTGGACTCGCCGGTCGAGGTGGAGCTCGTCGTCGAGCTGGCGTAGCGCCCTCGCCGCGGCCCGGAACGGGAGTGACCGGACCCACTCCGGATTCGGTTTCCGTTCCGGGCCATGCGTCGGCTATTCTGAGCAGGCTTCCGCGGAAGGGCTTCGTGCCTGATGTGCGGTGGACTCCATCGGGGTGTGGCGCAGCTTGGTAGCGCGCTTCGTTCGGGACGAAGAGGTCGCAGGTTCAAATCCTGTCACCCCGACCATGTGAAAAGGCCCTCTGACCAGCAGAAATGCTGAGTCGGAGGGCCTTTTCACGTTACCGCCCCTGGGCTTGCCACTCGGGAGCAAGGACCGCCCAGAGCTCCTTGTCGTGGCGTGTACCCCCGTACGGCCATGCCTCGCGCCGCACACCCTCCAACGTCATGCCGAGCCGCTTGGCCACCGCCGAGCTGCGGTCGTTGTCGGCCCGGCAGTGCCACTCGGCTCGGTGCAGGCCCCGGGCTGTGAATGCCCAGTCCAGCAACACGCCGCACGCCTGAGTGACCAGACCGTGGCCCTCGGCGGACGGCTCCAGCCAGCATCCGATCTCACACGAGCCGAAACCGGCCTGGAAGTCGGTGAACATCACGCCGCCGACCAGCACCCCGTCCCGCCAGATGCCGTACAGGCGACCGCCGTCCTCAGCCTGGCGTTCCGCATACCGCTTGAGCGTGCTCTGCGCCCCGCTCAGATCTTCAGTGACGAACCCTGCCCCGACCCACGGCCGGATGTGCTCGCGAGCCCGATCCAGATGGGCCGCGAACTCTTCGGCGTGCCAGACCTCCAGCGAGCCGAGGTGAACGCCGTCGCGCAGTGCCAGCGAGAACATAGGAGCCCTCCATTCACATAACAGTTGTTACGGCAATGTACCGTGGCAGCATGCCACGTCCCAAGGGAGATCACGAGGCCCGTCGCCGCGAGGTCTCCGAAGCGGTCTGGCAGGTGATGGCCACGCGCGGCTTTGCCGGCCTCACTCTGCGCGCCGTGGCGGCCGAGCTCGGCGCGACCACCGGGCTGCTCACGCACTACTTCCCCACCAAGCGCGCCCTCGTCGCATACGCCCTCGATCTGCTCGAGCAGCGGACCATCGCGCGACCGCGTCGCCCCGCTGGCAAGGGTCTGATCGCCCTGAGGCACGCACTGATGGACATCCTGCCGCTGACGCCGGAGGCCACGGAAAGCAACCGGATCTGGGTCTCCTCCTGGGACGCCGCGCTCTCCGACGGCGACCTGCGTGCCGACTACGCCCGCAAGTACGCCCAGAGCCGTGACGAGCTGCGCGAGCGAGTTGCCGCAGCCCAGGAGCTCGGCGAGCTTCCCGCGGGCGACCCGGTACCCATCGCGACCGGTTCCCAGTCCTTCGCCCTCGGCCTGGCGGTCCAAGCCCTGCTCGACCCCGCAACGTTCACACCTCAGCGGCAGGTCGAGCTCCTGGACGACTACTTGGCCGCCCTGACCGCCTCGCACTCATCCGCCACTCACCCCTGACCCGGATCACCACCCGCGGGCGGTGCGCAGCGCGTTCTGCTCTCGGCAGATGAGGGGACATTCATCGAGCGAATAGAACGGGTGTGCTATATCTTGATGACATGACGCGAGCCGGAGACACCCGACCTCGAACGGCCGACGGCCGACCGCCGTCGACACCGTTCAGGGCGAATGGCCCCGTCACCGATGCGGCACAGGTCCGGGTGGTGCGTGAGCTGTTGGCGGACATGATCTTGCCGCGCGCCACCGACACGGCTTCGTCCGTGTCAAAGCAGGCGCAGGCGGAGTGGGTGGATCTGCTCGGCGAGCTCGAGGCCATGAAGAACACCGTGACCGCGACCCAGGCGCGGTTGGCTGTCGCGTTGGAGGAGGCCACCAAGGCCGACGAGGCCAAGCAGGGCATCCGTGCCGAGCGGCGTGGTCGTGGTGTGCCGAACCAGGTGGGTGCGGCGCTGCAGTCCAGTCCGCACGCGGGTGCGTCGTTCCTGGGCACGGCCCGGGTGTGGGTGACCGGTATGCCGTTCACGTTCGACGCCCTGCGCACCGGGGTGCTCTCGTCGTGGCGGGCGACGTTGTTGGTGCGGGAGACGTCTCATCTCTCGGCGGAGGATCGCGCCCGGATCGATGAGGAGATCTGCGGGCCCGCGGCGCTGACGGCGCTGGCCCGGACGGGTACCCGGCGGTTGGTCGCCCGGGTCAAGGAGCTTGCCGGGCGGCTGGACGTGCAAGCGTGTGTGAAGCGGAACGCGAAGGCCGTGGCGGAGCGGTGTGTTTCGGTGCGTCCGGCCCCGGATCTGATGGTGTATCTGACCGCGCTGGTGCCGATGCAGCAGGGGGTGCAGGCGTATGCGCAGCTGAAGGCGCACGCGGAGGCGGCCAAGGCCACCGGTGACGGGCGTGGGGCCGGGCAGATCATGGCGGACACCCTGATCGAGCGGGTCACCAGCCGTGAGCCCGGTAAGGCCGATGACGTGCCGGTCACGATCAACCTGCTGGTCTCCGACCAGACGCTGCTCGCCGGTGGCGACCAGCCGGGGGTTGTTGTGGAGGGTGCCCCGGCGGGTGTGGGTACCGTCCCGGGACCGGTGGCACACAGCCTTGCCGCGCACGGGATCGACACCGACGCGGCGTGGCTCCGTGCGATCTATGTGGATCCCAGGGGTCGGTTGCTGGCGACGACGTCGACGTCACGGTTCCACCCGCCGGGTCTGGCCGCGTTGTTGCGGGCGCGTGGGCAGGGGATCTGTGCCACGTCGTGGTGCGACGCCCCGGTGCGGCACATCGACCATGTGGTTCCGCATGCCGAGGGCGGGGAGACCAGCCTCGACAACGGGCAGGGCCTCTGTGTGCGGTGCAATCACGCGAAGCAGGCACCGGGGTGGCGGCAGAAGGTCACCGAGATCGACGGCCGGCACGCCGTGGAGACCACCACACCCACGGGGCACACGTCCGTCTCCGTGGTGCCCGTGCCGCCGGAACCGGTCACGTCAACAGGGCACGATGACACGTCGAGTGCGCCCCGGCCGCCGCAACCGGTCCAGCCCACAGGGCACACGCACACGCGCACCTCGCCGGTCGTGTCCCGGCCGCCGGCCCCTGCGCGAGACGAGGCCAAGGACGGTGCCGAGCGACCGGCACCGGCATGGACCCCGGCCGTCGGCATGAACGGCCCGGGCAAGGGACGTATCCCACGTAGCCGCTACTCGATCGGCTGCGCCGCTCGGCGTCCCCGTGGCGCGATCGCCTACCGCCCGCCCGGTCGGCGCGGCGCGGCCCGGCCCAGGTCCCCACGACGGTCCCGACCCGATCTCGCCTGGGCACATACCCGCTGAACCGACCACCGCCACGAGTGAACCCTCGCGGCGGCCATCAGCGCGCCCGAGAACTGGTGCCCGCCCCGCTCTCCGGTGCAAGACTGGGCGCCTACCCAATCCAGGAGGCGTCCGATGAACCCGTTCGTTCTGGTCGGTGGCGGCCTGACGACAGCTCGCGCCGCGGAGGCGCTACGCAGCGAGGGGTACGACGGCGACGTCGTGGTCGTCACCAGCGAGCCCCACCATCCGTACGAACGGCCGCCCCTGAGCAAGGACTACCTGCGCGGCGAGGCGGAGCGGGACGCCGTCTTCCCGCTGGACGAGGCCTGGTACGGCGAGCACGCGGTCGCCGTCCGCACCAACGAGACGGTGGTCGGGCTGGACCCCGCGGAGCACACCCTGACGCTGTCCGACGGCGCCACGCTCTCCTTTTCAAAGCTCCTCCTGGCACCGGGCTCCACGCCGCGGCCGCTCGACGTCATCGGCACTGACCTGGCCGGCGTGCACTACCTGCGCACCCTCGAAGACTCCGACCGCATCTCCAGCATGCTGCTCGAAGCGTCGCTGGAGGGGGTCGGACGGGTCGCCGTCGTCGGCGACGGGTGGATCGGGCTCGAGGTGGCGGCGTCGGCGCGGTCCCTGGGGCTGGACGTCACCGTGGTGGGTCGCGGATCGCATCCGCTGGGACGCGTGCTCGGGCCGGAGATGGGCGACTTCTACGCGGGAGTGCACACCGAGCACGACGTGCGGCTGCTGAGGCGCACGTCCGTCTCGGGGCTGCGGGGCGCGGAAGGCCGGGTCACCGGCGTGGACCTGTCGGACGGAACGCAGGTGGGAGCCGACGTCGTGGTGATCGGCGTGGGTGCCACCCCGAACATCGGTCTCGCGGAGGTCGCCGGGCTGGACCTGCGCCCCGCGTCGCTGGGCGGGGGGATCGTCGTGGACGGGACGCTCGCCACGTCGCACCCCGACGTGTACGCCGCGGGCGACGTGGCAAGCATCCCCTCGCTGCACTACGGGCGGCCGCTGCGGGTGGAGCACTGGGCGACCGCGCAGGAGAGCGGCGCGCACGCCGGGCGCGCGCTGCTCGGCGCCACCGCGCCGTACGACAAGCTGCCGTACTTCTACAGCGACCAGTACGACGTCGGCATGGAGTACACGGGCTGGGTGGACGTCCCCGGCGGGTACGACGACGTGGTGGTCTCCGGGAGTGTCGATACCCGCGAGTTCGTGGCGTTCTGGCTGCTGGACGGGCAGGTCGTGGCCGGGATGGCCGTGAACGTGTGGGAACAGATGGAGCGCGTGGAGGAACTGATCAGGTCTCGGAGGAAGGTTCCCCGCGAAGAGCTGGATGCCTTCGTGAGCTGACCCGACCACGACGACCAAGGTCCGGGCGGACCGCCGCGTCAGAGAGCGAACAGCAGGCCGGCACTGACGAGCACGACCACCGCGGTGGCGAAGTGGACGCCGAACGCGACCGCCTTGGTCCCGCCGTGGCGCAGCACGATGAGGCAGTCGCCGAGCGGCGCGAGCGCCACGGCCAGCATGAACCACGCTTCGGCGCGGGTGCCCACAAAGATCAGGAGCACCAGACCCACGATGCCGAAGACGGCGTCCCGCAGCCCCTTGATCTCCAGGTAGGCCCGGTCGTGCGTCGCGGGGACGCCGTAGCCGGCGGCGGCGGGGTAGGGCTTGAGCAGGTACCGCACCCCGATGTACAGGATGAACAGGTTGAGGACCACAGCCAGGGCGTACGCGACGACGGTCATGCCAGATCTCCTTGCTAGCGCTGATAGATGATGTAGCAACGCTAGCAGAGCAGGAGCAGATCTCCTAGCAGCGCTAGGATCTAGGCATGACGACTCAGACGCGCCGTGAGCGCGAGCGGGCGCAGCGTGAGCAGCTGATCGTCACGGCCGCGCGCGAGCTGGCCGAGGCGGAGGGCTGGGAGGCGGTCACGACCCGGCGGCTCGCCGCCGAGATCGAGTACAGCCAGCCCGTCCTGTACAGCCACTTCAAGGGCAAGGGCGCCATCATGACGGCGGTCGCCGTCCAGGGCTTCGAAGAGCTGGCGGTCGAGCTGCGCGTCGCACGAGCCGCGGCCCGCGGAACCCGCGACGCCCTCGCCGCGGTCGCTGCGGCCTACACGGACTTCGCCCAGAAGCGCCCCGCGCTCTACGACGCCATGTTCACCCATGCCGTCGACCTGACGTTCGCCACGCCCGACGGCCCGGCCTATCTGCGCGAGGGATTCGGCGAGCTGCTCCAGGCCGTCCAGCCGCTGGCCGGGGACGACGACCCCGGCATCCTTACCGAGACCTTCTGGGCGAGCCTGCACGGCCTGGCCATGCTGGAGCGCAGCGGCCGCCTCCCCGTGGAGGCGCACGACCACCGGCTGGACCTGCTGATCGGCCGCTTCGCACCCGCGGAGACCTGACGCGGCGCTAGGGCGCCGACGCGGTCGCTTCGGCGTCCGCCGCGAGGTGCGCCAGCCAGCCGCCCGACGCCGTGATGTCGCGGGCCCCGTCGAGAGCCGCGGGCTCGCACAGAAAGCCGGGGACCTCGGTGTTGTCGGCCAGCAGCACCTTGCCGATCGTCATGGGTGCAGGAACCGATGCGACGAAGTCGCCGAACCCAGCCGTCGGCAGCTCCCACACCTCGGCCTTGATCGGGGCACCGCCGTCGGCCACGCGGACCAGGCCCGGCTTGGCCGGGGTCGTGTCCAGGGCGAAGAGCCGGTAGCCGGGAGCGGTGGTGGTCGTCGCGACCAGGCGGCCGCCCCGGTCGACGAGCTGGTGGTTGAGCGGCTGCCCGCTCAGGTGCGCCCCGACCACCGCGAGCGGCACCGATGCCCGGGGGGCCGCTGCGTGCCGCACCGATCCGGGCCGCATCGGCTCGGAGCTCTCCGCGAGAAGCTCGGCAACACCCGCGAGCAGGCCGTCGCTGAACGCCGGCCCGACGAGCTGCACCCCGAACGGCAGCCCCTCCACGTGTCCCGCGGGCACCGCCAGGGCGGCCATGTCCAGGAGGTTCGCGAAGTTGGTGAACCGGCCCAGGTCGGAGTTCACGCCCACCGGGTCGGCCTCGACCTCGGCGAGGGTGGGATGCCGCGTCGTCGTCGGGAGCAGCAGCACGTCCGTGCCCGCGAGCGCCGTGCGGGCGGCCAGGCCGAGCTCGTCGAGCCGGGCCATGTCCGCGAAGAGCTCGTGCGCCAGTGGCGCGGCCGCCTTGCCGATGATCGCGCCGACCACGGGGTCGACGTCGTCGGGGTGGCGCGCGACGAACTCGCCGACGGCGGCATACCGCTCGGCGACGAACGCCCCCTCGTACAGCAGCCGCGCGGCGGCCAGCAGGGGCGCGACGTCGACCCGGCGTACCCGTGCGCCTGCGCCGGCCAGGCGGTCGGCTGCCGCCTCGAACGCCTCCGCCCAGCCGGGCGCGAGCGGTCCCAGCGCCTCAGGGGCCGGGACCCCGACGACGGGCGGGCCGCCGTCGCCGTCATCGCGACGGACCGCGTCCCAGCCCGGGGGCAGGTCGCGCGCCAGGGGGTCGACGCCGTCCGGTCCGGCCAGGCCGAGCAGTGCCCGGCGCGCCGTGGCCAGGTCCCTGGCCAGCACCGTCACGCAGTCGAGCGAGCGGCACGCCGGCACGACGCCGGTCGCGGGCACCACGCCGCGGGTCGCCTTGATCCCGACGAGCCCGTGCAGGGCCGCCGGCACCCGGCCCGAACCGGCCGTGTCGGTGCCGAGCGCGACGTCGACGATGCCCAGCGCCACCGCGACGGCGGAGCCGCTCGACGACCCGCCGGAGATCCGCTCCGGCGCCGTCGCGTGCCGCACCGCGCCGTACGGGCTGCGCGTCCCCACGAGGCCGGTCGCGAACTGGTCGAGGTTCGTGGTGCCGAGCACCAGCGCACCGGCCGCGCGCAGGCGGGCGACCGCCGTCGCGTCGCGCTCGGGCAAGTAGGCGAACGCCGGGCAGGCCGCCGTCGTCGGCAGCCCGGCGACGTCGATGTTGCCCTTCACCGCCGCGAGCAGGCCGGCCAGCGGCAGCTCCTCCCCCGCCTCGAGCCGCCTGCTGACCTCGTCGGCCTCGGCCAGGACGTCCGCGCGCGGACGGAGGTCGATCCACACCTCGGGCCGGTCCACCTCGGCGACCCGGGCGTACGCGGCCTCCACCCGCTCCGCCAGCGCGTTCACGCCGCCATCTCCTCTGCCACGACCACGAGCACCCGCCCCGGCCCCACCTGCTCGCCGGTATCCACGTGCACGGAGGTGACGACGCCGTACGCCGTCGCAGTGACTGGTGCTTCCATCTTCATTGCCTCCAGGGTGATGAGGGTGTCGCCGGGTACCACCGCGTCGCCCGGTTCGACGTCGACGCGGAACACCGTGCCGACGAACGGCGCCTCGACGCCGTGCGCGCCGGGCGGGACCGGCACGCCGTCTCCCGCGGGCGCCGGGGCCGGCTCCGGCCGCGGCTCGAACTCGCCGGCCGCCGCCCAGGCGTCACGCTCGGCCTGGAACGCTGCTGCCTGCCGCTCGCGGAACCCGGCGATCGGCTCGTCGTTCTGCTCGAGGAACCGCTGGTACTCGGCGAGCGCGAACTCGCCCTCCTCCACCCGCAGCTCGAGGCGGCCGGCCGCGGCCTGGTCGCGCAGCTCCCCGAGCTCCGCGGACGACACCGGATACCAGCGGATCCGGTCGAAGAACCGCAGCAGCCACGGGGTTCCCGGCCGGAACGAGCCGCGCTGCGCGTGCGTGGACCACACCTGGGTGGTGCGGCCCACGAACTGGTAACCGCCCGGCCCCTCCATCCCGTAGATGCACAGGTAGGCGCCGCCGATGCCCACGGCGTTCTGGGGCGTCCAGGTGCGCGCCGGGTTGTACTTGGTGGTCACGAGCCGGTGGCGCGGGTCCAGCGGGGTGGCCACCGGAGCGCCGAGGTACACGTCGCCAAGCCCCAGCACCAGGTACTCGGCGTCGAAGACGGTCCGGTAGACGTCCTCGACCGTGTCCAGCCCGTTGATCCGGCGGATGAACTCGATGTTCCAGGGGCACCACGGGGCGTCGTCGCGCACACCCGCCATGTACCGGCGGATGGCCTCGCGCGTGGCCGGGTCGTCCCACGACAGCGGCAGCCACACGGTGCGTGAGGGCACCACGAGCTCGGCGGTGGGCGGCAGCGCGGCGTCGACCTCGCGGACCAGGTCCAGGGCCTGCCGCAGCGTCAGCACCGCCGGGTCGAGGTGCACCTGCAGGGACCGGATGCCGGGTGTCAGGTCGAGCACGCCCGCGGCCCGCAGCGCTCGGGTCACCACCGGGTCGTACGTGCTCGCGGCGTCGCGCGGCACGCCGAGCCGTTGGTACAGACCCTCGGCCAGCGCGTGCACGCGCATGCGCGTGGCGACGTCGAGCTGCATGGGGCCGTACTCGACGAGCAGGTTGTCGTCGCCGCTGCGCCGGTAGGTGACCTCCGGCGATACCTGCGTGCCCGAGCGGGTGACGGCCGGGACCCGGGCGAGCACACCGCCGTCGGACACGGCGGCGCGGTCCGCCGCGGCCGGCCGCAGCGGTGCGGCACGCAGGGCGTCCGCCTGCGCCTCCGTGACGGGGACGAAGCGGACCGTGTCGCCGGGCCGCAGCTGGCCGAGCTTCCACAGGTGCCCCACCGCCACGGTCGCCGGACAGGTGAAGCCGCCCAGGCTGGGCCCGTCGGGCCCCAGGAGGATCGGCAGGTCCCCGGTGTAGTCGACGGCGCCGACGGCGTACGGCGTGTCGTGGATGTTCGACGGGTGCAGGCCCGCCTCACCGCCGTCGGACCGCGCCCACGTGGGCCTCGGGCCCACGAGCCGCACGCCCGTGCGCGCCGAGTTGAAGTGCACCTCCCAGTCGGTGGCGTAGAACTCGGCCATGTCGTCGACCGTGAAGAACTCGGGCGCCGCGTGCGGCCCCTCCAAGGCCGCGACCTCCCACCGTTCGGGAAACCCCGGCCGCTCCTCCGGCGGCACGCCCACAGCCTGCCCGACGCCGGACGGGTCGCCCAGGCGCACCACGTCACCCGTGCGCAGGGGCGCCCCGGTGGTGCCGCCGATCTCGCCCAGGTCGAAGGTCGCCGCCGAACCCAGGACCTGCGGCGCGTCGAGCCCGCCGGCCACCAGCACGTAGGTGCGCATGCCGCGGGTCGGGGCGCCGACGTCGAGCACGGCGCCCGGCTCCAGGGCGAGCGGCTCCCACTGGGGCACCGGAACGCCGTCGACCGTCACCGGCGCGGGCGCACCCGTGACCATCACAGTGGCGGCCGTGCGGAACCGCAGCGCCGGGCCAAGGAGCGTGCACTCCAGGCCGGGCGCCCCCTCGGGGTTGCCCAGGGCCCGGTTGCCGAGGCGGAACGACAGGTCGTCCATCGGCCCCGACGGCGGGATGCCCACGTGCCACAACCCCGTACGGCCCGGCCAGTCCTGGATGGTGGTCAGCATGCCGGGCCGCACCACCTCGAACCGCGCCGAGGCGTCCGCCACCTGCGCCAGCGTCCCGGTGTCGTGGCGCGCGGCGACGACATCCGGGTGGTCCGGCAGCGCGGCGAGCAAGCCCAGGTTGGTGGCCACGCCGTCGATGCGGGAGTCGCCGAGGCCACGGGCGAGGACGGCCCAGGCCTGCTCGCGGTCCTCGCCCTGGGCGATCACCTTGGCCAGCAGGGGGTCGTAGTGGGCCGAGACGGTGGTACCGGCCTCGACCCAGGTGTCGACGCGGACGTCCGCAGGGAACGCGGCGTGCGTGATCGTCCCAGCGCTGGGGGTGTTGTCCCGGTCGGGGTTCTCCGCGTAGACGCGAGCCTCGACGGCCGCCCCGCGGGGGGCGCGCGGGGCGTCGAGCCACTCGCGCACCATGCCGGCGTCGCCACCGGCGAGCCGCAGCATCCACGCGACGAGGTCGACGTCGTAGACGGCCTCGGTGACGGGGTGCTCCACCTGGAGGCGCGTGTTCACCTCGAGGAACGAGGCCTCCGCGCGCTCGGCGTCGTAGACGTACTCCACCGTGCCGGCCGAGCGGTAGCCCACGGACGCGGCGAGGTCGCGCGCGGCGTCGGCGATCCGGGTGCGGACGGCGTCCGGGAGGTGCGGCGCGGGCGCCTCTTCGACCACCTTCTGGTTCCGGCGCTGCAGGGAGCAGTCCCGGTCACCAAGCGTCACGACGCCGCCCGCGCCGTCGCCGAACACCTGCACCTCGATGTGGCGTGCGTGCTCGACGAGCCGCTCCAGGAAGACGTCGGCGGTGCCGAACCCCGCCGCAGCCGTGCGGCGCACCGCGTCCCAGGCGGCGACCAGCTCGTCGGCGTCCCGGCAGGCCCGCATCCCGATGCCGCCGCCGCCGGCGGTGGCCTTCAGCATCACCGGGAACCCGATCCACTCGGCCTCCGCCACCGCATGGTCGACGTCGGTGAGCAGACCGGTCCCGGCGAGCAAGGGGACCCCGGCTGCCTGCGCTGCGGCCCGCGCGGTGTGCTTGGCGCCGAACAGCTCCAGGTGCTCCGGCGTCGGCCCGGCGAACGCGAGCCCGGCCGCCTCGACCTGGCGGGCGAAGCCCGCGTTCTCGGACAGGAAGCCGTATCCGGGGTGGATCGCGCCCGCACCGGTGCGCAGCGCGGCCTCCACCACCAGGTCGCCACGCAGGTAGCTCTGCGCTGCGGGGGCGGGCCCCAGCGGCACGGCCTCGTCGGCCAGGTGCACGTGCAGGGCCCCGGCGTCGGCCGCCGAGTGGACCGCGACGGTACGCAGGCCGAGGGCGCGCGCCGTCCGGATGATCCGTACCGCTATCTCGCCGCGGTTGGCGACGAGCAGCGTGTCGTAGGGCAGCCCCGTCATGCGCGCGTCACGATCACCCGGACGGGCGTCGGGTCGAACCCGTTGCACGGGTTGTTGATCTGCGGGCAGTTGGAGATCAGCACGAGCACGTCGCGCTCGGCCCGCACGGAGACGGCGAGGCCAGGGGCGGAGATCCCGTCCACGATGCCGAGCGCGCCGTCCGGGTCCACGGGCACGTTCATGAACCAGTTGATGTTCGAGACCAGGTCGCGCTTGCCCAGCCCGTGTCGGGAGCCGCCCAGCAGGAAGTTCTCCACGCAGGCGTGCTGGGCCCGCGTGTGGTGCCCGTAGCGCAGGGTGTTGGACTCCTTGGAACAGGCGCCGCCCAGGGTGTCGTGCCGGCCGCAGGTGTCGGCCACGACGGTCATCAGCGGGCCGTGCTCGGCATCGCGGAGCACGCTGCCGGTCGTGAGGTAGATCGTGTCCTGGCCCTGGAGGGTGTCGGGGGCGCTGTACCGGAGCTCGGTGTCGTGCGCGTCGTAGACCAGGAAATCGACTGCCTGGTTGCCGCCCACGTCCACCATCGTGAGCGTGTCTCCGGCGGCTATCACCCGGGTCCAGGGGTTGCGGGCAGCCACTGTCTCGTCGTGGATCACGACGGCGTCCGCGGCGACCTCGGGGGGAACGATCGCGAGCGGGTCGGCGGTGGCTGGGGCTACGGTCATCGGTCGGCTCCTGAGGTGCGGCGGTGTGCTGTCGAGTTCTCGTACGCCCGTCGCCCCTCGGGCGTGGCGCCCCACGCGGGGTCCCCGGGCGCGGTCGGCGCCCCGGGCCAGGCCACGACGTCGAGCGGGCCGGCGGTGAACTCCGGCCGCGGGTCCAGCGGGTGGGCGGTGCTCGCGAGCAGCACGATCAGCGGGAGCTCGGCCGCGAGGGTGATGCTCGCGGGGCCGGACGAGCCCACGAAGGCGGGCCGCCCGGCGTCGGACACCGACACGCCCTCGAAGAAGGTGACGCTCGGGGGGAGGTCGCGCCGCGTCAGACCGTGCTTGGCGGCGGCGAGCGCAAAGAGCTCGCGTCCGGCGGGGCTGGGGCCGAAGACGTCGCCGCTGCCGTAGCGCTCCACGTTGCGGGCCAGCGTGGAGGTCCCGAACAGGGCGTCATGGCGCGGCGCGGCGGCGGAGTTGTCCGCCGTGTCCTCGACGATCGTCGCGAGCGCGCGGCCCTGGTCGGACAGGAGCAGGTGGCCGGCAGTGAGGAAGGCCTGCCACTGCACCTTGACCGTGTCCGCGACGTTGAGGCGCTCGGTCGGCTGATCGGCGTGGAACACCAGCAGGTGCGCGCAGCCGTTGCCCGTCGTGTCCCGCACGCGGAGGCGGGTACCCGCCGCGACCACCAGGCTCGTGTACCCGCCGGGCGGCACGGTCTCGGCCCAGACGAGGTCACCCGCCGAGACGCCCGGCGGCAGGTCGCCCGCGTAGGCGGACGCGGGGTGCAGCACCCGGGGCAGCTCGGCGGCCGCAGCCCGCTCCTGCTCGCGGGCGTGGGCCTTCGCGCCCGCGGTGGTCGCGGTGGTCATGACGCCTCCTGGGGTTTCTCCATGGGTTTCTGTCGAATGACAGGAATAGGTTTTCGCCCGCGTGTTTCCCCCGGGCGCACGGCGAGGTAAATCCTGAGTTACACCAGGTAGCGTCAGGCGAGTGACCTCCTCGATCGTCCGCCAGGGCGCCACGCCCGCGCCGCGGCGCCCCGGCCGCCCCCGCGCCGACGGCGCCTCGCCCACGGGGCGCGGCACCGAGTCGGACCTCCTGTCCGCGGCGGCGCGCCTCTTCTGCACGGTGGGCTACACGGCCACGTCGACCCGCGCGATCGCCGACGCCGCCGGTGTGCGCCAGGCGTCGATGTACCACTGGTTCGGGACCAAGTCCGCGATCCTCCAGCGGCTGCTGCTCGACTCCGTCGAGCCCTCGCTCGAGTCGGCGCGGCTGCTGCTCGCCCGGCCGGAGGCGCCGGCGGTACGACTCTGGGCGCTCGCTCGGCTCGACGTCGAGCTGCTCTGCTCGGGCGACCTCAACATCGGCGCGCTGTACCTCCTGCCCGAGGTGGCCGGGGAAGGGTTCGAGGCCTTTCGCGAGCATCGCGAGCAGCTGCGCGCCGCGTACGGCGAGCTGGTCTCGGGCGCGGTCGGGTCCGACGCCGGGCACGACGCCGCCGCGGTGGTCCTGACCTTCGTGGAGAGCGTGATCCTGCGGCGCCGCGACGAGCCGGAGCTCGACGCCGCACAGGCGGGGCAGCGCTATGCGGATCTCGCGCTGCGGCTGCTGGGGCTCGACGACGACGCCGTCGCCCGAGCCCGCGAGGCGGGCTCCGCACTGGCGGACGAGGCCCGCCCAAAGAAACCTGTCGACCGACAGAATTAACGCAGTCGTTCCACACGTGCGACACGGGTGTGACGCGCGGCGAGGTGAATGGGTCCTGCTACCGGACCCCATCCAACCGCCGCGCGCCACGCGGCCCTCTTTCGAGGAGCCACCCATGATCATCGCAGGTATTGGCGTGACGGTGCTTGCCGTCGTCGTCATCGGGATACTCGTCGCCCGAAAGGTCGACGGCGACTCGGCCAACTACCTCGTCGCCGGGCGCCGCCTCGGCGTGCCGCTCGTCGGGGCGTCGCTCATGGCGGCCGCCGTCGACTCCAACGCCACCGTCGGGAACACCGACCTGACCTCGCTGTTCGGCTTCTGGTCGGGGGCCTCGCTGGCCCTCGGCCTGGCCATCTGCCTGCTGCTGACGGGCCTGTTCCTGGCCCGGCGGCTCAACGGCATGGGCCTGTACACGCTCGCCGACTACTACCGGAACCGCTACGGACGCGGCGTCGAGGTCGCGGCATCGGTGCTGATGATCTTCGCGTTCGCGATCCTCATGGCCGGCAACCTCGTGGCGTGCGGGTTCCTCCTGGAGCACTTCGCCGGGCTGCCGTACTGGGCGGGCGTGGTGCTGGCCGTGACCCTCGTGCTGATCTACACCGTGGGCGGCGGCATGTTCTCCGACGCCTACACCGCGGCCGTCCAGATCGTCATCACGCTGGTCGCCACGGCAGCGCTCGTGATCTGGTTCGGTACGACCATCGGCTTCCAGGTCCCCGAGGGGATGGGGCCGTTCGACCTCGAGCAGCTCACCTCCACCGACGTCGGCGCGCCGATCAACTGGGCCACGCTGATCTCGCTGGGCATCGGCGACATCGTCGCCATCGACTTCATGCAGCGCATCTTCTCCGCCCGGACCCCGCAGATCGCGCGGCGCGCCTGCTTCACCGCGGCGGCGGGCACCGCCGCGATCGGCGTCGCGTTCGCGATGGTCGCGCTGGGCTCGGCGGCGATCGGCATCGACGCCACCGACGGACCGATGCTCTTCACGCTGCTCTCGGACCACGCGCCGGTATGGCTGACCGTACTGGTGCTCTCGGGCATCGTCGCGGCGTCGTTCTCTACGGCCTCCGGCGCGATCCTGGCCACGTCCGCGGTGGCGGTGCGCAACATCCTGGGCGTGCGCCGCGTCGCCCCGGCCGACGGGACGTACGACCCCCTGCTGCGCTGGACCCGCTTCGCGATGCTGCCGATCGTCGTCGTGGGAACCGTGATCGCCCTGACCGTGGCGCAGACCGGGATCCTGCTCACTCTCGCGTTCGACCTGATGCTGGCCTGCCTCGCGGTCCCGTTCCTGCTCGGCGTGTTCTGGAAGCGCGGCGGCACCGCGGCCGCGGTCGCCGCGATGGCCACCGGGCTGGTGGTGCGGTTCGGCCTGTTCGTGCTCACGCCCACCATCTACGGGGTGCCCAACGACATCGCGTACATCCCGAACGACCTGGTCCCCGCGACGTTCGACGGCTGGCCCACGATCTACGGGGCGATCGTCTCGATCGTGGCGTACGTGGCGGTGGCGCTGGCGCGGCCTGCGGAGACCCCGGCGCCGAGACCCGAGCCCGAGCAGGAGATGGAGCCGGCGGTGGCGTGAACTGTACTGACCGTCGTTCAGCACGCACTTACTGCCAGATCCGGCCCGATCCTGGTAGCAAGTGCGTGCTGAACAATAGTCAGCAAGCCGCTCGGGGGCGCTCAGCCCTGGCACGCCTCCTGCAGGGCGCTGCTGAGCTCGTCGCTGCCCTGGGAACCGCCGACGTAGAGCGTCCCGTGGTACGGCAGGTAGACGTCACGCTCGAGACCGAGAGAGTTGATCCTCAGTGGTGCACCGTCGAAGTAGCGCCACCCGAAAGGGCCCATGGATGTGTCGCCCTGCGGGTTGACGATCCACATCCCGACCGACCGCCCCGGTGGGATCGCGACGGAGCGCACGGTCCCGTCGGGAACGCCGTCGTCGGGGCTGCCCCCGAAGGTCATATCGTCCACCGGGTCATCGTCCAGAGGCTCGAACCGGTACACCTCGGGATCAGTACTCCTCACCGTGACGGGCCACGGGGAGGGGTTGTCCACGGTCTGCGCTACCACCACTTCCTCGTCTTCGTGGAAGGACGCCCAGAAGTCGTCATGAGGGATGCAGGCCGGGAGCACGAGGCCGCCCGCCATCGAGGCCGAGCCTGTCTCGATCCGCCCGATGCGCGCAACGGCCTGCCATGCGGCGACGCCGACGAACAGCGCCACGATCACCGCAATGGGAATCCAGCTGCCGCGGCGACGGCGCGGTAGCTCTGCCTCCGTGGCTCCGGCCGGGTCCACCGCTTCGACGCTGGTCATGCACACGCCTCCTGCAGGGCGCGGTCGAGCCGGCCGGCGGTGGGGTCTGCCCCACCCACGGCGACCGTGCCACGCAGCGGCAGGTAGAACTCGCGCTCTACGCCGAGCGAGCGCAGTGTGACGTGCGCGCCGCCGAAGGTGCTCCATCCGTCGGCCGTCGGCACGTCGCCCTGCGGATTGACGATCCACATGGTCGCCTCACGGTCCGGCGGAATGACCACCCGGTCGGAGGTCTGCGCGGGGTCCGGCGCACCGTCTACCGGATCCTTGACATACAAGTAGTCGTCCCGGAAGTCGTCGGCCATCGGCTCGAACCGGTATACCTCCGATTCCCGGCTGATCACCGTGATGGGCCACCGTGACGGGTTCCGCACCGTCTGCACCAGCACGACGTCCTCGTCTGTGCCGAACATCGCCCAGAGACCGTCGCTGGGGACGCAGTCCGGGAGGGTAGCGCCAGCTCCGCTGTTGCTCGCCGAACCGAGCTCCACCTGGGCCGTGCGGGCTGCAACCTGCCAGGCAGCGGCGCCCGCGACCAGCAACAGGACGACCGCCATGCCCACGATCCGGCCGACCCGCCGTATCCGCGGCTTCTCGACCTTCGCGGCTTCCGCCGGCTCCACCCCTGCGACGCTGGTCATGGGCCGGACACTAGGTTCGGCACGCGCCGGTCGTCCACGAAAGGGTGGGGTGAAACACGCAGGTCCGCTTCGATCAAGCAGTTACGCATGGTTGTGAGGCTGAATCCATGCGTAACTGCTTGATCGAAGCGGACCTGCGTGTACTGAAGTTGAACCGACCCGGCGGCTCAGCCGCGCCGCTCGCGGACTGCCTTCGCCAGGTCGCGGAGAAGATCCTCCGTGGTGTCCCAGTCCATGCACTTGTCCGTGACCGACTGGCCGTAGGTGAGCTCGGACAGCGGGCCAGGCTTCTGGGCACCCGCCTCGATGAAGCTCTCCATCATGAGGCCGGTGATGCCCCGCTCGCCGTCGGCGATGCGGTTGGCGATCTCGTGCACGACGCCGGCCTGGCGCACGTGGTCCTTGCCCGAGTTGCCGTGGCTGGCGTCCACGATCACGCCGTTCTCGACGGCGCCGCCCAGCCCGGAGGTGCGGGCCACGCGCAGGGCGGCAGCGACGTCCTCGGTCGAGTAGTTGGGGCCGGAGCGTCCGCCCCGCAGGATGACGTGGCAGTCCGGGTTGCCCGTGGTCTCGACGGCGGCGGCACGCCCCTCGCCGTCGGCCCCGAAGAAGGTGTGCTCGCTCGCGGCGGTGATGCAGCCGTCCACGGCGATCTGGACGTCGCCGTCCGTCGCGTTCTTGAACCCGACGGGCATCGACAGGCCGGAGGCGAGCTGCCGGTGCACCTGCGACTCCACGTTGCGGGCGCCGATCGCGCCCCAGGTCACGGCATCGGCGATGTACTGCGGGCTGGTGGGCTCGAGGAACTCGGCCCCCGCGGGCACCCCGGCGTCGAGCACTCCGAGCAGCACCTCGCGGGCGAGGTTCAGACCGTGGCGCACGTCGTGCGTGCCGTCCAGGTGCGGGTCGTTGATCAGGCCCTTCCAACCGACGGTGGTGCGCGGCTTCTCGAAGTACACCCGCATGACGACGACGAGGTCGTCGGACAGCTCGCGCCGGAGCAGGGCGAGCCGGGCGGCGTAGTCGAGCGCGGCGACCGGGTCGTGCACCGAGCACGGGCCGACGATCGTCAGCAGGCGGTCGTCCTCACCGGTCAGGACGTCGCGCACCTCGCGGCGGGACGTCGTGACGAGGTCGCTGCGGGCGGTGCCGAGCGGCATCGACTCCAGCAGGCTGCGCGGGGCAGGCAGCGGGTCGAGGGCACGAATGCGCAGGTCGGAGGTGCGGGTACCGAGGTCGGTTGCCTCGGTGCTGGGTTCCGCAGGGGTGATGCTCATCGGGATCGGGGCTCCTGGTAGGCGAGGTCTGGTTCGAGGAACCGGACGGCCCGCCACCGACTCCTGGTCCGGAGCGGCCCGTCTCGGTAAAGACGAAGGGCCTGGACGCGATCGGCGTCCCAGGCCCTGGCTCCGGGTGGAAAGTTGGTCAGGCGCGCGCCCGCCGGGCTCCACCAGGAGCCGACGTAAAGCGCCAATACCAACGGATGTCCACGGCCAAAACGGTAGCCTCAGCCCCGCTGGCTGTCCACTGGATCCCAGGATGCGATCAGTCACAGTCCGCAGCTCCCGCCCGACCGCCACCGGGCCCGCCACCCCCGCTACCGGGCGTAACGCTCCACGAACGCCCGCATGATGCGCATCGGCTCGGTGACCGTCACGGCGACGCACCGCTCGCTCACCAGCTCCGCCTCCTCGGACGGAAAGTAGCCGTAGTCCCGGTAGATCATGATCCGCTGCACGATTCCCGCAACGTCCAGCTCGGGGTGGAACTGCGTGGCGTACAGGTTCTGCTTGATCCGGAACATCTGCACCGGGCAGCCGGCCGACGAGGCGAGCAGCACGGCGTCGTCGGGCAGCTTGCGCACTGCCTCCTTGTGGCCCACGAACGCCGGGAAGGCCTGCGGCAGTCCCGCCAGCAGCGGGTCCGACGCCGCGTCCGGCGTGAGCTCCACCGTGACGGGACCCACCGGCTCCGCGAACGTCGGGTCGATCACCGCGCCCTGGTGCGCGCCCAGTGTCCCGACGCCGTAGCAGGCGCCCAGGAACGGGAAGTCGCGGGCCACTATCTCGTCGAGCAGCGTCGCGAGCTCCGCCTCGACGCGCCGCTGCACCGGGCTCTTCTTCTGCACGGGGTCCGAGGAGTTGAACGGACCTCCGCCCACGACCACGCCCGAGTAGTCGTCCAGGTCCACCGGCGGCAGCGAGTCGCGCTCGAGGCGCACCCGGTGCAGCTGCTCCGGCGCGAGGCCTCCGTACCGGCAGAACGCCGCGTATTCACCGTCCGCGGCGAGGTCCTCCGCACGCGTCGCGAGCAGCAGAAACGGCTTCATGACAAGAGGGTAGGTGAGATCAGCCGCTCTCGGAACGGCGACCTCACCAGACCCCACCAGATCTCACCAGGTCCCCCGGTGGTCACGTCCAGCGGAACAGCCGCACCCCGAGCGGGAAGAGCACCAGCGTCCACGCGACCAGCACGAGCACCTGCGCCAGCGGGAAGCCATCGGTGCCGAACCAGCCGATGGTCAGCCCCTGGGCCGCCGCACCGAGCGGAAGGAACAGCCCGATCTCCCGCATCCAGTCGGGCATGATCGACAGCGGCACCCACACCCCGGAGAACATCAGGGACGGGAAGTAGATGAGCATCCCCAGGCCGGACGCCGTCGTTCCCTTGTCGGCCCGCGCGGCGACGAGCAGCCCGAGCGAGAACATGGCGGTCGTCGAGAGCACGAGGACGAGGAGCACGACCAGCGGGTCGGCCGCGAGCGGGACGCCCAGCACCACCATGCCGCCGACCACGGCAGCGCCGGCCGACACGATCAGCGCGAGCACGTTGATCACCATGTGGGCGCCGATCAGGTTCTGCGGCGGCATCGGCGTGGTCGACAGCCGCTTCAGGATGCCCTTCTCCCGGAACGTGGCGAACTGCACCGGCATGGTCGTCAGCGAGATGGTCCCGACGGCCAGGGCGATGATGGTGGGCAGGTAGCTGGTGACGCCGGGCGCCTCGTTCCATGGCGGCGGGGCGTCGGTCATCGGTTCCTGGAACGCGGGGATGGCGAGCCCGAGGCCGAGCAGCAGCATGCTCGGGAAGACGAGCGCGAAGAACACGGCGGTCGGGTCCCGCAGCCACACCTTGAGCTCGGTCGCGAGCAGCTTCCCGAAGCCGCGGGTGCGCCCGCGGCCTCGGCCCGCGGGTGCGGGCACGACCCGTTCGACGGCGCTCATGCCGCCACCTCCTCGTTCTCCTCTGCCCGGTACTCACGACCGGTCACCTGCACGAACACGTCCTCGAGGGTGCGCTCGACGGTGCGTACGTCGTCGGGCACGACGTCGGCCGCTGCGAGCGCCTGCACGACGGCGAACAGCACCTTGCGGGTGCCGGTCACCTCGATCTCGTCGCCTGCCGGCGCGGCGGCGGTGACGTCGTCGTCCCGCTCGGCGAGGGCCGTGAGCACGTCGACGGCACGCGCGCGGGCGCCGTCGTCGGCGAACCGGAGCCGGACGCCGCGGCCTCCTTCGAGCCCTTCGATCAGGGCCGACGGCGTTCCCCCGGCGACCACGCGGCCGCCGTCGATCACGACGAGCCGGTCGCAGAGCCGCTCGGCCTCGTCCATGAAGTGGGTGACCAGCAGGACGGTGACCCCGGAGTCCCGGACCCGTTCCACGAGGGCCCAGGTCGCGCGGCGCGCGGCCGGGTCGAGGCCGGTGGTGAGCTCGTCGAGGATGGCGACCTGCGGCCTGCCGACCAGCGCGAGGGCGATGGACAGCCGCTGTTTCTGCCCGCCGGACAGCTTGGCGAACTGCTGGTCGCGGTGCGCGGTCAGGTCGAGCAGGTCCAGGAGCTCGACCGGGTCGGCCCGGCGGGAGTAGAACGAGCCGAAGACGTCGAGCGCCTCGCCGACGGTGATCTTGTCGTGCAGCGCGGCCTCCTGGAGCTGCACGCCGACGTGCTCGCGGATCAGCGCCGGGTCGGTCTGCGGATCGTGCCCGAGGACCCGCACGGCGCCGCCGTCGGGCACCCGCAGGCCGGCGACACACTCCACGGTGGTGGTCTTGCCGGCCCCGTTGGGGCCGAGGATCCCGAAGATCTCGCCGCGCGCGACCTGGAACGACACGTCGGCTACCGCGTTCTTGGGGGCGGCGCCGCGACCGGCGCCGGGGTAGGTCTTGCGGAGGTGGCTTACCTCGACGACTGGGGACGTCATGAGAGCTCCTTGGTCAGATCAGCTGGGCCGCACGGGAGCCGTGCGGAGCAGGGCGTAGAGCGCGAGGGCGGCCAGGACGACGGCGAGCGTCGCCCCGCCGAGGCCGAGCAGCATGGTCATCAGGCCCTCGGAGGCGGGCACCTCGGCATGTTCGAGGTCGGGCCGGAGCTCGACGTTGGCGATCGACCCCACCACACCCGTCCGGGTCGCGAGGTCGACGAGCACGACGGGCACCGCGAGCGGGACGATCAGGAGCGCACCCCAGGCCCGGAAGTGGGCGAAGCCCAGCCCGACGCACGCCCCGAACAGCAGGTACGTGGTGATCACGAGGCCCTCGGCGACCGCGGTGCCGAGCACGGTCACGGGCGAATCGAACGGGAGCGCGCCCAACCGCCGCCAGGTCATCCCGAGCGCCGTGCTCAGCACGCGTTCGCCCAGCAGGGCGAGGGTGGTCACGACGCCGAAGCCCGCGCCGACGACGAGGGAGCCGCGGACCACGCCACCGAACAGGGACCGGCGGCTGCCCCCGGCCGCCACGTGGAGCGCCAGGATGCCGGCCGAGGCGGTGATGCCGAGCCAGATCATCGGCCAGCGCGACGAGCCGAGCGTGGCGTCGAGGGCACTGATCGCCAGGTCGTTGCCCGTGGCGGCGTTCCCGACGCTGATCCCGACGGCGTACAGCACGTAGATGACCCAGAACCAGATCCCGACGGTGGTGCCCGCCCTGCGCAGCCTCAGGTCCACCCCGGCGACGCCGCGCCGGTGCTGGGCCCGGACGCGCTCTGTACGGCTCACCGCGGTCTCCTCGATGGTCGGTGTTGTCATCGTCATCCCCCTCAGACCGCCGGCCGCAGCAGGATCGTGCGCAGCGGCACGCCGAACAACCAGCCCGCCAGCGCGACCGTGGCGAGCCCGCCGGCCAGGCCGAGCAGGACGCCCGGGCCGCCGTCGGGCAGGTTCTGCGGACCGACGACGAGGGCCGTCACGCCGGTGTGCGTCGCCAGGTCGACCAGCGCCGCCGGGACGAGCGCTGGGACTGCGTAGAGCGTCCCGAGCACCATCCCGAAGCGGTAGTAACCGGCCGAGATCGCGGCGCCCACCAGGTAGTACGTGGCGACGACGAGCGTCTCGGTGACGATCGTCAGCGCGATGCCCGCGTAGCCGTCCACCGGCAGCCCGAACTCACGCGACCAGGTCTGGCCCAGCGCATCGAACAACGCGCGCTCGCCGACCAGGTAGACCGCGGTCACCACGCCGAGCATGACGCCGCCGACGAGGGCGCCCCGGACGGTCCCGGTCACGAGCGCCCGGCGGGTGCCGCCGGCGGCGACGTGCAGGCGCAGGTACGCGGCGGGGATGATCATCCCCAGCACCAGCACGAACCACCGGGACGGGCCGCCCATCTGGGCGTCGATGACACCCTCGTCCAGCCCCGAGCCGAGCCGCGCCTTGCCCACGATGATCGCCACGGCCACGATCACGAAGATCACCCAGTACCACGCGCCGATCATGCGGACGATGCGGATGGTGGCACCGGCCGCCCGCCGAGCGGCGCGCCCCTCGGCCGCGCGGGCCAGCGCGTCCCCGCCGGCGCGCGCGGCGACCGGGCGGGCCGTCGTGGCGCTCATGACGGGACGCTCCGCGGATCGGTGAGCCGGACGAAGAGGTCCTGCACCGGCACGGCGCCCACCTCGACGCCGGCCGCACGGGCCGCAGCCAGCTCGTCGTCGCCGAGCGCCCCCTCCAGGGTGACCTGGACGGTGTTGCCGAGCTGCTGGCGGTGCAGCACCCGGCGTCCGTCCGCGAGCCGCTCGACGGCGTCCTTCGTCCCCGTGAGGCTGAATCCCCGCGCTCGCATCTGGTCGGCGGGCTCCGCCAGGAGCACGCGCCCGCCATCGATGACGATGACGTCCTCGAACAGCCGCTCGACCTCCTCGACCAGGTGGCTGGAGAGCAGGATGGTGCGCGGGTGCTCCGCGTAGTCGGCCAGGAGCTCGTCGTAGAACGCGTACCGCGTGGGCGCGTCCATGCCGAGGTACACCTCGTCGAAGATCGTCAGCGGCGCGCGCGTGGCCAGGCCGATGGTGGCCCCGATCGCCGACCGCTTGCCGCGCGACAGGGCCGACGGGTTCTTGCGGACGTTCACCTCGAACAGGTCCAGCAGGCGTTCCGCCGTCTCGGCGCTCCAGTCGGGCCGCATGTCCGCGTAGTACTTGAGCGAGGTCGAGACCTTCTCGTCGTTCATCAGGTCGCCGCTCTCGCGGACGAGCTGAGTGCCCGAGGTGATCCACGGGTTCTCCCACGGGTCCTCCTCCTCGCCCTCCGGCCCGACGACGACGGTGCCGCTCGTCGGCCGGGTGAACGCCGCCAGCAGCGAGAGCATCGTCGTCTTGCCGGCACCGTTGCGGCCGAGCACCCCGGTGATGGTTCCGGGCCGGATCGTGACCGATGCGCCGTCGAGCGCAGTGCTGGCCTCGTCCTTGACCAGGGTCCCGTTCGGCAGCATCCTGCGGCTCCTGCCGAACTGGACGACGACGTCGTCCAGCCGTGCGCCGAAAGGTGCGGTCGTCATGACTCCTCCTTGTTTCGCCGGTCTCCGCTTCGCTTCCCGCTGCTGCCCAGCACGTACGCGACGACCTCGTCGGTGGGGATCCCGAGGATGTCCGCCTGCTGCAGGGCCGGGGCCAGGACGTCCTCGAAGTAGTGCTTGCGGTGCTCGTCGAGCAGACGCTCCCGGGCGCCCGGCGCGACGAACATGCCGAGGCCGCGGCGCTTGTAGAGCACGCCCTCCTCGACCAGCCCGGAGAAGGCCTTGGCGGCCGTCGCGGGGTTGATCCGGAAGGTGGTCGCGAACTGCGTGGTGGACATGACCTGCTCCTCCTCGCCGAGCTCGCCGGAGAGCACCTGGGCGCGGATCCATGTTGCGATCTGCACGTATATGGGCTCGGGGCCGTCGAACATGTCTCGGTCCTGACGTTCAGGGGTTCATTACTGAACTAATGAACCATGGCCGTGGGGGTGGGCGCAAGTGCTTTCGTGGGAACCCGGCCTAAACGCCAGTTGACCATGCGGTTGGTGCCGGATCCCTGGGTGGGTTCCGGACCAAACGCATGGTCAACGGGGGTCTAGCGGCTGGGTGGGGTGGCGGGTGGTGGGTCAGGCGTCGTCGGCGGCGTCCAGGGTGGCCAGCTCCGCCAGGTCGGCGGCTATCAGCTCCGCGATCTGGATCGTGTTCAGGGCCGCCCCCTTGCGGAGGTTGTCGTTGCTGACGAACAGGACCAGGCCGCGGCCGTCCGGGACCGACTGGTCCTGCCGGATCCGGCCGACCAGGGATGGGTCGACGCCGGCCGCCGCGAGCGGCGTCGGGACGTCGACGAGCTGGACGCCGGGGGCGTCGGCCAGCAGCTTGCGGGCCTCGTCCGGGGTGATCGGCCGCGCAAACTCCGCGTGGATCGACAGCGAGTGCCCGGTGAACACGGGCACGCGCACGCAGGTGCCCGCCACGGCCAGGTCGGGCAGGCCCAGGATCTTGCGGGACTCGTTGCGGAGCTTCTGCTCCTCGTCGGTCTCGCCCGAGCCGTCGTCGACCAGGTTGCCGGCCATCGGCAGCACGTTGAACGCGATGGGCGCTACGTAGATCTTTGGATCGGGCAGGTCGACCGAGCCGCCGTCGTGCACCAGGCCCTCGATCTCCTGCCCGACGGCGGCGCGCACCTGCCCGGCCAGCTCGTCCACCCCGGCCAGGCCGGAGCCGGACACGGCCTGGTAGGTCGCCACGCGCAGCCGCTCCAGCCCCGCCGCCTGGGCCAGCGGCGAGAGCACCGGCATCGCGGCCATCGTGGTGCAGTTCGGGTTGGCCACGATGCCCTTGACCGCGTCCGCGATCGCGTCGGGGTTCACCTCGGAGACGACGAGCGGCACCTCGGGGTCGCGCCGCCACGCCGACGAGTTGTCGACCACCAGCGCGCCGGCGTCCGCGAACCGGGGCGCGTGCTCGCGCGACGTGCCGGCGCCGGCGGAGAAGAGCGCGATGTCCATGTCGGCGAGGTCGTCGGTCGAGGTGGCGGCGACGTCCTCCACCGGGACGTCCACCCCGGCGAACGGGAGGGTCGTGCCGGCCGAGCGGGCCGACGCGAAGAACCGGATCGAGGCCACGGGGAAGTCCCGCTCCGCCAGCAGGCGGCGCATCACGGCGCCCACCTGGCCGGTGGCGCCGACGATCGCGACGTGCACGCCCTGGTCAGAGATGGCAACCATGTCAGCGCCCCGTTCCCGCGTAGACGACGGCCTCGCCGTCGGAGGCGTCGAGCTCGAACGCGGTGTGCACGGCGCGCACCGCGTCGTCCAGCGAGTCGGCGCGGGTCACCACGGAGATCCGGATCTCCGAGGTGGAGATCATCTCGATGTTGATGCCAGCGTCGCGCAGCGCGCCGAAGAGCCGCGCCGAGACGCCAGGGTGCGACTTCATGCCGGCGCCGATCAGCGACAGCTTGCCGATCTGGTCGTCGAACTGCAGCGAGTCGAAGGCCAGCTCGCCCTGCACGGCGGTGAGGGCCGCCATGGTGGCGGGGCCGTCGCCGTCGGGCAGCGTGAACGAGATGTCGGTGAGGCCCGTGGCCGCGGCCGAGACGTTCTGCACGATCATGTCGATGTTCGCGCCCGCGCCGGCGACGACCTCGAAGATGCGGGCGGCCATGCCGGGCACGTCAGGCACACCGATCACGGTGATTTTGGACTCCGAGCGGTCGTGCGCCACACCGGAGATGATGGGGGCTTCCATGGGGTTCTCCTTCGACATCTGGTCGGCCGCGACCACACGCGTGCCGTCGTGGGCGCTGAACGAGCTGCGGACGTGCACCGGCACGTTGTAGCGGCGCGCGTACTCCACGCTGCGCAGCGCGAGCACCTTGGCGCCGCAGGCCGCTAGCTCCAGCATCTCCTCGTAGGAGACCCGGTCGATCTTCCGGGCGGCGGGGACGATGCGCGGGTCGGCGGTGAACACGCCGTCCACGTCGGTGTAGATCTCGCAGACGTCGGCGTCCAGACCCGCCGCGAGCGCAACGGCAGTGGTGTCCGAGCCGCCGCGGCCGAGGGTGGTGACGTCGTTCGTGGACTGGTTGACGCCCTGGAATCCGGCCACGATCGCGACCTGCCCCTTGTTCAACGTCTCGCGGATGCGGTGCGGCACGACGTCGACGATCCGCGCCCGCCCGTGCACGGCGTCCGTGATGACGCCGGCCTGCTGGCCCGTGTAGGACTTGGCCTTCACGCCCAGGTTGTTGATCGCCATCGCCAGGAGCGACATGGAGATGCGCTCGCCCGCGGTGAGGAGGATGTCGAGCTCCCGCTGGGGCGGGAGCGGGGTGATCTGCTGGGCGAGGTCGAGGAGCTCGTCGGTGGTGTCGCCCATGGCGCTCACCACCACTACTACCTCGTTGCCCGCTCGCTTCGCCTCGGCGATCCGCTTCGCGACGCGCTTCACGCTGCGCGCGTCCCCGACCGAGGATCCGCCGTACTTCTGCACGACAAGAGCCATGCGCCTGCCTTCCGTTGCCGGCCTCCGTCTGTCTCAACGGCCCGCCGGGTGGTTGGGTTTGCGGCTTGATCGTACGACGGCGGGAGTCCGGGGGGGCTGTGACGTTCACCGTGCGGGATGGACGGCGGTCGCGTCCGGCGGCGTCCATGTGTCAGCCGGGCAGTCCCTGTCCACCCCACAGCGCCGAGAGAGGTAGGGCGGCCAGACGATCGCCGAACGGTCGAACGTGTTCGCCGAGATAGACGACGTACCCAGCCTTGAACCGTTCGCCCAGCCTGTCGCGCATCCACGCGAGGTGCGAAAACGCGTCGCTGCGAACCGAGCCGGACGCCTTGACCTCGATCCCGACGACGGCCCCGTCCCGTCGCTCGAGCACGAAGTCGACCTCTCGCCCCTCGCGATCGCGGTAGTAGGACAGGTCGGCGCGCACGGAACTGGTGGCAAGCTGTCGAGTGAGCTCCGTGAAGACGAACGTCTCCATGAGCATGCCGGACAGCTGGTGCCCGGGCCGCGCGACTGCCTCAGGGTGCGCGCCGACCAGCGACGCGGCAAGTCCCGAGTCCGTCACGTAGGCCTTCGGGGTCTTCGTCAACCTGGATGTCAAGTTGTTCGACCAGACCGGTAGACGCGAGGTCAGGTACACGATGTCGAGGTAGCCCAGATAGTCGCGGACTGTGGGCTGGGCAATGCCCAGGCTCTGCGAGATGTCGGTCACGACGAGGCCGGAACCTGAGCGCGCCGCGACGATCCGTAGGAGTCGCGGAACCGTGCTCACATGACGCACGTCCGCGAAGCTCGCGACGTCCCGCAGCACCACTGTCGAGACATAGCTGTCGAACCAGTCGTCGCGCAGCTCGGCATCGAGGCGGACCGCTTCCGGGTACCCGCCCCCGCAGATCAGGGAGAAGTACTGCTCTCGCGCCCAGTTGGTGGATAACGCCCGCCCCGTCAACCGCTCCGGTTCGAACAGGTCGCTCGGCGCGTCGACGTCTGCCCGGGTGAGCTCCGCCGCGCTGAGCGGCCACAGGTCGAGGAAGACCGCCCGGCCCGCCAACGACTCAGAAAGTGTGGGCACCGTCAGGAACCGCGTTGACCCTGAAAGCACGAACTGCCCAGACGCGTCGCTCTGGTCAGTGACGGCCTTGACGGCAAGCAGGAGACCGTCACCGCCACGCTGCACCTCGTCGATGATCCGAGGTGTCTCGCCGAAAGCGACGAAGGCCGTCGGGTCATCGCGGACCGTATTGAGCGTCGTCGCGTCGTCCAGCGTCGAGAAAGTACCGCCCGATGCCTTGTGCAGCTCGCGCAGCAGAGTCGTCTTCCCTGCCTGTCGAGGACCGCCCACGACAACGATCCGGAACGCACCGACGCGCCGTTCAAGGCCGGTGAGGGCGCGACGAGGCACATGGTGAGACATGCGACCATCGTAGCCCGCGGATTCGAAGCTGTACCTTCGAATTCGCGGAAGTTATACCTTCCAATCTGCGGGCGCTCCAGATGCGGATCCGTCAGGCGAAGACGTCCCAGGCCAGGCGGGCGATCAGGGCACCCACCACGATGACGAACACGACGCGGACGAACTTCGAGCCCTTTGCTACGGCCATCCGCGCGCCGATATAGGCGCCGACCAGATTCGCCAGGCCCATGCCGAGACCGAGCGCCCAGATGACGGCGCCGCTCGGGACGAAGAAGATCAGCGCGCCCAGGTTGGTCGCGAAGTTCACGATCTTCGCGATGGCCGACGCCGGGAGGAACGAGTACCCGAGGGCGCTCACCAGGCTGATGACCAGGAAGGTGCCGGTGCCCGGGCCGAGCAGCCCGTCGTACGCGCCGATGAGCAGGCCGATCAGCGCGGCGATCCGCTTGTGTCCGTTGCCGACCCAGCGCAGGTCGTCGTGCTGGCCGACGTTCGGCTTGAGCAGCGTCCAGGTCAGCACACCGACGAGCACGACGAGGATGATCGGCTTGAACAGCTCGTCCGGGATGTGTGACGCACCTATCGCGCCGCCGAACGCACCGACGAGGGCCGCGAGCGCCATCGGTCCGGCGGTGTGCAGGTCCGGCTGGACCCGCCGGTAGTAGGTGATGGCGCTGGTGGAGGTGCCCATGATGCTGCCGAGCTTGTTGGTGGCCAGGGCCTGCACGGGGCTGATCCCGGGGACGAGCAGCAGTGCGGGAAGCTGGATCAGGCCGCCTCCGCCGACTACGGCGTCGACCCACCCGGCGGCGAGGCCGGCGACCAGGAGCAGGACGATGGTGAGGAGATCGAGTTCGGGCACGGATGCATTGTGCGTGAACCGCGCAGCTCCCCACGCGGCGTCTCGTTCACGAGGACGGTGCGCTCACATCGTCGTGCCGCGCCGGACGACGACGGCGGAGCCGTCCGCGATGAAGGCCGAGAACGGTTCGGCGGCGAGGCTCTCGACGAACGGCCGGCCGTACACCTGCTCGACGTCGCACTCGAGGGCGGGGTCGCGAGCCTGCCAGACCTGCCAGCTCGGGTGCTCGACGCGGTACTCGACCGAGCCCCCGCCGCGCTGAGCGGCGTAGCCCCAGTAGTGCTCGGTGATGAACTCCTCCTGGGAGCCCTCGACGAGCGGCTGCGCGCTGCCCTCGGTGGTTGCCCGGAGGTGGTGCCAGGACCCGGCGTCGCGCCACGAGTACTCCACGACGCCGTCGGGCGGGTCGCCGTCGGCCGCGAGGTCGATGCGGTGCCGCATCGGCCGCGCCACGTACTTCTCGCCGTAGGCGACACGGGCGACGGTGGCCAGGGCCCAGCGGGGCACGATCTCCTTGACGAAGACGACGCCACGCCGCCAGCCGTCGTAGGCCCGGCGGCGCACATAGAACCGCAGGTTGATCTCGTCGAAGTCGCGGTGGAACGGGACAGGGACGCCGAGCAGCCGCGTGTCGAGGAACTGGAAGCCGACCACGCTCACGAAGTGCCGGCCGCCCCACGTGTCGAGCTCGACGCCGCGGGGCACGAGCGGCCGCAGGACCGCCGGGTCGACCTCGTAGTTGAGCATCACCAGCCGGCGCCACTCGGCCGCGAGGAACTTCCCGGTCTGCGCCTCGGGTCCGGTCACGCGGGGAACGTACCAGCCCGGCGGTCCGCATGTCAGTGCCGACCCGTAGGCTGACCTCTTGTGTACGAAGGCGCGGTCCAAGACCTGATCGACGAGCTCGGCCGGCTTCCCGGCGTCGGGCCCAAGAGCGCGCAACGCATCGCGTTCCACCTGCTCGCGACGGACAACCAGGAGGTCAAGCGGCTGGTCGACGCGCTGACCGAGGTGAAGCTGCGCGTCCGGTTCTGCGAGCTCTGCGGCAACGTCGCGGAGGCGGAGCGCTGCCGCATCTGCCTCGACCCTCGGCGCAGCGACGACGTGATCTGTGTCGTGGAGGAGCCCAAGGACGTGGTCGCGATCGAGCGCACCCGGGAGTTCCGCGGGCGCTACCACGTGCTCGGCGGCGCCATCAACCCGATCGAGAACGTCGGCCCGGACGACCTGCGCATCAGCGAGCTCCTGGCCCGCCTCGCGGACGGGACGGTGCAGGAGGTGATCCTCGCCACCGACCCCAACGTCGAGGGAGAAGCCACGGCGACCTATCTTTCCCGACTGATGGGTCACATGGGTATCACTGTCTCGCGGCTGGCCTCTGGTCTTCCTGTGGGTGGAGACTTGGAGTACGCGGACGAGGTGACGCTCGGCCGGGCGTTCGAAGGTCGCCGTGTCATCGGAAACGACAAGTAGGTGGGACCACGATGAGTGAGATAACCCCCGGTTCGGACCTCCGCGAGGTCGCAGACCAGGTGTCCGCACAGGCACGGACGTTCCTGTCGACGGTGACCCAGGTCGCGTCGGGCGGGATGCCGGGGGCGGAGCTCTCGCTGCTCGTGCTGGCGTCGTCCGACCTGCTCGCGGCGGGGGCGCGGCTCGCCGCGATCGTGGACGTGGTGCCCAAGGAGCGCTACGAGCCCGACGCCGGACCCGACACCGACCTCGACCCGCTGCGCGAGGCCCTGTCCAAGATGTTCGACGGGTTCGACGACTACACCGAGGTGGTGGACCCCGTGCTGGGCGAGGACGTCGGGTCCGCGTCGCTGTCGGGCGACCTCGCGTGCGTCGCCGAGGCCCTGGCCAAGGGGCTGCAGCACTTCGACAGCGGCCACGAGGTCGAGGCCCTGTGGTGGTGGCAGTTCTCCTACTTCTCGCTGTGGGGCGAGCGCGCGGCGTCGGCCCTGCGGGTGCTGCAGGTCCTGCTGGCGCACGTGCGCCTCGATGTGGAGGACGACGTCGCCGCCGAGGCGGAGTACGACGCCCTCCACTCCTGAGCCGGCGCGGGTCGAGCCGACCCGCGCCGGATGCGTCAGGCGACCCGGGTGCCTTGCGGGAGCTCCGCCGTCGGGACCCGCAGGCGGTTCACCGCGACGACGACGCCGGCCGCGCCGAGCAGCAGGTCGAACCCGAGCCCCCACGGCCACACGAGCTGGTCGGAGACCTTGACGGGCTCCACCGGGGAGTCGGGCTGGATGGTGTTGCCGTCCATTACGTACCCGCTGCACCAGTCCTGCGGCCCGGTGTCACCGGTCCGCGCGTACCGGACGCCGTACTGCAGCACCGCGAGCATGTTGCCCTCCTCGGAGAGCTGCTCCGGGTCGCCGTTGAGCGGCTGCGCGTCGGCGACCACCACGAACGGGTTGGGGGCGAGCAGCCACCAGGTGCGCTCGCTGTGCCAGACGTCGACCTCGTGCGTCTGCCACTCGCACTCGGGTGCCGTGGTCTCCTCCCAGGTGTACCCGGGCTCGACGTCCCACACGCGCACGCTCTCCGTGGTGGTGGTCGCCGGCACGAGCAGGCCGAACAGGATCGGCAGGACGGCGGTGATCCCGCCGACGGTCAGGTAGGTCAGCACCGCCGACCCCGACGTCTTGCTCACGATGGCCGAGAAGCCCAGCCCGATGGCGCACACGACGCCGAGCATCAGCGCCAGCATGAGCACGGTGGTGAGCAGCGCGAGCCAGTTCACGCCGCCGCCGACCAGGGCCCACACGAGGAACGGGATGCTCGCCACGAGGAACGCGAGCGCCGCGATCCAGGACGCGGCGAGCTTGCCGAGCACTATCTCCGCCGGCGACAGCAGGGTGACCTGCAGCGTCGCGAGGGTGCCCGCGTTCCGGTCTCCGTTGATCGCGCCCGACGACAGGGCCGGTGCTACGAGCAGTCCGAGGAACAGCACGAAGCCGACGACGATGCTGTAGACCGTCCCGCCGAACGGCTCGTCGGAGCCCGGCTGGTCGCCCGACAGGATGCTGAACGCGCCCGTCGTGAGCAGCGTGATCAGGCCGACCATCAGGAACCACACGATCAGGGCGGTCTTCCACCGCGTCGACCGCACGCGCTGCCGCAGCTCCAGCACCGCCACGGTGCGCAGGCCGTGCCAGGACAGGGACCAGGTGCCGCGCTCGCCGGGCACTACGCCGTCGGGCTGCGCGGACTCGACGACCTCCACGTCAACGCTCATCGTCGCTCCTCCTCAAGGGCCAGGTAGGCCTGCTCCAGCACGCCGCCCGCGGGGGCGAGGCTCGACACGTCGATGCCGGCCTCGATAGCGGACCGCAGCAGTGCCGCGGCCGCGGCGTCGCCGGTCAGCTCGACGAGCACGCCGGGGCCGTCGGGCTCCTTGCGGTAGGCCGGGCCGTCCTCGTCCAGCCGGGCAGTGAGCGCCTCCGGGTCCAGCCCGGTCAGGCGCCACTCGCGCGGCCGGTCGCCGTCGGCCACCGACTGGGTGGCGACCGTGCGCCCGCGGGAGATGAACACGGCGTCGTCGGCCATCTCGTCGAGCTCGGTGAGCACGTGCGAGGAGACCAGGACCGTCTTGCCCTCGGCCGCGAGCCGGCGCACGAGCACGCGCAGGTCCACGCGGGAGCGCGGGTCCAGGCCGGAGGCGGGCTCGTCGAGGAGCAGGACGTCGGGGTCGTGCACGAGCGCGCGGGCCAGGCCGAGGCGCTGCTTCTGGCCGCGGGACAGGACGTGCGCGGGCTGGTCGGCGAGCTCCGACAGGTGCACGAGCTCGAGCAGCTCGCTCGCGCGGGCCAGGCCGGCGGCCGCGTCAATGCGGTACGCCGCAGCGACCGTGGTGAGGACCTCACGCGCCGTGAGGGAGTCCCACGTGCCGAAGACGTCCGGCATCCAGCCGGTCCGCGAGCGCGCGACGTAGTTCTGGGTCACCGGGTCCGCCCCGGCGATACGGATGGTGCCCGCGTCGGGCTTCAGGAGCCCCGCGAGCATGAGCAGGAGGGTCGTCTTGCCCGACCCGTTGGGACCGATGAGCGCGGTGACCCGGCCTGGCGCGGCGACCAGGTCGACGTCGGCCACGGCATGGACCGGCCCGAACGAACGCCGCACGCCCTGCGCGCGGATACCACCGTCTGGTGTCATGCGGGGACATTAGCGCGAGTCACGGACACAAACCGTCGGTCCCGGGGATGAAACCCGCGTACGACCAGGGGATGACGTCGCAGGTCAGCCTCGGCGAGCCTTGCCGCGCACGTCCAGCAGGCCGGGCTCCCCGAAGGCCACGTTCTGGTGGATCGCCACCGCCACCTCGTCGCCGGAGAAGCGCAGCTCCAGGCGCCACTCGAACGGGGTGCCGAGGAACACCATCCGGCCGCGCAGCGTCGAATCAGAGGTCCAGGCCGCCGCCGTCGAGACATCGGCCGGTGCGCCCAGGAGCGAGCAGCTCCCCGGGGTCCACTCACCGCGCCCGAACCGCACGAAGTGGTCCAGCCCGCCGATCGTGAAGGCCACCTCCGTCCGGCCGTAGGCGTCGCGGTCCAGGGTGAGGGCGCTGACATCGCGCTCGTTCGGCTCGAGCTCGTAGATCACGCCCCGCAGCGACGCCTCGACCGGGCTCGACGCCGCCCCGGCCGGCGTCCGCAGCACCGGCTCGAACGGGACGGCGGTGTCCGCCCGGTCGGGTACCGGCGCCTCGGCCACCTGATCGACCCAGGCATCGTCGGGCAGCAGCGCGTCCCACACCACGTCCAGCACCGACTGCAGGTCCGAGAGGCCCGACGTCATGGTGATCACGAGGTCCTTCTCCGGCCAGACCACTATGTACTGCCCGAATGCGCCGTCGGCCCGGTAGGCGCCGTGCCGGCACTGCCAGAACTGGTAGCCGTAGCCCTGGTCCCACTCCGGCCAGTCGTGGGGGCCGTTCGGCACCTGCTTCGCCGTGGCCGCCGCCACCCACTCCGCGGGGACGAGCTGCTCGCCCTCCCGGACGCCGCCCTCCAGGTAGAGCTGGCCGAACGCCGCCATCTCTTCCGTGGTGATCGACAGCCCGAACCCGCCGACGTCGATGCCGTCCGGGTCCTGCTCCCATGCTGCGTGCGTGATCCCGAGCGGCGCCAGCAGGCGGGGGGTCAGGTAGTCGAGCAGCCGCTCCCCCGTGAGCCGGTGCAGGATCGCTGACAGCAGGTAGGTCGCGCCCGTGTTGTAGACGAAGTGCGTGCCCGGCTCGTGCTCCACGGGGTGAGCCAGGATCGCGCGCGCCCAGCCGGAGCCCGGCAGGGAGATCGTGCGGTCGATGCCCTCCATGGTGGACGCGCTGTGGCCCGTCGTCATGGTCAGCAGGTCGCGCACGCGCATGGCGCTCAGGTGCTCGCCCGGGTCGGCGGGGGCGTCGTCCGGCAGGAGGTCGACAACCTTGTCGTCCAAGGCCAGGAGCCCCTCATGGATCGCGATGCCGACCGCCGTCGACGTGAAGCTCTTGCTCACCGAGAACATCGTGTGCGGGCGATCCGCCGTGTGCGGGTGCCACCACGTCTCGGCGATCACCCGGCCGTGGCGCAGCACCATCACGCTGTGCACGTCCTCGAGCCGGTCCAGGTGGTCGACGAGGCGCCGGACCGCTGCCGGATCGACCCCCTCGGCCTCAGGGGTGGAGCGGGGCAGGATCCGCGACATGCTGGTGCACGTCCTTTCGCTCGGCGACGCGACATTCTTGCCCACCTGGCACGCCGCCGAAACCTGGGCCCGTCATGCGGTCAGTCCAGCAGCCAGGTCGGGTTGCGGAGGTAGGACTCGGCCACGGCGAGCGTCCCGGGCACCTGCGCCGACCAGAGATCGGGCGGCAGGGCGTCGGCGCGGTGGGTGGTGGTCCAGCCGAGCATCTGCAGACGGCGCACCATGGACAAGGCACACCCGAGCTCGACGGCGTCCCGCACCAGCGGCCGCACCGACGTGTACCCGGCCAGCCATTCCAGGGCCATCGTGGGCGCCTGCGGCGTGTGCTCCAGGAAGCTCAGCGCGGACGCGAAGTCGTACTGGAACCACGTGTGGCCGCAGTCGTCGAAGTCGATGACGGTCAGCTCGCCTTCCGCCTGCCCCGAGCCTGCCGAGATCATGATGTTCGACGGCCGCAGGTCCGCATGCACCAGCCCCCACGCGGCGGCGTCGCGCGGCGCCTGCCCGACGACCGCGAGCGCCGCCGCCTGGGCCTCCTCCAGCAGGTCGCGCTCCGCGCCGTCGACCGCGTCCTCCCAGCGCCCCCAGCGCGCCGTCGGCCCGAGCATGTCCGGGACGTCCCACGAGTGGCGGGCGAACCCCGCGGGCGGCGTCCAGCCGAGCACGTGCTCGTGCAGCCGGGCGTTGATGGCGCCGATCTCGCGGTAGTACGACGTCGGGTCGACGGCGCCGCCCATGCTCGCGTCGGCATCGCCGAAGATGTCCTCCAGGATGCGGCCCTGGACGTAGCCGTAGGCGACGCACCACCATTCGGTGCCGTCATCGGAGGTCAGGGCCGCGCAGAACGTGCCGTCCCCGGTCCGCAGTGCGGCGGGCACCTGGCAGACGCCGTCGGCGGCGAGCGCCGCGACCCAGGCGACCTCGGACTCGAACGCGTCCGCCCCGGCCAGGTACCCGGGGCGAGCGACCCGCACGACGGCGACCGGGGCGGCGTCGGCCGTCACCAGGAACGTCGCGTTCTCCGAGACGGTGATGAGGCGCATCGCGACGGCGCCGTCGAACGCCCAGGACGCGGTGACGCCGTCGCGGAGCCAGCCGGGTGCCTGGTCCCCGGGGCCGAGCGCGTCGAACGCGGCGAGCGACGCCGAAGGGGTGGGCGGCTGCGGACCGGACGCGGACTGCGCTGCGGCAGTGACGGGCATGTCGATGCTCCTCAGGGCTGGGAGCGGAGGCGGGCGGCCGCTGCCATGGTGCTCTGCGGACCGAGGGCGCACAAGGGGCGCAACGGGAAATTCACGCAAGTCACGGGAGCGAAATATCCCGGGCCCGCAGCGCGCCGAACGGTTACCCGACCGTCATCGCCAGGCTGTGCCAGGGGTTACACGCCGCCTCCACGATGGGACCGTCCTGCGGACGGCCGGGCGGCCGTGGATCCCTCCCGGGACGCGAGCGTGAGGAGCACTGCCCATGGTTACCCGGTCGACGATCATGGACACCAACGCCTTCCGGCCCGGTGACCCCACCGGCGGCCTCGCGCCCCGGACCGCGGAGCTGGTGGACCGCCGTTCGGGCGTCCTGGGCTCGGCCTACCGGCTCTTCTACCGCGAGCCCGTGCACCTGGTGCGCGGCAGCGGTGCCCACGTCTTCGACGCGGACGGCAACGACTACCTCGACGTGTACAACAACGTGGCCTCGGTGGGGCACGCCCATCCGCGCGTGGTGGCGGCGATCGCCGAGCAGGCAGCGGCTCTCAACACGCACACGCGCTACCTGCACGAGCGGATCGTCGACTACTCGGAGGCGCTGCTGGCGACCATGCCCGACGAGGTCGACCGGGTCATGTACCTGTGCACCGGGTCGGAGGCCAACGACCTGGCCGTCCGCGTCGCCCGCGCATACACGGGCGGCACCGGCGTCATCGTCAGCGCCGAGGCCTACCACGGCAACACCGAGCTGACGTCGGCGCTGTCGCCCGCCCTCGGCTCCGCGCAGGACCTGGCGCTCGACGTGCGGACGGTCCCGGCCCCCGACCCGTACCGGGCGCCCGTGCCCGCCGAGGACCTGGGCCGGTGGTTCGCCGACCAGGTCGCCCGCCAGGTGGCCGACCTGGAACGCCACGGCGTGCGCATTGCCGCGTTCCTCGCCGACTCGATCTTCTCGTCCGACGGCGTGTTCCCCGACCCGGCGGGCGCCGCCGGTTTCCTGGCGCCCGCGATCGAGGTGGTGCGGCGGGCCGGCGGAGTGTTCATCGCCGACGAGGTGCAGCCGGGCTTCGGCCGCACGGGTGACGCGATGTGGGGCTTCGCCCGCCACGGCGTCGTGCCCGAGATCGTCACCCTGGGCAAGCCGATGGCCGCAGGCATCCCCGTCAGCGCGGTGGCCGCCCAGGCGGACGTGCTGGCCTCGTTCGGCGACCGCATCCCGTACTTCAACACCTACGGCGGCAACCCGGTGTCGATGGCGGCCGCGCAGGCCGTGCTCGACATCCTCCAGGAGGACAAGCTCCAGGAGCGGGCCGCCGACGTCGGCGCGCGGATGCTCGCGGCCCTGCGCGAGGCCGCCGCTGACCACCCGCGCGTGGGTGACGTGCGCGGGGCCGGCCTCTACGTCGGTGTCGACATGGTGGCCGACCCCGAGACCAAGGCGCCCGACGTCGCTGCGGCCCTCGACGTCGTCGAGGCGCTGCGCGAGCGCCGGATCCTCACCTCCGTCTGCGGACCGGGGAACGTGCTCAAGCTGCGTCCGCCGCTCGTGTTCGACGACCAGGACCTCGACCGCCTGGTCGAGGGCTTCACCGAAGCGCTCACGGCGCTCGGCCACTGACTCACTGGAGGACGGTATGACAACGACCGGAACGGCGCCCGGCACCGCGGGCGTCACCTACACACAGGCCGACGGCCAGTACTTCGAGAAGCGGCAGCTCCGACGCAGCGCCGGCTTCTGGGGCCTGTGGGGCATCGGGATCGCCGCGGTGATCTCCGGCCAGTTCTCCGGCTGGAACGTCGGCCTGGGCACCACGGGCTGGGTCCCGATGCTGATCGCCATGGTCTTCGTGACGATCATGTACTTCACGATGATCTTCTCGATCGGCGAGATGTCCGCGGCCATGCCGCACACCGGCGGCGCGTACTCGTTCGCGCGGGCCTCGATGGGGCCGTGGGGCGGCTTTGTCACCGGGTTCGCGGAGACCATCGAGTACGTGGTGACCACCGCCGTCGTCGTCTGGTTCTCCGGCGTCTACGCGGACTCCGCGCTGAGCGCCTTCACCGGACAGTCGCTGCCGCAGTGGGTGTGGTGGATCGTGCTGTACGTGGCCTTCGTGGCGATCAACGCGCTCGGGGCGCACGTGGGCTTCCGGCTGGCCGTGGTGGTCGCCGTGATCTCGCTCGTGGTGCTGGCGTTCTTCGCGGTGGCCGCCCTCGCATCCGGGGCCGTCGACTTCTCCCGCCTCAACGACATCGCGCCCGCCGACGGCGGTACGGAGCTGATGCCGTTCGGGACGATCGGCATCCTCTACGCCCTGCCGTTCGCCATCTGGTTCTTCCTCGGGATCGAGGAGCTGCCGCTCGCTGCCGAGGAGGCGCACGACCCCGCCCGCGACATCCCCCGGGCCGCGGTCTGGGGTGTCGCCACGCTCGCGATCTTCGGGCTGGCCGTGCTGTTCCTCAACCCGGCGGTGACGGGCACCGCCGCCATCACCGTGTCGCCCGGCGACGGCGACGAGCCGCTGCTGGCCGGGTTCCGCGCGTTCCTCCCCGCGGAGGCCTCGGGCGTGCTGGCCCTGCTCGCCCTCGTGGCACTGCTCGCCTCGCTCCAGGGCATCCTGTTCGCCGCCGGGCGCAACCTGTACTCGCTCTCTCGAGCGGGCTACTACCCCACGTTCCTGTCGCTCACCGGAGCCAAGCACAAGACGCCGTGGGTGGCGCTGGTCGCGACCGCGGTGATCGGCTTCGTCATCCTCGCCCTGGTGCTCCTCGTGGTCCCGGCGGTCAGCCCGGACGCCGCGGGGGCGGCGTCGGGCGTGATCCTCTTCATCGCGGTGTTCGGCGCGGTGATCTCGTACGTGATGCAGATGGTGTCGTTCGTGGTGCTGCGCCGGAAGTTCCCCGACGCCGTGCGCCCCTACCGGAGCCCGACCGGCGTCTGGGGCGCGGTGGTCGCCGGCGTGATCTCCGTGGCGGCCCTGCTGGGGATAGTGCTGAACAGTGCGTTCCAGGTGGCGGTCGTGACGTTCCTGGTCGTCTTCGTGGTGGGGCTGGCGGCGTTCGCCCTGGTGGGGCGCAAGCGCCTGGTGCTGTCGCCCGAGGAGGAGTACGCGATGTCGGGCGGGCTGTCGGAGGCGGGCGCCGGCCCGTCCGGCGATCCCGTCGCAGTCGAGCCGGGGCCGGACGCCGCCGAACCGCTGGAGAAGGCCGAGGCCTGACGGTCGAGGTGCCGCGGGGCATGCCAGACTCCCTGGCATGCCCCGCGACCTGCGCGCGCTGCCCAAGGCCAACCTGCACCTGCACCTGACCGGCTCGATGCGGCCGTCGACCGCCGCCGAGCTCGCCGCGCGCTACGGCCTCCCGCCGCTTCCCGCCGTGCCGATCGTGCCCGGCGTCGTGCACGGCTGGGACGCGTTCCAGGCGCGGTACGACACGGCCCGCGCGGCAGTGCGCTCGGCCGAGGACATCGCACGAGTGGTCCGCGAGGCGGTGGAGCAGGACGCCGCCGACGGCGTCGGCTGGACCGAGCTCCAGGTGGACCCGACGTCGTACGCGGACCGGCTCGGGTCGCTGGAAGCCGTGGTCGAGGCGCTGCTCGACGCCGCACGCGACCTGCCCGTTGGCGTGATTCTCGCGGCGAGCTGGGGTGCGGACCCGCAGCGCGCGGAGCGGAGCGCCGGGCTCGCGGTGAAGTACGCGCCGTACGGCGTGGTGGGCTTCGGGCTGTCCAATGACGAGCGGCGCGGCCGCGTCGGCGACTTCGTCCCGGCGTTCCGCCTGGTGGCCGACGCCGGGCTGGCGCGTGTGCCCCACGCCGGCTTCTACGAGGGGGCCTGGCACGTCCGCGAATGCGTCGAGCTGCTGGACGCCACGCGGATCGGGCACGGGCTGACGGCGCTCCAGGACCCGTCGGTGGTCGCGCTCCTGGCTGAGCGCCAGGTCACGCTCGAGGTGTGCCCGACGTCGTACCCGCCGTTCGGCGTCGCGCCCGCCCAGGGCGCGGTGCCGGCCCTGCTGGCCGACAGCGTCCCGGTCGCCCTCGCGACCGACGACCCGCTGCTGTTCGGGGTCGGGATGGTGGGGCAGTACGAGGTCGCGCGGCAGGCCTGCTCCGATGCCGAGCTCGCCGCGATCGCGGCGACGTCCGTCGGGGCGTCACACGCGCCGGCCGGCCTGCGGCGGCAGCTGCTCGCCGGGATCCGGGACTGGCTGGCCGGGTAGCTCGCTCGCCTGTCGACCGGCCTCGCGTCACAGCAGTAGCTCTCCGACCACCTCGCCGAAGAGGAGGTCCCCCGTCTTGCGGAAGCCACAGCGCAGGTAGAACTCTTCCGGCCCGTCGGGGCCCGGGACCCATAGGACGGTGATGCGGTCGAGCCCACGGCGCCGGGCCTCCTCGGCCACCTGTTCCACGGCAAACCGGCCCACCCCGCGCTTACGCGCTTCGCGCGCCACGTTGAGGCGCCAGATCCCAGCCCGGAACTCGGGGATCTCCTCCTCCGGGTTCCAGTTCGCCATGACGAAGCCGACCACGTCGTCGCCATCGAGGACCACGCGAGGCCACGCGGTCGGATTGACGTACGCCTCGGCAACCGACCAGGCGACCGGTGACACAGGTTCCTTGTCGGCTGCCTGAGGTGGCAGCTGGAGGGTCGCAAAGAGGTTGTCCGTCGTGAGCTCTGCCAGATGGAAGTTGGCCATGGTCCCGACTCTTCCACGAGGCACTGACATCCGCCGTCGAGCGCTCAGCCCCGAAGCCGCTCGCGGGCCTCCATCAGAGCGAAGCCCAGGAGATTGAGGCCACGCCAAGCAGCGGGATTCTCTGCGTTCTCGTTCTGGGCGCTCATTCCAATACCCCAGACGCGGTCTCGCGGGCTCGCCTCCACCAGCACACGCGAACCAGTGCGCAGCAGGAACTCACGCATGTCCAGATGCGCCGCAAACTTGTGCGTGTTGCCGCGCACCACGATCTCGAACCGTTCTCGCTCCCAGACGGAGTCGTCGAAGTCGCGGACGGTCCGGCCGGCAGCCTTGGCGAGCGCGGGGTTCGGCGCTTCGATCGCTGCGCGCTCCGCCTCCAGGTCGCCGAAGAGGCGCGCTTTCTCCGCCATCATCCAGTGCTCGGCAGTGAGGTATCGGACGTCGTCCACGACGAACGGCGCCTCGAACCACTGACTCAGGCCACCCTTGCCGGCAGTTCCGCCAGGCTCGGGCTGATGCCCCCAGAAGTGCAGGTACTTGGGGGTTGCTCCAGCCTCGACGAGCATGCGCAGCTCATCCACAGAACGAGCGAGAGCAGGCCGCAGGGTGACGTGATCGGGCATGCGTGGAAGTGTGCCAGGAGCCACTGACACAAATACCGGTCAGCCCGCGACGATCTCGACCTCGTAGCCGTCCTCGTTCTCCAGGTAGGCCGCGTAGTGGTCGGGGCCGCCGGCGTGCGGGTGCTTGTCGGGGAAGAGGAGTGCCCAGCCGTGCTCGGCCGCCGCCTCGACGAGCCGGTCCACGTCGTCGCGTGTGCCGCCGTGGAACGCGAGGTGGTTGAGCCCGGGCGCGAGGCGGTCGTGGACGTCGGAGGCGATGGCGGGGCTCTGTTCGACGACGACATAGGTGCCGTCGAGGATCCAGCTCACCCCGGCGTCCCAGCGCTGGTGCTCGGAGTAGCCGAGCGTGGTGAGGAGCCAGCCCCACGATCGTTCGGCGCGATCGAGCGACGGAACCCACAGCTCTACGTGGTGCAGGCGTCCGCGGGTCACGGAGCGGCCGCCGCGATGACGCGGGTGAGGCTGCGATGGAGCGCCCCGAGCTCGTCGGCCGTCATGTCCAGGCGCTCCATGATCGCGGGCGGCACTCGTAGTGCCTGCTCGCGCAGCGCCAGCCCCTCCTTCGTGAGCTCCACGGCGAGCGCCCGCTCGTCGCGCGGGTCACGGCGGCGCGTCACGTAGCCGCTCGCCTCGAGCCGCTTGAGCAGCGGGGACAGGGTGCCGGGGTCGAGCTGCAGCAGCCCGCTGAGCTGCTTGACCGAGAGCGGTGACTGCTCCCACAGGGCAAGCATGACCAGGTACTGGGGATGCGTGATGCCCATCGGTTCGAGCAGCGGCCGGTACAGCGCGATGACGCTGCGCGAGGCGACGGCAAGGGCGAAGCACACCTGACGATCGAGGGCCAGGAGGTCCTCGGGTTCGGTTGCGGCGGGTTCGGCCGCGGCTTCCTTCGGGGCGGACGACATAGCGGCGCCGGTCCGGGGTGTGACGGTCATGTGGCTCCTCTCGGCTGTTGACCAGGCTATCAGTTTGTGTGCAAACTATTTGCACACCAAGTAAATGGAGGAACGATATGCGCGACCGCGACGGTCTCACCCTGGGCTACCGATTCAAGTGGCGGCTCAACTGGCTGCTGCTCCATGTGGCCGGGCCGGCCGAGCAGGCCGACGACACCGATCCTCGGCGTCGGATGGAGCGTGAGCGCGCCGCGCGAGTGGCGCGATACCGGGCGGAGCACGCCGAGCACTGAAGCGCTCAGTGCCCGGCCGCGGCCAGCAGGTCCCGCGACAGCGGCGCGAGGGGGTAGCTCGCTACCGGGTCCGCGGGGTCGATCCACACGAGCTCCTCGAGCTCCGCCCGGACGGCGATCTCCGCACCGGGTCGCAGGCGCACCCGGTACGCGTGCGCGTCGACGATGTGGTCGGGCTCGTTCGCGGCGGGCGCTCCGAACCGACCGAGGCTCTCGATGTCGGCGGGGTCGAGCCGCAGCCCGACCTCCTCCTCGAACTCCCGCAACAGCGCCGCCAGGGGTTCCTCGCCGGGCTCGATCTTGCCGCCCACCTGCATGAACGCCTGCGTTCCCCGCTTGCGGACGAGCAGATGCCGCCCGTCGGAGCGCTCCACGACGGCCGCGACGATCCGCAGCGTCGTGATCGGACCGATAGCGCTGCTCTCGCTCATGGCTGCTCCACGATCTCGTCGATCACCGTGCCGCCCAGCACCTGCACCACGAGCGATACGCCGACCAGCCCGGCCGACGTGATGTCCGGGTCGTCGGCGGACGGCTCGTCGTAGAAGTCCGGCCCCTCGTCCCGCGACGCCGCTCCGGACGTGCTCGCCGAGGCGCCCTTCCGCTGCTCGGTGGAGGCACCGTTCGCCGCCCGAGCCCGGCGTTCGTTCGCCTGCCGGAGCGCCTCCCGGGCGCTGCCCGCACCCGACACCGGAGCTCCGCCGGGGGGCGGGGCCTGGTCCTCGTAGACCGGCTCGGGCTCCGGCATGTCGTAGTCCGAGGGAGGCTCGGTAGTGCTGGCACCCGAGAGCCAGGCCTCGTCGGCCGCGCTCGACGCCGACGGCGGGCTGGCAGCAGGCCGAGACGGCGCAGGGCGGCCGGCCTCGGGGCCGGACGGCTCGGGCCGGGACGGTTCAGGGCGCTCGGCGACCGCAACGCTCCCCTGGGCCGACGCTCTGGCCAGCCCTGGCCGTTCGCCTGAGGCCGAGCCGTTCGCCGCACTCATCCCGGTGTTGCTCGCCACGGAGGCCGCGCCGCCGCCCGGTGCGGGCACGTCGGGCCAGTCCGGCTCCGGAGCGGCAGCGGGTGCAGGGGCCTCGCGTCGCGGCTCACCCGACGACGGCGTCGGACCGGAACCGCCGCCCGACGGGCCGCCGCCCGACGCGCCCCCACCACCTGCGGGTCCGCCGTCGGAGACGCCGCCGGACGTGCCGCCCCCGCCGGGCGGGCCCTCGTCAAGCGTCGCCTCGACCCGGATACGGATGCCGAGCGTCTGATAGACCGCTTCCTCCACAGCGCTCGTGTGCCGCGTGTTCGAGAACGCGCGGGCCAGGCCGGGGGCCGCGAAGCCGAGCTTCAGCGTGCCGCCATCAAGGGCCACGACCTGCGCGTTCGGACCGACGAGCGACCACGTCACGCGAGCAGCGGCGAGAGCGCCGAGCACCTCTGGCCAGCGTCGCCGGACGGTCTCCGTCGTGATGCCGGGCTCGGCACCCTCGCTCGCGGCCGGAGCGGCCGCCGACGCGGGTGCCGGCTCGGGAGCGGTCGGCGCTGGGGCCGGCTCGGGAGCGGTCAGTGTTGGTGCCGGCGTCGCGGGAGCGGACTGCACGGGAGCGGCCGGCGTGGATGCCCGCTCGAACTCCGGAGCAGCGGGCTCCGCCTCGGCAGGCGCCACGGGCGCCGACGCGGCCTCCGCGATCGGCTCCGGTGCCGGTGCCGGTGCCGGTGCCGGTGCCGGAGCGGGCTGCGGGGTCGGCGTCGGCTGCCCGGGCTCGCTCCTCTTCTTGCGCGCGTCGAGCACCGCCCGCGCGGCCGCAGATCCGGCGAGCCCGCCCGTCGTCGGTTCCTGAGCCGGCCCACGATCCGGTGCGGCGGCTGCGCCGCCCCCGCCCGACACCGCAGGCGCGCCCGAGGCAACGATGCCGCCCCGTTCGAGCCTGTCGATGCGTGCGGCGAGGCCCGCGGCGCCGTCGTCCGCCCCGGGCAGGAGCAGGCGGGCGCACAGGAGCTCCAAGTGAAGGCGCGGCGACGTCGCGCCGGTCATCTCGGTGAGGGCGACGTTCACGAGGTCCGCCGCCCGGGAGAGTTCCGCCACCCCGAGCCGACCGGCCTGGGTGCGCATGCGCTCGAGCTGGTCGGTGGGGATGCCTCGCAGCACGGCCTCGGCGGCGTCGCCAGAGACCCCGATGACGATGAGGTCGCGCAGGCGTTCGAGGACGTCCTCGACGAACCGGCGCGGCTCGTGACCCGTCGCGATGATCTGGTCCACGACCCGGAAGATCGAGCCGCCGTCGCGCGCGGCGAGCGCGTCCACGACGTCGTCCAGGAGGGTCGCGTGCGTGAAGCCGAGCAGGCCGACCGCGAGGTCGTAGTCCACCGTGCCGCCGGTGGCGCCGGCGATGAGCTGGTCCAGCACCGAGAGGGAGTCACGCACCGAGCCGCCGCCAGCCCGCGTGACCAGCGGGAGCACACCGCCGCCCACCTCGATCCCCTCGGCGCTGCTGAGCTGCTCGAGGTACGGGGACAGCACGTCCGGCGGCACGAGCCGGAACGGGTAGTGGTGCGTACGCGACCGGATGGTGCCGATCACCTTGTCCGGCTCCGTTGTCGCGAAGATGAACTTGATGTGCGGCGGTGGCTCCTCGACGATCTTCAGCAGCGCGTTGAAGCCCTGCGGCGTCACCATGTGCGCCTCGTCGAGGATGAAGATCTTGTACCGGTCGCGGGCCGGGGCAAACGTCGCCCGTTCGCGCAGGTCACGCGCGTCGTCGACACCGTTGTGCGACGCCGCGTCGATCTCCACCACGTCGAGCGACCCGCTACCGCCGCGCGCCAGCTCGACGCACGACGGGCACTCGCCGCACGGCGTGTCGACCGGGGACTCGGGCGTGTTCTTTGCGCAGTTCAACGTGCGCGCGAGGATCCGGGCCGACGTCGTCTTGCCACAGCCCCGGGGACCGCTGAAGAGATAGGCGTGATTCACCCGCCCGCTGCGCAGGGCCTGCATGAGGGGGCCCGTGACGTGGTCTTGGCCGATCACCTCGGCAAACGTCTCGGGCCGGTAGCGGCGATACAGGGCGGTGGTCACGCCAGCAACGATAGACGCCGCCACCGACACTGACGACGTGGCCGTCCACAGGACGTCGTCCTCGCCGCAGAGGCCGACCGCTACGGCCTGGCCCCGGCGCCGCCGTCGAACGCCTGAGCCTGCCGCCGCACGCGCAGCTTCATCACCAGACCGGGGATGCCGACGGCGAGCAGGACCGGGATCGCCGCGACGATCCCGAACCAGATGAAGATGGCGAGGTAGCCGAGGGCACCGCTACCTCCGCCCGCGTCCGCCTGCGCAAGGAGGACAAAGCTCGCCACGAACCCGACCACCACAAGGGCGGCGATGACTGCCGCGACCCAGACGAGGATGTTGGCCCATCGCCGGTATCCGGCGCTGACCGCAGGGGCTTGCGGTGCCACGTACGCCTGCGGCGCACCGGGCGTCCGGGCGGGGTAAGGGGCTGGTTGCTGGTCCGACATGGGCCTCACTCTCGCACGTCAGCGCCGCAGCGCCCGCCGCGCCAGGCCGTTCCCGAGCCACTGCACTGCCTGGACGATCAGCACGATGATCACCACCACGACGGCGGTCACAGCCCAGTCGTACTGCCGGTAGCCGTAGACGATCGCGAAGTCACCCAGCCCGCCGGCACCCAGGTACCCGCCGATCGCGGACATGTCGAGCACGCCCACGAACAGGAAGGTGTACCCGAGGATCAGGGGCGCGAGCGCCTCGGGGACCAGCACGGTGCGCACGATCCGCAGGGGCGACGCCCCCATGGCCCGTGCCGCCTCGACCACACCGGGGTCGATCGAGACGAGGTTCTGCTCCACCAGCCGGGCGAAGACGAACGTCGCCATGATGCACATCGCGAACGTGAACGCCTCGATCCCGATCGTCGAACCGATGACGGCGCGGGTCAGCGGCCCGAGTGCCACCAGGAAGATGATGAACGGGATGGGCCGCACGATGTTCACCGCGAGGTTCAGCACGGCAAACACGAACCGGTGCTGCAGCAGGTTGCCCGGCCGCGTCAGGTACAGCCCGAGCCCGAGCGCCAGGCCCAGGAAGCCGCCCACCAGCAGGGCGATCAGCACCATGTAGGCCGTCTGGCCCGCCGCCTCCCAGAGCAGCGGCGTCAGCCGCTCCCAGTCCCCGCTCATGCGTCCGCCCTCCCGTGATCGTCCACCCAGGTCACGGCGCGCAGCGCCGCCACTGCGGCCTCCACCGCGGCCCCGTCGCCGACGAGCTCCACGGTCAGCGACCCGTACGGCCGCTCCGCGACCTCAGTGATTCCGCCGAACACGACCGTGCCGTCCACACCGTGCTCGCGCAGCGTGCGCGTGAGCACGGCCGACGAGCCGGCCACCTCGTCCACGCCGACGGTCACGATGTGTCCGGCGTGCCGCGTGCGCAGGCGTGCCAGCACCTCCGGCGAGGGCCGGTCCCGCAGCGCGGTGGCGACGAAGCGCCTGGTCACGTCGTGCCCGGGCGCACTGAACACCTGGTAGGCCTCGCCCACCTCGACGACGTGACCCCGGTCCATCACCGCCACGCGGTGACAGATGGAGCGCACCACGTCCATCTCGTGCGTGATCACGACCACGGTGATCCCGAGCTCGCGGTTGACCCGCTGGAGCAGGTCCAGCACGTCGCGCGTGGTCTCGGGGTCCAGGGCCGACGTCGCCTCGTCCGCCAGCAGGATGCGCGGGTTCGTGGCGAGCGCCCGGGCGATGCCGACGCGCTGCTTCTGCCCGCCCGACAGCGTGGACGGATACACGCCCGCCTTGTCCGCCAGGCCGACGAAGTCCAGCAGCTCCGCGACCCGCGCGTCGCGCTTGGCCCGAGGCCAGCCCGCCACTTCTAGCGGGTAGGCGACGTTCCCCGAGACCGTCCGGGAGGAGAGCAGGTTGAACTGCTGGAACACCATCCCGATCCCGGCCCGGACCGGCCGCAGCCGCGCCTCGCTCAGCGAGCCGAGCGAGACGCCGTCGACCACGACGTCACCGCCGGTAGTGCGCTCGAGCGCGTTGATGAGCCGGACGAGGGTGGACTTGCCGGCACCCGACTGCCCGATGACGCCGAAGATCTCGCCCTCGCGGATGTCGAGGGTGACGTCGTCAACGGCGCGCACCTCGGCGCCTTTCCCCCGGCCCGGGAACACCTTGGTGGCACCCTCGAACCGGATGATGCCGCTGGTCGCCGCAGGCATCAGGAGGCGTCCTCCTGGATGCCGGCCAGGATCTCCTGCAGCTCGGCGGCCGAGTTGTCCTTGATGACGCCGGTGCCGCCCGAGGCCTCGATCACGCCCTCCTCGACCTCCGGGGAGTGGTAGATCTCGACGAGCTGCTGGAACACCTCGTTGTCGGCGTCGGCCCCGCGGGCCACCCACACGTTGATGTACGGCTCGGCGGCCGAGGCGTCCGGGTCGTCCGAGAAGATGGCGTCCTCGGAGGTCAGGTCGGCGTCGCCCACGAAGTCGTTGTTGATGATCGAGGCGTCGACGTCCTGCAGCGCGAGCGCCGTCTGGGCAGCGTCGACCGGGGTCACGGTGACCTTCGACTCGTCCTCCAGCACGTCGGCCGGCGTGGAGAACGCGCTGCCGCCGTCACGCAGGGCGATCAGGCCGGCCTCCTGCAGCACGAGCAGCGCGCGGGCCTGGTTCGTGTCGTCGTTGGGGATGGCGATCTCGCCGCCGTCGGGGATGTCCTCGACGCTGTCGTGCTTCAGCGAGTAGAGACCCAGCGGGTAGACGGCGGTCGCCGCGATCGGCGTGAGGTCGGACCCCGTGGCGGTGTTGTAGTTGGCGAGGAACTGCAGGTGCTGGAACTGGTTCAGGTCCAGGTCGCCGTCGGTCAGGCCCTGGTTGGGGAGCTGGTAGTCGCTGAAGTTCACCAGCTCGACGCTGATGCCCTCCTCCTCGGCCAGGTCGGTGAACGTGGTCCAGTAGTCGTCACCGGAGTTGACGACGCCGATGCGGACCGGGTCGTCGGCCGAGCCCGTGGCGGGCGTGATCTCGTCGGTGCCGCCGCAGGCGCTCAGCGCGAGGACGGCGGTGACGGCGAGGCCGGTGGTCAGGACGGAGGTGAAACGAGACATGGGTGGTCCTCTCGGGCGCACGGGCGTGGGTCTGCCTGTGCTCAGGATGCGTGGGGCCGGCGTCTTGCGCAGGCCGGGGTGAAACGGCGGCGGGCCACGGCCATCAGCAACGTGGCGAGCTCGGGACTGGTGCGGTGCGGCCCTCAGCGGACCGCGGGAACGTGCGGCGCTCTCAGCGCTCGCGCATTCGCCCGCCACGCACGCGGCCGCTACACATGGCGTCGCGACAGATGCGCGACGTCGTGGCGGCGGTCCAGGTGCGGGTCATACGGACATCGTGCGTCACTGCACAACGTCGGGGCGAATCCCCTCGGGGTAAATCCCACGATGCGGACGAAAACCTGTCCACATCGTGGCGCACCCGCGGAAACGCGGGAAAAATAAAGGACCCCCCGCACACCCACCAGAGCTCACTTACCCTTGCTGCCTTCCGGCCCTGGGGGAGTTCGGCGAGGTGGTGCCGCACGAGGGGTCTGACCTCAGCCTAACCGATCCCGGCGGCCCGGCCGAACCGCATCGAGCCCGCTGTACGCGACCTCACAGCCCCGGCCTCGGATTCCGATTCGTTGTCCGAGCACGCCGTCCGGTATCCTCGTCAGGCCGCGCCAGACTTCGGTCCAGTGGCCGCGCGCCCGCCGTGGCGGAGCGCGAGGAGGATTCGCCTAGTGGCCTATGGCGCACGCTTGGAAAGCGTGTTGGGTTAACGCCCTCGGGGGTTCGAATCCCCCATCCTCCGCAGCCTGCGAAGGCCCGGAACCGTTGGAATTACAACGGTTCCGGGCCTTCGGTCGTTGACCAGCAGATGCCTGCTCAGGACTCTTTCGCGTCGCCCGGCTCGTCGTAGCGCCGGTAGCCCGCCGCCATCGGCCCGGGCAGGTCGACGCTCGCCAGGATGGCGTCGCTGATCGCGGCGAGCTGCTCGATCTGCTCCGGGGTGAGCACGTCGATGACGTGTCGCCGAACCGTCGCCACGTGACCCGGCGCCGCGGCCTCCATCTTCGCCCAGCCGCTCTCCGTGAGCCGCGCGTTGATCGCCCTGCCGTCCCCTGGGCAGGGGAGCCGCTCGACGAGCCCCCGGTCCTCCAGGCGCTGCACGACGTGCGAGAGCCGCGACAGCGTCGCGTTCGTCGCCCCGGCCAGCTCGGCCATCCGCAGGGTCCGGCCGGGCGTCTCGGACAGCACCGCCATGACGAAGTACTCGAAGTGCGTGACGCCGGAGTCGCGGCGCAGCTGGCCGTCGAACACCCCGGGGAGCAGTTCGAGCACCGCGACGAAGCGGACCCACGCCGCCATCTGGCGACGGTCGAGCCACGGGGTGTCATTCACCGGAGCAGGTTCTCACGCGATGGTTGTCGCTTCAATTCACCCCGTGCTAGCGTGCCGCGAAAGTTGAAGCGACAACTTGATTCACCCCCTCAGCCCACCCGACCTGCCAGAACAAGCACAGGGAGTTCTCCCATGAAGTTTCCGTGGACCAGGGACCTTGCAGTACTCATCGCCCGCGTCGCGATCGGAGTCGTGCTCATCGCGCACGGCGCCCAGAAGTTCTTCACCTTCGGGATCGCCGGGACCATCGACTCCTTCGCCGGGATGGGCGTCCCCGTCCCGCAGGCCGCCGCGCTGTTCGCGGCGGTGGTCGAGCTGGTCGGCGGCGCCGCGCTGATCCTCGGCGCCGCGACCCCCGTCGTCGGCCTCCTGGTGGTGCTGAACATGCTCGGGGCGTTCGCGCTCGTGCACCTCGGCAACGGCGTGTTCGTCGACCAGGGCGGCTTCGAGCTGGTGGCCGCGCTCGGCGCCGGCGCCCTCGTCCTGGCGGCCACCGGTCCCGGCGCGTGGAGCGTCGACCACCTGGTGGGCCGCGCGGTGGCGTCGCGTCGCGAGGTCGCCGCGCCGTCGGCGATCTGAGCCGTCCCGGCAGCCAACACAGCACCATCGCGGGCCTCTCGTCGTTGTCGGACGGCGAGGGGCCTGCGGTCCAGGCGCTGCTCAAGCTCTGACCTCGGCGAGTGCAGACCTAGCCGCACCCCGCGTCGGCGAGTGCAGACTTCGTTGCGGCTAGAGGGCGGTCAGCCGCAACGAGGTCTGCACTCGCCGACGCAGAGCACAACTAGGTCTGCACTCAGCGGGGCTCAGGCACGGCGGCGGGTGACGAAGGCCGCGCCGATGCCCACGGCACCGACCACGATCCCGACACCGCCGAGCCAGCGGCCCACGGGGTCGACGGCGGGAGCGGACTCAGCCGATCCGGCGGCGCTCCCGTCCGAGGCGGCCTCCGCGGTCCCGCCGCCGTGGTGACCGTCCTCGGCCTCCGCGGCGGTCGTAGTGAACACTGGCGCGGGAGCCTCCGGCTCCTTGCCGTCGTCGGTGGCGAGGTCGTCCCAGTCGACGACGTTGCCGTCGGTGTACGTCTGGTGGGCCGGGAGCACCACCTCGGTGCCCTCCTCGGGCAGCGCCCCGACCCGGACGGCGAACTCCTGGTACTCGTTCGGCGGGACCTCGTAACCCTTCTCCGCCGTCCAGGTCACCCGCACGGGCGCTTCGTCGACGGTCGCGCCCTCGACCTCGAACGGCTCGTCGAGCTTCTCGACCTCCACCTCCACGTCCCAGCCGGGCAGGGAGCGCGGCCTGACGCTGAGGAACGGGGTGTCGGTGGGCAGGTCCACGACGAGCTTCTCGGTCGACTCGGTGTCCGACTCGGTCGGCACGCGGAAGGTGAGGCTCGCGTAGCTCTCGGCAGCGGTCGTGTCGGGGGTCACCCCGACGTGCGCGAACGCGGTGGTGGGCAGCAGCACCAGGACGGCGGTTGCGGGGACGGCCGCGAGGGCGCGGCGGGTGGGCAGGCTGAAGCGAGTCATGTGCTCGGTCCTTTGTACGGAGATAGGTGGGAGGGCGTACGGCAACGCACCTCCCGCCCGACACCGTCAGGCCGCGAGGCGCATCACCCAGGCCGACGACGGCGGCCCGCGCACCGGCGCGACGTGCACGTCCACGGAGCCCGACGGCGTCTCGACCGCCACCGGCACCGGGACCCGCCGGACCACGGGCAGCCACAACGGCTCCAGGGAGAGGGGCCGGACCAGCCACGACGCGAGCAACCAGACGCCGCGCTCGACACCGACGAGCAGCCCGACGGTCACCGCCGTCGCGAGGGCGTGCCACGCGAGCATCCGGAGATCCATCGCGGCGGGCTCGGCCCCGGCGACGCACGCCCCGTACACACCGGCGACGGGAGCGGCCTGGTGCGCGTGCGCCCCGGCGGAGGCTCCGCCGTCGGGCAGCAGGGCGGGCGCGCAGGCGCCCGCCAGGAATCCGAAGGCCTGGTGCAGGGCGTACTGGCCGAGGCCCGCGAGGGCGAGGCCGCCCGGCCAGCGGATCTGCCTGCGCACGGCGAGCGCCGTCACCGCGAGCAGCAGCGTGCCGAGCAGCGCTATCGCCTCGACCGGCGGGACATGGCCGCCCGCCTCGAAGTGCGCCGTCAGAGCGAGCCCGAGCACGACCGCCGCCCACAGGAGCGCGCGGCCGAAGCCCACAGCTCCCGAGGACGGCGTCAGCACAGCACAGACATTAGCCCGCTAGGTGCCCGGAATGCGCAGGTCGCCGGGCGTCACTTCGCCGGCTGTGCCTCGTCGCCCGAGTCGGTGCTGCTCGGCATGATCCGCTTCTCCGGATCGATCGACTTCGCCGCGACGCAGCCCGTTACGTTCTTCAGCGGCTGGTCGGCGGCCACGTCGACGTCGTCGACGGGGAGCGGCGCCTCGAAGTCCTCGCCGATGAGCAGGTCGATCCTGCGCTCGGTCCGGTCGTCGAGGACCAGCCGGATCTCCGGGAACTGCGCGGCGAGCGTGTACGCCTGGACGATCCCGTTCCGGCCGAAGCGGATCTCCGACTCCTTGAGCAGCACCGGCACGTCGCCCGTCGCCACGATGTCGAACCCGCGGTCCGCCAGGACCGTCCGGTGCGCCTTGGCCAGACCCGACTCGCCCGAGGCGTTGAGCAGGCGGACCTTGGTGTCCGAGTACGCGGACGGGAGGGCGCCGTCGGGCTGCCCCTCCACCGGCGGGACGCACGGCACCGGATAGGTCTTCTGCTCCATCACGCCCACCGTGGTGAACGGACGGTTGAAGGGCGAGCTGATGGCGCCCGAGTAGACCGCGAGAGCGAAGATGCCGCAGACGGCGAGGAACGCGATGAGCACGCCGAAGACCACGGCCTGGCGCTCGTGCTCTCGGCGCCGGCGCTCCACACGCGCCTGGTCGTACCCGGGGGATGTCACGCGACGAACCTACCTGAGGTCAGCGGATGGTGAGCACGCGAGCGTGCAGCACAGGACGTTGCTGGAGGGCGGCCCGCACCGCCCGGTGCAGGCCGTCCTCGAGGTACAGGGTGCCCTCGTACTCGACGACGTGGGCGAACAGGTCGCCGTAGAACGTGGAGTCCTCCGCCAGGAGGGTGTCGAGATCGAGCGTGCGCTTGGTCGTCACGAGCTCGTCGAGCCGCACCTGGCGTGGTGGCACGTCGACCCAGTCGCGGGTGCGCGACCGCCCGTGCTCGGGGTACGGGCGGCCGTCTCCTACGGCCTTGAAGATCATCCGTCCATCCTCACTGGACTCGGCGGGGCACGATCCGGGTGCGGCGTTGACCACCTGCCTGCTGACACCGAATGGCGTCCCGAACCCTACCGGAACGCGAGTGTCAACAACAGTTGGACTGACGCAGGATCAGCACCGCGACGACGGTCAGGCGCTCGGCACGTCCCGCCGCCGGAACCCGATGAACGCCAGCACCAGCAGCACGACGGCGACACCGGCCAGACCCCACATATGGGACGCCTCGACACCCTCCACCATCGGGCTGCCCACCCACCAGAACGGCGAGATCCCGCGGGCCCAGTCCGGCAGGTCGAACAGGTCCGCGAACATGCCCACCAGGAAGATGTAGCCGAACAGCACCCAGGCGATCCCGGTCGCCTTCGGCAGCCACGCGTACAGCGCGGCCGCGAGGCCGACGACGACGGCGAGCGCCGGCAGGTACACGAGGCCCAGCTCCAGGTACTCCCTGAAGCCGATCTCGTCGTACCCGGTCGACGCCGCGCCGAGCCACAGCGCGAGCGCGCCGCTGACCTGGACCAGCACGGTCCCCAGGAGCGCGATGGCCAGGGAGGACCCGAGCCAGCGCCCGCGGGACACGCGGGCGGCCAGCGCGAGCTCGGTCAGCCCGGCCTCCTCCTCGCCCTTGACCCGGAGCGTCATCGCGATCGCAAAGGCCGCGGCGCCCGCCCCGATGTACAGGCCGAAGATCCCGAGGAACGTCCGCACCATGTCCTCGCCGCTGCCGAGGAGAGCCGCGTACATGGGGTTGCTCTCGACGGCCTCCAGCATGTTCGGCACCTCCCTGATGATGGTGCCGGACCCGAGCCACATCACGCCGAGGCCGAGCCCGGTCCAGATCAGGGCGCCGCGCTGCTGCACCCAGGCGAGCGAGAGGGGACCGGTGAGCGTGGGCCGGGCGTCCGCGCGGCCCTTGCGCACCGCGACCAGGCCGGACGCGAAGTCGCGTCGCGACCCCAGGAACGCCGCCAGGAGGATGAGCAGGACCACCGCCGCCACGCACAGGCCGAGCGGCCACCACCGCAGGTCGACGAAGACCCGCGTCTGCTGGACCCACGCGATCGGCGAGAGCCACGACAGCGCGCTGCCGTGCTTCTCCTGGATGTCGCCCAGCGCGCGCAGCAGGAACGCGGCCCCGAGCACGGCGAGCGAGATGCCGATGGCGCCCCGCCCGTGCTCGTAGGCCTGCGCGGCGACGAGCGCGACGGCCCCGAAGACGAGCGCCCCGAGCGCTGTCGCGAACGTCATCGCGAACGACTGCGTGACGTCGAAGTCCTGCGCGGCGAGCGTCGCCCCGCTCGCGAGCGCGATGACCACGTTCATGATCAGCACGAGGAGCAGCGCAGCCACCGACGGCGCGTGGCGGCCCACGATGCCCGCGCGCACGAGCTCGGACCGGCTGCTCTCCTCCTCGGACCGCGTGTGGCGCACGATCTGCAGGATGCTCATCACGGCCAGCGTGAGCACGATCCAGAGGGTGAACTCGTTGGCCACCGCCGCACCGGGCTGGTAGTTGTCGAGGCCGTAGCCCGGTCCCGACATCGAGATCATGGCGGGCGACGAGATGAGGACGGACCGCGCCTCGCGCGCCTGGGCGTCGTCTGCGAGCAGGAGGTACTCACCGAGCCCGCCCGCGTAGAGGAACGTGATGCCCAGGGTCCACCAGAGGATCCGCATCCGGTCCCGGCGGAGCATGAAGCGCAGCAGCTTCCCGGTCCCGGCGAGGGTGGAGCCGAACGCCGGACGCGCCAGGACCGGGGCCGACGGCGTCGCGACGGCCGCGCTCATCGCGCACCAGCCTTCTTCGCCGGCGCGCCGTTCGCCGACGCCGCGGCCTCGGCGGCCGCCTCGTCGGCGTCGAGCACGTCGCCGTAGTGGCGCATGAACAGCTCCTCCAGCGACGGCGGGGTAGCGGTGAAGCTGCGCACGTCGAGCGTGGTGATCGCGGACAGCACCGCGCCGATCCGCGCGTTGTCGGCGTCGAACGTGATCCGCGTGCCGCCGTCGGCCGCTGTTGTCACCAGGTCGTGGACGCCGGGGAGCGCCGCGACCGGCGTCGGGTCGCCGCCCACCAGTGCCGTCACGTTCGTGCGGGTCAGGTGCCGCAGCTCGTCGAGCGTGCCCGACTCGACGTCGATGCCGTTGCGGATGATCGTGACGGTGTCGCACACCTTCTCGACCTCGGACAGGATGTGGCTGCTCAGGAGCACCGACCCGCCTGCGGCCTTGGCCTCACGGATGTACTCGGTGAACACGGCCTCCATGAGGGGGTCCAGGCCGGAGGTGGGCTCGTCGAGGATGTACAGCTCGGCGTCGGACAGGAACGCCGCGACCAGGGCGACCTTCTGTCGGTTGCCCTTGGAGTAGGTGCGGGCCTTCTTGCGCGGGTCCAGCTCGAAGCGCTCGAGGAGCTCGGCCTTGCGGGCCCTGAGCCGCGCCTTGTCCCCGCCGCCGTTCAGCCGGATCAGGTAGTCGATGCACTCGCCGCCGGTCAGGTTGGGCCACAGGCTCACGTCGCCGGGGACGTAGGTGATCCGCCCGTGCAGCGCGACTGCGTCGCGCCACACGTCGCCGCCGAACAGCCGTGCGGAGCCCGAGCTCGCGCGCAGCAGCCCCAGCAGCACACGGATGGTGGTGGACTTGCCGGCTCCGTTCGGGCCCAGGAAACCGCGGACCTCGCCGGGCCGGACGGTCAGGTTCAGGCCGTCGAGCGCCTTCACGGTGCCGAACGACTTGTGCAGGTCGTGGATCTCGATCGCGGGTATGGCGGTCGATGTGGTGCTGGTCATCGCTTGTTCGCTCTCTGACGTCGGAATGGGGACGTGGCTGGGCAGCACTGGTGCCGCCGGCGAGTGCCGGTCAGCCTTGGGCGGGTGCTACCCCGTCCTGCGACGGCGGGTCCGGCACGTACAGGAGGTACTCGTCGAGCATGCGCCTGGACGTGAGGAAACCCTCGGTGAACAGCTCCAGCATCGGCAGGTAGCTGTTCGTGAGGTAGCTGCGGACGATGGCCGCGAGGTCGGCCGGGTCCGACGGCGGGCTGAGCGTCACCTCGAGCAGCAGCGCACCGAGCGAGGAGAGCGTGAGGTAGCGGGCCCGCGCGGCCTCGTCCCGGCTGGGCACGATCACGCCCGCGGCGACACCCTCGCGGGTGTAGCTCACCGAGTCGGTGACCATGTGGTCGATGAACTCGCGGGCCAGCGGACTGCCGTCCTGCATGGACCGCAGGATGTACCCGACGAGGGCCGCGTTCTCCTCCGCGGCCGCGAACCTCTGGAAGAAGCTCTGGCCCGCCGCGGCGACGGCCACGTTCTCGCGCTTGAGCCGGCGGATCGTGGCCAGCACGTCCGCGTCACACTCGGCGCGGAGCTTGTCCTTCGAGCCGAAGTGGTGCATCACCAGGCCCGCGCTCACCCCGGCGTCGGCCGCGATGGTACGGACGGACGCCCCGAAACCCTCCACCGCGAACCGGCGGACCGCGGCATCGCGGATCCGGGCGCGCGCGGTCAGGTCGGTAGCGGCGCGCACGCCGTCGCCCGACGGCGGGGTGGCCTCCGCTTGCTCCTGAGCATCCTCGGCTGAACGCATGTTCAACATGCTAACCACGCGTTCAGCCGGGTGTCCAGACCTCGGTGTCGGACGTCGGCCGGGGGGCGGCCCGTTCGTCAGCCGAGCTGCGGGCGCACCTCGCGCGCGATCACGTCGAGGTGGTCGAGGTCCGCCAGGTCGAGCACCTGCAGGTAGACCCGCTGGACACCCTCGGCCTCGAGGGCCTTGAGCCGGTCCACCACCTCGGTGACCGTTCCGGCGATGCCGTGCTCGCGCAGCTCGGCGGGCTCGCGGCCGATCGCCGCGGCGCGCCTGGTGAACTCCGCCTCGTCCTGCCCGACGGCGGCGACGAGCGCCACCGACTGGACTATCGACTCGGGCGCGCGCCCGGCGTCGGCCAGCGCCTTGTTGATCACCCCGATGCGCGGGCCGATCGAGTCGAGAGCAGGGAAGGACTGGTTGTACTCGTCGCCGTACTGCGCCGCCAGGGCCGGCGTGCGGCGCGGGCCGCCACCCCCGACGAGCACGGGGATCTTGGGCTGCGCGGGCTTGGGCAGGGCCGGGGAGTCGATGATCTCGTAGTGCTCGCCGGAGAAGGAGAACTTCTCCCCGACCGGGGTGCCCCACAGGCCCGTGACGATCGCGAGCTGCTCCTCGAGGATGCTGAACCGCTTGTCGGGGAACGGGATGCCGTAGGCGCTGTGCTCCGCGGCGAACCAGCCGGTGCCGAGGCCGAGCTCCACCCGGCCGCCGGACATCTGGTCCACCTGCGCCACCTGGATGGCGAGGACGCCGGGGTGCCGGAACGTCGCCGAGGACACGAGCGTGCCGAGCCGTACGGTCGAGGTCTCGCGGGCGAGGCCGGCGAGCGTGATCCAGGAGTCGGTGGGGCCGGGCAGGCCGTCGCGGCCGCCCATGGCGAGGTAGTGGTCGGAGCGGAAGAACGCGCTGAACCCGAGCTTCTCGGTCGCCTGGGCGACCGCGAGCTGGTCGTCGTACGTCGCGCCCTGCTGGGGCTCGGTGAAGATACGCAGGTCGAGAGTCATGATTCCTTCGGTGCTAGTCGAACTGGGGGTCGGTCGTGCGCGACCGCTTGATCTCGTAGAAGTACGGGTACCGCGCCAGCGCCACGGAGGCGTCGAACAGTGCGCCCGCCTCCTCGCCGCGCGGGATGCGCGTGAGCACGGGGCCGAAGAACGCGACGCCGTCGACGTGGAGGGTGGGCGTGCCGACGTCGTCCCCGACGGGCTTCATGCCGGCCTCGTGGGAGGCCGCCAGCTCCTCGTCGTAGTTCTCGGAGGTCGCCGCAGCGGCGAGGGCGGCGGGCAGGCCGGCCTCGGCGAGCGCAGCGACCGCAACGGCGTCGAAGGCCTTGTCGCGCTGGTTGTGGATGCGGGTGCCGGCCGCGGTGTAGAAGGCGGAGAACGCCTCCGGGCCGTGGTCCGTCTGGACCGCCGCCGCCACGCGGCCGATGCCGCGGGAACGCTCGATGCGGGCGCGGTAGTCGGCGTCGATGTCCCTGCCCTTGTTCAGCAGGTACAGGCTCATGAGCTTGAAGGTGAGCTCGACGTCGCGGACCTGGGCCACCTCGAGGGCCCAGCGCGACGTGATCCAGGCGAAGGGGCACATGGGGTCGACATAGACGTCGACGACGGGTTTGGTGGCAGTCTCGGTCACGCGCAGCAGACTACGCTCGCTTGCGTGACCGGGATCCGTTGGGGAAGTCTCGCCACCGTCGTCGGTGGCGGGGTGATCTTTCTGGTGTGTCTCGTGGGCGTCGTGCTCGGTCATCCGTGGTCCGCGGTGCCCGGTGTTCTCGGCCTCCTGACGGCCGCGCGCGAGGTGCGCTACCTGCGCAGACTGCACTCGGGGAAGATCTCTGCCAAACGGGAAAATTCGCATCATGAACGTCATTCGTCGCTCAAAGACTCTTCACGTGGCCCGGGGAGCACGCGGTAGCCTGCCAGGCATGACCGCCGTCCGTACCCACACGCACGCGCAGGCAGTCGACGCTGCGGTGGACCTGTTCACTCGGCAGGGGTACGAGGGAACCACCGTCGAGGAGATCGCCGACGCCGCCAAGGTCAGCCGCGCGACCTTCTTCCGCCGGTTCCGCTCGAAGGAGGACGTGGTCTTCGCCGACCACGAGCTGCTGCTCGAGGAGGTGGTGGTCATGCTGGCCGCCACCCGCCCCGACGCCCGCGCCAGCGAGGAGTCCGGGCACGACCTCGGCCGCGGCTGGGACCCCGACGTCGACCCGTACCTCGAGGTGTGCCGCGCGGCACGCATGGTGTTCGACCACCACGTGGGCCAGCGCGAGACCTCGCTCGCCCGGTACGCCCTGCTGCAGCAGGTACCGGCGCTGCGCGACCGCGAGCTCATCACCACGCACCGCTACGAGCGGGCGTTCACGCACTACCTGCGCGACACGCTCCCGGCCGAGCGGTCGGCGTCGACCGCGTCGATCGCGTTCGCGGCCTCCGTGGTCGCCGTGCACAACGCGATCCTGCGGCGCTGGCTGCGCACCCCGTCCCTCGAGCTGCGGCCCGAGCTCGAGGAGGCGTTCGCTGACCTGCGGCGGGCCGCCGTCCTCGGCGCCACGGCCAACCCCCTGTCCGACGACGGCACCCCGGTCACCCGCCGCGTGGTCGTCGCCGTCGTCGAGGGCCTGGCCGGGCCCGACGAGGTGGCCCGCGCCGTCCGGGACGCGCTCGTCTAGCGCTCGTGTCGAACGCACAGGTCAACTCGTGTGACCTGTGGGTCCGACTTGTGGCCGGTCAGACATCCCCGGGGCGTTCCCGTGGGAATGAGGCCGTGGCATCCTGTGTTCCGCTAGACAATGTGCAGCAGATGCACACGTGCTCCGGGGTCGGTGAAATTCCGAGCCGGCGGTCATAGTCCGCGACCCGGGTCGCTCCTTCGGGAGGGGCTCGGTTGACCTGGTGAGATTCCAGGACCGACGGTTAAAGTCCGGATGGGAGGAAGCACGTGCGGCGCGTGCCGTCGACCCTTCGGGGCCACGGCTCCGCGCCGTCGTCGGCGCCCCTGTGGCGTGCCGGCCCTCACCCCGGAGTCCCCGTGTGCGGACTTCGGAAGAGGGAAGAGACATGGACTGGTTCCGCGCCGCCTACGACGCGACGTTCCTGGTCGGCGACCAGCAGATCTACTGGCGTGAGGTCGTCGGCAACCTGTTCGGGCTGGCTTCCGCCCTGGGTGGGCTGCGCCGCAAGGTCTGGGCATGGCCGGTCGGCATCGTCGGCAACATCGTGCTCTTCACCGTCTTCATGGGCTCGTGGTTCGGCGAGACCGGGCGGGCCGACATGCTGGGCCAGGCAGGCCGTCAGATCATGTTCATCGCCGTCTCGATCTACGGCTGGTACCGCTGGCGCCAGACCCAGCGGCTGGGTGGCGCCGGCACGGTGGCCGTGCACCCGACCTGGGCATCGTGGCGGGCCCGCGTGGGCCTCGTGACCGGGATGCTCGCCGGCACGCTGCTCCTCACCCCGCTCTTCCGCGCCCTCGGCTCCTTCGAGCCGGTCTGGGCCGACGCCTGGATCTTCACGGGGTCGGTGCTCGCCACCTACGGCATGGCCAAGGGCTGGGTCGAGTTCTGGCTGATCTGGGTGGCCGTCGACCTGGTGGGTGTGCCGCTGCTGTTCTCCGCCGGGTACTGGGCGACCGCCATGATGTACGTGATCTACGGCGCGTTCACGCTGTTCGGGTTCTTCACGTGGTGGCGCATCAGCCGCCGCGAGGGCGCAGGCCCCGGCCAGGTGGCGGTCGCCACCGCCTGATCGCGTACCGTCGGCCCTCGTGACCGCACAGGAGCGCACGGCCAGGATCGGGATCGTCGGCTCGGGCTTCCGCGCCCGCACGATGCTGCGCGTGCTGCACGCGCTGCCGGACCGGTTCGAGGTGGTCGGCGTGGCCACCCGCAACGCGGCGGACCGCGCGGAGCTCGCCGCCCGCGGCCTGCCGGCGGCGGGCCTGCCCGGGCTCCCGGCGCCCGCCTACGCCACGGTGCCCGAGCTGCTCGCCGCGGGCCGGCCGGACCTCGTCCTGCTGACGCTGCCCGCGGGCGCGGCCCAGCCGGTGATCCGCGACCTCGCCGCCGCGGGCGTCCCCGTGCTCACGGAGACGCCCGCGGCGGGCACCGTCGAGGAGCTCGCGGCCCTGCAGCGGCTCGTGGACGACGGCGCCTGCGTGCACGTGGCCGAGCAGTACCACCTGGAGCCGCTGGTCGGCGCGCAGCTCGCGGTCGCGGCGTCCGGCCTGCTGGGCACCGTGACGGACGCGCACGTCGCGATCGCGCACGACTACCACGGCCTCAGCGTGCTGCGCCGCGCCCTGGGCGCCGGCTTCGAGGACGCCGAGATCACCGCCCGGCGCGACGCGCGCCGCGTGCTGCCGAGCCCCAGCCGGGCCGACGACCCCGACGACCTCACCCCCGTCGACACGGTGCACGCGACCGCGTGGCTGGACTTCGGCGACCGGCTCGGCACCTACGAGTTCGACGACGTCCAGTACCGCTCCTGGGTGCGCTCCCCCGCGCTGCTGGTCCGCGGCGAGCGCGGCGAGCTGCGCGACGACGTCGTGCGCCACGTCGGCGCCGACGGGCTCCCCCGGCGCTCCACGCTGGAGCGCGTGGCCGCGGGCGGGGCCGGCAGCCACGAGGGCCTGTTCCTGCGCGGCTACACGCTCGACGGCGAGTGGGTGTACCGCAACGCGTTCCGCCCGGCCCGCCTGCCCGACGACGAGCTGTCGATCGCCCGCATCGTGGCCGACATGGCCGACCACGTGCTGCACGGGGCGCCGCCCCCGTACTCGGTGGCCGAGGCGGCGCAGGACCAGTACCTCCAGCTCGAGGTGCGGCGCGCAGCGGCGTCGGGCGAACGGGTGCGGACCCGGCCGCAGGCCTGGGCGACCGGGCGAGTCTGCCGCCACGCCGAGCCGAACCCGAGTGAGACGTAGTCTCGCTTGACCTGATATCCGGTACCGGCGCACCATGGACGCATGACTCAGACTCCCGGGGTGACGGCGCCCACCTATGACGTCACGCAGCCGCTCGACATCGACTTCGCCGGCGCGTTCGCCGACATCACCGAGGAGGAGCGGGCGCAGCAGCTCGCCGTCCGCCAGTTCGTGCAGGACGAGGTCCTCCCCGTCATCGACGGCTACTGGGAGCGGTACGAGGTCCCGATGGACCTGGTCAAGCGCATGGCCGAGCTGGACTTCCTGCGCGACGGCGTGGACGTGCCCGGCTTCCCGAAGATCTCCAAGATGGCCGAGGGCCTGGCTGCGATGGAGATGTCGCGCGGCGACGGCTCCGTGACCACCATCTGCGGCGTGCAGGGCGGCCTCGCGCTGCGCTCGATAGTGATGCTCGGCTCCGACGAGCAGATCGAGAAGTACGCCGGCCCGATGGCCCGCGGCGAGATCCTCGGCGCGTTCGCGCTCACCGAGCCCACGCACGGCTCGGACTCGGTGGCGCTGGAGACGTCCGCCGTGAAGGAGACGCGCGACGGCGTCGAGGGGTACGTCATCAACGGCGAGAAGAAGTGGATCGGCTTCGGCTCGATCGGCGACATCTCGGTGGTGTGGGCCCGCGGCGAGGACGGCCAGGTCCACGGCTACATCGTGCCGCAGGACACCCCGGGCTACGAGGCCACGACCATCCAGGGCAAGCTCTCCCTGCGCGCCATCCACCAGGCGCACATCGTGCTGAACGACGTATTCGTCCCGGCCGACAGCCTCCTGCCGAAGTCCCGGTCCTTCAAGGACACCGGCCGCGTCCTGTTCGCGACCCGGCTCGGCGTCGCGTGGGGCGCCGTCGGACAGGCCATCGCCTGCTACGAGGCCGCCGTCGCCTACTCCAAGCAGCGCGTGCAGTTCGGCCGGCCGCTCGCGGCGAGCCAGATGGTGCAGGAGCGCCTGACCAAGATGCTGTCGATCCTCACGCAGATGCAGCTCCTCGTGAAGCAGATGACGCGACTCGACGAGGCGGAGCAGCTCACCGGCCCGCAGGCGTCGCTCGCCAAGTACACCTGCACGCGCGGCGCGCGGGAGATCGCGGCGATCGCCCGCGACCTGCTCGGCGGCAACGGCATCCTGCTGGAGAACCGCGTGGCCCGGCACTTCGCCGACATCGAGGCGCTGCACACCTACGAGGGCACCGAGAGCATGCAGGCCCTCATCATCGGCCGCGAGATCACGGGTACCAGCGCCTTCGCCTGAGCCGTGCCGAGGTAGGGAAAACCCCACCCACACCCGGTGGGGTCACTCAATGTGCCGGGGGCGCCGGTCCGCCTAGTGTCGTGTCCATGACCAGCGATGACGGCCCGACGCCGGCGCCCCCGCCCCGCACCCTCGCGGACCAGGTGGCGCCCGCGCTCGTCTCGGGCCCGGCGTTCTTCCGCGCCCCGTACGACGCCGCCACCGGACGCGCCTTCGCCGCCCTCGCGGTCGGCTGGATCTGGCACCTCACGGGCGGCCTGATCCTGTGGATCCTCGTGGTGGTCTCGGCCGGGATCGTCCCGGCGCTCGGCATCGGGCTCCCGCTCCTCGCGTTCTCCCTGGTCGCGGCGCGCTGGTTCGGCGCGGCCGAGCGCGCCCGCATCGCCGCCCAGACCGGGGTCGCCATCCCCGCCCCACTGCCCCTGGGCCGCCCACCGCGCGGCTTCTGGTCGAGGCTGTGGGCGCCGATCCGCGACGGCCGCGCCTGGGCAGCCACGCTCTACGCGTTCCTCGCGATGCTCCTGACCTCCGTGTTCTTCGCGGTCTCCACCGGCCTGGCTGCGGGAGCGGCCGCCGCAGTGGTCTTCGTGGCACTGGGCCGGGGCAGCTCCCTCGCCGAATGGTCCAGCGACCGGGTGGCGGTCTCGATCGCACTGTCCTGGCCGGCCACCGTGGTCGGCGCGCTCGTCGGGGCCATCGTGCTCGGGTGGGCGGCCGCCGCCCTCGCGCAGTACGGGTCGTACCTCATGGTGCGCCTCGCGACGGTCCTGCTCGGCCCGTCCGCGGCCGAGGTAGCCCATGCCCGCGCCGCCGCCGCCGAGCGGGAGATGCGCCTGGCCGAGGCCGCCGCGCACACCGCCCGCGAGCGCGCCGTGGTGCTCACCGAGTCGCGCACGGCGGCGGTCTCCGCCGCCGACACCGAGCGCCGCCGCATCGAACGCGACCTGCACGACGGCGCCCAGCAGCGCCTGGTCGCCCTCGGCGTCGAGCTCGGGGTCGCGCGCCGGCTGGCCGACAAGGACCCCGAGCACGCCGTCGCCGCCCTGGAGCTCGCGCACCGCGAGATCAAGGAGACCCTCGCCGAGCTGCGCGACCTGGTGCGCGGCATCCACCCCGCCGTCCTCTCCGACCGCGGGCTCGACGCGGCCCTGTCCGCGCTCGCGGGCCGCAGCCCGGTCCCGGTGCGCGTGGAGGTGACGGGCGACCTCTCGCCCGCCAGCGCTGCCGCGCAGGCCGCCGCGTACTTCGTGGTCGCGGAGGCCCTGACCAACGTGGCCAAGCACGCCGCGGCGGACACGGTCCTGGTGCATGCGAGCCTCGTGCCGGACGACCACCCGGCGCGCCTGCGCGTCGCGGTGTCCGACGACGGCCGCGGCGGCGCCGAGCTGTCGCCCGGCAGCGGCCTCGCCGGCCTGCGCGGCCGGGTCGCGGCCCTGGACGGCACCTTCGAGCTCGACAGCCCGCCCGGCGCGGGAACCCGCCTGACCGTGGAGGTCCCGTGCGCATCGTGATCGCGGAGGACTCAGTGCTCCTCCTGGACGGCCTCACCCGCCTGCTCGTGGCAGAGGGCCACGAGGTGACCGGGTACGGCACGGCGGACCGTCTCGTCCTCGCGCTGTCGACCCCGGGGGCCCAGCTGCCCGACCTGCTCGTCACCGACGTCCGCATGCCGCCGTCGCACACCGACGAGGGACTGCGCGCCGCCGTGCACCTGCGCAGCCTGCACCCGGACCTGCCCGTGCTCGTGCTGTCGCAGTACGTGGAGCAGAGCTACGCGAGCGAGCTGTTCGCACGCGGCGCGCGCGGCCTGGGCTACGTGCTCAAGGACCGCGTGGCCGACGTCGACGAGTTCCTCGACGCCGTCGCCCGGGTGTCCGGGGGCGGCACCGTCGTTGACCCCGAGGTGGTCACGCAGATCATCGCCCGCCATCCCGGCTCCGACCTCGACGTCCTGACCCGCCGCGAGCGCGAGGTGCTCGCGCTCATGGCCGAGGGACGTTCCAACGCCGCCATCGCGGACCGCCTCGTCGTGGGGCTGGCCGCCGTGGAGAAGCACGTCACCAACATCCTGACCAAGCTCGGCCTCCCGCCGGCCGCCGACGACCACCGCCGGGTGCTCGCCGTGCTGCGCTGGCTCGACCAGAACGGAGCACGCTGATGACTCAGCCTCCCCCGGACGACTACGTGCAGGACGCCGGATACCCGCCGGTGCCGCCTCAGCGCGGGGCGACTGCCCGCGTGCTGACCACGCTCGGCGTGGTGCTCGGAGTCGTCGTCGTCGGCTTCGGGGCGCTGTTCCTCGTGGACCTGATGGTGTCCGAGACCACCACGACCCGGCACACGTACGCGGCCGCGGAGACCGTCGAGCTCGTGGCGGACGGCGACGTCACGGTCAACGCGGCCGAGGGCGACGTCGTGGTGGACGCCATCGCCCACAGCGGCATGCGGGAGCCGCGGTACGCGGCGGACGAGTCCGCGAACCGGCTGGAGATCACGCACCGCTGCGGGTGGTCCGTCATCCTCTCCCGCTGCTCCGGCGAGCTCGACGTGACGCTGCCCGCCGGCACCGAGGTGGTGGTGCGCACCGAGAACGGCGACGTCGTCGCGAGCGGCGTGGCCGGCGACGTGTCCGTGCACACGAGCAACGGCCGGGTCGAGGCCACCGACATCGCCGGCCCGCTGTCGGCCCGCTCCAGCAACGGCGACATCACGGTCGCGAACGCGGGCGCCGACGTGGAGGCCTCCACCTCCAACGGCGAGATCTCCGTGGGCGACGTGGACGGCACGGTCACCGGCGACACCAGCAACGGCCGGATCACCGTCGACTCGGTGACAGGCGACGCCTCGGCGACGACCAGCAACGGGTCGGTGGAGATCTCGGCCGTGGCCGGGAACGTCTACGCCGAGACCAGCAACGGCCGGATCACGGTGCACGGCGACGGCGAACCGGTGGCCCTGACGATGCAGACGTCGAACGGCGACGAGATCGTCGAGGGCCCGATCGACCCGGACGCCGCCCGCACCGTCGAGATGCGCAGCTCGAACGGGGACGTCGCCTACCTCGACGAGTAGGCGACGTCGCCGCCCCGCCCCGCGCGACGTTCAGCCGGTGAACGTGAGCCAGAGCAGGGTGACGTTCAGCGCCACGATCACGCCCGCGACCACCCAGGCCAGCACCTGGGTGGTCACGGCGTTCCGGTGCTCGCCCAGGAGCTCACGGTCCCGGGTGAGCCGCACGAGCGGGATCATCGCGAACGGGATGCCGAAGCTCAGCACCACCTGGCTCACTACCAGCAGCCAGGTGGGCGAGATCCCGGTCATGAGCAGCACGATCGCGGGCAGCAGCGTGACCAGGCGGCGGGTCAGCAGCGACACGCGGATCCGCAGCAGGCCGGACATGATCTCCGCCCCGGCATACGCCCCGACGGACGTGGACGCGAGCCCCGACGCCAGCAGCCCGATCGCGAACAGCACGCCCACCACGGGCCCGAGCGTGCCGGTGATCGCGGCGTGCGCGCCCTCGATGGTGTCGGTCCCCTCCCGGCCGGCCAGGTTCGCGGCCGCGAGCAGGAGCATCGCGATGTTCACGCTCCCGGCCAGGACCAGCGCCAGCACGACGTCGATCCGCGTGGCACGCAGGATGCGCGGCACTGACGTCGACGGCGCGTGCAGGTGGTCCCGGGCCAGCGAGGAGTGCAGGTAGATCGCGTGCGGCATCACCGTGGCGCCGAGCATGGAGGCCGCCAGGAGCACGGAGTCCGTGCCGGCCAGGCGGGGCACCAGACCGGCCAGCATGCCCGCCGGGTCCGGCGGGGAGAAGAAGAGCCCGGCGCAGAAGCCGACGGCGAGCACCGCGAGCATCGAGGTGACGACCCCCTCGAAGGCCCGCTGGCCCCGCCGCTGCTGCACCGCGAGGACCAGCAGCGACACGACCCCGGTGACGATCCCGCCCAGCACGAGCGGCACGCCGAACAGCAGGTTCAGCGCGATCGCCCCGCCGATCACCTCGGCGAGGTCCGTCGCCGCGGCGACAACCTCGGCCTGGACCCAGTAGGCGAGGCGCGCCGGGCGGGGCAGCCGCTCCCCCAGCACCTCGGGCAGCGACCGGCCCGTGACCACGCCGAGCTTGGCCGACAGGTACTGCACCAGTACGGCCATCGCGTTGGCCGCCACGAGCACCCAGACGAGCAGGTAGCCGAACCGCGCGCCGGCGGTGAGGTTCGCGGCGACATTGCCGGGGTCCACGTAGGCGATGGCCGCCACGAAGGCGGGCCCGAGCAGCACAAGCAGACGCGCGCGGCCGGTACGTGGCGCCGTGGCGGTGCGAGTCATCTGCTCTCCCTAGAAGTTCGGGTACCCGAACTCTAACTCGCGATCTATCGAACTTGTACCCATATCGACCGATCACCGACACAGTCCTCGATCAGTGCAAGGATGTGGCCCGTGCCGAGCCCGTCAGACCAGTCGACAACCCCCAACGCCGTGGGCCAGGACATCCTGCGGTCCGCCACCCGTGTGCTCTCGTCCTGGCCGGCCCTCTGGGTCGCGTTCGCGCTGGCGCACGGCTGGATCATCCTGCAGACCTGGGTGTTCGAGGCGCAGATCCTCGGCGACGTGAACCTGTACGAGTGGTGGGTCCGCAACGGCATGGACGTCGGGTGGTGGCCAGTCTTCAACTACGACTGGGTGTACCCGCTCGGCGCCCTCGGGCCCATGCTCATCCCCGCACTGCTCACCGAGTCCACACCCGCCTACGACTGGGTGTGGATGGGCCTGGTCACGGCCGCCAACGCCGTCGCCGTCGCGGTGCTCGGCCGGGCCCGCCCCCGCGGCCGCGCCGCCGTCTGGTTCTGGCTCTTCTTCCTCGTGATGCTCGGGCCCATCTGGATCGGCCGGCTCGACGGCCTGCTCGCGCCGATCATCCTCGTCGCGCTCGTCATCGCGGCCCGGCGCCCTGCGCTCGCTATGACGCTGGCCACCGTCGGCGCCTGGATCAAGATCGCCCCGGGCGCGGTGGCCCTCGCGCTGGCCGCGACGGCGTCGAACGCCAGGGCGTTCGTGCGGAACGTGGTGCTGCCGGGTGCGGCGGTCTGCGCCGTCGTCATCGGCATCGCCTTCGCGGGCGGCGGGCAGGACAACGTGCTCGACGTCTTCGGCGAGCAGGGTGACCGCCAGCTGCAGGTCGAGGCCGTCGGCGCCACGCCGTTCACCGTGGCCCGGCTCTGGGACCCCTCGATCCAGGTCGAGTACGACGACGTCATCTACACCTACGAGGTGCTCGGCGACGGCGCCGACGCCGTCGCGCAGGCGCTCGACGTCGCGCTCCCGGTCGCCGCGCTCCTGATCGCGGCGCTCATCTGGTTGGCGGCCCGACGTCGGCCCGACCGTGTCGGAGACATCCTGCTGATCGGCGCCGCCGCCGAGCTGCTGGCCCTCATCGTCTTCAACAAGGTGGGCTCGCCGCAGTTCATCGCGTGGATCGGGCCGCCCATCGCCGCGGCGATCGCGCTCGGCACCCGCAGCCAGGGCACGCGCCGCACGTGGTTCGTGCCCGCTCTGGGCACCCTGGTCGTCGCACGGCTGACCATGGAGATCTACCCGCTCAAGTACGGCGAGTTCCTCGGCGGCTGGCCGCTGGCCACGAGCATCGGCGCCCTGCGCAACGCGCTCCTCGTCGCGCTGCTGGTCGGCGCGGTGGTCCGGCTGGTCCAGGTCGCCCTGTCCCGCCAGGTGGCTTCCAGGGCAGGTTGAGGGCCTGTTCAGCGGTGTTCCTCATGCCAGGTGCATGGTGGCTCCGCTACGGTCGGGATCGTGACATCGTGTGTTGCGGTTACCGTCTCGACGCCACCCGTTCCCCGACTCGCCGCACGGAAGACTCTGTCCGGACATCGACGACCGGCAGGTTCGTAGGGTGCGAGTAGCCATCGTTGCGGAGAGTTTCCTCCCGCAGGTCAACGGAGTCACCAACTCCGTCCTGCGGGTCCTTGAGCACCTGCAGGAGCGGGGAGACCAGGCGATGGTCCTCGCGCCCGACGCCGACGCCGCCATCGGCCACGTCCCGCCCTTCGTCAGCGGCGCCCCGGTGGTCGAGCTCGGCTCGATCGGCTTCCCGGGGTACCCGGACGTGCGGCTGGTCGTCGGCAAGAAGTGGCGTACCGAGCGCACGCTCGCGACGTTCGCGCCCGACGTCGTCCACCTTGCCTCGCCGTTCATCCTCGGCTGGCGCGGCATCCTGGCCGCCGAGCGGCTGCGCCTGCCGAGCGTCGCCGTCTACCAGACCGAGGTGCCCGGCTACGCGGCGCGCTACGGCCTGGGCCACTTCGAACCGCTGCTCTGGAAGCGGGTCAAGGACATCCACGAGCGCGCGACGATGACGCTCGCGCCGTCGACCGCGACCATGCGGCAGCTCGAGAACCACGGCATCCCCAACCTGCGCCTGTGGGGGCGGGGCGTCGACACGCAGGCGTTCCACCCGCAGTTCCGGGACGAGGCGTGGCGCCGCCGGATCGGCGCAGGCCGGGACATCCTCGTGGGCTACGTGGGCCGCCTGGCGGCCGAGAAGCAGGTCGAGGCGCTGCGTGTGCTGCAGGGCCTGCCGAACGTGCGCCTCGTGATCGTCGGCGACGGGCCCGAGCGGGACGAGCTGCGGCAGGTCCTGCCCGGCGCCCACTTCACGGGGCTGCTGCGCGGCGCCGAGCTGTCGCGGGCCATGGCGAGCCTCGACGTGTTCGTGCACCCGGGCGAGCTGGAGACCTTCGGCCAGACGCTGCAGGAGGCGCACGCCAGCGGCGTCCCCGTCGTCGCGCCCGCCGCGGGCGGCCCCCTGGACATCGTCCGGCACTCCCACGACGGCTGGCTGTACCCTCCTGGTGACCACGAGGCGCTCCGCGCCCGCGTCGTCGACCTGGTGGGCGACGAGCGCAAGCGGCGGGCCTTCGGGACCGCGGCGCGCGAGCGCGCCGAGGGCCGCACGTGGCACGACATCTGCGCCGAGCTCATGGGGCACTACGACGACGCGATCCGGGTGCACGCGAGAGCCGGCTCAGCGGAGGTATGACTTGCGAATCGTCCACGTAGCGAACTTCTACAGCCCCCGCTCCGGGGGCATCCGAACCGCAATGCACGCCATGGCCGGGCAGTACCTGGCCCGGGGGCACGAACCAGTGCTCGTCGTGCCGGGCAAGCGGGACGGGGTAACGCTCGTGGACGGCGTCCGCGTCGTCAGCCTGGCGGCGCCGCGCGTGCCGTTCTCCGGCGGATACCGCGCCGTCGTGCAGACCGGCAAGATGCGCGGCCTGCTCGAGACGATCGCGCCCGACCGCCTCGAGGTGAGCGACCGCACCACCCTCGCCGGCCTGGGCGACTGGGCCCGCGAGGCCGGCGTCCCGTCGCTGATGATGCTGCACGAGCGGGTCGACGGCGTGCTGCGGTCCTGGCTCCCCGGCGGCGCCGAGGGCGGCCACGCGGCGGCCTTCGGCGCAGCGGCGACGCCGGCGCTGGCCGACCGGTACAACCTCGCCACGCTCACCCGGTTCGACCGGCTCGTGGCCACCACCCAGTTCGCGGCGGGCGAGGTGGAGCGCCTGGCCGCCCGCGTGCGGGGCGCCGCGCTCCCGCCGCTGTACCGGGTGCCGCTGGGCGTGGACCTGGAGCGGTTCCGGCCCGATCGGTACTCGGACGAGGCCCGCGCCCAGTACGCGCCGCCCGGGACCACGCTCATCGTGCTCGCGAGCCGCCAGTCCACGGAGAAGCGGCCCGACCTCGCGATCGACGCCGCGGCCCAGCTCATGCGGGACGGCCGCCCCGTGCGGCTCGTCGTCGCGGGCTCCGGGCCGCTCCTGCCGAAGATGCGGCGCCGGGCGGAGGCCGCCGGGCTGCCGCACCGGTTCCTCTCGTTCATCCCCGATCGCGACCGGCTCGCAACCCTGCTGACCTGCGCCGACGTCGTCGTCGCACCCGGACCGATCGAGACGTTCGGGCTCGCTGCGCTGGAGGCGCTGGCGTCCGGGACGCCGGTGGTCTGCAGCTCGTCGAGCGCGCTTCCCGAGGTGGTCGGTACTGCCGGCGCGTCCGCCCCGCCGGACGCGGCGGCGCTCGCCCTCGCGCTGCACGACGTGCTGGACCGCGACGTGGACCAGCGGCGCAAGGCGGCCCGCGCCCGCGCCGAGCTCTTCCCGTGGAGCGCCACCGGCGACGCGATGCTCGAGCTGCACTCTCGTAAGGCCTTCGACCTGGCGCCGGATCCCGTGGTCCACGAGCCGGCCCGGCTCGAGCACGCCGAGCCGGCGGTCCCTGCTCCGGTGGTCCCCGACCCGGTCGCCCCCGATACGACCGGCCCGATCCACGTGGGCACTGTGGGGCGACGGTGAGATGACCTCGCCGGCGGGACGCGAGCGCTGCTTCCGACTGGTCGCCCTCGGTGACTCGATCACCGTGGGCGTCGGCGACACCGTCGGTCCCGACGCCGTGCACGGCCCCGGCTGGGCCGCGCATCTCGCGGCCGTGCTCGGCGTGGGGCAGTTCACCAACCTCGCCACCAACGGCGCCCGCTCCCGCGACGTCGCGGACACCCAGCTCGACGCCGCGCTCGCGCTGCGGCCCCGGCTCGCGACCGTGCTCGTGGGTGGCAACGACGTGCTCCGCAGCGACTTCGACGCGCGGCTCATGCTCGCCGACCTGCACCGGTGCGTCAGCGAGCTGTGCGGCGCCGGTACCGACGTCGTGCTCGTGCGGCTGCCGGTGATCGGCCTCTTCGAGCTCAGCCCGCGGCTCGTGCGCCGCGTCATGCGACGCCGGGTCGCGTCGATCAACGCGGCGGTGGAGGAGGTGGCGGCGGCCGCTCGGGCGAGCGATCCGGATGCCGGTGGACCGGCTGCGAGTTCGGTCCCTTGCAGTGAGGCGACACCGAGATCGGTCGGTTGCCTCGAGATCGGTCAACCGATGGACCGATCTCGAGGCAAGGAACCGATCTCGGATCAAGGACTGAGCAAGAGACCGATCTCGGCGCGCGGACGGGTCGTCGTCGTGGACGCCGTGCACGCAATCGCACCCGCCGGGGCCAGGGCCTGGCACGTCGACCGGGTGCACCCGTCGCCGGCCGGGCACCGTCGGCTGGCGCTGGGCGTCGCGATCGCGCTGGCGAACCTGGACCCGGTGTACGAGATCGCTCCGGGCGAGGCGCCCGCCGTCGGACAGACGGCACTTGCCGGGCAGGCGACCCCGGCCGGGCATACGTCGTGCGGGGCGCGGGCGACAGCCCTCGCCGCCCGGCTCCCCGAGGCGCCCGACCCGCCGTCGGCGTGGCGACGACTGGTCTGGCTCCTCGGGGCCGGGCTGCCGTGGTGCGTGCGCAGGGGCCGGGACTTCCTGCCCGGCCTGCTCCGCGCCGTCGTGCACGACCTGCGCTCGGAGCGGGCGTTCACGCCCGGCGGCATGGTGACGAGCTTCGCCGACTCGGGCCTGGACCCCCGCCGTCGCATCGGCCGGAGCTGACCCGGCGGCTCAGGCCGCGGGAACGACGTCCACGGCCTGCGGACGCATGGCGTCGATGATCCGGGTCCAGTTGTCGCCCCCGTGACCGTGCTCGCGGGCCCAGGTGTAGTACGCCTGGACCGCCGCGGGCAGGCCGTCGGCGAGGCTCAGGATCAGGAGCTCGCTCGCCGCGAGGGCGTCCGCGGGTGTGGCCGCGAGCTTGGCGCCGGCCGCGACGACGTCGGCGGCGCGGCTGGGCGTCCGGTTCCAGACCGTTACCTGGTGACCCTCGGCGAGCAAGGTCCGGACCATGGCCTGGCCCATCGGGCCGAGGCCGATCAGGGTGACGGGGGTGCTCATCGGAGGGCCTCCGTCCGGTCGGCGCGGTCGGCGCTGGCGGCGCTAGCGGCGCGGCCGGCCTGGTCGGCAGTGTCGGCGCGGTCGGCGCGGTCGGCCCGCAGGCTCTCGTAGAGCCTGGCGAACCCCTCCGCACCGTGGCCCTCGGCGATCTGCTTGCTGATCAGCTCTTGTACGGCGGCGATGGGCACAGGATCGACGCCCTGTTCCTCGCTCGCGCGCACGATGTGGCTGAGGTCGGAGAAGTCGAGGCTCTGCTGGCCCGGGGCGGTGTAGTCGCCGCCGTCGATCACGCCGGCGTGGTGGGCGAAGCCGGCAGTCATGGCGCTGAGGAACGGTGTGGCGCGCGCCGCGTACTCGGTGGCGCTCACGCCGACCGAGCCGACCATCGCGGCCCCATGGAGGAAGCCGGCGAACATGGTGTACATCCCCGAGAGCATCGCCAGGTCGAACAGCGAGGCCAGGCCGCTGTCCGCGCCGTCGTGGGTGCTCGTGGCCCAGCGGTCGAGCACCGGCCGGACGGCGTCGAACACCTCTTCGGAGCCGCTGTACAGGATTGACGCCTCCGGGGTGCCGATCATCGGCGGGGTCGCCATGATCGCGCCGTCGAGGTAGCCGACGCCGTGCCCCGCCGCCCAGGTGGCGAGCTCGCGGGCCTCGTTCGGCGTCGTGGTGGTGAGGTTCACCAGCACGCTCCCCCGCATCCGGTCGACGACGGGATCGAGGGTCTCGTGCACGGAGGCGTGGTCGAGGAGGCAGGCGATCACCAGAGGGTGATCCGTCACGGCCTCGCCGATCGCCGACGCCGCCGTGGCGCCCCGCGCGCTCAGGCCGGCCGCGCGGTCAGGGGTGCGGTTCCAGACGGTCGTGACGTGGCCGGCGTCGAGCAGCGCCGTGGCAAGGGCGCTGCCCATAGCGCCCAGTCCGAGCACCGTGACGCCGGTGTCGTCGGGGTTGGTCATGGAGGATCTCCTCGTGTCGATGCGAACCTCGTCATCGTCAGCGGGCGACGTACCATCACGGAAGTACCCACTAATTACTGGGGTACTTACCTCTTGGTAAGTCACCCAGCCAGGAGGAGCGCACGATGGCGAAGGCACCCCGCAACGGCCCCTACATCTGCGGCATCGACGCCGCGCTCGACGTCGTCAGCGGCAAGTGGAAGGGCCTGATCCTCTGGGAGCTCGACGAGCACGGCATGCGGCGGTTCGCGGAGCTGCGGCGCGGGCTGCCGGGCGTCAGCGAGAAGATGCTGACCCAGCACCTCCGCGAGCTGGAGGCGGACGGGCTCGTGCACCGGCAGGTGCACGCCGAGGTGCCGCCGCGCGTGGAGTACTCGCTGACGGCGCACGGCCGGACCCTCAACGCGGCCCTCGCGCCCCTCGGGGCGTGGGGTGTGGCACGGATCCGGCGCGAGCGGTCCGAGCTGGTCGAGCACCGCGATGCGGCTGCGCTCCCGCGGCCCTGATCCTCGGGGCGACCTTGAGGAGCAGAGCCGCCCCGAGGTTCAGGCCAGCGGCATCAGCCCGCGCTCGGTGAAGACCTTCCGCGCGACGCCGACGGCGTTCAAGGCGCGCGGGAACCCGCAGTAGACGGAGCTGTGCAGAAAGACCTCGATGATCTGCTGCGGGGTCAGACCGACGTTGAGCGACGCACCGACGTGCACCTCGAGCTGCGCCTCGCTACCGCCGAGCGCGGTCAGTATCCCGAGGGTCACGAGCTGACGCTGCTGGGGCTCCAGCTCGGGCCGGGCGTAGATGTCGCCGTAGCCCCACGCGACGATCTGGTGCCCGAGCTCGGGAGCGATGTCGGCCAGGGAGTCGATGACATTGTGGCCGGGGTCGTCGTGAACGGAGTCGAGGATCACCTTGCCGGATGCGAATCGCTCTGCGCGCAACGCCTCGTTCTCGGACATCGTTTTTCTCCTTCTGAGCTGCCGGCATGGGTGACGTGGGGCTCGATTGACTGCCACAAGGGCGTGCGCCGGTGGGCGCGCACCCAGTTCAACCGATGACCGGCCGGTGGCGCAAGACAATCCATAGACATACATGCAGGTCAAATTGGATTTTGGTGCCCGCAGGCCCGGATTCTGTGGCGGCGACGCCACGACACACCCGCTGACACCTCGAACGAGGGCAAAGTATGGCAGGTTGGTACATCTCGACAGCGGGCACGCGGCGCTGAAGAATCACCCCATGGATGAGGGGTTTCGGTCGACGGCAGAGCGGGCGCTGGAGCCGTACATCCCGCTGCCGCTGGACCAGGACGACGTCCGGTATGAGCACGGCCCCGACTCGTCCCGCCGGCCCGGCGTCCCAACCGGCACCACCGTCGAGCTGCCCTGGGACAACAGCACGGCATATCCCGGCACGTCGCGGAAGGTCTGGATCCACGTTCCCGCCGCGTACGACCCCGCGCAGCCCGCAGGGCTCGTCGTCTTCCAGGACGGGTGGTGGTATCTCGACCCTGACGGCGACGTCCGCGGCGCGATCGTCCTGGACAACCTCGTCCACCACGGCGACATCCCGGTCACGATCGGCGTCTTCGTCGACCCTGGCGTATTCGAGGACGTCGAGGACCCCGATCAGCGCAAGAACCGCAACGCCGAGTACGACGCGTTCGACGCCCGGTACGGCGAATTCCTCGTCGAGGAGATCCTCCCCGAGGTCAGACGGCGCTTCGCGGTCAGCGACGACCCGGAACGCTGGGCCGTCGTCGGAGGAAGCAGCGGAGGCAACTGCGCCTTCACCGTGGCCTGGCACCACCCAGACCGCTTCCGCCGGGCGGTGTGCTTCCTGTCGAGCTTCGCGCAGATGCCGGGCGGTAACCCGTACCCCGCCCTCATCCCCGAGGCGCCGCGCAAACCCCTGCGGATCCTGATGCAGGCAGGCCATCGCGACCTGCGCTGGAACGAGCCCGATCGCAACTGGCTCGCGGAGAACCTGCGAGTCGCCGCCGCGTTGGCCGAAGCCGGCTACGACTTCCGCCTCGTCCTCGGCGACGGAGGACACAACCCCAACCACGCCGGCGTCCTGCTGCCGGATGCCCTGCGCTGGCTCTGGCGGTAGCCCGTCCAGCTGAGGCGTCGTGACCGGTCTCGCGAACGCCAACCCGCGTTTCTACGCGGCCAACGGGGCGACGCTCAACGTCCCCGCGTCCGCGTCGAGCTCGCACTCGACCCCGAGCGGGATCGATACCGGGTTCTCCATGTGCCCGAGCGGCAGCCCGGCCAGGATCGGCACGCCTAGCGGGCCCAGCCTGTCGCGGAGGACGTCCAGCACGGTCCACCCACGATCCTCGTAGCCCTCGAACCCTTCGAGCGTGCCCATCGCCACACCCGTGATCCCCGCGAGCGCACCGGACAGGATGAGCTGGGTCAGCGCGCGGTCGACCATGCCCAGGCCGACCGTCCGGTTGATCTCCAGCAGGAGGACGTGGCCGTCGAGGTCGTTGTCGACGACGCCGACGCTGCGGGCCAGCATCTCGAGGTTTCCGCCGAACAGGGTCCCGGTGGCGGTTCCGCCGGTGGTGAGCTCGGCGCCGTACTGACCGATGTCGCTCCGCACCGGCTCGCCGTGCCCGCCGACCAGGAGATGTCGGACGGTGCCGGCGCGCGTTCCGGCGGCCGCGCCGTGGACCGACGGGACGCCGACCAGGTGCCACACCTGGTGCAGGGCCGTGATGTCGCTGAACCCGATGATCGGCTTCGGGTCGGCCCGGAGGGCGTCGGTGTCGACGTCGGCGAGCAGCCGCAGGCTTCCGCACCCGCCTTGCAACGTCAGGATCGCTCTGACCTCCGGGTCGCGGATCGCGGCGTTGAGATCTGCGGCGCGCTCACGATCGCCGCCTGCCATGTACCCGAGCCGATCCGTGGCGTGCCGCCCGACGCGGGCTGTGAACCCCCACGACTCGACGGTCGCGATGCTTTCCGCGCGCCAGGAGTCCTCACTCCAGCTGGCCGGGGACACGAGCGCGATCACGTCGTCGGGCTCGAGCCTTCGTGGCCGAGCCGTATTGGACCGAGACCGAGCGAGTCGCGACATGTGCGTGGACGCTACCCGGTCACCGGCAGCGCGGAGTCCGCCTCCACCAGGTCGTTCGCGGAAACTTCCATGCCAAATCACATACGCGGTCGCCCGGCGGAAGCGGACAGCGCAAGAATGCAAGAACCCCGGCCGGGCGCAAGTGGCCGACGCCGCAGGCAAGGTCGCGCTCTTGGTGTCCACGCCAAGCAGAACGAGACTGCGGGCCGCGGGCAGGGAAGGAAGAAGGCTCAACGATGAGGAACGTGCCGCGTCATGCCCGGACCGGTCCAGCCAGGTCCGGGCGGCCCGCACGCTCAGCGGGTCACAGGGGTGTGAGTGCCCCGCTGCGGCGTGCTGCCCGGGCCGCGTATACCCGCCGGGACCGCACCCTCGCGTTCGAGCGGCGCAAGCCAGCCCGGCAGACGTACTGGATCCACGCCGCGCGTCGTGCCCTGCAGGCAGCACTCGACCCGGGCGAGCTGTCCCAGGTGATCGCGGCGCACAGCCAGTACCACTACGACTCCGCCACCGGCCTGTACCGGTGCATGTGCGGCTGGTACCTGACCCGCGACTGGCAGGACCACACGGCCGCCGTGATCCGCACTCACGTCCTGGGCGGCGGTCGGCCGAGAGCGGTGCTTCGGTCACGACGCTGGTAGGTCGGGCACTGGTTCGAACCGAGCTGCTCAGGACCTTGCTGGTGGTTCGAGGTACTCCAGCTCGGCGCCCTCGAACAAGCGACCCTCGAGCATCTTGGCGATGTTGCCCAGCCATCCCGCGTGCGCGTAGTCGCTGCGCGAGTCGACAATCCCCTCCACAAGCCTCATCGTCACCCAGCCGGTCCATTCGGCGAACTCGGTGTCACCATGCCTGGCGAACTGGGCACTCTTCAGCGCAATGTGCTGGTCCTGGGAAAAGCGGTTGATCATGTCGTTGTCCAGCTGCGCACCTCCGGCTGTCGCTGACGTGTACGTCGCGACGAACTCGCGGAACCTGAGCGCGGCGGCCAGCGCCCGGTCCCGATCTTGCGCCGCCGCGTTGGCATTGAGTGCCTGCTTGGCGGTGTGCAGGGCGATCCAAGCGGCGATCAGGCCGCCGAAGATCGCGCCGAAAAAGCCGTCGAACAGGCTCAGAACGACTGTCCCAAAAGTCATGGCCCAGACCGTAGCGGTGAATGTGCCCCGACAGCGCCAGGACTACTGCAGCGTCACTGTCAGATAGTCCTGGACGATGGGTGCGAAGCCGTAAAGAATGTAGTCGGTGAGCTGATCCGGCGCGGCCCAGACGAGGTCGGCGAGCTCTTCGGCATCTGCAACGTATGCCGTGCCGCTCCTCACCTCGCAGGCGACGTAGCCCATGAGCCGCCCGGTGTTGGGGTGTACGCGCTCGCCGAGCATCTTCACGGCCTCGACCGTGAGCCCAGCCCTTCGACGACGTCGCGATTGGCGAAGCGTCACACCAAGGCACGTGCTCAGCGCGTGTGGCACGCGGGAACACACCAGCGACACCCGTCGACGTTGTCGTAGCGCCTCCCCGCTGCCGCGACCGCACCAGCACACGACGCGAAGTAGCCAAGCAGGAATCTGTTTCTCTCGTCCGGCAGACAACCCTGGTTGGACGCAAGGTCGTGCACTTCGTGCTCACCCGTGGACTGCTCGTCCCTGTTCACGCAGTAGGTCGGCATAGCGGACCTCCAAGATCCGATTACACGTCATCATGTGATCTAGATCGTATTTCCGTCGCATCACCCCAAGAAGAAAAGTCGGCATGTAGCGGGGGTGACTCGCGGGTGACCTTGGATTGCGCGAGTTCCGCCACGTCGGAAGCCACGGCGTCCGCTCCGGCTTCCCGCAGCTCGTCGCCCCGATGTCCCTGTCCTCTTGACTCCAGCAGGTGCCCGCCGGAGGCAGACAACTGAGGCGGAGACCAGATCTCTACTGCTGGTCGGGTGGCCACGTGACGACCACGTCTGGGCCGGAGAGAAAACCCGTAAGGACGAGCAAAGGGCTTGCGACGCCGTGAACGCTTTCCGGCCCGGTGTCCAACGTCGGATGGTCTGGCTCGCCGGCGTCGTGCGGACGTTTGTTAGGCGGGTGCTCGACGTGGCCGGTTACGGGTGCCGGCCGCCGTGACCGTCCGCGATCTGCAGTCCGCCACCAAGGTCTGACTCGCCTGGTGTTCACGCGCTCCTGGACAACCTCGCGGGAACGGCGGGGGGCCGCGGCGTGCGAGCCGGGGCGCGGGGATACTGGAATGGGCCCAGACCGCCCCTGACCTCCAGGACGCCTAGTCCCGAAGCACCGAGGAAACCGCGTGCAACAGTCGGTCCTCCAGGACTCCGTGCACCTGGTCGACCCTGAGGTCAACCGCCAGGGCCTCGAACGTTTCGTCATGGAACATGAAGAAGTAGTGCTTGAGCCTCTGCGACCACCCACCTTGGTGGAGAGGGTGGACGGAGTTGATGCGTTCCTCTTCGGCGATCCAGGGCGAGTTGTGGACGATGTGAGGTTCGTATGGTTCGAGTCCTCGGCTGAACAGAGGGTGGCCGCTGATCACTTCGTCGTTCGGGCCGCCGAACTTGGTCGCGTGGCAGTGCCCGAAAGTGAACTCGAGCAGCTGCGCGGGCATTGGATCGGTCGGCGACACAACCGTGGCGTAAGTGCCGTCCCAGTTCGGGTCGACCGTAGATGCGTAGCAGATCAGCACGGCGGCGGACCCGTTCGAGACGAGGTGCGGCAGCGGTGCTCCTGTGTCCCACTGCGCAGCCAGGTCCATCGGTTCGGCCCAGGGTTCGCCTCGTGCTGCCGCGAGCTGCCTCTCGGCTTTGGTTAACTCTCTGTGGGCGTCACGGTCGGCGTAACCCGAGGCCACCAGCCGATCTCGTGCCGTCGTCACGGCCCGTTTGAGCTCTCGTGTCACCTGCGCATCCTCGCACGCAGCGCCAGGCGGGGTGCGGTGGGGGTGCGGCCGGGGGCACCCCCGGGCGCCGGAGGTCGCGGGGGTCCCCACCGCACCCCGCCTGGCGCTGCCGGCGCGGCGTAGCCGCGCCCTTGATCGCGAGCCGCGGCCGGCGCTGGGTGCCTTGCGGGTGCGGGAGGTAACTCCGGTGGCTGTGAATCGAGTCCTGATGGCGTTGAGTGCTGCCGGCAAGCACGACACCGCACGGCAGACGCGCAACGTGCTCTCGCAGATCATGATGATGTGCGTTAGCTACGCGGCACCGTTCAATCCAGTTCGTGACGCGGTGACGGTGCGCAAGCCAAGGCGGGGTTCGGTGCACACCCTCAACCTGGACGAAATCGTGAGGCTTCGGGCCGCTGTTCGTCGCTGGGAAACTCGACCGCCTGCTACTCGGGGCACGCGGAGCATCACGCTCCTGCCCCAGATCGTGGACACGATGATCGGCACGGGGCTGCGCATCGGTGAGTGCCTGGCGCTGCGGCAGTCGGACCTTGACCTGGACGCCGAGGTGCCCACGCTCACTGTGACAGGCACGGTCGTACGCGTCGAAGAGACGACATTGGAAGGGACGGTCAAGGGCCGGCTGGCACGACAGCCCAAGCCGAAGTCGGACACGTCACGACGCACGATCACGCTGCCGGACTTCGTCGTCACGGCGCTTCGCGAGGCGATCGGGCTCGGCCTCGACGGCGGGACGGACAAGCTCGTGTTCCCGTCGACGGAGGCAACGCCCCGCTCCCCTGGTCGAGTTCGGGAGCAACTGCGCCAGGCGCGCGAGGGAACGGGTATCACCGTGACGCCGCACGACTTCCGCCGCACGATCGCGACGCAGGTAGCGAATCAGACCACGATCGGGAATGCGACGGCACTGCTCGGTCACGCTGATGAGGGCACGACCGTGCGGCACTATGTGGACCGAACGCACATCGCGCCCGACCTGCGGATCGTCATTGATCAGCTCGTCCAGCAGGCAGAGGCTGACGATGCCCCGGAAGCCAATTCGGACTGAAAATGGACCGCCCGGCATGACGAAGGCCCCCAGATCCGCATAGTTCTGCGGTTGGGGGCCTTCAGTGTGCGGTAGCGGTGGGATTTGAACCCACGGTGGACTTTCACCCACACACGCTTTCGAGGCGTGCTCCTTAGGCCGCTCGGACACGCTACCTTCGCCCGCCGCATCAGCAGCGGGCCGTAGCAGGATACCTGGTCGAAGCCCGGTTCCACGAATCGATTGCCGCACACCCGCCGCACCGTGGTGAGCGTCTCACCCAACCGACAGTTGTCCGACGATACGGCCGGCCACGTCCGGCGACCCACACACGACCGTAGAGTGTGTGCATGGCGACGACCGCTGACGCAGAGCCCCTTCCCGAGGTAGCGGCCGGCCTGTCGGAGGCCAAGGCCGGCGACCTTGTCGAGCGCACCGCGGCCTCGATCCGCTCGTGGATCATCACGGGCACGGCGCAGCCGGGCGAACGGCTCTCGGAGAAGACGGTGGCCGAGACCCTCGCAGTGTCCCGCAACACCCTCCGCGAGGCGTTCCGCGTGCTCACCCACGAGAACCTGCTCGTCCGACGCCCACACGCCGGCGTCATGGTGGCCGTGCCCACGCTCGCGTCGATCCTCGACATCTACCGCGTGCGCCGCATGATCGAGGGTCAGGCCCTGCGGGACGCGCTGCCCGGCCACCCGGCGACGAACATCATGCGCGAAGCCGTCGAGACGGCGGAACGGGCGCGCGACGAGAAGGACTGGCGCACGGCCGGAACGGCCAACATGGAGTTCCACCGGGGGATCGTCGCGCTGTCCGACAGCGAGCACCTGGACCGGCTCTACGCCACTATCTCGGCCGAGCTTCGCCTCGCGTTCGGCCTGCTCGCGAACCCGGAGTACCTGCACGCCCCCTACGTCGTGCGCAATGCCCGGATCCTGGAGATGACGCTCGCCGGGGACAGCGCGGCCGCCGCCGCGGAGCTCGACGACTACCTCGTCCAGTCGGAGCGAACCGTCGCGGCCGCATACTCCCGCCGCACTCCGCACGAATCCGCCTGACGCCCGCCGACCTGGATCACGCGCTCGGGCCGTGTCACTGACAGTGCACATTGTCTACGCAGCGCAACACAGCCCCAGGAGTACCTGTTTCCCCGAGGGCCGGAGCGATCCCCGCACACCGCCGCATTGCGGCACCACACACGCACAGTCCTCACCGCGGCGGCAGCACCGCCAGCAGCTCCTCGAGCTGCTCTCGCGTAGTAGCCACGTACCCGCCCCGCAGCCGCATCGCCGCATCCCAGACCTCGCGCTCCTCCGACGTCTGCCGCTCCAGCACGCTCATGTTCTCCGTGAGGTCGAGGCGCCGATTGAATCCCTGGACGGTGTCGCGCCACCGGTGCAGGCCGGAGACGAGAACGGCGTCCCGACGTCGGTCGAGCGCACCCGAGACGAGCGCCGCGTCGACCGCGGAGACCGCGAGCCGCGCGAAGACGGCCCGCGGACGGTCGTCCGCCGCCCGCGCGAACCCGTTGTCCGCGAGGATCGCCTGGTTCCGCTCCAGCTCCCGCCGGATCACGGTCAGCACCTGGGCCCGCCGTTCCGCCTCGGCGCTGAGCCGCTCGACGATCAGCCCGGTCATCCCGGCCACCAGCGTCAGCGAGTTGACCGCCGGCTCCCAGCGCGGCTCCCCGGGGAGCGCGAACCACAGGACGCCCAGGACGAATGCGGTGGCCAGCAGCAAGTAGGTGACAGTGGCCACAGTGGTGCGCGCGACAGTCACGTGGCGCTCCACCAGCCACCACAGCCCGGCCACGCTCACGCCCAGATCGTGAACGGCCGGTCGTCCACCCGGGGCTCGGCGCCCGGCGGCTGCACCACGAGGTAGACCCGATCGCCCGGCCCGAGGACACCAGCGATGCGGTCGAGGGCGGCCGCGGTGTCGTCGGGATCCGTGATCGCGAGGTCCAGGTGCACGGAGAGAACCCCGGGCTGAACGGGCTCTCGCGCCTGGTCAGGCCCTTGCGGGCCGACGCCGGACCGCGCCTTCCGCAGGAGCAGGGGTACCGCTCGGACCAGCACGCCGAGCCGATGTCCCACGGGCTGCTGCTGCACTGTCGGTTCGGCCATGTCGGTTCATCCTCCGGCGCGGGCGGGCAGATCTCGCTGCACAACCAGGCTAGCGGTGTCCGACATAAGTATCTAGGTTGTTCAACAATTTGTCCGGGGCGCAGCACCCACGCAACAGCCGCGGCCAGGCGCGTCCAGGGCTCTCCCAGCAGGTTCCAGGCTCAGCCCAGCCGCACCACAGGGCATCACCGGGTCCATGCGTTTACCTCGTGTTCATCACCAAGCAAACCTCGGAGAACCGATGAACCAGCTCATGCTCTACGCGGTCGACCTCGTCGCCGTCACCATCCTGACCTTCGCCCTGTACTTCCCGCGGCACCGCCGGCGCGACCTCGTGGTCGCGTACCTCGGCGTCAACGTGGGGGTGCTCGCGGTGTCCGCGACGCTCTCCGCGAGCGCCGTCGCCGCCGGCCTGGGGCTCGGGCTGTTCGGCGTGCTGTCGATCATCCGGCTGCGTTCCTCGGAGCTGTCGCAGCACGAGGTCGCCTACTACTTCGCGTCGCTCGCGCTCGGCCTGCTGGGCGGGCTCGGGACGAGCGCCGGCTGGCTCGGGCTCGCGGGCAGCGGCCTGATCCTGCTGGTCATGGCACTCGCCGACCACCCGCGCCTCTTCTCCCGGCATCACAGCCAGCTGGTTGTCCTGGACCGCGCGATCGCCGACCAGCAGGAGCTGGTGGTGCACCTGGAGCAGCTGCTGGGGGCGCGCGTCCACACCCTCTCCGTGCAGCGCCTGGACCTCGTGAACGACGCCACCTGGGTGGACGTCCGCTACTCGGAGGCGCGCCGTCTGCCCATCGTCACCGACGACGGCACCGGCGCCCCGACGACCCTGCACCAGGGGACCACGGGCAGCGCGCGGCCGGAGCTGGCGGCGGCCCGATGATCGACACCCTCGCCCCCGTCACCCTCGACGAGCTGAACGACACCGCCGCGCTGCAGACGCGCCGCGACCGCAAGTACGTGCTGACCCCGGACGAGCTCGACGACCTGCTCGCCGCGCTCCCGCCGGCCCGCGTGCTGGAGATCGACGGGTCCCGCTCGTTCGCCTACGACTCCACCTATTTCGACACCCCTGACCTCCACGCCTATCGCCTCTCCGCGACGCGTCGGCGCCGCCGGTTCAAGGTCCGCACGCGGACCTACGTCGACTCCGGGTCCTGCTTCGTAGAGGTGAAGACCCGCGCGGGGCGCGGCACCACGGTCAAGGAGCGGCAGCCGCACGACGACGCCGACCACCTCGGCGTCTCGCGCACCTTCGTCTCGGCCCGCCTGGCCGACGCCGGGGCGCCGCCCGTGCCCGTGCTCACCCCGACCCTGCGGTCGCGGTACCACCGCACGACCCTGCTGCTCGACGACGCCCGCGTCACCCTCGACACCGGCCTCGTCTGGGACCTGCTCACGCCGGACGGCGCCGACCCGGAGGCCGGGCCGACCGTGCGCCGCAGCGCCACGATCGGCGACCGCGTGGTCGTCGAGACCAAGACCGCGGCCGGCTCCGGGCCCTCGTCGGTCGACCGCCTGCTCTGGCGGGCCGGGCATCGGCCCGACCGCATCTCCAAGTACGCCACCGGGCTGGCCGTGCTGCTGCCCGGCCTGCCGGACGCGCCCTGGCGGCGCCTCGTCCGACGCCGGCTCGCAATGAGCCTGCCCAACCCCACGACCACTGATCTGACCAGCGAGAGGACCCCCTCATGAAGATTCGCCGACCCCGCCCCTTCCTGACCGCCACGATCTCCGGCGCTCTCGTGCTCGGCGCCCTCGCCGGGTGCAGCACTGCCGCCGCGGAGTCCACGAGCGGCACGGACACGACCACCACGACGACCATCTCCGACGTCGCGACCACCGTCGACGACGCCCTGGCCGACAACGAGGACTACACCGACCTCGCCGCACTGGCCGACGAGACCTGGGACACCTCGAGCGAGACCACCGTCTCGCTCGACGGCGACAGCGCGACCGTCTCGGGGGACGGCGCCACCGCCGACGGATCCACCGTCACCATCACGGCCCCCGGTACGTACCGGATCAGCGGCACCCTGGACGACGGCCAGGTAGTGGTGAGCTCCGAGGCCGACGGCGTCGTGCGGCTCGTGCTCGACGACGCCGACATCACCAGCTCGACCGGCTCCGCGATCGCCGTCACCCAGGCCGACGACGTGTCGGTGGTGCTCGCGGACGGCTCGTCCAACAGCCTGACCGACGCCTCGACGTACGAGGACACCAGCGAGGACGCCCCGAACGCCGCGCTGTTCTCGTCCGACGCCATGGTGATCTCCGGCACGGGCTCGCTGAACGTCACCGGCCGCTCCAACGACGGCATCGCCTCCAAGGACGGCCTCGTGATCGCGAGCGGCAACATCACGGTCACGGCCGTGGACGACGGCGTGCGCGGCAAGGACTTCCTGGTCGTGACGGGTGGCACCGTCGACGTCGACGCAGAAGGCGACGCCCTGAAGGCGGACAACGAGGACGGCACCAACGAGGACGGCGAGACGGTCGGCTACGCGGCGCTCCTCGGCGGCACGGTCACCGTGACCTCGGGCGACGACGGCGTGCACGCCGAGAGCGACCTCGTGATCGACGAGGCAACGGTCACCGTCTCCGAGTCCGTCGAGGGCCTGGAGGCCGCGCACATCCTCGTCGCGGGCGGCACGGTCGACGTCACCTCGTCCGACGACGGCTTCAACGCCGCGGGCGCCACGAGCACGACGACCGACGACACCGCCGCTGCGGACGACACGGCCGCGGACGACACCACGACGGACGACACGGCCGCGGACGACACGACGACGGACGCCGGCACGACGTCGGAGTCGGGCACGACCGGCGAGGCTCCCGCCGGAGCCCCTGCCGATGGCGAGATGCCCGCGGGCGGCGAGCCGCCGGCGTCGGGCACGATGCCGGAGGGTGGGGCGCCGCAGGGCGGCGGGGGCGGCGGGGGCGGTATGCCCGGCGAGGCCGCTGGCGACTACTCGCTCGTCGTGACAGGCGGCGACGTCACGGTCGACGCCGGAGGCGACGGCCTGGACTCGAACGGGACGCTGACCGTCTCGGGCGGCAACGTGACGGTGTTCGGCCCGACGAACGCGGGCAACGGCACCCTCGACAGCGCCGGCACGTTCACGGTGGACGGCGGCACGCTGCTCGCCGTCGGGACCTCGGGCATGCTGCAGACGCCCGCCGACGGGTCGGAGGGCTGGGTCGCGGCGACCTTCGACACGCTGAGCGCGGGCACTGAGCTGACCGTGGTCGACGCGTCCGGCACCGTTGTAGCCGAGGTGACGCTGTCGAAGGACACGCAGTCGGTGGTCCTGGCCTCGTCGGACGTGACCAGCGGCGAGGAGTACACGGTGCAGGCGGACGGCTCGGAGGTCGCCACGGTGACCGCGGGCGAGGCCCCGGAAAGCACGGGTATGGGCCAGCGGTGACCTGCCGGTTGAGTGCTGGGTACTTGTCGGGTCGGATGGTTACGACGCAACAAGTACCCAGCACTCAACGACCAGGGTCGGGTCAGTAGACGTACGGCCAGCCCGCGGAGTCGTAGCCGAGCAGGTTGATGCCCAGCCGCGACGCACCGCTGTCGGTGTAGTAGTGATAGAAGAGCGCGTCGGCGTCGCTGTCGGCGAACACCGCCTGATGGCCCGGGCCGTGGATGCTCCCGTGGCCGGCCAGGATCTCGGTGCCGCCGCCCGACGTCAGAGCCGTCCCGGCACGGTCGACGTAGGGACCGGTGACCGACGTCGACCGGCCCACCATCACGCGGTACGTGCTGCTCGCGCCCTGGCAGCAGTTGTCGAACGAGACGAACAGGTAGTAGTAGCCGTTGCGGTAGTGGATGGTCGGCGCCTCGATGGCGCCGCCGCCCCGGCCGGCGATGCTGGCGAACGCGGACCCGGACCGCTTGCCCGTCGAGGAGTCGAGATCGATCATCTTGATGCCCGACCAGAACGAGCCGAAGCTCAGTCGCCAGCGGCCGGACTGGTCGATGACGAGGTTCGGGTCGATGGCGTTCCAGTTGTCCGACGTGTTCGACGCGATGACGAGGCCCTGGTTGGTCCACGACCCCTGAGCGCCCGTGGTGCTCGTGGCGAGGAAGATGCCCGAGTGGTTCGAGCCGAACGTCGAGGCCGAGTAGTACATGTAGTAGCGGCCGTTGACGTAGGTGATGTCCGGCGCCCAGAGGTGGTTGCTGCCGTTCGTGTAGGCGTGCGTCCACGAGGCGCCGTTCGGGAACGCGGCTCCGGCGTCGTTCCACCGGGTCCGGTCCGACGACGTCTTCAGGGTGATCCCGTCGCCGGTGTGTGCGAGCAGGTAGGTGCCGCTGGGCGACTTGGCGACCTCCGGGTCGTGCACGCCGACGCTGCCGGTGACGACGCCCGGGTTGGGGTAGGCCGCGACGGCGGCGGGCGCCGCCGTCGTGCCGGCCGTGACGCCCGCTGAACCGTCTGCCGCTGCGGGGCGGCCCGAGGCCGCCGGGGTGACCGCGAGCCCTGCGGCGACGAGCAGCGCGACGGCCGCCTGTCGGCGTCGGTTGCTGCGGGTGGATCGTGCTCGGAACTCGTGCATCGTTGCCTCCGTCCGGTACGCGCCGGCAGCGAACAGGCCCAATGTGAGCGCTCACATTCCGGGCCGGACCATCGTCGCTCCGGCTTCTACAAGGTTGTAGAACAGTGTGAGGTGGGTGAATTGGCACGTCAAGGGGCAAGCTGGATCGGGTGTCGCTGCGGCCCGCGACCGGCCTCGGACCGCGGCTCGAACCCGGGCTGTTCGACGGCGCCAGATGCGAGGTAGTGTTCCGGACACCGCTGAGGGAGGACATCGATGCCCGCGCCCACACTCTTCGACTACTCGGACCACAGTCCGTACTCGAACCCCGGAACCCACGCAGGATTCTTCACCGAGCTGAGCACCGACCCGGAGGACCTGCACCGGTTCGTCTGCTCCGCCGTCGTGCACTACCGGGCCGACGGCCCGCAGCCGACCGAAGCGCAGAAGGCCGACCCGGACCGGCGATGGCTGACCTCGATCCTGGACGCCGCCGAGATGCGTGCGCCGCTCGACGGGCCGCGCACGCGCGCGCAACAGGTGGCCGGCTGCTGCCGCGACCACACCCTCCTGGCGCTCGGCGTGCTGCGCACGCACGGCATCCCCGCGCGCTCCAGGATCGGGTTCGCCACGTACTTCACGCCGGGCTGGCACGGCGACCACGTGGTGGGCGAGCGCTGGGACGGCAGCCGCTGGGTGCGGTTCGACCCGGAGCTGGACGGACAGGACTTCGACTTCGACGTGCACGACATGCCGACCGGGCCCGAGTCGCCGTTCCGTACGGCGGCCGAGGCGTGGCTCGCGATCCGCACCGGGACGGCCGACCCGGCGACGTTCGGCGTGGGGCCGGACCTCCCGGACCTGAGCGGCAAGGACTTCGTCCGCTACTACGTGCTGTACGAGGTGGCGCACCGGCATCGCGACGAGCTGCTGCTCTGGGACCTGTGGGGGCCGGAGCTGGGCACGCGGTACGTCCGCGAGGCCGGCGGCGGGGTGGCGGCGACCTGGGTCCAGGAGGCGGGGCTGCCGGGCGCCGACATGTCCGACGCCGAGTTCGACGCCGTCGCCGACGAGCTCGCCTACCTGCTCGTCGCCGCCGACGCCGGGGACCACGAGGCGGCCGACCAGCTCGCCGAGCTCTACCGCGGGGACGTGCGGCTGCACCCGGGCGAACGCGTGCTGACGCTCTCCCCCACGGGCCACGGCGCCATCACGGACCTGACGGCCCACAACAAAGGGCGTTAGAGGCGGTTGGACAGGGCTTGCAGGACGTCGCTCGTGCCCGAGTCGATCTTTACCGTCGCGTACTTGTCGCCGCGGGTGATGCCGCGGTTCACGATGACGACGGGCTTGCCCTCCTCCGCCGCGTGCCGCACGAACCGCAGCCCGCTCATCACCGTCAGCGACGAGCCGGCGACGAGCAGCGCGTCGGCCGAGTCCACCAGCGCGAACGCCCGCTGCACCCGCTCGCGGGGCACGTTCTCGCCGAAGTAGACGATCTCCGGCTTGAGCACGCCCCCGCAGAACTCGCAGGGCGCCGGCCGGAAGTGCGCGGTGGACTCGATGACGGCGTCGGCGTCGGGCGCGATCTCGATGTCCGCGACGTCGCCGACGGACTCCAGGAAACCCGGGTTGAGGGCGGTGAGCCGCTCGGCGAGGTGCGCTCGGGAGATGACCCGGCCGCAGGACAGGCAGATCACGCGGTCGTAGCGTCCGTGCAGGTCGATGACGTTGCGGGAGCCCGCGTCCTCGTGCAGCAGGTCCACGTTCTGGGTGATGATCCCGGCGAGGATGTCGCGCTCCTCGAGCCGGACGAGCGCCCGGTGCCCGGCGTTCGGCGCGGTGCGGTCCACGTGCTGCCAGCCCACGTGGTTGCGTGCCCAGTAGTGCCGGCGGAACTCCTCGTCGCCCACGAACTGCTGGTACGTCATCGGGCTGCGCGGCGGGGAGTCGGGGCCGCGGTAGTCGGGAATGCCGGAGTCGGTCGAGATCCCGGCGCCCGTGAGTGCGGTGATCCGCAGGCCGGTGAGCACGGCGACGGCGTCGTCCACGGTGGTGCGGTCTACCTCGACGGGCTCGGGCTGCCAGGTGGTCGGGCGGGCTTCAGGAAACACCCTACGAGGGTATGCCGAGAGCGGCCCGCCGTCCCCGTCGTGTGTTCCATTTCGCACCACGTCGCATCCCGCTAACCTGGGATTTCTTTGCATCGGAGCACGAGGGGACCGCGTGGGCGACTCAGCGATATCCAGGATCGACAACACCCTGGCCGGCGACGAGTTCGCGTGGTCCGTGACGCTGGTCGGTGAGGATCAGTCCGACAAGCTCGCCACCCTGGCCCAGTACCTCGACGACGGCCACTCGACCTCCGGGGACGGCAAGCGCGTCCCCTCGGGGTACGCCTATTGGGGTATCGGTCCCACCATCGCCTGGTTCAACGCCTCGAACGACCCGACCTACATGGTGATCAAGGTCGGCACCGAGATGTTCCGCAGGCAGTGGCGCAGCATCTCCCCGCTCGTCACGGACGAGGCCGTGCACCTGGTCAGCCTCGGCGTCGGGACCGGCGCCAAGGACGGGATGTTCCTGGAGACGATGCACCAGGCCAACCCGTCGATGCTCTACGTCCCCATCGACATGAGTGCCGAGATGCTCCGGACCGGTTCCCGCACCGCGGTCCGGGAGGCGCACTTTCCCCTGGACCGCGTGCTGGGCCTGCAGATCGACCTCTCCCTGGACGGCAACCTCGAGGAGCTGAAGCAGTTCCTCGACCGCCTGGTCGGCGACGAGTCGATCCTCTACTCGCTCGTCGGCAACACCGTCGCCAACTTCGACGACGACGCGGAGTTCCTGGGCGGCATCGCGCGGGTGCTCCGCCCTCAGGACCGGATACTCGTCGAGTTCGCCACCACGGAGAACCTGACCCAGGACGCCGTGCGCGCCGCCGAGGCCGAGTACCGCCAGACCCGTGGGTTCGTGGAGTTCGTCGCGAGCGCCGTCCGCTACAACACCGACCTCAAGATCGACCTCGACCAGGTCAGGTTCGCCGGATCGGTCGAGGACGAGAGCATCCTGCTGAAGGTGTTCTGGCAGAACGTCGGCGGCGAGGACATCCGGATGCTCATCCCAGGCAGCCGCCCGGTCCATCTCAAGCCGCTGGACACCATCCGGCTGTACACGACCCGCAAGTACACGACCGAACGAATCGACCAGCTGGTCGACGGCGCGGGCCTGCGCACCGCCCATATGCAGCGGGAACGCTTCCGGCACACCCAGCGGCAGAACCCGTTCGGCCTCGAGCTGCGCCTCATGGCGCGCGACGAGAACGCGCCCACCGAGCTGCCGACGTTCGACGTATGGAAGTGAAACGAGCGCGTCTGCGGCTCCTGCGGCAACGGGTCACCGCGGCGTGGTCGAACCGCCGCTGGGCCCGACGGCGGCGCGTCACCGTCGCCGTCGTCACCTACGCCCTGCTGGCCATCGCGTTCGTGCTCGGCATCCTGTGGATCCTCGGCATCGGTCCCGAGTGGGAGCCCTGGGTGAACTCCCTGACGCTGCTCGCGGGCGTGACCGGGCTCATCGTGGAGCGCCAGAACGCCGAGACGGAGCGCCGCTCGGAGCTGGTCGCCTCGGTGGTCTTCGAACTCCAGCAGAACCGTGCGATCGTCGAGCGCCGCCTCGCCGGGCTCCGGACCGGCGGCGAGCGTGCCCTCTCGGTCAGCCCCCGGCTCGCGTTGTCGGCGGTCGACGCCGCGCTCGCGTCGGGCGTCCTCAGCCGGGCGCCCGACAGCGCCCTGGTCGAGAAGCTGCACCGCTGGCGGGAGCGGGTCCAGGGCTACAACTGGCGCCGGGACCTCACGGAGTTCGAGCTCATGCTCGTCAAGTACCAGTCCGCCGCGGGCACGGGGTCGAACATGTCCAGCCTGGCCAACGAGCGGCTGTACCTGCTGCGCCTGCGCACGCTGCTCGACCAGCTGCACTCCGCGCTGCCCCAGGTCTGACCGGGCCCGCCTGGGCCGTGCGGTTCGGCCCGCGAGCCGGCCGCACGTACTCAGCCCCGCCGGGCCTCGAAGAACTCCCGGAGCAGGGCCCCGCACTCGTCCTCGCGGACGCCGCCGAGCACCTCGACCTCGTGCAGCGCGCGCTGGTCGCGCACCAGGTCCCACACGGACCCGGTGGCCCCGGCCTTCGGGTCCCACGCCCCGAGCACCAGGCGTTGCACCCGTGCCTGTACGAGCGCGCCCGCACACATCGGGCACGGTTCCAGGGTCACCACGAGCGTGCAGCCGGACAGCCGCCACTCGCCGCGCGCGGCGGCCGCGGCCCGCATCGCGAGCACCTCGGCGTGGGCGGTCGGGTCACCGGTCGCCTCCCGCTCGTTGTGCCCGACGCCGATCACCTGCCCCGCCTCGTCGAGCACCAACGCTCCGACCGGCACGTCGCCGGTGTCGAGGGCACGGCGGGCCTCGTCGAGCGCGGCCCCCATCCAACGCTCCCAGTGCGCGCGGCGCTCGGCGACGCTCAGCCTTCCTGTGTCAGACACACACGTCACCATAGTGACCCGCGGGTCCGACAACCTGGTGGGGGCTGCCGCGCGGTGTGGGCCTGGCAACGTTCCGGGCCTTTGCGCGGTCGCGGCGCACGACTGGCCGGTAGCGTTGGCACCATGCGCCTTCACGTCGTCGATCACCCCCTGGTCGCCCACAAGCTGACCGTCCTGCGGGACGAGACCACGGCCTCCCCCACCTTCCGGCTGCTCGTCGATGAGCTGGTGACGCTCCTGGCATACGAAGCCACGCGCGAGATCGCCACCGAGCCGCACGAGGTGACGACGCCGATCACCACGATGACGGGCACCCGCCTCGCATCCCCGCCGCCGCTCGTGGTGCCGATCCTGCGCGCCGGCCTGGGCATGCTGGACGGCATGAGCCGCCTGCTCCCGACCGCCGAGGTCGGCTTCCTGGGCCTCGTGCGCGACGAGGAGACGTTCAAGGCCGTCACCTACGCCAACCGTCTGCCCGACGACCTCACAGGCCGGCACGTGTTCCTGATCGACCCGATGCTGGCCACCGGCGGCACGCTGGTCGCCGCGATCGACTACGTGCTGGAGCGGGGCGCCCGCGAGGTGACGGCGGTCTGCCTCCTGGCCGCCCCCGAAGGCATCCAGGCCCTCGAGGAGCACGTGGGCGACCGCGCGAACCTGACCGTCGTGGTCGCGGCCGTGGACGAGCGCCTCAACGAGAAGGCGTACATCGTGCCCGGCCTGGGCGACGCCGGCGACCGCCTGTACGGCATCGTCTGACCGGCGCCTGACCTAGGACGTCAGGCCTGGTCAGGCTCCGGCTCGCGGCAGACCTGGAGCTCCGTCCCCATCCACGGCCACCGCCCGAGGCCCGTGGTCGCGATGCTGGCCGACGGCTCCGGGGACGGGGTCGACGTCGGTTCGCACTCCTCGACCCAGCACGCCTCGCTGTCGACCGCGAACGAGCGCTCCACGGTGTGCGACGCACCCTCCAGCTCACGGGTCAGCCGCACGGTGACGTTGCCCTTGAAGCTGAACGGGGTCTGGCGCGTGAGCTCGAGCGTGGTCGTTCCCGCGCCGACCGCCTGCGCCGGGCCCTCCTCGCCGGTGCCGTCGTGGATCAGCACGCCCGTCCAGTCGCGGCCGGTCCGGTTGTCGACCGCGGCCGTCAGCTGCACGGTGTTCTCGACGCACGCGGCTGCCGCCGCCACCGACACCTGTTCGGTGGGCCAGGTGATCTCGGCGCACGAGTTGAACCGCACGTCGATCTCGTCCAGCACCTGGCCGGCCGCCTCCAGGGTCAAGGTGTTGGTACCCCAGGTGACCGGGAACTCGAACTTCTCGGACGACCCGGCGGGAACGGTCTTCGTCAGGCCCGCGATGTGGAACTTGACCGGCAGGGTCGAGTCCCTGTTGTCCGCCATGAGGCCGAAGGTCTGCACCGAGCGGTCCTGCTCGACGTCGAAGACGCACTCCGCCGACATGGTCGAAGGGCCCCTCGCGGGCTGAATCACCGCGGCGTCGAAGCGCTCAGTGGGATTGACGTCCGGCACGAACGAGCGGTCGGCCGGGTCGCCGTCGGCGTCCGCCACCTCTCGCGAGAGGTGGAAGGTGACTTCGCCCTCCGCCAGGTGCGTGCGGCCCGTGTTCACCGAGAAGGTCACCGGGCCGCCCGGCGCCACGACGCGGCTGACGGACTCGATGGTCCCGTCACCCAGCGGCACGGACATGACGGCGGTCAGCGACTCGTCCGACGTGTTGGTCAGCGTGCCCTCGATGCCGACGGTGCCGCCGGCATTGACGGTCTGCACGCTCGTATCGGTACCCCACGACGGGGAGTAGCAGCCCATCCGGCCGTGCTCACCCGCGTCGATACGGGTCTCGTAGGTGCGGCCGTCCACGTCCGTGGCCAGGACGAAGACCCCCTGGCCAGCCGGAACCCGCAGGCCGTCGGGCACCGTGATCCGGGTGCTCTCGCCGGGTGCAAGATCCTTGCCGGACGACGCGCTGCCTCCGGCCGCCTCGAGGGCGACCCGCAGGGTGCGCTGGGTCGTGTTGGTATAGGTACCGATCACCGCGACTTCGGCCGTGTCGACGCCGCCCTTGGCGAGGCACTCCGCGACGACGCCGCCGACGCCGGCCTCGGCGTTGGCCCAGGCGGACGTCACGACCAGCGTGGCCGAGGCCGAGTGCGCGTTCCCCGTGAGGACCGGGCTGATGCTCGCCGCGCCGAGCACGGTGGGCTCCCCCGACGACGACGGGGACGAAGCGGTGGTGATGTTCAGCGGCACGTCGACGGTCCCGCCCAGGTCCAGCTGCATCGCGGCCGCATCCGTCCCGGCGCGCGGCGCACAGAGCCAGGTGTTCGGCAGCTCGGCCGGCGCGCAGGACAATGCGGGCTGCGTCGAGGTGGGCGTCACGCCGTCGGGCAGGGTCACCTCGACCGACCACCCGCCCGGGACGACCGCACGGTCACCAGTGCTGACGACGCGGACCGGCAGCGACGCGACGCCGGGGCTCGCAAGCGAGACGTCCTCGGTCTGCGCGGACAGCTCGGGGCCGAACGGCGCCACCGTGCGGTCCTGGAGGTCCACGCTGACGGGCTCGACGCCGTCGGCCCAGACCTTGGCGCCGACGGGGTAGTCGCCACCGGAGTTGGCCTCCACCTGCACCGCGACGTCGTGCTTTGCACCCGGCGCGAGCTCACCGAGCGAGCAGACCAGGACGTTTTCCTGCTCGGTGGGCATACAGGCGGCGGGGCCATCGGCCGGCATCGGGTCCGCCGAGGGGGGCGCGCTGGGCGCCGACGTCGGCAGGGCCTGCGTCTCGCCGTCGGACGAGCCGCTCCCGGTCTCGGTGCCGGATGCGGCGTCGCCGCTCGCGTCGGAAGCGGAGCTGGGCGACGTCGGCGTGGCCTCGGGGTTCGACGCCGGTGTGTCCGTCGTGCCGTCGTCGTCCGAGCCCTTGGAGCTCGACACCAGGCGTCCGCCGACGCCGGTCCCGAACGGACCTTCCGGCTTCGCGACGGTGAGCCCGGTCGGGAGCGTGATCTCCAGCTGGGTACCCGTGGCCGCGGTGTTGCCCTTGTTCTCGACGGTGAACGACAGGTCCTGGGCCTCGCGGGCGGCCAGCGGCTTCGCGGCGTCGGCGTAGTCGACGACGAGGTACGTCGTGTTCTCGCCCGGCTCGACGTCGGTCGGCAGGACGGGCTCGCCGTCCTTGATCTCCTCGCTGCCCGGCAGCTCGCGGCCCTCGTTGGTGGCGATCACCGTGTCGACCACGGGGTCGGCGTCGGCCGGTGCGGCGATCTGCAACGCGGCGACCATGCCGACGGCGGCGACGGCGAGCGCCCCCGCGGCCATGCTGCCGCCTGTCGCGGCGGCAGCCGCGGAGGCAAAGGCGCCGGCGGTGGCGGAGACGGCGGACGACATCGCGCCGGAGAACGTGGTGGTCGAAGCCGCGCCCGCCGTCACCGTGGCGGTCGGCGCACTGCTGACGGCCGCACCGGCGCCGGCCTTGGCGGCGACGACCAGACCACCGATCGGCGCGCCTGCACCGACCAGGGCGAGGCCACCCGCACCGAGGACCAGCGGGGCGATGACGGTCTTCATGCCGTGCGCGACGTCGTGGAGCTCGAGCACCAGGGCGCTGCAGGTGCCGCAGGTGGAGAGGTGTTCGTCGATCTTCGCGGTCTCGCGCTTGGACAGGCTCTCGCGGACGTACCCGCCGAGGAGCGGGTTGACGCTACGGCACGTGTCCGACGGCGCATGCGTGAGGTGCTGCTGCAGGTACCCCGCACGCAGCGCTTCCTTGGCGCGGTAGAGCAGGGCGGAGACGCCGTTGGGGCTGAGGCCGAGCACGGGCGCGACCTGGGCAGGTTTCAGGTCGTCGACCAGCACGTACCAGAGCACCTCGCGCCAGCGCCCCGGCAGGTCGAAGTACGCCTTGGAGACCACGCTGCGCTCGAAGCCGGCGAGCGCGGGGTCCTCCTCCGAGGCCACCCGGCCGAGCACCGACTCGATCTCGTCGTCCGTGGTAGGGCGGGTACGCGCGGCACCGCGGGACACGTCGAACGACCGGTGGCGCACCACGGTGTACAGGTAGGTGCGGAACCCGGCATCGGGGCCGGCCCCGCGGTGGAGCATCTCGAACAGCTTGCTGAAGGCGTCCGCGACGACGTCGTCCGCGTCCGCGTGGGAGACGTACTGGCGAGCGAGTGCACGCGCGGCTCCGGCGTGGCGCTCGTAGAGCACACCAAAAGCGTCGCGGTCACCCGACCTGACCTGCAGGATCAGTTCCGCGTCGCTAGGGGTGGTTCCCCCGGTACTGCTCTCGACTTGCTTCACGTCTACCCAGACTCTCGCGGTCGTCGCGCTGCCCAAGACTGTCGTCCGCCCTCGCAAGACTATAGAGCCACGTCGACGGTTTAGGGGGTGGAAAGCAATATTCCGGGGTGACAGCCGGGTGAAGTCCGCAACATCACCATCGAAGGTGCGTCATGATGAGTGCCCGTGAAGGTCCAATCATCATGAGCGAGTCACAGCAGGAGGTGCAGGTGCGCGTGCACGACCTGCGCGAGCGGTGGCGCGCTACCAGTCTGGCGTCGGTGTGGATCCGGCCGAACGACTGGGAGCACCCCGCTGCGGAGGCCCTGGCCGAGGCGCTGGCCGAGGGCCGCGGAGTGATCGCGCCCGCCGAGCGCCTAGGAGCAGCACGCGCCAGCGTTGGCGCCGGGATCACCGAGGCACTCGACGACGTCGCGTGTCTCTACGCCGCGTTCGGCCGTCCAACGGATGTCGGTGCGCTGCGGGCCGCAGCGATCGGCTGGGTCGGCGAGCGTGAACGCGTCCCGTACCAGGTGGCCACGCACGACCCGTCGACAGGCCTTCCCACCGGCGAGTACCTGGGCGAGCGCCTGCGCGAGACGTACGGCACGGCGCAGCGCTCCGGCACCACCGCCGGCGCCTCCCACTGCCTGCTGGTGCTCGACGTCGGACTCGACAGCCTTGACACGTGGCAGCGGCTGGCGCGCTCCGCCGCGATCGGACGCACCCTGCACCAGGTGTTCGGCGAGGGCCACCCCATGGCCGCGGTCGGCGACGGCACCTTCGTTGTGCTGTGCGAGCGCGGCCCCTCGACGGCCGAGCTCGGTCAGTCGCTCCGCCGCGTCGTGGAGCGCAACGCCGAGGTGCTCGGCCTCACGACGGAGGTGCGCCGGCCGACTCGGGTCTGGGTGGAACGCCTCCCCGGGACGCACGCCGACGCGCTGCTGCTGCTGGAGCACCTGGCTCGCTGAACGCCGCCGTCCGCACCGGACCTTCGAACCACGCGAAGAGCGCCCGCTCGGTGAACGAGCAGGCGCTCTCGCAACGTTCGGTCAGCGCTCCTGGAAGGTGAGGCAGTCGGCGTGCGCCGGGTCCCCGGGGCCGGGGCCCACGCGGATCGACGGGGCGTTGCACTCCAGGTGGTCGTTGTGGGTGCACTCGCCGCGCTGGCAGGCGCCGACGTGAGCGATGACCTTGTCGAGGCCGCCCTTGGCGGTCAACGGGATGAACGTGGCACAGGAGGCGTCACCCGCGTGTCCCGCGATGGTAACGGCGCCGGCGTGGCAGCCGTGGTCGTGGTTGTAGCCGCAGCCGTCGATCGAACACTCGACGACCTCGGGCATCTCCATCAGCGTGCTCATGGTTTTGCTCCTCGCTCGGTGCGCTGCTCCTCCGGAATAGCTCGATCCTATTCCTGAATTGCAAGACGCGTAGACCAAGGAATGCCTTACCTACATTGTCGCGTGCATTTCTCGATTAACGAAAGAATTGCATTGCCGAAATCGGCCGGCTGACGGCGGAGAAGTGTTCAGCCCTCGCGGCGCGGCGCCGGACGCCAGAGCACCACTGCGCCCCCGCCGACGGTGCGGTGCTCGAGGTCGACCCGCATCGCCGTACTCCGGACCCGCTGACCGCGCTGGACCACCACCACGTCGCCCGCGGCCGGGCCGGCGGCGAACACGCGCCCCTCCTCCTGGACCCGCATGAGCAGGTCACCGAGGCGTTCCTCCAGCACCGAGACGTGCGCCTCCAGGTCGAGGATGCGCTTGATCCCGGCGAGGTTGATGCCCTCGCCCTGCGCGAGCTGCTGCACCTGCAGCAAGCGCGCCACGTCCCGGCGCGAGTAGCGGCGGCCGCGGCCACGCGTTCGCCTGGGCACCACCAGACCGAGTCGGTCGTACTGCCGGAGCGTCTGCGGGTGCATTCCCGCGAGCTCGGCGGCCTTGGACACGGTGAGCACGGGTGCGTCGTCGTCGACCATGTGCCCCTCCCTGTCTCTTTCGCTCTCCTTGCGTGCGGGCAGGTTAGCCGAAGCTGGTGCGGCGGGGCGGACGCCCCACCGCACCGACCGTCATTCCGCCGCCCGCTCGGCCAGCCCGGCGCGCACGTCCTCGCCGTCGTTCTCGGCGGCGAACTCCTCGAGCGCCTGCTTGGCCTTCCTGCTGAGCTTCTGCGGCACGACCACCTGCACGGTGACGAGCAGGTCGCCGGTCGCCTTCGCCGTCCGCACGCCGCGTCCCTTGACACGCAGCACCCGGCCCGACGGCGTCCCCGCCGGCACCTTCAGCCGCACGGTCGAACCGTCCAGGGTCGGCACCTCCAGCGTGGTCCCGAGGGCCGCCTCCGAGAACGTGACTGGCACGCTCATCCGCAGGTCGACGCCGTCCAGCGTCCACACCGGGTGGGGCGTGACGTGCACCGTGACGACCAGGTCGCCCGCCGGGCCGCCGCTGGCACTCGGCCTGCCCTTGCCGCGCAGGCGGATCTTCTTGCCGTCGTTGATCCCCGCCGGGATCCGGGCCGTGATGGTGCGGCCGTTGACCTCGAGGTCCGCCGTCGTGCCCTCGACGGCCGCGCGGAACGGCAGCGTGACCTGGGCGACAATGTCGGCGCCGGCGGTCGGCGCGGTGAACCCGGTCGGGCCGGCCGAGCCATAGGGGGACCTGCCCCCACCGAACATCGAGCCGAGGATGTCCTCGAAGCCCGCGCCACTGCTGCCGCCCTGCGTGTAACGGACGCGCGGTCCGCCCCGGCCGGCAGTGCCCTGGGCGCCGCCGAACATGGCGCCCATGATGTCCTCGAACCCGCCTGCCCCGGCGCCGCTGGCACCCGCGGAGAAGCGAGCGCCCCCCGCCATCGCGCGCACGGCGTCGTACTGCCTGCGCTGCTCCGCGTCGGACAGCACCGCGTAGGCCTCGCCGATCTCCTTGAACTTGTTCTCGGCGGCCGCGTTCCCCTGGTTCTGGTCGGGGTGGTACTGGCGCGCGAGCTTGCGGTAGGCCTTCTTGACGGCCGCGTCGTCGGCGTCCTTGGACACGCCCAGCACGGCGTAGAAGTCCTTCTCCATCCAGTCCTGACCGGTCATGGCACCTCCTTCCGCACTGTGCTCTCGTGGCCGGGCCCGCCCGGTCTGGGCGGGCCCGGCCATCGAGGACGGGACTACTCCGGTCCGACGACGCCCACGCGCGCCGCCCGGACGACCTTGTCGCCGATCTTGTACCCGGGCTCCACCACGAGGTTCACCGTGGTGGCCGTAGCTTCCGCTTCGGTCGAGTGCATGAGCGCCTCGTGCAGGGTGGGGTCGAACTCCTCGCCCACCTTGCCGAACCGCTCGACGCCGAACTTCTGCAGGCTCTGGTCGAGCTTCTCCGCGATCGCCGCCATGGGACCGCTCAGCTCGCCGTGCTGCTTCGCGCGCTCGACGTCGTCGAGCACGGGCAGCAGCGCCGCCAGCACGTCCTGCACGCCCCGGTCCCGCGCGGCATCCTGGTCGCGCAGCGCCCGGTTGCGGTAGTTCGTGAAGCTGGCCCGCTCGCGCTGCAGCGCGTCCAGGTGCTCCGCCGCCTCGGCCTTCGCCTTGAGGACCTCGGACGCCTCGGCCGCCTCGCCGGACGGCTCGAAGTCGAGCCCTTCCAGCGGATCGACGGAGGCGTCGTCCTGCGCGGGGGTCTCGACGGGCTCGACCACCGCCTCAGGCTCCTCGGCCGGTGCGGGCCCGGCCGCGGGAGCAGGCTCGGCCGGCCGGCTCTGCTCGCCCGAGTTGTTCACCTTGCGCTTGTCCGTGAACTGGAAGGGGTGCTCCCCCGAGCCCTCCGGCTCGGGGGAACGTGGCTGGTTCTGGTCCGTCACTTGCGCTCGTCCTCGTCGTCCACGATCTCGGCGTCGACGACGTCCTCCTCAGGGGCGGACTGTGCCTTCGCCGTCTGCGGGCTGCCGTCGGCACCCTGCGAGGCGGGCTGCTCGGCGGCGTACAGCGCCTCACCGATCTTCTGGGAGGACGCACCGAGCTTCTCGTACGAGGTCTTGACGGCCTCGGCGTCCTCGCCCTCGAGCGCGGACTTCACCGCGGCGATGTCCGCCTCGACCTCGGTGACGACCTCCGCCGGGAGCTTGTCGCGGTTGTCCGCGATCTGCTTCTCCATGGAGTACGCGAAGGCCTCGGCCTGGTTGCGGGTGTCCGCCTCCTCGCGACGCTTCTTGTCCTCGTCGGCGTGCGCCTCGGCGTCCTTGACCATGCGGTCGATGTCCTCCTTGGGGAGGGCCGAGCCGCCGGTGATCTTCATCGACTGCTCCACGCCCGTGCCGCGGTCCTTGGCGGACACGTGCACGATGCCGTTCGCGTCGATGTCGAACGTGACCTCGATCTGCGGCACGCCGCGCGGGGCGGGCGCGATACCGGTGAGCTCGAAGACGCCCAGCGGCTTGTTGTCGCGCGTGAACTCGCGCTCGCCCTGGAAGACCTGGATCGCGACGGACGGCTGGTTGTCGTCGGCCGTGGAGAAGACCTCGCTGCGCTTGGTCGGGATGGCCGTGTTCCGCTCGATGAGCTTGGTCATCACGCCACCCTTGGTCTCGATGCCGAGGGACAGCGGGGTGACGTCGATGAGCAGGACGTCCTTGCGGTCACCGGAGATGACACCGGCCTGCAGCACGGCGCCGACGGCGACGACCTCGTCCGGGTTCACGCCCTTGTTGGGCTCGCGGCCGCCGGTGAGCTCCTTGACGACCTCGGTCACGGCGGGCATGCGGGTGGAGCCACCCACGAGCACCACGTGGTCGATCTCCGACACGGAGATGCCGGCGTCGCGGATCACGGCGTGGAACGGCGCCTTGGTGCGGTCGATGAGGTCCTGCGTCATCTGCTGGAACTGAGCGCGCGTGAGCTTCTCGTCCAGGTGGATGGGGCCGTTCTCGCTCATCGAGAGGTACTGCATCGAGATGTTGGTGCTCGTCGCGGACGAGAGCTCCTTCTTGGCCTGCTCGGAGGCCTCGCGGAGGCGCTGCAGCGCGATCTTGTCCTTCGACAGGTCGACGCCCGAGGAGTTCTTCACCTGCTTGATGAGGTACTCCACGACGCGCTGGTCCCAGTCGTCGCCGCCGAGGCGGTTGTCGCCGGACGTGGCGCGCACCTGGATGGTCGAGAAGTCGTCCTCGTCCTTGCCCACCTCGAGCAGGGACACGTCGAACGTGCCGCCACCGAGGTCGAAGACCAGGATGAGCTCGTCCTCCTTGCCCTTCTCCAGGCCGTAGGCGAGCGCGGCCGCGGTGGGCTCGTTGACGATGCGCTTGACGTCGAGGCCGGCGATCTGGCCCGCGTCCTTCGTCGCCTGACGCTCGGCGTCGTTGAAGTACGCCGGGACCGTGATCACGGCCTCCGTGACGGGCTCGCCCAGGTACTCCTCGGCGTCGCGCTTGAGCTTGCCCAGGATGCGGGCGGAGATCTCCTGCGCCGTGTACTTCTTGTCGTCGATCTCGACTGCCCAGTCGGTGCCCATGTGGCGCTTGACCGAGGAGATGGTGCGGTCCACGTTGGTGACCGCCTGACGCTTGGCGACCTCACCCACCAGGACTTCGCCGGTCTTGGAGAACGCGACCACCGACGGGGTGGTCCGCGAGCCCTCCGCGTTGGCGATGACGGTGGGCTCTCCGCCTTCGAGAACCGCCACCACCGAGTTCGTCGTGCCGAGGTCGATACCTACTGCGCGTGCCATGTTTGCTGCCTTCCTTCGACAGATTGAGTCTGCTGCACTCAACTTAGGCCGGAGCGCACGAGGAAGCAAGTTCGGCCCCGCAAAGTTGAGTCCACTTCACTCAACCCCGGGCGGCGCTCAAAAGTTCCCGGTGCATGCTTGCCCTGCTAGGACGGCCGGCGGGCGGCGTCGTCCTCGATCACCACGGGGTCAGTACCCCAAGAACGTGTCGGTGCGCACTCGCCGCACACCTGCGGCTCGCGCCTGGCGCCGCACCGTCGAGACGGACGCGGGCGAGCCGGACACCATCACCTCGCGATCCGCGAGCCCGGGGACCGTCGCGGCGAGCAGGCCGGCGGTCTCGAGGGTTCCGTCGAGCCACACCCAGTCGGCGGGCAGGCGGCTGCCGTCGCGGAGGACCGGACCACCGGGTGCGCAGCCGGGCGATCCCGCCGGCACGACGGCGACCACCAGTGACGCCCCGGGAACCTCCTCGGGCAGCGGCAGCTCGGCGGCGTCGCGCACCGCATGCACCAGCACGACGTCGCGCCCGCCGTGCGGTACCGCCAGGTGCGCGAGGAACGGCGTGACGCCGACGCCCGAGGCGACGAGCGCGAGCCGGCGGAGGCCGCTCGGCCCCGATCGCCGGCCGGCCCCGCGGCGGCGTGGAGCGCCGGGGATGACCGGGGCACCGGGCAGGAGGAAGTCGCCGGCGACGCCGGTCGCGCGAACCTCGTCGCCCGGCACGAGTCGGGCGAGCTCGGCCTTGACGGCCGACGGGTGTTCCCCGACCCGGGTGATCAGCCGCACCTCGTCCGACGCCGGGTCGGAGGCGAGCGACAGCGCGCGGCGGCGGCCCCTGCCGTCCCGCGCGGCCGTCGGGACGTCCACCTCGAGGTACTGGCCGGCCCGGGCGCGCAGCGGCCGCGCGGCCTCGAACCGCAGGTCGAGCAGCGTCCCGCGCCGCTCGGCCGACCGGAGCCGGAGCACGACGGCGCGTCGCTGCCCGAACAGGAACGCCAGGACGTTGCCCGCCGCGAGGGCGAGCTCCGGCGTGAGGGGCACCGCGACGAAGAGCGGCAGCACGGAGCCGACGGCGACGAGCGCGGCGACAGCCGCTCGCTGACCGCGCCGTGGCGGCGTGGTCAGCGGCTCGGAGAGCATGAACCCGGCCAGGAACACGATCGGGCTCGCGCTCACGGCCCACCAGGCGGCGTCCGCGAGCGAGGTACCGAGCAGCAGGTAGCCCGCCGTCGTCAGGGCCCAGGCCGGCACGGCGTACGACGCCGCGTACCCGAGCCGCCGCGTGCGCCACAGCACCAGCAGGGCACCGAGCGCGACCACGGGCAGCAGCGCCGCGTTGCCGACCCACCACAGGGCCGAGCCGATGCCCGGTACGGCCAGGCCGACCAGTCCGACGGCGACGGCACCGGCGACGGCCGGGTTCAGCACGTGCCTGCCCCGCCAGGCCAGGACGAACTTGCTCAGGCCAGCGACGAGGCCGGCGACCGCGACGGTGGCCAGGGCGGCGGGCGTCAGGCCGGGCCACAGGAGCAGGGACAGGATCAGTCCGGTGATCGCCCACGAGCCCGGGTGCGGGCGGGCGCCCGTGAGCCGGGCACCCGCTGCGGTCCCGGCCCAGGTCGCGGCCAGAGCCACGGCAGTGCTGACGATCAGCGCGAGCGGGTCGGTGGACAGGACACCGACGGCCGAGAGCGTGACGGCCGCGGTGGCGACGAACCCGAGAACGGCCCGCACCAGGGTGTACATCGAGACTCGCCCCAGGGCCTGGTCGAGCCGCCCCGCGAGACCCGGGCGCGGAACGGCGGCGCCGGCGGGCATGGACGGGACGACGGCGGCGGCGGTCACGCGAAGACCTGCCCGTCGACCCCGACGGCCTCCAGCGGGCCGCGACGTGGCATCCGGACGACGCCCGTCACGGGCAGGAGCTCACGGACGGCGGCGGGGTCGAGGAAGAACGCGGCGGTCGCGGCGGCGTCGGCCAGCATGGCGGTCGGCGCCACCGCCCAGGTCGCGACGACGTCGGAGGTGGGCAGGCCCGTACGGGCGTCGAGCACGTGGTGCAGGCCGTCGCCCCAGGAACGCCGGTTGGTCGCCGACGCGCACACGGCGCCCCCGCCCGCGGGCAGGCGTACGAGGCCGACGGCGCGGCGCGGGTCGCCGGGGTGTTCCAGCGCGACGCGCAGCCCACGGCCGCCGACCTGGCGGATGTCGCCGCCTGCGTCGACGGTGAACGGCCCGACCCCTGCGGACCCCAGCAGGCGGCTGACGAGGTCGACGAGCCTGCCCTTCCCGATCGCGCCGACGTCGAGCAGCAGGGCGCCCGCCGGGTCGACCGTCGACGTCGTGGCGTCCCAGCCCAGCGCAGGCCACGCGGGGACGGGGCCGCGGCCGCGCGGGTGCTGGCGCAGGGTGTAGTCGGCGTCGTACCCCAGGTCCTCCAGGGCGTGGCCGACCAGCGGGTTCACCGCACCGCCGGTCGCCGACGCGAGCGTGGCGTAGACCTCGAGCATCGCGGCGCCGTCGGCGTCGACATGGTGCCGGCGCGGGCGCCGGGCCAGGTCCTGCACGAACGAGTCGGTGCGGAAGCGCGACCAGGTGGCGTCGAACGTGGCGACCTCGCGGCGCACCGCGGCCTCCACGCCGAACGGTAGCGGCGCGGAAGTGTCGATGATCCACCTGGTGCCGATCGCCTCGAACTCGAGGCGCCCGGGCGCGGTCGGTGCGGTGGGTGCGGCCGCCTCACGCACTGGCCTGCTCCGCGATCTGGGCGACGGCGGCGTCGAAGCCGCCGGAGGTGAGCGAGGAGCCGGCGACCTTGTCCACGTCGAGCTCGTCGAGCGCGACGCCGACGACCTCGGCGGAGATGCCCGACGCGAACTGCTCCTGGTACTGCGCGGACGTCGGGTCCTCGGCCTCGGGCGTGACGGTCACGGCGGTCACGACGCCGTCGGCGATCGTCAGCTCGACGCCGATCGTCTCCGTCCCGGCCGGGGACACGTAGCTGCCCTCGGCGGCGTAGGTGCCGTCGGCGTAGGCGCTCGTCGCATCGGTGGTGCTGTCGTCGGTGGTGCTGGTGCTGTCGTCGGTCTCGCCCGAGGTGCCGGACGACTCGTCGGCGGAGACGCTGCTCTGCGACGTCGACGTGCCGTCCTCGGCGGTGGCGTTCGCCGCGCACCCGGCGAGGGCGACGGCGGCAGCGAGCGGCGCGAGGCCGATGAGGACGCGGCGTCGGAGGGTGTGGTTCATGACGGTCTCCCTGTCGTGGTGTTGGGGGACAGTTCACCGGCCGATCATGGAACGGGCCTCGGACCCGTCTGTGAGTTGTCTGGGCCTGCTGTGAGAACGGGTGGCGCCCGGCGATGCCGGCCCTCCGCATGTTTCGACCGGACATGGCTGGTCAGGAGCGGCGGACTCCCTCGTCTAGCCTGAGGACATGCCCTTCCAGACCCCCCTGGCGGCCGACGTCACGCTGCGCGAGCTCAGCAAGGACGACGCCGCGGCAATCGCCGACGCCTACCTGCGCAACCGCGAGCACCTCGCCCCCTGGGACCCCGCGCGGCCCGAGGAGTTCTACACCGAGGAGTGGCACAAGGAACGCCTGTGGGCGCAGGTGGTGGAGAACTCGACGGGCCGCGCGCTCTACACCGTGCTCGAGTCGGACGGCGCGATCGTGGGCCGGCTGAACCTCACCGACGTCGTGCACGGCGCCTTCGAGAACGGGCACCTCGGCTACTGGCTGGACGGCCAGTTCACCGGGCGGGGCCTGATGACTCGCGCCATCGAGGCGCTCGCGAACCACGCGCGGGACGAGGTCGGCCTGCACCGCCTGCAGGCGGCGACGCTGCCGCACAACGAGGCGTCGCAGGCCGTGCTGACCCGGGCCGGCTTCGAGCGGATCGGCTTCGCGCCCGCCTATCTCAAGATCGCCGGGAAGTGGCAGGACCACGTCATGTTCCAGCGGATCCTGCACGACTGAACGCACGACTGAACCCACGGCTGAGCCCGGACGGCCGATCGGTCACCCCCGGGCCCAGGCGGTGCGACACGCCGCCGTCGGGCCTCTTTCGCCCCTGTCAACAGGCGCGACGCCCTGACCTGCGGTACACAAGGGTGTACGACCGAGGCCACAGGGGGTGGGGCAGCGGACGAGTAGCCCGCGGGCCTGCCCGCGGGTGCCTGATGCCCGGGGATCCCGGGCCCCGACCGGGGGGAGACCACCATGGCAAGCATCCACGGGAGCTCGTTGTCGATCGCACTCCTGACAGCCCTGCTCGATCCCGAGGAGGAGGGCCTCAGATCACCTCACGTCCAGGACCTGCTGCAGGAGGCGCTCGAGACCCGCGAGGACGCGCGTGACGTGATCGTCGCGCTGCTCGCCTCGTCCGGCTCGATGCTGCGGCAGATCAGCCACCACAACGAGCAGGAGCCGCTCGAGTCCCTGCAGAAGGTGGCCCTGGGCTTCCAGCGCAAGGTGGTCCAGCTGCCCGGCTGAGTCAGCGTTCGGCCAACCGGGCCGCCGCCGACTCGGCGTCCCGCAGCACTCGCAGCGCGTTCCCGCTGGTCAGCTTGCCGAGGTCGATGTCGGACCAGCCGTTGTCCGCGAGCGCCGCGAGCAGGCGCGGATAGCCCGTGACGTCCTCCAGGCCTTCCGGCAGGGCGGGCGTGCCGTCGTAGTCGCCGCCCAGGCCCACGTGGTCGATACCGGCGGCCTCGCGTACGTGCTCGACGTGCGCGACGACGTCGGACAGCGTGGTGCCCGGCTGCGGGTGCTCGGCCCGCCACCGCTCGATGAACGGCTCGAACGCGCCGATGTCGGTGCTCCTGATCCCCTCAGCCGCGGCGGCCTCCGCGCCCCCGGCCCGCCACTCGGCGACCGCTGGCGAGACGAACTGCGGCACGAACGTCACCATGCAGACGCCGCCGTTGGTCGCGAGGGCGCCCAGGACGTCGTCGGGCACGTTGCGGGGGACGTCGCAGACGGCGCGGGCGCTGGAGTGGCTGAAGATCACCGGGGCCGAGGTGATGCGCAGCGCGTGGCGCATGGTGCCCGCCGAGGTGTGCGAGAGGTCCACGAGCATGCCGAGGCGGTTCATCTCGCGGACCACGTCCTCGCCGAACGACGAGAGGCCGCCGAGCACCTCCTCGTCGGTACCCGAGTCCGCCCACGGCACGTTGTCGTTGTGCGTGAGCGTCATGTATCGCACGCCGAGCGCGTACAGCATGCGCAGCACGGCCAGGGACCCGTCGATGGAGTGGCCGCCTTCGGCGCCCATGAGGCTCGCGATCCGCCCCCGGGACCACGCCTGCTCGACGTCGGCGGCGGTCAGGGCGAGCTGGAGCGAGTCCGGGTACTTCTCGACCAGCCGGTGCACGCAGTCGATCTGTTCGAGCGTGGCCGTTACCGCCGCTCCGCCCTGGAGCCGGGTGGGCACGTAGACGGACCAGAACTGGGCGCCCACGCCGCCTTCGTGCAGGCGCGGCAGGTCGGTGTGCGTGGTCGTGAGCCGCTGCGCGATGTCGACCGCGTCGAGGTCGTAGAACGACTGCTCGCGCAGCTCCCACGGGAGGTCGTTGTGCCCGTCCCAGACGGGGTGCTTCTCGAGGAGCGCGGTGAGGCGGTCTGCGGTCGTCATGCGGGCGACGCTACCGCGCCGCCGCCCTGATCCTTCTCAGCCGCTCGTGGACCTCGTACGTCGTGAGTGCCTCGCCCGCGTGCCGCACGAGCCGGGACGTCCGGGGGTCGATGTACTCCAGGTCGCCGGACTCGCTCGCGACCGTCGTGTACCCCGCCTGGGCCTCCGTCACCTGCCGCGACGTGGCCGAGCTGTCGAGCAGGCCTCCCGCGGAGACACCCACGACGGCGATCCCGCACGGCAGGAGTCCCCAGGCCCAGAGCCCCCGGTCTACCGCCAGGAGGGTGACTACCGAGACGGCGGCTGCTATCCCGATCACCGTGCAGACGAGGGAGTGCCTCGACAGCGCGGCCTCGGACCGGCCGGGGAGCAGGTCTCGCCTGATGTCCGGGTGCCACTCAGCCGACAAGGTGCCTCCAGGATCGCGCCGTCGGGCGAACAGGTCGGACCTGCAGGTCACCTTCAGTGACCTGCAGGTCCGACGGTGGCAGGTCAGCTCACGCGCTGCCAGGTGCAGTTCGACGTCTCGAACCCGGTAGCGGTGGACGGCAGCGTAATGGTCAGCGCCTCCGTCGTGCTGCCGCTCGACACGAGGTGGCTCTGGTCCTGCTTGCCGATGAACTCCTTGATGATCGCGTAGTAGCAGCTCCCACCGTCGTCGTCCGCCGGCCCGGTCGTCACGTAGGTGCCACGCTGGAGCTGGTCACCGAGCATGTACACGCCGTTGTTGAACGTGCGCGTCCTCGGCTCCGTCATGCCCGAGTAGTACTTGGTCCAGGAGCCGCAGCTGTCGGACCAGAAGTAGTAGTCGGTGGGCTTCACCGTGGCGATCCGCTGGCCGTAGCCGAAGTCCCGGCCCCACACGACCGACTCGGACCCACGCTCCCAGCTGCAGAACCGGGTGCCTGCCTGTGCGACATAGGTGCCCGCGGGAACGCTGTCGCTCCCCACGAGGTATCCCCCGTCCGCGGGGATCGCCGTGGCCGGCTTGCCGACGGCGGCGGTGGGCCCGCCCGAGCGGACGGCGGTGGCGTACCCGAACTTGCGGGCGGTGACCACCACGGAGATCTTCTTGCCGAGCTGCGGGCCCTTGACGGTGTACGTCGAGCTGGTCGCGCCCGGGATGGGCACGCTGTCGGCGAGCCACTGGTAGGTGAACGTGGGCGAGGGCCGCCACGTACCTACCTTGGCCGTCAGCTTCGCCCCGACCCGCGCGGTGCCCGAGATCGTGGGCGTGGGAGACGCCGAGAACTTGGTGTCGACCGTGGAGTGGGCCGAGGTCACGGACTTCGTGGAGATGCCGGGGCGCTTGCCCGTCACCGTGACGGTGAGCTTGCGCCCCTCGTACGACGCCGGGATCCGGAACGTCGAGCTCGTCGCACCGGAGATGTTCCGGCCGTCGACCTTCCACTGGTAGGTAGTGGTGGTGCGCGCCGGCGTGGCCGGCGGCGCGACCGCCGAGACGGTGGCGCCTGGGTAGGACATCCCCGAGATGCGGGGTGCGGCCATGGAGAACACGCCGTAGTCCACAGTGACGGCGGGGCTGGTGCGGGTCTCGGACACGTAGCCCGCGCGCTTGCCCGTGATGGTGACGGTGAGCTGCTTGCCGCGGTGCGTGCTCGTGGGGACGAACGTGAAGGCGGTGGCGCCCGAGATCGGCGCGCCGTTCGCGAACCACTGGTAGGTGAACGTGGTGCCGGAGGTCCACTCGCCCGACTTCGCGTAGAGCGTGGTGCCGACCTTCGCGGTCGGGCTGATGGTCGGGTCGCTGGAGGCGAGGTTGCCGATCGCTATCGGCTCGCTCGGCTCGCTGGTCACGGCGGTCGGGAGGTAGCCGTCGGCGGAGCCGACGACGGTCACGGTGAGCCGTGCACCGAGGTCCGCCGGCTGGGGCTCGTAGGCGAACCTGTTCGCGCCGGAGATCATCTGGCCGTCGCGGCGCCACTGGTAGGTGAACGTGGCGGCCGGGTCCCAGACCGGATCTGTCCCGACGGCCAGCAAGCCGTCGACCGTCGCCTCGAGCACGTCGATCACCGGCGCGGGCGTGCTGGTGAACTGCTGCCCCTGGGCGAGCTCGTACGCCGCGAGGACGTTGAGCTTGCCCTCGCCCCAGACGTTGTTGTCGTCGTTGGTGCCGCCGCAGGTCGTGTTGCCCACGTTGGTGGCCGAGTCGTCCAGGATGGCGCGGGTCGCGGGGACGTTGCCGATGAGCTCCGGCACGGCGTCCCACAGCAGCGCGACGGCGCCCGCGACGTGCGGTGCGGCCATCGACGTGCCGGACCACTGCTCGTACCCGCCGCCGGGCACCGCGGACCGGACGGTCTCGCCGGGTGCGGCGATGTCGGGCTTCACGGTGCCGCTCTGCCCGGGGCCGCGCGAGGAGAACGAGGCGATCGTGCCCGACGGCGTGAACGCGCCCACCGAGTAGGAGGCCTGGCGCGACCCGGGGCTGCCGGACGTCTCGCAGCCGAGCTCGCCGTCGTTCCCGTTGGACCAGGTGCTGAAGATGCCCGCCGCTTCCCAGGCGGCGATGACGTCCTCCATGAAGGGGTCGGTCGACAGGGACAGGCCCCACGAGTTGTTGATGACGTGCGGACGCAGGGCGGGGTTCACGTCGGTGCCGTCCCAGCGGGTCGGCGCCAGCAGCCACTGGCCAGACGCGATCAGGGTCGAGTCCAAGCAGTTCCCGGCGCAGCCGTTGGTCGCGATCCACTGCGCGCCGGGCGCGACGCCGATGTTCATCTCACCGTCGTCGGTGCCCACCATGGTGCCCATGGTGTGGGTGCCGTGCCCGTTGTTGTCATATGGGTAGTTGCCGCCTGGGTCCAACGAGTTGTACCAGTTGTAGTCGCTGTCACCCGACTCGTAGCCTCGCCACTGCGGAGCCAGAGCCGCATGGTTGCTCACGCCCGTGTCCAGGCCCGCGACGACCACACCATCGCCGGTATAGCCCAGGCCCCACATGTCGTCGGCATTGATCGCCTTGATGCCGTACGTGGAGTTCGCGGCGGCGTTCGGCACGGCGCCGTCCGTCGTCTCCGGCTCCTCGAGCGCGTGCCGCGTCGTCGGCCGGACCTCCAGGACCTCCGCGTCCGCCGCGAGGTCCGTGGCCAGGTCGAGCGAGCCGTCCTCGACCAGGATCGCGTTGGTGGCCCAGTACGAGGTGTACTCGGTGCCGGACTCCTCGAGGGCGGCGACCGCCTCCTTCTGGGAGGACTCGGCCGCCGCGAGGAGCGTCTCGTACACGTACTCGCCGCGCTCGGACCAGTTCGTGATCCCCCCTGCCGCCGACAGGTCGGTCTCGCCGGCGAACCGGAGCCAGAAGTCGGTGGTGTCCTGAGCCTGGAAGGCCCGGGTGGCGGCGGGGGTGATCTTGTCCGCCGGGTCGACGACGCCGGGCGCCACCTGGACGGCAGCGCTGCCGGGCCGGGTGGCGGGTCCGCCGTCGGAGGCGGGGTCCGGGGCGGCGACCGCGGCGGCGGGGGACGCGAGGAACGCGACCGCCGCCGCCGATGCGACGCTCCGGGACACGAACGTGCGACGAGGCATATGTGCACTCCGAAGAGGTGGATGAGGTGCCCAGTCACGGGCGGGAGCCCAGCCGTTTCCGGCGGGGAAGACAGCCGCACACTAGCCGCCGGACGACCCCGATACCGCGTAAATTGCCGGAAATCACCCGCCCCGATCGGCGGGCGGTGAACCGGCGGGAACCTCTACCTCAGCGCCGCCCGCGCAGCTTGTCGATGTCGCGCCGCTCGCGCTTGGTGGGGCGACCCGCGCCGCGATCGCGCAGCCCGACGGCCTCGCGCTCGACCCGCGTCGGCAGGGCCGGGCTGTGGTCCAGGTACGCCTTGGCGGCGATGGGCGCGCCCACGCGCTTGAGCAGCAGCTCGACGACCTCGACGTCGCGGTCCCGGAGCGGGTCGCGCCACGTCACCCGGTCGCCGACGGCGACGGACGCCGACGCCTTGGCGACCTTGTCGTTGATGCGGACCCGGCCGCTCCGGCACAGCTCCGCCGCGACCGACCGGCTCTTGGTCAGCCGCACCGCCCACAGCCAGACGTCGATGCGCATCGGCCCATCCTCCCACCGCCCGTCCCCTGGTTGAGTGCTGGGTACCTGCGGGTTTCTGGACCCGAAGCCCACAGATACCCGGCACTCGACGAGGCCGGGGACGGATCAGGTGGTCGAGACCTGGACCCACCGCTCGTCCGCGGTCGTCACCTCGTGCACTTCGCCCGTGATCGCGACCACCTTGCGTGCCGCCGCCGGAGCGGCAGCCTGGACGCCGTTCGGCGCGTCGTTCGGCTCGTCCAGGTCGGCGATGCCCTCCGCCACGACCCTGACAACGCTGTCGGCCGCATGCGCGCCGACCCACACCTCGACATCGCCGGGCTCGACGATCCGCACCATCTTGCGGTCGCTGAACGCGAACCGGGTGGTCGGCACGTCGAACGTGACGGTCGTCGACTCCCCCGGCTCCAGCGCGACACGGTGGTAGCCGAGCAGCTGCGCGACGGGCCGCGCGACGGACCCCAGCACGTCGTGCCCGTAGAGCTGCACGACGTCGGACCCGCTCATCCCGCCCGTGTTCGTCACCGACACGACGGCGCGGAAGGTGCCGCCCGCCTCGACCGACGGGTCCACGGAGACCAGCTCGCGCGCGAACGTCGTGTACGACAGGCCGAACCCGAAGGCGCGCAGCGGCGTCGAGTCGGTGGACGTCACCTCGGACGCGCCGCCGAGGATCGGGTGCAGGTACGAGTACGGCTGCGAGCCCGTGGAGCGCGGGAGCGACACGGGCAGGCGCCCGGAGGGGTTCACCCGGCCCGAGATGACGCCCGCGAGGGCGGTGCCGCCCTCCTCGCCCGGGAAGAACGCCTGGAGCACGGCGCCGGGCTTCCTGCCCCCGGCCGCCGTGCCAGGGGTGTCGAGCGCCCAGCCGATCGAGTACGGGCGGCCGGTGAGCAGCACCATCACGACGGGCTTGCCCGCGGCGAGCACCGCCTCGACGAGCTCGCGCTGCACGCCGGGCAGCTCGAGCGACTCGCTGTCGTTACCCTCGCCCACCGTGCCGCGGCCGAACAGCCCGGCCTGGTCGCCCACGACGACTATCGCGACGTCGGCGGCCTCCGCCGCGGCGACGGCGGCGGGGAACCCGGAGGTGTCGTCGCCCTCGACGGCGCAGCCCTGCGCGAACGTGAGCTCGGGCGCGGACAGGCCCGCCCGCTCGAACTCGACGGCGAGGGCCTCGGTCACCGACGGGATCTCGAAGCCCGCCGGGACGCCGGGGTGGTGCGCCAGCACGTGGTTCGCGAACGAGTAGCAGCCCATGAGGGCCTCGGGACGCGTCGCGTTCGGCCCGATCACCGCCACCCGGGAAGGCCTGTCGTGCCACGAGCCGAGCGGCAGCACGCCGTCGTTCGAGAGCAGCACCACCGACTCCTCGGCGAGGCGCCGGGCCACGTCGCGGTGCGCGGGCGAGTCCAGGTCGACGACGGCGGGCGGCGCGTCCTCGTACGCGTCCGGCTCGAGGAGACCGAGCTCCTCCTTCTGCTTCAGCGCGCGCAGCACCGCCCGGTCCACTATCTCGACCGGCACGGTGCCGTCCGTGACGAGCGCGGCCAGCGGCTCGAGGTAGGCGTCACCGGACGGCAGCTCGATGTCGACGCCCGCCTCCAGCGCGGCAGCGGCAGCCGCGCCCCGGTCGGCAGCTATCGCGTGCATGACGGTCAGGAACGCGACGCCGAAGTAGTCGGCGACCACTACGCCGTCGAACCCCCACTGCTCGCGGAGCAGCTGGGTGAGGTACTCGCCCGACGAGTGCATCGGCACGCCGTCGACGTCGTTGTACGAGGCCATGACGGAGCGCACCCCGCCGTCGCGCACCGCCATCTCGAAGGGCGGCAGGTAGACGTCGGCGATCTCGCGCGGGCCCGCGCTCACCGGGGCGTGGTTGCGCCCCGCCTTGGACCCGGAGTAGGCCACGAAGTGCTTGAGCGTGGCGTGCACGCCCGCCCCCTGCAGCCCGCGGACGTACGAGGTGCCGACCGTGCCGACGAGGTACGGGTCCTCGCCGATGCACTCGTCGACCCGCCCCCACCGGGGATCGCGGACGACGTCGAGCACCGGCGCGAGCCCCTGGTGGATCCCGAGCTCCCGCATGGACTCCCCGATGAGGCCGCCCATCTCGGCGACCAGCTCCGGGTCGAACGACGCCCCCCACGCGAGCGGCGTCGGGAAGGTGGCCGCCTGCCAGGCCGCAAGGCCCGTGAGGCACTCCTCGTGGACCAGCGCGGGGATGCCGAGGCGCGTCTCGCGCTTCAGCCTCCGCTGCTCGTCCCACAGCCACGCCGCACGCTCGGCCGGGTCGACCGGCCGTGTGCCGTACACGCGGGTGTAGTGCCCCAGGCCGTGCCTCGTGATCTCCGGGAGCGTCGTGGAGCCCTGACCGCCGGCCATCTCGCCCTGCATCGGTGCCACGACGTTGCCGCCCTGGTCCAGCCAGTACCCGACCAGCTGGGCGAGCTTCTCCTCGAGAGTCATCTGGGCGTGCAGCTCGTGCACGCGCTCCGACACCTCGGGCATCGCCCGAAGCGCCACCGGCAGCTCCGTCATCGAAATCCTTTCCTGACCTGCTTGTATGACCCTGCTTGAAACGTGGCCTGCGTGAATCGCGGGGCGCGGAGCCGCACCCCTGGGGTCACCCCTTGACGGCCCCCGTGAGACCGCCGACGATGCGCCGCTCGAACAGCGAGAAGAAGATCAGCGCGGGGATCATCGACAGCGACGTGAACGCCAGCACCCGCGCCGTGTCGACCGAGTACTGGGAGGCGAACGCCTGGACACCCAGCGGCAGCGTGTAGGAGAGCTCGTCGTTCAGGATGAACAGCGGCAGCATGTACGAGTTCCACGACGCGACGAACGCCAGGATCCCGGTGGTGATCACGCCGGGCAGCGACAGCGGCACGACCATCCGGAAGAAGAACCCGATGCGGCCCGCGCCGTCGATCGACGCGGCCTCCTCGATCTCCTTGGGGATGGCACGCAGGAACGGCACCAGGATGATGATCGTGGTCGGGAGCGCGAACGCGATCTGCGGCAGGACGATGCCCCCGAGGGTGTTCATCAGGCCGAGGTCGCGGATCAGGATGTACAGCGGGGTGATCGCCACCGTCATGGGGAACATGAGGCCCGCCGCGAACAGCGAGTACATCGCTCCGTTCAGCTTGAAGTCGTACCGCGCCAGCACGAAGCTCACCATGAGCCCGAGCGACACCACGCCGAGCGTGGTGAGGATGCCGGCGATCGCGGAGTTGGCGACCTGGCGCCAGAACACCCCGCTCGCGAGCACGCTGAGGTAGTTGTCGACCACCCAGGGGCTCGGCAGACCCGACGGGTCAACCGTGATCTGCGCGTTCGTCCGGAACCCGCCCACGATGATGTAGAGCACGGGGGCGATGCAGACCCCGACGAAGAGGAACGCGACGACGTAGGTCATCGGGCTGCCCCAGGCGACCTTCGGTATCCGGCGGAGCTTCTGCCCGGCCGATGTGGGGGCGTCGAGCAGCGTCGCCATCAGTTCTTCCCTTCCGTGAGCGCGCCCTCGGTGTCCCGGCGCAGCACGTAGCGCTGATAGACCAGGGCGATGACGAGCGAGATCAGGAACAGCACGACGGCGACCGCGTTGCCGTAGCCGAAGTTCCCGGCCAGCCGCCCGTTCAGGACCATGTAGGTCGCCATCGTCGAGGTGCCTGCCGTCGCGGAGACGTACTGGCCCCAGATGATGTAGACGAGGTCGAACAGCTGGAGCGAGCCGATGATCGACAGGAACGCCCAGATGCGGATCGTCGGGCCGAGCAGCGGCAGCGTGATGGTGCGCTGGATCTGCCAGTACGAGGCGCCGTCGATCGAGGCCGCCTCGGAGAGCTCCTCGGGGATGCTCTGCAGGCCCGCGAGGAACAGGATCACGGCGAAGCCGATGTACTTCCAGCTGATGATGATCATCAGCGACCAGAGGGCGATCCTGGGGTCGGACAGCCAGTCGACGGCGAGGAACCCCAGGCCCAGCTTGTCGAGCAGGTCGTTCACCGCACCCGAGGTCTGGAGCATCAGGCTCCAGCCGGTGCCCACGATGACCTCCGAGATCACGTACGGCACGAAGATCAGGACGCGGATGATGGACCGGCCGCGGATCTTCTGGTTCAGCAGGAGCGCCAGCGCCACTGCCGCGGGCCCCTGGATGATCAGGGACAGCACCACTATGTAGCCGTTGTGCAGGAGCGCCTCGTGGAAGGCCGAGTCCTGGAAGATGACGAGGTAGTTGTCGAGCCCGACGAACTCCGTCGGCGGCCCGTAGCCCTTCCAGCTGAAGAAGCCGTAGTACGCCGCCAGGAACACGGGGAAGATGACGAACGCGAGGAACACGACGATGGCGGGGCCCGAGAGCAGGGTGATCTCGAGCGTCTTGCGCCAGTCGGTCTTTCTGCCCCGCCGCGGCCGACGGGCCGGGGACGACGTCTGCACGTCGCCCCCGGTCACCGAAGGACCCTCAGGCGAGGTCGTCACGGCTGAGTTCTCGCCCAGGGAGTGAGTCATCTGAGTCGTTACTCCATCGCCGCCGCGGCGTTCACGGCGTCGACGATGCTCTGCGGGTCACCGTCGCCGGCCAGCAGCTCGACGACGCTGCCGTTGAGCGCGTTGCCCACGTTCTGGCCGTACAGCGTGTCCAGCCAGACGGAGACGTACGGGGCCGCGTTGTAGGCCTCGAGGACGGACTTGAGCGCGGGGTCCGTCACGACGCTCTGCGCCTCCTTGCTGGCGGGCAGCGTCACGAACGCCTCCGCGTACTTCTCCTGGTACTCCTTCTGCATGAAGAAGTTCAGGAACTCGGCGCACTCCGGCGGAGCCTCGACGAAGCAGGAGTAGCCGTCCACGCCGCCCATGAACGCGGCGGGGTCGCCGGCGCCGCCGTCAGTGGCGGGGAACGGGAACCAGCCGAGGTCCTTCAGCGGCTTCTGGTCCGGGGTCAGGCCCGCGATCACGCCCGGGTTCCACGCGCCCATGAGCTCCATGGCGGCCTTGTGGTTCGCGATGAGACCCGCCGAGGAACCGGCGCCCTGCTGGGCCGTCGCGGTGAGGTAGCCGTCCTGGAACGGCTCGGTGGCGGACAGCTCCTGCAGGTCCTCACCCGCCGCCAGCCAGCACTCGTCGTCGAAGCTGCGGGACACGGCGGCCGCCTCGAGGGTCTCCTGGGAGCACTCGCGGAGCGCGAAGAAGTAGTACCAGTGCGCGGCAGGCCAGGCGTCCTTGCCACCGAGCGCGATCGGGGCGATGTCGGCGGCCTTGAGGTCGGACACGACGTCGTCCAGCTCGGCCACGGTGGTGGGCGTCTCGGTGATGCCTGCCTCGTCGAAGAGGTCCTGGCTGTAGTAGATGCCGCCAGGAAGGATCGAGGTCGGCATGCCGTAGATCTTGCCGTCCACGGTGAGGGCGCTGAGGCCCGCGTCGCCGACGGCGGCCTTCGTGGCGTCGTCGATCGTGTCGGTGAGGTCCATGATCTGGCCGGCCTCGACGACGTCGGCCAGCTTGCCGCCGCCGCGCGCCATGAAGATGTCCGGTGCGTCGCCCGAGTTCAGGGCGGTCTGCAGCTTGCCGTCCATGTCCTCGTTCTGGATGGACTGGACCTCGATCGTCACGCCGGGGTTGGCCGCCTCGAAGGCGGCGACCGTGTCCTCCCAGTAGGCCTTGCCCGGCCCGGTGGTGGAGTTGTGCCAGAAGGTCATCGTGACGTCGCCGTCCGATCCTCCCTCACCGCTGCCGCCCGAACAGCCCGCGGCCAGCAGGGCAACGGTGGCGCCCAGGGCAAGAGCGCCCGCGGCCCGCGTTTTCCTCATCATTGTGGAACCCCTTGTAGGTCGTCATCGACGGTCGGCAGGAGCCTGCCGTTGACGGACTACGGGTCCGTCGATCAGGAGCCTCGCAGGACGGTCACGGTCAAGTCAAACGGTTTCGATATCGATTTCGAAACGGATCGGCCCGACAGACACACCACGTTGCCCGGATGTACTGTCTCTTCCGTGCACAGTGGGACAGGCCTACCCGGGTCCACCGCCGGACCGGGTGACAGCGTGACGAACGGTCCGGAGGCCCCGGAACCGTTCGCCACACAGGAGCGCGCGACCGGCCGCGCCACCATCACCGACGTCGCGCGCGTTGCGGGCGTGTCGGTCGCCACCGTGTCCAAGGTAGTCAACGGCCGGTACGGGGTGGCCGCGGCCACCGCCGAGCGGGTGCTCGGCGTCGTCGCCGACCTCGGGTACGAGTCGTCCCTCGTCGCGCGCAGCCTGCGCCGCCGGCAGACCAACGTGATCGGCGTGCTCGTGGCCGAGTTCGAGCCGTTCAGCACTGAGCTCCTCAAGGGCATCTCCGCCGGCATCACCGGCACCGGCTACGAGCTGCTCGCGTACTGCGGCGACGCCGGGCGCTCGGACCACGTGGGCTGGGAGCGCCGCTCCCTGTCCCGCCTCGCGGGCACCCTGATCGACGGCGTCGTCATCGTCACTCCCACCCTCGCCCTCCCGGTGCACGAGGGCGTCCCGATCGTCGCCATCGACCCGCACACGGGGCCCACGGGCCCGGCCACCGTGGACTCCGACAACCTGGGCGGCGCCCGTACCGCGACCGAACACCTGATCGGCCTGGGCCACACGCGCATCGGCTACCTGGGCGGACGCGCCGACCTGGAGTCGGCCCGCCTGCGCGAGCTCGGCTTCCGTGAGGCGATGCAGGCGGCGGGCCTCACCCCGGACCCGAGCCTGGTGCTGGAGGGCGGCTACCGCCCGGACCGGTCCGACCGCCCTACGCACGACCTGCTCGAGCGCCCGGACAGGCCGACCGCGGTCTTCGCCGCGAACGACCTGTCGGCGATCCACGTCATCGAGGTGGCCCAGGAGCTGGGCCTGCGCGTCCCGGAGGACCTCTCGGTCATCGGGTTCGACGACGTCCCGGAGGCCGCCGGGTCCACCCCGCCCTTGACGACGATCGCGCAGTCCCTGCACGAGATGGGTGCCGAGGCGCTCCGCATGGTCATCGCGATGCTGGAGTCGGGTCCTTCGGCGGGCCACCACACCCGCCTGCCCACCCGCCTGGTGCAGCGCGCGAGCACGGCTCCCCCGGCGGCCGCGTAACCAGGCGGCCGCCTGACCAGGCGTGCGGGTCAGCCCGGCAGCAGCGCCGGCAGGACCGAGGCCACCAGGCGCTGCCCCAGGCCGGGCTCGTCGACCCGCCCGTCGCCCCAGAACGTGACCAGGAACGCCTGGTGCAACGCCGCGCCCACGAGCAGGCGGGCCACCGCCTCGACATCGGCGTCGGCGCGCACCCGTCCGGCCGCGCGTTCCGCCTCCAGGTAGGCCTGCAGCCGTAGCTGCGGCGTCTGCGGACCGGCCCCGTGCGCCGCGATCGCGTCCCGGTGGCGGGCGAGGAGCGTGCTGCTGGAGAAGATCGAGGCCGAGATCGGGAAGCTGTCCACGTAGAAGTCGAGCAGCCCGGAGACGAACCGCGCGAGGTTGGCCTCGACGGTCGCGGCGCCGACGGCGTCGTCGGGCAGGGCGAAGCCGGGCAGGCGCTCCTGCAGGACCGCCATGAACAAGCCCTGCTTGTCGTCGAAGTGGCGGTACAGCAGCGCTTCCGAGCAGCCGGCCGCGCGCGCGATCTCCTTGGTCGTCGCGTGCGCGACGCCCTGCTCGCGCATCACCAGCGCCGCCGCGTCGAGGATCCGCTCCCGTGTGCTCATGGCAGACATTCTCGCCCCGTTCCCTTGACCTGCTGTCATACCCCGTGGCACGGTGTTAGTAAGTATTCACTCACACGCCGTCGAGCACCGCCCATACCCCAGGAGATGCCATGAAGATCGCTGTCGTCGGAGCGAGCGGCCGGACCGGCCGAGAGCTCGTCCGCGTCGCCGCCGCGGCCGGCCACGAGGTGGTCGCCGTTGTGCGCGACCCGTCCCGGCTGCCGGACCCGCCCGGCGAGTTCCGGGTCGCCGACGCGTCCGACGTCGCCGCCCTCGCCGCCGCGTTCGCGGGCGTCGAGGCCGTCGCGAGCTGCCTCGGACCGGTGCCCGGCGAGTCGGCGCACGTCCTGCGCGACGGCGTCACCGCCGTCCTCGCCGCCATGGACCGCGCCGGCGTGCGCCGCCTGGTCGCGATCAGCGCCAGCGGCTGGGTGGTCGACGGCGACGACCCGCTCTCCCGCTACGTCGCCAAGCCGATCCTGAAGCGGGCGCTGGCCACGACGAACGCGGACCTGGAGGCCATGGAGCAGGTGATCCGAGCCAGCCACGTCGACTGGACGATCATGCGTCCGCCACGTCTCCAGGACCGGCCCGGTACCGGTCGCTACCAGGCGCGGCGGGACGGGAACGTGCGCTGGGCCTGGACGATCGCCCGGCCCGACCTCGCCCTGGCGATGCTCGACGCCGTGACCGACCGCACCGCCGTCGGGCAGGCGATCTCCGTCGCGGCCTGACCCGGGCGCCCGGCCCCGTCAATATTGCCTCGCCGCCCGACGGCGGGCCGGGCACCCTGGTCGTATGACCTCCCCCAGCGGCTCCGCGCCAGAGCCGACGACGTGGCGCATCCTCGAGGTGACGGCGGTGCCCTCGACGGACCACCCCGACGCCTGGGCGTACCGCGGCATCGCCGCCGTCGACCATGCCGTGGAGATCGCTACCCGCGGCTACGACGACCTCGCCCGCACCCTGCAGCAGGTCGTCAGCGGGATGCTGCACCAGGAGTACGCGCACAAGCAGCGGTTCGTCGCGGTGCTCGACCGCGCGGACGGAGGCACCCCGACCGCCGACGACGTGATCGGGTACGGATTCCTCGCGTTGACGCGCGAGCACAACACGCATACCGCCGACGTCTACGTCGGAGTCCGGCCGGACCACCGGCGCCGGGGCATCGGGACCGCCCTCGCCGACCGGGCTGAGCAGGCGGCCGCCGACGCCGGCCGGACCACGTTCTTCACCTGGTCGGCGTCGCCCCGTGAGGCGGCCGAGGACGAGGAGGCCCTGGTACCGGCGACCGGCGTCGGCCGGCTCCCCGCCTCCGCCGCGGGTGGCACCCGGTTCGCGCTCGGCCGCGGGTACACGATCGAGCAGGTGGAGCGCATGTCGCGGCTCGACCTGCCGGTGGACCCGGGGAAGCTGGCGGAGTTCGAGGCGGAGGCGCGCGCGAAAGCCGGCGACGACTACCGGACGCACACGTGGGAGGGCATCCCGGAGGACTGGCACGACGGGTATGCCCAGCTCATGACCCGGATGTCCACGGACGTGCCGCAAGGCGAGCTCGACTTCGGCGAGGAGACCTGGGACGCCGAGCGTGTCCGGGTCTACCTCGCGGACCGCGCCGACAGCGGCGAGCGGCTGCTGACCACTCTGGTGGAGCACGTCCCGTCCGGCGAGGTCGCGGGCGGCACCTCGTTCCTGCTGCTGGACGGCAAGCCGTCGTTCGTGTTCCAGGAGGAGACGATCGTGCTGAAGTCCCACCGCGGGCACCGGCTCGGGATGCTCGTCAAGGCCGTGAACCTGCGCGAGCTCGCCGCCCGGTACCCGCAGACCGAGCGCGCGCACACGTTCAACGCCGAGGAGAACGCGCACATGCTGGGCATCAACGTGGCGCTCGGGTTCCGCCCGTCGGGCGCGGAGGCCGCGCTCCAGAAGCGCCTCTGACCCAGAGGTTCGCGTAGCCCACGCCACAAGTCACGCACGTTCTACGCTACGGATCCCGCATGCGGCGGGATCAGCGCTTGCGCAGGCGGCCGGCCAGGCCCAGCACCTTTCCGGCCGCTCGGGTGGCCAGGCCGCCGGTACCGTTCGCGACGTCGAGCAGCTGGCGCACCTGCCTGTGCGTCACGCCGGAGCCGGGCTGGTACGGGAGCCGTGCCAGGGGCATCGCCATGGTCATGGTCATGACGTCGTCGGACAGGCCGGTCGCCTTGAGCAGCCCCGTGACCGTCGGGCCGATGACGCGGTGCGCCATCGCCTCGCCCACCGAGCTCTCGGGGGTCAGCGGCGCGACGAAGGCGTCCGCCGGCACCTGCACCTCGGCGGTGACGCGGAGGTCGCGGCTGGAGGCGCCCACCTCGACGCGGTAGGTGCCGCCCTCAACGAGCCACCGGTCGGCGCGAATGTCCCAGTACGCGAGGTCGTCCCGCGCCACGGCCAGCTCCACCTCCCGGGACTCGCCCGGCGCCAGGTCGACGACGGCGAACGCGGCCAGCGCGCGCGGAGCCCGCGGGACCGCGGAGCCGGGCAGGGACACGTAGCACTGCACCACCTCGCGGCCGGCGACGCCGCCGGTGTTGGTGACGGTCACGCGGGCGGTGAGGCCGCCGCCGTCGGGCGTCACGTTCCCGCTGGCCACGCCCCCGCCGCTGGTCGAGCGTGTCGAGACCACCAGTCCCGCGTAGGCGAACGTCGTGTACGAGAGGCCGTGGCCGAAGGGGAACTGGACCGCCATGTCCCGCGCGTCGTACCAGCGGTAGCCCACGAAGATGCCCTCGCCGTAGGTGACGCGGAGGCCCGTGCCGGGGAAGCTCGTCCAGGCGGGGGTGTCCTCGATCCGAGGCGGGACGGTCTCGGCCAGCCGGCCGGACGGGTTGACGCGGCCGAACAGGACGTCGGCCATGGCGCCGCCGCCCGCCTGGCCCAGCAGCCAGCCCTCGACGATCGCGGGCACGCGGTCCGCGAAGCCGGACAGGCGAACCACCGAGCCGTTGGACAGCACCACGACCACGCGCGGGTTGACCTCCAGCACCCGGTCGAGCAGGTCGAGCTGGGCCGCCGGGATCTCGATGTGCTCGCGGTCGCGGCCCTCCGCCTCGGCCGACTGCGGCAGGCCCGCGAAGAACAGCACCACGCCTGCGCCCCGTGCCGCGGCGACTGCCTCGTCGGCGAGCGCCCCGGTGTCGTCGCCGGCGGCGGCCCTGGCCCGCCGCTTGCCGGCGGTCGCCCCCGCCTTCCCGCTTGGCGCGCCCGTCGAGTCGAGCTCGTACCCCGGCGCGAAGACGACGTCGGTGGCGGAGTCCCGGATCGCGGCGAGGGCGTCGTCGAGCTGGGTCGGGACGATCTGGGACGAGCCCGAGCCCTGGTAGCGCGGCGTACGGGCGAGCTCGCCGATCACGGCCAGGCGAGTCTGCGGGGCCAGCGGCAGCAGGCCGCCGTCGTTCTTGAGCAGCACTATCGCGCGGCACGCGGCCTCGCGGGCCAGGGCGTGGTGGGCGGCGTCGTGCCAGGCCTCGGGGTCGTGGCCGCGTTCCGCGAGCGGCGCCGCGCCTCCGCGCGCCGCCGGGTCGCGCGCGGCCTGCGCCGCGAGCGCCAGGGCGACCACGCGGGCGGCCGAGCGGTCGACGTCGGCGAGGTCCAGGGAGCCGGACTTCACGGCCGCGACGATCTCCTTGACCCGGCCCTCGCCGCCGCCGGGCATCTCCAGGTCCAGGCCCGCGCGGATGCCGGCGATGCGGTCGTGGACGGCGCCCCAGTCGGACATGACGAGGCCCTCGAAGCCCCACTCGCCGCGCAGGATGTCGGTGGTGATGCGGCGGTCCTCGCCGGTGTGCGTTCCGTTGATGCGGTTGTACGACGACATGAGCGTGGCGGGCCGCGCCCTGGTGACCACGCGCTGGAAACCGCGCAGGTAGATCTCGCGGAGGGTGCGCTCGTCGACGTCGGCGGAGACGCGCATGCGTTCCGTCTCCTGGTTGTTCGCCGCGAAGTGCTTGAGGCTCGTGGCGACGCCCTTGCGCTGGATCCCGGTGACGAGCGCCGCGCCGATCTCGCCGGCGAGCAGCGGATCCTCCGCCACGTACTCGAAGTTGCGCCCGCACAGCGGGCTGCGCTTGATGTTGATGCCCGGGCCGAGCACGACGTCGACGTCGCGCCGCCGCGCCTCGGTCGCGACGGCCTCCCCCACCCGTTCGACCAGGCCGACGTCGAACGTGCTGCCGAGCGCCACCGCCGGTGGGAAGCACGTGGCCGGGACGGCGCCCTCGATGTCGCCGACGTCGGCGTCGAGCCGGCGCACGCCGTGCGGGCCGTCCGAGAGGTAGACCGGCGGGACACCGGGCGCCTCGGCAGTGGTCCAGAACGAGGCCCCGGACAGGAGGCGCGCCTTCTGCTCGAGGGTGAGCTTCCGGACGATCGCCGCGGGGGCAGCTGCGGTGGCGACTGCGGCGTGCGCGAGCGGCTTCTTCGTCATGCCGCCACGCTAGCGGTGGCCACCGACAAGCGCCCCGCACCACAGCCGCGCCATCCACGCTTCAGGTCCCGCGCCGCACAAAAAGCCGTGCGCGTCCCGCGTCCCGGGAGCACGCTTGGCTCCATGACCTCAACCTCGGCAGTACCCGCCCCGACGACGTCGGCGTGGCGGCTGTTGGACCCGCCGCACCCGTCCTCGATCGACGACCCCGACGCCTGGGCGTACCGGGGTATCGCGGAGCTGCACGAGGCGGCGGAGACCGCCGACCTCGGGAACGCGGACAGCGCGCCGACGCCACTCGGGATCCTGGTGTCGATGAACAACCAGGACTACCGGCGCAGGCTGCGCCAGGTCGCAGTGGTGGACGCACCCGACGGGCCGCGGGTGGTGGGCAGCGCTCTCCTGAACCTCTTCGTCCGGTCGAACCAGGAGCTGGCGATCGGCGCCGTAGTGGTGCACCCGGAGTACCGGCGGCAGGGCATCGGCACCGCCCTGACCGAGTGGGCGCGCAGCACCGCGCGTGCGGAGGGCCGGACGTCGGTCCTCGCGCCCGTCGACTTCGGGCCGGAGGGGGCCGGCCGCGAGACGCTGGCGCCGGCGTCGGGCATCGGCGAGGTCTCCGCCGACCTGCCGGGCGTCCGCCTGGCCCAGAAGCTGGGCCTGACCCTGCAGCTCGTGGAGCGCCGGTCCCGGATCGACCTACCGGTCCTGCCGGAGGCGGTGTCTCGTTTCGAGGCCGAGGCGCGCGCGGCCGCGGGCGACGCGTACCGCGTGCACACCTGGACCGCGCCGACGCCGGAGGAGTGGATCGAGCAGTACGCCGCCCTCGAGCAGGCCCTGGTCGACGACGAACCGCGCGGCGGCCTCGACATCGAGTCCGACGTGTGGGACGTGGACCGGATCCGCGGCGAGGAGGCGGCGATCGCCGCCAAGGGCGACCAGTACGTGGTGACGGCGGCCGAGCACGTGGCCACCGGCGAGCTCGTCGCGATGACGATGCTGATGTGGAACGACCTCAGGCCCGACCACACCGACCAGCAGGCCACGGTGGTGACCAAGGCGCACCGCGGGCACCGGCTGGGCATGCTCGTCAAGGCCGTGAACCTGCGCGAGCACGCGCGGCTGCGCCCCGACACCCGGCGCATCTACACCTGGAACAACGAGGAGAACCCGCACATGCTCGCGATCAACATCGCGCTGGGGTTCGTCCCGGCGGGCGGCTCAGCGGAGTTCCAGGGCCCGCTCTGAGCTGACCTCCCGGCCCTGGTCACAGGACCGGGCCGGGAGCCCCTGTCAGAGCAGCTCCGGCGTCAGGTCCGGGCCGGTGCCGAACGCCTCGTCGGCGTCGAACGGGTGCACCGGGCCGCCCAGGTTCGTGTGCCGCAGCCGGAGCAGGTCCTGGTCCACGCCGCCCGGGGTGAGCATGAGCATCCAGTCCTCGGCCATGTCGTACAGCTCGGTCTCGAGGTTGCCGATCTTCACCACCACGACGTCGGTGCCGCGCGGGTCCAGGCCGATCGCCGTGAAGTCCGACTCCAGGTGGTACGGCCTGCGGCGTTCGGTCAGGACCACCTTCAGCCCGCCGACCGCCACCACGCACACGGCCCCCGCTACCGGGTCGTCCGCGCGGACGTGCTCGACCACGCCCCGCAGCGTGACCGGCCCGTGCGGGCCGTCGTCGACCCGCGCGCCGGCCTCCACCTCGACGAGGGCGCCCACCCCGGCGTCGGCCACCGCGCGGGCGGCCTCGGCGTCGGGCAGGGAGGCGTAGATCGCGGTGCGGCCGCCGTCGGCGGGCGGAGCCGCGAAGGCGGGCTCCACCAGGAGCCGCGCGAGGGTCCAGGTGACGTCGCCGGCGCCGCCGGCCATGGGGTTGTCGCCGGAGTCGGACAGCACGAACGGCCGGGCGTCGCTCGCGAGCACCGCCGCCAAGCACTCCTCGTAGGTGCCGGCCGGCGCGACGAACGCGAACTCGTCGCGCGCGTCCCAGTACCGGCGGGCCAGGCGTTCCGCCTCCCGCACGATCACCGCATCGGAGTCGCCCATGACAACGACGGTGGCCCGGCAGCGCGGCTCGTCCGCCCACGCGTACCCGACCCAGACGGAGGCGTCCAGCACGCCGTCCAGCGCCCCGACCCGCGCCACGTCCTCGTAGATGCCCTTGGCGGGCTCCAGCCGGGTGCTCGCCTTCTCCCCCGGCAGCAGCACCGGGACCTGCACCCATGCCTTGCGCGGCCGCCCCGCCCCGTCGATGCGGCGCAGCAGGTCGGTGGCCGCGCGCTCGCGTGCCTCGTCGTCGTCCTCGTGCGGGGCCATGCGGTGGCAGGCGATGAGGTCGACGGTCGTGGCGAGCTCCCGCGACACGTTGCCGTGCAGGTCCATCGACGCGGAGACCAGGCAGTCCGGCCCGACGGCGGCGCGCACCGCCCGCGCGAGGTCCGCCTCCGCGTCGGTGTACCCGAGCACAGCCATGGCGCCGTGGATCTCGAGCAGCACCCCGTCGAACGGACCCTGCGCCTCCAGCGCCAGGCCGATCTCGGTGCGCACCGTCTCGTAGACGTCCGCGGGGACCGCTCCGCCCGGGAGCGCCCCGGCCCGCAGGATCCCGACCCACTCGGCCTCCCGGCGCAGGGCCGCGCCGTCCCGGAGGAACGGGTACCGCCGGACGAGCTCATTGCCGCGCAGAAGAGTGAACGCCTCCCAGCCCGAGCGGTGCGGGGAGAACGTACTGGACTCGATGGCCATGCCGCAGATCGCGATCCGCGGTCGATGGTGGGTACGGGTCACGCGCGCAGTGTAGGCGCGATGAGTTACGGCTCTGCGCCACGGTTCACCAGCACGGCTCACGCATCGAAGTCATGGTCTCCGTATTCGACGTAGCCCCGGTCGATCAGCTCGTCCTCCAGCTCGTCCTCGTCGAGGTCATCAAGCTCGTCGAGATCGTCGAGCGGGCCGTCGCCAAGCAGCACGTAGTCGCCTTCTTCGGCCCTCTCGCCGACGAGCGGCGGCACACCAGCGCTGTCCCAGTCCACGGTTACGTCGACGGTGCCGTCGAGGTCGCCGGCGAACATCCTGTCGCCGAGCTCGGCAAGCACCGTCTTCACCCTGTCCGGATCATCAGTGCCAACGGCGTAGGCCGTCGAGCCGCCCGGGCCGCGGAAGGCTATGTCCGGATAGCCGGCAGCTCGGACCGTGACGAACGGGTGGAGGTCGATCGAGCTCACCCGTCGCCCCCTCTGGTACACGTCCAGGGCCAGATCCGCGCCGGACTGGAACAGGAGCCAGGTGTTGCCGGGGTCTTCGAACTCGAGATCCAGGGCGGCCATGGCCTGGTCGAGGCTGCCGCGGATGTGATGCGCATCCTTGCGAGCCGCGCCGGGTGCGACAGCAAACCTCACGTCGTAGAAGCTCTTGGGTGTCATGGGCGGGATCCTAGGGAGGGCCACTGACATCCGTGCGACAGGTGAGAGCTTTCTAATCCCGGTTAAGGGGCTTCGGCGGGTACCGGCTGCGAGGATTGCTGGGTGAACACGCACCTCGACCTCCTGACCGGTGATGCCGCCGCGGGCCTTCTCGACGCCGCGGTGGCGACGGCCGGCGGTGAGCTCGTGGACTGGCGGGTGCGCCAGGTGGACCATCGGCCGGGCTCGACCACCACTGTCGCGTACCGCGCGACGGTGCGCTGGGACGGCGTGGAGCGCTCCGAGACGCTCGGCGCGAGCGTGGGCCGGGCCCGCGACGGGCGTAAGCCGGGTGTGGTCACGCTGTCCGACGGCGACGCGACGGTCGCCGTGTGGCGGTTTCCCGGGGACCCGGCGCTGCCCGCGCTGCCGCGCGCGTTCAACCCGGCCGCCGTCGAGGAGCTCCTGGCGGGTCTGGGCGTGGGGCCGGACGAGCGCGCGCACCCCGAGCTCAAGGTCCGCGCCTACCGGCCGACCCGGCGGGCGGTGATCGAGGCGCGGGCGGCGTCGGCCCGGGTGTTCCTCAAGGTGCTGCGCCCGCGCAAGGTCGCGGACCTGCACGAGCGGCACTCGCTGCTGTCGCGGGCCGGGCTGCCGGTCCCGCGCCCCCTCGGCTGGTCCGACGACGGCCTCCTCGTGCTGTCCCCGCTGCGCGGCACCGAGATGCGCGCCGCCGTCCGCGACGGAGGCCGGATCCCGTCCCCGCAGGAGGTGCTGGACCTGCTCGACCGGCTGCCCGCGGAGGTGCGCGACCTGCCGCGGCGTCCCGCCTGGAGCGAGTCGGCCGAGCACTACGCGGGCGTGATCGGGGCGGCGCTGCCCGCGGAGGCGGGCCGGGCGGCAGACCTGGCCGGCGCTGTCGTTGCGCGGCTCGCGGAGCGCGGTGCCGGGGCGGACCCGACGCACGGTGACCTGTACGAGGCGCAGATCATGCTCACCGACGGCCGGATCACCGGGCTGCTCGACGTCGACTCCGCCGGCCCGGGCCATCGCGCCGACGACCTCGCGTGCCTGGTCGCGCACCTGGACGTGCTGTCCCTCGTGGGCGGGTCGGACCCCGCGCAGACCGCGCGCGCGTCCCGGATGCGCCGGCTCGCGGCGGACTACGTGGCGGGGTTCGTGTCCGCCCCGGGCAGCCGGGGCGCGGACCTGAGCGACCTGGCGGCCCGCGTCGCCGGGGTGCTGTTGTCGCTGGCCACGGGCCCGCACCGCGTGCAGGAGCACGACTGGCAGAAGGCGACGTCGCGCCGGCTGGACGTCGTCGCCGGCTGGCTCGACGGGACCCGGTTCGCGGCGACCGGCGTGAGCGGCGGATGAGCCTGCGCCGGCCCTCGGTCCGGGCGAAGGTGGTCGCGGTGGTCGTGGCGGTGACCGCCATCGGGCTGCTCGCCGCGGGGCTGCTCACCCACGCCATCCAGTCCCAGCAGATCATGGACGACATCTCCGAGGACTTCGACCAGGAGATCGGCGAGCTGGTGCGGCTGGCGGCAGACGGCGTGGACCCGGAGACGGGCGAGACGTTCCACGGCGCCGGGCGGCTCATGAGCGTCGCCATGGAGCGGAACGTCCCGGGCACCAACGAGATCTTCGTGAGCTACCTGGACGGGGAGCACCAGCAGTCCAACCCGCCCACCGCGGGACGGATCGTCGCGGAGAACGCGGTGGTCCGGGACGTCGTCGAGGGCCTCACGCCGCAGTCGAGCACAACGGTCCAGCGCGAGATCGAGACCGAGATGGGCCGGGTGTGGTTCGTCGTCGTGCCCGTGACCGTGCCGGACCGGCAGGAGGTGGGGGCGTATGTGATGGCGTCCGCGCTGGACCGGTCGCTGGCGGCGGAGACCGCGGTGATGCGCACCTACGCGATCGTCTGCTCCGTGGCGCTCGTGCTGCTGGGGCTGTTCGCGTGGCTCGTGGTGAGCCGCCTGCTGCGGCCGCTGCGGCAGCTCAGCACCACCGCCACCCGGGTCACCGAGACCGACCTGTCCGAGCGGGTCGTCGTCCGCACCGACGACGACCTCGGCGAGCTCGCCGGCGCCTTCAACACCATGCTCGACCGCCTGTCGACGGCCATCGAGACGCAGCGGCAGTTCCTGGACGACGCCGGGCACGAGCTCCGCACGCCGCTGACGGTGCTGCGCGGCCACCTGGAGGTCCTCGACCCCGACGACCCGGCGGACGTGCGCGAGACCCGGGACCTCCTGCTCGACGAGACGTCCCGGATGGGGCAGATCGTCGAGGAGCTCGTCCTGCTCGCCAAGGCGGAGCGGTCCGACTTCGTGACCCTCGCGCCCGTGGACCTGGGCCGGTTCACCGACGACGTGCACGACAAGGCCCGCGCGCTGGGCGCGCGCCGCTGGGTGGTCGACGCACGGGCCGACGCCGAGGTGGCCGCCGACGCGCACCGGCTCACCCAGGCCGTGCTGCAGCTCGCGGACAACGCGGTGAAGTTCACCGGCCCCGAGGACGAGGTGGGCATCGGCACGCAGGTGTCCGGCGGCCCGGCCGGCCGCCAGGTCCGGCTCTGGGTGCGGGACACCGGGCCGGGTGTGCCGCCGGAGGAGACGGACCGCATCTTCGACCGGTTCGCGCGGGGGAGCGTGACGGGCGGAGCACCGGGGTCGGGCCTGGGCCTGGCCATCGTGCGGGCGATCGCGCAGGGGCACGGCGGGGAAGTGACCGTGGAACGGTCCGACGGCGGCGGGGCACGTTTCGTGATGACCTGGCCCGCCGACGGCGTCGGGCCGCAGGGCACGCAGCCAGGGGCCAAGGGCGCGGCGACGGAGGAGGCAGGTTGAACCAGATCCTGATCGCGGAGGACGAGGAGCGCATCGCGCAGTTCGTGCGCAAGGGCCTCAAGGCGCACGGGTTCCAGCCCACGGTGGTGTCCGACGGCGCCTCGGCGCTCGCCCACGCCATGTCGGGCGGCTACGACCTCATGGTGCTGGACATCGGGCTGCCCGTCCTGGACGGGTTCACGGTGCTGCAGCGGCTGCGCGACGTCGGCTCCACGCTGCCGGTAGTGATCCTCACCGCGCGGGACTCGCTGTCCGACAGGGTGGCGGGCCTGGAGGGCGGGGCCGACGACTACATGTCCAAGCCGTTCGGGTTCGACGAGCTGCTCGCCCGGATCCGGCTGCGGCTGCGCCGTGCCACGGGGGAGGCCGCGTCGGCGGACCGGTTGGAGCACGGCGACGTCGGGCTCGACCTGCGCACCCGCACCGCGACCGTGGCGGGGCGGGAGGTGGAGCTGTCGGCGCGGGAGTTCGCGCTCGCCGAGGTGTTCCTTCAGCACCCGGGCCAGGTCATGTCGCGGGAGCAGCTGCTGTCGCGCGTGTGGGGGTACGACTTCGACCCCGGGTCCAACGTGGTGGACGTGTACGTGCGGTACCTGCGCAAGAAGCTCGGGGCGGACCGAATCGAGACGGTGCGCGGGGCGGGCTACCGGTTCCGGGGCTGACGCACCCCGCCGATATCATGAGAGCCGTCTCATCCGGGTCTCCTCGTCGCCTCATCCTGGCGGCACAGACTCGTACCAGCAGGCACCCGACGGGGGTGCCACGAGACCGGGAGGTCACTGAAATGAACCCCTCGACCATGAAGAAGCGCTGGGCCATCGTCGGCGCGGCCGCCGTGATCGGCGTCGCCGGCGCGAGCACCGCCGTGGCGCTGAACGACCCCGCCCCGCGTGCCGAGTCCTCCGCCGCCGTCGCCCTGTCCGGTGCCACACCGTCCGACGGCGGTACGACGGCCGCGACCACTGACAGCTCTCCGGAGTCGGCGGACTCGCCGAACGAGTCGGCCCGCGACACCGCGGGCTCCGCGCAGTCGGCGGACTCGCCGGGCGACGCGAACTTCGACCCGTCGCCCGAGTCGGCGGACTCGCCGAACGAGTCGGCGACGGACACCGCGGGCTCCGCGCAGTCGGCGGACTCGCCGAACGACGCGAACTACGTCGACCAGGACGACAACACCCCGAACGACGCGGACGACGACCAGGGCGACGACTGACCCGAGCGGGGGCCACCCACGCGATCGGGAGCGTCAGGCAATCTGCTCCTCGTGCGCCTTCCTCAGGCGCGCCGCACGCGGCCGACCTCGTTCTCGGTCGGCCGCGTGCTCGCCGTCGTCAGGCGCGCAGCTCGCGGTACTTCGTGATCAGCGCCGCCGTCGACGGGTCCTGCGCCGCCAGGGCCGCCTCGTCGCCCGCGACCGCCGGGGCGATCTCCAGCGCGAGCTTCTTGCCGAGCTCGACACCCCACTGGTCGAACGAGTCGATGCCCCACACGACGCCCTGCACGAACGTGATGTGCTCGTAGAGCGCGACGAGCTGCCCCAGCACCGACGGGGTCAGCGCGGGCGCCAGGATCGACGTCGTGGGCCGGTTGCCGCTGAACACCTTCGCCGAGACCAGGTCCTCCGCTACGCCCTCGGCCCGCACCTCGTCCGCCGTCTTGCCGAACGCGAGCGCCTTGGTCTGCGCGAAGAAGTTCGCGAGGAACAGGCCGTGCACGTCGGCCCCGGCGGCGACGGCGCCGCCGTCGCCCACGGCGTCAGCCAGCGGGTAGGCGGGGTTGGCCACGGCGATGAAGTCGGCCGGGATGAGCCGCGTGCCCTGGTGGATGAGCTGGTAGAACGCGTGCTGGCCGTTCGTGCCCGGCTCGCCCCAGAACACCTCGCCGGTCTCGGAGGTGACGGGCGTGCCGTCCCAGCGCACGGACTTGCCGTTGGACTCCATGGTGAGCTGCTGCAGGTACGCCGGGAACCGGTGGAGCTGCTGCGCGTACGGCAGCACGGCGTGCGTGTGCGCGTCGCGGAAGTTCACGTACCAGACGTTCAGCAGGCCCATCAGCGCGGGCACGTTGCGCTCGAACGGCGTGGTGCGGAAGTGCTCGTCGATCGCGTGGAAGCCGCCGAGGAAGTCGGCGAACGCGTCGGGCCCGATCGCCACGGCGAGCGAGGTGCCGATGGCCGAGTCCACGGAGTAGCGGCCGCCCACCCAGTCCCAGAACCCGAACGCGTTGGCGGGGTCGATGCCGAACGCCTCGACCTTGTCCAGGGCGGTGGACACCGCGACGAAGTGCTTCGCGACGGCGTCGGCGCGCCCGTCCTCGGAGTCCTCGATGGCGCCGGCGGCGACCAGCGAGCGCCACAGCCAGTCGCGCGCGAGCCGCGCGTTGGTGAGGGTCTCCAGCGTGCCGAAGGTCTTGGAGGCGACGATGAACAGCGTCGTCGTCGGGTCCAGGTCGGCGGTCTTCTGCGCGACGTCGGTGGGGTCGATGTTCGAGACGAACCGCACCTCCAGGCCGTCCTGGACGTAGGGCTCCAGGGCCTCGTACGCCATGACGGGGCCGAGGTCGGAGCCGCCGATGCCGATGTTCACGATCGTGCGCACGGCCTCGCCGGTGACGCCGGTCCACTCCCCGGAGCGCACCTTCTCGGCGAACGCGTAGACCTTCGCGAGCTCGTCGGCCACGTCCGCGGTGATGTCCTGGCCGTCGACGGTCAGCGGCTCCTCCGACGGGCGGCGCAGCGCGGTGTGCAGCACGGCGCGGTCCTCGGTGACATTGATGTGCTCGCCCGCGAACATCGCGTCGCGGCGCTCCGCGAGCCCGACCTCCTCGGCCAGGGCGAGCAGCGACGTGAGCACCTCGTCGGTGATCAGGTTCTTCGACAGGTCGACGTGCAGGTCGGCGGCCTGGTGGCTCAGGCGTGCGGCGCGAGCCGGGTCCGCGGCGAACCAGCCGCGCAGGTCGGGCTGGAGGTTCTTGGAGAGCTCGGTGAGCGAGCCCCAGGCGTTGGTGGTGGTGGCGTCGACAGGCAGACGGGCCGGCTCGGAGGTCATGAGACAACCGTAGTGCGGAGCGCCTCCGCCGCAGCCGCTGCCAGTGTCTGATCGGTCACCTCGTAGCCGGAGTCGCCTCCGCCACCGGGGCCCCCGGCGTCGACCACCGTGCGCTTCGCCGAGAGGTGCACGGCGTCCACACCCACGCTCACCAGGGCCGGGATGTCCGACGGCGTGACGCCGCCGCCCGCCATGATCTCGATGCCCAGCTCGGCGCTGCGCTCGACCAGGGCGGCCAGCCGCTCCAGCCCGTCGGCCGCGCGGGCCGCGCCGCCGGAGGTGAGCACGCGCGCGACGCCCAGCTCGGCCAGCGTGTCGAGGGCGGCTATCGGGTCGGCGATCACGTCGAGCGCCCGGTGGAACGTGACCTCGGCGCCGATGGCGGCGTCGACCAGGTCGCGCATCCGTGCCTCGTCCACCGTGCCGGACGACGTCAGCGCGCCCACCACCACGCCGTCGACCCCTGCGTCGACCGACCGGGTGACCTCCCGGACCATCAGGTCGATCTCGGCGGGCGAGTACACGAACCCGCCGGGCCGGGGCCGCACCAGGACATGCACCTCGAGGATCGACGCGCCGTCGGACGACGGGATCACCGCGGCGGCGTCGAGCGTCGCCTCGATGAGCGCGGCGCTCGGCGTGATGCCGCCGGTGGCGCCGAGCGCGGAGCAGAGCTCGACCCGCCGGGCGCCGACGTCGGACGCGATCACCGCCCCGGCCGGGTCCTGGACAGCGAGCTCGAGAATTACAGGTTGGGGCACGTGCGCCAGCGTAGCCGTGCGTGGGGCCCGTCCCGTCCCCCGCCGCGTCACCCGTCGCGGTCGCTGCCGAGTCTGTAGGGTCCCATGGCATGGCTATCGATCCCAGTGCGATCCTCCAGGGTCGCGCCCCAGGGCGTGCCCCGGTCGGAGTGATCCTCGGGATCGTCTTCGCGTCCGTCTGCCTGCTCCTCATCCTGGCTTTCGACGCCGTGACCGGGGGCGGCTCGTTCATCGTCGGGCTGCTGCTCGCGGTGCTGCCCGTCGCTGTCTGGCTGCCGCTGGTGCTCGCGCTCGACCGGCTGGAGCCGGAGCCGCCGAACGCCCTGATCTTCGCGTTCCTGTGGGGCGCGGGGGTGGCTGCGCTGTTCGCGAGCATCCTCAACACGCTCGGGCTGTCGCTGCTCACCGAGACCGATCTCACGGGCGAGGAGGAGGGCTGGTACCTCGTCGCGACGTTCGGCGCGCCAGTGGTCGAGGAGCTGCTCAAGGGCGCCGTCCTCTTCGGCATGCTGTGGTGGCGGCGGCAGGAGCTGAACGGCCCCACCGACGGCGTCATCTACGCCGCGATGGTGGGCCTCGGCTTCGCCGCGACGGAGAACGTCCAGTACTTCATCGACGCGCTCGAGGTGGACCAGCTCGGGTACGTGTTCGTGCTGCGGGCCATCGTCTCGCCGCTGCTGCACCCGCTGTGCACGGCGATGACGGGCATCGGTGTGGCGGTGGCGGCCCTGGCCGGACCCGGCAGGCTGCGCCGCACGGCGCCCCTGTACGGGCTGCTCGGCGCGATCTTCCTCCACAGCCTGTGGAACGGCTCCACGAAGTTCGGCATCGGCGGCCTCGCGTTCGCTTACCTCGTGGGGTTCGTGGTGCTGATCGGGCTGATCGTGATCCTGGCCCGCGACCGGCGTCGGATCGTCCAGCTCATCGAGCACTATCTGCCGCTGTACGGGCCGGTGGGCATCGTCACCCAGGACGACCTGCGCATGCTGTCCAGCCTGCCCGGCCGCCGGGCGGCGCGGAGGTGGGCCAGGTCCGCGGGCGGCCGGGTGGCCGAACGGGCCATGACCGACTACCAGCAGGCCGCCACGGAGCTCGCGCTGCTACACCAGCGGGCCGGCGCCCAGCGGGACCTCGACCCGCACGGCCTGGAGCAGCAGCGGCAGTACCTGGTGTGGCTCATGCAGCAGGCGCGGGCCACGTTCCTCGCGAGGCAGCCCCGCCCGCCGGCCTCCCCCTGGGGGGCCACGGGCTTCGGCCAGCCGGGCTACCCCTGACCCCCCGTTGCGTGCTGGGTCTCTGGTGGCTCGGCACGCCGAGACCCAACGGATACCCAGCACTCAACGGTCTGGTCAGCGGGTCGCGACCAGGTCCGTGATCAGTGCGCGCAGCAGCGCCGTGCGGTCGGCGATCCGGTCGACGAGCACGTGCTCGTCGTCGGCGTGCGCGCCCCCGCCCACGGCACCGAGGCCGTCCAGCGTGGGTGTGCCGACGCCGGCGGTGAAGTTGCCGTCGGACGCCCCGCCCACGGCCACGCCGGTGAGCGCGGGCAGCCCGGCCGCCTCGGCGATCCGGGCGGCCCGAGCGAAGAGGTCGGCGGACAGCGCACGCTCCAGCGGCGGCCGGTTGATCCCGCCCTCGATCTCGAGCGCGGCGTCGGGCAGCACGGGGGCCAGCGCCCGCAGGGCGGCGTCGACCCGCTGCTGCTCGGCGACGGTCCGCGCGCGGACGTCCACCGCGAACGACGCCTCGGCCGGGACCGTGTTGCGCGTCGTGCCGGAGGCGGCGACCGTCGGCACCACTGTGGTCCCTAGCGCCTGGTCGCCGAGGGCAGCGACCGCGAGCACCTGGTGCGCCAGCTCGACCAGCGCGTTCACGCCCTTCTCGGGCTCCAGGCCCGCGTGCGCGGCCCGGCCCTTGATCAGCATGCGGTAGATGGAGGTGCCCTTGCGCTCCAGCTTGAGCGCGCCGCCGTCGGCGGACGCCTCCAGCACGAGCGCGGCCGCCGCCCCGCGCGCCTCGTCCTCGATCAGCGCCTGGGACGACGGCGAGCCGAGCTCCTCGTCGCCCGTGACCAGGAGCGTGACCCCGGTCCGGTCGTCGAGGGACGCCAGCACGTGCAGCGCCATGGCCAGGCCGGTCTTCATGTCGAAGCTGCCGGGGCCGCGCAGCACACCCTCCGAGATCCCGAACGGGTGCGTCTCCAGCGAGCCGAGCGGCCACACCGTGTCGTGGTGCGCCAGCACCAGCACGCGGGTGGGACCGCCGAGCCGCCACCGCAGGTGGATACCGAGCCGCTCGGGCTCGGCGCCCAGGTGCGCGGCGCCGAGCCGGGCCACCAGGTCGGCGGACCGGGCCAGCGCGGCCGGGTCCTCCGACGGTGACTCGCACTCGACCAGTGTCCGCAGGTCCTCGATCAGCGCGTTGGTGTCGGGGCGGGCGGGGGTCTCGTGGAAAGCCATGGGGGCACGGTATCCGCCGCCCGGGTCAGAGCGAGAGCAGGCGGAGCACCAGGGCCGCCGCCGAGAACAGCATCAGCCCGACGACCGGTCCCAGGCCCGGCCAGTCCTTCGCGCGGGCGTGCGTGATGATCGCGCCGAGGAAGTAGAGCACGAAGCAGGCCGTGGCGGCGATACCGATCGGCGCCCACCAGATCCCGGCGACCGTGCCGACGGCACCCGCGACCAGCAGGGAACCGAGCACGGGGATGAGCCGCGCGGGAACGCCGAGCTTGGTGGTGAGCGGCTCGACCACCTGCGGGTTGCCCGTCAGCTTGCCGAAGCCGCTGAACGCGGTCGCCAGGGCGAGCAAGGCGGAGACGATGACAGATGCAATGAACACGGGTCCTCCGAGGACGATGACCGGGCGCACCCGGGGAGAGCGGGCGCCCGTTCGAGCGCCTCGTGAATCGTCCGGCATTGCACGAGCCTTGCCAAGGCGCGGGGAAGCAACTTACTCTTGGTAAGTGACTTCACCGAGGGCTGTCCCCGCCGCTCCGGCCCGGAGCATCCTCCCGGGCACCGCGCAGCCCGCTCCCGTGACCGGTCCGGCCGACGCAGACGAGTGCGATCTCTTCCAGCGCGTCGTCGAGCGCGCCGGGCGGCGCTGGTCGGGCGCCATCCTCTTCGCCGCCGTCGCGGGAGCCCGGCGCTTCGTCGAGTACCGCCGCGCCGTCCGAGGCATCTCCGACCGGATCCTTACCCAGCGCCTGCGCGAGCTCGAGCAGCAGGGGCTGATGGCGCGCGAAGTGGTCCCGACCATGCCCGTGCAGATCCTGTACACGCCGACACCGGCCGGCGCCGACCTCATCGAGGCGTTGGGCCCCCTGGCCCAGTGGGGCAGCAAGCACCGCGGCGCCCTCGAAGCACCCGAGTAGACCTTGCTTGTTGTGGGCGTGATCGTTGCGCCCATGACGGGCAGGTAGTCGCAACGATCACGCCCACGACCAACAGGGTGGTCAGGGGGTCAGGGGGTCAGGGGGTCAGGGGGTCAGGTCGAAGGATCCCTCGCCTACGCCGGTGAGCGTGGTCGTGTTCGCCGCGACGTAACGCGCCAGGTACGGCGCCGGCTCACCCTGCGTGGCGACGTCGCCCGCCGGGTCCTGCAGGTCGAGCGACAGCCGCGCGCCGGTCACGGACACGCTGTTCCCGGACGGCTCGGCCAGCCAGCCGCCCGAGTCGATGGTCCCGACCTGCACGCCGAGCTGGTGCCCCTCCGCCAGGGTCCAGTCCGTCGACTTCAGGTCGAACGCCAGCTGCCCTGCCCGCTCGACGAGCGCCACGTTCTCGTCGAACATGGTCGCCGTACCGTCCGGCGCGACGTCCCACAGCCGCACCATCAAGTCCCCGGTCGCGCTCGCGCTGAGCGTGACCGACGGCGTCCCCGTGATCCGCACGTCCGAGGCCACCGGCGTCGACCAGGTCAGGTACGACGAGGCGGCGCCGGCCTTGAACGACCGGCTCCGTCCGGGGAGCGCCGGCGCGTGCTCCATGTCCCAGCCGTCCACCTGCGCCGTGGTCGGCCCGGCGGCCGCGAGCGCCGACGACGATCCGCCGTCGTCCACGTAGGCGCCGTTGTCGAGCGCGGCCACCGTCGAGCCGCCGGCCTCTGGCCACGTGTTCTGCGCGCGCCAGGCGCCGGTGCTGTCCTGGATCGCGTACGCCGGGTCCTCGACGCCCGGCTCGACGCCCTTGAGGTACTCGTCGTAGAACCGCAGCATCTCGTCGTAGAAGCCGGCGCGCCCCATCGCGAGGCGCCCGTCCGCGACGGTGTCGGCGCCCCGCACGTGGTCCCACGGGCCGAGCCAGCCGCGCTCGACGCCCGTGTGGTTGTCGAGGTAGACCTGCATGTCCTCGGGCTTGGTGTTGGGCTCGATGAAGCCCTGCGTCACGAACAGCGGGGTGTCCGTGCCGGCGGCGTCGTCGGCGAGGTTGCGGGCGTCCCAGTACTCGGAGGCGAGGTCGGGCTCCTGAGCGTCCGAGAGGTTGTCGGACAGGCACTCCGGGTGCGCGTCCTCGTAGCGGGCGTTCGCGGCGTAGTGCGCGTCGTCGTCCGCCATGGGCTCCATCGTCGCGATGCCGTTGTACGCGTTGGGTGTGCCGGTCACGTTGGGCCGCGCCACCTCGTTGCTCCACAGGTAGTTGTACATGTTCCACAGCGGCTCCTGGGCCACCACGGCCTTGAGCGGCTCAAGGTCCAGGTTGTTGCCGGCCAGCCCGGTGACGGCGTCGTACGACTTGCCGTACATGCCGACGTCGCCGGTGGACCAGGCCTGGCCGGCGGACCACTCGATCGCCGCGCCGATGTCGTCCTGCTCGCCCGGGCCGACCCAGTCGAGGCAGCCGGTGCTGCCGCCGAAGCCGCGGATGTCGACCATGACGAACGTGTACTCGTTGGCCATCAGGTCGGCGCCGTTGATGAAGTCCTGGAACCTCGCGGACGGACCCACGACGTCCCAGCCCTCCGGCCCGGTCTGCCCGGCGTGGGCGAAGTACGGCCCGATCGACAGGATCACGGGCGTCCGCGCGTCGGGGGCGAGGTGGGCGGGTCGCAGGATGTCGGCGTGCAGCTCCACGCCGCCCGACGACGGGAAGTGCGCCTCGGTCCACGCCGCACCCTCGGGCACGCGCTCGTTCTCCTCGTGGGTGACCGGGTCGTCGGCAGCGGCTGTCGTGCCGCCGCCGGCGTCCGCCGAGCCGACGGCGTCCGCTGCGGGGCCGGCGGCCGCCGTCGGCGCGCCGGCGGCGGCCAGCACCAGTGTGGTCGCGGCGGCGACCATCGGCGCGGTGCTGCGAAGTCTCGTCCGGAGTCTCATCGAAGCGCCCTCCCAGGGTGAAAACCCGTCCCGGTATGCCCGGTTCACCCGAAAGGTTAGAGACTATTCACCCGCAATGCCCGGAATCACCGAAGAGTTGACCCGGGCGTAACACGCCGCCTAGCCGCGCAGGCCCAGGAACTCCGCCACGCGGTCCGACGCCGGAGCGGTCCGCAGCTCGTCCGGCGCCGCCACCTGCAGCAGCCGCCCCCGGTCCATCACACCTACCCGGTCGGCCACCGCTGAGGCCTCGGCGTGGTCGTGCGTCACGAACACCGCCGTCGTCCCCGTCTCGACCAGGACGGCCCGCACCTCGCCCGCGAGCCGTTCCCGGAGCTGCCGGTCGAGCGCGGACAGCGGCTCGTCCAGCAGCAGCAGGCGGGGTCGCGGGGCCAGGGCCCGCGCCAGGGCGACCCGCTGCTGCTCCCCGCCGGACAGCGTCGGCACCGCCCGCTGCTCGTACCCGGCGAGCCCGACGAGGTCGAGCAGCGCGGTCACGCGGGCGTCCCGTTCCTCGCGGGTGAGCGGCAGGGTCTCCAGCCCGTAGGCCACGTTCCGCCGCACGTCCCGGTGCGGGAACAGCTGGCCGTCCTGGAACATCAGCCCGAACCGGCGCTTGTGCACCGGCAGCCCGGCGAGGTCCGCGCCGTCGTACAGCACCTGGCCCCCCGCCAGGGGCTCCAGCCCGGCCACGGCGCGCAGGAGCGACGACTTGCCGCACCCGCTCGGGCCGAGCAGGGCCACGACCTCGCCGGGCGCGACGTCCAGCGAGAACCCCTCCACCGCCGTCACACCGGCAGCGTCCTTCCGCCGGGCCGGGCCAACGCGGGCCGAGCCGGTCGCGACCCCGTACCGGACCGACACGTCCCGGACCTCCAGCCCCGCCATCAGAACTCTCCTCCCGCGCGCTCGTCGCGCAGCCGCTCCGCCACCATCATCACCGTCGCGGTCAGCGCGGCGAGCACCACCGACGCCGCGAGCGCCATCCCGTAGTTCTCCGCCCCGGGCCGCCCGATGAGGCGGTAGATCACGACGGGCAGCGTGGCGCCGTCGGGCCGCGCGAGGAACGACGTCGCGCCGAACTCGCCGAGCGACACCGCGAACGCGAACCCGGTGGCCAGCCCGACCGACCGCAGGGCGATCGGCAGGTCCACGGTGCGCAGCACGCGCCCCGGCCCGGAGCCGAGGACCGCGGCGACCTCCCGCAGCCGGGGGTCGATCGCCCGGAGCACGGGCAGCACGGTGCGCACGACCAGCGGTACGGCGACCACTGCCTGGGCCACGGGCACGAGCAGCCCGGAGGTGCGCAGGTCCACACCGAGCACCGGCTGGTCCATGGTGATGAGGAACCCGAAGCCGACGGTCACGGCCGACACGCCGAGGGGGAGCATGAACAGCCCGTCGAGGGCACCGATCGCCCGGCGGGCTCCAGCGGACCGCGGGCGGCGGGACACCACGAGCGCGACGAGCCCGCCCACGACCAGCGCGATCACGGTGGCGGCCAGCGCGATCCGCAGCGAGGTCGCCGTGGCCTCCCACACGGTCACCACGAGCGCGTTCCGCTCGCCGGTCGTGCCGAGCGCCACGTAGTTCCCCGGGCCCCAGGATCCGTCCGGCTCCCGGAACGACCGGGCGATCAGCCCGGCCAGCGGCAGCACGATGAGCCCGACGACGATCGCCGTGCCGAGCAACGCCGCCGTCATGTCCCGGGGCGACCGCCAGGACAGCACCCGGGCCGAACACCGCGACGACACGAGGTGCAGCGCGGCCTCGCGTCGCCGCCGGGCCCGCGCGGACACGGCCAGGGCCCCCGAGATGACGACTAGCTGCAGGATCGACAGCACCGACGCCGACCGCAGGTCGAGGAACTGGGTGGTGCGGGTCCAGATCTCGGTCTCGATGGTCCCGTACCGCACGCCGCCGAGCACCAGCACCACCCCGAACGCGGTGGCGCAGAACAGGAACACGACAGAGGCCGCCGACGCGACAGCGGGCGCCAGGGACGGCAGCGTCACGGTCCGGAACACCCGCGCAGGTCCGGCGCCCAGCGACGCGGCGGCCTCCTCGGCCCGCGGGTCGAGCCGCTCCCACAGCCCGCCGACGGTCCGCACCACCACCGACACGTTGAAGAAGACCAGCGCGACGACGATCCCGGCCAGCGACTCCTCGAGCCCGAGGAACCCGAGTGTGCCGCCGGGCGCGAACAGGGCACGGAACGCGACGCCGACCACCACGGCGGGCAGCACGAACGGGACGGTCACGAGCCCGCGCACCAGCCCGCGCCCGGGGAACGACCGCCGGTACAGGAGGTAGGCGAGCGGCAGGCCGAGCAGCACGGAGAACGCCGTGCCGAGCACCGCCTGGGTGAGGGTGAGCCCCACGAGCCGCCACGTGCGCGGGCGGGAGAGCACCTCGACGAACCCGGTGAGGTCGAGCGCGCCGTCGGACACGAAGCCGCGGACCACGAGCGCGGCCACCGGCCACGCGAAGAACACGGCGAGGAAGCCGAGGGGGACGGCGACCGCCGCGCCCCAAAGGAGGGGTGCGGGCCTCAGCCCACGCCTCAGACCGGCCCTCAGCCGACCACTGTCGCGGTCCACCGCTCGATCCACTCGTCGCGATGCTCGCTCACGTCGGCCGGGTCCACCTCGAACGGGGCCTCGGCCTGGGGCGCGAACTTCTGCCAGTCCTCCGGAAGCTGCACCGAGGAGTCCGCCGGGTACATGTACATGGACTCCGGCAGCGCGGCCTGGACGTCCTGGGTGAGCAGGAAGTCCACGAGCGCCCGTGCGCCCTCGGGGTTGTCGGACCCGGCGAGCACGCCCGCGTACTCGACCTGCCGGAAGCAGGTCTCCAGCAGGGCGCTGGTGGTGGACTCCGAGCCGTCCTCGCTCACCGTGAACGCCGGAGACGTCGCGTACGACAGCGCGAGCGGCCGCTCGCCACCCTCGCCCGCACCCGAGAAGTCCACGTAGTACGCGTCCTCCCAGGAGTCGGCGACCTTGACGCCGTTGTCCACGAGGGACGCCCAGTAGTCCTCGAACCCGTCCTCGCCGAACGCCCCGATCGTCGCCAGCAGGAACGCGAGCCCCGGGGACGACGTCGCCGGGTTGGTCACCACGAGCAGGTCCCGGTACTGCGGGTCGGCCAGGTCCTCCAGCGTGGTCGGCACCTCGAGGCCGGACTCCTCGAACCAGGCCTGGTCCGCGTTCACGCAGACGTCGCCCTGGTCGACGGGGGTGAGCGCCCCGCCGAGCTGCTCGGCCCCCTCCGGTAGGTCGGCGGGCGTGTACTCCTCGAGCACACCCGCCTCCAGCGCGCGGGAGGCGAACGTGTTGTCGATGCCGAACACGGCGTCCCCGAGCGGGGCGTCCTTGGTCAGCACCAGCTGGTTCACCAAGGTCCCGGCGTCGCCCGCGGCGCTGACCTCGACGGTCAGGCCGGACTCCTCCTCGAACCGGTCGACCAGCTTCTCGTCGAGCGCCCAGGAGTCATGGGTCACCAGTGTCACCTTGCCCGACGCCGTCGGGTCGCCGGCCTCGGCGCCGCCGCCCCCGGAACCGCCGGTGCAGCCGGCGAACAACAGGGCCGCTGCGAGTGCTCCCGCGACCGCTCCCGCATGGATAGTGCCCCTGTGGGCACCGGAAAGACGCAACATCGTGCCTCCGACTTCCTCCGCCGGTGCTACCCGGATCAGGTTCAAGGGTCTGCGGCTTTCCGCACTCTCAGCGCCATCAGGGCGCTCCCCTGTCGTTTCCAGAGAGCCTAGCCGCCCGGCGGGTACTACGGTGTGAAGGTGGCCCAGAATGAGACGGAACAGACACTCGCCGAGAAGGTCGGCACTCTCGCCCTGACGCTGGCGGCCGGCTGGGTCGCGCAGCAGGCGGTCAGCATGATCTGGAAGGGCGTTACCGGCAACGACGCGCCCAACAGGCCGGACGACCCGGAGCTGGACCTGGTGCAGGCGACCGTGTTCGCCGCGGTCGCCGCGGGGACCGCCGTGCTGGCCAAGCGCATGGCCGCGAAGGGCGCGCACAAGGCCGCGATGCGGTTCGCCGCGCGTCGGGCATGACACCCTGGTGCCGTGAGCTTCACGCACCTCGATGACCGCGGCCAGGCCCGCATGGTCGACGTCACCGCCAAGCAGCCGACCATCCGCTCCGCGACGGCCTCTGGCCTCGTCCGCTGCACCCCCGCCGTCGTGCGGGCGCTGCGCGACGGCGCCGTGCCCAAGGGGGACGTGCTGGCGGTGGCGCGGATCGCGGGCATCGCCGCGGCCAAGAAGACGCCGGACCTGCTGCCGCTGGCCCATGTGATCGGCGTGCACGGCGCGGCGGTGGACCTTGAGGTGACCGACGACGGCGTCGTCCTCACCGCGACCGTCCGCACCGCGGACCGCACGGGAGTCGAGATGGAGGCCCTCACCGCAGTGGCCGTCGCGGGCCTCGCCGTGGTCGACATGGTCAAGGGCCTGGACAAGTCCGTCTCGCTCGCGGACGTGCGCCTGGAGCGCAAGACCGGCGGAAAGTCGGGCGACTGGGTGCGCTCGGAATGATCACGGTCCGCTACTTCGCCGGCGCCCGGGAGGCCGCAGGGCTCACCACTGAACAGCTGGACGGCCCGACGTCGGTCGCCGCCCTCCGCAGCACCCTCACCGCGGCCCATCCCGGCCTGGGCACCGTGCTGCCCAAGTGCGCGCTACTGGTCGCGGGCGCCCGCGCGACATCGGACGAGGCACCGATCCCGGACCAAACAACAGTAGACGTCCTCCCCCCCTTCGCAGGCGGCTGATCGTTCTTGGTTGTGGGCGCGATCGTTGCGCCCAAACCGGGCAGGATGTCACAAGGGTCGCGCCCGCAACCAAGAACGTCAGTGGTCGCCGCCGTCGAGCTGGGACCGCACGTGCTGCCAGAGGGCGAGGACCACCTCGACCCCGTCCCGCACGCCACCCGACGACCCGGGCAGGTTCACCACGAGGGCGCGGGTCCCGTCCGCCGCACGGGCGACGCCGGCCAGCCCCCGAGAGAGCGCGGCGGAAGGCACCCCTGCGGCGATGCCTCGCTGCCGGACGGCCTCCGCGATGCCCGGCACCTCGTACTCGAGCACCGCGCGGGTGCCCTCGGGCGTGAGGTCGCGCGGCGTGATGCCCGTGCCCCCGGTGGTGAGGACCAGCCGTGCGCCGCCGCCGAGCGCGGTCCGCAGCACGTCACGGACCGGCTCGACGCCGTCGGGCACCAGGTGGGTGGCCACATCGGTGAGGCCGGCCTGCTGCAGCAGCCGCACCGCAGCCGGGCCGGACCGGTCCTCGGCCTCGCCGCGTGCACAACGGTCGGAGACGGTGATCACCACTACCCGGTCGGACGTCATGCCGACACGCTATCGGCCTCCGGCTCCTGGGGCTTCGCTGCCTCGAGCTCGGCGTCGGCGGCCTTGGCCTGGCGGTATGCCCGCACGGACCACGCGACGGCGGCGGCCCAGGCAACCCAGATCACCGAATAGACGACCGTCTTCACGGGGTCGGTGGCGGCGATCCAGTCACTGTCGAGCAGGGTGCGCGAGTTGGTGAGGACGATGACGCCACCCACGAGCGAGCCCAGGATCCGCGGCGGCACGAGCCGCACCAGCCAGGCGGCGATGGGCGCGGCGATGAGGCCACCGATGAGCAGGGCCAGCACCCAGGTGAAGTCGATGCCCTCGCCGCTGAGGCCGACGAAGAAGCCGACGCTGGCCGCGACCGCCACGAAGAACTCGCTGGTGTCGATCGAGCCGATCACCTTGCGCGGCTCCAGGCGGCCGCTCGCCAGGATCGCGGGCGTGCCCACGGGACCCCAGCCGCCACCACCGGTGGCGTCCATGAAGCCGGCAACCAGGCCGAGCGGGGTGAGGAAGCGGCGGCGCAGCGGCTTGTCCGAGCGCACCGGCAGGCCCTGCAGCGTGAAGCGGAGCAGCACGTAGAGGCCGAGCCCCAGCAGGATCACCGACATCACCGGCTTGGCGATCTCGGTCGAGAGCGACGACAGGAACGTGGCGCCGGCGAACGCGCCGATCGCACCGGGGATGCCGATGCGGGCTACGACCTTCCAGTCGACGTTGCCGAAGCGCCAGTGCGAGGCACCGGACGCGAGCGTCGTGCCGATCTCGGCGAGGTGCACGGTGGCCGACGCCGCGGCGGGGTTGGTGCCGATCGCCAGCAGCAGCGTGGTGGAGGTGACGCCATAGGCCATGCCCAGACTGCCGTCCACCAACTGCGCACCGAGGCCGACGAGCGCCAGCAGGATCAGGGTTCTCATGGTCGTGACCTTCCAGGTCTTTGGGGGGTTACGGCACAGGCCACCAAGAGCGGCCCGAGTAGAGTAACCATCCAACCCGGTCGGAAACAACAAGCATCTCAGACATCGGATAAGTGCGCACCAGAAAGGAGGGTGAAAGCCCTCGAATTCCTCAGGATTCGATCAGGATCAGTTGTTCGACCAGGCCGACTCGCCCTGCGTGAGCGCGCGCACCTCGTCCGGCAGCGTGCCCGCCACCAGGTCGGCGAGGGAGACCGCCTCCAGCACCGCGCGCACGTTGGCCCGCAGCGCGACCCACACGTGCAGCAGGGGTGCGGCCGGGCCCTGGAACTCCAGGTCGGACGGCCGGTTGCCGCGGACGAAGACCAGCGGCCCGTCCACGGCCCGCACGACGTCGGCGATCGTTATCGTCTCTGCCGCCCGCGCCAGGCGGTACCCGCCGCCCGCGCCGCGGTGGCTCGTGACGAGCCCGTCGCGGCGCAGGTCGCTCAGGATCCCCTCGAGGAAGCGGTGCGGGATGTCCTGCGCCCGGGCCAGGGCTTCGGCGCGGACAGGTCCGTCGTGGTCGGCGGCCGCCAGCTCGGCAGCTGCCCGGACGGCGTAGTCGGCTCGTGCGGAGATCCTCATGGGTCCATTCTCTCCCGGACGCCGCTCGTGGTGCGCCAGGGGTCCGCAGGCCCGGAGGAACTGGCTCGCCGGGCCTCCTGTCCGCGGTGCTGGCGGCGGTCCGCTGTCAGGTCAGGATCTGGCCGACCCGCTGGGCCGAGGCCGCGAACGAGCCCGTGAGCGGCAGCTCCGGCAGGATCACCGCCTGGGCCGCGTGGTAGACGTCAGGCTTGCCGACCCAGGTGAGGCCCGACGGACGGTTCTCCGTGTCGAGCTCGTGGTGCCACGACCCGTGCTCGGCGTCGACGAGGTGCTCCCGGATCCAAGCCCACCACTCACGTTCGAGCTCGGCGTAGCGCGCGTCGCCAGTGACCCGACCCAGCACGTTCGCGGTGGCGACCCCCTCAGCGGCCACCCAGTGGAAACGGCGTGGTTCGACCGGTGTGCCGGCCCAGTCCGTGGTGTACGCGAAGCCGCCCCCGCCCTCGGCATCCCAGCCGTCCGCGACCGCCCGGTCGAAGAGCGCGGCCGCGGCCTCGGTCCGGCGGCCGGGCGTGCCCGCCTCTGCGTCGATCTGCAGCAGCAGGCGGGCCCACTCGAGCCCGTGTCCCGGCGTCGCGCCATACGGCTTGAACTGGTCACGCGGCCGATCGGCGTTGTACTCGAGGAGCGGGTTCCATGCCGCGTCGAAGTGCTCGGGAATCCGCCAGTCGTTCGACCGGGCCCAGCTCACCACCTGGTCGCCGATCGCCGCGGCCCGCTCCAGCCACAGGTCGTCCCCGGTCGCGGCGTGGGCCGCGAGCAGCGCCTCGACGGAGTGCATGTTCGCGTTCACGCCGCGGTAGTCCGACGTCGAGGACCAGTCGCGCGACCGCTCATCCAGGTGCAGCTCACGCTCCGGCTCCCAGAACCGCGCGTCGAGCACAGCGAGCGCATCGGTCAGCAACTCGGATGCGCCGGCGATCCCGGCGACCTTGCCGCTCGAGCCGGCGAGCACGACGAACGCGTGCGCGTAGGCCTCCTTGGTACCGACGAGCTCGTCACCCTCACCCCGCGCGGCGAGCCACCCGCCGAACTCGACGTCAGCCAGCACGTCGCGCAGCCCTGCGATCGCCCGCGCGGCAAACTCTCCGGCCCCACTTACGCCAAGCAGATGGCCGATTGCGAAGGTGTGCGCCATCCGCGCCGTGATCCACGTTTCCACGGGGTGCGAGTCGTCCGGGCGTCCCTCGTCGTCGAGCCAGCAGGCAGCGCCGTCCTCACGAATCGAAGCCTCGGCGAAGCGCAGCAACGAGACGAACTGGTCGCGGCGCCACGCGGCTTCGGAGGTGCTTGCGGGCGGGTTGCTGGTGGAGCCCGCGGCGGTGCGGGTGGTATCTGCGTTCACACCGCCACGATAGCCGTGGCCGCTGTGTGGCCCGCAAGTTTGTGGTTGTGGCCTTAAAAGCAGTAAGGGGGTGGGAGGTTCTCTTCCTCGACCATCACTGGTCAAGACGAGAACCTCCCACCCCCTTCTGGGAATGGTTGTCCGGCGGCGTCCTACTCTCCCACCCCGTCTCCAGGGCAGTACCATCGGCGCTGTAGGGCTGAGCTTCCGGGTTCGGAATGGGACC
>NZ_QBUG01000005.1 GCF_003058225.1 Promicromonospora sp. AC04
CCGCCAGCTCAAGCGCTACCTCACCCGCAAGATCTACCGACTCCTGACCCGGACCAACACCCTCGCACCCACCACTTGACGAACATAGAAGCGTCTGACAGCAACCGACCTCGGATTCGTCGTGTCACCCTGCCGGGTCGCTCCGAGGGACTACCTCGGAGCTACCCCGGCAGGTCAGGCCGGATCAGGCCGGGCGCTTCTTGGGCATGCCCTCGAGCGTCTTGGCCGGGTCGCGCACGACGACACCGTCCAGGGCCTCGTCGATCTGCTTCAGCAGCTCGGCAGGGATGGTCACGCCCGACGCCTTCACGTTCTCCGCTACCTGCTCGGGGCGCGACGCGCCCACGAGCGCAGCGGCCACGTTGTCGTTCTGCAGCACCCATGCGACGGAGAGCTGCGCCATGGACAGGCCCAGCTCGTCGGCGACCGGCTTGAGGTTCTGCACGGCGGCCAGGGTCTCGTCGGTCATGAAGCGGCTGATCGTCTGGGCGCCGCCCTTCTCGTCCGTCGCCCGCGAGCCGGCCGGCGCCGGCTGGCCCGGCAGGTACTTGCCGGACAGCACGCCCTGCGCCATCGGCGACCACACGATCTGCGAGACACCGACCTCCTTCGAGGCCGGCACCACCTCGTCCTCGATGACGCGCCACAGCATCGAGTACTGCGGCTGCGAGGAGATCAGCTGGAAGCCGAGCTCCCTCGCCAGGGCGGCGCCGTCGCGGATCTGGTCGGCGGTCCACTCGGAGACGCCGATGTAGAGGGCCTTGCCCTGGCGGACGACATCGGCGAACGCCTGCATCGTCTCCTCGAGCGGGGTCTCCACGTCGAACCGGTGGGCCTGGTACAGGTCGACGTAGTCGGTGCCGAGGCGCGTCAGGGAGCCGTTGATGGACTCCATGATGTGCTTGCGCGACAGGCCGACATCGTTGGGGCCCTTAGGCCCGGTGGGCCAGTAGACCTTCGTGAAGATCTCCAGGGACTCGCGACGCTCGCCCTTCAGCGCGTCGCCGAGGACCTGCTCCGCCGCCGTGTTCGCGTACACGTCAGCGGTGTCGAAGGTGGTGATTCCGGCGTCGAGAGCGGCGCGGACGCACGCCGTGGCGACGTCGTTCTCGACCTGCGAGCCGTGGGTGAGCCAGTTGCCGTACGTGATCTCCGAGATCTTGAGACCACTGTTGCCGAGGTACCGATAGTTGACCATGGCATCACCCTATGACAGCGTTCGAATCGCTTTGACCCGGTTTCGCGCACCGGAACGGCCAAGCCCGCGGAGCGCGCGGATCGAGGCCGCCACTTCGCGCTCAGTGCTCGAACCTGGCCCGGTACAGCGACGCCGTGCCGGCGTCCACGTCGCGCACCGACCAGGCGACGAGGTTCCCCGCGATCCCTACCGAGAAGCCCGAGGCACCCTCGTCCAGGACCTGGGGTCGCCCGTCGCCGAGCGCGTCGGCGACCAGGTACGCGGTGCCGGCGCCGTCACGCACCGTGCTCCACGCCACGTCGCCCGCCGATACGTCGATCGAGATCACGGCGTCCCCAGCGGCTCCCGGTTCGAAGGCCCGCTCCCGCCCGGTCCTGCGGTCCAGCACGTGGACCGCTGCGCCGTCGTTCCACGCCACGAGCCTGTCGGACACCGCGAGCCGGGTGCCCCAGCCGGAAGTCTCTCCGGGGCCGACCGGGGTGGCGGGCCGGATGATCTCCGTGCGCCCGTCGTCCCGGAAGGAGGTGATGACGTGCCGCGTGACACCGTCCGCGCCCGTCGTCGCCGTCGTGGTGACCACCTCGTCGTCGTGGGTCGCGAACGTCCGCGCCCCCGTCGCGACGACCTGCTCGTCTCCCTCGCCGTCCGCATCCTTCGCCCAGACCTTGCTGAGGTACTCGCCGTCCGGCCCCGCGCCGTTGGTCATCCAGACGGCTCGTCCGGCGGTGAGCCCGACCCACGGGTCGCCGAGGATCTCGCCGTCCGCCGAGAGGTCCGAGTCGAGGTGCTCCGCCACCGTGACCGGCGACCCGGCTGCTCCGTCGTACACGCGGATCGCCCACACTCCCGGGTCCCCGCCGTCGACCACCGGTGTCTCGACCCAGGCCAACCGGTCACCCTGGCGCACCGCATTGAAGAAGATCGGGGAGCTCCGGCCGTCGACCGTTCCCGACCCCACGTAGTCGCCGCGGTGCGGGATCCCATCCTCCTGGATCTCAACGGACTCGACGACGGACGAACCGGCGTAATCAGGCGCTCCGGGCGTCCCGGACCCCGGGAAGGTCTTCACCATGAAGTACGAGCCGTCCTCGGCGAGCGTTGCCGTGGAGGTGTCGTCGCCGAACACGGCGAAGGTCTCGCGCAGCGGCTCCACCTCCGCGGCAGGAACGGTAGGGGCGGCGGTCAGGCCCGGCGCGGGCTCCGCGTCCTCGAACAGCCGCTCGATCCCCGTCACCTCCCGGAACCACTCGCTCCCCGGCAGAGCGATCTCCCCCAGGCCCGGCACCCGCACCGGTCCCGCCAGGAACCACACCAGCAGCAGCGCGGCGGCGCCCGACGCCGCGCCCTGCGCCACGCGGCGACGGCGCAGCGCCGCCCGGCTACCGCGCAGCACAGCGGCGGCGTCGACGACCGGCGCGTCGACGACCTCCAGATCGGCGCCCGCGACCAGGCCACGCAGGCGTTCCAGCGCACGGGCGTTGGTCGCCTTGACCGTGCCGACGCTCCGGCCGAGCTCCGCCGCGACGTCCGCCTCCGAGAGGTCCAGCAGGTGCCGGAGCACGACGACGCGCCGCTGCTGTGGTGCGAGTCTCGAGAGGGCCCGCACGAGCGCGTCCCGCAGCGCCACCTCGCCGGATCCGTCCTGGGCGGCCCCTACCGGGATGTGGTCGTCGCCCGGTATCACCTCACGCCGGATGTGCCGCCAGGTGTCGATGCGCTGGTTCACCAGGATGCGCCGGGCGTACGCACGAGGTTCGCCGTCTCGCACCCTGTCCCAGACGCGGTAGGTGCGCTCGAACGCGGTCTGCACCAGGTCGTCCGCCCGGTGGCTGTCGCCGGCCAGGAGGTACGCGGTGCGGTAGAGGTAGGGTCCGGCCGTCTCGACGAACGCGACGAAGTCGTCGTCGCGCGACCGCGCCACACGGACGGTGGTGCGCTCGGTCTCTTCGGTATCGATGCTCATATCCTCCACCACGATCGAGGAGGCTCTGAGGTTTATCGGCCGACGGCGAGAGCCGCCTATCCCACGAGGCCGCGCGGCGCGAGCCACCGCGCGGCGATCTGCACGACCGGGCCGACCCCGAAGGCGAACACCACGGTCGCCCAGCCGAACGTGCCGCCCAGCAGCACGCCGAGCACCACCACCGTGACCTCGATGACGGTCTTGACCAGCCAGACGGGCCAGCCGGTCAGCTGCACCACCCCGGTCATCAGCCCGTCGCGCGGCCCCGGCCCGAGCCGGGCCCCCACGTACGCGGCGGTGCTCACCCCGAGGAGCACGATCCCGCCCAGGGCCAGGCCGGTCCCCGCCGCGAGCGCCGGGGTGGGCAGCAGCCGCTCCAGCAGCCACAGGGTCGGGTCGATCACCAGGCTGATCACGATGATGTTGGCGACCGTCCCGATGCCCGGCTTCTGCCGCAGCGGGATCCACGCGAGCATCACCAGCAGCCCGATCCCGAGCACCACCCACCCGTAGGCCAGGCCGGTGCGGTCCACGATGCCCTGGTCCAGCACCGCCCACGGCATCGCGCCCTGGCCCGAGTGCAGCATCATCGCCGTGGCGACGCCGAAGCCCACGAGCCCAAGCAGGAGCTGGGTGCCGCGGCGTACGGGGCGCATCGGGACGGGACGTGCGCCCTGCTCGGCGGTCTGCTCCGGGGAGGTGGCTGCGGTCTCCGAGGCGGGTTCGGCCGGGCGGCCGGTGGTCGTCGTCATGCACCCATGGTGCGGGGCATTGGCCTTGTCATCCATGGCCAATTCCGCAACAGTGGCCCCATGTCCGCCGCGACTCCCACCGTGCTGCGCCAGCTCTCCCCCGCCACAACCGCCCGCCTGCTCGGCACGTGGCACGCGGGCGGACCGGCCTACGTCGCCCTCGCCGACGCGCTGCGCGCCGCAGTGCTGTCCGGCACGCTCGCGCCGCACACCCGCCTGCCCAGCGAACGCGAGCTCGCGGCAACGCTCCGCGTCTCGCGCACCACGACGTCCGGCGCGTACGCGCGGCTCCGGGAGCTCGGCTTCGCGGTCAGCCGCGTCGGGTCGGGCACGGTCACCACGCTGCCGCAGCGCGCCGTCGGCCCGGGCCCGGGCAGACCGGCCGGCGGCGACGCCCCCGTGGCCGACGACGCCCTGCGGGGCGCGACGCCGGCCGGCGTGCGGTCCGGCGTCGGGCACCTGGACCTGTGGCAGGCGACGCCGCCCGCGCCACCCGAGCTGCACGAGGCGTTCGCGCGCGCCCTGGAGGGGCTGCCCGCCTACCTCGACTCGGGCGGGTACGAGCCCTACGGCCTCGCGCCGCTTCGCGAGGCGATCGCCGCCCGCTACCGCGAGCGCGGCGTGCCGACCACTGCCGACGAGATCCTCGTCACGACCGGCGCCCAGCAGGCGATCTCCTTGCTCGCGCACACGCACCTGCACCCGGGCGACCGCGCAGTGGTGGAGTCGCCCACCTACTTCCACGCCATGGAGGCCATGCGCGACGCCGGGGGCCGCGTGGTCGGCGTGCCCACCGGACCGCTCGACGTCGACCTGCTCGCCTCGACCGTGCGCCGCTCCCGGCCGCGGCTCGTGTATCTCGTGCCGGACTTCCAGAACCCGACGGGCTTCGTCATGTCCGAGAGCCAGCGGGCGGCGGTCCGGGAGATCGCCGACCGGTACGGCGTGACCGTCGTGGGCGACGAGACGCTCGTCGAGCTCGGGCTGTCCGGCGAGTGGGCGGACGGCGCGACACCGCCGGCGTTCGCCGGGGACGGCGCGTCGCCGCACGTGGTGTCGGTGGGGTCGGCCTCGAAGGCGTTCTGGGGCGGGCTCCGCGTGGGCTGGGTCCGGGCACACCCGCAGGTGATCGCGCACCTCGCGCGGGCGCGGCAGTCGGCGGACATCGCGACGGCGGTGCTGGAGCAGCTCGCCGTGACGGAGCTGCTCGGGCGCCGCGCCGAGGTCATGGCCGGGCGGCGCCACCTGCTGCGCGAGCGGCGCGATCTCCTCGTCCACAAGCTCCAGGAGTCGCTGCCCTGGGACGTCCCGACGCCGCCGGGCGGGCTGTTCTGCTGGGTCGACCTGGGCCTGCCGGTCGCGCAAGCCTTCGCGGCGGCGGCCGCGGCGGAGGGCGCGCTCGTCGCGGCCGGGCCGATCTTCAGCCCCGACAGCGCCGGCGCCACCTCACGCGTGCGGCTCACCTTCACGCGGTCGCCCGCGGAGCTGACCGAGGCCGTGCCCCGGCTGGTCCGGGCATGGGGGCGGGTCGCTGGGCGGCAGCGTTCCGCCGGCTCCGCTCGTCACGGCACCACGTAGGCCGAGTCCCGGGCGTCCGTGATCGCCATGTGCCCCGGTGCGTGGCCGATCGCGAACGACGGGCGCGACCGCATCACCGCCGCCTGCGGGGTCACCCCGCAAGCCCAGAACACGGGGATCTCGCCGTCGCGCACCTCCACCGGGTCGCCGAAGTCCGGGACCGCCAGGTCGGTGATGCCCAGCGCCGCCGGGTCGCCCACGTGCACGGGCGCGCCGTGGACGGCGGGATACCGCGAGGTGATCCGGACGGCGTCGGCCACCTGGCTCGCCGGGACCGGTCGCATCGACACCACGAGCGGTCCCGACAGGGCTCCCGCCGGCCGGCACTCGCGGTTGGTGCGATACATGGGCACGTTGGAGCCGGCCTCGATGTGCCGCACGGGCACCCCGGCGTCGAGCAGCGCGGCCTCGAACGTGAAGCTGCAGCCCACCAGGAAGGCGACCAGGTCGTCGCGCCACAGGTGCGTGACCGAGGTGAGGTCCTCGACCGGCTCGCCGTCGCGATACACCCGGTAGGCGGGCAGGTCGGTGCGCAGGTCCCCCGCGAAGATCGACGCCGACGTCTGCCCGGGCTCGGTCACGTCCAGCACCGGGCACGGCTTGGGGTTGCGCTGCGCGAACAGCAGGAAGTCGTACGCGTCGGCGCGCGGCAGGGCAATCAGGTTGGCCTGGGTCCAGCCCGCGGACCAGCCCGACGTCGGCACGCGCAGCCCGGCACGAAAACGTGCCCTGGCCTGGTCAGGGGTGAGCTGGTTCGGGGCGATCTCGGCGGCAGGGAGGTCCATCGGACCATCATGCCGCCGGTCGCCGCCGGTTCAGGGGACCCGCAGGTCCACGCCCGGTGCGGCCCGGGTGCCGTCATGCAGCAGGGTCGCCTGTACCGCACCGGCCTCGGCCAGCTCGCGCCAGTGCTCGCCGAGCCACTGCTCGGCGTCGTACTGCGCGGTGAAGACGGGCGTGACGGGCTCGCTCAGGAGACGCCCCTCGGCGTCGTCCAGGGCCCACTCCCACTGCGGACGGATCACTCAAGCCTCCCACTTGCTGTCGAGCCGGCCGAACGGGTCAGCGCGCGGTTGATCCGCGACGCCCACAGCGGCCCCTCGTAGACGAATGACGTGTAACCCTGGGTCAGGTCGGCTCCGGCGCGCAGGTAGGCGCGGACGTCGTCGGCGCGGGTGATACCCCCCACGCCGATGATGACCGGACCCGTGCCGAGCCGCTTGCGCAGCCGCGCGACCACCTCGATTCCCCGGCCCAGCAGCGGCGGACCGGACAGCCCGCCGGGGCCGCGGTCGTGGCCGATGGTCGTGTTGACCGCGACGACGCCGTCCAGCCCCAGCTCGAGCACGAGGTCGGCGACGGCGTCGACGTCGGCGTCCGCGAGGTCCGGGGCGATCTTCACCAGGAGCGGGACGCGCCGCCCGGCGCCCGTGGACACCGTGGCGTTGGCCTCGTCGGCGGCGGCGCGCACCGCCTGCAGGATGGGGCGCAAAGACTCGGTGGCCTGCAGGTCACGCAGGCCGGGAGTGTTCGGGGACGAGACGTTGACCACGAGGTAGTCCGCCCAGGGAGCCAGGAGGCGGGCCGACGTCGCGTAGTCGGCGGCGGCGTCCTCGGGCGGCGTCACCTTGGACTTGCCGATGTTGGCGCCGACCACAATCGCGCGCCCCGCGGCGGTGCGGCGCAGCGCGCGCAGCTGGTCCGCGGCGGCGGCCGCGCCCTCGTTGTTGAAGCCCATCCGGTTGCGCACGCCCCGCACGTCCAGCTCGCGCCACATGCGCGGCTTCTCGTTGCCGGGCTGCGGGCGGGCGGTGACGGTGCCGATCTCGACGAACCCGAAGCCGAGCATCGTCAGGCCCCGGACCGCTCGCGCGTTCTTGTCGAACCCTCCGGCGAGGCCGAACGGCGCGGGCACGACCCGGCCGAAGAGCCGCACGCTGCCCGGGCCCCCGGCGCGCTGGCCCAGGTAGGGGGCGACGGCGCCCTGCACGATGTCGCGCAGCACCGGCATCTTCCCTGCACGCTCGATCATCGAGAACGCGAGCTCGTGCGCACGTTCCGGGTCCATCCGACGGAAGGCGCCGTTGAACAACAGCGAGTACGGCCAGCTCATGCGGTCCTCTCCTCGGACGTGCTGCGCGACGTCCGCCACAGCCACCACAACCCCACGAAGGGCAGGACAAGCGGCACGTAACCGTAGCCCTGGCCGAACCCGGACCAGACGGTCGACTCGCCGAACAGGTCCGGGTCGGCGAGCGACAGCGCACCGACCGTGACGACGCCGACCGCCTCGATCCCGACGGTGATCCAGGCGGTCACCCGCCAGGCCGGGGTGCCGATCGCGAGCGCGAACGTCGCGACCACGTACACGGCGGCCGCGAGCGTGGAGAGCGTGTACGCCACGGGCGCCTCGCCGAACTTCACGACCAGCTCGTAGGACGACCGGCCGAGAGCCGCGAACGCCAGGATCCCGTACACGGTCACCAGCACGCGGCCGAAGCCCCGACCGGTCCGCCGTCCGGCTGTCCGTTCCGTCATCACGCCCCCATCCAGATCTGCCACATGCGCCACTCCAGGAAGGCCACCGTCAGGGACGCCACCAGCAGCACCACCGAGCTCCACTTGGTGCGCTCGGCAAACGCCCACGCGGCGGCGATCGGCAGGATCACCAGGGTGGTCGCGTAGTAGCCCCAGAACAGCAGCGGGTCGCTCGCACCGGCGCCGGTGGCGCCCTGCACGATCGCGACCACGCCCTGCACCAGCACGAAGAGCTCGATCGCGGCGCCGCCCCACAGCTGGTTCAGGATGACCGCGCGGTCGCGGGCCACGAACCAGCCGGCCCACCCGGCCAGGGCCACGCACAGCGCGACCACGAGGAGCAGGAGGGCAAGGATCACGTCCCGCAGACTACCGGGCGGTACCTGCGGGGCGGCAATCGGATCGTGCGTGACCTGCGCCTCTTCGAGGGCTGCCCGGCCCCCGCCCGGCCCCCGCCCGGCTCCAAGAACAGGGAGTCAGAGGCCCGGGATACGATCGGCCTCGTGACCGACGTGACCCTCTCCAGCAAGAATCCCACCGCCGTGAAGGCCGAAGCGCTAGTGGTGGCGACCGCCCAGACGTCGGACGGCGTAGCCGTCGTGTCCGACCTGCTCCCGACCGACCTGCTGACGCAGCTCGAGACGCTCGCGCCGCAGCTCGGCGTCACCGGCGCGCGCGACGAGGTCCGCAGGATCCCCGCCGGCTCCAAGCTCGCCGCCGACGTGCTGGTCCTGACCGGCCTGGGTGAGCGCGCCGAGGACGGCACCTTCACCACCGAGACCCTGCGCCGCGCCGCGGGCGCCGCGACCCGCGAGCTGGCGGGCCTCAAGTCCGCCGCCATCGCGCTGCCCGCCTCGGACGACGCCGAGATCACCGCCGTCACCGAGGGCGCGCTGCTGGGCGCCTACGCCTTCAACCGCTACCGCAGCACCGGCAAGGACGCCGGGAAGGACGCGAAGAACGGCAAGGACCCGGTCGCCGCGCTCGAGATCCTCACCCCGCTGCACAAGAACGCGAAGGCCAAGGTCGCCGCCGAGCGCGCAGAGATCGTCGCCGCGGCCGTCCACGCCGCCCGCGACCTGGTCAACACCGCGCCCAACGAGCTGTACCCGGCCACGTTCGCCGACGCCGCGAAGGCCGCCGCCAAGGACGTGAAGCAGGTCAAGGTGACCGTCCTGGACGACAAGCAGCTCGCGTCGGGCGGCTACGGCGGGCTCACCGCCGTCGGGCAGGGCTCGACCCGCGGTCCGCGCCTCGTCAAGGTCGCCTACACGCCGGCCAAGCCGGCCGCGAAGGTCGCGCTCGTGGGCAAGGGCATCACGTTCGACTCGGGCGGCATCTCGATCAAGCCGGCCGCCGGCATGGAGGCCATGAAGTCCGACATGGCCGGCGCCGCCGCCGTCCTGTCCACAGTGGTCGCCGCCGCGAAGCTGAACCTGCCGGTCGCCGTGACGGGCTACCTCTGCCTCGCCGAGAACATGCCGGGCGGCAACGCGCAGCGCCCCGCCGACGTCATCACCATCTACGGCGGCAAGACCGTCGAGGTGCTGAACACCGACGCCGAGGGCCGCATCGTCATGGCCGACGGCCTCGTGTCCGCCGTCGAGGACGGCCACGACGTCGTGCTCGACATCGCCACCCTCACCGGCGCTCAGATGGTCGCGCTCGGCACCCGCACCTCCGCCGTCATGGGCACCGACGAGGTGCGCGACGAGGTCAAGGCCGCCGCCGACGCCACGGGCGAGCTCTTCTGGCCGATGCCGCTCCCGGAGGAGCTCAAGTCGAACATCAAGTCCAAGGTGGCCGACGTCGCGAACTCGGGGCCGCGCTGGGGCGGCATGCTCAATGCCGGCCTGTTCCTGAAGACCTTCGTGGGCGACCACCCGTGGGCCCACCTGGACATCGCCGGCCCGGCCTTCAACGAGGGCGGCGCACACGGCTACACGCCCGGGGGCGGCACCGGCGTGGGCGTCCGCACCCTGCTGAGCTTCCTCGAGGGCCGAGCTTCCGCGACGAAGTAGCCGCAGAAAATACGCGTCTGGGCGACCGGAGAATGACGGAGTTCGAAGAGAATCTGGTGGCGATGCTGCATGAGCTGAGGGGCGCTCCTGGCATCGAGGTGGACATCGACAAGCAAGGTGATGTCGCCGACGAGTTCGGCGATGCCGAAAGCGCCTTTCAGCTGGTCGCCGACTGGTTCGGCATGCCCTTGCGTCCGTCGCTGCAGCGCCGCTACATGCGATTCTCGCAATTCTGGTGCCACTGGCGGTACAAGGCCGGAGGCATGACCTTCCCCGGCGAGATGCGCATGTCCTATCTGCTTGCCGCCCTGGGCACGCCCACCCCTCCGCTGGGCGGCGCCGGCTCCTCGACGTCCGAGCGGCAGCTCTACGAACAGCTGCGAGTTCTGGATGATCGTCCAGAAAGCGGCACGGGAGCCCTTGCGGCCATCAGGCTTCAGCCAAGCGTGGACAGCCCGGAGATCTGGTACTACGACCCGGCGCACGGGACCTTCAAGATGGATGTCGACTACTGCCAGTATCTTGACGCGATCCTGGTCACCAAGGGGACCTCGGGATGGCAGTACCTCTTCACTGAAGCGCCGCTTGCATCCCGTGAGTTCGTGGGGCCCGTCACCAATCTCAAGTCGATGCTCGAAGTTTTCCCCGAGGTATTTCCCGCACACGACTACGAGCCACTTCGGCAGCGACTTTTGGAGCGCTTGTAGCTGGATGTCAGGGCATCCCCAAACCCATTCGCTCCGGTCCCTGTCGAGGCCGCGAGCAGAACTACTTCGGCTTGCGCTGGGCGCTGTTCCAGTCGCGCATCCGCTGGGGGTAGCCGGTGAACCGGACGTTGTACACCGGCACCCCGAGCTGGTTCGCGATGTCGAACGCGGTGCGCTCGTCGGGCACCCGGCGTCGGGTCCACTCTCCAGTGCTCGCCACGAGCAGGATGGTGCTGGGGATCTGCGCCGTCGGGGGCTCCACGTAGGCCTCGACACCGACCCGCGACCCGATGAACTCACCGAGGTGCGCCAGGGTCTGACGGCGCGCGTCGTTGCCGCTGGGGCGCGGTCCGCTGCCGGGGGTGGACCGTCGCTGGAAGAAACGCGCGAGCGAGCTACGGGACTGGCGGGGCATGAAAAGAGGGTACTAGCGAGATCCGCGCCGGCCTAGGCAACCCAGCGCAGATCCAGGGAAACCCACACTCCTGTTACAGGCCGCCCACCAGTCACAGCCCAACTCGCCCGTCAATGTCGCCACGGTCACACCCGTCAAGCCGGGTACACGATTGGGGCCACGCCCGCTGAAGTGTCAAGATGGCATGCGGTACCAACTATCTGCACGCAGCCTGCTGGATCGCATGCAGGGACGCCCGCAGAGTCAACGCAGTCAACGAGGAGCCAGCACGTGCCTACGCATGACAATCCGGCCACGTTCGACGTCGTCGTGCTCGGCGGAGGAAGCGGCGGCTACGCCACCGCGCTCCGGGCGGCACAGCTGGGTCTGAGCGTGGCCCTCGTGGAAGAGGGCAAGCTGGGCGGCACCTGCCTGCACGTGGGCTGCGTCCCTACCAAGGCCCTGCTCCACGCGGCCGAGGTGGCCGACGCCGCCGCGCACAGCGCGCAGTTCGGCGTCCGGGCCTCGCTGGACGGCATCGACATGCCCGGCGTGCTCGCCTACAAGGACTCGGTGGTAGCCGGCCTGTACAAGGGTCTGCAGGGGCTGATCGCCTCCCGGAAGATCACCGTCGTCGAGGGGCACGGCACGCTCGCCTCCCCCGGCGTCGTCGAGGTAACCGCCGCGGACGGCGCGAAGAGCAGCTACACCGGCACCCACGTGGTGCTCGCTACCGGCTCGTATGCCCGGAGCCTGCCCGGCCTGGAGCTCGGCGGCCGCGTCATCACCTCCGACCAGGCCCTCACGCTCGACACGGTGCCCAAGTCGGTCGTCGTGCTCGGCGGCGGCGTGATCGGCGTCGAGTTCGCGAGCGTCTGGAAGTCCTTCGGCGCCGACGTGCAGATCGTCGAGGCGCTGCCCCACCTCGTCCCGAACGAGGACGTCGCCCTGTCGAAGGCGCTGGAACGCGCGTTCCGCAAGCGCGGCATCAAGTTCTCCCTGGGCGATCGCTTCGCCCAGGTCAAGCAGTCCGACGACGGCGTCAAGGTCGAGCTGGAGTCGGGCACCACGTTCGACGCCGAGCTGCTGCTCGTCGCCGTCGGGCGCGGTGCGCGGACCGCCGACCTCGGCTTCGAGGCGGCCGGCGTGCGCATCGACCGCGGCTTCGTCCTGACCGACGAGCTGCTCCGTACCGGTGTCGCGACGCCGGCCGGCGGGCAGGTCTGGGCCGTCGGCGACATCGTGCCCGGCCTGCAGCTGGCCCACCGCGGGTTCGCGCAGGGCATCTTCGTGGCCGAGCAGATCGCGGGCCTGACGCCCGCGCCGATCGACGAGGCCGGGATCCCGCGCGTCACCTACTGCGAGCCCGAGGTGGCGTCCGTCGGCGTCACCGAGGCGCGGGCCGCCGAGCTGTACGGACCGGACCAGGTGGAGACCATCGAGTACAACCTCGCGGGCAACGGCAAGAGCAAGATCCTGGGAACCCAGGGCTTCGCGAAGCTGGTGCGCCGCAAGGACGGGCCCGTGGTCGGTATGCACCTGATCGGCTCGCGGGTGGGCGAGCTGATCGGCGAGGGCCAGCTCATCGTCGGCTGGGAGGCGTTCCCTGAGGACGTCGCCTCGCTCGTCCACGCACATCCCACCCAGAACGAGGCACTCGGAGAGGCACACATGGCGCTGGCCGGTAAGCCTCTGCACGCCCACAACTGACCAGAACGAACAAGGAGACCCCACAGGTCATGTCTGAGAACGTGCAGCTGCCGGCCCTCGGCGAATCCGTTACCGAGGGCACTGTCACCCGCTGGCTCAAGGCTGTCGGCGACGAGGTCGCCGTCGACGAGCCGCTGCTCGAGGTGTCGACCGACAAGGTCGACACCGAGATCCCGTCGCCCATCGCGGGCGTCCTCGAGCAGATCCTCGTCCAGGAGGACGACACCGTTGAGGTCGGTGCCATCCTCGCCGTCATCGGCGACGGCTCAGGTTCGGGTGCCGCCCCGGCCGCGCCCGCCGCCGAGCCGGCCGTCGCCGAGGCGCCCGCCCCCGAGCCGACGCCGGAGGTGGCCGGGCCCGCTCCCGCCGAGGCGCCCGCCGCGGAGGAGTCTCCCGCGCCTGCCCCCGCCGCCGCGCTTGCCGAGGCCCCTGCTGCCGGTGCGGGTACCGAGGTCCCGCTGCCCGCGCTGGGCGAGTCGGTCACCGAAGGCACCGTGACGCGCTGGCTCAAGGAGGTCGGCGACGAGGTCGCCGTCGACGAGCCGCTGCTCGAGGTATCGACCGACAAGGTCGACACCGAGATCCCGTCGCCCGTCGCGGGGACGCTCCAGGAGATCCTGGTCAAGGAGGACGAGACCGTCGAGGTCGGCGCCATCCTGGCCCGCGTCGGTTCCGGCGCCGCCGCTCCGGCCGCTGCCCCGGCCCCCGCCGCTCCGGCGCCGGCTCCTGTCGCCGAGGCTGCTGCTCCGGCGCCGGCACCGGCGGCTCCCGCCCCGGCTGCACCTGCTCCGGCACCCGCGCCTGCCCCGGTCGCGCCGGCACCTGCCCCGGCCCCGGTCGCCGCGGCAGCCGCCGCACCCGCGGCTCCGGCACCCGCGCCCGCCGCCGCACCGGTGTCGGCCGGCCGCACCATCGGCTCCTACCTGACCCCGCTCGTGCGCAAGCTCGCCGCGGAGAAGGGCGTCGACGTCGCCGAGGTGAAGGGCACCGGCGTCGGCGGCCGGATCCGCAAGGAGGACGTGCTCGCCGCGGCCGAGGCCAAGGCCGCTCCGGCTCCCTCCGCACCTGCGGCGACGGCTGCCCCGGCGGCGACCGCGCCGTCGGCCCCGGCCAAGCTCGAGGTGTCGCCGCTGCGTGGCACCACCGAGAAGATGTCGCGCCTGCGCAAGATCGTCGCCGAGCGGATGCTCGAGGCGGTACAGACGCAGGCCCAGCTGACCACGGTCATGGAGGTCGACGTCACCCGCGTCGCGCAGCTGCGGGCCAAGGCCAAGGCGTCGTTCGCCGCGCGCGAGGGCGCCAAGCTGACGTTCCTGCCGTTCTTCACGCTGGCCGCCGTCGAGGCGCTCAAGGCGTACCCGAAGATCAACGCCACCATCGACACCGAGAAGGGCGAGATCACCTATCACGCCTCGGAGAACGTCGGCATCGCCGTCGACACCGAGCGTGGCCTCGTGGTCCCGGTCATCAAGAACGCGGGCGACCTGAACCTGGCCGGCATCGCGCGGCAGATCCAGGACCTGGGTGCCCGCACGCGGGGCAACAAGGTGGGTCCCGACGAGCTGTCGGGCTCGACGTTCAACATCACGAACACGGGCTCGGGCGGCTCCCTCATGGACACGCCGATCGTCCCGGTCGGCCACGCGGCCATCCTGGGCACGGGCACCATCACGAAGCGCCCCGTCGTCGTGACCGACGCCGACGGCAACGAGAGCATCGCGGTGCGCTCGATGGCGTACATCTTCCTGTCCTACGACCACCGCCTGGTCGACGGCGCGGATGCCGCCCGCTTCCTCACCGCCATCAAGAACCGGGTCGAGGAGGGCGCGTTCGAGTCGGAGGTCGGTCTCTGACGGAGACCCTCGGGTCCGCCGGCTAGCGCCGACCGGAGCTTCGAGCACTTAGCGTCGAGCAGTTGGCTGTGGCCGGTTCCGGGTTCGGGACCGGCCACTGTCGTATGCCGGCTCGCAGGTCCGGCGCTCAGGTCCTGCAGGCACGTCCTGCAGGCACGTCCTGCAGGCACGTCCGGCGGGCACGTCCGGCGGGCACGTCCGGCGGGCCGCACCCGCGCCGGGCACGCTGTAGGTTCGCCGCATGGACGTAGTGGTGGCCGGCTCGCACGGTCTCATCGGCTCCGCGCTGGTCGCGGACCTCGTCGCCGGCGGCCACGGCGTGCGGCGCCTGGTGCGCCGCGGCGCCGCGCCGTCCGACGGCGCCCGCGCGGCCCACGAGGACCCCGCCGAGGCCGGTGTCCGGGACGTGCAGTGGGACCCGCGGACCGGCGAGCTGGACGCGGCCACCCTGGAGGGCGCGGACGCCGTCGTGAACCTGGCCGGTGCCGGGATCGGCGACCATCGCTGGACCCGGGCCTACAAGCAGACCCTCCTCGGCTCGCGCACCACCACCACGAGCCTGCTCGCCCGCACCATCGCCCGGCTCGACACCCCGCCCGTGCTGGTCAACAGCTCAGCGATCGGGGCGTACGGGAACCGCGGGGACGAGGTGCTCACCGAGGCGTCGGAGCGCGGGGACGACTTTCTTGCGGACCTGGTCAAGGCGTGGGAGAACGCCACCGCGCCCGCCGCCGAGGCGGGGGCCCGCGTCGTCTGGCTGCGCAACGGCTTGGTGCTGGCGCCGTCGGGCGGCGCGCTCGGCAAGCTGCTGCCGCTGCTGCGCCTCGGCGTCGGCGGGCCGCTCGGCAGCGGCCGCCAGTGGTGGAGCTGGATCACCCTGGCCGACGAGGTCGCGGCGATCCGGCACGTCATCGACACGGACGTCCGCGGCCCCGTCAACGCCGTGGCCCCCGAGCCCACCACGAACCGGGCCCTGACCCGCGCGCTGGCGGAGGCCCTGCACCGGCCGGCGGCCCTCGCGGTGCCCCGGTTCGCGCTACGGATCGCCGTCGGACAGTTCGCCGGCGACCTCGTGGCCTCCCAGCGGGTAGTGCCCGCCGTGCTGAACCGGACGGGCTTCACCTGGACGCACGCGAGCCCTGAGGACGCCGCCCGCTGGGTCGTGGAGCGCTGAGCGGGGTCAGCGCACCTCGCTGACCCGCCAGCCACCCGGCGTCCACACCAGCGTCAGGTCGGCCGACTCCTGCGATGCGGGTACCGCCGTCTCACCGCTGTCGGACACCTGCATGTGCGCCGTGATCGTGTACTGGATCCGGACCACCGCCTCGATGAGCACCTTCCCGGCGGGCTGCTCCCCTTCGGTGGCCACCGTCTCGGACGTGCTGCTGCGCGACGTCGTGGTCGCGCTGTGCAGGTCCGACGCGGCACCGGGGCCCACCGTCACGAGCTTTGTCGACTGCACCTCGGCGGACGCGCCGACCACCTGTGCCTTGTTCTGCTTGAGCTCGTCGAGGACCTGCTGGTCGGCCAGGTAGGCCGGCGAGCCCTCGACGTTGACCGTGCTGATGTCGGACACGGCGCCCGCCAGCAGGGCGAGGCGGCGCTCGGTGAGCTCGACCGCCGCACCGGCCGGGTCCTTGGCGTTGGCGATCGGGCTGATGCCGCCCCAGGCCTGTGCCGAGGCCTCCGGCGACGGCGCCGCGACCGCCGGCTCCTCGCCGCCGAACACCTCGGGCAGGGCCGTCACCCCCACCGTGATCCCAGCTACGAGCCCGGCCGCGATCATGGCCGTCGCGAACACGGAGCCGGAGGTGACCCGTGGCCGAGCGGCCGTCTCGCCAGGCCGCGTCGTCCCGCCGGGGCGGCCCGTGACGGGCATCGTCGCCCGACGCCGCGCCGTCGCCGCCCAGGACCTGGCGTCCACCGCCGCGATCGAGCCGGTGAGGGTCTTGGCCGCGGAGCGCCAGGCCGACGGCGTGTGGGCGCCGAGCGGCACGTGGCCCGCGATCGGGACCGGGCCGCTGAGAGCCGCAGAGACCAGCGCCGAACCGTGCGGGAGCCGGACGGGCTCGGGCTGCACGGCGTCGTGCGCGAGCGCCGCGAGCGTGCCCGGCTCGGGCCGGTCGCGCGGGTCCTCCGCGCGGGCGCGGGCCAGCACGGCCCGCAGCGCCTCGTCGGCCGCGGAGTTCAGGCTGGGGCCGGGGAAGCCCAGCACCGACTCCACGAGCGTGGCCAGAGACGTGACGTCGACCGGGTCGTCGCTGTGGTCCGGGAGCGTCACACGCGGCCGCAGCATCGCGCTGCCGTCGGTACGCAGGAGCACGTCCGTCGGCCGGACGCCGCCGTGGACGAGGCCCACGCTGTGCAGCGCGGCGAGCGCCTGCGCGATCGCGACAGTGATCCCCGACCCCTCGGCGGCGGTCAGGGGTCCCCGCGAGCCGACGGCGGTCGGCAGGTCGACCGCCCCCGTCCGCGACAGCCGGACGTCGAGGTTGTCCGGGCCGTTCGGGGAGATCGCGATGAGCGGCACGAGGTGTGGGTGGTCAAGTGTCGCGAGGGTGTCCAGTCGGCGCACCAGGAGGTCCCGTGCCGCGGCCTCGGTGGGGACGGCTACGCGGACCAGTTCCGCGGATTCGATGTAGTGCACCCGTTCATGAGAACCCCGTCGTTCGGAGCCCGCCCTTTATCCACAGGATTTGCCGAATCAAACAGCCTGTGGGTGAAGCCGCGAATGCATGGATCAAACCTGGACCGGGCCCGGCGGGGCGCCTCCGGCGACTCACACGTCGATGAGGCGCCCCTCCTTGGCCGAGACCCGGGCCGCGTCCAGGACCTCCGCGGTCCGGACGGCGTCGGCGGGGTCCACGGGTACCTCGGCCTCACCCGCGAGCCAGTCGGCGACGGCGGTGTAGAAGTCCGCGTGCCCGCCGCGGGGCTGCGGCACGGCCGTTCGCTCCCGGCCGCGCACGAGCCAGCCGTGGGTGCCCTCGGGCTGTTCGCCGTCGAGCACGTCGAAGGGTGAGGCGTCACCCTCGAAGGAGTTGACGAGGTATGCGCCGCCGTCCCCGAGGACGCGCGTGCGCGGGCCGGGCGCGCCGACGAGGGAACCGGCCCACAGCCGGGAGACCACGCCCTTGGCGGGCGGCTCGACCCCGAACAGGACGTCGGCCGCGGCGGTCCGCCCCGGGACCGCTCCCGGCTTGCTGCCCGGCGCCGCGTGGTGCAGCACGAGGAACACGTCGTCCTCGGTGGGGGTCGAGAGCGCGCGCGTCTCCGCGTACACGGAGACGACCGGGCCGAACAGCTGGGTCGCCGAGTCGACGAGGTGCGGGCCGAGGTCGAGCAGGAGCCCGCCGCCGAGGACGTCGTTCTCCTTCCACCGCTGCTGCGGCTTGGGCCGCCAGCGCTCCCAGTGCCGCTCGAAGGTGTGCACCTTGCCGAGGTCGCCCCGCTCCAGCAGGGCCGCGAGGGTCAGCTGCTCCGGGTCCCAGCGCCGGTTCTGGAACACGGTGAACGGCGTGCCCGACGACGACGCCGCGCTCACCACCCGCCGTGCCTCCGCCGCCGTGGTGGCTATGGGCTTGTCCAGCACGAAGGGCTTGCCCGCCACGGAGACGGCGTTGGCGTGCTCGGCGTGCAGCGACGACGGGCTGGCGATGACCACCAGGTCGTAGAGACCGGTCTCGGCGAGCATCGACGGGAGGTCGTTGAACAGCCGTGCACCCGGCCAGTCGCCGGCCGCCTGGACCCGCCGTCCCGAGTCGCGCGCGACGACCGCTGTTACCGCCATTCCCGCTGCTCGCACCAGGCGGGCGTGAATTTGCCTGCCCGCACCTCCGTAGCCGACAATCCCGATCCGAAGAGCCATGGCCCCATCGTGCCCCGCGGGACGCGGCAACGCGAGATCACTGGTCAGCGGCTCAAGCCCCGTAACACAACTCTGGCAGACTGGGGCAAGACGTACGTTTCGCACGTTTTTACTCTTGTCCGGCCATCTGCGGCCCGGACAAAACCGGCCGACAGAATGAGGGGGCTCGTGTCCGCCACAGCCAGGAAGTCCAGCCAGACCCGTAAGACCCTGCAGCTCGTCCTGATCGCCGTCGCGGCGCTCGTGCTCGCCGGCAACTTCATCGTCAAGTCCCTGGGGGACGACGTCGCCCCCGCCGAGGGCGCCGAGGGCTCGGCCCTCGCGACGCTGGACACGCTCACGGTGCAGGACTCCGCCACCGAGGACGGCTACGACCGCGAGGCCGACTTCGGCAGTGCCTGGCAGGACGCCGACGACAACGGCTGCGACACCCGCAACGACATCCTCCAGCGCGACCTCGAGGACATCGTGCTGACCGAAGGCGACACGTGCGAGGTCGCGTCCGGCACGCTCGACGACCCGTACACGGGCGAGACCATCAACTTCGAGCGCGGCGAGAACTCCGGCGACGTGCAGATCGACCACGTGATCGCCCTGATGAACGCCTGGACCACCGGCGCGGCGGACTGGGACGAGGACAAGCGCGTCCAGTTCGCGAACGACCCGCTGAACCTCATCGCCTCCGACGGCCCCGCCAACATGGGCAAGGGCGCGAAGGATGCCGCCGAGTGGCTGCCCGAGAACCAGGCGTTCCGCTGCGAGTACGTCGCCCGCCAGATCGCGGTGAAGGCCACGTACGAGCTGTGGGTCACGCCCGCCGAGCACGACGCCATGGAGGACGTCCTGACAAGCTGCCCGGCGGAACCCCTCCCTACCTCCTGAGCCCCTCACCGCCCCACCCCCGGCCCCCGGCCCCCGGCCCCCGGCCCCCGGCCCCCGGCCCCATCCTGACCGGCTCATGCTGACTGGCCCATACTGATCCGGCTCATACTGATCCGGCTCATGCTGACCGGTTCACGCTGACCGGTTCACGCTGACCGGCACATGCTGACTGAGGTTCAGCAGGCGCTGGACGACCACATTCGGGCCGGAGGTGGTCGCCTGCCGCCTGCTGAATCTCGGTCAGCGCCGAGTGCCCCGCCGGCACGGCAGCTTGGCGCATCGTCAGCCCTGTGCCGTCGCCCGCGCGATTGCCCGACGGCGGCCGCAGCCCCTCTCCCCGGGAAGTCGCCGCCGCGAGCGCGACCACAGCCCGACATCTGGCTCTGTTGTGCACAGCCGCCGCACAGCGGTGGCCGAGTGCGGGTGCAACGCTGGTCTGATCGGGACATGCACCGGCTGAACACCGTCCCGCAGGCCATACATGACCTGGCCGCCCGCCAGGAGGGCCTCGTCGCGGTCCGGCAGTGCTATGCGGCGGGTGTCGACCGGCGCCGGATCGGCAGGCTCGTCGAGCACGGCGTCTGGCGCCGGGAGGGAACTCGCCTCATCGACACCGATCCCACTCCACCGGCCACGAGACGGCGGGAGGACTACTTCGACCACATCCGGCGCCGGGCCGCTGTCAAAGGCCTGCTCGTCTTCCCGGGATCGGGGGCGGTCGGGGCTGCCGCGCTCGCCCTCCATGGCGTGTCCGGCCTCCCGCGCCACATCGATCCGGAGGTCTCGTTTCCTCGGGGCGTGCACCGCAAGGGACATGACGGGGTGATCGTGCGGCAGTACGGAAACTTCCGGACGCAGCAATACCGCGGATGGCGCATCGCACAGATCGAGCACGCCCTCGCCCAGGGGCTGCCTGGCCTGACCAGGGACGAAGGCGTCGCCGCCCTCAGCAGCACGCTGCACACGGGACAGATCAGCCACGACGGACTCGCCACGGTCAGGCACCTGCTCCGGTGGCGCAGGGGATCCAGTCAAGTCCTTGGCTGGACCGACCTCGCGAGCCGCCACGACGAGTCCCCCGCCGAAAGCTCCGCCCGGCTCTCCTGCATCGACAACGCCGTGCCACCTGACCGGTGCCAGGCCGAGTTCTGGAAGGACGGCAAGTTCCTCGCCCGGTGCGACTTCGCGTGGCTCCTGCCCGACGGCCGGTGGCTCGTCGTGGAGATCGACGGCGTTGGCCCACACTCCACCCCCGAGGCACTGGTCAGGGACGCGCCGCGGCAGAACGCACTGCTGGCGACCGGGAGGATCGTGATGCTGCGCTTCAAGCCTGCCGACAACGACCGGCCCGGAGGGATCGGGGCAGTGGTCGCCGCCAGGCTCCAGGCACTGGGCCGCCGGCCAACGTCGCCCGACCCCCCACCCGACGACGTCAGCCCCAACGGTCCGGTAACCCTCTGACCCACGCCCGCTGCTGAGCCAGATTCAGCAGGCGGAAGACGACCACATCCGGGCCGGAGACGGTCGTATTCAGCCTGCTGAATCTCAGCCAGTAGGTGTGGGGCGGGGCCGGGCGGGCCGGGGGTTGCGCGCGGGTCCGGGGTGGGCGGCGGTGGAGGCTTAGGCTTGCGGGCATGGACATCCGCCACCTCACCGGGCACGTCGAGTACCACGAGGGCTGGGACCTGCAGCGACGCACCCACGAGGGCGTCCGTGCCGAGGAGCTGGCCGACACGGTCTTCTTCCTCGAGCACGCGTCCGTCTACACGGCGGGCGCTCGCACGCACCGCGACGAGTACCCGACCGACGGCACCGTGGTCATCAAGGTCGACCGCGGCGGCAAGATCACCTGGCACGGGCCGGGGCAGATCGTGGCCTACCCGATCGTCAAGCTGGCCAAGCCGTTCGACGTCGTCGAGTACGTCCGCACGCTGGAGCAGGCGGTGATGGACGTGTGCGCCGCCGTCGGCGTCGAGACCATGCGGGTCGAGGGCCGCTCCGGCGTCTGGGTCGCCGCCGACTCCCCCGACGTGCCGAACCCGCGGCTCGAACGCAAGGTGTGCGCCATCGGGGCGCGGGTCGCCAAGGGTGTGACCATGCACGGCCTGGCCCTGAACTGCGACGCCGACCTGGCCGCGTTCGACCACATCGTCCCGTGCGGCATCCCCGCCGAGGACGCCGACGTGACGTCGCTGACCGCCGAGCTCGGCCGGCAGGTCACGGTCGACGAGGTCCGGCCCCTGCTGGAGGCGGCCCTGATCGAGCGCCTCGCGCCGCTGCTCGCCCGGGAGGGCGCGCCGTCCGGCACACCGGCCCGAACGCCGTCCGAAACCGTCGCCGCGACAGCCTGACCAACAGCCTGACCAACCGCTTGACCAACAACGCGACGAACCATGCGCCGAGCCGCGTGACGAACGCCACGTGCCGCCGCCGGGACGGCCGCGCAAGCGCGGGCGCCCGAGGCTTAGGCTGGGCGAACCCGCTGACCTGGGAGGGATCTGCGTGACCATCGCACCTGAAGGCCGACGCATGTTGCGCATCGAAGCGCGCAACTCGGCCACGCCCATCGAGAAGAAGCCCGAGTGGATCAAGACCCGGGCCGTGATGGGACCCGAGTACCGCGACATGAAATCGCTCGTCAAGGGCGAGGGCCTGCACACGGTGTGCGAGGAGGCCGGCTGTCCCAACATCTTCGAGTGCTGGGAGGACCGCGAGGCCACCTTCCTCATCGGTGGTGACCAGTGCACGCGCCGCTGCGACTTCTGCCAGATCGACACGGGCAAGCCCGCCGACTTCGACAAGGACGAGCCGCGCCGCGTCGCCGAGTCCGTCCGCACCATGGGCCTGAAGTACTCGACCGTCACGGGCGTCGCCCGCGACGACCTGGCCGACGGCGGCGCCTGGCTCTACGCGGAGACCGTCCGCCAGATCCACGCGCTCAACCCCGGCACCGGCGTCGAGCTGCTGATCCCGGACTTCAACGCCATCCCCGAGCTGCTGGACGCCGTCAACGAGTCCCGCCCCGAGGTGCTCGCGCACAACGTCGAGACCGTGCCGCGGATCTTCAAGCAGATCCGGCCGGCGTTCACCTACGAGCGGTCGCTCTCGGTCATCACCCGGGCCCGCGACGCCGGCCTGGTCACCAAGTCGAACCTGATCCTCGGCATGGGCGAGACGGTCGACGAGGTCAAGCAGGCGCTGCAGGACCTGCACGACGCCGGTTGCGACATCATCACGATCACCCAGTACCTGCGCCCGTCGCTGCGCCACCACCCGGTGGACCGCTGGGTGCGGCCCGAGGAGTTCGTGGAGCTGTCCGAGACGGCGGAGGAGATCGGCTTCCTCGGCGTCATGGCGGGGCCGCTGGTGCGTTCCTCGTACCGCGCGGGCCGGCTGTGGGGCCAGGCGATGACCAAGCACGGCCGGGCGATCCCCGAGGCGCTCTCGCACCTCGCGCAGCCCACCACCTCCCGTCAGGAGGCGGCGAGCCTGCTGGCGCGCTGACCCGGCACGCCGAACCCTCGCAGCGCACTAGAATCGATGACCATGGCCCGAACCTCGTCCGGAGGCGAAGCGCGCGACGACGCGTCCGTCACCAAGCAGAAGAAGCCCAAGAAGCGCCGCTGGTATCACCAGCTGTGGGACGTCTACCAGATGACCCGCAAGCAGAACCCGCTCGTCACCTGGTGGATGCTCGCCTCGTTCCTCGGCGTGGTGGCGGTCGCGCTGCTCATCGGCGTCCTGGCGGGCCCCTGGGTCTACGCGCTGGTGATCGGTGTGCCGTTCGGCGTGCTCGCTGCGATGTTCGTGCTGTCGCGCAGCGCGGAGAAGGCCGCCTACACGCAGATCGCCGGCCAGCCCGGTGCGGCCCGTGCCGCGCTCGGCACCGTCCGCGGTGGCTGGACGTTCGAGGACGAGCCGGTCGCCGTCGACGCGCGCAACCAGGACTTCGTGTTCCGGGGCGTCGGCCGGGCCGGTGTGGTGCTCGTCTCCGAGGGCCCGTCGCACCGCGTGACGCGCCTGCTCGACCAGGAGCGCAAGAAGGTCAGCCGCATCCTGTCCAACGTGCCGGTCACGCTGATCCAGTGCGGCGACGGCGAGGGGCAGGTGCCGCTGACGAAGGTGGCACGCGCCGTCACCAGGCTCAAGTCGACCCTGACCCGGGCCGAGGTGGCCGAGATCAGCAAGCGCCTCAAGGCCATCGGCGGCATGAAGCTCCCGATCCCGAAGGGCATCGACCCGAACCGCGCCCGCCCCGACCGCAAGGGCATGCGCGGCCGCTGACCGGCCACGACCGCCGTCCGGCCACGACCGCCGTCCGGCCGCCAACCGCCGTCCGGCAGCGGCCGGATGGCCCTGGCAGAGGGCGCCTTCCGCACGGAAGGCGCCCTTTTGCCTGCCTTTCATCCGTCCGATGGACGGACGCCGCCAGGCCACGCCATGTGAGTTCTGGCACGCTGGGGTCGGCTGTCGGAGCCACCACCAGCGCATCTCGCCCCGGTTACACGGGCGAGAGGCGCGAGAAACAATCCGGCAACAATCAGTAACCCGAGAGAAACCACCGGCCCATAGGTTCGTGGCGATCCGCGTGCAACCCTGCCCAGCCCATTCGGCACAGTGCGACGGACTCCCCTGGACTTATCGAGCGAGCAAGGAGCGCAGATGTTCAACAACGCCGAGGAGGCGATCGCCTTCACCCGCAACGAGGGGGTGGAGTTCGTCGACGTCCGGTTCATCGACCTGCCGGGTGTCACTCAGCACTTCAACATCCCGGTCGAGCAGTTCGACGAGGACGCCTTCAGCGAGGGCCTCATGTTCGACGGCTCGTCCATCCGCGGGTTCCAGGCGATCCACGAGTCCGACATGAAGCTCGTGCCGGACATTGCGACGGCGTTCATCGACCCGTTCCGCAAGGCCAAGACGCTGATCGTGAACTTCTCGATCGTGGACCCGTTCACGAACGAGCCCTACGCCCGCGACCCGCGCAACATCGCGGCCAAGGCCGAGGCCTACCTGAAGTCCACCGGCATCGCCGACACCGTGTTCTTCGGTGCCGAGGCCGAGTTCTACGTGTTCGACGACGTGCGCTTCAAGACGTCCGCGAACGAGAGCTTCTACTCCATCGACTCCGTCGAGGCCGCGTGGAACACGGGCCGCGAGGAGGAGGGTGGCAACCTCGGGTACAAGACCCGCTACAAGGGCGGCTACTTCCCCACCTCGCCGAGCGACCGCTTCGCGGACCTGCGCGACGACATGGTCAAGACCCTCGGCCAGGTCGGTCTCTCCGTCGAGCGCGCGCACCACGAGGTGGGCACCGCCGGCCAGCAGGAGATCAACTACCGGTTCAACAGCCTGCTGCACGCCGCCGACGACCTGATGAAGTTCAAGTACGTCATCAAGAACGTCGCGTTCGACGCCGGCAAGTCGGCCACGTTCATGCCGAAGCCGATCTTCGGCGACAACGGCTCGGGCATGCACTCGCACCAGTCCCTCTGGAAGAACGGCGAGCCGCTGTTCTACGACGAGAAGGGCTACGGCGGCCTGTCCGACATCGCCCGCTGGTACATCGGCGGCATCCTGAAGCACGCGCCGTCCCTGCTCGCCTTCACCAACCCGTCGGTGAACTCGTACCACCGCCTGGTGCCCGGCTTCGAGGCTCCCGTGAACCTCGTCTACTCGGCCCGTAACCGTTCCGCCTCGATCCGTATCCCGATCACGGGTACGTCGCCGAAGGCGAAGCGCATCGAGTTCCGCGCGCCCGACCCGTCGTCGAACCCGTACCTGGCGTTCTCGGCGATGCTGATGGCCGGCCTCGACGGCATCAAGAACCGCATCGAGCCGCCGGCCCCGGTCGACAAGGACCTGTACGAGCTGCCGCCGGAGGAGCACGAGCAGATCGCGCAGGTGCCGACCTCGCTCCCGGGCGTGCTCGACGCGCTCGAGGCCGACCACGAGTTCCTCACCGCCGGTGACGTGTTCACCGAGGACCTGATCGAGACCTGGATCGCCTACAAGCGCGAGAACGAGATCGACCCGATCCGCCTGCGGCCGCACCCGCACGAGTTCGAGCTCTACTACGACATCTAAGCCTGATCGGCTAGATTCCGGGCTTTCGGGGCCTTCTTTGACCCCTTAGTCCACGAAGAGTCCACGCGAGCCGCAAGCACCTTCCCGGTGGCAGTTCGCGTGGACTCTTCTGTGTCCGGCCACAGGTGCGCGTAGGTGTCGAGTGTCGTCTTCGCACTCGCGTGCCGGAGGCGTGCCTGGACCACCTTCACGTCCGAGCCCTCGGAGATGAGCAGCGAGGCGTAGTAGTGCCTCAGGTCGTGGAACCGGAACTCGTCCGGCAGTCCCTTGACTCCCTCCCCCTCGGCGTCCTTGTACGTCGCGGCCAACCGAGCAGCGCGCACCGCTCGCTGGATCTGCCAAGGGCCGACCTGCTCCCCCGCTTCGTCGGCGATCATCCACGCTGACGCTGGGCGCCCAACCATCGAGGCCGACAGCACCTCGATGAGTTCGCGCGCTACCGGGATGGGCGTCTTGGACTCGTCGGTCTTCAAGTCCTCAGCCGGGTACTGGACGGCCTGATTGATGATCGCCCGCAGGAAGTCAACATCCGCGACACGAAGACCGCATACCTCGGCAACCCGCAGTCCGGCGAACGCGCCCAGGAGGATCGCGGGCCGCAAGTGCTCAGGCATCGCGTCGTGCAGCGCCCACATCTGGTCCGTGGTCGCGATGAACGCCCGCTGCTTGCCGGACGGCGGAGCAGTGCGCCGCGAGCATGGATTGACCGGCAGGATGCCGTCCAAGACCGCGTCGGTAAGGATCTGCGAGAGCCGTGCGTGAAGCGCATAAACGTAGGACGCCTCGGCACCGCCATCCGCCAGCGCGCCGGTCCACGCCTTCACGTCCGAGGGCTTCAAATTCCGCAGCTTGCGCCCGCCGAAGGTTTCCTTGATCTTCGCGACGTGCGTGCGCGCCTGCCTGACCGTAGACGGCTTCTTGACCGCGTAGCCTTCGAGCCAGCGGTCGCACCACTGGCCGACCGTCATTCGCGCGTTCTTCGGGTCCGTCCACTTACCCGTCCGAAGCGCTGTCTTCTGCTCGTCGATCCAGTCCTCGCCGTCCTTCTTCCGGTCATGGTGGGTTGTGTGCTGCTTGGGAACGCCCTTGTGCCGCTCGCAGCCTTCACACGTGAAGACTGCTCGCCACCTTCCACTAGGTCGCTTCGTGACCGATGCCATCGGCGTCTCCTTCCGTAGAGTCCAGGTCGCCTCGGGTAAGGACTCGGGCTAGTTCCTCGGGTGTCAGGGATTCGAGGTTGAGCGGTGTGAGCTGCTCGCTGTCGAGGATCACTCGGGTCATGTGGATCAGCTTGTCGAGGGTGTGCTGATCGAGGGCTTGCGCTGCGGCTTGGGGGCGTTCCCAGCCGGGGACCTTCGCCGCTTCCTCGATGGCGGCCAGGAGTCCTCGTCGTTCGCGTTCGAACCCGATGAGCACTTTGATAGCACTGGCGGCGTGGAACGCGACCTGGCGTGCCCGGTAGCCGACCTCACGGCTCGCAGCGGCTTGTTCGGGTTCCTGGATGAGGTCTTCGAGGCGGACGTTCAGTTCGTCAGCGAGGTCGATCGCTTCGGCGAGTTTGAGTGGTCGTTCTCCTTTCTCGATGGCTGAGGCGGTGGCCTGGGACCACTTCCAGCCTCGGTTGCGCATGGCGCGGGCGAGGGCTTGCTGGCTGCGGACGCCGCGCCGGCTGGTGAGGTTCTTGCCGATGTGGATGTCTCGTTCGTCTGCTGACACACTCCAACAGTATCGGCTATTCTTGTTGACGACCACACGGAATCATGATGAAATTAATCTCCAAGCACCTGAAAACCGAGGAGGGTGGTCGTCGTGGAGTCTGATCCGTTGCTGCGCACCCGGGAGGTCTCTGACCTGCTGGGCGTGCCCGAGAACACGCTGCGGTGGTGGCGATACATCGGGAAGGGCCCGGACTCGTTCCGGCTCGGCCCGCGCCGGGTGGTCTACCGGCGCTCGAAGGTGATGGCCTGGCTCGCGGCACAGGAGGCGGCCGGTGCCAAGCACACGATGGCCTGACTCCTCTCGGGGTAGGCGGATGAACGGGGCTCGGACACTTCGGTGTCCGAGCCCCGTTGTCGTTGGCGGCAACGCGATCGGCTTGCGTCAGCCGGTCTCGGCGCTGCGCCCTGCGACCACGGGGCGGGTCGTACTCCCGCTGCGGCGGGGGTCCCACCCCCGCGACTCATCCCACCCGCCCTTCCCCACCCACACCTTCCCAACCTTCCCAACCATCCCCCTCTCCACCCCGCCCACCTCCACCCCCCTCATCCCCTCCCACCCCTTCCCCCACCTCCCCAACCCCACCCCCTCCACCACCTCCCCCCTTCCCCTCACCTCCCCACAATCCAGCACACCTCAGGCAGTTGAGGAACGACGGCGCCGTTGGCGTTGGCACGTGCGGGCACTGTTGGCGTGCGGCTCGCTCACGCGGAATCGCGTCCGAGGTGGTGGCCGCTCATGGCGGTGACGGTGCACGCGATGAGCGTGGGTGAAGGGACCGACTACCTGACCCGGTCGGTGGCCAACGCCGACCGCGACACTCCCAGCCCCGAGGGCGAGGGCCCCGGGATGGATCCGGTGATCGCGTACTACACCGAGACGGGCACCCCGCCCGGGTACTGGCTCGGACGCGGCATCGACGACCTCGGCGGCGGAGGCGCACTGGTGGCGGGTGACCGGGTGACCACGACGCAGCTCCAGCGTCTCCTGGACGCGGGCCGCGACCCAGTCACCACGGAACCCTTGGGCCGCGCGTACCCGAAGATCGTCCCGCTGGGCGAGCGGATCGAGAAGCGCACCGCCACCCTCGACCCCGGCCTGAGCCCGACCGAGCGGCAGGCCGCGGTGGACCAGATCACCCAGGACGAGCAGTGGGCCGGGAAACGCCACGCGGTAGGCGGGTTCGACCTGACCTTCTCGCCGATGAAGTCGGTCTCGGTCCTGTGGGGCCTGTCAGACCGCACCACCCAGGCCCTGATCCTGGGAGCGCACCGCGCCGCCGTGACCGAGACCCTCCGGTTCATCGAGGACCACGTAGCCGCCACCCGGACCGGCACCGATGCGGGAGACGGGTCGATCGCCCAGGTCGACGTCACCGGCCTGATCGCCACGGCGTTTGACCACTGGGACTCCCGAGCCCACGACCCGCAGCTGCACACGCACCTGGTGATAGCGAACAAGGTCCGCGCGGTGACCGACGGGAAATGGCGCACCCTGGACTCGCGGGCGCTGTTCAACGCGAACGTCGCGTTCAGCGAGCACTACGACGCGGTCCTTGCCGACCGGTTGACCGCCAGCCTCGGCGTCCAGTGGGAACGACGCCCCGCACGGGGCAAGAACCGCAACCCCGGGTTCGAGATCGTCGGGGTGAGTGACGAGCTGATCGAAGAGTTCTCGACCCGGTCGGCCGACATCGAACCCGCGACTGACAAGTTGATCGCGGAGTATCGGGAGAAGCACGGGCGGATGCCGTCGCGGGGCACGATCAACCGGCTGCGCGAGCAAGCGAATCTGGCCACGCGCCCGCCCAAGTCGATCGAGTCCCTGGCCGACCTGTCCGCCCAGTGGCGCGACCGCGCCGCACGCATCCTGGGACAGGACCCCGGCCAGTGGGCGCGGGACCTGATCGCCAGGTCGGTGGACGAGCCGGGCCGGTCGTTCACCGCCCACGACGTCCCGAACGAGGTCATCGAGAAGGCGGCTGCTGTCGTGCTGCGCGTGGTCGGGGACAAGCGGGCCACCTGGAAGCACTGGCACCTCTGGGCCGAAGCCGAACGCCAGACCAAGCACTGGCGCCTGACTACCCACCACGACCGCGTCGAGACCGTGGCCCGGATCGTCGCCACCGCCGAAGGCGCCTCGGTCCTGCTGACGCCGCCGGAACTGGCCCCCACCCCGGACTTCCTGCTCCGGGCGGACGGCACCACCACACTGCGCCCCAAGCACTCCCAGGTCTTCACCTCGCAGGCCGTCCTGAACGCCGAGACCCGCCTCCTGGCGGCGATGATCGAGCGCACTGCACCCCACGTAGACACAAATGAGTTCCGGGCCGTGCTCGCCGAAGGCGTGCGGCAGGGCGTGCTGGACGCGTCCCAGGCCGAAGCCGTGATCGCCGTCGCAGGTTCGGGGCGGCGCCTGGACCTGCTGGTCGGACCGGCCGGGACCGGGAAGACGACGACGCTGCGGGCGCTGCGGGCAATGTGGGAGCAGCAGCACGGCCCCGGCACCGTCGTGGGCCTCGCGCCGTCCGCAGCGGCGGCCGACGTCCTGGGCACGGAGCTGGGGATCGAGTGCGAGAACACTGCCATGTGGCTCACCCGCCACCGCCACGGCCGCGCCGAGTTCGAGGCGGGGCAACTGGTGATCGTGGACGAGGCATCCCTGGCCGGGACTCACACCCTGGACCGGATCACGAGGCTCGCGGCCGAGGCCGGCGCGAAGGTGCTCCTGGTCGGCGACCCCGCCCAGCTCCCCGCCGTCGAGACCGGCGGCGCCCTGAACCTCCTGGTCTCCGAACGCGCCCGCACCACCGAAGACGTCCCCACCCTGACCGACGTCCACCGCTTCCACGCCGACTGGGAGAAGCACGCCACCCTGCGCCTGCGCGACGGCGACCCCGACGTCCTGAACCTCTACACCGACCACGGGCGCATCCAGGCCGGGACTACCGACGACATGACCGACGCCGCCTACACCGCATGGAAGGCCGACACCCGGGCCGGACGCTCGTCGGTCCTGGTCGTGCCCGACAACGCGACGATGAACGACCTCAACCGCCGCGCCCGCGCCGAACGCGTCCTGGCCGGACACGTCTCCGACGGCCGACACGTCCACCTCGCCGGACAGACCCGGGCGTCAGCCGGGGACCTGGTCATCACCCGGGACAACGACCGCCACCTCCGCTACGGGCGCGAGGGGTGGGTCCGCAACGGCGACCGCTGGAGGATCCTCCACGTTCACCGGGACGGCTCGGTCACCGTGCAACGCGTCGACCTCGAACCACACACCAACCCGCGCCCCGACCGCGACGGCGCGCCGTCCTGGGGGATCGTCCGCCTGCCCGCCGCCTACGTGACCGAGCACGTCGACCTCGGGTACGCGATCACCGCACACCGCGCCCAGGGACTGACCGTCGACACCGCCCACACCGTCGCCAGCCCGACGATGAGCCGCGAGAACCTGTACGTCGCCCTCACCCGAGGCCGCACGACGAACACCGTGTTCGTCCCGGTCGACCAGCCCGACCGCGACCACAACCACGAACACGCCATCGGAGCGGCGATCGACCCGGACATGCCCGAGCTGACCGCCGCGCGCGCCATGCTGGCGGGGATCCTGCACCGGGTCGGCGCCGAACCCTCCGCACACCAGTCCCGTCAGGACGAGGAACACCGCTGGGGATCGATCGCACAGCTCGCCGCCGAGTACGACACCATCGCCAGCCACGCCCAACGCCCACACTGGACCCAACTGGTCGCGCACACCCTGGCCGGGGAAGGCTTCACCCGACGCGATATCGCCCAGGTCGTGGAGTCCGACGCGTTCGGGCCGCTATGCGCCGAACTGCGCCGAGCCGAAGCCGACGGCCACGACGTGACCCGCCTGCTACCCCGGCTCGCCGCCGCCCGCAGCCTGCACGACGCCGACGACATCGCCGCCGTCCTGCACCACCGCCTCACCCACACTGCAACGCGCACATCCACCGTGCGGAACCGGATCGCTGGCCTCATCCCACAAGCCCAAGGACAGTTCCCCGACGACGTCCGCGAAGCCCTCGACCGCCGCGCCGAACTCATCGAGGACCGCGCCCGAACCCTCGCCGGGCAAGCCCTCCGCGACCGCCAACCCTGGACCCGACACCTACCACCACGCCCCCACGGCCCCGCCGAGCGCGCATGGCAGAACACCGTCGCCGCCCTGGCCGCCTACCGCGACCGCTACGCGATCACGACGGACGACCCATTCGGCGAACCGCCCACCACGCTCACCCAACGCGACGACGCACGACGCATCCGCAATATGGTCCAAGACGTGGCAAGCACTGACCACGCGCCCAATCGGCGGACCATACTGGAACGCTCCACTGGTCCTGACCTCGGGTGAGTTGCGTGCGCCGACTTTGGCGACCGCGCCAAGACCTCCATGACAACTCAGCCTGTGAGAACTTGGCGCCAGAACGACTCATCTGTGCCGAGGGCAGCTTGAAGGCATGCGTCCCAGTACCAAGGGCCGTAGGTTTTCAGTTTTGCTGCGGCGATGCTCGAGTGCCGGTCGAGTGCCATGTCAATAGAGAGTCGGCTTGCCCGGGCCACGTAGACAGAGGATCCGAGTTCTCCGACGCAGGCCCTCCTCAGCCTGAGCAGGAGGCCGAGCCGCTCATAGTGCGATTCGACAATCGCGGCGATATTTGGTGGTACGTGCGTGCCGAACCGGATCTGAACGTCCAGTGTCGGATTGCCACTCACGACATCCAGGTCAACCACGAGTTCCACGCCCGCCATCATCTCGCGGTCGAAGTAGGGATGCAGGAACGGCAGGTGCGCCAATGAGATGTGGGACGCCGACGCCTTAAGCTGATTGCAGTGGCCGCAACAATACACAAGGTTGGTTGGCAGAATTGCGAATTGAGGAAACGGGCACTTGCCCTTCTTTGGAGCGAAGTGGTCGAATTGCGTTGCCTCACTGATTCCGCAGTACGGGCATTTGCTCCCAGTAGGCTCGACGGTCTCGTGGATCCGCGCCCGATCACGTCGGTGGGCAGAGCGTCGCTGAAAGCGCTCATACGCGTCACGCATAGTGTCGGACTCTGCCTCGCTCAGTGAAAGAAGCGGCTGATCCGAACGCGGCCTAAAACTCGCGCTGTAGTGTGGATACTCCGCAGACACCGTCTCACGGAGGTACTCGGGAATCGATTGCGCCTGCGCACCGCGGGTCCTCAGCCTGGCAGCTCTGTCTAACAAATCGTTTGCGTCGATGTCTGGCTGATCGACGAAGATCATGAGCCGCCCTCCCGCCACCGACCGTTTACGTACGCCCAAGCCTCAACGCCAAGCCCGAGCGGAAACAGGCCCTCAACTTCGGCGGCGGTATGGCCGACCAAAAGCCGATCAAGTTTTGCGTGGTAGTCGGTGGCATCAGCACTAAGATGAAATACGTCACGGACGATCGCTCCAATATTTTCCCCGAACGTCTCTATCCCCGGTCCGCGCACGACGCGGTCTCCGGACTGGTTCGTCAGAACTTGGACAGCGTGGGCAGGGAGTTCCTGCAGGACGACCGGTGAGTGCGTTGCGACCACCGCTTGTGAGCCTGTTTCGTTCAGGAGTTCTTCCATTGCGTTCATCAGCGCCGCCAGCAAGGAAGGGTGAAGGTGCGACTCTGGTTCATCAAACAGGACCAGCGACTCCGGCTTTAGGTATGCGCATAGATGAAAGATCGCGCAGATGACGATTTTGTGGCCCGAACTCATGCTGGGAAAACTCTCCACGACCCATTGGCTGCTCGTGTCATCCGGAAGTATCTGCGCAAACGATGGCTCTCTTCGGAGGGTTGCGAGCGCGCGTAACGTGAGCCGGCGGTTCAGTTTCAATGCTCTGCTCAGCGCTCTCGTTGCTTCGTCGGCGAGGACTCCCGGCTTTTTCAATTGTTCGACACCTGCAGAACTAATGTCGCGTAGCCCGCAATACGAGTACCCAAAAACCTCCGTCTTTCGACTCCCGCTTATCCCACCGAGTCTCTTTGACTGGTTTTGTGGGAGCTCGAATGTGTCGAATGCGCTATAGGAGACCATGATCACAGCGGCGAATTTTGGTGCTTGGCCGACGAACTGGCCGTATTCTGAACGGAAGCGACGCGCTGCTCTGGTCTTCTGGTCCGAGTGAGCAATCAGTGCGAGCCTTGCCAAGCTGGTGGTCTTCCCGGTCCCGTTGTAGCCGATAATTGCTGCGATCCTGCTCTGAATTCCGTTCGCAGGAGCGAAGGAAAAGCGGAGATCGATTGCGGGATCTCCTTGCGCTCTAATTCGAACCATGAAGTCGCGCGGAGCTCCGTGAAATGGAGCGTCCTCCAGGACGAGCGCAGCGTGCTCTAGGGCTAAGGAGGCGGAGTCGAAGCGCAAGATTGATGTCACCCACACTTCCTGAGAACTAAAGTGGGCGCGAGCTTCAATATCATGTGTTGCGTCTCGCATTGTTCGTAGATATTCGGAACGAACTGTTGCAGGTAGCCGCGCCAGTGCCTCGTAGTAGGAAATGCTCTGGCCCAGGGATACGTAGTCGCGCCCTAGCTCATCTTCTAGGGCCTCGAGGTTCGACCGTGTTCGCTCACCAGATTCTTGGCCATAAAAGCCAATTTTTACGTCGCCCAGATCGATTCTTGTTAAGTTGGCCAGGTGTAGTCTCACTTCAAATGTCGTCTTGAAGCCGTAGTCATCCCAATTGTCGGATATTAGATGAATGGCCATTCGTTCCGGCGGCGGTGGTGTGTCGACAAAGATCTGCACGTGAACCCTTCTGAATGGCTGTTGAGGCCGCTTCTTTCCTGACGAAAGTCACTTGCTCACAACGTGTACCCGTGGGCTCGTCGACATCGACGAAGTCCCTCCCGGCCGAGCGATAGGGATATTGTGGACATCGCGATGCCACGAAGGAGCGCCAAGTCGCTCGTTTCACCCGGGTGATGTCACTCGGGTGACTCCGATGCCCGCTCCGGGCGTGTTGCTAACTCTGAGACGGGTTCATCCGGCCGAGCGAGCCCGCGCAACACACCCAGCAGTCATTCGGACATAGGCGCGTACCCGTGCCGCCAGGTCGTGATAGTCGCCGTGGCGAGTGGGTCGAGGATGCGTGGCGCAGCGAGGAAGCTGGGAGAGTCGCCTGGCTGGCGTGTCGAGGATGCTGGCATCGCCGCTGCACTCCGGCAGCAAGTCGAGCACGGCGCCACTCGCTCTATGGCTCGGGCGTCGAGCTGGATCGCCGGCCTCATCCCACGCGTCTTGAGCAAAGTCTCGGCGCTGTCCGCAAGCCTTCGAACGACGCGCTGAACGTATCGAGGACCGCGCATGCCCTCGCCGAAACAAGGACTTCCGCGACCGCCGACCCCCGTCTCCGGCGAACGCGGATGGCAGAACACCGTCGTTGCCGCCGCCGCCTGTTGCGTCCGCCGCAGACAGCTAGTTGGGCAACACGCCCAACACTCTCACTCAACGCGACGACGCCCGTCGGCTCATGAACCGGAGTAGGAGCGTTGGCAATCGCCGAGACGAGAGTCGCCGCGACGGTGATAATCGGGCAGTGAGTGGTCCGGGCACGTAGCACGGTGACCATATGCGATCCAACGCCCTGCCGGATCAGCCGAAGACGGTCTCGCGAAATTGGTCGCGGAGGGTGGCGAGGGGTTCGCGGTCCCGGGTGTAGTAGAGCTTGTTGGTCAGCAGTACGGCCCACCGGTCCTGCTTCGGGTTCAGCCACATGGCGGTGCCGGTGAAGCCGTAGTGTGTCCAACTCTGGTCAGCGGGGTCGGTGCCGGGAGCTGGGTGCCAGAACAGGCCCCGTGCCGGTTCCAGGCTGCCGGTGTGGACGTTGAGGGACTCGCGCGTCCAGTCGGGGCCGAAGCCCGGAGGCGTCGCGGCGGTGCCGGGATCCAGCAGGTAGCGCAGCAGCACGGTGAGGTCGTCGAGGGTGGAGAACGCTCCGGCGATGCCGCACACGCCGCCGAGGAGGCGGGCGGAGAAGTCGTGAGCGATGCCCTTGAGGTGTGTGCCGGTCTCCTCGTCGAGTTCGGTTGGGGCGCAGCGCGCGACCGTTGCCGTCGGCAGAGGTCCATAGCGGGTCTCCCGCATGCCGAGCGGGCTCCAGACACGGTCGGTGGCGAGATGGTCCAGCGGCTCGCCGCTGAGGTACTCGGCGAGGTAGCCGAGGATGAGTGCGGCACGGTCGGTGTACTCCACGGCCTGGCTCGGTGGGCGGTGCAACGCCTCGTGCAGGACACCGCTTCGGATGGCGTCATGGTTGGTGCCGTAGAGGTTCTTGAGTTGGGCGCGCAGCGGTAGCCCAGCGGTGTGGGTGAGGAGCTGGTGGGCATTCACCTGGCCGAGCGGGTATCCGGCGACGTCAGGCCAGAACTGGCCGAGAGGCTCGTCGAGGTCCAGGTGGTTGTCCTGCCAGAGGGTCCCGATGGTGCTCCAGACGGCGAGGATCTTGGTGAGGCTCGCGACGTCGAACACGGTGTCCGGCGTCATGGGCTCGTCGGAACGTGTCGGGTCCAGGAGGCCGGTGGTGCCGCGGTCGATCACGCCGTCCGCGTTGCCGACGGCCCACACTGCACCGGGGTAGACGCCGTCGTTGACTCCTGCGGTCACCAGGCCGTGGAGGTGTTCGGTGGTGGAGGGCATCGGTTCCTCTGCTTCGTGGGATAGGCCGTCCTGGTCAGCGTAGGGGCGGTAAGGACGGCATAGCTGGATCTGTCTGTGGTCAGGAGAGGCTGTCGCCGAGGTGACTCAACGAGGCGGCGGCAGCGGACAAGGGGAATCGAGCGGCGTTGGCGCGGGCGGCAGCTCGGAGGTCGTCGGCCAGGCCGGACACCGCGAGGTGACGCAGGTTGGCCGCGACGTGGTTCGGGTCGGTGAAGCCGGTGGGCAGGGCGGCCTCGCCGAGCGTCTCGTCGAGTCCAGGCACGGGTTGGTAGAGCACGGGAAGTCCGCAGGCTTGCGCTTCGAGGGCGACCAGGCCCATGGCCTCCAGGGTGGTGGAGGGCATGAGCAGCGCGTCATGGTCCGCAAATGCCTTCCACAGTTCAGGCCGAGGAAGCCACCCGAGGTAGTGAACGTCGAGCCCGGCCCGGTGCAGGGCAGGCCGGAGCGCCCGGAACTCGTGGGGCGGCGCGGCGATGCTGAGCGTGAAGTTCGTGGCCACTCCGAGGGCTTGGGTGAGGCGGTCGGCGCCCTTCTCGGGCGTCAGCCTGCCCGCGTACAGGAGTCGTTGCCTGCCCTCCGGGGACGAGCGTCGTGGAGGCGGTCCGGCGAGGAGGTGGTCGGGGATGCCCCAGGGGATCTTCACGACCCGGGCGGCGTCGGGGGCGAGCGTGCGGAGGCGGTCTGCCATCGCGGAGGTGGGTACGACGATCGCGTCCGCGCGACGGACCGTGTCGCGTAGGACTCGCAGTTGGTCGGGGTGGGTCTCGGCGAAGAGCAAGTCGGTCCCGTGGACCAGGGCAATCGTCGGATGGTCCGGGAGCGTTCGCAGGAGCGCCGGAGTGGCACCGAAGGTGAGGTGTTGCAGGTGGAGGACGTCGACATCCTCGGGGTCGAGCACATCGGCCAGGGCGCGGTGCAGTGCCGTGACGTACTGCGTGAAGCCGGGCTCGTCGATGCACTTGCCGTCGACCGCGAGCAGGTCCAGACCCGGCACGGCTGAGGGCCCGTTGTGGACGGCGTCGAGCATGAATGCTCGTGCAGGGATGAGCGGCTCGGTACCGGTGTACAGGTCGCGGAACAGTTCCACGCTGCCGCCGGGGCTCGCGGCGGGTAGGTCGAGGAAGGTCGCCACACGAGCGGTCATGAGGTGCCCTCCTGGAACTCTTCGTGGAGCCGGGAGATGTCGATGCCGTCGGTGGAGGTGTACTTGCGGCCGAGCTGCTGGTAGCTGGCCGTTGGCCCATAGGTGCGCAGGAAGATCAACTTGCCGAACGTCATCCCGGGGTAGACACGAACGGGTCTGACGGCGCGGATCTCCAGCGTCCAGCGGATCGCGTGCCCGACATGGCCCAGGGGCGCGGAGACATGGACCCAGATACCGAGGCAACCGGTGACACGGTCGCCGTTGAGCATCTGGGCGTACCTGTCAGATGCCGTCCGCTCCAGGGTCACCCCGAGGTACAGGACCCCGGGCTCCAGGACGTACCCCGACTCGGGGATAGTGACCTCGGTGAACGGCGTTGGTATGGCGGCGTCCAGGTCCGTCGTGCAGACCCGAAGGGTGGATCCGAGTCGCCAGTCGTACGCGTTCGCGGACAGCCGGTCCGGGTCGAACGGATCGATGGTGATGTCCCCGGCTGCTATGGCTGTGGCGATGGCGGGGCCGGTCAGGATCATGAGGCCGCCGAGTGGGGGATGTCGTGCCAGTAGCGTGAGGCCTGCGGTCCCTGCGCTGCCTGGTACTTGCCCGCGTACAACTCGAGCGGGCCGGCGGCGACGAAGAACATGATCTGTCCGATCTTCATCCCGGCGTAGACGCGCAGGGGGCGCGTGGGGGCGAGCATGAGGGTCCACTGGCCGTGGAAGCCGATGTCGCCGATCGGAGCGGTGATCTCCACGAAAAGACCGAGCCGCCCGACGGAGGACCGTCCGAACAGCAGCGGCACGAACACATCCGAGCCGACCTCCTCCAGCGTGTGCCCGAGGTACAGCTCGTTCGGCTGCAGAACGTACCCCTTCGGACCCATCTCGATGGTGGACGTCGGGTTCGGCCGATGCGCATCGATCACCGGGTCCACGTACGTCATCAGGGTTGGGCCGAGGCGCACGTTGTAGCTGTTCGGGTTGACCTGCGCGGGCTCGAACGGCGTGACCCGCAACCGCCCGTCGCGCACTGATGCGGTGATCTCGGGACCGGTAAGGATCATGGCGTTACCTCCTGGCAGAGGACATGACGGACGGCCTGGCTGAGTTCGAGAACTGTCGTGGGCGGACCTTCAAGGGGAAGCGTCTCGGCGAGGTAGTCCGTGGTCAGGACGGTGCTCACCCGACCGCCGGCCCGGTCGGGTTCGACGACCAAGGGACCGGCCCTCTCCGCGAACTCAGCGAGCAGCGCTGAGAGATCTACCTCGGGCTCGACTCGGGCATGCACGATGCGATTGCCGAACGGCTCGATGGCCAACAGGTTGTCGGCGGTCAGTGCCTGCCCGAGATGAACCTGTCGCAGCGCGGACTCGTTGAGGATCGCCACGGCAGACGGCGCGCTCCTTGGAAGCCATCTGGCGACCTGTTCGAGCACGGCCATGCGGTCAAGGGCGCGGCCTCTCCAGCGGTGATCGAGCGGGCCGATACGTGTCGTCAACTGGTCGCGGAGTAATTCGATCTGGCGGCCGAAAGACTCCAACGCTGCCGGAACCGTGTCGGTGGGTTCGAACCGAGCGGTACGCGCGTCCCAACCGCTCCCGGCTGGTGCAGCGGTCGAGAACCCGGACGCGAGTTCAGCCCCCTTGACGACGACGGTTGAGCCGACCCGCTCGGGTCCGTGACGTTCGCTGTGGCAGTGGCCTGCGAAGATGACGTCGAGGAACGGGCAAGCTTCGGCGAGGCGGAGGTCTTGCTCGAAGCCGGAGTGCGACAGCAGCACCCACGCGTCGACCTCATGACGGTGCTTCTGCCACACGTCCGTGAGCGCGACGGCAGGGTCGATGACGCGGTGCCCAGAGCGTTCGCTCACAGGGATCGCCGTGAACGCCTGCACGCCGATGACGGCGGTCACCGCTACCCGCTGTCCGCCGATTGTCGTCCGGTGCAGGCCGCGGAACAGTGTCTCGCCGCTCGACCCCTCGACGACGTTGGCGCACACGGTCATCTCGCGCAGGCCAGGCTGCAGATGGTGACGCCAGCCGTGGTTGCCCGGGACGAAGACGTCGTAGAGCGAGACCAGGATCTCCGTCTCGATCCGGCCCTGGCCGAGACGGTAGTAGCCGGTCCCCTCGAAGAAGTCCCCGCAGTCCACGACCAGAGCGTTGCGCCGTGCACGGTGCAGCCCAGCGAGCAACGGCCCGACCCCGCCGAGCTGAGAGTGCACGTCGGTCGTCGCCACGATCCGCTCCAGGACGCGTTCGCTCATAGGAGCTCCTGGAGGTCTGCGCCCAGCGCACGGAGCTTGCCGGGCAGGTCGGCGTGGCCACGCCGAAGCTGCGCCAGCCCGGTCACCGTCGTCTCGCCGTGGGCGGCCAAGGCCGCGACCAGCAGGGCCGAACCCGTCCGGATGTCCGTGGCCTCCGCAGTTCCTCCCACCAGATGCTGCGGTCCGGTCAAGCGGGCTGTCGTCGCGGTCAGCGGCTCAATGTCCGCACCCAGGTGAGCGAGTTGCGCCAACAGGTTTCCGTGCCGCCCGGGGTTGATCGAATCGCCGAACTCATGCATGCCGGGCAACCCAAGCGCCAGGGCCATCAGCGCCGGTTCGAAGTCGGCGTCCAAGCCCTCCGGGTCCAGGGACGCGCTCACTCGCAGACCGTGGCCGCCCCGCTCACCACCGTCGAGAACGGCGAGCGCGTCGTTCTCGACGTCGACATGAACGCCGACGCCGTTGAGGAGCAGCCCGACGTACTGGATGTCACGACCCGTGACTCCCTCGACGCGCCCGCTGCCGCCCGTGGCCGCGATCGCGCACGCCAGCGTGCCTGCCTCGATCTTGTCTCCGGGGACCAGCCACGACACCGGATGGGCATTGGTCTCGTGCGGCGGGGCCATCCGGAGGCGGGAAGCGAGTAGATCGATGTGCCAGCCGGCGGAGCGCAGACCATCGAGGGTGCCTGTGAACTCCGGGGAGAGATTCGGGTTGCCCAGTTCCAGCCGCACACGTCCCACGACGGCGCGGAGCACGGCCACGACGCTCGCGCCCCGGGAACGGAACGGGAGATCTATCGTCACCTGGTCCGGGGTCTCCCGCGCCGTTACGTGGTAGCCGCTGGCGTCAAGCTCGACCGTGTCACCGAATGCGGCGTAGACGTCGAAGTGCAGGTCCATGCCGCGATCCCCGATCCGGCAGCCACCAGGCCAGGGCAAGTCGGCACGACCATGGGCCGCCAGGAGCGCGGGCACCAGGTAGTACGACGCCCGGATGGTCCCAGCGAGATCCAGCCCTCCAAGACGGCGCTCTGACGCCAGGCGCACGGTCACGGACTGCTGATCGTCCGGTGCACGGTCAACTCGAAAGCCAGCGTGCTCCAGGAGCGTGAGCATCACGCTCACATCCGCGCTCGACGGGATGTTCGACACCTGCACCGGCCCTTCGGTGACCGCAGCACAGGCGAGCAGCGGGAGTGCCGCGTTCTTCGAGCCATCCACTCGGACCCTGCCCGACAAACGATGCCCGGGACGAACGACGACAGCGGCTGTCTGTGCGCCGCCCCAGCCGCGGGCTCGCAGAGAGTGCTCAGTCATGTTCGCGATCTCGCTCACAGTTCTCCCCTGGTCGGGAACTTCGCGGAGTTGCACGGCAGGCCATGGTGGCTCCCCTTCGGGTGTGCGGAGTGTTCTCAGGGCGGCTGAGGCTCCCGGGAGGTCGGGAGCCTCAGCCTGGGGTCCGCCGTCTGGGGGCGGCTCGCGGCCAGGTCGGGGCAGAATCGGCCGCAAGATCGAGGGGTCAGGTCTCTACAGATCGCTCAGGGGCAGTTCGAAGCCCGCCGGGCCGTTCCCATTGACGCTGCGCCACTGGGCGCGTCGGCGGCCCTCGTCCCCACGCGGGAACGGCAAGCCCGCCTCCAGTGCTGCGGTCTCGATCGCGCGCATGGTGATACCTACGCCGGATGGGATTGGAGCGTGCCTGACCCATTGACCGGCTTGGAGCGTCCATGCCTCGCAACGGGACAGGTCGGGTCCCGTGCCGTGCCACACCCGCAGGACCACGGGGCCCGGTGCACTGGCCTCGGCAGTAGCGATCTGCGCGGCCACCGGTGGCAACGAGCTGTCCACGTCCGGGACGAGCGAGCGCAGCACCGGCAGCACCCCGCTATCCGCGATGGTGCCGGTCGTCTCGTCGGCGGCGCTGCGGACGATCGCGGGCGCGTGCCCCATCGCGACCGAGCGCCCGGCCCACTCCAGCATGGTCAAATCGTTGATGCCGTCCCCGACCGCAACAGTGCAGTCGGCGGGGATACGCAGATGCTTGCGTATGTCGTCGAGTGCGACCGCTTTGTTCACGTCCAGCGCCGTTATGTCGGCCCAGTCGGCGCCCATCGGCGCGACCGTGACACCGGTCGCGGCCAGCGCGTCGGTGTATCGGCGGATGCCCGGTCCGGCGAGCACGATCCGGGTAGCAGGCTGTGCCGTCAGGTCGTCCAGCAGAGCGAGCTTCTGCTGCCCGTTGAGTTCCCCCGGCTCGAACGGCGTGCCCGTACGCCAGCCCCAGCCGACCTCTTCCACCGCGACCCGCACCGCCGGAACCAGGTCCATGGCGCGGCGGATCACCGGCCCGGGGTCGAACGTGCGGGCGGCAACGACGTCATACCCCGACGGCGCGGCCGGGTCCAGCCGTACGGTCACAGCGCCGTTGGAACCGACCGCCCACCCATCGGTGAGCCCCAGCCGCACCGCGATCGGGATGAGCCCGGGCAACGATCGCCCCGAGGAGAGCACCACCTTGTGTCCTGCGGCGCGGACCAGGTCCAGAGCCCCCACGGTTCCGGATGGCACCTTCCCGTCGACGTCGAGGAGCGTCCCGTCGATGTCGAGGGCGACGAGACGGCGAACTGTGGTGTGGGTGCTGGTGGGGCGTGATGTCACTGTTCCACTTCTCACTGACGGGTGTCCTGGGCGCTCTTGAACGTGCGGCAAGCGGCTCATTTCCGGTGCCCTCACTGGAGGAGTCCTACGGGCTGGCGAAGCACGGATCGGATCTGGACTTCGAGCCCGTCGACGATTCCGGTCCACAACGTGTGTCCGGGGACGAACATCCGATGATCCAGAGGGAAGTCGCACCCGACGGCCCGAGCGATCTGCTCGCCCTCGGCGAGGTCCGCAGGATGCAGGCAGATGCGGTCACTGGTGAAGGTGACCAGCTCGATCCGACCCATGCCGATGTCCGCCATCAGACGCGCGGCCACGGCGAGCGCGTGACCGATCGTTGCTCCGGCGTCTGTGCTGGTGTTCGTGTCGAACGAGTTCAACGTGATCACCGTCCTTTCTTGCCCCGGCTGAGGGGTGCCGTGTAGCCAAGGACCACTGTTGCTGGCGCGGCGCACCGTGGGAGGGGCAGACTGGGCGGCAGACTGGAGACCTGGGTCGGGCAGGAGCCGATCACCACACGGGATGCTTGGGAGGGGGTGGGGCAGCGGTGGCGACCCCCAACGAGCGTCTTCGGCGGCTCCGCACCGAGAAGCCTTCCCTCGCCGATCCGGCGCGGCCCATGAGCCGCGCCGAACTTGCCGAGCTGGTGAACCTGCACCTCTGGAGGACGACCGGTCGTCGCGCCGCCCTCGACGCAGACGCGATATCCCGGTACGAACGCGGGATCGTCAACTGGCCCAGCAAGACTTACCGGGCCGCCTTCCGTGCGGTGCTCGACGTGACGACCGACGCCGAGTTGGGCTTCTACCCGAGCCCACGCGGACCGAAGGCGCGACCGGACACAGCCGATGACGACATCATGGGCTGGCTCCAGCGCGCGTCGTCCGTCGACCAGACGACCATCACGACCATGGCGGCCCGGACGGAGGATATCCGCCTAGGTGACCGCGGACAGTCCAGCGTGGCGACGAGCCAAGCGCTCAAGGAGCACTTGGACGTCCTGTGGTCGCTGCGCGCATACAGCCTGGAACCGTCGATGCGCGAGGTACTGGCGAGCGTCTACAGCGATACCGCGTCGTTGGCCGGCTGGGTGTATCTGGACAGCGGGAACATCAAGGAAGCCTGGCGCTTGCATGAGGCGGCGAAGGACGCTGGTCGCGAGAGTTCGGCCAGGGCGGATCTCGCGCACGCCACCGCGCAACAGGCCTACGTCCTCGTAGATACGGATCAGCCCCAGTACGCGCTGCGCATTGCGGAGCACGCAATCACCGTCGGCGCCACGGCGCTATCCGGTCCAGTGCGGTCCTGGCTCCACGGGGTTGCGGGCGAGGTCGCCGCAATTGTTGGCGAGACGACCGCGAGCATGGAACATTTCGACCGGGCCGTAGCCCTACTGTCGGGCGACACGCGCGACCCGGACGCGCCTTACATCATGCTCGACGAATACAGCCTCGCCCGCTGGCGCGGAGCAGCACTCGCCCGCCTCGGCGACGAAGAAGCTATCGCCGACCTGCACTTCGCCCTGAGCGGCATGGATCCCAACCACCTACGCGCCGGGGCCCAGCTCAACGTGGATCTCGCGCATTCCCTCGTCGCGGCAGGCCACACGCCAGAAGCTGTGCAGGCGCTTGACACGGCTCGCGGGCTTGCTAAACGAGCCGGATCGGCGCGGCAGAAACGCCGAATCAAGAACCTTCAGTCACGTCTAGGCGTCCAGGCCAGCTAGGACCGCCAGAAGCCCGACGAGCGTTCCAGAGCCCAGCACCTCTCTGGCCCGGATCAGCTCTGCAATTCGCGTCAGGGAAACCCACTCGACTACGGCCGCTTCTTCGGCGTCCGTCGGTTCACCGATCTGCTCGGCGCCGTGGAAGACGAAGACCTCGTGCGGGGTATCCACCATCCCCGGCATCGGCTGAAAGCCTGCGACCGGGCGTCCCTCGCCCCGGGGCTTCCAGCCCGTCTCCTCGATGGTCTCCCGGACCGCAGCGACGTGTGTCGACTCGTCATGCCCAACGATGCCGCCTGGAGCGTCCCATCCGATCTGGTGAGTGGCGAAGCGGTGACGCCGCAGCAGCAGCACGTGTTCGCGCGCGTCATCCAGGACGATGGCGGTGGACACGGTCTGGAGTCGCACCACGTGGTGCCAGAACCGTCGGCCGTCGGGCGGTTCGATCTCCACCTGCACAAGCCGGACCCAGGGGTTGTCGTAGAGCAACCGCTCGCCGAACACTCGGGTCAGCGGCACACCGGCATCGTCGTCGCTCACGCTCCCACTCTGACACGTCATCAGCCCAAGTCAGAACCGGCCGAGGGCTATCGGCCCTCTCCTCTGCCGAGCGCTTGGATCAAGTGTGCGACACGCTGCTGATCGGGCATCGGCCAGTAGAGATGTCGCGGTTCGAACAAGCAGTGGAGGGCGCCGGCAGCTCCAAGTTCTTCAACAACTTCGAGTGGACTCGCGAGCAGCAAACCCAGTGGCGCCACGCGGTCGCGGGCCCTGAGGATTCCCTTGTCGCACGTCAGGAAGACATGCATTCCCGCTATAAGGGCATCCCGGACCAGTGCACGGTCGTTGCCCGCAGGCACCGCCGACAGTGCGTCGTCAAGGTCGTGATCTGAGATTCCCATCGGTAGGACTGGTTCCCCGTGCCCATCTTCGGCGTCCTCGACAAGAGAAATAGCAGCACAGAATTCTTCCCACGCATGAATACGCTGCTGCTTTCTGGTTTGGGCGAGCGGCTTCCTTTTCGAGTCGTCAATGACGCCCGGGAGAATGTGAAATCGAATGTCCCTTAGCACCCAAAGGCTAACGATCATCTGAAGACCTTCGAGTTCCTCTCCCTGCTCGGTGGGCATCAGTTCCGGTAGCGATTCGCCCTCCCAGAGCTGTACGCCAAATTCGAAATAGTCAACGAGTAAGTTGGTATCCCATGCCACTTGCAGCGGTCCTTGCCCGCTACGGCCGAGGAACAGCGACGGACCATCGTCGTACCGGAAGTGAGGCCCTTCGGGAGGGTGGACATCGCGCGGAAGCTGCAGCCCACCCGCTCGTATCCGACCGATCGTGTCGCTAGCGAGCCAGACGCCTTGTTCTTCCTGAGCGCTGGCCTGTCCGGTGCGGGCATGACGAGTCATGGGGCAATAATGGCACTTGGCAATGGTGCCGTGGGCCCGCTCCTACCGATGGAGTATCCCTACGACCGTGCCCTTGGGGCCCGGTTCGGGTTCCCGCATCGGCTGGCTGGTTCGCTACGGTCGCCGCTGCGTTCCAGCTGTAGGCAGCCAGGCGGCGATCTCCGCGATGACATTGGCGGGGTCCAGGGCCGCTGCATATACGACGATCTCGCGGTATCGCTCCGACTTGATTGTCAACGGCGGAAGTGGATGTTCGCGCAGACGAACGAGGTGATGTCCGGCGGTGAGCAGGTCAAAGGACTTCGCGACGTCGACGTCGGCCTTTTTTGAGTGCCAGTAGGACCCGTCGTACTCGATCACGAGGAGGCCACCGTCTGGTAGGTCGATCGTGACGTCGGGGTGCCACACAGCTCGGGTAGTAAACGCCCGGTGCCGCAGTGGCTTGCCGGAGGCGGCGTTGCCAAACCGATCGCGAGCGGCTTGGAGGATCTCTAGCTCCGGTGCAGATTTTCCGGCCTGCTTGCACATTGGGCAGCCTGATCCGGAGGTCCGTGAGGCCAGCGATGCCTCCCAGGTGTGCTCCTGGTCTTGTGGACAGACCCAGCGGGGTACGAACGACAGGGTCGCCGTGGGGCGCACGTGCCAGGCTGTGACGGGATTGTCAGGCGCCCACTGCTGAGCCAGTGCGGGAAAGTGGTAGGCCAGGGAGTCCAGGATCGTGCGGCACTCGGGGCAACGCAGTCGCTGGCGCTTGTCACGTTCGGCCGGTGTTGCCGTCCATTCGTGACCGCAGCTCTCCTCGCGCCACCACACGGTGCGTCTGGAGGTCGGTGGGATGCGAGCCTGGTCCAGGTCCTGGTTCTTCGTTGGGTGCCACTGGGCAGCGATCTCTGAGTTCATGCCGTAGGCGGCAGGGTCGGCTTCGAGTGCGGCGAGGGTGTTCTGGGTGGTGCGCTGTCCGCGGCAGTGGGGGCAGCCGGCGGTCAGATAGCGCAGCGGGCTCAGTCGTGGATGGTGCCCTGCCAGGCAGCGGAAGCGGCGTAGTTCCCAATCGCCCGCGACCATCACGGTTGCGGGGTCCGTTTCGTCGTCCCACGCCTGAAGAAGTTCCGGGAGTTCGCTAACCGGGGTGTGCTTGTAGGTGTTGATCGCGGCGCTCCATGCAGCCTGTCGTCGTGGCTCGCAGACCGGGCACTCAACGCCGCCGGTCATGTCGAGCACCCTCTTCTCAAACTGATGCCCACACTCGGGACATTGCCACCAGACAACACGCCGCGCCTTGGGTGTGGCAGTCGCCCACGACTCCGCGGAGTTGCGCGCGTGGTTCCACCAGTCGATTGCGGGGCTGTCCGAGTCTTTAAGCAGGACTTTTGCCTTCTTCGGCGACGCTTCGCTTGAGGCGCTGCGCCGAGGATTGACCTGACACTGGCAGCCCCAGCCGATGTCCCCCAGACGGCTGGCGGACAACCGCCCGCAGTACACACACCGCACATGATGTGGGTCGTCGGGGAGCGAGGGGTCGGTCAGCCTGCCGAGGTACTCGTATCCGTTCTTCTCGGCCAGCGCCCTTGCGTCTTCGATGAGTACGGACTCGGTGCGGGCGTAGGGGCCCTGCATATGGCGCGTCGTCGCGGCCCAGTCTCGCCAGTAGCAAGCACGGCACGTCGGTGTCTTGATTTTGTTGTTGTCCAGGACGTACACGAGCCGGTAGTGCGCGAGGCACCCGCATTGGATGCACCTCGTCAGCCACCATGCTGTCGGCCTGCCCGGGAACGGTTCCATGGGCTCAAGCCCTGCGACGGCAAGGATCGCGATGATGTGCTCATCGCACCACGCAGGCTTAGTCCGGGTCGTGAAGGCGGCGGGCGTCGAGCAACCGGGCTCGGCACATGGGGTCTGGACGGGCACAGCCGAAAGGTACGGCGCAAGCACATGCATTGTCTCGGAACTAGGAGAATCTCACCCATGTCGCGAGGAGGCGAACGCCCCAGCGCTCCGACCGAGAGTCGGGCGTCTGCGCGAGGATACGCCGCGTGGCAGTGGCAGTTGCAGATGACATCGTGGGGCGGGCGCGCGTGCACATTGGGTACACATGAACGCCGTCACGGCCCGTCTGCCACCAACTTCACCACCGCACCGTGCCTTTGAACAAACCCCGGAATTTCAACGATCTCGCGGTGCCCAACCAACCCGTCGGACACCGCGAGACATACCGGCGCACCCTCCGGGAGAACCCGGCGTACGGACCAGCTCATCCGCATTCACCGCTGCGAGCTGCGCTAGTCGGTCTGTTCGACCAGTGCATTCGTCGCGAACCATTTCTGCACGGCCGTCCAACTGCTCTGCACATCGTCGGCGTCCGGGAACAGGCGGGATCCCATGTTGCCGTAGTAGCGCAGGTGCTCCCGCAGCTGCCGCTGCTCCTCCACTCCGAGCGGCCCCTGCTTCAACCACCGCAGTCCGTAGATCAGGTACACGGCGTAAGTGTGCGGGGAGTGATTCTGAGGATTTTGCATGATCGGGACGAGCAGACCGAACGCTTCTGCGACTTGGATCGCCGCTTCCGAAGACGTCGCTGCAGTAAGGGCACGCTTAAGCAGTAGCATCGCCCAGGCGGTGTCAATCAGGACGTCGCCGCTGGCGAGGGCACGGGCTTGCCGAAGGAAGTTGTCTGCAGCGGACAGGTCGCCGTAGTCGGTCTCGAAGCTCCCCCGTTGCAGCCAAAAATGCGGGTCGCGAGACAGCCACGCCTCTGCGGCGCCGTAGATGCGTTGCACCTCGGCAGTCTCACCAACCTGCCTCTTCAGGTTCTGGTGGTTGATCAACCGAATCAGCAGCCTCCCATACCTGGTTCGGCGGGCGTCGAGGGGCTGGTAGTGCGCTGCGACAAGAAAGATCAGGTCCGTTATCCAGGCTTCGAGGAGCCCTTCCGCCCGGAAGTAGTCGACCGCCGACTCCGCGACCACCCGATGCCTGGCCTGGTAGCCATGCCCGGTCGGATGCAGCAGGCGGGAGCTCTCCAACCGCTGCAGCGCCTGGAGAGCATCGTTCGGTTCGTAGGTGCGGCCTGCGGCATAGAGTAGATCCTGCCGCGAAAGAGGCTTGTTGTCCGCCCACGCCGAGGTGCACACAACCCCGTACAGGGTCAGTTGGGCCCCTGTCAGGGAACGGCATTCTGCGGCGATCTTACTGTGGAAGCGTTCCCCAGACGTGGCCTCAATGAGAGTAACCAGCAGCTGCCGGTCGTCGTGTTCGGTGATCTTGCGGATCTGTTCCGCGTGGCTCAGCGCGACAAGTGCACCGAGCCGATGCCCGCGGTCGAGTTCGGCAAGCAGCGCGGCCGCGTCGTTATCGCTAAGGCGCGCCTGTTTCAGCAGCTTGTCCAACGGGAGCCGTTCGTCATATCTCAGCTGATAGAACCGGGCGCTTCGAACGCCGACCACGACAACGAGGGCGTCCACGTCCCGTTGGAGCCCGCGCAGCAATCCAGCGGCTTCTCCGCCAAACCGGTCGACGTCGTCCACGAACAGGTAGTCCGGTGCCCGGTCCTTTACCTCACGTCGCAGCTCAGCGATCGGCAATTCGGTCTCACGTCCCAGCCACAGCACAGAGTTCCCGCGAGCGGCGAGTATGGCAGCCGCCTTCATCAACGACGTCGTCTTCCCAGATCCGGCACTGCCGACCACACCGACGGTTCCCTCGCTCAGCTGGTCGATAGAGTCCGTGAGTTCGACGTCGAACTCGAACATCGCCGAGTACCCATCGGTGATGTCGCCCCACCTTGGCGCCGAACCGAGCAGGTAGTCCGGGCTGCCGGGCTTGGCGACACGAACACTTTCCGCCACGTCCTGGAGCGAGTCATCACCCGGTCGACGCTCCTTGATCTGTGCCGCCGATAGTAGTCGCGGCGCGGCTGGGGCGATGGTGGTGTCGAAGAACTCCTCTTCGGTCTGTCCGATGTGTTTGAAGTTCAGTCCGTCGAGCATCGCCTTCCGCCCAACATCCAAGCGCGGCGCGACAAGCCAGGAGCGCGGCCGCAGTTCCTTGGCTGAGCCGCGCTGTCCACGGAGAGTCAGGTAGTGCCAGAGCGGCGGTTCGTCCAACACCGACCCAATCACCACAACCGGGCGGGCGGCGAGATCCGCGACGAACTCCAGGTACCACGGGTCAGCGGCGGCGGTTCGGGCGGCAAAGTCCCACGGACCGAACGTCAGCTTCGGGAAGTCCTGCAGCCGGCCGTTGACGTGCACCACCGGGAGTCGGTCGCTGCGCAGCAACCCTGGCGTGGCATCTAGGGCGGACACGATCTGCAATCGGGAACCGGGCATCAGGTCAGCGACCGCTTCGTCACCGTCATCGATGTTGAGGGTGTAGATCCGATGCCACGGCAGCGAGAACCACGTCTTGTATCGCTCCGGGAGAAGATCCCGATCGATCCGAAAGTGCCGCTCCAGCTGATCCCGGAGCAGTTTTGGCGACTTCGCCATCGACGTGTCATAGACCATGCTCAGTGCCGTGTCGGGGTCGAACTCCTCGTCGACGCCGAACGCAATTGGCCAGATGCTCTTGGAGAGCTCCGAGCCGATCGGCAGCGAGTCACCGAATTGATCGGTCATGGCGCGGGAAAAGCCCGCCCCGGTCAGTAGCACTGCCTCGCCACTCAGGATGGCGTTGACGATCTGCGCGCCATCTATTGGCATGGCTTGTCAACCTGTGCGGCTTGGAATGCGCGCTTAGCGTCGTAACTGCTCATGTACCGACGGTGCCACGGCGCGAGGATCCAGTGGCCTCGACGCCGGGTGAACCTCCGGATGATATTCGCCCGGCGGTCACCGCAGACCGGCCGACATCGGTAGTGAGCATCGAGTCCGCAGACAGCCCGGTGGCCGATCCGTAGCCATCCGGAGTTCCGAGGCACAGCGTGCCCCGCACGAGTTACCCGAACAACACTCGAAGGAGAGAACCATCGTGGACACCAACGTCCTGGACAACGCACAGCGCGCCCGTCTCGTCGCAGCCATGCCATCGGGCAGTGACACAGGGGTCACCGAGATTCTGCTTGAGCGATGCAACACCCTGGCCGAGGCCGAGAGGATCCTCCGGCACGTGACACCAACCTTCCCCCTGCCACAGGCGGTCCCGCTGCCGACGTGGGTGAACGAGAACGGCTCCTGGGGCTGGGACGCCGACGAGCGGAGCTGGTCGCGCCCCGTGGCCCGCGCCGGTGCGAGTGGCTTCGCCATCGGCGCATTCCAGGTAGTGAAGGAGGACGGCGAACTCGCCGAGCTCTCTGCCCCTTCCCTCTTGCCCGCCTCGGACGATGAGGTCGCCGGGGTCACACCCCAGCAACTGGCGGATCTCGGGCAGTGGCTCATCGATGTCGCCGCGATCCTCGATTCCACCGAGGCGTAGGACAGCAAAACGAATGGGCCGGGATCACAAGGTCACCGGCTCTTCGGCGTCCCCGCTGCGTGGGCAGGCACCGCGTCGCCTTCGTGGTCGAGTCCAAGAAAAGTCCACAAGATGTCCGGCCACAGCCCGAATCGACCGGCACTGGCCAACGCAGAAACCGCTAGATTCCAACGATCCCAACGTGACCAGCACCGGCCGTCTGCCAGGTCCGACTTCGAGCTCTACTACGACATCTAGGCCTGTCGTTCGTCAATACCCCCGGATCCGAGCGTGGATCCGGGGGTATCGCGCGTCTCAGGGAGGCCCCGATCGTGACGCGAGGCGGGCGTCTCCATCGCGGCAACTGCCGCCCGGTGGAGCCGTTCGGCGTGGTCGGGTGAGCGGCCGATCGTCGTGAGTCCGATCCGACCGTCGATGTCGAGCCCGACGAAGCTGTGGAGGATCGCGCCGACTCCGGACCGTGGGTCGAACTCCAGCCCGGCCGAGCGGACGGCATCGATGACGTCGTCAGCGGCGCGCCCGCGCCAGGCAGGATCGACGACGTTGTCGGTCGAGCGGTAGCAGCGTTCAGAACCGTCCTCGGCCGACCAGCTGCCCGTCTCGGCGTCGTAGTGCCCTGGAACCAGGTTGTGCAGCAGGGAGAGCGGGTGCGAGGTGCCGGTCTTGCGCAGGTTGATCTCGAGGCCGTGTACCTGCCACCCCGACGAGGGGGATCGTGTTGCCGCGAAGTCGACGCAGAAGCGGCCCATCGCACCCTGGTCCGCGAGAAGCTCGCCCACGGCCTTGCCGTACGACATGAGGTGGCTGCCGTAGTCCGGGTTCGCCGGGAACCGACATCCCAGGTACACCTGTCCGCCGGCACCGCCGAGGAACTGTTCGTGGGTGGAGATGACTTCCACGTGGCGGACCGGTGCGATGTCGACCTGCACGCTGGGGCTGGCGAACTCGTGCCCGGTGACGAGCTCCTCGACGACGGCTCCGCCCGCGAGGTCGGAGAGGTACCACGGCTCCAGGGACTCCACGACCGCCCGCAGCTCGGCGGCGGTGGGCGAGCTCGCGAACCGGACCACGCGGTTACCGTGCCCCGTGCCGCTGTTGTCCAGCTTGATGACCACCCCGGCGGCGTCGGGATGCTGCCGCCTGATGGCCTCCGCGGCTGCCAGGACGTCGGCGACGGAGCGGACGTCTTCCTGTCCGAGCGGAATCGGCACTCCGGCGCTGCGCATGATTCTTCGGCCGTTGCTCTTGAACCCGAGCGGCCACAGGCGCGGCGCGGTGCCGTTGAGCGGCAGCCCTAGGCGGCGGGCGACGTCCATCTCCAGCTGCGTGACGTTCCACGGCTCGATATAGGCCAGGCGGCCGGACGTCATCGTCCGGATCCTCGCCATGAGGTCCGGCCGGTCCAAGAGCTTCGAGGTGATCGAACGCGGGGTCGGGTCGGGGACCTCGACGAGCCGGATCCGTGCCCGCGTGTCGTTTCGGCGGTCCGCCGGCACGAAGGACAGGTAGTACTCGAGCACGCGCTCCGTGGGGGCTTTGGCCGTCACGAAGATCATCTCCGACTCCGGCACCCGCGGAAGCATCAGCATGGTCAGCAGCTGTCGATGCTCCAGGGCAGGGATGCGCGCGCCGTACTGCGCCAGCAGCGACGGGTCCACGCTGTACGACGGGAGAACCACCACGGTGTGGGGCACGCGGGACCGGGGCTGGTTTGCCGACCTCGCGCGGGCCAGTCGCGCCTGTGAGTTGAAGGCTCCCATGTCCCTCCGATCCTGGTCTCAGGTGCTGGGGATCGCCGGGCGGGCGTAGGTCGACAGTGGGAGACCAGGCTATGGGCCCGTTGCGGGTTCGACCTCACCCACTTTGGATGACCCGCGGCGTCTGTCCCCGACGCACACTGGAACGGAGAGTGAGGTTGATATGTGTCGTTGGCTCGCGTATTCAGGTTCGCCGGTACTTCTGGAAGATCTTCTCTACAAGCCTGAGAACTCGCTCGTGGTGCAGAGCAAGCACTCACGGCTGGGCGTGGAGACGATCAACGGTGACGGTTTCGGTGTCGGCTGGTACGGCGCCCCGGAGACACCGGGCATCTACCACAGCACCGAGCCGGCATGGAACGACCGCAATCTGCAAGAACTCTCGGCCCATGCGGCCGCCGGGCGAGTCTTCGCTCACATCCGCGCGTCGACCGGCACGGCGGTCCAGCAGACCAACTGTCATCCCTTCCGCCACGGCCGCTGGCTCTGGATGCACAACGGGGCCATCGCGGACTTCAAGCTGCTGAAGCGCGATCTGGTCCTGGCCGTCGATCCTGCTCTCTACACGGAGATCGAGGGGTCGACGGACTCGGAGCTCTTCTTCTTCCTGGCCCTGACGTTCGGACTCGAAGAAGACCCACCGGCAGCAGTCGCCCGAGCAGTCGGTCTCATCGAGGAGACAGGGCGACGACACGGCATCCAGTACCCGATCCAGATGACGGTGGCCACCACCGACGGGACTACCACGTGGGCGTTCCGCTACTCCAGCGAGGGCATGTCCCGGTCGCTGTTCCACAGCACCGACATCTCCACGCTCCGCCTTCAGTACCCCGACAACCCCGTGCTGCACGAGCTCTCCGAGGACGCACGGCTCGTGGTGTCCGAACCGCTCGGGGGCCTGCACGGAGCCTGGCAAGAGGTGCCGGAGTCCACGTGCCTCGTCGTCCGGGGTGGCAGCGAGGAGCTGCACGGGTTCTCACCCACGCATGGAAAGGATCCGAAATGACTCAGCAACCCGCAGCGAGCCACCTGGCAGGTAGCGAAGCTCCAAGCGCCTGGGCAACCGGCTTCATCATCTTCGCAGCCGTGATGATGATGCTGTCCGGAGCGTTCCAGGCCCTCGCCGGGCTCGTGGCCCTGTTCGAGGACGAGTTCTACGTCACGACGTCCGACTATCTGCTGCAGCTCGACACCACCACCTGGGGGTGGATCCACCTGCTGCTCGGCCTGCTCGTGGTGATCGCGAGCTTCGCGGTCCTGGGCGGCAGGATCTGGGGTCGCGTCATCGGAGTCATCCTGGCCGCCATCAGCGCCCTGGCGAACTTCGTCTTCATCCCCTACTACCCCGTGTGGTCCCTGGTGGTCATCACCCTGGACGTGTTCGTCATCTGGGCGCTCACCGCGCACGGACGCGACATCGTCCGATGACAGCTCTCTGAACGGTCGGCGACGACGAACGGTCGGCAACGACGAACCGTCGGCGACGACGCCGTGCCCGTCGGGTGAACGGAGAGCTGTCGCGTGGAGATCCTGCCGGTGTGCGTGGCGCTCGCCACGATCTTCGTCTGGTGCGCGCTGGCCGGTCGTCTCGAACGCACGGGCCTGACCGCTCCGATCGTGTTCGTCGCGGCCGGCTTCGTGCTGGTCGAGGTCTTCGATCCGCACGACCTCGGTCTCGAACCTGAGCTGGTCAAGCTGATCGCCGAGGTGACGCTGGTCTGGATCCTGTTCGGGGACGCTTCCGGGGTCCGCTGGCGCGAGTTCCGCCGCGACCTCGGCACGTACTGGCGCCTGCTCGGGATCGGGCTCCCCCTCACCATGGCGCTCGGGACAGGCGTCGCGCTGGTGGTCCTCGGCCTCGACCCGTGGCCCGCCCTGCTGGTCGGCGCCGCACTCGCACCCACCGATGCGGCCCTGGGGGCGAGCGTCATGTCCAACCAACGGGTGCCCGGCAGGGTGCGCAGCGCACTCAACGTCGAGAGCGGGCTCAACGACGGGATCGCCACACCGATCGTCCTGGTGGCCATCGCCGGAACCGCGGCCGCCGAGGGGATCACCGGGGTGGAGAGCCCGGGGCGCGCGGTGCTCTCGCTGGTCGTGGGAGTCGCGGGCGGCGCGCTGATCGGTGGGCTGGGCGCCTGGGCGACCAAGCGAGCCCGGGACCTGGGATGGCTGCGCGACAAGCTCGACGGGGTCGCTGTCCTGGCCCTGGCTCTGCTCGCCTATGCCGGGGCCCTGTTGATCGACGGCAACGGCTTCGTCGCAGCCTTCGTCGCCGGGTTGGTCTTCGGCAACGTCGCGGGGCGCCGCCAGGAGGAGGAGGTGACCTTCGTCGAGCAGTCCGGGAACCTCGCCTCGATGATCAGCTGGCTGGTCTTCGGTGCCCTGGCCGTGCCGGTGATCGTCGAGCGGTGGAGCTGGAGCGTGCTCGCCTGCGTCGCCCTGAGTCTCACGGTCGTGCGCATGCTCCCCGTCCTCGTGTCGTTGCTCGGCGCCGGGTTCGACCGCTATTCGGTCGCCTTCATCGGCTGGTTCGGCCCCCGTGGGCTCGCCTCGGTCATCTTCGCCCTGCTCGCCCTGGAGGGACTCGGGGACGCCGGCCAGGAGGTCGTCGCCGTCATCTCGCTCACGGTCCTGGTCAGCGTCGTCGTCCACGGGTTCAGCGCCAGACCGCTGTCGACAAGATTCCCCGAGGTGTCCAGGACGGCCTAGCGGCCCGTCAAGACGGCGCAGCCTCCCGCACCGGGCTTCGACGCCGCGTCAGGCCGCCCGCGCGATCACAGCCCCGGGTACGGTCCGGGCCGCACCGACGTCGGCCGCGCGCCGGCGGAGGAAGAGCTTGATGATCTCCTCGACGACGAGCAGGCTCGCCGCGAGCGCGAGGCAGATGCCCCACTGCCCCGCGTCGAGCTCAGTGGTGCCGAAGATCCGTTCGAGCAGGTCGATGGTCGTGACCAGCACGATGGCCAGCAGTGCCAGGCCGTAGCGGCGCAGCTGCGCGACTCCGGGCACCGCGTCGCGGTCGAAGATCGTGCCGAGCTGGTCGCGGGAGAGCAGACCGGCGATCACGTGGAAGATCGACAGCGTCGTGAGCAGCATGGTCCCCGCGACGACGGGGCCGCCCGGACCGACGCCGATCTGGTAGGCCACCAGCGAGCCGGCCGTCATGACCGCGCCCTGGATGCATAGCCGGATCCAGCTGGTCCGGGACAGGACGGGCGCGCTGACCGGGCGCGGGGGCCTGCCCATCAGGCCCTTGGTGGCCTGGTCGAAGCCGAGCGCGACAGCGATCGGGATGTCGATGACCATGTTGAGCCACAGGATCTGCAGCGGGTTCAGGGGCGTGCCGGCCGCGATGTTCAGGACGCCCGCGACCAGGAAGATGGCGATGTACGCCACCAGCGTGGACATCTGGAAGCGCAGGTACTTCACGAGGTTGTCGTACAGCGAGCGGCCGTAGGAGACGGCGCCCACGATGGTCGCGAAGTTGTCGTCGGTCAGGATCATCACCGCGGCCTCCTTGGAGACCTCGGTTCCGGTGATGCCCATGGCGACGCCGATGTCGGCGGCCTTCAGCGCGGGCGCGTCGTTCACGCCGTCGCCGGTCATCGCGACGACGTCGCCCGACCGCTTGAGCAGCTGGACCAGCCGGATCTTGTCCTCGGGCGCGACCCGGGCGACCACCCCGATGTCGTCGAGCTGGGCCAGGAGCTCGTCGTCGCTCAGGGCCGCGAACTCGGCCCCCGTCAGGGCCCGGCCCTCGATGCCGAGCTCCCCGGCGATGGCGGCAGCGGTGGTGGCGTGGTCACCCGTGATCATCCGGACCCGGATCCCCGCCGAGTGGCACTCCGCGATCGCCGCCTTGGCCTCCGGGCGCGGCGGGTCCACGATGCCCACCATCGCCAGCAGCGTCAGGTCGGTGACCAGGCCGATCAGGTTCCCGTCGCCGCCCGGTCGCGCGGCGTCGAAGGTCGCGTGGTCGAAGTCGCGCTGGGCGACGACCATCACGCGCTCGCCGGAGTTCGCCATCCGGTCGTTCGCCTCGAGCGCCAGGCCTCGGTTCTGGTCGGTGATCGGCACGATGGTGCCGTCCGGGGTCCGGTAGGTGGCACCGCGCGCGACCAGCACGTCCGGGGCGCCCTTGACGTAGCAGCGCACCACGGGGCGCCCGTCGTCCGCGGTCATGTCGTGGAAGGTGGCCATGAACTTGTACTCGGAGTCGAACGGCACCTCGGCGACACGGGGAAAGTCCCGCCGGGTGGCGTCGATGTCGAGCCCGCCCTTGGCGCCGAGCACGATCAGCGCGCCCTCGGTGGGGTCGCCGATCAGGCTGTCGCCGTCGAGGACCGCGTCCGCGCACAGGATCATCGGCAGCAGGTACGGGTCGAGGTCGATGTTGGAGCCGCCGACGTGCCGGATCTCGCCGGCGGTGCCATAGCCCTCGCCCGTGACGGTGAACCCGTTGTAGCCGGGGATCGCCAGCTCCCGGGCGGTCATCTTGTTCAGGGTCAGCGTCCCGGTCTTGTCCGAGCAGATCGCCGACGTCGCACCGAGCGTCTCCACCGCGGGCAGCCGCTTGACTATCGCGTTGCGGCGCGCGATCTCGCGGGTGCCCATGGAGAGCAGGGCCGTGACGACGGCGGGCAAACCGGTCGGGATCGCGGCCACCGCGAGCGCCACCCCGGTGATGAACAGGGTGTCGAACGACTCGCCTCGCACCAGCCCGAACACCACCACGAGGACCAGCGCGACGGCCGCGATGGACGCGATGATCCTGGACAGGCCGTCCAGCTGCTTCTGCAGCGGCGTCTTGTCCGCCTCGGTGCTGGCCAGCAGGTCGGCGATGTGCCCGATCTCGGTGTTCATGCCCGTCGTGGTGACGACAATCTCGCCGCGGCCGCGGGTGACCGAGGTGTTCATGTACGCCATGCAGGTCCGGTCGCCCAGCGGCACGTCGTCGCCCAGGACCGGGTCGGTCGACTTGCTCACCGGGAGGCTCTCCCCGGTCAGCGCGGCTTCCTCGATCTCCAGGGTGGCGGCGAGCATGACGCGGCCGTCCGCCGGCACCCGGTTTCCGGCCTCGACCAGCACGACGTCGCCCGGCACCAGCTCCCCTGCGTCGATCTCGACCGCCTGGCCGTCGCGCCGGACCCGGGCGACCGTCTTCATCATCTGCGCCAGCGCGGCGACGCTCTCCTCCGCCTTCGCCTCCTGCCGAAGGCCGATGACCGCGTTGAACAGGGTCAGTCCGGCCAGCACCAGGGAGGTGCCGACGTCGCCGGTGACCAGGAGGTTCACCACCGCCGCCACCAGCAGGACGATCTGCATGAAGTCGCGGTACTGCCGCAGGAACGCCTGCAGCCCTGACTCCTTCTTCGCCGCGGTCAGGCGGTTCGGCCCGTACGCCTCCAGCCTGCGGGCCGCCTCGGCGACCGCGAGCCCCTGCGTCGCGTCGACGTGGAGCCGGTCGGCGACCTCGTACGCAGGCGTGGACGCCGGGTCCACCGCGATCCGCCCCACGGTCCGCGACATCGACGCCTCCAACGCTCCGCCGGGCGCGCCCGAAGCCGGGCGACGCCTCCTCCGCAAGGCACACGATGGTTGACCGGCGGCCCGGAGGCCTCCCCCGAAACGGGCGATCGTCGCGGCGAGCCGCTCGACGCCTCGCGTCCACAGGGCGCCAAAGTCACGACCGCGTCACCTCCCGCACCGGCTCGAACCGGTCGTGCTCCGTGCGGCACATGCCCTCACCGCGCGTCAGGCCAGGCAGGTCCCGCTGCAACGCGGCAACGGCTCCGGCCGGCATCTCGCCGCGCACGACGGCAATCCCCGCGGCCGTGGCGCGCGACTCGAACGGCACCCCGCCCAGCCGTCCCACCAGCGAGGCCACCGGTCCGACGGCGTCGTCCGGCACCTCGATCACGAACCGGTGCACCGGTTCGCACACCACCGTCCCCGCCCGCCGGAGAGCCGTCGCCAGCACGCGCGGTGTCAGCCCGCGGAAGTCGGCCCCGGTGCTGGACATCGCCTTGTTGAACTTCTGGTGCATGTGGCTCTGCCGCGGCGCGTAGCCCGAGTGGGTCATTGTCACGCGGGCGTCCGGGACCGGGAACCGCAACGGCCCGCGGGCCAGCTCCCGGCGGACGGTGTCCTCGGTGGCGTCGAAGAAGGCCGGCGGTATGGACCCGCGCTCGCATTCCAGGTCGAACGTCACGCCCGCCCCGACCGGGACGGGCTCCAGCCGCAGCCCGATCGTCGCCAGGAGCTCGTTGCCGTCCTGCTTCATCACCTCCAGCGCGTGCCCCGTGCCCGTGAGCCGCTCGGTGCGCGCCGTCCGGACCTCGCCGAACCGCGCGTCCACCCCGTACTCCCGCTGCAGGACGGCGGCCAGCACCTCGCGCTGGACCTCGCCGTACAGCGACACGGTGATCTCCTGCTCCCGCCGCCGCACCCGGATCAGCGGGTCCTGCTCGGCCAGCTCGGTGAGCGCTGCATACAGCCGCCCGCGGTCGCCGGGGGCGGCGCCCACCACGGTCTCGTACGACGGCGGCGGGAACTGGCTCACCCGCTCGTCCCCTGCCCGCGCCCGCCCGACGACGTCGCCGACGCGCGCCGTCGACAGCCCGTGCACGACGGCGATCTGGCCGGCCCGGGCGGTCGAGCGCGGCTCGAGCGTCCCACGGGAGGCGACGCCCAGACCGGTGATCCGCTCGGCCCGCCCGTGCCCCAGGTCGAGCCGGTCGCGCAGCCGCAGCGCGCCCGCCCGCATCCGGACGAACGCCCGCTTGCGGCCGGCCTCCCGGTCGATGGCGAAGACGACGCCGGACGCTTCGCCGCCGTCGGCGCTCCGGTCCGCGCCGCCGTCGGCGCTCCCGCCGGCGTCCACCACAGGCAGGTACGTCCCGAGTGCGGCCGCCAGCTCGGGCACGCCCACGCCCGTCACCGCCGACCCGAACAGCACGGCGTGGGCGCTCCCCCGCCGCGACTCGCCCGCAAGCCAGTCGCGCAGGCCGTCGTCCGGCAGTGGCTCCACCCGGGCGGCCGGGGTCCCCACGGCAAGCACCCGCTGGACGGGCAGCACGTCGGGGCTGAGGCGGCGCGCGACGGCGTCGACCACCGCCTCCGGGCGTGCCCCGCGCCGATCGATCTTGTTCACGAACACGATCACCGGCAGCCGCAGCCGCTGCAGGGCCCGCATGAGGACGAGGGTCTGCGCCTGCACGCCCTCGACGGCGGACAGCACGAGCACAGCGCCGTCGAGCACGGTGAGGCTGCGGTCCACCTCGGCGATGAAGTCCGGGTGGCCGGGCGTGTCCAGCACGTTGATCGTGACGTCCCCGGCGGGGAACGACGCCACCGACGCGCGGATGGTGATACCGCGCTCGCGCTCCAGCGCGAGCGTGTCGGTGGTGGTGTCGCCGCGGTCCACGCTGCCCGGGCGGTCGATCACGCCCGAGTGGTGCAGCAGGCGTTCGGTCAGGCTGGTCTTACCGGCATCGACATGGGCGACGATCCCGAGGTTGAGGTACGACAAGGGTTGTCACGTCCGTGGTTCGGTGGGTCAGGGCACGGGGCGTGACAGCTGTCATCGGAGTTCCAATCTCTCGGGTCGTCCCCACCATGCGCCGGGGGCCGCGATCAGATCAACGGATTTACGGCACCACCTCGAGCGTCACCGTCACGGTCTGGTTCCTGGTGCGGTTCGCCTCGTCCGTGTTGGGGTACGGCGGGTCGACGTCGCCCGCGCTGGCCACGTCCACCGCGCTCAGCGGGATCCCGCTGCCGGAGGAGACCACCTGCGCCGCCGCGAGCGCGCGCGCCAGGCCCACCTCGGCGTTGTTCGCATAGGGGCTGCCGGGCACGGGCGCGGTGTCGCTGGTGTGGCCCACCACCGTCACCGAGACGTCGGCGAGGCCGCCGAGCCGGCCGGCGAGGCCGGTCAGCGCGTCGTCGCCGCGTGCCGACGTCTCGGCGCCACCCGCCTGGAACACCGGGTCCCGGAACGTGAGCACCAGCGATCGCGCGCCGAGCGTGGTGGTCCACCGCGGGTCGGCGAGCGCCTCCCGGATCTGCCGGAGGCGGTCCTGCGCCGCCTGCTCCGGCGCCGCACTCGGCGTCGTGCTGCCTGGTTCGGCGGCGACCGCCGCGCGCAGCTCGCCCATCTCGTCGCGCAGCCGGGCGAGCTCCTGGGCCACCGCGGGGTCGGTGGTGTGCTCGTCCGCGGGTCGTGGGGCCAGGCTCCAGCCGGCCGCGGCCCCGCCTGCGGCGAGCAGGAGGCCGACGACGGCGGCGCCCGCGGCCGCACCTGCGCGCGGGCGCCGGCCGGCCCAGGTCGTCTGTATCCGGCGTCGTCCTTCGCGCGCCCCGCCGTGTTCGGGGTCGAGCTGCTCGACGCGGGCCCAGCACGCGTCGGCCCGGGCGAGGTCGCCGCGCTGGGCGTGGATGCGCGCGAGCAGGTCGAGGACCTCGACGTCGTCGCTGTCCTGGCCGCCGACCGTGTCGAGCAGCCGCCGCGCCGAGTCGTAGCGTCCGGCGCGGGCGTGCTGCGTGGCTTCGGCCACGGTGCTGTCCACGGCGCTCATCGTCGGCCGTCCCCGCGCTCCAGGCGCCCCAGGTTCCCCGAGCCGTACAGCTGCTCCGGATCCCCTTGGCCGACGAACCGGTACAGCTTGGCGTTGATCCTGTCGAGGCGGCTCAGGTCGCCGGCGGCGACCGCCATGCGCCCGTCGGCCAGGAGGCTCTGCACCTCGCGGCGCGGGTCGCCGTCGAGCTCGCTCTCCAGTCCGCTGAACCGGACCAGCGGGAGCTCCCCGCTGTCCTGGAGCACCCGGATCGCGATGGCCCTGACCTCGTCGGTCCGTCGTTCGATCACTGTCCGGTTGCCGTCCGCTATGGCATCTTCGAGGTCGGCCTGCGCCCTGCGGAGGTCGGCCGCGTGCGAGCCCCCGCCCGCGTGCTCGACGACCTCCTGCGCGATGCTCTGCGCGGCGCGGCCCTCCTCGACGACCTTGGGCAGCGCCAGCAGCTCGTCGACCTCGTCCAGCGCGGTGTCGGCGCCGAGCAGCCGCGCCTGGCAGGTCGCCACGGCGTCCTGGTCGGCCTCGGCCTGTCGCAGCTGCCGGTCGATCTCGTCGAACACACCGTCCGAGTCCAGCCGGTCGAGCCGGGCCGACGCCTCCGTGGCCCCCATCTGGTCGGCCTGGCCGCGCAGGTCGTGATAGCGGGCGTCGAGCGCCGCGCGGGTCGCCTTGAGCTCCTCGATGTCGGGCAGCACGGGGCGGGCGAGGTCGACGTCGATCGGGAACTCCGCGTCGAGGAAGGGGACGAACGCGTCGGCCCGGATCCGGAAGCTCGCGTCGACATGGAGCGTCACCTCCACCTCGCTGCCCGCGGGGAGGTCGCGCTCGACGTCGTGCGCGCGCAGGTCGAGCTGGCCCACCACCGTGTTGCGGTCGGCCCGCGGGTGTTCTCCGGACAGGATCGGGATGCGGATCAGTCCGTCGCCGGACAGCCTGTCCACGGCCTGCGTGGTCCGCAGGCCGTGGATCCGTCCGGTGCTCGGCAGCTCGGTGTTGCGCCGGACCAGGGGCTCCACCGTGTTGTCCACGAGGCCGATGCCGAGCGAGTGGCTCGCGGTCGGGGCGCCGCCCATCCCGCCGCTCTTGCGCTGGTACGTGAGGCCCGTCGTGGCCGTCTCGACCTCCGACCCGGCCGGGTCGCGCAGCGTCACGGTGATCGAGTGGGTGGTGAACGCGTCGGCGAGCAGCCGGACCGAGAACGACCCGTCCGCGCGGAGCGCGACGGCTCCGGTGCTCCAGACGGGGGCTGTGGTCGTGTTGCGGAGCTCGACCGTCCAGCCGGACCAGTCCCCGACGCCGTCGGCCTGGGCCCGGCCGCCGACCAGCGGGTCGGGGTCCAGGCCCGCCGGCGTGTACTCGAGGTTCAGCCGGATCCCGCCCAGGGCCTCCGGTGTTCCGTCCCCGACCCCTGGGGGAGTCCGCTGGGTCGCCGCGTAGACGGCCGCGCCGCGGGCCACGACGGTCATCGGGTCCAGGCTGTGGTCGAGCGGGATGCCGAGACCCTCGACCGGGTCGGTCAGCATCTCGCGCACCAGGGTGAGCTGGGACGAGCCGCCGACGAGCAGGACCCGCTCGAACGCCTCGGGCCCGATCCCGCTCTCGGACAGCGACTGCCGGCACAGCCGGATCGAGCTGGCCACCAGCGGCCGCGCGACGCTGTCGAGGTCGGCACGCGTCAGCTCGCAGAAGAACTCGACCGAGCGGCCGGTGTCGATCGTGACCTCCGCCTCGATGTCGACGGTCTCCTGCTGGGACAGCTCGACCTTCGCCTCCTCCGCCAGGTGCTTGAGCTGGGCGAGGGCGCCGCGGTACCGGGGGTCGTCCAGGGTGGCGTCGCCGAGGCCGGGCTCCTGGCGCAGGCGCGGGAAGAGGTGGTCCTCGACGAGCGCCCAGTCGATCCGCTTGCCACCCAGCGAGTTGTCGCCGGCGTGGTTGACGACGAGGAACTCACCGTCCTCGATCTTCACGACGGCGGCGTCGAACGTGCCGCCACCGAAGTCGTAGACCAGCCAGAACCCCCTGTCGGGCACGTCCGTGGCGTCTGCGGTGTACGCCCACACGGCCGCGGTGGGCTCCTGCAGGAGCGGTGCCTCGCGCAGCCCGGCGAGCTCGGCGGCCCTGCTGGTGGCCGCCGTCTGGTCCGCCGTGAACGCGGCCGGGACCGTGATGACCGCGGTCTCGATCTGCTCGCCCGTCCGGCGCTGCACGTCGCCGCGCAGCGACTTGAGCACCTCCGCCGACATCTCCTCCGGCGACATCGTCCGGCCCGAGTCCTCGAACAGCTTGTCCTGGTCGTGCCGGCCCATGCGCAGCTTGAACTCCGCGCACGAGTTGCCCGGGTCGGACACCACGCGGTCGTGCGCCACCTGACCCACGCGCACGTTCCCCGAGCGGTTCACGTACACGGCCGACGGCGTGAACTCCAGGTTGCGGTTGTTGCGGATCACCTCGGCACTCGCGCCCTTCGCCACGGCGACCGCGCTGTTGGTGGTGCCCAGGTCGATCCCGATGTCGATGGTGTCACGCATCGTCCTGTCCCCTCTGCTCGCTTGCTGCCTGCTCGCGTACTGCCTGCTCCGGCACCGCCACGATCACTTCCCCCTCCTGGATGACGCGCCCCGCGCGACGCACCGAGGGCCGAACCGTCTCGATGACCGTCTCCTCGGTCACGTCCGGGGCGTCCTGGTAGGCCAGGACACGCAGCTCCATCCCCACGTCGAACCGGATCCCGTCGTGGCCGTGCGCCTCGATCCCGGCGGTGGTGAGCCGGTCCGCGGCGGCGCTCAGGTAGCGGCTCGCCCAGCGCACCGCGCGCGGCGCGTCCCGTTCCGCGTCCGGACCGTCCACCTTGCGGCGGGCGCGCCAGATCTCCGTCACGAGGTCGGCGAGCACGGGATCCGGCAGATCGGCCGGTTCGGGCGGCCCGCCGTGCCCGGCCGTGCCGGGCCCGGCGGACCCGCCGGCCTCCTGGCTCGACGTCGACGGGTCCGGATCCGGGGCCGGTTCCAGCAGCGGTTCCGGATCGAGACGGCGCCCGACGCCGTCGGTCACGAGCGGCGCGATCCGGAACTCGGCCGGGAACCGGCGCTGCCGGGACCGGGCCCACAGGCTCGAGGCGCTCTCCCGGCGCCGTGCTGCGGCGTTCACTCATCCACTCCTTCACGTTCGTGTGTGTGCCGGCGCGCGGGGCCCCGGTCTGGCGCGGACCTCACAGGTCCTGGAAGAACTCGATGACCTGCGTGACGAGGCCCACCGCCATGAACCCCCCGAAGACGGCGCCGGCGAGGGCCCAGATCGGCCCGACACCGAGCACGCTGCCGAGAAGCCAGAAAGCGCCCACCGCGCCGGCCAGGAACACGACGAGGAGCACCACGCAGCCGGGCTCACCGCGCTGCGCGCCACGGCCGTCGAACCGGCCGCGGCCCCCGGCGGCGACGTACGCCGCGAGCTGCTCGAGATCGGCGATGTTCTTGTCCAGGAGCGTGGTGACCGACTCGGACACCGCCTTGGCGCGGGCCCGGCGGAGCAGCTCGAGGGCCGGTCGCGCGCGTACCGAACCCGGCCCCGACGCCGTCTCCATTGCCTCGTTGACGTACGCGATCACGCGGTTGTTGGCGGCGTGCGCCACCTCGTCCCGGCAGGCACCGGCCAGGTCGTCGTCGGCGCCCAGCACCGCCGTGATCGTCGTCAGCGCAGCCGCCGTCCCGTCGAGCAGCTCCTGGGCCGCCGAGAGCCCGGCGGCGGGGTCCGAGCCCTGCGCCGTCTCGCACGCCGCCCGGACCCGGCCGGTGAAGGGCTCGACGGCCGCACGGGCGACCTCACGCACCTGCCTCGCCTCGAACCCCGCTTCCTCGACCGCGTCCATGTGCAGCTCCGTGTCCGACGGAGCGACGGCGGCGGCCCGCACCGCCAGCCCGACGGACGCGCCGATGACGTGCTCCGGCAGCCGCTCCCGCAGTGCGCGCAGCACGGCGACGGAGAGGCGCGGGTCGTCGATCTCCGCCGCGCGCCGTCGTACCCACTCCCACGTGTCCTCGGCCGCGAACGCAAGCGACCAGAGGTTCGTGCTCACCTCCCAGTCCGTCCATGCCGTCTCGTCGGCCACACTCCCGTCGGAGGCAGTCGCCTCCAACGCGCGGCAGTGGGCGAAGACCGCTTGGTCGCGCAGGTACCCGCTGTCCGGGTTCGCCGCTTCCGGCCGCAGCCAGAACAGCTCGTGCACGAGCCGCGCGAGCGGGTCGCGCAGCGCCTCGAAGGCGGCACGCTGCGCGTCGGCGTCGTCCGACGGCGGCAGCGGCACGTCGCGGTCGGACGCCGGCGGCACGTGGTACGGGTTTCGCAGCTCCTCCTGGTGCCGGCGGATCTGCCGGGCCGACGCGTCGGCGGACAGGCCGGTGACCCGGAACGCGTTGTTCCGGTACAGGCCGTGCCCGTCGAGCTGGCGCAGCACGCGATCGATCTCGCGTGCGACGTCGGACGCAGTGCTCATCGTGGCGGCCTCACATTCGGGGCGTCGGTCGGTCCGGGGCGGTGCCGGGTCTGCCATGCGGTCAGCTCCTCGCCGAGCTCGGCCGCGTCGGCCGGCCGGCGCGGGAGGTCCGGTTCGAGGGCGCGCAGCACTATCCGCGCCAGCTCGTGGTCCACGTCATGGTTGAGGTCGTGCGGCGAGATCGGCGGCGCGCGGTGCAGGGCACCGAAGACCGTGACCGGCACGTCCGGGTAGGGCAGGACGTCGGTCAGCAGGAGGTAGCCAACGGTCCCGACGGCGTACACGTCGCCCGCCGGGGAAGCACCCTGTCCGTATCGCAGCGCCTCGGGCGCCATGAACGCGAGGGTGCCCTCGGAGCTGGTCAGGCCGGTCCGCGCGTCGACCCGCCGGGCGAGCCCGAAGTCGCCGACCCGGACCCGGAGCCGGCCCTGGTCGTACCCGACCAGGACGTTCCACGGCGTGATGTCGCGGTGCACGATCGGCGGGTCCTCCCGGTGGGCCACGGCGAGACCGGCGCAGAGCTGCACCAGGATCTCGACGACGTCGTCCACCCGCACGGAGCGGTCCGGGCGCGACCGCCGGTAGTCGTCCAGGTTCCCGGCCGCGACGTATTCCATGGTGAAAAACCCGCGGTCGCCGGCGGGCGTCTCGACGGTGCCCGCCTCGAAGACCCGCACGATGTTCGGGTGGCCCAGCTTCGAGAGCAGCACGGCCTCGCCGAGCATCCGCCGCGTCTGCGCGAGGGTGCCGACGCGCTTGAAGACCTTCATGGCCTGGCGGCCCAGGAACCGGTGGCGGACCCGGTACACCTCGGAGTAGGCGCCCTCGCCGAGGTAGCGCTCGACCTCGTACGTGTCGCCGATCCGACGACCGTCGGTGAGTAGGCGCACTAGCTCTCCCTCCCCCGAGCCGTGGTCACGATATCGTGCCCGACGTGCTTGGGGACCCCTCCCGAAGGGGCTGATCAAGGGCTATTTCTGGGCCTATTCCGCGCCGTAGAACACCCGCACCGTCACGGCTCGCGCGCGGCGCGCGACACGCAGGTACAGCTCCTCGAGCTCGGGGCCCGTGCCCACGTCCCCGAGCAGCCGCGCTATCCCGGTCAGGGCGTGGCTGTCGTGCGGCAGCATGTCCACGCCGGCGCCTGTCGTCCGCCCCGACCAGAGCACGATCGCCGACCGCAACCGCGACGCGAGCACCCACGCCTCCAGGAGCACCTCGGCGTCGTCGTCGGTCAGCAGCCCCGCCTCCCGAGCGGCCTTCAGCGCGGAGACCGTGCCGGTGGTCCGCAGGCCGGGCACCTCGAACGCGTGCTGCAGCTGCAGCAGCTGGACGGTCCACTCGACGTCGGACACGCCGCCGCGCCCGAGCTTCAGGTGCCGCGCCGGGTCCGCGCCGCGCGGCAGCCGTTCCGACTCCACGCGCGCCTTGATGCGCCGCACCTCGCGTAGGACGGCGGCGTCGGGCCCGCCCTCCGGGTAGCGAAGCGGATCGATGAGCGCCGTGAACCGCGCGCCCAGCGACCGGCCGCCCTCGGCGCCCGGCCCCAGGTCGAGCTCGCCGACGACGTCGGGCACGGCACCGGCACCGGCAACGGCACCGGCACCGGCACCGGCACCGGCACCGGCACCGGCACCAGCAACGCCTGCCCCGGCGCCGTCGGACAGCGAGGCCGCCACCGCGCCCTCGTCCGGGCCGCCCGCCGCGACCACGCTCAGCGTGCCCGACAGGGCCCGCGCCCGCAGGAGCGCCTGCGCCTCCCAGGGCGAGGACCAGCGGCCGTAGTACTTCACGTAGGACTCGAAGGACCGCACCAGGGGCCCGTTGCGGCCCTCGGGCCGCAGGTCGGCGTCCAGGGGCAGGCCCGGCTCGGGCCCGACGGCGGAGAGGATGCGCCGCATGTCCTTCGCCACGGTCAGCGCGTAGTCGTTGGCCTCCTTGTCCGGCGCGCCGCCCACCGCCTCGTACACGAACATTACGTCCGCGTCCGAGCCGTACCCCATCTCCTGGCCGCCGAGCCGGCCCATCGCGACGATGAGCAACCGCGCGGGCTCGTCCCCGCGCGCCACGTTCCGCTCGGCGCGCGCCTCGTGCTCCGCGATGCGCAGCCCGCCGGCCAGCACTACGTCGGCGGCGTCCGAGATCGCCTTCGCGGCGCCGACCGGCCCGAGAGCGCCCAGGACCTCGGCGACGCCGGTGCGGGCCAGCTCGCGCCGCCGCAGCGCGCGCAGCGCGACGGTGGCGCTGTCCACCTCCTGGGCCCGCCCGAGCAGCGCGTCCGCCTCCGAGGCCAGCCGCCGCACCCCGCGCGGCGCGAGCGACTCGGACTGGGCCAGCCAGCGCACGGACTCGGGCGACCGCCCGATCGCGTCCGCGAGGTAGCGCGACGACGACAGCACCTGGGCCAGGCGCGACGCCGCCTCGGCGGAGTCGCGCAGCAGCCGCAGGTACCAGTGGGTGGAGCCCAGCGTGTCCGACAGCTTCCGGAACGCGAGCAGCCCCTCGTCCGGGTCGGCGCCCTCGGCGAACCAGCCCAGCAGCACCGGGAGCAGCTGCCGCTGGATCGCCGCGCGCCGCGAGACGCCGTCGGTCAGGGCCTGGACGTGGCGCATCGCGCCGGCCGGGTCGCGGTAGCCGATCGCCGCGAACCGGGCCATGGCGGCCCGCGGCGCGAGCGAGGCCTCGCCCCTGGACAGCAGCGCCGTCGCCGGCAGGAGCGGCCGGTAGTAGACGGCCTCGTGCAGGTCGCGCACCTCGCGCCGCACGGACCGCCAGGTCTTGACGAGGTCGTCGGCGCTGCCGTAGCCCAGGCCGCGGGCCAGCCGCCGCAGCTCGGCCTCGGCGGTGGGCATGAGGTGGGTGCGGCGCAGCCGGAAGAGCTGGACCCGGTGCTCCAGGGCCCGCAGGAACCGGTAGCACTCCCCCATCCGGTCGGCATGATCGCGCCCGACGTAGCCGCCGCGCGACAGGGCCGCCAGCGCGTCGAGCGTGGTCCGCGACCTGATGTCCTCGTCCGCGCGCCCGTGCACGAGCTGCAGCAGCTGCACCGTGAACTCGACGTCGCGCAGGCCGCCCTTGCCGAGCTTGATCTGCCGGTCGGCCTCCGCCACGGGCACGTTGTCCTCGACGCGCTTGCGCATCACGCGCGCGTCCTCGACGAAGTTGGGCCGCTCGACGGCCCGCCACACCAGCGGCCCGACGGCGGCGGTGTACGCCTCCCCCAGCGCCAGGTCGCCCGCCACGGGACGCGCCTTGAGCAGCGCCTGGAACTCCCACGTCACGGCCCACCGCTCGTAGTACGCGACGTGGCTGGCCAGCGTCCGCACGAGCGGCCCCTGCTTGCCCTCCGGCCGCAGCGCCGCGTCGACCTGCCACAGCGCCGGCTCCGCCGACGCGCCCGAGCACACCTGGGCCAGCCGGCCCGCGAGCCGCGTGGCGACCCGCAGGGCGTGGTCCTCGTCGCACGCCGGGGCGCCGTCGGGCAGCAGACCCGGCTCGGCGACGTAGATCACGTCCACGTCCGAGATGTAGTTCAGCTCCCGGCCGCCGGTCTTGCCCATGCCGACCACGGCCAGCCGGACGCCGACGGCGTGGTCCTCCTCGTCGGCGCGCGCGACGGCCAGCGCACCCTCCAGCGCGGCGGCCGCCAGGTCCGCGAGCGCCGCCGCCACGGCGGGGAGCACGGCCGTCGGGTCGGGTGCGGTGACGTCGGTGGCGGCGATCCGCAGCAGCCGCGCCCGGTAGGCGCGCCGTAGCCGGTCGGTGTACGACGGCGGGGCGGCCCCGGTCTGCGCCGTCCCCTCACCTGCCCCGTGCCCTGCTCCGTGCCCTGCCCCGTGTGCCGGCCGGTCGCCCCCGTGCGGCCGGCCGGCCGGGTCGGCCTGCGGGTGGGTCCCCGCGACGGGCTCGGCGGCCTCCGGGTCGGCGTCGACCGCCCGCAGCAGCTCGGCGCGGACCGTCCCGGCCGGGACGCCCGTGCCCGGGGCGCTGTCCCGGATCAGGTCGAGCAGCGCGGGGTGCCGGACGAGCTCGTCGCCGAGCGCCGAGGACGCGCCCAGCACGCGCAGCAGCCGGTCGCACGCGGTCGGGCGGGGGGCGTCGGCGCCGCCGGGCACCGACTTGTCGGACGCCGCGGCGTCGGCCGACATGTCCCTGGCGCGCACGACCGGAGCGTCGACGTCGCCTCGGGACTCCGGGGTGCCCCGGTCGGGGACCACGAGGACCGGGCGCAGCCGGTCCGGGGCGGCCGCCGCGAGGCGGACGAGCTGGAGCAGCGCGAGGTCCGGATCGGCGACGGCGGCGAGCGAGCGCAGGAGCGCGACGTCGGAGGGGTCGAGCTCCACCGACCCGCCGTCGGGGCCGGCCGAGCGGCCCGCTCCCCCGCCGCCCTTCGGCCGGCTGTCCAGCACCGCCACCAGGTCGGGATCCCGCCACAGGGAGGCCGACCGGGTGAGGTCGGCGAACCCAGCCCGGATGAGATGGGTGGTCAGGGTCTCGGGTCGGCGGCTCTGCACCCCCCGACCCTACGACGCGGGCCCACTCCTGCCGAAGTAGAACTGTGGCGAGATGGAACTACTTCGGCGGGGTGGGTACTGGTCAGAGCTGCAGGAATCGCTTGAGCTCGAACGGCGTGACCTGGGCGCTGTACGCCTCCCACTCCTCGCGCTTGTTGCGCAGGAAGTAGTCGAAGACGTGCTCGCCGAGGGTCTCGGCCACGAGCTCGGACTTCTCCATGAACTGGATGGCCTCGTCGAGGTCGCGCGGCAGCGGCGCGATGCCCAGCGCGCGACGCTCGGCGGAGGTGAGCTCCCAGACGTCGTCCTCGGTGTGGTCCAGGAGGTCGTAGCCCTCCTCGATGCCCTTGAGGCCGGCCGCCAGGATCACGGCGAACGCCAGGTACGGGTTGGCGGCCGAGTCCAGCGCGCGGTACTCGATGCGCGCCGAGTTGCCCTTGCCGGGCTTGTACATCGGCACGCGGACCAGCGCGGACCGGTTGTTGTGGCCCCAGCTCACGTAGCTCGGGGCCTCCTGCCCGCCCCAGAGCCGCTTGTAGCTGTTGACGTACTGGTTGGTGACGGCGGTGATCTCGCCCGCGTGCACCATGAGGCCGGCGATGAACTGGCGCGCCGTCTTGGACAGCTCGAACTGGGCGCCGGGCTCGTAGAACGCGTTGCGGTCGTCCTCGAAGAGCGACACGTGCGTGTGCATGCCGGAGCCGGGCTGGTCGGCCAGCGGCTTGGGCATGAAGGACGCGAACACGCCCTGCTCGAGCGCCACCTCCTTGACGACCGTGCGGAACGTCATGAGGTTGTCGGCGGTGGTCAGCGCGTCGGCGTACCGCAGGTCGATCTCGTTCTGCCCCGGGCCGGCCTCGTGGTGGGAGAACTCCACCGAGATGCCCATCGACTCGAGCATCGTGATCGCGGCACGGCGGAAGTCGTGCGTCGACCCGCGGGCCAGGTGGTCGAAGTACCCGCCCTGGTCCACCGGCTCGAGCTTCGAGTCGGTCTTGGTCAGCTGGTTGAAGAGGTAGAACTCGACCTCGGGGTGCGTGTAGAACGTGAACCCGCGGTCGCTCGCCTTGGCGAGGGTGCGCTTGAGGACGTTGCGGGAGTCCGCCAGCGACGGCTGCCCGTCCGGCGTCAGGATGTCGCAGAACATGCGGCCCGTCCCGTGCCGCTCACCGCGCCACGGGAGCACCTGGAAGGTGGTCGGGTCGGGCTTGGCGACCATGTCGGCCTCGAAGACCCGGGTGAGCCCTTCGATGGCGCTGCCGTCGAAGCCGATGCCCTCGCTGAACGCCGACTCGAGCTCCGCGGGCGCCACAGCGACCGACTTCAGCACACCGAGCACGTCGGTGAACCAAAGCCGGATGAAGCGGATGTCGCGCTCCTCGACCGTGCGGAGCACGAACTCCTGCTGCCTGTCCATGGGGCCATCTTGCACTAAACCTGTTACAGGTGCGTGTACCGGGTGTGGACGACGGGTCTTAGGCTTACTTGCGGCACTGACGCCGCTCGAACCACAGGAGGATCATGTCCGCCCACACCTCGCCCACTCAGGGCCCCAAGAGGGTTCGCGTGCACCACCTGGCCGAGGCCAAGGCCCGGGGGGAGAAGCTCGCGATGCTCACGGCGTACGACGCCGTTACCGCCGCGATCTTCGACGCGGCCGGGATGGACATCCTGCTCGTGGGCGACTCCATCGGAAACGTCATGCACGGGCACACCAGCACCATTCCCGTGACGGTCGACGACATGATCCCCGCCGCGCGCGCCGTCGCCCGGGCCACGAAGCGCGCCTTCGTGGTGATCGACCTGCCGTTCGGCTCCTACGAGGCCGGGCCGCAGCAGGCGCTGGAGACCTCGGTGCGGATCTTCAAAGAGACGGGCGCCGACGCCGTCAAGCTCGAGGGCGGCATCCGTTCCGCACCGCAGATCCGGGCGCTGACCGACGCGGGCATCCCCGTCGTCGCGCACCTCGGGTACACGCCGCAGTCGGAGAACCTGCTGGGCGGGCCGCGGGTGCAGGGCCGCGGCGACGCCGCCGTCGAACGGCTCGCCGCGGACGCGAAGGCCATCGAGGAGGCGGGTGCGGTCGCCGTCGTCCTGGAGATGGTGCCCACGGACGTCGCCGCGCGGATCACCGAGATCCTGCGTATCCCGACCATCGGCATCGGCGCCGGGCCGCACTGCGACGGCCAGGTCCTGGTGTGGACGGACATGGCCGGGATGACCGACTGGTCGCCCCGCTTCGCCCGCCGCTACGCCGAGCTCGGCGCGGTGCTGCAGCAGGCCGCGGAGGACTACGTCGCCGAGGTCAAGGACGCGTCCTTCCCGGACGAGGCGCACTCGTTCGAGAAGTAGCCGGCGGGCGGTCGGACGTGCGGGTCACGCGAGCGGCCCGTGCGTCCGACCCGGCCTACTTGTTGCGCCAGTCGTCGTCGTCCTTCTCCCACGACTCGTTGCGCGACTTCGCGCTCGCCAGCGCCCGCTCGGCCTCGGCGCGCGTGCGGTACGGGCCCATCAGGTGCGTCCAGGACGAGCGGTGCCCCTCCTCGACCGCGCCGGTCTCCGTGTTGTACCAGTACTGCTCCTCAGTGGTCATGAGACGATCCTGACATGAGCGACCTGGCGTTCGGCATAGACATCGGAGGTTCGGGGATCAAGGGTGCACCCGTCGATCTCACGGCGGGCGAGTACGCCGAGAAGCGGACCCGCATCCCGACCCCCCAACCGTCCACCCCGCAGGCCGTGGCGGACGTGCTCGCGGAGCTCGTCGACGGTTATCACCTGCCCGACGACGTGCCGATCGGTGTCGCGTTCCCCGCCCCGATGCAGCGCGGCGTGGTGCGCTCCATGGCGAACCTGGACCAGTCCTGGACCGGCGTGGACCTGCCTGCGCTCGTGCACCGCGCGACCGGCAGGCACGTCGTCGCGGTGAACGACGCCGACGCGGCGGGCGTGGGCGAGGTCCGCTACGGCGCCGCGCGCGACGCCGACGGCGTGGTGCTCGTGGCGACGCTCGGCACGGGGATCGGGTCGGCGCTCGTGGTCGACGGCGTCCTGGTGCCGAACACGGAGCTGGGGCACCTCGAGATCGACGGGCACGACGCCGAGTCCCGCGCCGCCGACTCCGCGCGCGAGCGTGAGGACCTGTCCTGGGACGAATGGTCCGAGCGCCTGCAGCGCTACTTCGGCGTGGTCGAGGACCTGCTGTCCCCCGACCTCATCGTCGTGGGTGGTGGGGTGAGCAAGCACCACGAGAGGTACCTGCCGAACCTGCACCTGCGCGCACCGATCGTCCCGGCGCAGCTGCGGAACGCGGCCGGCATCATCGGCGCCGCGGCGCTGGCCGCCGGGCGCTGAACCACGCGCCCGGCCTGCGGGCCGGGCGTGGTCGCCGGCGGGGGCGGCTCAGGCCTCCCGCGCGACGGCGGGGTGGGCCGGGTGCGCGAACAGCGCGTCGACCCCGAGCATCTCGATGACGGTCCGGACCACCGCGGGCGGCTCCGGGAGGCTGACGGTCAGCCCGTCCTGCGTTCCGTATGTATACATCTGCATGAGAAAAGCAACGCCGGTCGAGTCCATGAACGTCACCTTGGACGTGTCGATCACTACCGCCTTAGCCCTCTCGAGGGCGTTGGCTATCGCAGCACTCGACTCACCGCGCAAAGAGACATCGATCTCTCCCCACATGCTCACGACACTCGTGCGGGACTGTTCTTCGAACATGATCCCGCCCGTGCGCCCCCTGTTGTCGAATTCCGTGTTGCTCACTTGCATCGCCCCTGTTCATTGCTCCCCGACACGGCCGCCGGAACGGGTCGCCCGACCCCCCGGGCAACTCTGGGAGATTGCAACGCCATCGTCGCGATCACGGGCAGCCTACATCCGTGAAGATCGCAAGTGGAACAGCCTCCGGGACTTACATTTCCCGGACCATCCTGGTATACACCATCATTTCTCCGGGCAAACCGGAGGATTATTACCGGTCAGATCGGACAAATAGACACCGAGTTGGACAATCGTCCAAGAAAAAGATTCACAAGATTCAATTCTCCGAGGACCGATTCGGGCCATCCGGCCCCTCTGCGGCCCTCGGATTGCGAACGGACGGCGCGCTTTCCTTCTCCCATGCATCGAGCTGCATAGTTAACGCCTTGGCGAGCTCGAAGACCTGCTGCGGAGGAATACGCACGCGGGACACTACCCGGCCCGGCACGGTAATGGAGGTAACTTCACCCGACTCCGGGTCGGAGACCGGGCTCGGCGGCTGCTTCACAGCGATGAAGTCCAGGATGAACGATGTCGGCGTGTGCCATACGGAGGCGAAGTCGGCCGGTACGCCGGTCTCCATCTCGTCGGGTACGTCGATCTGGAACTCCTGGGGCAGCTCGTCGGACGACACTGGGGCTCCTCGATTGGCCGGGCGGTTCACCGACCGTACCGTGGGGCAGGTTGACGCGACAGTGGAAACGGACTCGGAGGACAAATGGTCTTTTGAGTAGCGATGGTGTCGACAAAAACGTGCAGTCCGGTTCGTGCCCGCAGCACTAGACTCGCGCGTCTGGTCACCCGCACCTCCCCACGCAGACTCCTGGAGGGTCCCCCATGCCTGCCGACGTGTCCGAGCTCGCCCGCGAGCGGGAGTTCCTCGCCGAGGCCAGGTCGCAGCTCGGCCGGATGCGGGACCGGGTCGCCGCGCTCGACGGCAGCTACGCCGGCAACTGGGTGAGCGCGGAGGTCCTGGCGGCAACGCTCGCGCGCCGGATGGAACAGCTCACCGACGACCCGGAGATCCCGCTCTTCTTCGGCCGCATCGACCTCGCGGCCGAGCCAGGCGCCGAAATCGGCGCCGCGGCCCCCGGCGAGACCTTTCATATCGGGCGACGCCACGTCTCGGACCCCGACGGCGAGCCGATGGTGGTGGACTGGCGCGCCCCGGTGAGCACCCCGTTCTACCGCGCGACGCCGAAGGAGCCGATGGGCATCACGGCCCGGCGCCGGTACGGGTTCGCCCGCGGCCACCTGACCGCGTTCGAGGACGAGTCCCTGAACCGCGACGACCGGGCCGCCGCCGGCGCCGGCCTGGCCGGTGCCGGCCCGTCCGCGGACGCCGCCGACGGCACCGCCGCGCACTCGGAGATCCTCGAGGCCGAGATCGAACGTCCGCGCACCGGCCCGATGCGCGACATCGTCGCGACCATCCAGCCCGAGCAGGACGTCATCGTCCGGATGCCGCTCGAGCGGACGCTCGTCGTGCAGGGCGCACCCGGTACGGGGAAGACGGCGGTCGGGCTGCACCGCGCGGCGTACCTCCTGTACGCACACCGCGACCAGCTCACCCGCCGCGGCGTGCTCGTCGTCGGACCCAACAAGAGCTTCCTGCGCTACATCCGCGACGTGCTGCCCGCCCTCGGCGAGATCCACGCCACCCAGGCGACCATCGAGGAGATAGTCAGCAGCCACGCCCCGGTCCGCGCCACCGAGCCCGCCGACGTCGCGACCCTCAAGGGCGACGGCCGGATGGCCGCCGTGCTGCTGCGCGCCGTCTGGTCGCACATCGTCACGCCGCAGGACACGCTGGTCCTGCCGCGCGGCTCGTTCCGCTGGCGGGTGCCCGCGTACGAGGCGCGCGAGGCGATAGAGCAGATCAGGGCGCGCGACGTGCGGTACGCCCTGGGCGGAGCCCAGCTGCGGCACGCCCTCGCGCACCGGGTGCTCGTCCAGATCGAGGAGACCGGCGACGCGCTCGACGACAAGGCATGGGACGTCCTGGCCCGGACCAAGCCCGTCCGGGACTACGCGGCCGCGGTCTGGCCGGCGGTCGAACCGCGCAGGCTGCTCTTCCGCCTGTTCTCCGACCAGCGGTTCCTGGCCGAGTGCGCCGAGGGAATCCTGTCCGACGCCGAGCAGCTCCTCCTCGGCTGGGACCGCCCCCCGCGGACGCCGGGCTCGGCCCGCTGGACGACGGCGGACCTCGTGCTGCTCGACGAGATCGCAGACCTGCTGGACCGGACCGAGTCGGTGGCCCACATCGTCGTCGACGAGGCGCAGGACCTGTCGGCGATGATGCTGCGCTCCCTCGGCCGGCGCGCCGCCACCGGCTCGCTCACCGTGCTCGGTGACCTCGCGCAGGCCACCACGCCCTGGGCGTCGAGCGACTGGGCGGACGTCCTGGGCCATCTGGCCAAGCCCGAGGGGCACGTGGAGCAGCTGACGGCAGGATTCCGCGTGCCCGCCGACGTGATCGATCTCGCCGCCCGGCTCCTGCCCGCCATCGCGCCCGGCCTGCAGCCGCCGACGGCGGTGCGGCGCGCCCGCGGCCGGCTTCGGATCACCACCACACCCCTCGACGACGTCCTCGTGGCTGTCCCGGACCTCGAGGGATCGGTCGGCCTGATCGTGCCCGACGCCGCAGTGCCCCACGTTCGCACGACGCTCGCCGCCGTCGGCCTCATGTTCGCGGTGGTGGGCGAGCAGGACGACGACCGCCCGGGCCCGGGCGGCGCGACGGGCCCGGACGACGGCACGGGCACTGACGACGGCATGGACCTGGAAGACGCCTCAGAGTTCGACGCCCACCTGGACCTGGTGCCCGCGTCGCTCGCGAAGGGCCTCGAGTTCGACCACGTAGTACTGCACGACCCGGCCGCGATCGTCGCGGCCGAGCCGAACCGCGCCACGGGCCTGCGCCGCCTCTACGTCTGCCTCACCCGTGCGGTCACGTCCCTCGTCGTCCGGCACGACGACGACCTGCCGCCGGAGCTGGGCATCGATCGCCTGGCCGATAAGCCGGCCGAGGCCCGGAGCGTGCGAGGCCCAGTCAGGAGCGGCGACTCTGCCGACCCGGAGCCTCTGGGTCGACACCCCAGCTCGCGACCCAGGCGGGCGTGATGCGGATGACCTCCCGGCTCATGTACGACACCGGCGGGTCGACGTCCTCCAGCGCGACCGCGGTGCCACGGATCTCGAGGCCGCGCACGGTCCACGGATCCCGTGCGGCCAGGTCATCGACGACGAGGGCCACCTGGTCGTTGGCCTGGACGTTGCGGAACTTGCGGCTGGCCCCCATGGCGTGGCCGCCGATGATGATGTCGCCGGTCTCCTCGTCGAGGTAGACGCCGACGGGGTTGTTCTGGGGCGCGCCGTTCGGGTCCACGGTGGCGAGGCGCGCCAGGGGCTGGCTCTTGAGGTAGGCGCGCTCGAAGTCGGTCAGGGTGACGGTCATCCTCGCAGCGTAGGACGCCGCACCCGCTCCGGGTTAATCGAGCGGCCGTGCTTGGGCTGCTCGACGTCCGGCCCGTCAGGTTCGGCGCGCGAGCAGGCTGAACGCGTTGGGAACTCGTCCGTCCCAGACGGCGGCGGTGACACCGCCCGGGTACCAGAACGGCTCGGGATGCTCGTCGAGATGCTCGATCTCGAACCCCGCACGCCGACAGGCCATGACGATGGTCGAGAGCATGTGTTGGCGCTCCACCGCGCCGTTGGCGGGGAACGAGTCGTTGACGTGCGAGGACGCGAAGTAGCCGCGATCGGGGCGGACCCGGATCTCGTCTGCGTCCCAGGCCCACAGCGGCACGAGCGGGTGCGCCTCGTAGACGTAGAACCAACCGCCCGGCCGAAGGAGACGGTGCACCTCCGTGAAGAAGTCCCGCAGATCAGGGAGCCAGATGAGCGCGCCCTTCCCGGTGTAGACCAGATCGGCGCAGGCACCCTCCAGCCCGCTCTCGGGCATGGCCGCCCGCGTGTACCGGCACGGCATGCCGAGCTCGTCGGCCCGGCGCTGGGCACTGGAGACGGCCGCCTCGCTGTAGTCCAGCCCGTGCACTGAACGCGCCCCCAGGCGCACCAGCGCGATGTCGTCCAGGCCGTGGCCGCTCATCGGATGCACGACGTCGGCGCCGCCGACGAGCTCGGCGAGAACGTCCACCTCGGCCGGCAGGAGCTCGACGGTCCGTGCCTGCTCAAGATGCTCGGCGTACTCGTCCTCGTACTTACGCGATGCGATGGCCCAAGCGGCCCGTGTCTCGTCCCCTGCGACGTCCATCCCGCCAGCCTTTCAGCGGAACCGTCATCAGAACAGGCATTTTCGGTGTCTCAGCCCTCGACAGGTTCTCCGGTCGGGTCGTCGGCGGCGGGTGCGTCCAACCCGTGCCCGCCGACGGGGTCGGCAGTCCACGCGACCAGTCGCCAACCGCCGACCGGATCCCCTTCTATCTCCACCAGACCGGTGTTGGCCAGCGCGGTCCGCTCGACGTCGTTGACGTCCGCTCCCGCCACCCGTGCCGACACCCACGTGCGGATCGCAGCGCCATGAGAGACCGCTACGACGTTCTCCCGGCCTCGTGCGGCGATCTGCGCCACTGCCTCGTCGTACCGCCCGAGGAACGCGTGGCCGTCCGGCCCGCCGGGCATGGCGCGGCCGACGTCGCCACGCGCCCAGGCGAACACGGTGCCGAGGTAGCGCCGATGTGCCGCGTGGTCGCCGGCCATCTCGAGCTCACCCGCCTCGATCTCGCGCAGGCCGTCCACCGTCAGCGGTTCGATGCCGCGCTCCTGGGCCAGCGGCGCGGCCGTGAGCGACGTCCTCAGCAGGGGCGAGACCACTATCGCGTCGACCCGACGGCCGCTCAGCGCTCGGGGTACCGCAGCGGCCTGGCGTTCACCGAGCCGTGTCAGCCCGGGACCGGGGTTCGCAGTGTCGAGCAGCCCACGCACGTTCGAGGGTGTCTGTCCGTGGCGCAGGAGCAGAAGTCGCATGCACCGCATTCTCCCCGAAACGGCCCGCAACTATCCCGGGGACCGGCGGCGGCGCGGCTGGGCGGTGAGCTTGCGGTCTATATCGATAAGTGTCAACATAGAAACATATCGATACACCGATGGGAGGTCGATGATGACTGCTCTCACCCCGCAGAGCGCACCGAGCCCGGAGTCGCACGCCATCGGCGTGGACGTCGCGGTCACGGTGGCCGTGACGCTCAAGGCCCTGGCGGACCCGCTGCGGCTGCGCATGCTCTCCGCCATCGCCACGAGCTCCAGCGGCGAGGCCACGGCGGGCGAGCTCGCCACCCTCACCGACGTGTCCCAGCCCACGGTGTCCCACCACCTCAAGGTGCTCCGGGACGTCGGTCTGCTCATCGCGGACCGACGAGGCACCTGGGTCTGGTACCGCATCGAGCCCGCGTACCGCGGTGCCGTGGCGACCCTGCTGGACCGGTTCGCACCGGCCGCCGTCGACGTGTCTCGAAAGGCCGGGCTGACCGGTCTGTCCGACGTCGACTCGGCGCTCGACGAGTTGGCCGCCTCGCTCGCGGAACGCTTCCCCGGCACCCCCGGGCAGGAGTGCCTGCGCGTCGTGCGCGAGTCCTACGCCGCCCTGGCCCGGCGCGGCGGGTCCGCGATCTATCTGGTGGCGCTCACCGAGCACTTCGCCCGCCAGCGCATCATCGACGCCGAGAGGACCCACGCGGCCGAGACCGCGCAGGACACCCACAGCCCGCACGTACCGCAGGTGCTGTTCGTGTGCGTGGCCAACGCCGGACGGTCGCAGCTCGCCGCCGCCCTGATGCAGCATTACGCCGGTGACCGCGTGGTGGTGCGCTCTGCGGGCTCCGCGCCGGCCACGGAGATCCACGCGGGCGTGCGCGCGATCCTGGAGCAGATCGGCGATCCGGCCTCCGCGGACGCCGTCGACGACGTCACCCGTTTCTATCCCAAGCCGCTGACCGACGACGCGATCCGGGCAGCGGACGTCGTGGTCACCATGGGCTGCGGCGACACGTGCCCCGTGCTGCCCGGCAAGCGGTACGAGGACTGGGCGGTGGGCGATCCGGCTCTGGCCTCCCCCGCCGGCGTAGCCGCGATCCGCGACGAGCTGGACCAGCGGGTGCGCGCCCTGCTCGCCGACCTCGTCCCCCAGGCTGCCTGACCGGCGGACCTCCTGATCCACCGGCCGGCCGCTCTCTGCCCGACCGACACACCCGCACAGAACCGGAGAACCCTATGAGCACCGCTGAGTCCGCCAAGCCGTCCGCACTGTTCGTCTGCGTGCACAACGCGGGCCGTTCCCAGATGGCCGCCGGATTCCTCCGGGCACTGTCCGACGGCGCCGTCGAGGTGCGGTCCGCCGGGTCCATGCCCGCCGAGATGATCAACCCCACCGCGGTGGAGGCCATGCTGGAGAAGGGCATCGACATCCGCGCCGAGCGGCCCAAGGTGCTGACCAACGAGGCCGTGCAGGCCTCCGACGTCGTGATCACCATGGGCTGCGGCGACGCCTGCCCGATCTTCCCCGGCAAGCGGTACGAGGACTGGGAGCTGGACGACCCCGCCGGCCAGGGCATCGAGGCGGTGCGCCCCATCCGGGACGACATCGAGAAGCGCGTACGCGTCCTGCTGACCGAGCTCGGTGTGGGGTCCGTCGCGTGACGTCCCCCGATCCGTCCGCACTCGCCGCGCGGTCCGTCCCGGACGGCCCCGGCGCGACGGCCCGGCCGGCGCTGTGGCGTCGCGCGCTCGCCGAGGCGCTCGGCACGGGGCTGCTGGTCGCGATAGTGGTCGGGTCGGGTATCGCCGCGCAGAGCCTCTCCCCGGACGACACCGGCCTGCAGCTTCTTCAGAACAGCCTCGCCACGGCCCTGGGGCTCGCCGTGCTGATCGCCGTGCTCGGCCCGGTCAGCGGGGCGCACTTCAATCCGGTGGTGACGGTCGTCGACTGGTTCACCGGCCGATGGGACGGTTCCGGTGTGCGTGCCGCCGAAGGTGGCGTCTACGTCGTCGCGCAGATCGCGGGTGGCATCGGCGGCGCGCTGCTGGCGAACGCCATGTTCGGCGTCCCGGCGGGCCTGTCCGCGAACGAACGTGCGACCAGCCCGCACCTGTTGGCCGAGGTCGTCGCGACCGCCGGGCTCGTTCTCGTGATCCTCGGGCTGCTGCGGTCCGGACGGGCCGCCTGGATCCCCGCATCCGTCGGCGCCTACATCGGCGCGGCCTACTGGTTCACCTCGTCGACGTCGTTCGCCAACCCGGCAGTGACCGTCGGCCGGATGTTCAGCGACACGTTCGCCGGGATCACGCCCCAGTCCGTGCTGCCGTTCGTCGCGGCACAGGTCGTGGGCGGGGCACTGGGCGTGCTGATCGCCGCAACCCTGTATCCCCGGCTGCACCCGCGTGCGCTGGCCAGAGCGACGGATCGACCATGACAACGCGGACGCCGAGACCCCTTCGGCAACCACCCCTCAAGTGACAGTGCGGAGACTGGACTACATGACGAGCACCACCGGAACGGCGCAGCACGAGCCGCCGCGACCCGAACCCCTGAAGATCGTCGTTGTCGGGTCGGTAGCGGCGGGCACGTCGGCCGCCGCGAAGGCCCGGCGCAACACCGAGACCGCCCGCATCACCGTGTACGAACGCGACCACGACATCTCCTACTCGGGCTGCGGCCTGCCGTACTTCGCGGGCGGCGAGGTCAAGAGCATCGACGAGCTGACCCCGCGCAACGCCGCGTGGTTCAAGGATCGCTACGACGTCGACGTGCGCACCGGTCACGAGGTCACCGCCGTGGACGCCGCGACCCGGACCGTCACGGTACGCGACCTGGCCACCGAGACCACGTTCGAGGACACCTACGACGAGCTGATCCTGGCCACCGGAGTGCGCAGCGTGGTCCCGCCCCTGCCCGGCGTCGACCTGCCCGGGGTGTTCACGGTCCGCAGCCCGTCCGACGCGCGCGCGATCCGCGACTGGGTGGAGACGCGTCAGGTGCGCCGCGCCGTCGTGGTGGGCGCCGGGTACATCGGGCTGGAGATGACCGAGCAGCTCGCCGAGCGCGGCATCGAGGTGACCCTGGTCGAGGCTCTCGAGCACGCCATGCCCCGCATGGACGCGGACATGTCCGCGCGGGTGGACGCGGAGCTGCGCCGCAACGACGTCGACCTGCGCCTGGCCGCGCGCGTCGCCGCGGTCGAGGGGGACGACACCCGGGTGACCGGCGTGCGCGTCGGTTCGGCGGACGACGGCGACCCTGCTGCTGCTTACCTTGTCCCCGCCGACCTGGTGATCGTCGCGGTGGGCGTGCGCCCCAACCTGGAGCTCGCGCAGCGGGCCGGGGTCAGCATCGGTCCAACGGGTGCGATCGCCGTCGACCGGCAGGGACGCACCGACGTGCCGCACGTGTGGGCGGTGGGCGACGTCGCGCAGTCGTTCAACCTCATCACCGGCGAGCCCGCCTGGGTACCGCTCGGCTCCACCGCGAACAAGATGGGTCGCATCGCCGGGGACGCGATCACCGGCGGCACCCTGGAGCACCGCGGCATCCTGGGCACCTCGATCGTGCGGGTCTTCGGCCTGGCCGTGGCCCAGACCGGGCTCACCGAGGACCAGGCCCGGGCGGCCGGGTACGACGTCGAGGTGCTGCACAACATCAAGCCCGACCGGCCCGAGTACCTCGGCGGCAAGCCGCTGCTGATCAAGGCGGTCGCGGACCGCGCCTCGGGCAGGCTGCTGGGCGCGCAGGCGATCGGCGCTTCCGGCGCGGACAAGCGGATCGACGTGCTGGCCACGGCGATCACCTATGGGGCCGACGTCGCCGACCTCTTCCACCTGGACCTGGCCTACTCCCCCACCTACGCCACGACCAAGGACCCGGTGCACTACACGGGCATGGCGCTGGACAACGCGATCCGCGGGCGTGCGCCGCTGATCACGCCCGCGGAGCTGGAGCGAGAGCGGAGCGCCGGCGAGAAGGTCCAGGTGGTCGACGTGCGCTCGGCCGCGGACCGCGCCAAGGGCTTCGTGGACGGCTCCGTCCACATCCCCCTGGCGGAGCTGCGCAGCCGGTCCGGCGAGCTGGACCCGGCGGCGCTGACCGTGACGTACTGCAACAAGGGCGTCACCGGGAACGCCGGCCAGAACGTGCTGCGCAACCTCGGCTTCGAGCACGTGCACAACCTGTCCGGCGGCAACAAGAACTACCAGGCCTGGGCCGCGGCCCAGTAGCCGACCTGCCGGGACGGGGCTGCGTGAGCCGGCGCCGGCTCACGCAGCCCTACCATCGTCACGCGGTCATTCGTCGCCGGAGCGGCCGTGCTCGACGCCGGTCGCGAAGCCGACCTTCAGCGGCTCGGACGTCACAGGTCCGGCGGGTGCGCCGAGGCCGAGCGTCACCGCCTGCGGGCCCGACGGCGCCGCGCAGCAACCGCCGCCGGTCGCGCCGGCCAGGGCCAGGGCTTCCGGGGAGACCACGCCTTCGGAGTCGGCGGCGAATGCCAGGTCCGAGGAGCAGACGCCGGTCTGCGGCAGGTTCAGCTCGACGGCGTCGGCCGCGGCCCGGTCCCCGGCCAGCGCGGCGACCACCGACCGCACCTGCTCGTAGCCGGTGGCCAGCAGGAACGTCGGTGCCCGGCCGTAGGACTTCATGCCGACCAGGTAGAACCCGTCGTCGGGGTGCGCGAGGTCGGCCTCGCCGTGCGCGGGGACGGTGCCACAGGAGTGCTGGTTCGGGTCGATGAGCGGGGCGATGGCGCGCGGCGCTTCGACCACGGGGTCCAGGTCGAGGCGGACCTCGCGCAGCATGCTCAGGTCGGGCCGGAAGCCGGTCGCGTTGACTATCGTGTCCACTGCCAGCTCGAGCCCGCCGTCGATGCCGTCCTTGCGGGCCGTGCCCAGCACGCGCACCGTGCCCGACGCCCCAGGCTCCAGGCGCTCGATCGCCACCCGGGTGAGCAGCTCGAGGTGCCCGGCCTCGACGGCGTCGCGCAGGCGCGTGCCGAGCAGGCCGCGGGCGGGCAGCTCGTCGTCGACACCGCCGCCGTACAGGCGGCGCGCCGAACCCCCGCGGATGGCCCAGACGATCCGCGTGGCGGGCTCGTCCTTGGCCAGCTCGACCAGGCTGAGCAGGGTGTTCGCCGCGGAGTGGCCCATGCCCACCACAAGGGTGGCGCGTCCGGCGAAACGCCAACGGTCGGCGCCCAGCACGTCGGGCAGGGCGCCGGTCAGGTGCCCGGCCGCGCGCTCCTCGCCGATCGCGGGCAGGCCCGACAGGCCGAGCGGGTTGGGCGTGCCGAACGTCCCCGACGCGTCGATCACCGCGCGCGCCCGGGTCTCCCGGACCTCGCCGCCGATGGTGTACCGCACCAGGTACGGGCGCCGCTCGCGACCGATCGACCGTGACCGGTCGGCCCCGTCCCGGGCGACGTCGGTGACGCGCGCGCCGTACCGGACGTGGGCGCCCAGGGCGTCGGCCAGTGGCGCCAGGTAGCTCTCGACCAGGTCGCTGCCGGTCGGCAGGACCTCCGGGTCGGGCTCGGCCCACCCCGTCCCGGTGAGCAGGCGGCGGGCGGCGGCGTCGACGTCGTACTGCCACGGGGAGAACAGGCGCACGTGGCCCCAGGCGGCGACGGCCGCGGCGGGGCCGCGGCCGGCCTCCAGCACGAGCGGCTCCAGACCGCGCTCCAGCAGGTGCGCCGTGGCGGCAAGGCCGACCGGTCCGGCGCCGATGACGACGACGGGCAGGCTCTCGCGGGACGTCTCGGACATGGCCCACTCCTCAGATCGAAGTTTCTCGATGGATCAACAGGAGCAACGTATCCATAATCTTCGATGTGTGCAATCGGCGTGGGCGGGCTCGTGACCGCCCGTACCGCCGTCTGGACCCGGCACGTATCGTCGGCGTATCAAGAACCACATACGTGCTCGCAACACCACGCGGCCTTGACTGGATGCATGCACCACCCCGTGCCGGCCCGAACCGACCCCCCTGGCCCCTGCGGTGATCTCCCGGACCAGGGCTCTCGGGTGAGTCACCGGCTGGAGCTGGCCCGCCGGCGAGCCTTCGTCGGCCGGGACGAGCAGATCGCGGCCTTCCGCAAGGCGCTGAGCGACGACGTCGCCGCTCCGCTGCTGTTCCTGCACGGCGCGGGCGGCACCGGAAAGACCGCGCTGCTGCATCGCTTCGCCGACGAGGCGGCGCGGACCGGGCGCCACGTCGTCCGGCCGGGTCGCTTCGAGCCGGGGATCACGGCCGCCGAGCTGGTGGCAGCGCTCGCGCCGACGGTCGATGGTCGACACGAATCGGTAGTGATGATCGACGACTTCGACGACTGGCAGCCGCTGGAGCCCTGGCTGCGCGAGCGGCTGCTGCCCACGCTACCGCTGGGGGCGGCGGTGGTCCTGGCCGGCCGCACACCGCCTGGGCTGGACTGGACCGCCGACCCCGGCTGGCGGGAGCTGCTGCGCGTGCACGAGCTGCGCGGCCTGCCCGCAACCGACGCCGAGCTGCTGCTCGACCGCTGCTCGGTCCCCCGGGATAGTCACGCGCACCTGCTCGCACTGACCGCCTGCAATCCCCTCGCCCTGCGCGTCGCGATCGACGCGCTGTCCGACGGCGGGTCGGTGCAGGAGATCCCGCTCGCCGTGGCCCGCGCCGTCCTGCAGCGGGTCGTCGGGCCGCTACCCACACCCGCGCACCGGCGGGCACTCGAGCTGTGCGCCAGCACGGAGACGGTGACCGAGAGCAGCCTGGACGCCGTCGGGGACGCTGCCGAGCAGCTCCGATGGCTGCATTCGCTGCCCTATGTCGACTCGGGACCGAGCGGACTGCGGCTGCACCCGTTCGTGCGCGAGGCGGTCCTGGCCGAACGGCGCTGGCGCGACCCGACGTCGATCACCGCGCCGGCCGTGCTCCCCCGCGAGGGCTTCGACGATGCGGTGCGGGCCGCGCTGCGCTCGTGGCGACGTCCTGACCTGCTCGCCACCAACCCGCTCACCGCGAGCCGGCTGGTCACCCAGGGCACGGAGGCCGATCCCGTGGAAGGGCTGCGCGCCGCCCTGAAGACCGCGCTGGACCAGCTCGGTCAGGACGCGCGGCAGGGCAAGGGACATCGCGCGGTCCTGGCGACCTACCTCAGCGGCGCCCCGACCCAGGAGGCGGCCGCCGAGCGGCTCGGCCTCCCGTTCAGCACGTACCGGCGACACCTGGCCCAGGGCCTTACCGCGCTGCACAGCCTCCTGTGGTGGCAGGAGACTCGCAGCGGTAACCGTCCGCGCCGATCGTGACTCGTCCTTCGTGGATCATGCCGGCCAGGTGCGAGCGACCCGGGCAACGCCCGGGGGCTCTGGTGCACTGCGCCTGCGCTCAGCGCACGTCGCGCGCGTCGACCTTCAGGTCGTGCGCCTCGGTGTCCCGCTCGGTGATGCCGTAGCTGATGATCCGCTCGGGGTGGATCCGGATGAGGGGCGGACGCGAGCCCTCGGCGGGCAGCGCCTCCGCGCGCCCGCGGATCTCGATGCACCGCACGCGCCACGGCTGCACCGAGACGATGTCGTCGACGACGAATGCCGCGCGAGCGTTGTCTCCGACGTTGCGGAACTTGCGGCTCTGGTCCAAGCGGAAGCCGCCGATGTCGATGGTGCCGGTCTCGGCGTTGTAGCGGAACCCGACGGGGCTGTTCTGCAGGGTGCCGTCGGGCTTCTGGGTCGCGAGCCGGCCCAGCGGCTGGCTGCGCAGGTACTCCAGCTCTACCTCGGTGAATATCGGCATCAGGCGCGCTCCTTGGCGACGGCCTCGCGCACGGCGGGGGCGATCTCCTCGCCGACGACCGCCAGCCCGGCCTCGTCGTCGCCCGAGAAGATGAAGGTCGAGAAGCCGAGCTCGAGCGCGAGAGCGGTCACCTGCTCGACCCACTGCCCAGCGGCCTGCGGGGAGAGCGGCCCCGCGACGTTCGCGATGCGGATCACGGCGCGCGGATCGCGCCCCGCCGCCTGGGCGGCGTCGTCGATCCGGGCGTTGGCGTCGGCCACCTCCTGGGCGCTCAGGCGCCCGATCGAAGGCAGCCAGCCGTCCCCGAGCGCGCCGGTGAGCTCCAGCATGCGCGGCTTGTACGCCCCGAGCCAGATGCCGATGTCGTGGGCGGGAGACGGGCCCGGCTTGGCGCCCTTGGCCCGGTAGAACTCGCCCTCGACCCGCGCGGGTCCACGGCCCCATGCCGAGTGGATCACCTGGATCGCCTCCCGCAGCGCCTGGACCGCCTCGCCCGGTGACCGCCGTGGGCCGCCCAAGGCCTCGATGGCGTCCCAGAACGCGCCGGCCCCGAGCCCGAGCTCGAGCCGCCCGCCCGACAGCAGGTCCAGCGACGCCGCCGACCGAGCGAGGACGCCCGGCGGACGCAGCGGCAGGTTCGCCACGTTCGGCGCGATCGCCACGCGCTCGGTGCGCGCCGCGACGTAGGAGAGCAGCGTCCAGGTGTCCAGGAACGCCGGCTGGTACGGATGGTCCTGGAACGTCACGAGGTCAAGACCGACGCGCTCGGAGGCGACGGCCAGCTCGACGACGGCCTGCGGGTCGGCGTTCGTGGGTGTGATGAAAGAGCCGAACTTCAGCTCATGACGGTAGTCCATGGTCTCCTCCGGAAGTTCGTGACACGTACTACACTAGTACGTGTCACGAACCAATGTGCTCGAGGAGGTATTCCATGGCTGAGCCCTGGCTCGACATCACCGCGGCGCTCGTCCGCGCATCAGGCCTTGTCTCCGACATCTGCGCGAAGTCCGCGGCGGAGCACGGGGTGACGGCGCAGCAGGCCCAGCTCCTGTGCGTCCTGGAGCAGCACCCGGTCGCGATGGCCGAGCTCGGGGTGCTGATGCGGATCACCAAGTCCAGCACGACCGGTCTCGTCGACCGGGCGCAGGACGCGGGGCTCGTCGTGCGGGACACCGACGCCGACGACCGCCGTTCCCACCTGGTCAGTCTCACCGAGCGCGGTCGACAGCTCGGCGGCACGTACCGCGCCATGGTGACCGGGCGGATCGCCACCCTCATCGCCGACGTGCCGGACGCCGAGCGAGAGCTGCTGCGCGCCGTGCTCTCCCAGGTCGTGATCTCGAACCAGGCACGCGCGACGTGGCCCGCCGAACCGGAACGGGCGGCCTGACGCTCCACCGCACCGCTCAGACCCCGCACCGCCCGGACCTACGACCGCCGCTGGCTGAACAGCCAGTCGAGCTGGACGCCGTTCTGGTACAGCGGCACCCAGGCGAAGTGCGACCCACCCGGCGTCGGCCGGCGCACCCTCGGACGTCCGCATATGTGGATGAGTGTCTACGATCGTGTCCCACGGGCCTGACCACTCAGTTCCACGACACCGGGAGACAGCGATGCCCACCAGCGAGTCCGGCACCACGCCGCCGAACAGCGACCAGCCCAAGGGTGGCGTGCGGGAGGTGAAGTCCGCCGCCAGGACCGTGGAGATCCTCGAGTTTCTCGCGGCGCGGCAGAACCGGCCCGTGCGGCTGCGTGAGCTGAGCGAGGCGCTCGGAGTCCCGCGGAGCAGCCTCCACGCGCTCCTGCGGACCCTCGCTCAGCACGGCTGGGTGCGGTCCGACGCGACCGGGACGCTGCACGGCATCGGGATCCGGGCGCTGCTCGCGGGGACGAGCTATCTCGACACCGATCCCTACCTCCCGCTCGTCACCCCGATGCTCGACGGGCTGCGCGAGCAGCTGGACGAGACGTTTCACTTCGGCCGGGTCGACGGGAAGGACGTGGTCTACCTCGCGACGCGGGAGTCGAGCCAGTACCTCCGTCCGTACAGCCGCGTCGGACGCCGTCTACCCGCCTACTCGACGTCGCTCGGGAAGGCGATCCTCGCGGGCCTGCCCGCCGACGAACGGGACAGCCACCTCCCGCCGACGCTCGAGCCGCTGACGCCGCACACCCTCACCGAGCGGGCTGCCCTCGACGCCGATCTCGAAGCGACGAGGCAGCGCGGCTACGCCGTCGACAACGAGGAGAACACTGTCGGCCTGCGGTGCTTCGCGGTCGCGCTGCAGTACGACGACGAGCCCGCGACCGACGCGATCAGCGCCTCGATCCCCCTGGCCCGGCTCAGCCCCGAACGCGACGCCGAGATCGTGGCGGCCTTGCGCCAGGCCGGGGACCGGATCACGCGGCTGGCCGGTCCCGTCCGCAACTCGCTGACGTGGGGCTGATCGGCCAACCGACAGGCAGGTTGTCTACAAACGTAGACACATGACAGACTCGTAGACGTGATCAACGCACACGAGCGCCCGCGTCTCGAGGGCGGCAGCATCACCGCCGTTCACGTCACGCCCGTCGCCTTCAAGGACCCGCCCCTCCTCAACACCGTCGGTGTCCACGAGCCGTTCGCGCTGCGCACCGTCGTCGAGCTGGTCACGGAGAGCGGCACGTACGGCCTCGGCGAGTCGTACGGCGACCTGCCGCACCTCCGGCGGCTCGAACAGGCCGCGCGGGCACTGGTCGGCTGCGACGTGCTCGACCTGAACGGCATCTATCGCGCGGTGGTGGCGTCGCTCTCGACCGACGACGGCCGGGGCGGGCACGGCATGAGCGGGATGGTCACCGGGTCGGCCACGCCGGACCGGGTCTTCTCCCCGTTCGAGGTCGCCGCCCTCGATGCGCAGGGCAAGCTCATCGGCGTGCCGGTCTCGGACCTGCTCGGCGGAGCCGTGCGCGACCGGGTCAGCTACTCGACCTACCTCTTCTACAAGTGGGCCGGACACCCCGGGGCCGGCGAGGACACGTGGGGCGCGGCGCTCGATCCCGACGGCCTGGTCCGCCAGGCGCACCGCATAGTGGACGAGTACGGCTTCACCGCGATCAAGGTCAAGGGTGGCGTGTTCCACCCGGACGAGGAGATCGCGGCGATCAAGGCGCTGCGCGCGGAGTTTCCGGACCATCCCCTGCGGCTGGACCCGAACGGCGCCTGGACGCCCGCGACGTCCGTCCGCGTGGCGGAGGCGCTCGACGGCGACATCGAGTACCTGGAGGACCCGACCCCGGGCATCGAGGGGATGGCCGCCGTGGCACGGCAGGTCAGCATGCCCCTGGCGACCAACATGGCGGTCGTCGCGTTCGACCACCTTCCGCCCGCCGTCGCGCAGGACGCCGTGCAGGTGGTCCTCTCCGACCATCACTTCTGGGGCGGGCTGCGCCGGACCCAGACCCTCGGGTCGATCTGCGACGTCTGGGGACTCGGCCTGTCCATGCACTCCAACTCCCACCTCGGCATCAGCCTCGCCGCGATGACGCACCTTGCCGCGACCACCCCGAACCTCGACTACGCGTGCGACACCCACTGGCCGTGGAAGTCCCCGGACGAGGACGTCGTCGTCGACGGAGCCATCGGGTTCGCCGACGGTGGGGTCACGGTGCCGACCGCTCCGGGCCTCGGCGTCGAGCTCGACCGCGACCGCCTGGCCCGGCTCCACGAGCAGTACCTGGGCTGCGGGCTGCGCAACCGGGACGACACCGGCTACATGCGCCGGTCCGAGCCCGGCTTCGACCCGTCACCCGCCCGCTGGTGACCCCGATGCGCGCGCTTGTGACCGAGCCGGTCATGAGCCGGTTCGCCGAAAGGCGTCGCTCAGGTCGACGGCGCAAGCCGGTCGTGCTTGACTCGAAACCATGGCGACCACGCGCGAAGAGCGCAGCACGGCGCTGTTCGGGAACCGTTTCCTCACCGAGGAAGCGCCCTCCAAGACGTTCCCGGCCACAGGCATGAGCCCCACTGACACCATGCGGATGCTGGGTGAGGACCTGGCGCTCGAGGGCGACCCGATGCGCAACCTGGCAACCTTCGTCACCACCTGGATGGAGCCGGAGGCGCAGCGGATCATCGCCGAGAACCTGCACCGCAACTTCATCGACCACGCCGAGTACCCGATCTCCGCGGAGATCGAGCAGCGCTGCGTACGGATGCTCGCCGACCTGTTCCACGCCCCAGGCGAGACCACCGGGTGCCGTACCCAGGGGTCGTCCGAAGCGATCATGCTCGGTGCGCTCTCGCTGAAGTGGAAGTGGAAGGAGCGCCGGAAAGCCGCCGGGTTGTCGGTCGAGAAGCCCAACCTCGTCTTCGGCGGCGACGTGCACGTGGTCTGGGAGAAGTTCTGCCGCTACTTCGACGTCGAGCCCCGGATCATCCCGCTCGCGGAGGACAAGTACACGATCGGTCCCGACGACGTCGCCCCGCACGTCGACGAGAACACGATCGGCGTCGCCGTCGTCCTCGGCACCACGTTCACCGGGCACATGGACGACATCGTCGGGATCAACCGGCTGCTCCTGGGCGTGAAGAGCGACCGCGGGCTCGACATCCCGATCCACGTCGACGGCGCCAGCGGAGGCTTCGTCTGGCCTTTCCTGTACCCCGACTCGAAGTGGGACTTCCAGCTCGAGCAGGTCCGGTCCATCAACGTCTCGGGTCACAAGTACGGGCTGGTCTACCCCGGGATCGGCTGGCTCGTCTTCCGCCAGGAGTCCGACCTCGCGCAGGACCTCGTCTTCTACGAGAACTACCTCGGCAAGACCGACGCGACGTTCACGCTCAACTTCTCCACCGGCGCGGCAATGGTGCTCGCCCAGTACTACAACTTCGTCCGGCTCGGCCGCGAGGGCTACACCTACGTGATGACCCAGATGCAGCAGAACACCCGGGTGCTGGCGGCCAACCTGCGCGACACCGGCAGGTTCGAGGTGATCGGCGACGACGCCGAGCAGCTGCCGCTGGTCGCCTTCCGGCTCTCCGGTGATCACGCCGGCTACGACGAGTCCGACATCGCCTGGCAGCTCTCGGCCGAGCGCGGCTGGATGGTGCCGGCGTACACGCTCCCGCCCGACGCGCAGAACGTGAAGATCCTCCGCGCCCTGGTCAAGGAGACGATGAGCCGGGCCCAGGTCGACCGGCTGACCCAGGACATCGTGGACGCCTGCAAGACCCTCGACCTCAAGGGCGGGGTGCACCCCGCGGAGCGCAAGCAGGCCAAGACCGGTACCGGCTACTGACGGACGCGGGCTGTCAGCCGGTGGCGAAGAGGTCCTCCTCCGGTACTTCACCCACGGTAGAAGTCCTCGTCCTTCTCGCTCGGCACCAGTGGCGCGAGCTGTCGCAATTCCTCGCCGCGGATCGTCCACAGCAGGAAGAAGCCCTCTTCCTGGTCCAGCACGGACGGCGCTTGACCAACGGTTTCGTGAACGGGTCCTTGACCCTTGCCGCCAGCCCTCGCTAACTTGTCCGAAGTGTCCGATGTTAGCGCTCACTCACAGGGTCGTGCGTCGCGCCATCGCCTACGCATCTGAGGCGCGGCCTCGCAGAGGCAGCCTGCCGAGCGGGACACCCTGTTCGTTCGCCCGACGAAGGGACCGATCATGAAGAGCGCCCGCACAGCCGTCCGCGAGGGGGTCGCGGCCATCGCGATTCTCGCCACCCTCCTGCTCACCGCCTCGGCAGCGGTGATCGGCACCGCGTCGGTGGCGTCCGCGAGCGTCCCGACCGCCGGCGGCACGTACCAGCTCGTCGCCGGGCACAGCGGCCTGTGCCTCGACCTGCCGGGCGCTTCCGGGGACAACGGCGTCGGGCTGCAGCAGTGGGGCTGTACCGACGGTGCCGCGTGGCAGCAGCTCCGCCTCACGTCCGTGGGCCAGGACCGGTACCAGCTCGTGAGCGTCAGCAGCGGCAAGTGCCTCGACGTCGACGGCGGTTCCACCGCGACCGGGGCCCGGGTGCTGCAGTGGGACTGCGGGTCCGACAAGCCCTGGCAGCAGTGGACTCTCACCGCCGGGACAGACGGTGCCTACCGCGTCGCGAACGTGCGGAGCGGCCTGTGCCTCACGGTCCAGAACGCGTCTACCGCATCGGGTGCGGCGATCGTCCAGGGTGCGTGCACCACCGCGACCGACAAGCAGTGGACGTTCGACGACGGCGCCACCACGCCGGGCTCGTACACCGTGGCGGCCGACGGCACCGGGCAGTACCGCACAGTCCAGGCGGCCGTCGACGCCGTCGGGACGGGGAACGCGAGCCGGGTGACGATCACGATCAAGCCCGGCACGTACCGCGAGCGCGTCGTCGTCCCGACCGACAAGCCGTACGTCAGCCTGGTGGGCGGCGGTGACAGCTCCGACGACGTCGTGATCGTCAACAACATCAGCGCCGGGATGGCCGGCAGCCACCGCGGCAGCGCGACGCTCGTCGCCGAGGGCCATGACTTCTTCGCGGACAACCTGACCGTCTCGAACGACTTCGACGAGGCGAGCCAGCCGTCCGGGGGCCAGGCGCTCGCCGTCTACCTCAATGCGGACCGGGCCGTGCTCGACGACCTGCGCCTCCTCGGCGACCAGGACACCTTCCTGGTCAACAACGACGCCCGCGCGTACGTCACCGACTCGTACATCGAGGGCACCGTCGACTTCATCTACGGCGGCGGCATCGCCGTCTTCGAGCGCTGCAAGATCTACGAGAAGCGCTCGACCGGCGGCCCGATCACGGCGGCGAGCACCCCGGCGGAGCGGACGTACGGCTTCCTGTTCTACCGGTCGACCATCACCGGGGCCACCAACGGGACCACCCAGCTCGGCCGACCCTGGCGCCAGGGGGCGCAGGTCGTGTACCGGGAGTCGTCGCTGTCCGCGACCATCGCGACGGGCCAGCCCTGGATCGACATGTCCGACGCTCAGTGGGAGAACGCGCGCTACTTCGAGTACCGCAACACCGGCGCGGGCGCGACGGTGAACGGCAACCGTCCGCAGCTGACCGACGCCCAGGCCTTGGACTACACGCCGCGGCGCTACCTGGCCGGCTCGGACGGCTGGAACCCGGTCGGCTCGTCGTGGTCGGCCACGCCCGACGGCTTCGCCGCCACCGGGGGCGGCACCAACGGCGGCGCCGGAGGCCAGACGGTCACCGTCACGACCTACGCCGACCTGGAGCGTTACGCCACGGCGTCCGGACCGTACGTCATCCGGGTCGCGGCACCGATCACGGTGACCCCGTACGGCCGCGAGCTCCCCGTCGCGTCCGACAAGACGATCATCGGCGTCGGTACCCAGGGCCACATCGTCAACGGAGGCTTCTTCCTCGGCGAGGGCGTGCACGACGTGATCATCCGCAACCTCACGATCCGGGACACGCGCATGGCCGACGACGACCCCGATGACAAGACCTACGACTACGACGGCATCCAGATGGACACGGCCGACCACGTCTGGATCGACCACAACCGGATCTCCCGGATGAACGACGGCCTTGTCGACAGCCGAAAGGACACCTCCTACCTGACGGTCTCGTGGAACGTCCTGGAGGAGGGGAACAAGTCGTTCGGCATCGGCTGGACGACGAACGTCACCTCGCGCATGACGATCCACCACAACTGGATCCGCGCCACCAACCAGCGCAACCCCAGCATCGACAACGTCGCGTACGCGCACCTCTACAACAACTACCTGCAGGACATCACCAGCTACGGCAACCTCTCGCGCGGGGCGGCGAGGACCGTGATCGAGAACAGCTACTACGAGCGCGTGAACAACCCCTTCTACCGGGACACGACGGCGGCGGCGCTCACCCAGACCGGCAGCGTCCTCGTCGACACGACCGGCCGCGCCGAGACGGGCGGCACGACGTTCCGCCCCGCTGACCACTACGCCTACCAGCTCGACCCGGCGGCCGACGTGCCGGCGATCGTCCGGGCGGGCGCAGGGCCGCAGCCGACGATCGGCTGAGCCACACGGAGTGGTCACCTCGGCGTGCGGCGACCACTCCGTCGGCCTGCCGGCCTCGCGACTGGGACGGAGGCGCACCGGACAGCGGCTACAAGGCAGGTCCCTGGTGCTTCCTCCGGGGGATCAGCGCGCACGGCACGAGGGCTGCGATGGTCAGTACGACGCTCCAGGCGAATGCCGTGTGAAAGCCGACGAGGGCCGCGGTGGTCGCGGTGCCGGTGAGGATGGTGGCCAGGAGCGCTGTGCCCGCGGAGCCACCGAGCTGTTGGACGAGGCGAACTGTCGCGGAGCCGGCGGGAACCTGGTCGCGGGAGAGCCCGACGAAGGCGTGCGCGGTGATCGCGATGTTGACGGCGCTGAGGGCTCCGCCGCGGACGACGAGGGCGATGCCGAGCAGCACGTAGCTGGTGTGTGTGGTCGCGATCGCGAACGGGATCGTCGCCGCCGCGCAGAGGACGATTCCCACCATCGCGATGAGCCGGGCCCCGATCCGGTCCACGACGCTTCCCACCCACCTGGTCAGGAGCGATCCGAGGCCCTGGAGTGCGAGGATCGCACCCGCCGTCAGGGCGGTGAGGCCGCGCTCCTGCTGGAAGTAGAGCGGGATGAGGAACAGCGCACCGTACAGCGCGAGCCCGGTGAGGAAGAGCACGGCGTTGACGGCGCTGAACCCGCGATCGCCGAACAGGGATACGGGGATGGCGGCCGCAGCGCCCCGGACCAGGCTCCAGCCGACGAAAGCGCCGGTGAGGACGACGCCCACGACAAGCGGCATCCAGATACGGGCAGTGCTGTCCGTGCTGTGGGATGCCGCGTTGCTGAGGGCGTACAGGAGGGCGGTAGTGCCGCCGCTGAGCAGCAGCACGCCGGGTACGTCGAGGCGTTTGCGTGGTTGAGCCGGGTCGCCGGTGACGTAGCGCAGTGCGAGGAGGACCGCAGCGAGGCAGATGGGAACGTTGATCACGAATACCCATCGCCAGTCGCCTGCGTTCACGATGGCGCCGCCGACCAGCGGACCTGCGATCGGGGCGATCGTGCTGACCAGCATCACGATCGTGAGGACGCGTCCGGTCCTGTCCGGGCCCGCGGCGCGCACGAGGATCGTCTGCAGCAGCGGCAGCATAATGCCCGCCCCGACGCCCTGGACGACACGAAACGTCAGCAGGGCGCCGAAGCCCCAGGCGAGTGCGCACATGCCGGAGCCGATGAGGAACAGCGCCAGCCCAGTGATCCACGTCCGTCTGGTGCCGAACCGGTCCGACGCCCAGGTGGTCACCGGCACGGTCGCCGCCAGGGCCAGCAGGTAGCCCGTGGATACCCACTGGATGGCATCGGCGCCGACGCCGAACTCCGCGCCGATCGTGTGCAGCGCCACGTTGACCACTGTCGTGTCGACCAGCGGAGCGACCCCGCCGACGATCACGACCAGGGCGAGCCGGATCAGGGGCCGGCCCAGCGGCTCCAGCTTCGTACGGTCGGTCACGACAGCCTCCTAGATACGCGTGTATCTTATATCACTAAGATACACACGTATCCTTGGCCGGGTGGGCAAAGCCAAGAGGACGAATGAAGACCGGGATGCGGCTCCGCGTCGACGTCGACGCGGGGCCGAGCTCGACGATGTGTTGCTCGACGAGGCTTGGCGGCAACTACGCGCGCAGGGGTACGGGTCGTTCACGATCGACGCAGTCGCCCGGGCTGCCGAGACGAGTCGCGCGGTGCTCTACCGCCGCTGGCCGAACAAGGCCTCGCTCGTCCACGCGGCGATCCGCGCGCACACCGGAAGCGTCGTCGACGAGGCCCCCGACACCGGCGCGCTCGCCGATGACGTCCGCACCGTTCTCCGGACCCTCTCCGGGCGGATCGAGTCGCTTGGCGTCGACGTCATGATCGGCCTGCTCGGCGAGCTCGACGAGCTACCAGCTGATGTGACCGGAAGCGTGCCCCGGATCATCGACCAGACCGTCCAACGCGCCCGAGCCCGCGGGGAGATCGGAGCCGCGCCCATCCCCGGCGCCGTCCTCGACATGCCGACCAACCTGCTGCGCTACACCATGATCACCGAACATGCGGCTCCGTCCGACGAGGCCGTCGACAACATCGTCGATCAGCTCTTCATCCCGCTGGTCAGGCACTACGCTCCCAGCGGTCAGGCCGAACCCCCGGCGGGTTCCGCGGAGGGTCAGGGCTGAGCCTGGTCGTGCCAGGTCATGGTGCTGCCCGCCAGAGCGGCGTCGGCCACGCGCGCCGCGAACGACGTCGAGATGCCCGCGCGCGAGCTGTCGATCCACTTCTGGACGTGCTGGTAGCCGGCCGCCCGGTACTCCAGCGCCTGGAGGAGACATTCCAGCTTGTCGGCGTCCTTGGCGCACCGCGCCTCCAGCGTCTCGCGAGCCTCGTACTCGACCACGGCCGCACTGACCGTCCTGGCCGCCGCGGTCGGCAGGTGGGCGATCTGGTCCCGGGTGATCGTCTCGTTGTCCGCCTTGCCGAGGTAGGGGCGAGCCGAGTGCGGGATGTCGGTGATCCGGGTCTCCTGGGAGTCGTGCCACAGGCCCAGGTACGCCGCACGAGCCGGATCGCCACCCTCCTCGGCCGCGATGAGCGCGGCGAGCTGCGCCACCCGCAGGCTGTGCTCGGCGACGGACTCCGGGTCCCGGACGCCGGCCTGCCACCACCCGGCGCGACGGAGGCGCTTGAGCACACCCATTTCGTGAGCGAAGTTCGCGACGCTCGCCGCGTCCGGGTCGGTAGCGGGGTCGGTCATCCGGATGCCTCCAAGGTCATCGCCAGGTCCAGCGGCCAGTACACCTCGGACGACGCGCTGTGGCGAACCCGGGACCTGCAGGTCCCAGCCGGGGCGACGAGGTGGCTGATAACTTCGACGCCATGGAACGACCCACCGCTCGCGGGCGGGAGATCGTGCTCGAGACTGATCGACTTGCTCCGGCCCTGGCGGGTGTCCGAGGCTGGTGTCCAGCACGAGATGTGGACCGAGCGCGACCCTCGTGTCCCTCCGCATCGCCGGATCGATCCCGATGGTCGCCCCACCGTCGAAGATGTCGAGGGCTGGATCCGCAGCTGGTCGCGATCCGACTCCCTGGGATTGCCGGCGGCCCACGGGGACTCGCTGTTCATGACGAGGCAGCTGTGATCCACAGGTCACCGATGAGTTCGACCGGCACGCCGAGTCGGTCAGAGCACAGCGAACGTATCGCCCAGGTCGCCGGCTGATCGGCAGCAGAGGAGTCTTCCCATGACGAAGTACCTGATCTCGTTCCCCAGTGAGGCAATGGTGCTCCCCGAGGAGGACTTCGAGGCGGTGGTCGAGACCTCGCATGCCGTCATCGAGGAGGCCAAGGCTGCGGGCGTGTACGTCTTCGGCGGCGGGATCGACGAGGACGTGGACCCGGTGCTCGTGGCCGGTGACGGCACAGTCACCGAGGGCACGTACCCGGGTCACAAGGTGCCCAACGGCGGCTACACCGTTCTCGAGCTGCCCTCGCGGGAGGCGGCGCTCGAGTGGGCCGCGAAGATCGCCGTCGCCTGCCGCTGCTCGCAGGAGGTCCGGCAGTTCCAGTTCGACCCGGCCAGCTGACGAGGGCGGCAGTCGTCCTCATCCGTGACCTCGCATCGCGGTAGCCCGGTCGCCGCAGTCCGCGCGACCGGTTGGCTGACCGTCGAACGTCAGGCCGTCATCTTCCGACCGAGGTGCGTCGCGTGGTGCAGCATGACGCTGCCGTGCCGGGTGCTGGTCACGAGCCCGGCCGCGCGCAAGGCGGTGGCGTGGCGACTCGCGGTGCCCGCCGACACCCCGACCCGGCGGGCGAGCTCGGTGGTCGAGCACGGGTGGCGCAGGGCGAGCAGGGCGAGCGCGCGGCTGTGCCCCAGCAGCGCCGCGAGCCCTTCGGGCACGACGGGCCCCAGAGCGGCCACGTCCACCGCGTCGAGGCTCCTGCCGACGTGGCCTGGGCTTCCGGTCAGCGGGTAGACGAGGACGGGCGGCAGGTCGGGGTCGATCAGCGAGACCGGGTTGCGCTGGCAGAAGGACGACGGCACCAGCGTGATGCCCCGTCCGTTCAGGTACAGGTCGCGTTCGAGGGGATAGTCGGCGGTGAGCACCGGAGCGTCCCACCGGACGGCCGGCGACAACGTGCTGAGCAACCGGTCGACCCCGCCGTCCAGCAACGCGTGGCCCCGCTGGGCACGGTCGGCCAGGAACGACTCCCCCAGCTCCGCCCAGACCGGCCGCACCACCTCGCTGTGGTAGACGCGCATCGCGGCGTGCAGGTCACGGCGATGCTCGCGGTCGCCGTCGGCCAGCCGCCGGACCCACGACGGCGTCCGGCGGCCCCGGTACATCGCGTGCAGCTCCGACCGGACCCGGTGCTGCGGCGTCGCGCTGATCTGCTCGAGCGCGCCGCCGAACCCCTCGTGGCCGGACGCGCTCGGCGGCGTGAGGAAGTCCGGGAACGCACCGCGTTCCGGCACCAGCGTCGTCAGCAGCCGCAGTGCGCCGTGCAGCCGAGGCGTTGCGCGCATCCGGGTGCGGACGTGCCCCAGCCACGGCCGGTACCGCAGGCCGGACGGCACCTGGATCCGGTGCAGGCTGGTGACCAGCTCCCACATCGGGTCGGGCGCCTTCGCCACACGAGTACGGGCCAGGTCGTCAGCGGTGAAATGGACGCGAAGCGGCAAGAGAGTCTCCTGAGGCTCGTGACTGGTACGGAACGCCATGAGCGTCGATACCCAAGGTAGGTAGGCCCGGTTGCAGAAACCTTGTACGTCGCTTGCAGGAGACACCCCGGCGGCCGTCAGCATCACGAGCGAGGACGACCGGACGTTCCGCTGCGCAGTTCCTCATGCCAAGTCCGACGGGCGGCGCACGAGGAAGGTTGAGTCACGGAGTGAGTGAACTGGAACCCGCCGTGGCCGGATCACCCGGCGCGCATGCATTTCAGGGACAAAACGGACAGGTTAAATTCACCCGCACGTGGGCGCGTTTTCGGGTCCGCGTCGACCAGGCGGGCGAGAATCCCCCGGTAATCCCCAACCGAGAGGGAGATCATCGTGTCCGAGAAGGTGTCCGAGAAGAACCGCATCGTGTCCGGCCTGGTCAGTCTGCTCGTCGCACTGTCCGCCATGGTCGGCTTCGTCGCCGTCGACGTCTCCGTCGCACCCGCGTCCGAGGCGACCGTCTACAGCTCCTGCACGCACAGCGGCTGTGCGGAGGCGTACTCCTCCAGGTCGATCTGGAGCTCCAAGGGCTACCCGAGCTCGCGCGGCTGGTACAGCTGGCCGAACGGCCAGTGCAACTTCGCGGGCGGCACGCACTACAACAACGAGGGTCAGCTCCCGGCCGGTCACTCCTACCTCGAGTTCGACGTCACGCCGCGTGCCTGCGGCGCCGCACGGCAGTCCTACCGGCTCATCCTGGACCGGACCACCGGCGTGACCTACTTCTCGCCCAACCACTACGACGACTTCTACCGGATGTGACCCGGTCCCGTGCGCTGCGTCCGGCCCGGTCAGGGGCTGGACGCAGCGCACGGCCCGGCCCTGAGCGGGACGGAAAGCCTCGGACCATGACTCGTGACCTCCCCGTGCTCGTCGTCGACGGAACGCGGTTCAGCGACCTCGACGGCTTCGCCCGCGAGTTCTCCGGGCTGCTGAGCGGGTACACCTGGCGAGGAAACCTCGATGCTCTCAACGACGTGCTCCGCGGGGGGTACGGGACCCCCACGGACGGCTGGGTGCTGAGGTGGGTCGGCTCCGAGACGTCGCGGGCGGCACTCGGTTACCCGGAGACCGCCCGACGGCTGGAGCGGCTCCTGCCCGGCGTCGATCGGTCGAACCGCGCGGCCTTCGAGACCAGGCTCGACGATGCGCGCCGCGGTGAGGGCCCCACGTTGTTCGACGAGATCGTCGCCATCATCCGCGAGCACGGACCTGGTGGCCCGGAGTCGGCGGACGGGATCCTGCTGGAGCTGAGCTGAGGCTCGGGGCGGCGCCCGTCAGTCTCGGACCCGGTGGTCGACGGCAATCCAGTTCGTCTCCCACGTCGTCCCGCCGTCGGCCGAGAACGCCTGCTCGAACCTCGCCTCGTCCTGGCCGACGCGGGTGATGAGGAACCGCACCTTGATCGGACGGCCGCCGAGCTGGTCGTCGCCGTGGAACTCGCCGACGCCGTTGCGGAACCCGCCGTAGACCGCCGGTGTGAGCAGACCGTCGCGCATGTTGACGAAGGTCAGGCTCCACCGCTGCGCCTGCGGCTCGTACAGTCGCAGATTGAGCGCGTCGATACGGCCGTTCGGCCCCGACACCTCGAACTCGACGACGTTGGCCCGCCGATCCACCAGCGGACGCACGGTGCTGGTCCCGGTGAACTGGAGCCACTCGTCCGGGGAGTCCGAGAGCGGGTCGGCGAGGACCTGCACGGTGGAGCGCCAGGTGCCGATCTCCCAGTTGAAGTCCCGTTGGCCATCGGCGATCGTCGATGACGCGGGAGACGGTGCGGCGCCGCCCGATGCCGCCGTCACGAGGAGCAGCACGGCGGAAAGGCCTGCGGTCAGGATTCGTCGGTATGGAATGGTCATGGTCCGACTATCGAGCGGAGCACAACCATGAACAAGAAGGCACCTGCGGGTAACCCCTCTCGCCCCAATCCGCTGCCGGGCTGCCCGATGGCCGCGGCGTTCACGGCGATCGGCGGGAAATGGAAGCTCACGCTGCTCTACTGGCTCGCCCACGGCGAGTCCCACTTCGCCGGCCTCCGCCGCAGAGGTGCGCCCATCACGCCCAAGGTGCTGGCCGAACAGCTACGCGAGCTCGAGGCCGACGGACTCGTGGAACGTGTGGTGACCGGACCGGTTCCGGCGCGCGTCATCTACCGGCTCACTCCGTACGGGGCCACCGTCCTGCCCGTCGTCGAAGGAGTCAGGGTATGGGGTGAGGCCCACCTGCGGCGTACCGGCGGCGAGGCCGCACCGGACACTGCGATGGGCTGCGCCAGCACGATCGCGTAGGCCGTGCGCGCGGGTGACCGGTCCGCTGGGAGCCGTCACATGTAGGTCCAGTTCGGCAGCGTCGAGCCCTTCGGTAGCGGTGGTGCTCCCGGGCCGTAGACCCAGTTGACGTCGGCAGGTCCGGAGAGACTGCGCATCCGCCACGGCATCTCGTCCCCGTCGCGAAGGACAGGTTCCAGCCTGGCGAGCAGCGCCCTCATGAAGTCGTCCACGCCAAGGACAAAGGCCTCGACGGGTGCGACGACCGGATCCGCGCTCTGGCCGCCGACGAACGTCCCCGGCGGGGGCGACACCGGCACGAACCACCCGTTTGCCAGGCCGAGCACCATCACCCTGAAGTGCCGTCGTGTCGCCGGTCTGGTCGCGGAGGCGCCGAAGGTCCGATCGCTGAACCAGACGTCGGTCACCTCGCTGAGGTTGATCGTGACCTTGTCCCCTCGGCCGAGGTGCAGGTGGTCATCGGTCAGGCGAAAGTGTGCCCGGTCGATGAAGCGCGTGATCTTCGGATGCGCCCATCGGATCGCCAGACCCATGGCTGCGACCCAGACGACAACGCCGACCGCCGCGAACGCGGGTTGCGCGGAGGAGCCTCGGACCACAACCAGCAGCGGTGCCGACAGGAGAGCGCCGGCCATGCCACCAAGGATCCCGGCCGTGACATACATGAACCAGAACGAGGGCCAGCCGAACACGCCTGGCCGTACCCGTGCGACCGTCATGCGGACGAGCATGGCAGACAGAGGCTCATGAGCGTACGAGCCGGTCTGTACGACGGGCCCGGCAGGATTGCCCTGCCGTCAGCCGGCGGGGAAGTAGTGGCCGTTGTCCAGATCGGCGAGCAGGCTGGGCTGAGCAGGTTCCCAGCCGAGGGTCCGGCGGGTGATGAGGTTGGACGCCGGGTAGCTCCGCGTTACTACGTTCGCGAGGAACCCGAAGTGTCCCGGCAGCATCAGTTCGTCCAGCGGGACGCTCGCGGCGGGCAGGCCCAGCCGGCTGCCGATGGCCTCGGCGATCTCGCGGACCGGGATCCCCCCGTCCCCCACCGCATGCCAGTACTTGCCGGCCGGGCCCTTCTCCAGCGCCAGGCGGAACAAGGAGGCGACGTCGCGGGCGTGCGCGGCGTTCCACAGGTTCGCGCCGTCTCCGGGGTAGCCGGCGAAACCCTTCTCCTTCGCGAGCGCGATCAGCGTGGGAAGGAAACCGGCACGATCGGTCGTGCTGTGCGCGATATTGGCGATCCGCACGACCGAAGACCGCACTCCCCGCTCGGCGAGGCCGATCACGGCGCTCTCCACGACGTTCCGAGCCCGCAGGGTGCCCCTGTGCTCATCGCCGACGGGAAGGGCCGGGTCCTCCTCGGTGGCCGGCCGGCCCAGGCTCCCCCCGTTCCCGGGCGAGCCTATGCTCCCCGCCGCGACCAGCGGCTTTCCGGTTCCCGCGAGTGCCTCGCCGTACGCGAGCATGACCGGGAGCTCCGCGGCGGCCACGGCGTCGATCCCGCCGGACGGAAGCAGGTCCTGCCTGTGCGCGACGTGGATGACGCCGTCGGCGTCCGCCGCCGCCTCCTTGAGCCCGTCGAGGTCCTGGAGGTCGCCGCGGCGCACCTTCGCGCCGAGCGCGGACAGCGCCGCCGCGGCCGTGTCCGACCGGGCCAGGCCGGTGACCTCGTGCCCGGCGGTGACGAGCTCGGGGATGATGTACGAACCGGAATGGCCGGTCCCGCCAGTGACGAAGACGCGCAAGCTGCTGCTCCTTGTGAGTGATGTGGCGCTAGAAGTGGTGGTGCGGATGAGCTCAGCCGGGGAGGTCGACGCCGAGGGCGATGTCGAAGGTCCCCGCGCCGTGGCGGGCCAGACCCATCAGCAGCGGCCCGACCCCTTCCAGCCAGCGGGCCATCTCCAGGCCGCCGACATCGAGCGGACGCAGTCCGAGGCTCTCGACGAACGCCGACACGCCGGCCTTGGCCCGCGCGTCATCCCCGGCAAGGAACACGTCCAACGGACGCCCCTGGGCCAGGACGTGGCCGAAGACGGTGTTGAACGCCTTCACGACGTGCGCGCTCGCCGGGACCGCCTTGGCGATCTCCTGTGCACCGGAAGTGCCGTCAGGAGTGACCAGCCCGGTGGCGTCGGCGTCGAAGGTGTTGGAGATGTCGATGATGACCTTGCCGGCCAGCGCATCCCCGTACCGGGCGACGACCTGCACGGCGCTGGTGTACGGCACGGCGAGGACGACGATGTCGCCGGCGGGGACGGTGCCGAACGTCGCAGCCGCGGCCCCGCCGCCGAGCGCGGCGGCCAGGCCCTTGGCCTTGGCCGCGTCGCGGCCGATGACCTCGACGGAGTTGTCGCCCGCGACCGCGCGTTCGGCGATGGCGCGGGCCATGCCCCCCAGGCCGATGAAACTGATGCTGCTCATGGTGAATGCTCTCTTTCTCTGGTCTGAATTCTCTGGTGTGAATCGAACGGAATTCCGGGGCCCAGCCGGCAAATTCGCTGACACCGAGGGCAAATTCCCCGTGACCAATCCCGTTGCCGGCGAGGCCTAGCAGGGGTCTGCCGGCGGCATTCCCGGTGTGTGGTTCAGATGGCGGTGGTGCCGCCGTCGGCGACCAGCTCCAGGCCGTTGACATAGCTGGAGTCGGCGGAGGCGAGGAACAGGGCGACCGCGGCGATCTCTTCGGGGCGGCCCATCTCTCCGCGGGGAATGAGGGACTCGAATGCGGCCTTGGTCGCCTCGTCGAACAGTTCTTCCTGCTTGGCGGTGGCGACCTGGCCGGGGGTCAGGACGTTGACCCGGATCCTGCGGTCGCGCAGCTCGGCCGCGTCGCCCTGTACGGCGGTGACGTTGCGGCCGATCAGCTTGACGGCGTCGTCCAATGCTTCCTGCCGCCGGGCCTGGATGAAGACGTGCGCGCCTTCCTCGACGAACAGCTTGGCGCCGGCCAGCGCCATGCCGGTGGATCCACCGGTGATCACCGCTACCTTGCCATCGAGCTTTCCCACGATCACTCCGTTGAATTGATGGGTATTGCGATTGATAGATACCGCAATCAAACCCCGACGCCGAATTCTTGTACCGAACTCTTATACCGAGCTCTTGTGCCGAATTCGCTCGGGCCCCATGAACGATGCCATTGGCGTGAACTGGTGTCCAAGACCCTTTTCAGCCGTGGTGATACCTTGGGGGCATTGCCGGACCGGGAGGCTCCATGGATCTGGACCTGCGCAAGCTGCGCTACTTCGTCGCCGTCGCAGACAGGCTGCACTTCGGCCGCGCCGCCGATGATCTGCACATCGCGCAGCCGGTGCTCAGTCGGCAGATCCGCGCGCTCGAACAGGATCTCGGCGCCTCGCTGTTCACCAGGGACAGCCACGGCGTAGCGCTGACCGACGCGGGTCGACAGCTGCTGGACGACACCGGTCCACTGCTCGCCTCCGCGCACGCGGTCCGTCGCCGGGTGTCGGTGGCAGCCCGCGGCGGCCAGCGGCTGGTGGTCGGTTTTCGGGCCGGTATCCCGGTCATCCCGGCGGCGCGGGAATTCGAGACGAAGCATCCGGACGTGGTCGTGGACGTGCAGCGAATGGAATGGGACGACCAGGCCCAGATGCTGCTCGACGGCCGCGTCGACGTCGGCTATGTGCGGCTGCCCATCGACGAGACGGGCCTGCGCCTGACCCCGCTCTACACCGAGCCGCTCATGGTGGTGCTGCCCGCCGGTCACCGGTTGGCCGGCAAGGAGGAGGTCACCGAGGCCGACCTGGCCGGGGAGCCGCTGGTCTGGCACGCCGACGCGAGCACGCAACCCACCAGGCGCCCGCACCCCGACTCCGGGCTCCGGGTGCGCGGGGTGGAGGAGAAGCTTGAGCACGTCGCGGCCGGCCGTGGCATCTCGTTCGCGGGGCGGTCGGAGACCGTGTTCTACTCACGTCCGGACATCAGCTACGTGCCTGTCCCGGATCTGGCGCCCGAGCAGGTATATCTCGCGATGGCGGCGTCGCGCACCTCGCCGATGGCCGACGACTTCTTCGCCGCGGCGCTCGCGACGGCTGAGATCACCGCGGAATGCGGGAACTATGAGATGTGGCAGCTCGCGAACGACGCCGTCTCGAAGCGCGGTTGAGCAGTTCGACTGACAGCTTCGGGCGCCGTACCGCAGGTTTCGTTCGAGCTCGAAGTCGAATCTGGCGCGACACTAGACGATGAGGCCGAGCGGCTCGCCGAGCGTTGCCCACCGGAGCCTCTCGGCGACGTCCGGCGCACCCGTGAGCGCCGCGGCCAGGTCGTCGCGACCTTGGCGGAAGTGGGACCATCCTTCGTAGTGCACTGGCACTACCGAGGCGGGCCGGATCAGCCGGACGAGCTCGATGGCGTCCCCGGCGCCCATCGTGTAGGCGAGTGGTCCGGTGAGCGGGAACCCGACTCGTCCGAGGTGCAGAATCGCGCTGCCGACCTTCAGGCGTGCCGTGATGTTCCGGAGCCCGTCGTACAGGACTGTGTCACCCGAGATCCACAGCGAACCGTGCTCCTGCCCCTCCCAAGCCAGGTCGAAGCCGACGACGTCGCCCACGACCGGCCGGCTGCCGGGTGGGCCGTGCCTGGCGGGCGTCGCGGTGATCGTGATCGGCGGCCTGTCCGGCGCGTGCAGGAGGGTCGTATCCCACGGCCTGAGTCCACGGGCGTGGTGTCCCAGCCGTACCGCACCCGAGGCAGTGGTGATCACCGTGCCGGCGGTGGGCAGGAGGCTGCGGCCCGTGTCGTCGAGGTTGTCGGCGTGATGGTCGTGGGTGAGCAGCACGACGTCGACCGGCCCGATCTCAGCGGCCGGGATCGCCGGTCCGGTGGTCTTGCGGGACGACGTCCCCCAGCCGAACCGGTAGGTCCGGCCGGGGGCGTCGAAGGTCGGGTCGGTGAGGATGCGCCAGCCCTCCACCTCGAGGAGTGTGGTTGGCCCACCGATGTGGGTGAGGGTGAGGGCCGACATTCTCAGTAGCCCGTCGTCGCGGTCCAGGATGCGCGGGCCAGCGCCCAGTCGAGCGCGCGGTCGGCGACCTCCTCCCAGCCCGGGCCGGCGACCATGAGGTGCGGTCGCCCGTCGTACGTCTCGTGCTCGGTGATCGTTCCCGCGCCCTTGTAGTGCTTCGCGTTGGACGCCTGGACGGCCTCGGGCATGATGTGGTCCTTCGACCCGGACAGGAACAGCAGCGGTGGGCGGTCGGGGTTGGCGAAGTCGACCCAGGCTCCCTGGTGGCCGGGCTGGTAGTTCGCCAGCACGGAGTCGAACAGCACGCGGCCCGACGCCGGGATGTGGTACCGCTCGTAGAACGCGAGCGACTCCTCGTCCGTGTAGGTGTTGGTGAACGCGTACTTCCACTGCTGCGGGGTGAGGCCGACGGCGCGGTGGTGGTTCAGCGGGTTCTTGAGCGCGGGGAAGACCGAGTGGAGCTGGGTCCATGGCGTGATGCGGATCCCCTCGGTGGGTGCCGAGTTGAGCGCGACGCCGGCGCAGCCGTACCCGTGGTCCAGGAGCACCTGCATGAACGATCCGCCCGCCGAGTGGCCCATGAGGATCGGCTTGGTGTCCAGGGTGTCGAGGAAGGCTTCGAGGTGGCCGACGATCGACTCGATGGTGAGGTCTGCGATCGGCGTCGGGTCGGCCCGCAGGGCTTCTACCTCGACGTCGAAGCCCGGGTAGGCCGGGGTGTGGACCGTGTAGCCCTTGGCCTCGTAGCGGGTCTTCCAGTGTTCCCATGATCGGGGTGTGACCCAGAAGCCGTGGATCAGGACGATGGTGTCCGGGGTGCTCATCGTGGTTCCTCTCGGAGTGCTCAGGAGTTGATGAAGGTGAGGAGGTCGGCGTGGAGCCGGCCGCGGTCGGTATCGGGGAGCGCGTGGCCCGAGCCCTCGTAGACGGTCAGGCGGGCGCCGTCGATGAGGGCGGCCGAGCGCCTGCCGCCGACGTCGATCGGGACGATCTGGTCGTCGTCACCGTGGATGACCAGGGTCGGTACGTCGATCTTCGCCAGGTCGGGACGGAAGTCCGTGGCGGAGAACGCGGCGATGCACTCGTAGGCTCCTCGGTGACCGGAGGCCATGCCCTGCGCCCAGAACGCGTCGCGGAAGCCCTGCGGGACGTCGTGGGCGCGGTTGTGGCCGAAGAACGGCCCGTCGGCGAGGTCGCGGTAGAGCTGCGCACGGTTCGCGGTCTCGCCGGCCCGGATGGCGTCGAACACCTCGACGGGCAGGCCCTGCGGGTTGTCGTCCTGGCGAAGCATCAGCGGCGGTACGGCACCGACCAGCACCACGCGCGAGACCCGGGCGGTACCGTGCCGACCGACGTAGCGCACGATCTCCCCGCCCCCGGTCGAGTGGCCGACGAGGGTGGCTTCCCGCAGGTCCAGCGCTTCGATGAGGCATGCGAGGTCGTCGGCGTAGGTATCCATCTCGTTGCCGTTCCACGTCTGGCTCGAACGGCCGTGTCCCCGGCGGTCGTGGGCGACCGCTCGGTGCCCGTTCTCGGCAAGGAACAGTGCGGTGGCCTGCCAGGCGTCCGAGTTCAGCGGCCAGCCGTGGCTCAGCACGACGGGGCTGCCCTCGGTGCCCCAGTCCCGGTAGAAGATCTCGGCGCCGTCATCGGCGGTGACGAATGGCATGTGTGCCTCCTAGGCTCGTCGTCATCACCAGCGTCGTCCCGTACCCCTGGGGGACGGACCACGTGGACCACGTAGTCGTTCAGGAACCGCCGGCACCCAGCCGGTCCGCGAGCTGCCGGCGCGAGGAGATACCGAGCTTCTGGAACACCTTGCGCAGGTGGTAGTCCACGGTGTTGGCGCTGATGAACAGATTCGAGGCGATCTCGGCGTTGGTGTGCCCGGCGGCCGCCTTCTCCGCGATCGTCAGCTCCTGCACCGTGAGCAGCTGGCGTGGTGACGTCGGCGCCGTCTCCGCGCGCGATCCGGCCGCCTCGAGCTCGGCGGTGGCGCGCGGTACGAACATCTGGGCGTCGGCCTCCTCGAACAGCCGGATCGCCGCCCGGAGCTGCACGCCGGCATCCGCACGACGCCGCGAACGGCGCAGCCACTCGCCGTAGACGAGGTGGGCGCGGGCGCGGTCGGTCAGGGCGGCGGTCGGTTCGAGCGCGTCGAGAGCCGAGCAGAAGTGTTTCTCCGCCTCCGGACCCGATGTCGCCAGGCCGATCGCCCGATCAGCGACGCCTCGGCACCACGGTGAACCGTTCGCGGCCGCGCGTTCGCCGAGTGCAGCCGCGTACGACGACGCCTCGTCCGGATGTCCAGACCTGGCGGCAGCCTCGACGTAGTCGGCCCACTGAGTCGGTGTCACCTGCAGGAACGGCGAAGCGACCAGGGGCCGCAGCCGGTCGTAGGCCTCGTGGTAGCTCCCGCCGGCCAGGTCGCGCACGGCGACGGCCGCCTCGGTCAGCGCGCTGATGCCGCCCCGGCCGGCGGCCTCGGCGGCGACGGCGAGCGCGAGCACGTGGCCGCGGGGCGATCCGGTCCATGCCAGGACAACCGGATTGAGTGCGGGCGTGGTGTCGTAGCCCATGGCGAGGCGCACCTCGCGAAGCAGCTCCGCATAACGAGTCGCGAGCCGGACGGTGCCGCAGCTCAGCTCGTTCAGCGACATGATCTTGAGCAGCAGGTCCACGACCTGCAGTGCGCCCGCGTCCCGGGCTGCCCTCATCGCGCGCAGGAGAAGCTCGCGGCCGGAGTCGTCCCAGAGGAACGTGCTGAGCGCGGCGACCGAGATGCCGGAGTGCATCAGCTCGGCATCGGGCAGGGCCCGGATCGTGTCGAGCGCTGTCCGCGCGTGCGGGACGGCCTTGTCGTACGGGAGCCGGATCATCGCGCTCAGCCCCGCCAGCACGACGGACGCCGGGCCGTCGGCGACCGTGGTGCCCTGGTGGAGCCGGTGCCCGAGCTCGGTCGTGGTGATGCCCTCCATGAGCCGGTCGGCGTTCATGCACAGCTCGACCGCGCTGACCAGGGCGCGCTGCTCCAGGACCGCGTCGCGGCCGTGGAACAGGTCGGCAGCCTGCACGAGGTCCGCGCTCGCCCGCACGTAGTCCGGACCGCTGCCGGTGAAGGCGGCCAGGGAGGCACGCGCCATGGTCACGCGGCCCCGCGTCACCGGTTCCGCTGCGGCGAGGTCAACCGCGTCGAGGGCGTTCGCCGCGGCGTTTCCGGCGCCGACGGCGAGCGCGGCCTCCGCCGCGCTGACCTGCCGCGCGTCGCGGAGGGGACCCGGGCTCGTGAGCTCGGCGGCCCGGGCGAGCATCCGTGCTCGCGAGGCCAGACCACCGCGGCGAGCAGCCATGTCGGCAACACCCTCGAGCTGCGCGGCGACGGCATCGTCCGTGCCGATGGTCGAGCGGGACGCGTGCCACGCCTCCAGCTCGGTGATCTGGAGCGCGCCCGCCGCCTGGGCAAGCGTCCGGTGGGCCCGGCGCCGGGTGGCGCCGTCGACGGAGCCATAGATCGCCGAACCGACCAGGGGATGGCGGAACCGGACCACGTCTCCTATCTCGACCAGACCGGCCGCTTCGGCACGGTCGGGTGCGCCCGGGTCCAGGCCCCATGCGTCCGCGGCTGCCAGGACCAGACTGGTCTTCCGGGTCGAGTCCGCCGCCGCGAGGAGCAACCACGTGCGTGCGTGGTCATCGAGCTCGTCGACGCGGCCGGCGTAGTGACGCTCCAGGCGCTGGCCGACGGGGACGGGCGTGGCACTGAGGCCGAGGTCCGTCAGCTGCGCCGGGGACAGGCCGCGGGCGAGCTCGATCAGCGCCAGAGGGTTGCCCCCGGTCGCGTGCGCGACCTGGATCGCGACCACCGGGTCGATCGTCCCCCGTGCGGCGCGGGTGAACAGGTTCACCGCCGAGTCCGTGGCAAGGCCGGCCAGGGTGACGACGTCGACACCTCGCAGGCGGGTGACGAGGTCGCCCTCGTCCCTGCCGGCACACAGCAGGGTGAGCCGTTCCACCATGAGCCGCCGGGCGACGAACGCCAGCACGTCGAGGCTCTCGGCGTCCACGAGGTGCGCGTCGTCGACCAGGCACAGCGTAGGCCGGTCCGTCGCGGCCGCACCGAGCAGCTCGAGCGTCCCGAGGCCGACGAGGAAGCGGTCGGGCGGCGAGCCCACGGCCCGTCCGACCGCGATGTCCAGCGCGTCCCGGTGGTGCGGGGGCAGCTCCGCCATGAACTCGCGCAGCGACAACGTCAGCCGGTGCAGGCCGGCGTAGGGGATGGTGGCTTCCGACTCGTAGCCGTCGATCCGCAGCACCCTGGCATGTCCTGCCCGCGTCGCTGCTTCACCGAGCAGCGAGGTCTTGCCCATGCCCGGTTCACCGAGGATGACGAGCGCCCCGGAGCGGCCGTTGCGTGCGCCGCCGATGAGCGCTGCGAGACGGTTCAGCTCGTCGGCCCGTCCGAGCAGGCCCGACGACGTGGTGGTCATGCTTCAGCCTCCCTGTCGCGCCCCCCGCCTGAAGCATGCTCGCACGAACCGGCGCGCCCATGTTCTCGCTACCTGCACACCCGTTGCGTGTGTGTGCACGGCCCTGCGCGACTACGCGTCGCACGTGGTCCGCGCCCCGAGGGCCGCGACACACGATTGCGGTATCCGTCCGTCGAAGGAGCGATGCACATGTACTCGAAACCGATGTCCCGCCCTGTCCGCCTGTTGTTCACGATCCTCATGGTCCTGCTCGTCGGAGCGAGCCTGACCACCCCCGCGCTGTCGAGCGCCGCCCGCCCGGGGCCAGCGCCCACGAGCGGCGAGAAACCGACCATCGTCCTGGTCCATGGCGCGTTCGCCGACTCGTCCGGCTGGTCCGACGTCGCCGGGCAGCTGACTCGGCAGGGGTTCCCGGTCGTGGCGTTCTCCAACCCGCTGCGCGGCCCTTCGTCCGACGCCGAGTCCCTCCGGCTGTTCCTGTCGACCATCGAGGGTCCCGTCGTGCTCGTCGGCCATTCCTACGGTGGCGTCGTCATCACCAACGCGGCGACCGGTGACCCCGACGTCAAGGCGCTCGTCTACATCGCCGCCTACGCACCGGACGAGGGTGAGAGCGTCGCCGCGGCCAACGCCCTCGGCGGAGGCCACGCCGAGGTGACCGATCACCTCGTGGTCCGGCCCTATCCGGGCGCGCCCGAGGGTGATGGTGACGCCTACATCGACAACGCGTGGTTCCACCGGCTCTTCGCCCAGGACCTCCCGGCGTCGACCGCACGCTTCATGGCGCTGTCCCAACGTCCTGGTGCACTTTCGGCGCTCGTCCTGCCGTCCGCCGCGCCGGCCTGGCGGGAGATACCGAGCTGGTACATGGTGGCCAAGCGGGACCGGATCATCCCGCCCGAGGCCGAGCGGGCCATGGCAGCACGCGCAGGTGCCACAACCGTCGAGGTGGACAGCTCGCACGTGCCGATGATGAGCCGGCCCACCGCCGTGACCTCCCTGATCCTGCAGGCCGTCCGAGCCTCGTAGGACCAGCCGCACGAGGCGGCGCCCGATCAGCGCACGGAACACACCGCAGTGCTGCATCACACGGGCGCCGCCTCTATCACGACGCCGGCCTTGCGCTTCGGCGGCGAGCGCGCCATTGTCGTTCGTGGAGAAACCACAGCGCCGAACGGCAGGATTCTCCGCGTTCCAGGTCTTACTCTCCTGTGGTCCAGCATCGGTCACAGCACCAGGGCCCCAGCGGCGCTGAGCACTTCGCCACTTCAGCCAGATCCGTGAGGTGTTCCGTGCAAGTCGTCGACAGCGCAGTGGTGCCGCCCGAGGACCGGCTCGACATGGTCGTGGAGTCCATGGCCAGTGCGGCGCGAGCCACCGCCTTCACCCCCGAGGGCCCCGACAACCGCGTCCGACTCACGATGACCGCCTGGCAGCTCGGCGCCGTCGACGTCTTCGACGCCGAGTGCTCGGCGCACACGTTGCGTCGGGGTGCACGCGCGACGTCCGACGACGAGCCGCCGTCCCTGATCCTGACCCACGGACTACGTGGGGCCGGCGTGCACAGCCACCTGGGGCGCGACCTGCCCGTCGGACCGTCCCAGCTCTGGGCGACAGACCTCACCGCGCCCTACGTCCACCACATCGAGGACACCCACACCATCACGGCCAAGGTCGCGATCGCGACGCTCGGCATCCCGCACGACCTCGTGCGCGAGACTCTCGTGCACATCGGCGAGAGCCCGCTGGCGCCCCTGTTCGTCAGCCATCTGACGGAGACTCGACGAGTCGCCCACCTCCTCGACGGACCTGCCTCGGTCGCGCTGGGTACCTCAACCCTGTCACTCGCGCGCGCCCTGGTCGCCAGCATCACCGACGACAACCGCATCAGGCGTGAGGCATTCGAGGACTCCCTGCTGCTCCGGGTCCAGGCCTTCGTCCGACGCAATCTCGGCGACCCGGCTCTGGACGCCGCGTCGATCGCCGTCGCACACCATGTCTCCGTCAGGCACCTCTACAAGGTGTGCGCGCGGCCAGAGCTCCGGCTCGAACAGTGGATCATCCACGAACGCCTCGCCCGCGCGGCGGACGAGCTCGCCCGCACCTCCCCCGCGCGCGGCACCATCACGGCCGTCGCCCGCCGCTGGGGCTTCACCAGCTCCTCCCACTTCACCACACGATTCCGAGCGGCATACGGGGTCACGCCTCGGGAGTGGCAGGCGCTGCACCACCGATGACCGGCCGAGGCCTCCGTGCGACGAACGCGTCACGTTGCCCGTTGATCGCGCCGCCCCAGATCGACCCGATTGTGGACTCAGCCTTCGCGCAGGAGGTTGAGCGTGGGCAGCGGTCCGCCAGGGAACTGCTGGAGGCGTCCGCCGTCGGTCAGGGGCCCGAGGTCGATGGGTGCCCAGCCGGCCCGCTGAGCCAGGCGCGCGACCTCCGCGTTGGCGCTGTGGTGGTCGCCGGACAGGAAGATGACGCGGCGCTTGCCGTCGGGGCGTGGGTCGGCGCCCAGGACGGGCGGAGTGAGGGTGTTGAACGCCTTGACCAGTCGCCCACCCGGCACCAGGTCGGCCACGACCTCGCTGGAAGTCCGCCCGCCGAGGTCGGCGACCTTGAAGTCGGGCGGGCCCAGCGGGTTGGTCGTGTCGATGACGATGCGTCCGGCCCAGTCGGTGATGCCGGTCGACGCGACGGCTTCCTTGAGGCGGTGCCACGGTACGGCCAGGATCACGACGTCGGCCGCGGCCGACTCCTGAACCGTGGCGGGGACGAGTCCCTGGCCGAACCTGGTGGCGGTCGCGTGGAGGGTCTCCGGGCCGCGGCTGTTGCTGAGCAGCACGGTCTGGCCGCTCGCGGTGAAGCGGCGGGCGAGCGCGGTGCCGATGGCACCGGCGCCGATGATTCCGATGGTCATGGCCTACTCCTTGGTGCGTGCTGATCGTTCTGATCGTGCTGCGGTTCGGGGTGTGGTGCGGCCGACGCCAGGACCTCCACCTGATCGCGGAGCAGGCCCTGACAGGCTGGCCGTCCTGAGCCCCCGGCGCGCCGGGCTCAGACGCCCCTCTCCTTGATCCAAGCCAGGGTCGCGTCGGCGACCTCGGCCCAGCCGTGGTCGACGGTCAGCGAGTGCCCTCGGTCAGGGAACTCGATCAGGTCGGTCACGGCATCCTCGTTACGCGAGTACAGCTTGTGCGCGGTACGCGTCAGCGACGCCGGCGCGGTGTGGTCCATCCCGCCTGCGATCAGCAGCAGCGGCCCGCGGTCGGCGTGGAAGTCGATCGCTGCGGGCGAGCCGGGCAGCAGGTTCGCCGCGGCGTCCTCGAACAGCGGCCGCCCGGGCGAGGGGATGGTCCATCGCTCGTACAGGTCGGCGCACTCCTGTTCGGACAGCTCGTTGCCGAACCCGTAGCCGAACTCCTCCGGCGTCAGCGTCACCGAGCTGCGGAAGTTGGCCGGGTTGCGCAGCGCCACCGACGCCACCTTGAGGGTCGACGGCGGTAGCAGGATGTTGCCGCGGATCGGCGCGGAGTCGATCGCGACCGCCGCCGCGACCTGGCCACCGGCCAGCAGCCGCTGCACCACCAGGCCGCCGAACGAGTGGCCCACCGCGACGACCGGACCGTCGAGGCCGGCGATCAGGTCCGTGTAGTGACGCACCACGTCGTTGATGCCGAACCCACCCGCCCGGTCGGGGTTCGCGCGGGCCTCGGCCACCGTGGGTGAGTCACCAGGCCAGCCCGGCGCCTGGGCGGCGTAACCCGCGAAGGTGAAGTGCTCCACCCAGGGGTCCCAGGACGTGGCGTGCAACCACAGCCCGTGAACGAAGACGACAGTGCTCATGCGATCCTCCGAAGTCGATGTGCTCGTGCACAACAGCCTGAGCCCGGAGGTGACAGGAGGGCTTCTGTCAGATGACTACACCTCGGCTCGTCAGAGGTCGCGACGGGCCGGTGGGTCGACGATGTCCCGCAACTGCGTGCGACTGGTCACCCCGAGCTGCGGAAACACCCGGTACAGATGCATGCCAACCGTCCGCGGCGACAGGAACAGCCGCTCAGCGATCTCCCGGTTGGTCAGCCCCTGCGCGGCCAGCAGCACGATCTCCCGCTGCTGCGGGGTGAGCGAGGCAAGCGCCGGCGCCTCCTCGCGGGATCGGTGCGTTGGAGGCGGCGTGTCGGGGCGCACTCCAGCTGCCCTCAGCTCTGCGGAGGCGCGCAGCGCGAAGGGGGCGGCGCCGAGGCGCTCGAACGCGCTCTGGGCGTCCACCAGGTGCGGACGCGCCTCGATCACGCGGCGCTGCCGCCGCAGCCAGGCGCCGAAGTCAAGCTGGATACGCGCGTGCTCGTACGGCCACACGGGACCCTCGGGGTCGGACAACGCGAGCGCGAAGTGGATGTCGGCCTGCGCCTGGTCGCCGGGCGCGTCACCCGCGGCGGCCACCAGCGCCGCCGCGTGCTCCACCAGCGCGCGAAGGCGCACGGAGCCGTGCCCGGCCACCTGGCGGAAGGTGGCTGCGGCCTCCTGCCCTTCGGCGTAACGGCCGGTACGCACACAGGCGGTCACGAGATCGACCATCCCGTACAACGACAGATGGGGATGGACCGGGCGCCCGGAGTCGTCCAGGATCAGCCGCAGCACATCATGCGCGCGCTCATGGTCGCCGTCGGCCAGAGCAGTCAGACCCAGCGCCCGGCGCGTAGCCACCGCTACCGCGCGGCTCACGTCCGGGTCGAGCCCGGCCAGGGCCTGGGCCGCCAACGAACGAGCCTGGTCCGGATCGCCGCGCATCGCCGCGAGCATCGCCAGATCCGCCTCGGCCGTGCGCCGGATCATCTCCGCGCCGGTCTCGGCCCCGATCCGCAACGCGTCGCCGTACGCCGCGCCCGCCGCGTCCCACGCACCGCAGTCCCGCAGCGCGGTGCCCAGCGTGTTCGAGACCAACGCGTTCACGCCACCGAGCGAGGTATGTTCCTGACGGTCCAGGAAGGTCCGCAAGGCGGTCACGGCGTATCGCGTCTGGTCGACCGTCCACGCAGCCCCACCGAGCTGGTTCAGCGTCACCTGATCCAACCCGGCTGGGTGCCCTCGCGCGGCGAGCACCGCCTCGACCTGCTTCACCGAACCCACCGGGTCCAGAGCCGCGATCAGCCACGTTGCATGCGGCGGGCCGAACTCCTCGTCCAGGAGGGTCAAGCCGTGGTCGGGTGCGAACGCACTCGGCGCGGCCATCGCGGGCGCCAGGACCGGTGAGTCGGCTTCGTCCGCGCCGGGCTGCGGCCGGCTGCCGTTGAGCTGCCGGTCCATCACCTCAAGGGCCACGACCATCTGCTCGAAGTGTTCCGGGCGGCCCGAGTAGTAGGCCGCCACGGCCGCCGGGGCGAGCGCAGACCAGGCCAGATCACTGTTGCCGCCGTCAGCCGCACGCACCGCCACCGTGGTCAGCATGGTGATCGCCTCGGCGTGACGGTCGGTACGGGCCAGTGCCCAGCCCGAGGCCAGCGCCGCTTCCAGGGCATGCGCGGGGTCGTCGGTCAGGTCACCCGCCCGGGCACCGAGGCGGCCCACCCAGGTGCTGTCGCCCGCATAGATCGCGGCCCGCATCGCCAGCAGGTACCGCCGTGCGGCAACACCCGGGTCAGCCGTCAGCTCCGCGGAACGCTCCAACATCCGTGCAGCAGCCGCCCACCCGGTATGCACCCGCGCGGCATCAGCCCCGTCCTCCAACGCAGCGGCAACCTCTTCATCCGGCCCCAGCGTGGCGGCCGCGAGATGCCACGCACGTCGATCAGGGCGGGCCGCGAGCGCGTCCGCGAGGCTCAGGTGGGCACGCTGGCGATCCACGAACCGCGCAGCGTCGTACAGAGCCCGCGGCGTGCCCGGGTCGAGCCACAGCAATGGCTGAGGCCCTGCGCCGTCCAACCGGACCAGCCCTGAGTCCTCGGCCGGACCCCATTCGGTCAGGGCGTCGTGCGGTAGTGAGCCGAGAAACAGAGGCACATCCTCAGGCGCCGCGGCAGCGGCAGCAAGGAGCAAGTGCTGCGTCGCCTCGGACAGACCAGCAACGACAGCACACGGATCGAACGACGCCACGAGGCCATCTCACCGCCCGTGGGGCGGGACTGTCATCCCGCAGGTCGTAGTTCACCCTGGCCGGGCGTACCAGCCGGAGCCACAGAGCCGGGCGACACCCCGGCCGTCGCCCGAGGTGACCGGTCCCCTCCTGTATCTCCTGTCGGTGGATCGGGTTGAGTGCGTCAGGCTTCGGGGATCGGGAACGCGTGGTCCTCGAGGGTGATGAAGCCGGGCTGGGGGCCGCCGCGGACACCGGTGTCGAGGGCGTCGATGGCGGCAAGCTGGTCGGCGGTGAGCTCGAAGTCGAAGACGTCGAAGTTCTCCGCGATCCGGGTGGCCTTGATCGACTTCGGGATCGCCGAACGGCCCTCCTGGACGTGCCAGCGGAGCATCACCTGAGCCGGGGACTTGCCGTGCTCGCGGGCGATCTCCTGCAGGGTCTCGTTCTCGAGCACGCTCTTCTGTCCCGGCGTGTAGGTAGTGACCCCGCCGATCGGGGACCACGCCTGGGTCAGGATCCCGTGCTTCGCGTTCAGGGCCTGGACGTCCTTCTGCTGGAAGTAGGGGTGCAGCTCGATCTGGTTGACGGCAGGCACGACCGACGTCGCGGCGAGCAGCTGCTCGAGGTCCTCAGGCGTGAAGTTGCTGACCCCGATCGCGCGGACCTTGCCGTCGGCGAGGAGCCGCTCCAGCGCGCGGTAGGCGTCGATCGTGAGGTTGAACGCGTAACAGCGCCCGCTACCTGTTCCTGGACGAACGCTCCCAGAGGTTCTACCCGGACTGGGAGGCGACCGCCCGCGAGGCCGTGTCAGTTCTTCGCCTCCTGGCCGGTCAGGACCCCACGGACCGCGCGCTGACGGCCCTGGTCGGGGAGCTCGCCACCCGCAGCCCGGACTTCCGCACCTGGTGGGGCGGGCACACCGTCCGCACCCACAACACGGGGACCAAGCGGATCAACCATCCCGTCGTCGGTGAGATGACGCTTGCCTTCGAGACGCTCACGATCCCGTCCAACAGCGGGATCGTCGTCGCGACGTATCTGGCGGAACCGGGAACGCCCTCGGCGGACGCCCTGGACCTGCTCCGCAGCTGGACCGCCTCAGCCCCCGGCTCCACGAGGGACATGGCGACGCGGGAAGCTCCGTGACGTTCGCCGGCATACCTCGTGGGATGGACCGCCGGCCATGGCTCGCGGTCCACCCGCAGGACGGTTGGGCTGGAGGTCGCCGCGGACAAGCATGTCCGGCCGGAGGCGGCCCACCCGCATACAGCTCTAACCGGCTCGAGCGGGCATGGTCGACGGCCGCCACTCTCGCCTGATCAGTCCGAACACCCACGAGTCTGACACCTCGCCGTTCACGACGCAGTCCTCACGCAACGTCCCCTCCCGCACGAATCCGATCTTCTCCAGGACCCGAGCAGACGCCACGTTGCGCGTATCGGTCTCGGCCTGAACCCGATTCAGGTCGAGAGTGTCGAATGCCCACTGCAGCAAGGCGTGCGCGGCCTCCGTCGCGTAGCCGTTGCCCCACATCGCATCGCCGAGGACGTAGCCCAACGACGCGCTGCGGTAGTCCGGGTTCCATCCGGTCAGACCGCACCAGCCGACGAAGGCCCCGTCAGAAGCACGGTCGACAGCCACCCGCGCCCCGGTGCCTTCGTCCGCCATCTTCTGGCACATCGCGATGAAGCGCTCTGCGCGGGCCCGGTCGGTCCACGGCGAGGAGTCCCAGTAGCGCAGCACGTGGGCGCTGCTGTGCAGCGCGAAGAGGGGGTCCGCGTCCGCGTCGGTGAACGGGCGCAGCCGCAGGCGAGCGGTGTGCAGCACGGGGGTGGCCAGAGTCATGCGCACCATCTTGCGTCGTCGTGGAGCCTGCAGGACACCGAATACCCGAGCCCGGTCAGGGCGGCGTCTCTGGCACAAGTCCGCAACCGGGACGCCGGACATCGAGCTGGGCGCGGACTGCGCGGAGTCAACACCGAGCCTGGGCAGAAGGCCTACCTGTGCGCCCAGATCGCACCGATGAGTTTCCCGCACCGTGCCGGTCTCAGCACTGGAGACCGGCTGACGGAAGGCATGAAGCCATGCGGAAACTGCTCTACGGCATGAACCTGACCCTGGACGGCTACATCGCCGCGCCCGGCGACGACATCGGCTGGGGCGAGCCGAACGACGAGCTGTTCCAGTGGTGGCTCGAGGAGGAGCAGGCAATCGGGCTGTTCTTGTACGGGCGCAAGCTGTGGGAGACCATGAGTTCCCACTGGCCGACCGGCGACCAGCAGCCGGACGCCACCCTTGCGCAGATCGAGTTCGCGCGGAACTGGCGGGACACGCCGAAGGTGGTGTTCTCGTCGACGATCGACAAGGTCGACTGGAACGCTCGCCTGGTCGCCGGCGACGCGGTCCCGGAGATCACCCGGCTCAAGGCCGAGGACGGCGGGCCGATGAGGGTCGGTGGCGCGACGCTCGCAGCGGCGGCCATGCGGGCCGGGCTGATCGACGAGTACGCGATCGTCACCCATCCGGTCCTGGTGGGTGGCGGCACACCGTTCTTCACCGCGCTGGACAGCTGGGTGAACCTGAACCTGGTGGAAACGCGGACGTTTCCCGGTGGGGTGGTCCTGAACAGGTACGAGACGAGGCGCTGAGCGCGATTCTCTCGTGCGGGCTCTGCCGCACAGTCGGATCCGCTGTGCCTGACCGGCCAAGCCCGTCGACCGCGACACCTACACACTGCACCCCGTCTTCGGCGTGTCGCGTGCAGTGTGTAGGGGTGGACTGTTCAGGGCCGAGGGGTGCAGCGTCTGCTCCACAGGACGGGTTCTGTGAAACGTCGTGACCCCCGCGGTCACGCAGGTCACCGTGTCAAAGGCGGACGAGCCGGACCGCGAGGCGGGTTGCCGAGGCCGCGGCCTCTGGCGAGTTCGGGGCCTGTGGGTTCGTGCCGGGGGCGGATCGGGCTGTGGTACACGAGTGCGAAAAGTTCGGCAGAAGGGAGTATGCCGAGCTCGTGAGCGAGCAGGCGCCGGTACTCGTCGTACTCATGGATCGCGCCGGCCCGGTCACCGAGGTCCAGGCGTGCGCGGATGTTGACGGCGCGCATCGTCTCCGCCAGGGGTTCGATCTCGGTTGCCGCCCGGGCGACGTCGAGTGCTATCGCGAACTCACCGCATACAAGAGCTCGGGAGGCCAGGGCCTCAAGGGCACGCAGCCGGCGCTGATGGAGTCGCTCCCGCTCGTACAGAACCCAGTCGTCGTACCAGCCCGGTAGCAGTTCTTCGCACTCCAGCACGGTCAGGGTCGCACGGCGTAGGTGTCCGACCCGGTCGCCCACGTCGGTCACCCTCCGCAGGTTTCGGTCGAGTTCGTGGACATCGACGGTGGCCTTCGGGCTGATGCCGATGATCGTTCGCTGAACGATGAGCAGCCCAGGTGCTGTGCGCCTGGTTCGCAGGACGGCGGCGCGCAGACTGGCCAACGCGCGGTCCTCGGTGGTGTTCGGCCACAGGGTGCCGGCGAGCTGGACCCGCGGCCGGGGGCCTCGCAGCGCGAGCAGGGCCGTCAGTCGCTGCTCACGCCCGCCGAGCTCGATGTAGTGCCCGTCCCGGGTCAGGCTCCACCAACCGAGAAGCCGAAGTCGGATCGGCTCCGCGACCATCGTGCGAGCATGCGCAGACATGGGATCCCCATCGATCCGCTGTGGTGCCTCGACGAGCAGGCACTAATCAACTAGAAGCGCGGCGATCAGGGTGTGTCAAGGCGCTGGAGTGGAGATCACCCGCACGATCGGCTCAGCGACGTCCTCGGCATATTGTCCCGGCACTCGCAGGTCCGCGTGATGCATAACGAACTTGTCACGCTCCGGTCACGCTGGGTGGGCTGCAATGAGACCTTCGGCGTGAACTTCCAGAATTTGAGGTTGGTGGGACGGCCCGGCGAGTCGGGAGGTGATCAGCGGTGCACTGGCACGCCGATCCACAGGTCTTGACGTCCCACCGTCGACCGCCTGCTCTGCGCGCCCAACCCCGCGCACGCGCCTCACCCAGGCGCTGCCCGGCAAGGGGGTGAGCCCGTCGGCCCGAGCATCCGCCGTCGGCAGTGTGGCCGGGCCCACACGGCGACCATCGGGCAGCTTTCATGGCCGCCAGCGAGGAGGTTCGGGACCGCCCTTGGGCAGTCTCACTGGCCCTTGACAGGGGCCAGAGGAGGAAGACTGGAGAGAGGCAACCCAATGTTCCATCAATCCACGAAGCACAGAGGCAGCCGCTTGCGCAGGGCCGCCATCGCCGTCGTAGGTCTTGTCGGCCTAGCGACCTACGGCCTGGTCGCGATGCCAATGGCGAGTGCCGTGCACGACGTCGGCGTGCTACAGCTCGACGGGAACGCCGAGACGTCGGTCCAGTCGGACCCAGCCGCAAGCGACGACTGGGATCGTGTGTGTCACCAGGTCACCGTGACCGACGACACTGACAACAGCATCCCCGACCAATGTACGGACCCCAACCCCGGTGACACCACCGGAGCGACCGCGGTCTCGTTCGCCCAGGAGCTCAACCGCAACGCCACCATCTTTACCGGCGGCGGCTCGAAGGACCCCGAGGACATCAGCGCATGGGCCTGGAAGGACGGCGCGGGTGGCCTGCCGGACAAGGACAACCTCCTGCACGCCTTCGCGGCGCGCTACACCACGGGCGGCACCGACTACCTGTACTTCGGTTCCGACCGGTTCGACAACAGCGGTGACGCGGTGCAGGGCTTCTGGTTCCTCCAGGACGAGGTCGGTCTCGGCAGCACGAAGCTGGGCGGCGGCACCAGCTTCGACGGCGTCCACGAAGAGGGCGACCTGCTGGTGCTGAGCGACTTCAGCAACGGCGGTGACGTCGCAACCATCAACATCTACAGGTGGGTGGAATCCGGTGGCGACACCGGCACGCACCTCGACTTCCTCGACGGAGGAGAGAATGTGCGGTGCTCGCCCAGCCTCACGGGCGACGACTTCTGCGGCATCGTGAGCCCCGCGGGACTGACCCCGGCGCCGTGGACGTTCACCGACAAGAGTGGGAACACGGACTTCGCGAACGGTGAGCTCTTCGAGGCAGGAGTCAACCTGAATGCACTCGGGCTCGCCGGCGAGTGCTTCTCCACACTGGTCGCCGAGACCCGCTCGTCGACCTCGCCGACCGCCACGCTGAAGGACTTCGTCATCGGCGACTTCGACGTCTGCGCGCCTTCGATGACCACCGAGGCGTCCACGGCCGGTCCTGTCACACCAGGCACCCCGGTCCACGACACCGCGACGATCACGGTGACAGGGGCCGTGAACCCGGACGACCCGACCGGAGACGTGACGTTCTTCCTGTGCGGTCCGATCCCGACCGGTGCCTGTGACACCGGAGGCACCAACGTCGGCACTGGCACTCTCGACGGCGGCACCGACGCCACCGACGGCATCGCGGTCGCGACGTCGCCGAACGTGAACACGCAAGCCAGTCCGCTGGATCCGGGACGCTACTGCTTCCGGGCCGAGTGGCCGGGTGATGCGAACTACGACGGGACGTCCTTCACCAACGACACGGACGAGTGCTTCACGGTCAAGGACGTGTCTGCCGTCACCACTGCGCAGAACTGGCTGCCGAACGACTCGGCTACCGTCACCACGCAGGGCGGAACGCCGGTGAGCGGGACCGTCGAGTTCACGCTCTACCCCAGTGCTGACTGCACCGGCACCGCGCTCGCAACGTTCACCGACGGCAGCGCTCCGTTCACCACGAACAACACGACTGTCGTCACCACCGACACAACCATCTCGTGGCGAGTCACCTTCACCCCGAGCGATCCCGACGCCGTCGAGGGCTCAACGAGCCACTGTGAGACGTCCACGCTCACGATCAACAACGACATCGGCTCGTGACCCGGACATAGAAAGGAGCGGGTACTCAGCAGGCCCCGGCGCAAGCCGGGGCCTGCTTGCCGAAGACCTCAACATCCAGGTCATCGACACCACTACCCAATGTGTACCGGGAGCCCTCGATGAGAGCTCCGACGTAGGTCAGAGGGCACGCTGGTCCAGGCCATCATGGATGGCTACCTCGACCCTTGTCGATGCGTCTGCGCGGCCCACCGGGCTCCACATCCAGAAGGTCGGATCGCGCCAGGGCGGGTTCGCGCCCACAGGCTGTGGGCGCGACAGCATGCCCCGGAGCAAGGTCGAGCCGTCCGCTGCGATCCGGAGGAAGTCAGCCCGCTGACTATGAAGACCCGCCGCGGCAGAGCAGACGGGCCGGCGAGAGTCGGAGCCTGCCCCAACCGGTCCAGGCCCGTTCGTGCCACGCGATACAGACCGCGTAGAGACCGGGCATAGACGGGGTCGCGACACTCGCTCGTGTCCGGTGCGGCGATCATCGCCGCCCGTCGAATCGACACGCTCGACCTCTGAAGGGACCACCGTGAGACATGGGAGACATCGGCTGCTGCGTCCGGTCACGGTGCTGGTGTTGGCCGGCGTGCCACTGCTCGCTCCGACCGCGTCGGCCGTCATCGGCGGGGACGGCATCGAGAACCGCGGGTTCGCCACGCGCCTGGACATCGGCGAGGGTCAGCGCGCGTGCTCCGGTGCACTGGTGGACCTGGACTGGGTGCTGACCGCTGCCAGCTGCTCCGTGCCCGACCCCGAGGCGGGTCTACCCGCACCCAGCGGGACCCCGCCGGAGCTGGTGGCGGCCACGGTGGGCCGTCCGGACCTGATGTCGGACGCGGGTCACGAGCGGACCGTCGTGGAGCTGGTGCCGCACCCCGACCGCGACCTGATGCTGGCGCGCCTGGACGATGGTGTGACCGATGTTGCGCCGGTGCCGGTCGCGACGAGCGCACCGTCTGCGGGCGACGACCTCGAGGTACTGGGATTCGGCCGGACAGCGACGGAGTGGGCACCGCTGCACCTGCACACCGGCAGCTTCACCATCGACGCGGTCGTGGGCGCAGAAATGACCCTGACCGGCCGTGACGGTGCTGCGGTGTGCGCCGGCGACGCGGGCGGTCCCGCCCTGCGGCAGGCGGGCACGGGCGTCGAGGTGGTCGACGCCACGTTCGGGTACGCGCCGTCGGAAGAGCAGGTGGCGACCCACCTGGCCGCGGTCCACGACGGGACGCGCACGATCGACCAGGTCGAACCGTTCCTGCTGGCCCGCTCGAACTACTACGAGCTCGTCGGCGGCACGGACGCGGCCTACGTCACGGCGCTGTACGAGCACATGTTCCGGCGCACGCCGACCGAGAGCGACCTGGCCGTGTGGCTGGACCGGCTGCCCCGGATGGGCCTGCAGGGCGTCGTCGACACCCTCTGGGCGAACTCCCAGGCGGTGCGCGTCCGCGTGGTGGATACCTACGAGTACTACTTGGGCCAGGCACCGACCACCGACCAGGCCGACCGCTGGGTGACGCAGCTGCAGACCGAGCCGGTGCCCACGGAAGCGCCCCTGCGCCGGGCCGCCGTGGCGACCGCCCGGTACGCCGCCTATGCCAACGCCCGGTTCTGATCCTTCTGCCGGCTCGACGAGGAGCCGGCGGACGCCCCGAATCACCATCCCTCGATCCAAGGAGCGTGTATGAGACGCGAGACACTTCGGCGCGCCGTCGCCGCATCGGCCCTGGCGGCCATCATCCTGACGCCGCTGGGCGTCCCCGCCGCGCTCGCGGTGGTCGGTCCGGTCGAGACGGCGGAGGCTGACTTCGCTGTGCGCCTCGCTATCGGCACCGACGAGGCGACCAACCGCGCCTGCTCGGGCGCGCTGGTGGCCCCGGAGTGGGTACTGACGGCGGCCAGCTGCTTCGCCGACGACCCGGCCGCCGGGCACACCATCGCCGCGGGCGCGCCGCCGGCCGCCACCACGGCGACGATCGGACGTGGTGACCTGACCACGTCGGAGGGTCAGGAGCGCGGTGTCGTCACGCTGGTGCCGCACGAGTCGCGCGACCTGGTGCTGGCGCGCCTGGCCGGGCCGGTGACCACGGTGGCCCCGGTGGCGATCGGCACGAGCGTGCCGGCAGCAGGCGAGCAGCTCGCGGTCCCGGGCTACGGACGAACGGCGACCGAGTGGTCACCGCTGCAGCGGCACACGGCCACCTTGACGGCCGGTACGGCAGTCGGGGGTGACCTGCCGCTCACTGGCGTGGGCGAAGCGGCGGTGTGCGCGGGCGACACCGGCGCCCCGGTGCTGAGCGGCACAGGCTCCGGCACGGAGCTGGTCGCCGTGGCCACCAGATCGTGGCAGGGCGGCTGCTTCGGCGCCGACCCGGCCGAGACCCGCACGGATGCGGTCGCCTCGCGGGTCGACGATGTCAGGAGCTGGGTCGACGCCACGACGACGACCGCACACATCGTCGACTTCAACTGCGACGGAGTCCGTGACGTCGCCATCGCGGACCCCGACGCCACGGTCGCCGGCAGGGCTCGTGCGGGCCTGGTCCGCGTGATCTACGGCGGAGGCGCGGGGACCACGGAGATCACGCAGGAATCGCCGGGCGTCGAGGGCGGCCCGGAGGCCGGCGACCAGTTCGGCTTCAGCCTCGCGACCTACGACAAGGATCTCGACGGCTGCACGGATCTGGCGGTCGGCACGCCGGGCGAGGACCTGACCGATACGGCAGGTGCCGCGGTGGCGGACGCCGGCTGGGTCAGCGTGATCAATGGCCATCGCGATGGTGTGGCGGTGCACACGGGCGGCACCACCTACGTCCAGGGCCGGGGCGACGGCCTCCTCGGCACGGCCGGCCGGGAGGCCGGTGACCAGACCGGGTACGCGATCGCCGCCGGGCACACCGAGGACGGCACACCATTCCTCGTGATCGGTGCGCCCGGTGAGGATCTGGCCGGGCTCGCGGACGGCGGAGTCGTCTACTACGTCCAGGGCGACCGCCCCAGCACAGGTTTCAACCAGAACACGACGAACTTCGGTAGTGACGTCGAGGCGGGCGACCGGTACGGCAGCGTGCTCGCCGCCGACTCCCACCTCATCGCCGTCGGCGCTCCCGACGAGGCGGTCGGGAGCAGCGCCAAGTCAGGCCTGGTCCACCTGGTGACCCACACGATCGGCAGCGACGGCTACCCGGTCTACCGTTCCGGACTCCAGCAGGGCCTCGAGCGCATCCCTGACCCCGCTGAGGCAGGAGACGAGTTCGGCAGGGCGCTCGACCTCGTCGAGTACCGCCCTGCCGGTGCCGCCGGGCCGACCGACTCGATCCTGGCCGTCGGCGTGCCGGGCGAGTCGCAGACGAACGTGAGCACGGGCGTGGACCGGCCGGCCGCCGGCCGGGTCGCGGTGTTCCACGTCCCAGCCAGCGGGTCGTGGACCCAGATCAGCGACATCGGGCAGACCGACGCCGCCGTGCCGGGGGACGCGGAGGCGAACGACCGGATGGGGGCCGCCGTGGCTCTCACCAACACCGACCCGGACGCCGTGGGCACCGCTGGCACCGTGCACCTGGCGATCGGGATCCCGGGCGAGACGCGCAACGGGGTCACCCGGTCGGGTCTCATCCAGGTCTTCTCACCGCTCGGCACCCTTGCGGCCAGCGCGTTCGAGCTGGTCCCGGGCACGGGCGGGATCCCGGGTACCGCCGTCGCGGAGGAGCAGCTCGGTCGCTCCTTGGCGGCGACCAGCACCCACCTCTACGTCGGCGTGCCCGACGGGCCCAGCCCGTACGGGGTGGCGCACGCGGTGCCCTGGGCCAACGTCACCGGTGGTTCTGCAGGACCGGTCACGACTTACCAGCCCGGCGTCGGCGGTCTGCCCGCCGCAGGCGTGGCCTTCGGGTCGGCGATCCGCTGACGCCTTCCCTTTCAACCTGTCCAAGGAGACACCGGCTAGACCCGGTCCAAGAATTCTTGCCTCACTAGGAGAGAAACATGAACGTCGAGTTGATCCGTTCCGTACCGCGAGCGCTGGTCGGACTGCTGGCCGCCGGCGCAGTGGTGGCCGGAGCCCTGTTCGTCCTGTCGGAGCCCGCCGGCGCGAACCAGGCCGGAGTCGCCGCCGACGAGCTGCCGCCATCGGCCGTGGAGGACTTCAACTATCCGGCCGCGGTCCAGGCGGAGGTGGCGCAGTACGGGATCGAGCTGATCCGTGGTGACGGACACATCGTCTACCTGGGTAACTGCACCGGGCGCACCGATGCGAACCTCCGGCTCCAGGGCCGGAACTTTCCCGACTACGACGGCGACGGCGCGAGCGACTACATGTGCTTCCGGGTCGACGGCCCGGCCGGCTACCTCAAGGTCAGCATCCCTGCGACAAACGGCATCCGTACGGGCGACTTCGACGCGGAGGTCACGATGACGTTGGACGGCGAGACCCACACCTACACCGCGCCGCCGGGTGGCTGGACTCCGATCGGTGAGACCGCCGAGCACGACGGTCTCGACTACACGCTCGTCGAGATCCGAATCTGATCGACAAACGGAAAGGAGCAGTCATGCCTTCTGCACACTGGACCAGACGTCAGGTACTGACCACCATGGCCGGGGCGGCCTTCTTCCCCCTGGTCCCCGCCGGACCGGCCTGCGCGACCGCAGCGGCCGCCGTGACAGGCGTCTCCGACGTCCCCGAGGGGGCCGGTCTGCCGGACACGGATCGCGGCCGCGTCGTCTGGGCGTACAAGACCGGTGGCCGGGCCGTCCGGGACGCCGCGGCGTCCGTCCTCGCCGGTAGCGACGCCGACGTCGCGACTTTCCTCTCCACGGGCCTGGCCGCCGCGACCGCGGAGGACAACCGCGCGGCGCTCCTCGACTCCGTACCGTTCTCCGGCCGGTCGGTCCGGTCGGCGGTCAGCACGGCGCTGGACGGTGGCGACGCCGCGGTCGCGGCCTTCCTGTCCGGCGGCTTCGGCGGCGCCGTCCAGGAGGACTACCGGGCCGAGGCACTGGCGGTGTACAGCACCGGTGGCACCGCGGTGCGCCGTGTCGCCCAGGCGGCCCTGGACGACGGCAGCACCGCCGCCTTGCGGGCGTTCATCGAGGACGGTCAGCACGGCGCGCAGGAGGAGGACGATCGGGCCGAGGTACTCAGCATCCTGAGCACCGCAACACCGAAGGTCGCCGAGTACGCGCAGCGGGCCCTCGACGACAACGACCCGGACGCGATCACCTGGTTCCTGATCACCGGCCAGTACATCGCACGGGCGCGAGACGAGGAAGCCGCGACCATCGAGCAACTCGTCAACATCGTGGAGAACGAGAGCAGGCGTGCCGCCCGCAGCTCCGACGACGCCGTGCTCCAGTCGGAGCGAGCCGTGGACGCCGCGGCCAGGACCAAGGAGGCCGCGCTCGAGGCGAAGGCCGAGGCGGAGGCGGCGGGTGACGACGTCGCGCGCGCGGCGCGTGCGGCGAAGCGGGCCGCACGCGCGGCCAACGGTGCGGCGAAGGCCGCCACTACCGCGATCGACGCGTCCCGCGTGGCGCAGTCGGCGGCGCACCGTGCGACGCGTGCCGCACAGGCGGCGGCGTCCGCGGCGGGAGCGGCGAGCCGCGCCGCCGCACGCGCCTACAACACCTCGATTGCGGCATCCAAGGACGCTGCGAACGCCGGTGCCGCACGCCAGGCGGCGGAGGCGGCCCGCGACGCCGCGGTCCTCGCGGACTCGGCCGCGGGCGCGGCAGACGCGGCAGCGACGGCGTCGTGGAACGCGTCCGCCGCGGGTAACGCAGCGGCGTCCGCGGCAGTCAACGCAGCGGCGTCCGCGGCAGCGGCGGCCTCGGCGGCCGACGCGGCGGGTGTCGCGCAGAGCGAGGCCGCCGAGGCACGTCGCCAGGCTGCCAAGGCTGACGCGGCGGCATCCCGCGCCACGAGTGCGGCAAGGATCTCGACCGAGCTCGCCCAGAGGTCCGCACAGGCGGCTGAGGCAGCGCGGGATGCCGCCCGGGGCGCTGCCGGGCACGCGAGAAGTGCGGCGGCCGCGGCCGACGAGGCCGCGGACCATGCCGGCGAGGCGATCGAGTACGCCAAGCGGTCGAACGCCTCTGCGACGGCGGCTCGTGCGGCGGCCGAGGCCGCACAGGCCGCGCTCGACCAGGCCGTGACGGTGGCCGCGGATGCCCGGCAGGCCGAGCTCGACCGGCTGGCAGACGAGATGGCGCAGGCTGTCGAGTGGGCTCACGCCGACGCGGAGGAGGAGGCGAGGCGGATCGCCCGTGCCGGCCAGGACCTCACCCAGGTGGCCTCGCAGTCCGCGGAGCTGCAAGCCTTGCTCGCCCAGGCGGAGGCATCCCACCAGCAGGGAGACACCGTGACCGCGCTCGACGCCGGCAGGCGGGCGGCGGTCCAGCTGCTCGACTCAGCGAGCACCTGGACCAGGACGGCCGCCGAGCGCATGCTTGCGGGCTCCGACGAGGACGCGCTCGTGTGGATCGACACCGACCGGGTCAGCGCCCTGCGTCTCGACGACCGGGAGACCGCGAAGGCGATCTCCGCCGCGTCGTCTGCGGCGGTCACCAGGGCGGCCGCGGCGGTGCTTGCCGGTGACAGCGAGGACGCGGTGCGTGCGTTCGTCCGGGGCGGAGCGGCCGTCGCGGGCGTGGAGGACAACCGGGCGAGCGTCTTGGAGATCCTCGCCCAGGACCCCGGCCGTGCCGTGCGGGCCGCCGCCGAGGCCGCGCTGGACGACGGCCGGCCTGCCGTGCTGCAGAGCTTCCTGAAGAACGGGCTCTTCGTGGCGCTCAAGGAGGACGAGCGAGTCGAGATCCTGGAGCTGCTGGACACCGGCGGCCCCTACACCCAGGGGGCCGCCCAGATCGCGCTCGACGGGACGACGGTCATGCGGCACACGCTGGTGACGTCCGGGAAGCTACACATGGCGCAGCTCGACCAGGACCGCGAGGCGCACCGCTCCGCGATCGACGCCTTGCTCGCGCGTGCCGCGGTGAGCGTCGAGGAGTCCTGGGCCGATGCAGCGCGGGCGTCGGATGCGGCGGCGACCGCGAACGGCGCCGCGGACGAGGCGAAGATGTGGCGCGAACGGGCGGTCTCCTGGGCGGCGCAGGCCGAGATGTCCGCCGACGAGGCGCGGTCGCACGCCGCTGCGGCCGAGGAGTCGGCGGACGCGGCCAGGCAGTCCGCCGCGTCGGCACGCCAGGCGGCCGCCGTGGCACAGGACGCGCGACGGACCGCGAACTACGCGGTGCGGCAGGCGATGATATCGGCGAGCTCGGCCGCCGTGTCCGCGTACGACGCGCAGCGTTCAGCCTCCAGCGCCAGGGCTGCTGCACTCGCGGCGGGCGAGGACGCCGCCGCGGCGGCGACCGCCGCCCAACAGGCCGCGATCGTCGCGTACGTGCGCAAGCAGCAGGAGGACGCGGCGAAGACCGAGGATGAGGCGCAGCGGAAGCAGGGGCACGAGGACCTCGTGACCGATCCCCGCGACGATTTCCAGGACCTCACCTCGGGCGACGCCGTCGTCTACTGCTACGAGGGTCGTGACCCGGACGCGCCCGACTGGTCGGGGACGGAGATCGACTGGGCACAGATCTGGAGCCACTCCGCCACGATGACGAGCACCGTGAAGACGGCCGTCGACGGCAGTATCTTCGCCAAGATCGAGCGGACCGATGAGTACGCGATGCTCGCTTCCGAGACATTCGGCGCGTTCATCCTGCTGGAGTCCGGCTTGGCCTCGTCCGCGTACCGGCGGCAGTACGGCAAGCACAGCAAGCAGTACCAGGACGCCCGCGCGGCCTTCGTGGCAGAGTCGGCCTACTACACCAAGGGAAAGATCATCGAGAAGCTGATCAAGAAGACGGTTCCCGACGTCGGACAGGCCGTGGTCGACCGGACCCTGCGGAAGCTCAAGCTCGGTGACGCCATCGGCTCGGGGGCCAGCGCCTTCCAGGGCTACCTGACCTGGTAAGTCCCGAGCCCCGCGCGGCTCACGCGTCACCGCCCGCCGGCTCAAAGAGGCAACACCGAGGCTGGATCCGCGGACCACTGCGGATCCAGCCTCGTCACTCGCGGGCCCCGCAGTTTCGGAGCGCCGGACCGCCCGTCCGGATAAGGTCGGACCGCCCCCGCGGGCGCCGGACCCCACAGGTCCGTAGCGCGCCCGCCCTGGGCAGGTCTTTCGTCGGCGGGTGTCTTTCTGGGGTGATCACGTTGAATGTCAAGGCTGCGGCACGATCTAGCACAGGGACGCAGGAATTCCCCAACATCGATTTCTCCGCGTACCCCGACGCGGGCAGCCTCTCCTGGCAAAAGACGCAGCGAGTGTTCGATGCCATGACGCGCCTCCAGCTGGAACGGTCCAGGGTCGCGGACGCCCTGGCGCACCACCGCCGGGTCGCGGCGCGCGTCTTCGGCCGGGGCACGCGGGAGATCAACGAGAACATGGCGCGGGCCGCGGGAACCTGGCGGACGCTCGAGTCGGTGCGCCACTCCGGCACGGTCCAGCAGCTCACGACGAGCCTGCCGAACAACGCGTACTTCGTGGAGGCCGGCCTGCAGATGGTCAGCGTGTGGAACTACTCGGGCGTGGACCCCGACGCTCGGCTGATGCTGTCCGGCGAGGACCCCGCGGTGTACTTCTTCGGGTTCGCCCCAGTACAGATGAAGATCACCGACGGAACCAGCGTGCTGCTGGACGGCCCCACCATCCAGGGCAAGGTGACGGTGATGGAGGTGCGGGACACCGCGTGCCTCTCGGCGGCACGTTCCTACTGGGACGCCGTGATCGCCACCACGTACCCGTGCGAGGCGGAGACGGCGGCACTGGTCGACCTGTCACCGAGGCAGCGCCGCATCGTCACCCTGATGCTCACCAGCTCGTCCGACGATCAGATCGCACGGAAGCTCGGCGTGAGCGTCCGGACGGTGCGGGCCGACATCGCCGCGGTCCTCGACCTCCTGGACGCGCCCACGAGGTTCGTCGCCGGGCTGCGGCTCCGCGAGCGCCTCGGCATGGCCGTCGCAGGGCAGACGACATAGACGAACGAGCGACGGGTGCGGTTGCCCCGTAGGGGGTGCAGGTTGCTGCAGCTCGCTCCCCCGCTCGTGTGGCACGCTCCGAGCCCGTGCCGACGCAGGGACGGTGGAGACGCAGCGACGTCGAAGGGAGCCCCGGATGCGTGTCAGAGTCCTCGGTCCGGTCGAGGTGTCCGACGGCCAGGGATGGTCACCGGTTGCGGCTGCCCGCTGCCGTGCGGTGCTCGGTTCGCTCGTCGCGCACGGACCGCGCAGCGTTCCGGTCGAGAGCATCGTGCAGGACGTGTGGGGTGATGCTCCGCCCAGGTCCGCCGTCGCGCAGACCTACGGATACGTGCACCGGCTCCGTCAGATGCTCGGGGACCGCGACGGCACGGCCTTGCGGCGGTCCGACGCCGGCTACCTCCTGGTCGAGCAGAAGGCGGGCGTCGATGCCCGGAATTTCGAGGCCGCCGTCACCGACGGGTTGAGGACGTTCGAGGACGGCGGCTTCGAGCAGTCCGCCGAGGTCTTCGAGCGGGCCCTCGGCTGGTGGCGGGGTGACCCGTTCGGCGGCGCGCCCTCGGGCGGCACCGCCGTCGAGCTGACCCATCGACTGACGAACCTGAGGACGACCGCCGTCGAGCATGGTTTTCAGGCGCGGATCAACCTGGGCCGGCACCGGGCGGTGGTCGAGGAGATCGAGGCGCAGATCGCCGAGTCCCCTTTCCGGGAGCCCTTGTGGCGGCAGCTTCTCGTGGCCCTGTACCGCAGCGGACGGGCCGCCGAGGCCCTTCAGCAGTACGACCGCCTGCGTCGCACCTTCACGGAGGAGCTCGGTACGGATCCCAGCCCGGCCACCCGGACGATCCACCAGCAGATCCTCGACGAGACGCTGCCGATGACCGAGACGTCCTCCAGGACCTCGGCGACGGTCCCGGTCGGGGCGGAGCTCGCCGCCCCCGCGGAGGCCTCGCGGCCCGTGCGTCAGCTCCCTCCGGAGGTGCCGGACTTCTGCGGGCGTACGGGCGAGACCGAGGCCGCGGTCCGCGCAGTCGCGTCGCACGACCGGGCCGGCTCGCCTGTCGTCCTGGTGCTGCACGGTGCGCCCGGGGCTGGTAAGTCGAGCCTCGCCCTGCACGTGGCGCGTCTGGTCCAGGACGAGTACCCCGATGCGCAGTTCCATCTCGGCCTGGCCGGGACGACCAGCAACCCCCGCGGTCCGGACGAGCTGCTGGCGGCGATGCTGCGCGCCCTCGGCGGCTTCGGACACCCGTTGCCCACCAGCCTCGACGACTGTGCCGCGCTGCTGCGCTCACAGCTCGCCGAGCGGCGCACGCTCGTCGTGCTCGACGACGCGGCATCCGCCGAGCAGGTCGTCCCTCTCCTGCCGCCGAACGGCCGCTCGGCGGTCATCGTGACGAGTCGCGGCATGCTCGCGGACCTGCCCGGCGCCCGACATCTCCACGTCGACGTGCTCACCGCCGACGACGCGGAGGTGTTGCTGGCGCGGATCGTGGGCTATGAACGGGTGGCGCGCGAGCCGTCCGAGGCCCAGGCCATCGTGCGGCAGTGCGGTCTCCTGCCGTTGCCGATCCGCATCGCGGGGGCCAAGCTCCTGAGCCGCCCGGCATGGCCGCTGAGCCGGCTGCGCGAGCGGCTGCAGGACGAGAGCCGGCGGTTGAGCGAGCTGAGCATCGGCGGCCTCGACCTCCGCGCGAGCCTGGACCTCTCGCTGCGTTCCCTCTCGGCGGACGCCGCCCTCGCCTTCGCTCTCTTCGGCCTCCTCGGTCCGGGCGACCTGCCGGGCTGGGTCATGGGCGCGCTCATGGACACCGACGCCTGGGAGCCCGTGGCCGAGGAGCTCCTGGACGCCGCGCTTCTCCAGCAGGTCCGCCTCGACGGCATCGGGCAGCCCCGGTACCAGATGCACGACCTGTTGCGGGTCTACGCGCGACAGCAGGCGAGCGACCACGGGGCCGACACCTGCCGGCAAGCGGTACGACGGACCGTGGGAAGCTGGACCCTCCTGGTCGACAGGCTGCGCCGGAACCGACCGCACAGCCTCTTCGACCCCTTGGACGCACCCCGGTCCGTCGCCCCCGAGGCGCTCCCGCCCTGGCTCCCCTACGACGAGGAGAATCCCCCGTCCCACGCCACGGGGGCCGCATGGATGGCCATCGAACGCCAGTCGCTGCTGGACGCGGTGCAGCTCGCGTGCACGCACGACCTGACAGGTGACGCCGGGCGCCTGGCACTCCTGCTGGGCCCCCTGTACGACCAGCACGCGCTGTACGAGGACTGGGGGACGAGCCACCAGACCGTGCTCGACCGCCCGGACGTCGACGATCTCGCGGCCGCAGCCCTGCGACGCGGCCTCGGCCAGGTCCACATCTACACCGGCGAGTTCGAGGCCGCCGCCGGGTTCCTCCAGGACGCACGCCGCACCTACCAGAGGCACGGACACGACCTCGGGGCCGCGCTGGCACTCGCCAGCCTCGCGAGCGTCCACCGCTGCCGGGGAGAGCACGGCGCCGCCGAGGCGGCGCTCCGCGAGTCCCTCGGCGTCGTCGCGGCCTCCGGGGACGCACCGAAGGAGGCGCTGTTCCGCGGTGCGCTGGGCCGGATCCTCACGACCCAGGGCAGGCTCTCCGAGGCCCGTTCGTGGCTCGCCGATGCCGCGGCCCTGGCCCACGGCATCGGGGACGCCCACCGGGAGGCCGTCGTCCTGCGCGACCTCGGCACCCTGGAGCTGGCCGACGGGCAGCCCGCCGTCGCCCTGCGCACGCTCGAACAGGCCACGCAGATCTTCTGGGACCTGAGCGACGAACGCTGCGCGGCCAAGACCCTGCTGGAGACCGCCCCGGTGCTCGTCGCCCTGTCCGAGCGGGAACGAGCAGTCGCCTCCCTTGCGGAAGCCACCGCGTACTTCCGCCGCCACGGCCTGCACGACGACGAGCGGCGCTCCCGGCAGCTGCTGGCGGAGGTCGACGGAACGGGGGCTGTCACGGGCCCCCGCACGGCTCGGTGATCCCCGCCGCGAACGGTCACGACATCCGTCGCGTGACCCGGCCCAGCACCTGATGCTCCGGACAGGGTCCCCACCTCCGGGAGTCGGACCCGCGCGGGTTGTCGCTCAGGAGCACGACGTGCCCGGCGGGCACCGTCTCTCCCCCACCGCCCCGCGCCGCCTGGCCGACGACGCTCGGCCACGGGTCCCCGCCCGTCGCGGCGACTCGCTTCACCAGCCATCTCCGGCCGACCGGCGCGCCGCGGTCCCGTCCGTCCGACGCCGCCGGCCATCCGTGCGTCACGTCAGGCCTGCGCACGACGACGACGTCACCTCGGGCCGGGGCACTGCTCTGCCTCCGGACCAGAACGCGGTCACCCGGCGCGTACGCCGGCGCCATGCTCTCGCCGTCGACGACGACCACGACGTAGCGTCGGCGCACGTGGTGGAGCAGCGCCAGGAGGAACGCCGTCATGCCGAGCGTCCCGGCAGCCACCGCTACTCCCGTCAACGCCGTCACGCGGGAGCCCCTTCGACCGCGGGCACCGTGTCCTGGTACCCGGTCGCCTGCAGGGTGAAGAGCCGGGCGTACTCACCGTCGAGCCGCATCAGCTCGTCGTGCGTGCCGCGTTCGGCCGCCACGCCGTCGGCCAGCACGACGATCTCCTGCGCGTCCCGGACCGCGCCGAGGCGGTGCGAGACGAGCAGGGTCGCGGTGCCGGACCGCAGGGTGCCGAGCAGGTCGCGGACCTCGCTCTCGGCCTGTGGGTCCAGGCCCGACGTCGGCTCGTCGAGGACCAGCAGGTCACGGCCGGCGCGCATGAGCGAACGCGCCAGAGCCAGCCGCTGCCACTGCCCACCCGACAGCGTCGTGCCCGGCCGGGACTCGTTCTCGTCACCTGCCTCGTCGTCGGACGGGAACGTGCGCGACAGCATCGTGTCGTAGCCGTGCCGCAGCCCGTCGACGACCGGCGCCGCCCCGGCCGCGACGGCAGCGGCGCGGACCTTGGCGTCGTCGTCCAGATCGTCGAGCGACCCGAGCGCGATGTTCTCCCTGACCGACAGCTCGTACTGGACGAAGTCCTGGAAGACGGCACTGACCCGCGAGCGCAGCGCGGCGACGTCGAGGTCCCTGATGTTGACGCCGTCCCACAGGATCACGCCGCGCACCGGGTCGTACATCCGGGTGAGGAGCTTGACGACGGTGCTCTTGCCCGCGCCGTTGAGCCCGACCAGGGCGACCGAGCCGCGGGCCGGGACCGTTAGCGAGACGCCGCGGAGCACCCAGGGGCCGTCGTCGGCGTACCGGAACCAGACGTCGTCCAGCCGGATCTCGTGCTCCAGGGGGCGCACCGGTCGAGGGTTCCCCGCCGGTAGGCGAAGATCCTCAGGGGTCGCGAGCACGTCGTCGTAGTGCCGCATGAGCAGCAGCACGTGATGGACGCGCGCGAGGCACATGACCAGCATGGCGGCCGAGCCCTGGACACCGGCGGCGGCCCCGGCAAAGGCGGAGACGTCACCGACCGTGAAGTCGCCGCGCAGGGCGCCGAGCACCACCCAGACCAGGCCTCCGCCGGTGACCAGGGTCCCGGCCAGGGTCAGCGGTGCGTGGGCCAGCAGGGTCTTGCGGTCGAGGCGTTCCTCGGCGGCGTTGATGGCGCGGAGCTCGCGGTCCATGCGTCCCGCCAGGAACCTTCCGGCGCCGAAGAGGCGCACCTCCGCGGCCACTACCGGATGGATCATGAGGTCCTGGTAGAAGGCCAGCCGCCGCGACCGGGGGCTGATCCGCCACAGGACGCCGGCGTGCTCCCGGTTCAGCAGCAGCTGCACGACCAGGCCGGGGACGGCGGCCGCGACCACCAGCACGGAGATCAGCGGGCTGATCAGGACGAGGACACCGAGGGTGCTCACGATCGTCAGCACGCTGCGGACCGAGCCGAACAGGGACCCGATCACCTCGTCAGGTGCGTCGGCGGCGGACGTCTGCGCCATACGGAGCTGGTCGCGGAACGCCGGGTCCTCGAAGTGGCGCAGGCCGCCGAGGCGGGTGACGGCTGCGAACAGCCGCCCGGTGACCAGAAGCGTGGCCGCACGCCGGGTCCGGCTGCCGACGTACTGGATCGCGTGGCTCAGGAGCGCGCCCGCCAGCGTCATGGCCGCCAGCGCGAGCACGATGGTCACGGGCCTCTCGCGCAGGAGCTGCGGCACGCCGTCGGCGCCGGAACCGAGCTGCAGGACGTCCAGCAGCCACTTGGTGGCGAGCAGGACGCCCGCCGGCAGCAGCGCGTCGACCACGGTCAGGAGCACGTGCACGGTGAGCGAACCGGGCGCGGCCTGCCAGCACAGGGCGACGGTCCGGCCGGTCCGCCTCAGGCCGTCGCCCAGGGCGCGGGCCGCCGTGGTCAGGGAGCGGGAGGTGCCGCCGCCGTGGGTCATGCCGGCGCGAGGACGGTGTCGAGGTCGCTGACCTCGACACCCGAGCGCAGTACCTGCCCGGAGGCGTTGACCAGCACGAACGCCGGGTATCCGCCGGCCTCGAACGGCAGGTCGACCTCGCCGCGCTCGTGCACGACGACGGTCACCGTTTCGCCCAGGACGCCCAGGTACTCGTCGCGCTTCTGGTCGCTCCCGTACTGCTCGTGGACCACGAACGCGATCACCTGGTGCGGGGTGAACCCCTCGCGGCGCACGAGATCGACGAGCGGCTGCAGCTCCTTGGCGCACGTGCCGCAGCTGGTGTCGAAGAAGGCGTACACGGCCGTGTCGCCGTACCGGTCCTCGTACGACACGACGGAGCCTGTCGTCGTCGTCACCGAGAAGGGCCGGACCGGGGACCCGGCCCTGACCTCGTCCAGGTCCGGGAAGGTCGGCGTGCCGTGGGCATGCCCGGTCTCCGCACCGTTGCGGATGCGACGCACGAGGGCGAGCGTGAGCACGATGTTGAACACGGCCAGGATGCCGAGGAGTACGACGGCGGTGGTCAGGACTGCCACGGGGGTCTCCGTTCTCGCGAGGTGCGGGTCAGCGGACAGGGTTCAGACGGCGCGGGAGCGGGCGCCGGACCGGACCAGCGTGCGGGGAGCGAACAGGTCGACGACGTCATCGAAGAAGTAGGTCAGCGCCGTGACCGCGACGGCGCCGAGGACCGCGAACGCTGCGTGGCCGGGCCTCGACGGCATGCTGTCGACGGCCGTCACCAGACCCGATGTCATCGCGCCGGACACCGCCAGGCCGGTCAGCACGAGGTTGCGGGCCACGTGTGCCCAGCCGAGCTGTGTGGTGCTCGCGCCGAAGCATGAGCACGTGATCGTGCGGCCGGTGACGGCGGAGTGCAAGGCGAGCCCGGTGAAGCCCACGAACAGGAGCGCGGCGGCGACCAGTGCGGGCATGACGACCGCCGGGACGACCGTACCGAGCAGCAGCGTGACTCCCACCAAGACCTCGGTCGCAACGTGGAGTCGCGCCATCGCCACGGCATGCAGGCGCCGGAACGGCTCCGGCGCTCTGCCGAGCAGCTCTGCCCAGGTGTTCCGGTTGGCGTCGCCACGCAGCTTGGCGACGCCGGACGTGAGCAGGACGCCGGCCACGGCCAGCTGGACGAACAGAACCAGGGTGAGCACATCAACTCCACGGGTGGCGGGCGGCGGCGGGATGCCGGCGCCGGCAGGGGTGTCCGGCGCCGGCGGTCACGATCAGCAGCAGCCGTTGTCCGCCCAAGCGGTGCAGCTGGGCGGGCAGGATCCCGTGTAGCAGGCGCGCCGCTGACGGTTACCCGTCGTCTGCGGCTCGGCACGACACCTGGTGCTCGACTCACACCGGTACTGGTAGTTGGTGATGCAGACGGCCTCAGCCGTCTGCGCCGGGGCGACCTTCTGGAGGATCGCGTCGCCGAACTGCGTGAACAGTCTGCCCATCCCACTCCTACTTTCTCCGTGATTGCTGACGACGCGGTGCGGACCTGTCCAAGGCCACCAGGAACAACCCACCGGCAGTTCCAGCGGTCGGCGCAGAGTCAGGTCGGCGTCGTCCAGCGACGGATGTCGTCGCACGAGAAGAGTGGTCGGCCGCGCTATGGCGAACCTATGGTCGACCTATACGCAGGCACGACACGTCCCGCGAGAACCTGCCAGTCGTCATCGGCGCTGGCCCGGTCGGTCTCGCCGCGGCTGCCCACCTGCTGGAGCGCGGCCTGGAGCCGCTGGTGCTGGAGGCCGGCCATGGTCTTGACCGACGTTCAACGACGTTGTGGTGTTGAGCCAGCGCTTCGACACCGGGTTTGGCTTCGACAAGATCGCCTCTCCGGCCGGTCGGCCGGCCCGAGGCCGCGTGCCGCCAGCTCGCGGTGCACTCACGTCGCCGCATGGACCAGGGACGGCCTCGGTTCGGCGTCGACCGGAAGGCAGGCGAGGAGATGGCCGGCGGTTCCTCGACGCCTTCCGCGACGTCGACGTCGACGGGCTGGCCGAGCTGCTCGCCGCCGACGTCCATCTGGTCGCAGACAGCGGCGGCAAGGCGCCGCAGTGGAGCACGAACTTCCTCGGTCGAAAGAGCGTTAAGAGCGGACGAGCCGGTCTGTACGCCGGGTTCTCCCGGAGGGTGTACCGGTATGTCTCGCGGTGTCCGCCGAGTTGGTTGGGCACCGCGAGATCGTTGGAACTTCGCGGTTCTGCCGGGTCCGGGGCGCGTTGGTGGAGGTGGCGTCGGATGGGCTCAGACAGCGGTCATGTGTACCCGATGTGTACCGAGCTGCTCTCCAATCGGACCGCCTGCAGGCTCGCCGCCGTCCGAGTGTGAACGGCCTTGTGCTTGGCTCTTCACTCCCGATAGAAGACCTCGTCGTCCTCGCTCGGTACGAGGGGAGCGAACTGCCGAAGCTCGGCGCCGCGGATCATCCACAGCCGGAAGAAGCCCTCTTCCTGGTCCATCACGAACAGTTGCGCCGCGTTCGGCTCGCGCCACGGCGTCTCGAAGAATCGCTGCCGGAGAGCATCGAGGTCAGCATGGTTCAGGGCACCCGCCCACACCTCGCACTCGGGAGCCTTCCACCCTCCCCATTGGCTGTCCTCCGCGCTGGTGAGCAACCTCAGGTACCCCACTCCGCCACGCTCAGGACTCGACCGGCGGGGAGCTTCCGTCCGTAGCCACTCGCTCAGCGCCTCCGCGTTCTCGTTGTCGTCCATGTCGACCGAGATCATGACGTTCGCCACCCAGCTCATAGCGATCGTTCTACCGGAACGGACAGCACGTCACCAATGAGCGGTGCTCAGCGCCTACAGGACGGTTGCCTATCGCGTCTTCGTTGACTCAACGAGACCTACGGCATCTCCCGGTCAAGCAGCGATGGCAGTCCCCCTGCCAGTTTGACGCGATCGACCCAGGCAGCGACCTAGGCTCGGTGCTCGCATCGTCGATATGACGTGCGGGGTGCCGGCGGGGGCGAATTAGGAGGCGCGACTGTGATCGAGATCGATATCCCGATGGATCTCATGACTGTGGACGCAGACGGTGTCGGGCAAGGGTGGGTGACTCGCTCCCACTACAGCATCCGCGAGGGCGAGCTGCTGGTTGCTGGCCGGCCGGAAGCATGGTCCTGGGTCCGTGCGAAGGCTGTCGACGGACGTCACGTGACGTTCTTGCTTGTCTCCGAGGCCGAGGCAGCGAAGGGCGCTCGCGTCACTACGGATGTCATTCGTGCAGAGTGGCCGTGGCCCAGGTTCGAATGGCTCAGGGTTGAGGAGCACACGCTCGTCCAGGCCGATCGAGGAACCTTCATGTGGGTCGATCATGTCCAGTTCACTCTCGACTCGACGCTGGATGATCGAGCCCTTCTCACAGCCCTGATGTCGTCGAGCCTGTACGCGCACGGTACGCCTGGCCATACGCGGATGGTGCCGAGGTTGACTTCGATGGGCGCCCTGTCCACGGGCCCTGGCTCACCGAGACGTTGACCTCCGAGATGTTCACGCCGGTCGCGGCGGACGACGCGCGGCAAACGATCGACACGTGGCTGGACGACGAAATGATCGAACCACCGCAGTCCGTCCGCACCCACGCACGAGTCGCGCGGCTGTTGTCGCAGGCGTTCGACTGCGGGACGGTCTACCGCCTCGATGTCCCTAACAACGAAGAGCACCGGTCGAATTGGGTCGGTGTCGGTGCGACCGGGTTCCGCGAGTTCGTGGTGATCGACCGCGAGCACGAAGTGATTCACATGGTCGTCGCCTCCGACGACTGACGCCCTGTCACACTTCCAAAACGGGCACCGGCGCTAGCTTGTAGATCGCAGTTCACGCATCTGACACGGGTGTGGCGAGAGCGACGGCGGCCGGGATCGTTGGGCTCCAACGATCCAGGCCGATGGTCATTTGGGGATTGGACGGGCCCGCGCGGACCGTACCGACCGAATCGAACCGCTTTCGAGTCGGGTGAGTACAGCAGGTGGCGGTCAGGGTGTCGTGTTCTCTGCCACGAAGCGCTCAACAGGTGGAAACGCAGCCGCCTTCCAGTGCCCCCAATTGATCTGCATTGCCTGCCTGCTTGCAACGTCGTCAAGGTCCCGAATCGCGCCCGCCCATTCGCTCTCCGACGCGCCAGGCGAGAGCAGGTTCCGCATCTCAAGGTCGTTCACTAGCTCGATGACGATCGGGACTGTGCGCTGTTGATAGAACGCAGCGAATCCCGGCATCGTCTGGTGGATATCGCTGCTGGAGTCGGCCATATATGCAAGCACACACCAAAGGTAGTCGAACCGACAGATGGAATCGAGAATTCGGTCCTGGTCCGATGGCTCGAACTCGGACGACAGCACCTCAGGCGCGTTACGCACGTCAGCGGAAAGCGCAGCGACCCGGGACGCAGTCTGCCGCGCGAACCGGACAAGGCCTCCTGGCAAAACATTTCCGTTCGAGGTGTACCCGAGAACCTCAGCACGCGCGGCCATCGTCACGGCGTGGCGCATCCATGACATGTATTCCGGCTCGCCGTGCTCTTCTGGCACTGGACAAAACTTCGCGGGTAGCGCGAGACGACGGACGACGGACCACGCATCCTCACGAACGGCCACGCCACCGAGCGCCGCAACTCCAGCACCGATAGTGCGCCAAACCATTGCGCCACCGCGTTCACCAGCACGCTCGTTGATCGGCATCCGATACAAGTACGTCAAGCCGTCAATCACCGCGTCGACGAGGTCGTCACTCTCCTCACGGATACCGAACGCCCCGATAACGAGGAGGCGGTCGACGACCGAAGAGACATCTTCGATCTCCCACGGTGTCTTGACGTCCCATGCGGCGGAGCGCACCCGCCGTCGCAAGAGCCGGCGAAGTTCTCCATACTGCGAAGGACGTACCGCGCCCACCGCTTCTGTGAAGATGTCAAGGTCTTGATCGAAGTCAACCGCAACTGGCAGATCGGCGACGCTGCCTGCATCCGTGTCACCAGCTGCGGCTAGAAGCCGGCGAAGGACGTCATTTAGAGGACCACGCGCTTCGGTCCGCACCGAATCATTGTTGCGCGAGAGCACCTCGCTCCAGTCGGCGTGCTCTGCGGGCACACAGCGTGTGCCCTTACGGACATACACCTGCCCTCGTCGGAACTTCACTCCAGCTTTTGGATTGCCGGGTTGCAGTTCGCCATCCTTCAAGAAGATCACGGGCAAGCGGTCCGCGCTCGGCGCAACGTAGATGATAGAGATGGGGCGTCCTTCGACCTCGTGGTTCTTGACCGTCAGCGCTGGCAGGCCCGAGACATAGCTGCGGACAATCTGTGCAATGTCTGCCTCGTCGAACTGAGCAACGTCAATAATTGGCTCGTCGTGTGACGTTGAGCCGTTTCCGTCTACCCCAACGACGATGTAGCCACCGAGCTTGGTGTTGCTGAACGCAGCAACAGCCATCACCAGGTCGAGGCGATGCTTAACCCCTGCCTTCGACAGGTCCCAGTATTTCTTGTAGTCAAGATGCTGGTTCTCGTGCCCCAGCACCAAGAGTTCGTCTAGCTTCTCGGCGCCCACCTGTCCATCGACTGCAAACTGCTCCGCCATCCTGCGATCTTTGCATAACTGCCTACCCCCTCGACCAGTTTCATCCGCAGGAACCGCAGCGCCACCATCACCTCACCCTCACGACGAGACGAGACCATGCTCGTGACGCTGGTCCTAGACGTCCGATGCGTTCGTCGGAGCAACGACAACATCACCATGAGCCTTTTCCCACCAGCGACCGAACTGGACCTGGTTTTCGATCAACGCTGCCTTCATACTCTTGAGTTGCTTGCTCGCGATGCCGCGAGGTGCTTCGTCAAGGAGTTCGCCGGTGTTGAGGCTGAAACGTAGGTCGATCGTCGTTCCAAAGGGGCGCACGTGAACATGAGGCGGGTCGTGGTCGTTGGAGTACACGATGAACTTGCCGATCCTCTCCACCCGAAGGCTGTCGGCGACAAGCGAGGTCATGAAGCCTTCGTCGTCGTAGCCAGAGGGGCCGACTTCCCCGAAGTCACGGACGGCGATGTTGTGTAAGCGAGCCTCTACATGTGCGCGTTTCAGCCAGCCGCCCTCCACCGCCTCCTCCCAGTCACCGCGCGTGTAGACCTGCTCTTCATCTGGTCCGGAGGAAGCGCCAGGGTCTGGTTCAAAGGGAGTACCCCCATCGTCGCTCATTTCACAATCATCGCGGAGCGTCGCAGGGGTCGCTCATCGTTAGGGCTGACGCTGTTGGCGCCGAGCGCCCAGCGTCCGTTCTTGCGGACCGTGCGCCCACCACCAGCCAGAATCAGACACTGACCTGCATGTTCACCGGTAGTTCGTGGATCGCAGTCCGGGCCACCGGCACGTTCTGGTGAGAGCGACAACGGCCGGGAACGTTGGAATTCCAAGGTTCCCGGCCGTTGGTCGTGTTGGGGCCCGCTGGGCTGGTGCGGACTTCTTGCGGACTGCAAATTGCACTCGGAGCTAGGCCAGCTCCTCCAGCCGTAGTGCACGCGACCGGAAGCGCTCAGTCGACGGGCGCCGGTTCGCGGGTGGTGCGGAGCATCGCTGTCAGGACAGGCCCGTCGGATGCGGGCTGTTGTGTGCTGATCTCGTAGTAGCCCCATCGTTCGTAGAGCGCTTTCACCTTGCCGTTCCCGGCCAGTGGGTTGACCAGGAGGGAGACTTGTTCCTCGGGGCGGTTGGCCAGGAGTTCGTTGTGGATGCGCCTTGCGGTTCCGGTGCCGCGCCAGGGCACTTTGAGCATGATCTCCTTCAGGGCCACGGTCGACTTGTCGGTGCAGCCCTCGGGCAGAGGTGTGGTCATCCGTCGCCACCAGCGGTCATCGGGTTGGAGGGTGTTGACGTAGGCATATCCCACTGGCTCGTCTCCGTCGAACCCGATGACGGTCTCCCAACCGGGTTCGGCGCCGTGCCGGGCGAGCCGTTCCCCGTACCGTTCCACCGAGTAGTGAGGCTGGTGGAGCTGGTCGGCGCGTACTTCGGCGTAGATCTCGATCAGGGTGCTCCAGACACTGTCCAGGTCGGAAGCGTGGCGCAGCTCGATGCCGTCACTGATCATGTGGAGTCCTTCGGCCGTCGTGGATGTACTGGTCCCAGATGGTGGTGTGCGGGCTAGGGCCTGCGGTGAGGTGCAGGGCGTTGCCGAAGTCCTGCAGCATGCCGGTCACGCGGGGGTGCTGACCGGTGGGACCGGCCGGGATGGACATGGCAGTAGCTACGGCCGGTTCCAGGTCGCCTTGGCCGAGCTGGGCGCGGGCGAGGCGAGCGGTAGTGATGGCGCGGGTGCGTCGCATCTCCGGGCGAAGCAACGCCAGGCTTCGGTGCGCGCGGGCTTCGGCGCTCTCGTAGTCGCCCAGGGCCAAGTGCGCGGCCACGGCGAGGTTCTCCAGTTCCGCCTGGTCGTAGAACGCGGTGATCCATACCGGCCGCTGTTCGTCCGGGTCGGCCTGCAGCAGGGCTTTCTGGGCGTGCCCCACGGCCTGGCGGACTGCTCCGGCGTCGCCCGTCAAGCCATGGATGGCCGCGTGCCGCGCATGGCCGAGAGAAGCGAACAGCGGGTCGCGGCGCGCGACGGGCAGGCGGCGCGCGACGTCGTTGGCGGCCAGCGCGTCGACGGGCCTGGCCATGTGTCGGTACAGGCTGCCGGCGTGGGACCAGATACGGAATTGGATGGTGGAGTCCCCGGAGAAGGCCGCGAGGCTGGCTGCTCGGTCGAAGTGGCGTTGCGCGGTATCGAAGCGGCGACCGTCGATCGCGGCCCACATCGCGCTGGAGGTGAAGGACGCGGCACAGCCGTAAAGGGCAGCTCGCACGCGCTGGCTCGCCGTGCCCCTCGCCTGGAGCGCAAGGGCTTCCCCAGCCAGTGCGGCTGCCTGCACCTCGATGGTGAGCTTTCCGCCGTACCGATGGTCATCAGCGATCACGAGCGCGAACTTGGCCAGAAGCCGCTGCACGTCACTGAGGCCGACGCGCTGTCGAGGCCCTAAGGACGGGCCAGCGGCCGTCGAGGGGATCGTTCTGACGGTGTCCCTGACCGGGCGGTGCACCCCACTCTGCGGCGGCGTCGTCGGGGTGCGATCCCCTTGGGTCGTGAAGCCCAGCTCCGTCACGTGGCAGTTGAACAGCGCCTCCAGAGCAGCGCGCTGACGATGGTGAGGCCATCGAGTTTTTCCGGTCAGCCAGTTGCGGACCGTTCGGTCGCTGACGGTTCCTTCGTATCCGGCCGCACGCAGGTCGGCGTTCACGGCTTCAGCCAGTTCTGCCTGGGTGAAGCCCGATTCCGCCATGCGCGTCTTGAGGATCTGGTTGCCTCCCACTCGTTCACGGTAGCCACACGACGGCATCGAGAAGAAGCGATCACCCCGGAAATTTCCGGTTGCCGCCGAAGAGTGCCCCAGCGCTTTTTCCTCACCCATTCACGGTTACGGGTCTTTCACTGGATCCCAGCCTTCCCCGGCTGCCGAGTCCACCATCCCTAGACACAAGGGCCAGCCCATGACCACGACCCGCTTGGCCGACCAACTCACGTTCGCCATGGATGTCGCCGCCGAGGCGATCCGCGCCGTGGGACCGGAACACATCGAGATCGTTACGTTGACCCGAGGCCGCATCTGCGTACAGCCCGTGGACCTGAACGAGGGCGAGCAGATCGCGCGCATCTTGGGGTGCGACCTTCCGTTGGATCATCGGATGTTCGTGCCCGGGCACACCCTCTGGACCGGTGTGGTAGACGGCCTGGAGGTCCAGGTCCGGTCGGTCCTGCGTCAGGTGGTGGCGCGATGAGCTCCCTGACCGTCACGTGCACACGAACCCTCGTCGCCCTGGACATCGACGGCACCCTCCTGGACGGTGAGAGCAGGATCCCGCCCGGAACGGTCGGGATGCTGGACCTGGTCCGCGCCGCCGGACACAGAATCGTCCTCGCCTCGGGACGATCACTCACGGGTCTGCTTCCGATCGCGGTACGGCTCGGGCTGACCGACGGGTGGGCGGTGTGTTCCAACGGTGCCCTGACCGTGCGCCTGGACCGGGTCGCTCCGTCGGGGTACGACGTCGTGGACGCCCGGACGTTCAACCCAGGCCTTGTGATCAGCCGCGCTGTGAACCTGGTCCCGGGTGTACGGGTCGCCGTGGAGGAGGTCGGGTGGGGGTGGCGGACGAACCGTCCGTTCGCACCTGACGAACTGAACGGGCAGCAAAAGCCCGCGACGCTGGACCACCTGACGTCCGAGCCAGCGACGCGGATTGTGCTCGCCGCACCGGGCATCCGCCGCTTCGCCGACGCGCTGGCCGCTACCGGGGTCACGGTTGCTCCGATGGGTCCCGACTGGGCCGACATCACAGCCCTGGACGTCAACAAGGCCGCCGCCCTCGACGACGTGCGCAAACACCTGCGCATCCCCGCCGAGAACACTGTGGCTGTTGGAGACGGCATCAACGATCTGACGATGCTGGCCTGGGCCGCACGCTCAGTCGCGATGGGGCACGCACCTGCGGTCGTGCGTAGCGCCGCCGACGAGACCACCGGCACCATCGACCAAGCCGGGGTGCTGCCGGTGCTGCGCTCCCTCATCCCGGACATCGACGGATCACTCTCGTCGCTGGCCGCACAGATCGCCACCGCCGAGGCCAGCGCACCAGGCCCAGTGGCCCTACGTGTGTGGCACGGCACCGGACCGGACCTGTCCCGGTGCGAAGCGTGGACCCTCCAGAACGGCCACTGGATCAAGCATGCTCCGATCCCGTCCGGCGTCGGCACCACGATGCGCGCCATCGAGGCCGCTGCCATCGAAGCAAGGCTGCCGTTTCCACGCGGGGACGAGGGCAGACGCCGCGCCCAGTGGCGCAGCGTCATTGGAAACGGCCCGGCCGGGTTTGAACTCCCGCTCGGCGACCGGTAGCAATCTCGGCCGCCAGACCTCACGGCTGCCCCTGCTCCCGCCCAACCGTGTGTACCGCTTCCAGAAGGCAGAGTCTAGGCCGGGGCTCCCCAGTGGGAGCCCCGACCGCCTTCCTCCGCCGCACCGTGAACGCTGGTCGGCTTGCCGCCGGCAGCAAACGCTAACGAGGTCCGGACCTCGTCGCAGATTCGGTCCCGCCCGCATACGAGCGACGAAAGTCACTCTTTAGCGTATCGGAAAGCTTTGCGATCTCCACTGATCGGCGAGCGGGCTCTAATCGCTCCGCCTCTTTTACGCGGCCCATCAGCCCGTGGAAGTCATCAGAGCTTATTCGTCGGCCTAACTGAACACCAAGTAAGCTGGGAAATAGACCAGCCATCGAATCGCGGATCGCCTGAGTCTTCGGTGAAAGTGCCACGTAGTTGAGCAGAAAGTCCGGCCGCATCATATACCGCGCCCCACGGTCCCGGACGACATCACGCGTATATTGCAGAATTCTCGTCTCACTGGTAAGCCACCATGTTGACCAGCCGAACTCTGACGTACCTGACGACTCTCTCCTGCGTCGGCGACGCCCATAGACGGCGAGCGCAATCAATGCGTCATTGTGCGCTAGACGCTCCGTCTTCTTGTGCTCAGCAAGCTTTGAGGTCAGGTCTAGGACCGCATCCGGATCTACAAGTGTCTCCAGGTCGTCCGTCGACTCGTAATCGAGACCGAACGAGTTCTGCAGATATCTACGAATGTCATTCATGCCCACAACACCATGCAGCGTCTCTGGTGTGCAGAAGTGATTGAGGTACTCCGGCCAGTTCTTGGGCCGCAGCGATTCGGGATCTCCAGTGAACTTCGCATATAGATATGAACGCAGGATGAGATGCGGGACTTCGCGAACTAGTTCGAAGCCCATCGACTCTTCATGGCCGTTGATATGGTTTCTGTGCTCGAAGTCGCACGCGCGAAGATGGCTCACGACTTCTTCGAGCGCTGGCTCCGTCAGGATCAGCTTCGCGCCAAGCTCGGAAGCGATCGTGAGCATATTGTTCGTCGCCCGATCGGCTTCCGGGAGGAATTTTTCACTTAATGCCAGCAGGAGCTGGTCGGCGCCGACATAGAGCCGAAGATCTGAGGCCATCTCCTGAAAGAACTTTACGAGACGTGGCTCCGTATTAAGCGTGAATAGCAGTGCGTAAGTCTGAGAGAGTTTCCGAAGATACTCACGCTCATCCGCCACCGAGTCGTAGAATACGCCACGGAGCGCCCTGAATGCGCCATCACCAACATTTTCGCGTTTGCTGTGAGTAACTTTGGTGTCCTCGAGGGCAAAACTGAGAGAATCCACCACGGTCGGATACTGGGACCCGGCGCCTTCCTGCAGATACCGAGAGAACTCCAGCCCTTCGCGCTCGAATATGTTCTGGATTGCTCGAAGTGCCACCCGTGCTGCAAGTTCAGAGTCGACACAGACATCGTCGTCTCCTTTGGCGCGCATCTCAAGGCTCTCCAGCACCCGGAGGCGCAGGGTTTCGTCTGCGGCGTTCTCATCTTCAATCTTCTGGCGGGTCTCCCACGGCAGACAGAATGTCCCCGCCTTCCTGTACCACTTGACAGCACGGCCTAATGGGTAATCCTTCTTACCCATGTGCTGCAGCCTCCGGACGATACGAGGCGCCACGATTGACTGAACGCTTGGCACGGTGCCGACGATCTTCTCCATGACCTCTTCGGCAGTGCGAACGATACCTTTATCCGGGTCGGTCCCTTCAAGCGCCCAGAGGGCGAGCGCATCTGTCACGGAGTCAACCAGGCTTTCGTTGCCCCGACGCCTTTCGACTTCTTGCGCAAGATAGACATAGACGGCAGGGCTCTTCACGTGCTGCGTCGATGGAATCCTTCGAGAAGCCCCAATGCTCTTTAGGAAATCGGTATAGTGCTCAAGATGGTGCCTGAAGGCAGCGCGCGTTGCGACATCATCGTTGATGTGAGAGGTCACGTAGGAGCCATCCCGAATTGCCACGGTCACACCTAGTTCGGCAGCAAGGCGGCGTTCCTCACGATCCGAATAGCGAACGATATGCGGCGTCACGAACGTCAGCGAGCTCGGACTCCTGCCAAAGTCGCGAAGACGAGCCACCGTTCGCCGAATCTTAGAGGAGTAGTCTTTCTCGATGCTGGCCTGAAAGTAATGTTCGACCTGCGACCCATCTTCGTATATCGTGCCATCTCTTGCATCCGCCCCGCCGTCCTTGACTCCACCTAGCGGAATGAAAGTTGCGCCAACAAGGCTCGCATAGAATGAGTTTGAGAATCGTTCGAATGGCGCGCCCTCGACCCTTTCCAGGGCTACCCTGACAAGGTCTGCGTGGATCGGTTCGTCACTCACATTCACTCCTTGCGGTTGGTATGTTAGTAACTCGATCTTCCGCAGCGCTCAGGAACGCAGCAGATTTGGCGCGTGAAGCTGCGCTCACACAAGCTGCCCTGCTCGCGGGGGAATTTCGACCGTAGCAGGGGATGTGCCGGATTATCTGGTGAATCGGACCAGGGTGGCGGGTGACTTCATCGCCTCCGCCCCCTGACATCTCGTGTGGCGCAAGACCTTGGCCGCCCGATCACCCGATGCCTGGGCCGACAGTTCGGTCAGTTCGGGCATGCGCGGAGCTGTCTTGGCTCGTGGCACGCCGGAGAACCACGGCACGGACAAGGCGAGCGTCCTCGCGCTGGGCGAGTGTCGTGGGTGGTTCGCGGAATAGATCTTCTCCTGTGACACCGTAGAGGTCCCGGTAGGCGGCCACGACGGTCACGACGTAATGCCAGTCAAGTTCATCGGGTCCGTGGGGGCGTCGTGGCAGGTGCCGGGTCCAGGGTTCGTGGTCACGGAGGGCCTGTCGAGCCAGGGTGCGGGCGCGGTGTTCGATGAGTTCGGCGCGCCGGTCGAGGGCTTCGCGAACGTCTTCCGGGAAGTGCCCCTGGGCTTGTGGAACCAGCCCGGCGATCCGGTTGCGTCCGTTGGCTGTGCGGGTGGCGGTGTGGGTGAGTCGGTCGTACAGGACGGCGGCGATGTCTTCGGCGTCGTACAGGCTCCGGGTGGCTGCGAGCCGGGGCAGTAGCCGGGTCACGTCGTGCCCGTCGGCCTCTGCCCGGCGCAGTTCGGCGCACAGTGGCCCGAACGCGTCGGACGTCACGACCTGAGCGATGTCACGTCGGGCGTAGCCTTCCCCGGCCAGGGTGTGCGCAACCAGTTGGGTCCAGCGAGGTCGCTGGGCGTGGGTTGCGATGGTGTCGTACTCCGCGGCGAGCTGGGCGATCGATCCCCAGCGGTGTTCCTCGTCGGTCCGTGCCTGGTGTGCGGAGGGTTCGGCGCCGACCCGGTGCAGAATGCCTGCCAGGACGGCGCGTGCCGCGTCGAGGTCGGGCTGGTCGGGGTCGATGTTCGCGCCGATGGCGTGTTCGTGGTTGTGGTTCCGGTCGGGCTGGTCGATGGGCACGAACACGGTGTTCGTTGCCCGGCCTCTCGTGAGGGCGACGTACAGGTTCTCCCGGCTCATGCTCGGGCTCGCGACGGTGTATGCGGTGTCGACGGTGAGGCCTTGGGCGCGGTGTGCGGTGATCGCATAGCCGAGGTCGACGTGCTCGGCCACGTACGCGGCGGGCAGCCGGACCATCTGACCACTGAGCTGCTGGCGGTCGACGTTCCGGGCATCGGTGTGCGCGTCGGGATCGATGCGCTGAGCAGTGACCGACCCGTCGTGGTGGACATCGGTGATCTGCCAGCGGTCGCCGTTGCGGACCCATCCGGCGTGTCCGTGGCGCAGGGTGCGGTCGTTGCGCCGGGTGAGGATCAGGTCTCCGGCTGACGCGCGGGTCTGCCCGGCCAGGCGGACCGTGCTGCCGTCTGAGACCTGTCCCGCCAGGACGCGTTCGGCGCGGGCGCGGCGGTTGAGGTCGTTCATCGTGGCGGTGTCCGGCACGACCAGCACCGACGACAAGCCCGTCTCGGTGTCGGCCTTCCACGCCGCGTAAGCGGCGTCGGTCATGTCCTCGGTGGTGCCCGCCTGGATGCGTCCGTGGTCCTGGTAGGTGGTCAGGATGGCGGGGTCTCCGTCGCGCAGACGCAGCGAGGCGCGCTTCTCCCAGTCGGCGTGGAAGCGGTGCACCTCGATCAGCGTCGGGACGTCGCCGGTCGTGCAGGCCCGCTCACTGGTCAGGAGCGTCAGGGCTCCACCGGTCTCCACGGCGGGGAGCTGGGCGGGGTCGCCGACCAAGAGCACCTTGGCGCCGGCCTCGACGGCGGCACGGGTGAGGCGGTCCAGGGTGTGCGTGCCAGCGAGAGATGCCTCGTCCACGATCACCAACTGGCCCGGCTCGAATGAAGCACGGCCGTGCCGCTGTCGGGTGAGCCACATCGCGGTGTTTTCGCACGCGATCCCGAGCCCCGTCGCCAGGACATCCGTCGCCGCCGCGGAGGGCGCCAGACCGACGACGGTCCCAGGCCCGTGCTGCCCTTCCCACAAGGTGCGCAGCGCGCGCAGAGTCGTGGTCTTCCCAGTCCCGGCCGGGCCCACCAGCAGGTCCAGGCGGCGCCCCGAACCAGCCACCATGGCGATGGCTTCGGCCTGTGACGCGGCGAGCGCACCGTCCCGCACACCGTGGTTCAGGATGGCCCGCAGCAGGTCGACGCCCAGGCGCGGCGCAGTGCGGTCCTCCATGAGCCCGAGGAGCCGCTCTTCAGCGTCGAGGACGGCCTGGGAGGTGAACACGACGGAGTGCTTGGGGCGCAGTGTGCTGGATCCGTCCGCGCGCTGCATCGCCCGGGGTGTCGGTGTCAGCTCTGGTGGGGTCAGGGTGACCGAGCCGCCCTCGGCTTGGGCGACGATCCGGGCCACGACCTCAATGCGGTCTTGGTGGGTGGCCATGCGCCAGTGCATGGTCTGGCGTTCGGCTTCGGCCCACAGGTTCCAGTGCTTCCACGTGGCCCGCTTGTCCCCCACCACGCCCAGCACTACCGAGGCTGCCATGTCCACCACGTCCTGGGGGACGTCACCGGCCGCGAACACCTGGGCCGGTTCGGCCAGGGCAGCGGACAGCAGTCCCTGCGCCCACTCGGTCGGGTCCTGCCCGAGGATGCGCCCGGCCCGCTCCCGCCACTGCGCAGTCAGGTCGGCCAAGGACTCGATGATTTTGGGCGGGCGGGTCTCCAAGGTGGCCTGTTCCCGCAGCCGGTTGATCGTGCCCGGCGACGGGGTACGCCCGTGCTTCTCCCGGTACTCGTCGATGAGCTGGTCGGCGCAGTGCTCGATCTCGGCCGACCGGTTGGAGAACTCCTCGATCAGCTCGTCACTGACACCGACGATCTCCATCCGCGGGTTGCGGTCCTTGCCCCGGACACGCCTCTCCCACTTGATGCCCAGGGCGCCGGTGAGGCGGTCGGCCAGGACGGCGTTGTAGTGCTCGCTGAACGCGACGTTCGCGTTGAACAACGCCCTCGAGTCCAGGGTGCGCCACTTGCCATCGACCACGGCCCGGACCTTGTTCGCGATCACCAGGTGCGTGTGCAGCTGCGGGTCGTGCGCACGCGAGTCCCAGTGGTCGTACCCGGTGGCGATCACCCCGGAGGCGTCGGCCTGCATGATCGACCCGTCCCCGGCATCGGTACCCATCCTCGTCGCGGCGATGTGCTCCTCGATGAACTTGATCGTCTCGGCCATCGCAGCCCGGTGCGCGCCGAGGATGATCGTTTGCGTGTTCCGGTCCGATAGGGCCCACAGCACCGAGACCGACTTCGTGGGCGAGAACGTCAGATCGAACCCGGCGACCGCTGTCCGCTTCCCGGCCAGTGTCTCGTCTCGCACGATGTGGTCGACGGCGGCTTGCCGGTCCTCGGGGCTCAGGTTCGGGTCCAGGGCGGCGGTCCGGTTCTCGATCCGCTCACGCAGCGGCACGATCTTCGGGTAGGCCCTGCCCAGGGGCTCGGTCGTGACCGGGTCCCGGCCCGCTTCCAGGAGCCGCTGGAGCTGGGTGGTCGTCACACGCTCCCCGGGAACCAGTACACCGCCGCCGAGGTCCGCGACGCCGCTTCCGAGCCAGTACCCGGGTGGGGTGCCCACGGCCGTGTAGTACGCGGTGACTGGGTCCAGGCCGAGGCCGTCGCGGAGGTTCGGGGCGTCGCAGTCACCGTTGGCCACGGAACCGGTCAGGTACTCGGTGCCGTTGCCCACGCTCATCGGAACGATGCTCACCGCCATGACCGATCACCGCCCTTGGGGTGTGCGGGCGAGGTGTGCGGGCCGCCCGCCAACGGTGCCGAAGCGCACCAACGCCAACGGTTCCGTCGCTCCTCAACTGCCTGAGGTGTGCTGCGTTGCCAGGCGGCCAACCCCGCGTACGTCGTCGCCCGCCTGCGACTTGCCAGCCGCGTGCCGTAGTCCGTACCGCTGCCGTCGCTCGGTACACGCGCTGCATGTGTCCGGCTCGCTGCAACGTGCGTCTGCTTAGTCGCGTGAACCAGGTAGGAGGGAACGGCGGGGCCCCGCCCCGATCCCCGGGCGATGGACCGCTCCGCGGAGCTGGCAGGCGACTCGGGGCGCATCGCCGGAGCGGGCCGGTGCGGGCCGGTGGCGTTGCCGCCAACGACAACGGGGCCCGGACACCGAAGTGTCCGAGCCCCGTTCATCCGCCCGCCCCGAGAGGAGTCAGGCCGCTGTGTGCTTGGCACCAGCCGCCTCCTGCGCAGCCAGCCAGGCCATCACCTTCGAGCGCCGGTAGACCACCCGGCGCTGACCGAGCCGAAACGAGTCCGGGCCCTTCCCGATGTACCGCCACCACCGCAGCGTGTTCTCCGGCACGCCCAGCAGGTCAGAGACCTCCCGGGTGCGCAGCATCGGATCGTCCTTCTGCGCAGCCGTATCCGTTCCGGCGTCCGTCGTGACAGCCACAAGCACCACCCTCTTTCGACGATGTCCGGCACGGGATGACCTGGTGTCATCACGGTTGCGCACCGCCTCCGTAGCACACCAATTTAGCACCCACCAATCTGACGTTCCGAGACAGTGCGCACCACAGCAGTTACCCTGGAGGCATGGACGAAGACGAAGTCATTGGCGCCAACCTGCGCCGGTACCGAACGGACCGAGGCATCACCCAGGCGAAGTTCGCCATGGCACTCATGAGCCACGGCGTCGACGGCATGTACCCACAGACCATCCAGAAGATCGAACGCGGCCAGCGACCACTGCGCTTCTTCGAAGGGCTCGTCGCCGCACGCGTCCTCGACGTCAAGCCCGAAGCGCTCTACGACCTCGACCCCGAAGCCGACGTCGACCGCGACGCCGCCAAGCTCGCACGCAACATCACCTACGCGGCTGACGCCTACGAAGCCGCCTGGGACGGCCTCAACGACATCTGCGAAGAGGCCGAAGAATTCCTCCGCGACGCATCCGACCTGAACGCCGCAAGCCGACGCTGGATCGAGAACGCCCTCAACGCGGCACGCCCCGACCGCAAGACGAATAGCGCCGGCGTCGGACCGTCCGACCCTGGCCCCGAACCTCCCGCACCCGAGGAGAACTGACATGGCGACTGCATGGGTCGAAGATCGCTGGCTCGACAACGACGGCGAGAAGACCAAGGACTACGGGCGCGGGAAGCGGTGGCGCGTCCGCTATCGCGACCCGGGCAAGCGCCTTCGCGCCGAGTCATATAAGCGCAAGATCAACGCCGAGCGCCGCCGCGACGAGTTGTCGGCCGAGATTCTGACGGGCCGCTTCGTCGACCCGGACGCCGGCAAGATCACGTTCAAGGAGTACGCCGAGCACTGGCGCACGCTCCAGGTCCATCGCGGCAACACAGAGGATCAGGTCGACGTGGTCCTTGAGATCCGAGCGTGCCCACGGCTGGGACACCTGCCGCTCGCCTCGATCGACTCCGAGGACATCCAGTCATGGGTCAAGTGGCTCTCGACCGCAGCGATCGCTCTGGCAGGGGGCAAGAGCAAGGGATATGCCCCGGCGACCGTTGGGGTGACCCATCGGATCGTGTCCGGCATCTTCAAGTCCGCCGTCGACACGAACCGGATCACGTCGAATCCGTGCGCGGGCACGCGCCTACCGAAGAAGACGCCCATGCGCGTCAAGCCGATCCCGACCGAGTCGCTGTGGGCGCTCATCGATGCTTTCCCGGAGCGATTCCGAGGCCTCATCTTGTTCACCGCGTGCACCGGACTTCGACAGGGTGAGGCGTTCGGCCTGACCGTGGATCGGCTCGACTTCGACAACAAGGTCATGCACGTTGACCGACAGATCACCGGATCGGTTGCGGGCAAGCCGACGTTCGGGCCGCTCAAGACCGAGGCGAGCTATCGAGAGGTGCCGCTGTCGACGTCCACGATCAAGGCCCTGAAGGAGTACATGCGGAAGTACCCACCAGGACCCGACGGCCTCGTCTTCACCAACACCGAGAACGGCGCGCTGCGCCGCTCGGCGTTCTGGGACACGTGGCGACGCGCGCTCAAGGCGGCCGAGGTCTCCGGCTTCACCTTCCACGATCTGCGCCACTACTACGCGAGCCTGCTCATCCGCCACGGCGCTTCCGTCAAGGCGGTTCAGGCGCGACTGGGCCACAAGCACGCCAGCGAGACCCTGGACACCTACTCGCACCTGTGGCCCGACGAGGAGGAGCAGACGCGTACCGCGATCGACCTCGTCATGAGCACCCGTCCAACGAAGGCCGCAGCGTCGAAAGCCGCGTAAGCGGCGTCGCGTGTTGGAGGGCGATTCAGTTACGAATGCGCGCACAGGAATTCCTCGCGTGCGGGCCGCTCGCCTCGTTAGACTCCTCACCCAGGGGTGAGGATTGTGAAGAAGGAAGCAAAGTTGCTCAAGGAGAAGTCGCTGAGTTCGCTCACCCTCTCCATCGAGCTGTTCAATCGCCCATCCAACGTAGGGCGGACCGATTCCGTTCTGATGCTCCTCGATCACACCTTCGAGATGCTGCTCAAGGCGGCTCTCTTGCACAGCGGAGCACGTATCCGCGAGCCGGGAGAGAAGAACACGATCGGCTTCGACGCGTGCGTTCGTCGCGCCCTGTCGGGCTTGACCAAGCCGATCCTCACAGATGAGCAGGCGCTGGTGCTGCAAGCGATCAATGGTTTGCGTGATGCGGCGCAGCACCATCTGCTCGACATCAGCGAAGGCCACCTCTACCTGCAGGCTCAAGCAGGGGTCACCCTTTACCGCGATCTACTGCGCGACGTGTTCGGAGAGACGCTCAGCGAGCTCCTGCCTGATCGCGTCCTGCCCGTCGCAACTCGGGTTCCGCTGGACCCGATCAACTTGTTCCTCGAAGAACTAGCGGAGATCGAACGACTGCTCGCGCCCGGCCGCCGGCGACACGCAGAGGCAACTGCGAAACTGCGCGCGCTGGCGATTATCGACGGGGCGATGCGGGGAGAGAAATTGCAGCCGTCCGAGCAGCAGCTCGGTAAGTTAACCGCGTCCATCGCGGGCGGGAGCACCAAGCTGGATGTGCTGTTCCCGGGGATCGCGGCCATCACGTTCACGACCGAACTGGACGGTCCGACCGTGAACCTGCGGATCGTCAAGCGCGAGGGGATCCCGGTCACCATCGTCAAAGAGGGCTCCGCGGACTCCAGCGTCGTGTCCGTCAGGCGCGTCAACGAACTTGACTTCTACAATCTGCGGTTCAAGGACCTGCACACCAAGCTCGGCATCACAACGAACCAGCTCACCGCGATGATCGTTCTGCTCGGCGTCAAGGCAAATCCCGACTGCGCGAAGAAGATCATCACCACCTGGTGCTACTCCCAGACCGCCCTCACCCTGCTCCGGGAAGCACTAGTGCAGCGCCCTGCCGACCAGTGGTGGGCCGAGTACCGCGCGAGACATTCGGTCAGGTCGAGCGCGGCCTGAGGCGGGGGCCGTGGGCGGACGTCGACCACAACGGAGAACCCGTCAACGCGTCGCGTACCGCGCCCGGTCCGCCCGCTGGCCTGGGCACAGCCGGTCTGCCTTGTCCGCAGCGGACCGTTCCGACAGTCGTGTCCTGAGGGGGAACGAACCGTTGTCACGAGGGCTATGCCCGAAGCAGCCCAGCGTCGCGAGCCCGGAGCGCGGTGCACTACCAGATTGAGTCCCTGCGACCCAGAGGGCCGCTCTCCGACCTGCCTTGGTTACGGCTATCCCCTTCGGGTGCTGGTCCGCCCTGCACCGGAGGTCGATGCCGTCCTCGATTCTTCGCTCGCTCTCATCTTCGCGAGCAACCGCCCTCTGGTGGGTGTCACCAGCCTGCGCGGGCAAAGCTGACTGCCACCCTAGTAGGACCGGCCGAACACGCGGTCGGCAGTCGAAGCACCGGCAAGCGTGTCACGCAGTCAGAGTCCTGAGGCGGGTCTCAAGACCCCGCGCAAGTTCGCCGAGCCCCTCGGCGTTCGGGTGGTAGGTGAGGGTCCGGATGGACCGGAGGTCGAAGGGCACATCGCTCAGGGACTGGGCAATCGGGACCACGTCGCGGCCGATCGTGTGCGCGATCCCAGTCTCATAGAACACGTTCGGGTTCTTTCCCGACAAGTCGGAGACGACGACGCGAGATCGCCAGATCAGGCTGAGGACGTCGTCCATGATGTGGTGGTTCTCCCAGATGTCATCGGCCCGATGGCATCGGAGACCAGCTCGTTCGACGGCTTCCTTGATCGCCTCGTACACCGCACCGAATCCCGCGAACGGCATCATCACGGCGACCAGATCCTTCTCCCGCGGCAAGTGAACCGGGAACTTAAACACCTGTGGCGCGAGCTGCTCGGCGGCACCGCCGCCGAGTAACACACCGTAGAGGTCGACGTCCTTCACCGCCCAGTGCGTACGCGTGAACTCCCATGTGTCGATCTGGAGATCCTGCGCGAGAGAAACCACACGGTCGGTGCTGAGCGCAGGGAACCCCGGGTTCTCGACGAAGGTGAACCGATAGTCGGCGCCGGTACGTTGCAGGCTTGTGATGCGGCCGATCCGCGCAACCTGCTGTGAACTGGAGTCCCCAGTCTCCGGCATCACCAGTGTCGGCAGGTTCACGAGTCGTGAGGGGTCCACGGCCCCGGCGGGTTGCACATACTCCCTGACGATCTGATCCGTGTGCTCGAACACTCGACCGCCAAACGCGAGGCCGTCCCCGAACCCGATCAGCAGGTTGTACATGCTCCTCCATTTGCAGATCGGACGCGCCGTAGGACACCGCGTCCTGCCTGCTTACGTTAGTTGACCCCGACGTCCGAATGCCACCAGCGTGCGTGCTCAGCGCGCACGACAGCGGCGGTGCCTGCCTGTGTGACTGCTATCTCTCGTACCTCGCCGCCGATAGATCGCTCGCGAACGGCAAACGATCGGCCGCCTGACCCACGCGGTACACAGCCATGTGTACCCAATGTGTACCGGTGCACCTCTAGCCAGTGCTCCGATGCAGGTCAGAGCGTTAAAAGCGGACGAGCCAGCCTGTACGCCGGGTTCTGTTCCCGCGCGCGGTTACCCCCGCGCGGGCGACGGTCATCCATCTAGGCCCTGCGTTGCCGCAGGGCTCGAGCGGTCTACCCGACTGTGCCTCTCCGAAGAGAGTCGGGCGGGCAGCCCTCAAACACAGTCTGTCTGACCTTGCTCCAGGTGGGGTTTACCTAGCCGCTGCCGTCACCGGCAGCGCTGGTGGTCTCTTACACCACCGTTTCACCCTTACCCCCGGCCTTGCGGCCGTGGGCGGTCTGTTTTCTGTGGCACTGTCCCGCGGGTCACCCCGGGTGGCTGTTAACCACCACCTTGCCCTGTGGAGCCCGGACGTTCCTCGGCGGGCGCCCGAAGGCACCCAACGCGACCGCCCGACCGACTCGTCCGCAGGTAGAAGAGTACCTGCCGCCAAGTGTTCACACCGCCCGTCAAACGTCCCGGCGCAACTTAGGCTAGGCGAGTGCTCCTGCTCCTTCCGCCCTCCGAGGGCAAGACGCCCGCGCCCGACGGTGCCGCTCCCCTCGACCTGAACGCCCTCGCCCACCCGGAGCTCACCGCACATCGCGAGCAGGTCCTCGCCGACCTGGCGAGGGTCAGCGCACAGCCCGGCGCGACGTCGGCTCTGGGAGTGAGCGACGGGCTCGCCGACGAGGTGGCGCGGAACATCGCACTCCGCAGTGCGCCCGCGGCCCGCGCGGCAGAGGTCTACACGGGTGTCCTGTACGGCGCGGCCGGCCTCGCCACCCTGCCCGAGGGCGCCGCGCGGCGCGCCCAGGAGAGCGTCCTCACCTTCTCGGGCCTGTGGGGCGTGGTCGCCCCCGGTGATCGCATCCCCGCCTATCGGCTCGGCATGGGCGTCGGCCTGCCCGACGTCGGCCGGCTCGCCACGTTCTGGAAGCGCGCCCTCGCCGAGGTGCTCGACGCCCGAGCCGCGGGCGACGTCGTCGTCGACTGCCGGTCCGCGACCTACGTCGCGGCGTGGCGGCCGACGACGACGGACTCCGGCGCCGGTCGAAGCGCGGGCGCCGAGTGGGTGGAGGTGCGGGTGCTGCGCGAGACCGACGGGAAGCGGACAGTGGTGTCGCACAACGCCAAGCACACGCGGGGCGTGCTGGCCGGGCACCTGCTGCGCCGCCAGGCCGAGGCCCGGACCAGCGAGGACGTCCTCAAGGCCGCACAGGAGCTGGTGGGTTCGGTGATGCTCACCGAGATCGGCTCGGGCAAGGACCAGACCCTGATCGAGGCGAACCTGCTGGACGGCAAGGCCCGCGGCCCGCGGACGCTGGAGCTGGTCCTCGCATAGGGCGCGCCGCGTGGAGCGTGAGCCTCGCCCTCCTGCGAGGCGGCTCCGTGCGGGGCGACTCCGTTCGAGCCCTCCGTGCGAGCCGCTCTGCGGGGGCCGCTCCGTGCGCGCCCCAGGATGACGCCCGTGTAACGGCTGGGCCACAGCTCTGGCGCCAACGCCTACCGACCGGTTGGATGACCGGTCATGAGGACAACCAGCCTGACAGGCGCCAGGATCGCGGTGGCCGCGGCGTTCTTCGCGCAGGGCTTCGTCTTCATCAGCCTGACCACCCGCCTGCCGCGGTTCCTGGAGCGGTGGGGGCTCGACGAGGTCACCCTGTCGCTGCTGCTGCTCATGATGGTGCTGCTCGCGGGCGTGGGCTCCCTTGTCGCCGAGCGCGCCGCGCGGCGCTTCGGCAGCGCGTCGATGCTCCGGCTCGGCCTCGGGCTGATGGTGGTCGCCGTCCCTGCGATCACGCTGGCCCCGGCGATCGGCGTCTTCGTGGGCGGGGTGGCCGTCTACGGGATCGCGCTCGGCCTCGTCGACGCCACCAGCAACATGCAGGCCGTCCACCTCGAGCACCGGTACGGCCGGCCCATCCTGCCGTCGTCGCACGGCTACTGGACCACCGGCGGCATCCTCGCCACCATCCTCGTACTCACGACGGGGCACCTCTCCCCCGAGATCGGCGCGTTTGTCGTCGTCGTCCCGCTGGTCGTCGCGTTCGCGCCGTTCCTTCCGCACGCCGCGGCCCAGCCGGACCTCGCGCCCGGGGTGGTGTCGGCCGGCGGAGTCTCGATCCCGCGCCCGGTCGTGAACCCGAACGCGAGCCCGGCGGACGCCGCGCCGACCGCGGGCACCCGGGTCTCGGACGCACCGATCCCGTGGCGGCCCATCTGGCTCGTGGGCGCGGGGCTCGTCATCTTCTACATGGTCGACACCACCGCGTCGGCCTGGGGACCCGTGTACCTGGCGCGCTCGTTCGACGCACCCGGCAACCTGGTCGCGCTCGCGACCTTCCCCTACCTGGTGACCTCGATAGTGGTGCGCCTGGCGGGCGGGCACCTCGTGACCCGGTTCGGTGTGACGCCGCTGCTCCGGATCGGGGCCGTCGTGGCCTGCGGGGCACTGCTGCTGGTGACGCTCGCGCCCACCTGGCAGGTCGCGGTGGCGGGCTTCACGCTGCTCGGCGCCTCCGTCGCGCTGGTGGCCCCGCTCAGCTTCTCGGCGGCGGGGCGCATCGCCGCGGGCTCGACGCCGGATCCGGCGGCCGAGCCCGACCGGGCCCGCACCGATGCCGTTATCGCGCGCTTCAACCAGTTCAACTACGTGGGCGCGCTGCTCGGGTCGGTGCTCACCGGGTTGATCGGGGCGGACAACCTCCGGCTCGGGTTCGCTCTGCCCGCCGTCCTGGTGCTGGCCCTGGTGCCGCTCGCACCGGCGTTCGCCCGGGGAACGCTGCGACGTCGGGGAAACCAGCCGGCTACCGGCCCGGTGACCGGACAGTAGGGGGCGACAACGGGCAGCGCCTGGCCGGAGAAAGAGTTGCTCCTCGGGTTGTGTTGCCGAGAGTAGACAACGTCTACGCACAGCAACACGATCCGCCAGCGAAGTATCGTCCCGGCCGGCGCGCGGTCGCCGCAGCCGCTCAGCCGTCGGTCGGGACGCCGACGGCGGTGACCTCGGTGGTGCCGTCCTCCCAGAGGCGCAGCACCGACAGCGACGCGGGCGGGATGCGCAGCCGCGCCCAGTACGAGGCGGGCGCCCCCAGCGACTGCCCGACGGCGGTGCGGATCTGCGCCGCGTGCCCCACCGCCACCACTGTGCGGTCCACGCCGCCGGCCAGCAGGTCGGCGAGGCCGTCCCACACCCGGGCGCCGAGCTGCGCGTAGGACTCGCCGCCCGGCGGCACGAAGGTGCCCGTCGAGTGCCACTGCGCCAGCTCCCCCGGCCAGCCCTGCTCGATCTCCGGCGCGGTCAGCCCCTCCCAGTCCCCGAACCGGCACTCGGCGAACCGGTCGTCGGTGGAGACGTGCAGCCCGAGCCGCCGTCCGACGGCGGCCGCCGTCTCCAGGGTGCGGACCGTCGGGGAGGCGACGAGCGCCGTCGGGCGGGGCAGGTCCGGCCAGAGGCCGCCGTTGCGCATGCCGCCCGAGGAACCCGCTCCCGCCCGCGACGCCCGCCCGACGCGGAACACGGCGTCCGCGGCCTGGGCCGCCTGGATCCGGCCGCGCGCGTTCAGCGACGGGCCCGGGACGTCCGAACCCGAGTACCCGCCGGCCTCCGTCAGCGGCGTCACGCCGTGCCGCACGAGCACCACGGTGAGCGGGAGGGCGCCGTCGAACCGGGTGACCGCCACCGGCGGGCGCCGGTGCGTGTCGAACCCGGGCGCCTCGCTCATCCGGCGGCAGCTCCGGTCGTCGCGCCGGTCGCGACGCGGACCAGGATGCGGCCGCACTCCTCGCACCGCACCACCGCGTCCGGCGCCGCGCTCTTGATCGTCGCCAGGTCGGCCGGCGGGAGGTCCATGCGGCAGCCCTCGCAGCGGTTGCCGTTCAGCACGGCCGCGCCCGTACCGCCGAGCTGCGCGCGGATCTTCTCGTACAGCGTGACCAGAGCGGCGTCGAGGCCCTCGACCGCCGTCGCGCGGCTGGCCGTGAGCGCCGCGACCTGCGCGTCGAGGTCGGCCCAGCCCGCGTCGCGCTCGGCCTCGACCCTCGTCTTCTCCGCGACGAGCTCGTCGTTGGCGGCCTCGACCTTGGTCAGCACGTCCTCGTGCGCCTCGAGCCGTTCCATGACGTCGAGCTCGATCTCTTCCAGGGCCGCCTGGCGCGTGGCGAGCGAGCCGAGCTCATCGGTGAGCGCGACGGCGTCCTTCGCGCTCACGCCGCCCGAGTCCAGCCGCTGCTGGTCGCGCGTGGCGCGGTTGCGGACCTGCTCGACGTCGCTCTCCGCCTTGATGAGCTCACGCTTCAGGTCGGCCACCCGGGTGCGCGACTCGACGAGCGAGGCGCGCAGGTCGGCGATCCGGCCGTCCAGCTCGGTCAGCGTCGCGAGCGCGGGCAGGCTCCTGCGCTGGTGGGCGAGCTGCTGAGCGCGGGTGTCGAGTGCCTGGACCTCCAGCAGCCTGCGCTGGTCTTCGGGCGGTGCAGTAGCCACGGAGGCGTCCTTTCGGTCGGGTTCATCTGGCGGTGGTCCAACGCTACCTCGCGCCCGCCGACGCCGGATCCACTCGGGCAGCCGGCTCAGCCCGACGGGGCGGTTCGGACGCCCCGGTCACCCGAGTGGCCCGAGGGTCTGGCGCGCGCGGCCGGCGGCGCTCAGCGCGAGGGGACCTGGCCCGTCCAGGGGTCGGTCACGAGATCGCTGACGCGAGCCTCGATCGTACGTCCGTCCGCCGCGAGCGCCGCGGAGAGGTCCTCGACGGCGTAGCCCAGCCACGGCCATTCGCTCGCGTAGTGGGCGGTGTCCACGAGGAACGGGGTGCCCGCCGGTCCGGGGGCGCCGGCCGCGCGGGCCTCGAACTCGGCCCGTTCGCGCAGCTCGGAGGCCGGGTGGTGGCGCAGGTCCGAGGTGACGTAGACGTCGGCGGCGGCCGCGCGGACGGCGTCGAAGTAGCCGTCGCCGGATCCGCCGAGGACGGCGGCGGTGGTCACGACGGCGTCCGGGTCGCCGGAGAAGCGGATGCCCTGGGCGGTGGCGGGCAGCGCCGCCGCGACCCGGCGGGCGAAGCCGGCGAGCGTGGTCGGTTCGGCCAGGCGTCCGACGCGGCCGATGCCGCGTCCGGCTCCGTGGTCGGTTCCGTGGTCGGTTCCGTGGTCCGGGCCGGTGCCGTCCGTCGGGGCGGCGGCGCTCACCTCGAGCGGTCGCCGGTCGGTGATGCCGACCAGGTCCGCGAGGGCGTCCGCGACGCCGCGCGGCGCGGCGTCGGCGTTGGTGTGCGCGACGTGCAGGGCGCAGCCGCCGGTCAGCAGCCGGTGCACCACCGACCCCTTGAAGGTCGTGGCGGCCACCGAGCTCACGCCGCGCAGGAACAGGGGGTGGTGGGTGACGAGCAGGTCGGCGCCCCACTCCAGGGCCTGGTCGACGACGGCGGCCACCGGGTCCACCGCGAACAGCACCTTGCGCACCGGCGCGGCGGGGTCGCCGGCCACCAGTCCGACGGCGTCCCACCCCTCCGCCGTCGACGGCGGGTAGAGGCCGTCAAGAGCGCCGACGACCTGGGCCAGTGTCGGGGTTTCGTTGCTGCTCACGCCTCGCAGCGTAGTACGCGACGCCGGTTGCGGTGGGGTTGTCCGGTTCCCTCGCACGGGTCGATCCGGACCTTGCTAACGTCCAGAAATCGTGGACACCGAGCCGCTCTACGACATCCTTGCCCACCTCGCCGAGACCCCCGCATGAACCGCAGGACACACCTGCTCGCCGCGCTCCGTGAGCGCGTGGACATCCGGGACCTCGTCCCTTCCCCAGCCGACTACGACCTGCACCCCCGCACCCTGCGTGCCGACCTCCTGGCGGGTATCACCGTAGCTCCTGGAGGCGGCAGGCCTGAACCGGATGCTGCGGCACGAGAGCCACGTGTTCACCGAGCTGCCGGCGGCGGTCGAGCATGCTCGGTCGCACGTCCTGCAGCCGCTGACGACATAGGCTCGTGCCATGACCGAGTCAGCCCCTCGCATGAACGTCGAGTCGTTCAACCTGGACCACCGCGCCGTCGCCGCCCCGTACGTGCGCCTCGCGGACCGTAAGCAGCTCTCGGGCGGGGACGTGATCGTCAAGTACGACGTGCGATTCACGCAGCCCAACACCGCGCACCTGGAGATGCCGACGGTGCACTCCCTGGAGCACCTGTTCGCGGAGCACTCGCGCAACCACTCGGACGCCGTCCTGGACTTCTCCCCCATGGGCTGCCAGACGGGCTTCTACCTGATGTTGCAGGGCGAGCCCGCCTACGACGACGTCCTCGACCTCGTCGAGGCGACGATGCGCGACATCGTGGCGGCCACCGAGGTACCCGCCGCGAACGAGGTGCAGTGCGGCTGGGGCGCGAACCACTCGCTGGCCGGCGCCCAGGAGGCGGCGTCCGTGTTCCTGTCGGCGCGCGGCGTGTGGTCGCAGGTGTTCGGTGACGGGGCTCCCGGCGAGGCATCCGCCCGCGACGCCGCCGCCCGGGATGCGGCGGCGCGCGAAGCGGCCGCCCAGGACGCCGGGATCCCCGGCGCGGCCGGCGACACCGACCGGTGAGCGCCGAGACGCCCGTCGCCGTCGTGCTGGTCGCGATGGACGACGAGGCCGCGCCGTTTCTCTCCCTCGCGTCCGAGGTGGGCGAGCCGGAACGGCTGGGTCTGGCCGAGCATCGCCGCGTCACGCTGGCCGGTCGGCCGGTCATGCTGGTGCGTTCCGGGATCGGCTTCGTCAACGCGACGTCCGCGGGCACGAGCGCGATCCTGCGTCACGGCGCGGACGTGCCGCTGATCAGCGCGGGCAGCGCCGGCGGGCTCGCGAAGGACGTCGCCGTTGGCGACGTCGTGCTGGGCTCCCGACTCGTGAACGCCGACGCCGACGCCCGCGCCTTCGGATACGTGCTCGGCCAGGTCCCGGGAATGCCCGAGGCGTACGACGCCGCCCCCGGGCTCGCCGACGCCGTCCGGCGGGCGGTCGCCGGAGCCGGAGCCGGAGCCGGAGCCGGAGCCGGAGCCGGAGCCGGAGCCGGAGCGATCGTCGAAGCCCAGGTGCTGCGCGAGGGCACCATCGGGTCCGGGGAGAAGTTCGCGACCGCCGACCTGGCCCTGCGGCTCCGCGCGGACTTTCCCGACATGCTCGCCATCGACATGGAGTCGGCGGCGCTTGCCCAGCTGTGCCACAACTTCGGCGTCGACTTCGTGTCGGTACGGGCCGTCTCGGACCTGTGCGCGCCCGACGGCACCGAGTTCCTCACCCACGTGGACGACGCCGCGCAGCGCTCGGCGCGGGTGGTCACCGCGGCGATCGGGCTGCTGGCTGGCTGACGGCGGCGGGCTCCCGGCGTCGCCGTCGGGCAGGCGCGGCCGGGGGCGACGTGGCCTACGCGGCTGGATGCGCGCCCGCGCTGATGCGCAGCTGCTTCACCGCGCACGCGACGAGGGCGGCCCGACGACGGTCCTGGCCGGCGTGCACGACGATGCGCCGCGAGACGGCGGGCTGAACCAGGGGCAGGGCAACGATCCCCTCGAAGAGCTCCGGCACGGCCAGGCGCGGCAGGACCGTGACGCCGATGCCCGCGGCGACGAGGCTGAGCGCCGCGCGATGGTCATCGAGCCGCGCGGCGTAGCGCGGGGTGAACCCGGCGGCGGTGCACGCTCCCAGGACTATCCGCCCGATCAGGCTGTCGTAGATGTCGTGGTCGATCCAGGGCTGGTCCGCGAGGTCGCGGAGCCTGACCTCCGCGTCACCGGCCAACGGGTGGGCGACGGGGAGCACGGCGAGCAGGTCCTCGACCGTGAGCTCGTGCCGCTGATAGCCGTCGAGCCGCAGTCCGGTGCTGTCGGCGGGCTCGGTCCGGATGTCGAGGTCGGGCTGTCGTCGTCCGCGACCGTCGACGGGCTCGTTCAGGCTGATCTCGACGGTGAGATTGGGCTGGAGGTCGTGGACGGCGCGCACGACCGCGGGCATCCACCGCTCGGCGGCGGAGGCGAAGCAGGCGACGGCCAGGTGCTGCCCCTGGCCGCCGCGCAGATCGGTCACCACCCGTTCGAGACGGCCGAAGTCGGCCAGGAGCGACTGTGCCTGGTCGGCCAGGTGCCGCGCGGCGTCGGTCGCGACGATGCCCCGACCTTGCTTCTCGAACAGGACCAGGCCCGTCTCGCGCGCCAGAGCGGACATGTGCTGGCTGATCGTCGCGGGCGAGTAGCTGAGGTTATGCGCGGCACGGTTGATCGAGCCGGCCGCCAGGACCGCGCGCAGGATCTCGAGTCGTCGAGGGTTGAGCATGACGCGACCGTACGGCCAACCGTACGTATGCGGCGAACGGTCAATGGGTTTTGTTTGCTTGTCCTGACCTTTTGGGCAGCCGAGGATGGGACCCAGCGGGCCTGCCGTCGGGGCAGCCACCGCGAGCTGGAGACCGGGCACGCAGAGACCCAGCCCGCAGAGGCGGGGCACGCAGCGACTGGCCACGCAGAGAGGGATGCCGATGGATGCGAAGTTCTGGGACGAGGCGGACCGCCTCCTGATCCGCTACGGGCCGAGCTTCACCCCGCGGGTCATCGAACGCGCCGCCGGCGCGTACGTCTACGACACCGAGGGCACACCGATCCTCGACTTCACCTCGGGCCAGATGAGCTCGATCCTCGGGCACGCCCATCCGGACATCGTGTCCGCGGTCTCGACCGCGGTCGGTTCTCTGGACCACCTGTTCAGCGGCATGCTCAGCGCTCCGGTCCTGGGGCTCGCGGGCCGGCTCGCCGCGACCCTGCCTCCCACGCTGAACAAGACCATGCTGCTCAGCACCGGTGCCGAGTCGAATGAGGCGGCCATCAAGATGGCCAAGCTCGCCACCGGCCGCTACGAGATCGTCTCGTTCGACCGTTCGTGGCACGGCATGACCCAGGGCGCGGCGTCCGCGACCTTCTCGGCGGCGCGGCGCGGATACGGACCGCTGGTGCCGGGCAACCTCGCGCTGCCCACCCCGAACGCCTACCGGTCGCCGTTCCGGGCTCCCGACGGGTCCTACGACTGGGAGGCCGAGCTCGCCTACGGCTTCGCGCTCGTGGACCAGCAGTCCGCCGGGAGCCTTGCCGCGTGCCTCGTCGAGCCGATCCTGTCGTCGGGCGGGATCTTCGAGCTGCCGCCGGGGTACCTCGGCCGCCTCAAGGAGATGTGCGAGGAGCGCGGCATGCTGCTCATCCTCGACGAGGCGCAGACCGGGCTGGGCCGCACCGGGACCATGTATGCGTTCGAGCGCGACGGCGTCGCGCCGGACATCCTGACGCTTTCGAAGACTCTCGGCGCCGGACTGCCGGTGGCAGCCGTGGTCACGACCGCCGACATCGAGCAGGCCTGCTACGACCGCGGGTTCCTCTTCTACACGACGCACGTCTCCGACCCGCTGGCCGCCGCCGTCGGGCTCACCGTCCTGGACGTCATCGAGCGGGAGCACCTCGTCGAGCGCGCCGCGCGCCTGGGCGAGCAGCTCACCGGCCGGCTGCTGGGCCTTCGGGACCGGTACGACGTCGTCGGTGACGTGCGCGGTCGCGGCCTGCTCCAGGGCATCGAGCTCGTGCTCGACAAGGCGAGCAAGGCCCCAGCCGATGCGCTGGGCAGCGCCGTCACCTCGGCCTGCCTCGAGCGCGGCCTGCACATGAACATCGTCCAGCTGCCGGGGATGGGCGGCATCTTCCGCATCGCCCCGCCCCTGACTATCAGCGAGGACGACCTGCACGCCGGGCTGGACCTCCTGGAGGCTTCGCTCAAGGCGGTCCTCGACGGGCGCGGATGATCTGCGGGCGGCCGGCTTGCCTGGTCTGAGAGAGTTGCCGGCTCGGCGGACGGCCACCTCGGCGAGCGGCTGGCCCGCTTGCGGATCTGGCGGCCGGCTCGCCGGCTCAGCCCTTCGCGTCCGCGTAGCTCTCCGTCACGGCGACGCTGAGCGGGAAGTCGACCGGGAAGTCGCCGAACAGGAGCCGGCCGGCCTCTTCGGCTGCTGCCCGCACCTCCTGAGCGACGACGTCGGCAAACACCGCCGGGGCGTGCACCACCACCTCGTCGTGCAGGAAGAACACCAGGTGCGGGCGGCGGTCGAACGGGGCCGGTGCGAGCCCGGGCACGGCGGTGCCGGTTGAGGCGCCGTCGGATGAACCGCCGTCCGCCGAACCGCCGTCGGCTGAACCAGTGGTGGCCGATCCCTCGCTGGTCGGGCCTGTCGAGATCTCCCCTAGCGCCCACAGCCGACGGCGGATGGACGCGATCCAGCACAGCGCCCACTCGGCGGCGGTGCCCTGGACCACGAAGTTGCGGGTGAAGCGGCCCCAGGAGCGCGTCTGGCTGCGGGCACGGGACTGGGCGTCGGCCCCTGCGTCCTCGTCGAACGCGGACCCCTGCACGGCAGCCCACGACTCCCCCGGCAGGGGCGAGCTGCGACCGAGCCGGGTCGTGACCACCTCGCCGCGCTCCCCGGCCCGTGCCGCACGCTCGACCAGGTCGATGGCCTGCGGGAACGCACGGGCGAGCCGCGGCAGCACCTGCGCACTGACGCCCGTGGTGCCCCCGTACATGGCGCCGAGCATGCCCACCTTCGCGTGCTCGCGGGAGTCGACGGCGCCCGCCGCGACGATCCCCGCGTACATGTCGGTGCTCTCGCCGTCCTTGCTGCGGCCGGCCGCGGCCATGCGCTCGTCGCGAGCCAGGGCGGCCAGCACGCGCGGCTCGAGCTGGGCGGCGTCGGCCACGACGAAGGTCCAGCCCGGGTCGGCGACGACCGCGCGCCGGACGTTGTGCGGCAGCTGCAGCGCGCCGCCTCCCGTGCTCGCCCAGCGGCCGGTGACCACGCCGCCCACCACGTACTCCATGCGGAACCGGCCGTCGGGCGCCCAGGTGTCGAGCCAGTTCCAGCCGTTCGCGGTATAGAGGCGGTAGAGGCTCTTGTACTCCAGGAGCGGGGCTATCACCGGGTGGTCGAGCTTCTCCAGCTCCCACTTGCGCAGGCTGCGAGCGCCTACGCCCGCGTACTCCATGGCGCGCAGCAGGTCCGGATGTGAGTCGGGGTTGAGCGTGGGCGGGGCGTCGAGGGCGTCCCGGATCTGGTTGACGAGGGCTTCCAGCTTCGCCGGACGTGCACCCGGCCGGGGCCGGGGACCGAGCGCCTCGGTGAGGATCTCGTCGTGGATGTCGCCGCGCCACGGGAGTCCGGCGTGGTGCATCTCGGCGGCCGCGAGCGCGCCCGCCGACTCGGCCGCGAGCAGGAGCCTGAGGCGGCCGGGGTCGGTGCTGTCCTTGATCGCGAGCAGCTGGGCGGCCAGCTCGGCGACGGGGTCGAGGGGCGCTCCAGGGTCGGGGGGCGCGGCGGCTCCGCGTTCGCTGCCCGCGCCTCCGCCGGGTGCGTCGTGGTTCCCCCGGGTGGATTCGGCACGGCTTCCTCGGGTGGCCTCAGCGCGGTCCCCTCGGCCGGGCTCAGCCCGGTCTCGTTGGCCGGGCTCAGCCCGGTCTCCTCGGCCGAGCTCGGCACGGTCCCTTCGGGCGGGCTCGGCACGGTCTCGTTGGCCGGGCTCGGCACGGTCCCTTCGGGCGGGCTCGGCACGGTCCCTTCGGGCTGGGTCGGAGCGGGTCGCCGGAGCGGTGATCTCCCCGAGCTCGAAGAGCGGCTCTGAGCCAGGGTGCCGTTCGGGGCGGACCAGCGCGGCCGCCGTCGGGCCGCCCGGGGGTGGGACCGGAGCGAGCCGGTCCCATGCCGTGGGTCCCGCCTCTGCGAGCGCTGTGCGCGCCGCCAGCGCCGATGTGCGCAGGACGGCGTGCGCGAGCCGCAGGTCGTGTGCACGGTCGACCCGGACGCCGTCGGCGAGGAGGGCCGGGTACCAGTTGTTGGTGTCGTCCCAGGTCCAGCGGACGAGGGACGACTCATCGGCCGCCGCCTGAGCCAGTCCGGACGGCTCGACGACGTGCGGTTCCCCCGTGGGCGCACCGGAGTCGGACACCGACCGTAGGCCGATGCCCGAGCCCTCCTGCGAGACCACCGTGTGCATGGGCCCAGTCTGCCGTGACCCTCTGACACTCGGCTCGGGACGGTGCGGGGCGGTTGGTTGCCCGGCCATGAGCAGTCGGGTCGCGCTCCCTGCCCATCATCCAGAGGTAAGTTATCCACAGATTTGAAGTCTGTCCTTCAATGGCCACATGTGTTCGATAGATTGCCTCCATCGCCGACACGGAGTCGGCGTACCGAGTCCGATTGAGGGGTGAGCCCGATGGTGCTGGCACAGCCGAACGAGACCGCGCCCACGAGCGCTCGCCCGTTCGAGGAGATCGTCACGGACATCGCAGCGCTCGCGTCCGAGCTGATCGACGCGGCTGGACCCACTGCGCTGGACGCCTCGGCTCTTGGTGGCGCGTCCGGGATCGCGTCCCGCCTCACCGCCGCGTCGCCGCTGCTGCGCACGGTGTGCACGCAGCTGGACGTGCTCCGGATGACGTGGCTGAGCCGCATCGACGCCGACGGCATGTGGGCACTCGACGGATCGCGAACCTTCCGGACGTGGCTCGCCCGCCGGGAGAAGGTCACCGCGCGCACCGCAGGCCGCGAGGTCCTGACCGGCGAGCGCCTCCTGGAGCACCTCCCGGCCACGCTCGCCGCGGTCCTGGAAGGACGGATCGGCATGGACCAGATGCGCGTGCTGGTCGACGTCGGTCCGACGTCGGAGGAGCGATGCAAGGCCCTCGTCTCGCCGGTCGACGCGACGGACACCGACGGCGCGTCCGACGGCACTACACCGGACGGGCCGGATGGCCCGGACGACGGCGGCTCTGTGCACGACCCGGCTGACTCTGCTGGCAGCTCCGTCGACGAGTCGGCCGACGGCCCGGCCGAGGCGCAGACCGGCGAGGAGGTCCTGCTGGACCTGGCCGATCAGCACGGCCCCCTCGTGTTCCGCCGGTTCGTGGACCGGTTCGCGCACGTGGCCGACCCGGAGTCCGACGAGCGCGGCTACAAGCAGGCGTCAGAGCGTGAGCACCTCGATGTGGCCAAAACCTTCGGGGGCTACCACGTCGACGGTTTCCTTACCGACGAGCACGGCGAAGCCCTGCGTGCCGCGATGGACTCGGTGATGGGCGCGCCGACGCCGGGCGATGACCGCACTCCCACTCAGCGTCGCGCACGGGCACTCGCCGACCTCGCCCGAACTGTGCTCGACAACGGGTACACGGGAGCCGGCGCCGCCGTGCGACCGCACGTCACCGTGACCGTGTCCTGGACCGAGCTCACGCGCCTGACCACTCGGTTCGGCGCGGCCACCAGCAACGGTCGCCGTGTCCACGACGGCGCGGGCAACGACGCAGGCAGCAACGCCGGCCGCGACCACGGTGGCCGCGACGGAGGCAGCGACCACGGCGGCCACGACCACGGCGGCCGCAACCAGGGCGGCCGCAACCAGGGCGGCCGCGACGGAGGGCCCGGTCGCAGAGGAAAGGGCGACGGCGTCAGCGGCAACGGCAACGGCATTGGCGGCGACAGCCTCTTCGACGCACCGACAAGTCTGGCCGACATCACCGCGGCACCTGCCCGATTCGGGATCTCCGCGTCGTTGGTACCGACAACCGTGCTGAAGCGTCTGCTCTGCGACTCCGCCGTGACGCGCGTGGTCTTCGGGCCGGACGGGCAAGTGCTCGACGTCGGCCGAGCGCAACGCACGGTCACCGGGCAGATGCGTCGCGCCGTGATCGCCCGTGACAAGCATTGCGTCTATCCCGACTGCACCCAGCCGCCCGCGCGCTGCGAGGTCCACCACGCTGAACGCCACTGGGCCGACGGCGGAGACACCAGCGTGCACAACGCAGCCCTGCTGTGCTGGCACCACCACGACCTGGTCGACACCACTGGCATCACCATGCGCTGGACCGGTAACCCGGACGGCGCGCGCCACTCCGGATGGACGTTCATCAACCGGCATGGCCGCGAGATCACCCCGGCAGGCACGCCGGCCTTTGAGGGCCGGTGAGGTGCGCACCCAAGGGGTGGTGTGCCGGAGCTGGGCATGCCCCATCCCAGCACCGCTCCCTCGCCGGCAGGTGCGGCTCCGGCAGTCTCGCGGTGCGCCCACGCGGTCAAACGACCGCGGGGAACTGACCCAGACATGGTCGGCCGGGTCAGCCGGCCACGTCCGCCACCGCTCTGGCCCGGCCCACCACGAAGGCAGCATGCAGCACCGCCTGCGGAGTCAGGTCGCCGGCCAGCAGCCCGCCCGCCGTCCGCTCCAGCGTCGCGAGCCCGAGATCCCGAGCCAGGGCGCGCGCCTGTTCGACGTCGGACCGCTGGCGCGCCGTCAGCGCGGGCCGACCCGTCGCCGCCGCACCCACCAGGACGTCGCCCAGCAGGAGCGTCACGCGGCGCACCGGGGACGGTGGCGCAGCCACCTGCTGCACGGTCCTCGCCGACGACGCCTGTGCCTTCAACTTGCGGATCCGTCGACGCCAGAAGTCCCAGTGGCTGCTCTCGAGCGTCCACGCCGGGGTGATCGTGGGGCTGACCAGCCTGATCGCGCTGCCCTTGTTCCGGCTCGAGTCCCGCACGAACAGGCCGACCGGCTCGTCGCGATCCTCGCGGCGCTCGATCGTCACCGCCACCAGCTTCGACCTGACCGACAGCAGCGTCTCGACCGCCTGCTCGCCTGCCACCGGCAGGCGCAGCATGCGCGTCTCGCCCTCCGACGTGACCACGGCGAGCGTCATCTCCTGGCGCACCTCGTCGATCCCGACCTCGCCGACGTCGCGGACCATTACCAGCCGCACGTTCGCCGGGCGGCGTCCGAACCCGACGACGTCTCGCGGCATCACCCCGGCGCCCGTGCGCTCGGCGATCACCCGCAGTTCGTCCAGGTTGAAACCGTCACCGTCGGACCTGGGACCGTCGGATCCGGCACCGCCAGACACGGCACCGCCAGACACCGCACCGTCCAGCCGGCGAATCACCGGGTTCCCGCCCGCACCCAGGGTGCCGTCAGGCTTGGTCCGCACACCGCTCAGCGCGAACGCGCCCTCGCACAGGCTGCTCAGCGACCTGCCCCACAGCAGCGGGCTGGTCCAGCTGCGCTGGAACCTTGGGTCCGTACCCGACGAGCGGCCCGTCACGACCTGCCGCACGTGGCCCGCTCCCGCTTCGGAGCTGGAGTCCGCCTCGGCGTCCCAGCCCAGATAGGCCAGCCCGCGCGACCCGCTCTGCGAGGTCCACCACCGGGCACCGAGCGGCACCCACCGCGCGAGGTCCATCTCGTCGTCGTCCCCGCGACCCTTGCCGGTCAGCCTGCGGCTCACCTTGGCACCACGATCGCTGTCTGCGTCAGCTGCACTCACCGCGCCGCCCACGCCCACCACGCCGCCCGCACCCACCGCGTCGCCCGCACCCACTGCGTCGCCCGCACCAGCCACGCTGCCCAGCGACAGGGCCGAGCCCGGCGCAGCGTCCGCCGTCGCGCCCGCGTCCAGGGCGCGTTGCAGGACTTCGCACATCGCCCAGACCTCGGCGAACGCGTCGAGCAGGTCGGCCTCGGTGACGGCGTCGTCCCGCCCGGCGAGGCCCGCGACGAGGCCGCCGGCCACACGCAGGAGCCCGTCGAACCGCACGCGACCGACCTGTTCGAACGCGACCTGCTCGAAGCCGGCCAGCCGCACGCGACCGGCCAACGCGCTGAGCGACTCGGCGTCGTCCGGACCGAGGTGGGACAGGCCGCCCGACATGAGCCGGCCCACGACGTCGCGCACCTCCGCGAGCGCCTCCCGCCGACGCCGCTGCACCGCCTCGGACGGACCACGGGCCGCTCTCGCCCTGGGCCCGTTCGCACCCGCGGGTTTCCCGGACACCTCGCCTGCCGTGCCTGCTCCGCCCGCCGCACCAGTTGCGCCAGCCCCGCCAGCCTCGCCGGGTCCTCCTTGCGCACCTGTTGCACCTACCTTCGGCAGCGACTGCGCGACTACAGGGGCCGCGCTCGGGGGTGGTGCGTCGGGCGCAACCTCGACGGCCCACAGGCAGGCGGTCAGGACGTGCTGGCACACCCCCGCCGTCGGGCAGTCGCAGGAGACGGCCGCCGGGCCGCGGGCGTCCACGCGCACCGACGCCCCGGACACGTCGAGCACCGCACCCTTCGCGTCGTGGGACACCTCGGTCACCGTGTCCTTGCGGGCGCGGCGCAGCAGGCCGGGATTGCCGAGCGCCTTGAGCGCGTCGTCGTCCAGGCCCGCGTACGCGGTGGCCCAGGCGAGAATCCTCCGGTCGCTCACGAGAGCACCTCCCCCAGCCACTCGGCGAACCGCTCGGGCGTGAGCGCGGCAACCTCCATGCCGCACTCGGCGAGGTGCCGCGCGGTGCCCTGGTCGTAGATGGGCTCCGCCGCCTCGTCCAGGGCGGCGAGCCCGAGCATCGTGACGCCCGACGACGCCATCCGCCGCACCGTCGCCAGCAGGTTGGACACCGACCCGCCCTCGTAGAAGTCGCTGACGAGCGCCACCACGGTCCGCGACGGGTTGCGTACCTGCTGCTCCGCGTGGCGCATGGCCCGCGCGATGTCGGTGCCGCCACCGAGCTGCGCGGTCATCAGCACGGTGACCGGGTCGTCGGCGAGGTGCGACATGTCCACCACCGAGGTATCGAACAGGTAGAGCTGCACGTTGATGCCGGGCAGGCCCGACAAGATCCCCGCGCAGACGGCGGAGTACAGCAGCGACGGCGCCATCGACCCCGACTGGTCCACGAGCAGGACGACGTCCCAGGTCAGGGTTCGCCTCGCCCGGGCCGAGAAGCGGACGTCCTGCACCGTCATGCGGCCCTCGGCGTCGACCCGACCGAGGTTGGCGCGCAGCGTGCGCTTCCAGTCGAAGTTCCGCGCGACCCGGTGCATCGACCGGCGTGACCGGTCGATCCGGCCGTTGACCGCCGTCGCGAACCGGGGGCGCAGCCGCTTCACGATGTCCTCGACGACCCGCTGGATGACGCGGCGCAGGCCGGCCGCGGCGCGATCGCTCATGGCGCCCCGCACCTGCAGCATCGCGACGGCGAGCTCGCGCGAGGGCTCGAGGGTCTCGAGCGCGGCATCGTCCTGCAACAGCTCGGTGAGGCCGTACCGGCTCACGGCGTCGACCTGCATGCGCTCGAAGGTCTCGCGCGGGAACAGGCTGCCGGCCTCGTTGAGCCAGCCGAGTGCCGTTACGTCCACGCCGTGCGGCTGGGACGCGCCGAGGCCGGCGCCCCCACCGGCCCGCGCCCCGCCCTCGCCCGTGCCTCGGCCGACGCGGTGCCCCCGCGCCGTGTACTCGCGGTCGTACAGGTACCGCAGCGACCGCTCCAGGCCCTGGTCCTGCTGCCCCACCGACAGCTGGTCGGCCGCGTACCGGCCCAGCACCAGCCGCCAGCGTCGGGCGGCTTCCTCGTCCGAGACCGACGTCGCAGGGCCGGGTATCCCGGGATCGGACGCGCCGGGGCCAGACGCGCCGAACGTACCCGCGCCGGACGTCCCAGAACCGGACGTCCCGGGGTCGATCGCGCTCATGCTCCTCCTCCTGTCGCCGCGGCTCCGGCCGACACGGTGTCGCCAGCCGACACGGTGTCGCCAGCCGACACGGCTCGTGCCGTCGCGCCTGCACCCGGACCGCCGCCCCAATGGGCCAGCCCGTCCCGTTCCAGCACTGCGGCCAGCTCGTGGTCGAGAGCCAGGCCCGTTGCGAGGTCCTCCTCCGAGAGCGCGACCCGCACGTCCACCTGGTCCACGCGCGCCCCGGTCCGCTCGGCCACCCGTTGCGCCAGACGGTGCGTCTCGGTGGGCCGCAGCCACGTGAAGGCCCGCCGCAGGTCCGGCAGCAACGCCAGGAACGCGTCGCTGTCGAGCGCGCGCAGGGCGTCGTCGACGGCGTCGAACAGCTCCGGCGTGTGCAGGATCAGGTCCGGAGCGGCGCGCATCACGCCGCCGAGGAACCGCACCGCCGTGGCCGGGTCCGCACCCGCGGTGAGGGCGCCGCTCACCCGGGTGACCAGGACGCCGTCGGGCACCTCGCCGTCGGTGAAGCCCAGCGCGAGCAGTGCGCCCGCCACGGCGGGCGCCGTGCCCTCCTCCTCCCGGAGGCGCGCAAGCTCGCGCACGACGGCGATGCGGTTCGCTGCGCGGACGCCGTCCACGCCGACGCCGCTCTCCTCGACGCGGCTTGCCTCGACGCCGCTTGCCTCGACACGGTCTGCCCGCGCACCGTTCGCGCCGACGTCCTGTGTCCCGGCGCCATCTGCCCCGGCGCCATCTTTCCCGGCCCCACTTGTCCCTGCCCCATCTGTCCCGACGCCGCTTGTCCCGGCGGCGCCCGCCGCTGCCGTGTCTCGCAGCAGCGCGCGCAGGTCGATCAGGGTGCTGATGGCCGCGTCTTCGTCCTCGGCGCGCACCTTGCCGAGGTCGCTGACCAGGTAGGCGGCCGTGGCGAGCGCCTGGCTCACCAGGTCTAGCAGCTCGCCCGCGTGCTCCTCGGCGCCGAGCTCGACCCGCGCCTGCCAGAGCCCGAGCAGCCGACGCGCACCCGACACCACGGAGTCGAGGTCTCTGTCGGTGTCCAGGGTGGCACGCAGCAGGGAGACGATCCGGGGCAGGTGCGCACCCATCCCGATCACCAGCGTCTGCGCCACGAGCCGGGCAAGAGCGTCGACCGACGCGGCTCCCGCTCCCGGTCCTACGCCTGCTCCTGATCCAGCGCCGGCAACGGCCGCAGCGCCGGTCCCGGTGCCCGACAGCAGGTTCTCCGCCTCTTCCAGCCGCGCGACCGCCACCGCCTCCAGCGTCGCACCGAGGTGCACCATCTCCACCAGGCGCGCCTCCACGAGGGGCGTCCAGCAGTACTGCCACTCCTCCGTGATCAGTCCGAGCCCGCGGCCCGCCACGTGGTCCGGGCCCGAGACCAGCTGCCCGAAGCCAGCCCCCACGAAGTCGAGCAGCGCAAGCACCTGGCGCTTAGCCCGGTGGGCCGGCGTCCGCCGCGCGTCCAGGCGTGCCGTGCGCGGCACGGAGTCGTCGACGACGAGCCGCACCGCCCGCACCCGCTCCCGGACGTCCCGCACGAGCGGCGGTGAGGCGCTGCCCGGCGGCACGTCACCGAGGGACCGGCCGCCGAACACCTCCGCGATCGCCAGTCCCAGCGGCCGCTCGGGCTCGCCCGGCCCGCCGACGCCGCCGTCGTCCTGCACGTAGCACGACCGCATCGCGTCGAGCAGGTCCGTGCGGCCCGGGAAGGCACGCTCGCGCAGGTCCGCGAGCCGGCTCGCGGACTCGGCCGCGGCGCTGACCTGCGGCAGGCTCACCGTGTGGCCGCGCTCGGCCGCGCCCCGCGCGACGTCGACCAGGACCTCCGTGGCGAGAGCGCGTGCGCCGATGGGACCGGCCGATTCGGATCCCGACGCCGTGTCCGATCCCGACGCCCTATCGGATGCCGACGCCCTATCGGATGCCGAGGTCGAGGCCGACCCCGGCGCCGTGCCGGATCCCGCACAAGGATCCCTGGGCGAACCCGTGCCGGAGCCGTCGAACCCCAGCTCCCGCTGGTGCGCGGCGTGCAGGCGCTCGTAGTAGCCCGGCGAGGGCATGCCTGCGCCGAACCCGCGCAGCCCGTCGAGCCGCTCATGGTCGTAGCGCACCAGCCAGGCCTCGCCCTGCGCCGTCGGGCCGAATCCGCCCTCGGGCTGCCGGTCGCGGACCACCACGCCCTCCGGCGCGCCCGACAGCGCCTCCACCAGGGCGAGCGTGTGGAAGGCCCCGGTGACCACGAGCACCGGGCCGCCAGGTGTGTCCGGCCGGTCAGAGGCTGGCCGGCCAGAGCCCGGCCGATCGGAACCCAGCCGGTCGACGGTCTCGGCGACCCGGGCCGCCATCCGCGCCTCGCGGTCCAGGGAGCCCTCGGCGGCGAGCACGTTCTCCTCGTAGTCGAGGCGCGCGAGCGCGGCCCAGGCGAAGACGTCGTCGAACATGGTGCGCCAGTCCGCCAGCTCGGCGCTCCCCCGCGACTCGAACAGGTGGTCCCAGACCTCGTCGTGGTCGCGGCAGCCGAGCCGCCGCGCGAGCGCCGCGACCGCTTCCGAGTGCGCCAGGTACCGCTCGGACATGAGGGTCCGCGCGAACGGATCGGGCCGCGCGCTGTCGCTCGACCCGGTGTCGCTCGACCCCGTGTCGCTCGGCTCGTCCTCAGACACCGCGCGCTCCGCGGCCGACCGCTCCCCGAAGGGCCGGTCGATGAACGCGAGCTCCGCGCCGACGTCGTGTCCCGCACGCAGCGCCACCCACTCCGGCGAGAAGGACGCGAGCGGGTAGAAACCGGCGCCCTCCCCGCCTTCGCTCTCACCCGCGCGGGCACCGGCAGCGCCGCCGGAACCCCTGCCGCTGCGACCCCCACCGCCGGAACCCCCACCGCCAGAGTCCCCGGTGCCAGAACCGCCGAGGCTGAGCACCGCGATCGGCGGCCGCGTCGCCTCGTGCAGCAGGTCGGGGACGAGCCGGGTGAACTCCTCCGGCCCCTCGATGAGGACGGCCGCAGGACGCAGCTCCTCGATCGCCGCGCGCACCGCCACCGCGCACGCGGGGCTGTGATGCCGCACGGGCGCGAAGTAGATGCCGCGCTCGGCCTGCAGCCGCCCGACGGCGCCCGCAGCCGTGCGCAGGCGCTCGGGCGCCAGCTCCCAGACGGCACGAGCGCGACGGCCCGCAGCACCGACGCCCACCTCGACTGCTGGCCCGCCGCTCACCGCCACAGCGGTTCCGCCGCTAACCGACACGGCAACTCCGCCGCTCACCGCCACAACGGCTCCGCCGCCTTGAAGAACGCCTTCCAGCGCTCGTCAGTGCGGGCGCGCTCGCGCACGACGTTGTCGACGTAGTGCCGCAGCCGGCGGGCGTCCTCCTCGTCGCCCTTGAGCGCCACACCCGCGACCTGCCGCGCCACCTCGGCCGCGGTCACCGTGCCGTCGCCGAGATAGCGGGCCTCCAGAGACGCCGCGACCGCGACGTTGACGGCCTCGGCCGTGGACATGACCGTCTCGGGCCGCTTCACGGGCGCACCCTCGCGCGTGCTGCCCGTCCGCAGGTCCTGGAACACGGTGACCAGCACCTCGAGCACGTCGCGCGGCACCTCGGGTCGGTCGCCGTCGGGCCCCAGCTCGGCCTCCAGCTGGCGCTGCACCAGCTCGATCTCGAACGCGCGGTCGCGCACCGGGGCCACGGTCTCGAAGCTGAACCGGCGCTTGAGGGCCGCGGACATCTCGTGCACGCCGCGGTCCTTCAGGTTCGCCGTCGCGATCACGGTGAAGCCGGGCCGGGCCGCCACCCGGGCGTCGGGCCCGAGCTCGGGGACCATGAGCTGCTTCTCCGACAGGATCGACACGAGCGTGTCCTGGATCTCCGGGGCGCAGCGCGTGATCTCCTCGAAACGCACGACCCGGCCCTCCCGCATGCCCGTGCAGACCGGCGAGGGCACGAGCGACCGCTCGCTCGGGCCCTCGGACACCAGGAGCGCGTAGTTCCACGAGTACCGCACGTGGTCCTCCGTGGTCCCCGCCGTGCCCTGCACCGTCAGTGTCGACGTCCCCGACACCGCCGCCGACAGCAGCTCCGACAGCATCGACTTCGCCGTGCCGGGCTCACCCACGAGCATCAGGCCCTGCCGTCCCATCAGGGAGACGACGGCGCGATCCACCAGCGGGTCGTCGCCGTAGAACTTGCGGCTCACCCCGAGCTCCTCGGAGCCGACGACGAACGCCCGCACCGCCCGCGGGCTCAGCCGCCAGCCCGGCGGACGCTCGTGCCCGCGCTCGATGTCCCAGGTGTCGAGCGTCGCCAGCTCGCCGGCGTAGCGGATCTCGGCGGGCGGGCGGATCTCGGCTCCGGAGTCGGTGCCCGAACCCGTGCCTGAACCGGTTCCGGTATCGAGAGCGGTGCCGGCCGTCCGGCCCGCAGAGGTGCTGGTGTCCGTGGTGGTCATGACGTCCTTCGGTGCATGCGTTCGGGTGACGGGCGGTGTGCTGTGGGTCAAGGTATCGGGGGTCACTGACGTTGAAGTGGAGCGAGCCGCTGCAAGGCTTCCTGCGCGGCCTCGCGGGCCTTCTTGCCGCCGGTCAGGGCCACCTCACCCAGCGGGCCCCGAGCCGCGACCGGTACCGCGGGAAACTCCCTGAGGATCGCCAGGGCACGCTCGAACGCGTACATCGACTTGTAGTCCGTCTCGCGCGGAGCCAGGTGCGGCAGCAGAAGGTCGACACGCTCCGCGAAGTAGGGCCACACCTTGTCGGCCAGGCGCGAGGCGTCGGTCGTGTATTGGAACACGGCGTCCTCGATGGTCTTCTCCGGGTCCGCCACCCCGCCCTGAACCAGTACGTCGTGTGCGGCCCTGAGGTCCCCGTGCTCGGCGGCGATCTCGTCCAGCCACTTCAGCCACTCCCAGCTGCTGAGCCGGCCCCCGTTGAGTGCGGTCGACAGCCGGAGCCGATGCACCGGCGCAGTGGGCGGCAGCTCCCCGAGGTGGAACTGCAACCACGAGCCCGCGTGGTACCGGCCCCCGACAAGCCTTCCGTCGCTCTGCTCACCGTTGGTCGGGTCACCGTTCATCAGCGCGACCACTGCAAGCAGGTCCTCGTCGGTGGTCCGGCGAAGCGACGACCGGTGCTCGGACTCTTGTTCCTGCTCTCGGTAGAGGTCCAGCAGTCCTCGCGCCCGCGCCACGAAGTCGGCACCGAGCACGAACTCGCGCGGCGGCTCATACGCCGGCAGCTCGATCACGGCGTCCTGCACCGCGTCCTGCACGGCGTCCTGCACCGCGTCCTGCACGGCGAGGTCCCCGGCCAGCTCCAGCGTCTGGCGCAGCAGCCGCACCCGGGCCGACTGGCCCCGTTTGTCGGCCAGCGCTTCGAGCGCCCCACGGAGAACGCGCTGCCCGCCGGGGAGCGTCGCGAGCCGCCGTACGACCTCACCGAGCCGGGACGGCGCCGCCGTGGTCACCAACGGCGTGAGCAGCCGGACCTCTTCGGCGTCGGGCAGCGCCCCGAGCAGTCTGCGCGCCTCGGTCCGCACCCCCTTGGCCGGGTCGACGGCGAGCGCAGCGACCACCTCGCCGTGCGCCGTCGGGTTCCGCTGCGCGGCCTCGATGAACACCTGCTTGCCCGACGACGTGATCGTGCCCACCACACCCGGCACCGCGTCAGCGTGCTCTGCCAGGAAGGCGTCCATCGCATCGGTGGCGGCCAGCTCCGCGCGACGGTGCTGAATCCACGCGACGCTCGTGGCGTCCCGCTGCAGCACCGCCCGGAGGACGGCGGCCGCGCACTCGCCTTCCGGCACCCCGCCGGCATGAGCGACCTCGCTGAGGAAGTGCGGGGTCCAGCGCTCGCGCAGCATCGTGACGCTCCGAGCGTCGACGTCCCGGTAGCTGAGGTACTCGGTGTTCGCCACCATGTTCATCAGCGGAGCAAGCCGGCCGGACGCGCCCTCAGCGACGTCCGCCGGCCCCGCAGACAGGGACCCGACGGCCACGGATCCCGCGAGCGCCGAGCCCACAGACACAGAGCCCGCCGACGCCGAGCCCGCAAGCACCGAGCCCGCAGACACAGAGCCCGCAAGCACCGAGCCCGCAGACGCCGAGCTCGCGGACACAGAGCTCGCAGGTACCGGCTCCGCAGTGGCGGCGGCAAGCACCCGCCCGAGCCGCGCGACCGCAGCGGCGGGGGCCGTCGCGCAGACGGTCGCGAGCGCCAGCAGCCCCGCATCGGTCCGGTGCTGCCGATGCGTCAGCGACCGTATGTCGACCGTCTGCGACTGGGCCAGGACGGTCAGCACCTCCGGCGTCGTGCCGTCCCGCACGTACCCGACCGCCTGGTCGAACGTGTCCGGTCCCCAGGCTGTCAGCGGCTCCAGCGCGTCCGCGTACGCAGCCGCCAGCCCCGCCTGTTCCAGCCCCGCCTGTTCCAGCCCTGACTCGTGTTCTGGCTCTGTCGTGGCCATCTCAGTACCTCGTCTTCTTCGCCCACTCGGAGTCGAACGCCCCTGCACGCGCCACCGTCGCGTACTCCTGGTACGACACCGCGACGAGCGCGGCCGGCAGGTCCTCGATCTTCCGGCCGTCGTTCCAGCCCTCAGCGCTCTGGAACGTGAGCTCCGTGACCGCCGCGGGGATGTTCTCCTCGGGCAGGGACGCGCCGGTGAACCAGATGTGGGCAGTGACCCCGAGGCCCGGGTACTCCTTGGTGTAGGCGTCGAACCAGCCGCCGTCCTCGGCCGCGGCCCGCTGGTACCCGAGCTTGGTCGCCCGGCCGCGGATCGAGAACGAGTCGGACAGCCAGCCCTGGTGGTCCGCGATCTCCCTCGCCCCCGGCTCCAGCTCAGGCAGGACGACGGCGTCGGCGCCGAGCCCCTGGTCGAACAGCGGCTTCACCTCGTAGTCCGCGAGATGCCCGCGCCACGCCGCCACCTCCTGCGCGTCCGCCGCCAGGGCAGCCGGCCGCGCACTCGACAGGGCAGCCGATCGAGCCGCCGGCAGGGTGACAGCGTGTGCGACCGAGACCGTCGCGTCCTCGGGCAGCACGACGTCGGTGTCGTCGACGCCGATCAGCGCTCCGCCGTCGCCGGGACGGAAGGCAACGACCTGCGGGCCGGCCAAGGCGCCGTCGGGCAGCGTCGCCACCCAGACCAGGCGCGCCGCGAGGCGCGACATCAGCGGGTGACCCAGCACGAACTCGCGCCACTCGTCGGCGCCCCAGGTGCGCTCCGAGCACATGGCCTCCGCGAACCGCTGCGTCTGCAGCGCGATCACCGCCTTGAGCTCCTTGCGGCTCGCGGCCAGCTGCTTCTTCGCGTCGGCGTACGCGTCGTCGTCGTCCGACACCCGCTTGGGCGGCAGGGCCTTGACGACCTTGCCCTCGGGGCTGCGCAGCTCCAGCGTGAACTTCTCCGTGATGCGCCCCGTGAACAAGCGGTCGTCGGACGCCACGCCGTCGGACGCCACATCGTCGGACGCCGCGCCGTCGGACGAGCCGAGGTCGAGGCGCAGGATGCCGTCGTCGTCGAACCCGGCGGTCTGGACGGTGCGGTCCGCGAGCTGGTCGGCGTCCCAGCCGCGCCGGTCGGCGAGGTCCTTGGCAAGGGCGGTGGCGACCTCCTGGACGGTGTACATCCGGAACCGGCGGGAGACCGCGAGCAGCAGCTGCACCGCCGCTCGGTCGCCGTTCGCGGCCAGCGCCCGCACCAGTGCCTCGGCCTGGGCGCGCCGGGTCTTGTTGGCCTTGAAGTAGTGCTGCGCGGCCTCAGCCAGATCGCTGCCCGGCATCCCTACGGTCAGTGCGAGCAGCCCCTTCTCCTTCACGGCCGAGCCGAGGTACTCCGCCTGGTGACGCTGGTACAGGACCCGGTAGTGGTCCTCGACCGACATCGCCGCCAGGGCCTCGTAGTACCCCGGGTACTGCTGCACCATCCGCTGGTACTCGTCGTACCGGTGCTGCGCCCCGCTCTCCGCATGCGCTTTCGACTGCTCGACCGGCGGGTGGATCGTGTCCTGCGCGATCCAGGCGCTCAGCACGAACGACCCGAGCTCGGCCCGGGACGCCTCGTCCAGCCGGGACAGGTACAGGGCGAACAGGCCGTCCCCGCTCGGTTCCTTCAGCTTGCAGGCCAGGACCACCCACCAGCGCAGCACCTCAGACGGCACGAGACTCTCCGGCCCGGCCGCGCCGTCGGCCCAGCGCAGCTGCGGCAGCCGGCCGAAGGGGAACCAGTCCAGGTTCGCCGGGACCGGCTTCTTGAGCCCCTTGGTCGCCTCGGCGAGCAGCACCTCGGGTGCCAGGTCCGCCGAGATGTCGTCGCCCAGCGCCTTCAGCGCGGACAGCAGCGCGGCCCGCCCCGCCTCCTGGCGCTCCTTCTTCAGCGCCGCGCGCAGCGCGGGCACCGCCGCCGCGTCACCGATCCGCGTGAGCCACGCCGCTGCCGAGATACGGATGCCCGCCTTGCCGTCGGCGAGGCCCTGCTCGGCCAGGCCGCGCACGCCGAGGTTGGTGGACAGCACGTCCTGCGCGGTCTGCCGGTACTTCTTGTCCTCGCCGAGGGCGAGGCTCGACAGCTGCGGCAGCGCGGCGGAGGGCGCCACCGGGAACGCCGCCACTATCTTGAGCGCGCGCGAGAAGGCTTCGGAGTCGTCGTCACTCTCGCGCGGCGTCAGGTGCGGCACGAGGAGGTCGATGCGCTCCGCGTAATAGGGCCACATCAGGTCGACCTGGCCCCGCTCGCCGTACCAGACGTCCCGGAAGACGAACTGGTCCACAGCGGAGCCCGGGTCGTCCACCCCGAACTGGACGAAGAGCTCCTCCACCGCCCGCAGGTCGCGCAGGTCAGGCAGGAACTCCCCGGCCAGCGGCGCCACGTCGCGCCGCCCGCGTGCGAACCACAGCCGCAACCGGTGCGCGGGCGCCGTGGCGGGCAGGAAGCTCCGGTGCCACAGGCACCACTGCGCCGCCGCCTCCGACGGCCGCCCCTCCTCGCCGTCGGCGAGCACACCGGCACGGTACGTCTCCCCGTTCATCAGGCGGACCACCGCACGCAGGTCCTCCTCGGTGAGCGCGGGCACGTTGGCCAGGCGGTTCTTCGCCTCGTCGATGACCCAGGGCTGGTGTCCGTCCGCCACCACCTCGCGGACCTTCTCGGCGGCCTTCTCCCGTTCCCGGCCCAGGAGCTCAAGAGCGCCGGCCACGTAGTCGTCACCGAGCACGAACTCCTTCGGCAGCTCGAACGGCGGCACCTGGATCACGGTCTCGGTCCCCGACTCACCCACCAGGGCTTCGGCCCGATCGAGCGTCTTCTGCAGCGCCTTCACCCGCGCGGCCTGACCGCGAGCATCCCCCACTGCGGCGAGCGCAGCCCGGATGGCGTCCAGCCCGCCCGGCACCCGGGCGAGCTGTCCCAGCGCCTCGCCGAGCCGGCTGGGTACGGCGGTGCTCAGGTGTGGCGCGAGCAGGCGAAGCTGCTCGTCGTACTCCAGCGTCGCCAGCAGCGTCGTCGCCTCGGCCCGCACGTTCTTGGCCGGGTCGACGGCGAGCGACGCGACCAGCTCGGCGTGCGGCGCCAGGTTCCGCTTGACGGCCCCGAGGAGCGCCGCCTTACCCGGTGCGGCGAGCGTCTCCGCGACCTCCGGCAGCACGTTCGCGTGCTCCGCGAGGAACGCAGCCATCGCCTCGGAGGTCACCAGCTCCGTGAGCCGTTCCAGGTCCGAGGCCGACCCGACGGCGTCCCTGTGCAGCAGCGCGGTCAGGACCGCGGGCACGACCTCGGCCTTGGCCACCCCGCCCTCACGCGCAACCTTCGTCAGGAACTCCGGGGTCCAGCGCGCGAACAGCTCCTGGCGCACCGCGCGAGAATTCTCTTCCCGGCTGCTCGCGACGTCGTTGACGAGCGCGGTCAGCCACTCGGGTGCCCCTGCTGCGACCCGCTCCACCTCGCCGACGGTGGCGAGCACGCGCCCCAGCCGTGCGACGACGGCGGCCGGCGCCGTGGTGTGCACCTTCATCCGCGCCCGCACACCGTTGTGGATGGTCCAGCCCGGACGCGCGGTCCTGACCCGGTCCACCAGGCTCCTGCCGACCCGGTGATACGCGAAGCTCACGACGCTCGGCTCGGCCATCAGCCCGTTCACGTCGTGGGTCGGCGCCGCGTCCAGGGCCGTCAGCACCTCCGGCGCCGTCCCGCTCCGCACGTACCCGAGCGCCTGCTCGAACATGTCCGGCCGGATCGCCTTCAGCGGCGCCAACGCGTCCTGATATGCCGTGGACAGCTTGTCGTCCTGGTCTGCCCCTGCTGCTGCGCCCTGCACCTGCTGCACCGTATTGCCTCTTCGTCTCGTCCCAGGTCAGAGTCGCCCCTGACGGCTCGACCACGCCGCTTCTCGCGGCGCGGCATCAACGTAGCGGGGGCCACTGACAGTGACCGCGACACCCGCCCACCACCTCAGTACTGGCTCAGTACTGGCTCAGTACTGGCTCAGTACTGGCTCTTCTTCTCCCAGTCCGGGTCGAACTGCCCCGCTCGCGCCACGGCCACGTAGTCCTGGTACGACACCGCCAGGAGGACCGCGGGCAGGTCCGCGAGCGGGACCGACCCCGGCCGCCCCGCCCGCCGGAACGTGAGCTCGGTGACGGCTGCCGTGACCTTCTCCCTGGGCATGTACGGCGAGCCCGTGAACCCGATCTCGACGACGACGCCCAGGCTCGCGTACTCCTTGACGTACGAGTGGACCCACAGGTCGTCCACGTCCTCCGTGTACCCGAGCTTGGTCGCCCGCCCGCGGATCGCGAACGAGTCCGACAGCCACCCCTCGTGGTCCGCGATCCCGGTCGCGCCCGCCTCGATCCCGGGCACGACGACGTCGGACGCCAGGCCCTGGTCGAAGAGCCCGCTGACCGAGTAGTCGGCCAGGTGCTCACGCCACGCCTGAGCCTCCGTTCGAGCGTCTGGCCCAGCGCCCGCCAGCAGGACGGCGTGCGCGACGGCGATCTCGGCACCCTCGGGCAGCACGACGTCGCCGTCGTCGACGCCGATCAGCGCCCCGCCGTCGCCCGGCCGGAAGGCGACAGCGCTTGATCCCGAGAGGGCGCCCGGAGTCGCGGTGAGGCCGGCCGAGCCGCCGTCGGGCAGTGTCGCCACCCACAGCAGGCGCGCCGCGAGGCGCGACATCAGCGGATGTCCCAGCACGAACTCGCGCCACTCCTCCACGGGCCACCGGCGGCCCGTCGCCATGGCCTCGGCGAACCGCTGGGTCTGCAGCGTGATCACCGCCTTGAGCTCCTTGCGGCTCGCGGCCAGCTGCTTCTTCGCCTCGGCGTAGGCCTCGGCGTCGTCCCGCTCCCGCTGGGCCGGGAGCGCCTTGACGACCTTGCCCGCCGGGTCGCGCAGCTCCAGCGTGAACTTCTCCGTGACCCGCCCCGTGAACACCCGGTCCTCGTCGGACGACGCCCCGCCGCCGGACGAGCCGAGGTCCAGGCGCAGCACGCCGTCGTCGTCGAACCCAGCGGTCGGCACCGCGCGGTCGGCGAGCTGGTCGGCGGTCCAGCCGCGCCGTTCGGCCACCTCCTGCACCAGGTCCGCGGCGACCTGCTGGACGGCGACGGGCTTGAACCGCCGGGCCACCGACAGCAACACCTGCACCGCGGCCCGGTCCCCGTTCGCGGCCAGCGCCCGGACCAGGGACTCCGCCTGGGCCCGCCGCCCCTTGTGCGCCGTGAAGTAGTGCCGCGCCGCCGCGGCGAGGTCACTGCCCGGCATGCCAACGGTGAGGGCGAGCAGGCCCTTGTCCTTGGTCGCCGAACCGAGGTACTGGGCCTGGTGCCGTCGGTACAGCCGGTTGTAGTGCTCCTCGACCGACGCCGCGAAGAGCCCCGGCGCTTTCCGCTCGTACCAGTCGGGGTTCTCCTGGAGGTGGTCGTACTCGAGCTGCGCGTTGGCGTCCGCGTACGCCTTCGACTCGGCCGGCTCGGGGTGCCGCGTGTCCTGCGCGACCCACGCGCTCAGCACGAACGACCCGAGCTCGGCCCGGGACGCCGGGTCCAGCAGCGACACGTACCGGGCGAGCAGGCCCTCACCGCTGGGGTCCTTCAGCTTGTGGGCCAGCACCACCCACCAGCGCAGCACCTCCGGCGGCACCGCACGCTGCCCGACGGCGTCCGGCTCGCCGGCGCCGTCGGCCCACCACGCCTGCGGGAGCTGGTCCAGCGGGAACCATTCCAGGGCCGCCGGCACCGGGCGCTTGAGTCCCCTGGCCGCCTCCGCCAGCAGGATCTCCGGCGCGAGGTGGGCCGAGAGGTCGTCGCCCAGCGACTCCAGGGCGGAGAGCAGCGCGGCCCGCGCCGGCTCGCCGCGCTCCTTCTTCAGCGCCGCGCGCAGGGCAGGTATCGCCGCCGGATCACCGATCCGCGCCAGCCAGGCCACCGCCGACAGCCGGATCTCCGCTCGGTTCTCCCCCAGGCCGTGCTCGGCCAGGCGCCGCGCGCCGGGGTGGGAGTCCAGCGTTCTCTGCGCCACGTACCGGTCCACCTTTCCGCCGGTGATCGCGAGCTGCGCCAGCGGCGCGAGCGCAGCGGCCGGCATCACCGGAAAGGCCCGCAGGATCGCCGCGGCACGATGGAAGAACCGATCCGCCTGGGGAAAGGCGTCCTTCGGCCGGTTCAGGCGCGGTACGAGAAGGTGGACGCGCTCCGCGTAGAACGGCCAGACCGCGGCCGCGGGCCAGGCGGCCTCGTCGTCCTGGAGCCCGAAGACGAACTCGTCGACGGCCTGCTCGGGGCCCTCCCCGCCGCACCGGGCGAGGACCTCCTCCAGGACCCGCAGGTCGTCGAACCCGCGAGCGGACTCCGGCCACCGGGCGAGCAGCGTCACCGCCTCGGCGGTCCCGGCCGCCGAGAGGTACAGCCGCGCCCGATGCGTAAGTGCCGTGGTCGGCAGTGACTCGATGTTCTGCCGGCACCAGCTGACCACGCCCCAGGGCAGCAGCCCGTCCCCGCCGCCTACCTGGACACCGACGTCGCCGTTCATCAGGCGGACCGCTGCGCCTAGCTCGGAGTCCGTGATCGAGGACAGCCGGGTCAGATCCTGCTGGGCCCGCTCGGCCAGCCAGGACTCGAAGTCGCCGTTCGCCTCCAGCCTGCTCACCCTCGCGGCGGCCTTGTCCCGCTGCTTGTCCAGCAGCGCGCGGGCACCGGCCACGAAGTCGTCGCCGAGCACGAACTCCGAAGCAGGCTGGAACGGCGGCGCCTCGATCACCACGTCCTCGGCGAGCAGCAGCTCGGCCCGGTCCAGCGTCTGGCGGACGACCTTCGCCCGCGCTGCCTGGTGACCCGCTACGTCCTGCGTCCCCTGCGTCATCTCGTCTGCTCCCCCTGCGTGCTGCGTTGTCTCGTCGCTGCGTTGTCTCGTCGCTGCGTTGTCTCTGTGTGGCTCTGTGCCGTCTCTGGGCTGTACCTGTGCTGCCTCGTCGTCGGCCGGCACCAGCCGACTCAGTACCGGCTCTTCTTCTCCCAGTCGGGGTCGAGCTGCCCCGCCGCGGCCACGGTCGCGTAGTCCTGGTAGGACACCGCCACCAGCACGGCCGGCAGGTCCGCGACCGGAACCGGCGCCGACCTTCCGGCGCGCCGGAAGGTGAGGTTGGTGACCGCCGCGGGGATGTTCTCCTCGGGCAGGGTCGAGCCCGTGAACCCGATCTCGACGACGACGCCGAGGCTCGGGTACTCCTTGACGTAGGCCTCGAACCACCCGTTGTCGGTGGAATCAGTTCGCCTGAAGCCCCGCTTGCCCGCCCGGCCGCGGATCGCGAACGAGTCGGACAGCCACCCCCTGTGGTCCGCGATCTCGGTCGCGCCCGCCGCGAGCTCCGGCGGCACGACGGCGTCCGCCCCGAGACCCTGGTCGAACAGCAGCGTGATCTCGTAGTCGGCCAGGTGCCCGCGCCACTCCGGTGCGTCGGGCAGCAGCACGGCGTGCGCGACGGCGACCTCGGCCCCCTCGGGCAGGGCGACGTCCTTGTCGTCGACGCCGATCAGCGCGCCGCCGTCGCCGGGCCGGAAGGCGACCCGGCCGGCGTCGGGGAGCGTGGCCACCCACACCAGGCGCGCCGCGAGCCGCGACATCAGCGGGTGACCCAGCACGAACTCGCGCCACTCGTCCGCGCCCCACGTACGGCCGGAACACATGCCCTCCACGAGCCGCTGCGTCTGCGCCGCGATCACGGTCTTCAGCTCCTTGCGGCTCGCCGCAAGCTGCTTCTTGGCCTCGCCGTAGGCGTCACCGTCCGAGGAGCGCTTGGCCGGCAGCGCCTTGACGACCTTGCCCTCCGGATTGCGCAGCTCCAGCGTGAACTTCTCCGTGACCCGCCCCGTGAACACCCGGTCCTCCTCGGGCGACGCCGCGCCGTCGGACGAGCCGAGATCGAGGCGCAGCACGCCGTCGTCGTCGAACCCGGCCGTGGGCACCGTGCGGTCGGCGAGCTGGTCGGCGGTCCAGCCGCGCTGGTCGGCGAGGTCCTGCGCGAGCCCGGCCGCGACCTCCTGGACGCTGCGCTGCTTGAACCGGCGCGACACCGACAGCAGCACCTGCACCGCTGCCTGCTCCCCGTTCGCGGCCAGCGCGCGCACGAGCGCCTCGGCCTGCGCGCGGCGGCCCTTGTTGGTCGCGAAGTAGTGCTGGGCGGTCCGGGCGAGGTCGCGGCCCGGCATGCCGACCGTGAGGGCGAGCAGGCCCTTCTCCTTCACCGCCGAGGTGAGGTACTGCGCCTGGTGCTCCCGGTACAGCGCGTTGTAGTGCTCCTCGACCGACATGTCCACCAGGGCCTGGTAGTCCCCGTAATAGCCCGGGTACTGCTGCACCATCCGCTGGTAGGTGTCGTACCGGTCCTGTGCGCGGGAGTCCGCGTGTGCCCTCGACTCCTCGGCCGAGGGGTGGATCGTGTCCCGCGCGATCCACGCGCTCAGCACGAACGATCCGAGCTCGCTCCGCGACGCCGGATCCAGCATCGAGAGGTACCGGGCGAACAGGCCCTCGCCGCTCGGGTCCTTCAGCTTGAAGGCCAGGACCACCCACCAGCGCAGCACCTCCGGCGGCACGTCACGCTGTCCGACGGCGTCCTGGTCCCCCGCACCGTCGACGCCGCCCGCACCGCCCACACTGTCCGCACCACCGACACTGTCCGCACCACCGACACTGTCCGCACCACCGACACTGTCCGCACCACCGACGCCGTCCGCCCACCGCACCTGGGGCAGCTGGCCCAGCGGGAACCAACGCTCGAGCTCGTACGGAACCTGCCCCGCGAGGCCCTTGGTGGCCTCGGCGAGCAGCACCTCCGGCGCGACGTCGGCCGAGATGTCGTCACCCAGCGCCTCGAGCGCCGACAGCAGCGCGGCCCGCACCGCCTCCGAGCGCTCCTTGGTCAGCAGCGCGCGCAACGCCGGCGCCGCCGCCGGGTCGCCGATCCGGGCCAGCCAGGTCGCCGCCGACGCTCGGATCTCGGCCTTCTTCTCACCCAGCCCTTGCTCGGCCAGGCGCCGCGCACCCGGGTGGGACCCCAGGATCTCCTGCGCCGCCGCCCGGCGTACCTTTCCCCCGCTCAGGGCGAGCTCTCCCAGGCGCGGGAGGACGGCGGTCGGTGCCACCGGGAACTCCCGCAGGATGCCCAGCACATGATCGAAGGCGACGTCCCACCTGGTGTCGTCGTCGGCCGGGGTCAGACGGGCCACGAGCAGGTCGGGGTGCTCCGCGAAGTAGGGCCAGACGTCCGACGCCGCCGGCCAGCCGAGCTCCTGGTTCTGCTCGAAGACGAGGTCGTCGACCAGCGGCTCGGAGTCGGCCACCCCGCACCGGGCGAACGCCTCCTCCAGGGCCCTCAGGTCGCCGAGCTCGGGTGCCGCCGTGTCCAGCCACCAGGTCGCCTGCTTCGGGTTGCCGTGGTAGGCGAGCAGCAGCCGCATCCGGGCCACCAGCGTCGTCGCCGGCAGCCGCACGGCCTGCCGCACGAGCCAGCTCGCCGAGGCCTGGGTCGGTCGCCCGTCCTGTCCGTCCGCCCGCACGCCGACCCGGTACGTGTCGTCGTTCATCAGCCGAACGGCGGCCCGCAGGTCCGTGTCCGTGATCGTCCGCAGATACACCAGCTCGTCGTTCGCGTTGCGGACCTGCCAGTCGGCAGCGGCCGTCTGCACCCGCTCGGCGGCCATCTCGATCAGGTTGTCGAGGAGCGCGCGGGCAGCGGCGACGAAGTCGTCGCCGACCATCCGATCAGGCTCGGGCTCGAACGGAGGGACCTTCACCTGCACCTCGTTGGCACCGTCCTCGGCAAGCAGCGCCTCCGCCCGCTCGAGCGTCTGGCGCAGCGACCGCGCCCGGACCGTCTGCCCCCGGACACCGTCCACTGCCTCGTGCGCCTCGCGAACCGCGTCCAGCCCGCCCGGAAGCAAGGAGATGCGGGCCAGGAGCCCGCCGACCCGGTCGAGCGGGGCGGTGGTCAGGTGCGGCGCGAGCAGCCGCGCCTCCTCCGCACCGTCGAGGCTCGCCAGGTGGTCACGCGCGGCGGACCGCACCTGCTCCCGGGCATCGACGGCGAGCACCGCGACCAGCTCGCCGTGCTGCGGCAGGTCACGCTCCGCGCGCTCGACGAACTTCCTCGTCCCCCAGGTGCTGAGGGACTCCAGCACCTGAGGAAGCACGTCCGCGTACGCCACGAGTGCCGCGCGCAAAGTGTCGGTCCTGGAGGAGACCTGCTCCAGGAGGATGCGCACCACCAGCGGCGCGGCCTCGCGATCGGGAATGCCGCCCTCGCGAGCGAGGTCGACAAGGAGCTCGGCCGTCCAGCGCTCGCCGGCATCCCAGGAGGTCAGCCCGTCGTACATCAGCAGGCAGAGCCATTGGGGCGCGTCCTCGGGCGGCACCTGCTCGCCGACCACCGCAGTGAGCAGCCGGCCCAGTCGCACGACGGCGGCCACCGGCGCCGTCTCGTAGATCGTCCTGCGCGCCGCTATGCCGGCCCGCACGTCCCAGCCGGGGTGCACGGCCGTGACCTGGTCGACCAGGTTCCTGCCCACCTTGGCCTCGAACGGCCGATCGGCAGGCTTGTTCATCAGCCGGTCTACGTCCCGGGTCCTGACCTTGCCCAGCGTGGCCGGCAGTTCAGGCGTCGTACCGTCCCGCACGAACCCGACCGCCTGCTCGAACAGCTCCTCGCTGCGGATCTTCAGCGGGGCCAGGGCGTCGACGTACGCCGACTCCAGCGCGTCTGCCACTCCCGCTCGCGCTTCAGCCTCTGCTCCCAGCTTCGTACCCGGCATGTCCTGCGTGTCCTGCGTGTCCTGCGTGTCCTGCACCATCTCGTCTGCTCGCCTCTTCACATCGTCATCTCGTATGGCGGTGTCGCGCTCTCGTGTCGCGCTCTCGTGTCGCGTTCTCGTGTCGCGCTCGCGCGGAGCGCCGCCGTCGCACCGTGGTCGGCGGTCACACTGCCGTCAGCCGTCGCAGCGTCGTCGGCCCTCGCACTCGTCGGCCGCGCCGTCGTCCGCCAGACGTCCCTCGTCTGCCGGCGCCGTCGTCCGCCGTCGCCCGCCGGCTCAGTACTGGCTCTTCTTCTCCCAGTCCGCGTCGAAGTCCCCGCCGTCGGCCACGGCCACGTAGTCCCGGTAGGACACCGCGAGCAGCACCCTCGGTACGTCCTTGATCGCGAGCCGGCCCCGTTGGCCCCACGTGCCGGTCCGGCGGAACACGAGCTCCCGCATGGCGGCCGTGATGTTCTCCTCGGGCAGGAACGCGCCGGTGAACTCCATCTCGACGGTGATGCCGAGCGTCGGGTACTCCTTGCAGTACGCGCTGAACCAGCCGGCGTCCTCGGCCTGCGACCGCGTGTACCCGAGCTTCGTGGCCCGGCCGCGGATCGTGAACGAGTCGCTGAGCCAGCCCTTGCGGGTCTCGATCGCGGTGGCGGCGTCGGCCACCTCCGGCAGCACACTCGCCTGCGCCCCCGGCTCCTCGGCGCCCAGCCCCTGGTCGAACAGCGGCGTGACCTCGTAGTCGGCGAGGTGACCGCGCCAGGCCGGCGCGCCCGACTCGGCGTCGTCCCCGAGGGTGGCGGCGTGCACCAGCGAGACCCGCGCGTCGTCCGGGAGGGTGACGTCCTCGTCGTCGACGCCGATCAGCGCGCCGCCGTCGCCGGGACGGAAGGTCACGGCCGGGCCGCCCTCGCCGGGCAGGTCGGCGGCCCACACGAGGCGCGCTGCGAGGCGCGACATCAGCGGGTGCCCGAGCACGAACTCGCGCCAGTCCGCGACGCTCCAGGTCCGGCCCGTGACCATGGCCTCGGCGAAGCGCTGGGTCTGCAGCGTCACGACGGCCTTCAGCTCGGCGCGCGACTCCTTGAGCTGCCGCTTCGCCTCGGCGTACACCTCGTCGTCGTCAGACGCGCGCTTGGCCGGCAGGGCCTTGACGACCTTGCCCGCCGCGTTGCGCAGCTCCAGCGTGAACGTTTCGGTGATGCGTCCGGTGACCACCCGGTCGCCCGCGCCGCCGACGGTGCGCGTCGTGGCGGACGTCGGGGCCGACGTCGAGGCCGACGTCGTAGCGGGCGAGCCGAGCTCCAGCCGCAGGATGCCGTCGTCGTCGAACCCGGCGGTCTGGACCGTGCGGTCGGCGAGCTGGTCCGCGTCCCAGCCGTTGCGGTCCGCGATGTCCTGCGCGAGCGCGGACGCGGTCTCCTGGACGCTGCGCTGCTTGAAGCGGCGCGACACGGCGAGCAGCTGCTGCACCGCTGCCCGGTCCCCGTTCGCGGCGAGCGCCCGGACCAGGTACTCGGCCTGCGCCCGGCGGCCCTTGTGTGCCGCGAAGTAGTGCTGGGCGGTCGAGGCGAGCTCGGCCCCGGGCATCCCGACCGTCAGCGCGAGGAGCCCCTTCTCCTGTGTGGCCGACCCGAGGTAGGTGGCCTGGTCCTGCTGGTAGAGCCGCTTCCAGAAGTCCTCGACGGTCTGCCCGGCCTGGCCGGCGTAGTACTCGGGGTACTTCTTGATCGAGGCCTGCATGCTGGTCCAGTGGGCCTGCGCGTACTGGTCGGCATAGTCCCGGGACCGTTCGACGGCGGGATGGCGGGTGTCCTGCGCCACCCAGGCACGCAGCACGAACGAGCCGAGCGCGGCCCGGGAGGCCGGGTCAAGGAGCCCGATGTACCGGGCGATCAGGCCCTCGCCGCTGGGGTCCTTCAGCTTGGTGGCCAGCACGGCCCACCAGCGGACGACGTCCCGCGGCACGACGGCGCCCCGCTCACCGTCGGCGTCGGCGTCGGCGTCGCCAGCGGCCCAGCGCACCTCGGGCAGCTGGTCGAACGGGAACCAGTCGAGGCTCGCCGGCAGCTTGCTCTTGAGGCCCTTGGCGGCCTCGGCCTGCAGGGTCTCGGGGGCGAGCTCGGCCGAGATGTCGTCGCCCAGCGCTTCCAGGGCCGCGAGCAGCGCGGCCCGTGCGGCCTCCCGGCGCTCCTTCTTCAGGGCGGCACGCAGGGCGGGCACCGCAGCCTGGTCGCCGATGCGCGCGAGCCATGCGGCGGCCGACGAACGCACCTCGGCCTTGGGGTCCGCGAGCGCCTGCTCGGCCAGGGACCGTGCCCCGACATGCGCCTCCAGCACCTCCTGGGCGGCGAGGCGGTGGGTCTTGCCGGTCCCGAGGGCGAGCACCGTCAGCTGGGGCAGCACGGCCGGCGGCACGACGGGGAACTCCCGCAGGAGCCGCAGCGCGGTGCCTGCCCCGTGGCGCCACTTCTCCTCCCTGCCGAGGTAGCGCTCCAGGACGTCCAGGCGCTCGGCGAAGTAGGGCCAGGTGACCGACGGCGACAGCGAGCTGGCTCCCCACCAGGTGTGGAACACCAGGCTGCAGATCTGCTCGTCGACGTTCGGGATCCCGACACGCACCATCACGTCACGTACCTGGCGCAGGTCGGTGACCTGGTCGAGCTGGGTCCGCAGGTTCCACAGGAAGTTGTGCCGGAGGTCGGCGTCCCGCAGCGCGAACACCCGGATCGCCAGCGCGAGCCCGGTGTCGGCGAACGACGTGTGCATTCCCTCGGAGAGCCACTGGAAGAGGACGCCGTACCGACGGCGCGTCCGGGCCGTGATGGGGGCGGTCTCCGTCACGAGGGCCGGGACTGCTGCCAGGTCGTCGTCGGTGATGGACAGGAGGTCCTTCAGGGTGCGCTGCGCGCGATCGGCCCAGTACTTGTTGGCGTTGCCGCCGCGCTTCGCGCGCTCTGCCTGCTCCCGTGCCCCGGCGATCTGCTCGTCGAGCCGCTTGCGGGCGTCCGCTGCCCAGCCGGGCTCCACGACCGGGTCGGGCAGCGGCTCGTACCCCGGTATCTCGATGGCGACGTCCGCCGCAGGACCCATGGCGGGATCCTCCAGCGCGCGGGACCGCTCGACGGTCTGCTCGAGGAGCCGCACCCGTGCGCTCTGCCCGGCCGCGACCTTCCCGTTCTCGTCCCGGAGCGCGGCCAGCGTCTCGTCCAGCACGCCGATCCCGCCCGCCAGGCCGACCAGCCGCGTCACGGCCTCGCCCAGCCGCCCGGTCGGGACCTTGGCGAGGTGCGGCGTCAGCAGCGCGACCTGCGTGGCGTCGTCGAGCGCGGCGAGGTGGTGCAGGGCCATCGCCCGCACGCCCTTCGCCTGGTCGACGGCGAGCGTCGCCACGATCTCGACCAGGCCGGCCTCGCTCGTGGGCTTCCCGATGCGGTCCAGCACCTCCTGCTTGCCGCGGGCGCCGAGCCCGGTGGTGACGGCCGCGAGCGTGCTCACGTGCTGGGACACGTACTCGTTGAACGCCGGGCGCTTGGCCAGGGCCTCGCGCGGGTCCGTGTACCAGGACCGCTCGTTGGCCCCGCGGTACAGGATGGTCGTGAGCACGGTGCGCGCGGCGTCGGCGTCGGGCACACCGCCCTCGATCGCGACCTGCGCCAGGAACGCCGGCGTCAGCCGGTCGGCGACGCCGTTCGCGGGCCGCCCGGTGTGGCGCCCGTTCGACGTCGTCCTCCGGGCGCCGTCGTAGACGAGGACGAAGAACCATTCCGGCACCTCGGCGGCCTCGGCGGGGAGCTCGGCAGCGTCGCCGGCCTGCGCCAGCAGCCGCCCCAGCCGGGCGAGGGTCGCGACGTCGGCCGTCGCGTAGGCACGGCCGCGCGCCGCGAGGCCGGACTGCAGGCTCCACCCCTTGTGCACCGCCGTGACCTGCTTGGCCAGGTCGGGCGACACCCACTGCTCGTAGAGCCGGCCCGGGGAGCCGAGCAGGATGTCGACGTCGTGGGTCCGGGACGCCTGCAGGCTGGTGAGCACCTCCGGCGTCGTGCCCTGCAGCACGTACCCGACCGCGTCCTCGTAGAGGCCGGCGCCCAGCAGCTTCAGCGGCGCCAGCGCTTCCCGCACCGCCCGCGGTGCCACGTCGCCGCCCTTGACCCGGTCCACCAGTTCCTGCAGCATCTCGTCCCTCACCTGGCCGTAGGTCACGAGGGCACAGCTCGCCCCTGTGACGCGCCGCGATCAGCAGCGCGCGCCACAAGTTAGCGGTGACCACTGACACACGGAACGGGTACTGGTGCCCAGGGTCCGAAGTCAGGGTCCGGGGCAAGCGAGCTCAGCTTCCGGTCAGGGCATCCGGAACGGGGTCATGGGTCGATACATCGTGCAGGGCAGGCGCCACCAGCAGGCTGGCCACGATGACGAGGATGCCAGCGGTCATGGTGGCGCCGGGAATGTAGCGGGCAGGGTCGTCCCCGTACACCTGCACGACCAACATGTACCCGAGCCCAGTGCCGAACACGATCGCGGCGAATCCTGTCGCCCGATGGACGGCAGTCACCCGGCCGAGCAGCTCGATCGAGACGATCCGCCGCCGCGTCAGACGAGCCAGCTGGTGGAACGCCCCGAACGGCACGAAGGCTGCGATCAGAGGGACTGCGGCCAACGCCCCGGGCAGGCCGGCCACGACCAGCACACCCGCACTGACGAACAATCCGCCCGTGAACAGCGCGGTCCCGGTCAGGGCCGCGGGCAAGCCGTGCCGCCGTGCGAGCGGAGGTGCCAGCAGCCAGGCGCCGAGCCCTCCGCCCACCGCGAGCGCGCCGGCCAGCGCCACGGCTATCCAGATCGGCATTCCGTCCCCCGATGAGTAGATGACGAGGCCCACGAGCGCCCCGAGCGCCCAGTTCATTGCCGCCAGCAGCCAGGCCAGCGCGGGCAGCGCGCGGCTGCGCCGGGCAGAGCCCGGTCCCTCTCCTGGGCGCGGCTCGGGTACCTGGACGCCCTCGTCGCTCCCAGCGCCGCTGTCCCGCGGTGGCTCCGCCGGCAGCACCTTGGTGGGCCTGCCGAGCTTCTCGGTCGGCCTGCCCGAGACTCCGATACCCGGGACTCCGAGCCGTTCGGTCGCTGCCTCATCCACGGTGCGTCCTTCGGCGGCGGCGAGCAGGTGCTCCCGTGCCGTCTCGGCCGACATACGCACGTCCGGGTCCCGCTCCATCAGGCCGGCGATGACGGTGGCGAGCGGCCCTGCCCCGTCCGCGGGCTCGGGGTCGCGGGTCAGGACAGCGGCGATCATCGCGGGCAGGTCGTCATGGTCGTACGCGTGTCGGCCCTGGACCGCGAAGTAGAGCGTCGCGCCGAGCGACCACAGGTCCGCCGCGGCGCCGGGCGTGGCGCCGGAGAGCCGCTCCGGTGCGACGTAGCCGAGCGTGCCGGTGACCAGGCCGGTGCCGGTGAGGGTGCGAGTGGCCCCGGCAACGGAGGCGATGCCGAAGTCGGTCAGCATCCAGTTGCCACCGCCGTCGCGCATGACGTTCTGGGGCTTGACGTCCCGATGCAGCACGCCCCCCGCGTGCGCGGCGACCAGCGCGTCGAGCAGCCGCAGGCCCAGCTCGGCCGCGCCACGCGAGCTCAACGGCCCGTCAGCACGCACCGCCAGGTCGAGCGACCTGCCCGGCAGCAGGCGCATCACGATCCACGGCAGGCCGCCCTCGTCGACCACGTCGTGGATCGTGACGATGCCCGGGTGATCCAGCCCGGCGGCGGCCCGTGCCTCCCGCATCGCCCGTGCCCGCAGCGCGTCGCGTTCCTCCGGGCTCAACCCGTGCGGGACTCGCAGCTCCTTCACGGCCACATCGCGATGCAGCACCGTGTCGTACGCCTTCCAGACCGTACCCATCCCGCCGACGCCGATGGGCGGCTCGCTCAAGACATACCGGTCCCCAGCCAGTGTGCGCTCGCTCACGCACCAGAGGGTAGCGGGCTCGGCTCAGAACCGTCGGCGGGATGGCACGGCGCGGCGCTACGGCGTCAGGCGGTGCAGGTCCCTCGGGAACGGCGTCACCTCGCGGACGTTGGCCGCCCCCACGAGGCGCGCCACCCACCGCTCCAGCCCGATCGCGAACCCGCCGTGCGGCGGCATCCCGTGCCGGAACGCCTCCAGGTACGACGCGTACGACGCCGGGTCCTCGCCCCGCGCCTCGATCGCCGCCACGTAGTCGGCGTACCGGTGCAGGCGCTGCCCGCCGGTGACCAGCTCGAGGCCGCGGAACAGCAGGTCGAAGCTGTTGCTCCACCGCTCGCCGCCCGTGATCGAGCCCGATCCGGAGCCCGGCGCCGAACCCAGCCCGGAGCCCGGCTCCGGATGTGTGTAGAAGGGCCGCTTGGCCATGGGGTAGCCCTCGATCGCGACGAAGTCCGACCCGTGCTCGGCCAGCGCCCACTCCCCCAGCGCCCGCTCGTGCTCGGGTGCCAGGTCGGGCTCGTCGGAGGGTGCGCCGACCAGCTCCAGGGCGTCGGCGAAGTGCAGCACCGGGATCTCGCGCGGCACGTCGGGCACCTCGATGCCGAGCCGCTCGGCGGCTCCCGAGCCGCGGACGGCGTCCGCCATCCCGGCGACCACCTCGCGCAGCACCGCCAGCACGTCGTGGTGGTCGCGCACGAACCCGAGCTCGACGTCGAGCGAGCGGTACTCCGCGAGGTGCCGCACCGTGTCGTGCGGCTCGGCCCGGAACACCGGCCCCACCTCGTAGACCCGCTCGAAGACGCCGACCAGCTGCTGCTTGTAGAACTGCGGCGACTGCGCGAGGTAGGCGGGCCGGCCGAAGTAGTCGACGGGGAACACGTTCGCCCCCGACTCGGTAGCCGTGCCCACCAGCTTGGGCGTGCAGACCTCGGTGAAGCCCGCCGCGTCCAGCGTCGCGCGGAAGCCGCGCAGGCTCGCCGCCGCGACCTCCCAGCGTGCCTTCTGCGCGGGGTGCCGCCAGGCGACGGCGGCGTGGTCGAGCACCGTGGGCAGCGCGGCCGTCAGGGCCGGCCGCCACAGCTCGACGGGCGGCGTCTCGGCGTCTTCGGTGAGCGGTGTGATCACGGGCCCGGTGACCTCGACACCGCCGGGCGCCTGCGGGTTCGCGGTGACCGTGCCGGTCACTTCGACGGTGGTCTCCTCGGGCGGTACCCGCACCGGTGTCGCTCCGGCCGGCGCCTCCTGCCCGACGCCGGAGCGCACCACCACCTGGGCGAGGCCGGTGCGGTCGCGCAGCACCAGGAACGTCACGGTCGCCAGCTCGCGACGGCGGTGCACCCAGCCCTGCAGGCGCACGACCGACCCCGCTGGGACGGCGGACAGGTCGCGCGCGAGGGTGCGGGCCGGGGTACCGGCGAGGGCGTTCCCGATCGCGCTCGGGGTAGCGCTCGTGCTCGGCATAGCGCTCGGGGTCGTGCTCGGGGATGGCAAAGGTGGTCTCATCAGTCCTCCAGAGAGCGAAAGCCCTGGAGGAGCGGGCGGGGGCCAAATCGCGGTGCCACCACTCCTTTGCCGGGAGACCCGGCCTCTCGTCGGTACGCCGCACGCGCGGGCAGGACGCTTACCCGGTCAACCGGGCCGAGGTTCGTCACGCCTCACGTCTGCCACGGCAAACGCTACGCCCGCCGCCGAGCCAGCCGCCACCCCATTCCCGACATCCCCACGTCTCGCAGAAGTGCGCTTCTACCCAGCGATCGCGCCCGAAGCTCGCGTGAGTTCTGGGCCCGGTCGCTGGCCAGAAGCACACTTGGAATCCGCTGCGTGCTACTGCCGATGGCCGGCGTCGAGCCAGTGGCGCACGGCCTGGCCGACGGCGGCGGCGTCCTCCAGGGGGACGAGGTGGCCCCGCCCCGGGAACGCGACGACCTCCGGCTCGCCCGGGAGCGCCGCGCCCAGCCGCGCGGCCTGCTCGAACGGGATCCACGGGTCGTTCGTGGCCCAGCCGACGCGGACCGGGCAGCGTACCTCGCCGAGCCGGGCCACGATCGGCCTGGTGTGGTCGGGCGAGAGCTGGGCGATCTGCCGGTAGAACGCGGCCTGCCCGACCTGGTCGAGCCAGGGCTCGGCGAGCGCCTCGACGACGTCGGCGGGCAGGCCGTGGTTCGCGGCGCCGGCGATGTACTCCCTGACCAGGGCGGCGTGCAAGGGCCCGGGCACCGCCGCGAAGACTGACTCGTTCTCGGCCACGAGGCGGAAGAACGGCGACCCCCAGGGGTCCAGCATCACGATGTCGAGCAGGAACAGGCTCGCGAAGTCGGCGTCCTCCAGGAGGTGGGCGCCCAGCGCCACGACTCCCCCGATGTCGTGCGCCACGACGTGGGGCCGGTCCAGCGACCAGTGCCGCAGCAGCGCCGCGAACCGCTCGCACTGGGCGACAAGGTCGACCGCGCGCCCCGCCTCCTTCGGCGAGGCGCCGTACCCCGGCATGTCCCACAGGAACACGCGGTAGTCCCGGCTCAGCGCACGCGCCACCGGCGCCCACACGTGCACCGACCACGGGGTGCCATGACACAGCACGACGTCGGCGACCGGCGCCCGGTCCGTCGGCTCGAGCACATAGGTGGCGACGCGCGCGCCGCCGTCGTCGATGTCGAGGTCGACGAAGACGGGTTCGGGCAGGACCGGCTCTCTGGCAGGAAGTGAAGCAGGCATGCGGAGACGGTAGGGCGTAAGACTGGCTAGGTCCACGGGCGAGTGTAGACGCGCGTCTACACTCGTCTTACGATAGAGCCATGAGAACCGTTGGCACCCGCGAGCTGAAGCAGAACCCACACACGGTGATCCAGCACGTCCTGGACACCGGCGACGAGTACGAGATCACGAACTACGGCCGCCCGACCGGCGTGCGAATCGTTCCCGACCACCCTTCTCCCCGCCGCTGGGTTCCGGGAGGCAACCTCGCGGACATCCCGCCGATGAGCCCGCGCAACGCCGCCGACTGGCGCGCGGACGTCGAGAGCGCAATGGCCGATGAGGTCACCGACCCCTGGGAGCGAGCGTGATCCTGCTCGACACGAACATCCTCATCGACCTTGACCTGTACGAGTTCGACTCAGACGAGGAATACGGCGCCAGCATCCTGTCCAGAGCCGATCTCGAGTTCGGCATCCACGCGGCCAAGAACCCGCATGACGCCGCCGAGCGCACCCGTCGGATCAACCACCTCGACCAGCGGTTCGCCTGGGTCGAACTCGACATCGAGTCGACTCGTTCCTACGGCATCGTTGCGGCTGGCGCACGAGCCAGTGGCGCAAAGATCCGCAGCAAGGATGCCCTCATCGCCGCCCAGGCACATCGGCACGGCGCCGCAGTGATGACTGCCAACATCGACGACTTCAAGCCGTTTGACCACCTTGTCGAGGTCGTCGCTCCCGTTCGCCGGAGGCCTTGACGATTACCCCGGGGCTCAGGACTCGAGCCCAACCGGAGTGTTCGGCGTTCCGCATGACGCCGCGCCGCGTCGTTCGATGTTCGCAAGACATCGAACGACGCGGCACGCTGCCCCAGCCAGGCCGATTACATCTCGCCGAACGACCACTGCGGCAGGTCGGCGAGCGAGCCGCGCCAGAACGGCTTCGCCCCGCCCACGGTCACCTCGTTGCTCACGACGGATGCCACGTTGTCGGAGTAGAGCCCGAGCTGCGGCAGGTCCTCCTGCCAGATGGCCTGGAGCTCGTCGTAGATCTCCGCGCGGGCATCCGTGTCCGGCTCGCTCTTGCCCTTGGCCAGGAGCGCGTCCGCCCGCTCGCTGGAGTATCCCGTGTAGTTGCTGGAGCCCTGCGAGCCGTACATGAACGTCACGTCGGGGTCGATGTTGAACGTGTTGCCGATCAGGAGCATGTCGTAGTCGCCCTCCCCCGCCATGGTCAGCAGGGTCGGGAAGTCCACGTTCGTCTGCTCGACCTTGAAGCCGACCGCCTTGAGGTTCTCCAGGATGATGTCCGCGGACTGCTCCCGGATCGCGTTGCCCGTCGGGACGACGAAGCGGAGCGTGGTCTCCTCGTCGAAGTCGGTGTCCTCGAGGAGCTCGCGCGACAGGTCGGGGTCGTAGGCGAGCGTCTTCTGGTCGGTGTCGAGGTACGGGCTCTGGCTCGTGTACGGGCCGTCGACGATCTGCCCTTCGCCCTGCAGCAGCTGGTCGACTATCTGCTCGCGGTTGATGGCGTGGGCCATCGCGCTGCGCACCTCGACGTCGGGCACGGTCTCGGTGTTGAACTCGATGAACTGCACGCCGAGGGTCTCGTAGACGTTGGTGGTGACGTTGTCCAGGCCCTTGACGGTGGCCAGGTCCTGGACCGGGATGTTGCCGATCCCGCCGCCGGAGTTCATGTGGATCGCCCCGGTCTGCAGGTCGCCCACCAGGTTCGCCGCAGGCATGATGCGGACCGCGACGCTCGGGATCTTCGGCGTCCCCTCGTAGTAGTCGTCGCGGGCCGCGAACTCGATGGACACGTCCTTGGTGTAGTTCAGATACGTGTACGGGCCCGAGGTGACGTCCGGGAGCTGGGCGAAGTCGCTCTCCCCGAAGTCGGCGGGCGCGATGTCCTTCAGGTGGTGCGCCGGGAGGATGAACAGGCGGGTGCCGATGATCTCGCTGATGTAGTTCGGGTCCACCGGCTGCGCGGTCTTCAGCTCGACGGTCTGCTCGTCGACGACGGTCACGCCGGGGATCTCGGTCTCCCCCTCGGGCAGCTTGCCCGTGACGGGGTCGACGCCGTCGAGCGACGAGATGCTGGTGCCCAGCGCCGTGATGGACTCCGGGTTGGCGATGAGGTTCAGCGTGAACGCGACGTCGTCCGCCGTGACGGGCTCGCCGTCGGACCAGGTAGCGGAGGGGTCGAGGTTGACCGTGTAGGTCTGGTTGTCCTCGGTGTCGATCGAGGTGGCCAGCTCCGGGGTGAACTCGAGCGGTTTCGGCTGGTCGAGCAGGGAGTCGAGGACGAACTCGTTGGCCCACTGGCCGGCGACGTCCGTCTGGTTGATCGGGTTGAAGCTGGCGACCGGGTTGATGTTCCCGATGATCAGGGTCTCCCCGGCGGCCCCGCCACCTGCCGCGGTCCCGCCGTCGTCCGCCTGCCCCTCGGAGAAGCCGCCGCCGCACGCGGCCAGCGCGAGCACAGTCCCGGTCGCGAGAACGCCGGTGAGCACGGGCCTGAGCGCAGTCGCGGGCGCGAGCCTCCCGGCCCCGGCCCGGATCGTCGAACGTGTCACGTCGTACCTTCTTTCGTGGTCCTGGTTTCCTGGTGTCCCCGTCACGGGGCCGAGGTCAGACGGCGACGGCCTCCGCCGTCGGCGGGACGGACAGCTTCGCCATGGTCGCGACGGCCAGCTCGGCGAGCGCCGCGGCCTGCTCGCCGAGCACGGAGTCGTCGAACCGGACCTTGGCCGAGTGGTTCGACGGCGCGCCCTCGGCGGGCACGTCGTCCGGGCGGGCGCCGAGGAAGATGAAGCAGCCGGGTACGCGTTCGAGCACGTAGGAGAAGTCCTCGGAGCCCATGATCGGGTCGGGCCGCTCGGCCACGCGGTCCGCGCCGTACAGGCCGGCGAGCACCCCCTTGGCGTGGTCCCACATCTCGGGGTCGTTGACGGTCACGGGGTAGAGCTGCTGGAAGTCGGCGTCGGCGGTGCAGCCGTGCGCGGCGGCGATGTTCTGGACGAGCTGCGGGAGCTCGACCGATACCTGTTCGAACGTCTCCCGCGAGAGGGTGCGCACGGACGCGTCGATCTCGGCTGTGGACGGGATGACGTTGAACGCGGTCCCGGCGTGCAGCCGGCCGACGGTGACGACCACCGGGTCGAACACGCTGTGCCGTCGCGTCACGTACGACTGCAGCGCGCCCACGATCTCGGCGGCGACCGGTACCGGGTCGACCGACATCCACGGGGACGAGCCGTGGCCGCCCTTGCCGTGGACGGTCACGCGCAGGATGTTCGCGCCGGCCATGGAGGTGCCGGGCTTGGTGAAGAAGAGGCCCTTGTCCTCCAGGCCGGTGACGTGGATGCCGAACGCGGCGTCGACGGGCGTGCCGGCCGCTTCCAGGACGCCCTCCTCGATCATGGGCAGCGCGCCGCCCGGGCCTTCCTCGGCGGGCTGGAACATGAAGACGACGTTGCCCGCCAGCTCGGCCTTCCGGGCGCTGAGCAGCCGGGCGGCGCCGACCAGGCCGGCCACGTGGAGGTCGTGCCCGCAGGCGTGCATGGTGCCGGTGGTCGAGGCGAACGGCTCGCCCGAGTCCTCCAGAACGGGCAGGCCGTCCATGTCACCGCGCAGCAGCACCGTCGGCCCATGGAGGTCCCCCCGGAGCACGGCGACGACGGAGCTGAGGCCCGCACCGGTGGTGATCTCCAGCGGCAGCCCGTCCAGCGCCTCCAGGACGGCCGCCTGCGTCTGCGGCAGGTCCCGCCCGCGCTCGGGGTGCTGATGGATCCGCCGTCGCAGAGCGACCAGGTCGTCATGAATCAGTGCCGCGTCGGCGACGAAGCCCACGTTGTCTCCCTCGGTCTCGATGTGCCGTGTCGTTACTTGTCCAGCGATGTGTGTCCGGCGATGTGTGTCCAGTGATGGGACCTAGCGTGGGGCCTAGCGATGGGACTTGGTCTCCCTGGACTCCAGCGCGTCGCGCAGCCCGTCCCCGACGAAGTTGATGGCGAGCACGGTCACGAAGATCGCGATACCGGGCGGCAGCCACAGCCACGGCTGGCTGGTCATGACGGTGATCGACTGGGCGTCGCTGAGCATGTTTCCCCAGGAGGCGGCGGGTGGCCGCACGCCCAGACCGAGGAAGCTCAGGCCGGACTCGAGGATGATCGCGTTCGCGATCCCGAACGTGGCGTTGACGATGATCGGCGAGAGCGCGTTCGGGAGGATGTGCTGGAAGAGGATCTTCGGCGTGCTGTAGCCGAGCGCGATGCCCGCCTTGACGTAGTCCTGGTTCTTGATCGACAGCACCGAGCCGCGCACCAGCCGGGAGATCACCGGCCAGCCGAGGACGCCGATCGCGAGCGTGATGTTCATCAGGCTCGGCCCGATGACGGCCACCAGGATGAGGATGACCATGAAGTACGGGAACGACATGAACACGTCGACGACGCGCATCAGCACCGAGTCGACCACCTTGCCGTAGTACCCGGCCGCCAGGCCGACGCAGACGCCGATGATCACGTACACCGAGACCGCGCCCACGCTCACCGTGATCGAGACGCGGGCCCCGTAGATGAGCCGGCTGAGCACGTCGCGCCCCACCGGGTCGGTCCCGAGCAGGTGCGCGGACGACGGCGCGGCCTGGAACTGGTCGAAGATCTGGTTCGGGTCGTGCGGCGCGAGCAGCGGGGCGAGGACCGCGACGAGGATCATCGCCAGGAAGGCGAACAGCCCGATACCGGCCAGGCGGTGCCTGAAGAACCGGCGGACCACGGTCCGCAGGTAGGACTCCTCCTTGCCCAGGCTCGCGACGACGGCGCGGGCGGCCGCTGTCTGGGTCGACGGGCTCGTCAGGGTCGTGGGTTCGCTCATGTGTACTCGATCCGCGGGTCGACGACGGCGTAGACGATGTCGGCGAGGAGGTTCGCCGCGAAGACCGCGAGCGCCGCGATGAGGTTCACGCCCATCAGCACGGAGTAGTCGCGGGACGAGATCGACTGGATGGTCAGCATGCCAAGGCCGGGCCACTGGAAGATCTGCTCGGTGACGATCGCGCCCCCGAGGAGGCCGGCGAGGTCGACGCTGAGCACGGTGACGAGCGGGATCAGGGCGTTGCGCAGGGCGTGCTTGTGCGTGACCACCCCGGGCGGGAGCCCCTTGGCGTGTGCGGTGCGGACGTAGTCCTCGGAGAGGGCGTCCACCATCGAGGACCGCACGTACCGGACCATGTTCCCGGAGATGGCGGTCGCCAGGACGGCGACCGGGAGGATCAGGTGCTGGATCCGGTCCCAGAGCCCGCCGCCGTCGCCGCCGATAGTGGCCATGTTCCCGGTCGGGAGCCAGCCGAGCTGGAGGGCGAAGACGTAGATGAGGCCCAGGCCGAGGAAGAAGTGCGGGATCGAGACGCCGAAGAAGGCGCCGCCGACCACCGTGTAGTCGGCCCAGGTGCCCTTCCTCTTGGCGGCGAGGATGCCCACCGGGATCGCTATCGCGTACGCCACCACGAGGGCCGCGCCCATGAGGAGGAGGGTGGGGCCGATCCGCGATCCGATGACCTCGGCGACCGGGGTGCGGGAGACGTAGGACAGGCCCAGGTCGCCGCGGACGAGCTGACCGAGCCAGTTGAGGTACTGGACCATGATCGGCTGGTCCAGGCCGAGCGCGGCCTCGACGCGTTCCTTGTAGTCGGGTGACGCGTTGGGGTCGAGGTAGAGGTCGGCCGGGCTGCCGGGTGCGAGCTGGACGATGAAGAAGTTCAGGACGGTCACGCCCAGGAGGACCGGGATCGAGATCAGGATCCGCCTGATGATGTAGGTGGTCACGCGGGCACCCCCGGGTTCTTCGTCGTCTCCGGGTTGCCCGACGCCGCCGTCGGGCGGCCGGCGTCGAGCGGGAAGTGGCACGCGAAGGCGTGGCTGCCGCCGCCGAGCCGGGGTTCCTCGGTCCGGCACTTGTCCTGCGCGAACGGGCACCGGGTGTGGAAGACGCAGCCCGAGGGCGGCTTGGCCGCGTTCGGCACGTCGCCCTCGACGACTGTCCGTTCCTTGTCCCGCAGGTGCGGGTTGGGTGCCGGGTAGGCGTCCAGCAGGATCTCCGTGTACGGGTGGCGCGGGTTCGCGAACAGCTCCGCCGTCGTCGCGACCTCCATGACCTTGCCCAGGTACATGACGACTATCCGGTCGCTGATGTAGCGCACGGCGCCGAGGCCGTGGGAGATGAAGATGTAGGTGAGACCGAGCTCCGCCTGCAGGTCCCGCAGGAGGTTGAGCACCTGGGCCTGGATGGAGACGTCGAGCGCGGAGACCGGTTCGTCGAGGACCAGCAGGGTCGGGTCGAGCATGAGCGCCCGGGCGATGCCGACGCGCTGCCGCTGCCCGCCGGAGAGCTCGTGCGGGTACCGGCCCTTGAACTGGGCCGACAGGCCCACCCGGTCGAGCATCTCCGTGACGCGCTCGCCCGCCTCCTTGCGCGATGCGCGGCCGTGGGCGACGAGCGGCTCGGCGAGGAGGTCCCCGATCCGCTTCTGCGGGTTGAGCGAGGAGTACGGGTCCTGGAACACCATCTGCAGGTTCAGGCGCACGCGCCGCAGCTCGCGGGTGTTCAGGCCCGCCAGGTCCCGCCCGCCGAAGACCACCGCGCCCGCGGTCGGGTTCTCCAGCCGGATGATCGCCCGGCCCGTGGTCGACTTGCCGCAGCCGGACTCCCCCACGATGCCGAGGGTCTCGCCGGGGAACACCTCGAAGCTGACCCCGTCGACGGCGCGCACGGCGCCGGTCTGCCGAGAGACGATCCCGCCCCGGATCGGGTAGTGGAGCTTGAGGTCCTGCACACTCAGCAGCGGCTCGCCGTCGGGCACCCCGGCGCGCGCACGCGCCTTGCGGGTGGTCGCCTCGATCACGCTCACGAGGCCACCCCCGCCGTCGTGCCGCGGACGGCGGCGTGCTCGCCCTCGTAGAGGAAGCACCGGACGAGGTGCTTGCGCTTCGTGCTCGTCTCCAGCAGGTCGGGCCGCTCCGCACGGCACCGGTCCATGACCGACGGGCAGCGGTCCTGGAAGCGGCAGCCGTCCGGCATGTTCGACGGCGAGGGCACGGAGCCCGGGATCGATTCGAGGCGGGCGTCGTCGTCGGCGCCGAGGTGCGGGATCGACTTCATCAGGCCGACGGTGTACGGGTGCCTGGGGTGGTCGAACAGCTCGAAGACGTCGGCCTCCTCGACCACCTGGCCCGCGTACATCACCGCCACCTTGTCGGCCATCTCGGCGACGACGCCGAGGTCGTGCGTGATGAGGATCGTCGCGGTCCGCGAGGCCTCGGCGAGCTTCTTCATGAGGGTCAGGATCTGGGCCTGGATCGTCACGTCCAGGGCGGTGGTGGGCTCGTCGGCCACCAGGAGGACGGGCGAGCAGCTGAGCGCCATGGCGATCATGACGCGCTGGCGCATGCCGCCCGACAACCGGTGCGGGTAGTCCTTCACGATCTGCCCGGCGCGAGGCACGCCCACCAGCTCCAGGAGCTCGACGGCGCGCTCCGCGGCCTCCCGGCGGGAGATCCCGAGGTGCAGCAGCATGCCCTCGGTCAGCTGGTCGCCGATGGTCAGCACCGGGTTCAGCGACGTCATCGGCTCCTGGAAGATCATGGCGAGCGAGTTGCCGCGGTTCTCGCGCATCTCCTCCTCGGACAGATCGAGCAGGTTCCGGTCCTCGAAGACGATCTCGCCGTCCGCCACGCGGCCGTTGCGGGGCAGGAGCCCCATGATCGACAGCGCCGTGACGGACTTCCCGCTGCCGGACTCACCGACGAGGCAGATGGTCTCGCCGCGGTCGAGGTCGAAGCTCACCTCGTCGACCACGACGACGGCGCCCGAGTCGGACCTGAACTCGGTCTTTATTCCTCTGACCTGCAGCAACGCTCCCAAGCTGCCCACTCCCTGATCGGCGACGTGCTGGAGTCAAACAGCGCGGTGTTTCACCCGCTCTTGAGTGTCGTTTCGGGCCGGTTCCGGAATTGCCCCCTTTGTGACTTGCCGATTTCGTCACGGATGGCAAAAGGCCCGGCGCCACGGGCTACCCGCACACCCCCATCGGAAGTTAGGCTGCCCTTACTCTCGCTGCTATGATCGGCAACGTGCTGACACTTTGTCAGCACGTCAGCACCGCGCCGGAGGAGACCCCGTGAGCCTGCCCGTCGAGCACGAAGTCCCCGTCCCCCTGTCCGCCCTGCTGCGTCAGAGCACACGCGCCGAGCACGACGCCGCCAACTCCGAGCGGTTCATCGAGGAGCTCATGGCCGGCGCGCTGAACCGGGCCGCGTACGCCGACCTGTCGGCCCAGCTCCTCGTGGTCTACGAGGCGCTGGAGGAGGCGAGCGCCGCACTGCACGCCGACCAGCGCGGCGTCGGCCTCGTCTTCGAGGAGCTCACGCGGGTCCCGGCCATCGAGCGGGACCTGGCCTTCCTGTACGGGCAGTCGTGGCGCGAGGAGATCCGGATCCTGCCCGCGACGCGGGAGTACGCGGACCGCGTGCGCGAGATCGGCGGCAGCCTGCCGCACTACGCCGCGCACTCGTACACGCGGTACCTGGGCGATCTGTCGGGCGGCCAGATCGTGAAGCGCATGATGAAGCAGCACTACGACCTGGACGACGAAGGGCTGGCCTTCTACACGTTCCCCGACATCCCGAAGGTCAAGGTGTTCAAGGACGCGTACCGCAACGAGCTCGACCAGCTCGACCTGACCGAGGACGAGGTGACCGCCGCCCTCGCGGAGACGCACCACGCGTTCCACCTGAACCGCGCGGTGTTCACGGAGCTGGCCGCCATCCACTGCTGACCCCGGTTGGTCGTGGGCGTGATCTTTGCGCCTGAAACGGGCACAAAGTCGCAACGATCAAGCCCACAACCAACCCGGGCCTCGTCAGGAGTTCCGGACGCCTCGGGTGATCCGCAGCGTCACGATCTGGAAGGGGCGCAGGCCCAGGGTGATCGAGCGGCCGACGACGTCGAGCGACCGCGCGCGGGGCATGCTCCCCGATAGCGGCTCCTCGGTGAGGCTGACCTCGGCGACGCCCGCGACGTCGAACCCCGCCGACAGCGTCGCCGTGGCGCGCCGTCCGAGCGCCTCGTAGACGCGCACGACGACGTCGCCCGAGCGGTCGTCGGCGAGCTTGACCGCCTCGATCCGCACGCCGGGGTCCGAGCTCGACACGACGCTCCACGGCCCGGCCGATCGTGCGATGTGTTGCGCGGTGGAGGGCGCGGCCGTGCCGGCCGCGAGGCGCAGCGGCAGGTTCATCTCGTAGCCCGCCGCCACCGCGTCAGCGACCGACGCGCCCGGCACCACCGCGTAGGCGAACAGGTGGTGCCCCTGGTCCTGGTGCGGGTCGGGCGACCTCGCGGCCCGCACGAGGCTCAGGCGGACCTCGGTCTCGACCTGGCCGTCGTCGCCGACCCGCCGGGTGATGTCGTGGCCGTACGTCCCGGCGTTGACGACGCCGATGCCGTAGCCCGGCTCCTCGACGTGCACCCACCGGTGCGCCACGACCTCGAACCGGGCGTCCTCCCAGGACGTGTTCGTGTGCGTCGGACGGCGCAGGTGCCCGAACTGGATCTCCGCCGAGTGGTGCTGCGCGTGCACGACGAAGGGCAGCGACGCCTTGAGCAGCTTCTCGCCCTCGTGCCAGTCCAGCTCCGCCTCGAGGTGCACGCGGGCGTCGTCGGCCTGCAGGGAGACCCGCTGGGTCACGCGGGACGCGCCGAAGGTGCGCACGACCTCGACCCGCGCGCGCAGGGGACCGTCCTCGACGAGCTCGATGGACTCGACCTCGACGAGGTCGCGGACGGTGTGCCGGTAGTGCGCGTCGATGTCCCAGGCGTCCCACGCGTTCGGCAGGTCCTGGTGGAGCTGGAGCAGGTTGGCCGCGCGGCCGGCGGGCACGAGCTCGCGATCGGCGCGCCGGTCCACGATCGACGTCACGAGACCTCGCGCGTCGATGCGCACCCGCACCAGGTCGTTGCGCAGGACGATGTGCTCGCCGTCGCGCTCGGCCGTCACGGGGTGCGCGGGATCGAGCGGCTCGAAGGAGGCGAGACCGTGGCCCGGCACGCTCACCAGGCCGGCGGGGTCCCCGTGCTCGTCGAGCACGAGCTCGACGCGGGAGTGGTCGGCCGCGTTGACGACCGCGCCGTCCGCCTCGAGGTGCTTGAGCGCGTGCCCGAGCAGCTCGTCGAGCCGAGCGAGGCTCTGGCCGTACTCCTCCTCGTTCTCCCGGTGCACCCAGGCGATCGACGAGCCCGGCAGGATGTCGTGGAACTGCTGCACGAGGGTGGTCTGCCACAGGCGGTCGAACGCGTCGTACGGGTAGTCGGCGCCCCGCAACGCCGCCGCCGTCCACCAGAGCTCGGCCTCGCGCAGCCGGTGCTCGACGAGGCGGTTGCCGCGCTTCTCCCGGGCGTGGGACGTGAACGTGCCGCGGTGCAGCTCGAGGTAGAGCTCCCCGACCCATACGGGCGCGTCCGGGTACTCGGCCCTGGCGCGGGCGAAGAACTCGTCCGGGCTCTCGATCCGCACCCGCGGCGAGCCCTCGAGGTTCGCGACGCGGCGCTGCCGCTCCATCATCTCGCGGATCGGCCCGCCGCCGCCGTCGCCGTAGCCGAACGGCACGAGCGACGTCGTCGCCCTGCCCTTCTCGCGGAACTCGCGGACCGCGTGGTGGAGCTCCTCGCCCTCGAGCGTCGAGTTGTACGTGTCGGCGGGCGGGAAGTGGGTGAAGACGCGGCTGCCGTCGATCCCCTCCCACCAGAAGGTGTGGTGCGGGAACGTGTTCGTCTGGTTCCAGGAGATCTTCTGCGTGAGGAACCACTCGACGCCCGCCAGCCTCGCGACCTGGGGGAAGGCGGCGGTGTAGCCGAAGGAGTCGGGCATCCAGATGCCCTTGGTGGTGACGCCGAGCTCGCGCTCGAAGAAGCGCAGGCCCTGCGTCAGCTGACGGACCATTGCCTCGCCGCCCGGGAGGTTGCCGTCGGGCTCGATCCACTGCGAGCCGACGACGAACCACTGGCCGCGGTCGACGGCGGCCTTGATCCCCCGCCAGGTGTCCGGGTACCGCTCCTTGATCCAGGCGTACTGCTGCGCGGACGAGGCAGCGAACCGGAAGTCCGGGTACCGCTCGGCCAGCGCGAGCACGTTGGCGAACGTCCGGCCGACCTTGCGCTTGGTCTCGCGGATCGGCCACAGCCACGCGGTGTCGATGTGCGCGTGCCCGACGGCGCCGAGCACGTGGGCGGACGCGTTCGCGGGCCGCGCGAGCACATCGGCGAGCAGGGCCCGGGCCGCGGTGGCCGTGCCGGCGATGTCGTCGAGCAGCAGCACGTCGAGCGCCCGTTCGAGGGCGCGCAGCACCTCGTGCCTGCGCGGCTCGGTCTCCGGCAGCTCCTTGAGCAGCTGGTAGAGCACCTCGACGTCGAAGCGCAGCGCCCACACCTCGGGCTCGAACACCGCGAGCTCGGCGGTGGCGAAGGTGTAGGCGGGGTCCGCCGGGGCCGTCGACTTCTCCCCGTAGGCCGTCGGCACGAAGTCGTTCTTGAGGATGTCCGGGTTGGCGGCGGCCTCCATGAAGAAGTGCACGCGCTCGCCGCCCGCGGCGACGTCCGCGATCGGGACGTACATGTTCCGCGGGTGGATGCCCTTGACCGGGACGCCGTCGGGCGTGAAGACCAGGCCCTCGGCCTGGTTGCCCGGCCAGTCGCCCTGGAACCCGGGGTCGACGACCAGCTCGACGGTGCGTCCCGCCCACTCGGCGGGCACGGTCCCGGTGACCTGGAACCACCAGGTCGACCAGGGTCGCCCCCACGGGCGGCCGACGGCGAAGTCCGTGTAGGTCGCGTTCAGCGCCTCGCCGACCGGCACCGGCTCGTCGGGCACCTCCCAGGCGGAGAGGGTGACGGGCGTCCGGGCCGAGTAGCACGCCGGGGTGATCCGCTCGGTGAGCACGCGGTGGATGCGCTCCTCGACGAGCTTCTGGTTCTGGTGCACGGCGTCCGCCTCCGGGTCGGTCGAAGAATCAGTCGAGGGTCAGTCGAGGGTCAGTCGAGGGGTCAGTCGAGGTAGGCGAGCTCGGGGAACGTCGCCCGGGCGCTGTCGAGCAGGGCGTCCGCCACCCGGACCGAGTCGACGAGCGGGTGGTGGGCCAGAGCGCGCAGCGCCGCCGCGCGTGAGCCGCCGATCCCGGCCTCGATCGTCTCGCGCTCGACGTACTTGACCGTCGTCACCAGCCCGCGGCCGAAGTCCGGCACCTGGGCGCCGGGGATCGGGTGCGCGCCGGCGGCGTCGACGATGCACGGCACCTCGACGACGGCGGTGTCGTCCAGCCAGGGGATCGTGCCGGCGTTGGGGACGTTGAGGATGAGGCGCGAGTGCTCGTCGTACGCGATCCCGCGCATCAGCGCGAGCGCCACGTTCTCGTAGCCCCCGGAGACCAGGTCGTCCGCGTTGCGCTCCCCCATGCCGACGGAGTCACGGCTGGTCGCCATGTACGTGGCCTCGCGGTCGAGCCGCGCGGCCTCCCAGACGGCGAGCGGGTCCGGCGCGCCGTGGGCGTCGGACCAGAAGGCGGTCTGCTGCTCGAGGAGGTACTTGGCCCGCGTGTGGGAGGCGAGCTGGTCGGAGTGGAGCACCTCGCGGCGGTAGGAGTAGTAGTGCAGGTACTCGTTCGGCAGCACGCCAAGGGTCTGGATCCAGTCGGCGCCGAAGAGCCGGCCCTCCTCGAACGCCTCGATCTGCCGCGGCCGGGCGAGCAGCTCGGGCAGGCGGTCGACGCCGTCGACCCGGAGGCTGGTCACCCAGCCCAGATGGTTGAGCCCGGCGTAGTCGACCTCGACGTTCGGGCCGGCAGGCAGTCCCAGCGCGGACAGCGCGCGGCGGGCCAGCCCGATCGGCGAGTCGCAGATGCCGATGACCCTGTTCCCGAGCACCTGTGCCATGGCCTCGGTGACCAGGCCTGCGGGGTTGGTGAAGTTGATGACCCAGGCGTCGGGCGCCACCCGTTTGACGAGCTCGGCGAGGCGCATGACCGTCGGCAGCGTGCGCAGGGCGTAGGAGATACCGCCGAAGCCCACCGTCTCCTGCCCGATCACACCGTGCGCCAGGCCGATGAGCTCGTCGTGCGCCCGGCCCTCGAAGCCCCCCACGCGGATGGCGGAGAACACGAAGTCGGCCCCCCGCAGGCCCTCGGCCAGGTCCGTGTGGGTGGTCACGGTCGGGGCGTCGGGCACACCCTGGGCCTGGGTGGCCAGGATGCGGGTCATCGTCCGCAGTCGGGCCTCGTCGGTGTCGACCAGCGCCACGGACGTCACCCGCCCGGGCTCGCGGTCGCGCAGCAGCGCGGCGTGGACGAGCGGTGTGCGGAACCCGCCGCCGCCGATGATGGTCAGTCTCATGCGACGACCACCTCCACCTGCTGAGCGGCGAGGGCGCTCGAGACCTGCTCGGGCACGTCCGCGTCAGTGATGAACCGGGCGACGTTGGGCGCGAGCTTGACCCGGCCGAGGCCGGTGCCGGGGAACTTGCTGTGGTCGGCGAGCACGGTGATCTCGCCCGAGACCTCGGCGATCGCCTGCTTGATCGGCACCTGGGCCATGGTGGTGTCGCGCAGGTCGCCCGTGTCCGAGACCCCGCTGACGCCCAGGAAGGCGTGGTCCGCACGGATCATCCGCAGGCACTCGGTCGTCAGCGGGCCCGAGACCGACTGGTACACCGGGTCGTAGTCCCCCGGCAGCATCACGAGGTGGACGGTGCGGCTGTCCCGCAGCGCCTCGTAGATCGCGAGGCTCGCGGTGATGACGGTGACGTGCCGGCCGTGCAGCATCCGGGCGAGCTGCAACGTCGTCGTCCCGATGTCGAGGACAACCGACTCGCCGTCCTCGATCAGGTCGGCCGCGCGCGCGGCGATGCGTCGTTTCGCCTCGCGGTTGACCGGCTCGACGCTCGCGAACGGGGCGTCCTCCTCGGCGAGGACGGCGCCGCCGTGGGCGCGCCGGATCGTTCCCGCCCGGTCGAGCTGCTGCAGGTCACGGCGGATGGTCGCCACGCTCGACCCCGTCACGGAGGCGAGCTCGCTCACCGTCGCCGCACCCGTCTGTCGCAGGTGATCCAGGATGACGCGCTCACGCAGATCTCTCACGCGAAGCACGCTACCACGCCCGCTCAATTTCGCTCATTTACTCAATCGTAACAATCAAAAGCGTGCAATCTCGCGCAGGCGCATGCTAATCCTTACGGACTCCCTTGCCTCACCGAGGAGGACCATGGCTACCGAACGCGGCGCGCAGGACGCGCCCTTGGGATCCGCTCGGGCGAGCCTCCGACCGGAGGCACGTTCCCCGAGGAGCACTCAGGTGGACACCCTCGTGGTGGGCCAGCTCTTCCTCGACGTCGTCTTCGCCGGCCTGGACGGAAGCCCGCGCCCCGGTGAGGAGACGTGGACCGCCGACTTCGGCTGGGGACCGGGCGGGATCGCCAACATGGCAGTCGTCTCCGCACGGCTCGGGGCGTCGACGGCGATCAGCGCCGTCGTGGGTGACGACCCGCTCAGCGCGTTGTGCGCGGACCATCTCGAGCGCGAAGGCATCGACGTCTCCGGGCTCCGCACCGCGGCCGGATGGACCCTGCCGGTCACGGCCTCCCTGGGTTTCGACGGCGACCGCGCCCTCGTCACCGGCGGCACACCCGCGCCGCGGGGTCTCGCCGAGATCCTGGATCCGGACGTCCGCCCCCGCGTCGCCGTCGTCCACGTCGACAACACGACGCACGACGTCGTCCGCCCGCTCGTCGACCGCGGCACACGAGTGTTCGCCGACCTGGGCTGGGACGCCAGCGGCGCCTGGGACACCACGGTCCTCGACGGGCTCGACGGCTGCTACGCCTTCGTCCCGAACGACGCCGAGGCCATGGCGTTCACACGGACCGAGAGCCCCGAGCGGGCCCTGGAGGCACTGGCCGCGCACGTGCCGCTCAGCGTGGTCACCGTCGGCGCCCGCGGCGTCCTCGCCCTGGACGCCGAGTCCGGCGAACGGGTCCACATCGAGGCGGTCCCGGTCGACGCCGTCGACGTCACGGGCGCGGGCGACGTGTTCGTCGGCGCGCTGGCGGTGGCGTCGCTCACGGACTGGACGCTGCGCGAGCGCGTCGACTTCGCGGCGCTCGCCGCGGCGATCACGGTCTCCCGTCCGGGCGGCGCCGCGACCGCCCCCACCCGGGCCGGCCTCGTCCGCTGGCTCGACGAGCACCCCGCCGCCGCCGACCCGGCGCGGTTCGCCTTCGTCCGTGACGCCGGCCCCTGAACGGCGTCGCCGCCCCGCTCCTCCGACCTCCACCGAACAGCTCCACCCACAGCTCGACCGAACAGCTCGACCGAACAGCTCGACCGAACATGGAGAAGAATCGAAATGCGACTCAACACCTCACGGGGCCGTCCCCTCGTCGCCGCGTTCGCGGCGATCGCGGCCCTGTCCCTCGGCCTGACGGCATGCACGAGCGACCCGGGCGGAGAGGCCGACTCCGACGGATCCCTGACGATGTGGATCTGGCCGGGTGGCCTCAGCGACACCGTCGTCGAGACTGTCACGGCCGACAACCCCGGCCTCGAGACGTCCGTCATCGGCGACGACTTCAAGCAGAAGCTGCTCACCGGCTTCACCGCCGGCGCGGACATCCCCGACATCACCGGCGTCAAGGGCGAGGACATGCCCTTCTTCCTCCAGGAGCCGGACCTGTTCACCGACCTGAACACGCTCGACATCGACGACGTCGTCGGCGACTTCCCGGAGTGGAAGCTCGCCGAGGCCACTACCGAGGACGGAAAGCTGCTCGGCCTGCCGATCGACATCGGCCCGGCCGGCCTGTTCTACCGCGAGGACATCCTGAAGAACGCAGACCTGCCGACCGACCCGGACGAGGTCGGGGCGGCCACCGCGACCTACGAGGACTACTTCGCCTTCGGCGAGGAGCTCCAGAAGGCCGACCCGGAGGCGCACCTCGAGGTCTCGGCCGGCGGCCTCTTCGGCAAGATCATGGGCCAGAGCGAGACCAAGTTCGTGAGCCCCGACGGCGACTTCCTCGGCGAGAGCGACGCCGTGCGCAACGCCTGGGACCTCTCCATCGAGGCGTGGGACCGCGGCCTGGTGGCCGGGATCGAGGACGGCAGCCCCGACTGGGCGTCCGCCGTCAACGCCGGCGTCCTGCCGACCCTGAGCGGCGCGGCCTGGTACGCAGGCGACATCAAGAACAACGCCGCCGACACCGCCGGCAAGTGGCGGGTCACGCAGATGCCCGGGGGACCCGCGAACATCGGTGGCTCGTTCCTGACGATCCCGGCCGCGACCGAGGACAAGGAGGCGGCGCTCAAGGTCATCAAGGAGCTCCTGAGCCCCGAGAACGAGGCAGTCATGTACACCGAGACCGGCAACTTCCCGGCCCGCATCACGGCCCTGGACGAGCCCGGCCTGCACGACGGCGACGACTTCTTCGGCGGCCAGGACACCGTGTCCGTGTTCGTCGAGGCCTCGGAGAACATGCCGACCGTCTACAACAGCCCGCTCGACAACCAGGTCGCCGCCCCCTACTACACGGAGCTGGGGAACGTGCAGACGGGCAAGGACCCTGAGCAGGCCTGGGCCGACGCGGTAGCGGCGGCCAAGGAGGCTCTGGAGTCCGCGTGACACTCACAGCCTCTACGGTGCCGGCGGAGGCGCGCAGCTCGGCGCGCCCCCGCTGGCGTCGCGCCCTGCGCGCCTGGCCCGCGTACGCCGCGATCGCGCCGTTCTTCATCCTGTTCCTGTGCTTCGGCCTGTATCCGACGGCGTACTCGCTCGTCCTGTCGTTCCAGAAGTGGAACGGGCTCGGCGCTCCCGAGTGGGTCGGTCTCGACAACTACGTGCAGCTCGTCTCCGACGAGACGTTCTTGCTCTCGGTCCGCAACACCTTCGTCATCTTCGCGCTCTCGACGATCCCGATGATGATCATCGCGCTCGTCGTCGCCGCCATGCTCAACAACGCCGTGCGCTACAGCACGACGCTGCGGATCGCGTACTTCGTACCGAACATCACGTCGGTGGTGGCGATGGCGATCCTCTTCGGGGCGATCTTCGGCGAGTCGTTCGGGCTCGCGAACGCGCTCCTCAACGCAGTGGGCCTCGCGGACGTCAAGTGGTTGTCCTCACCGTTCGGCATCCAGCTCACCATCTCGATCCTCATCACGTACCAGTGGACCGGGTACAACGCGATCATCTTCCTCGCGGGCATGCAGTCCATCGACAGCGAGATCTACGAGGCGGCCAGGGTCGACGGCGCCGGCCCGGTGCGGAGCTTCTTCTCCATCACGCTCCCCCTGCTGCGGCCGACGATGATCTTCGTCCTCATCGTCTCGACCATCACGGGGCTGCAGAGCTTCACCGAGGCACAGGTGCTCACCGGCGGCCCCAGCACGACCAACCCGAACAGCGGAGGCACCGGGCAGGGCGGCCTCACGATGGTCCTGTACTTCTACCAACAGGCATTCAGCCACAACAAGTTCGGCTACGGCGCCTCGATCGCGTGGGGGATCTTCCTCATCGTTCTCGTCTTCGTGATCATCAGCTGGCGCTACAGCGTGAAGAGAGAGGACCCCACGCGCTGATGAGCATCCTCGCCTCGCCACGACCCCAGACACCGCGCCGGGCCCCGCGCCCCGCGCCGTCCGCCGGGAACCGCCGACGCCGCCGACTCGGGCTGTACCTGATGCTCACGTCCGGCGCGCTCCTGTCGGTCTTTCCCCTCTACTGGCTCGTGGTCATCGCGAGCAACACGACGAGCGACATCTACAAGTCGCCGCCCAAGCTCCTGCCCGGCAGCCACCTGTTCGAGAACATCGAAGCGGTCTTCGACAAGATCGACTTCGTGGCTCCGCTGGCCAACACCCTGTTCGTCTCGCTCGCAGTGACCTTCCTGGTGCTCTTCTTCGACTCGCTGGCGGCGTTCGCCTTCGCGAAGTTCGAGTTCCCCGGCCGCGACGCGCTGTTCACGGCAGTCCTCGTGACGTTCATGCTGCCGATGCAGCTCGCGATCGTCCCGCAGTTCATCACGATGGTGAACCTCGGCTGGGTCGGGCACCTGCAGGCGCTCATCGTCCCCGCGGCGGCCAACGCGTTCGGGATCTTCTGGCTGCGCCAGTACATCAAGTCCGCCGTACCCGACGAGCTGATGGACGCGTGCGTGCTCGACGGCGGAGGGTTCATGCGCCAGTACGTGACCGTGTGCCTGCCGCTCATCCGCCCGGGGCTGGGCTTCCTCGGGCTGTTCACCTTCATCTCGACGTGGAACGACTACCTGTGGCCCCTGACGATCCTGACGGATCCGCACCGGATCACGCTCCAGGTGGCGCTGGCACAGCTCCAGTCGGCGTTCGGCCAGGACTACGGGATGATCATGGCCGGCGCGCTGCTGGCGACCGTGCCCCTCCTGGTGGTCTTCCTGTTCGGCGCACGGCAGTTCATCGGCGACATCGCGAAGGGCGCAATCAGATGACCACCTCGACGCACGACGGCGCCCCCAGCGAGGACCCACTGCGCGAGGACTTGCTGCGCGAGGAACTACTGCGCGAGGATCCACTGCGCGCCGAGGCCGTCCGGCGGATGCGCGAGCGCCGCTTCGGGATGTTCATCCACTGGGGCCTGTACTCGGCAGCGGCCCGCAACGAGTGGATGCGGCACCGCGAACGGACGCCCGACGCCGAGTACGAGCGGTACCTGGCGCACTTCGAGCCGGACCTGTTCGACCCCGTGGAGTGGGCCGACCTCGCCGCGGCAGCCGGCATGAAGTACGTGGTGGTGACCACGAAGCACCACGAGGGCTTCTGCCTGTGGGACACGGAGCACACCGACTTCTCCGTCGCCTCGACGCCGTGGCGGCGCGACCTGATCGGCCCGATCGCCGAGTCCTTCCGTGCGCGCGGCCTCGGCGTCGGCATGTACCACTCGCTCATCGACTGGCACCACCCGCAGTTCCCGATCGACGGCCTGCATCCCCTGCGCGACGACGACGCCGCGCGGGCGGAGGTGCGCGACATGGCCGAGTACCGCCAGTACCTGCACGCCCAGGTCGCCGAGCTGCTGACCGGGTACGGCCCGGTCGAGCAGCTGTTCTTCGACTTCTCCTACCCCGAGCACGTACACGAGGGCACGCTGGTCTGGGGCGGCAAGGGCGCGCGGGACTGGGGCAGCGAGGAGCTGCTCGCGACCGTCCGGAGGCTGCAGCCGGGCATCCTGGTCAACGACCGGCTCGGCATCCCGGGCGACTACGTCACGCCCGAGCAGTACCAGCCGGAGGAGCCGCCGACCGTCGACGGCGCCCCGGCGCTGTGGGAGGCATGCCAGACGATCAACGGCAGCTGGGGGTACGACCGCGACAACGCCACTGCCAAGTCGCCGGACCTGCTGCTGCGGATGCTCGTCGACACGGTCGCCAAGGACGGCAACCTCCTGCTCAACGTCGGGCCGACCGCTCGGGGCGAGCTGGACCCGGTGGCCGTGGACACGCTGCGCGCCATCGGGCAGTGGATGTCGCGCCACGGCCGGGCGATCCACGGCGCCGGACCCGCCGCGTACACCCCGCCGCCCGACTGCCGCTACACCCAGCGCGGGAACCGCCTGTACCTGCACCTGTTCGCCTGGCCGTTCGAGGCGGTGCACCTGCCGGGGCTCGCCGGACGGGTGGAGTACGCCCAGCTCCTGCACGACGCGTCGGAGATCCCGATGGAGGTGCTGCCGTCGGACGCCGAGTCGCACATGACCAGCGCAGCCGGCACCGGCGACAACACCCTGACCCTGTGGCTGCCGGTCCGGCGGCCCGACGTCGCGATCCCCGTCATCGAGCTGTTCCTGCGGGAGGACCTGCCGGGGGACTGACCCGGGCCGGACGCAACCCCGGTGGTACTCCGCCCCGCGCTCGTACGACTGACGTGGGTGCCCCTGTCGCAACCCCAGCGGGACGACCGGCGACCACGCCGGTGCCTATGGTGCGACCTGTACCCGTCACGCGAGCGAAGGGATCCACCATGTCCGTCCAGCACCTCCTTGCCACCGCCGCAGTCCCAGCAGCCGCGCAGGTCGCGGCCCAGCAGGCCGTGAGCTCCTACGCCCTGACCTCCGGGCGTCTCTGGGGCTTCGTGGCCATCGCGCTCGCGCTGATCGGCATCGCCGTCGGCGGGCTTGCGCTGGCCCGCCCTGCCAGCCGGATCGGCACGGACGCCGGGCAGCTCGGGGCCGCGCTGGCCCTGGCCGCGGGGATGCTCGGCGCCGTCATCGGTGTGCTGGTCGTGGCCACCTCCGGCGGGCAGCTCGGCACCGGCGGCGGGCTGGCCGGGGGCGTCGTCGCCATCGCGCTCGGGCTGGCCGGCATCGCCGTCGGCGGGCTTGCGCTGGCCCGCTCCCGCCGCACGAGCTGAGCGGGGCGCCGGCGCCCGCGCGAAGCCCGGCTGTCAGAGCAGAGGTAGCTGCCCTGACCGCGCGTCCCGATCAGGAGCCTGCGAGCCAGCCGGGGACGGTCAGCCCGGACTCGTAGGCGAGGATCACCAGCTGGGACCGGTCCCGGACCTGAGCCTTGGTCATGATGCGGCTGACGTGCGTCTTCGCGGTGGCCGGGCTCAGTACCAGCCGCGCCGCGATCTCGGTGTTCGACAGGCCCGCCGCGACCAGGGCCATCACCTCGCGTTCCCGGTCGGTGAGCCCGCTCAGCCGTGGGCCGGGGTCCGGGTGGCGGGCCCGGGCCGCGAACTCGGCGATCAGCCGCCGGGTGATCGCTGGCGCGATCAGTGCGTCGCCGCGGGCCACCACCCGCAAGGCGTGGATCAGCTCCGCCGGCTCGCTGTCCTTGACCAGGAAGCCGCTCGCACCGTCGCGCAGCGCGCCGTAGACGTACTCGTCGAGGTCGAACGTGGTCAGGATGATCACGCGGGCATCGGTGCTCGCGGCGATCTCCCGGGTGGCGACCAGGCCGTCCACGCCGGGCATCCGGATGTCCATGAGGACGACGTCGGGGCGCAGCTGCCGGGCGAGCCGGGTCGCCTCGCCGCCGTCGGCCGCCTCGCCAATCACCTCGATGCCGACCTCGCCGTCCAGGATCGACCAGAACCCGGCGCGCACCAGGGCCTGGTCGTCGGCGAGCAGCACCCGGATCACGCTGGGCCTCCCGGCGACGCGGGGCGCCCGGCAGCACTCGAAGCGGTGTCCGAGACGGGGCCCGAGGCCGGCCGCGCGGCACGGTCCGAGGCGGCGCCCAGGACAGAATGCGAGACGGTGCCGGCCCCCACCGGCAGGCGTGCCAGCACCCGAAAGCCGCCGTCGGGCCGCGGGCCCGTAGTGAGCGAGCCGCCCAGCGCCCGCGCCCGTTCGTCCATGCCGAGGATCCCGTTCCCGCGCGGGCCCAGCGTACCGGTGCCGTCGTCCTCGACCTCCACCAGCACGTCATCGCCCTCGGACCGGACCCGGACCACCGCGACGGCCGCCCCGGCGTGCCGGGTCACGTTGGTGAGCGCCTCCTGGACTATCCGGTACGCGGCCAGGTCGACCTCCGGCGGGAGCGGCCGGGCCTCGGTGAGCTCCGTGCGGACCTCCAGCCCCGCGGCCCCGGCCGTCGTGACCAAGTCGGGGAGTCGGTCCAGGCCGGGCAGCGGCGCGGTCGGCGCCTCGCCGTCCTGCCGCAGCACGCCCAGCGTCGTGCGCAGCTCCCGCAGCGTCTCCTTGCTCGCCTGCTTGATGGCGGTGAGCGCCTGCTCCGACCGAGCCGGGTCCGGACGGTGCAGCGCGGCGCTGGCCTGGACGTTGATCAGCGAGAGGTGGTGACCGAGCACGTCGTGCACCTCGCGGGCGATGCGCAGCCGCTCCTCGGTGGCCCGGCGCCAGGCCTCCTCCTCCGCCCGCTGCTCGGCGGCGAGCACCCGGGCCTGTGCCTCGGCGAGATATGCCCGCCGGTTGCGGGTCACGCCGACGATGACCGCGACGAGCCAGCCGGCGTGCAGCAGCGTCGCGCCGTTGGAGGTCTCGCGGTCGTAGCCGTCAGCAATCGCGAAGGTGACCACCGAGGCGAGCCCGAGCCCGATTGCAACCGCAAGGTACCCCTCGTCGACCACCGTGTAGAGCGCCACGACGAACACCAGCATGATCGGGCCGGGTTGCTGCAGCAGCGCCCCGTACCCGCTGACGGCGACCAGCGCCACCACTCCGACGGACACCGGGTAGCGGTGGCGCAGGTACAGCGCGGCGGAGGAGATCAGGACGAGCAGCAGCGCCGCCCGTTCGGCGTCGGTGTCGATCCCGCCCGACTGCACCACCAGGCCCAGAACGGCGACCAGGCCGACGCCGAGCGCCAGGCCCGCTTCCGCCGTCCGGCCACGCCATCGCCACCTCGACATGGGCCGAGCCTACGTCCCGCCGGATACCGGACGACGTCCTACGCCCCGTCATGGGCTACCGAACGGCACGCTCCAGGTCCCACAGCCGGACGGCGCCGCTGTCATCGGCGGTAACGGCCACGCTGGTCCCGGCGACCTGGGTGACCACCTGCAGATGCTGCCCGACGATCGGGTCCCCGATCTGTTCGCCGCGGGCCAGGTCCCACACGCGGGTGGTGCCATCGCCCAGGCCACCGTCATAGCTTCCGGTCACGGCGATGGATCGGCCGCCGACGGTCGCCGTGCCCAGTGTCTCGATGCGATCGGTGTGACCGGCCAGGGGCGACCCGAACGGCTCCTGAGTCGCGAGGTCCCACACATGCAGCATGGTGTCGTCGCCGCCGGCCACTACAACCGCTCGGTCATCTACCTTGGTTATCGCGAAGGCTCTGGCCGCCGCGCCGATACCGGTCAGCGGCTCTCCGATCTGCTCACCAGTCAGAATGTCCCACACCTGAAGGAAGTCGTCGTGCCCTCCGGTGACAGCGATCGGTCGGCCATCGACGGAAGCAGCGCCCATTCCGCCGTTGTAGCTGCCTTGAAGTTCCGCGAACCGTTCACCGCTGGACACGTCCCACGCGAGCAGCTTGCCCGTCTCACAGCTGCTGATCGAGAGCAGGCCCCGCTCATACGGCACGGTGGTGAGCGAGCAGACCGCCAGGACGTGCCCGATCATGACCTTGCCGACCCTCCCGCCTGTACGTAGGTCCCACGCCCGTACGATCCCGCCGCTGGTATCGGAGTCGTCCCCGAGGGAGAAGTCGTACCGGGCGCCACCCGTCACGACGACGGGCTGCCCGTCGAGGTGCGCCACCGTCGCACGCTCGGCGATGTTGTACGGGTCCACCTCGACCCGGTCCGGCGGGAACTCGTCGTCCTCGTCCTCCTCGTCCCAGTAGCCGTTCTCGACATACCAGGCGTCGTCAGGGCCGGCAGCGTCGAGGTCCAGGTGTCGGCTGACGCACTCGCCCCCGCGGAGATCACAGATCCACAGCACTGCTTCATTCCTGTCGACGCTGACCGTGACGGGAACACCGTCCAGCTCGATCACAGGCGTCGGGGAATACGGGGTCCGGGTCGAGCCATGGATGTGGCCGGTGTAGTCGCGCAGCATTCGCTCATCGGTCATGCGGCGGACCCTACTCAGCACCACTGACAACGAGGCCGATGACCCATATCACCTGATGAGAATGCTCACAACGGCGACCCGTCACGAATCGCGCTCGCACGTTGTCAGATTGAGTATGAACACCACCGAACGACGCATCTCCACAACAGCGCTCGTCATCGGCACGGGCGGGTCCGGCCTGCGCGCCGCGATCGAGCTCGCCGAACAGGGGGTGGACGTACTGGCCCTGGGCAAGCGGCCGCGCATGGACGCCCACACCTCGCTCGCCGCCGGCGGGATCAACGCCGCCCTCGGCACCATGGACGCGGAGGACAGCTGGCAGCAGCACGCCGCGGACACCATCAAGGAGAGCTACTTCCTGGCCAACCCGCACACGGCCGAGATCGTCGCGCAGGGTGCCGCGCAGGGTATCGCCGACCTCGAGCGGTACGGCATGGCCTTCGCCCGGGAGGACGACGGGCGCATCTCCCAGCGGTTCTTCGGCGCGCACACCTACCGCCGCACCGCGTTCGCCGGCGACTACACCGGCCTGGAGATCCAGCGGTCCCTCGTGAACCGGGCGACGCAGCTCGACATCCCGATCCTCGACTCGGTCTACGTCACCCGGATCCTGACCCACGACGGCGCGGTGTTCGGCGCCTACGGGTTCGACCTCACCGACGGCACGCCGTACCTGATCCACGCCGACGCCGTGATCCTCGCCGCGGGCGGCCACAACCGCATCTGGCGGCGCACGTCGTCCCGCCGCGACGAGAACACCGGCGACTCGTTCCGCCTCGCCGTCGAGGCCGGCGCGCGCCTGCGCGACCCGGAGCTGGTCCAGTTCCACCCGTCGGGCATCCTGGAGCCCGAGAACGCCGCGGGCACGCTGATCTCCGAGGCGGCGCGCGGCGAGGGCGGCATCCTGCGCAACGCCCTGGGCGAGCGGTTCATGCAGAACTACGACCCCGAGCGCATGGAGCTCTCGACCCGCGACCGCGTGGCGCTCGCCGCGTACACCGAGATCAAGGAGGGCCGCGGCACCGCGAAGGGCGGCGTCTGGCTCGACGTCTCGCACCTGCCGCGCGAGACGATCATGACGCGCCTGCCGCGCGTCTACCAGACGATGCTCGAGCTGCAGATGCTCGACATCACGGCCGAGCCCATCGAGATCGCCCCCACCGCACACTACTCCATGGGCGGCGTGTGGGTGCGGCCCGAGGACCACAGCACCGAGGTCGACGGCCTGTACGCGATCGGCGAGGCGTCCAGCGGCCTGCACGGTGCCAACCGCCTGGGCGGCAACTCGCTGATCGAGCTGCTGGTGTTCGGCCGCATCGTCGGCCGCGCCGCGGCGGCCTACTCGGCCGGCCTGGAGGCGCAGCGCCGCTCGCACGACGCCGAGGCCTACGCCCGCGCCGAGGTGGCCGACCTGCTCACTGCCGACGGGCACGAGAACGTGCGGGCCCTGCAGCGGGCGATCCGCAACACGATGACCGAGCACGCGGGCGTCGTCCGGGACGAGGAGGGCCTGGTCACGGGCCTGCGCGAGCTGGACGAGATCGAGGCGCGCACCAAGGAGATCGGCATCCACCCGGACATCGCCGGGTTCCAGGACCTCGCGCACGCTTTCGACCTCAAGGCGTCCCTCATCGCGGCCCGCGCCACCCTGGAGGCCGCCCGCGAGCGCCGCGAGACCCGCGGCTGCCACAACCGGAGCGACTACCCGGACCTGGACCCGGCGCTCCAGGTGAACCTGGTCTGGTCCCCGAGGACCGGCATCGTCCGCGAGGAGATCCCGGAGGTCCCGACCGAGATCGCGACCCTGATCGCGGCCCAGGAGGTCTCGACGGAGGGCAAGCTGGTCGAGTAACCCTCCCCCGGCCCGGTGAGTGCTGGGTATTCGCCCTTTTCGTGTGCCAGAAGGGCGAATACCCAGCACTCAACGAGTTGGGGCGGGCGGGTCAGCGGCGGTGGCGGGGGTTGTGGGCGTGGCCTGTGGCGCGTTCGGTCCAGGCCGGCCAGACGCGGTGGGCGTCGCGCTCGTGGAGCTTGCCGCCCAGGTGCATCGCCCGCCACACCCCGCGGTACCCGGGCAGGATCCCGGAGGCGATGATCACGTGCCCGACGACGACGGGGGTCACCACGTAGGTCGACCACCTGTGCACCAGGGAGAACCAGACGAACGCCGGGCCTCCGCTGACCAGCACCAGCCCCACCCCCGACACGACGAGGGCGACCAGCGTCGCGACGAGCACCAGGTTCGCGATGCGCTGGCCCGGGTCGAACCGGCCCTCGTGCCGCCCGAACCGTCCGGTGAAGATCGCGGCCGGCCAGCGCCGGAACCACGCGCCGTCGCCGCGGTGGAACCGGACGGACTCGCGCCAGAAGGTGCGCCATCCCCGCGCGCCGGCGACGACGGCCAGCACGGTCAGCCCCGCGAGGACCCAGCCGGTGACTGTGTGCAGGTCGGCGTCCGACACCCCCGTGGCGCGCGCGACGACGCTCGGGCTGCCCTCGTGCCCCAGCAGGAGCCACCACCCGGTGGCCAGCAGCACTATGACGGTCACGTACACGCCGGCGTGGAGCCAGCGGGCCGGGCGCGGGTTCCTCTCGACCGTGCCGGCCCGAGCGCCGTCGGGCTGGACGTCACCCGGTTCAGTACCCATCAGTACCCATCGTCGGTGTCGCCGCCCGTGTCGCTCCCCGCGCCACCGGCCCCGACGGTCACGGTGACCTCGGTCTCCACCCCGGCGGGCGAGTGGTCGGCGTTGCGCAGCGACGCGTTGATCACGTGCTCGCCCTCGGGCAGGTCGGTGACCTCAGCGCTCTCCCCCTCGACCACCATGTACTCCTCATCGTCGCCGTCGAAGAACACGTGGACGTGGTGTGCGCCCGACTCGGTCGGGCCGAGCTCCTCGCTGGAGGTCAGATCGACGGTGAACGGCACCTCGACCGTGCTGCCGTCCGTCGGCGACGTGATCTCGAGGGTCATACCGCCAGCCCCCGCGTCGCCGCCGTCATCACCGCCACCGCCGTAGCCGCCGCCTCCTCCGCCGCCACCACCGCAACCCGCCGCGAGCAGGACGGTCAGCGCCGCCCCGGCGAGGAGTCTCGCACCTCGTAGCCTGGTCCCTCGTAGTCTGGACATGGTTCCTCCTCGTTCTGGTCGTCCTCGTCGACGTCCGTCACAGGTCCTTACGTGGCTGGGCGCCCGGACGGATCTCTCGCAACGCTGCGAGATCCGGCCGAAGCGAGACCAGCCGGCGCGAGATCCGGCCGAGGCGAGATCCGGCCGAGGCGAGATCCAAGAGGCGTGCTCAGCACGTAAGGAAGGACATGACGGCATCGGACGAGGCGCTCCTCGCCGGGATGGCCGCGGACGATCCGGACGCGGCGGCCGTCTTCGTGCGCCGGCACCAGGCGCGGGTGTACGGGCTCGCGCTCTTCGTGGTCGGCATCCCGGCCGTGGCGGAGGAGGTGGCGCAGGAGACGTTCGTGCGCGCGTGGCGGCACGCCGACGCCTACGACCCGCGGCGCGGCCGCGCGACGACGTGGCTCCTCGCGATCGCCCGGCACGCCGCGATCGACGTGCTCCGCGTGCGGCGCGACATCCCCGTAGACCCGGTGGTCATGGTGGAGACGATCGCCGTGGAGCAGGTCGCCGATCCCGACCTGCTCGCGGACCGGGTCGCGACTGGCACCACGGTGAACGCCGCGCTCGCCCAGGTGCCGCGGGAGCAGGCGACGGCGGTGGTGCTCGCGGCGGTCTTCGGGCTCAGCGGGGCCGAGATCGCCGAGCGGACCGGCGTGCCGCTGGGGACCGCCAAGACGCGCATCCGGCTGGGGCTGCGGCACCTGCGCGACGAGCTGACGAGCAGGCGGGAGGTGGAAACGCCATGACGGAGACCGAACGGTGCGCCGAGCTGCGCGACGCGCTCACCGAGGTGGCGCTGGGCGTTGCCGACGGCACTACCCGGGGCGCGGTGATGGCGCACCTCGCGACGTGCGACCGCTGCCGGGAGGAGCTCTCGTCCCTGGCCGCAACGGCCGACGAGCTGCTCCTTCTCGTCCCGGAGCGGGAACCCTCGGCGGACTTCGAGGGCCGCGTGCTCGCACAGCTCACGCCCGACCGGGACGCGCGCTCACCGGCCGGGCCGGAACACCAGGCCGGGCAGGAAGACCCGGCCGGGCCGGTCCACCCGCAGAAGGTCCGGCGGCACCGGGCACGACGCGCGGTCCTCGCCGCCGCGATGGGGGTCAGCCTGCTCGGCGTCGGCGGCGCGGGCGTGTGGATCGCCATGGCACCCGACCGCGACCTGGCCGCTTCCTACCGCACGACGCTCGACACGGCTCACGGCCGCTACCTCGCGGCCGCGGACCTCATCACGGACACCGGGGACGCCGGCTCGACCGAGGACTCGGCGCGGTCCGTCGGCACCGTCTTCCTCTACGAGGGCGACCCCTCCTGGGCGTACGTGGTGGTCCGCGACGCCGGACCGGCGGCAAGCTACGACGTGGTCGTCACGGTCGACGCCGGAGCCGCCCCTGGCGGAGCAGCCCCCGACCGGGCGGCCCCCTACGGCGCCGACCCCGGCGGGGCGGACCCCGGCGGGGCGGACCCGAGCGGGACGGGCTCCGGAGCAGTCACCGTCGACGGCACTCGCGAGGTCGCGCTCGGGTCGTGCGTGGTGGTGGCAGGCAAGTGCTCGGCGGGCGGTCTGCTCGACGTCGCAGTGCACGACGTCGTGTCCGTACGGCTGACGGACCCGGGCGGCGCGACATGGGCGACCGGGACACCCCGCGCAACCTGGCCGTGACCGCCGGTGGGCAACCGCCAGCGCGTTACCGCCAGCGCGTTACCGCCAGCGCGTTACCGCCGGAGCGCAACCGTCGACGCGTGACCGTCAGTGCGTAACCGTCAGTGCGTAACCGTCGACGTCAGCCCAGTGGGCTGAACCTTCCGGTCCGGACGCAAGCGCGCGCACCCAGACGACACATACGTGACGGACCCCCAGCGTTGCCATCCCCGAGGAGCTCCCATGACGTGGCCCCGTCCCGCCGTCCCCGCCGTCCTGCTGGCCTTGCTCCTCGCCGGCTGCGCCGAGAGCGCAACCGGTGCACCGCCGACGTCCGTCCCCTCGCCCACGGCGACCACCACGCACGGCAACAAGTGGCCCGACGACGCCGACATGGACCAGCCGCCCCCGTTCGAGGTGCGGTACGACGACGAGGCGCTGGTCCTGTACCCCTACACGTTCTGCTACGACAACGGGTGCGCGGACGGGTTCGACGAGGACCCGCCCTCGATCGGCTCGCCGGCGCGGATCTACGTGCATGTGGCCGTCGCCGGCTTCTCCGAGCTCGCGGTCAGCCAGGTCGCGGGTGACTACGACGATCCCGATCTGACGGTCGAGGCCGACGCCGAACCGCTCGGCAACGGCTGGTGGCTGGTGACTCCCCGCGGCCCCGCCGACACGTATCTCGTGGAGCTGTTCGCCTCTGGCGACGGGGCCGGGGACATGGTCGCGGACGTGCGCTGGGAGACGCCGTAGGCCGTGCCACTCCCGCGACCTGGCGCCGCAGCACAACCGCCGGCCGCAGCACCACCACATCACAGCACCGCTGCCGCCGCCTCGGTCGCGGCCCGGTTCGTCTCCCGCATCGCGTCGAGCACGCTGTCGATGTGGGCGGCCATGGCGGCCTCGGCGGCGGAGCGGTCCCGTGCGCAGATCGCCTCGACGATCGCTACATGCTCCTTGACGGACTTCGCGGGCCGGCCCGGCTTCATCGCCAGCCGGTACTGATGCCGCACGAGCTGGCCGCGGAGCCGGACGATCAGCGTCCGCGCCGTCCGCTGGCCGCTGATCTCGTGGATGCGGGCGTGCAGCTGCCGGTTCAGCATCGCGTACTCGCCGACGTCGCCGCTGGTGGCGGCGTCGACCATCTGCGTGGCGACGCCGCGCAGCTCGGCGATCTCGTCGTCGGTGATGCGCTCCGCCGCTTTCCTCGCGCACAGCGACTCGAGAGCCCTGCGCACCTCGGTGATCTCGATGGCCTCGTCGAACGGGATGACGCGCACGCGGGCGCCGCGGTTCTGCACCCGTTCGACGAGCCCCTCCCCCTCGAGCCGGCCGAACGCGTCGCGCACGGCGGCCCGGGAGGCCCCGAACCGCTCGACGAGCTCGGACTCGATGAGCCGCTGTCCAGGCACCAGCTCACCCTCGAGGATGAGCGTCCTGATGTCCGCGTCCACAGCCATGTTCGAAGGTCTCCGTCCAGCAGTCGGGTCCGGCCTCGGGTTCTCCGGGGATTCTTTCAGCATCTTGTCGGGCGGCCCGCCTGGTCGGGCGGCCCGCCTGGTCGGGCGGCCCGCCTGGTCGGGCGGCCCGCCTGGTCGGGCGGCCCGCCTACTTCTCCTGGAGAGCCGACTCGATCCACGCGGAGGGCACCAGGTCGGCGTACGACGGCGGCTCGGGGATCAGCCCGCTCTCCTGGTGGAAGGCCGCGGACGTCTCGTACCCGCTCTCGGTGGGCACCGGCGACTCCGGGATCTCCTCCTGCAGCACCGGGGCCAGCAGCGCGACGGTGTCGGGGTTCATGGTCGACTGGTACTTCTGCAGCAGCTCGGCGGCGGCCGCGTCGTCGGTGCTGATGAGTTCCTCGGCACGCGCGATGCCGCGCACGAACGCCGCCGTCGCGTCCGGCTTGTGGTCCATCACCTCCTGGGTGGTGAAGAGGGCGCCGTGCACGGCGTCCGCCAGCTCGGGTACGTCGCCGCGGGCGGGCGAGATGAAGATGCGGCCGACGCCGGTGGCCTCGGCCTGCTCGCCGACCGGCTGGAAGAACGACAGCGCGTCGACCCGTCCGGCCTTGAGCGCGCCGACGGCGGCCGACGGGTCGGCGCCCAGGTTGACGAGCGTGACGTCGGTGGCCGTGTCGAGGTCCTGCTGCGCCAGCAGGTAGGAGACCAGTGCCTCGGTGCCGCTGCCCGGGCCGGTGATGCCGATGGCCTTGCCCTCGAGCGCGCCGACCTTCTCGTCGAGCGGCGCGTCGTCGAGCGACTCCGGAATGCCCTCCCCTGCGATGATGTCGACGTAGTACTCGTTGACCAGCGATCCGATCACGCGGGCGCCGTCGTTGATCTGGTAGAGGTTGTAGGCGTCGGTCATGACTCCGCCGGCGATGTCGATGCTGTCCGACTCGAGGGCCGCGGCGAGCTTGGCGCCGGTGCCGAGGCGCGGCCGCTCGGCCAGGGTGAGTCCCTCGTCCTCGAAGAAGCCCTGGTCCTCGGCGACGAAGATCGGGAAGAAGGCCACCGAGTCGCTGATCTGCCCCACGTCGAGGGTCATGGCGTCGGCGCCGGTGGCGGGCTCGGTGGCCCCGCGGTTGGCGCAGCCGGCGGCTGCCACCAGGCCGATCGCCAGCAGGGCGGCCAGCCGGGCCGTGCGGGTCGGAAGGGATCGGGTCGGAAGGGGTCGGGTCAGGCGTACACGTGTCGGGTTCACGAAGCTCCTCCTTGAGCTGGGTAAGACATGCCGAGAAATACACGAACGGTCAGGCGTCGAGCGGCTTCCACCGGCTGGTGCGGGCGTCGATGAGCCCCACCAGGCCGTTGAGGACCATGGCGATCGCGGACAGGACCAGCAGCGTCGCGAACACGCCGTCGGTGTCGAACTTCGCCGAGGAGTCGCTGATCAGGAAGCCGAGGCCCCGGTTGGACGCGACCAGCTCGCCGATGACGGCGCCGATGAGGGCGTACGGGATCGACACCCGCAGGCCGGTGAGCAGGCCCGTCATCGACGCGGGCAGCACCACCTTGAGCGCGATGTCCCGGCGGCTGCCGTTCATCAGCCGCACGGCGTCGATCAGGGCGGGATCGACCTGGTGCACCCCGGCGGCGGTGTTGATGAAGACCAGGAAGAACACCGACACCGCCGCGAGCAGCACCTTCATGTCCGTGCCGATGCCGAACCAGACGATGAACAGCGGGGCCAGCGCCACCTTGGGGATCGCGTACAGCGCCATGACGTACGGGTCGAGGATCGTCCAGACGACCCGGATCGGCGCGATCAGGTAGGCGAGGACGGCGCCCGCTCCGGCGCCGAGCACAAACCCGAGCACGATCTCCTGGATGGTGATCCAGGTGTTGGTCCACAGCGTGCCGTCCGCTACCCAGTCGGCGAGCCGGTCCCAGATGCCCAGCGGCGAGCTGACGTACTGCGGGTCGAGCACCGGTCCGGACAGCACCTGCCAGACGGCGACCAGCGCCACGAGGAGGGCGGTGCGCCACGCCCAGACCGTCGTCGTGCGGCCGTGCTTGTCCCGGAACCCGCGGGCGGCCTGCACCTGGAGCGGGCCACCGGCTCCGGCTTCGGTGCCGGCCCCGGCCCCGGCCACAGCCCCGGTCGTCGCGGTCATCGTGCGCCCTCCTTCAGTGCGGCGGACAGGCTCTTGTGCAGGGCGACGAACCGGGGATCGACCCGGACCTCGTCCGGGTCGCGCGGCCGGGCCAGGTCGACCTCGACGTCGAGCAGCACCGACCCGACCGGGCCGAGCACCACCACGCGGTCGGCGAGCAGCAGCGCCTCCTCGATGTCGTGGGTGACGAAGACGACGGTGCGCCCGGTCCCCTGCCACAGCCGCAGCAGCTCGCCCTGCAGCTCGGTGCGGAGCTGGGCGTCGAGCGCGCCGAACGGCTCGTCGAGCAGGAGGGTCTCCGGGTCCGCGGCGAGCATGCGGGCGAGGCTCGCCCGACGGCGCATCCCGCCCGACAGCTCGCGGGGAAAGTGGTGCTCGAAGCCCCCCAGGCCGACCAGCTCGATCAGCCGCTGCGCCTCCTGGCGCCGGGACCTCTTGTCCTGGCCGCGCAGCTCGCGCGGCATCTCGACGTTGCGGGTGACGTCCCGCCACGGCATGAGCGTGTCGTGCTGGGTCAGGTAGCCGATCTCCGTGCTGGGGCCGGTCAGCGCGCTGCCCCGGTAGAGGATCTGGCCCGACGTCGGCCGGGTGAGGCCGGCCATCAGGTTCAGCAGCGTCGACTTGCCGCAGCCGCTGCGGCCCAGGAGCACGAGGAACTGCCCGGGCCGGACCGTGATGCTGAACTCGCGCAGCGCAACCAGGTCCTGGTCGCCCTTGGGGAAGTGCTTGGCGAGGTCGCGGACCTCGAGGACACCGTCGGCCTCGGTCCCGGCCGTGGCCGGGCCAGGAGCGGGAGTAGGGGCGGTCGTCGCGCTCATCGGAGGTCCCTCTCTTTCTCGCGCAGTCCGTGGATGTCGTAGCTGAGCTCGCCTGCGCGCAGGCGCTCGCGCATGCCCGCCTCGCGGGCAAGCCGCGCGCGGGTGGCCTCGAGAACGTCCGGCAGGTCCGTCCGGGGCACGACGACGGCGCCGTCCCGGTCGAGCACGACGACGTCGCCGTCCCGGATCGTCTGGCCGCCCACCTCGACGGGGACGTCGAGCTCGCCGGGGTCGGCGCGGAACGCACCGCGCACCCGCACCCACCGGGTCCACACGGGCAGGCCCAGCTCGCGCACGTCGTCGACGTCGCGCACCGCGGCGTCGACCAGCATGGCCGCTGCGCCGTGCACCTGGGCCTGGGTGAGGAGCAGGTCCCCCACGAGGCCGACGGGGCGCGGCTCGGGCATGGCGAGGACGAGCACCTCACCTGGCCGGAGCACTGACATCGCCCTGTGCACCGCGAAGTTGTCGTCCTGGGCGCAGGCCACGACCCGGGCGGGTCCCGCGGCGCGGGTGCCGGGCACGAGCTGCTGGAGCTCGACGTCGACCAGGCCGCGCCGGCCCGCTGCCTCGTACACGGTGGCGACCCCGGCCTCGGCGAGCTCCCGGTACACCGTGGCGTTCACAGCGCACCCACCACGTTCGGGACCAGGCGCTGGAACGCCTCGGCCTGGCGGATCGTCTTGTCGCCGGTCACCTTGCGGGCGTGGTTGCCGCGATGCCCGGCGCGCTCGGTGTAGTACTCGCGCAGGTAGCTCTGCGCGGCCATCGCGGACATGGCCTCGACCTTCCGGTCCATGACGGACGTTATGTCGACGAAGACGGTCGGCACGAACCCGCACAGCTCCGGCTGGTGCGGCTCGAACACCAGGAGCTCGGTGGGCGGGACCGTCTTGAAGCCCGACTCGACCCCGGCGCCCGAGGTCAGCAGCCGCGCCTGGGTCGCCGCGGTGAACGCCACCGGGTGGTCGGGGTTGAACGGGTCCTTGTCGGGGTGGGTGAGGATCACGTGCGGCGCGAGCTCGCGCATCAGCACGGCCAGGCGGTCGACGGCGTCGGGCCCGACGCGCAGCGGGTAGTCGCCGAGGTCGAACGCGACCAGCTCGGCGCCGACGGCCGCGGCGGCGGCCTCGGCCTCCTTGTGCCGCACCGCCTTGACGTTCTCCTCGGTCTGCCCTTCCTCTTTCCAGAGCTCGCCGGACTCGCCGCGCTCGCCGTAGGAGAGGGCGACGACGACGGACTCCCCGCCGGCGGCCGTGTTCTTGGCGATCGCTCCGGAGGCGCGCCAGACGAAGTCGGCGCTGTGCGCGCCCACGACCAGGAGCCGGCGGCCGCTCATGCGCGCACCCGGCCGGCGTCGACCGAGATCTCAGCCGGCGCGTCGACCACCGCGAGCCGCCGGGAGTTGACCACGGTCATGGTGTGGACCTCGTCCTCGGAGAAGCCGTTGGCCAGGAAGCCGTCGGCGAGCAGCGCCAGGCCGTCCTCGACGGGCGGGTTGAAGGGCTGCCCCAGGTCGCTCGACAGGACCGAGTGCTCGGGCCCGACCCGCCGGACGTGTTCGTAGAACTGCTCCCACGTGACCTTGCCGCTGTGCGGGGTCGTGAAGCACCGCTCCATGAGGGCGCCGTACTCGGCCAGCTCGCGCTGCGCGTCGACGGGCACCCGCTGCGAGGTGAACTCGGGGTGCGTCACCACTATGCGGCGCACGCCCGCCTCGGCCGCCGCGCGAACCACCTGGAGGATCTCCGCGCCGGACAGGTGGCCGGTCGCGAGCACCAGGTCGTGCTCGGCGATGAGGTCGAGCACGTCGCGCAGGGCCTGCACCGGGCCGTTGTCGTCGACGACCGGGATGGCGGGCGCCATGATGCCGCGCGCGGCGAGGTCGTCCTGGATCTGGGCCCACATCGGCGGGACGGCGCCGGCGGGCGCCTGGGCGCGGCTCTCGCGCTGGTTGGTGCAGTCGACGGTGGGCAGCCACACGACGCGGGCGCCCTGGCGGGCAGCGATCTCGACGGCCACGGGGTTGAGCCCGCCGACCGAGGCGTTGAGCGTGATGGCACCGAGGACGTCGGCGCCGGGAACGACCTTGCGCACGTTCTCGGCGCGCTCCGCCGTCGGCACGTAGTGGGACTTGAGCACAAATCCCGCCAGGCCGACGTCGACGAAGCGCTGGGCGAGCTCGATGTCGCCGACGCGCCGCTGCATCACGTCGGGGGCGACGTGCACGTGCGTGTCGTATGCGCCTCGGACGAGCTCGCGGGCTCGGGTCGACGGGACGGGGTGCACCGGGTGTTCTGTCGTGCGGCTTTCGGCCGGGTCGCCGCCGGTCGGGTGGCTGTCAGTCATGCGGTCCGCTCCTTTGCGTGAGTAGTTCTTGCGTGGGTGGCGTCGTTGCGGCTGGCGTCGTTGCGGCTGGCGTCGTTGCGGCTGGCATCGGCGCGGCTGGCATCGGCGCGGCTGGCATCGACGCGGCTGGCATCGACGCGGCTGGCATCGACGCTGCCGACAGCGGCGAGCTCGGCCAGGAGGTCGTGGCTCGCGCGGGCGATGCGGGGCTCGACGCCGAGGTCGACAAGCAGCGCGGCGGCCGCGGCCATCTCGTGCGACCGGCGCACGGCGTGCTCGACCGACCCGGTGACGAGCCGCTCGACCGTCGTGCTGTCCGCGCGGGCGAGCTCGTCGGCGATGTTGTCGCGCAGCCAGGGCTCCAGCCCGGCAGCGCGCGCGGCCGCGAGGGCCTCGACGACGGCGGCCGCGAGGCCCTTGAAGAAGACGCTGCGCAGCAGCTTGCGCGTGGCGGCTTCCCCGGGTTCGCCGTCGACGATCTCGGCCCCGGCGCCGAGCGGCGTGAGAATCTCGGCGAGGCGCCGGGCTCCCGGGCCGCTGGCGAGCATGGGCGTGCGCAGACCCTTGCCCGGCACGGGGGTCAGGAGGGCGACGTCGGCGAAGACCGAGGTCTCGGACGCCTCGGCGAGCGCGGCGGTGAGGTCGCGCTTGAGGCCCGCGCTCCCGGTGTTGAGGTCGGCCCAGACCGCCTGGCGTGCGGCCGGGGCGCCGTTGCGGAGCGCGGTCGTCGCGTCGGCGGCGCTGTTGACGCTCAGGACGACGTCGGCGCCGGTGACGGCCTCAGCCTCGCTGCGATGCTCCTGGACACCCGCCGGCGCGGGCCTGACCGGGTCGTAGCCCTGGACCACCGCGCCGGCCTCGACGAGGTCGCTCGCGATCTCCGAGCCGGCTTCGCCCAGCCCGAGCACTGCCACACGTACGGACATCCTTGGCCGCCTCCTCAGGTGTCGACAACAATGTCAACAATTCGGTCGACACCGAGTATGACCGGACGGTGGCGCCCACGCAAGACCCGCCCGCGAACAGCCCAAGACCAAGGACTGACCTACGTTCAGCAGGCTGTAGGGAGCCATAACCCCGGGCGCAACGGCTCCCTACAGCCTGCTGAACCGACGTCAGGAGCAGTGGTCCGCGTCAGCGGACCACCAGGCGGGAGCCCGCGTCAGCGGACGACGAGGCGGGGCTCGACCAGCACGTAGGCGCCCTCTTCTTCCGGGTCGCGCCGGAGGACGACGCTTCCCGTGGGCCCCATCAGCAGGTCCAGCACCCCGGCGGCGACCTGCTCGGGGAGCTGCTCGACGCTGCTGATGCCCAGCGCCTCGGCGGCGGGAGTGTTGTCGAACCCGACGACCGGCAGCTCCGGCCGCCCGAGTGCGGTGGCGGCCAGGTGCGCACCGATCGCGAGCGCGTCGCTCACGCAGACGATCGCGTCCAGGGCCGGGTCGGCCGCGAGCGCCGCACCGACCAGAGCCCGGGCCAGGCCGACGCTCTCCTCGGTGTGCCACCGGGGGCCGGAGGCGCCGGCGTGGGACATCGCCTCGTGCCAGCCGCGGGCGCGGTCGTCCCCGGTCCCCGATCCTTCCGGCCAGCCGAGGAAGGCGATCCTCGGGCCCGCGTGTTCGAGCAGGTGCCGCGTGGCGGCACGGGTCCCGGCGGCGCCGTCGACGTCGGCCCAGGAGTGTGCGGGCACGTCCACGTCGTCGGCCCGCCAGGGGCGGCCGAACGAGACGAAGGGCACGTCGCGTGCCTGCAGCCAGGTCGTGCGGGTGTCCTCGTGGGACGTGCCCGTCAGCACGATGGCGTCGATCTCGCCGCCGTCGACGAGGTCGCCCATGCGGTCGATCTCCTCGGCGGGCGTGCGTGCCGCGTAGAGCAGCACACGCATGCCGCGCTCGCTGGCGCGCTCGGTGAGGGCGTGCACGAACCGGTCGAGCACGACCCCGGAGACGCCGCCCGCGTAGGGGTCGAGGCGCACCCCGATGGTGGAGCTGCGCCGGGTGCGCAGCTGGCGCGCGGCGGCGTGGGGGCGGTAGCCGAGCTCGGCGATCGCGCGCTGGACGCGTTCGCGGGTGGGGCCGCGCACGATGCCCGGGGAGTTCAGCACGTTCGAGACGGTCTGGCGGGAGACGCCGGCGGCGCGGGCGACGTCCTCCACCGTGGGGGCCTTCGCCATGGTGACCCCCCTCCCGCCTGCTGTCGTGAATGTCCGAACGGTCATCCTAAGGCGGCGCGGCCAGACCTTGACACCGCGCCCGGGCTCTCCCTAGCCTCCCTACTGGGGAAATTTGATCGTTCAAACCCATCATCGGTCGAGGATCGATCGAGCACCACCCGTTACCTCAGAACTGCCTGCCTCATCAAAGGAGAAGAGACATGACACGGCCCAGCTCGCGGAAGCTCGTCGGCGCGGGGGCCCTCCTCGTCGCCGGCGCGCTCGCGCTCACCGCCTGCGGCGGTTCCGGCTTCGACGAGCCCGCCGAGGAGGAGGCCGGCGGGCTCACGAGCTCCGACGACGCGCTCTCGGTGCTCATCGGCTCGTCCGGCGACGCCGAGACCGATGCGGTCACCGACGCCGTCGCCGCCTGGTCGGAGGAGTCCGGCGTGACGGCCGAGGTCCAGGTCGCCAGCGACCTGCCCCAACAGCTCTCGCAGGGTTTCGCCGCCGGCACCCCGGCGGACCTGTTCTACCTCGCCCCCGAGGCGATCGCCGGCTACGCCGACAACGGGTCGCTCCAGCCGTACGGCGACCTCCTGGCGAACAAGGACGACTTCTACCCCTCGCTCGTGGAGAACTTCACCGTCGACGGCACGTTCTACTGCGCGCCGAAGGACTTCTCGACGCTCGGACTCGTCATCAACACCCAGCTCTGGGCGGACGCGGGCCTGACCGACGCCGACATCCCGACCACCTGGGACGAGCTGGCGACGGTGGCCAAGACCCTCACCACGGACGACCAGGTGGGCCTCTCCTTCGGCGCGGAGTACCAGCGCGTCGGCGCCTTCATGGCCCAGGCCGGCGGCGGCCTGGTGGTCGACGGCGAGCCCGTCGCCGACAGCGAGGGCAGCGTGGAGGGCCTCGACTACGTGCAGACCCACCTGAAGGACGGCACGTTCGCGTACTCGTCCGACCTCGGCGCGGGCTGGGGCGGCGAGGCCCTCGGCAAGGAGCTGGCGGCGATGGTTGTCGAGGGCAACTGGATCACCGGTGCCATGAGCGCGGACTTCCCCGACGTCGAGTACACGGTCGCCCAGCTGCCGGCCGGGCCGGCCGGCCAGGGCACCCTGCAGTTCACGAACTGCTGGGGCATGGCCGCCGACAGCCCCAACCAGGAGGCCGCGCTGGACCTCGTCGAGTACCTCACGAGCACCGAGCAGCAGCTCGCCTTCTCGGAGGCGTTCGGACCCATGCCGTCGATCCAGTCGGCCGCGGCCGACTGGATGAGCGCGAACCCCGACCTCGGCGCGTTCCTGGACGGGGCGGCCTACGCACAGTTCCCGCCGAACTGGGCCGGTGCCGCCGACGTCATCACCGACCTCAACGCCCAGCTGGAGTCGCTCGAGACCGGCAACCCCCAGGAGATCCTCGAAACGGCGCAGTCGAACCTCGAAGCGATCGCCGAGTAGGACGCGGATGTCCGTTCTCGCGTCGCCGCGTGACGCCATGCCCCGCCGTGCCGGGTCCCCCCGCGGGATCCGGCACGGCGAGGCCCTGGCCGGCTGGCTCTTCACGCTCCCCGTGCTGCTGATCCTGGGCGTGTTCCTGCTCGTCCCCGTCCTGATGGCCCTGTGGGTCAGCTTCTCGGACTGGTCGGGACGCGGCAGCCCCCTGTCGTCCGGCGTCGGCTTCGTGGGGCTGGACAACTACGCGGCGGTCACCACCGGCGGCGGGCTCGCAGAGCGCGACTTCGGCATCGCCATGCGCAACAACGCCTGGTACGTGCTGCTGGTCGTCCCGCTGCAGACGGGCCTGGCCCTGTTCCTCGCGGTGCTCGTGAACCGCGCGGTGCTCCGGGGCCGCGGCGTGTTCCGCACGGCGTTCTACTTCCCGTCGGTCACGAGCTCCGTGGCGATCACGGTGCTGTGGCTGTTCCTGTTCTCGACGTCGGGCGTCGTCAACGCGATCCTCGCGCGGGTCGGCATCGCCGGGCCCAACTGGTTCAACGACCCGAGCGGCGTGCTGCACAACCTGCTGGGCGCGCTCGGCGTCCGGTCCGGTCCGGAGGCCCTGACGCAGCACGGCTTCCTCGGCGTCTCGTGGTGGGACTGGCTGGCCGGTCCCTCGGTGGCGATGTCGGCGTTCGTGGTCATGGCGATCTTCACGACGAGCGGCACGTTCATGCTGCTGTTCATCGCTGGCCTGCAGAACATCGGCCCCGACATCGACGAAGCGGCCATGATGGACGGCGCCAACGCCTGGCAGAGGTTCTGGCGCATCACGCTCCCCCAGCTGCGGCCGACGCTGTTCACGGTCCTCACGCTCGGCCTCATCGGCTGCTGGCAGGTCTTCGACCAGATCTACACCGGCACGCAGGGCGGGCCAGGCAAGACCACCCTGACGCCCGCCTACCTCAGCTACCGGTCGGCGTTCCTGTCCCAGGACTGGGGCCAGGGCGCGGCGATCGCGTTCATCCTGTTCGTCATCATCGTGCTCCTCACGATCCTGCAGCGCTGGATCCTGCGCGAGCGCCCGGACGTCCGGCGTCGGCCACGACGCGGCCCGCGGAAACTGACCGGCGGGAACGGGCCCGGCGTCGTCGAAGCCGGTGCGGGTGGGCCAGCTGGCGGGCCGGCGAGCGAACCCAGCGCAAAGGAGGACGCGCGATGAACCGCACCGCACGCCGGCTGCCGCGCAGAACGCTCGCCTGGCAGGTCGCCCTCTACGGGCTGCTGATCCTCCTGGCGCTCGTCTACGTGTACCCGTTCCTGGTCCAGCTGGCGACGTCCCTCAAGACGGAGGCGGACGCCGCTGCCGACCCCGTCTCGCTGGTCCCGAACCCCCTGACCTGGGCCGCCTACGGGCGCCTGTTCCTGCGGTCGGACTTCCCCGTGTGGTTCGCCAACTCCGCCGTCGTGACCGTGCTCGTGACCACCGGGCGCGTGTTCTTCGACTCGCTGGCGGGCTACGCGCTGGCCAGGCTGCGCTTCCGCGGGCGCGGCGTCGTCTACGCGGCGCTCGTCGCGGTCATGGCCGTGCCGACCGTCGTGCTGCTCATCCCGAAGTTCCTCGTCATCAACCAGCTCGGCATCTACGACTCGTACGCGGGCATGGTCCTGCCGCTGCTCGTCGACGCGGCGGGCGTGTTCATCATGAAGAACTTCTTCGAGTCGATCCCCGCATCGGTCGAGGAGCAGGCGCGCATCGACGGCGCCGGCACGTTCCGGATCTTCTGGTCCGTGGTGCTGCCCATGGCCCGGCCCGCGCTCGTCACCATCGTGATCCTGTCGTTCCAGGGGTCGTGGAACGAGCTGAGCCACTTCATCGTCGCCGCCCAGTCCCCCGAGCTGACGACCCTCACCAAGGGCGTCGCGTCGCTCGCGAGCGGCCAGCTCAGCCAGGGCAGCCAGTACCCGATCAAGCTCGCCGCCGCGGCGATCATGACCATCCCCGTGGCGGTCGTGTTCTTCGTGTTCCAGCGGCGCATCATGAACACCAGCGAAGGAGCCGTCAAAGAGTGACCCCCTCCACCGAGCGCACCCCGCAGCAGCCGCTACAGCCACTGCAGCCCCTGCTCAGCGACGCCGTCATCGCCCTGCGCGCCCCGACCCAGGTATGGTCCGGCCGCGACGGCGACCTCGGCGGCGCACCGATCGACGGCGTTTACCACGGCGACGTCCGGCACGTGCGCGGGCTGACGCTGGAGTGCGCCGAGTCGGCAGTCGAGTACATCTCCGTCGCCCCGGAGGGCGCCTCGCACGTCGTGTTCGGCGGCCTCCTGCGCGGGGCCGACGACGACCAGCCCGATCCCAAGGTCCGGCTGGTCCGCGACCGCCGGGTGTCCGACGGCTCGCTGGCCGAGACCTGGACGGTGAGCTCACACCTCCCCGAGGCGACCCGGGTGACCCTCCGCCTGCGGCTGCGCCCCGACTTCGCGGTGATGCACGACGTCAAGGCGGGCCTCGCGGGCACCGGCAGCGACTCCACCACCGGGACCGGCGACGGCCCGGGGGACGGCTTCGTCAACGACGACGGCCTCGTCAACGACGACGGCGACGGCCTCGTCGACGACGACACCCACGTCAACGGCCTCGTCAACGACGACGGTGACGGCGACGGCCAGGGCGACCTCGACGTCACCGTGGCCCCCGGCTCGGCGACGGCCCGCTCCGGAACCCGCTCGTTCACCCTGACGGCCGCCGGTGCGACGGTGACCACCGGCGCGACCGGCGAGATCGAGGCGACCTGGCCGCTCGACGTCCCCGCCCGCGGCCAAGCAGAGGCCGCCTGGTCGCTCGCCCTGCACGACGACTCCTTGGTCGTGCGGGGCGCGGACGGCACGTGGCCCGGCAGCTCGCCCGGCACGTGGCCCGGCAGCCCGTCCGGCGCCGACCCAGCAGACGTCCCGCCCGGCGCCGACCCCCGCCTCGGCCGCTGGCTCGACACCGCGCTCGACGACCTCGACGCCCTGCGGCTCGCCCTCCCCGACCACCCGGCCGACGAGTTCTTCGCCGCCGGCGCGCCGTGGTTCTTCACGCTGTTCGGCCGCGACGCCCTCTGGGCGGCCCGGCTCGCACTCCCGCTCGACACCCGGATCGCCGCCTCCACCCTGCGCGTCCTGGCGCGGCTGCAGGGCACCACCAACGACGTCGCGACCGCCCAGGAGCCCGGCAAGATCCTGCACGAGCTGCGCGCGACGCCGCTCGAGATCCCCGGCGAGGGCGTCGTCCTGCCCCCGCTGTACTACGGCAGCGTCGACTCCACCCCGCTGTGGGTGTGCCTCCTCGCCGACGCGTGGCACGCCGGCATGCCCGACGACGACGTCGCCGCCCTCCTGCCCGCCCTGCGCCGCGCCCTGACCTGGCTCCTGGAGCACGGCGACAGCGACGGCGACGGGTTCATCGACTACATCGACCGCTCCGGGCGCGGGCTGGCGAACCAGGGCTGGAAGGACTCCGGCGACTCCATCCAGTGGCGCGACGGAACCCTCGCCGAAGGGCCGATCGCGCTCTGCGAGGTCCAGGGGTACGCCTACGAGGCGGCGCTCGCGGGCGCGGACCTCCTCGAGGCGTTCGACCCAGCGCCGTCGGGCCCCCTGCACTCGGCCGCGCTCCGCGCCTGGGCCGCGGACCTGCGTACCCGGTTCGCGCAGGCGTACTGGGTCGAGACCCCCGAGGGGCGGTACCCGGCGGTCGCGCTGGACCGGGACAAGCGCCCGGTCGACACGCTCACGAGCAACATCGGGCACCTGCTCGGCACCGGCATCCTCGACGCGACGGAGGAGGGACACGTCGCCGACCTCCTGCTCGGGCCCACGATGTCCACCGGGTTCGGCATCCGCACGATGTCCGCCGGCGCGGCGGGGTACTGGCCGCTGTCGTACCACGGCGGCAGCGTCTGGACCCACGACACCGCCATCGCGGTGCACGGCATGCACCGGGCCGGGCTCGCCGAGCACGCCCGGCAGGCGGTGGACGGCCTGCTCGCCGCGGCGGAGGGCTTCGCCTACCGGGTCCCCGAGCTGCACTCGGGAGATCCCGCCACACGCGCCGGCGTTCCAACGCCCTATCCAGCCGCCTGCCGGCCGCAGGCGTGGTCGGCGGCGGCGGCGATCACGTGCCTGGCCGTGTCCCGGGTGGACCTCGACGCCCGCACGAGCCGCCTCCCGGCGACCTAGAATCTGCCGGAGGCAGGGCGCCGGACGACGGGAGACCAAGACCATGAGCGAGACCACGAGCAACGGATGCACGCACCTGGACCAGGTCGCCGTGCTCGAGCCCGAGAACCGCGAGAGCTGCCCGGAGTGCATCGCCGTCGGCGGCCGGTGGGTGCACCTGCGCAGCTGCCTCGTGTGCGGGCAGGTCGGCTGTTGCGACGACTCCCCGGCCCGGCACGCGACGGCGCACTACCGGGCCACGGGCCATCCGCTGATCCGGTCGGTCGAGCCCGGCGAGGGCTGGGGCTGGTGCTACGAGGACGAGGTAACGCTCCGGACCGCCGAGGTCCAGGCCGCGGCCCGCTGACGGTGGGCCTCCGGATCCTGTAAACAGTTCGAGCAACGCCTCCCCGTTCGGCTGCTGACAGTTGCCCCAGCCGATTCGGCAGTTGGCATCGAGATCGGCTCAGGCCTGGACCGATCTCGATGCCAACTGCCGCCGTCACTGCAAACTGCCGAGGTCGCAAGGGTGCTGGGGTCGAGACCTCGCCCGACGCAGGGTCAGCGCGCCTCCGGGTCGACCGCGGCGAGCTGCTCGATCAGCGCCGACCGCACAGCCTCCGGCAGGTCGACGGCAGTGAGCTCCGCCAGCCTCTCGGCCACGCTCCGCTCGCTGCTGACAACGTCCCACGCCTCGAGCTTCTCCGGGTTGCCCATCTGCGCGGCCTCCAGGATCTCGCGCGCGGCCTCCCGCCGGTCCGAGCCGACCGGCAGCGGCCCGCCCTCGATCCGCACGACGGTCTCCCCTGCAGCGGACGCCGCTGTCGGCACAGACCCAGCCGTGGGTGCGGACGCGCTCACGCTCCACCGCCCGTCGACGCCGCTCACCTCCGCGGGCACTCCGTTCACCGTCACCGGGCCGCCCGGCAGCGCGGCGAGGAACGTCACCGTCCACTGCCGGTTCGCGGGCAGCACGGTGGTGTTCCCCGTCGCGGCTCCGATCCGGAACTCGCCACGTTCCCGGTCCCACGACAGCATGGTCCGCGCCGCCGGCCCCGCGCCCTGGCCGATCGCGCCGCCTGCTGCCACGCCGTCACCGGCCACGCCGTCACCAGCCACGCCATCGCCAGCCACCCCGTCACCGGCCACCCCGTCACCAGCCACGCCATCACCAGCCAGACCATCGCCAGCCAGACCATCGCCAGCCCGACCATCGCCAGCCGCACTGCCGCCGGTCGCCCCATCGGCGGTCGGATCGACGCCGGTCGCGCCGTCCTCCGCATCCTCGGCAAGCACCAGCTCACCCGACACCGCCGGCGCCACCAGCACCTCGAACGCCGTCGGGTTCCGGGTGGCGTCGAGGTCGGGTCCGGCGTCGAGCGGGAGGATCCCGCCCGCGCGGAGCAGGACCGGGACGGACGCGTCCGTCCGGTGCATCTCCACGGTGCGGCCGCCCTGGTAGACGGCGTTGGTGAAGATGTCGGTCCACAGGCCGTCGGGCAGCCATACCCGCACGCTCCCCCGCAGCGACTCGGCATCCCGGGGCGACGTGATCGGTGCGACCACGAGCTCGCTGCCGAAGGCGTACTGGTTGCGTACGCCGTACGCCTCCGTGCGTCGCGGCTCCAGGTGGTACATCGGCCGGACGAGCGGCACCCCCGCGGCGGCCCGGTGGTTCATCGTGTGCAGGTAGGGCACCATCCGATGCCGGAAGCGCAGCGCGTCCTCCATCGCCGCGCGGTGCTCCGGCGGAAAGACCCACGGCTCCTTGCGGATGAACGGGTTGTTCGCGGAGTGGAGCCGCATGATCGGCGAGAAGACGCCGAACTGCACCCACCGGGTGGCAAGCTCGTCGTCGCGCACGCCGCGCGTGTGGCCGCCGATGTCGTGGCTCCACCAGCCGTAGCCGATGTTGGCCGCCGTGGCGGTGAACTCGGGCTGGAACGCCAGCGACGCCCACGAGACGACGGCGTCGCCGGAGAACCCGACCGCGTACCGGTGGCTCCCGGGCCCGGCATACCGGGAGAACGTCATGCCCGGCCCGCCGTCCCGGGCGGCGTCGAGGTGGTGGTAGTGGTTCAGCACCCACAGCGGGTCCACGCCGGGCAGGCCCGAGCTGCGGCCCTGCTGCCAGTCGATCCACCAGAAGTCGACGCCCTGGGCCTCCAGCGGGTGGTGCAGCTCCCGGAAGTAGGCCCGGACGAAGGCCGGATCGATCGGGTCGAATCCGATGGGCTGCTCGCTGCCCGGGTCCACGCCCATGGCGCGGGCCATCGCGGGGTAGGCGTCCTCGAAGGCGCGGACGCCGTCGGCCGGGTGCAGGTTCAGGGTGGTGCGCAGCCCGCGCGCGTGCAGCGCGCTCAGGAAGCCCGCCGGGTCCGGGAAGAGCGAGGGCTCCCACGAGTAGCCGGTCCAGCCGTTGCCGAACTGCGCGGGCACGGACTCGACCCGGTGCCAGTCCATGTCGATCACTGCCACGGAGAACGGGATGCGCTCCTCCTTGAAGCGGTCCATGAGCGCCAGGTAGGACTCGTCGCTGTACGGGTGGTAGCGGCTCCACCAGTTGCCGAGCGCCCAGCGCGGCAGCCGCATCGGGTGCCCGGAGACCTGGTACAGGTCGCGGACGGCGTCGGCGTAGTCGCGGCCGTGGGCGAACACGTACAGGTCCCGCCGGCCGGGGTTGCGCACGCCGAGCCACCCGTCGTCCTCGAACAGGAACGACGTCGAGTCGTCGACGACGCCGATCCCGCCGGGCGCCACGACGCCCGGCTCCAGCTCCGTCCGGCCGTCGACGTCGTCGAGCGTCCTTGCCGTGCCCCCGAGGTCCCGGGCCGGCTCGCCGTACCGCCAGCGCCCGGAGTCGTTCCCCAGGATCTCCACCACGAGCCCGCTCGGGGAGAGCTCCGCGCCGTCGTAGCGCAGCCGGGCGCGCTCCGTGGTGAGCACCACCCCCGCGCCGACCCGCTCGACGGCGTAGTCGACCGGTGGCAGGTCACGCCGGATCGCGAACGTGGAGGCGCGGTCCTCGAACCCGCCGTCCGCCGAACGCTCGATCCGGAAGACGCCGTCGGAAAGGACGGTGATCCGCCAGCCGGCGCCGTGCACCTGCTGGTCGGTCCGTGCGCGCGGCGCCGCCTCCGCCAGGGGCCGGACGACGGGCAGGCTGGAGACAGGGCTGGACCTACGGCGATCGACGATCTCTGACATGGCTCTCCTTCGGCGATGAGCGACGGCGACATGGAGCCGTTCCATGATGCAAGGAAGGCGGAGAGCCCGACGGCCGCGTTCCGTCAAACCTGTGCCCGGCCCCGCGGCCGGGCACCTCGTGGCGGGGACGGACCACGCGGCCATCAGCGAGCGGTCGCGCTCCGGGTCTTCTGCGGCCGCGATTCGCCGCACGCGGGATGGGGCCCCGCGTCGTCGCCGACACGGGCCAGCAAGCCGGACAGGAGGTCGCGGAGCTGCACACGCTCCTCGGCACCGAGAGCGAAGAAGGCCTCGGCGTGGGCGTACCCCCGGGAGCGCAGCAGGTTGCGCTTGCGCTTCCCCTCGGGGGTGAGGACCACCTGCTTCACCCGGCGGTCCGCCGGGTCGGACTGCCGGACGACGAGGCCGCGGCGTTCCAGCCCGTCCACGATGCCGGTCACGTTCGACGGCTCGCACGAGAGCGAGTCGGCGATGGCCCGCATCGGCATCGGCTCGACGAGGTTGACCAGCAGCAGCGCCTGAGCGTGCGGCAGCCCGTTCTCCGCCCCCGCCGCGTTGAAGTCGGCGCCGAGGTGCCCGGCCGCACCGAAGACGAGGCGGATCAGCTCCTCGACGATCGGATCGGCTTGCGCGTTCATGGGCCCACCCTACCTCCTGCTTCAGGACCTGAATTGTTCAGGTGGTCAAGCATCTGCTACGTTCCGGAGAAGCTTCAGCACCTGAACAATCCACACCTCGAAGGAGATCGTCATGACCGATCAGCAGAACATGACCCGCGCCCCGGGACGGCTCCGCTCCCGCGCACTTGCGGTGGTCGCCTCGGTCGCGGCCGCCGTCGTCGTCTGGGTGGTCGGCGAGCCGCTGCTCGGCAACGACCTGGTCGTCGAGCAGCCCGGTCAGGCTCCGCTCGACCTCGGCCTGGCCGCGTTCATCACCATCACGCTCGGCGCCTCCCTCGCGGGCTGGGCCGTGCTCGCCCTCCTGGAGCGGATCACGCAGTACGGCCCGCGCATCTGGGCGGGGCTCGCGATCGCCGTCATCGTGGTGTCGTACCTGCCGTTCCTGTCGGCCGAGATGTCGACGGGGTCAGCTGTGGTGCTCGGCCTCGTTCACCTGGCCGTCGGCGCCGTCCTGATCCCCCTGCTCCTGCGGACCACGCGCGCGAGCAACGCGGGCAACGAGCCCTGAGGACCCCGCGCAGAGGGCGACGCGCCGGAGCTACGGGCCGCTGCGATCGAGTCGGTCAGGAATCGAGAAGCGCGCCGTGCCGCGCGAACCTAGCGTGATGGCCATGGCAAACATCGACTCCGTCACCCTCGAGGTGGCCGGCCTCAGCACCGCACGTACCTTCTACGACGCCGCCTTCGACCTGGGCGACCGGCTCCACCTCCGCGCCACCGACGCACCCACCAGCGGGTTCCGCGGCTTCCACCTGTCCCTCATCTCCTCCCAGCCGGGCGACGTCAACGCCCTGTTCGACGCCGCGGTCGCGGCGGGGGCCACAGTTCTCAAGCCCGTGTCCAAGTCCATGTGGGGCCACGGCGGCGTGGTCCGGGCACCCGACGGCGCCATCTGGAAGCTCGCGACGTCCGCCAAGAAGGACTCCGCTCCCGTCTCCCGGAAGGTCGACGAGATCGTGCTCCTGATCGGGGCGGACGACGTGTCGGCGAGCAAGAAGTTCTACGTCGCGCACGGGCTGACCGTGGGCAAGAGCTTCGGGTCGTACGTCGACTTCAAGATGGGGTCCAGCCCGATCGGGTTCGGCCTCTACAAGCGTGCCGCGCTGGCCAAGGACGGCGGGGTGCCGCCGGAGGGAACGGGCTCGCACCGGATCGCGGTGAACAGCGACCTCGGGGAGTTCACGGACCCGGACGGGTTCGCCTGGGAGCCGGCCCTGGTGAGCCGCCAGGGCTGACCCGGCCGCCCATGAGGTCAGGCTTGCGGCTTACCGGCCAGTCTGCCTGGCCGTCTCTCGGTCCCTGCATGCCAGGGACACGCAGGCCAGGCACAATGCAGGGTGCACCGGGGTGCGTGCTGACCGCTGCGGCCCGAGTCGGTCTCGGCTCGCCGGAGGACCGCGCCCCGGTCACCACGTCGCAGTGTGCGGTCGTGGCCGGACCAAGGAGGATCCCATGATCAGCGCCGAGAACCCGGTCGACGTCAAGCCCCGCTCCCGCCAGGTGACCGATGGCCTGGAGGCCACCGCGTCCCGCGGGATGCTCCGCGCCGTCGGGCTGGGCGACGACGACTTCGCCAAGCCCCAGATCGGCGTCGCGAGCTCGTGGAACGAGATCACGCCCTGCAACCTCTCCCTCGAGAGGCTGGCGAAGGCGACCAAGGAGGGGGTGCACGCCGCGGGCGGCTATCCGCTGGAGTTCGGCACCATCTCCGTCTCGGACGGCATCTCCATGGGCCACGAGGGCATGCACTTCTCGCTCGTGTCCCGCGACGTCATCGCCGACTCGGTCGAGACGGTCATGCAGGCCGAGCGGCTGGACGGATCGGTGCTGCTGGCCGGGTGCGACAAGTCGCTGCCGGGCATGCTGATGGCGGCCGCGCGCCTGGACCTCTCCAGCGTGTTCCTCTACGCCGGCTCGATCATGCCGGGCTGGGTCAAGCTCGAGGACGGCACGGAGAAGCAGGTGACGATCATCGACGCCTTCGAGGCCGTCGGGGCGTGCGCGCGCGGGCTCATGAGCCAGGAGGACGTCGGCCGGATCGAGCGGGCGATCTGCCCGGGCGAGGGAGCGTGCGGCGGCATGTACACCGCCAACACGATGGCGTCGGCGGCCGAGGCGCTCGGCATGTCGCTGCCCGGTTCCGCAGCGCCGCCGTCGGCCGACCGCCGGCGCGACACGTGGGCGCACCGGTCGGGCGAGGCCGTGGTGAACCTGCTGCGCCAGGGCATCACCGCGCGCGACATCATGACCAAGGAGGCGTTCGAGAACGCGATAGCCGTCGTCATGGCGTTCGGCGGGTCCACGAACGCGGTGCTGCACCTGCTCGCCATCGCCTACGAGGCCGAGGTCGATCTCACGCTCGACGACTTCTCCCGCGTCGCCGACCGCGTGCCGCACCTGGGCAACCTCAAGCCCTTCGGGCAGTACGTGATGAACGACGTCGACCGGATCGGCGGCGTGCCGGTGGTGATGAAGGCGCTGCTGGACGCCGGGCTGCTGCACGGCGACGTCATGACCGTCACGGGCCGCACCATGGCGGAGAACCTCGCCGAGATCAGCCCGCCGGACCCCGACGGCAAGATCCTGCGCGCCATGGGCAACCCGATCCACAAGACCGGTGGCATCACCATCCTGAACGGGTCGCTCGCACCCGAGGGCGCCGTCGTGAAGTCGGCGGGTTTCGACTCCGACGTGTTCGAGGGGACCGCGCGCGTGTTCGAGCGGGAGCGGTCCGCGCTCGACGCCCTGGAGGACGGGACGATCCAGGCCGGCGACGTCGTGGTCATCCGCTACGAGGGCCCCAAGGGCGGGCCCGGCATGCGCGAGATGCTCGCCATCACCGGCGCCATCAAGGGCGCCGGCCTCGGCAAGGACGTCCTGCTCGTCACGGACGGCCGGTTCTCCGGCGGAACCACCGGCCTGTGCGTGGGCCACATCGCACCCGAGGCCGTCGACGCCGGGCCGATCGCGTTCGTGCGCGACGGCGACCGCATCCGGCTCGACGTGGCGGCCAAGACCCTCGACGTCCTCGTGGAGCCGGCCCAGCTGGAGGCGCGCAAGGAGGGCTGGGCGCCGCTCCCCCACCCGTACAAGCGCGGCGTGCTCGCCAAGTACTCGAAGCTGGTCCAGTCGGCGTCGAAGGGTGCGGTGCTGGAGTAGGTCGCCGCACTTCACGGCCGACGGCGCCCAGTGGCGCAACCACGAACGGGGGCCCTGCCCAGCCACTGGGTGAAACTCTCATCCCCCTCTCACACACTTCTCATGCTGGCCTGGAAGTGTGGTCCGCCAGACCGACGGAAGGAACGGACCGCATGTCCAAGCTCTCCAACATGATCGGCCTCGCCAAGAAGGTGCTCGACTCCCAGACCGGGCAGCAGCAACAGCAGGGGGCGCCGCAGGGCGGTGCAACGGGTCAGAAGTCCTGGCAGTCCACGCTCCAGGACGTGGCAGCCGCGGTGAGCGGGCGCAACCAGGCTCCGCAGGCGCCAGGCCAGACAACCCCCTACCAGGGCCGGCCGAGCGCACCTGCCTCGACCGACGCCGACCGCCAGGCCATCGCCCGCTATGACTACCTCATGCGCACCGCCGAACCGCACCAGATCGAGCAGATCCACGCCGAGTCCTTCGCCCGGCTGACGCCGGTGCAGCGCGAGGCAGTGCTGCGCCGCATGCAGACCGAGCTTCCGGCGCACGAGCAGCCTCGCTCGGCCGACGTCGCCGATCTGTCCCGGGCAGCGGCACGGACCGAGGCCCGCCAACCGGGCTCCATGCGTTCGGTGCTCGCGAAGGTCGGCACGGGCGGAGCCGTCGCGGGAGTCGCCGTGGGAGCGGTGGGCATCCTGGGCGCGGTCGCGGCCGGTGCTGCAGTGAGCAGCCTGGCCGGCCCGCTCCTGGAGAACGCAGCCAACCTCGGGGTCGACTTCGACGCGCTCGCGTCGAGCGTCGACGTCGAAGGGCTCACGTCGTCGGTCAGCGAGCTCGGCGCCGGCGCTCTGGACGAGGCCGCCGCAGGCGTCGGGGACCTCGGCACCGGCGCCCTCGATGAGGCTACCGCGGGGGTCGAAGACCTCGCCGGCTCGGCCGACGGTGCCGTGTCCGGGCTCGGGGACCAGGTCTCCGGGGCAGGCCAGTCGCTGTCGGACCTTGCCGAGGGATTCGACCCGCGCAACTTCTTCTGAGCCGCGCTGCCTGACCGAGGCTGACGTGCGACCGTCGTCCTCGGTCAGGCCCGACGTTGACCTGACGCGGTGCAGCAGCGCCGGGCCGAGATGTACCGGAACACGGTAGGCAAAGCACAATGACCGCCATGACCAGCGCGATCGACGGTGGGCCTTGGAACAGCCCGGCCGAGGCATGGATCGACCTCTACCCGGCAGGCTGACTCCCGGCGAGCTGCCTGACCAGCGCCGACGACACCCCAGGCGCCCGGCCGCAGTCGGCCCCGTCACAACGCAATGAGTCGGGACATCAATGAACGGTGTCCCGACTCATCACCAAGGTGGGCCCAGAGGGACTCGAACCCCCGACATCCACGGTGTAAGCGTGGCGCTCTAACCAACTGAGCTATGAGCCCTAGCAGCGGACCACAATACCTGGCCCAGACCCGAAATCAGGTCTGGTTTTCCGACCCGGCCTGCATCAGACCTGCCTGCGCCTGCGTCAGGCCTGCCCGCATCAGATCTCCGCGACCGCCAGGCGGTACTCCTCCAGGTCGCGCGCCTGGCCACGTGGATTGACCACGCACCAGCGGATGATCCCGTCGGCGTCGATCAGGAACGTCCCGCGCAGCGCGATCCCCGAGCCCTCGTCGAACACCCCGTAGGAGCGCGCAACCTCACCGTGCGGCCAGAAGTCGGACAGCAGGTCGAACTGGTAGCCCTCGGCGGCCTGCCAGGCCTTGAGCGTGAAGACCGCGTCGGTCGACAGCACCAGCAGCCGCACGCCCGCGGTCTCGAAGTCCTCGATGTTGTCCCGCAGCTCGCACAGCTCGCTAGTGCACGTGCCCGAGAAGGCGAACGGGACAAAGACCACGAGCACCGGCGCGCCCCGCAGGTCCGAGAGCGTGGTCGGGGTGCCGTGCGTGTCGGGGAGAGTGAAGTCGGGTGCGGGGTCACCCGGCTTCAGCGACACGACGGAAACGGTCGGCGCGGCGGCGGCAGACTCGGTCATGGTTTCTGTCTTGTCCGGCCGATCACTTACCGCGGCCCCGGTAGGCGAGCCGAGTCGCCGACCAGTCCTCGGCGATGGCGAAGGTGCTGGTGGTCTGCAGGCCCGCCGTGGTCGCGGCCTCCTGGATGTCGCCGTGGCCCACTTCGCCGTCGCGCCCGGGCTTGGGCGTGAAGATCCAGATGATGCCGCCGTCGTCCAGGACGGTCAGCACGTCGACGAGTGCGTCGGTGAGGTCGCCGTCGCCCTCCCGCCACCAGAGGATGACGCCGTCGGTCACGTCGCCGAAGTCCTCGTCCTCCAGCTCGCTGCCGATGATCTTTTCGATGTCGGCCCGGAGTGCTTCGTCGACGTCGTCGCCCCAGCCGAACTCCTGCACCACCTGGCCGGCCTCGAAACCGAGGCGCCCCGCGCCCTGGGTGTCCGTGCTCACTTGGTTGATCGTCCCTCTCTCTGTCCGGCACTGGCAGCCGGGTCGTGTGCTTCTACTGTCGGCCCACCATCGGGCCCTCCGTCGCCAAAGGTAGTGCACGCACCCCGGCCATGCCTCGCAACCAGGACGTGTGGTGCCTTTTTGATGATTCGATGAGACCTCGGCAACGCCCCGGTCATGCACTCAGTCTCAATATTGCGATACCCGGTATCAATACCGGTGCGAACCGACACAGACGTAACGCAGATCACGCACTCTTGACCGCCCTATGGTGTGGGCGGAGGCTGTGAGGGGACAGAATAGATAGGACCACCTGTGCGTGGGCGTGCACAGCCGCAACCCCAGCTGTGGTGACGCTACTGCCGACGCGACGGGTCCTGACGAGGCGGCGAGGAGCGCGAACCGCGACCGCGCCGCGCGACACCGAGAGAGGTTGCTGGTGGCTTCGTTTGACGAGACCGGACCGCTGATCAACGGTCTGCTCAGCGCCGTACCTGACATCGACCCGGCCGAGACCGAGGAATGGGTCGAGTCCTTCGACGGGCTGATCGACGACAAGGGCGGACCCCGCGCCCGGTACGTCATGCTCAACCTGCTGCGGCGGGCCCGGGAACGGAATGTGAGCATCCCAGCGTCGATGGCGACGCCCTACGTGAACACCATCGGGGTGCACGAGGAGCCGTACTTCCCCGGTGACGAGGCCATGGAGCGTCGCTACCGCTCGTGGATCCGCTGGAACGCGGCAGTCATGGTGACGCGCGCCCAGCGCGAGGGCCTCGGCGTCGGCGGCCACATCTCCTCGTACGCCTCCGTCGCGACGCTCTACGAGGTGGGCCTGAACCACTTCTTCCGCGGCAAGGACCACCCGGGCGGCGGCGACCAGATCTACTTCCAGGGCCACGCCTCCCCCGGCGTCTACGCCCGCGGGTACCTCGAGGGCCGCCTGACCGCGGACCAGCTCGACGGGTTCCGCCAGGAGAAGTCGCACGCGGGCGGCGGCCTGCCGTCGTACCCGCACCCGCGCCTCATGCAGGACTTCTGGGAGTTCCCGACCGTCAGCATGGGCCTCGGCCCGGCGTCGGCGATCTACCAGGCCTGGACCAACAAGTACCTGCACAACCGCGGGATCAAGGACACCAGCCAGCAGGACGTCTGGGCGTTCCTGGGCGACGGCGAGATGGACGAGCCGGAGAGCCGCGGCATGATCCAGCACGCCGCGCAGCAGCAGCTGGACAACCTGACGTTCGTCGTGAACTGCAACCTGCAGCGCCTCGACGGCCCGGTGCGCGGCAACGGCAAGATCGTCCAGGAGCTGGAGGCCCAGTTCAAGGGCGCCGGCTGGAACGTCATCAAGGTCGTCTGGGGCCGCGAGTGGGACGCCCTGCTCAACGCCGACAAGGACCGCGCGCTGGTCAACCTCATGAACGTCACCCCCGACGGTGACTACCAGACGTACCGCGCGGAGTCCGGCGCGTTCATCCGCGAGCACTTCTTCGGGCGCGACCCGCGCACGAAGGCGCTCGTCGAGAACATGACCGACGAAGACATCTGGAACATGAAGCGCGGCGGGCACGACTACCGCAAGCTCTACGCGGCGTACTCCGCTGCGCGGGCGCACACGGGCCCGCCGACCATCATCCTGGCGCACACCGTCAAGGGCTACGGCCTGGGTGCCGGCTTCGCCGGCCGCAACGCTACGCACCAGATGAAGAAGCTCAAGGGCGACGACCTCAAGACGCTGCGCGACTCCCTGCGCATTCCGATCTCGGACGCCGAGCTCGAGGCCAACCCGTACCTGCCGCCGTACTACCACCCGGGCCCCGACGCGCCGGAGATCCAGTACATGCTGGAGCGCCGCCGTCAGCTCGGCGGGTTCGTACCGGAGCGCCGCACCGCGGCGAGGACCGTCCTCCCGCTGCCGGAGGACAAGTCGTACGAGCTGCTGAAGAAGGGCTCCGGCACGCAGGAGATCGCCACGACCATGGCGTTCGTGCGGCTGCTCAAGGACCTCTTCAAGGCCAAGGACTTCGGCAACCGCATAGTGCCGATCATCCCGGACGAGGCCCGCACGTTCGGCCTCGACTCGATCTTCCCGAGCGCCAAGATCTTCAACACGCTCGGCCAGAACTACCTCGCCGTGGACCGCGAGCTCATGCTGAGCTACAAGGAGTCCGAGCAGGGCCAGATCATGCACACCGGCATCAACGAGGCCGGTTCCGCTGCCGCGTTCCAGGCGGTGGGCACGTCGTACGCGACGCACGGCGAGCCGATGATCCCGGTCTACATCTTCTACTCGATGTTCGGCTTCCAGCGCACGGGCGACCAGTTCTGGGCGGCCGGCGACCAGATGACGCGCGGCTTCATCATCGGCGCCACCGCGGGCCGCACCACGCTGACCGGCGAGGGCCTGCAGCACGCGGACGGACACTCGCCGCTCATCGCAGGCACCAACACCGCGATCGTGCAGTACGACCCGGCCTACGGGTACGAGATCCGGCACATCGTGCGCGACGGCATCGAGCGCATGTACGGGCCCGCCGAGAACGGCCGCACCCCGGACGGCCGCGAGCAGGACGTCATGTACTACCTCACGGTGTACAACGAGCCGATGGTCCAGCCGGTCGAGCCGGAGGACGTCGACGTCGAGGGCATCAAGCGCGGCATCCACCGCATCTCGGTCTCGGACGCCGACGGCCCCAAGGCCCAGCTCCTCGCCTCCGGCGTCGGCGTGCCGTGGGCGCTCGAGGCGCAGCAGCTCCTCAAGGAGGACTGGGGCGTCTCGGCCGACGTCTGGTCCGTGACGAGCTGGAACGAGCTGCGCCGCGACGCCCTCGCCGCCGAGCACGACGCGCTGGTCGACCCGTCGGCGCCGCTGCGCACCCCGTACGTCACGGAGAAGCTGTCCGGCGCCCAGGGGCCGTTCGTCGCCACCAGCGACTACGACCACCTGGTGCCCGACCAGATTCGCGCGTGGGTGCCCGGCGACTACGCGGTGCTCGGCGCGGACGGCTTCGGCTTCTCCGACACCCGGGCCGCCGCACGGCGCTACTTCCTCATCGACGGCCCGTCGATGGTGGTCCGGACGCTGCAGGTCCTCGCCCGCCGTGGCGAGGTCCCGGCCGACGTCGTCTCGAAGGCCGTCGAGAAGTACAGCCTGCTCGACGTCACCGCCGGCACGTCCGGCAACGCGGGCGGCGAGAGCTGACCCTTTCGCCGAGATAGAACCCTGGCGAAACAGAACTGCAGCGCACCGGCGATCGGTGCGCTGCAGTTCTGTCTCGCCAGGGTTCTATCTCGGTTAGGACTGCTCGGTCGCCGCTATCGCCTTCGCCAGCTCTTCCCGCAGCGGCTTGACCGCCTTCGTGTCGGGGTGCATCTCCAGGGCCCGCAGGTGCTGCTTGGCCTCGAACACCCGGTCGGCCTCGAGCGCGGCCAGCACCAGGTGCTTGCCGACGATCGGCGAGTGCTCCCGCACCCGCCAGTGCCCGACCCCCAGGCCCAAGGCCTCCACGGGCATCCCCGCGTCGCGCAGGATGGCGAGCCCCTCGGCCAGGGCGTTGCCATCGGGGTCCCGCTCGGCCGCGGTGGTGAGCCGCCGGACGGCGCCCTCCGGGTCGTCGGCCAGCGACAGCCGGCCCAGCTCGATCAGCGGGTACCAGCCCCGCGGGTGCCCGGCGAGCTCCTCGGCGAGGGCCCAGACAGCGAGGTCGGCGTCCTGCTGCTTCGACTCGGGGATCTCGTCGGAGTCCCGGAGCGGGTCCTCCAGCGTCGGGTCCTCGGCGGCCCGACGGCGGACTATCTCCGCCAGGGCGCCGAACGCCTCCTCGTTGTTCGGATCGTCGGTCAGCTGAGCGCGCAGCGCGTCCTCGTGTCCCGCGTCCCCTCGTCGGGGCGCCGACGGCGACGGACGGCGAGCACCGACCGTGGACGCAGACAGGGGCCGACGGATGAGGCGGCGGAGCCGTTGCATCAGGGCCATACCTCGACCCTACAGTTTTCCGCCAAGCCGCACTGGGCTGAGGCTGTCGCGAAAGTCCGTTTGTGGACTCCCCACAACTCGGGCTCGTATGCTGCCGGAGTGCCAGCAACGCGACGGGCCGCTCGAGCCAGCGCCCACGAGACCGACCGGGGGGCCGGGCAAGCAACCGACCACAGCAAGAGCCAGGACACCGGTCGGGCGGCGGGCCCCGCCGCTGGCATGAGCAAGGACACGGGCAAGAGCACCGGCAAGAGCGCCACCAAGGCCACGACCAGCAAGGACAGCTCCCCGCCCGAGAAGAACCCCGAGGCGACACCCGATCCGGCCGCGGAGCCCGTCGGCTTCCCCATGAACCTCCAGCGGGTCCGCGAGGCCAGCGGCCTCCTGACCGCCGCCGCGATGCGCCGCCTCGACGAGGACCTCAACTGGTACCGCGAGCTGCCCGCGGAGGACCGCTCGTACGTGGGCCTCGTCGCCCAGGCCGGCATCAACGCGTTCACCTCCTGGTTCACCGACCCCGACCGGCCGCCGCACGGCGTCAGCGAGATCTTCGCCGCGGCGCCCACCGAGCTGACCCGCTCCATCTCGCTGCAGCACACCCTGCAGCTCGTGCGCGTGGTGGTCGACGTCGTCGAGACGCACTCCGACCGGATCGCCGCCCCCGGCGGCGAGCGCGACCTGCGCGAGGCGGTGCTGCGCTACTCCCGCGAGGTCGCGTTCTCCGCGGCCGAGGTCTATGCCCGCGCCGCCGAGTGGCGCGGCGCGTGGGACGCGCGGCTCGAAGCTCTGGTCGTCGACGCCCTCGTCCGCGGCGACGGCGACGACTCCCTCCGCTCGCGCATCTCGGCGCTGGGCTGGAGCGGCCGCGGCAACGCGCTCGTCGTCGTGGGGCTCGCGACCGAGGAGCTCGACGAGATCCGCACCGCCGAGATCCGCCGGGTCGCCCGGCGTGCGGCGGGCGACGCCCTCGTCGGGATCCACGGTGACCGCCTCGTGCTCGTGCTCGGCGGCGAGGGCGACCTCGTGGCCGCCGCCACGTCGCTCCTGTCCCGCTTCGGCACCGGTCCGGTGGTCATCGGCACCCAGGTGCCGAGCCTGACCGACGCCGCCCGGTCGGCCCGGTCCGCGCTCGCCGGCCTCACGGCGGCCCCGGCGTGGCCGCAGGCGCCCCGCCCGGTCATGGCGGACGACCTCCTGCCCGAACGCGTCCTGACCGGCGACTACACGGCCCGCGCCACGCTGATCGCCCAGGCGTTCACCCCGCTGCAGGACGCCGGTGGCGCCGTGCTGGAGACCCTCTCGGCGTACCTCGGCACCGGCCGCTCCCTGGAGGCCGCAGCGCGCCATCTGTACGTTCACCCCAACACGGTGCGCTACCGCCTCCGCAAGGTCTCGGAGATCACCGGCTGGGACCCGCTCGACGCCCGCGAGTCGTTCGTGCTGCAGGTGGCGCTGGCGCTGGGCCAGCTCGGCCGGGGCTGAGCCGGCCGGCCAGCGGAGTCACTAGCTCTTGCCCGAGGTCAGCGCCTTGTAGGTTCCCGACAATGGCCCTCTGTCAGGTTGGTACAGGTCGCGACGTCCGGGAAGCAGCCCGGGTTGGCAGAGTGGACGCGTGCTCGCCGTCGTCTGCCCTGGACAGGGCTCTCAGACCCCCGGGATGCTCAGCGACTGGCTCGAGCTGCCCGGTACCGAACAACGCCTCGCAGCAGCATCCGAGGCCTCGAACCTGGACCTGGTGGCGCACGGCACGACGTCGGACGCGGACACGATCCGCGACACCGCCGTGGCCCAGCCGCTGATCGTCACCACCTCGCTGCTCGCGTTCCGCATCCTGCTGGACGGGCGTGCGGCCGCGGACGTCGTGGACGTCACCGCAGGCCACTCCGTCGGCGAGCTGTCGGCAGCCGCTGTGGCGGGCGCCCTGTCCGACGACGGCGCGGCCGGCCTGGTCGCACGCCGCGCCCGGGCGATGGCCACCGCCGCTGCGGCAGCGCCGTCGGGCATGAGCGCCGTCGTGGGCGGCGACCCCGACGAGGTGCTCGCCGCGATCGAGGCCGCGGGCCTGTGGCCCGCGAACGTGAACGGCGCCGGCCAGACGGTCGCCGCCGGCGCGCTGGAGAACCTCGCCAAGCTGGCCGAGAACCCGCCGACCCGCGCCCGCGTGATCCCCCTGCAGGTCGCCGGCGCGTTCCACACCCCGTACATGGACGCGGCGCGCGCGGAGTTCGAGCCGGTGGCCCTCGGCTGGGACGCCACCGACCCGACGCTGCCCTTCCTCGCCGACCTGGACGGGACCGCCTACACCGGCGGCGCCCACGGTCACGGGACCGGCGCCGACGTGCTGCGCAACATCGCGGGCCAGGTCACGGCCCCGGTGCGCTGGGACCTGATCATGACGAACCTCGCCGAGCGCGGCGTCACCGGCCTGCTGGAGCTCGCCCCCGGCGGCGTCCTGACCGGCCTCGCGAAGCGCGGCCTCAAGGGCGTCGAGACGGTGGCGGTCAAGTCGCCCGCCGACCTCGACGCGGCCCGCGAGCTGATCGCGGCACACAGCAACGCCCTTTCCAGCGGCACGAGCGCGACCGGAGCAGCCCAGTGACCACCCTGCAGCAGGCCCAGCCCACGCAGTTCTCGCGGATCCTCGCGATCGGCGCGGAGCGCGGCGAGCTCGTCGTCACGAACGACGACATCGCGGGCCCCATCGACTCCTCGGACGAGTGGATCCGCCAGCGCACCGGCATCATCACGCGCCGTCGGGCCGCCGACGGCACGGACGTGCTCGACCTGGCCGAGGCCGCCGCGAACAAGGCGCTCGACGCCGCGGGCCTCGCCGGCGCGGACATCGACGCGGTGATCATCTCGACGATCACGCACATGCACATGACGCCGTCGGCCGCCGCGATCCTGGCCGACCGCATCGGCGCGACGCCCGCGGCCGCCTACGACGTGTCGGCGGCCTGCGCCGGCTACGCGTACGGCATCGGCCAGGCGGACGCCCTGGTCCGGGCCGGGCTGGCCCGGCACGTGCTGGTGATCGGCGCCGAGAAGCTCAGCGAGATCATCGACCCGACCGACCGCTCCATCTCCTTCCTGCTGGGCGACGGCGCGGGCGCCGCGATCGTCGGCCCCTCGGACACGCCGGGCATCGGCCCGACGGTGTGGGGCTCGGACGGCTCCAAGGCCACCGCGATCCGCCAGACACACTCGTGGACCGAGCTGCGCGAGGACCCCTCGCTGGGCTGGCCCACGCTGCGCCAGGACGGCCCCACGGTGTTCAAGTGGGCGAGCTTCCAGATGGCGCCCATCGCCGAGAAGGCGATGGCCGAGGCGGGCGTGACGGCCGAGGACATCAAGGTCTTCATCCCGCACCAGGCCAACATGCGGATCATCGACCAGATGAAGAAGCAGCTCGGTCTGCCGGATACCGTGGTGATAGCGCGCGACATCGCCGAGACGGGCAACACGTCCGCCGCGTCGATCCCACTGGCCGCCGAGCGGCTCCTGTCCGATGGACAGGCCAAGTCCGGCGACCTCGCCCTCCAGATCGGGTTCGGCGCAGGCCTCGTCTACGCCGCGCAGGTAGTGGTGCTCCCGTAGCCGGGTGGGCCGGGCGGGCAGGGCAGGAGAGGGTCGCCAGCCGTGGTCCGTCGTGCATTTCGGTCTCCGGATGCGCCAAGATCTGACCAGCAAGACACCGGTGCCCGATGGCGCCGGTGACCGATACGAAAGATAAGGAAGTCCCATGGCCAACACGGACCAGGAGATCCTCGAGGGCCTCGCCGAGATCGTCGCCGAGGAGACGGGCCTCGACACGGCCGACGTCCTGCTGGAGAAGTCCTTCACGGACGACCTCGACATCGACTCCCTGTCGATGATGACCATCGTCACGCACGCCGAGGACAAGTTCGGGGTTCGCATCCCGGACGAGGAGGTCAAGAACCTCGCAACCGTCGGCGACGCCGTGAGCTTCATCAAGGGCGCTCAGGCCTGAGCCGCCCCCGACGGCGGGCGCGTGGCCCAGCTCGATCCACGGGCCCGCGCCGCCGTCGGGCACACGCTGCCAACAGGCAGCACTATTAGCACCTGCCCCCTTCGTCCCATCACTCTCGGGAGCATCACCATGACCTCCACACGCGAAGTCGTCGTCACCGGCCTCGGCGCCACCACCCCGCTGGGCGGGGACGTGGCGTCCACGTGGGAGGCCGCGCTCGCAGGCGCGTCCGGAGCGCGCACCCTCGAGAACGACTGGGCGGAGAAGTACGGCCTGCCCGTGACCTTCGCCGCCACCATCAAGGTGGACCCGGCCGAGGTCCTCTCCCGCCCCGAGACCAAGCGGATGGACCCGTCCGCGCAGTACGCGATAGTCGCGGCGCGCGAGGCCTGGGCCGACGCAGGCAGCCCCGAGGTCGACGGCGACCGGCTCGGCGCCGTGGTGTCGTCGGGCATTGGCGGGATCCAGACCATCCTGGACGGCTGGGACACGCTCCGGGAGCGCGGCGCGCGGCGCATGCTGCCCATGACCGTCCCGATGCTGATGCCGAACTCGCCGTCCGCCTACGTGTCCCTCGAGTTCGGCGCTCGCGCCGGCACGCACGCCCTCGTGTCGGCGTGCGCCTCCGGCGCCGAGGCCGTCGGCTACGCCGTCGAGATGATCCGCTCCGGCCGGGCCGACGTCGTCGTCGCCGGCGGCACCGAGGCCGCCATCCACCCCATGCCGCTCGGCGCATTCGCTGCGTCCCGAACGCTGTCGCTGCGCAACGACGACCCGCAGGCCGCCTCCCGCCCGTACGACGTCGACCGCGACGGCTTCGTCCTCGGCGAGGGTGCGGCGGTCCTGGTGCTGGAGAGCGCCGAGCACGCCGCGGCCCGCGGCGCCCGCGTCTACGCGAAGGTCGGCGGCGTCGGCCTGTCGTCGGACGCGTACCACATCACCTCCCCCGACCCCGAGGGCACGGGCCAGGTGGCCGCCATGCGGTTCGCGATCGAGGACGCCGGGGTGACCGCCGCCGACATCGTGCACGTCAACGCGCACGCCACGTCCACCAAGGTGGGCGACCTCACCGAGACGCGCTCGATCCGGACCCTCCTGGGGGCCGACGCCGACCACGTGCTGCTCTCGGCGACCAAGTCGATGACGGGCCACCTGCTGGGCGGCGCCGGCGCCATCGAGTCGCTGTTCGCGGTCAAGGCGGTCGCCGAGCGCCTCGCCCCGCCCACGATCAACGTGGACAACCCGGACCCCGAGCTGCAGGTGCCGCTCGTGCGCAACGAGCCCGCGAAGCTGCCGGGCGGCGACGTCGCGGCGATCAACAACTCGTTCGGCTTCGGCGGACACAACGTCGCCCTGGTGATCCAGAACGCCTGATCCCGGCCACCGCCGTCGGGCGGACGCACGTGTCGTCAGACGCTCAGGTCACCGCGGGTGACCTGAGCGTCTGACCCGTTTACCGCCGCGGTCGCCGGTCGAGCCGGTCGGGGCCCATGGCCGGGCCAGTACCACTGCGTGGGCCTGTCGTGCCCACGCCCCCTCCTTCTGACATGGGAGAATGTCCGCATGGCAATGCGTGAGATCCGTGTAGTTCCCGACCCCGTGCTGCGCACCCCGTGCGACACCGTGACGACGATCGACGACCGCGTCCGCGGCCTGGTCGCGGACCTGGTCGAGACGGTCGACGACGAGGGGCGCGCCGGGCTGGCCGCCAACCAGATCGGCGTCTCCCTGCGGGCCTTCTCGTGGAACATCGAAGGCGACATCGGCTACGTGATAAACCCGCGCATCGTCGAGCTGGGCGAGGAGCAGCAGGACGGCGGCGAGGGCTGCCTGTCCGTGCCGGGACTCTGGTACCCGACCGTGCGCGCGAACTACGCGAGGGTCGAGGGCATCAACCTCGAAGGCGAGCCGATCACCGTGGAGGGCACCGGGATCATGGCCCGCTGCCTCCAGCACGAGTGCGATCACCTCGACGGCATGGTCTACCTCGACCGGCTCCAGAAGGAGACGCGGCGCGCGGCGATGCGGGAGCTTCGCGCGCGCCTGTGAGGCCCGATGTGCGTTTTTCGTACATAGCGTGCATGTGGGATGAATCTTCAGAAGATCTCCGGCAGCACTAGTGGCCGTATGCCCTTTTAGGCAAGAATGTGCCGAACGAACTCGTCGTACGAAGTGATTCTTTCGACGGCATGCGGGCCGTTTCGCCTCGCATGTCGCCGATGAATCGGGCAGGATGTGGTCCGAAGCACCGCTGTGCAGCCGACCACAGCGTCACCGCCCGGGTGAGGACGTAGGGGAAGACGTACCTCGACCCAGGGAGGAAGACATGGCCGGTGTCATCACGCGGGGTGTGCTCTTTGTGCATTCCGCGCCTCGTGCCCTGTGCCCCCACATCGAGTGGGCCGCGGGGAACGTTCTAGGCGTGCGCGTTTCCATGGACTGGACCGCACAGCCCGCAGGGCGCGGTCTGTACCGCGCCGAGTACTCGTGGCAGGGTCCGCAGGGCACCGGCGCCAAGCTGGCGTCGGCCCTGCGCGGGTGGTCGCACCTGCGTTACGAGGTCACCGAGGACGCGAGCAACGGGGCCGACGGCGCCCGCTGGTCGCACACCCCCGACCTCGGCATCTTCCACGCCATGACGGACGTGCACGGCAACGTCGTGGTCCAGGAGGACCGGGTCCGCGCCGCCCTGGAGCTCGCCGACCCGCGCGCCATGCGGGACGCGCTCGACCTTGCCCTGGGCGCCGCCTGGGACGACGAGCTGGAGCCGTTCCGCTACGCCGGCCTCGGCGCCCCGGTCCGCTGGCTCCACCAGGTCGGCTGACCCTCCTCGGACAGACGGGTTGACCACAGCGCTTGCTGCCAAGAAGGGCCCCGGCCTGGCAGCAGCCGCTGTGGTCAACCCGTCCGTTCCGGCGGTTGGTGGCGCCAGCGGGCGATCGTCGCGTCGCGGAGGAAGACGCAGTCGCCCGCCATCATGAACAGCGAGAAGAACGGCAGCCCCATGATCACGGCGATGCCCGCGTGCATGGCCAGCGCCCCGGCCACGCCCGCCACCCGCAGGTGTCGCTGCAGCAGGAGGAGCGGGAACGCGAGCTGAAGAGCGAGCGTCCCCCACGTCACCGCGGCGACCAGCCACCCGCTGCCCGCTACGAGGTCCGCCAGCGGCGGCCACGGCCGGAACTGCGGCAGCATCAGCGGGTAGTACACGGCCGTTCCCTCGCGCCACTCGGTTCCGTGCAGCTTGAACAGCCCGGACAGCACGTACGCCAGGCAGATCTGCGCACCCACCGCCAGCACGGCGGCGTTGTGGAGCAGGTTGCGCACCTGCGTCCGCGCGGGCCGCGGGCGGGCCGACGCCGTCAGGGCCGACGCCGGAAGGCCCGCCCCGCTCCCCCGGCGTCGGGCATCGAGGGACCAGCGGGCCGACGTGTCCGCGAAGCACAGGTAGACCAGCAGGATCCGCGAGATGTTGTCGCCCTGGTCGGCGACCAGGGGGTTGATCGCGGTCAGGCCCGTCCAGCCGAGCACCAGCAGCGGCACCGTCCACCGGGCCCGCCAGCCCACCGTGACCAGCACGGCCACCAGGAGCAGCGCGACGCAGCCCGCCGTGAGCAGCGGGCCGCTGGCGAGCGCGTGCCCGCCGAGCGGCGTCGTCCAGCGGGCCCCGGTGCCCCACAGGGCCTGGCGAGCCGAGAAGTTCACCGCGACGTACCCGCCGATGCCCAGGCCGAACACGATGCGCATCAGCGCGACGCCGTAGGTCGCGTGGGCGGATGCGATCATCCAGCGCACACCGACGTCGAGCAGGCGGGTCACCGGGCGCCCTCGCCGGGCCGGGCGTCGCTCCGGACGGCGTCGTCCCGCAGCGCGTCGTCGCGCACAGCGTCGTTCTGCAGCGCGTCGTTCTGCAGCGCGTCCCAGGTGGCGCGGAAGGCGGCGGCGTCCTGGCCGCGCACGACGACGGGCGGGCGGGCCCCGAGGGTGAGCTCCGTCGGCTCGGGACGCTCGGCGGTCCCGTGCGGCGCCAGGGCGTGGCGCACGATGCTCACCTGCACGTACACGGGATCCTGACCGGTCGACGCCGTTCCCGGCGCGCCCTCCCGCACCTCGGCCGGGGAGGCCAGCAGCACCTGCGTCGCGTAGGCGGCAAGGGCCCGGTCCATGCCGAGGTACTGGTCGACGGCGTCCGGCGCGGCCCCGGTGTCGAGGAGCGCGGCGCGCAGGCCGGGCCAGGGATCGGCGTCCGCGGCATGCTGGCCGTCTGGGGGCGGGGCCAGGACCATGACCCGGGCGTCGTCGGGCAGCGCCAGGTAGGCGGCCCGGGCGTCGGACGCCAGACGGCGGGACGGGCGCTCGGTCGCCGCCGGGAGCAGGTGCCCGGTCAGCGCGCGGACCTCGACCGCCGTCGTGTCGATCCAGGGACCGGGTACGACGGCGCCGTCGGGCCCGCGCGCGTAGCCGCCCCGCACGCGCAGGGCGTACTCCACGTGCAGGGGCGAGGGCGCGAAGATCGACCAGTTCTGGGCGAAGACCGGGGTCATATAGGTCTCCAGGGCGCGGTGGGCGCCGGAGGGCGTTTGGGTGCCGCCCTCGTCCTCCGGCCGGCCCAGCACGTAGCCCGGCGCCGTCCACACGAACGTGGCCACGAAGTGCGCGAGCAGGAGCACCCAGACCGCGACGACGAGGCCGCGTACGCGCCTGGAGACAGCCAGGGCCTCGCTCGACGGCTCTTCCGGCGGGTCCATCGGACGGGGGCGGGTGTCCCCGCCACCCGGTGCGCTGCTCACCGCGCACAGGGTGCCAGAAGCAACCACCCTGGTACAGCCCGCCCTGATCCGGACGGGCCTGTTCCAAGCCGTGCCCGAGCCGGTTCCCCTAGTACCCGGCCACACCTCGGCTCTTCTTGACCGCGCCGAGGATCACCTGAAGCCCCAGTCCAAGGAGGATGAGGTCCAGCAGGATCTGCCCGGTGACGAGCAGCCTGACCGCCTCCGACCGAGGCACGATGTCTCCGAAGCCGACAGTGGCGAACGTGCTGACGGTGAAGTACAGGGCATCGGATCGGGTGAGCGGCTCGCTGAACGTCGTCGGCGCCTGGGAGCTGAGCATGAAGTAGGTGGACGCGAACAGGAGCACGAAGAGCGGGACGATCGTCGCCAGCGCTTGGATCGCTCGTATGCCCGGATACCTCGACCGGACAATTGCACGAACCTCCCAGAACGTCGCCGCCGCGAGCACCACGAGGCCGAGGACGAGTCCGAACGCCAGGGACGCGGCCGAGTCCGTGTCGAGGGGCAGCACGTAGTAGAGCACCAGCAGGAGCAGCGAGGTCACGCCGGCACGCAGCAGGCCGAGCATGATCATCGTCCGGCGTCGCCGGGTGCTCTGGGAGCCCGGTGCGGCATCGCTGCTTCTGGCCTCGGCGTCCCCGTCGTCCCGCTGCGGATCGCGTGCCTGCACGTCGGCCACCTCCAGAGTGTGGACAGGTCCACTCTGATCCTCGCGCCCCGCGACGGCCACCGCGATCTCGTGAGAGACCGGGTGAGCCGTCGCGGATTCTCAGCCCTTGACGCAGAGCACCGTCCGGAGCCGGGCCACGACCACGACGAGGTCGGACTGGGCGCCAGGACATTTTGGCGCCGGGCCGGGACGTGGCGCGCGGGATCAGCCGAGCTCTGTCCCGTCGAGCGAGGACGACGGCTTGTGGTCGGGCAGCCGCACCATGCGGAAGGAGGTCCCGAGTCCGACGAGGCCGGCGAGCAGCGGTACCAGCAGGGCCACCTGCAACGAGCGGTTGCGGGCCTCGTTGTTGATGGCCAGCACCTCGGCCTCGACCTCCGGCGGCTGGCCCGTGATCTGCTCTGCGAGCTGGGTGTTGCTCATGACCTCGGCCTCGGTCTCGAGAGCGGTGGCGATCTGCTGCTGCTCGGCCGCGGGGACGACCGAGCTGTCCTCGGTCAGCTGGTTGAAACTGAACGCGAGGACGGCGAGCAGGATGCCTCCGGACATGGCGAGGCCAAAGGAGAGGCCGAAGGACCCGGCGGCCGAGTTGACGCCGGCGGCCTCGCTGACCCGTTCCTCCTCGACGGGGGCGAGCGTGAAGTTGTTGAGCTGCGAGACCAGCAGGCCGAGCCCGCAGCCCGCGATCGCGAGCGGCAGCACGAGGTACCAGCCGCTGTCGACGCGGGGGACGAACGGGATGATGATCGCGATCCCGAGGCTGGCCAGCAGGAACCCGACGCGGATGATCGCGGCCGGACGTCGGCGTCCGCTCCTCCGACCCGCCACGATCGCCGCGGCAAACATCGTCAGCGAGAGCGGGGTCAGGGCCAGGCCCGCCTGGAGCGCGTTGTACTCGAGGGTCATCTGCAGGAACAGCGGCAGGGCGATCATGGCCCCGCCGAGAGTGATCTGCTGGAGCATCTGACCCGTTACCCCGGTGGTGAAGGTGGGATGACGGAACAGGCCGGGGTCGAGCAGGGGGACCCTGTGCTCGCGGACCCGTCGCACGAGCCACCGGGCCAGCGCTACCAGCGCCACGAACCCGACCACCATGAGCAGCCCGACGAACTCGCCGCCCTCCTGCCAGACCAGGATCCCGAGCACCACGCCGCCCATGCCGAAGACGGACAGGATCGCGCCGACGACGTCGACCTGGCGGGAGCCGGTGTAGGGGACGTCGTGCACCAGCCTGATCTGGCTCAGGACGACGGCGATGATGAGCGCCTCCAGCCCGAACCCGACCCGCCACGACAGGTAGGTGGTGACGAACCCGCCCAGCAGCGGGCCGATCGCGGCGGCGATGGCGGCCGCCGCGCCGACCATTGCATACGCCTGCTTCTGGGCGGCCCCGGTGAAGTTGCCGTGGATCAGCGACTGCATCGCCGGCAGGAGCAACGAGGCCCCGAGACCGCCGACGAGGGCCCAGAAGATGACGATCGCCGTGAGGCTCTGCGCGAGCGTCATGGCCACCGCCCCGGTCGCGTACGCCAGCAACCCGAGCACGTAGGCGCGCTTGCGCCCGATCAGGTCGCCCACCTTGCTGTTGATCAGGATGAACGCCGCCGAGACGAGCGCCTCGAGCGCGATGGCGGACTGCACGCCGCTGGCCGTGGTGTCCAGATCCGTGACGACAGCGGAGATGGACACGTTCATCAACGAGGTGTCGACGACGAGCACGAACATCGCCGCCGCGAGCAGCAGCATCAGCCGTCGGTTCTTCGCGCCACCAGGTTCGGTGCCTTCGCCCGGTCCGATACTCATGTCGCCGCCTCGGCTCACGGTGCGCGGTCCGGCCCGCTTCGAGCCAGACACCCGGCATGGTCCGCATACCGACGCACAGGGCGGGTCGGTGGCCTTCGGTGCCGCCCCGTCGCTCAGGATCGAGACTACCGAGGCCGACGGCAAGGGGCGCGCCAGGGCATTTCGAGGCCTTCCTGGGGACGTGCCCGCGTGAGCCTCGCCGGCACCAGCCGCCCGAAGCAGTAGGATCCTTTTCGCGGCATCGTGCCGCGGGCCCCGTTAGCTCAGCTGGTCAGAGCAGGAGACTCATAATCTCTCGGTCACAGGTTCAAGTCCTGTACGGGGCACCATTTGGCCTGGGAGGTCATCACCAGGGGGTGATCTTTGCAAGTTCGACGGCAATATCACCCGGTTTCACCAAGGCACCGCGCATCCTCCCGCCATAACCTGATGACATGCCCTCGCTGGGGCGGGGGTAGCCCAAACGGTCAGGGGCTCGCAGGTCCCGCGTATGCGGGGACGGCGAAGCGCCCCGGCGCTATCCTCACGGTTTCGCCAGGGCGCTTCGTCGATCCTGGGCCGTCCCGGCTACAGGTTCACGGGACTCCCGCCGATCGTCACCGCCAGGCGGCCGTCGGAGGCAAAGGACCAGGCCAGGGACCCTGAGTACTGCGCGCACCGGGACCCGTTGGAGCCGGACCACCACTGGTTGCCGCCGGCGTCGTTGCCGATGATCCGGTCGTTCGACCCGCTGTTGCAGGAGGTGTTGTTGCGGAAGGTCGAGGAGCCGGCGTCGAAGTTGTAGTTACGCTCCTCGTTGCCGATGCTCAGGTTGTTCTCGATGGTCATCGACCCGGGGTTGCTGTTGTAGGTGAACCCGTGCTTGCCGTTGTCGAAGGCGATGCTCCGCTTCACGGTGTGGTTGACCCCGATGTCCTCGCCGCCGAGCTTGTAGCCGTTGCGGTCACCGTTCCCGGCCTGGGAGCCGTCGGACAGGGTCCCGTTCCCGTACGAGAGCGAGTCCTCGATGGTGACGGTCCCGATCGGGCCGGTGTCGGGCTTGGTGTACAGGTCCCAGCCGTCGTCGATGTTGTTGTGGGACACGGCGTACCGGAACACGTTCCCCGGGCCCACCGTGAGCTTCGGCGCGAACCCGTCGGCGTCCTCGCCGTCGGAGTCGGCGTTGTCGTGCGACTCCGAGGACACGATGAGGTTGTTCGAGGGCCACTCGCTGCTGGGCGCCCCCGCGGTATACCGGGAGAGCTGGAGCCCGGAGTCGTTGTTGAACCGGGTCACGACCCGCTCGATGACGTTGTTGTCCCCGCCGAGAAGGATCCCGTTGTCGCCCGCGTTCTGCACGACTATGCCGCGCAGGTGCCACCAGTCGCCGCCGATGGCGAGCCCGCGGTTGGCCGGGTCCTCGCTCTGTGCCGAGAAGTTCAGCACCGGCGTCTCACCGGCGTAGGCGAACAGCTCCGTACGGTTGCCCGAGGTGCCGCTGTTGCCCGGCGCGATGTCGACCGTCTGCGAGAGGTTGTAGGTGCCCCCGCGCAGGTAGATGGTGCCGCCGGCGTCGATCCGGTCGATCGCCGCGGTCAGCGTCGTCGGGCTCGCCACGGTCCCCGCGGCCCCGTCGGTGCCGCCCGGCGCCGCATACAGCACGGCCTCGGTCGGCTCGGCGGTCCCGCCGTCGTCCCCCGGTTCGGTGGTTCCACCACCGCTCGACGACGCGGCGGCGTAGGTCTCGAACTCGGCGATCCGCGGCGTCGCCGACGAGCTGGTGATCTCGAAGTTGAGCTTGCTCAGCGAGGTGGTCGCGAACGAGATGACGCCGGCGCCGCTACCGGTGGCCAGGACGGCGCCGGTGTCGTTGTTCACCACGCGCCACGACCCGATGTTGCCGACGGCGCCGGAGGCCTCACGGATGTTGATCCTCGACACCGTGGTCGCGGATCCCCACTTGACCGAGACACGTCCCGTCGAGCTTGCGGGTGACCAGTAGGTGCTCATGCTGCCGTCGAGCACGTTGCCGAAGCTTGTCCCGCTGGCCTTGCTGGAGCCGTCGGCGCCCGCGCCGATGCTCAGGTTCGCGCCGGTCGGCGGGTCGGTCGGATCCGTCGGGTCCGTCGGCGTCGGGTCGGGGTCCGGGTCGGTCGGCGAGCAGCTGCCGTCCGACACCTGGTTGCCCTTGTTCGCACCCGCCGTCTCGCTGACGACCGCCGGCACACAGCTCGCCCCGTCCAGCGGGTACGCGTACGGGATGCTCACCGAGGTGTTCGACGTCGGGTTGGGGCCGGCGGGGTTGTTGTCGTCGCCGGGGCTGGACCACGTCACGTTGTCGAAGACGTTGCCGGCGACCTGCCAGTAGCCGGCCTGGTCGGTGTAGAACGTGCCGAGCACGTCCTTGGAGTCCTCGAAGTAGTTGTTGTCCACCTTGGCCTTGGCCCCGGCCCGCGAGTTGATCCCGGACTCGACCAGGCCCACGTAGTGGTTGTTGTAGATGTGCGCGATGCCGCCGCGCAGCAGGGGCGCGCGGGAGTTGAGGTTCTGGTACAGGTTGTGGTGGAACGTCACGAAGCCGTTCGAGAGGTCGCTCTCGCTGGACCCGATGAGGCCGCCGCGTTCGGAGTTGCGCAGGATGCTGTACGACAGGGTCACGTACTTGGTGTCGTCCTTCATGTCGAAGAGGCCGTCGTAGCCCTCCGCCTCCCCGCCCGAGGCCTCCAGCGTGAGGTGGTCGGCCCACACGTTCCTGACGCCGCTCTCCATGCCGATCGCGTCGCCGCCGTTAGAGATCGGCGAGCCCGACTTCTTGACGTTCCGGACCGTCACGTTCTGGATGATGATGTTGCTGGCCTCGCGGATGTGGATGCCGAGCTGGTCGAAGACGGCCCCGCTGCCGACGCCGACGAGCGTGACGTTGCTGATCTGCTTGAGCTCGATGACGCCGTCGGCCGTGTTGCAGCTGGGGCCCGACACCTTGCTGGTGTTGCCGTGGTTGATGGTCCCGGTGACCTCGATGATGATCGGGGTGCTGCTGCTGGCGCGGTTGCACAGTGCGGTGTGGATCGCGGTTCCCGTGGTGGCCCGGACCGTCTGCCCGCCGGCGCCGCCGGTGGTCCCACCGTTCTGGGTGGCGAAGCCCGTGGCCGGACCGGTGGCGGCCGCCGCGTCCGGAGCGGACTGGGTGGTCACCCCGATCGTGACCGCGAGGGTCACCGCAGCCACCGCCGAGAGGATCTGGACAGCTCTTGGTCGTCTCATCGTCATTGCCTCACGTTCGTCGTTGAATGCGGGACATTGCTGTGGTGCGCACACCGGATCGATGCGGGATCACCTGAGGCGCCCGCCCCGACGCTGGGGCGAGAGAACCCGGGTGAGAAACACACCCACGGGGAACCGGTTTCCCAGATCCTAGTAACCGGTTTCTCAGATGGCAACCCTTGGGCCCTGCGGCCTGAATGACAGTCCCTCAGGAGGTCTCGCGGGCGAGCACCGACTGCCAGTGCCACGGCTCCGGAACGCGCCCGTCCGGCTCGGCGAACGCCGGGTGCACCCAGCCGTAGGACCCGGCGTTGGCCTTGAGCCAGTTGTACTGCGGGGTGCCGAACGTCTGCACGCCGCCGCCGATGTCGACCGCGAGCCCGAGACCGTGGTTGGAGCAGCCGGGCGGGGCGGCGATCGGCGACGACGGGTCGTAGAGGGCCGCCTGCTCGGCCAGCGTGCGGTAGGACGAGTTGATCGTCAGGTGCTTGCCGAACGCCTTGCTGTACGCGGCGTCGAGCGCGATCAGCCCGTCCAGCACGTCGGTCCGTACGAAGTTCGTGGGCGACCACGGGATCGGGGAAAGGTCGGAGCTCGGCACGACGCCGCTGTCGGGGTCCCACACATGGTCGGGCTCGGGGCAGGTGGCCGCGTCCTGCGCGGCGACCATGGCCTGCGTCGCCATGGTGACGACAGAGCGGTTCCTGCTGAGGTCGAGCGCCGCCTTCTCCAGCTCGGCCAGGTCCGCGCCGCCGAGGCTGCTGCTGGCGGCGGCGTCGGCAGTGGTCACGGCTTCCAGGGCGGCCTGCAGCCCGGCCTGGACTACCTCGTACTCACCCTCGCCCTGGTCGAACCCCTCGCCCTGGGTGGCCTCGTAGACCTTCTCGCCGCGGCTCTTGGCGTCCGCCAGGGTCCGGCGCGCCGCGGTGACCTCGGCGCGGGCCTGATCGACCATCGAGGCCCGGACAGCGTCCGACGCCGTCACCAGGGACGCCCGGGCGTCAGCCGTCCCGGTGGTGGTGAGCTGCGTGGTGAGCCGCGTGAGGACCGGCCCGCCCAGCAGGGCATCGGCCTCTTCGATCCGCGCGGACAGGTCGGTGCGGGTCGCCGGTTCGGCGACCTTCCCCGCAGAGGACACCAGCAGCTCCCTGGCCGAGGCGGTCTGCCCGGCGAGCTCCTCGGCGTCCGACACGACGTACCAGGCGACCCCGCCGCAGGCCATCGCGAGGGCGACCACGAGCGTCGTGACGACGAACACCCGGATGCCGCGCCGCCGGCGGCTCTTCGCCTCGCGCCGGTCTCTTGCCGTCTCGCCGACCATCGTGCCCGGAGGATCGGCTGGAGGCGCGGGGCTCGTCAAGGTCACGAAGCCAGAACCTACGGCACCCGACGCATACCCGCAGACCGGCCGGCGGGTGAATTGGGCCCGTGGCGGAAGCGGACACGTCTGACCGCGAGGCGCCGCGCCCACACCTCGACGTCCGTTCCTCCGGTGTGCGGCACTACGGTGGGCCCATGGGGTTCCGATCGTGGTTCGGGCGCCGCCCGCAGAAGGCGGTCCGCCGCACCGTCCGCTCGCATCGCACCGACTCGGTGCTGGCACAGGCCCCGCTGGTCACGTCGGCGGGCGAGGCGTGGGTTTTCGCCACGCGCGCCGAGCTCCTGCTGATCTCGGCGCCCGAGGCCGCGAGCGCCCAGGGCGACGCGGAGTCGCGGGGTGCGCCGTCGGTCGTCGTGCACCGGGAGTGGGCCGACGTCGACCGGGCCACCTACGACACGGAGTCCAACGTCATCCGGGTGCACTGGGTCGACGGCGACGAGCCGACGCCGCTGACGCTCGACGGCCGGCGTTCAGTGCTGCCGCAGGTGCTGCGCGAGCGGGTGCAGTGGTCGGTGGTCCTGGCGGAGCCGGTCAAGCTGCCTGGCGGGCGTTCCGCCCGCGTAGCGGTCCGACGCCGGGCGGACGGGGAGCTGTTCTCCCAGGTGATCGGCGGGCGCGAGGTGGACCTGACCGACCCGGGCACGGCGGAGGCGATCGACGCCGCCGAGGCTCGCGTGCGAAACGCGGCGGGGCTGCCCGCCTGAGCCTGAGCGCAGGGACCGTCGGTCAGCCGGCCGCGGCCGGACCTGGCCCTGCGGGCGACGCACCAGCGCGCACGGGGGCCGCGTCTCCGTCGAGCAGCTCGTCGAGCGCTATCACGCCGGGATCCTGCGTCCCCATCCGGACCGAGAGGAACGGGCGGTTCGACGGCACGCCTTCGGGCGTCTCGAGGAGCCTCCGGGCCAGCACGAGAGCGCCGTCCAGCGGCTCTCCCACGGTCGGAACCATCTCGACGTCGGGGCGGACCTCGGTCACGTGAGACATGACCAGGGCTCGCAGCTCGGGGACCTTGGCCATCAGGTTTCCGGTCGTCGCCACGCGGGCTTCGACGCCCGGGTGGCCGAGCACTGCGCACAGGGTGTCCGCCAGCCCTCTCGCGGCCGTCGCGCGGATCGCGACGCTCACGGGATCACCGGCCTCTGCCGCGGCCAGCACGTCCTTGGCGAACTCGGCCAGCAGGCTGAGCGCGTCCGGACGACTGTCGAGGGCGACTCCGTGCCGTTGCCGGCCGAAGTGCCGCTCGGCGGCCCGCAGCAGGACCTGCGAGGCGCCGTCCTGACGTCCGTCACGAGCCTTGTTCGCGGCCGTGAGCCCCTCGCGGCCGATCCACCCTCCGCTGCCCTGGTCCCCGACCAGGTATCCGAGCCCGTCCGCGAGGTACCAGCGGGCATACTCGTCGACGGCGACGCCGACCGCGCCGGTGCCCACCACCAGCACGGCACCCCCGCGCCCGCCCAGGGCTCCCAGGTGTGCTGTCACGGCGTCGGTCGACACGGCGGTCCGTTCGGTTCCCAGGCCGCGCGCGAGAACGTCGTGCAATGAGTACGGGTCGAGACGGCCGGCCCGGTCCATGGCCATCATCCCGCGGAGCCCGACGGCGGCCGCACTGATCCGCGGCGCTCCGGCTCCGCCGTGCGCGGCGTCGAGCTGACGCACCAGGTCCTGGCAGAGCCCGCGGATGACGGTGGGCGCGTCGCTCAGCCCGTCCACGACACGTAGCGGTGGGCCTTCCACCCGAACGTCGGGTCGGCCGGGCCCAGGACTGGCAACAGCGCGCGAACCAGTACCCCCGAGGTCCAGGCCTACCACCCAGGTGTCCTCCGGTGGAGGGTCCGTCACGCGCCGCGTGTCTGCTGCTGGCCGCACCCCAAGATGGTGGCACAACACCTGGGCGATAAGCGGGTCGTGCACGAAATATCCTCGTACTAACGGCGATTCCGCGTGTCGCCGCGGCATGTCGCCGGGGCCGGTGCCGCCCGACGACGGTGCGTGGCGGCCGACCATCGCTCAGTGCCGCGGGACCGCCGGTGATCGCAGGACCTCCTCGGCGCCCCGGGGCTAGCGTGTGGGGCACCACCCACCGCGAAGGAGACTGTCACTATGCACACTCGTACGCTCGGCCAGGGCCTGGAAGTCTCCGCCGTCGGGCTCGGTGCCATGGGCATGTCCCAGGGCTACGGCCCCAACCCCGGCCCGCGCGAGGACATGATCGGCGTGCTGCGGGACGCCGCGGACCGCGGGGTCACCCTCTTCGACACCGCCGAGGTCTACGGCCCGTACGTCAACGAGGAGCTGGTCGGCGAGGCCCTCGAGCCGCTGCGCGACCAGGTAGTGATCGCGACGAAGTTCGGCTGGCGCATCGAGGGCGGTGCCTCGGTCGGCCTGGACAGCCGGCCCGAGCACATCCGCGAGGTCGCCGACGCGTCCCTGCGGAGCCTGCGCACCGACGTGATCGACCTGTTCTACCAGCACCGCGTGGACCCGGACGTGCCGATCGAGGACGTGGCGGGCGCCGTCGGCGAGCTGGTGCAGGCCGGCAAGGTGCGCCACTTCGGGCTGTCGGAGGCGAGCCCCGCCACGATCCGGCGGGCGCACGCGGTGCACCCGGTCACGGCCGTGCAGAGCGAGTACTCGCTGTGGACCCGCGACCCCGAGCCGGAGGTCCTGCCCACGCTCGCTGAGCTGGGCATCGGGTTCGTCCCGTTCAGCCCGCTCGGCCGGGGCTTCCTCACCGGGTCGGTCGACGCGTCGACGTCGTTCACCGCCGACGACATGCGGGCCTCCATCCCCCGCTTCACCGACGAGAACCGGACGGCCAACCAGGTGCTCGTGGACCACGTGCGGGCACTCGCGCAGGCAAAGGGCGCGACGCCGGGCCAGGTGGCGCTCGCGTGGCTGCTCGCCCAGCAGCCGTGGATCGTGCCGATCCCCGGCACGCGACGCATCGAGCGCGTCGAGGAGAACGCCGGCGCCACGCAGGTGGCGCTGTCCGCCGACGACGTCGCCGACCTGAACGGGCTGGCCGCGCGGGTCGGCGTCCAGGGCGACCGCTACAACGAGGCCGGTCTGGGGATGGTGGGGCGCTGAGCTCTGGTTCTGGGGCTGAGCTCTGGTTCGGGGGCGCTGAGGGATGCCGAGCGATCAGAGGTCGTTCAGGCTCTCACCGACGAGGATCGCACCGATCACCAGCAGGACGAGCGCGACCAGCACCGTGCTGTTCCGCCCGAGCCACACGCGCGTCTGGTCCAGGGGCCCGGTCACCCGGTCCTCGGCGAACCAGAAGGCGACGACGACGGCGATGGTCGCAAGGCATGCGATCACCGCATAGCCAGCGGCAGCGGCGACCGTGGCGCCGGCACCGAGATCGGCGGCCGCGATCGTCAGCCCGGCGCCGGCGCCGAAGGCCAGCTCCTTCACGTTGACCGTCGAGAGCACCACGCCGATCCGCGCGGCCTGCAGTACGGATGCGTTCCCCATCGTGGCCATCCAGGCGGGCTGGTCGCTGCTCTCGTTCCTGTCCGGCCGACGGACGATCTGTACGACCGCCCAGACCATGAGCACGGCGCCCAGGACGATGCGCAGCAGCAGACCGATCGGTGACGTCCCGTTCGACTCGGGCAGGAGGTCCGCCAGGAGCGCCACGATCGTCGCGACGCCCGCGACGGTGACGACCCGGGCCGCCACCAGGGCCGTGCCGGCCGCTTTGCCGGCGGGCGCACCCAGCACCAGAAAGACGGCGATGAGCGGGACCGGGCTGAGCGCGACGCCGACGGCGTACGGGAGCAGATCACCGACGACGTCGACCATGTGGGTGATCATCGCAGCCGGGACCCGACACCACCCGGTGGGCGAAAGATCGGCGTCGGCGGGCTCCCTGACCGGCGTCGCGCGGGTGTGATCGACTTCGCTGCGACGCGGGTCGAATATGGGTCAGGACAACCCGCCTGAACCTGTTAGAGTTTTCACCGGTCGCCCACCCGGTGCACGGGACGGGCGAACGCGATCCCGCGTAGCTCAGCTGGCAGAGCATCCGACTGTTAATCGGACGGTCGTTGGTTCAAGTCCAACCGCGGGAGCCGCAAACACTGCAGGCCAGTACCTCTTGGTACTGGCCTGCAGTGCTATGTCTGGGAGCCAGCAGTCCGAACTGACTTGTGTTCAGCAGGCGCTGGGCGTCCATTGCCGGAGGGATCACGGCACTCTCGAGCCTGCTGAATCGAGGTCAGGAGTGACTAGGTCGGCGGCGGCCAACGCCCGCATGAGCGGGGCAGGGTCCTGGGTGGCAGGGAGGTCACTGACCTGGCCGTCGCCGACCTCGATCACCCGCCAGACTCCGTCGGACCGCAGTGCGAGGTCCGTGGTCACGAACGGGGCGCCCAGGGTGTGCACGCTCGTGCCGACGGCGTCGCGCACCTCGGTCGGCACCTCGACCGTGGTCCCGGAGGGCGCGTCGGGGTGCGGGGTGATCAAGACCGCCGATCCCTCGACCCACCAGATGCGCGCCTCCAGGGTCCGCCCTGCGTCGTCGGGCACGAACGATTCGAAGGCACGCACAACGATCCCGCCGGTCAGGTCGTCGCCTTGCAGCTCGACCATTCTTGCGATCACGCGGGTGGCGGCCGCCGTGTCGGCCAGGTCGGGCACGAAGCACGCCTCGTGCCACTCGTGCTTGCGGGACTTCACGTAGTCCTTCACCACGCCGGGACCGCCGTCACACAGCGGTTTGATGAGCGGGCCGACATCCGCGCTCGTCGGCGTCCGGCCGGCCGCCCAGGGCGACCAGACACTCGCCGGGGTCAGGTCCGCGAATCTGCCGTACCAGCCGGGCAACTCGTGTGCGGCGCGGTAGGCGGTGGGGCCGGTCAGCAGCCGAACTCCCCGAGCGCTCAGCTCGGTGGCGAGCCGCGAGTACGCGTCGGAGGGCAGCATCCAGCCGCGGTACCAGGCAGTCTGTCCGCCGTCGGACGGCGGAACCCGACGCACCGCCGCCCGGACGTCGCCGGCGAGGATCGCGTCATGGTCCACGACCGCCACGTCCACGCCCGCCTGCCGTGCGGCGTCGGCCTCGCGCATGAAGTGCTGGTCAGGGACTCGTGGGGCTAGCGGGTCGGATGGAACCAGGAGCAAGGGCGAGGCCATGCGTGGACCGTACCGGCTGGCGAGAGCGAGCGACCACGACGGTCCCAGCGGAGCGGCGAGGCGGCGCGGTGGTCCGTGACCCTCAGTCCATGCCCGCTGACCGGAGCGATCGAATCGCTGCCAGTGAGACGTCCCGCAGCGTCACCGGGACCTTGGCGTCGTGCCAGTGGTCGGCCGCGGCCTCCAGCGTGGCGAGGGCCGCCAGGGCGTGGACGCGCGCGTGCAACCGGTCGTCGCGCTGCGCGGCGGGAAGCGCGTCGATGAGCTGCTCGGCACGAGCCCGGGCCCGGATGTGTGCGGCGCCGGCGATCGCGGGTACCTCGTTGGCGAGTCGGATACGGGTTCGGGCATCTCGCTCCGCCTCCTTGGCGGACGTCGTCGGCAGGTGCTCGAGAACGTGCTCGAGGGCTGCGGGGATGTCGAGGCCGGTCCGGATCTCCTTGATGATCGCGCTCGTGAGCTCGTCCTCCAGCGGGTCATGGAGGACGAGGTTCTCCTTGGTGACGAAGTACCGGTAGACGGTCGCCACCGAGACCTCGGCCGCGGTCGCAACCTCCTCCATGGTCACCTCGTCGAATCCGTGCCGATCGAAGAGCTCCAGGGCCGCTGTCTGGATGCGTCGTTCCGTCTGGCTGCGTTTTCGAGCTCGCAGCCCAGCTGGCTGTGCCGCGCCACCATCATGTTCCCCTGCCTTCACACCGCAGATGATACCGGCTATCTTTTGATAGTGACTTTCAAATTGGTACACGGCCACTGTGAGCCCGGCTACGGCCCGGTCGCGGACCTCCTCACCCGCTTCATCGACTCGGGGCGAGAGGTCGGCGCATCACTCGGCGTCTACCGCGCGGGACATCCGGTCGTGGAGATCTGGGGTGGCCACGTCGATCGCGTGCGCACTCGTCCCTGGGAACGGGACACCATGACGCCCATCGCGTCCACCAGCAAGGCGCTCGCCACCTCAGCCGTGCTGCTCCTCGCCGACCGGGGCGTCATCGACCTGGAACGGCCCGTCGCCGACTACTGGCCGGAGTTCGGACAACAGGGCAAGGCCGAGATCCCGGTGCACCTGGTGCTGGCCCACCGCTCGGGCCTGGCGGCCCTGGACACGTCGGTCAGCAATGACGACGCCGCCGCTCTCGACGAGGTGCTCCACCGGCTCGAGCGGCAGGGGCTCTGGTGGGGTCCGGGCACGCGGCACGGCTACCACGCCGTCACCTACGGGTACATCTTGAGCGGGCTGGTGCGGGCCGTGACCGGGCGCACTGTAGGGCGCTTCTTCGCCGACGAGATCGCGACTCCCTACGGCCTCGATCTGCACCTCGGCCTCCCCGTCGACCAGCATCACCGGGTCGCCCCGATGGTCGGTCCCTCGCAGAGCCAGGCGTTCCGGTCTCTGCTCAACCCGACGTGGCTCCCGTACGCACTGGGCGTTCTCGACCGCCGATCCGCTTCCTACCACGCCACGTTCGGCGGCAGTGCCGCGGGTTTCGACGACCACGACGAGCTCACCCGGTACGAGGTCGAGGACGCGTCCGCCGGCGGGGTGGGCAGCGGGCTTGCCCTCGCCCGCCTCTTCGCTGCCCTCATCGGACCGGTGGACGGGCACCGGATCATCTCCGCCGGGCTCATGAACTCCGCCCGACAGCCGCAGGCGAGCGGGCGTGACGAGGTGTTACGCATGCGGACCGACTGGGGTCTCGGGTTCCAGCTCCCGGGCGGTCCCATGTGGCCGAGCGTCGGGGTTCCCGGCCTGTTCGGGCACACGGGAGCGAGCGGATCCCTCGCGTTCGCCGATCCCGAGCACGAGCTGAGCTTCGGCTACACCCCTAACTACTGGGGCGAGCTGAGCAGGGTCGGCAGACAGTCTCAGTTCCGGTCCACCGAGCTCACCGAAGCCGTGTACGCGGCCGCCGGCATCAGCCGCTGGGCGGCGCGCTGAGCGGCCCGGCGCGTCGGGGGCGGCCCGAACTGACTTGGGTTCAGCAGGCGCGAGACGTCCATTAGCCCCGGTTTCATGGACTCATTGAGCCTGCTGAACCAGACTCAGGAGCGGCAGCCCTTGTGGCGGGCTTGCGGAGCACTCGATCTGGGAGGTCCCGTCACCATCGTCGTCGTACGGCGGCCTTTGTGCCGGTCACCAGGCTCGCCGCGGGCACGTCGTCGGCCACTACCGCTCCCGCGGCGATCACCGCGTCCCGGCCGATGCTGACGCCCGGCAGGATCGTGGCACCAGCGCCGATCCACACGTTCTCCGCCACGTCGATGGGCGCGCCGCTCAGCCACTCCCGGCGCTCCCCGGGATCGACCGGGTGACCCATGGTGATGAACGTGGCCCTCGGTCCGACCATCACACGCTCGCCGAGCCGGATGCCCGCGTAGTCCAGGAACGTGCAGTTCTGGTTGATGAACACGCGCTCCGCCAGGTCCAGGCGCAGGCCGTGGTCCGTGTAGAAGGGCGGATAGATAGTGGTCCTCGCGGGCAGCGGCCGGCCGAGGATCCGTTCGAACAGCTCGGCCTTGCCCGCCTCGTCCTCGAAGGGCAGGGCGTTCAGGCGGGAGGTGAGCTCGGTGGCTCGCAGAACCCTCTCGGACATGGCCTGGAACTCGGCGCTGCGGATGCGCATCAGACGGTCATCGGGCATGCCTGGTTCCCTTTCGAGCGTGAGCGATGTCGCCGTCGACCCGTCGTGGGGTCGTGGCCCAGGACGGAAGCCAGACAGGCTCCGGAAGCCTCGGCAGGCTCTCGAAGTGGGCGATGATCCCGCGGAGTCCCGGGTGTGGATTCGTTCTGGGGAGGATGAGCGAGAGCGGGTAGGCAAGTGTCGGATTGACGATCGGGATGCGGCGCAGGTCGTAGCTCGTCGGCCAGAGGTACCGGTCGCGCGCCCCGACCAGGGTGGCCACGTCCGCCGAGTCCGCGAGGGTGTCCAGGAGTACCTCGTCACCGAAATGCGGGCCCGCCGCGTCGACACGCAGGTCGAAGTCCGTGACGAGCTGGTCGTAGAAATCTCCCCACTCGCTGCGGGGCGCAATACCAGGCACCCAGATCCGGTGCTTGCGCAGCTGGACCGGCGTCAGGGCTCGCGCCGAGGCGAGCGGATGTCTCGGGCCGACGAGGAGCTCCAGCGGGGAGTCGAACGCATGGATCATCTGCACCTCGCGCGGAAGCGTTGCCGGGTCGGTGACGGTGCGGAACGAGGCGTCGATGTCGCCCGCCTCGACGGCGGCGACCGCCACGCGCGGGTCGTCGACCCTGAGGGTCACTACGTCGAGGTTGGTCTCGGGATGCGAGCGCCAGTAGTCGTGCAGCACGACGGCCTGCGCGCTGCGCAGGCCGAGCACGTCGATCCGAAGGGCCCGGGAGCCCGGCCTGACGGCGGTGACGGCGCGCTCTACGCCCGTGACGATGCTCCGGGCGTGCGGGAGGAACGCCTGGCCGTCGAGCGTCAGCTCGACCCCTCGGGCCGTACGGGTGAACAGGCGGACGTCCAGCTCGCGTTCCAGGCCGGCGATCCGCTTGGAGACCGCCTGCTGGGTCACGCCCAGCTCGTCGGCCGCGTGCTGCAGCTGTCCGAGCTCGGCCGCCCGCACGAACGATCGCAGCGCTTCCGTATCCACCGATTCAGCGTATCCACGCACAACCGACGGTTGTGGCTCGCCCGGAGCCGGTTGTTTGCTCGCGCTCCAGTGCGTCTGAGCTGACCCAGGTGGCCATACATTCGGTTGTCGCAACAGGCCCGGAGCCGGCCCGCCGCACGCTCAGGGCCCGGGTACCCAGTCCTCGTCGTCCAGGACCCACGCCGCGCCGTCCGGTTCCTGCCGGACGGCGTCGGCGAACCAGTAGGTCTCGTCGGGATTCCACCCGGCGATGACGCCGGCGGTGTCGTCGTCGACCGGGATGGCCGTGCCCGCGGCGGCGAGGTACGCGGCGGCGGTGAGGTGGACGGCGTCGTGGTCGACGGCGATCTTCGTCCAGTCGGGGATCACCCAGCGGCCCGCGCGGCCGGTGGTGCGGTACCAGTCGTGCCGCTTCTGGGCGGTCACGTCCAGCGGGTACGCGCGGCACAGCGCGGCCCACGTGGCGGCACCGTCGATCTCGCACACGCGCACATCCGCGGGAACCTGCACCCGCCGGGCGACAGCGCGCTCCCACCCCAAACCGTCCTCGACCAGCCAGAGGCCGGCGGGCCCGGGGCGGCCGAGGCTCCGCGTGGTGCGGGTCAGGTCCGACGGCGGGGTGGACCACCACGAACCGCTCCAGGAGGCCGTCGGGTCGGTGGGGGCGTGCTTCAGCGCCTGCCGCTCGTCCTTCACGACGTCGGCGCGCCACTGCGCCAGCCGCTCCCCCGCCCCCGGCCCGGCGCCCGTCATCGCACCGGCCGACGCCGTCGCGTCCGCATCCCAGGTGATCGTGTGCTGATCCGCGCGGGCCACGGGTTCGCTCCACCAGCCGACGGCGGCCCCGAACCCGGCCACGTGCACGGACCCCGCGACGTGCACCGCTACACGACCCAGCGCGGCACGCACGACGGGCGTGGCGGCGAGCAGGTCCTCGCCGTCGGGCTCCTGCCAGTACCGAGCGTTGGCCACCGCATCCGCGAGCGCACGAAGCACGAGGCCCTGCTCGACGTCGGCGAGGTGGACCCGGCCCAGCAGGGACGCCACGGACTCCGGCGTCGCGGCGGTGAGCTCCGCCTCCTGCGCGCCAGGACCGAACGAGACGATCGACTGGCCCCGCCCGGGGTCGAGGTCGTAGGCGGCCCGCATCGTGGCCGACGCGAGCGGCACCCCCGCCTCGTCGCAGTCCGCGAGGAGCGCCTCGGACCCGAGCGCGAGCTCCAGCAGGAACCGCCGCCCGCGCCAGCCGCCCAGCAACGCCTCTGGCGTGATCGTCATCCTCGGCTCCTCCTCATCGGCGCTCTCGCACCGTAACGACCACGTGCAGAGGACGCCGTTCCACGCCCCGCCGTTCGTGCCGCAGCCGATGACGACGATGGGCCCGGGGAAACAGCTGCTCCGCGGGGTACGTTGCTGGCAGTAGACAACGTCTACTGAGCGCAACACACTCCGCCCGCGAAGTCGTTCTCCGGCCCGCCGCTCCGGGTGCAGGATCACGCCGCGATCAGTTGTCGGGTCTGTTCCGCGACCGTCTTCCAGCACGCGGGCGGCAGGTCGTGGCCGACGCCGTCGAGCAGCACCAGCTTGGCGCCCCGGATCTCGCGCGCCACGGCACGAGCCGCCGACGTCCGGACGAGGGGGTCGTCCTCACCTTGCAGCACGAGCGTCGGCGTCCGGACCTCGTGCAGCCGCGGGCCCCGCCATCGCGCGTGGAGCTGGCGACCGATCCCGGCCATGTCCCTCGGCCCGCTCTCCAGCCCGCGTTCGATCCGTTCCCGGGCCGCCGATTCGTCGCACGGGTTCGCCGGCGACGCCATCCTTTTCGCAATGGCCAGGGACGCGGCGACGTCGCCGTCGCGACCCGCCGGATAGCGCTTCGTCACGTTGCGCGCGACCAGACCGAACCGCAGGTGGCGGAGCGCGCGGTAGCCGACCGCGTCGCTCGGCGGGGCATCGCATGAGACCAACCCGAGCACCCGGTCCGGGTGGCGCAGCGCCACCCGTTGCGCGACGACGCCGCCCAGCGAGTGCCCGAACACCACTGCACGGTCCCAGCCGACGGCGTCGAGCACGGCGACGGCGTCGTCGGCCAGGTCCTCGGCCGTGTACTTCCGGTTGCCGGATTCGAGCAGCATGCGCCAGTACTCGCGCCGCACGGTCTCGCCGAGCCGGGTCGATGCCCCTGCGTCGCGCTGGTCGTAGCGGACGACGTCGAAACCCTCGTCCGCGAACGCCCGGCACAGCCCGTCCGGCCACCAGAACCGCGAGATCGCGAGGCCCATCATGAGCAGGAGCGGGGTGCCTCCGCGCTCCCCGAACCGGTCGTAGGCAAGCTCGATGTCGCCGTTGCGCGCGCGGGTCGTCGGCGACCAGGTATCGGTGTCGGTCACCTCAGCCATTGTCGTGCAACTGAACGCGTCCCGCCCGGACAGCCATTTTCGACAGGCACCGGCAGTGCGATAACCTCCGTGACGTGCCCGTGATCTCGCTCCTCCGCTCGGCTGTCGCCGAGCCCGGGCGACGCCTGAACGGCGCTCTGGTGATCCTCACGGTGATCATCGGTGTGGTCACCATGCACTCGATGAGCGGGTCCCCGACCTTGCACCAGCACCGGCCGCACGGGGCCTCCGTCGTCGCCGCGCTGAGCGCCTCCGTCGACGGCATGCCGCCGACGGTGACGCAGGCCGACCACGTCAAGCAGGACCCGGCCGAGCCCGCGGGCAGCTGCTGCGAGGGGTGCGGCGGGCACGACGCCGCCATGGCGATGTGCCTCATGATCCTCGTCGCGCTGCTGGCCCTCGTCGTACCCGTACGACGGCTCCTGTGGCGGGCCCTGCTCGCGCTGTCGGTGCCCCTGGCGCAGGTGGTGACCGACCTGCGGGCGGTCACCGCTCCCTCCTTGCACGAGCTCTGCATCTCCCGGACGTAGACCCGGCCTCGACGCCCACCGCGTCGACCGGACAACGCGACCGCGCCCCAGCGCGATCACGTCGATGAGTGCTACCCCGAGACGAGCTAGAGGAAGAACCATGAAGCGCACCCTTATGTCCGCCATCGCCCTGGCCGGAGCCCTTGCCCTCGCGGGCTGCTCCGGCTCGGAGCCCGCGCAGGACACCGCCGCCGTGTCCGGCGACCAGGCGGAGCACAACGACGCGGACGTCATGTTCGCGCAGATGATGATCCCGCACCACGAGCAGGCGATCGAGATGTCGGACGTCGTCCTGGCCAAGCCCGACGCCGACCCCGCGGTCACCGACCTCGCCACCCAGATCAAGGCGGCGCAGGCCCCCGAGATCGAGGAGCTCGGCGGGTGGCTCGACGCCTGGGGCGCCGAGCGCAGCTCGGAGCACGGCGGCCACGCCGGGATGGACGGCATGATGTCCGACGACGACATGCAGGCACTCGGCGACGCGGCGGGCCCCGAGGCGAGCCGCCTGTTCCTCGAGCAGATGATCGCGCACCACCAGGGCGCCGTCGAGATGGCCGAGGAGGAGATCGAGTCGGGCCAGGACCCGGCAGCGGTCGAGCTGGCTCAGACGATCGTCGACACGCAGACCGCCGAGATCGAGACGATGGAAAACCTGCTCGCCTCGATGTGACCGGTGGGTGGTGCGCCGGCGCCGAGCCGGCGCACCACCCGTCCTCGAAGGAGTCTGCACATGCGCCGAACCTCTCTTGGCGTGCGCTCCGGCGCGGTCGGGACCCGGCTGGTCGTGGGAGTGCTCGCGGCGCTGGTGCTCGCGCTGTGGTGCGCGCCGCCCGCGTCCGCACACACCCGGCTCGAGTCGACGGCGCCCGCCGCCGGCTCGACGTCCGACAGCCCGGTCGACGAGGTGGCGCTGCGGTTCACGCTCCCGGTGACCTCGCTCGGCGACGGCATCGTCGTCGACGGGCCGGCGGGGACGGTGGCGGCCGACGTCGCCTCGGCCGAGGGCGGCCTCGTCCTCGTGGCGACGCCCGCCGAACCGCTGGCCGCCGGCGACTACACGGTGAGCTGGACCGCCGCCGCCCAGGACGGTCACCCGCTGGAGGGCTCCTTCGGCTTCACCGTCGGCGGGACGGGCCCCGCCCCGAGCGAACCCGCCGAGCCCGGCGGGAGCACCGGCGCGCCGTCGGCCGATCCCGACGACGAAGCGTCGGAGGGCACAGAGGGCGGGCATACCGACGGCCCGCACGGCGCCCACGACATGGGCAACATGGACGGGATGGACCACGACGCCGTGGCCATGGACAGCCCCGCGAGCAACGTCGCGGAGGCCGTCGCACGGCTGGGCAGCGCGGCCGCCCTCTGGGGCTGGCTGGTCGCCGCGGGCGGCCTGGTGTTCGCGGGCCTCGTGCTCCGGGGAGAGGACCGGGAGGACGTCCCGGTCGTCCTCCGGGCCGTCCGCTGGACGGGCCTGCTGATCCTGGCCGGCCTCGCCGTCCACGTCTCGGCCGGGTCCGTGCACATGGCGCACGGCGACATCGCCGCCGCGGTCTCGCCCTCCTCGATCGCGGGCTCGCTCACCGCCACCACCCGCTGGGCCCTGGGCCTGCAGGCCGTTGGCGCGGCGGCGATCGCGGTGGGCGCCCGGCACACCCTGCCGGGCTCGTGGTCCGCGGTCCTCGGGAGCGTGCTCGTCGGCGCGGGGCACGTGCTCGGCGGCCACAGCAACACCGCCGAGCCGCGGTGGTTGGTCATCACCGCCGACGTCGCGCACCTCGCGGCCGCGGCCACGTGGGTGGGCGGCGTCGTCGCGACGGGGATCCTGCTGCACAGCCGCCGCCGGGACGGACGCTCCCTCGACGCCGCCCTGATCGGCGCCCGGTTCTCCGTCGTCGCGGCCGTGTCCGTCGCGGTGGTCGGCGCCGCCGGCATAGTGCTGGCGGTCGAGATCCTCGACCGTCCGGCGCAGCTCTGGGAGAGCGCCTGGGGGCTCTTCCTGCTCGCCAAGCTCGGCGTCGTCGCGGTGGTCGGGGTGATCGGGACGTACAACCACTTCCGCGTCGTGCCGCGGCTCGAGTCCAGGCGTTTCCGGCAGCGCAGCGCCCGCAAGGCGGGCAACCTGCTGCGGCGCAGCGCCGTGCGCGAGACGTCGCTGATGGTCGTGATCGTGCTGATCACGGCCTGGCTGGTCGCCGCGTCCGTCGAGGACTGAACGCGAGGTCGCCTACCTGGAGACCGGCGACAGGCGGCCCACCGTGCGGAGCACCGACATGCTGCCGTACAGCTCCTGCAGCCGCGCGACGTCGTCGGCGTCGGCGAAGGACGCGATGCCCCGCCCGAAGTCCTTGGCGGTCTCGATCGCGAAGCGGACGGCGGCCTCGACGTCGTGCAGGTCGGTCGCGCCCGTGGCCGACCCGGCCACCGCGGTCTCGGTGACGATCGCGAGGCCCACGACGGGCACCGCCGTCGCCGTGGCGGGCTGGACTATCGAGTTCACGTGGAACAGCCCGTTCCCGTAGGGCGTGATGTCCTGCATGGTGATCGGCATGACGGCGGGGGCGCGCCCGGTCGTGCGGCCGGCGACGTCGAGCAGGGTCTCCGAGACGCGCACGATCCAGCCGTCGACGATCGTCGGCGTGATCGCTATGCCCTTGTGGTTGCAGACCCGGTTGCCCTTCGTCGTGTCGATGGACAGGATCGCGTCCATGTCGGCGAGCACCTCGTGCTGGTTGCTCGTCTCCTGGTCGACGGCCGAGCTCATGAACGGCACGGGGTCGTGCGGCTGGGTGGGCGCGTCGGGGTCGATGTGGGTCGCGACGACGACGTCGCCCGGCAGGTGCTCGCCGCGGGCCCGCATCGCGATGAGCTTTGCGGCGATCGTGATCGCTGCGAGCGCGCCGTCGCCGTCGCTCACGAACCCGATCTGCTCGGGGCGGGCGCCGAGGCCGCCGAGGCGGCCCAGCACGCCGAGCGTGGGCGCGGGGCCGCCGGCGCGCTTGCCGTCGGACCCGGGGATCGTGATGCGCACGAAGTCGGTGGTTCCGCCCGGCCCGTCCACGACCTCCACCTCGATGCTGTCCGACGGCGCACCGAGGCCCTCGAGGTAGTCCGCGACCGCGGCGCCGCGGACGGCCGGGTCGTCGAGCAGGTCGAACACGGAGATGAGATGGCTCCAGGACATGGGTTTGCCTCCAGTGGTGTTGCGGTAAGGGTCCCGAGGGCGTCGGGAGGGTATTTCGGGCGGGGTCGGGAGGGTCAGCGGGGCCTGGCGCCGAGCACCTCGGCGGCGAGCCGGGCGGCCACCGACCGGGCGACGACGACGGGCAGCCCGCTCGCGTCGGCCACGGCGTCGCGCATCGCGGCCGTGTAGCCGAAGCAGTCCAGCGCGATCACCTCGGCGCCGTCGTCGGCCAGCCTCGATGCCGCTGTGCGCAGCGCGGCCTCGTCGCCGGTGTACGGCGAGCTCGCCGCCACCGTGATCCGCGTGCCCGCGCCGAGCACACGGGAGAACTTGGTGGTCGTGTCGTCGGCCTGCTCCGCGAGCGGGGCGAGCACGCCCACCGTGCCGCCGTCGCCGGCGAACGCCGCCACCGCGTGCGCGATGATCCGGTCCGGCACGAACAGCGGCTTGGTGTGCGCGAGCGCCGGGAACGGCCCGGTGCAGGCGAGGAGCACGGCGTCGACGTCGCGCTCCAGCTCGGCGACGACCGCCGGGAGCCGCCGCAGAACCGACGCCTCGCCGATGATGGCGGCGCGCCCGTCGCGCAGGCGGGTCGTCAGTGCGTGGTCCCCCGGCTCGGGGGCGAAGGAGGCGATCTCCTCGTCCGTGCGGCCGTCCAGCACACCACGTTCGACGAGCGTGATCCCCGGTAGCAGCGGGGCGAGCTCGGGCGTCAGGTCGACGCGGGGGGTCTGCCCGATCGTGACGACGCCGAGCCTGGTGCGGGCGGCGGTCCGGGTGCCGGTCATCGCCAGAGCATCCTGCCGACCGAGTACAGGGAGTCGCCCGCGATCAGGCCCGCCCCGACGAGCGCGGTCTCCCGCTCCCCCTCCTCGCCGCGCAGCCGGCGCCAGACCAGGCGCGCCGCGAGGGCGACGAGGACGAGCCAGCCGGCGTTCGGCGTGGCGACGAGCAGACCGGTGGCCAGCAGCACGCCGAGCTGGCGGCTGGGACCGCCGACAAGCTGCACGAGTGCCCCCGGCACTGCCCAGATCAGCAGGTTGACGAGCACCGACGGATCGGAGATGCCTGCCTTGATGGTGTCCACGTAGACCACCGCCGTCGGCGGCACCTGGCCGCTCTCGAACAGCGACGGCCACACGAGCGCCACGATGCCGATGGCGACGACAAAGCCGAGGATCGAGGCCCGCAGCTGCTCGCGGCGCCCGTCCAGCTCGAACGCCGTGTACGGGCGGCGGTCGCGGCGCAGCAGCCAGCCCGCCTTGAAGTCGTAGCCCATGTCGGCGAACGCGGGTCCGGTGGAGGCGCAGTAGCCGACGAGCAGGGCGAGCGGGACCGTGGGGAACTGCAGCAGCAGACCCAGGATCAGGAAGATGAGCGTGACGGCGAAGGCCGGGAACCAGCCGGCGTGCATGGCGGCCAGCCCCACGATGAGCTCGTGCACGATGGCGGCGACGGCGGCGAAGAGCGCGAACCCGAGGATCCCCCACCAGGTCAGCTCGACCCACAGGCCGCCGGCCACGGCCAGCACGACAGCGCCGACCACGAACAGCACGAAGCCGGACCCGAGCGCCCTGCGCAGCGTGCGCTCGGTGACGGTCGGCACGAGCGCCGGGTCGTCCTTCGCGGCCTCCTCCAGCGCCGCTGCCTTCTCGAGCGCGCGCTTGGACGGGCGGCCGAACAGCATGACGCCGATCTGGACGAGCGCCACGAGGCCCGCGCCGATCATGACGCCGTGCGGCACGTAGAACGCGTTGAGGTCCAGTCCGGTCAGTGCGGGCACGTACTGCGCGACGAGCAGGCCGATCGCGAACATCAGCAGCGCCCAGACGTTGCCGATCATCGCGATGCCGGCGGCCGACATCGGCAGCCCGAGGAACGACGCACCGAACCCGACGATGCCGCCGCCCACGAGCAGGGCGGCCTGCTTGCCGCCGCGGTCGCCCGCACGGATCGTCTCGGCCGCCGCGACACCCGGCGGCCAGGCCGCGTCGGCGGGCAGGAAGCGCGAGCCGTAGGCGCGGTAGAGCACGAAGACGTCGATCGCCAGCCCGAGGCTCGCGCCGAGCAGCATCGGCCAGACCAGGTCGCTGCGCCCGAACAGGTACGGGATCGCGATCGGCGTCAGCAGCGAGTTGGCCGCGGCGAACGTCGCACCCGAGATCGCCGACTGCACGAGGTTCTGCCGGTTGGTGTCGCGCATCCGGTGCAGGCCGGCGAACCCGATGCGTCCGATCAGCATCGCGACGACGGCGCCGATCACGCTCGTGTTCGGGGAGACCCCGAGCGTCGTGATCATGTGGATCCCGATCACCGCGCCGACGACGCTCATCGCGAGGGTGATGATCGCCGTGCGCGGCTCGAACGCCCGCGGATGGCGTTCCGTCGCCGCGGCCTGCGCGGGATCGCTGACGGGTGAGGCTGCCATGGCGTGGGCTCCTTCGAGGGGGCTGCGGGCGGCGCGCTGTGGCCGCCCGGTCGAGAACGTTGAGCAGCACCGTGCGCCACCATCGTCGGCGCAGACAACCTGATCCCACTATCTGGGAGTTACATTCATATTTCGGACTGCCCGCTAGGATGCCGCCGACCGACAGGAGCGACCGTGCCCCAACCCGCGACACCCGAGCCCGCGACACCCGAACGCGCGCCCGAGAGCAGCTCACCGCTGCAGACCGTCGACCGCGCCCTCCAGGTGCTGCTCTCGTACAGCGAGACCCGCACTGAATGGGGCGTCTTCGAGCTGGCCGAGGAGTTCGGCATCACGAAGTCGACGAGCCAGCGCCTGCTCGCCGCGCTCGCGGCGCAGGGCTTCCTCGCCGCCGACCCGTACACACGCCGCTACCGCCTCGGCCCGGCGATGTGGCGCATGGCGGCGCTGTGGGAACGCGGCGGCGGGCTCGCGCGCCTCGCCGAGCAGGTCCTCGCCGAGCTCGCCGCCGCCACCGGCCGGACGGCGTCCTTCACGATCCCCGACGGCTTCCACGTGCGCTGCATCGCCGCCGTCGACGGCGAGAACGGACCCGTGCGCTCGCATCCCCTCGTCGGCGACCTCTACCCCGCCCACGCGGGCGCGACGTCGCGCGCCTACTTCGCGTTCCTCGACCCGCTCGCGCGGCGGAACATGCTCAGCGGGCGGCCGTTCGCGCGGTACACGGAGCTCACCGAGGTCGACGAGTCCGGCCTGGACAAGCTCTTCGACCAGGCGTACCGCACCGGCTGGGCCTACTCCGAGGGCGAGTACGACTCGACGACGCGCGCCATCGCGGCGCCCGTCCTGATCGGCTCGAACCCGGTCGGCTCGATCTCCGTCGTCGAACCCAAGGTGTTCGAGTACGAGGACGACCTGCGCGACCATGCCCCCGCCATGCTCGACGCCGCGGAGACGCTCGCCCACCTGCTCCACCGGCCGCCGACTCCCGCGCAACGCGACTGGCGGCGCGGGCGGTCGCGCCAGGTGCGGCCTTGAGCTCAGCACCCCTGCACCCTGTACCCCCGAAACCCGCTCCCGACCGCCGAAGGTAGGCACCATGCGACTGCTGCTCCTGTCGAACTCCACCAACCACGCCACCGGCTACCTCGAGCACGCGCTCGACACCGTGCTCGGCTTCCTCGACGGCGCCGCCCTCACGTTCGTCCCGTACGCGCTGGCCGACCACGACGCCTACACGGCGAAGGTCGCCGAAGCACTGACGCCCCACGGCACGCGGGTGACGGGGCTGCACACGGCCGCCGACCCGCTGGCCGCGATCGCGGAGGCCGAGGCAGTGTTCGTCGGCGGCGGGAACACCTTCCGGCTGCTCGACACGCTGCAGCGCCTGGGCCTGGTCGCCCCGCTCGCGGCGCGGGTCCGCGAGGGGCTGCCGTACATGGGCGCGAGCGCGGGCACCAACATCGCCGGCCTGAGCATCCGCACCACGAACGACATGCCGATCACGCAGCCGGCGTCGTTCGAGGCACTGGCCCTGGTGCCGTTCCAGCTCAACCCGCACTTCATCGACGCGGACCCCACGAGCACGCACCGCGGCGAGACGCGCGAGCAGCGGCTCACCGAGTTCCTCGAGGTCAACGACGTCCCCGTGCTCGGCCTCCGCGAGGGCACGTGGCTCTCCGTCGAGGACGGCACGGCGGTTGTTGGTGGAGCCGCCGTGAGCAGCACGGCGCCGGGACCGGCCGTCGTGTTCGCCCGCGGCGCCGCACCCCGGGAGGTGAGCGGCGACGTCAGCGACCTGCTCGCGACGACGCCGCGCTTCGACGTCACCGCAATGTCTCAGGCCGGCCCGACCATGTCGCTGGAGGCATTCCGTGCCGACCAGGAAGCGGCCGTCGACTACGGGGTCTCCGACCCCTATGAGCGCTGAGTACCCGCGCAGGTGCTTCACCTGGTGACTCACCGCTGGTAGCCTGGGAACATGCCCACGAAGAAGCCCCGTCTGCAGGTCACCGTGACCGCCGAGGTGCAGGAGTATCTCGACCGCGCGCACACCATGTGGCCCGAAGAGACGAACACCTCGACCCTGGTCACCCGGCTGATGGCCGAGGGCTACGCGCGGGTGACCACCGACGCCGAGATGACCCTGCGCCGACGCCAACGCGCCCGCCGAAAGCTCGCCTCCACCCACCCGTGGCCTGGCCCGCCGGCCGAGGAGCACCTTGCCTCCGTGCGCGAGGGCTGGGCGGAGTGACCGTAGCCGACGCGAACGTCCTGATCGCGCTCTTGAACCTGAGCGACATCCATCACAGGCGAGCCGTACAGCTCACCGACACCGACGCCGAGATCCACGTCCACCCGCTGACCATGGCCGAGGTCCTCGCCGGATATCCCGATCCGAGCGAGCGTCTGGCCACCTTCGACGCACTGACCGAGGCGGGGTTCGCCGATCCGGACATCCCCTACGACGAGGAAGTCAACCTCCTGGCCTCCGTCCGCGTCGATGACCGGCTCAAGATGCCCGACGCCTGCGTCCTCGCGACCGCGATCTGGCGGCGCGAACCACTCATCACCTTCGACAACAAGGTCGCGGCCGCCGCACGCAAGAAGAAGCTCGACGTCCACACCCACGAGTAGTTGTAGCAAGGTCCTGGTTGACTGGGCGCATGATTCGGATGCGGCAGGTGAGCCGGGTGCTGGACGGCCCGCACGGGGTGCGGATCGGCGCAGCCCTGCTGGTGGGCGGGCTGCTCGGCTGGCTGCTGTCGTGGAACTCCGTGGCGGCCGCCGTGCTGGGCGGCTGGGCCGGCGCCGGGCTCGTGTTCGTGGCCTGGACCGCGCTGGTGATCGTCCCGATGGACGCCGAGGCGACCAGTGAGCACGCGGTGCGCGAGGAGCCGACCCGCAGCGTCGCGAACCTGATCGTGCTGCTCGCCGCCCTGGCCAGCCTGGCAGGCGTCGCGGTAACGCTGGTGGGCGGTGTGCTGGGCAACGGCAACATCACGATGGGCGCCGTCCTGGCCGCCGTCCTCGTCTCCTGGGCCTGCGTGCACACCGTGTTCGCGCTGCACTACGCCCGGGCGTACTACACGACCCCGGCCGGCGGGATCGACTTCCACCAGACCGAGCCGCCCCGGTACACCGACTTCACCTATCTGGCCGTCACTGTCGGGATGAGCTTCGCCGTCTCCGACACCGACCTGGGCTCCTCGGGCATGCGCCGCATCGCCCAGGTCCACGCGCTGCTCGCCTACCTGTTCGGGACGGTTGTCGTGGCGCTGCTGATCAACCTCGTGGCGGGGCTCGCAAACACCTGAGGCGCGGAAATACGAGATGCGGGTGCCGAGCAGAACAAAAACCAGCTCGTAGCACCGGGTGAAGAATCAAGAATGCGAAGGCTTTCGTTCCTATTGTGTGGACACAGCATCTCGCCCGACGCGCGCCGATCGACCTGCGCGGTTACCTTGAGGAAACGGCTCGAACTCACCAACAGCGTTGTTCGAGCCCATCCGAAGACCCTTGAGAACGGGGCGTGTCATGGACTTCTGGGATTTCTTCTGGCTGATGGTCTACAGCTTCTTCTTCGTTGCGTACCTCATGGTGCTGTTCCAGATCGTTGCGGATCTCTTTCGCGACCGTGAGCTCTCGGGCTGGTGGAAGGCCCTGTGGATCATCTTCCTCATCTTCCTGCCGGTCCTCACCGCGCTCGTGTACCTCATCGCACGCGGCCGCGGGATGGCGCAGCGGCACCTCGAAGGGGCCGTCAGGGCACAGCAGGATGCGGAGAGCTACATCCGTCAGGTCGCGGCACCGTCCGCACCTGCCGACCAGATCGCGAGCGCCAAGGCCCTCCTCGACGCAGGCACCATCGCGCCGGCGGAGTTCGAGAGGCTGAAGGCCAAGGCGCTCGCCTGACAGTTCTGCCGACGCCCGACAGGGGGCAGAGAGGCGGAAACAGCGTGAACGAGTCCGCCGGAGAACTGCACGGCACCGACCCGCCCGACGCGGCAGCCCGTCTTGCCGCGTTGGAGCGGGAGAACGAGGAGCTCCGTCGCCGGCTCGCCGCGGTACCCAGCGGCGAGCCGGCTCGCTCCGCGGCCGACCACCCGCGGCGCAATCGTCCGCGGAGCGCGGCCGCCGTCGTCCTGATCCTACTTGGCGCCCTGCTGGCGCCCGCGGGCGTCGTTGCCGCCTGGGCCGAGCGCACCCTGACCGACACGGACCGCTACGTCGCCACGGTCGGCCCCCTGGCGGACGACCCGGTGGTGCAGTCCGCGCTCGCGGGCCGGCTGACCACCGCCGTGATGACGCAGATCGACGTGGGAGCACTGCTCGACGACGTCGCGGCAGGGCTCGAGGAGCGAGACATCGCCCCGCGGGTCGCGGGGGCACTCACCAGGCTGGAGGCGCCGCTGACCAGCGGCGTCGAGTCGTTCGTCCGCAACGCCGCGAACCGCGTGGTGGAGAGCGACGAGTTCGAGTCCGCGTGGACCCAGGCCAACCGGGTCGCGCACGAGCAGCTCGTCGCCGTCATGCAGGGATCCGGGGGCGACGTCGTCCAGGTGGGCCAGGACGGTCAGCTCACCATCCAGCTCTCGGGGATGATCGACCTGCTCAAGGAGCGGCTCGTCGACCGGGGGCTCACGCTGGCCGCCAACCTGCCCACGATCAACGCGACGTTCACGATCATGGAGTCCTCCCAGCTCGTCCAGATCCAGAACCGGTACGCCCAGCTCGTCGCCCTCGGGACGTGGCTCCCGTGGATCGTCCTGATCCTGCTGGGCGCCGGCGTGGTCGTGGCGATGCACCACCTGCGAGCTCTCGTCGTCGCGGGGCTCGCGCTCGCCGCGGCGATGGTCGTCCTGGCCGTCGGCCTCGCGATCGCGCGCGGCCTGTATCTGGACGCGCTCAGCGGGGTGGTGCTGCGGCTCGACGCCGCCGAGGTCCTCTTCGACCAGCTCGTCTCCTTCCTGCGGGCCACGCTGCGCACCGTCGGGGTGCTCGGTCTGGTCGTCGCGCTGGCCGCCTACCTGGGCGGGTCGAGCGCATCGGCACGCAGCCTGCGCGCCGGGATCTCCGGCGGCCTCGGCCGGGCTCGCAGGTGGGCCGAGGGCCGGGGCGTGTCCACCGGCACCGCCGGTACCTGGCTCGGCGGGCACCGCGGCTTCGCCCGCACGGCCGTCATCGCCCTCGCAGCCCTGCTGCTCCTGCTCGCCTCGAGCCCGACGCCGGCCCTGATCGTCGGCGTCGCCGCCGGTGCAGGCGTGCTCATCATCCTGATCGAGCTGCTGTCCCGGCCGGCGTCCGCGACCCAGGGCGAGTCTGAGACCTGACGCCGCGGGACGCCGGGACAGCTCATTGACTGATCGTTCAATCAATGAGTAGATTCGGGTCGTGACCAACAGGACCGTGCCCCCTCGCGCGGAGCGCGCCATCTTCATCGTGCACGGCGCGGTGACGCTCGCGGCGGCAGTCGCGCTCGCCGTCTTCCCCGCCGCGATTCCCGCGACCGTTGGCATAACGATGGACCCGAGCGACTACCTGCTGTCGTACTTCCTGGCTGCGGCGGAGCTGGGCGTCGGGGTGCTCTCGATCGGGGCCGCCCGGCTCGCGGACCCGGCCGCGATCCGGCTCATCGCTGCCGCGTTCGCGGTGTTCCACGGCGCGACGGCGGTCCTCGAGGTGCTCTACCTCGCGACGGCGGGCGTCAGCGTGGTGCTCGTCGCGAACGTCGTCGTCCGGCTCGTCGCCGCTGCGGTGTTCGCCGTCGTCTGGCGGTCTCGCCGCTCATGACCGGCCGGGCCCGGCGCGAACACCGCAGCGCCTCGGCAGCTTCCGTCAGGTCGGGGTCCGCGCGTCCGAACGCGCCGCACTCGCCATCGACGGCGCAGGTGCCGAGAGCCGCCGCACCACCGCGCCCACGGCCGCCCGGCCCGCCCGGTTGGCGCCGACCGTCGACTGCGACGGCCCGAACCCGATGAGGTGGACCCGCGGCTCGGCAGCCACCTCGGTGCCGTGCATGGCGATGCCGCCCAGCTCGTTGCGCAGCCGCAGCGGGGCCAGGTGGGTCAGGTCGGCCCGGAAGCCGGTGGCCCACAGGATGGCGTCGACGGGCGTGAACGAGCCGTCCGCCTCCCGCACGCCCATCGGCTCGATCGCGGTGAACATCGGCCGCCGCTCCAACGCGCCGCGAGCCTTCGCCGCGAGCGCGTACGGCGTCCAGATGAGCCCCGTGTAGGACACGACGCTGCGGCTGGGCCGACCCGCCTCGACGTCGGCCATGACCTTGGCGATGGTCTCGCGCCCGGCCTCCTCCGGCCGGAACTCGCCGTCCCGGAAGACCGGCTCGCGCCGGGTGTACCAGCGGGTGGTCGCCACGCGGGAGATCTCCTCCAGGAGCTGGAGCCCCGAGATCCCGCCGCCGACGATCGCCACCCGCTGGCCGGCGAAGTCCTCCGCCCGGACGTAGTCGCGCGTGTGGAGCTGACGGCCGCGGAAGGTCTCCTGCCCCGGGTACCGCGGCAGCACCGGGTTGGTCCACGTGCCGGTCGCGTTGATGACCGCGCGGGTGGTCCAGGAACCGCGGTCGCTCGTCACGACGAGGTCGCCGTCCGGGTCGTCGTCGGCGCAGCGCACCGCGACGACCCGGGCCGGGCGCAGGATCGGGAGCGCGAACGTCCGCTCGAAGCCCGCGAAGTATCGCGGGACGGCGGCGCGGCTGGGCTCCGTCTCGTCGACGGCGGGCTGGGCCAGGCCCGGGAGGTCGAAGATCCCGTTGACGGTGGCCATCCGCAGGGACTCCCAGCGGTGCTGCCAGGCGCCGCCCGGCGCCGGGTTCGCGTCCAGGACGACGAAGGTGCGCTCCGCGTCCGGCTGGTCAACAGCACTCACGAATCCCCGGCGCTGCAGGTGGTACGCCGCCGACAGGCCCGCCTGCCCGGCCCCGATCACGACCACCGTCGCCCGGTGCAGTTCCTCGCTCACACGGTGGACAACACCGTGGCCGCGCAGATGTTTCCGGGTGTGACGGGTGTCCTGATCGAGGCGCCGACACGTGAGTCCCGTTGTCGTGGGCGTGATCGTCGCGACCACGTGCCTGTTTCAGGCGCAACGAGCGCGCCCACGACAAAGGGACTGCTGGACTAGTCGAACAGGGCGTTGACCTGCTCGTTCGCCTCGGTAAGCGACGCGACGTCGGCCTTGCCGCCGAGCACGTCGTCCATCGCGGCGGTCATGATCGCGTGGACGTCGGAGCCGTGCTCGGTCACCGGGAAGAGGAACGTCGTGCCGTCGTCGACCTGGGTGGTGAACGGGGTGACGTCGATCCCCTTCTTCGCGAAGGCCTCCGTGGCGAGCTCGGCCGAGCTGGTGATGGACGGGAAGACGACGCCGGCCGCACCGACGATGTCCTGGCAGTCCGTCGAGCCGAGGAACTTGACCCACTGCGCCGCGCCCTCAGGGTTGTCGGTGCCCGCCCAGATCGAGTCGGCCAGGCCGTTGAACATGCTCGCGCGCTCGCCGCTCGGACCGGTCGGCGTGGGCGCCAGCCCGACGTCGACCCCGTCGTAGCCGAAGTAGGTGGAGAGCATCCAGTCGCCGTTGATGTTCATGGCGGACTTGCCGGCGCCGAAGTTGTCGTTCACCGACGCGCCGATGGTCGTCTCGAGCGGCGGCATGTAGCCCTTCTCGACCAGCGAGTACCACCAGGCGATCGTCTCCTGGAACTTCGGGTCGTCGTAGTTGTAGCGGGTTCCCCACGGGTTCTTGTCGGTGTGGGTCCAGCCGGTCGTGGCCGTGTACATGCTCCACTCGGTCTGGCCGTTCTCGTATCCCGCGCCGGGGATGCCCAGCCCGTACACCGCGACGTCGTCCTTGTCGAAGCCCGGCTCGTCACCGCGGGTGCCGTTCGCGTCCACGGTCAGGCGCGCGATGACCTCCTCGTAGCTGCCTCCGTCCTCCGGGTTCCAGTCCAGGTTCTGCATGTCCTTGTCGGTGAGTCCCGCGTCGGCGACCATCTGCTCGTTGAAGAAGACCGCGACGGTGTCCCAGTCCTTCGGCAGGCCGTACCGCTTGCCGTCCTGCGCGATCCACAGGTCGGCCAGGCCCTCGGCGTACTGGTCGAGGTCGACGTCCTGCACGTGGTCGTCCAGGGGCAGCAGCTGCCCGTTCGCGACGAACTCCGGGTACTTGGACACGTGGTCGGTGAACACGTCCGGGCCGGTGTCGGAGGAGAAGGCGGTGGTCAGCGCGGACCAGTAGTCGTCCCACCCGCGCTGCGTGATCTTCACTGTGAGGTCCGGGTTGGCCTCGTGGAAGGCGTCGGCGCACTGCTGGTACGCGGGCTGCTGGTTGGCGTCCCACAGCCAGTAGTCGATCTGGCCCTCCGCCTCGGCGGCGCCCGCGCCGCCCGAGCAGGCGGCCAGGGACAGGGACGCGAGGGCGGCGGCACTGACACCCGCCAGCGTCTTTCTCTTCATGTCGTACGTTCCTCTCGGTGTGGGTGCAGGGGCCCGGCTACTTGATGCCGGAGAACCCGATGGAGTTGATGACCCGCCGGCCGAAGACGGCGTAGAGGATCACGATGGGGAGGGCGGCCACGAGGGATGCGGCCATGAGCCCGGCCCAGTCGGGCGCGCCCTGCGGCGTCTGCGACCGGAAGATCCCCAGCGCCACGGTGAGCACCTTCGACTCCTCCGTCTGGCCCACCAGGAGCGGCCAGAAGTAGTCGTTCCAGGAGCTGATGAACGTGAGGATGCCGAGCGTGGTGACCGGCGCCGCCGAGATCGGCAGGATGATCCGGAAGAAGATGCGCCAGGGCCTGGCGCCGTCGATCATCGCCGCCTCGTCGATCTCCCGGGGAATGCCGAGGAAGAACTGGCGCATGAAGAAGATCGCGAACGGGGTCATGAAGAGGCTGGGCAGCATGATCCCGGGCAGCGTGTTCAGCAGACCCACCGACTTGACGGTCAGGAAGTTCGGCAGCGCCGTGAAGATCGGCGGCACCAGGAGCGCCCCGAGGAAGACGGCGAACCACGCGTCGCGGCCGGGCCAGCGCAGGCGGGAGAAGGCGTAGGCGGCCATCGAGCAGAACAGGACCTGGCCGACCGTCACCGCTGTGGAGACGATCAGGGAGTTGCGCAGGTAGAGCCAGAAGCTCAGCGACGCGCCCGACCCGCCCTCCGCCAGGGCCTCCTCCGGCGTGGCCAGGCCGAACACCCGCTCGAACGGGCCCAGCGTGAAGTCCGCCGGCAGCAGCGAGAAGGACTGCGCGGCGAGCGCCTGGTTGTCCGACAGCGCGGTCCGCAGCATCCAGTAGAACGGCAGGACCGTGGCCAGGATGAAGCTCCACAGGACGATCCAGGCGATCACCCGTCCCCAGGTGATCCGCGCCAGGCGCTGCGCAAGGCTCTGAGCTCCCATCGGGACTCCCATCAGGAAAGGTCGGACTCGCCGGCGCGCAGCAGACGCATCTGCGCGAACGCCGCCCCGGCGAGGATGAGGAAGAGGACCACCGACATCGCCGACGCGTAGCCGAAGTGCCCGCGGGCGAACGCCTGCTCGTAGATGTAGAGCTGCAGCACCCGCGACGCGTTGCCCGGCCCGCCCGACGTCGTCACGGCAACGGTGTCGAAGACCTGGAAGGCCCCGGTGACGGTGATGACCAGCACGAGCGCCAGGACCGGGCGCAGCAGCGGCAGGGTGATCCGCCAGAAGGTGCGCCACTCCCCCGCGCCGTCGACGGCCGCCGCCTCGTACACGCTGCGCGGGATCATCTGCAGGCCCGCGAACACGAGGAGCGCGGTGTACCCCAGGTGCCGCCAGGTGTTGATCGCGGCGATGGTCGGGATGGTCCACGCCTCGTCCCCGAAGAAGGCCACCTTGGGCAGCCCGACGGCGTCGATCACCGCGTTGACGATGCCGATGTTGTAGTCGAGCATCCAGTACCACAGCAGGGCCACGACGACGTTCGCGATGAGGTACGGGAGCAGCAGGCTGCCGCGGACGAGCACCGACTTCGTGAGCCGGTGCATGAGCACGGCCAGGCCCACCGCGAGGACCGTCTGGAACCCGATGTTCAGCACGACGTACAGGAGCGTCACGCGGACCGCGTTCCAGAACACCTCGTCCTGGGCCAGGTCGACGTAGTTCTGCAGGCCGACGAAGACGGGGCTGCCCAGGATGTTGTACTCGGTAAGCGAGAGGTAGATGCCGCGCAGGGTCGGGTAGAGGTAGAAGACCGCGAACCCGATCGCCGCCGGGGCGAGCATCCCGAGGGCCGGCCAGAGCTGGGTGGTGGGGCGGCGCTTGGTCCCGCCGGTCCGGCGTCCGCCGTCGGGGGCCAGGGCCGACGCCGGACCCGCCAGCTCCACCGCTGCCGTGCTCATCAGCGCTCCCGTCCCTCGGTGATCGCGTAGACGCGCGCGTCCTCCGCCGGCACGGCCGTCCGCAGCCGGCCCGTGGCGTGGCTCCCGGCGCCCGTCCACAGCTCGGTGACGTCGTACCGGCCTTCGCCCAGGCCGAGCTCGCGCAGCGGCAGGTCGGCGGTGCGGGCCGACGGCCCGTAGTTGAACGCGGCCACGTAGGTGGTCCCGCCGTCCCGCAGCACGAACGTGTCGGCGGCGGTGAAGGCGTCGGGGCCGGCCTGGACCGGCGCGAACGACCTGCCGAGCTCGGCGAGATGGTTGATGTCCGGGTTCTGCAGCAGGTCGCGCGCCCGCTGCTTGATGACCGGGTGGCCGGTGGCGGTGAGGTCCTCGCTGACCTGGTAGATCCCCGTGATGACGGCGGACGTGACGCGCGCCCGGTTCTGCCCCTCGGGCCAGATGCTCGGGTAGGGGTCGTCGAGCAGGTAGGCGTTCGCGTCGCCGTCGTACTCGTAGTTGCCGAACTGGATGTGGTCGCCGTCGTTGAACGCGTAGACCTCGTCGAGCCACCACCCGTACGTCAGCGAGTTGAGCAGGTACTCGGTGCTCTTCTGGTAGCGGTCCGGCTCGGTGGGGTGCCAGTTGTTCAGCGCGCCGTGCACGTCGCACGAGATCCGGCGCGCGTGGGCGAACTCCGAGGCGAACAGCGGCGAGATTGCCAGGTCGATGAACATGTCGTCGCCGACGTGGTCCACGACCTGCGCCATGCCCTGGCGGAACGCCTCCTGGCCGGTGTGCACGTCAGCGTCGAACCAGCCGTCGGCCTCGACGTAGCCGTGGGTGAGGAAGTCCAGCTTGACGTAGCGCACCCCGAGCTCGCGGAACTTGCTCAGGGCGATCCGCGCGCGGTTCTGCACGCCGGGGTTGGTCGGGTCGAGCGCCCAGGCGCCGTCGATGTTCACCGGGACGCCGTTCACCTTGAGCGCCATCTCGCGGAACGTCTGGTTCTCGCAGGTCGGGCAGAGCTTGGTGCCGCCGACCTGCTCGTCGAGGCCCTCCTTCCAGAAGTTGGCGAACGGCTGGAAGTACAGGGCAGGCTCCTGGCCCCGCGCCCTGACGTCCGCGACGTACTGCTCGAGCTCCGCCCACGACGTGTCCGGGTTCTCGAACGAGTACTCGGGAGCGAGCATCTTGTCCCAGTACGAGTCCACGCCGACGTACGGCCCCTTCGCCGACCGCGTGTTGCGGAACGCGGGTGTCTCCTCGGCGAGGAACTCGGAGACCTCGTCCATGACGGCGGCGTCGCCGCCACGCGCGCCCAGCCCGCCCCAGCTGTTGAACCCGAACGGCGTCCCCTCGGACCACGTGCGGGACTCCGCGGCCTCGGCCGCGGCGCGCCCGAACGTCTCCATCCCCTCGCGCCAGTCCGGGTAGAGGCCGACGAACATGCGCGGCGAGCTCACCGTGGTCCCGCTGACGTCGCCGTGCGGCTTGAGCTCGCGGTTGAACTGGTACTTGTTCATGCCGTCGCCGTAGTCGTAGCTCCAGTCGGTCAGGCCGGCGGCGGCCTGCAACCGGTCGAGGCCGCCGCGGGCGTTGCCGTCCGCGACCACGCCCGACTTCCAGGTGTCCCGGTCCAGCGAGCCGACGACGAGGCCGCGGCGCGAGGTGTCGTCGATGAACGCGGTCACCTCGAAGCTGCGCCGCGCGGGCGTCACGTCCTCGATCGCCGGTGTCTCGTAACGGACCCAGTGGTCGTTGTCGAACGGGACGAGCACCATCCGGTAGTCGCCGTCGCGCCCGAGGTCGACCGAGCCGCGCCGGTCGGTCATGACGGGCACCATCATCGACGTCGTGACCGGGCCGTCCGTGCCCGTCACGTCGAGCCGCACCGAGAACGAGCGGTCGCCGTCGAGCACGAAGACCTGCCGGAGCGTGGGCAGACCGGGCTTGGCGCAGGTGACCGTCGTGCGGCCGGTGAGCCGGCAGGCGCCGTCGTACTGTTTGGTCGTGACGAGCTCGTCGCCGATGCGGACGCCGCTGTAGAAGCCGGTGACGGCCTCCTGCCGCCCCCAGCGCGCGTCCGCGGTGCCGCTCCTGAGCGAGTACTCGATCGTGACGTCGCCGCCGCGGAGCACCGCGCGCTTGCCGCCCGGGACGACCGGGGTCGGGTCCACGGGAACGGGGTCCGACGCCGCCGGGTCGGTGAGCGCGTAGTCCTTCGCGGTCGCGCCGGCGACCTCGATCAGGTCGAGGTCCGGGCCGAGCGACCCGTCCGGGGCGCTGAAGGTCAGCCGGTTCTCGCCCGCCTGCAGCGGCAGGGAGACCGAGGTGGTGCCGACTCGGTCCCAGCCGCCGGTGGAGGCGGTCGGCACGCCGACGGTGTCGCCGCCGTCGGGCGTGACGGTGAGGGCCCGGGTGTCGTCGCCGCTGAGGTAGTGCAGCGTGACGTCGTACGTGCCGGCCTCCGGCGCGACGACGCCGGGCACCAGCACCGTGGCGGACGGGCTGATGCTGCCGACCTTGCCCTCGCCCGAGCACGAGGAGCAGCCGCCGCGGCTCGCGCCGTCCAGCACCACCTGCGGCGCCTCGGCCTCGATCGCGGCGCCGTCGACGGACTGAGCCGGAGCGGCGGCGACGGGCGCCACTCCGGCCGTGGCCACGACGGCGAGCGCGAGACCGATCGCGAGCCACGAGCGGGCGGGTCGGCGGTTCTGGTCGTGATCGGGCTTGACTGACATGGGCCCCTCCGGCGTCTTTGCTGGGTAGTTGCTGGGTGCGGGGACACTCAACCGCCTTTCTTTGTCGCTGTCAATTAAGTCGCCCGGCTAGAGTCGTCGCATGCCCGCGAGACCACCGGCGCCAGCGCTCAGCCCTGCGGGAACGCGCGTCTTCCAGCAGCTCGTCATGACCGGCGACGCGTCGCGCACGGCCCTGGCGCGCGACACCGGGCTGACCCCGGGCGCCATCACCCGCGCGGTGCGCCCGCTGCTGGAGGTGGGGCTGCTGCACGAGACCGGCGACCGGGCGCCCGCGGAGGGCACCCTGGGGCGGCCCGCCACGGTCGTGACCGTGCAGGCGGAGGCGCACCTGGTGATCGGCGTGAAGGTCACCGCCGACGAGCTGTTCGGGGTGCTCTGCGACCTGCGGTGCCGGGTGCTGGACGAGGTCACCGTGCCGGTCCGCGACCATCGCCCGGAGGCGATCGTCGAGCAGATCACGGACCTGGTGGCCGGTCTGCGGGCCGGGCACCCCGAGGTCGGCAGCATCGGCCTGGCGGTTTCCGGCGACGTCGACGCGGCCTCGGGTCACGTTGCCTACTCACCGTTCCTGACCTGGCGGGACGTGCCGCTCGGCGAGCAGGTCGCCGAGCGCACGGGGCTCGCGACGACCGTCGAGAACGACGTCCGCGCGCTCCTGACCGGCGAGCGCTGGTACGGGGTCGGTCGCGGGCTGTCGTCGCTGGCACTGGTCACGGTCGGCACCGGCATCGGGTGCGCGCTGCTGGTCAACGGGCAGGTGGTGCACGGCAGCTTCGGCGTGGCCGGCGAGGTGGGGCACGTGCTCGTCGACCCCGACGGCCCGCTGTGCCACTGCGGCAACCGGGGCTGCGTCGAAGCCATCGCGGGGACGGCCGGGATCCTGGAGCGCATGGCGCAGGCCGGGTTCGGCGGGCTGGGCATCGGCGACGTCGCGGACCTCGCACGCTCCGGCCAGCCCGACGCCGTGCGGGTGCTCGCCGACGCCGGCCGCGCCGTCGGCACCGGGATCGCCACCATCGCCAACCTGCTGGGCGCCCAGCACATCGTCATCACCGGCGAGGCCATCGGCAGCAGCCCCGCGCCGGACGACCGCGGCGAGGGCCGGCCGGCCGGCGACGAGCGGGACTACGACGTCATGGACCCGCATGTCCGCCGCGCGTTCGAGCAGCGGGCCTTCGGTTCGGCCGCGAGCGCCGCCATCGAGCTGCGTCCGCTGCGGTTCGTGGACTGGGCGCGCGGGGCGGCGGCGTGCGCGGTCGAGGACTTCGTCACGCACTACGGCCGGTCGTGAGCTCGAACGTCATCAACGGACGGCCCGGAGCCGGCGAGGACGCGCCCACTCAGCCCAGAGCCTTCTCGAAGAACGCGTCCGCGTACGGGTTGTCCTGGCTGTACGGCTCGATCTCCCGGTAGCCGGCCCGCCCGTACATAGCGACCGCCTCGGCGAGCACCCGGTTGGTGTCCAGCACGGCACGGGCGCAGCCGAGCCGGCGCGCCTCGTCCTCCAGACGCCGCAGGAGCCGCGCGCCCAGGCCCGCGCCCCGCCAGGCCGACGCCACCCACATCCGCTTGATCTCGCCGGTCGACTCGTCGATCCGGCGCACTCCGCCGCAGGCGACCGAGACGCCGTCGCTGGTCGCCACCACGAACGCGCCTTCCGGCGCGCGGAACCTGTCCGCGCCCCGGTCCGGCGGATCGGGCACGAACCCGCCGGGGAAGCGCCGGTCGAGCTCGGCGTAGTACTCCCTCAGCGCCGTGGTGGCCGCGCCGCTCACCGGGTCCACCACCCGCAGGTGCACGGTCGCCGCGCGGATCAACAGGTCGGCGGTGCCGAGCGCCTCGTCCAGGCGGGCGCGCTGCCGCTCGGTGAGCGGCTCGAGCAGCCCGCGCGCCTTGCGCTCGGAGCGGTCGTCCAGCTCGCGGTACGCGTTCTGCCCGACGGCGGTGAGCGCCACCGTCCGACGACGCCGGTCGGCCGGGTCGGGGCGCACCTCGATGAGCCCGTCGTCGGCCAGCCGGGCCAGGAGCCTGGTCAGGTAGCCCGAGTCGAGGTCCAGCCGCTCACGCAGCTCCCGCACGGCGGCGCCGTCGGGCCCCACCTCGAAGAGGAGGCGCGACGCGCCGAGCGGGCGCCCCGTCCCGAGGAACGACTCCTCCAGGACGCCGATGCGCTGGGTGTAGCTGCGGTTGAAGCGGCGGATGGTGTCGACGGTGCTCATATCTCTGACTTTAGTCAGAGATCGCCGAGACCAACAGGCGCTGCGAAGCCCGGGTAGTTCCGGACGCGGATCGTCCGGAACCGGTCCTACGGTGGAGCGGTAGAACGGATCGCAGAGGAGAACCCGATGCCGTACACCAGCAGACCGCTCGACGCCTCGACGTGGGATGCCTTCGCCGAGCTGATGGAGCGCAACAACGGAGTCTTCGGCGGATGCTGGTGCATCGGCTTCCATCCCGAGGGCGGTCAGCGCGGGCTCGACCATCGCGCGGCGAAGGAGGACCGCGTACGGACCGGCCGCGCCCACGCCGCCCTGGTCTTCGACGACGACGGCGGGGCGCAGGGCTGGTGCCAGTACGGCAGCCCGGTCGAGCTCACCCGCATCAAGCACCGGGTCCAGTACGAGAAGGACGCGCCGCCCGTGCCGGACTGGCGCATCACGTGCTTCTACGTCGACACCAAGCACCGGGGCCAGGGCGTCGCGCGGGTAGGTCTCGAGGGCGCGCTCGACCAGATCGCCCGGGCCGGCGGCGGTCTCGTCGAGGCGATCCCCGAGGTGACGACCGGCCGCACGGCACACGGACGATTCCTGTACAGCGCGACCGTCGAGCTCTTCGAGCAGCTCGGCTTCAGCCGCGTCCGTCAGGTCGGCAAGCATGCGTGGATCGTCGGCCGGACCGTGGACCCGGCCTGACCGGAGCCGCACGCCCACGGAACGGGGGCCGGTCCTCAGTGGTGGTGTTCGTGGCCGTTGCCGGGCACTACCGGGGTGGCCCCGGGACGGGTCCACTGCGGCGTGGGCCGGCGGGTCGGTCCCCAGGTGCCGTTCCCGGCGGCGTCGGTCGCCCAGTACCAGCAGGAGGCCTGGCCCTCGGGCCATCCGTCCGGCATGTCCTCCCAGGCCTCGCCTCGGCCGTAGGGCGTCATGTCGAGCAGGCCGAACACTCCGGAGGCCGGCTCGTTGCCCCGGCCCGTGGTCCGGTAGGTGAGGAACACGCGGTCGCCGTCGCGCAGGAAGCAGGCGATGTGACCCATGTCGACGCCGATCGGCGCCTCCAGGTCGCGCACCGAGTACCAGGGCTCGGTGTAGCCCATGAACCGGAGGTACGGGGCGACCTCCGCCCAGGGGCCCTCGGTCAGCATCGCGAACGAGACGCCGCGCGCCGCCAGGTAGGGAGCCGACTGTTGGATGTGCCACGTGTTGATGGTGCAGCCGGGGCACTGGCCTTCGATCGGGTCGCCGTCGTGCCACATGTGCTGGTAGACCACGAGCTCGGCGCGGCCCTGGAACAGGTCGATGAACGGCACCGGGCCGTCGGCGCCGGTGACCTGGACCGTGCCGTCGAGCTCCACCATCGGCAGCCGACGGCGGGCGGCGGCGAGCGCGTCACCCTCACGGGTGTGCGCCTTCTCCCTGGCCAGGAACTCCTCGCGGGCGGCCTGCCAGGCGTCCCAGTCGACGACGGACGGGCGGCCGGTCTGGCTGGTCGTGGTGGGCGTCTCGGTCACGGTGTCCTCCAGGGTCTCGGGCCGGGCGCGGTGATAGCGCCCGCACGTACCGACGACGGACGGTGCTCGTACTCATCGATGCCGAGCCATCAGCCGAGCGGGAGCCAGGACGCGAGGTCCAACGCCGCGAAGACCTCACGCAGGGGTGCCACGAGCAGCCCCAGCACGATCGCCGCGGCGATGCTCACCGCGAGGCGCGGGGACCGTGCCCCGCGCAGGTGGGTCACGGCGATCATGGACGCCACCACGAGGCCGGGGAGCGCCCCGACGACGATCGCAGGCACGGTCCCGAGGGCCACCTCCAGCGCGGGTGAACCCGTAAGTGCGATCGCGGACGCGGACACGGCTAGGCACAGATCGATCAGGTGCCCGACGACGGGCGGCGCACCGGCCACCTCCGCGAGGTACATGCGGAACATGAAGCAGGTGATCAGGAAGACGACGCTCGCGATCGCGAGGTCGACAGCGATCAGCCCTCCGACTGACGGGTCGGGCGCGGCCTCCGCGAAGATCCAGGCCGTCGGCAGGGCGATCATCGCGGCGAGCAGCACAAGGGCTCCGATGCCGGCCGTGAGGGCCCGTGCGGCGCGCGCTCCGTCCGAACCGCTGCTTGCCGACGAGTCGGGCACGGACGCGGTCGGCGCGGCGACAGCTCGTCGACGGACGGCGCGCTGCGTGGCCCAGGCCAGGGCCGGTGCCACGAGAATCAGCACCGAGAAGAAGACAGCAGCGGCCGTCCCGAGCGCCTCGGCATCGCCGCCGGTCACGACGAACGGCACCACCGAAAGGAGGAACAGGACTGCGAAGATCGCCGTCCCGCTGAGCGCCGACGTGAACGGCTCCGCGAGCTCGCGAGGACGAACTCCGGCGAGGCCGCCCAGCACGAGCCAGCTCACCCCGAGCACCAGGGCCTGCGTAAGGATCGCTGCGGGCGCGATGCTGCCGACGAAGTCACCTATCAGGTGCTCGGCCTGCTCCGACGGCGCAAGGGACTGACCGTCCGGGAACAGGCCGTACGCGAGGACCAGGAGCAGGAGCGACACGAATGTGCTGAGCCGCCCCGCGTCACGCCACGCACGCTCGCGGACCTGCGTGCGTACCCAGTCGACGGCGCCGTCGAGCACCCCGACGACCGACCGCACCACACGGAAGAGGACCACCACGGCGAGGACGATGAGGACGACCCAGAGGATCGACGGCGGCACGTCCAACCCGAGCCCGCTCAGCAGCGCGGAGACGTCGCTGAGGACCGCGTCCCACCAGGCCATCCGCCCAGGCTAGGGGCGGCCCCCGGGCCGGAACAGAGGCTCGAGCGGTTCAGGCGGGTGAAGTCACAGCAGATCGAGGGGGATGGCCTCAACCCTTCGGCTGATGCTGCGGGCGAGGGCGGGAGAGATGCCGCCGGCGAGTGGTGTTGCTGTGCGTAGACGTTGTCTACGCAGAGCAACACACTCCGCTGAGTACGTGTCTCCCCCAGGGCTCCAACAACGGTGCAGCGCCGCCCTTCAGCGGGCCAGCCGCAATACCCAGCGCGCCCGCTCAACCATCGCGACGTCGAGAAACGTCCCGTCCTCCAGCGCCACGGCACCGACGCCCTCGGTCGCGGCGTCGCCCACCCGCTCAAGCACCTCTCGCGCAGCCGCGAGTTCTCCGTCGCCAGGCAGGAACGCGGCCCGGATCGTGTCGAGCTGCCCCGGGTGGATCGCCGTCCGGCCGCAGAAGCCGAGCGCGCGGCCCGTGCGGCATGACGCCGCGAGCCCGTCCAGGTCGCGCACGTTTGTGTACGCCGACATGTGCGGCGGCGGCAGTTTCGCCGCCCGGGCCGCGACGACGACGCGGCTCCTCGCCCAGGTGAGCCCGTCGTCGGCGTCGACCCGCAGGTCCGAGCGTAGGTCCGCCTCCCCCAGCCCGATGGACGCGACCTGCGGCGACGCCGTCGCCAGCTCGAAGGCACGCTCGACGCCGAGCGCCGACTCGACCAGCAGGTGCAGCGCCCGGCCGGGCAGGGCCGCTGCGAGCGCCCGGACCTCGTCGGCCGACTCGACCTTGGGAATGCGCGCGCCGACTCCGGGCGGCAGGGCCGCGACCATCGCGACGTCGTCGACGTGCCACGGCGTGCCGCGGTGGTTGATCCGCACCTGGACGGCCGTGGCGGCCCGGTCAGCAGCCGGGCCACCGGAAGACCCGGCACCCCGGCCACCGGCCGCGCCGTCGGGCAAGCCCGCGAGCAGCCGCGCCGCGCTCTCCCGCGCCTCCCCCTTGCGCGACGGCGCGACGGCGTCCTCCAGGTCGACGAGCACCGAGTCGGCCGGCGAGGCCAGCGCCTTGGTGACCCGGTCGGGGCGGTCGGCCGGGACGTACAGCAGGGTCAGCGGCGTCATACCGCCCCCTCCTCCCGCAGCTCCGCGACCCGCTCGGCACTGAACCCCAGCTCACCCAGCACGAGATCCGTGTCCGCGCCGTGCGGCCGGCCGGTGAACTGGATGACGCCGTCGTGCTCCGAGAGCCGGAACAGCGGCCCCTGCATCAGCATCGGCCCCAGCTCGGGGTCGTCGATCTCGTGGATCGTCCCGAGCGCCTGGAACTGGGGGTCCTCGACGATGTCCCGCGCGTCGTACACGGGGGCGACGGCGGCCTGGGCCTCCTCGAACGCCGCCACCACCTCGTCGCGTGTCCGCAGCGCGATCCACCCGCCCACGGCCTCGTCCAGCTCCTCGGCGTGTCGAGCCCGGTCGACGCCGCGGGCGAACCACGGCTCGTCCACGAGCTCCGGACGCCCGACCAGCCGCACCACGCGCTCCGCGATCGACTGCGCCGACGTCGACACCGCCACCCAGTGCCCGTCGCTCGTGCGGTAGGTGTTGCGGGGCGCGTTGTTGCTGGACCGGTTACCGGTCCGAGCCTGCACGGTCCCCAGCTGGTCCCAGCGCGTGATCTGCGGCCCGAGCATCGCGAGGATCGGCTCGACGATCGCGGTGTCCACTACCTGCCCGTGGCCGGTCCGGTCGCGCACCGAGAGCGCCGTCATGATGGCGAACGCGGTGGCCAGCGACGCGACGCCGTCGGCCAGGCCGAAGGGGGGCAGGGTGGGCGGGCCGTCGGGCTCGCCGGTCATCGCCGCGAAGCCGCTCATCGCCTCGGCGAGCGTGCCGAACCCCGGGCGCGCGCGGTACGGGCCGGTCTGGCCGAACCCGGAGATCCGCGCGAGCACGAGGCGCGGGTTGCGGGCCGACAGCTCCGCGTAGCCCAGGCCCCAGCGTTCGAGCGTCCCGGGCCGGAAGTTCTCGATCACCACGTCGGCCTGCTCCGCCAGGGCGAGGAACACCTCGCGGCCACCGGGCGAGCCCAGGTTCGCGGTGACCGTGCGCTTGTTGCGGCCCAGGGTCTTCCACCAGAGGTTGACGCCGTCCTTCGCGGCGCCGTGCGTGCGCGACGGGTCGGGCCTGGCCGGGTGCTCCACCTTGATGACGGAGGCCCCGAGGTCACCCAGGTGCATCGCCGCCATCGGCCCGGCGAACAGCGTGGACGCGTCCACGACGCGCAGGCCGGCCAGGGCGCCGTCGGCGGGATCGCGGGACACGCTCATGCGGTTGCCTCCCCTCGAACGTCCGACGCCGGATCCGCCGGCAGGTCCCACGCACAACGGAACCCGACGGTGGCGCTCCGCGCGAGCCCGAGCCCCGGGAGCAACAGCTTCACCGAGTAGTCGGGCGCGTGCCGCCCGCCCTCGACGTACCAGTCGGAGCCCTCGGCCCGGTAGTCGCTGCCGCCCTTGAGCATGACGAACCGGGTGCGGCCGTCGCTGTGCTCGCTCTCGGTCCAGTTCCACACCGCGGGCTCGACCCGGCGCAGGCCGCCGGTCTCCCCCGCGAGCTGCCACTCGTCCTCGGTCGGCAGCCGGCCGCCGCGCCACGCGCAGTACGCGCGGGCGTCGTCGAGGTCGACGAACGTCACCGGGTGCCCGTCGGTGCCCGCGGCGGACGGGCCGCCGTCGGCCCAGTGCGCCAGGAACCGGTGCGGCTCGGCGGGCGCGTAGTCCGTAGCGGCGAGGAACTCGGCGAACTGCGCGTTCGTCACCTCGGTCGCGGCGACCGCGACCGGCGCGGCCAGCGCGCCGTCGCGCTGCAGCGTCCGCGCGTCGTGCAGGCGTGGCGGAAGCGGCTTCCACTCGTCCACGTAGGGCGCGCCCTGGTACATCCCGGCCTCCCGCGCGCGGTAGCGCACGGTCAGCACGTAGGGACCTTCCGGCACGACGACGGCGTCCGCATCCGGCGTGCCCGACGGCGTCCGCGAGCTGTCAGACGCGTCGGTCGCTCCGGTGACCCGTGGCTCCGACCCGACGGGGCGCCCGACGCGGCGCGCGAGCGCGTGCGGGAACCGGGCGTCGGCGTCGTGCGGCGCTGCCGCCAGGGCGTCGAGGAGGCCGGGCAGCCACTCGGGCTCCGCGGCGTCCGCGCCCACGTGCAGCAGCGCGGCGATCCCCCGCCCGGGTACGACGACGTCCGGCCCGCCCGACGGGTCAGACGCACGGATCCCTCCGGTGACCTCTGCGCACGGCGCGTCAGTGAGCGCGACGAGGCGCCCCGCCGCCCGCTCGGGAGCGTCCACAGCCAGCACCGGCCCGGCGTAGTCGGCGTCGCCCCGGTTCACCAGCGTCCAGAGCGTGACGCCGTCCAGCTCCCACCGGGAGGCGTACACCCCTGCGGCGTCGGCCTCGGGCGCGAGCTCCGCGAGCGGCGTCCACTCGCCGTCCAGCAGCAGGTCGCCGGCGGCGCGCTGGACGGTCACCAGGCGGCGAACCGTCGCGGCGTCGCGCCGGGACCAGCCGACCCACACCCCGAACACGACCTCCCACACCATGACGCCCACACCGTTGAGCCACGCGGACTGCAGCTCCGCCGAGTGGTCCCGGTGCCAGCGCCGCACGTGGTGCTGCATGTGCCGCCGCTCGTACCAGTGCGCGCGCAGCACGCCGGGCACCGGCGAGTCGGCGAAGAACTGCGCCCACGACGAGGAGTGGTCCTCGATGCGCTCGACCGCCAGCTTCGACTCGCCCTCCAGGACGATCCCGGGCCGCGCCGCCTCCAGCCGCGCGACCAGCTCGGGCTCGGCCTTCTTCAGGGTGTCGAGGAAGACGCCGTCCGCCCCGAGCTCGGCGACCACCGCGGCCAGCTCGGTGAGGTCGTCGGCGCCGCGCCGCGTGCCGACGTCCCACGGGTTGTAGTCGACGAACACGTGCAGGCCCGCCTCGTGGAACGTCCGCACCAGGCCGGCGAGGCCTGGCACGTCGCGGTAGAAGTCCCACTGGTTCCGGTCGTCCAGCCCGATCACCGGGTAGGCGTGCCACAGGACGACGGCGTCGAGCCCGCCGAACCGCTCGCGGGCGTCGCCGAGGAACCGCTCCGGCGTGAAGCGTCCATCGGAGAACGAGTAGAGCAGCTCGTCCCACAGCCACACCTGCGCCACGGTGCTGCACCGCGCCGCCCAGGCGGCCTCGGGCCGGGTGTACGCGGCGCCGGAGTAGCCGTGGTGCTTCTTGGCGTCGGAACGCCAGGCCCGCAGGGTCTCGCGCCAGGCCGGCCGGTCCGCCGGGTCCGCGGGCCCGGAGAAGATCTTGGCCTCGTCCAGGGCTGCGCTCCGCTCGGCGCTCAGCGGCCCGACGCCGACCTCGGTCGGCCGGTCGATCGGCCGCGGGACGAGGGGGTCGAACGTGTAGCTCATGATGCCTCTCTAGTTCTTTTCGACGAGCAGGCGCTCGGCCAGCGCGACGACGTCGGCGGCGTCAGGCACGGCGTCCTGCGCCCCGAACCGGGTAACGGCGAGCGCCCCGGCCGCCCCGGCCACCTGCGCGGCCTCGACCAGCCCGCACTCGACGGGGCGGGCGAGGGCGGCCGCCAGGACGCCGCAGTAGGTGTCGCCCGCGCCCGTGGTGTCCACCGCGGTGACCTGGGCGGCGGGCACGCGGACGGACGGGACGTCACGCTCGGCGACCAGGCTCCCCTGCCCGCCGAGCGTGACGACGACGGCGGGCACCCGAGCCAGCAGCTCGGCCGCGAGTTCCTCGGGGGTCGCGGAGCCTGTCGCATCGGGCCCACCGGCCGCACCCGCGCCGGAGTCTCCCGAAGCTGACCCGCCCGCCCCCACCGTCGGACCACCGACCAGGTCAGCGGCCTCGTGCTCGTTGACGACGAGCACGTCGACCTCCTCCCAGAGCTCGTCGGGCAGCGGGCGCGACGGCGCGGCGTTGAGCACGAACAGCGCGCCCTCCCGGCGCGCCCGGGCGGCCGCCACGACGGTGTCGAGCGGGATCTCCAGCTGCGCCAGCACGACGTCGGCGTCCGCGATCCGTTGCGCCTGCGCCGCGCCCACCCGCACGCGCGAGTTCGCCCCGGGCGCCACGACTATCGTGTTCTCGCCGTCGGGCGACACGGTGATCAGCGCGGTTCCGGTCGGGGCCGCGACGCGCTCGACGATGTCGGTCCGCACGCCCGCCCCCGCGAGCGAGGCGAGCAGCAGCTCGCCCGGCTCGTCCCGGCCGAGCGCCCCGACGAACGTGGTGTCCGCTCCCCCGGCGCGCGCCGCGGCGACCGCCTGGTTGGCGCCCTTGCCGCCGGGCGTGCGGCGGAGGTCGCCGCCGAGAATCGTCTCGCCGCCCGCGGGGTGCCGGGGCACGTCGACGACGAGGTCGACGTTCGCCGAACCGACGACGACCACCCGGCCGCCGTCGGCCGAGCCAACGCCCGGGCGGTCGGCGCCCCCGGAGCTCAGGTCCCCCACGCTCATGCCCCGCCCCCGACGGTTGAGGCCGGCGCGGCCAGCGCGACGGTGCGCGCCACGAGGTCGTCGATGCGCTGCTCCCCGCCCGGCAGTGAGGTCGCGATCCGCCCGTCGAGGGGCACGGTCCACCGCTCCCCGATCCCGTCGAGGCCGCGCAGGGCGCCCACGACCCCGCCCACGGTCGCGGCCGCCGAGTCGGTGTCCCACCCGGCGGTGACGGCGATCGAGACGGAAGGCCCGAACTCGCCCCGGCCCGCGGTGAGCGCGAACGCGATGACCGCCGCGTTGTTCAGCACGTGCACCCAGTGCAGGTGCCCGTACTCGGCGTGGATGCGGTCCAGCCCGGCCCGCACGCCCGCCTCGCTCCCGTCACGCTCCGCTCCCAGCGAGCGGCCGAGCCGCACGGCGTCGGCCAGCCGGCTGCCCGGCGGCACGACGGCGTCCGCTGCGTCGAGCACCTGCTCCACGCCGTCGGCCACCATCGCCGCCGCGGCGAGCGCCGCCGCCCAGGCCGCCCCGTACACCCCGTTGCGGGTGTGGCTGAGCCGGGCATCTGCCCAGGCCAGCCGCGCAGCCGTCCGGACGTCGCCGGGCGAGACCCAGCCGAGCAGGTCGGTGCGGATGAGCGCCCCGATCCACTCGCGGAAGGGGTTGTGGTGCGTCGCGGTCTCGGGCACGGGGCGCGCGTCGAGGATGTTGCGGTACGCGGCGCGCTCGGCCGTGAAGGTGCGGCCGGCGGGCAGGTCGTCGAGCCAGAGCTGCGCGACGTCGTCGGTGGTGAACCCGCGACCGTGCCGTTCCAGGAGCGCGAGGGCGAGGATCGGGTAGTTCAGGTCGTCGTCCTCGGGCATCCCGTCGATGTTCTCCTCCAGCGACGTCGGCGCCGACCGGCGGTTCCAGGGCCAGCGCGCCGCGACGTCGTCGGGCAGGCCGGCGGCCGTGAAGTACCGGTCGAGCGGCCAGCGGCCGGTCGACCGGAGGATCTCCTCGATGCCCGCCCGGGGGATCTTCTCCACGGGTTTCCCGAGCAGGCAGCCGGCCGCACGGCCGGTCCAGGCGCCGAGCACGCGGTCGGCGTACGCGGCCTCGGGGCTGCCGGGTCCGGACGGCCGCCGCGGCAGCGCGGGCACGGGCGGCAGCAGCGACTCGAAAGCCGCCCACTCGTCAGGCTCCTCGGGGGCCGACGGCGCGGGCCGGGCTGCCAGCTCGTCCAGCAGCTCGCGCGCCAGGGCCCGGAGCTCGGGCGACGCCGGCACCGGCCCCGCCCCGGACACCGCCGGCGTCGGGTCACCGCCCGCCGCGACCCAGCGGTCGCGGAGATCGGTGACGTCCTTGCCCTCGGCCGCCGACTGCACGAGCTCGTGCGTCAGCAGGTCCTCCGGCTGGGCCCAGGTCAGCCTCACGCGGGCTCACCCGCCGTCGCCACGTCGGCAGGGGCGACGGCGTCGAGCGCCACCAGCCGGGTCAGGGCCCGCTCCCGGTCCGCCCGCAGGATGTCGGCCGCGGCGGAGGCCATGAGCCGGCCGGTCTCCCGGACGTCCATCTTGCTCGCGGACTCGACCTCGTCGAGCCACTCGGCGGGCACGACGCCGCTCCCGCCCAGCCCCGCGCTGATCGCGCCGGCCATGACGGCTATCGAGTCGGCGTCGCGACCGTAGTTCACCGCGGCCAGCACGGCCCCGCGGTAGTCGCCGCGGTGGGCGAGCAGGAGCCCGAGGGCGACCGGCAGCTCCTCGATCGACTTGGTGCGCGAGGGGCGGCGCGCGTCCATCGACATCTGCCGGTACTCCGGCCCGACCGAGTCGTACGGGGCAACGGCCTCCCGGACGAGGCGCGCGAGCTCGCGCTCCTCGTCGTCGGTCGCCGGCCTCCCTCCGGCACCCGAGCCGGTCCACCCGGCGACCGCGTCCACCACCGCGTGGAGCGCCGCGGCGGTCCCGTCGTGCGCGACGTCGAACGCCGCCACCACGACGTCGTCGAGCGTGGCGCCCGGGGCGACCGACGCCGCCACCATCGCCGCGAAGACGCCGGCCGCCTCACGCCCGTAGCTGGACTGGTGGGCGCCCGTGAGGTCGATCGCCTCGGCGTAGGCGCCCCGCGGGTCGCCCGCGTTCGCGAGCCCGATGGGCGCCGCGTACATGGCGGCCCCGCAGTTGACGACGTTGCCCACACCAGCCTCGCGCGGGTCCACGTGCCCGTAGTGCAGCCGGGCCACCAGCCACTTCTCGGCGAGGAACACGCGCTGGAGCAGCAGCACCGTCGACTCGAGCTCGGGAATCCAGCGGGGCTCGCCGATCATGAGCGGCACCAGGTCCTCGGCCATCGCGTACGCGTCGAGGTGCTCGCGCCGCTTCGCATAGACCTCCACCAGTGCCCTGGTCATGAGGGTGTCGTCGGTGATGTGCCCGTCGCCCTTGTGGTATGGCGCAATGGGGCGCGCGTCCTGCCAGTTCGGGTACCAGGGCCCGACGATGCCGCGCACGCGGCCCCCGTGCCGCTCCTCGATCTGCTCGGGTGTCCAGCCCTCGGTGGCGCCACCAAGGGCGTCTCCCACGGCAGCACCGGTGATCACAGCCACCGACCGTTCCTCTAACCAGCTCACGGCTACGCTCCTTCGTCGTTCCTCGCCCGCCGCGCGTCGCGGCACGTCCCCCGCTCGTCCCCGGTGATCGTTACTGCGTGATCTCCTCCCAGCCGCTCGTGAGCTGCTCGGCGAGCTCCGCCTCGTCGGTCTCCTGCGCGAGGTAGCGCTGGTAGGCCGGCGTCGCCACCGTGTCCTTCCACTGCGCGTAGGAGTCGGCGAACAGGTACGGGGCCGAGACAAAGTTCTGGCCCCCGGCCAGGATCGTGCTCCAGCCGTTCTCGTCGCCGAGCTTGTCGGTCATGGCCTCCTGCGCCGACGTCGTCGCCGGGATCAGGGCGTCCGCCTCGTTGAGCGCGGCGAGGTTCTCCGTCTGGGTGAAGAACTCGATGAACTCGGCGGACTCCTCGACGTGCTCGGAGTCGATGTTGACCGACAGCGTCTGCGGGTTGGCCGCCTGCTGCGGGCCCTCGGGGCCGGCCAGCGGCGGCAGGGCCACCCAGTCGAAGCCCTCCGGCGCGTCCTTGGTGATGTTCGCGGCCTGGTAGGAGCCCTGCACGGTCATCGCCGTCTGCCCGGCGTAGAACGACGCGATGGCCTCGGACCCCGACTGCGTCATGGTGACCGGGAGGATCGACTTGTCCTCGTACGCCATGGCGTGCACTTGCTCCGGCAGGGCCATCTCGCCGTCGCCGATCGTCAGGGTGGCGTCCTCGCCGGTGCCCTCGATGTAGGTGCCGCCGAACCCGGGGGCCAGCGACATGAACGTTGCGGTCGGGCTCGCCAGGCCCCAGCCGAGGCCGTAGACGTCGCCCTTCGTGGTCGCCTTCGCGATCTCGCGCAGCTCGTCCCAGGTCATGGTGTCGCCGGTCGGGATCTCGACGCCGGAGTCCTCCAGGAGCTTCCGGTTGGCGAAGACCACGTACGACTGCAGCTCGGTCGGGTACGCGATCACCTGGTCGTCGACGGTCACGGAGTCGAGGATGCCCTCGGGGATGTCCGCGCGGCGCTCGTCCGACATGAGGTCGGTGAGGTCCGCGAGGTAGCCGTCCCGGGCGAACGAGACGATGCTCGCGGCCTCGTAGTGGATGATGTCGGGCGCGGCGCCGCCGTTGAACTGGGTGATGAGCTTGTCGTAGACGCCGTCCCAGCCGGCGGGGACGATCTCGACCTGGACGTCGGGGTTCTCCTCGTTCCAGTCCGCGACTATCGACTCCGTCGCCGCGATGGCGGCCGGCTGGTCGGACAGCGCCTGGAACTTCAGCGTCACCGGGCCGTCGTCGCCCGCGTCACCGCTGCCGCAGGACGCGAGCAGCAGGGTGGTGATCGTGAGGCATGCGGCGATGGACACTCCACGAGTCTTCATGGGTCTGCCTTTCGGATAGGTTCTTGCGGGGTGGTTCGGGTGGGCGGTCATCCCTTGACCGCCCCGGCCATGAGGCCGCCGGTGAGCTTCTTCTGCATGATCGAGAAGAAGACGATGCTGGGTATCGCGGCGAGCACGGAGCCCGCCGCAAGGGGGCCGAGCGCGACCTTTCCCTCGCCGCCGATGAACGTCGACAGGGTGATCGGCAGGGTGTAGTTCTCGGGCGACTGCAGCAGGACCAACGCGAAGAAGAACTCGTTCCAGGAGGACACGAAGCTGAACATCGCCGTCGCGACGACGCCGGGGGCGAGCAGCGGGAAGACGATCCGGCGCAGCACCACCAGGCGGTTGCCGCCGTCCATCGCCCCGGCCTCCTCGAGGTCCACGGGGATCGCGGCCACGTAGCCCTGCAGCATCCACAGCGCGAACGGCAGCGTGTACGTGGTGTGCACGAGGGTGAGCCCCACGAGACTGTCCGTCAGCCCGATCGTCCGCAGCACGAGGAACAGCGGCAGGATCACGAGCACCACGGGGAACACCTGGCTCACCAGGATCCAGCCGACGCCGGCCGCGCGGATCGCCCCCTTGAGCCGCGCCAGCACGTAGGACGCGGGCAGCGCGACGAGGATGACGAGCGCTGTGGACGCCAGCGCCACGATCGCGCTGTTCCCCGCGGAGCTCACGAGGCCCTGGCGGGCGAGCGCGTCGGCGTAGTTCTCCCAGTGCCACTCCTGCGGCAGCAGGCTCACCACGAGCGAGTTGAGCTCGGCGGACGACTTCACCGACGCCGAGATCAGCCACAGCAGCGGGAACCCGAGGAACACTATGTAACAGGCCAGCGCCACGTACTGGGCGAGGCGGACCAGCTGCTGGGCTAAGACGCGCATCAGCTCAGCCCTCCTTCTTTTTCGTCTCGACGCGGTCGTCGCGCAGCTGCGACCGCAGGTAGACCGCGAGGAGGAGGACGACCACGACGACGAGCACGACGCCCATCGCCGCCGCGTACCCGATGTTGCGGTTCTTGAACGCCTCCAGGTAGGTGAACAGCATCGGCAGCATGGTGCGGCCGCCGGGCCCGCCCTCGGTCAGCACGTAGACCAGGGAGAACGAGTTGAAGTTCCAGATGAAGTTCAGCGACGTGATCGACGTGAGGATCGGCCGCAGGCTCGGCAGCGTGACCGCCCAGAACCGGCGCCAGGCGCCGGCGCCGTCCATCGCTGCGGCCTCGTGCAGCTCGGCCGGGATCTGCTGCAGCCCGGCGAGCAGCGTCACCGTGGTCTGCGGCATGCCCACCCAGACGCCGACGACGATGACGGCGGGCAGGGCGGTCGAGAAGTCGGCGAGCCAGTTGATGTCGTCCGGCAGGCCCAGCGAGCCGAGGAACGCGTTGAGCGGCCCCGCGTTCGGCGAGTAGATCATCTTCCACATGATCGCCACGACGACGGGCGGCATCGCCCACGGGATCAGCGCCAGCACTCGGGTGAGCCCCTGCAGCCGCAGCCCGGAGTTGAGCAGCTGCGCCAGGCCCAGCGCGGCGACGAGCTGCAGGAGCGTCACCGCGACGGCCCAGATCATGCCGATGCGGAACGAGTCCCAGAAGAACGAGTTGCCGGCCAGCCGCACGAAGTTGTCGACGCCGACGAACTGGTAGTCGGGGCGCCGCACGAGCTCCGCATCGGTGAACGCCAGGAGCACGCCCATGAGCAGCGGCGCGACGGACAGCACGAGGATCGGCAGCAGCGACGGCATCACCAGCGCGGCCGCCTCCCGGCGTCGGGCACGGTCCAGGCCGCTCGGGGCACGACGGCGGTCCGAGCGGCCGCCCTGGCGGGGTACCGGCGTCGGCGGCCGGGACGAGGTGGCGACGGTCATCGTGCGCTCTTCTCCTTCGAAGCGGGCGGGCCGGCGACGTCTTCGGCGCCGGGCAGATCAGCGGGCGTGGCAGCGGGCGGGTCCGCAGGCAGGGTGGACTCGCGCACGACGAGGTGCGGCCCGATGGCGATCTGCTGGGCGGGCTCGACGACGTCGCCCACCCGGTCCAGGACGAGCCGGGCCGCCGCGCGGCCGCGCTCGGCTGACCCGAGGGACACGCTGGTCAGGCTCGGCTGGAAGACGCGGCCGATCTCGGTGTCGTCCATGCCGGTGATCGCGAGCGCGCCGGGCACGGACAGCCCCAGCTCCCCGGCGGCCCGGATGACGCCGATGGCGAGCAGGTCGTTGGCGGCGACGACGGCGTCGAACGGGCCCGCCGCCGGGGTGCGGGACAGCAGGCGGCGCGCGGCGGCGAGCCCCGCCGCGACGGTGAAGTCGTCGGCCTGCTCGGTCTCCGCGTGGTCCCCGGCGAACGCGGGCCCGCTCGTGGCGGCGTCGAAGCCGCGCTGCCGGGCAGCGCCCGGCGTGGTGTCCAGCGGTCCGTTGACAAAGCCGATGCGGCGTCGGCCGATCTCCACGAGGTGGGCGACTGCCTGGCCGAGGCCCGCGGCCGAGTCCGTGGAGACGGAGTCGATGCCCTGCTTCTCGAGCGAGCGCCCGATGACGACGACGGGGACCGGCGCCTGCTGGATCGCCTTCACGAGCTCGTCGTCGGTGCGCAGCGGGCTGACGATCAGGCCGTCCACGAAGCCGCTGCCGAGGCTCCGGACCAGGTCGATCGTGGAGGCCACGGTGTGGCCGGTGGACATGACGACCACCCGGTAACCGTGGGGCGCGAGGACCTCGTGGATGGCGGTGAGCATCTCGACGTAGACCGGGTTGCCGATGTCGGCGACGGCGAACGCGACCTGGAAGGTCCGCTTCATCCGCAGCGACCGGCCGATCGCGTCCGGGCTGTAGCCGAGCTCGGCGGCCGCGGCGCGGACGCGGTCGACCATCGCCCGACTCGCTCCCGTGCCGTGCAGCGCCCGTGAGGTCGACGCGAGCGACACCCCGGCGCGCTCCGCCACCTGCATCAGGGTGGCGCGTGATGACGACACTGTCACTCCACTTCGTCGTGAGGTTCTGCTGGCGGTTCCGGTTCGGACTGGAAACGTTTCCAATTCGCGAGTGCGTACAGACTGGAAACGTTTCCTGTGATGGCGGCCAGTGTGGCACCGAGCCAAACAAGACGTCAAGCGGCCGAGTGACAGGCCATCGCGAACCGCAACCTACGGGTCCAGCCAGTCGCCGAGCCGTCGCGAACCGCAACCTACGGGTCCAGCCAGTCGCCGAGCCGCAACGAACTGACCAATCAGCGCCCAAGTGGACCATCAAGCTTCGGCTCGACAGCGCGCCAGACGGCTGGCTTGCGGGTCGGCGTCAAGGGGGTGGAGGTGGAGCTTGCGGGTCGGCGTCACGCCGTCGGCAGCAGGAGCGCGTAGCCGGCGAAGCCGAACAGCGACCTCCACACCAGCCCCCGCACCCCGGGCACCCGCGTGATCGGCAGATCTTGGTTCGGTGCGGTCGACATCCCGTCAGGCGCCGTCGCCGGTGGTCTCGTCGCGCAGGTCACTCATGAACTCACCCTGGGCGGCCGGGGCGCGGCCCCGAAACGCGGCGGCCCGGCCCGCTCAGGACACCATCGAGGACACGAAACGCTTGTCGCCCCTGCCCCGGCCGTGTAGACCTGGCACCACACCGGCCCGACGTGTCAGCCGTGCAGCCCACCCGCGGCGACCTGCACGTCTGGCAGCGGAAGGCCCACCGAGCACGGACGCATTGACGGGAGATCGGGATGCGGGCAGTCGTCTACGACGAGTACGGGCCGCCGGAGGTGCTGCGGGTCGAGGAGGTGCCGGCGCCGTCCCCTGGCCGGAACCAGGTGCTGGTCGAGGTCATCGCGACGTCGATCAACCTGTCCGACTGGGAGGGCCTGCACGGGACGCCGTTCTACGCGCGGTTCGGCGGGCTCCGCAGGCCGAGCCGACGGGTGCTGGGCTCGGACATCGCGGGCCGGGTCGCGGCAGTCGGCCCCGAGGTCACCCGGTTCCGGCCCGGCGACGCGGTGTACGGCGACAACCTCGCCCTGATGGGCGGCTTCGCCCAGTACGCCGTGGCGGCCGAGTCGGTGCTCGCGCACAAGCCGGCGGCGCTGACGTTCGCCGAGGCGTCGACCCTGCCGCAGGCGGCCCCGATCGCACTCCAGGGGACGGCGAGCGCGGGCCCCGGCCGGCGGGTCCTGATCAACGGCGCGGGCGGCGGTTCGGGATCGTTCGCGATCCAGCTCGCCAAGCTCGCCGGGGCCCACGTGACCGGCGTGGACAACGCGGGCAAGCTCGACTACATGCGGTCCCTCGGCGCCGACGACGTGCTCGACTACCGCAGCGAGGACTACACCCGGACCGGCCCGTACGACCTGGTGCTCGACCTCGTCGCCCACCGGTCGGTGTTCGCCTACCGCCGCGCGCTGGCGCCCGGCGGCCGGTTCCTGTGCGTCGGCGGGCCCGTGCGGACGCTGCTGGAGATCCTGACCGTCGGCACGGTCGCGGGCCTGCTGTCCGGGCGCCGGATCCAGGTCATGGCCGTGCGCCTGGGCCCGAAGCACTTCGAGCCGCTGGCCCGGCAGTGCCTGGCCGGCGAGATCGACATCCACATCGACCGCACGTTCCCGCTCGACGAGGTGCCCGAGGCCCTGGCCTTCCACGGCGAGGGCCACGCCCTCGGCAAGGTGGTCGTCGACGTCGCGGGCCGCGCGCACGAGGCCTGAGCAGTGCGCGACGGCGAGCTCCACGACACGTTCGAGGGTCCCGCGCTCGACCCCGAGCGTTGGGTGGCCCACTACCTGCCGCACTGGACGACGCCGGAGCGGTCCGCAGCCCGGTACGACGTCGGCGCCGACGGCCTGCGGCTGCGGATCGACCACGACCAGCCCGCGTGGCGGCCCGAGGACGGCGAGATGCGGGTCTCGAACCTCCAGACCGGTAGCTGGGCCGGCCCGGTCGGCGGCACGCGAGGCCAGCACCGGCACCGGCCGGACGGGCTGGTCGTCCGGACCGCGACGCCGGCGCGGCGGCTGTGGACGCCGTCGTCCGGCGAGGTGGAGGTGGTCGTGAGCGCCTCGCCCGACCCCACCTGCATGGTGGGGGTGTGGCTCGTCGGGTTCGAGGAGAGCTCGCCGCGGGACTCCGGCGAGATCTGCCTGGCAGAGCTCTTCGGCGACCGGGTGGGCCCGGAGGGTTCGACGGTCCGGCTCGGCATCAAGGCCCACCACGACCCGCGGCTGGAGACCGACCTGGCCGACGTCGGGCTTCCGATCGATGCCACCACCCCGCACGCCTACGCGGCCGAGTGGGACGCCACCGGCGTCCGGCTGTTCGTGGACGGCGAGCCGGTCTGGGCGTCGGCCCAGGTCCTGGCCTACCCCCTGCTGCTCATGATCGACCTGTTCGAGTTCCCCGCCGGCCCGCGGGTCCCGGGCAGCTACCCCAAGACCGCGGCGGTCCGCTCGGCAAGAGGAACCGCCGGTTCGTAGTCAGCGCTCCAGGTCAGCGCTCCAGATCAGAGCTCCGGCCGGCGCGCCACCGCCCAGCGAAAGGCGTTCATGAGCCGGTAGCTGCCGTCCGGCGTGCGGAAGGAGGCCGCCGCCTCGACCACGACGGGCGCGAGGTCGGCGACGGTCGAGGCATCCTCCCCGAAGAGGATCCCGCGCACCAGATCGGTGTCGTTGCGGGCGGTCCACGGCACGGGCACGACGCCGCCGTCGAGCACCTCCCAGCCGGCGCCGCGCAGGACCTCGGCGAGCCCGCCCTCGAGGCGCAGCGGGCCGTCCTCGGGCGGCTCGTCGTCGTCGGCCGCGGCGAGCGCGCTGTTGATCGCGTCCAGGTCGTTCCGCGCGCGTTCGGCCCACCCGGCCAGGCCGACGACGCCGCCCGGCGCCAGCACGCGGCCGGCCTCGGCCAGCGCGTCCGCCTGGTCCTCGGCGAACTGGAACGCGTTCACGGCGAGCAGCGCGTCGAAGGCGCCGTCGTCGAACGGGAGCCGCTCGAAGTCGCCGGGCCGCACGTCGACGCCGACGGCGCGCGCCCGCGCGAGCTCGACCATCCGGGGCGCGGGGTCGACACCGCTGGGCCGGGCGCCCAGCTCCTGCAGGTGTTCGAGCAGCTCGCCGGTGCCGCAGCCGACGTCGAGCACCCGCGTCCCGGGGCCGATCCCCGCGGTGCGCAGCAGCGGCTCCCACGCGGGCCGAGCGAAGTCGCCCCAGTACCGTCCCCAGTCGTCGGCGACGGCGGACCAGGGGTCGTCCGGGCTGGTCGTCGGCATGCCACGAGATTAACGGAACGCGGTCAGCCAAGCTCCCGCGCCACCTGGCGCAGCACCGCCACCACCGCGTCAACGCTCGCGGGACGCTGGGGCCGCTGGGGCCGCTCGGGCCGCGTGATCGCGACCGCCGCGCGGCCGAGCCAGGCCGGGTCGTCCACGCCGACGGTCACGACGTCGGCGGGGAGAGCGGGGGCGGCGATCTCGGGCAGAGTGGTGATGCCGAGCCCAGCGGCGACCAGGCCGAGCCGGGCGTGCCACTCGCGCGCTGCGTGCGCAACCTTCGGTTCGAGGAGGGTGGGCCACGCCCCGAACTGCGGTTCGCCGCGCAGGCCCTTGCCGACTACCCACTCCTCGTCAGCCAGCTCGGCCACCGGGACCCGCCGCTGGCCGCCGTCGAGCAGATCTACGCCGAACGCCTGCGCACGTGGCGCGAATGGGAGCCCGTCGCGCTGGAGGCGTTCGGGACATAGCCCCGAACGCCTCCAGCCTCCGTGCGGCTCAGATGACGCGCTGCGCCAGTGCCAAGTTGGCGCGGAGCTCCTCGGCGTTCTGCCGGACCACATAGGCGGGCCGGTCGCGCTCGACGCGCCAGGACTCGCTGAGCGGACCCGCGCTGACGGTGTCGAAGCCGGCCGCGTCGTAGAACGCTGTGACGAACTCGACGGCCTCCGGGTAGTCGCTCGCGGTCGCCAGAGCCCGGCGGTTCGCCGTCCCGGCCGGGGAGCCGTCGGTCGTGATGGTGGCGGCGACGATGTGGTTGAACGCCTTGACCACCTGCGAGGTGGGCAGGTGCTTCTGCAGCAGGCCGGAGGTGGTCTCCTCGCCGCGGTCGAGCGCCTCGATGTGACCGTCACGCTCCCAGTAGTAGTTGTTCGCGTCGAGCACGATCTTTCCCGCCAGCGGGTCGACCGGGACGTCGCGGTAGGCCTTCAGCGGCACGGCCACGACCGCGACGTCGGCTGCCGCGGCGGCCTCCTCGGCCGTCGCCGCCCGGGCCTTGGGCCCCAGCTCCTCGATCAGGTCCGCGAGGGTCTCGGGACCGCGCGAGTTGGCGATCACCACCTCGTTGCCCTGGGCGAGCGCCACGCGCGCGACCTGACGACCGATGTTTCCTGCTCCGATGATCCCGAAGGTAGTCATATGCTCGCCAACCTCGCATATGGGCACCGCATTCCGTGTCCTGCCCCACACTCCGCGCTCGACGTCGCTTCGTACGATGCACCCATGGCCAACGGCGATGCGGGATCCCACGAGCGGTCGTACCGGAAGGGCCCGGAGCGACGCGCGCAGATCCTGCTGCGCGCCATGGAGCTGTTCGCCGAGCGCGGTGCGGGCGCCTCGCTGCGCGCCATCGGCGAGGCGATCGGCGTCTCGCACGCCGCGCTGCGCTACTACTTCGCCAACCGCGACGAGCTGCTCGTCGAGGTCTACCGGGCACACGAGGCCAAGGTGCACGAGGTCCAGGCGCGCGAGCGGTCCACGCCCGAGGAGGTGTCGGCGGTGGTGATGATGGAGCAGAGCGCGGAGCGGAACCGCTCGATCCCGGGACTCGTGGAGCTGTACGCGACGCTGACCACGGATGCGCTGCAGGGGCAGCAGCACCCGGCGACGCGCGAGTTCGTCCAGGCGCGGTTCCGGCGGGTGCGCGCCGACCTGGCGGAGCGGGTCCGGGCCGGACAGCGCTCGGGTGCGATAGCGGCCGACGTCGACCCCGACGACGCCGCCGCGCTGGTCGCCGCCGCCTCGGACGGCCTGCAGCTCCAGTGGCTGCTCCAGCCCGACGCCGTCGACGTCCGCCGGTCCCTGGAGCTGCTGGAACGGCTCCTGCCCGGTGCCGGATCACCCGGCACCGGGCAGGAAGCCTCCGTCGGGCCATGACTACCCGGCGGTCGAGACGGCCGGGTCCCAGCCCTCCGGCAGCGGTGCGACCGGCCCGACGGCCGACGCGATCTCCACCGGCTGCCCGGCCGCGGCGGCGTCCCGCACACCGAGCAGGATGTCCAGGACGTGCGCTGCCACCGCGCCCGAAGCGCGCTCGGTGCCGCCGTCGCGGATCGAGCGCACCAGGTCGACGACGCCGGCGCCGCGCCCGGACTCGGCACCCTTGGCGGGGAGCGCCGTCGGCTCGTCCTGCCCGTACCGCCACAGGGCCGAGTCGCCGTCGAACGTGTTCGGGTCCGGCAGGACGATGGTGCCGTCGGTGCCGTTGACCTCCACGAACCCGTTTCGGGGCAGGGCATGCTGGAACGAGAACGTCGACTGCGCCGAGCGTCCCTCGCCGAACTCGATCAGCGCGGCGTGGTGCGTCGGCACCTGCACGTCGAACACCTCGCCGGCCCGGGGGCCGCTCCCGATCGTGCGGGTCTGGCGGGAGGTGGAGGCCACCGCCTGGACCCGGGTCGCGGCGCCGAAGACGTGCACGAGCGTGGTCACGTAGTAGGGACCCATGTCGAACAGCGGGCCCCCGCCGAGCGCGAACAGGAAGTCGGGGCTCGGGTGCCACGACTCCGGTCCGGGCACGTGGAACATCGTGGTCGCGGTCAGGGGCTCCCCGATGTCGCCGCGCGCGATCGCCCGCAGCGCGGTCTGGATGCCCGCGCCCAGCACCGTGTCCGGCGCGCAGGCGACCCGCAGGCCGCGCGCCTCGGCGTCCGCCAGCAGCGCGGCCGCCGCGTCCCGGTCCAGCGCGAGGGGCTTCTCGCTCCACACGTGCTTCCCGGCGGCCAGGATGCGGTGCCCGACGTCGGTGTGCACGGCCGGGACGGTGAGGTTCACGACCACCTCGACGTCCTCGCGGGCCAGCAGCTCGTCCACGCTGCCCGAGGCGGGCACGCCGTACGCCTCCGCCTGGGCGGCGGCGCGCGGCAGGTCGAGGTCGGCGACGAACCGGACCTCGACGTCGGCGAACCGGGTCAGGTTCTCCAGGTACTGGGTCGAGATGTTGCCCGCGCCGATGATGCCGACACCCGCTGCCCGCGACCGGTTCGTGGCGGCCGTCATCGGTCGTTCTCCTTCAGCCAGGCCAGCGACTGCGCGATCCCGTCGAACACGTCCCCGGCGTACGCGTCGAACTCGATGACGCGGGTCGCCTGCGGCGCGGCGGCCAGGACGGCGCCCACGCCCGCCTCCCCGGAGCCGGCCGGCTGCTGCTTGCTCACGTCGCCGTCGAGCGTGCCGTCCTTGACGTGGATCAGGCGCACGCGGTCACCGAGCGTGGCGAGCAGCGCCGGGGTATCGGCGCCGCCGACCCCCGTCCAGTAGGTGTCGACCTCAAGCACCACCTCCGGCGCCAGATACCCGACGAACACCTCCAGCGCGTGCCTGCCCTCGATCCGGGTGCTCAGCTCCCAGCTGTGGTTGTGATAGCCGAACTCCAGGCCGCGCTCGGCGGCCAGGGTCGCGAGATGGTTCACGCGCTCGGCGAGCTCGGCCACCTGCTCCGCCGTCTGCCAGTGCTCGGCCGGGATGTACGGGTCGATCACGGTGGCGATCCCCAGCGTGGCCGCCGCGTCGAAGATCGCCTCGGGACCGTCCGAGGTGATCACGGGCGCGTGGCCCGACGGCGCGGTCACGCCCGCCGCCGCGAACGCCCGCTGGTACTCCTCGGTGCGCTCGTGAAAGGCGTACGGCTCCACCTGTTCGAGCCCGATCTCGGCCAGGCGCGCGACGGCGCCGTCCAGGTCTTCAGCAACCGCGTCTCGGACCGAGTACAGCTGCACGGATGTCGTTGGCATGGGAACCCCTTCGTTCGACCTGACGTCTCCTCGGCCACTCCGTCGCGGCCGCGTCCGATCGTACTCAAGAATTCTTACAGTGGAAGGTTTTTGCCGGGCTGGGATTCCCCGCCCGCGGCCAGGACCGCGATGAAGCCGCCGACGAAGGAGTCGCCGAGCCCGATGGTGGTCGGCGTCGGCGTCGTCAGGGCGAGAGCGGGCCGGCAGGCGAGCCGGGCACCGAACCGCCGCTCGAGCTCGCGCGCGAAGGCGATGCCGCGCTCGGGGGGATCCATCGCGGCGGTGCGGGCGTAGTCCTGGGCCGTCTGGCCATCGCCCACGAGATAGCGCGTGCTCGCCATCAGGATGCCGCCACGGACCGCTTCGGCGAGCTCCTGGCCGCGCTCGCCCAGGGCCAGTGCCCAGTGCTTCGTGTGGATGACGAGGCAGGGTGCCGGGATCAGTGCCGCGATGTCGCGCAGGGCCTGCTCGACGGCATCGGCGTCGAGGAGATCGAACCGGCGGCCGAGGTAGGCGAACAGCTCGTCCTCGTTGAGCGAGTACACGTCCACGGCGGAGGCCATCACCTCGCGTACGCGGAGGCTGAACGCCGGCTCGTGATAGCCGGCGTCCTCGAAGATCGAGACCCCGCCGGCCGGGACCGTGCCGAGAAGTCGCTCGATGTGGCGGAGGCGGTCCTCGAGCAGGTCAGGGTCCTGGATCGTGTTGAACCCCGACACCAGGAACACCCTGGCATCCGGCACAATCGTGTCGAGCTCGTCGCTCAGCACGAGCTCGCGGTTGGGCCTGTCGTTGACGTAGATCAGGCGGTTCGGGTGCTCGGTGACGACCTTCGTGTCGCCCACGCGGATCGCCGCGCCCGCCGGGTACTGGACGATCAGGTGCGCATCTGTCGAGTCCGCGTCGGCGCTGCACACGTACGAGACGCCGTCGGGCAGCAGCCGGCGCACGTGGTCGTCGATGCTGACCAGGTGCACGAGCGAGTCGACGCCGAGCGAGCGCATGGCGATCGCCGCCCGCACGCACGTGCCGCCCAAGGTCACCCGGGTGTCGAACCGGGCGGCGAAGGCGTCGAGGATCTCGGACCTCGTGACGAAGCGTTCCCCGCCGACGCCGTCCTTCAGGTACCCGAGAATCGAGACGACGAGGCTGCGCTCGTCGACCACGGGGATCGTGGCATCCAGCTCGGATGCCACGATCCCGTGGTGTGCGGCGAGCGACGCGAGCACCTCGGCGTCCCAGGCGAGCTCGTAGTCGACGGTCCCGCCGAGTCCCAGCACGATCGAGGCGCTCATGTACGGCTTTCTCAGTATCAGTAGCGGTCAGTAGAGGGTGGCCTGGCCCGCGGCGTCGAAGAGGTGGATCTTCTGGGCGGCGGTGACCTTCAGGGCGGCGATCGGCTCAGGCTGGATCGCGTTGGGCTCACGCAGCTTGCGGTCGGTCCCGAGGACCTCGCGCATCCGCTCGTGATAGGCCACCTTGATGTCGCTCGAGATGTTGATCTTGTTGACGCCGAGCTTGACGGCCTGGCCGATCTCCTCGTCCGGGTTCGCCGAACCGCCGTGCAGCACCAGGGGGATGCCGACCACGCCCTTGATCTCGCGCAGCAGGTCGAGCTTGAGCTCGGGGCTCTTCTCGGCCGGGTAGAGGCCGTGCGACGTGCCGATCGCGACGGCGAGGCTGTCGACGCCGGTCTCCTGCACGAAGCGCAGGGCGTCGGCCGGGTCGGTGTAGGTGATCTCGGCGGCGCCGGCCTCGCCGTAGCTGTCGTTGGCGCCGATCGTGCCGAGCTCGCCCTCCACCGAGACACCCACGACGTGGGCGGCGTCGACGACCTTCTTGGTGAGCGCCACGTTCTCCTCGAACGGCAGCAGCGAGGCGTCGATCATCACCGACGTGAAGCCGGCCTGGATCGCGACGAGCATCTGCTCGTAGGTGCCGCCGTGGTCCCAATGGATGACGACGGGCACCGACGAGCGGTGCGCACGCGAGCGGATGGCCTGGATCAGGTCCGTCGTCACGTGGCTCACCTCGTCGGGATGGATCGCGATGATGACGGGAGCCTGGAGCTCCTCGCTGATGTCCATGATTCCGGTGAACATGGCCCAGTCGCTGATGTTGAACGCCGGGACCGCGAAGTTGTTCGCGTTGGCGACGTCGAGCAGGGCTTTACCGTTGATGAGCACTCTCTTTTTCTCCGATGTCTTGAGGGTGGGTCGGTGAGCCGGTCAGCTCTTCACTGATCCGGAGGTAAGGCCGCTGATGAAGTAGCGCTGGAAGAAGAGGAAGAGGACGAGCACGGGGACCGACCCGAGGATGCTCATCGCCATGATCTCGTTCCACTCGTACGAGTGCTGGCCCATGAGCAGCTGGATGCCGATGGGGACCGTGCGCATGTCCTGCGTGCGGGTCAGCGTGAGCGCGAAGAGGTACTCGTTCCACGCGATCATGAACGTGTAGACGCCGACGGAGACGATCCCGGGCACCGAGACCGGCACGAGCACGCGCCAGAGGGCCGTCAACGATCCCGCGCCGTCCATGCGGACGGCCTCGTCGAGCTCCTTGGGAATCGTGTTGAGGTAGCCGGTCAGCATGATGATCGCGTACGGGAGCGTGAACACCATGTACGTGAGGATCAGGCCGGGGTACGTGTTGTACAGGCCGAGCGCGACCACTATGCCGAAGTACGGGATCAGCAGCGTGATCGGCGGGACCGCCTGCACGCTGACGATCACCATGTTGATCGGCCTCTTGCCGGGAAAGTCGAACCTGCTGAACGCGTAGGCCGCGTGGATCGCCACCAGCAGCGTGAGCGTGGTGACCGAGAACGACACCACGTAGCTGTTGACGAAGAACTGCACCTTCTCGGGATCGCTGAAGATCGCGGTGTAGGCGTCGAACGAGAAGTTGTCGGTGATCAGCCGGGGCGGGAACTCGAAGATCTCGGTGTTCGACTTGAACGAGCTCGCGAGCATCCACAGCACGGGTGCCGCGGCGAAGATCGCCCCGAGGACGAGGCCGATGACCACTCCGACCCGCTGGCGCGATCGCCGGCGCTCGATCTTGGACCTGGGCCGGGGTGCGGTGCGTACGGAGCCGTCGGCCGGGGTGCTGGTCCTGGTCTTGGGCATGTCAGTCCTCCGCCCTCTGGTGCCGCACGTAGAAGAACGCGAGCACCATCGACATGAGCAGCACCAGCACGGCGCTCGTGGAGGCGAGCGCGAACTCGTAGCGGCTGAACGCGAGCTTGTAGGTGTACGTGCTGAGCATCTCGGTCACGTTGACGGGTCCGCCGCCGGTAGTCATCCAGATCAGCGCGAACTGCTGCGAGGTCCAGATGAGATCGAGCAGCGTCAGGCTGATGATGATCGGCCTGAGCTGGGGGATCGTCACGCTCCAGAACCGCTGCCAGCCGTTGGCTCCGTCCACCGTCGCCGCCTCGTGCAGCTGGGCCGGGACGCCCTGGAGGCCCGCGAGGAGGCTCACCATGAAGAACGGGTAGCCGGCCCAGATGTTGATGAACGTGACAGTGCCGAGCGCGAGGGCCGGCGAGGCGAGCCATTCGACGTCGGTGTCCAGCAGGAAGTTGACGACGCCGTTGGGGGCGAGCAGCATCCGCCACAGCACCGCGATCACTGCCGCGGTGAAGAGCCACGGAAGGATGTACAGGGCGCGGAAGATCGCGCGGGAGACGGTGCCGATCAGCGGGCTGTTGAGCAGCATCGCGAAGCCGAGGCCGATCACGAGGTGCGCGACGACGCTGCTGATCGTGAAGAAGAGGGTGTTGCGGATCGCGGTCAGGAACACGCCGTCGGTCAGGACCGTGACGAAGTTGTCGACGCCGACGAACTCCGGTTCCTTGGTCAGGATCACGTTGTCCATGAACGAGTAGCCGACGACGAGGACGACCGGGATGACCATCAGCACGAACATCAGGACCAGGGTCGGTGCCAGGAAGCCGAACGGTTCGGCGGTCTTGCGGAACGGCCTCCGCTTGCGCGGTGGCTGAGGGGTCGCTGCCGGCGGGGCGGGCGCGACGATCACGTCTTGCATAGCTCGCTGCTCCTCCTGTGGGGTGCCGTGCCGCGGTCGGGACCGCGGCACGGCACAAAATCGCTGGGGACCTAGAACTCGGCTTCCCACGCAGCCTGGGTCTTTTCCAGCATCTCCTCCACCGTCTGTCCGCCGTCCAGGAGGACCTGGAGCTGCTCGCCGAAGAGGCGCATGAGCTGCTCGGCGACGGGCAGGCCCGTGAACTCGTTCGCGGGGTAGCCCGCCTGGTAGATCTCGAACGCCTCGGCGAAGAGCTCGTCGTCGGCCACGAAGTCCGGCGTCGACTTCGTGTTGCCCGGGAACGCGCCCGCGATCGAGGACAGCTCCGCGTTGGTCTCCTGGCTCATCAGGAACTCGACCAGCTTGAAGGCCTCCTCCGGGTGCTCCGAGCTCTCGGCCACGCCGATGCCCCAGGACGCGTAGGGGATCCCGCGCTCGCCCTCGTAGCCGTCCTCGGCGGGGACCGCCGAGATCGAGAACTCGAGGTCGGGGTTGGCCTCGCGGATGAGGTTGATGTGCGCGAGCGAGTCGATCATCATGCCGACGCGACCGTTCGTGAACTCCTCGACCTTGTCCTGCTCCTTCATCGTGAAGGAGCCGGGGGCGATGACGCCGTCGTCCCACATGCCCTGCACGTACTCGACCGCGGACGTGACGTCGTCGTTCGTGACGTCGGGCCCGCCGTCGGCGAGCATCGTGCCGCCCGATGCCCAGGCCCACGACATGACGTCGTTCTGGATGCCGTTGGGGGTCTCGAGCGAGAGCGGGAGGATCCAGCCGCTCGTGTTGTCGCCCAGGTCAGTGACCGCCGCGGCGGCATCCGCGAACTCCGTGCGGTTCGTCGGCGGTGCGTCCACGCCGGCGTCCGCCAGGAGGGCGTCGTTCGTGAACATGGGGTAGACGAAGTTGACGACGGGGATCATGTAGGTGGAGCCGTCGACCTGGATCTGGCTGGCCAGCTCGCTGTCGTCGTACCCCACATCGCCCATGAGGGCGGTCAGGTCCGTGATGACGCCCTGCGACGCGAAGTCGCTGACCCAGGCCCCGTCGAGGCCGACGACGTCGGGCATCGTGCCCGAGGCGGCGCCCGCGAAGAGCTGCTCCTTGGTCGCGGCGTAGGGGCCGCTGATCAGCTCGACCTTGATGCCGGGGTTCTGCTTCTCGAACTCGTCCATCAGGGCCTGGAACTCACCGTCGGGCAGCTCGGGCTCCCACCACTGGGCGAACTCGATGGTCACGTCGCCGCCCGAGTCGCCGCTTCCGCCTGCGCCGCATCCAGCGGTGGCGAGCAGTCCGAGCGTGGCGGCGGTGACACCGGCAACCAGGACGATGCGTCGCCTGCCTTGAGCTTCGTTGCTCATTTCACTCCTCATTCCGATCTCTGCTGTTCTGCGCTGTTCTTTGCGCGTTACTGCAACTTTTGAGACAGTAGCCGCAGCACGCGAGGAGGTCAAGCATCGATGCGCATCCTTGATATTGCGGGGTTCCGGTGGCCGACGGCGGCCAACCCTGCCGCTCTCGCCGTGCCGTTTCATGCGGTCGAAGTCGCGCGGAGGTGCCGTCCTATGCTAGAAATTTCCGCATGACCATCGGCGACGACGCGGGAGAACGGGCACGCCAGCTGCCCGCGGGGCGGCGCGCCGCCCTCGCCGACTACGTCGGTCGGCACGGCCAGGTCACCGTCGCGCAGCTCGCCGAGCGTTTCGACGTATCGATCGACACCGTGCGCCGCGACCTCGACCAGCTCGACATCGAGGGGCAGCTGATCCGCACGCACGGCGGTGCGGTGAGCGTGTCGTCCACGGCGCCGAAGGACAGCGGTCTCGACGTCCGGCTGCGCATGCAGGTCGAGGAGAAGGAGGCGATCGCACGGCGCGCTGTCGAGATCGTCTCGGACGGGTCGGTGGTGATGCTCAACGGCGGCACCACCAATCTGGCGGTCGCCCGCAACCTGCGCGGCCACCGCGACCTGACGATCGCCACGAACAACCTCCGGGTTCCCGCGGAGATCCCGCCGAAGGCGTACCGCGACCTCTACGTGTTCGGCGGCTCCGTACGCTCAATCACCCAGACGACGACCGGTCCCGTGAGCTTCCAGGTCGACGGGAACGGCGAGCAGATCGCCGTGCAGGCCGATCTCGCCCTGATCGCCGTGGGCGCCGTGTCGACCACGGGGTACTCGACCAGCAACCTCGGCGACGCCGCGATGATGGCGGCCATGATGGACCACGCGAGCAAGGTCGCCGTCCTCGCCGACTCGACCAAGCTCGGACGCCGGCTGTTCGCCAAGGTCGCGGACCTCGCCCGCGCCGACTACTTCATCTGCGAGACCCGGCCGCCGGACGACATCGCCGCAGCGCTCGAGGCCGGCGAGGTGGAGATTCTCACGCCCTGACGGTCCAGTAGCGTGCGCGCCATGCTCTTCGTCCTCGCCGCGACCGTCCTGCAGGGCACGGTGGCGGCGCTCCTGGGAGAGTCCGGCTCGCTCGGCGAGAATCTCTGGTACACGCTCGTCGCGTTTCTCCTGGCTGCCGGCCTCGCAAATCTTCGCCTCGCGACGACGCCGGGCACCCGCTCGGTGCCGCTGCGCGAGGCGGTCCCGATCAACCTGCTCACTGCGCTCGTCTTCCTGAGCTTCTACGTGTCGCTGGCCTTCGTGCCGGGCTCGGTGACCACGGGGATCGAGACCGCGCTGGGCCCGCTTGCCGCCTGGGTGCTGACCCGGCGCAAGGGCAACCTCTGGCTCGCTCTTGCCGTGCTCGGCGCGGGAGTCGCTTTCTGCCTGGTGCGCAGTGCGTCCGGGACCACGCTCGTAGACCTCGCCGTCGGCGGAGCACTGGCCGCCGTCGCCGGCGTGGGGGCGGCCGGGATCGCCACGGAGTCGGTGCGACTCTCGGGGCTCGGGCACAGCCCGAGCGCCATCCTCGCGAGCCGCTACCACCTGACGTACCTGCTCGCTGCCGTGGGCGTGGCCTGGCACTGGGCAGGCAACGGTGCGCCGACGCTCGACTGGCCCCATCTGATCGTGCTGTCGCTGGTCGGCGTGGTCGCGCCGCTGTGGCTGCTGCAGATCGGGCTCACGCGCACGAGTCCGGTCGCCGCGATGGCGATCATGTCCACGCTGCCCGTGATCAGCTACGTCACCGAGGTCATCCAGGGCTCGGTCCAGGTCACGTGGTCGCTCCTGCTGGCGGCGGCCGTGGTGGTGCTTGCGTTCTTCGCGAACCGATCGGCATCCCGCCCCACAGCTCACTGATCAGCGCGCGCTCATCGCGCCGAGGGGCCCTCGGCAGCCTGGCCGGCGCCCCCGCGCCCAGGCTCTTACGCGGATGGCAGAAGAACGGGCGGGTGTCGGTGGCCGGCCGTAGAGTCGAACAAACGTCCGTAGCAATGGCGAGCATGACTAGCCTTGATCCAAGATACCCGGTGAGGAGTGTGCTGACATGCGTGAAGCTCTGTCCGACGACGTCATGCCCGACCGTGCGCCGGTCGACGAGGCGATCCCGTTCGGGGAGTGGGAAGCACCCGCCGGACCGGACTGGTCGCCGGAGGTGCCTGCTTGGCTGGACTCGATGCCGGAGGTGCCTGTCTGGCTGGATTCGATGCCGGACTGGCCGCCGGAGGTCGTGCCGGTCGTGCTGTGGCCGGTCGAGACACTGCGGCAGGCCCTGTCGGGTATGCCGGGCGCCCAGCTGGCGCGAGTGGTCGCGGAGGCAGTCGGCATCGGCCCGGGCACGGGCGCGACCCCGGACGGGGACCTCCTGCAGGATCTTCCAGACGACGCACTCGGCGACCTGATGGTCGCGTCGGGGCGGTTGCAGTCCTGGGCCGCCGGTCTGCAGGCGAGGATCGTGGCCGAGCGCGCCGCCCGCGAGAGCCACCCACTGGCGCATAACTCGCTGGTCGGGCAGGTCACCAGCGAGCTGGTGGTGACCGAGCCGGAAGCCACCGAGGTCGTGGTCCGGGCCGAGTCCGGTGCCCAGCACCCGAGCGTGATCACGGCCCTGATCGCGGGCCGGATCGATGTGCGTAAGGCGCACACCCTGCTGCGGTCCGCGTCCCAGCTGACCCTGGCCGAGCGGGCCGAGGCAATCGCAAAGTACCTGCCCCAGGCCCCCCGCCACACGTGGCGGTGGTTGCAGGCCCGGATGCTCGCGTTCGCCAAGGACCGCCACGGCGCCGGAGAAACCGCGAAAGCCGAGGCACAGCGACGCTCGGTACAGCTGGACCGGGCCGAGAACGACATGGGCTGGCTGACAGCCTACCTCCCCGCCACCGACGCCGCAGCAGTATGGGGCGTCGTAGACGACATGGCCCACCAGCTACGACACGTCACGGGCGAGGACCGCACCCTGAGCCAGCTGCGCGCCGACTCCCTGACCGGCATCATCACCGGCCGCCTCCTACCCGCCGACCGCTTCACCCACAAGGCCGACGTCGGCAGAGAGAGCGACACCAGCCGGGAGGGCGACGTCGGCAGGGAGAGCGACACCGCAGCGGCCACCGGCACTGACCAGGACGTGCCGGTGTGCACGTGTGGTGGCCGGGCGCCGGTCCAGGAGGTGGTGGTGCGCGAGGTCGTGCAGGTCGTGCGGATCGCCCCGACCCGGCCCGTCGTACGAGTCACCGTCCCGGCCAGCGTGCTCCTCGGCCTGGACGACACACCCGGGAACCTGGACGGGTACGGACCCATCCCCGCCGACACCGCCCGCCTGATCGCCACCGACGCGACCTGGCAACGCCTGCTCACCGACCCCATCACCGGGGTACTGACCGACTACTCCACCACCACCTACCAACCCGGCAAGGTGCTCCGCGCAGCAATCGAAGCAAGAGACGAGACCTGCACGTTCGGATCGTGCGACACCCCAGCGAACCGGTGCGACCTGGACCACATCGAACCCTTCGACCACCACCGGGCCGACACCGGCGACACAGGCACAGGTACAAGTACGGGTACAGGTACGGGCGAGCGCGGGCAGACCAGCGCCCTCAACCTGCATCCGCTGTGCCGTAAGCATCACCTGCTCAAGACCCACGCCGGCTGGGGCATCATCCGCGACCCCCACACCGGGATCACGACCTGGACCACCCCCACCGGACGAACCCACACCCGACCACCCACCGTCCTGGACACCCACATCGACCTCGACCAGATCGACCCCGACACCAGCCACCACCTCACCCTGCAAGCCCTCACCGGCCAACGCCTACCCCGGCAGTACGCCACCACCGAACCAGGCGCCATACCAACCGAACCCACCAACCCGACCAGCCCCGACAACCCACCCTTCTGAGAAGACTCACCGCGATGCTCGGGCCTCCAGCCACCAGCCGATCCGGCCCGCGTCGTCCAGGTGGGCAAGCTGCTCCAGGGTGGCGCGGTCGAGGTTCGACTCCGCGCCGAGCAGCGGCTCGACGCCGATCGAGCGATACGGCGCATCCTTCGGCCAGCCGCCGAGGTTGCGCCACACCACGAACGCCACCGGGGCCGCGTAGCCCGGCTCGACGCCCCACCGGAGGGAGAGCCTGTCGACGCCGTCCACGATGTCGACCCGGTCGGTCGCCACGACGGCGCAGCGGGCGGTCCCGTCGTCGGGGCCCAGGACGTCGAAGGGCACTCCCCTGCCGTCGGGCCAGGTGGACGACGCCGTCGCGCCCCGCTCCGGCCATTCGACCACCAGCACGTCCGGTCGCCCGGGCACCTCCAGGCGCGCACCCGGCCCGACGTCGAGCAGCAGGTGCACCGCGTGCAGCACGCTCGCGCCAGGCGGGCCGTCGATCGCGTAGCTCGCGCGCACGACGCCGTCGTCCGCGGTCAGGTGACGGCGGAGGGCGAGGTCGCCCGTCGTGACCCGGGCGGCGCCATCGCCGTCGGCGGCCCATGGCCGCGACCACACCTCACCGTGGTCGCTCGGGCCGTTGAGCGTCGGGAAGCACTCCTCGCCGCCGCCCGCGTCGACGAACGAGTCGCCCGGGACGACGGCGGCCCGCTCGGCGTCGGGGATCCGCGGATTGCGCCAGAGCCACTCGCGCTCGGGCGTGGCGAGCGAGGTCCAGCGCCCGCCGAGCGCCAGGTCGGTCCGTACGGTCAACGGCCGGGCTACGCCCACGCCGGGCTCGGTCACACTCGGTTCGGTCACCCCCGCATCCTCACACCAGGTCCAGGATCACGACATCGCAGTCCCGCCAGGTCCATCCGACGGCGAGGCCCTCGCTGCCGAGCTCCTTGCCGGTGAGCGTGCCGGTGAGCGTGCCGATGACCGCGTCGTCCCCGCCGCGCACGCGGTACCGGGCCTCCGGGTCCAGGTCGCCGAGGCGCACCGTGAAGTCACCGCCCGCGAGACCGTCGGCGGAGGGCCGCCGCCACGCCAGCACCACCACCGTGTCCGCGCCCGTGTACTGCACCGCGCATGCCACGTCCGCGGGCGTCCCGTGGCGCCGCACCCTGCCGGTGTGCACCACGGGCCGGATCGACCGGTACAGCTCGACGAGCGACGCCGCGCGCTCCCGCGTCGCCGCGTCCCACGCCAGCAGGTCGGCGCCGATGCCGAGCACCCCGGCCATCGCGACCACGAACCGGAACTCGAGGCTCGCCGGCTCGTTCGCCCGGTCACGATCGAGCTGGTCGGGCAGGTCGGTGACCCAGGAGCTCATGGTCCACGCGGGCAGCACGCCCAGGAACCCGTGCTGGATCGCCAGGCGGTCGCGCGGCCCGGTCTCGTCACTGGGCCAGACGACGTCGGTCCGCGCGAGCACCGCGTGGTCGATCCGACCGCCGCCGCCCGCGCACGCCTCCACCGTGACCTGCGGGAACTCGGCGCGCAGGGCGTCGAGGACCCGGTAGTAGGCCTGCGTGTGCAGCCAGGACCAGTCGTCGCCACCGAGCACGCTCTGCCCGCCGTCGGCGATCGAGCGGTTCATGTCCCACTTGAGGTAGGTGATGTCGGTGTCGCCCAGCAGCCGGCGCAGCGTGCCGAGCACCCACTCCTCGACCTCCGGCAGGCCCAGGTTCAGGACGTACTGGTTGCGCAGCGTCTCCAGCGGACGGCCGGCCACCTGGTGCGCCCAGTCGGGGTGCGCGCGGTAGAGGTCGCTGTCGGGGCTCACGGCCTCCGGCTCGACCCACAGCCCGAACCGCATGCCGAGCTTGCGGACGCCGTCGGCGAGCGGGCCGAGCCCGCCCGGGATCCGGTTCAGGTCCACCTCCCAGTCGCCCAGCGCCGCCCGGTCGCTCGTGCGCCCGCGGAACCAGCCGTCGTCGACGACGAAGACCTCGGCGCCCACCTGGGCGGCGACCTCCGCGAGCCGGAGCTGGTGCTCCACGCGGACGTCGAACGTCGTGGCGAACCACGAGTTGTAGACGACCGGGCGGTGCTCGGGGCCGCGCGTCCGGGCAAGAGTCGCCTGGTAGGTGTGCCAGGCCTGCGCCAGGTCGTCGGCGTCGCCCTCGACGCGCACCCCGGCCAGGGTTGGGGTGGTCAGGCCGGCGCCGGGCTGGAGGGTGAGGATGCCCGACTCGTCGTCGGGGCCGGCAGAGATCCGGACGTGGTTCGCGAACGGGACGGCGTCCAGGGCCATGCGCCACGAGCCGCTCCAGGCGAGCGCGACGCCGTACCGGGCGCCGGGCCCACCCCCGGCCACACCCGAGCCGGCAGTGCTGGACCCGCCCGGGTCGGCAGTGCTGGACCCGCCCGGGTCGGCGGCGCTGGACCCGCTCGTGCCAACCCCAGTCGGCCCGCCCCCGGCGCCGCCCCGCGGCACTACGGCGACGAACGGGGAGTACGTGTGCGACGTGATGCCCTGCCTGCTGCCGATGCTCAGCGTGCCCGCGCCGAGCTCGGCGTCGAACGGCGTGAACTCCCGCGACCAAGCGCCACCCAGCAGCCCGATCGACCTTCGCGGCTCCGCCGACGGCCCGGCATCTGCACCTGCACCTGCACCGACGCCAGCGGCGGCGCCCTCGCCCGCACCGACGGGCACCATGAACGCCCCGCCCCAAGCCCGCAGCAGCTCGATCGGGTGCGCGGAGTCGTTGCGCAGGTCCGCCCACTTCTCCACGACGTCGTGGCCCGGATGGGTCCGGATGTGCAGGCGCACGCTCAGGCCGAGCACGTCGTCGGCCAGCGGGCAGGCGAGGTGCGTCGCGCCGTCGTCGTCCCGCGTGAGCGTGACCTCCCCCGAAAGGGCGAGGCGCGCGCCCCGCAGGCCGTCCGCGCGGCGGACCACCAGCTCGGCGCCGTGCACGCTGCGCGTGCCGAGCGCCGTCGCCTCCAGCGGCAGCAGGTCCAGGTCCGCCTCGAACGACGACGTCGCCGCCACCGGCTCCGCCGCCTCCTCGGCGGCGGGCCCCCAGCCGACGGCAACCAGCCCGGCCCCGCGCGGCGCCAGGCCCACGACGTACCGGCCTGACCGGGTCGGGAGTATCCAGGTCACTTGTTGGCTCCCACGAGAAGTCCGGACACGAACTGCTTCTGGAACATGAAGAACACGATCGCCGTCGGGACGGCCGCTATCAACGAGCCTGCCGCAACCACGTTCCACGCGCTCGCGTACCCGCCCTGCAGGTTGAGCAGGGCGGCGGTGATCGGGAACTTCGACTCGGTGCGCAGCACCGTCATCGCCCAGATCAGGTCGTTGAAGATCCACGTGGTGGCCAGCGCCGCGAGCGCCGCCAGCGACGGCCGCGACAGGGGCAGCACTATGCGCCAGAAGATGCCGCCGGGGCCGGCGCCGTCGAGCCGTGCGGCCTCGAAGACCTCGGTGGGCAGGCTGCGCATGAAGCCGTGCAGCACGAACGTGTAGAAGCCGATGCCGAACCCGACCTGGACCACGACGAGGGCGGTGCGGGTGTCGGCGATGCCGATGGCCTCGGTGATGGACGCGACCGGGACGAGCAGGATCTGCGGGGGCAGGAGGTTCCCGGCGAGCATGGTGAGCAGGATGGTGCGGCGGCCGGGGATGGCGAACCGGCTGAGCGCGTACGCGGCGACGGACGACAGCGCCAGGGACGCGAAGACCGCGAAGGCGGTGACCACCACGGAGTTCCCGAGGGCCAGGAGCACCCCGCCCTCGGTCAGTGCGGTGGCGAAGCCCTCGGTGCTGAACGACGCCGGGAAGGCGCCGAGGCCGCGGCCGGCGATGTCGTCGTAGGAGCGGACGGCGACGAACAGGACGAACACGATGGGGCTGAGCCACAGGAGCGTGACCGGGATCATCGTGACGTGCAGCCACGGGGAGCGGGCGGGGCGGGGCCGGCGCCGGGCGCCGGTCCCGGTGCCGACCGCGACGGGTGTGGCGAGTGCTGACATGTCAGTCCTCCGTCCGGGCCTGGCGGGCGAGGTAGGTGATGATGAAGCCGATCGCCAGGGCGAAGATGACCACGGCGATGGCCGAGGCGTAGCCGAGGTTCCCCGTGGTGAACGCCTGCTGGAACATGTAGGTGCTCAGGAGCTGGGTCTCGTTGTAGGGGCCGCCCCGGGTCATGGCCCAGACGATGTCGAAGGTGCGCAGCGAGTCGATGACGGTGACGGCGAAGACGACGGTGTTCACGCCGCGCAGCTGCGGCATGACGATGCGCCAGAACCGCTGCCACGCGCTCGCGCCGTCGACGGCGGCGGCCTCCTCGAGCGTGGGGTCGGTGCCCTTCAGGCCGGCCAGGTACAGCACCATGATGTAGCCGACCTGGCGCCAGACGGCGGCGATGAGCACGGCGCCGAGCGCGACGGCGGGGTCGGCGAGCCACTGGCGTTCCAGGGACTCGAGGCCGAGCAGGCCGAGCGTGCCGTTGATCGGCCCGTCGGGCGCGTACATGACGCGCCAGAACAGGCCGCTGACGGCGAGCGAGACGACCATGGGCAGGTAGATGGCGCTGCGGTACAGGCCCACGAGGGGGCCCGGCTTGTTCAGGGTGACCGCGAGGACGAGCCCGCCCACCACCGACAGGCCGCCGAACCCGAACACCCAGATCACGTTGTTCCGCAGGGCGGTGAGGAAGATCGGGTCGGCGGCCAGGTCGCGGAAGTTCTGCAGGCCGATGGGCTCGGCCGGCGTGATCCCGTCCCACCGGGTCAGGGAGAGCGAGAACGAGTTGGCCGCGGGCCAGAACACCCAGAACAGCTCGATCGCGAACGGGACCAGCAGGAACACCCAGACGAGCAGCGGGACGCGCGCGAGCCCGGAGCGGCGGCGGGGCGCAGACGTCTGCGCGCTCACGACGCGAAGACCCCCTCGGCTGCCGTCTGCCACTCGTCGAGGATGCTCTTCATGGAGTCGGGCACGGCGAGGAACTTGGTCAGCGCGGTGTCGGCGGTGGCCTGCAGGGCGTCGGAGGAGTCGCGGTTGAAGAACTGCGTGATCTCCTCGGTGTTGTTCAGCAGCTCGATGCCCTTCTGCACCAGCGGGCTGAGGCCCGAGGTGTCGACGTCGGGCGACGTGGGCAGGTTCGCCGAGCCGGACTGCTCGATGTACTGCTGCTGCGACTGAGTGGAGGCGAGGTAGGACAGCAGGTCGAGGGCGCCCTGGTGGTTGTCGCTGTTGGCTGCCGCGAAGTAGCCGTCGGTGGGTGCCTCCTCGGCGATGGGCACCGAGTCGTTGATCACCGGGACCGAGAAGAAGTCGAGGTCGTCGCGCTGGTCCTCGGGGAAGTAGGACGTGACGAACGCGCCGACGAGGTACATGGCCGACTTGTCCTGGGCGACGGGCGTGGCCGCGTCCTGCGCGGTGTAGGACGCCGCGTTCTTGTCGAAGTACGGGATGAGCCGCTTGTACTCCTCCATGACGGCGACGACCTCCGGGTCGTTGAACGCGTGCTCGCCGGCCAGCAGCTCCCGGTGGTACTGCGCACCGTTGACGCGCAGGTTCAGGTAGTCGAACCAGCCCGAGGCCATCCACGGCGTCGACGACAGCCCGTTGGTCAGCGGGGCGATGCCCTGGCCGCTGAGGTTCTCGCACAGGGCGTGGAACTCGTCCCACGACGTCGGGGCCTCGACGCCCCACTTCTCGAAGGCCGACTTCTTGTAGAAGACGCTCCACCAGTAGTAGCTGGTGGGCACGAAGATCTGCTTGCCCGCGGCGTCGGTCGACAGGCCGCGCAGCGCGTCCGAGTACCCGGCGCACACGCCGTCGCCCTGCCACAGGGGGGACACGTCGAGCAGCAGCCCCTCGTCGGCGTAGGACCGCGCGACGGACCCGGCGTACCAGCTGAGCACCTCGGGTGCGTCGCCGGACCGCAGGTAGTTGGTGAGCTGCGCCCGGAACTGCTCGGTCGCCACCGAGTTCAGCGTGACCTCGTCGCCCTGGTACGCCTTGACGAGGGCCTCGAGCGCGGCCTTGGGCTCCGCGTCCTGGACCGAGTTCTGCAGGGTGACCGCGCCGGTGGTGGCCGCGCCGCCGCCACCGCCGCCCGTCGTCGTCCCCACGCACGCGGCCAGCAGGCTGGCCGCACCCAGTGTCATGCCGCCCGCGATCAGCTCGCGGCGGGTCAGTGCTCGCTCGGAAATCGTGGTTCGCTTGGACATCTCTGTTCCTCCTCCGTGCGCCATCGTTGGCGCACCTGGTGCATCTCAGATCACGGGTGCGGGTAGGTCCACGCCCGTCAGGTTCGCCGCTCGCGCTCGCTGCGGCACGACGTCGGCAAGCAGGCTGCTCATGCGGTGAGCTCCTTCGAGTCGGCCTCGGCGGCGGGGTCCGCGGGCCGGTCGGGTCCGTGCAGCAGCGCCGCACCCTGCCGGGCCACGGCGTGGCGCAGGTCGGCCGCGTGCCGCGACGCCGCGAGCTCCGGCCGCCGCAGGAGCGTCTCGGCCGAGGCGGTGTCGCCGGCCAGGAGCGCGAGCTGGGCGTCCAGGACGAGTACGCGCCGGTCGCGCACGCGCAGCGGGTCCTCCTCGAACAGGAGGAGGTCGGGCAGGGACGTCGCGAAGTAGTCCACGCGCGGGACCTCGGCGGCGTACCGGTCGCGGAAGGCGCGCAGCGACGCCGTCAGCTCGTCCGCGGCGGGGCCCTGCCCGGTGCGGCGCAGGGCGAGGACCGTCCAGAGGGTCTGCTCGCTGTGCTCCTGCGTGCTCATCTCGACGAAGTCGCCGCGCTGCGCCGCTGCGCTGCGCCAGGCGTCGGCGGCTGCCGCGCCGTCCGTGTCCCCGTCCCCGTCCGCGGCCGCAGCGAGCGCGTCCCCGAGGAGCAGGTGCAGGTGCGCGGTGCTGGCCAGCGGGTGCCGCGCCTCGCCGAGGCTGCGCGGCGGCGCGAGGGCCGCCCGCAGGTGCCCGACGGCGTCCCGCGACCGGCCGTCCGCGAGCGCGTCCAGGGCCTGGTGGGTGTGCGCGCGGTCCCAGGCCAGCAGCGCCTGGCCCTCGCCGCCCTCCCACGGGTGGAGCCAGCGTCCCCCGAGGATCGCCAGCGCCTCGGCCGCCTGCCCCCGCGTCACCATCAGGTGCAGCGTCTCGACGGTGAGATCGTCCCGTTCGAGGTGGGCGGAGCCGCCGTCGAGCAGTGCGGCGAGGCGGTCCGCGGGGCTGGTGCCCGTCAGGGCGGCGAGCTGGTCGCGCTCGTACAGCAGCCGGGCGTCGCCCGGGGCGACGGCGCACGCGCGGTCGTAGGCGTCGCGCGCCGCCGTCAGGTCGCGCTCGTGGTTGACGGCGGCCAGGCCGATGTTGCGCCAGGCCACGGCGTCGGACGGGTCGAGCGCGACGGCGGACCGCCACAGCGAGAGGGCGTCCGCCCGGCGTCCGGCGGCGTAGGTCCAGTGGCCCAGCAGCGAGCGGGCGCGGGCGTCGCCCGGTTCGGCGTCGGCCGCCTCCCGCAGCACCGCAGCGTCCGCGAGCCGGCCGGGGAAGCACCAGGTGGCGTCCACCGTGCGGGCCCGCGCCCGCTCGGTGGCCGCCTCGTCCGGGCGGTCGGCGAGCCGCAGCACGTGCGCGCGGTGGTAGGCGAGCAGCGGCCCGGCGGCGGTCTGCCCCGCCGGACGCTGCCGCTCCCGGCCCTCGGCCTCCGCCAGGCACGCGAGCGCGGCGTCGTGCTCCCCCACCCCCGCGAGCTCGATCGCCACGTCGAGGAGGGTCTGGGCGTCACCGCTCGCGGGCTGCCCGTCCAGGTGCCGCAGCCAGGCGTCGAGCGGGTCGAGCGCACGGGCGGCGGCCAGCACCTCCGCTGCGGCGTCGTGCTGCCGCAGCCGCCCGTGACAGATCACGCTCAGGGCGAGCGCCTGCAGGTGCTCGGGCTCGGTCCGGCGCACGTCGGCGAGCCGCACCAGGGCGCCCGCGTGCCGGCCGGCGCGCGCGTCGAGGCGCGCCATGCGGTAGCCGGCGGGGGCCCGCCAGGCCCTCGACCAGGCGGCCTGCGCGTAGGCCGCGTAGGCGCCGACGTCGTCGCCGAGCTCCTCGCGCACCAGGCCGAGCAGGTAGACCGCGGTGGTGTCGCGCGGGCTGCGGTGCAGCCGGGTCAGGCGGGCCACCGCCTGCTCGAGATGTTCCCTGGCCTGCGCCGGGCCGCCCGCGGCGTAGGCGTGCCGCGCGAGGCCGACCAGGCTGTCGACGTGTCCCGGGTCCCGGCGCAGCGCCTCGCGCCAGTAGGGCTCGGGCGCGCGCGTCGCGTGCCGGTACAGCTCCAGGTGCGCCGCGATCAGCGCCAGCTCCTCGACGGTGCCGACCTGCTCGGGGGCGGGCGGCTCCTCGGCGGGGGCCGGCTCCTCGCGGGTCGCGCCTGTCCCCGACGGCTCGTCCCACGCCACCAGGACGCGCCCATCGTGGGTCACGGTCACCGTGAGGGGCCCGGTCCCGGCGGGCAGGTCGTGCGTCAGGAGCGCCGGGTGGCTCGGGTCGACGTCGACGACGTCGATCGCGAGCATCCGCCCGCCGTCCGACAGCGTCACCTCGACGCCGTCCAGCGGCCGCGGTACGACGACGCCCAGCGTCGCCGTCGTGCCCCCGTCGTCGGAGCCGGAACGCTCCAGCCGGACCGCGGCGTCGAGCGTGGCCCGGTCCACCGGGCCGACGTCGCGGAACGGGTACCAGAACTGGGAGAAGACCTTGGTCTCGCCCGGGGCGAGGTAGGCGAAGTCGGGCTGGTTGTCCGTGAACACGCCGGCCATCAGCTCGACGTAGTGCGAGCCGTCGTCGGCCAGGTTGGCGTCCCACGCGTGACCGAACGGGGCGTTGCCCCAGGTCCACTGCTTCTTGCCGGGCGAGAGCGCGCGGTCCGCGACGTGCACGAACCCGAGGCCTCCCGCGTGGTCGTACCCGCCGAAGAACTCGTCGTCGCTGGCGAGGACCATGTACGACGTCGGCACCGGGATGTTGCGGTACCAGTCGAGGCGGTCGCCGGTGAGCTCCACGCCGCCCGCCGCCGTGCCGAGCTCGCCCGCACGCGCCGGGTAGTCGACGCCGTAGTAGGGCCGGTCCGCGTGCGGGAACGCCGTGATCGCGCGCCGGGCGTGGTCGGCCACGAACCGCACGTCGTGCGGGAAGAAGGACTGGTAGTCGTCGTCCACCTTGGCCGCCACGTTGGCCCACCACAGGAACGACTGCGGCAGCTCGCTGCGGTTGTAGAGCCGCACCGTCAGCTCCAGCACGGCGCTGTCGGGGCGCAACCGAACCCCGTGCATGCCCTTCATCCTCGTGAACGGGTCGTGGTCCGAGCACCAGACGACGACGGCGCCGTCCGGCTCCTCCTCGATCTCGACGTCCACCGGCAGGTAGGTCGCCGGGCGGTGGTGCTGCGGCCAGTTGAGCTCGACGCCACCCGCCACCCACGGGCCCGCCAGCCCGACGAGCGCGGGCTTGATCACGGGGTTGGTCCAGAAGAAGTCCCGGCCGCTCGCGCGTTCGCGGGCCACGTGGATGCGCCCGCCCAGCTCCGGAAGCACCACTATGCGCAGCCACTCGTTCTCCAGGTGCACCGCATGCCATTCCCGCTGGTGGGGCTCGTCGGCGATCTGGTGGTGGAACGGGAGCGGGTACACGCTGCCGGACGACCCCTGGTAGACCCGCCGGTCCAGGTATGCCGGGAACCGGTCGGGGGGCAGAGGCTCGTACGTGGTCAGGGTGAGCGGCGCCGCCCAGGCGGCAGCGGCCCGGCCGGCCAGGTCGTCGGGCCGGTCGGGAAGGTCGAGCGTGGACTCCTCGTCGAGCATGTGACCGACGCTACGAACCCGTGGGTGCCCCCGGGAAGCGACGTATCGATGCACTTGCCTGGACGATCCGACGATTCTCGCCGTCGCGGCCGCCGGCTGACACGGCCGGGCGCGTGGCGCTACCCTCCAGGGGTGCGAATCCGTGACGGCTTCCCGGGACAGCGCCTGCGGGTGCTGCCGAGCACGGTGGTCCGCGCGGCGTCGACGGCGGGCCCCACCTCGCGTCTGCTGGTCACCGACGCGGGCTATTTCCCGCACGCCGCGAACCACGGGCGCGTGCGCAGGAACGGCGCCGTCGGGACCATCGTCATCGTGTCCTCGGCCGGGCGCGGCTGGTGCCGCACCCCGGGCGGTCTGCACCGCATCGGGGCCGTCCAGGCCCTGGTCATCCCCGCCGGCGTCCCCCACGAGTACTGGGCGGACGACGACGACCCATGGACGATCTGGTGGATGCACGCCCGGGGGCCCGACGTCGGCGAGTTCGAGCGCGACCTGGCCGGGCACGCCGGGCCCGACGACGTTGCGGTGGTCGAGGTGCACGACCTGATCCGCGTGGTCGCCGACCTCGAACGTGTCGTCGACGCGCTCGAGACGGACGAGACCTACCCCAGCCTGCTGCGCTGCGCGGGCGCCGCCTGGTCGGTGCTCGCCCAGATCGGGGCCGACGCCGCCGCCGGGAGCCCGGTCCGCGGCGAGCCGGTCCGCGCCGCGCAGGAGTACCTGCGCACGCACCTGGACACCGTCGTCGAGGTGGCGGCGCTCGCCCGCCGGTTCGGCCTGAGCACCTCGCACTTCTCCGCCCGCTTCCGGGCGGCGACCGGCGGCGGCGTGGTCGAGTACGTCAAGCGGCTGCGGATGGCTCGGGCGTGCGAGCTGCTCATCACCACCGAGCTGCCCGTCGCCGACATCGCCCGCTCCGTCGGCTACCCCGACCCCTTCTACTTCTCGCGCCAGTTCCGCAGCGTGCATTCCTGCAGCCCGACGGACTTCCGCCGCGGTATCCACGACCGGGAGCGCTGACGCCGGCGTCGGATCGTCCAGGTGGGTACGTCGTCTTCTGCATTCCGTCCTACCCCGGCGCGCGCTTTGCTGGGCAGGTCCCTCCTTCGGCACCCGGCCGGACCGACGACGACGTCAGGAGACCTGGATGTTCACCGTACGCACGTGGGCGGCGAGGACGTGTGCCGCCCTCATCTCGACGACCTTGATCACGACGACCCTGGTCACGGCGGCCGCGGCGGTGCCGGTGACGGCGGACACCGCCGCACGCGCCGCCGAGACACGCACCGCGGCACAGAGCCCGAGCCCCACGCCCTACCAGGGCTGGAACACCTACTACGGCCTCGGCGGGGACTTCAACGCCGACGAGGTGCTGGACGTGGCCGACTTCCTGGTCTCGTCCGGCCTGGCGGAGGCCGGCTACGACATCGTGTGGCTCGACGGCGGCTGGCAGGCCGACGTGCCGCGCGGCGACGACGGCCGCCTGCAGGGTGACCCGGCGCGGTTCCCCGACGGCATGGCGGCGCTGGCCGACGCGATCCACGACCGTGGGCTGCGCGCCGGCATCTACACCGACGCCGGGCCGTACATCCCCGGGACGTGCGGCCTGGGCAGCGGCGGCCACTACCAGACCGACGCCGACACCTTCGCCGAGTGGGGGTACGACGCCGTCAAGGTCGACTTCCTGTGCGGCATCACGGCGGACCTGGACCCGCAGGAGGCGTTCACCGCGTTCGCCGAGGCGCTGCGCAACAACAGCTCCGGGCGGTCCATGATCTTCAACCTGTGCAACCCCGTCACCTCGCCGGACTGGGGCGACTACCCCGAGGAGCAGCAGTCCACCTGGTCCTGGACGTACGCGCCGGACATCGCCGAGTCCTGGCGCACCTACACCGACGTCGGCTTCGTCGGCCAGATCCAGTTCAAGGACGTGCTGCGCAACTTCGACGCGAACGCGCGGCACCCGGAGGTGGCCGGGCCCGGGCGCTTCAGCGACCCGGACTACCTGGGCCCGGAGCTCGGCATGACCACCGAGGAGTTCCGCACGCAGATGTCGCTGTGGACCGTGGCTGCTGCGCCGCTGGTCATCTCCAGCGACCCGCGCACCCTGAGCCAGGACTCGATGGACATCCTGCTCGACGAGGACGTCCTGGCGATCGACCAGGACCGGCTCGGCATCCAGGGCACCCGGGTCGGCGCGGCCGGGACCACGGAGACGTGGGCCAAGCCGCTGGCGGACGGCTCGGTCGCCGTCGCGCTGCTGAACCGCGGCGACCGGCCCGCCGAGATCTCGACCACCGCGCTTGACCTGGGCCTGCGGGGACGATCGTTCTCCGTGCTGGACACCTGGACGGACAGCCGCACGCAGTCCGCGGGCACGATCCGCGCCGCAGTTCCTGCGCACGGCGCCGCGCTGCTGCGGGTCGCGCCGAGCCGGGCCGACGGCGTCCCGCGCCTGGTCGCCGCGCCGCCCACCTTCACGGCTGTCGGGGCTGACGACGTCGCGCCCACTACGGACCTGCTGGCCGCGGCCGGTGACCGGCTGGCGACCGAGGTGACGCTGCACAACGACGGCAGCACTTCCGTGCGCCGGCCGTCGGTCGAGCTGACGGCACCCGAGGGCTGGACGGTCAGTCCGGCCGGCCCGGCGCCGCTCGTGGTGCGGCCGGGCAGCTCGGCCACCGTCGCGTTCACCGTGGACGTGCCGGCGAACGCGGGCACGGGCGGCTACGACGTCGCGGCGACCGCCTCGTCCGGCGGTGGGCCAGCCAGCACGACGCCACCGTCGCGCGTGAGGATCGCGCCCGCGGCACCCGGCGGGACCGCCGTCGTGCTGTCGCGGCACCCGTGGGTGAGCGCGAGCAGCGGCTGGATGGAGCCCACCGTTGACCAGAGCGTGGGCGGCGGGTCGCCGCTGACCGTCGCGGGCACCGTGCACCCGACCGGGATCGGCGTCGCGAGCCCGGCCCAGGTCAGGTACTACCTCGGCGGGGCGTGCACGCGGCTCACCGGCGGCGTCGGGATCGACGACGTCGTGGGCAACGTCGGGCCCGAGGGCGGCACGGCGACGTTCGACATCGTCGGCGACGGCGAGACGCTCTGGTCGAGCGGCACCGTGACACGCGGTGCGGAGGTGCCGTTCGACGTCTCCGTCGCGGGTGTGCGCGACCTGTCCCTGCGGGTAGGCGACGCCGGCGACGGCGGCTACAACGACAGGGCCGACTGGCTCTCCCTCGCCGTGGACTGCGCCTGACCAGTCGAACGTAGGGATGGTCGAACGTAGGGATGGTCGCTCTATCGTGGCCCATAGAGCGACTACCCCTACGGTCGGCGACCTTCTCATCTAGATTCCAGCCGCGGGCCTTCTCCTCGCGGAAGTTCATGTTTCGGCCGACGGAGGTGCGGCCAGACGGTCCAGGATCTGGGCCCACATGCCCGATACTCCCTGGGCACGTGAGGTCGGGGCCGACTACACGGAGTAGTCATCTACCGGTCAGGCGGACTATCGCGAGGTCGGCAGATTGCTTCGAGATCGGTCCAGTGATGAGCCGATCTCGATGCCAAGTGCCGACTTCAAGGCGCAGACCGCCTCAGCCGACCGGCGCCGGAGAGCATGCCGGGGCATCGTCCAGAAGCTCCACCAGGTGGGGGGCCGGCGAGTCCGCGCGGTCCGACGAGCCGGTGACCACCGAGACCACCCAGTCCGGGGCGCCGTCCGGCAGGACCGGGACAGCGACCAGCCGGGCGGCCTGGGGCTTGGCCGCGACGTGCCGGGGCACGAGCGCGACGCCGAGGCCGCGGTCGACGAGGTCGAGCAGCGTGTGCACGTCGTTGACGGTGAACCGCACCCGCCGGCGCACGCCCCGCGCGCCGAAGGCGTCGTCGTTCAGCTTGCGGACCGCCCAGGACGGGTGGAAGTCGATGAAGCTCTCGCCGCCCAGGTCGGCCCGGTCCACGGCCGCGCGGGACGCGAACGAGTGCTCGGGCGGGCAGAGCAGGACCACCGGCTCCTGGCCCAGTACCGTGCGCGGCAGCACGCTGACGTGGTCGGTAGTGGCGACGAACGCGGCGTCGAGGTCGCCGTCGCGCACCCCGGCCAGGAGCTCGTGCGAGCCCGCCTGGGTGAACGCGATCTCCACCCGCGGGTAGCGCCGGTGGAAGCGTTCCAGCAGCGTGGCCACGTCGACGACGCCGAGGCACTGCTCGGCGCCCACCCGCAGCGTCCCCGCGAGCTCGCGCGAGACCTGGACCACCGCGTCGCGTGCTTCCGTCGCGGAGGAGAGCATGGTGCGGGCGAAGGGCAGCAGCGCCAGGCCCGCCTCGGTCGGCTCGACCCTGCGCGTGGTCCGGGTGAACAGCTTGGTGCCCAGCTCGACCTCGAGGTTGCGGATGGCAGCGGACAGTCCGGACTGGGAGACGCCGGTGACCTCGGCGGCCCGGGTGAACTGGCGCTCGTCCGCGAGGGCGACGAGGTACTCCATCTGACGCAGTTCCATTTATCAGTACCAGTTCTAGGAATGATGATCGACAGTTGTTGGACTTCTAGGTTATCGCTTCCTAGTCTCGGATCCGAACCCGTTGCGACACGAGGAGAATCCATGCAGCACCGCAAGATCGGCGACCGGGCAGTCTCCGCGATCGGCCTCGGCGGCATGCCGATGTCCATCGAGGGACGGCCCGACGCCGCCCGCTCGATCGCCACGATCCACGCCGCCCTCGACGCCGGCGTCACGCTGATCGACACCGCGGACGCCTACCACCTGCACGCGGACGACGTCGGCCACAACGAGGAGCTCATCGCCGAGGCCCTGCGTTCCTACGGCGGCGACACCTCCGGCGTCCTCGTCGCCACCAAGGGCGGCCACCTGCGCCCCGGCGACGGGTCCTGGACCCAGGACGGTCGGCCCGAGTACCTCAAGGAGGCCGTGAAGGCGTCGGCGAAGCGGCTCGGGGTCGACGCCATCGGCCTCTACCAGTTCCACCGCCCCGACCCGAACGTGCCCTACGGCGACTCGGTGGGCGCGATCCGCGACCTGCTCGACGACGGCGTCATCGAGCTGGCCGGCATCTCCAACGCGAACCCGGACCAGATCCGCGAGGCGAACCAGATCCTGGGCGGGCGCCTGGTGTCCGTGCAGAACCAGTTCTCGCCGCGCTTCCGTTCGTCGCTGCCCGAGCTGGAGCTGTGCGCCGAGCTCGGCATCGCGTTCCTGCCCTGGAGCCCGCTGGGTGGCATCTCGCTGGCCCGCTCCGGCGAGCTCGGCGCGGCGTACTCGGCGTTCCAGGAGGTCGCGGACGCGCACGGTGTCTCGCCGTTCCGCGTGACGCTCGCGTGGGAGCTGGCGCTCGCGCCCGTCGTCGTGCCGATCCCCGGGGCGTCGCGGCCCGAGAGCATCCGCGACTCCGCGCAGGCCGCGGACCTGACGCTCACCGCCGACGAGGTCGCCCGGCTCTCCGCGGCCTGAGCGACTGACCTTTTCCAACCACCACAGGAGAGAATCCCCGTGAAGACCTTCACCCTGCCCGGGACCGAGCTCACCGTCCCGAACGTCGTCCTGGGCCTCATGCGTATCCAGGAGAAGACGGACGAGGAGGTGCGCACCCTCGTCAAGACCGCTCGCGACGCGGGCATCTCGTTCTTCGACCACGCCGACGTCTACGGTTCGGCACTGCACGGCTGCGAGACGCGGTTCGCGGAGGCGATGCAGCTGACGTCGTCCGAGCGCGCGGAGATCGTGCTCCAGACCAAGGCCGGCATCGTGCGCGAGGGGCCGTACTTCGACTACTCGTACGAGCACCTCGTCGAGTCGGTCGAGGGCTCGCTGGCCGCGCTCGGCACCGACTACATCGACATCCTGCTGCTGCACCGCCCGGACGCCCTCGTGGAGCCCGACGAGGTGGCGCGCGCGTTCGACGACCTGTCGGCTGCGGGCAAGGTGCGCGCGTTCGGCGTCTCGAACCACACGCCGGGCCAGATCGAGCTGCTGCGCAAGTCGGTGTCGCAGCCGCTGGTGGCCAACCAGCTCCAGCTCTCGGTGACGCACGCGCCGCTCGTGGCGCAGGGCGTGGCCGCGAACATGCAGGGGCTGGACCAGTCGATCAGCCGCGACTCCGGCACGCTCGACTACTGCCGCCTGCACGACATCACCGTGCAGGCCTGGTCGCCGTTCCAGGCCGGGTTCTTCAACGGGGTGTTCCTCGGCTCGGCGGACTACCCCGAGCTGAACGCCGTGATCGACCGGCTCGCCAAGAAGTACGACGTGCCGGCCATCGCGATCGCCACCGCCTGGATCACGCGCCACCCGGCGCAGATGCAGGTGGTGCTCGGCACCACCAACCCGGAGCGGGTGGCTGGCGCTGCCCTGGGCTCGGACATCCCGCTCACGCGCGCCGAGTGGTACGAGATGTTCCGCACGGCGGGCTACTCGGTCCCGTAACGCGGGATCCCGGCACGACGGCGTCAGGGCCCTGCTCTGCCGCCGTCGTGCCCGCGCCTCACCCTTCGGGGCGCAGGCGTTTCGGGAGTCCCGCCACGACGGCGGTGTACGAGATATCGACCAGCTCCTCCAGCTCGTCGTCGGGCACGACGCCGTCGTCGTGCCGCACCGTGATCCAGCCGTGCCTGCCGATGTACGCCATGGTCGAGACGTGGTCCGGGTAGCGGTCGTACCACTCGCGCGCCTCGTCGGTGGACCGGGCGACCTTCACCCCGAGCGTCTCCGAGCCGACGAACGCGAAGATCTTCCCGCCGACCTTCAGGACGCCGCCGCCCTCGCCCCAGGGGTCGGTCTCCTCGGCGCCCGGCAGGGCGAGGCACAGGTCGAGCAGTTCGGCCGACTTCATTACGACCACGATATCCGGCCTGCCCGTGGTGGCGGCGGCCCTGCCGGCGGAGCGACCCACAGGGTGACTGTAGGTCTGCGGAGTGTGTTGCTCTGCGTAGACATCGTCTACGCAGAGCAACACACTCCGCAGTTGTAGTCACTCCCCGGACCGACACGCCGGTGGCACGCATCGGTCGGACACGCCGGCCGGGCTCCTCGCGACCGATCAGCCGAAGACGACGTCGGCGCAGTTGTAGAACGCCTCCGGGCTGTCCGACCGCGTCCAGATCGAGTAGATGATGTGGTAGCCGGACTTGTTCGGCAGGGTGGCGTCCCAGTAGTACTCGTCGCCCTGCGGTCCACCCGAGCGCAGGGGCGGGTTGGCCACCTCGTTGAACGGCGCCGGCTCAAGGTCGTCCCAGGCGAGCGGCTGGCTCGGGTCCCAGCTGTCCTTGGTGATGTACTGCGACCACGTGCCCGGGTGCCTGGCCCAGGCGTTGTACTGGAACGTGATGGTCTGGCCGGCGGTGAGCGTCGTCGTCGGCCACTGCGTGCCCGGCTCGCGGAACGCGGAGAACGACTCCTGCGGGCCGCACAGGTTCCCGTCCGGGATGACCTCCTGGTGGTTCCCGTCCGCATTGCTGAGCAGGTTCCCGAACCAGTTGTAGAACGGGTAGTTGCCGTTGACGGCCAGCGCGTTCTGGCACATCGGGTTCTGCGGGTTCAGGTCGCCGCCCTGGCCGTTCTCGATGCCGTCCACGTAGCACGCGTAGGTGCGGGTGGCGGGGTAGGTGAGGCCGCCGTGCGCGTAGGCCGCGGGCGGGTTCGGTTGGACGACGACGATCGCCGCCGCCACGAGCAGGCCGAGCGCGGCGACCAGCGCCGTCGCCCGGACCCGGCCGAGCTTCTTGTAGAGGGTCACGTCCAGCTCCTTCGTCGGTGCTCCGTGAGATCAAGTGGCTCGATCCTCGGAGACCGACGAAGGCCGGACAATCGCCCGTAACGATTAAGCGCTACCTCAGGGCGTCACGTTGTGGTTCGACGCGAACAGGTTGGTCGGGTCGTACGCCCGCTTCACCTCGCGCAGCCGGGCCAGCGTCGCCTCGGGATAGGCGTTGCGGACGTCCTGCTCCGTGGCGTTCGTCATGAAGTTCACGTACCCCCGGCCCGCGACGCCGAGCGTGTCCGACGCCGACGTCACCCACTCGCGCAGCGCCGGAACGCCGTCGGGACCCATCGCCATGCCCTGCACGGTGACCATCCAGGCGGCGTCGCGGTGCGCGAAGGCCGACGACGCGCCGTCGACACCGGCGATCGCGCCGCCCATGGGCCGCATGTTCACCACGGCGGGCCCGTGCGACGCGCCGGACACCGCCTCGATGGCGGCCGCGGCCCACGCCTCGTCGGGCGCCCAGACGCCCTCGCCGAGGAACCCGGGCCGCGCCTCGGCGAAGACCCCGCCGTCCGGGCCACCGCCCGCGAACATCTCCGGATAGGGGATCTCGCGCACCCCGTCGAACACCGTGCCGGGCGCACGCAGGGCCGCGAACACTGCCTCCGCCCCGGACGCCGGACCGGCGAAGCACACCAGCGCCATGACGAGCGGCTTGCCGTGCAGCTCCGCCGGCAGCATGGGCAGCGGCGGGGCGACCATCACGTTGAGCATGCCCGCCAGCTCGGCGGGCGCCTCGGCCAGGGTCGCCAGGACCGTGGCGAGCGTGCCCGGCTCGGCGGCCCACGCGAGCATGCCGCCCGTGACCACCGGCAGCTCGCGCAGCCGCAGGTCCAGCCGGGTCACGACGCCGAAGTTCCCGCCGCCGCCCCGCAGCGCCCAGTAGAGGTCGGGGTGCTCGTCTGCGTTGGCCTGCACCACGCGGCCGTCCGCGAGGACCACCTCGGCGCCCAGCAGGTTGTCGAGGGTGAGGCCGTCGCGACGGCTGAGGTAGCCGATGCCGCCGCCGAGCGCGAGGCCAGTGATACCGACGGTCCCGGTGTCGCCGAACCCGGTGGCCAGGCCGCGCTCGCCCGCCGCCGTGCTGTAGGCGCCGGCGAGCACGCCGCCCTGCGCGTGCCCGACGCCGGCGTCCGCGTCGATCTCGATGCCGTCCATGAGGCGCATGTCCAGGACGAGCCCGCCGTCGGCCAGGCCGTGCCGGGCGAAGCTGTGGCCGCCGCTGCGCACCGCGAGCGGCAGGCCCGTGTCACGGGCGACGGCGACGACTGCCGCGACCTCGTCGGTGGTGCGCACGCGCGCGATCGCGACCGGGGCCCGCTCCGGACCGCCCATGAACACGGCGGCGGTCTCGGCGAACCCGGCGGCGGACGGGATGAGCAGGCGGTCGCCGAGCGCGGCCACGAGCGGGGCCAGGGCGCTGTCGAGCGCCTCGGGCGAGAGCAGTGCTGTGGTGCTGGTGGTGCCATTCGAGCCGTGCGTTGACATCTCGAGCCTCCGAGTCGCTGCTGGAACCTTCGATCACCAACGTTAGACATCTAAGTATTAGCCGTCAACGCATTTCGGAGATGGCCGAACTAGGCTGCGCGCATGCAACCGAACGGGCACCCCGGCGAACCTGGCGGCACGGACCCCGGAAAGGGGCCGAGCGCGTCCGGGTCAGGCCAGTCCGGACCGGTCCCCGTCGCGGTCGCGATGTGGCAATCCGTGCAGCGCGTCATGCGCGCGTTCGACGCCCTGCTGTCCGAGCAGGGCGGCAGCTGGCAGGTCTGGCACATCCTGCTCGCCCTGCACCAGGGCACGCCGGCCAACCAGCGCGAGCTCGCCAATGCCGTCGGCATCCGGGAGGCCACCCTCACGCACCACCTGCGCGGCATGGAGGACCGGGGGCTGGTGGTCCGCACCCGCGAGGAGTCGAACCGCAGGGTGCAGCGGATCGAGGTCACCGAAGCGGGCGAGACGCTCTACCGCAAGCTCAAGTCCGCGGCGATCACCTTCGACCGGACGCTGCGGGACGCCATCGGCGACGACGAGGCCGACGTCGATGCGTTCTTCGGCACGCTCTGCCGCCTCGCCGACTCGGTGCCCGACGGCGGGCGCGACGTCGCGCCGGAGGGCTGGCCCGGCAACCGCCGGGCCTAGCACCGGGACGCGCCGGAACCGTGCCCGGGAATAGACGCTGCCCCAGGCAACTTTATATGTGTCGTGCAGCACACCACGGAGCCTCAGGCATGACCGCCACGTCCACCAGCGCCACAGAGACCCGGCTCGGGCTGCGCGGCGACCGCGGTCCGATCCTCGGCGCGCTGATGCTGTCGACCTCGCTCGTGGCCCTCGACGTCACGATCCTCGCGACCGCCTCGACCACCATCGCGCGCGAGCTCGGCGCGTTCGAGCAGGTCCCGTGGCTCTTCTCGGCGTACACGCTCGCGCAGGCCGTGACCGTCCCCCTGTACGGGCGCCTGGCCGACGTGTTCGGGCGCAAGCGCGTGATGATGGTCGGGATCGGGCTGTTCCTGCTCGGCTCGGTGCTGTGCGCGGTCGCCTGGAGCATGCCCGCGCTCATCTGGTTCCGGGTCCTGCAGGGCCTGGGCGCCGGCGCGATCCTGCCGATGTCCATGACGATCGCCAGCGACATCTACACGCTCGCCGAGCGCGCCAAGATCCAGGGGTACCTCGCGAGCGTGTGGGCCGCGTCCTCCGTGCTCGGCCCGACCCTCGGCGGTGTGTTCAGCCAGTTCGTGAGCTGGCGCTGGATCTTCTGGGTCAACGTGCCGATCGCTCTCGTGGCGGGGGCCGTCCTCTGGCGCCAGTTCCAGGAGAAGGAGCGCGCGGGCGAGCGCCAGCCCATCGACTACCTCGGTGCCGTCCTGCTCACCGGGGGCAGCACGCTCCTGGTCCTGGGGCTGCTCGAGGGCGGGCACGCCTGGGGCTGGGCAACGCCGCAGTCGATCGGGATCTTCGCCGCCGCTGTGGTGCTGCTCGCGGCGTTCGTCGTGTCCGCCCGCAGGAGCGCGCACCCGATCTTCGACCTGGGGCTGCTGCGCCGCCGCGTGGTCGGCGCCTCGACGGCGGCCGGGCTCGGCGTCGGCGTCATCACTCTCGGTCTGTCCACGTACGTGCCGATCTACGCGCAAGGTGTGCTCGGCGTCGGGCCGCTCGTCGCCGGGTTCGCGCTCGCGTCGCTCCTGGTCGGCTGGCCGCTCGCGGCGACCCTCTCGGGCCGGGTCTACCTCGCGATCGGGTTCCGGTGGACCGCCGTCATCGGCGCGGTGATCGTGCTGGTTGGCGCCCTGCTCACCCTCGGCGCCGGCTCCCCGGTGTGGCACATCTCCGTGGCGGTGTTCGTGATCGGGCTCGGCATGGGTCTCGTGGCCGTGCCGACCCTGCTGGCCGCGCAGCACAGCGTGGACTGGGGCGAACGCGGTGCCGTGACCGCCACCAACATGTTCTCCCGGTCGATCGGGCAGGCCGTCGGCGTCGCCGTGCTGGGGGCCGTGGTGAACGCGGTGACCACCGTCGGCGCGGACGGCGCGCCCGAGGGCCCCGGCCTGGCCCACGCCATGCACCTGGTCTTCTGGTGCGTCACCGGCGTCGCCGCGCTGATGATCGGGACCGTGCTGCTGCTCCCCCGCGACAACCCGAGGGTCACGCAGTCCGCTCAGTGACGAAGGCGCCAAGGGCGCCGTCGAGCACGTCCTGCACGTGCGCCCGGAAGCGCGGGCAGGTGGCGATGTCGTGCGCCCGGCACTGCAGCGCGTGCAGCGTCATCTCGCGCGACGCCGCCATCTCGGCCATCCGCCGGTCCAGGTCAGCGATATGCGCCTCCAGCACCTGGTGCCGGTCGTAGGCCTCGGCGTCGAGCATGACGCGCACCTGCTCCAGGCTCATCCCGGCGGCTTTGCTGCGCACGATGACGCCCACCCGTACGACGTCGTCACGCCCGTAGCGCCTGCGCCCGGCCGGATCGCGGGCCGGGCGCAGCAGGTTCTCGTCCTCCCAGTAGCGCAGGACATGGGTCTCCAGCCCGAATCGCCGGGCCGTCTCGCCGACCGACCAGGTCTCGCTTGACTTCATGTCAACATGAAGTCACATCCTGGGGTGGTACCGCAAGACGTCCCGGGAAACGGAGCCCTGCCATGCCCGCACCTGACCTCTCGACCAGCCCCTACGACGCCGTGGTGGTCGGCGGCGGCCCCGCCGGCCTGCAGGCCGCGCTCACGCTCGGCCGCATGCACCGGCGCGTGGTCCTGCTCGACTCCGGCGAATACCGCAACGCGTCCGCCGAGCACATGCACAACTTCGTGACGCACGACGGCACGCCGCCCGCCGAGTTCCGCGCCGCGGCCCGGGCGGAGCTGGCCGCGTACGCGACGGTGACCGTCCGCGAGACGGGGGCGACCGCCGTCGTGCCGGACGGCGACGGGTTCCGGGTGGAGCTGGGCGGGGAGCCGCTCGCGACCCGCACCGTCGTGCTCGCGACCGGGATGCGGGACACCCTCCCCGCGATCCCCGGGCTGGAACCGCTGTTCGGCACCGTCGCCGCCGTCTGCCCGTACTGCCACGGGCACGAGCTGAGCGGCAAGCGCGTGGCCGTGCTCGGCAGCGGCCCGCATGTGGCCCGGGTGGTGTTCCTGCTGGAGCGCATCGCGAGCCACCTCACCGTCCTGGCCGACGGCGGCGAGTTCGACCCGGGCGCCCGCGCGCAGCTCGACGACGCCGGGGTCGCCGTCCGGCCCGAGGCCGTCAAGGAGCTGCGGCCCAGCGCCGGGGGCGCGACGGTGTCGTTCACGGACGGTCCGGACGAGGAGGTGGGCGGCGTGTTCGTGTCGGCCGAGTTCGCCCAGCGCGCCCCGTTCGCGGAGCAGCTCGGCCTGGACCTGCTGCCGTCCGGCGCCGTGGAGATCGACGCGATGGGCCGCACGAGCGTGCCCGGCGTGTTCGCCGCGGGCGACATGGCGCACACGTCGGCGATGCCGATGCCGCTGGCGTCGGTGCTCATGGCGGCGTCGTCCGGCCTGTTGGCCGCCGTGTCCCTGGACGCGGAGCTGCTGAGCCGCGACCACCCGGCCCCGACGCCGGCCTGAGGACCGCTCAGCCCGCCGGGCGGACCGCGCCGCGGATCCGCTCACGGGCGGTGCGGCCGCGGCGGGTCGCCGGGATGCTGCCGGTGGCGCGGGCGAGACCGAACGGGGCCCGCGCGTCCGCGTAGAGGCTCTCGTGCCCGCCGGCGGCCACGGCGAACGTCTCGTGCCACACGTTGACCGCGCCCGGGACCTTCCTGGCGCGCCGGTAGAAGGCGAGCCAGGCGGGCCGATGGGCGCGCTCGTCGGCGTTCGCGTACCGGTAGATGTCCTCCACGCTGCGCCAGTACTGGATCGTCGTGACACCACGCAGGTCCGCGTCGAGAACCGTCCGGGCGTGGAGAAAACCGGAGGACGGGTCGTTCCACAGCTCGCGCAGCATCGGCCCCATCGCAGCGAACGCGGGCAGCCAGGCGTCGGGGCGCCAGGGCCGGTTGACCCGGGCGCCGATCAGGAAGACGGCGAGGTCGCCGTCGTGCTCGTGCGTCGTCAGCTCTGTCATGGCAGGCCCTTCAGTTGGATAGTTTGACTCTCCATTATTGGATAGTGATAGTCTCCAATGTCAAGACCTGGGGAGGAACATGCGGATCTCGATGCTGGCCGAGCGGACCGGCCTGCCCGTCGCAACCTTGAAGTACTACCTTCGCGAGGGCCTGGTGCCCCCGGGCATCGCGACGGCCCGCACGCAGGCGCTCTACGACGAGGCGCACGTCGCGCGCGTGCTGCTCGTCCGCGCGCTCACCGAGTCCGCCTCGCTCAGCCTCGCCGCCGTGCGGCAGGTCCTGGCTGTCCTGGACGACCCGCCCGCCTCACGGCACGATCTGCTCGGCGCCGCACAGCACGCGCTGCTCACCGACGAGGAGCGCAGCGCCGGTACGCCGGGCGCGCCGGCGGCCGACCCCTGGCTGAGCCGCGCCGCCGCCGTCGTCGCGGCGCGCGGCTGGTACTGCGACACGGACGACCCGCTCGTCAGGCGCCTCGCCGAGGGGCTCCGCGCCGCCGACGCCGCCGACGTCACCATCTCCGACGAGCACCTCGACGCGTACGCGCGGGCCAGCGAGACGATCGCCGACGCGGACGTCGCCTCCGTGCCTGCCGACGCGGCCGGGGCGATGCGCCAGGTGGTGGTCGGGACGCTGCTCACCGACCCGTTGATCCTGACGTTGCGGCGCATCGCACAGCAGCAGGCGAGCGACACGGCGGCAGCCCGCCCCACGTCGTGAGCGCCTACGCGCTCTCGCGGAGTGCCCGGCGTTCGCTCTGGATTGCCAGGAGAGCCCTGTGCGCCGCGTCATAGCCGACCGTGTCGGACGGGTCAGTCCGTTGCAGCCGACTGCGAGCGTCGGCAATGCGGCGGGACAGCTCCAGGTCAGTCACCCTGCGCACCATACCTTCGACGAACGCACCGATGGCTTCCTCCCGGTCCTCCGGGAGGGTTACCACCGACAGTTGCGTGACCAGTCCCGACACCGTCTCAGGCGCCTGCTCCAGCACCGCCGCAACCCATTGAGCCGTCGAGATCTGTCGCCCAGTCGCTGCTCCGCCGGCCGCTCTGATCGCGGAGTGCACGGCGCGCCAAGCAGGTACGGAGAACGCGTCGTTGCCCAGGGTGTCGAATGACGCCGGCACGTGTTGTGGGTACTGCAGTACAGCCGCGAGGGCCATGTGCTCGTCACGGGCGACGAGGTCTGTGAGATCGGGTGTCGGTACCTGCGGCATGCCGGCCGATGCCAGGCGGTCGCCCCCGGGCCCGCGCCCCTCGGACGGCATGCGGTCGGCGGACGAGCGATCGCCGTCGGCCTGGCCGGGTGCGCGCCGCAGCGACGGTGTCGACGCCACGCGGGCGACCTCACGTCGCACCTCGTCGACCTCCGCGCCGATCCACCGGGCGACCTCGCGCATGTAGCCGTCCCGCTGACTGCGGTCCCGGATGCGCACGATCTCTGGTGCTGCAGCCCGCACGGCTGACACGCGGCCCTCCACGGTGTTCAGGTCGAACTGGTCGATCTTGGCCTGGATCACAAAGGCGAACAGGGGTTTGCGGCCGTCGACCAGCGCACGCACCGCCTCCGGGCCCTTTGCCATGCGCAGGTCGCACGGGTCCATGCCGTCGTCGGCGACGGCCACGAACGTCGCTGCGTAGAACCGCTGGTCCTCGCCGTACGCACGCTCCGCGGCCTTCTGCCCGGCCGCGTCGCCGTCGAACGTGAAGATGATCTCGCCGCCCACCGTCCCGCCGGACGCGAGCTGCATGCCGCCCCCCGCCGTCGTGTCGCCGAGCAGGCGCCGCACCACCTTGGCGTGGTCGGCGCCGAAGGCCGTGCCGCACGTGGCCACCGCCGTCGTCACGCCGGAGAGGTGCGCGGCCATGACGTCCGTGTACCCCTCGACCACCACCACCTTCTTGTCCTTGGCGATCGCCCGCTTGGCGAGGTCGATCCCGTACAGCACGTGCGACTTCTTGTAGAGGCTGGTCTCGGGGGTGTTGAGGTACTTGGGCCCCTGGTCGTCCTCGAACAGGCGGCGCGCACCGAACCCGATCACGGCCCCCGTCACGTCCCGGATGGGCCACATGACGCGGCCGCGGAACCGGTCATAGATGCCGCGGCGGCCCTCCGACATCAGGCCGCTCGCAATGAGCTCCCCCTGCGTGAAGCCCCGGCCCTGGAGGTGGCGCTGCAGCGCGTCCCAGCCCTGGGGGGCGAACCCGACGCCGAACAGCTCGGCGTCGGACCGGTCGAAGCTGCGCTCGGCGAGGAACGCGCGCGCGGCCGTCGCGCCGGGCGCCATGAGCTGCTCGGCGTAGAACTCCGCGGCCACGCGGTGGGCCTCCAGCAGGCGCTGCCGCTTGCCCGGCTCGTCGCGCGGACGGGCGGCCCCGCCCTCCTCGTAACGCAGCTGCACGCCGGTCTTGCCCGCGAGGTACTCGATGGCCTCCGTGAAGCTCAGCCCGTCCATCTTCATGACGAACTCGATGACGTCGCCGCCCTCGCCGCAGCCGAAGCAGTGGTACCGCCCGACGCTGGGCCGCACGTTGAAGCTGGGGCTGCGCTCGTCGTGGAAGGGGCACAGCCCCACCAGCGCGCCCACCCCGGCGGGCTTGAGGGTCACGTGCGCCGAGACGATCTCGTCGATCCGCGCGCGCTCGCGGACCAGGTCCACGTCCTCGCGTCTGATCAGCCCGGCCACGGTCCGAAGTCTATGCGCGCGCCCGGCACGAAGGCGCCGCCGTCCACAGCACCAGGGTCATGTGGTGGTGGGCGCGATCGTTGCGCCCGAACCGGACGCGATGTGGCAACGATCGCTCCCACAACAAATGCGTCCGGCGTTCGGGGGCTCAGCGTCCGGACAGCGCGAGCGCCGCCGCGCAGCTCCGGGCGTACTCGCCCGGCGCGACGCCGACCGCGCGCACGAAGTCCCCGGTGAAGTGCGCCTGGTCGTAGTAGCCGACTGCGGCCGCGAGCCCCGCCAGGTCCAGCGCCGGGTCGCGGCCCAGCATCTCGGCGGCGAGGTGCACCCGATGCCGCTGGAGCACCCACTTGGGGCTGACGCCCACCCAGTCCGCGAACAGGCGCTGCAGCGAGCGCGGCGTGGTGCCGAGCCGGTCAGCGAGGGCCGCGACGGTGGTGCCCGGCACGGCGTCGGCGATCACGTCGAACGCCTCGCGGAGTGCGGCCAGGGCGGCGGTGGACCGCGGCGTCCGGGCCCGTTCGGCCGCGGCCCGGAGGAGGGGGGTGATGGTCTCGACGGCGGCCTCCGGCCGGCCGGCCAGCGCTTGGGCGAGCGCCTCGCCGCCGGTGCGCGCCGCCGTCGGGCCGAGGAACGTGGCGGGTTCGACGGCGCCGCGCTCCCCCGCGTCCGCGAGCCCCAGCAGGGCGCGGTAGCCGCCCGGGCGCAGCTTGGTGCCGACCACGCCGCCGCGGCCGGCGAGCGTGCGCTGGTCGGAGGGCCCGGCGGGCATGGCGTAGGCGAGGAAGCCCGCGTCCTCCGCGACGACCTGTCCCACCGGATGCGGCACGACGGTCTGGGTGAACGTCACGCCGGGCGGCAGGTCCCAGGTGATCACCCAGTGCCAGTCCACGAGGTCGGCGAGGTCCGGGGCGGGTTCGACGCGGGCGAGCGCGAACCGGTCGCGCGCACGTGCGGGGTTGACGATGCCGAGCGTGGGCCCGGACTCGAGCGCGTGGGTCACCGAGGTACCGCCGTCGAACACCTGTCGCATTCTTCCAAGACTGGCACAGCCAGGCCGCGACAGCATCGATGACATGAAGAACTCAGCCCTGCACCCCAACATCTCCGTGGCCGACGCCCGCGCGGCCATCACCTTCTACGAGGCGGCGCTCGGCGCCGAGCCGCTCGACGTCATCACCGCCGGGGACGCCGTGATCCACTCCGACCTGGTCCTGCGGTCCGCAGCGGGCGAGTCCACGTTCACCGTCGCCGGCGCGTTCCCGCCGGACTCCGTCGCGCCCGAGCCCGGCGCGCCAACGCATGCGAGCTTCACGATCCCGGTCGAGGACACCGACGCCGCGTACGCCCGGGCGCTCGGCGCCGGCGCGACGAGCCTGGCCGAGCCGGCCGACTGGTTCGAGGGGTTTCGGCAGGCCGCGGTGCGGTGCCCGTTCGGCCACCGCTGGTACTTCGTCACGGTGGACGACGCCGTCACGCCCGCCGACGTCCAGCGCGCGAGCGACGCCTGGGCGGCTGCCCGCGACTGACCGGCCGAGGCCCCGGAATTGACCATGCGGTTGCTGCCAGATCGCGGCCTGATCTGGCAACAACTGCATGATCAATCCCGGAGCATTGTTTTGGTTTGCCGGGCTCACGCAGTTCGGTACGCTTTGCCCCGACTCAGGGAGGAAAGTGCACTATGCCTATTCGGTTTCGCAAGCGGTGGGGGCTTGGCCCGGTGAAGTTCAACTTCACGCAGCGCGGCCTGTCGTCGTGGAGCTTCAAGGTCGGCCCGTGGTCCTGGAACTCCAAGACCAAGAAGCACAGCGTGGACCTGCCGGGCGCCTTCAGCTGGCGACAGAGCTGATCCACCGGCGCTGACCCCGGACCGGGCCGTCGGCGTCCTCCCCGCACCAGCAGGCGATTCTGCCCGCTCCGGCTCCGGAGTGGTCAGGGTCGCCTGTTCGTGCTGGGAGCGGCCGGATTCCGGGGATGTCGGCCACCGTGGCTAGAGTGGCCGACGTGGAGCAAGCCCTTGGGAAGAGCATCCCGCCGTCGTACAGCGCGCAGGACGTCGAGCGCTGGGTGACCGAACCGCCCAAGTCGCAGGCCCGGACCCCCTTCGAGCGCGACCGCGGCCGCGTTGTGCACTCCTCGGCGCTGCGCCGGCTCGGCGCCAAGACCCAGGTGCTCGGCGCGGGGCACGACGACTTCGTCCGCACCCGCCTCACGCACTCCCTCGAGGTGGCCCAGGTGGGCCGCGGCATGGGCCGCTCGCTGGGCTGCGACCCCGACGTGGTCGACACCGCCTGCCTCACCCACGACCTCGGGCACCCGCCCTTCGGGCACAACGGCGAGACGGCGCTGGCCGAGATCGCCGAGCCGATCGGCGGCTTCGAGGGCAACGCGCAGACCCTGCGCCTGCTGACCCGGCTCGAGCCCAAGGTCCTCGCCGACGACGACACCCCCGCCGGTCTCAACCTGACCCGCGCCAGCCTCGACGCGAGCGTCAAGTACCCGTGGGCCTACGGTGCGGGCCCGGCCCGGCCCGACGGTACGGCGAGCCGGAAGTTCGGCGTCTACGCCGACGACCTCCCCGTCTTCACGTGGCTCCGCAAGGACGCGCCCGACGGCGTCAAGTGCCTCGAGGCCCAGGTCATGGACCTCGCCGACGACATCAGCTACTCGGTGCACGACGTCGAGGACGGCGTGGTGGCGAGCCGGATCGACCTGGACCTCATGGCGCACGCCGAGGAACGCGCGCGCGTGGCCGAGTACGTGCGGTCCTGGTACGGCGAGTGGTACACGGCGGACGCCATCGACGCGGCGATCGGGCGCCTGCAGGAGCACCTGCGCGGCACGGGGCACCTGATGCGGGCGTTCGACGGGTCGCGCCGGTCCCTGGCCTCGCTCAAGGACATGACGAGCCAGCTCATCGGCCGGTTCATCGGCTCGGCGATCGCCGCCACCCGCGCCGAGTTCGGCGAGGGCGACCTCACGCGGTACGCCGCGCGGCTCGTGGTACCCGCCGACACCGAGCACGAGATCCTCGCGCTCAAGGGCATCGCCGTCACCTATGTCATGGCGCCGCGCGGCCAGGAGCCCCGCTACCTGCGGGAGCGGGAGATGCTGACCGACCTCGTGCGCGTGCTCGCCGACCGCGGCCCCGACGAGCTGGAGAAGCCCTTTGCCGCGGACTGGCGTGCGGCGCCCGACGACGCCGCACGCCTGCGGGTGGTGGTCGACCAGGTCGCGTCACTGACGGACCTGTCGGCTATCGCGCTGCACCGCCGGCTGGTCACCCCTTGACGGAGCCCGCCGTCAGACCGCCGACTATGTACTTCTGCAGGAACAGGAACAGCGCGAGCACCGGCACCGCCGATATGACGGCGCCCGCCGTGAACAGGCCCCAGTTGGCGTCCTGCAGCGACGACACCCAGCCGTAGAGCCCCACGGCGAGCGTCCAGTTCTCCTCCGACTGCAGCAGCACGCGCGCGATGATGAACTCACCGAACGTGCTGATGAAGCTGAGCAGGCCCACCACGGCGAGGATCGGCGCGGTCAGGCGCAGCACGATGGTCCAGTAGATCTGGGCGTGCGAGGCGCCGTCGATCTTCGCGGCCTCGTCGATCTCGCGCGGCACGGTGTTGAAGAACCCGTACATGAGGAACGTGTTCACGCCGAGCGCCCCGCCCAGGTACACGCAGATCAGCGAGAGCTTGGAGTCCAGGCCGAGCCCCGGCACCACGTTCCCGAGCGAGATGAGCAGCAGGAAGATCGCCACGAAGGCGAGCATCTGCGGGAACATCTGGATCACGAGCAGGGCGGTGAGCCCTACGCGGCGTCCGCTGAACCGGAACCGCGAGAAGGCGTACGCGGCCGCCGCCCCCATGAGCACGGTCCCCACGCCGGTCGCGACCGCCACCACCAGGGTGTTCCCCATCCAGGTCCAGAACTTCGTTCCGCCGAGCGCCACGTAGTTGGCGCCCGACACCGACGCGAACAGGTCGTTGGAACCGGTGAGCGTGCCGCCGTCGGACAGCGAGGCCGACACGACGTAGACCAGCGGGAAGCCCGCGTAGAGGACGGCGAGGACGCCGACCAGGTGGCGCCAGCCGATGTCGGAGAACCAGCGGGCGGCCGACGGGCGGCGGGTCACCGCCGGCCTGCGGGGCGGTGCCGCCGAGCGGGCCGGGGGAATCGTCGTGGTCATCAGGCGATCTCCTCGAGCGATCGGGTGCGCCGGAACGCGAGGGCGGAGATGGTCGCGACCACCACGAAGATGACTATCGACAGGGCGCTGGCCAGGCCGTAGTCCTTGGCGGCGGTCCCGTCGAGCCCGGAGACCGAGTAGACCATCGAGATGAGGATGTCGGTGTGCCCGAGCGGCACCGAGGCGTCGTCGAACCGCGGGCCGCCGCCCGTGAGCATGTAGATCAGCGTGAAGTTGTTGAAGTTGAACGCGAAGCTGGAGATGAGCAGCGGCGCCGTCGCGACCAGGAGCAGCGGCAGGGTGATGGACCGCCAGGTGCGCCACCGGCCCGCGCCGTCGATCTTCGCGGCCTCCAGCACGTCCGTCGGCAGGGACTGCAGCGCGCCCGTGCAGATCAGGAACATGTACGGGAAGCCGAGCCACAGGTTCACGCCGAGCACCGCCAGCTTGGCGAGCACCGGGTCGGTGAGCCACGGGATCTGCGCCCCGCCGAGCAGCACCTCGTTGACGAACCCGTACGACCGGTTGAGCAGGCCCGACCACAGCAGCGCCGCGAGGAACCCGGGGATCGCGTACGGCAGGATCACGAGCGTCCGGTAGACGCGACGGCCGCGCAGGCGCGTGTCGTTGAACGCGATCGCCAGGAACAGGCCGAGGAGGAACGTGGAGGCCACGGAGATCACGGCGAACGCGAACGTCCAGACCAGGATCTTGCCGAAGGGGCCGGCGTACCGGTCGTCGCCGAACGCGGTGACAAAGTTGTCCAGCCCCACCAGCACCCGCCAGCCCACCGGCAGGGTGGTGCCGTCGGCGGCCTCGAACTGGCCGTCGTCGTTGGGCGAATAGGTCACCCCGGTCGTCGTGTCGGTCATGGTGTCCGACGCCGGGTCGTACTCCAGCGTGGACGTGAAGACGTAGCCGGTGCGGGCGTCCTGGGTGCGGATCGAGCCCTCGTTCGGGTCGCTGGAGACGGGGACGCGCAGCTCCGTGACCTCCTGCTGCCGCTCCAGGACCGCGGCGTACTCGAGCACGTCGTAGCCGGGCAGGGCGGTGACACGGCCCGCCTCGACGGTCGCGCCGTCCACGGTCTCCAGCGGCTGGTCGGCCGTGCCGGCCTCCACCACGCCGTCGGGCGAGATGATGGCGAAGCCGAGCGTGTCGCCGTCGGCCACTACCGTCAGGGGCGACGACGGCGAGCCCTCCACCCGGCGCTCGTTCTGCACCAGGAGGGCCTCGATCGCCTGCTCCTTGGTGGAGTTGTGCCCGTCGCCGTAGTTGGTGAACGCGACGTAGCCCGTGTAGGCCACGACGTACACCTGGTAGACGAGCAAGAAGGCGAGGCCCGGCAGGATGTACTTCAGCGGCAGGGCGCGCTTGGAGAAGTACGCCCAGTTCGCCACGAGCAGCAGCGCCACCATCGCGGCGAGGATGCCCCACGACCCGGCGCCCCACGCGGCCAGGACGGCGTAGACGCCGAGGGCGTCGACCAGCGCGATCAGTACGAGCTTGACGAGAAACCCGGGGCTCCAGCCGGTCCGGCCGGAGCCCCGGGTCGCAGGCAACGACATCAGCCGATCTCGCCCTGGATGTCGGCGACCATCTTGTCCCAGGCCTTGGCCGGGTCGGACTTGCCGGAGACGATCCCGGCCTCGGTCACGCCCCAGTAGGCCCACACGGCGCCCATCTCGGGCAGCGACGGCATCGGCACGGCGTCGGCGCCGACCTCACGGAAGCCAGCGGTGATCGGGTCCTCCGACGCGGTGTCAGCGGCCTCGATGAGGGCCGGCGGGCGGTCGCCCGCCTCGTACAGGGCGAGCTGCGCCTCGGGGGTGGCCATGTAGTTGACCAGGAAGTCGTTGGCGAGCAGCGCGTTCTCGCTCTGCGCGCTCACGTAGAAGCCGGCCACGCCCACGAACGGCTGGGCGGGCTCGCCGCCGGCGCTCGGGACCGGGTCGATCGCCAGGTCGAGGTCCGCGAACTGCTCAAGCATCCACGGGCCGCCCACGATGAACGGCGACTCGCCCTTGGCGAAGGCCGCCACCGCGATGTCGTAGGTGACATCCGTGCTCAGGTTGCCCGCCTCGCCCTGCTCCGCCAACCACTCGGCAAACGCCGTACCGCCCTCGCCGCCGAGCGCGAGCTCCGGCTTGTACGAGCCGTCCTCGTTCTGCTCGAAGACCGGGGCGCCGAACGACGTCTGCAGCGGGTAGAACGTGTAGGGGTCACCCTCGGTAGAGGTCTGGATCAGCAGCGGGTACTTGGTGCCGGCTTCCTTGCCGGCCGCGATCGCGTCGTCCCAGGTGGCGGGAGCCTCCGAAGCGAGCTCCGTGTTGCGGATCAGCGCGATGTTCTCCACGGCGTAGGGCAGGCCGTAGACCTGGCCGTCCTGCGTGAAGGCCGCCACGGAGACCGGCTCGAAGGCGTCGGCCGTGTCGCCGAGCTCGATCGGGGCCACGACGCCGTTGGTCGTGAGCTCACCCAGCCAGTCGTGCGCGCCGACGGTGATGTCGGGGCCCTTGCCCGTGGGGACCTGGGCCAGGAAGTCGGGGCGGATGTCCTCGAAGTTCTTCAGGACCACCTCCACCTTCGCGCCCGTGGCCTCCTCGAAGCCGGCGGCCGCGTCCTCGACGGCGGCCTGGCGGGTCTCGTCGACCCAGACGGTGAGGGTGCTGCCCTCGCCGTTCGGTGCGGCCGATTCCTCGCCCGCTGGTTCCTCCGCGCCGCTCGAGCAGGCGGCGAGCGCCAGCGTCGCGGTCAGCGCAGCGGCGGTCAGGATGCTCCGTCGCATCGTCACTCCCGATGGTTCGCGGCCCGACGTCGGGCCTGGATTGATGCCCGAACCGTAAGGCCGCTCCGGTCGATCTTGCAAGCAGTTGCGATAAAGTTTCAGCATCGCTTGCAAGCCGTCGTGGACGACGGCGGCGACAGCGGGTGCCAAAAACCAGCACTCGCTCACGACGAGGAGGTCGCGTGTCACCTAGGCTGCCAGGCGTGCGCACCCGACTGACCGACCTCGCCGAGCAGGCAGGCGTTTCCACCGCGACAGTGTCGCGCGTGCTCAACGGCAAGCCCGGCGTGGCCGGCGAGACCCGCCAGGCGGTGCTAGCCGCCCTGGACGTGCTCGGCTACGAGCGCCCCTCCGCGCTGCGCGCGCGGCCGGCCGGCCTGATCGGCCTCGTGGTCCCCGAGCTGTCCAACCCGGTGTTCCCGGCGTTCGCGCAGGCCATCGAGTCGCAGCTCGCCTCGCGCGGGTACACGCCGCTGCTGTGCACCCAGTCCCCGGGCGGCACCACGGAGGACGAGTACGTCGAGACCCTGATCGACCACGCCGTGGACGGCATAGTCTTCGTGTCCGGCAAGCACGCCGACACCCGGGCCTCGACCGAGCGCTACCAGCGGCTGCGCGGCCGCGGCCTGCCGATCGTGCTGATCAACGGCTACGCGGCGGGCATCGACGCGCCGTTCGTCTCCCCCGACGACGCCGCCAGCGTCGAGCTCTCGGTGCGGCACCTGGTGTCCCTGGGCCACCGCCGCATCGGCATGGCGATCGGCCCCGACCGGTTCGTGCCGGCCAGGCGCAAGATCGAGTCGTTCGTCGCGCAGCTCGTGCGGCACGGGCTCGCGGCCTCCGAGAAGGAGGCGCGCGAGCACGTCAGCCTCACCCTCTACACGCTGGAGGGCGGCCAGGCGGCGGCCGGCGACCTGTTCGACACCGGGCACACCGCCGTCGTCTGCGGGTCCGACCTGATGGCGCTCGGCGCCATCCGTGCCGCCCACGCACGCGGCCTCTCAGTGCCGGACGACGTGAGCGTCGTCGGCTACGACGACTCGCCCCTTGTCGCGTTCACCGACCCCCCGCTGACGACGGTGCGCCAGCCCGTCGCCGACATGGCGCACGCCGCCGTCAGCGCCCTGCTCACGGAGATCCACGGCGAGCGAGCGCCCCGTTCGGAGCTGCTGTTCACCCCGGAGCTGGTGGTCCGCGGCTCGACCGGCGCCGCGCCGCACGCCGCTGTCTGACGCAGCACACTGTCCGATCGGGCGCGATTCCTCCCGTACGCTTGCAGCAAGCGTTACAGCCCCCATTTCCCGATCTCGGAGGACGCGACACGTGACAAGTACTGCCCCGCTCACCACCGGCGACCTCACCGCCGGTGCACCCGTCCACTCCCTCGCCGGCAGCGGCGAGTGGTGGCGCGATGCGGTGATCTACCAGGTCTACCCCCGCTCGTTCGCGGACGGGAACGGCGACGGGATCGGCGACCTGCCGGGCGTCACCGCCAAGCTGGACCACCTGAAGCAGCTGGGGGTCGACGCCGTCTGGCTGAGCCCGTTCTACCGCTCCCCCCAGAAGGACGCGGGCTACGACGTCGCCGACTACCGCGACATCGACCCGCTGTTCGGCACCCTCGCGGACTTCGACGAGATGCTCGCCGGCGCGCACGAGCGCGGCCTCAAGATCATCGTCGACCTCGTGCCCAACCACTCCTCCGACCAGCACGTCTGGTTCCAGGAGGCGCTGACCGCCGCCCCCGGCTCGGCCGCCCGCGAGCGGTACATGTTCCGCGACGGGCGCGGCCCGGCAGGCTCCGATGTGCCGAACAACTGGCAGTCCATCTTCGGCGGCCCCGCCTGGACGCGGCTGGCGCCCAGCGAGGACGACGGTCCGCTCGGCCCGCAGTGGTACCTCCACCTGTTCGACTCGACGCAGCCGGACCTGAACTGGGAGAACCCCGAGGTCCGCGAGGAGTTCGAGGCGGTGCTGCGGTTCTGGCTCGACCGGGGCGTGGACGGGTTCCGCGTCGACGTCGCGCACGGCATGATCAAGGCGCCCGGCCTGCCCGACTGGGAGGGCCAGGTAGCGATGGTCGAGGGCACCGTCGAGGAGAGCACCGACAAGGCCACCGACCCGGGCGCCCCCGAGGACGGCTCCACGGGCGCCGGCCACCACGGCCCGATGTTCGACCAGGACGGCGTGCACGAGATCTACCGCGCCTGGCACCGCGTCCTGGCGGAGTACGACGGCGACCGCTGCCTGGTGGCCGAGGCCTGGGTGGAGCCGCTGAGCCGCCTGGCCCGCTACGTACGCCCCGACGAGATGAACCAGGCGTTCAACTTCTCGTTCCTCACCGCACCGTGGGACGCGGCCCGGCTGCGCACCGTCGTCGGCGCGTCGCTCAGCACCATGGACGCCGTCGGCGCCCCGACCACCTGGGTGCTGTCCAACCACGACGTCGTCCGGCACGTCTCCCGCCTCGGCCTCGCCGACATCGGCAGCGGCCCGCTGAACGGCATCGGCGCGAACGACCCGCAGCCCGACCTGGAGCTCGGCACGCGCCGGGCCCGGGCCGCGACCCTGCTCATGCTCGGCCTGCCCGGCTCGGCGTACATGTACCAGGGTGAGGAGCTCGGACTGCCCGACCACACCACCCTGCCTGACGACGTGCGCGAGGACCCGTCCTTCTTCCGCACGGGCGGCGCCGAGCCCGGCCGCGACGGCTGCCGCGTGCCGCTGCCGTGGGTCGGCGGAGCACCGGGCAACGGGTTCGGCGCCACGGGCAAGACCTGGCTGCCGCAGCCCGACGTCTACGCCGAACTCGCGGCCGACAAGCAGTACGGCGTCGAGGGCTCGACGTACGAGATGTACCGGACGGCGCTGGAGCTGCGCCGGGCCGAGAAGATCGGTGCGGGTGTGCTCTCGTGGGTCGACGCCCTGACCGACAGCCCGGACGTCGTCGCCTTCCGGGTGGCGGGCGTCGTGGTGCTCGCCAACCTGGGTGCGGCACCGCTCCCGCTGCCCGCCGGGACCGACGTGCTGGTCGCGTCGGGCGACCTCGCGACCTCGGCCGACGCCGTCGCGGTGCCCGCGGACACCACCGTCTGGCTGCGCGCCTGACGCCAGGTCCGGCGAAGTTCGGCGAAGAAGTAGAGCGCCTGTCCGGCGTCCGACCTGGGTCTACGGGTCGGACGCCGGACAGGCGCTCTGCTTCGTGGACGGAACTCGGTCAGCCGGGCGTGATGCCGTAGTGCTCGCGCGCGTCGCCGACGGTCGGCGGGCCGTTGAACCCGAGCTCGTTCGCGCCGACCTTGATCGACCCGTCCTCGTTCACGTACTCCTGGGGTGTCCCCCACCCGGCCTCGAGGTCGGGCGACGCGGCGAGGGACTGCAGCACGGCGTCCATCACCGCGACGGCCTCCTCCTTCGTCGTCGCCTCGATCACCACGTCGGCACGCTCCCAGCCGCCGCCGAAGTTGTTGCTGCACTCCCACTCCGCGGAGGCGACACCTGCGACGGACACCGTCGCCGCGGTGAGCGCCTCCTCGCAGTCGGCCGTGGCGGACGAACAGGCCGAGACGGACAGCAGCAACGCCCCCGCCATCGCGGCCGGCAACCACCGCGCTCGCTCACGTCGCATCACTTGGTCAGTCCCTCTCCGTAGTGTTCGCGCACCTCGCGGATCGTCGGAACCCCCGAGAACCCGACGGCCAGTGCTCCCACGACGACCGACCCGTCCTCGTTCCGGTACTCCTGCGGCGTCGACCAGCGGGGTTCGAGGCCGGGCTCGGCGGCGAACGCCCGCAGCAGGGCATCCATGATCCGGATCGCCTCGTCGCGGGACGAGGCCCGCAGGACCACCTTGCCTCGCTCCCAGCCACCACCGAACATGTCGCTGCAGTCGAACTCGGCCGACACCACACCGTCGACCGCGAGTGCCGTCTCGGCGAACAGGTCCTCGCAGTCCGTGTTCCTCGACCGCCCCATGCCGAGCACCGCCGCCAGCGTGCCGCCGACCGGTCCGGCCTGTGCCAGCCGCTGCCGGAGCCGGCGCCTACGGCGTTCCCAGCCCTTGCCCATCAGTTCTTCCGGCCGACGTGGACGTCCACGGCGGACACCGAGCCCGGATCGTCCGTCAGGAAGCCGCTGTCGCGGAGCGACTGCTGGTAGGCGAGGTATCCAGGATCCGTGCTGTTGGCCATGGAGTTGGGGTAGTTCTCGCTGTGGTCGTGGTTGCCCGCCGCGTCCCACGCGGACCCGGGGTCGTCGAACGTGACGCTCGTGTGGTTGGGGCCCTCGTTCTGCCCGCCGGGCAGGAACGGGAACCGCGAGTCCCCCAGGTCGAGACGAGGAACGGCGTCGTGCTGGTGCTGCATCTCCAGCACGCTCACCGAGGGGTCGATGTGGGCGCTGTCGATGGGCGACCCGTAGGTCATCGCGTTGGTGACGTTGTACTTGTCCACGAACGCCGAGTCGGACGTCAGGTCGGCCACGGTCATGCCGCCCTGCGAGTGGCCGACCATCATGACCTCGGCGCCGGGCGGGATGTTCGCGTTCTCCATCGCGAGGACGACGGCGTCGCTCATGGTCGAGCGCCCGCCGCCCGCGGTCACGAGGTTGCCGGTGACGTCCATCGGGTTGTCGCCCGCGGACGGGTTCCATGCCTCGGTCCCCGGGACGCTCACGATGACCTTGGGCCCGTCCGGACCCTCGATGGTGGTGATCCGGATGTTGCCGTCGGCGGCCTTGTACGAGTCGGTCACGCCAAGAGCGAGCTCCGAGACGCTCGTCGGGGTCCGCGGCGCCGTGACCTCGGACGGCTCGCCCGCGTACGGGTCGCCGTCGTCGAAGACCTTGGGGTCGAACATCCCCAGGGAGCCGGCGGTGAGGCCGACGCCGACCGCTGCGCCCCCGAGCCGGATGGTGGAGGCGAGCACCTCCGTGGTCCGTGGCCACTCGCCGTCCAGGATCGCCCCGCCGGTCGCGTCCCAGAGCTGCATGCCGGAGTCGCCCAGGTTCTGGAACGAGCCGCCGATCGCGCTCGCGCGATCGCCGAGCCAGCCCAGCGCGTCGGAGCCCTTGTCGCCGATCCAGCCGAGCGCGTCCGAGCCCTTGTCGCCGATCCAGCTGACGGCGTCGCCGCCGGCGTCCCAGAGGTCCCCGGCCCTGTCCCCTATCCAGCCGGCCGCGTCGCCGGCCTTGTCGCCGACCCAGCCGGCCGCGTCCCCGGCCTTGTCGCCCACCCAGTCGACGGCGTCGCCGCCGGCGTCCCAGAGGTCGCCGGCCTTGTCCCCCAGCCAGTCGAGCGGGCCGCCGCCGTCGTCGTCGCCACCACCGCCGGCGTTCGCCGACCCCTGCGTCGAGACCCCGGCGAACGGGGATCCTCCGCCGTCGTACGTGTTCGACGTCTGGTCCTGGGCGTCGGCGTTCGCCTTGGCCCGCTGCGCGAAGGTGGTCAGCGACTCCGCGATGCTCCCGAGCATGGGTGCGTGCTGCGTCTCCCACTCACCACGAAGCTGGTCGACGTTGGGGCCCCAGCCGTCGAAGGACCAGACGGCGTTGCCGGTGGTCTGCTTGACCGACTCCAGCTCCGAGGCGCTGTTCTCCAGCGCCCTGGCGAGCTCCCGGACCTTCTCCGGGTCCTGCCCGACCATCCCCTCGCTCATCGGTTCGCCTCGTTGTCGGCGTCACCGGCGGCGCCGGCCTCCGGCGTGGTCGCGTCCACCGCGCCCACCAGGGCCCACTGCAGCTCCGCCGCGACCGATCCGGCCGGCCGCTCGACGGGCGCGAGCTCGCCGTCGTCGGTCCGCACGTCCAGCAGCTTCCCGTCCACCACGGACCAGAGCCGCGGCCACACGACCGCGGGCGCCTCCGCGTTGCGCCACGCCTCGACCGTGACCTGCAGGTTCGCCTGCTCGCCGTCGAGCAGGCGGATCAGCTCGGCCCGGTCCCCCGCCGGACTGGACGACGGCGACGTCCCCTCGCCGCCGCCCGGTACCGCCGACGCCGGCGCCCGCAGCGCCTCGAACGGCGGCAGCGCGGCGGTCAGCGCAGGCCACAGCTCGTCGACATTGGCGAACCGGAGCTCGGCCCCCGGCGCGAGGAACGTCTCGCCGTCGCGCTCTGCGATCACCTGGATGACCAGGAGCACCCGCTCCCCGACCATGGTCAGCCGGGTCACCGTGCCGCTGGAGCCGGACGTCGAGATGAGAGTCGCGCGAACGGGCGCGCCGAGGTGTTCGGCGAGCGCCGTACCGACGGCGGTCGCGCCGCCGCCGTCCCGCGCCTCGGCCGTCACCGCGGCCCACTGCTTCGCGTCCAGCTCCAGGATCCGGCCGGCCATGCGCACTCCCTTTCCCAACACCGATCAAAAAATCTGCGGCATACCGCAGCCGAACCGTAATACCTACGGGCGGAGTCAGTCCACGAATGGACTACCCATGGCCAAAGACCAGGTCAGGCCGTATCTTGCCCGGTCACGGCCGGCCGGGCGAGCCGGTTCGCCCGGTGCGTTGTCGCTGCGGGTGGCCGACGCCGTCAGACGGCGGGGTCCCGGATGATCGGACAGGTCATGCAGTGCCCGCCGCCGCGCCCACGCCCCAGCTCCGCGCCGACGATCTCGATCACCTCGATGCCGGCCTTGCGCAGCAGGTCGTTGGTGGTGGTGTTGCGGTCGTAGGTGAACACCACGCCGGGCTCGACGGCGACGGCGTTGTTGCCGCTGTCCCACTGCTGACGCTCGGACTCGTAGACGTCGCCGCCGGTCTCGATGACCTGCAGCGAGCCGAGGCCGGTCTCGCGCGCGACGACCTCCAGGAACGTCGACCCGCCCTCGTCCGTGACCGACAGGCCGCGGCCGTCGCCCGGCCGCAGCACGAACGGGTGGATCGCCCCCACGATGCGCGGGTAGACGGTCACCGTGTCGACGTCGGCGAACGTCATGACGGTGTCGAGGTGCATGGCCGCACGCAGCTTCGGCATCCCGGCCACGATCACCCGCTCCGCCGCGCCCCGCTCGAACAGGGCTTCGGAGGCCTGCGTGATCGCCTGGCGCGAGGTGCGCTCGCTCATGCCCATCAGCACCGTGCCGTCACCCACGGGCATGATGTCGCCGCCCTCGAACGTCGCCTGCCGGTGGTCGGTCTCCGGGTCGCCCCACCAGACCGTCGACCCGACGAAGTCCGGGTGGAACTCGTAGACGGCCTTCATCAGCAGCGTCTCGTCGTGCCGCGCCGGCCAGTACAGCGGGTTGAGCGTCACCCCGCCGTACAGCCAGCACGTCGTGTCGCGGGTGAACAGGGTGTTGGGCACCGGCGCGATCAGGTACTCGCGAGCGTCCAGCGCGAACTCGGCCAGCGACCGGTACCCGGCCGGGAGGTCTGGCACGTCGTTGGTGGCCAGCCCGCCGATCAGGTGCTCGGCGAGCTGCTCCGGCTCCAGGCCCTCGAGGAACTCGCGGGTCGCGTCGACCAGGCCGGACCCGACGATCTCCGGGACGATCTTGCGGTCCAGCAGCCAGTCCCGCGCCCCGGGGACGCGCATCGTCGCGGCGAGGACGTCGTGCAGCTCGACGACGTCGACGCCACGGGAGCGCAGGTCGGCGACGAACCCGGCGTGGTGCTCGATCGCCTTGTCCACCCACAGCACGTCGTCGAAGAGCAGGTCGTCCGAGTTGGTGGGCGTGAGCCGCCGATGGGCGAGCCCGGGCCGGCAGACGAGCACCTTACGAAGGCGTCCGACCTCGGAGTGCACCCCGTAGGCCGCCGAAGGCAGTGGCGTGTCGCCGCTCTGGTTCGTCATGGTGTCCCTTCCTCAGATGGAGATCGCGCCCGTGGCGAGCGCGACCACGCCGATCACCGCGCCGACCACCGACACGACGAAGATCACCAGCTCGCCCCTGCTGAACACCCGTCTGCCCTGCTCGCGCCGGGTCATCACGAAGAGGACCGTCGCCGGGGCGTAGATCACGAACGACAGCAGCACGAAGGTCAGCCCGGCCGCGAACAGCAGGAACGCCGTGTAGAGCACGGCTATCACCGCGATGACGAGGTCGCGCACCGTGTGGCTCCCCTCGGCGGGACCACCGCGACCCGTCGCCAGCTTGAGCGCATAGCCCGCGGCGAGCAGGAAGGGGATGAGGGAGAGCGCGCTCGTCAGGTCGAGCGCGAACGTGAACGCGTCGTCGGACAGGAGCGTGACGAAGAGCATCAGCTGGATGAGGATCGTCGTCATCAGGAGCGCGGGCCGGGGCACGTCGTTCGCGTCCGCCCGCGCGAGGAACCGCGGCATGTCGCGGTCCTTGGCGGCGACGTACAGCACCTCGGAGGACATGAGGGTCCAGGCCAGGTAGGCGCCCAGGACGGACACGATCAGGCCGACGCTCACGAACACGGCGCCCCAGCCGCCCACCGCGGCCTCCAGCACACCGGCCATCGACGGCTGGCGCAGCTGCGCGAGCTCCTCCATCGGGAGGATGCCGTAGGACACGATGGTGACCGAGGCGAAGATCGCGAGCACCATCAGGAAGCCGAGGACCGTCGCCCGGCCGACGTCCTCCCTGCGCCGCGCGTGACGCGAGTAGACGCTCGCGCCCTCTACGCCGAGAAAGACGAAGACCGTGGCGAGCATGGTGCCGCGCACCTGGTCGAACAGCGGTCCGGTGATCCCGTAGCCCTCGAAGTTGTCCATGAGCACCTGCGGGTCCAGCAGGAAGACCGCGATCAGCACGAACGCGATGATCGGCAGGACCTTGGCGACGGTGACTATGCGGTTGATCGTCGTCGCCTCTTTCACACCGCGACGTACGAGCAGGAAGAACAGCCACACGCACGCCGAGGAGGCGACGAACGCGACCAGGGTGTCGCCCTCACCGAGGACGGGCAGGATCGCGCCCACCGTCGACATGATGAGGATCCAGTAGGTGACGTTGCCGACGCACGCGCTCGCCCAGTACCCGAACGCCGAGAAGAAGCCGAGGTACTCACCGAATCCGGCCTTGGCGTAGGCGTAGACGCCCGAGTCGAGGTCGGGCTTGCGGATCGCGAGCCGCTGGAACACGAAGGCGAGCATGAGCATGCCGGTTCCTGCGACCAGCCAGGAGATCAGTGCGCCCAGCACCCCGGTCTCGCCGGCGAACCGGCTCGGGAGCGAGAACACCCCGGCGCCGACCATCGAGCCGACGACCATCGCGGTGAGCGTGGCGACGCTGATCTTCGCGGTGCGTTCCTGCGTGCTGCTGTCGGCCTGCATCAGGACCCCCCAAGCGTTCGAGCGCGTCCCGGTTACCCGGTTCCATGTGTCCGTCGCCTCGCGCCCCTTGAGGCTCCGCCAATCAATTACGACACGGGTGTCGAATGTCGGCAAAAGATGCACTTGCACCGTGAGAGCGGCCACAGCGCCCCGGCACTCGCGCGCGCCGATGGAACAATGGGTCCGTGACTTCCGTCCTCGACACGACCGCTCAGGCGCCCACGGCATCCGGCCGGGCGTCGGGCGCTCCCCTGCTCAAGCCCCTGCAGATCGGGCCCATCACCGTGGGCACGCCGGTCGTGCTCGCGCCCATGGCGGGGGTGACCAACCGCGCCTTCCGCACGCTGTGCCGGGAGGCGGGACAGTCGACCGGGTTCGACCCGGGCCTGTACGTCGCGGAGATGGTCACCAGCCGCGCGCTCGTGGAGCGCAACGTCGAGGCGCTGCGGATCGTCACGTTCGGCGCGGACGAGACGCCGCGCTCCGCGCAGGTGTACGGCGTGGACCCGGCCACCGTGGGCGCGGCCGTGAAGATCATCGCGGGCGAGGACCGGGCCGACCACGTCGACCTCAACTTCGGCTGCCCCGTCCCCAAGGTGACGCGCAAGGGCGGCGGCGCCGCGCTGCCGTGGAAGCGCCAGCTCTTCACGGACATCGTCAAGGCGGCGGTCGAGGCGGCCGAGCCGCACGGCGTGCCCGTCACGGTCAAGATGCGCAAGGGCATCGACGACGACCACCTGACGTACCTGGAGGCGGGCCGGATCGCGGAGTCGCTCGGCGCCGCCGCCGTCGCGCTGCACGCCCGCACCGCCGCGCAGCACTACTCCGGGCAGGCCGAGTGGGAGGCGATCGCGCGCCTCAAGGAGGCCGTGCGGACGGTCCCGGTGCTCGGCAACGGCGACATCTGGTCCGCGGAGGACGCCCTGCGCATGGTCGAGCAGACGGGGGCCGACGGCGTCGTCGTCGGCCGGGGCTGCCAGGGCCGCCCCTGGCTGTTCGCCGACCTGGCCGCCGCGTTCAACGGCTCCGACCTGCGGGTGCGGCCCGGGCTGCGCGAGGTCGCCGACACGGTCTACCGGCACGGCGAGCTCATGATCGAGTACTTCGACGGCGACGAGGGCAAGGCCATGCGCGACCTGCGCAAGCACATGGCCTGGTACCTCAAGGGCTACGCCGTCGGGGGCGAGATGCGGCACTCCCTCGCGCTCATCAACACGCTGGCCGAGCTGCGCGAGCGGCTCGACACCCTGGACCTGGACGCCCCCTACCCCGGGGACGACGCCGAGGGACCCCGCGGCCGTGCGGGCTCGCCCAAGACGCCGCACCTGCCGTACGGCTGGCTCGACTCCCGGGATCTGTCCGAGGAGTTCGAGGCCAAGCTGCGCGAGGCCGAGCTGAGCGTCAGCGGCGGCTGAGCCTCCCCGCTGGTCACAGCTCCTCGGGCGGCAGGACCCGCGACATGATCGACGACGCCATGACGAGCCCCGGCTCGTCCCGGCCCGCCGCCGGCTCGCGGTCCCGCAGGAGCGCCGCACCGTCCTGCTCCCAGGCGAACCCGGGCCGGCCGGACGCGGCCCGGTACAGCGCGTCCAGGTGGTCCGGGTGCCGCTCCGCGAGCAGGGCCAGCACCCACGAGGGGACGTCCGGGTCGGCCAGCACCTGCGCGAGCCGCTGGGGCTTCCACGGTTCGAGCGGCGCGGTGTGCACCTCGCGGAGCTGCCCGTACCAGTCGAGCAGGCGCAGCCCCTTGACGGGATGGTGCACCAGGGCGAACGCCGCGTCGTCGGGGTCGGCGGCGTCGTCGGGCAGCCAGCGCTCGTCCCGGAGCGAGGGAAACAGCGCGAACTCCTCCGCCGGGGCCCCGATCCGGTCCTTGAACCGCAGGTAGCAGTCCATGACGTGCGACGCGGTGCCCTCCACCAGCACGTCCCCGAAGAGGTCGCGGAACGCGCCATGGTGGTCGGCGACGAGCTCGCGGGCCCGGGCCAGCCTGCGCGGGTTGCGGTAGGCCGGGCACGGCGACGACGTCAGCAGCCCCACGACGCCGCGGACGACGCCGACTATGGCGCTCGGCGAGAAGACCGACGGGGTACCGGCGAAGATCCAGGCCGCCCCGACGGGCAGCACCCGCCCGGACAGCGGCAGGCCCGGGACCAGCGCGACCGAACGGATCTCGGAGCGCCCCGTGAAGACCCGGTAGTCCAGGTCGTCCTCCAGGTTGTGCAGCACCGCGTGCTCGTCCACCAGGTCGGTCACGATGAAGTAGCCCAGCACGCCGCCGTCGCGCCACTGCTCGAGGAGCGCGCGCTCGGCGTCGTCGACGGTGAGGCCGGCCGGCTCGGCATCCAGGACCCTGGCGACCAGAGAACCGCCCTTCTCGCGCGACCCCACGTGCACCAGCATGTCGACGGCGCAGTCGCGCGTCATGGCGGCGCGCAGCTCGGGATCGACGTCGTCGGGCGCGAGCGACTCCGAGCGCACGTACGCGACCTGTCGCCGGACCGCGTCGGCGTTGCCGGGCCGCAGCACGTGCTCGACCAGGCGATGTGCCAGCCGGGTCGCGAGGTCGAGGCGTTGGCGAACGGTCAGCCGGCCGAGCGGGCCGACGGCGGGGCCCGCACCGGGGCTCATGGGAACGAGGGCAACCGAAGATGTCGATGTCGAGGTCATGGCTTCCATGTTCCGCCATGAATCGCTATTGAGAAGCCTCAAGCCATTGAATCTGTGGATAACTAGGAATACGCGAGAGCCGGGCGCCGGCACACCGGGAGAGACTCCGCGGGCGAGCTGTGTTGCTCTGCGTAGACATCGTCTACGCAGAGCAACACAGTCCGAAAAACAACAGTCCCCACCGGAGGCCCTGCTCGCGCGGCGGTGCGATCGCGCTCCGACCAGTTCCGATACGCTCGTGCCGCCGTCCGGCAAGCGCGCCGATCGACCGGCCCTTCCGAGCGAGCACACCCGACCCTAGGAGTTCCCAGTGCTGTCCGATGTGGCGCGACGTGTCCGTGCACCTGAGATCGCGCCACCTACCGCCGGCGACCCACCCGAGCTCGGCGGCTACGAGATCCGCGGCCGGCTGGGCCAGGGCGGCATGGGCGTGGTGTACCTCGGAGTCACCCGGAGCGGCCGCCTGCTCGCCATCAAGGTCATCCACCCGGAACGCACCGACGAGCGCGAGTTCCGGGCCCGCTTCCGTCGCGAGGTGTCGGCCGCGACGAAGGTGCGCAGCCGCCGCATGGCGGCCGTCGTCGACTTCGACGTCGACGCGCCCAGGCCCTGGCTGGCCACCGAGTACGTGCCCGGACCCACCCTTGCGCAGGCCATCGCCGAGCTGGGGAGCCTGCCCGAGCCGGCGGTCCGCGAGCTCGTCGCCGGTCTTGCCGAGGCCCTCGACGCGATCCATCGCGAAGGGCTCGTCCACCGCGACGTCAAGCCCGCCAACGTGCTGCTCGGCCCCGACGGGCCGGTCCTGATCGACATGGGCATCGTCGCCGACTCGGACGCCACGTCGTTGACCACCACGGGCTTGCAGCCGGGGACGCCCCAGTTCATGTCGCCCGAGCAGGCCCGGGGTGAGGCCGTCACCACCGCCTCCGACATGTGGTCGCTCGGCGCCGTCACCCACCTCGCGGCGGCCGGGACCCCGCCGTTCGGGACGGGCAACCTCGCGACGGTCACCTACCGGATCGTGCACGAGACGCCCGACCTGAGCGCCCTCCCGCCCGGCCTGCGTCACCTCGTCGGCGCCTGCCTGGCCAAGGACCCCGCCGCGCGTCCGACGGCGTCGGCGGTGCTCACCTCGCCCGCCGACCCGCCGTACGTCGAGCCGGTGCACACCGGTCTGGCGGGCTCCGGTGTGCCTCTGGACACGGTGCTGGGCGCGGAATCGTCGTCCGCCGCCACGACCGCGCCGGACCGTCCGACGGCACCAGCACCGTCGGACCGGGTACGTCGCAGGGTCCTGACCGGCCTCGTCGCGGCAGGTCTGGTGCTGGCGGGCGGCGGCGGCGCGGCGGCGCTCGTGCACTTCCTGGGTCCCGACGACTCGCCGGTGGTCACCGATCCCGAGGCCGAGGGGTCGACGTCGGCCGAGCCGTCCGGCGACCCCAGCCCCAGCCCGTCCTCGAAGGAGCCGAAGGAGAAGCCGTCGGCAACACCCAAGAGCTCTCCGGTCGCCACGCCCGTCGACGAGCAGGCCGACGCGCCCGCCGATGAGCAGGACGCGGCCCCGGCCCGGTTCCAGCCGGGCGCCGTGGCGATCCCGGCGCAGGTCCAGGTGGGCCAGGAGCTCATCGCGGAGGCGACCGGCTGGACGCCGCAGCCGGCCACCACCGCGTGCCTGTGGAGCATCGGCGGCGAGGAGCGGGACAACCTCGGGTCGTGCACCTACACCGTCGCGCTCGACGACGTCGGCAAGACCGTCCAGGTCAGGCTCACCGGCGCCCGGTCGGGATACGCCGAGGCGAGCTTGGTCTCCAACGCCACCGGCACGGTGCCGCAGCCGTCGGTGCCGCAGCCGAGCTGCACGATCACGCTGGACGACGGCCAGGAGCACCTCGGCTGGATGGCCCACTGCGAGGTCGACCAGGACCCGAACGTCACCTACACATGGGCGTGGGTCGACGTCGAGACCGGCGAGACCATCACGTGGGCGGAGTACGGACCCGGTCCCCGCATCTGGCTCCGCGGGAGCTACAAAGGTCACCGCGTGCGAGTGACGGTGACGGCGGAGCGGGCAGGCTACCGTTCGGCCGAATTCGCCACCACCTTCACCCTGCCTGACGAGCCGGCCCCGATCGAGTGACCGGACGCCGCGAGCGGGCGATATTTCGCCGAGTTTTGACCTCTATCTCGTGCGTAAAGAGCACAAAGTGCCCAACGTGGTCCAAGATCAGCCTTACACCTTTGACTATGGCCGGGCTCCGATCACACGCCCCCGCTGTCCCAGCCCCACCCCACCTGTATCGACCGAGAGGGATAAACCCATCATGGCATCGGAGAAACGCCGTCGACGCGTTCCTGCGGTCATCGCTGACATACGCAGAAACCCAGGGTTCTTCCTGGGGGCCTTCGGCCTCTCGGCCTGGGCCTACATCGGCATGTCACACACCATCGCCGCTTATGAGGGGCCTCGACTCGGCTACGCGCTAGGCGTCGCCTACGAGGCACTGGTGATCGGCCTGGCCTGGGAGGGACGGCGCCGAGCCGACCGAGCTCTCGAGAGCGGCCGTCCGCCTGCCGGTCACGGACGCTGGCTCGGCGGCGCGATCATCGTCGGGGTCCTGTCCGGCGCGCTCGCCGCCTGGCACGGCTGGCTGCTCGGTGAGGGCATCTTCGCCGCCTCTCGCGCCGTCGCACCCGTCCTGGCAGCGGTAGCGGTACACCTGTTCTTCCAGTCGGCGTCGAGTGCGCGCGACCTCGACAGGCTGGCCCAGATCGAGACCGACCGCGAGACGGCCGTGCTCGACATGCTCGACGCGGTGCGGCTGGCGCAGATCGCCCCCGAGGACGAGCGTGACGCACGCATCGCGGACGTGAACGCCGCGGTGACCCGGGTCCACCGCCACGTGCCCGCTGCCGTCACCGCGGAGGTGACGCGCCCACATCTCGAGTCGGAGCGCACGATTCGCGACGTCGTCCAGGAGGCCGCCGCGCTGGCCGGCGAGTGGATGCCGGATCAGACCGAGCTCGAGCGAACCGCGGCCGACCGCGCGCTGACCCGCGTGAACCTGCCCGAGCTCGTCCTTCCCTCCGGCGTTCAGCTCGGCCTGGCCGTGACCGACGGGGGCGAACACGACCGGTCCGCGCACGACGAGCCTGCTCTGCCCGGCAGACCCGAGCCGGCCGCCGCGCCCGAGCAGGTCTGGTCCGAGCCCGCCCTGACCGGAGAAACCGAGCGCGTGCAGCTGGAACGCAAGTACGCGCCCGTGAAGCCGGCAGCGGACTGGGAGAAGCTCTCCGACAGCGTGCCGACACCCGTGGTCACGAGCCCGGCGCCGTCGCTCACCACCCACCAGATCAGCCAGATCCGCGTGCTCCGGTGGGAGCAGAACCTCTCGCTCGAAGAGGTCGCGGAGCGGGTAGGGGTCTCCGTCAGCGACGTGAACAACTATGCCCCGAGCACCGACGTCCCGACCACCGCGACCGGCTCCATCCTGGCGGTCCCGGCGGCTCTGTCGCGACCCTGACCGCCCGGCGGGCAGGATGACGGTGACGGCGCACCCGCCGGACGCCGTCCGCCGACGCCGTCCGCCGACGCCGTAGCAGCGCGGCCCGGCTCCACGCATCGTGACGCGTGGAGCCGGGCCGCGCACGTCGTCGCGGCGCGGATCAGCCGAAGTTGACGCCCTGCGCCAGCGGGAGCTCCGTCGAGTAGTTCACCGTGTTCGTGGCGCGGCGCATGTACTGCTTCCAGGCGTCCGAGCCGGACTCGCGCCCGCCGCCCGTCGACTTCTCGCCGCCGAACGCGCCGCCGATCTCCGCACCGGACGTGCCGATGTTGACGTTCACGATGCCGCAGTCCGAGCCCACCTCGGACATGAACGTCTCGGCCTCGCGCACGTCCAGCGTGAAGATCGCCGACGACAGGCCCTGGGGCACGTCGTTGTGCAGGGCGATCGCCTCGGACAGCTCCGAGTAGGTCAGCACGTACAGGATCGGGGCGAACGTCTCGCGCTTGACGACGTCGGCCTGCCTCGTCATCCGCACGATCGCGGGGTGCACGTACGCCGCGTCCTCGGCGCCGGGCACGGTCACCGCGGTGCCGCCCACCACGAGCCTGCCGCCCGCGGCCACCGCCTCGTCGATCGCGGCGAGCATGCGGTCGCGCGCGCCCGCGTCGACCAGCGGGCCGACCAGGGTGCCCTCGGCACGCGGGTCGCCGACCGGCAGGCCGCCGTAGACCTTGGCGAGCCGCGCGACGACCTCGTCCGCCACCGACTCGTGCACGATCAGGCGACGCAGCGAGGTGCAGCGCTGCCCCGCCGTACCGGCGGCCGCGAACACGGCGCCGCGCACCGCGAGGTCGAGGTCCGCCGACGGCGCGACGATCGCACCGTTGTTGCCGCCCAGCTCCAGCAGGTACCGGCCGCCGCGGCCCGCGACGACGGGCGCGACCTGCTGGCCCATCCGCTCCGAGCCGGTCGCGGAGACGAGCGCCACCCGCGGGTCGGCAACGAGGGCCTCGCCGGCCTCGCGGTCCCCGAGGAGCAGCTGCGAGACGCCCGCCGGGAACCCGGCCTCGGCCAGCGCCCGGTCGAGCAGCGCCGAGGCGCCGACGGCGGACAGCAGCGTCTTCTCGCTCGGCTTCCACACCACGGTGTCGCCGCAGACCAGCGCCACCGCCGTGTTCCAGGACCACACCGCTACCGGGAAGTTGAACGCGCTGATCACGCCCACGACGCCCATCGGGTGCCACGTCTCCATGAGCCGGTGGCCCGGGCGCTCGGACGGCATGGTGCGGCCACCGACCTGCCGCGACAGCCCGACGGCGTAGTCGCAGATGTCGATCATCTCCTGGACCTCACCCAGGGCCTCGCTCGTGATCTTGCCCGCCTCGATGGTGACGAGCTCTGCCAGGTCGGCCTTGTGCTCGGTAAGCAGCTCGCCCAGGCGCTTGATGACCTGGCCGCGCACGGGGGCGGGTACCGAGCGCCACGTCGTGAAGGCCTCGGTGGCCTGCCCGACGATCGCTGCCGCCTCCGCCGCACCGTCTCGCCGGAGCTCCAGCAGCGGCTGCCCGGACAGGGGCGACACGACGGGCAGGCCCGTCCCGGTGGGCACCGTGGCGCCCAGGCGCTCCAGGGCGGCGAGGGCGACGTCGCGCAGCTCGGTCGTCAGCGGGCTGTGGGTGGTGGTGCTGGTCATCGCGGTGCTCCCGTTGTGCGGTTTGGTGTGGTGAGGGTGGCCGGGTCGACGCCGAGGGTCTCGGCGGCGCCGGCGAGCGACCTGGCCACCTGGTCGGCGTACAGGTCGAAGGGATCGTTCAGCTCCCGGCCGAGCGCGCCCGCCATCCAGTCGGCGTCCCGGTCCGTGCCCTCCTGGCTGGCATCCTTGGCGCCGTCCGAGGTGAGGTTCGACTGGAAGATCCCGGCCGCCGAACGCGGCAGGAAGTCCTCGTAGACGACGGGCTCCCGGCGGACGAAGGGCGCGCCGCCCGGCTCGGCCGCCAGCTCGTAGGTGAACCAGCCCAGCCCCTGGTCGGCGAGCGCCGCCTCGGTAGTGGGGAAGGTCTTCTGCCAGACGGCGCGGGCGAGCTGCTGGCGCTGCGCCTCGGTGAAGCCGGGGTCGGCGGCGCGGGCCGCGGCGGCGGCCTCGTCGATCTCGATCACCGCCGCGTCGTACGCGGCACGGCCGGTGCGGGTCAGCGCGATGCCGCGCGCCTCGACCTCGCCGAACCGCACGCGCAGGGAGTCGCTGATGATCTCCCCGTCGGCCGTGCGGAAGGTGCGCGGCTCGGCGAGCGCGCGGAACGACGTCTGGCGCAGCAGGACGTCGGGGCCCTCCCAGCGCGGCGGGCCCTGGATCGCGTCGATCATCGTGATGCCGCGCGCCTCCATGCGGGCGTACAGGTCGTCGATGTCGAGCACGCGGGGCGTGAGGTGGTTGATGTGCGTGGAGGCGATGCCGCCGATGTCGGCCGCGACTGCGCTGACCGCCTCCAGCTCGCGGTACCAGGCCTGGTCCACGGGCTCGCGGGACAGCTCGAACGCCTCGGTCGCCAGGAGCAGGAACTCCGCGGCCTGGTCCTCGGGCAGGCCGCCCTCGGCCTCCGCGCGGTCGGCAAGGGCGAGCAGGTCCGGGCCGAACAGCGCGCGGGCGCCGAGGAAGCTCTCCAGGCGCTGCTCCAGGTCCGCGGTGAAGAACCGGCGGTCGGCGGTGACGAGCATCGACGTGAAGACCCGGAACGGGTTACGGGCCAGCTCGTCCCGCTCGATCGGGCGGAACGCCGTCGAGATCACGGGGACGGAGCTGGACGATGCGTCGCGCAGGTCGTAGAACCCGACCGGGCGCATGCCCATCGCGCCGAAGATGCGGGCGACCTGCGCCATCTCGGTGGGCGTGCCCACGCGGATGGCGCCGTGCCGCTCCGCGGTGACGCGCGCGATGGAGCCGAGCCGTTCGGCGTCCGCTCCGTGCTGGGTCACGAAGTCGGCGTTGACGTCGTGCGACACGTCCAGCAGCGTCGTGTAGGCGGGCACCTCCTTGCCGTACATGTCCGAGAGGCTGCGCGCGAACGCGGCCCTCAGCTGCCAGGGCTCGAGGAACGTGGGTGCGGACATCGGTCTCTCCTGTCCTCAGATGATGTTCGCCTCAGGGCCTCGTCGCCCTGGGCTCGTGGTGGTCTGGCCAGTGATGGGCAGGGTGGGGCCGGCAGTGGCGAACCGGTCCGCGCTGAACCCGGACACGTCGGTGCGGGGCGTGCGGCCGGCATACAGGTCGCGCACCGCCTCGCCGACGGCGGGGGCCTGCAGGAACCCGTGACCGGAGAAGCCGGCGGCGTACAGCACGCGGCCGGGCACCCCGGTGGCCTCGCCGATGAGGGCGTTGTGGTCGGGCGTCATCTCGTAGAGCCCGGCCCAGCCGCGCGTCACGGGCACGTCGACCAGCTCGGGCGCGCACGCCCCGATCGCCCCGCGCAGCAGCGGCAGCCAGCCCGGGTCGTAGGTGCGCTCGAACGCGACGGGGGTCGCGGGGTCGGCGATGCCGAGCAGCAGGCAGCCGGGCTCGGCGTTGTGGAAGTAGAACGTGCTGCCGTAGTCGATGGTGAACGGGATCCGCGGCGGCGCCGTCTCCAGCCGCGGGGTGAACCCGATCTGCCGCCGGTACGGGTCGACGGGCAGGTCGAGCCCGGCCTTGGCCGCCACGTCCCGGGTCCACGCCCCGGCGCACAGCACGACGGCGTCGGTGCGCACCCGGCCGTGGTTCGTCCAGACGGCGACGACGTCGTCGCCCCTCGCCTCGACGTCGGTGACCGTGACGTGCGTGCGGATCGTCGCGCCGTGCCACTCCGCGCCGGCGGCATAACCCTCGACGACGGCCTTCGGGTGGGCGAACCCGTCGCGCGCGGCGTAGGCGGCCCCGGCGTACCGGTCGGCGTCGACGTACGGGTTGAGCCGGCGGACGGCGTCGTGGCCGAGCATGCGGCTGGCGACGCCGCGCTCGTTCTGCATGGCCACCGACTCCTCGAACAGCGCGACGTCGTCGGCACCCGGCAGGAGGAACAGGTAGCCCGGCTGCTGCAGCCCGATGTCCGCGCCAGGGCGGTTCGCGAAGTCCTCGTAGAGCTCCAGGCTGCGGTTGCCGAGGTCGACGTTCGCGGGGTCGGAGAACTGCGCGCGCACTCCCCCGATGGGCTTGCCCGAGCTGCCGGAGGCGAGCTCGTCGGCCTCCAGGAGCAGCACGTCCACGCCGTCCTCGGCGAGGTGGAACGCCACCGACGCGCCCAGTGCGCCGCCGCCGACCACCACCACCTCAGCGCGCGCGGGCAGTGGTCCCCGACGGTCCGCGGGGTGCCGTGCTGAGGTCATGCACGCATCCTGCCACGGGCTACGGCCGCGATTGGCCCGCACCGGAATTGTTCCTGCAGAATCGCTCGATCTCCAGGGAAACAGTTACCGATCGGGGTGTGTTGCGCTGCGTAGACATTGTCTACTCGCCGCAACACATCTCGGGGACGTGATCTCTACCCCAGCCGTTCGGCCGCACCGCCGACGGCGGCCGGGACCCACCGCCGACTCACCGCGCGGACGATGCGCGGCAGTCCGCGCAGGTGCCCCACAGCTCGACCGTGTGCTCGATGTCGTCGAAGCCCTGGGCGGCGGCGACCTTGGAGGCCCAGGCCTCGACCGTGGGGCCGTCGATCTCGACGGTCCGGCCGCAGGCCCGGCAGACCAGGTGGTGATGGTGCTCGCGGCGCGCGCACCGGCGGTACAGGCTCTCGCCGTCCTCGGCGCGCAGCACGTCCACCTCGCTCGCCTCCGCGAGCGCCTGCAGCGCCCGGTAGACGGTGGCGAGGCCCACGGACTCGCCGCGGGCGCGCAGGGTCTCGTGCAGTTGCTGGGCGGAGCGGAAGTCGGCGAGCTCGTCCAGCGCCTCGACGACGGCGGTCCGCTGGCGGGTCATGCGTGCGGCCATCAGCGGCACTCCTTTGCGGCGGCGACCGCGCGTTCGGCGGCGTCGGCGGGCAGGTCGACGTCGTCGGGCAGGTCGGGATGCGGGTCGTACGCGGGGCGCCGTCGGGTCAGGAGGGGCGCCAGCAGGGAGACCACCGCGTACACCGCGATGGCGAGCACCACGATAGTGGCGCCGGGCGAGACGTTGTACCAGTAGGTGATGGTCAGGCCGGAGAGGCAGACCACGACGCCGACGACGCACGCGGTGAGCATGGTGCGCCCGAAGGCGTGCGTGACCTGCTGGGCGATCGCGACGGGCACGATCATGAGCGCGCTGACCAGCAGGAGACCGACAACCCGCATGGCGACGGTGACGGTGAGGGCCGACACGACGGCGACGACGACGTTCAGCGCCCAGACCGGCAGGCCGGAGGCGATGGCGAACTCCTCGTCGTGGCTCACGGAGAACAGCGCGTGCCGCAGGCCGACGCCGATGGCCAGGACCACTACGGAGAGCACGACGGTGAGCCAGAGGTCGGCGTCGGACACGGTGGAGATCGAGCCGAACAGGTACTGCATGAGGTTCCCGGAGGAGCCGCCGGCGATCCCGATGAGCAGGACGCCGCCCGCGATGCCGCCGTAGAACATGATGGCGAGCGCGAGGTCGCCGGAGGTGCGGCCGCGGCGTCGGACCACCTCGATGAGGACGGAGCCGACCACCGCGGCGACCACGGCGCCGGGGACGGCGAGGGCGTCGTTCGGCGTCAGCCCCATGCCCGCGCCGACGAGCCAGCCCAGCGCCACGCCGGTCAGGGCGACGTGCCCGATGCCGTCGCCGAGCAGGGAGAGCTTGCGCTGCACCAGGTAGGTGCCGACGACGGGCGCGGTCACGCCCACGAGGAGCGCGGCCAGGAGGGCGCGCTGCATGAACGGGTCGGTCAGCATGAGCATGAGCATGATCATGGGCGCACCTCCAGGTCGAGGGCCCTGGACTCGGCGGTGTCCAGCAGCACGCGATTGCCGTTGTCGCCGGTGTGCGGGTGCTGGTGCTGGTGTCCCGCACGGTCGTGGTCGTGCCGGGCCGGCGGCGGGGCGCCGTCGTGCACCACCTTGCCGTGCCGCAGCACGACGGCGCGCGAGACGAGCGGGGCGAGCTCGCCGAGCTCGTGCAGCACGACGAGCACCGTCAGGCCGCCGTCGACCAGCCGCCTCATGGTGGTGGCGAACGCCTCCTGGCTGGCGACGTCCACGCCCGCGACGGGCTCGTCCAGGACGAGAAGGTCCGGCTCGCGGACCAGGGCGCGCGCGATGAGCACGCGCTGCTGCTGCCCGCCCGACAGGAGGTGCACCGGATCGTGCACGCGGTCGGCGAGGCCCACCTGCTCGAGGGCCGCCTCGACCTGGTCGCGCCAGCCGCGCGGCAGCCGCAGGCGGCGTCCGTGCAGCAGGCCGGAGGCGACGACCTCCTGCGCGGTCGACGGGATGCCGCCGCCCGCGCCCGCGCGCTGGGGCACGTAGCCGATGCGGCCCCAGTCGACGGTGGCGCCGCGCCGCCCGGCCCGGAGGGGTTCGCCGAGCAGGCGCACCGTCCCCTCGGACGGCGTGTTGATACCGACCAGGGACCGCACGAGGGTGGACTTGCCGGAGCCGTTCGCGCCGAGCAGCGCGACGACCTCACCCTGCTCGACGATCAGGTCGATGCCGCGCAGGATGTGGCTCGCGCCAGCACGGAAGTGCAGGCCGCGGGCCTCGATGACGGGTTCGCTCGTCTCGGTCACCTGCTCAGTGTCCGTCATTTCAGTGTCCGTCATTCGCAGACCAGGCCCTTCTCCAGCGCGGCCAGGTTGGCCTGCATCACCGTGACGTAGTCGTCGCCGGCGGCCGTCGCCTCCTCGGACAGCCCCTCCAGCGGGTCGAGCACCGCGGTGTCGACGCCCAGGTCGGAGGCGAGGGTCTCGGTGACCTTGGGGCTCACGAGGGTCTCCGAGAACAGGGTGGTGATGCCGCGCTCCGCCACCAGGTCGCCGATCTCGCGCAGGCGGGCCGGGGAGGGCTCGACCTCGGGGTCGAGCTCGGAGATGCCCACCTGCTCCAGGGCGTACCGGTCGGCGAGGTAGCCGAAGGCCGCGTGGCTCGTCACCAGGGTCGCGCCCTGGCAGGCGGCGAGACCGTCCGCGAACTCCTGGTCCAGCTCGTCGAGGCGCTGGCCCAGGCGCAGGGCGCCCGCCGCGTACTCGTCCGCGTGCTCCGGGTCCACCGCGGTCAGCTCGTCCGCCACGGCCTGCCCGACGGCGGCGAGCCGGCTCGGGTCCAGCCAGAAGTGCGGGTCGGTGGCGCCGTGGTCGTCGCCTTCCTCGGCGTGCTCCTCCTCGGTCTCCTCCGCATGCTCCACGAGCCCGGCGGCGTCCGCGGCGTCGACCACGTGCTCGGGGGCGCGGGACTCGACGCCCTCGTCGACGGCGTTCTGGAAGCCCGACAGGTAGACCACCAGGTCGGCGGTGCCGATCTCGCGGACCTGCGCCGGGGAGAGCTCGAGGTCGTGCGGCTCGGCGGCCGGCGGAGTGAGGTTCTCGACCGTGACCAGGTCGCCGCCGATCTGCTGCGCCACGTACTGGAGCGGGTAGAACGACGCGAGCACGGTGACGCCGTCGGACGCTTCGGCAGTGCCGCCCGGCCCCTGAGCCGAGCAGCCCGCGAGGGTCGCCGTTGCGGCGAGGACGAGGCTGGTCAGGGCGGCGCCGGAGGCACGAGGCGAAGTCATGAGAACGATTCTCACGCTTGTTGAGAACCGTTGTCAAAGATCGGGGCACGAGAGGTGCGTCACCGGCTTATTCGCGCGGGCCGCAACCTGCCCGGACGGTAGGCTGGGCGGACATTGTTTCCGCCTGTTCCCCTGGAGAGACCCTCGTGTCCGACAAGTCAGTGCGCTCTGCGCAGACCGCCAAGCTCGACGCCGTCGTCTCGCTCGCGAAGCGACGAGGTTTCGTCTTCCCGTCGGGCGAGATCTACGGCGGAACGCGTTCTGCGTGGGACTACGGCCCTCTCGGTGTGGAGCTCAAGGAGAACATCAAGCGGCAGTGGTGGCGTGCGATGGTCACGAGCCGGGACGACATCGTCGGCCTCGACTCGTCGGTCATCCTGCCGCGCCAGGTATGGGTCGCCTCCGGCCACGTCGGCGTGTTCACCGACCCGCTCACCGAGTGCCTCTCGTGCCACAAGCGCTACCGCGTGGACCAGATGCAGGAGGCGCACGCGGAGAAGAAGGGCCTCGACGACCCCGACGCCGTGCCGCTGACCGACCTGGTCTGCGTCAACTGCGGCACCCGCGGCCAGTGGACCGAGCCCCGCGACTTCAACATGATGCTGAAGACGTACCTCGGCCCGGTCGAGGACGAGTCCGGCCTGCACTACCTGCGTCCCGAGACGGCGCAGGGCATCTTCGTGAACTTCGCGAACGTCGCGGCCGCGGCCCGCAAGAAGCCGCCGTTCGGCATCGGCCAGATCGGCAAGTCGTTCCGCAACGAGATCACGCCGGGCAACTTCATCTTCCGCACGCGCGAGTTCGAGCAGATGGAGATGGAGTTCTTCGTCAAGCCGGGCGAGGACGAGGAATGGCACCAGTACTGGATCGACTACCGCACGAACTGGTACACGGACCTCGGCATCTCGGCCGACAACCTGCGCCACTACGAGCACCCCAAGGACAAGCTGTCGCACTACTCGACCCGCACCGTGGACATCGAGTACCGCTTCGGCTTCCAGGGCAGCGAGTGGGGTGAGCTCGAGGGCATCGCCAACCGGACGGACTTCGACCTGAAGACCCACACGGAGAGCTCGGGCAAGGACCTGGAGTACCGGGACCCGGTGACGAACGAGAAGTACTTCCCGTACGTCATCGAGCCCGCCGCGGGCCTGACCCGGTCGCTCATGGCGTTCCTCGTCGAGGCGTACGCCGAGGACGAGGCGCCGAACACCAAGGGCGGCGTCGACAAGCGCACCGTGCTGCGCCTCGACCCGCGGCTGGCCCCGGTCAAGGCCGCGGTGCTGCCGCTGTCCAAGACGGCGGACCTGCTCCCGACGTCGGAGAAGCTGGCGGCCGAGCTCCGCAAGTACTGGAACGTCGACTACGACGTGACGCAGGCCATCGGCAAGCGCTACCGCCGGCAGGACGAGATCGGCACGCCGTTCTGCATCACCGTCGACTTCGACACCCTCGACGACCAGGCCGTCACCATCCGGCACCGCGACACCATGCAGCAGGAGCGCGTGGCGCTGGACAAGGTCGTCAGCTACCTGGCCGGCCACCTCTTCGGGGCCTGAGGGTCTCGCCGGGGTCGGGCCTCGACAGGCGCTCGACCGCCTTCAGCCGCGCGCGTCCTGCGCCTGCTCCCGCAGCAGCCGCAGGACGCGCGCGGCATGCCTGTCCGTGGTGTCGATCTCGTGGAGCGGCTGGACACGAAGCGGCGCGTGCTCACCGACGACGAGGACCGCACGCCTGGCATCCTCCGCCGGCACGAACCGCACGCTGAAGGTACGGAGCCAGAACTCGAGCGAGAAGCGTCCGTCCTCGCCGAGCTCGACGAGTCGCGCAACGCCTTCGGCCGAGGTGACACCCTCCATCGGATATGCCCGCCCCCTCGGCGTCACCGCGGCTGCTCCGGTGCGGACAAGGCCGGCGAGCCAGGACACGGCCTCGGGACCGTCGGGCAGTGCCAGCTCGATGGGCTCGGCCAAGGAGATCGGCGCTCCGAGCACCGCCGCGGCGGCGAGCCCTTCGAACCGGTACTCCAGGTCCACCAGCCCTTCCATGAGCGACACGGTCATGCTCAGTCCGTCCGCGGCACTCGTGTCGCCGGTGTGGGCGGCGACGGCACGGCGAACGTCGTCGTCGAGCGGCTCCAGCTCGATCTTCATCTGTTTGCCCGCGGCGGCCATGATGGTCGACAGCATCTCCCACGACGGCGAGCGCGCTCCCGTCTCGATGGCCGCGACGGCACCCCGCGAGACACCGGCCCGTGCGGCCAGGCCCGCCTGCGTCAGCTCAGCAGCGCACCGAGCGTCCTTAACGAGACGGGCGACGTTCACTTGCATTCCTTCGGTTTCCACGCCCTCATCCTGCCCGGCGTGACGCGACGACGTCGGGCAGATCGGCCCGGCCTGTGGACAACTCCCGTTCGGATCAGCGGGACGAACGCCGTCGGGGCGACCATCCGAAATCGGGATGTGTTGCTCTGCGTAGACGATGTCTACTGTGAGCAACGCACCTCGCAGAGGTAGTACTTCCCTCCGAGGTCGCCTCGCCACGAGCAGTCCAGCTGCTGGCCGCTCCAACACGCAGCATGTGTCCTGCCCATGTTCACCCGGGTGAGGACCGGGCGGATCGGATCAGATTGTGCAGCTCAGAGGCTCTGGCACTCGAAGCGTGCCCCAGCCAGGGGCACCCCGAGTCCTCGAAAAGGCTGGACTCTATGATCCGTCGAACCATCGTCGCCCTCGTGAGCGTGCTCGCTCTCGCCCTCACGGCGTCGGCCCCCGCGAACGCCGCGGCCCGCTACGACACGAACGTCACCACCAACGCCAGGCCCGAGCCGGTCGCCAAGGACCGCACGATCACCGTCGCGGGCACCCTCAAGTACAAGAAGGACGGGCGGTGGCGCGCGACGCCCACGACGAAGGTCCTGACCGTGGTCTTCGACCCCTCCGGCACGGCCGGCCCGCGCAGGGTCGCGACGATCCGAACGGCCCGCGACGGCAGCTACAGCCACCAGTTCACCGCTACCCGCTCTGGCAAGTGGACCGTGAAGTTCGCGGGCAACGACTTCCTCCAGCCCGACAGCGCGGCCGACGCCGTCTGCGTCTACAGCTCCGGTCGCTGGCAGTGCCCCGTCTCGCCCACCAACCCCGACCTCGACTGCTCCGACGTCGGCCGGACCGTGTGGGTGGGCAACAACGACTATCACCGCCTCGACGCGGACAACGACGGCTGGGGCTGCGACTCCTACTCCTGACCCGCAGCGCGCACAGGCGCGCGCGCGGACAGGCCCGCACCAACCGGCGTACCGACCATCCCACGCATTGTGGAACACTTAGGCAATGCTTACCTCACCTGCGGCTGCGCCCGCGGGACGCCGTGAGGGTGCGGAAGCCGTAGGTCGCCGCGCCCGGCGTCGGACGCTCGCGTTGGTCACGGCGCTCGCCGCCCTCCTGCTCGTCGTCCTCGCGAGCCTCGCGCTCGGCGTCCGCGACATCGCCCCCGCCGAGGTCTGGCGGGCCCTGACGGCGCCGGTCGCCGGGTTCATGGACCACGACGTGGTCCTGGACCAGCGCCTGCCCCGCACCATCGTGGGCCTGGCGGCCGGGGTCGCGCTCGGGATCGCGGGCACCCTGATCCAGGGTGTCACGCGCAACCCGATTGCCGACCCCGGCCTGCTGGGCCTGAACTCGGGCGCGTCGCTCGCGGTGGTCTGCGCGGTCTGGCTGCTGGGTATCACCTCACCCATCGGCTACGTATGGTTCGCCTTCGTGGGCGCCGCTGCGGCGGCAGCGATCGTGTTCTCCGTGGGCCGCGGCCAGCCCGTGCGGCTCGCGCTCGTCGGTGCCGCCGTGACCGCGCTCATCACGCCGCTCATCACCCTGGTCCTGCTGCGCGACCAGCAGGCGTTCAACCTGTACCGGTTCTGGTCGGTCGGCTCCCTGACGGGCCGCAGCCTGGACACCGTGGCGTGGCTCTGGCCGTTCATCGTGGTCGGCATCATCCTCGCCGCCGTCCTCGCGAACCGGCTCAACATCCTGGCCCTCGGCGACGACGTCGCCAGCGCGCTGGGCCAGCGGGTCAGCACCACGCGCACCCTCGCGGCGATCGCGATAGTGCTGCTGGCGGGCACCGCTACGTCGCTCGCCGGGCCGATCGCGCTGGTCGGGCTCGTCGTACCGCACGCGGCCCGCCGCCTCGTGGGCACGGACTACCGCTGGATCATGGCGATCGGCGCGCTCCTCGGCCCGGTGATGCTGCTCGCGGCCGACGTCCTGGGGCGGCTCATCCTGCCCCGGTCGGAGCTCGAGGCGGGCGTCGTCGCGGCGCTCCTGGGCGCACCGGTGCTGATCGCCGTGGCCCGCAGCAGGAACGTGGTGGGGGCCTGATGACCGCCGTCAGCACGACCAGCGTCACCGCCATAGCGGGCCTGCGCGCCGTCCGGCGCCGCCGTCAGGTCCTCGTCGTGACCGGAATGGTCGTCGTGGTGCTCGCCGCCGGAACCGGTGCCCTCCTGGTCGGCGCGGCCGGCCTGACCCCGGGCCAGGCAATCCTCGGCGCCCTGGGCATCGGCGACAAGGGCGACGTCTTCATCATCCAGCTGCTGCGCCTGCCCCGCATCGAGGCGGCAGTCGTGGTCGGCGCCGCGTTCGGCCTGGCGGGCGCCCTGTTCCAGTCGACCCTGCGCAACCCGCTCGCCTCCCCCGACATCCTCGGCATCTCCAGCGGCGCGAGCCTCGGCGCCGTGATCGGCCTGCTCGCCCTCGGGCTGAGCGGCGTGGCGCTGTCCGGCCTGGCCTTCGCGGGCGCCGGCGTCGTCGCGCTCGCGATCTGGCTGCTGGCGTGGCGCAAGGGCCTGCACTCGATCCGGTTCGTGCTGGTCGGCGTCGGGTTCGCGTACCTGTGCTCGTCCCTGGTCGCCTGGTCCATGGCCCGCGTCGAGGAGAACGAAGCGGCGGCGGTCCTCGTCTGGACCGTCGGCTCCGTGTCCGACATCCGGGGCGAGCAGCTCGCATTCGTCGCCGCCGGGACGCTCGCGCTCTGCGCGGCGGTCGCGGTCGTCTCCCGGAACCAGGGGCCGCTCGCGCTCGGCGACGACAACGCGCGCGCCCTGGGCGTGCACGTGGACGCCGCCCGGATCGGCTCGCTGCTGCTCGCCGTCGCGCTCGTCGCGCTCGCCACCAGCGCGGCGGGCCCGATCGCGTTCGTCGCCCTGGTCGCCCCGGCCATAGCCCGCCGCCTGGTGAACGACGGCGGCGCGGCCCTCGCCGCGTCCGCCGCGACCGGCGCGGCCCTGACCCTGGTGGCGGACGTCGTCGGGCAGCACGGGCTGCTCGGCGTCGCCGCCCCCGTCGGCATCGTCACGGGGCTCGTGGGCGCCCCCTACCTGCTGTGGCTGCTCGCCACGAACGAGAAGAGGAGCCGATGACCAACCTCCGCGCCGAGGGCGTCAGCCTGGGCTACGACGGCCTGCGCGTCATCGAGGGCCTCGACCTGACGCTGCCCGACGGCAAGATCACCGCCGTCGTCGGGCCGAACGCCTGCGGCAAGTCCACGCTGCTGCGCGGGCTCGCCCGCCTGCACCCGCTCGACGGCGGCCGCGTCACGCTCGACGGCGCCGACATCACCCAGATGCCCCGCAGGGAGCTGGCCCGCAAGGTCGGCATGCTGCCGCAGTCGTCCATCGCGCCGGACGGCGTGCGGGTCGCCGAGCTGGTCAGCCGCGGCCGGTACCCGCACCAGGGCTGGTTCGGCCGCCACTCGTCCGACGACGACGCAGTGGTCACCACCGCCTTGGAGTCCACCGGCGTCGCGGAGCTCGCTGACCGGCCCGTCGCCGAGCTGTCGGGCGGGCAGCGCCAGCGCGTGTGGATCGCCATGGTGCTGGCGCAGCAGACCGACATAGTGCTGCTCGACGAGCCGACGACGTTCCTCGACGTGCGCCACCAGCTCGACCTGCTGGACCTGCTCACGGAGCTGAACCGGGACCGCGGGACCACCGTCGCGATGGTGCTGCACGAGCTCAACCTCGCCGCCCGGTACGCCGACCACCTGGTCGTGATGTCGGCGGGGCGGATCGTCGCCGAGGGGGCGCCGTCGGACGTGCTCACGCGCGAGGTGGTCGACGAGGCGTTCGGGCTGCAGGCCCAGGTGGTGCCCGACCCGGTCGCCGGCTCGCCGCTCGTGGTGCCGGTTGGCCGGTACCACTCGGGCGCCTGACGAGTGTTTTACCTCACTCATAGCCTGGCCAATTCCGCAACATCGTCGTGACCTAATGCAGTTAGGGTTACCTCATCTCGACCGGCGCCCGCCGGTCGTTCGACTGAACAACCCCGGGAGATACCGTGCGCCCTCGCCGTTCCCTCGTGGCGGCCGTCGGCCTTGTCGCCGCGTCCGCCCTCGCCCTCGCGGGCTGTGCGTCCGAAGCCCCGGCCGCCGACGACGCGACGCCGTCGGCCGCAGCCTCCGGCGCGACCGACGAGTTCCCCCTGACCATCGAGCACGCCCTCGGCGAGACCACCATCGACGAGGCGCCCGAGCGCGTCGCCACCTGGGGCTGGGGCTCGACCGAGGCCGCGATCGCGGCGGGAGTCTTCCCGGTCGCCGTCGCCGAGCAGACCTGGACGGTCGGCGAGGGCAACCTGCTGCCGTGGGTCGAGGAGGCCTACGACGAGGCAGGCGTGGAGCACCCGACCGTGCTGACCGACGCCGAAGCCGGCGCGACGGTGCCCTACGAGGAGTTCGCGGCCGCCGACCCCGACGTCATCATCGCCACCTACTCGGGCATCACGCAGGAGCAGTACGACCTGCTCAGCGAGATCGCCCCGACCGTCGCCTACCCGGAGACGCCGTGGCAGACGCCGTGGGACGAGATCATCACCGCCACGGACGACGCCCTGGGCCGCAGCGCCGCGGGCGAGGCCAAGGTCGAGGAGATCAACGCGTACCTGGCCGAGCAGGCCGAGGCGCACCCCGAGTTCGCGGGCAAGACCGTCGCCGCGATCGTCGACTCGGCGGCCGAGGGCCTCGTCTACGTCTACCGGGCCGGTGACCCGCGCGCCGGGTTCCTCGAGGGCCTCGGCTTCGAGACCGCCCCGGCCGTCGAGGAGCTCGCGCCGGACGACGGCCAGTTCTTCTACACGCTGTCGTACGAGGAGCTCGACAAGCTCGACTCGGACCTCGTCGTCGCCTACACGTACACCGAGGAGGAGGCCGAGGCGCTGCCGGACAAGAAGGAGCTGCAGGCCCTGCCCGCCGTCAAGGACGGAATGGTGGTGCAGCAGGTCGGCACCATCGCGGTCTCCGCGGTCTCGCCGCCGACGGCGCTCTCGGTGGAGTACCCCGAGGGCATGCCCAAGCTGATCGACTCCCTGGCGGCGACGCTGGGCGAGTAACGCCCGCGGGGCAAGCCTACGAGTTCGGGGTCGGTTGCTCTGAGTAGACATCATCTACTCAGAGCAACCGACCCCGAACTCGTACTGTCACCCTCGAGGCGGTCCGCTGGTCGGACCGCCGCTCTACGCCCCGGCCTGCGGAGTGTCGAGGGCTCCGCCGTAGCGGCGGTCGCGCTTCGCGTACTCCTCGACGGCGTGCCAGAGGTGACGGCGGTCGACGTCGGGCCACGGCTCGTCGAGGAACACCATCTCGGCGTATGCCGCCTGCCACAGCATGAAGTTCGACGTGCGCTGCTCGCCGGACGAGCGCAGGAACAGGTCGACGTCGGGCAGGTCGGGCAGGTAGAGGTACTTCTGCACGGTCTTCTCGCTGATCCGCTTCGGGTCCAGGTTCCCGGCCGCCACGTCGCGCGCCATGGCCGCAGCGGCGTCGGCCAGCTCGGCCCGGCTGCCGTAGTTGACGCACATCGTCAGGGTGCAGCGGTCGTTGTCCTTGGTGCGCTCCTCGGCCTCCAGCAGCACGTCGATCACGGACTTCCACAGCTTCGGACGGCGTCCGGCCCACCGGATCCGCACGCCCCACGACGCCATGACGTCGCACTGGCGCCGCATCACGTCCTGCGTGAAGTTCATCAGGAAGCGCACCTCCTCGGGCGAGCGCTTCCAGTTCTCGGTGCTGAACGCGTACGCCGAGACGTACTCGACGCCGACGTCGACGGCCCCGGCGACGACGTCGAGCAGCGAGTGCTCGCCCGCCCGGTGCCCCTCGATCCGGGGCAGGCCCCGGGAGTTGGCCCACCGGCCGTTGCCGTCCATGACGACGGCGACGTGGCGCGGCAAGAACTCCTTGGGGATCCGGGGAGCACGCTCACCGGACGGGTGCGGGAACGGCTCCACCAGCTGCCTTGTCGCGGTCCGGGCCATCAGCGCTCCACCATCTTCAACGATCGCAACGTTCTCTCCAGGTAGTACTGGCCGTAGGCGGCGACGATGCCGCTCGCCTCCTTGCGGTGCCGCGCGTCGGACGCGTCGGCGGTCACCCAGTCGCCCGCGAGCAGCGAGGACAGCAGGGCGAAGGTCTCTGGCGCGGGCGCGGTGGAGCCCGGCGGCCGGCAGCGCGGGCAGACGGCGCCGCCCTGCGCGACGTTGAACGAGTGGTGCGGCCCGGGCTCGCCGCAGCGGGCGCAGTCCTCGAACGACGGCGCCCAGCCCGCAACCGCGAGGGCGCGCAGCAGGTACGAGTCGAGCACCAGGCCGGCGTCGTGGTGCCGCTCCGACAGGGCCCGCAGGCCGCCGGCGAGCAGCCAGTACTGCTGCACCGAGGGCTCGTGCTCCTGCGCGACCAGCCGGTCGGCGGCCTCCAGCATCACGGTGCCCGCCGTGTACAGGCCGTAGTCCTCGCAGATGGTGCGCGCGTACGCGCCGATGGTCTCGACCTGCGTCACGGTGTCGAGCCCCATGCCGGGCCGCGGGCTGCGGCCGGTGTGGAACTGCACGTCGACGGCCATGAACGGCTCCAGCCGCGCCCCGAACCGGGACGACGTGCGCCGCACGCCCTTGCCCACCCCGCGCACCTTGCCGTGCTCGCGCGTCAGGAACGTGACGATGCGGTCCGCCTCGCCCAGCTTGTGGGTGCGCAGCACTATCGCGTCGTCTCGGTACAGGGGCACACAGCCATTCTGCCCCCAGTCACCGACACTCCGGCACAGGCGCGGGTCGAGCCGGTCGAGACCTCAGCGCTCGACGAACCGCGTACCGTCCGGCGTCAGCTCCGGCTCCCACACGAACCGGTGGATCACGTGCTTCTCGAGGATGCCGCGCACGATCAGGGCGACGGTGCCCCAGATCGCGAAGAGCAGGAGCGTCTGCAGAAAGTTGTTGCCGATCTTGTCGAACCCGGTGAGGGCCAGCGTGGGGATCAGGAACAGCAGGCCGATGAACGCGGGCAACAGGTGCACGCCGATCCACTGCATCACGGACAGCAGCTCGATCCGGCGCTCGGCGACGACGCCGTGGTAGTCCAGGACGTTGACCACGTGGTCCGCGCGCCACTTGGCGACGTGCCGGGCGACCGTCCACTGCGCGTCCCTGGCATCGAGGGCCGAGCTGCCCGTCGGCAGCCAGATGCCGAGGATCTGGTGGATCTCCGCGGGTGTCAGGTAGCCCTTGTCGAGGATCGTCAGGCTGTGCACGGGCGGCTGCCGGGTGTTCGTCGGCAGCACGAGGGCGGCCAGGAACAGCACCACGCCGCCGGTCCCGAGCAGCCCCACGAGCGCATCCGGGACCCACGGCAGGAGCAGGGTGGCGGTGGCGAACGCCAGCGCGCCGAGGAGCGCGCAGACGATGCGGTTCTTCATGGTCATGGTGGGTAGGACTTTACCGGCATCTCGTCGTGCGCTGGCGCAGTTTGTCCGTTTCGAGATCTAAGTTACGACGTCAGAAGAAGAGCGTGTCCCGCCGGCCGAGCGGCCGGGACACGAGCCACCATGCAACGGCCTGCAGCACGAGGACCAGCGGCAGCACCACTATCGCGACGATCCCGAGCGCGGCCATGGTCGCGCCGGAGACCGCGCCGTCGACGAGCCGCGGCCACGCGGCGATCGCCGTCCCCACCACGGGTGAGGCGACCATCACCGAGGTGACGGCGACGGGCAGCGCTCCCGTACGGCGCAGGCGCCATGCGACGACGGCGTGCCCGTGCAGACGCGTCACCACCACCGCCACGATGCCGAGGGCCAGCGCGACCAGACCGCTCCCCCAGGCCACGCCGAGCAGCGCGCCCCAGCTTCCGGCGAGCATGATGCTCGCCACGACGAGCACCACGTCCCACACGTCTCGCCAGACGCGCCCGGGACGGCGGCTGCGCAACCAGATCCCGGCGTCGCGCAGCGCCCACGACCCGATGAGCGTGACCGCCACGGGGTACCCGGCGGTCAGCAGGTCCGCCTCGGCGTGCGGGAACACGCCGACCAGCACCCCGAGCGCCGCCACGAGCCACACCTCCCCGGGCAGCAGCAGCGGCCCGACGGCGGCCAGCACCACGCGGCGCTCCGCCGGTTCCCGCCGTCGGTCCTTCCCGTCCGGGTCACGCTCCTGCAGCAGCGTGGCGCCCGCGCCCTGGACGGCGCCGTCGAGCACCACCCAACCGACCAGCAGGACGGTCAGGAGCACTGCCCAGGCCGCGGCGTTCATCGGGCCGCCTCCGGCTCGGGCCCGTCGTCCTGCACGTCGACCGCGCCCGGGGCACCCGAGGCACCCGAGCCCGGCCCACCGAAGCGGACCAGCACGTCGGGGCCGGCGCCGTCGTCGCGCAGGACGTCGCTCGCCTCCGCCCCGAGCACCAGGCGGTTGGTGCCGGCGCGGGCGAGCCGGCCCAGCACCCACCAGTCGAGGATCGCGAGCGTCACCATGAGCCCGACGAGCAGCACGAGCGAGACCAGCACGACCTGGCCGGACTGGTCGGAGGTCACGTCGTCGACGCGCACCACACCCTGGATGACCCAGGGCTGCCGGGCGAGCTCACGCGACAGCCAGCCCAGGATCGCGACGCCGAACGGCACCGGGACGGCCAGCACGGCCAGCCAGTACACCAGCACACGCAGCCTCCGGGGCATGCGGAAGACCGCGTTGCCGATCAGGAGCAGCAGGAGCGGGAGCGCACCCAGGAACATCAGGTAGGCGAGGATCTCCATGAAGCCCATGGCCGTCAGGGACAGCGTCTCCATGACGGACCCGTCGGCGTCGTCGGCGAACATGCCGGCATCCACCTGCAGGATGTAGGCGTACTGCGAGTACCCGAACCCGATCGCCAGGAGCACACCGAGCGAGCCGGTCACCACCCCGGTGCGGAGGGAGCGGCGCCACAGGTCCTCGTCGTGGTCCGCCGGCCGGCGACCGCCCCATCCGGCGCGGGCCGTCCCGGGGAGGCCGCCCTGTGCCAGGTGCCAGGCGCTCACGCCGACCAGCACGAAGCCGCCCGCTGCGAGGCACGCCCCCACGACGTGCAGGCCGGACAGCAGCGCGGCGGGGTTGGTGATCAGCGCGCCGGCGTCGGTGATGCGTGCGACCTGCGCGTCGGGCGGCCCCTCCAGGACGTACCCCATGGGGTTGCGCAGGAACCCGTTGGCCACCATCACGGCGAACGCCGACACGTACCCGGTGACGACCACGGCCCAGAAGATGCCCGCGTGCAGCGCGCGCGGGAACAGGTGCCAGCCGAACACCCACAGGCCCAGCAGGGTGGACTCCAGGAAGAACGCGGCAAGGGTCTCCACGACCAGCGGGGCCCCGAAGACCTCGCCCGCGACGTCGAGCAGGCCCGGGAAGTGCAGGCCGAACTGCAGCTCGAGCACGATGCCTGCAGCGATGCCGAGCGCGTAGTTCACCAGGTAGAGCTGGCCCCAGAAGCGGGTGGCGTTCTCGAAGACGAGCGCTCGGTCGTCCTTCGCGCGCACCCAGCGCGTGTTGAAGATCGCGACGACGGGGCCGAGACCGAGCGTGAGCAGCACAAAGACGAAGTGCACTGCGGCCAGCAGCGCGAACTGCAGGCGGGCGAGCTCGGTGGCCTCCACGCTCCCGAGACTACGTAGCGGAACCGGTCGCGGCGACACGTTTCGGGCAGGACCGGGGAAAGGTCAGGGATGACCCCGACCAGATGGTCGGGTTGGCCCTACCCTCGACCCGGCCCGCTCGGCCCGGCCCGCGCCCCCGCTGGTCAGGCCCAGTAGTCGATGTCGTCCCCGCCGCCCAGGTCCGTGCAGTCCACCGCGAGCGCGTCGTGGGCGCGCAGGTACTGCCCTGCGCCCTCGTCCCCACGCACCGCGCCGGCCAGCGGCTTCCAGTGCGCGCGGCCCAGCAGCACGGGGTGTCCGGGCCTGCCGCGGTAGGTCGCTCGGGCGAGCGCGAGGCGCGCGGCGTCCGGCTCCTGGAACGACTCCAGGACCCGGCGGACGGCGCCGGCCCGCAGGCCGGGCAGGTCCACGAGGGAGACGACGGCGACGTCGGCCCCCGTCTCCTCGGCGGTCGCGAGGCCGGTGCGCAGCGATGCCGCGATCCCGCTCTCCCACTCGGCCGCGACCACGGGGGTGGCGCCGGCGGGCGCCAGGCCTTCGGCCTCGTCGGCCCGCGCACCGAGCACGACGACGACCTCGCCGCACCCGCCGTCGACCAGCGCCCGGCAGGCGAGCTCGAGCCATGGCACGCCGCCGTCGGCCCGGGCCAGCGCCTTGGGCATCCCGAACCGGGTGCCTGCGCCGGCCGCGAGCACTATCCCGACGGCGCGCGCGCCGCTGGGCTCGTCGAGAACGGGGTCGTGTTCATCGTGGCGCACGACAGGAACATAGCGCGGCGGGGCCGAGAACGGGGCCAGGTCCTGGGCACGCCAGGTACCTCGCCCCGTTCTCGACGTGCCGGGTCAGCGGCGGCCGTACCTCGCCAGGACGAAGGACTCGACGATCTGCGCCACCAGGTACAGCGCGAGCGACGCGAGCGTCACCACCAGCACGCACGCCCAGACCAGGTTGTTCTCCGACTGGCCCACGGCGTTGACCACCATGCTGCCGATCCCCTGACCGGTGATCAGCCACTCCGCGAGCAGCGCGCCCGTGATGGCGCCCGGCACGGAGATCCGGACCGACGCGAACAGCGCGGGCAGCGCCGACGGGAACGCCACCTTGACCAGCAGGGCCAGGGGGCCGCCGCCGTACACGTGCACGACGTCGGACATCTGCGCGGACACCGAGCGCAGCCCCTGCACGATGTTCACGAGCGCGGGGAACAGCACCACGATCCCGGAGACCACGGCGACCCGGACCAGCTCGTCGGAGAACAGCAGCCGGATGATCGGCGTGAGCGCGATGAGCGGCACCGCGCGCAGGATCAGCGCGACCGGCATGACGGCGGTCTCGACCGGCTTGGACAGTACGATCAGGGCCGCCGCGACCGTCGCGGCGAGCATGCCTGCAGCGAACCCGATGGCGGCGTCGCCCAGCGTGACGCCGAGCGCGGTGACGATCTGCGCGCGGGTCTGCGCGGCGTCGTCGTCGGCGAAGAGGAACTCGTAGACCTCCGCGGGACCCTTCGCGACGAACGTGTTGTCGACCAGCGCCACCGAGACGACCCACACCACCGTGAGGATCGCCAGCATGAGCAGGGCGGTCCCCACCGCCCGGCCGAGGCCGGTCGCCAGGGCGCGGCCGGTGCCGCCGCCCGTCGGGCCGGTCGGCACCGGACCCGTCGAGATCCCAGAGAGCTCGCTCATCCTCGTCCCCCTCCGGTCGACCACGGCACCGCTACCCGGCCCAGCAGGCCGAACGCGGCGTACCCGATGCCCGCGACCAGCGCGCAGGCGAACATGATGCCCCAGGCCCGCTCGACCATGAGGCCCTGGCCCGCGGCGATGAGCGCGGGCCCGACGCCGCGGTCCACCCCGCCGATGTACTCACCGAGGATCGCGCCGAGGAACGCGGCCGGGGCCGCGATCTTGAGGGCGCTGACGATCTCCGGCAGCGCGGACACGAGCTGCACCGTGACGAGCTGCTTCCAGCGGCCGCCGCCGTAGACGCGCACGACGTCGAGCGCCGCGCGGTCCGCGGACCGGAAGCCGAGCACGGCCCCGACGACGGTGGTGAAGAAGACCGACAGGGCCGCCAGCACCACCGCCGTGGGCGACGGCTCGCCCGAGTCCGGCGGGCCCAGCACGATGTACAGGATCGGCAGGATCGCGATGGTCGGCACGCAGTAGCTGATGACCGCGATCTGCGAGATCACGGGTTCGAGCCGCGGCGTGAGCAGCACGAGGGCAGCGAGCACGAGCGCCAGGCCGTTGCCCCACGCGAACCCGATCAGCGCCTCGACGACGGTGCCGCCGAAGTTGGTCGCGTAGAACGCCCAGCCGTCGGCGGCATACTGGCGCAGCACGCCGGGCGGCGTCGGCATGGACGAGCCGTCGAAGACGGTGACCGCGAGCAGCCACCACAGCGCGACCAGGCCGGCCAGGCCCGCCGCGCCGCCCAGCCAGGTGCGGGCGCGGTCAGGCATCGCCGGCTGCGCTCTCTGCACTGTCGGCCGCGCCGCCCGCCGCGCCGTCCGCCTCGAACAGGAGCTCGGAGGCCCGGTCGTGCAGGGCGTGGAACTCCGGGCTGCGCATCATCTCGGGCAGGCGCGGGCGCGGCAGGTCCACCTCGATGACCTCCTTGATCCGGCCGGGGCGCGGGCTCATGACCGCCACCTGGTCCGAGAGGAAGATGGCCTCCGAGATGCCGTGCGTGACCATCAGGGTGGTGGCCGGCTTCTCGGTCCAGATCCGCAGCAGCTCCAGGTTCAGGCGCTGGCGGGTCATGTCGTCCAGCGCGCCGAACGGCTCGTCGAGCAGCAGCACCGACGGCTTGACCACCAGGGCGCGCGCGATGGACACACGCTGCCGCATGCCGCCGGAGAGCTGGCTCGGCTTTGCCTTCTCGAAGCCGCTCAGGCCCACGAGCCGGATGAGCTCCGCCACCAGGTCGCGGTCCACGGGCTCGCCCGAGACCTCGAACGGGAGCCGCAGGTTGGACTCGACCGAGCGCCACGGCAGCAGGGCGGAGTCCTGGAACGCGATCCCGAGCTCGTGGCCCGCGCGCAGCTGCTTCGGGTCCTTGCCGTCCACCTTCGCGGTGCCCGACGTCGCCGCCTCCAGGCCCGCGAGGATCCGCAGGATCGTGGACTTGCCGCAGCCGCTCGGGCCCAGCAGGGACAGGAAGCTGCCCTGGTCGGTGTGCAGGGTGACGTCGTCGAGCGCGGTCACCGTCTTGCGGCCCGAGCCGAACGTCTTGGACAGGTTCGCGATGTGCAGGCCGGTGCCGGCCCCGCCCTCCTGGGCGAGGCCGACGCCGGTGGTGACATCCGTGACGGACTGGTCGGTCACGATCAGCCCTTGAGCTCGGGCTTCTCTGCGAGCAGCTCTTCCAGGAGCGACAGGTCGAAGACGTCCTCCTGGGCGGCGTCGATGCCGGCCGCCTCGAACGTCTCCATGTTCTGCGCGAGGAGCTCGTCGCTGATCGTGAAGAGGCCGTTCTCCGCGGTCTCGTCGGTGTTGACCAGCTCCTCGCACTGGACGGTGTTCTGCTCGACCTCCTTGTCCAGGTCGAGGTCCTGGTCCGCGCCGTACTCCTCGACGGCCAGGCGTGCGCCCTCCTCCAGGTCGGTGCAGGCCTCGGTCCAGCCCTTGATCTCGGCCTCGAGGAACGCCTTGACCGCCTCGGGGCGCTCGGCGATGGTCTCGTCGGTGGCGATGATCGACTCGGCGACGAACGGCAGGCCGTTGTCGGCGAACAGGAGGTTGGTGACCTCCTCGCCCTGCGCCTCGACGATGATCGACTCGTTGGTCACGTACGCGAGGAACCCGTCGACCTCACCGTTGACCAGCGGCTGCGGGTCGTACTGCACCGGCACGATCTCGACGTCGTCCTCGGTGAGGCCGTTGGCCGCCAGGAGCGCGGAGAACAGCAGGCCGTTGCCGCCGTCCTGCACGCCGATCTTCTTGCCCTTCAGGTCGTCGATCGTCTCGATGTTCGCGCCGTCCTTGAGGGACAGGATCGTGAACGGGTTCTTCTGGAACGTGGTGCCGACGATCTTGATGGGCGCGTCCTCGTTCGCGACGACCTGGCCCACGGTGACGGCGTTGGTCAGGCCGAAGTCGGCCTTGCCGGAGGCGACCAGGTTCTCCGTCGCGCCGGGGCCCGCGTTGAGCGTGACGTCACCGAAGCCGGCGTCCGCGTAGTAGCCCTTGCTGTCTGCCATGAACTCGCCGGCGAACTCCGCGTTCTTGATCCAGGACAGCTGGACCGTGAGGTCGCCGAGGCCCTCCCCCTCAGCAGGGGCGTCGTCGCCGGAGCCACAGGCCGCGAGAGCGAGCGAGGCAGCGGCCGCGACGGCCGTCAGGCGCAGAGCGCGCCCAGGACGGGAAAGCATCATGAGTGATTCTCCTGTTGTGCTGGGTGGGGTGAGCCGAAACCCGCGTTTCTATCCCGCAGGACGTTAGGGACCTGCCGTTTCACGCCCCGCGTCGGCCGGTTACACCGCCGTAAAACGTACCGGACGCAACCGGATCGTTATCCGGCCACACCCGCGTGATTCCGGGCTTTTCGGCCGGGCGCGGCGTGTGCGGGTCAGTACGGGATACGTGCGGTGTGCTTGCGCCAGACCTCGAAGGGCTCACCGGCGCGCGCGATCCGGTGCTCGACGACGGGGTTCGGCCACGTCGACCGGTCGCGCTCCAGCAGCTCGTAGAACTCGCGGTCGTCGAAGCCGGCCCGTTCGGCGTCGTGCCGGTCCGCGGCGAACACGACGCGGTCCACGCGGGCCCACAGCGCCGCCGACAGGCACAGCGGGCACGGCTCGCACGAGGCATACAGCGTGGCCCCGGCCAGCGAGAACGTGTTCAGGGCCTGGCAGGCGGCGCGGATCGCCACCACCTCGGCGTGCGCCGTGGGATCGAGGTCCCGGGTCACGCGGTTTCCGGCGCCCGCCACCTCGACACCCTCGCGCACGACGACCGCCCCGAAGGGGCCACCGCCGTCGGCCACGTTCTGGGAGGCGATCTCGACGGCGCGGGCGAGCCAGGCGTCGTCCTCGGGGCTGACGGAGGCTCCGGGCGGTGTGTCGGACGTCTCGAAATGGCCGGTCATCCTCCGATGCTCGCACCACCTCGTTTCAACGGCGTTCCCAGCAGGTCACCTGGTTGAAACGTCCGTTTCGCCACCGGACCGCCGATGGCGCCGGCGTCGAACGTAGGCTTGGTCGCTCCAAGAGGGCTCATAAGGCGACCACACCTACGTTCGGCACGAGCCCGCTGGCCGGATCGCAACGTCGGGCCTGAGTTCTACAGCAGTCGCAGTGAGCGGCCGTGCGGGTCGGTGAGGGCTAGCGGCTCGCCATCTCGGGCCAGGATGAACTGGGGCGAGAGGCCCTCGGGGAGCCGCGCGGCGACGTCGGGCAGGACTGTCCAGCCCTCGTTGCTGAGCCAGACGACGCCGCGCGTCCGCCGCAGGTCGCCCATCGTGGCCGTGAACGCCGCCAGCTCGGGGGGCGTGAGGTAGTAGAGCACAGCGGAGTTCTGCACCACGACGGTGGCCTCGGCCGGCGCGGCGGCGACCAGGTCGGCGAGGCCCGCCAAGAGGTCGCCCGTGACCAGGCGCGGCGGTTCGGCCGCCACCACCCGCGCGGCCGCACGCAGGGTCTCCACGCGGTCGGTGTGCTCGGGCCAGACGAGCGCCTCCAGCCAGGCGAGGTCGCCCGGGTCGCGCACGTCCAGCGGGTTGAGGTCGATGCCGGCGCGCCACACGACGTCAGGCATCCTCGTGGGAACCGGGCCCTCGATGGCGCAGGGCAGCAGCACCTCGCTCGGGCCGTCGGCCGGGTCGAGCCTGGTGCGGCCGCCGTCGGGAGACGCGTACTCGTACGAGTACCGGTCGGGGTACAGGCACAGCCCCGCCGAGGCGCCCACCTCGACCAGCGCGATGGGACCGTCGATCGTCGCGAGGGTCGGCAGGAGCGTCGCGCAGCGCCGGGGTTCGTTGGTCTGGGTGGCGCGGGCGCGCATCTCCCGCTCGACGTCGGGCCAAGCGGCAAGCAGCCAGGGCCGCAGCCCGGCCCAGCCGCCCGACGGCGCCCCCGCCAGCCGCGCCGCCGCGAACAGCAGGTTCGGCTGCCGCTTGGGCGCCGGCAGCGTGTCGAGCAGGGCGCACACCTGAGGGTCGGCCGCGACGCCCAGCGCCCAGTCCTGGTACGTGGGGGAGTCCCCGTTGAGCGCCTGGCTCCCGGCGAACTGGGCGTAGACGGCGGCGGTGTCCATGCCGGTCACGGTATCGGCCGCAGCCCCGGGCACCGGCGCCAGGTGCCGACCCACCAGGAAAGTGCCGACCTCGTTGGCGACGGCCCGCCAGGATGGATCGTCAGGCGCCGGCGCGGACCAGGCCGCACTCGTAGGAGAAGATCACTGCCTGCACTCGGTCCCGGAGGCCGAGCTTGGTGAGGATGTGGCTGACGTGGCCTTTCACGGTCCCCTCCGTGACGAAGAGCCGGCCGGCGATCTCGGCGTTGGACAGGCCTTGGGCGATCAGCTCGAGCACCTCGCGTTCTCGCTCGGTCAGGACGCGGAGCTCGGCCTCGGTGCGGGGCAGCGGGTCGCCGGACGCACCGATGTGGCGTTCGATCAGCCGCCGGGTGATCGGTGGCGCGACGATGGCGTCGCCCCTCGCCACCACGCGGATCGCGGACAGCAGATCGGCGGCGAGCGTCTCCTTCAGCAGGAATCCGCTGGCACCGGCCCGCAGCGCTGAGTACACGTACTCGTCGAGGTCGAAGGTCGTGAGGATCAGGATGCGCGGCCCGTCCGGAAGCAGAGCGCGGATGCGGCGGGTGGCCTCCAGCCCGTCGATCTCGGGCATCCGGATGTCCATCAGGATGACGTCGGGCGTCGTCTCGACCGCCAGGGCGGTGGCCGGCGCGCCGTCGTCGGCCTCCCCGACGACGGCGATGTCCTCGGCGTTCTCGAGGATCATCCGCAGGCCGGCGCGGAGCAGGGCCTGGTCGTCGACCAGGAGCACACGGATCATGCGGTCTCTCCCCGATCGAGGGGGATGCGGGCCCGCACGACATAACCGCCCTCCGGCCGCGGGCCGGCGGTTACCTCGCCGCCCAGCAGCGCAGCGCGTTCCCGCATGCCCCTCAGCCCGTTGCCGGTCCCGCCGACGGTCGACTCGCCGGCGCCGTCGTCGCTGGCTTCGAGCCTCAGCTCGTCGCTCCCGTAAGCCACCGTCACCTGGGCGCGAGCTCCCGGCCCTGCATGCTTCATGGTGTTCGTAAGCGCCTCCTGAACGATCCGGTACGACGAGACGCCCACGCTGGTGGGCAGCGGCCGCGGCGACCCGTTGATGTGCAGCTCGACCGGGGTCCCTGCCTGCCGTACCTGGTCGACGAGGCGGGGCAGCTGTGCCAGGCCTGGCACCGGCCGCGCGGGACCGTCGATCTGCCCCGGCGCGGACAGCACGTGTCGGATGTCGGCGAGCGAGGCGCGGCCGGTCGCCACGATGGTGTCCAGCGCGGCGAGGGTGTCGGTGGGCCGCTTGTCGAACGCCGCGGCGCCGCCCTGCGCCTGCATCACGATGACGGCCAGGCCGTGTGCCACCACGTCGTGCAGCTCGCGGGTGATCCTGGCCCGCTCGGCGGCCACCGCCAGCGCGGCCTGCTGGTCGCGCTCGCGCTCCAGGTCTCGTGCCCTCGCCGCGCGCTCACCGAGGTAGGCGCGGCGGCTCTGGACGCCCCACCCGATCGCCCAGGCGACGACCAGCAGGGAGCCGAGGACGAGGATCCCGCCCCAGTCCGTCGGCCCGAACGCCGGAGCAGAGGGGTCCGGTGTGCGCATCTGCCCGCCGACGCCGAACGGCCCCGTGTACAGCCAGCCGTCGGTCCTGCCGTCGAGCGCCACGTACACCGACCACGCCGTCACGACGGCCAGGGCGGCACCGAGCACTGCGAGCGACACCGTGCGCCGCCGCTGAGCAGCGATCGTGTAGAGGATGATCGGAACGGCCAGGTCGGCGGCCACGGGTACCGCTGCCAGCGCCATCTGCACCAGGGTGGCGAGCGACGCCACCGCGAGCGCCGGGATCGGCCACCTGCGGCGCACCGCGACGGCGGCGATGCAGGCCCCGATCAGGGCCCACCGGGCCGGCGGCTCCCGCAGCCAGGCCACTTCGGCGAGCGAGCCGCTGATCACCGGGGCCGCGGCGGCGCCTTTCCCCGCCCACGTGCCGGCCAGCAGCAGGGCGGCGAGGCCGGCGTCCTGGAGGCTCGGTCTGCGCAAGGCACTCCATGGGGCCGCCCCGTGAGTCTTCATACCAGCAGCACCTTAGGCCTCGGCGCCGCCGCCCGATACCCGTCGGAAGTAAGGGTTCGGACCATGACCGCCGGCAGGTGCGCGGCCGGTCCGGCGCCGTGCAGCCTGTGCCGCATGACGAACAGCTCCCGCGGTGTCGGCCCCCGGCCTCGCCACCACCGCGTCATGAAGGCTCCGCTCCTGCTGGCTGCTCTGGCCATCACGCTGGCCGGCTGCAGCGCACCCTGGATCAGCGCTCACACGGCATTGGAGTGGACCCGGGTCGAGCCGGCAGGCGACTGCCAGTGCGCTGACGGCAGCGAGTTCGCCTTCTGGGAACGGCGGGCCGATCCGAACAAGGTCGTGTTCTTCATGAACGGCGGCGACGTCTGCTGGGACGCGAAGGGCTGTGCGTTCACCGGCGACCACGGCCAGAACGAGTCATCAGGCTACGACTGGAGCATCCAGGGCACGGAACCGGAGAACCGGAGCGGAATGTTCGACACCACCCGGTCGGACAACCCGTTCGCCGACTACTCGTTCGTCTACGTGAGCTCCTGCACGGGTGATGCGCACCTGGGCAACGCCTCCCACGAGTACTCGTCGGAGCTGACCGTCGAGCACCGCGGCCTTGTCAACGGCACGGCGGCGCTCGACTACCTCGCCGAGCAGTATCCCGACGCCGAACAGGTAGTCGTGATCGGCAAGACGGCGGGATCGGTCGCTGCCCCCGTCTACGGCGGTCTCGCCGCCGACCGGCTCCCCGACGCCGAGGTCACGGTGCTCGGGGGCCAGTCCGGCGCCTGGCCCGACGACTCTGACTTCAACGCCAAGATCCTCGACGAGACGTGGGGTGCCTATGACGCCGCGCCCGACTGGGCGGTCGACGGGCTCACCGCCCGCGACTGGGGCGTCCCCCGGTTCTGGACCCAGGCCGGTCTGCACGATCCCGACCTCACCCTGGCCCGGTTCGACTTCGCCTACGACCCGCGCGCGGCGGTGGAGCTGACCCCGTGGATGGACGGGAACCCGCCGGACCTCCTTGCCGAGATCGACGGCAACGAGGCGGCGATCGAGGCCGCCGGGGTGCCGCTGCACAGCTACACCGCACCCGGGGCCGACCACCAGATCTTCGAGGACAAGTTCTATGACGTCACGGTGAACGGCGTCCGGTTCGTCGACTGGCTCGACGAGCTGGTCACTGACGAACCGCCCGCTGACGTCCATTGCGACCAGTGCGGTCCGTGAACACGGCCCTCGACGGGGCGACCACCGGTGCCGGCCGCGCAGGTCAGGAATCGGTGGGGCGCAGCAGCTCCCACAGCCGGTCCCGCTGGATCGGCAGGTCTCGCGGACGCGCTCCCGTAGCGTCCGCTATCGCGTTCGCCAGTGCCGGGGCCACCGGGTTGTAGGGGGCCTCGCTCATCGACTTCGCGCCGCGGGGCCCGAGGCGGTCGACGGTATCGGCGAACAGCACCTCCGTGACCGGGACGTCCGCCAGCTGCGGCACCCGGTAGTGCCGCAGCGTGCGCGTCACGACGACGCCGTCGCGCACCACCATCCGCTCGGTCAGCGCCGAGCCGAGCGCCTGCCCGATCCCGCCGTCGATCTGCCCCCGCAGCTGCTCCGGGTTGATCACGACTCCGGCGTCGGCGGCGTGCACCGACTGCAGGATCCGCACCTCGCCGGTCTCGCGGTGCACCGCCACCCGGAACCCGTGGACGTTGAACGCGACCGAGCGCGGCGAGCCGTCGTGGGTCGCCTCGGCGGAGAGGCCGGCGATGTCCGCCTGGCCCGCCCCGTCCAGCTTCTCCCGCAGCGCCGCCGCCGCCCGCTCGACCGCGAGGCCCGCCACGACCGAGCCGGCCGACCCGAACGCGCCCGTGTCGTACCCGGCGGTCGCCGTGTCCGAGGGCCGCACCCGCACCCGCGCGGTCGGCACCCCGAGCTCCGTGGCCGCGATCTGCGCGTGCACAGTGGTGGTGCCGTTGCCGAACTCGGCGGTCCCGACGTCGACCACGAAGTCGCCGTCGTCGGCCACCGAGACCTTGGCGTGCGTGAAGTGCCCGCGCGGCGGGATGGTCGCGATCATCGCGAGCGCGACCCCGCGCCCCTCGACCCAGCCGTCCGCCGCCGACGGGGCGGCGGCGCCGCGCCCCGAGGCCAGCGCCCCCTCGACCAGGTCGAGGCACTGGTCCAGCCCGTAGGACCCGTACTCCAGGTCCCCGTCCACGGGTTGCCCGACGACGAACGGGTCGCCCGGCCGGATCACGTTCCGCCGCCGCATCTCGACCGGGTCGATGCCGAGCCGCGCGGCCAGCTCGTCGATCGCGCCCTCGATGGCGAACTGCACCTGCCCCAGCCCGTACCCGCGGAACGCCCCGGACGGCACGTTGTTCGTGTAGACGGACTCGGCGTCGACGCGCTTGTTCGGGGCGCGGTAGACGGCCATGGACTCGTGCACGCCGTGGAACAGGACGCCGGGCGCGTGGTTGCCGTAGGCGCCGGTGTCGGCCAGGACGTCGATGGCGAGCGCCGTCAGGCTCCCGTTCGCGTCGGCCCCTGCGCGGACCGTGACCCGCATCGGGTGCCTGCACGGCACCGTCGTGAACTGCTGCTCGCGGGTGAGCTCCCACTGCACGGGCCGGCCGGTGCGCAGGGTCGCGAGCGCGACGACGTCCTCCACGAGCAGCTCCTGCTTGCCGCCGAACCCGCCGCCGACGCGCCCGGCGACCACGCGGACCCGGCCGGTGGGCAGGTCCAGGAGCCGGGCCAGCTCGTCGCGCACGAGGAACGGCACCTGGGTGGAGGTGCGCACGTGCAGGACGTCGCTCCCCGGGTCGCCGTCGGGCCCCGGCTCGACCCACGCCCGCGCGCCGTGCGTCTCCAGCGCCACGTGGTTGACGCGGTCGGTGGTCCAGGTGCCGGTCACGGAGGCGGCCGACGCCGCTAGGGCCGCCTCGACGCCGTCCTGTCCCGGCTCGGCGTACTCCTCGTGGATGCGCACGACGACGTTCCGGCTCGCCTCAGCGACGCGGTGCTCGGCCGGCGTCTTGCCGGGGTGGAGCAGGGGCGCGCCCGGCTGCCGGGCTGCCTCCGGGTCGAAGACGGCGGGCAGCGTCTCGTACTCGACCTCCAGCAGGGCGAGCGCCTCGCGTGCCTGCCGGGGCGTCTCGGCGACGGCTATGGCCACCCGCTGGCCGACGAACCGCAGGACGGGGTCGAGGATGCGGGTGTCGTCGGGGTCGTCGAGGCGGTTCTCGTGCCGGGCGGTCGAGTAGAGCGTGCCGGGGACGTCGTGGTGGGTGAGCACCAGGTGCACGCCGGTCGCGCTGCGGGCCGCCGTCGTGTTGATGCGGGTGATCCGGGCGTGCGGGTGCGGGCTGCCGAGGACGGCTACGTGCAGCAGTCCCGGCGGCTCGGGCTCGTCCAGGGTGTACGCCTCGCGGCCGCTCACGACCCGTGCCGCGGCCGGCGCGACGACGGCGCGCCCGAACGCCTCCCCCGGCTCCGCGACCTCGGTGTTCACGCGTCCGGCCAAGGCGTCCCTGATCGACCGGTACCCGGTACAGCGGCAGAGGTTGCCCTTGAGCTGCTCGGCGGTGCCGAGCGGTTCGGCAGTCCCGTGCGGATCGGCAGTCCCGTGCGGATCGGCAGTCCCGTGCGGATCGGCAGTCCCGTGCGGATCGGCAGTCCCGTGCGGATCGGCAGTCCCGTGCGGTTCGGCGACGCCGTGCGGTTCGGCGACGCCGTGCGGTTCGGCGACGCCGTGCGTGTGGGAAGCCGCGCCGCCGCCGTCGGGCCCGCCCGTCGCGAGCGCGCTCAGCGCGCCCGTGCCCGCGACCGTGCAGACCATGCCCGCCGTGCAGAACCCGCACTGGAACCCGGCGGCCTCGACGAACGCCTGCTGCACGGGGTGCAGGTGGTCGGCGTCCGCGGCGGGGTCGCCGCCCGGGCCGAACCGGCCCAGGCCCGACGCCGTGACCACCTCGGCGTCGACGGCCCGGTGCGCGGGGATCAGGCAGGACTGCACGGGTGCGCCGTCGAGCAGCACCGTGCACGCGCCGCAGTCGCCCGCGTCGCAGCCCTTCTTCACGGCGGTAGCGCCCTGCTCGCGCAGGTAGGTGCGCAGGCACTGGCCCGGGCGGGGCTCTGCCGCGACATCTGCGCCGTCGATCCTCATGCTTCCGTCCTCTTGCTGTGGTCCCGAGAGATTGCGCGTACGTGTTCTGGGGGTGGTCGGTCGGGAGGGGCAGGTCTCGGGGAGAGACCACCTGCTCGAAGTGTGTTGCTGTGCGTAGACAACATCTACTCGCAGCAACACACCCCCAGGGATACCTGTTTCTCCCGGAGGCTCCGGCTCTTCATACGCCCCCGCCCAGCTCGTCCAGCACCTCGTGCGCCAGCCGCCGCGTCATCGCTGCGCGCCACGCGGGGGTGCCGTGCGTGTCCTCGAACCAGCCGGCGTCCGCTCCGACGGCGTCCGCTCCGACGGCGCCGATCCCGTCGATCAGCCGGTCCAGCTCACCGTGCTCCCCGGGCGCCACCTCGACCACCACGGGCGCGGGCACCGAGGCGGTCAGCACCAGCAGCACCCGCGACGACACACCGCCGCCCGCCGACGTACGCCCCGTCACCATGGCCGCCGTCCGTCCGTTCGGGGTCAGCGCCGCACGACGGAACGCCGTCCGCTGCCCGAGCGCCGCCGCGGGCACCCGTACTTCCCGGAGCAACTCGCTCGGGGCCAGGCCCACGAGGCCCGCGCCCGTGACCAGGGCCGACACCGGCACCTCCCGCGAGCCGCCGACCGGCGTCCACACGACCGCCACCGCGTCCAGCGCCGCGAACAGCCCGGCCATCGACCCGGCCGGCAGCCCCAGCGCCAGGTTCCCGCCCACCGTCGCCGTCCGGGCCACCTTCGGCGAGAGCGTCAGCGCCGAGACACACTCCCGCACGATCCCGAGCGCGCGGTACGGCCCCTGCGCGCCGGGCGCACCCGGCGACCCGCCGAGCGAGCCCGGCCCGGAGACCAGCTCCTCCAGCGTGCACGTCCCGGCGACCCGCAGCCCGGACCCGTCCACGGACCACGGCTCCCAGCCCATCCCTGTGAGGTCCACCAGGCCGGTCACCCCGGCGGGCACCGGCTCCGAGTACAGGAACGTGCCCCCGCCCAGGAATGCCTCGCCCGGCCGCAGCACACAGTCGTCGCGCGTCCGCGCTATCCGCACGGTGTTGATGTCCAGGTCCATGGAGCTCCGTTCATCCCTCGTCGATCTCGCGCAGCAGCGCATACCGGGCATCTATCGCCTCGACGCGCGAGCCGGCGCCGTCGAGCACCTCGTGCACCCGGTCCGACAGCACGGCCACCACGCTGACCGGGGCCACCATCGAGTCGAACGCGCCCTCCGTGGTGATCGGGCACTCGATCCACCAGGTCACGCTGCTGGCGAGGTGCCGAAGGCTCGAGTCGGCGAGCAGGAGCACGCGGACGCCGTCGGCCAGCAGGGACTCGACCATCTCGGCCACCTTGAACGCGTGCCGACGGATCGAGACCACCACGACCACGTCCTCCGGGCCGAGGCCCACGAGGTCGTCGGCGAGCGACTGGCCGGGGCCCGGCGCGAGGTGCACGCGCCCGCGCACCTGGATCAGGTTGCGCCGGAGCTGGGTGGCCGGCCCGAGCGACCCCCGGCGTCCGACGACCACCACGTCGCGTGCCGTCGCGAGCGCGTCGGCGATCTGGTCGAGCGTGGCGTCGTCGAGCGCCGCGTAGACCTTCTCCAGGTTCTTGACCTCCTGCTCCAGCCGCTCGCGCAGGCCGGGCGAGGGGTCCACCGCGATCGGCAGGCCGCGGCCGCGCTGGGTGCGCAGGTCCTCGCGCAGCCCCTCGAAGTCCTCGTAGCCGAGCTTGCGGAACAGGCGGCTCATCGTCGCCTTCGAGACCCCGGCAAGGGCCGCGAGCTCAGTGGCGCGGTAGGTCCCGAGATCGCCGAGGTGGTCGAGCAGGGCGTCCGCGGCGCGCCGCTCCTGCGGCGACAGGTCGCGGTAGCCGGCGGCTATGCGGTCCTCGAGCGGCTTGGCCGCGAGCGACTTCATCGGACCTCCCCGAGGGTCTCGACAGGCTCGACCGGCGCCGCCGGCTCGACCAGCGCGGAAGGCTCCGCCGGCCCGGCCGGCCGATGCTCGCGGGCGAGCGCCAGCACCGCCGCCGTGAACGCGTCGAGAGCCACGCCCACGTCCTCGGGTTCCACGTGCTCGTCCGGGTGGTGGCTGATCCCGTCGCGGCAGCGTACGAACAGCATGCCGACGTCGGTCACGGCATCCATCGCCATGCCGTCGTGACCGGCGGGGCTCCACAGCCCGAGCACGTCGCCGGGCGCCGCACCGGTCGCCTCCCCGATCCCGTCCGCCACGGCGGCCTTCAGCCGGTCGGCGCAGGCGGTCGACGGCGCCCGGTGGGTCTCGGCGAACTCGAACGCCACGCCACGCTCGGCCGCGATGCCGCGCCCGGCGGCCGCGATCTGCTCCCACAGCGCGTCGCGGCCGGCGTCGGTCCGGCCGCGCAGGTCGAGCGTCAGCTCGGCGCGACCCGGGATCACGTTGACGGCCCCGGGCTGCACGTGGATGTCGCCGACGGTGGCGAGGCAGTCGGCAGCGATGGCCAGCTCCTCGATCCGGGTGACGAGGTGTGATGCGGCGACGAGCGCGTCCCGCCGTCGGGCGAAGGGGGTGCCGCCCGCGTGCCGGGCCTCGCCGGTGACGGTGAGCACGAACCGCCGCGCCCCGGCGATAGTGGTGACGTACCCGAGCGGCAGGTTCCGGGCCTCCAGCACCGGCCCCTGCTCGATGTGCGCCTCCAGGTAGCCGACCAGGTCGGCGGGGTCCCGGGCGGCGTCGCCCACCCGGTCCGGGGCCAGCCCGAACCGCGCGAACGCCTCACGCAGGGTGACGCCGTCGGCGTCGGCCTGGTCCCACCAGGCCGGGTCCCACTGGCCCGACGCCGCGCAGCTGCCCAGCAGCGCCTTGCCGAAACGGGTGCCCTCCTCGTCGGAGAACCCCACGACCTCCAGCGCGAACGGCAGGGCCACCTCCCGCAGCCGGTGCGCGACGGCGATCGCGAGCACCACGCCCAGCATCCCGTCGTACCGCCCGGCGTCGGGCACGGTGTCCAGGTGGGACCCGAGCACGAGCGTGGGCTCGCCCGGGGTGGCCGGCCGCTGGGGGGCGCCGTCGGCGGAGCGACGGCCCCAGATGTTGCCTGCGGCGTCGGTCTCGGTGTCGAGGCCGGCGTCGAGCATCCAGGCCCGGACCGCGGTGTTGGCCGCGGAGTGCTCGGGCGACAGGTAGACGCGCTCCAGCGCGTCGGGCCGCGACGAGTGGCGCGTCAGGTCCGCGCACCGGGCCATGACCCAGGCGGCGGTGCCGATGTCGGTCACAGACGTGCCTCCTTCTCGACGACGGTGTCGGGGATGGTGTCGTGCGGGCTGCCGGGCGCCATGCCGTCGTGAGCCACGCCGTCGTACGCGGCGAGCGCGGCCGCGACGCCGCCGCCCGGCGGGGCGTCGAACCCGGCCCGGCGCAGCTCGTGCTCCAGGCCCGCCAGGGTGGTGAGCACGGCGTCCCGGCGGGCGTTGAAGCCCATGGTGCCGATGCGCCAGACCACGCCGTGCAGCGGGCCGAAGGAGGTGCCGATCTCGATGCCGAAGTCGTCCAGCAGCGCGCCGCGGACGGCGTCGCCGTCCACGCCGTCGGGGATGCGCACGGCGACCACGTTGTGCATCTTGTGGCCGAAGTCGCCGAAGACCTCCAGGCCCAGCCCGCGCACACCGGCCAGCATCGCCCCGCCGTGCTGGACGTGCCGGTCCACGGCCGTGGCCATGCCCTCGACCGTCAGGAGGCGGGCGCACTCGCGCGCCGCGTACAGCATGGACGTGGCCTCGGTGTGGTGGTTCAGGCGGCGCGGGCCCCAGTACTCCATGATCTGCGCGAGGTCGAGGTAGTTGGACTGGATCGGGGCGCCGTGCGGCGCGACGTCGTCGGCCGTGCGGATCCCCGCCTCGACGTGCCTGCGCCGGTTGATCGCCGCCGCCGCAGCGGGCGACAGCGTGACGGGCGCGCTGCCCGACGGACCGCCCAGGCACTTCTGCAGCCCGGCCGTCGCCACGTCGATGCCCCACTCGTCGGTGTGAAACGGGTTGCCGCCGAGCGTGGCGGTGGCGTCGACGTACAGCAGGGCGTCGTGCTCGTGGGCGATCCGGCCGAGGTCGGCGAGCGGCTGGGCCATGGTCGTGGACGTGTCCCCGTGCACGACGGCGACCAGGCGCGGCCGGACGCGACGCACGGCGTCCTCGATCTGCCCCGGATCGAAGACCGTGCCCCACTCCGTCTCGATCGTGTGCACCTCGGCGCCCGCACGCGCGCCGATCTCCGCGAGCAGGTGCCCGAACCGGCCGAACACCGGGACCAGCACCCGGTCGCCCGGCTCCAGGAGGGACACCAGCGCCGCCTCGATGCCGGCCCGCGAGGTGCCGTCGACGAGGAACGTCTGCTCGTTCGCGGTGTCCCAGACCGTGCGCCACAGCGCCATGGCCTCGGTCATCGTGTCGGTCATGAACGGGTCGAACTGGCCCACCAGCGGCGCAGCCATGGCCCGCAGGACACGCGGGTCGGCGTCGACGGGCCCGGGCCCCATCAGCAGCCGTGCGGGCGGATGGATCTGCATCATGCACTCCTCCTGAGCAACGTCCCGAGGCCAGTCGAGTGCTGGGTCTTCGTCCCGTCGGAGGGGTCGGAAGGCACGAACGTCCCGGACTCGACGACGGCGCCCTGGACCGTGAGGCCGTCGTATGCGCTGATCTTGTTCTTGTGGGCCATCTTGATGGCGTCGAAGGTGGTGGTCGCCTCCGGGTCGTAGACGACCAGGTCGGCGGCGGCGCCCTCGGCGATCACGCCCTTCGGACGCGTCCCCCGGTCCAGGCCCACGAGCGCTGCGGTGTTCGCCGAGGTCCAGCGGGAGACGTCGGCGAGGGGGACGCCCCGGCGTCTGGCGGCGTCAGCCAGGGTGACGAAGCCGGCCTGGAGGCCGGAGATGCCACCCCAGGCGGCCTGCAGGTCACCGTCGCCGCGAGTCTTCTCCTCGGCCGTGGCGGGCGAGTGGTCGCTCACCACGCAGTCGAGGATCCCCGCGCGCAGGCCCTCCCAGAGGGCGTCCTGGTTGCCGTGGTCACGGATGGGCGGGCAGCACTTGAAAGCGGCGTCGCCGTCGGGGATGTGCTCGGCGTCGAAGACCAGGTAGTGGTGGCAGGTCTCGGCGGTGACGGGCAGCCCCTCGGCCTTGGCCTCGGCCAGGAGGTCGAGCGCCCGCGCCGAGGAGACGTGCAGCACGTGGGTGCGCGTACCCGTCTCGCGGACGACGTCGAGCAGCCCGGCGATCGCCGTCGTCTCGGCCTCGTCGGGGCGGGACAGGAGGAAGTCCGCGTACGCCCGGCTGGCCGGGTGCGGGGCCGCCGCGAGCGCCGCCGGATCCTCGGCGTGGACGATCATCAGCCCGCTGAACCGCGCTATCCGGTCCATCGCTTCGAGGAGCTCGTCCGGCCCGAGCGGCGGGAACTCGGGCACGCCCGAGTCGGCGAGGAAGCACTTGAAGCCGAACACGCCGGCGTCCCAGAGGGGCTCCAGGTCCTTGGTGTTGCCGGGGACGGCGCCGCCCCAGAAGCCGACGTCGCAGTGCAGCTCGCCCCGGGCGCGGACGGCCTCGGCCTCGGCCCGCTTGGTCTCCAGCGCCTCCACCGTGGTGGTCGGCGGGAGCGAGTTGAGCGGCATGTCCACGATCGTCGTGACCCCGCCGAGCGCCGCCGCGCGGGTCGCGGAGGCGAACCCCTCCCACGCGGTGCGGCCGGGCTCGTTGACGTGCACGTGCGTGTCGACGACGCCGGGCAGCACCACCCGGTCGCCCAGCCGGAGGATCTCCGGGGCGTCCTCGGGGGCCGCGCCCAGCACCTCGCCGCCCAGCAGGTCGCCGGCCGGCTTGAGGACGGCGTCCGGGTCGGACGTGCCCCACCACACCTGGTCGATCCGGTCGCCCTCGACGCGCACGACCGCCGGCCGCAGCTCGCCCTCGATCAGGACCCGCTCCGACGCGAGGACCAGACTCATACAAATCCCCCGATCGTGGCCCAGACGGGGTGCTCGCCGACGCTGGTGGACCGCTGGACCGCGGTTTCGATCAGCCCGTAGGGCCGGTCGGCGGCGAAGAACACCTCGCCGGGGTTGTCCAGGCCGAACGGCTCCAGGTCGACGAGGAAGTGGTGGTTGTTGGGGCAGGACAGCCGGATCTCGGCGATGTCGGGATACGCCTCCAGCACGGCCTTGCCCATCGCGTACACGGTCTGCTGCAGGGCCAGGGAGTGCAGCTCGGCGAAGGTCTTCAGCAGGATGGAGCGCACCGCCGCGAACCGCTCGTCGTACTCCGCCGGGCCGGCCGCCTCCGCGAACGAGGGCTCGTAGCGCCACCAGGCGGTGACGTCGGTCGCGAGGATCCGGTCGTCCACCTCGGGCAGCGTCGTGTACTGGTCGCGCGGGAACCCGGAGAACTCCGAGCCCGTGGACTTGAGCACCGTGACGTCGCGCAGCCCCGCCAGCACGGTCAGGCCGGAGTCGTCGGCGTGCACGAGCGCCGTGCGCCGCTCGGCCGCACCGCGCACGAAGGCGTGGTCGTGGCCCTGGCCGGCGGCGGCGCCGGGCCCTGAGCCCGTCGCGGGGCCGGCCGCGATGCGCTCCCAGCCGTACTGCTCAGCGAGCCAGCGCCCGCCGGTGACCTGCGGCTCCTTCAGGAAGTGCCGCGCCAGCCGCGCCAGGAACGTCTCCGGCGAGCCGACGCCGTCCCGCGCGAACGCGTTCACCGTGTTCTTCTGCGTGTCGGTGGCGATGACGCCCGCGTTGTCCCCGGACTCGTGCGTGGCCAGGAAGTCCCCGCGCAGCTGCGAGGTGACGTTCAGGTCGGTGATGCTGTGCCGTGCGGTGTCGCGGTCGACGCGCACCAGCCGCACCTCGGCCTTTCCGTACTGGTTGGGACCCAGGACTATCGACATTCAGCTCCCCCGGTAGGTGGTGTAGGCGAACGGGCTCAGCAGCAGGGCGACGTGCGTGTGGTCGGGCCCGAGGACGACGTCGAGCACCACCTGCCCGAAGAACGTCTCCCGGTCCTGCGCCCCGAACCAGTCGCCGACGGCGAAGGTCAGGACGTGGCGGCCGGGCGTGACCTCGCCCCAGGCGATGCGCCCGTCGGCGTCGGTCACGGCCTTGCGGGTGCCGAGGGTGACCGTCAGGCCGGCGGCGGGCACGCCGCGGGCGGCGTCGAGCACGTGGGTGGAGGCGGTGCTCATGGCGCCACCTCGGCGGACTGCGTGTCAGGCTCGACGGCGGCGTCCGGGATGGTCTCCTCGACGAGCGTCTCCAGCCGTAGCAGCGCGATCTGGCGCAGCTGCTCGGCGGTGACCAGGGCCTCGGTCGCGGGGTCGTTGGCAAGGCGCTCGGTCAGGTTCGCGAGGATCTCCTCCGCGGTCCGGCCGGCGGCCCGGACCAGGAAGATCCTGCCGAACCGGGCCTCGTAGGCCACGTTCCCCTCGGCGATCCGGAGGGCCGTCGCCTCGGCCGCCGTCGGCTGCTCGGTGCGGGACAGGCGCGCCTCCGTGCTGTCGCCGGACGCCCGCTCGCCGATCCGCGGATGCTGCGCGAGCGCGGCGTCGACGTCAGCCGCGTCCCAGTCGGCGGCGGCGCGCATCGCCCGCAGCAGCAGAGCGTCGCGGCACGCGTACGGGCGGCCGGCCACCACGTCGTCGACCCAGGAGCCGATGTCGGCGCACGGGCGGACTGTTTCCGCGGCGTCGGCGGCGGGCAAGGAGTTGAACGTCGCGAGGTCCATGGAGACAAACTTAGTTTCAAACTGTCCCCCGCGGTGAGACAGGCGTTTCAGATGGGTAAAACTTTGCCCGGATGCGCTGCAGCGGAGTTGGGCCGGACACTCGGCCTGCGACCGGTGATCCTTCCGACGGGTAGAACCTCTACGAAGCGGGCAGTTGGGGTCGACGGGCGGCCAGCTCGCTCAGGAGTCGCTCCCTAAGGGTCGCGACATACCCCTCGTAGTCGTCGATGTCTTCCAGCGCGCTCTCGATCGCGTCAGGCACCAGCGTCGCAAGCTCTGCGACACGCGCCACCGTGTGATCCACGTCGAGACCGGCGGCGTCGGCGAACCGGCTCCAGGCATCGCGCCCGATCTCGTCGAGCTCGAACGACCCTCCGACACTCATCGACACCACGCGCCGCCCTCCCGTCGGCGGGTCGTAGGCGAACCCGGAGGCGACGTCGTAGATCGGCGCCAGGTCCACTGAATCACCGTCCAGCAGCACCGCATAGTTCCGGGCATGCGCGTCCGGAGCCCCGATGACGGTGTTGTAGATCAGCCCATTAACGAACCGTTCGACGTTGCGACGAGCAGCACCAGCGGTCTCGGACACCTCCCGCAGCATCCGGATGATGTCGAGCGCGGACGGGCCACCTTCGGACTCGTACTTCTCGTTGTCGCCGAGCGCCTGGCAGAGGTCTTCCTGATGCAGACGGACCACCTGGTCGCCGTCGATACGAGCACGATCGAATCGGCTGACCACGATCGCATCCTGCGACCTGAAGGACGTGTACTCGGTGTGCGCCGCATCAACGCCCACGATGCGCGCCGTACGCATGCTGGCGTGCTCGTCCAGGGCCTGTGCCTTCATCTTGCGGATGCCGGGCTTGATGATGTGCGTCGTTGCCTCGGCACCCTGCGCCACATACCACCGATCATCCTGGCGACGCAGCGCGAACTTCTGTTGAGTGCCACCCAACGACCAGTGCTCTCCGGGCATGGTCCAGGAGGCATTCTCGTCCGTGTCCATCTCGTCCAACCGGATCTCGATGTCACCGACACTGCATTCCTGCAGGCTCCCCTCACGGCCGATCGTGGCCTCGATCTCATCCTCCGCGCAGAACTGCACGGCCCCAGCGCAGTCCTTGCCGACGACCGAGAGCAGGGCAAGCTCGTCCCTGGTGTCGATTCGGTACCGGCGGCCGATGGCGGCCAGAGCGGAGTCGCTCTCGGGAAGCAGACCTCGGAGGAATGTCCCGACGGGAGCCCCTGCGTGGGATGCAATGTCGTGAGGTAGGGACAGAGACAAGGGGGTGGCGCCCACTCGCCGCGCGTCATCGAGGTAGGTAAGACGTAGCGCGCCAGCCCTCGTCCGCGTGAGCTCTGCGACATGGCGACCGCCGAGGATGACCGCGAGCTGCTTCACGGCAACCATCTCAGGCCTCCTCCCGGTCGTCACGGACAGCGAGGCTCGCGTCGAGCTCGTCGAGCACTCGCATCAGACGTCCAACCTCGAACCCCTCGGTACGCCCTTGTTCAAGGTTGATGATCCACTGGCGAGAAACGGCTGCAGCCTCGGCCAGTTCGGCCTGCGAGAGACCCCGGTCCAGGCGCAGCCTTCTGACAGCCGCACCCAGCCGGGTCAGCGATCGTGCGTTGAGCACCCTGTCCGTTGTCATCCATGTCAAGGTATCGTGACACCGCAGCCATGTCAAGGTATCATGACATGGCTGCAGTGTCACGATACCTTGACATCACCACAAGCCAGTTCCCGACTCCCCGGCCAGCTGCAGCAGCGCCCGGTCCGAGCCCGCCGGTCCCACGAGGCACGCGCCCGCCGGGAGGCCCGACGCCGTCGCGACCGGAACCGACACCGCCGGCAGCCCGCCGATCCCCGCTATGCAGGTCAGCAGCATCGTGGCCTCGCGGGCCGCCTCGGCCTCCTCGGGGCGGGGCGCGACGGTCGCCGCCGACGGCAGCACCAGCACACGGTCCCCGAGGCGATCCCGGATCTCCGCCCTGGCGCGAACGACAGCGGCCCGCGCCGCCTCGGCGTCAGACGTATCAATCGAGCGCGCCCGCTCGAACCGCCCGCGCACCGCGGGCCCGAGCGTGTCCATTCGCGTCGCCAGCCACGCCCCGTGCACCACCCAGGCTTCGGCGGCCTGGAGCGTCTGGAACGCCGCGAGCCAGGCGGGCTCGGGCGCCCAGTCGACCCGCTTGGCCCCGGCACCCCGGGCAAGCTGCCCGACGGCGTCGCGCACCTCGGGCGCGGCCAGGGCCAGCAGGGCGTCGCTCGTCACGAGCTCCCCGGACAGGGTTCCGCCGTCGGCCGGCAGCAGGACATCACCTACGCGGGCCAGCGTGGCGGCATCGCGGGCGAGCCAGCCGACCGTGTCGAACGACGGCGCGAGCGGCAGCAGCCCACCGGCCGGCACGACGCCGTGCGTCGGGCGGATGCCCCACAACCCCTGGTAGGAGGCGGGCACACGCACCGACCCGCCGGTGTCGGTCCCGAGCGCGATGCTCGCCTGGCCCGAGGCCACGGCAGTAGCGGGGCCCGACGTCGAACCGCCGCTGATCCGCCCGGGCGCACGCGGGTTGGGCGGTGTGCCGTAGTGAGCGTTCGCGCCGGTCAGCGAGTACGCGAACTCCTCGGTCTGCGCGATACCCGCCAGCGCGGCCCCGGCCGCCAGCAGCCGCGCGACGGCGACAGCATGCGCCTCCGCGACGGGCGCCGCCGCGAGCCACGCCGGGTTGCCGGCCCCGACCCGCTGCCCGGCGATCGCGAACAGGTCCTTGACCGCGACGGTCTCGCCGTCGAGCACGCCGGAGCCGGTCGGGGCCGTCAACGGGCCGGGTTCGGGCCGGACACGCCACACGCTGAGGTCGGAAGCCATGGGCACATGCTGCCAGGCCCCGGGGCAGGGTGATGTTGCCATCCCGCGTAGGTGAGATCGGTCGGTTGCCATGAGATCGGTCGGTTGATCGACCGATCTCATGGCAACGGACCCGACGTCGCTGAGTTCGGTCAAACGTCGGACCGAAGTCGATGAATTCGGTCCAACGCCCGACCGCAGTCGCCGCGGACCGTCCTGTCCTGCCGCCTCTACCGCAGGAAGTCCGCCTTGCGGATCCTCGCGTGCACGCCCTTGACCACGTCCACGACCTGGGAGATGTCGAAGTCCGTCGCGGCCGACAGGTACGCGTAGGCGTGCGCCGGCGACATCCCGTACCGCACCCCCAGCAGCGCGATCGCCGCGCGCACGCAGTTCTGCACGGCGACGTCGAGGTCGCGGTCCAGCCCGGTCGGGACGAGGAACTCAGTGGTCTCGGCGAGCGGCCCGGCCAGCTCCCCGAACGTCGCGACGGCGTCGGACGCCGGGATCAGGTCGAAGCCCAGCCGCACCCGCAGCGAGGCCTCGAAGGCGGTGAGCGCCACCTCGCCGTCACCCTGCGCGAAGTGCGGGTCGCCCACGTAGGCGAGCGCCCCCGCGACCTGCACCGGCAGGTACAGCGTGGCGCCGGCGCCCAGCAGGTTGATGTCGATGTTGCCGCCGAACGGCCCCGGTGGCACCGAGTGCGGCCGCTCGTCCCCGGCCGCGGCGACGCCCATGATGCCGAGGAACGGGTGCAGGTCGAAGCCCACGGTCCGGTCCGACCCCTCGAAGAGGGGCAGGCTGCCCCGCCCCGCGCCGGCGGCCCACGAGTCCACCTCGGCGAACACGCTCACGACGTCCGCGTCGCCCGCCGGGTACTCGCCCGGCAGGGCGCCGCGGCCGTGCCGGTTGGAGATCACGCCGTACGGCACCCGGGGCTCCGTCGACAGCACCCGGATCGCGAGGAGGTCACCCGGCCGCGCGCCGCGGACCTCGATCGGCCCGGTCACGACGTGGCCCCCGTGCGCGCCGGGGACGTCCGGCAGCCCGGGCGTGCGGGCACCCAGGCGGGAGCGGCGGGCGGTGGTGAGCTCGACGGCATCGGCCAGGACGGCGCCCTCGGCGACGCCGCGTTCGGCGAAGTACGCGAGGGGGTCGCCACCCTGGTCCTCGAGGATGCCCTCGTGGGACAGGGTGTCGACCACCACCTCCTGCCCCGGGTCCACCGCCAGCACCGCGCTGTCCGCCGCACAGGGCAGGCGGCCCCAATAAGCGGTCTCGACCGAGGTGGGCAGGTAAGCCGCCCCGCCGGGGACGTTGATGCCGGCCTGGAGAATGGTCTGCTGGTGCACGAGGCCAAGGTACCCACTTGAGCCCGACCAGCCCGACATGAGGTTCGCGGCCGACGAGTCGCTTCCGTCGTCACGACGGGCTGCGCAACGGTGGCTCCGGTGCGGCCGTCCGAGTCTGGCGACATCCCGACATCTATGTCAGAATAGTCTCGCCAAAAATGTCTGATTGTCTCAGGCAAGGTGACACAAGGAGACGCAATGCCACCAGCGATCTACACGACTCCGGAGCCCGACGCCACAGATACCGAGGTCATCGCGGAGATCCGCACCATGCGTGAGAGCCTCGCCGATGTGCTCCGCGTTCCGCGACGCTGGACGGGTAACCTCCGGCGAACTACCCAAGCACGCGCGATCAAGGGCTCCAACTCGATCGAGGGTTACAACGTCACCGACCAGGATGCCGTCGCCGCCGTCGATGACGAGGAGCCGCTGACAGCCGACGACCGGACTTGGGCGGAGATCCTCGGGTACCGCCGCGTCATGACCTACGTCCTGAGCATTGCCTCGCAAACCGGCTTCACACCCAGCTCACAGATGCTCGGGATGCTCCACTTCATGTTGCTCGAGCACGACCTCGACAAGAGCCCCGGCCAATTCCGGACCGGGCCGATCTATGTCCGAGACAGCGGCAACGGCGAGACCGTCTACGAAGCACCGGATGCTGACCTCGTCCCCGAGCTCGTCGATGCTCTCATCGAGTCGGTACGACGAGACTCCGCACGGACTTCCGAGAACGCCACCCTTCTGGACCCGATGGTCCGCGCCGCAATGGCACACCTCAACCTGGTGATGATCCACCCGTTCCGCGACGGGAACGGGCGGATGTCGCGCGCACTCCAGACGATGGTCCTGGCGCAGGACCGGGTGCTCGAGCCGACCTTTTCGAGCGTCGAGGAGTGGCTTGGCAATAACACCGACGACTACTACCGAGTGCTCGCAGCCACGGGCCAAGGCTCCTGGCACCCCGAGAACGACGCGAGCCTGTGGGTGAAGTTCAACCTGCGCGCACACCACATGCAGGCCCAGACGCTGCGCAGGCGCTTCCGCACCGCCGAAGAGACATGGCTGCGCCTCGACGATCTCGTCAGACAGCACAAGCTGCCCGACCGCGCGTCCGATCCTCTGTTCGACGCCACGCTCGGAAGCCGCGTGACGCGCGCGGGTTACATGAAGCGTTCCGGCCTCGAAGAACGGACGGCAAGCCGGGACCTGGTCAGGCTCGCTGAGCTCGGGCTGCTGCAGCCGCACGGAAAGACCCGCGCCCGCCATTACCTCGCCGGGCCGGAGATCGATGTGCTCCGCAGCCAGGTGCAGCGCGACCGTGGACGACTCGACGATCCGTACCCAGATCTACCCGGCGAGCTCCGCAAGCTCACTGCGAGCTAGCCCGGCAGCAGTGCCCGCGCCGCCGCTCGGGCGGTGCCGAACGCATCCGGCTGCGCGCCGGTCGTGTGTGCCACCATCGCCCCCTCGTAGAGCAGGTGGATCTGCGCGCCGACAGCCTCGGGGTCCGGGTGCCCGGCGTCGCGCAGCAGCTGCCGGAACACCTCCAGCATGTACCGCTTGTCGGCCAGGACGACGGCGTTGCCCGGGTGCTCGGTGCCGCCGATCTCGGCGTGCGCGTTCACGAACGCGCACCCGCGCACGTTGGCGTCGGCCCACTCCTCGGCGATCTCGAGCGCCGCGACGACCTGCTCGACACCCGGCCCGGACCCCGCGGCACCACGCGCCGCGAGCCGCTCGGTGAACCACGCCGCCCAGCGCTCATGCCGGCGGGTCAGGTAGGCCGCCACGAGCGCGTCCTTGGACCCGAACCGGTCGTAGAGGGTCTTCTTGGTGACCCCGGCCTGGTCGGCGATCAGGTCGACGCCGACGCCGCGGATGCCGCGCTCGTAGAACAGCTCGCTCGCCGTGGCGAGGACCTTCTCGCCGGCCGGGGTGTGTGGGTTGGGGCTGCGTCGCGGCATCGGGATCTCTCCGTCCGGGTCTGTTCTCGGCGCTACGTCTCGGGCGCTCAGCCTCGGGTGCACTGCGAGTATACCGACCTGTATGGTTGCCTGCCGGGCATGAGCTTCCTCCGGCGCCTCGCCCCAGTCCTGCTCGTGGTCATGTGGAGCTCCGGCTTCGTGGGCGCCACTTTCGCCGCGCCGGTCGCCCCCGCCTCCACCACGCTCCTGTGGCGCTACGTCGTCGCCGCGCCGCTGATGGTCGTGGCTGTGATCGCGCTCGGCCGCCGGTACGGGCCGCGCTACCTGCGGCGCGAGGCGGTCCTGGGCGCCCTTGGCCAGGCCGGATACCTGTACGGCGTGTTCCGCGCCGTCGAGGAGGGGCTGCCCGCGGGGACCGCAGCCCTGCTCGCCTCGCTGCAGCCGGCCCTGGTCGCCGTCGTCATGTCCGGGTTCGGCCGTGGGGGCGGACGCCGCCAGGCGGTCGGCCTCGCCGTCGGGTTCGCGGGTGTGGCGCTCGCCGTCGGGCCCGACGCCCTCACCGGCGGCGCGGGCGCCGACGGCGCGCTCTGGGCGGTGCTGGGCATGCTGTCGCTCTCGGCCGCGGCCGTGCTGGGCGACCTGTGGCCACCGCCCGCGGACGAGAAGCACGACGTGCTGGACTCCCTCGCCGTGCAGGGTGTGGTCGCGCTCGGGTTCTTCGCGATGCTGGCGTTCGCGAGCGGTCAGACGGCTCCGCCCGCGGACCCGACGTTCTGGCTGGCGGTCGCCTGGCTGGTGGGCCTGGCGTTCCTCGGCGGCTACGGCATGTACCTGTACGTGCAGCGCACCCGGGGGCCGGTGGCGGTGAGCACGTGGCTCTACCTCACCCCGGCGGTCTCCGCCGCGTGGGACTGGGCCATGTTCGGCCAGGAGCTGCCGCTGCTGACGGTGGCGGGGTTCGCGATCAGCCTCGCGGGCGTGCTGCTCACCCGCCCCACCGGCCACCCGCGTGCGCCGTCCCGCACCCTGGCGGGCGCGGAACCTGTCGACGTCGACCAGCGGGCCGGGGACAGGTCATGACAGATTGGAAGCCTCGACGAGGAGGCAGCATGAGCACCGACCCGCAGGCTACCGGCCGCAAGGAACAGCGCCAGGACGGCACCTACGTCGTCCTGACCCGCACGTTCCGCGCCCCGATCCAGGACGTCTGGGCCGCGATCACCGAACCCGACCGCCTCGCTCGCTGGATCGGACGCTGGACGGGCGACCCGGCACAGGGGACGGTGCGCTTCCAGATGCTCTACGAGGGTGAGGGCGGGGAGCCGGGCGAGTACGCGATCGACTCGTGCCGCGCCCCGGTCCGCCTCGAGCTCACGTCCCACGTGGCGTTCGACCCGAGCGCGCCGGAGACCTGGCACCTGCGGCTCGACCTGGCCGAGGCGGACGGCGGCACCACGCTCACCTTCGCCCAGTCGATGGACGACCCAGCCGTGGCCGAGAGCGTGGGACCCGGCTGGGAGTACTACCTCGACCGGCTCGTCGCCGCCGAGACCGGCGCGGACCCGGCGGAGATCAGCTTCGACGACTACTACCCCGCGCTGGCCGGGCACTACCGCGCTCTGTACGCCTGACCGGCGACGCCCGAACGCCCCGACACGTCGGTCGGCTCGGTACGCTCCGAGCCGTGAGGATCACCGACTTCCGGCCGCGGCAGAGCAAGGAGGCCGCCGAGGTAGCGGCGGACGCGTTCGCCGACGACCCGCTGTGGACGTACACCGTGCCGGACGCCGGACAGCGTCGCCTGCCGCACCTGATCCTGCTCCGGACGGGGCTGCGTATCCTGCGGCCGCCGCAGGCCGCTCGGGTGGCGATGCACGACGAGCGGATCATCGGGCTCGCGACCTGGACCACCGCGGGCTCCGAGGATCCTTACGACCCGTTCGATCCCACCCACGAGGTCGATCCGCGCTTGACTCGCGCCACCCGGTCGCTCGTGCGCCGTGCCGGGAGCGACTGGCCCCGGCTGTCCGCGCTGTACGCCACGCTCGCCCAGTCGTATCCGAACGACCCTGGCTGGTTCCTCGGGACACTCGTCGTGCATCCCGACCACAGGGGCACCGGCGTCGGCAGCGCGCTCCTGCGCGACGGCCTCGCCCGGGCAGACGCCGACTGCCAGCCGGTCTCGCTGCAGACGAGCACCGCCGGGAACGTCGAGTTCTACCGGCGGCACGGGTTCGAGGTCACCCGCACCTTCGCCGAGCTGTACCCCGGCTCCCCGTCCCTGTGGAACATGCGCCGACCGGCACCTGACGTCACGCCTGCCCCCACCGCGCCAGGTGGTGCCACACCTTCTTGAGGTCCTGCGGGTGGTGCTCCCCCGCACGCACGGCCTCGCCGACCACTCGGGCGTCCAGCCACCCGTCCGTCGTGTGCCTGACGGCGACGGCCCGCGCGACGTCTACGATCTCCGGCCCGCGGAATTCAGGCCGTGTGGCCAGCTCGTCCACGTGCAGCCGGAACCCGTGGTGCCACTCGACGTCGATACCGATCCCCCGGGCGGCGTCCGCCACGGCGGTGCCGCGGTAGCAGGGGTCCAGAACGAGCGCCTCGACATCGCCGGGCAGGTCGAGCACACCGTGCACCTGGGCCTCGACGTAGTCGTCCAGCAGGTCGTGGACGCCGGCCGCGGAGTCGGCGTCGGCCAGGGCGACCAGCGGTGCCGGGTCGCCCATCGCGATGTGCTCGGGCTCGAAGACGGAGTCCGGGTAGCAAAAGGTGGTGCGCCCCAGGACGTGCGGGCGTAGCCGCAGGTGGGCGGACCCGAACCGGACGGCGCCGCCCGCTGCCCGGCGCCGGTGGTTCAGCGCCCCGTAGCGCGGGCGCTCGTGCGGCTCGGCGTCGTCGTACCGGCCGTCGAACATGCGCCGCTCCCAGCGCCACCGGTCGCCGCCGCGGTGCGCGGTGAGGCCGCCGTTGCTGGTGCCGGTCTCGAACTGGGACCGCCAGACCCGGTCGTGCGCGAGGCGCTCGATCAGGGTCTCGCTGCCGTCGGCGACGAGCCGGTCCGGGTGGAAGTTGATGGTGACCAGCCAGTCCATGCCCGGAGGCTACCTGGGCGAGGAGCCGGGCAAGACGGAGACGATCCACCTGGAGCCCGAGGGCGACTAGCGCGGCGACCGCGCTCGCGCCCCCGGGCACCGGGACAGGTCAGCCCTGAACCTCGAGCATCCTGCGCCGAGCGCGGATCATCGCGGCCCCCGCGGCCGTGAGCGCGAGTCCGGCTCCCACCGCTACACCGACCTGGCCGCCGGTCTGCGCGAGCGCGCCCGGCAGGTCCCCGATCGGCGTGACGGGAACGAGCCCGCCGAGGTCGAAGCCGCCGCCCGGGTTGACCACCGGGATCGTGCCGTCGTCGGAACCGTCTCCCGAGCCACCGTCGCCCGAGCCACCGTCACCGGAACCGCCGTCACCCGGGTCGCTGCCACCCGGGCCACCGGGGCCGCCGGGGCCGCCGGACGACGGGCTCTCGAGCAGGTCGTCCACGACGCCGTCCGGGCCGGCGACCGCGCCGATAGTGCCCGGGATATCGCCGTTTCCGACGTTCTCGCCGATGGAACCCACGTCGTCGATCAGCTCTGCGGGGAGGTTGTCGGTCAGTCCTCGCTCGGGCCCGTCCGCGCCCAGGACGTCGTCCACAGCGCCGTTCTCGCCGGCCACCGCGTTGACCACACCGGAGACACCGCCCACCACGTCCTCGACGGGGCCCGGGTCGGCGGCGACGGGCGCGGCCGGCTCGTCGGCCCCGCTGCCCGTGACGCCCTGCACGACGTCGTCGACCGCGCCGTCCTTGCCGGCCACGGAGTCGACGGCGCCCGTGACACCCTTCACCGTGTCATCGAGGGCGCCGTCCTTCTTGGTGACCTGCCCGACGGTGTCCGTCACCTGGTCCAGCGTGCTGTCGACAGCGCCGCCGTCCCCGAGGACCGCGTCGACGGTGCCCGAGAGGACGCCGCCCAGACCGCTGGTCGACTGCTCGGTGCTCGATGCGCTGCTCTCCTCGGCCGCCGACGCCGACATCGCGCCCGCGACGAGCAGCCCGCCCGCGACCAGCGCGGACGGAAGCGCGCGGCGCACAAACTTCCTCTTCATGTCTCCCCCTGTACCTGTATCTAGCCAGCGAACGCGAATCACCATGACGGATATGTCGGGTGAATTCAAGGATATCCGGTATGTTTTCCACCATGATCTTGCCAGGCCCAGGGGCAGCCCCGCAGATCCAGCCGCTCGAGCCGACCGACCCGCAGGAGCTAGGTGGTTATCAGCTTCTCGGCCGGATCGGGGCCGGCGGCATGGGAGTCGTCTACCTCGCAGAAACCCGCACCGGCCGGAAGCTTGCCCTCAAGGCAATCCTGCAGGAATACGTTCAGGACCCGGAGTTCCGCACCCGGTTCCGGGCAGAGGTCGCCACGGCGATGAAAGTGCGCGGCCGATTCCTCGCCACGGTGATCGATGCCGATCCGGACGGGGCCCAGCCGTGGCTGGCCGTCGAGTACGTGGAGGGGCCGTCCCTCTCCGCCGTCGTACGCGCCCAGGGTCCGCTGCCCGAGCCCGACGTGCGCCGCATGGTGGCCGGCGTGGCAGAGGCCCTGCGGTCCGTGCACCAGGCAGGCATCGTGCACCGGGACCTCAAGCCGTCCAACATCCTGCTCGGCCACGAGGGCCCGTTCGTCATCGACTTCGGGATCGCCAAGGCGCTCGACTCGACGTCGCTGACCCGCACCGGCCTGAAGGTCGGCACGCCCGCGTTCATGGCGCCCGAGCAGGTACGCGGGAGCATCTCCACGCCCGCGGCGGACGTCTGGGCGCTCGGCGCCGTCGCCCTCTATGCCGCGACCGGGCAGCGTGCGTTCGGCGAGGGCGACACGACCGTCGTGTACTACCGCGTGGTCCACGAGGAACCGGACCTCAGCACGTGCCCTGCCTGGCTGCTCCCGCTCGTGCAGGCCTGCCTGGCCAAGAATCCCGAGGCCCGGCCGAGCCTGCAGGAGGTGCTGGACTTCCTGAACGAGGTCCCCGTCGGGTTCCGGAGCGCCAAGACGAAGATCGTCCCGGGGCCCGACGTCCCCGTCGCCATCGTCGAGGACGACGACGACGTCACCGCGCTGAGGGACGAGACAGTGCTACGGGTGGCGAAGCAGGAGACCCCGCCGACGCCCGAGCCGGAGCCGGCGGCGCCCCGCCGCAGCCTGCTGTCCCGGCCCGTCACCTGGATCGTCGCGGCAGCGGGGGTCCTGATCGTCGGCGGCGTCGCCACGGCGCTCGCGCTGGGCATGCCGGACGGCGGCGCCGACGCCGGCCCGTCGGCCTCGGCGTCTCCGTCCGCCTCTGCATCGCCGTCCGCGTCCGCCTCGCCGGCGGCGGTCATCGACGAGTGCCTGGTGGGCACGTGGCAGCTGGACAGCTGGACCTCGACGCAGGACATCTCCAGCCTCGACGAGACCGTGAAGTTCACCGGCTTCGACGGACGAGTGACGGAGTTCAGCGCCGACGGGACCCAGCTGGTCGACTACGACGACGCCGAGCCCATCCGCGCCGGGTCCTCCGTCGGGGAGATCACCCAGACCTGGCGCGGCACGGCGTCGTACATCGTCTCGACCAGTGACGACGGCGTCCTCACGACCGAGGGATCGGACTTCAGAGATATATCGGTCACCATCGAAGTCGGCGAGGAGAGCGGCCCTTACAACCCCAACGGCCGGACCCAGCCGCTGGAGTACACCTGCGACGACACGACCTACACGGAGCAGGCCGACGGCTTCGAGGCCACCTACACCCGGATCGACTGACACACCGTCGAAGTGGGGCGGGCCCTGGGACCACGACCCGCCCGACCGCAATGGGTGACCCTACGGATTCGGGGTGGGTTGCGCTGCGTTGACATTGTCTACGCAGCGCAACCCACCCCGAATCCGTAGGGTCACCTCGGGCCCTGGCCCGACCCGGGCCGGTGCTCCGGTCAGCCGGCGGCGCGCTCCGCGCGGTTCACCGCGGACACGATCGCCTTGAGCGAGGACAGCGTGATCGACGGGTCCACGCCGACGCCCCACAGGACGTCGTCGCCCACCGCGCACTCCACGTAGGCCGCCGCGCTGGCGTCGCCGCCCTCGGACAGGGCGTGCTCGGCGTAGTCCAGCACGCGTACCTCGACGCCTACCTGCGCTATCGCGTTCACGAACGCGTCGATCGGCCCGTTGCCGACGCCGGTCAGCGTGTGCTCGACGCCCCGGTCCAGCACGTCCACCTCGAGGGTGTCCTGCTCGCCCTCCGCCGAGACGGCGCGGGTGCCGCGCAGCTGCAGCCGCCCCCACGGCTTGAGGCCCGACGGCGCCCCCTCCTCGACCGGCAGGTACTCGTCGGTGAAGATGCGCCAGATGTCCTCGCCCGTCACCTCGGTGCCCTGGGTCTCGGTCACCTCCTGCACGGCGTGCGAGAACTCGATCTGCAGGCGGCGGGGCAGGTCCAGGTTGTGCTCGCTCTTGAGCAGGTAGGACACGCCCCCCTTGCCGGACTGCGAGTTGACCCGGATGACCGCCTCGTAGGAGCGTCCGACGTCGCGCGGGTCGATCGGCAGGTACGGCACGCCCCAGTCCAGGTCGTCGACGCCGACGCCGGCCGCTTCCGCACGCCCCGCCATGTGCTCGAAGCCCTTCTTGATGGCGTCCTGGTGCGAGCCCGAGAACGCCGTGAACACCAGGTCGCCCACGTAGGGGTGGCGCTCGTGGACGGGCATCTGGTTGCAGTGCTCGACCGTGCGGCGGATCTCGTCGATGTCGTGGAAGTCGATCTGCGGGTCGATACCCTGCGAGAACAGGTTCAGGCCGAGGGTCACCAGGTCGACGTTGCCGGTGCGCTCGCCGTTGCCGAACAGACAGCCCTCGATGCGGTCGGCGCCGGCCAGGTAGCCGAGCTCGGCGGCCGCGACGGCGGTGCCCCGGTCGTTGTGCGGGTGCAGCGACAGGATGACGTTCTCGCGGTGGGCCAGGTGGCGGCTCATCCACTCGATGGAGTCGGCGTAGACGTTGGGCGTGGCCATCTCGACGGTGGCGGGCAGGTTGATGATGACCTTGCGCTCCGGCGTCGGCTCGAAGACCTCGATGACCTCGTTGCAGATGCGCGCCGCGAACTCGAGCTCGGTGCCCGTGTACGACTCGGGCGAGTACTCGTAGTAGATCCGCGTGCCCGGGAGCGTCTCCTCGAGCTTGCGGCACAGCTTGGCGCCGTCCAGCGCGATGTCGACGATGCCGTCCTCGTCGGACCGGAACACGACCTCGCGCTGCAGCACGGACGTCGAGTTGTACAGGTGCACGATCGCCTGCTTGGCGCCCGTCAGGGACTCGTACGTGCGCTCGATCAGGTGGGCGCGGGCCTGGGTGAGGACCTGGATCACCACGTCGTCGGGGATCCGGTTCTCCTCGATGAGCTTGCGCACGAAGTCGTAGTCGGTCTGGCTGGCCGACGGGAAGCCGACCTCGATCTCCTTGTAGCCCATCGATACCAGGAGCTCGAACATGCGCAGCTTGCGCTCGGCGTTCATCGGCTCGATGAGGGCCTGGTTGCCGTCGCGCAGGTCGACGGCGCACCAGCGCGGTGCCTGCTCGATGCGCTTGGTGGGCCAGGTCCGGTCGGGGAGATCCAGGCGGATCTGCTCGTGGAACGGCCGGTACTTCTGGATCGGCATGCCCGACGTCTGCTGCGGGTTGTCCTCGATGATCCCGCCTGCTGCGCCGTGCACGGCTGTGTCGTGAACTCCGCCGGGGGTGGTGGCGGTGGTGCTGTTCTCCATGATCTTTCCTTCGCTCGGTGAGGTTGGCCGGCACACCAAGCCTCCGCGACGAGGGACCGACCTGTCTAGGCCTCGTCGCGGCAGCGAAGGAGAAGGATCACCGTCATGCGCACGCCGCCACTGTACTCCCGGTCCTGGTCCGCAACGCCAATCGAGCCCACGATCCGGACCGCGGCCGGTGGCGCCGTCGAGATCTGGTGGTGGTGGCGTCGAGATCTCGACGCCACCACCAATTCTCACCGGCAGGCTCAGCGGCGGTTGCGGAGCGCCGCGTCGACCTGGGGTTCGCCCAGGGCGCCCAGCCAGTCGAGCAGCGCCGGGTACGTCGACGGGTTCGCCGCGACCTGAGGGCGCAGGTGGGGCGCCTCCTGCACGATCTTCGCCAGGTCCGCCAGCGGCGTGGCCGGGTCGAGCGCCACCGCTGCGGTCCACCTGCCGCCCACGGGCGGCAGCACGGCGGTGTGTCCCGACTCGGAGCCGTAGTCCGACGCCGGAGCGCCCTGCCCCTGTCCGACGACCACCCGACGCGTCACCTGCTCCTGACCGTCGCCACCCGCGGCCGGGCCACCCGACGCCGGCTGGCCGTTCCCCACCGGCCGGATGCGCGCCGTCGGCTGCGCGGACGCCACCGGCGTCGCACCCGAGCGGACCGGGGGCATCGTCGCCGTCTCGCCCATCGAGGAACCGGCGGGCGCACCCGCGGCCGGCATGTCCTCGACCGTGCGCATCGCGCCGAGCGGGACCTCGCCCGACACCGGCTCGGCAGCCTGCACCGGGACCACCCCGCGCTGGGCGGCGGCCGCGCCGGCGACGGTCCGCACCGCGCCCGTCGAGGTCACCCGGCGCGGCTCCGCGGGCCGGCGCAGCTCGGGCGCGCTCCGCACGGGCTCCTCCGGGAGCGTCACCGGCGTCGCCTTGTCGCCCTTGGGCCGCGGCGGGGACCACACGTAGGCCTGGCTGCGGTCGACCTCGGACTCGCCGCCGATGCCTGCGGTCTGGAAGTGCTCGCGCACGGCCTTGGGCACCATCAGCGCGCACGCCGCGACGATCGGCAGCGCGAGGGCCATGAGCAGGTCACCGAGGTTCACGCCCAGGCTCGCGCCGGACGTCGCGATGACCACCACGAGGCCGAGCACGCCCGCCACGCACGCGGCGCCGACGGCGGGCACGTGCCCCGTGCTCGGGTCCCGCTTCAGGGAGCGACGCGCGAACCAGGCGATGACGGCGACGACGACGCCGAGCACGAGCCGCAGCACCAGCGTCACGCCCGCGCCGGACCCGATGAAGCCGGGGTCGATGAGCTGCACGAGGGCCGCGAGCGCGCTGCACACCGCGAGCAGCACCATGACGTCGAACGCGCGGATCGCCACCCGCACCCAGACGCCGGCGGCGCGCTCGGTGCTGACCTCGACGTCGGCGGCCGGGTCGCGGCGCACCGCGGGCGAGCCCGCTATCGCGGCGGCGAGCGGGAGCAGCACCAGGCCGAACCGGCTCGGGTCGGTGACTCCGGGGCGCATGGACTCCAGGCCGGTCAGCGAGCTGCCGGAGGTGAAGATGAAGAGCACCGCCAGCACGAGGCCGACGGCGACGAGGACGAGCCGCGAGGGCCGGTCGTGCCGCACGGTGCCGCCCACCAGGAGCCACGCCAGGCCGACCGCCAGCACGAGCCACACGGGCGCCAGGAGCCGATCGCCGAGCGTCGCGTCCGCGGCGAACTCGGCGAGCAGCGTTGCGACGACGGCGCCCAGGGCGATCAGCACCCCGACGCCGGCGAGGCCGAGCCGCCAGCCACGGACCACTGCGCCGTCCTGCTCGACAGGCCCGAGCTCGCTGTCCCGCGGGGTCGCGGCGAGCGCCGCGCCGGCGAGCGCGAGGCCCAGGCCGGTACCGACGCCCGCGCCGCTGTTCAGGTCGATCACGAGGTGGATCAGACCGATCGCGGCGAGCGGGAGCCCGGCGATCAGGCGCGCGCGCCGGGTCGAGTGCACGGTCCACGTGACGGGCAGCACGGCGAAGCGCGCGAGGTAGGGCAGGGACAGCGAGGCGAGCGACAGCGCGACGGCCAGGACCACCTCGACCCGGTCCGCGGAGCGGGCGGCGAGGTTCCACGGGAGCGCGAGCGACACGAGCAGGGCGAGCGCCGCGATGGCGTCCCGCACGTAGTCCGCGACGGCGATGTTCGCGAAGGGTCTGACCCCGTCGGAGTCCTCGGACGTGGCGGCGGGCGCGCTCTCCGACGAGATCGTGCCGAGGTACTCGTGGTCGAGACTCTCGGTCGGCGCGCCGTTCGCGTCCTGCGCGACGTCGTCCGAAGTTCGCTCGTCACGCTCGGAAGCGTGCTGGTCCATCATCCGTTCACTCCTCGATAACGCCGCTGGTCGAGACTGGGGAAAGTGTGGCTGGCGGCGCTGGGGTCCACGACGTTTCTACCCGCTGGGACGCGGCCCTGTCAGGCCGAACCGCGGCGAGTCCGGTCACACCTGCATTTCTGCGCACGTCCATCACATTCGACGGGTGCGGAAGAACCGCTGTCGGCGGCAGCCGGCAGCACTTCGAGGTCACAGGAGAACACAGTGGACCCATCCGCCGCACCGGCACCCCGAACCTGCGACGTGTGGCTGGTTCCGGTCCGACGCCGGGAAGCCTGGACGCGCCTGCTGACCGTACCGGATCGGGAGCAGCTCGTGGGTCTGGACGAGACGGCGACCAGGGTCCACCTGACGTCGCGCGCCGCCCAGCGGCTGATCCTGTCCCGCTACCTCGGTGTCGCTCCCGAGGAGGTCACGGTGCAGCGGTCGTGCGACCGCTGCGGCGACCCGCGTCACCGACCGGGACCTGTCGCCCCTCACCCCGGTCGCTGCCGCCAAGGCGGCACGCTACTGAGGCTGGTTCACCAGGCCAGAACCGGCCGCCATCGGGGCGAAAGCGGCCGCCTATGACCTGCTGAATCTCAGTCAGCGGCGGGGCGCCGTCAGATGCCTAGCTGGTAGGCGCCCCAGTACGCCAAGGTGATCAGCAGGGCCGTCGCGCCGAGCACTGTTGCCCAGAAGCCCGTCGAGATCACGGCGGTGGCGGCGCGGTGGCGGTGGGTGTCCAGATCCCGCGGCTCGACGGGCTCGACGGGCAGCGCCGGCGGTTCGTCCGCCTGCCTCAGGACCACCCCCCCGGACCGCACGACCCGTCCCCGCAGGTCCCGGACCCGGTTCAGCAGCAGCGCCGCCGCGACGACGGCCACGATGCCGATGAGCCGCACGGCTATCCACCCGCCCTGCACCACCAGGGCGTTCTTCTCGTAGTCCAGGGCGAGCCGGGCGACGGCCGCGATGTACACGGCGAGCCCGGCGGTCGTCACCACCGCACCGACCGCCAGCCCGGTCAGGGGCGCGCGCAGGCCCGGGGCGAGGTGCACGCCCGGGCGACCCGTACGACGTCGGACAAGGTGGCCCGTCAGGACCGCGCCGCCCACGAGCAGCGGGCCCACCAGCAGCAGCCCGGCGGCGGTGACGACCACCCCGACCAGCCAGTCGCCGTCCCCGTACCAGAGCGGCTGCGGCACGGGCGCCGCGAGGTAGAGCTGTTCGGGCTGGGCCCCGGCAACCTGCGGCGCGGCGGACGCCGTCGCGGGCAGCCCGAGCACCCAGTCGGCGACGTCGGACGCGAAGTCCGGGTGCAGGACCAGGCCCCCGGGCGTCTCGACGTTGATGCCGTGGTTCGCGCGCTCGTAGAACCGCACGGTCACGTCGTCGGCGTCGGCCATGAGCTCTCGCGTGCCCTGTTCGAGCGGCATCGAGGCATCGTTGGTGCCGAAGACGGCGAGGATCGGGTCGTCCTGCTCCTTGAGCCACGGCCGGACGTCGAAGTCCGCGTACTCGAACCCGCCGCCCGGCACCTTCATCCCCACAGCGCGCGGGATCGCGCGGAACACCCCGGCCGGAACGTCCGTGTTCCGCAGGTAGTTGTCGACGGCGTACGCGGCCTGCTGGCGGGGCGGAACCACCGGGGCGGAGACCAGGATCTGGAACGCGAGCCGCGGGTCGTCCACCATCATCATTGGCGACACCCACGCGCCCTCCGACTCCGAGTACAGCCCGATGGCGTCCGGGTCGACGCCCGGGACGTCGCGGAGGTAGCTCACCGAGTGGGCGTAGTCGCGCGCCATGGCCTCGTAGTCGCGGTGCCGGGTGGAGTAGTTGTCCAGCCGCTTGTCGGGCACGAGCGTGGTGATCCCGGCGCTCGCCAGCGCGGTGGCGGCCAGCGTGAAGGCGTCGGTGGCCTTGCCCGTGCCCGCGCCGTGGATGAAGACGATCCCCGGGCGGTCCTCGGCGCCGTCGGCCCTGCCCTCGTCCGGTCCGTCGCCGGCCTCGATCGGCTGCCGGAGCAGCCCGCCCACCTCCAGGCCGTCGGCGAGCGGAATCGTCACGGCGGTCTCGCGCACCTCGAAGTCGCCGGGATCGCCGGCGCCGGCCACGGCGCCCCCGATCGCCGTCGACGCCGTGGCGGGGTGCAGGTGCGTGGTCACTGGCTGCGGCTCCCAGTCCGGGCCCGCGACCGCGCCCGTTACGGCCAGCGCGACCAGGATCGCGGCGGAGGTGGCGACCGTCCTGAAGAACACCTTCGGATGCTACGCCCGGCGCGGGCCACCTTCACTCGGGCGGGCGGGACGCCGGCATCTCGTCGGTGTCCCAGGTCAGCGCGCCCGACCGCAGGTCGGCCACCACCTGGCGCACCCTCTTCAGCTCCGCGCGTGATGGCCACGACTCCGGGAACGGGGACGTGTCACATCTCGGTGCCCGCGGACCGCGCCCGCCGGTACCGGACCGGCAGCGCCTGCGGGTGCCGCACCCAGGGCGACGGGATCCACGCCACGTCGTGGTCCTCGACCGCGAGCTCCAGGTCCAGCTCGGTCAGGAGCCGGCCGATCGCGACGCGCGCGATGATCCGCGCCTGCCGCGACGCGGGGCAGCGGTGCGGTCCCACGCCCCAGGCGAGGTGCGCCCGGTTGCCGACCTCGTCCCACACGTCACCGGTGTGCACCCGAGGGTCCTGGTTCGCCGCGGCCACGGCCATGACCAGGGCGTCGCCCTTGCGGACGAGCTTCCCGTCCAGCTGCAGGTCCCCCATGGCGTACCGGGGCAGCGGCGTGTTCGCGGCGGGTGCCTCCCGCCAGAGGACCTCGTCGAGCGCGTCGTCCAGCGCGACCCGGCCGCCGGTCCAGCGCGCGGCGAACCGCTTGTCCGTGAGCAGGAGCCGCAGGGTCAGCGCGATCCACGCGGTCAGGAACTCGCTGGCGGCGATGAGCGGCACCGCCATCGAGTCGGCGACCTCGCCGTCGTCGTGGAAGCTCGGGTGCCGCACGAAGGTTGCGGTCAGGTCGTTGCCACCCTTGGCGCGGCGGGCCTCGACGTGCGCCATCAGGCTGTGGCCCATGCGGGTGCGCGCCTCGACGGCCTCGACCGTGTGGTGCATGATGCGCGCCGAGTCGGCCATCATCTGCTCCGCGACCTCGTCGTCGAATCCGAAGAGCGAGGTCACGGCGAGGAAGCCCACCTTCTTGGCCCACTCGGGCACGAGATCCACCTCGCCGCTGGTTCCGAGGCTGTTGATCAGCCGCATGCTGACCTCCTCGACCTGGGCCACCACGGTTCGCTCGGAGAGCGCCGCCAGCCCGTCGTCCAGGGGTTCCCGGAGCCGACGGCGCTTCTCGCCGTCGTGGTGGTACGAGGAGCTGCGCGGCTCCCGCGGCGAGATCCCGAGCAGGGCCGAGCGCTCCGAGAGCAGACCGTCGTAGTGCCAGCGCCAGTTGCGCGGGTCCCGGGAGAACTGCGCCTCGTTCCGCATGACCTCGGAGATCTCCGCGTGCCCCATCACCAGCCAGGCGGGCACGCCCGGCTCCATGTCCACGGGCGCCACGACGCCCCATCTCCCCCGTAACACGTTGTAGATCTCCTGCGAGTCCGCGCCACCTGTGGTCGCCGACAGGGGGGTGAGCCCTGTCAGGCCGGTGAGCTCTACCGGGGAGGTTCGAGCGGCCACTGTCTCCATCGCCCAATCACAACACAGTGTCCGGATTGCCCGTAATCCTGAGTGCGATATCTCGAACTGCGTTTCAGCAGGTAGGGGGCCTAGAAGCCGAGCCGGCGCAGCTGCTTCGGGTCGCGCTGCCAGTCCTTGGCGACCTTCACGTGCAGGTCGAGATAGATCCGCTGGCCGAGCAGCTTCTCGATGCCCTGGCGCGCCTCGGTGCCCACGGACCGCAGCCGCGACCCGCCGCGCCCGATGACTATCGCCTTCTGGGAGTCGCGCTCCACGAACAGGTTGACGCGCACGTCCAGGAGGGCCGGCTTGCCCTTCTCCGGGTCGCCCGACCCCGCCCGCTCGACGATCTCCTCGACGACCACCGCGAGGGAGTGCGGCAGCTCGTCACGCACGCCCTCCAGGGCGGCCTCGCGCACCAGCTCGGCCACCATGACGGCCTCGGGCTCGTCGGTCAGCTCGCCGTCCGGGTACAGGTCGGGGCCCTCGGGCAGGTGCGAGACGAGGACCGCCTCGAGCTCCTCGACCTGGAAGCCGTCCTTCGCGGACACAGGCACGATGTCGTCCCACTCGCGGTCCACGGTCTTCGCCAGCTGGTCCACGGAGACGAGGTGCTCCATGAGGGCCTCACGCGGCACGAGGTCGGCCTTCGTCACGACGGCGACGACAGGCACGCGCCGGCGCCCCGTCATCAGCTCGGCGAGCTGCGCCGCGATGTAGCGGTCGCCGGGGCCGACCTTCTGGTCCGCGGGCAGGCAGAACGCGATGACGTCCACCTCGGACAGCGTGTCCCGCACCAGGTCGTTGAGCCGCTCCCCCAGCAGGGTGCGCGGCCGGTGCAGGCCAGGAGTGTCCACGAGCACGAGCTGGGCGTCCGGGCGGTGCACGATCCCGCGGATCGTGTGCCGGGTGGTCTGCGGCCGCGCCGACATGATCGCGACCTTCTGCCCCACCAGCGCATTGGTCAGGGTGGACTTGCCGGCGTTGGGGCGCCCCACCAGGCAGGCGAACCCGCTCCGGTGTGCGGCGGTCTGTTGCCCTGCGGGCTGCTCGCTCAAGAGGTCACTTCCTTCTGGTCACGCTTCTGATCACGGTGGTCGTGCTGGTCGAGACCACCGTTGCTGTCGTCCGGCTCGCCTACCGGCTCCGTGCGGTGCACGAGGATCGTCGAGATCTGCTTGCGCCGGCCCTCGACCCGTTCCGCCTGCAGGTGCACGCCGCCGACCTCGACGGACGCCCCGGCCAGCGGCACCTTGCCCAGGGCCTTGGCGAGCAGGCCACCGGCGGTGTCCACGTCGTCGTCGTCCAGGCGCAGGTCGAACAGGTCGCCGAGCTCGTCCACCGGCAGGCGGGCCGGCACGCGGAGCACGCCGCCGCCGAGGTCCTCGACCTCCTGGACGGGCACCGTGTCGTGCTCGTCGGTGAGCTCACCGACCACCTCCTCCAGGAGGTCCTCGATGGTCACCAGGCCCGCGACGCCGCCGTACTCGTCGACGACGAGCGCGATGTGGCTGGCCGAGGCCTGCATCTCGCGCAGCAGGTCGTCGATCGGCTTCGACTCGGGCACGAACACCGCGTCGCGTGCCACGTCCGACGCGGGGCGCTGCGACGGCTCCCGGACGCCGCTCTCGCCGTCGTCGACGGGCCAGTGCACCGCGGCCACGACGTCCTTGAGGTAGGCGACGCCGACGACGTCGTCCACCGACTCGCCGACCACCGGCACCCGCGAGAAGCCGGAGCGCAGGAACAGCCGCAGCACCCTGTCGAGCGAGGTGTTCGCGCTGACGGTCACCATGTCGGTGCGGGGCACCATGACCTCGCGCGTGATGGTGCCGCCCAACTCGATCACCGACCGGATGAGCTCCCGGTCGGACTCCTCGAAGGCGCTGCTCTCCCCCACCCGGTCCGCGATGTCGCGCAGCTCGGCCTCGGTGGGCGGCGACGGGTCGTAGCGCGGCACCGAGAACCGCGTCAGCCACGCGACCGCGCGCGAGACGCCGGTCAGCGGCCCCACCAGCGCGAGCAGCACCGCTACCGGCCTGCGGAAACCGAGCGCACGCGGCGAGACCCGTACGAAGATGACGCCGACGACGACGCCCACCACGAGCGCGATGAGCATGACCGGCAGCTCGCCGGGCAGCCCCTGGCCGGGCATGGCCTGCTGCACCAGCAGCGTCCCGGCCGCGATGGCCACCACCTCCGACATCACGCGCACGAGCGCGAAGGAGGCGACGATCGCCGTCGGGTCGACGACGAGCGCCTGGGCGCGCCGGATCCGCGCGGCACGCTCCGGGTCGGGCGACTGCCCCAGCTCCGCCTCGGCGAGCGCCTCCGTGAGGGACGCGCGCGTGACGCGCAGGAGCGCGGCCTCGCCGGCCGAGAGCATGCCCGCCAGCCCGAGGCCGACCAGCACGATGAGGGTCAGGAACAGGACGAGCACGCCGGTCACCGGGTCGCGAGGAAGGTCAGGAGGAGCTTGCGCTGGAGCGTGAACATCTCCTTCTCCTCCTCCGGCTCCGCGTGGTCGTAACCGAGCAGGTGCAGGATCCCGTGCGTGGTCAGGAGCAGCAGCTCCTCGGTCGTGGAGTGCCCGGCGGCCTTGGCCTGGGTGACCGCGACCTCCGGGCACAGCACGATGTCGCCGAGCGTCCCGGCCGGGGTGACGTCGCCGTCGCGCCCCGGGCGGAGCTCGTCCATCGGGAAGGAGAGGACGTCGGTGGGGCCGGGCTCGTCCATCCACTGCACGTGCAGGTCCGTCATGACGGTGGTGTCGACGAAGATGATCGACAGCTCCGACTGCGGGTGCACGCGCATGGCGTCGAGGACGTACCGGCCGAGCGCGGCGAACTCCGCCTCGTCGACCTCGAACCCGGACTCGTTGTTGACCTCGATGCTCACCGGCGCTGCCTCTTGTTGCTTCCCTGACGGTGGTCCTGCGGCTGGCGCCCGGGACGGCGGTCGTCCGTGAGCACGTCCCAGCGCGCGTACGCGTCGATGATGTCGCTCACCAGCCGGTGCCGCACGACGTCGGACGACGTGAGGCGGCAGAACTCGACGTCGTCCACGCCCAGCAGGATGTCCTCGACCACGCGCAGGCCCGAGGTGGTGCCACCGGGCAGGTCGACCTGGGTGGCGTCGCCGGTGATCACCATCTTGGAGCCGAAGCCCAGGCGGGTCAGGAACATCTTCATCTGCTCGGTCGAGGTGTTCTGCGCCTCGTCCAGGACGATGAAGGAGTCGTTCAGCGACCTGCCGCGCATGTACGCCAGGGGCGCCACCTCGATGGTGCCCGCCTCGATCAGCTTGGGCACCTGCTCGGGGTCGACCATGTCGTGCAGAGCGTCGTACAGCGGGCGCAGGTAGGGGTCGATCTTCTCGGACAGCGTGCCGGGCAGGAACCCGAGGCGCTCCCCGGCCTCGACGGCGGGGCGCGTCAGGATGATCCGGTTGACCTGCTTGGCCTGCAGCGCCTGCACGGCCTTCGCCATGGCGAGGTAGGTCTTGCCGGTACCGGCCGGGCCGATGCCGAACGTGATGGTGTTCGTGTCGATCGCGTCGACGTAGGCCTTCTGCCCGACCGTCTTGGGCCGGATGGTGCGGCCCCGGCTGGACAGGATGTTGAACGTGAGGACCTCGGCGGGGCGCGAGGCGGACGCGTCGCTCAGCATCGCCACCGAGCGCTTCACCACCTCGGGGGTGAGCTGCGTGCCCGCCTCGACGACCTGGATCAGCTCGTCGAGCAGCTGGGTGACCAGGGCCACGTCGCCCGCCGGTCCGTTCACTGCGATCTCGTTGCCACGAGCATGGACGTCGACGCCGGGGAAGCCCTCCTCGACGGCCCGCAGCACCGAGTCCCGGCTCCCCAGGAGCGCGACCGTCGGGATGTGGGCCGGGACGACGATCTTGTGCTCGATCCGGGTCTGGGACTGTGTACTGGGCGTAGTTGTCATGAGCCGGCCCCGCGGGGCCGATCCGCTCCTTCGTGCGGTAGGGATGACGACAGTCCTCATCCTATCGACCCGCCCGCGCTGCGCCACGGTCTTTCCACAGGGTCTTGCGCCCGCGCGTCAGGCGAAACCTGGCAGCTCCCCGCCCGCGAGCAGGTGCGCGTGCACGTGGAACACGGTCTGCCCGGCCTTAGGCCCGGTGTTGAAGATCAGGCGGTACTGACCGTCCGCGAGCTCGCTCGCCACGCCGTCCGCCAGCGCGATCAAGGCGGCCAGGCCCTTGGGGTCCGACGCCGCGAACGCGGGCACGTCCGGATAGTGCTCCCTCGGCACCACGAGCACGTGCACGGGCGCCTTGGGCGCGATGTCCCGGAACGCGATCGCCGTGTCCGACGACGCCACGACGTCCGCCGGGATGTCCCCCGCGGTGATCTTGCAGAAGAGGCAGTCAGGGCTGTCGGTACTCGTCATGTCGGCAGGCTACCGGCGGCCGCCCGTACGCGACTCCCGTAGGCGGCTCGCGCGCACCGAACGGGACTTCGACATGTTTTTCCATACCGTTACATGGTTCGAAATGCCTGGGTGAATGGGATGTGGGAGAGTTTGCCGCGTTCGATGGAGATTGGGGTACTGCGACACCATTCCGTCGTCGCCCGCCTCGCAGGTCTCGTCGGGTCGCCCTCACACCACACACAGCAGTCACCTGGAGGTTCGCGTGGGTTGGTTCATCGCCCAATCGCTCGCATTCATCATCATCGCGGCCCTGATCGGCCTCGCGATCGGCATCTGGATCGGCTGGATCACCTGGGGCCGGCGCGCCAAGGGCAAGCACTCGGCGGAGAAGGCCGACGCCGCGGCCCGGTCGGCCGCCGCCAAGTCGGGTTCGGACGCTGATTCGAAGGCTGATTCGGACGCCGCGACGGAGACCGGGGCCGAGGCTGACGACGCTGCCGAGGCGGGCAAGCCCGCGGCCGACGCCGAGCCCGCTCCCGTCCTCGCGTCTGCTGCTGCCGCCACGGACGAGACGGCGGCCGCCGAGCCGGCCGCCGACAGCGCATCGGACTCCGACAGCGACGCTGAGACCGCCGTCGTCGACCCCGAGAAGGAGGGCGCGGCGAACGAGGCCGAGCCCGCGGGGTCCGACGTCGTCGCCGAGGCCGAGGCCGTCGCGCGCAAGGCCGCCGAGGAGAACGCCGCTGCCCAGGCTGCCGCGAAGACCGACGCGCCGCAGGCCGCCGAAACGCCGGACAACCTGCGGGTCATCGAGGGCATCGGCCCGAAGATCGAGAAGGCCCTCAAGGCCGCCGGCTACGCGACCTACGCCAAGATCGCGGGCGCGAGCGAGGACGAGCTGCGCGAGGCCGTCGCGAGCCAGGGCATCAAGTTCGCCCCGTCGGCCAGCAGCTGGGCCGACCAGGCGCAGTACCTGGTGGACAGCGACGCGGACGGCCTGGAGGAGTACCAGGACTACCTCGTCGGCGGCCAGGAGCGACGCGCCAAGTTCAACGAGAACGTGGACTACGCCGACGTCGACGAGATCGAGGGCGCCGAGGCCAAGGCCGAGGCGATCGCCGAGGACGAGGCGGAGGCCGCGACGGCCGAGCCCGAGGCCGCCCCTGAGCCGGAGCCCGAGCCCGAGCCGCAGGAGCTGCAGCGCATCGAGGGCATCGGCCCGAAGATCGAGACGGCACTCAAGGCCGCCGGCTACACCACCTACGCGAAGGTGGCGGGCGCGAGCGAGGACGAGCTGCGCGAGGCGCTCGCCGCAGCCGGCATCACGTTCGCCCCGGCCGCCACGAGCTGGTCCGACCAGGCGCAGTACCTGGTCGACGGCGACGAGGACGGCCTGCGCGAGTACCAGGACTACCTCATCGGCGGCCAGGACCGCGCCTCGAAGTTCAAGGAGGACGTCGACTACGCCGACGTCGACGAGATCGAGGGCGCCGAGGCCAAGGCCGAGGCGATCGCCGAGGACGAGGCGGAGGCAGCGGCGGCTGAGGCCGAGGCCGCCCCTGAGCCGGAGGCGTCGGCCGAGCCCGAGCCCGAGCCCGAGCCGCAGGATCTGCAGCGCATCGAGGGCATCGGCCCGAAGATCGAGTCCGCCCTCGGCGCCGCCGGCTACGCGACCTACGCCAAGATCGCCGGCGCAACGGAGACCGAGCTCCGCGAGGCGCTCGCCGCGGGCGGGATCACGTTCGCCCCGTCCGCCGTGAGCTGGGCCGAGCAGGCGCAGTTCCTCGCGGACGGCGACGAGGACGGCCTGCAGGAGTTCCAGGACTACCTGATCGGCGGCCAGGACCGGCGCGCCAAGTTCAACGAGGACGTCGACTACGCCGACGTCGACGAGATCGAGGGCGCGGAGGCCAAGGCCGAGGCGATCGCCGCGGACGAGGCGGAGACGGCGGCGGCCGAGGGTGACTCCGAGCCCACCCAGTCCGAGGTGAAGGCATGAGCCTGAGGGCGGTTCTCCTCCCGGTGATCGCCCTGATCCTCGGGCTGGGCGTGCTCGCGGGCGTCCAGAACACGGGGTTCCGTGAACAGGTCGAGTCGACGCTGACCGAGCGCGCGCAGGGAGCCCTCTCGGCTGCGGGGCTCGACGACGTGGACGTCGAGCTCACGGGTCGCGACGCCGATGTGACCGCCCCGACCGACACGGACGCGCTCGCGGCCGCCGAGGTGGTCGGCGGCCTCCCCGGCGTCCGGACCGCGGCGGCGTACGGCCCGGACGGTCCGGTCTCGGCCGACGCGGCCGCGGACGGCTCCGACGACTCTGCCGACGCCGAAGCGAGCGCCACCCCGGAGGCGTCGCCCTCCGCGGACGACGCCTCGCCCGAGGCGACCGAGCCGGCATCGGACGACGAGCCGTCCGACGACGGGTCCTCGGACGACCAGGGGGACGACTCCGAGAAGGACGAGCCGACGCGCGAGGAGCGGGAGGCGGCGCAGGAGGACCTGGTCGAGATCCCGAACATAACGTTCGTCACGGACAGCGCGAAGCTGACCAAGGACGGCCGCGCGGTGGTGCGCGATGCGGCCGAGGTGCTCATGGAGCACCCGGAGGTCGAGGTCCGCATCGAGGGGCACACCGACTCGGTCGGCACCGAGGAGGAGAACCAGCGGCTCAGCGAGCGCCGTGCCGAGAAGGTGCTCGACGAGCTGGTGGAGCTGGGCGTCGACCGCGACCGGCTGACGTCGAAGGGCTACGGCGAGTCCGACCCGCTGGTGGTCCCGAAGACCTTCGCGGACCTGGAGAAGAACCGCCGCGTCGAGTTCGACGTCACGAACTGACCCCTTCGTTGAGTGCGGGATCTTCGCCCTTTCAAAGGCTTTGAAAGGGCGAAGATCCCGCACTCAACGAAGGATTACCAGCGGCCCAGGCGGTCGCTCAGGAGGGCTATCGCCACCGGGCCCGCCGTCGACGTGCGCAGGACGTGCGGGCCCAGCCTTGCGGTGACCGCGCCCGCCCCGGTGAGCAGGGCGACCTCACCCTCGGAGATCCCGCCCTCGGGTCCGACGACGACGAGCAGCTCGCCGGCGTCGGGCAGGGGCACCGTCGCGAGGGCGACCGTCGCCTCCTCGTGCAGCACCGCCACCGTGCCGCCCGCCGCGACGACGTCGCGGGCCCGGGCAGCCAGCTGCTTGGTGGTCAGCGGCACCTCGACGTCGGGGATCCGCGCCCGCCGGGCCTGCTTCGTCGCGGCCCGGACGGTACTGACCCAGCGCGCCCGCGACTTCGCCGCCCGCTCCCCGCGCCAGACGACCACGGACCGCTCGGCCTGCCACGGGATGATCGCGTCCGCACCGATCTCGGTGGCGGCCTCGATCGCCATCTCGTCGCGGTCGCCCTTGGCGAGGGCCTGGACGAGCGTCACGACGACGTCGGGCACCGGTTCGACGTCGGCCTGCTCGACGCGCAGGTGCACCTCAGCGCCGTGCACCGCCTCGACCACCGTGCGCAGGCGCACCCCGGCGCCGTCGACGACGTCGATCCGCTCCCCCGGGCCGCGCCGCTGGACCACGCCGGCGTGCCGGCCCTCCGCGCCGTCGAGCACGTACACGGAGCCTGGGGCGTACCCCGACAGCGGATGGGCGGTGGACGCCTCCGCGAGAAAGACCGGCGCGCTCATGGGTGGGGGTCAGCGCCCGCTGAGCTTGTCGCGCAGGCGCGAGAAGACGCCGCCCTGGACCGACGCGAGCCGCGACTCGGGCCGCTCCTCGCCGCGCAGGACCGAGAGCTGCTGCAGCAGCGCGGTCTGCTCCTCGTCGAGGCCCATGGGTACCTGGACCTCGATGTGCACGTTGAGGTCGCCGCGGCCGGCCGAGTGCAGGTGCCCCACGCCCAGGCCCTTGAGGGTCATCACCTGGCCGGGCTGCGTGCCCGGGCGCAGGTCGATCTCCTGGAGGCCGTCCAGCGTGTCGAGCTCGAGCACGGTGCCGAGCGCGGCCGCCGTCATCGGCACCTGGAGCGTGCAGTGCAGCTCGTCGCCGCGGCGGACGAACGTGTCGTGCGCGCGCTCGCGGATCTCGACGTACAGGTCGCCGGCGGGGCCGCCGCCGGGGCCGACCTCGCCCTGCGCGGAGAGCTTGATGCGCGTGCCGGTGTCGACGCCCGCGGGCACGTTCACCGAGATGGTGCGGCGCGAGCGCACCCGGCCCTCGCCGGAGCAGTCGGTGCACGGCTCGGGGATCACGGTGCCGAAGCCGCCGCAGGCGGAGCACGGCTGGTTCGTCATGACCTGGCCGAGGAACGAGCGGGCGACCCGCTGCACGGAGCCGCGGCCCTGGCAGACGTCGCAGGTGCGCGCGTGGGTGCCCGGCCGGGCGCCGTCGCCGCCGCAGGTGTTGCAGACCACCGCTGTGTCGACCTGGATCTCGCGCTTGGCGCCGAAGACCGCCTCGGACAGCTCGAGGTCGAGCCGCACCAGGGCGTCGTTGCCGCGCCGGGCGCGCGGGACCGGCCCGGTCGGCTGCCCGCCGCCGAAGAAGGTCTCGAAGATGTCCTGGAACCCGAAGCCGGCGCCGAACCCGCCGCCCGCGCCACCACCGGGCGAGGTGGGGTCCACGCCCATGTCGTACTGCTGGCGCTTGTCGGGGTTGGACAGCACCTCGTACGCGCGCGCGACGTCCTTGAACCGGTCCTCGCCCGCCTCGCCGGCCACGTCGGGGTGCAGCTCACGGGCCAGCTTGCGGTATGCCTTCTTGATCTGCTCGGGCGTGGCGTCACGCGGAACACCGAGGATCTCGTAGTAGTCGGTCACAGGTCTCTCTTCGCGGGAGGTTTGTGGGGAAATAGTTGAGGAGGGAGGAGCAGGTCAGCCGGGCAGCACTCGCGACAGGTAGCGCGCGACGGCGCGCACCGCGGCGATGGTGCCCGGATAGTCCATACGGGTGGGCCCGATCGAGCTCAGGATCGCGACGGTGTCGCCGTCGGACGAGCCGTAGCCGGACGTGACGACGGAGGTCTCCGCCAGGCCCGCCATCCGGTTCTCGTGGCCGATGCTCACGGCCACCCCGGCATCGTCGGTCATGTCGGTGAGGAGACCGAGCAGGACCACCTGCTCCTCGAGCGCCTCGAGCACGGGCCGAAGGCCCTGCTCGAACCGCATGCTTGCCCGCGCCAGGTTCGCCTGGCCGGTCAGTACGATCCGCTCCTCGCTCTCCTCGCCGAGCGCGGTCGTGACGACCTCGGCCACGGCTGTCGCCAGCGGCTTGTGCTCGTCCGGCATCGCCTCGGTGACCCGGGCGAACGCGTCACCGATGTCGATGAGCCGCCGGCCGGCGGCCGCGGAGTTGAGGCGGGCGCGCAGCTCGCCGAGCGTTCCGTCGTCCAGGTCGACCGGCACGTCGAGGAAGCGCTGCTCCACCCGTCCCGTGTCCGTGATGACGACGACGAGGAGCCGCCCCTCGACCGTGGGCACGAGCTCGAGGTGCCGCAGCCCGGACCGGCGCAGCGACGGGTACTGCACGACGGCGACCTGGCCCGTCAGCTGGGCGATGAGCCGCCCGGCGCGCGCCACGACGTCGTCCAGGTCGACCGCCTCGGACAGGAAGGTCTCGATGGCCCGCTTCTGCGGGAGGGTCAGCGGCCGCACCTCGGCGAGCTGGTCCACGAACAGGCGATAGCCCTTGTCCGTGGGGATCCGGCCGGCCGACGTGTGCGGCTGGGCGATGAGCCCGGCCTCTTCCAGGGCCGCCATGTCGTTGCGCACCGTGGCCGGGGAGACGCCGAGCTGGTGCCGCTCCGTGAGTATGCGCGATCCGACGGGCTCGCGTGTCCGGACATAGTCCTCCACGATCGCCCGCAAGACATCGAGTCTGCGTTCCTCGCTCACCGCGCTCACCTCCGTCCCAGGTAGAACGTCCGGGACGTGCACCCGGGTTCCGGCCCGCTCACCAGCACTGCATACCAGCACTCTCGCCAACCGAGTGCCAATCCTACGCGGCACACACAACCAGCCAGGTCGCCGACCCGCCGTCCGCCCGTCTGGCAGGGTCCCACACCCTGCCAGACGTGCAGGTCACCCCGGGTGACCTGCATGTCTTACCCGTTCGCGAGGGGCTTACCCGCCGCACATAGGGCGATGCCTTAGAGAACCCCGGGCGGCTCAGCGAACCCGTACCCAAAGATGCGACGACCGCCCGATCCGCGCGAGGTACCTCACAGACGAACCTGGAATCACTGCCGGCGAGAGGGCCGGCGGCCACGACCAGGAGGCACCACGATGTTTGGTTTTTCGGACTACGCCGAGTACCGCAGGAACGAGCAGGACCTCAACCGCCGGACGGAGCAGGCCCGGGTGGCGCGCGAGCAGAAGGACACGGCCCGCCGCCAGGCGGCGGCACAGCGCTCCACCGAGCGTGCAGGCCGTACCAAGGCGGCCGACGCCGTCCCGCGCGTCGCCTGAACCGGTCGGGTGAACGCGACCGTGACCAGCAACGACAATGAGCGGAACCACCACAGGACCGGCATGGGACGATGAGCCCATGCCGGTCCCCCGCGCCCGCCTGGTGGGCCGAGCCCACGAGCTCGGCGAGCTGAAGGCCGCTCTCGACGACGTCCGCTCGGGCGCGAGCCGCACGGTCGTGATCGCGGGCGAGGCCGGGATCGGCAAGACCCGCCTGCTCGACGAGCTCACCGCACACACCGACGGCGTCACAGTTGTGGCCGGGCAGTGCGCGGACGAAGGCTCCGGGCCGGTCCCCTACGCGGCCCTGGCCGGACTGCTCAACGGGATCGTCCAAGCGATCGGCCCCGAGGCCGCCGTCGCGGCGGCCGGGCCCTCGGCCGGCGCCCTGTCCGCCGTAGCACCCCAGCTCGTCCCACCGGCGTCCGACGCCGGAGCGGACCGCCTCCCCGAGGTCCTCACCGACCTGCTCGCCGGGCTCGCGGCCGAGCGACCCGTCCTCGTCGTCATGGAGGACCTGCACTGGTCCGACGACGTCACCCGCGCGGTCGCCCTGCGCCTCGCCCGCACCGCGCCCCCGAACCTGCTCCTGCTGCTCACCTACCGCAGCGACGACGTCGGACGCGCGCACCCGCTGCGCACCGTCATGGCCGAGCTCGACCGGGCCAGGCTCACCACCCGCCTCGACCTGACCCGCCTCGGCGAGACGGAGGTCCGGCAGATGGCGCAGGACCTGCTCGGCGGCGCCCCCGGCCACGAAGACAGCCACGAAGTCGGCCATGAAGACGTCCCCGGCGGCGGCAGCGACCGCGATACCGGCCTCGACCCGGAGGCGCTCGCCGACCTCGCGGACCGAAGCGGGGGCGTCCCGTTCTACGTCGAGGAGCTGGTCGGGTTCCTCGGTACCGACCTGCCCGGCTCCCTGCGCGACATCCTCCTGCTGCGCTACTGGAACCTCAGCCGCGAGGCCCAGGCGCTGTGCCGGGTGGTGGCGGTCGCGGGCCCGCGCGTGTGGTACGACGTGCTCGACGACGTCCTGGCGGACCCCGCGACGGGCTCGGGGCAGCGGGCGGGCGCGGGTGTCGGCCCCGATCCCGAGGAGACGGCGCGCGAGGCGGTCGACGCGCAGGTGCTGGTGGCGACCGACGTCGGGTACGCGTTCCGGCACGCGCTGGCCCAGGAGGCCGTGTACGCCGAGCTGCTGCCCGGCGAGCGCCGTCGCCTCCACGCCGCGTACGCGCGGGCGCTGGAGCGGGCCCTCGTCCAGCGCGCCCGGTCGGTCGCGAAGCTGTCCCGCATCGCCGACCACTGGTGGCGCGCGGGGATGCTCGACAAGGCGCTGGCGGCGGCCGTCGTCGGGCACCGGGCCGCCGCGGACGAGGCGGCGTCGTCGGCTGCCGTCGCGCTGGGTGAGCGGGCACTGGAGCTCTGGGAGCAGGTGCCCGACGCCGAGGCCGTGGCCGGCCTGCCGCACCACGAGCTGCTGCGGACGGTCGCCGAGTCGCTGCGCGGGTCCACCCGCACCGGCCGCGCGCTGGCTGTGGCGCACGAGGCGCTCGCCGAGTGGCCCGACGACGATCCGGTCGGCCTCGCCCGCATGCTCTCCGACACCGCGCTCATCGCGGGCCACGCCGGCTCTGGCGAGGGACCGGAGCTCATCGAGCGCGCCCTCGCGCTCGTCGAGCCGGGCCGGGACGACGCCGTCCGCGGCCAGGTCCTGCTGCTGCGAGCCCGGCACGCGATGCTCGACGGCCGGTCGCGGGAGGGGATCGAGACCGCCACTGCCGCCTATGACGCCGGGGTCGCGATCGGCAGCGCCGAGCTCATGTCCGTCGCGCTGAACCTGCGGGGCGTGAGCCGCATGCAGCTCGGCGACCTCGACGGGTTCGCGGAGATCGAGCGTGGGCGCGAGGTGGCGGGCGACGCCTGGCAGGGTCTGAGCCGGTACTACATCAACGGGTCGGACGCCCTGCTCACGATAGGCGACTGGGCCGGCGCCGCGAAGATCGCGCAGGACGGCGTGGCGGCGGCTCGCCGGTACGGCGCGTCCGAGGGCTCCCGGATCATGATCGAGGGAAACATCGTCGAGGCCCGGATCGGGCAGGGCGACTGGGCCGAGGCCGCCGAGTGGTACGAACGGACCGTCCCCCTGGTGCACGACAGCGTCTACGCCGTGTACCTCGGCGAGCGCCGGACCTGGCTCGCGATGTGGCGCGGGGACGTGGAGCAGGCGCAGGCCGAGGCGCGGCGCAGGGCCGCCACCTGGGAGCGGTTCGGGCGCCTGGAGGCGCAGATCCGGTCGCGCGTCGCCGTGACCCGGGCGGAGCTGGCGCTGCTGCGCGACGAACCGGCGGAAGCCCTGGAGTGCGTCTCGGCGGTGATCTCGCCGGACGACCCCCACATCCCGCTGTACGACCTGCCGCGGCTCGCCGTGGGCGCACAGGCGATCGCCCGGCTCCGCGCGGGCGGCCGCTCCGTCGACGACGCCCCGTACCGCGCGGCCCTGGCCCGGTGCGCCCACTGGCGGACGTTCCCCGTGTGGTCGGCGGCGTTCGAGGCGGAGCTCGGCACCGGCCCGTGGACGACGGTCGCGGAGCTGCCCGGGCCTGCGCACCTGCGCCCGTACGCGCTGTACCGCGAGGGCGCGCGGCTGCTCGAGGCCGGCGACCGGGCGGGGGCGCGGACGGCGCTCGGGTCGGCCGTCGCGGAGGCGGAGAAGCTCGGGGCGGGGCTGATCGTCCGGTGGGCGCAGGACCTGACCGACCGGGCGGGCCTGCTCGACCGCGCGGGGTCGGCCGGACGGGCGGCGTCGGCCGGGCATGCGGGACACGCCGGCCCGGCCGACGTACCGCCGTCGGGCAGCGGGCCGGACGCGCTCACTGCGCGCGAGCAGCAGGTGCTCGCGCTGGTGGCCGAGGGCCTGACCAACGGGCAGATCGCCGAGCGGCTGTTCATCTCGGCCAAGACGGCGTCGGTGCACGTGTCGGCGATCCTGCGCAAGCTGGGCGTGGCGACCCGCACGGAGGCGGCCCTGCGCGCCGTCCGCTGACCCATCCGTCGAGTGCGACCTTCGCCCGGTCGTGACACTCCGGACGGGCGGACATCCAGCACTCGACGGGGCGGCCAATCTAGGCTCGCGGCGTGTTCGACGAACGGTACGGTCCCGATGTGCTGTCCCCCGCGTTTCCCGGCGCGCAGCGTGGGCGACGGCCGACGTCGTTGCCCACGCCCGCCGAGCAGGGCCTCGTGGTCGAGGAGGTCGAGACCGGCTGGGTCGGCGCCGTGGTCCGCGTCGAGAAGTCGGGCGGCATGCACGTGGTGGTCCTGGAGGACCGCCGCGGCCGCACCCGCACCTTCCCGCTCGGCCCCGGTTTCTGGGTGGAGGGCAAGCCGGTCGTGCTCACCGCGCCAGTCCTGAACCGGGCCCCCGCCCAGCCCACCCGCACGGCCTCCGGGTCCGTGGCGGTGCACGGCGCCCGGGCGCGCGTGGCGCGCGGCAGCCGCATCTGGGTGGAGGGCAGGCACGACGCCGAGCTCGTGGAGAAGGTCTGGGGCGACGACCTGCGCGTCGAGGGCGTGGTGGTCGAGATGCTCGACGGCGTGGACCACCTCGCCGAACGCCTCGCCGAGTTCGGGCCCGACGCCGAGCGACGCGTCGGCGTGCTGGTCGACCACCTGGTCCCCGGGTCGAAGGAGCAGCGGCTCACCGACGAGGCGCTGCGCCACGTACCGCAGGGCACCGTGCTGGTGCTGGGCCACCCCTACGTCGACGTGTGGCAGGCGGTGCGCGCCGAGCGGCTCGGCCTGGACCGCTGGCCCGTGATCGACCGGGGCACGGAGTGGAAGCTCGGCATCCTGCGTTCCCTGGGCTGGCCTGCCGAGACACAGGCCGACGTCGCCCGCGGCTGGCAGCGCATCCTCGGCCGGGTGCGCGACTTCCGGGACCTCGACCCGGCCCTGCTCGGCCGGGTCGAAGAACTTATCGATTTCGTGACCACGTCGTGAGGTGCAGCCTCTACGGTTGAGCCCATGTCCGAGAACCCGCAGGAGCCGCAGTCTCCTCAGCAGCCTGGTCCGCCGCCTCAGCAGCCGCAGCCGGGTCCGTCCGATGCTCCGGCCGAGCCCGGTCCGGCGCCCTACCAGGGCCAGCAGCCCTATCCGGGCCAGCCTCAGCCGGGCCAGCCCTATCCCGGTCAGCCCGGCCCCGCCTATGGCCCGGGCGGGCAGTACCAGCCCCAGCCGCTCAACCCGTCGGACGAGCGCATGTGGTCGGTCTTCGCCCAGATCGGCCCGTTCCTGCTGGGGTTCATCGCGCCGCTGGTGATCTGGCTGGTGCTCAAGGACCGCAGCCGGTTCGTGGACCAGGAGGCCAAGGAGTCGCTGAACTTCCAGATCACCTTGGTCATCGCGCTGATCGCCGCCGCGATCATCACCGCGGTCACGTTCGGCATCGGCGGGATCGTGTACCTGGCGTTCATCGCCGCGATCGTGTTCATGATCCTGGCGGCCGTCGCGAACGGTAAGGGCGCGCCCTACCGCTACCCGGTGAACATCCGCTTCGTGAAGTAGGCCGGCACCGCCGTCGTCGGCCCGACCGCCGTCGGGCAACAAGATGACCATGCACCTGCTGCCAGATCCGGGATTCCGGCCGGCAGCAGGTGCATGGTCATTTCTTGGCCGACGGCGGCCGGGGCGTCAGGCCGCGACCGGACCGGCCGCTGCCGGGCCGATCGGGAGCGCGGCGACCGGACCGCCGGTGAGGCGGCGGAACGCGAAGGCCAGCGCGACGAGCGACAGCGGGATCGTGATGAACAGGCCGAGCCCGCACAGGATCGCGCCCACGATGTTGATGCCCAGGAGCGCGAGCTCCAGCAGGAACACCGCGCCGAAGTTCTGGCCCACCAGGCGGAACGACGAGGTGAAGGCCTCCCACGCGTTCATCCCCTTGTCCACCACGTTGTGGTAGGTGAACGGCGCGAAGATCGCCAGGGCGATGAGGCCAAGGCCGCACGTGAAAATACCGACGATGCCAGCGGCCAACAGCAGGAGCGCCGTGAGGATGATCATCCCGTAGGAGTTGACCTTGAACAGCGTGCCCCAGGTCGCCTTCTCGCCGGAGACCTCACGCAGCGCAGCATTGATCCCGAGCGCCCCGAGCACCGAGCTGAGCAGGGAGCCCACCAGCCCGAGCAGCGAGCTGCCGAAGTTCACCCCGACTGCCGCCCCGGTACTGATGTCGCCGCGCATCGCGGCCTCGTTGATCTCCTGGTAGTCGCCGATCGAGCCCGCGTTGAAGATGGCGCCCACGGCGAACGTGAGCAGCACGAACAGGACCCAGAACAGCCAGTTCCCGGTGAACCTGTTCCACCCGTAGCTCAGCGCCTCGCCGACGCCGAACGGGCCGGACGGCTGCGTCCCGTAGGGCCCGCCCGGACCGCCGTAAGCGGGCGGCTGGGCCGCGGTGCCATAACCGGGCGGCTGGGTCGCGCCGCCATAGGGAGGCGGCGTGGGTCCGCCCGGCGGCGGCTGGGTAGGTCCACCCGGCGGCGGCGTGGGACCGGCCGGGTTCTGTGGTGGTGTCGGCCCGCCCGCGTTCGGCCCGTACGGGCTCTGCGGAGTGTTCTCGCTCATGTGATCCCCTTTTCACTGGTCAGTGATCCGAGGCCACCTTCACTCTTTCTCCGCATGCCCGCATGTGGAACTACCGAGTTGTTACTCGCGGGTCAGGCCTGGACGGAGTCGCCGGTCCACCGCTGGACGAGATATGCCCCCACCAGGAGCATCGCCGGAGCCACGACGACGAGCCCGATCCCGCACGTGAAGATCGACGCGACGGCCAGGCCGGCGAAGATCCCGAAGACCGCGAGCGTGGTCCCGAGGTGGGTGAGCACCAGCCCGATGCCGCCCGCGACGGCCTTGCCGAAACCGACGCCCTTGAGCAGCAGGAAGGGCACCGGGAGCAGGAGCAGCGTGCAGACGACCTGCACCAGCAGGCCCACCATGGGCACCACCGTGCTCACGAACCCGAGCGCACCGACGATCACCGAGTACGCCACGAGGCCGCCGAACCCGTGCAGCATGAAGAAGTCGCGGAAGGCTGCCTTGCGGGTCCGTGTCGCCGCGAGCGCGCCGGCGTACAGGAGGGCCTGCAGCAGGAAGGAGACCGCCGTGCCTGCGGCGCCGAGCGCCCTGGCCTCCAGCGTCTGCCCCGCGGCCTGCGCGGCGTCGACGGCCGCCGGGTCGGCGGCGTTCATCAGCCCGTCCATGGTGGACGGGCTGAACAGGAGGATGACGGCGATCTGCGCGATGCCGAGCAGCAGGCTCATCAGCACCCAGGTGCCCCAGCTGGCGCCGAACGCGCCCCAGGCCCAGCGCCACGCGTTGCCGACCGTCGGCGGCTCGGCGTCGGGCTGCCGCTCCGCGCCGGGCGCGGCCGGGTACTCCGGGAACTGGTGCTGGTAGCCGGGCTGCTGGTAGCCGCCCTGCTGCTGCGGGACCTGCGTGCGGCTCTGGGACTGGCCCCACACGCCGGGCTGCGGGTCCCGCTGCTCCGGCTGCTGCTGGGGCTGGTAGTCAGGCCGCCCGTACGGGTTGGCGGGGCGGCCGTAGGGGTCGCGCGGGCCGTACGGGTCGTACGGCTGCGGGTCCTGACCGTACGGGTCGCGCGCCGGCTGCTGCTGTCCGCGAGGGTCGGCGTCCTGCGCCCGCCGGGGATCCTGTCCGGCGTAGGGGTGCTGCCCACGGTCTGGATCCTGCGGAGCCCAGCCGCCGTAGGTGTTGCTCATTCGCGTGCCCCTCGTCAGGCGCACTTACGTCGCCTCGAAACGGTGTTGATCGGCACAAGATATCGACGATTTCGCCTACTGCGCAAACAAACCATTCGGAACTCTAGCCCAGATAACGGGCACCGGATATCAGGCGGTCAGGTCGCGTACGACGGCGTCCGCCAGCAGGCGTCCGCGGCGGGTCAGCACCGCGCGCGCGGGCTCCTCGCGGGCGCTGCGCCCTTCGCCGGCGCCGTCCCCTCCGCCGACGCCGAGCGCGGCCCGGCCGTCGAGCAGCCCGCGCGCCACGAGGCCCGCGACCGCGGTGCGGCCCGACGGCGAGAGCACGCCGAGATCGAGCCCGTCCCGCAGCCGCACGCCGAGCATCACGCGCTCCAGGTGAGCCTCCTCGCGGGTGAGCAGCTCGCGCCCGGCGCCCGGGCTGTGCCCGGCCTCCAGCCGCGTGGCGTAGGCGCGGGGATGCTTCACGTTCCACCAGCGGACGCCGGCGGGCGTCTCCCCGACGTCAGGGTCTGCGGCAGCGTCGGTCGCAGCGGCGGGCGCGGACACATAGCTGTGCGCGCCCGGCCCCACGCCCCACCAGTCGTCGCCGCGCCAGTAGCCGACGTTGTGCCGGCACTCGTGCCCCGCACGGGACCAGTTCGACACCTCGTACCAGCGCAGGCCCGCCTCGGTGAGCAGGTCGTCGGCCAGCTCGTACTTCGCGGCCTGGTCGTCCTCGTCGGGCAGCGCCACCTCGCCGCGGCGCACCTGGGCGGCCATCTTGGTTCCGGCCTCCACCACCAGCGCGTACGCGGACACGTGGTCGACGCCGGTGGCCAGCGCCGTCTCGACGCTGGTGCGCCAGTCCTCCAGGGACTCGCCGGGCGTGCCGTAGATGAGGTCCAGGGACACGTCCAGCCCGGCGTCCCGGGCCCACCGCACGACGTCGGGGATGCGCAGCGGGTCGTGGGTGCGCTCGAGCGTCGCCAGCACGTGCGGCACCGCGGACTGCATGCCGAACGAGACGCGCGTGAACCCGGCGTCGGCCAGGACCCGCAGCGACTCGGGCGTGACGGAGTCCGGGTTGGCCTCGGTGGTGACCTCGGCGCCGTCGGCCAGGCCCCAGGCGTCCCTGATCCCGCCTAGCACCCGGGCGAGGTCCTCCGCGGGCAGCATCGTCGGGGTGCCGCCCCCGAAGAAGACCGTCGAGACCGCGGCGGGCGACCGGCCGGCGTCGGCCAGCACCTTCGCCGCGAGATCGACCTCCAGGAGGGACGTGGTCGCGTAGGCGGCCTGGTTCGCACCGCCGCCGAGCTCGGCGGCGGTGTACGTGTTGAAGTCGCAGTACCCGCAGCGCACCGTGCAGAACGGGACGTGCACGTAGACGCCGAACGGGCGGTCCGCCGGTCGAGCAGGTCGAGACCCGGAGGAGGTCTCGACCGGCTCGACCAGCGATGAACCGGCCGGCGAGGGCCGCACCCAGGCGGGCAGCCCGCCGTCGTCGGGCACGGGAATGCCGGAAGGGAGAGCGGGCACTACTTCTTCTTGTCCTTGGGGCCGTCCGAGTCGGAGGAGAGCGCGGCGATGAACGCCTCCTTCGGCACCTCGACGGAGCCGATGTTCTTCATGCGCTTCTTGCCCTCCTTCTGCTTCTCCAGCAGCTTGCGCTTCCGGCTGATGTCGCCGCCGTAGCACTTGGCGAGCACGTCCTTGCGCATGGCGCGGATGGTCTCGCGGGCGATCACGCGCGCGCCGATGGCGGCCTGGATCGGCACCTCGAACTGCTGGCGCGGGATGAGCTCCTTGAGCTTGGCGGTCATCATGACGCCGTACGAGTACGCCTTGTCGCGGTGCGCGATCGAGCTGAACGCGTCGACGTGCTCGCCCTGGAGCAGGATGTCGACCTTCACGAGGTCGGCGACCTGGTCGCCGCTCGTGTCGTAGTCGAGGGACGCGTACCCCCGGGTCTTGGACTTGAGCTGGTCGAAGAAGTCGAAGACGATCTCGCCGAGCGGCAGGTGGTACCGCAGCTCGACGCGGTCCGCGGAGAGGTAGTCCATGCCCTGCAGGTCGCCGCGCTTGGACTGCGAGAGCTCCATGACCGCGCCCACAAACTCGCTCGGGGTGAGGATCGTGGCCTTGACGACGGGCTCGCGGACCTCCTTGATCTTGCCCCCGGGGAACTCCGACGGGTTGGTCACCTCGACCTTCGTGTTGTCCTCCATCGTCACCTCGTAGATGACGTTCGGGGCCGTGGAGATGAGCTCGAGGTTGAACTCGCGCTCCAGCCGCTCGCGCACGATCTCGAGGTGCAGCAGGCCGAGGAAGCCCACCCGGAAGCCGAAGCCGAGGGCCACCGACGTCTCGGGCTCGTAGTTGAGCGCGGCGTCGCTGAGCTTGAGCTTGTCCAGGGCGTCGCGCAGGATCGGGTAGTCGGAGCCGTCGATCGGGTACAGACCCGAGAAGACCATGGGCTTGGGGTCGCTGTAGCCGTCGAGCGCCACGGTTGCGGGCTTGGCCGCGTTGGTCACGGTGTCGCCGACCTTGGACTGGCGCACGTCCTTCACGCCCGTGATCAGGTAGCCGACCTCGCCGACGCCGAGGCCCTTGGCCGGGTGCGGCTCGGGCGAGCTGACCCCGATCTCGAGGAGCTCGTGGGTGGCCTTCGTCGACATCATCGCGATCTTCTCGCGCGGGTTCAGGTCGCCGTCGATCACCCGCACGTAGGTCACCACACCGCGGTAGGTGTCGTAGACGGAGTCGAAGATCATGGCGCGGGCCGGGGCGTCCGGGTCACCGGTCGGGGCCGGCACGCGCTGCACGATGCGGTCGAGCAGGTCCTCGACGCCCACGCCCGTCTTGCCGGAGACCTTGAGGACGTCCTCCGGGTCGGAGCCCACGAGGTTCGCGAGCTCCTCGGCGTACTTCTCCGGCTGCGCCGCCGGCAGGTCGATCTTGTTCAGGACCGGGATGATCTCGAGCTCGTTCTCCATGGCCAGGTACAGGTTGGCCAGGGTCTGCGCCTCGATGCCCTGCGCTGCGTCGACCAGCAGCACTGCACCCTCGCACGCGGCCAGCGACCGGGACACCTCGTAGGTGAAGTCGACGTGGCCGGGGGTGTCGATCATGTTCAGGGCGTGGGGCGTCAGCACGCCGGCGTCGTCCGCCAGGGCCCACGGCATCCGCACCGCCTGCGACTTGATGGTGATGCCGCGCTCGCGCTCGATGTCCATCCGGTCCAGGTACTGCGCGCGCATGTCGCGGGAGCTCACCACGCCGGTGAGCTGGAGCATGCGGTCGGCGAGCGTGGACTTGCCGTGGTCGATGTGCGCGATGATGCAGAAGTTGCGGATCAGCTCGGGCGCGGTGGCATTCGGCTGGATGCGCGCCGTGAGCGCAGGACCGGGGATGGGCAAAGCGTTCTCGCTCCGTCGTCAGGGTGGAAGGACCAGCCCCCATTCTCCCACGTCCGACACGAGCACCCTCCTGCTCGCTGAGTGCTGGATATTCGCCCTGCGCGGCCGCGTGAACGGGCGAATATCCAGCACTCAACGGGTCAGGGTCAGGCGGGGCGGGGGGCGACCGTGCGGGGGAAGAGGCTACGGAGGACGTCGGCGAGGGTCACCACGCCGTAGTGCGCAGCGGAGCCGTATGGCCTGGGGACGACGGCGAGGTGGTTGCCCGTCTCCCGCATGCTCGTCAGGGCGCTGTGCAGCGGCACGTCGGCGGCCAGCTCGAAGACGGGCCGGGTGACGTCGGTGACGGCCGCGTCGTCGGCCAACAGGAGCGTGTCGCGCACGTGCACGACGCCGTCCGGCCGACCGCCGTCGCCCTGCACGATGATCCGCAGGTGGCCCGAGGCCCGGGACGCCTCCTGCACCTCGGCGGCCGTCGCATGGTGCCCGACGGCGGCCGGGGCCGCGTGGTCGGCGAGCAGGTCCTCGACCGTCAGGCGGCGCAGGTCCAGCGCGCCGGAGAGCTGGGCGGAGTAGGCGACGTCGAGCGCACCGACGCTGGCGGAGTGCTCCACGAGGTGCCGCAGGTCGTCGGGGCCCTGCCCGGTCGCCACCTGGTCCGCCGGCTCGACGCCCACGCGCCGCAGGCACCAGTTCGCCGCGCCGTTGAGCGCCAGGAGTGCCGGCCGGGTCAGGGCCATGAACGCCCGCATCGGCAGTGCCAGCATCGTCGCGCTGGCCTCGGGGTGGGCGATCGCCCAGGACTTGGGCGCCATCTCCCCCACGACCAGGTGCAAGAAGGTGACGAAAACCAGGGCCAGCACGAAGCCCGCGACGTCGGCGGCCCAGAACGGCGCGCCCCACGTCTCGAACACGGGCGTCAGCCAGTGGTGCACGGCCGGCTTGGTGATGGCGCCCAGCGCCAGGGTGCAGACCGTGATGCCCAGCTGGGAACCGGCCAGCAGCACCGTGAGCTCGCTGGCGCTGCGCAGCGCGGCCCTGGCGGAGCGGCTCGTGGCCGCGGCGTCCTCCAGGCGGTGTCGCTTGGCCGCGAGCAGCGCGAACTCCACGGCCACGAAGAACGCGCTCAGCGCGATGATGACTACGGTCGCGGCGAGGACCACCCAGGGGTTGCTCATCGGGTCTCCTTGCTCTTGATCTCGGCGTGTGCTGATGCGGTCTCCGCCTCGACGACGGTGACCCGGACGTGGGACGGCACGTGCCGCTCCACGTCGAGCACCTCGATCCGGAGCACCTCGTCCGGCGGCGGCTCCGGCGCGACGAGGCCTGCCGGGTCGATGGGCAGCGGGACGTCGACGACGTCGCCCGCCGCAGGCAGGGAGCCGTGCACGGCGATCGCCAGTCCCGCGATCGTCTCGTGGTCGCCGTCCGGCAGGTCGCGCTCGACGGCACGCTCCACCTCGTCCAGGTGGACGTCGCCCGCCATGACCCACACCCCGTCCGACGCCGCGGTGACGGGGTCGATCTCGTCGTCGTGCTCGTCGGTGATCTCGCCGACCAGCTCCTCGGCGAGGTCTTCGGCGGTGAGCACTCCGGCGAACCCGCCGTACTCGTCGACGACGCACGCCATCTGGTTGTGCGTGACCGACAGCTCCCGCAGGGCGTCCGGCAGCGCCATCGTCGTGGGCAGCACGAGCGCGGGGCGCAGCAGGTCCGCGACGGACGCCGTCCCGGGGGTTGCCGACAGCAGGTCGGCGAGATGCACGACGCCGACCACCTCGCCGTCGTCGTCCACCACCGGGTAACGGGAGTGGCCGCCGGCCATCAGCTCGCGCAGCTGCGCGAGCGTGTCCCCGGCGTGCACCACGCCGACGCGGGCGCGCGGGATCATGGCGTGCTCGACGTCCTGCCGCGGGAAGTCGAGGATGCGGTCCAGCAGCACCGACAGGTCCCCGGGCAGGTCACCGCTGGCACGCGAGTCGGCCACGATGTGCTCGAGGTCGCGGGCGGTCGCCGAGTGCTCGACGTCGTGCACGGGCTCGATGCGCAGCAGCCGCAGCAGCGCGTTGGACGCGGCGTCGAACACCTTGATCAGCCAGCCGAAGACCGCGAGGTAAGCCGTCGTCGAGCGGGCGAGCCACAGTGCCACCGGCTCCGGACGCGCGATCGCGAGGTTCTTCGGGACGAGCTCGCCGAACAGCATCTGCACGAGCGTCGAGAACAGGAGCGCGAGGACCGTGCCCACCGCGACGCCCGTGCCCACCGGCACCCCGACGCCGCCGAGGGCCTCGCCCAGCGCCTCGCCGACGAGCGGTTCGGCGACGTAGCCGACGAGCAGGCCCGTGACGGTGATGCCGAGCTGTGCCCCCGACAGCATGAAGCTGGTTCGGCGGGTCACGCCGAGCGCGCGTCGCGCCCCGGCGTCGCCGGCCTCGGCGCGGGTCGCGAGCCGCGCCCGGTCGACCGCCATGTACGCGAACTCCTGCGCGACGAAGTAGCCCGTCACGGCGGTGATCGCCAGGATCACCAGCACCCCCAGCAGGAGGGAGACCACCCAGCTCAACGCCACCACCTCCGCTCGGTGGTGCGGAGACGTGCCTGCGGGCCGGGACTATGACTGTCGGGGTCCATGATCCTTCGCTGGTGGTGCTGTTCGGTCTCGGGCCGAAGATCTCCGGCCGGGTGCGCGGGGCGCACCGCGTGGAGAACGACGGGCGTGATCCTACGGTTCCACATCGCACGTGAGCCGTACTGCTTTGCGCGACCTGCTGCGGTGTGGGTGGCGCGCGGTACGTTTCGGCACATGACCCTCGACCACCTGTCGCTGCTGGCCCGGCTCCAAGCCGGCTTCCTCGCCGCGGTACCCCGCGCAGACCCTGACGCGCGAGTTCCCGCCTGCGGCGACTGGACGGTCCGCGAGCTGGTCGAGCACCTCGCCGGCGTCCACTACTGGGCCGCCGGGCAGGCGCGGGCGAAGCGGGGTGCGCCCCTCGGGGACGGGCCGTTCGACCTCGAGGCGCACTACGCCGCCCAGGCCGCGACCCTGCGTCAGGCCCTGGCCGAGCTCGACCCCGACGCGACCGGCCGGGTGCTCACCCATCCCAAGCCGATGGGCCCCGGCCCGGTGCGGTTCTGGCACCGCCGACAGACCCACGAGACGCTGGTGCACCTGCACGACCTGCGGGCCGCGATCGCCGGCACGGGCTCGATCGGCCTGGCCGAGGCCGAGCCCGAGGTGTGGGCCGACACCGTCGACGAGGTGGTCACCGTGCTCCAGCCCCGCCAGGCAGGGCTGGGCCGCATGGCGCCGCTGCGCCTCCAGGTCGCCCTCGTGGCGACCGACGTCGACGGCTCGCCCACCTGGGTGCTCGGCGCCCCGGGCGAGCGCGCGGACGAGGTGACGCCCGACGTCGTCGTCTCCGGGCCCGCCGAGGGTCTCGCGCTGACGCTGTGGCGCCGCCTCACGCCCGCCGAGGCGGGGCTCACCGTGCAGGGTGACCACGCCGACCTCGAGGCGGCGCTGGCGGAGCCGATCGTGCCGTAGCCGCTACCCGAGGCGCGTGATCTCCACCGTCACCGCCAGCGTCGACGAACCGGCGCCGGCATAGACACCCTTGAACGGCGGCACGTCGCCGTACTCGCGCCCGCGCCCGACCACGACGTGGTCGCCGCCCACGAACACCCGGTTCGTGGGGTCGTAGCCGACCCACTCGCCGGTCCACCACTCGACCCAGGCGTGCGACTCGCCGCGCACCTGCTCGCCGACCCCGGCGTCCGGCTCGGGATGCACGTACCCGGACACGTAACGCGCGGGGATGCCGACCGAGCGCAGCGCGCCGAGCGCGAGGTGCGCCATGTCCTGGCACACGCCCTTGCGCGCCTCCCACGCCTCGACCGCGGGCGTGTGCACGGTGGTCACGCCGGGCACGTACTCGAGCCGCTCCCGCACCGCGAGGCAGATCGCCTCGGCCGCCCGGTCCGGGTCCAGCCCGCCGGCCGCCTCCAGCGCGAGCGCCCCGAGGTCCGACGGCGGCATGGTCACCGGCGACTCCGCGAGGAACGCCGCCTGCTTGTCCAGCACCGGCTCGCTCGCCAGGTCCTCCCACCCGGGCACGTCCCCGGCGGGGCGGCCGCCCGCCGAGTACCCGGAGGCCTCCACCAGCGCCTCCGCGACGATCTTGAGCTGGCTGTGCGGACGCAGGATCTCGAACGCCGTCACGCTCGTGCCCCAGTAGTCGGTGTGGTCCGCGGACCAGGTGGTGGGCGACATCACCAGGGACGCCGAGCGCACCGTCTGGCGCGCGTCCTGGATCGGCCGCATGCGCGCCTGGTTGTACGAGTCCGTGGCCGGCGACGCGTAGTCGAACCGGGTCGTGTGGACCACCCTCAGCAGCGTCACAGCGCCTCCTCCACCCAGGCCGTCGTGGCCACCGCCGGAAAGTACCGGTGCTTGATCGCGCCGCTCGCCCGCGTGCACGCCACCTGCACGCGCTCCATGGCGTCCGGCAGGTCCGCGAGCAGGTCGCCGAGCCGGGCGAACTCCAGCTCGGAGCGCATGATCCCCAGGGCCCGGCGGGCGTCGTCGGAGACCGCGTGCCTGCCCTCCACCGGCTCCAGCTCGCGCAGCGCCCGCTCCGCGGCGTGCAGCGCGTAGACGATCGACCGCGGGAACAGCCGGTCGAGGATGAGGAAGCCCGCGGCGTCGGCGTCGGACGCCCGGCCGCGGTACGCCCGCAGGTACGCCTCGTACCCACCGCAGGACCGCAGCAGCGTGTTCCAGCCGGGCCCACCCGTCCCGAGCCGGGCCTGGGTCGTGATGAGGCGCGCGGTCATGTCGGCCCGCTCGATCGCCTGGCCCAGCACCATGAAGTGCCACGTCGAGTCGCGCGGCGTCGCCGACTCCATCAGCCCCGCGACGACGGCCGCCCGCTCCCGCACCCACGAGAAGAACTCGTGCGGCCCCCGGCGCGCATGCGACGGGAGCGTGTTGCGCGTCGTGTTCAGGCACTCCCACAGGTCGGTCGAGACGATCTCGCGAGCGCGGCGCGCGTTCTCCCGCGCCGCGAGCAGCGACCCGGCGATCGACGACGGGTTCTCCCGGTCGTGCGCCAGCAGCCGCAGCACGGTGTCGCGGTTCACCTCGCCGTCGTCGGGCCCCGCCGGATGGTCCATGATCGCGAGCAGGGACCGGCAGGCCGTGGCCTCGTCCGCCCACGGGTCCTCCGACAGCATCTGCACGTGCACGTCGAGGATCCGCGCCGTGTCGTCGGCCCGCTCGACGTACCGGCCGATCCAGAACAGCGACTCCGCGATCCGGCTCAGCATGCGGCACCTCCGGTGGTCGAACCTGTCGAGACCCTGGTTTCGACAGGCTCAGCCCGCGGCGCCGTCGAGACCTGCTGCTGCTGTTGCTGCTGCTGGTTCGCAGCCGCGTCGTCCGGGTTGGTCGCCCGGGGCACGCCGGCCGGCGGCTCCTGCGGCCGGGCGCTCGCGGGCCGCCGTTCTACGGGAGCCGGAGCCGCCGGACGGGCCTCGGCGCCCGCCTCCAGCACCCAGGTGTCCTTGGACCCGCCGCCCTGGGACGAGTTCACGACGAGCTGCCCCTCCGGGAGCGCGACCCGGGTGAGGCCGCCGGGCAGCACCCAGACGTCCGAGCCGTCGTTCACGGCGAAGGGGCGCAGATCCAGATGGCGCGGCCGGAAGGCGCCGTCGACGAACGTCGGCCCTGTCGAGAGCTGCACCACGGGCTGCGCGATCCAGCCGCGCGGGTCCTCGATGATCCGCTTCCGCACCGCATCGATCTCGGCGCGCGTGGCCTTGGGCCCCACCACTATGCCCTTGCCGCCCGAGCCGTCGACGGGCTTCACGACGAGCTCGTCGATGCGGTCGAGCACCTCGGCACGGGCTTCGGGATCCTCGAGGCGCCAGGTGTCGACGTTCGCGAGCACGGGCTCCTCGGCCAGGTAGTAGCGGATCAGGTCGGGTACGTAGGTGTAGACGAGCTTGTCGTCTGCGACGCCGTTGCCGATCGCGTTCGCGAGCGTGACGTTCCCGAGCCGCGCGGCCCCCACCAGGCCGGGCACGCCGAGCATGGAGTCACCGCGGAACTCGACGGGGTCGATCCACTCGTCGTCGACCCGCCGGTAGATGACGTCGACGCGGCGCGAGCCCTCCGTGGTCCGCATGTAGACCCGGCCGCCCTTGGTGTACAGGTCGCGCCCCTCGACCAGCTCCACGCCCAGGAGCCGGGCCAGGAGGCTGTGCTCGAAGTACGCGGAGTTGTAGACGCCCGGCGTGAGCACCACGACGGTGGGGTCGGGGACGCCGTCGGGCGCGCTCGCCACGAGGGCGGCCAGCAGCCGCTGCGGGTAGTCGACGACGGGCTGCACCCGCAGCCGGCTGAACAGCTCGGGGAACGTGCGGACCATGGCCCGGCGGTTGCTCACCACGTAGCTCACGCCCGACGGGACCCGGACGTTGTCCTCCAGGACGCGGTACTGGCCCGCCTCGTCGCGCACCAGGTCGATGCCGCTCACGTGGCAGCGCACGCCGCCGGCCGGGCGGATGCTCGCGGCGACCCGCTGGAAGTCGGAGCTCGACTGGATGAGGCGCTGCGGCACGACGCCGTCCTTGACCGCCTGCTGCGCGCCGTAGACGTCGTCGAGGAACGCCTCCAGGGCCCGGACCCGCTGCTGGACGCCGAGCGCGATGTCCGTCCAGTCATCCTTCTCGATGACGCGGGGCACCACGTCCAGGGGGAACGGACGCTCCTCCCCCGCGAAGTCGAAGGTCACGCCCTGCGCCAGGTACGAGCGCGCGAGGGCGTCCGCCCGCGACGCCACCTCGTCGGCCGTCAGGCGGGTGAGCCTGCCGTGCACCTGCTCGTAGCAGGACCGCAGCACGCCGTCGCGGTCCAGCATCTCGTCGAAGGCCTGCTGGAGGGGGTATCCATCGAACAGGTCTGTCATGTCCGAACTGTAGGTCGATGGTTAAGACGTACCGGTTCCGGGCGTGTTTCAGGTCGGTGTCGGTCCGCGGTCCGCGGTTCGACGCCGGAGCCGGGCGGCCCCGGCTCGACGCGGCAGCTCGGCGCGCCGGCCGGGCGCGTCGCTCGAAAAGCGCTGGCCCGCCGGTCCGTGCCGGTGCCACGGTTCTCGGCATGAGCCTGCACGACGACGAGATCGTCTCCACCCCTGATCTCGTCCGCCGCCTGGTCGCGGACCAGTTCCCGCACTGGGCGCACCTCCCCGTGACGCCCGGCCCGGCGGGCGGCACGGACCATCACCTGTTCCGGCTCGGCGACGAGCTGCTGGTCCGCATGCCCAAGATCGCCTGGGCCCAGGACCAGGCGACCAACGACGCGCGCTGGCTCCCGCTCCTGGCGCCGCACCTGCCGCTCCGGCTCCCGGTGCCCGAGGCGGTGGGCGAGCCCGGCGCGGGCTTCCCGTTCCGCTGGTCGGTGACGCCCTGGCTCGACGGCGCGTCACCCGCCGTCGGCGAGCTCGGACCCGGCGCCGCCCGGCAGCTCGGCGAGTTCGTCGTGGCGCTCCGCGCGGTGAGCACGGCGGGCGGCCCGGTCAAGGACGGCACGTCCCGCGGCGTCCCGCTCGCCCGGCTCGACGACGACGTCCGCGCCGCCATCGCCGCGTCCGGTACCCGCATCGACGGCCGCGCCGTGACGAAGGCGTGGGACCAGGCGCTGGGCGCACGCCCGGCGTCGGACCGCTGCTGGATCCACGGTGACCTGCTGCCCGGCAACCTGCTGGCCGACGGCGGGAACATGACCGCCGTCATCGACTGGGGCGGTGTGGGCATCGGCGACCCGGCCGCCGACCTGATCCCCGCCTGGACCCAGTTCGCCGGCGCGGAACGCGCGGCCTTCCGCGCGGCGGCCGCCGACGGGCTCACCGATCCCGACGACGCCTGGGAGCGCGGGCGCGGCTGGGTGCTGGTCCAGGCGGTGATCGGGCTGCCGTACTACTGGGACCGCTGGCCGGAGTTCGCCCGGGCATGCCAGAACCGGATAGCCACGGTCCTGACGGACTGACCCCGCGGCCCAGATCGGCCCCTTGCTGAACTCCCCGAGCGAGGTCGGTCCCTTGCTGGACTCCCCGAACGAGATCGGTCCCTTGCTGAACTCCCCGAACGAGATCGGTCCCTTGCTGAACTCCCCGAACGAGATCGGTCGTTTGCATCGAGATCGGTCCATTAATTGACCGATCTCGAAGCAAACGACCGACCTCAGACTGATCGCCCAGCAAAGGACCGATCTTGAGGCCTGCTGGGCGCTGAACCGATGAGTCCGGGGCGCCGTCGTCGTCCTATAGGGCATGACTCACTACGCCACCACCAGCCAGGGCGACCGTGTCGCCTACGACCTGTACGGAGGCTCCGGCCCCGCGCTCGTGTTCGTCGCCGGCGCCGGGCCGTACCGTGCAGTCGACCCGATCACCACGCCCACGGCGCGGCTCGTCGCCGACGCCGGGCTGACCGCCGTCGTGTTCGACCGGCTCGGGCGTGGGGAGAGCCCCGCCGACGGTCGGCTCGACCTGGAGCGCGAGCTCGCGGCGGTCGCCGCGATGATCGACGTAGCGGGCGGGTCCGCCGTGCTGTGCGGCCACTCCTCCGGGTGCTCCATCTCGCTCGCGGCGGCCGACGCCGGGTTACCCGTCGACGGCCTCGCCCTCTGGGAGGCACCCCTGGGCGAGCCCGCCGACAAGACCCGGACCTGGGCCGACGAGATCCTGCGACACCTCGACGCCGAGGACTACGTGGGAGCCACCGAGAAGTACATGGAGGACATGCCGCCGGAGTGGCTGGCGGGCATGAAGTCCGCGCCGGACTGGCCGGAGAGCGCGAAGTCGTCGCGAAGCCAGCGCGCCGACGCGCAGTCGCTCGCGTGGGCGCAGCAGGCGCTGGAGGACGGCACCCTCGACATCACCGTCCCGGTGCTCGCCATGTACGGGACGGCGACCTTCCCCGAGATGCCCGTGGCGGCGGCGAGCATCGTGGCGTCGGTCGAGCAGGGCGCGGAGAAGGAGCTGCCGGGCGCGATGCACAGCTGGGAGCCGGAGCCGATGGCCGCGGAGCTCGCGGCGTTCGCGCGGGCATGCGCCGGTTAAGGGTCGGATGTGCACTTCACCCGTTCCGGTACGGTTTCGGGCGTGACCTTCGCATCAGACAACAGCTACCCCGGCGACTTCGACGGTGAAGTCCACCCGATCTACAACCCCGAGCTGGACGGTGACCCGGATCCCGGCGAGGTGGTCTGGACCTGGGTCCCGTACGAGGAGGACCACAGCCAGGGCAAGGACCGCCCCGTGCTGCTCGTGGGCAAGGACGGTCCCTGGCTGCTCGGACTCCAGCTCACCAGCCAGGACCACGACCGCGACGCGCTGCAGGAGGCACGGGCCGGCCGCATCTGGATGGACGTCGGCACCGGGCGCTGGGACAGCTCGGGCCGCGACTCGGAGGTCCGCATCAACCGCGTCATCCGCATCGACCCCGACGACGTGCGCCGCGAGGGCGACATCCTGGCGGAGGACGTCTTCAACGACGTCGTGAAGTACATGGACCGGGCGCTCGACCTCACCTGATCCGGCCCTGATCGGGCCTGATCCGGGCTTGATCCGCCCTGGTCGGCACCGCCCGGCGTCGGCCCGCTCTGCTTGCGGGACGACGCCGGGCTACCCTGCCGTCCGTGACTCAGAACCCGTGGATCAAGCTGCTCGGCGACGTCGTCGAGGCCGTCGCGCGCGCCGCCTTCGACCAGGACGACCGCCCGAGCGGCGACCGGCCCGCATCCGGGCCCAAGCCGCGGGCGCCCCGCCCGGCGTCGGGCCGCGACCTCCCCGAGACCGACGGCTACCCCGGCGACTTCGAGGGACGCGTCAAGCCCGTCTACCGCCCCGAGCTGGACGGCGAGCCCGACCCCGGTGAGGTCGTGTGGTCGTGGGTCCCCTATGAAGAAGATCACAGCCAGGGCAAGGACCGGCCGGTGCTGATCGTGGGCAACGACGGCCCCTGGCTCCTCGCGCTGCAGCTCACCAGCCAGGACCATGACCGCGACGCCGAGCAGGAGGCCCGCGCCGGCCGCACCTGGATGGACATCGGCACCGGCTCCTGGGACAGCTCCGGCCGCCCCTCCGAGGTGCGCCTCAACCGCGTGATCCGCATCCACCCGGACGCCGTGCGCCGCGAGGGCGCCATCCTGGACCGGGCGGTCTTCGACGACGTCGTGGCCGCGCTCTGACGCTCCGCCCGACGTGTCAGGCCCTCGGATCACTCGGGTGACCTGGGGTCTGACGCGTTCGACCGGGGCTAGGGCTGGACCGAGACCACCAGGAACGCGGCCAGCAGCACCAGGTGCACCACGCCGTGCAGCGTGTTGGCCCGGCCGGGCGCGATGCTCAGCATCGCCACCACCACCGAGACCGCGAGCAGCACGATCTGCGTCGGGTCGAGGCCGAGCGTGAGCGGCCCGCCCATCCAGATCATCGCGACGGCGATGGTCGGGATGGTCAGGCCGATCGACGCCATCGCGGAGCCGTAGGCGAGGTTCAGGCTGGTCTGCACGCGGTCGCGCAGGGCGTTGCGGACCGCGGCGATCGACTCGGGCGCGAGCACGAGGAACGCGATCACCACACCGACGACGCCGTAGGGCAGGCCGGCCGCCTCCACCCCGTGCTCGATGGTCGGGGAGAGCATCTTGGCCAGGAAGACCACGGAGACCAGCGAGACCAGGAGCAGCGCGACGCTGAACCAGGCCTCCCTGACGGGGGGCGGGTCGGCGTGGTCGTCGCCGTCCTCGTCGAGGAGGCCCGTGACCCGGCCGTACTCGTCGCTGGAGACGGGCAGGAAGAAGTCGCGGTGCCGCACCGTCTGCGTGAACACGAACGCCCCGTAGAGCAGCGCCGACGCCACGGCCGCGAAGCCCAGCTGGAAGGCCGTGTAGGCGCCGCCGTCCGCCGAGGTCGTGAAGCGGGGCAGGACCAGGGTGACCGTGGCCAGCGCGACCACCGTGGCCAGCGCCGACCCGGTGCCCGAGGCGTTGAAGCTCACCAGGTGGTGCTTGCTGGCCCCCACGAGCAGGGAGAGCCCGACGATCCCGTTGAACGTGATCATCACGGCGGCGAAGACCGTGTCGCGGGCGTACGTGCTCGCCGCGTCGCCGCCGCTGCTCATCAGCATCAGGATCAGCCCCACCTCGATAACGGTCACCGCCACCGCGAGGATGAGGGAGCCGAACGGCTCGCCGACCTTGTGCGCCACCACCTCCGCGTGGTGGACCGCCGCGAGCACCGCGCCGACCAGCGCCGCGCCGATCGCAGCCAGGATCGCCGGATGGTCGTGGTTGCTCCACGTGACCACGAGGAGCACCAGGGCAAGGATCGGGACCACCATGGTCCACTGGAAGCGGCCTCTCAGCGTCCTGGTCCTCATGGGTCGGATTCTAAGGTGCCTCATCAGAACGTTTCGGGGCCGACGGCGGCCGTAGCCGGTGTCACACCCAGCCCGCTCCACGAGGCGCCCGGGCCTCTGGTAATCTTGGAGGTCGCGTGTCCGCCCAGGTCGGCGGGCACAGTCGCAGCTCCTCTCCACGGGTCCCCACCCCAGTCCCGGAACTGCGACCGCCCTCTACGACCTATCCGCTCGCCATAAGGCGAACACACCAGGAAGTCCACTCGTGGCAAACATCAAGTCCCAGATGAAGCGCATCAAGACGAACGAGAAGGCTCGTCTGCGCAACAAGTCCGTCAAGTCGGAGCTGAAGACCCAGGTGCGCAAGGTGCGCGAGGCCGTCGCAGCCGGCGACAAGGAGACCGCGACGGTCGCCCTTGCCACCGCGTCGCGCAAGCTCGACAAGGCTGTCGCCAAGGGCGTCATCCACGCGAACCAGGCCGCGAACCGCAAGTCGGCCATCGCGAAGTCGGTCGCGGCTCTCTGAGCCCACTTCGTCGGACGCCGTTCGCCCCTCGGGCGGACGGCGTCTTTCGTGTGCCCGGAGCCGTCCAGCGCCGTCAGGAGCGGCGGGAGCGCGCAATCGTCATGACCGCGCGCTCCACGGCGAACACCGGGTCCCTTGCCTCACCCTTCACGTCGGCATCGGCCTGCGCGACGGCGGAGATCGCCGTCGCCAAGCCCTCCGGCGTCCAGCTGCGCAGGTCCCGGCGGGCGCGGTCCACCTGCCAGGGCGCCATGCCCAGGTCCCGCGCCGAGAGCCCGCCGCCCCGCATCGAGGCGACCTTCGCCAGGTTCCGCAGGCGCAGCGCCAGGGCCGCGACGATCGGCACCGGATCCAGACCCGTGTCCAGCGCGTGCCGCAGGAGGGCGACGGCGCCACCGGCGTCGCCGTCCACCGCGGCGTCGGCCACCCGGAAGCCCGTGGCCTCGACTCGACCGCCGTAGTACCGGTCCACGGTGGTGGCCGTGATGGTGCCCGTCGTGTCGGCGATCAGCTGCGCGCAGGCCGACGCGAGCTCCCGCAGGTCGCTGCCGAGGGCGTCCACGAGGGCGCGCACGGCCTCGGCGTCGGCCCGCCGCCGTGCGGCCTTGAACTCCCCCACCACGAACGACGCCTTCTCCGCATCCTTCGTCACCGGTTCGCAGACCATGACCGGCGCGCCCGAGCCCGTGATGGTGTCGAGCATCTTCTTGCCGCGCTGCCCGCCGCCGTGCACCACGACGACGGTGGTCTCCTCGTCCGGCGTGCTGACGTACGCGATGAGGTCGGCCATCAGGTCCTCGGTGCCCGACTCCGTCGACCGGACCACCACCACCTTGGCCTCGCCGAACAGGGACGGGCTCGCCGCGACCATCAGCTGGCCCCTGCCGTACGTCGCCCCCTCCAGCTCGACCTTCTCGACCTCGGGGTCGCGCTCTCGCACGAGCCGCACGACGCCGTCCACCGCCCGCTCCGTCAGGAGCGGCTCGGCCCCGCGCACGAGCACGATCGGAGCCACCGTGGGCTCGTCCCAGCTACGGCCGGAGGGAGCGGTGGCGGTACGGCGCTTGGTCGCGGGAGGCACGGACACAGCCTGCCACGCACCACCGACAGTCACCCCCAGAGCGGCCCTCGGAACTACCCCAGAGCCAGGGAGCTACTCCCAGAGCAGGTCGGCCAGCGCCATCCGCCCGCCGTCGGTCCACGCGTTCGCGATCACGCACGCGCCCGCGTCGGCGCAGTCCACCGCACCCCCGCCGACGAGCTGGATCTCCCGCTTCACCGGGAGCCGCGTGACCACGGAGCCCGAGCGATCGGCGACCACCCGTTTCCCGTCGTCGTACAGGCAGTTGTCCCCGTCCACGCCGCCGCCCGCTGCCGTGGCGCACTGCACGATACGTACGGCCGCACCGGGCGCATAGCCCTTCCCCGTCACGGTGACGCGGCCGTCGTCGCCGTCGAGCTGTTGCTCGGACAGCTCGAGCGTCGGCGCGTCCGGCGGCTCCGCCCCGCCGGGCAGCGGGGCCGGTGCCGCCGCGAGCACCCGGTCCGACAGGTCCGCGACGGCCAGCGTGCACGGGTCGCCCGTGCAGTCCACCTCGGAGACAGCGCCGACGTTGACGAACGCCCTCGCCTGCCGCGTCGCCGAGATCCGGCCGTCCTCGTCCGCGACCACCTGTTCGCTGGTCGACATGTCGCAGTCGTCGAGGGCGCTCGCGCCCGCCGTCGTGCCGCCCGTGCACTGGACCAGGTACTGGTTGCCGCCCGAAAAGCCCGTGCCGCGCACCAGCCAGGCACTACCGGTGGCCCGGACGGTGATGGTCGGGTCGTCCTGACCTGCCGGGCCGTCCGACGCCGTCGGGCTCGCCTCGGGTGTGCTCGTCGCCCCGGTCTCCTGCGTCTCCGGGGCCCCCGGGGCCGCGGTGCACGCGGCCAGCAGGAGCACGACGGCGGCAACCGGCGCGAGCAGGCGCGCGCGCATCACGGGTAACCCAGGTAGACGTCGATGCTGAGCGCGATCCGCCAGGACCAGGCACCACGGTTCCGCATCCAGCTCACTCCTTTGTCCCACACGTGGTACTCCTGCTCGAGGTAACAGGCGACGGCGTTGGTCTGGTTGAGCTCGCCCAGGTCGGTGCGGTACTGGCGGGCGTCGTTGGTGCCCGGGCTGCTCGCGCCCACGCGGACGTTCATGATCTGCGCGCAGTTGCCGCCGGCCGCCGACACGTACATCACGTGCGTGCCGTACCGCTCCGCCGAGAACCCCGACTCGCACGACTCGCTGATCGCGTTGGAGTGGATGGGCAGGTGCAGGTCCGCGCCCAACCGGTTCGAGTTCGCGATGTTCGTCCTCGTCAGGCCGTTGCCGCGCACCACCTTGTAGCCCCGTTCCAGCAGGTTCATGTGGTCGGGGTCCTGCTGTGTCGCCGCGGAGACCGCCACCGCGTAGGAGTTCGCGTTCTCGCTGAACCCGTCGCAGCCGGTATTGGTGTGGCACACCGTGTCGCCGCGGTCGTGGCACGCCTGGGACAGGTAGACCACCTTGCCGTTCCAGCTGTCCGGCACGTACGTCACGTCGGCGGCCGCGGTCGGGGCCGCGGCAAGGAACCCGCCGGCGCCCAGGACGAGGACCGCGAGGACGGACACGAGCCTGCGAATCATCGCGCGCATCCCCGTCAACCCAGGTCGATCGGCAGGTCGGTCGAGGCGCACATGTCCCCGCCGGTCGCGTACGCGAAGGCGAGACAGTCTCCGTCGAGCGTGAACCTCACCGAGTTGATGGCCCCGTTGCTGTGCGCCGTGAACAAGAGCGCCTGCCAGACGTCGCCCGGGTACACCCCGGCGTCGGACAGCGCCTGCTCGAACCCGGCGGCGACGTCGACCGTCGCCTCGCCCTTGGCGATCCGCACCTTGGTGTGCGGCAGGTTCGCGCCGGGGAGGTAGGACGCCAGGACCTCGTCGACCGCCTTCGCCAGCGTGGTGCCGGACGAGCTGCCCTCGACCGTCCGCGCGGTGGCGTGGACGCCCGCGCTCGGGCCGCAGCCCAGGTAGGGCGTGGTGCCGCCGTCGTCGGAACGCGGCCCCTCGGGGACGTCCGGGCAGGTCTCGTCGGGCGACACCGGGTCGTCCGCCACCGCCTCGGCGTCGAGCTCGGCGCGCTCCTTGCCCGACTTCTTGTCCATCCCGCCCACGACGACGGTCCAGCCGTCCAGCACCTCCGCCGACTCGTCGAGCCACTTCCCTGCGGCCGCCGGGTCCTGCGCGACGTCGACCCGCACCGTCTGGTCGGCCTCGGAGACGTCGGTGACGAGCGACTCGCCCAGCAGCTCCTGCCGGAGCTCGAGCTGGGCGGTGGCCTGGTCCTTGCCTGCGGCGCTGAACGCAGCGGCCGGAACGAGCAGCGCGACCGCTGCGGTCACCGCGATGATCCGGCGATATCGCCGGGCGGTCAGTTTCAGATCGATCACGAAGCCCCCTGGTACGTGATGACGGAACTCCCTGTCATCACCCACGCTAAGGCCGCTGCCAGGATCCGCAACGTTTCGCAAAGTGTGGCACCCGCTGCGGACCTGCGCCGATACGGCCCGGCGCAGGGCCAGCGGCGCTTTGGGCCGCCGTGAGCCGGGCGCAGGACGTGCGGCGCCTGGGCCACTGCAACCCGGGCCGAGGGCGCGGCGCCCGGACCACCACGACCCAGGCGCAGGGCGGTCAGCAGCCGGCCAGGGACACCTCCCCTCCGCGCACCACGAGCGCCACCGTGCCGCACTCGTCGGTGCGCACCACGGCTGCGCCGACGCCCGCGTACAGGTCGAGGGCCTCGTCCGTCGGGTGGCCGTACTCGTTGCCCCGGCCCGACGAGACGAGTGCCACCGCCGGACGCAGTCGTTCCGCGAGCGCCCGCGACTGCACAGCGGACCCGTGGTGGGCCACCTTCACGACGTCGGCGCGGCCGACCAGCGGGACCAGCGCCGCCTGGCCCGCGTCCTCCAGGTCGCCGAGCAGCAGCACGTCCAGCCCGGCGGCCCGGACGGCGAGCACGACGCTCGAGTCGTTCGCCCCCTCGCCCGCGCCCGCCAGCAGCACCCGCCAGGCGAGGGTCCCTGCCGCGCCCTGGTCGCCGGTCCGCGCGGCCCGCACCGGCACGCCGGCTGCGGCGAGTGCCGCCTCGGTCGCCGCGGCGTTGGCCGCGGGCTCCGGCACCGGGGACACGAGCGCCGCCGTGACCTCGCGCCCGGCGAGGACCGGCCCGAGGCCACCCACGTGGTCCGCGTGGAAGTGGCTGAGCACGAGCAGGTCCACCCGCGCGACGCCGAGCCGGTCGAGGCAGCGGCCCGCAGCGGGCCCGTCCGGCCCCACGTCCACCACCACCGCCGACGCCGGCCCCGTCCGCAGCGCCAGCGCGTCCCCCTGCCCGACGTCGCACGCCGCCACCTGCCAGTCCGTCGGCACCCCTGAGCGGGCCGCCAGACGCGGGACCGCCACGGCGATGACCAGCGCCGCCGCCGAGGCCGCCGCCAGGAGCGCGACGAACCGCGTCCGGCTGAGCCTTCGCCGTCGTGCGGCGAGCGCCTCGCGGAGGCCGGAACGCACCGCCGCGCGCCACGACTCGGGCCAGCCCGGCCTCGGGGCGCGCCGCAGCACCGCCCACAGGGCTACCCCGGTGAGCGCGGCCAGCAGGAGCGCGCCCGCCGGCCCGCCCAGCCAGGGGGCGGTGGCACCAGGAAGAGCCGCGCACCAGTGGGCGACGGCGGCGATCCACCACGTCGCACCGCTCGCCACCCAGGCCACGAGCCCGGCGACAGCCGGGAGCCACGGCGCGAGGACCGCGGCGACCAGCCCGAGCACCGTGGCCGGGACCAGCGCCGGCCCCGCCAGCAGGTTCGCGAGCACGGACACCGTGGACACCGTGGGGTCGAGCAGCACCAGCACCGGCCCGCACGCGGCCTGTGCGGCGAGCGGGACCGCCAGGGCGAACGCGGCGGCGTCCCCGGCCCAGGGCGCGAGCCGCGCGGCCAGCGGCGCCGCGAGCAGCACCAGCCCCGCCGTCGCCGCGGCAGACAGCGCGAACCCGAAGGAGCGGGCCAGCCACGGGTCGACCACCAGCAGCCCGACGACCGATGCCGCGAGCGCCGGGACCGACTGCGACGGCCGGCCGATCGCTACGCCCGCCAGCCCGAACGCCGCCATGACCGCTGCCCGGAGCACGGCCGGTTCGGGCCGGACCAGCAGCACGAAGGCGAGCGACACGAGCGCGACGAGGAGCACCCTGGCCGGCCTCGGCAGCCGGGCCGTCGAGCAGAGCAGGGTCAGGGCGGCTACGACGACCGCGAAGTGGCCGCCCGAGACGGCGGTGATGTGGGACAGGCCGGAAGCTCTCATCTCCTCAGCCAGACCGTCCGGGAGACGCGAGGTGTCGCCGATCGCCGCGCCCGGCACAAGCCCGCGCGCCTGCGGGGACAGCGGGTCGGTCACGTCGAGGAGCGCCGCGCGGTGGGTATCGAGCACGCGGAGCGCCGACGGCGGTGCGCGGATCTCGGTAGTGGCATCGGCCGTCAGGCGCGCGGTCTCCGCCGCGCCAGGATCGGCCGGCCGCAGCGCGCCCGACACGGTCACCGTTGCCCCGTATCGGGGCGCGGCGCTCGACAGCACCTGTACGTGCCCTCGCGCCGCCGACTCGACGCCCCCGGCGTCCACCGCACGGGCGGCCAGTACCCAGCGATGCTTACTCGCGCCTGGGGTGCTCGGAACGCTTAGGGCGCTCGGAATGTTCGGAGTGCTCGGGGTGCTTGGGGCGCTCGGGGTGCTCGGGGTGCTCGGGGTGCTCGGGGCGAAGGAGAACAGCTCGGGCTGGGAGGCCACGACGCCGGTGAGCGTCGCGGTCACCCGCTGCTCGGCGAGGCCTGCGAGCGGGGCACGGCCGGCAAGCTGAACGTGTGCGGAGGCCGTGACCGCGAGGACGCACGCGGCAGCGAGAACGGTATGCGCGACTCCGGGCCCGACGGCGGGCTCGGTTGCGAGCGGCGCGGCGGGCAGTGGGCCAGGTTCGGCGGCAGGCGGCGCGCCGCGTCGCGACCAGGCCGCCACGACCACCATGGCCAGGTATGCGGCCGCAACGATCGCCGCGACCAGCCCTGTCGCCGAGCCGCTCCAGGCCGCACCCGGCCCCGTCAGCAGCCACGCCGCGACCCAGACGGCCAGGGCAGCGGGCACCATCCGCAGGTCGATCATGGCCCCACCCGCGCAGCGGCGCGGATCTCGTCCAGGGTGGCCGGGCCGATACCCGGTACGTCCTCCAGCTCGTCCACGCTCGCGAACGGCCCGTTCGTCTCGCGCCACTCGACGATCGCCTGCGCGATCGACGGCCCGACGCCGGGGAGCGCCTCCAGTGCTGCAGCGTCCGCGGTATTGATGTCGACGCCGCCCCCGCTTGCCCCGGGTCGACCGCCCGAAACGCCCTGCCCGCCCGCACCCGGCACCGACGCTCCCGGCACAGACGCTCCGGGCAGGGACTCCCCCGGCTTCGGCACATACAGCTGCTCACCGTCGACCACCGTTCGGGCCAGGTTCACGGCGGTCAGGTCGGCCTTGCGGGTCACACCCCCGGCGGCCTTGACGGCGTCGGCTACCCGGGCGCCGTCGGGCAGGGTGACCAGGCCTGGCCTGGCCACCTCCCCGACCACATGCACCAGCAGGCCGCCGCCTGACGCGGCTGCGCCCGCTGCCGCATCCGGACCGGCTGCACCCGACTGCTGGGCCGACCCGGCCGGACCCGGACCGCTCCCGGCGAACGGACTCGCCGATTCCCCTGCGGCTCCCTCGCCCGCAGATGCCTCGTCCGCGGGCCCCTCATCCGCACTCATCGAGGCGAGCGGCTCGACGCCGTCGCCGCGCATCGAGAGCGCCGCCACACCCACCCCGAGCAGGAGCACGGCCACGACGGCGACCACCGCCGTCGTGCCGGTCAGGGCCCACCGGCGGGCACCGTGCTCGCCCCGCGGGTCGACCGGGTGGCCGTGCGCGGCCGCGTACGCCGCCGCCACGCCCGTGGCGAACCGCCGGGCGCGCAGGCGCGCCACCAGCTCGTCGGCCCGGGCCGCGTCGCCGGCGTCGGCGCCGGCCGACTCGGTGGACGGGTGAGCGGCCCACCCGTCCACCGGGCGAACCTCCGGCTGAACGGACGAGCGAGCGTCCGGCCTTATCGGCGAGTGAGCTTCAGGCTCGGTCGGTGGACGAGCTTCAGGCTCGGCGAACGGCGGAGCTGCCGGGCCGCTCGGCCCGCGCACCGGGCCGAACGGCCAGGGGTCGGGGCGGCGCTGTTGTGCGGTCTCTGGCTGCATGACTCAGGACGCTATGCGCGCGCCGCGCCCCTCGACCGGGCCCTGTGGCCCGCCTGTGCACAGACCCGGAGAACAGTCCCCTGTGGTCGCGCTCGTACCCGCACCGGGCCACCACGAGGGTCTGCGCGTTCGAAGCACGAGTCTTGTCGAGGTCCACCGATGAGTTCTCCCCGGCGCCGTCGTCGGACCTGGCAGACCCGCGAGAACCCGAGCGGGACCCCCAGACCCGCACCACGCGAAACGGACCAGGAGCGATCATGACCGACAAGAAGACCCTCACCCTCGAAGTGCCGGGCGCCGTCCTCACCTACGACGTGCGCGAGGCCGCTGCCCCGACCGACGAACCGCCGCTGCTGCTGATCGGCCTGCCGATGGGCGCGGAGGGCTTCACCACGCTCGCGAGCCACTTCACCGACCGCACCGTGGTGACCTACGACCCGCGCGGCATCGAGCGCAGCACCAGGGAGCTGAACGGGGACCTGCCCGGCGTCCCGACCTTCGCCGATGACGTGCACCGTGTCATCAGGGCAGTCGGTGGCGGCCCCGTCGACCTGTTCGGCTCCAGCGGCGGCGCGGTCGTGGCGCTCGAGCTCGCCACGGCGCACCCGGAGGATGTGCGGAGCGTCATCGCGCACGAGCCGCCGCTGCCGACGGCGCTGCCGGACCGCGACGCCGTGATCGCCGCCATGACCGACATCCACGACACCTACCAGGCCAAGGGCTCCGGGCCCGCCATGGCAAAGTTCATCAACCTGGTCATGGTCACGGACGAGCTCACGGCGGACTACGCGAACCAGCCGGCCCCTGACCCGGCGCAGTTCGGCCTGCCGACCGAGGACGACGGCTCCCGCGACGACCTGCTGCTCGGCGTCAACATGCTGACCATCCCCTCGTACGTGCCGGCCTACGAGACCATCAGGACCGGCACACCCCGCGTCGTGATCGGCATCGGCGCGGACTCGGGCGGGGGTCTGGCCGCTCGGTCCGCCCAGGCGGCCGCGGCCCTGCTCGGCGCCGAGCCCGTCGAGTTCCCCGGCGGCCACGGCGGCTTCAGCGGCGGCGAGTACGGCCAGCCGGCCGACAAGCCGGTCGAGTTCGCGGCAAAGCTGCGCGAGGCCCTGGCCGGCTGAGGCACCGCCGCCCGGCTCAGGCCACCTCCGGCTGGTCGGCAAGATGTCAGGTGGTCAGCACCTCGGGGTGCTGACCACCTGATGTCTTGCCGACCACCGCAGCCCGGGCCGCGTGGCGTCCGCAACTCAGTACGTGCGGCGTCTCAGTGCGCGTGGTCGCCCAGGTCAGCGACGACGACGGCGAGCGTGCCCGGGCCCACGTGCACCCCGAGGACGGCACTCAGCGGCGTGACCTCGACGTCCGCCCGTGTCCGGGTGTGCAGGCGGCCGGCAAGCGCGAGCGCTCGGTCGTGCGCGCCGAAGTGGTGCACGGCGACGACCGGTCGCTTCGCCTCGGCGACGAAGCCCGCCGCCAGCTCCAGCAGCCGCTCGGCCCCTGCGGCGCGGGTGCGGACGCGCTGGTAGAGCTCGACGGCGCCGTCGGACAGCCGCAGGATCGGCTTGACGCCGAGGACCGTGCCGAGCGCGGCGGCCGGCCCGGACAGGCGTCCGCCGCGGCGCAGGTGCTCAAGGGTGTCGACCACGAACACGGCGTTCGCGGTCCCGGCGACCTCGATGGCCCGGGCGGCGACGTGGGCGGCGTCGGCCCCGGAGGCGGCGCACTCGGCCGCAGCGCGGGCGGCGAAGCCGAGGCCGGCGGCGCCCGTCCGCGAGTCGACGGCGCGCACCTGCAGGGGCGACCGCGCGGCGGCCGTGCCCGCCGAGCCGACGGTGCCGGAGAGCGCACCCGAGAGGTGCACCGACACGATGGAGCGGGCGCCCTCGTCACCCAGGCGACGGTAGACCGCGGCAAAGGCCTCGGGCGACGGCTGCGAGGTCGTCACCTGCTCGCCCTCGGCGACGAGCTCGGCCAGCCGCTCGGGCGTGATGTCCTCGCCCTCGGCGTAGGCGTCGTCCCCCACCAGGACACGCAGGGGCACCACGACCGGGCCGCCCGGCAGACCGGCGGGCAGGCAGGCGGTCGAGTCGGTGACGACCCGCACCTCCTGGGGTGCCGGGCGGGAAGGACGACGTCGGTTGCGCATGACCGCGCCACTCTATCCGCGCGAGGAACCGGACGACGAAACCGCGTCGGCGCCTCCCCGCGCGCGGCGCGAGCGCCCGCCTAGCATCCGAGACATGCCCGACGCATCGACCCCAGACCTTGCCGCTCTGCGCGAGGCCGCTGCGGCGGCCCAGAAGGCCCTCGAGGAGGCGGAACGGGCCGCCGTGCCGACGACGGCGCCGGCCCCGGCGTCCGAGGTCGAGCCCGTCCGGGACACTCCGGAGACGCCCGGCGCCACCGCCGTCGTCGCCCCGGATGCCCCATCCGCCCCAGCGGCACCGGCACCCGAGGCGACGAGCGACGACGCCCCAGCACCGCAGGGCTACGCCGCCAAGGTCGCCGCGGGCTACGCGGCGGAGGCCACGCTGCCGCTGGGCGCCCTCCTGGAGGGCGAGCCGGGCGGCGAAGCCACCCCGAACCCGCAGGTCCAGGTAGGTTTCGCGCTGTCGATGCTGAACCGGCACGGCCTCGTGGCCGGCGCGACGGGAACCGGCAAGACCAAGACGCTGCAGGGCATGGCCGAGGGGCTCTCGCTGGCCGGGGTGCCCGTGTTCCTGGCGGACGTCAAGGGCGACCTGTCCGGCCTGGCGCTCCCTGGCCCGGACAACCCGAAGGTCGCGGAGCGCGCGGCGAGCATCGGGCAGGACTGGACGCCCACCCAGTACCCGGTCGAGTTCTACTCGCTGGGCGGCATCGGCAAGGGCGTGCCGATCCGCACGACGATCACCGACTTCGGCCCGCTGCTGCTGTCCAAGGTGCTCGGCCTGAACGAGACGCAGGAGTCGAGCCTCACCCTGATCTTCCACTGGGCCGACAAGAAGGGCCTGGCGCTGCTCGACCTCAAGGACCTGCAGTCGGTGATCGCCTACCTGACCTCGGACGAGGGCAAGGGCGAGCTCAAAGGCATCGGCGGCGTCTCGGCGGCCACGGCAGGTGTCATCCTGCGCGAGATCGTGGGCCTGGAGGGGCAGGGGGCCGACGTGTTCTTCGGTGAGCCGGCGTTCTCGACGTCGGACCTCATCGCGGCCAAGGGCGACCTCGGCGTGCTGAGCGTGCTGGAGCTGCCCGCCGTCCAGGACCGGCCCCAGTTGTTCTCGACCTTCCTCATGTGGCTGCTCGCCGACCTCTTCCAGGAGCTGCCCGAGGTGGGCGACGTCGACAAGCCCAAGCTCGTCTTCTTCTTCGACGAGGCGCACCTGCTGTTCGCGGACGCCTCGAAGGACTTCCTGCAGCAGGTCGTCCAGACCGTCCGGCTGATCCGGTCCAAGGGCGTCGGCGTCTTTTTCGTGACCCAGTCGCCGAAGGACGTGCCCTCCGACGTCCTGGCCCAGCTCGGCAACCGGGTGCAGCACGCGCTGCGCGCCTTCACACCCGACGACGCCACCGCGCTCCGCGCCGCTGCCCGCACCTTCCCGAAGTCGCCCTACGACCTGGAGCGGCTGCTGCAGGAGCTCGGCACCGGCGAGGCAGTCGTCACAGTGCTCACCGAGAAGGGCGCGCCCTCGCCGGTCGCGTGGACCCGGGTGCGGGCGCCGCAGGCTTCGATGGAGCCGGCGGGTGATGCCGTGATCGACCAGATCGTAGCGGCGTCTCCCGGCCAGGCGAGGTACGGCACGGCGGTCGACGCCGAGTCAGCGTTCGAGCTGCTCCAGGCGAAGACCCAGGAGCAGGCGGCCGGGCAGGCCGCCGCCGACGGGTCAGCCACCGCGGCCGAGGACGAGCGGGAGCTCGCCAGGGAGCGGGCCCGCCTCGAGAGGGAGTCCGCCACCCGCGAGAAGGCGGAGGCGCGGCACAAGGAACAGGCCGCCCGCGACCGGAACCGCGTGGTGGGCTCGCTGGCCAGGACGGCGGGCACGGTAATAGTCCGCGAGCTGACCCGCTCACTGTTCGGCACCCGCCGCCGCTGACGAGACCGCAATCTCAGCGAGCGCAACCCATACGGGCCGTGTGAAACTCGGGCGTGCTCTTCGCTTACATAGACGAGACCTCGAACGCACGGTGCTACCGCGCGGTCGGCCTGATCGTTCGTGCGGCCGAAATACGCCCGTTCGCTGAACAACTCGACTCGGTCGTCGCGCGGGCAGCCGACTCATTCGAGGGAATCAGCGCTGACATCGAGCTCCACGGCCACGACCTGTTCGGCGCGACACAGGAATGGGCCCCTCTCAAGCCTGTCGTGCGAGCTCGCATCTCGATCTATCGACAAGCGCTCGACGTGACAGCGGAGTATGCAGAAGGCATCTGGGTTGAAGGGCTGGACCGGAAAGGGTTCCGAGACCGCTACGCCGACCAGCATGACGAACACATCGCGGTGCTCCTCCACCTCCTCGAGAAGCTGAACAAGTACGCCAACCGACACGGCGAAGACCTGGTGGTCATCGCCGACGAGCACCGGACAGCCAAGAGCGCCCAAGCCGCGTTGCGCCGAGCGCGCCGTGAACGCATCTGGGGATATCGAGGCAAGCCGCAGCGCATAGCCGACACGATCTATTTCGTCTCGTCAGCAGGGAGCCGGCTCGTCCAGGCGGCGGACCTCGTCGCATTCCTCTATCAGCGACTGGCTGATGGAGTTGATCGCGACGAGCGCGCGGTCACAGCGAACAAGAACCTCTGGTCGGCCCTGGAGAACGTCCCCGTGCATGACCGGCTCTGGGAGCCCTAGACGCACGACAGCCCCCGACTGTGCGGGGGCTGAAGGCAGGGCGCTCAGGATCTCTCCCTCTTGCGCTCTTTCACTATAGGCCTAGCGCCGTACGTGGTCCAATGCCACCTCACGACGGCTGATCTGCTACGCCGGGACTATGTTGACCAGGTTGGGGGCGCGGACGATCACCTTGCGGACGCCACGGCCGTCCAGGAACTTGACCACGTTCGGCTCGGCCAGGGCCGCCGCCTCCAGGTCGTCCGCGGAGATGTCCGGGGCGACCTCGAAGCGGGCGCGGACCTTGCCCTGCACCTGGACCACGCAGGTCACGGTGTCCTGGACGAGGTACTCGGCGTCGGCCGTCGGGAACGGCGCGTGCGCCAGCGAGGACTCGTGGCCGAGCCGGGACCACAGCTCCTCCGCGATGTGCGGCGCGATGGGCGCCGTCATCAGGACGAGCGGCTCAACGGCCGTGCGCGGCACGGCTGACAGCCCCGTGAGGTGGTTGTTCAGCGTGATGAGCTTGGCGATGGCGGTGTTCGGCCGCATGTTCTCCATCTCGACGCGGACGTCGGCGATGGTGCGGTGCACGGCGCGCAGCGTCGCGGTGTCGGGCTCATCGTCCGTCACCGTGAGCTCGCCGGTCTCCTCCGAGACGACGTTGCGCCACAGCCGCTGCAGGAACCGCTGCGACCCGACGACGGCGCGCGTCTCCCACGGGCGCGACAGGTCCAGCGGGCCCATCGACATCTCGTAGACGCGGAACGTGTCGGCGCCGTACTGCTCGTACATGTCGTCGGGTGTCACCACGTTCTTCAGCGACTTGCCCATCTTCCCGTACTCACGGTTGACGGGCTGGCCCTGCCAGGTGAACCCCGACTGCTCGTCGCCCTCTACCTCCTCGGCCGGCACGTACTGCCCGCGCGAGTCGGTGTATGCGTACGCCTGGATGTAGCCCTGGTTGAAGAGCTTGCCGAACGGCTCGATGCCCGTCACATGGCCCAGGTCGAACAGGACCTTGTGCCAGAACCGCGCGTACAGCAGGTGCAGCACCGCGTGCTCCACACCGCCCACGTAGAGGTCGACGCCGCCGGCCGGGCCGGACGTCGGGTTGTGCTGCGGCCCCAGCCAGTACTGCTCGAGCTCGGGGAGCGCCGCCGCCCCGGTCTCGGTGGGGTCGAGGTAGCGCAGGTAGTACCAGCACGACCCGGCCCAGTTGGGCATCGTGTTCGTGTCGCGGCGGTACTTCTTGGGCCCGTCGCCCAGGTCGAGGGTGACGTGCACCCAGTCGTCGTTGCGGCCCAGCGGCGCCTCCGGCTCGGAGTTCGCGTCCTCGGGGTCGAAGGTGCGCGGCGCGTAGTCCGGTACGTCCGGCAGGTCCACCGGGAGCATCGCGTCCGGGATCGCCACCGGCCGGTCGTTCTCGTCCCAGACCACCGGGAACGGCTCGCCCCAGTAGCGCTGGCGGCTGAACAGCCAGTCGTTTAGGCGGTAGGTGGTGGTGCCCTCGCCGATGTTCTTGCTCTCCAGCCAGGCGATGATCCTGGCCTTGGCCTCGACCACGCCCAGGCCGTCGAGCGAGATCTCGTCGTTCGAGGAGCGTACGGTGACGCCGTCGCCCGCGTACGCCCCGGTGTGGTCCTCCGGCAGGCCCTCGGCGGGCTCGACCGTGTAGATCACCGGCAGGTCGTAGGCCTCGGCGAACGCGAAGTCGCGCTCGTCGCCGCCCGGCACGGCCATGATGGCGCCGGTCCCGTAGCCCATGAGCACGTAGTCCGCGGTGAAGACCGGGACCTGCAGGCCGCTGACCGGGTTGACGGCCAGGTGGCCGGTGAACACGCCGGTCTTCTTGCCGGCGTCGGCCTGCCGCTCGACGGCGGTCTTGGCGGACGCCTCGCGGCGGTAGGCGGCGACGGCCTCGATCGGGGTGTCGTACCCGCCGGTCCACGCGGAGCGCGTGCCGTCGGGCCAGGCCGACGGGACCTCGTCCAGCAGCGGGTGCTCCGGGGCGACCACCATGAACGTGGCACCGAACAGCGTGTCGGGGCGGGTGGTGAAGACCTCCAGCGAGCCCGCCGCACCGGCCGGGTCGCCCTCGGCGGTCCCGACGACGTCGAACCGCACGTTGGCGCCCGTGGACCGGCCGATCCAGTTGCGCTGCATCGACTTGACCTTCTCCGGCCAGTCGATGAGCGCCAGATCGTCCGTGAGGCGGTCCGCGTAGGCGGTGATGCGCATCTTCCACTGCCGCAGGCTGCGCTGGAACACAGGGAAGTTGCCGCGCTCGGACCGGCCGTCGGAGGTGACCTCCTCGTTCGCGAGCACGGTACCCAGCCCCGGGCACCAGTTCACCGGAGAGGAGTCCACGTAGGCGAGGCGCTGCGCGTCGATGACGTCGCGCTGCTCGAGCTCGCTGAGCGCGGACCAGACTGCGCCGCCGGTGTTGTCGCCGTCGTGCCCGGGGACGGGGCGCGTGCCCGCGGCCAGCTCCGCGCGCAGCTCGGTGATGGGGCGAGCCCGGCCGCGGCCGTCCCCGGTACCCGTCGAGGGGCCGGGACGCTCGGCGTCGGCGTCGTACCAGGAGTCGAAGATCTGAAGGAAGATCCACTGCGTCCAGCGGACGTACTCCGGGTCGATGGTGGCGAACGTCCGGCGTGAGTCGTGGCCCAGGCCGAGTCGGCGCAGCTGACGCCGCATGTTGATGATGTTGGCCTCGGTGGTGGTGCGCGGGTGCTGGCCCGTCTGCACGGCGTACTGCTCGGCGGGCAGGCCGAACGCGTCGTAGCCCAGCGCGTGCAGCACGTTGTCGCCGCGCATGCGGCGGAACCGCCCGGTCACGTCCGTGGCGATGTAGCCCAGCGGGTGGCCCACGTGCAGGCCCGCACCCGAGGGGTACGGGAACATGTCCATGATGAAGTACGGGTCGCCCTTCGCCGGGCTCCCGCCCGGCCCCGTAAGTCGCCCCTCCGGGTTCGCCGCGTGGAACGTGCCCCGCTCCTCCCAGATGTCCTGCCAGCGCAGCTCGATCTGCTGCGCGAGGGTGGGGGTGTAGCGGAAACGGGGTTCGTCAGGAGACGTGGTGCGCTCGGGTGCGTCGGGCATGGTCACCCGCCCGAGTCTACCGATTGCGCGGGTGCCCGGCCTCGGTTGTCCACAGGCACCAAGGTTCATCCGACATTCGCCCGCGCCTCCCCCGAAGTTCTCTCCTCGAGTGCTCGAATTGCCCGCATGATGCCCTCGTTGCGAAAGTTCCTCGCCACCAGCATCGCCGCCGCCGCCGTGTGGACGGCCTCGACCGCTGACGCCGCTCCGCTGCCCCCGGTGACCGACGCCCGGCCGGTCACGACAGAGCCGACGACGCACCATCCGCGCGCCGATCACGTCGTCTTCCTCGCGCTCGACGGGTTCGACGTCGAGTACCTCGACCTGGTCCGCGACGGTGTCGCGGAGATGCCGAACCTGGGTCGCCTCCTGCGCCAGGGCAGCGTCACCACCTCGACCGGCGTGATGACCTCGATCACCAACCCGTCGTGGTCGTCAGTGGCGACCGGCGCCTGGCCGGAGACCCATCACAACACCGCGTACTGGTTCGACCCGGCGACCAACACTGCCCGCGGCCAGCAGCGCGACATCGCCGTGCCCACCATCGCGCAGTCGGTCCGGGAGCAGGGCGGCACAGTGTTCTCCGCGCAGTGGTTCATCCTGCAGAACTACGGCGTCACCTTCGGCGACCCCGACGGCCTGTACACGCAGCCCGGCGGCGACTGCGCCCGCCGCACCGACGACGCCGTCGCCGTGCTGCGCGGCGAGCCCGTCAGCTCGGGCGGGCAGCTGGTCACCGCGAACGGCATCCCCGAGCTCATGACGGTCTACTGCGACACGCTGGACGCGATCGGGCACGACGGCGGCGACGCCGACCCGCGCATCCCCGGCGCCCTGGAGGACATCGACCGGCAGATCGGGCGCATCGTCGCGGCCACGAAGGAAGCGGGCGTCCACCGCCGCACCGCGTTCGTCATCACGGGCGACCACGGCATGACGACCTTCGACAGGGGCTTCGGCGCAGAGGGACTCGCCGCGATCGAGGCGGCCGGGTTCACGCCACAGGTCCTCACCAGCGGCCAGTCGCCGGCGCCCGGCACCGACGTCGCGATAGTCGTCGGCGGCGTCGCGGACGTGCGGATCATCGGCGAGCGGGTGGGCGACCCGGCCGCCGTCGGGCGCCTGGAGCAGGCGCTGAAGGCGCTGCCGCAGGTGCGGAACGTCTTCGACAGGGCCGACCAGCGACGCATGCAGATGAGCCCGAACCACGGCGACCTGCTCGTGGAGCCCGAGCCGGGCTGGTCGTTCGGGTCCACGCCCGCCGACCCGGCCGGGCGGCACGGCGCGACCACCGAGCTGCACATCCCGCTGGTCCTGGCCGGCGCGGGTGTCCGGCCGGGCGTGCACCCGTACGACCCGCGGCACATCGACATCGCACCGACGATCTCGGCGCTGCTGGGCTACGCACCGCCGTCGGGCAGCGAGGGTCGTGTGCTGCACGAGGCCCTGCGCCGCTGAGCGACAACCGTGCCGCGGGGGTGACAGTACAAGGACGGGACGTGTTGCTGTGCGTTGACAATGTCTACTGTCAGTGTTTCGGGTGGCTGGTCTGGGACTGGCTGGTCAGGCTGGCGTCTGCCGCCTGGCGCGTGTGACTCAAATGTCTACTGGCCCTCACC
>NZ_QBUG01000006.1 GCF_003058225.1 Promicromonospora sp. AC04
TCGTCCGGCACTAGGCGCACGAGTGTCTCGTCACGCACGAACGCCTCACCCGGACCGCCCTGCTGCGCGAGTCCGTCGTCCAGGAACGCACCGGCCGCGGGCCCGCTGCCCGTACCGCCGTCGAGCTGTCCTTCACGCATACCAGCACGCTCCTCTCTCACGTCTCTCTCACGTCGTAAAGTCTATGGAGCCGTCCCATTGCTGCGGACACTTGTTTGATCCTATGGCGAGCCACCCACACCCGCCTGCGCTTCTGCCAGCCGCGTAAGAACCCCGCTCCAGGGTGCGTCGGCTGGTATCGGCAGCATCACCCGTGACCCGTGCGACTGCCGATAGGGTCGGGCGTTTCCGGCCCGGCCCGTCGTCGTGCGGGCGCCAGACCCTGCGAAAGGAAACCCCCGTGCCAGTGCCCCGCCATGCGAGCCGAAACCTCGTGCTGCGGCCCTCGTTCGAGCCGGCCGAAGTCAGAGCCTTTGCCGACGACAGCGGGTGGGCCTTCTTCGCGGAGGTCGACGCCGACCCGGAGCGCGGCATCTTCTACGAGGTGCGCTGGGACACCGCGGACGGCGGGACCGTCCACTACATCGTCGACGAGGTGGTGGATGCCATCTACATGGTGGCGCGGCATGACGACCCGTCGATCGCCGAACAGGTGGCCGATCGCATCGCCGCCGCATTGCCGCTCTGGACACTGGACGAACTGCTGAACGACTTCGATGTGCACGTCTACCCGGCTGGGTGGGCGAAGGCCCTGCTACGCCTGGGCGCTGGGGCGCCGAAGCAGGCCGACGACGAAGTGGTCATGCGGGTCAAGGAGTCCATCGGCCACACGAACGCGCAGGTCCGCGCGGCCGCCGTCTGGGCCATGGTCTACACGGAGTGGCCGGTCTTCCGGGACGTTCTCGCCGACATGGCCGAGACGGACGCCGACCCGGACGTCGCGGCGGAGGCAGCCAAGGCCGTGAGGGAGTTCGACCGCGTGGCGAGCTCGGCGAGCTGACGGGTCAGGTGTGCAGGCCACCCGGGCGGCCTGCACACCTGACACGAAACTGGGTCTGACAGGGCTCAGGGCTCACGGCCTGACCGTGACCCCGACGGCGTTCCCCGGGCCGTCCCGGAACGTGAGCACCGCACCCGTCGTCGGCTCGGTCCAGGACGTGCCCGGCGCGAAGGGGGCGTCGTCGAGACCGTCCGCCGAGCCCGGCGTCGAGTCCACCACCCGGACCGGGCCCTCGCCCGACCGCACGGACGTGTCGACCGTGTAGACCAGCGCGCCGCTCGCGCCGATGGCCTCGTCGTAGCCGACGGGCTGCCGGTTCTCGACGACCACCGCGCGGGTGGCCGAGATCGGGTACACCAGCATCGTGTCCTGCCACGACGGCGCGTTTCCGGATCCCGCCACCGGCCCCAGCCGCGCGGTGGTGGCCCGCCGCGGGTCGGCGCAGACCACCTGGGCGTCGTCGAGCCAGCCGAGCTGCCAGCGGTGCCAGGCGAAGTACTCCGGCCCCGAGCCCGAGATGAGGCCCATCAGGTCCCAGCCGCCGACCGCCGCATGCCAGTTGCCGGGATCCGACGGCGGCGCCTCGAACAGGTAGAGGTCGGGCAGGCCGAGCGTGTGCCCCGACTCGTGGGCCAGGACGAGCCCGCCCCAGCGCCACTGGTCGTAGCCGAACGTGACGGCGTGCGTGAGGTGGTTGTCGTCCGCCGTGACGTCCAGGAAGTTCGTCGTCGGCGAGTAGGTGATGTTCGGCGCCTCCTTCGTGGCCGTCACCCAGACGACGTCGACGTCGGAGAAGTCGAACGTGGCGTCGGCGGCCGCTATGGCGTCGCCGATGTACCGCACGTGGTCCTCGTAGCTCAGCCCGCGCTCGAACGGGTACGACGTCGAGGGCTCGGGCATCCGGACCCAGCCGTCCGACGACGTCGTGGTGACGTCGAGCCGTCCACCCGAGACTCGCTCCAGGTACTCGACCCCCGACGCGAGGTTGGTCTCCGCCTCGTCGAGCGAGCCGACGGCGGCCGGGTGGTCCTCGAAGTCCACGAAGAGCAGCGCCGCCTTGAGCGTGCCGACCGCCGGGAGCGCCTGGTCGTCGACCGGGAACCCGGAGCCGAGGCCGTCGACGGCGGCGGGGAGCCGGCAGGTTGCCGCGGGTGGTGCCCCGGCGGGGGTGGCCCCGGTAGGGGCGGCCGCGACAGAGGTGGCCCCGGTAGGGGTGGCCGCGACAGGGGTGGCTGCGAGAGAGGTGGCTGCGAGAGGGGCGGCCGCGACAGGGGTGGCTGCGAGAGAGGTGGCTGCGAGAGGGGCGGCCCCGACAGAGGTGGCCCCGAGAGAGGTGGCCCCGAGAGAGACTTCGGACAGGTCGGTCGAGGCGCTCGCGGGAACCACGCCGAGGGCGAGGACCGTCGCGGCCACGGCCGCGACCGGCAGGGCGAAGGACGGCAGGGCGAAAGACGGTCGGGCAAGGGGCGGTCGGGTGGCTCGCTTCTGGTGCATGAGGTTCCAACTCCTTCGTTGTCGTGCTCGTGCGTGCTGCCCGGCGAACACGCCGGCGGGTCAGTCGGCGGGCGGGAGGACGAGGGTCCTCACGGGCTCCTCGTTGCCCGCCCGGTCGGTCGCGGCGAACTCGATGACCTGGGGCTCGTCGCCCAGCGCCCGGGTGAACGGCTCGCCGAAGGTGGCCCAGAACGTGTCCGGTCCCTTCCACCGGATGCTGTCCACGCCGGAGACGTCGTCGACGGCGGTGAGGTTGATCTCGACGCCGCGCGGGCCGAGGCGGCGGGCCGTGACCGTGGTCCGGGGCGGCTTGGTGTCGACGCTCACCTCGCGCACGACGCGGCGCTCGCGGCCCGCGCCGTCGACGGCGCGGGCGGTGACGGTGTGCACGCCGTCGCCCAGCACGAGCGGCGCGGGTCCGGCCGGAGCCCACGACGCGTCGCCGACCCGGATCTCGACGTGTGCCTCGCCGGCGTCGGCCCGGGCGGTGACGGTGAGCTCGGCGGGCCGGTGGTACCAGCCGGTGACGCTGGGCGCCGTGGCCGGGACGATCTCGATCCGCGGCGCGGACCCGGCGTGGGCGGCGGTGGGCGCCCTGGACAGGAGCGCGGCCTCGGCCGCGCGGGAGGCCTCGGGATCCTGGTCCGCATCGCGGCCGACGCCGGAGCGCGCGGCCGCCACCAGGACCCGCCGTGCCTCGTCGGCGCTGAGCAGCCCGACGTCCACGAACTCGTGCGTGGTGCTCAGCACCGTCCGGAGGAATTCGGCCCGGGACGCGAAGCCGCCGTCGGACCACAGGACGTCGAGGAACGTGCGGCCGTCCTCGCGCGCCGGGTTCGGCACGCCGGAGTCGGACTCGGCCTCGGAGCCGGTCCCAAGGTCGGCCCCGGAACCGGCCCGGACGTCGGCCCCAGGACCAACCCCGGCGAACGCGATCCGCGCATCCGCCCGCCGCAGGTACATGTGGTACCGCGCGTCGGACCCGGACCACGCCGGCTCCAGGACGAGGTCGCCCAGCCGCCACGTCCCGCCGTCGGCCCGGGTCAGCGGGACGTCGAGCGTCCCGTCGAGGCGCCGCCAGGTCGCCGCGGCGATCGGCAGCCAGGTGGTGGCGGCGCTGCGGGCGAGCAGGACGGTCGGCCCGAGCTCCAGGCTGACCACCGACGTGTCGTCGGGCGCCGGGACCTCGCGCAGCGTCAGCGGCATGCTGATCTCGACCACCGTGCCCGGGCGCCAGAAACGCCGTATCGAGACGTAGTGTCCCGGGACCGCGTGCAGGGCCTGCGCCTCGCCGTCGACGGTCACGGTGAAGGCTGCCGTCGACCCGCCCGAGCCCATGACCCAGCCGGGCACCCGCAGCCGGAGCTCGAGCTCGCCGGCGGCGTCGACCCGGATCCTGCTCGTGCCCTCCAGGGGGTAGGAAGTCTCCTGGACGAGGCGGACGTCCTCCTCGGCCCAGCGCAGGGTCGAGGCCACGTAGAGGTTGACCCAGACCGTGCGGCCGGCGCCCCGGCGGGACCGGAAGTAGACGGAGTCCTGGTACTTGACGTGGTTCTCCAGCCCGGTGCCGCCGCAGCAGGTGCCGACGTTGTCGTACTCGCGCAGCGCCCCTGGGTGGACGGGGAACATGTACGTCACCTCGGGCGAGTCGTCGGAGTCGGCGTCGCGCCGCGACCCCAGGACCTGGTTGGTGACGGCCCGCTCGTAGTAGTCGGCGTAGCGCGCGTCGCCCGTGCGCTCGAACAGGGCGCGGGCGATCTTGAGCATGTTGTAGGTCACGCACGTCTCGGCGTTCCGGTTGCCGATGTCACCCGCGACCGCGCCCGGCGGCCCCCAGAGCTCGTTCTCGCCCGAGCCGCCATGGGCGAAGGTGCGGCCGGGGACGAGCATGTCCCAGATGTTGCTGACGGCGTCCAGGTACGACGTCTCGCCCGTGAGGTCGTGCAGCGCGAGGTAGCCCAGGAGCGTCGCGGCGTGCTGGTTGGCGTGCATGCCGTCGAGCGCGTCCCGGCCCGACGCCGCGGCGTCGAGCAGCGAGCCCAGGTCGAACAGGCGGGCGGTCTCCACGAACTGCTTGTCGCCGGTCAGCATCGCGAGGTCGCACAGGACCTCGTTCATGCCCCCGGTCTCGCCGGCGATGTACAGGGACCACATGTCAGTGCGCTGGTCCGCGGGCAGGGCCGAGAGCCGGCCGTGCACCCAGCGCCCCATCTCCGCGGCGACCTCCAGCGCGGCCTGCGATCCCGCGTGCCGGTGCGCGTCGAGCAGCCCGGCCATGATCTTGTGGCACGTGTAGTACGGCGCCCAGATCTCGCCGTACGGGGCCAGGCCCTCCAGGCGGGAGAACTGCCACTCGCCGTACGCCGCGAGGAACCCGGGATGGCTGTAGCGGCCCGACGCCGCCAGCGCCTCCTGGACCTCCCGCAGCCCCTCGACCATATCGTCGACCTTGGCCCGCAGTGCGGCGTCGCCCGTCCCGGCGTAGGCCATGGCCAGCATGGACAGGAAGTGGCCCGCGTAGTGGCCGCGCAGGAGGTTGGCCGTGGGGGCGGCCTCGCGGCCGGGGTAGTCGTCGGGACCCCACGCGTCCTCGTCCGGGTGGCCGAAGTCCTCCCAGCCGCCGGGCGGCAGGGCGCCGCGCGTGTCCAGGCCGGCATTCGCGCGGAAGACGGCGAGGACCCGGTCCACCGGGTAGACCCGCGCCAGGTGCAGCAGCTGGTCCCGGGCCCGCGTGAAGATGCCGTCGTGCAGCTCGACGGCGGAGAGCGGGAACGGCTCGGCGACGGCGTCGGACATCACCGGGCGTCACCGATCCGCTCCTTCGTCCAGCGCTCGATGCCGGCGGCGTCGATCGGCAGCGCGTCCGAGAGTACCTCGGCGCCGTCGGGCGTGACCAGGAGGTCGTCCTCCAGGCGGACGCCGATGCCGCGCAGCTCGGGCGGCACGGTCTCGTCGTGCGCGTGGAAGTAGAGGCCGGGCTCGACGGTCATGACGACGCCCGGCTCCAGGGGAGCAGCCTGGTAGGTGGGGTAGTCCGAGTGGGCGCAGTCGTGCACGTCCAGACCGAGGTGATGGCCGATGCCGCAGACCAGCCAGCGCCGGTGCTGCTGACCCCCGGGCGACAGCGCCTCGTCGACCGAGACGTCCAGGAGCCCCCAGTCGTGCAGCCCCTGGGCGATGACCTCCATGGAGGCGTAGTGGAAGTCGAGGTACTCGACGCCCGGGCGGATCTGCGCCATGCCGGCGCGGTGCGCCTTCTCGACGAGGTCGTGCACCTGGCGCTGCACCGCGCTGAAGGCGCCCGACGGCGGGATCGTCCGGGTCACGTCCGCGGTGTACAGGGAGTTGGCCTCGACGCCCATGTCCAGCAGCAGCGGCACGTCGGGCAGCACAGGGCCGTCGCAGCGCACCCAGTGCAGGGTCGGGGCGTGCGGTCCGGAGCCGACGATGGTCGAGTACCCCGGCCCGTTGCCGAACGTGCGGGCGTGCCGGTCGAACGTCCCCTGCAGCCAGCGCTCGCCCAGCCCGCCGATGGCGCGCGGCAGCTCGCCGGCAACCGCCTCGAACCCGGTCACCGTGTGGTCGACCGCCTCGCGCAGCTGGGTGATCTCCCAGTCGTCCTTGATCATGCGCAGGTCCGACAGCGCGCGGGCGAGGTCCTCCGACGGCTTCAGGCCGAACCGGCGCACGGTCTCGTCGTCGACCGACGGCGCGGCGAGCGCTCCGTCCAGCCTGGCGAGGACGCCGTCGAGCGCGGACAGCGGCTCGACGGCGATGTCAAACGCCTCCGCCCAGTCCCCCAGGTCGGGCGACGGCCCGACCCAGAGCTCGCCGTACGCCGCGTTCCCGAAGAACGCGCTGTCGCCCGGCTTGGCCGGCGGCGGCAGGTAGAGCGTGGCGTCGTGGCCGCCGTCGCTCGCCCGCAGGACGAGCACGCCGGCCTCGGCCTGCACCCCCGTGAGCCACACGAAGTCGCTGTCCGCGCGGAACCCGTACTGGACGTCGCCGTTGCGCAGGGCGGCGTGCCCCGCGCTCACCACGGCATCGACGGCCCCGATGCGCTCGGACAGCCGACGGCGGTGCGCGGCCGCGGCGGCCGGCCCACCGGGCGGCACGGGCACGACGACGTCGGGCGCGCCCCACCCGCGGGACATGTGGGCGTTGAACGCGTCGCTCTCGACCAGCCGGGGGGCACGCGTCCCGGCGTACGGGGGACGCTCCCGGTTGGTGTCTGGGCTGGTGGACGGGGTGGTGTGCGAGCTCATCTCTCTCCTCCTCGGTCGCGGACCAGCTCACGGAGGCGCTCCAGCACGCGCCCGTCGCCGATCCCGTCGTGCTCGTACTCGTTGGTGACCCATGCCTGGGACGACCCGACCCGCGAGAGCGTGTCGAGCTGCAGACCGGAGTCGACGAACATGTCGTCGTGGTAGACCACCGCGGCGACCGGCACCTCGTTGGCGGCCAGGCGGTCCAGGTCGTACAGCGGCGACCAGTCCTGGCGCGCCGCCAGCTCGTGCACGGCAGGTGCGAACGGCCGCAGGAGCCGCACCTCCTCGAACATCCAGGGGAACGCCATCTCGCCGGTGAACAGCAGCGGCCGTCGGGCCGGGTCGAACTCCGGACGGCGGTCCCGCTCCGCCTGCGCCGCCCAACCCGTCGGGCCGTTGGCGCCGTGGCCGTAGATCGACTCCTGCAGCGTCCAGAACAGCGGGCCGTCCGCCTGCGACGTGCGCACCATCGCCTCCTGCAGGAACCCGGCCGACAGCCGGCCGGCCCGCACGAACGCCTTCTCGACGAACCAGTGCATCCGCTCTGTGCCCGGCTTCATGCCCAGGTCGATCCCCATGGACTGGAACCGGCGGACGGTCAGCACGTCGCCGTCGGGCAGCCGGACGTCGCCCTCGGCGAGCCGGTCGGCGATCGTTGCGACCGCCTCGACGTCGGCCGGGTAGCGCCGGTAGAACTCGGCGGTGCGACCGGCGACCCGGCCGAACGTCCTGCGGTAGACCTCCGCGGCGTCCGGCGGCGTGCCCGGCACACCCCCGGCGATGTAGCAGGCGCGGAGCGCCTCGGGCGCCACGGACAGGTAGGTGAGGGTGATCCAGCCGCCGAAGCTCTGCGCGAGTGTCGTCCACGGCCGCCCGCCGTACACCCGCGCCCGGACGTCCTCCAGGTCCGCGACCAGCGAGTCGGCCCGGAAGCACGCCAGCAGGTCCGCGCCCTCGCGGGCGCCGAGCCCGGCCAGCACCTCGCCGTCCAGCGGGCTGCTGCCGCCCGTGCCGCGCTGGTCGACCAGCACCACGCGGTAGTCGCGCAGCGCCACGTCCAGCCAGCCGTCCCGGCGCAGCGGCCGCGGGTTCGCGCCGCCCGGGCCGCCCTGCAGGTACACCAGCAGCGGCAGGTCGTCGTCGTCCCGCGTCGGGTCGACCAGCTCGCGGACCAGCAGCTCCACCTCGCCCGGCAGCCGGCCCGAACGGTCCAGCGGCACCGCGACACGGCGCTCGCGGACGCCGATTCCCGGCAGCAGGTACGTGGTCCAGGGGCTGGGTTCGATGCCCGCGGCCGTGCTCGTTGCCGTGCTCGTCACCGGGCTCATGCCGGAGCCCCCGCCGAGCGGGCGGCGTTGGCTCGGCGCTGCCGTTCCCACTCGGGACGGATGCGCGGCACGGCGTCGAGCAGCTTGCGGGTGTACTCGTGGCGGGGCGCGCCGAAGACGCTGTCCCGGTCGCCCTCCTCGACGATCTGTCCCTGCGTCATCACGGCGACCCGGGTGGCGATCTGCCGCACCACCGCCAGGTCGTGCGCGATGAACAGGTACGTCAGGCCCTCCTCGCGCTGCAGGTCGCGCAGCAGGTTGATCACCTGCGCCTGGACCGACACGTCCAGCGCCGAGACCGCCTCGTCGCACACCACGACGCGCGGCCCGACCGCCAGCGCCCGGGCGATCCCGATGCGCTGCGCCTGCCCGCCGGAGAACTGCGCCGGGTACTTCTGCGAGTGGTCCGGGTCCAGCCCGACCCGCTCCATGAGCGACCGGGTGAAGGCGCGGGCGCCGCCCGGGACGGTCCGCTGCTGGTAGGTCAGGGGAGCGGTGACTATCCGCTCCACCGTGTGTCGCGGGTTGAGCGAGGAGAACGGGTCCTGGAAGACGACCTGCACCTCGCTGCGGAATCTCCGCAGCTCGGAGCGCCCCAGCCCGGTGACGTCCTCGCCGTCGAGCTCGACGGTGCCCGAGGTGACGTCCAGCAGGCGTGCGGCGAGCCGCGCCGTCGTCGACTTGCCCGAGCCGGACTCGCCCACCAGGGCGAGCGTCTCGCCCGCGCGGATCTCGAAGCTCACGTCGTCCACTGCCCGGAACGTGGCCGGACGGCGCAGCAGGCCGCCCGTGCCCATGATGGGGAACTCCTTGACGAGGTTGGTGGCTCTCAGGAGCGGCTCGCTCATGCCGGACCTCCGTTCGTGGGGACGACCTGGTCGGGGACGACGGCGGACCCCGGCGTCACCGCGCGCAGCTCGCCGATCTCGTCGTCGATGCGGGGGACGGCGTCGAGCAGCGCCCGGGTGTACGGGTGCTGGGGCCGGGTGAAGATCCGCTCGACCGGGCCGCGCTCGACGCACACGCCGTCCTTCATGACGACTATGTGGTCGGTGATCTCGCTGACCACCGCCAGGTCGTGCGTGATCAGGACGAGGCCGGTGCCGGTCTCGCGCCGGATCTCCTGCAGCAGGTCGAGGATCTGTGCCTGCACCGTCACGTCGAGCGCGGTGGTGGGCTCGTCGGCGATCAGCAGCTCGGGTTCGGTGCTCAGCGCCATGGCGATCATGACGCGCTGGCGCATGCCGCCCGAGAACTGGTGCGGGTAGTGGTTCACCCGCCGCGCGGCGTCGCGGATGTGCACCCGCTCCAGCGCCTCGACCGCCACCCGCCGCGCCTCGCGGCGGGTCACGCCGGGCCGGTGGGCGCGGTACGCCTCCTCGATCTGGAGCCCGACCGTGTAGTAGGGGTTCAGGGACGACAGCGGGTCCTGGAAGACCATGGCCACGCGGTCGCCGCGCACGCGGCGCAGGTCCGGCTCGGACATGCCGACGAGCTCGCGCCCGAGCAGCCGCACGCTGCCCGTGCGCCGCGCGGCCCTGGGCTGCAGGCCCATGATCGCCAGGCTGGTCATCGACTTGCCCGAGCCGGACTCGCCGACGATGCCGAGCGCCCCGCCGGGCTCCAGGTCCAGGTCCAGCGACCGGACGGCGTCGAGCGGGCCGCGCGGCGTCTGGAAGGTGACCGTCAGGTCGCGCACCTCGAGCAGCGCGTCGGACGTCGTCGCGGTCATGCGTTCACCCGCACTCTCGGGTCGATGGTGGTGTACACGACGTCGACCACTATGTTGCCGACGACCACGAGGAAACCCGCGAGCAGGGTGACGCCCATGATCACCGGCTGGTCGTTGCGGGCGATCGAGTCGGCGGCCATCTTGCCGACGCCGTTGATCCCGAAGACCGTCTCGGTGATGAGCGCCCCGCCGAGCAGGCCGGCGAAGTCCATGCCGAAGATCGTCACGACCGGCGTCAGGGCCGGCCGCAGCGCGTGCCGCCGCCAGACGAGGGACGGTGGCAGGCCCTTCGCGAAGGCGGTCCGCACGTAGTTCTCGCGCAGGACGTCGAGCACGTTGGCGCGGGTGAGCCGCGTGTAGGCGGCCGCGTACCCGATCGCGAGGACCATCCACGGCATGACGAAGTTGAGGAACCACTGCACCGGGTCGTCCGCGAACGGGACCGCCTGGGGGAAGGGGAGCCACTGGAGCTTGACGACCAGCACGTACTGCAGCACGAGGGCGAGCACGTAGTTGGGGATCGACATGCTCGTCAGGGTCAGGCCGGTGATGAACCGGTCGGCGAACGTGCCCTCCTTGACCGCGCTGAGCAGGCCGCCGGCCAGACCGGCGAGCAGCCACAGGACGGCGGCGCCGACGGCGACGGTCGCGGAGACCGGGAGCCGCTGCACGATCATGTCCCACACCGCCTGGCTGGACTGGAACGAGTAGCCGAGGCAGGGCGCGGCGCAGTCGACCGCGCTGACGCCCTCGCCGTAGGTGCGGCCGGCGAAGATCCCGACGACGAACTGGACGAACTGGGTCCAGAACGGCTGGTCCAGCCCGAGGTTCCCGCGGATCTGGTCGATCAGCTCGGGCGTGCAGTTCTTGCCGCAGATCTGCACGGCCGGGTCCGGCGAGAGCGCGAAGAACACCAGGTACGTGAACAGGCACACCAGCAGCAGCACGCCGAGGCCCGACGTCACGCGGGAGAGCAGGAACCGGGGCATCAGCGACCCTCCTGGGCGTCGACGACGGCGCGCAGACGGTCACCGAGCACGGTGAACGAGAGCACGAGCAGGAACAGGCACACGCCGGGCACCACGAAGTACGCGGGGTCGACGGCGTACCACTTCACGGAGGCGGAGATCATCTGCCCCCAGCTCGGCGCGGGCGGGACGACGCCGACGCCGAGGAACGACAGCCCGGCCTCGGTGCCGATGTAGCCGGGCACCGCGAGCGTGGACATCACGATGATGGTCGAGCGCAGGTTGGGCAGGATCTCGCGGAACACGATGCGGGTGCCGCTCGCACCGGCGGCCCGGGCCGCCTCGACGAACTCCCGCTGCGCGAGCGACATGGTCTGCCCGCGGACGATGCGCGCCAGGTAGGGCCACCCGAAGACCGAGATCACGACGACGAGCAGCGCCGACCGGTTGCCCGCCGGCAGGGCGGAGAGCACGGCGATCATGAAGATGAGCGCCGGGAAGGCCATGAGGAAGTCCATGACCCGCGAGATGACGAGGTCCACCCGCCCGCCGAAGTAGCCGGCCATGAGCCCGAGCGACACGCCCAGCACCGTCGTCAGCAGGGTGGCGGACAGTGCGATGCTCATGGACACCCGCGCGCCGTAGACGATGCGGGCGAAGATGTCCCGGCCGCTACCGGGCTCGACGCCGAACCAGTGCTCGGCGCTGACGCCGCCCCACGGGCCGATCGGCATGCCGCCGAGGTTGGGGTCGATCGCCGTCTGGTCGAACTCGTACGGGGTCCAGCCGCTGATCGAGGTGAGCACCGGCGCGAGGATCGCGACGAGCGTGACGAGGACTATGTAGCCGAGGCCGAGCATCGCGCCGACGTCGTGGCGCAGTGCCTGCCAGGTCCCGCCGGCACCCGACCGGAGGGCGCCGGCGGCTGCTGCCGCCGGCGCCTCGGGGGTGTCGTCGGTCCCGGCCTCGACGGGCTGCGCCGTCGTGAGGTCAGTCGGGAAGGACGTCATGGATCAGCCCTTCTCAGGGTCCTTGAGACCGACACCGACGTAGTCGATGCCACCGGTCGCGGCGTTCGCCGAGGAGTACAGCCCGGCCACGTTCTCGCCAGGCAGCAGGACGGTCTTGGCGACCATGAGCGGGACGACCGGGGCCAGCTCGAGGATCTGCTCGTCGAGGTCACCCCACTGCTCGTTCGCGGCGTCGCTGTCCGTCATCGCCCCGATCTCGTCGATCCGCTTGTTGATCTCCGGGTCGTTGATCTGGGCGAGGTTGCCGTTGCCCTTCTCGTAGATGTTGCGGCCGTCGAACAGCGGCGGGAGGAAGGTCGCCGCCGACGAGGCCCAGTCGGGGCACCAGCCGGTGATGGCGGCGTCGTGCTGCTGCGACGGGGTGCCGATGGTCTCGTAGTAGGTGGAGGTGTCGATCAGGTTGAGCTCGACGGTGATCCCGACCCGCTCGAGCGCCTGCTGCACCGCCTCGCCCTGGGCCTGCATGGACTCCTGCGAGCGGATGTCGAGCGTCAGGGTGAACCCGTCGGCCAGGCCTGCCTCGTCGAGCAGCTTCTTGGCGGCCTCGACGTCGCCCGTCCCGTCCTGCGACGGGTACAGGTCGAAGTCCTTGTGGCCCGCGACCGACGTCGGCAGGATCGTCGTGGCCGGGGCGCCGAGCTGCGTGCCGCCGCTCGCGTTCACGATGGTCGTGCGGTCGATGGCGTAGCTGATCGCCTGCCGCACGCGGACGTCGTCGAGATGCTCCTTCGTGGTGTTCAGGCCCATGTACGTGGTGCAGATCCCGGGGAACTCCAGGACGCGTTCCTTGAGCTGGGGCGTCTGCAGGCGGGGGAGCGTGGCCGGCTGGATGTTGCCGGAGATCGCGTTGACGTCGGCCCCCTGCCCGGCGATGAGGCGCTCGTCGATGGTGGCCGGGTCGAGGCCGATGGTGAACTCCCAGCCGTCCGGCTTGGCGGCCCGCACGTCGTCGGTCTCGGGGTCCCAGTTCTCGTTGCGCTCGAGCTTGATCGTGCTGCCCGGCACGTACTCGGCCAGCTTGTACGGGCCCGACGCGATGATCTTGTGGATGAACTCGTCACCCGCGCCGCTGTCCACGGGGAACGGCGTCGCGTTCACCTGGGAGAGCACGGCGTCGAACTCGGGGAACGGCTTGATGAGGTGGAAGACGATGGTCTTGTCGTCGGGCGTCTCGATCGTCGGCAGGTCGCCGGTCTTGTACGGGCCCTCGTAGCCCTCAGGGGCGTCGATGACCTGCTTGAGGTACGGCGAGCCGATGCCGATCTCGGGGTCCCACGCCCGGGAGATGCCGAACTTGACCTCGGCCGACGTGATTGGGTCGCCGTTGTCGAACTTGATCCCGTCCTTGAGCGTGTAGGTCCAGGTCAGGCCGTCGTCGGACGCCTCGCCGAGGCTCTCGGCGAGGTCCGGGACGATCTCGGTGGGGTCCTCGGACGAGCCGGGCGCCGACGTGGTGAGCTGGCGGTAGACCAGCCGGTAGAAGTTGTTCACCCCGCCGTCCCAGCCGCGGGCCGGGTCGAGGTACGAGAAGTCGGCGTTCTGCAGCACGTGGACGGTGCCACCCTCGGCGGGCTCGGCGGTGAACCCACCGCCCCCTGAGGAGTCGTCCTGGGCGCCGCCGCAGGCGGCGAGCGCGAGTGTCGTGGCGACAGCGATGGCTGCTGTCACAAGAGGTTGGTGCTTCACGATGTGGCCTCTCGGTCGGTGACGCGGGGTGCGTCGGGGGGTCGTACAGGTCTGGCCCCGGCGCGGCCGCGGTCGTCGTCGACTCGTCCCCGCCTTCGATATGTGATGCGTGATATGTTACTGATCGAGAACAACGGTGTCGATGGGGTGAATGTAAACGTCAAGTTTCGGCGGCATCAGGCCACTTCTAGGGTCTCGTGCCCCGGCGTCGGCGGCCGCGCTCAGGTACCCTCAGGCGCATTGACGATGGGATTCCCGTCTCGTGTAATATTCTACTAGCGTTGCCTGACCACCCAGGAGTGCACCATGAGCACGGCATCACCAACCCCGTCGGTCCGTCGTCTTCCGCCGGTCGCGAGCCTGCGCGAGCAGGTTCACCGCGCCCTCGTGGCGGCGATCGTCGCGGGCGAGCTGGAGCCCGGTGAGCTTGTCTCCGTACCGACCCTCGCCGCGCGCTTCGACGTGTCGGCGACGCCGGTGCGGGAGGCCGTGCTGGACCTGGAGCGGCGGGGATTCCTCGAGGCCGTGCGGAACAAGGGATTCCGCGTCACTCGCGTCAGCGACCAGACGCTGCGGCATGTCGCCGCCGTCCGCCTCGTGATCGAGCCGGTCTGGATGGAGCGGCTGGCCAAGTCGTTCCCGGTGGGGCAGCTGGGGGAGTTCCGCGCGCTGGCCGACGAGATAGTCGAGGGCGCGCGCACGGGCGACCTGATCGCCTACCTGCAGGCGGACCAGGCGTTCCACCTGCGGCTCATGGGGCTGCTCGGCAACCCCGTCGCCGGCGAGATCGTGGCCGACCTGCGGGACAGGGCGCGCCTGCTCGGGCTGTCGACGATGGTCGCGAGTGGCACGCTGGCCAGCTCTGCCCAGGAGCACCACGAGCTGCTCGACCTGCTTGCGGCCGGGGACGGCCCCGGTGCAAAGGCGCTCATGGAGCGGCACATCGGGCACTCGCTGGGCACGTGGGCGGGCAAGCCGGAGGACTGAATGCCTCGCCGGCCGAACCGCGGCCGACGAGGTGAGTTCCGGGATCGATGATCGAGAGGGTGGATGTGGCAGCGGACGTCGTGATCGTCGGCGCCGGGATAGTCGGCGCCGCGTGCGCGCGCGCCCTCGCGCGGGCCGGTGCCCGGGTGACGGTGCTCGACCGCGTGGCAGCGGCGTCCGCCACCAGCGCCCACGGCGAGGGCAACCTGCTGGTCTCCGACAAGGGCCCCGGCCCGGAGCTGGAGCTGGCCAAGGTGTCCCTGCGCCGGTGGGCGCATCTCGCCGACGAGCTGGCGGACGAGCTCGGGCCGCTGTTCCCCTCGATCGAGCACGAGGCCAAGGGCGGCCTGGTCGTGGTCACCTCCGCCGACGGCCTGGACGGGCTGCGCGGGTTCGCCGAGGCGCAGCGCGCGGCCGGCGTCGAGGCCGTCGAGGTGACCGCCGAGCAGGCGCGCGAGCTCGAGCCCGACCTGGCCCCCGGCGTCGTCGGCGCCGTGTACTACCCGCAGGACGCGCAGGTGCAGCCGGTGGCCGCCGCCGAGGCGCTGCTCGCCTCCGCGCGCCGGGCAGGCGCCGTCGTCCGCACCGAGGTCGAGGTGACCGGACCGCTGCTGGGCGACGGCGGTCGCCTCACCGGCGTCGCCACCACGCGGGGCGAGGTCTCCGCCGGCGCCGTGGTCGTGGCGGCGGGCCCCTGGTCGGCGGAGGTCGCAGAGAGGCTCGGCGCCCGGATCGCGGTGCGCCCGCGCCGCGGGATGGTGCTCGTCACCACCCCGATGCGGCAGCGAGTCCGGCACAAGGTCTACGACGGCGACTACTTCGCGGCCACCCAGTCCGCGGGCGCCGAGCTGCAGACGTCCGCCGTGATCGAGTCGACGCGGGGCGGGACCGTGCTGATCGGGTCGAGCCGGGAGCAGGTGGGATTCGACGATCGCCTGAGCACCCAGGTGCTCGCCCAGCTGGCGCGGCGGGCTGTTGCCGTGTTCCCGTTCCTGGCGCGGACGAACGTCATGCGCTCCTACCTCGGCTTCCGGCCGTACATGCCCGACCATCTCCCGGTGATCGGCCCCGACCCGGCCCTTCCCGGGCTGTGGTTCGCGACCGGTCACGAGGGCGCGGGCGTCGGGCTGGCCCCGGCGACCGGGGACCTGCTCGCCGCCGGGATGCTGGGGCTGGCGGCGGCCGTGGACCCGCGCCCGTACGCCGTCGACCGGCCGACGCTCCGGCCGAGGGTTGCTCACGGGGAGGCACTGGCATGACGTCGCAGCGCATAGCGGTGGAGCGGGACCCCGTCGAACCGGGTCCCGACCGGCCACTGACCATCTGGGTCGACGGCGAGCCCGTCACCGGGACGGCCGGGCAGACGATCGCCGGCGTGCTGCTGGGTGCCGGACGGCGCCAGTGGCGCACCACCCGCGAGGGCGGCGCGCCCCGCGGCGTGTTCTGCGGGATCGGCGTGTGTTTCGACTGCCTCGTCGAGGTCAACGGCCTGCCGGACGTGCGGGCCTGCCTGCGGCGCGCGCAGGACGGCGACGTCGTGGCCGACCAGGGCGCTCCGCCGTCGGGCGGGTCGCTGCCGGAGGTGACGTCGTGAGCAAGGGTTTGCGGCACGTCGTCGTCGTGGGCGCGGGCCCGGCGGGGCTGGCCGCCGCGCGGGCGGCTGCGGAGGCCGGGGCGCGGGTCACGCTGCTCGACGCCGCGGACGGCCTCGGCGGCCAGTACTGGCGGCACCTGCCCGCCGCGCGGCCGGCGGGGCGCGAGCACGTGCTGCACCATCGCTGGTCGACGTTCGGCGAGCTGAGCGGCGCCCTGCGGGCGAACCCGGCCGTGACGGTGGTGGAGTCGGCGCAGGTCTGGTCGCTCGAACGGCCGGACGGCGGCATCCGCCTGAATGTGCTCGTCGGGGAACCGGACGCCGTCGGGCGCGCGGTCCTGGTGCTGGAGCCGGACGCCCTGGTGCTGGCCACCGGCGCCCACGACCGGACGCTCCCGTTCCCCGGCTGGCAGCTGCCCGGGGTCTACTCTGCCGGGGCGGCGCAGGCGCTGGCCAAGGGGGAGCGGGTCGCCGTCGGGCGCCGGGTGGTCGTCGCCGGGGCCGGGCCCTTCCTGCTCCCCGTCGCGTCGGCGCTGCTGTGGACCGGCGCCACCGTCGTCGGCGTGCACGAGGCAGCCGGGCCGGGTGCGCTCGCGCGCGGCTGGCTGAGCCGGCCCTGGGAGCTGGCCGGCGCGGCGGGCAAGGCCGGTGAGCTGGCCGGATACGTCGGCGAGCTGGCGCGGCACCGCGTGCCGTGGCGGCCCGGCGAGGCAGTGGTTGCCGCGCACGGCGACGGGCAGGTCGAGGCGGTGACGATCGCCCGCCTGGACGAGCGCTGGGCGCCCGTTGCAGGTACCGAGCGGCAGGTCGAGGCCGACGCCGTGTGCGTGAGCCACGGCTTCACCCCGCGCCTCGAGCTGGCGGTCGCCGCCGGGTGCGCGCTCTCGCCGAGCCGGTTCGTGGTCGTCGACGACGCGCAGGCCACGTCCGTCCCGGGCGTGTGGGCCGCCGGCGAGATCACGGGCATCGGCGGGGCCGACGCCGCGCTCGCCGAGGGCGCCGTCGCGGGCACGGCGGCCGCCGGGGGCGACCTCGGCGTCGTCCGCGTCGCCGTCCGCGCCCGGGCCAGGGCCCGCGGCTTCGCCGCCCGCATCGAGGCCGCCCACGGCGTGCGCGGCGGGTGGGTGCGCTGGCTGCGCGACGACACCGTCGTCTGCCGCTGCGAGGAGACCACCTACGGGCGCGTGCGCGAGGTCGTCGAGCTCACCGGGTCGCACGAGACCCGCTCCGTGAAGCTCACCAGCCGCGCCGGGCTCGGCCCGTGCCAGGCGCGGATGTGCGGCCGGACCCTCCAGGAGCTGCTCGGGGACGCACCCGGCGGCGACTCGGATGCGGGCGGCACCGCGCCCGGCGTCGACCGCCGTCCGCTCGTGGTGCCGGTCCGGCTCGGTGACCTCGCATCCCTGCCTTCGACCTCTGCCTCTACCTCACCTTGAGCCTTGCTCTCGACCTTGCCTTGAACCTTGCCTTGAACCTTGCCTTGAACCTTGCCCTCAGCATCCCGACCACCAGGAGACCAGACATGAACCAGCGCTTCGACCTCGGCGGCGTGATCGTCGCCACCACCCTCGCCTTCAAGCCGGACGCGTCAGCCCCTGCCGGGCTCGCCGTCGACTACGAGCGGTTCGCCGCGCACTGCGAGTTCCTCGTCGACAACGGCTGCCGCGGCGTCGGCCCGAACGGCTCGCTGGGCGAGTACTCGTCGCTCACCGACGACGAGCGCCGCAAGGTGGTCCAGACCGCCGTCCAGACGGTGGGTGATCGCGGGCTCGTTGTCGCCGGTGTGCACGGCGTCGGCTGGCACCAGGCCAAGTACTGGGCGGAGCTCGCGGCCGAGGACGGCGCGGACGCCGTCCTCCTGCTGCCCCCGACCATCTACCGCGCGAACCGCTCCGAGGTGATCGAGCACTACGCGCGCGTCAACGAGGTCGGCATCCCGATCATGATCTACAACAACCCGATCGACACGAAGGTCGACCTCACCCCAGGCATCCTGGCCGAGCTGGCCCAGCTGGAGAACGTGGTGGCCGTCAAGGAGTTCTCCGGCGACGTGCGGCGCGTGCTGGAGATCAAGGAGCTGGCCCCGGACCTGGACGTCATCGCCGGCGCCGACGACCTGCTCTTCGAGTCGCTCGTGACCGGGGCCACCGGCTGGTTCGCCGGCTACCCCAACGCGTTCCCGCGCGAGGCCGTCGAGATCTACACGCTGGTCACCGAGGGCAAGATCGCCGAGGCCCGCGAGCTGTACAGCCACCTGGTGCCGGCCTTCCGGTGGGACTCCCGGACCGAGTTCGTGCAGGCGATCAAGCTCTCGATCGACATGGCCGGGCAGAGCTACGGTGGTCCGACCCGCCCGCCGCGCGGACCGCTCACCGCGGAGCACGAGGCGCAGGTGCGCAAGGACACCGAGGCGGCGCTCAGCTACATCGCCTCGCGCTGACCCGGCCGGACCGAGCACAGGAGCGACCATGCGCAGCAGCAGGACCATCACCGCCGTCGACTCGCACACGGAGGGCATGCCGACGCGCGTCGTCACCGGCGGCGTCGGGCCCATACCGGGCGAGACGATGAACGACAAGCGGCTGTACTTCATGGAGCACATGGACGAGCTGCGGCACTTCCTGATGGACGAGCCGCGCGGGCACGGCGCGATGAGCGGCGCCATCCTGCAGCCGCCCACGCGGCCCGACTGCGACTGGGGCGTGGTCTACATCGAGGTGTCCGGCTGCCTGCCCATGTGCGGGCACGGCACCATCGGCGTCGCCACGGTCCTGGTCGAGACGGGCATGGTCGACGTCGTCGAGCCCGTGACCGAGATCAGGCTGGACACGCCCGCCGGGCTCGTCGTCGCGAAGGTCGCCGTCAGCGACGGCCACGCGGACGCCGTGACCATCGAGAACGTGCCCAGCTTCGTGACGGCCCTCGACCAGACGATCGAGGTGCCCGGCTACGGCACCGTCCCGTACTCGATGGCGTTCGGCGGCAACTTCTACGCGCTCGTCGACCTGGACGACCTGAAGCTGCCCTTCGACCGGGCGCGCCAGCAGGACCTGCTCGCCGCCGGGCTCGCGATCATGGACGCGATCAACGAGACCGCGAAGCCCAAGCACCCGGAGCTCGACGGCGTCGAGGGCTGCCACCACGTCGAGCTGATCGCCCCCGGCTCGGACGCCCGCCACTCCCGCCACGCCATGGCCATCTGGCCCGGCTGGTTCGACCGGTCGCCCTGCGGCACCGGGACGTCGGCCCGGATGGCCGAGCTCTGGGCCCGCGGCGAGCTCGCGATCGGCGACGACTTCGTCAACGAGTCGTTCATCGGCAGCCGGTTCGTCGGCCGGCTGGTCTCCGAGACCACGGTCGCGGGCGTGCCCGCCGTCGTGCCGACCATCACGGGGCGGGCCTGGGTGACCGCGACCGCCAACTACCTGCTCGACCCGAGCGACCCGTTCCCCACGGGCTTCGTCTTCTGAACCTGCTTGCTCGACCCGCCCGCCCTGCCCGTCATCCGCTGAGGAGCCCATCCATGACCGCCACCGCGGCACCCGACCTCGATCGCACCGTCGACGACGTCGCCCGCCGGGCCGCCGACGCCTTCGACCAGCTGTCCCGGACGGCGCCCCGCGTGCGCGCCGAGGGCCTGCGCGGCGCGGCCGCCGCCCTGGCCGACCACGCGGACGAGCTGGTCGCCATCGCCCAGGAGGAGACCGGCCTCGCCGAGGCGCGGCTGCGCGGCGAGCTCAAGCGCACCCAGGTCCAGCTCCGCCTGTTCGCGCACGTCGCGGAAGACGGCACCTACCTCGACGCCCGCGTCGACGAGGCCGACCCGGACTTCGTCCTCGGCCCGCGGCCCGACCTGCGCCGCCTGCTGTGGCCGGTGGGGCCTGTGCTGAACTTCGCGGCGAGCAACTTCCCGTTCGCGTTCTCCGTGGCCGGCGGGGACACCGCGGCGGCGCTCGCGGCGGGCTGCCCGGTGATCGTCAAGGCGCACCCGGGGCATCCGCGGCTGTCCGAGCGCGTCGCGGAGCTCGTGGCCGCCGCGCTCGTCGCGGCGGGGCTGCCCGAGGGCACGCTGCAGCTCGTGACTTCGCAGGAGGCGGGCGTCGCCCTGGTCGAGCACCCGGCGGTGCGGGCGGCGGCCTTCACCGGGTCCCAGCGGGTCGGGCAGCTGCTCGCCGCCCGGGCCGCCGCGCGGCCCGACCCGATCCCGTTCTTCGGCGAGCTGGGCAGCGTCAACCCCGTCCTCGTGACCGGGGAGGCGCTGCGCGAGCGCGGCGACGGCCTGCTCGGCGGTTACGTGGCGAGCGTGTCCGGCTCGGCCGGCCAGCTCTGCACCAAGCCCGGTTTCCTGCTGGTCCCCGAGGGCTCCGCCTACGACGACGCAGTGGTCGCCGCAGCCTCGGAGGTACCCGTGCACCGGTTGCTCAACCCGTCGATCGCGGACGGGTACGAGCGGCGGGTCACGGAGGCGCTGGGGGCGGACGGCGTGCGGGTTGTGCACTCCGGCGACTTCCGCCGCGACGCCGAGGGGCAGGCCTGGGTGAGGCCCACGTTCGTCGCCGTGCCGCTCGACGCGCTGCGCCGCGCGGGGGCCGCGCTGCTCGACGAGGTGTTCGGGCCGTTCTCCGTGATCGTGGAGTACCCGGACGGCACGGACCTGGCGGCCGTCGTCGCCGAGCTGTTCCCCGGCAACCTGACCCTGACCCTGCACCTGGGGTCGGGGGAGGCGGCCGGGGAGCAGGGCACGCCCGGTGGGTTCGGCGGGTTGGTGACCCGGCTGGCCCCGCACGCGGGCCGCATCCTGCTCGGCGGCTGGCCCACCGGCGTCGCCGTCACGCCCGCGATGCAGCACGGCGGCCCCTGGCCGGCGACGACCACCGACGGGACGTCGGTCGGCACCGCGGCGATCGGCCGGTTCCTGCGCGGGGTCACGTTCCAGGACGCGCCCCAGGAGCTGCTGCCCCCGGCGCTACGCGACGACAACCCCTGGGGCGTGCCCCGGACGGTCTCCGTGCGCGGGGAGTCGCTGGGGTGGTGATCGGCGGGCTGATCCCGACTGCACGCCGCTGACCTACACCCGAGCACTGCCACGAGGTCGGCACACTCCTGAGGTGGATCAGCAGGGTCGGCAGTCTGCATCGAGATCGGTCCAGGCCTGGACCGATCTCGATGCAAACTGCCGAGTTCGTGAGGCAAACTGCCGACCTTGTCGGGGGTCGTCGAGTCCGGTCACCAGTCGGTGGTCTAGGGGCGCTCGGGCCTGGCTTCAGGCCGGGACGGTCCCGCGGTACGGGCGGAAGAAGTCCCGCAGCTCCCGGGCGTAGAGCTCGGGCTCCTCGAACGCGGCGAAGTGGCCCCCGCGCTCGGGCTCGGTCACGCGCACGGTGTTCGCTGTGCGTTCGAGCCAGGCCCGCGGCGGGCGGACGACGTCGCCCGCGAACAGCGAGAACCCGGACGGCACCTCGACCCGGCGCGTGAGCTGCTTGGCCGAGATCGCCGCGTTGGCGTGGTACATCCGCATGGACGAGCCGATCGTCCCGGTGAACCAGTAGATCGACAGCAGCGTGAGGATCTCGTCCCGGGTGTAGCTGTCCTCGATGTCGCCGTCGCTCCAGGACTGGAGCTTCTCGACGATCCACGCGGCGAGGCCGGCGGGGGAGTCGTTGAGCGCCGCGGCGAGAGTCTGGGGCTTGGTGCGGTGCACGGCACCGTAGGCGCCCTCGGTGGCGCTCCAGGTGGCGGTCTCCGCGAACCAGGCCCGTTCCTCGGCCGCGAGGGTCGCCGGGTCCCCGGTGAAGATGGGCAGCCCGCCGTCGGTGCGGTGGACGGCGGCGACGCGGTCGGGATGGTCGAGCGCGAGGTAGCGGCTCACATGGCTGCCCATGTCCCCGCCCGCCGCGCCGAACCGCTCGTAGCCCAGCACGGTCATGAGCCCGGCCCACAGCCCGGCGACGGCTATCGAGTTCAGCGGCGGCCCCGTCGGCCGGTCGGAGTACCCGAAGCCCGGCATGTCGGGGACGACGACGTCGAACGCGTCCGCCGGGTCCGCGCCGTGCGCGCCCGGGTCGGTCAGCAGGGAGACGACCTTCGAGTACCGCCAGAACGAGTCGGGCCAGCCGTGGCTGAGCACCAGCGGCAGGACGGGACCGGCCGGCGCGACGGCCCGGGCGTGCACGAAGTGGATCCCGAGCCCGCCGACCGAGACCCGGAAGCGGGGCAGCCGGGCGAGCGCGGCCTCCTGCGCGGGCCAGTCGAACCCGTCCGCCCAGTACGCGACCAGCTCGCGGAGATAGTCGAGGTCCGTGCCCAGGGACCACCCGACGTCCTCGGGCGCGTCGGGCCAGCGGGTCGCCCGCAGCCGCGCGCGTAGGTCCTCGATCGCCTCTGGGGTGGTCTGCGGGGCAAACGGCTCGGGGGCAGGGAGGTTGTCCGGCACGGTGCTCACCCTACGTGGACCGCGGTCGCCGGGCGCATCCGCCCCATCGGCGATCGGACCGCCCGCCGAGGACGCGTCGGCGGGGCGCACGGCGGTGCGCCCGAGCGTTAGACGACACTTGTTAAATAACTTACAGGTGTATATGATCGTGCTCATGGGATTCGATCTGGCCGTGGCCACACCCGCGAAGGACCGCCGAGTGCGGCGATCCCGGGCGGCCCTCACCGAGGCCGCCGTCGCGCTGGTGACCGAGCGGGGGACCGCCGCGATTCCGATCGCCGATATCGCGGCGGCCGCCGATGTGAGCCGGCAGCTCGTCTACCAGCACTTCGGTGACCGTGACGCCCTGCTGCTCGAAGCGGCGCTCGACCTGGCCAGGACCGAGCTGCTGTCCCAGGCGACGGAAGCCGATGCGGTGGCGGGGCGGGACCGTGTGCTGGTCATCGCCCGGCACTTCGCCCGGCATCGGGTCTTCTACCGGGCGATGCTGACCAGCTCCAGCGCCTTCGCGCTGAACAAGGCCCTCAGCGGCCTGCTCGTCCCGGTCAACCGGCGTGCGATGGAGGAACACTTCGCTGCCGACGTCGACCCGCAGCGGCTCGAGGACCTGGCCGCTTTCATGACCGGCGGCGCGGCCGCCGTCATCAACGAATGGGTGACCGAAGCGGACGACCCGCTCGATCCCGAGAACCTCGCCGATCGGCTGATCGCCGTGGCCGAGGTCGTCACCACCGCACTGCGCCAGACAGCCACCTCGCACACGGAGACCAACCGATGACCCTGACAAGCCACGCCCTCCAGCGCCAGCAGAAGCTTTCCGACCCACCCACGCGCCGACTCGCCGTCGACCGCGACCTGCGCGTGCCGATGCGCGACGGCGTCGAGCTCCTGGCCGACCGCTGGGCACCTCGAGGAGGCGGGCAGGGACTGCCGACTGCGCTCTTCCGCAGCCCGTACGGCCGCGCCGGCATCTTCGGCACGATGATGGCCCGCCCGCTCGCCGAGCGCGGATTCCAGGTGATCGTCCAGAGCACCCGCGGCGGTTTCGGGTCCGGCGGGGTCCTGGACCCGATGCGCCAGGAGCGCGAGGACGGCCTCGACACGCTGGACTGGGTCGTCAAGCAGTCCTGGTTCGGCGACTCGATGGTGCTGGTCGGTATGAGCTACCTGGGCTACGTGCAGTGGGCGGTCGCGGACAGCCTGCCGCCGCAGGTCAAGGCCATGATCCCGGTGGTGACCGAGTCGGCGCTGACCAAGGAGTTCATGCGCGCCGACGGCCGGTCCCTGGAGCTGCCGTTCGAGTGGGGCGCCCTGGTCGCCGTCCAGGAGCGTCCGCTCGCGATGTTTCGCAGGGGTAGCCAGACGAGGAAGAACACCCGCGCGCTGCACACGCTGCCGCTGCGGGACGCCGATGTGGAGGCCATCGGCCGGCACTCGCAGTACATCCAGGACGTCCTCGACCACGATGGCGACGACCCGCACTGGGATCGCCTCGACCACCGCCACCGGGTCGCCGGCACGATGGTCCCGGTCAGCTCGGTCGCGGGCTGGTACGACATCTTCCTGCCGGGCCAGCTGCGGGACTTCACGGTCCTGCAGGACGCCGGCAGGCCCGCCCGGCTCACCGTCGGGCCCTGGACGCACCCGGAGGCTCCGGTCGTGCCCGAAGCCATCGACTTCGGACTGGCCCACGCGCGCGGCGAGGAGCCGCCCGAGCGGGCACCGGTGCGGCTGTTCGTGATGGGGCAGGACGCCTGGCGCGACTTCGAGAGCTGGCCGCCGAAGGACTATGCACCAGAGCGGTTCCACCTCCAGGCCGACGGCCGGCTGTCCGTCGCGGCGCCGGGCGAGTCCGAGGCCGACGTGTATCGGTACGACCCAGCCGATCCGACGCCCGCGGTGGGGGGCATCAGCATCACCAACGGCGGACGCATCGACAACACGGCACTGGAAGCGCGGCCGGACGTGCTCACGTACACCACAGCGGTGCTCGACGAGGACGTCGAGGTCGTCGGCGAGGTGAGCGCCGAGGTCTGGTTCCGGTCGAGCCTGGCTCACGCCGACGTGTTCGTGCGGCTCTGCGACGTCGACGAGGAGGGCCGCTCGCACAACGTCTGCGACGGGCTGACGAGCCTGACGTCCGCCGAGGAGCTCACCCGCGCGGACGTGCGGCTCTGGCCCACGGCGTACCGGTTCAAGAGCGGTCACCGCATCCGGGTCCAGGTCTCCAGCGGCGCCTTCCCGCGGTATGCCCGCAACCCCGGCACCGGCGAGCCGATCGCGACCGCCACGACGCTCCGGGCCGGCGACCAGGCGGTCCACCACGACCCGGAGCATCCGTCGGCGCTGATCCTGCCGGTTCGCCGGGCCCTATGAGGTGAGCAGGCCGACCCGGCGCAGCCAGTCCTCGACGTCGGGCCGCGACTGCTCGGCCTCCTCGCCCTGCACGGCGAGGCCCTCGCCGATCGTGGCGCCGGCGCAGAGCTCGGCGTACTCGTCGGCGACCTGGCCCATCCCGCTGACGGCGTAGGTCACCACCGGGAAGACGGTCTTGCCGGTGAGGTCGAAGCTCTCCACGAACGTGCGCATGATCATCGGCGCGCGGACGTTCCACACCCCGCTGCCCAGCAGGACGACGTCGTAGCCCGCGAGGTCGGGCAGCGCACCCGCGATCTCGGGGCGGGCGTCCGACTCCTGCTCGCGGACGTTGCGCTGCACCGTCGCCTCGTACGCCTCCGGGTACGGGTCGGCGGCCTCGATCTCGTAGACGTCGAGGTCGACCAGGTCCGCCATGATCCCGGCGACCACCGCCGTGTTGCCCGTCGTCAGGTCGATCCGGTCGCCGTAGTAGTAGTTCTCGCCGGCCCGGGAGAAGTAGGCAAGCAGGGCCCTGCCGCGCGTCGCGTCGGGTGTCTCGGTCACGGTTGGGTCCTCGCTCGGGGTCTGGCTGGCGGTCTGGCCGGGGGTGGGCGACGGAGAACAGCCCGCGGCGCTCGCGACCAGGCCGGCGCCGGCCAGCGTGAGGGCGGACCGGACGAAGGTCCGGCGGTCGAGCTGGGTCATGCGCGGGTTCCTTCGCGGTAGGCGCCGGACGGCCGCCCGGCGGGTGTGCGGGCGTTCTCACGCTAGGTCGCCGGGCGCGGCCGTGGGAGGCACTGTCGTTGCCTGGTTCGACAGGAGCTCCCGTCCGGCGTCGGCCGTCCGTAGCGTGAGCGGCATGAGCACACCGGTCGTCGGCACAGCCGAGTGGCCCGCCGCCGTCCGCTCTGATGAGATGACTTGTCACGCCATCGAGGAGCGGTCATGAACGGGCTGGAGATCACGGTGATGCTCGGCACCGCGGTGTTCGCGGGTGCCGTGCTGGCGCCACGGCTGCGGATCGCCGCACCCCTGCTCCTGCTGGTCTTCGGCCTCGCGCTCGGGTTCGTCCCCGAGCTGCGCGAGGTCGAGCTGCCGCCCGAGACGGTCCTGCTCCTCTTCCTCCCGGTCATGCTGTTCTGGGAGAGCCTCACCACGTCGCTGCGCTCGATCAAGCGGGACTTCCGCGGCATCGTCATCCTGAGCACGCTGCTGGTGGTCGCTACCGCCTTCGGCGTGGCCGGCATCGCCTACGCGCTCGGCATGCCGTGGGAGGCCGCGCTCATCATCGGCGCCGCGCTGGCGCCGCCCGACGCCACCGCCGTCGCGGCGCTGGGCCGCACCCTGCCCCACCGCAACTTCATGGTGCTCAAGGCCGAGAGCCTCACGAACGACGGCACGGCGCTGGTGGTCTACGCCATCGCCGTCGGCACCGCCGTCGGAGGGAGCTACACGCCCCTGGACATCACCGGCCTGGTGGTCCTGTCCTACGCGGGCGGGCTGGCCGCCGGCGCCCTGGTGGGGGGCGCGGCCTATCTCGTGCTGCGGCGGCTGCGCGACGCGACGGTCATCAACATCGCCCTGCTCCTCATCCCGTTCACCGCCTACCTGCTGGCCGAGCTGGCCGGGGCGTCCGGCGTGCTCGCCGTGGTGGTCGCCGGGCTCATCGTCTCGTACGTCGCGCCGCTGATCAGCACGGCGGCCTCCCGCCGCCAGACGGAGTCGGTCTGGCCGCTGGGTTCGTACCTGCTCAACGGGGCGCTGTTCGTGCTCATCGGGCTCGAGGTCCAGGTGGTGGCCCGCGACCTGGCCGGCGGCTCGGTCGGCCGGCTCCTCGTGATCGTCGTCGCGGCCTGGGTGGCCCTGATCGTCGTGCGGTTCCTGTTCCAGACGGTCTCCGTTGCGATCATCCGGCTGGTCGACCGGCGACCCGCCCAGCGGGCCCGCCGGATGGGCTACCGCGCCCGGGTGGTGAGCGCGTTCGCCGGGTTCCGCGGCGCGGTGTCCCTCGCGATCGCGCTGTCCGTCCCGGCGGCGCTGGACAGCGGGGAGCCGTTCCCCGGCCGGGCCGACATCGTCTTCGTCACCGCCGGCGTCATCCTCCTCACGCTGCTCGTCCAGGGCCCGCTGCTGCCGGCGGTCGTACGCTGGGCGAACCTGCCGCACGACGCCGCCACCGATCAGGAGCTCGGCCTGGCCGAGCGGGTGATCACCACCACCGCCATCGAGGCGATCCCCGAGCTGGCCGTCGAGCACGACATCAGCGACGAGGTGCGCGACCGGCTCCGCCGGGACTACGACGAGCACCTGCGGGTCGCCGAGGCGAGGGGCCGGGAGTCCGCCGGGCAGACCCCACCCGAGGTCGAGGCGCTCGAGGCCGTGCTCGAGGACGCCGGCACCGTCGGTGAAGCGGACACCAGCACCGAGACGACGACGCCACTGCAGCGGGTTGCCGTGACCGGGCACGCGCCGCTCGCCCGCAACGAGGAGTACACCCGGCTCCGGCTCGCCCTCCTGGACCGCGAGCGCGAGGCGCTGTACCGGTTGCGCCGCGAGGGCAAGATCGACGACACGGTGGCGCTCCGGATCCAGACCCGGATGGACGTCGAGGAGCTGCGGCTCACCGGGGTCGAACCGCTGGACTGACCGGTCCCCGGCGGCCCGTCGTCGGCCCGGCGGCGTGCGCCGCTACCCGGCGATGATGCTGTCGGCGACGTCGGCCGCCCGGTCGATCGGAACGGCGAACCCGATGCCGATGTTCCCCGAGCTGCCGACGGTCGCGATGGCCGTGTTGATCCCGATCACCTGCCCCCGCAGATCGACCAGCGGCCCGCCGGAGTTGCCCTGGTTGATGGACGCGTCGGTCTGGATCATCGGCCCGGGATAGTCGTCGGCGCTGCGGTCGACGGCGCTGACCACTCCCGCCGTGACGCTGCCGGTCAGCCCGAGCGGCGACCCGACAGCGATCACCGGCTGGCCGATCTGCAGCCCGGCACTGCTGCCCAGTGCCGCCGCCGGGGTGCCACCGAGGTCCGCCTCGACCACCGCTATGTCGTTGCGCTCGTCGGCCCCGAGCACCCGTCCGACGACGGAGCGCCCGTCGCCGAGAAGCAGCTCGACCGTCTCGCTGCCGACCACCACGTGCCCGTTGGTGACCACGTGGCTCTCGTCGATGATCACGCCCGACCCGCCGCGCGTACCGGCCCGGACCTGCACGACGCTGGGCAGCACGCGCTCTGCGGCGCTCGCCGTCGTCGTGCTGCCGCCGGCCTGGTTCGCGACGGCGGGTGCCGGGGCGTCCTGCTGGGCGAGGGTCAGGCCGGTCACGACGCCGGTGGTGGCCGAGCCGAGCAGCGCGCCCAGCGCCAGGGCGGTGGCCAGCGTCAGCAGGGGGCGCTGACGGCGGGGTGCGGCGCCGTGCGGGTCTTCGCCGTCGGGCCGCGGGCTCAGGAGCGGACCTGGCGGCGCCGAATCCACCGGCGCCCCGGGCGCCGGTGCCGGGGCGGGGGTCGGCACCAGCCGGACGGCGGGGGCCGGCGCAGGTGGTCGGGGTGTGGCCGGCTCGCCGACGACGAAGCGGCGCGGACCGGCGGGCCGGCCCAGACCGTGCGGAGGATGATCGGGCGCAGGTCGGTCGGGCGCAGGCCGGTCGTGCGGACGTCCATTCAGCTGTGCGTCGGGGTTCTGCATCGGAACGCTCCTTCGAACGGGTCAGACCAGGCGGGAGAACCAGCGCAGGGACAGCGCGGTGGCGGTGATCGCGAGGGCCAGGCCGAGCATCACCAGCGGCGTGGTGACGAGGGTGGTCTCGGTGCGCCAGCCGATCGCCGACCCGATGTCCTCGTAGACCTGGTCCAGCTCGGCGCCGCTCTCGGCGCGGTAGAAGTGGCCGCCGGTCTCCTCCGCGAGCATCCGCAGGGACTCGTCGTCGGCCGGCACCGGCTGGGTGCGCAAGCCGCTGCCGATGACGCCGCCGGGCGTGCCGTAGGCGATGGTGGAGATGGGCATCTCGGCGTCGAGCGCCGCCCGCACGGAGTCGGCGGGGCTGCGGCCCGCCGTGTTGAACCCGTCGGAGAGCAGGACCAGCCGGGCGGGGATCGGCTCGCCGTCCTGCCCGCCGGTCTGCTCGTCGGCCTGGGCGGGCGAGCCGGAGCCCGACGCCGCGTCGTCGGCGGCCGCCTGGCGCACGACCTCCGCCGCGGAGGCGAACACTGCCTCGCCGATCGCGGTGCCGCCCTGTGGCTGGAGGGCGTCGATGGAGTCCTCGACGAGCGCGCGGTCGTCCGTCACGGGCACTATCAGCTCCGCGTCGGCGGAGAACGCGACGACCCCGACCTGGACGGTGGGCGGCAGCTCGCGGACGAACTGGACGGCGGCCTGCTTCGCCGCGGTCATGCGGTCGGGCGGCACGTCCTGCGCCTCCATCGAGCCCGACACGTCGATGGCGACGATGACCGTCGCGCGCTCGTACGGCACCCGGAGCTCCATCTGGGGCCCGGCCGCCGCGGTGGCGAACGCGCCGAGCGCGAGCAGGACCAGGCCCGTGGCCACGTGTCGCCGCCAGCGGGGCCGGGTGGGCGCGACGCGGTCGAGCATCGGCAGGGTCGCGAAGCGGACGGCGTAGCGGGTGCGCCGCCGCTGCAGCACCAGGTAGGCGATCGCGAGGGCGGCGACGGGGACGAGCGCGAGCAGGATCAGGGGGCTGGTGAAGGTCACGGTGTCCTCCGGTGGCGTCGGGCGGGGGCGCGCCGACGGTCCTTGACGAACCGGGCGAGCGCCGCCGCCCAGTCCTGGCTGGTGTTCACGCGCAGGTGCTCGGCGCGGCAGGCGCGCACGGCCGCGGCAGTCTGGTCGCGGTGGCGGGCGGCGGCCATGGCGTAGGCGAAGCGCAGCTCGGGGTCCGACGTCGACACCTCGCGCTGCATCCCGGTCTCGGGGTCGACGAAGACCGCTTCACCGACGTCCGGCAGCTCCTGCTCGCGCGGGTCGTCCACCTCGACGACTATCACGTCGTGCCGGGCGGTCAGCCGCCGCAGCGCCTCCTCCCACTCGAAGGGCCGCTCGACGCCGCAGTCGGGCCCGACCAGGTCGGTGACGACCACGCACAGCCCGCGGCGTCGGGCGCGGGCGCCGAGCCCGCGCAGGGCGTTCGAGAGCGAGACCTGCGGGCTGCCCTGCCGCCCCGCCGCGGGCAGCCTGGACAGCGTCACCGCGGCGGCGCGCCCCGGGCGGGGCGCGATCCAGCGCAGGCCGGCCGAGTCGAGCAGGCCGATGCCCACCCGGTTGCCCGGCGCGGCGGTGAGCAGCCCGACGGCGGCCGCCACCTGCTCGGCGACGTCGACCTTCTCGGTGAGCGCGGTGCCGAACGCCATGCTGGGGCTGCGGTCGACCAGGAGCCACGTGTCCAGCACGTGCTGGGCGCGCGTGAGCCACAGGTGCGCCTCGCCGGTGCGGGCGGTGACGTTCCAGTCGATCCGCCGCACGTCCTGTCCCGGCCGGTAGTGGGCGAGCTCCTCCGGGTCGGCGCCGGGCCCGAGGGCGTGCCCGTCGACGTCGCCCTGCAGCAGGCCGTCGACGCGGCGCCGGACGGTGAGCTCGAGCCGGCGGAACCTGCGCGCCGAGTCGTTCATCGCGTGATCACCTCCTCCTCGGCCGGGGCCACGCGCGGCTGGGGCACGGCGGCCAGGACCGCGTCGACGACGGTGCGGGGGTCGACGCCGTCGGCGGCGGCGTCGAACGTGAGCACGAGCCGGTGCGCGAGGGTGTCGCCCGCCAGGTCGACCAGGTCGGACGGCAGCACGTAGTCCCGCCCGCGCAGGAGGGCCAGCGAGCGCCCGGCGGCGATCAGGCCGAGGCTGCCGCGGGCGCTGACCCCGTACTCGAGCACGCCGTCGAGGTGGTGCAGGCCGTACTGGTGGGGCCGGCGGGTGGCCATCACCACGGCCACCGCGTACTGCGCGACGGCGTGGTGGACGAACACCTGGTCGGCCTCCTCCTGGAGCTGGCGGACCAGCACGGGGTCGAGCAGCGGTTCGGCCTGCGGGGGAGTGGCGCTCATGCGCTGCACGATCGTCAGCTCCTCCAGCTCGTCGGCATGGTCGACGTCGACCTTGAGCAGGAACCTGTCGCGCTGGGCCTCCGGCAGGGCGTAGACGCCGTCGCTCTCGATCGGGTTCTGGGTCGCCAGGACGAGGAAGGGGTCGGGCAGGGCGTAGGTGCGGCCGCCGATGCTGACCTGGCGCTCGGCCATGGCCTCCAGGAGGGCGGACTGCACCTTCGCCGGAGCGCGGTTGATCTCGTCGGCGAGGACGAGGTTGGCGAAGACGGGGCCGAGCTCGACGTCAAAGTCCTCCCGCGAGGGCTTCCAGACCCGGGTGCCGACGATGTCCGACGGCATGAGGTCCGGGGTGAACTGCAGGCGGGCGAAGGATCCCCCGGCGACGGTGGCCAGGGTGCGCACGGCGAGCGTCTTGGCGACGCCCGGCACGCCCTCGAGGAGGACGTGGCCGCGCGAGAGCAGGCCGATCATGATGCGCTCGACCATGTGGTCCTGCCCGACGATCACCCGTTTGACCTCGAACAGGGCGCGTTCTAGGAGGGCTGCGGCCGGGCGGAGCGGCGGGTGCTTGGCGACGGCAGGGATGTCCTGGGTGGCGGGCCGGTGTACTTCCATGGGCTCTTCCATGGCACCGACTCCACCCGACAGTGAAGAAAACTGCGGGAAACCCGAGCGAAAGCCGACCGAAAGCAGGTCCCGACAGAACCTGTCAGGACCTGCGCCGGGCGGTTACCGTGCTGCTGTGCGGCTGCTGATCGTGGAGGACGAGGCTGGCCTGGTGAGTGCCCTGCAGGTGGCACTGCGCCGCGAGGGCTACGCCGTCGACCAGGCGCGCACGTGTGCCGAGGCCAGGGAGAAGCTGGGCCTCAACCCCTACGACGTCGTGCTGCTGGACGTGACCCTGCCCGACGGGACGGGCTTCGACCTGACCCGCGCGGTCCGCGCCGGGCAGGTCCCGCTGGCCGAGGGCGACCCGCCGCGCATCCTCATGCTGACCGCGCGGGGTCGGCTGACCGACCGGGTGACCGGGCTGGACGTTGGGGCCGACGACTACCTCGTCAAGCCGTTCGCGATCATCGAGCTGTCCGCCCGGATCCGCGCCCTGCTGCGCCGTGAGGCGCGGGAGGCGGCGGCCGTGCTCGTGCACGGCCCGATCCGGCTCGACGCCGCCCGGCAGCTCGCCTGGCGCGGCACTCGGGAGCTGGTCCTGACCCGCAAGGAGTTCGCGGTGCTGCGCTACCTGATGAACCGGCCCGCCTACGTGGTGGCGGCGGAGGAGCTGCTCGAGCACGTGTGGGACGAGAACGCGGACCCGTTCACGCAGACGGTCCGGGTCACGGTCGGCACGCTGCGGCGCAAGCTGAGCGTCGACGGCGAGGAGCCCGCGCTGGAGACCGTCATCGGCCGCGGGTACCGGCTGCGCGAGCTGCCCGCGTCCGTCGAGGGCGTTCCCGCATGACCGGTCTGCGGCTTCCCGGGTGGGTAAGGCTTCCCGGGTGGGCCAGGACCGTGCGGATGCGGCTTGCCCTGACCTACTCCGCGACGCTGTTCGGCATCACCGCGCTCATCCTGGCCGGGGTGTACTTCGCGCTGTCGCAGACGATCGTCGCCGCGCCGCTGGACCCCGTCACGGTCAAGCGGTTCGAGAAGAAGTCCGACGGCAGCATCGCCTACAAGCCCGGCGAACAGTTCCAGGCCGCCGACCTCGACACCGTCCAGCACGCCGTGAACTACACGGCGCTGCAGACCCTGCGGGACTACTCGGCGATAGCGCTCGTGGTGATGTTCCTGCTCAGCGTCGCCGTCGGCTGGTGGGTCTCGGGACGTGCCCTGCGGCCGGTCGAGGCCATCACGCGCACCGCCCAGGAGATCGGCGCCACCGACCTGTCCCGCCGGATCGGCGCGACGGGTCCCCACGACGAGCTGCGCACGCTGGCCGACACGATCGACGGGATGCTCGACCGCCTCGACCGGGCGTTCAGCGCGGAGCGCAGGCTCATCGAGGACGTGTCCCACGAGCTGCGCAACCCCGTCATGGTGGTGCAGGCGAACGTCGAGGCGGTGCTGGGCAACGACCAGGCCGACCGGGCACAGCGCGCCGAGGCGACCGCCGTCGTGCTCGGTGCGACCAGCCGGATGTCCCGCCTCCTGGAGGACCTGCTGGCGACCGCGCGGTTCCGCTCGGAGGCCTTCACCGACCGGGAGGTCGACCTCGCGGCCCTGGCCGAGGGCGCGGTCCGGGAGAACCGCGCGGTGGCCGAGCGGCGCGGCGTGTCGATCGCGGAGCGGACCCACCCGGGGCCGGTCGCCTACGGCGACGCCAACGCGCTGGCCCGGGCGGTGGACAACCTGCTGTCCAACGCGGTGCGGCTCGCGCCCGTGGGCAGCGCGATCACGGTGGGCGTGGGCAGCAGGCAGGGCTGGGCGTGGATCGCCGTCGCCGACGAAGGTCCCGGCGTACCGCCCGAGGCCAGGGACCGGATCTTCGACCGCTTCTACCGGGGCGCGGACGGCGGCGGCGCGGGCCGTTCGAACGGGGCCGAGGACCGCCCGGACGGCTCCGGGCTCGGCCTGGCGATCGCCCGCCAGGTCGCCGAGAGCCACGACGGGCACCTCCTGCACACCGATCACGGCCCGCGGGGCAGCACGTTCACGGTCTGGCTCCCGGACCGGACCCTGGACCGCGCGACGCAGCGCGGAGACGCGCCGCCGAGCGGCGACCCGCTCGCGTCGTGAGCCCTGGCCGAGGGAGCGTGCTCGGCCAGGCGTCGGTGTGACGGCCAAGGGGAAACTGCTGTTTCCCGGGGTCTGTTGCTGTGCGTAGACGTTGTCTACCGTCAGCAACGCATCCCGTCCGTGGAGTGACTCTCCCCGCCGGCACTCGTGGTCGAGCCTGTCCCGGAGCTACGGCGCCAGCTTGCGGGCTGCCTCCAGCAGGCCGCGCGTGCCCTGGACGAGCGCGCGCAGGTCGTCGACGTCGAGCAGGGCGAGGAGCTCGGGCGGCAGCGCGTCCTCGTGGGCGAAGAGGCGCCGGATCGCCTCGGTGCCCTTCTCCGTGCTGGTCACCCGGCGCACGCGGCCGTCCGCCGGGTCGGGGGTGCGTACCGTCATGCCGGCGGCGGTGAGCCGGTCGAGGATCCCGGACACGGTCGCGGCGGAGACGCCGAGCGCCTCGGCGAGACGCTGAGGTGTCGACTCGCGGTCCACCTGCACGAGCGCGAGCGCCCGGATCTGCTGCACGGTCAGGTCCGTCTCCAGCAGGGGCCGGAGGCGGGAGGCGAAGAACGCCTCGCCGAGCTGCTGGTGCAGGGTGGCGAGCTCCGTGAGGAGCTGGTCGCGGTTCTCGTCGGTCACGGAGCGACTGTAGTCGTCACTTCACCCCCTGGGGCCGGGCGGGAACCGGAGTTGCGGGGCGGGAACCCCGGGGAGATCCTTTGCGTTAGGCAAAATACTGCGCCGAAGGAGTCGCGGGACCCGGCGTGAACCCCAGATCTGGAGGCAGTGTGTTTCGTCTTGCCCGAATGTCGATCGCGAACCGTGCGGTCGTCGCGCTAGCGACGATCGCCGTCTTCCTCGTCGGCATCTTCAGCATGGGGCAGCTCCGTCAGGAGCTCATCCCGTCGTTGAACGTGCCGATGGTGGCGGTCACCGCCGCCTACCCGGGCACCTCGCCGGAGATCGTCGCGGAGCGGGTCACCGACCCGATCGAGACGGCGGTCCAGGTGATCGACGGCGTCACGGGCGTCAGCTCCACGGTCTCCACGGGCATCTCGACGACCACCGTCGAGCTCGAGTACGGCACCGACATCGACGAGGTCGACCAGGAGGTGACGTCCGCCCTCGGCAACATCCAGGACCTTCCGGAGGACGTCGAGCCCCAGGTCATGGCCGGTTCCCTCGACGACCTGCCGGTCGTCCAGCTCGCGGTGTCCGGCGACGGCAGCGAGCAGGAGCTGACCGACGCCATCGACACGGTCCTGGTGCCCGAGCTGTCGGGGATCGCGGAGGTCCGCGACGTCACGGTGACCGGCACCACCGAGCAGCAGGTGGTGATCGAGCCCGACGAGGAGAAGCTCGCCGCGGCCGGCCTCACCGCCGCGCAGCTCTCGTCGCTGCTGCAGGACAACGGCACGGTCACGCCGGTCGGCTCGGTCACCGAGGACGGTGAGACGAGCAGCGTCCAGGTGGGCACGTCGGTCGCCTCCGTCGAGGAGCTCGAGAAGCTGCCGATCGTCCCCGCCGCGGCTTCGTCCGCCGGCGCGTCCGCCTCCGCCGGCACCGGCGCCTCCGCAGGCCCGGCCGCCGGTTCGGCCGACGCCGCGGGCGCCGTCCCCGGGACGCCGACGGCCCCGGACGCCGAGGCGGGTCCCGCCGCCGTCGTGCACCTGGGCGACGTCGCGAAGGTGAGCGTGCAGGACGTGGCGCCCACCTCCTTCTCGCGCCTGGACGGCGAGCCGTCGCTCGCGATCGCCCTGACCAAGACGCCGGACGGCAACACGGTGGACGTCTCCCACGCCGTGCAGGACGTGCTGGCCGACGTCGAGGACGAGCTCGACGCCGACGGCGTGAGCACCGCGATCACGTTCGACCAGGCGCCGTTCATCGAGGAGTCCATCGAGGGCCTGACGACGGAGGGCGGGCTCGGCCTGCTGTTCGCCGTGCTCGTGATCCTGGTGTTCCTGGCTTCCGTGCGGGCCACGCTCGTCGCGGCGCTCTCGATCCCGCTGTCGCTGGCCGTGACGTTCGCAGCGATGAACCTGACCGGCTACACCCTGAACATCCTCACGCTCGCCGCCATGACCATCTCGATCGGGCGCATCGTCGACGACTCCATAGTCGTGATCGAGAACATCAAGCGACACCTGTCGTACGGCGAGGAGCGGGTGCACGCGATAGTCACCGCCGTGCGCGAGGTGGGCGCGGCCATCACGGCGTCGACCGTCTGCACGGTCGCGGTGTTCGCCCCGATCGCGCTCGTGGGTGGCATGGCCGGCGAGCTGTTCCAGCCGTTCGCCGTCACGGTCGCCATCGCCATGGGCGCGTCCCTGGTCGTGGCGCTGGTCGTCGTGCCGGTGCTGGCGTACTGGTTCATCAAGGTCCCGATGTCGGCCGACGGCGGGGTCGCGATGCGCGAGGCCGCCGAGCTCAAGGAGCGCCGCGGCGTCTGGCAGCGCGCCTACGTGCCGTCGCTGGGCGCCGCGCTGCGGCACCCGGCCGTGACGCTGGTCGTCGCGATCGCGCTGCTGGGCGGCACGCTCGCGCTGGTGCCGCGCATGGAGACCAACTTCATCGGGGCCGCGGGGCAGGACACGCTCTCGGTGACGCAGGAGTTCGAGCCGGGCACGTCGCTGGAGGCGCAGGACGAGGCGGCCAAGGAGGTCGAGGACGTCCTCGACGACGTCGACGGCATCGCGACGGTGCAGACCACCGTCGGGTCCGGCGACGGGTTCGCCGCCGCGTTCGGCGGGGGCGGGGGCGCGAGCAGCGCCTCGTTCGCGATGACGCTGGACGAGGACGCCGACGGCGAGGCCGTGCAGGACGACGTGAGCGAAGCGCTCGACGCCGCCGCCCTGGACGGCGAGATCACCGTGGCCGCCGGCGACACGGGGTTCGCCAGCACGACGGTGGACCTGGCGGTCACCGCGCCGGACGCCGACACCCTGGCGGAGGCCGCCAGCGCCGTCGAGGACGCGGTGACCGGCCTCGACACCGTCGAGAACGTGACGAACAACCTCGCCGCGGAGCAGTCCACCGTGCAGGTGACGGTGGACCGGGACGCGGCCGCCGAGGCCGGGCTCACCGAGTCCACGGTCTCCGGCCTCCTGGCCGGGGCGATGAACGAGTCGAGCATCGGCACCGTGGACCTGGACGGCTCGTCGCTCGACGTCGTCGTCGCCGGGGACGTGCCGGCCACTACCGCCGAGATCGAGGAGATCCAGGTGCCGACGGCGGCGGGCATGGTCCCGCTGAGCGACCTGGTGACGGTCGAGCGGGTGTCGGCCCCGGCGTCGGTCACGCGGCTGGACGGGGAGCGCAGCGCCACCGTGGCGGTCACGCCCGCCGGGCAGGACCTGGGCTCGCTGACCGTTGCCCTGACCGAGGAGATCGACAACCTCGACCTGCCGGACGGCGCCGAGGTGACCATGGGCGGCGTGGCGGCCGACCAGGCCGACGCCTTCGCGGACCTGGGCCTGGCGCTGCTGGCGGCCATCCTCATCGTCTACCTGGTGATGGTGGCGACGTTCCGGAGCATCGGGCAGCCGCTGATCCTGCTGGTCTCGGTGCCGTTCGCCGCGACCGGCGCGCTGCTCGCGCTGCTGCTGACCGGCACGCCGCTCGACGTCGCGGCGCTGATCGGTGTGCTCATGCTGGTGGGGATCGTGGTGTCGAACGCGATCGTGCTGATCGACCTGATCAACCAGTACCGGGCCGACGGCCGGCCGCTCGACGAGGCCGTGCGGGAGGGCGCGCGCCAGCGCCTGCGGCCCATCGTGATGACGGCGGCCGCGACGATCCTCGCGCTGACGCCGATGGCGTTCGGCCTGACGGGCGGCGGGGCGTTCATCTCGCAGCCGCTGGCGCTGGTGGTGATCGGCGGGCTCGTCTCCTCGACGCTGCTCACGCTGTACCTGGTGCCGGTGATCTACACGCTGTTCGAGCGGCGTACGGAGGACCGCACCGGAAAGCGCGCGGCCCGGGCGGCGCGCCGGGCGGAGAAGGCGCAGGTCAGGGCAGCCGAGGCGGCGAGGGTCGCCCAGCGGCTCACGGCGGACAGCGCGGGGTAGGCGCGGCCGAGCCCCGGCGTCGTGAACGGCCCTGCTGGCGAAAAATAGATTCCGAGGAATATAGTTCGGTCGTCGAGGGGAGAGACGTGACCGACTACATCGGATTCCTGACATCGCTGGTCCGGTTCGAGACCACGCTGTGGAACACGGTCGACAGGGAGCTCGTGCGCCGGACCGGGGTCACGCTCGCGCGGTTCGAGGCGCTCCGCGTGGTGCGCACCCGGGGGAGCGACTGCCGGGTCAACGAGATCGCTGCCGACCTGGACATCACGATCGGCGCGGCGAGCAAGCTCGTGGACCGGCTGGAGCGGGACGAGCTCGCCGTCCGCCGGCCCAACCCGCACGACGGCCGATCCTCGCTGATCGCCCTCACGCCCGAGGGCGACGGGCGGTTCCAGGGCGTCTCGGACGCCCTGGCGGAGATCCTGGCCGAGCTGCTGGGCCCGGAGATGTCGGGTCCTGAGCTCCGGGACCTGGCCGCGCGGATCGAGAGCCTCAGACAGAACCTTCGACGGAGAGCAGGGGTGTTGGCATGAGTGACACGACGATGCGGGCGGCAGTGATCGACGCCCCCGGGGCCCCGGAGGTGCTGCAGGTCCGCCGGGTGCCGGTCCCGGAGAGCGTGCCGGGACGGGTGCTGATCCGGGTCAGGGCGTTCGGGCTCAACCGGTCCGAGCTGCACTTCCGGCAGGGCGTTGCCTACTCGGGCAGCTTCCCGCGCATCCCGGGGATCGAGGCGGCCGGGATCGTGGAGGACGCGCCGGGTGGCGAGCTGGCCCCGGGCACGCAGGTGGTGACGATGATGGGCGGCATGGGCCGCGAGTTCGACGGCGGGTACGCCGAGTACGTCAGCGTCCCGGCGTCCCAGGTGATCCCGTTCCGCAGCGACCTGCCGTGGGACACGATCGGCGCGGTGCCGGAGATGCTGCAGACCGCGTACGGCTCCCTGGTGATCGGGGCCGGCGTCACGGCGGGGCAGACCCTCCTGATCCGTGGCGGTACCTCATCGGTCGGCCTGACGATAGCCGTGCTGGCGAAGCTGCGGGGCGTCACGGTGCTGTCGACGACGCGGTCCGCTTCGCGGACCGAGCGGCTCCGAGGCGTGGGCGTCGACCACGTCCTGGTCGACGACGGCGAGGTCGCCTCCGCGGTCCGCCGCATCGTCCCGCAGGGAGTCGACGGCGCCGTCGAGCTCGTCGGTGTGAACGTCATGCGGGACACCCTCCGGGCGACGCGGCAGGGCGGGACGACCTGCTTCACCGGGATGCTCTCGGACCAGTGGACCATCCCGGACTTCTACCCGATGGACTGGCTGCCCAACGGGGTGCGCCTGACCGCGTACTCGGGGGAGGCCGCCGACCTCCCCGCCGAGGCCCTCCAGGAGTTCCTCGACGCCGTGGCCGACGGGGCCGCCGTGGTCCCCGTCGGCCGCACCTACGGCATCGACGACATCGTCCAGGCGCACCGTGACATGGAGGCGAACGTCATCGGTGGCAAGGGCGTGGTCCTGCTCTGACCGCTGTGGCCGGTCGCGGCCGCGGCGCCTGGCGGCGCCGCGGCGGCTGACATCAGCTGTTCCACCTCGAGACCTCGTACCGCTTGCCGTCGACGTAGAAGGCGACCTCCGTACCGTTGTAGTTCGCGCCCATGTAGCACGAGAGCTGCCTCGAGCCTTGGGAGCCGTCCATCGGGTACTTGGTGGCGCCCGCCCAGGTCGTGGCGTGTCCCTCGTGGATGTCGTGCCAGCCCGACGGGCCGCCCTCGGCCGACGTGTCGCCGGCCCAGCAGGCCGCCTGGTGGTTGCCCGCGTCGAAGCCCGACCAGTTCAGCTCCCAGTACCGGCACGTCTCGGCGCATCCGCTGCGCACGGCGCCCTCGGTCACCCATGCCCTCGGCGTCAGAACCGTCCCAGAGTCGCAGTCCTGCGCGGTCTTCCCCATCTCGTCCTCCACCGTGACGCAGGCCTCCATGGTCTGGCCGGGGCTGCCGGCCACCGTCACGGTGCCTGTCTTGTTCGTGCTTCTGACCGCCCCGCTCACCTGGACCGTGGTCTTCAGGCCGTTGTACCCGTCCCCATCCCACGTGAACGTGACCTTCTCGATCCCGTCGGTGGCGGTCATCGTCGGTTGGATCGGCGGGCCGTACGGCTTGACGGCGTTGGACGCCGCGGACCAGGCACCGCATATGTACTGGTTGCAGGCCCGCACCCGGAACGTGTAGGACGTCCCGTTGGTCAGGCCGGTGTCGTTGTACGACGTGGTGTCCCCGGCGTTCTCGGCGGCCCCGCCGTTGGCCGAGACCTCGTACCGGTGCGCCGGGCCGCGGAAGCCCGTGCTCGAGATAGCGCTCCAGCTCACGGTCGCGCGCCCGTCACCGGGGTTGCTCGCGCGCACGCCACTTGGGCTGTCGGGTTCGCCGTAGGCCGGCTCCGCGGCGGACTGGGCGCTGACCAGGGACTTGCCCGCCTTGTTCTCGGCCTGGACCGTGAACGTGTAGGACGACTCCGGGTTCAGCGCTTCGACAACCGTCGAGGTACCGGACCGCGTCAGCGTCTTGGTCTTGCTCCCGTTCTCGTACACGTCCAGGTAGTACATCCTGATCGCGTCACCGTTGTTGGCCGGCGCCGTCCAGCCCACGTTGATCTGGCCGCCCACCTTGTTGTTCACGCGGCTCGCGGTCGGGGGCTCCGGCTGTGCGGGCTTCGCGGCGGGGATCTCCGGCGCGGACGGATCGCTCCACTCCGACGGCTCCTCCGCTGCGTTCTTGGCCTGCACCCGCACCGTGTACGCGGTGCCGTTGTCCAGCCCCTCCCAGACGACCGGGCTGTTGTCCTCACAGACCTTCTGTGTCGCGCCGTCGGTCGGGGGCGGGCTGATCTCCAGGGTGACGCAGTCGATGGGGGACCGGTCCGTGTACGACTTGTTCTGCCACGAGACGGTGAGCTTCTTGTCGCCGAACTTGAGCGACGGCGGCTCGGGCTTGTCCGGACGCTCGTCGGGACGCACCTCGCGGGACGACGGCGACGGCGCCGACTCGTCCACCTCGTTGGTGGCCGTGACCGTGAACGTGTACTTCACGTTGTTCTTCAGTCCGTCGAACGTGCACGTGGTCGTGTCGCACTTGTGCTCCTGACCGGTGTTGGTGCGCAGCATGTAGCTCGTGATGTCTGCGCCGTTGTTGTTGGGCTGGTCCCAGCTCAGCACCACGGTCTCGGAGCGCACCTCCTCCACGCGCGGTGCGCGGGGAGCGTCGGGCTTGCCCAGCACCGTCAGCTTCGCGAAGCCGTCGACCTGGCGGGCCGGGTCCCCGGTCGCGTCCTGCACCGTGTAGCGCACGGTCATGACGCCGGTGAAGTCGGGCTCGGGGGTGACGACCACGTCGGAGTCGGTGAACGTCACATCGCCCCCGCCCGCCTCGCTGGCCGCGGCGACGACCTTGAGCGGGGTCTCGGGGAACGGGTTGGAGTCGTTCGCCAGCACCGGGACCGTCGTCGCCTTGCCCTGGTGCGCGTCCAGCACCACGTCATCGGTCGTCTTCGCCGGTGGCCGGGTCGACGGCGTGACCTCGACGGTCAGCTCGGCCTGCACGGAGTGCCTGCCGTCGGAGACGGTCATCGGCAGCTGCACGATGGTGCCCTTGGGGACCGACGCGTTGACCTCCCCGGTGACCGTGGCGCCGGAGACCAACATCTCGAAGCCGTCCCTGCCCTCGACCTCGAAGGTCAGCGGGTCCTTGTCCGGGTCCTTGACGTACCGCGACAGGTCGACGGCCGCCTCCTCGGCGGCCGCCACCTTGAGCACCGGGGTGCCCGTGATCTTCGGCGGCTGGTTCTCGGAGGGGGTCACGTCGATCGGCAGGGTCAGCACCGCGGTGAGACCCTCCTCGTCGTCGGGGCCGGTGCCGTCGGTCACCTCGAAGCTGACCGACGCCGCACCCGCGTAGTCCTCGGCCGACGTGTACACCAGGGTGTCGTTGTCGGTGATCTCGACCTTGCCCTCCAGCGCCTTGACCGTGTTGTCCTCGGTGATGCGCGGCACCCGGCCCTCGCGGACCACCACGTAGTCGGCGAGGTCGATCGTGAGCGGCTCGCCGCTGAACGCCTTGAGCGGATCCAGGCCGGGCTTGATGTGCGGTCGCAGCTGGTCGCCGGGCACCCGCACGAACGCCTTGGCCTCCAGGCCGTCCATGTCCGTCACGGTGTAGGTGATGACCTGCGCGTTCTCGGTGAGCTGTACCTCTATCGCGTTCGACTCGGTGACCGCAACGCCCTCGAGGCCCGGGTCCACCGAGACCTCGAGGTCGGCACCCACCCCGTCCGGGTCCACGTCGTTGTCGAGCACCTGCACCGTGACACTGGTCGAGCCCTCGACGTCGTCGACCGTGACCACGTCGTCGTGCGCGATGGGGCGTAGCAGCGGCGCGTTCTGGTCCACGTTCACCGTGATGGCACCACTGGCGCTTGCCTGGTAGCTGTCCTGGATGCCGTAGTAGAAGGAGTACGGTCCCTCGTCGCCGGGCGCGGTGACGACCACGTCGTCCTCCACGGCCTTGGGCTTCAGGCCCTCGGTGCCCTCGAAGCCCTTGGCCACCAGACCGATCTGGTCGCCGTCCGGGTCGGAGTCGTTGTCGAGCGCCGTGATGGCCACCGTCCGGCCCGGCCGGACCGTCGTCTCGTCGTCGAGCGCCTGCGGCTCCTGGTTGGTGGCCGGGGGCGCCACGATGCCGACGCGGACCAAGCCCTCGCCCACCGCACCGCGCGTGTCGGCCACCTGGTAGGTGAAGGTGTCCAGGCCCGTCGCGTTCGCGGCCTTGTAGTCGATGAACCCGTCCACGATGGTGGCGTTGCCCTTGGCGGGCGCTCCCGAGATGGAGCTCAGCGTCACGTAGTCGCCGTCAGGATCGCTCCCGTCCAGCGGCAGCGGGATCCGGACGATGCCCTCGCTGAGCACCCGTGCCTCGATGTCGGGCAGCTGTGGGGCCGTGTTCTCCGGATCGTCCTTCACGGTGATCGTGACCCGTGCGGAGTCCTTCTGCCCGTTGGCGTCCTCCACCTCGTAGACGGCGTCGTAGACCCCGGCGTCGTCGCCCGCGCGGAAGCGCACCGTGTCCTCGGAGACGAACGCCTCGCCCGCCGAGGCCGACGGCTCCTCCTGCAGCTCGTCGGTGACCCTCATCGCCACGCCGTCGGGGTGCGTGTCGTTCTTCAGCACCGGGATGGTCACCACGTCCCCGACGTGGACGACAGCCTCGTCGTTGCCTGCCTCCGGCGGCCGCATCTGCGCGGGCGTCGGGATGGGCACCACGCGCACCTGCCCCGTGACCGTGCCCGAGCCGTTCGCCACCTTGTAGTTCACGATCACCGGCTCACCGAGCCGCTTGATCTCGGACACCTTCAGGATCTGATGGTTCAGCACAGACACGCTGATCGGGGCGTTGGCGGGCACGCTGACGCCCTGCACCACGAGCACGCCGCCCGCGGGGTCGGTGTCATTGGCAAGCACGTCCACGAGCGCGGTGCCGCCGGTCGGCAGCAGCACCTGGTCCGAGACGGCGACGGGTGCGCCCGCCTCGGTCGGCGGGTCGACCACATCCACCCGCACCAGCCCCATCGTCGCTTCGGGGCCGTCGGTGATCTGGTAGGTCACGTCGTACGAGCCGGCCTGGTCGCTCTCGAACTTGAAGGTACGGGCCGCCGTGTTCTTGGTGACGGTCGTCCCGAGCGGTTCGTCGACGCGGTTCAGGCTCAGCTCGTCACCGTTGGCGTCGTAGTCGTTCTTCAGCGGGCTGACCGTGACCGGCTCGCCGGTCAGCACGGTCACGTGGTCCTGCACCGCCACGGGCTTCACGTTGGTGGACACGACGTCCACGCGCAGCTTGCCCTCGACGGGGGTGCCACTCGAGTCCGACACCTGGAGGTCGACCATCTTGAGTCCCGTGCCGCTGCCGCCGTCAAGGAACTCGACGGTGCCGTCCGGGCGGAACCGCACCTCGTCCATCGGGTCCGCGGTGGTCGCGTTGGACAGGAACAGGTCGTCGCCGTCCGGGTCCTTGAAGTACGGCAGCACCTTGATGCTCGCCTGCTCGTCCTGCGCCACCCGCAGCACGGGCACGCCGTCGGGCTGGGTGGGCGGGTGGTTCTCGGCCGGCGGCACCACGTTGAGGGTCACGGACGCCTCCGCCTTGCCGCCCTCCCGCCCGTCGTCGACCTCGTACTTGAACGTGATCCTGCCCGTCGCGTCGTCGGGCACGTCGGCCTGCAGGGCCACGCCGTCGAGCACGCGGTCGATGGTGATGTCGCTCTGGGGCTCGGTCTTGACCGTGGCCGTCAGCACGTCGCCGTCCTTGTCCGTGTCGTTGCCCAGCACGTTGAGCACCGTGGTGCGGCCGGGCCGGACGCCGAACGTGTCGTCCTTGGGCTCCGGCTTGGTGTTGGGCTTGCTCCGATCGGCCACGAAGTTGTCGACCATCAGCGGCGTGGTCTGCTCCGACTCGGTCTTCTCACCCTTGCCGGCCTTGGGCTCCGTGGTGTCCCAGTCGTCGACCAGCTCGAACTCGTCCGAGGCCATCCACAGCTGGCCGTTCGTCATGTCGTTCAGCACGATGACGTCGCGGTTCACGCGATAGACCAGACTCGCGGAGGGAATCAGGCCCTCCAGCACCTGGCCGAAGTCGTTGTCCTCGTCCTCGCAGTTCCGGATGACCTGACCCGACCCCGCCCAGGCACCGTAGACGCACCCGTTCAGCTGCACCGGGGCGGACGCCGTACCCGACGCGCCACCGTCCACCACCTGGGTCGTCTCGTCGCCGCCGCCCAGCGGCTGGAGAACCAGGCTCTTCGGGGTGGCGAGCACCACGTTGTCGGCCTCGCCGGACGGCTGCTGCAGCATGCCCTGGGAGCCGTCCGCCACCTCGACCGTGTCGCCGTCCGGCAGCACCAGGTTCCCGGTCGCCTGGTCCAGGACCACAGGCTTGTCGCCGACGGCGGAGACCTGCACCTCCGCATCCGTGGCGACCGGGAGGGACGACTCCTGCACGTCGTCCGCGACGCCCTGCGCGCTGGTCGGGATCGTGTAGATCTTGCCGTCGCTCGGCACGGCGAGGAAGGCGGTGCCGTCGTTGCCCACGGTGAGCCGACCGCCCTTGCCGGCCTTGACCGTCGGCTTGAGCTTCTTCTCGTCGAAGGCGGCCGAGTCGAACGGCATGACCCAGGCTCTGCCCGTCTCCGGGTCATACACCGCGGTGGTCGGGCCGCCCGAGGAGACCTGCGCTCCCGCGGGGAGCTCCATGGTGCTGTCCAGCGCCAGCTGCGCCGCGTTCACCGGGCTCGCCGAAGAGGTGCTCGCGCTGTTCAGGAGGATGCGCTGCGCGTCCTGCTCCACGTCGAAGCCCGTGGAGCTCGCCTGCAGGACGCCGTCCGTAGCCTTCGCCTCGTAGTTGAACCGCCCGAGCTCGCCCTTCGTGGTCCGGGTCACCCAGACGCCCGAGTCGTTGAGGTCGACCTCCGCGGTCGACTCGCCGTCGTACAGGAGAGCGAAGCCCAGGAGCCCCGCGGCGAAGAGGGTCACCAACCCGACAGACACTATCGACCGGCGGTTCTCATACACGCGTGAGGCAAAGCTCATGCGTCCTCCTCATTCATCACTCCACGAAAGGACCGCCCGGCCAGCACACACGGGCGCAACTGGTGCACCCTACCTAGGCGAGGGGTGAATAGTCGTCGAAAGTCGGGTGGGCAGAACTACCCATATGACCCTTCCGACTGCCGTCAGTAGGAGGCGCTGCGCTGGTCGACCCACGCCTTCGCATCGGCGAGGGTGGCGCCGGTGGCCTGGCGGTAGAGCTTGATCGCCTCGATCCGCCGGTCGGACCAGATGCACCGGTCGATCTCGGCCAGGATGTCCAGCGGGATCCCGTCGGCGGGGAGGCCTTTGATCCCGAGATGGTTGATCACCAGGTCCAGCTTGCGTTCGACCCTCTCGACGGTCCGCCCGTTGGCCCTCATGTTGCCGCTGACGGTGATGAACAGCAGCAGGAGGATGACGAAGATCGCTGCGAGGGCGGTCTCGATGAAGGGAAACATGACGGAACCGTAGCGGCCGACCCGCTGACGACACTCGGATAGTCGGCCCTTCTGTCCAGATTCGTTGACTGACTGTTCAGTCAACGAGTAGCCTGTGCGGGTGCCAACAACTTTCGACGCAGAGGATCGCCCCGCATGACGCCGCCGACACGACGCGAACAGGCGGACGCCCGTCGGGCCCAGCTCGTGAAAGTGACCCTCGACCTGTTCGTCGAACGAGGTATCGAGCACGTGACGATCGCCGAGGTAGCCACGCGAGCGGGGGTCGCGCCCGGGCTGCTCTACCACTACTTCGGCAACAAGGACGGGCTGTTGAGCGCGGTCTTCGCGGCGGCCGACCCACGCGACGCATTCGCGGGCCTGGCCGAGAGCCTCTCCGGCCAGCCGGTCGCCGTTGGACTCCGCGAGTTCTGCGTCCGCGCAGCGGCCGCGCTCGAGGAGCGGGGCGACGTCGTGCGGGTCCTGTTCCGGGAGATGCTCGCCCCCGAGACGTCCCTGCCGATCGGGATGGCCGACATCCAGGAACAGGTGCTCGACAATCTCGCGAGCTATCTCGCGGAGCGGATCGACGCCGGCGAGCTGCGTCCCCACGATCCGCGCGCGCCACTACGGCTGCTGATCAGCGGGATCCTCGTGCTCGGCGTGACCCGCCAGCCCGTCGAGCCGTGGGTCGACGGCTTCGTCGACGCCATCCTCACCGGAATCGGAGCACAGGAATGACCTCGATGCGACACGGCCTGCTCTGGCTGCTCAAGAACACCCTCAACCGCTGGACGACCAGGCTCGCCCGGGCCGGTACCGGCCCGTTCTCCCTGGTCCGGCACGTCGGACGCAAGTCCGGCACCGCCTACGAGACCCCGATCATCGTCGCCGAGGCCGAGGACGGTTTCATCGCCGAGCTCACCTACGGCGAGAACGTGAGCTGGTACCGCAACATCGTCGCCGCGGGCGGCTGCGAGCTCGTCGTCGGCGGGGTTCCGCGCCAGGTCATCGCAATTGAGTCCTACCCGTCCGACGCCGGACGCCGTGCGTTCGGGTTCCCGGCCCGGCTCGTGCTGAGCCTGCTGCGACGCGAGGAGTACCGCCTGCTGCGCACCGCCGACGCCGGTGGGCCGACGCCGCAACCAGAGACGGCTCCCTGACGTGCCCGGGGCAGGGGCAGGCGAGCGCGAAAGGAGGTTCTGGGTCGACGCCGCAAGTGTCGTGGCGTGCGCGGCGATCTACCTGCTGGCCGAGCTCGTCCTCGCACCACGGGTGATGCTGTCGGCAGGTGTCCTGCTCGTCGGCGGACTCGTCCTCTGGCGGTTCGCGCCGGCGGATCGGCGGGTGGATCCTCATCGGATCGCCGTCCCGTACCTCCTGACCGTGATCGCGTTCCTCGTGCACGTGTATGAGGAGTACCGCGCATTCGTCCTGGGATTCCCCAGCGTCCTGGACCCGGTGGTCGATCTCGATCTCGACACGCTGGTCTCGCACGCCGCGTTCCTCTCGCCCGTCGTGTGGCTGGCGGCCGCCGTCATGTTCCTGAGGCGATGGACGGCGGGGTACTACCTGGCGTGCGTCTTCCTGTTCGGCATGATGTTCATGGAGCCGACCCACTACATCGCGCCGTTCCTCGACGGCGGCTCGTGGCACTACGTCGGGGGAGCGTGGACCGCTCTGCTGCCCGCGGTCCTGGGTTGGTACACCTTTCTCCGGCTGCGTCGCGAGACGATGCACGCGACCCGGGTGGGCGCCTGATGGACGGGTTCTCGATCCTGCTGGTCGCCACGGTGTTCCTGCGGGGCCTGGGGGCGGGCATGATCACGGGCATCCTGCTGCTGACGATGCCTGCCCGGTCGCGGCTCGGTCCTGTGCCGTACGCGCGAGCCCTCCGGTCGATGTATCAGTCCTGGGGTGTCCGGGTGTACGCGGTGGTCACCGTCCTCGGCCTGCTGCTCACGATCGCTGCGCTGACGCTGTCCGTCGCGCGCGGCGAGGGCGGTTGGGCGACCGGTCTCCTCGCCGCTTGCCTGGCGGCGACGGTGGCCGGCTTCGTGGGCACGGCCGGCGCCTATCCCGCAATGAGAAGGCTCTGGGCCACCCCGGACGGCGACCAGGATCTCGTCGCAGCGCTCCTCAACCGCTTCGGCCGATGGGGCATCGCCAGCGCCGTGTGCCATCTCCTGGCCTTCACATCGGCTCTGGGAGCGCTCGCGTCGATTTAGCTCGAACCCCGACGCCCCGACAGCGGCATGAGGCCCGCCGCCGTCGGCCGGAGTCCGCATTGCGCGTAGAAGGACTCGAGGTGTGGCTCGTAGTCGACGTGCAGCCACGCGGCGCCCGAGTACGCCGCCTCCTCGGCGGCCGCGAGCGCCGGGCGTACCGCCAGCTCCGCGCCGCCGTCGTGCGGTGAATCGCTGCTCGTCATGGACGCCAGCCTGCCAGTTCGTCCGGGCCGCGTTGACGGAGATACCCCAGAGGGGTATATGGTGAGGGCATACGGCTACCCCCTAGGGGTAGCATCGCGTGAGTGGAAGGCGAGACGATGGCGACGAGCGAGTACCAGGTGACCGGGATGAGCTGCGGGCACTGCGAGGTAGCGGTCCGTGGCGAGGTGGGCCGGCTGCCCGGCGTGGAGCAGGTCGACGTGAGCGCCGCGACGGGCAAGCTCGTGGTCCGGAGCACTGCGGTGCTGGACGAGGCAGCGGTCCTGGGCGCAGTGGACGAGGCCGGGTACGAGGCGGAGCGGGTCGCATGAACGCGCCCCAGCGGCTCGGCCTGTACGGCGCGGGCCTCGCGGCGCTGTTCGTCGCGGCCTTCGTCGTCGCGGGCGCGGTGGTGCCGGAGAGCTCCGTCGCGGCCTGGTCGGCGTCGGCCGAGGACGAAGCGGCGGACGGCGCGGAGATGGAGGGCATGGCGGGCATGGACGAGCAGCCCGCCGAGGCCGGCCCGACGCCGGTGCGCGGGCTGTCGCTCGAACAGGACGGCCTCCTCCTGAGCCCGGTGACCGTGCCCGACGAGGTGGGCGAGGAGGGAGTCCTCTCGTTCACGATCACGTCGGCCGACGGCGAGGCCGTGACCGGCTTCGAGACCGAGCACGACAAGAAGCTGCACCTGATCGTGGTGCGCTCCGACGGCGACCTGTTCCGGCACGTCCACCCGACGATGTCGGCCGACGGCGTCTGGTCCATCCCGTGGACCTGGGACGAGGCGGGCACCTACCGGGTGTTCACCGACTTCGTCCCGGAGGAGACCGGCGAGAACGTGACGCTCAGCCGCACGGTCGACGTCGCGGGGCGGCTCTCCCCGGAGCCCGCGACGTCGGTGTCGGCGAAAGACACGACTGGCGGATACACCGCCACGCTCACGGGAGACCTGAGCGCGAGCGGCGACTCGATGCTCACCGCGACCATCACCAAGGACGGCGAGCCCGTCACGGACCTGGAGCCGTACCTCGGCGCGTACGGGCACCTCGTCGCGCTGCGCGAGGGCGACCTGGCCTACCTGCACGTGCACCCCGAGGGCGACGAGCCGGCCCCCGGTTCCCTCTCGGGGCCGGACGTCACCTTCATGACCGAGGCGCCCACGCCGGGCCGGTACCTGCTGTACCTGGACTTCAAGGTCGACGGGGACGTGCACACGGCGCGCTTCGTCCTGGACACGACAAGGAGGGGCTGATGTCGGACACCACGTCCCGGACGGACGCGCCGGGAACCACCGTGGACCTCGAGATCGGGGGAATGACCTGCGCCTCGTGCGCCATGCGGATCGAGAAGAAGCTCAACCGGCTCGACGGGGTGAGTGCGACGGTCAACTACGCCACGGAGAAGGCGCAGGTCACCGCGCCGGCCGGGTACGACCTGAGCGTTCTCGTCGCGGAGGTCGAGAAGACCGGCTACACGGCGGCCCTGCCCGCCCCGAAGCACACCCCGGCGGACGACGGCGCCGCCGTCGACCCGCGGGACGCGGAGCTGCTGTCGCTGCGGAACCGGCTCATCACCTCGATAGTGCTCGCCGTCCCGGTGATCGCCATGGCGATGGTCCCGGCGTGGCAGTTCACCTACTGGCAGTGGGCGTCGCTCACGCTCGCGGCCCCGGTGGTCCTGTGGGCGGCCTGGCCGTTCCACAGGGCCGCGTGGACCAACCTGCGGCACGGCGCGGCGACCATGGACACCCTCGTCTCGGTCGGTGTCGTGGCCGCGTTCGCATGGTCCCTGTACGCGCTGTTCCTCGGCACCGCGGGCGAGCCCGGGATGACGCACGGGTTTGAGCTGACCGTCGCCCCGTCCGACGGCGCAGGCAACATCTACCTCGAGGTCGCCACCGGCGTCACGATGTTCGTGCTCGCCGGGCGCTACTTCGAGAAACGGTCCAAGCGCCAGGCCGGCGCCGCGCTGCGCGCGCTGCTGGAGCTCGGCGCGAAGGACGTCGCCGTGCTGCGGGGCGGGGCCGAGACCAGGATCCCGGTCGAGAGCCTCGCCGTCGGCGACGAGTTCGTCGTGCGGCCGGGGGAGAAGGTCGCCACCGACGGCGTCATCGTCACGGGCTCGTCCGCCATCGACGCGTCGATGCTGACGGGGGAGTCCGTCCCGGTCGAGGTCGGCGTCGGCGACACCGTTGCCGGGGCGACCGTGAACTTCGGCGGCCGGCTCGTCGTCCGGGCCACGCAGGTCGGCTCGGACACCCAGCTCGCGCGGATCGCCAAGCTCGTCGAGGACGCCCAGTCCGGCAAGGCCGAGATCCAGCGCCTCGCCGACCGGGTCTCCGGGATCTTCGTCCCGGTGGTCATCGCCGTCGCGGTCGCGACCCTCGGCGTCTGGCTCGGCGGCGGCTTCCCCGTCACAGCCGGGATGACGGCCGCCGTCGCGGTGCTGATCATCGCCTGCCCGTGCGCGCTCGGGCTGGCCACGCCCACCGCGCTGCTGGTCGGCACGGGACGGGGCGCGCAGCTGGGCATCCTCATCAAGGGGCCGGAGGTGCTGGAGTCCACCCGCAAGGTCGACACGATCGTGCTGGACAAGACCGGCACCGTCACCACCGGCAAGATGACCCTGCTCGACGTCGTCCCGGACGACAGCACCACGCGCGAGGAGCTGCTCCGGCTCGCGGGCGCCCTGGAGGACGCCTCCGAGCACCCCGTCGCGCAGGCGATCGCCAAGGGCGCCACCCAGCAGGTCGGGGACCTGCCGGCTCCGGAGTCGTTCGAGAGCATCCAGGGCAAGGGCGTGCAGGGGGTCGTCGAGGGGCACGCCGTCGTCGTCGGGCGCGAGAGCCTGCTCGCCGACTGGTCGCTGTACCTGCCGGCGGACCTCGCGGACGCCAAGGCTCATGCGGAGGGCGAAGGCAAGACCGTCGTAGCGGTCGGCTGGGACGGGCAGGCCAGGGGCATCCTCGTCGTGGCGGACCAGGTCAAGCCCACCAGCGCGGCCGCCGTCGCGCAGCTCATCAGGCTCGGCCTCACGCCCGTGCTGCTCACGGGCGACAACAGGGCCGTGGCCGAGCAGGTGGCGGCGGCCGTCGGGATCACCCGGGTCATCGCCGAGGTACTGCCCCAGGACAAGGCCGACGTCGTCGCGCGGCTGCAGGCCGAGGGCAAGGTCGTCGCGATGGTCGGCGACGGCGTCAACGACGCCCCGGCCCTTGCGCAGGCCGACCTGGGCCTGGCGATGGGCACCGGCACCGACGTCGCGATCGAGGCGGCGGACATCACGCTCGTCCGGGGCGACCTCACCTCCGCGGCTGACGCGATCCGGCTGTCCCGCCGGACGCTCGGCACCATCAGGACGAACCTGTTCTGGGCCTTCGGGTACAACGTCGCCGCGATCCCGCTGGCCGCCCTCGGCCTGCTCAACCCCATGCTCGCCGGTGCGGCGATGGCGTTCTCCAGCGTCTTCGTCGTCGGCAACAGCCTCCGCCTGCGCTCCTTCGCGAGCCGGACGGCGGACACCCAGGCGCCCGCGCCGTCGGGGCGGACCGCCCGGGCGCTGCAGGACGCCTGACCACCCCGCACCGACGAAAGGACCCACATGGGACACGACCACTCGCACGGCGACCACGAGCACGGCGACCACGAGCACGACGGCCACTCGCACGACGGCCACGAGCACGACGGCCACTCGCACGACGGCCACTCGCACGACGGCCACTCGCACGACGGTCATGCGCACGACGGTCATGCGCACGACGACCACTCGCACCCGGGCGGAGCGAGCCAGTTCGGCCTCAACCTGCTCGGCCCGTCGGACGACGAGCTCGCGGAGTGCCCGGTGATGCGCGGCAGCACGGTGGTGAAGGCCGACGCAGAGGCCAAGGGCCTGTTCCGCGACTACGAGGGCCAGCGGTACTGGTTCTGCTGCGCCGCGTGCGAGGACCCGTTCGACGCCGACCCCGCCAAGTACGCGGCGGCGGCCTGACCCAGCCCGCAGGTTCCGCGGCGCACCTCGTGCGGTGCGCCGCGGAACCCGCCAGATCGCCCGCCCGGCCAGGGCATTTGACCAGACGGAGATGAGACCATGGGAACCATGACGGAATCAGGATCCCCTGCCGACGTGGCCGGAGAGGGTGACGCGCCCACCACCCACGGCTACATCACCGACAAGGACAAGTACCTCGCGCGGCTCAGGCGCATCGAGGGGCAGGCGCGCGGTATCCACCGGATGGTCGACGAGGAGCAGTACTGCATCGACATCCTGACCCAGGTGTCCGCCCTGACGAAGGCCCTCGAGAGCGTCGCGCTCGGCCTCCTGGACGACCACCTCAAGCACTGCGTGGTCGACGCCGCCCGGGCCGGCGGCGCCGAGGCGGACGCCAAGGTCAAGGAAGCCTCCGACGCGATCGCGCGGCTCGTCCGCTCCTGACCCGGGCCGGCGCGGGCCGACGGCCCAGGACGCGCGCGTCCGGCGCCGTCGATGGATGATCGCTGTGTGGCAGCTCCATACCGGCCCGCGCAGCCGCCGTCCGTCGCCGCACCCGTCGGTACGCCGTTTGATCCGTCGGTGCGGGAGGCGGACGACGTCGCCCGCGAGCTCGGCGTCGACCCGGCCGTCGGGCTGAGCGACGCCGAGGCCGCGCGCCGCCTGGCCGCCGACGGCCCGAACGAGCTGCGGTCCAGGCCGCCCGTGCCGCTCTGGCGCAAGATCCTGGACCAGTTCCGGGACCCGCTGGTGGCCCTGCTGCTGGTGGCCGTTGGCATCTCGGTCGCCGTCTGGTGGGTCGAGGGCGCCGAGGGCGTACCCGTGGACGCGGTGGTGATCGCCGCCATCATCGTGCTCAACGCGGTGCTCGGCCTGGTCCAGGAGAGCAAGGCGGCGAACGCCGTCGCGGCACTCCGATCCATGACGGAGGCGACCTCCACCGTGCTGCGCGACGGCCGCCGGGTCACCGTGCGGTCGGCCGAGCTCGTGCGCGGGGACGTGCTCGTGCTGGCCGAGGGCGATGCCGTCGGCGCCGACGCGCGCCTGCTGAGCGCTACGGCCCTGCGTGTCCAGGAGTCGTCGCTGACCGGGGAGAGCGAGGCGGTCCTCAAGGACGCGGCAGTGCTCCCGGCCAGGGCACCGCTCGGCGACCGGTTCGACATGGTCTACAAGGGCACCGCCGTCGCCCAGGGCGTCGGCCGCGCCGTCGTGGTGGCCGCCGGCATGGACACCCAGATGGGTGCCATCGCGCAGCTGCTCGACGCCACCGAGGAGGAGGTCACCCCGCTGCAGCGGGAGATCTCGCACGTGAGCAAGGTGCTCGGCCTCACGGTGATCGGCATCGCCGTCGTCGTAATGGTCCTGGCGGCGGTCGTCAACGGCGTCCGCACCGCCGCCGACCTCGTCACCGTCCTGCTGCTCGGCGTCTCGCTCGCCGTCGCCGCCGTGCCAGAGGGCCTGCCCGCCATCCTGTCGGTGGTCCTGGCCGTCGGGGTGCAGGCCATGGCCCGCCGCAACGCCGTGGTCAAGAAGCTGCACTCCGCGGAGACGCTCGGTTCGGCGTCGGTCATCGCGTCGGACAAGACCGGCACCCTGACCAAGAACGAGATGACGATCCAGCGCGTCGTCACCGCCTCCGGCGAGGTCACGCTCACCGGTGTGGGCTATCGGCCCGACGGCGAGGCGCGGACCGGCGCGGACGACGGCGGTGCCGGCCAGCCGGTCACGGACGAGCGGCTCGTCCGGGAGGTGGCTATGGTGCTGGGCGGCGGCTCGCTGGCCAACGACGCCCAGCTCGTCGAGCACCACGGCGAGTGGGCGGTGCAGGGCGACCCCACCGAGGCCGCCTTCCTCGTGGCCGCGCACAAGCTCACCGGCACGGTCGACCGCGTGGCCGGCTTCGAGCGCCGCGGCGAGGTCCCGTTCACGTCCGAGCGCAAGATGATGTCCGCGCTCGTTGACCCGCCCGGCGACGGCGCCTGGGCGCTGGTCACCAAGGGCGCACCCGACGTGCTCCTGACGCGCTGCAGCGACGTGCAGGTCGGCGACGAGACCGTCCCGCTGGACGACGAGCGCCGGGCGGCGGCGCTCGATGCCGTCGAGCGACTGTCCCGGCAGGCGTACCGCACGCTGGGCGTCGCCTACCGGCGGGTGGCGGAGGGGCTCGGCTCCGAGGGGCTGGAGGAGCACGAGTCCGACCTGGTCTACCTCGGCACGGTCGGCATCATCGACCCGCCGCGCCCTGAGGTCACGGCCGCGGTGGCCGAGGCCCACCGGGCCGGCATCCGCGTCATCATGATCACCGGCGACCACCCGATCACGGCCACCCGGATCGCTACCGACCTGGGCATCGTCGAGCCCGGGGCCCGCGCCGTTACCGGCGTCGACCTCGACGGCCTCGATGCCGCCGGGCTGCGCGAGACCACCCGGACCGTGTCGGTGTACGCCCGCGTCGCCCCGCAGAACAAGCTGCAGATCGTCGACGCGCTCCAGGCCGACGGCCACGTCGTCGCCATGACCGGCGACGGCGTGAACGACGCCCCCGCCCTGAAGACCGCCGACATCGGCGTGGCCATGGGCATCACGGGCACCGAGGTGACCAAGGAGTCGGCCAAGATGATCCTGGGCGACGACAACTTCGCCACCATCGTCGCCGCCGTGCGCCAGGGCCGGATCATCTTCGACAACATCAAGAAGTTCCTGCGCTACCTGCTCTCCTCCAACATGGGCGAGGTCTGCACGGTGCTGTTCGGCGTGGTGCTGGCCGGGGTCGTCGGCCTGGATGGTGCGGCCGGCGGGGAGGCCGTCGTCGTGCCGCTGCTGGCCACCCAGATCCTGTGGATCAACCTCGTGACCGACTCCGGGCCGGCCCTCGCCATGGGCGTGGACCCGGAGACGGACGACGTCATGGCCCGGCCGCCGCGCGGCACGAACGAGCGGATCATCGACGCCCGCATGTGGACCGGCGTCCTGAGCATCGGGTTCGTCATGGGCGTGGCCACCCTGCTCACCATCGACATCTTCCTGCCGGGCGGACTGGTCGAGGGGAACGACTCGCTCACCGTGGCGCGCACCGCCGGCTTCACCACGCTCGTCCTCGCCCAGCTGTTCAACGTGCTCAACTCCCGGTCGGAGACCACCAGCGCCTTCCACCGGATGTTCGTCAACCGCTGGCTCTGGGGAGCGATCGGCCTGGGCGTGGTGCTCCAGGTCGCCGTCGTGCAGGTGCCGTTCCTCCAGGTCGCGTTCGGCACCGCCGGTCTCGACCTCGCGCACTGGGGCGTGGCGGTCGCCATGGCCTCGTCGGTGCTCTGGTTCGACGAGATCCGCAAGCTGGTCTGGCGCGCACGGCGTGCCGGCGTGCCGGCCTAGGCCGCTACCAGACGGAGACCTCGCTCAGGGTGCCGCTGCTCCCGCCCGCGTCCCGGACGCAGACCAGGCCGGTCTCCACCGGCTCGGCGAACCGGACGGGATAGACCTCGTCGAACGCGTCCCCGGTCACGGTGCTGCTGCGCACGGTGCGCCGCTCGGCGTCGAGCAGCTCCACGGTCAGCCCGCTCGGGCTGAATGGTGTCCGGACGACCACCAGGCTGACCTCCCGAGGCTCCGGGAGGGCTACGCAGGCCCGCGGGTGTTCCGGCGCGGTGCAGCGGGCGTTCGTCCCGGAGCCGGACGTGCCGTCGGTCGGCTCGGCCGAGCCGTCGGCCGCCTCGGGGGCGCAGTCGGTGGGGAGCCGGACGCCGTCAGTGTTCCACTCGACGTCGCCGTCAGTGATCGGGCACGGTGACACTGCCTGCTCGAGCCGCCCGGAGGCCTTGTCCTCCGCCAGGCACTCAGCGCCCCTTGACGGCGGCGTCAGGTCGCTGGGCTGGGGAACTCCGGCGCTGCGATAGGTGGCCTCGACCTGCTCGCCGTCGATCTTCGTGGTGGTCTGCGCGACGACCATGAGCTCGGACCGCGCGTCCGCGTAGACCCGGGCGTCCACCCGGGCAGTCGTCTCGGTCGTCGGCCCGGCGAGGAGGCGCGGTTCGGAAGCCGTGGCCTCCGTGCTGGCGGACACCACTGTGTAGGTGACCTTCTTGCCGGTCGGTATCTCCGCCGCCGCCGGCCAGCTCACCCGCAGCAGGCCGTTCTTGCCGGTCACCGTGAGCTCGGGTTCCCAGTACACGAGGTCCGGGACGCGCCGCGGCCCGTCGGTGTCCGACGCCGGGAGGGTGAGCACGGTGCTCGGGCCGAACACGGCGTCGTCGACGTGGAGCGTCGCGGTGGCCCGCAGGCCGGCGGTGGCGTCGCCCACCTCGTCGTCCTCCAGAGACCAGAGCCCTCGCTCGTCCGGCTCCGCGGACACCGGCCGCGGGCAGAACGGCCCCGGTAGCACGCAGAAGAACCCGAGCGACATGGCCGCGGTCACGGCCTTGACGTCGTTCTCGGCGTCGTACAGGTACACCGAGACGGAGGAACGCGGGGCCGAGTACCCGTCCGAGTGCATGACCCGGCTGTAGAGCGCACCGGTGGGTGAGGGTTCCGGCGCCGGCTCGCCGCGCACGGCCGCGCCCCGGTCGTACGTGCAGGCGGTCACGGCCAGGACGGCGGCGACCAGGGCCAGGGCAACGGCGCGACGGCGCTTCGGGAGCACGCGCGGAGGCTACCAGCGCACCTCACGCCGGCATGCCGGCGTCGGACACGACGCGCGGGGTGTCAGGAAGCCGTCAAGGTCGAGGCGGCGCGCGACGTGCGCCACTAGGTTCCTCAGATGACTAGTGTTCCTCGGGTGACGAGTCCTATATCGCGGCCCGCAGACGTTCTGCGCCTCGCTGTTGTCGTCGGCGCGCTCGGCGTCGTGTTCGGAGACATCGGGACCAGCCCGATCTACACCATCCAGACGATCTTCAACCCCGCGGACCCGCACCCGGTCGCGGCCACCACTGAGAATGTCTACGGCGTCATCTCGCTGATCTTCTGGTCCGTGATGTTGATCGTCACCATCACGTACGTGCTCCTCGCCATGCGGGTGGACAACGACGGCGAGGGCGGGATCATGGCCCTGATCACCCTCCTGCGCCGGTGGGCCGCCAACGGGAAGACCCGGGTGACCATGACGCTGGCGGGTCTCGGGCTGTTCGGGGCCGCGCTCTTCCTCGGCGACAGCATGATCACTCCGGCGATCTCGGTGCTCTCCGCGGTGGAGGGCCTCAAGATCATCGACCCCTCGTTCGAGGAGTGGATAGTCCCGGTCACCGCGGTGATCATCGTGGGCCTGTTCGCCGCCCAGAAGTTCGGGACGGCGGCCGTGGGGCGGCTGTTCGGGCCCGTGATGATCACGTGGTTCGTCGTCATCGGGGCCTGCGGCGTGTGGGGCATCACGAGCGAGCCGGAGATCCTGAAGGCGCTCTCGCCGACGTATGCGCTGGGGTTCCTGGCCGGGCACTTCGACCTGGCCTTCTTCGCGCTGGCCGCGATCGTGCTGTCGGTGACCGGCGCGGAAGCCCTGTACGCCGACATGGGCCACTTCGGCCGCAGGCCGATCTCCGTCGGGTGGATCTTCCTCGTGCTCCCGGCCTGCACGCTGAGCTACCTGGGCCAGGGCGCGCTGATCCTCCAGGACCAGGCGAACATCTCGGCGCCGTTCTTCCTGCTGACGCCGGACTGGGCACTGATCCCGATGGTCGTCCTCGCCACCGCCGCAACGGTGATCGCGTCGCAGGCCGTCATCACCGGCGCGTTCTCCGTGACGGCCCAGGCCGCGCAGCTCGGCTACCTGCCCCGTCTGCGGATCCTGCACACGTCGCGGTCGTCCCGCGGCCAGATCTACGTCCCGTGGATCAACTGGCTGCTGATGGTCTCGGTCCTCACCCTGGTCTTCGCGTTCCGTAGCTCCGCGTCGCTGGCCTACGCCTTCGGCATGGCCGTCACGGGCACCATCACGATCACGACGATCCTGTTCTTCTACGTCGCCTGGCGCACCTGGCGTACGCCCAGGTGGGCGCTCGCGACGATGGCCGTCGTGCTGCTGGCGGTCGACCTCCTGTTCCTCGCCGCGAACCTGACCAAGCTCGTGCACGGTGCCTGGCTCCCGCTGTTCATCGCCGTCACCGCCTTCACCGTCATGACGACGTGGCAGCGCGGACGGGAGCTGGTCACGGAGAAGCGCGAGGCCATGGAGGGCTCGCTGCGCGCGTTCGTGGACGGCCTCACGGACCGTCCTGCTCCGGTGCAGATCGTCAGTGGTACCGCGATCTTCCTGAACCGCGGGAGCGAGACCGCACCGCTGGCGCTCCGCGCCAACGTCGAGCACAACCGTGTGCGCCACGAGCACGTGGCAGTGGTGGCCGTGGAGGTCGCGATCGTCCCGCGCCTCGCCGACGACGAACGCGTGACCGTCGAGCACCTCGGCGAAGGCGAGGACGGCATCACCCACCTGACCGTGCGGTTCGGCTACGCCGAGAAGCCGGACGTCCCCGCGGCCCTCGCCCAGCTGGGGCCGGAGGACACCGAGGGTGATCTCGACCTCGAGAACGCCACCTACTTCCTGTCCCGGATCGAGCTGCGCCTGGGCGACGAGCCCGGGATGCCGGACTGGCGCAGGCGGCTGTTCATCGCGACGTCGTTCATCACCGCCGACGCGGCCGAGCACTTCGCGCTGCCGCGCGACCGGACCGTCCTGCTCGGGTCGCACGTCGACGTGTAGGGATCGTCATCGACTCCGGCCGACCGCGTCTCACATGTCAGCGAGCAGGTTCTCCATCATCCGGATCTCGCGGGTCTGGGACTCGACGATCGACCGGGACAGGTCGATGGTGCCCTCGTGCGCCCCGTTGTCGATCTCCGTCTGCGCCATCTCGATGGCGCCCTGGTGGTGGACGATCATCCCCTCGAGGAACAGCCGGCCGGCCTGCGGTCCTTCGGCGTCGTCGAGTGCCCGCACGTCGTCCTCGGTCATCATGCCGCCCATGGATCCACCACCCATCGAACCGTTGTCCATGCCCATGGAGCCCGGCCCGGGGACACCCCACTCGTCGAGCCAGGCGGTGAGCTGCACGATCTCCGGGGCCTGGGCCTCCTTGATCTGGGTGGCCAGGTCTTTGATCGTCCGGTCGACGCCGTCGGTGCCGAGGATGATGTCGGACATCTCGATGGCCTGCTCGTGGTGCGGGATCATCATCCGCGCGAACATCACGTCGGCATGGTTGAACGCCTCGCCGCCTGCGCCCTGGCCGTCAGGACGTGGCGCGTCCTCGGACCTGGACATGCCGGGCATGTCCATGCCCGGGTCATCGGAGCAGGCGGAGAGGGTCAGGGCAGCGGCCAGCACGAGACTGGGCGCAAGGATGCGCTTCATGGTCATGCCTTTCAGTTCGGAGTGGTAGACACACGGCGCGGCCCCGAGGGGTCGCCAGACGATCGGACCGACGGTCCGAAGGGCGTGTGCTCCTACGTCCGAGAGATGCCCAGCGCGCACAGCGACGGCGCTGCCGCCGGTCGCGAACGCGGCCCGGCCGCGAGCCTCCGCCTGGCGAACGCCGGCACCACCGCATGGAGGAAGCTCGCCGGCGGTGCGGCGAGGGTCAGCAGGACGGCGAGCACCATGAGGCACATCGCCGTCGTCATGTCGTGCTGGTCGTGCGCGTCGCAGCCCGGCGCACAGCCCGCGTGCTCGGCGCCGTCCGGCGTGGCCGCGACATGGGTGTGGACGGGTGGCACCTGAGCCGGCGTCGCCTCGGCGAACCCCGCTCCGGGCGCCATGGCCTCGGCGGGGCTCGCGTGCGCGACATCGTCTGTCGCGACTGCTCCGGCGGGCGAGAGATGGACGCTCGGCGAGGCGCTCATCGAGTGCATCGACACGACGCCCGCGATCACCAGGGCGATCAGGAGCGCACCGGTCACCCCTCGCCGCGGCGCGGCAAGCAGCGATCGAAGGGCTGAGATCACGTGCATGGCCTATTCAGCGTAGCCGTTCGCCGTCGGCGGCGACCCTGCCCGGGCGGCGGCTCGGCGACCTCTTGACGTTGATACCCCCATGGGGTATATCTGGTCCTACTGCCGCCGCCCCGCAGGTGTCACTGCTTCAACCCAGGAGCGATTCCATGAACGAGTCACACGACCACCCCACCGGACAGCCCGTCGCCCACGACCCCGCAGTGCATGACGGGCACGGCCACGAGCACGGCGCGGCCGTCCACGAGATGCACCAGGAACATGCGTCGCACCAGGGTGACCATGCGGGCCACGAGGGCCACGCCGACCACAGCAGCCACGAAGGCCATGGCAGCCACGAAGGCCATGGCGGCCACGAGGGCCATGGCGGCCACGAGGGCCATGGCGGCCACGCCGGCCACGGCGACCACGTAGGCCAGTTCCGGCGGCTGTTCTGGATCATGCTCGTCCTGGCCGTGCCGGTGGTCGCTTTCTCCGGCATGTTCGCGATGATCCTGGGCTACGAGCTGCCCGACGCCACCTGGGTGACCATGGTCTCGCCCGTGCTCGGCACGGTCATGTACGTGTGGGGCGGCTCGCCGTTCCTCACCGGGGCGGTCGGCGAGCTCCGCTCCCGCAAGCCCGGGATGATGCTGCTGATCGGGCTCGCGATCACCGTCGCGTTCGTCGCCTCCCTGGGCGCGAGCCTGGGCCTCCTGGACCACCAGCTCGACTTCTGGTGGGAGCTGGCGCTGCTGATCGTGATCATGCTGCTCGGCCACTGGATCGAGATGCGCTCGCTCGCGCAGACGACGTCGGCCCTGGACTCCCTCGCGGCGCTGCTGCCCGACGAGGCCGAGCGCGTCGAGGGCGACCTGATCGTCAAGGTCGCGCCGGCCGACCTCGCGGTCGGCGACGTCGTCGTCGTGCGGCCGGGCGGGAGCGTCCCCGCCGACGGCCGAATCGTCGACGGGCGCGCGGAGATGGACGAGTCGATGGTCACGGGGGAGTCGCGCACGGTCGGCCGCGGCCTCGGCGAGCCCGTGACCGCCGGAACGGTCGCCACCGACTCCGGGCTGCGGGTCGAGGTGACCGCCACCGGTGACGACACCGCTCTGGCCGGCATCCAGCGGCTGGTCACCGAGGCACAGAACTCGTCCTCGCGCGCACAGCGCCTGGCCGACGTCGCCGCGGCCTGGCTGTTCTGGTTCGCCCTCGGCGCCGCCGCGGTCACGGCCGTGGTCTGGTCGCTCGCCGGGATGCCGGACGACGCCGTCATCCGCACCATCACCGTGCTCGTGATCGCCTGCCCCCACGCCCTGGGGCTCGCCATCCCGCTCGTCGTCTCGATCGCCACCGAACGGGCTGCCCGCGGCGGCGTACTCATCAAGGACCGGCTGGCGCTGGAGAGCATGCGCACCGTGGACACCGTGCTGTTCGACAAGACCGGCACCCTCACCAAGGGCGAGCCCACCGTCGCCGACGTGCAGTCGGCCGGCGGCCTCGACACCGACACGCTCGTGGCGCTCGCGGCGGCCGCGGAGTCGGACAGCGAGCACCCGCTGGCCAAGGCGATAGTGCGGGCGGCCCAGGAACGCGGACTCACTGTCCCGCGGGCCTCCGGCTTCACCTCGTCGCCCGCGGTGGGCGTGACCGCGACGGTCGACGGCCACGGGATCCGGGTCGGTGGCCCGCGCCTGCTGGAGGAGACCGGCCGGGACGAGCTGTCCGTGGCCGACGAATGGCGCCGGGACGGCGCGATCATCCTGCACGTCCTGCGCGACGGCGTGGTGGTCGGTGGGATCAAGCTCGCGGACGAGGTCCGCACCGAGTCCGCCGACGCCGTCCGGAAGCTGCACGACCTGGGCGTCCAGGTCGTCATGATCACCGGCGACGCCGAGGCGGTCGCCCGGTCGGTCGCGGAGGAGATCGGCGTCGACCGGTACTTCGCGGGGGTGCGGCCCGAGGACAAGTCCGCCAAGGTCCAGCAGCTCCAGGGCGAGGGCCGGAAGGTCGCGATGGTGGGCGACGGCGTCAACGACGCTCCCGCGCTGGCGCAGGCCGACGTCGGCATCGCGATCGGTGCCGGGACCGACGTCGCGATCGCGTCCGCCGGCGTCATCCTCGCCAGCGACGACCCCCGGTCCGTCCTGTCGGTGATCGAGCTGTCGCGGGCGAGCTACCGCAAGATGAAGCAGAACCTGTGGTGGGCCGCCGGGTACAACCTGATCTCGGTGCCGCTGGCCGCGGGCGTCCTGGCGCCGATCGGGTTCGTGATGCCGATGTCGGTGGGCGCGCTGCTCATGTCGCTCTCGACCGTCGTGGTCGCGCTCAACGCCCAGCTCCTGCGCCGGCTCGACCTCCGTCCGGGGCGCTGACCGGACGTCGGCGCCGTCGGGCGCCGGATGTCCGGTCAGGCGCCGGAGTTGCATAGGCTGCTCGGCATGACGACACATCGATCGCAGATGGGGGCGCCGTGGGTGGCCTGATGGGACTGCTGGACGACATCGCAGCGCTGGCGAAGCTGGCGGCGGCGTCGATCGACGACGTCGGCGCCGCCGCGGGCCGGGCGACCGCGAAGGCGGCGGGCGTCGTCGTGGACGACACCGCGGTCACGCCGCAGTACCTGCGCAGCGTCGCGGCGCAGCGTGAGCTGCCGATCGTGAAGAAGATCGCCATCGGGTCGATCCGCAACAAGCTGATCTTCATCCTCCCGGCCGCGCTGCTGCTCAGCCAGTTCCTGCCGTGGCTGCTGCCGATCATCCTCATGATCGGCGGCACGTACCTGGCCTACGAGGGCGCCGAGAAGATCTGGCACAAGGTCTCCGGCCACCACGACGCCGACCTGCCGGCCACGGAGGTCAGCCCCGAGGCCGAGAAGAAGATGATCGCGGGTGCCATCCGCACCGACCTCATCCTGTCGGCCGAGATCATGGTGATCGCGCTCGCCGAGGTGGCCAGCGAGCCCTTCTGGTCCCGGCTCGCGATCCTCGTGGTCGTGGCGTTCGTCATCACGATCATCGTCTACGGCATCGTCGCGGCGATCGTGAAGATGGACGACGTCGGACTGCGCCTGGCGCAGCGGGACTCAGGGTTCTCCAAGTCGCTGGGCCGCGGGCTGGTCAAGGCGATGCCCCGGGTGCTCGCGGTCATCTCGGTGGTCGGCACCATCGCCATGCTGTGGGTCGGCGGGCACATCCTGCTCGTCAACCTGGGCGCGGACGGCACCGGCTGGCTACCCGGGCCGTACGAGTGGGTGCACCACCTCGAGGTCGCCATCCACGACGCCACCGGCGTGTTCGGCGGCACCCTCGGCTGGCTCTTCAACACGCTGTGCTCCGCCGTCGTCGGCCTCGTGGTCGGTGCCGTCGTGGTGGCCGTGCTGCACCTGCTGCCCTCCCGGAAGAAGAAGGAAGAGGAGCCGGTCAGCCACTGACCGGCGTGCGGATGCTGGCGAAGGCCATGGGGCGGCGCAGCCTGAAGCCCAGGCTCTCGTAGAGCCGGATCGCGCCCGTGTTGCCCGCCGCGGCGTGCAGCATGGCGCGGTCGCCGCGCTCGTGGATGTGGTGCACGACGTCGAGCACGAGGCGTGAGGCCAGTCCCTGGCCGCGGTACCGCTCGTCGGTCGCGACGGCGCTGATCTCGGTCCACCCGGCGGGGCTCAGGCGCTCGCCGGCCATGGCCACGAGGCGCCCGTCGCGCCGGATGCCGACGTACCGGCCCAGCAGGTAGGTCCGCGGCAGGAACGGGCCGGGCTGCGCGCGGGCCACCAGGTCCAGCATCTCCGGGACGTCGTCGGCCCCCAGGAGCACCGCCTCGTCGTCGGGCCGCCCGTGCAGGCGGTCGGTCTCGACGAGCTGCACTCCGTGGAAGGGCTCCCCGCGGTCCCAGCCGGCCGGGAGCTGGACGGACTCCGGCGGGGCCGGGAACTCGGCGCCGGGGCCGACCATGTCGACGATCGCGTCCCAGACGCCGGGGTCGTCCCAGGTCCGGACGGCGGCGAACGGCGCGACGTCGGTCGAGTACCGGCGGACGAGGTCGCCACCCTCGGCCAGGTGGGCGTGCGCTCCGGTGAGCGACGCCCAGACGGCGTCGTCGAGCGCGGTCTCGTCGACCGGGGCGCCGTCGCGCGGGGTGTCGATGATGCTCATGCGAGGTTTCCGGACGAGAGGTTCACGTCCATCACCAACTGGTGCCCGGCCGCCCGCATTCCAGCACGGTCGTCCTCGGCGCAGCGCCGCCTCCGCGGCGCGCGAGGGTGCCGGGTCGTGTCCTCGGGTGAACCAGCCACGTCTGAACCACACGGCCCCGGCCACGTCCACTGCACATACTCAGGAGGCCGGTGAGGGCGTGCGTCGGGTCTTCCTGACGAGCTTGTGGATGCGCGCCTGCTGCCAGATGAACAGCCCTGAGGCGGTCAGGACAGGGATCACGACGAACGCTTGACGCCGTCATCCGAGCGTCGATGTGACGATGCCGGCGAGGTAGAGACAGCCGGCTGCGGCGATCCCTGTGGATGGTGTGCGGAACCAGTAGCGACCGCTCAGGGTCAGCATGGCCGCGATGTAGATCGCGCCCAGCACGAGCAGGAACGGAGAGCCGAGCAGGAACTCGATCCTGACCAGCGCGAGATAGCCGAACACCCCTCCGAAGAGGATGGCGCCGACGGCGTGGCTGGCGTTGAACCCGACCCAGAGCCGCCGCATCGTGGTCGCGTCCGACAGGGGCACGGTTGCCTCGTCGAGCTGTTTCCGCACTGCTTCGTCACTGGGGTGCAGGAGGGATGTGGTGTAGAGCAGCACCAGGTGGCCGGTCCCCAGCAGGGCGAAGACGCCGGCGGCTGCGAGGATCAGCGCCGGCGCGATCATGGCTGGACCGGGTGTTCCTGTGCGGCGTTGCGCCGGGACATGACCAGTGCCAGGACGCCGATTCCGATCAGCAACCAGCCGCCTGAGGCTGGGTTCAGGAGTGCCAGCGGAATTCCCGGGACCAGCAGGATCCACCCGATCTCGGTGGGAAGCCTGCCCGTCACGATGAGGTGTCTCCGAGTGAGTAGACCGAGGCCGGCAAGGGCGATCCCGGTGAGCATGAACCAGAGAGCCGCCCTCCGGGCGTCGTCGTCGGCGACGGTGTTCCAGACTCCTTCGGAGACGACGTCGGTCCAGTGCGCGAAGGAGGTGACGACGCCCAACGACAGGTGCAACGCGGATGCCGCGAAGATCAGTCGAGGAATCCAGCGGTTGCTCGAGGTCGAGTGGCGGACTGCGGGGTCGCCGGTCATGGTCGCGTCCCATCCGTCCCGGCTTCGAGCTGGACCTTCCGGGCGACTGAGCGGGGACCGTCTGGACGGACCGGCCCGCTGCCGGTCCGAGCGGCTCGAGCGACCGAACGCAGGATGTCCCTGCGGACCAACCCGCTTCCGATGCGGATCGCGTTCCAGTAGATCCTGAATCGCTTCCATGCGTGGTCGTCGGTGCAGTATCCGCGCATCTCGGTGCGAAGGCGGGTGCCGCCTCGTTCGGCGGTGAGGCTGAAGTCGGTGAGGTACTTGGCCCAGCCAGGCTCGTCGAATGCGGCGAGTGCTGCGAGGGTCTCGATCGGCTGCCGTTGCGGCACTCGTTGCCAGGGTCGGGCGATCGATCCACCGATCGCGTAGTCGGGGGCGTCGAGCCGCAGCATGGTGATCGGACCGGTGTCGAAGAGGGGACCGTCGCCGGCCTGGGCGCGCCCGAGGTAGCGCAGGCCCACCAGCGCCCTGCTGATGGTCAGGTCGGAGAGCGTGAGCGAGGCCAGAGCCTCCCACACCGCGGCTGGTGGGGCGTCGATCCATCGGGAGTGGTGGTTGCGGAACTGAAAGTGAGGCATGGCCACCTCGAGGGCGCTGTGCATGTTGGCCGCCGGGCCGGGCGTGCGGCGAGCCATCCGCCGCGCACGAAGCTGGAAGGCCAGGACCGCCACGGTCGCGGACAGGTAGACGACCTGGATCAGGGTGCGCGGGACCAGGGGCATCGCCTCCGTGCTACCGACCATCAGGCCTTGCGACGCCGCGTAGATGTTGGCCGGGAACATCGCGAGCAGCAGTGCGGTGAGTCCGCCGGATGCCCACAGGACTGTCGGGGGCAGCAGCAGCCCGACGGCGCCGGCGAGCTCGAGGAGACCGGACAGGGTGACCAGCAGGCCGGGCTCCGGAAGGGCCGGCGGCACCATGCTGATGAAGTCGTCCCGCATGCTGCCGAAATGGGAGGTGCCGGTCAGGACGAACATGGCTGCCAGCCCGCCGCGTAGCGGCACTACCCATGGCCGCAGGAGACGCACTCCCACGGCCCCCGCAGCGAGCAGAACAGCGGTGACGAGAACCAGGACGACGAGCGGAGCCACGAGGCCTCCCTTTCGATGAGATCGCAAACTTGACAATGACAAGATGCCTTGACGGTCGTCATCTTGTCAATGTCTAGATCTGGGCGAACTGGCGCCGGGGTCTAGATGATGTGTAATCTGATGACACATCATCTATTGGAAGGAGCTGACCATGCCCACGACAGACCCGATCGCACGTGTCTCGGTGATCAGCACCGGTTCGGTGGTCATCCGGCCGGAGCACGTCGGCCCGACACGGAAGAACACCTACGTGTGGTTGTTCACCTCGACCAGATGGACGGCGCCGCGACCGATCAACGTCTACGTGATCGAGCACCGTGACGGCCTGGTGCTGTTCGACACCGGTCAGGACCGTGCATCGGTGACCGACCCCCGCTACTTCCCCGGCGGTCTCAACGGACTGATCTACTCGCGGCTGGCGAAGTTCGAGATCGGCCCCACCGAGACGCTCGAGGCGGGCCTGTCCGGGCTGGGCTACCGCGTGGACGACGTCGACAAGGCGGTGATCTCGCACCTGCACCAGGACCACATCGGCGGGCTACCGGTGCTGAGCGGCGCCGAGATCCTCATCAGCGAGCAGGAGTGGAACAGCCTGGACGGACCGCTACCCGAGGCGCGGGGACTCCTGACCTCACACATCGACCTGCCCGGGCTGCGCTGGAACCGGATCACTCCCGGGCCGCTGGCCGACCCGGAGCTGACGCCGTTCACCGACGGGCACGACCTGTTCGGAGACGGCAGCCTGGTTCTGCTGCCCACCCCGGGCCACACGCCCGGATCGCTGTCCCTGCTGGTTCGCCGACCGGCCACGGCTCCGCTGCTGCTCGTCGGTGACCTGACCTACGACGCCCGCCTGCTGGCGGCCGGCAAGCTGCCCGGCGCCGGCGACAAGCGGCAGATGCGTGCCACGGTGAGCAGGGTCAACGCGCTGCGCGACACCCTGCCCGGCCTGGTGGTGCTGGCGGCGCACGATCCCAGGGCGGCCGGCCTCCTCGCCGAGACGCTGGCCGAGAGGGCGGAACACCGATGAGGCCCGCCGAAGAGCTGCGATATCTGGTCCTGGCCATCCAGCGGGAGGGCAACCGGCTGCTTGCTTCGGAGCTGCGCCCGCTGGGCGTGACGCCGTCGCAGGCCGAGGTGGTGCGTGTCCTGGCCGACTATCAACCCCTGACCCTGGCCGGGCTGGGCGAGCTGCTGGTCTGCGAGACGGGCGGAAGCCCGAGCCGGCTTGTGGACCGCCTGGTCACCGTGGGACTGGTCGACCGGGGCGCGGGCGCGACCGACCGCAGGCGCGTCACCCTCGCCCTGACCGCCGACGGCGAGCGGCTGGCGGCAAGGATCGCGGAGGTGGAGGAGCGGTTGTACGAGAGGATCGACGGCCTCACGACGGGCACGCCGGTCTCGGAGGCGCTGACGCTGCTGCGGGCGTTCGCGGGCGCGTTCCCGGCCGGGCAGGCCGTGGTCCGCAGGGGCGGCGCACCGGCGGAGGTCGCAGGGTGACCGCGACCGGCAGCGCGACGCTGCTCATCGACGCCCCACGGGCGAGGGTGCGCGAGGTCCTGCTCGACGCGCTGTCCCTCCCCTCGTGGAACTCCGCCTTCCTCAGCCTTGCCGGACCCGCCGCGGCCACCCTCGAAGCGGAGTATCGGATCACTGTCCGGCCGGGACTGAAGGGCACCTTCGCCTACGAGGCGATGGACCCGGACCTCATCCGGATGGTGTGGCAGGTGCCCGGTTTCGCGGAGATCGGCGACTGGCAGTTCGGCGCGGAGGGCGGACGCACGCTCGTGCGGCACGACTTCACGCACTCCGGCCCGCTCGCCGCCATGCTGCGTCAGGCCTACCAGGGTGTAGCAGGTCTCCGGCTCGACCGCCTTCAACGGCGTCTGCTCAGCGGATGAGGAGGAGGAAGTCCTCAACGTTCGCCGAGCGCAGTACGCCGCGCGCCCAAGCGGGCAGGGACGGTGCGGCGTCCTTCCAGCCGATGGCACGGATCCCGCTGACCTGGTGCGTGCGCCCGGCCCGGGTCAGCGCACCGCTGCCTGCGCGATCGAGGTTCCGAGCCCACTGCACGTCGCTTCCGTAGGCGAGGCTGACGATCCATCCGCTCTCGGTCTGGAACGCCATGACGGGACTCTCGTACTGCCGCCCGGTCGTGCGCCCAACATGGTTCACGACCGCGAGTGGTGGCAGCCGGCGTGCGAGCGGGCGAACGGCGGGGTTGAGGGCACGGGCGACGCGGCGGAACGAACGCGGCATGGGCATGGCTTGCTCCAGTCGATAGGATACTCGCGGTATCCTAACCGTAGGCCGGCTCGAAAGGGAACGCAAGGTATCTTAAGATCGGCGGATGAGCGATTCTCCCGGCACCCGACGGCGTGGCCCTGTGCTCGAGGCGGCGATCTTCGCTGCTGTCTGGGACGAGCTTGCCGAGCACGGCTATGCGGGCTTGACGATCGCTGGGGTCGCGGAACGAGCCGGGACGAGCAAGCCGGTGCTCTACCGACGCTGGCCCAACCGCGCCCACCTGGTGCACGCCGCGCTCGCGAGCGGGCACCGTGCGATCGTCCCGCCTGACACCGGCTCGCTCCGGGGCGACCTCCTCGCGCTGATGAACGCTGTAGTCCGGGTGGCGGGAGACGTCACTCCCGACGTCGTGTGGGGGCTGCTGACCGAGAGCGCAGGCGAGAGCACCTTTGCCGCGACGGTTCGTGACGAGCTCGTCGACGTGCTGCCCGAGGAGATGGTCGCGACCGTGGTCACACGCGCCGAGGGCCGTGGTGAGCTGGCGGCGCGGCCGCGCTCCGCCCGCGAGCTCACCCTCCCGTTGGACCTGATCCGCTCAGAGTTTTTCGCGCGTGGCACGGTCGACCCCGGTGCGATCGAGGAGATCCTTGATCAGATCACTCTGCCGCTGCTGCGCCAGTGAGACCGGCTGCGGTTCGGTACGGCGGTCGCCGTCGCCCAGATCAGTCCGCGGCACCCACCGCCTGACCGATCATCGCCGCGTCGTCCAGGACCCGGAGCATGAGGTGGGCCGTGTCCGCCCGGGACAGCCGGACGCCCCAAGGAACGCCGTGACCCAACGCTGTGCGGTAGCGGCCGGTCGCCGGGCCGTCGCTGAGATACGGCGGGCGGACGGTCGTCCAGTCCAGCCCGCTCGTGCGCAGCACGTGCTCCATCATCGCGACGTCCACGAAGTGGTCGCCCAGCATGCGCCGTCCCAGCGGCGTCGCGACGTACTGGTTCCATACGCCCGCACCCGGCTCGCGCCGGGGCGGGTGCGGCCGGCTCGGCGTCGGGACCGTGGAGACGCCCAGGCCGCTGACGGCGACGATGCGGCGGCACCCGGCGTCGTGCATCGCCTCGGTGAGTGCCCGGGTGCCGGGTTCGACGATCCCGTACTCGCCAGTGCCTCGCGGCCCGAGGCACGACAGAACGGCGTCCTGGCCCACGAGTGCCTCGCGCAGGAGTGCCGTGTCGGGAGCGGCGAGGTCCACCGCTACCGCGGGGACCGACACATGAAGGTTCGCCGGGGTGCGGACGAGGGCCGTGACCGAGTGTCCGGCCACGAGCGCCTGGTCCAGGAGGTGCCGGCCGACGCCACCGGTGGCCGCGACGACCGCGAGCCTCATGCGCGCGCCGCCTCGGTGTCGAGTGCCTCGGCGCGCGACGGCGCCGGCGTCCGGAAGATCGCGATGATGTTGACGACGAGCGCCACCACGAGCACCCCGATCACGGGCACCAGGAGTTCGGGCGTCAGGGACGGCCCGGTGGCCAGGAGGCCCCAGCGACCGACGGCGACGGCGCCCGCGAGCATCGCCCACATCGCTGTCTCGAGGGCCGGGAGCCACTCGCCGGCCCGGAGGTGGAAGCCGCACGCCATGAGCGTGACCACCGCGAGGCCGGCGGCTGCGAGGGGAGTTGTCCACTCGAGGCCGCCCAGGAGCATCGGGAGCACGAGCGCGACCGGCGCGGCGACCTCCGCGATGCCGATCAGGATCGTGAGGGGCCGCGGGACGTCGTCGAACCCGGTCCAGCGGTCGATGCCGCGGCCGAGGATCTTGGGCAGGCCCGCGAACAGGAAGAACAGGGCGAGGATGATCTGCGCCGCCCACAGGGTGGTGGTGAGCATGGTGGCTCCTTCAGCTTGTCGGACGGCGGGTTGCCGGCCGGTGCGGGACAGGACGAACGAGTGGGCGAGTGTGTGACGCTGTCGCTGGGGAGCCGTCTCACCGGAGCCGTCTCGCAGGAGCTGCCGCGCCGAGCTGTCACATCCGAGGGTGAACGATCGTCTTGTGAGCATGAGCGAAACCGAACGCGGCGCAGCCGAACCGGACCGGGCCGAACCCACCGCGGCCGAACGCGTTGCCGCCTCCTCACGGGCCGACCGGGCCTACCTGCTCGCCGTCGCGCACCGGATCCTCGGCGACCCCGCCGAGGCCGAGGACGTGGTCCAGGACGCGTTCGCCCGCCTGGCGACGCAGGAGGTCGGCGAGATCCGGGACCTGCGCGGCTGGCTGGTAGTGGTGGTGCGGCGGCTCGCGCTGGACCGGATCGGGTCCGCGCACGGCCGCCTCTCCGCGCCGCACGACCCGACCGAGTGGGGCTTCGACGGCGCTGCCGACGCGCCGGACCCGGCGGACCGCGTCACCCTGGACGACGAGATCCGGCGCGCGCTAGCCGTCGTGCTCGAACGGCTCACACCGGGCGAGCGTGCGGCGTTCCTGCTGCACGACGTGTTCGGGATCCCCTTCGACAGCGTGGCGGAGACGGTGGGCAGGACTCCCGCCGCGTGCCGCCAGCTCGCCAGCCGCGCCCGGCGGGCGATCCGGGAGTCCGGTCCGACGTCGGACGTGCCGCGCCCCGACCCGAGGCTCCAGGACGTCGTCGACAGCTTCATCGCGGCGTGCGCCGGGGGAGACCTGGATGCGCTGGCCCGGACCCTGCACCCGGACGTGTCAGGCTGGGCGACCCTCGACGGCAGGCGCGTCGGGTTCGACGTCGGCGCCGAGCGGGTGGCGAGCGGATCGCTGAGGTACCTGGGCCCGCAGTCCGGCTGGACGCTGGCGCCGCTGGCCCTGGACGACGGGATGGCCGTCGTCGCCACGCAGGGCGGCGACCCGGTGGCGCTGATCCGGCTGCAGATCGCCAACGGCCTGATCGCGGCGATCCATACGGTGGTGCTGCGCTGAACGCGGCGGCGAGCCGCGGTGGGTGCCGCGGCGCGGCTCAGCCGGCCCGCACTACCGGCGTGACCGGCGCCTGCCAGATACCGGTGATCGCGTCGATCAGGCCGACGGCGGTCTCGTCCCAGGTCGCGCGAGCGGTGGGGGAGCCCTCCGCGAGGGCCTGCTCGCGTTCGGCGCAGACGTAGACGACGAGGTTGCGGACCATGCGCTCGCGTTCGTCGACCACCTCGTCCGGCAGGCTCGGCACGCTGCTGCGCAGCCCCTCGTCGGTCCGTCGCCGGACGTCGGACGCCGTGGACTCGTCGAGCTCCGCCAGGTAGAGGCTCGGGTCGGTCGAGATCTGGGCGACGAGCCTGGCCCACCAGGTGACGCCGGGCAGCGAGGCGAGGTGGTCCGTCATCGGCCGGACGGTGCAGGCGACCCAGTCCCGGACCCCGGGATCGTCGCCGAGCTCGGCCAGGAGCCGCTCGCGGATCTGCTCCATCGGCAGGACGTGGCGGCTGACGACCGCCTTGATCAGCTCCGACTTGGTGCCGAAGTGGTAGCCGACGGCGGAGTTGTTCGCCTGGCCCGCGGCCTCGCTGATCTGCCGGTTGGACACCGCGGACAGCCCGTGCTCGGCGAAGAGCCGCTCGGCCGCGTCGAGGATCCGCTCGCGGGTCTGGGCTACCTTGTCCGCCCGCGTCGGCTTGGCTTGCACTGTGACCTCTTGTCTCTCGTTGTTCGTTGTGGGCTATAGCTTAGAGAGCTTTGCTCCGGTGGGGCTGGAACGCCACCTCAGACGGGGGTCCCTTCCAGGGGAGAGTCAGGTTCCGTCAATTTTAAAGCAGTTGCTTGACTTAGGTCACTCTGGTCGATCTACTGAGGTCACCGGGGGTGAAAGCTCGCCCTCGGCACCAAGGAACCCCCACCAGAGAGATCCCGTTCATGACCGAGTCCGAGATCCTGTCCTACCCGATTCCTTCCGACCTTGCGCTGGAGCCGCCTGCTGAGTGGGCCGAGCTGCGCGCCAAGTGCCCGGTGGCCCACGTGCGGTTCGCCAGCGGCGACCCGGCGTCGCTCGTCACCCGGTACGACGACGTGAGGGCCGTCCTGTCCGACCCGCGGTTCAGCCGGGGGACCGGCAAGAAGGACGCGGCCCGGGTCGCCGACACCGACGACGGCGGCCTCTTCAACAGCGAGATGGCGACGGTGCTGCCGCAGGAGGGCGAGGGCCACCTGACCTGGCGACGCCTGGTCGGCAAGTGGTTCACCGCCAAGCGGATGGCCGCCCTGCGGCCGGGGATCACGGCGATGGCCGACCAGCTGATCGACTCGATGATCGAGAAGGGCGGCCCGGTCGATCTCAAGGCCGCCTTCGGGTTCCCGCTCCCGGTCTGGGTGATCTGCGACATGCTCGGCGTGCCGGACAGCGACCGGGACAAGTTCTCCTACTGGTCCGACTGCATGCTCAGCATGACGCGCTACACGCAGGACGAGATGGTCGCCGCGATGACCGAGTTCGGCACCTACATGGCACACCACGTCGAGCTGAAGCGGGCCAACCGCGGCGACGACCTGCTCAGCGAGCTGATCGACGCCACCGACGCCGACGGGCGGCCGCTGTCGACGGCGGTGCTCGTGGCCACGGGCCAGGGGCTGCTGGTGGCCGGGCACGAGACCACCGCCAACATGATCACCAAGATGGTCGCGATGCTGCTGGCGGACCGCTCGCGCTGGGAGCAGGTGCTGGCCGACCCCAAGCTCGTCCGGTCCACGGTCGAGGAGGCGCTGCGCTTCGACGCCAACGCCGGGTTCGGCATGGTCCGCTACATCGACACGGAGATCGAGCTGTCCGGCGTCGCCGTGCCGAGCGGCACGACGGTCGTGTGCAGCATGGCCGCCGCCAACCGCGACGAGTCGACCTTCGCCGGCGCGGACGAGCTCGACCTGACCCGCAGCCCGAACCCGCACCTCGCGTTCGGCGCGGGCGCCCACTCCTGCCTGGGCCAGGCGCTGGCCCGGACGGAGCTCCAGGTCGCCCTGGAGACGCTGCTCCGCCGGCTGCCGACGCTGGACCTGGCGGTCGGCGCCGAGGAGCTCGTGCGGGTCGACGGCCTCGCCGTCGGCGGCCTGAGCGAGCTCCCGGTGCAGTGGTAGCGGTCCGTTCGAAGCACGAGCTCACGAAAGAGGGAACAAGATGAAGGTCATCGTCGAGGAAGACAAGTGCTGCGGCGCGGGAACCTGCGTCCTGGTCGCCCCGGACGTGTTCGACCAGCGCGACGACGACGGCATAGTGATGCTGCTCGACGAGGCCCCCGGCCCGGAGCTGCACGACGCCGTCCGTGAAGCCGTCAGCGTCTGCCCGGCCGCCGCGATCGGCCTGATCGAGTGACTGTCCCGCCCGGGAGCGTCCTGGTCGTCGGCGCCTCGGCCGGCGGCCTGACCACCGCGGAGGCCCTGCGCCGCAAGGGGTTCGAGGGGCGGATCACCCTGCTCGGCGACGAGACGCACCTCCCGTACGACCGGCCGCCGCTCTCCAAGCAGGTGCTGTCGGGCGCATGGGAGCCGGTCCGGGCGCAGCTGCGCCCGGAGCCCGCGCTGCGGGCGCTGGACGCCGAGCTTGTCCTCGGCGACCGGGCCACCGGCCTGGACGTCATGAACCGCACCGTCCGGACCGAGTCGGGGCGCCGGCTGGGCGCCGACGCGATAGTGATCGCGACCGGCGTGCGGGCGCGGACCTTCCCCGGGCAGGCGAACCTGGCCAGCGTGCACGTGATCCGCACCCTCGACGACGCCGTCGCCCTGCGTGCGGAGCTCGCCGTCGCCGGCCGGCTGGTCGTCGTCGGCGACGGGGTGCTGGGCGCCGAGGTCGCGGCCACGGGCAGCGGCCTCGGCCTGGACGTCACCCTGGCCGGGCCGCAGTCCGTCCCGATGGAGAGCCAGTTCGGTGCGTGGGCCGGGGGCCTGCTCGGCGACCTGCACACCGAGCAGGGCGTCAGGCTGCGGCTCGGCACCGGAGTCAGCGGGCTGGCCGGCGTGTCCGGCCGGGTGACCGGGGTGGTCCTGGAGTCCGGCGAGCGGCTGCCGGCCGACGTCGTCGTGGTCGCCATCGGCGGCATCCCCGCCACCGACTGGCTGGCCGACAGCGGACTGACCTGCGAGAACGGGATCGTCTGCGATGCCACGTGCCGGGCGGCCGACGGCATCTACGCGGTCGGCGACGTGGCCCGGTGGCGGCACCAGGGCCTCGGTGCCCTGCTGCGGCTCGAGAACCGGACCAACGCGACCGAGCAGGCGGTGGCGGTCGCGTCGAACATCCTGGGCGCCGACCAGCCGTACACCCCGGTCCCGTACTTCTGGACGGACCAGTACGACGTCAAGGTGATGGTCCACGGCCTGATCCCGGCCGACGCCGAGGTCGAGGTCGTCGAGGGCGACCCGGCAGCCCGCCGCTTCGTCGCGCTCTGTCGCAGCGGCGGCGTCGCCCGCGCCGTCGTCGGCTGGAACATGCCCAAGCAGACCCGGGTCCACCGCGGGCAGGTCGCCGACGCGCTGACCCTGGCGGACGGCGTCCCGGCCGGCGTCCGCCAGGGCTTGCCTTCGAGCGCGCTCGAAGACCTAGCGTCGCCGGCATGACGACAACCAACAGCAGGACATGGATCATCACCGGCGCGAGCTCGGGTCTCGGCCTGGCCCTGGCCGAGGCCGCGCTGCGGGCCGGCGAGCGGGTCGTCGGGACGGCGCGCCGGGCCGCCCGGTTCGACGCTCTCCAGGCCCGGTACGGGGATCAGCTGCTCGCGGTGGAGCACGACGTGCGGGACACGGGTGCGGCCGCCGCGGTCGTGCGGCGGGCCCTGGACGCGTTCGGGCAGGTGGACGTGCTCGTCAACAACGCCGGTGCCGGGCAGGTCGGGGCGGCGGAGGAGGTCAGCGACGGCGAGCTGCGGGACATGCTCGACCAGCACCTGTTCGGTCCTGCCGCCTACGTGCGCGCGGTCCTCCCGCACATGCGGGAACGCGGTTCGGGCGCGATCGTGCAGATGAGCAGCCAGGGCGGGCGCATGTCGTTCCCGGCGGTCGGCAGCTACTCCGCAGGCAAGTTCGCGCTGGAGGGCTGGTCCGAGGCCCTCGCCGGCGAGGTCGCCCCGTTCGGGATCAGGGTGATGATCGTGGAACCCAGCCGGTTCCGCACCGAGTTCAACGCGTCCGAGGTCCTCAACACAGCGGCGCAGGACCCGTCCTACGACGCGGTGACCGGCGCGGTGCGCGCGAACATGGCGGAGGCCGACGGCATCCAGGAGGGCGACCCGGAGCGCGGCGCCTCCGTGATCCGCGAGGTGCTCGACGCGTTCGACGCACCGCTGCGGCTGCCGCTCGGGGCCGAGTCCGTCCGCAATCTCAAGCGTGCCTACGTCCGCGCGCTCGACGACGTCGACAAGTGGGCCCGGGTGAGCGAGTCGGCGGACTTCCCGGGCGTGCCCCCGGCCGTCCGGGCCTTCTAGGCTGGAGACCATGGCCACGGACGATCTGATGTCGCGGGCGCTGGCGGCGCTGGGGGAGGACGGCGCGCCGTCGGTCGAGGTGATCCACGCCCTCGCGGACCTGACCGGGACGCCCGAGCCCATGACGATCGCCGAGGCCGCCGCCCACCTCGACGTCTCGCCCCACACGCTGCGCTACTACGAGCGGTCCGGCCTGGTCGCGGTGTCCCGCGACGCCGTCGGCCATCGGGTGTACGACGCCGAGGCGGTGCGGCGCCTGGTCTTCCTCACCCGGATGCGGCTGTCCGGCATGCCGATGCGGGACCTGCAGCACTACGTCTCGCTGGTCGACGCCGGGAAGCAGACCGAGCCCGAGCGGCTCGACATCCTGCTCGAGCACCGCGACACGATCCGGCGCCGGATCCGGGAGCTGACCCTCTCGCTGGCGGCCACGGAGTACAAGATCGCCACCTACGGAGGTTCGACGGGGCCGGACGTGTGACGCTCCGCAGGGCACGTCGAGAACTCTTGAGGTGCCCTGCGGCGGGTCAGCTCACCTCGAGCTCCCGCACCGTCAGGTCCTCGAACGTCGCCACCCCGCCAGAGGAGAAGAGTCGGATGTGGTTGTCGCCGGCCAGCGGGAAGACCCTGTGCGAGTGCACGATCCGGCCGTCACCCACGAAGACCTCGACGCTGGCGTGGTCGACCAGGGCTCGGAAGCGAAGGCGTCCGGCCGTCCGGTCGACAGGTGTCTGGGACTCGCCCCCGGCCGGGTTGAAGGTCGGGCGCCGGTTGACGAAGACGAACCCGCCGTCGAGGTAGGCGCCCGCCGCGACGTGCCGCCCACCGCCGGGCGCCCGGCAGAGCTCGAACCCGATGTTGCCGGGCCGGTTCGCGGGGTCCCACACGAGGTCGCACGAGATCTCGTACGCTCTCGCGGTCACGTCGAGATCGCGCGTGCCGTCGACACTGACGTCGCCCAGCCGGTGGGTGCGGGTGACGTGGTCGGAGAGCGCCGCCGTCGGCTGCGATGCGAGGTAGTAGGTCCCGTCGTCGCCACGCTCGAGTCGCACGTCCCGCACGATCATGTCGTCGCCGTTGTAGCCGTCGGTCGCCATGCTGGGTGCGTTGTGGGGGTAGTCCCAGAAGTTCGCCCACCCGAGCGCGTGACGGATGGCGGAGTCCTCGGTCCCGTCCGCTCGGTGGTGCGGGTAGGTCACGGCGCCGTAGAAGTCGTACCCCCAGTCGAGCCACTGCGGTTCCGCCTCGTCCGGGACGAAGCCGGCCCCGTCGAAGCCACCGGTCCAGTAGGCGTACGTCGCCGGAAGCCCGCGTCCCTTGCCGTTGGCGCTGGTTCCCAGGATCCAGTGGTCCGAGCCGTCGCCGGCTCGCATCGGGAAGATGTCGGGGCACTCGAGCAGCCCGATGTCGTCCCGCACGAACTCACCGACCCTCTCCCAGCGGTGCAGGTCGTCCGACGCGTAGAACCCGATCCGGTGCCCCTCGGCGTTCGCCATGAACCAGCGCGACCGCGCGTCGTCCCAGATGACCTTGGGGTCCCGGAAGTCGTGCTCGCCAGGGTTCGGCAGCACCGGGTCGGTGCCACCGGCCTGGAACGTACGACCGCGGTCGGTCGAGTACCACAGGTACTGCGCCTGCTTGCCGGCGGGCGCCTGCGTGACGAGCGCGATGACGGCGCCGGCCCCGTACCCCGCCGTGTTCGCGTGATCGACGACGAGGCATCCGGACCAGCAGTCACCGTTCGGATTGGTGTTCTTCGGGATGGCGACACCCTGGTCGGCGAACGAGACATGGTCACGGGTCGTGGTGAGCCGCCAGGCCGTGCCAGGGCCGCCGGCGAGGTAGTCGGCGTTGTACAGGTAGTAGTAGAGGTACTCGCCGTCGAGGTAGACGGGGCGCTGCGGGTCGTTCTTCCAGTTGTCCGGGACGCTCAGGTGGTAGGCGGGACGATAGGTCTGGTGCACGCGCCGGTCTCCTCTGCGCTTGTCGGGTGCAGGGCTCGCGGAGGCGTGGGCCGCCGCACCGGTAGGCCCGAGCGCGCCACCCGCGGCGCCGGCGGCGAGGCCGCTGGCCGCACCAAGGATCAGGGCTCGGCGGGTTGGCTGGATGGTGTTCATAGGGGTCGACCTCTCTGTCGCGATTGCGTGCGCTGCGTCGTGTTGAAGCGGGCGTGGTCAGGGCGTCGGCCAGAGCTCCCGGGTCCGGTCGTCCCAGGCGTCGGCCATGTGCCAGCCGTCGAGGCGGGTCACGGTGACCGCACCGGAGGGAGCGGCGAGCTCGACGCCGGTGGCGTCGAGCCGGGTCGGATAGACCCGCGCGGTGAGCGGCCGGCCGTTCGCGAAGACCTCCAGGGCCGAGTGGTCGACGATCACCCGCAGCCGCACCGCGCCGTCGGGCCCGGCCGGGATCTCGCCCGACCGGGGCGTCGCGTCGACGGCGGGGTCCAGGCTGGTCCGCGAGCGGTCCAGGCGCAGCATGACCGCGCCGCCTTGCTCGCGCTCGAGCACGAGGCGCGTGCGCTCCCCGGCAGGGTCGTCGACCTGTCCGGCGGCCCGGACGTCCAGCTCGAGGCTGCAACCCGGCGCCAGGACGACATCGATCTCGAGGTCGAGCTGATCCCCCGAGATCTCGACGGCCCGGCGCTCGCCGCCGCCCAGCAGGCCCGGGGCGGTGCTGATGCCTTCGCGCCGCAGCAGGCTGACCTCGGGAGCGGGCTCCTGGGCCAGTGCCCCGTCGGGCGACAGGGTCACCTGCCGAGGCAGCGACATGACGCCCGACCATCCGGCGAGCAGCGCCGCGGCGTCCGGCCTGCCCTCCTGCAGCCACCCGAACATCAGGCGCCGGCCCTGAGCGTCCTGGAAGGACTGCGGAGCGTAGAAGTATCGGCCGCCGTAGTCGAGTCGACCGAGGCGGTGCGGCGTGAAGGCGTCGCCCGCGTAGGCGCCGATCCAGTACAGCGGGTGGTGGGTGACCCCCTCGTCCCACGCGGAGAAGACGAGGACGTCCGTGGTCGCGTCCTGGCCAGGGAGCCGGAACAGGTCGACGCACTCCCACATCGTCCCGGTCCAGTCCGGGTCCCCCAGCGCGCCGATCGACGCGTCGCCGACCACGAGCGGGCCGACGTACGTCCAGGAGCGCAGGTCGGCGGACTCGTACAGGAACGCGGCGCCGCCCCGGCCCCGGATGCCCGATCCCACGAGCTGGCGCCACCGGCCGTCCTCCCGCCAGACGCAGTGGTCGCGGTATGCGGTGACGTCCACATCCGGGGGAGTGGCGGCGATGACCGGGTTCTCCTTGACCGGTGTCCAGGTGCGCAGGTCGGCGGAGCCGACCGCCACGCACGGCAGCTCGCGCCCGGCGTGCCGCCCCGAGTACACGACAGTCGGGGTCCCGCCGTCGTCGACGAGAACGCCGGACCAGCATCCTTCGGCGTCGGGTCCGGTCTCGCCGGGGACGAGCGCGACCGGTTCGTCCGTCCAGTGGACCAGGTCGGTGCTGGTGGCGTGCCCCCAGTGGATGCGGTCGTGGACGGGTGAGTAGGGGTTGTACTGGTAGAAGAGGTGGAACGTCCCGTCCCACTGGCTCAGACCGTTCGGGTCGTTGAGCCATCCGGCCGGCGAGACGAAGTGGAAGCGGGGTCGATGCGGGTCGGCCTCGGCGCGCTCGACCATCCCGTCGTCGGCGCGTCGTGCGGTGCCGACGGTCAGCTCGTTCATGCAGCTCTTTCCTTGTCCGGGGCGGGCGGTGTTCAGGCGGAGGCCGTTCCGGCCACGTCGAGAGCCCGGCGGGCCACCTCGGCCTGCGGGCGAAAGCGGTGGCAACGCACGGTCCAGCCGGGTGCGACGACATGCTGTACCGGCGCGTCGTCCCGGCACTGCTCGTCGGCCCCGTAGGGGCACGTCGTGGCGCCGAGCACCTGCGCACGCAGCGCGGCCCGCTCGACCGGGTCGAACGTTCCCGCGCGGCGCGGGTCCGGGACGGCCGACAGCAGCAGCCGGGTGTAGGGGTGGGCGGGATCGGCCATGAGGGCCGTCGACTCGCCCGCCTCCACCACCTCGCCGGCGAACATCACGGTGGTCCGGTCCGCGACGTACCGTGCCGCCGCGAGGTCATGGGTGATGTAGAGCACGGAGATGCCCCGCTCGTCGCGCAGGCGCCGCATCAGGTTGAGGATCCCGATGCGCACCGACACGTCGAGCATGGACGTGGGCTCGTCCGCGAGGATGACCTCCGGCTCGACGGCGAGCGCGCGGGCGATCGCGACGCGCTGACGTTGGCCGCCGGAGAGCTCGTGGGGATACGCGTCGAGCATTGCCCGGTCGAGGTCGACGGTGTCCATGAGCTCGGCGAGCCGGCTCCTGAGTGCGGCGTCCGAGGCCGTGCGGCGGTGCAGCCGGAGCGCCCGCGTGAGGAAGTGCTCGACGCGGTGCGCGGGGTTCAGGGAACCGAACGGGTCCTGGAAGACCATCTGCACCTTGGCCCGGTACGCGCGAGAAGCGCGCCGCGGCTCGGTCTTCAGCACGTCGACGCCGTCGACCAGGAGCGTGCCCGACGTCGGCTGCTCGAGGCGCGCCAGGCAACGCGCGATCGTGGACTTGCCGCTGCCGGACTCGCCGACGAGGGCCATGATCTCGCCCCGCCGGACGTCGAGGTCGATACCGCCGAGCGCCCGGAACGTGGCACTCGAGAGGAGTCCGCCGACCGGGAAGTCCTTGACCAGCCCGCGGATCTGCACCACCGGCGTGGCGGGGTCGGCGATGCCGGCCCGGCCGGGTGCGTGGTCGGTCGTGGCACTCATGCTGGGACCTCCTGGTCGTGGGGTTCGTCGTGCGGCGCCACCCAGTGGCCTCCGGCCACCTCGACGAGGTCGCCGATGCCGGTGAACCGCACGCCCTCGGCTAGACCCCTGAGCTCGGTGCGGGGCCCGGTCAACGGCGGGAACGCGTTCATCAGAGCGCGCGTGTACGGGTGCCGCGGTTCCGCGAGGATCGTCGCGGCGGGTGCGGACTCGACGAACCGTCCGCCGTACATCACGGCCATCCGGTCGGAGAGCTCGATCATGAGCGACATGTCGTGCGTGATGAACAGCACGGCGAAGCCGAGCTCCCGGCGCAGGTCCGCGATCTGCGACATGATCTCCTGCTGGACGACGACGTCGAGCGCCGTGGTGGGCTCGTCCATGATGAGCAGCCGCGGGCGCAGCGCCACGGCCATCGCGATCACGACGCGCTGTCGCATACCACCGGAGAGCTGGTGCGGGTAGGCGCGCAGGCGCGAACGTTCGATCTTGACGAGCTCCAGCAGGTCACCGGCGCGCCGCCGCGCCTCGGTGCGCGAGACACGTTCGTGCGTGGTGAAGACGTCGACGATCTGGTCGCCGATGGTCATGACCGGGTTGAGCGAGTTCATGGCGGACTGGAACACCATCGCGACGTCGCGCCAGCGGTGGCTGCGCAGCTCGTCGTCCGGCATCGCGAGCACGTCGCGCCCGCAGAACCGCACGCTCCCCCCGGTGATGACGGCCGGCTCGCGCAGCAGGCGCATGATCGCATGGGCGACCGTCGACTTCCCGCAGCCGGACTCGCCCGCGAGGCCGAAGACCTCACCCTCGCCGATGGTGAACGAGACGCGGTCGGCACCGACGACCGTGCGGTTCTCGCTCCGGTACTCGACGGTGAGGTCGCGCACCTCGAGCACGGGGGCCGCGCCGTGCCCGTTCGCGCCTGCGGGGCCCGTGACGGCTTCCGCGGCACCGGACACGGCCGTCCCGCCGCCGGGCGCGCGCACCCCGGCGCGCCGACGCCGGGGCACGCGCAGCCGCGGGTTCGTCACCTCGTCGACCGCGTAGTTGAGGAGCGCGAGCGCGAAGGCGACGAGCGCGATGCACAGACCCGAGGGCAGGAAGGCCCACCAGGCACCGACCATGAGCGCGCCGTCGTTGCTGGCCCAGTACAGGTTGGTGCCCCACGAGACGACCGAGATGTCGCCGAGGCCCAGGAACTCGAGCCCGGCCTGGCTGCCGATGCCGAAGATCACCACGCCCAGGAACGTGCTCATGACGATGGACGCCATGTTGGGCAGGATCTCGCGGAACATGATCCAGCCCGGGCCTTCGCCGGTGACGGTCGCCGCGGCGACGAAGTCCTTCGCCCGGATGGACAGCGCCAGCGACCGCAGCACGCGCGCCGCCCCGGCCCATCCGGTGACGATGAGGACGACGATCACGGTCCCGGTGCCCGGCGGCAGGAAGGCCGCCAGGACGACGAGCAGCGGCAGCCCCGGCAGGAGCAGGAAGACGTTGGTCACGAGGGACAGGAAGTCGTCGGTGACCTTGCCGAAGTAGGCGGCGGCGAGCCCGACCGTCACGCCCACCAGGGTCGCGGCGAGGCCGACGAGAAGCCCGACCGCGAGCGACGACCGGGCGCCCCAGAGGGTGAGGGCGAGGACGTCCTGACCCTTGGCCGTAGTTCCGAGCAGGTGCTCGGCGGACGGCGCCTGGGAACCGGCGTCGGTGATGACCATGGGGTCCCCGGGGGCCAGGAGGGGCGCGAGGAGTGCGAGCGCGCCGAAGAGCAGCAGGATCCCGACGCCGACGGTCGCCTTACGGTTCCGGAACAGGCTGCGCAGCAGCCCGCGACGAGGAGCGGGCCGACCGGCGGGCCCTGGCGGGGGCGACGCGTCGGATGCCAGGTCGGGGCGCGCGTTCGGGGTGGGACGTGAGCCGACTCCCGAGGGGGCGCCGAGGGATGCTGACGTGGATTCTGTGACGGACACGGTCTCGGTCTCCTTGGCTCCGTCAGGAGACCCGCACGCGCGGGTCGAGACGGACATAGACGATGTCGACGAGGAAGTTCACGATCAGCACGGCCGCCGTGATCGTGAGGAAGATGCCCTGCATGAGCGGGTAGTCGAGTCCCTGCACGGCGGCGAGGAGCTGGTAGCCGACGCCGGGGTAGGCGAACACGACCTCGGTCAGCAGCGCTCCACCGACCACGAAGCCGAGGGACATCCCGAAGGACGTCACGGCCGGGAGCATGGCGTTGCGCGCCGCGTAGCGGAACATGATGCGGCCCGGGCGCAGGCCCTTCGCCTCGGCCATGACTATGTAGTCCTCGGCGTTCGTGGCGATCATCGTGTTCCGCATCGCGAGCATCCAGCCGCCGATCGAGACGACGACGATCGTGACGGCGGGCAGGACGAGGTGCAGGGCGACGTCGCTCACGAACTCGCCGGTCCAGGCCGGGGAGCTGCCGGCGCTGAACGCGTGGCGCAGCGGGAACCACCCGAACGAGACCCCGAACAGGTAGAGCGCGCCCATCGCGAGCCAGAAGTACGGGAACGAGCCGACGAAGACGAGGACCGGCGGCAGCATCGAGTCGAGGAACCCGCCGCGTCGCCACGCGGCGAGGATGCCCAGGAGGTTGCCGACGACGACGGCGATCAGCAGCGCCGTCCCGCCCAGGAGGAGGGTCCAGCCGATCTGCCCGGCAATGACCTCGACGACGGGTGTCGGGAAGCGGGAGATCGAGACTCCCATCTCCCCCGTGAACACGTTGCCCAGGTAGTCGAGGTACTGCTGCCAGAGCGGGCGGTCGTCGACCCCGAAGAGCTGGCGCAGCTGCAGGATCTGCTCGGGGGTCATCCGGCTCTGGGAGCGGGCGAACATCCGCGAGACGGGGTCGCCCGGCATGAAGCGCGGAAGAAGGAAGTTGAGGGTGATGGACACCCAGAAGGCGAGCAGGTAGAAGCCCAGTCGCCGCAGGACGAAGTGCACGGCGTCCTCCGTTTTCGGTGCGGTGCGGGAGGTGTGATGGTGTGGCGCCCGGCCGGCGCGAGTCACGCCGGCCGGGCGTCGGTCAGCCCTGCGCGGGCTCGAGGGTCGTGAGCACCAGCACCGTGGTCGGAGCGCGCGTGCTGAGCGTGGCGTACGGGTCGTCCTCGGACGGCCAGCCCGTGAACCGGGCGTCGGTGTATGCGCCCCACTCCGGGCCCGGGAACAGGGGGATCACCGGGGCCTCGGCGTCGAACTCGGCCTGGAGCTCGTTGACGATCGTGCGCTGGGCGTCCTGGTCCGTCGTCGCGGCGAGCTCCGTCAGCAGGGCGTCCGCCTGCTCGTCGCCGAACCGGTGGTAGTTCTCCAGCGTCTGCTCGCCCACGGGCTTGACCGTCTCGGTCGACATCGTGCCGCGGTAGAACTGGTACGGCGTCGGGGCGTTGTTGCTCCACACGATGCCGCTGTCGAAGGAGCCCTCCTCGTAGCCCGCCACCACGGCTGACCAGTCGGGCGAGTCGACGGTGGCCTCGACACCGATCTCGGCCAGGTTCTGCGAGATGATCTCGGCGACCGACAGCCAGTCGGACGACGTGGAGCCCACCGAGATCGTGACGGTGAAGGGAGAACCGTCCTTGAGCGTGCGGTTCCCGTCCCCGCCGCGCGGGTAGCCGGCCTCGTCGAGCAACGCGTTGGCGGCCTCCACGTCACGCTGCGTCCACTCGCAGGAGTCGGCCAGGGACTGGTCGCGCCACGTGTCGTAGCCGCCGGACAGACCGGTGCAGTCCGCGGGGTGGGTGTAACCCTGCATCGCGACGTTGACGATCTGCTCGCGATCGATCGCCATGCTGAGCGCCTTGCGGACGTCGACGTCGTCGTACGGCGCCTTCGTCGTGTTGAGCTGCCAGTTGATCATCGAGCCGGTCGGCGGGAACCAGTAGTGGTTGTGCTCCGGGTCCCGCGCGACGAACGCCTGCTCGATGTTGGGGATGAACTGCGGCGCCCAGTCCACCTCGCCGTTGGCGGCGGCCAGGTTCGCGCCGTCGTTGCCCGCGAACGCGAGCATGCGGATCGACGGGATCTTCTGCTTCTCGGGCTGCCAGTAGCTCGGGTTCGGCCCGAGGTCGAACGACTGGTTCTCGAAGCTGAGCACCTCCGTGTACGGCCCGGTGCCGACCGGGGTCTCGTTCGCGTCCTTGGCCGGATCGTCCACCTCGGACCACACGTGGTCCGGGATGATGATCTGCTGACCGATCTCGTAGAGGGCCGGCGAGCTGACGCGGTTGAGGTGGAAGACCACGGTTGCGTCGTCGACCGCCTCGGCCTTCTCGAGGTAGTCCAGCCCGCCGAGAAGCTTCTTCTGCAGCTCGAACGTCGTGACGACGTCCTGGGCCACCAGCGGCTCGCCGTCGGACCACTGGACGCCGTCACGCAGCGAGAAGGTCAGCTCCTTCCCGTCGTCGGACGTGCGCCACTCGGTCGCGAGCCACGGCGTCGTGCTGCCGTCCGCCGGGTTGTAGACGAACATCGGCTCGTAGACGGCCTGCTGGGTCATGGGGGCGACGGTCGGCGAGAACGGGTTGAAGTTGCGCACGAAGGTCCCCATGTCCTCGCGCGGCACGATCAGTGGCACAGCGGAGGCACCCTCGTTGGTGCCACCGCCGGAGCCGCCCGTCCCGCATGCCGCGAGGGCAAGGGCGCCGGCGAGCGCCAGCGCGACCACGCGCGCTGCGCGCCGAACCGGGCGAAAACGTGTAATCATCGGTATCGCATTCCTCTCTTCATCGCTGAAGGCGAAGGGTGGGTGTTGTGGTCGCCGGGGTTGATTGGCGTCAGACCGACGACCGTTCGAGCAGCGGGCAGTCGATCGTCACGGTCTCCGTGCCGATCGACTGACCCGTTGTGAGCGCGGCGAGCATGTCGACGCCGCGAGCGCCCATCTCCTGGAAGGGAAGGGCGATGGTGGTGAGCCGCGGACGCAGGTACGCGGCGATGAGCTCCTGGTTGTCGAACCCCACGACGGCGACGTCGTGAGGGATCGCGAGGCCACGCTCCTTGATGGCGTCGTAGGCCCCCATGGCCATCCGGTCGTTGCCGCAGAAGATCGCCGTCGGGCGGTCCGCGCGATCCAGGAGCTCGCAGGCGGACGCGTACCCGCCGTCGGCGGTGGCATCGCCCGCGACCACGAGCGACGGGTCCACCGGGACGCCGGCTGCGCCGAGCGCCTCCTCGTAGCCCTGCCGGCGGCCCACGCTCGCGGGGATCGTCGGGTCGAGCGTGATGAACCCGATGCGGGTGTGCCCGGCGTCGAGCAGCCGCTGTGTGGCGCGCCGGCCCCCGCCCACCTCGTCCGGGACGACGGCGGGGAGGCTGCCCTCGGCGTCGAAGCAGTTGACGAGCACGGCCGGTACCTCGCGGACGACGTCCGGCACGCGGACGGCCCGGTGCCAGGTGGCGGCGTAGAGGATCCCCTCGACGCGCTGCTCGAGCAGCTTCTCGATCCCGGCGGCCTCGGTGGCCACCTCCGGCTCGCTCGAGGTGATCAGCAGGAACTTGCCCTGCTCGAGAGCGCGGTCCTGAGCGCCCTTGATCACGTCGACCGCGAACGGCGCGGTGACGATCTCCGTCACGATCCCGTACCAGTCGCTCCGGCGCGCCGCGAGCGCGCGGGCCCCAGCGTTCGGGCGGTAGCCCAGCTCGGCGGCCGCGTCGATCACGCGGCGACGCGTCTCGTCGGGGATCCCGGCGTCGGCCCGGTCGTTGAGCACGAACGAGACCGTCGTGCGGGAGACGCCGACCCGCTCCGCGATGTCGCCCATCGTGGCGCCGCGTCGCGGACGCCCGCCCCCCTCGCTACGGGGGCGGCGGCGTGTGGCATCGCTCGTCGACATTGACGCTCCTTCGTACTAACGCGCGTTAGGAGAGGAACTTACGCGCGTTAGGAACGGGCGTCAACCCCCGGATCGCGATCGGCTATGGGTTCCCGGCCGCCGGGGGCCCGGCCAGCCTCGAGGGCCACCAGATTGCCCGGCCGACGTCGTAGGACAGGGCGGGGACCAGCAGCGACCGGACGGCGAACGTGTCGAGCAGCACGCCGAAGGCGACGATGAAGGCGAGCTGCGCGAGGAAGAGCACGGGGATGACCGCGAGCGCAGTGAAGGTCGCGGCGAGCACGAGGCCTGCCGACGTGATGATGCCACCGGTCAGTCTCAGCCCGCGCAGCACACCCTCCCGCGTGCCGTGCGCGAGCGACTCCTCGCGGACGCGGGTCATGAGGAAGATGTTGTAGTCGATCCCGAGCGCGACGAGGAACACGAAGCCGAACAACGGCACCGCCGGGTCCGCACCGGGGAACCCGACAGCGTTGAACACCAGAGCGGCCACGCCCATGGCGGTCCCGAAGGACAGCACGGTGGTGAGGACCAGCAGCACGGGTGCGAGCACGGCGCGCAGCAGCGGCATGAGGATCAGGAGGATGACGACGAGCACGAGCGGCACGATGAGGGCACGGTCCCGGATCGACGCGTCGTTCGTGTCGAGGTCGGTGGCGGACTCGCCGCCTACGAGCGCCTCGGGCACCGCGTCGGCGTAGGCGGTGCGCAGGTCGCGGACGGTCTGTTCGGCGGCCGCCGAGTCCGCGGCATCGCCGAGCGTGCCCTGGAGCAGCACTGCGCCGTCGGAGACCACCGGCTCGGGCGCGGCCGCCTCCACGGGTCCACCCGCCACGCCACCCGGCCGGCCGGCCGCCTCGATGCCGTCGGCGGTCACCGGAGCGGTCCCGCTGGGGGTGTCCGCGGTGACGGCCACCTGTGCTATGCCGTCCTCCCGCAGCAGGACGTCGGCTGCCCGCTGCAGCTCGCCCTGCGGCGCGACGACGTAGACCGGGCTCCCGGAACCGGCGGGGAAGTGCTCTGCGAGCCGCTCCTGCCCGGTGCGTGCCTCGGAGGAGCCGAGGACAAGCTCTGACTGCGGTACGCCGGAGGCCTGAAGCTGTGTGATCCCCGCGGCGCCGAGGGCGAGGGCCACCGCCGTCGTGATCCAGATGGTCCGGGGCCGGGTGCGGATGCCGCGGGAGACTCGCCCCCACAGCCCGCGGTCCGGGGTGCCGGCCCGCGCCGCGGCGGGGTCGTACGCCGGGCGGCGAGGCCAGAACGCCGCTCGGCCGAGCGCGAGCAGCAGCGCGGGAAGCAGGGTGAGCGCCGCGAGCATCGCGAACACGATCCCGACGGCGGCAACCGGGCCGAGGGCGCTGTTGGAGCGCAGCTCGCTCAGTAGGAGGCAGAGCAGGCCCGCGATGACGGTGCCGCCCGACGCGAGGATCGGCTCGAACGAGCCGAGCAGGGCACGCCGGGTGGCGGTCCACCGGTCAGGGGTGTGCGCCAGCTCCTCACGGAAGCGCGCGACGTACAGGAGGGCGTAGTCGGTCGCCGCTCCGATGACGAGGATGAAGAGGATGCCCTGGGTCTGTCCGCTGAGCAGCAGCACCCCCGACCGCGCGAGGTGCCAGACCGTCAGCAACGCAAGGCACAGCGCGAACATGCTGGTCGCGAGCACGGCCAGCGGCAGCAGCAGCGAACGGTAGACGACGATGAGGATCACCAGCACCGCCGCGAGGGCGACGCCGAGCAGGATGCCGTCGATGCCGGCGAACGCCGACACCAGGTCGCCGGAGAAGCCCGCGGGGCCCGTGATGTACACCTCGACGCCGTCGGGCAGGCCGGTGCTCAGTGTCTCGCGCAGCTCGCCCGTTGCCTCGCCGAGGTCGGCGGAGCCGGACAGCGGCACGAAGGCCTGCGCGGCGGCGCCGTCGTCGGAGGGGATGGCCGGGGAGACGGCGCCGTCCACGGCGTCCAGGCCGGCGACCACCTTCAGCCGCTCGTCGACGGCGGCGAGGTCGTCGCCGGTGAGCCCGTCCGCGGAACCGCCCGGCGCGACGAAGACGATGATGGCGGGCAACGCGTCACCCTCGGTAAAGCCGGAGAGCCGCCCCTGTACCTCGGTCGCCTCGGCGGTGGCGGGCAGGTACGCGGTGCGGTCGTTGGACGAGACCTCGTCGACGCGGCCGAAGTACGGGCCGCCGATCGCCGCACCCACGAGCCAGGCGAGGATGAGCACGGCCGGCACGGTCACGCGGAGCCAGCGCGGCACGCGCAAGTGCGGGTCGGGCGATGACGCGACGTGCGGGGTGGATCTCACGAGGCCCGGCCCTGGCGGTCGAGCAGGACCGGATCCGGTGACCAGAGCCGCATGTGCCGGCACCTCCCGTCGATGGCCCTCGTCTCAGCGTAAGTCCGCCGGCCGTCGTCGGACGCGAACGCCGCCTCACCGCTCAGGGTCGGCGCGGCGCCGCGCTCGACCGGCGCTCGCGGAGCTCGGCGGCGATCTGGGACTGCACGGCCTCGGTCCGGCCCGCCAGCCGTTCGAGCAGGAGCCGTACCGCCTCGCGCCCCATGACGATGCCGCTCTGGTCGACGCTGGTTAGCGAGACGAGCGGGTGCCGGGCGATCGGGACGTCGTCGTAGCCCACCACCGACACGTCGCTCGCGTCGAGACCGGCCTCCGCGACGGCGCTCAGCACGCCGATCGCGAGGGTGTCGTTGCCCGCGAAGATCGCCGTCGGGCGGTCGGGGGAGTCGAGGAGCGCGCGGGTCGCCGCGTGGGCCTCCGAACCGTCGAACAGCGTGTGGATCACCGACGGCTCGACGCCGAGCGCCTGCATGTGCTCGCGGTAGACGGCGTTACGGATGACGTGCGGCTCGTCGCCGGCCTGGCCCGCCCAGGGCGGCTCCGGCCGGGACGGGTGGATGGTCAGGTGGGTGATCCGCCGGTGGCCGAGCTCGATGAGGTGCGACATGACCTGCTCGGCGCCGGACCGGTCGTCGCCGGTGATCGTGTCGTAGCGGTCCGACCTGTCGTGCCTGCCGATCATCACCAGGGGAGTGTGCTCGGCGATCCGTTCGAGCCAGGCGGGGTCGACGCGCGGCGAGATGGCCACGATGCCGTCGACCTGGCGGTCCGCGAGGCTGTTTATCGCCATGTCGCTCTTCTGGTCCCGGCCGAGCGGGGCGATGATCATCTGGTACGGGGTGCCGGCGAGCACCTCCGTCGCGCCGTCGACGATCATCGTCAGGAAGTCATTGCCCACCTGGGGGATCTCGAACCCGAGCGTGAAGCTCGCCCCCCGCATCGCCCGGGCGGCCACCCGGGGCCGGTACTGGAGGCGCTCGATCGCGGCCTCGACCTGGGTGCGCATCCGGTCGCTGACGCCGTACGCGTTGCGGATCACCTTGGACACGGCCGCGCGCGAGACGCCGGCCTCGCGGGCGACGTCCTGGATCGTCGAGGGCCGGGGGCCGGGATCGGCGCTCGGCGGCGGCGTCGGAGCCGGCGACCGGGCGTCGTCCCGCCTGGGTTCTGCTGAGGTCACGACTCTGTTCCCGATTCTGTAGATCGGTTGACACCCTACAGGGCCCTCGCTAGCGTGGTCCCGCTGAAAGGATTCATTCGACGGAGTGTAGATCGCTCTACGATCCTTTCGCTCTACAAGGAGGTAGAGAGATGTCCCACGCATTTCGTGCACGCAGCACTCGTCATCGTGTGGTGGTCGCCGCGGCAGCGGTCCCGCTGCTCGTCCTCGCCGGCTGCTCGTCGTCCGGTGGAGACACCGGCACCACCGAGATCACCTTTCTCACGACCAACGACGCGCCGAACCCCGAGGTCGCCGACGCCCTGGTCGAGGCCTTCGAGGCCGAGCACCCCGACGTCTCGGTCTCGGTCGAGATCCGGCCGGGCGGCGCCGAGGGTGACAACCTGATCAAGACCCGGCTGTCCACGGGGGAGATGGCCGACGTCTTCTTCTACAACTCCGGCTCCCTGCTGCAGGCGCTCAACCCGGACTCGACGCTGGTGAACCTGAGCGACGAGGAGTGGGTCGGCTCGCTCACCGAGGAGTTCGTCCCCGTCGTGAGCACCGACAACGGGACCTACGGCGCACCGCTGGGCGCGTCCTTCGCCGGCGGCATCGTCTACAACAAGCCGCTCTACGAGGAGCTCGGGCTCACGGTCCCGGAGACCTGGGACGACTTCATGGCGAACAACGAGAGGATCGCGGCGGAGGGTGACGGCGTCGCGCCGGTCATCCAGACCTACGGCGAGACGTGGACGAGCCAGCTCTTCGTGCTGGGCGACTTCGCCAACGTGACCGCCGTCGACCCCGAATGGGCCGAGCAGTACACGGCGCACCAGCGGTTCTACGCCGACGAACCCGCGCTCCTGGGGTTCCAGCACCAGCAGGAGGTGGCCGAGGCGGGCTTCTTCAACGAGGACTTCCCGTCCGCGACGTTCCCGGACGGCGCCCGGATGGTCGCCGAGGGTGAGGGCGTCCACTACCCGATGCTGTCGAACGTGATCCAGACGATCCTGCAGAACACGCCCGACGCCGTGGACGACATCGGCTTCTTCGCGCTCCCCGCCACGGACGCGGAGAACACCCAGGCGACGATCTGGCAGCCGAACGCGGTCTACATCCCCAAGTCGACCGAGGGCGCCGAGCTCGAGGCGGCCAAGGAGTTCGTCGCGTTCGTCAACAGCGAAGCCGGGTGCGACATCCAGAACGAGCTGCTCCCGCCCGCCGGACCGTACGCGGGCACGTGCGAGGTGCTGGACTCGGCGCCGCCGCTGCTCGACGACATCCAGGCCTACTTCGACGCCGGCAAGACCGCCAACGCCCTGGAGTTCATCTCGCCCGTCAAGGGGCCGAACCTGGAGCAGGCGACCGTCGAGGTGGGCTCCCAGATCCGCAGCGCCGAGGACGCCGCCGCCTTCTACGACCAGGACGTCGAGAAGCAGGCCAAGCAGCTGGGCCTCGAGGGCTGGTGATGTCAGCCGCAACCGAGGTGCGGGCCGCCAGACGCCGCCGGACGGCGGCCCGCACCTCCCTGACCCAGCGCGCCACCTACCCGTCGTGGTTCTACCTGCCGGCCGGCGTGCTCTACCTGATCTTCTTCGCGATCCCCACGTTCGCGTCGTTCTACTTCAGCCTCACGCGCTGGACGCTGTTCGACGTCGAGTTCATCGGCCTGGAGAACTACGTCCAGTTCTTCTCGGAGCCGCAGCTCTCGCGCGGGTTCACCAACACGCTGGTCTACGGGTTCGTGACGTCGGGCGCCAAGGTGGTGCTCGGGCTGGCGCTCGCCGTGCTGCTCACGTCGCAGCTCATCGGCCGCGGCTACCTGCGGTCGGTGGTGTTCTTCCCGGTGCTCGTGTCCACGATCGGCGTCGGCATCACCTTCACGGCCCTGCTCGACCCGTTCGACGGCGTGGTCAACACGATGCTCGCCGCGTTCGGGATCGACGGCCCCGGGTGGTTCACCGACCCGAACATGGCGCTCCTGACGATCGCCGCCGTCGACGTCTGGAAGGGGCTCGGCATCGCGACGCTCATCTACATCGCCGGCATCGTCGCCATCCCGCAGGAGTACTTCGAGGCCGCACGCGTGGACGGCGCGGGCCGCTGGCAGCAGTTCCGCTCCATCACGCTGCCCCTGGTCCAGCCCGCAACGGCGACCGTCATCATCCTGTCCCTGATCGGCGGGCTGCGGTCGTTCGACCTGATCTGGGCGACCACGGGCGGCGGGCCGGGGTTCACCAGCGACGTCATCGGCTCGGTCATCTACAAGCAGTACCAGGCCGGCTTCTACGGGCTGTCCACCGCGGGCAACGTGATCCTGTTCCTGGTGGTCACGGGAATCATGGTGCCGATCTCGATCCTGCTGAACCGGAAGGCGGTCGAGCTATGAGGCGCAACGGTTCCTGGGCCGTCGGCATCGTGGCCATCCTCGTGTCGGTGGTCGTGTTCCTCGTGCCGTTCGTGTTCATCTTCTTCACGGCGTCCAAGGACGCGTCGGAGGCCTCCCGCCTCGAGTTCTCCTGGCCCACCACCTGGGCGTTCGCCGAGAACCTGACCGAGGTGCTCGCCACGCGCGACGGCATAGTGGTGCGGGCCTTCGTCAACAGCACGGTCCTCACCGTCGTGAGCGTCGTGATCATGGTGATCCTCGCGGCGATGGTGGGCTACCTCCTGCAGCGGCGGCAGTCGCGGATCAACGGGGTGGTGAACTTCTTCGTGCTGGCGGGGCTGATTGTTCCGCCGGCCGTGGTCCCGACCGTGTGGGTGCTGCAGAGCATCGGGCTGTTCAAGACCATGCCCGGCCTGATCCTCATCGAGGCGACGTTCGGGCTCTCGTTCTGCATCCTGCTGTTCCGCGCGTTCGTCGCGACGATCCCGCGGGAGCTCGACGAGGCGGCGATCATCGACGGCGCCGGACCGCTGCGCCTGTTCTTCACCGTCATCCTGCCGCTGCTGCGGCCCGTGATCATCACGATCGTCGTGGTGCAGGCCGTCAACGTGTTCAACGACTTCACCAACCCGCTGTACTTCCTGCCCGGCGACGAGAACGCGACCGTCCAGCTCACGCTCTACAACTTCACGAGCCAGATGGTCAGCCAGTTCAACCTGCTGTTCATGGACATCCTGCTGATCACGGTCCCGCCGCTGGTCATGTACATCTTCTTCAACCGCCAGATCGTGGCCGGCATGACGTCCGGCGCGGTCAAAGGCTGAGAGAGGTTCATTGATGAACAACACCCCTTTGCCCACCGACGGCGCCGCGACCTCCGTCAGCCGCGTGCGCGTCGAGCGCCGCACCGACGGCGCCTTCGCCGACAACCCCACCCCGCGGCTGAGCTGGACCGTCGAGTCCGCCGTGCCCGGCTGGTGGCAGGCCGGCGCCGAGGTGCGGCTCGACGGTGACCAGGTGCGACGCCTGGACACGGACGAGTCCCGGTTCGTGCCCTGGCCGTTCGACGCCCTGGCGCCGCACGCCCGGCACACCCTGGAGGTGCGCGTCACCGGCACCGACGGCGAGATCTCACCGTGGAGCGAGCCGGTAACGGTGCGCAGCACCTTCCTGGCCGACGGCGAGTGGGCGGCGTCGTTCGTCGGGCTCACCGACCCGGCCGAGCCCGCCACGCCCGGCCTGCTCCGCGCCGAGCTCGACCTGGACGGCGAGGTGACCCGCGCGACCCTCTACGCGTCCGCCCACGGCGTCTACCAGGTGGAGATCAACGGGCAGGACGTCGACGACGCCGTGCTCAAACCAGGCTGGACGGCCTACCAGCACCGCCTCGTGCACGAGGCCACCGACGTGACCGCGCTGCTCCGGTCCGGGGCCAACGCCGTCGGCGTCCGCCTGGCCGGCGGGTGGTGGACCGAGCAGTACGGCTTCCACGGTGCCGCCCGGACGTTCTACGGCGACCAGCCCGCCGCCGCGGTGCAGCTGCACGTCGAGCTCGCCGACGGGACCACCCGCGTCCTGACGACCGGGCCGGACTGGCGCGGGGCCGCGACCGGACCGGTGGTGACCAGCGGCATCTACGCGGGCGAGCGGATCGACGCCGGCCGTGCCGTACCCGGCTGGAGCCTGCCCGGGTTCGACGACTCGGCCTGGCCGGCGGTGCGGGTGGACGCGTCCGACGTCGTGCCCGAGCCCGCCATCGCCGAACCCGTGCGGCGGGTCGACGAGCTGCCCGTGCGGGAGGTCATCACCACGCCGTCCGGCCGGACCGTGCTGGACTTCGGTCAGAACCTCGTCGGCCGGCTCCGGGTGCAGGTCATGGGGGAGCGGGGGCAGGTCATCACGCTCCGCCACGCCGAGGTGCTCGAGGACGGGGAGCTCGGCGTCCGCCCGCTGCGGGCCGCCGCGGCCACCGACCACCTCGTGCTCTCCGGCGGCGCGGACGTGTTCGAGCCCGAGTTCACCTTCCACGGGTTCCGGTACGCGGAGCTGGACGGCTGGCCCGGCGAGCTCGACGTGGAGACGGCCAGGGCGGCGATCACCGTCGTCGTCGTCAGCAGCGACATGCGCCGCACCGGCTGGTTCGACAGCTCGGACGAGCGGGTCAACCGGCTGCACGAGAACGTGGTCTGGGGGATGCGCGGCAACTTCGTCTCCCTGCCGACCGACTGCCCGCAGCGCGACGAGCGCCTCGGGTGGACGGGCGACATCCAGGTCTTCGGCCCGACGGCGAGCTACCTCTTCGACAGCGACGCCTTCCTCGCGTCGTGGCTGCGCGACGTCGCCGTCGAGCAGGCCGACCGCGGCGGCGTCTGCCCCATCGTGGTGCCGTTCGTGCTGTCCTTCGGGTCGGCGCCGGCCGCCGCGTGGGGCGACGCGGCGACCGTCGTGCCCTCGACGCTGCTCGAACGGTTCGCCGACCGGCGGGCGCTCGCGGAGCAGTACGCGAGCATGCGGGCCTGGGCCGACGTCCTGCTGGGTATCGCAGGGGACCGCCTGCTGTGGGAGGGCATGTTCCAGTTCGGGGACTGGCTCGACCCGGACGCGCCGCCGGACGACCCCGCGGGCGCGAAGGCGGACCCGGACATCGTGGCGAGCGCCCACCTGGTGCGCTCGCTGCAGCTGGTCACCGCCGCGGCGCGGGAGCTGGGCGACGACGCGGCCGCCGGCCGGTACGGCGACCTCGCCGAGCGGGCCCGGCAGGCCTGGGTGCGGGAGTACACGACCCCGGCGGGGCGGGTCGTCTCCGACGCGCAGACCGCCTACGCGCTGGCCATCCGGTTCGACCTCGTGGACGGGGCGACGCGCCAGGTGATGGGCGACCGGCTCGCCTGGCTGGTGCGCCGCGCGGGCTACCGCATCGGCACCGGGTTCGTGGGTACGCCGATCATCCAGGACGCCCTCACCGTCACGGGCCATGCCGACGTCGCCGCCCGCCTGCTGCTCCAGACCGGCGTGCCGTCCTGGCTGTACGCCGTGACGATGGGCGCGACCACGGTCTGGGAGCGGTGGGACAGCATGCTGCCCGACGGGAGCATCAACCCCGGCGAGATGACGTCGTTCAACCACTACGCCTTCGGCGCCGTCGCGGACTGGCTGCACCGCACCGTGGCCGGGCTCGCCCCGGACGCGCCCGGTTACCGGCGGCTGCGGATCGCGCCCGTGCCGATCGCGGGCCTGGACCGGGCCTCGACCCGGCACGAGACCCCGTACGGGATCGCCGAGGCCGGCTGGGCGGCCCGGGACGGGCGGCTCGTGGTGCGGGCGATGGTGCCCCCGAACACCACCGCGGTGGTGGTGCTGCCCGGCGCGGCGTCCGGCGACGAGACCGAGGTGGGCTCCGGACGGCACGAGTGGACCGTCCCCGACCCCCGGGTGCGGGCCGAGCCGCGGCCGGTCACGCTGGGCTCGACGCTCGGCGAGATCGCCGACGACCCGGAGGCGTACGCGGCGGTGCTGGACGCCTTCGACGCTCTCGGCCCGGAGTCGGGCACCAGCCTGCGCTCGCTCAAGGAGTGGACCGACCAGCGCACCCTTCAGGACGAGCTGGTGCGGCTGCCGTCCGGCGCGCCGGACCGCCTGCGGGCGGCGCTCGACGAGCTCAACTCCCGCAGGCGGCCGGCCTCCGTCACACCGAGTCCTTGGTGATGCTCCAGCCGCCGTCGACATTGAGCTCGACGCCCGTGATGAACGACGCGCGGTCCGAGCAGAGGTAGGCGATCGCGTCGGCGACCTCGGACGCCTCACCCAGGCGTCCGAGGGCCGTCGCCGCGGCGGCGCTCGCCCGCTCCGCCTCGCCGACGCCGTCCCAGTGCGGCGTGAGCACGGGGCCGGGCAGCACGCTGTTGACCCGGACGGCGGGCGCGTACTCGGCGGCGAGCTGGCGGGCCAGCCCGGTCATCCCCGCCTTGGCCGAGGCGTACGCGGCGCGGCCCGGCAGCCCGAAGCGCGCGTGCACCGACGACACCATGACCACCGAGCCATGCCGCGACGCCGTCAGGTCGGGCAGCAGTGCCCGCGTGCCGAGGAACGCGCCCGTGAGGGTGACCCGCAGCTGAAGCTCCCAGCTGGACAGCGGTGTGTCCTCGAGCGACGCGATGCTGGTCGCGTACGCGTTGTTCACCAGGATCGCGGGGTGGCCGACCTCGGCGCGGCAGGCGACGACGGCGTCGGCCCAGGCGGACTCGTCGGAGACGTCCATGACCGACGCCGCGGCCCGGTGCCCGGCGGCGCGCAGCTCGTCCCGGACGTCGAGCACGGTGGGCGAGAGGTCTACGAGGAAGACGCCGGCACCCTCCTCCGCGAGCCGAAGCGCGGTGGCGGCGCCGATACCCCTGGCGGAGCCGGTGACGACGGCCGTGCGACCGTCCAGGGCGAGTTCACGCGTCATCGTAGAAGTATCGGGCATCGGTGGGCCGGACCGCGCGGCCCGGCCCACCGGCTGTCGGCGACCTACCCGGCGGCGTGCATCAGCGTGGTGAAGCCGAGCTGGTCGAAGCCGCCGCCGTTGCCGTAGTCCCCGCCCCCGCCGTCGGCCCGGATGCTCGCGGCCATCCGCCGGGTCCAGGGCGCCGAGAGGCCCTTGCGCCCGGCGTAGTGGCCGAGCACGAGGTCCCACACGGGCCGGACGTGGCCTCGTCCGGCGGCGCTGACGACCGTCTGCGTGCCCCATCCGACGTGCGCGGCGTTGGTGTTGGGGCCGGACTGCCACGCGTACTCCGTGAACGGGACGTCGTAGCCGAGGTTGTACTTGGCGACGTACTCGGCGGCCTTGAGGAACCGGTTGTTGTCGTAGCCGTAGCAGTCGACGCCCTGGTGCCAGGCCATCTCGCAGAAGGTCGCCATGAGGCCGATGCCCATGACGGTGTGCCCCTGGTCGCGGCCGGCCTCCTGCCACTGAGCGAGGCCCTCGCGCTGGTAGACGACGGGAACGGCGTTCTTGATGGACCCGTTGCCCTCGCCGTTCCTGAAGTAGTCGATGGCCCGGTTCACCAGGTCCTTGCGGTCGGTGAAGGCGCCGATGGCCAGGATCGAGCACATGTTGCACAGGTCCCAGTTGGCCCAGTAGTTCATGATCACCGCGTTGTTGTGGTAGGTCAGGAACTCCTCGTTCATCGGGTAGAAGATCCCGAGCAGCATCTTCTGGAAGCGCGCCAGGTCGAAGTCCGGGTGGTCGCGCACGAGCTCGCCCGCGTTCGCCCACTGGTAGCCGTAGATCCCGGAGGCGAGGTAGCGGTCGGCGTTGCCGCCCAGGGAGCGCAGGGTGCCCGACCAGGCGTTGAGGATGGCCACGGCGGTGTCGCCGTGCGCCTTCTCGCCGGTGAGGCGCCAGCGCAGGGCGTTCTGGTAGGCGGCGTGGATGTCGATGTACATCTGGGCGACGTTGTCGCCGACGCCGCCGCGGATCACGTCCTGCAGGGGGCGGGGCGACCAGTCGGCGTGGGACCGGCCGTTGGCGGCCAGCCGGTCCCAGCCCGATGCCCAGGGCTGGGCGCCGGCGGCGACCCGGCCGGCTGTGCGCTCGAGGTCGGACGCGGAGTGCAGCAGGCCGGGCCGGGTCGGGTCCACGGGCTCCGGCGTCGGCGAGGGTGTCGCTGACGGCGAGGCGGACGGCGAGGGAGCGGCCGACGGGGAGGCCGACGGCGATGGGGAGGCCGACACCGAGGCCGACGGCGACGCGGACGCCGAGGCGCTCGGGGACCTGCCCGGTACAGGGTGGCCGGCCGGGACGGCCGAGCCGTCCGCTCCCGCGAGCGTCCCGGTCCCGTCCGGTCGCGCCGCCCACGCGTACCAGGCGGCGAACGGGACGGCGACGGCAGTGCCGGCGAGGATCGCCCGGCGGGTGACCTTGCGTGGCGACGAGAGCGGTTCGCGGGCGTGGCCCGGTCGCGGACCGGTCGTGTCCTTCTGGGGCATGTTGGATCCGTTCGGTCGAGGCTGGGGGCTCGATTTCGGGAGAACGTTATCAGGACAATTCACCCGGGGGGTTCGTCCGCCTGATGGGTGACCGGGCGCCGACGACGGCCGCGCCGGCCGCGCCCCGGCCTGTCGGGGGCGGTGGACTTGGCGCGCGTATGACCCTATCGTTGGCATGCCAACGAATGGCGACGACGCCACCAGGAGGAGCGACCATGCAGGAGATGGACGGCACGGCGGACACCGCGGAGCTCAAGCAGCTCTACGCCGACTTCGACACCCACAACCTGTCCCCGTTGTGGACCCAGCGCGACGACCTCATGCCCTTCACGCCTTCGCCGAAGGCGGTGCCGCACGTGTGGGAGTGGTCCACGCTGTTCGGTCTCGCCGAGCGGTCGGGCGAGCTCGTGCCCGTGGGGCGCGGGGGCGAGCGGCGGGCGATCGGCCTGGCCAACCCCGGGCTCCCCGGCACGGCCTACGCGACGCCGACCCTCTGGTGCGCGATCCAGTACCTCGGCGGGTTCGAGACCGCGCCCGAGCACCGGCACAGCCAGAACGCCTTCCGGTTCGTCGTCGAGGGCGAGGGCGTCTGGACGGTCGTCAACGGCGACCCCGTCGCGATGCGCCGCGGCGACCTCCTGCTCACGCCGGGATGGAACTTCCACGGCCACCACAACGACACCGACCGGCCGATGGCGTGGATCGACGGCCTCGACGTGCCGTTCTCGCACTACGCCGACGTCGGCTTCTTCGAGTTCGGCTCGGAGCGCGTCACCGACGAGGCGTCCCCGGACGTCTCCCGCTCCGAGCGGCTCTGGGCCCATCCCGGCCTGCGCCCGCTCAGCGGCCTCGAGGACACCACGAGCTCGCCGCTCGCCGCGTACCGCTGGGAGCACACCGACCGGGCCCTGACCGAGCAGCTCGCGCTGGAGGACGCCGGGCACCCGGCGACCGTCGGGCAGGGTCATGCCGCCATCCGCTACGTCAACCCGACCACCGGCGGCGACGTGATGCCGACCCTGCGCTGCGAGTTCCACCGGCTCCGCGCCGGCGCCTCCACGCCGGTCACGCACGAGGTCGGGTCCTCGGTGTGGCAGGTGTTCGAGGGCGAGGGCACCGTCGTGCTCGGCGAGAGAGAGCACCGGCTGCACACCGGAGACCTGTTCGCCGTGCCGAGCTGGGTCCCGTGGTCGCTGCACGCGGACAGCCAGTTCGACCTGTTCCGGTTCAACGACGGCCCGATCGTCGACCGCCTGCACTTCACGCGCACCTACCGCCCCGGCCAGCGAAACGAGGACCTCGCATGAGGCTCGCCACCCTCCGTCTCGGCGAGAGCACCGCCGCCGTCCGCGTCGATGAGCGGGTCGCGGTCGAGATACCGGGCCACGCCGACGTCGGCCGCCTGCTCCAGGACCCGCAGTGGGCCTCGGTCGCACGTTCCGCTGACGGCCCGGCGCACGACCTCGCCGGCCTCGACCCGCAGGCCTGGGCGCAGCCGGTGCTGCGCCCGGCCAAGATCGTCTGCATCGGGCTCAACTACCGCAACCACATCCGGGAGATGGGGCGCGAGCTGCCCGAGCACCCCACGCTCTTCGCCAAGTTCCCCGAGGCGCTGATCGGCCCGTACGACCCCGTCGTCCTGCCGGCGCACGCCGCGGACGCCGTCGACTGGGAGGGCGAGGTGGCCGTCGTCGTCGGCCGGACCGCGCGCCGGCTCACCGTGGCGGAGGCCGCGGACGCCATCGCCGGCTACGCCGTGCTCAACGACGTGACGATGCGCGACTTCCAGTACCGCACCCCGCAGTGGCTGCAGGGCAAGACGTTCGAGGCGACGACGCCGTTCGGCCCCTGGCTGACGACGCTCGACGCCGTCGAGCCGGGGGGCGAGCTGGTGACGGAGGTCGACGGCGAACCGGTGCAGCGCACACCGATCGACGACATGGTCTTCGGCCCCGCTGCGCTCGTGGCCTACATCTCGCAGATCGTCACGCTCCACCCCGGCGACGTCATCGCCACCGGGACGCCGGGCGGCGTCGGCCACGCCCGGAAGCCCCCGCGCTACCTCGCGCCCGGGCAGGAGCTGGTCACGTCCGTCACCGGGCTCGGCACCCTGCGCAACGCCGTCGTCAAGGAGGGCTGAGCCATGCCGGCTCGCACCGACCAGGCCACCGATCCGCGGCTCCTTGCGGGCCTGCTGCTCGCCCGCCGTGGGCAGGCGTACTTCTCCCGCAAGCTCAACGAGCTCCGCAACGACCGGCTGGACGCGCCGTCGCTGGTGGCCGGCTGGACGCGTCGGCACGTCGTCGCGCACGTCGGACTGAACGCCCGTGCGCTCACCCGGCTCACCGAGTGGGCGGCCACGGGCGTCGAGACGCCGATGTACGCCTCGCCCACCCAGCGCGACGAGGAGATCGAGTTCGCCGCGACGCTCCCCGCCCGGGCGCTGCGCAACCTCTGCGCCCATGCAGCTGTGCACCTGGACGTGGAGTGGCGGGACCTGCCCGAGGAGGCGTGGCGCGCACCGGTGCGCACGGCGCTCGGCCGCGTCGTGCCGGCCTCCGAGACCGTCTGGATGCGGACGCGGGAGGTGTGGGTGCACGCCGTCGACCTCGACAACGGCGGCTCGTTCGACGACTTCCCGCCCGAGCTGCTCGACGCGCTGCTCGCCGACGTCGTCGGTGCGTGGCGGCGCCGCCTGGGCCCGGACGGCCTGCCGGCGCTCGTGCTCGAACCCGTCGACCGCGAGGTCACCTACGCGTTGGCGCCGGACGGGACGGCGCCGGACTGGACGGTGCCGGACGGGACGGTGCCGGACGGGACGGTGCCCAACGGGACGGTGACGGTGCGCGGGACCGCGGCGGACCTGACGCGGTGGGCGACGGGCCGGGGGTCACGCGGCCTGGTCACGTCCGATGGCGCGCCCGTGCCCGAGCCGCCGCGCTGGCTGTGATGATCGGTACATGACTCAGCGAAGCGAGGTCGCCGCGACCCGGCCCGACCGGCCCGACGGGCCCGACCGGCCCGAGCGGGCCGACGACGTCGGCGGCCGGCAGTCCCTCTACCTGCCCGAGCACGTCGGCTTCCTCATCCGGCGTGCTCAGCAGGTGCACCTGGCGGTGTGGGCCGAGGAGGCGGGGCAGGGGCTGAGCAACGTCCAGTTCGGCGTGCTCAACGTGCTGCACCGGACCGGCGGCGCCAGCCAGCGTGAGCTGTGCGACGCGCTCGACCTGGACCGCTCGACCGTCGCGGGCCTGGTCGCCCGGCTCGAGGCCAGGGGGCTGGTCGAGCGGGCCAGGGCGGCCGCGGACCGCCGCCGCAACCTCGTCCGGCTCACCGAGGCGGGCGGCGCCGAGCTGCGCCGGCTCGTGCCGCACGCGGCCCAGGTGGACGCCTCGCTCACCGCCGGCCTCACGGAGCAGGAGCAGACCACCCTGCGCCGCCTCCTCACCAGAATCCTGGACACCCACGGCCACCACGCGCCCGCCACCTGACTCCCGTTGACCATGCGGTTGCTACCGGTACCGGCCGGTGATCCGGCAGCAACCGCGTGGTCAGCTGGTTGGGCGGGGAAGCGGCGTCCGGGCGCCGCGTTTGGCGTGCTGGATCTGCTCGTGGACGTGCGTGCGCAGCTCGGTGAACCGGGGCAGGGCGCGGGTGGAGATCTGGTCGCGTGCGGCCGGCAGGTCGACGGCCAGGTCCTCCTGGACCACCGTCGGCGAGCTCGACAGCACCAGCACCCGCTCGCCCAGGTACACCGACTCGTCGATGTCGTGGGTGACGAAGATGACGGTGACCCCCAGGTCCTGCCACACGCGCCGGACCAGGTCCTCCAGGTCGGCGCGGGTCTGCGCGTCGACGGCCGCGAACGGCTCGTCCATGACGAGCACCTCCGGCTGGTACGCGATGGCCCGGGCGATCGCCACCCGCTGCTGCATGCCACCGGACAGCTGCCACGGGAACGACGCGAGGGCCTGGCCCAGCCCGACCTCCTCGAGAGCCGCCCGGACGGCCTGCTCCCGCTCGTCGCGCGGTACCCCGCGCGCCTTGAGCGGCAGGCCCACGTTGTCCCGCACGCTGAGCCACGGGTACAGGCTGCGTCCGTACTCCTGGAAGACGACGGCCATCTTCTCGGGCGGCGCGAGCACGGCCTGCCCGTCGAGCAGCACCGACCCGGTCGTCGGGCTGAGCAGCCCCGACAGGCACTTGAGCAGCGTCGTCTTACCGCAGCCCGAGGGGCCGACGATGCAGACCAGCTCGCCCGCCCGGACGTCGAAGCTGATGGACCGGATCGCCTCGACCTCGCCCGTTCCCACCGGGTAGGTCTTGCCGAGGTCCCGTACGGACAGTGTTCCCGTGTCAGCCACGTGCCACCTCTCTCATGCCGTGGTACCAGTGCAGGACGCGCCGTTCGGCGATCCCGTAGAGCGTCGCCACCGCGACGCCGATGAGCCCGAGCAGCACGATGCCGCTCCACATCTGGGCGATCATGAAGCTGCGCTGGAAGTAGACGATCCGGTAACCGAGCCCCGACGACGACGCGAACATCTCCGAGATCACCATGAGGATCAGCCCGATCGACAGGCACAGGCGGATGCCGGCCATGATCTGCGGGCTCGCGGCAGGCAGCACCACGTAGCGCAGCGACAGCGCACCCCGGACGCGGTAGGAGCGGGACGTCTCGGTGAGCACCGTGTCGACGCCGCGCACCCCCTCGACGGTGTTGAGCAGCACGGGCCACACGCAGCCCGAGACGATGACGGCGATCCGCATCGAGTCCCCGACGCCGAGCATCAGCATGAGCACAGGTACCAGCACGACGGGCGGGACCGCGCGGAAGAACTCGAACAGCGGCTCCAGCAGGTCCCGCAGCCACCGGGTCGTGCCGATCGCGGTGCCGGCGACGACTCCGATGACTATCGACAGCAGCACGCCGACCGCGAACCGGCCCAGGCTCGGCAGCACGTCGGTCGTGAACGCCGGGCCGAACCAGGTGGCGGCGAAGGCGTTCGCGATGGTCCCCGGCGGCGGGAAGTAGATCGAGGCCGACCGGTCCGTGGCCAGGGCCCAGGCCAGCAGCGCGAGCGCGGGCAGCCCGGCCGCGTACCCGACGGCGCGCAGCGCCCCTGCTACAGGCCGGAGCCGGGTCCGCGTCATCGTGCCTCCTCCCTGCGCACCGAGGGGTGCCAGTGCAGCAGACGCCGCTCGACCCTGCGGGTCGCGAGGTTGACGAGGATGCCGAGCCCGCCCGTGACCAGCACCAGCGCGTAGAGGCCCGGCGCGTCCGGGGCGGACCGGTAGAGCTCGATCTGCCGTCCGAGGCCCGGGTTGCCGATCACCAGCTCGGCCGTGATGGTCAGGACCAGGCCACCGACGCGGCGAGCCGGAACCCGGTGATCACGTACGGCAGGGCCGTCGGCAGCACGAGGTGGCGCAGCCGGTCGAGCCGGCCGAGCCCGTAGCTGCGGGCGGTGTCCCGGGCGACCGGGTCGACGTCGGCGACGCCGTGCAGCACCTGGACGAATACCTGCCAGAACGGCGCGTACACGACCACCATGAGCGCGGCCTCCCGGGACAGCCCGGCGACGAGCACGGCGAGCGGGATGATCGCTACCGAGGGGATCGGCCGCAGGAACTCCACGCTGCTGTGCGTGGCCCGCTCGAGGAACGGTACGAGCCCGACGACGGCCCCCAGCGCGATCGCGGCGACGACGGCGATCCCCAGCCCGGCCGACCACGTGATGACCGTGTCGCCCAGGGTGACCCAGAAGTCCGGCGTGGTGAGCTCACGGCCGAGCCGGAGGAGCGTCGTCGAGGCGGTCGGCAGGTAGGTGCGGCTGACCACCTCCAAGAGGGCAACGACCTCCCAGGCGAGCAGGAACCCGCCGATCCCCACCAGGCCGAGCGCCCGCCGCCGTCCCGCCGGCGCCCGTCGCGCCGGCCGGGACACCGCGGTGCGGGATCGGGCGATGGATCCGGTCAGCGATGCCATCATTCGGCGAGGATCGCGTCGACGTCCGGGGCTTCCTGGAAGTATTCGTACTGGACTCCCAGGTCGGCCAGCGCCTCGATGGTGGCCGCGTCGACCGCCGTGGTGAAGCGCGGCAGCGGCAGGTTCGCCGCGGCCTCCGCGGGGATCTCGAGGTTGTCGACGAGCGACTGGCGGACGGCGTCGTCGTTCTCCTCGGCCCAGGTGAACGCGTCGGCCAGCGCCGCCCGGACGTCGGCGACCAGCTCGGGGTCCTGCTCGACGGTCTGGGTGGTCGTCTGGACCACGAGGGTGGGCAGCCCGGGGATGACCGCCTGATAGGGGTAGACGACCTTGGTGCCGCCCGCTCCGGTGATCATGGAGACGAAGGGCTCCGGGACCCACGCGGCGTCGATGTTCCCGGCCTCCAGCTGGGCCGCCGCGTCGGGGAAGGCCACCTCGACGAACTCGATGGCCGCGGGGTCCCCGCCGTCCTGTTCGACGGCGGCCCGGATGGTGAGGTCTCCCGCCGCGCCGAGGGAGTTGACCGCGACCTTCGCGCCCGCGAGGTCGGCCGGCCGGACGATGTCCGAACCCGCGCCCGCGACCACGGCGTTGATGTCGTCGCCGTCGGGGTAGCTCTCGGCGTACCCGGCCACGATCGCGACCGGCAGCCCCTGCTCGGTCGCCCGCAGGGCGCCGAACGGCTGCCCGATCATGAGGTCGACGTCGCCGTTGATCAGCGCGGGCATCGCCTGAGCGCCGCCCTGGATCGGCTGGACGGTCACGTCGAGCCCGTGCTCGGCGAACACGCCGGCGTCGACGGCGGCCCACAGCGGCGCGGTCTCGCTGATGGTCAGCGCGCCGATCGTCACTGCCCGGGTGCCGTCCTGGGTGGTCTCGCCGGGATCTGCGGCGTCAGCGCCGCAGGCGGCCAGGCCCAGGCCCAGCAGGACCGTGCAGGCGGCCAGAACGACGGAACGTCGTCGGCTCATGAGGGTTCCCCAATTCGTCGTTGAATCGTGAGGCTGCGAGAAATGCATGACACTTGCGCGTACAGAGTGCAGCCAACATGTCATGCATGTCAACGGCCTCGGCTCTTCACTCCTGTCCGGAGCACCTCTGGAATACTCCAGGGCATGTCAGCACCTCAGGGCGGCGGGGAACGTGTCGCGGCGGGCCGGGCGTCGCGCCGCCCCGAGCAGCTGCTCCTCGCGTTCCTCGGGGAGTTCGTGCTCGACGCCGATGTCGAGCGCGTTCCCTCCGCGGTGCTCATCGGGCTGCTCGCCGAGCTCGGCGTCGGCGACGCCGCGACGCGCGCCACTCTCGCCCGCATGAGCCGCCGGGGCCTGCTCGAGAAGGTCCGCTCGGGCCGGGAGGTGGCCTACGGCCTCGCTCCGGCCGGCGAGTCCGTGCTCCGCGAGGCGCGGGGCCGCGTGCTCGCGGACGAGCCCTTCGCGCCCGTCGGCAAGGGGTGGACCCTCGTGACGTTCTCCGTGCCCGAGAGCCAGCGGGACGCGCGCCACCGGGTACGGGCAGCCCTGACCTGGGCGGGCTTCGGCCTGCTGCGCGACGGACTGTGGATCGCCCCCGGCGACGTCGATGTCGCTTCCGCGCTCCGCCCGCTCGACGGCGACCTCGCCGACGTCGAGCTGTCCGCGTTCCGCGCGTACGAGATCGAGGGCTTCTCGGCGACGCGGGCGGTCCGCTCGGCCTGGCGGCTCGACGAGATCGCCGCCCACCACCGCGAGTTCCTCGAGACCTGGGCCGATGTCGAGGGCTCGTCCGACCCGCTGCGGGACATGACGGCCCTGGGGGCCGACTGGCTCGCGCTCCTGCGCGCCGACCCGCGGCTGCCCGCCGAGCACCTCTCGGCCGACTGGCCGTCCGGCCGCTCTGCGGCCACTTTCCGGCGTTTGCGCGGGGCGTTCGTCGGCGCGGCGCGGGCCGGTCTCACGGGCCTGCTGGGCCGGTCGGTGGTGTCGTCGGCCGGCTGACATTCGACTTTCTCATGACGGGCGTCACGAAACTGCTTGACGTCGTGCGGGTCGGTGGGGCACGATCGAAGCCTCGCCGACGGTCGGCCGCCTGAACCTCGCCTGAGGCTCGGGAGTCGACCGAGGCCCGCCCACGAGGATGTGAGCAGTGGACCAGCCGACCCCGAACAACCATCTGAGCCGAGCGAACTACGCGACCATCTGGGAGTCCGTGGCTCGCGCGGTGCCCGACCGGGCCGCCGTCATCGCGGACGGCCGCAGCATGACCTACCGCGAGCTGGACGACGCAGCGGCCCGGGTCGCCGGCACGTTGCGCGCCGAGGGCCTCGGCGCGGGGTCGCGCGTCGCGATCTTCATGTACAACCGCGTCGAGTACCTCGTCACCGTGTACGCGGCGTACAAGATCGGGGCGATCCCGGTCAACATCAACTTCCGCTACCAGGGCCGCGAGCTCGCCGACCTGCTGCGCGCGTCGCGCGCCGCGGCCCTCGTGCACCCGACGAGCCTCGGGCGGCACGTGCGCGACGCCGCCCCCCACGTCCCGCTGCCGGCCCTCGTGCTCGCCGTGCCCGACGACGACGGCCCCACCGCGCCCGGCCGGCCGTTCGCCACCGCGCTGGACGCCGAGCCGCTCGCCCCGCGGTCGCTGTCCCCGGACCACCAGATCTTCATGTTCACCGGCGGCACCACGGGTACGCCCAAGGCCGTCGTCTGGACGCACGGGAATCTGTTCGACAGCCAGCTCTTCTCGATCTACGGTTCCCTGCCCGTCGTCGTCCCCAAGGACCTCGACGAGGTGACGCGCATCGCCGCGCGCACGGACCTCCCGCCGACCGTGACCCTGCCGCTGACCCCCCTCATGCACGCCCTTGCGCTGTTCAACGTGATGAACGCGCTGGTCCTCGGCGGGTGCGTGATCTTCCTGCCGTCGGTGAGCCACGACCCGCTGGCCGCTGCCCGGACCATCCACGAGATGCGGGTGACGCGGCTGATCGTGGCGGGCAACGCCGTCGTCGGCCCGCTCGTCGACGCGCTCGACTCGCCCGAGGGCGCCGGACTTTCCGTGACCAGCCTGACCACCGTGCTCAGCTCCGGCATGGCGTGGTCCGACGACCTCAAGCTGCGGCTCATCGGCCACGCCCCCCGGGCGACGCTGATCGACATCTTCGGCTCGAGCGAGGGCGGGCCGTTCGCCTACGGGGTGGTCCGCGGACCCCAGGACATCCCGTGCCACCCGCGGCTGGCCCCCGGCACCGTCGTGTTCGACGCCGAGATGCGTGAGGTCCAGGACGTCCCGGGAGCGACCGGCGTCCTGGCCTACCGCGGGCAGATGCCGCTCGGCTACGACGACGACCCGGTGCGGACCGCCGAGGCGTACCCCACGATCAACGGCGTCCGGTACGTGATGCCGGGAGACCACGTGCGGGTCCTCGGCGACGGGCTGGTCGAGCTGCTCGGCCGCGGGTCGGCGGTGGTCAACACCGGCGGGGAGAAGGTCTTCACCGGCGAGGTCGAGACGGTCCTGACAGCGATCCCCGGTGTGACCGACGCCGTCGTCTTCGGCACGCCCGACCCGCGGTGGGGAGAGGTAGTCACCGCGTACGTCGTCACCGCTCCCGGCGCGTCGCTCACCGTGGAGCAGGTCCAGGAGGAGGTCGGGCGGCGGCTCGCCGGCTACAAGAAGCCGCGCAAGGTGTTCTTCGTCGACGCCCTGGACCGCAGCCCGAGCGGAAAGCTCAACATGCGCGCTCTGCGCACCCACGTCCCCGAGCTAGAGACAGGTCAGCACACATGAGGTTCCGCGACGCGTACATCCCCTTCGGCCTGAGCTGGACCTCGCCGTTCGCCAAGTGGCAGGGCCCCCTGGCGGAGGTGAACAGCCTCGACCTGGCCGTCGACGTCACCGGCCGGGCGCTGGAGGCCCGCGGCCTGCCGCCCGAGGAGATCACCGAGTGGACGCTCGGCTGCACCGTGCCCCAGCAGTACGGGTTCTACGGCGTGACCCTCGTGTCCCGGCGCCTGGGCGCGGGCCGGTACGGCGGACCGTGGCTCTCGCGGGCCTGCGCGACGTCGGCGGTGGTCGTGGAGCACCTGGCCACCCAGGTCGAGCTCGGCGCGCACGCCACGACGATCGGCGTCATCACCGACCGGACCAGCAACGGCCCGCTGATGCTCTACTCCAGCCAGCGCAGCACCGGCGGCGCCCCGCTGGCCGAGCACTGGGTGCTCGATCCCATGAAGCTCGACCCGACCACCGGCCAGAGCATGAACGACACAGCGGAGAACACCGCCGTCGACGGCGGCTACACGCGCGAGCAGGTCGACGAGGTGACGCTGATGCGCTACGAGCAGTACCTGAGTTCGCTCGCCGACGACCGCGCCGTCCAGCGGCAGTACATGGTGCCCGTGCGCCTCCCGCGTACCAAGGGCGGGAGGGGCGGTAAGGACGGAGCCGACTGGGTCGAGGAGGACCACGGCGTCTTCCCGACCACCGCCGAGGGGCTGGCCAAGCTGTCAGCCGTCAGGCCCGGGGGAGTGGTCACCTACGGGTCGCAGACCCACCCGGCCGACGGCTGCGCCGGCGTCGTCGTCGCGACGGGCGACCGGGCCCGGGAGCTCGGGCAGGACGGCGTCACCGCGCAGATCCTGGCCACCGGGTTCGGCCGCGCCGAGCCCGCATACATGCCCAAGGCGCCTGTCGAAGCCGCACGCGTGGCCCTGGCGGACGCCGGGATCGAGATGTCCGACGTCGATGTGGTCACCACGCACAACCCGTTCTCGGTGAACGATCTCTGGTTCTCGGACCAGATGGGCTACCCGCTCGAGCGGATGAACCCCTACGGGTCCTCGCTGGTCTACGGCCACCCGCAGGGACCGACCGGCGCCCGGGCGATCACCGAGCTCGTCCACGCCCTGCACGCGCGCGGCGGCGGCACCGGTCTGTTCACGGGCTGCGCGGCCGGCGACTCCGCCGGGGCCGTCGTGGTCCGCGTCGACGGATAGCCCGCCCCGACTCTGCCCAGCTCCGAAAACCTCAGCCCACCCGACCCTCCTCACGAACCAACGACCTCGATTGCGAGCGAGCCGATGACCCCAGTACCCACACCGCCCGAGACGGCGACAGCCCCCACGAGAGTGGCCCTGGCCGACCTGCCCCAGCACGTCGGGACGGTGTTCGGCCCGTCGTCGTGGCGCACCGTCAGCCAGGAGGAGGTCAACGACTTCGCCGACCTCACCGCCGACCACAACCCCATCCACGTCGACGCCGAGGCCGCCGCGCGGTCTCCCTTCGGCGGCACCATCGTGCACGGCTACTTCACGCTGAGCCTCCTCGTCCCGCTCATGGCCGAGATCTTCGAGGTCACGGGCGTGGCGACCGGCATCAACTACGGGCTGGACCGCCTGCGCTTCCCGGCTCCGGTGCCCGTCGGCGCGCGGGTCCGGGTGCAGTCCACGCTCCGCGAGGTCACCGATGTGCCCGGCGGGTACCAGACGGTGTTCGAGAACGTCGTCGAGGTCGAGGGCCAGGCGAAGCCCGGCGTCGTCGCCGTGATGGTCCTGAGGTTCCTCGGATGAGCGGGCACATCGACCTGACCGGGAAGGTCGCGATCGTCACCGGCAGCGGGCAGGGCCTCGGGCTGGCCTACGCGACGGCGCTCGCCGCGGCCGGCGCGAAGGTCGTGGTGAACGACGTCGACGGCGGCGCCGCCGAGCGTGCCGTGCGGGCGATCACCGACGCCGGCGGCGCGGCGGTCGCCGTCGTCGCCCCCGTGGGCCCGACCAGCACCGCCGACCTGCTCGTGCGGACCGCGGTCGAGGAGTTCGGGCGGCTCGACGTGCTCGTGGCGAACGCCGGGGTGATCCGCGACCGGGTGCTGTGGAAGATGACCGACGACGACTTCGACGTCGTCGTCGGCACGCACCTGCGGGGCACGTTCACCACGGTGCGTGCGGCCGCGACCCGCCTGCGGGAGCAGGGCGAGGGAGGCCGGATCGTCGTGGTCGGGTCCCCGGCCGGGCAGCACGGCAACTTCGGGCAGACGAGCTACGCGGCGGCCAAGGCCGGCGTCGTCGCGATGGCCCGCACCTGGTCGCTGGAGCTGGCGCGCGCACAGGTGACGGTGAACGTGGTGATCCCGACGGCGATCACCGCGATGACCGCGACCATCCCCGTCTACAAGGAGGTCGCCGAGGCGTACCAGCGTGGCGAGCCCCTGCCGCGCGTGGTGCGCCGGGAGCATGCGCTCGGCGGTCCGGAGGACGTGGCGCCGCTGGTGGTGTGGCTCGCCTCGGACCGCAGCGCGGGCGTCACGGGGCAGGCGATCGGCGTCGGCGGCGACAAGCTGTCGCTGTACTCGTACTCCGAGGAGCTCGCGGTCACCTACCGGGAGGGCGGCTGGTCGGCCGAGGCGATCGCCGACGCCTGGCCGTCCACCTTCGCCCCGGCCGGGCAGACGAGCGGTATCACGCTGCCTCCGCTGGAGACCGATGCCCTCGCACCGTGAGCCGGTCCGGGTCGAGTTCGCCGACACGGACGCGGGCGGCCGGATCCATCACACCGCCGCCCTGCGCTGGGCCGAGCGGGCGGAGCACCAGCTGCTCCGCTCGCTCGGCTGGCCCGAGCTGACCCGGTTCCCGCGCCGCCGGCTCCAGGTGGACTTCCTGGCCCCGCTGCGGTTCGGCGACGAGGTGGTGGTCGAGATCGCGGCCTCGGCGGTCGGCCGGACGTCGGTCAGCTACGCCTGGCGGGTGCTGAAGGACGGCACGAGCTGCATCGAGGGTTCGACCACCTGCGTCCACGTGGACGACGCCGGCCTGCCGTGCGCGGTGCCGCCGGAGCTGCGGGCGGCGCTCAGCTGCTGACCGGGCCGCGCTCGGCCGCGTGGTCGGCGAGCTCGGGTGCGTGCCGGGCGATGACCTCGCGCACGCGCGCCGAGGCCGCGACGCCGAGCCGCTCGTAGGTGTCCAGGAAGAGCTCGCGGGCCCGCGGCCGAGGCCACCCCGTCGGCAGGAGCGACGCCGGCAGGTCGGGGTCGAGGCCCGGGAACGCGCGCCAGGCGTCCATCAGCTCGGTGCGCCGGACGAGGGCGTCCACCGGGTCGATCGCGCCCCGCCCGAGCGCGGCGTGAGTCGGCTCCCAGTCGTCGACGAACGCCTGGTAAAGCGCGGCCAGGCCCTCGAGGTCCCATGCGCTCTGCGGGGGCACGGTCGCGGGCAGGTCGGGTGCCGTGGCCACGAAGGCGGTGGCCGCCGTGACCCCGAGCTCGACCAGCTCGGCGAGCGCCTCGGCGTGATGTTCGTGGGGTGAGACCCACAGCGCGTCGTAGAGCGGTGCGAAGCCGAGCCAGCGCAGGCGCGTGCGCAGCGCCTCGCGGGCTGCTCGGTTGGCCTCAGGCACGGAGAACGCGACGACGCTCCAGCGGCCGTCCCAGGGCTCGCCGTCGTCGGCGCCGAAGCTGAAGATCCGGGCGGCGCCGTCGCTCAGCACCGTCTGGGCGCGCGGCGTGAGCTCGTGGAAGGTGTTCCGGCCGGAGCGAGTGCTGGCGAGCAGGCCGTGCTTGACCATGCGGCTCAGCGCGGCTCGGGCGGCGACGTCGCTGACCCCGAAGTCGGCCAGCAGCTCGACCAGGGCGGCCGACGGCAGCGGTTCGGCGCGTCCCCACCAGTAGTCGCCCAGCAGGGTCAGCAGCAGGCTCGGCGGCGAGCCCTGGCGGGTGCGGGGCAGGCGGGGGTGTTCTCCGGCGGCTTTGGTCGCCTTTGTCATAGGTCGCCTTCCTCTGGTCGAAGATCAACAGCCCGATCGATACTTGACATACCTTACTCCGACCGCCGATGGTTGTGTCACGTTACCGAAGGAGCAACTGACGATGAGGTTAGCCAGCACCGTCGACGCCCGCCTGCACGCCGTCGTCCAGGACCGTCTCGTCGACCTGACCGATGCCCTGGGAATTGCCGGGCCCGGACCGGGCGGTCCGCTGCTCGCGTACCTGGAGCGCGGCGGCACCCTGGCCGAGCTCGCCGCCCTGGACCTGGACGGGCTGCCGAGCCGCCCGCTGGACGGCACCCGGCTCGCGGCGCCGATCGCCCGCCCGGGCAAGGTCGTCGGCGCACCGGTCAACTACCTGGACCACAAGGCCGAGATGGGCGAGCAGAAGACCATCGCCGAGTACGGCGTGTTCCTCAAGGCGAGCTCCTCGGTCATCGGGCCCTCCGATGCGATCCGGCTGCCGTACAGCGACGTGCGGACCGACCAGGAGGGCGAGCTGGCCGTCGTCATCGGACGGACGGCCAGCCGCGTGGACGCCGCCGACGCGCTCGACCACGTGCTCGGCTACGCCCCGACCCTGGACATCACCGTGCGGTCCACCGAGGACCGTTCGACGCGCAAGTCGTTCGACACGTTCACCCCGTTCGGCCCGTGGATCACCACGGCCGACGAGGTGGGCGACCCCGGCGACCTGGAGCTGCGCTGCTGGGTGGGCGGGGAGCTGCGCCAGCAGGTGCTGACCAAGGAGCTGATCTTCGACGTCGCGCAGCTCGTCGCGTACGCCAGCCACGTCATGACCCTGTACCCCGGGGACGTCATCGCGACGGGCACCCCCGCGGGGGTCGGCCCGATCGCCGCGGGACAACGCGTGGTGGTCGAGATCGACCGGCTCGGCCGGCTCGACGTCCCGGTGACCGCCGACGGGGCCATCCCCTACGGCAGCCGCCCGGGTGCACGATGACGGCGACCTGGGCCGGCGACGGGCCCGTGGACCCGTCCGCGCCGTCGGCGCAACCGCTGGAGGCCCTGTTCCGGCCGCGCAGCATCGCCGTCGTCGGCGCCTCGGCCAGCCCCGACAAGGCCGGGTACGCCATGATGCAGGCGCTCGACGGCTTTGCCGGCGAGCTGCACCCGGTCAACCCCCGCGGCGGCACCATCCTCGGCCGCGCCGCCGTGGCCGGCCTCGGTGAGCTGCCCGGCCCGGTGGACCTCGCCGTCCTCGTGGTCCCGCCGCAGGTCGTCCCGCGCGCGATCGAAGAGGCGGCGGCAGCGGGGGTGCGGGCCGCCGTCGTGTGCGCCGGCGGCTTCGCCGAGAGCGGCCCCGAGGGCGTTGAGCTGCAGGAGCAGGCCCTTGAGGCGGCGCGGCGCGGCGGCATCCGGCTCCTCGGCCCGAACACGTCCGGCTTCATGAACCCGGTCGACGGCGTGTCCGCAAACTTCATGCCCGCCGCCGCCGCGCTGCGGCCCGGCACGGTGGGGGTCGTCGCGCAGTCCGGCGGCGTCAACCTCGCGATCGCGTTCCTCCTGGAGCGTGCGGGCATCGGCCTGCGCCTCGGCGTCGGTCTGGGCAATGCGGCCGACGTCGGCTTCCCGGACCTGCTGGACTTCTTCGCGGACGACGACGCCACCACCGCCGTCGGCCTGCACGTCGAGGGCATAGCCGACGGCGCCGAGGTCGTCGCGGCCCTGCGCCGCGTCACGGCCCGCAAGCCCGTGGTCGCCTTCAAGGTCGGGCGCTCCGACGTCGGCGACTTCGCCAGGTCGCACACCGGCTCGCTCACCGGCTCCTACGAGCTGACCCGCGCCGCGCTCGCGCAGGCGGGAGCGGTAGTCGTCGACGGGCTCGACGAGATGGTGGCCGCCCTCCAGGCCCTCCGCTCCGTGCGGCTGCCCGCGGCACCCCGGTCCGCGACCGGCGTCGCGGTGCTCACCGGCCAGGCCGGGCCCGGCCTCGTCGTCGCCGACGCGCTCGGCGCCCGGGGCGTCCGGGTCCCCGAGCTGGCACCCGCGACCCTCGACCGGCTCGGGGAGCTCCTGCCGCCGCTGACCTACCAGCGCAACCCGGTCGACACCGGGCGGCCCTCGGCCACCTTCCCCGCCGTGCTGCGCCTCGTCGCCGCCGAACCCGGGATCGACGCCGTCGGCGTGTACGCGCTCGACGAGCCCGGCGTCCTGGACCCCGTGAGCGCAGTCGAGGGCGCGGTCGGCCGGGTGCTCTACGCCACCGGGGGACCCGCCGCCGTCGTCGAGGAGCACCGGGCGCGGCTGGAGAAGCTCGGCGTGCCGCTCTACGCCAGCCCCGGCGACCTCGCGATCGGGCTCGCCGCCCTGGTCAGCGACGCCGCCGCCCGCGCGGTACCCGACGCGCCGCCCGTCGCCGCCACGCGGACCGTCGGGCGCGACCTGGACGAGGACGAGGCAAAGACGCTCTTCGAGGCCAACGGCCTGCGCACCATGCGCCGGCGCGCGGCCGCGGACCGGGCCTCCGCCCACGACGCCCTGGACGAGCTCGGCGGACCGGAGAACCCGGTGGTCGTCAAGGTCCTCGACGCCGCGGTGCTGCACAAGTCCGACGTCGGCGGGGTGCACGTCGGGGTCCGCGGCCACGCGGAGCTGGACGCGGCCGTCGACGCGATCGACACGATCGACGGGACCTCCCCACGGCGTTACCTCGTCGAAGAGCAGGCGCCCGGCGGCACCGAGCTCATCGTCGGCGGGGTCCGCGACGCCGTCTTCGGGCCCGTCGTCCTGCTCGGCCTCGGCGGCGTAGGGGTCGAGCTCGGCAACGAACCCGTCCTGCGCCTCGCACCCCTGTCCGCCGAGCGCGCCGCCGAGATGGTCGACGCGCTGCCCGCCGCGGTGCTCGACGGCTTCCGGGGCGCGCCGCCAGTGGACCGCGCCGCGCTCGCGACCACCCTGCTCGCCGTGAGCGACGTGCTCACGCAGCACCACGACATCACCGAGATCGATCTCAACCCGGTACGGGTCACCGCCCGCGGACCGGTCGTCCTGGACGCCGTCGTCGTCCGGACCCCAGGAGAGGAGAACCATGTCCAGCACGCCTGAGACCGACGGGGTCCGGGAGCGCGAGACGCTCGTCGTCGGCGCGGGGCCGGTCGGCCTGACCGCCGCCCTGGCGTTGCGGTCGTTCGGCCGTCCGGTGACCGTCCTGGAGGCCGGGCCGGACGGGCGGCAGCGGCCGGGCAGCCGCGCGATCTTCACGCACAGCCAGACACTCCAGATCCTCGACCGGCTCAGCCCCGGGCTCGGCGCTCAGCTGTACGAGCACGGCGTCTACTGGAACACCCAGCGCACGTTCTACGAGGGCAAGGAGGTCTACGCCAAGACCTACCCCGACCCCGCGCCGGGCACGTACCCGCACTTCACGAGCCTGCCGCAGGTGCAGACCGAGCGGTACCTCTACGAGCGGGCGGTCGCCGCCGGCGTCGAGTTCGCCTGGGAGCAGGAGGTCGACGAGCTCGTCGCCGACGACGACGGCGTGCGGCTCACCACCCTGGGCGGCGACCGCTGGCAGGCCAAGTACGTGATCGCAGCGGACGGCTCGCGCTCGGCCGTGCGCAAGCAGATCGGCGCCCGGATGGAGGGCGGACGCGACGACGGCTGGTACATCGTCGTGGACGTCGACGAGATCGACCGGCCCACGCTGCCCCAGGAGCGGCACTTCCACTACGCCCACCCCGCGGTCCAGGGCCGCAACGTCCTCGTCGTGCCGTTCGCGGGCGGGTACCGCGTCGACCTGCAGCTGGTCGACGGCGACGACGCGGAGAAGTTCGCCTCGCCCGACGGCGTGCGCATCTGGCTCGACGCGGTGCTCCCGCCCGGGTACGGGGAGCGCACCTCGTGGGTCTCGACCTACCAGTTCCTCCAGCTCGTCGCGCACGACTTCGCCGATCCCGCCCGCCGGGTGCTGCTCGTCGGGGAAGCGGCCCACCTCTTCGCGCCGTTCGGCGCGCGAGGCCTCAACTCGGGCGTGCCCGACGCCGAGGCGGCCGCGTCCGCCGTCGTCCTGGCGCTCGCGGCGGGCACCCGGGAGTCGGCGCGTACGGCGGTGGAGTCGTTCGCCCTCGCCCGCCGCTCCGCCGCGCTGTTCAACCGGGACGCCGCGGGGGAGGCGCTGGCGCACCTGCGCCCTTCGCCCGAGCGGGCCGGCGAGGTCCGGGCGGCCGCCGAGCAAGCCCCGCAGAACGAGGCGGCGTCCAGCTGGCTCGAGAAGGCGCCCTACGGACCACGCGGTGTGCACACGGCGCAGACCGTCTACCGGTACTGAAAGGTTGGTCGTCATGTCTCTCCTCGGCAACGTGCACGTGGCCTCCGTGGTCGCGCTCGGAATGCAGCGGCTGTCCACCGTCGGCCTCCGGCTGGCATCGCGCGGCAAGCCGACGCCGTTCCCCGAGTGCCGCGCGCAGATCGACGAGGTCAGCGTCCCGACCTCGGTCGGACCGGCCACGGCGTTCGTCTACCGCCCCCTCGACCGGGCCGACGACCTGCCGGTGCACGTCAACTTCCACGGCGGCGGGTACGTCATGCGGGACGCGGCGCTCGACGACCCGCTCTGCCGGTACCTCGCCGCCGAGGCCGGGGTGGTCGTCGTCAACGTCGACTACGCCGTCGCGCCGCAGCACAGGTTCCCCGCACCGGCGCACCAGGCCTACGAGGTGGTGCGGTGGGTCGCCAACCACGGGGGCGACCACGGCTGGGACGGGACACGGCTCACGGTCGGCGGCCAGAGCGCGGGCGGCGCGCTCGCGGCGGCCGCGGCGCGCCAGGCCCTCGAGCGGGGCGATCCCCGCATCGCGCTCCAGGTCATCCACTACGCACCCCTGGATCTGGTCACCCATGCCCGGGACAAGGAGTCGGTCGGCCCCAACCCGCTGATCAAGCCCTGGATGGGCGACGTGTTCGACAACGCCTACATCCCGGACCCGGCGATGCGCTCGGACCGCCTCGCCTCGCCGGGCAACGCCGCCGACGTCGCCGACCTGACCGGCATCGCGCCCGCGGTGGTCGTGACCTGCGAGCTGGACCGGCTCCGTGGTGACGGCGCGGCCTACGCGCGGCGGCTGCGCGACGCCGGAGCCCTGGTCACCCACGTGGACGTCCCGGGCGTCGACCACGCCTACGACATGACCGACATCGAAACGGCCCGGCGCACGTACGCGCTGATCGCCGAGCACCTCAGAGAAGTTTCTCAACGATGAGAGGACCGTCATGACCATCACCGACAACCCCGCAGAAGTTGCCAGCGGCGTGCACTTTCCCCCCGGACGGCTGTTCGTCGGTGGCGAGTGGCGCGAGGCAGCCGACGGCGGACGACGCGACGTGATCAGCCCGGCGACGGGCCGGGTGATCTCGTCGGTGGCCTGGGCCGGGACGACCGACGTCGACGCGGCCGTCGCCGCCGCGCGCGAGTCGTTCGACTCCGGCGTCTGGTCGCGGCTGAGCGGCCGCGAGCGGTCGCGCGTCCTGCTCAAGGCCGTCGAGATCCTTCGTGAGCGCCGTGAGGAGCTCGCGCAGCTGGAGAGCCACGACGTCGGCAAGCCGATCACGTTCGCGCGGATCGTCGACGTCGAGCACGCGATCCTGCAGTTCGAGTACGCGGCGAGCCTCGGCCAGCACCTGGACGGCTCGGTCCGGGAGATCCCGGCCAACGCCCATGCATACATCCGCAAGGAGCCGATCGGCGTCGTCGCCGCGATCACGCCCTTCAACTTTCCGCTGATCCTGTCCTCGACCAAGATCGCCCCGGCGCTCGTCGCCGGGAACTCAGTGGTCCACAAGCCGGCGAGCGACACCCCGCTCAGCGCGCTGTTCATGGCCCAGGTGCTCAAGGACGCCGGCGTCCCGGACGGCGTCTTCAACGTCGTCACGGGCTCCGGCGCGAGCCTGGGGGACCACCTCGTCGGCCACCCGCAGGTCGACAAGGTCGCGTTCACCGGGTCGACGGAGGTGGGTGCACACGCCGCGGCGCTCGCCTCGCGCACCCTCAAGCCGTTCACGGCGGAGCTCGGCGGCAACGCGGCCAACATCCTGTTCGCCGACGCCGACCTCGACAAGGCGATCGGCACCGTGATCGGCGCGTTCGTCTTCAACGCCGGCCAGTTCTGCATGGCCGGGCCGCGTCTGCTCGTCGAGCGGCCGATCTACGACACCGTGCTGGGCATCCTGGGCCAGGCGGTCCCCGGCGTGCCCTTCGGCGACATCACCGACGACGCCACCGTCGTCGGACCGCTCGCCAGCCAGAAGCAGCTCGACAAGGTCACGGCCCTGGTCGAGTCCGCGCGCCGCGACGGCGCGCAGGTGGTGTGCGGCGGCGAGCAGGCCGACCTGGGCGGCGGGTTCTACTACCGGCCGACGGTCCTGGCCGGCCTGTCGTCGGACGCGGAGTGCGTCCGCGAGGAGGTGTTCGGGCCGGTCCTCACGGTCCAGCCCTTCGACACCGAGGACGAGGCCGTAGCGATGGCGAACGGCACGGCCTACGGCCTGGCCTCCGGCATCCAGAGCTCGGACATCGCGCGTATCCACCGCGTGGCCAAGCGGCTCGACGCCGGGATCTGCTGGGTCAACGGTTGGGCCGTGCTCGACCCGGCGGTCCCCTTCGGCGGGGTCAAGGCGTCGGGGTGGGGCCGGGAGTACGGCCCTGAGGCGCTGGCGTCCTACCAGCGCACCAAGTCCATCGTCATCGACCTCGGGGAGGACCCGGCATGAGCACCACCACCAGGGCCGCGGTCCTCACCGCGCCCCAGACGCCGTTCACCGTGCGGGACGTCGAGCTCGCCGAGCTGCGTGCGCACGAGGTCCTCGTGCGGATGGTCGCCACCGGCGTGTGCCACACCGATCTGGGCGTGTGGGCCGGCGGCATCCCGTTCCCGCTGCCCGGGGTCATCGGCCACGAGGGCGCCGGGGTGGTGGAGCAGGTCGGCCCGGCGGTGACCACTGTCGCCCCGGGGGACCAGGTGGTGCTGAGCTACACGTCCTGCGGCGACTGCCCGGCGTGCCTGGACGGCCACCCGGCCTACTGCGCCACCTGGCTGCCCCGGAACCTCTTCGACGGGGCGCGCGAGGACGGGACGGCGACGCTCTCGATCGACGGCGCTCCCATCGGCGGGCACTTCTTCGCCCAGTCGTCGTTCGCCGAGCACGCGATCGCCGAGGAGCGCAACGTCGTCGTCGTGGATGCCGACGCCGACCTCGCAGGTCTCGCCCCGCTCGGGTGCGGGGTGATGACGGGCTTCGGATCGGTGTGGAACGCGCTGGACGTCCAGCCCGGTGCGCGGGTCGCGGTGTTCGGGGCGGGCGCGGTCGGCCTGTCGGGAGTGGTGGCCGCGGCCCTGCGCGAGCCGGGCCTGCTCATCGCCGTCGACGTCGTGCCGGAGCGGCTCGAGCTGGCGGCCGAGCTCGGCGCCACGCACACGATCAACGGCCGGGACGAGGACGTGGCCGCGCGCATCGCGGAGTTCACCGCCGGCGCCGGCCTGACCCACGCCTTCGACACCACCGGGGTGCCCGCAGTGGCGCGGTCCGCGATCGACGCCCTCGGCGCACGGGGCCACCTGGTCACCTGCGGCGCTCCGCCGCCCGGGACGGAGATCCCCGTGGACTTCCAGGGCATCCTCCCCGGCAAGTCGGTCAGCGGCGTGACGATGGGCGACGCCGACCCGAAGGTCCTCGTCCCGCAACTCGTCGAGCTCGTGGCCGCCGGCCGGCTACCGCTCGGGCGGCTCGTCAAGCAGTACAAGCTGTCCGAGCTCGACGCGGCCTTCGCCGACATGCACCACGGCACCACTGTCAAGCCGGTCATCGTGCACTGATCCGTTGCCCCTCGCTGCGGCCGGCAGCAGCGAGGGGTCCGGTCCTCAGACCTCCACCGGGACCGGGTAGACCTCGGTGGCCGGGTGGCCGGTGCGCTCGTGGATGCGCTTGACCGCCTCCGCGTCGGGCGCCTCCGAGACGCACCAGACCATCCCGGAGTCGGGGTCGCCCCATGCCTTCTGGAAGTCGACACCTTCGTCGCCCTGGATGTCGAGGTCCGCCTGATGTGCGGCTTTGAGTGCTTCGGGGGTGATGCCGTGCATCCCGTGGTGAACGTCCATGAACTTGGGCATGGCGAGAACCTCCTGGTTCGTTTCCGGCGCCGCCGTTGGCGCCGGCTACCTCTGTTCTACACCGATCAGGCCGATGACGATCGTCGGCCGGCGTCCGAACCGGGGCTCGGGTCGCGGCGGGAAGCCGCCGGCGCCGGGATCTCGCCCGACCCCCGCACGACGAGGCGGGTGGGCACGACTACCTGGCGCGCCGGGCTGGTGTCGCCGTCGAGGTGCGCGAAGAGGCGCTCGGCGGCGAGCCGCCCGATGCGGTCGGGGTCCTGCGCGATAGTCGTGATGGCGGGCTTGATCAGGTCGCTGGTCTCGACGTCGTCGAACCCGACCACCGCGACTTCGCGCTCGCGGCCGAGCTGCTGGAGGGCCCGGACCGTCCCGATGGTGATCAGGTTCTGGCTGGAGAAGATGGCGGTCGGCGGGTCGGGGAGGGTGAGGAGGCGGCGGACGACGGCGGTGGCGGTCACGTCGTCGTGCAGGCCGAGCACGATCAGGGCCGGGTCGGCGTCGATCCCGGCCGCCGCGAGCTCGGAGAGGTACCCCTCCCGCCTCAGGCGCGCCGTCTCGATCCGCTCGAGGTCGCCGAGGAAGGCGATCCGGCGGTGCCCGAACGACACGAGATGGCGCACCGCGTCACGGGCGCCCTCGACGTTCGCCGTCACCACGCAGTCCGTCTCGATGCCGTGCGGCGCCCGGTCGACGCACACGAGCGGCGTCCCGCGGTCCGCGTGCACGCGCAGGTAGGACTGGTCGTCGCGCACCGGGGTGACGATGAACCCGTCGACCCTGCGCCGGGCCAGTGCTGTCACCGCCCGCAGCTCGGCGTCGGGATCGTCCTCCAGGCTCGCGGCGAGGACCGCGTACCCGTACTCGGTGGCGACGCGTTCGATCGCGCGGTGGACCTGCGCCGCGAACGGGTTGGCGACGCTGGAGACCAGGAGACCGAGCGTCCGGGTGCGGCCGTCGGCACGGCGCAGGTTGCCGGCGTGGACGTCGGGCTCGTAGAGGAGGTCCGTCGCGGCGCGGCGCACGCGCTCGGCGGTCGCGGGGGAGACGTTGGGCTCGCCGTTGACCACCCGGGAGACCGTCTTGATGCCGACCCCGGCGAGCTGCGCCACGTCGCGCATGGTGGGCCGTCGCTGGCGAGGCGACGGCGGGGAATCGTCTGACACCGATGTCACGAAACAGTCACTCCTTGCATCCGTTGCCTTGACCCTACCCGGAGATTCGGGTAGACACTCTCCTGACAACGTTGTCGGGCGCAAGCCCTCACGGAGGAGTTCGACGGTGAACCTTATGACCAGCAACCGAGCCTCGCTGCGGCGAGGCGTGGCAGTGACCGGGGTCGTCGCGCTGGGGGCGCTCGCCCTCACGGCGTGCGGCAACAGCGGCGATGAGGCTGACAACGGTGTCGGCGTCTCGCTGATCGTCAAGACGACGACCAACCCGTTCTTCGTCGCGATGCAGGACGGCGCAGAGGCGGCCGCTGCCGACAACGGCGTCGAGCTGACGATGGCCGCCGGCAAGGCCGACGGCGACGAGGAGACGCAGATCCAGGCGATCGAGAACGCGATCGCCCGGGGCGACGCCGGCATCCTCATCACGCCGAACGGCCCGTCCGTCGTCGACGCCATCGAGCGGGCCCGTGACGCGGGCCTGTACGTCATCGCCCTCGACACGCCGCCCGACCCGGCCGACGCGGTCGACATCACGTTCGCAACCGACAACCGGGAGGCCGGGACGCTCATCGGCCAGTGGACGGCCGCCCAGCTCGACGGCGAGCAGGCCACCATCGCGATGCTCGACCTCTTCGACGACAAGGTCGTCTCGGTCGACTACGACCGCGACCAGGGCTTCCTGGAGGGCATGGGCATCGACGTGGCCGACCCGGCGGTCAACGGCGACGAGGCCGCCACCGGCTCGTACAGCGGCGGCGAGTACGAGATCGTCGGCAACGAGGCGAGCCAGGGCGCCGAGGACGCCGGGCGGACCGCGATGGAGAACCTGCTCACCAAGAACCCGGACATCAACGTCGTCTACACGATCAACGAGCCCGCCGCGTACGGGGCGTTCCAGGCGCTCGAGGCGGCCGGCAAGTCCGCCGACGACGTGCTGATCGTCTCGGTCGACGGCGGGTGCGCTGGCGTCGACAACGTCGAGAGCGGCACCATCGACGCGACGAGCCAGCAGTACCCGGTCAAGATGGCCGAGCTGGGCGTCGAGGCGATCGCCGAGCTCGTGGAGACGGGCACCGCTCCCGAGACCACCGAGGGACTCGACTTCTTCAACACCGGCGTCGCGCTCGTGTCGGACACGCCCGCCGACGGCGTCGAGTCCATCGACTCGGCCGCCGCGTCCGAGATCTGCTGGGGCTGACGACAAGCGCCGGCGTCGCCCCTGGGGCGGCGCCGCGCCTCGTCCCGCCGCACGACCAAGGAGTACCTGTGAGCACATCAACGCTAGCCGCGCCCGGGCACGACCCGGCCGCCGAGTTCCTCGACCGCCGCACGCCGCTCGAACGCGCGCGCGGCGTACTGCACCGCTACCCGGCCCTGAGTCCGGCGATCGTGCTGGTGGTGTCGGTCATCGTATTCGGGTTCCTCAACGACCGGTTCCTGGCGCCGGGGAACCTGTCCCTGATCACGCAGCAGGTGGCGGTCGTCGGCACCCTCGCCGTCGCCCAGACGCTGGTGATCCTCACCGCCGGCATCGACCTGTCGGTCGGGGCGACGATGGTCCTGGCCTCGATGGTCATGGCCCAGGTCACGAGCGCCGCGGGGGTGCCGCCCCTGCTCGCGCTGTTGCTCGGGCTCGTGGTGGGGCTCGCCGCGGGGGGACTCAACGGCCTGCTCGTCACGCGGCTCAAGCTGCCTCCCTTCATCGCCACGCTGGGCACGCTCAACATCTACCTGGCCATCACGCTGCTGTACTCGCACGGCGCCACTGTCCGCGGGGGCGACATGCCGGGATCGATGACGTGGACGGGCACCACCTTCCCCGTGTTCGGCGTGCGGGTCTCCACCGGTGTGGTCCTCATGCTCGCCGCCTACCTGCTGGTGGCGTTCGTGCTCGCGCGCACCGCCTGGGGCACGCACGTCTACGCGGTCGGCGACGACCGGGACGCCGCCCGGCTCTCCGGCATCAGCGTCAACCGCGTGCTCGTCAGCGTGTACCTCGCCGCCGGCGCGATCCTCGCGCTCGCCGCCTGGATCCAGATCGGCCGCGCCAACGCCGCGAGCCCCAACGTCGGCGTCGACATGAACCTCGACTCCATCACCGCCGTCGTCATCGGTGGCACGAGCCTGTTCGGCGGCCGCGGCACGGTCTGGGGCACCCTGCTGGGCGCGCTGATCGTCGGGGTCTTCCGGAACGGGCTCTCGCTCGCCGGCCTCGACGTGCTGTACCAGACCCTTGCCGTGGGCGTCCTCGTGATCGTCGCGGTCTCGCTCGACCAGTGGATCAGGAAGGTGCGCAAGTGACTACCATCGACGCGACCACAGCGACCGACCGCCCCGGGGACGCGGACACGACTCCCGTCCTCCGGGCTCGCGGGCTGGTCAAGACCTTCGGCCGGGTCGTCGGGCTCGACGGGGTGGACATCGAGCTGTACCGGGGCGAGGTGCTCGCGATCATCGGCGACAACGGGGCCGGGAAGTCGACGCTCGTCAAGTGCCTGACCGGAGCCGAGATCCCCGACCAGGGCGAGATCCTGCTCGACGGCAGGCCCGTGCACTTCAAGCGTCCCCAGGACGCGCGCGCGGCCGGGATCGAGACCGTCTACCAGACGCTGGCGGTCGCCCCGTCGCTCGACGTCGCCGCGAACCTGTTCCTCGGCCGGGAGGTGCGGCGCAAGGGCCCGCTCGGCTCCGTGCTGCGCATCACCGACCGGGCCGGGATGCGCGAGCGCGCTCGCCGCGAGCTGCGCGAGCTCGGCATCTCGACGCTGCAGGACGTGACCGTCCCGGTCGAGAACCTGTCCGGCGGCCAGCGCCAGGCGGTCGCCGTCGCGCGGGCCGCGGCGTTCGGCTCGAAGGTCGTCGTCCTCGACGAGCCGACGGCGGCGCTCGGCGTCCGCGAGTCCGGCCAGGTGCTCGAGCTGGTGCGGACCCTGCGGGACAAGGGCGTGCCGGTGATCATCATCAGCCACAACATGCCGCAGGTCTTCGAGGTGGCCGACCGGATCCACATCCAGCGGCTCGGCCGGCGCGCCGCGACGATCACGCCGAAGTCGCACACCATGACGGAGGCCGTGGCGATCATGACCGGCGCCGCGGAGGCCTGACGTGCACGCTGACGAGGGCGGCCGGGTCCTCGTCGTCGGCGAGGCGCTCACCGACGTCGTCACGTCGGCCGACGGGCGGCACCGGGAACATCCGGGCGGAAGCCCGGCGAACGTCGCGGTGACGCTGGGCCGGATGGGGCACCGGCCCTTGTTCGCGACGTCGGTCGGCCGCGACGACCGCGGCCGCCGCATCCAGGAGTGGCTGACGGAGTCCGGGGTCGAGCTCACGCCCGGCAGCGCAGGCAGCGGCGCGACCTCCGTCGCGGCCTCCCGCCTCGGCCCGGACGGGGCCGCCGACTACGAGTTCGCGCTCCGCTGGGCGCCCCGCCTGCCTCGGGCGGGCGCTGCGAGCGTCGTCCACGTGGGTAGCGTCTCGACCCTGCTCGAGCCCGGCGCGGGCGACGTGCTGCGGCTCGTCGAGGAGGCCCGAGCGACGGCGACGGTGACCTACGACCCGAACCTGCGGCCGTCGATCTGCCCGGACCGCGCGGCGGTCCGGCGCCGGGTCGAGCGCCTGGTCCAGCTGGCCGACGTCGTGAAGGTGTCGGACGAGGACCTGGCCTGGCTGTACCCCGGGGAGACCCTCCGGGCGGTGCTCGGCCGCTGGTCCGACGCCGGGCCGGCCGTCGTCGTCGGCACACGAGGCGCGCGGGGCGCCGTGCTCCTGGCCGACGGCGTGGAGCTCGACGTGCCGGGCCGGGCCGTCACGGTCGTGGACACGATCGGCGCGGGTGACGCGTTCATGGGCGGGCTGATCCACGGCCTGCTGGCCGCGGGCCTGGACGGCGCGGACCGCCGGACGCTCCTGAGAGCCGTGCCGACGCCGACGCTGGAGGAGATACTGCGCTTCGCCGCCGGCATCGCGGCGGCGACGGTGAGACGGCCCGGGGCCAACCCGCCGTGGTTCTCGCGCAGTGCCGTGGGGTACGAGCGGCGCGTCGAGGACCACGGCTGACCCTCCCTCGGCCTTGGAGCTCGGCTCCTCCACGGTAGATTGATTGGGCATATCCAATCGGTGAAAGGCCACCCGTGAGCCAGCCGCTCTACCTCGAGGTGTACGAGAAGCTCCGCGACGCGATCCACGCCGGCACGTACCGCGTCGGTGACCGGATGCCCGCCGAGGCCGAGCTGACCAAGCAGCTGGGGGTAAGCGCCATCACGCTGAAGCGCGCGATGGACCTGCTGCGCGACGACGGCTACATCACGCGACGGCCCCGGCTGGGCACCGTCGTCGTGAGCGAGACCGCCACGAACGTCACCGGCGCGGGCAGCGGGCCCACCCCGCTGATCGGGTGCGTCCTGACCGACTTCGACGACACCTTCGGCACGCGCGTCCTGGCCGGGCTGCTCGACGCGTCGAGCACCGTCGCCAACCTCGTGGTCAAGCGGAGCGTCGGCCACGGCGAGGCGGAGGACGACCTCGTGCGGGCGCTCGTGGCGGACGGCGTCCAGGGACTGATCCTCGAGCCGAGCTCGTCGCAATACGTGCCCCCGGCCGTCCTGGAGCTGATCACGCAGTCGTTCCCGGTGGCCATCCTGGACCGCGTGTTCGACGGTGTTCCCGTGTCGTCAGTCTGCTCCGACAACGTCTCGGCGGGCCGCCAGGCCGCGGAGGTCCTGTTCTCGGCCGGGTACGACCACGTCGGGCTCGTCTCGGCGGCGAGCACGGTGTCCACGGTGCAGGACCGGCTCGACGGCGTCGTCGACGCCCATGCGACCCGGAACGTCCCGTTCGACCCGGCGCACCAGTTCCGGCAGGTCCGCTCCACGGTCCCCGGGACCGGCGTCGCGCCCGACGACGACATCGCCGAGCTCGAGAAGTTCCTCGCCACCAACCCGGGCCTGACGGGCCTGGTCGCCACCGAGTACAACATCGCCGTCCTGCTGCGGGAGGCCGCGCAGCGGGCCGGCCGGGACATCCCCGGCGACCTCGGGATCGTGTGCTTCGACCACCCGGACGCGTTCTACGACAAGGCGCGCTACCGGTTCACCCACATCCGGCAGGACGAGGCGCGCATGGGCAGCGAGGCGGTCGAGCTCGTGCTCGCGCAGATCCGCGAGGCGGGTCAGGTCACCAAGGTCAGGCTGCCGACAGAGCTGGTGCCCGGTAGCTCGACTCGCTGAGCTGCCGCGCTGACGCTGGCCGACCACCCGCACCCGCTCGCCCTTCTGCCGACTGCGTAAGAACCGGCAGAAGGGCGAGCGGGGCGGCGGAACGACACCAGCCAGGTCGGCGCATGCGGGGGTGCTGCCCGGAAGGTGTTGACGGCGCTCGGTCGTTTGCGCCGCGGCATCTCTCTGAGGTCGCCGGTGCAACACGGGTGGGCGTGAGCGGCCCGGGTTCGATGCGCGGGAGCAGATAGGTGCATTTCAACCTTTCCTCATGTAGGTTTTGAGATAAATCACGATCACCGGGGCGCAGCGCTGCGTCCGGGGGAGGAGCTCATCAATGACGATGCTGCGTCGCGTCCGACCTGTCCTGATAGCCATCGCCGTGATCGTCGGTCTGCAGCCGGTCGCCGTCGTGCACGCGGCTCCGCCCCCCGAGACGCGCGCGACCGCCGGATCAACGACCGGATCAACCTCCGGATCGACCACCCCGGCGACCTCCGTGGCGGACGCCCGGGTCTCGACCGACGTGCTGATGGGCTCCTACGACCCGCAGAAGGCATGGTTCCCGTCGAGCTGGTGGAACTCGGCGGTCGCGCTGCAGACCGTCGGCGACTACATGAAGCGCACGGGCGACCGCCGGTACCTCGACGAGCTGGACCACAGCTTCGAGACCAACAAGGGCCCGTTCCCGGCGGGCGAGCGGTCCACAGACGAGATCTACGGCAACTTCACGAGCCGGGCCATCGACGACTCCGGGTGGTGGGGGCTGAACTGGGTCACCGCCTACGACCTGACCGGCGACCAGAAGTACCTGGACATGGCCGTCAGCATCGGCGACTTCATGAACGAGTTCTGGGACCCGAGCACCTGTGGCGGCGGGATCTGGTGGAACGAGGAGCGGACGTACAAGAACGCCGTCACCAACGGCCAGTGGATCCGCCTGACCGCGGAGCTGCACAACCGTATCCCCGGCGACACCGTCTGGCTGGACCGCTCGCAGGAGGCCTGGGACTGGTACGTCGCCAGCGGCATGATCAACGCGGACGGCCTGGTCAACGACGGGCTGCGGGACGACTGCACCAGCAACAACGACACGGTGTGGACCTACAACCAGGGCCTCGGCATCGGCGCGGCCCTCGAGCTGTGGCGGGCCACCGGCGACCCGGAGCTGCTCGGCTCCGCCCGTTACCTGGCGGACGCCGCGCTCCGCTCCGACGTCCTGGTCCACGACGGTGTGCTGACCGAGTGGTGCGAGGCGGCGGGCCGGTCCTGCGACGACAACCAGAAGCAGTTCAAGGGCATCTTCCTGCGCTACCTGATGGAGCTGGCCGACACCACCGGCGACCCGGCCTACCAGCAGTTCGTCACCGGTCAGGCCGCGTCCGTCTGGGAGCACGACCGCGACGTCGCCGGCCGGCTGGGCCTGCGCTGGGCCGGCGCCACCGCCGACCAGCCCAACGTCTTCGACTGGCGGACGCAGGCCAGCGCGCTGAGCGCGCTGATCGCCGACGTCCCGCAGGAGCAGCCGCGGCGGACGCTCTCGGCCGCGGCCTCGCCCGCGGTGGTAGCGGTAATCCCCAGCCCCGGCTCTGCCACGCGTACGGGTCTCGACGTCCAGGTGGCGGCGACGTCCGCCGGCCCTGAGCCGATGCGTGTGTCGGTGCGGGCGGAGGGGCCGCGCGGCTGGCGGGTCACGACCGACGAGGTGCTCCGGCTGGACCCGGACGGTCACGCCGATCCCGCGCTGGCCACCGTGCCGGTGGACGTGCGGATCCCGCCGGACACCGCGGACGGGAGCTACCCGGTGACCGTGACCGTCAGCACGCGGTCCGGGCTGCGCTACACCGCGCACGCCGAGATCCTGGTCGCCGGCACCGTCGAGTTCGACGCCGGGTCGCCCCAGGAGATCCCGTGGCTCTGGGACGCCGGCGGCTCCGGCTTCAGCGGGGGAGGGAGCAGGTACGCCGACGGCGAGAGCTACTTCGTCTACCGGTTCCCGTTCCCGGCCGGGACGACGTCGGCCGAGGCGGTGGTGACCATCGACAACCAGTACGTGGTCGACGTCGGGCCGGACGGCGAGGCCTGGACCAATGTGCTGACCGAGGACGAGCAGATCAGGGACGGCTCGAACCGGGCCGACCACACGATCGACCTGACCCCCCACCTCGGCGCGGACAAGGCGGTCTACCTCCGCGTGTCCGACGCCTTCCCGGAGGACGGCTGGGGCGGCGGGATCTACCACCTCTCGGCGGCCTACGAGACCTCCTGAGCCGGGCCGCGGGCACCCGCAAACGTCCGCTTCCAACAAGCAGTTACGCATGCTCCGGCCCTCTGAAGCATGCGTAACTGCTTGTTGGAAGCGGACCTTTCCGTCGGTCGGCGAGGGCACGGCAGGATGGGGGCATGAGCGAACCCGATGTCACCGCGATCGTCGCCGAGGTCCAGGCCCAGGAGGCCGAGCTGGTGCTGAACACCTTCACGCACGAGCAGGCGTGGGCCCTCGGCACCCGGCTGGTCGAGCTGGCCACCGAGCGTGAGCTGCCCGTGACCGTCGACATCCGCAAGGGCACCCAGCAGGTGTTCCATGCGGCCCGTCCGGGTACGACGCCCGACAACGACTCGTGGATCGAGCGCAAGGTGCGGGTGGTGTACCGGTTCGGGGCGTCGTCGTACCTGGTGGGGCTGCGGGCCCAGGCGAAGGGCTCGGACTTCAATGCCGACCACGGCCTGCCCTTCCAGGAGTACTCGGCGCACGGCGGCGCCTTCCCGGTGCGGGTCGCGGGCGTGGGCATCGTCGGCGTCGTCACCGTGTCCGGCCTGGCGCAGCAGGACGACCACGCCCTCGTGGTCGAGGCGCTGCGGGAGCTGCTGGCGGCTCAGCCGCTGGTCTGAGGCCCGAGCGCCGCCGGCCGGCGTGTGGCTCGGGCCGCGGTCAGGAGACCGACCACTGCTGGTTGGCCCCGGCGTGGCAGGTGTACATGATCGCGGGCGTCCCGTTGTCGACCAGGGCGTTCGCGACGTCCAGGCACAGCCCGGTGGCGACGTTGCGCACCGTGCCGTCGGCCTGCGGGCTCCACTGCTGGTTGGCGGCGCCGTGGCAGGTCCAGACCGTGGCCGGACCGCCGGGCTGCCCGCCGCTCGGGTCGTCCAGGCACATGGTCCCGAGGGTGCGCAGCTCCCCGGAGGTCGAGGCGGCCCACTGCTGGGCCGCGCTCCCGTTGCAGTCGTAGATCTGCAGGGCTGCGCCGTCCACGGCTGCGCCGCCGGGTACGTCGAGGCACCGGCCGGACGCGGCGCCCTGCAGCGTGACGACCGTCGGCGTCGGCGGAGGGGGCGGGGTGCTCGGCGTGGGCGACGGCTCGGGGCTCGCGGGGGCGCTCACCAGGCTCGCCTCGGGCGTGCCCGCCGTCGCGCTCGGCTCCGCCGAGCCCTGCGCGGACGCGTTCCCCGGGGACAGGTCGTGGTTCAGTACCCACACTGTGCCCACCACCGCCGCGAGCAGCAGCGCGCCGGCGAGCACCCACGCGAGCAGGCCGATAGGTAGGCGCCGGCGTGGCGTGACCTGGTCGTACACCCTTGCGTTTCCCCTCGTGGGCCGACGGCGTTCGTGTGTCCGCGCCGCACCCTACCGGGTTTCACCACCCTGGAGATTGTTCCGTCGGCCCGCTTCCGCGAAGCCCCTGCGCATGCCTTCGGCGCCCAGGCCCGTCTCGTGTACTCGACCACGATGCCGCGCACCCGGATGGACCAGCCCTCGGGGTACTCCCGGTTGACACCGACGACGGCGTCCGGGCCGACGAACTGCTTGTTGCTCGCGGTCCGACACTGCCGTTCCGCGTGCGGCACGGCCACTGCGGGCCCGCATCAGGACCAGGGAGGTAGATTCGAGGAGTGGCAGTACCGGAGTGCAAGTCGTCGGCCGCAGCATGACGGTGCGCTCGTTCGTGGTGACCGGCGGCGGCCAGGGTGTGGGGCGCGCCATCGTCGAACGGCTGGCCGCTGACGGCCATGTAGTGGTCCTCGACCTCGCCGGAACACTCACTTGGGCGGGCCCGGACGTCACGCTGGTCAGCGGCGACGCGGGTGATCCCGACACCGCGCGCCGCGCTGCCGACGTGGCCGAGAGCGCGGCCCCGTTGTCCGGCTGGGTCAACAACGCAGCCGTCTTCCGGGACGCGCCGATCACCGCACCGCCGTCCGAGGTGCTGGGGTCTGTCACCGCGAACGTCTCGCTCGCGGTCACGGGCTGCCACACCGCCGTCGGGCACTTTCTGCGGCACGGACGGGCCGGGGCGATCGTCAACGTCTCGTCCCACCAGGCGCAGCGCCCGGTTCGTGGTGCCCTGCCGTACGCCACGGCCAAAGGCGCCGTCGAGGCGCTGACCAGGGCGGTCGCCGTCGACCACGGGCCCGACGGGATCCGTACGAACGCTGTTGCCCTCGGCTCCGTCGAGACCGCACGGTATGAGGAGTACCGGCGAGAGCACCCCGACGTCGACCGTCAGATGGCCGCCCTGCACCCGCTCGGCCGTGTCGGCACGGGCCGCGAGGTCGCCGACGCGGTCGCGTTCCTGCTTTCCGACCAGGCGACGTTCGTCAACGGAGTGGTTCTACCGGTCGACGGCGGGCGCGCGGCGCTGGGAGCCGATCCCGAGGCCACCTGAGGACCTGGTGCGCCCCTACCAGGACCAGCCGCGCGAGCTCAGCTCCAGCTCCTCCCGCAGCCGCTCGTCTGCCGCAGCGCGCTCGTCCGCGCGCAACGGCGCCGTGTCCGTCGGCAGGTCCGCGAGGCGGCACGCCTCGCGGAGCAGCGCGTCGTACGCGCCCTGCACGGCGAACCAGTGGTGGGCACGCGCATACATGCCGGGGTCCTCCTCCACGCGGCGCAGCTCGGCCGCGAGCTCCCCGAGCCGGACCTGCAGACGCAGCGTCACCAGCGGGTCGGGTGCGCGCACCGACCGCGTCAGGAAGGTCCAGGTCATGACAGGTCACCGCCACGTCGTCGTCGCGGAACGGGGGACACCACCAGCCTAGGTCCGTGGGGTCGTGATGGCCATGCCCCAGGCGACCTGAGCGGATCAGCGCTGGGCGTGCAGCGCCGCCAGGATCCCGTCGCCGTAACGGTCCAGCTTCGCCTGGCCGACGCCGCTGATCCCGCTCAGTGCGTCAAGGTCCGCCGGCCGCTCGGCGGCAACGGCGCGCAGCGTCGCGTCGTGGAACACCACGTAGGCGGGCACGCCCTGCTCCTTGGCGGCCGACGCCCGCCAGGCACGCAGCCGCTCGAAGACCTCCTGGTCGGCGTCCGACAGCGCGGGCGCCTCCGGACGGGAGCCGCCGGAGCGTGCGGGCCTGCGGGCGCCGCCCTGAGGTCGCGGATCACGCCGCAGCCGCACCTCCCGCCGTCGGCCCAGGACCTCCGCGCTGGCATCCGTGAGCACCAGCGTGCCGTGGTTCGAGTCCACCTCCAGCAGGCCCAGGGCCAGGAGCTGGCGCGCCACGGACCGCCACTCGGCCTCCGACAGGTCCTCGCCCACGCCGAACACGGTGAGGCTGTCGTGCCCCCACTGGGTGATCTTGGGCGTGGACTTCCCCCGCAGGATGTCGACCACGTGCCCGACGCCGAAGCGCTGGTTGCGCTCGCGGTCCAGCCGGAACACGGCGGACAGGAGCTTCTGGGCGGGGACGGTGCCGTCCCAGGCCTCGGGCGGGTTCTGGCACGTGTCGCAGGCGCCGCAGCCGCCGGGGTGGTCCTGGCCGAAGTAGCGCAGGAGCTGGGCGCGGCGGCACTCGACGGTCTCGCACAGCGCGAGCATCGCGTCGAGGTGGGACGAGAGCCTGCGGCGGTGGGTGAGGTCGCCGTCGGACTCGGCGATCATCTTGCGCTGCTGCACGACGTCGGCCAGCCCGTAGGCGAGCCACGCCGTGGACGGCAGGCCGTCGCGCCCGGCGCGGCCCGTCTCCTGGTAGTAGCCCTCTACCGACTTGGGCAGGTCGAGGTGGGCGACGAAGCGGACGTCGGGCTTGTCGATGCCCATGCCGAACGCGATGGTCGCGACCATGATCACGCCGTCCTCGCGCAGGAACGTCGACTGGTTGGCCGCGCGCACGTGGGCGGGCAGGCCGGCGTGGTACGGCAGGGCGCGGATGCCCTGGTCGGTGAGCTGCTGGGCGGTCTTCTCCACCGACGCGCGGGACAGGCAGTACACGATCCCGGCGTCACCCGCGTGCTCCGTACGCAGCAGGTCCAGCAGCTGTCTGCCCGGGTTGTCCTTGGGCGCGACCCGGTAGGTGATGTTGGGCCGGTCGAAGCTGGCGACGAAGTGCTTGGCCTCGGTCAGGCCCAGGCGGGTGGCGATCTCCTCGCGGGTGTGCGCGGTGGCGGTGGCGGTCAGCGCGATGCGCGGGACGCCGGGCCAGCGCTCGGCCAGCTCGCCGAGCCGCAGGTAGTCGGGGCGGAAGTCGTGGCCCCACTGGGACACGCAGTGCGCCTCGTCGATGGCGAACAGGGCGATGGTGCCCTGGTCGAGCAGCCGGGCGGTGGACTCGACGCCGAGCCGTTCCGGGGCGAGGTACAGCAGGTCGAGCTCGCCCGAGCGGTAGGCCTGCTCCACCTGGCGCCGCTCGTCCGGGTTCTGCGTGGAGTTCAGGAAGCCGGCCCGGACGCCGAGCGCGTCCAGGGCGTCCACCTGGTCCTGCATGAGGGCGATCAGCGGCGAGATCACCACGCCGGTGCCGCGCCGCACCAGCGCCGGGATCTGGTAGCACAGCGACTTGCCGCCGCCGGTCGGCATGAGCACGAGGGCGTCACCGCCGTCGACCACCGTGTCGATGATCGCCTGCTGCTCGCCGCGGAAGGCGTCGTAGCCGAACACGTCACGCAGCACCTCGAGTGCGGGAGCGGTGGTGGCGGTGTCCGGGAGCGTCATGGCCGCAAGTGTGCCAGGGGTCGCTGACACGGGCGGGCGGGCATGCCGGGTTGTCCACAGTCCCATGCCCTCCTGGCCTACCGGCCGGGGATCTGGTGACTCGAACATGTGTTCGACTATGCTTGTCTTATGTCCGTGCCCGGCGCCACGATCCTGCACGCCGACCTCGACGCGTTCTACGCGTCGGTCGAGCAGCTGCTGGATCCCGCCCTGCGCGGGCGGCCGATCGCCGTCGGCGGCGGGCCGCACGGGGGCGTCGTGCTCGCGGCCTCCTACGAGGCCAAGGTCCACGGGGTGCAGGGCGGGATGCCCGGCTGGCGGGCGGCCCGGCTCTGCCCCGAGCTCGTCTTCGTCCGGGGTCACTTCCGGGAGTACCAGCGGCTGGGCGATGCCGTGATGGCCGTGCTGGCGGACGTGACGCCGACGGTCGAGCGGATCTCGATAGACGAGGCGTTCCTCGACGTGTCCGGCGCGACGCACCTGTTCGGCCCGCCCGCGGCGATCGGGGCGCGGATCCGCGAGCGCGTCCGCGCCGAGGTGGGGCTTCCTATCTCGGTCGGCGGTGCGCGGACCAAGCACCTCGCGAAGATCGCCTCCCAGGTGGCCAAGCCGGACGGCCTGGTCGTCGTCGCCCCGGGCGCCGAGCGGGCTTTCCTCGACCCGCTCCCCGTCGGCCTGATCTGGGGCGTGGGCCCCGTGAACGAGCAGCGCCTCGCCGACCTCGGCATCCGGACGATCGGCGAGCTGGCCCGGACCCCGTCGTCGGCGGTCGAGCACATCCTCGGGGAGGCCGTCGGCCACAAGCTCAAGTCGATGGCGCAGGACGAGGACCCCCGCCGGGTCGTCACCGCCCGCCGCGCGCGTTCCGTGGGAGCACAGTCGGCCCTGAGCCGGCGCCGGCCCGAGCCCGACGACGTCCGTGCGGTCCTGGCGCACCTGTCCGACCGGGTGTCGCGGCGGCTGCGTGCCAAGGGGCGCGCGGGCCGCACCGTGACCGTCGCCGTGCGGTTCGCGGGTATGCACCGGGCGACGCGGTCCCTCACCCTGCCGGTGCCGGTCGCGGCCACGCTCACGCTCACCGAGGTCGCCGAGCGGCTGGCCTGGTCCGCGATCGAGGACGCCGCACCGTGCGAGATCACGCTGCTCGGCGTCTCGGTCTCGAACCTCGCCGACCAGCGGGCGGTCCAGCTCGAGCTCGACCTCGAACCGCCCGACCCGTGGCGTCCCGGCTCCGCGCCGGGCGCGGCACGGCGCGCGGTCGACGAGTCGATGGATGCGATCCGGACGCGGTTCGGTGGGGACGCCGTCGGCTACCTTCCTGTTGTGCTGCGCCGCGGCGGCGCCGTGCCCGACGAGTTCCGCGAGCTCGCCGAGCACGACCTGTGAGCACCGGTCTCAGCCGGGACCGAGGTCACGCAGGGCGGGCAGCGCTCGTTCGAGCATGGCGGTCGTGGCGGTCAGACTGATCCGGAAGTGGCTGGGCCGGTCGAACACGGTTCCCGGCAGCACGAAGACACCGCGCTCGGCGAGCGCGGTGACGAAGGTGACCGCGTCACCGCCCGGTGCGGCGCTCCACAGGTAGAACGTGCCCTCGGGAACGGTGAGCGCGTATCCCGCCGCGCCGAGCGCACGCACCATGAGGTCCCGTCGCCGCTCGAGCTCGGCCACGTCGATCGAGACGGTCTCGAGGGCCGGCACCGCGTACTGCATGACGGCGTCGGGGAAGCCCCAGCCCAGTCCCATCTGGAGCGGGAGCATGGCGGCGCGCAGCTCGCCGAGCTCTGCCCGGGGGATCAGGGGGGAGAGCGCGAGGTAGCCGAGGCGCTGGCCGGGGGCGAGCAGGACCTTCCCGTAGCTGTAGTCGATCAGGGTCCACGGGTAGCAGGCGGCGGGACTCGTGAAGCCGATGCCGTCGAAGCGGATGCGCCGGTACGGTTCGTCGGACAGCAACCAGATCCGCCGGCCGTTGCGTGCCGACGCCGCCTCGAGCGCCGTCGCGAGCTCGACCAGCCGGTCCCTGGCGTAGATGCGGCCGGTGGGGTTCGCCGGCGAGTTCACGACGACTATGCGCGTGCGCGGCGTGATCGCCCGGACGACGGCATCGACGTCCAGGTCGAACGTGTCCGCTGCGAGCGGCGCCCTGACCGGGACCAGGTCGGCCGTGCGGAGCATCGGGGCGTAGAACCACCCGGGCTCGGGGAACACGACCTCGTCGCCGACGTCGGCGACCAGGCGGAACGCGAGCGAGATGGCACCGAACGCGCCCTGGGTCATGGTGATGTCGTCCGGCTCGAAGGGCAGGCCGAGCTCGTCCCGCAGGCCGGCGGCGATCGTCTCCCGGGCCGGGGCAAGGCTGGTCTTGTAGGCGAACCAGTCCTCGGAGCGCGGCTCGACGTTCGCGCGCAGGGCGTCGACGAGCGCGGGCAGCGGCATCTCGTGCGGGTCGCCGAACGTCAGGTCGACGACGTCGGGCTGCCCGTCCAGCGCGCGCAACGAGAGGAAGAAGGACGTGACCGGCTCGATCGCGTCGCTTGCCGCGTGTGCCCGCTCGGACAGCTCCATGGCGGAGCTCCTCTCGTGAGACTGGGTCCTCCCAACGCTCTCCATGGTCCTCCGGAACTTCGGATCCGGCCGGTTTCGTCTAGCGCAGGGCCGCGTGACCGTCGTCGTGGTGGGCCCGACCGGGTCGCCCGGCGATCTCCAGGACGACGACAACGGCCACGAGGACCACCGCGGTCAGGGTGACGGGGACGGGGATCAACGGGTCGCACAGGACCAGTACCGCGGCCAGCGGGACGACGGTGTTGACGAGCCGGTCGGCGTGGTCGCGGATCGCTATCCACCAGACGCCGGACAGGAAGACCGCTATCGGGACCGTCACGGTGAAGGAGGCGGCCAGGTCGCTGAGTTCGCTGTGCCCGGTCAGGACGTCGATCTCCACCTCGATGCCCGCGGAGAGCGCGCCGGCGGCGGCGAACACGAAGTAGTGGGCGTAGCCGTAGCGCAGCGCCCCGCCGAAGCCGGTGATGGACCGGTGGTGGGGCGGCCAGAAGTAGACCCACCACAGGGCACCGGTCGCGACGAACGTGAGCCCGGCGAGCGAGATCAGCGGTCCGAGGGCGTCGGCGTCGTGGACGGCGTCGATGATCGCGTTCGACGAGGCGAGGAGGCTCTCGCCGAGCAGGATGAGCGTGAACAGGCCGTAGCGCTCGGTGATGTGGTGCGGGTGCCACGGAGCGCTGCCTCGTCTCTGGGCGATGACCGGGATCGCGACCTCGGCGCCGATGAGCAGAACCAGCAAGACCATGCCGGGTACTCCCGGCACCACGAGCTGGACCAGCCAGAGGACCTGTACCGCAGTGATACCCCTGGCGTAGGCCTGGGCGGTGCGGTGGATGGACGCGTGGGAGCGTGCGGCGCGCAGCCACTGAGCGACCATCGCCAGGCGCATGACCACGAAGCCGAGGACCGGCAGGGTGTACTCCGCGTCGGCGAAGGCCGGTTCGATCCCGCTGGCGAGGACGAGCACGCCGGCCATCTGGACGATGGTCAGCACGCGGTAGAGCCAGTCGTCGGTGTCGAACGACGTGGCGAACCAGGTGAAGTTCATCCAGGCCCACCAGATCCCGAAGAACACCAGGCCGTAGGCGACGAGGCCGTCGAGCACGCGCCCCTCGGTCAGCGCGTGATGAAGCTGGACGGAGGCGATGCTGACCGCGACGACGAAGACGAGGTCGAAGAACAGCTCGAGCGTGCTGGCCGAGCGGCCCTGCTCGTCGGGGTCGCGGGGCGCCATCGGGACGAGGCGGAACCTGCTCGCCCGAGGCCGGGGAACGGTCATCGTCGCGGGGTCCTTCCGGTCGCGAGCAGGAGAGGCGCAGTGGTTGGTGGCTCTGGTGCGCGCTCGTCCATGGTTCAGCGCAGAGCGCGGAGGTGCTCCGGGCTCACGGGTTCGGTGGCGTCGTCGAATTCGTGGTGCAGCGAGAGCCACTTCTTCACGTACGGGCCGACGGCCACGATGCGGTATCCCGCCTGGACGCTGGTGCTCAGCGCGGCGCGTGTGAGGGTGCTGGCGAGACCATGACCCTCGAACGCGTCGAAGACCACCGTGTGGTAAAAGATGCGCTGTCGCGCAGATGTCGTTCCGAGGTCCTTGTACATGGAGAACCCGGCCTCGACACCATCGACAAGGACATCGAACCGGCTCTTGTCGGGATTGTCGCGCACGGTGACTACTTGCTGGTCCTGATCGTTCATGGCTGTGGTCCTCTCGTTTCGGGAAGTGACGTGTACGGGCTCACACGATGGGGTGGCCGCTGGTCGTCGACTCTGGCGGGGTGAGGTCCTGTACGACGTCCCAGTGCTCGACGATGCGACCGTTCTCCAGACGGAAGATGTCGACGATCACCACTGGGCCCGGTGCCCAGCCGTGGACGATGCTGTGGGTGAAGACGAGGTCACCTTGGGCTGCGATGCGCTGCGGCTCCCAGGAGAATCCCGCCAGAGTGGGCACGGCAGCGCGCAGCGTAGCGAGACCGTCAGGCATCTGAGGGCTGTGCTGTACGTATGGTTCGGCCCAGTAGCGGTCCAGCGCGGTGAGGTCCTTCTCGCCGAAGAGCTCCCGCATCGCGGTGAGCACGATCTTGATGTTGTCCTCGGCCTGGCTGCTCCCGGTGACGGTGTGGTCGACGACGACGGCGTCGGCCACCTCCGTGATGGTTCCGACGAAGTTGTACAGGGTGCCGTCGACGGTGACGTTGGAGTAGAGCGTCGCGTTGGTGAAGTCCTCCACGTGCGTCACCGTCGCGCCGCTGCCCTCGGTCCAGGAGTTCAGGTAGACGCCGTCGCGGATCTCCTTCAGGTCGAGCGCGACGGTCTCGGCGTGGCCGTTCGGTGTGAGCCCGCCGCCTTCCTCCACGACGAAGCGGCCCTGCGACGGCGAGTCGAAGGTGAATCTCACCTTCAGCCAGCCCATGTCGAACCTGTAGGTCTTGCCCACCATCTGCATGGTCATGGAGTTCCTTTCATTGCCGGACGACGGCTGGAAGAGCAGCAGCAGAACGTCCTCGACGAGCAGCGGTTCATCGATCGGCCGCTCGCGAGGCGCATCGTCAGCGCGGCCCGCCGGTGTCTGGTTCTCGTCGTTCGGGGCGGAGCTGTCTTGGGGCATCGATAGGTCTCCTGTTATCCGCAGAAAGCCTCAGGGTGTCGGACCGTCGTAGCTCGTCCAGAAGTCGATGGCTTCCGGTCGTGGGCGTGGTGCCATGCCGGTGTCGGTTCCGAGCTTCATGACCTGCCCGGGAGCGTCCCGGACGGTTGACCAGCCGGGCAGGCCGAGCCCGTTCGGGTCTCCGTGGAGCACGAAGTTCAGCCAGTAGCCGCGCATCTGGTCGCGGAGCCGGTAGTCGTCCTGGCCGTAGTCGGCGTCGCCGTCCTTGCCCAGGTTGTCGTAGGCGTACATGACCTCTGCGCCGTGGTAGGCGCCGTACTTCTCCAGGCCCGGGTCTGGTGGGGTGTGCGTGAAGAAGTACAGGTAGGCGGGAGCCCGGCCGGTCCGCGTCTGCAGGTGTGCCCAGCGGTGCATCGCCCGGGTCATGACCTGGTCCGTCTGGGACTGCAGGAGCGAGTCGAGCACCTGGTCCTCGGTAGCCCCGGGGTACAGGTCGAGGAAGGTCCGGGCGAGGTCGCCGTACTTCTCCCGCGCGGACGCCTGGTAGGCGTCGACGTCGGTATCCGGCGGGGCCGCGAGCGCCAGCGAGCTCTCGTCCGCGTTGCTGCCCACCAGGGTCGGCACGTCGAGCTGGTCCCCGTCCGCGTAGATCTGTGCGGGTGACCGGTCCAGCACGTGACCGTCGACAGACGGCCGCCAGTGCGGGCCGACGGCGGCGGCCGCCTCCGTGATCTCGCCGACGGGCATCAGCCGCATCTGGTCGATCGTGGCGCCGCCCAGTTCCTGGGCCAGCCGCCGGCCGGCGTCCTCGGCCACGGCCCGGGTGTCGGCCTGGTCACCGTTCTCAGTGTTTCCCGTGGTGCCCATGCAGGCGCCGCTAGCGCCGATGATGCCGTCGATCAGGCCTCGGGTCAGCGGCGTCGCACCCAGGGTGCACACGCTCTCCCCGCCGGCGGACTCACCGGCGATCGTGACCCGGGAGGGGTCGCCGCCGAACGCGGCGATGTTCTGCCGGATCCAGTCCAGGGCGGCGATCTGGTCCAGGATCCCGTAGTTGCCCGAGGCGTCGTGCTCCGACTCTGCGGCCAGCTCGGGGTGGGACAGGAAGCCCAGCACACCAAGCCGGTAGCTGATCGTCACCACGATGACCTCGCCGCTGGAGGCCAGCGCCTCGCCGTCGTACAGCGGCAGAGCGCCTGAACCCGTGGCGAAGCCGCCACCTGGGATGTACACCAGCACCGGCAGCCGGTCCGAGGCGGGTCCTGTACTACGCCAGATGTTGAGGTAGAGGCTGTCTTCGCTGACCGGGTAGGGGTTCAGGAGCGTGTTCTCCAGCGGCACGTCGACGACTTGCGACAGGGCACGGGTGGCGAACGTGGAGGTGCCCTGAACGGGTGCGGCCGAGAACCGGTCCGCCGCCAGCACTTCGGCCCGTTTCTGGGGTGGCCGCGGCGGCCGCCAGCGCAGCTCCCCTACGGGTGGCTGGGCGTATGGAACACCCGCGAAGATCTCGACCGTGCCGGCATCGTTGTGGACGCCGGTCACCGGGCCCTCCCTGGTTGTGACGGTCTGGGTGGGTTGTGGATCGTCCCCGCCGGCGAGGCGCACCTGCGGCGCCGGGTAGGCCACCACCGCGGCGCCACACACCACGACCGCCGCGACCAGCCACGCGCCCACCCGCAGAAGGAGGCCGCGTCTCGACCACCACCGGGCGGTCACCACGAACAGCGCGAACAGCACGAAGACCAGACCCAAGCCCCACCACGGGCTGCGGTTGAGCCACAGGAGGGCCGAGGCGACGACCGCCAGGAGAGCCAGCGGCACCCAGGACCACGCCGAACACGATGGCGCGTTGCGGAGGGACGCCGCCGTTCGGGGCTCGCGTGCGGCGGTCGAGCTCGCGCTTTCATGCTCACGAGCTTGGCGGGGGTTCATGCGGCTTCGACCGCGGTGACGAGGCCGGTGGCCGCCAGGGTGAGCAGGACGACGGCGATGATGTTGCCCGCCGCGCCCGACACCGCGGCAACGACCGGGTGGATGCCCGCGAAGACGCGCAGCGCCCCTGATCCCTCGCCCTCGATGTACGGGATCGCGCCGGCCAGCGCGACGATCAGGGGCTGGACGATCTCCGGCACCTGTGCAACGAGGTCTTGGAGCCACTCGTAGGGGTTGGAACCTGACATGGGGTATCTCTCCTGGGTAACGCTGGATGGGCGCGTGGTCGGCTTCCGCCTGGTGAGCGGCTACGGGGCGAGCCGGCTCTTCGGTGCCAGGGCCCGTTCTGAGAGGACCTGGAGCTTCTCGCCCAGGCTGCCGATCACAAGAGAGAGGTGCCCCTGCTCGGGTTCCAGGTGTGCCTTGGCTGTGGGCAGGTGCTCGGCCAGCCACCGGCCGTGCGTGACCGGGACCATCCGGTCGACGGTGCCGTGCCACAGTTCGACCGGCGCCGTGACGGCACCGAGGTCGAAGCCCCACGGGCTGGTGAGCGCGGCCAGGTCCGCGACCCAGCCCTCGTCCCCTCGGGAGAGTCCGTGGTCCATGTTGGCCGCGTTGTCCGCGCCGTACTCGCCGGTCAGCACCGCCAGATCCGCGGGAGGCAGCAACGACGCCATCTCGGCGGCGACGTCCGCCGACGTGTGGCCCCGGACAGCCGAGGCCATCTGCCCAACGAGCTCGCGCATCGCCGCATCGCCGTGCCCGACCGTCCCGAACTGCGCGACGTTCTGGGCGCCCATGCCCTCGACGTAGTCGAGTCCGTCGGCGTCGAACGGTGCGAACGAGGCCACGAGCAGCACACCCCCGACGCGGTCCCGGGCTACCGCCGCGCTGGCCAGGGCATGCGGTCCGCCGGCGGACCACCCGGCGACCAGGTAGTGCATGACGCCGAGGTGGGTGAGCAGGAAGGCGCAGTCGGCGGCCGTGTCGAGGACCGTCCGGCCGACGGCGGGAGTCGATGCGCCGTACCCGGCCCTCGAGTACGTGACCACCCGGAACCCGCGGTCCGTCATCGAACCCAGAACCGTGCCCATCGGGACGGCCGAGCCCGGCATCCCGTGGTGGAACAGGACGACCGGTCCCGTGCTCGGTCCTCGAACGTCGTACTCGAGATCGCGCCCGTCGGGCAGCTGTAGGAGTGGCACTGGAACCTCCATCACCTTCTGAGATCGAACGGAACATGCTCAAGGTCGCGCCCAGCCGTTGCCGGGTGTGCCGAGTAGAGACCGTGTCCTTGGGGCACGGTCAAGCACCCGGCAGGACACAAGGAGGCGGGCCTGGCGCACGCCACGGGCGCCAGGCCCGCCTCCGGCTCAGCAGCAGCCGGCGCTACGCACCCGCGCCGTCGGCGGTGGGGGTGGCCAGCAGCTGCAGCTCCCAGGCCAGCGCGACACCGGTGGCGCCGCCGTGCTCGAAGAGGATCGGTCCGAGCTGGTTGGCCGTCTCCTCGCGAGCCCAGTCGCGCTGCCACTCGCTGGACACGACCAGCCAGGTGACGGGGACCACGCCGGCTCGTTCCATGCGGCGCACCGCCATGTCGTGCGCCTCGGCGGTGACACCGCCGCTGGCGTCTGTGACGACGAACACGTCGTACCCGTCGTCCAGCGCGTGGATGGCGGGCATGGCGACGCAGATCTCGGTCCACAGCCCGGCGATGATCAGCTTCTTGCGTCCGGTCTTCTTCACGGCGTCGACGACGCGCTGGTCTTCCCAGGTGTTGATGGACGTGCGGTTGATCGGCTTCTGGTCCGGGAAGACGTCCTGGATCGCCTGGATGAGGTGGCCGCCGCGTTCCTCGATCACCGTGGTGAGGATCGTCGGCACGTCGAACACCTTCGCGAACTTGGCGAGGCCGACGGTGTTGTTGACGACCAGGGTCGGTTCGTGGCTGTGGAGGTTGGCGACCTGGAAGGGCTGGTGGTCGATGAGCACCAGGACGCTCTCCTCGGGGGTGAGCAGCGCGTCGAGTCCTACCTTTGCGGAACGTGTCATGTCGCTTCTTTCTGTGTGGCGGGCTGAACGCCAGGAGGGGAGAGGCGGGCTCAGAGCTGTTCGGGCGCGGCCATGCGGTACACGAACTCGCCGAGACCGGCCAGGCAGTGTGGGACGCCGGTCGGTGCGGCCGGCCGATACCGGATCCGGGCATGACCGACCGGCATCAACGGGTGGGCCGGAGCCTGTCCCCGTGGCGTGACACGACGCTATGGCGGCCCTCCTGCAGGCGTCCAAGACTTGTCCCGACGCCGGACGATAGGATCTGTCTATCGATCTCAATCCCCGTCTCCTGCGCTACTTCCTGGCCGTGGCCGAGGAGCTCCACTTCGGCCGCGCGGCCATGCGCCTCTACATCTCCCAGCCGTCGTTGAGCCATCAGATCCGTAAGCTCGAGGAGACCCTGGGTACGCCGTTGTTCGTGCGCTCCAGTCGCTGGGTGCAGCTCACCGCCGCGGGACGGACGCTGCTCAAGGAGGCGCCGACGGCGCTGGCCGCGCTCGAACAAGCCGCGGAGCGCACTCGGCTGGCCGGGTCGGGCGCCGCGACCACGATCCGGTTGGGCTATACCCCGGTCGCGAACTTCGGCACGCTCACCGTGCTCCTGGATGCCCTCCAGGAGGAGCACCCTGATCTCACGATCGACGCCCGGGAGATCTTCAGCGCCGAGATCCCCGAACGGCTCTGCGCCGGCGACCTGGACATCGGTCTCGCGCTCTCCCCGCCGCCGTTCGACGGCGTGGGCAGCGAGGTGCTGCGCAGGGAGGCCGTCTCCGCGCTCCTGAGCACGCGCCACCGCCTTGCCGGCGCGCCGAAGATTCCGCTGGCGGACCTGCGCGACGAGACGCTGCTGCTGTTCCCACGCCGACTCGCGCCTGCGTACTACGACGGCATCGTCGCCGCGTGCCAGGAAGCGGGCTTCACACCCGAGATCTGCGCGTTCGAGGAGCCGCCGGTCAACGCCATGCTTGCCCGCCTCTCCGGGGGGCGCGAGGTCGGCCTGGCCCCCGCGTCGTTCGCGGAGCACGCCGCGAATCTCGGCACCACCCTCGCCGTTCGCGACGTCGTCGATCCGCAGGTCGCTGCGGACCTGTCGGTCTTGTGGCCGACGAACGATCCCTCGCCCGCCATCGCGAGCGTCCTGGCCACCGCACGACGATGTGCCGAACGCAACGGATGGCTGCGCAGGACCACCTTGTAGCGGTTGAACCGCAGTGCCGACTCGTTCAGCTTCCGTGCACGACCGAGCTGCGTGCCTGGGTCCGGAACTTGGTGGGTGATGAGCCGACCACGCGGCGGAACGCGGTGCTGAACGCGCTCTCGGACTGGTAGCCCGTGGCCTGGGCGAGCTCGGAGATCGACAGCGTGTCGCGGGCGAGGGCGTCTCGCGCGAGGCTCATGCGCCACTGGATCAGGTACTCCAGGGGCGGGACCCCGACGTGGCTCTTGAAGGCCTGGGCGAACGCGGAACGCGACATGTGGCTGATCTCGGCGAGCTCGTTGAGGCTCCAGGAGTGTGCCACGTCCGCATGCACGGCACGCAGTGCGGTGCCGATGCCGTCCTCGTTCAGGGCGCCCAGCCAGCCGGTGGGCCGGTCCGTCTGGCCGGCGTGAGCACGCAGCATATGAACGAGCAGGACCTGCGCGAGGTGGTTCTGCACCAGCGGGCCGCCGGCGGCGGCCACCCCGACCTCGGTGGCCAGGTGATCGATGAGCTGCGCGAGCCGCGCGCCATGAGGGTCGCCCGCACGGACGAGCACGAGTGGCGGCAGGAGATCGGTCAGGAGGGCCGCGTTGCCGTCGTCGAACGCGATGTGCCCGACGCAGAGGTAGAGGTCGTCCTCGGACGCCGGGCCGATCCGTACCAACCCGTTCTCGGCACCCGCCCATGCCTGCTCCGCGGGGCGCGGGCTCGCGTCGGGCGTGCTGGCCAGCACGTAGGGCGGCGGGTTGCCCAGCAGGAAGGTGTCGCCCTGCTGCAGGAGCACCGGCTCGTGCCCGTCGAGGATCAGCCAGCACGTGCCGCGCACGAGGCCGCCGGTCCGCACGTGCGGGAACGGGTCGAAGCGCAGCGCCCACTCACCGGTGGCCCGGAGGCTGGGGCCGATCACCGTGCGGGGCCGGAGCAGACCGATCGCGTCAGCCACTGGATCCCGAAAGCCGAGCACCGGCGACACCTCCTGGACGATGCATAAAGAAATTCGGACTCTGCGTTATGGATAGTACCACCGGCCTCGCGCAGTATCGATGTCGAACGGATCGGGTACAGGGAAAGTGATGGAGGCACCCACATGGGACACCTTGAGGGCAGGACGGCGGTTGTGACCGGGGGCAGTACCGGTATCGGTCTGGCCGCCGCGGTCCGGCTGGCGGACGAGGGCGCGTACGTGTTCGTCACCGGGCGACGTGAGGCCGAGCTGGAGGTCGCTGTCAAGACCATCGGAACGGACCGAGCTACGGGAGTCGCGGGCGACATCGCGAAGCCAGAGGACCTGGACCGGCTCTACGAGGCGGTCCAGGCACGGGGCACGGGGCTGGACGTGCTCATGGCGAACGCGGCGGTCGGTGCGTTCGTGACGCTGGAAGAGACCACCGAGAAGCATTTCGACCACACCTTCGCGGCTAACGTCCGAGGCACGCTGTTCACCGTGCAGAAGGCGCTGCCGCTGCTCAACGAGGGAGCCTCGGTCATCCTGACCGGCTCCACGGCCGCCGACCACGGCATGGAGGCGTTCGGCGCGTACGCGGCGTCGAAGGCAGCCGTCCGGTCGTTCGCGCGGACGTGGTCCAACGAGCTCAAAGGACGCGGCATCAGGGTCAACGTGATCTCGCCGGGGTGGATCGACACTCCCGGAGGTACCGCCATCAACGGTGGCGAGGAAGCCATGCCGGCGGTCAAGGACCATGCCGCCGCGACCGTGCCCAAGGGCCGCATGGGCCAACCCGAGGAGGTAGGCGCGGTCGTCGCTTTCCTGGCCTCGGAACAGAGCAGCTACGTCGTCGGGACGAACATCTACGTCGACGGTGGCGCCAACCAGATCTGACCATGAACACACGAATACAGCCCCTACACCGGGCGAGAAAGGCAGTCATGTCCGACTTCAACATCCGCGAGTTCTACGACCGCTACACCGAGGCGCTCAACGCGCACGAGTTCGACCGCATGGACGAGTTCGTCGCCGAGTCCATCCTCTCGCACGGTCAGCCGGCTACCCGGGCGGACGTCATCGCGGCGCTCAAGGGCATAGCCGATGCGGTTCCGGACATCCGGTGGGAGATCAAGGAGGTCGTGATCCACGCCGAGGGGGAGACTCTGTCCTGCCACTCCGTCAACCACGGCACCCCCACCAAGGAGTGGCTCGGCGTTGCTCCCACGGGCGCTCGGATCGAGATCGACGAGGTCGCCATGTACAAGGTCCACGACGGAAAGTTCGTGCAGATGTCCAACGTCCACGACGTCGAGGCCCTGAAGAAGCAGCTCGCCGGCTGATCCAGCCGGGTTCAGCGGCTCACGGCCCGACTGCCGCTGCGGCCCTGTAGGATCGGTGGCAGTCTTCCGGCGCCTGCGGGTGCCGGCGGGTCCGAATGAGACAGCGGACTGCGAACGGCTCCCTTCCTCCACAGATGGGAGCCGTTCGTGCGTCCACGGTCGTCGTCGTGCGAGGGGCGGACGTGTTGCGCAGCCGGATCCGGAGGCGGGTCCTGCGGATCGAGCCCGACGTACGTCGAGGCCACAAACAAGAACATCACGCCCCCTCGATACCTCGAGGGGGCGTGATGGTAAGTGTGTCCGGAGGGGGACTTGAACCCCCACGCCCGATAAAGGGCACTAGCACCTCAAGCTAGCGCGTCTGCCATTCCGCCACCCGGACAGGTGGACCGATCCCGGCGTTTCCGCCGTTCCGGTGCGGGGAAAAACATAGCACGCAGGACGGGGCGGTTCCGAATTGAAAACCGTGTGACCTGGGTCGCGTGGGGTGGACCCGGCCGCCGTCCGTCAGCGGGACGCGTCGGCGTTCGCGGCGGCCCGCTGCTCGGACGTCTTGGCGGGCGACCCGGTCACGTCCGCGACAGCGGTCGTGACGGCCCGCGGGTTCTCGACCATCCGGGCGAACCCTTCGAGGTACCACCTGGCGTACTCGCCCATCACCGGCTCGAGCACGGTGGTGGCCTCGTCGAGCGAGACCCGCGTGAAGGTCGGTTCCCGCCGAGCGCCTCCCCGAGCCGGCGGACGCGCTCGGCGCGCGTCATCGTCTCGGGACTATGGGCAGTTGTCGCCAGAAGCGACATGCCGCTAACGTCCGCCTGGACAATTCGCCCAAAAACAATACTTGGAGCATGGCGATGACGGCTGAAGCGCCGACGGTAGCGCCGACGACAGCGGCGGAGCCGCCGACCACCCCGCAGCCGACCGGTCTGGAGCCGACCGCTCCGCCGCCGGGCACCTTCGGCGCACCGTGGATCCGGTCCACCGGGGACCTGGCCTGGAAGCTGATCGGCATCGGGCTCGCCGTCGCCCTGGTGTTCTACGTGGTGAGCCTGGTCCAGGTCGTGTTCGTCGCGCTGTTCCTCGCCCTGGTCTTCACCACGGTGCTGCTCCCGCTCGGGGACCTCTACGACCGCGTGATGCCCCGCGGGCTGGCCATGGCGGCGTCCCTGCTGACCGCGGTGCTCGCGGTCGGTGGACTCGTGACGTACGTGGTCTCGTCCGTCGTGAGCCGGTGGGAGGAGCTCGCCACCGAGTTCGGCACCGGCCTCACGGACCTCGCGCAGCTCGTCACCGAGATCCCGCTCCTGGCCGGCCTGGGCACGCCCAGGAAGTGGCTGACGGACGGCGGTGCCTGGCTCCAGTCGAACGCCGGCGACTACATGGCCACCGCCGCCGCGAGCGCCGGATCGATAGCTGAGGGCGTGACCGCCGTCGTGCTGGCGATCTTCTGCACCGTGTTCTTCCTGACCCAGGGCAGCCGCATGTGGCGCTGGGCGTTGTCTCTGGTCCCCGCGGACCGGCACGACCGCTGGGAGAGCGCCGCCGACGCGGGCTGGACCGCGTTCTCCGGGTTCACGCGCGGCATGTTCTTCGTCGCGCTGGCCGACGGCGTGCTGGCCGGGATCTTCCTCACCGTCGTCGGCGTGCCGTTGGCCCTGCCCCTGTCCGTGGTGGTGTTCCTGGGAGCGTTCATCCCCATGATCGGCCCCGTCGCGGCCATCGTGATCAGCGCGTTCGTGGCGCTGGCCGCCAAGGGCCCGGTGCTCGCGCTGGTGGTGCTGATCGGCATGGTGGTGGTCGCCCAGATCGACGCCAACGTGCTGCAGCCGCTGATCACCGGCAAGCAGGTCTCGCTGCACCCCGTGGTGATGGCGCTCGTCGTCGCCGCCGGCTCGGTGCTGGGCGGCCTGCTGGGCGCCGTCGTCGCCGTGCCGCTCACCGCCGTGACGTGGGCGGTGTTCAGCAAGCTGCGCAAGACGGCGCAGGGCGCGACGCCCGCCCATGAGGCAGACTGAATCGGTGCCTGACCCCGCACCACACACGAACCCCGCGCTGCGCGGCGAGCCCGCGCCGTACAGCGACGCGGCGGGGCGCGACCCCGCACCACCAGCCTGGCTGCGCACCGCCGCGGGCTGGTCCTGGCGCCTCATCCTGGTGGTAGCGGGGATCGCCCTGATCTTCTGGGCGGTCACGCAGGTGCTGATCGTCTTCGTGGCGGTGTTCCTGGCCCTGGTCTTCACCGCGGTGCTCAACCCCCTCACCGACCTCTACAACCGCGGCATGCCCCGCCCCCTGGCGACGGCGCTCGCCATCCTGTCCGGCGTCCTCGTGGTCGGAGGCCTGGTGACCTACGTCGTCGTGTCGGTCGCGGGCCAGTGGGAACGGCTCGCGGGGGAGTTCAACACCGGCATCGACCAGATCGTCAGCCTCATCGAGAACAGCACGCTGCCGGTCGACGTCGAGCTCGACACGCGCGACCAGTGGATCGACGACGCCGCAGCCTGGATCCAGCAGAACGCCGAGACCCTCGTGGGCACGGCGGCCGAGAGCGCCGGCTCGATCGTCGAGGGCGTGGCCGTCCTGGTGCTCTCGATCTTCTGCACCATCTTCTTCGTCGCGTCGGGCGCCTCGATGTGGCGCTGGTTCATGGCGCAGGTGCCGGCCCGGACGCGGGACCGGTGGCACGCCGCGGCGGGCGTCGGCTGGTACACGTTCTCCGGCTACACCCGCGGCACCGTGCTCGTCGCGATCACCAACGGCATCCTCGCCGGCATCTTCCTGTCCATCCTCGGCGTACCCCTCTCCGCGCCGCTGGCCGTGCTGGTGTTCATCGGTACCTTCATCCCGCTCATCGGCGCACCGCTGGCGATGATCATCGCGGCGGTGGTGGCGCTCGCGGCCGACGGTCTCCTGACGGCCCTCATCGTCACCCTCGGCATCGCGGGCATCGGCCAGCTCGAGGGGCACGTGCTCCAGCCGCTCATCATGGGCAAGCAGGTCTCGCTGCATCCCGTCGTGATCGCCCTGGGCGTCACCTGCGGCACGGTGGTGGGCGGCATCCTCGGCGCGATCATCGCCGTCCCGCTCATCGCGGTGGCCTGGGCGGTGTACAGCACGCTGCGCACGCCCCCCGACGTCGTCCCGGCCGACGACGAAGGCGCCGACGGCGACGGTGCCGGCGACGAAGGGCCACCGCCCGAAGGCGTGACGGACGTCACGCGGACGACCCCGGCGAAGCAGGGGTAAGACAGGTATATCTGCAGGTGGGAGCCTGTTTCTGTGGCACCATCGAGGGATGGAACCGTTCGTCCTGGCCACGGAGCACGTCCGCCTGTCCGTCCCGACTTACGCGGACGTCGACACGATCACCACGGCCTGCCAGGACCCCGGCATCTCGGAGTGGACGGTGGTGCCGGTGCCGTACGAGCGCAGGCACGCCGAGGGATTCGTGCGGTACCACGTCGCCGACGGCTGGGCCAAGGGCTCCGTGTACACGTGGGCGGTGCGCGCGCCGGGTGACGCCGACGGGCCGCTGATCGGCATGGTCGGCCTTACGTGCGAGGGCGGTCCGGAGGAGGAGCGCGCCGGGGAGCTCGGCTTCTGGATGTCGGCGGACGCGCGCGGCAACGGGCTGTGCACCGAGGCGGCCCGCCTGGTCGTCGACTGGGCGCTGGACCCGGAAGGGCTCGGGCTGTCGGTGGTGACGTGGGTGGCGTACGTCGGCAACTGGGCGTCGCGCCGGGTGGCGTGGCGCCTCGGCTTCCGCGTGGAGGCCACGCTGCGCAGGCACGGGCTGCAGCGCGGCGTACGGCGAGACGCCTGGGTCGGCACGATCCTGCCGGACGACCCGCGTGCGCCCAACGAGCCGTGGCCCGCGGACGCGCCGGCTCGGCCGGCGGGTCAGGCGGCGGGTCAGCCGACCCGGGCGTAGGCCCGCCGCAGCGCCCGCGGCGCCCACCAGGCGCGGCGGCCCAGCAGGGCCAGTGCGGTGGGCCAGAGCAGGGCGAGGACCAGCAGATCGACCAGCGCGGCGACGGTGATCGCGAACCCGGTCTCCTGGATCACGAGCCCGCCGCCGGCCATGAACGCGGCGCACACCACCACTACCACCAGGACTGCCGCGAGCACCGACCGCCCGGAGCGGTGCAGGCCGCGGCGGACGGCCTCGGTGTCGGGCGTGCCGCCGGCCCGCAGGTCGGCCACGCGCGACGTCACGAGCAGCGTGTGCGCGCACCCGAGCCCGAATGCCAGGGCGGCGACGGTCGCCAGGACGTTGGCCTCGATGCCGCCCACCGAGGTCACGCCCAGCGGCCGTGCCAGGGCGCCCCACTGGAACCCGGCGACCAGCGTGCCGAGCGACACCGCGAGCGTGAGCGCACCCGAGACGACGGCCGTGCCGGCCACCGTCCCGGACCCCGTGGCGAGGAACGCCAGCAGCGCCGCCACCACGGCCGCGGCCAGGGCGGCGAGCCACCCGCGCTGCGCGAGCGCAGCCGCCAGGTCCACCTGGGCGGCCGCGCGGCCGGTGACCAGCACTTCGTAGGGCGCCGCCAGCCCGCGCACGGCGCGGACCACGTCCTGCGCCTGCCGGTCGCGCGTGTCGACGTCGCCGGTGTGCACGCCCACCACGGACCAGGCACCCTGCGCGGTCCCTGTCCCGGCGTCCTCGAGGGCGGTCGGCCCGTCGGTCCGGGCGACCCCGTCCAGGGCTCCCACCTGCGCGGCCAGCGGCCCGACGGCGCCAGGGGCCGCCCGGGCGAGGACCGTCACCGCCGCGCCCTCGCTGGCCGGGTAGGAGGTGGCGAGGGTTTCGACGAAGCGGCGCTGCTCGGCGCCGTCGGGCAGGAGCTCGATAGCGCTCGTGGCCCGGACCTGCAGCGCAACGGCCGGCGCCGCGAGCCCGAGCAGCACCACGAGGCAGCCGATCGCGACGGCCCACCGCCGCCGTCGGAGGAACCGGAGCGCGACGCGCCGGGGGCGGCGGGCCCGCTCGCGCGCCGCGCGGTAGGCCGGCCCCAGCAGCTCGGCCGCGGCCTGGCGGAGCACCCCGGGCCGCGCGAGGCGGCGCCCGGTCAGGGTGAGCAGCGCGGGGACGAGGGTGACGGCGGCGAGCAGCGCGAGCAGGGCCGCCACGAGCGCGCCGGCCCCGGCCCCGAGGACGACGGCGGGGGAGAACACGAGCAGGGCGGCGGTGGCGGCCGCGAGCGCGAGGGCCGAGAGCGTGACCGCGCGGCCCGCTGTCGCCGTGGTGCGGGCCACCGCCTCGGCGACCACGCCGTCGCGCCGCCGGCGGCGCAGCAGGGGAGCCTCGGCGGCCAGGCCGGACAGGGCGTCCAGCTCCTCGCGGAACCGTGCGGTCACGAACAGCCCGTTGCCCAGGGTGACCCCGGTCGCGAGCATGGCGACCACCGCGGGCAGCGACACGTCGACGTCGGCGGCCCGAGCCGGCAGGTACGTCAGCAGGTGCAGGACGCCGAGCGCCGTGCCCAGCGCCGCCACCGCGGCCGCGAGCGGGACGGCGGCGGCGAGCAGGCCACCCAGGGCGAGCGCGGCCACGACCAGCGCCACCGGCAGCGCGACGAGAGTCCCCGTCCGCAGGTCGTCCCTGGCCTGCTCGCGTACGACGTCGCTGACCAGCTCCGTGCTGGTGACCAGGCCGGACGCCGCGGCGGCGGCGCCGGAGTCTCGGCGCAGGGCGGCGGGGACGGCCTCCAGCCGGTCCACCACCGCGTCGTGGACCGCGGCGGCGCCCGGCTCCAGGAGCACGTAGGTCACGAACCCGTCGCCGCTCGCCGACACCAGGTCGCGCGCGGCGGGGTTCGTCAGGCCGCCGTCGAGCACGTACGGGTTGACGACGGCGGTGACGCCGTCCAGCTCGGCGAGCTCGGCACTCACCGTGCCCATGGTGGCCACGACGGCGTTGTCGGCCGGGTCGACGCCCTGCACCACCAGGGAGACTGAGCCGCCGTCGGGCGCGGCGCCGGCCAGGATCGCGTCGGCCGTGGCGCTGTCGGAGCCAGGCGCGACGGGTGCCGCGACCGTCACCCGGTCCAGGAGACCGGGCCCGCCGAGGCCCGTCGCGGCCGCGCCGAACCCGATGACGGCGAGGACGAGCCAGACGGCGACAGTGGTCAGCGGGCGGCGAGCGACGGTGCGGCCCAGTGCGTCGAACAGCGAAGTGAGCACCGAGCGACCATCTCACCACGCGCACCTCCCCGCGCGCCGAGCGGCGGGTGGGCATCTCGGGTGCGGGCCGGACGTCCCTGCTGGACGTGAGTGTCGGTGAGCATCCGTAGGCTGGGGCGGTGTTCGACGACCTGTTCAGTACGGCGACTACCGACACGGCGGGAACCCCGGCCGCGCGGGCGTCGTCGCCCCTCGCCGTGCGCATGCGCCCGGCCTCGATCGACGAGATAGCCGGACAGGAGCACCTGCTGGAGCCAGGGTCGCCGCTGCGGCGGCTCATCGAACCGGGCGGCGCCGGGCGCGCCGCGCCGTCGTCGGTGATCCTGTGGGGGCCGCCCGGCACCGGCAAGACCACGCTCGCCTACCTCGTCGCCACCGTGTCCGGGCGCCGCTTCGTGGAGCTCAGCGCCGTCACCGCGGGCGTCAAGGACGTGCGCCAGGTGGTCGAGGACGCCCGGCGCCGGCTCGCCACCGGCGGCGACGAGACGGTGCTGTTCGTCGACGAGGTGCACCGCTTCTCCAAGTCGCAGCAGGACGCCCTGCTGCCCAGCGTCGAGAACCGCTGGGTCACCCTCGTGGCCGCGACCACCGAGAACCCCAGCTTCTCCGTCAACTCCCCGCTGCTGTCCCGCTCCCTGCTGCTCACGCTCAAGCCGCTCGAGACCGAGCACGTCCGCGAGCTCGTCCTGCGCGCGGTGACCGACGAGCGCGGCCTCGGCGGTTCCGTCGACCTCGACGACGACGCCGTGGACCACCTCCTGCGGCTGTCGGGGGGAGACGCCCGCAAGGCCCTCACCATCCTGGAGGCCGCCGCGGGCGCGGTGCTGTCGGACGGGGTCCCGGCGAGCTCGACCGGCGACGACGACGCCGTCCCCCGCATCGGCCTCGCCGACGTCGAGCGCGCCATCGACGTCGCCGCCGTCCGCTACGACCGCGACGGCGACCAGCACTACGACGTCATCTCCGCGTTCATCAAGTCCATCCGCGGGTCCGACGTCGACGCCGCACTGCACTACCTCGCCCGCATGGTGGCCGCGGGCGAGGACCCGAGGTTCATCGCCCGGCGCCTGGTCATCTCCGCCGCCGAGGACGTCGGCATGGCCGACCCCTCGGCCCTGCAGACCGCCGTCGCCGCGGCCACGGCGGTACAGCTCATCGGCATGCCCGAGGGCCGCATCATCCTGGCCGAGGCCGTCGTGCACCTGGCCACCGCACCGAAGTCGAACGCCGCCTACCTGGGCATCGACGCGGCGCTCGCGGACGTGCGCGCCGGCCGGGTGGGGACGGTCCCGTCCCACCTGCGGGACGCGCACTACGCGGGCGCGAAGCAGCTGGGCCACGGGGACGGATACCGGTACGCGCACGACTGGCCGCACGGCGTCGCGCCGCAGCAGTACCTGCCGGACGTGCTCGCGGGCTCGCGCTACTACGACCCGAGCGACCGCGGGTACGAGCGGCAGGTGTCGGAGCGGCTGGAGCGCATCCGGGGGATCCTCGGCAGTGACGAGCCCCACGGCGGGCCGAAGCCCTGACTTGCGTTAGGATGGGCAGGTTGCCTATGGCAGCTCCCTGGGACCTCGGCCCCGTGAACGTGACGGTCCGATCATCGATCTGACCTTCCCGCTCCATCGGCTGGTCCCGCACCCGGTGTGGTTCCCCTTCGTGGGAGAGCCGTGTCCGGGTGTGACCTTCACTTACTACAGGACAGGAAATCACAGTGACTTCTGTGACCCGTGCGCGCCGCCAGGTGCGCCTGAGCCGCAAGCTGGGCCTCGCGCTCACGCCGAAGGCCGTCAAGCACTTCGAGAAGCGCCCCTACCCGCCCGGTGAGCACGGCCGTGCCCGCCGCCGCACCGAGTCGGACTACGCGGTGCGTCTGCGCGAGAAGCAGCGTCTGCGCGCCCAGTACATGCTCAAGGAGAAGCAGCTCCTCAAGGTGTACGAGAACGCCCGCAAGCAGGCCGGCCTGACCGGTGAGGTCATGGTCGAGGACCTCGAGACGCGTCTCGACTCCGTGGTGCTGCGCGCCGGTTTCGGCCGCACCATCCTGCAGGCCCGCCAGCACGTGACCCACCGTCACATCCTGGTCGACGGCAAGATCGTGGACCGCCCGTCGTTCCGCGTGAAGCCGGGCCAGACCATCCAGGTCAAGCCGAAGAGCCAGACCACGGTGCCGTTCCAGGTCGCCGCCGCGGGCGCGCACCGCGACGTGCTGCCGACCCTGCCGGGCTACCTGGACGTGCAGCTCGAGAAGCTGACCGCCACGCTGACCCGCCAGCCGAAGCGCGTCGAGGTCCCCGTGACCTGCGACGTGCAGATGGTCGTCGAGTTCTACGCTCGCTGATCCGGGTCGCTGAGCTCGCTCACTGAGCCTGCTCGGCATCCACGACCGGCCCCGTCCACGCTTCGGCGTGAACGGGGCCGTTCTGCATTCCGCGGTCCTCGACCCTCCGGGAGTGTCGGGCGAACTCGTCGGCGTCCGGGATAGGGTGACGAACGGTTCGGCACGGACAGCAGAGCCGACCCATCAGCTGACCATCCAGGTAGGAGCTAACGCATGACCTTCGGCGACCTCGGAGACGTGGCGGGACTGATCGCGGCGATCGCGTTCGTGCTCCTCGTGGGCTTTCTCGCCGTCCCCCTGTGGAAGCTGGGCAAGCTGCTCGACGAGGCGCGCACCAGCGTCCGCGACGTCACCGAGCACTCGGTGCCGATCCTCGACGAGGCCGCGAGCACCGTCGCCTCCGCGAACACGCAGCTCGTCAAGGTCGACACGATCACCACGTCCGCGGCGTCGGTCAGCGAGAACGTGTCCGCGCTGACGGGCCTGTACGCGGCGACGCTGGGTGGCCCGCTCGTCAAGGTCGCTGCCTTCTCCTACGGCGTGCGCCAGGCGTTCGGCAGGGCCAAGGGCCGGGCCGGCAAGCACACGGACGCCGACACCGGCGGGGCCGACGCATGATCCGCCGCCTGTTCTGGGTCGGCGTGGGCGTGGTCGTCACGGTCGTCGTGATCCGCAAGGGCCGCCAGGTCGTCGCGCGCTACACACCCGAGGCCGTAAGCGAGCGCGCCGCGGCCGCGGTGGACGACGCCGGGACGCGGCTGAACCAGATGGCGCGCACGTTCCGGTCGGAGTTCTCCACGGCCCGCGCCGAGCGCGAGGCCGAGCTCATGGCCTCCCTCCGGGGCGAGCTGCCCGGCCACGAGCGGTAGCGAGACCGCTCCGTCGGCCAGGCCGATCATCAGGCGGGTCCGCGGGCGGATGATTCAGTTTCCGTCCGCCGCGCTTCGAGCGGCAGAATAAGAGACGCGCGAACTGCTGCACGTGATTCGCGCACCCCAGTGCCGTACCCGTTTGCTGTACCCGTTCTTCCATAGCCGTACTTCCGTACCTGTTCTCCGACCTACCTTTCCGCACGACCGAGAAGAAGGATCACTGACCTCATGCGCACCGCCGAGATCCGCAAGCGTTGGCTCGACTACTTCGAAGCGCAGGGTCACGCGGTGGTGCCGTCCGCGTCGCTGATCTCCCCGGACCCGTCGACGCTGTTCACCATCGCGGGCATGGTGCCGTTCATCCCGTACATGACGGCCCAGCAGACCCCGCCGTGGCAGCGCGCCACGAGCGTGCAGAAGTGCGTGCGCACGCTCGACATCGACGACGTCGGCAAGACGACGCGGCACGGCACGTTCTTCCAGATGAACGGCAACTTCTCGTTCGGCGACTACTTCAAGGCCGACGCCATCCGGTTCGCCTGGGACTTCCTGACGGGCTCGCTGGAGGACGGCAAGCTGGGCATCGACCCCGACAAGCTGTGGGTCACCGTCTACTACGAGGACGACGAGGCCCGCCAGCTCTGGAAGGACATCGTCGGCCTGCCCGACGAGCGCATCCAGGGGCTCGGCAAGAAGGACAACTACTGGTCCACGGGCCAGCCCGGCCCGGCCGGCCCGTGCTCGGAGATCTTCTACGACCGCGGCGCCGCCTACGGCCCCGACGGCGGCCCGCTGATCGACGAGGGCGGCGACCGCTTCGTCGAGATCTGGAACCTCGTGTTCATGCAGTACGCCATCGACGACGTGAGGTCCAAGGAAGAGTTCCGGATCGTCGGCGAGCTGGCGAAGAAGAACATCGACACCGGCATGGGTCTGGAGCGTGTTGCCTTCCTGCTGCAGGGCAAGGACAACATGTACGAGATCGACGAGGTGTTCCCCGTCATCGAGGCCGCCCAGAAGCTGAGCGGCAAGACGTACGGCGAGAACCACGAGGACGACGTGCGCATGCGCGTCGTCGCCGACCACGTCCGCTCGGCCCTGATGATCATCGGCGACGGCGTGCGCCCCTCGAACGAGGGCCGCGGCTACGTGCTGCGCCGGCTGCTGCGCCGCTCCGTGCGGGCGATGCGCCTGCTCGGCGTCGACGGGCTGGCCCTGCCGTCGCTGCTGCCGGTCTCGAAGGACGCCATGGCGCCCTCCTACCCGGAGCTCGCCACCAACTTCGAGCAGATCTCGGCAGTCGCCTACGCCGAGGAGGAGGCCTTCCGGCGCACGCTCGCCTCGGGCACCACGATCCTCGACAGCGCCGTGGCCGGCCTCAAGAAGCAGGGCGGCGAGCACCTGGTGCTGCCGGGCGAGGCCGCCTTCCAGCTGCACGACACGTACGGCTTCCCGATCGACCTCACCCTCGAGATGGCCGCCGAGCAGGGCGTCCAGGTCGACGAGCAGGCCTTCCGCTCACTCATGCAGGAGCAGCGCACCCGCGCCCGCGCCGACGCCCTGGCCAAGCGCACCGGCGGGGCCGACGTCGCCGCCTACGAGGCCCTGGAGAAGGAGCTCACGGCTCCGGTCGAGTTCCTCGGCTACACGCAGACCGACGCCGTCGTGCGCGTGACCGGCCTGCTGACCGGCGGGATCCCGGCCCCGGCCGTCACCGCCCCGGCCGAGATCGAGGTCGTCCTGGACCGCACGCCGTTCTACGCCGAGGCCGGCGGCCAGCTCGCCGACCACGGCACGATCGTGCTCGACGGCGGCGCCACCATCGAGGTGGACGACGTGCAGCGCCCCATCAAGGGCCTGAGCGTGCACCGCGGTCGCCTCATCGAGGGCACCGTGGCGCTGGGGGACCCCGGCACCGCGCAGATCGACACGGCCCGCCGCAAGGCCATCAGCCGGGCCCACTCGGCCACGCACATGATCCACAAGGCGCTGCACGAGCTCGTGGGCCCGGACCGCACGCAGGCCGGCTCGGAGAACGCCCCGAGCCGCATCCGGTTCGACTTCCGCTCGCCGTCGGCCGTCTCCGCCTCCGCCCTGACGGAGATCGAGGAGCGGGTCAACGTGCGCCTCGCGGACAACCTCGAGGTGACCGACCAGCTCATGCCGATCTCGCGGGCCCGCGAGATGGGTGCCATGGCGCTGTTCGGCGAGAAGTACGGCGACGTCGTGCGCGTGGTCTCGATCGGCGACGACTGGTCGCGCGAGCTGTGCGCCGGAACGCACGTGAAGCAGACCGGCCAGCTCGGCCGGGTCACCCTGCTGGGCGAGTCGTCGATCGGCTCGGGCGTGCGCCGCGTGGACGCCCTGGTGGGCGACGGCGCGTACGGCTTCCAGGCCAAGGAGCACGCGCTGGTCGGGCAGCTGACCGGGCTCCTCAACACGCGTGCCGAGGAGCTTCCCGACCGCGTGGGCTCGCTGGTGTCCCGCCTCAAGGAGGCCGAGAAGGAGCTTGCCTCCCTGCGCCAGGGCCAGCTCCTGGCCGCCGCGGGCAAGCTCGCCGCAGAGGCCCCGCGCGTCGGCGACGTCCGCGTGATCACGCACGACGCCGGTGAGGCCCAGGCCGATGACCTGCGCGCCCTCGTGCTCGACGTACGCGGCCGCCTCGGCGAGGCCGAGCCCGTCGTGGCCGCCGCCGGCGGCGTGTCGGGTGGCCGCCCCGTCGTGGTGGTCGTGACCAACGCCGCCGCGCGCGCCGCGGGCTACAAGGCCGGCGACCTGGTACGCACGGCCGCTCAGACGCTCGGCGGCGGTGGCGGCGGCAAGCCGGACATGGCCCAGGGCGGCGGCACGGACCCGGCGAAGCTGGGCGAGGCGCTGGCGGGTATCGCCGAGGGCGTGCGCCTGGCCGCCGTCGGCGCCTGACGCCGGTGGTCGAACCCGTGCCGTCGCCGGCCGAGACCGAGGCCGGGCTCCCGCGTGGAGCCCGGCTCGGGGTCGACGTCGGCATGGCCCGGATCGGGCTGGCCGCGAGCGACCCCGACGGCCTGGTCGCCACCCCGGTGGAGACCGTGCCGCGGGTGCTCGCGGGTCCGGGAAAGCAGCCCGGCAAGCAGGGTGCAAAGCCCGGCAAGCAGGCCGCCAGGAGCGCCCAGGGCACCACGGCCGACGTCGCCCGGATCGTCGCCGAGGCGGCCGAGCGCTTCGCCGTCGTCGTCTACGTGGGGCTGCCCCGGCACCTGTCCGGGAAGGAGGGCGCGGCCACCGCCGACGCCCGCCGGTTCGCGGCCCGGCTGGTCGTCGCGCTCGCCGCCGCGGGGGAGGGCGCGGAGGTCCGGCTCGTGGACGAGCGGATGACCACCGTGTCGGCCCATCAGGCGCTCCATGCGGCGGGCCGGAAAACCAAAAAGCACAGGTCCGTGATCGATCAGGCCGCAGCCGTTATCATTCTGCAATCTGCACTCGATGCGGAGCGGGCGAAGGGGGAGCGCGCCGGCGAGCTCGTCGAGGTGCAGACCGTGCACGACACGCACGAATGACCCAGTCGCCCCCCAGCGAAGGACAGTGAGTCTCCGGTGACGGACCTCTTCACGGCGCCCCCGCGCCCCCAGGCAGATCCCGCGTTCCCCGGGCCGAGATCGGGCCGGAGAGCAGAGCGCCGGCGCAGGCGTCGGCGCGGACGCTCCTTTGTCGTGCTCCTCGTCGCGCTCGTCCTGGTCGGCGGCGCGGGCTACGCGGTGTGGACCAACCTCGACTCCCTGATCAGCCTGACGACCCCGCTCGAGTCCAAGGACTTCCCGGGCCCGGGCGGCGACCAGGTCGACGTCGAGATCCCCGAGGGCGCCACGGGCACGGCCATGGGCCAGGAGCTCTACGAGGCCGGCGTGGTCGCGAGCGTGTCGGCGTTCACCGCGGCGTTCGAGGCGAACCCGGGCTCGGCGTCGATCCGGCCGGGCACGTACACCATGCTCGAGGAGATGCCCGCGCGGGACGCCGTCGCGCTGCTGGTCAAGAACGAGACGGCGGACCTGCAGCTCACCCTTCCCGAGGGGTACACGGTCGACCAGACGATCGAGCGTGCGGCGCAGGTCACTGGACTGCCCGTGGAGGACTTCGAGGCGGCCCTGAAGAGCCCGGGCAAGATCGGTGTCCCGAAGCAGGCCGAAGGCAAGGTCGAGGGCTGGCTGTACCCCGACACGTACATGGTGAAACCGGACGACACGGCCGTCGGGCTGCTGACGCAGATGGTGGACGGCACCAAGAGCGTGCTCAGGGAGAAGAACGTCCCCGTCGCCGACTGGCAGTCGGTGCTGACGAAGGCGTCGCTGGTGGAGCGTGAGGGCCGGACCGCCGAGGACCGGGCGAAGATCGCGCGGGCCATCGAGAACCGGCTCGAGGACGGCATGCCCCTGCAGATCGACGCGGCGGTCGCCTACGGAGCGGGCAAGCCCGGCACCGAGCTGACGGACGCCGACCTGGACAACGAGAAGAACCCGTACAACACGTACGAGCACCTGGGGCTGCCGCCGGGACCGATCGCGAACCCGGGAACGACGTCGATCGATGCCGTCCTGAACCCCACCCCGGGTGACTGGAAGTACTGGATCACGGTCAACCTCGACACGGGCGAGACCAAGTTCTCCGAGACGTACGAGGAGCACCTCGCGTACCAGCAGGAGCTGCGCGAGTGGCAGGCCGCCAACGGGTGAATTCGCGCGTCGTAAGGCCTCGTGACGGTTCTGCATGGTGAATCCCGGGAGTTGGCCGGGAATGCGCCCATCGGGGTAGCGTTCGCGGCGTCCGGGCTGTGATGCGATCGTGACATGCGATTGCGGCGTCGTGCGCCCGGGTTGGTGATCAGCGTGGATCGACAAGTGATTCAGCCAGCGCAGAGGATGGAGCAAGCGTGACCGAGGCCCTTCCGGGAGTGGACTATCAGGGGCCACCGAGGCACGCCAGTGGTGCCCGGAGCCGTCGGGGGGATCGGGACGTGTACTACAGCCGGGGGCAGCGCGGCTTCCGGCGCCCGCTGATCATCGCGGTCGTGGCGGTGCTGGTGGTCGTCGGCGGCCTCGGCGCGTGGACGGTGAAGAACGACGGCTACCTCTTCGGCATCCGGACGCCGCTGGCCGCCGCGGACTACGAGGGCGCGGGCGGGGAGCCGATAGACGTCGAGATCCCCGAGAACGCGAACGGGTACACGATGGGCGTGGAGCTCGAGGAGAAGGACGTCGTCGCCAGCGCCGAGGCGTTCGTCGTGGCGTTCAACGCGAACCCGGACGCCGGCGCGATCCAGCCCGGCACGCACGAGATGAAGCTGCAGATGAGCGCGGCGGCAGCCGTCGAGCTGCTCGCGGCGAACGCGGTCCAGCGCGGCGGCTTCACGGTGCCGGAGGGCCTGACCGCCGCACAGATCCAGCAGCGGATGATCGAGCAGGGCTGGCCCAAGGCGGACGTCGACGCGGCGTTCAAGAACATCGCGCAGAAGCTCCCGCCGGAGGCGGGCGGCAAGCCAGAGGGCTGGCTGTTCCCCAGCACCTACGAGGTGAAGCCGGACGAGACTCCCGCCGCCGACGTCGTGGCGCAGATGATCGTCCAGACCGTCAGCGTGCTGGACTCCCTCGATGTGCCCTCCGACCAGCGCGAGGAGATCCTCGCCATGGCGTCCCTGATCGAGCGCGAGGCCAAGAACCCCGCGGACCAGCCCAAGATGTCCCGCGTGATCCACAGCCGGATCGAGCAGAACTGGTACCTAGGTATCGACGCCGCGATCCTCTACGGCGTGGGGCGCACGAGCGGGGCGCTCTACCAGTCCGAGCTGGACGACGCGTCCAACCCCTACAACCTGCGCCGCCACAAGGGCCTGCCGCCCACGGCCATCTCGAACCCGGGCCGCAGCGCGATCGACGCCGCGATGAACCCGGCCGACGGCCCGTGGATGTACTGGTGCGCGGTGAACCTGGAGACGGGCGAGACCAAGTTCGCCACCACCGAGGCGGAGTTCAACGCGCTCGTGGCGGAGCTCCGGGCCTGGGAAGATGCGAACGGCTACTGACCATGAGCTCCACCGACGAGGCCACCACGGCCACGACCCGCACCCCCACCCGCCGCGCCGCGGTCCTGGGCCACCCCGTCGCGCACTCGCTGTCCCCGGTGCTGCATGCGGCGGCCTACCGGGCCCTGGGCCTGGACGGCTGGGAGTACGGCGTGCACGACGTCACCGAGGACACCCTGGCGGGCTTCCTGCACGACGTCGGCCCGGGCTGGGCCGGCCTGAGCCTGACCATGCCCCTCAAGCAGGCGGTCATCCCGTTGCTGGACCACGTGGAGCCCCTCGCCGAGGCCGTCGGCGCCGTGAACACCGTGTTGTTCTCCTCGGTGGGTTCGCCGGGCCGCCCCTCGGGCGGCTCCTCGGGCGGCGGGGTCACCACGATCGGCACGAACACTGACGTGCACGGCATAGTCGCGGCGCTGCGCGAGGGCCTGGGCACGCGCCGCGTCTCGGACGCCGTCGTCCTGGGCGGGGGAGCCACCGCGGCATCGGCCCTTGCCGCGCTCGCGGAGCTCGGCTGCGCCTCGCCGCGGGTCTTCGTGCGCTCCCTGGAGCGCATCGGCCCGCTGCGCGCTGCCGTGGCCCGGATGGGCGTGAGCCCGTCGTTCGAGGTGTTCGACGACAAGGCGACGACGTCGGCCCTGGCGGGCGCGGACGCCGTCGTCTCCACGACGCCGAAGCATGCCGCGGACACGTGGGCGGCTCTGCTGACCGAGCGGCTGACCGACGCCGGCGACAGGCCCGGCGGCGTGCTGCTCGACGTCGTCTACGACCCGCGCCCCACCGCCCTGCAGTCCGCGTGGGCCGCCCTGGGGGCCGACGCCGTGGGCGGCGAGCGCATGCTGCTGCACCAGGCCGCCGAGCAGGTGCGCCTGATGACGGGGCGTCCGGCGCCGCTGGCGGCGATGGACGAGGCGCTCCAGGCGGCGCTCGGCTGAGTATGCGCCGACGGCCTGTGGACAGCGGGCGCCGGGTGCGTCACGCGCGTGAAACAATCCGAGCATGCTTCGTTGGTTGACATCGGGTGAGTCGCACGGTCCTGCGTTGGTGGGCGTGATGGAGGGTCTGCCCGCCGGCGTGGAGCTCACGACGGCGGACATCCAGGGTGCGCTCGCGCGCCGCCGCCTCGGCTACGGGCGCGGGGCGCGCATGAAGTTCGAGCAGGACGAGGTGCGGGTGCTCGGCGGCCTGCGGCACGGGATCACGCAGGGCGGGCCGCTCGCGATCGAGATCGCGAACACGGAGTGGCCCAAGTGGACCGACGTCATGTCGGCCGACCCGGTGCCCCCCGAGGCCCTCATGGTCGACGCCGGCACCGGCGACGAACGCGAGGTCGCGCGCAACCGGCCGCTGACCCGTCCGCGCCCCGGGCACGCCGACCTGATCGGCATGCGCAAGTACGGCTTCGAGGACGCGCGGCCCGTGCTGGAGCGCGCCTCGGCCCGCGAGACCGCGGCCCGGGTCGCGCTGGGCGTGGCCGCCGCGAAGTTCCTCGAGCAGGCCCTCGGCGTCCGCCTGGTGTCGCACGTGGTCGCGATCGGCGGGGCAGCGGTGCCCGACGACGCGGCGCTGCCGACCCCCGACGACGTCGCCGCGCTCGACGCCGACCCGGTGCGCTGCCTCGACGCCGCGTCCGCGAAGCTGATGATCGAGGAGATCGACCTGGCCAAGAAGGACGGCGACACCCTCGGCGGCGTCGTCGAGGTGCTCGCCTACGGCGTGCCGTCGGGCCTGGGCACCTACGTGCAGGGCGACCGCAGGCTCGACGCGCGCCTGGCAGCCGCCCTCATGGGCATCCAGGCGATCAAGGGCGTCGAGGTCGGCGACGGCTTCCGCACCGCCCGCCGCCGCGGCACCGCCGCCCACGACGAGATCGTGCGGGAGGCGGGAGCCAACGGTGCGGCCGGGCCCGGCCGGATCCGCCGCACCACCAACCGCGCCGGCGGCATCGAGGGCGGCATGTCGAACGGGGAGATCGTGCGCGTACGCGCCGCGATGAAGCCGATCTCGACGGTGCCCAGAGCGCTGCCGACCGTCGACACCGCCACCGGCGAGCCCGTCACCGCCCACCACCAGCGCTCCGACGTGTGCGCGGTGCCGCCCGCCGCCGTCGTCGCCGAGGCGATGGTGGCGCTCACCCTGGCCGAGGCCGCCGTCGAGAAGTTCGGCGGCGACTCCGTCGCCGAGGTGCGCCGCAACCTGGAGTCCTACGTGGCCGCGATCCCGGAGCTGCTGCAGTGAGCGGCCCGGCCGGCCCGGCCACCGGTCCCGTCGCCGTCATGATCGGGCCCCCCGGCTCCGGCAAGTCCAAGGTGGGCCGGATCCTCGCAGTCGGCGTGGGCGTAACGATCCGGGACACCGACGCGGACATCGAGGCGGCCGCCGGCAAGCCCGTCGGCGACATCTTCGTGGACGACGGCGAGCCCCGGTTCCGTGAGCTGGAGACGGCCGCGGTGCTTGCCGCCCTCGCGGAGCACGACGGCGTGGTGTCGCTCGGCGGCGGCGCCGTCATGAGCCCCACGGTCCAGGAGGCGCTCGCGAAGTACGCGGCGGACGGCGGCCACGTCGTCTTCCTGGACGTGCCGCTGGCGATCGCCGCCCAGCGGGTCGGCATGAACCAGGCCCGGCCCCTGCTGCTCGGCAACCCCCGCGCGCAGTGGCAGAAGCTGATGACCGAGCGGCGCCCCACGTACGAGCGGCTCGCGACCCTGAAGATCGTGTCGAGCGAGCGGCCCGGCGAGCAGGTGGCGGCGGAGATCATCGAGGCCCTCGGCCTCCAGCTGCGGGTCCCGGAGCTGGTGGACCCGAAGCGGGCAGAGAGCACAGAAGAGGAGAGCACGAAGTGAGCACCAACAGCGCTCCCACCCGGGTCACGGTCCGGGGAGACGTCCCCTACGACGTCGTCATCGGCCGCCACCTGCTGGGTGAGCTGCCGTCGCTGGTGGGCGCGGCCCGCAAGGTCATGGTGATCCACCCGGCCGCGCTGTCGGCGACGGCGGACACGATCGCGGAGGACCTGAGGTCGTCGGGCTACGAGGCGTTCGTCGCCGAGGTGCCGGACGCCGAGTCGGCCAAGACGCCGCAGGTCGCCGCGTTCCTGTGGGGTCTGCTGGGGCAGCTGGACTTCACGCGGTCGGACGCGATAGTCGGCGTCGGCGGGGGAGCCACCACGGACCTCGCGGGCTTCGTGGCCGCGACCTGGCTGCGCGGGATCCGCGTGGTGCACGTGCCGACCACGCTGCTCGCGATGGTCGACGCCGCCGTGGGCGGCAAGACGGGCATCAACACGTCCGAGGGCAAGAACCTCGTGGGCGCGTTCCACCCGCCGGCGGGTGTGCTGGCAGACCTGGCGGCGCTGGGCTCGCTCGACAAGTGGGACCTGGTGGCGGGCCTGGCGGAGGTCGTCAAGACAGGCTTCATCGCGGACCCGGTGATCCTCGACCTCGTCGAGGCGCACATCGACGAGCTGCGGAACTGGGCGGGCGCGGACGCGACGGACGAGACCTGGGCCGTCGTGGCCGAGCTCGTCGAGCGGTCGGTCCGGGTCAAGGCCCAGGTGGTCGGCGAGGACCTCAAGGAGGCCGGCCTGCGCGAGATCCTGAACTACGGGCACACGCTGGGCCACGCGATCGAGCTGGTCGAGCGCTACCAGTGGCGCCACGGCGCCGCGGTGAGCGTGGGCATGATCTTCGCCGCCGAGCTCGCCCGGATGGCCGGCAAGCTGCCCGACGACGTCGCCGACCGGCACCGCTCGCTGCTGGACTCGCTGGGGCTCCCGGTGCACTACCGGGGTGACCGCTGGGACCAGCTGCTGGCCGCGATGCGCCGCGACAAGAAGGCGCGCGGCGACCTGCTCCGGTTCGTGGTGCTGGACGACGTCGCCAAGCCGGTCCGCCTGGAAGGCCCCGACCCGACCCTGCTGGCCGCCGCCTACGCGGAGGTCTCGAAGGAGCCCCCGACAAAGGGCCCGGGCACCCCGGTCACGCTGACGCTGGGCTGAGCCGCCGGGGCCCGCTCTTGCGCGCACAGGTTTACGTGCAGAGGGGGCAAAGTGGACATTAACCTCGGCGGATGATCTCCGATCCTGGCTTCCAGGCCGCACGCAGGGCCGGGTTACGCGGCATCGGCCGCCTGATCTTCCCTCTGGTCTTCCTCGCCCTCCTGGGTTTCCTCGTTCGGCCGTTCTCCCCTGACGGCCTCGAGGCGCCACTGCCGTTCCTCGGGGTGGCCGGGGTAGCGGCCGCCATCGCGCTGTTCATCTTCCTCACCGAGGTCACGCGGGGCGCGCGGAACCGAGGCGCCTGGCGCCGGGCCGCGCGAGGTGCCGTTTCCCTGACGCTGCGCGGCGAGGCCGTGGCCAAGCAGCGCAACGTGTCGGGCCGGCCGATGCGCACGATCGTCGTCGAGCACCGCGGGGAGCAGCGGTACCTCCACCTGCTGTTCGCGAAGGGCGCGCCCGCCGACCTTCTGCGGCGGGGCCCGGTGACCGTCGAGTTCTTCGCCGGGACCGAGGTCGAAGGCCCGGCGCGGATCCTCCTGCCCGACGGTAGGACTCTGTGGGCGTTCACCACGCGTCTCGGGGAGCGAGCGGAGACTGCGCCCCGTACCAGGGCCGGACGCGCGTCCGCCACGTCGTCAGACGACGGCAGCGCCGGGCTCATGGTGCCTGCGGTCGTCGTGGGGTCCGGACCGCATGGCGACAACGAGGGCCGGGATCGCGACGCGGGCCGGGACCAGGACGGTGAGAACGACGGGTACGACGGCGGCTCGGGTGACGGGTTCGGTGACACCACGTGGTCGGGCGGTGACGGCTGGACGGGCGGCGGCTCCTGGGGCGGGGACTCAACCTGGTCCGGCTCGGACGGCGGCAGCGGCAGCACCGGCGGCGGTGGCGGCTGGTTCGGTGGTGACTCGGGCGGTGGCTGGTCCGGCGGCGACTCCGGCGGCGGCGGCGACTCGGGTGGCGGTGGCTCCTGACGTGGCGTCGGCAGTTTGCACCACAGAGTCGGCACTTGGCATCGAGATCGGCCCAGGCCTGGACCGACCTCGATGCAAAGGGCCGACTTCCCAGGGGGCTGCCGACTTCGGAGGGCTCAGTAGCTGGCGGGCAACCGGAATGCCGGCGGAGGCGCCTAGTCCCAGAGGCCGCGTTCGATCAGGACGTCCTTGAGCAGGTCGGCGCGGTCGGTGATCAGGCCGTCCACGCCCTCGTCGATGAGCCGGTTCATCTCGTCCGGGTCGTCGATGGTCCAGACGTGCAGCTTCTTGCCGAGCGCGTGCGCGGCCTCGATCGACGCGGCGTCGACCACCGTGACGGACCCTTCGCTCACCGGGACCTGCAGCGCGTCGACGTCGTGCAGGGCGCGCCGGGCCAGCGGGCGCACGTGCAGCCGCACGCCGGTGAGGAAGGTGGCGATCTCCCGGCGCCCGGCCGACGTCGCAACGGGGCGGGACAGCTTGGTGAGCGTCGCGCGGCGGCGGGCGGGTTCGAAGGACGTGACGCACACGCGGTCCCACGAGGCGGTCTTCTCGATGGCCCGGGCGACCGGTCCGACGCCGGAGGCGTGCTTGACGTCGATGTTCACCCTCAGGTCGGGCCACCCGCCCAGCAGGTCCTCGAGCAGCGGCACGGGTTCGACGCCGCCGATGCGCGCCTCCCTGACCTCGGACCACGGCAGCTCGGCCACGAGGCCGGCGCCGTCTGTGGTGCGGTCGAGCGACTCGTCGTGCAGCGCGACGGCCACGCCGTCGATGGTGCCGTGCGCGTCCGTCTCCACGTAGCGGTAGCCGAGGTCGACGGCGGCGCCGAACGCCGCCAGCGAGTTCTCCAGACCCTCGGTACCGGCCGAGGCATGCGCGAACCCGCGGTGGGCGAGGGCTTGGAAGGGCCCCTCGAAGTAGGTCACTGGCTGTCCTTGTCTACCCGGTGTGGTCTACACGATGTGTCTACGTGATGTCTCGGGCGCCGACGTTGGCGCCGACCTGGCTGTCCGTCCATTTCAACATGCCGTCGAGGTATGCCTCGCGCGGCCCGCGAGCTGACAGCGACAGGTCGTGCACACCGCCCGGGACGACGAGCTCGGTGACGTCGTGGCCCAGGCCCGGCCCGAGCGCGGCCATGTGCTGCACGTCGAGCACCGTGTCCTGCGCGTCGAGCAGCGGGTTGTCGAGCTCGTCCGGGCCGGAGGAGTCGGACCGTGCGAGCAGCACGGGGCACGCGATCTCCAGCCCGGCGGCGACACGTGCCTGCCCGCGCCGGACGGCGACGAACCACCCGACGCGGCCGGGCACGCCCTCGGGGCGCTTGAGCGTCGTGTCGAACTCCCAGCGCCCGCCGTTGGCGGCCAGCAGGTGCTCGGCATACCGGGACGGGCCGTCGCTGATGATCGCGGTCGAGGCGAGGTGCCCGACGGTGTCCAGCACCCGCGTCCCGAACGTGCGCTTCCAGAGCGGGGCCCGCAGCTCGAGGAACGGCGAGTCGAGCACGAGCAGGTCGGGTCCGGCGTCGGCCCCTGCCGCGTTGCGGTGCGCGTGCGCCCACAGGGAGGCGGTGAGGCCGCCCGTGGAGTGGGCGTGCACGACCAGCGGCAGCCCCGGCTCCAGGGCGCGCACGGCGCGCGCGGCCGCGGCGATGTCGGTCGCCTGCTCGCGCAGGTCCATCACGAAGTGCGGGAGCTCGTCCGGCTGCAGCGACCGCCCGGCGGCCCGGAGGTCGACGGCGTAGAACGCATACCCGGCCGCCGCGAAGGCGCGGGCCAGGTGCTCCTGGAAGAAGTAGTCGTTGTAGCCGTGCACGTGGATGACGGCGGCCTTGGGCGGTCCGAGGTCCTCCGGGTGCGGGTACCGCACCAGGGTGGCCGGCCCGAGCGGGGTCTCCTGGAACGGTTCGCCGAGCAGATGGTCGGTGCGCCAGTCGAGTGCGACCTGCTGGGACGTCGTCAGGGGTTGTGCGGACACGTGGGGATCGTATGCGAAGCCCCGCCGTCGTGGCAGGTCGCGACGCGCGGGCGGAGCTTCCGGGCACCGTGGTCCAGCTCCGCCTGACCCCTCAGGCCGGGCGCAGGCCGGCGAGCAGGATCTCCAGGTACGGCGTGCGGTCCGTGGCGTCGCCCAGCCGCACCGCGTGCTCCATCCCGCAGACGAGGTGCTCCACCTGCGCCACGGTCAGGTCCGGGCGGATGACGCCCGCCGCCCGGGCGCGGTCGAGGATCGCCTCGAAGCCGGTGACGATCTCCCGCTTGGCCGCGCGCACGTCGTCGGCCTCGTCCTCGGGGGACAGGAGCACGGGTTGCAGGCCGCCCTCCTCGAGCTGCAGCTCGAGCGCGGTGCCCAGCAGGTTGGCGATGGCCACGCCCGGGTCGGGCTCGGCGACCGCCTCGCGGGTCAGGACCTGCAGCCGCTCCAGCGTCTCCCAGGCCAGCGCCTCGACGAGCGCGTGGGTGGTGGGGAAGTGCCGGTAGACCGTGCCGACCCCCACGCCGGCCTCCCGGGCCAGCTCGTTGAACCGCAGGGTGCCGGGGTCGTGGCGGCGCGCCACCTCGAGGATGCGGGCACGGCTGCGTGCGGCGTCGGACCGGAGAGCGGGCATGGGGTGAGCCTACAGCAGAAACGGATGGAAGATCCGTTTCAGGTGCTACGCTCAAACGGATACATCATCCGGAAGTGTTCGCGTGCCCCGTCCGCCGGGGCGCGCCGTGCGCACCGCCGAACCCGAGAGAACCGAGGACCACCATGGCCGCCACCACGACCACCACCACGAGCTGGGACCCCGCCCGCCTGCCCGACCAGACCGGCCGCACCCTCGTCGTCACCGGCGCCACCGCCGGCATCGGCTACTTCGCCGCCGAACAGCTCGCCGCCGCCGGAGCGCACGTCGTGCTCGCGTCCCGCTCGGCCGGCAAGCTCGCGACCGCCGTGGCCGCCATCGAGCACCAGGTGCCCGGTGCCTCGCTCGACACCGTCGTCGTCGACCTGGCGTCCCTGGCGTCCGTGGCGGACGCCGCGGCCCGGGTCGCCGCCCTGCCCCGCGTGGACGGCCTGCTGCTCAACGGCGGGTCCATGGCCATGAAGCGCGGCGCCACCACCGCCGACGGGCTGCCGCTGATCCTCGGCACCCACGTGGTCGCGAACCTGGCGCTGCTTGCGGGCACGCTCCCGGCGCTCGCGGCCACGGGGGAGCGGTACGGCACCACGACGCGGGTGGTGCACACCTCGACCGGGTTCGTCGGGATGTTCCCGATGGCCGTCGACGACGTCCGCCGCGAGCCCTGGGCGGCCGTCGCCGCCTACACGAAGGCGAAGACGGTGACCGAGGTGCTCGCGTTCGAGCTGGCTCGCCGCCTGGCGGCGGCCGAGGCGCCGGTCGCCTCGCTGGTCACCCGTCCCGGGGTGGGCGTGGACGCCAGGACGCCGGAGCGAGCCGGGATCCGCGACGCGACCACGCCTTACCAGCCCAACCCGTACACGCCCTGGGCCCAGGGCAAGGACACCGCCGCCTGGTCGGCGGTCCGCGCCCTGACCGACCCGCGGGCGCGCAACGGCCAGTACTACGCGCCGACCGGGCGGCTGCGGGGCGCCCCGGTGCTCGTCGAGCCGACCGCCCGGACCTTCGCCCCCGAGGGCGACCTGGCGGCGCGTGTGTGGGCCCAGGTCGAGGAGCTCGCGGGGACGGCGCTGCCCGCCCCCGCCGTCCGCCGATAATCACGTGGCAGGATGTCCGCCATGCGCAATATCGGCCGGACAGTGCAGTCGTCGATCTACCGCAACGGGGTCTACGGCCACCGGCCGGCGGTGCCCACCAGCCCCGACGCGCTCGCCGACGCCGCCAGACGCCGCATGACCAGCACCGGCTGGTCCTACGTCTCCGGCGGCGCCGGCGCGCAGCGCACCGTGGCGGCCAACCGGGAGGCCTTCGGCCGGTATCGGATCGTGCCGCGCCAGATGGTCGACGTCGGCGAGCGCTCCCTGGCCACCACCCTGCTCGGCCGCCCGCTGCCCGCCCCCGTGCTGTTCGGGCCGGTCGGGGCCCTGGAGCTCGCCGTGCAGCACCAGCGCGGCGGCCGGGCCGCCGCACCCCGCAACGCCGAGCCCGCGCTCGCCCGCGCCGCCCGCGACCTCGGCCTGCCCGTCGTCATCTCCTCCCAGGCGTCAACGCCCATGGAGGACACCGCCGCGATCCTCGGAGACAGCCCGCGCTGGTTCCAGCTCTACTGGTCGTCCGACGACGCCGTGGTCGAGTCCTTCGTCACCCGCGCCGAGGCCAGCGGGTGCGAGGCGATAGTCGTCACCCTCGACACCCACGTGCTCGGCTGGCGAACCCTCGACCTCGACCTCGGCTACCTGCCGTTCGCCCGCGCCGAGGGCATCGCCCAGTACCTGAGCGACCCCGAGTTCCGGAAGCTCGTCGAGGCCCGGGTCCGCGGCGCGGCGTCGTCGGGCGAGGCGACGGCGTCGAACCGGCCCACCGTGGCCGCCGTCCGCTCGCTGCTGTCCATGGCCCGGCACCACCCCGGCCCCACCCTGCGCAACCTGACCCAGCCGTACGCCCGCGCCGCCGTCGAGACCTTCCTCGACGTCTTCTCCCGCTCCACCCTCACCTGGGCCGACCTCGCCTGGCTGCGCGAACGCACCACCCTGCCCATCCTCGTCAAGGGCATCCAGCACCCCGACGACGCCCGCGCCGCCCTCGACCACGGCGCCGACGGCATCATCGTCTCCAACCACGGCGGGCGACAGATCGACAACGCCGTCGCCTCCCTCGACACCCTGGGCCCCGTAGTCGACGCCGTGCGCGCGCACTCGGGCGGCGGCACGGACACCGGCACGGGCGCCGTCGTACCCGTCCTGTTCGACTCCGGCATCCGCACCGGCGCCGACGTCTTCACCGCGCTCGCCCTCGGGGCCGACGCCGTGCTCCTGGGCCGCCCCTGGGTCTACGGCCTCGCCATCGCGGGAGCCGACGGCGTCCGCGCCGTCGCCGAGCACGTCCTGGCCGAGCTCGACATCACGATGGCGCTCGCGGGCGTGTCGGAGACGGGGCAGATCGGGCGACACAACCTCGCGCTGTGACTCGGCCCTGCCCCGTCCTCGGCCCTGCCCATCCTCGGTCCTGTCCCGTCCTCGGACGGGCGCCCTCCGCGCCTGGAGTGTCGGAGGTGCAGGTCACCGGGGTGACCTGCACCTCCGGCAGGTGGGTCGGTATGAGATCGTGACCGGCTCCAGCACCCGTCGTTCACGCGATCCGGGCAGACTGCGGCCATGACCGACGCCGTACCCGGACCCGACTCGCCGGCCCTTTCGGCCACCGACTCGGCCACCGAGATACCGACGCCCCCGAAGATGGGCCTGGAGCTGCAGGAGGGCGTGCGGATCCCGCGCCGCCAGGTCTTCTCCTGGGCGTTGTGGGACTGGGGGACCCAGCCGTTCAACACGGTCATCCTCACGTTCGTGTTCACGGCGCTGTACCTGACCACGGAGTCGTTCCTGGAGCCGGCCGTCGCGGCGCTGGGCGAGGACGATCCCGCCTACCAGCGCGGCCTCGCGGACCTGACCAGCGGCGTGGGCCTGTGGAACACCCTCGCCGGCCTGCTCATCCTCTTCCTCGCCCCCGTGCTGGGGCAGCGCGCGGACGCCACCGGACGGCGCAAGGCGTGGCTCGCCGGCGGGACGGTCGGCATGGTGCTGTGCATGCTCGCGCTGTGGTTCGTCGAGGCCGACCCGGCCTACTTCGTGCTCGGCGCCGCCCTGATCGGCCTGGGCAGCGTGCTCAACGAGATCGCCGGCGTGAACTACAACGCCATGATGGTCTCGGTCGCCACGCCGAAGACCGTGGGCAAGGTGTCCGGGCTCGGCTGGGGCCTGGGTTACGTCGGCGGCATCCTGGCGCTCCTGTTCGTGGTGGTCGCCAACGGGGCGGACTGGTGGGGCATGCCCACCGACAACGGCCTCGCCTTCCGCGTGATCGCCGTGGGCTGCGCCCTCTGGGCGCTCGCGTTCGCCTGGCCGGTGCTCGCCTTCGTGCCGGAGCTTCCCCCCACCAAGGGCCACGCCAAGGTCGGGTTCTTCGCCAGCTACGTGGTGCTGTTCCGCGACATCCAGGGCCTGTGGCGCACCTCGCGCCGCACCTTCTGGTTCCTGCTGGCCAGCGCCGTCTTCCGCGACGGCCTCAGCGGCGTCTTCGCGTTCGGCGCGATCATCGGCAGCGTCAGCTTCGGCTTCTCCGCCGACCAGGTGATCATCTTCGGGATCGCCGCCAACCTCGTGGCAGGGATCAGCACCGTCCTCGTGGGCTACGCCGACGACCGCTTCGGGCCCCGCGCCGTCATCCTGAGCACGCTGAGCACCATCGTCGTCGCCGGGCTCGCCGTCGTGTTCCTGCGTGATCTGGGCCCCATCGTCTACTGGGTGGGCGGGCTGATCCTGTCCGCCTGCGTCGGCCCTGCTCAGGCTGCGTCCCGGTCCTACCTCGCCCGCGTGACGCCCGCGGGCAAGGAGTCGGAGATCTTCGGCCTCTACGCCACCACCGGCCGGGCCTCGTCCTGGATGTCGAGCGCGCTGTGGACGATCACCATCGCCGCGACGGGCGCGACCATCTGGGGCACCCTCGGGATCGTCGCCGTGGTGCTCGTCGGCCTCGTGCTGATGTGGTTCGTGCAGGAGGCTCCGCTCGCCGACGCGTGACGGGGCGGCGGGCCGAGCGCCTGGGCGGCCGCCCGGCCGAGCCCCGAGCGGCCGGCCGGCGGACCGCGTGACTCTAGTCGGCCGGCCGCTCGGGCTTGGCGCTCTCCGGGTCGCTCGCACTCGTCAGCGCGGCCTTCCTCAGCGCCACCCGTTCCTGCATGGCACTCCTCAGCGCAGCCTGGATCCGGTCGAGGTCGGCCAGCGGCCCCACGTGCCGCAGCTTCTCCGGGTTGATCACGCCACGGATACCCGCGATCGCGCCGCCCGAGATCTCGAACGCCCAGGTGCCCACCAGGCCGCCGCCCACGGCGTCGTCCGCCACGATGAGCAGACCCGGCTCGCCGCCCACCAGAGCCCGCTCGAAGTGGAGGGGCGCGCCACGGTGCATGAAGCCCGCCAGCAGGCGCGCGACCATCTCCCGGCCGGCGACCGGCCGGGCGATCGACATGCCCGGCGGCACCTTCCCGCCGCTGTCACCGGTCAGCACCACGTCCTCGGCGAGCAGCTCCAGGAACGGGTCCACCGCACCCTCCTCGCACGCGGCCAGGAACCGCGCCACGAGCTGTTCGGCCCGGGCCTTGTCACCAGCGGTGCGAGGCCGCAGGGCGTGCCCGTCGGGCCCACCCTGCTCGTCGTGGCCGTCCTGGCCGTCCGGTCCGGCGTGTGCGTCCTGCCGGTCCCGCGCGTCCCGTCGGCCTTGCCCGCCCCGCTCCGGACGCCCGGTCCGTGCGAGCGCGGCGCTCGCGGCCGCTCCGTCCTGCGCCTCGCGTTCGGCGACGTCGCCGCGGTGCCGCGCGATCCGGCGTCGGGCGCGCGATGCCAGCTGACGCGCCGCGACCTCGCTCGTGCCGATGACGCCGGCCGCGTCGCTGTGCGGAAAACCGAGCACGTCGTGCAGCAGGAACGCCGCGCGCTCGGTCGGGGTCAGGGTCTCCAGCAGCACGAGGAACGCCGTCGAGAGATCGTCGGCCAGCTCGGCATGACCGGCGACGTCGGGCGGCGCGGTCGCCATGGCGACCGGAAGGTTCGACGGGACCGGGCCGACCAGGGGCTCGGGCAGCCAGTCGCCCACGTAGGACTCACGCCGGACCCGGGCCGAGCGCAGCACGTCGATAGCTATCCGCGTCGTGACGGTGGTGACGAACGCGTCCGGGTTGTGTACCCCCTCCGCCTGCGAGACTCGGGTCAGCGCCTCCTGCACCACGTCCTCCGCCTCGGCGACGCTGCCGAGCATCCGGTACGCCACCGTGAAGGCGAGGGGACGCAGCCGGGCGAGCGCGGCGTCGTCGAGCCGGGCGGTGCCGGCGTGCGTCGCGGCCCGCGGGGTGCCGGGCTCGGGGCTGTCGGGATCCGTCATGGGGCCATGTTCTCGCGTCACAACCCGACGACGAGAGCCCGGCACAAAACGTGACGGCAGGACGGCGGGTGGTCGGCCGCAGGTCACATGATCGGTCAGCGTGCGCGCATGGCGTCGATCTCGTCGCGGCGAAACAGGATGAGGCGGTCCAGGACGCCGTCGGGCAACGGATCGTCCGGTGCGAACCGGATGGTGCCCTTCGACGTCGAGAAGCCGGCCAGGTCCGGTGCGAGCGCGTCGATCGCGGGCGGGCTGAACGGGTACAGCCCGATGTGCTTCGCCGTGGCCCGCGCCGAGACGAGCGGGCTGCCGCGGTAGCGCAGGGCGGCCATGCCGTAGCTCATGCCCTCCTCGGCGTCCGGCACGAGCTCGAGCGCCCGCGCGCGCACGTGCTCGACGGCGTCCCGCACCGGTCCGTCCAGGCTCGCTATGTACTCGGTGAACTCGTCCATGAGCACAGCCTCGCCAGGTCTGGCACTTTCCGCGAGGGCTGCTGTCGACCAGCGGCTCGACGGCCGGTCACGCCGCCACGGGCCGGGTCCGTCCAGCGAGCACCATCGCGCTCGCGGCCAGCAGCCCGGTCAGCCCCAGCACGACGGCGTACGCGGGCAGCCCCGCGACGTCGTACAGGACCCACAGCAGCGCCCCGGTAGCGGAGGACGCGATCGCGGCGGCCACGGCGTCGGCCACCTGCAGCGCCGACGACGCCGAACCCTGCTCGTGCGGCGCCGCCAGCTCGAGCGTGAGGACCGACAGCGTCGGGTAGACCAGGCCCATCCCGCTGCCCGACAGCACCCAGAACGCCATCCCGACCCCGGCCGGCACACCAGGGAGCACGAGAACGGCCGCGCCGACCATGCCGAGGGCAAGCAGGCCGCCGCCCAGCCGCACGTATCCGGCGTGGCTCAGGCGCAGCAGGTTGCGCCCGCGCACCCACGACGCCGCGGACCAGCCGAGCGCCCCCACCGTGAGGATCAGCCCGGCACCGCCGGGGCTCAGGTGCCGCTCGTGCACGAGGAGCAGCGGAAGCAGCACCTCGGCGCCGGTGAACGCCCCCGACACCAGAGCCCGCACCGACACGACGGCCGGCAGCCCGCGCCCGGCCCGCAGCACGGACACGGCCAGGCGCAGCGCGTGCATTAGGGGACGCTCCGGCCGCCCGACGACGGGCTCGCCGCCCTTCAGGTCCTTGCCGACGCGTTTGCCGTCCGGCGCGGGACTGTCGCCTCGCGCCGCCGTCAGCCCCGGCCGCATCAGGATCGCCGCCGGGACGGTCAGCGCGGCCGCGCCGAGGAAGACCCACCGCCAGCCCAGGTGGTCCACCACGAGACCGGCCAGGCCTGGCCCGACGATCGCGGGCACCACCCAGGCTGCGGCGAACGCGGAGAACACGGCGGGGCGCCGGTCGGGCGCGAAGACGCGGGCGACCAGGACGTACAGCGCGACGCCGAACAGCCCGCTCCCGACGCCCTGCACCGCACGCCCCGCGATGAGGGCGCCCATGCCGGTAGCGGTGCCGGCGACCACGAGCCCGACCACGAAGAGCGCCACGCCGGTCCACATCGCCGGCGCCGGGCCGGTGCGGTCGCACCAGCGTCCAGCCGTGAGCATGCCGACCACGCTGGTCGCGAAGACCACCGCGAACGCGAACGTGTAGTGCCGCAGCCCGTCCAGGTCGACGGCGATGGTGGGCATCGCCGTCGCCACGGCGAGGGCCTCGAACGCGCCGAGCGAGCAGAGCGCGACCATCCCGGTCAGGACGAGGCGCTGCGCGCCGCGGCTCAGCGTGCCCGGCTGTGTGCCCGACTGTTCGCTGGACTGTCCGGCCGGCTGTGCGCTCGGCTGCGAGGGGAGCGTGTCGGTCACACCAGCACCACCTTGCCGGTGGTGCGGCGCTCCTCGAGCTCGCGGTGGGCCCGGGCGGCCTCGGCGAACGGCACGCGGTGGGTCGCGACCCGCCACCGGCCCGACGCCGCCTGGGCCAGCGCACGCTCCTGGTACGGCCGCTGGTCGGGCATCGGGGGTGCGTCCGGCCCGACGGCGTAGCGCACCTCGATCGGCGACTCGATCCGGTCGGCGCCCGCCCAGGACGTGTAGCGGTTGGGCGCACCGGACGCCCAGCCGTAGGCGACGAGCCGGCTGCCCGCCATGTCCAGCACGGTCGCGTCCTGCGCGGTCGCGTCCGACAGTGTCTTGTCCGGCGGAGTCGTGTTCAGCAGCGCCGCGTCCATCAGGCTCGTGGCGGCCGTGCCGAGCTCGCCGCCTACGCCGTCGAACACGAGTGTCGCGGGGGACGGCCCGAGGGCCGCGCGCGCCGTGTCCAGCCAGCCGGGTTCGGAGTAGTCGACGAGGGTGAGGCGGTCCGAGCCGGACAGCGTGTCGGTCGAAGTGGCGGGAAGAGTGTCGGTCGGGGCGTCAATCGGGGCGTCGGGCGAGACGTCGGGCAGGGCATCCGGCACGAGGTCCTGGAGGATCTTCAGCTTCGCCGCGCCGCCCGCGAGGGCGACGACGCGGGCGCCGGACCGCAGCGCCTCCTGCACAAAGAGTGGGCCGAGCCCGCCCGCGGCACCGGTCACGACCACGACGTCGGCCGCGGTCACAGCCGCGATGTCGAGGGTGTAGACGGCCATCCGGCCGGTGCCGATCATGGCTATCGCGTCGGCCGGGTCGAGGGGAGCGCCGTCGGGCCCGTCGGGGATCGCGTGCAGCTTCTCGGCGGCGACGACGACCCGGCGGGCGTACCCGCCGCCGTCGGGCACCGCGCCGAGGTGGGCCGCCACGCGCCGTCCGGTCCACGAGGCATCGACCCCGGGACCGACCTCGGCCACGGTGCCCGCGATCTCGCGGCCGGGGACCGTCGGCAGGCTCGGCAGGGGGAGCGGCGGGCCGGCCTCGCCGCGGCGGATGCTGGTGTCGAGGAGGTGCACGCCGTGCGCGACGGCGTCGACCAGCACCTCGCCAGGGCCGGGGACGGGGTCCGGGATCTGCTCGAGCGTGAGGACCTCGGGCGGCCCGAAGGAGTGGTGTCTGATCGCGTCCATGCGCTCATCCTTTAACCTGAACCAAAGTTGAGGTCAACTGTGACCTGCGCCGGTCGGCGTCGCCTGCATTGGCGTCGCTTGCATCGGCGTCACCTGAATGGAAGCACCTCGAAGCATCCGGAGTCACCCGGAATCCGGCGTCACCTGGAACCGCACTGGAATCGCACCTGGAATCGCGAGAGCCGTAGGAGGCCATGCATGGAAGCGCCCAACCCCGCCGTCCCCTGGGACCGTGACGAGCTCACCGTCGGCGACCTCGCCACCCGGAGCGGTGTGACGGTGTCCGCGCTGCACTTCTACGAGCGCAAGGGGCTGATCACGAGCCGACGCACGTCGGGCAACCAGCGGCGCTACCGGCGGGAGACCTTGCGGCGCGTGGCATTCATCCGCGTGTCCCAGCGCGTCGGGATCCCGCTCGCCGACATCGGGGCGGCCCTCGACACCCTGCCCGGCGACCGCACGCCCACCGCGAAGGACTGGCGCCGCATCTCGCAGGCCTGGCACGACGACCTCGACGCAAGGATCGAACAGCTCTCCCGGCTGCGCGACCATCTCACCGACTGCATCGGCTGCGGCTGCCTCTCGCTGCGCCGGTGCGCGCTGACCAACCCGCACGACGCCCTCGCCGAGGCCGGCCCTGGCCCGCGGACGCTGCTGGTGGACGGGCTGGAGCCCGACGGGGCCTGAGCGTCAGTAGCCGGGCCGCGACCCCAGAGAACCGCTGAACACAATCACTGTCAGTGGCCGGGGGTAGCGTGCGCGACACCGAACGAGATCAGCCGAGGGAGAGCCGTGGGCACGTACTTCGAGTGGGTCGCCGACCTGGACGCGACCGAGGCCGAGGCCCCTGAGCTGGGGCGACGCGTCGTGGACGCGCTCGTCGCGCGCGGGGTGCTGCTGCCGGAGCTGTCCTCGGACGCGGCCCTCGGCGGCGTCGGTCACCCGCCGGGCCCCGCATGGGCGGACACCGTGGCGCGGTCCGTCTCGGGCGAGGCGCCGTGGGGCATGCAGGTGGGAGTGGGGCGCGAGGTGTACGACGGCGGGCAGGGCGCCGTCGCCGCGGTCACCTGCCCCGGGTGCTTTGTCCGGAGGTCGTTCTTCGGGCCGCCCGAGGAGTTCGGCCCCACCTGCTCGGACGAGGACGGGCTGCGCTGGTTCTACGACGCTGCCGCCACCTGGCGCAGCGACGGCGTCGCCGACCTGGAGTGCCGCACGTGCGGTGCCGCGGCCCCGGTCACGCGGTGGACTGCCGACGCCGCCGCGCTCGCGTGCCTGGGCTTCACCTTCTGGGGCTGGGACGAGCTGCTGCCCGAGGTGACCGAGTGGATCGCCGCGGCGACGGGCGGGCACCGGATCGTGCGCGGGAGCGGCAAGGTCTGACGGTTGATCGCGACTCGATCGCGACGCGCAGGTCAGGGCGAGACCCGACGGCGGCGGGCGCGGCGGGCCACTAGGCTCGCGGCCATGGCTTCTGCACTGCCCAGCGTCCTGGTGCTCAACGGTCCCAACCTCGGCCGGCTCGGCGTCCGCGAGCCCGAGATCTACGGTCACGCCTCGATGGCGGACCTCGAGGTCGCCGCCGCGAAGTGGGGCGAGGAGCTCGGCCTGGCGGTCGAGGTGCGACAGACCGACGGCGAGTCCGAGATCGTCGGCTGGCTCCACGAGGCCGTCGACGCCGGCGCCCACGTCGTGCTGAACCCGGCGGCGTTCACGCACTACTCGTACGCGCTGCGCGACGCCGCGGCCCAGGTCACGTCGGCGGGGCTGCTGCTCGTCGAGGTGCACCTGTCCAACCCGGCGACGCGGGAGTCGTTCCGGCACTACTCGGTGGTGGCCGGGATCGCGACGGGAACGGTCGCGGGGTTCGGGTTCGACTCGTACAGGCTGGCGCTGACGGCGATCGCCGGGCGGCTGGGGGAGTAGTGCCGGACGGCGGAGGAGCGTCGCCAAGCTAGACCACCGATCAAGCCTCGAACCTTGATTCCATAAACTTAAGTCCATGGCCTTGAGGTGATTGCCTAAAGCCACTATGCTTTAGGCATGATCGTCCTGACCGTCGACCAGCGGGGCTCGACCTACGCGGCCGACCGGGTTCCCGAGGTGCTCGCGGAGCTCGCGCGCCTGACGCGTGGCCGCGAGGGGCTCGTGGTGCCGTTCGAGCGCACGGTGGGCGACGAGGTGCAGGGGATCCTGGCGGCCGGTCGCCGGGGTGCCGAGCTCGCCGTCGACATCGGGCTGCACCTGCTGCGCGACCAGGGCTGGAGCATCGGCATCGGCGTCGGCCAGGTCGAGGGTCCGCTGCCCACGGTGTCCCGCGAGGCGCGCGGGTTCGCGTTCTACCGTGCCCGTGACGCCGTCGAGCGGGCCAAGACCCGGAGCCGGGGCACGTCGGTCGCGGTGGAGGGTCCGCCACCGGGCGCGGCGGACCTGAGAGCGTCGGGCGACGCGACGTCGGGCAGGCCGGCGTCGGGCAAGCAGGCAGGCGACGTTGCATCGGGCGATACCGCGTCGGGCGACAAAGTGGAGCCGGATCTGGCCGCCGAGGTCGAGGCCCTGCTGCGTCTTCTTGCCGCGGTCCGCGCGCGTCGGACTCCCCAAGGGTGGGAGGTCGCCGATACGCTCGCCACGCTGACGGACAAACCGGGACGACAGAAGATCGTTGCCCAGTCCCTGAACGTCAGCGAGCAGGCGGTGAGCCAGCGCCTCCGAGCGGCCCTCTGGCAGGAGGAGGAAGCCGTGCGGCCGGTGGTGGTGCGGCTGCTCGCCGAGCTGAGCTGCTCGGTCAGCAGCGAGCCGGACGCCCCGAGCGGGCCGTCCGCTGAAGCAGGCAAGGGCAAACGCAAGACGAAGCGCGCGAAGAGCTGAGGAGACGTCACGTCGTGACCTGGGAGACGCTGAACTACTTCGACGGGTGGCAGTGGTTCGCGGCCGTCGCGATCTGGCTGGTCACGCTGGCGCTCAGCGTCATCGTCGGCTCGTGGGTGGTGCCGTGGGTCTTGCGCCGCGCGGGCCGGGGAGACCTGCCGTGGGCGCGGTACAAGCCGCCCGTGTATCCGCAGTCGCTGGAGCCGGGCGGAGAAGCGAGCGGAGAGCCCGGCGGAGAGCCGGGCGGCGAAGCGGGCGGAGAGCCGGAGAAGGACGACAAGGGCTCCGGCGCCGAGGGCTCGGTCAAGGCCGGCTCGGCCAAGGGCGGTGTCCGGTCCGGCGAGGAGTCGCCGACCGGCACGATGCACCCGGCGGCCGTGGCCATCCTGCGGGGAGGCGCCTGGCTCGGCGTGCTGGAGCGTCTCGCGATCACGGGCTCCCTGCTGGCGGGCTACCCGTACGGCATAGCGATAGTGATCGCGATCAAGGGCCTGGGCCGCTACGCGGAGCTGCGTGACCAGCCGGTCGCGTCGGAGCGGTTCGTCGTCGGCACGCTCGCCTCGCTGATCTGGTCGGTCGCGACGGGCCTGCTGGGGCTGGCCGCGCTGAATGTGCTCGTGCTCTGACCGGTCCGTTAGACTTGACCGCTGCTGCTTGACGCCTTGCTAGATCAACCAGCGTGATCACCCCAGCCGCCGGCCCGCTGTCGGCGTGCCCTGGGTACACCTTCACCAACACAGGAAGACGAACGTGGCTACCTCCAACGACATCAAGAACGGCACCGTGCTCCGGATCGACGGCAACCTCTGGACTGTCATCGAGTTCCAGCATGTCAAGCCGGGCAAGGGTGGAGCGTTCGTCCGGACGAAGATGAAGAACGTGCTGTCCGGCAAGGTCGTCGACAAGACGTTCAACGCGGGCATCAAGGTCGAGACGGCCAACGTGGACCGCCGCGACTTCCAGTACCTGTACATGGACGGCGAGGACTTCGTCTTCATGGACAACGACACCTACGACCAGGTGAACGTGCCGGCGGCGACCGTCGGGGACGCGAAGGACTACATGCTCGAGGGCATGAGCGTCATGCTCGCCTCGAACGACGGCACCCCGCTCTACATCGAGCTCCCGACGTCCGTGGTCCTGGAGATCACGTACACGGAGCCGGGCCTGCAGGGCGACCGCTCCACCGGCGGCACCAAGCCGGCGACCCTCGAGACGGGTGCGGAGATCCAGGTCCCGCTGTTCCTCGAGCAGGGTGTCAAGGTCAAGGTCGACACGCGCACGGGCGACTACCTCGGCCGCGTCACCGACTGACGCAGCAGCTCCCTAGCAGGTTTCGTAGCAGAGTTTCGTAGCAGAGAGAGACCATGGGCGCACGCACCAAGGCGCGCAAGCGCGCCGCCGACATCCTCTTCGAGGCGGAGCAGCGGGGCATCGACCCGCTGAAGCTCCTCGCCGACCGCGTGGCCGTGCCGCACACCGAGGCGGCAGTGCCGCAGTACGCGGTCGAGATCGTGGAGGGTGTGGTCGCTCACCGCGACCGCATCGACGAGGTGCTGGAGACCTACTCGCAGGGCTGGACCCTCGAGCGCATGCCAGCCGTCGACCGCGCACTGCTGCGGATCGGCTCCTGGGAGGTCCTCTTCAACGACGACGTGCCCGACGCCGTCGCGGTGGACGAGGCGGTCGACCTCGCCGGCGACCTGTCCACCGACGACTCGCCGGCCTTCGTGAACGGTCTGCTCGGCCGGGTCAAGGACCTGAAGCCGACACTGCTGGCCTGAGCACTCCCGCGTGAGCACCGGTCCCGGCGCTGAACGGTTCGACGAGCGACGTCTGCTCGTTGCCCTGTTCGGCGCCGGGACCGCTGCGTTCGCGCAGCTCTACGCCCCCCAGTCCGTCCTGCCCGACGCCGCCCGCGAGCTCGCGACGTCGGCCTCCGCGACGGCGCTGCTCGTGTCCGCCGCCACCCTTGGCCTCGCCGCGGGTGTGCTGCCCTGGGCCTGGGTAGCGGACCGGATCGGGCGAGTGCGGGCGATGACCATCGCGATGCTCGGCGCGACCGCCGTCGGGCTCGCCGTGCCGTTCGCGCCGTCGTTCGGGCTGCTCATCGCCGGACGTGCCATCGAGGGGCTGCTCGTCGCGGGAGTGCCCGCGGTGGCGATGGCCTACCTGACCGAGATGCTGCCCGCCTCGGTGGTGCCGCGTGCGGCGGGGACCTATGTGGCGGGGACGTCGATGGGTGGGCTCCTGGGGCGGCTCGTCGCGGGCGGTGTCGCCGAGCTGTTCGGCTGGCGCGCCGGCGTGGGCGCCGTCGCGGTCGCGTGCCTGATCGCCGCGGGCGTGTTCGTCTGGCTCGCGCCGCGGGACCGCGGCCCGAGGGCCTCCGCGGCGGGGCTCCCGCCGTCCGCTGGCGTGTTTGGTGGCTCTTCTGATGGCATGTCCGACGGCGGCGCGCCCGGGCAAGGGTCGTCCGAGCGCGGCGCGCCCAGCGGCGGCGCGCCCGGGAGCGGTGGCCGGGCCGGGCGCCTCCGTGCCCTGCTCAGCCCGCGCCTGCTCGTGCTCGACGCCCAGGGCCTGCTGCTCATGGGCGGCTTCGTCGCCGTCTACAACTACCTGGGCTTCCGCCTCGCCGACGAGCCCTTCGGTCTGTCGCCCGGTGTGGTCAGCCTCGTGTTCCTCGCCTACCTGGCCGGGACGTGGTCGTCGGCCCGGACCGGGCGGCTCGTGGTGCGGCACGGCCGGCGTCGGGTGCTGATCGTGTCGACGGGGGTGATGGTCGTCGGGGTGGTGGCCACGCTGTCGGCCTGGCTGCCGCTGGTGCTGGCGGGCCTGGTCGTGCTGACCGCCGGCTTCTTCGGGGCGCACGCCGTGGCCAGCGGGTGGACGCCGGTCGCGGCGCCACAGGCCCGGACGCAGGCAGCCGCCGTCTACAACCTCGCGTACTACGCCGGGTCCAGCGTGTTCGGCTGGCTCGGCGGCGTGGGGTTCGCGCTGGCGGGCTGGCCCGGGACGGTGAGCATGGTGCTCGCACTGGTGGCCGTCGCGGCTGGCCTGGCGGCGGCGGTGCTGCGGGACTGACGGGCACGCGACCGGAACGGCCGCAGGGCGCCTGGGATGCAACGAGTGCGATGCAACGAGTGCGATGCAGCAAGTGATGCAACAAGTGATGCAACCAGAGGGTTGCATATTGGCGGACAGCGGTGCATGGTTGATGTGCAACCAAATGGTTGCGCACAATCCGTTCGACCAGCGTTCCCGGAGGACACCATGACCGCTACTCAGCCGCGCGCGAGCATCGACCTCGACACGCGCTCCGTCACCCGCACCGTCCGGGTCGCTGCCGGGCCGGACGCCGTCTGGCGCGCGATCTCCGAGCCCGAGCACGTCGCCGGCTGGTTCGGTGACGGCTGCGAGACCGACGACGGCGGCCCGCTCACCACGGGGACCCGGGGCAGGCTGCACTTCGAGGGCTACGGCTGGTTCGCCTTCGAGGTCACTCGCGTGGAGCCGGGCCGCGTGCTCGCCTACCGGTGGGGCCAGTCGCCGGACGAGCCCGAGCGCATGACCGAGGCCACGTTCACCCTGGAGCCCGACGGAGCCGGCACGTATCTCACGGTCCACGAGACCGGCTTCAGCGGCGACACGGACGACGACGTGCGCGCCGCTCTGGAGGGCAACCGCGAGGGCTGGGACGGCGAGCTGGACGAGCTCGTCGACTACGTCGAGTCGCGCACGTGGTGACCTCGACGTCACCGGTCGCAGCGTTCGCGGCGCTCGGCGACGAGACCCGCTGGGCCGTGCTCGAGGCCCTGGCGGATGCAGATCCGGCGGCGGGCCTGACGGCGTCGGCGCTTGCCGCCCGGCTGCCGGTGACGCGGCAGGCGATCGCCAAGCACCTCGTCGTGCTCGAGGCTGCGGGGCTCGTCGATTCGCGGGCCGTGGGTCGCGAGCGCCGGTACCGCGCGCTCGGTGCGGAGCTGACGGCGCTGGGCCGCCGGCTGGAGCGCATCGGCGACGCATGGGAGGCGCGTCTGGGCCGCATCGCGAGTATCGCGGAGCACCTGGAGCGCGGCTGAGCGGGGCACCTACGCGACCGACCGAGCTCGGCGGCCGGCCGGTGCGGGTGTGAGCAACGCCCCTCCGGCGGGCGGCGGCTCCGGCATCCGGCACATGTCCGGCGAGTTAGGGTGGTGACTGTCAGACTCCCTTTAAACCCGTCCTGTGAGGCGGAGAAGGAGGTCGCCAGATGAATCCTGGCAGCCGCATGCCCGAATCCAGCGCACCACCGAGCCCGGCCTCCGGCACGGTGCCGAGCGCCGCGCCGAGCGCAACATCGAGCCCAGCATCGAGTGCAGCACCGAGCAGGGACCCCGGCACCGCAGCAAGGACAGTGCTCGGCGAGGCCGACATCGCTCGCGCGCTGACCCGCATCGCTCACGAGATCGTCGAGCGGAACAAGGGCGCCGCCGACCTGCTCCTGCTCGGCATCCCGACGCGCGGCGTCCAGCTCGCCCACCGGCTGGCCGAGCGCCTGGCGCAGATCGAGCCCACCTTCAGCGGCGAGTACGGCACGCTCGACGTGACCATGTACCGCGACGACCTGCGCCGTCAGCCCACGCGCGCCGTCGGGCAGACGGTCCTGCCGGGCAGTCTGGACGGCACCATCGACGACAAGGTGGTCGTGCTGGTGGACGACGTCCTGTTCTCCGGCCGCACCATCCGCGCCGCGCTCGACGCCCTGAACGACCTGGGCCGCCCGCGCGTGGTGCAGCTCGCCGCCCTCGTCGACCGCGGGCACCGCGAGCTCCCGATCCGCGCGGACTACGTCGGCAAGAACCTGCCCACCTCGCGCAGCGAGCGCGTGCGGGTCCGGCTGGCCGACGTCGACGGGGGAGCGGACTCCGTGGTGATCAGCGAGGTCGCGTCCGCCGGGGTCTCGACGGGCTCGACCGGCGACGCCTCGACCGCCTCGACCGGTGAGAGCGAGGCAACGCTGTGAAGCACCTGCTGACAACCCAGGGCCTGTCCAAGGACGACGCGATCCTGCTCCTGGACACCTCCGCGCAGATGGCGGCCACCCAGTCGCGGGAGAACAAGAAGCTGCCCACGCTGCGCGGCCGCACCGTGGTGAACCTGTTCTACGAGGACTCCACGCGCACCCGGATCTCGTTCGAGACGGCGGCCAAGCGCCTGTCGGCCGACGTCATCAACTTCTCGGCCAAGGGGTCGAGCGTCTCCAAGGGCGAGTCCCTCAAGGACACGGCCCTCACCCTGCACGCCATGGGGGCCGACGCCGTGGTGGTGCGCCACTCGGCGTCGGGCGCCGCGCACCAGCTGGCCCATGCGGGCTGGCTCGACGCCGGCGTGCTCAACGCGGGCGACGGCATGCACCAGCACCCCACGCAGGCGCTGCTGGACGCGTTCACCATCCGCCGGCACCTGGTGGGGAACGTGGGCGACGACGGCCGCGGCCCGGACAGCTCGGTCGGCGCGGACCTGGCCGGCCTGCGCATCGCGATAGTCGGCGACGTCCTGCACTCCCGCGTCGCCCGCTCGAACGTGTACCTGTTGCACACCCTGGGCGCCGAGGTGACCCTGGTCGCACCGCCGACCCTGGTTCCGGTGGGCGTCGAGACGTGGCCGTGCCGGGTCTCGTACCACCTGGACGAGACGCTCGAGCAGTGGCAGCCGGACGCGGTGATGATGCTGCGGGTGCAGCGCGAGCGGATGTCGGGCGGCTCGGGCGCGTTCTTCCCGAGCCCCATGGAGTACAGCCGCAAGTTCGGGTTCGACGCCCGCCGCCTCGCGGTGCTGCCGGACCACGCGATAGTGATGCACCCCGGCCCGATGAACCGCGGCCTGGAGATCTCGGCGGCCGCCGCCGACCACCCGCGCTCCGTGATCGTGGAGCAGGTGGCCAACGGCGTCGCCGTCCGGATGGCCGCCCTGTACCTGCTGCTCGCCGGCGACGACAGCACCGGCAGCACCAGCAGCAACACCGGCAGTACCAGCACCGACGAGAGGATCGCCCTGTGAGCAGCACCCCTTCGAGCACGACCTACGTCCTGCGGGGGGTACGCCCCTACGGCACGGACCCGGTCGACGTCGTGCTGTCGGACGGCGTGATCGCCGCGATCGGCGCTCCGGGCACGATCGAAGCGGGCGAGGGCCAGGGCGCGGGCGCCGTCGTGCGCGAGATCCAGGCCGAGGGCCACGTCCTGCTGCCCGGGCTCGTGGACCTGCACACCCACCTGCGCGAGCCCGGCCGGGAGGACGCCGAGACGGTGTTCTCCGGCACCCGGGCCGCAGCGGCCGGCGGCTTCACCGCCGTGCACGCCATGGCCAACACGACGCCGACGCAGGACACCGCGGGCGTCGTCGAGCAGGTGTACCGGCTGGGCCAGGAGGCCGGCTGGGTGGACGTGCACCCCATCGGCGCGGTGACCGTGGGCCTGGGCGGCGAGAAGCTCGCCGAGCTGGGCGCCATGGCCGACTCCGCCGCCCGCGTGCGGGTCTTCTCCGACGACGGCAAGTGCGTGCACGACCCGGTCCTGATGCGCCGCGCGCTGGAGTACGTCAAGGCGTTCGACGGCGTCGTGGCCCAGCACGCGCAGGAGCCGCGCCTGACCGAGGGCGCGCAGATGAACGAGGGCGTCGTCTCCGCGCAGATCGGGCTGACCGGCTGGCCCGCGGTGGCCGAGGAGTCGATCATCGCCCGCGACGTGCTGCTGGCGGAGCACGTGGGCTCGCGCCTGCACGTGTGCCACCTGTCGACCGCGGGCTCGGTGGAGATCGTCCGCTGGGCCAAGGGCCGGGGCATCAACGTCACCGCAGAGGTGACGCCGCACCACCTGGTCCTTACCGACGACCTCGCCCGCGACTACGACCCGGTGTTCAAGGTGAACCCGCCGCTGCGCACCGCCAAGGACGTCGAGGCGGTCCGCGAGGGCCTGGCCGACGGCACCATCGACATCGTCGCCACCGACCACGCCCCGCACCCGGTCGAGGACAAGGACTGCGAGTGGGCGTCGGCGGCGTTCGGCATGACGGGCCTGGAGACGGCGCTGTCGGTGGTGCAGCAGACGATGGTCGACACCGGCCGCATGACCTGGGCCGACGTCGCCCGCGTGCTCTCGGAGAACCCCGCGCGCATCGGCCGGATCAGCGCGACCCAGGGCCGGCCGATCGCCGTCGGCGAGCCCGCCAACCTGACCCTGGTCGACCCGGCCGCGACCCGCGCGATCGACGGCCGTACCCAGGTCACCGCGAGCGACAACACCCCGTTCCAGGGCATGGAGCTGCCGGGCCGCGTGGTCGCCACCTTCCTGCGCGGCCGGGCGACGGTGCTCGACGGCGCCGTCGTCGACGGTCCGGGAAACGGCACCGGAGCCGACGGCAAGACTCTCGAAGGAGCCGCCCGATGAAGATCCTGGCCATCGCCCTGCTGGTCGCGTGCGCGATCTTCCTGGTGCTGTACGTGACCCTCATCGGCCGACGGCGGCTCGCGCAGCGCACCACCACCGTGGTGCCCGTGCCGCCCGCGGTGCCCGACGGGAACGGGCCCGACGCAGGCGGTCCCGGCGGGAACGCCGTCGGGCCGGTGCGGTTCGGCCCCCTGGAGGCCGTCTACGTCTCGACCACGCTGCACGGCGACTGGCTCGCGCGCGTCGGCGCGCACGGCCTGGGCGACCGGTCGCACGCGCTGGTCTCGGTCCACGACAACGGCCCCGGGTACGACGGCGGCGTCCTGGTCGAGCGCGACGGCGCCGACGACCTATGGCTTCCCGTGAGCTCGATCCGCAGCGCGGGCCTCGCCCCGGGCATGGCGGGCAAGTACGTCGGCGCCGACGGCCTCGTGGTCCTCACCTGGGCCGTCCCGGAGGCCGACGGCGTCCCGGCGGCCCTGGTCGACACCGGGCTGCGCACGCGCCGCGCCGAGGACCGCGGCGGCCTCGTCGACGCGGTCCGGTACCTGCTCGCGGCCCAGCAGCCCCAGCAGTACCCCGAGCAGCAACACCCCCAGCAGCCGTATCCCCAGCAGAGCCAGCAGCAGAGCTACCCGCAAGACCCGTACCAGCAGGAGGCCCGGTGACCATCCCGACGACAACCGCAGCTCAGTCCGCTGCCCAGCCCAGTGCCCAGCCCGCAGCACTGGTCCTCGAGGACGGCACGACCTATCGCGGCCGGGCCTACGGCGCGACCGGCACGACGTTCGGCGAGATCGTCTTCTCCACCGGCATGACCGGCTACCAGGAGACCCTGACGGACCCGTCCTATCACCGGCAGATCGTCGTCATGACGGCGCCGCACGTCGGCAACACGGGCGTGAACGACGAGGACCCCGAGTCGGGCCAGATCTGGGTCTCCGGCTACGTGGTCCGCGACCCCGCGCGCCGGGTCTCGAGCTGGCGCGCGCAGCACTCGCTCGGCGAGGAGCTCGCCGGGCAGGGCGTCGTCGGCATCTCCGACATCGACACGCGCGCCCTGACCCGCCGCCTGCGCGAGGAGGGCGTGATGCGCGCGGGGATCTTCTCGGGCGACGACCTGGTCCGGGGCGGCTACCCGCGCCCGATCGAGGAGCTCGTCGCCCAGGTGCAGGCATCCCCGCAGATGGCGGGCGCGAACCTGGCCCCGGAGGTCTCCACCACCGAGGCCTACACGGTGGAACCGGCCGCCGAGTGGCTGGAGAGCAACCCGGGCAAGGCCCCCGTCGCGACGGTGGTCGCCGTCGACCTCGGCATCAAGACGATGACGCCGGTGCGCCTCGCCGAGCGCGGCGTGCGCGTCGTCGTCGTGCCGCAGGCCTCGACCATCGCCGACATCCTCGAAACCCTCGACGCGCTGCCCGACGACGCCCCCCGCGGCGTCTTCTTCTCCAACGGCCCCGGGGACCCGGGCGCCGCCGGACACGAGGTCGAGGTGCTGCGCGCGGTCCTGGACCGGAGGATCCCGTTCTTCGGCATCTGCTTCGGCAACCAGCTCCTGGGCCGGGCCCTCGGCTACGGCACCTACAAGCTCGGCTACGGCCACCGGGGCATCAACCAGCCGGTCCTGGACCGCACCACCGCCAAGGTGGAGGTCACCGCGCACAACCACGGCTTCGCCGTCGACGCGCCCGTCGTGGACGACGCCGGTGCCCCCGCGATCTCGACCGCCCCGCACGACGGCGGCCGGTACGGCCGCGTCGTCGTCTCCCACGTCGGCCTCAACGACCAGGTCGTCGAGGGGCTGACCTGCCTCGACCTGCCCGCCTTCTCGGTGCAGTACCACCCCGAGGCCGCGGCCGGCCCGCACGACGCCGCCTACCTGTTCGACCGGTTCGTCGGCCTCATGACGGACCCCGCGGCGTGGCCGCCTGCCATCAAGACCCAGCACACCGAAGCTCAGAACAACCCCGAGGAGAACCACTGATGCCTCGCCGTACCGACATCTCCTCGGTCCTGGTCATCGGGTCCGGCCCGATCGTCATCGGCCAGGCCTGCGAGTTCGACTACTCCGGCACCCAGGCCTGCCGCGTCCTGCGCGAGGAGGGCCTGCGGGTCATCCTCGTGAACTCGAACCCGGCCACGATCATGACCGACCCCGAGTTCGCGGACGCCACCTACGTCGAGCCCATCACCACCGAGGTCCTCACCACGATCATCGCCAAGGAGCGTCCCGACGCCCTGCTGCCCACCCTGGGCGGCCAGACGGCGCTGAACGCCGCCATCGCGCTCGACGAGGCAGGGGTGCTCGAGAAGTACGGCGTCGAGCTCATCGGCGCCAACATCCCCGCCATCCAGAAGGGCGAGGACCGCCAGCAGTTCAAGGACGTCGTCGAGAAGTGCGGTGGCGAGTCGGCGCGCTCCGAGATCGTGCACTCGATCGACGAGGCCCTCAAGGCAGCCGAGATCCTGGGCTACCCGATGGTCGTGCGCCCGTCCTTCACCATGGGCGGCCTCGGCTCCGGCCTGGCCTACGACGAGGCCGACCTGCACCGCATCGTCGGCCAGGGCCTGCACTACTCGCCCACCACTGAGGTGCTCCTGGAGGAGTCCATCCTCGGGTGGAAGGAGTACGAGCTCGAGCTCATGCGCGACAAGCACGACAACGTGGTGGTCGTCTGCTCCATCGAGAACGTCGACCCCGTCGGCGTGCACACCGGAGACTCCGTCACCGTCGCCCCCGCCATGACTCTCACCGACCGCGAGTACCAGAAGCTGCGGGACATCGGCATCGCCGTCATCCGCGAGGTCGGCGTCGACACCGGCGGCTGCAACATCCAGTTCGCCATCGACCCCACCAACGGGCGCATCATCGTCATCGAGATGAACCCCCGCGTCTCCCGCTCCTCGGCGCTCGCCTCCAAGGCGACCGGCTTCCCGATCGCGAAGATCGCCGCCAAGCTCGCCGTCGGCTACACGCTCGACGAGATCCCGAACGACATCACCAAGGTGACCCCCGCGAGCTTCGAGCCCACCCTCGACTACGTGGTCGTCAAGGTCCCGCGGTTCGCGTTCGAGAAGTTCCCCGCCGCCGACGACACCCTCACCACCACCATGAAGTCCGTCGGCGAGGCCATGGCGCTCGGCCGCAACTTCACCGAGGCCCTCGGCAAGGCCCTGCGGTCCATCGACAAGGGCGGCGTCACGTTCCACTGGGACGGCGAAGCGCCGTCGGGCGATGCCCTCGCGACGCTCCTGAAGGAGATCGAGCGACCCACCGAAGGCCGCATGGTCGGCGTCCAGCAGGCCCTGCGCGCCGTCGCCACCGGCGAGACCACGCTCGAACAGGTCTTCGACGCCACCAAGATCGACCCCTGGTTCCTCGACCAGATCCAGCTCGTCAACGAGGTAGCGGCCGACGTCGCGGCGTCGCCCACCATCACCGAGGACGTCCTGCGCCACGCCAAGCGCCACGGCCTGTCCGACGCGCAGATCGCACGGCTGCGCGGCATGGGCCCCTCCGGCGAGGTCACCGTCCGCGAGATCCGCCACGCCCTCGGCGTCCGCCCCGTCTACAAGACCGTGGACACCTGCGCGGCCGAGTTCGCGGCCAAGACCCCGTACCACTACTCCAGCTACGACTCCGAGACCGAGGTCGTGCCCCGCGAGCGCGAGGCCGTGATCATCCTCGGCTCCGGCCCCAACCGCATCGGCCAGGGCATCGAGTTCGACTACTCCTGCGTCCACGCCACCCTGGCGCTCGCGGACAAGTACGAGACCATCATGGTCAACTGCAACCCAGAGACGGTCTCGACGGACTACGACACGTCCGACCGCCTGTACTTCGAGCCGCTGACCTTCGAGGACGTCCTGGAGGTCTACCAGGCCGAGCTCGCGGCCGGTCCCGTCAAGGGCATCATCGTGCAGCTCGGCGGGCAGACGCCGCTGAGCCTGGCACGGCGGCTGGCCGAGGCCGGCCTGCCGATCCTCGGCACCAGCCCCGAGGCGATCGACGCCGCGGAGGACCGCGGCATCTTCGGCCAGGTCCTGCTGGACGCGGGCCTCCCGGCCCCGGCGTTCGGCACGGCCCGCTCGCTGGCGCAGGCGCGCGAGGTCGCGGACCGCATCGGCTATCCCGTGCTGGTGCGCCCCTCCTACGTGCTCGGCGGGCGCGGCATGGAGATCGTCTACAGCGAGGAGCAGCTCACCGGCTACGTGGAGCGCGCGCTGGAGGCCGCAGCCGCCTCCCACGCCGACTCCGGTGCTCACGGCACCCTGGCCGCCCCGCTGCTCATCGACCGGTTCCTCGACGACGCGATGGAGATCGACGTCGACGCCCTGTTCGACGGCGAGGAGATGTTCCTCGGCGGCGTCATGGAGCACATCGAGGAGGCCGGCATCCACTCGGGCGACTCGGCGTGCGTGCTGCCCCCGGTGTCGCTGAGCGAGACCGAGATCGCGCGCATCCGCCGCTCCACCGAGGCCATCGCGCGCGGCGTCGGGGTGCGGGGGCTGCTCAACGTCCAGTACGCCCTCGTGAGCGACGTCCTGTACGTCCTGGAGGCCAACCCCCGCGCGTCGCGCACCGTCCCGTTCGTCTCCAAGGCGACCGGCACGCCGCTGGCCAAGGCAGCGGCCCGCGTCATGGCGGGCGAGTCCATCGCCGACCTGCGGGCGGCGGGAGTGCTCCCGGAGCACGACGGCGCCACGCTCGACCTGGGCGCGCCGCTGGCCGTCAAGGAGGCCGTGCTGCCGTTCAAGCGGTTCCGCACCCGCGAGGGCCTGGTCGTCGACTCGGTGCTCGGCCCGGAGATGCGTTCAACGGGCGAGGTCATGGGCTTCGACAAGGACTTTCCGCACGCGTTCGCAAAGTCGCAGGCCGCGGCGTTCGGCGGGCTGCCGACGTCGGGCACGGTGTTCGTCTCCGTGGCCGACAGCGACAAGCGGCACGTCGTCTTCCCGGTCAAGCGCCTGGTGGAGCTCGGCTTCAAGGTCCTGGCGACGGAGGGCACAGCCACCGTGCTGCGCCGCAACGGCATCGAGGCAACGGTGGTGCGCAAGCACACCGAGGGCCGCGGGCCCGACGGCGAGCTCACGGTCGTCGGGCTCATCACCGAGGGGCAGATCGACCTGGTGGTGAACTCGCCGTCGGGCCAGGGCGCCCGCGCGGACGGGTACGAGATCCGGGCCGCCACCACCGCTGCCGACAAGCCGATAGCGACCACTGTCGACCAGCTCGCCGCAGCGGTGCAGGGCATCGAGGCGGTCCTGGCTGGGCCGTTCGAGGTGGCGAGCCTGCAGGAGCACATGGCGGCTACGGCCGCGCGCGTGGCGTCGGGACAGCTCGGGGTGACGCAGCTCGCGTCGGCGGAGCGCGCCGCGGCGGAGCCGGCGGGAGCCAGCGCGTGAGCGGCGCCGAGCCGGCCCCGGTGGTCGATCCTGCCCCGACCGTGCCGTTCGGCGCGCGGCTGGCCGCCGCGATGGACGCCCACGGCCCGCTGTGCGTGGGCATCGACCCGCACGCATCGCTCCTGCGGGCCTGGGGCCTGCCCGACGACGTCGGCGGCCTGCGCGAGTTCTCCCTGCGCGTCGTGGACGCGCTCGGGGGCAAGGTCGCGGCGTTCAAGCCGCAGTCCGCGTTCTTCGAGCGGCACGGCTCGCGCGGCCTCGCGGTGCTGGAGGAGGTCATCGCCGCGGCCCGGGCGGCCGGTCCGGGCAGTACGGCGGGCTCGGGCAGCACGCTGACGATCGTGGACGCCAAGCGCGGCGACATCGGCTCGACGATGGGCGCCTACGCCGAGGCGTTCCTCGCGGACGGCTCGCCCCTGGCCGGGGACGCTCTGACCGTATCCCCTTACCTCGGGTTCGGCTCGCTGGAGCCCGCGATCGACCTGGCCGCGGCCACGGGCCGCGGCCTGTTCGTGCTGTGCCTCACCTCCAACAAGGAGGGCTTCGAGGTACAGCACGCGGTGCAGCGCCATGTCGGCACGCACAGCGGCATGGGCAGTGCTGAGCCCGACGGCAGGCCCGACGGTGTCTCGGTCGCCGCTCTGATGGCGGCGCGCGCGGCGGTGCTCAACGCGGGCGCGGAGCCCATGGGCTCGGTCGGCCTCGTCGTTGGTGCCACGATCGGCGACGCGGTGGCCGCAACGGGCACCGACCTGGTGGCCGTGAACGGACCCCTGCTGGCGCCCGGAGTGGGCGCCCAGGGGGCGGGGGAGCGGGAGCTCGCCACGACGTTCGGAGCCGCCCGGCGAAACGTGCTCGCGTCGTCGTCCCGGGCGGTGCTCGCCGCGGGACCGGACCCGGATGCGCTGGTGAGCGCCGCACGCGCGGCCGCTCGGGAGGCGACAGCAGCGCTGCGGACCTGATTTCTCGCCTCGGACCGCCCGCAGGACAAAGCACCCTCGATCCCTACGGATCGAGGGTGCTTTGTTGTGGAATGTACTAAATGCCTTATTGCGCTTGTGTATGAGTTTTCACGAAGTGGCGTTCTGCGATTGCCGACCACTGAGGCGGTGGCTACTTTCGATGCAGCAGTTCACACCAGACCGGTTGCGGACCAGGTCACGGACTTGGGCATCCGGCCCGAGCGAGGACCGGGTGTCTGAGTCAGGAACCGGTCGAGAGACGAGTAGGTGACTTGCGTGGCACTACCACCCCTCACACCCGAGCAGCGTGCGGCAGCACTCGAGAAGGCAGCCGAGGCGCGACGCGCGCGGGCAGAGATCAAGAACAAGCTCAAGTACTCGCAGGGCTCACTCAAGGAGGTCATCGAGCAGGGCCAGAAGGACGACGTCGTGGGCAAGCTCAAGGTCGTCTCGCTGCTCGAGTCCCTGCCGGGGGTCGGTAAGGTTAAGGCCAGGGCGATCATGGAAGAGATCGGGATCGCCGAGACCCGCCGCGTCCGAGGCCTCGGACCGCACCAGTCGGCGGCGCTCATCGAGAGGTTTGGCTGAGATCAGTACGACACAACCCGCACGGCTGACCGTGCTCGCAGGTCCCACCGCGGTGGGCAAGGGCACGGTCTCCGCTGATGTGCGGGACCGTTATCCGCAGGTCTGGCTCTCCGTGTCGGCGACCACCCGGTCGCCGCGCCCGGGCGAGGTAGACGGAGTGCACTACTTGTTCGTGTCGCCGGAGGAGTTCGACCGCATGGTCGCCGCCGGCGAGATGCTCGAATGGGCAGTGGTGCACGGTCGTAACCGGTACGGGACGCCACGGCGGCCGGTCGAGCAGAAGCTCGCCGCCGGGGTCCCCGTGCTCCTGGAGATAGACCTCCAGGGGGCGCGCCAGGTGCGTGACGCGGTGACGGCCTCGGGCCTGGAGGCCCGATTCGTCTTCCTCGCCCCGCCGAGCTTCGACGAGCTGGTCCGCCGCCTCGTCGGGCGCGGCACCGAGGACTCCGAGGAGCGCGAGCGCCGGCTCGCCACCGCGCGGGTCGAGCTCGCGGCCGAGGAGGAGTTCGACGTCACGATCGTGAACGACAACGTGCACCGTGCCACGGACGCGCTGGTCGCGGTGATGGGTGTGGGTTCCACCACACCTGTGCCCGGCTAGCGGGCAGGCCGGCCCTTCGGTCGGCAGCAGAGCCGGCGGTCGGGCGTTTCGCCCGACGTCTCCGGGTGACAGAGCAGGTAGACTCGTCCCTCGGACTTTCCCCCATCACCTCAGACTTCTGGAGCTTCACCATGGCCGGAACCGTCGCCGCCCCCGAGGGCATCACCGACCCGCCGATCGACGAGCTGCTCGAGCGCATCGACTCGAAGTACGGCCTCGTGCTGTACGCGTCCATGCGGGCCCGTCAGATCAACGCGTACTACTCGCAGCTCAACGAGGGCCTCCTGGAGAACGTGGGCCCGCTCGTCGAGACCCGCAACCAGGAGAAGCCGCTCTCCATCGCGATGCGCGAGATCACGCAGGGTCTCCTCACGATCGAGGAGGTCGACCCGGCAGAGGTCCAGGCGCAGGCCGACGCCGCCGCGGCCGCCAAGGCCGAGCAGTCGCTGCCCGAGTTCCCGGCCTGACCGGGGCTCGCAGGCGATACGGCAGAGGCGAACACCGATGAGGATCCTCCTCGGCGTCACCGGTGGGATCGCCGCGTACAAGGCGGTGCTCCTGCTGCGCCTGCTGCGCGAGCAGGGGCATGCCGTGCGCGTGATCCCCACCCGGGCGGCGCTGGAGTTCGTTGGCGCGCCGACCTTCGAGGCGTTGTCGGGCGAGCCCGTCAGCACCGAGGTGTTCGACGACGTGCCCGGCGTGCAGCACGTCGCGCTGGGCCAGGGCGCGGACCTCGTGATCGTCGCCCCGGCCACGGCCGACTTCCTGGCGCGCGCGGCCGCGGGCCTCGCCGACGACCTGCTGACCACAACGCTGCTGGCCGCCCGCTGCCCGGTGGTGCTCGCCCCGGCGATGCACACCGAGATGTGGGACCACCCCGCGACGCGGGCGAACGTGGCCACCCTGCGCGAGCGGGGCGTGCACGTGATCGAGCCCGCCTCGGGCCGCCTGACCGGCACCGACACGGGTCCCGGGCGGCTCCCCGACCCGGAGGACATCGCGCGAGAGGCGCTGTCGCTGGTCGGGGCTGCCCAACCCGAGGCCGAGCCGGGAGACCTGGCCGGCCGCCGCGTCGTCGTCTCCGCGGGTGGTACGCGGGAGGCCATCGACCCGGTGCGGTTCATCGGCAACCGGTCCAGCGGCCGGCAGGGCGTCGCCCTGGCGCAGGCCGCCGCCGCGCGGGGCGCGGACGTGACGCTGGTGGCCGCGAACCTCGCCCAGGACGTGACCGACCAGGTCGTCTCGGGGCCGCGGGCCTGCGCCGTCGTGCGGGTGGAGTCCACCGCTGAGCTGCGTGAGGCGGTCCGGGCCGCCGGCGCGGACGCGGACGTCGTGGTGATGGCCGCCGCCGTCGCGGACTTCCGCCCGGCCGTCACGCCCGACGCCAAGATCAAGAAGGTGCCGGGGCAGGGCCCCGCGCCGATCGAGCTGGTCGAGAACCCGGACATCCTGGCGGAGCTCGCGCACGAGCGGCTGCGCCCCGGCCAGGTGGTGGTGGGCTTCGCGGCCGAGACGGGTGACGCGTCCGGCAGCGTGCTGGAGCACGGCCGGGCCAAGGCGCGTCGCAAGGGTGCGGACCTGATAGCGGTGAACGCCGTCGGGTCCGGGCGGGGTTTCGGCACCGACAGCAACGAGGTGACGCTCCTGGACGGGGCCGGCGACGTCGTCGGTCAGGCCTCCGGTTCCAAGCGCGAGGTGGCGGACGCACTGTGGGACGCCGTCGTGAAGCTCTTGTCGTGACTGCCGTCTCACCTTTCAGGATCGACTGTTCGCTGTGCGAGACCGTAGGCTGGGGGCCATGAGCGAGCTGCGTCTGTTCACGTCCGAGTCCGTGACCGAGGGTCATCCGGACAAGGTGTGCGATCAGATCAGCGACGCGATCCTCGATGCCCTGCTGGAGCAGGACCCGGCGTCGCGGGTGGCCGTGGAGACCATGGTCACCACCGGCCTGGTGCACGTCGCGGGTGAGGTCACCACCGAGGCGTACGTCGAGATCCCGCAGATCGTGCGGGACGTGGTGCGCGGGATCGGCTACACGTCCTCGGCCATCGGGTTCGACGGCGACTCGTGCGGTGTGTCCGTGTCGATCGGGCAGCAGTCGCCCGACATCGCGCAGGGTGTCGACAAGGCCCTCGAGATGCGGGACGACACGAGCGACCTCGACCCCCTGGACGCCCAGGGTGCCGGCGACCAGGGCCTCATGTTCGGCTATGCGTCGGACGAGACGGCCGCCTACATGCCGATGGCCGGGTGGCTGGCGCACCGCCTGGCGGAGCGGCTGGCCGCGGTGCGCAAGTCGGGCGAGCTGCTGGGCCTGCGCCCCGACGGCAAGACCCAGGTCACCATCGGGTACGACGACGACCGCCCCGTCGCCGTCGACACCGTGGTGCTCTCCACGCAGCACGACGCCGACGTCGAGCAGCAGAAGCTGCACGTCGCGGTCTCCGAGATCGTGATCGCCCCCGTGCTGGAGGCCGCGGGCCTCGACTGGTCGGGCGCGAAGCAGTTCGTGAACCCGACCGGCAAGTTCGTCATCGGCGGGCCGCAGGGCGACGCCGGACTGACGGGCCGCAAGATCATCGTCGACACGTACGGCGGCATGGCCCGGCACGGCGGCGGGGCGTTCTCGGGCAAGGACCCGTCGAAGGTGGACCGGTCCGCGGCGTACGCGATGCGCTGGGTGGCCAAGAACGTGGTGGCGGCGGGGCTCGCGCGGCGCTGCGAGGCGCAGGTCGCCTACGCGATCGGCAAGGCGCACCCCGTTGGTCTCTACGTCGAGACGTTCGGCACCGAGACCGTGCCCGTCGAGAAGATCATCGGAGCCATCCGCGAGGTGTTCGACCTGCGCCCGGCCGCCATCGTGCGCGACCTCGACCTGCTGCGGCCCATCTACCGGGCCACGTCGACGTACGGGCACTTCGGGCGCGACCTGCCGAACTTCACGTGGGAGCGCCTGGACCGGGTAGAGGACCTGCTGAGCCTGTTCTGAGGCTTTGAGCCGCCCGCTCGCGTGCTGGAGTGTCCTGGGCGCCCCCAGATCGGCACCTTCCTGTGACGTCGGCACTTTGCCTTGAGATCGGCTCAGGCCTGTGCCGACCTCGAGGCAAAGTCACGACTCCGCTGTGCAAACTGCCGACCTGAGTACGTGCCTCCCGTTGTCAGTGACGCGTGATGGGATAGGGGCGTGAACGGGGAAACAGAGCAGGACACGCTGCCGGACGGCGTGCTGCTCGGACTGGACGAGGTGGGCGGCGCGCCCTCGCGCGGCCGTGGCAAGGCTCGGCCGGGCAACCCGCTCGACAAGGCCGAGACCAACGGGATCCCGATCACCGAGACCCTTCCCGTTGCGCGCGTCGCGCTCGACCTGCAGCCCGCGCACCTCGACCAGCCGTACGACTACCTGGTCCCGGCCACCATGGCCGACGACGCCCAGCCCGGTGTCCGGATCAAGGCCCGGTTCGGGCGGCAGGACGTTGCCGGGTACGTGGTCGCTCGCCAGGAGACCTCGGACCACGACGGCCGGCTCGTGCCGCTGCGCCGGGTGGTGTCGGACGAGCAGGTGCTGACGCCGCAGGTGCTGGAGCTGTGCCGGGCCGTCGCCGACCGGTACGCCGGCACGCTCGCCGACGTCCTGCGCCTGGCCCTGCCTCCGCGGCACGCACGCGTCGAGAAGGAGCCGCCCCCGTTGGTCGAGGTCCGGAGCAGCGAGCTTCCCGCGCCCGAGTCCTCCGCCTGGGCCCCGTATCGCGGGGGAGAGGCGTACCTGCGCCGGATTCTGGCGGGTGAGGCGCCGCGGGCCGTGTGGTCGGCGCTGCCGGGGGTGGGCGGCAACACCGGCCACGCCGATGCCGGCCACGCCGATGGCAACAGCCCCGATGGCAAGGGTGCGGTCACGCCGCACTGGGCCGCCGCCGTCGCGCAGGCCGTGCAGTCGTGTACTGCGGGCGGGCGGGGGGCGCTCGTCGTCGTGCCGGATGCGCGGGACGCGGCGCGGGTGACCGCGGCCCTGGAGGGCGCGGGGCTCGGGCCGGACGATGTCGTGCGGCTCCTCGCGGACGACGGGCCCGCGCCCCGCTACCGTGCCTTCCTGCGGGTGCTGCGGGGCTCCGCGCGCGTCGTGGTCGGGACGCGGGCCGCGATGTTCGCGCCGGTCGCGGACCTCGGGCTCGTGGTCCTGTGGGGCGACGGCGAGGAGACGCTGGCCGAACCGCATGCCCCGTACCCGCACGCCCGCGACGTGCTGGCGCTGCGCGCGGAGCGGGAGGACGCGGCGTTCCTGCTGGGCTCGCCGGGGCGGACGGTGCAGGCGCAGGCACTGCTCGCGTCGGGCTGGGCGCGCGAGCTGGCTGCGCCCCGGGACGTGGTGCGGGCACGGGCGCCGCGGGTGCGTGCGCTGACGTCGGTCGAGCTGGCGCGGGACGGCGCCGCCGCCGCGGCCCGCCTGCCGTCCGCTGCCTGGCGTGCCGCGCGCGAGGCGCTGGAGCGGGGGCCGGTGCTGGTGCAGGTGCCGCGGTCCGGGTACCTGCCGGTCGTGGCGTGCTCCCGGTGCCGGGTTGCGGCCCGCTGCGGGCACTGCCACGGCCCGCTGGGGCTGCCGCACGCCGAGGGCGCTCCGCAGTGCACGTGGTGCGGTCGGCTGGCCGGCGGCTGGCGGTGCGCGGAGTGCGGCTGGACGGGGCTGCGCTCGGTCCGGGTCGGGTCGGCGCGCACCGCCGAGGAGCTGGGCCGCGCGTTCACGGGGGTACCGGTGCGGCTGTCGTCGGCGTCGGCCCCGGGCGGGGTGCTCGACGCCGTCCCGGCGACGCCCGCGCTGGTCGTCGCGACGCCGGGGGCGGAGCCCGTCGCGGAGGCCGGGTACGCCATCGCGCTCCTGCTCGACGCCGCAGTGATGACGGGCGGCACCGGCCTGGCCGCCGGCACGGAGGCGCTGCATCGCTGGCTGGCGGCCGCGTCGCTGGTCCGGCCCGGGCCGCAGGGGCAGGTGCTGCTCGTGGGCGACGGCGCCCCCGGGCCGACCCAGGCCCTGGTGCGCTGGGACCCGGCGGGCTTCGCGGAGCGCGAGCTCGACGAGCGGGCGGAGCTGCACCTGCCGCCCGCCGTGCGTGTCGCCGCGGTGACCGGGGACCGGACCGCCGCGGACGCCGTCGTCGGACGGGTCGGGCTGCGCGAGGACCCGGGGACGGGCTCGGGCGTGCTGGGGCCGGTCGAGGTCGACCCGGACGCCTCCGGGCGGGGACCGGGCGGCCGGGGCGCGGGGGCGGCGTCGGGCGGCCGTCGGGGCGGAGGCACCGGAGGTGCCGGAGGGACCGGCGGGGTCCAGGCGCTGGACCTGCCCGTGCGGACCGTGCTGCGCGTACCGCTTGCCCAGGGTGACGAGCTCGCCCGTAGGCTCAAGGCAAGCCTTGCCGTCCGCTCCGCGCGCCGCGAGGGCGGCACCGTCCGTGTGCAGCTCGACCCGAAGGAGATGCTGTGAGCTCAGCCGACCCGGCGACCGGCCCGACCAACCCTGCGATCAACACCGCGGCAAGCCCCGAGATCGACCCTGCGACGAGCCGTGCGATCAACACCGCGGCAAGCCCCGCGATCGACACTGCGACGAGCCCTGCGAGCAGCCCCGCGATCGATACCGTCGTGTACGACTTCGGCAACGTGCTGGTCGGCTGGGATCCCTTCGGGCCGTACGCGGACCGGCCGCGCGCCGAGGTCGCGGCGTTCTTCGAGGCCGTGGACTTCGACACGATCAACCACGCCGCCGACGCCGGGACGTCATACGCGGTGCTGCTCGAACGCGTGGCCCGGACGCACCCGGAGCTCGTCGACGACCTGCGCCGGTACGTGGAGCACTACGAGCTGTCCCTGACGGGGCCGATCGAGGGTTCGGCGGAGCTCGTGAGCGAGCTGAAGGGCTTGGGGCTGCGGCTGTACGGGCTGACGAACTGGCAGGCCGAGACCTTCCACAGCGCCGAGCCCGCCGCGCCGGCGATCGGGCTGATGGACGACGTCATAGTGTCCGGCCGCGAGGGCATGGCCAAGCCCGACCGGCGGATGTTCGAGCTGGTCGTCGAGCGGTTCGGAGTCGACCCGGCACGCGCGGTCTTCATCGACGACAAGACCGTCAACGTCGACGCGGCACGCGGCGTCGGGTTCCACGGCGTGGTGTTCACGCACACGCCCGCGCTGCGCAAGGAGCTGCGCGCGCTGGGGCTCCCGGTCGCGGAGCAGGGACGTCGCGGAGTAGTGCCCACCGAGTAGTGCCGCCGAGCAGAAGCCCCCGGACCGCATCAACCACCGGAGACGTCGATCGTACGTTCCTCCGTCGCTGCCCTGAGGTCGTCGAGCGTGGTCACGTCGGCCTCCGGGTGGGCGTCGGCCGGGTTGTTCGCCGCAATCGCGTCCGCGACGGGCCAGGTGACCGTGCCGTCGTCGTGCACGTCGCCCAGGAAGGCGTTGTCAAACACGATCTCCCACTCCGGCGGCGGCCAGGGCTCGGGACCCACGTGGTTCAGGAACAGCACGACGTCGTCCAGCGCGAGCAGCTCCTCGGCCACCCGGTCCGGGTCCGCAGAACCGTCGATGCCGATGTGCACCGTCACCGTGCTGCCCTCGAGCATCGTCAGGTCGCCGAGCGAGTCGATGACCACGTCGACCTCGAACGTCAGGTCGATCATCTCGAGGCTCGGATGGTCCGGTTCGCCAGGTTCCCAGCTCATGAACCGCCCCGTCGTGGTCAGCTCGGACGCGTGCGCCTCGCCGGCCCCGTCGACGTACCGGACCGACGGCAGTGCATCGGTGACGGTCTCCGGGTACCAGGCGTAGTCGGCCGTCGGCGCGGGTATGGCGAGCACCTCGGCGAAGCCGGCGTCACTGGCTCCGGTACCCCCGGTGCCGGTGCCACCCGCATCGGCGGCGCACCCCGCCAGCAGAGCCGCCGGGAGCAGCACAGCGGAGAGCAGAGCGGCGACCGGAGGGACGAGCATTGTTCGGCGCATCGTGGTCCTCCGACCGGGTAGGGGCTGCTACTTCGTCTCTGTGCCGAGGGCCACGGTGCTTGCGCGCCGCACGACGACACGTCGCGGGGCTGCCGAACCGAGACTGACCTGAGAGCCGGCTCTGGCGTGGTCCTCGGGCCGTCATGACGGCGGGAGCCGGACCGTGACGTCCAGCCCGCCGCCCCGGTTGGCGGTCGAGGTGATCACTCCATCGTGGGCGAGCACTACCGCCTGCACGATGGACAGGCCGAGCCCAGCGCCGCCGTCGGAGGAGGTGCGGCTGCCCTCGCCACGGACAAAGGGCTCCAGCAGGCGGTCGACCTGGCCCGGAGGGACACCCAGGCCCGAGTTGAGCACTCGCAGGGCCGCGGTGCCGGCCGAGGTGCCGGTCGACACGGTGACGTGACCGCCGGGGTAGTTGTAGCGAAGGGCGTTGCCGACGAGGTTGGCGGTCATCCGCTCCAGCAGCACGGGTTCGCCGGTCACGTGTGCGGCGGACAGGTCCTGGTGGAGCGTGAGGCCCGTGGCGGACAGCTGGTCGCCGACGTCGGCCAGCACCGCGCGGGCGACCTCGGCGAGGTCGACGGGACGCGGGTTCGCTGTCCCGGCCTGGCTCCGAGCCAGCACGAGGAGCCCGTCCAGGGTGCGCCCGCTGGCCTCTGCCGCCGCACGGACGTCCTCGGCCATCGTCAGCAGCTCTGCCCGGGTGGGTTCGCCGTCCAGGGTCACGTCGATCGCGGTGCGTATGGTGGTCAGCGGGGTGCGCAGCTCGTGCGCGGCGTTCGCGGCGAACAGCTTCTGGCTGTCCAGCGCGCGGTCGCGCTCCGCGATGCCGTGCTGGACCCGGTCCAGCATCCCGTTGACCGTCTCGGCCAGCGCGGCCAGCTCGTCCTGCGGGGGGTGCACCGGCACGCGGTCGGACAGGTTCTCCGCGGAGAGTCGCTGGGCGGTGGCCGAGATCGCGCGGATCGGCCGCAGCACCCGGCCTGCCAGCAGCCAGCCGAGTACGCCTGCCAGGACGGTGACCACCGCCAGCGCGATCCCCGCCTGCGTCAGCAGCGCCGCAAGGGTCTCGTCGCGCACCCGTTGTGACAGCGCGGAAGGACTGGGTGGCTGCGGAGGGAGAGACCCGGTGCCGTCCGGCCGGGCCGTCCACAGGACGACCTCGCGGTGCGCCAGGCTCTCCCGCATGAGCAGGTAGGTCAGGGCGGTCAGCGCCACGCCGGCCGCCAGGACGAGTGCGACGTAGAGCAGGGTGAGCCTGTTGCGCGCGGTCAGGCGCAACGACCGTGGGGACCGTGAGGGCATGGTCGAGTCAGACATGGTCGAATCATGACCGGATGCGGTAGCCGGCGCCGGTGACGGTCTCGACCAGCGCCGGTTCACCGAGCTTGCGGCGCAGGGTGCCGACCGTGATCCGGACCGCATTGGTGAACGGGTCCGCGTGCTCGTCCCACACCTTGTCCAGCAGGGTCTCCGCACTGACCACGTCACCTGCCGCGGCAAGCAGGTGCTCCAGCACACCGAACTCCTTGGGCGCCAGCGCGAGCAGCCGTCCCGCGCGCTCCGCGGTGCGTCGCGCGGGATCAAGGGTGACGTCGGCCACCCGCAGCACGGGCGGACGAGCCGGCGCGCTGCGCCGGGCGAGCGCGTGCACCCGGGCCACCAGCTCGGAGAATGCGAACGGCTTGCCGAGGTAGTCGTCGGCGCCGAGGGTGAGCCCGTCCACCCGGTCCTCGACGGTGCCGGACGCGGTCAGCATCAGGATGCGCGATCCGCCCCGTTCGGCGAGCTGCCGGCACACCGTGTCGCCGTGCACGACCGGTAGATCCCGGTCCAGCACCACCACGTCGTAGGGCGTGTGGGCGCACCTGTCCAGTGCGCTCTGCCCGTCCTGCGCCAGATCGACGGCGAACCCATGCTTGCGCAGCCCGGCCGTGATGTACCCGGCCAGCGGCCGCTCGTCCTCCACCAGCAACACCCGCATGGCCCGAGTATCGCCGCACGGACCTATGGATTGGGTATGGCACCGCGAGCGGCCACCCATAACCCGGAACCGATAGACCTTGCCCCGATCACCGCGGTGCCCCGATCACCGCGCTCGACATAGGAGAACCTCATGGCACCTCACCTGTCCCGGCGTGCAGCACTCGGCCTGTTCGGAACGGCCTCGGCGGCCGCCCTCGCACCGGCCTCGGCAGACGCCGTCGAGCAAGAGCCCCAGGGCACCCGCATACCGAGAGGCCTGCGCCCCGGAGGCGAGCTGGACCAGCTCGTCGCAGACAAGGCAGCCCACGACGAGTTCTCCGGATCGCTCCTGCTGACCCACCGCGGCCGCACCGTGCTGGCCCGCTCGCACGGCCTCGCCGACAAACAACGGGCCATCTCGAACACGCAGGACACCGCGTTCGCCCTCGCGTCGGTGACCAAGCTGGCCACCGCCGTCGCCGTCGCGCAGCAGGCTCAGCTCGGAACGCTCAGCTACCGGGAGCCGCTCGGCACCTACCTGGACGGCTTCCCGGACGACATCGCCGGGGCGACGGTGCACCATCTGCTCACCCACACCTCGGGCCTCGGCGACTATCACCAAATGCCCGGCTACCAGGAGGCGGCGGCAACCTGGACCAGCCCGGAACAGGTCATGACCGGGATCACAGACCTCATTCGAGGATCGCAGCAGGCCTTCCCCGCGGGCGCCGGCTACACCTACAGCAATTCAGGCTTTCACCTCCTGGGTGAGATCGTGGCCAGGGTGAGCGGCACGTCGTACTACGACTACGTGCGCCGGAACGTGTTCACCGCGGCCGGCATGACCCGCGCCGACTTCGTCACCAAGCCGCAGTGGCGAGCCGACCGCCGCATCGCGCACCCCTACCACCGCGACGCACAGGGCGGGTGGGTCGACGCCCTGGAAGAGTTCGGCCACATCGGCACCCCCGCCGGGGACGCGTTCGCCACCTGCGACGACCTCAGCCGCTTCGCCCGCTACCTCTACCAGCAGAGGTTCCTCCAGCCCGCCCACACCCAGCTCGTCCTGAGCGGAAAGGTGCCGACGCCCCGGCAGACGCCACCCCCCGGCCAGCCCCTGCCCCCGCAGACCGGCACACCCCCACAGACCGTCTACCAGTGCTACGGCCCCACCGGCGCCCTCGTCCAGGGCCAGTGGACGTTCGGCCATGGCGGCGGAAACGCGGCCGGCATCTCCACCGTGGTCGACTTCTACCCCGACACCGACTGGGTCCTCGTGGCACTGAGCAACTACTCGAACCAGACCGTCCTGGAGATCTCCGCCCTGACCCGCGACCTCGTGGTCGCCGCCTGACAGTCGCTGCCTGACGGACGCGCACCTGGACCGACACCTAAACTGACCAGGTGCGTCTTCTCTTCGCAGGAACCCCCGAACCCGCCGTCGCCTCGCTGGAGGCTCTACTCGGCTCGCGTCACGAGGTCGTGGCAGTCCTGACGCGCGCGGACGCGCCGTCGGGCCGCGGCCGCAAGCTCACGCCGAGCCCCGTGCGCGCCCGCGCCGAGGAGGCCGGGATCCGCGTCATCACGGACGTCCCGCGCGGCGACGAGTTCGTCGCGATGCTGAGCGACCTGGAGATCGACGCCGCCCCCGTCGTCGCCTACGGCCACATCCTGCGGCCCGCCGTGCTCGCCGTGCCCCGCCTCGGCTGGATCAACCTGCACTTCTCCGTGCTGCCCGCCTGGCGCGGCGCGGCGCCCGTGCAGCGCGCCGTGATCGCCGGCGACGAGGTCACCGGAGCGACCACCTTCCTGCTCGACGAGGGTATGGACACCGGCCCCGTGCTCGGCACCGCCACGGAGACCATCCGGCCCACCGACACCTCCGGCGACCTCCTCGGCCGCCTCGCGGTCTCCGGCGCCGAGCTCCTCGTCGCCACCCTCGACGCCCTCGAGGACGGCACCCTCCAGCCACAACCCCAGCCCGCCGACGGCGTCTCCGTCGCCGCGAAGCTCACCACCGACGACGCCCGCGTGGCCTGGACGGACCCGGCGCTCGCGGTCGACCGGCTGGTGCGCGGCTGCACGCCCGCGCCCGGCGCGTGGACGACGCTGCCGGACGGTTCCCGGCTGGGCCTCGGGCCCGTCGCGCCGCGTCCCGAGGTCACGGACCTGACGGCCGGCGAGGTGCGCGCGCTCAAGCACGAGGTCCTGGTCGGCACGGCGACGCACGCCGTCGCGCTGGGCGAGGTGCGGCCCGTCGGGAAGAAGGCGATGGCCGCGCCGGACTGGGCCCGCGGCGCGGGCCGATCGCTCGTGGAGGCCGGCCTCGTGCTGGACGGGTCCACGACGAGCGCCGCCGAGGTGTCGGCATGAGCGGGCACGAGGGCGACCGCGGCAGCGGCGGCTCGGCGGACGGTGGTTCGCGCGACGGTGGTTCGCGCAACGACGGCTCGCGTGACGGCGGCAGCCGGGGCTTCGACGACGACCGGCGCAACACCTCGGGCCGCCAGCGCTCCGCGTCCCGTTCCCGGGGCGACCGGTCCCGCACGTCGCAGGCGCCGTCAGAGCGGCGCAAGCGCACCGACCCGGCCCGGATGGCAGCGTTCGACGTGCTGCGCGAGGTCGACGAGTCGGACGCGTACGCGAACCTCGTGCTGCCGCCGCTGCTGCGCGAGCGGCACATCCGCGGTCGCGACGCCGGCTTCGCGACCGAGCTCACCTACGGCACGCTGCGCCTGCGCGGCCGGTACGACGCCATCCTCTCGTCCTGCGTCGACCGCCCGCTGCCGGGGCTGGACCCGGCGCTGCTGGACGTCCTGCGCCTCGGTGCCCACCAGGTCCTCGGCATGCGCGTGCCCGTGCACGCGGCGGTCTCCGAGACGGTCGGGCTCGCGCGCAACCGCGTGGGCGCCGGGCCTGCGCAGATGGTGAACGCGGTGCTGCGCCGGGTGTCGGAGCGGCCGCTCGACGAGTGGCTGTCCATCCTCGAGAAGGAGGCGCCGGACGCCCTGACCGGCCTCGCGGCCACCGAGTCGCACCCGCTGTGGATCGCCCGCGCCCTGCGCGAGGCGCTGGTCGGCAACGGGCGCAGCGTGGACGAGATCGGCGACCTGCTGGCCGCGGACAACGTCGCGCCGCGCGTCACCCTGGTGGCCCGGCCCGGCCTGGTCGAGGCGTCCGACGAGGGGGCCTGGGGCGACGTCGACCTGGTCGCCGGCCGCTGGGCGCCCACTGCGCTGCGCCTGGAGGGTTCGGACCCGTCAGGGATCCCGGCGATCCGGGAGGGCCTCGCGGGCGTGCAGGACGAGGGCTCGCAGCTCGTCACGCTCGCCCTCGCCGGCGTGCCCCTGGAGGGCAGTGACCGGCGCTGGCTCGACCTGTGCGCAGGTCCGGGCGGCAAGGCGGCCCTGCTGGGCGCGCTGGCCGCGCAGCGCGGAGCGACGCTGGTCGCCAACGAGGTGGCGCCGCACCGCGCCCGCCTGGTCAAGGGCGCCCTGGCGGCGCTGCCCGACGGCGTGGTCGAGGAGGTGCGGACCGGCGACGGACGCGACGTCGGCGCCGACGAGCCCGGGGCTTACGACCGCGTGCTCGTCGACGCGCCGTGCACCGGACTGGGCGCGCTGCGCCGTCGGCCCGAGAGCCGGTGGCGGCGGACGCCGTCGGACCTCGCGGCCCTCACCGGGCTGCAGCGCGAGCTTCTGAAGTCCGCGCTGGACGCCGTCCGGCCCGGGGGAGTGGTGGCCTACGTGACGTGCTCCCCGCACCTCGCCGAGACGCAGCTCGTGGTCTCCGACGTGCTGAAGAAGCGCACCGACGTCGAGCGCCTGGACACGCCGGCCGTAGTTCGTTCAGTGGTGCGCGCTGGCGCGGCGGACGAGATCCCGCTGTCGGACCGCGACGACGTGCAGCTCTGGCCGCACGTGCACGGCACGGACGCGATGCACCTGATGTTGCTGCGCCGGAAGGGGTAGCGCCTCCCCTGTGCTGGTCCTGTCTGGCTCGGGAGATTGTGAACGTCTCGGCGGGTCGCATGGTGCTTCTTCGGTAGGTGCTAGGAAGCGTGAACTGGGTTCGGTTGTGGCCCGGGTATGCGGGCTGTCTGAACTATTCGGCCTGACTGAACTCGGTTGGGCAGACGTGAACGTTCTTCAGGAGTCCTGGCACCCACACTAGGGTCGACCCTGCCTCCCGTCACCGCCCTCCCCGGGCCCGACGGATGAGCGCGACGACGGCGACCGGGACAGTCGCAGCCGCTGTCGCTGAGAACGCGATGAACGTGCCGGCGAAGATCCATGGCTCCGACTCCCAACCGTCTTCTCCCGCCAGCTGGGCGTTGCCCGGTGCGGCCGGTTCGTAAATGACCTCGACGGAGTCACCCTCGTAGTACACGCCGTCCCCCACCGTGACGTACGCGCTGTGCTTCGTGCCGTCCATAGTCGGGAACCGAACGTCGAGCTCTCCAGCGCCGTCCCAGGTGCTCTTCACGACGACTGCCTGCACGACGACGCCAGATGTTCGAAGTGCTGCCGCGTCATTGACGGAGCTCGCAGCAAGCGGGCCGAGTATCGCGGCGCTGAGAACGGGTGCGATGACCAGCAGGAGGACGATCTGGGGAGTCTCCCACGCTGCAAGGAGACGAGGACGGGGCCCGACAGGAGGATCGCCGCGTGTCTGCGCGAGGCCCCCGTGCCGCCGCGCCCACACCCGCCGAAGGAGCTCGCGAACCGCAACGAGTCCACCAAGCAACGCCAAGAGGGCGAGTAGGTCGAGGCCCGCGAAGAGGAGGACGTAGCCGTCGATCAGCGGCTCGTCGACGGCGACGATCCGTCCTGGGGCGCGAGGATCGAAGACAACGTCGAGCCGATCATTGAACTTGATGCCGTCTGGGCCGCGGCTGAGAGTTGCCTCGAAGTACGGCGGATCGTCAGGTCTGACGACTACCGTGTCGGGGCCCCGGCGCACCCAGTTGTAGTCGACTACCCATGCGTTGACCCGCACCCCGCGGTCCGCGAGGATCAGCCGGTCCTGGATGTACTCGAATGTGACGTAGCCAGGAAAGGCCGAAAAGATGAGGGCTGCGCAGATCGTGAACAGGAGGTTGTCGGTGCTGGTCCTTCTGACAGCACTGAGGTCGATCCTCACCACGTCGGTCCATGCTGCTCGGTCACGCAGGGAGGCTAGCGGCGCGTTCCGGCGTAGGGCCACGACCACCGGCGCACAGCGCGGGTGAACTTCTGCGCGCCTGACCGAGCTGGGTCAGAATTCAGACCGGCTCGGTCAGTCCTTGCCAATCCGTCACTTGGCCCGCAATGCCACCGCCGCCTTCGATGTCCACCGAGCTGGTTTCCTGCTCGTCCGCGGTGATCGCCGGGCGCGCCGTGGTGTCCGAGAGGCCGCAGTGAGGTCCTCGACGTAGGCGTGCGGATCGGTGCCGGTGTCGTTGGCGAAGGCCTCGCCGAGGATGCGGGCGCGTGCTGTGCCGCTCGGCCCGCCACGCCGCTAGACACCCGCCGGCGGCCACACCCCGATGATCACGGCCATGACCAGGATCGTCACCAGCTCGTGCGCCAGGTTCAGAGTGGTGAGCGCGGACGGGCGGCCCTCGAAGGCGTCGTGCGTGATGATGCGGGCCGCCGTGAACCCGATCCAGAGCATGACGGCGGTGACGACGGCCGCAGTGAAGAAGCTGCCGTCGTAGAACTCCCACGAGATGTAGGTGGCGCCGGCGAGCACCCAGGCGGTCAGGAAGCTGACGATGACCGTCACGACGATGGGCCAGACCCCTGCCGCCCGGGCAGCCTCCTGGTCCACCTTTGCCAGCCGCATCCAGCGCTTGCCGAACACCCTGGGCGTGTACCAGACCGAGCCCACGACCAGCGTGGACAGCGTGGCCACGATCACTGCCCAGTAGTTCACTTCGGGGATCATCGTTTGCTCCCGGTCTGTTGGTCGGGCTCTAGGCTGGCATCATGGCAGCCCTCATCGCCCCCAGCATCCTGTCCGCCGACTTCGCGAACCTCGAGCGCGACCTCGGCCGGATCGCCGACGCCGACTACGCGCACGTCGACGTCATGGACAACCATTTCGTGCCGAACCTGACGCTGGGGCTGCCGATCTTCGAGCGGCTCGCGAAGGTGTCGCCGATCCCGCTGGACGCGCACCTCATGATCGAGAACCCCGACCGGTGGGCACCCGCGTTCGCGGAGGCGGGGGCGGCGTCGGTCACCTTCCACGCGGAGGCGGCGCAGGCGCCCGTCCGGCTGGCGCGGGAGCTGCACCGGCTCGGGGCACGGGCGGGCGTGGCGCTGCGGCCGGCGACCCCCGTGGAGCCCTACCTCGACCTGCTGGCCGAGATCGACATGATCCTCGTGATGACGGTCGAGCCGGGGTTCGGCGGGCAGTCCTTCATCGAGGGCACGCTGCCGAAGATCCGGCGCGCGCGGGAGGCCGTCAGCGAGTCCGGCCTCGACGTGTGGATCCAGGTCGACGGGGGAGTGTCCCGGGACACGATCGAGCGGGCGGCCGACGCCGGCGCGAACGTCTTCGTCGCGGGCTCAGCCGTGTACGGGGCCGAGGACATCCCGGCCGAGATCGCCGCCCTGCGCGAGCTGGCGGAGAAGCACACCCACTGACCCGACGTCGGACCCCGCCGCCGGGGTCCGATGCCCGCGTGCGGGGCAAGGTCCGCTTCGACCAAGCAGTTGGGCTTGGATATCGAGCCGGAACCAAGCCCAACTGCTTGGTCGAAGCGGACAACGGGGCAGCCGGACGGCAGCCGCCAGCGGCGTCCTGTTCTCATCTGGAAATAGTGTGCCAAGCGCATCGCGCCAGCACGCCGGCAGTGCGCACACCTCACCAGCAGCCCCGAGACCAGGCCCGGAACGAGGCCCGGCTCGTACTTTTGCCTGATCCGGCCGATGCGCCCGTCCTCGTAGCATGAGGCCGTGTCCGCCATCCGCTCGGTCTGGAACGAACCGCGGCCCGCCGACCCGCCCGCGCGGACGTGGCGGGACTGGGTGCTCGTCGCTGCGTTCGTGGTCGCCGCGGTGATCGAGGGGATCGTCCGCCCGGATGTCCCGGGGCGCTGGCTGCAGGTCGCCACCGTCGTCGTGCTCGCGCCGACCCTGCTGTGGCGCCGGACGCACCCGCTGCTGATGGTCGCCATCGCGTTCGTCGCTTCCGGCGTGCCGGCCGTGATCCTGGACCGGGAGCTGGACCTCACCGCGAACGTGTTCATGCTGGTCCTGCCGTACGCACTGTTCCGGTGGGGGAGCGGGCGCGCGATGGTGCTCGGCGCGACGCTGATCCTCGCGAAGGTGGGCGTCAACGCCGCGCTCGGGTTCCTGACCCCGACCGACGTGGGAGCGGGCGTCGTGATCCTCAGCGCGGCCTTCGCGCTCGGCCTGGCGTTCCGCTACCGCGCTGGGGCCCGTAAGCGCGAGCGCGAGCAGGTCGCGCTGCTCGAGCGGGAGCGCCTGGCGCGCGACCTGCACGACGTCGTCGGGCACCACGTCTCGGCCGTCGCCGTCCGTGCGCAGGCCGGGCTCGCCGTGTCCGGCACCGACCCCGGCGCCGCGGCGGACGCCCTGCGGGTCATCGAGGGCGAGGCCACCCGCGCCCTGGCCGAGATGCGCACCCTCGTCCGCGCCCTCCGCTCCGACGAACTGCGCACCGAAGACCCGCGCACCGATGGCCTGGGCGCTGATGGCCTGGGCGCTGATAACTCGGGCACAGGCGAGGCGGCCGACCTTGCCCCCGGCCCCACCATCGCCGACGTCGAACGCCTCGCCGACACCGGGCCGCCGCCCGTCGAGGTCCTCCTGGAGGGCGACCCCGCCCGGGTCACGGCGGCCGTCGGCGCCGCCGTGCACCGCATCGCCCAGGAGTCGGTCACCAACGCGCGCCGCCACGCCCGGGGTGCCACCCGGATCGCCGTCCTGGTCACCGTCGGCGACATGTCCGTCCGCCTCCGGGTGTCCGACGACGGGGACGCGCCGACACGTCCGGCCGGCAGCGGGTTCGGGCTGGCCGGGATGCGCGAACGCGCCGAGCTGCTCGGGGGCACGCTCGAAGCCGGGCCCGCGGCCCGGGGCTGGACCGTCGAAGCGGTCCTCCCGCTGTCCGGGGCACCACGAACGCCCCGGACGGGCCGGCCGGCATGACGACCGATGGCATGACGACCGAGCCCGCACCGGCCGAGCGCATCACGGTCCTCGTCGCGGACGACCAGGAGATCGTCCGCACGGGCCTCACCATGATCCTGAACGCCCAGGACGATATCGAGGTCGTCGGCGAGGCCTCTGACGGCCGGACCGCCGTCGAGCTCGCCCGGAGGTTGCGTCCCGACGTCAGCCTGCTCGACATCCGGATGCCGGGCATCGACGGCATCGAGGCCACCCGGCTTCTCGCGGGCGCCGACGTCGCGGACCCGCTCGCCGTCGTCGTCATCACCACCTTCGACCTGGACGAGTACGTCTACGCGGCCCTCCGCGCGGGGGCTCGAGGCTTCCTGCTGAAGGACGCCGGTCCCGCGCTCCTGGCCCAGGCGATCCAGGCCGCGGCGGCGGGCGATGCGCTCATCGCGCCAAGCGTCACGACGCGCCTCCTGCACGCCTTCGCCGACGCCGGTCCGCGGAACGTGCCCGCCCAGCCCCTGGACCCGCTCACCGCGCGGGAGGAGGAGGTGCTGCTGGCCGTGGCCCGCGGCCGGACCAACACCGAGATCGCGCGCGAGCTTTTCGTCACGCTCAGCACGGTGAAGTCGCACGTCGCGAACCTGATGACCAAGGTGGGCGCGCGCAACCGGGTCGAGGTCGCGCTCTGGGCGTACGACACGGGGCGCGTGCGGCCCGGTCGCCCCTGACCCTGCTCGATGACCTGCCCGGCGACCGCTCGGCGACCCTGCCCGGCGACCCGCCCCGCACCCCGCCCGCCACGCCGTGGCAGTCAACTCGTACTTTCGGCCAGGGCAAAGACCGGTCCACGGGCCCATGACCAGCCCGCACCCTGCCGAGGACGCTCGGTACATGACGACATCCCAGGCAACGACCAGGTCCACCAGCCGTCGCGAGTGGCTCGTCCCCGCAGGGCTGCTGCTCCTGTCGCTGGTCCCCGCGCTCGGTGGCTCCGTGCGGCTCGCCGAGCTGGGGTCCGACCCGGTGCTGACCGCGGAGAACGCGCGCTTCGTGACCCAGCCGCTGCCCGTCGTCGTGCACATCGTCTGCGTGACGACCTACAGCATGCTCGGCGCGTTCCAGTTCGTCCCGAGCCTGCGCCGACACCGCTGGCACAGGCTGGCCGGACGGGTGCTCGCACTGGCGGGCCTCGGCGTCGCGCTGACCGGCCTCTGGATGACCGCGTTCTACGACCTGCCCGTCAAGGACACGGTGGTCGTGAACGGGATGCGCTACCTGGTCGGTACTGCCATGGCGGTGTCGATAGTGCTGGGCGTGCGTGCGGCGCTGCGCCGCGACTTCGTGACCCACTCGGCCTGGATGACGCGCGCCTACGCGCTGGCCATGGGCGCGGGCACGCAGGCGCTGCTGCTCGGGCCGTTCACGGCGGTCGCCGGCGCGCCGGGGCCCGTGCCCAACACGATCGGGATGGGCCTGGGGTGGGCCATCAACGTGGCGTTCGCCGAGTGGGTGATCCGGCGTCGCCGGGTCCGGCGCACGGCGTGAGGTCTCGTGGAACCGGCAGTGTGACCCGAGGCACGGCGCCCGGTGCGCCCGGGTGTGACACAGAGCACGCCGAACGCCGCCCTTGCTGTGGCATTCTGTGAGCAGTAGTGCACACACGTGCTCCGGGGTCGGTGTAATTCCGAGCCGGCGGTGACAGTCCGCGACCCGTCCGTCCGCAAGGATGGCCGGTTGACCTGGTGGAACTCCAGGACCGACGGTGAAAGTCCGGATGGGAGGAAGCACGTGCGGCGCCGCCGTCCCCTGGGCGTGTGTCGCCGTGACGTCGTGCGCGCGGGCTGGGCCGTCACGGCCAGCCCGTGCACCCGTCGTCCACCCCGGAGCGCCGAAGCTCGGGGAGGACGGCATGAACCAGGCACGGCAGGGCCGCGCGACGGCGCCCGCGGCGACCGGACCACACGCTCTCGAGAGCGCCATGCGCCGCGCCCTCGCGCTGGCCGTGCAGGGCCCGGCGTACGGCCCGAACCCCCGCGTCGGCTGCGTGCTCCTGGATCCCGGCGGTCACCCGGTGGCCGAGGGCTTCCATCGCGGGGCGGGCACCCCGCACGCGGAGGCCGCAGCCCTGGCCGACGCCCGCTCGCGCGGCATCGACCCGCGGGGCACGACGGCGGTCGTGACGCTCGAGCCCTGCGCCCACCACGGCCGCACCGGACCCTGCGCCGATGCCCTGATCGACGCCGGCGTCGCCGCCGTGCACGTGGCGGTCGGCGACCCGAACCCGGTGGCGACGGGCGGCGCTGCCCGGCTGCGTGCCGCGGGGATCGAGGTGACCACGGGCCTCCTCGCGGACGAGGGCGAGGAGCTGCTCCGCCCGTGGCTGCACGCGGTCCGGACCGGCCGCCCCTACGTGACCCTCAAGCTCGCGACCAGCCTCGACGGCCGGGTCGCCGCCCCGGACGGGACCAGCCGCTGGATCACCGGTCCGCGGGCGCGAGCCCACGCCCACACGATCCGCGCGCAGGTCGACGCGATCGCCGTCGGCTCGGGAACCGCCCTGACGGACGACCCGTCCCTCACCGCGCGGACGGCCGACGGCGGCCTGTTCGAGCACCAGCCGCTCCGGGTCGTGCTCGGCCGTCGTACGGTGCCCGACGGCGCCCGCCTGCGCGGGCCCGGCGGACCCCTGCTGCACCTGCCCGAGCGGGACCTCGACGTGGTGCTCCGGGAGCTCGGTGACCGGGAGGTGCGGCACCTGCTCGTGGAGGGCGGTCCCACCCTGGCGACCACCCTGCTGGCCGCCGACGCCGTCGACGAGCTGCACGCGTACGTGGCGCCGGTGCTGCTCGGCGCGGGCGCCACCGCCGTCGGCGATCTCGGCGTCACCACCATTGGCGAGGCCGCGCGCTTCGCCACCCGCGACGTGACCCGGCTGGGGGACGACATGCTCATGGTCGCGCGCCGGGCCCAGCCCGCACAGCCCGAACAGCCCGAACAGCCCGAACAGAAAGGCCGGCCCAGCCGGCACACCAAGGAGGAGATCTGATGTTCACCGGAATCGTTGAGGAGCTCGGCTCCGTCGTCGCGTTCGAGCGACCCGGCGGCGACGCCGGATCCGGCACGGCGCCCGACGCCGTCCTGACCGTCGTCGGGCCGCTCGCCACGTCGGACGCCCGTCCGGGCGACTCGATCGCCGTCGACGGGGTGTGCCTGACCGTCACGTCGGTCGCGGACGGCGCGTTCGTGGCCGAGGTGATGCCGGAAACCCTCCGCCGCACGTCGCTCGGCGGCCTCGTGCCGGGCGCCCGGGTCAACCTGGAGCGTGCCCTGCCGGCGAACGGCCGCCTGGGCGGGCACGTGGTCCAGGGGCACGTCGACGGCGTCGCGACGCTCGTGCGGCGCACCCCCGGCCCGCGCTGGGACGACCTGGAGCTCGCCGCGCCCCCCGCCCTGACCCGATACGTCGCGGAGAAGGGCTCCGTCGCCCTGTCCGGCGTGTCGCTCACGGTGACGTGGGTGTCCGACGACGCCTTCGGGGTGTCGCTCATCCCGACCACGCTCGCCGCGACGACGCTGGGCGGGCTGGCCGCGGGCGACGTCGTGAACGTGGAGGTCGACGTGCTCGCGAAGTACGTCGAGCGGCTCATGACGGCCGGGACGAACACTGCGAACGCCCTGGACACTGCCATCGCGGCGAGCGACCTGGAGACGGGAGTCGCCCGATGAGCGCGGTGCGCGCAGCGAGCACGACGGACACGACCGCACTCGATACCGACCCGGTCGACATGCACGAAGTCGACACGGACCTGATGGAGCGTGCCTTCGCCGAGCTCGCCGCCGGCCGCCCCGTCCTGGTGGCGGACGACGCCGGCCGGGAGAACGAGGTCGATGTAGTCCTCGCCGCGAGCGCCGCGACGGCGGAGTGGGTGGCGTGGACGGTGCGGCACTCGTCGGGGTACCTGTGTGCGCCGATGCCGGGGTACCGGGCGGATGCGCTGGAGCTGCCGCTGATGGTGGAGCGGAGCGAGGATCCGCGGAGCACGGCGTACACGGTGTCGGTGGATGCGGTGGGGGTGTCGACGGGGATCTCGGCGGCGGACCGGGCGCTGACGTTGCGGGTGCTGGGTGATCCGGCGTCGGGTGCGCGGGACCTGATCCGGCCTGGGCACGTGCTGCCGTTGCGGGCGCGGCCGGGTGGGGTGCTGGAGCGTGCTGGGCATACCGAGGCCGCGGTGGACCTGGTGCGGTTGGCGGGTGGTGCCGGCGGGGTGCTGGGTGAGGTGGGTGGCATCGCGGAGCTGGTGCGGGACGACGGCGCGGTGATGCGCCTGCCGGAGGCGCGGGTCCTGGCCCAGGAGGCGGGGCTGGTGGTGCTGACGGTGGCGGAGCTGGTGGCGTGGCGGCGGGCGTACGACCCGGTGCCGTCGCCCGGCGCGGCCGGCGTCGTGCCCGGCCTTGTCCCGGGGCTCGCCGAGCGGGTGCACCGGGTGGGGGAGGCGTCGTTGCCGACGCGGTACGGGGACTTCCGGGTGGTGGCGTACCGGGATCTGCTCTCGGGTGCGGAGCACCTGGGGCTGACGCCGGTGTCGGCGGGTCCGGCGCTGGTCGGTTCCGCGCAGGGCTCGCTGGTGCGGGTGCACTCGGAGTGCCTGACGGGGGACGGGCTGGGGTCGCTGCGGTGCGACTGCGGTCCGCAGCTGGAGGCGTCGCTGCGGGCGGTGTCCGCCGAGGGTGGTGCGGTCGTCTACCTGCGGGGTCACGAGGGCCGGGGGATCGGCTTGGCGGCGAAGGTCCAGGCGTACGCGCTGCAGGACGCCGGGCGGGACACCGTGGAGGCGAACGTGGACCTCGGGCTGCCGGTGGACGCGCGGGAGTACGGCGCGGCGTCGGCGATCCTGGCGGACCTCGGCCTGGACGGGGTGACGCTGCTGACGAACAACCCGGAGAAGGTGGCGGGCCTGCGGGAGGCGGGCACGGACGTCGTCGGGCGGCGGGGGCTCGCGGTGGGGCGTGGTGTGCACAACCACCGGTACCTGGAGACGAAGCGGGTGGTGCTGGGGCACAGCATCGACCTGAACGAGGAAGTCGACGAGCAAGTCAACGAGAACGAAGGAGCATGCGCATGAGCGGCGCGGGAGCACCGAAGGTGACGGTCGACGGCACGGGCCTGCGGGTGGTCGTGGTCGCGGCGAGCTGGCACGAGCGAGTGATGGACGGGCTGCTGGCCGGCGCCCGCCGGGCCCTGGCGGAGTCGGGCGCGGACTGGACGGAGGTGCGGGTGCCGGGCTCGTTCGAGCTGCCGGTGGCCGCTGCGCGTGCGGCCGGGGTCGGTGGGGGGCCGGCGGCGGACGCCGTCGTCGCGCTCGGGGTGGTGATCCGGGGCGGGACGCCGCACTTCGAGTACGTGTGCGCGGCGGCGACGTCGGGCCTGACGGACGTGAGCGTCCGGACCGGGGTCCCGGTCGGGTTCGGCGTGCTGACGTGCGACGACGAGACGCAGGCGCTGGACCGGGCAGGCCTGGAGGGCTCCAGGGAGGACAAGGGGGCGGAGGCCGTGGAGGCGGCGGTCGCGACGGCGGTGACGCTGCGGAGCCTCGCGCCGACCGGCGTCTGACCGCTCTCCACTCTCAGCACCAGTCCTGCATTAATAGTGTGCCAAGCGTCTTTGCCGAACCCACGCCAGTCCTATACCGCACCAACGAGCCCAAAGAACGGGCTCGCTCGGCACAGTCTCGACGCCGGAGTCGTGCGGGGGACAGGACAGTGGCCCGCGTCATAGCGAGAATGGCCACAACGTGGGACGGCCACGGGTAGAGCCCCTGTCGCCCGACTAGGCTGGGCGTGTGAAGACCTTCGAGACCCTGTTCGCCGAGCTGACCGAGAAGGCCGAGACCCGTCCCGCGGGCTCTGGCACCGTGGCCCAGCTGGACGCCGGAGTCCATGCGATCGGCAAGAAGGTCGTGGAGGAGGCCGCCGAGGTCTGGATGGCGGCCGAGTACCAGTCGGACAGCGAGACCGCCGAGGAGATCTCGCAGCTCCTGTACCACCTGCAGGTCCTGATGGTCGCCAAGGGACTGACCCTCGAGGACGTGTACACGCATCTGTGACCCGGCCTCGCCGGGCCCCGACCACGGTTGAAGTACCACCGGTCGAGCCCCGGCGAGAGACCCGGGTTCCGCAGATCCGACGTACACCCAGAGAGGAACCAACACATGCTGCGCATCGCCGTCCCCAACAAGGGTGCCCTGTCCGGCCCCGCCTCCGAGATGCTGCGCGAGGCGGGCTACCGCCAGCGCCGCGACACCCGTGAGCTCGTGCTCGCCGACCCCGAGAACGACGTCGAGTTCTTCTTCCTGCGCCCCCGCGACGTGGCGGTCTACGTCGGGACCGGCACGGTCGACGTCGGCATCACCGGCCGGGACCTGATGCTCGACTCGGGCGCGGACGCCGTCGAGCACCTCGGCCTCGGGTTCGCCCGGTCCACGTTCCGGTACGCGGCGCCCGCGGTGCCGACGGAGCCCGGCCAGACCCACCCGATCACCGAGGTGAGCGACATCGCCGGGCGCCGCGTCGCGTCGTCGTACACCACGCTCGTGGCCCAGCACCTGGCGAAGCAGGGCGTCGAGCCCGCGGCGATCGTGCACCTGGACGGCGCCGTGGAGTCGAGCGTGCGGCTCGGCGTCGCGGACGTCATCGCCGACGTCGTGGAGACCGGCACCACCCTGCGGGCCGCGGGGCTGGAGGTGTTCGGCGACCCGATCCTGCGTTCGGAGGCCGTGCTGATCCGGCAGTCGGACGTCGAGCCGCCCGCAGGCCTGGAGGTCCTGACCCGGCGGCTGGAGGGTGTGATCACCGCCCGCGAGTACGTGCTCATGGACTACGTGGTCCCCGCGGCGCGGCTCGAAGAAGCCGTCGCGATCACGCCCGGCAAGGAGTCCCCGACGGTCTCGGCGCAGCACCACAGCGACGCCTGCGCCGTGCGCGTCATGGTCCCGCGCAGCGCGACGAACCGGATCATGGACGCGCTGTACGACGTCGGGGCGCGCGCCATCATCGTGACCTCCATCCACGCCTCCCGGCTGTAGGCCTCATGGCTGCGGGCGCGGGTGCGGGGACAGGCAGCAGCGCCACCGGCCATGGCCGTGGCGACGACCGCTTCCGCACCTTCCGCGGCCGCTTCGGCACGCCGACGGCGTACGGGCTGGCGCTGCTGTCCGCCGGCGGGTGCACGTTCGTCGCACTCGCGGCGAACGGCGCCGGCGCGGACACCGCCAACCGGATAGCGATCATCGTGCTCGGGCTGCTGGGCGCCGCCATCGCCTGGCGGTTCGGTGCCGTGCGCGCGATCCCCGACCCGACCGGGCTCACCGTCGTCAACTACGCCAACAGCCGCCGCCTGGCCTGGGCCGAGATCGTGACCGTCCGGTTCGGCCCGAACGACCCGTGGGTGCACCTCGACCTCGCCGACGGCGACGTGCTCGCCGTCATGGGGATCCAGCGCGCAGACGGCGAGCACGGCATGGCCGAGGCCCGCCGCCTGGTGACGCTCATCTCCGAGCTGGGCGAGGCCACCGAACCCGGGCGGCAGTAGCCGGGGAACGCGCGGCCCGGGAACGGCGGCCGGGAACAAGAGCTGGAGAGCAGAAACGGCGGTCGGGCTTGCCGAGACCATGTCTCGGCAAGCCCGACCGCCGTTGTCACGCGACTGCTCTCCGGGCGTGTGCCGCGTCAGCGGGCGCTGCGGGCCTCCCAGTGGGCCGGGCCGCGGCCACGGGGGCCACGCTCGCCGTCCGGGCGGCGGTGGTCGCCACCCGTCCGCGGGGCGCGGTCCCGGTCGCCGCCGGTGCGCGCCGGGCCCCGGTCCAGGGTGATGCGCAGCGGCTTGCCGGCCACGCGGGCCCGGGCCAGGCGGTCGAGCGCCTCGTTGTCCAGCGGCGCGATGATGTCCACCAGCGAGAAGCTGCCGAAGATGTCGATCTTGCCGACGTCGGCTCCGGTGATGCCACCCTCGCCCGTCAGCGCACCGACGATCCCGCCCGGCTGCACGCCGTGCGTGTGCCCGACGGCGATGCGGTACCGCGTGCCGCGGGCCGGACGGCGGATGCCGCGGTCGCCCTCGGCACGGCCGCGCGGGGAACGGTCTCCCGACCGGTCGTGCCGGTCGCCGTCGCGGGTGTTGCGCCGGGCCGCGGCCGACTTGGCCTCGGCACGCTCACGCTCGTACTCCTCCTGCTCCGCACGGGCCCGCGGGCCGTCGTCGCCCACCGCGAGCGCCGCCATGGCGGCGGCGATCTCGACGGGGTCGACGCCGGTCTCGTCGGCGTAGGCGCGGATCATGTCGGTGTACATCTCGAGGCGGCCGGCCTCGCGGCGGGCCGCGACCTTGCCGAGGGCGCGCTTGACCTGGTGGGCGGAGACGTCCTTGGGGGACGGGATCTCGACCTCTTCGAGCGAGGCGCGGATGGTGCGCTCGATGCTGCGGAGCTTGCCGCGCTCGTGGGGGGTGACGAAGGTGAGGGCCTCGCCGGTGCGGCCGGCGCGGCCGGTGCGGCCGATGCGGTGGACGTAGGCCTCGGGCTCGCCGGGGACGTCGAAGTTGACGACGAGGCCGATGCGGTCGACGTCGAGGCCGCGGGCGGCGACGTCGGTGGCGACGAGGACGTCGAGGGCGCCGGAGCGGAGCCGTTCGACGATCTTCTCGCGTTCCTTCTGGGCGACGTCGCCGGAGATGGTGGCGGCGGAGATGCCCTTCTCGATGAGGGCGGAGCCCACGTCTTCTGCGGCGCCGCGGGTGCGGGTGAAGACGATGGCGGCGTCGGCGTCGGACGTGGACAGGACGCGTGCGAGGGAGCCGACCTTGTGGCGGAACGGCACGACGGCGTAGGTCTGGCGGACGGCCGTGACGGTGGAGGCCTGCCGGGTGACGGCGATCTGCACCGGGTCGGTCATGTGGTGGTCGGCGACCTTGCGGATCGCGGGGGGCATGGTCGCGGAGAAGAGGGCGACCTGGCGCTTGGTGGGTGCCTGGCCGAAGATCTCCTCGACGTCCTCGGCGAAGCCCATGCGGAGCATCTCGTCGGCCTCGTCGAGGACGAGGAAGCGGATGTCGTCGAGCTTGAGGGCGCCGCGGTCGAGGTGGTCCTTGATGCGGCCGGGGGTGCCGACGACGACGTGGACGCCGTCGCGCAGGGCGCGCTGCTGGGGGATGTAGGGTGCGCCGCCGTAGACGGGCAGGACGCGGACGTCGTCGAGCTTGGACGCGAACGACTCGATGGCGTCGGCGACCTGCATGGCGAGCTCGCGGGTGGGCGCCAGGACGAGGGCCTGCACCTTGCGGAGCTTGGGGTCGACGGCGGCGAGCAGCGGGAGGCCGAACGCGGCGGTCTTGCCGGTGCCGGTCTGGGCGACGCCGGTGATGTCGCGGCCGGCGAGCAGCTCGGGGATGGCGCGGGCCTGGATGGCCGAGGGCGTGACGAAGCCGAGCTCGTTGACCGCGGCCATGAGGGGCGCGGGGAGGTTGAGGCTGGCGAAGGTCGGGCCGGTGGGCTCGCTGGTCACGGCGTCGCCGGCGGCGGCGTCGGAAGCGGGAGCCTGCGTGGCGGGCTCGGTCGAGCCGGCCTCGGGGGCGGCAGCCGCGGAGACCTCGGAGGTGGCGGCCTCGGGGGCCGTCTGGTCGCCGGAGTCGGCGATGACCTGCTCGGTGTTCTGCTCAGCGGGCGCGATCAGGTCATGGGTGTCGATAGACATGCAGTGGTGCACCGTTCGTCGTCGGGTAGGGAGTCAGGGCCGAGGTGAGGGCCCTCGCGTCGCTTGCTCCCGAAACACCTTCCCCGCAGCCGAGGCTGCGGGCCTGTCTCGCACGTTGCGTGCACACACGGGAAGACGACGAACTCCAAGGGGATGTGTCACCACCCTATCGGCTGCGAGCGCCTTGAGCACAGGGGTAGCGAGCGTGACTTGCAGCACGCGGGTGGATGTTGTGCGTGGTGAGGGCGTTGCGGGGGTAGTCGGACGGCAAGGTGTGGGCAAGGTCGGGGCGGGTCGGTGCCTGGTCGTGGAGTTGGCTCGGCCCGGCGTGCCGTGCGTATACGCAACGCTCGCCCCGTAGGATGATGGCGGCCGAGAACAACCGGCGTGAGCAAGGGCGGTGTGCGTGTCCACTGGGGCGGAGATGAGCTCCCGGGTGCTGACCGTGCCCAACATCATCAGCCTGGTGCGGCTGGCGCTGGTGCCGGTCTTTGCTGTGCTGATCGTCGTGGGCGAGGACGGTTGGGCGCTGCTGGTGCTCGCGGTGTCGGGCGTGTCGGACTGGCTGGACGGTGTGTTGGCCCGTCGCCTGAACCAGGTCACTCGCCTGGGGCAGATGCTGGATCCGTTCGCGGACCGGCTCTTCATCTTCGTGACTTTGATCGGTCTGGCCTGGCGTGCGGTGGTGCCGCTCTGGCTGGTGATCGCGATCGTGGCGCGTGACGTGCTGCTGGCGCTGACGGTGCCGGTCCTGGCTCGTCTGGGGTACGGGACGCTGAACGTGACGCTGGTCGGCAAGGTCGCGACGTTCGCCCTGTTGTACGCGTTCCCGTTGCTGCTGCTGGCTGAGGTGCCGGGCTGGGTCGGTGCGGGGGCGCACGTGGTGGGCTGGGCGTTCACCTGGTGGGGTGTCGGCCTGTACTGGCTGGCCGGGCTGCAGTACGTGGCGCAGGTGCGCCGGCTGGTGGCCGCGGCATGACCGCGCCGGGCGCTCCGGTACAGGGTCGGACGTCGGGGCGGCGTCTGGACGAGTCGATGACGCTCCTGCGGGAGGTGACCGAGCGGCCGCTGGACCCGGGGTACGCGCTGATGGCGCGGCGTCGCGCGGAGGCGGGGGAGAAGAAGTCGGAGCGCAGCGTGCCGAGCCTGGTGGCGATGTTGCTGGTGGCGGTCCTGCTGGGCGCGGCGACGACGGTGGCCGTGCGTGACCTGCGGGCGCCGCAGCCGGTGGTCGCCAGGGGCCGCTCGTTGCTGATCGAGCAGATTCAGGAGCGTAGTGCCGAGGTGGAGGCCCTGTCGGAGCGTTCGGCGGTGCTCGGCTCGGAGGTGGACGAGCTGCAGCGTGGTGGCCTGTTGCCGTCGGCGTTGCTGGAGGTGAACCGGTTGGACCAGCTGGTCAACGGTGCGGTGGCGGTGCAGGGTCCGGGCATGGTGGTCAAGCTGACCGACGGTTCGGGTGGTGGCCTGGTCGAGCCGGGGGATGCGCCGGCGGAGTCGCGGGTGCGGGACGCGGACGTGCAGTTCGTCGTCAACGAGCTGTGGGCGGCGGGCGCGGAGGCGGTGGCGGTGAACGACGAGCGGCTGACGTCGTTGTCGGCGATCCGGAACGCGGGTGACGCGATCCTGGTGGACCTGCACCCGTTGAACGGTCCCACGTACACGATCGAGGCCGTTGGTGACCCGGAGGAAATGCAGGTCGAGTTCGCGCGGTCGGCGGGGCTGGGGTTCCTGCAGCTGCTGAGCGCGGAGTACGACATCAAGAACGAGGTGACGACCAGCGAGGAGATGCACCTGCCGGGTGCGGGCTCCCCGACGCTGCGGTCGGCGCGCCCCCCGCAGTCCGGGGACGAGAACACAACTGAGGACCGATCCGAGGAGGACAACGGATGATCGCGATCGTCGGGCTCGTGATCGGGGTGGTCGCCGGCCTGGTGCTGCAGCCCACCGTCCCGCTGATACTGCAGCCGTACCTGCCGATCGCGGTGGTGGCCGCGCTGGACGCCCTGTTCGGGGGTCTGCGCGCGATGCTCGACGGGCTGTTCGACGACAAGGTGTTCCTCGTGTCGTTCCTGTCGAACGTGGTGGTGGCGGCGTTCATCGTGTTCCTCGGTGACCAGCTCGGTGTGGGCGGGCAGCTGTCCACGGCGGTCGTGGTGGTGCTCGGGATCCGGATCTTCTCGAACGCCGCCTCGATCCGCCGGCACATCTTCAAGGCGTGAGGCTCACCTGGTGCCCGCCCCCGACGTCGTCCGGCGTGCGCTGGGTCAGTGCCGCTCCGTCGTGTGGAAGCTGAACCGCGCCACCTCGCGCGCCCACGCGCGGTAGCTGCCCACCTCGGCGGGGACTCCTGCGGCGACTGCGCGTTCCGCGACGCCGCGCATCCGCCGCCAGGCCGCGCATGCGGCGCACCGCTCGTGGCCGGCGGACGCGTGCCGGCCGCCCAGGGTCTCGATCACGGCGGTGAGGTGTGCCGCGTCGGGCCGGTCATCGAGCTCGCCGAGCAGCTGCGCGGCCTGTTCGGGCGCGCCCACGAGCAGGGCCAGCAGGAGGGCGGCGGGCCGTGGGTCGTCGTCGGGCCCCGTCGCGTACCGGACCAGCTGGTACAGCGTGAGCAGCTTCTTCGCCGCGCGCGGCGTGGTCACGGCCTCGCAGACCAGCGCAAGGAGCTCCGCCTCCCGGGCGCTCAGGGTGCTCGACGGCGGATCTCCTGCCGGGGCGTCGTCGTCACCCGGGTCAAGGGCCAGGTCAAGCGGTAGGAGACCCTGGTCGGCGGCGGTCCGCAGGAGGTAGCGGCCGCTGACCGGGGGCACGAGGCGGGGGAGCGCGTAGGGCACCTGGAAGAGCGCGTCGAGGTGGTCGAGCGCCCCGGCCGCATGGCCCTCCAGGCGCGTGGCTGCCGCGGAGTCGCGTTCGAGCGCGTGCCGCAGGGTCCGTGGGTCGGCGGCGACCACGATGACGAACAGGCTCGTCGACAGCAGCAACGTGAGGGCCTGCAGCACGTCGACGACCCGGTCGGGCGGGCATCGGTCGAGGTCGTCGACGTGGAGCACGATCCGCTCGACGCGGCCGTCGGCGTCGGTGTCGCCCGGGCGTCGTAGATGCTCCCCGGCCTTGGCGAGCTGGTCGGCGAACGTCCCGAGCTCGTCCTGCAGGTTCCCGACGAACCCGTGGGCGCGCTCCAGGCGGCCCTGGTGGTCGTCGTCGTGCAGGAGGACGGACAGGCCGTCGATGGCGTCGTCGGCGTCCAGCTCGCCGAGGCGCGCCTCCGCCTTGGCCCTCTCCTGGTCGAAGGTGACCAGGACGAGCTGCGCCAGCGTGCCGACCATGCCCGTACGCAGCGGGTCCAGCTCGGCCACGCGGCTGCGGTAGCCCGCGACGAGCGCCGTCAGCGCCGCCACGAGACCCGACGAGGCGAGCACCCCGCTGACCCAGGTGCCCGACTCCGCGAGCCAGGCAGCGACGTCGGGCGCCACTTCGTGCGCGAAGACGGGCAGGAGCGCCGGCCCGACGACGAACAGCCCGGCGACCACGAACACGATGGTGAGCGGCAGCGCCCGGCGCCACCCGCTGCGGAACAGCGCCCACGGCAGCAGGAGGAGCACCCGGGCCTGGTGCAGGACGGTGCCGAGAACGCTCGCGTCCTCCGCGGCCCCGATCCGGTGGTCGAGCCGGGCTGCCCGCGCTCGCATGCGCTCGGCCCGGTTCGTCGTCGCGGTGCGACGCCGGGCCCGCAGCCGGGCGTCGAGGGGCCCGCGACGGCGCCCGGTCACGTCCTCGCCGCGCAGCGCGGCGACGACCTTCGCGGCGATCCCGACCAGCACGGAGGTGTCGCCGTGCGCCCATGCGTTCCACCGGACGACCCGCACCGACGCCACCGACTCCGGGTCGCCCGACGCAGCCCGCGCCTCGACCTGCACCTGCAGGCGCCGCAGGAACGCGGACTTGCCGCCTCCCCACTCGCCCAGGACTGCCACGGCATACGACGGCGGCGCCGTGCGCGCCGTGACAAGGTGCGCCAGGGCCTCGACATGGGGCCGCAACCCGAGGTCGTCGCGCACACCGGTCGAAGTCACGAATCCTCCTGATCTGGACATCAGGGACGCACGCTAGCGCACCACCCGGGCACGCCCCACCGGGTCCGACCCCGGCTCGAGCCGCGCCGTAGCGCGGGAGCGATTTGCTCCCGAGTAGAGTGTTGGCGATGTACGGAGACACCAGCACCCACGGGCATGGCTTCTCCGTGCCACGAGACCTACGACGACTCCCGTCGGGGATCTCACCGGACACTCACCTCGGCACGCTCGTGCCGGGGGCTGTTCCTCCAGCATTCCCCCGCAAGCGGTCGCGAGTCGGCGAAACCGCTGGTCAGCGCCCCTCAGACAGCTTCAGGGCGTGAGCATGGGCAGCGTCAAGGACCACGCTGAGGACGGGGCTGAGAACCAGCTCGAGAACCAGCTCGAGAACCAGCTCGAGAACCAGCTCGAGAACCAGGCCGAGAACCAGCTCGAGAACCAGGCCGAGCACGCGGCCGAGCACGCGGCCGACAAGAAGTCCGAGCCCCCGGTCGAGACCGGGGCGGCCGCACCGCAGAAGCCTGAGCCGGCGGACGCCCACACCGAAGAGGCCGACACCGAAGAGGCCGACGCCGACACGGAGCCGCCGCCGGCCACACCGGCATCGGGCTGGAGGCGGGTCGCGCAGCTGCTGCGGCCCCACGGCACGCGCTCGGAGCTGCTGTCGGGCCTGCTGTGCCTCGCGCTCGGGTTCGCGCTGGCGGTCCAGGTCGGGCAGTCGACCGGGGACCAGCTCAGCAGCCTGCGTCAGGACGAGCTGGTCCGGCTCCTGGACGAGGTGACGCAGCGCGCCGAGCAGCTGGACGCCGAGGTCGCGGACCTGGAGGAGATCCGGGACGACCTGCAGTCGGAGGACGGCCGCGACCAGGCGGCGCGGGACCTGGCGCAGCAGCGCGCAGCGCAGGAGGGCATCCTGTCGGGTCGCCTCCCCGCGCAGGGCCCGGGCGTGCAGATCCACGTGGCCGACGGCGGCAAGCCGCTCGAGGCGCAGATGCTGTTCAACCTGCTCGAGGAGCTGCGCAACGCAGGCGCCGAGGCGATCCAGGTCAACGGGGTGCGGCTGGTCACGACCAGCTACTTCGTGGACTCGGGCGGCGGCGTCGTGCTGGACGGCGCAGCGATCGCCTCCCCGTACGAGTGGACGGCGATCGGAGACCCCGAGACGATCGACCGCGCGCTCGAGATTCCCGGCGGCGCGCTGCCACGGATCCGCGAGGAAGGCGGCGAGGCGACCACCACCCCCTCCGACGAGGTCACCGTCGACGCCGTGCGCATCCCGGGCGAGCCGGAGTACGCCGAACCCACCGACGAAGAGTGACCCCCGCCACGTTCATGACCTGCTCGGACAGGCACAATTGGCCGACCTGCCGAACCGGCATGCGGAACCGCTCTGACGTGGGTAGTTTTATCCGGGTTGGTTCCCAACTTTGGTTCCCGCGTCCATCCCGATCGAGGTAGGTTGAGTGGAACCCGGACGAGGTCCCGGCCGTTGTCCCAGCGTAGTAACCCAGCACATCACCACCGCACCCGAGGAGACCTGATGACGGACCCCAGCGCCCATCCGGTCGGGCCCGATACCACGGCCAACCTGGGTCGCATCGCGTTCCCGACCTCCGACGAGCAGACGCCCCGCACGGCGCTCAGCCCGGAGGAAGCCGCCGCGGTCGCCGCCCTCCCGCGGCACTCCGCGCTGCTCATCGTGCAGCGCGGCCCGGGATTCGGCGCCCGCTTCCTCCTGGACACCGGCCGTTCGGTCGCCGGCCGCAGCGAGCAGGCCGACATCTTCCTGGACGACGTCACCGTGTCCCGCAAGCACGCCGAGTTCGTGCGCGAGGGCGACTCGTTCGTCGTGCGCGACATCGGCTCCCTGAACGGCACCTACGTCAACCGCGGCCGGATCGACGGCGCCACGCTGGTCACCGGCGACGAGGTGCAGATCGGGAAGTTCCGCCTGACCTTCCACGCCAGCCCGCAGTCGCCGGCGCAGTGGGGCGCGGGGACGCCCGCCCCGTGACGACCGGCGCCGCACGCGACCATCGTGGGGTCCGCCGCGGCACCGACCCCGGCTCTGTCCATGAACCGGCCCTCGAACAGGGCCAGGACCACCAGGGCGACGTCGACGCGCCCTGGCCCCAGGGCATCTCCCGCCAGGCCACGATGCGGATCAGCGACGTCCTGCGCGCCCTGGGCCAGGAGTTCCCCTCGGTCTCGCACTCCAAGCTCCGCTTCCTCGAGGAGCAGGGCCTGATCGAGCCCGTGCGCACCCCGTCGGGCTACCGCCAGTACAGCCAGGCCGACGTCGAGCGCCTGCGGTTCGTCCTCACCGAGCAGCGCGACAGCTACATGCCGCTGAAGGTGATCAAGGAACGCCTCGCCGCGATGGACACCGACCCCGACTCGGCCGAGCACCCCGCACCCCGCCTCGCCGGCGGCGGGTCGCCCGCCCGACGCCGCTGGACCGCCTCGTCCGTGGCCCAGGCCGCAGGCGTCACCGAGGAGTTCGTGCAGAGCCTGGCCCAGGCCGGCCTCCTGCCGGCATCGGGCACCACCTTCGGCTCCGGTGCCGTCGAGGTCGCCCGCATCGCGGGCGCCCTGGCCGAGTTCGGCATCGAGCCGCGCCACCTGCGTTCCTTCCGGACCGCCGCCGACCGGCAGGTCACGCTCGTCGACCAGGTAGTGGCACCGCTGCGCAGCCAGCAGGCCAGCGCGGCACGCGGCCGGGCCGCGAGCATGGCGAGCGAGATGGGCGAGCTGTTCACCCGCCTGCACGCCGCCTGGGTACGCCAGGGCATCGACGACCTCAGCTGAACCCGACGGAGCCCACCCGGACCGGCTCGCGCCCCAGCCCGAGCCGGACGTTCCGGGCAGGGTGAATCCCACCCTTGGTTTGCCGTCGGCCTACCGGCCCGTGACCAGGAAATTGACCCGAGCGCGCGACGGGGGGCGGCCCGACGCCGTACGGTGAAAGCGTGAGGCCGGACGACGTGCCGATGGTCCCCGTTGAGATCCTCGGCGTTCGACAGCAGCAACGCGATCAGGAGATCGTCGTGCTGCTGCTGGACAGTGCCGCCGACCTGGCCATCCCGATAGTGATCGGGGCCCGCGAAGCCAGCGCCATCGCCATGGCACAGGCCGGCCTCGCCACACCGCGCCCCATGACGCACGACCTGCTGCGCGACGTGCTGGGCGCCGTCGGCGTCACGCTCGAACGGGTGGAGATCGTCGCGCTGGAGGGCGGGATCTACTTCGCCGAGCTCGTCCTGAGCAACGGAGTGCACCTCGACTCGCGAGCCTCGGACGCGATAGCGCTGGCCGTACGCACCGGCAGCCCCGTCCTGTGCTCCGCGGAGATCGTGGCCCTCGCCGGCGTCGAGATCGTCGACGTCGACCAGCAGGCCGAGGTCGAACGATTCCGCGACTTCCTCGACCACGTCACGCCCGAAGACTTCCTCGGACCCCCGGGCGGAGGCAGCCAAGGTGGTGGCCGGACCGGGTGAAAGTCGGCTGAACCGCGACACGCCGAGACGTTTCACGGCGCGCATCTTTGAAATCACCTTCGACGCGCCATAGCGTGGCCACGACACCCCAGGAGGCACAGTGAACACCAGCGGTGAGAGAGCCACACGCGCTGCGGTCCCGCACGGCGCGCAGGGTCTCCTCTTCGGTGAGGACCTGACGGAGCAAGACGCCACGACGGGCTACCGCGGTACGACGGCGTGCCACATCGCCGGCATCACCTACCGGCAGCTCGACTACTGGGCCCGCACCGGCCTCGTGGAGCCGAGCATCAAACCCGCCACCGGATCCGGCACGCACCGGTTGTACAGCTTCCGGGACATCCTCGTGCTCAAGGTCGTCAAGCGACTCCTCGACACGGGCGTCTCCCTGCAGCAGATCCGCACCGCGGTCACGGCCCTGCGCGAACGCGGCGTGGACGACCTGGCGCAGATCACCCTCATGTCCGACGGCGCGAGCGTGTACGAGTGCACCTCACCGGACGAGGTCGTCGATCTCGTCGCCGGCGGTCAGGGCGTCTTCGGCATCGCCGTCGGGCGAGTGTGGCGCGAGATCGAGGGCACCCTCGCCCAGATGCCGACCGAGACCCTCGACCAGGGCGAGGCCGGCGACGTCCCCGCCGTCGAGGGTGACGAGCTCGCCCAGCGGAGGGCCGCCAAGTCCGCCGTCTGACTCCTTGTCTGACTTCGTACAGCTCTGTCGTCCTCATTCCGTCGTTCTGACTCAGCCGTCTGGCACGGGGTTGCTCCGCACCCCCGACCAGGCGGTCTGCTGTTCCCCGGCCGGCAGGCGTAACCTGCGGGCATGGAGCTCACCTTCCACGGTCACGCGTGCGTCTCCCTCAGCCTCTCCGACGCCGGAGGCTCGCTCGTCATCGACCCCGGCACCTTCAGCGACACCGCCTCCGCCCTCGCGGGGGCCACGGCCGTGCTGATCACGCACGACCACTTCGACCACGTCGACGTGCCCGTCGTCGTCGAGTTCCTCAGGTCGAACCTCGACGCCCAGGTGTGGGCCTCCGCCCCCGCCGCACACGCCCTGCTGGACGACGGCGCCCCGGCCGATCAGGTGCACGAGGCAAAGCCCGGCCAGGTGCTCGACATCGAGGACGCACGCGTCACCGTGGGCGGCGGCGACCACGCCGTGATCCACCCGGAGATCCAGCGCGCGGTGAACGTGACGTACCTGGTCGAGATCGAAGGGGCCAGCGTGTACCACCCGGGCGACTCCTATGACGCACCGGCGGAGCTGCCCGAGGACGGCCTCGACGTGCTGCTCGTGCCCGTGTCGGCGCCGTGGATGAAGATGCGCGAGGCCATCGACTTCGCACGGTCGGTCTCGGCAAGCGTGGTCGTGCCCATCCACGACGTGTTCCTGTCCGAGCCCGGGCACACGCTGACCGCCCGCTGGCTGGACACGGCGCGGCTCGGCGGCCACTACACGTACACGCGGCTGCCGGTGGGGGACTCGCTGGTGGTCTGAGGTTCCAGAGGCGAGCGAGGTGTGCCGCGGGCGGCTACAGCAGCGGGCGGAGCGGGATCAGGAGGTATTCGCCGATCTTGGCGACCGCGCCGCGTTCTTCCCACTGGGCGAGCGTGAGCTCCTGGGCGTTGGACAGGTCCATGGCGAACACGTCCTCCATGCGGCCGGCCAGTCCCGGGTCGACGATCTCGAGGTTGACCTCGTAGTTGCCCGTGAGGCTGAGCCGGTCGATGTTGGCGGTGCCGATGGTGGTCCAGCGGCGGTCGATGGTGGCGGTCTTGGCGTGCACCATGGCGCCCTGGTACAGGAAGATCCGCACGCCGCCGCGCAGCAGGGAGGCGTAGTGGCCGCGGGCGAGCCAGTCGGCGACCACATGGTTGGAGCGGTGGGGCACCAGGACCCGGACGTCGACGCCGCGTGCGGCTGCGGCGAGCAGCGCGGCGTGGATGTCGTGGTCGGGGATGAAGTACGCCTGGGTGATGTAGACGTGGCTCGTGGCGCGGTCGATCGCGTCGAGGTAGATCCCGCGGATGGGGAACACGAGCTCGGAGGGTGCGTTGCGCGCGGCCTTGAGGTGGGGCAGCCAGGTCCCGGAGCCGACGTCGGGCAGGATGGGGTGGCGCGGCTTGCGGTGGCGGTTCCAGAAGTCGACGAACGCGTTGCGCAGCTCCCACACGGACGGTCCTTCGAGGCGGACGTGGGTGTCGCGCCACTGCGTGGCGTACAGGGAGCCGATGTTGTAGCCGCCGACGAAACCGGTCTCGTCGTCGACCACGAGGATCTTGCGGTGGTCACGGCCCGAGGTGCGGACGTTGAGGTAGGCGACGCCCGGGCGCAGCACGGGGAAGCGCAGCACGTGCACGCTGGGCGGGAACCGGAAGAACGAGTAGGGGACCACGAGGTTGGCGAAACCGTCCACGATCACGTAGACGTCGACGCCGCGGGCGGCCGCGTCGATCAGTGCCTGCTTGAAGTCCTGGCCCACCTGGTCGTTCTTCCAGATGTAGGACTCCAGCATCACGGTCTTGCGCGCCCCGTGGATGGCGTCGAGCATCGCCTCGTAGAGGTCGGCGCCGTAGGTGTAGACAGTGGTGGCGGTCTCGTCGATGTGCTCGGTGAGCGGCTTCTCCGTGGGGAACTTCGACGTGAGCGGGTGGATGCGCCGTCGGATCTTGTCGGTCACGGTGAGCGCGACCGCTGCCGCGACCGGCACCGCGGCCGCGATGACCGCCGCGCGGGTCGCGATCGTGCGGGCACGCTGCATGAAGTCGGACGGGATGTCGAGCGTGAGCTTCGGGAAGCTGCCTGGGATCTTGCGAGGTGCCACGGGTTCACGGTACCCGGTCTCACGTCCGGGTTCGCGGAATAGCGGCGCACGGGCCGCGCCGGGCGGTGCCGGGGCAGACCCGAGCGCGCCGGACCCCGCCGGACCGGAAGGCCGCCGCATGTCAGTGGAACGTCGTCGCGTAGTAGGTCTGCTGGTCCACGGTCTCGACGGTGACGTCCTGGGTGCGTTCGAGGTGGCTGCGCAGGTGGTCGGCGAACCGCAGGGAGTCGTCGTTGAACCGGGAGACGTCGTAGGCGCACACGACGCGGTTCTCGGCGAGGTGGGCGACGAGGGCGTCGATCATGTCCATGAAGGTGCGCGTGGAGCGCCGGCTCGGGTGCGTGAGCGTGAACCCGATGTACCAGACCGCGCCGCGCGCGGCGTGCTCGGGGTAGCGGGCGGCATAGTATTCCGGGCTCACCCACGGAACCGCCGCGAGGTCGGTCGCGAGCGTGGTCAGCCCCACCGCCTGACCTTGCTCGTCACGGGCGAGGAGCTTGGTCACCCGATGGTCGGCCAACTCCTGGTCGAACTCCTCGCGCAGCAGGACGTGCCGGGCGGCGGCGCGCGTGCGCAACGGTTCGAACGCCTCGAGGTACAGCTCCCAGAAGCGCTGGGCGACCTCGCCCGCCACGGTCGTCTCGAAGGAGATGTCAGCGCCCACCGTCGAACGCCTCCCAGCCCGCGCGCCGGTAGGTCGCGACGACCACTGCGCACACGGGCAGCGTCCGGCAGGTGATGCCGATGACCCGCCGGCCCTGGGAGTGGTAGGAGCCGCCGCGTGTGGCCGAGAGGTCCTCGAGACTGTGCATGAGGTCGGTGGAGACCTGCTCGCGCGACGGGCCTTCGTGCTCGACGAAGAGGCCCGCACCGCTGCCGTCCTCCCGTCGCGACCAGGCGATCCCCGCCCAGGCCTCGTGCCCCGGGAGGACCGCGTGCGCCCGCGCGTACACGCAGTACAGGGCGTCCCCGTGGTCGCCGTGCAGCTGTTCCTGACCGTCCACCTCCAGGACCTGGCTGCCGGGAGGGACTATGGAGCTCAGGCGGACGAGGTTGAAGTCGCTCACGCCCGCGGCGGCGAGGGCGGCGTCGAACGCGGCGAGCGTGGTCCGGCCGGTGCCGGTGCCGGCACTCACGCGGATCGTCAGGGTAGGGGTCACGACTTCCTCTCAGGGGGGAGTGGTTCGGGTTCGTCGGTGCGACCGGCGACGGCGTCCAGGAGGTCGAGCACGGAGTGGAGGACGGCGTCCGGCGCCGTGCGGCCCTTGGTGAGGAAGACGGTCCGGCCCAGGCGAAGGTCGTCGCGCTCCTCAGTGCTGACCTCCGCGCCTGAGAACACGACGAGGGGGACCTGCTGCAGGCGGCCGTCGCGGCGCAGGTCGGCCACGAGCTCCTGCCCGTCGGCGCCCGGGAGCTTGAGGTCGAGGACGACGACGTCCGGCTCGGCGCCGTCTGCGAGAGCTGCCCGTGCCTCGTGCACCGAGCGCGCCTGCGTGACGACGAGCCCGCCGTTCTCCAGGACCGTCGCCACCACCGTCCGCAGGTCGTCGTCGTCCTCGACGACCAGGACCCGGTTGTGGTGCGGCCGCCGGCGGATGACGTCCTGGACGGTCTCGATGAGGCGCTCGGGGTCGACGGGCTTGACGAGCCAGCCGTCGGCCAGCGCGGCCGTCTCCTGCGCGTCGGCCGGGCGCGTCCCCGACACGACGACGACCGGCACGTCGGCGGTCGCGGCGGACTGCCGCAGCCGGCTGAGCACCTCCGCCCCGCTGGTGCCCGGCATCGCGAGGTCGAGCACTATCGCGGCGGGCTGGGCCTCCTGGATGACCTCGAGCGCCGCGCCCCCCTCCGTGACGCCGACGACGCCGTATCCGCGCTCCTCCAGCACCGTGCGCAGCACCTCGACGACGTACGGGTCGTCGTCCACGACGACCACCCGCGTCGCGGTGGAGGGGTTCACCGGCGACCCCGCCACGACGGGGATCAGGTGCGGGGTGGCGCGGCGCAGCGTGAACCGGAAGCTCGACCCCCGGCCCTCGCCCTCGCTGACCGCCCACATCCGCCCGCCGTGCCGCTCGACGATGCTGCGCGCGATGGCCAGGCCGAGCCCGGAGCCGCCTCGCTCGCGCGTGTCGGAGGCGTCGACCTGTTCGAACCGGCGGAAGACCGACTCGAGCTTGTCCGGCGGGATGCCGCGGCCCTCGTCGTCCACGCGCAGCTCGACGAACTCGCCGGCGGGCGCAGCCGTCACGCGGACGGTGCTGCCGCGCGGGGAGAACCGCACGGCGTTGCCCAGCAGGTTGGTCAGCGTCTGCACGATGCGCTCGCCGTCCGCACGGACCACCTCCGTGGAGCGGACGGGTCGCAGGGCGACCCCGACCTTGTTCGCCAGGACCGAGACCTGCTCCACCGCCGCTGACACGAGCGCGTCGACCCGGTGCTCCTCCAGCTCGAACCGAGTGGTGCTCGCGTTCAGGCGCTCGGTGTCGAGGATGTCGTCCACGAGCCGGCCGAGCCGCTCGCTGCTCGTCAGCGCGATGTGGACCATGCGCGCCGCCTGCTCGGGCGCGTTGTCGAGAGCGTTGCTGTCGATGAGCCCGAGCGCACCACGGATCGCCGTCAGCGGGGTGCGCAGCTCGTGGCTCACGACAGACACGAACTCGTCCTTGATGCGCTCCATCTCGCGCCGCTCCGTGACGTCGCGGAAGGCGACGACCGCACCGCGGATGACTCCGTCGTCGCGCAGCGGGCTCGCCGTGACCTCGACGGGCACCTCCATCCCGTCGAACCGGTAGACGTCCTGCTCGCCTGTGGCCGTGACGCCGTCGCGCAGGGCCTCGGTGATGTAGCAGTGCTCCACCGGGTGCGGCGTGCCGTCCTCGCCGGGCGCGTGGAAGGTGGCGTGCGCCTCGCGCCCCACGAGGTCCGCGGCGGACGCACCCAGCGTGTGCGCCGCTGCCGCGTTGAGGAAGGTCACCCGCCCCTCGGGGTCCACCCCGTAGATCCCGTCGGCCACGGACTCCAGCGTCCGCTCGCGCTCGCTCGCGAGCGAGCGCAGCTGCGCAGTGCGTTCCAGCACCCGCCGCTCGAGCCCTCGGCGCAGCGAGTCGTTGTCCATGACGACCAGGATCTGGCGCACGACGACTGCGACGAGCACGGCGACCCACAGCACGTTCGCCACCACCGGGAGCCCCTCGCTCGACTGGATGACGCGCACCAGCGCCGCCGTGAGGAACAGGCAGAACGTCACGACCGTGCCGAGCACGGGCGTCCCGTCCTCGGACCTGCTGGTGACCGGGCTGCCGGACGCCGCCGGGTGGCGCGCGGCGAGCGCGATGGCAAGGTAGCCGCCGACCCAGCCCGCGTCGACGGGGCTGCCGAACGCGAAGCCGTCCGCCGAGGACAGCAGCGCGAAAGCGACGTCGGACACGGCGTACAGGACGAACCCGCCGCCCACCAGCACGAGCGGCACCCGCTCGGCGGCGCTCGACCGGGTCAGGACCAGGACCGCGAGGGTGGCGAGCAGGGCGTCGACCACCGGCAGCGCGTAGGCGGTGAGCGCCGGCTGCGCCTCCCAGGTATTCGTGTCCAGGACGACGGCGAAGAGCGCGATGTACAGGACGGAGCCGCCGACGACCACGCTGTCCAGCAGGATGCGCACCAGCTCCCGGCCGCGCAGGCGGACGGCCGGGAAGAGCGAGAGGCCGACCACGCCGAGCAGGAGAGCGGCGATGTAGACGGCGTCCCCGGTCTCCGGGTCGCCGATGAGCCCCGAGTAGACGTTGCCGGCCAGCCCGACGACCCCGCCCAGGGAGAGGAGCCCCCACGCCTTCCGGCGCCGGCCCGTCGACTGCGCCGCGCGCCAGCCGCAGCTCACCGCCGCGATGACACCCGCGGCGGCGAGCGCCGCGGTGGAGATCAGCTCGCGGGTCTCCTGGGGCAGGGGGCTGGCGAGCAGCAGGACGAGCACGAGGATGGAGAGTCCGGCGGCCCAGGACCAGCGCACGAAGCTCTGCCAGGATCGCGCGGTGGCGCCTCCCTGTCGGGAGCTGTGTGTGCGGAGGGCGCCCTCGCCGACCTCGCCCGGGGCGGCGGTCACCCGCGCCATCCGAGGAGGCCGGCGATCTGGGCAGGCAGGGTGATCGGGTCGAACGGCTTGGCGAGGACTCCTGCGACGGCGAGGTCGTCGTAGCGGCGCCGCTCGGCGGGCTGGACCTTGGCGGTCAGCAGGATCACCGGGACGCTGCGTGTGCTGGGGTCCTCCTGGAGCCGGGCGAACGTGGTGGGCCCGTCCATCGCGGGCATCATGACGTCCAGCAGGACCGCGTCCGGCGGATCGGCGGTGCACAGGGCGACCGCCTCGGCTCCGCTGGCGGCGACGTCGACTGCCCACTCGGTGGTCATCTCCAGGCCGATCCGTACGACCTCCCGGATCGCCTCCTCGTCGTCGACGACGAGTATGCGGTGGCTCATCGAGCTACCTGCGCAGCTGGCGTGTCGAGTAGTTCCAGCATCTGCTGTCCTACCTCCTCGCGGTCGGCACGAGAGCACTGACGAATTCATCGTGCCACGCCCGACGACAGGCGGCTCGCCGCGTTCGTGCATACCGTCGGGGGAGGCGGGGTGACCAGGGGCGAGGCTGCTCCGTGAGTGAGGGGGACCGATGACAGACGACACAGACGACATTTCGCCCGGCGCCTGGTCCGCGCTGATCGTGGAGGACGACGTTGACGCGGGGGCATTCACCCGGACTGTGCTCGAGAAGCATCTTGGGATGCGCACCGTGATGGCCGGCGATGCGGAGAGCGCGCTGGCGGCCCTGCAGGCCGAGAGCTTCGACCTCGTGGTCATCGACGTCGAGCTGCCCGGGCGTTCCGGCCTGCAGATCCTGCCGGAGGTCCACCAGCTGGCCATGGGCGTCCCAATCATCATCCTGACGGCGCACAAGCGCGTCGACTACGCGCTGGACGCCTTGCGCGGCGACGTGGACGACTTCCTGGTCAAGCCCGTCGACGTGGAGCTGCTCGTCGAGCGTGCCACCACGCTCGCGCGCCGGGGCCGGGCATGGCGCGACGCGAACAGCACGAAGACCGTGCTGGCGGTGGGCGCCCACCCGGACGACGTCGAGCTCGGGGTCGGTGGTGCCCTGGCCGCGCACGCGAGCACCGGGGACCGGCTGGTGATCCTGACGATGTCGGGCGGCTCGGTCGGGGGTTATGCCGAGGCGCGCTACCTGGAGTCCAAGGCGGCAGCGGAGATGGTGGGCGCACGGCTGATCCACCTGGGCTTCGAGGACACGCACCTGGACCCGGCGCGGGGCCCCATCACCGCGGTGGAGGAGGTGATCCGGGAGGTCCGGCCGGACCGGGTGTACACGCACAGCAACCACGACCGGCACCAGGACCATCGGGCGGTGCATCAGGCGGTCCAGGTCGCATCCCGCGAGGTGGGGGACCTGGCGTGCTTCCAGAGCCCGTCGTCGACCATCGACTACCGGCCGGACCGGTTCGTGGACATCACCGACCACCTGGAGACCAAGCTGCGGATGCTGCAGGCGTTCGTCTCGCAGGCGCACCGGCCCTACATGGAGGAGGACATCGTGCGGGCGACCGCACGGTACTGGTCACGGTACGCGCAGAGCCGGTACGCGGAGCCGCTGGAGACGGTGCGGTCCACGATGCTGATGCTGCCGGCCGCGGACCGTATGTCCGCGCACGGTGTGCGTGGCGAGCCCGGGTACGTGTGAGCCCGCCGAGACCGCACCCGGCGGCCCGGCGCCTGCGGGCCCGCACGAACAGCGGGCCCGCCGAGACGACCGGGTCGCCGCCGGACGGGCTCATCGGCATGGTCGGACATGACCTGCGCTCGCCCCTGACCTCGGTGCTCGGGTACGCCCAGCTCCTGGGTGCGGACTCCCTGACCGCCGAGCAGCAGGGGTACGTGGCCGTCATCGAGCGCAACGGGCGGCGCCTGCTGCGCCTGATCAACGAGCTGGTGCTGGGCGCACATCTCGCGGCGGGGGAGCTGACCATCACCCGCAGGGAGGCGGACCTGGCCCGGGTGGCACGCACCTGCGGTGACGAGCTGGGGCCGACGGCGCGGGCCGCCGGGCTGTCGCTCACGGTGGCGGCGCCCGAGAAGGTAGCGGTGTCGGGTGACCCGGAGCTCCTGGCCCAGGTGGTCACCAGCCTGCTGGACAACGCGATCAGGCTCACGCCGCGCGGCGGTGCGGTCACGGTGGGGGTCGGTCCGGTCGACGAGACGACGCGGGAGGCGGTGATCGAGGTCGTCGACACCGGGGCGGGCTTGGGGCCCGACGCGCTGGGCCGGCTCGCAAAGCGCCCCTACCGCGCTCGCGGCTTCGCTGGGTGGCAGGTCCGGGAGATCGGGTTCGGCCTGCCGCTCGCGCAGGCCATCGTGGACGCGCACGGCGGCACCCTGGGCGTCGAAAGCACCCTCGGTGAGGGAACCAGGGTCACGGTGACTGTGCCGGCGGGCTCGTCTGCAGACTTGTCGGCGGGAGCTGGGTCCACACCTCGTTGAGCGCGGCCCAGTGCTCGTCCGTCATCAGGGTGTACGGGGTGACGTTGATGGCGGTCACGCCCTGCGCGCGGGTGGCCCGTACGGCGTCGGCCATGTCCTGCGGTGGGATCGCGGCCTGGCTGCTGCCGGAGGTGGTCTCGTCCGCCGAGGGGCCCTCGTCCCAGAGCCCTACCGACATGGTGAACGTGTCGGTGGGGATGCCGGAGTGGAGCAGTGTCGCGGTGACCGCCTCGAGGTCGGCGGGCGTGCGCTCCACGAGGCCGAGGTAGGCCCAGAACACCAGCCGGTCGGCGTGCCGGGCCAGCTGGGAGTAGCCGAGGCCGGCGTCGGGCCGCCCTTCGGCGGGGTCGTCCCAGTTGATCAGGACGTCCACCGCGAGATTGGGCCGCTTGCCGGTCTCGGCGGCCACGTCGTCGAGCACGCCGGCCGCGCGCTCCAGGAAGTCGGCGATCACCTCGGACCGCCAGGCGCCGATCTCGGGCGCTTCCTCGTCGATGGTCCCGTCGGCTCGCCGGGGCCAGTCCTCCTCGCCAGTCATCTGCCGGTACAGGGCGGCGTCGTCGGCGCCGTAGGTCTCGTCGTTGAACTTGAGCTCCGTGAACGTGATCTGGTCGGGCTCGTAGCGGCGGGCGAGCTCTTCCATGAGCTCGATGAAGCGGTCGCCGACGGGACCGTCGTGGATGGCGCTGGCCGACGGCGCGTACTGCGCGAAGGATCCGTCCGCGTCCACGCCGGCGACCGACGGGTCATTCTCGATCCAGCGGGGGATCAGGGCGTCGATCATGAGGTCGACGAGGCGGGGCTCGCCGTCGGGCGTGCGTGCCGTCTCCGCTATCGCGTGGGCGATGTGGTCCCGGCCCGGGTCCGCGACGGCCTCGGGGTGGGCGGACCAGTCGAACGCGACCCACTCGGCCCGGCCCACCGCGAGGGACACCGAGTTGACGTGCGCGTCCTCGAGCCGCCGGCGTACGGCGTCCCAGTCCTGCTCGCGATCCGCCACGTCCTCGATGCCGAGGCTGATCGACTGCTGGGCGGGCGCCTGCACCAGCGGGCGGTTCACCGAGGGTGCGGTGGGTTCCGCCGAGCAGGCCGTGTGGGTGGTGGCGAGCACGACGGCGAGGGCCACCGCGGTGACGGTCGCCGCGGCGCGCGACCCGCGGCGCTCGTTCATGAGTCCTGCCCGGTGTCGACGGAGATCGTGCCGCTCCGGTCCATCTTGTTCCACCGGTTCTCGGCGCCGCGCAGCTCCAGCCAGATCGCGCGCAGCATGACCAGGCTCATCACCGTCGAGAAGAACGGCCACAGCGGCAGGGTCCAGGCGTGTCTCAGGTCGCCGGGTGCGCGGTCCAGGAAGACGGCGAGCACGAGCAGGGCGACCGTGAGCGGCAGGCTGAGGAAGAGCAGCACCTGCCAGAACGTGGCCGGCACGGCGCTCGGGTCGCCCAGGAGCGCCAGCGCCACGAACACCACGAGCGCGGCGACCTGGATCACGGGCCCCAGCACCTGGGAGAAGAGGTTGAAGGCCAGGTAGGGGCCGAACGGTCCGTAGCGTGGGTTGCCGGTCAGGTCGTAGTGCAGGCGCACGGTCTGCAGCAGGCCGCGTGCCCAGCGCACGCGCTGCTTCCACAGGTCCGGCAGGGTGGACGGCGACTCGGCGTGGACCAGCGCGCGGGGCGCGAAGGCGGCGCGGTAACCGGCCCGGTAGACCCGCCAGGTGAGCTCGAGGTCCTCGCCCACGGTGTCCTCGTTGAGCGGGCCGGTGCGTTCCAGCACGTCGCGGCGGAACGCGCCGGTGTTCCCGGAGACGATCGGCAGGCAGTGCATGGCGCTCAGCGCGCGGCGCATCAGTCCGGTGCCGACGTGGTTGATCAGGGCGAGGAAACGGGTCTGCACACGGTCGAGGTTCACGGTCCGGTCGTCCCCGCACACCGCGCCGATGCGCTCGTCGGTGAAGGCGCGGACCATCTCGGTGAGGGTGTCCGGCCCGAACATGCCGTCGGCGTCGACCAGGACGAGGATGTCGCCCAGGGCGTGGTCGATGCCGCAGTTGAGCGCGGCGCCCTTGCCTCGGTTGGCCTGCGTGTACGCCTGCACCCCGGGCAGCTCGGCGGCGAGCGCCTGGAGCTGGGCGTAGGTGTCGTCGGAGGAGCCGTCGTCGACGCACACCACCTCGAAGTCTGGGTAGCGGCTGCGGGCGATGGAGCGCACGCAGTTCTGCACGACGACGCCCTCGTTGTAGGCGGGCACGATGACCGAGATCGAGGGTGGCGCGGAGCCCGGGTGGTCGAAGATGGTCCCGGCGTGCGGGGGGCTGCCTGGTGGCGGAGGCCGGTGGCGGGCCTCGAACACGATGGCGAACGGGACCATGAGCAGCCGCACGATGCCGACGACGAGCATCGTCGCGCCGAAGACGACTGCGACCGCCGTCAGGACCGGCATCATCGGGGTGGTCGTCCTGCGGCGAGCACCGCGTCGAGCAGCTCCGGGGCGTGCGCGCAGTTGGCGCCGAACCGGCCGTTGACCTCCAGCACGACCGGCGTGCCGGTGGTGTCGCGGCGGACGTCCATGTCGACGGGGCCGATCAGGCCGAGCGCCTCGACGGTCCGGCGGGCGAGCTCCTCGACGTCGGGTGCGGCGCCGTCGGGCAGGCGTACGACGGCGGAGGCGTTGCCCACCCGGCCCTGCTTGAGCGCGGTCTTCTCCAGGACCACCACGGTGGTCTCGCCGGAGGGCATGTGGTGCACCTGCGGGCAGTACTCGGTGCCGCCGGCGAACGACTGGATGATCCAGGAGGCGTCGAGCCCGGTCCAGGCCGCTGGGCCGGGCAGGTCCGCGGGCGTCTCGATCAGTCGCACCCCGCGCCCGCCGCGTGAGACGCGGGGCTTGACCACTATCGGTCCGCGGGCCCAGGCGAGTGCCTCGTGCACGCCCGGGAAGTCCGTGGGCAGGGCGTAGCGGGGGATCAGCACCCCGGCGCGGTCGAGCGCCAGCATGGTGAGCAGCTTGTCGGCGGCGATCGCGGCGGGGCCGGGGGCCGAGGTCACTATGACGCCGTCGGTGCTGGGCGTGCCGGTGGCGCGTTCCGTCGGGCCGCGAGCGCCGGGCGCGGCCCGGTCGAGCGCCTGTGCGAGGACGGCGACCTGGGGCAGCTCGTCCTGGACGGTGGGGATCACGAGGTCGGGGGCGTGCTTGTCGATCAGGTCCCGCATGCCGGTGGCGTAGTCCCAGGCGTCGGCGCGGGGCGCGTGGTCGGTGTCCGGGAAGTGCGGGTTCGTCACGGGAGCGATGTCGACACCCACCCAGGTCAGGTCGGCGCCCGCGGCGGCGCGGGCCGCGAGCTGCGCACCGAGCGTGCGGCCGGCGGGGCCGCCTGCACCCGTCACGAGAAGGGAGGTCATCGGATGGTCCACATCGGCGGGCTCCTCGGTCGGGTCTATGCAGAGTCTCGCTCTCCGGGCGTTGGAACGCATTCGGAGCTTGCCCGGGTGCGGTGGGGCGGGGCCGCTCTCATTCGATGGCGGCCGCGAGCGGGTGGGAGCGGATGGCGGCGGCGAGCTCGCCCTCGATGCGGTCGAGGTAGACGCCGGTGGTCGCGATCGAGGCGTGGCCGAGGAGCTCGGCGACGACCTTGACGTCCCAGCCGTCGGCCACCAGGAGGGTCGCGGTGGTGTGCCGTAGGGCGTGCGGGGTGGCCTCACGCTGGTAGGGGGCGGGCATGCGGGCCACGGCGCGGGTCAGCAGGGCGCGGATGGCCTGGGTGTCGACGCGGCGGCCGCGCCAGGACAGCAGGAGGGCGCGCTGGGCGTCGTCGTCCCGGGGGCGTTTGGCCGCCAGGGCGGGGCGCAGGTGGGTGAGGTAGTCGTCCAGGGCGCGGGCCAGGGGCGGGGAGAGGGTCACGGTGCGGGTGTTGCCGCCCTTGCCGCGGATGCGCCAGGTGGTGCGCTCGGGCTCGCGGGCTACGTCGTCGACGTCGGTACGGGCCAGCTCCGAGACGCGCGGGCCGAGGACCAGCAGGAGCGCGACCACGAGCCGGTCTCGCAGGGCAAGGTCCTGGTCGGTCCTGGCAGGTGTGTCCGACGGCGGGGTGGCCAGCAGACTCCGGGCCGCACCCGCCGAGAGGGCCGTGCGGGCGGTGCGCAGGGTGCCGCGCACCTTGGCGGGCGGCGCGGCCCACTGCATGGGGTCGGCCTGCACCCAGCACTCGCGGGCGGCGTACGCGAAGAACCGGGTGACGGACTGCCGGAACCGGTTGACGGTGGCGGTGCTGCGCCCGGGGCCGGGCTTGCGGTCCGGGTCGGTGTACCGGGCGTCGGGCGCGGACTGGTAGCGCACCAGGACGCTGTCGACGTCGGGCCCCGTCACGTCGTCGAGGATCCGGTCGCGGCCGGTCAGACGCCCGAACTCCGTCACGTCACGCGTGTAGCTACGCGCCGTGGCGGGAGACAGGACCCCACGGATGGTCTCGACCTCGACCGCCGCGAGATAACGGCGGGAGGCTTCGGCGACGGTGATGCGCTCGAGGCGCGGAGGGGCGACCATGAGCGTCACCCTAGGCGGGACCACTGACACTCCCGATTTGCCGGAATATGCCGCTGACCTGCAACGGAACCACGACCCGGCCGGGTCGGACGTACCGGTCACCATCAGCGGCCCGCACGTCCGAACCGCCCCGACGGGCTCAGGCCAGGTCGCGGCGGCGCATCACCGTCAGGACCACCGCCGTCAGACCCACGATGTAGGCGGCGACCGTCAGCAGGGCCTGGTCGCCAGGGATGACGTCGAGCACACCGGGCGTGCCCGAACCGGCCCCGGTGAGCGACCCGACCAGGGAGCCGGCAGCCGTCCCCGGCAGGAAATGGGTCACCTGCTCGACGACGTCCAGCAGGGAACCGACACCACGCAGCAGGTTCTCCACCACCAGGGCCCAGACCAACCCCAGCCCCACCGCGAGCGCCGGGCCGCGAGCGATGATCCCGACGGCGTAACCGAGCAGGGCCCACATCCCCAGCACGAGCAGCCCGCCGCCGACCGCCCGGGCGAGATCGCCCGCCGTCGGCCAGCTGATGGCCTCGCCCTCGGTCAGGGCGATGCCGCTGGACACGGCGACGAACAGGGCGAGAGTCACCCCGACGATGAGGACCACGAACACGCTCAACGCGGTCAAGGAACCGCCGACCACCGCGATCCGGGACGGGCCCTGCGTGAACGAGGTCTTCCAGGTACCCCAGCCGAACCCGTTGCCCGCGACCAGGGCGCCCAGCACCATCGCGAGCGCCCCGCCGAACATCGGCATGCCCTGGACCAGGACGTCGGGAACACCCTGCGGCAGGAGCCCGACCAGAAGTGCCTCGCGCGCGGCACCCTCCGCGGCAAAGCTCTCCGTCCCGGTGACGTAGGAGACGTAGTCGAAGACGTACCCGAACGTCAGGGCGAGGGCCACCCAGGCGCCGACGGTGATCCACACCGCCGGCCACCTGCACAGCCGGAGCAGCTCCGCGCGGGTGCTGTCGAGGACGGCGGTCATGAGACGGGCTCCTTCGTGCGCGTGGCGGCCGCGGCCGTGTTCGTGGTGGCTCTGGTGCTCGGGTCGGCGGCGCTCGCGGTCATCTCGAAGAAGACCTCCTCGAGGGTCCGCTCGCTGGGGGCCACCTCGTGCACGTCTGCCCCTGCGGCCACCAGCGCACGGGTCAGGTCGGGCGCCGCGGAGGCGGGCAGGTCCACCCCGAGGGCGCCGTCGGGCAGGGGGCGGACGCCGTCCGGGCCGGCCAGCCGGGACGCGACCGCGAGCGCCGTGTCCCGCGGGGTGGCGCGCACGCGCACCGTGATGCCGCCGCGCAGGTCCGCGACGGCCGCCTCCCGCAGCAGCCGGCCATGGTCGATGATCCCGACCCGGTCGCAGATCTCCTGCACCTCCGTCAGCAGATGGCTGGACAGGACCACTGTGCGGCCGTCGCGGGCCAGGGACACGACCAGCTCGCGCATGTCCGCCATGCCCGTCGGGTCCAGGCCGTTGGTCGGCTCGTCCAGGATCACCAGCTCCGGGTCACCGAGCAGCGCCGCCGCGACACCGAGGCGCTGCTTCATGCCCAGGGAGTAGCCCTTGTAGGCGTCGTCGCCGCGCCCGGTCAGGTCGACCAGGTCCAGGACCCGCTCCACCTCCGCGCGCGGCAGGTGCCGGTACCGGGCCAGGGAGCGCAGGTTGTCCCGGCCCGACAGGTACGGGTAGAAACCAGGCCCCTCGACCAGGGCACCCACCCGCCCCGTCACGTCCGCCCGCCCCGCCGGCCGGCCCAGCACCGTCGCCCGCCCCGCAGTGGGGCGGACCAGCCCCAGCACCATGCGCAGCGTCGTCGTCTTGCCCGCGCCGTTGTGGCCCAGGAAGCCGTACACCTCGCCGCGCCGCACCGTCATGCTGACCCGGTCCACGGCAACCCGGTCGCCGTACCGCTTGGTCAGCGCATCGGTCCGCACCACGAGCTCGCTCGTGTCGTTCACACCTGTCTCGTCCATGACCCCACAGTCGCCCCAGGAGGTAGGCCCGGCGTCCGTCAGCAAGCGACAACCCGGGTACGCAGGTTTGCGTACACCCGACCGTTCAGACAGCCCGCGCGCCCCGCCTCGCGGTGCCGCGTGGTTGAATCCGCTCGTGCGCGCCATTCTCTTCGACCAGTTCCAGGGCCCCACCGACGTCCGCGAGGTCCCCGACCCGAAGGCGCCCGACGGCGGGGTGGTCGTGCGGGTGCACGCGACCGGCCTGTGCCTGAGCGACTGGCACGCCTGGTCCGGGCACGACGCCGACATCACCGACCTGCCGCACGTCCCGGGCCATGAGCTCGCGGGCACGATCGCCGAGGTGGGCGCCGGCGTCACGAACTGGCACGTCGGGGACCGGGTCACCGTGCCGTTCGTCAGCGGCTGCGGCGCCTGCAAGTGGTGCCGCAGCGGCCAGGCGCAGGTCTGCCCCGACCAGACGCAGCCCGGCTTCACGCACTGGGGCTCCTACGCGGAGCTCGTCACCCTCTACGCCGCCGACGCCAACCTCGTCGCGATTCCCGACCACGTCTCGTTCGAGACGGCGGCCAGCCTCGGCTGCCGCTTCGCCACCGCCTACCGCGCCGTGGCCGGGCGGGCGCAGGTCCGGGCGGGGGAGTGGGTCGTGGTCGTCGGCGCGGGCGGCGTCGGGCTCAGCGCCATCATGGTCGCGGTCGCCCGCGGGGCGCACGTCGTCGCGATCGACCGGTCCGAGGGCGCCCTGGACGCCGCCCGCCGCGCCGGCGCCGAGCACACCGTGCTCGCGGACGGTCCCGCGCTCGCGGACGGCCTCGACGTCCCCGCCGTCGTCCACCAGGTGACCGACGGCGGCGCGCACGTCGCGGTGGACGCCGTCGGCAGCGAGCGGACGTGCGCCGACGCGATCCTGAGCCTGCGCCGCCGCGGACGGCACGTGCAGGTCGGCCTGTTCCCGCCCGTCGACGGCGGCCCGCGCGTGCCGATGGGCCGTGTGATCGCCTGGGAGCTCGACGTGCTCGGGAGCCACGGCATGGCGGCGGCCGACTACCCCGAGATGCTGGACCTCGTCGCCTCCGGTGCGCTGCGGCCCCAGGACCTCCTGGACCGGGTCGTCGGCATGGCGGAGGCCGCCCGGCTGGTGCCCACGATGGACTCCGCGCCGCGCGCCGGGATGGTGGTGCTTGACCCGCGCAGGCCATGAAGACGTAGGCCTGTTGGACGCGGCGAAGACACGGGCCTGTCAGACTCACGGGCTACCCCCCCCGTGTTGTTCTGTACATCTGACACGTCAGAGGTCAGGCGGCCCAGCGCAGGAGCGCGTCCAGGGGAGCCGGCACCCGGTCCAGGGGAAGCACCTCGGCCAGGCGGCGTCCGTAGCGTTCCTTGCGGCCGCCCTTGGAGCCGATGAACCGGTGCAGCTGCTGGGTGGTGGTGCGTTCGCGCTGGGCCGGCTGGCCCTGCAGCCGCTCGAAGCTGCGCAGCTCGCCCTCGGCGTCGATCAGGGCGAGGAACCCGTCGATGCCGATCGCCCGGATCAGCTCGTCCTCGAGGTCCCGGTCGCACCGGAAGAAGCCGAGGTCGGTCAGGGGAGTGGTCGCGTCGAACCGGCGCACACCGACCCGGTCGAGGCCCTTGATGACAAACCTTTCCTCCGCGGCGTCGTACAGGCCGCCGAGCCGGATGCTCCGGTCACCGGGCAGCTGGTCGACCAGGGCGACGAGGTGGTGGCCGATGTTGGTGATCCCGCCCATCGCGACGACCTGCACACCGAGGTCGGCGAGGGGGAGGCCCAGGCGGGCGGCGAGCGTCTCGACAGCCGCCCGGTCGCTCTCGCCCTCCACGAGCACCGCGGTGCTCGTGGAGGCGGCGAGAATTCCGGCGAGATTCATGGTCTCCGGATCGTATGCCTCGGGCGCTGGGAGGGGCCGCAGGATTTTCGGGCTGCTACCGTGTTGATCTTGGTTCGTGTTGAAAGACAGTTGTGTTGCGCTATACACAATGCTTTAGATGAGTTGGGGCGACGCGATCGGGGTAGGGGCGTGGAACGAGAACCGGTCGCACGCGCCCCAGGGCCGCCGTATTGCTCGGCCCGTATTGCTCGGCCCGGGCTGCGGGGCACGTGCTGCGAAGCCCGACTCGTCCCGCGAAGCCCGCGAGTTCGGTCGAACGCATGGCTCCGGCTCGTGGCTTCGGTCGGCTGCCTTGAGATCGGTCCAATAAGCGACCGATCTCAAGGCAGCCGACCGAAGCCACTCAGGGCGAGGGGGCAAGTGACCGAACTCAGCGCCACGTAGAGTCCGGCGACCGCGTGACGTGGACGCGAAGAGTCCGGCTGTGCCGTGCGGCGGAGGGCACCACCCGGGGGCGGGCCTCAGGGCCTCTTCCACCGCCGTAATGACATAATGTGCATTATCGGATGTAACCCGATCTGCCGCAGAAGCCCGTCCGTACGCCGATGACGGCCGCTGGAGATGACGGCCGCCGGGACGGTACGCAGCCCCGAAGATCGAGCTCGCCGCCGTCGACCGCGGTCGACGCCGGTCCGGGGAGGCTCTTTGATCGGCGAGCCCACGGAACGCTCGCAAGCCTGGAACATCAGGCCGCGAGCCCAGTCCGCTGACATAACTGACCCGGACCGTCTCCCCGGCACAATGGGCGTGATGGCACCCGAACCCTCAGCACCCACTCTGGCCGAGACCCTGCGCACCCGTCCGACCGTGTCTGTAGGCGACGACGTCGACAACGGTCTGCGTGAAGCGCTCCTCACGTGGGCGCACACCCACGGCCTGGAGATCCTGGATCGCGGCGCGACGCTCGCGATCACGACGAAGCCCGAGTACGCGGCGGACGCCGCCTGGGTGCACTCTCCCTTCGCGGGTGTCGAGCACCTGGCGCCCGCCCTGCCGGACGACGTGCTCCTGACCCGCACCACCGGGACGATGCCCTGGCGCATCGCCGAGTACGTGCTCGCCTGGGTCCTTGCCGAACGCTGGCAGACAGCCCGCTACCTCGCCGACTCGGCGTCGGCCACCTGGGACCCGTCGAACCCGCCGATGCCGCCCGACCGGGATAGAGCCGTAGTGGTCGGCACCGGTGCCATCGGAAGGTCGATCGCCCGGTCACTGGCCGCCGTCGGGCATCGGGTCACGGGCCTCAGCAGGACCGGCCGTCCCGACGACGCGTTCGACGCCGTGCTGCCCTTCGCCGAGGCACACGCTCCCGCGCTCGCCGGGGCGGGTGTCGACGTCCTCGTGCTCGCGCTCCCCCACACCCCGCAGACGACCGGCCTGATCAGCCCACAGCTGCTCCAGACGTTCGACCGCGTGCACCTGCTCAACATCGGACGAGGGTCGGCGATCGGCACGGACACGCTGGTCGGGGCGCTCGACGCCGGCCGGGTACGGCACGCGACCCTCGACGTCGCCGAACCAGAACCGCTCGACCCGGCATCGCCCCTGTGGCGCCGCCCGGACGTCACGATCACGCCGCACGTCTCGGGGCTGACGCTGCCGTCCGACGTCGTCACGAGCCTGGACGCGGCGCTCATGCAGGTCCGCGACGGCGTTCGTCCGGCATCGGCCGTCGAGCGGGATCGCGGCTACTGAGCCGTCGGTTGCCCAGCCGTCGGTTGCTGGGCGCGGTCAGTGGCCGTCCGGCTGCTTCGGCGCGAACGGCCACTCCTCGAAGGCGGCACAGCGCCCGTCGTCGTCGAACGTGAGGACCCACAGGTCGCGCCAGCGGCCGCCCGGTGCGGCATAGTCCACGCTCACGCGCACGACCGCCGTCGGACCGTCCACGGCGAGCACCTCGCTGGTCATCGTGAACGACTCGTCCGGCCCGTCACGTCCGGCCTCCCAGAACTCCGTCACCGCGGGCAGCCCCACGATCGGCGACGCCCACGGTGACGTCAGGTAGGACGCGTCGGCGCTGAACAGGTCGGAGAGGCCGTCCGTTCCCGCCGTCCGCCAGAGCCGTTCGTAGTCGCGGACCCAGGTCTCGACCGTCGCGCGGTTCGTCATGTCTCGACCCTACTCAGCCCGCGTCCGGCACGCCCGGCCGGCTCACCTGGTCCGCGAGACTCTGCGGCGCCTGGATGCAGAAGGAGTCAGTGAGCAGCTCTGCCAGCTCCTCCCAGTCCGTGCCCTCGTCCAGCACCAGTCCGACCACGTTGGTGCCCCAGCTCGCCTTGAAGTACCGCGGGCCGAGGTGCTGGAACGCCTCCACCTCGTCGGGCTCGGCGCGGAAGGTGATCCGGATCAGGCCGTCCTCTCCCCCGAACACGTGTGCCACCGTGGCCTGCCGGACCTGCCAGGCCACGCCGGTCCAGGCGTCCTTCTCGGAGCACTCCGGAAGACGCTCGAACAGTGCGGCGAGCCGCAGGACGATATCGGTCGGGACGGTTGCACGTTCGCTCACGCCAGGAGTCTCGCACCAGCCACTGACATCGTCCGCTGACCCGATCCGCCGGCGCCGAGCCGGGCGAGTACCAGGGCGTCAGACGAGGCCGAGCTCTCGCGCCCGCACGCCGGCCTGGAACCGCGACCCGGCGCCCAGGGCGTCCATCAGCTCGGCCACCCGGCGCCGGTAGGTGCGCACACCGAGGCCCAGCGTCCGGGCCGCCGCCTCGTCCTTGACCCCCTGGCTGAGCAGGTCCAGCACCTGGGGCGCGAGCTGCCGGATCTCGGCGATCCGCGTGTCGTAGACGGCGAGGTCGATGGCCGACCGCCAGGCCGCGTCGAACAGGGAGGTGACGCCCTGCACCGCCTCGCGCTGGGTGATCACGCTGTAGCTGCGCCGGCCGGCGCTGACGTCGCCGGCCAGGATCACCAGCCGGCGGTCGAGGATGATCGTCTCGTTGATCTCCTCGCTCGTGATGCGGATCTGCGCACCGTGCCGGTCCCGGTCCCGCGCCAGCCTCTGCGCCGCCACCGGGTCCAGCAGCAGCGCGGACCGGTAGACCTTGCGGATCCGTATGTCACTCGGGTGACGCGTCCGGATCATCTCGGCGAGCTCCCCCGACGCTTGCGTCCTCGCCCAGGTGGAGAGGTCGTTGGCGGCGCAGGCGACGTCTGTCGCGGACGTGAACAGGTGCGCCGTCCGTTCCATCAGCTCCTGTTCGCCGCGCACGATGGTGACGGCCTCGCCTGTCTGCATGGCTTCGATCATCCCCGGCGCCACTCCCCCGCGCCAGGCTCGGCAACAAGTTGCCATCGTCGTGGAATCGGGCCCCCGTGGAGCAAGGCTGGCCGCATGACCACTGACACCACCACAACCACCCCGAACGCCGCCGACGCCGGAACGTGGCAGCTCGGCGACCGCACGATCAACCGCATCGGCCTAGGTGCGATGCGGCTCATGGGCATGCCCTGGGACAAGGCGCCCCGCAGCCGGGACGCCTCGATCGCCGTCCTGCGGCGCGCCGTCGAGCTCGGCGTGAACCACATCGACACCGCAGCCTTCTACTTCGTCCCGCTCCGCTCGGCCAACGAGCTGATCAGCACGGCCCTCCAGCCCTACCCCGACGACCTGGTGATCACCACGAAGGTCGGCCCGGGCCGTTCGCGCGACGGCGGGTTCGAGCCGATGGCGCGCCCCGACCAGCTCCGCGGCCAGGTCGAGGAGAACATCCGCCAGCTCGGCCGCGACCACCTCGACGTCGTCAACCTGCGCTGGGGCACGACCATGGCGGGCCAGGGACGAGAGCCCGAGTCGGTGGCCGAGCACTTCGGCGCCCTCGCGGAGCTTCGTGAGGCCGGCCTGATCCGGCACCTCGGGATCTCGAACATCCTTCCCGAGCAGCTGACCGAGGCGATGAGCATCGCGCCGGTGGTGTGCGTGCAGAACCAGTACGGCCTGACCAGCCGCGAGGACGACGCCCTGGTCACGCTGTGCGGCGAGCACGGCATCGCGTTCGTGCCGTTCTTCTCCGTCGGAGCGGCAGTCGAGGGCGCCTCTCCGGCGGGCGGTGCCGACAAGACCGGCCAGGCAGAGGTCGCCGCGATCGCCGAGGCCCAGGGCGCCACCCCGGCACAGGTCCGCCTGGCCTGGACCCTGCACCGGGGCCCGCACGTCCTCGCGATCCCCGGGACCGGCAGCACGGCGCACCTGGAGGAGAACGTCGCCGCCGGCGCCCTCCGGCTGAGCGAGGACCAGCTCGCGACGCTCGACGGGATCGTCCCGGGAACGGGCGTGTCGGCGCTCAGGTAACCCGACGAGGACGCGGCCGGCCTGGCGAGCCTGGCGCTGCGGGCGGCGGACGGGACCTGACGGCCGAGGTAGGCCCCGCCGCCAGGCCCCGTCCCGCTACCGGTACTGCGCGGCGACCGGGCAGTCCATCGGGTCGGCGTGGCCGAGCCCGACACGGTTCAGATAGCTGACGATGATCCCGTACGACTCGAACAGCCCGGTCTCGGTGTACGGGATGTCACGCTCGGCGCAGAACGCCTGCACGAGCGGGCGCGCGTGCCGCAGGTTGACGCTGGGCATCCGCGGGAAGACGTGGTGCTCGATCTGGTAGTTGAGGCCGCCCATGGCCACGTCGACGAACCAGCCGCCCCGGATGTTGCGCGACGTGAGCACCTGGCGGCGCAGGAAGTCGATCTTGAGGTCCTTGGGGAGCAGCGGCATCCCCTTGTGGTTCGGCGCGAAGGTCGCACCCATGTACAGACCGAACACGGCGAGCTGCACGGCCATGAACGCGACGCCGAGGGCGGGCCCGAGCGTGAGCACGACGAGGGTCGGGAAACCGACGAGCCGGATGCCCAGGAGCCAGCCCTCCGCGGCCCGGTGCTTGATCGCGGGTGTCGTGGCCAGGGTCTGGACGGCGTTGGCGTGAAGCACCGGGCCGAACAGCGTAAGGATCGGGAAGAACAGCCAGCCCTGGCGGCGGGTGACCCAGCCCATGAACCCGGTACGCCCGACCTCCTCGCCCGGCACGAACACGAGCGGACCGGTGTCGATGTCGCCGTCCTTGCCGATCACGTTGGGGTTCGCGTGGTGCTTGTTGTGCTTGCGGGCCCACCAGCCGTGGCTGAGCCCGACCACGAGGTTGGCGATGATCCGTGCGAACCACTCGTTGCGGCGTCCGGAGCGGAAGATCTGGAGGTGCCCGGCGTCGTGGCCCAGGAACGCGCCCTGGGTGAACACGACGCCGAACAGGACGGCCACGGCGAGCTGCCACCACGTGTCGCCCAGCGTGAACAGCAGCCAGAAAGCGAGCGCCAGGCCCGCCGCGATCGCGGCGGTGCGGCCGGCGTACCAGCCGACGCGTCGCTCCATCAGGCCTGCGGCGGTGGCGCGTTCCGCGAGGTCGAAGTAGTCGTTCGTCTGCTTGTTGCGGGCCGGGCGGGACTGGCGGGCCGGGCGTGGCGGTGCGTCGGTCGTCGTCATAGGGTCAAGGTAGAAAGTGGTTTGCCCCCTTCGCGTCCCCCGCAGGAGCCAACCTGACCCCCTACGTGAGTAGTGGGTCGTCGTCGAGGACGACGACGGGCAGGGTCGCGGTGAGCTGGAAGCCGCCGTCCGGCGTCGGGCCGGCAGCGACCTTCCCGCCGAAGGCGGCGGCGCGTTCGCGGATGCCGGCCAGGCCGAGCTGCGCGCCTGGCGTGGGCTCGTCGCTGCGCGCGGGGGCCGAGTTGGTGACGCGGACCCGTAGGTCGTGCCCGTCGTCGGTGATCGCGACGGTGACGGCGATCGAGGACCCGGGGGCGTGCCGCAGGGCGTTGCTCAGTGCCTCCTGGACGACGCGGAAGCCGGTGAGCCCGACGGCGTCGGGTACCACGGCGTCGGTGCCGGCGTAGGTGATCTCGACGCCGGAGGCTCGGGTGGAGTCGATGAGCCCGGCGACGTCGGGCAGGCCAGGCAGTGGCGCGGTGGGTGCGGTGTCCTGGCCGCGCAGGATGCCGAGCAGCCCGCGCATCTCCCCCAGGGCGCGTCGTGAGGAGGCCGCGATCTCCTCGAACTCCTGCTGTGCTGCCTCGTCGAGGCCGGGCTGGCGGTAGCGCGCGGTGGAGGCCTGGACGGTGATGACCGACATGCTGTGTGCGACGACGTCGTGCAGCTCCCGGGCGATCCGGTTGCGTTCCTCGAGCTCGCGGCGGCGGCCGGCCTCGGCGGCGCTGAGCCGTTCGGCCTGCTCCATGCGGATCATGCTCAGGATCCACAGCCGGACGAGCACGCCGACCAGGGCGATGCCGCCGCTCAGGGAGACCAGCACGACGCCGTTGGCGACGGCGGCCTCGCCCGCGTCGTCGACGATGGCCGCAGGGGCGAGGACCGTCAGCATCGCCCCCGCCGACCAGAGCGAGGCAGCCCAGTACCACGGGTGCCGCAGGGCGAGGACGAAGACCGTCAGGCAGTGCGCGAGCAGCACCGTGACCGGCCACGGCCATGGCCACACGGGTGTCGCGTCGGCTGTCACCACCATCAGGGCCAGGGCTGCCGGGACGGATGCGCCGAGCCCGGCCCACGGCCATCGCACGGCGAGGATGGGCGCGGCGCAGTGCACGAGCGTGAAGGCCATGGCGGCTGCGGGGTGGGTGCCGTACCCGGACGCGGTCAGCGGCCACCCGATGGCGACGAGCGCCACCGCGGCGATCGAGACCACCGTCCACATCCATACGACCTCGCGCCGGGCGATCGAGACCGCGGTGAGGTCCAGCCGGGTCAGGGAGCGCAGCCGCCAGAACCGCGTGCCGGGGCTGGGTGCGGCCGCGAGCGGCCCGGCTACGTGCGGCGCATCACGTGGGTAGTCCATCACTAGCAGGTTATGCCGTCAGGTAGGTCCGCCGCGTCACCCGGAAGAGGGAACCGGCGTCATACTTCCGGGCTTCGTCTGCTGGTGCCTTCGGCTAGTTTGTTCTCATGCCGCCAGCCCCCGACACCGCCGAGCACGCGATCCGGGTGCTCATCGTCGACGACCAGTCGATGATCCGTGCGGGCTTCGCGGCGCTCCTGGACGCGCACGAGGGGATCACGGTGGTCGGCACGGCCGACGACGGCGCGGGGATCTCCGACGTCGTGCGGCGCACGCAGCCCGACGTCGTGCTGATGGACATCCGGATGCCGAAGGTCAACGGGCTGGACGCGACCCGCACGATCATCGGTATGCCCGGCACTCCGCCGAAGGTGATCATGCTGACCACGTTCGACGCCGACGAGTACGTGTTCTCGGCTCTGCGCGCCGGCGCGAGCGGGTTCCTGCTGAAGGACTCCCCTCCCGAGGAGCTCACCCACGCGGTCCGCGTGGTGGCCGCAGGCGAGGCCCTCCTGTCCCCGAAGGTCACGCGGGCGCTCATCGCCGACTACGCGGCGCGCCCGACCCTGCCGGGGTCGCCGAACGCCACGCTGTCCGCGCTGACCGACCGCGAGCTCGACGTCATGAAGCTGGTCGCCGCCGGGCAGTCGAACGCGGAGATCGCCACCGAGCTGGTCCTGGCCGAGCAGACGGTCAAGACGCACGTCTCGCGCATCCTGAACAAGCTCGACCTGCGTGACCGGACGCAGATGGTGGTCTGCGCCTACGAGTCGGGACTGGTGCGGGCCGGGAGCTGATACGTCAGCCCCTAGTCCCCCACGTACTGCGCCAGGTGCTCCCCCGTCAGCGTCGCCTTCCCCGCCCGGGCCTGGGCCACGAGATCGGCGGGCGTGCCCTCGAAGACGACCCGGCCGCCGTCGTTCCCCGCGCCCGGACCGAGGTCGATGAGCCAGTCCGCATGCGCCATGACCGCCTGGTGGTGCTCGATAACGATGACTGATTTGCCCGATTCGACGAGCCGGTCGAGCAGCGCGAGCAGGTTCTCGACGTCGGCCAGGTGCAGGCCCGTGGTGGGCTCGTCGAGCACGTAGACCCCGCCCTCGCGGGCCATCTCGACGGCCAGCTTGAGGCGCTGCCGCTCTCCCCCGGACAGCGTGGTCAGCGGCTGGCCGATGCCGAGGTAGCCGAGTCCGACGTCGGACAGCCGCTCGAGGATCTTGTGCGCGGCCGGGACCGGAGCGGGGCCGTCCTTGGCGAAGAACGCCACGGCCTCGGCCACCGGCATCGCGAGCACCTCGCTGATGTCCTTGCCGCCACCGCTCTCGCCGCCGCCGAGCGTGTAGACCAGGGCCGAGGCGTCGAACCTCTTGCCGCCGCAGTCCTCGCAGGTGGTGGCAACGGTGTCCATGAAGCCGAGCTCGGTGTAGATGACGCCGGCCCCCTTGCACGTGGGGCAGGCGCCCTCCGAGTTGGCGCTGAACAGCGCGGGCTTGACGCCGTTGGCCTTGGCGAACGCCTTGCGGATCGGGTCCAGCAGGCCGGTGTACGTGGCGGGGTTGGACCGGCGCGACCCCTTGATCGCGCCCTGGTCGACGGTGACGACGCCGGCGCCGCCCGGGAGCGACCCGTGGATCAGGGAGCTCTTGCCCGACCCGGCCACCCCGGTGATGACGGTCAGGACACCGAGCGGCACGTCGACGTCGACGTCGCGCAGGTTGTGCGTGCTCGCCCCGCGTATCTCCAGCGCCCCGGACCCCGGACGCACCGAGTCCTTGAGCCGCGAGCGGTATCCGAGGTGGCGGCCGGTCAGGGTGCCGCTGGCCCGGAGCTCGTCGACCGTGCCCTCGAACTGGATGGTCCCGCCCGCGGAGCCCGCGCCGGGCCCGAGGTCGACCACGTGGTCGGCGATGGCGATGGCCTCCGGCTTGTGCTCGACGACGAGCACGGTGTTGCCCTTGTCCCGCAACTCGACCAGCAGGCGGTTCATGCGCTGGATGTCGTGCGGGTGCAGCCCGATGGTGGGCTCGTCGAAGACGTACGTGACGTCGGTCAGCGCCGAGCCGAGGTGCCGGATCAGCTTGGTGCGCTGCGCCTCTCCCCCGGACAGCGTGCCCGATGGGCGATCGAGCGAGAGGTAGCCCAGGCCGATCTCGGCGAACTTGTCGAGCTGGTGCTGCAGGCCGGCCAGCAGCGGGCCGGCGGACGCCCCGTCGTCGGTGGTGGCGAGCTTGCGTACCCAGACGGCCAGGTCGCTGATCTGCATAGCGCACGCGTCGGCGATGCTGATCCCGTCGATCTTGGCCGACCGCGCCGCCTCTGCCAGGCGAGTGCCGTCGCACTCCGGGCAGGTCACGAACGTGACCGCCTGCTCGACGAACGCCCGGATGTGCGGCTGCAGGGACTCGACGTCCTTGCTGAGCATCGACTTGCGGATCTTGGGGACCAGGCCCTCGTAGGTGAGGTTGATGCCCTTGGCCTTGATCTTGGTGGGCTCCTTGTACAGGAAGTCCGCGAGCTCCGTCTCGGTGTAGTCGCGGATCGCCTTGTCCGGGTCCAGGAAGCCCGACTCGCTGTAGGTCGCCACCATCCACCCGTCGGCGGTGTAGCCCGGGATCTTGATCGCACCCTCGTTCAGCGACTTCGAGTCGTCGAAGAACTGCGTCAGGTCGAGGTCGGTGACCTGCCCGCGCCCCTCGCACCGCGGACACATGCCGCCGTGGTAGACCAGCTCCCGCACTATCGTCTTCTCACCGGTGGACGACGTCATCACGCCGCTCGCCTTGCGCGCCGGGATGTTGAACGAGAACGCGATCGGCGGCCCGACCTGCGGCTGCCCGAGCCGGCTGAACAGGATGCGCAGCAGTGCGTTGGTGTCCGTGACCGTGCCGAGGGTGGACCGCGGGTTGGACCCGAGGCGCTCCTGGTCGACGACGATCGCGGTGGTCAGCCCGTCCAGCTGGTCCACCTCCGGCCGGTCCAGGGACGGCATGAAGCCCTGCACGAACGCGCTGTACGTCTCGTTGATCATCCGCTGCGACTCGGCGGCGACCGTCGCGAACACCAGCGAGCTCTTGCCCGACCCGGAGACGCCCGTGAACACGGTCAGCCGACGCTTCGGGATGTCGAGGCTGATGTCCTTGAGGTTGTTCTCGCGAGCGCCCTGGACCCGGATCAGGTCATGGCTGTCGGCGGGGTGGGTGTCCATGACGGCCACACTAGGCGGGGACCCGCGAGCGCCGCTTCTCGATATCTGATCGGTTGTTCCCGGGCCCTTACAGTTGCGCTGTGAATGATGCGAGCAAGGTGCCGTTTGTGCTGGTGGACGTCTTTGCGGAGGGGCCTTTGGCCGGTAATCCGGTGGCTCTGGTGCCTGACGCCGACGATCTGCCTGTCGGGACGATGCGGGCGATCGCGCGGGAGTTCAACCAGTCGGAGACGACGTTCGTGCTGCGGCCGTCGGACGGGCGGGCGGACGTCCGGTTCCGGTCGTTCACGCCGATCGGTGAGGAGGTCGGTGGGGCGGGGCACAACATCGTGGGTGCGTGGATCTGGCTGGCGGGTGCTGGTCGGCTGCCGGTGGGGCGGGAGGCGTTCGTCCAGGAGATCGGTGCTGACCTGATGCGGGTCCGGGTGGCGTACGGGTTGGGCGGGGTCTCGGGGTTCGGTGGGGTCGCGGTGACGATGACCCAGCTGGCGCCGGTTGCGGGTGGGGTGCTGCCCGCTGGTCGTCGGGGCGGGCTGGCGGGTGCGCTCGGGATCAGGGCGGCGGACCTTGCCGAGAGTTCGCCGTTGGTGATCTCGACGGGTGCGGGGCATCTGCTGACGGAGGTGCGGTCGCGGGCGGTGGTCGACCGGGTGGTGCCGGAGCCGAGGCCGCTGGCGGATGCGCTGCGGGCGGTGGGTGCGGAGGGGTGCTACGTGTATGCGCTGGAGGACGGGGCGGATCCGTATGCGCGGTTCTTCAACCCGATCATGGGGATCCCGGAGGATCCGGCGACGGGCACGGCGGCGGGGCCGCTGGCGGCGCGTCTGGTCGCGGAGGGTGTGGTCGGCCCGGGGGCTGTGGTGCGGGTCGAGCAGGGTACGGCGTTGGGGCGGCGGAGCCTGATCCGGGTGCGTGCGCTGCCTGACGGTGTGGAGCTGACCGGCGGTGGGGTCGTCTCGGCGGAGGGTGTGCTGCACCTGGGTGCGGACCGCTTCTAGCGGGGCACCCCGGTGCGCGGCACGCGGGCGAGGGGGGGTCGCTGTCGGGCCTCAGAGCTGCTTGATGCGGATGGTGTTGCCCGCGGGGTCGCGGAAGGCGCAGTCGCGGAAGCCGTAGGGCTGGTCGATGGGTTCCTGCATGACCTCGGCGCCGCTGGCTGCTACGCGTTCGAAGGTGCCGTCGAGGTCCTTGGTGCCCAGGATGACGGCGGCGTAGGTGCCCTTGGCCATCATCTCGGCGATGGTCTGGCGTTCGACGTCGGTGACCCCTGGGTCTGCGGCGGGTGGCGTCAGGACGATGGACGTGCCGGACTGGCCGTCGGGCCCGACGGTGATCCACCGCATGGTGCCTTTGCCGACGTCCAGGAGGACGTCGAAGCCGAGGGCGTCGCGGTAGAAGGCGAGCGAGGCCTCCGGGTCGGTGTGCGGGAGGAAGGTCTGCTGGATGGTGATCGCTGTGTCTGTGCTCATGACGGTCACGCTAGATCCCGGTTGGGGGTGCGCGCTTCTCGATTCCTGACCGGTCTGGTCACCTGCTTGGCGATGCAGGCCGGGAGGCCGGCGGTGTCGATCGACTCGGCGGCGAGCAGCGGGTCGCTGCGGTAGACGCTCGGCGGTACGCCGACCAGCTCGGTGAAGCGGGTGCTGAAGGTGCCCAGCGACGAGCAGCCGACGGCGAAGCAGACCTCGGTGACGCTGAGCTCGCCGCGGCGCAGCAGCATCATGGCGCGCTCGATGCGCCGGGTCATGAGGTAGCTGTACGGGGACTCCCCGTAGGCCGCCTTGAACTGGCGGGACAGGTGCCCGGCTGACATGTGGACCCCGGCCGCGAGCGCCGCGACGTCCAGGGGCTGGTCGTACTCGCGGTCCATGCGGTCGCGGACGCGGCGCAGGAGGGCGAGGTCGCGCAGGTGCTCCGCGTCTGCGGGTTTGCCGGTCACCTGTGTGATATTGCCACGTGGTCGTGCTGGGCGGCTGAAGAAGTCGAGGTAGCCGGAATCGCCAGATCGGGAACAAAAGTGGGCGTTTATACCGTTCTACCAGGCGTAATGAGCATCTGTCCGACGTCCGTGGCCCAGGGCTTCCCCGACACCTGGCGTGTGCCTGCGCACCCGACACCCTGGCCCGTGAACCCCGGTCCGTGAACCCGGTCCAGCACCCTCTCAGGGCGCTCCCGGCGATCCTGGATCGGCCCGCGCGATGCTGCTCACCCGGCCCCCTACGTCTGGAGGACCACGTGACAACACCCGCCCTACTCCCCCGCCTGCGCCCAGTCCCCGACTCCCCCGCCGCTGCTCCCGGCCCGCTGATGATCGTCGTGGGGGGCGTGCCGGGAGCCGGCAAGAGCACCCTCCTGGCCCGCGTCGCCGACGACGTCCCCCGCGCCGTCGTGCTCGACCCCGACCTGCACCGTCGCCGGATCGCCGCACGCCTGCCCTCCTGGGTGCCGTACGGCACCTACCGCTGGGCGGCGCACACCCTGCACGCCGCCGCGACCATGGTGAACGTGCTGCGCGGCCCGCGCTCCGGCGCCCCGCTCCTGGTGCACGACACCGCCACCCGCGAGCGCCGTCGGGAGACCCTGGGCCTGCTGGCGCGGTTGCGGGGCTGGGACCCCGTGCTGGTGGCGGTCGACGTGTCGCTGGCGGAGGCGCTCGACGGGCAGCTGGACCGGGGCCGCGTCGTGCAGCCGGACGAGTTCGTGCGGCACTGGGAACGGTGGACGTCGCAGCGCTCGATGCTCGCGGCGTCCGACGGCGACCCGCGCGGCCCGTGGTCGAGCGTGTACCTGATGCCTCGTTGCGATGCGTTCCAGCAGGTCCGTGACCTGGCAAGGCGCCGATCGGTAGTCCTGGCGGCGAGCCGGCCCGAGACGGGCCTCGAGGCATCACGGAGCGCCGGCACGCCCTGCGCCGCCTAGAGGCCCGCCCACAAGGGCTTCCCGCAGGGTGTCCGGCAGGTCGGGTGGTACGTCCGGAGGGACGGCGAGCGCGTGCAGGGCCCGGCTGAAGTAGTTCCGGGCCGCGGCCGCCAGCACGACGTCGACTATCTGCCGGTCGGTGAGCCCGAGCTCGCGCAGGCGCAGGGTGTCCTCCCGGGTCATCGCCGACGAGTCGCGGCTGATGCGCTCGGCGACCTCCATCGCCGCGACCTCCAGCTCCGTGAGGTCAGCGGTGTGGAAGTCCCGGGCGATCCGCTCGAGCTGGGCGTCGTCGAACACCGTGCGGGACTTGCGCCCGTGCGCCAGGCGGCACGCCTGCGACCCGATCGCGCCGGCCGCGGCGAGCGTCACCAGCTCGTACATGCGCAGCCCGATGCTCGGCACGAGGGCTTTCGTCAACGCTTCGAACGCGTGCTGTGCCTCCGGGTTGGTGGCCATCACCCGGGTGTGGCTCGGCACGTAGCCGAGGGCCTCGAGGTCTCCGGCGTACTGCTCGGCCCAGGCACCGGTGGCCTCGGCAGGCTCGGGCGTCCTGATGATGGTCATGTTCGCAGGGTCCCACCGCCGTCGTCGGCCCGACAGCCGGTGGGCGGGTGAGATCATCGCCCGCCCACCGGCGTCCCCGTCAGAGCAACAACCGGGTCACCGCCAGCCGAGCGCCGGCGCCACGTGCTTGATGATGTTCTCGATGACGTGCGCGTTGTAGTCCACGCCGAGCTGGTTGGGCACCGTCAGCAGCAGCGTGTCGGCCGCCGCGACCGCCTCGTCCTCGCGCAGGTCCTCGACCAGCGCGTCGGGCTCGCCCGCGTACGTCTTGCCGAACCGGGCGGGCCCGGTGTCGAGGTGGCCCACCTGGTCCTCGCTGTAGACCTCCATGCCGAAGTACTGCCGGTCACGCTGGTCGGTGATCGGGAAGATGCTGCGGCTGACGGACACGCGCGGCTCGTGCTCGTGTCCCGCCTCCGCCCAGGCGTCGCGGAACCGCTGGATCTGCTCGGCCTGCAGCCGGTGGAACGGCACGCCGGTGTCCTCGGTGAGCAGCGTGGACGACATGAGGTTCATGCCCTGGGCCGCCGTCCACTCGGCCGTCGCACGGGAGCCGGCGCCCCACCAGATGCGCCGCCGCAGCCCGTCGGAGTGCGGCTCGACGCGCAGCAACCCCGGCGGGTTGGGGAACATGGGGCGCGGGTTCGGCTCGGCGAAGCCCTCGCCGTCGAGCAGCTCCAGGAACCGGGCGGTGTGCTCCCGGGCCAGGTCCGCACCGCCGGCGTCCTTCGGCGCCGGCTCGTACCCGAAGTGCCGGTAGCCCTCGATGACCTGCTCGGGTGATCCACGGCTGATGCCGAGCTGCAGCCGCCCGCCGGAGATCAGGTCCGCCGAACCGGCGTCCTCCGCCATGTACAGCGGGTTCTCGTAGCGCATGTCGATCACGCCCGTGCCGATCTCGATGCGGCTCGTGCGCGCCCCGATCGCCGCCAGCAGCGGGAACGGCGAGGCGAGCTGCCGCGCGAAGTGGTGCACGCGGAAGTAGGCGCCGTCGGCACCCAGCTCCTCGGCGGCCACGGCCAGGTCGATCGACTGCAGCAGCGCGTCCGACGCCGAGCGGGTGCCCGACTGCGGATGCGGCGTCCAGTGACCGAAGGACAGGAACCCGATGTTCTTCACGCTGACCTCAACTCCCCCGGGGACTGTGCCCGTCCCGCGACGTCGGACCGTTCCCGAACCGTTATCGGCGCGTGGGCATCGTTTCCGGTATCCCGAGCGTCTCTATCAGTGTGAGCAACAACGACGCCTTCCTCGACCGCACCAACCCTCGACCCCACCGCCCCTTCGACGGCTCCGCACAGCCCGAGCCCGTCCGCTGGTGGATCCCCCTGGTGGCCTCCACCGGCGCACTGCTCGTCCTCGTCCTCGGCACCGCCGCGGTGGTCAGCGGCATCGTGAACTCGACGATCGGCAGCATGGGCTGACTCGTCCGGCCAGCTCGGCCGTACCGCTCGACCGTCAGGGCGCCGGCACGGGCCCGGTGCTGTCCCTGACGACCAGCTCGGTCGGCAGCGTGTGCGACGACGCCGCGCGGCCGGCCAGCAGATCTGCCAGAGCCCCCGCGGCCAGGTGCCCCTTGGTCGTGACGTCCTGCCGCACGGTGGTCAGCGCGGGAACGCCTGCCGTCGCAACCCGGCTGTCGTCGTAGCCGACGACCGACAGGTCCCCCGGCACCGACCGCCCCAACGCCGTCGCCGCCGTGATCACGGCACGGGCGAACACGTCGTCGAAGCACAGCACCGCCGTGACGTCGGACGACTCCAGCAGCTCCGTGGCCGCGGCGAGGGCCGCCGACCGCGGCAGGAGCGGCGTCCGCGCGACCACCGGCTCCACACCATGCTCCGCGAGGGTCTCCCGCCACCCGAGCAGGCGGTCCCGGTTGGGCGGGTCGAGGGCGAACTGCTCGGTCAGGGCGAGAACCCCGATCCGGCGGTGGCCGAGATCGAGCAGATGCTGCGCCCCGACCCGGGCGCCGCCGCGGTCGTTGACACCGATGGTCGTGACGCTCCGGCCCAGGTCCTGGTCGACGGCGACGACGGGCAGCTTGCGCCGCTCCAGCCACGCGACCCCCGCCGAGGCCGGGTCGCAGGTGTAGACCAGGGCGCCGTCGACCGCGACGTCGCGCGCCGGCAGGAACCCGTCACCCTGCGGCGGGGTCAGGACGGTCAGCGCCAGCCCGCGGCGGGTCAGCTCGTCGGCGACGGCGGCCACGAACTCCGCCGACACGTCGTCCTCGAACGCCTCGCTGAGCGGGCCGTTCAGCAGGAGCCCGACGGAACCCGTGCGGCCCCGGGCCAGTGCCCGGGCGGCCGGATCGGGCCCGCTGTACCCGAGCTTCTCCGCGGTCGCGAGAATCCGTTCCCGCAGGTCCTTGGACAGCTGGTCGGGGCGCGAGAAGGCGTTCGAGACCGTCATCCGGCTCACGCCTACCTCGTCCGCGACGGACTGCAGTGTCACCTTGGCCATATCCAGGCCAGTATCGCTCAAGCCGCTCCTCCGCCGGCACGCGCCGCTGTGCGCGGCACGGTCTGCGGCGTCGCGCACGGCGGGTCGAGCCGCGCCGCCACCGCGCGCAGCGCCGCCGCGAGCGCCGCTCGCGACCAGAGGTGCGAGCGGGCCGCACTGCGGCGTGGCCGACGCCGGCCGGGTGGATCGTCCACGACCGGAGCGTGCGGGCGAGCGCTGTTCATCTGGGCGATCGCGCGCCGTAGCGCAAGGTTCCCGCCGGAGTACTCGTGCATCGTAGCCACCTCCCCATAGGCTTCTTGACCGGTACAGTAACCACTATTTTCTGTACCGGTCAAGAGGCCTGTCGAGGCGATGACGAATCGCCTGGTGGGAAGCGTGCGGCCGGGGGCCGCGGCCTCACGCCTGCTTGCGCACCGCGTCTGCGACGGCCTCGGCGACCCGGTGGTCGAACACGCCCGGGATGATGTAGGCGCTGTTCAGCTCGTCCGGGCCGACGACCTCCGCGATCGCCACGGCGGCCACCCGCAGCAGCTCCGTGGTGATGTCCGTGGCGCCCGTGTCGAGCAGACCCCGGAACAGGCCGGGGAAGGCCAGCACGTTGTTGATCTGGTTCGGGTAGTCGCTGCGCCCGGTGGCCACCACTGCCGCCGTCTCGGCGGCCTCCAGCGGGTCCACCTCCGGCGTCGGGTTGGCCAGGGCGAACACGACGGCGTCGGCGGCCATCTGCGCCACGTCCGCGCCCGACAGGATGCCGCCCGCCGAGACCCCGACGAACACGTCGGCGCCCTTGAGACCCTCCTGCAGCGTGCCGGCGAACCCGTCCACGTTCGTGTTGTCCACGATCCAGCGCCGGTGCGGGTCGTCGGTGACCACCCCGGGGTGCAGGGCGCCGTCGCGCCCGAACGCCACGATGTGCCGCGCGCCCTGCGCCTTGAGCAGCCGGATGATCGCGTTGCCCGCCGCGCCGACGCCGGACACGACGATCCGCACGTCCTCGAGCTTCTTGTCGACCACCTTGAGGGCGTTGACCAGCGCCGCCAGCACCACGATCGCCGTGCCGTGCTGGTCGTCGTGGAAGACGGGGATGTCCAGCTCCTCGCGCAGCCGCGCCTCGATCTCGAAGCAGCGCGGCGCCGCGATGTCCTCCAGGTTCACACCCCCGTACACGGGTGCGATCGCCTTGACGATGCGGATGATCTCCTCGGTGTCCTTGGTGTCGAGGCACACCGGCCACGCGTCGACCCCGCCGAACTCCTTGAACAGCGCCGCCTTGCCCTCCATCACCGGCAGCGCCGCTGCCGGGCCGATGTCGCCCAGGCCGAGCACCGCGGTGCCGTCCGTGACCACGGCGACGGTGTTGCGCTTGATCGTCAGCCGGCGGGCGTCCTCGGGGTGCTCCGCGATGGCCAGGCACACCCGCGCCACACCCGGCGTGTACGCACGCGACAGGTCACGGCGCGTCTTGAGCGGCACCTTGTTCGTGACCTCGATCTTGCCGCCCAGGTGCATCAGGAACGTCGAGTCGCTCGACTTGAGCACCTCCGCACCCTCGAGCGCGTTCACCGCCGCCACGACCCGCTCGCCGTGCTCCGCATCGATCGTGTCGCACGTGACGTCCACGACCAGGCCGTGCGACGTCGAGTGCGCGATGTCCACCCCCATGACCGCAGCTCCGGCGTCGGCTACCGCGGCTACCACCGTGCTCGTGGCGCGCTGCGACGCGGCCACCTCCACGCGCAGGGTGATGGTGTAGCTCGGGCTGGGCAACGACATCGTGGCTCTCCTCGGTTTCCGGTCCGTACCGGGCCGGTCTGCAGCGCGCGGCGGTCCGCGCACGAGGAGATTCCTACCCCTGCAGCGTGACGTGCGCCACATGGGCCCGCGATGCGGACGGTGCGGCCCTCCCGCCCGCAGAGGATGGTGCCGTGAACATCGCCCCCGACTCCCCCTCTCGTGACGACGTCCGCCGGCTCCTCGACGAGCACCTGACCGACATGTTCGCCACGTCCCCGCCCGAGAGCGTGCACGCACTCGACCACTCGGCGCTGCTCGCGCCGTCCATCACCTTCTGGACCGCGCGCGACGACGACGGCACGCTGCTCGGGTGCGGCGCGCTGAGCGAGCTTCCCCTGCCGGCCGAGACACGCCAGGGCGAGATCAAGTCCATGCGCACCGCCGCCGACGCCCGCGGCCGGGGCGTGGCGTCGGCCGTTCTGGAGACGGTCCTGGCCGAGGCCAGGCGGCGCGCGTACTCGCGGGTGAGCCTGGAGACGGGGGCGCAGGACTACTTCGTGCCGGCGCGCCGCCTGTACGCACAGCACGGGTTCGTCGTGTGCGGTCCGTTCGGGGACTACACGGCGGACCCGCACAGCGTGTTCATGACCCTGGAGCTACCGGAACCGCGGCCCGCCGAGCGGTAGGCCGAGCGGTAGGCCGGACGCCAGCTCCGGCGCTCAGCTACCGAAGGAGCGCCCGCAGGCCCTTGATGCGCGGCTCGTCGAGCCCGACGTACCGGAGGTAGGCGGCCGGGTCCAGGTCCACGAGCCACGCCAGGAGGGCCGCGCGGCGCTCGCCGACGCGCTCCTCCAGCTGCTGGGCCGTCCAGGTCTCGCCCCGGTGCTGGACCCAGGCGCCCCGCTCGACGTCGTAGGAGACGCCGCCGCCCCGGTGCGTGGTCCCGCGAAAGGCACGCTCGTAGTCGTCGGCGATCGCCTGGTGCTCGACACCGGTCAGGGACAGCAGCATCGCGGTGATCATTCCCGTGCGGTCCCGGCCGGCGGCACAGTGCACCAGCACGGGGCCGGGAGCGTCGGCGATCGCCCGGAAGACCCCGGCGAACAGGTGCGGGTACATCGCGGTGTTGGGCGCGTAGGAACGCGGATGGTCGAGCCAGGGCCCGCAGGTCTCCAGGAAGTGGGGGTCGCCCGGATCCTCGGTAGGGGTGTTGCGGGTGACGAGCTCGCGAGGGCGTGCGGCGTCGGGCATGAGGTCGCGGGCCTGCTTGATCTCGGCGGGGTTGCGCAGGTCGACGACGGCGGTGAGCCCGTCGTCGAGCGCCTCCGCCCAGCCGGTGGGAGTGATCGGCTCGGGCGCCCCGGAGCGCCAGACGCGCCCGGGCGCAGTGCTTTCGCCGTCGTCGAGCGGGAGACCACCGAGATCGCGGAGGTTGACGGCTCCGTCCCAGGTCTGGAGGTTCACCACGTTGCTCATGGGCGGCATCGTGGTTCGGGTCCAGGAGCAGGTCAACGGGGAGAACTGCCCCTGGACGCCGAGAGCCGGTGCGTTTGGACGGCGTTTGGACGGCGTTGACCCGTCAGGCCGCCGACGCGGCCGCGTCGAGGTCCGCCACCACGACCAGGTAGTTGTCGGGCGCACCGGCCGCCTCGACAGCGTCAGCCACCTGCTGCGTGACGTCGTCCGGCTCGCCCGGATGGGTCAGGAGCCGGGCAAGGTGCTCGGGCTCGAGGACGGCGTGGACGCCGTCGGCAGTCAGGACGAGCCGGTCCCCCGGAAGCAGGTCGACCACGAACACGTCAGGCTCGGCCCACTCCGGCGCACCACCGAACGCCCGGTTGAGCAGCGCACGGTCAGGGTGCGACCGGGCCTCGTCCTCGGTGAGCCGCCCCTCCTCGACCAGCGCCGCGGCCACCGTGTGGTCCCGGGTGAGGGGTTCGGCCCCGCCGTCCCGCACGAGCCACGCCCGCGTGTCACCGATGTGCACGACCCGCCCCTGGTCGCCGTCGAGCAGGACGGCCGTCAGGGTCGTGCCGGCATGGTCGGCCCGCTCGGCCCGCACGCGGGCAGCCTCCGCAGCCTGTTCGACGGCGACCGCCAGCCCTGCGTCAGACACCCCTGCGCCGGACACGCCCTGGGCGAACGTGTGCAGCGCGATCGATGCAACCTGGTCGTCCCCGAAGCCGTCAGCGACGGCGATCAGCCCCGGCCGGACGAGACAGGCGTCGTTCATCGACGACCTCCCGCCGATGCCCATGCGCGCGGCGGCGCTCGCGGCCAGGGTGGTTCCGGTGCGTTCCATGGTGCTCTCCTTCGTACGGAGCCGGACGAGGAGCTCGGACACGATCGCGCGGCGTGAGGCCGTGTCGGCCTCGACCTGGCGCCAGTACGCCTGCACGGCGTCAGCCGCCATGCCCGACGGCGCCGACGCGACCTCGCGGATGCGCGCCAGAGGCATGCCGATGAGGCGCAACTGTGCCACCAGGCGTGCCCGGTCGAGCTGGGCGGACACGTACCAGCGATACCCGGTGAACGGGTCCACCCGGTCGGGGCGAAGCAGCCCGAGATCGTCGTACAGGCGCAACGCCTTCGGCGTCAGGCCGGACGCTCGGGCGAACTCACCGATGCTCAGGTGCTCCACGTGACCATCCTCGTCTCCGGCGACTGTCGCCGGTGTGCAGGAGGTTGGCGCTTCCCCCTGGGGCAAGGTCAAGGGCTGCGGGAGATCGAACCGGCGGCCGAGCAGTGGTTGGTGTCCCACCAGGTGGTGTCGACGGTCATCGCGGAGATGCCCGAACCTGCCCCAGAAATGCCTGACGGCCCCCTCAGTGAAAACTGAAAGGGCCGCGGCCGAACTTTAACCGGGAGACCTGCCCCGGCTTTCGTGTACCAGCCTAGACCACTCACACCATCAGTGGCACCGTTCCGCGCATCCCGGGACCTCACCTTCGCCGCGGCACCGGCACCCGGTCCAGGTCGGCCGCCACCGTGAGCTCGCCGTCGAACACGGTGCGGGCCTCCTTCTCGAACTCCGTCGGGTCGGTGTACCGCTGCGAGAAGTGGGTCAGCACGAGGCTGCGCACTCCGCACCGCGCGGCCACGGTCGCCGCCTGCAGTGCGGTCAGGTGCCCGTGGTCCCGCGCGAGGTCGCGGTCGCGGTCCAGGAACGTGGACTCGATGACGAGCAGGTCGACGCCGTCGGCGAGGCTCCACACGGCGTCACACATCCTGGTGTCCATCACGAACGCGAACGACTGCCCAGGGCGTGGCTCGCTGACGTCCTCGAGCCGCACCGTCCCGTACCGGGTCCGGAGCGTTCCCTCCCGGGCGAGCCGGCCGACGTCGGGCCCGGAGACGCCTGCGGCGGCCAGCCGGTCCGGGTCCATGCGGCGACCGTCCGGCTCGTCGAGCCGGTACCCGTAGGCCTCCAGCGAGTGGTCCAGCCGGGCGGCCCGCAGCGTCGTCGTGCCGTGCAGCTCGCCGGGCACGCGTGGCACGACGCCGTCGCGGGACAGCCCCTGCAGCGCGAGGCGCTCCTGGTGGTAGTACGCGGTGGCGTCACAGAGCGCCTCGATCCATCGGCGGCCCGACGCCGGGAACGTCACCGGAACCGTCTGCGGCACGGCGTCGAGGCTGATGCGCTGCACGACGCCGGCCAGGCCCAGGCTGTGGTCACCGTGCAGGTGCGTGATCGCGATCCGGGTCAGGGCCGTCGCGGAGATCCCCGCGTACAGCATCTGGCGCTGGGACCCCTCGCCCGGGTCGAACAGGATGACCTCGTCGTCCCAGAACAGCACGTAGCCGTTGTGGTTGCGGGTCCTCGTGGGCACCTGGCTGGCGGTGCCGAGCGCGACGAGCTCGCGGCTCGAGACGCGATGGTTGGCGGGGCGCTGGAACACGCTCGCATTGTGTCGCGACCGCGCCGTGACGGCACGGGAAATCACCAGCGATACCGTCAGGGTCCTAACTTTCTAAAGATCACCCGCAGCCGGGCAAGACGTTCAGCGGGTCGCACCCGTACTTGGCCTGAGCGAGCACGAGCACGGCCCAGGCGAAGCCGATCAGCATGGCTCCACCGACGAGGATGTTCAGGATCGGGTAGGTCCCGCCCTGCAGCACGGGGGCAAGCGCGAGGCCGGCTCCCGCAAGCAGGCAGCCGAGTGTCACAATGGTGATTGGGCTGGTCAGAGCGTCGGATGCCGACGGTTGAAGCCACCCGAACCGTTCCCCGGAGAGGACCAGCGCGACGTACGGAAGAGCGAACGCAAGCGCCGCGATGGCGCGCCAGTCCATGATCGAGAGCTTCGACAGCACCGTGACCTCCTCTTTTGACCTACCCCAGACAGTGGCCAAACACCCTGCACAAGTGTTAATAATCGGGGGGCGGTCCGCTATCTTTGGTAGTGATTTTCACAGAAACCGACATATTCGTACGATCTCCACTTTCAGGACTCTCGCGCCGATGGCACGCTGTGGCGCGTCGTAGCGCCACCGGCGGCACGGCTGTCGAGAAAGGACGCGCATGGCGAGGGACGAACGCGTGGGCAAGCCCGCGTACGCAGCAGTGTCGACCCGGGTCACCGGAATCCAGCTGGCTGGTGCGCGCCTACGGGAGATAGCCGTCGTACGCATCGACGAGCGAGGGGGCGTCGTCGACGAGTGGTCGGCGGTCCTGCATCCCGACGGCGCATGGATCGCGCTGGCGGACGTCGCCTCCACCCTCCGTGAGCGGCTGTCGCAGATGGCGATCGTCACGCACAACGGCCGACTCGGCATCGAAGTGCTGCGGGCGGAGCTGTCCCACCTGGGCTGGGAGCTGCCCACGCTCGCCCAGCTGACGATCAGCGACGCGAGCTACCACTACCTGCCCGGCCTGGTGCACCGCCGCCTGTCGGACTGCTGCACCGCCGCCGGTGTGCCGTTCGAGGGCGGCCAGCTGAGCTCCAGCCCCCTGGGCGAGGCACGTGCCGTGGCCGGCCTGCTGGCCCGGTTCGTGGAAAGCGCGAACGGGGTCCCCGACCTGCCGGAGCTCCTGCAGGTCACACTCCGCGCGTGGGTCTACCCGTGGCCCGCGGGGCCGAGCCGGACACCCGACGCCCCGCGCCCGTGGCCCGGCCGCCGCGGCCCCGGGATCCTGACGACACTCGCCGGGCAGCCGCTGGCCGACGCGGTGTCCGCCGTCGCGGACGTGCGCACCCACGGCTACCTGACCCTCATCGCGGAGACGCTCCACGACGGCCGGCTGACGCCCGAGACGGCCGCCGGGCTGGCCGAGGTCGAGCCGCTCTACCGGCTCACCCCCGAGGCCGCGGCCACCATCCGCGGTCAGTTCCTCGACGCGCTCGTGCACCAGGCGATCGAGGCCGACCGCTACCACCTGGAAGCACGCCAGGAGCTGTGGCGCGTGGCGGACACCCTCGGCTGCCCGCGGGACGCCGTGATCGAGCCGATCGTCGAGGCGACGCCGGTCGAGTTCCCCAAGCTGGTCGACGACTCGGGGAGCAAGAAGCCGACCGACGGCCGCCGCAAGGCGACCCCGGCGCAGATGCGCGCCTGGGCCATCGCCAACGGGTTCGACGTCGAGGGCTACATCCGGCTGCCCTGGTCGATCGTGCGGGCCTTCGAGGAGGCGCACGCCGAGCCGGTGGACCGGACGATGCGCCTGACTGTGCGCGAGGAACCGGCGCCCGAGGCCGCTCCCCGGCACGACTCCAGGGGCGCCACCGGGCCGGAGCTACGGCCCATCCTGATGCCGGACCCGCGGCCAGCCACCCGGCCCGCGCGTGGCCCGGATGCCGAGGACGACGTGCCCCAGCTCGACTTCGACCGGCTGGAGACGCCGCCCATCGGCAACCCGGTGATCTGAGGTCAGCCCTCCGGGAAGCCCTTCGGGTTCTGGGACTGCCAACGCCAGGTGTCGGCGCACATGTCGTCGATCGTCTTGGTCGCGCGCCAGCCGAGCTCGGTGTTGGCGCGCGTCGGGTCGGCCCAGAACGCGGGCAGGTCCCCGGCCCGCCGCGGGCCGATCTCGTACGGCAGCTCGCGGCCGACCGCCCGCTCGAAGGCCTTGAGCAGCTCCAGCACCGAGGTCCCGGTACCGGTGCCGAGGTTGAACGCACGCGCCGGCTCGGACATGGCGTCCAGGTGCTCGAGCGCCGCGACGTGCCCGGCGGCGAGGTCGGTCACGTGCAGGTAGTCGCGCTCGGCGGTGCCGTCGGCGGTCGGGTAGTCGTTCCCGAACACGGTGAGCTTGTCGCGGCGCCCTACGGCGACCTGCGCGATGAACGGCATCAGGTTGTTCGGGATGCCCTGCGGGTCCTCGCCGATGTCGCCGCTCTCGTGCGCCCCGACCGGGTTGAAGTAGCGCAGCAGCGCGACCTTCCAGCCCTCGGAGATCTGCGCGATGTCCGACAGGACCCGCTCGATCATCACCTTGGTCTGCCCGTACGGCGACGACGAGGACAGGTACTCGTAGTCCTCCGTGTACGGCACGGGAGCCTTCTCCCCGTACACCGTGGCCGACGACGAGAACACCAGCTTGGTCACCCCGTACTTCATCATCGAGGTGGCCAGGGCGAACGTGGAATCCAGGTTGTTGCGGTAGTACTCCAGCGGCTTGACCACCGACTCCCCCACCGCCTTGAACCCGGCGAAGTGGATCACGGCGTCGATCCGCTCGTGCGCGAACAGCCGCTCGGTCTTGTCGGCGTCGGTCAGGTTGAACGCGTGGAACGGGATCGCACGGCCCGCGAGCGCCTCCAGGCGACCGTGCACCGAGGGCTTCGAGTTGGAGAAGTCGTCGACGACTATGACGTCGTGACCGGCAGCTACCAGGGCAAGGACGGTGTGTGAGCCGATGTAGCCGGCCCCACCGGAGACGAGAACGCGCATGACTCCAAACTACCGGCTCGGTCGCGTGTGCCGGCATCGGTGAGACAGGCACGGGCGGAACAGGCAATGGCCAGACGTGCAGGACGGGCACACTGGTACGTTCGCGCGCGTGACGGTCCTTGAGGCGATGCTCCTGTTCGCGCTGGTCGCGATCCCCCTGACGGTCATGCCGGGCCTGGACAGCGCGCTGGTGCTGCGGACCGCCGTCGTCAGCGGCCGCAGGCACGCCTACGCCACGGCGCTCGGCATCAACGCGGGCGTCCTGGCCTGGGGAGTCGCGGCCGCCGTCGGCGCGACGGCGGTGCTTGCCGCCTCCGAGACGGCTTACCGGGCGCTCACCCTGGCGGGCGCGGCCTACCTCGCGTGGCTCGGCGGCCGGATGCTGTGGTCCAGCTTCCGCGCCGGGCGGTACGACGCTCTGCCCGACGGCGCCGGGGGCGCGCTCCCGGATGCTCTCCCGGGCGCCGCACCGGTCGTCGAGCGCTCGGCCTGGCGCTCCTTCGCGCTCGGCGCTACGACTAACCTGCTGAACCCCAAGGTCGGCGTCTTCTACCTGGCCACGATCCCCCAGTTCCTGCCCGACGGCGTGCCGCACCTCCTGATGGGCCTGCTGCTGGCGGTCGAGCACGACGTGCTCGGGCTGGCCTGGCTCGCGCTGCTGATCAACGCCGCGGGCCTGGCGAAGCGGTGGCTGTCCGGGCGCGCGATCGCGCGGGTGACCGACCGGGTGACCGGCGTCGTGCTGCTGGCGCTCGGCGGGCGCATCGGCTGGAACGCGCTGACGGGGCAGGCCCGGGCGATCTGACGGTTCCGCACGGACCGGGCCGAGCGGCACGGACCTAGCCGCGCGCGGGCTGCCCGGTCTCCGCGCGGCCGGCCTCGGCGCGCACGGCGTCGAGCATGTCGTCCACGGAACCCGCCGGGTCGGTCACCGGTGCCTGGACCCGGCGGACGGTGCCGTCGGGCGCGATCAGGAGCGTGGTCCGCTTGAGCCGGTCCGTCCCGGCGGCCCGGAACACCGGCAGGCGCAGGGCCGACGCCGCCAGGCCGTCCTGGTCCGAGGCCAGCGCATAGGGCAGCTCGGCGTGCGCGGCGAAGGCCGCGAGCTGGTCGGGGCGCTGGGTGGACACGCCGAGCACCCGGGCGCCGGCGTCGGCGAGCGCCGCGGTGCGCCCGGCGTACGTGACGCACTCGAGCGTGCAGCCGCGGGTGCCGGGGATGTCGCTCCAGCCGGTGGGGTACCCGTCCGTGCCGGGGGCGTAGGCGCCCGGGAAGAGGAACAGCACGGTCCAGCGGTCGGGGTCCACGAGGCCGACGGCGGTGCCGTCGTGGGCCGTGAGCGTCACGTCCGGCACCCGCGTCCCCACGAGCGCGTGCACGCGCCGCGCCTCGGCGTCGCCGACGGCGCCCGAGACGGCGCCGTCGCCCATCACGTAGCGCGTCCCCCACTCCTGCAGCGCGACGAGCACGGGCACGAGCCCCTCGCCGCGGCGGGTGAGCCGGTAGTCGAACCGGGGCGGGTGCGTCGAGTACGGGACCCGCTCCAGGACGCCGTCGTCCACGAGCCGGCCGAGCCGCTCGGTCAGGGCTCGTCTGCTGAACCCGAGCTCGTGGGCGAGCGCGTCGAAGCGTGAGACGCCGGCCGCGGCCTCGCGCACGATCAGCAGGCTCTGCCAGTCACCCACGACGCCGAGCGACTGCGCGATCCCGCAGTCGGCGTCGGCCAGGTCCTCCTTGCGCATGCGCGCCATCCTCTCGCACGTCCTCATCCGGGTGCCGTCACCCGGCCCCGCCATCCGGGCCGCGTTGCGCCCGCCGCCGTCCTTCTGCCACTGTACCGCCAGTGAGTTCCACAATGGAACTCACTCCTGGTTCATCGGTTCAACCCATCGGCTCACCGTGGAGGCACACCATGACGACGACGGCCCCGACCGCCGCACGCTCCTTCTGGACCTTCTGGGCGGCCACGACGACCAGCAACATGGGTTCGGCGGTCACGAAGATCGCCCTGCCCCTGACCGCCGTGCTCGTGCTCGACGCCGGACCGTTCGAGACGGGGCTGCTCGCCGCGGCGTCCTACCTGGCCTGGATCGTCATCGGGCTGCCCGCCGGCGCGATCGTGCAGCGCTGGCCGCTGCGCGCCACCCAGATCGTCACCGACCTCGTCCGGGCCGCCGCCATCGTGTCGGTGCCGCTGGCCTGGTGGGCCGGTCACCTGACCCTGGCCCAGCTGTTCGTCGTGGCGCTCACGCTCAACTTCGCGGAGGTGCTCTTCTTCAGCGCCAGCACCACGTTCATCAGCTCCGTGGTGCCGCGCGACCAGCTCACGAGCCGCAACTCGCTCATGTCCGGGACGCACGCGGTGACCGAGCTCGGCGGACCCTCGCTGGGCGGGCTGGTCGTCCAGCTCGTCGGCGCCGCACCCGCGCTGCTGTTCGACGCGGTGTCCTACGTCGCCTCCGCCGTGCTGCTGCGCGCCCTGCCCGAACGGCGCCAGCCGGGCGACGACGACCCCACCCCGCTGCGCCGCCGGATCGCCGAGGGCTGGCGGTTCGTGACCACCCACCCCGTCCTGGCGCCGTGCACCTGGTGGGCGTGCGTGGTCAACACGGTCTGCGGCGCCCAGCACGCCCTGTTCGCGATCTACCTGGTCCGTGAGCTCGACGCGCCGGCCGCCGTCGTCGGGCTGCTGCTGGCGACCGAGGGCGTCGGGGCGCTGCTCGCCGCGGCGGCCACACCCTGGCTCGTACGGCGGTTCGGCTCGGCGCGCGTCGTGCTGTTCGACGGGCTCGTCGGATTCGCGGGGGCACTGCTGATCCCCGCGGGCATCGGCCACTGGGGCTGGATCTGCTTCGCCGCCGGCAACCTCCTCTTCGCGGCCAGCGTGGTCCCCGGCAGCGTCGTCACGCGCACCTACCGGCAGGTCGCGAGCCCGCCCGAGCTCCTGTCCCGCGTCATGGGCACCGTGCGCTTCGTGTCCTGGGGCTGCATCCCCCTGGGCGGCCTGATCGCCGGCGCGGTCGCCGAGACCGCCGGGACCCGCGCGGTGCTGTTCGGGTCGGCCTTCGTCATGCTCCTCGGGCCTGCGATCCTCGCGGCGAGCCCCGTACGGCGCCTGCGGAACCTGGAGGACCACGAGAGCGTCCCGCAGCCCGTCGCACCGTGACCCGCCGCACCGTGAGGTCGTGCGCGACCAGTCGTGCGCGACCCGTGCCGGGGCGCCGTCGTCGACACGCCCCGCACGACCACGACCAGGCCGAACGCCCCGACTACGCTGCCCCCGTGGCGTACACCGAGCAGCGCACCGACTCCGACGGCCGCACCGGCTACATCGGCCGGTACCGGGTCGACGGCCGCCTGCGCAGCACCCGCCGCTTCACCGCCAAGCGCGAGGCGCTCGCGGAGGCCCGGCGTCAGGAGGAGGCCGGCAAGCACGCCGAGTGGGTCGACCCGGCCTCCAGCAGGGTCACCGTCGCCGAGTGGTTCGCGATCTGGCAGGAGTCGCGTGTCGATCGCGCTCCCCGGACCATCGAGGGTGAGCGTGAGCGCTTTCGTTCCCTCGTTGCTCCCGCCTTCGGCGACCGGCCGCTGCGGCAGGTCACCCACGAGGACGTCGCCCGCTGGGCCGCCACCATGACCTCCCCCACCACCGGCGAGACCGCCTCGCCCGCCCGGCGGCGCGACGCGGCACGCCTCCTGGTCGCCCTGCTCGACGCCGCCGTCGACGCACGCCGCCTGCGCAGCAACCCGGCGCGGACGCCGTCGGGCAAGGTGCCCGCGCTGCCGCGCGCGCCGAAGACCAAGCCGCACCGCTACCTCTCCCACGAACAGCTGCGCCGCGTGGCGGACGCGGCCACGTCCTCGCAGACGCGCACGCTGATCCTGCTCACCGCCTTGACCGGTCTGCGCTGGGGCGAGGTCAGCGCGCTCACGGTGGCCGACGTCGACCCGCTGCGCCGCCGTGTGCACGTCACCAAGGCGTACACGCGCCTCGACGACGGGACCCTCCTGCTCGGCGACACCAAGACCCACGCCCGCCGCGAGGTCCCCCTGCCGTCGACCCTCACCGGGGCGGTCGCGGCGCAGGCCGCCGGCCGGGCGCCCGCCGACCTGCTGTTCACCGGGGCGCGCGGCGGTCCGCTGCGCCGGGAGAGCTTCGACCGGTCCGCGTTCCGGCCCGCCGTCCTGGCGGCCGGGCGCGCGGTCCGCACGCTGCGCGAGGCCCTGGGCCTGCGGGCCTCCGGCCTGTACGACGACGGGGTGGTCGCCGCGGTCCGTCGTCTCCAGTCCGACGGCGGGCTCGAGCCCACGGGCGTCTGCGGGCCGGAGACCTGGACCCTGGTGGCCGACGTCGACCGGGCACGCCGGGGCGGGCGGGCGACTGGGACTGGGACTGGGACTACCGAGACTGGCACTACCGGGACTCCCGCTGCCGGGACTCGCCCCGCCGGGACTGCCGGGGCCGAAGCCATGACTCGTGGCGAGAAGGTGAGCCGCACGCGGCTGCTGGCCACCCTGTCGGGGACCACCATCGGGCCGGGCGCCCAGGACTTCGACACGCTCACCCTGCACGACCTGCGCCACACCGCCGCGTCGCTCGCCATCTCCGGCGGGGCGACGGTCAAGGCGGTGCAGCGCATGCTCGGGCACGAGTCGCCGGTGCTCACCCTGTCCACCTACGCGGGTCTGTTCGAGGACGATCTCGACGCGCTGGGCGACACGATGAGCGCGGCGTTCCACGCGTCCGCCGTCGTGCCGGGACCTGTCCCGGACCGCACTGCGGATGCCGCACAAAACGGCCCCGCGAGCGGCACTGCGAACGTCACCGCGATCGGGGCAGCGCGGGCCCGCACCGTGGGCTGAACGGCCCCCGGTGCGCCGCGCAGACTTCCACGAAGTTTTTCTGCGAATCGGCGATCCTGATGTCGAGACGAGCGAAGCGGCTCCGTCCTAGGGTCGAGGGCGCGAACGGCGTCCATGACTCAGGGCCTCGTGCGGGGCTCTCGAACCAGGGAGAAAATCATGGCGAAGTACCTGCTGCTCAAGCACTACCGGCACAGCGGCCCCAAGCCCGTCCCCGGCACCGAGGCGATGATGGACCAGTGGACGCCCGAGGAGATCACTGAGCACATCGACTACATGCGCCGGTTCGCCGACAAGCTGACCGAGAGCGGTGAGTACGTCAGTGGTGACGCGCTCTCGCCGGAGGGCACGTTCGTCCGGTACGACGGCGAGGGCCGGCCCCCGGTGACCGACGGACCGTTCGCGGAGACCAAGGACCTCATCGCGGGCTGGATGATCATCGACGTCGAGTCCCAGGAGCGGGCCTACGAGGCGGCGGCCGAGCTGTCCGCGGCGCCAGGCCAGGGTGGGCGCCCGATCTACGAGTGGCTCGAGGTGCGGCCGTTCCTGGCCGACCCGCCGGCCACCGCCGAGTGACCACGACCCGCTGAGTCACGATCGAGCGACCAGACCGAGCGAGCGAGCGAGGGCCACGCATGCACACGGACCAGGTGAATGACCTGATGCGGACCCTCGCGCCCCAGGTCCTGGGTGTCCTCGTCCGTCGCGGAGCAGACTTCGCGACGGCCGAGGACGCCGTGCAGGAGGCCTTGATCGAGGCCGTGCGCCACTGGCCCGACAGCCCGCCCGACGATCCGAAGGCGTGGCTCCTGCGCGTCGCCGGCCGCAAGCTGATCGACGCCCAGCGTTCCGAGGCGGCCCGACGGCGGCGGGAGGAACGTGTCCACGACGAACCAGCACAGGGCCCCACCGAGCAGTCGGACGACACGCTGCTCCTGCTGAGCCGCTGCTGCCATCCGGCACTGAGCCCGGCGTCGGCCATCGCCCTGACGCTGCGCGCCGTCGGCGGGCTCACCACTGCCCAGATCGCCCGGGCCTTCCTGGTTCCCGAGGCGACGATGGCCCAGCGGATCTCCCGCGCCAAGCGCACGATCACCGGCGAACGGTTCGACACGCCCGGCGACGTCCGGGCCGTGCTCCACGTGCTGTACCTGATCTTCAACGAGGGGTTCACCGGCGAGATCTCGCTCGCCGACGAGGCGATCCGCCTGACCCGCCAGCTCGTCGCCGCGACTTCCACGGACGCCCTTGACACCGCGGACCCCGAGCTTCCCGGCTTGCTGGCACTGATGCTGCTGCACCACGCCCGCCGGGCCGCCCGGTACACGGCGTCGGGCGAGCTGGTGCCGCTGGACCAGCAGGACCGGTCGCTGTGGGACACGTCGATGATCACCGAGGGTGTGACAGTCCTGCAGCGCGCCCTCACCCGGGACCGGCTCGGGGAGTACCAGGCCCAGGCCGCCATCGCCGCCCTGCACGACGACGCCCCCACTGCCGACGAGACCGACTGGCCCCAGATCCTGGAGTGGTACGACGAGCTGACGCGGCTCACCGACAGCCCCGTCGTCGCGCTCAACCGGGCGGTCGCCGTCGGCCAGGTCGACGGGCCCCGCGCGGGACTGGCCGCCCTGGGCGACGTCGACCCCGGACTCGCGCGGTGGGACGCCGTCGCGGCCCACCTGCACGAACGCGCCGACGACGTCGACGAGGCGATCCACCGCTACACGGCCGCCGCGGACCGAGCCACCAGCGCGGCGGAACGTACCCACCTCATCAAGCAGGCGGCTCGGCTGCGGCTGGCGTCGGCGTGAAGCCGATGTCTCACGCGCGCCGGCGGAGGTACGCCTCCAGCGCGGCGGCGCCGGTCAGCAGCGCGCTCCCCCGGGCGGCCAGCCGGCCGTGCCAGTCGTCCAGTGCGGCCTCCAGCGGCCCCAGGCCGCCGGCCGACCGCACCTGGGCGATCAGCGGTGCGATCTGCTCCAGCAGGTAGCCGCCCCGTCTGAGCTGGTGGGCCAGCTTGGCGTCCCGCACGTCGGCCTCGTCGTAGACCCGGTACCCGGTCTGCGGGTCCCGGCGGGGACGCACGAGCCCCGCGTGCTCCCACTTGCGCAGCGTCGCGGGCCGGATCCCGAGCTTCCGTGCCAGCGGCCCGATGAACGTGTCGCCTGGTCCGGACACCGCGGCCGGCTCGGAAGCCGTGCCGGGCCCGGATGCGGGCTCGGGAGCGGTGGGCTCCAGGTCACGGAGGGCGCTCTCCACGGCCTGGAGCGTCCGGCGGTCGTCGAGGAGCTGGGCGTGGCTCTCGTCGATCAGGCGGAAGACGTCGGCGTCGGCGCCGTCGTTCACCGCGCGCATGATCAACGTCGCCGTCTGGTGGCCGTGACCGGGCACGAGGGCGAGGAATGCGCGCAGCGCGCTGGCATGCAGCGGGGTATAGGTGCGGTAGCCGTAGGGCGTGCGAGCGGATTCCGGGAGGATCCCGGCCTCCTCGTAGTTCCTGATCGCCTGCGTGGACAGACCGTGCTCGCGCGCCAGGTCGACGGGCCTGAGCCGAACATCGTTTTGAAGGTTCTGCCCCATCGGCCCGCCCGTGTCAGCGAAAAGTCTCAATCGAGGCTTCAACGATACCGTTGAAGGAATGGCGACAGATATCAAGGACACCATTCATCCCGTCGACTCCGCCGCGGTCATGAGCCTGCTTCCGACCCGGCCGCGGCTGCTCGCCCTGGGCGAGCCCACCCACGGCTCGGACACTCTGCTCACCCTGCGCAACGGGCTCTTCCGGCAGCTCGTCGAGCAGGAGGGGTACCGAACGATCGCGCTGGAGAGCGACTGCCTGATGGGCCTGCTCGTGGACGAGTACGTGACCACGGGCGAGGGCACGCTCGACGAGGTCATGGAGCTCGGCTTCAGCCACGAGTGGGGCGCCTTCCCGGCCAACCGCGAGCTGGTGCGCTGGATGCGCGCGTACAACGAGGGCCGGCCCGCGGCCGACCAGCTCCACTTCGCCGGTTTCGACGGCCCGCTGGAGATCAGCGCGGCCGCGAGCCCGCGACAGGTGCTCACCGCGCTCCACGGCTATCTCTCGGCACACGTGGACGCGGCCCTGCACCCCTGCACCGCGGATGCGCTCGACCGCCTGCTCGGTGCCGACGACCAGTGGACGAATCCCGCCGCGATGATGGATCCGTCCCAGTCAGTGGGGCAGTCGGCCGAGGCCAGGGAGCTGCGGCTGCTCGCGGACGACCTGGTGACCCTGCTCGACGCGCAGACGCCGCACCTGATCGCGGCGACCTCACGGGACGACTGCGAGCGGGCACGCCTGCACGGACGCACCGCCACCGGCCTGCTGCGGTACCACTTCTGGATGGCCGAGCCCTCGCCGGGCCGCATGACGTGGCTGCTCAGCGTGCGGGACTCGATGATGGCCGCCAACCTGCTCGCGCTGGCCGAGCGGGGCCCGGCCCTGGTGAACGCCCAGAACGGCCATCTGCAGCGGGGCAAGAGCACCATGAGCATGTGGGACCACCCGCTGCTGGAGTGGTGGGGCGCCGGGGTGCTCGTGAGTGCTCAACTGGGTGAGAAGTACGCGTTCCTGGCCACGGCTGTCGGCACCATCCAGCACCAGGGCGTGGACGCCCCGCCGTCGGACACCATCGAGGGGCTCCTGTACGCGCTCCCCGAGGACCGCTGCGTCGTCGACGCTCCTGGCCTGGCCGCGGCCCTGGGTGACCCGCCGCCCGCGGCCCGGGTGTCGTCCTGGTTCGGCTACTCCCCGCTGGACCCGGCGCACCTGGCGGGGACCGACGGGATCGTGTTCGTCAAGGACGTCCCGCAGCCGTAGGGACCGGGCCGACCTCGCGCTTGGCCCAGGCGCTCGGGCTCACGCCCCGGGTCCGCTTGAACGCCACGCTGAAGGCGAATGCGTCGGAGTAGCCGACGGCCCGCCCGATCTCGGCGACGGTCGCCGTACCGCGCTCGGAAAGCAGGTCGGCCGCCAGCGTCATGCGCCAGCGGGTCAGGTAGGTCAGCGGCGGTTCGCCGACGTGGTCGGCGAACCGCTTCGCCAGCGTGGAGCGCGAGACCCCGGTCCGGTCGGCCAGCGCCGCGACGGTCCAGGGCGCCGCCGGCTCGGCGTGCAGCAGGCGCAGCGCGTCGCCGACCACCGGGTCCCGCTGGGCGGCCCACCAGGGCGGGGGCTCGCCGCCGGGCCGGTCGAACCACTCGCGCAGCGTGCAGACCAGCATCCAGTCCAGCAGCCGGTCGAGCACCACCTGCTGGCCGGGGGTGTCGACGGCGACCTCGGCGGCGAGGTGCTCCAGCACGGCGTCGCCCGTACCGCCGACACCCACGCGGAGCACGACAGGCAGAGCGTCCAGCAGACGCTGGCTGATCTCACCGCGTACCGGGTAGGCGCCGACGATCAGGGTGGTGGCGCCGGAACCTCTCCCGGCGCCATCGCCGACGTTCTCACCATGGCTATCGCCGGGGTCGTGCCAGCCGAGCCGGTGCCGGGTCCCGCCCTGCTCGGGCGAGGCGCAGTCCTCACCGCACTCGATCGGCTCGGCCGAGGTGCCGACCTCGTCGACGAAGGTGAACGTCGACGGGCCGCGCACCACTATCGTCTCGCCGGCGCGCAGCTGCTCGGGCGGCCCGTGCTCCGGCACGATCCACCCGTCGCCGCCCAGGACGGTGCACAGGGTCAGCGGCGCGCCGTCCACGAAGTGCAGTGCCCAGGGCGGGGACAGGGTCGAGCTGCCGAACAACGAGCCGTGGGCTCGCACCCCACGGATCAGGTCACTGAACGCGTCCACGGCACCGAGGTTAGACGATGGCACATGCGATCTGGCTCTTCAACCATGGATTCGTCCGAGCGGCTGCCGTTGAATCGCCGCATGAGCACCCCCATGAGCACCGCCGGTCCGCTGACCGCCGAGGATCTCCAGCTCCTCTCCCGACCGCTGCACGGTTTCCTGTCGGTGGCGGGCGCGACCCAGCCGCCGCAGCCGCGGCCGGTGTGGTTCGAGGTCACCGCCGAGGGGACCCTCCAGCTCTTCACGGAGCCGGACTCGCTGAAGGTGCGGCGCCTGAACAGCGACCCGCGTGCGTCGATCGTGGTCGCGACCCCAGTGGGCGAGCGGGAGCACTGGGTCTCTGTCGCCGGCCGCACCACGATGGAGGCCGACGGCGCCGCCGACCTGTGCTCGCGTCTCGCTGCCCGCTACTGGGACCTCGAGGACCAGGCCCGGGCCGACGACCTCGCCACGATGCTGCGTGGCGACTTTCTCCGCGTGGTCATCCACCCGGAGAAGGTGCTCCGTTACGCGTCCTGACCTCGGTCGTCGTCCCGGAGCGCCGGCGGCGACCCTGCGGCGCCGGCGAATCGCGCACGCATTCGCTGCTCACTATGTGCTCTCGGGAGCGACTCTGGCGCGCCCGGGAGGGCCATCAATCGTTCGTATCTAGCCACTCTGATAACCAGTGCGCACCCGCTTCAGGAAAGCGGGTGCGCACTGTGTGGGATCAAAAGTAGTAGTAGTATTGCGGTACTACTCGTACTACTACGAGTCGCCAAAAGTGTGCTGCGGACAAGCTGAGCGGGGAACAACGTGCGAGACAAGGAACGGGTCTTCCAGGCCGCGGAGGCGCTGACGGCCGAGGGTGCGGCGGTCACGGTGACCAACGTGCGCGAGCGCGCCGGCTGCTCCAATGCCGCGGCCACGAAGTACCTGCGGGAGTGGCGCGACACGAAGGCCTCGGAGAACGAGGCGCGACAGGCGCTCCCCGAGCTGCCCGCCGCGGTGAGCGCCCTGGCGGAGCGCGGCATTGAGGCGTTGTGGGGCGCGGCGGTCGAGGTGGCTCGGGCTGAGCACGAGGCGGCGGCCGCGGCGTCGGAGGAGGCGCTGACCGCCGTCGTCGGCGAGGCGGACGCCCTGGCCGCCCGCGTGGACGAGGCCGATGCCGAGCTCGCGCAGTTCCGCGCGCTGCTGGAGACCGCGCGTGAGCACGCCCGTTCCGCGGAGGAGGAGCGTGGCGCGGCGGAGAAGGGCCGGGCCGACGCCGCGACGGCCGCCGCACGATCGGAGGGCGAGCTCGCTGCCGCGCAGCGGTCGCTCGACGCCGTGCGTGACGAGCTGGCTCAGGAGCGGTCCGCCGTGGCGGCCGCCGAGCGTGCCCGGTCCGACGCCGAGGCGGCCCGCGCGCAGGCGGACGGCGCCGCCGTCGGGCTGCGGGAGTCCCTGGCAGACGTGCGGGGCGCGCTCGAGGCCGCACGGGGCGACGTCGCCCAGGCGCACCGTGACCGTGCTGGCGCGGAGGCGGCGCGCTCTGCCGCGGAGGCTTCGGTCGCGCGGCTGGAGGGCGAGCTCTCCGCGGCACGCGACGCACTGGAGTCGGCGCGCAAGCAGGCGGCGGAGGCCGAGCAGGCACGCATCGCGGCGATCGCGGGCCAGGCGCAGGCAGAGGGCACGGCCGCCGGCCTGCGGGAGGCGCTGGAGGCTGCCGCCGTGAAGACATCCGTGAAGACACCGGAGACGTCGAGCAGCTGATGGGCGCTGACCAGCCCGGCTGACCGGCGGAGCTACGCGGCGAATGCCCAGACGCGCACTTCGCCGTCGTGTCCCGCGGTGACAACGACTGGCGGACCGTCGAGCTCCATGACGGCGATGGCGCGTATCTCCGCGTCGCTCCCCCGGAACGGTTCGCCGATCATCCGCCGTGCCGACAGGTCCCACGCGCGCAGAGTGCCGTCCTCGGCCCCGGTCACCGCGACGGGGCGGCCGTTCGCGAGGCCCACGGCGAGGCAGCGGATGTTGCCGCCGCCCTCATCGCTTGCTCCCGAGCCGGTTCCTGTGGTTGTGAGCAGGGGTGGGCCGGTGAACGGCTCGTCCCACGCCCCGGTCTCCGGGTTGCCCACCACGATGCTCCGGTCGCCGGCGGCCACCACGCGTGTGGCGCCGTCCACGATCGCCAGGGCGAACTGGTGCAGGTCTTCCTCGTGCTCGTCGAACTCGGTGAGCGGCTCCTCCTCCGCGATGTCCCAGACCAGGACGTGGTCGTCCGCGCCGTCGCCTATCCCGACCGCGACAGCACGGTCCCCCAGCACGCCTGCGGCGACAGCAGAGGCGGCGTAGGAGTCGGCTCGCAGCTCCTCGGTCTCGACCAAGAGGTCGTAGGGCGATGGCTCGGACGCACTGTCGGCCTCGATCTTGTTGCCCATGTCTTCGCTGTCATCGTCGGGCTCGGCCGCCGACGGGTCCCAGAGCTGAATGCCGGTGCCCGAGGTGTTGCCGACGACGAACAGCGGGCGCCCGCCGACGTCAGCAGTGGTGGCCGAAGCGACGCCGCCCTCCCACGCGGACAACCTGACCTTGCCGGACTCCAGGTCCCACTGCGCGAATCCCTGATGGTCGCCACCGCCTCCGATCACTACGCGGTCGTCGATGACCGCCGCGCAGAGCGCTGTGAGCTCGGTGTATCCGTCCCCGTCGTCTCCGTACGGGTCATCGAGCGAGTACTCGGTCCAGTGATCGCTCGCCGGGTCCCACGTGCAGGCGCGGAGGCTGACCTCGTGGGTACAGACGAGCAGCTGACGACCGTCGAGGAGGACGACGTCGAAGTCGTTGACCCGGCCCTCGAAGGGCGGGGCGCTCACGATCACGGGGGTGAAAACTGTCATGGCCGAGATCGTAGGGCCTGCCTCCGACAGCGAGCCCAGTGCCAAGCCCGATGCCGCAGTCGACGGCGGTGGCGGTGGTCGTGGCGGTGGTCGTGGCGACGCGAGTGTCAGTAGCTGGTGCTGTGATGGCCTGATGAACCTTCGAGGATTTGCCACCATCAGCTACTGGGCCGACGACGTCCCAGCGGCCGCCGCCTGGTACACCGAGCTGCTCGGCATCGAGCCGTACTTCCAGCGTCCCGGGCCGGACGGCGTGCTCGCCTACGCCGAGTTCCGGATCGGCGACAACGAGGCCGAGCTCGGCCTCGTCAGCCGGGCTTTCGCGCCGCCCGGCCTGCCGGCAGAGCCCGGCGGGGCGCTCATCTACTGGCACGTCGACGACCTGGAGGGCATGGTCGCGCGACTGCTGGAGCTGGGCGCTACCGAGTACCAGCCCGTCACGCAGCGTGGGCACGAATTCGTCACGGCTGCCGTCGTGGACCCGTTCGGGAACGTGCTCGGGGTCATGTACAACCCGCACTACGTGGAGCAGTTCGGCCCGGGGAAGCCTGGTCCCGAGTAGCAGACTTGCCCGTCACGGCTCATCAGCGGCTCGGCCTTTCAGCGTGACCCGATTTCAGCGTCACGGGTCTCCAGCGCGGACCGGACGATCCGGGCTCCGGGCTCATAGTCGCCCATGTCCTGTGGCCACGACGCGAGCAGGTCTCGGAGCAGCCCTTGATGCTCGTCGAGCAGGTGCTCGGTGCTGAGGCAGACCGCCGCTTCTGCCTGGATCGGCAGCTCGGCGGACCGGACAGCGCGCAGGAGGACCGCGGTGACCTGCGGCGTGGACAGGTTGAACAGCGCGCCGATCGCCAGGACGCGCAGGTCCAGGTCCTCGGAGGTGTCGAAGGCCAGCTCCTCGAGTGCCGCCACGACCTGCTCGTCCGGCGTCTCCCACCGTTCCAGGCAGGCCCATGCGGCCTGCACCGCACGCTGCCGAACGAGCGGAGCGCCGTCGGACCGAAGTGCGTTCGCGATCCACTGCGCGTCGCCGGGGCCCGCGAGCTCCAGCATGATGTTCAGCGCGCCGGCGTGGTTCGCTCCGGCTCCGGTCCGTGGACTGAGGGCGGCCGCTGACGGCGGCTGGTTCAGGATTTCGCGGGCTGTGGCCAGTGCTTCGGGGGCGTGCTCCTGATCGTCCAGGCCGAATCGGGTGAGGCCCTCGGTGCTGTGGAAGTGGTCCAGCGCAACTCCCACTGCGACCGGGGAGCCGCTGTGCAGCAGGGTGCGAAACGCTTCCCGGTGGCTGGCCTCGCCGGTGGGTGAGCGCAGCTCCCTGTGCGCGGCACGCAGCTCCGCGTCCGTCGGCAGTGCGCTCCCGACCTCGCTCCCTTCCCAGTACAGGCTGTGCGGGCCGTCGGACAGCGCCTCGCGGACCTCGTCCGCGGCGGCGGAGCGTTCGTCCTCGGTCCAGGCGTCGACGAGACGCTCCAGCAGGGACCGGTGCGCGTAGAAGTTCCTGCCCGATGCCAGCGCTGCGGCCGCCTCCTGCCGGACCCGCCACTCGTCGTCGTTGGTCGCCTCGACCAGGGTCGCGGTGGCTTCGTCGGCGGACATGTCGCTGGGCACTCCACTGGGCACGTAACCGCCATCGCCGGTGGATACGCTGCGCAGCGCCTGGATCTCGTCGAGCCGCTTCCTGCAGCGTCGGACCCGAGCGGTCAGCGCTGCCAGCTCCGGGTCGCGAGTCGCCCCACCGTCGGCGTCATGGTCGGCGTCATGGTCGGCGTCATGGTCGGCGTCATGGTCGGCGTCATGGTCGTCCTGGTGGTCGCGGTCGGCGTCCCCGGGTTGATCTCCCGACGGCTCCTCCGTCTGAGACTCCAGGAGCATGTCTGCGGCCTCCAAGGCATGCTCCATCAGCTCGTCGGCCGGCAACCGCTTCAAGATGTCGACGATCACGTCCCTGTCGGTTCGCACGGTCTCGTCGGCCCGACTCGGACCAGCTGGGCCCGGGAGGTTCGGGCCCGGACCGGCGGCTCGGTCGCCGTCCTCCTCGCCCAGGTAGCCGCCGCGCAGCAGCATGCTCAGCGCGCTCGCGTGGCTGGCGCCCTCGAAAGTCGACTCGCCTGCGGGGCTGGGCGGCTCGTGAAGCAGCTTCCGGCCGACTCGCAGCACTTCGTCCCAGTGCGCCTCGAGGGGGTTCCCGCCCACGTAGCGTTCGGTCATCTCTGCGCGGTCGAAGTAGTCCAGCGCGATGCTCCGGGCGATAGTCCCTTCGCTGCGCAGCAACGTGAGGAATCCACGCTCGAACTCTTCGGGGGTTGTCGGGTCGCTCGTCGCCTCGTAGCAGTTCTGCAGCTCAGGATCCGCGGTCTCGGCGTGCCAGTACTCCGACCAGTGCCACGATCCGAACTCCAGCAGAAAGGGGGTGAGATACACGCCGGAATCAGACCACCGGGGCCGCGGTCACCGCGAGCGAATAACCGGCGTGCCCCGCTTTTGAACGACTACCGGGCGTTCCCCCGCTAGGTTGCCTCCGTGACTTCCGCACCCCTGACCTCAGCGCCGGCGATCATCGGCTCCCTGCTCGACCTGACGGCCTGGACCGCGTTCGACGTCGACCCGGACGGCCGGATCCTCGCCGGGAACGACGAGTCCGGCAGCATGCAGCTCGTCGAGATCGCGCCCGACGGCACCCGGACGCAGCTCACCGCGCTGCCATCCCGCTGCTCGGGCCGGTACATCCCCGGCACGCGCCGCGTGGTGGTGCAGCACGACAACGGTGGCGACGAGCAGATACAGCTCAGCCTCCTGGACCTCGCGCCCGCATCCGGCACGGCGTCCCTGCCCGCGACCCTGGCCGACCTCACTCCCCTGGTCCACGATCCCGCGCACAAGCACGACCTGGCCGACGTCTCGGCCGAGTCCGTGGTGTTCCTGACCAACCGGCGCAACGGCGTCGACTTCGACGTGGTGGTCCACGACCTGGCGACGGGCACCGAGACCACGCTGTACGACGGCGGCGGGTACCTCGTGAACGCCGTCGCCTCCCACGACCGGCGCACCGTCGCGATCACCGTGCTGAGCAGCCGTCCGCGCTCCACCCAGATCCTCATCGCAGGAAAGGACGTCGCAAGGACGGAGGACACCGGAAGCCGCACACGTGCCGTCACCGCACCGGACGAGCACGCCCACCACACGCAGGCCAGCTGGACCGCCGCCGACGACGCGCTGGTCATGGCCTCCGACCACGAGCGGGAGTACGCCGCCGTCGTCCGGGTGAGCGCTGCCGGCAGTGCCGACGTCAGTGCGGATGACAGCGCGGACGGCACTGTCTGGGAGACCCTCGTCGCCGCCGACGACCACGACCTCGAGGTGGTCCTCTCCCCCGACGGCTCCGCCATGGTCGTCGGGCACCACCAGGACGGCGTCACCACCCTGGCCGTGCACGAGCAGGACGGCGCCCACCGCCGCGACGTCGCCCTGCCCGACGCCGGCATGCCCACCGTCATCTGGGCCCCGGACTCCTCCCGGTTCGCCGTGCACCTCACCACCTCCGGCGACCCCGGCTCGATCCACCTCGTCGACGCCGCCACCGGCACCGTCACCACCCTGGTCGACGGACGCGCCCAGATCCCCGAAGGCCTGCCGATCTCCCTGCCCACCGTGCACCGCGTCCCCACCCCGGACGGCGAGCAGGTGCCCTGCTTCGTCTACCGCCCGGCGTCCGACACCGACACGGCCGCCGGTTCGGCAAGCGCGACAGGCGTCGGTTCCGCAGTCTCCGGCGCGTCCGTCCTCGTCGTGCACGGCGGCCCCGAAGGCGAGGCCACCCGCCTGTTCTCCCCCGTCATCCAGGCGCTCGCCGGCGCCGGACTCACCGTGCTCGTCCCGAACGTGCGCGGCTCCGCCGGCTACGGCAAGCGCTGGGTCAGCCTGGACGACGTCGACAAGCGACTCGACTCCGTCGCCGACCTCGCCGCCCTGCGCGCCTGGCTCCCCGAGCTCGGCCTCGACCCCGAGCGCAGCGCCCTGTGGGGCGGCTCCTACGGCGGCTACATGGTGCTGGCCGGCACCACCATGCAGCCCGACCTGTGGGCCGCCGGCGTCGACATCGTCGGCATGTCATCGCTCGTGACGTTCCTCGAGAACACCTCCGAGTACCGCCGCGCCGCCCGCGAACGCGAGTACGGCAGCCTCGAGCACGACCGCGACTTCCTCGTCACCGCCTCACCCATCACCTACCTCGACCAGCTCCGCGCACCACTCTTCGTGATCCACGGCGCCAACGACCCCCGCGTCCCTCTGTCCGAGGCGGAGCAGATCGCCGCGGCGCTCGCGGACCGCGGGATCCGGCACGAGCTGCGGGTGTATCACGACGAGGGCCACGGGCTGGCGAAGCGGGCGAACCGGAAGGACGCCTACCCGGCCGCCATCGAGTTCCTCACCGAGATCCTCGGGCGCTGAGAACAGCACTGCGGCCCTGGCTCGACGTACCGGATAGGTCGAGTCAGGGCCGCAGTGTGTGACTGGCATGCGCGATTCGTCCGGCATCGCGTGCCGGTATCGGTCTCGCGGAGCGTAGCTGAAGCACGCCGTAGGCTCATGGCGTGACCCGCGAGGAGCGCCGTCTGCGCCTGTCGATCGACGACCAGATCGAGAACCGGTACCTCGAGGTGCCGTTCGAGATCCCGGCAGGACATGGCGCGGACGCCTTGGAGGTCACGCTCGCCTACGACCGGGACGCCGCGGTGATCGATCTCGGTTGTCGCGACCCCGAGCGCTGGCGCGGCTGGTCGGGCGGCGCCCGGTCCCGCTTCGCGATCCAGCCGGCCGCGGCCACGCCCGGGTACGAGCCGGGCGAGCTCGTCCCGGGCCACTGGGCGGTGGTGCTGGGCCTGCACGGGATGCCGGCCGAGCCCGTCGACGTCACGGTCACCATCGCCACGGGCGTCGACGCCGGCGGCGTCGAGGACGAGCCGACGGCACCGCCGCCGTCGGAGGGCGGGTCCGGCTCGAGCGGCCCAGGGGGCCGGACCAGGCTCGGCCGGGGCCTGCCCGCGCCCGACGGCCTGACCTGGTACGCGGGCGACCTGCACGCGCACACCACGCACTCGGACGGCACGCTGAGCATCGCGCAGCTCACGGCCGCCGCGGTCGGCAGAGGCCTGGACTTCCTCGCCGTGACCGACCACAACACCGTCTCCCACCACCCGCACCTGCCCGGCGTCGGCGCCGCGTACGACATCTGCCTCCTGCCCGGGCAGGAGGTGACCACGCACGCGGGCCACGCGAACGCGTTCGGCGACATCGGCTGGGTCGACTTCCGCCGTCCGGCGGCGCGGTGGCTGTCCGACGTCGAGGAGCGCGGCGGCCTGCTGTCCGTGAACCACCCGATCCAGGACGACTGCGGCTGGCTGTATCCCGTGCGGACCGGGTTCCTCGAGCTGTGGCACATCTCGTGGTTCCTCGACCTGACGGCCACCGGCCCCTGGGCCCACCTGCGGGCATCAGCGGGAGCGCCCGGCCTGCCCGGCTACCCGGTGCTGCTGGGCGGCAGCGACTTCCATACGCCCGACCAGGGCTTCCCGCCCGGCACACCCACCACCTGGGTCGCTGCCGAGGACCGCACACCCGAGGCGATCCTCGACGCCGTCCGGCACGGGCGGACCGCCCTCAGCCGGTTCCCCGGGCCGGGCGAGCCCGTCCTGGTCCGGGTGGGCGACGACCTGGTGGCCGTCGACGCGGACGGCACGGTCCTGGTGGGCGGTCCGGCGGCGGACGGTCTCGCGTTCGACAACCCGGAAGGCGGCACGGGCCGCCGGCGTCGGGTGCGCGGCGAGCGGGTGACGTTCTCCGCCCCGCCCGAGCGCGGCCCGTACCGGCTGGAGGCCGCCGACCGGACCCTGCTCGCGATCAGCGCGTGACCGGCTCCTGCTTCGAGTCGCCTTCGGGCTCGGGCTCCGGCGTCGGTGCTGCCTGCGGGGCGGCCGGCAGCCGGATGAACCGCGAGACCGTCGTACCGATCACGAGCAGCGCGAACGGGTACAGGGACAGGTAGACCCGGAACGCCTGCCCGGGGTCGGGCCCGGGATCGGCGCCGGACCGGTAGCCGAACCACAGCGCGAGCGACGCCAGCGCCCCCGCCGTCACCAGGCCGTTGAGCCGGCCCAGCACACCGAACGCCGCCAGGAAGAGCCCGCTGCGGTGGGTTCCGTAGCGGGCGGCGTCGGCGTCGAGCACGCGGGCGATGACCAGGTCGTTCGTCGCGAGCACACCGGAGTACCCGACGGCCACCGCGAGCCCGGCGAGGATCCCCGTGATCAGGTCGGTAGCGAAGTACATCGGCACGAACCCGACGGCAGCGACCGGCAGCGCGAGCCGCCAGGTCCACGCGGCACCCTTACGCCGCACGACGGCGGCCCACACGCTCAGCATGCCGATCGACACGGCGATCACGACGAGCTGCAGGATGCTGGCATCCAGCGCCGAGCCGCCGAGCGTGTGGTCCACGTACAGCTGCAGCCCGCCCAGGACCAGCGCCATCGCGGCCCCGTAGCAGGCGTTGACGACCCCGACCGTCCAGAACTGGGACGTCGACAGGATCTGCCCCACCGACCGGAAGAACTGCGGCTTGGGTTCCGCGTCGAGCGCCGGGTCCTCCCGCACCCCGAACGCCGTCCACAGGATCACGGCCGCCGCGACCACACCGAAGATCACCGCCAGCCGCCCGTAGCCGCCGGCGGACCCCTCGGTGCCCAGCACGTTCCGCGCCAGGACCGGCGTCAGCGCCAGGGCGATCACCAGCGCGATCAGCTGCGCACCCTGCCGCACCGCGTTCGCGGTCGCCCGGCGCCGCTCGTCGGAGAACAGCTCCGGCAGGAGCGCGCCGTAGCTGGCGTTGATCAGGGAGTCGGCCATCTCGGTGGTGATCGCGAAGACGGCGAACCACACCGCCAGCCCCACCGCGGACTCGGCCACCGGACCCGGCACGGAGAACAGGGCGATCGTCGTGCCGGCCAGCACCAGCGCACCGGTCACCAGATAGGGCCGACGCCGCCCCCAGCGCGACCGCGTCCGGTCCGACAGATACCCGAAGACGGGGTTGTCCAGCGCGTCCAGCACCCCGTACACCGCGTACACGGTCGCGTAGACGACGGCGTCCAGGCCGAGCAGCTCGACGTACACATAGAGCATCGAGCCCTTGACCAGGTTGATCGGCAGCGAGGTGCCGAACATGCCGGCGCCGTAGCGCAGCGGCGACGTCGTCCCTGCAACCCTCGGCGCGTCCTCGGCGTCCACGCTGGTGAGCCTACTCACCACCGGCTGACCAGGTCGATGCCCTGCCGCTCGATCTCCCGGATGAAAACCGCGTCGCCCAGCAGGCGCAGCTCCCACGTCCGCTTGCGCCACCACGGCGCCGACAGCTCCCGCACGCGCGCGGTGTCCGGGGCGGGATGCAGGAAGATCTCGCTCGCCCCCTCGGGCAGCCGGCCCAGCAGCCGCAGGTAGTGGTCACGCAGCGTCGGGTAGTCCCGGGCCTCGGCGTCGCCGCCTCGATGGGTGGCGATCACCTGCGGCAGGCGCACCCCCGCGGCGTCGGCGGCCGCGACGGCGCTCGCGTGCCGCGCTCGGACGGCGGGCGAGGTCAGCACCGGGTCGCCGTCGCCGTACAGGTCCAGGCCGCGTGGCAGGCGGAACGCGAGTCCCCGCTCCGCGCACACCCCGATCGCCTCGGTGAGGTAGGAGCGGCCCAGCAGCCCGTACAGCGTGCCCTGGTGGGAGTCGAGGCGGTCGGGCGGGGGCGAGCCCGCGGCGGCCGCGGCCCGTGCCAGGGCATCGGTCTGGGCGGTGATCCGGTCGACGACGTCGTCGAACCCGCCGTCCGGCGCGGGTGTCGGGAGCACTATGTGCACCCCGGGCGCGACGCCGGGCGCGGACCGGGCGATGAGCCGGACGGCGCGTGCGGCGCCCGGGTTCTCCTGTCCGGTCTCCGGTCCTGTGGTTATCACGCTGACCGCCGTCAGCGGCGAGCCGGCCAGCAGTGCGGCGATCTCGCGGTCGGCGTCGGGGTCGGTCCCGGCGTCGTCCGCGGTGAGGACGAGGCTGCGCGTCATGCGCCCAGTCTGGCCCAGCGACCCACCGGAATCAGCCGCCGACCAGTACCGATGAGCTCAGAGCCTGCCGATGACGCTCGTGTCGAGGACCGACTTGACCTTGGCGAGCTCCACCTCGAGCTCCCAGGGCGTGGTCACGTGCGGGATGGCCGCCGGGACGCAGGACGGCTCGGCCGTGTACAGCGTCAGGCTGGCGCCCAGGGTGTCGGCTCGCCAGACGCCGGGGCCCACCACCTCGAACTCCCCCGCGGCGGTGCGGTGCAGTGCGACCACGTACTCGTGGCCGTCCCGCAGGACCGACGACAGGCCCGCTCCGGGCGGGGAGGAGGCCGACCCGACCTGGGTGACGGCCAGCCCGGCGTTCTTCGCCACCGCGCCCAGCAGCACCTTGCGCAGCTGGAGCTCGGTGCGGGTGTACGGCACCCGGTCGACGACGTCGACCGCCGAGCTGCCCGCCTGCACCAGGGCGACGACGTCCGCGTCGGCGACCAGCTGCTCGATCGTCCCGTACTCCTCCGGCACCGTGAAGTTGGCGGCGCTGGCGTCCTGGACGCAACCGCTCAGGAGCCCGGCCACGACGAGTGCCCCGAGCAGTGTCCACGCGTGAGTACGCATCGCCCGGTCCTGCCCCCTCGTCCTGGTCGTCAGGTGCCCCGTTCGACGCCCTCTGTCTGAGAGAGCGACGAGACGCGCTGCCTGGTGCGTCTGCTGCACGCATCGGCGTGCAGTGCAACGAATGTTCCCCCGCTGCAAGAACCCGGGACAAGGGCCTATCTGGGCGAACCCGACAGGATCGGGCGGCTAGTTTTCCACGATGTGAAAACCCGGCGGGTAGCCGGGAAAAACGGCCGAGAAACGCCGAGAAGGGGGCCGGTCAGGCGGCGTGTGCTCGGCCGATCGCGCGCACGAGGCCCGACGTGGAGATCGAACCCTGGCGGTAGCGCTCGACGGCGGCGACGAGGGCCTCGCTGACATCGCGTGACGGACGCGAGGACCGCGCCACGGGGTGCCAGATCTCTCGCTCGAAGACGGCCGTCCGGCGGGCTGGGCCGCGGAACAGCCGGCCGGCCAGGGCAGGGGGCGCAGGGACGGGAGGCGGCGGGACCGGGCCGTGCCCAGTGAGCGGGCCCGTGGGCTGCGGCGTGGGCGCGTCAGCGGCGCCGGCGGGCGCGGGAGCGGAAGACGCAGGAGCAGGAGGTGCCGGAACGGGGGGTGCCGGAACGGGAGGAGTCTGAGCGGGCGACACGCTCGGTGCGGGCGGCCCCTGCGTGGTCGGCTGGTGCGCGGCCGGCTGGCTCGCGAGCCGCGAGGCGCGGTAGCGGGCGCCGGGGTTCCAGCGCAGGCTCGGGGTGCTCGGCGGGGCAGGCCGCACCCCGGTGGTCTCCCGGCGAACAGCGGGAACGTCCGGTGCGACGGCATCGGCGTTGGCGTTGGCGGCAGCCTGCTCGGCGTGGGCCTTCCGCAGGGCCGCGACGATCCGGGCGACTCGTCCGGTGTCGGCGCGCGGGTCCCTTGCGTCCGCCTCGGAATCGCTCAGGTCCGGACCGCTCAGGTCGGGGCCATCTGCGTGGCGAACGTTGTCGTGGGGACCGTGCGTGCCCGGACCTTCAGTGCTCGAGCCGTCCGACACCTGGTCCTGCGTACCGTCCGCCATGACCGCTCCCTCACCATCGTCTCGGCCACGACCCGTTGCGACCGCTGTCCCATATGTTCCCCGCCATGCCCTGGGCATGCAAGCCCCGGACATGGCGTGCCGACCTGAGGACTCAGTCCCCGCCCAGCATGTCCAGGAAGCTCGGGGTGCTCGAGAACGGGTCGGCGGACTTGGCGTGCTCCTCCCGTGCCGATACGAGCTCGGCGAGGGATCGGCCCGCCCGCTCGATGCGCTGCGGCAGGGAGCTGGCCCCGTCGTCGTGCCTGGTGCTGTCCCCGGCCTGCGCCCAGTCGTCCGTGGCCGCGAAGACCGACGTGGTGACGACGTCGGCCCGCAGGTAGGTGAACAGGGGCCGGAGCGAGTACTCGAGCGCCAGGGAGTGCCGCGGCGTGCCACCGGTCGCGCCGAGCAGTACAGGCATGCCCGTCAGCGCTTCCTTGTCGAGGATGTCGACGAACGACTTGAACAGCCCCGAGTAGGTGGTGGTGAACAGCGGGGTGACGGCGATGACGCCGTCGGCCTGGGTGATCACCTCGATGGCACGGGCGAGGTCGCCCGTGGGGAACCCGGTGAGCATGGCGTCCACGATCGCGTGGCCGTGGTCGCGCAGCTCGACCACCTCGACGGTCACGTCGCGGCCGAGGGCCTCCAGCTCGCGCGCCGTGGCGTCGGCCAGGCGGTCCGCCAGCAGGCGCGTGGACGAGGGCTGCCCCAGCCCGGCGTGCACGACGGCGATGGTGCGGTGGGTCCGGTCCTCGACGGTCATGAGAGGACCTCTTCGGCCCGCTTGCCGGTGTACTCGTCCTCGCCGTCGCCGACGTGCGTGGCGCCGGCCTCGCCCTTGGCCTGCGCCGCGGCCACGCGCTCGGCGTGGGTGGGCGGGTTGGCGGGCACGTCGGCCGGCCGCTTGGCGTCGGCGATCTTGCGCAGCTCCGGCACGACGTCGGACGCGAGGATGTCGATCTGCTCCAGGACCGTCTTGAGCGGCAGGCCGGCGTGGTCGGTGAGGAACATCTGGCGCTGGTAGTAGCCGACGTCGTCGATGAAGGACCCGTACCGGTCGATGACCTGCTGCGGGGAGCCGACGGTCAGCGGTGTGTCGCGCGTGAAGTCCTCCATGGTGGGGCCGTGGCCGTAGACGGGCGCGTTGTCGAAGTACGGGCGGAACTCGTTCCAGGCGTCCTGGCTGTTCTTGCGCATGAAGGCCTGGCCACCGAGCCCGACGATCGCCTGGTCGGCGCGGCCGTGGCCGTAGTGCTCGAAGCGCTCGCGGTAGAACTGCACCATCTGCTTGGTGTGGCTCATCGGCCAGAAGATGTTGTTGTGCAGGAACCCGTCGCCGTAGTAGGCGGCCTGCTCGGCGATCTCGGGGCTGCGGATCGAGCCGTGCCACACGAACGGCGGGACGCCGTCCAGCGGGCGCGGCGTGGCGGTGAAGCCCTGCAGCGGGGTGCGGAACTTGCCCTCCCAGTCCACGACGTCCTCGGTCCACAGCCGGCGCACGAGCGCGTAGTTCTCGATCGCGAGCGGGATGCCCTGGCGGATGTCCTGCCCGAACCACGGGTAGACGGGGCCGGTGTTGCCGCGGCCCATCATGAGGTCCATCCGCCCGTCGGAGATGACCTGGAGCATCGCGTACTCCTCGGCGATGCGGACCGGGTCGTTGGTCGTGATGAGCGTCGTCGCCGTGGACAGCGTGATGTTCTTGGTGACTCCGGCGAGGTAGCCGAGCATCGTCGTCGGGCTCGAGGCCACGAACGGCGGGTTGTGGTGCTCACCGGTGGCGAAGACGTCGAGGCCTGCCTCGTCCGCGTGCTTCGCGATGGTGAGCATGGCCCGGACGCGCTCGGTGTCGTCCGGGGTGTGGCCCGTGGTCGGGTCCGTCGTCACGTCGCTGACACTGAAGATCCCGAACTGCATGCTGTGCTCCCTCTCAGGTTTGTCCATGCAGATGCATGCACATGGCCCTCAACTGGCCTGCGGTGTCGATTGTTCCCACCACCAACCCTCCCACCTGCCGCGACGTACGTGAGATCGCGCACATCCACGCCCAGTTTGACCGGAGTGCGCTTGCGAGCGCACTTCTGACGCGTAGCCTGATGAGACGGCTGGAATATGGACGGCCGAAAACTGGGCTGGAACATCACAGAGGGTCCCTGCGTTGGCACTACGGACCTTTTTCCGCCACCTATCCCGACAACCCTCTGGAGGACATCGTGCCTGACCGGTCCCTGCGCGGTATGAGCATCGGTAGTAAGAGCATGGAGTCCGACGAGGGCGTGGACTTCGCCCCTCGGTTCCAGGCCTACTACGACTGCCCCAACGGCCACACCATCATCCTGCCCTTCGCCACCGACGCGGACGTACCCCCGATCTGGGAATGCCGCTGCGGCGAGGAGGCCCTCCTGCGCGACGCCGAGAAGCCCGAGCCGAAGGCGACCAAGCCGCAGCGCACCCACTGGGACATGCTGCTCGAGCGCCGCACGGTGAAGGAGCTCGAGGACCTGCTCGACGAGCGCCTCGAGCTGCTGCGCGCCGGCAAGCTCCGCCGCTCGGCCTGAGCAACGAGCAGCCTGAGCAGCTAGCAGGACAACGACCGTCGGTCCGGGCCACAAGGCCCGGACCGACGGTCGTTCTGTGTCTGCTCGTGTCTACCCCGTGCAGCTCCCCGGCGCTCACCTGCTGCCGTGGCCCACCAGCTCCGCGCCACCGGCCTTGGCCCGGGCCACCTGCCGCGCCCGCCGCCTGGACCGGATCCCGCCCACGACGCCCGCGACCACCAGGACGACGGCGAGACCCCCGACCACCCAGCCCGGCCAGTACCCGGCCGCCACCGCCGGCGTGATCGACGACCGCAGCGGCAGGTTCGTCACGAACTGGTCGTCGGTGAACAGGCCCGTACGCCGCACCACCGTGCCGTCCGGGGTGATGACACCCGACACACCCACCGTCGAGATCTGCACCGCCGCCCGCCCCGTCGTCATCGCCTGCATCCGCGACATCGCCAGCTGCTGCGTCGACTCCGCAGTGAACCCGAACGACGCGTTGTTCGTCGGGATCACCAGCACCTGCGCACCGTCCAGGACCGCGTCCCGGATGATCTCGTCGTACGCCACCTCGAAGCAGATGATCGTGCCCAGCCGGTAGGCACCCTGACCCAGCCGGCTCGGCACATCGACGAACGGCGGGTTGACCCCCGCGATCATGTCCGTCGTCACCCGGTCCACCTGGTCGGAGAGGAGCCGCAGGATCGACCGCATCGGGATGTACTCACCGAACGGAGCCGGGTGCTGCTTCGCATACCGCCCGATCACACCGTTACCCGCCTGCCACAGCAGCGACACGTTGTACCGCCCACCCGTCTCCGGAAACTCCTGCGCCCCCACCAGGATCGGCGCACCGACCGCGCTGGACGCCGCATCCAGCCCACGCGCGACCTCGGGCGTCGTCTGCGGGTCCAGGTCGCTGCCGTTCTCCGGCCACAGCACCACGTCCAGCTCACCCGCGAAGTCCTCGGCCAGGACGTACGTGCCCTCCAGGTGGTTGTTCAGCACCTCCGCACGATTCGCGAACGCACCAGCACCCGGCTCCGCGACGTTGCCCTGGACCGCGCCGGCCCACAGCGTGCCGTCCTCGGCCAGGTCGCTCCCGGCGTCGTACACCTCGGCCCCGTCCGGCGTCTCGACGGGACCGGCGCTCGCGGACGTGGGCAGCGGCAGCACCAGCGGTACGACGGCGACCGCGACACCCAGCGCGAGGGCTCCCACGGCGCGGCCCACGTCGGGCAGGGCCCGGCCCGGCTGACCCTGGCTCTGCGGGCCGTCGTGCCGGCCGCCCTGCTGGCTCCGGCGTCGTACCGCGCGGAGCAGGCCCGCCACGGCCAGGGCGAGCAGCGCGCCCGAGAAGGCGACGAGCAGGCTCACCGCGACGGTGCCGCCGAGCCAGGCGGCGCGCCCGGTCGGGGCGTCGACCATGGTCCACGCGAGGCGACCCCAGGGGAACCCGCCGAACGGCACCTCGGCGCGCCACTGCTCCACGGCGACGAACAGCACGGCGAACGCGGCGGCGAGCCGCCAGCCCCGGCGGCGCAGGAACCGCGCTCGGCGGGCCCACGTCCACAGCACGCCGAACGCGCCGAGGAACAGGGCCTCCACGACCGACATCGCGATCCACGGGGCGGTGGCGGTCGACTCGTACGCCCACCACAGGTGCGGCAGGAAGAACGCGAGGCCGAAGAGGAAGCCGGCCAGGAGGTTCCACCAGGCGCTGTCGCGGCCGAGCGCCCAGTACAGGACGGCGATCGCGACGAATGCGGCGGGCCAGACGCCGGCGTTCGGGAACGCTGACCAGAGGACGAGGCCACCGGCCACCGCAAGGAACAGGGACAGCAGCCGGGACGGCTCACGCAGGCGCACGTTCGCAGCCTACCTGCGTGTACACCCGCCCCGGCGCTGCCCGCCGAGCCCTTGGTCGGAGCCCTTGGTCAGAGGGTGTCGTACAGGACGGCGCCGTCGCGCATCGTGTGCAGGCACTCGGGCTCGACGGCGTCGGGCGCGAGGTCGGGCAGCAGGGGCGTTCCCGCGCGGGCCTCCTCGCTCCAGGAGCTGAGCCGCCCGGGCGCGGCCTGCACGCCGAGCTGCTCGGCCCGCCAGACGGCGAGGTGCGCGGGTGCGCCGACCCGGAGCTGTCCGGCGCCGGTGTGGTCCAGCCCGGCCAGGCGCCAGCCGCCGCGGGTGTGGGCGCGGAACGCGGCGCCCGCGGAGATGCGCTGGTCGGGGTCCTCGTGGCTGGTCGCGGCGCGGACGCCCTGCCAGGGGTCGACGGGCGTGACCGGTGTGTCGGAGCCGAACGCGAGCGGTACGCCGGCCTGCGCGAGGTCGGCGAACGGCATGATCGATCCGGCGCGCATCGCGCCGAGCCGGGAGGCGTACACGCCCTTGGTCCCGCCGAACGCGGACTCGAACGCGGGCTGCATCGACAGGCCGATGCCGTGGACCAGGAGCGCGGCGAGGGTCACGGCGTCGACGAACAGCCCGTGTTCGATGCGGTGGTGCCCTGCGCGCAGGGCGCTCTCCCCGCTCACCTGGGCCGCGAGCTGCAGGCCGAGCACCATCTCGTCCATGGCGCGGTCGCCGATGACGTGGAACGCGGCCTGCACCCCGGCGTTCTGCCCGCGCGCGTTCTGTACTGCCGACAGGTGGTTCGCGATCTGGCCTGCGGTCAGGTACAGGTTGCCGGTCCACGGTGTGCCGTCGGCGTTGGTCAGGGCGCCGGCGAAGGATCCGGAGGACGGGTCCGCGGGCAGGTCGGAGTACGGGCTGCGCATGGCGGCGGTGCGCGAGCCGATCGACCCGTCGACGTTGAGGTCCCCGCCGATCCCGGTGAGGAAGGGCAGCTCGTCGAGCAGGGCGCCGGCGTCGTCCGCGCTCTCGCACAGCTCGCCGCGGTAGGCGGCCAGGTGCGGCAGGGCGAGCGCGCCCGGTTCGGACAGCGCGTCGGCCGTCATCGAGTCGACAGTCATGGCGTACAGCTCGGCCAGGCCGGCGCGGGTGTCGAGGTGCTGGCCGCTCATCTCGTGCACGGACACGATGCCGCGGGCGGCCCACGCGGCGAGGGTCTGGCGGTAGATGCGGGTGCGGCGTTCGGGTGACAGCGCGTGGGCGACGTCGCGCACGGTGTGGTGCAGGTCGGCGGTGACGAGGCCGGTGTCGGAGGGGGCGTCGGACCAGCCGGAGCCGGACAGGCCCATGCCCGTCCAGGCGGGGTCGCGCTCGATGCCCGCGCGGGCGGCCATCGAGGTGGAGACCACCGCCGAGTGCACGTCGACGCGGGCCGCGTACACGGGGCGGCCGCCGCAGGCGGCGTCGAGCTCTTCGCGGGTGAAGGTGCGCTGCTCGGGCCAGGACTGCTCGTCCCAGCCGTAGGCGAGCAGGACCTCGTCCCCGGACGGGTCGGTCGCCGCGAGCCGGCGGGCTCCCTGGTGCAGGGCCGCCAGCGCGTCGGCGAGCGAGTGCACGCCGCCTGCGGGGGTGAGGTCCACGGAGTCGGTGGACAGGCCGGTCTCCAGCACGTGGGCGTGCGCGTCGACGAAACCGGGGGTCACCAGCGCGCCGTCGAGGTCGATCACGCGGTCGGCGCGTGCCGCGAGCCCGGCGGCGGTGTCGTCGGCGCCCAGCCAGGCCACGACGCCGTCGTCCACGAGGATCGCCTCGGCGAACGGGTCGGCGGCGGAGTGGACGACTCCGTTGCGGTAGAGGATGGATCGGGCGGGCTGGCTCACGGTGGGAACTGTATGCGATCGGGACGATCCGTGCCCTGGTCAGCGGGGCGTCGTCCGCCACAGTCACCCGGCGCTCACCCCCGGTCGCCCGGCGTGTGCTCGCCGGGCGACCGGCAGTGCTGCGGCCTGCTCAGAGGCTGGAGTAGGCCACGACCCCGCGCAGGACCGCGTCCTGTGCCTTGCGTGCGGTCGAGCGCAGCTTGTCCGACGGCGCGGCGCCGCCGAGCTGGTCCAGCACGTCGATGACCTGCTTGCACCAGCGCACGAAGTCGCCGGCGGCGAGGTCGGAGCCGCGCAGCACGCTGTCCAGGCCCTTGCCGGACGCCCACTTGTACATCGCGCCGACCAGGCCCAGGTCGAGCGGTCCGGTGGCCTCGATGCCGTGCGCCTCCTCGAGGTCGTCCACCTCGGACCACACGCGCTGCGTGTCGTCCAGCACGCCCGCGAGGCGGCCGGTCGGCCCGCCGGGGATGTACGGGTCGGGGGCGTCGTCGCGGCGACCCTGGTACACGACGGTGGAGACGACGGCGGCCAGGCCGGCCGGGTCGAGCCCGTCCCACACGCCGCGGCGCAGGCACTCGGCCAGGAGCAGGTCGTTCTCGGCGTACAGGCGGCGCAGCCAGCGGCCGTCGTCGGTCACGCGGATCCGGCCGCTGTTGCCGGCGCTGTGCCCGTTGCTCTGCCCGTTCCCTGCGCCGGTTCCGGTGCCGGTTCGTTGCAGGTAGCCGAGGGTGAGCAGCACGTCGAGGGTGCGGTCGAAGGTGCGGGCGATGGAGCCGGTGCGTCCCTCGACGCGGCGCACGAGCTGGTCGTGCTCTCGCTTGAGCTTGTTCCAGCGTTCGGCCCAGCGGGCGTGGTCGTCGCGCTCGGAGCAGGCGTGGCACGGGTGTGCCTTGAGGGCCCTGCGCAGGCGGGCGAGCTCGGCGTCGGTGGCGGCGTCCGAGCGGCGTCCGACGGGAGTCCTGCCGCCGCGTGCGGCCCTGTTGGCGGGGCTGCTGGTGGAGTGGGCGGAGGGGACGTCGTCGGCCAGGACGCCCAGCGCGTTGCGCATGCTGGAGACGAGGTCGCGGCGGGCGTCGGGCTTGCGGGGGTTGAACGCCTTGGGGATCTTGACGGTGGTGACGGTCTCCAGGCCGTCGGGCGCGTCGGCCAGGGTGAGCTTCTTGACCTGGCGTTCCTGGGTCAGGACCGTGGGGCGGGGCCCGTCGAACCCGCCGGGCTCGCCGGGGTCGAGCACGAGGACGTAGCCGCGCCTGCGCCCGGACGGCACCTCGACGACGTCGCCGCGGCGCAGCTGTTCCAGGGAGGCGACGACCTCGGCCCGGCGGGCGCCGGATGCCGCGCGTGACAGGTCCTTCTCGCGGTCCTTGATGGCGCGGCGCAGCTCCATGTACTCACCGAAGTCGCCTTCGGTGCAGGACATGGCCTTGGCGTACCCGTCGAGGGCTTCGGCGTGCGCCTGGGCCTGCTTGGCCAGGCCGACGACGCCGCGGTCGGCCTGGAACTGCGCGAACGAGGTCTCCAGGACCTCGCGGGCGCGGTCGCGGCCGACCTGGGCGACGAGGTTGACGGCCATGTTGTAGGTGGGCCGGAAGCTGGACTTGAGCGGGTACAGGCGCTTGGACGCGAGGCCGGCCAGCGCCACGGGGTCGAGCGCGGGGTGGTCGACGACGACGGCGTGGCCCTCGATGTCGATGCCGCGGCGTCCGGCGCGGCCGGTGAGCTGGGTGTACTCCCCCGGCGTGACCGGGACGTGGCTGGAGCCGTCCCACTTGACGAGCTTGTCCAGGACCACGGACCGGGCGGGCATGTTGATGCCGAGCGCGAGGGTCTCGGTGGCGAACACGACCTTGACCAGGCCGCGCGAGAACAGCTCCTCGACGGTCTCCTTGAACACCGGAAGCATGCCGGCGTGGTGGGCGGCCACGCCGCGGGCCAGGGCCTGGGACCAGGACCAGTAGCCGAGCACGTCGAGGTCCTCGGGCGGGAGGGCGGCGGTGCGTTCCTCCACGATCGAGCGGATGGTCGCTTCCTCCTGCGGGCTGGTCAGCCGCAGCCCGGCCTTGAGGCACTGGTCGACGGCGGCCTCGCAGCCCGCGCGGGAGAACACGAAGTAGATGGCGGGCAGCAGGGCGTCCGCGTTGAGGGCGTCGATGACGATGAACCGCGGCGGGGTGCGCCGGCTGGGCCCGATGCCCCCTCCGCCGTCGCCGGTGCGTCGCCCGTTGCCGCCGCGGTACCCGCGGTCGCCTCGTCCGCGCCCGCGACCTCGTCCGCCGCCGTGGTCGCCGGGGCGGTTGCCGCCGCGCCCGGACCGGAAGGCCGCGGTCAGGTCGGGGTTGATGGGCGGGCTGGTGCCGGGGTCGGTCGGGTCGACGTGCCCGGCGTACAGGTCCAGGAGGCGCGGCGTGCCGCGCGGTTCCGGCGAGGACATGAGCACGTGCTGCCACAGGGGCACGGGCCGGCGTTCGGAGACGACGACGGCGGTGTCGCCGCGCACCATCTCCAGCCAGTCGCCGAACTCCTCGGCGTTGGACACCGTGGCGCTCAGCGAGACGAGCTGCACGTCGTCGGAGAGGTGGATGATGACCTCTTCCCAGACGGGGCCGCGGAACCGGTCGGCGAGGTAGTGCACCTCGTCCATGACGACGTAGGCGAGCCCGTCCAGGGTGGTGGACCCGGCGTAGAGCATGTTGCGCAGCACCTCGGTGGTCATGACCACCACCGGTGCGTCGCCGTTGATCGTGGAGTCGCCGGTGAGGAGGCCGACGTTCTCGGGGCCGTGGCGGCGCACGAGGTCGGCGTACTTCTGGTTGGACAGGGCCTTGATCGGCGTCGTGTAGAACGCCTTGCGGCCGGAGGCCAGCGCCAGGTGGACGGCGAACTCGCCCACCACGGTCTTTCCCGCCCCGGTCGGGGCCGCGACCAGCACGGCTCGTCCCTGTTCGAGGGCCTCGCAGGCCTGGACCTGGAAGTCGTCGAGCTGGAATCCGATGACCTCCCGGAACCGGCTCAGCTCAGGGTGCTCGGCCACGTGGCGGCTCTGTGACCGGAAGGCCGTGTACCGCTCGGCGGGGCTCAGGTCGCTCATGGGGCACAGCCTACGGTCCGTGTGTGACAGCCGTGTGCGACACCCAGCGGGTGACGAGCAGCGGGGAACGGCGGAGGGTGACAGCCCGCCCCGCCCATCGGGCGGGGCGGGCTGTCAGACCTCGGCGTCCGCCAGTCGCTTCTCGGCGCGCCGGTCATGCATGAGCGATACGCCGACGGCGCCGAAGTAGAGCACGCAGATCGGCAGCGCCACGAGGATCATCGTGAGCGCGTCCGGCGTCGGCGTCGCGATCGCGGCGAACACGAACGCGACGAGGATGGCCCACCGCCAGCCGCCGAGCAGTGCCTTGCCCGACATCAGGCCCGCGAAATTGAGGCCCACCAGCAGCACAGGGGACACGAACGCGACGCCGAACGCCAGCAGGAGCCGCATCACGAGGTCCAGGTACATCTGGGCGTCGGTGAAGTTCGTGGCGTTGTCGGGCAGGAACCCCGTCAGGATCCGCACCGCGTGCGGGATCACCACCCACGCCATGTATGCGCCGCCGAGGAACAGCGGCACGGACGCGCCGACGAACCCGTAGGCGTAGTACTTCTCCCGCTTGTTCAGGCCGGGCGTGATGAACGCCCACACCTGGAACAGCCACCACGGGCACGACAGGAACACGGCAAGGAACAACGCCGCCTTGATCCTCAGGTCCAGCGCCGATGCCGGCCCCGTGAAGTTCAGCGTGACGTCGTTGCCCGTGATCTCCGCGGCGGACACGAGCGGCCGCTGGAGCATGACCAGCAGCGGATCGTAGAGGAACCAGCCGACGATCGCCCCGGCCAGGAGCCCCGCCGCGATGAGAACAAAACGCTTCCGAAGCTCGAGAAGATGCTCGAGCAGAGGCATCCGGCCGTCGGACGACCGCCCCGTACGTGCCACCGGTCAGGCCTTGGGGGCGTCGCCGCCCTTGTCCGCCGGTGAACCCGTGCCCGAGCTCGTCGTCGAGCCGGTGGAGGAACCCGTCGGCGCATCCGCCGTCCGGTCGGCAACCTTGCCGTCGTCCGCGTCGGTCTTGCCATCGGCCTTGTCGTCGCGCAGCTCGTTGATCTCCTTCTTGAAGATCTTCATCGACTGACCCACGCTCTTGGCCAGACCCGGAAGCCGCGCCGTACCGAAGAGCAGCAGGACGATGACGAGGATGAGGACCCAGTGCTGCCACTGCATGGCGCCCATGGTGTAACTCCATTCGGATAAATGCGGTGTCCAGGTCGATCCTATGCGCGATCGACGCCGCGATGGTACGACGACTCCTGTGTGACACGGTGACCACCGGGTGAACGGCCGGTTCCCCGAGACCTAGTCGTTGAAGTGCTTCCACTTCTGCCACGTCGCCACGTTCCTCGCCCGGCGCGCGTCCTTGCGCCCCGCACGGGCCACCCGCTGCGCGTTGACGCGCTGGTAGTGGATCGTCACGTCGTCGAACAGGCTCGGGCCCGCGTGCTGCGTCGCCGTCTCCCGCGCCCGGTCCGACAGCTCCTGCAGCCGGTCGGCCGACTCGCCGATCCGACGCGAAGCCCGGCCCAGCTCCTGCATCAGGCCCTTCGCCGACCGCCACAGCGAGCGGGCCAGGAAGAACGCTCCGACGAGGCTGCCAATGATCAGCAGGGTCCACACCCAGAACCACATGGTCGCTCAGCCTAGTGCGGATTCGGCGATGTGGCTGCGTCTGCGGCCGTCACCCGGTCCGCATCCCAGGAACCAGCACCCGCTCCATACACCGCCAGCGCCTGTGCGGCGGCGCCCGCGACGTCGTCGGCCAACGCCCTGGGCGAGACGGACCGCACGTACGGGGCGAGCCGGATCAGGGAGCTGCGCAACCAGCCCGGGTTGGTCACCCGCAGGGTCACCTCGAAGTCGCCGTCGGGCAGGTTACGCACCGACTCCACCGGGGTCTCCTCCGCGAACCACCGCGCCCGCGGCGCGAACCGGATCGTCGCCAGCGGCGACGAACCACCCGCGAACAAGGCACCGAAATCAATCTCCGACGGCTCCCCCGGATGGGACCGCACCGGGATGTCCGTCTCCGTGGCCTCCAGGATGCGGTCCACCCGGAACGTTCGCGGCGCCTCGGCCCGGTAGCACCAGGCCGCGAGGTAGGCGAACTCGTCCTGCGTGTGCAGCCGCACCGGGTCCACGTCCCGCTCGCTGACCACGTCCGACGACGTCACGTACCTGATCCGCAACCGGTGCCGCGCCGCCAGCGCCGACGAGATCGCCGACACCACCTGCCGGTCCCCGCCCGGCGCGAGCCGCACGTCCACGGCGCTCGCGGCCTCGCCGGTGGCGTCGGTGAGCTTGCGCAGGGCGGACTCGACGACGGCGGAGCGTGCGGGGTCGGCCTTGACGGCGTCGGTGGCCTTCATGGCCCGCAGGGCCGCGACCAGGGCGACCGCTTCGCGGGTGCCGAGCCGCAGGGGTCTGGTCATGCCGCGGGCCTCGGTGAGGTGCACGACGCCGCGGTCGATGGACGCGGCGTCGAAGTCGATGAGGTCGTCGGGCCAGTACCCGGGGGTGCCGGAGACCCAGAGCGCGTCGACGTCCTTCTGGATCTGTGCGGGTGTGGTCCCGAACCTCCTGGCGAGGTCGGCCACGGAGACCGGGCCGGCGCCGTCGAGGTAGGCGACGATGCCGAGCAGGCGCAGGAGCCGGTCGTCGGCGCGCTCAGCCACGGGACGCCTCCGTCCCGGTGCCCGGTACAGCGGTGCCTGCGGCCGTGCCGAGCGCTGCCGCGGCGGTGAGCCGGCGCAGGGTCTCGGCCCGGACGGGTTCGGGTTCGAGCACGACGAGCGCGGCGCCGTACCCGGCGGCCTCGGACGCCATGCCGGTCAGGGACCGGTAGGGCACCTGCAGGATGTCCCAGCCGGCCGGATCACCGACGGGGCCGCCGGCGCCACCGCCTGGTCCGGCCAGGCGTTCGGTGTAGGCCGCGCGCTCGCCGTCGGGCACGGCCTTGGCGCGGGCGCGCAGGGCCCCGGCACGTTCGGGGCGGACGGCGACTACCGCCTCCTTGACCTCGCCGTGGGCCTTGCCGAGCATGACGTCGGTCTCGAAGTCGGGGATCTCGTAGGCGTTCGCCGGGCCGGTGACGCGGACGCGGGACTCGATGCGGGACATGCGGAACACGCGGGGTGCCTGCCGGTCGCGGTCGAAGCACATGAGGTACCAGCCGCCGTCGCGCGCCGCGATGCGCCAGGGCTCGGCGTGCCGGGTCAGGACCGTCCCGTTGTACGCGGCGCGGTAGGCGAACGTGACCACGCGGCGGGCCTCGATCGCCTCCATGAGGGGCCCGTAGGCGTCGCCGACGGCGCGCACGGACGGCGCGAGCCCGGCCAGCGCGTCGGCGGACGGGTCCCCGGCTCCGGCGGCGCGGAGCTTGACCATGGCGCGCGTGATGTCGGTCTGCAAGGTCTTGTCCTGCCAGAATTGGGCCGCCAGGGACAGCACGCCGAGCTCGGCCGGCGTGAGGTCGATCGACGGCAGCGCGTAGGCGTCCTGGTCGATCCGGTACCCGAGCTCGTCGGTGTGCCCGCCGGTGCCGACCGTCACCACGGGGACGCCCAGGGCCCGCAGCATGTCCTTGTCCCGCTCGAACATCCGCTCGAACGCCTCGTCGCTGGGCGCGTCGGAGTAGCCGGCGACGGCGGTGCGCACCTGCTGCTTGGTCATTGCCGCGTTCGTGTTCACGAGCGCGATGACGAGGTTCAGGAGCCGCTCGGCGGGGTTCAGGGTGGGGGGCAGGTCGGTGGACATCAGGGCAACGCTATCGTTGGGTAGCCTCCACGGTGTGATGACGTGGCGGATCGGGACCGTGATTTCCACAGGCAAGGCGTGGCGGGGTGCCCTCGAGCTCGAGGTGACGCTGAACCGGCCCTTGCCCGGCCGGGCGGTCGAGGGCACGGCCGCGGGTGGAGCCGACGGCGCCGTCGCGCCCGTGACCGTGCGCGCGCTGGCGTACACGGACCTCGTCGGCGAGCCCGTCCCGGGTGACGCCCTGCTGCTGAACGTGTCCGCCCTGGCGCGCGGGCTGGGCACCGGCGGGTACGCCCTAGTCGTCGGCCCGGCGGCCGGCACGACCAGCCTCCCGCCGGACCCGCCCGTCGGACCGGGCCACCTGGTCAAGGCCCGGTACACCCCCCTGCAGACCATGGTGCTCGGCGTCGACGAGCAGGAGTCGCCCCACCACGCCACCCTGGCCGACGCCGACAGCCTCGACGGCCTGCCCGTCGTCGTCGCGGACCTGCACTCCGCACTGCCCGCCGTGGTCGCAGGGCTGCGCCACGCCGCCGCCGTGTCCGGCACCGCTCCCGACACGCTGAAGGTCGCCTACGTCATGACCGACGGCGGCGCCCTGCCCGCCGCGTTCTCCCGCACCATCGCCGCCCTGCGGGAGACCGGCTGGCTCACCACCTGCGTCACCGTCGGCCAGGCCTACGGCGGCGACCTCGAAGCCGTCACCGTGCACACCGGCCTCCTGGCCGCCAGGCACGTCGCCGGGTGCGACGTCGCGATCGTCACCCAGGGCCCCGGCAACCTCGGCACCGGCACCCGCTGGGGCTACTCCGGCGTCGCCGCCGGCGAAGCCGTCAACGCCGCCGCCGCCCTCGGCGGCCGGCCCGTCGCCTCCCTGCGCGTGTCCGGCGCCGACCCCCGCGACCGGCACCTCGGCATCTCCCACCACTCCCTGACCGCCTACGGCCGCGTCGCCCTCGCCCCCGCCGACATCCCCGTCCCGGCCCCCACCGCCGACGTCGAGAACCTGCCCGCCTGGGGCGCCGACCTCACCCACCGCATCCACGAACAGGCCCGATCGCTGGTACCGCCCGCTGAGACCAGCCGAAACGCCGCCCGGCACACCCTCGTCGACATCCCCGCCGACACCACCCTCCTCGACACCCTGCGCACCTCCCCCGCCGGGCTACGCACCATGGGCCGCAGCCTCGATCGCGACCCCGCCTCCTTCGTCGCAGCCGCCGTCGCAGGCCTCCACGCCCACCACCTCACGACCACCGACACCCCAGCAGCCCGCAACCCGGCACAGCCCGCATGAAAGCCACCACCCGCCTGGCCATCACCTGCGCACTCGTCGCCACAGTGGTCCTCGGCGCCGCCACCGCCACCCCCTGGCAGCTCAGCCCGCCCCAGCTACCCACCCCGGAGCTCTCCATCCCCCAGGCCCAGCCCAGCACATCCAGCGACCCCAGCCCGTCCCCGGCCCCGGCGCAGCAACCCCCTCCGCTCGACACCCGCTGGATCGTCCTGGTCGCCACCGTCCTCCTCGGACTCCTGGTCGCCGCCATCATCACGGCCGCCGTACGGCAGCTCCTCGCCACCCACCGCGAACGCACCAGCACCAAACCCGACAACCTCGCCGCCGGCACAGCCGCAGGCAGCATCGGCACCGACGTCGACCTCCCCGAGCTGCAGGACGCCGTCACCCGCGCCCTCGCCCACCTCGACGGCCACGCCCGCCCCCGCGACGCCGTCATCGCCGCCTGGGTAGCCCTCGAAGAAGCCGCCGAACGCGCAGGCACCCACCGCGACCCCGCCCAGACCCCCACCGAGTTCGCCGGAACCGTCCTGGCCGCCACCCCCGCACCACCCACCGCCGTCAACCGGCTACGCACCCTCTACCAACGCGCCCGCTTCACCGACCGGCCCATCGACCGCCCCGCCGTCGACCAGGCCCGGACGGCGCTCGCCGACATCGCCCGCAGCCTCGACGTCCACGAGCCCGCCCTCGACCCTCCCGCCAACCGCACCGACAGCGAGCGGGACCCCGCGTGAGGCCCTGGAACCGGCGGCGCATCGTCACCGTCACGACAGTGACCGGCCTGATCGCCGCAGGGCTCGTCTTCTGGCAGATCATCAGCCTCTGGCACGCCATCGCAGCCGTGGCGCTCGCCGTCGCCGCGAGCGTCCTGTGGTCCGGGACCGAGGCCACCGTCGACGACCCGCAGTGGCCACCCGTCGCCATCGAGGCCCGCGCCGGCGGGCGGCACGACGTGTCCGACCTCGGCTGGTCCGTGTTCGGCCGCGACGGACTCATCACCGACCGGGTGGTGCGCCGCGTGCGGGCACTCGCCGCGGACCGGCTGCGCGCGCACGGCGTCGACCCGTCCGACCCCGCCGCCCGGCCCGACGCCGAACGCCTGCTCGGCGCCCGCGTCCACCGGCAGCTCCTGTCCCACGCACCGCCGACGGCGCGCACCATGCAGACCTGGCTCGACGCGATCGAACGCCTGGGCGCCGCGCCCACCACCGCGCCCGCCGTCGTGCCCACTGCCGCGCCCACCACCGTGCCCACCACCGAGGAGAACCGTGCCTGACCCGAACACCCTCAGCCCGAACACGCCGGACACCCCCGGCCCCCTCCCCGTCGCCGACGTCGCGGCACTGGGCGAACGAGTCCTCGCCGAGGTCGGCACCGCCGTCGTCGGCATGCGCGACGCACTCCAGGTAGCCCTGGCCACCATCCTCGCCGGCGGACACGTGCTCTTCGAGGACGTCCCCGGCCTCGGCAAGACCCTCGCCGCCCGCTCCCTCGCCACCGCCCTCGGCCTCGACTTCGCCCGCCTGCAGTGCACCCCCGACCTGCTCCCCGCAGACATCACCGGCTCCTCCGTGTTCGACCCCGCCACCCGCACCTTCGAGTTCCGCCCCGGCCCCGTCTTCACCGGCCTCTTCCTCGCCGACGAGATCAACCGCACCGCCCCCAAGACCCAGTCCGCACTCCTCGAAGCCATGGCCGAACGCCAGGTCTCCATCGAAGGCACCAGCCGCCCCCTGCCCAACCCCTTCCACGTCCTGGCCACCTCCAACCCCGTCGAGTACGAAGGCACCTACCCCCTGCCCGAAGCCCAGCTCGACCGCTTCATGGTCCGCCTCGCCATCGGCTACCCCGACACCACCCAAGAAGCAGAAGTCCTCACCCGCCGCCTCGCCCGCCGACAAGAAGCCGCACCCGTACGCAAGGTCGTCGACCCCACCACCGTCCTCGCCATGCAAGCCGGAACCGAAGCCGTCCCCATCGACCCCGACGTCGTCCGCTACTGCGTCGACCTCACCGCCGCCACCCGCGGCCACCACGCCCTCGAAGTCGGCGCCTCACCCCGCGGATCACAGAACCTCGTCCTCCTCGCCCGCGCCATCGCCGTCCTCGACGGACGCGACTACGTACTCCCCGAAGACGTCAAACGCGTCGCCGTACCCGTCCTCGCCCACCGCATCACCCTCACCCCCACCGCCTGGGCATCCGCCACCCGCCCCGAAACCATCGTCACCGACCTCCTGCACACCGTGCCCACACCCACCACGGTCCCCACCCGATGACCATCGGCGGCATCATCGTCGCCCGCGGACGAACCCCCCAGGGCAAACCAGCCGACGGACACCACGGCTGGCGCCCCACCTCCGCACACACCGCCGCCGTCGTCACCGGCGTCATCCTCCTCGGAACCGGCGTACTCGCAGGCCGCGCCGACATCGCCCTCATCGGCGTCCCCGCCCTCCTCACCGCAGCCTGGGCCCACGCCACCCGCCCCCAGGCACCCCAGCACGGAACCCTCCACGAACCCGAGACCCCCGCCACAGCAGGCGAGCTCACCGCCACCCTCCACCTCACCACCCCCGACACCGCCGACATCACCCACCTCCGCATCAAAGCCGCAGGCCACCGCACCACCCACGTGGCGCTCGCGGCGCGCTCGCGCGCTGAGGAACCCGGCGAGCGGCGCGTCCCGCTCCGGCTCTCCTCCGTGCGCACCGGACCGCAGGAGACGTTCGCCATCGACCTGCGCGCGTCCCGGCACGGCACCTGGGAGCAGGAGCCGATCGAGGTCGGCGGGGCGAGCCGCCTCGTGCTGCCGGCCGCGGCACCCCTGGGCCGGCTGCCGCTGCCGCAGCGCCTGCGCGGCCTGACCGGCCCGCACTCGTCGCGCCGGCTGGGCGACGGCTCCGAGCTGCGCGACATCCACCCCTTCACGCCCGGCGACCGGCTGCGCCGGATCGACTGGCGAACCACCGCGCGCCGGTCGCCCGACCTCGACACGCTGTACGTGCGCCGCACGTACGCCACCGCCGAGGCGACGGCGGTGCTCGTCGTGGACTCCCGCGACGACGTCGGGCCGGACCTGCGGACCTGGCGCGGCTACGGCACGCTCCGCGTCGACGAGCCGACGTCGCTCGACCTCGCCCGGCACGCCGCCGCCTCCGTGGCCCGCGCGCTCCTCGAGGCGGGCGACCGGGTAGGCCTGGAGGACCTGGCCCGCCGACGTCGTCCGCTCCCGCCCGCGGCCGGGCGCCGGCACCTGCGCCGTGTGGTGCACGGCCTGGCGCTGGCCCACCCGAGAGACCGGGCAGCGGGGCACCGGGTCCGCCCGCCGCAGGTCCCGGCCGATGCGATCGTCTACCTGTTCACCACCGTGCTCGACGACGAGCCGCTCCACCTGGTGCGCACCTGGCGGGCCAAGGGCCACCCCGTGGTCGTCGTCGACACCCTGCCGGACGTGCACCCCATCGCCGAGAACCACCTGTGGATCGCGTGGCGCATCGCCCGCATGGAACGCGAGGACCGGCTGGCCGCCCTGGAACGCGAGGCGGTACCCGTGCTGCGCTGGGCAGGACAGGAGCGCGAACGAGCCGCCGTGCGGTTCGAGGCCCTGGCCCGGGCCGCGCAGCGGCACGTACCCGGCCGGGTCCCGGGGACGGCAGCGCCATGATCCGCAACGCCTGGACCGAGCGGGTGTGGGCCCGTCTCAAGCTCCACCTGGCCGACCCGGCCAGACGGCCCCTGCCCGAGGTGACCGTCGAGACCGGCCCCACCGTGCGCGGCTGGGTGCTACGCGCCGCCCTCCTGGTGCTCGTGCCCCTGCTGGTCCTCACCGCCGCCTCCCGCACGCCGGGTCTGTCGACGGCGCTCGTCTGGCCCACGGTGGCCCTGTGCACGGGCCTCGTCGTGCTGCGCCCTACCCCCACGACGGCGGGCGGCGTCGTCGTGGTGTCCGGCGTGCTCGTGTGGGGCTTCACCGCCGAGCCGTTCGACCCGTGGTCGCTCCTCGTCGCGCTGCTCGCCTACCTCGTGGTCCGGCTGACCTGGTGGGCGGCGCACGTCCCGTTCGGCGGACGCGCGGAGGTCGCGGCCCTGCTGACCGGCTGGCGGCGCGACGTCGTCGTCCTGGGTGGGACCGGTCTCCTCGGCGGGCTCGCGATGCTCGCCTCCGGGGCGACCGTACCGGGCGCCGTCCTGCTCGCCGCGCTCGCCGTGGCCGGGATCGCGTTCGTCGCGCTGGCGACCGGCTCCGACCAGGCCCCGCCGGCGCGTTAGGGTTCCGGGGTGACCGAGCCCTACATCCGCCCGTACCGCGTCGCCGACCGCGCCGACGTCGCCGACATCTGCGTCCGCACCGCCGCGGCCGGCGGCGACGCGCGCGGCGTCTACTCGTCCGACCTGCTCATGCCCGACGTGTACGCGCTGCCGTACGTGGACCACTCCCCCGACCTCGCCTGGGTAGTCGAGCACGAGGGCCGCGCCACCGGGTACATCATCGCGGCCGCCGACACCCTGGCGTTCGCCGACTGGTGGGCACGCGAGTGGACGCCGGGCTTCGTCGCCCGGCACCCCGCGCCCGGCCCTGCCACCGGCCGCAACCCGGGCTACACCGAGGCCCAGCTCCTGCACGACGGCGCCGACCCCCAGCGCATGGTCCGCGGCCTGCGCCACGGCGAGCTCACGACGCACCCCGCGCACCTGCACATCGACCTGCTGCCCGTGCTCCAGCGCCGGGGCCTGGGCTCCCGCCTCATCGACACGCTCCGCGCGGCCCTCGCGGAGCGCGGCGTGCCGGGCGTGCACCTCGGCTACGCGGCCGAGAACACCGCGGCCCGGGTGTTCTACGACCGGTACGGCTTCGCGGAGCTCCCGTCCTCAACCCCCCAGGCGCCGCTGCTCGGGATCGCAACCACCTCCTGACCCCTTCGTCGAGTGCTGGATATTCGCCCTCCTGGCACACGGAAAAGGGCGAATATCCAGCACTCAACGTTCTTCCTGGGCGGCGTCCGTCCAGGCGCGGCGGATCTGCTCGAAGCGGGTGGGTAGCGGCGGGCGCAGGGCGCCATAGCGGGCGTTGGTGCGGTGCACGAAACGGCGCCACGAGAGCACCAGCCCCTGCCGGGTGATCGGCAGGCCGGACGCGACGGTGGTCCCGTTGTCGTGGGTGTGGTGCACGGTGAGCAGCAGCGCCCGCGGGATCGATCCCTCCAGCTCGGACGCGAGCTCCTCGCGCACCATCATCCAGTGCCTGAGCAGCACCACCAGGTCGGCCGGCAGCAGATGCCGCCGCGGCGTGCGGTGCTTGCCGTGCCGTACCAGCACGCTCCCCTCGGACGCCTTGGCGCGCGCCGGACCGAGGTCGATGTCCTCGACGCGCACTCGCAGCAGGTCGCCGTACCGGGCACCGGTCGCGCGCACCAGCCCCGTGATCACCGCCAGCCGTGCCATCTCCGGCTTCGCGCCCGGCCGCATCGCCTCCGTGGACAGCTCACGCCACACCCACTCGGCCTCATTGAGGGTCACCGGTGGTCGCGGGTACCGGCCGAGCTCTCCGCTCCGTGCTTCCGGTGAGGGTGTATCGCTACTGGTCATGGGTGTAAATCTACGCTTGGCACACTATTAATCAAGGGAGAAACGCCGGGATACGCTCTTTCGGTGGACCTCCCGAGCACGATCGCCCGCCCCGTCGACCACGAGCTGGTCATCAAGAAGTCGCGGTTCCTGGCCCACCTCGCCCCCGTCGGCAGCGTCGCGGAGGCCGACGCCGTCATCGCCCGCCTCCGCAAGGAGCTGTGGGACGCGCGCCACCACTGCGTCGCGCTGGTCCTCGGCACGCACGCCGACGGTGCGGGCCTGACCGCCCGCTCCTCCGACGACGGCGAGCCCAGCGGCACCGCGGGCGTCCCGATGCTGGAGGTGCTCAGGCACCGGCACGTCACGGACCTGGTCGCCGTCGTCACCCGGTACTTCGGGGGCGTGAAGCTCGGGGCGGGCGGGCTCGTCCGGGCCTACTCGGGCGCGGTGACCGCGGCGCTCGACGTCGCCGCCTCCTCGGGGGCGATGCTCCGCCGGGAGCTCCTCCTCGAGGTCGAGGTGCCAGTCCCCCACGCGGACGCCGGCCGCATCGACAACGTCCTGCGCGACTGGGCGGCCTCGCACGGCTCGGTCATCGAGCCACCGGCCTACGACGCCGTCGCGCACCTGAACCTGCTGGTCCCCAAGGACCAGCTCGAGTCCCTGTTCGCCGACGTCGCTGCCGCCTCGGCAGGCACCCTCGCCCCCACCATCGGCGACGCCCGTGTGGTGGCCATGCCTGTCCACCCGTAGTGACCCCTACACACTGCGCGCCGTCGTCGGCGTGTCGCGTGCAGCGTGTAGGGGTCGCCTTCGCTGCCCGGCGACCCCGGCCCACCGGCGCGTCGTCCTTGACTGGCCCCGCACGCGGGTGAAGTCTCTGGGGCACCCCCGCTCCGAGGCACCCCGCAGAGGAGAGTCCATGCACCGTCGCATCCGCTCGTCCGCCGTCGTCGTCGCACTGACCGCCACCGCTGCCCTCCTCGCCGCCTGCGGCGCACCCGCCGCAGAGGAAGAGCAGGCAGAGCCCATCACCTTCTGGACGCCGCAGTCCACGCCCGAGCGGGTGGCCGCGCAGGAAGCGGTCGCCGCGCGGTTCACCGAGGAGACCGGCATCGAGGTCGACGTCGTCCCGCTCGCGGCGGCCGACCAGGACCAGGCCCTGGTCACTGGCGCCGCCTCGGGCGAGGTGCCCGACGTGATCCTGGCCGGCGCCTCGCAGGTCACCTCCTGGCAGGCCCAGGGGCTGCTCGACACGGACGTCGTCCAGGAGGCGATGGACACGCTGGACCCGGCCACCTTCAACGAGAACGCGCTCGGCGCGGTCACGGTGGACGGCGTGGCGGCGGCCGTCCCGAGCGACGGCTGGGTGCACCTCATCGCCTACCGCACCGACCTGCTCGAGGAGGCGGGGGTCGCGGTACCCACCACCGTAGCCGAGCTCGCCGACGCCGCTACCACCGTCAAGCAGGAGCTGGACGTCACGGGCATCGCCCTGGGCACGCAGTCGGGGACAGCATCGGCTACGGAGGGCATCGAGTCGATCTTCCAGTCGGCGGGCTGCGAGCTCGTGTCCGACGGCGCGGTCACCATCGACTCGCCCGAGTGCACCGAGGCCGCCGGCTACTTCAAGGAGCTGCGCGACTCGTCGGTCGCCGGCGACTACGACGTCGAGTCCGCGCGCGCCGCGTACCTGGCCGGCGACGCCGCGATGCTGCTCTTCTCGACCCACATCCTCGACGAGCTGGCGGACCTCGACGAGGCGGTGCCGCCTTCGTGCAAGGAGTGCGCCGACGCCCCGGCGTTCCTCGCGGAGAGCTCCGGCTTCATCACGGTGCTCGACGAGGCTCACCCGGCCCAGTTCGGCGCGACCCTCGCCTACGCGGTCCCCGCCCACGCCGACAGCCCCGAGGCGCGCCAGTACATCGAGTACGTCCTGGGCGAGGGCTACGCGGACACGCTCGCCGTCGCCACCGAGGGCAGGCTCCCGCTGCGCACCGGGACGCCGGAGAACCCGACCGAGTACCTCGACGCGTGGGGCGACCTGGGCTTCGGGCCGAAGGTCGAGTCCTCGGTCGCCGAGGTGTACGGCGACGACCTGGTCGCCGCCATGGGTGACGGCATGGCCGCCGTCGCCCGGTGGGGCCAGGGCACGCCCGACGCGACGCTCGCCGGCCTGGTGGCCACCCAGGGCACGCTCGCCCAGCAGCTCGACCCGCTGTACCAGGGCACCGACCCCGCCGAGGTGACCCGGCAGATGGCCACAGAGGTGACGGCGCTGCAGCAGGACCAGTGACGGCCCGCTCGAGGACGGCCAGCCCGGCGACCGCGCGCCCGCCAAAGGTTCGCCTGACCACGCAGGCCCAGCGGACCAACCGCTCGGGGTGGCTGCTCGTCTCCCCGTCCCTTGCGGTGGTGGGCCTGGTGGTCCTGCTGCCGTTCGCGCTGGTGGTCGTGTTCGGGTTCTCCGACATCCGCCTGGTCGACATCCCCTACCTCGGGACGGAGCCCATCGAGTGGACCTTGGACAACTTCCGCGGGGCGATGGCGTCGCAGGCCTTCTGGGGTGCCCTGTGGACCACTGTCCTGTACGCGGGGCTGACCGCCGTCGGCTCCCTGGCCGTGGGGCTTGTGCTCGCGCTGGCGCTGCGGCGGCCGTTCGCCGGACGTGGACTGGTCCGGGCCCTGCTACTGGTGCCGTACGTGCTGCCGGTCGTCGCGGCCGCGACCATCTGGAGGACGATGCTCAACCCGCAGTACGGCGTGGTGAACGCGTTCGGCCGCGCCTATCTGGGGTGGGACACGCCGGTGGGCTTCCTCAGCACCACCACCGCCGACGTCTGGGGCATCCCCGTACCCGTCGCCCTGCTGGTCGTGGTGCTGTTCGACATCTGGAAGTCGGCGCCGCTCGCGTTCCTGTTCCTCACCGCCCGGCTGCAGTCGGTGCCCGGCGAGATCGAGGAGGCCGCCGCGCTCGACGGCGCGAACCGGCGGCAGGCCCTGCGGTTCATCCTGCTGCCGCAGCTGCGGGCCGTGGCGCTGCTGCTCCTGCTGCTGCGGTTCATCTGGTCGTTCCAGAGCTTCGACGACGTCTACCTGCTCACCGAGGGCGCCGGGAGCACCCAGGTCATGGCCATCCAGGTCTACACCGAGCTCGTCACCAAGGCCGACATCGGCAGCGCGGCCGCGTTCGGGCTGCTCATGAGCCTGATCCTGGGCGTGCTCCTGATCGGGTACGTGGTGCTGTCCCGACGGACGGACGAGTCATGAGCGGCGCCCGCCCCACCCGCGCGGCGCGCGCAGGCCGCGCCCTCGTGGTCGCGATCGCACTGCTGTGGTCGCTGGGCCCGGTCGCGTACGGCGTCGTGCTGTCCATGCGCCCGTACGCGGAGGTGACGCGCGACCCGCTGGGCCTGCCGTCCGGGCTGGACCTGTCCGCCTTCGCCACGGCCATGCGGGACGAGGCGGACGGCGGGTTCGGGCTCGGCCGGTTCGTGCTCAACTCGCTGGGCGTCGCCGCGGGGACCGTCGTGCTGAGCATCGTGGTCTGCATACTCGGCGCGTACGCAGCGGCCCGGCTGCGCTACCGCGGCCGGGCGCTGACGAACGGCATCATCCTGGCGGTCTACCTGTTCCCCGGGATCGTGCTGGCCGTGCCGAAGTTCGTGATCCTGTCCCGGCTGGGTCTGACCAGCTCCCTGATCGGGCTGCTCATCGTCTACGTCGCGGCCACGGTCCCGGTCGCGCTGTACATGATGCGGAACTTCTTCCTGGCACTGCCGCAGAGCGTCGAGGAGGCCGCGATCATGGACGGCTGCACCCTGGGCCAGCTCCTGGTCCGGGTGGTGCTGCCGATCGCCGTCCCTGGCGTGGTCGCCACCGCGATCTACGTGTTCATGATCGCCTGGAACGAGTACTTCTACGCCCTGCTGTTCCTGGTGCAGCACCGCGAGCGCTGGACGGCGCCGCTCGGCATCGCCCAGCTCGGCGACTTCCAGGTGCCGGTCACGGTGCTCCTGGCCGGCTCGATCGCGGTGACCGTTCCGGTGGTGATCGTCTTCTTCCTTGCCCAGCGGTACATCGTCTCGGGCCTGGTCCAAGGCGCGGAGAGGTAGGGCTCAGAAGCCTTCCGGTCCCACCGTCGCGCCGTCGGGCACCGTGCCGCCCTCCCCCGCGAGCTCCGCCTTTCCTTCGGCCCGAACACCCGCGCCGAAGGTCCAGTCGCCGCGGACCGTCAGGGAGTCCGCGTCGCGCAGCGACGGCGCGCCCGCGGCGAACCGCTCGGTGAAGCCGTCGATCAGCTTGTAGTGGTCCTTGTCGAGGTCGACCAGGGGCGCGGGCGCCTGCGCCTCGAGCAGGTAGTCCGGCGTCAGGGCGTAGATGTCCGAGCGCAGGACGAGCAGGTCGTTCGTCGTCTTGACCGGCAGGAACCGCGACCGCTCGACCTCGATCGCCGTCGCGCCCTCGAAGACGGCGACGGCGGCGCCCATCGCGGACTCGATCTGGACCACCTTCGGCGACGACGAGTCGGCCGGGTCCACGGTCTTGTCGTTGCGGATCAGCGGCAGCTCGAGCACACCCGAGGTCCGCTCCAGCTCGGCGGCGAGCGCCTCCAGGTCGAACCAGAGGTTGTTGGTGTGGAAGAACGGGTGGCGGGTGGGGTCCAGCGACGCGGCGACGTCGTCGGGGTGGGTCTGCGCGGTCTCGCGCTGGACGATGCGGCCGTCGGCCTTGCGGATGACGAGCTGGCCGCCCTTGACGTCGGCCGGCGTCTTGCGGCAGAGCTCGGCGGCGTAGGGGGCGCCGGAGGCGGCGAACCACCCGGCGATGGTGGCGTCGGGGGTGGCGCCGAGGTTGTCGGAGTTGGACACGCACATGTACCGGAAGCCGGCTTCGAGGAGGGCGACGACGACGCCGGAGGCGTGCAGGGCCGGGTAGAGGTCGCCGTGTCCCGGCGGGCACCACTCGAGGTCGGGATCGCGCTCCCAGACGACGGGCGTGAGGTCGTTGCTGAGGAGCTTGGGCTCGCGGTTCTGCAGGAAGTCGACGGGCAGGCCGTCCACGGCGACGTCGGGGTACCGCTCGAGGGCGGCGAGCGTGTCGTCGCGGGTGCGGAACGAGTTCATGAACAGGAGCGGGAGGCGGGCTCCGGTGGCCTGCCGGGCGGCGCGGACCTGACCGACGATGATGTCGAGGAAGGTCAGGATCTCACCGGCGCCGCCGGGCGCCTCGCGCACGGGCAGGAGCGACTTTGCCTGGTCCATGCCCATGGAGGTGCCGAGCCCGCCGTTGAGCTTGAGCATCGCGGTGCGCGCGAGGGCGGCGGACGCGTCGTCGTCGCTGATGGTCAGCTCGGCGCGGCTCGGGATGTCTACGAGCGGGTCGATGTCGTCCTCGCGGATCAGACCGGTCTCGCCCGACTCCAGCAGGTGGTAGAACCGCGTGAACGTCTCGATCGCGGCGGGGGCCACGCCTGCTTCGGTCATCTTGGTGCGGGCCTGCTCGAGCCCGGGGGCCTCGGCGGTGGGAGCGTCCGTCATGGCCACAGGTTATTCGACGCCGGTGACACTCTGTAGGCCGGTGTCACTCGAAGCGGGAGGAGTCGCCCGCGCCCGCGCGCACCACCTGCGGGTAGCCGTCGGACCAGTCGACGACAGTGGTCGGCTCGGTCCCGGCGTCCCCGCCGTCGACGACGGCGTCGAGCACGTGGTCGAGCTCCTCCTTGATGGTCCAGCCGTCGGTCATGGGCTCGGCCTGGTCCGGGAGGATCAGCGTGGAGGACAGCAGGGGTTCCCCGAGCTCGCGCAGCAGCGCCTGGGTGACGGCGGAGTCGGGGATGCGCACGCCCACCGTCTTCTTCTTGGGGTGCGCGAGCCTGCGGGGTACTTCCGAGGTGGCCGGGAGGATGAACGTGTATGGCCCTGGGGTGGCTGCCTTGATGGCCCGGAACGCGGAGTTGTCGAGCTTCACGAGCTGGCCGAGCTGCGCGAAGTCCGAGCACACCAGCGTGAAGTGGTGCTTGTCGTCGAGCCTCCGGATGCTGCGGATCCGGTCCGCGCCGTCGTGGTACTCCATGCGGCAGCCCAGCGCGTAGGAGGAGTCGGTCGGGTAGGCGACCAGGGCGTCGTCGCGCAACATGGCGACGACCTGCGCGATCGTGCGCGGCTGGGGGTCGACAGGGTGGACGTCGAAGTAGCGGGCCATGCGCCCGAGCCTAGTCGGGCGCATGGTCGGTTGCCTGGTCGGGCGCGTTGCCGGGCACGTGCCCGGACGCGTGGTCCGGCGCTCAGGCCAGGGCGCGGCGCAGTTCGTCCGCGCTGGCGTTCCCACCGGTGCAGACGACGCCGACGCGGCGCCCCGCGAACCGCCCCGGGTCGGCCAGGACCGCCGCGAGCGCGGCAGCGCCCGCGCCCTCGGCGACGGTGCGCGCGCCGGTGAGGTACAGCTGCTGGGCGGCGGTGATCTGCTCGTCGGTGACGAGCACGAAGTCGGTGAGGTCCTGGCGCATCAGCGCCTGGGTGATCTCGAACCCGCAGCCGACGGCGAGGCCCTCCGCGCGGGTGGTGTTCTCGCGCTCCACGAGGACCCCGGTGTGCCAGGAGTCGTGCGCCGCGGGCGAGGCAGCGGACTGGACGCCGATCACCTCGGTGCGAGGGGCGACGGCGGCCGCGACGAGGCCGGCCGCCGCGGCGCCGGACCCGCCGCCGACGGGCACCACGAGCACGTCGAGGCCGGGTGCCTGCTGGAACAGCTCGAGGTACAGGGTGCCGACTCCGGCGATGATGGCTGGCTCGTTCGCGGCGCCCACGAGGCGGGCGCCGGACGCCTCGGCCAGCGCGGTCGCCTGGGCGCGGGCGTCGTCGAAGGTGGCGCCGTGCAGCAGGACGTCGGCGCCCTGGTCCAGCACGGCCCGCAGCTTCACGGGGTTGGGGTCGTCGGGCATGACGATGGTGCAGGCGGTCCCGGTGAGGCGGGCGGAATAGGCGACACCCTGCGCGTGGTTTCCCGTGGAGTAGGCGACGACGCCGCGGGCGCGCTCGGCGTCGGACATCGAGAGCAGGAGGTTGCTCGCGCCGCGGGCCTTGAAGGCGCCGGTGCGCTGCAGGTTCTCGTGCTTGACGACGACGGCGGCGCCGGCGGCGCGATCGAGGTCGGGGTACTCCCCCACCGGTGTCCGGACCACCATGCCGTCCAGGCGCGACTGCGCGACGAGGACGTCGGCGATGGTCGGGAGCCCTGCCTCCGTCGTCGGCGTGGGTGGTGCGGTCGCAAGCATCATGAACCCAGCGTGACCCGCACATGACCCATAGGTCCAATACTTGTTACGTTGACTTTCCATCGATGGCGCCTATCCTTCTGCGCTAGCCTGGGGACATGACCGCAGAGCTCGACCTGACCCGGCTGCGCGTCCTCGCGGCGGTGGCCCGTACCGGCTCCGTCACGGCAGCAGCGAAGGAGCTGCACTACGCGCAGCCGTCCGTGAGCCACCACCTGTCCCGCCTCGAGGCAGACGCGGGGATCCCCCTGCTGCAGCGCCACGGGCGCGGCGTCCGCCTCACCGAGGCCGGGCGCCTGCTCGCCAGCCGCGCCGAGGAGATCCTCGGCCGCGTCGAGGGCGCCCGCCGTGAGCTCGACGCCCTGGCCGGCCTGCGTGCGGGCCGGGCCCGCCTCGCCGCCTTTCCCTCCGCCCTGGCCACCCTCGTGCCCGACGCCGTCTCGCGCCTCGTGCAGGAGCATCCAGGCCTCTCCGTGGGCCTGGTCGAGCACGAGCCGCCGGACGCCGTCGCCGCCCTGCAGTCCGGGGCGGTCGACGTCGCGCTGGTGTTCGAGCACATCGACGTGCGCCACGCTCGCTCCATGGACGACCTGTCCCGCTTCGAGTCGACCACGATCCTCGACGAGCCCGTCAACCTCGTCACCGCGGCGGACCTCGACGCCGCGCCGATGCCCGGCTCGGTCCCTGACCTGAAGGCACTGCACGACGCCGAGTGGATCGCCGGCTGCGAACGCTGTCGCGCCGACCTGGTCGCCCGTTGCGCCGCGGTCGGCTTCGCCCCCCGCATCGCGTTCGAGACCGACGACTACGTGGCCGTGCAGGCCCTGGTCGCCGCCGGGGCGGGCGTGAGCCTCCTGCCCGGCCTCACCCTCCTCGCCCACCGCCACCCGGGGATCGCCACCGCTCCCCTGCCGGGCGCGCTCCGGCGTGTCATGGCCCTGACTGTCGGCCCGCCCGCCCCGCCAGCGGCGGCCCTGATTCGGCAGCTCGTGGCCGCAGGCGCTAACGTCCCCGTGTGACCACGGCCACAGAGCCCGAGCCGGGCGACCTGGGCGACCCGGGCGACCTGACAGACCCGGCCTGATGCTTCTCCTGTCCACGTTCTTCTACTCCGCGGGCGCCGCCGTCGCGGCATTCATGGCCCTCGAGGCGTACCTGGCGGTCGCCGCCACCAACGACGCCTACCCGAGCGTCGTCCTGGCCGCGGTCGCCGCCGCAGGCCAGATCACCGGCAAGCTGCTCTGGTACTGGGCCGGCGCCGGGACCACCCGTCTGCCGTGGCTGCGCCGCAAGCTGGAGTCGCCCAAGGTCGCCGCCTCGATGACGCGCTGGCGCGACCGCACCGACGGCCGCCCGGTCTACACCGGCCTGGTGCTGCTCGCCTCCGCGTTTGCCGGGATCCCGCCGTTCATGGTGATGTCCGTGGTCGCGGGCGTGCTGCGCGTGCGGATGTGGCTGTTCCTGAGCACCGGCCTGGTCGGCCGGTTCTTCCGGTTCTGGATAGTGCTCGAGGCCGCCGACTACGCGTGGTTCCTGCTCTGAGCCGGTCGGCTTGGCGTCATCGCCCTCGGGCTCAGAGGTCGGTCGCGCCGTCCAACGCCTCCCGCAGCAGGTCGGCGTGCCCCGCGTGCCGGCTGTACTCCTCCACCATGTGCACCAGGAGCCAGCGCAGCGTGATGCTCCCGCCGTGCCCGCCGGACCGCGCCAGGGGCTGGTCCAGGGCGCCGGCGCCCGGCGCCTGGTCGACGGCCCGCCCGAGGAACTCGTCGAGGATCCGCTCGGAGGCCGCGACAGCGCCGTCGAACAGGGCGGTGAGCTGCTCCGGCGTGTCCGCCAGGGCGCTGTTCCAGTCCCAGTCCCGGTCTGCCGCCCAGTCCACCGTGTCCCACGGCGGGGCGGGCTCGTTGCCGGCGAGCCGCACGTTGAACCAGATGTCCTCGACGTACGCGAGATGCTTGAGCATCCCGGCGAGCGTCATGGTCGACGGCGGGTGCGGAGTTCGCAGCTGCTCGACCGTCAGGCCCGCGCACTGACGCCGGATCGTGGCGCGGTAGAAGTCGATGAACGACCGCAGCATCGTCACCTCGTCCGCGGCGAGCGGCGGGTCGGTCCTGGGTACGGCGTCGGCCGCGGGGCCGGGCGCCTGGCTGGGCACGGGGCTGGACGCCTGGCCGGGTACGGAGCTCATGGCGCGACAGTACCGATCGCCACGACGTGCTGGCTCATGTCCGGCACGCCCGGTGTCGTGGACAGCGCGCGGGCGAGCGTGAGCGCGGCGTCGATCAGCGCGGGTGCTTCCGGGGCGTCGAGCGCGATCCGCTCCAGCGCCGCGCCGGCCGGCCCCTCGATGCCGTGCACGACGACGTCGGACAGGCCGGCCTCCGCCGCCTCCGCGCCGAGCTCCGCGGCGTCGTGGAAGTGCGCGGCCGGGAACCTGATGTCCGTAGGGGGCAGACCGAGCTGGAGGATCGGCTGCCAGGTGGACGGCTCGAACAGCTCGTAGCCACCGCCGACCAGTGCCGCGAGCCGGGTGATCCCCGCGGCGGCCACCGTGCCGCCCGGACGCGTCACGCGTGCGGCCTCCCGCAGGGCGCGCAGGCGGTCGTCGCGGGTCGCGAGGTGGTAGAGCGGGCCCAGGAGCAGCACGGCGTCGAACTCGTCGTCGCCCAGGTCCAGCCCTACCGCGGACAGGTCCCGGGCATCCCCGACGCGCGCCTCGAAGGTGCCGTGCTCCGCCGCGCGCGCCACCTGACCGGCGACCGGGTCCACCAGCAGGACGTCGTAGCCGTCCGCTGCCAGCGGCGCCGCGTGCACGCCGGTGGCGCCGCCGACGTCGAGCACCCGGGCGCCGGGCGCGAGCCGCTGCCGGATCAGCTCTTGGGTCCTGATGTGCTCCAGCGGGCCCTGCGCCGAGCGGGACGTGAGGCGGGCGTGCTCGTCCCAGCCGCTCCGGCCCGAGTAGTACTCCTGGACTCGCGCGTCGAGCGCGCTCTGGCCCGCTCGGTGCGGCCCGTCGCTCTCGTGCTGGCCGGTCCCGCTCCCGGTGACCCGCCCGCCGCCCTGCTGGTCGCTCTGCCCGCCGCCCTGCCCACTGCTCTCCATGGCGCGACCGTAACGACGTCCGGCACCTGGACGCCAAGTGTTTCCGGCAGGAAAACACTTGGGCATTTCACCCGAGCCGAATCGTTACATGTCCAGTACGCCTCTTTTGCTCGGAGTGTGACCGTGGCAACATTCGCAAGGTGCACCTGATCCGAGAATTCGCACCTGACGCCTACGAGTTCGCGCTGTCGTCCTGGTCGTGGATCGGGACCGGTGACAAGACCCCGCGCTTCGCCTCCTGCTTCGGCGACATGTTCCTCGAGTCTCTCGACGGGTGGTGGTTCCTCGACACGGTCGAGGGCACGCTGGAGCGCCGCTGGAACTCCATGGACGCCATGTTCGCCGACCTGCAGGGCGACGACGGACGCGCCGAGTACCTCCTGGAGGAGACGCTCAACACGGCGCTGGGACAAGGCCTCCGACTCGGCGACGACGAGGTCTTCGCGTTCCTCCCGCCGCCCGCGGTGACCGGCACCATGTCCGTGGACTCGCTCGCGCCGCTGCGCTTCGCCATCGCCGCGAACCTCGCCGGGCGCATCCACGGCGAGCTCAACGGCGTGCAGCCCGACGCCGGCGCGTCCGCCCTGTTCGCCGCGCAGAAGTTCGCTGCCGAGAACCAGGCGGCCCAGAACGCTGCCGCTTCGTCCTTCGACTCGCCCAACCCGCAGGCAGACCCGTGGGAACCGACCGCGCAGCAGGTGCCTACCGGCGCCTACCCGTCGTACCAGCCGGTCCCCGAGACCGGGTACGAGACGGCGTACGCGGCCGGTTCCGAGCTGGACTACGCGGCCGGCCAGCAGAGCTACGGCACCGGTTCCTACGCCGCCGCACCCGTGGCGCACCCGACCCCAGCCGCCTACGCGCCGGCCGCCGCCTACGCGCCACCTGCTGCCGCGCCCGTGGGGGCGCACGCCGCCGCTCCGGCCGCGGCCGGGCACGTCCCGCAGGGCGCCTCCCGCGGGTACGACTACGAGGACAACTCCCACACCGTCGACTCGGGCCAGTTCAGCCAGTACATCGCGGACCAGTACAACACCGGCCAGGTGGCCGCCGTCGAATACCTGCCCGCCCCGGCACAGCCGAAGCCGCGCCAGGACGGGCGCTGGTCGTACGCCTGACAGCGGTTCGGGAGCCCTACTCGTCCAGTCCCGCCACCGCTGCCAGGATCAGCACCGAGCCGACGATCCCCGCGGGCCCCAGCCGCTCCCCCAGCACGACTGCCGCGGCGACCGCCGCCGTCACCGGCTCCAGGAGGGTCGCAACCACCGCCGCACCGCTGCGTGTGGTCCGCAGCCCCGCGTAGAACAGCCCGTACGCGAGGGCCATCGTGAACACCCCGAGGTAGGCGAGCGTGCCGAGCGTCGTGGGGTCGCCCGTGACGAACGGTCCTCCGCCGGCCAGGGCCACCGGAACGAGGCCGACGGCGCCCGCCGTCGTCGCCACGGTCGTCAGGGCGAGCGGGTCCACGCCCGGCGACGCGAGCAAGGTGCCACCTAGCGTCGTGGTCGCCGCGTAGACGGATCCGGAGGCGACTGCCAGCAACAGCCCGAGCACCGGCCGGGCACCGACGGTGCCGGTCCCCGACGCCGCGTTCACCAGCACGAGGCCGGACAGCGCGGCGGTCACGACAAGTGCCAGGCGAAGGGTGCTGCGGGGACGGACCGCCGTCCGCCGTCGGGCACGGACGAGGTCCACACCCGCGAGGAGGACCGGCGCCAGGCCCAGGCTGACGACCGTGGCGACGGTGACCCCCGCGGTCGCCACGGACCCGAAGTAGAGCGCCTGGTAGGCGCCCGTCCCCAGCCCGACGACGGCGGCGCGCGCCGGGTGAGCCCGCACCAGCGCCACGAGCTGCGGCCCGCGCCGCAGGACGAGCGAGGCCGCGACCAGCGCGACGGCGGCGATGAGCATGCGGTACGCGCTGACCGTGAGGACGGACATCGACGAGTGGTCGCGGAGAATTTCAAGGGCGAGGCCGCCGGTGCCCCAGAGGACTCCGGCGAGGCATACGAAGAGCAGGCCGATTCGAGTGGATGACATGTGTGCTCCTGGCCGGTTCCAGCAGGTTCCGGCCTGATCCGAGGGACTTCCGAGGACAGGATTCGTCGCGGAGCACGCCTGGTCGCCGGCCCGCTCGGGCCGGTCGTTGTGCCGCTCCGGTCAGACGACCGGGGGCGGCAGGACGGAGCAGATCGGAGTCACGAACGGGATGCTAGCAGCGGTGGTTCGTGTGTCGGTGGGGAGTCTCGGCCGGGGTGTCGGTGGGTCCGGCTAGGGTCAGCGGCGCAGGGTCCTTCGGGCCGACGGCGCAGGGCGAGCCGTGGGTCCGTGAGCGGCCGGCGGCGTTCGGCGATGACCAGGACCATGGCATACCGGGCCAGCGGAGTTATCCACATCTTCGGATCTGAGGATGCGGCCGCACTGAATCGAACATATATTCGATGCCTAGATGGATATTGAACGGCTCGACCGGTGAATGGGGGCAGGCATGGACGGAGACATTGGCGCGAGCACGGGCCGGGTTACAGCCGTGGAAACCTCCCTGGCGCATGCCCTCACCGCCAGAGAATCTGTAGTGCGATCTGCCAGGGCGTCGGCCGCGCTCCTGCCGCCGGCGTTGAGCTCGCCTTCTTTGAACTGGGGTGTGCTGCCGCCCGGTCAGGAGGGTGTCCTGCGCGGGGCCAGCGTCACGTGGACTGGTCACGAGTCCGTTGCCGATCCGGCTGCTGATCCTGCTGTCGGCACCGTTGCCGCCTCCACCGACGTCGCCGTCCCCACCGTCGCCGTCCCCACCGTCGCCGTCCCCACCGTCGCCGTCCCCACCGCTGACATCTCGACCACCTTCGCGATCCCTGCCGCTGGCAGGTCCGGTGCTGTGGCCGACGCCGCAGGTGTAGCCGACCCGGGTGACCGGGCGGACGAGCCGACCGACCTGGGCAAGCTTGGTGGGTTGCCGGTGGGTGCGGGCTTGGTGGATGCGTTGGCCCGCGTCGAGGTCGCGGACTCCGACGATGCCGGGCTGGTCGATGTGGCGGCGCGGTGGCAGGAAGTCATCTCCTGGGCCACCGCGATGCAGTCGCGTGCAGTGGGTGAGATCGCGCGCCGCCGGGCGTGGACCGAGGAGCACAACGCCGCAGCGGCGGAGATCAGTGCCCGGCTGCGTATCCCGCAGGGCGAGGCGAACAAGCACATGGCCCGCGGCGCAGGCCTGGCCGAGCACCCCCAGGTCATGGACGCCCTGCACGACGCAGTCATCGACACCGCGAAGGCCGACATCCTGCTCCGCTCGGGCAACCCCCTCACGACCGAGGAACGCGACCAGGCCATCACTCTCTACCTGCCCCAGGCGCCCGACCACACCCGCCGGTGGCTACGCGAGAAGATGAACGAGTTCGCCACTGGCCTCAAGGGCACCATCGAGACGACGAAGCATGCGATGACACGTCGCGCGGTGTTCCTCGACCCGGCCGACAACTCCATGGCCTGGCTCAGCGCGAACCTGCCCGCCACCGATGCCGCAGCGGTCTGGGACGCGATCGAGCAGGCCGCGCACACCCTGCGCCGCACCCCGGGCGCCACCCGGACCCTGGCCCAGGCCCGCGCCGACGCCCTGGTCGCGATCACGACCGGCCGCATCATCGTCCCGCCACACCCCGAATGCACACCGACACCGACCACCGACACGAGCACCGGCACCGGCACCGGCACCGGTACGAGCGCTGGCACGAGCACCAGCACCAGCACGAGCACCGACACCGACACCAGCACCAGCACCAGCACCAGCACCAGCACCAGCGAGAATGCCACCGGTCCGAGCAGCGGCGAGGATGCCACCGGCACGAGCACCGGCACGGATGCCACCGGCACGAGCACCAGCGAGGATGCCGCCGGCCCGAGCGGCGGCGGTGAGCCGGACACGCCTGCCCTGCCGCGCACCACCATGGCCACGACCGGCTGCACATGTGGTGGTTGCCTCTGCGGCGGCACGACCATCCGCATCATCCCGGTCAAACCCCACATCCGGATCACCGTCCCGGCCACCATGCTCCTCGGACTGGACAACACCCCCGGCCACCTGGACGGCCACGGCCCGATCCCGGCCGACCTGACCGCACGCATCGCGACCGACGCGACCTGGCAACGACTGGTCACCGACCCGGTCACCGGAATCCTGACCGACTACTCCACCACCACCTACCAACCCGGCAAAGTCCTGCGCCAAGCAGTCACCCACCGCGATCAGACCTGCTGCTTTCCCCAGTGCGACCGGCCCGCCCGCTGGGCCGACCTGGACCACATCCACCCCTACGACCACGACCTCGACCCGACCACGCTCCCGCCCGACACCCCGGGGCAGACCCGCGCCACCAACCTGCAACCGCTGTGCCGGGCACACCACCTGGCCAAGACCCACCACGGCTGGAACCCCGAACGCGACCCCGACACCGGCATCACGACCTGGACCGCACCCACCGGTCACCGCTACACCCGACCACCCACCACCACCGGACCCACGACCGGGCACGTCAGCAACGACACCACCAGCCTCACCGACGACACCCGAGCCCGCCTCGGACAACCACCACTCGGCAACCGGCCCACCGCCAACCAGCCCACCGCCAACCAGCCCACCGCCAACCAGCCGACCGCCGAACAACGGAGCAGCCAACAACCGACCAGCGAACAACAACCGCGACCCTTCCCCGACAATCCGCCCTTCTGAGGGGGCAGCCCGCCGCCCTCGACGTGTCCGTCCACGCCCACGCATTGGCGCCCGATCCGCGCGTCACCCCCTCCCGAGCTCCGCCACACGTCGCAGCACGGCTTCGGGCACGGGCTCGGACACGTAGTCCTCGGTGACCGGCACCGACGCGACCCGACGCACCGGCACGATCCCGGCCCACCCGGTGAGGTCGAGGTCGCCCGGCTCGAGCGTGGCGCCTCCGTCGCGCTGCTTCATCGAGGCCTCGGCCAGCGGCAGCGCGATCACGACGGTCGCCGCGAGCTCCTTGCGCGTCGCGGGCCTCAGCATCACAGTGCGGCCCGGCACCATGTGGTCCACGATCAGGTCGAGCGCTCGGCGCCGTTCCTCCAGATCGGTCACTCGCCGCGGTCGCCCGATCACGACCGCCGACCGGTAGTTCATCGAGTGGTGAAAGCCCGTCCGTGCGAGGACCAGACCGTCCAGCTCGGTCACCGTCACGCACACGTCCTGTTCGAGCGCCGGCGCGAGCCACCCCGCGGCGACCGATCCGTGCAGGTAGAGCGAGCCGCCGTCGTCCGGCCCGGACGCATCGACGCCGAACGCGGTGGGCAGGACCACCGGGTGCGCGCCGGCCAGGACGCCGAGGTGCGCCACAAGTGCGTCGGACAGCAACGCCATGAGCCGACGCCGGTCGTCGACCTGGCGGTTCCGGCCGCGGGTCGGGGTTGTGCGGGGGGTCGGTGAGAGCTGCTGCGTCGTCATACCGCTAGCCTCACCCAGGAGTGGCTCAGAGACACGGGCCAGTTCGCCGCCACCTGAACAGGCCACTTGACCGACCACCTCGCTCTCCTACCAACCAGTGACTCAACCGAGCCGACCAGCCGAACAACCCACCCCGGAGACAGAACCATGCTCCCCGTCCACCTCGACCGCGCCCGCGCCGAGCCGCTCCCCGCCCAGCTCGCGGCCGCCGTCCGCGCGCTCGTGACCGACGGCACGCTCATCACCGGCGACCGGCTGCCCTCGAGCCGCGCGCTGGCGGCCGACCTGGGTGTGGCGCGCGCCGTCGTCGAGCAGGCCTACGACCAGCTGCTGGCCGAGGCCTGGGTGCAGACGCGGCGCGGGTCCGGCACGTTCGTGGCGTCGGGCGAGACGCTCCCCACGCAGCCCCCGCCGCCCCGGCCCGCGACACGAGCGCCGCAGTACACCCACCTGGACGCGGGCACGCCCTGGATCGATCCGCGTCACCTCGCGGGCTGGCGTCGGGCGTGGCGTGAGGTCTCCACGACCAGACCGCCACGGGGCTACCCCGACCCGAGCGGGCTCCCCGAGCTGCGCGAGGCGCTCGCCGAGCGGCTTGCCCGCACCCGCGGCCTCACCGTGGGGCCGGACGAGATCCTGCTGACCGCCGGCACCACGGACGGCCTGCGCCAGCTCCTGGGCGTGCTCGGCCGCGGGGACGTCCTCGTCGAGGACCCCGGGTACCGCGCCGCGGTGGAGACGATCCGGCTGTCGGGGCGCGGCGTCGTCGACCATCCGGCGCTCGCGCCCGTCATGGACCTGACCGGCTGCGCCGCCGCCTACGTCACGCCCGCCCACCAGCACCCGCTGGGCAGGGTCATGCCCGCGGCGGACCGGCTCGCGCTGCTGGCCGCCGCCCGTGCCGCGGGCGCCGTCGTGGTCGAGGACGACTACGACTCCGAGTTCCGGTACGACGTCGCCCCCGTGCCCGCCCTCGCGGCCCTCGACAGGTCGCGCGTGGCGTACCTCGGGACCGCGTCGAAGTCGGTCAGCCCGAGCCTGCGGCTCGGCTGGCTCGTCGCGCCCCCGGAGATCCACGAGGGTCTTGTCCGACGCCGCACGATCACCCACGACACACCACCCTGGCCCAGCCAGCGCGCCCTGCTGACCCTGCTGCGCGACGGCTGGGTCGACAAGGTGGTGCGCACCGCCCGGCGCGTCTACGCCGATCGTGCGCCCCGGGTCGCAGCCGCGCTGGGGTCGCACGCAGAGCTGGCCGGTCCGCTGGCCGGGATGTACTCGACCTGGCTCACGGACCCGGCCGCGGCCGCTGCCGCACGGACGGCCGCGCGCGCCGCGGGTTTCGACGTCCGGCTCCTGGCGGAGTACTGCCGCGGCGCGAGCCTGACCGGCCTGGTGCTGGGCTTCGGCGGCGTGACCGACGCCGAGCTCGACCGCGCGCTGGCGGCGATCGCGGGCGGCCTGCGTGCGCAGGGCACGCAGCACCGCTCGCGCAGGCGAGAGGGCTAGGCCGGTCGAGACGACCAGGCCGGTCAGACAGTCGGACCAGCCCCAACGTCCCGCGCCGATCACCGACGCGCGACCGCTGAGACCGTCAGACCAGCGAGTCCTGCCAGGCCTCGTGCAGCCGGGCGTACCGGCCGTCGCCGGCGATCAGCTCGGCCGGCGTGCCGTCCTCGACGATCCGCCCGTGCTCCATGACGAGCACCCGGTCGGCGATCGCGACGGTGGACAGTCGGTGGGCGATGATGATCGCCGTCCGGTCGGCGAGCAGGGTCTGCAGCCCGCGCTGCACGAGCCGCTCGCCGGGCATGTCGAGGGACGACGTCGCCTCGTCGAGCACCAGCACCGCCGGGTCCGCGAGGAACGCCCGGGCGAACGACAGCAGCTGCCGCTGCCCGGCCGACACGCGCCCGCCGCGCTTGTTCACGTCGGTGTCGTAGCCGTCGGGCATGTCGAGCACGAACTCGTGCGCGCCCACCGCTCGGGCCGCCGCCTCGATCTCCGCCTGGGTGGCGCCCGGGCGGCCGAGCGCGATGTTCTCGCGCACGGACCCGCTGAACAGGTACGCCTCCTGCGTGACCATGACGACGGCACGCCGCAGGTCGGGCGACGCCAGGTCACGCACGTCGATGCCGTCCAGGCGCACCGCGCCCGCGGACGCGTCGTAGAACCGCGTCACGAGCTTGGCTACCGTCGACTTCCCGGCGCCGGTGGTGCCCACCACGGCCACGGTCTGGCCTGCGGGGATCGTGAGGTCCAGGTCGGGCAGCACCACCGGGCCGTCGCCGTACTGGAACCGCACGTGGTCCAGCCTGAGGTCGCCCAGGGCCCGGCCCTCCGTCAGCGGCAGCGGCGTCGGGCTGGCGGGCTCCGTCACGGTGGGCTCCTCCGAGAGCAGGCCCGACACCTTCTCCAGCGCCGCCGTCGCGGACTGGAACGAGTTGTAGAACATGCCCAGCTGCTGCACGGGCTGGAAGAACCGCTTGCAGTACAGCAGCACGGCAGCCAGCACACCCACCGCGAGCGTCCCGTCCAGCACGCGCCAGCCGCCGACCGCCAGGGCCGCCACTACCGTCATGTTGCCGATCAGGATGAGGCCCGGCTGGAACCGGCCGTTGACGCCGAAGATCTGCAGGTTGGCGTCGCGGTAGTCCTCGCCGAGCTTGCGGTAGTCGGCCTCGGTGGTGGGCTCGCGGCGGAACGCCTGCACGGCGCGCATGCCGGTCATGGTCTCGACGAACTTCACGATGAGCCGGGCCGACGCCGTGCGCTGCTCCCGGTAGAACCGCTGCGACATGCGCTGGAACCAGCGGGTGAGCAGCCACGCGGGGATGAACGCCACGGCGAGCACCAGGCCGGACCGCCAGTCGAGCAGCAGCAGGCCCACGAACGTGAAGACCATGAGCAGCAGCGAGGAGACGACGCCGGTCAGGCCGCCGTCGAGCAGCTCGCGCAGCGCCTCCAGGTCGGAGGTCTGCCGGGAGATGATGCGGCCCGACGTGTACGACTCGTGGAACTCCAGCGACAGCCGCTGGGTCTGGCGGAACACGCGGCGGCGCAGGTCCAGCAGCACGGCCTGCGCGATGCGGGCGGCGGCCCGCACGTAGGCGCCTGCTGCGACGCCGCCCAGCACGGCCGCGACGAGGTAGCCCGCGCCCGTGAGGACGAGCGGTGTGACCGACCCGTCCTGGAGGGCCGGCACCGCCTGGTCGATAGCGACGGCGACGAGCCACGGCCCGGCCACCTGGCCGAGCGTGGACGCGACGACGAGCACGGCGGCCCAGGCCAGGGCCCGCTTGTGGGGGCGCAGCAGGTCCCCCAGCAGCTGCATGGACCGGCGCCGCACGCTGCGCGACGCGTCCTTGCCGAGGCGCGTCTCGTCGTCCGCGGCGGCGTCGGTGGGCCGACGGCGGTCGGCCGGCTCGGTGGTGGGCCCGGAAGTGGGCTCAGTGGTTGCCGTCATGACAGCGCCTCCTGGCTCTGCTGGCTCTTCGGATCGGAGCTCTGCGAATCGGGACTCTGCGCATCGGGACTCTGCGCATCGGCGTCCTGGTCGGCGCAGTCATGGTCGTGCGCCTCGTAGTCCTCCTCGAGGCTCGAGATGATGTACCGGTAGTGCGGGTCGCTCGCGAGCAGTTCGTGGTGCGTCCCGACGGCGGTGATCCGGCCGCCCTGGAGCACCGCCACCCTGTCGGCGAGCGCGACCGTCGAGGGCCGGTGGGCGATGATCAGGCTGGTCGTGGCCACGAGCACCTCCCGCAGGCGGGCCGTGACGGCCTCCTCGGTGGTGACGTCGAGCGCGGACAGCGGGTCGTCGAGCACGAGCACGCGCGGCCGGGCCGCGATGGCCCGGGCCAGGGCGAGGCGCTGTCGCTGCCCGCCGGACAGCGACAGGCCCTCCTCCCCGATGCGGGTGTCGACGCCGTCGGGCAGGTCGGCCACGAAGTGCGCCTGGGCGACCTCAAGGGCCTGCGTCATGAGCGCCTCGCGCTCGGCCGCCGGCACGGTGTCGGAGACGCCGAGGAGCACGTTGTCCCGCACCGACGCGGAGAACAGAGTCGGGTCCTCGAACGCGACCGCCACCCGCTCGCGCACCTGGGCGCGCGTCATGTCGCGCACGTCGACGCCGTCCACCTCGACGACGCCCGCGGTGACGTCGAAGAGCCGCGGCGGGAGCATCGCGAGGGTCGACTTGCCGGAGCCCGTCAGGCCGACCAGGGCCGTGGTGGTGCCGGGCGGCAGCTCCAGGTCGACCTGGTCGAGCACGGGGCGCGCGGCGTCGTCGTACCGGAAGGTGACGTTGCGGAAGGCGACGTGCCCGCCGGACGCCCCGCCCGGCTGACCGTCCCGCCCGTGGCCGACGGCGGGAAGGCCGGCCGGCCGCGCCGGGTCGGTCAGCGGGTTGACGGTCTCGATGACCTCGAAGAACCGGTCGACGGCGGTGCGTGCGTTCAGCGTCATCGACAGGGTCATGCCGAGGTCGACGACGGGGCCGTTGATGACCGCCGTCGTGGTGAAGAACGCGACCAGGGCGCCGAGCGTCATGTCGCCCTGGGCCACCAGGTAGGTGCCCACCACGAGCGCCACGCCGTTCGTGACCTCCGGGATGACGCGCAGCGCGGTGGTCAGCCCGGCGTCGGTGGTGGCCTTGCGGATCTCGGTCTCGCGCAGCTCGGACGCCTGGTCGGTGAACGAGTCCAGGGCGTCCGGGCCGCGACCGAACGCCTTGAGCACGCGGATGCCGTGCACCGACTCCTCGACCGTGGTGGCGAGGTCGCCCGACTGGTCCTGCGAGAGCCGCGAGATCTTCCGGTACTTGCGGGAGAACCGGAAGGCCAGGATGGTCACCGGGATCGCGCCGCACAGGAAGATGATGCCGAGCCAACCGCCCGTGACCACGAGCATGCCGACACCCACGACGATGGTCACGAAGCTGACCACGAGCTGCAGGATGCCGAACACGAGCCAGCGGCGCAGCAGGCCGAGGTCGCCCATGATGCGGCTGAGCAGCTGCCCGCCGGGCCACCGGTCGTGGAACGCGATCGGCAGGTCCTGCAGGTGGCGGAACAGCGCCATGCGCATCACGGCCTCGACGCGCGTGCCGGGGAACATGACGAGGGTGCGGCGCAGCAGGATCAGGCCCGCCTCACCCGCGCCGAGCAGCGCCACGAGGACGACGGACCAGATCAGGCCGGACCAGTCGTGCTCGCGGGCGCCTGCGGTGAGCGGGCCGTCGGTGACCCACTGCAGGACCCGTGGGATGGCGAGCGCCATGAGGCTGGCGCCGAGCGAGGCGACCAGGCCGCCGATCAGGCGCGGCAGGGCGCTGCGGACGTAGGGGTAGAGGCGGCGGATCGAGGCGAATGTGCTGCGCTCAGAGGAAGGGTCGGATCGATTCGAGCGTTCGTCTGTGGGAGGCATCGCCTCCATTGTCTCGCGGGGCGCAAGTTGTTAGTTTGGGTAAGCACCCTTCTTTGACCGTGACCTGGGCCACACCCGGCCCGGCCCAGCATGGCCCGGCGTCAGCGCACCCGCACGGACAGGCAGGTCACGCAGCCCTCGAGCTTCTCGAACTCGGTGACGGGCGTGGTGAGCACGGTGAGCCCGCGGCCGCGGAGCAGCTCGGCGGTGGCCGGCGCGGCGTCGGACAGCAGCACGGTGGCGTCGTCCAGCACGACGACGGCGGTGCCCTCCGCCTCGGGGACCGGCAGGAATGCCTCGAAGCGGGTCACGTCGTCGACGAGCGGCTCGTACCCGATCACCGTGCCGTCGGGCAGGGCGGTGACGGCGGACTTCAGGTGCAGCGCCCTGGTGACGGGCACCTCGACGACGTGCCAGCCGCGCGGTTCGAGCAGCGCCCGGAGCTGGGCCGCGCCCTCGGCGTTGGTGCGCGCCGTGCGGCCCACGTAGACGGTGCGTCCGACCTTGAGGATGTCACCGCCCTCCAGGGTGCCGGGGTCGACGATCCCCGCGATCTCGCGCCCGGTCGCCTCGGCCGCGGGCCGCATCGACTCCACCTCGCCGCGCCGGGACAGGGCGCCGGGCCGGGTCAGGACGGCGAGACCGACGGACCCGTTGTCCGTACGGCGGTCGGCGGGGCCGTCGAACACGACCACCGTGTCCTCGACGAACACCCCGTCGGGGTGGCCGTCGGCCGCCGGCAGCTCGCGCACGTCCCAGCCGAGGCCGCGGAACACGTCCACGTACGCGCCCCACTGCCGGGCGGCCAGGCCAGCGTCGACGGGGACCCGCTCGAGGTGCGTCAGCTCGCCGTCGGCCAGGCGGGGCGACGGCGGGCGGACGAGCAGGGTGCGGTGCGCCGGCCCGGTGGGCGACGAAGCGGTCGATGATGCGGTGGGTGCGGAGGCCATGATCCGACGCTATCCGACGCCCGTGCCGGCGAACGCCCGCTTCCGGGTCAGGTACGCCATACGGGCCTCCTTGGGCCCCTGGGGCGACTCGTACGAGACGAGCTCGCCGGCGGTGAAGCCCATGGCGACCATGCGGCTCAGGGCCTTCTCGTTGTGCGCGTCCGGCTCACCGACGAGGCGGCGGGTGCCGGGCCCGGCGAACAGGAAGGCGGCCATGGCGGGCCCGAGCACGGTCCACGGGTCGGCGGGCGCCCCGTGCCGCGCGGTGGGCCCGCGGTTCCCGAGGAAGAAGTGGATCCCCAGGTCGCCGGGCCGGACGTCGTAGGCGGTGCCGACCGGGTCGTGCTCGGGGTGGTAGGCCTGCAGGAGCACGACCGGCTCGTCGTCCCACCGGACCAGGTACGCGTGGTGGGTCTCCAGGGAGTCGACGAACGCGTAGGTGTCCCGCACCTCGTCCCGGGTGTGCTCGCCCATCCCCCAGAACGCGGCGCGCGGCTGGGTGAACCACCCGTGCAGGAGGTCGGCGTCGGCGTCGGGGTCCAGCACGTGCACGGTGACGACGCCGTGCGCGCCGAAGCTCCCCCGCCAGACCTCCTCGCCGCGGGCGCCGTTGAGCAGGCGCCCGCTCGTGTCCACGGCGTGCAGGCGGTCCCAGTCGGTGACGACGGCGGTGGTGCGGGCGTCGGCCCAGGTGGCGTGCTGGTCGTCGAAGTGGGGGCTGCCCGGCCGGCCGTCGGCGCCGAAGGGGACGCCCCACCGGCTGTTGGCGCGGTCCGACAGGTCCCAGACGTACCGTGCCACGGACCCGCGGTAGGCCGTCGGCGCGACCCCGGGCGACCCGCCCGTGCAGCGCACGGTCTCGTTGTTTCCCGAGACCGGAGCGGGGGTCACGCCGGGCGCGAGGTCCGCCGGGCTCGGGTTCCGCATCAACGCCGGGAGCGGGAGCGGCAGCAGCGGGGCCGGGACGTGCAGGTCTCCCCAGGTCCGCTCGCCCTGCCCATTGCCCTGCCCATTGCCCTGCCCATTGCCCTGCCCATTGCCCTGCCCGGCGGCGGCACGCCCCACCTCCGCCAGCGCCGCGCTCGCCTCCGCCGCGGCGTCGATGCGCGAGCGCCGCCCGTCCGGTCCGTCGACGACGAGCCAGTCCGCGGCCAGGATCCGCGCGAGCCCGGCCCCGACCGCCGTCGGGACGTCGAAGACCGACGCGAGCGTCGGGGCGAGCGCGGGGTCCTGCCCGTGCGGCTCGTGCAGCGCGGCGAACACCGGGTGGGCCGCGAGGCGGTGCGCCAGCGCGTGGCGCCAGCGCATGTACATGGCGGCGTCGGTCGAGGCGGCCTCCACGTGGGCGCCGTCGGCGACCCAGGCGCGCAGCCGGGCGGCGGCCTCGGAGGCGTCGCCCGCCAGGTGCGCGACCAGGCCGGCCGCGCCCAGGTCGCGGGTGTCGCCGTGGATCCGGGCCTGGGTCTCGGGCGACTCCGGGACCGTCCCCGCTGCGAGGAGCTGCCGGATGCGCTCCGCGCGGTACGGCACGTAGGACCAGCCCAGGTCGTGCGCCTCGCGGCCCGGGCGGACGTCGCGCGGTCCCGTACCCGGCCGGCCGTCCACCTCGGCGGGCGGCTGGTTCCTGGGCCGCTCGTTCGCGTCGACGGCGACCTGGGTCACCGGCGTCGGCGCCGGGAGGTCGACGAAGCCCTCAGCGGGCTTCGCGGCCGGCAGCGCGCGGTCCGGCGTGCCGGCGAGCACGGCGGGCACCTTGCCCGCGGTCAGGCTGAGGACGTCGCCGGCGCTGTCGGCGGTGAGCACCCGGTTCACCGGGTCGACCCACCGGCCGAACGCTCCCGCGACGTCACGCGCGGTGCGGGCGTGCAGCAGCGCGCGCCAGGCGCCGACGCCGACGTCGGACAGCTCGCGGGCCGGCCAGTTCAGCCGCCAGCCGGCCCCGTCGTCCGACACGACCTCCACGTGGTGCGCCGCCGCGTTGGTGATGCCCCAGGCCACGGAACCGCCGTCGGGGCCGACCGCATGCCCGAAGTGCGGGATGCCGGGCACGCCCGGGAAGGCGAAACCCAGCACGTCGTACGGGGCGGCCGGGTCGGTGCACGCCAGCCGGACCTGCTGGTACGGGCCCGGGAGCTCCAGGGTGCGGTGGGGGTCCCCCGCGACCAGCGGGCTGCCCGACGCCGTGAACCGCCCGTGCACCGCCCACGCGTTCGAGCCGGAGCTCGACCCCGCGTCGGACGTGAACAGGCGCAGCACCCGGTCGAGCGGCACCCCCGGGACGTGCAGGTGCCGCGCGACGTGCGACCGCCACAGGACGCTCGGGAAGCTGTTGAACAGGATGTGGCTCGCGAGGAACACACCGATCGGCGTCCAGGGCCGCCAGGGCCGGAACGGCACCCCGGCCAGCTCCGGCACGTCCCGGCCGCCGGCCAGCAGGCCCGCGCTGACGCCGTCCGCGTAGGCGGCGAGCCACGCCCGCTCCGGCTCGGCCAGGGCGTCGTGGATGCGCCGGGCCGTGCCGGCCAGCCGCTCCCGGGCCACGAACCGGTCCCAGGCCTCCCCCGCCTCGCCGGCGAGCTCGGCGTACCGCTCCTCGGCCCGCATCCGGTCCGCCTCGATCTGCAGCCCGCGGTCCTGGGCGGTCACCCAGCCCTGGCCGTAGGCCAGAGCCGTCTCGGTGGCGGCCCGCACGTGCGGGATGCCCAGGTCGTCACGAAACAGGTCGAAGTCCACGTTCCCTATCATCTCTCCGGGGTCATCTCTCTGGGCTATCTCTCTCTGCGCCGGGCGGGGTTGGCGAGAGTTCCCGCGTAGATCAGCGACCCGGACTGGTTGGTGAGGTCCACCATCTGCAGCGTGTTGCGCAGCTGGAGGCGGTTGAGGCACGAGTGCGCGAAGCGCGCGGCCCGCAGGTCGACGCCGGTCTCGAGGCCAGGGTGCTCGGCGGCGTGCCGGTCGATGGTCTCCGCGACCAGGGCCCAGAACCGATCCTCCCCCAGCACCCCGTCCTCGGCGAGGATGCCGGACAGGTGCCGCAGCACGCCGTCGAACACGTCGGTGAAGATCGCGAGCGCCTTCTCGTCGTCGTCGACGGGGTGCAGGATGCGCGCGACGCCGTCGGGCAGGGTGCGTTCGCCGAGCACGGCGACCTCCTCGCCGATGTCCTTCATGATGGCGCGCCGCACGACGCCGTCGCGCAGCACCAGCATGAGGTTCTCGCCGTGCGGCATGAACGCCAGCTCGTAGGTCAGGAGGCAGTGCACCAGGGGGTAGAGGTAGGCGTCGAGGTAGGCGCGCAGCCACTGCTCCGGCGTGATGCCGGACTCGCGAACCAGGGCGGTCGCGAACGCGGCGCCGCTCGCGTCGCGGTGCAGCAGGCTCGCCATGGTCACCAGCCGCTCGCCGTCGTCCAGGCGCGGCAGCGGCGACTCGCGCCACAGCGCGGCGAGCATCTTGCGGTACGGGTTCGGCTGCGGGGTGCGGTGGTAGACGTCGCCCGTGTAGCCGACGGCGGCCACCTCGCGCAGGACGCCGAACCCCGACCTGCGCAGGGTCTCGTCGCTCGTGACCAGGTCGGCTACCCAGTCGTTGATGCGGGGTGTGGCGCGCATGTAGGCGGGTGAGAGCCCGCGCAGGAACCCCATGTTCTGGATCGCGAGCGCGACCTTGACGTAGTGCCGCTCGGGGCGGGTGCGGTTGAACATGGTGCGGATCGACTGCTGCGGCTGGTACTCGTCCGAGCCCGGCCCGAGCGGTACGAGGTCGCCGCGCGCGACATCGGCCGCGAACGTGACGGCCACGCGGTGCTCCCACTGCCACTGGTGCACGGGCAGGTAGAGGTAGTCGGCCGGGTCCAGGCCGCGGGTGGCGAGGCGCTCGGCGAAGGCGGTGCGCTCGGCGTCGGACAGCTCGGCGCCGTAGTGGCCGGCCTCGGTCTGGTCGGCGGCGAGCGCGAGGTCGGCGTGCTCGCGGCGGGCGGCGAGCCACAGCATGCGCATGCGCATCCCCCGCTCGGGCGCGTAGGCGCGGTAGTCGGGCAGAGAGAAGCCGATGCGGCCGTTGTTCGCGACGAAGCCCGGGTGCCCCTCGGACATGGCGGCCTCTACCTGCTGGAACGCGCCGGCGACGGCGTGCGGGCCGGACGCCGCCCGGGCCGCGTCGAGCAGCCCGCGCACGGACGGCGTGGCGCCGTCGAGCTCGCGCTCCCGCTTTGCGGCCGCGCTGGCCAGGGTGGCCGACAGCTCTTCGAGGTAGGTGGCAAGCATGTCGTCGGGCACCTGCAGCAGGGGCTGCAGCTCCGCGATCAGCTCCAGCGCGTCAACGGGCAGGACGACGGGGCCGCGCACCCCGGCGTCGGCCGTGCGGCGGATGGACGCGGGGTCGATCACCCAGTGCTCCAGCGCGTACCGGCGGGCCGTGAACCGGTAGGTGACGCCGTCCAGGGCGAGGTGGTAGCCGTCCGCCGGGGCGTCCGGGGACGTGCCTGGGACCGGGTCAGGCTCCGGCTGGAACAGCCGCTCGTGCGCGAACTCCGCGAGCGCCTTGGCGACCAGGTGCCGGTGGGCGTGCTCCATGTGCTCGGGGGTGAGGTGCGCGGCGAACGTCACGCCGTCCCCGAGGGCGGAGGCCGCGAAGTCGGCGCGGGTCGCGGCGCTCAGGGCGGCGCGCTTGGCGTGCGCGCCCCGGCCGAGGTCCACCTCGCGCAGCACGCGGAATCCGGCGGCGGCGTTCTTGGCGGCGATCTTCCGGTTGCGGACGTCCGGCTCGACGACGACGCGGGCGGCGCCCCGTCCGGCGCTCCATCCGACGCCGTGCTGCCGGTCGTCGGACAGGCAGAACCGCATGACGGCGGTCATGACGGCGTCGGTCAGGCCGTGCCGCGGCGTCGCGGGCGGGGCGACGAGCAGGTGCATGCCCAGGTCGCCGGGCTGCGCGTCGTAGACGCCCGCGAGCACTACGCGGGCCGGGTCGTAGGTCTCGGTCATGAAGACCGGCTCGCCGTCGAGGCGGCCGAGCCAGGCGTCCTCGTGCGGGCTGGCCGCGATGCCGGCGAGGTACTCGCGCACCTCGTCGACGTGCAGGTCGGCCATCTGCCAGTACGACGACGCCGGGTGCGCGAGCCAGCCCTGCACCAGGGCGGCGTCGCGTTCGGGATCCACGGGTTCGAGCGTGATCTCGCCGAGCCGGGTAGTGGTGGCAAACGTGTGCATAGTGGTCATTGTGGTCGGTGCGCTCACAGAGCGGCCTCCATCTTGGTGTCGCTCTGGTTGACGCTCGGGCCGGTGGCGGCCGGCTCCTGGGCCTGCCGGAGGGCGGCGCGCGGAGCGGGCTCTGCCGGTACCGGCGCCTCGCCGTCGGGCAGACCGAACTGCTGGAAGGCGATCCGGCGCTCGATCGGGTACGGCTCGCGGCCCGTGACGTCAGCGAGGATCACGGAGTTGCGCCAGGCCCCGAACCCGAGGTCGGGGGCCGTCACGCCGTGGGTGTGCTCCTCGCCGTTGACCACGTGGATGCGCCGGTCGTCGTCCACCGTGTAGTCGCGGGCGACGTCGTACCGGCCGCGCTCGTCTAGGTTGACCAGGCCGGGAGCCAGGAACTCGGGTACGGAGCCCGCGTAGCCCGTCGCGGCGACGATCGCACGGGTCCGGTGCTCCGCGATCGTGCCGAGCTGGGCGTGGCGGAGGGTCAGCACGTACTCGCCCGCGCCGTCCGCGCCGTCGGCGTCGAGCCGGGCGGCGACCACCTCCGTGTCGGTCAGGAGCGTGGTCGGGACCTCCCTGCCCAGGGCGGACTTGCGGTACAGGGTGTCGTAGATGTCGTCGACGAGGTCGCCGCTGATGCCCTTGTAGAGGTTGCGCTGCTCGCGTCCCAGGATGTCGCGCTGCTCCAGCGGCAGGGACACGTAGTGGTCGGTGTACTCGGGCGACGTCATCTCGAGCGTCAGCTTCGTGTACTCCATCGGGAAGAACCGCGGCGAGCGGGTCACCCAGTCCAGCCGGTGCTCCCCCGCCCCGGTGCCGCAGCCCTCCAGCAGGTCGCGGTAGACCTCGGCCGCGGACTGCCCGCTGCCGACCACCGTGACGGAGCCGGCCGCGGCGAGCTCCGCGCGGCGGGGCAGGTAGTCGCTCGTGTGCACCACGGGCCCCGCGCCCTCCAGGCCGGTCAGGTGGGCCGGCAGGCGCGGCCGGGTCCCGGTGCCCAGCACGAGGTGCTTGGCACAGTATTTCTCGATTCCCTCGGGCGTCTCGGCGGTGACCTCGAACAGGTACGCGCCGTCCGGCCCGGCACCGGGTCCGATGCCGGCCGGGTCGGCGATCCGCACGACGCTCGTCACTCGCCGCCCCCAGCGCAGCGCCGGGAGCTGTTCGGCCACCCAGCGGCAGTACTGGTCGTACTCGGCGCGCAGCGGGTAGAACGACTCGCGGATGTAGAACGGGTACAGCCGCCCCGTCGCCTTGAGCCAGGCCAGGAACGAGTACCGCGACGTCGGGTCGGCCATCGTGACCAGGTCGGCCAGGAACGGGACCTGGAGGGTGGTCCCCTCGATCAGCATCCCGGCGTGCCAGGAGAAGCCGTCGCGCTGGTCGAGGAAGACCGCGTCCACGTCGTCCAGGGGCTCCGCGAGCGCCGCGAGACCGAGGTCGAACGGGCCGATCCCGATGCCGAGCAGGTCGTAGGTCTGGTCAGTGGTCATCGGGTCTCTCCCTCGGCGCGGGCGAGCCGCGGGTGCACGTCGCGGCACGGCGGCTCCTCGGTGTCCGCGAGCGCCTCCCCCGCGAGCAGGCCGTGCGCGGCGGAGCGGACGAGCTCGAGCACGCCGCGGATGTCGGCGAGGGTGGCGTCGGGGTTGAGCAGCGTCAGCTTGAGGCAGGGCCGGCCGTCGATGACGGTCTTGGCGACCAGGGTGCGGCCCGAGTCGAACAGCACGCGGCGGACCTGCGGCACGAGGGCGTCCGCGCGCTCGGGGTCCAGCCCCTCGGGCTCGTAGCGGAACAGGACGGTGGACAGGTCGGTGGTCCCCACCAGCCGGAAGTCGCGGTCGGTCGCGAGGTCCTGGTGGACGGCGGCGGCCAGGTCGCAGACGGCGTCCACCATGGCGCCGACGCCGTCGGCCCCCAGCGCGCGCAGCGTGACCCACAGCTTGAGCGCGTCGAAACGGCGGGTGGTCTGCAGGGACTTGTCGACCTGGTTCGGCTCGGCGTTCTCCTGCGGGTTGAGGTAGTCGGCGTGCCAGGCCACGGGGGCGAGGTCGGGCCGCTCCCGGACGATCAGCGCGCTGGACGACACGGGCTGGAAGAACGACTTGTGGAAGTCCACGGTGACGCTGCGGGCCCGCTCGATGCCGCTCAGCAGGTGGCGGCGCGTGGTGCTCACCAGCAGGCCGCACCCGTAGGCGGCGTCGACGTGCAGCCAGGTGCCGACGGCGTCGCACAGGTCGGCGATCGGGCCGAGCGGGTCGATGCAGCCGCGGTCGGTGGTGCCGGCGGTCGCGACGACGGCGATCACCGTGTCGCCGGTGCGCTCGATGTCGACGAGGGTCTCCGCCAGGGCGTCCGGGCTCATCCGGCCGTCGGCGTCGGTGGGGACGGCGACCACTGCGTCGTCAGGCAGGCCGAGCAGCAGCGCGGACTTGGCGACGCTGAAGTGGCTCACGGCCGTGGCGAGGATCCGCATCGACTCCAGGCGGGCGCCGCCGCGCCGCGCCTTCTCGCGGGCCAGGAACAGGGCCTGGAAGTTGGACTGGGTGCCGCCGGAGGTGAAGACGCCGTCGGCGCCGTCGACCGCGAAGCCGATGCGGCCCGCCGTCCACTCGACCAGGCGGCGCTCCATGAGGGTCGCGACCGTCGACTGGTCGTAGGTGTCCACCGAGGTGTTGATCGCGGCCAGCATGGTCTCCGCGCCCACGGCGGGCAGCGCGACCGGGCAGTTCAGGTGCGCCGCGTAAGTGGGTTCGTGGAACCAGATCGCGTGCGTCGCATACAGGTCCGCCGTCTCGCGCAGCGCCTCCCGCGTGCCCGACGGCGGGCCGTCGAGGTCCACGGCGTCCACGAGGCTCTGCAGCTCGCCGCGGCTCGCGCCCGAGAACGGCTGGGTGACTGACGAGAGCCGGGCGGCGATGTCGTCGGCGACCGCGCGGACGGTGTCCGCATAGGTGCTCGCGGTGGCCCCGCGCAACAGCGCGGTCGTGTCGTGGCTCGCACCTTGCGACGGCGCGGTGGTCACTGGCTGCGTCACTGCGGGCAGACGTGAGGGCATGCGGAAGGCTCCTCGGGCAGGGAGAAAGGAACGCCGTCCGGACCGGACGGCGGAGCAGAACTTAGGTTTGCCTGACCTAACTTAATCGCTGGGTAGGCCCCGTCAAGCCACGGCGGCGATCAGGTGAGTGGCACCCGTCACTCCCGGCCCGCTCGAGGCTCGTCCCGGGCTCAGGCGAACAGCGACTGGCCGACCCAGCCGCCCGAGGCTGTGCCCGGCGGTACCGCGAACACGGCTGATCCGATGTGCCGGATGTACTCGTTGAGCGTGTCGGTGGCCAGGGACTTCTGCACGGTGACGAACCGGTCGGGGTCGCGCACGTAGGCGAGGAAGAACAGCCCGGCGTCCAGCCGGCCGAGCGGGTTGGTCCCGTCGACGTAGTTGTACCCGCGCCGCAGCATGCGCACTCCCCCGTTCGTGGTCGGGTGCGCGAGCCGCACGTGCGAGGCCACGTCGATCACGGGTGCGCCGTCCCGCTCCGCGGCGAGGTCGGGCTCGGTGAACTCACCCCCACCGGACAGCGGCGCGCCGTGCGCCTTGTCGCGCCCGATAGTGGTGCCCTGTTCGGTCAGCGATGTGCGATCCCACGTCTCCAGCAGCATCTCGATCTTGCGCGCCACGAGATAGGAGCCGCCCGCCAGCCAGGCGGGTCCGTCGGCGGCGTCCACCCACACGTGGTCGGCCAGGGCCGCGGCGTCGTCGGCCAGGATGTTGGCGGTGCCGTCCTTGAAGCCGAACAGGTTGCGCGGGGTGGCCTGGCCGCTCGTGGTGCGCGACGTCCGCCCGAAGCCCATCTGGGACCACCGCACCGCGGCGCGGCCGAACGCGATCCGGCTGAGGTTCCGGACGGCGTGCACCGCCACCTGGGGGTCGTCGGCGCACACCTGCATGCACAGGTCGCCGTGCGACCACTCGGCGCGCAGCCGGTCACCGACGAAGGGCGGCAGCGCCGTCAGGCCGGGCGGACGCCGGTCCGCGAGCCCGAACCGGTCGGTGCCGTCCTTCTCGAACAGCGTCGGGCCGAACCCGAACGTGATCGTCAGGTTGGACGCGCTCAGGCCGATCGCCTCGCCGGTGTCGTCCGGCGGGGCGTCGGGCAGCCCGCCCACCGCGCCCGACGCGGACACGTCCAGGCCCTGGGTCAGCCGCGACGCGGCGTAGGACCATTCCTGCAGGAGCGCGACCAGCTCCTCGCGGGTGGTCCGCTCGGACAGGTCGAACGCCACGAAGTGCAGGTGGTCCTGCACGGCGGTGGTGATCCCCGCCTGATGCTGCCCGAAGAACGGGTGCGGCACGGCCTCGGTACGTCCGACGGGCAACGGCCCCTGGCCGGCCGCGGTCAGCCGTCCGGCGGCCGCGCCCGCGAGCCCAGCGGCTCCGGCCGTGCCGAGCGCGAGGCCCAGCACGGCCCGGCGCGAGACCGCGCCCCGCGCCCCGGGAGGCGCGGCGTCCGGGGCCGCGGCGTCGCCGTCGGGCAGGGGGTCAGGGCCCTGGGCGGTGGGCAGGGGTCCTTCCTGGCCGGCCTGGCCAGGTTCGGGGGGCACGACGGCGGTCATGGCGCTCGCCTAGGCCAGGACGGTGCTCGTGAGCTGGGACAGCGGCTCGGCGAGCGTGTTGATGAGGTCTGCCAGGTCCTTCTTGTCCGCGTCGGTCAGGTCCGAGTAGGGGACGAAGCCGGACTCGAGGGAGCCGAAGTCGGCGAGGCGCTCCTCCAGGGCCGCGTAACCCTCGTCGATCTGCCCGGCGAGCTCCTCGCCCTCGGCGCCCTGCTTCACGGACAGGTCCCGGACCAGAGAGAACGCCATCTTGGAACCCTCGACGTTCGCGGCGAAGTCGTACAGGTCCGTACCGGACCACCAGTCCTCCTCGCCGGTGATCTTGCCTGTCGCGACCTCGTCGAGCAGGGCGATGGAGCCGTTGCTGATCCAGTCGACGCCCTGGTCGTCGAGGTAGGTGGTGAAGTCGTCGGAGTGGACGAAGTCGTACAGCTCGGTCACGTCGTCGACCAGGAGGCCGCCGAGCTCGGCGCGCTGCTCGGTCGTGGAAGGCGTCCAGTCCTTGTAGGCGTCCGTCTCGCCGTCCGAGTTCAGCGCGCCCTGCTCGGGCTGCCACAGGTCCTTCTCGATGCGGTGGAAGCCAGTCCAGTCCAGGCCCTCGGCGACGGCGTCGACCTCGCGGTAGTCGATCCGCGGGTCGAGGTCGCCGAGCGCCTCGGCGACGGGCTCGATGCGCTCGTAGTAGGCGCGGACCTGCGGGAACGCCTCCTTGGCCGCCTCGTCCTCGCCCTCCGCGTACTGGGCAGCGAACTCCTCGGTGGCGGGCAGCAGCTGGGCGACCTGCTCCTTGACGAACGCGGCATACAGGTCGACGGCCTGCTGCTTGAGCTCCGCGTCGGGCCCGGCGAGCTCCACGCGCTCACCCGTCACGGTGAACGCGGCGTGACCGACGCCCTCGCCGACCATGCCCGGCTTGCAGACGGTCGAGTAGGTCCCGGGCTGAGCGGTGACGGTCAGGGTGCGGGACGCGCCAGGGGCGATGTTCTCGACCTCGCCGACGATCTGCAGGCCGTCGGCGGCCAGGAGGTAGAACTCGGTGACCTGGTCGCCGGTGTTGCTCACGTCGAACGCGAGCGTCCCGCTGGCCGCCTCTCCCGCGCTCACGTCGCACGCCGACGCGCTGGAGGTGACGGTGATGGCGCCGTCGGCCGCCGGCTCGTTGGGGACGCACGCGGTGAGGCCGACCACGACGGCAATGCTCCCGCCAAGGCCGAGGACCGCACGGTAAGGGCTGGTCATGATGCTCCTTCGACGGCCGGTGCCTGCGCCCGCGCCGGATTGGGCCGCGCGAAGGCGCGGCGGACGAACAGGGTGCCGACGACGGCGATGTAGGCGGCCCACACGATGACCTCGATCCAGGTCATGTCCGGGGAGAACCCGACAGTGCCCTTGAGCAGGACGCCGAGCACGCCGTTCGGGGCGATCACGTCGGAGAGCTGGAAGGCCCAGCCGAACGGGAAGGCCGCGAGGCCCGCGGCGACCGCGCCGGTGGCGGGGTCGATCGGAGCTGCCGCGGTGAAGGGTCCCGGAACGAGCCCGGCCTCCTGCAGGTCGTGGAAGCCGTAGGCCAGAACGCCGGCCGCGACCAGGACGAGCGCGGCGCCGGTCCACCGGAAGAACACGGCGAGGTTGATCCGCACCATGCCGCGGTAGATCAGCCAGCCGAGCCCGACCGCACAGAGCAGTCCGGCCAGGGCGCCGACTACGGCCTCCGGTCCCGCACCGAACGAGCGGACCGTGGACCACAGGAAGAGCGTGGTCTCGATGCCCTCCCGCCCGACGGACAGGAAGCCGACGCCCACCAGGCCCCAGGCCGACCGCCGCACCGCGCGATCCACACCGGCCTGCAGCTCGTGGCTCAGGCCACGCGCCGCGCCGAGCATCCAGAACACCATCCAGGTGACCAGGGCGACGGTGACGATCGAGAGGATTCCCCCGATCGCCTCCTGCGCCTGAAAGCTCAGCCCGTAGGCGCCGAACGTGAGGACCGCGCCCAGGACGAGAGAGCCGCCGGCGGCGATGGCGACGCCCAGCCACAGGCGTGGCAGAACCTCGGCACGATCGGTGCGGCGCAGATAGGCAACGAGGATGCCGACGACGAGCGCGGCCTCCAGGCCCTCGCGCAGGCCGATGAGGAACGTGGCAACCACGGCTGTCCTTCCGGGGAACAGGCATCGGGCGGCCGGAGTGGTCGTACCTGAGGCATGCCTAACCTAACCCGCAGAAGATAATGCCCGACCCCGTCGTCTGACAAGCGGCGGATGCCAGGACGTGGCTCTCGTCACGTTTGCCCCACCCTAGAAGCTGTGGGCGCGGCACCTGCCAGTGTCACGACAGCCTGGAAAGCACATCACCACGCTCCTCGCCACGCAGCACCGTTGCCGCGCCGCGGGAGCCCGCAAGAGCAGGCCCGCACGGCACACATGACGGGTGTGGGACCGCCCCGGCCCCCACGTTCAGCATGGAGGACCACGATGGACACCAACGAGAACGGCGACCCCGGCGTGCAGGGCCAGGACGAGGCGTTCGAGCTGCCTGCCGCCGCGCGGCGTACCCGGCGTCGGACCGGATGGATCGGTGCGGCCGCCGCGGTGGCCCTCGTCGCCGTCGGGGGCGGCGGGTACCTGGCGGGCGCCGCGGGGGCCGGCGGCCCCGACGGCATGGGCAAGAGCACGGCCGAGGCGCCGATCGTGCTGGACGCCCCGGTCGGTGCGGCGGACTCGCGCGGCGCCGAGCCGGCGCCCGGACCGATGGCGGCAACGGACACGGGTATCGCGCCCGAGAGTGCCGACCAGAAGTCGTCGTACCCGTACGACTTCTGGGGCCGCACCGTGTTCCACGCGGGTGCAGGCCTGTCGACGTCGGGCTCGGAGGCCGAGGCGTTCGGCCTCGACCCCGCCGGAGTCCTGTCGGCCGAGACGGCGCGCCGTGTCGGCGACACGCTCGGTGCCTCCGGGGAGCCGCGCCACGAGGGCGGTTCCTGGGTGGTCGGCCCGGTCGACGGCAGCGGCCCGACGGTCCACCTCTACGCGGACGGCTCGGGAAGCTTCGACTTCTACGACCCGGCGCGCGACCCATGGTCCTGCCCGTTCCCGGACAAGGCCGAGCCGGGTACGACCGGCGAGGGCGGCACCGACAGCCCGGAGATCCTCCCGGCCCCGGACTGCCCGACCGTCACTCCCGACGCGGCCCCGGCCATGGGCGACGCCGTCGCCGCGCTGCGGGACGTGATGGACCGCCTCGGCGTCGACCCCGCGGGCTTCGAGCTGGAGGCGGGCGAGTCGTACGAAGGCGACCCGTGGCGCTACGTCACGGCGTGGCAGGTGGTCGAGGGGCAGCGCACGGGGCTGTCGTGGAGCGCGTCGGTATCGCCGTCCGGCATCGCGAACCTGTACGGCTTCCTCGCGGAGACGATCTCGCTCGGCCAGTACCCGGTGGTGAGCGAGGCCGAGGCCGTGGAGCGCCTGGGTGACCCGCGGTTCGGCGCCTCGGGCGGCATGATCGCGCAGGCGGCGGACGCCCGCGCCGCGCAGGAGGGTGACACGGCCAGCAGCGAGATGATGCCCGCCCCGAACCCGACGGTGCCCCCCGCCCCGACCCCGGGCGCCCAGCTCGCCTGGCCGGTGACTGACGTGACGATCACGTCGGGCCGTCTCGGTGTGGCGCAGCAGTACATGCCGGACGGCGCGGTGCTGCTGCTCCCGGCCTATGAGCTCCGGGACACCGACGGCAACGTCTGGCCGGTCCTTGCGGTCACCGAGGACGTGCTCGACTTCACACCCTGATCAGCGGCCTGCGGCCATGAACATCCACACCGGCGAAACGCCGCGCGCGCTCAGATAGTCGACCTAGAACGGGCAGAGCAGTACGTTTCGCCTATGAGCAGTGACAGCGACGCGCCTCGGACCGAGGCCGGCGAGAACTCTGAGCGGATGGACCGCCTGCGGGCTCTGCTGACCAAGCCCATCAAGATCCCGGAGTCCGCGTCGAGCGACACCGAGGACGCCGACTACGCCGCACCGGTGGCAGCCGCCGCGGCGCCCAAGGGGGCCAAGACACCGATGACACCCGAGGCAACGCCGCCCAAGGGCGGCGCCAAGGTCCCCGTCGAGACGCCGCCCGCGGTCAAGGCGGCGGCCGAGGCGCTCGACCGCCTGAGCGACGAGGAGAAGGACGCCGTCGTCGAGGGCGCCGGGTCCGGCAAGCGCAGCAAGTCGCGGCGGACCTGGGCCGACGCCTACCTCGCCAAGCCGGACAAGCCCCTGACCCCCGAGGAGGTCCGCGCCGAGCTGACGGTCGCCCTGAAGGAGCAGGGGGCGGAGTTCCGGGAGCTCGCCGCCAAGCAGGGCACCGCACAGGAGAAGGCGCTCGAGCAGGCCCTCGAGGGCGCACGCGAGACGACGTCGGCCGAGCTGACCGCTGCCGTCGAGCAGGCTGTGGCCTCAGCCCGCGAGGAGGCGGCCCGGCTCCAGGGCCGGATCGACGAGCTCGCCTCGACCGCCGACACGCTCCGCACCGACCTCGATGCGGCGCGCGCCGTCGCCGACGCGGCTCGGGCAGCGGTGGACTCGGCCACGACGGCGGCTTCCGCGGCCCGCGAGACGGCGGACGCCGCCACCAAGAAGGCGGCCACCGCCACCACGTTCGCCTGGGTCGGCATCGTGCTGGCCCTGGTCGCCGCCGTGGTCGCGGTGGTGATGTAGCTCACCGCGGATCGTCGAGGTCGGCACCGGCGCGCAGCACGAAGCGCCGGTGCCGGGGCCGGCGTCCCTCGTCCCGGTGCCCGCCGTAGTACACGGGTGACTCCCTGACCGGCGCGTACGTGACCCGGGGGCCGGTGAACAGCTCGTCGAGCAGCGTTGCCAGCGCCACGTCGACCGACGACTCCACTGCGTGCGCGCTCGGCCGGCCGAGCGCCTGACCTTCCGTTGGTTCGTACATGTGTTCGAGTCTACCCGTCGCCCGGACTGGAGTCCACCGAATGCGTTGGCCACTGCTGCGCCGCCACGGCTACCGTCGGCGGATGATCCTCAGCCACGACACCACGGGTTCCGGCCCGGCCGTCCTGCTCCTGCACGCCGGCGTCGCCGACTCCCGCATGTGGGGCCCCCAACGCGCTCCCCTCGCCCAGCAGCACCGCGTCATCCGGTGCGACCTGCGCGGCTACGGCGACACGCCGCTCACCAGCGAGACGTTCGACAACGCGGGCGACGTGCACGCGCTGCTCGGCTCGCTGGGCGAGCGTCAGGTGGCGATCGTCGGGGCGTCGTCGGGCGGCAACGTCGCCCTCCAGATCGCCTCGCAGTGGCCGGAGCTCGTGTCCCACCTCGTGCTGCTGAACTCGGCCTTCGCGCTGCCCGCCACCCGCTCCCTGCAGCGGTTCGCCCGCCGCGAGGACGCGCTCCTGGAGGCCGGCGACATCGAGGGCGCCACCGAGCTCAACGTCGCCACCTGGCTCGGGCCCGACGCCGACGACGAGGCCCGCGAGCTGGTGCGCACCATGCAGCGCCACGCCTTCCAGGTCCAGCTCGGCGCCGGGGAGGACATCCACCAGGAGGCCGGCCCCGAGATCGACCTCGAGGCGATCACCGCACGCACCCTGATCGTCTCCGGCGGCCAGGACCTCGACCACTTCCGCGCGGTGGCCAACCACCTGGCCGGGCGCATCCCCGGCGCCAAGCACACGCAGCTCGGCTGGGCCGGCCACCTGCCGAACCTGGAGCGCCCCGACGAGGTGACGGCGCTCGTCACGGAGTTCCTGGCCGAGTTCCCGGGCTGAGCTCCCGAGCTGAGCCGCCCCGGCTAGCCGGCCTGCGCCGTCGCCAGGTACCCGCGCGTCACACGGTCCTGGACCCGGTGGGCGATGCGCGGCAGGATCCGGGAGCCCCAGAAGTCGTGCCGGGCCACGGCGTGAACCTCGAAGACGAGGCCCGACGAGACGCCGTCGTCGCGCAGCACGCGGAAGGTCTCGACGCCCGTCTCCGGGTGGTGCGGCAGGGTCGCGTAGGTGAAGCCTGCGGCGTCGGGCCCCCGGACGACGTCGACCACCCGGCACGGGGCCGCGAACCAGAACGGGCCGACCCGCACGCCCTGCACCACGGTCACACCCACCTCCGCGGGCCCGCTCGGGGCGATGACCAGCCCGGCGCCGCGGTGGATGGCCCAGCCGAACAGCGCGTCGGCGGTCGCCTCGAACGACGCGCCGGGGCCGAGCGTGACGCGCTCCCGCAGCACGCGGCTGCCCGGCGGGGGCGCGTCCAGCCAGCCGAGGTCCGCCGTCGGGCGCTCGGCGGCGGAACGCTGGAGCACCCGCGCGAGATCAGGCCTGGTCAGCTGCACAGCCAAACGGTACCTGCCGCCGGGCGTGGGCCCACCCGTGTACCTTTCACATCCATGGCGACCGAACACGACGCCCCGATCCAGCCCGGCGGCGTCCCCCGGCATGCCTCCGCCAAGGAGCGCAGGGCCCGGGGGCTCAAGCCCTTCCTGTCCGACCTCAAGGCCGAGGTGCAGAACCAGCTCTCCCGCGCCGAGGCCCCGGTCCGGCCCGAGGACATTTCCGCGGACACGTCCGGGCAGGTGACCCAGGTGGTCCAGCCGGCGGCCCAGGCGCAGCAGGCTCAGCAGATCGAGGCCGCCCCCGCCCGACACCCGCGGCAGACCGACAACGGTGCGGCGCTCGCCCAGGCCGCGCTGGCGACGGCCGACCACGCGGGTGCCGAGGCCGCGGCCGCGCGGGCCGACGCCGCGGCGGCCCGCACCGAGGCGGCCGCCGCCCAGGCCACCGCGGCCAGGGCCGACTCCCAGCTGCAGGCCGCCCGCGCGGAGATCGAGGCCGCCCACAAGGAGTTCGAGACCCTCCGGACGCAATTCGACGCCGCCCAGGAGCGCACCAGGCAGCACATCCTGATCGCCTGGATCGGCGCGGGCGCCGGGGTGCTGCTCGCGGTCGTCGCGCTGGTCCTCGGCTTCCTCTGACTGTGAGGATCGCTTTCGCAGCCTGAGAGTGCTGGGGCTGTGGGCTGGTGGCCGCGTGTGTGACCCATCCTCTGACTGGCCTCGTGCCTTTGGCGGGACTTGTCCACACACGGTCACCGGCCCCGGCCCGGTCGGAGCAGCTGGCCTGATCAGGAGCTTGACCGCCTGGCGTTAGCGGCGCCAGGCGTGTCCCGTCACAGTCCTGCCGTGTTCTCCGCCCCGGACCGGAACCCTCGCGTCCCGTCCCAGGCAGGAGAGAACGCATGACCAGTCTTACCGATCTACGCCAAGCCGTCGACGTCGTGATCGGCGTCGACACCCACGTCAACACCCACACCGCCGCCGTCGTGGACACCCACACCGGAGGCGTCCTGGCAGAGCTCACCGTCCCGACCACCCCGACCGGTTACGCCCGGCTGGTCGAGCTCGCCGACGAGCACAGCGCTCTGCGCGCCTGGGCGATCGAGGGCACAGGGGGTCACGGCGCCGGCCTGGCCCGGGTCCTGGCCGACCGTGACGAGGTCGTCGTCGAGCTCGACCGCCCCCAACGGGCAGCCCGCCGCAACGGCGCCAAGTCCGACCCGCTCGACGCGGCCCGCGCCGCCCGCGAGGCACTGACCCGGACCCGGCTCGGGACCCCGCGCACCGGCGGGGACCGGCAGGCCCTGTCGGTGCTGCTGGCCGCCCGCCGCTCGGCCGTCGAAGCATCGGGGGACGCCCAGCGGCAGGTGTTCAGCCTGGTCATCGCCGCCCCCGAGAAGATCCGCGACAAGTTCCGCGGGCAGAAGATCCCGCAGATGCTCACCACCGCGGCCGCCCTGCGCGTCCACTCCACCTGGGACGTCGAGACCCGCACCACCGTGACCGTGCTGCGGTCCCTGGCCCGCCGCGCCCGAGCCCTCACAGCCGAGTCGGACGAGCACACCACGACGATCCTGGCACTGGTCCGTGCCTGGCGGGCCGACCTGCTCGACCTGCCCGGCGTCGGCCCGATCACCGCTGCAGTCGTCTTGTGTGCCTGGTCCCACCCCGGACGGGTCCACTCCGAGGCCGCGTTCGCGATGCTCGCCGGCACAGCACCGATCCCGGCCAACAGCGGGCAAGTCACCAGCCGCTACCGCCTCAACCGGTACGGCGACCGGCAGCTCAACCGCGCCCTGCACACCATCGCCCTGTCCCGCACCCGCTACCACCAGCCCACCCGCGACTATGTCGCCCGCCGCACCAGCGAAGGCAAGACCCCACGGGAAATCAAACGCTGCCTCAAGCGCTACATTGCCCGCGACCTCTACCGCCGCCTCGAGAACTCACCCACCACGACTTGACGAACCATAGGAGCGTCCCCAGCCACGAAACCCTCGCGGATGTCCGCTACGACCAAGCAGTCCGGCATGGAGATCTCGCGAGCTCCGCGCCGGACCGCTCGGTCGTGGTGGACCTCTTGGATTCCTCTCTCCGTCGCGGACCGATGAGTTTCCGGGCGGCCCGGCGTCGGACGGACATGACCGAGACCCTTGTCGACGTACCGGGCGCGCAGCTGTGCACCGAGACCTTCGGCGACCCGGCCGACCCGGCGATCCTCCTGATCGGCGGGATCATGGGCGCCATGGACTGGTGGCACGACGACTTCTGCCGGGCTCTGGCCGACGGCGGCCCCGGCGTCGGCGAGCACAGCGGCAAGCACGGCGGCACGCGCGGCAGGCGGCCCGGCCGGTACGTGATCCGCTACGACCACCGCGACACCGGCCGGTCCCGGACCGACCCGCCCGGCGCGCCGTCGTACACCGGGGACGACCTCGCGCTGGACCCCGTCCGGCTGCTCGACGCGCTCGGGATCGGCCGCGCGCACCTGGCCGGGGTGTCGATGGGCGGCGGGATCGCCCAGCAGGTGGCTATCGAGCACCCCGACCGGGTCGCCTCGCTCACGCTGATCTCGACGAGCCCGGTCACGCGCGGCGACGGTCCGAGCCTGCCCGAGCCCGCCCCGGAGATCAGGGCGCAGTTCGACGACCCGCCGCCGGACCCCGACTGGGGCGACCCGGACGCCGTCGTGCGGTCCCTCGCGGAGGCCGAGCGGGCCTACGCCGGGCCCGGCTACGACGAGGCGGCAGCGCTCGCGACGGCCCGCCGCGTCGTCGAGCGGTCGATCGACCCGGCGGCCGCGGCCAACCACCTCCTGGTCGAGAGCAGCCCGGTACGCGGCACGCTCGCCGACGTCGCCGTGCCCACCGTGGTGCTGCACGGCGAGGCCGACCCGCTGTTCCCGCCGGAGCACGGCGCGGCGCTGGCCGCTGCGATCGACGGCGCACGGCTCGTGCCGCTGCCCGGCGTCGGGCACCAGTACCCGCCGCGCAGCGCGTGGGACGTGGTCGTGCCGGAGATCGTCGCGATCACGGCGCCTCGAACCGCACCGGGAGCTGCCACGGCATCGACGACCACAGGGTCCCCGTAGCGTGCAGCGAGTCCGGCGGGACCGTGAGCGTCACGCCGGCGAGGCGGCGTAGCGCCACGTCGACCGCCGTCTGCGCGATCACCCTGGCCGGGCGGCGCACCGGGCAGGCGTGCGGGCCCGCGCCCCACGTGAGGTAGGACAGGTTGCCGGGCTCGAGCCAGATGTCGTCACTGGCCGCGCGCGACTCCGCGCTCGCGCCCAGGATCCCCGGCACGACGGCGTCGCCCGCCCAGATCTTGCGGCCGCCGAGCACCGTGTCCGCCAGCGCGAAGCGGGGTGCGGTGTTGCTCGCGGGCGGGATCGAGCCGAGGACGGCCTCCAGCGTGTCCGACGCCGACAGCCGGCCGCCGGACCGGCCGTCGAACCGCGCGTCCGTCAGCCGCATCCGCAGCGACTGCGTGATCCACGCGACCTCGAACTCGCTGCCCAGGACGAGCATCGTGGAGACCGCGCTCTGCACGTCCTCGTCGGTCGGCTCGCTCCGGTGCCGCAGGATCGCCGACGTCATGTCGTTCGACGGCTGCTCACGGCGCCTGGCGACCAGGTCCACGATGAGGCTCTTCTGCGCCTTGAGCGCCTCGGCGGCCTCCACGCCCTCGCCCCGGAAGATCCCGCGCGCGTGGCCGAGCATGGCCTGCGCCTCCTCAGGACTGAGCCCGAACATCGTCGACATCGCGAGCAGCGGGATCGCCCACGCGTAGTCGCCGACGAGATCGGCCTCGCCCCGGGCCACCACCGCGTCCAGCGTGGTCTCGCACCACTGCCGGACGGTGACCGCGAGGCGGTGCTCGTCGAACCCGTCGAACGAGTCGTCGATGAGGCGGCGCAGGTGCCGGTGCCGCGCCGCGTCGACGTAGTAGACGCTGTCCCGCGGGGCGAGGATCGCCCCGATGCCGCTGCCCGGGTCCACCGTGCCGTCCGCGACCAGGCCCCAGTTGCGCGAGTCGCGCGAGTACAGGCCGTCGGTCCGCAGCACCGTCGCCAGCTCCCGGTGCCCCAGGACGAGCCAGGCCCGCACACCGGGCGTCAGGAGCACGGGAGCCACGTTGCCCCACCTGGCCCGCAGCCGCTCGTAGACCCGCGCGGGGTCGGGGCTCCTGGTGGTCTCGGCGAGCGGGGTCAGGTCGTCCAGGTCGGCCAGGGGCTCCGACAGAGTGGTCGTCGTGGCTGTCATGACTCCCCGTTCTCAGCGCGCAACGGGCGCGCGCTACTTCGTCGATCGGAACGTATCGCATGTCCGGCGCGCTGTAACGAAAAATCTGGCGGGTCCCGAAATCGGGAGCGACCACTTGCCGTTATCCTCGGGTTTTCGCCCGGACAGCTGGCTCCGGGCGCCGCCGGGACGGCGGTACGGACCGCCGAACGGAGCACCTCGAGCATGCAGCGGACCATTGCCGTCGTCGGGGGCGGCGCGGCCGGCGTCATCCTCTCGGCCCACCTGCTGCGCGCCGCCGCGTCGTCCGGACGGGCGGGCCACTCGGTGCAGGTGCTGCTCGTCGACCCGGCCGAGACGCCCGGCCGCGGCCTGCCCTACCGGACCACCGACCCGCGGCACACGCTGAACGCGGTAGTGGCCCGGCTCAGCGCCTTCGACGACGACCCCGAGCACCTGCTGCGCTGGTGCGCGTCCGCCGGCGTGCCCGCCGAGCCGGGCACGTTCCTGCAGCGCGCCGACTTCGGGCGCTACCTCACCGAGCTCCTGCCGTCGATCCCCGTCCCCGAGGGGAGCAGCCTGCGGCACGTGCGCGGGACGGTCGTCGACGTCGTGGACGGGCCCGACGCCGGGGGCGGGCCGGGCGCTGAGGGCAGGCCGGGTGTCGCGGGCGGGCCCGACGTTGGGGACGGGCCCGGCATCGGTGGCGGGGGCATCGAGGGTGGGCCGGGCGTCGTGCTCACCCTGGCCGACGGCGGCACCCTGCGCGCCGACGCCGCCGTCCTCGCGCTGGGCACGCCGCCGCCGGTGCGGCTGCCCGAGTACGAGCCGTGGGGCGAGCGCTACGTCGCCGACCCGTGGTCACCGGACCTCGACGAGCGGGCGGCCGATGCCCGCCGGGTCCTCGTCGTGGGCACGGGCCTGACGACGCTTGACGTCGTCGCCCACCTGCATGCCCTGCTGCCCGACGCGCGGTTCACCGCCGTCTCCCGCGGCGGCACCCTGCCCGCCGCACACGCCGCCGACCCGCTGCCGCCTGCGGTCGAGGTCGATCTCGGCGCGGTGGGCGAGCTCGGCGAGGTCGGCTCGGACCGGGCGTTCGACGGGAACGGCGCCGGGAACGGTACGGACAGCGGGAACAGCGACGGGAATGACGGCAGGAACGGTACGGACGGCGGGGACGGCGGGGACGGAGCGCCCGCCGCGTTCTGGCTCGGCGCCACGCTCGACCACGTGCGCCGCCACATAGCCGGCGAGCGTGCGGCGGGCCGCGACTGGCGTGCCGTGATCGACGCCGTCCGTCCGCAGGTCAACCCGGCCTGGGCACGGCTCACCGCCGACGAGCAGGCGACGTTCCAGCGGGACCACGCGCGCTCCTGGGAGAACGTGCGGCACCGCATGTCGCACGCCATGCGCACGCACGTGGACCAGCTCGTCGCCGACGGCGTCCTCACCGTCGGCACGGTCGCTGAGGCGCGGGACGCCAACGGAGCGGACGGGCAGGGCGGAGCGAACGCACAGGGCGGAGCGAACGGGCAAGGCGAAACGAACGGGCAAGGCGGAGCAGACCGCCCGTGGAACACCGCAGCGTTCGACCTCGTCGTCGGCGCCACGGGACTCCCGCCCCTGACCTCCCCCGGCTGGAACCCCCTGGTGGACGCCCTCCTAGCACGCGGCCTGGTGCGCCTGCACCGCCTCGGCACGGGCCTCGACCTGACGCCGGACGCCGCCCTGATCGACGCAGCCGGCGTCGGCCACCCGCGGCTGCGCGCCATGGGCCTGGCCCGACGCGGCCTGGAGTGGGAGTGCACGTCGATACCGGACCTCCGCCGCCAGTCCGCCCAGCTCTCGGACGAGCTGCTCGGCTAACCCTGGCCACACCGCCAACCCACGGTTCGCCCACCGAACCGCAACCTGCTCGTCCTCCCACCCACCGAACCGCAACCTGAGAGTGCACCCGTACGCCGAACCGCAACGACACGCCGAACCGCCGCGGCGCACCGGCGTGTCGTTTCGGTTCGGCGAACAGACGCACCACCAACCTGCGGTTCGAGGCAGCCGACCGTGTCGAGACACCGCCGCCCCCGGCGACGCGCCTCAGCCGCGTACCCACGACGCGCCTCAGCCGGTGTACCGGCGACGGGCCGCAGCCGGCGTACCGGCGACGCGCCTCAACCGGCGTACCGCGACCCGCCTCAGCCCGCGTAGTGGTCCAGAATGACCTGGGCATCCTTGCGCAGCTCAGGATCCGGCTCCACGCTCGCGGCAGCCTCGAGGTCGGGGCGGAACTGCGCCCACCGGGAGTACGAGATCGCCCAGATCCCGGCTCTCCGGACAGCAGAGTCGTCGCTCCGGACGGCCTTGCGCAGCCGCTTGTAGAACCGCCGGTCGAACTCGGGCGGTGCGCCCATGCCCGCGCGCAGGACCGCTGCGCTGGTCGCCTCGGGGCCCTTGGCTCTGTCCACTGCCGAGAGCAGCTCCTTGAGTGTCCAGGGGTGCACGCCCCGTTCGATCGATTCGACGATGCCCTGCACGTCGTCGGCCGGAGTGCCGGCCAGGACGAGCACCGAGCACCCCGACCGGCTGTCCACCGCGTACTGCAGGACGATCCCCGGGGTGAGCTGCCAGATCACCTCTCGTACGATCCCGTCGACGACGTCGTCGGACTCGTCCTTGACGAGCTCGTAGCCGCCCTCGGCAGCGAACGCCATGACCTCCTCATCGCTGCCCCAGTCCCGCAGGACCAGCCGGCGCGACGTGTGGACGGCCCCCGGGCCGCGCATCCCGCCCGCCCTCATCATGCGCGCTGCCCGCCGACCCCTTCGGCGTCGAACGCGTCGAGGAGGATCTGCGCGGTGCTCCACACGTCGTACTCCGGGTCGTGGTCACGGAGCGCCTCGAGCCGGCGCCGGTACTGCGGCTGGGGCACGTAGGAGACCGCCCACACGGCAGCCTCCCGGACGCGTGCGTCGGGGTGCTGCAGCGCCCCGTCGATGACGGCGAAGAAGCGCTCGTCGAGCTTCCGCGGCGCCCCGAGGCCCGCCCGGATGACGGCGCGGGCCAGCTCGACCGGCTCCGTCTCGGAGTCGACGGCGGTGAGCAGGTCCTCCACCCGCCACGCGTCCAGGCGCGCCTCGGCGAGCTCGGTCGCGCCCTCGACCGCCGCGGCGTCCTCCCCCGCGAAGCACAGGTAGCTGTGCCGCGAGACGTCGTCCTCGCAGTACTCGACGGAGAGCGTGCCGACTCCCCAGCCGACCGCGTAGGAGATCCCCTCGTCGGGATCCGCCGTCGTCTCCCACTGCCGCGACCAGCCCAGCTCCACGGCGAAGCGGCCGACCCGCTCCTCGGCGAACCGCTCCCGCAGCACGACGTACCGCGCGCTCAGCACCATGGGCGGGGTACCGGGCCCGGCCTTCTCCTTGGTGGCGACGCTGCCGCTCTTGCTGCCGGTCTCGATGCCCGTCTCGATGCCGGTTCCCGTGCCAGTCCCCATCGCGGTTTCCTCCCGCTCCCGGTGAAGGTACGGATCGCCTCCACCCCCGAGACCGAGGACGCTACCGAGCGTCCAACTAAACGGACAAATCGTCATCCGTTTGCCATGCTCTCTTTGCTCGTCGGCAATGCCCGGGGTGAAGTCTGCCCGGGAGGATCGTTACCTGCCGTACCAACCGGGACGAGGGAAAACATGCCTGGACCTGCACGAACACTGAAGCTTGCCATGGGTACGACGGCGGCCGTGGTCGCCTTGGGCGTCGCGGCGGCGGGATCCGCGGCGGCGGGATCCGCGGCGGCGGGGCCGACGGCGGCCGCCCCGGAGCTGTCGGCGGCGAGCAACGCCGACGTCGCCCAGCGCTGGGCGCCCATCCACTACCAGGACGTGGACCAGACCGGCACCAACGCCCTGGGCGGCCGCTCGGACTACATCACGGCCTACGACTTCGACGGCGACCTGAACGCGCGCAACAACTGGGAGAACACCGGCAACCACACGCTGGCCGCCACCGCTTACTACTCCGTGCAGGAGACGGCCACCCACTGGTTCGTCACGTACATGTTCTTCCACCCGCGGGACTGGTCGGACTCGATCTTCGACACGGAGCACGAGAACGACGCCGAGGGTGCCATGGTCGCCGTCCAGAAGGACGGCTCGACGTACGGCGTGCTGCGCGGCGCCGTCACCGTGGCGCACACCAACTTCTACTCGTACACGCCGTCGGGCAGCACGTGGGGTGCGGGCGCCGAGAGCATCGACGGCACCCTCCAGCTGGCGACCAACCCGCACGACGGCCTGACCCACCCCGTCACCGCCCAGGAGGCCAAGGGCCACGGTCTCAAGGCCCGGCCCGGCTACGACATCGTGGGCGACGGCGTCATCTACTACCCGGCCGGCCGGGCCGAGGTGCCCGAGCACCCCGACGACCGGAACGTCGCCTACCGCCTGGTGGACGTCCAGGCCTCCGGCGGGCTCTGGGCGCAACGCAACAACACCCAGCTCTTCGCGAGCGCGGGCACGTTCGCGGGCGACGCCTCGGGCAGCTGCGGCGACGGCGGCATCTCCTGCTCCCAGAACTCGGCGAACGCGCCGTGGGGCTGGGACGACGGCGACGACGGTCCCGGCCGCGGCGCCCTCGCCACCGACCCGGCGGGGCTGTCCGCCAACTACTTCCGCATCCCTGAGCCCCTGAATCGGACCTACGTGAACAACCCGTACTGACCCCCGCCGGCTCGCGTGTCAGGCGCTCAGGTCGCTCGCGTGGCCTGGGCGCCTGACACGCCGTCGGCCGGATCCAATCGGCACTGAGACCGCCCGGGGAGACAGCTACTGCTCGGACTGTGTTGCGGACAGTAGACAATGTGCACTCTCAGCAACACAGTCCGAGCGCGTAGTGTCGCCCCCTCGCGCGCCTGCACCGCACTCAGGGTTCAAGTCGAGGTTGAGACTCTGCCAGCGTTCAAGTTCAGGTTGAGGTTCGGGCTCGGGCGCCGAGCGGGCCCGGCGCCCCTTATCGCGCGCCCTTGATGAACATGGTGCTCACCGCGCCCACGACGGCCACGAGCGCGCCCACCAGGAACAGCGCCGTGTAGTTCCCGCCCGAGCCGATCGCCAGCAGCGCCGGGGCAAGGGCCGGGGCGAGCGACTGCGGCAGGGCGTTGGCGATGTTGAACACGCCCATGTTCTTCGCGGCCTCCGTCTCCCGGTTGGGCAGCACGTCGGTCACGAGGGCCAGGTCGACGGCGAAGTACGCGCCGAGGCCCGCGCCGAACAGCGCCGCCCCCACGTACAGGTGGGCGGGCGCCCCGGCGAACGCGAACACGAGCAGGCCGGCGCCCGCCAGCACGGTGGAGACGATGACGAACACCTTGCGCCGGCCGGTGCGGTCCGACAGGGCACCGCCCGCCGAGCCCGCCAGCAGCAGCACCGCGGCCTGCACCACCATGAGGCGCAGCTGCCAGCCGAGCGCCGTCGGCTCGTCCATGCCGAACCGGTCCTGCAGGAAGTAGACCTGGTAGCTGTTGTAGAGCGCGAAGCCGAACAGGAGCAGGAACCGCCCCGCGAAGGCCCAGCCGAAGTCGGGGTGCTTGCGCGGCGAGACCCAGAACCCCGCGAGGAAGCGACCCAGGCGGAACGGCTCGACGTCGGCCGCGTCCAGGCGCCGGTCCCGCAGGACGGCGACGAGGGCCAGCACGCCCGCGATCCCGAGGAACGTGGGCAGCAGCAGCATCCACTCCGCGCTCGTCCCCGCCGCGATGAGCAGGGCCGCGAGGCCGACGCCGGCCAACGGCGCGAGGTTCTGCGCGATGCCGAGCCAGCCGGACACGCGGGCGCGCAGCGTCTCGTCGACCTGGTCGGGCAGGAGTGCCTGCAGTGCGGCCTGGGTGCCGTTGAACGCCGTCTGCGCGATGGCCCAGCCGACCACGACCACCGCGATGTTCGGGGCGAACGCGATGACCGCTATGCCGACCGAGCCGAGCAGCACGCCCCACAGCAGCCAGGGGCGCCGCATGCCGAGGCGGGAGGTGGTGCGGTCGGACAGCGCGCCCGCCAGCGGGTTGGCCACGAACGCGAAGAACGCGCCGACCCCGGTCACCAGCGCGAGGTCGCCCGCGCGGGCCTCGGGCGTCGACAGGTCGCTGACCCGCAGCGCCAGCGTGCTCATGACCGGGGTCAGGAGCGCCACGTACAGCGCGAAGAAGGCGACGACGTACGCGACGACGAGGCCGGTTCCCGCGGCACGTCGTGGTGCCGCGACGGCGACCGGGCTCGGATCGAGGGATGCCATGGTGACTCCTGAGTGGGGCGACGTCGCCCCGGATGGTCGGGCTCCCGGGCGGCCGCACCAGTGCCGGCCTACCGGGTGGTAGTTTTGAATTTCTACCACTCGGTAGGTTTAGAGAGCAAGGGAGCGCACCATGTCCATCGAGAAGCCCATCGAGAAGCCCATCGACGAGCTGACCCCGGACGCCGCCACACCGAGCCGCGTGTTCGACGTCGAGCACGTGCTGGCCGGGCTCACGCTCGAGGAGAAGGCGTCGTTGCTGTCGGGCCTGGACTTCTGGACCACGCAGCCGGTCGGCCGCGAAGGCGTCACCGTGCCGGGCGTCATGGTCACGGACGGCCCGCACGGGCTGCGCAAGCAGGCCGACTCCCCCGACCACCTCGGCCTCGGCAACTCCGTGCCGGCCACCTGCTTCCCCACCGCGGCCACGCTCGGCTCCACGTGGGACCCCGCGCTGCTGCGCCGGGTCGGCGAGGCGCTCGGCCGCGAGACGCGCGCCAACGACGTCGCCGTGCTGCTCGGCCCGGGGATCAACATCAAGCGGTCCCCGCTGAACGGGCGCAACTTCGAGTACCTCTCCGAGGACCCGGTGATCGCCGGCGAGCTCGGCGCCGCCCTCGTGGCCGGCGTCCAGTCCCAGGGCGTCGGCACGTCGCTGAAGCACTTCGCGGCCAACAACCAGGAAGCCGACCGGATGCGTGTCTCGGCCGACGTCGACGAGCGCACCCTGCGCGAGATCTACCTCGCCGGGTTCGAGCGCGTCGTCAAGCAGGCGCAGCCGTGGACCGTCATGTGCTCGTACAACAAGATCAACGACGTCTACGCGTCGCAGAACCACTGGCTGCTGACCGAGGTGCTGCGCGACGAGTGGGGCTTCGAGGGCCTCGTGATGTCCGACTGGGGCGCGGTGCGCGACCGGGTCGCCGCCGTCGCCGCCGGGCTCGACCTGGAGATGCCCGCCTCGGGCGGCCGGACCGACGCCGAGGTGGTCGCCGCCGTACGCGACGGCAGCCTGGACGAGGCGGTCGTCGACGTCGCCGCACGCCGCGTGCTGCACCTGGTCGCGCGCGCCCTGCCGGCGCTCGACTCCGCTCGCGCGGCCGCTGCCGGACCCGCCGCCGGCCCCGCGGGCTACGACGCCGACGCCCACCACGCCCTGGCCCGCGAGGCCGCTGCCGCCGGGACGGTGCTGCTGAAGAACGACGGCGTTCCCGTGGGCGGTGCGGCCGACAGCTCCGCCGACGGCGCGGCTGATCGCGAGGCCGCCGCGCCGCTGCTGCCGCTCGCGTCGGGCGACGGCGTCGCCGTCGTCGGCGAGCTGGCCCGCACACCGCGCTACCAGGGCGCCGGGTCCTCGCAGGTCAACCCCACGCGGCTCGACGACGCCCTGACCGCGCTGCGCGCCGCGACGGGGGCGGACGTGCCATTCGCCGCCGGGTACACGGTCGACGGCGCCGACCTGGGCTCGGGTACGGACGAGGCGGCGCTGCGCGCGCAGGCCGTCGAGGTGGCCCGCGCCGCCGGCACCGTCCTGGTCTTCCTCGGGCTGCCCGCCTCCTACGAGTCGGAGGGCTTCGACCGCGAGCACATGGACCTGCCCGCCGAGCAGGTCGCGCTGCTGGAGGCGGTGGCCGCGGTCAACCCGCGGATCGTGGTGGTGCTGGCGAACGGCTCGGCCGTCTCGGTCGCGGCCTGGCAGCACCTCGCCCCGGCAGTGGTCGAGGGCTGGCTCGGCGGGCAGGCCGGCGGCTCCGGCGTCGTCGACGTGCTGCTCGGCGCGGTTAACCCGGCCGGGCGCCTGGCCGAGACGCTGCCGCTGCGGCTGGTGGACAACCCGTCCTACGGCAACTTCCCCGGCGAGCTGGGGCACGTCCGCTACGGCGAGGGCGTCCTGGTGGGCTACCGCTGGTACGACGCGCGGCAGGCGGACGTCGCCTACCCGTTCGGGCACGGCCTGTCGTACACGACGTTCGCCTACGACGGCGTCGCCGCCGAGGCGCTCGCGCCGGGAAGCGACCCGGCCGCCGACGACGCCGCCGTGCGGGTCCGCGTGACCGTCACCAACACGGGCGAACTGCCGGGCGCCGAGGTGGTGCAGGTGTACGTCGGCGACCCGGTCGCGCAGGTGCTCCGCCCGGAGCGCGAGCTCAAGGCGTTCGCCAAGGTGGACCTCGCCCCGGGCGAGTCGCGCGAGCTCACCTTCGACCTCACGGCCCGCGACCTGTCCTACTGGCACCCCGTGCTGCGCCGCTGGGTGGTCGAGGGCGGCGAGTTCGTGGTCTCGGTCGGCGCCTCGTCGCGCGACCTGCGCGGCTCGGCCACAGTCGTGGTCGACGGCGACGACGTGCGGCTCCCGCTGGCGGAGCTGTCCACCGTGGCCGAGGCGATCGACCACCCCGTCGTCGGGCCGCAGGTCGACGCACTGGTGCACGGGGGCGCCGTCGCCGACGACATGCTCGGCATGATCGGCGACATGCCGCTCGCCGTCGTCGCCGACTTCGGCATGGCCGGCTTCGACCGCGCCCGGCTCGCGACGCTGCTGGCGGAGGCCAACGCCTGAGTCAGCGCAGGATCAGGTCCAGGTAGCCCTTGAGGTCGGCCGCCATGTCGACGCGGTCGGCGGCCGGCCGTTCCAGGGACAGCAGCCACTGCACCTGGAGGCCGTCCATGAGCGCCACCACGGTGCGCGCCGCCTGCTCCGGGTCGACTCCGGGGGCGAGCCCGCCACGCGCGGCCCGCTCCCGGAGCAGCTCGGACTGCTCGCGCACCACGCGCGTGTAGCGGCGCTGGAAGTACTCGTGGGCCGGGTGGTCGGGCGAGGTCGCCTCCGTGGACAGGCCCGCGAACAGCTCGACGAGCGGCCGGCGCAGGCGGTTGCGCTCCACGAGGTTGAGCAGCGCGTCGAAGTACTCGGTGCCGCGCGCGACGTCCTCGTCGAAGGACTCCTCGTCGACCGCGTCGCGGTACTCCAGCACCGCCTCCAGCAGGGCCGCCTTGTTCGGGAAGTGGTGCAGCAGGCCCGGGTGCGAGATCCCCACGCGCGCCGCGATGTCCCGCAGGGAGGCGCCGTGGTAGCCGACGTCGGCGAAGACCAGGATCGCCGTCCGGATGATCTCCTGCTGCGTCGCGCGGCCCCTGGCGTAGCCGCCGCGCGAGCCGGCGGTGGCGGCGCCGGGACTGGTGGACCGGCCGGTCTGGGCGCTGACGGACATGCCCCCAACGTACCCCGGGCGGGGGTGCCGACGGCGTTCGGCCCGGGCCCCGGCGCCGCTCAGGCGAGCCGCGCGCTCGCCACGAGCTGCTGGCCTACCTCCAGCCGCACGTCCGCCAGCCGGACGCCGTCCGGGAGCCTCCCGGCGAGGTCGATGTCCCGGCGCGTCGCCGCCTCGACCCGGCCGCGGACCGTCCCGAGCAGCGCCGCCACCAGCGGGTTGCCGCTCGCGAGCTGCACGTCGCGGACCGCGAGCACCATGTCCGCGTCGATGCTGACCGCCGCCGTCGCCTGGACGCGGGCCGAGAGGAACATGCCCTTCCTGATCGCGGCGTCGATCCGGAGCGCGGCCGCGCGCGGCCCCTGCGACACCACGTCGAGGTCCAGCCCGGTCAGCGTGATGCCCTGCTGCTGCAGCACGACGGTCAGCAGCCCGCGGGCCGTCGCGACCAGGCCGGCCTTGTCGACGGCGACGCGCGCATGGCCCGAGACCGGGCGCGCGCCGGTGGGCTCCACCGGCTGGATGCCGACGCGGCCGTCGGAGCCCTCTACCCAGTCGAACCGCAGGCCCTCGAGCTCAGCGGTGATGTCGACGGGCAGGTCCACCGCGACGAGCTGGTGGGCGTCCACACGGACGCGGCGCAGCGTCCCGGGCTCGCGCCGGACGACCTCGGGGTGCCACCGCTTCGCGGCGTCCGCCCCGCCGTCGAGGCGGACGACGACGCCCGACAGGTCGATGTCCGCGGAGGCCACGTCGGCGCCGTCGAGCACCGCGCTGATCGACGCCCGGTCGAGCCCGACGACCTGCCCGCCGATCTCGTCCGCGAGCGCGGCCCGGATGCGGGCGGCCAGGTCGGCGCCGTCGGCGGGCCGGGGCGCGGACCCGAGCGGGATCGGGCCGGGCGCGGGGCGGTCGGACGAGGTGGAACCGGACGAGGGGTCGGTTGCGGGGCGCGAGGAGGCGTCGGTCATGGACGCGAGACTAACTTCCGGAGCGCAAGCTCGATCGGCAGAATGTCAGGTGGTCAGCGACCCGGGTTGCTGACCCCTGACATTCTGCCGATCAGCCGCCACCTGCGGCCGCGAACCAGCTCAGATGCGGCCGTCGTTCAGGCGGCGCTGGAGGGCCATGACCGCACGGGACTCGCGGGAGATGATGCCGTCGACCGGCGTGCCCAGGTAGCGCTGGAGGGCGCGGATGGTCTGCGGGCCGATCTTGCCGTCGCGCGCCCCGGAGTCCATCCCGATCTTGGCCTGCAGGGCGGCGATCATGCGGGAGCCCTGCGCGTCGGAGACCCACTGCCAGCCGGTCGTCAGGCCCGGGTTGCCGTCCCGCCAGGCCACGCTCTGCGACGAGACGACGCCGTCGACGGTGGTGCCGAGCTCCTGCTGCACGCGGCGGGTGGTGGACGACCCCCAGAAGCCGTCGACCACGAGGCCACCGGGGTCGGGCGGGGGCGGGGTGGAGCCGTCCCCGTCGCGGATCTCGTCGAGGCGTGCGTACAGGTTCTTCCCGGGGCACGCGGTCTGCGAGACGTCGCGGTGGCCGCCCAGCGGCGCACCCTGGGTCCACCAGCGCTGCTTGCCCTCCCGGTAGATGGCGGCCGCGGTGGAGATCTGGGCGGCAGTGGGCTGGTTGGTCTCGTAGTTGCCCGCGAAGCAGATCGACCGCGAGGTGCTGTTGCGCCCGCCGGTGTGGGTGCCGCGGCGGTTCCAGCTCACGCCCTGGTAGGCCCGCCCGGACGGGAAGACGACCACGTTGTAGGAGATGCCGGTGCCGAACCGGGTCTGGCCCACGCTCTCCAGCGCCCGCATCTGCTCCTGCTCGGCGGCGATGCTCGCGCCGGCCGAGAGCTGGGCCGTGACCGAGTGGTGCACCCACACCTCGATGGCCAGGCCGGTCAGCGTCAGGTCGCCGTCCTGGTACCGCGCGCCCCAGGACGCGCGCGACGCGATGCTCACCGCGGTCGGCTCGACGTCGGTCGGCTCGACCTCGGTCGGCACCTCGCCGGCGGTCTCCCCCTGCGGCTCGTCGTCGGCAGCGAGCACCTCCAGCACGTTCCCCTCGTCGTCCTTGATCTCGTAAACCTCAGCCACGGTGCCCCCCAAAGTCCGGATATATCCTGCATGTCTATCATCGAGGGTAGGACAAGGCGACCCCATGGCGGGAGGTTCGTACCTGCCGCACGGGCTGTTCCCCGGGCACACGCGGGCCGGCCCGACGTCGGGCGATCTGGTCCGTCACGCTTGTACTGTGGCGAGCGTGATCAGCATCGACGCCGACTCCCCCGTCCCGCCGTACGAGCAGGTGCGCACCACGCTCGCCCAGCAGATGGCGGACCGCACGCTGCCGGTCGGCACCCGCCTCCCGACCGTGCGGGCGCTGGCGGCCGACCTCGGCATCGCGGTCAACACCGTGGCCCGCGCGTACCGCGAGCTGGAGGCGGCCGGGCTGGTCGAGACCCGCGGCCGGGCGGGGACGTTCGTCAGCGCGGCCGGCAACCAGCGCCTCGCCCTCGCCCGCGACGCCGCGGCGCAGTACGCGGAGACGGCCCGCGCGCTCGGCATCGGCCGGGCCGAGGCCCTGGAGATCGTCTCCGCGGCACTGCGGTAGCGGCCGGGCCGGTCAGCCGAGCACGCGCACCGGGCTGCCCGCCGCCCAGGCGGCGATGTCCTCGACAGCCTGCGGGAAGAACGTGGCGTAGGTGTCCTGCGTGACGTAGCCGAGGTGCGGCGTAAGGACGGTGCGCGGCGCCGAGCGCAGCGGGTGGTCCGCGGGCAGCGGCTCGACGTCGTACACGTCCAGGCCCGCGCCGCCGATGCGGCCGGCGTGCAGGGCCTCCAGCAGCGCGCCGGTGTCCACGAGCGGGCCGCGCGAGGTGTTGATCAGGAACGCCGTCGGCTTCATGCGCGCCAGGTCGTCCCGGCCGACGATCCCGACGCTGCGCGGGCTCAGCTTGTAGTGCACCGTGACGACGTCGGCGGTCGCGAACAGCTCCTCCTTGGCCACCGCGTGCACGCCCGCCTCGGCCGCGACAGCGGGGTCGAGGTGGGCGCTCCAGGCCACGACGTCCATCCCGAACGCCGCACCGATGCGCGCGACCTGGGTGCCCAGCCGCCCCAGTCCCACCACCCCGAGCGTGCGCCCGGCCAGGTCGGTCCCGATCGTGTGCTGCCAGCCGCCCGCGCGCAGGCGCGCGTCCTCCTGCGGCACGTGCCGCGCCACGGCCAGGATCAGCGCCCAGGTCAGCTCCGGCGTGGCCGACGACGGCGAGTCCGTCCCGCACACCACGACATCCCGGGCGCGGGCCGCGTCCAGGTCGATCGACGCGTTCGCCCGCCCGGTCGTCACCAGGAGCCGCAGGTCGGGCAGCGCATCGAGCACGGCGGCGCTGAACGGCGTCCGCTCGCGCATTGCGACGACGACGTCGACCCCGGCGAGGGCCACCGCGAGCGCCGCCGGGTCGTCGATGTGCTCGGGGTGGAAGGCGACGTCGGCCCCGAGGCTGTCCCAGTCGGCGAAGCGGTGGGCGGCCTGCTGGTAGTCGTCGAGGACAGCGATGCGCATGCGCCTCAGCCTAGGTCTCGCGTCCGAGATTTCTTTCGGGGCCGGCTGTCGTTCTCCTGCCGGCCTGTTCGTCGTCCTGGTGGGCGGCCGACCGATGAGCTTCTGCGTGGCCGGTCGTCGGTACTCCGGCAACCACGTCGAAACGAGGAGAGCGTCATGACCGCAACACACGAGAGCAACGTCGGCCAGGACAGCACGGCCGCCGTCCCGCCCGTCGTCGGCCGGGAGGCCTGGCAGGCCGCCCGCGACGAGCTGCTGGCCCGGGAGAAGGCGCACACCCGGGAGGGCGACGCGATCGCCGCGGCCCGGCGCCGGCTGCCGATGACGGAGGTCGACGCGACGGCCACCGTCGTCGGGCGGGACGGGCCGACGACGCTGCTGGACCTGTTCGAGGGGCGCGAGGAGCTGGTCGTCTACAAGCACATGTGGCACCTGGGCAAGCCGATCCAGAACCAGTGCGAGGGGTGCACCCTTACCTACTTCGCGGTGCAGAACCCGGCCTACCTGAATGCCCGCGGGGTGTCGTTCGCGGTGTTCGCGAAGGGGCCGTACGAGGAGCTCGCGCCGTTCGTCGAGTTCATGGGCTACCCGGAGCACTGGTACTCGGTCCTGGACATCGAGGAGCCGATCCTGGGCGGTGACGTGTTCGAGGACTTCGGCACCTGGGTGGTCTTCCTGCGTCAGGGCGACCGCGTGTTCCTCACCTACCGGAACACCGGCCGGGGCTGCGAGGTGACCATGCCGGCCCTCGCGCTGCTCGACATGACGCCCCGTGGCCGCCAGGAGGCCTGGCAGGACTACCCCGAGGGCTGGCCGGAGGGCAGGGCGCCGGGCTGGTTCTGGCGCGCTGACGAGGACGGCGTCGGGAACAGCTGGACCGGCGGCCGGCCGACCATCCAGTGGACCCGCCCGGGGGCGACGCCGGTGGCCGCGGGCGAGCACCACCACCACTGAACGGCGCTGGGTCCGAAGCCCTGGGGCGCCGGTGTCTGGCCGAACTCGGGGGGCCGGGCTCAACACGGACCCCTTCAGGTCAGCCCACGTCAGCGCAGGTCCGCGCGGATCGCCGCGCGGACCCGCGCCGAGCGCGATCCCACCCGGTTGGTGGCACCCGTCCGGTAGCCGCGCGCCTGCTGGTCGGCGTGCACGCCGGCCGCGCCCGAGCGGGCGTGCTCGGCGCACTCACGCACCGCCTCGATCGGGAGCGCGTGCTTGTACCTGGTGCGGTTCTTCTTGTTGCTGCTCACGCGTCTCACCTCCAGTTGTGCGTCAGCGACGCCCGACCGTACCGGCCGGGCCCGTACGCAGTCAGCGGATTTTCGCCGCGTTCCGTTCCAGCGCCGTGGTGCCGCCCGCCCGCTCGGCATACTTGCGCAGATGACCACCGCACCGCTGCACCCGGTCCGCCACGTCGACGTCGGCCACACCGACACCCGCCGCGCCGACGGCGCACAGCTGCGCCTCGCCTATCGCGAGGCCGGCGACCCCGACGCACCCGTGCTGCTCCTGCTGCATGCCCTCGGCGAGAGCTCCCTGTCCTGGGACCCCCTGCTGGACGACCTCGCAGCCCTCGGCTACCGCGCGCTCGCGCTCGACGCGCGCGGCCACGGCGACAGCGACCGGCCCGGCGAGTACACCTACGAGCTGATGACGGCCGACACGCTCGCCTTCTGCGACGTGCTGGCGCCGACGCCGGGTGGCATCGCGATCGTCGGGCACTCGATGGGGGCCGTCACGGCCGCACTGGTGACCACCGCCCTGACCGTTCCCCCGACCGGCGACCGGTCCGACACCTTCCCCGGACGTGTGACGCGGCTCGTCCTGGAGGACGCCACCCCGACCCGGCCGGGCGGGCCGCGGTTCGAGCCGTTCGACGAGCCGGACCACCCGGTCCCGTTCGACTGGCCGCTCGTCAACGCCCTGCGGGCCCAGCGCAGCGACCCGCCCCCGGCCTGGTGGTCCGAGGCGCTCAAGATCGAGGCGCCGGTCCTCGTCGTCGCGGGCGGGCCGACGAGCAACGTCGACCAGGCGGACCTCAAGGACTTCGCCGCGGGCGTCGCCGACGGCCGGCTCGTCGAGATCCCGGTGGGCCACATGGTGCACGACGAGGCACCCGCCGAGTTCCTCGCCGCGGTAGCCGAGTTCCTCCGCCCGTAGCCCCTCATGGGAGGATGCGGGGGACATGAACGCTCGGCCCCTGCTCCCCCACCTGCGCCGGATGCTGCACGTGGGACCGTACGGCGGAGAGCTTCCCGTAGCCCTGCGCGCCGCCGCCTCGGTAGCCGTGCCGATGCTCGTGCTCTGGGCGACCGGCCATCTCGAATGGTCCCTCTACGCGACGTTCGGCGCCTTCACCAGCCTGTTCGGGCGCACGGTACCGATCCGGGCGCGCCTGCTCATGCAGGTCCAGGCCGGCGGCGTCCTGGTGGCGTCGGTGCTGCTCGGCACCCTGATCGCCGTCCTGAGCCCGACGGCGTCCGCCGCCGGCTGGGTGGTGGTCCCCGTCGCCGCGGTCTGGGCCACCGCCGTCGCGATCCTGTCCCATCGGCTGCGCTGGCATCCGCCCGGGCCGCTGTTCCCCGTGTTCGCGCTGGGCGCCTGCTCGTCCGTGCCGGTCGGGCCGGACCGGCTGCCGGTCGCGCTGGCCGTCACGGTCGTCGCCGCGCTGTTCGCGCTCGCGCTGACCGCCGCGATCGCCCGGTTCGAGAGCGGCGCAGCCGCCGCGCCGACGCCGGCTCGCCCGCCCGCCCCCGCGTCGGCGTCCGCCCCAGCGCAGGCTCCCGCCCCCGCGCATGCTCCCGCGGGCAGATCAGGACCAGCGCCCGAATGGACGCTGTCCCACTACCTCGTGCGGTACGCCATGGGGGTCGCCGTGGCCGGCGCGATCGCCACCGCCGTCGGGCATCCCTACTGGGCGATGGTGGCCGCGGTGGTACCCATGTCGGCGCCCGACGCCGCCGGGCGGCTGACCCGGGCGGCCCAGCGCCTCGCCGGCACCCTGGTCGGCGTCGTCATCGCGTGGGTGCTGCTGACGGCGGCGCCACCACCGCTGGTCGTCATAACGATCGCCGCGCTGCTCCAGGCCGGCGCCGAACTGTACGTGGGGCGGAACTACGGCGTGGCCATGCTGTTCATCACGCCGCTCGCGCTGTCGATGGCCCAGCTCGCGAACCCCGTGCCCGTGGGCGAGCTCGTCGCGGACCGCGCCCTGGACACGCTGGTGGGCGTCGCCGTCGCCGTGGTGATCACGCTGCTCACCCACGAGCGCCGTCAGGACCCGGAGGGCTGAAGCCGGCGCGGGTTCGGGCCAGGAGCAGGTCCCGCACCGCCGGGGCGACCACCGACGCCATGTGCTCGTAGCCCGCGGGGCCCGGGTGCAGGCCGTCGTCGAGCAGGTGCGCGTGCTCCGGCCCGAGCACCGACCGGCCGTCGAGCAGGTGCAGGTCCGGGTCGCCGTGCGCGACCAGCAGCCCGACGGCGTCCGCCACCCGGTCGCGTACCTGCTCCAGGGTCAGGCCCGCGCGGCCGACAACAGCCTCCCGCCGGGGTGACGCCACGGGCGAGACGACCAGCACCGGCACGCCCGGATGCCCGTCCCGGACCGTGCTCAGGAACCCCAGCAGCGCCGGGAGCAACGAGCGCGCGCTGAACGTGCCCGCGCCGTACACGTTGATGCCGAGGCAGGCCACGACGACGTCGGCGGGCAGGTCCCGCACTACCCGCGCGACCATCGGGTCCAGCTGCGCCTCGCCCGCGAAGCCGAGGCACGTCAGGTCCAGGCCGAGCTCGCGCGCCACCAGCGCGGGCCACGTCCGCGCGGGCGACGCCGCCTGACGGCACTGCGTCAGCGAGCTCCCGTACGCCACGAACCGGGGCCGACGCCGAACCGGGTCGCCCGGCGCCGCGGCCCCCGCCCACACTCGCGCCCCGTCCTCGACCGCCACGCTCACCAGCCGGAACGTCCCGAACTGCGGCAGCCACAGCTCGACCCGCTTGTCCCCGGGCGGCAGGTCCAGGACAAAGCTCCCGCCCGGGCCGACCGGCGCGGAGGCGACGATCGCACCGTCGACCACGGCGTCAAGCGGCACCTCGACGCCCTGGACCGCTGCCCGCCCGGCGAGCACCCGGGCGTCGGTGCGCAGCACCACCCGCACCCCGGCGGGCATCGCCGCGCGCGTGCGCAGGGCGCCGCCGGGGAACAGCCCGATCCGGTCGTGCGGCAGCCGCCAGGCCCGCGACCAGCCCGGCGCATGCTCGACGGAGACGGCGCCTTCCCAAGCCAGGACGTCGTCGTCCGCCCGGATCTCGCGCATCACACCCTCGTTCCGTCGAGCCAGACCCCCTGCCCGCCACCCCCCGCCCCCCAAGACCGACCCGCAAGTTCCTCACCCATACCGGCGTCGAGCCGGAAGTTGCGTGTTGATCCCGGCAGCGATCGACAGGTTACTTTCGGCTCGGCGGCGGCCGAGACCGGCCGGCCTCCGGCCGAGACGGCCAGCCATCGATTCGCCGGGTGAATCACGCGAGATAGGGCCGCATTCTCTTGACGCCCCACATCCCGATCAATATTGTGACCGTCTCGGTGCTTTAATACGTATTAGAGATTCTACCGGCGATGGCGCCGGTCACCCAAGGAGTCCGCGATGAGCCAACGACGGCGCCCCACCCAGGTGGACATCGCGCGAGCCGCAGGCGTCTCGCAGGCGACCGTCTCCCTGGTGGTCAGCGGCGGCCCGGCGAGCGGCCAGGTCGCCGAGCAGACCCGCAGGGCGGTGCTCGACGCCGCCGCGGAGCTCGGCTACACCGTCAACGCCGCGGCCCGCAGCCTCAAGGGCGGCCGCAACCGGATGCTCGGCCTGTACACGTTCGAGGCCGTCTTCCCGGTGGACCAGCGGGACTTCTACTTCCCGTTCCTGCTCGGCGTCGAGGAGGCCACCGCAGAGTTCGGGTACGACCTGCTGCTGTTCAGCTCCGTCGGCACGGGCAAGCGCCGCATCTACTCCGGCGGCATCAACCGGCTCAAGGTCGCCGACGGCTGCGTCCTCCTGGGCCGGCATATCGACCACGCCGATCTCGCGGACCTGGTCCGCGAGGACTTCCCCTTCGTCTTCGTCGGACGGCGCGAGCTGCCCGGGACCGAGCTCTCCTACGTCGCCCCGGACTACGTGGGCGCGACACGTGACATGGTGCGCCGCCTGACCGGCGTCGGGCACCGGCGCCTCGCCTACCTGCGGCCCGCCGACCACCAGGAGCCCACGCGCGACCGCGAGGACGGGTTCCGCGCCGGCCTCGCCGACGCCGGCCTGCCGGACCAGCCGATCCACGAGATCCCTGACGACGCCGACCTCGCCGCCACCGACGCCCGCCTGGCCGCCCTGCTCGACGAATGGCTGGCCGACGACGTCACCGCGCTCCTGGTCGAGCCCAGCGAGGACGACCAGGCGATCGCCGCCCTGGAGCGGGTCGCCACCGAGGCCGGGGTGCGTATCCCCGATGACCTCTCCGTCGCCCTGCTCGGCGACCCCGCGCCCAGCGGCGCCGGGCGCGCGACCGGCCGGAACTGGACCCGCTTCACGCTCCCCCGCGAGGACATGGGCCGCGCGGCCGTCGGCCTCCTGCTCGAGCTCCTGGAGGCCGACGACGGCCCGCGCCGGCTCTCGGTGGCGTGCACCGCGGTCGACGGCGACTCGGTCGGCAGGCCGCGATGATGCTCTCCTTCCTGCTGCGGCGCCTCGCGGTCGGGCTGTTCACGATCTGGGGCGTCCTCACCGCCGTCTTCCTGATCGTGCGCCTCGCGCCGGGCGACCAGGCCACCGTCGCCCTGGGGCCCGACGCCGCGCCCGAGCAGCTCGCCGAGCTGCGGCACACCCTGGGCCTGGACCGGCCGGTGCTCGTCCAGTACCTCTCGTTCCTCGGAGACGCGGTCCGCGGCGACTTCGGCGAGTCCTACCGGTACGGGCGCCCCGCCATGGACGCGGTGCTGGAACGGTTCCCCGCCACCGTCACGCTCACGCTGGCGGCCACCGTCATCGCGATAGTCGTCGGGATAGTGCTCGGCGTGGTGGCCGGGCACCGGCCCGGCAGCCTGGTCGACCGCACGACGTCGGCGGCCACGCTGGGGCTGCAGGCCCTGCCGCCGTTCTGGGTCGGGATCATGCTGATCCTCGTCCTCGCGCTGTGGCTGCGGCTCCTGCCGAGCGCCGGCGGCGGAGACCTGGAGCACCTGATCCTGCCCGCGGTCACCCTCGCCATCCCGTTCACGGCGCTGGTCGGCCGGATCACGCGCAGCGGCGTCGCCGAGACCATGTCCGAGGCGTTCGTGCGCACTGCGCGGTCCAAGGGCCTGACCGAGCGCGAGGTGCTGACCGGGCACGTCCTGAAGAACTCGCTGGTCCCGGTCGTCACGGTCGTCGGGCTCCAGGTCGGCACGCTGCTCGGCGGCGCCGTCGTCATCGAGACGGTGTTCGCCTGGCCAGGGCTCGGCAACCTGCTCGTCGGTGCCGTGGGCAACCGCGACTACGCGGTGGTGCAGGCCGCGACCGTGCTGATCGCCCTCTGCGTCATCGTGCTCAACCTGGCCGCCGACCTCGCCTATGCCCGCCTCGACCCGCGCATCCGGCTGGAGGCGCGCCGATGAGACTCTCGCGCCAGGTGGGCGGCCCCGTTCGCGGCTCAGCAGGCGGCCCGGTCCGCGGCTCCGTCGGCAGCTCCGTCGGCGCCTACCTGATCTACGCGATCATCGGCGTCTACGTGCTCGCCGCGATCGCCGGCCCGTACCTCGTGCCGTACGACCCGGTGGCCACCGTGGTCACCGAGCGGCTCCTGCCGCCCGGCGCGCCCACGGCGGCCGGCACCGCCTGGCTGGGCACCGACGGCGTCGGCCGGGACGTGCTCGCGCAGGTGGTGCACGGGGCGCGCACCTCCCTGACGATCGGCGTCGTCGTGGTGCTGCTGTGCAGCCTGGTGGGCGTGGCCCTCGGCGCGGTCGCCGGCTACGCGGGCGGGTTCGCCGACGTCGCCGTGGCCCGCACCATCGACGTGCTCATGGCCTTCCCCGGCATCCTGCTCGCCATAGTGATCGCGGGCCTCCTCGACCGCGGCGTCGACGTCGTGATCATCGCCCTCTCGGTGGCGGGCTGGATCGGGTTCGCCCGGCTGTCCAGGAGCGTCGCCCTGTCCGTCCGCGAGCGCGACTGGGTCGACGCCGCCCGGATCATGGGCGTGCGCACGCCCGCCGTCCTCGGCCGGCACGTCGTCCCGTTCCTCGCGGGGCCCGTCGTCGCGCTCGCCACGATGGAGCTCGCCTCCGTCGTCCTCTCCGAGGCGGCCCTCAGCTTCCTCGGCCTCGGCCTGCCCCCGTACGTCGTGTCCTGGGGCCAGAGCATCGCGAGCGGCAAGGAGTACCTCGCCACGGCGTGGTGGATCTCGGCCTTCCCAGGCATCGCGCTCACCGTCCTGGTCGTCTGCATCGGCCTGGTCGGGGACCGCCTCACCAAGCGCTTCGCCCAACGCTGACCGCAGCGCCGAACGCGCAGCACCCACCTCACCCGGAAGGAACGAGCGATGAAGCTCAACACCCGGCGAGCGGTACCTGCCCTCGCCCTCACCTTCACCCTTCTGACCGCCGCGGCCTGTGGTAGCACCAGCCCCGGCAACGACGACGGCGACGACGCCGCGGGCGGCACCGTCACCGCGGCCGGTCCCATCCCGATCGAGAACCTCGACCCGCACGGCCCGTCCAGCATGGACGCCGGGACGCAGCTCGCGGCCCGCGCCCTGTTCAGCCAGCTCGTGGTCAGCACCGGCCCGGGCGAGTTCACCGGCGACCTGGCCACCGGGTGGGAGCCGAACGACGACACCAGCCAGTGGACGTTCACGCTGCGCGACGGCGTGGAGTTCTCCGACGGGGAGCCGGTCGACGCCGACGCCGTCGTCGCCTCCTTCGAGCGGGTCCAGGAGCTGCAGGGCCCGCTGGCCGGCAACTTCGTGGACTACCAGGTGGAGGCGCCGGACGCCACGACAGTGGTGTTCGACGCCGGCAAGCCGGACGCCTCGTTCGTCGCGAAGATCTCGTCGTTCTTCGTCACCCCGGCCGACGTCGACGACGCGTTCTTCCAGGAGCCCGTGGGCTCCGGGCCGTTCGTCGTGGAGTCGTTCACGCCCGGCCAGGAGCTGCGGATGACGCCGAACCCGACGTACTGGGACGGCGCCCCGGCGCTGCAGGAGCTGGTCTTCCAGTCGATCCCCGAGGTCTCGGCCCGCATGACGGCGCTGCAGACCGGCGAGGTCGACGTCACCTGGGCCATGCCCGACGACCAGATCGCCGCCCTGCAGGGCGACACCTCGATCACGGTGGAGGACGTGGAGAGCCCCGGCGTCGTCACCATGTGGATGAACAGCGGCGAGGAGAGCCTCGAGGAGGCCGCCGTGCGCCGCGCCCTGTGGCAGGCGGTCGACTTCGACGAGATCACCGCGTCGCTGTTCCCCGAGACGGGCACCCCCGCGGACTCCGTCGTCAGCCCGGTGGTGCTGGGCTACGCGCCGCAGGAGCCGGTGGCCTACGACCCGGACGCCGCAAAGGCGGCCCTCGACGCGGCCGGGTTCGACTACGACACCAAGCTCCGGCTGCAGTTCTCGCAGCCGCAGTTCCGGCAGCTCGCGCAGGCCGTGGCCTCCGACCTGGCCGAGATCGGCGTCCAGGTCGAGCCGCTGGAGAAGGAGCAGGCGGTGTTCCTGGAGGACCTGCTGGCGCTGAAGTGGGACATCAACCTGCAGCAGGTCGGCTCGCAGGGGTACGACGCCGCCACGAACCTCGGGCGCCTGTACCCGTGCGCGGCGGGCCGCACCGGCTACTGCAACGAGGAGCTCGACACGCTGCTCGCCGACGCCGAGGCGACCAGCGACACCGCCGAGCGGGAGGACCTCTACGCGCAGGCCACGAAGATCATCTGGGACGACGCCGTGGGCATGTACCCGATGTTCGTCGGCATGCCGTACGCGTGGCGCACGAGCGTCCAGGGCTTCGAGCCGGCCGGGGACAGCCTGCCGTACTTCACGCACGTGACGAACTCCGAGGGCTGACGACAACGGCTGACGACGAGGGCTCACCGAAGGAGATGAACGTGGCCGACCACACCAGCGTCGCGGGTCCCGCCCTGGCGCCCGCGGACCAGCGCACCACCCCGATGCTCGAGGTGACCGGGCTCGAGGTCGGGCTGCCCGCGGGGGCAGTGGTCGACCGGGTCTCCTTCACCGTGCCGGCCGGGCGCACCACCGGCCTGATCGGCGAGTCCGGCAGCGGCAAGACAATGACGGCGATGGCCGTCGTCGGGCTGCTGCCGGAGGCCGCCGTCGCCTCCGGCGAGGTGCGGTGGAAGTCCCAGGACCTGCTCGCCGCGACCGAGCGGCGGCGGCGGCAGGTGCGCGGCCGGGAGATCGGCGTCGTGTTCCAGGACCCGTCCGCGGCGCTCAACCCGATCCAGACCGTGGAGCGCCAGGTGGGCGAGATCCTGCGGCGCGACGGCCTGCCGCGCGCCCAGGTCCGCGCCCGCGTGCTGGAGCTGCTGGCGCGCGTGGGCCTGCCCGAGCCGGAGCGGCAGGCCGGCTCGTACCCGCACGAGCTGTCGGGGGGCATGCGCCAGCGCGTCATGATCGCGATCGCCCTGGCCGGGCGGCCCGAGCTGATCATCGCCGACGAGCCGACCACCGCGCTCGACGTCACCACCCAGGCGCGGATCCTGGCGCTGCTCGCGGACCTGCGGGAGCGCGAGGGCCTGGCCATGATCCTGGTCAGCCACGACCTGCGGGTCATGGCGCACGTCGCCGACGAGGTGGTGGTGATGTACGCGGGCCGGGTCTGCGAGCAGGGCCCGGCGCGCGCGGTGCTGGACCGCCCGTTCCACCCGTACACGCGCGCGCTCGCGGGCAACGTACCGGCCGTCACCAGCCGGACGGCGATCGCCGAACCGCTCCCGGGCGCGCCCGCCAGCCCGTTCGACCGGCCGTCCGGGTGCCCGTTCCACCCCCGCTGCCCGATGGCGCGGGACCGCTGCGCCGTCGAGGTCCCGGCCCTGCGCGAGATCACCGAGGAGGAGCCGGGCCGGCTCAGCGCCTGCCACTTCGCGAAGGAGGTCTCCCCATGAGCGTGCTCGAGATCCGCGGCCTGCGTGTCGCGTTCGCCGCGCCCCGCCGGTCGGTCCGCGAGCGCCGCACCACCGTGCAGGCGGTCGACGGCGTGGACCTCGACGTCGGCGCGCGCGAGACGGTGGCGCTGGTGGGCGAGTCGGGCTCGGGCAAGTCGACGGTGGCCCGGTGCGTGCTGGGGCTGGTGACGCCGCAGGGGGGCGGCATCAGCTTCGAGGGTCGGCCGCTGGGGCCGATCGGGAAGCGGTCGCCGGAGCTGCACCGTGCGGTGCAGATGGTGTTCCAGGACCCGGGCTCGTCGCTGAACCCGCGGATGACCGTGGGGGCGATAGTGCGCGAGGCGTGGCGGGTGCACCCGTCGGTGGCGCCGGCCGGGGACCAGCGGGCGGCGCTGGCGCGGGTGCTGTCCGACGTCGGGCTGGACGCGGGGGTGGCCGACCGGCGGCCGTCGGCGCTGTCGGGCGGGCAGAAGCAGCGGGTGAGCATCGCGCGGGCGCTGGCGCTGCGGCCGCGCCTGCTGGTGTGCGACGAGGCGGTCTCGGCGCTGGACGTGTCGGTGCAGTCGCAGATCCTGCGGCTGCTGGTGGACCTGCGGGACGAGCACGACCTGTCGGTCCTGTTCATCACGCACGACCTCGCGGTGGTGCGGCAGATCGCCGACCGGGTGGCCGTGATGCACCGCGGGGTGCTGGTCGAGGACACCTCGGCGGAGCAGCTCTTCACCGCGCCGCAGCACCCGTACACGCGGGGGCTGCTGCGGGCCGCACACGACCTGGAGGGGGTGGCGTGATGGGCGCGCGGGGGCTGGGCGGGCAGGAGCTGGGCGTGCCTGCGGCGGGCGGGCGGGAGCTGGGCGCCGAGGTGCTGGTCGTGGGCGGCGGCGCGGGCGGGGTCGCCGCCGCTCTGGCCGCGCTGCGGCGGGGCCGCGCCGTGGTGCTCACCGAGGAGACGGACTGGCTGGGCGGGCAGCTCAGCGCGCAGGGTGTGCCGCCGGACGAGCACCCGTGGATCGAGCAGTTCGGCTGCACGCAGTCCTACCGGGCGTTCCGCGAGGGCGTGCGGCAGTACTACCGCACCTGGTATCCGCTGACGGCGGCGGCCCGCCAGGTAGTGGACCTGAACCCGGGCCTGGGCCGGGTCAGCCGCCTGTGCTACGAGCCCCGGGTCGCGGCGGCGGTGCTGGACGCGATGGTGGCCCCGTACCTGTCCTCGGGCCGGCTGCGGATCCTGTTCGAGCACCGCCCGGTGGCGGCGCGGACCGATCGCGACCGGGTGGAGGCCGTCACCCTGGAGGGTCCGGACGGTGCCCTGGTGACGGTCGCCGCGCCGTACGTGCTGGACGCCACGGAGCTGGGCGACGTGCTGCCGCTGGCCGGCGTCGAGCACGTCACGGGGTTCGAGTCGGCGGCCGAGACCGGGGAGCCGAGCGCCCCCGACGTCGCGCAGCCGGGCAACCAGCAGGCGTTCTCGTGGGTGTTCGCGATCGAGCACCGCGAGGGCGAGGACCACACGATCGACCGGCCGGAGCAGTACGAGTTCTGGCACGACTTCCGGCCGGCCGGCTGGCCGGACCGCATGCTCAGCCTCACCGCGCCCGACCCGCGCACGCTGGAGCCGCTGGTCCGGACGTTCGTGCCGCACGCGCACGACGGCCCGGTCGTGGCCGACCAGAGCGCCGACCCCGGCGACCGGGACCTGTGGCTGTTCCGCCGCGTGGTGGCCCGCGAGCAGTTCGAGGCCGGGTTCGCCGCGAGCGACGTCACGCTCGTCAACTGGCCCATGATCGACTACCTGCCCGGCCCGCTGGTGGGCCCGGCGTCCGACCCCGTGCCCGACGCCGAGCGCGAGAAGCATCTCGCGGGGGCCCGGCAGCAGTCGCTGAGCATGCTCTACTGGCTGCAGACCGAGGCGCCCCGGCCCGACGGGGGCACGGGCTGGCCGGGCCTGCGACTGCGGCCGGACGTGCTGGGCAGCCCGGACGGGCTCGCCAAGGCGCCGTACGTGCGCGAGTCGCGGCGTATCCGGGCCCGCACCACGGTGCTGGAGCAGGACCTGTCGCTGACGGTCCGCGGCGACGCCGGGGCCGTGGCCTACCCCGACTCGGTGGGCGTGGGCATGTACCGGATCGACCTGCACCCCAGCACCGGCGGGGACAACTACCTGGACGTCCCGTCCAGCCCGTTCCAGATCCCGCTCGGCGCGTTGCTGCCCGTCCGGGTGCGCAACCTGCTGGCTACGGGCAAGAACATCGGCACCACGCACATCACCAACGGCTGCTACCGGCTGCACCCGGTCGAGTGGAACGCCGGGGAGGCGGCCGGGGCGCTGGCCGCGCACTGCCTGGCATGCGGCCTGGAGCCCGCGCAGGTGCACGGCGACGCCGGGCTGCTCGCAGCGTTCCAGGCCGAGCTGGTCGCCGACGGGTTCGAGCTCGCCTGGCCCGAGATCAGGGGGTACTGATGCTGACCGGGACCCCGCTCCTGACCGGCGTGACCGTGCCGCTGGTGACCCCCATGGAGCCGGGCGGACGCCCGTCGGCCGAGCGCTCCACCCGCCTCCTGGACGCCCTGTACGCGCACGGCGTGCGCACCCTCATGCTGCTCGGCAGCAACGGCGAGGGCCCGCTGGTGCCGGCGTCCGACGTCGGCCCGTTCACCGCGGGAGTGATCGCCCGCTGGCGGGAGCTGGGCGTGGCCGCCGGGCCGGAGCCCGGGCGAGAGCACGGGCGGCAGTCCGCGGGCATCGTCACGGTGAACGTCACCGCCGCGGGCACGCTCGACGTCCTCGCGCGGGCCGACGCCGCCGCCGCGGCGGGCGCGGACGCGCTGGTGCTCAGCCCGCCGATCTACTTCCACCACCGCGCCGACGAGGTGGTGGCGCACTACGCGGCCCTGGCCGCCGTCGGCCTGCCCGTCGTGGCCTACAACGCGCCCCGGTACAGCAACCCGATCACGCCGGGGCTCGCCGACGCGCTGGCGGACCTGGACCACGTGGTCGGCATCAAGGACAGCTCCGGCGACCTGGCGCTGCTGGAGCACCTGGTGGGGATCTCGGCGCGCCGGCCGGGCTTCGCCGTCGGGCAAGGGGCCGAGACCCAGCTCGCCGCCGCCCTGGACCTCGGCGCGCACGGCATAGTGCCCGGCGTCGGCAACATCGCGCCCGGGCCCGCGCTCGCGCTGGTGGCCGCGCACCGCGCGGGCGAGACCGCCGAGGTCGCCCGCCTGCAGCAGGTGCTGACCGACCTGACGGGCCTGCACAAGGTGCGCCCGGGGACGCCGTCGATCAAGACGGTGCTCGCCCGGCGCGGGCTGTGCCCGCCGCACGTGGCGCCGCCCCTGCTCGCCTGCGACCCGGGCGAGCGGGCGGCGCTGCGCGCCTTCGTCACGCCGTTCGAGGAGCACCTCATCTGAGTCGCCCTCACGAGCTCCGTCCGTACCCGCTCTGCCGGTACCCGCTCTCTTACCCGCTCTTTCTTGCCCGCTCTGCCCGTACCCGCTCTCCCCGAAGCACGATGTCCGAACCCTCGCGGCTCGACCAGCTCTCCCGTCAACGGAAGGAAAGCAACGATGCCCCAGCCCGTGACCCGACGGAACATGCTCTGGACCGCCGGTCTGGCCGGCCTGGCGACCGCCGCCGGTGCCGTGTCCACCCCCCTGTCCCCCGCCTCCGCCGCACCCCTCACCACCGCCCCCGCCGACGACCCGCCGGAGCTCTCCGACCCCTCGCTCGCCACGCTGGACATCTCCGGCGCCACCACCCCGCAGGAGTTCGGCGCCCTGGCCGACGGCGTCAACGACGACACCGTCGCCATCCAGGCCGCCATCGACGCGCAGTTCGAGCGGCTGAGCAAGATCGTCTGGTTCCCGCCGGGGACCTACCGCATCACCGCGCCGCTGGTGGTCCGCGACACCGAGTTCACCGAGCCGATGAACCTCAACCGCATAGTCCTGGCCGGCCAGGGCACGATGGGCGTGCGCACGTCGCTGATCCTGGTCGACTTCGACGGCACGGGCGTGGAGATGCACGCCCCGCTGTGCGGCATCCGGGGGCTGTCGTTCATCACGCGCACCCGCACGCCGAACTCGGTAGCAGTGCGCACGGCGCGGACCAACAACACCGACGACATGGACGCGACGATCACCGAGTGCACGTTCGTCTCGTTCAACCAGGCGGTGGTGCACATCGGGCGCGGGCTGGTCTTCACCAACAACCTGGTGGCGATCTCCGGGACGGCGCTGACGGTCCAGTGGCCCACGGACGGCACCGGCGGCGGCGACCTGCACCTGCTGCCCTACGGCATGCGCAAGTGGCTCATCGAGGGCAACCACTTCCACAGCATGAACCAGTGCATAGCGACCACCGGCGCGGAGAACGCCAACTTCCGCGGCGCGGTGATCTCCAACAACCTGGTCGACATCGGCCGGCGGTTCTTCACCGGCGGCATCATCAACTCCACGATCGTCGGCAACGTCGTCGAGCACGCCTCCGGGCCGGCCATCGACATCACCGCGGGCGGCACCAACCTGACCATCGCGGGCAACGTGATCGGCGGTGGCGGGGTGGAGCCGGGCGGGAACCGGCCGCCGAACGCGATCCTGTTCCGCGGCGTGGACGCGCACAACGTCACCATCAGCGGAAACACGTTCAACTGGATCAACCTCGACCCCGTGGCGTTCGAGCAGTCGGCCTCCGAGATCACGATCTCGGCCAACTCGTTCGACAACTGGAACCTCGAGCACAGCCTCATCCGGGCGGCGGTGCGGGTCGCCGGCAACGCAGCGGGCATCTCCGTGATGGGCAACGCGTTCGGCAGCAACACCGTGGCCGGGAACCCGCCCGTGAGGGTCACGGGCACCATGACCGGCTCCACGATCAGCGGCAACATCCTGGACCCGGGCGCGCCCGTGGTCGTGGCGGGCACCGTGGGCGAGGGCTGCTACATCCAGCGCCGCGGCGCCGGCGCCAACGAGCACGAGGTCACCTCGGTCAAGAACGGGGCGTCGGTCATCCGGGCCACCGCCCCCGACGGGTACGCCGCGGGCGACGCCTACGGCAGCTTCCTCGCGGCGTCCGCGCAGCTCGCGGGGGCCGGGCCCGGCGTAAAGGGCGGGGTGCGGGTGGTGCCGGCGGACGACACGGGCGGCGCCGTCGTCGAGCTGGTGGCAGCCACGCCCGAGGCCAACGCGGTGGCCACCGTCCGGGTCGGGGCCGACGGCGTGGTGCCCACCACGGACAACGAGCGCGACCTCGGTTCGGCGGAGCACAAGATGCGGACCGTGTACGCCCACGGCCTCCAGCTCGCCCCGAACCCGGTGGCCGAACTGCCCGAACCCGTCGCCGGTGGCATCGTGATGGTGCCGGACGCGCTGGGGCCGTTCCCGACGCTTGCCGTCTCCGACGGCAGCCGCTGGTTCCGGGTGATCGTCGCCGGGTACCTCACCCCGGACGGCGCGACGGTCGAGGTGCCGGGGGCCGAGGAGCAGTCGTGAGCAGGGGCATCGTGAGCAGGGGCATCGCGAGCAGGGGCACCATGATCAGAGGCACCGTGGGCGGGGACGCCGAGGGAGGAGACCCGTGAGACTGGCCAGCTTCCTGGTCCAGGGCACCGAGCGCTGGGGCGTCGTCGTGCGGGATCCCGGCGTCGGGCAGCGGCCTGACGCCGGGCTCGGGCCCGGCGTCGCGCCCGGCCCCGGCCCTGGCCCGGGCCGCCGGGAGTGGCTCGTCGAGCCCGCCCTGGCCGAGGCCGCGCTGGCGGCCCACGCGGCCATCCCGTCCTCGGGCCCGGCCACGGCCCCGCGATTCCTCGCGGGGCGGTGGCCGGACACCCTGGTCGGCTTCCTCGCCCTGGACGACGCCGGGCTGGTCGCCCTGTCCCGGCTCGTCGCCGCGGTCGAACGGTTCGCCGCGCAGACCGACGCGACGATCCTGCCGCGCTCGGGCCACCCTGTCGGCGACCGGACCGAGGGGCCGGGCGACGACCGGGCTGGCAGACCCGGCTACGACTGGGCCGACGGACCCGCCGACAGCTTCGAGCTGCTCGCCCCGATCCCCCGGCCGCGCCTGTGCTGGGGCCTGGTGACGAACTCGCCGTCGTTCCTGCGCAACAGGCCCGGCGTACCGCTGATGAACCTGTTCCCGCTGGGGCACCAGCGGCCGCAGGGGGCGGTGGTGGGCCAGGGCGCGCCAGTGGTCATGCGGCACGACAACCACCTGCCGAGCATGGCCTACAACGTGGAGCTGGCGGTCGTGATCGGCCGGACGGGGCGCGACATCCCGGTCGAGCGGGCGATGGAGCACGTGGCGGGCTACACCGTGGTGAACGACGTCTCCGGCACCCACTACTACTCCGCCGTCCCCGGCAACACCGGACGCGGCTACTCGCTGCCGCCCGGCTACCAGGACTGGCTGTACCAGGCCACCGCCTCGTGGGGCGGCAAGAAGGCCGACACCCTGTGCCCCATGGGCCCCTACCTCGTCACCAAGGACGAGGTAGGCGACCCGTACAACCTGCTGATGTGGACGCGGCAGTCGGGCCGGACGCGCGACCGCGCGCACACCGGGGCAACCCTGCTGGGCATCGAGCGGGTCATCGCCTGGTACTCCTCGTTCGCGTCCCTGCACGTGGGCGACGTGATCCACTTCGGCACCATGGGCGTCGACGGCCTGCCCGTCACACCCGCCGAGATCGCCGCGGGCACGCGCCTGGAGGTCGAGATCGAGTCCGTGGGCGCGCTGGCCAACCCGGTCGTGGTGCCCGACGTCGGGCACGACGCGGCCGGGTCCACCAGGACCGACCTCACCCGGCACTCCTCGTGGGCCGTGCGGGAGCTCGCGCTGCACGAGCGCAACCGGCCCGGCGTGACGGCGATCGAAGCGCCCGAGGACTGGTCGGTCGCGGGGGCGCGGCACTTCTGGACGTCCTTCGGCAACGGCGCCCCGGTGAACACGCCCGACCCCGACGGCCTGCCACGGCTGGCCGTGCCGCGCTTCCTGAACGGCCCCGCCTCATCCCTGTCCGCGGGCAGCCCCGTGCGCGTCCCGGCGCGCGCCACCGACCTCGTCATCGCGGTCGAGCTCGCGCTGGTGGTGCGCCGCCTGACCTCCGACGCCGCCGACGTGCCAGACCAACAGGTCGCCCGGACGACCCGCTCGCCCGACCGGTCGGAGACCGACGAGCTCGTCCTCGGTTACACGCCCCTGGTGTCGGTCTGCGACCAGTCCTTCCGCGACGCCGTCGTCGAGCCCGCCCGCGCCGGCGAGCGCGGCATCGGCGCGATGTACGGGCGGTGGGCGGACGGCTTCAACGTCGTGCTGCCCGCGCCGCAGCCGCTGGCGCCAGTCGACGGGCTGCCCGACCCGGACGGCTGGTCCGGGCGCGAGATGTGGCTGCGGGTGACGGGAGTCGGGACGCCGGATGCGGCCCTTGCAGGGGCCGGTGCCGGTGCCAGTACCGCGGCTGGGGCCGGAGCCAGTGCAGGGGCCGATGCCGGACTGCCGGCCGAGGTGCACGGCTCGACCGCCGCCTACGCTGCCGGGCCCACCGAGCTGCTGGCCGCGATCTCCCGCATGATCACCCTGTTCCCCGGCGACGTGGTGACGCTCGGCGCGACATCAGCCCGGGTGCGCGTCACGCGCGAGCAGTACGCGGCCGGGCTGGACGTCACCGCCGGCATCGAGGGCCTGGGCACCGTGCGCGCCCGGATCACGCCAGACGGCGGCCAGGAGACGACATGACCCGCAGCCCCGACGTGCTGGTCGTCCTCGCCGACGACCTCGGCTACTCCGACGTCGGCGTGTTCGGCGGCGAGATCGACACCCCCGCCCTGGACCGGCTGGCGCGCCGCGGCGTACGGATGAGCTCCTTCTACGTCACACCCCGCTGCAGCCCGTCCCGCGCGGCCCTCCTCACGGGGCGGCACTCGCACGACGTCGGCGTCGGCGTGCTCACCAGCGACGACCGCCCGTACGGGTACCGCGGCTCCCCGGACCCCACTGCGCCGACGCTCGCCGAGCGGCTCCGCTCCATCGGCTACACGACGGCGCTCGCGGGCAAGTGGCACCTGTCGGCGCAGACGGCCGAGCCCGACGAGACCTGGCCCACCCGCCGCGGGTTCGACGAGTTCTACGGCGTGCTGCCCGGCGCCGTCAGCTACTACGGCCCGCCGCTGGTCGACGGCGAGGAACGGCTGCCGCCGTCGGCCACCGCCGGGGACTACTACCTGACGGACGACCTGACCCGGTACGCGCGCGACTTTGTCGAGCGCGCGCACAAGGGCGGGCGGCCGTGGTTCCTGTACCTCGCCTACACGGCGCCGCACTGGCCGCTGCACGCCCGGGAGGCCGACGTCGCGAAGTACCGCGAGCGCTACCTCGCCGGCTGGGACCGGCTGCGCGAGCGCCGGCTCGCGGAGCAGCACCGCCTCGGCCTGGAGACCGCTGCCGACCTGCCGGCGCGCGACCTGCGGGTGCCTGCGTGGGCGGAGACCTCCGAACCGGAGTGGGAGGCCGAGCGCATGGCCGTCTACGCGGCGCAGGTCGAGGCCATGGACCGGGGCGTCGGCGCGCTGCTCGACCAGCTGGAGGCGCAGGGCACGCTGGACGACACGCTGGTGGTGTTCTGCTCGGACAACGGGGCGTGCGCGGAGGAGCTGCCGACGCCGTCGGGCCGCCTGCCGGTGGACGTGTCCCCGCCGACGACGCGCGACGGGCGGGCCGTCCGGGTGGGCAACTCCCCCGACGTCGTCCCGGGGCCCGAGGACTCCTACGCGAGCTACGGCCGGTCGTGGGCGCACCTGTCGAACACGCCGTTCCGGCTGTACAAGCGGTGGGTGCACGAGGGCGGCATCGCGTCACCGCTCATCGCGTCGTGGCCGGCGGGCGGCGTCCTGGGCGGTGGCCGGACGGCGGGACCGGGCCACGTCGTCGACATCGCGCCCACCGTGCTGCGCGCCGTGGGCGGCGACACCAGCGGGATGGCGGGCGCGAGCATGCTCGACCAGTGGCGGGGCGAGGCGGCGGTCGAGCGGCCGCTGTTCTGGGAGCACCTCGGGAACGCCGCCGTGCGGTACGGCCAGTGGAAGCTGGTCCGCGAGGCGGGGCGGCCGTGGGAGCTGTACGACATCCTGGCGGACCGCGGCGAGACGCACGACCTCGCCGCCGAGCACGCCGACGTCGTCACGCGGCTGGAGCACTGCTGGGAGGTGTGGGCGCGGTCGACCGGGGTGATCGAGTGGGACCGGCTGCTGGAGTACTACCGGATGCGGGGCCTGGAGCAGTCGGTGCTGCCGGACTGACGCGGGAGGCAGAGACGGCCTTACGCGGTCGCGAACGCCCGACCCGTCCCGGGAGGCAGAGTGCGAGACTGCCCGCATGAGTGATGGGGAGTGGAGCCGGCAGCGGGCCGAAGCGGTCCGCGTGCAGGCGGAGCGCCTGGCGGCGCGGCAGGACGCCGAGCACACCCGGGCCGAGGCGATGCTCCGCGACTTCGTGGCCGCCGCGAAGACCGCCGGGCTCGCTCCCGAGGACCTTCAGGTCCAGGGGTACGGCGGGCGGGGCACGGCGCGCACCGGGCTGAAGGGCTGGTACCTGCGCGTGGACCGAACCGCCGGCGTCAGCACGGACGGCGACTTCTACGTGCTCACCGCGCCGGTCAGCCTCCTGGACCGCGTCCGCGGCATCCGGCCCGACGCGCGCCGTCCGCCGCTGATCCTCGGCGCGGGCGGCAAGGACGGCGAGTCCGTCCCTCTGGCCGACGCCCTGGACCGCCTGCTCCCGGGCTGGCGCCCGCGCTGACCCGCCCCGCGACCCGCGACCCGCGGCAGCCGTCAGCCCGGCGACCGGCCCAGGTCCTCCCAGCGACGCCATGCGGCGATCCGCTCCTCGGTGATCGGCAGGACGGCGTCCGCGGCGAGGTCTCCCACGAGGATCCGCAGCGGCGGCTCGTCCGCGTCGACGATCGCGAGGACCACGCGGGCGACGTCGGCCGGGGACGAGGAGCCGGGCGGGTGCCACGCGGCCGCCCGCAGCGCGTCGTAGGCCGGGAGCTGCGCGGCGTGCACCGCCGACTCCCCGCGCCACGCGGTGTCCACGGGCCCGGGCTCGACGAGCGTGACGTGGATGCCGAACCCCGCGACCTCCTGGGCGAGCGACTCGGTCAGCCCTTCGAGCGCCCACTTGGACGCGCTGTAGCCGCCGAGCCCCGGCCACGCGGCGACGCCGCTGGAGCTGGACACCTGCACCACGTGGCCCGACCCCTGCGCGCGCAGTACCGGGAGTGCCGCCTGGGTCACGTGCAGCACGCCCAAGAGGTTGACCTCGAGCTGCTCGCGCAGCTGCTCCGGCGTGATCTCCTCGACGTAGCCGAACAGCCCGTAGCCCGCGTTGTTGACCACCACGTCGATGCGTCCGAGCCGCTCGACCGCCGCCCGCACCGCGGCACCGGCCTGGTCCGGGTCGGTCACGTCCAGCCGCAGCGGCACGACGGCGTCGCCGTGCTCGGCCACCAGGTCGTCCAGCGAGGCGAGGTCCCGCGCCGTCGCCGCGACGCGGTCGCCGCGCTGCAGGGCCGCCTCCGCGATCGCCCGGCCGAGGCCGCGGCTCGCTCCGGTCACGAACCAGACCCGGCTCACAGCGCACTGCCCGGCGCTGAGCTGCCCGGCGCCGAGCTGCCGGGTGCCGAATCGCCCGGCGCAGCGCTGACCGGCCGCACCGCGTACGTGAAGCGCCGGGTCAGCGTCTCGAACGGGCCGCGCCGGCCGGTGCGCCGCATCCACTCGGCCAGGCCGACCGACGCGGCCCACACCCCGATCGCGAGCAGCGCCGTCGTCGTCACCGTGAGTGTGTCGGCGAGGTCGAGCAGGAACGGCGTGAACGCCACGAACCACACCGGCGACTGCAGCAGGTAGCACGTCATCGACCGCTGCCCCACGGCGGCGACCGCCGCCACCAGGCCGCGGTTCCGCAGCCGCGTGGCGACCAGGCAGATCAGCGCCGCGTACCCGAACCCACCCAGCACACCGGTCGCGTCGTGCAGCGGGCCGACCCACTCCAGCACATCGTCGGCCGGGCGCTCGTACGCGCCCGTGACCAGGAGCGCCGCCGGCTGGGCGCCGAGCACCGCGGCGGAGATCCCCACAGCAGCGACGATCCGCAGCAGCACGCGGTGCTCGGCGGGCCGCTCGAGGATCCGCCGCCGTCCGGCCCACAGACCGATCGCGAACGGGCAGACGAACCCGATGGGCCCGACGAGCGCGACGATCGTGGCGATCGCTGCCCGCTCGGAGAACATGGTCGCGAGGTCGGGCGGCAGGGCCTCAGGGCCCGGCCCCGCCGTGCTGATCGACAGGGAGTCCACGCTCGGCAGCGCGCCCAGCACGAAGAACACTGCCGCAACGGCGAGCACAGCGGCATCGGACCGCCGCACCAGCAGGATCCCGACGAACAGCAGCACCCCGTACATCGCCAGGATGTCGCCCGCGTAGAACAGGAGGGCGTCGAGCACCCCGATGACGATCAGGACCAGGGAGCGACGGAACAGGATCTGGTCCACGACGCTCGACCCGAACCCGGCGTTGCGCCGCACGATGTGCGCCACGCCGTAGCCGAACAGCAGCCCGAACATCGGGAACGCCCGGCCGTCCACGAACGTGGAGACCAGCCACGCGACGGCGTCGTCCACCCGAGAGCCGCCCGCCGGAAAGCCGCCGACGTACCGCTCGCCGAGCAGAAAGTAGTGCGAGTTCGCCAGCGCGATGAACAGCAGCATCACGCCGCGCGCGAGATCGGGCCCGAGCGCCCGCTCGGACAGCCCGGTGGCCGACGCCGTCGCGGGCAGGGGTTCAGCCGTCATGGGCGCCATCGTGCCAGGTGGGCCCGGGACGCGCCGCCAAGTGCACCCTGCGCCGCCACCATTCGGGCACGTCCGAATGTCAGCGCTTGTGGCAGCCCGAACGGCGATCCTGGTCTCGGTCAGTCACGCACCCACGGCGGACGCGACGGCGCGTCCCGCCCCGCACCGGCGAGGAGAGCCATGGCAACGGGAGCACTGAAGAACTCGCGACACCTCCGGCGTCTGACGGTGCTCGTCACCGTCGCGGGCGTCGCACTGTCGACGTCGGCCACGAGCGTGGCCGGCGCGGACGAGCCCGGGCCGGCGGCCGACCCGCCCGCGAGCGCCGGCGACGCGCCTCCCGGCTGGCGGACGTTCGGCTCGTACGAGGAGGCCGTTGCCGCCGGGCCGAGCCGCACCCTCGAGGAGGCGGCGGCGGTGCAGCAGAACTCGATGAACGTCGCGGAGCCGACCGTGCTGCCCGAGGGCCTGGAGGACACCGCCGCACGGCCGAGGACCAAGGCTGCCGACGAGGAATGGTGGTGGGACGACGAGGACACCTACGACGTCGCACCGGGAGAGCTGCCCGAGCCGGGAGAGTTCACGCTCGACTCCTGCGAGGAGGAGTTTCCGGACGGCCGCACCACCCCGCTCTACAAGAACCGCTACTCGATGTGCTTCGAGCCGAAGATCGGCTTCCGGCACATGAACGGGAGCGGGGTGTTCGCGATCATGTGGTTCGACCTGACGCTGGTCGGCTGGGGCAGCCGCGACACCCTCTGGAACAGGTTCCAGTGGCGGATCTCGAACCCGGTACCGGAGGGCCCGGTCGACCCGACCGCGCCCATGACCCTCGACATGGTGTGCGACGGGCAGGGACAGGCCTCCTGTGAGAACGACGAGGCGCAGGGCCCCGTGACGAAGTCCCTCGCGGAATGGTCGAGCCTGGAGTGGGTGTACAACGAGAACTTCTTCATGGGTGACTCCTTCCCCAGCGGCAACACGCCCCCCTTCCACCCGGACGACCTCGTCAGCTTCCTGTCCGCCCGGTTCATCGCATCCGGCCCGGACTACACCGACGACCTCGACCTCACCTACCGCTGCGACAGCGCGTCGTACCTGCCGGCGAACGAGAGCGGCGGCTGCATCTTCGACGACGTCCGTCCGGTCCACTACATCGACATGGAGGACACGGCGATCACGCAGGAGGCCTTCCACATCTTCGAGGCGTTCACCAAGCCGCACCTCATCAATCCGGATCCGGCCGGCAAGATCATCCCGGGCAATGCCAACTCCAGGCCCCGCGAGAGCCTGAGCCGCCTGCGACCCGAGTACGAGCCGACCAGGTACCGCAGGAACCACGACATCGCCGTGGCGACGTGCCTGGGAGTGGACCCGGACTACGCGAGCAAACGGATGGACTGCGACGAGTTCCCGTACCGGAGCACGTTCCAGGGTGCGGCTCTGGGAACCGAGGACCCGGATACCGAGTACAGCTACTCGGCCCGGGCGCTCAACCGGAGCCACAACCGGTCGGCGGGCGCGAAGCTCGGCGTCTGGTACTCGTTCGACCGGATCCTGCACGGTGACCGGTTCTGGGTCCAGGTCGGCTGCGGGCCGCAGGCGTTGCCCTGCGGCGGGGACATCCCGGACATGCCCGGCACGGGCAACACACCGCCCACCGTCGACGCCGGCCCCGACGTCACCGGCGCCGAGGGCTCGCCGGTCGCGCTCGCGGGCACCGTCACCGACCCGGACGACACCCCGACCATCGCCTGGTCGGCCGCGCCCGGGCCGGGCGTGGACCCCGGAGCGACCTGCACCTTCGCGAACGCCGCGGCCCCGAATACCACCATCACCTGCACCGACGACGGGCCGTTCACCGTCACCCTGACGGCGGACGACGGCCACGGCGAACCCTCGCCCGTGAGCGACCGCGCGACGGTGACGCTGGCCAACGTCAACCCGGCCGCCCAGATCACGGCCCCGACGTCGGGCCAGATGATCAACGCGCGCCGGCCCGCTCCGGTGAGCGTCACCTTCACCGACCAGGGCACCAACGACACGCACACGTGCCAGGTCGACTACGGCGACGGCGACGGGCCGGTCCAAGGGACCGTCACACAGCAGCCCGGCGGCGGGACCTGCGCGGCGGAGCACGTCTACGGCTTCGACGGACTCGGGCCGCGCACGATCACGGCGACGATCACGGACGACGACGGCGGGGCCGACAGCAAGACCGTCGACGTGGTGGTCTACGTGCCGGGCGCCGGGTTCGCGATCTCGGCCGACGGCCTGCTCGACGTCGAGCGGACCCCCGACGTCCGCTGCCCGCCCGACGACGAGCAGTCGACGGCAACCCTGGACACCCTGGTGGGCCGCGTTGGCGCGCTGAACGTGAGCTGCACCGTCAGCACGACGACCGGCCGTACCGAGGTCGAGACCAGCGTCGCCGACGTGACCCTGCTGAACGGGCTCGTCCGGATCACCGACATCCAGAGCAGCTGCACGGCCGACGCCTCCGGGATCGAGCGCAGCTCGCTCGTCGGGACGATCAACGGCATCCCGATCGGCGCGGGCTCGGGCTCGCTGTCGGTGCTGGGCGTGGTCGAGGTGGCCTACAACGAGAGCACCACCGACACGGAGGGCCGCCTGGTGCAGAACGCGATCCGGGTGCGCGCGGCGGGCCAGGAGGTGGTGGTCGGCAGCTGCCGCCTCGGCTAGGGCCGGTAGGCTCCGCGGCCTGGAGCTAGGCTCGCGGCATGCCCGTGGACGACGACGACACCCGGCCGCTGACGCGCCGCGAACGGGTCAGGCGGCAGACCGTCGACGAGATCGTCGAGCGGGCGCTGGAGCTGGTCGACGCCGGCGGCGCGCACAGCCTGTCGCTCGCTTCGGTCGGCAAGGCGATGGGCATGACGTCGCCCGCGCTGTACCACTACTTCGCGTCGCGCGAGGCGCTGCTCGACGCCCTGGTCGTGGCCGGGTACACCGACCTCGGCACCGCCGTCGAGGGCGCCGCGCACGAGGCGGCCGACCGGCCCGCACCGGACCGGTTGGCCGCCGTCGCGCACGCCTGGCGCCGCTGGGCGCTGGACCATCCGCGCCGCTACTCGATGCTCTTCACGGGCAGCAGGCGCGAGACGGTGGACCCGCTGGAGAGCGTCGGCCCCATCAGCCGGAGCATGCTCGCCCTGGTCACGACGCTCCAGGAGATAGCGCCCGACGGCGGCGCGGGTGGCGCGTCGGCTGACGGCGCGGGTGACGCAGCTGCATTCGCGGCGTCCGGCACGGGCGCCGGCGGTTCCGGCCCCGCCCGGGCTGCCGGCCTCGACGAGAAGCTGTCGCACTGGGGCAGGTCCCTCGGGGCCCCGGCGGGGACCGGGCATCCGGCGCTCCGGCTCGCGCTGTCCACCTGGTACCGCGTGCACGGCCTCGTTTCCCTGGAGATCGTGGGCGCCTTCGACACCATGGGGCTCGACGGCGGCAGCCTCCTGACAGCGGAGATCAACAGCCTGGTCAGCGAGGCCGGCCGCTAGCTTCCTGCTGACTTTGGTTCAGCAGGCTCCAGGCGTCCACACACCGCGGGTTCATGGACGCCCAAAGCCTGCTGAACCAAAGTCAGGACGCGGACCGGCTGGCCGGCGCGGCGCTCAGGTCGCCCGCATCGCCGCCGCTACCTGCTCGGCGGTCATCGCCGGCGCGGAGAGCGGGTGGGCACCCTCCGCGCGTAGACCGTCGAGCTGCAGGTCGAGGAAGCGTCGCCACGCATCGGGCGCGACGTCGACGGTCGCGGAGATGATCCGGGAGATCGACCAGACCAGGGACGCCAGGTCCTCCATCTGGAAGTCATCACGGAGGGCGCCCGACTCCTGCGCTCGCTCGACGAGCAAGCCGGCGGAGGCGAATCCCTCGTCGCACGCCGCGGCGAGCGCCGTCGCGTCCGGGTAGCGCAGGGTCATCGCGTCGTTCATGCCGCGGTCGGTCGCCTGCAGCTCGAAGACCTGGACCAGAAAGGTCCTAAAGCCGCGCCACGCGTCGTCGTCGGCGAGCGCGGTCCGTGCCGTGCCCGCCAGCGCCGCGATCCGCGGGGGGTACACGGCGTCGAGCAGGGACCCGCGGCTCGGGAAGTGGTTGTAGAGGGTCCCGATGCTCACTTCCGCGCGCCGCGCGATCTCCTCCAGCGAAGCGGACACCCCGCTCTCGGCGAACACCGCTTCGGCGGCGGCCACGAGCTTCTCCCGGTTGGCGACGGCGTCGCGGCGACGCGGTCGACTGCTGACGCTCGGCATGGGCCCACTCTACATAGTTGAGGGCGCCCTCAACTTTGGGCTATGGTCTCCACGAACTTGAGGCACCCCTCATGTTCCCGAGGTTCGACGAGGAGAAGAAGCTGTGACGACAGACCACGCTGGAGAAACGAACGAGGAACGTCCGGGCGCCGCGGTGGTGCTGGGGGTCGGCCCTGGCCTCGGCCTGGCGATGGCGAGCAGGTTCGGCAGGGCCGGGCACCCGGTCGCCGTCGTCTCCCGCTCCGCGGACCGGCACCCCGCGTACCTCGAGCGCCTCCGCAGCGAGGGCACGACGGCGATCGCCGAGGTCGCCGACGTCCTGGACCCCGGCGCGCAGGCGGAGGTACTGGCACGGATCACCGAACGGCTCGGCCCGATCGAGGTGCTCTACTTCGGCCCGGCCGCCATGGACCCCGACAGCTTCCCGGTACCGATCGAGCAGGTCACCGGCGAGTCGGCGCTCCGTGCGCTCACCACGCTCGTGCCGCCAGCGGTCGATGCCGTCACCGCCGTCCTCCCTGCGATGCGCGCCCGGGGACGAGGCGTGGTCCTGCTGCCCACCGGCCTCAGCGCCGTCCGCCCGATGCCGCCGCTCGGCAACCTGGCACTCGCCTCCGCCGCGCTGCACACCTACGCGGTGACCCTCCACGCCGCGCTCGCGGGCAGCGGCGTCTTCGTCGGTTCCCTGGTGATCGGCGGCGGCGTACGCGGGGGTGACATCTACACCGCGATGTCGGCCCAGGCCGTGGACGGCCTCGCCGAGTCCGGGCTGGACGCCGACCAGCTCGCCACGATGTCGCTCGACCCCGACGAGATCGCCGACGCCGCCTGGCAGCTGGCGACGCGGCGCGAGAGCGCGGAGGAGGTCTTCTCGGTGATCGGCTGACGCCGAGCCGGCGCGGGGCCGGCCGGCGAGTCCGGAGGCTCGGCCTGTCGGCACCGGACCACGCCCGAAAGCGGTACTCGTCACCGGAACGGGACCGAGGACCAGCCAGCCTCCGTCGCTTAGGAATCGAGGTCGCTAATTCACCCACTATTTGCCACGACAGAGTCGATACGCGAACGCTACTTTTGCGGTGTTTCCTTGCATCGCGGATGGAAACGCAACAATTGCGAGTATCGTGATCCCCTGACAAAGGAGCTAGCGTGCACGTTTCACTCGGATACGTCGGTTCGGCAAGGGTATGGACACAGCCATCGTGAACGGTCAAATACTCGTGTGGCCACTGGCAGGTATCGCGGTGCTGGCGACCACACTATGTGGCTGTGGACCTGCCCAAGGCACGCAGGAAGCTCGTGTGAGAATGCCCGGCGAAGATGCTGCGAGTTCAGTCATGGTCGGTAGCAGAAACGTGGCTCCTGGTGAGCATCATTCGTTCGGCACAGTGATGCTGTGCGTCGACAATGCAGCGTCTGGTCAGATCACAGGGGTAGCAGCACGCGAAGGTTCAGGTGTCATCGTGACCTCGTACACCGTCCAGAACAATCTCACAGGGATCGGCCACGAGCCGAAGACACTCAAGGACCTTGGCCTAGATTCCGCAGACAAGGCCGTGCGTAGTAGTTGTGATTCGAGTTCCGATGTCACAGAACTACTCGTGGAGGTCGCCGCCCAGGACGATCGATCCGTGCTCACGGACGAGTTGGACATCTCCTTCGATGCAGCGGGCGAGGTGGGAGAGTTCACGGTTCCTTGGGGGATCACTCTGTGCACAACTGTCGACCAGGACCAGACAGACTTCTGTCTCGACAACGGTACAGACTGATTGCCGCCAGAGCTGGCCGCGATGTCCTCACGGGCATCGCGGCCGGCCCCGGTCGCTTGTCCCGCGAAAAGACGGGCAACCTTCGAATCCCGCAAGCACCTCGACGGGGTCAGGCCTGGTTCAATTAGCCGGCGGTCCGTCGAGGACGGTGAAGTCGCCCGCCGCTTGGAGCCCAGCCACCGCGGCGGCGGTGTCGGCGCCGTGCACCACGACGTGCCCCGCGTAGTTTGCCGAACGGCGAACCATGTGGATGGCGGTCTGCTGGTCCTCCGTGGTCATGATCGTCTCCTCCCAGCCGGCCTCACCGTCGTCCAGCTCGAGCGGCACCACCTCAGGCACCCAGTTCTCTTCCTGACTCATCGGGGGTGGGCGGCGAGCATCCCGGCAGTGACGAACGCGACGAGCCGCTCCCGGTCGGCGTCGTCCGAGCGGCCGGTGCCGGATGCGGGACCACGCAGCTGGGGCCACTCCACCGTGGCGAAGGCCCCGGACTGATGGAGGCTGAGCAGGCCCAGCATGCTGGTGTAGGCGAACCGGATGCCGTCGTCGTCGACCTCGGGCAGCGCGCGGCTCAGCGCGGCGAGGTAGCGGCCCTCCACGGGGTCCACCTGGTCGGCGAAGAGCTGGCGGACCCGCGGATCCGGCTCGCTGATCATGCGGCCGATGAAGCGCGCGACGTCGGGCCCGTGCCCCTCCAGGAGGTCGGCGCCCGGTTCGACGAACGCGCGCACCAGAGCCGCCACCGTGGGCGGCTCCGGTGCCGACTCGAGCTCGTCGAGCCGGCGGCTCCGCTCGTTGTTGGCGAGCCGCATCGTCCGGTCGACGACGGCGCGCAGCAGCCCTTCCTTGGACCCGAAGTGGTAGTTCACCGCGGCGATGTTGCTCCGGGCCGCCTCGGTCAGGGCCCGCAACGAGGTGGCCTCGATCCCGCGCTCGCCGAACAAGCGCACCGCCGCCTCGATCAGCCGCTCCCGGGTCCCCTGCGCCGCACGCCGCTTGCCAGGGACGTCGTCCCGTCCGCTCACCGCACCTCCCAGCCCTGTCGTGCCGTCGCCGACATGCTATAACATCCGTTTCAATCGATCGTTTGAATCGGTTGTTTCGGAAATGAGGGGACTCGAATGAGCAACAGCACGGCCATCGTCGTCGGAGCGGGGATCGGCGGTCTTACGGCCGCCTACGCCCTGCAGCGCAACGGCTGGCAGGTGCGCCTGTACGAGCAGGCCCCCGCCATCGCACCGGTCGGCGCCGCCATCGGGATCGCACCCAACGCCGTCAAGGCGCTCGACCACCTCGGCCTCGGCGCCGCCCTGCGCGACCGCGGACTGCGCCAGGAGGCACTGGAGATCCGTCTCCGGCGAGGCGCCCGCGTCGGGCGGCTGCCCGCCTCTGGCCTCGAGCACCGCTACGGCGCCTCGTTCTATGCCCTGCACCGGGCAGAGCTGCACGGTCTGCTCATGGACGGGCTCGACCGGGACATCCTGCACACCGGGCATCGCGCCGAGGCGATCGGCGGCGGGCCAGGCGCGGCCACGGTCACCCTGCGCACGGCGCACGGCACGACGACGGAGACGGCCGACCTGGTCGTGGCCGCGGACGGCGTCGGAAGCCGCCTTCGCGCGGCGCTGCTGCCCGACTACCCCGGCCCGACCTACGCGGGATACACGGTGTGGCGCGGCATCGTCCCGGCCGAGCGCGCCGAGCCGCTGGGGGTCCCGCCCGTGCTGTCGGAGACGTGGGGCAGCGGCGCACGGTTCGGCGTCGCTCCGATCAACGACGGCCAGGTCTACTGGTTCGCCTGCGAGAGCGCCCCCGAGCACACCAGGTTCGAGCACGACCTCGGCGCGCTCGCCGCGCGGTTCCAGGGGTGGCACGACCCCGTCCCCGGGCTGCTCGCGGCCACCCCGGCCGAGACGCTGCTGCGCCACGACGTGTACTACCTGAAGGAACGCCTGCCGGGATTCGTGCGCGGCCACGTGGCGCTGCTCGGCGATGCCGCCCACGCCGTCACGCCCGACATCGGGCAGGGCGCCTGCCTGGCGATCGAGGACGCGGTGACCCTCGCCGCCGCGATCGAGGACTCGGGGATCGACGCCGGCCTGCGCGCGTACGACACGCTCCGCCGCCCCCGCACCGAAGGGATGGCGCGCGCCTCCGGCCGGATCGGGCGCGTCCTGCAGACCCGCAACCCCGCCGCGGCCTGGCTGCGGAACGCGATCGCCTCGGCCGCGCCCACCGCGCTGCTGATGCGGTCGGCGGGAGCCGCCCTGACCTGGGACCCGCCGCTGGGCGCCCGCGCAACGAGGGTCAGGTGAGCCCGGCGGGGGCCCTCACGGGACGAGGACCACCTTGCCGCCCGAGCGCCCGTCGTCGACCAGGCCCTGCCCCCGTGCGGCCTCCGCCAGCGGCAGCACCTTGGCGACCGGGACCGACACCTCGCCGCGGACGACGAGGTCGACCAGCTCGGTCAGCTCCTCGGCCGAGGGTTTGGACCGCTCGTTGAACTCGACGCCCAGCCCGTGGGCGGCCGGGTCGGTGAGGGTCAGAACCCGGTCGGTACCGCCCCGCAGCTCGATGCTGTCCGGGAGGACACCCCTGCCCGAGGTGTCGAGCACGGCGTCGACGGTCGGCGCGAGCGCACGGACCCGGTCGACGAGCCCCGCACCGTAGGTCGTGGCGGTCGCCCCGTACGCGGCTACCCGCTCCTGGTTCGCCGCCGACGCCGTACCGATGACGGTCACGCCCGCCGCGACCGCGAGCTGGGTCACCAGCCCGCCGATGCCGCCGCTGGCGCCGTGCACCAGCAGGGTCTCCCCCGGCTTCGGGTCGAGGATGCGCAGCGCGCGCCGGGCGGCCTCGCCCACCACGGGCAGCGCGGCGGCCTGGACGACGTCGAGGCCGTCGGGCACCGGCGCCCACAGCTTCAGGACGGCGAGCTCCGCGGCGCCCCGGCTGGTCCAGCCGGTGATCCGGTCACCCTCGGCGACCCCGACGACGTCGGCCCCCACCTGGTCCACGACGCCCGCGACCTCCAGCCCGGGAACCGCCGGGAGCCGCGTCCGGAACACGGCCTCCATGGCGCCGGACCGGACCTTCCCGTCGAACGCGTTCAGGCCAACGGCCTCGACCCGCACGCGGACCCGCCCGGGGCCCGCCTCCGGCTCCGGGACCTCCCCGAGGTGCAGCACCTCCGGGCCGCCGAACCGGTCGAAAACTACTGCGCGCATCGGTCTTTCCTTTCCGCTCCGAGACAGCATCCACCGCCCCGCACAGGTAACCACCCCCGACGGCAAAACATGCCGGGTGAGACCGCCACGCCCGCTATGTCGCTGACCCATGTCGCTGACCCATGTCGCTGACCCATGTCGCTGACCCCATGTCGCCACCCGCCATGTCACCACTTCCTGCCCCTACGTCCCCGACGCCCCGCCCCCGGATGCCCGCGCCTCAGCGGCCCAGGCCTCCGACACCGGCGCCATCAGCTCCGGGTCCGAGGCCGGGTCCGACGTCGTGGCGCCCGACGCCAGGTCCGTCGCCGGCCCCGGGACCGTGAGCGTCGCGATCCAGGTGGTGATCGGGATGGCGAGCACGAGCCCGATCGATCCGACGAGGGTGCGCACCACCTCCTCGGCGATCTCACCGGAGGTCAGGGCGGCGGTCGGCGGCTGGTCCACGAGCCAGACCATCATCAGCAGCGGCAGGGCGGCGCCGACGTAGGCGAAGGCGATCGTGTAGACGGTCGAGGCGATGTGGTCGCGCCCGATCCGCATGGCGCTCGTGAACAGCTCGGCGCGCGTCGCCGTCGGCGCGACCCCCCGAAGCTCCCACACGGCCGAGGCCTGGGTGATCGTCACGTCGTTCAGCACGCCCATGCCGGCCAGGACGATGCCGCACAGCGCGATCCCGCGCAGGTCGGCGCCGGGCGCGCTGGACGGCAGGAACGCGGACGCCTCGTCGGTGGTGCCGGTGATCTGCGCCGCCCCAGATGCCCAGGCGGCGATCCCAGCCGTCAGCGCGAGCCCGACCAGCGTGCCGAGCAGCGCCGTCGACGTCCGTGCGGACAGCCCGTGCGCCAGGTACAGCGTCACGAACATGACCAGGGACGACGTCACCAGCGCCACGCCGATCGCGGACTCCCCCGCCAGGAGGGCGGGCATCGTGAAGCTCAGGAGCACGGCGAACGCGAGCCCGAGCCCGGCCATGGCGGCCAGCCCGCGCCAGCGCGCGACCAGCAGCACGACGGCGGCGTAGGCGATCGCGAGCAGCCCGATCGGCAGCTCGCGCTGAAAGTCCATGAACACGAGCGGGTCGACGCCGGCCTGGGAGACCCGGGAGATGTCGACGGCGGTGATGTGGTCGCCCTCGGCGAGCGGGACCGACGGGCCGGGCGACTGCATCCGGGACTCCTCGCCGCTCGGGAGCTCGACCGGGATGCTCCCGGTGACCGGGTCGGCCGGGCCGGAGACCGTGACGTCGACGAACGACGTGCCCTCCGCCCGGGCCGGCACCCGGTCGGGCACGTCGCTGCTGCTGGGCCACAGCAGCCACAGCCCGACCAGGGTCAGGAGGAGAGCGGAGACAAGGCTGACGACCAGGAGAAACGTCGTGCGGGGAGTGGTGGGCGCGGGCTGGGGAGGGGACGACGGCGACACGGCGCCGTGCGAGTGAGCGTGCACCATGCGGTCATCCTGACCCAGTGCGGCCCGTCGGGCGCGGCGAGAACGGCGAGCCGGTGGAAGTCCTCGCCAACCGCCCGAGGGCCGTCCGTCAGGGGGCCTCGGGCTCGTGCTTCAGGGCGGGCCCGAGCAGCAGGCCGCCGTCGAGCACGAACTCCGAACCCGTGGCGTACGACGCGTCGTCGGAGGCCACGAACAGGACCAGGCGAGTCACGTCCTCGGGCTGCCCGACGCGCGGGATCGCGAACGGCTCGGGCGAGTACGAGTCGGTGATCGGGTCGAGGCCGGGCGCCGCCGGCTCGGTGATGAACGGGGTCGAGACCGCGCCCGGGTGAATCGAGTTGACCCGGATGCCGTCCCGGCCGAGCTCCAGGGCTGCCGTGCGAGTCAGGCCGCGCAGCGCCCACTTGCTCGTCGTGTAGGCGGCGAAGTACGGGGTGGCGGTGTTGCCCATCGACGAGGCGATGTTCACGATCGCACCACCTCCGCCGCGCCGCATCGACGGCGTGACCGCCCGGATCCCGAGGAACTGCCCGGTCACGTTGATATCCATCAGGCGCCGCCAGGCGGCAACGCCGGTCTGCTCGACAGTGGCCGCCGCCTGGGGCACACCCGCGTTGTTGACCAGCACGGACACCGGCCCGAAGCGCTCCTCGGCTGATGCCACCGCGGCCGCCCACTGCTCCTCGTCGGTCACGTCCAGCGGGACCACCAGTGCCCGCTCGCCCAGCTCGGCGGCGAGCCGTGCACCGCGCTCGACGTTCCGGTCGCCGATCACCACGGCGGCCCCCTCCGCGTGGAAGGCGCGCACGTGGCTGACGCCCATGCCCCCGCCCGCGCCGGTGACCAGGACTGTCTCGTTCTCAAATCGCCGCACGGCGCTTCCCTTCCTCAGGTTCCGAGTCGGGTGACTCACAACAGGGCGCACAGTAGGCATGCGACGAGTTGCGAGTCAAGTGACTCGCCTCAGAGGGTCGGGCATGATTGACGCATGGCGACAGGGACCGGCGTTTACCACCAGCAGCTCGCGGAGCAGAAGCGCTCGGCGATCATCGACGCCGCGACCGCGCTGTTCATGGGCAACGGCTACGCCGGCACGTCACTGGCCCGGGTGGCCGAGGACGCCGGCGTCTCCAAGGCGACCCTGTTCAAGCAGTTCCCCACCAAGGCGAGCCTGTTCGAGGCGATAGTCACGGAGCAGTGGAGCACCGCCGACGAGCTCCGTCCCGCACCCGCACCGGGCGACCTCGAACGCGGCCTGCGCGAGTACGGGCGCCGCTACGCGGCGCTCATGTCCCGACCCGAGATGGTGGGCCTGTACCGCATGGTCATCGCGGAGATGCCGCGGTTCCCCAAGATCGCCGAGACCCAGTTCGAGACGGGCAAGATGCCGTTCTTCAACGAGGTCCAGCACTACCTCGAGGCGGAGCACGACGCCGGGACGGCCCACATCGACGACCCGCTGATGGCGGCCGCGAACTTCCTCGGCATGATCGGCAACTACGTGTTCTGGCCCCGGCTCATGGTGGTCGGCTGGGACCCGACGCCGGCCCAGATCGAGCACGCCGTCACCGAGGCGGTCCTGACCACGCTCGCCCGGTACCGCGCCGGCTGACTCACGCGGCCGGTCGCAGGACCTCCCGCAGCGCGGCGCCAGTCTCCGCCGGCCGTTCGACCCACGGCAGGTGGCCCGCGCCCGCGATGATCCGCACCCGCGCCCGGGGCAGGTGGGCCGCCAGCGCCACGACGTTGGCGGCCGGCCGGGGGTCGGCGGCGCCGTGCACCAGCGCGACGGGGCAGGTGACGGCCCGGGCCCACGGGAGCACGTCGTCGTCGGAGAACCTGAGCGTGGCGTTGACCGACCAGCTGATCGGGAGCCGCGTCTCGGCCATGGGGCGTGCCAGTTCGAGACCCGCTGCCGGGTCGGCGTAGTCGGAGGCCCAGGTGAGGCGGCGCCACTCGACCTCTTCGTCCCAGGTCCGGTCCTTCGCGGAGAGCTCGTCCAGCCGCGCGGCGTAGGGCGCCTGGATGCGGGCCAGCGCCGCCCGGTTCGGCGTGCGCCAGTCGCCGATGCCGACGCCGCCGAGGTAGACGACGACTGCCGCCCGCCCGGGATGGGTCCCGGCGTAGGCCAGCGCGAGGGTCGCGCCGAACGAGTGGCCGACCAGGGCCAGGCGGTCGGCGCCCCAGTGGGCGCGGAGCTCCTCCAGGTCCTGGACGCTGCGCGCCATGGACTGGCCCGCCCGCTCGGGCCCGTCCGCCGGGAGCGACCGGCCGCAGTCGCGCTGGTCGTACCGGTACACCGTCCGGCCGGCGCCGATCAGGTCGCCCAGCGGCTCCAGGTAGTCCCACAGCCCGGGCCCGCCGTGCAGCAGCACGACGGGATCCCCCGGCCCGCCGACGGCGTCCGCAGCGTCCGCTGCGCCCGCAGCGTCCCCGGCGCCCGCAGCGCCCGCAGCGTCTGCGGCGACCGCGGCGACCGCGGCGTCCGCGGCGTCCGTCCGCCAGGTCGCGAGCCGGGCGCCGTCGCTCAACCGAACCAGTTCCATCCGGGCAGGCTAGTCGTCGCCGGCCGAGGGTCGCCGGCGGGCGTCCGAAACCCAGGGGGAAACTGCCACCCCGCGGACGTTGTTGCTCTCCGTAGACGTTGTCGACGGAGAGCAACACAGCCCCAGCGCGCGGCCTCTCCCCGGAGGGCCCGACACCGCGGTCCAACCGATCTCCGCGCGGCCCGGAGCGGAGTGTTCGGGCGGGTCAGGCCGTCGGCAGGAGGAGCGCGTCGAAGAGCGCGCCGGCGGCGCCGTCCTCGTCGATGGTGCCGGTGACCCGGTCCGCGGCGGCGCGGACGGCGTCGGGCGCCTGGCCCATGGCGATCGACACGGCCGCCCAGGCGAGCATCTCGAGGTCGCTCTCGCCGTCGCCGATGGCCACAGTGCGGGACGACGCGACTCCCAGCTCGACGCGGATGCTCTCCAGCGCGGTCGCCTTGCTGACGCCGGGGGCGGTGACGTCCACCCAGTCGACGCGGGCGGGGATCGCCGTGACCCCAGACGCGCGCAGCGCGGGCGCGAGCCGCTGGGCCCACTGCCCGTACACGACCAGGCGCGGGGTGGGCCGCGCCCAGATGTCCGCGATCTCGCGCAGCACCTCCTGCTGCCCGTTGAGCTGCCGCTCGGGGAACCGCCTGGTGACGCGGTACCCGGCGCCGACCACCTCGGCGGCGAGCCGCAGGTCCGGTCGCGTCCTGGTCACCAGCCGGCACACGGGCTCGGCATCCACCGGCCTCACCTCGACGATGGAGTACCCGTTGGCGTCCAGGCGCGCGGTCACCGCGCCGTTCGCCGCGACCACCCAGCCGTCGCGGATCCCCAGCTGCCGGACGACCTGCACCGCGCCGGCCAGGGACCGGCCCGTCGCGATCACCAGGTGGTGCCCGGCGGCGTGGACGGCCGCGAGGGCGTCGAGCACCGCGGGCGTGGCCCGGCGACCGGCACGGACGAGCGTTCCCTCGACATCGCATGCGACGAGCGCGGGCGTGGACGTGGGTACGTCGGACAGTGCTGCGGTGGCCCCGGAGGCGGTCGCGGTCACGATATTCCCCTGGTGATAGGCGGCTGGACCCATCATCCCCCATAATGGGACATTTTGGAACTCTCCATCTGGCGGGTGCGGAGCCTCTTGTCGCAGGTCAGAGGCTTGCGACGGAGTCCGACCACCTCCCGCGCGGCGCAGACTACAGGGTGAAACCGCCCGAGACCTCGGCGTCCTGCCCGCTGATCCAGCACGCACCGTCGGACAGCCCCACCCGCGATCCGTTGACAATGCGGTTGCTGCGGCACGGGGGGCTCTCTCCGCAACAACCGCGTGGTCAGCCGGCGGTCGGGACCAGGCGGCGGAGGACCGGGTCGGCGGCCGCCTCGACGTCCGGGCCCGTGATGGCGCCCGAGAGCCACAGGCTGGCGAAGCCGTGGGCCACCGACCAGGCGGCGCGGGCCGCGTCGGCGTCGGGCGTCAGTCCCGCGAGCGCCTCGGAGGCCGCCTGCTCGGCCGCGCGCAGATCGACGTCGTCCCCGTGCAGGAGGCTGCGGTCGAACATGACGGCGAAGTGCCCGGGGTGGTCGACGGCGAACCGCACGTAGGCGATGCCGGAGGCGAGCAGGTCGTCCCCCGCTTTGCCCAGGGCGGCCGCGAGCAGCGTGAAGCCCTCGGTCGCCACCGCCGTGAGCACGCCCGCCTTGTCGCCGAAGTGGTGGGCCGGCGCCGCATGGGACACCCCCGCGAGCCGGGCGAGCTCGCGCAGGCTCAGGCCGGCCGGACCCTGCTCGGCGACCGCCGTCGCGGCGGCCGCGGTCATCGCCCGGCGTAGGTCCCCGTGGTGGTAGCTCATGCCGCTCCAGATCCTCTCGACCAATCTGTCCATTGACAAGATAGCACCGCGGATGATGGAGTTTCGTTTCAAACTTGTCGCCGTCAAGATCGGATCCGCCATGCCCGTCCCGCTTCCCGTCCTCCTGCTCGGGGTCACCGCCGTCGCGCGCCTGCTCGGCTTCCTCGCGGTCCCGGCCCTCGACTCCTGGCACGACGCCGCCCGGGTCGGCATCGCCGCCGTATACCTCCTGGCCGCCTCCGGCCGCCTGATCCCCCGCGTGCGCCAGGACCTCGAACGCATGGTGCCGCCGCGGCTACCCCGGCCCGACCTTCTCGTTGCGGGCACCGGGATCCTCGAGCTCGCCGGCGCGATCGGCCTGCTCGTCCCCGCGACCGCCCCGGCCGCGGCGGTCTGCCTGGGCCTGCTCACGCTCGCCCTGACGCCGGCCAACATCTCGGCCGCGCGGCGCGGCGTCCCGTTCGGCGGCGAGCCCCCCACGCCGATCGGACGCCGCCTCGTGGAACAGGCCCTCTACCTGGGCGCACTCGCGGTCGTCGTCTGGCTGCCGTACTGACGCCCCGGCTCCCGGCCGACCCGCTGCTGCCGGGTCCAGCCCGACCAACCACGCTCCTCGAGCAGCGACTCCAGGCGGCGGCCCGCGGGTATGGAGTCGAGGGCTATCGAGTCGAACAGCTCGACGAGCCCCGCCTCCATCTCGCCCGCTGCGCCGTCGCCCCACTCGGCGTGGTGGTCGAGCACGGCCGCCACCCGGTCCGCCAGGCCGGCCACCCGCGGGTCGTCGGGCCCCCAGCCGACCGCCTCGCTGAGCGATCGGAGGAGGTCGACGAACTGCGGATCGTCGAGCAGCCGGCCCTTCAGCGCCATCGCCTCGGCGACCTGCTCCGGCGACAGCACCGCGAGGGTGAGGATCCAGCTGTCCCGCTCGATCTGGACGATCCGCTCGGGGACGCCGAGCTCACGCCAACGATCGAGGTAGGCCGCGCCCTCCGGCGGCAGGGCCAGGCTGTCGCCCGCGGCGAGCCGGGCGATGCGCTCGCGATGCCGCTCCCGCTCCGCGATCTCGGCCCGGAGCCTGGTGTCGATCTCGGCGACGGCCGCCGCGAACTCCTCCTCGTCGGCACGCAGGAGCTCGTGGACCCGCGCCAGGGGCACACCGGCGTCGGCCAGGATCCTGATCCGGATCAGGTCCACGACGGCCTGCGCGTCGTACCGCCGGTAGCCCGAGTGGTCGCGTCCGGGTTCCGGCAGCAGGCCCTTGGCGTGGTAGTGCCGGACGGCGCGCGCCGTCACCCCCGCGTAGGACGCGAGCTGCCCGATCGTCAGCATGGCCCAAGTCTCCCTTCTCTTGTCCGTGAGATCTGGTTCTCGGCCGCGAGATCTGGTGGAGCGCCGCCAGGTCTCGGCGCTCCACCAGATCTCACGGAGCCGGCCTATCGGGCCGGGACCTTGGCGAGCTCGCGCCGGGACCAGAGGTACCCGGCCACGCCGATCACCACGCACCAGCCGATCGCCAGCCAGCCCTCGGACCCGACCGGCGCGCCCGAGGTCAGCGCGCGGAGCGTCTCGATGATCGGCGTGAACGGCTGGTGCTCGGCGAAGTGCCGCAGCCCGGCGGGCATCTGCTCCGTGGGGACGAACCCGCTGCTCACGACCGGCAACACCATCAGGACCAGCGGGGTGTTGCTCGCCGTCTCGATGCTGCCCGCCGCCAGCCCCATCGCGACGGTCAGCCAGGTGAACGAGAACGCCAGGAGCAGCGCCAGCCCGGCGGCGCCGAGCCAGCCGGCGACCGAAGCGCCGGACCGGAACCCGAGCAGGACCGCGAAGACGATCATGACCGACAGCGCGAGCACGGTCCGGATCACCGCGCCGAGCACGTGCCCGGTCAGCACCGAGACGCGGGCGACGTCCATGGTCCGGAACCGGGCGAACATCCCGCCGGTCTGGTCGATGGCGACGGCGACGGCGGTCCCGTTCGCCACGCTGGACACGGTCATGATCCAGATGCCGGGCACCAGGTAGTTGAGGTAGTCGGCGCGGCTGCCCCCGCCGTCGACCGGGAGGCCCGCGCCGAGGGTGCCGCCGAACACGTAGACGAAGAGCAGCAGCGACCCGATCGGGATCGCGATCAGCATCAGGGCCAGCGACGGGTACCGGCTCAGGTGCCGCAGGTTGCGGCGGAGCATGGTCATCGAGTCGCGGACGACGTACGTGGCGCTCATCGTGCGGTCACCTCCGGGGTGGTGGCATCGGTATCGACGGCGGCGTCGGCGGGGTGGCCGGTGAGGGCCAGGAACACGTCGTCGAGGCTGGTGCTGTCGCCGGGGACCTGCGCCTTGAGCTCGGCCGGCGTCCCCTCCGCGACGAGCTTTCCGGCGTCGAGCACGCCTACCCGGTCGGCCAGGGCGTCGGCCTCCTCCAGGTACTGGGTGGTCAGGAGGACGGTGACGCCGTCGGCCACCTGCTCCCGGACCACCTGCCAGACCTCGCGGCGGCTCCGCGGGTCGAGCCCGGTGGTCGGCTCGTCGAGGAAGATCAGCCGCGGCCGGGTGATCAGTGTCATCGCCAGGTCCAGCCGGCGCTGCATGCCGCCGGACCAGGTCAGGGTGCGCCGGTCGGCGGCGTCGGCCAGGTCGAACCGGTCGAGCAGGGCCGCGACGTCCCGGGCGGCGCTCGCCCGGTCGAGGTGGGCCAGGTCGGCCATGAGCCGCAGGTTCTCCCGGCCGGTGAGGAACAGGTCGATCGCCGAGAACTGGCCGGTGACGCCGATCGCCGCCCGGACCCGGGACGGCGCGCGGCGCACGTCATGGCCCGCGACGCGCAGCCGGCCGGCGTCGGCCGTCAGGAGCGTGGACAGGATGTTCACCATGGTGGTCTTGCCCGCGCCGTTGGGCCCGAGGAGGGCGTACACGGAGCCGGCGGGGACGGCGAGATCGACGCCGTCGAGCACGTGGTGGTCGCCGAAGGCCTTGTGCAGCCCCACGACCTCGATCGCTGTGTCTGTGGTCATGACCGCAGCGTGCAAGGTTGCCGCAGGGACAAGGTCAAGCCCTGACGTCGCCGCCGCGAACCCGGGCCGCGCGGGGGTCAGCGCACGTATCCCCCGCCGGGGACGTCGAAGACCTCCTCGAGCGTCGTGGCGCCCGTGTCGCGCATGTACTTCGCCAGGTCACGGCCCACCCAGCGCAGGTGCCAGGCCTCGGGTCCGTAGCCGGTGACGACGGCATTCCCGGGCGTGTACCTGACGAGGAAGCCGAACGCCTCGGCGTGCTCGGTGACCCACCGGCCCTCCACCGTCTCGCCGAAGCAGGGGTCGAAGTCGCACTCCGGCCGGGTGGTGCTGCCGACGTCCACCGCGAGGCCCGTCTGGTGCTCGCTGTACCCCGGACGGGCCGACACCTCGTCCGCCTCCGCGGCGCCGAGCTGCGCAACCCATCCGGCGTAGACCTCCGCCTGCTTCGGGTAACCGCGGTAGGCGCTGCGTAACGTCAGGTGCACGCCGTCGGCGTCGGCCGCCTCGAGGAAGGCCGTGAGGTCCGGGGCCGCGTCGGGGCGGACGAGGTAGCCGCGCACCGTGGTGAGCTCCGGCTCGTGGTCGACCGGATCGATCGGCGCGTGCTTGTTGACGACCACCCACGGGCTCGCGGGGTCGGTGGCCGAGTGCTTCGTCAGGTCGATGCTCGGCGGCGCGGCGGGCTCGGCGGCGCTCTCTGCGTCCGGATCCTCGCCCGGCCCCTCGCCTGGCTCCTCGGCACCTGGCTCCTCGGCGTCCCGCCCTGCGGTGCCGGGCTGCTCCGCGCGCGCCTCCGGCGTCGTCCCCGCCGCGGGCGACCCCTCGTAGGCGGCACCGGAGACGCATCCGGTGAGGAGCAGTGTGGCGAGGACGAGCGCGGCCGGTCCCGGCAGCGTCGGGCGGGCGAAGTAGGTGGTCACACCAGCATTCGTGTGCGCCGGCCGGACGCCGATGACAGCGGCCGGATGTGACGTGGACAACACCCCGGACGTGTAATGGGCGGGCCGCTGCCGGACACACTGTGTCGAAAGCATGTCTCTTCGCCCCCGGAGTACACCCTGGCCACGAACACCGAGTCGCACCGCGTCGTACCGGGTCCGCTCACGCCCGCGCACACGGAGGAGCTCTTCGCGGCGCACGCGCGCGGCGTCTACCGCTACGCCCGCTCCCGGCTCCCGGCTGCCGAGGCGGAGGACGTCGTGGCCGAGGTCTTCGCGACCGCCTGGCGCAAGGGCGAGCTGCCGGACAACCCCCGCGCCTGGCTCCTGGGCGTCGCGCGCCGGGTGATGGCCAACCAGGTGCGCGCGCAGCACCGGCGGACGGCGCTCGCCGAGCGGGTGCGCACGCACCCTGCGCCGTCGAGCAACGACGACGTGCGCCTGATCGGCGAGCTCGACGAGCTCCGCCGCGCGCTGGACCTGCTCCGCCCCGCGGACCGCGAGGTGATCGCCCTCCTCGCGGCGGCCGAGCTGTCCACTGCCGAGGTGGCCCAGGTCCTGGGCTGCCCGACGGCGGTGGCGGCCACCAGGGTGCACCGAGCACGACGTCGGCTGCGCGCGGCCTACGAACAGCTGACCAAGGAAGGAGCCTGACGTGCACGACGACGAGCTGACCCGCGCCCGCCGCGCCCTGCACGGGGTTGATCCCGAGATCGACCTGGCACGGGTGTACGCCGAGTCGCGGGCCCGCGCCCGAGGCCCGGCGACGGGTGACGCCCAGGACGGCTGGGCGGAGGCCGAGGGCGTCGAGATCCTGCTGCACGAAGCCGGGTCCGAGGCCCGGCCCGTCCCGTCCGCCTCACGCCGCAGGCCCGCTCTCGCCTGGGGTCTGGCGGCCGCCGCGGCCGGCGTCCTCGCGGTGAGCCTGGCGGGCCCGCCCGTGCTCCGCGCCCTACCGGGCTCGGAGCCGAGTACGAGCACGTCACCCTCCGCCGCGTCGCCGTCCCCGACCCTCGGACTGACGCCGTCCGACGTGGTCGCCCGCGCGGCGCAGGCGATAGCGGGCGAGACCTGCAGCGTGGAGACCCGCTCGACGCTGGGTGACCAGTCGGCGCTCCGCTTCGACCACGAGCCGTCGGCCGTGGACGTCCCGAAGACCACGCTCGACCAGAAGCCCCTGTCCGTGCTGCAGGCGGCCGCGGTCGGCGCGGTCTCCGACCTGTCCACGCTCAACGGCACGGACCGGCAGCTGGACGAGGACCTCGGCATCGAGGAGCTGGACGGGAACACGGTCGCACGGATCCGGATCACCCCCGCCGACGCCGTGGTGGTGGGCGGCGACGTGACGCGGATCGATCTGCTCGTCGACCTGACCACCTGGCTGCCGCTGGCCGAGGAGATGTGGGCCGAGTCGGACCAGGGCGAGCAGTACCTCCTGCGCAGCGAGCTCCGCTGGAAGGCGTGCGGCGAGCCGACGGCGGCGCCGTCAGCGGGCGGCATCGACGGGCCGAGCCCGACTCCGTCGGTGAACACCGATCAGTGAACGGACAACCGCCGCAGCGCGGCGCAGTAAAGGCGCAAGCACCTGTCAGGACTCGTCCTCGTCGAACTCCTTGTGATATGCGCTGAGAATGTCGATGGCAGCGCGGCGCACGGACTCGGAACTGTCACTTTCGGCCAGCTGAGAAAGCAGCGGGATGAACTGCGGCCATACGACGTAGGACGTTGCCCATGCGGCGGCCTTCCGCACCTCGTCGTGCGAGTTCCGCGCGGCCTTCCCGATGCGGGAGCAGAACCGCTCGTCAAAGGATTCAGGTGCACCAAGACCGAGCCTGAGAACCGCTAGCACGTAGTCATGCGGGATGTCTTGCACCGCATCCGCGGCATCCAGAATTTCCTCGACAGTCGCTGGTCGGAGCTGCGCCTCGAGAAATCGAGCGGCGGTCGCCACCTGGCGTTCGTCTACCCCGGTGACGAACGCGCAGGGGCTCTTCGAGAGCACGTCCTCCATGTAATGCAGAACCAGATCCTCGCTCTTCCCCCAGAAGAACTGGCGCGGGGTCAGGCTGGCTACATCCTCTGGGAGCGTCCCGAGGAGCGGCCAGCCGAGCTTCTCTGCCACCACCGAGACTTCATCCTCGTAGCTCTGAGGCGACAGCAGGTACTTACGGGAGCCAAACATCTCGGTCGTCACCTGTCGTTGTCCTCGCTCTGGTCGCTCTGCCGGAGGTATCCCCCGGCATCGCGCGCCAGGGGGCCGCAAGCGTGGCACGTCGAATCCACACGGCATAATCGACGCCGGTCGAGCGGACCCGCCTCATTGTGGCCCGCTGTTGACATCAAGACGGGCGCCGGAGACAGCCGCCCGCGCTTTCTCTGCGAAACCACGGGTAGGCTCCCGGGCGTGCTCAGTCCTGCCGCCTCCAACGACCTCGCCGACCTGGCCGCATTCCTCCGCACGGCCGACCTGACGGTCGCCGCCCTCGCCGAGCCCGCCGTCCGCCTGTGGCTGGAGCGGGACGACGCCGGGGCGGTCTCCGCGACCACGGGGTTCGAGCTCGGCGAGGACGGCGAGCACGCGCTGGTCCGCAGCGTCGCCGTCCGGCCGGACCTGCGGGGCACCGGGGACGGCCTCCGCCTGGCCCGCTTCGCCCTCGACCGGGCCGCCGACGCCGGGGCGCGCCAGGCCTGGCTGTTCTCCCGCCGGTCGGGCGGCTTCTGGCAGAAGCTCGGCTTCGAGCCGACGACGACGGACGCGCTCGCCGCGGCCCTGCCCGACGCCCACCAGGTGCAGCTGTTCCGCTCCACGGGACAGCTCGACCGCGAGGTCGCGTGGCGGCGTCCGCTGCCGGTGCGTGCTACCTTCGCCGCGTGAGGTCTCCAGAAGCATCCAGGTTCGGGCTGCCGGTACTCCGGTAGCCCGAGATGCACCCGTAGAGACCGCCGAGGTCCGACCTCGTCCCCCCGCTCCCCGTGACTTGCCGGTGAGCGGGCGCCGTCCGCGCATCCGAAGGGCCCGTAGTGCCGCCCAGGCCTACCCGTTCCCTTTCTCCCTTCGGAGTTGCTCATGCCTGTCCTGCTCTACGTGCTCGCAGTCGCGGTCTTCGCGCAAGGCACGTCTGAATTCGTTCTCGCCGGGCTCGTCCCGGGAATCTCCACCGGCCTCGGCGTCTCCCTCGCCCAGGCCAGCTACCTGACCTCGGGCTTCGCGGTCGGCATGGTCGTCGGCGCACCGCTGACGGCAGCTGTCGGACGCCGGCTACCGCCGCGCTCGACCCTGTCCGCGTGCCTGCTGGTCTTCGTCGCCGCGCACGTGGTCGGCGCGCTCGCTGACCAGTTCGCGGTCCTGCTCGTCACGCGGTTCGTGGCGGCGGTGGCGAACGCCGGGTTCCTCGCCGTGGCCCTCTCCACCGTGACGATAGTCGTCCCGGCGGGCAGGCAGGCCCGCGCGCTGGCCGCGGTCCTCGGCGGCACGACGCTCGCCCTGATCGCCGGCGTCCCGGCCGGGGCGCTGCTGGGTGAGGTCTGGGGCTGGCGCTCCGCGCTGTGGGCCATCGCCGGGGTGTCGGCCGTCGCCCTGGTCGCCGTCGTCTGTCTGACGCCGGGACGGCTCGGCCCTCGTTCGCCCGAGGCCAGGGTCGAACCGCCCGCCGGCACGGAACTACGCGCCACCGCAGAACCACGCGCTCGGGTGGACCTCCGGTCCGAGCTTAGCGCGCTCCGCTCCCCCGACCTGCAGCGTTACCTCGTGCTCGGAGTGCTGGTGAACGCCGCGACGTTCTGCGCGTTCACCTTCCTGGCGGCGATCGTCACGGACGGCGCCGGGCTCGACCCGGCGCTGGTGCCGCTGGTGCTCGCGCTGTTCGGGCTGGGCGCCTTCGCCGGCGTCTCGGCCGCGGGCCGCCTCGCCGACGCGCACGGGCGCCTGGTCCTCGGGGTCGGCGCCCCGCTTCTCGTCGCGGGCTGGGCCCTGTGGGCCGCGTTCGCGGCGAGCCCCCAGGCCGCATGGGTGTTCGCCCCGGTGCTGGGCGCGCTGTCGTTCGCGGTAGGCGGCACGCTGATCGCGCGCACCATGGCTGCCGCCCACAGCGCCCCGACGATGGGCGGGGCGTACTCGACGGTGGCGCTCAACCTGGGCGCCCTGACCGGACCGGTGCTCGGCGGCCTGGCGATCACCGCCCTGGGCCCCACAGCCCCGCTCGTCATCAGCGCAACCCTCGCCGCCACCGCCACCGCGGTCGCCCTCACCCCCGCCCCCCGGGCACGTTGACCACAGCAGCTGCTGCCAGGCCGGGGCCCGGTCTGGCAGCAGCTGCTGTGGTCAACTCGCGGGTATTCGGTCGCCGTCCGGCGTCGGCCGGGCTCAGCCCTGCCGGGTGGGCCGCACGACGATCTCGCCGATCTCGACGTCCTGTGGCTGCTCGATGGCGAACGCGATGGTCCGGGCCACGGCCCCCGGGTCGATGCCGAGCTCCGCCATGTTGCGCCGGACCCCCTCCCGAACTGCCATGCGATTACTGCCGGATCCGGGCCTCTTCCGGCAACAACCACGTGGTCAACTCATCGGCATCGGTCTGCGGCGGCGTTGGGCTTGGCACACTTTTGTTGGCTCGGCGGCGGCGATAGGCTCGGCCGGGAAATTTCACCCGGGCAGCGTCGCCCGGGGCAGCCGACGCAGCAAGGAGGCACAGTGGCCGGATTCAAGGAACGACTCGTCCTGACGCAGCAACCGCCGACCCGGACGGTGCTGAGCCGGGTCGCCTGGGACCTGGACTGGGACCTGGACGGCGTCGGCAATGTCAACGAGGACCCGTACGTCGACATCTGGCTCGCGGAGGACGAGTCCGTCGAGGTCCACTACGTCGAGGACGGCCTGGTCGGCCTGAGCTACGTCACCCTGTACGGGGACGACGTCGCCGCCGTCCGCGACGAGATCGCCGCGCGGTGCGACCTGTGGTCCCCGGAGAGTGCGCTGACGGCGCTGCGGGCGGCGACGGATCGCGACGACCGGCTCAGGGCGCTCTACGCCGCGGCCCTGTCGGCAGCCGGTTCGGACCCGACCCTGGTCGACGACTTCCGCGCCATCGCCCGGCACGACGAGGACCCCGGGCTCCGCCAGGCCGTAGTGGTAGCCACGGGCTATCTCCCGTGGCCCGAGCTCGTCGAGCTGGTCCGGGAGCTGAGCGAGAACGACGACGTCGACCACGTGCGCCACAACGCTCAGGTCCTGCTCGATGGGCTCGAGCTGTACCCGCCGGACGCCGCGGTCTCGCCCTGAGCAACAAGCGGTTCCACCAGGCGTCTTGAGGGGTGGACGGTTCTCCGACCACATGCCGGGCATGCCTACGATCCAGTCTCATCATCCAGAGCGGTCGAGAGTCCTGGCTCCACGACACCGCAGCAACCTACCTCCGAGGCGCCAATCTCGGGGCAAGGTGCTAACGCCAGGTCCGATGGAGCTGATACGCATGGCAGTCAAGTTCACGCACCTTCCCCAGGCCACGATCCTGGGCTACCCGCGCATCGGCCGACGTCGCGAGCTCAAGCGCGCCGTCGAGGCCTTCTGGGCCGGACGCACCACCACCGACGACCTGGAGGCGATCGCCCGCGACCTGCGGCTCAGCACCGCGCGACACCTGGTCGACCTGGGCCTGGACGCCGGTTCCGCCGCCGTCCCCGGCTCGTTCTCGTACTACGACCAGGTGCTCGACGCCGTCGCCCTGCTCGGCGCCGTGCCGGAACGGTTCCGGGACCTGGCCCCGGCAACCGGCGGCCCGCTCTCCCTGGAGGCCTACTTCACGCTGGCCCGTGGCGAGGGCGACAAGCCGCCGCTCGAGATGACCAAGTGGTTCGACACGAACTACCACTACCTGGTCCCGGAGATCGGGCCGGACACCCCGATCGGGTTCGTCGACGACCGCGCGGTGCGCGAGTTCATCGAGCTGGCCCGCCCGGCCGACGGCGGCCAGGCCGTCGTGACCCGGCCCGTGCTGGTGGGACCGGTGACGTTCCTGCTGCTCAGCAAGGCGGCCGACGGCGCACCCGACGGCTTCCGCCCGCTCGACCGGCTGGACGACGTCGTCGCCGCGTACGCCGAGCTGCTCCGCGCCCTGGCTGCCGCCGGCGCGCCGTGGGTGCAGCTCGACGAGCCCGCGCTGGTCACCGACCTGCTCGACGTCCCGTTCTCCGACGTGGCCGACGCCGTCCGCCGGGCCTACACGCGGCTCGCGACCGACCTCTCCCCCGCGCCGGGGCCGGACGGCGCACCCGGCACGAACAGCGCTGACGCCCCGGCGGAACGTCCCGCGATCCTGGTGACCGCACCGTACGGCGACCTGCGCAGCGAGGCCGGCGACGGGCTCGCGCTGCTGGCCGGCACCGACGTCGAGGCGATAGCGATCGACCTGGTCCGCGGCGCGGTCCCCGGCAGCTCGGTCCCCGGCGCAGCTCCCGGCTCCGCACTCGACGTGGTCCCTGGCCTGGAGACCAAGACGCTGGTCGCGGGCGTGATCGACGGGCACAACATCTGGCGCGCCGACCTCGGCGCTCGCCTGACCATCCTGGAGGGCCTGGCAGCATCGGGCACCGGGCTCGGCGCGGGGGCGGTCGCCGTCGGCACGTCGACGTCGCTGCTGCACGTCCCGCACGACGTCGACGACGAGCCCCGCCTCGACGCCGGCCTGAAGTCGTGGCTCGCGTTCGCTGACCAGAAGGTCCGGGAGGTCGCGACGCTGGCGACCGGCCTGGCCGAGGGCCGAGCGGCGGTCGCCGACCAGCTGGCCGAGTCGACGGCGGCGGTGCGCTCCCGCGCCGCGGCACCCGGCGTCGTCGTACCCGGTGTCCGGGAGCGGACCGCCGCGCTGACCGCCGCCGACGTCGAGCGCGCGCCGTACGCGGAGCGGGCCGCCGCCCAGCAGGCGCGGCTGAACCTGCCGCCGCTGCCGACCACCACCATCGGCTCGTTCCCGCAGACGCCCGAGATCCGGACCACACGCGCCGCGTGGGTCCGGGGCGAGCTGTCCGACGCCGACTACACGGCAGCGATGCGCGCCGAGATCGCGAGCACCGTCGCGCTCCAGGAGGAGCTGGGCCTGGACGTGCTGGTGCACGGCGAGCCCGAGCGCAACGACATGGTGCAGTACTTCGCCGAGCAGCTCGACGGCTTCGCGACCACGGTGCACGGCTGGGTGCAGTCGTACGGATCGCGCTGCGTGCGGCCGCCGATCCTGTGGGGCGACGTGTCCCGGCCTGCTCCCCTGACCGTGGACTGGACCGCGTACGCGGCGTCGCTCACCAGCAAGCCCGTCAAGGGCATGCTCACGGGTCCGGTCACGATCCTGGCCTGGTCGTTCGTCCGCGACGACCTGCCGCTGGGCGACACCGCCGACCAGGTGGCCCTGGCCCTCCGGGACGAGGTGACGGACCTGGAGGAGGCGGGGATCGGCGTCGTGCAGGTGGACGAGCCCGCGCTGCGCGAGCTGCTGCCGCTGCGCCGGTCCGCGCACGCGGGCTACCTGGACTGGTCGGTACGCTCGTTCCGGCTCTCGACGGCGGGGGCCGGCCCGGCGACCCAGGTGCACACGCACCTGTGCTACTCGGAGTTCGGGCAGGTCATCGGCGCGATCGACGGCCTCGACGCCGACGTGACCTCGGTGGAGGCGGCCCGGTCCCGCATGGAGATCGTGCCGGAGCTGGCCGACGCCGGATACGCCCGCGGCATCGGGCCGGGCGTCTACGACATCCACAGCCCGCGCGTGCCGTCGGTCGAGGAGGTGACCGACCTGGTGTCGCTGGCCGCCAAGTCGATCGACCCGCGGCTGGTCTGGGTCAACCCCGACTGCGGCCTGAAGACCCGCGGCTACGCCGAGACCACCGAGTCCCTGCGCCACCTGGTGGCCGCGGCCCGTGGGGTGCGCGCGACTCTCTGATGGGGCGCTGCCGCACCAGGCCACGAGGACGCGCCGGGCCCGGTGCGGCGGCGCGTCTCCCCTGGGAGACGCGCCCTCGGGGAGACATCGTGCGAGCGGGGTGGGTTGCGCTGCGTAGACGTTGTCTACGCAGCGCAACCCACCCCGCTCGCTGAGTCTTTCTCCTGAGTCCTTCTCCTGAGTCTTTCTCCGGCCCGGCTACGGACCGCCCACCGGGCTACGGACCGCTCTCCGCTGCCGTCAGCCGACGTGCCACTTCTGGGCCGACGTGCCGTTGCAGGTCCAGATCTGCAGCTGCGTGCCGTCCGCGGTGTTGCCGTTCGGGGCGTCCACGCACTTGTTCGCGAGGATGGAGACCAGGTCGCCGGCCCCGCTGAGCGTGAACTGCTGGGCCGGGTTGCCGCTGCAGTTCGCGAGCTGCACCGCCGTGCCGTCCGCGGTGTTCGCCCAGGCGACGTCCATGCACAGGCCCCCGGCCCGCAGGGTGCCGTCGGACTGGAACGTCCAGCGCTGGGCGGACGTGCCGTTACAGGTCCAGAGCTGGAGGCGCTTACCGTCCGAGAAGTCGGAGTTCGGCACGTCGATGCACTTGCCGCCCGGCCCGACGAGCGCGCTGCCCCCGCCCCCGCCCGTGGTCGTGAGCTGCAGCCCGTAGTTGCTCAGGATCGGGTTGACCGGCTGGTAGATGAACCGGCCGTTCGTGGAGCAGTCGCCGATGCGGCCCGAGGTGACACCCTGCGCCTGGTTGCCCGAGATCACCGAGCCGCCGGAGTCGCCGCCCTCGGCGCACGCCGAGCCGGTCGCCATGCCGGGGATGTCGCCGTCGCCGTAGTTGATGGTGACGTTCTTCTCCTGGATGACGCCGCAGCGCCAGCCGGTCGTACGGCCCGAGCGGCACACCGACGCGCCGATGCCCTGCTCGGCGGACCCCGCGACCGACACCGTGCCGCCCGCGTAGTTGTTCACCGTGGGGGTGGGCGTCCAGTTGCTGTTGGTCCCGACCCAGGCCCAGTCGTGACCCGGGAACGTCGAGCCCCGGTAGGTGCCGAGCGCTGCGCCGTCGGGCGCGTTGACCGCATTGCCCGTCGAGCCGCAGTGCCCCGCGGTGACGAACCCGCCCGACACGGCGAACCCGATCGAGCACAGCGTGACCCACCCGTCGCCGGTCGGGCGGTGGAACTCGTCGCCGCCGCGGATGTCGCGCGCGATCTTCGGAGCGACCGCGGACTTCTCCACCCGCACGGCGCCGGCGGGCGCGCCGGCCTCGGCGATCATCGCCTTGGCCGCCTGGACGTCGGCGGCCTCGACGATCACCTCGTTGGTGACCGGGTCCGCGTACCAGGCGTGCACCGAGGCGGGGGCGCCCACCTCGTCGAGGGCCTCCTTCCACGCGGTGAGGTCGTCCAGGCTGTGCTCGACGACGACGGCGTCGGCGCCCGCGCGCTCCGCCACCTTGGCCGCTGCGGTGCTGGTGACGGCCACGCGCGGGGCGTCGGCGCCGTCGGGCAGCCAGGCGCCCGCGTACGCGTCGCCGAGCTTGGCGGTGAGGTGCTTCTCGAGGATGGCTGCCTCGGCGTCGAGCGCCAGGCGGCCGGGGATCTCGGCCCGCGTGAGCCCCAGGTCGCGCTCCATCGCGCGGACCTGGGCGTCGGGAAGAGCGTCGGCCTGGGCGTTGGGGACGGCGTCGGGCTGGGCGAGGCGCTGGGTGCTCTCGGGCGCCGGGGCGGCGCCCGCCGCACTGGCGCCGGTGAGCGCTGTACCGACCGCGAGTGCGGCGGCTGACAGCGCTATCAAGGATCGGGACGCGCGCAAGGATCGTGACATCGTGTGCTCCTCGTCAGGCCTGGGGAACCTCGGACGCCTGGGAGCGTATTGACGCCAGGCCGCCACCAGAACGGTTGGACGGGCGTCGTGTGGAAAGTACCTATATAACCCTTATGCCCAAACAGCTAAGTAGCTCCAGCCGAGGCACGGCTCTGCCGAGGTACCGGCTCCGCGCCTGTCGCTCCGCCCGAACGCGGTCGAATGCAGCACCACACACCATGAGTTCGGTCGGCTGCTGCGCCACACCCATGAATTCGGTCCGCTGCTGCGCCACACACCGTCAGTTCGGTCGGTTGCCTTGAGATCGGTCCATTAATTGACCGATCTCAAGGCAACCGACCGAACCCACCAGGCTCACCCAGGCAACCGACCGAACCCACCAGGCTCACCCAGGCAACCGACCGAACTCGCCGGTCAGGTCAGGTCAGCCGCAGGCGGCCGCCTGGTACGGCACCGTCACCGTGCTGGTCGCCTTCTGGCCGTCGACCGTCGCCGTGACGACGGCGGTCACCGCGCCGGCGCCAACCTGAGCGGAGCCCGCGTCGAACGTGAACCCGCCCGGACCCCGCAGCGTCTTGCTGCCGAAGTCCGAAGTGATCCGGACCGAAGCGCCCTCGGCACCGTCCACCAGCACCCGCAGCGCGGAGTCGCCGCCGTCGCAGACCGGGGCGGCCCACACCGTGACCCCCGTCGCCGTGTCCTCGGCCTCGGCGGAGGCCCTCGTCTCGGCCCGGGTCTCCGCGTCCGGCGTGACCTCGGCGAGCGGCAGCTCGTCGTCGCCCGCGCCCTGCTCGGCGAGCAGCTCGAGCTCGGCCAGCGAGAGGTCACCCTCGCCCGCGGACTCGGTGACGACCAGCCGCAGCCGCCCGAACGCCTGCGGGTCCTCGACCTGGAACGTCCGGGTCTGCAGCGCCCAGCGGAACTCCTGGCCGGTCCGCTCGTCGAGCACGGTCCAGCTCTCTCCGTCGTCGGAGGACCCCTCGAGCCGCCAGGCGGACGGCGCAGCCGTGCCCGCGACACCCGAGGTGAGCGTGTAGGTGCCGACCGTCGCGGCGGTACCGGCACCGTCCCAGGTCACGACCGGAGCACGGGTCGCGAACGTGGTGCGCGAGCCCGACGTGTTGTCGACCAGCGCGCCGCTCCCCGTGTCGGCGTCGCCGTCCGAGACCGTCACGGAACCCGTCCCGGTCGCGTCCCGCGCCGGGCTGGGCGGCTCGTCACCCTCGGTGAGCGACGGCGGCGCGTCGTCCTCCCCGGTGCCCCAGGCCGACGGCTCCGGGCCCATCACGAAGTCCAGCCGGGCGCCGCCCGACAGGTCCTCCTGGGACAGCGACGTCGACGTGCGCGACCGCCCGTCCACCCGCAGCGACTGCACGTAGACGTTCTCCACGGAGTTGTTCCGCGCGTTGATCACGAGGTCGCCGTCGGGCAGGTGCACCGTCGCCCTGTCGAAGAGCGGGGAGCCGATCGCGTACTCCGCCGAACCCACCTGCAGCGGGTAGAACCCGAGCGCGGCGAAGATCCACCACGACGACATCTCGCCGTTGTCCTCGTCGCCCGGGTAGCCCTGGCCGATCTCGCTGCCCACGAACAGGCGCCGCGTGACCTCGCGCACGATCGCCTGCGTCTTGTGCGGCGCGCCCGCGGCGTCGTACAGCCACGGGATGTGGTGGGAGACCTGGTTGCTCATGCCCCACTGGCCCAGCCGGATGTCCCGCGCCTCGCGCATCTCGTGGATGACGCCGCCGTAGCCGCCGGTGTGCGTGGCGTCCTCGGGCGTGGCGAAGAACTCGTCGAGCTTGGCCTCCAGACCGTCCTGGCCGCCGTACAGGTTGCCGAGACCGCGCGGGTCCTGTGGCGCGTGGAACGAGAAGTTCCAGCCGCTGGTCTCGGTGTAGCCGCCGCCCCAGGTCAGCGGGTCGTAATCCTCAGGTGCGTTGAGGAACGAGCCGTCGGCGTGCCGGGGCTGGAAGAAGTCGATGGCCGGGTCGAAGAGCTCGCCGTAGTGCGTGGACCGCTGAAGGAAGTAGGCCGACTCGTCGCGCAGCGTCTCGCGACGCTCGTCCGGCGTGCCCGGGTCCTCGGCGAGGGCGGCGGCCATGTTGCCGACGCCGAAGTCGTTGATCAGGCCCTCCAGACCCCACGAGACGGACTCGTGCGTGGTCTCCGGCGTGAAGCCGAGGAACGGCGACGTCTCCAGGCCCTTGCGACCCACGGCGTCGTTCGGCGGCGCGACCGTCCCGTTACGCAGCGCGGCATCGTAGGCGTCCAGCGCCTTGTCGGTGGCCAGCGAGCCCTTGAGGTAGGCGTCGGCGAAGGCGACGTCGGACGACGTGCCGGTCATCAGGTCCGCGTAGCCCGGCGACGACCAGCGAGCGACCCAGCCGCCGTCGCGGTACTGCTGCACGAACCCGTCCACCAGCCCGGCCGCGACGTCCGGGTACAGCAGGGAGTACGCCGGCCAGGCCGTGCGGTAGGTGTCCCAGAACCCGTTGTTCACGTAGATCTTGCCGTCCACGATCGCGGCGTTGGTCCTGGTGTCGGTCGCATCGCCCGACGGCGCGGTGACCGGGCTCGCGTACCGGTACACGGGTCGCTCGGCCGTGCCCGTGTTCTCGAACTGCGAGTTCGGGTACAGGTTCAGCCGGTACAGGTTCGAGTAGAGGGTGACGAGCTCGTCCTCGCTGCCGCCCTCTGTCTCGATCACACCGAGCCGGTCGTCCCACTGGCCCTGCGCGGCGCGCTGAACCGAGGCGAACGAGCGGCCCGTGACCTCCAGGTCGAGGTTCGCCCGTGCCTGGTCCAGCCCGATGAACGACGTCGCCACGCGCAGCTCGACCGTGCGGTCGCGGCCGGTGTCGAACGTGGCGTAGCGCGCGCCGTCGCGGTCGCCCGCGGCCGTGCCGACGGACGACGGCGCCCGGTCGAACGTGCCCGCCACGTACATGCGGGTGCGGCCTACGGACAGGCCGCTGCCGTTCTCGACCCAGCCGGTCAGCTCGCCGGTCGCCTCGTCGAACGCCAGCTTCGACGCGCCCGCGACCCGGTCGACGAGCACGTGACCGGCGTCGCCCGGGTTCTCCCGCGGGAAGCTGAACCGCAGCACCGCCGCGTGGTCCGTGGGCGCCACCTCGGCCTTGATCCCGTCCGTGAAGGTCACGCCGTAGTAGTCGGGGCGGGCCGTCTCGTCCGCGTGGCTGAACGACAGGCCGCGCGCGTCGAGCCCGGCGTCGGGCACACCGGAGCCGGTGGCGGGCTGGAAGGCGAGCTGGTTGCGGTCGCCCATCCAGGGGCTGGGCTCGTGCGAGATGCCGATGCCCTGCAGCACCGGGCGGTTCTCGTCGTCGTTCGCGGCCTGGTACTCGTACAGCCAGCTCTGCGACGAGGCGTTCGTCAGCGGCGTCCAGAAGTTGAAGCCGTTCGGCACGGCCGTGGCCGGCACGTTGTTGCCGCGCGAGAACGACCCGCTGGACAGGGTGCCGCGGCGCGTGTCGACGTAGTTGGTGAGGCTGGAGCCGTCGATCTTGCCGGGCTTCGCCTCCAGCGCGACGTCGTCGAGCCAGCCCGCGAACCGGGTGCCCGCGGCTCTACCGTCGCTGCCACCGTCGCTGCCACCGTCGCTGCCGCCGTCGTTGTCGTAGCCGATGAGGACCTGGTCGACCTTCTTGCCCCGGGCGACCGAGCCGAGGTCGACGCGCACGGAGTTCCACTGGTCCGCGTACAGGATCTTGCCCGCGCCCTGGCCGGCCGGCGTCGCGGCGGTGCCGTGGGCGTCACGCGCGCCGAGGTCGGACAGGTAGGTGCCGTCGGTGAACCTCAGGTCCACGGCGGCGAAGGTCGAGGGGTACTCGAGGTCGCCGAGCAGCTCGGGGAAGATCTTCCAGCTCAGCCGGGTGCGGGAGCCCACGAGGACGTTCACGTCGTCGTACAGGACGTTCGTCGCGTGCGCCGCGCCGTCGGCCAGGTGGCCGCCCTCGTACCGCAGGGACGCGGTGCCCGTGAACCCGACGCCCTTCTTGTTGGTGTAGTCCACGGTAGTGGGCCCGGAGCCGACGGCGGTGACCATCGGCTGCCTGGCGGGCTGCTCGTCCAGGTCGGCGGACAGGTCCCAGTCGGCGAGCTGCACGATGCCCGCGCCGCCGTTCTGCGTCACGTCGAGCCGGAAGTGGGTGTAGGCCGCCGTCGGCTCCGCCAGCTCGAAAACCTGCTGCTCGAACCGCTCGGCGAACTCGGCGCCGTTGCGCTCGTCGAGCGTCTCCCAGGTCTCGCCGTCGGTCGAGCCCTGCAGCGTCCAGGCCCGCGGGTCGCGGTCGGCGAAGTCGTTCGCGGACGTCAGGGCGTAGGCCGTGACCGAGACGGGCTCGGTCATCTCGTAGGTGGCCCAGCCCGTCTCGGCGAACGTCAGCCACTTGGTGGCGGACGACGCGTCGGCGAGGTTCGACACGCCCTCGTTCGGCAGGTTCTCCCCGCTCGCCGCCACCTCACCGACCCGGTCCAGCACGCTGCCCGGCAGCCCGACGACGAACTCGCCGACGTTCTCCTGCCACGGCGCGCCGTCACGCTCGGCGGGCGTGGACTCCAGCGGCGCCGGGTCGTCGGCCTCGAACGAGGTGGCGAAGTCGCCCCTGGCGGCTCCGCCCGACGCCGTCGCGGCGGGCGCGGCCTCGGCGGGAGCGGTCCCCGCGGGCGCCGTCTCGGCCGGTGCCGCGAGCGCGACGCCGGACGGCATCGCGAGCAGCAGGGCGAGAGCCCCGGAGAGAGCGGCGGCCGCCTGCCGGGATCTGGCTCGGCCGCTGCCTGTGCCGGTGCCTATGCCGGTGCCTATGCCGGTGACTCTGGACATGGTGGTCTCCCTCGTCGGCTGACAACGCTGTCAGTGGGGAACGTAGGTCCAGGCCAGGCCCGGTGTCAACGGGGTCTGCGCTCCCCGCTGCCCCGGGTGACCACCCGGGTCGGCACGACCACGAGCTCAACGGTCCGGTCAGGGTCCGCGGACCGCGCGACGGCCAGCTCGGCGGCACGCCGGCCCATCTCGACGGCGTCGTAGGCCACCACCGTGATGCCCAGCAGGTCGGCCAGCTCGAAGTCGTCGAAGCCCACCACGGCGATGTCGTTACGGCCCCCCGCGCCCCCCGCGCCCCCCGCGCCGCCCGGAGCGTCCCGCAGCGCCTGGAGCGTGCCGACAGTTGCCCGGTTGTTCGCGGCCAGCACCGCCGTGGGGGGATCCGGCACCGCGAGCAGCTCGACCATCAGGTCCCGGGCGGCGGCGGCCGAGTGGGCGCCGGACCGGACCAGCCGCTGCGCGTCGGACACACCGGCGTCGCGCATGGTGGCAAGGAACTCGTCGCTGCGCTCCTGGTAGGTCCACAGGTGGGGCTCGTCGCCGACGAACGCGATGCGGCGGTGCCCGTGGGCGAGCAGGTGCCGGGTGGCGGCCCGCGTGCCGCCGCGGTTGTCGATGACCACCGTGTCGACGTCCATCCCGGCCGCCGGGCGGTCCACGACGACCACCGGCAGCCCGGCGGCGATCTCGCCCCGCAGCGCCGAGTGGTCCGCCCCGGCCGGGGTGACGATCAGGGCGCCGACCCGGCGCTCGAGCAGCTCGCCCGTGAGCGACCCCTCGCGCTCGGGGTCCTCGTCGGACGACGCCGTCAGCAGCTGCAGCCCGTGCTCCCGCAGCTCCCGCTCGATGCCGCTGGCCAGCGCGGAGTAGAACTGGTTGGCCAGGTCGCCCGTGATGAACCCGACCAGCCTGGAGAAGCCGCCCCGCGCGAGGTCGGCCGCCACCGCGTTGCGCCGGAAGCCGAGCGAGGCGGCCGCGTCCTGCACCCGCTCGCGGGTGGCCGTCGCCACGTTGGGCTCACCGTTGAGCACCCGGGACGCCGTCTTCAGGCTCACCCCGGCGGCCTGGGCGACCACCGCCAGCGTCGGACGACGCATCACGTCAGGCCTCCCTTCGCTTGCGCACCAGCATGTCGATGATGATGGCCAGCAGCAGGACCGCCCCGGTCACCATGTACCGCGCCGCCTGGTCCACGTTCATCAGCGTGAGCCCGTTGGCGATGGACTGGATGACCAGCACCCCGAGCACCGCCGACCACGCGCTGCCGCGGCCGCCGAACAGGCTGGTTCCGCCGATGACGGCCGCGGCGATCGCCACGAGGTAGGTGTCGGCTCCGCCGGTCCCCTGGTTCGCGGCGCCGAGCCGACCCGCCGCGAGCACGCCGCCGAGCGCGGCCAGGGTCGAGCACGCGACGAAGCAGAGCACCACCGTGCGCTGCACGGGCACCCCGGCGAGCATCGCCGCCCGCCGGTCGCCGCCCACGGCGCGCACCGACCGCCCCCACCGCGTGCGGCGCAGCAGCACGTCCGTGACCACGACGAGCAGCGCGAAGAGCACCACCGAGTACCCGATCCCGCGCGCCGTGCCCAGGTAGGCCACTATCGCGGACAGCACCGCGGCCAGGACGAGCGTCCGCACCACGATCTGCGGCACGCTCGCGGAGGCGAGGTCCGCCCGACGGCGTCGGGCCCGGGCCGCCACCCGCACGGCCGCGGTGGCGACCACGACGACGGCGACCAGCGCCCAGGCGACGCCCGTCGGCAGGAAGCCCTGCTGGACCGAGAGCACGAACCAGGACTCGAACGGCAGGTTGATCGACCCCAGCGGGCCGAGCACGCGCAGCTGCACTCCCGCCAGGAACAGCAGCCCGGCCAGGGTGAACACGAAGCTGGGCAGCCCGAGCCGCGTCGAGAGCGCGCCGTACCCCAGCCCGACCACCACCCCGCAGGCCAGCGCGGCGAGGATCGCCAGCGCCACCGGCCACCCGAGGGTCACCGAGCCGACGGCGACGACGGCGGCCGCGAGCCCGCTGACCGATCCCACGGAGAGGTCGATCTGGCCGACCAGGAGCACCAGCACCACGCCGAGCGCGATGACGCCGACGGGCGCGCTCTGCAGCGTGAGGTTGACGAGGTTCTCGGGGGCCAGGAACGCGGGGTTGACCGCGCCGAGCACGATCCAGATGCCGACGAGCGCGACGACGATCGGGAGCAGGCTGTTGCCGCCGCGCACCCGCTGCCAGACGGCGCCGGGCAGGCCCGCGCCCGAGAGCCCGGCGCCGGGGGCGCCGGCCTGTGCGTTCGCCGGGGCGGTCATCGGCGCACCGCCCGGGTCGGGCCGGGCTGACCGCTGGGCCGCTCGGTGCCGGGCTGCTGCGTGCCGGGCTGTTGCCCGCCGGACTTCTGCGCGCCGGCGGGCTTGGCCCCCGGCCGCACGGCGCCCGTCATGGCGGCGAGCAGGTCCTCGTAGGACGCGTCGCCGTCGAACACGTCGTGCACGCGGCCGAGCCGCAGCACGAGGATGCGGTCGGCGACGGCCTGCAGGTCGCCGGCCTGGTGGCTGACCAGGACGACGGCGTGCCCGCGCTCGCGCAGCCGGACGATGAGGTTGAGCACCTCGGCGGTCTGGCGCACGCCGAGGGACGCCGTCGGCTCGTCGAGGATCACCACGCGCGGCGAGCCGAGCAGCGCCCGGGCCACGGCGACGACCTGGCGCTGCCCGCCGGACAGGGTGCGGACCGGGTCGCGCACGGTGGGCACGCTGGCCGCGAGCTGGTCGAGCAGGCGCCACGCCTCGCGCTCCATGGCCACCTCGTCGAGCAGTGGCCCGCGCACCGTCTCGTGCCCGAGGAACAGGTTCTCGACGACGTCCAGGTCGTCCACGAGCGCCAGCTCCTGGAACACGGCGGCGATACCGAGGGCCCGCGCCGCGGCGGGCGAGTCCAGCACCACGGGGCGCCCGTCGAGCAGGACCTGGCCGGCGTCGGGCCGATGGGCTCCGGCAAGGACGCCCGCGAGCGTGGACTTGCCCGCCCCGTTGTCGCCGACGACGGCGAGCACCTCGTGCTCGTGCACGTCGGCGTCCACGTCGACCAGGGCGCGCACGCCGCCGAACCGCTTGGAGACACCCCGCAGGGACAGCACCGGGTCGCTCATCGAACCGCCTCCCCCAGGGTCGCGGGCGCGGCGCCGGACAGGTTGCCGGACAAGTTGCCGGACAGGTTGCCGGACAAGTTGCCCGGCGCGGCGTCGGCGTCCGGCCCGATCAGCCCCGCGCGCTCGCACGCGGCCTCGTAGGCGGGCACGCAGATCTCGTCCGTGGAGTACACGCGCCCGTCCACGATCACGTGCTCGACGTCGGCGGCGCCCACGGCGCGCGGCGCCAGGAGCTGGGTGGGGACGCCGCCGATGACGGCGGTGGTGCGCGGCTCCTCGCCGCGCAGGACGCGCACGGCGAGCTCCGCGGCCGTCTGGGCCTGCTGGTCGGTCGCCTTGTAGACGGTCATGTACTGGTCGCCCGCGAGGATCCGCTGTACCGCGGAGAGCTCGCCGTCCTGGCCGGTGGTGATCGGCACGGGGTCGAGGCCCGCGGCCTTCGCCGCGGCGATCGCACCGCCTGCTATGCCGTCGTTGGCGGCGAGCATGCCGTCGACCTGCCCCGGGAACCGGGTGAGCATGGCCTCGACCCACTCGGTCGCCTTGTCCGGGCTCCAGTCGGGTGTGTAGTACTCGGCGAGCACGTCGATGTCCTCTCCCTCGAGGGCGCGGCGGGTGCCGGCCGCGATCGCGAGCGCGTTGGGCTCGGTCGCGGAACCGTGCACCAGCAGTACCCCGGGTCGCCCGCCGTCGGCACTTTCTTCTGCTCTTTCCATGACGGCGCCGACCAGGGCGGAGCCCAGGAGGAAGCCGATGAACTCGAAGTCGTACGAGACGTAGTAGTCCGCACCCTCCAAGAACCGATCGTAGGCGATCACCTTGGCTCCCAGCCGCTCGGCCTGCACGACGATCCCGGCGGCGGCGATGGTGTCGACGGCGTCGAGCACCAGGACGTCGGCGCCCTGGGCGAGCATCGACTCCGCCTGCTGGAGCTGGGCGGCGGCGTCCTGCCCCGCGTTGGCGTACAGCACGGTGCAGCCCGGGCACCGGCGGTCCACGACGGACACGAACGTGGGGCGGTCCGACGCCTCGTAGCGCGCGGTCTGCGCCTCGGGCAGCAGCAGCCCTATCGTCCCCTCGTGGGCGGCCCCCTCAGCCCCCGCCGGCCCGTCCGGGTCCACGGGGCTGCAGGCGGCGAGCCCGAGCACGAGCGCGAGCCCGGCTGCCGCCACCGCCCGCCTCCCCCGCCATCGAGCACGTGTGGTCATGAGCCCACTCCCAGGGAGCCGAACATCCGCGCCTGGTCCAGGGCCGCGGCCAGGGCGCCGCGGACGCCGGCGTCGGCTCCCAGGGCGGAGGGCACCACGTCGACCGGACCGCGCGACGTCGCGACGATGCGCTGGCCGAGCGAGGTGCGCAGCGGTTCGAGGAGCAGGTCCCCGGCCTCGGCGAGCTGACCGCCGATCACAACGACGTCGGGGTCGACGAGGTTGCACAGGTTGGCCAGCGCCACGCCGAGGTGCCGTCCGGCGTCGAACACGACGCGGCGGGACCCGGCGTCGCCGTCGCGCGCCCGGGCCACCAGGTCCGCGAGGGTGAGGTGCCCCGCCTCGGGCGGGAGCATGGCGAGCAGGCTGGACGCGCCGACCAGCATCTCCAGGCAGCCGCGGTTGCCGCAGCGGCAGACGGGACCGTACTCGTCGACGGACACGTGCCCGATCTCGCCGGCCACCCCGGACCGGCCGTGCACGGCCCGGCCGCCGAGGACGAGCCCGCCGCCCACACCGTGGGAGACGCGGATGTAGGCGACCGAGTCGTGGCCTGCGCCCGCGCCGAACCGGGCCTCCGCGATCGCGGCGAGCGTCGAGTCGTTGTCCGCGGTCACGGGGACGTCGAGCTCGGCCCCGAGGATCTCGTCGACGTGCACGCCGTCCCAGCCGCGCATCATCCCGACGGTGACGACCTGACCGGTGCGGATGTCGACGGGTGCAGGCACCCCGACGCCGACGGCGAGCAGCTCGGACGGGTCGGCGTCCACCGACTCCATCATCTCCCTGACCAGCATCGCCGTGCGCTGCAGGCCGGCGTCGGCCCGGTGGTCGGGGGCGAGCGGCATGTGCTGCTCGGCCAGGACCCGCATCGACGCGTCGGCGAGCGCGACGCTGAGCGAGCGCATGCCGAACCGGATGCCCGCGACCACGCCGAGGTTGCGCGCGAGGGTGACCTGCAGCGCCCGGCGGCCGTTGCGCGTGGACTGTGCGGTGTGCAGCACGCCCGCGACAGTGAGCTCCTTGACGATGTTCGAGATGGTGGCCGGGGACAGCCCTGTGACGCCGGCCAGCTCGATCTGCGTGAGCGACCCACGCTGCTGGACGGCGCTCACGATCCGGGCTCGGTTGGCCTCACGCAGTGAGGTCTGCGAACCCGGTGTTACCCGATCCGCGCGCACAGCGCCCAGGGTAACCGCCTTCCGGCGTGCTCCGGCCTGGAATGACGGGTTTGGATACACAAACTGAACGTTCAGGTCACGATCGAGCGACGCTTGCGTTCATTTCTTGACACCAAGGACCTCGGGCCGTTCGATAGGACCCGGGTTCACGGGCGTACAGGCGCGCCCGGCCGGTCACAGGAACGACGTCGTCCTGAGCGCGAAGAGACTTAGCCTTCGCCGCGTACGACGACTTCCCGGGTCGGTGCTCCAGCGACCGAGGAAGGTTGAGGGACCCCAGATGCGAGTGAACCGGAGGATGACCGCGACGGTGGCGACAGCCGCTGTGCTCGGTCTCACGCTTGCCGCGTGCGGCGGCGGCGACACGAGCGGTGACGACGGCGGCGAGGGCGGCGGCGAGCAGGTCGAGGTGTTCACCTGGTGGGCCGCGGGTTCCGAGAAGGCCGGTCTCGACGCGATGGTCGGCGTGTTCGACGAGCAGCACCCCGACATCGAGTTCGTCAACGGCGCCGTCGCCGGTGGCGCGGGCTCCGCTGCCAAGGACCTGCTGCAGACCCGTCTGCAGGCGCAGGACCCGCCGGACACGTTCCAGGCCCACGCCGGCCTCGAGCTGCAGGACTATATCGACGCCGCACAGATCGAGGACGTCTCCGACCTCTACGACGAGTTCGGCCTGACGGACGTCTTCCCGGCCGACCTGGTCGACCGGCTCTCCACCGAGGACGGCGCGATCTACTCGATCCCGTCGAACATCCACCGCGCGAACGTCGTCTGGGCCAACCCGACGGTGCTCGAGGACAACGGCATCGACCCCGAGGCCGAGTACGCGGACCTCGACGCGTGGATGGCCGACCTCGACAAGCTCGACAAGGCCGGCGTCACGGCGCTGTCCGTCGGCACCACCTGGACGCAGGTCCACCTGCTCGAGACGGTGCTGCTCGCCAGCCTGGGCGCGGACGCGTACAGCGGCCTGTGGGACGGCACCACCGACTGGGAGAGCGCGGAGGTCACGAGCGCGCTCGAGAACTTCGAGACGCTCATCGGCTACACCAACGAGGACCGCGACGGTCTCGACTGGCCCGAGGCGACCCAGATGGTCATCGACGGCGGCGCGGCCTTCAACGTCATGGGCGACTGGGCTGTCGCGGCGTTCGAGGAGCAGGACAAGGTGCTCGGCACGGACTTCACGGCGGCCCCGGTTGCGGGCACCGACGGGACGTTCGACTTCCTGGCCGACTCGTTCACCCTGCCGGTAGGCGCCCCCGACCCCGACGGCGCGAAGGCATGGCTGGAGACCGTCGGCTCGCTGGAGGGCCAGGTCGCGTTCAACAAGGCGAAGGGCTCCATCCCGGCCCGGACCGACGCCGACCCTGCTGACTTCTCGGAGTACCAGCAGACCGCCATCGACTCGTTCGCGAACGACACGATCGTGTCCTCGCTGGCGCACGGTGCGGCGACCCCGGTCGCCACGCTGAACGCCATCTCGGACGCCACGAGCAAGTTCACCACCGGCGCGTCCGACCTCGCCGGGTTCCAGTCCGAGCTGGCTGCTGCCGCGCAGGGCTGACCACCCGTGCCGACCGCTCCGGCGTGACGCACACCGCCGTACGTCGCGCGCCGTCGGGCCAACCCCGACGGCGCGCGGCTGCGCCCACCGCCTGCCCACCACAAGCCGGCCACCGGCCCACCTGAGGTACCCACATGCTCAAGAAACTGCGGCGAGTCGGACCACCGCTCCTGATGCTCGCCCCGTCCCTGATCCTCGTCGGCGTCTTCGTCTACGGGCTGATCGTCGCCAACTTCACCACGTCCCTGACGGACAACCACACGGCCGCGCAGGCCACCGGACAGAAGCCGGCCGTCGTCGTGTGGTTCACGAACTACATCGACCTGCTGGCGAGCGAGGACTTCCAGCACTCGCTGATGAACCTCGTCCTGTACACGGTCGTGTTCCTCGCCGGGACCATGGTCATGGGCTTCCTGTGGGCCTGGATGCTCGAGAAGCCCATGAAGGGCGAGGGGATCTTCCGCTCGGTCTACCTCTTCCCGATGGCGGTCTCGTTCGTCGCCTCGGGTGTGGTGTGGCGCTGGCTGCTCAACTCCAACCAGGACGAGCAGGCGTCCGGCCTCAACCGGCTGTTCCAGATGGTCGGGCTCGACGCCCTGCAGAACAACTGGTGGAACAACGTCACCTTCGGCATCATCGCCATCGCCATCCCCGCGATCTGGCAGCTCTCCGGCTACGTGATGGCGCTGTTCCTCGCCGGGTTCCGCGGCATCCCCGACGAGCTGCGCGAGGCCGCCCGGATGGACGGCGCCTCCGAGTGGAAGCTGTACCGGCACGTCCTGTTCCCGCAGCTGTCGCCGGTCGCGCTCTCCGCGCTGATCATCATCGGCCACATGTCGCTCAAGGCGTTCGACCTCATCATGTCGATCTCCAAGCCGGCGAACTACCAGACCAAGGTTCCGGCCGTCGACATGTTCGTGTTCAAGTCGAGCTTCGACTACGCGAACGCCGCCGCCGTCGGCTCGATCCTGCTGATCATCGTCGCGATCGTCATCGTGCCGTACCTGATCCGCACGAACCGCGAGGAGAAGCAATGACCGCCGCCGCCGAACAGCTCACCGCGCACCGCCCGGCGGCCGTCCCGCCGACCCTGCGGACGGGCCGGTACTCCATGGCCCGCACCCTGAAGTACCTGGCGCTGATCTTCTTCCTGATCGTCGTCCTGATCCCGGTGTACGTGCTGCTGGTGACCAGCTTCAAGGGCACTGGCGACGCCGACCCGAGCCGCGCCTGGGCCCTGCCCCAGCTCTGGACCCTCGAGAACTGGCAGACGGCGTGGACCGCCCTGTCGCCCTCGATCCTGCGCACCATCGCGGTGGTGGTGCCCAGCTCGATCATCTCGGCGTTCCTCGGGTCGCTGAACGGGTTCGTGCTGGCCCGGTGGAGCTTCCGCGGCGCGGACATCGTCTTCACCGTGATCCTGTTCGGGATGTTCATCCCCTACCAGGCAGTGATGATCCCGCTCACCCAGCTCGTCCTGAACCTGGGCCTGCCGAGCGGCGTGCCGACGCTGATCCTGCTGCACGTGGTCTACGGCATACCGATCACGACGCTGATCTTCCGCAACTACTACACGACGGTGCCGCACGAGCTGATCGAGGCCGGGCGCGTCGACGGCGCGGGCATGCTGCGGACCTACTGGTCGATCGTGCTGCCGCTCTCGATCCCGAGCTTCGTCGTGGTGCTCATCTGGCAGTTCACCTCGGCCTGGAACGACTTCCTGTTCGCCGTGTTCTTCTCGTCGTCCCAGAACGGCCCCGTCACCGTGGCGCTGAACAACCTCGCCAACGGCGCGCTGCTGCAGAACTACGGCGTCTCCATGGCGGGTGCCTTGTTCGCGTCGCTGCCGACGCTGATCGTGTACATCATCCTCGGCAAGTACTTCGTGGGCGGCCTGATGTCGGGCTCGGTCAAGGGCTGACCCGGAGCCCGTCCCTTGGTCGTGGGCGCCACCGTCGCGCCTGCGTGTCCGTCGCACCTGTGACGGACGCGTAGGCGCGACGGTGGCGCCCACGACCAAGGGGCCGGTCACGCGACTCACTCGACTCGTCTGGCGGCGGGCAGGTCGAACTCGTCGTTGGTCATCCGCAGGAGGGCGACGCCGACGCCGGTGAACCCGGCCGCGGCGACGAGTAGGCCGATGCCCTGGCCAACGTGGTGGGGAATGAAGGGATGCGTGACACCGCCGACCAGGACGGCGATCCCCACCCAGGCAGGGACGTACCGGCCCCGCTGCAACGCGACGCCGAGCAGCCCCAGCCCGAAGACGATGCCGACGACGAACATCAGCGAGGCGACGCCGAGCAGGGGCTCCTGGTGCAGCGCGTCGTCCAGGGCGGCCATCGAGGTCACGTCGAGGTCGTGCTGGACGGTGACCAGGGCCGGGGTCTCCACCCCGCCGAGCAGTGCGATGCCGACCAGGAAGCCGGACAGGGCGACGGCGGCGCCGACAGCGGTCAGCCGCGGGGCGCCGCGCCGGGCGACCCAGGCGACCGCGATGGTGGCGGGGATGAGCGTGACCACGAACACCGCGTCCAGCCACTTCAGGGTCTCCAGGAGCTCGGTGTGGGCGGCGAGCTCGGTCACGGACTCCTCGAAGCTGAGGTCGCCCGCCGCGGGGGTCAGCAGGTAGTAGACGCCCTTGGCGAGCATCGGCAGCGGCAGGATGATCGCGAGCAGGATGCGCCAGAAGCCGCGGGTGTCACGCAACGGCCTGGCCCGCACGGGGCCGACGGCGGGCGCGGGGCCGGTGGGGAGCGGGGGCTCGGTGGTGGGAATCATGGGGTCCTCCTTGGACGGGCGAGCACTGATCTGGACGGGCGAGCACTGACGACCTGATCGTCGGGCGCCGGCCGTTCCCGCGGACAGGGTCAAGGCTCACCGGAGGTTCCCGCGTCCCCGGGACAACCTCCCGATACCCGGGAACCCCGCTCCATTGCGGGTACACCCGTGACCGGTCAGGGTTGAGGCATCGTGACCGGCACCCTGAGCGAGCGCACCTGGTCACCGCGCACCCATCCGGTGCCGGCGGCGGGCCTGCTGCTGGCCGTCGCCGTCGTCGGGGTGGGCGTCACGGTTGCCGCGCTCGCGACGTCGGACGCCGCCCCCCGCGACCAGGTGGCCGAGATCGCGACGACGCTCGCCTACGTCGTGCCGTACGCGCTCGTCGGCGCGTTCCTCGTCGCGCGCCGTCCCGATCTCCCGTTCGGCTGGCTGCTCTCGGGCTGCGCCGCGGTCGTCGCGGTCGGGCTGGCGGTCGCCTCGCAGTCGTACGCCGCCCTCAGCCGCGGGGCGGACAGCCCGCTGCTCGAGTACGGCTGCCTGCTGGCCACCGTGCAGTTCCTGCCGGTAGCGGTCCAGGGCCTGGTGAACGTCAGGTTCCCGAGCGGCCGGGTCACGTCGCGGTTCGGCCGGGTGCTGAACCGGCTGCTCGTCGCGGGGATCGCGCTCGGCCTGGCCGGGGGGCTGCTCGGCGACTGGTCGCTCGACCTCGACCGCGTCGACGGCACGACGACGACCATCGGCAACCCGCTGACGAGCGGGACCGTCGTCGGGGAGGCCGCGATGCTGCTCACCGCGGCCATCCCGCTCGTGATCCTGGTGGGGATCGTCGCCGGGCTCCGGATCGTCCGCCTGGCCTGGAAGGCCACCGGCGTCGAACGCGACCAGCTCCGGTGGCGTGCGTACGGCGTGGTGCTCTCGCTCGCCCTGTTCCCCCTCGCCGCCACCGAGACGCTGCCCCTCGCGGTGAACCTGGCGGACGGGCTCCTGTTCACCGTCACGCTGGTCATCCCGATCCTGCGCTACCGGCTGTGGGCCATCGACAACGTCATCCGGAGGTCTGCGGCCTACCTGCTCGTGACGGTCCTGGTCGCCGGCATCTTCGCCGCGTCGGCGGCCGGTGTCACGGCGCTCCAGGGTGAGCGGGTCGGGCTGGTGACCGCCGCCGTGGTCGCGGCGCTCGTCTTCGGGCCGGCGCTGCGCCGCAGCCAGCACCTGGTCGACGAGTTCTTCTACGGCCACCGCAGCGATCCGCACCGCGCCTTGCGCGACCTCAGTCGGCGCCTCGACGCCGTCGCCGCGCCGGGCGAGGTCCTGAAGACCGTGGTCACCGCGGTCGCGGACTCGCTCCGGCTGCCCTATGTCGCGATCGAGCGGCCGGGGGACGGCTCGGTGCTGGCCCAGCACGGCAAACGGAAGCCCGCGGACGTGATCGGGGACGTGATCGGGGACGCGGGCACGGACGCGGGCACGGACGCGGGCACGGACGTGAACGCGGACGCGGGCGGGGGCACGAACGCGGGCGCAGACGCAGACGCAGACGCAGACGCGGACGCGGACGCGGACGTGGACGCAGACGCGGACGTGGACGCCGACGCGGGCGCAGACACCGAGCTCGGCCGCTGGCCGCTCATGTCCCAGGGCACGCCCGTCGGCATCCTCGTGGCCGCACCGCGCGCCGGGGAGTCCACGCTGGACGCGCGCGACCGCGCCGTGCTGGCCGACCTGGCGCGGCAGGCGGGTGCCGCCGTGCACGCAGAGGCGCTCACGGTCGACCTGGTGGCTTCCCGGCAACGCCTTGTCGAGGCGCGCGAGGAGGAGCGGCGCAAGCTGCGCCGCGACCTCCACGACGGCCTGGGCCCGCTCCTGACCGGCATCGGGCTCAACCTCGACGCCCTGCGAACCCGGCTGACGGCCGGCGACGGCGATCCGCTCGCGCTCCTCGCCCGCGCCAAGGACGCCTCCAGCCAGGCCATCGCCGACCTGCGCACGGTCGTCTACTCCCTCCGCCCGCCCGCGCTGGACGACCTCGGTGTGGTCGGGGCGATCACCGCGCACGTGCGCCGGATGGCGGACGGCAGCACCGTCGACGTCGCGGTCGAGAGCGACCACGACCTGCCGCCGCTGCCCGCCGCGGTGGAGGTCGCCTTGTTCCGCATCGCTGTCGAGGGCGTGACCAACGTGGTCCGCCACGCCGGGGCGCGCGCCTGCCGGATCCGGCTCGACGTCGCCGACGGGAACGCCGTCGTGGAGGTCGTGGACGACGGCCCGTCCGGCCTGCCGTGGGCGCCAGGCGTCGGCACCGTCGCGATGCGCGAGCGGGTGTCCGAGCTCGGCGGGACGCTGGAGATCGGACCCACCGAAGCGGGCGGCCGTCTCCGGGCCGTGTTCCCGCTGGCGGCGGCGCCGCGAGCAGAGCCACCCCGAACAGAGCCACCGCAAGCAGGGCCACCGCGCGCGGAGACGAAGGCATGACGGCCGAGGAAACCATTCGCGTCGTCATCGTCGACGACCACCAGCTCGTCCGGCAGGGGCTCGAGGCCGTCCTCGCCTCGGACGCGGGCGTCGCCGTCGTCGGGCAGGCCGCCGACGGCCGGGCCGCGGTGGAGCTCGTCGTCGATACCGAGCCCGATGTCGTGGTGATGGATCTGCAGCTGCCGGAGCTGTCGGGCCTCGAGGCCACCCGGCAGATCCTCGCGGCGCGGCCCGGCACCGCGGTACTGGTGCTGACGATGTTCGAGGACGACGGCACGGTCCATGCGGCGATAGCCGCCGGCGCCGTCGGCTACCTCCTCAAGGGCGCCGACGGGGAGGACATCCTTGCGGCCGTGCACTCCGCCGCGGCCGGCCAGGCCGTGTTCGGCGCTGCCCTCGCGCAGCGCCTGCGAACCTTGTTCGCGGGCGGCCCCGCCAGCTCCGCGGCGTCGTTCCCCGAGCTCACGGAGCGCGAGCGGCTGATCCTCGACAAGCTCGCCGCCGGCCTCACGAACGTCGAGATCGGCCACGCGTTGTTCCTCTCGCCCAAGACGGTGGCCAACAACGTCTCCATGATCCTGGCGAAGCTGAACCTGTCCGAGCGCGGCCAGGCGATCGTGCTCGCGCGCGACGCCGGGCTCGGGCGGTCAGGCTAGGTCGCCCGCACCGCCGTCGTGCTCTCCAGGGCGCGGATCAGCGACTGCGCGTCGTACGGCCCGGTGTGCCTGCGCCCGTTCACGAAGAACGTCGGGACGGCGGTGATCTCCATCGCCTCGGCGTCGAGCACGTCGTCCCGGACGCGCCCGGCCACCTCCGGGGACACAAGGTCCCGCTCGAACCGCTCGACGTCGAGCCCGAGCTCCTCCGCCCGCCGGACGATGTCCGAGGGGAGCTGGTTCTCCTGGTCGAGCAGCAGGCTCCGCTCCATGTCGAAGAACTTGCCCTGCAACGCGGCGGCCTCCGACGCCTCGGCCGCCGCGACGGCGTTCGGGTGGTACCGGTCGAGCGGCGCGTGCCGCCAGACGTACCGGAGCCGGTCGCCGAGCTCGCGGTGCACCTCCTGGATCGCGCCCGACGCCTTCGAGCAGAACCCGCACTGGAAGTCGCCGTACTCGACCAGCGTGAACGGCGCGTCGGCCGGGCCGTACACGTGGTCCCGCGCGGGGTCGACCGGCCGGAGCAGCGTGGCCCCGGCCTCCTTCGCCGGGTGCACGCGGTCCGCGACCTTGAAGATCACGGCGGCGAGCAGGAACGCGACGACCGATGCGGAGAGCACGCCCACGCGGGCCTGGTTCTGGATCGCCGGGTCGTCGATCGCGAGGTCGACGATGAACAGGGAGATCGTGAAGCCGATGCCGCACAGCGCGCCGCCTCCGGCGAGCCGGTCAAGCGTTAGCCCCGGCCCCAGGTCCCCGATCCGCAGGACCCGCATGACGGCACCCGATCCCAGCACGCCGACGAACTTCCCGACGACAAGACCCACCACGATCCCCCAGGTCACTGCCGAGCCCGACGCAGCCGCCAGGATCTCGGGATTGATCTGGACGCCCGCGTTCGCGAGCGCGAAGAGGGGCAGGATCACGTAGGCCACGTACGGGGCGTAGGCGGACTGCAGCCGCTCGTTGATCGAGATGGACTCGCGCAGGCTGTTCGCCGCGGCCCGTGCGTAGTCGCTGTTCGGCGACTGCCGGAACGTGCGCGCGAGGGTCAGGGCGTGCTCGACGTCGCGTCGGCTGGGCCGGTACACCGGCACCAGGAGCGCGATGGCGACGCCGGCCAGCGTCGGGTGCACGCCCGACGCCAGGAACGCGAGCCAGACGATGATCGAGAGCGTGGCGTAGATCGGCCCGCGCCCGCTCGGCACGTACCGCGTGAGGTAGACGCCGGCCAGGCCCACCGCCGCGACCAGCAGCGGGAGCGGATCGAAGCTCTCGGTGTAGACAAGCGCGATGATCGTCAGGGCGCCGATGTCGTCGACCACAGCGAGAGCCAGGAGGAAGACGCGGAGCCTGCCGGGCGCCCGCGGGCCGAGGAGCGCGAGCGCGCCGACGACGAACGCCGTGTCCGTCGAGATGACGACTCCCCACGCCTGCTCCCAGCCCGACCCCTGGCTGATGAGCACGTAGAGGACGGCGGGGACGACGAGCCCCGCGACGGCGGCCACCACCGGGACCACGGCCCGGGACCAGCTGGTGAGCTCGCCGATCGCGAACTCCCGCCGCACCTCCAGGCCCACGGTGAAGAAGAACAACGCCATCAGCGCGTCGTTGACCAGGGCGTGCAGCGTGAACTCGACCTGGAAGTCGCCCACGCCCAGGTTGAGGTGCGTGTCCCAGAACTCGGTGTACGAGGCGAACGAGGCATTGGCCCAGACGATCGCCGCGACCGTCCCGAGCAGCAGCAGGAGCGCGCCCAGGCGGCTCTGGCCCAGCGTGCGGATCCACTCCGCGATGGACGGCCACCCGCGCCCCGGGTCGTGCGTCTCGGGGTCGGGCGATCGCTCGATGACCGTCAGGTTCGCCATCACTTCTCCTGTCGCCACGACGGACCTCCACGGGAGGATCTCCACGGGCGGGCCGCCAAGAGGAACCACTACGAGGAAGCGGGCGGCCCTGCGGATCAGGCTAGTGCGTGTGCCGCCGGGCGGCCGGTCGTTTCACCCGTCGGCGGACCTCGGCCCACCATCCTGCGCCATCCGGCCCTGCGCGTCCACGCACACAGCACCGTCCTCGGTTGGCTTCGTCAGCTTGGCCGGACCGCCGCGAGCTCCACGGCGCCAGTCTTCCCGCGCCCACGTCTCGCGAAGTTCGACGGCGGACGTGTTCTGGCTCGTGAGCGGACTGCGCGCGTACCCCCAGGAAGCGCGGCGATCGCACCTGGTCGATCCTCTCCAAGTCCTCAGTGCGGACGCCCTTACCAGCGGGACTTCCGGAGGGCCCCGTAGGCATCTCGATGAGGGTCGTGAAGAGTTATCCACAGATTTCAGATCGTACTCGCATGCCATACGAATGTTCGAGACAATGGTGTCAGCGAACAACAAGAGATCAAGCGGACGACGACGGGGTGGGGGGTGGTGGTGGCCGGTGGTGCAGTCGACGAACAACATGCCCGGTGGTCTGCCGCCCGCGGACTCGGTCGAGGAGGCGTTGGCCCGGATCGAGGCGGCGGTCGGTGACCTCGCTGGTCTGACCGGTGCGGAGGTGTTGGACGGGTGGGACGCGCCGAGCATCACGCGGTTGACGCAGGCGCATACGCGGATTCGTCGGGTGACGGGCCGGTTGGACGGGGTGCGGTTCACCCTCCTGCCTCGGATCGAGGCTGAGGGGTCGTGGCGGTCGGGTGGGATGGCGCGGGCGTTCACGACCTGGCTGCGGGTACGTGAGGGTGTGTCGTCCTCGACCGCGAGGAAGGACATGACGATCGCGCGCCGCCTGACCACCGCGCTCCCGGTCACCCGGGAACGCCTGGTCGCGGGGACGCTGGGTGCGGACCACGCTCGGGTGATGACGGAGGTCGCACCGACCAGTGAGACCCGTCAGGATGCGTTGGCGTGGCTGATCGATGTTCGTACCGGGGAGACGACCAC
>NZ_QBUG01000007.1:0-162954 GCF_003058225.1 Promicromonospora sp. AC04
GTTGCCTGCTGGCCTCGTCGTTGTTCAATGACACCATTGTCTCGAACATTCGTATGGTCTGCGAGTACGATCTGAAATCTGTGGATAACTCTTCACGGTCTCCTGTGACTGCCTCTGGGCCCGCCCTGGAAGCCTCAACGGTCAGAAGCACGTCCGCGCTGAGGGCATAGAGAAGACCGACCTGGTGCGCTGGCCGTGACCGTCCTCGACGGCGCTACCAAGGTCAACAACCCACGCGGACCGCGCCGCTGAGCACCAGGGTTCAAAGGCACGCCGTCAGTAGCGCACGATCGCCGCCAGCGGGTTCTCTATGGCGTCGGCGACGGAACGCATGAAGCCCGCCGCCGTCCCGCCGTCGCAGACCCGGTGGTCGAACACGAAGGACATCTGCGTGATCTTGCGCGCCACGATCTCGCCGTCGACCACCCACGGCCGGTCGATGATGCGGCCGAAGCCCAGGATCGCGACCTGCGGGTGGTTGATGATTGCCGCGCTGCCGTCGACCCGGAGGCTGCCGTAGTTGTTCAGCGTGAACGTCCCCGCGGCGAGCTCCTCCGGCGTCGCACGGCCGACGCGGGCGCGCGCGGTAAGGTCGCGGAGGGCCACGTCGAGCTCGGCGGTGGTCATCGTGCCGGCCCCGAGCACCGCCGGGACCACCAGCCCGAGCTCGCCCTGGACGGCGATGCCGAGGTTGATGACGTCTGGCACGACCATCTCGCCGCGCTCCGCGTCGAGCCGCGCGTTCAGCACCGGATAGTCCTTGAGGCCCGCGACGACGAACCGGGCCAGGTGGGCGAGCAGTCCTGGCCCCGGGTCGGTCGGCGTGCGGGTCGCCTCGCGTAGTTCCCAGAGCGCCGTCGCGTCGACGTCGACCCAGACGGTCGCCTCAGGGATCTCCGAGCGGCTCCGCGACAGCACCCTGCCTGCCGCCTTCTGGAAACCGCTGAGCGGGATGCGCCGCTCGCCGGGCGCGGCGGGGCCCGGCGCGGCGGCGACGGGCGCGACGGCGGAAGCGCTCGGCACGACGACGGCAGGAGCAACAGCCGTCGCAGACTCGACCGTCGCAGAGCCGGCGGTCACAGACTCGGCCGTCGCAGACTCGGCCGTCGCAGACTCGGCCGTCGCAGAGCCGGCGGTCGCAGACTCGACCGTCGCAGACTCAGCCGTCGCAGACTCGACCGTCGCAGAGCCGGCGGACGCAGAGCCGGCGGACGCAGAGCCGGATGTGCGCGCAGCGGGAAGCGCGCGCTCGATCGCCGACCGCACGTCGGACCTGGTGACGACCCCGCCGGTCCCGGAAGGCGCGATCGCGCGCAGGTCCAGCCCCGCCTCCCTGGCAAGCCGCCGGACGATCGGCGATATCACCTTCACCGGGCGGCCGTCCGCCGCCACGGCGACGGCGAGCGCCGTCGCCCCGGCACCGCGCGGCCGACGTCGGCGGCCTGAACCCGGGTGCGCGGAGGTCCCGTACCCGATGAGCACATTGCCGGAGCCTGCCTGCTCCTCCTCGCGGTAGACCTCGGCGGCGGCCGAGTCCGCGGCGGAGTCGGCAACCGAGTCGGCAACCGAGTCGACGACAGGGACGGCAGCCGAGTCGGCGACAGTGGCGGCGGACCCCCCGTCGGTAGCGACGTCGCGGCCAGCGTCGGCGACGGCGATGGTGATCAGCGGCGTGCCCACCTCGACGGTCTCCCCCTCGGCGGCGTGCAGGACGCCGACCCGGCCGGCGAACGGGCTCGGCACCTCGACCACCGACTTGGCCGTCTCGACCTCCACCACCGGCTGGTCGACGGTGACGACGTCGCCCTCGGCGACCAGCCACTGCACGACCGATGCCTCGGTCAGGCCCTCGCCGAGGTCGGGCAGAAGAAAGATCTGCTCGGTCGTACGGCCCGTCGTCCGGCTGGTCATGCGTCCTCCCACTGGAGGTCGTCGACGGCGTCGAGGATCCGGTCGACCGACGGCAGCTGGATGTGCTCGAGCTTCGGCGGCGGGTACGGGATGTCGAACCCGGTGACGCGCCGAACCGGCGCCGACAGCGAGTGGAAGCAGCGTTCGCTCACCCGGGCCGCGATCTCGGACGCGATGCTGGCGAAGCCCGCCGCCTCCGCGATGACGACGGCGCGTCCCGTCGACTCCACGGCGGCGCAGACGGTGGCGTCGTCGAACGGCACTATCGACCGCAGGTCGACGACCTGCAGGCTGCGCCCGTCGCGCGCAGCCACCTCGGCGGCCTCGAGCGCGACCGGCACGGACGGGCCGTAGGCGATGAGGGTGGCGTCGCTGCCCCGGCGGCGCACGACGGCCGTGCCGATGCCCGGCTCACGAGCGTTGCCCAGCGCGACATCGCCCTTCGCCCAGTAGAGCTTCTTCGGCTCGAGGAAGACCACCGGGTCCGGCGAGGCGATCGCCTCGCGCAGGAGCGAGTAGGCGTCCGAGGGGTTCGACGGCGCGACGACGTGCAGGCCGGGAGTGTGGGCGTAGTAGGACTCCGACGAGTCGCAGTGGTGCTCGACCCCGCCGATCCCGCCGGCGTACGGGACCCGGATGACAAGAGGCAGCCCGACGCGGCCGCGGGTCCGGTTCCGCATCTTGGCGATGTGGCTGACCACCTGCTCGAAGGCGGGGTAGGCGAAGGCGTCGAACTGCATCTCGATCACGGGCCGCATGCCGTTCATCGCGAGGCCGACGGCGAAGCCGGCGATGCCGGCCTCGGCGAGCGGGGTGTCGAAGCAGCGGTCCTCGCCGAACTGAGCGGTGAGGCCGTCGGTGACCCGGAAGACGCCGCCGAGCGCGCCGACGTCCTCTCCGAGCACGAGCACCGTCGGGTCCTCGGCCATCGCGTCGCGCAGGGCTCGGTTGATCGCCTGCGCGGTGCTGAGCGTCTCGTGCTCCACCGCGGCGCTGGTCATGCTGGTCACGCTGGTCATGAGCGCGCCTCCTCTCGGCTCAGCTCGTCGCGGACCAGTGCGCGCTGCTCCACGAGCTGAGGGGTCGGCTGCGCGAACACGTAGCCGAACAGGTCGTCGGGGTTCGGCTCGACGTCCTGGTTGATCCCGTCACGCGTGCGGCGCGCGACCTGTTCGGCGGCCTCGGCAAACGCGGCGGCATGCGCGTCGTCCAGGACTCCCTCGGCGCGGAGGTAGGTCTCCAGCCGCACCAGCGGGTCCTTGGCCGCCCATCCGGCGACCTCGTCGTCGGTCCGGTAGCGCGTCGCGTCGTCGGCGTTGGTGTGGGCCTGCATCCGGTAGGTGCGGCCCTCGACGAGCTGGGGCCCCGCACCGGCACGCGCACGCTCGACCGCCCTGGACAGCACGTCCAGGAGGGCCGCGAGGTCGTTGCCGTCCACCTGCTCCCCGGGAATGCCGTAGCCCACACCCTTGTGGGCCAGCGACGGCGCGGCCGACTGCCGGGCCAGCGGCACCGAGATCGCGTACTGGTTGTTCTGGACGAAGAACACGACCGGCGCCCGGAAGACCGCAGCGAAGTTCAGGGCCTCGTGGAAGTCGCCCTCGCTCGTGCCGCCGTCTCCGCAGATCGCCAGCACCACGGTGGATTCCCCGCGCAGCCGCGCCGCGTGCGCCACCCCTACGGCGTGCGGGAGCTGCGTGGCGAGCGGGGTCGTCAGGGGTGCGACACGGCGCTCGTAGGGGTCGTACCCCGAGTGCCAGTCGCCCTTGAGCAGGCCGAGCACCTCGACCGGGTCGACACCCCGCGCGACGGCGGCCGCGGTGTCGCGGTAGGTCGGGAACAGCCAGTCGCCGTCGGCGAGCACCTGCGCCGCGGCGACCTGGCACGCCTCCTGCCCGTAGGAGGAGGGGTAGACCGCCAGGCGCCCCTGCCGGACGAGCGCGGAGGCCTGCTCGTTGAAGCGGCGGGCGGTGACCATGCCCGCGAGACCCCGGAGCAGCTCCTCGCCCGCGGGTAGGGCGGCCTTGCCGGCCGCCGTCGGACGGCCGTCGGGGTCGAGAAGCATCACTGGCTCCCGGGACGGCAACAAACGATCTGCGTCACTCGTCATATAGATATACTGGTCAAAGTCTCATTCGGATTCCATCAACGGCGACGATCCGAGAGGCTGTCCAGCCATACGAGGGTAATGGGATCCAAATGTCCAACTCAGAGGGGAGTTAGGGCGTGGCCGCGAGACAAGTGGCAGGGGGTCTCGACGACGTCGACCGGCGCATCGTCGACGAGCTGCGCCAGGACGGCCGTATGTCCATGCGATCGCTGGCCGAGAAGCTGCACATCTCACGGGCCAACGCGTACGCGCGGGTGCAGCGGCTCGAGGCCGACGGAGTCATCCGCGGCTACCGCGCGGACATAGATCCGGTGCTGGCCGGCCTGGGCACGTCGGCCTATGTCACGGTCAACCTGAAGCAGGCGGAGTGGCGTTCGGTCCGCGAGGAGCTCCGTACCCTTCGGGGCGTCGACCACATCGGGCTGGTCGGCGGAGAGTTCGACCTCGTCCTGCTCGTTCGCGCTCGGGACAACGCCGATCTGCGGCATCTGATCCTGGACCAGATACAGGGCATGAAGGGCATCCTGAACACGCACACGCTGCTGGTGTTCGAGGAGCCGATCCCTGCCGGGCCGGTGCCGTCCGCCGCGCCGTCCGCCTCGCCAACCACCCCGCCAGCCGAGCGGCGAACCCAGCGTCCGACCGACGACGGCCGCTGAGACCGGTCGGGCAGACAGGTTCACCGGCGCGTCCGGACTGCTCCGGAGCACCCGGCGGTCAGCTCAGCGCCAGTCCTCGTCGGCGGTGATGGTGGCGAAGATGTCGCGCCCGGGGTCGCGCCGGACGGCGGGCGCCACGGCGAGCCAGTCCGTCACCGCCGTCCGGGCGGTCGGCTCGTCCGACGTGACCTCTGTCTCGCCGATCGTGCCGTCGACCCATGCCGTCCACGACCAGAGGTGCGTCTCCTCGTCGACGCGGAGATCCACCATCATGAGGCGGTGGCTGTCGTTCGCGGCGAGGATGGCTCCGACGGAGCGGTCGTAGCTGTTGACCGTTATGAGGTCCACGACACCCGACACGATCTGCTGGGCCGCGGTGGTGCTCAGGATTTCCTTGGCGGAAGTCATCGACACTCCTTGGGTCTCGTGATGGGTCTCGTGATGGGTCTCGTGGTGAGTCTCTTGGCAGGTCCCGGCGTAGAGCTCGTGGTGGCGGGCTCGTGCGGGGTGGTCCGGCGGATGTCTCATGCGGCGACGCCCTGAGAGACGTAGCCGTCGATGAACTTGCGCTGCATCACCAGGAAGAGGACGACGACGGGCAGCGCCATGACCAGACCCGCCGCGCTGACCAGCGACCAGTCGGTGGTGAAGCCCTGCTGGAACGAGTAGAGCGACAGCGCGACCGGCTGGAAGTCGCGGTCCTGGATGAAGGTCACGGCGAGCATGAACTCGTTGTAGGCCTGCAGCCCGGAGACGAGGGCAGCGGTCAGGACCGCGGGCAGGATCATCGGCAGGACGATGCGCGAGAACACGCGCAGCTCGCCGGCGCCGTCCAGGCGGGCCGCCTCCTCGTACTCCGCCGGGAGCCCGATGAGGAACGAGCGGACGAGCAGGGTGGCGAACGGGCTGTACACGGCCCAGTAGATGATGACCAGGCCGATGGGCTGGTTGTAGAGCCCAAGGAGGGACCACCAGCTCACCAGCGGCACGAGGAAGAGCTGGATCGGCAGCGACGAGGAGACGAGCAGCCACAGGATCCAGCCGCCCCCGCCCGGCAGGCCGAGGCGGGTCATGGCGTAGGCGGCAGTCGTGGCGATGACGGCCACACCGGCCGCGGTGGCGCCGGCGATCAGGAGGCTGTTCAGGAGCGCGCCGCCCATGTGCGCCTGCTCCCAGGCGTAGGCGAAGTTCGACCAGTTCCAGGACCGGGGCGGGCCGAGCGGGTTGCTGTCGATCTCGCGGGCAGACTTCAGCGAGTTGGACGCGAAGACCAGGAGCGGCCCGATCGCGTACAGGCCGAGCAGCCCGAGGACCACCCAGGTGACCGGCTGACGGCGGGCCCGGCGTCGCTCCGGCACGACGGCGGGCGCCGCCACGACCGGCGCGTGCGGGGTGGGCGGTGTGGGCCGGATAAGCCGTGTGGTGCTCACTAGACCTCCCACCCCAGTCGACGGCGCAGCGCGAGGTAGCCGAGCACCGTCAGGGCGCTGATGGCCGACAGCAGCATCGCCACGGCGGAGGCGTACCCGTGGCTCTGGTTCTGGAAGGCCTCGCGGTAGAGCACCGTGCTGAGCACGTCGGTCGCGCCGGCGGGACCGCCCTGGGTCAGGACGTAGATGTAGTCGAAGACGAGGAACGACCAGATCACGGTCATCAGCCCGAGGAAGACCAGGGTCGGGCGGATCGAGGGCAGCGTGATGTGCCAGAACTCGCGGACGGGCCCGGCGCCGTCGAGCCGCACGGCCTCGTAGAGGGCGGGGTCCACCGACCGCATCGAGGCCAGGAAGATCACCAGCAGGAAGCCCCACCACTGCCACGTGTTGATGAAGGCCACCGAGCCGAGGGCCAGCGACGGGTTGCCGAGGAAGTTCACGTCGGCGAGGAACGGGATCCCCAGGGTCGCGAGGGCGGCGCCGATCCCACCGTCCGGGTCGAGGATCTGCCGCCAGATGGCCGCCGAGACGACAGTGGCCAGCACGTACGGGATGAAGTAGAGGACGCGGAAGAAGGCCTGGCCGCGGCGCAGCCGCGACAGCAGGAACGCGCCGACCAGCCCCATCGTCATAGGGACCACGAGGAAGAACAGGGTCCACAGGACGTTGTGGACCAGCGCGTTGAGCACCGCGCCCGAACCCAGCATCTCTGCGTAGTTCGCCAGGCCCACGAACCGGGGCGTGCTCAGCCCGTCCCAGTCCGTGAACGAGTAGAACACCGAAGCCATGCCGGGGCCGGTGATGACCAGGAGGTTGACCGCCAGCAACGGCGCGACGAAGACCCACGCCAGGAGCCGGCGGTTCGCCCGGGCCCCCAGACGCCGACCCCGGAGGGACGGCGGAGCGCCCCTCCGGGTCGGGGGCGCGACCAGGACGGCGCCCGGGATCGCGGTGTCGGCGGTCATCGGTCAGCCTCGACCCTGCGGGGTGAAGGGAACCAGCGTCTCGCCGGCGTCGAACTCCTCGTCGAACGCGTCCTGCATCCCCGACAGGTACTCCTCGGCGGTGAGGTCCCCGGTCACGATCTTGTCGAACTCGCTGATGAGGTACGCGTTCGTCTGCGGCGGGAAGAACGTCCACGTCGCGTAGCCGACGTTGCTCGTCTCGGGGATCTGGGTGTACAGCTCGACGGACCGCTCGTCGACGTCCTCGGGGAACTGGTCGGCGCTCATCTCCAGCGGCGGCGGGTTCTCGCCCGTGCGCGCCGTGTACGACAGCGCCCGGTCCACGTCGCCGGTCACGTAGTCGATGAACGACGCCGCCGCGTCAGGGTCGGCCGCATCGGCGCTGACCGAGAGCGCCGTCCCGATCGCCAGCGGGAACACGCCCGGATCGACCGACTCGTTCAGCGACGGCAGCGGCGCCCACGCCCACTGCGCCGGGTCCTCGAACACCTCCGAGAGCGAGTTGAACGTCCACGTCCCGCTCACGTACATCGCCGTGGTGCCGTTGGCGAGGCCCGTCACGTTCGCCGTGTCGTCGGTGGTGAAGTAGGACTCCGAGCCCCCGGCCAGCCAGCCCTTGTCGATCCAGCTCTGGATGAGCTCGATCGCCGAGACGAACTCCGGGTCGGTGAACGACGCCTCACCGGTCAGCACGTCGTAGATCTTCTCGGGGCCGACGGCGGCGTTGAAGACGGCGGTGACGAGCCACTCGTTCATCCCCTGGTAGCCCGCGTTGCCGCCGCCGAGCGGCACCATGCCGGCCTCGTCCGCCTCCTCGGCGATCGTCTCGAACTCCGCCAGCGTGGTCGGCGGGGTCCAGCCGTGCTCCTCGAACACCTCCGCGTTGTAGAACAGGGCCATCGACCCGTAGCTGGCCGGCACCGACGAGACCTTCCCGTCGACGGTGCTCAGCTCGTAGGCCCAGGGCAGGAACTTCTCCTCCCAGCCGTACTCCTCGGCGTACTCGTCCAGCGGGAGGGTCCGGTCGGCCCGGGCGAAGTCGGAGGCCGACGTCGGCCCGTCCGAGTACACGATGTCGGGAGCCTCGCCGGCCGAGACCGCCGTCTCGGTGAGCTGGCCGATGGTGGTCAGCTCCTTGACCTCCATGTCGACCTTCGCGTCGCTGTCGGCGTTGAACCCGTCGACGAAGATCTCCTGGAACGCCTCCTCGGTGGTGGGCGCGTAGAACGCCCCCCAGTAGGTGACCTCACCGCCGCCGCCGCTGCTGCCACCGCCCACACAGCCGGCCAGGGCGACCGACACCGCGGCCACGAGGCTGACGGGGACCAGTGCGCGCTTCGTGATTCTCAAGATGATGTCTCTCTCGCGTGAGTCGTGAGCAGGTCATGAGCAGGTCGTGAGTAGGCAGGGACAGGCAGGAATCGCGGGGTCAGCTCGAGTCGCGGACGATGAGGCGCGTCGACAGGGCCACGGTGCGAGCCACGTCCGTCACCATCCCGTCCAGACGTTCCAGCAGGAGGCGCGCGCAGGCCCGCCCGATCTCCCGCGCGGGGTTCTCTATGGTCGTCAGCGGCGGGCTGACCAGGGACGCCGCTTCGATGTCGTCATAGCCGGTCACGGCGACGTCGTCGGGGACCCGCAGCCCGCGGGCCCGGGTCGCGTCCAGGACACCCAGAGCGATCAGGTCGTTGGCCGCGACTATCGCGTCCGGACGGTCGTCGCGGTCGAGCAGGGTCGCCGCACCCTTCCGCCCGCCCTCACGGGTGTACTCCTCGAAGACCACGTCGTCGCCGCGCACCGGGAGGCCGGCCGCGCGCAGCGCCGCCTGGTATCCCTCCAGGCGCTGCTGCGTGGGAACCACGGACTCCTCCCCACCCAGGAAGGCGATCCGACGGCGGCCCCGCTCGATCAGGTGCGTCGTCACCTCACGAGCGCCGCTGACGTCGTCGGTGTGCACGAAGTCACCGCCACCGGGCGGCGCCTTCCCGAGCGAGACGAACGGGATGCCGGCGTCGTGCAGCTCGGCCAGGCTCGACTCCGGCAGGCCGAACGGCGCGGCGACCATCGCGTCCACCCGACGCGACAGGAGCCGGTGGATGGCGCTCGCGGAACGGTCCATGCCGCTGGCGTCGGTGACGGTCAGCAGGATGTTGCGGGGCACGAGCACGTCCTGCATCCCGACGGCGACCAGCGGGTAGAAGGGGTTCTCCAGGGTCGGCACGATCAGCGCGATCGTGCCGGTGCGCCCACCGCGCAGCTGTGACGCGCCGGGGTGGGCGCGGTAGCCGAGGCGCGTGATGGCCGCCTCGACGCGTGCCCGGGTCGCCGCCGCCACAGGGCGTCTGCCCGTGACGACTTGCGAGACGGTCGACACGCTCACGCCGGCGGCCTCGGCCACGTCGCGAATCCCGACCATCACACGCTCCTCGTAGGCCTCGCGCGCCGAGGGGCGGCACGCAAAAGGTTTTGCAGTAGCATCCTGCATGAACCCCCTGTGATGCAAGACACAAGCGCAAACACCTGCGCAAACACCGAGCTGTCGAGGATCCTCAGGGTGCTGGATCCATGCAAAACGTAACGTTCCGAGGCGCACCTGCCGGAGGACGGGTGCCGAGGAGCGGAGGACCATGAACAACGATCGGGCGCGCGGGGCGCTGCTCGGCCTCGCCATCGGCGACGCGATGGGCGCGCCGACCGAGGGCATGACCCTGCCCGCGATCCGCGAGAAGTGGGGCCGTGTCCGCGGGTTCGTCGACCCGGACGCCGCAGGCACCGACGACACGGAGTACGCGGTGCTGTGCGCCCGTGGCGTGCTCGCGGCGGGCGCCGGGCTCACCTCGCAGGTGGTGGCCGACACCTGGCTGGAGGCCCTGAGCTCGCAGCGCACCGGGTTCAACCGGGCGGGGTTCAGCGAGATGATCGCGATCGCCAACCTCAACGCCGGCATGCAGCCACCCGCCAGCGGGCAGCGCAACGCGGAGACCTGGAGCGACGGCGCCGCGATGCGCGTCGCGCCGATCGGCGTCTACGCGGCCGGCGACCCGGCGCTCGCCCGGCGGATGGCCCTCGCCGACGCCCAGGTCAGCCACTCCCGCGACGGCATCTACTGCGCCCAGGCGATCGCCGCCGGCGTCGCCGCCGCCATGGTCGAGAACAGCATCGACCCCGTCCTCGACGCCATGCTCGCGGCGCTGCCCGCCGACTCCTGGTCGTCCCGCATGGCACACCGCGCCGTCGACATTGCCGCACGGGCCGGGTCGCTGGAGCAGGCCGAGGAGGACCTGTTCGAGACCATCCCGCTCCGGCACTACATGTGGGCGGACATCGCGCCCGAGGCGGTAGCGCTGACCATCGGCTTGCTGCGCGCCAACGACGGGGCGCCGAGCGTCATCGAGTCGGGGGTCAACATCGGACGGGACTCCGACACCATCGCGGCGATGGCCGGCGCGGTCGCCGGCGCCCTGCACGGCGCGAGCGTGTTCGACCCGGCCCACGTCGACCAGGTGCGGTCCGTCACCGGCCAGTGCATCAAGGCCACAGCCGGCACCGACCTCATCGACCTGGCCGACGCGCTCGTCGAGCGCGCGGCTCTCGACCGCGTGACCCACGGCGTCGTCCGCGACGAGACGACCCTCGGCAAGGAGACTCGGGCATGACCGACGACCGCCTCGACCGCGCCGTCGGCGCCGTCCACGGCCTCGCGCTGGGTGATGCCCTCGGCGCGCCCGCCAGCGAGCACCGGACCGTCCGCGACCCCTGGGTCCGGCAGATGCTGCGCAAGGGGGCACTGGAGCTCGACGAGTCTCGCGTCCTGCGCCCGGTGGTGCCCTTCGTGCTCACCGCCATCGACTCGCCGCCGCTCGTGGCGACCGACGACACCGAGACGTTCGCCGTCGCGGCGCGCGTCCTGCTCGACTCCCCCACCCGGGACGACGGCGACCTCTTCGACACGTGGCGCGCGCTCCTCGACACGCCCGACACCTGGACCGGTCCCGCGCAACGATCGGCGCTGCTCAACGCGGCGGCCGGGCTCCGGCCGCCACACACCGGCGCCGACAACCCCGCCTTCTACGACGACACGGCGCTCCCCGGCGCCCTCGCCGCCGCGATCGCCGGCGGCGACCCCGCCGGCGCCGCTGACCTCGCGCGCAGGTACGCCACGATCACCCACGACGGCATCGGCGTGCACGCGGCCGTCGTGTTCGCCCGGCTCGTCGGCCACCTGCTGGACGGCGCGCCGATCCGGGACGCGCTCGACGCCGTCGCCGACGACCTCGCCGACGACGACTGGCTCGCCGACGGCGTGCGCGACGCGCTCGGCATCGTCGACGGGGCACGGTCCCCGTTCGGGGCGGTCCCCGCGCTCGTCGCGCGGTTCGCGCCCCGCACCTACAGCCACCCGGGCACCGTCGCCGAGACGCTGCCCCTCGCGCTCGCCCTCACCGCCGCCACCCAGGGCGACCACGAGACGGCGCTGCCGCTCGCGCTCACGGTCGCACGGCACCAGGACAGCCTGCCCGGCCTCGTCGGCGCGCTGTGCGGCGCCTCCGGCAGCGCGCCGGACGCCGCCGACCTCGACGTGCTGCAGGGCATCACGATCCCCGCGGTGGCCGGGCAGTCGCTCACCGCCCTGGCGACCGGCCTCGTGACGAGAAGACCATAGGAGCGATCCCATGCGCGCACCCGACGGCATCCCGAGCCTGCCTCCCAAGGTCCTGGCCGCCGCCAGCGCGTGCGCAGGAGGGATCACCCGGATCGAGTCGCTCGGTGGTCTCTCGGGACGCATCGTGGCCAGGGTGCAGGGCACCGGTCGTTCGGTGGTCGCCAAAGGCCCCGTGTCGACGCCGGAGGTAGAGGTCGCACGCCGCTTCCCCGAGCTGCTGCTCAGGCACTCCGTCCGCGTCCCGAGGGTGTTCGCCACGCCGGAGACCGCCGATGACGGGACCTGGATCGTGATGGAGTACCTGCCCGACCCGCTGCCCCAGGGACGTTGGGGCGCCGACGGGCAGGTCATCGCCATGCTCCGCGCGCTGCACACGCTCCCGTCGGACGCCGTCGAGGACCTGCCCGGACGATACCTGCCGGGGTGGGACGACGCCCTGACCGCGAGCGCCGCGTCCACGCTGGGCGCGGACGACGCGGTCGTCGACCGCCTCGCGGTGCTTGCGGAGCGCGCGCAGCCGCTGTTCGACCCGCGGTGCGTGGTCTCGGGTGACCCCAACCCGCTCAACTGGCGCGTCGACGGCGAGCAGTGCCCGGTGCTGCTGGACCTGGAACGCCTCACGGTGGCGTCCCCGGCGCTCGACCTCGCGATAGTGCTGGCCGGGCTGCCGGACCGGGCAGCGGCGGCGGCGGTGACCGCCGCCTACGGCGCGGGAGCGCCGACCGTCGACGAGGTGCTGCTGGCGAAGGCGTGGAGCGTCGTGGAGCTGGCGGCGACGGCGGCGGACGGCACCCCTGCGCACGACGTCGTCATGTACGTCCGGCCGGCGTTCTTCTCCTGGCTCGAACGGCTCTGAGCACTCGAACGGCTCTGAGCGCCCGGACGGTTCTGACCTCGACCGGTTCTGACCTCTCTCACGCGCCAGGATCGCCGCGCTGCCGGGCGCGTCATCATGGCCGAGACCACTGACGTCTACGCCGTCGCCGTCGCGGCTGCCGTCAGCCTCTTCGCGAGCTGGGACACGAGCTTCCGCAGCTCGCCAGGGGCGTCGATGACAACCGGGCAGTCGAGTGCGGCGATGACCGCCGGGATCCAGTCCAGACGTGCGGCTCTGATGTCGACGCGGAACCACGGCGGCGCGTCGGGTCCGTCCGTTGGTGCGGGGACCTGTTCGAGGATCGCGACGCTGGGCGGCAGGCGTGCCTCGATGTGCTCCTTGCCCGCCTGTATCCGAAGCACGACGTGATGCTCGTAGTCGGCCCGTGCGAAGCCCTCGACCAGCCGCGCCGGTGCGCCATCCCGCACCGGCGGCCGGAACGTTCCGGGGAGCGTTCGGACGCCGGCGATGCGGTCGAGCCGGAACGTTCGCTCCTCGCGCCGCTGGGTGTCGAGAGCGACCACGTACCACCGACCCGCATAGGCGACCAGCTCGTAGGGATGGATGGTCCGCTCGGAGGGGATGCCGTCGCCCGAGCGGTACCGCATCGCGAGCGGCAGGCTGAGGTGGACGGCGTCCGCGACGGTGAGCAGGACCTCCGCGTCCGGTACCGGGACGTGTGTAGAAGAGTGTGTAGAAGAGGGAGCGAGCACGGCGCTGTCGAGGAGTGTGCGAGCGCGTCCCGCCAACCGTTCCGGCAGGGCACGTCGGATCTTGGCGATCGCCGTCTCCGCCGCGGCGGCGGAGACCCCCGGGTTCTGCGCGGTGCGGATCGCGACGAGGCCGAAGAGCACCGCGAGCGCCTCGTCGCCGCTCAACATCAGCGGGGGCATCCGGTATCCGGCGGCGATGCGGTAGCCGCCATACCTCCCGCGGACGGACTCGACCGGAATCTCCAGATCGAGGAGGTGGCCCACGTAGCGCCGCACGGTGCGCTCGTCGACCTCGAGCCGGCCGGCGAGCTCACCGACCGTGCGGGTGCCGGAGGACTGCAAGAGCTCGAGCAGCTGCAGCACCCGGGACGTCGGTCGCGTCATGTTCCTATCGTCCCGCATATACCGGGCGGATACTGCCCGGTATTGCTCCTAGCGTGTCATCCGGGCCCACACCCGTGCGCCCGGAAGATCCGTACACAAAGGAGCTCAGCACGATGGACTTCTCCGCAACCCGCATCATGACCGACGACGTCAAGGTCCTGGTCTCCTTCTACGAGCAGGTCACGGGGATCGAAGCGAGCTGGCTCCACGAGCTGTTCGCCGAGATCCGGACCGGCTCCGGCACCCTCGCGATCGCCAGCACCGCTACGGTTCCGCTGCTCGGCGAGGGCGTGGCAGAGGCCCGAGCGAACCGATCCGTGACGCTCGACTTCCGAGTCGACGACGTCGACGCTCTCTACCCGTCGCTCCGGGACACGGTCGAGGTCTTCGTCAACGAGCCGACCGACATGCCGTGGGGCAACCGGTCGCTGCTCTTCCGCGATCCCGATGGCAACCTCGTCAACTTCTTCACGCCGCTCGGCGCGGCGGCCTGTTGAACCAAGGTCAGTCGCTGTCGCCGCCGTCGGCCCGCGGGAGCGCGCTGCGCGACGAGGCCGCGACCATCGCCAGGCACAGCGCCGCCGCGGCAGCCCCGAAGCCGAACGTCTCGCCGTACGACCAGGTGTCCCGCAGCCAGGCGAGCACCATCGGGACGAAGAACCCGAGGTAGGTCAGGGAGTAGAACACGGCGGTCAGGCCCGCGAGCTGCCCGGGACCTGCGATGCGCGCTACCTCGCTCAGCCCCGCCACGAGCACCAGGCCGTAGCCGGTCCCGAGCACCATGGCCGCCAACACGCCCAGCGGCAGCGAGAGCGCCATGGACGCCCAGGCCGCGAGCGCCATCCCGGCCGCGACGACGGCGAGCGCTACCACGGACGCGCGGGCCGACGACGGTGTGTCGATCCGCCGGGCCACCACCTGGACGCCGATGCCGCAGCCGAGCGCGAGCACGGCCATGATCCCCGCGAACGCGATGGGGATGCCGCCGACATGGTCGGTGAGCAGGCTGGGCAGCACGGCGAAGGCGCAGCCGGCGCAGCCGAACACCCAGGGCGCGAGCGGCACCACGACGCGCAGGAAGCGCGGGTGCCCGACGGCGGTGATGCGCAGGTCGTCGAGCAGTGGTGCCCGCATACCGCGTGGGAGGCTCGGACGGGTCTCCGGTACGCGCAGCAGCACGAGCCCGGCGAGCAGTGCGCCGGCCGCGTGCAGCACGTACGAGAGGAGCGTTGGCCACGGGGCGAACTGCGCGAGCATCGCGGCGACGCCCGCGCCCGAGAGGAACCCTGCGGTCAGGGACAGGGACCCTCGCCGAGGGCCTGCGGCGCGGTCGCCGGTGGCCGCGCTGAGCTCGGTGAGCCAAGTGGATCCCACGGCCATGGCCAGGCCGAGCGCGACGCCGCACAGCAGGCGTCCGATCGCGAGGACCACCGGGCTGGCCGGGTCCAGCGCGAGCACGAGCGACCCGAGCGCGGAGATCGGCGCCGCGGGCAGCAGCAGCGGGCGGCGCCCGAACCGGTCGGACAGCGGTCCGCCGAGCAGCAGTGCGGGGACCAGGCCGAACACGTACACGGCGAGCAGCGCGTCGACGGTGACCGGCCCCATGTCCCCCTGCTCGCGGTACATCACGAGCAGCGGGGTGAACTCGTTGCCGCCCCACGCGACGGCCAGCAGGACGGCGGCGACGGGCCACCAGGTTCGCTGTCCCACGGTGCGCCGGTTCGAGGCAGAGGCGTCCCCGGGGCGCGAGTGTGGCATGACCACATCCTCCGCAACCGGCGCCCGGGTGAACAAGCCGTGGGGCTGTGAGGGTGCGCACATGCGCGTCGCCGCTCCGAACGACTGCCTGGGCAACTACTAGTGCGTGGAGCGGGTTACGTTACGGAGGGTGAACATTGTTCACTCTCCGTAACCCTCCGCCGCGTACCCCTCGCCCGTCGGCGGGTCGGCCCCGAGCACGTCGCGCCGGTCGTCCGGCACGGCAGCGAGCCGTCGGGCGGCGTGCGATTCGAGCAGCTACGCCCGTCGTAAACCGCGTCGGACTCGCCGGGCAGGCACCCAGCGGCGCGCCCCGCTTCGAGTGGAGCCGCGGGTAACGCGTTCGCTCTATCACCTAACCGATCGACTCACGGAGCGAACTCTAATCAGTTCCTTCTTGGCCGCCACCAGGGTCATGTCGTGCAAAGCCCTCGCGGGACCACGGCCTGTGAACCCGGCAGCTATGGCAACTACGGTCGCGCAGTGAGCACCGAGGTAGAGCACGAGGAACGGACCACCGTTTGAGCCGAATACAACCGCCGCCGACCCAACCAGTGCCATGTTTGCCAGGGTGACCGAAATGGCGCTTGCATAGGCGACAACGGCCGCCCAACGCTGGCGGAAGAGCAGATCGACAGCCGCTCCGCCGAGTGCCTTCACGACGAACAACCACATCAGCGCCGCGGCCGCGATCACTGCGGCGTGCAATCCACTCCGAGGTAGTGCCGCAAGCAACGGCTGCAGGGCGCAGAAAATGAACAGACCCACGGACGCTCGCCGCCCGGGCGTTCGATCCCCACCCGAAACCTCCGTGGTTCGCCTCTCGACCACGCGCTCAGCCCGTTCTCGATCCACCTGAACCACGTCATACGCAAAGGCCATCGCGTAGTTGAGTTTCCGGGTCTGAAGGACGATAAATGCACCTGTCATGACCGACACAACTGCGCCGATCGCGTCTCCGCTGCCTCCCGACCTCCAGAAGGACGCGACCAGCAGACAGCATGACGCAACGAGCAGGCTGCATGTCGCCCACTCGCCAACGCTGACGCCGACAAGCGTGCGCAACTCGTGGACGAGCCGACTATCGTCCCGACGTCCGCTCAATCGGCGCTGACGTGCTATCGCCTGGCCGCGGCGAATCGTGCTTCCCAACGCGCCCGGAACAGCAACAGCCAGTGCCAACAACGCCGCGAGGACACCCAAACGGACCGCTGGACCCATGAGCGTGAGCTCGTCGAATCCCCGTCGACTCACGTCCCAGAGCTGTTCCTCGAACGGGTCCATAGGGCCTTGCCACAACCCGGCGAGGATAGACAACCCGAAGACCCATGCCGTAGCCAGGAAAAGTTCCGGGATGGCCGACCGAATGGGGCCGGCAGGCAGACCATGTGATGGATCTAATGGCACTCGCCCGACGGCTCTCAACCGACGTGCCTCAGGATCGGGCCGTCGGGTCGGCACCGAGGGCATATCGAGTGGGGCGTTGACGCGGGGACGAAGAGGCACTGCAGAACCTTGCCGCAGACCCAGCGCGCCGTCCACCACAAGCGTGAGCCACGCCGGTAGCGCACAAGGACTGGCCAGCCGTACTAGGGACACACGCACACCGCAGCTGGGCGCCAGCTGAAGCCGTGGGGCTGTGAGGGTGCGCACAGGCACGCAACCCCCGCTCTGGGAAAGCAGCTACTCCGCAGGATTCTGTTGCGGTGAGTAGAACTTGTCTACTCACCGCAACACGCTCCGCGCGCGGGGTTTCTCTCCGGCGCGCGTTGTCGCGGAGCTCGCCGTCTGCGGGCTACTTGCTCTCGGAGGGCTCGGCCGGGCTCGCCGCGTCACCGGTGCCCGCTTCGGCGTCGGTGTCGGTGTCGGTGTCGGCGTCGGTGTCCGCTCCCTCGGCATCGTCCGCATCCGTGCCCTCGTCGGCGCCACCGGCGCTCTTCGAGTCTTCAGCCTCTTCCGGCTCCTCGGGCTCGGGCTCGCGCCCCGGCATGTACACCGACGGCTCGGGCTCCGGGTGCCGCCGTCCCTGCACCACGATGATCGCGATGCCCAGCAGGACCGCTATCCCGGACGTCCAGATGTTCGCGGGGACGCCCAGGGGCGCGTCGCTCGTGGGGTCGATCCGGATGGCCTCGAGCCAGCTGCGGCCCAGGCCGTACCAGATCAGGTAGAGGCCGAACATGCGGCCCCAGCGCAGGCCCGCGCCCGGCGTGCCGCCGTCGGCCAGCAGGGCGGTGTTGCGGCGGACCACGCGGCGCTCGATGAACAGCAGCACGGCCACCCCGATGAGGTTCCAGATCATCTCGTACAGGAACAGGGGGTGGAACAAGGTGCCCTCCGGTGTCCCGGTGGGGAACATCGGCGCGTCGGACCGGATCTCCAGGCCCCAGGGCAGCGTGGTCGGCAGGCCGAACAGCTCCTGGTTCACGTAGTTGCCGAGCCGGCCGATCGCCTGGGCAACGAGCAGGCCGGGCGCGAGGGCGTCGGCGAACGACCAGAAGCGCAGGCCGGTCATGCGGCAGCCGATCCACGCGCCGACCGCGCCGCCGAGCAGCGACCCGAACAGGGCGTTGCCGCCCTCCCAGATCCGCACCCACGCCCAGGCGTCGACGTCGGGGCCGGTGAAGTCACCGAGGTGGGTCAGCACGTGGTAGATCCGGGCGCCGACGATGCCGATCGGCACCGCCCACATCGCGACGTCGACCGCGAGTCCCGGGGCGGCGCCGCGCGCGCGGAGCCGCCGGTCGGTGATGTATGCGGCGGCGACGATGCCCGCCAGCAGACACAGGGCGTAGGTATGGATGGTGAGCGGGCCCAGGCTGAACTGCGACCACACCGGGTCGGGGCTGGGGATACTGGCCGGAAGCACGACCCGAAGGTACCGCGAGACACCGACCTCGTGGGCATCGGGAGCCCGGCTCCCAGGACAAAGTCCGCCTCTACCCAGTGATCGGGCCCGAAAGTCGCGCGACTTTCGGGCCCGATCACCGGGTAAAAGCGGACTGCGACCTCAGCGCCGGCGCTTCTCCCGCACCCGCACCGAGATCTCGATGGGCGTGCCCTCGAAGCCGAACGTCTCCCGCAGGCGGCGCTCGATGAACCTGCGGTAGCCGGCCTCGATGAACCCCGTGGCGAAGATGACGAACCGCGGCGGACGCGTCGAGGCCTGCGTGGCGAACAGGATCCGCGACTGCTTGCCGCCGCGCAGCGGGTGCGGGTGCGCGGCCACGAGCTCGCCGAGGAACGCGTTCAGCTTGCCCGTCGGCACGCGCCGGTCCCAGGACTCGAGCGACCGCTCGATCGCCGGGACCAGGCGCTCGCTGTGCCAGCCGGTGCGCGCCGACAGGTTGACCCGCGGCGCCCACGCGATCTGTACCAGCTCCTTCTCGATCTCGCGCTCGAGGAAGGGGCGGCGGTCCTCGTCCATGAGGTCCCACTTGTTGTACGCGATGACGAGCGCACGGCCGGCGTCCACCACCTGCTGGATCACGCGGATGTCCTGCTCGGTCAGCGGGTTCGACGCGTCCACCAGGACCACGCCGATCTCCGCCTTGTCGATCGCGGCAGCGGTGCGTAGCGACGCGTAGAAGTCGGCGCCCTTGGTCTGGTGCACCCGACGGCGGATGCCTGCGGTGTCCACGAACCAGTACGGGATGCCGCGCAGCTCGATGAGCTCGTCGACCGGGTCGCGCGTGGTGCCGGCCACCTCGTCGACGACCACGCGCTCCGAGCCCGCGATCTTGTTCAGCAGCGACGACTTGCCGACGTTCGGCCGCCCGACGAGCGCCACGCGGCGCGGGCCCGAGGGCCGCAGCTTGCCGTGCGCGGACTCCGTCGGCAGCGCCTTGATCGCGGCGTCGAGCAGGTCGCCCGTGCCGCGGCCGTGCAGGGCGGAGACCGGGTACGGCTCCCCCAGGCCCAGGGCCCACAGGTAGGTGGCGTCCGCCTCGCCCGAGGCGCCGTCCACCTTGTTGGCGCACAGCACCACGGGCTTGCCGGAGCGGCGCAGCAGCTCCACGACGCGCTCGTCGGTGGCGGTGGCGCCGACGGCGGCGTCGACCACGAACACCACGGCGTCCGCCAGGGAGATCGCGACCTCGGCCTGCTCGGCAACCTTGGACTCCATGCCGGCGACGTCGGTCTCCCAGCCGCCCGTGTCCACGAGCATGAACCGGCGGCCGGCCCACTCGGCCGGGTAGGACACCCGGTCGCGCGTCACGCCCGGCTTGTCCTCCACGACCGCCTCGCGGCGGCCGATGATGCGGTTGACCAGGGTCGACTTGCCGACGTTCGGCCGCCCGATGATGGCCAGCACCGGCAGCGCCTGCTCGGCCTCCGCGTCCTCGTCGGTCCACTCGGAGTCGAGGAGCGCCTGGTCCGTCTCGTCGAGCTCGAACTCCTCGAGGCCCACACGCAGGGCCCGCTCGCGCGCGAGGTCGTCCTCGGTCTCACTGAGGTCGAGGTCGAGATCGGGTGCGACCGGGACCTCGGCATCCAGGGCAGGAGCGTCCAGGGCAGCATCATCTCGGGCCGCGGCGTCCAGGGCAGCAGCCTCCGATGCAGAGGAGTCGTGGGTCATGCCCTCATTGTCGCAGGCCCGGCGCCCTCAGGCCGCCTCGCCGCCGTATGACCTGCGTCGCTCCCGCCCGCCCGCCGCAGGCTCTTCCCGTGCCGCCGGAGCCTGCGGTTCCGCCCCGGGCGCGCGCCTCGTCCCTCGGCCCGCACCCCGCGCCGCGCCTCCGGCTCAGGCGGACGGCGCGACCTCGCGCCCCGTCACCTGCGTGACGACGGCGAGGACGGCGTCGACCGTCTGCTCGAAGTCGAGGTCGCTGGAGTCGACGGTCACCACGCCGTCCGCGGCCACGAGGAACTGCGTGACCTTCGCGTCGTCCCGGTCGCGGCGCAGCACCTGGTCCCGCGTGGCGTCCACGGCGGTGGCGTCGGCGGCGCCGTGCACCTCCAGGGACCGACGGCGCAGGCGCGCCTCCTCCGAGGCGGTGAGCAGCACGCAGACGTCGGCGTCGGGCGCCACGACCGTGGTGATGTCGCGGCCCTCGGCGACGATCCCCCGGCCGCCCGAGTGCCCGGCCTGGGCCGCGCCCGACTCTCGGTCGATGATCTCGCGCTGGAGCCGCTTGAGCTCGGCCCGCACCTCGAGGTTCGACGCCACCTTCGAGACGTTGGTCGTGACCTCGGTGGTGCGGATCGTCACGGCGACGTCCCGCCCGTCCAGCTCGACGCCCGGCGCGGCCGGGTCCAGCCCCATGACCAGCGGCATCGCGCGGACCGCAGTGGCGACCGACCCGGCGTCCTCCAGGTCGGCCGTCTCCATGCTCCACACGGTGGCCGCCCGGTACATGGCGCCCGTGTCGAGGTAGGCCAGGCCGAGGCGTGCGGCGACCGCCTTGGACACGCTCGACTTGCCGGACCCGGACGGCCCGTCGATGGCGATCACTACAGGGCTGGTCACGAATGTGCTCACTTCCGTCGAGTGCTGGCTATCTGTTGTCGGAGTGCTTGCCAGGGCACAGACACCCAGCACTCAGCGGGAGAGATTACAGGTCTACCGCGTTCATCAGGGTGCCCAGCTCCGTGCGGCCCAGGACGCGGGTGCGGCCCGACTTCAGGTCGCCCAGCGGGATCGGGCCGATCCGGGTGCGCACCAGGCGCGTGACGGGGTGCCCGACGGCGTCGAACATGCGGCGCACGATGCGGTTGCGCCCCTCGTGCAGCACGACCTCCAGCATCGCGAACCCGTCGATCTGCTGGAGCACGTGCACGGCGTCCATCTTCGCGATGCCGTCCTCGAGCTCCACACCCTTCAGGAGCTCGCGGCCGACCCGCGGGTAGATCTCGCCCTCGACCGTCACCAGGTACGTCTTGGCGATCTGGTACTTGGGGTGCGAGAGGCGGTTGGCGAGCTCGCCGTCGTTCGTCAGGAGCAGCAGGCCCTCGCTGTCGGCGTCGAGCCGGCCCACGTGGAAGAGGCGCTCCTCGCGGTTCTTGATGAGGTCGGCGACCGTCGGGCGGCCCTTGGGGTCGTCCATCGTGGACACGACGCCCAGGGGCTTGTTCAGCGCGATCGTCACCTTGGCCTGGTCGAGCTGGATGCGCAGCCCGTCCACGTGGATGACGGCGGTGGCGGGGTCGACCCGCACGCCCAGCTCCGTGACGAGCTGGCCGTCCACCTCGACGTGCCCGTTCGCGATCAGCTCCTCGGACGCGCGGCGCGAGCCCAGCCCGGCCTGCGCGAGCACCTTCTGCAGCCGCACACCGTCCTCGACGTGCACGTCCCGGGCCGGCTCCGTGGGCTTCGCGGGCCGACGGCGCGGCTGGTTCGCCTGCGCGCGGCTCTTCGCGGAGCTGCCCCCACGGAAGTTCTGGCCTTGTCGTCCACCCTGCTTGCCGGACTGCTTGCCCGACGGGTTGCCCGATCGGGCAGGACGGCGGGGCTGCTGCCCGTCACCGGACTCGCGGCGGCTCCCGCCGCGGCGTTCGTTGCTCATGATTCGTCTCTCGGTACGTCGGAAGATCTCGGAAAAGGGGCGCGCGCGAAACCCGTCGTGCAGGCCTCGGGCAGGACTAGTTGTCCAGTCCGTCGAGGCCGTCGAGCATGTCGAGGTCCGGCAGGTGCGGCGCCAGCGGAGGCAGCTCGTCGAGCGACGAGAAGTCCATCCGCTCCAAGAAGTATCCCGTGGTTCCGAACAGAACCGCACCCGAGCTCGGGTCCTGACCGATCTCGGCGATCAGCCCGCGGGTCAGCAGGGTGCGCACGACGCCGTCGACGCTCACGCCGCGCACCGCGCTCATCTGGCCGCGCGACACCGGCTGACGGTACGCGATCACGGCGAGCGTCTCCAGCGCGGCCTGGCTCAGCTTGGCCGACTGGCCGTCCAGCACGAAGCGCCCCACCGGGTCCGCGTGGGCGGCGGACGAGTAGATGCGCCACCCGTCCACCGTGCGGCGCAGCTCGAAACCGCGCGGACGGGACCCGAGGTGGCCGGCGTACTCGTCGGCCAGCTCGTGCAGGATGTCGTCGGTCTCGTCCTGCGTCAGATTGAGCGCCGCCGCGATCCGGTCCGCGCCGATCGGCGCGTCGGCCACCATGAGCACGGCCTCGACCGCCGCGTGCGCACCGCCCGGGAGCGTGTGCACGTCGACGAAGGGCAGCTCGTCCTGCGCGGAGCCATCCCGGGCGGCCACCTGCACGGCCTCGGGGGCCTGTTCTTCGACGGTCATGCTGTCGCCTCCGTTCCGGGCTGCGCGGTCTCTGCTTGGTCGTGACCGGCGGGGTCCTCAGCAGCTTGCTCCGGACCCCCGGCAGAAGCCTCGGCCGGGTCCGGGTCCACGCCGGAGTCCGCCACCGGTCCAGGCAGGTCGTCCTCGTCGAACTCGCTGGGGCCGGCGGTGGGGTCGAGGTACTTCTCGCCGTCGTCGGGCCCGGCGGTCCAGCGCACCGTCAGCTCGCCCAGCGGGCTGACCTGCTCGAACCCGACCAGGGAGTCGCGGAACAGCTCCAGCAGCGCGAGGAACCGGGCGACGGTCACGAGGCGCTCGGTGCCCGCCGTCAGCGACCGGAACGTCACCGAGTGCTCGGCGCGCAGGCGCTTCACGATGGTGCCCGCCTCGTCGCGCACGCTCACGGCGGAGCCGTGCAGGTGGGCCAGCCCCACCACGGGCGGCGGCTTCGGGGCCAGGACCCGCGCCGCTAGCTCGGCGAGCCGCTCCCCCGTCGTGTCCCAGACCAGCTCCGGCAGGATCGCGGCCAGGTGCGGCTCCAGCGGCGTCAGGCGCGGCACGCGGCGTCCGGCCGACGCCATCTGCTCCGCGAGGACCTTCGAGACCTCTTTGTACGCGCGGTACTGCAGGAGCCGGGCGAACAGCAGGTCGCGGGCCTCGAGCAGCTCGAGGTCCTCCGCGTCCTCGTCGACGACGCCGGGCAGCAGGCGGGCCGCCTTGAGGTCCAGCAGGGTCGCGGCGATGACGAGGAACTCGCTGGCCACGCCGAGGTCCCAGGACGCGTGGTCCTCGCCGCGTGCGGCGGCCTCGCGGGTGGCTCGCTCGGCCTCGCGGATGTGCGCGACGAACTCGTCGGTCACCACCGCGAGCGCCACCTCGGTGACGTCCATCTTGTGCTTCGCGATCAGCGAGAGCAGCAGGTCGAACGGGCCCTCGAAGTTGTGCAGGTGGACCTGGAACGTGCGGGAGGAGCGGCGTTCGTCGACGGGGGCCTGGTCGGCGTCCCCTTCCGGGGCGGCAGCGTCCGTCTCCGGGGCGACGGCGTCCGGCTCGGCGGCGACGTCAGCCTCCGCCTCCAGGACGTCGGAACGATCCACCGCGACGTCAGGCAGCGTCGCCACGGGCCACGAGCTCCCGGGCGAGCTGACGGTACGCGGCCGCGCCCGGGTGTCCCGGGGCGTAGTCGGTGATCGGCTCGGCGGCGACCGTGGCGTCGGGGAACTTCACCGTGCGCCCGATGATCGAGTGCAGCAGCGTGTCGCCGAAGGCCTCGTACACGCGGGCCACGACCTCCCGGGAGTGGAGGGTGCGCGAGTCGTACATGGTGGGGAGGATACCGTCGATCTCCAGGGCGGGGTTGAGCCGGTCCCGCACCTTCTCGATGGTCTCCACCAGGAGCGCGACGCCGCGCAGCGCGAAGAACTCGCACTCCAGCGGGATCAGCACGCCGTGCGCCGCGGTCAGGGCGTTCACCGTGAGCAGGCCGAGGCTCGGCTGGCAGTCGATGAGGATCACGTCGTAGACGTCGAGCACCGGACGCAGCGCGCGGGCCAGCACCGACTCCCGGGCGACCTCGCCCACGAGCTGCACCTCCGCGGCCGACAGGTCGATGTTCGCCGGCAGCACGTCGAGGTTCTCGATGCCCGACGGGATGATCACGTCGTGGATGTCCACGTCCCGCTCCATGAGCAGGTTGTAGACGGTGAGGTCGAGCTCGTGCGGGTTGATGCCGATGCCCACCGACGCGGCGCCCTGCGGGTCGAAGTCGACCAGGAGCACCTTGCGGCCGTACTCCGCGAGGCAGGCGCCGAGGTTGATGGTCGTCGTCGTCTTGCCGACGCCGCCCTTCTGGTTGCACATCGCGATGATGCGCGCCGGGCCGTGGCTGGCGAGCGGCGGCGGCTCGGGCAGGTCCGGCATGGGGCGTCCGACGACGTCGTGCAGGTTCGCCGAGTCCGTGGGTGCGCCGACAACCGTCTTGCCGAGAAGAATGTCGGTCATCGTGCTCGCTCCCTCCTGGCTGGGTGCCTCGCTCACGCCCGCCACGCTATACCAGAGTGTGGGCACCGCAGGCTCGAAGCCCCGGCGTGGCGGGCTTCCGCTGCCGAGCTCGCCGTCCGGCCGCTGCCGAGCCCGCCCCCGGTCGCCGCCGGTCCGGCTACCGGGCCCGCGGGTGGGCGGCCGCGTAGACCTCGCGCAGCGCGTCCGGGGTGACCATCGTGTAGATCTGCGTGGTCGTGACCGACGCGTGCCCGAGCAGCTCCTGGACCACGCGCACGTCCGCCCCGCCGGACAGCAGGTGGGTGGCGAACGAGTGCCGCAGGGTGTGCGGCGAGACGTGCTCCTTCAGGCCGGCCCGCGCGGCGGCGGACTGCAGCGCGGCCCAGGCCGTCTGCCGGGACATCCGCGCGCCGCGCGTGTTGAGGAACAGGGCGGGCGTGCCGCGGCCCGCCGCGACCAGGGCCGGGCGCGACCGGACCAGGTAGGCCTCCAGCGCGTCGCGCGCGAACGAGCCAACGGGGACCGCCCGTTCCTTCGAACCCTTGCCGAGCAGGCGGACGGCGGTGCTGTCGCTCACCCCGTCGACGTCGAGCCCCACGATCTCGGAGATCCGCGCGCCGGTGGCGTACAGCAGCTCCAGCAGGGCGCGGTCGCGCAGGGGCAGCGGCCCGTCACCGGTGCCCGCGGCGTCGAGCAGCCCGGCGACGTCGTCGACGGACAGCGCGTGCGGCAGGCGCCGCAGCTGGGTGGGGGCCCGCACCTCGGCGGAGGGGTCGTCGACGGACAGGCCTTCGGCCTGGGCGAACTTGTGCCAGCCGCGCACGGCGGCCAGGGCCCGGGCGGTGGACGACGGCGACAGCGGCCGCCCGCCGTCGGACCCCAGGCGCACCGACTCGACGAAGCTCGTGACGTCGGCCTCCGTGACCCCGGCCAGGCCGGGGCGGTCCACCGACTCGAGGAATCCCGCGTACCGCACGAGGTCGCGGCGGTACGCCGCGACGGTGTTGACCGAGAGGCCGCGCTCCACGCTCAGGTGCGCGAGGTAGTCCCGCAGGGCGCGGTCGAGCAGGGCGCGCTCGGCCGAGGTGGGCGGCGTGCCTGGCTGGATCTCATGGGGCGACGACAAATGGGCCAGTGCGGTGGACACCGCCCCATCATGCCGAGCGTGGCCCGCGGGGCGGGCGGGCCACGCCGGGAGACCGCCACGCGGGGTCGATCGCGCCAGGGCGGATCGCGTGGGGTTCGATCGTGTGGAAATGGATCACGTGGGGATCGATCGCGTGGGGACGGCTCAGGACGGGTTGATCCCGAACAGCTCCGCGCGCGAGCGGATCACCTGGGCGCGGGCGAGGCGCGGCTTGTCGCTGCCGTCGCGGATCACGGACCCGGCGGCCTCGAACTCGGCGAAGAAGTCGACGGCCCAGGCCACGTCGGACGACGTCGGCGCGAAGGACTCGTTGATGACTGCCGGCTGCTCGAAGTCCAGGCAGAGCTTGCCGGTCATGCCGAGGTTGACGGCGTCGGCGGACTGCTCGCGCAGCAGCGCGTGCGACGAGCCGACAGTGGGGCCGTCGACCGGGCCGGGCAGGCCGCCGATGCGGCTGGCGGCCACGAGGCGCGAGCGCGGGTACGCCATGGCGATGGGCTCGTTGGCTGCCCCGGTGTCGCGGCGGTAGTCGCCGGAGCCGAACGCGAGGCGGAACGCGCCGCGGGCCTTGGCGATGTGGACGGCCTCCTCGATACCGAGGGCCGACTCCACGAGCGGGATCACGGGCACGTCGCCGCCGAGGCGCTGCGCGGTGTCGATGACGTCGTCGGCGCTCTCCGTCTTGGCGAGCATCACGCCGTTGAGCCCCTCGAGGCCGCGCAGGTACGCGACGTCGTCGGCCCAGGACGGCGCGTGGCGGTCGTTGATCCGGACCCAGGCGCTGCCGCCGCTCTTGATCCACCGGATGACGTTCTCGCGCGCCTCGTCCTTCAGGCGGTCGTCGATGGCGTCCTCGCAGTCGAGGATCACCTGGTCCGCGCGGGAGAGCTGAGCCTTGTCGAAGAGCTCGGTCCGCATCGCGGACAGGAGCAGCCAGGCGCGCGCGTAGTCGGGGGCGACTCGCGACTTCTCGCGGGCGGCCCGGCGGGGGGCCAGGTCGCTCTCCTGGGCGACGGCGGACGCGGCCGGCAGACCCGAGGAGTAGCCCGCGGACTGGGCGGCGGACTGGTCGGCAGGCTGGTCGGCGGAGTCGGTGGTTCGGTCGGCTGGGGTCTCGGTCACGCGCTCAGCCTAGGCCGGGATATCCGGGCCTACCGAATCATGACCACCGCTTCATCTTGGTCATCCATCGTGCGCCCGCGTATCGAACGATGCCGCGGGCCCGCGCCGGGAGCGTCAGCGGGTGGCGGCCCACTCCCAGCCGTAGCCTCCCCTGTTCTGCTGCACGGCCACCGTTGCCAGCTGCCCGACGTCGGGCAGCGTGATCGTCGTGGTCACGCTCGCCGCGTCCATGAGGTTCCCCTGCGCCCAGAACGTGTCCGTCGCCATGGCGTCGGCCGGGGTGCTGGACGCGACGGTCCCGTCCGCCCCGACGGCGGAGACCGTCAACCACTCGCTCGGCGTCGGCGTGCCGTACGCGGCCGTCCCCGCCTGGTCGCAGGAGAGCGTCAGGGTGGCCAGCTGTCCCTGCACGTCGTCGACGCTGACGGTCCAGCACGAGCCGTCGCTGAGGCGCTGCGCGGTCCCCTGTGCCCACGGGCTGTCGTGGCTCCCGTCCTGGGCCAGCACACCCGTCTCGGGAGGCTCGGCGAGGGGCCCGTTGGTCGGATCGCCCGACGCCTGCGGCGCTCCGGCCACCGGCGCCCGTTCCGTGCCGGCCGGGGCCTCGTTGTTGGTGAGTGCGCTCCAGGCGCCGAACGCCGCCGCGGACAGCACCGCCGCCCCGGCGACGACCGCGCTCAGGCGGACGAGGGCTCGCCGTGCGCCGAGCGGGGATCCCGTCCCGCCGGCCGGGGCCGGTTCGCGCCGGTCCACGCCGGCTGCGGCTCCAGTGGCGGCAGCTCCGGCGGCGGAAGCAGTTCCCGCATCAGCCGCGCCGACACCAGCCGCTCCGGCACCGGCGGCGGCACCGGCGGCTCCGGCACTCGCAGCACCAGCGCCGACGGCAGCAGCGGCGTCGGCCGACACGTAAGGGCTGAGGGACCGCAGGATCGTGTCGAGGGACGGGCGCCCCGCCGGGTCCTTGACCAGGCAGGCGTCGAGGAGCGGGCGCAGGTAGGCGGGGCAGTCGTCGTAGGACGGGTCCTCGGCCGAGACCTGGTACAGCACCACTGCCGGGTGGGTCCCCGAGAACAGCCGGTTCCCGGTCGCGGCGTAGTAGGCCAGCGCACCCAGCGCCCAGACGTCGGCGGCCGCCGTCGCGCGGCCCGCCATCGCCTGCTCCGGGGCCATGTACATCGGGGTCCCGACCGGCTGCCCCGTCATGGTCAGCTTCGTCACGTCGAGCGCGTCCATCGCGGCGACCACACCCAGGTCGATCAGGCACGGGCCGTCCGGTCCGAGGATCACGTTGGCCGGTTTGACGTCGCGGTGCACCAGGCCGGAGCGGTGGATCGTGTGCAGCGCCTCCGCGACGCCCGCAACCAGGTTCAGCACGGCCTCCTGCGGCAGGGGGCCGTGCGCCTTCAGCGCCTGCGAGAGGGTCGGCCCCGCGACGTACTCGGTCGCGAGCCACGGGGTGCCCGCGTCGAGGTCGGCGTCGACCAGGTTCGCGACGAACCGGCTGCGCACCCGGGCCGCGGCGCGCGCCTCGCGTCGGAAGCGCGCGCGGAACTCGCTGTCGTCCAGCTGGGCGCCCCGGATCAGCTTGATCGCCACCTGCTGCCCGCGGCGCCCGGTCCCGAGGTAGACGTCCCCCATGCCGCCGCTCCCGAGCCGGCTCCGGATCCGGAAGGGGCCGATCGTGCGGGGCTCGCCGCGGCCCAGGGCCGCGGGCTCCGGGGTCGGGAGCGTCCACCGCGCAAGGTGATCCTGCAACACCGGACGTTCCCCCTTGCTGGTCGTGCGATCGCCGCACGGGCCGGACACATGCCGGACATATGCGGCACAGAACGCACGGGATGCTACCCCACCGAGGTGGCCGGGTCCCGGAAAGAGAGCGGCAGGGTTCGGCAGGGTGCGGCAGGTCAGAACGGGAGGAAGACGTCCACCGCGACCGCCACGAAGAGCAGCGACAGGTAGGTGATCGACGCGTGGAACACCTTCATCGCGCCCAGCTTCCCGCTGGCCTTGCCCTGCGCCCGGCGGAGCATCGCGATGGTGGCCCAGAGGAACCATGCGCCCAGCGCGGCGGCCACCGCGGTGTACACCCACGACATGCCCGCGAGCGGGGTCAGGAGGAGCGAGCACGCGATCATCGCGAGCGTGTAGCCCACCATCTCGGCGGCGACCCGCTTGTCGTCGCTGACGACCGGCAGCATCGGGACGTTCGCGTTCGCGTAGTCCTTCTTGAACTTGATCGACAGCGGCCAGTAGTGCGGCGGCGTCCAGAAGAAGATGATGCCGAACAGCGCCAGCGCGGCCCAGCTCAGCTCGCCCGTCACGGAGGCCCAGCCGATGAACACGGGCATGCAGCCGGCGATGCCGCCCCAGACGATGTTCTGCGGGGTGCGGCGCTTGAGGATCATCGTGTAGCCGACGACGTAGATGACGATGGCGGCCAGCGTGAGCCACATCGCTGCCCAGTTGATGACGAGCGCGAACCAGGTCAGCGACAGCAGACCGAGGATCGAGGCGAACACCAGGCCGGCGCGCGGCGTGATCTCCCCCGTGGCCAGCGGACGCTTCTTGGTCCGGTTCATGATCTGGTCGATGTCGCGGTCCCACCACATGTTGAACGCGTTGGCGCTGCCCGCCGCACCGGCACCGCCGATGAGCGTCGTGATGATCAGCCAGAAGCTCGGCAGACCGTCGGCCGCCAGGATCATGGTGGGCACGGTGGTGACGAGCAGCAGCTCGATGACCCGCGGCTTGGTCAGCGCGACGTACGCGCCGGCGCGGCTCAGGAACCAGCCACCGGGACGCTGCCCGACGCCGACGGCGGGCTCCTCGGGACCGGAGGGCTGGGGACGCGCGGTCTGGCCGGTCGTCGTGTGGCTCGTTCTCACGCGCGTCGCAGTTCCGTTCGGGAGTGTCCTGAGGGCGATAACGCACCTGGTAGGCCCTGTTGCCAGTCGGGTGCGTGCCCATCGTACGTCGCGTCATGACGCGGCCGCGCACCGCATTCCCGCAGGACCATGTGAGATTTGTCCTGGGTCCTGTGATGCACAGGACGTGGACAGCCCTGCGCGACGGCTGTGGTGCGCGTATAGGGTTGATTTCGCAATTGAACGAAGGGCGGCCGGTATCCCGCCGCCGCCGAACACACGCTGCGCGGCTCTCCGGCCCGTCCGCTCTCCGGGCAGGACGAGTGCTGGCGGCGGAGAGAAAGAGGACTCGTGAACGCTTTCGACCCCGTGCTGAAGCCCCTGGAGTGGTCGGAGCTCGACGAGCGAGCGGTCAAGGCCATCAAGGCGCTGGCTGCGGACGCCGTCGAGAAGGTGGGCAACGGACACCCCGGCACCGCGATCTCGCTCGCGCCGGCCGCGTACCTCCTCTTCCAGAAGGCCATGCGCCACGACCCGTCGGACCCCGCCTGGCAGGGCCGCGACCGGTTCGTGCTGAGCGCCGGCCACTCGTCGCTGACCATCTACCTGCAGCTCTTCCTCGCGGGCTACGGCCTCGAGATGGAGGACATCGCCGCACTGCGCACCTGGGGCTCCCAGACCCCGGGCCACCCGGAGTACGGCCACACCGCCGGCGTCGAGATCACGACCGGCCCGCTGGGCCAGGGCCTCGCCTCCGCCGTCGGCATGGCGTTCGCCTCCCGGCGCGAGCGGGGCCTGCTCGACCCGGCCGCCGCCCCCGGCGAGTCGCCGTTCGACCACCACGTGTACGTCATCGCGTCCGACGGCGACCTGCAGGAGGGCGTGACCTCCGAGGCCTCGTCGCTCGCGGGCCACCAGCAGCTCGGCAACCTGATCCTGATCTGGGACGACAACAAGATCTCGATCGAGGACGACACCAACATCGCGTTCACCGAGGACGTGCTGGGGCGCTACGCGGCCTACGGCTGGCACACCCAGCGCGTGGACTGGACCTCGGGCGGCGACGGCTACGCCGAGGACACCGACGCGCTGGCCGCGGCGATCGACGCCGCCAAGGCGGAGACCGGCAAGCCGTCGATCATCGCGCTGCGCACCATCATCGGCTGGCCGGCGCCCACCAAGCAGAACACGGGCGGCATCCACGGCTCGGCCATGGGCGCCGACGAGGTCAAGGGCCTCAAGTCCGCGCTCGGCCTCGACCCCGAGGCGACGTTCGCGATCGACGACGAGGTGCTGGCCTACACGCGCTCCGTCGCGGCGCGCCAGTCCACCCAGCGCGAGGAGTGGGAGGCCGCCTTCGCGGCCTGGTCCGAGGCGAACCCGCAGAACGCGGCCCTGCTGGCCCGGCTGCGCGCCCACGAGCTGCCCGAGGGCTGGACCGACTCCCTGCCCGAGTTCGAGGCGAGCGAGAAGGGCGTCGCGACCCGTGCGGCGTCGGGCAAGGTGCTGACCGCGCTCAAGGACGTGCTGCCCGAGCTGTGGGGCGGCTCCGCCGACCTGGCCGGCTCGAACAACACGACCATGGACGGCGTGCCGTCCTTCGTGCCGACGGAGCACGCGACCAAGAAGTTCCCGGGCGACCCGTTCGGCCGCACCCTGCACTTCGGCATCCGCGAGCACGCCATGGGCTCGATCCTCAACGGCATAGTGCTGCACGGCCTGACCCGCCCCTACGGCGGTACGTTCCTGCAGTTCGCCGACTACATGCGCGCCTCGGTGCGCCTGGCCGCGCTCATGAGCATCCCGACCACGTTCGTGTGGACGCACGACTCGATCGGCCTCGGCGAGGACGGTCCGACCCACCAGCCGGTGGAGCACCTCGCGGCGCTGCGGGCCATCCCGAACCTCGACGTCGTCCGCCCGGCCGACGCGAACGAGACCGCCTGGGCCTGGCGCGGCATCCTCGAGAACACGAAGAACCCGGCCGGCATCGTGCTGACCCGGCAGAACGTGCCCACCTACCCGCGCGGCACCGACGGCTTCGGCTCCGCCGAGGGCACCCTCAAGGGCGGCTACACGCTCCTGGACACCGACGGCACGCCCGACGTCGTCCTCGTGGGCACCGGTTCCGAGGTGCAGCTCGCCGTCGAGGCGCGCGAGATCCTCGCCGCCGACGGCGTGCAGGCCCGCGTGGTCTCCATGCCCTCGCGCGAGTGGTTCGACAAGCAGGACGAGGCGTACCGCGAGTCGGTCATCCCGTCCGGCGTAAAGGCTCGCGTCTCGGTCGAGGCGGGCGTGGCGCAGGGCTGGCGCGAGGTGGTCGGCGACGCCGGCCGCATCGTCTCGCTCGAGCACTACGGCGCGTCGGCCGACTACAAGACGCTCTACGCCGAGTACGGCATCACGGCCGAGGCGGTTGCCCAGGCCGCCAAGGAGTCGATCGAGGCGGCGTCCTGAGCCGCTCCGGATCACCCGGGCACGTCACGACCGGGCACGAGACACACGGACACGAGAGAGGAAGGGCACGATGACCGACAGCACCAACGACAGCGTCAACGAGAACGTCAGTCCCACCGAGCGGCTGTCCGAGGCGGGTGTCGCCATCTGGCTGGACGACCTGTCCCGTGAGCGCCTGCGCACCGGCAACCTCGCCGAGCTCATGACCACCAGGAACGTGGTGGGTGTGACCACCAACCCGACGATCTTCGCCGCGGCCCTCGCGCACGGCGACGCCTACGCGGGCATCCTGGCCGAGCTGGCGGGCTCCGACGTGGAGACGGCGGTGGAGCGCATCACGACGGACGACGTGCGCGACGCCGCTGACGTGCTGCGCCCCGCCTACGACGCCAGCGCCGCCGTGGACGGCCGCGTGTCCATCGAGGTGGACCCGCGGCTGGCCCGCGACACGGCGGCGACGGAGACCACGGCCGTCCGGCTGTGGGAGACCGTCGGCCGGCCGAACGTGATGATCAAGATCCCCGCCACGGTCGAGGGCCTGCCGGCCATCACGTCGACCCTGGCCAAGGGCATCAGCGTCAACGTGACGCTGATCTTCTCGCTTCCGCGGTACCGGGCGGTCATGGACGCGTTCCTGGCCGGCCTGGAGCAGGCCAAGGCGGCGGGCCACGACCTGTCCGTCATCGGCTCGGTGGCGTCCTTCTTCGTGTCCCGCGTGGACTCGGAGGTCGACAAGCGCCTGGCCGCGATCGGCACGGACGAGGCGCTCGCCCTGCGCGGCCAGGCCGCCATCGCGAACGCCCGGCTGGCCTTCGCTGCCTACGAGGAGGTCTTCTCCTCGGACCGGTGGGCCGCCCTGAAGGCCGCCGGCGCGCAGCCGCAGCGCCCGCTGTGGGCGTCGACCGGCGTCAAGGACCCGAGCTACCGCGACACGATGTACGTGGACGAGCTCGTGGTGGCCGGCGTCGTCAACACGATGCCCGAGAAGACGCTCGACGCGTTCGCCGACCACGGCATAGTCCTCGCCGACACCGTCACCGGGTCGGGCGAGGAGGCGGCCGCGACGATCGCGGCCATCGAGGCGCAGGGCATCTCTATCGACGAGGTGACGGCACAGCTGGAGGACGAGGGCGTGACGAAGTTCGAGGTCAGCTGGGACGAGCTCCTGACGACCACCAAGACCGGGCTCGACAGCGCCGGTGCAGGGGCCGGCGAGCGGTGAGGCCGGCCAAGATCGCGCAGGGGGTCAACCCCCTGCGCGACCCCATCGACCTGCGCCTGCCCCGCATCGCGGGCCCCAGCGGGCTCGTGATCTTCGGCGTGACGGGTGACCTGTCGCGCAAGAAGCTCATGCCCGCCGTCTACGACCTGGCCAACCGCGGCCTCCTGCCGCCGGGCTTCGCCCTGACGGGCTTCGCCCGGCGCGACTGGGACGACCAGGACTTCGCCCAGGTCGTGCACGACGCCGTGAAGGAGCACGCCCGCACCCCGTTCCGGGAGGCGACGTGGCGCCAGCTCGCCGAGGGCATCCGGTTCGTGCACGGCTCCTTCGACGACGACGCCGCGTTCGAGCGGCTGCGGGAGACCGTCGAGACGCTCGACAAGGAGCGCGGCACGGGCGGCAACCACGCGTTCTACCTGTCCGTCCCGCCGGCCGCGTTCCCCGTGGTGTGCCGGCAGCTCGCCGAGCACGGGCTGTCGCGTCCCGACGACGACGCGGACGGCGACGGCGTGAACGCCTGGCGCCGCGTGGTCATCGAGAAGCCCTTCGGGCACGACCTGGCCAGCGCCAAGGAGCTCGACGCCGTGGTGTCCGAGGTCTTCGACCCGGAGTCGGTGTTCCGCATCGACCACTACCTGGGCAAGGAGACCGTCCAGAACCTGCTGGCGCTGCGCTTCGCCAACACGATGTTCGAGCCCATCTGGAACTCGAACTACGTGGACCACGTGCAGATCACCATGGCCGAGGACATCGGCATCGGTGGCCGCGCCGGCTACTACGACGGGATCGGCGCCGCGCGCGACGTCATCCAGAACCACCTGATCCAGCTCCTGGCGCTGGTGGCCATGGAGGAGCCCGTCAACTTCGACGCCGCCGAGCTGCGCGCCGAGAAGATCAAGGTGCTCTCGTCCGTGCGCCTGCCCCGTGACCTCGGCAAGCACACGGCCCGCGGCCAGTACGAGGCCGGCTGGCAGGGCGGCGAGGAGGTGCCCGGCTTCCTCGAGGAGGACGGCATCGCGAAGGACTCCAGCACGGAGACCTTCGCCGCGGTCCGGGTCGACGTCGACAACCGCCGCTGGGCGGGCGTCCCGTTCTACCTGCGCCACGGCAAGCGCCTGGGCCGCCGTGTCACCGAGGTGGCAGTGGTGTTCAAGAAGGCGCCGCACCTCCCGTTCGAGTCGTCCCTGACGTCCGAGCTCGGCAGCAACGCGCTGGTCATCCGCGTACAGCCCGACGAGGGCGTCACCCTGCGGTTCGGGGCCAAGGTGCCGGGCACGGCGATGCAGGTCCGCGACGTGACGATGGACTTCGGTTACGGGCACTCGTTCACCGAGTCCTCCCCCGAGGCCTACGAGCGGCTCATCCTCGACGTGCTGCTCGGCGACCCGCCGCTCTTCCCGACGCGCGAGGAGGTCGAGCTGTCCTGGAAGATCCTCGACCCGATCACCTCGTACTGGGCCCGCAAGGGCCAGCCGGAGCCGTACGCGTCGGGCACCTGGGGTCCGCCGTCGGCCGACGCCATGATGGAGCGCGACGGCAGGGCCTGGAGGCGACCCTAGTGACGCGGTTGCCGACACTGACGCCACAGCGAGAAGGTGAGCACGGCCAATGATCATTGACATGCCGGACACGACGACCAACCAGGTCAACAAGCGTCTCGTGCGCCTGCGCGACGAGGGCGGTGCCGTGGCCCTGGGCCGCGTGCTCACCCTCGTGGTGCTGGCCGACGAGCGCGACGTCGAGGAGTCGGTCGAGGCCGCGAACGACGCGAGCCGCGAGCACCCGTGCCGGGTCATCGTCGTCGCCCCGGCGGCGCGCGGTGCCAGCGCCCGCCTCGACGCGCAGATCCGGGTGGGCGGTGACGCCGGTGCCTCCGAGGTGGTGGTGCTGCGCGCCTTCGGCCCGCTCCTGGAGCGGACCGACACCCTCGTGATGCCGCTCCTGCTGCCCGACGCTCCGATCGTGGCCTGGTGGCCGCGCGAGGCGCCGGCGGTGCCGTCGCAGGACCCGGTGGGCGCCATGGCCGCCCGCCGGATCATTGACAGCACCATCGCGGAGAACCCGGTGGAGATGCTCGGCAACCTCGCCGGGACCTACGCCCCCGGCGACACCGACCTCGCGTGGGCGCGCGTCACCCTGTGGCGGGCGATCATCGCGGCGGCGGTCGAGCAGCCGCCGTTCGAGCCCGTGCTCTCCGTGACGGTCGAGGGGCAGAAGCGGCACACGTCGCTCGACCTGCTCGCGGCCTGGCTCGGCGCACGGCTGAACTGCCCGGCCGAGGTGGTGCGCACCAACAGCGACGACGCGATCACGCGGGTGGTGCTGGAGCGCAAGAGCGGCCCCATCGTGCTCGACCGGCCCGACGGCCGCACCGTCACGATCACCCAGCCGGGCAAGCCCGCGCGCCGGATCGCGCTGCCGATCCGCGCGCTCAACGAGGCCCTGATCGAGGAGCTGCGCCGGCTCGACCCGGACGAGATCTTCGAGGAGGTTCTCATGCGGGGCCTGGGGCACATCACCACGCGGACGGCGGCCTGATGTCCGGCCCGGCGTCCGGCTCGACGCACGGCCCGGCGTCCGGCCCGACGCACGCGGTACGGCTCGTCGTCGTGCACCCCGACAAGGAAGTGCTCGCGCAGGCCGCGGCCGCGCGGCTGCTCACGCGCGTCCTGGACGTGCAGTCGGTCCGCTCCCCCGTGCACGTGGTGCTCACGGGGGGCACGGTCGGCATCGCGGCGCTCGCGGCGGTCGCCGCGAGCCCGCTCGTGCCGGCGGTCGACTGGTCGGGTGTCCACCTGTGGTGGGGCGACGAGCGGTTCCTGCCGGACGGCGACCCGGACCGCAACGAGACGCAGGCCCGCCAGGCCCTGCTCGACGTCCTGGTCGCCGAGCACGGTCTCCCTGAGGCCAACGTCCACCCGATGCCGGGCCCGACGTCGGTCGCGACTCCCGAGGAGGGCGCCGCGGCCTACGCGGCGCTCCTGCGCGAGCATGCGGGCGAGCAGGGCGGGGGCGGGCGGGACGACGCAGGCGGGCATGACGAGCAGGGCGGGCGCGGCGGGCAGGAAGAAGCCGCCGCGGTCCCCGCGTTCGACGTCCTGCTGCTCGGCATGGGTCCCGACGGGCACGTCGCGTCCCTGTTCCCCGGCCACGAGGGTCTGGCCGCGCAGGGCACGACGACGGGCGTGCACGGCTCGCCCAAGCCGCCGCCGGAGCGGGTCTCGCTCACGTTCGACGCGATCCGGTCCGCCCGCGAGGTGTGGATCGTGGCAGCGGGTGCCGAGAAGGCAGAGCGGGTGGCCGCCGCGCTGGCCGGCAAGCCGGTGGCGGAGGTGCCCGCCGCGGGCGCCGTCGGGCAGGCACGGACGCTGTGGCTGCTGGACGCGGAAGCGGCAGGCGCGACAACGCCGAAGTAGAACCTCGGCGAAGCAAAAGGCTGGCGAAGTAGAACTGGAGCGAGGCGACCCGGATGGGTTGCCTCGCTCCAGTTCTACTTCGCCGGATCTCTGCTTCGCCGGCTGAAAAACGTTAGCGTGCTATGCGTCCGCCACGACGGATCCGCAGTGCCTCCAGCGCCTCCTCCAGGAGAGCGGCGCCGTCCTCGTCGGACCTGCGCTCCTTCACGTAGGCGAGGTGCGTCTTGTACGGCTCGTTCCGCACGGGAGCCGGCGGGTTCACCGGGTCCATCCCTGCGGGGAATCCGCAACGCGGGCAGTCCCACTGCGTGGGGGCCTCTACGTCCTCGCCGACCGAGAAGCTCGGTGCTGTCTCGTGCCCGTTGGCACACCAGTAAGAAACTCGGATACGAGGCGCGGTATCGCCCCGCTCCGTCTCTCCGAGAGGGCCGGCGCCTACCCGGCTCCCCCGAATCGCATGACCGCCTGATGCCACGTCTGTCGTCCCCTCTGTGTGTGGCCGTCAGCTGCTAGGCGCTTGGCGACCGGGTCAGCTGACCTTCTGGATGAGTCCGAGCAGGACGATCACCACTGCCCACACGAGGGCGAAGGCGATTGTGATGCGGTTGAGGTTCCGCTCGGCCACGCCGGACGAGCCGGCGCCCATCGAGATTCCGCCACCGAACATGTCGGACAGCCCGCCACCCTTGCCCTTGTGGAGCAGGATGAGCATGGTGAGGAAGCCGCTGGTCAGGACCAGCAGAACTTCCAGGATGATGCGGAGCGCGTCCACGGTTCACGTCCTCGGTTGTAGGTGTGCCGGGAGTCACCCGGCGGCGGATCGGTCAAGAGTAAGCGAGACGTACCTCACAGTGCGAACGCCCTGCTCAGCGCTCTGCGGAGCCCTGAGCAGGAGTCACACCTGGAACATCACGCCCGAGTGAGAGTACCTCAGGGAGATTGCGTGACGGTCTCGGACCCGAGCGCAACAGGCTCAGGCTTGGTTGTGGGCGCGATCGTTGCTGCTACCCGCCCGTTTCAGGCGCAACGATCGCGCCCACAACCGATCAGGCGGTGACGTGCGACTGGTAGCGGGCGATCCTTGCGAACTCCTCCGGGTCCAGGCTCGCGCCGCCCACCAGGGCGCCATCGACGTCGGGCTGCGCCATGATCTGCGCGACGTTGCCCGACTTCACCGAGCCGCCGTACAGCACGCGCACGCCGTCGGCCGCGCCGGGGTCGCACAGCTCGCCGAGCACGCGGCGGATCGCGCCGCAGACCTCCTGCGCGTCCTCCGGGGTGGCGACCTCGCCCGTGCCGATGGCCCAGACGGGCTCGTAGGCGATGACGATCTTCGCGATCTGCTCGGCCGGGACGTCGGCCAGCGCGGCCTCGACCTGCGCCAGCGTGTACGCGACCTGGTCACCGGCCTTGCGGACCTCGAGGCCCTCGCCGACGCACAGGATCGGGGTCAGGCCGTGCGCGAAGGCGGCGCGCACCTTGGCGTTCACCAGGTCGTCGGACTCCGCGTGGTACTCGCGGCGCTCGGAGTGCCCGATCACCACGTAGGTGCAGCCCAGCTTCTGCAGCATCGACCCGGAGATCTCACCGGTGTAGGCGCCGGACTCGTGCTTGGAGATGTCCTGGGCGCCGTAGACGAGCTCCAGCTTGTCGCCGTCCACGAGCGTCTGCACCGACCGCAGGTCGGTGAACGGCGGCAGCACCGCCACCTCGACCGCCTGGTAGTCGTGCTTGGCGTCCTTCAGGGACCAGGACAGCTTCTGGACCGTGCTGATCGCCTGCTGGTGGTCCAGGTTCATCTTCCAGTTGCCCGCCATGAGCGGCGTGCGAGTGGTAGCCACGTGATTCTTCCTTCTCTTCAGAGGTACGTCGGGTCAGCCGGCGCGAGTCAGCCGGCGAGGACGGTCAGGCCGGGGAGCTCCTTGCCCTCCAGCAGCTCCAGGCTCGCGCCACCACCGGTCGAGATGTGGCTGAAACCGGCCTCGTCGAAGCCGAGCACACGCACGGCCGCTGCCGAGTCGCCGCCGCCCACGATGGAGAACCCGCCGGCCGTCGTCGCCTCGATGATGCCCTGCGCCACGGCCTTGGTCCCCGCGGCGAACGCCTCGAACTCGAAGACGCCCATGGGGCCGTTCCACGCGATGGTCTTGGCGTCGGCCAGCTTGTCGGCGAACAGCTTGCCCGACTCGGGGCCGATGTCGAGGCCAATGGTGCCGTCCGGGATCGACTCCGCGCCGACGATCTGGTGCGGCGCGTCCGCGGCGAACGAGTCCGCCGCGACGATGTCGACCGGCAGCACGATCTCGACGCCGTTCGCCTCCGCAGTGGCCAGGTAGCCCTTGACGGTGTCGATCTGGTCGGTCTCCAGCAGGCTGTTGCCCACCGAGTGGCCCTTGGCCGCCAGGAACGTGAAGACCATGCCGCCGCCGATGAGCAGGCGGTCGGCCTTGGTCAGGAGGTTCGCGATGACGCCCAGCTTGTCGGACACCTTCGAGCCGCCGAGCACGACGGCGTAGGGGCGCTCCGGGTCGCCGGTCGCCTTCGACAGCGACTCGACCTCGCTGCGCACCAGGTCGCCGGCCGCGGCGGGCAGCACCTGCGCGATGTCGTACACGGAGGCCTGCTTGCGGTGCACCACGCCGAAGCCGTCCGAGACGAACGCGTCCGCGAGCTGCGCGAGCTCGCCGGCGAGCTCGGCCCGCTCCGCGTCGACCTTCGAGGTCTCGCGGGCGTCGAACCGGACGTTCTCCAGCAAGGCGACCTGGCCGTCGGCCAGGGCCTCGACGGTCGCCTTGGCCGACGGGCCCACGAGGTCCTCGGCGAGCGCGACGTCCTGCCCGAGCAGCTCGCCCAGGCGGGCGGCGACCGGCGCCAGGGAGTACTGCGGGTCCGGCGTGCCCTTGGGGCGGCCGAGGTGGGCAAGGACGACGACGCGCGCGCCGGCGTCGGTCAGCCGCTTCAGCGTCGGCAGGGCGGCGCGGATGCGGCCGTCGTCAGTGATGGTCGTCCCGTCGAGCGGGACGTTGAAGTCGGAGCGGACCAGGACGCGCTTGCCGCGCAGGTCGCCGAGGGAGTCGATGGTCTTCATGAGCACTCCAGGTCGAGGTTCCGTTACATGACGACGTCCGCGTGCGCCGGCTGGCCGATGCGCACGCGGACGTCGGGGTTCACGTCAGGGAGAGAGCGGTCAGAGCTTCTCGCCGACGAACACGGTGAGGTTGACGAGGCTGTTCGAGTAGCCCCACTCGTTGTCGTACCAGGAGACGACCTTGACCTGGTTGCCGATCACCTTGGTGAGCTTCGCGTCGTAGATGCTCTGGTGCGGGTTGGTCACGATGTCCGAGGAGACGATGTCGTCCTCCACGTACTCCAGGACGCCCTTGAGCGGGCCCTCGGCGGCGGCCTTGACGGCGGCGTTGACCTCGTCGATCGTGACCTCGCGCGAGGCCTCGAAGGTCAGGTCCGTGGCCGAGCCGGTGATGACCGGCACGCGCAGGGCGTAGCCGTCCAGCTTGCCCTTGAGCTCCGGCAGCACCAGGGCGACGGCCTTGGCGGCACCCGTGGTGGTCGGCACGATGTTCTGCGCGGCCGCGCGGGCGCGACGCAGGTCGCTGTGCGGGCCGTCCTGCAGGTTCTGGTCACCCGTGTAGGCGTGGATCGTGGTCATCAGGCCACGCTCGATGCCGATCGAGTCGTTCAGCGCCTTCGCCAGCGGGGCGAGGCAGTTGGTGGTGCACGACGCGTTCGAGATGATGTGGTGCGCGGCCGGGTCGTACAGCTCGTTGTTGACGCCCATCACGAACGTGGCGTCCTCGTTCTTGGCCGGGGCCGAGATGATGACCTTCTTGGCGCCGGCGTCGATGTGCGCCTTCGCCTTGGTGGCGTCCGTGAAGAAGCCCGTGGACTCGATGACGATGTCCGCACCCAGCTCGCCCCAGGGGAGGTCCGCGGGGTTGCGCTCGGCGAGGGCGCGGATCTTCTTGCCGTCCACGATGATGTTCTCGTCGTCGAAGTCGACCGGCTTGCCGAAGCGGCCCAGCGTCGTGTCGTACTTGAGCAGGTGCGCGAGCGTCTTGTTGTCGGTCAGGTCGTTGACACCCACGACCTCGATGTCTGCACCCGACTCCACGAGAGCCCGGTAGAAGTTCCTGCCGATACGGCCGAAGCCGTTGATGCCGACGCGGATGGTCACAATGCCCTCCTCAGGGGGCGCCGGCCGTCCCGGCGCACACGTTTCCTTGGATCTGTCGCCACTGCCGTCGATGGCCGACGGTGAAGTGCGTTTGTCAGGGTTCTTGCGGGCGCCGCGACCTCGCGACGACCCGAAGGGGAAACGCGATAGTCACGGCGTCGTCACCTGACGATTTTGAGCCTATACCCGAACCCTGCCGAACCGTGACCCGAGCCCGGACAGCATGGAACTCGCGGTTCTGTGCGTTCTCACAACGACGACACAGACCGAGCCGCCGGTCGGGTGACCGGTCGAGCCACCGGTCGAGCAAGAGGTCGGGTCACAGGTCGAGCAGGTCGGCCGACAGCCCCGCCTCGGTGTCGGGGATGCCCAGCTCGAGAGCCCGCTTGTCCGCCGTCGACAGCAGCCGGCGGATCCGGCCCGCCACGGCGTCCTTGGACAGCTGCGGCTCGGCCAGGCGGCCCAGCTCCTCGAGCGACGCCTGCTTGTGCGCGAGGCGCAGCTCGCCGGCCTGGCGCAGGTGGTCGGGCAGCTCCTCGCCCAGGATCTCGAAGGCCCGCTGGACGCGCGCCCCGGCAGCCACGGCGGCCCGGGCGGAGCGGCGCAGGTTCGCGTCGTCGAAGTTCGCCAGGCGGTTGGCGGTGCCGCGCACCTCGCGGCGCTCCCGCCGCTCCTCCCAGACCTTGAGCGTCTCCGGCGCGCCGATGCGCTCCAGCATCCGTCCGATGGAGTCGCCGTCGCGGATCACCACGCGGTCGATGCCGCGCACCTCGCGGGACTTGGCCGCGACGCCCAGGCGGCGGGCGGCTCCGACGAGCGCGAGCGCCGCCTCCGGCCCTGGGCTGGTCACCTCGAGCGCCATGGACCGCCCGGGCTCGGTCAGGGAGCCGTGCGCCAGGAACGCGCCGCGCCACACGGCCTCGGCCTCCTGCACGCCGGCGGACACGACCTCGGGCGCCAGGCCGCGCACGGGGCGGCCGCGGGCGTCGAGCAGGCCGGTCTGGCGGGCGAGCGACTCGCCCTCGCGCACCACGCGCACCACGAACCGCGAGCTCTTCCGCAGGCCGCCGGCCTGGACGACGATGAGCTCGCTCGTGTGCCCGTACAGGTCGTGGATGGCATGCCGCAGCCGGGTCGCCGCCGACTCGGTGTCGAGCTCTGCCTCGATCACGACCCGACCGGAGATGATGTGGAGACCGCCCGAGAACCGCAGCGTCGCGGAGACCTCTGCCTTGCGGCACGACGTCTTCGCCACCCTCACCCGCGCGAGCTCCTCCTTGACCTGTCCCGTGAGCGCCATGGCGTCATCCTGCCATGGTCAAGCGCACGGTAACCCGGTGGAATCGCGGAAACACGGGCGAAATGTCCCGGCGTGTCGCCTCATTGGTCCTCCGGCCTGCGAGAATGCGCAGTTCATCGCGGCGCCTTCTCCCCCGCCGTCACGGCGAACGGCAGGTGGTTGCCCGCCAGCGGCGCCGCGCTCGTCCCGAAGTCCGTGAACGCGTGCGGCAGGTTCACCGCCCGGTTCAGGTCCAGGCGCAGCGTGTCGGACGTCGCGGGGGCCGCCTCGTCCACTGGGTCGCCGGTGCCGTCCGGCGTCGTGACCAGGAGCGCCCGCCACGGCGCGACGCCGTCGGCCTCGTCGCTGAAGACGATGGTGGGCGACGTGAGGGTGCCGGTGAGGGCAAGGGTTGCGAACCGCCCGCCGCGCACGAGGTCGACCTCGCCGAACACCTCGACGTGGTGCACCAGGCCCGGCTGGGCGGCGCCGACCGTTACGGACTCCGGCTCGTCGTACCAGCGCACGGGGGCGTCGAGCACCCAGGACGGGTCGTAGTCGAACGCGGGGACGCCCGTGAACTCCGTGCGGGTTGCGGCCTGCGGATCGCGCAGGCGCACGCCGTACCGGCCGGTGCGGACCACTACCTCGACCGCCACCTCGTGCGCGCCGTCCGCCCCGGCGGCGGAGCCGGCCCGCTCCTCCGGCAGGAACGTGCCGATGATGCGGCTGCGTCCCTCGCCGACGCCGATCGCCGTCGGGCCGTCCGGCACGACGCGCTCCCCCACCAGTGCCGCCGTATCGCCCGGCGCGGGCCTGGTGTAGAGGACTCCGTCGGCGACCCACCACTCGCCGGGCACGCCGGGCAGGCGCCGCGGCGTCGCCGTGGGCCACAACAGCGCGACCGGGCTCAGCCACCCGTGCGGCTCCAGCAGCTCCCGCTCGCGAGCGGCGCGCCACGCGGCATGACCGCTCACGGCGTCGTCGTCGGCGGCGGTCGTGCCGGCCGTCCCAGTGTGCAGGGCCTCGGTCATGTCGTTTCCTCCCGGTCGGGGTGCCGGCTGGCGCGGGCTTTGACCCCACCGCACACGACGGGCGGGCGGCGGAAAGGGTTGTCCCGGGCAGCGGGTGAAGTCGCGGTGCCATACCCATCCAAACGAATAGGCATTCGATCGGTAGGATATTACGCCTCGAAAATTACGTCGCTCCCCAGGTCGTGTCAACGAATCACGCCACCGGCCCGCGCCGTGATGCCCCGTTCGTCCAGGAGCGGGCGCACCCCCTCGGCGAACCAGTACGCCTCCTCCAGGTGCGGGTACCCGGACAGCACGAACTCGTCGAAGCCCGCCTCGTGGTACTCCGCCACCAGGTCGGCGACCTCCTCGTGGCTGCCGACGAGCGCCGTCCCCGCGCCGCCCCGCACCAGCCCGACGCCGACCCACAGCCCCGGGTGGATCTCCAGCTCGCGCGCGTCGCCCGCCGCGGCGAGCCGGCCGCCGTCGTGCAGCGCGGCCATCCGCCGCTGCCCCACGGATCCCGACGTCGTCAGGACGAGCTGGGCGTCGGCCACCTGCTTGGGGCTGAGCTCGTCGAGCCAGCGCTGCGCCACCTCCCACGCGTCGGACGACCGGTCGCGGGTCAGGACGTGCAGCCGCACGCCGAACCGCAGGATCCGGCCTCGCTCGGCGGCCAGCTCGCGGACGCGCTCGATCTTGCGTGCCGCCTGCTCCGGCGGCTCGCCCCACGTCAGGTAGACGTCGGCGTGCTCGGCCGCGACCGGGAGCGCCGCCTCGGACGACCCGCCGAACCAGATCTCGGGCGTCGGGTCGGGCGGCGCGAGGCTGCGTGCCCCCTCGATGCGGTAGTGCCGGCCGGTGTGGTCGAACGGTTCGGCGGCGCCGTCGGACGAACCGACGGACCACACGCCGCGCAGCACCTCGAGGAACTCGGCAGTGCGGTCGTACCGCTCGTCGTGGTCGAGCCAGTCGCCGAACCGGCGCAGCTCGACCTCGTCGCCGCCCGTGACGACGTTGAGCAGCACCCGCCCGCCCGAGAAGCGTTGCAGGGTGGCCGCCATCTGTGCGGCGAGCGTCGGGGAGACCAGCCCGGGCCGCAGCGCGACGAGGAACTTCAGGCGCTCGGTCTGGCTCAGCACCGCCGCCGTGCTGAGCCAGGCGTCCTCGCTCCAGGTGCCGGTCGGGGTGAGCACGGCGTCGTAGCCGAGGCGGTCGGCGGCGCGCGCGACGTCGCCCAGGTACTCGACGGTCGGCTCCCGCAGGCCGGCTGCCGAGCCGCGGGCATCCTTCGCGTGCGCGCTGCCGACGATGCCGCGGGCGTCGCCGTTGGTCGGCAGGAACCAGTGCACGCCGGCGGGGCGCCGGCCGGGGTCCGGGGCGGCCGGCGTCGTCATGCCGGCACCTCCTCGACGCGGGCCGGCGGGTCGACGGCGGTGAAGCCGGCGGCCCGGCGCTCGTCGAGCGGGCCCCACAGGTCGGTCCGGACCTCGGCCCGCACCTGGGGGATCACCTCCTGCGCGAACCGCCGCAGCACGTCCTCCTGCTGCGCCGGGGCGAGCAGGTGGTTCACGGAGACCGCCTGCAGCACGTGGCCGAACGAGGAGTGGTAGTCGAGGATCTTCTCCGCCACCCGCTCGGGCGAGCCCACGAGTGCCGGGCCCCGCTCGACGGCCTCCTCGACGGTCCGGAAGCTGGTCACCTTGCCGATGGCGCCCGGCGCGTGCTTCCGCTGGTCCTGCTGGCGCACCTGGCCCTCGTAGATCGGCCGGTACTGCTCGACGGCCTCCTCGGTGGTGTCGGCCAGGAACAGGCCGCCCGACCCGGCGCCCACGAACCCGTAGGCCGGGTCGTGCCCGGCGGCCGCGTACTGCTCGCGGTACCGGTCGATCAGCACGCCGTAGTTCTCGCGGGGCTGGAGCGCGTTGGCGCTGACTATCGGGTCGCCGTGCTCGGCCGCCAGGTCGACGGCGAACTGCGACGTCGCCGAGCCGTGCCAGATGCGGAACGGGCCCGCGAACGGGCGCGGCAGGGTGGTCGCGTGCTCCAGCCGGTGCCGGTGCCTGCCCTCCCACGTGACGTCCTCGGTGGACAGGAGGAGCCGGAGGAGCTCGTAGTTCTCCCGCAGGTACTCGTACTGCTTGGTGATGTCCAGGCCGAGCAGCGGGTACTGCAGGTCCTCGTTGCCCTTGCCGATCACGATCTCCAGCCGGCCGCGGCTGAGCTGGTCGACCGTCGCCAGGTCCTCCGCGAGCCGGATCGGGTCGTGCAGGGACAGGACGGTGACGCCCGTGGAGAGCAGGATGCGGGACGTACGGGCGGCGATGGCGCCCAGCAGGACGGTCGGGGCCGACGACAGCACCGGCCCGGCGTGCCGCTCCCCGACGGCGAAGGAGTCGAACCCGAGCTCCTCCGCCAGCACCGCCGTCTCGACTATCCGGTTCAGCCGGTCGGCGGGCGGCACCTCCTGGCCCGTGACGGGGTGCGGCGGGTTGAACGCGATGTCCAGGACCTGGAAGCGCATCAGGCCGCCACCTCCTGAGCCGCCGCACGGTCGCGCCGCGCCACGCCCTCCTTGACCAGCGGGATGACGTACCGGCCGAAGTCGATGGCGTCGTCGAGCAGGTCGTAGCCGCGCGCCGAGATGACCCGCACGCCCAGGTCGTAGTAGGCGAGCAGCGCCTCGGCGACCTGCTCGGGCGTGCCGACCAGCGCGTTGGAGTTCCCGGCACCGCCGGTCGCCTTCGCGGTCACGGTCCACAGCGCGGTGTCGAACCGCTCGCCCTGGGCGGCGATCTCCAGGAGGCGCTGCGACCCCGCGTTCTCGGGCTTGTCGATCGGGTGGCGCCGGCTCAGGACGCCGCCCTGCGCGGCCTTGCGCGCCTCGATCCGGCCGAGGATGTCGTATGCCTTGTCCCAGGCCAGCTTCTCGGTGGGCGCGATGATCGGCCGGAACGCGGCGTGGATCCGCGGCGGCGTCGCCCGGCCGGCCGCTGCCGCCTCGGCGTGCACGCGGGCGATCTGCTCGGCGGTGCGGTCCAGCGGCTCGCCCCAGACGGCGTAGATGTCGGCCTCGGCCGCGCCGACCGGGTAGGCCGCCTCCGACGAGCCGCCGAACGAGATGGTGGGCACGTGCCCGTCGACCGGCTTCGCGTCCAGTACGAAGTCGTCGAGGTCGTAGAACTCGCCGTGGTGGTCGAACGGCTCGGCGCTGGTCCACGCCCGCTTCACTATCTGGATGTACTCGCGGGTGCGGGCGTACCGCTGGTCCTTCGTGAGGGTGTCGCCCTCGCGGCCCTGCTCGTGGTCGTTGCCGCCCGAGATGAAGTGCACCGACAGCCGGCCGCCCGAGAGCTGGTCCAGCGTCGCGAACGTCTTCGCCGCGTACGTCGGGTACGAGACGTTGGGCCGGTGCGCCAGCAGCAGCTCGATCGACGGCACGTGCGCTGCGACGTGGGCCGCGAGCGCGGCAGGCTCGGGCCCGGACGAGCCGTAGGCGAACAGAACGCGGGTCCAGCCGTTGTCCTCGTGGGCGCGCACTATGCGGACCAGGTAGTCGGGGTCGAAGGGCTTGGTCGTGCGCTCGGTGGTCTCGGAGGCGTTGCTGGTGGCGGCGATGCCGAGGAACTCGACGGGCATGGGGGTTCTCCTTCGGTACGGGGCGGGTGCTGGATGACGGCGGTGCGGGGCGGGACGACGACAGCGGGGGCGGAGCCGGGTCAGGCCACGCCCGCCGTCGTCCTCGGGCTGTTGGTGGCGTCCCGGTCGGCTGCGGCCCCGTCTGTGCCCCAGGCCTGGGCGAGCAGCTCGAACGAGCGGCGCGTCTCCGCGGGGTCGTGGGTGGCGGTGGTGACGAGCAGCTCGTCGGCGCCTGTGACACGCACGAGCGTCTCCAGCCGCTCGACGACGGTGGCCGGGTCGCCGACGATCCGGGTGTCGACGCGGTCGGCCACCAGCGCGCGCTCGGCGTCGGGCCGGTCGGTCCAGGCGGTGGCGGCCGACGGCGACGGGTAGGCGATGGCGCCGCGCTCGCCGCGGCGGATGGACAGCACCCAGTCGGCGAACGGCTCGGCGAGCACGCGGGCGCGTTCGAGGGTCTGTGCGACGAGCACGTCGGCCGACACCACGACGTAGGGCTCGGCGAGCACGCCCGGCCGGAACGCTGCCCGGTAGGCGGCGACGGTGTCCAGCACGGTGGCGGGACTGACGTGGAAGTTGGCCGCGAGCGGCAGCCCGAGCTCGCCCGCCACCGTGGCGCTCTCGCCCCCGCTGGACGCGAGCAGCCACAGGTCGAACGCCGCCCCCTCGACGGGCGGGCTCGCATAGGCGGCGCCGGTCCGGTCCCGGTAGGTGCCCTGCTGCAGCGCGAGCACGAGACCCACCTCCTCGCGGAAGCCGGCCGGCTTCCGGTGCGCGCCGATCACCTCCTGCTGGGCCAGGATCCGCTCGCGCAGCGCCGGGTCGTTGAGCCCGTTCGGCGGCGCGGGCGGCACGTACAGCCCGTCGACGAGCCGCGGGACGGCGGGCGCGGGCGGGCGCGGCGGTTGGGCCGGCTGGGCCGGCCGGGCGCCGTCGGCCGGCTTGTCCGACGACGACGGCGGCGGGGCGAACGCGCGCCCGAGCCCCAGGTCGACCCGGCCGGGGTGCAGGGCCGCGATGGTGCCGAACTGCTCGGCGGCGATCAGGGGCGACGTCGTGGACAGCAGCACCGCCCCCGAGCCGACGCGGATCCGCGAGGTGCGGGCGGCGACGGCGGCCGCCAGGACCGCCGGCGACGCCGAGGCGACGCCGGGCGCCAGGTGGTGCTCGGCGTACCAGACGCGCCGGTACCCGAGGGCGTCGAGATCGATGGCGAGCGACACGGCGCGCTGGATCGCCTGGACGCCGGTGGCGCCGTCGGCGACCAGGGCGAGGTCGAGGACGGACAGGGGGACTCTTCGGGTGTTCGTTCGGTCGGTCATGGTGCTCCTCACTCCTCGGTCTTGGGCAGGCCGGGCCGCGACGACGCGCAGGTCCTCGTCGGCCGGTCCGGCGGACCCCGATCCGCCGCCCCCGCCCGGCGGCAGGCCGGGCGGCGGGTACAGGAGGCGCGACTCGCCCTCGGCCAGGTCCGCGCTCATGGGGCCAGCCACTTCTCGAAGGGGAGCGGGCTGAACGGCTGCTCGCCCGCCGGGTCGCTATCGCCGGCCGCCGCAGCGGAGAGCGGCGTGTAGCCCGTGCTCCGGTAGAGCGCCGCCGCCTCCGGCTGCCGCGGGCCCGTGGTCAGGTAGAGCCGCGGGTAGCCCAGGTCGCGGGCCCGCGCCTCGAGCTCGGCCAGCACGCGCCGCGCCAGGCCGCGACGCCGGTGGGCCGCGTGCGTCCAGATGCGCTTGAGCTCCGCCGTCGGGATCACGGGGACGCCGTCCACGTCGCGGACGTCGGCCCGGGCCAGGCGCGCGGCCTCCCCGAGCTCCGGCTCGAGCCGACGGCGGAACGCGCCGCCCGCCACCGGCTCGCCGTCCTCCAGGAGCAGGACCAGGGAGCCGACGGGCGGAGCAAACTCCTCGGCGGCGTAGTGGGCCATCTCGGCCCGGTGCTGCTCCTCGGTCAGGAGGTCGTGGTACCGGGAGCGGTACTCGACCGAGAGCCCGGCCAGGAGCGGCTCGACCAGCGGGTCGGACAGGTGCACCTCCCGGACCTCCAGGGCCGGGGAGGTCTCCGTGGACGTCCCCGTGGTGGCGGTCATCGGGGTGCCTTCTCGCCCGCGGTCACGGCGAACGGCAGGTGGTTGCCCGACGCCGGGGCCGGGCACGTGCCGAAGTCCGTGAACGCGTACGGCAGGTTCACCGCCCGGTTGAGGTCCAGGCGCAGGGTGTCGGAGGTCGCGGGGGCTGGGTCCAGGTCCTGGTCCTGGTCCTGGTCCGGGTCCAGGGCTGAGTTCAGGGCTGAGTTCAGGGCTGAGTCCTGGGCCACGTCCGGCGCCGTGATCCGGAGGATCCGCCAGGGTGCTACGCCGTCGGCCTCGTCGGTGAACAGGAGGGCCGGCTCCGTGAGGCTGCCGGTCAGGGCCAGGGTGGTGACCGTCCCGTCGCGGGCGATGTCGACCTCGCCGAACACCTCGACGTGGTGCACCAGGCGCGGCTGGGCGGCGCCGACCGTGATGGGCTCCGGCTCGTCGTACCAGCGCACGGGGACGTCCAGCACCCAGTCCGGGTCGTAGCCGAACGCGGGGACGCCGTCGAACCCCGTGCGCGTCGCGGCCTGCGGGTCGCGCGGGCGGATGCCGTACCGGCCGGTCCGCAGCACCACCTCTACCGCTACCTCGTGCTCGTCGTCGGCGTCGTCCCGGCCCTCCGGCAGGAACGTGCCGATGATGCGGCTGCGCCCCTCGGCGACACCGACCGCCGTCGGGCCCTCCGGCTCGACGTGCTCGCCCGTCAGCACCACCGTGTCCCCTGGCACTGGCCGGGTGAACAGCTTCCGGTCGGCGACCCACCACTCGCCGGGCAGGCCGGGCAGGCGCCCGGGCTTCGCCGTCGGCCAGAGGAGGGCGGTAGGGCTCAGCCACCCGTGCGGCGAGCGCAGCTCGCGCTCGCGGGCGGCGTGCCAGGCGGCGTGCTCGCGGGCGGCGGCGTCGGGCGCGCTCTGGACCTGTGCGTCAGATGCTGCGTTGGTCGCCGCCTCGGTCGCTGCGTCCGTCGCCGCCGTGTCGGTCGCCGGGTCCGCCGCCGTGTCGGTCGCCGGGTCCGCCGCTGGGGCCGCCGGGGCCGTCGTCTTGCTCAGTACCTCGGTCATGTCAGGTCCTTCCGGTCGGGGTGCGCAGCAGTGCGGGCACCGGGGATCGCCGCGATCAGCTCGGCGGTGTACGGGTGGGCGGGGTGGTCGAAGACGCGCCCGACGGGTCCGGTCTCCACGAGCCGCCCGTTGCTCATCACCCCGACGTGGTCGGCGACCTGCCGCACCACTGCCAGGTCGTGCGAGATGAACAGGTAGGTGAGGCCGTGCTCCGCGCGCAGCCGGGCGAGCAGGTCGAGCACGCGGGCCTGCACGGAGACGTCGAGCGCGGAGGTCGGCTCGTCCAGCACGAGCAGCTCCGGGTCGAGCGCGAGCGCCCGCGCGATCGCCACCCGCTGGCGCTGCCCGCCCGACAGCTCGGCGGGCCGGCGTCGGGCCAGGTCCGGCGAGAGGTGCACCTGCTCCAGGAGCTGCGCCACCCGGTCGCGGCGCTCCGCGCGGTTCCCGACGCGGTGCGCGCGCAGCGGCTCCTCCACGACACCGGCCACCGTGAACCGGGGGTCCAGCGACGAGTACGGGTCCTGGTGCACCAGCTGGGTCCGACGGCGGGTGGCCCGGTCGCCGCCGACGGGGGCGCCGTCCAGCTCGACGACGCCGGCGTCGGGCCGCTCCAGGCCCAGGACGAGTCGCGCGGTGGTCGACTTGCCCGAGCCGGACTCCCCCACCAGCGCGAACGCGGAGCCGCGCGGCACGGCGAAGGACACGTCGTCGACGGCGCGCAGCCGTTCGCGGCGGCCCAGGCGAAACTCCTTGACCAGGGCGTGCGCGGCCAGGAGCACGGGCTCCGGTGCCGATCCCTCACCGGTGGTCGGGCTCGTGACCGACGTTGCGCTCGTTGCCGACGTTGCGCTCGTGGCCCACGTTGCGCCCGTCACGGAAGTCGCGCTCGTGACCGACGTCGCGTTCGTGACCAACTTCGCACCCAGGCCTGACGTCGCACCTGGGGCCGAGACCGACGTTCCGCTCCCTGCTCGGTTTGTCGCGCTCGCCTGACCGGGTGCTGTGAAGGCTGCGCTTGGCACAGTATTTCTGCCAGGCACTGCCGCCACGAGCTCCCGCGTGTACGGGTGCTCGGGCGCGCCCAGCACCCGAGCGGCCGGGCCCTCCTCGACCACCACGCCGTCCTTGAGCACCACTACGCGATCGGCCCGGTCGGCAGCGATCGCGAGGTCGTGCGTGATGAGCAGCACCGCCGTCCCCGCGCGGCCCGTGAGGTCAGCGAGCAGGTCGAGCACGCGCCGCTGCACGGTCACGTCGAGGGCCGACGTCGGCTCGTCCGCGATCACGAGCTCCGGCTCGCACGCCATGGCGATCCCCACGAGCACGCGCTGGCGCATGCCGCCCGAGAGCTGGTGCGGGTACTGCCGCGCCCGCTCCCGGGGCCGGTCGAGCCCCACCTCGTCCAGGATCTCGATTGCCCGCTCGCGCGCGGCCCGGCGCGGCGTCCCGTGCACCACGAGCGCCTCCGCGACCTGCTCCCCCACCCGTACCACCGGGTCGAGCGCGGTGCCCGGGTCCTGCGGCACGAGCCCCACGCGCACGCCGCGCACGCGCCGCCAGGCGTCCGGCAGGAGCCCGGTGAGCGGCACGGTGCGCGGCCCGGCGCCGAGGGTCACCTCCCCCGAGGTGACGCGGCCGCCGTCGGGCAGCAGGCCGATGAGGGCGTGGGCAGTGGTGGACTTGCCGCTCCCGGACTCGCCGACCAGGGCGACCACCTCGCCCGGCCGCACGTCCAGGTCCACGCCGTGCACCACCTCGTGGTCGCCATAGGCGATCCGCAGACCGCGCACCCGCAGCAGGCTGCCCGACGGCGCGGGGTCGTCCGGCGCGGGTGTTTCCGCCTGGGCCGGCGCGGTGGTGCCCGGCACGGAGGCCCTCGTCGTCAGTGTCATCGGTCGGTCCTTCCCTCGCGGGTGAGCGCCCGCCCGAGCACGCCGACGGCGAGCACGAACAGCGCGATGACCAGGCCCGGCAGCGTCGAGTACCACCAGGCGACGGCCAGGTAGTCGCGGCCCTCGGCGACCAGCGAGCCCCACTCGGGAGTGGGCGGCGTGGCGCCGTACCCGAGGAAGCTCAGGGCGGAGACCGCGAGGATCACCGCGCCGAGCTCGACGGCCGCGAGCGCCAGCACGGGGCCGGCCGCGTTCGGGAGCACGTGCCGCAGCAGGACGGCGGTGCGGCCGGAGCCGGCCAGCCGCGCGGCCTCCACGTAGGTGGCGTGCCGCACCCGCAGCACCTGGCTGCGCATGACGCGGGCGAACGTGGCGACGGAGGCCACGCCGACGGCGATCGCCACCTTCACGGTCCCGAAGCCGAGCGCGGTGACCACGGCGAGCGACAGCAGCAGGCCGGGGATGGCGAGCAGTACGTCGGTGGCGCGCATGAGCGCGTCGTCGACCGGGCCGCCGAGGAAGCCCGCGACCAGCCCGACCCCGGATCCCGCGACCAGGGCGACGCCGATGGCGAGCAGCGCGGCCCGCACCGAGAGGCTGGTGCCGTGCACGGTGCGCGCGAACAGGTCGCGGCCGAGGTGGTCGGTGCCGAACCAGTGGGCGCCGTCGGGCGGGAGGAGCTTGTCGGCGGGGACGCCGGTGATCGGGTCCTGGCCGGTGAACAGGCCGGGGAACAGCGCCCAGGCCAGGATCAGGAGCACCACGGCGAGCGCGACCAGCGCGGCGGGCCGGGTGCGGGCCAGGGCGAGGCCGCGGGGCAGGGTGTGGGGCGCGGCGCGGGTCGGCGTGCGGCTCATCGCGCGCCTCCCCCGCTGCCGGCGCGGCCGCGGCCGCCGCTCAGCACCCGGGGGTCGAGCAGGGGGTGGGCGAGGTCGACCAGCAGGCTGGTGACGACGAAGACCGCGGCGGCGACGACCACCAGCCCCTGGACCACGGGGATGTCCTGCGTGGTCACGGCGTTCTCGACGAGCCGGCCGAAGCCCTGCCGGGAGAACACCGTCTCGACCACCACGGTGCCGCCGAGCAGGTTGCCGACCAGGACGCCGAGGACGGTGACGGTCGGGAGGGACCCGTTGCGCGCCACGTGGGCGCCGAGCACGCGGGCCCGCGAGGAGCCCTTGGCGAACGCTGTCTCGACGTAGGGCGCCCGCCAGGCCTCACGCAGCCCCTGGGACAGCACCTGCGCGACGACGGCGGCCAGCCCCACGGCGAGCGTGACCGCGGGCAGCACCAGGGAGGCGAATCCCTCGTTGCCGACCGCCGGGAAGACGAACCAGGTGAACGAGAACAGGTGCAGCAGCACGAGGCCGACCCAGAACCCGGGCACCGCGACGCCGAGCGGCGGCAGCGAGAGCAGCAGGTCGCGCAGCCAGGCGGCCCTGGTCCAGGAGGCGAGGGTGGCGATCCCGACGCCCGCGACCAGGGCGAGCACGAGCGCGAGCCCGGCGAGCTTCGCCGTCTCGGGGAACGCGTCCGCGATGAGACCCGCCACGGGGGCGCCGCTGCTGATGGAGGTGCCGAGATCGCCCGTGAGGGTGCGGCCGAGCAGCGTCAAGTACTGCTGGACCGGGCCCTGGTCGAACCCGTAGCGCTCGCGCAGCTCGGCGACCCGCGCCGGGTCCACGCGCTCGCCCCCGGCGCCCTGGTCGAGCATGATCGCCACGGGGTCGCTGGGCAGCAGGTACAGGATCAGGTACGAGACGGTGAACGCCGCCCAGAGGACCGCGGCGGCGCCGGCGAGCCGGCGCAGGACGTAGGCGAGCATCACTCCTGCTCGATCCATGCGTCGTGGAACAGCAGGCGGGAGGAGGCGTCGAAGGTGACGCCGTGCACGTCGCCGCGCACCCCTATCGACTGCGCCAGCTCGAACAGCGGGATCGCGAGACCCTCGTCGAGGATCGCCCGCTGGGCGTCCGCGACGAGCGCGTCGCGGGCGGCCGGGTCCGCCTCGCCGAGCTGCTCGTCGAGCAGGGGGTCGACGACGTCGTCGGGCTCGCGCAGGCTGAGGTTGCGCTGGGCCGTGGAGAACTGGGTGCGCAGGATGTCGGCGTCGGCCCGCGTGACGTTGTAGTAGAAGAAGTCGTAGTCGCCGGAGTCCTGGGCGGTGGTCTGCTCGGCCGCTGTGAGCTGGCGGAGCTTCAGGTCCACCCCGACCGCGCGCAGCTGCTGGGCGGCCAGCTCCAGTACCGGGGTGCTGCCGGTGAACACCGGGGTGTAGGTCACCTCGATCTCGAGCGGCTCGCCGTCCTTGACGCGGATGCCGTCCGGGCCTTCCGTCCACCCCGCCTCGTCGAGGATCTTGGCGGCCTCGTCGGGGTCGAACGCGAGCTCGTCCGACAGGTCGGTGTAGCCCGGCGTGGTCGAGGCGAGCACGCCGGTGGCCGGCTTGAACGCGTCGGACAGCACGGTGTCGACCAGCTCCTGGCGGTCGATCGCGACCAGGAGCGCGCGGCGCACCTCCGGGTCGTCCAGGGGCGGCCGGGTCAGGTTGGGCTGCAGCACGAACGGCACCCCGGGGTTGGCGCGGGTCAGCACCCCGCCGCCCGAGCCCTCGACCTGCGGCACGTCCTGCGGCAGCACGTCGCCGACGGCGTCGAACTGGTCGGAAGCGAGACCGCCGGCACGCACCCCGGACTCCGGGACCACCGAGAACTCGATGCGCTCCAGGTACGCGTCGCCCTCGTGCTGCGACGAGGCGGGTGCCCAGTTGTAGCCGTCGCGCCGGGTGAGCACGGCGCCCTGGTCCTGCGTGTAGCTGTCGAGCACGAACGGCCCCGAGCCGACGACGTCGCCCTGCAGGCGCTCGGCCGGGTCCGCCTCGGCGGTCTCCTCCGACAGGATCGCCAGCGACACCGTCGAGGTGGCCTGCAGGAACTGCGCGTTCGGCGCGTCGAAGACGACGGTCGCCGTGCCGTCGTCGGGCACCTCGGTCTTCTCGTAGCCCGCGAGGTAGCTCGCCGCGAGCGGCGCGGTCGCCCCGAGGTCGCCCGCGATCGCGTCGAAGCTGGCCCGCACGTCGTCGGCGGTGAGCGGGCTGCCGTCCGAGAAAGTCACGCCGTCGCGCAGGTGGAACGTGAACTCGGTCAGGTCGTCGCTGACGTCCCAGCTCTCGGCGAGCCACGGCCCGATCTCGCCGGTCTCGGGGTCCTGGTCGGTGAGCGAGTCCGCGAGCTGCCGCGCGACGTAGATGCTGACGTTGCTGCCGACCTGCTGCGGGTCAACGCCCTGCGGCGCGGCCCCGAGCGCGAACCGGAGCGTGCCGCCCGGCGTCGGGTCGGCGGGCGCGGCGCCCGAGGCGGTGTCGGGTCCGGCGCAGCCGGTCAACGCGAGGGCGGTGGCCAGGGCCACGGCGAGGGCGGCGGGCGCGGTGCGGTTCGGCGTCGCGCGATTCGGCGCGCTGTGGTTCGGGATCGTGCGGCGCGGGTGGGTCCGGACCATGGGAGGGGCGTCCTTTCGGGGCACGGCAAAGCAGACCCGCGCGCGGGTACGCGCAGGTCCGTCACCGGATGTGACGTGGGGGCGGGGATGAGTGCGGCGGGCGAGTGCGGCGCAGCGCGGGGCGGCGGGTGGGTGCGGCAGGTCGGTCAGGAGACGCGAGGTGACAGAGCGCGGGACGTCGGACCCGGGCGGGTACGACGCGGACCGGCCTCGAGGACCGTTCAGCGGGGGGCGCTGCTAGGTCTTACCTGGGTGCGGTCAGCGACAGGCGGGACAACACTCGCGGACACAACACATGGAGCCGGCGTGCGCGATCCGCACCGTGCCGTTCGTCGCTCGTGCCATGTCGGTCTCCCTCCGATTCGAATTTCCTATCACTTTGATAGGGATTCGATATGCGGGAAGGTACGTCCGCCCGCAGGGCATGTCAACGGACGTCGGGAAGGTCTCGCATTGCGGACGGAACGCCCGGTGACATGGCTACGAGCGGCAGCTCAGACGTCGCCGTAGACACCCTCGAACACGTCCCGGTAGGCCGCGGCCAGGCGCAGCCCGTCGTGCTTGGCGGTGTCGTCACCACGGCGGACCTGCCGCATGATCACGCGCGCGCCCATCGACGCGGCGGCGGCCTCCAGGGCAGTGACGTCCTCGACGGCGGACGGGTCGGCGAGCACGGCGTCGACCCGCAGTCCGGGCGCATGTTTGTGCAGGGCCTCAAGGTGGTCGACGGCGGTCAGGCCCTCCGTCTCGCCGTTCTCCGCGGTCAGGTTGAGCGTCACGCAGCGGCGCGCCTTGGTGACGTGCAGGGCGTCCGCGAGCTCCGGCACCAGCAGGTGGACCAGCACCGACGAGTACCAGGACCCCGGCCCCAGGACCACCCAGTCGGCGTCGAGCACCGCCTGCACCGCCTCCGGGGAGGCGGGCGGGTCGGCCGGGAGCAGGCGCAGCTGTTCGATCCGGCCGTCGGTCACGGCGACCTTGCTCTGCCCGACCACGGTCTCCAGGGCGGGCTCGGGCTCCTCCGGGGTGGCGGGGTGCCGCACGTCGGCCTCGACCACCAGCGGCACCGAGGCCATCGGCAGCACCCGGCCCCGGGCGCCGAGCAGGCGGCCCACCCAGTCCAGGCCCTCCACCTCGTCGCCGAGCAGCTCCCACAGCGCCACGATCAGCAGGTTGCCCATGGCGTGGTTGTCCAGGTCGCCCGACGACGAGAAGCGGTGCTGCAGCATCGCGCTCCACGTGCGGCCCCACTCGGAGTCGTCGCACAGGGCCGCGAGCGCCATCCGCAGGTCGCCCGGCGGCAGCACGTCGAGCTCCTCGCGCAGCCGGCCGGAGGAGCCGCCGTCGTCGGCCACCGTCACGACTGCCGTGAGGCGGTCCGACATGAGCCGCAGCGCGGACAGGCTGGCGGACAGGCCGTGGCCGCCGCCGAGAGCGACGACCGACGGGTTCTTGCTCCACTCCGGAGCGGGGACGTCGGGCACCCCTGGGGCGTGCGGGATCACTCGCGACCCAGATCGCGTGCCGAGACGGTGACGAGCTGTCCTCGGGCGCGCAGGCGTTCGGCGATGGCGTCCGACATGGCGACGGACCGGTGCTTTCCTCCCGTGCATCCCACTGCGATGGTCACGTAGCGCTTCTCCTCGTTGAGATAGCCGGCGAGCACGGGGGCCAGGGCGTCGACGTAGCGGTCCGCGAACTCGACGGCGCCCGGGCGGGCGAGCACGTAGTCGCGCACGGGCTCGTCGCGTCCCGTCAGGTGCCGCAGCTCGGTGATCCAGTACGGGTTGGCGAGGAACCGTACGTCCACGACGTGGTCCGCGTCCAGGGGGATGCCGTACTTGAACCCGAACGAGATGACGTTGATCCGCAGCACCTCGGTCGCGTCGTGCGCGAGCCACGCGCGGATCTCGCGGGCGAGGTCGTGCACGGACAGGTCGGAGGTGTCGATCCGCAGGTCGGCGCGCTCGGCCAGGGTCGCGACCACTGCCCGCTCCTCCGCGATGCCGTCGAGGATGCGGCCGTCGCCCTGCAGCGGGTGCGGCCGGCGCACCTGCTCGAAGCGGCGCACGAGCACCTCGTCGCTCGCGTCCAGGAACAGGATCCGGTAGGCCACCTTGGCCTCCGTCATGTGCACGAGCACCTTGTCCAGCTCCGAGAAGAACTGCCGGCCGCGCACGTCCACGACGACGGCCACACGCTCGATGCTTGAGCCCTTGGCCATGAGGTCGACCAGGGGGATCAGCATCATGGGCGGCAGGTTGTCGACCACGTACCAGTCGAGGTCCTCCAGCACGGCGGCGGCCCGGGACCGGCCGGCGCCCGACATCCCGGTGATCACCAGGACCTGCGGCTCGCTCGGCTCGGGGGTGTGCGTGGCGGCCTCTATCGCGGCGATTCCCTCGGGGGCCGTGGTGGGCGACGGCTCGGTGTTGCTCATGGCTCCAAGCATGCCAGCGTCAGGCCTTCAGGGCGGCCACTACCGCCTCCGCCGTCTTGTCCCCCATGCCGCGCACGCTGGCGATCTCCTCGACGCTGGCGGCCTTGAGCCGCTTGAGCGAGCCGAAGTGGGTCAGCAGCACCTTCTTGCGCGCCGGGCCGAGCCCGGGGACGTCGTCGAGCACTGAGGCGGTCATGCCCTTGCTGCGCCGGCGCCGGTGCTGCGTGATCGCGAACCGGTGGGCCTCGTCGCGGACGCGCTGGAGCAGGTACAGGCCCTCGCTGGAGCGCTGCAGGATGACCGGGTAGTCCTCCCCGGGCAGCCACACCTCCTCCAGGCGCTTGGCCAGGCCGCACAGCGCGACGTCGGTGATGCCGAGCTCGTCCATCGCCTTCTTCGCCGCGGCGACCTGGGGCGGCCCGCCGTCGACCACCACGAGGCTCGGCGGGTAGGCGAACCGCGCCTTCTCCTCCGGAGCGTCGGCGGCGACCTCGCCGCCGGGCAGCGCTCCGGGCAGGGCGCCGGCGGGATCCTCGTCCGCGCGGTCCTCTCCCGTCGAGATCTCGACGTCGTTGGCCTTGAGCCGGTCGGTCAGGTACCGCTTGAAGCGGCGCGTGATGACCTCGTGCATGGCCTGCGTGTCGTCGCGGGCGCCGTCGCCGTCCGACCCGCGGATGCTGAACGAGCGGTACTCGCTCTTGCGGGCCAGGCCGTCCTCGAAGACCACCATGGACGCGGACTGGTACGTGCCCTGCGTGTGCGAGATGTCGTAGCACTCGATACGCAGGGGCGCCGACTCCAGGTCGAGCGCCTCCTGGATCTCGCGCAGCGCCTGGCTGCGGGTCGTGAGGTCGCCCGCGCGGCGGGTGCGGTGCAGCATGAGCGCGTGCTCGGCGTTCTTGCGGACCGTCTCGGCGAGCTCCTTCTTGTCGCCGCGCTGCGGCACACGCACGTCCACGCGGGCGCCGCGCAGGCCGGTGAGCCACGTGCCCACCTGCTCCAGGTCGGGCGGCAGCACGGGGACAAGGACCTCGCGGGGCACGGCGTCGCGGGCCTCGGGACCGCTCAGGTCCTGGTCGGACCCGTACACCTGCTGCAGCAGGTGCTCGACGAGCTCGCCGTCGGAGATGTCCTCGACCTTCTCGACCACCCAGCCGCGCTGGCCGCGGATGCGGCCGCCGCGCACGTGGAAGACCTGGACGGCGGCCTCCAGCTCGTCGCCCACCAGGGCGAACACGTCGGCGTCCGTGGCGTCGCCGAGCACCACCGCGTTCTTCTCCGTGGCGCGGCGGAGCGCCTCGATGTCGTCGCGCAGGCGGGCCGCCTGCTCGTACTCCATCTCGGCGGCGGCCTCCTGCATGCGCTTGGTGAGCCGGCGCTCGAACTTGGCGGTGTCGCCCGCCATGAAGTCGCAGAAGTCCAGGACGAGCGCGCGGTGGTCGTCCACGCTGATGCGGCCCACGCACGGCGCCGAGCACTTGTCGATGTACCCGAGCAGGCACGGACGTCCCGACTGGCCCGCCCGCTTGTAGACCCCCGCGGAGCAGGTGCGGATGGGGAACACCCGCAGCAGCAGGTCGAGGGTCTCCCGGATGGCCCAGGCGTGCCCGTACGGCCCGAAGTACCGGGTGCCCTTGCGCTTGGCCCCGCGCATCACCTGGGCGCGCGGCACCTCCTCGCCGAGGGTCACCGCGAGGTACGGGTACGACTTGTCGTCCCGGTACTTCACGTTGAACCGCGGGTCGTACTGCTGGATCCAGGTGAACTCGAGGGCGAGCGCCTCGACCTCGGTGCCCACCACGGTCCACTCGACCGACGCGGCGGTGGTCACCATCCGCTGCGTGCGCTCGTGCAGGTGCGCCACGTCCTGGAAGTAGTTCGCCAGGCGCTGGCGCAGGTTCTTCGCCTTGCCGACGTAGATGACCCGGCCGTGCTCGTCGCGGAACCGGTAGACACCGGGCGCGGTCGGGATCTCTCCCGGCTTGGGTCGATAGGTAGCTGGATCCGCCATGGCACAAACCTATGCGCTGCCACTGACAACGCGGGCGGCGTGCCCGTGGTCACCGCTGAACGATGCCGTCCGCGGTGACCGGAACGCTGCCCGGACCAGGCTCTATGAGCATGGCCCCGTGCCTGAGGTTCCGCTCCGGCTCAGGCCAGGACGTGGAGCGGCGTCGGCGAGACTTGCACGGGGAAGTTCACCGACCTCGAGATGAAGCACATCGCGTGCGCCTTGTGGTGCAGGGCGGCGACGTGCTCGTCCGTCGCGAGCTCGCCGGGGTCCGCCACGACCCGCGGGTGCAGCGTCACGTCCGTGAACGCGCCCTCGCCGCGCGACTCGACCCGCATGGTGCCGGTCGCCGCGTCCGTGTACTCCCGCACGACCAGGCCCGACTCCGCCGCCAGGTGCAGGAACCACAGCATGTGGCACTGGCTCAGGCTCACGACGAACAGCTCCTCGGGGCTGTTCCGGGCCGGGTCGCCCCGGAACGCGGGGTCGGCCGACCCCAGCAGGGGCGGCTTGTGGGGCAGGTCGATCTCGTGGTCGCGCGAGTACGAGGTGTACGACGACGTACCCGTCTCCCCCGCGCCTGTCCACCGCACCGTCACGGCGTAGTCATGCGTGGCTCCGCTCATATCGCCCACCCTAGGGGTGGGCGTCGTGGGCAGCCAGGGGTAATTGGCGCTCTGTCGGATCCGGGTGGCGCAACCGGGCTAGAGGTCTCAAAATGAAAGCGCCCCCTGGATCACATGGATCCAGGGGGTTGGCTCAATCGTCTGCGCGGTCTCAAGCCCGCGCCTCTGCAGAGGAGATTACCAGTGACACATTCGGCGTCGCAAGCGTTCCGCCCGGCGCACGCGTTCGAGGTACATATCTCCGCCGCACGGTTCGCGCCCTATCTCGACCAGGCAGACGGCGACCCCGATCTCGCGTTCGAGCTCTACCAGTGGAACGGCCGTCTCACCGGCGCCGTGCACGAGGTGCTCGGATTCGTCGAGGTCGCGCTCCGCAATGCACTGGATGTACGCCTGCGCACCTGGAACGCCGCTCAGCCTCCCGCACCCAAGCACGGTGTGCGCGAGTACACGCATGACTGGCTCGAAGTACCCGCAGCACCGCTCTACGGCCTGCTCACCACAGTCCGGCACGGTCGACGTCACAGCACCCATTCCAGAGCAACGAAGCGGGCAGCCGAGAGCCGCGATGCGCGTGAGCCCCGCCATCCGCGATTCGGGCGACCGGTGACCCACGACGACCTCGTGGCAAACCTGATGTTCCGCAATCGCGTAGCTCACCACGAGCCGCTCATCGACCTGGACGTCCAGGCCTATCACCGCACCATGGTCCGGCTCCTGCGCGCGATCGATCCTGTCCTCGGTGACTGGTTCTCGGGCGCCTCGCCGGTGCCTGGAGTGCTCAGATCGCGGCCGGTCTGAGCTGCGGAACGGCGTGCGGGGTCGGGCGGACAGCCCGCCCGACCCCGCCACCAGGGCGCATCGCCCTCAGGCCGTGGCCCCCGCCTTTGCCTTGCTCGTCCTCTTGGCCGCGGGCTTGCGCTTCGCCGAGCCGTTCGTCGGCTGCAGCGCCGGGACCTCCCCGGCCCGCGCGTGCCCGTCGAGGATCTCGGCGAGGTACGTCCCGGTGTGGCTCTCCGGGACCGCCGCCACGGCCTCGGGCGTGCCCTGCGCAACGACGTTGCCGCCGCCGCTGCCGCCCTCCGGCCCCATGTCGATGACCCAGTCGGCGTTCTTGATGACGTCGAGGTTGTGCTCGATCACGATGACCGTGTTGCCCTTGTCGGCCAGCGACTGCAGCACGCCGAGCAGCCGGCGGACGTCCTCGAAGTGCAGGCCCGTGGTCGGCTCGTCCAGCACGTAGGCCGAGCGGCCCGACGAACGCTTCTGCAGCTCCGCCGCCAGCTTGACGCGCTGCGCCTCGCCGCCGGACAGCGTGGGCGCCGGCTGCCCGAGCCGCACGTACCCCAGGCCGACGTCGACCAGGGTGGACAGGTGCCGCGAGATCGCCGGGAACGCCTTGAAGAACTCCGCGGCCTCCTCGATCGGCATGTCGAGGACGTCGGCGACCGTCTTGCTCTTGAAGTGCACCTCGAGCGTCTCGCGGTTGTACCGCGCCCCGTGGCAGACCTCGCACGGCACGTAGACGTCGGGCAGGAAGTTCATCTCGATCTTGATCGTGCCGTCGCCCGCGCACGCCTCGCAGCGGCCGCCCTTGACGTTGAACGAGAACCGGCCCGGCCCGTAACCACGGACCTTGGCCTCCTCGGTCTCCGCGAAGATCTTGCGGATCCGGTCCCACACGCCCGTATAGGTGGCGGGGTTCGACCGCGGCGTGCGGCCGATCGGCCCCTGGTCCACGTGCACCACCTTGTCGAGGTGCTCCAGGCCCGTCACGCGCCGGTGCCGGCCGGCCACGCGGCGGGCGCCGTTCAGCTGGTTCGCCATGACCGTGTACAGGATCGAGTTGACGAGCGTGGACTTGCCCGAGCCGGAGACGCCGGACACCACGGTCAGCACGCCGAGCGGGAACGACACGTCGACGTCCCGCAGGTTGTTCTCCCGCGCGCCCACGACCGTGACCTGCCGGTCCAGGTCGATCGCCCGGCGCTCGGCCGGGACCGGGATCGAGCGCCGCCCGGCCAGGTACGCGCCCGTCAGCGAGTCCTTCGCCTCGAGCAGGCCGGCGTAGTCGCCCGAGTGGATGACGTGGCCGCCGTGCTCGCCGGCGCCCGGGCCGATGTCGACGATCCAGTCGGCCGCGCGGATCGTGTCCTCGTCGTGCTCGACGACGATCAGCGTGTTGCCCAGGTCGCGCAGGCGGGTGAGCGTGTCGATGAGGCGGCGGTTGTCGCGCTGGTGCAGACCGATCGACGGCTCGTCCAGCACGTACAGGACGCCGACCAGGCCCGAGCCGATCTGGGTCGCGAGCCGGATGCGCTGGGCCTCGCCGCCGGACAACGTGCCCGCGGGGCGCTCCAGCGTCAGGTAGTGCAGCCCGACGTCGAGCAGGAAGCCCAGGCGGGCGTGGATCTCCTTGAGCACCTCGGTGGCGATCTGCGCCTCGCGCACACCGAGCTCGATGCCCTTGAGGAACTCGGCGGCCTCGCCCACCGGGAGGCGGCTGACGTCGGCGATGGACAGGCCGCCCACCTTGACCGCCAGGACCTCCGGCTTGAGCCGCGCGCCCCCGCACGTCGGGCACGGGACCTCGCGCATGTAGGCCTCGTACTTCTCCTTGGACCAGTCGGAGTCGGTCTCCCGGTGCCGGCGCTCCAGGAAGGTCACCGCGCCCTCGAACCCGGTCGAGTACTGCCGCTCGCGGCCCCACCGGTTCTTGTACTTGACGTGCACCTTGTGGTCACGCCCGTGCAGGATCGCCTCCCTGGCCCGCTCGGGCAGGGCCCGCCACGGAACGTCCATGGAGAACTTCATCTCCTCGGCGAGCGCGGTCAGCACCCGCTCGAAGTACTCCGACGACGTCTGCGCCCACGGGGCGACGGCGCCCCCGCGCAGCGTCTGCTCGTCGTCCGGCACGAGGAGGTCCGGGTCGACCTCCAGCCGGAAGCCGATGCCGGTGCACTCGGGGCATGCGCCGTACGGGGCGTTGAACGAGAACGTCCGCGGCTCGATCTCGTCGAGCGCCAGGGTGTGCTCGTTGGGACACGCCCGCTTCTCGGAGAACTTGCGGGTGCGCGTCAGGTCGTCGATGTCTGCGTCGACCAGCTCGATCATCACGAGGCCGTTCGCCAGCGTGAGCGCGGTCTCCACGGAGTCGGTGAGGCGGCGCTGCACGCCCTCGCGCGACACGAGCCGGTCCACGACCACCTCGATGTCGTGCTTGAGCTTCTTCTCCAGCGTGGGCGGATCGGTCAGCTGCACGACCTCGCCGTCGACCCGGGCGCGCGAGAAGCCCTTGGCCTGCAGCTCCTTGAACAGGTCCGCGTACTCGCCCTTGCGGCCGCGCACCACGGGTGCCAGCACCTGGTACCGCGTGTTCTCGGGCAGCTCGAGGATCTGGTCCACGATCTGCTGCGGCGTCTGCGACTGCACCTTCTCGCCGCACACCGGGCAGTACTGCGTGCCCGCGCGGGCGTAGAGCAAGCGCAGGTAGTCGTACACCTCGGTGATGGTGCCGACAGTGGACCGCGGGTTGCGGTTGGTCGACTTCTGGTCGATCGACACCGCGGGCGACAGGCCCTCGATGAAGTCGACGTCGGGCTTGTCCATCTGGCCCAGGAACTGGCGCGCGTACGCGGACAGGGACTCGACGTACCGGCGCTGACCCTCGGCGAAGATCGTGTCGAACGCGAGCGACGACTTACCCGATCCCGACAGCCCTGTGAACACGATCAGCCGGTCCCTGGGCAGGTCCAGATCGACGTTCTTGAGGTTGTGCTCTCGGGCACCGGAGACGACGAGACGATTGCTCACAGAGGCATCCTAGGGCTGCCCGCTGACATTCGCACACCTGTTCCATGAATCAATCTGACTGACTCGTCACACCAGCAGGCGTCAGCGGACCGCGCGGCCGTCCACGACGCCCGATCGGCGCACGCGCGCCTGCAGGTCCAGCGCTCGCAGCAGGTCCTGCTCGTGGGCGTAGGAGCCGTCGACGAGCCGGCGCCGGACGTCCACCACCTCCTGCGCGTGCTCCGCGGCGGAGTCGCGCAGCCCGAGGTCGAGGTGCACCGAAACCAGGTTCGACAGCGCGGCCGCCAGGCCCGGCAGGTGCACGTCGGGGCCACGGCCGGCGAGGTCCCGGCGCACACGCACGGCCTCCGCCGTCGGCCCGACGGCGTCCTGGGACCGTCCCACGTCGATGAGCGCCGCGCCGAGGTTGAGCAGCGCGTCGGCAAGGTCGGCCTCGAAGCGGCCGGGGTCGTCCGCGGCGAGCACCCGCAGCAGGGCGACGGCCTCCTCGGTGGGCGCGACGGCGTCCTCGGCCCGCCCGAGCTCCGAGTAGAGCACCCCGAGGTTCGACAGCGAGCGGGCGAGGTACTGCTCGCCGGGGTGGCCGTCCTCCGCGAGGCCGCGGCGGATCGCCACGGCCTCCTGCTCCAGGGGCAGCGCCTCGTCGAGCTCGCCCGCCCGCGAGTAGGTGACTGAGAGGTTCGACAGCGAGGCAGCCAGCATCCGGCGGAACCGGGCCGGGTTCTCCCGCACGAGCCGACGGCGCAGCAGCACGGCCTCCCGCTCGATGGCGATCGCCTCGTCCAGGTCGCCGAGCCGGGAGCGCATCGCGCCGAGCGAGGCGAGGGCGTAGGAGAGCTGCCAGGTGTTCGCGGCCGGGTTCTCGCGGGCCAGGTCGCGCCGGATCGCTACCGCCTCGACCACCGGATCGATCGCCTCGACGTCGCGGCCGAGCGCGGCGTACGCGTTGCCGAGGTTCGTCAGCGCGTGTGCGAGCTGGTACCGGTGCCGCTCGGGCGCCTGCAGCACGAGGCGGCGGCTGAGGTCCACCGCCTCCTGCGCCATCGCGGGGGCCTCCTCCGGGCGGCTCTCGGTGAGGGCCACCGACCGGTTGGACAGCGTCAGCGCCAGGGAGACGCCCCACTGGCGGGGGTCGCGAGCCACGAGCGTCCGCAGGATCGGGATGACCTCGGTGACGGCCGCCTCGTACTCCCTGACGTAGCCCATCTCGTACTGGGTGACCGCCAGGTTGATCAGTGCCCGGGCCAGCTCCGCCTCGATCCAGGACCGGTCACGCGCCGGACCCGCCCGGCACAGCTCGACGGCCTCGAGCTGCAGCGCCAGGGCCTCCTGGGCGAGCCCGGCATCCCAGTTCGCCGTGCCCAGCGCGTGGACCGCGCTGACCAGCGCGGTGCGGTACCGGTCAGGATCCCCGGCCGCGATACGGCGCCAGGCGACGATCGCCGTCTCCAGCGTGTCGAGCGCCTCCGCCAGGCGCCCGGAGTCCTTCAGGGAGACACCGAGGTCGACGAGCGCCTCGGCCCGGCCCACGGCGTCGCGCGCCGCGGCGACGGCCAGCTCGCCCCGGTCGACGTCGTCCGAGGTGGCGTCCTTCAAGCTGCGCGGCTTGAGCAGGAACATCGTCCGCATGGCGCGCGGGTCGTCCCCGCAGGAGTCCGCGGCGCGGCGCAGGAGCTCGCTCGCGAGCGCGACCACCCCGGGTATCTCCGCCAGCTCGACCTCCAGGCGGCGGGCGACGCGCACCACCCGCAGCGCCACCTTCCGCGACAGGCCCCACGTGCACGAGCCGACCAGGCCCACCGACCGGCCGAGCCGGTCGGCGATGAGCACGTCGGCGACGCGGTCGTGCCCGGCGGCGCTCGACCCCAGCTCCACCACGGAGTCCTGCAGGCCGAGCAGCCAGCGCACGCCCGCCCGCCAGGGCACCCCGGGGACCACCCGGCGCAGCACGTCGCGCGCGCTCGCGGTGTCGTCCGCGCCGAGCAGGCACGCGGCCGCGACGACGTCCTGGACCTCGTCGAGGGTCAGCTCCAGCCCTTCCTCCCGCGCCGACCGGGCCCAGGAGTCCGCCGCCACGTTCAGGAGCCCGCGCACGGGGCCGGACTCGTCCTCGAGGACGAGCACTCCGTCGGCGGCGAGCACGGCGAGCGCCGCCGCGGCGTGCAGGTCGACCACGCGGGTCGCGCCCTCCTGGGTGGGCACCGGGAGGACGGTCCGCACGGAGCCGTCGACGCCGAGCCGCTCCGCGAACGCGGCGATCGCGGCGTACAGCACGTCGGCATCGGAGAGGTCGGGCGCCAGCGGCAGCTCCAGCGCGGTCTGCGTGGCGTCGCCGTACTCGAGCTGCGGCCACAGCGTGGAGCCCCAGCGCAGGCGGCGCAGCCACTCCCCGGCCACGCGGGCGAGCAGCAGGACCCGGGTCCGGCCACGCGCGGGGCGGGCAGCGGCGTCGAGCATCGCGCCCAGGCCGAGCCGCGTCGCGGCGTTGTCCACGACGAACAGGACGTCGCCCTGCGGCCGGGCGCGGAGGGTGGCGGCCTCGCGGCCGCGCGGCACGGGGACGACGGTCCAGCCGGAGTCGGCCAGCTGGTTCCCGAACTCCTGGGCGAGCCGCGTCTTGCCGAATCCGGCGGCGCCGATGACGAGCCGCAGGCTGATCGGCGCGGCGCTCTCGGCCCATGCGTGGAGCTCGTCGAGCTCCTGCCGGCGGCCCTGGAACGGGACGACGGCCCGGGCGGGGTCGAGCAGCGCCGTCGGCCGCCGGATGTCGTCCGGAGGCGGCGCGTCGGCCGCAGCCGAGAGCGGGCCGCGGCTGACCGCTGTACGGGCGGCTCGGACCGCGGCAGCCAGCCTGGTCGAGACGTCCGAGACCACCACGATGACCCAGTCAACCGGACGAACGTCCAACACTCAAGAGGTACGAGCAGAGTGATTCACCCCGTTAACAAAGCACGGCGCGACAGATTGCCCGCCAGTCCGGCAATGCGGGCAAAGGTTGCATACCGCCCTCGATCGCGACATCCTTCCCCTCGGCCGGGTGAAAGCCCGGCCGTTCCACGACCGCACGGACGAAAGGCAGGCACGTGAGCCTGAACCTGAACAAGCTCGTCGACAAGGCCTACAAGGATCAGAGCATCGCCGCGATCCTGGCGGCTCCGCCGTCGGCTCTGCTCGGCCTCACGCCGAAGCACGACGAGATGCTCGCCGAGCTCAAGATCAAGACGATCGAGGACCTGGGCAACTGGCAGCACGCGGTCCACGCGCAGGCGCTCGTGACCCTCGCGGACGCCGAGGTGCCCGCGGTCGCCGGCGACAAGTAGGCCCGACCCGGCGGTCGCACCAGACCCGTCAGTCGCGCGACGGCGCCCGTCCACCTCACGGTGGGCGGGCGCCTTCGCCGTCCACGGAGCCCGCCCGCGGAGCCTGGCCAAAGCCCGACCGCAGAGCCCGTCCGCAGAGCCCGGCCGCAAAGCCCGTCCGCGGCGCCGTCCTCAGAGCCCGAACCGCTCCACGTCCCGCATCTTGTTGGTCGCGTCCAGGGCCGCGACCTTGTACGCCTCGGCGAGCGTCGGGTAGTTGAACACGGTGTCGACCAGGTGGTCCACGGTGCCGCCCGTGGTCATGATCGCCTGCCCGATGTGGATGATCTCCGTCGCGCCGGTCCCGAACACGTGCACGCCCAGCACCTTGCGGTCCTCGGTGGAGACCAGCAGCTTGAGCATCCCGTAGGAGTCGCCGACGATCTGCCCGCGCGCCAGCTCGCGGTAGCGCGCGACCCCCACCTCGTACGGCACGCCGGCCGTGGTGAGCTGGTCCTCGGTGTCCCCGCAGTAGGAGATCTCGGGGATCGTGTAGATCCCGATGGGCTGCAGCTCCAGGATCGAGGAGACCGGCTCGCCGAACGCGTGGTACGCCGCGAGCCGCCCCTGCTCCTGCGAGGTCGCCGCGAGCGCCGGGAACCCGATGACGTCGCCGACGGCGTAGATGTGCTCGACGTCGGTGCGGAACTGCTTGTCGACCGGGAGCCGCCCGCGCTTGTCCGCCTCGAGCCCGGCCGCGGCGAGGTCGAGGGTGTCGGTCGAGCCCTGCCGGCCGGCGGAGTAGAGGACACAGTCGGCCGGGATCCGCTTGCCGGAGGCCAGCGCGGTGACGGTCCCGCCCTCTCCGGCGGTCACGGACTCGACGGCCTCCCCCAGCCGGAACGTGACGGACAGGTCGCGCAGCTGGAACTTGAGCGCCTCGACGACCTCGGAGTCGCAGAAGTCGAGGATCTTGTCGCGCACCTCGACGACCGTGACCCGCGTGCCGAGCGCGGCAAAGACCGACGCGTACTCGATGCCGATCACGCCGGCGCCGACCACGACCATCGTCCGGGGCACCTCGGTCATGTCGAGGATCCCGTCGGAGTCGACCACGCGGACGCCGTCGAACGCGATGTTCCCGGGGCGCGCGGGCCGGGTGCCGACCGCGATGACTATCTTGTCGGCGCTCAGTCGCCGGACGACGTCGCCCTCGGCGTCCGTCACCTCGATGTCGTGCGGCCCGGCGAACCGGGCGCTGCCCACCACGGTCTCGACGTGGTTGCGGGCGAGCTGGTTGCGCACCACCTCGAGCTCGCGGCCGATGACGTGCTGCAGCCGGGCCAGCAGGTCCTGGACGGTGATGTGCTCCTTGAGCCGGTAGCTGGAGCCGTACACGTCCCGCATCTGCAGGCCGGTCAGGTACAGGACCGCCTCGCGCAGCGTCTTGGACGGGATCGTGCCCGTGTGGAGACTGACCCCGCCGACCATGTCGCGCCGCTCGACGACCGCCACCCGCTTGCCGAGCTTGGCAGCGCCGATCGCGGCCTTCTGGCCGCCCGGCCCGGAGCCGATCACGACGAGGTCGAAGTGGTTCTCGCGTGCATCCATGCTCTGAGTGTGGGGGGTGGGGCCCGTCCGTGACGAGCGACTTCATCAGGAATTAACCGGCCGCGCCCGCCGGATGGCAGGCTGGCGCCCATGAGCATCTTCGCAGTGAGCTACACCTACAACGACGACGTCGCGACCCGTGACGAGGCCCGCCCGAGCCACCGTGACTTCCTGCGCGGCCTCAATGCGGACGGCATCGTCCGCGCCTCGGGTCCGGTGGACAACGGTGGAGCGGCGCTGATCATCGTGGAGGCGGAGTCCGTCCAGGCCGTCGAGACCCTGCTCGACGCCGACCCGTTCGCGACCCGCGGCCTCATCGCCGAGCGCACTGTGCGCGGGTGGGACGTCGTGATCGGCGGCCTGGCCGAGTAGCCGGGGACAGCGCGCGAGGGACGGCGGGCGCGCGCACCCAGGTGCGCGCGCCCGCCGTCGTCCGGCCCGGCCGGCTCACGCGCAGGTGAGCTCCGGCGCCGCCCACGTCGAGTGGTCGTAGTTGATCGACCCGTCCGCGTCTCCGGCCCGCAGCACCAGCTCGGTCACGCCGGTGGTGTCGACGTCGAGCGGCGCGGCGCCGTCCGCCCCGGTCAGCTCGCCGGACTCGGCGAGCACCTCGCCGTCGCCCAGCACGGTGAAGGTGACCGACCCGAGGTCGCCCACCTCGTCGTCGACGCCGACGTCGGCGGTGAACCGCGTGCACTGTCCGCCGAGGTAGTACACGACCTCGGAGGCCGCGTGCGCGGCCAGGCCCTTGTCGTAGACCACCCCGCCGACCGTGATCGGGTTGCCGTCCACGGACTCGTCCAGGCCCAGCTCGCCCCAGCCGACGTGTGCGCTCACCGGGTCGAGGTCGCTGAGCCACCCGGTGCCCGACGGCGGCACCGCCACCCGCACGTTCCCGTGCCCGGCCACCGCCGTGACCGTGCCGAGCTCGGTGGTGTACCCGAGGGAGCCGGTCAGGTCGTGCAGGCCGGTGGCGGCGTCGGCGGTCGCGGTGACCCGCCACGTCGCGGTGAGCGAGCGGCCCCCCGGCAGCGCGTCGGCGTCCGGCACATCGACCTCCTGCGCGACCCACCCGTCCGGCACCGCCAGGTCCCACGACAGCTCGGTCGCGGGCGTGGTGCCGTGGTTGGTCGCGGTCACCGACGCCTCGAACGACGCCCCCGGGTCGAGGTATCCGGTGCCGGACCCGGTCTTCGTGGTGACCTCCGCCGAGACCAGCGGGTCGGCGTGGCCCGGCCGTGCCGGCGTCACCTCGACGTAGAGCGAGCCGTGCGCCGGGACGGAACCCCGGATCTCGCCGCGCGTCTCGGTCACGCCGCCGTCCCACAGGTCGCGGACGGCGTACGCGGGCGCATCGTCCAGCCCGAGCACCTCGGCAGTGGTCGAGACCGTGCCCGCCTGGTCGGAGCGGTTGAGCAGCACGGCAGCGACGCCGCCGTCGGCCAGGGGCTTGGCCCAGACCTCGACGTCGCCGTCGTCCGCGACCCGGTGCCCCTGCACACCCGCCCAGTCCTGGTTGACCGCGAGGACCTCGGGGTCCGTGAGCACGGCCAGGGTCTCGGCGTCCATGTCGCGCAGGTCGTTGCCCGCGATGAGCGGGGCGTTCATGACCGACCACAGGGCCATGTGCGAGCGGTACTCGTCGGTGGTCATGCCGCCGTTGCCGACCTCGAGCATGTCGGGGTCGTTCCAGGCGTTGGGGCCGGAATAGGCCTCCAGGCCGACCTGCTGGTCGAGGATGGAGGTGACGCTCCCCCAGTTGTCGGAGATGTCGCCGGTGGTGCGCCAGAGGTGTCCCAGCTCGGGGCCGAAGCTCGCCCACGGGTCGCTCTCGCCCCACTCGCAGATCGAGAACACTATGGGCCGGCCGGTGGCCAGCAGCGCCTCCGCCATCGCGGTGTACCGCTCCAGCGCGGGGCGGCCCTCGTTGTTGCAGTTGTCGTACTTGAGCAGGTCGACCTCCCACTCGGCGAACTTCGCGGCGTCCGCCTCCTCGTGGTCGAGGCTGGCCGGCAGGTGCTGGCACGTTGCGGTCCCCGCCGACGAGTAGATGCCGAGCTTGAGGCCCTTGGCGTGCACGTAGTCGGCGAGGGCCTTGATGCCGCTCGGGAACCGCTCGGGGTCTGCCTGGAGGTTGCCGTCGGCGTCGCGCGCGGGTGCCATCCAGCAGTCGTCGATGTTGACGTACTCGTAGCCGGCGTCCGCCATGCCGGAGGCCACCATGGCGTCGGCGGTCTCGCGGATCAGCTCCTCGTCGATGTCGCACCCGAACTTGTTCCACGAGTTCCACCCCAGGGGCGGCGTGGGGGTCAGCGGCAGCTTCTCGAAGGCCGCGGCCGCCCGCTCGTCCGGCGACGGCGGCGGCGCGGCCGTCGCGGGCAGCCCGGCGAGCACCAGTGCGGCTGCTCCGGTGATAGATGTGAGCGCTGAGATGAGGGGGGTCAGGATGCGCGTTCGGATCACGTGCAGGCCTCCTTGCCTGAGTGGATCGCTGCCGGTCCGACCGGTCGCCCTGCCGGGCCACAGGCAATTTCACCCGCAGGTGGCCGCCGTGTCAACGCTCGCCGGCGGCCCGCGACCACCGACGGCCCCACCCGGTGACGGCGACGGCGGCCGCCTCCGGCGTCGGACAGCGGGCCGGCGGCCGCGCCCACTCTCGTGGACGCGGCCGCCGGCCCGCTGTACTGCTTGTTGGTGCCTGGTCGGCGTTACTTCGACACGTCCTCCGAGGCCTCCTCAGCGGCCTCCTCAGCAGCCTCCTGCTTGGCCTCGATCCGCGCGTCGTACGCCGATTTCATGAGGCTCGCCACGGTGCCGACCACGAGCGATACGACGATCACCGTGAGCGACAGCCAGATCGGGATCTCGGGCGCCCACTCGAAGCCCTCACCGCCGTTGATCCACGGCAGCGAGTTGGTGTGCAGCGCCTCGAGGATCAGCTTGATGCCGATGAAGCCGAGGATGGCCGAGAGCGCGAGGGGCAGGTACACCAGCCGGTCGAGCAGGCCGCCCAGCAGGAAGTAGAGCTGGCGCAGGCCCATCAGCGCGAACAGGTTGGTGGCGAACACGATGAACGGGTCCCTCGTGATGCCGAAGATCGCGGGGATCGAGTCGACCGCGAACAGGACGTCCGTGGAGCCGATCGCCAGGAACACGATGATCATCGGCGTGAAGAGCCGGCGGCCGTCGATAGTGGTGGTCAGCTTCGCGCCGTTGTACTGGTGGTGCAGCGGCAGGACCCGCCGCATCATCCGGATGAGCGCGTTCTCCTTGTAGTCGTCGTGCTCCTCCGGCGACTCGGGCATCGCCTGCTGGATCGCCGTGTAGATGAGGAACGCGCCGAAGATGTAGAAGAGCCAGGTGAACTGCTCGATCAGGGCCGCACCCGCGAGGATGAACGCGGCGCGGAAGATCAGCGCCATGATGATGCCGACCATCAGCACCCGCTGCTGCTGCTCACGCGGCACCGCGAACCGGGCCATGATGATGACGAACACGAAGAGGTTGTCGACGCTCAGGGAGTACTCCATGAGCCAGCCGGCGTAGAACTCTGCGGCCGGGGTGACACCGCCGACGCCCCAGACGATCGCACCGAAGATCACCGCCAGGCCCACGTAGAAGCCCACCCAGATGGCGCTCTCCTTCATCGACGGGACGTGCGGGCGACGTCCGACGATGAGGAGGTCGGCGATCAGCAGGACGAGCATCGCCGCTAGCGAGATCACCTCGAAGGTCACGGGAAGTTCGTGGACCATTGTTTCCTTCCGGAACGGGGAGGAACGCGCGACAGCATCGAGCCTCCGGTGTGTACAGCAGGGCACCGGAGGTCTTCCTCGCTCGCCCCGAGCACCAGCCTGGCCGAAACCAGATGATGATGCACGACGAGCCGGCCAGGCCGAGCTGACGTCATCGGCAGCTGTGATGACGACCAAGCCGTTTCGAGGTACTCCCCTCCAACGGGGGAAGCATACGGGACGCCACGTTTGTTCCCGAACGTGACTTGCCGAACAGCCCGGACCGCCGGTGTCAGACGAGCGTGACCACCAGCTTGCCGCGCGCGTGCCCGTGCCCGGCCACCTGCTCGATCGCCTCCACCGCACGGTCGAGGGGGTACGTCGCGCTCACGATGGGCAGCAGCACGCCGTCGGCCACCAGGCCGCCCAGCGCGACGAGGTCTTCGCCGCTCTCGGTCGCGACCACGTTCACCACCCGGTGCGGGCTGAACCGCGACAGCAGCGGCACCGCCAGCATGTCGGGCATGGGGCCCAGCAGGCCCTCCTTGCTGCCGTCGTTGGCGAGGACCACCCCGCCGGGCACCACCACGCGCCCGAGCGCGCGCAGGGGGTACCGGCCGGCGTTCGTGAAGACGACGTCGAAGCGCCGCTCGCCGGCCGTGACGTCGTCACGCGTGTAGTCGACGACGTCGACGGCGCCGAGCTCGCGCACCATCGCGGCGTTGCGCGGGCCGCACACGCCCGTCACCCGCGCTCCCCACGCCGCGGCGATCTGCACCGCGAAGTGGCCGATCCCGCCGCCCGCGCCCGTGATCGCTATCCGCTGCCCGGCCGTGAGCTCGGCGGCGCGCAGGAACTGCAGGGCCGTGACGGCCGCCATCGGCATGGCCGCCGCCTCGATGTGGGTGAGCTCGAGCGGCCGGCGCGCGATGCTGTCGACGGAGGCGAGCGCCAGCTCCGCGAACGTCCCGCCGGCGCCGAACCCGAACACCTCGTCGCCGGGTGCGAACGCCGTCACGTCCGGGCCCACCTCCAGCACCACGCCCGACAGGTCGGCGCCCCGGACCGGCGGCTTCGGGCCGGTGAACCCGCCGGTCATCGGGCGGGCGATCAGGGGCTGGCCGGCGGCGAAGTGCCAGTCGTACGGGTTGACGCCGGCCGCGTGCACGCGGACCAGCACCTGCCCCTCACCAGGGACGGGATCAGGGACTTCACGCACCTCGAGGGCGTCCCAGCCGTACCTGTCCTGTGTCAGTGCCCGCATCAACGGCCTCCTGGCCTACCACGCTCCGGGACGTGCGCTGCCCCCTGCGGGAACAGGCTCCTCCGGCCGTCACGAACGGGTCAAGGATGAACTCGGTGCTCAGCGCGGGAATCGCTGCGGGCTCGGCCCGCGGCTACGCCGTCGCGGCCTGCATCTGCCGCAGCTCCTTCTTGAGCCCCGAGATCTCGTCGCGCAGCCGCGCCGCTACCTCGAACTGCAGCTCCGCGGCCGCCGCGTGCATCTGGTCGGTCAGCTCCTGGATGAGCTCGGCGAGCTCGCTCGCCGCGGCGCCGGCCAGCCGGTTGCCCGACGTCGCTGCCTCCTTCGGCGTGCCCGGCACCCGGGCGCCCCGGCCCTCGCCCTTCGCCTTGCGGTTGTTCCGGTAGCCGCCGGCCAGCAGCTCCTGGGTGTCGAGGTCCTCCCGGGCGAGCATGTCCGTGACGTCTGCGATCTTCTTGCGCAGCGGCTGGGGGTCGAGGCCCCGCTCGGTGTTGTAGGCGATCTGCTTCTCGCGGCGCCGGTTCGTCTCGTCGAGGGCCATCTGCATCGCCGGCGTGATCTTGTCCGCGTACATGTGCACCTGGCCGGACACGTTACGGGCCGCGCGGCCGATGGTCTGGATCAGGGACCGCCCCGACCGCAGGAAGCCCTCCTTGTCCGCGTCGAGGATCGCCACCAGCGACACCTCGGGCAGGTCCAGGCCCTCGCGCAGCAGGTTGATGCCCACGAGCACGTCGTACTCGCCGAGCCGCAGCTCGCGCAGCAGCTCGACGCGGCGCAGCGTGTCCACGTCGGAGTGCAGGTAGCGCACCCGCACGTTGCGCTCCAGGAAGTAGTCGGTGAGGTCCTCGGCCATCTTCTTGGTCAGCGTGGTGACCAAGACGCGCTCGTTGCGCTCCACGCGGTCGCGGATCTCGCCCAGCAGGTCGTCGATCTGCCCGGTCGTCGGCTTGACGACCACCTCGGGGTCGATCAGCCCGGTGGGGCGGATGACCTGCTCGACGACGCCGTCGGACAGCGAGCGCTCGTAGTCGCCGGGGGTGGCGGACAGGTAGACCGTCTGCCCGATGCGCTCGGTGAACTCCTCCCACTTCAGCGGGCGGTTGTCCATGGCGCTCGGCAGGCGGAAGCCGTGGTCCACGAGGGCGCGCTTGCGGGAGGCGTCGCCCTCGAACATCGCGCCGATCTGGGGCACCGTCTGGTGGGACTCGTCGATGACGAGCAGGAAGTCCTCGGGGAAGTAGTCGAGCAGCGTGTTGGGCGCGGTGCCCGGCTCGCGGCCGTCGATGTGCATCGAGTAGTTCTCGATGCCGGCGCAGGTGCCGATCGAGCGCATCATCTCGATGTCGTAGGTGGTGCGCATGCGCAGCCGCTGCGCCTCCAGCAGCTTGCCCTGCTTCTCCAGCTCGGCGAGCCGCTCCTCGAGCTCCTTCTCGATGCCGCCGATGGCGCGCTCCATGCGCTCCGGGCCCGCGACGTAGTGCGTGGCCGGGAAGACATAGATCGACTGCTCGCTGCGGACCACGTCGCCCGTGAGCGGGTGCAGCGTCTGGATCGACTCGATCTCGTCGCCGAACATCTCGATCCGGATCGCGAGCTCCTCGTACACCGGGATGATCTCCACGGTGTCGCCGCGCACCCGGAACGTGCCGCGCGTGAACGACATGTCGTTGCGCGTGTACTGCATGGTCACGAACTGGCGCAGGAGCTGGTCGCGGTCCACGACGTCGCCGACGTCGAGCCGGACCATGCGGTCCACGTACTCCTGCGGCGTGCCCAGGCCGTAGATGCAGGACACCGAGGCGACGACTATGACGTCGCGCCGCGTCAGCAGCGACGAGGTGGCCGAGTGCCGCAGCCGCTCCACCTCGTCGTTGATCGACGAGTCCTTCTCGATGTAGGTGTCCGTCTGCGCGATGTACGCCTCGGGCTGGTAGTAGTCGTAGTACGACACGAAGTACTCGACGGCGTTGTTCGGTAGCAGCTCCCGGAACTCCGTGGCGAGCTGCGCGGCGAGCGTCTTGTTGGGCGCCATGACGAGGGTCGGGCGCTGCAGCTTCTCGACGAGCCAGGCAGTCGTCGCCGACTTGCCCGTACCCGTGGCGCCCAGCAGCACCACGTCTTTCTCGCCCGCCTGGACGCGTTCGGTGAGCTCGGCGATCGCCGTCGGCTGGTCGCCGGCGGGCTGGTACTCGGAGATGACCTCGAACGGGGCCACCGTGCGCTGCAGGTCGGTCACGGGTCGCATGCCACTACGGTACGGCGGACCACTGACACTCCCGAGCGCGGGCCCGGATCAGTGCACCGTCCCCGCCGTCACGACCGGCTCCGCCACCTCGCCGCGGGCCGCCGCGAGCGCCGTGCGCACCACGATCTCCGGGGCGCGGGCGAGCGCCGCCCGCGGAATCACGCGGAGTCCGCCTCCGCCTCCTGCGCGACCTCTCCGGCCACGCGCTGCCACAGGGTATCGACCTGGGCGCGAAGGTCGTCCTCGCTCCCCGACCCGTCGAGCGTGACGTCCGCCGCGGCGAGCCGCTCGCCGTCCGTGGCCTGCGCGGCGACGCGGGCGCGCGCGGCGTCCTCGCCCAGCCCGCGGCCCTCCACGAGGCGTCGCACCCGCTGCTCGGCGGGCGTGTGCACCACGACCACGAGGTGGAAGTGGCCGGCCTGCCCGGTCTCCACGAGCAGCGGGATGTCGTGCACGATGACGGCGGTCCCGTCCGCGGCGGCCGCCTTGGCCTCCCGTTCCGCCGACAGCCGGCGCACCTCGGGATGCACTATGTCGTTCAGCCGGCTGCGGGCGGCGGCGTCGGCGAACACCAGGGCCCCGAGGCCGGGCCGGTCGAGGCTGCCGTCCTGGGCCAGGACGCCGTCGCCGAACGCCTCGACGATCTCGGCCAGGCCGACCGTGCCGGGCGCGACCGCCTCCCTGGCCAGCAGGTCGTGGTCGATGACGACGGCGCCGAGCTCGGCCAGGCGCGCTGTCGCGACCGACTTGCCGGCCGCGATCCCTCCGGTCAGTCCGATGCGGAACATGGGACCATCCTGCCCCCTGTGGCCCGCGCGTGTCGGACGCGGGCCACAGGGCCGATCAACCGCAGGTTGGGCATGACGCGGGTCAGACGCGGGCAGGCGTGCGGGCCGCCGTGCGCTCCGGGGTGAAGGCCACCGGCAGCACGGCGGGGTAGCGCGACCACGGCGACGGCGCCCACGTCACGTCCGGGTCGGTGAGCCGCAGGTCCAGCCGCTTCATGAGGCTCTCCACGGCGATCTTCACCAGGAGCCGCCCCGGCCGCTTGGCGGGACACGCGTGCGGCCCGACGCCGAACGACAGGTGCGACTGGTTGCCCGCCTCGAACAGGTCGTCCGCCGTGCGCACACGCGGGTCGTTGTTCGCCGCGGCCACGCCCATCACCAGCGCGTCCCCGGCCTTGATCTGTGCCTGGCCGAGCGTGCAGTCGGTGACGGCGTACCTGGCCGGCAGGTTCGCGACGGGCGGCTCGCTCCACAGCGTCTCGTCCATCGCGTCGTCCAGACCACGGCGCACGCCCGTGACGCGGCCCGTGTACCGGGGGTCGGTGAGCATGCGGCGCAGCGTGGCGGCGATCCAGGTGATGAGCATCTCGTTCGCCGCGCAGATCGCGATCACCATGGTGTGCGCGATCTCGATGTCGTCCTCGAAGTTCGGGTGCTCGATGAACTCGGCGGTCAGGTTCGGCCCGGGATTCGCCCGCGTCGCGATGACGTGGTCCATCACGATCCGGTCCATCCTCTCCAGGGCCGTCACGGGGTCGCCCCCGTGCCCGAAGATCTCGCTCGCGCACTGCAGCAGGGCGATCCCCTGCTGCTGGTCGAAGCCGAACATGCCGGACACGGCCAGGAACGACACCGCCGCCGCGTACTCGCCGATCAGCTCCGCGCTGCCCCGGGCGGCGAACGCGTCGATGAGCCCGTTGCAGACGCCACGCACGATGGCCGCGGTGCGCACCTCGTCCATGCTCGCGAACGCCTCGTCCACCGGGAGCCGCAGCCGCCGGTGCTCCGGGCCGTCCTCGAAGTACAGGTTCCGCCGTCCGGTCGGGGACAGGATGGCGTGCAGGTTCGACTCCCGCGGCAGCTGCTCTCTCCAGTGCCGTGGGTTCCGGGCGAAGATGCTCTCGGTGCGCATCACCTCCATGACCTCGGAGTGGCCCAGCACGAGCCAGCCCGGCACGCCTGGCTCCAGGTCCACGGGGGCAACCGGCCCCCACTGGTCTTGCAGCTTGCGCAGTGCCGCAGTCATGTCCTCGGCACCGGTCAGGTCCACCAGGGCCACCCGGCCCCCGCTCCGCTGCGGTTCCAGGTCAGGCATGGCCCTCCAGCCGTCGATATTCATCAGATCTTCCATCGAAATATGGGGCGACCTGCGTAGACGCCCGATCAAGGGTTTCTATCACGGGCGGCGGAGAACACGAAACACCCCTGTGGTCGAGGCCGCTCACCGTTAACCCGCTGTTTACATCCGCCCGCATGTAATCCGGGGGGCTGTGTCCGGCGGCGACCGGGCCGCGTGGGACGATTCGAGGGTGAGCATGCACGGAGGCGGCGGGAGCATGGGCGGCGGCCGTGCGATGCGGTCGTTCACGCAGGACGGCTCCGTCACCCAGCAGCGCCTGGGGTGGTCCACGCTGCGGCGCATCGTCGGTTTCGCCCGGCCGTACCGGGGCCGGCTCATCCTGTTCGTGCTGATCCTGGCCCTGGAGGCCGCGGCGGGCGCGGCCACGCCGCTGCTGTTCCAGCGGATCATCGACGACGGGATCACCGCCGGCGACACGCGCCTCGTGATCCTGCTCGCGGCCGCCGCGGGGCTGCTCGCCGTCGTGGCCGCCGGGCTGTCCGTGGCGGACCGGCTGGTCTCGTCCCAGGTCGGCGAGGGACTCATCCTCGACCTACGGGTCGCCGTCTTCGACCACGTCCAGCGCATGCCGCTCGCGTTCTTCGCCCGAGCCCGCACCGGCGCCCTCGTGCAGCGCCTCAACGGCGACGTGCTCGGGGCGCAGCGCGCGTTCACCTCGACCCTGCAGACCGTCGTCTCCAACACGCTGACCATCGCGTTCACGCTCGCGGCGATGTTCACCATGTCGTGGGAGCTCACGCTGGGCGCCCTCGTGCTGGTCCCGCTGTTCGTGTTCCCCGCGCGCTGGTTCGGCCGCCGGCTCGCCGTCCTGACCCGTCGAGGCATGGAGGTCGACGCCGACCTGGGCCAGGTCATGAACGAGCGGTTCAACGTCGCCGGCGCCCACCTCGTGAAGGTCTTCGGCGACCCGACCGCCGAGTCCGCGCGGTTCGCGGGACCCGCCCGCGAGCGCCGCGACCTGGGCGTCCGGACCGCCCTGTTCGGGACCTGGTTCCGGGTGGGCCTGTCCACCATCGCGTCCCTGGCCGTCGCGGGCGTGTACGGGATGGGCGGCCTGCAGGCGATAGCGGGCGAGCTCACGGTCGGCACCGTCGTGGCGCTCGCCACGTACCTCACGCGCCTGTACGGGCCGCTGACGGCGATGGCAAACGTGCAGGTCGACGTGATGACGGCGCTCGTCTCGTTCGAGCGGGTGCTGGAGGTGCTGGACCTGGAACCTTCGGTGGCCGAGAAGCCGGACGCCGTCGACCTGCGGGCCGCCGTCGCCGTCCGGGGTGCCTCGGTGTCCCTTGCGGGCGTGACGTTCCGGTACCCGCGGGCCGGGGAGGTGTCGCTCGCATCCCTGGAGTCGGTGGCCGGGCAGCGCAAGGACCCGACGACGGACACGCTGCACGACGTCTCGTTCGAGGTGCCCGCCGGTTCGATGGTGGCGCTGGTGGGCCCGTCGGGGGCGGGCAAGACGACGGTCTCGCAGCTCGTCAGCCGCATGTACGACCCGACGTCGGGCGTGGTGCGCATCGCCGGCATCAACCTGCGCGACGTGACGTTCGGATCGCTGCGGGCGACAGTCGGCGTCGTCTCGCAGGACGCGCACCTGTTCCACGACACGGTCGCGGCGAACCTACGGTTCGTCCGGGCGGAGGCGACGGACGCCGACCTGGAGCGGGTGCTGCGCCAGGCGCGCATCTGGGACCTGGTCGACCGGCTGCCCGACGGGCTGGAGACGGTGGTGGGCGACCGCGGCTACCGGCTGTCCGGCGGCGAGCGGCAGCGCCTCGCGATCGCGCGGCTGCTCCTGAGGGCACCCGACGTCGTCGTGCTCGACGAGGCCACGGCGCACCTCGACTCGGAGTCGGAGGCCGCGGTGCAGGTGGCGCTCGACCAGGCCCTCACGGGGCGGACGTCGCTGGTCATCGCGCACCGTCTGTCGACGGTCCGCGCGGCGGACCGGATAGTGGTGCTCGACGACGGGCGGGTGGCCCAGTCCGGCACGCACGCCGAGCTCCTGGCCGCGGGCGGCCTCTACGCCGACCTCTACCGAACCCAGTTCGCGGAGACCGCCTAGCCTGTGATGCCTGGGGATGTGGTCCTTGTTGGCGTCGAATCGAAAGCAACGAGTCCACCCTGCCCGTTGTCGACGTGCAGCCTGCGGTTGAACGTCCGCCAGGACGCGCAGGTTGCGGTTCGGCGCACGAACCAGATCTGCTGGGCGGCCGGGGTCCAGGGCTGGAAGGATTGGCTTGTGGGCTCCCACGACCATCACCTGCCGGACGGCCACAGCGGCCGCCTGACCGCCGCGTTCACGATCACGGCGGCGGTGCTGCTCGCCCAGGTCGTCGGCGCGCTGCTCACGGGCAGCCTCGCGCTCCTGGTCGACACCGTCCACCTGCTGACCGACGCCGCCGGTCTCGCGATGGCCCTGTTCGCGGCACACCTGGTGGAGCGTCCGCCGTCGGCCCGGCGCACCTGGGGCTACCGCCGCGCCGAGGTCATCGCCGCGCTCGCCCAGGCGGGCGTGCTGCTGGCCGTCGGTGTCTACGTCCTGGTGGAGGGCATCGCGCGGCTCGCGTCGCCGCCCGACGTGCCCGGCCCGGAGCTGGTCGTCTTCGGGGTGGTCGGCCTGGTCGGGAACCTGGCCGCGATGGCGGTCCTCGCCGGGCGGCGGTCGGCGAACCTGAACCTGCGCGCCGCGTTCCTCGAGGTCGCGAACGATGCGCTCGGGTCGCTCGCGGTGGTGGTCGCGGCGGTGGTCATCACGCTGACGGGCTGGCAGCGGGCCGACGTCGTCGCGGGGCTGTTCATCGGCGCCCTGATCCTCCCGCGGGCGCTCCGGCTGCTGCGCGAGACCGTCTCGGTGCTCCTGGAGTCGTCGCCACCGGGCCTGGACCTCGACGAGGTCCGCGCCCACCTGCTGGAGCTCGACCACGTCGAGGAAGTGCACGACATGCACGCGTCCCTGATCGCGACCGGCCTGCCCGTGCTGAGCGCCCACGTGGTGGTCCGCTCCGACTGCTTCACCGACGGCCACGCGGCCCGCATCCTGGACCAGCTGCAGGAGTGCGTCGCCAAGCACTTCGACATCGCCGTGGAGCACTCCACGTTCCAGGTCGAGCCGCACACGCATCCCGCCCACGAGCACCCGCAGCACGCCTGACCGCCGCTTTGCCTGGCCACACCTTGCCCGGCTGCGTCACACCTGGCTGGACCGCGCCCGGCAGCGCCGCGCCCGGCCAAGCCACGCCCCGCTACGCCGTGTCCGGCGACCGAACGGGCGGCGGGTTCCGGATCGCCGCCTCGACCCGCGCGAGCACCGCCCGGGACCGCTCCAGCTCGGCCCGGTAGCGCTCCGGCAGGTCGGCGGCGAGCCGGCGGCGCATCTCCACGGCCTCCCGCGCGTGCCCGAGTGCCGCGACGTTGTCGCCGGTCGCGCTCAGCGCGCTGGCGAGGTTGGAGATCGCGAGCGCCAGGTCCGGCCGGTGCTTGTCCGGGTGCTCGACGGCGAGCTGCCGCCGCATGGCGACGGCCTCCCGCATGGGCCGCAGGGCGTCCTCGGCCTTGTCCAGGTCCAGGAGGGTCGCCCCCAGGTTCGCGAGCGCCTCGGCGAGGCCGGTGCGGTACTTCTCCGGCTGCTCCCGCACGAGGCGCCGCAGCATGTCGACGGCCTCCTGCGTGGGGCGCAGCGACTCCTCGAACCGGCCCAGGTCCGCGTACCGCACGCCGAGGTTGGACAGGGACTGCGCGAGGTACTTCAGCGACCGGGCGTTCTGGCTCGCCAGCCCCCGGCGGATGCCCAGTGCCTCCTCCTCGAGCAGGACCGCCTCGTCGTACCTGCCCCGCCGGGCGTAGGTGACGCCGAGGTTCGACAGGGAGTGCGCGAGGTAGTGCAGGTACCGCTCGGGGTGCTCACGGGTGAGCTCGCGCCGGATCTCCAGGGCCTCGCGCTCCAGCCGGATCGACTCGTCGGCGCGGCCCGTTGTCGAGTACAGGGCGCCGAGCGCGGAGAGCGCGCCGGCCAGGTCCGCGCGCGTGCCCCGCGCGTTCTCCTTCGCGAGGCGGCGCTGGATCTCCAGCGCCTCGACGAGCACCGTGCCCGCCTCCTCGTACCGCCCGAGGGCCTCCAGCGTGGTGCCGAGCTGGCCGAGCGACCAGGCCAGCTCCCCGAGGTGCTCGGGGCGGGCCGCGGCCAGCCGGCGCCGGATCGCCACGGCCTCCGCGTTCGCGGGCAGCGCGTCGTCGGGCCGCCCGTTCTCCGTGAGGGCCTCGAAGTTGCCCAGCACCGCGGCGACGCGCGGCTCGTACTGGACGGGGTCGCCCTCCGCGAGGCGGCGGTAGATGTCGAGCGACGCACGCTGCGCCGGCTCGATCTCGCTCACCCGGCCGAGCTCCGTGTAGGACACCCCGGCGTTCTGCAGGGCACGCGCGTGCTCGGCGTCGGCCCAGGGCGCGTCCCCCGGCGGGAACCGGCCGCACAGGGCGATGACCTCCTCCTGGACGGCGAGGGCGTCGCGGTGCCTGCCGACCCCCCAGTACCCCAGGCCGAGGTTGTTCAGGGCCGTGCACAGCGGGGGACGGTAGCGGTCCTCGTCGGCCCAGGCGAGGCCGCGCCACAGCCCGACCGCCTCCCGCAGCACCGGTACGGCAGCGGACGGGTCTCCCTCGGCGACCAGCACGACGCCGAGATCGCTCAGCGCCTCGCCCCGCTCGGCCTCGTCGCCCACGGTCCGGGCAAGCTCCGCCACGCGGTGCGTGACACGGTCCAGCACGGGGACGACCAGCGGGCCCGAGGAGCGCGGCAGCCAGCGCGCCACCCGCATGAGGCCGGCCAGGTCCTCGGGCCGCTCGTCCGGCAGGGCGGACGCCGCCGCCGCGATCAGCTCCCCGGTGACGTCCGGCCCCGCGGCGGGCCGGTCCAGGCTCATCCCCGTCGCGAACGCCAGGACCCCGAGCGCCTCACCCGGCTCCAGGTCGCGCGTGCACGCGGCGGTCAGCTCGGCCGAGGCACCCAGGACCCGGGACACGAGCAGCTCCGCCAGGCGCGGGACGCCGAGCAGGTGTGCGCGCACCCAGGTCACTGCCTCCGCGGTCCGGCCGGGCGCCGGTTCCACGCCCGCGCGGCGCAGGGCGGCCCGCACACCGTCGTCCGAGGTGTCCCCCAGCAGCGTCGCCGTGGCCAGGGCGGCCTCGGCGGTCCCGCCGGGCCCCGCCACGAGGCCGGCCGCGGCGGCCGAGCCCGCCCAGGCGGCACGCTCGTGGTCGAGCACGACGTCGAGCGCGCCGACCGCGTCCACCGCGTCGAGCGCCGGTGCTCTCCGGGCCCCCGGCGCCCCCCGCCCGCCGTCGAGCACCGCCGCCAGCGCGGCCGCGTGCAGGTCGAGCACCCGCAGCCGCTGGTCCGGCGCGGGCTCGAACGGCACCTCCGGCACCGGCCGGCCCAGCACCCTCGCGAACCGGGTGACAAAGGCCTCCAGCAGCGCGCGGTCGTCGTCCGAGCGGTCGACCTCCAGGCCGAGCGCGGGGTCGAACGCGACGTCCAGCTTCCGGTCGAGGGCGGGCTCCAGCGCCATCTGGGTGACCGACGGCGTCCGCCCGGCCCACAGCGTGCTGGTCCACCGCACGCGCCGCCACCACTGCCCGCCGGTGCGGGCGATGCACAGGACCCGGAGCCTGCCGTGCGCCCGGGTCTCCCCCACGGCGTCGAGCATCGCGGACAGGCCGGGCCGCGACCCGGCGTCGTCCACGACGAGCAAGGCGCGCCGCGCGGTGGCGACGCCGGCCACCGCGGCCACCTCCTGGCCGGGCGGCACGTGGACCACCGTCCACCCCGTGCGCCGCATCCTCCGGCCGAGCTCGAGCGCGAGGCGCGTCTTGCCCACGCCACCGAGCCCGCACAGCAGGCGCAGCGCCACGGGTTCCCGCGACCGCACCCATGCGCGCAGGTCCGCGAGCTCCCGCCCGCGGCCCATGAACGGCACGACCCCCCGTTCGGGCGCGAGGAGGGCAGCCGGGCGCACACCCCACGCCTCGTCGGCTCCCGGTCGGCTCATGGGCAGTCATCCAACAGCACTCCGACCGTCCTGGCCAGCGTGCGCGGTGATACCCCATCGGGCGCGTGAGGCAGCGTTATGCCTGGTCAGCGAGCCGCACGCGGTGCGAGGCCGAGCCCGGCCACCACAGTCCGAAATACCCGTAGGCTGAAAACGACGACGGCCCGCCGCCCCCGGAGGGGCGACGGGCCGTCGTACAGCTCAGATCAGTTGCCCGTGAGCTTCTCGCGGAGCGCGGCGAGCGCCTCGTCCGAAGCCAGCGTGCCGCCGACCTCCTCGACCGGAGCCGAGGAGTAGGTGGTGCTGCCGCCGCCACCACCGGCCGGAGCGGCGGCCGGGGCCTCGCTCGTGGCCTCGGTGTCCGCGGTGAGCGCCTCGGCGACCTGCTTGCGGTGCGCGGTCCAGCGCTCGTGCGCCTTGGCGTACTCCGCCTCCCACGCCTCGCGCTGCGCCTCGAAGCCCTCGAGCCACTCGTTGGTCTCCGGGTCGAAGCCGTCCGGGTACTTGTAGTTCCCGGCGTCGTCGTACTCGGCGGCCATGCCGTACAGCGCGGGGTCGAAGTCCTCGGACTCCGGGTCCACGCCCTCGTTGGCCTGCTTGAGCGACAGCGAGATGCGGCGGCGCTCCAGGTCGATGTCGATGACCTTGACGAACACCTCGGCACCGACGGTGACGACCTGCTCCGGCAGCTCGACGTGGCGCACGGCCAGCTCCGAGATGTGGACCAGGCCCTCGATGCCGTCCTCGACGCGCACGAACGCACCGAACGGAACCAGCTTGGTGACCTTACCCGGCACGACCTGACCGATGGCGTGCGTACGGGCGAAGGTCTGCCACGGGTCCTCCTGCGTCGCCTTCAGCGACAGGGAGACACGCTCGCGGTCGAAGTCGACGTCGAGCACCTCGACGGTGACCTCCTGGCCCACCTCGACGACCTCGGACGGGTGGTCGATGTGCTTCCAGGACAGCTCGGAGACGTGCACCAGACCGTCGACGCCGCCGAGGTCCACGAACGCACCGAAGTTGACGATCGAGGAGACGACACCCGGGCGCACCTGGCCCTTCTGCAGGGTCTGCAGGAAGGTGGAGCGAACCTCGGACTGCGTCTGCTCGAGCCAGGCACGGCGCGAGAGCACGACGTTGTTCCGGTTCTTGTCGAGCTCGATGATCTTGGCCTCGATCTCCTTGCCGACGTACGGCTGGAGGTCGCGGACGCGACGCATCTCCACGAGGGAGGCGGGGAGGAAGCCGCGCAGGCCGATGTCGAGGATGAGGCCACCCTTGACGACCTCGATGACGGTGCCGGTGACGACGCCGTCCTCCTCCTTGATCTTCTCGATCGTGCCCCAGGCGCGCTCGTACTGTGCGCGCTTCTTGGACAGGATCAGACGGCCTTCCTTGTCCTCCTTCTGGAGGACCAGGGCCTCGACGGCGTCGCCGACGGCGACAACCTCGCCAGGGTCGACGTCGTGCTTGATCGAGAGCTCCCGGGACGGGATCACACCCTCGGTCTTGTAGCCGATGTCGAGAAGGACCTCGTCGCGGTCCACCTTGACGATCGTGCCTTCGACGATGTCACCATCGTTGAAGTACTTGATGGTGGCGTCGATGGCAGCAAGGAAGTCCTCCTCGGTGCCGATGTCATTGACGGCAACCTGGGGTGCGGACTTCGCAGGGGTGGAGATGGTCATTGAGTTCGATGCTCCGATGCGGACATGGCGTAGTACGGACAGGGTCTGTTTGGCTCTGCTTGCGGTACCGATGGTCGCCAGAAGGCGCACGGCACCGCCAGTCATCCTAGTGGCGTCGCAGCGCCCTGGTCAACGCGAGCCAGGGCGCCGCAGGGCTCAGAGCGCGAGCTCCAGGTCCCTGCCCGGGATCGCGTCGAGCAGCGCCCGCGTGTAGTCGGTGGCCGGCGAGTCGAAGACCGTGTCGACGGTCCCCTCCTCGACCACGCGACCCTCCTGCATCACCAGGACACGGTCCGCGATCTGCCGCACGACGGCGAGGTCGTGGGTGATGAAGAGGTAGGTCAGCCCCAGCTCCTCCTGCAGGCCGGCGAGCAGCTGCAGGATCTGCGCCTGGACCACGACGTCGAGCGCCGAGACCGCCTCGTCGCACACCACGAGCTCGGGCGACAGCGCCAGGGCGCGGGCGATCGCCACCCGCTGGCGCTGGCCGCCGGACAGCTCGGCGGGGAACCGCTGCAGCTGGCTCTTGCTGAGCGCCACCTGGTCGGCGAGCTCCTCCACGCGGGCCCGGCGCTTCGCGACGTCGCCGTAGCTGTGCGCGCGCAGGGGCTCCTCGATCGCGCGGAACACCGAGTAGAGCGGGTCCAGCGACGAGTACGGGTCCTGGAACACGGGCTGCACGCGGCGCCGGTAGGCGATCTGGTCCTTGTGCCCGCCGGCGCCCACGAGGCCGCCGTCGAACGTGATGGAGCCAGTGGTGGGCTTCTCGATGTCGAGGATCATCCGCGCCAGGGTCGACTTGCCCGAGCCGGACTCCCCGACCACGGCCACGGTGGAGCCGCGCGGGATGTCGAGGCTCACGCCGTCCACCGCCGTGAAGTCCCTGCTGCGGGACAGCAGGCCGCTGCCGCGGATCGAGAAGACCTTGCTCACGTCCTTGACGGAGACGAGGACGTCGGCGTCGGGCGCGCCGTTGGCGGCCGCGTCCTCGCCGGGGGCCAGCAGGGCGTCGTCCAGCACGTCCTCGAGGCCGCGCTCACGCGCGATCTCGATACGGCGCGAGGCGAGCGACGGGGCCGCCGCCATGAGCCGCTTCGTGTACTCGTGCTGCGGAGCGGTGAGCACCTGGCGGGCCGGGCCCTGCTCCACGATCTCGCCGTGGTACATGACCACGACGACGTCGGCCCGCTCGGCCGCGAGGCCGAGGTCGTGCGTGATGAGCAGCACCGCGGTGCCGAGGTCCTCGGTGAGGCCCGCGAGCTGGTCCAGGATGCCGCGCTGCACGGTCACGTCCAGGGCCGACGTCGGCTCGTCCGCGACCAGCAGCGCCGGACGGCCCGACAGGCCCATGGCGATGAGGGCCCGCTGGCGCATGCCGCCGGAGAACTCGTGCGGGTACTGGCTCGCCCGGCGCCCGGCGTCGGGCAGGCCGACCTCGTCGAGCAGCTCGACCGTGCGCGTCCGCGCGTCCCGGCGGGACCGCAGGCCGTTGTCGATCAGGCCCTCGTCGATCTGCTGCCCGATCCGCATGATCGGGTCGAGGTTGGTCATCGGGTCCTGCGGGACGAGGCCGAGCTCGGTGCCCCGCAGCTGCGCCATGCGCTGTGCGGACACGTGGCCCAGGTCCTCGTCCTTGAACCAGATGTGGCCCTCGGCCACGGACCCGTTGCTCGCCAGCAGGCCCAGCACCGCCATGGCGAGGGTGGTCTTGCCGGAGCCGGACTCCCCCACGATCGCGACGGTCTGGCCGCGCTTGACGGTCAGGCTCGCGTTCGACACGGCGCGCGCCGCGCCGTTCTCCGTCCGGAAGTCGACGCACAGGTCCTCGACGCGCAGGACGACGTCGTCGGGCACAGCGTCCGGCACCGAGTCCGGCACAGCGTCCGGCACCGAGTCCGGCACAGTGTCCGGCGCCGTGGCAGGCGCGGTGGCGGCCGCCGTGGCAGGCGCGGCGTCGGGCGCCGTGCCGGGTGTCTTCTGGTCAGCGGTGTCGCTCATCGTCGGGTCCTGTTCCGGGGGTCGAGGGCCTCGCGCAGGCTCTCGCCCACGAGGGTGAAGCCGAGGGCCGTCACGGCGATGCAGATACCGGGCAGGATCGCGAGGCGCGGCGCGACCGCGAGCTCCTGCTGCGCGGCCACCAGCATGCGGCCCCACTCAGCGGTGGACGGCTCGCCGCCGCCCAGGCCGAGGTAGGAGAGCGCAGCGGCCTCGATGACCGCCGTTGCGAGGGTCAGCGTCGCCTGCACGATGACGGGGCCGACGCTGTTGGGCAGCACGTGGCTCATCGTCACCGAACGCCGGCTCAGGCCCAGCGCGGACGCCGCAAGCACGTAGTCCTGACCACGCTGCGCGAGCATCGAGCCGCGCAGGAGCCGGGCGAAGATCGGTACCTGCACCACAGCGATGGCGACGATCACCGACATCGACGTCTGGCCCGCGATGGCGGCGATCGACACGGCAAGGAGCAGCGACGGCACGGACAGCATGAGGTCCACGAGGCGCATCGCGCCGAAGTCGACCCACTTGCCGAACCAGCCCGCGAGCAGGCCGAGCGCCATGCCGCCGACCAGGCCGAACAGCGTGGACAGGACGCCCACCAGGAGCGAGGCGCGGGCGCCCCAGATCAGCTTGCTCAACACGTCACCGCCGTAGCGGTCCAGCCCCAGCGGGTACTCGGCCGACGGCCCGGGGATCTCCGTCGGGCGGATCTCGGCGCGGCCCGGCAGCTCGTCCGGGCCGTAGGGGGCCAGCCACGGTGCGAGCAGCGCCACCAGCACGAAGACCGCGACGATGACGAAGCCGGTGATCGCGACGGGGTTCTTGCGCAGCGTGCGCCAGGCACGCGCCCAGACGCCCTCACCGGCGTGGTCCTCTCCGCCCGGTCCGTCGCCGTGGATGCTGGTGCGGAGCGGCTCGGCGGCCGCGCCGTCGGTCAAAGGGAGCTCGTTGGCGCTCATTGCTGCCTCCTCAGCCGGGGGTCGATCAGCCCGTACGACACGTCGACGAGCAGATTCACCAGGGCATACACGATCGCGATCATCAGGACGAAGCCCTGCATCACCGGGTAGTCGGCGTTGAACACGGCTTCGGCGAGGAACGAGCCGATGCCGGCGAACGCGAACACCGTCTCGGTGAGGACCGCACCCGACAGCAGCAGGCCGACCTGCAGGCCGATCGTCGTCAGCACCGGGAGCATCGAGTTGCGCAGGATGTGCTCGCCGCGCAGCCGCGCCGGCTTGATGCCCTTGGCGCGGGCGGTGCGGACGTAGTCGGCGTTCTGCACCTCGGACACGGCGGCGCGCGTCATGCGCGTCACGATCGCGAGCGGGATGGAGCCGAGCGCGATGCCCGGCAGGATCAGGTGCACCAGCGCGTCCCATGCCGCGTCCCACTCACCGGTGAGCAGGCCGTCCAGCACGTAGAAGTTCGTTGGATGGGTCGCGACCATCGTGGGGTCCTGCCGGCCCGTGGAGGGGAACCAGCCCAGCTCCACGGCGAAGATGTACTTCAGGATGAACGCGAGGAAGAACACCGGCACGGTCACGCCGATCAGCGACGCGACCACCGACGAGTGGTCGATGAACGAGCCGGCTCGGCGGGCCGCGATGTAGCCCAGCGGGATGCCGATGCCGATCGCGATGACCAGGGCCACCACGGTCAGCTCGATGGTCGCCGGGAACCGCGTCATGAACTCGTCCAGCACCGGGCGGCCGGTCCGCGTGGAGACGCCGAAGTCTCCCTGCAGCAGGCGGGTCAGATACTTGAGGTACTGGACGGGTATCGGCTGGTCGAACCCGTACAGGGTGTTGATCCGGGCGATGGCCTCGGGCGTGGCCCGCTCGCCCAGCAGTGCGGTGGCGGGGCCGCCGGGCAGGGCCCGGACCCACGCGAACAACAGCACCGACAGCCCTAGCAGCAGCGGTATCAAGAGCAGCAGCCGCTGCACGATGAGGCGGAGCATACCTATCCTCGGGAAGTTCCTCGTATGTCACGGACAGCGGTCGGGGCGCGGCAGGCGCCGCGCCCCGACCTGAGCAGTTCACCCTAAGGCGTGATGCGCCCTAGGTATGTCATCACGGCACTTACTCGGTGAACGTGATGACGTTGTAGACCTCGTCCTGCACCGGCGAGACCGGGTAGCCCTGGACCTGCTCGGTGAAGGCGAGCGAGGGCACGGGGCTGGCCAGCGGCACGCCCGGCAGGAACTCCATGACTGCCTCGTTGGCGGCCTTGTACAGGTCCTCCTGCTCGTCGACCGGCGCGTAGCGGGCGTCGCTCAGGCTCTGGAAGAGGTCCGGGTCGTTGAAGCCCCACTCGGCCGACTCGGCACCGAAGAACGTGCCGATGAAGTTGTAGGTGTCGTTGTAGTCACCCGTCCAGCCCAGCAGGTGCAGCCCGTGGTTCGAGCCACCCTGGATGGTGTCGAGGTAGGTGGGGCTCCACGGCTCGGGCGTCGCCGTCACCGTGATGCCGACCTCCTCGAGGTCGGCCGAGATGGCCTCGTAGATCGCCGCGGCGTCCGGCATGTACGGCCGCGAGACGTCGGTCGGGTAGTTGAACTCGAGCTCGAGGTTCTCCTGCCCGGCCTCCTTGAGCAGCTCCCGCGCCTTGTCCTGGTCGAAGTCGTACGTGGCGACGTCGTCGCTGTAGCCCGACACGATCGAGGGGACGAACTGCGTGGCGACCTCGGTGCCCTCGGGCAGCGCGGCCGCGACCAGCGCCTCCTTGTCGATCGCGTGGGCGATCGCCTGGCGCACCAGCGGGTCGTCGAGCGGCTTCTGCTTCTGGTTCATGCCCAGGTACAGGATGTTGAACGGGTCGCGGTCCAGGATCTGGTAACCGGACTCCTTGAGCGCGTCGACGTCGGCGGGGGCGACCAGGTCGTAGCCGTCGATGTCGCCGGCCTCGAGCGCCTGGCGGCGCGCCGTGCCCTCGGCGATGACCGTGAAGACGATGGTCTGGACGTCGCCGAACTCGCCCCAGTAGTCGTCGAACGCGTTGAGGGTGACCGACTCGCCGGCCTTCCACTCACCGAACGTGTACGGGCCGGTGCCCACCGGGTGCGCCGTGGCGTACTCGGACAGCTCCGGGGCGTCCTCGGCGCCGCCGACCTCGTCCGCGTTGAACTCCTGCAGCGCCGTGGGCGACTGCATGGAGAACGACGGCAGCGAGAGCGCCGGGACCAGCTCGGGCAGCGGGCTCTTCAGCGTCACGACGGCGGTCGTGGCGTCGGGGGCCTCGCAGGAGTCGTACTTGCCGTTCTCGCCCTGACCACCGAACACGTGCGTGTAGTAGTAGGACAGCGACTCGGATGCGGCCAGCCCGGTCCAGTTCGCCCAGCGGTCGAAGTTGAAGCACACGGCTTCGCCGTCGAAGTCCGTGTCGTCGTGGAACTTGACGCCTTCCTTGAGGTGGAAGGTGTACTGGAGGCCGTCCTCGCTGATGTCCCAGCTCTCCGCCAGCAGCGGCGCGGGGTCGGCCGTGCCGGGCTCGACCCCGACAAGACCTTCGAACATCTGGCGTGCGACCCGGAACGACTCGCCGTCACTGGCGAACGCCGGGTCGAGCGAGCCCGGGTCGGCGGAGGCGGCGAACACGAACGTGTCCTTGCCGCTGTCCTCGCCGCTCTCGGTGTCCCGCTCGCTCGCGACACAACCACTCAGCGCTGCTGCGAGCACGGTCACCAAGGTGACGCCGCCCGCGAGGCGCGTAGCGCGTCGACGCATGGCACTCTCCTTCCTCGGGCGCACCGGCGGGTCCGGGTTCGGGCACGACGGCGCGCAGACGTTTGGCCTGACCTTAGGAGTCCTTTCGTTGCTTCCGTATTTCACTCGGGCACTCGCAATCCAATCGTGACCCTTTTGTTACCGCTGTGTATGTGGTAATTGGCCCGCGCTTCACGATGACGTGCGAGCGGGGATCGGGCGGGGATGATGGCACCGTGAGCAACGACGAGCCCGTGTCCTTCGGCTACCGAGACCTACCGGACGACGGCGGCGCCGCCCGGAGCTGGTGGGACAGCAATTCCGGCGAGTACCTCGACGAGCACCGCGAATTCCTCGGCGACGCCGGGTTCCGCTGGGGTCCGGAGGGCCTGACCGAGGCGGAGGCCGGCCTGCTGGGCGACGTCGCCGGGCGCGACGTACTGGAGGTCGGGGCCGGGGCGGCGCACTGCTCGCGCTGGCTCACGTCCCGCGGCGCACGAGCGGTCGCCACCGACTTCTCGGCGGGCATGCTGGCCGGCGCCGGCCGCCTCGACGCCGCCACGGGCGTCGTCGTGCCGCGCGTCCAGGCCGACGCGCGCGCACTGCCGTTCGCGGACGGCTCGTTCGACGTCGTCTTCACGTCGTTCGGCGCCCTGCCCTTCGTGCCCGACGCCGTCCGCGTGCACCGCGAGGCCGCCCGCGTGCTGCGCCCCGGCGGCCGCTGGGTGTTCTCCGTGACCCACCCCCTGCGGTGGGCGTTCCCGGACGACCCGACGACCCGCGGCCTGACGGCGAACCGTTCGTACTTCGACCGCCGCCCGTACGTCGAGGCCGACGCCGCGGGCCGCGTCGTGTACGCCGAGTACCACCGCACGATCGGCGACCACGTGCGCGACGTGGCCGCCGCCGGCCTGCGCCTGCTGGACCTGGTCGAGCCGGAGTGGCCGGACTGGAACACCCAGACCTGGGGCGGCTGGGGCCCGGAACGCGGCCGCTACCTCCCGGGCACGGCCATCTTCGTCACGACCCCCTGTGAGTAAAGCTGAGATCTGGTACTTGCGCCGAGATCTTCTGGCGCACCGCCAGATCTCGGCGCAAGCACCAGATCTGGACGGGCGTTGCCGTCACGGGTGAGCGCGACCACAGGGGGTCGGATCCCGGTTGTGTCCACAGGTCACGGATCTCCCCCGGCAGGCGCCGGCGTCGGTGCTCCAGGCTGATGCCATGCCCGAGATCCTGCTGGCCCGTGACCACGACCATGGAACCCTGCGCCGCGCCCTCGCCGCGCGGGAGATCGAGCGGCTGCGCCGTGGCGCGTACACCGCCGTCGACTCGGGCGAGACCGGTCTGCAGAAGGCGGACCAGGCACGACGTCGAGCCAAGCGCACGGTCGTTGCGGTACACCGCCAGCTCACGGCACACCATGTCGTCAGCCACGAGAGCGCCGCTCTGCTCCACGGAGCACCCGTGTGGAAGGTGCCCCGTAGCGTGCACCTGATCCAGCGTTACGGAGCCAAGGCGGATGCGGCCCCCGACGTCGTGCGGCACCGAAGCGCCCTGTCGGACGACGAGGTGATCACCCTGGGTGGCGTACCCGTAACGTCCCTCGTTCGCACCGTGCTCGACTGCGTCAGCACGCTGCCGCCGCTCGATGGACTGGTACTCGCGGACTGGGCGCTCTCCCGAGGGATCCAGCGTGAGGACCTGGTCGCGGCGCTGGAGGTCCGGGCCGACCGCAGGCACCGGCGCCGGGCCCGCCTCGTCCTGGAGCTGGGCGACGGCGGAGCGCAGTCGCCGTGGGAGACCCGGACCCGGTACGTCCTGCTTCGGGCCGGCTTCCCGCGACCGCGGACGCAGGTACCTGTCGTAACTCGCCTCGGAACCTTCCACGCCGACATCGGCTGGGACGACTGGGGGCCGCTGGTGGAGTTCGATGGGTTCGTCAAGTACCAGGACGGAGTCCTGAACCCCGGGTATGACGCCGACGCCGCGCGATTCGACGAGAAACGACGCGAGGACGCGATCCGGGCAGCCGGACGAAGATTGCTCCGTATCACCGCTCGCGACCGGGTGCCGGACATCGTGAGCTGGGTCCTGCGTGAGACCCCACCTGCCCACCGCCCGACACTCCACCCCCGAAGCGATCTCCCATAGCCGTGAGATCTGGTGTTAACGCCGAGATCTGGTGGTGCGCCACCAGATCTCGGCGCCCACACCAGATCTCACGGGAGCAGCGACGGGTCAGTGGCCCGCCTCGTGCCACGTGCTGCCCGCGCCTACCGAGACGTCCAGTGGGACGTTGAGGTCGAAGGCCGCGCCCATCTCGCTGCGCAGCACCTCCTCGGCCGCGGCCCGCTCGCCCGGCGAGACCTCGATCACGAGCTCGTCGTGCACCTGCAGCAGGAGGCGCGAGGCGAGCCCGCGCTCGTCGAGCGCACGCTGCACGCGGAGCATCGCGAGCTTGATGATGTCGGCGGCGCTGCCCTGGATGGGCGCGTTGAGCGCCATGCGCTCGGCCATCTGCCGGCGCTGCCGGTTGTCGCTCGTGAGGTCCGGCAGGTAGCGGCGCCGGCCGAGGATCGTGGCGGTGTACCCCGTGGCGCGCGCCTCCTCGACCACTCCCGCTAGGTAGTCCCGCACCCCGCCGAACCGCTCGAAGTAGTCGTCCATCAGCGTCTGCGCCTCGCCCGTTGCGATGTTCAGCTGCTGCGACAGGCCGAACGCGCTCAGGCCGTAGGCCAGGCCGTACGACATGGCCTTGATCTTGGAGCGCATCTCGGGGGTCACGTCGGCGGGCTCCACCTCGAACACGCGCGAGCCCACGTACCGGTGCAGGTCCTCCCCCGAGTTGAACGCGGCGATCAGCCCCTCGTCGCCCGACAGGTGCGCCATGATGCGCATCTCGATCTGGCTGTAGTCGGCGGTCAGCAGGCACTCGTAGCCCGCGCCGACCTGGAACGCCCGGCGGATCTGCCGGCCCGCCTCCGTGCGGATCGGGATGTTCTGCAGGTTCGGGTCCGTCGAGCTCAGGCGGCCCGTGGCGGCGATGGTCTGCTGGAACGTGGTGTGGATGCGGCCGTCGGGCGCCACCGACTTGAGCAGCCCCTCCACCGTGACCCGCAGACGCGACACGTCGCGGTGCGCAAGCAGGTGCGCGAGGAACGGGTGCTCCGTCTTGACGAACAGGTCCTGCAGGCTCGCCGCGTCGGTGGTGTACCCCGTCTTGATCTTCTTGGTCTTGGGCATGCCCAGCTGGTCGAAAAGCACCTCCTGCAGCTGCTTGGGGCTGCCGAGGTTCACCTCGCGGCCGATCACGGCGTACGCGTCGGCGGCAGCGTCCGCCACCCCCTGCGCGAACTCCTTCTCCAGGCCGGTCAGGTACTCGGTGTCGGCGGCGATGCCGACGCGCTCCATCCGCGCCAGCACGCCCGAGAGAGGCAGCTCGACGTCGTCGAGCAGGTGGGTGGCGCCGCGGTCGGCGAGCTCGCCCTCCAGGGCCGTCGCCAGCTCGGCGACGCCGTGGGCGCGTACCGCCTCAGCCTGCCCCTCGGTCTCGCCCTCGAGCGACAGGTCCAGCGCGCCCTGGGCGCCCTCGGGCTCCGCGACCTTGAGCTCCCGGCCCAGGTGCCGCATCGCGAGGTCGCCCAGGTCGTAGCCGCGCTGGTCGGGGTAGCACAGGTAGGCCGCGAGCTCGGTGTCGAACACGACGCCCTCGAGGTCCATGCCGCGCGCGGCGAGCATGTGGGCCGCGGCCTTGGCCCCGTGCAGGACCTTGGGCGCGCCCGCGTCGGCGAGCCAGGCCGCGAGCGCCTTCTCGTCGTCGGGTCCGAGCTGCGTGAGGTCGAGGTAGGCGGCCTCGCCGTCGGGCTGGGCCACGGCCACGGCCCAGGCGTCCCCGCCGCCGGGTACGGCCTTGCCGGCCACCTCCACGCCCATGCGTCCCGTGCGGGCGGCGAGCCAGGCGCCAAGGGCGCCCGGGGCGACGTCGGCCAGGTCGAGCTCGACGTCGGCGCCGGCGGGGGTCTCCTCCGCGGCGGCGCCCGACGGGTCCACGGCGAGCAGGCGGTCGCGCAGCTGGCCGAACTGCAGGGTGTCGGAGACGAGGTGCACGGCCTCGCGGTCGAAGCCTTCCAGGGCGAGGTCGGCCACGCCGAGCGGCAGCTCGACGTCGGTCAGCAGGGCGTTGAGCTCACGGTTGACCCGCACCTGGTCGAGGTGCTCGCGCAGGTTCTCGCCGGCCTTGCCCTTGATCTCGTCGGCGGCGTCCAGCAGCGCGGCGAGGCCGCCGTGCGCGGTGACCCACTTGGCGGCGGTCTTGGGCCCGACGCCGGGCACCCCCGGCAGGTTGTCGCTGGTCTCGCCCACGAGGGCCGCGAGGTCCGGGTAGCGCTCGGGTGGCACGCCGTACTTCGCCTCGACCGCTTCCGGGTCCATGCGGGCCAGCTCGGACACGCCCTTCTTCGGGTACAGGACCGTGACGTCCTGGTTCACGAGCTGCAGCGTGTCGCGGTCGCCCGAGCACACGAGCACCTCCATGTCGGCGGCCGTGGCCTGCGTGGCCAGGGTCGCGAGGATGTCGTCCGCCTCGATGCCCGCGAGCTCGATCGAGTTGATGTGCAGGGTGTCCAGCACCTCCTTGATGAGCGGCACCTGCCCCTTGAACGCGTCCGGCGTGGCGGCTCGTGTGCCCTTGTACTCGGGGAACCGTTCGGTGCGGAACGTGACCCGGCCCGCGTCGAACGCCACCGCCATGTGGGTGGGCTGCTCGTCCCGGAGCAGGTTCGTCAGCATCGACGTGAAGCCGTAGACGGCGTTGGTGATCTGTCCTGAGCTGGTCGCGAGGGTGTCGGGCAGCGCATAGAACGCCCGGTAGGCCATGGAGTGGCCGTCGATCAGCAGGAGACGGGGGCGGCCTGGCAGAGGCTTGCCCGGAGTACGGCTTGGCGCGGTGGAGGTCACGCCTGACAACATAGCCCGCATGACTGACACGAGCGCTTCCGCGACGCCCCCAGAGGCCGACACAGCGGCCGACACCGAGCCCGACACCGCGGCCGCCATCGACTGGAAGGCCATGTACGGCGGCGCCGACACGGCGGGCACCCTCTTCGAGCGGATGGAGATGGAGCTCCTGGAGCTCGCGCCGGACCGCGCGGTCGGGCGCATCCCGGTGAAGGGCAACACCCAGCCCGCGGGCCTGCTGCACGGTGGCGCCTCGGTGGTGCTCGCCGAGACGCTCGGCTCGCTCGCCGCGCAGGCGCACGCCGGGCCGGGCAAGAAGACAGTCGGTATCGAGGTGAGCGCCACGCACCACCGCGGCGCCCGCGAGGGCTACGTCACGGGTACGGCGACGGCGATCCACCTGGGCCGCACGACGGCGTCCTACGAGATCGTCATCACCGACGACGCCGGCAAGCGCGTGTGCACGGCGCGCCTTACCTGCATGATCCTCGGCTAGGGCCGAGCCTCAGCCGGCCTTCGCCGGGCGGCGGCGTGACGGCGCGCCGCCGCCCACCGTGCGCATGTCGATGGGCCCGGACTCCATGACGGACCGGGCGCGCCGCCGTCGGGCGATGAGGTCCTCGATGCCGACGCGGGCGAACCGGCGGCCGCCGTCGCGGGTGGCCTCGGCCGCGAGCCGCCGCTGCAGCGCAGCGACGGACGCCACGCGGTGTCCGGCGGCCGGGGCGAACCCGAGCCGGGCGAGGAAGCGCTGGACCCCGCGGTTGCCCGGGACTGGCGCGGAGTAGATGTCCTGGCACTCGTGCTCGGCCGCGAGATCCGTTGCCGCGCGGAGCAGCGCGTGCCCGACGCCGTGGCGGCGCGCCCGCGGCGCGACGAACAGCATGTCGAGGTACAGGCTCGCGTGCCGCGCGAAGAGGTAGGCCGCCACGACCCGGCCGAGGACGACGCCGACGACCTGGCCGTCCATCGTCGCGACCAGCACGTGGCCGCCCGCCGAGAGCAGCACGCTGAGGTGCTCCAGCAGACGGTCGGTCTCCTGTGCCCCGAGCTGAGCCCCGGTGGGCGAGTCGTCGCGCGCCTCGACGGCCAGCGCGGCAACGGCGGGCAGGTCGTCCTCGCGCGCGGGACGTATGTCGAGCACGGTGCGCACGCTTATCTCCTCCCGGGGATCTGGGGTTCGAACGTCAGGTCCGGCCGAGCCTTCGGGGCCGACTGAGCGCAGAGAATAGTCCTGACCCGGCCGACGGAGAACAGGCGGACCACGATTTCACCCGCACCGGATCGACGGCCTGACGTCAGGCGCCGACCTGCTCGATGACGGCGTCCGCGACCTCGCGCATGGTGAGGCGGCGGTCCATCGACGTCTTCTGGATCCAGCGGAACGACTCCGGCTCCGACAGGCCCATCTTCGTCATCAGCAGGCCCTTGGCGCGGTCCACGCGCTTGCGGGTCTCGAAGCGCTCGGTCAGGTCGGCGACCTCGGCCTCCAGCGCGCCGATCTGCGAGTACCGCGAGATCGCGATCTCCACGGCGGGCAGCAGGTCGGCCGGGGTGAAGGGCTTGACGACGTACGCCATGGCGCCGGCGTCACGGGCCCGCTCGACGAGCTCGGTCTGCGAGAACGCCGTGAGCAGCACCACGGGGGCCGCGTGGGCCTTGCCGATGCGCTCGGCGGCGGAGATGCCGTCCAGCTCGGGCATCTTGACGTCCATCACGACGACGTCGGGCTTCAGCTCGATCGCCAGGTTGACGGCGGTCTCGCCGTCGCCGGCCTCACCCACCACGTCAAAACCCGCCTCGCGCAGAGTCTCCACCACGTCCATGCGGATGAGCGCCTCGTCCTCCGCCACGACGGCGCGGCGCGAGGGGTTGGCGGGAGCGGCCTCCGGCTCGGCATCGATCATCGGGGGCAGATCCAGGGGAAGCTTCTCGGTCTTCTCGTCGGTCACGGGGAACATCCTACGTTGCGCGCCCGGGCTTGGGACCCAGGCCAGCGGTGTGGTTCGATGTCCGCCGGGACACATTTTGTGTCCCGGCTGGCCGGGTTGGCGGAACAGGCAGACGCGGCGCTCTCAAAAAGCGCTGTCCGAAAGGACATGTGGGTTCGAGTCCCACACCCGGCACCGCACTCACCTGACAGCGCCCAGGACCATCTCGTCGAACGCACGGTCCGGAAGCGTCCGGCCGAGCCTCAGCATGTGCTCCGCCATCGGGCCGACGGCGTAGCGGGTGTCCGGCAGGTCGGCCTCGATGGCCCGCCGGATGGCCTCCGCGACCACCTCGCCGCCCGAGCCCTCCTGGTCGGGACCGCTGCCGATCTCGACGCGGTTCGCCATCGTGTTCGCCATGTCCCGGTAGGCGCCGTCGCCGGAGAAGTCCCGAAGCTGCTCGGCGGAGGTGGCGCCGAACTCGGTCCTGATGATCCCCGGCTGGATGATCACGACGTTGATCCCGAACTGCCCGACCTCCATCCGGAGCCTGTCGGAGAGGGCCTCGAGCGCGTGCTTGGCCGCGACGTACCAGGAGCCGAGCGGCAGCGCGATCTCGCCGGCGATCGAGGACGCCCGATCCCGGACGAGGCTCCGGTGACGAGGCATACCTTCATCGATCACACCTTTCAGGCGCATGTCTTCGTGGACGGTCCGATCCCTCGCGCGGAGGGCTTCCGCCATCCTGCCAGGCACCGGACACCGGTCAGCGCCTCGCCAGCAGCGCCGGGCTCTCGTCGTAGCGCACGACCTCCAGCCCGAACTCCGCGAGGATCTCGGGCAGCAGCCGCACCACGTCGCGGTCCTTCTCGCGGTTCTCCTCGGACAGCTCGGACCACGGCACGCCGATCATCGGGTGCACGCGGGCGTCGTCGTCCCGTACCGGGCCGCCGCGCCAGCCCTGCGCCACCCGGACGGACTCCCACAGCTCGTGCTCCGCCTCGGCGAGCTTGTCCAGCTCGGGGCCCTCGAACACCACCTCCGGTGCCCCGTCCCGGGGCGCGATCGTCGCGCCCATCCGCGCCAGGCGCTCGGGCAGCCCGACGACCCAGCCGCGGTTGGAGGCCCGCAGGTCCTCGGCGAGGTCCTCCCAGCGGACCATCGCGGGAAGCTCGCCCCATGCGACGCCGCGCTCCCGCTGGTTGCGCAGGTACACGTGGTGCACGGACCGGGCTATCCGCTCGTACATGTCGGCGTGCGCTCGGGCCTCCGCGCGCTCGACGTCGGCGAGCAGGTCGCGCATGGTCACGGTGCGCAGGCGGCCGTCCAGGTTGTCGAGCACCCGCGAGGCCTCGGTGCCGAACGCGCCCGTCAGGCCCGCCAGGCCGTCGAGCAGGAGCACCAGCGACCCGGGGCCGCCGTGCCACAGCTTCGTGGCCGTGAGCGCGACCCGCAGCGACACGCTCTCGTCGGCATCACACACGTACACGGTGTCGGGCACGGCGGCGCTCCCCGTGCCGAGCGCAGGCGCCGCTCGGAGCTCGATCTTCTCGGCCACCGGCGACCACCGGGCGCGCAGCTCCTCGACGACCCGGCCGGCGTCGTCGGCCGCCAGGTCGACCACCAGCCGCACGCCGTCCCCGGCGAGCTCCCACTCCCGAGCCAGCCCCACCACGAGCGCCTTGGCGAACTCGCCCGAGCCGACCACCACCACGTGGGTCACTGCGGGGATCACCGCGGGAGTCGCCGCCGGGCCGCCCACGATCCGCCGGACCTCGCGCACCGCGAGCGCCTGCGCGGCGATGACGGAGAGCGTGAAGAAGTCGACACCCGGCTCGGCGCAGCTGAGGTGCCGCGCCTGGAGCGCCACGCCGAGGTCGGGGTCGCTGACGTGGGCGTACAGCCGGTCAGGCCCCCGGCCCGCGCGGCGGACGGCGCTCTCGGCCTCGGCGACGGTCAGCACGTTGGCGGTCGCGTCGGTGGTGTCGTCGCCGCACGCGTACAGGACGGTCGCGCCGGTGAGTCCGACGCCGGCCAGCCCGGCGGCGTCGGCGGTGCGCAGGACCCGGTGGCCGGCCGCCTCCAGCGCGGCGGTGACGGTGTCGGCGGCGTCGGTCTGCCCGACGACGATGGCGTGCCCTCGGGCGCGCCGGTCCCTGAACCGGCGGATCTCGCCGGTGAACAGGGCACGTGCCGCCTCGAACAGGGCGTAGACGGCGGTGCCCGGCGCGAGGAACCGCGCGACCTGGAGCTGCCAGGACAGCGGCCCGCCTCCGCTGGCCGGGTCGGCGCCCATCACGAAGAGCTGCAGGTCGTGGTAGACGACGTCGTACCAGGTGCGGCCCGGTACGTGCGTGGTGTCGAGCATGAGGCCCCACCAGCCGAGGCCGAGCGAGACCACCACGAGGGCGGCGAAGCCGAGGCGGGTCCAGGGGAAGGAGGCGCGGGACACGAGAAGGAACAATAGCGACATCTCCCCCGGCCGGAGGACACCCGGCGGGAAAGCGGACACGAGAAGGCCCGGACTCCCGCGGTGGGGGTCCGGGCCCGTTCGATGTGGCCGTGCTGCCGGCCGCGAGCGGTCGTCAGCCCTAGCTGCGACCGTCCGTGTGCGAGCCGATGCGGTGCACCAGGATCGAGTTGGTGGTGCCCGGCACGCCGACCGGCGCACCCGAGACCACTACGACCAGGTCGCCCTTGTCGGCCAGGCCCTCGGCCTGGAGGGTCAGGTCCACCTGGTCGACCATCGCGTCGACGTTGTCGACCTTCGGCACCAGGTACTCGGTGGTGCCCCAGGTCAGGGCGAGCGTGTTGGCGACGTCCTGCTCCGGGGTGAAGGCGAGCAGGGGGATCGACGAGCGCAGGCGGGACATCCGGCGCGCGGAGTCACCGGACTGCGTGAACGTGACGAGGTACTTGACCCCGAGCGTCTCGCCGATCTCGGCGGCGGCGCGCGTGATGGCGCCACCGCGGGTGTGCGGCGTGGAGCCGAGCGGCGCGATGCGCTCCCGGCCTGCCTCCTCCGTGGCCTCGATGATGCGGGCCATGGTCTCCACCGTGATGATCGGGTAGTCGCCCACCGACGTCTCACCGGACAGCATCACCGCGTCCGCACCGTCGAGCACCGCGTTGGCGCAGTCCGACGCCTCGGCGCGGGTCGGCGTGGGCGACGTCGTCATCGACTCGAGCACCTGCGTGGCGACGATGACCGGCTTGGCGTTGCGCCGCGCCATCTCGACGATGCGCTTCTGCACGAGCGGCACCTGCTCCAGCGGCATCTCGACCGCGAGGTCGCCGCGCGCCACCATGACGCCGTCGAACGCCGCGATGATCTCGCTGAGGTTCTCCACGGCCTGCGGCTTCTCGATCTTGGCGATGACGGGGACCGTGCGGCCCTCCTCCTCCATCACCCGGCGGACGTCCTCGTAGTCCTTGGCGGACCGCACGAAGGACAGCGCGATGAAGTCGGTGCCGAGGTTGAGCGCCCAGCGCAGGTCGGCCTCGTCCTTGTCGGACAGGGCCGGCACGGACACCGCGACGCCGGGCAGGTTGATGCCCTTGTTGTTCGAGACGGGGCCGGGGACCTCGACCTCGGTGACGACGCGCGGGCCGTCGACGGCGGTGACGCGCACGCGCACCTTGCCGTCGTCGATGAGCAACGGGTCACCGACCTGGGCGTCGTGCGCCAGCCCCTTGTGGGTGGTCGACACGATCTCCCGCGTACCGATGATGTCCTCGGTGGTGATGGTGAACGTGTCGCCCTTGTTCAGGAAGTGCTTCTCGTCCCCTGCGAACCGACCGAGCCGGATCTTGGGGCCCTGCAGGTCGACCAGTACGGCGACCGACTTTCCGGCCGCCTTGGCGGCCTCTCGTACGTTGCGGTAGACCGCCGCATGCGCCTCCTGCTCGCCGTGGCTGCGGTTGATCCGCGCCACGTTCATGCCGGCGTCTACGAGTTCCCGGAGCTTCTCCGGGCTCTCTGTGGCGGGTCCGATGGTGCACACGATCTTGGCTCTGCGCATGTCTCCAGCCTAGGCATGGTGGGCGCCGCGGCGCCCTGTGAGGGTGTACAACTCCCGGACGGGTTCTCCGGTCACGACCGCAGAGCGAGCGTGCGCGGACCCACCGGGGCGGGCAGCTCGGTGCTGCCCTGCAGGTAGGTGTCGGCCGCGGCGGCCGCGGCGCGGCCCTCCGCGATGGCCCACACGATGAGGGACTGTCCGCGACCGGCGTCACCGGCGACGAACACGCCCGGCAGGCTCGCAGCGTAGTCCTCGCCGCGGGCGACCAGACCACGCTCCGTGATCTCGATGCCGGTCTGCTCCTCGAGCACCCCGGTCTCGGGGCCGGTGAACCCCATGGCCACGAGGACGAGGTCCGCGGGGATCTCGCGTTCGGTACCCGGGGTGGCCGCGCGGCGGCCGTCGGGCAGGTACTGGGTCTCGGCGACCTTGAGCGCCCGGACGGCGCCGTCGGCGTCCGCCACGAACTCCACCGTCGAGGCGAGGTAGGTGCGTTCGCCGCCCTCCTCGTGCGAGGTCGAGACCTCGTACAGGATCGGGTCGGTCGGCCACGGCTGGTTCGCCGCGCGCTCGACCGGCGGCTTCTTGCCGATCGCGAGCGTGGTGACGCTCGCGGCGCCCTGGCGCAGCGCGGTGCCGAGGCAGTCCGAGCCGGTGTCGCCGCCGCCGATGATGATCACGTGCTTGCCGGCCGCCGTCGGCGCGCCCTCGGGCAGGACGTCCGGCGTGCCGGCCTCGACCGCCTTGTTGGCGGGCGTGAGGTAGTCCATCGCGAAGTGGATGCCGGCCAGGTCCCGCCCGGGCAGGGGCAGGTCGCGCGGCACGGTGGCGCCGGTGGCGACCACCACGGCGTCGAACCGGCGGCGCAGCGCGTCCCAGCTGATGTCCTCGCCGATCGTGACGCCCGCGCGGAAGCGGGTGCCCTCGGCCTCCATCTGCGCCAGGCGGCGGTCGATGTGCAGCTTCTCGAGCTTGAAGTCCGGGATGCCGTAGCGCAGCAGGCCGCCGATGGCGGTGTCCCGCTCGTAGACGACGACAGTGTGGCCGGCGCGCGTGAGCTGCTGCGCGGCGGCGAGACCCGCCGGGCCCGAGCCGACGACGGCGACCGTCGAGCCCGTGAGCCGCTCCGGCACGTGCGGCGTGACCAGGCCACGGGCGAACGCCTCGTCGATGATCGAGACCTCGACGTTCTTGATCGTCACGGCGGGCTGGTTGATGCTCAGCACGCAGGACGACTCGCACGGCGCCGGGCACACGCGCCCGGTGAACTCCGGGAAGTTGTTCGTGGCGTGCAGGCGGTCGATCGCGTCGCCCCACTGGCCGCGCCACACCAGGTCGTTCCAGTCCGGGATCAGGTTGCCCAGCGGGCAGCCCTGGTGGCAGAACGGCACGCCGCAGTCCATGCAGCGGCCGGCCTGCTCCTTGAGGAACGCCTGACCCTCCTCGCGGTGCGCGTGCGTGTCCTTCCAGTCACGCAGCCGCACCTCGACGGGCCGGTTCGGCGGGAGCTCCCGCTCCCGGACTTTCAGAAATCCTCGGGGGTCAGCCACGTGCCACCTCCATGATCTGGTTCCACACGGACGGGTCCCACTGGGTCTTGCCCGAGATGTCGGTGCCGTCGGCCTCGGCCTCGGCGAGGGCGAGGCGCACGCGCGCCCAGCCCGGGGGCAGCAGCCGGCTGAACCGGCCCCGCGCGGCGGCGGGGTCCGCCAGCAGCTCGGCCGCGATGGTCGAGCCGGTCTCGGCCAGGTGCCGCTCCAGGAGCCCCTGCACGGTCTCCCAGTCGGCGTCGTCCAGGACGCCGATCGCGAGCTCGCCCGCCTCCAGCGCCGCCTGGTTGACGCGGGAGACCCGCAGGTCCAGGAAGAACGCGGTGCCGCCGGACATGCCCGCGCCGACGTTGCGGCCCGTGGGGCCGAGCACCAGCACGGTGCCGCCGGTCATGTACTCGCAGGCGTGGTCGCCCACGCCCTCCGCGACCAGGGTGGCGCCGGAGTTGCGCACGCCGAACCGCTCCCCCACGCGACCGCGCAGGTAGACCTCGCCGGACGTGGCGCCGTAGCCGATCACGTTGCCCGCGATGACGTTGGCGCCGTTGAGCACCGACGCCCGGTCCGGACGCACCGCTATGCGGCCGCCCGACAGGCCCTTGCCGACGTAGTCGTTGGCGTCGCCGAACAAGCGCAGCGTGATGCCGCGCGGCAGGAACGCGCCGAGCGACTGGCCGGCCGAGCCGGTGAGGGTCACGTCGATCGTGTCGTCGGGCAGGCCCGCGCCGCGGTACCGCTTGGTCACCTCGTGGCCGAGCATGGTGCCGACCGTGCGGTTGACGTTGCGCACCGGCAGCTCGATCTTGACGGCCTCCCCGCGCTCCAGCGCCGGGGCGGCGGCCGCGATGAGCTGGTTGTCCAGCGCCCTGGCCAGGCCGTGGTCCTGCACCCGGGTGTGGCGCAGCGACGAGCCCTCCTTGAGCTGCGGCCGGGCCAGCACCGGCGTGAGGTCGAGCCCCTGCGCCTTCCAGTGGTCGACGGCCTTGCGGGTGTCGAGCACCTGCACCTGGCCCACGGCCTCCTCGAGGCTGCGGAACCCGAGCGCCGCGAGGTGCTCGCGCACCTCCTGGGCGACGAACTCGAAGAAGTTCACGACGAACTCCGGCTTGCCGGTGAACCGGCTGCGCAGCTCGGGGTTCTGCGTGGCGACGCCGACGGGACACGTGTCCAGGTGACACACGCGCATCATGACGCAGCCCGAGACCACCATGGGCGCCGTCGCGAAGCCGAACTCCTCGGCACCGAGCAGCGCCGCGACGATCACGTCACGACCGGTCTTCATCTGGCCGTCGACCTGCACCACGATGCGGTCGCGCAGGTCGTTGAGCACGAGCGTCTGCTGGGTCTCGGCCAGGCCGATCTCCCAGGGCGTGCCGGCGTGCTTGAGCGACGTGAGCGGCGAGGCGCCCGTACCGCCGTCGTGCCCCGAGATGAGGACGACGTCCGCGTGCGCCTTGGACACGCCCGTCGCCACCGTGCCGACGCCGAACTCGCTGACCAGCTTCACGTGCACGCGCGCCTCAGGGTTCGCGTTCTTCGCGTCGTGGATGAGCTGGGCCAGGTCCTCGATCGAGTAGATGTCGTGGTGCGGCGGCGGCGAGATGAGGCCGACGCCGGGGGTCGAGTGCCGGGTCTTGGCGACCCACGGGTACACCTTGTTCCCGGGCAGCTGGCCACCCTCGCCGGGCTTGGCGCCCTGGGCGAGCTTGAGCTGGATGTCGGTGGCCTGCGTCAGGTACTCCGAGGTCACGCCGAAACGGCCCGAGGCGATCTGCTTGACGCGGGAGCGGCGCTCGTCGTCGTACAGGCGCTCGGGGTCCTCGCCGCCCTCGCCCGTGTTGGAGCGGCCGCCGAGGCGGTTCATCGCTATCGCGAGGGTCTCGTGCGCCTCGGCCGAGATGGAGCCGTAGGACATGGCGCCCGTGTTGAACAGCTTGACGATCTCGGAGACCGGCTGGACCTCGTCGATCGGCACCGGCTCGCGGTCGGGGCTGAAGCGCAGCAGGCCGCGCAGCGTCATGAGGCGGTTCGACTGCTCGTCGACGCGCCGCGTGTACTGCCGGAAGACGTCCATCCGGCCGGACCGCGTGGCGTGCTGCAGGCGGAACACGGTCTCGGGGTCGAACAGGTGGTCCTCGCCGTCGCGACGCCACTGGTACTCGCCACCCGTGGTGAGGCGCTCGCCCGGCTTCTTGTTGCCCGACGGCGGGTACGCCTCGGCGTGCCGCGCCGCGACCTCGGCCGCGATGACGTCCAGGCCGATGCCGCCGAGCCGCGAGGTGGTACCGGTGAAGTAGTCCTCGACCAGGTCGTGGGACAGACCCACGGCCTCGAAGATCTGGGCGCCGCGGTAGGACATGATCGTGGAGATGCCCATCTTGGACATCACCTTGAGCACGCCCTTGCCGAGGGCCTTGATGAGGTTGGCGACCGCCTGCTCCGGCGTGACGTCCAGGTACCCGCGGCGGGCGAGGTCCTCGACCGTCTCCATCGCGAGGTACGGGTTCACGGCGGCCGCGCCGTAGCCGATGAGCAGCGCGACGTGGTGCACCTCGCGCACGTCGCCGGCCTCGACCACCAGCGACACCCGGTTACGGGTGTGGTTGCGCACCAGGTGGTGGTGCACGGCGCTGGTCAGGAGCAGCGACGGGATCGGGGCGAGCTCGGAGTTGGCGTCGCGGTCCGAGAGCACGAGGAAGCTCGCGCCCTCCTGGACGTACCGGTCGACGTCGGCGAAGATCGCCTCCAGCCGGGCCAGCAGCGCGACGCCGCCGCCCGAGACGTCGTACAGGCCATGGATGGTCTCGGCCTGGAAGAGGCCCTCGAGCTCGCGGTCGCGCTCGACGTGCACGACCTTGGCGAGCTGGTCGTTGTCCAGCACCGGGAAGCCGAGCACGAGCTTGCGCGCGTGCTCCGGCAGGTCGGCGAGCAGGTTCGGCTCCGGCCCGATGGCGCTGCCGATGGCCGTGACCAGCTCCTCGCGGATCGCGTCCAGCGGCGGGTTGGTCACCTGCGCGAACATCTGCGTGAAGTAGTCGAACAGGAGCCGGGGGCGCTGCGAGAGCACCGCGACGGGCGTGTCGGAGCCCATGGCGCCGAGCGGCTCGCCGCCGGTGGTCGCCATCGGCGACAGGATGATCTTGAGCTCTTCCTCGGTGTACCCGAACGCGCGCTGGCGCCGGCGGACCGACGCCGGGCTGTGCGCCACGTGCTCCCGGTCCGGCAGGTCCTCGAGGCGCACCGAGTGCTCGCGGATCCAGTCCCCGTAGGGGTGCATCGCGGCGAGACCGGACTTGATCTCCTCGTCCTCGACGATCCGGCCCGAGCCGGTGTCCACGAGGAACATCTTGCCGGGCTCCAGGCGGCCCTTGCGGACCACGGTGGCGGGGTCGATGTCGAGCACGCCGGCCTCGGAGGCCAGCACGACGAGCCCGTCCTCGGTGACCCACCAGCGCCCGGGGCGCAGGCCGTTGCGGTCCAGCACGGCGCCGATCAGGGTGCCGTCGGTGAACGTGAGGGAGGCGGGGCCGTCCCACGGCTCGATGAGGTTGGCGTTGTACTGGTAGAACGACCGCAGCGCGGGGTCCATGCCCGGGTTGTTCTCCCAGGCCTCCGGAACCATCATCAGCACCGAGTGCGGCAGGGACCGGCCGCTCAGGTGCAGCAGCTCCAGCACCTCGTCGAAGCTCGCCGAGTCGCTCGCCCCGGGCGAGCACACGGGCTGCAGCGCCTTGAGGTCGCCGAGCAGCTCGGACTCCATGGTGCCCTCGCGCGCCGCTACCCAGTTGCGGTTGCCGCGCACGGTGTTGATCTCGCCGTTGTGGGCCAGCAGCCGGAACGGCTGGGCCAGGGGCCACGACGGGAACGTGTTGGTGGAGAACCGCGAGTGGACCAGCGCCAGCTCCGTGGCGTACCGCGGGTCGGACAGGTCGGGGAAGAACGGCTCGAGCTGCGCGGTGGTCAGCATGCCCTTGTACGTCAGGGTGCGGGCGCTGAGCGACGCGAAGTACAGGCCGATCTCGTTCTCCGCGCGCTTGCGCAGGCGGTAGGTGCGGCGGTCCAGGTCGATCCCGGACAGCCCGCGCGACGGGTCGGCCAGGACGATCTGGCGGAACACCGGCATGGAGGCGCGCGCCGTCGGGCCGACGATCCCGGCGTCCACCGGGACGTCGCGCCACGCCAGCACGTCGAGCTTCTCCTCGACGGCCAGCGCCTCCACGCGGCGGATCATGGCCTCGCGCTCGGCGTCGTCGGTCGGCAGGAACGCCGTACCGATCGCGTACATCCCGGCGGGCGGCAGGTCGACGCCCACCACGTCGCGGATGAACGCGTCGGGGATCTGGGTGAGGATGCCGGCGCCGTCGCCGCTGTCCTCCTCAGCCCCCACCGCGCCGCGGTGGTCGAGGTTCAGCAGGGCGGTGAGTCCGGCATCGACGATGTCGCGCCCGGGCGTGCCGCGCAGGGTCGCCACGAAGGCGACGCCGCACGCGTCGTGCTCGGCCGCCGGGTCGTACAGGCCCTGTGCGGGCATCCCCACCTGTTGTGTCGGCAACGGCTTGGTCATGGGTCCTCACAGGCACTCGGCCGTAGCCGAGCGCAGTTCCTTGCGGTGGTCCGGGACGACGGCGGCCCGGTCGGTCAGGGGGCTCGTCGTCCGGTGGTCCCGGCGGGCTTGCCCCTCAGGTGCGCGCGGAGGTGTCCGAGTCGGACTCCTCCGCTGCTGCTGTCTTCACTTCCTCCGGCTCGGCTGCTGCCTTGCCGGTCCCTTCGATTCCTGGGTCAGGCTCCGGTTCGGCCGCAGGGGCCGCCGGTTCGTCGTCCTCCGGCCGCAGCCGTACCGACTCTTCCCTGGTGGGGAACCTTCGAGCAAGCACGATCGAGACCACCAGGGCCGCCAGGCCCAGGAGGATCGAGGTCCAGACGTTGAGGCGAAGCCCCAGCACCAGCTCTGCATCGTCGATGCGGAGCATCTCGATCCAGACCCGTCCGAGAGTGTAGAGCAGGACGTACGCCCAGAATACCCGCCCATGACCCAACTTGAACCGGCGGTCGAGAAACAGCAGAACTCCGGCCATCACGAGGTTCCACAGGAGCTCGTACAGGAAGGTCGGGTGGAAGAGGGTGCCCTCCGGGTACGCCACACCGGTGGCCGGGTTCGCCACCAGGTACTCGGCGTCGATGTGCAGGCCCCAGGGCAGCTCCGTGGGGCCCCCGTACAGCTCCTGGTTGAACCAGTTGCCGAGCCGGCCGACGGCCTGCGCGACGAGGAGGCCGGGCGCCACGGCGTCGGCGAAGGAAGAGAGCCTGACGCCCTGCCTGCGGCAGCCGATCCAGGCGCCGACGGCGCCGAACGCCACCGCGCCCCAGATGCCCAGGCCGCCCTCCCAGACGTAGAGCGCCGAGACGGGGTCGCCCCCGCCCGAGAAGTTGTCGCCGAAGTACCGGTCGGGCGACGAGAGCACGTGATAGATCCGGCCGCCGACGATGCCGAACGGCACCGCCCAGAACGTGATCTCGAGGACGTCGTCGGGGTCGCCGCCGCGCGCCTTCCACCGCCTGGCGGTCATCCAGACGGCGATCACGATGCCCGCGAGGATCGCCAGCGCGTAGGCGCGCAGCGGGAAGATCCCGAGGTACCAGGTGTGCTGGGACGGGCTGGGGATCTCGGTGGCCAGGGCAGCAGGCAGCAACGCAGGCAGAGATGCCGGCAGTGCGGTCAGCAGCGTCACGGGGCCTCTCCGGGTGCGTCGGTCGCGCCGACGGGTGTGTCGGCGGGCGCGGTAGCGCGCGCCGACCGTACCCCGGCGGCGAGGTCCTCCGTCACCTCGGCCAGATTCGTGAGACGGACCGCCCACTCGGCATCGCTGAGCGGGCCGTCCGAGAGGAGCGGCCGCACCAGCGCCGAGCCGACGATGACGCCGTCGGCGAAGCGCCCTACCTCGGCGGCCTGCGCGCCGGTGGAGACGCCAAGGCCCACGCAGACGTTCGTCGCGCCGGCGGCGCGCGTGTCGGCGACGAGCTGCTCGGCGCGCGAGCCCACCTGGGTCCGCTCCCCCGTCACGCCCATGAGCGACGCCGCGTACACGAACCCGCGCGTCTGCCGCACGGTGAGCCGCAGCCGGTCCACGGTCGAGCTCGGGGCCACGAGGAACACGCGGTCCAGCCCGTGGGCCTCGCTCGCCGCTATCCAGTCGGCGCCCTCGTCCGGGATGAGGTCAGGCGTGATCAGCCCGGCACCGCCCGCGGCGGCCAGGTCGCGCGCGAACGCGTCCGGCCCGTACTTGAGCACCGGGTTCCAGTAGGTCATGACCAGGACGGGGACGTGCGGCGCGTAGTTGGTCAGCTCCCGCAGCACGCGGAACACGTCCCGCACACGGGCGCCTGCGTCCAGCGCGCCCTGCGCCGCGGCCTGGATCACCGGGCCGTCCAGGACGGGGTCGGTGTACGGGATGCCGAGCTCGATGATGTCCGCACCGTGGTCGACGAGCGTCTTCAGCGCCTCGATCGACCGGTCCACCGTCGGGAAGCCGACGGGCAGGTAGCCCACCAGCGCAGGCCGGTTCTCCTGCTCGCGCAGGCGGGCGATCAGGTCGCCCGAGTGCCGGCCGGTCGCCGGCTCCGCCACTGTGCTCATCCCCGGCCCTCCTGCCGCTCGAGCTCTTCCGACGCCACACCCTCGTCGAGCAGGCCGAACCAGCGGGCCGCCGTCGCCACGTCCTTGTCGCCGCGGCCGGAGAGGTTCACGAGGATCAGGAGCGGCTCGCCGTCGGGTCCCGTGCGCCCCTGGGCCGCCGCGGCCTTGCCGATGCGCATCGCGCCCGCGAGGGCGTGCGCCGACTCGATGGCCGGGATGATGCCCTCGGTGCGGCACAGCAGGCGGAACGCCTCCATGGCCTCGTCGTCGGTGACGGGCTCGTAAGTGGCCCGGCCCAGGTCGTGCAGCCAGGCGTGCGCGGGGCCGACGCTCGGGTAGTCCAGGCCCGCCGACACCGAGTGGCTGGGCAGGGTCTGGCCGTCGTCGTCCTGGAGCAGGTAGGACTTGGCGCCGTGCAGCACGCCCAGCGCGCCGCCGCTGAACCGGGCCGCGTGCCGGCCCGACTCGATGCCCTCGCCGCCGGCCTCGAAGCCGCGCAGCTCGACGTCCTTGTCGTCGAGGAACGCGTTGAAGATGCCCAGCGCGTTGGAACCGCCGCCCACGCAGGCCGCGACGACGTCGGGCAGGCGGCCGGTGCGCTCCAGGAGCTGCCCGCGCGCCTCCTCGCCGATGATGCGGTGGAACTGGCGCACCATCTCGGGGAACGGGTGCGGGCCCGTCACGGTGCCCAGCAGGTAGTGCGTGGTCTCGACGTTCGCGACCCAGTCGCGCAGCGCCTCGTTGATCGCGTCCTTGAGGGTGCGCGAGCCGATCTTCACCGGCACGACCTCGGCGCCGAGCAGGCGCATCCGCGCCACGTTCAGCGCCTGCCGCCGGGTGTCCTCCTCGCCCATGTAGACCACGCACTCGAGGTCCATCAGGGCTGCCGCGGTGGCGGTGGCGACGCCGTGCTGGCCCGCCCCCGTCTCCGCGATGAGGCGCTTCTTGCCCATGCGCTTGACCAGCAGGGCCTGCCCGAGCACGTTGTTGATCTTGTGCGAGCCGGTGTGGTTGAGGTCCTCGCGCTTGAGGAACACGCGCGCGTCGCCCGCGTGCACGGCGAACCGCGGCACCTCGGTCAGCGGGCTCGGCCGGCCGGTGTACTCCCGGTGCAGGCGCTGCAGCTCCGCCGCGAACTCGGGGTCGTCGGCCGCCTTGCGGAACTCGGTGTCGAGCTCCTCGAGCGCGGCGATGAGCGCCTCGGGCACGAAGCGCCCGCCGTACTGGCCGAAGTACGGGCCGGAGACGTCGGCAAGCTTCACATCGGTCACCTCGGATCCCTTCAGGCCGGACGGACGGACCGCAGCGACGGGTGCGAGCCCGCGGCGACGAGGTCGGCCACCGAGGCGCGCGGGGCGCCGTCGGTCACGAGCGCCTCGCCCACCAGGACGCCGTCCGCCCCGGCGCGGGCCATCTCCATCACGTCGTGCGGGCCGCGGATGCCGGACTCGGCGATCTTGATCACGTCGTCCGGGATGTACTCGGCGAGGCTGCGGAACAGGCCGCGGTCCAGCTCGAGGGTCTTGAGGTTGCGGGCGTTGACGCCCACGACGCGCGCCCCAGCGTCGACCGCCCGGCGGACCTCCTCCAGGTTGTGCGCCTCCACCAGGGCGGTCATGCCGAGCGAGTGCACGCGCTCCACGAGCGACTCGAGCACCGTCTGCTCCAGGGCGGCCACGATGATCAGCACCAGGTCGGCCCCGTGCGCACGCGCCTCCCACACCTGGTACGGCGTCACCACGAAGTCCTTGCGCAGCACGGGGACGTCCACCCGGCCGCGCACCGCGTCCAGGTCGGCCAGCGAGCCGTTGAACCGGCGCTGCTCGGTGAGCACCGAGATCGCGGACGCGCCGCCGGTCTCGTACTCGACGGCGAGCGCAGCCGGGTCGTCGATCTGCGCGAGCGACCCCTTGCTCGGGCTCGAGCGCTTCACCTCGGCGATCACCGACACGGCGTCCGCCTGCTTGAGGCGGCCGAGGCACTCGAGGGCCCCGGGCACCGCGGTGGCGCGCTCCTTGAGCGCGTCGAGAGGCACGCGTGCCTCACGCTCCGCGAGGTCCTCACGAACCCCCGCGACGATGTCCTCCAGGACCGACATGTAATGAGCCTCCCCGTGCCCTTGCTCTGCCCTCGTTGCACTGCGCCTGACCACGCCTCGTGTGCTGCTGGGAGCGTTCGCCCCATGGCCATCGTAGGCGGATCGGGGGTGTGGTCCTGACCACTCCCGGACCGTGAGACGACGCCCCGTCAGATCCCTCGCCGGGAGTCGTACGAATGCTCCCTGGAGATCACCTGATCAGAGCCACGGCGTCAGATCCACGGCGTCAGATAAGGCTGCAGGCCAGGGAGGTTTCGCGCCACGAAGAACACGATCGCGACGCCGAGCGTGACCCACCCTGCGGCGCTCGACAGGCCCCGGAACGGCCGGCCGCGCGCGGCGGCCACCAGCCAGGTCAGCCACAGGACCACGACCACCGGGGCGGTGACCGTCCAGAGCGCGTTGGCCGACCAGGCGCCCGCCAGGTCGAGGTGCGCCAGGTCGTGCGTCGCCCGCAGCCCCCCGCACAGCGGGCAGGCCAGGCCCGTCAGCTCCAGCAGCGGGCAGAACCCGTAGGAGCCGCGCACGTGCGGGTCCCGGAGCGCGACCAGGAGCGTCGCCACCCCGACCGCCGCGCCCGCCAGCAGCGGCGCCCGCAGCGCGGGCCTCACGGCGGGCCGGGCGGCCATCTCAGGAACCGGCGCCACCGGTCAGGAACCGGACGACGAGGAGCACGATCACGAAGACCAGGATCGCGAGCGAGAGCCAGCCCAGCACGACGCCGGTCAGCGCCATCCCCTCGTTGTTCGCCTCGCCGGCGCGCACGGCCCTGCGGCCCTGGTTGCCGATGATGATGGCGGGGATGCCGGTGACGATGCCCAGAGCCAGCACGATCGACGCGATGCCCAGCACGAGCGACCAGACCCCCAGGCTGTTCCGGGGGTGGGCGGCGGGCGGCGCGGCCATCGCGAGCTCTGTCATCGCGGGACTACCGCCGGACCGTCTTCTGGCCGAGGCCCAGGTTGCGCAGCACCAGGCCGACGATCAGCGAGGCACCGACCACCACCAGGCCGACCACGAACATGACCAGCCCCGCCGACGACCCAGCGGCCAGCACCAGGCCCACCGCGGAGATCAGCGTGCCGAGCGTGATGCCTGCCATCGTCACCCACGCGGCGACCGTGTGGCCGTGGTTGGTCGGCGGGACGCCCGGCGGGAGGTAGGCGATCTCGGGCTTGTTCTCGGTCATCGCAGGTTGGTGCCTTTCGTGTCGTGCGGTACGCGCTCAGCCTAACCGGTTCGGGTCGGGTCAGCGGCCCGTCGGGTCGTCGCCGCGGGACAGGGCGTCCCAGGCGTCGTGGGGGTCGATCTCGTCGTCGTCCTCGTCGTCGGCGGACCCGGCGTCGTCCGACCTGGCGGGCCCCGCGGGCCCGGCGGCCGCGGCCGATCCTGTACCGGCCGCCGTCGTGCCCTCCGCCGTGCCGGCCCCGGGCGCTGCTTTCTGGTCCGCGCGCTCGTGGCGGCCCGACGTCGCCGCCCAGCCCCGCGCCGCGACGGCGCCCCAGACCGCGACGACGACGGCGAGCACGCCCGTGGCGACTGCGGCCCACGGCCACGCGGTGAGCACGACGGGCGAGGTCAGCTCGGTGACGCCGCTCGAGGCGGACGCCGCGGCGGTGGCGGCAGGCACGGGGTCGCCGACGACGACGAGCGTGCTCACCACCACCAGCACACCGGCCGCCGCCGCGACCACGAGCGCCACGTACCGGGCCACGCGCCCGGTCAGCGCGCACGCGATCCCGGCGGCCAGGAGCACGAGGGCCCCGGCCCCGACGCCAGGCGCGGCCGAGGTGCCCGCCGCGGCGACCGCCACCTCGGGCTCCAGCGCGGTGGCCACCGTGGTGGTCACCCAGGTGGGCGAGCCCGTGCCGAACGTCAGCGCGCCCAGCACGAGCAGCGCGAGGACCGTGCGGGTGCGGGTCACTTGCCGCTCCCCGTCGTCCCGAGCGGCGCCGCCCGCAGCGGAGCCAGGCGCGACGCGAGCTGGATGGCCCGTACCGCGGCCGCTGCCTTGTTGCGCGACTCCGCGTACTCCAGGGCGGGCACCGAGTCGGCAACGATGCCGCCGCCCGCCTGGACGCTCGCGCGGCCGTCGGCGATGTACGCGGTGCGGATGGCGATGGCCATGTCCATGTTGCCGCCGAAGTCGAAGTACCCGCACACCCCGCCGTAGATGCCGCGGGAGGCTGGCTCCAGCTCGTCGATCAGGGCGATCGCCCGGGGTTTGGGCGCGCCCGACAGGGTTCCGGCCGGGAACGTCGCCTTCAGTGCGTCCAGGGCGCTGTAGCCGGCGCGCAGGCGGCCCACCACGGTGGAGCACATGTGCATGATGTGGCTGAACCGGCGCACCTTCATGAACTCGACCACCTCGACGCTGGTGGGCTCGCAGACCTTGACCATGTCGTTTCGGGACAGGTCGACGAGCATGATGTGCTCGGCCCGCTCCTTGGGGTCGGCCAGGAGCTCCTCGCCCAGCTCGGCGTCCTCCTCCGGGTGCGCGCCGCGCGGCCGGGACCCGGCGATCGGGTAGGTGGTGACGTGGCCGTCGTCCACCTTCACCAGGGTCTCCGGGCTGGAGCCGACCACCGCGAACTCGGCGCCGTCCGGCTTGGCGAGGTGGAAGTAGTACATGTACGGGCTCGGGTTGATGGTCCGCAGCGCCCGGTACACGTCCAGCGGGTCTGCCGCGCAGTCCAGGTCCAGGCGCTGGGAGAGCACCACCTGGAACACCTCGCCGTCGCGGATCGCCTCCTTGCCCGCGAGCACCGCGTCCTCGAACTCCTGGCGGGTGGACCGGAACTCGAGCTGCGGCTCGGGCGCGTCCTCGACGAGGACGGACGTGACGCGCGGCGCGCCCTCCGCGAGCCGAGCGGCCATGGCGTCGAGCCGGGCGACGGCGTCCGCATAGGCCTCGTCGACGCGCTCGTTCGTCGCGTCGGCGTTGATCGCGTTGGCGACCAGCCACACGGTGCCCTCGCGGTGGTCCACCACCGCGAGGTCGGTGGCGAGGCACAGGGCGAGCTCGGGCGCGCCGGTCTCGTCCGGGGCGGTCGCCGGGAGCGTGGGCTCCCAGTGGCGCACGATGTCCCAGCCCAGCACGCCGGCCAGGCCCCCGGTCAGCGGCGGCAGGTTCGCCACGCCGGGCGTCCGGAGCGCGGTGAGCGCCGCCTCGACCACGTCGACGACGTCGCCCTGCGTCGGGATGCCGACCGGCACGTCGCCGGTCCACACGGCCTGGCCGCCGTCGCTGGTCAGGGTCGCGCGGGACGCGACGCCGACGAACGACCAGCGCGCCCAGACGCCGGACTCCGCCGACTCCAGGATGAACGTCCCGGGCTTGCCCTGGGCCAGGGTCCGGTAGAGGCCGACGGGTGTGGCGTCGTCGGCCAGGAGGGGGCGGACGACCGGGATCACGCGGCGGTCGGCGGCCATCTCCCGGAACTCCGGCAGGCTCGGCCAGGTGCGACCCCAGGGCAGGTCGGCGGGTGCGGTCGCCGTGCGAGCCTCGTGGGTGCCGGGCTGGCTGTCGAGCTGGGTCACCGGTTCTCCTCGTTCTGCTGGTTGCCGTGCTCGTTGCGGTCCTGCTGGGCGCGGTCCTGCCCGGCGCGGTCCTGCTGGGCGCGGTCCTGCTGGGCGCGGTCCGGCCCGGCGCTGTCCGGCCCGGCGCCATCCTGCTGGGCGCGGTCTCCGACCACCGCGCCCAGGTCGCCCCCGGCCTCGAAGCACGTGCGTGTGCCGGTGTGGCACGCGGCGCCGACCTGGTCCACCTGGACCAGCAGGGCGTCGCCGTCGCAGTCGATGCTCGCGGCCTTGACGTACTGGGCGTGCCCGGACGTGTCGCCCTTGCGCCAGTACTCCTTGCGGCTGCGGGACCAGAACGTCACGCGCCCCTCGGTAAGGGTGCGGCGCAGGGCCTCGTCGTCCATCCAGCCGACCATGAGCACCTCGCCCGTGTCGTGCTGCTGCACGACGGCGGCCACCAGGCCGGCGTCGTCCCGCTTGAGTCGGGCAGAGATCGTGGGATCGAGAACTTCGGGCACCTGAGAATCCTGCCACGTCACGGGCCGACGGCGATGTGACGTCCGCCGCCGACCCGCAGATTCCCCGCCCATCCCCCCGCCGAACCACAGCTGGGCGACCACCACGTCCCGGCCGGGCTAGCGGGTCTGGGCTACCCAGCTTGCGTGCATCTGGGCGTAGATGCCGTCCGCCGCCGCCAGCTCCGCGTGCGGGCCGACCTCGGCCACGTGGCCCTGGTCCACCACGACCACGAGGTCGGATGCCTCCGCGGTCGAGAGCCGGTGCGCGATGGTGATCGTGGACCGGCCGGCCGTCAGGGAGTCCAGTGCCCGCGCGATGCGGACCTCGGTCGCGGGGTCCACCGCCGACGTCGCCTCGTCGAGCACCAGCAGGTCCGGCTGGGCGAGGTAGGCGCGCGCGATCGCGACGAGCTGCCGCTCCCCCGCAGACAGTGCCTCGCCCCGCTGGCCCACTGCCGTCTCGAGCCCGTCGGGCAGGTCGGCCACCCAGTCGGACAGGCCGAGCTCGGCGAACGCCTGCTCGACCGCCGCCCGCTCGGCACCCGCCTGCTCACCACCCGACGGCTCAACCGCCAACCGCTCGCCACCCGACGGCTCGGTACCCGACGGCTCGGCATCCGACGACTCAGTCCTGGACGCCTGCCCCTCGCCGACATCCCGAGCGGGCGAAGATCCCGCACCCACCGGCACGGGGAGCGGAGCACGGAGACCGTACGCCGCGTTCTCCAGCACGGTGCCGTCGAAGAGGAAGCCCTCCTGCGGCACCAGCACCACGCGCTCGCGCAGCGAGGCGAACGCCAGGTCCCGCAGGTTCACGCCGTCCAGCTCCACGGCCCCCGCCGTCGGGTCCATGAGGCGCGTGACCAGCTTGGCGATGGTCGTCTTGCCGGAGCCGGTCTGCCCCACCACCGCCACCTTGGTGCGCGGCGGCAGGTCCAGGGTCACGCCGTGCAGCACCTCGGGCCCGTTCGGGTAGGAGAACCGGACGTCGCGCAGGGTCACGTGCGCCGGGCCGCGCTGCTGCGTCACCGCCCCGGGCTTCTCGGCCACCTGCACCGGAGTGTCGATGACGGCGATCACGCGCCGCCAGCCGGCCACGGCGTTCTGCAGCTCGTTGAGGATCTCGGTCGCCATCTGCACCGGCCCGGTGAACAGCTGCACCAGGAACAGGAACGCCACGAGCTGGCCTGCCGTCAGGCCGCCGCCCACGCCGAGCAGCGTTCCCACGACGACCACGACGGCCAGCACCAGGTTGGAGATCAGCACGCCGGACGAGAACGTCCCCGCGACCAGGACCTGCGACCGGGCCTGCGCGCTCCGGGCGTCCTCAATGGCCCCGTCGATGCGCCGCCCCGTGCGCTCGGCGACGCCGTACGCGCGCACCGTCTCGGCCCCCACCACGGACTCGGAGATGGCGCCGAGCATCGCCCCGACGCGCTCACGCACCAGGGTGTAGGCGCGGTTCACGTACTTCTGCCCGTACCGGATCACGAGGAACATCGGCACGAAGCTGATCCACACCACGGCCGTCAGGATCGGCGAGTAGACGAGCATCAGGCCGGTCGCCACGAGTATCTGCAGCGCGCTGACGAGCAGCATGATGCCGCCCCACTGCACGAACAGGGACACCGTGTCGACGTCGTTGGTCACGCGCGAGACCAGGGCGCCGCGGCGCTCGGTGTTCTGCGTGAGTGTCGAGAGGTTGTGCACGTGCCGGAACGCCTTGGTCCGCAGCGTCGCCAGCCCGGCCTCGGCCGAGCGGAACAGCCGCACGTTCACCAGCGCGGCGCAGAGCGCGGCCAGGACGAGCGCCCCCGTCGCCAGGGACGCCAGGAGCGCCACCCGCCCGAGGTCGGGCCCGGCGTCGGCCAGGATGCCGACGTCGATGGTCTGCTGCACGGCGAGCGGGACCACCACCCGGCCGGCGGCCGCGAGCAGCGCCAGGCCGAGCGTGATCCACATCCCCCGCGTGATCTCGGGGCTGATCTCGATCCCGCGACGCAGCGTCGCGAACACGCCCAGGCTGCTGGTCGACTCGATGCGGGCGCCGTCGGCGTCGAGCAGGTCCTCGGGCACCTCTGCCTCGTCCGTCACCGCGGTCATCGGGCCACCTCTTCCAGCTCGTCCAGCTCGTCGTCCAGCGCACCGGCAGCGGCCTCGTCGGCCCGTTCCTTCTCCCGGCGCTCGGTCTCGACCTCGTAGGCCGTGGCGAGCGCGCGGTAGCCGGGGTCGCGCGCCATGAGCTCGTCGTGCGTCCCGGTGTCGGCCACACGGCCGCCCTCGACGTGGATGACGCGGTCCGCGAGCGCCACCGACGACATGCGGTAGGCGACCATGAGCACGGTGGTGCCGGGCCGGGGGTCGGTGTCGGGCTCGGCGCCCGCGCCGTCGTCGGCCCGGTCGGCCAGGCCGCGCAGGATCTCCTGCTCGACGCGGGGGTCGACGGCGCTGGTCGCGTCGTCGAGCACGAGCAGGCGCGGGGCGCGCACGAGGGCGCGCGCGATGGCGAGGCGCTGCCGCTGCCCGCCGGAGAGGTTGGCGCCGCGCTCGCCCAGGGGCGCGTCGAGCCCGCCTGCCAGGTCGCGCACGGTCTCGTCGAGGCGTGCGAGCCGCAGGGCGTCCCACACCTCGGAGTCGGACGGCGCGCCGGGCGCGCCCGGGTCGGCCAACGTCACGTTGCCGCGCACCGTGTCCTCGAAGATGAAGGTGGACTGCGTGACCAGCGCGACCTGGGCCGGGATCTCGCCGTCGGCCAGGGTGCGCGCGTCCACGCCGTCGAGCAGGACCTGCCCGCGCGTCGGGTCGGACAGCCGCGCCAGGAGGCTCACCAGGGTGGTCTTGCCTGCCCCGGTCGTGCCGACGACGGCGACCGTGGCGCCCGGCTCGATCTCGACGTCCACGCCGTCGAGCAGGGTGATCGAACGGCCGCGTGCCCCGCTGATCGCCGGCAAGTCGACGCCGACGTCCGCCAGACGTACGGACATGCCCGCCTGGCCGGGGGTCTGCGGCAGGCGGGCGTCGCCGTGGGCGAGGGCGCCGGTCGCGTCGGCGACCTGCGCTATGCGCTCGTAGCCGACCAGGGCGCGCGGCAGCTCGCCGAGCACCCAGCCGAACGCCTGCACGGGCACCGTCATCATCGTGAGCAGGTAGGCGGCGGTGACGAGGTCGCCCGGGGCGACGTCGCCGGTGGAGATGCGCCAAGTACCGACGCCGAGCACCAGCAGGGTGCCGATCGACGGCAGGGTCTGGATCACGGGGTCGAACAGCGAGCGGACGATGCCGACGCGCACGTTCGCGGCGCGCAGCTCCTGGGTGCGTCCGCCGAACCGGCTCTCCTCGCGGTCCTCGGTCCCGAGCGCCTTGACCAGCAGGGCGGCCTCGAAGCTCTCGTGCGCGACGTCGGCGACGTCGCCACGCAGCCGCTGCGCCCTGGTCACGGCGGGCGACATGTGGCGCTGGTAGACGGCGTTCACGGCCACCGTGACCGGGATGACGGCCAGCGCCGCGAGCGTCAGCCAGGGGTCGATCGTCAGGAGCAGCGCCACGGAGACGCCGATCATGACCACGACGCCGAGCGCGAACGGCAGCGGGTTGAACACGCCGGTGGCCGCCTCGGTGTCCGAGGTGGTGTGGTTCAGGAGCTGCCCGGCCGGGTGCCCGCGGTGCCACGAGGCGGGCAGGCGCAGGTACTGGCGGGTCAGTGCCGTGCGGTGGTCGGCCTGGATCCGGACGACGCCGTAGCCCGCCCAGATCCGGCGGGCGGCGACGGCCAGCGCGAGCGACACGGCGACGGCGGCGAGCACGAGGCCGCCGAGCCAGACCCGGTCGCGCGCCGCCTCGTCGCCCGCGATCGCCGGGACGACGACGGAGTCCGTGGCCCAGCCGACCGCCCGGCTCACGCCGACGGTCAGGGCGCCGAAGAGTCCTGACGCGCCAACGGCCAGGACGTAGATGCCGGGGTGCGAGCGCATGCCGCGCCACATCAGGGCGATCGACCGGCGTACGCGGGAGCCGGTCAGTGCCATCGGGGTGGATCGCGGGGCATCTGAGGGCACGGCAAGACCTCGCTTCCTAGGGGGACCACAGAATTTTCTCACGGCCCGGGAATCGATTCGACAGATTTTCGCCCTGGGCGTCGACGACGTTAGGACCTCGACTTAAGTTGAGGTCAAGGGCAAGGCCTCGACGGGCCCGACCATCGGTGGTCGGGCCGGTCGAGACCCTGCGGGCCAGACGTCAGCGGACCTCGATGCCCGCCGCGCGCATCGCGTCCTTGACCTGGCCCACCGTCAGCACGCCGAAGTGGAACACCGAGGCCGCGAGGACGGCGTCGGCGCCTGCCTTGGCCGCCTCGACGAAGTGCTCGGGCTTACCCGCCCCGCCGGACGCGACGAGCGGCACGTGCACACGCTCGCGCACGGCGTGCAGCATCTCCAGGTCGAAACCCGCTGTGGTGCCGTCCGCGTCCATCGAGTTGAGCAGGATCTCCCCCGCCCCCAGGGCGGCGGCCTTCTCGGCCCACTCCACGGCGTCGATCCCGGTTCCGCGCCGCCCGCCGTGCGTGGTGACCTCGTAGCCCGACGGCGTGGTGACCTCGCCGGTGACGCGGCGCGCGTCGACGCTCAGGGTCAGCACCTGCGAGCCGAACCGGCGGGCGATCTCGGAGATCAGCTCCGGGCGCGCGATGGCCGCCGTGTTCACGCCCACCTTGTCGGCGCCGGCCCGCAGCAGCCGGTCGACGTCGTCCGTCGAGCGCACGCCGCCGCCCACGGTGAGCGGCACGAACACCTGCTCGGCGGTGCGCCGCACCACGTCCACCATGGTCTCGCGGTCGCCCGACGACGCAGACACGTCCAGGAACGTGAGCTCGTCGGCGCCCTCGGCGTCGTACCGGCCGGCGAGCTCAACCGGGTCCCCGGCGTCACGCAGGTCGGCGAAGTTGACGCCCTTGACCACTCGGCCGGCGTCGACGTCCAGGCACGGGATCACGCGGATCGCGACGGACATCAGCCCTCCTTCTTCTTCGGCTCTTCCTCGGCGACCGCCTTGTGCGCGTCGAGGATGTCGACCACGTACACCATTGTCTCGCCGGCCAGCCGGCTCTTGGTGTTGGCGTAGCCGTTCTGCGGCGGTACCACGAGCATCACCTGGGACCCGACCGTCTGCTCCAGGAGGCCCTGGTCCCAGCCCTCGACGAGCCTGCCGATCCCGATCTCGGCGGACTGCGGCGGCGTGCCCTCCGTCCACGTCGTGTCGACCACCGACCCGTCGCTCCAGCGCACGGCGGTGAACTCCACGGTGAGGATCTGACCGGCCTGCACCTGCGGTCCGGTCCCCCGGATCAGCGGCTGCACCACCAGGTCCGGCGGCGGCTCGGCGCCCCGCGGGACGTCGACGGCCGGGGCGCCGAGGTCGTCGAGGCGCACCTGCGGCAGCTCCTTGCCCGGGGGCGCCTCCTCCGCGCCGGCCGCGCGCGCGGGCAGCACGTCCACCACCAGCAGCACGGGGACGCCGTCCTGCTCCTCCATGAGCGACAGGCGCGTGCCGACGCGCCTGCCCTCGAGCGCCTCGAAGAGGTGGTTGCCGAGCGACCGCTCGGTCATCGTGAACGCCGCGGGCGCGGTACGGAACGTGTTCTGCAGCTCGGTGCCGTCGCGGCCGTCCTGCGCGTAGAGGTTCAGCAGCACCGGGTCGTCGCGCTCCAGCACGTCGCCCGTGCCGGGCCAGACCATGCGCGAGCCGGGCTGCACCACGGCGAACGGCTTCTTGTACTCGAGCGTCGGCGGGGTCCCGCTCGTGCCCGTGACCTGCAACGGCGCCTGCGACGCCGACGACGTCGGTGCCGGGCCCACGTCCACCGGCAACGACGCCGGCGAGCACGCCGCCGTCACGATCACCGCCGCCGCTGCCAGCGCACCGGCGATGACGCGTACCCAGGAACTCACCGGAAGAGTCTCCCATGACGCGGCAGTGCCCCCGGAACGACGGTGCCCCGGAATCGACCGGGCGGCCGGTTCCGGGGCACCATCCAGGTGTCACATGCTCTCGATGAGGCGCTCCACCCGGTCGTCCACGCTCTTGAACGGGTCCTTGCACAGCACCGTGCGCTGCGCCTGGTCGTTCAGCTTGAGGTGCACCCAGTCCACCGTGTAGTCGCGCCGCGCCTCCTGCGCCGCCCGCACGAAGTCGCCGCGCAGCTTGGCCCGGGTGGTCTGCGGCGGCAGGGCCGTCGACTCGAAGACCTCCAGGTCCGTCGTGACCCGCTCCACCATCCCGCGCGCCGCGAGCAGGTTGTACAGCCCCTCCGTGCGGGAGATGTCGTGGTAGGCGAGGTCGAGCCGGGCGATGCGCGGGTCGTCGAGCCCCAGGTCGTGCTTCTCCTGGTACCGCTTGATGAGCTTCAGCTTGATGACCCAGTCCAGCTCGCGGTCCACGAGCGACAGGTTCTCCGCCTCCAGGGCTCGCAGCCCGCGCTCCCACAGGTCGAGCACCTGCTTGACCACGGGCGTGACCTCGAGGTTGGCCTCCACGAGCTCGCGTGCGCGCTCGTAGTACTCCGACTGGATCTCGATCGCCGTCATGGTCCGGCCGTTGGCCAGCGTCACTGCGTGCTTGCCGGTGCGGTCGTGGCTGATCTCCCGGATGGCGCGGATCGGGTTCTCCAGCGAGAGGTCCCGCATCGGGACGCCCGCCTCGACGAGGCGCAGCACCAGGTCGGTGGTGCCCACCTTCAGCATGGTGGTGGGCTCCGCCATCGACGAGTCGCCCACGATGACGTGCAGCCGGCGGTACAGCTCGGCGTCCGCGTGCGGCTCGTCGCGCGTGTTGATGATCGGCCGCGACCGCGTAGTGGCGCTGGAGACCGCCTCCCAGATGTGGTCCGCACGCTGCGAGAGGCAGAACACCGCACCCCGCGGCGTCGAGAGCACCTTGCCCGCTCCGACCAGGATCTGGCGGGTGATCAGGAACGGCACGAGCACGTCGGACAGCCGCGAGAAGTCACCCGACCGCCGCACCAGGTAGTTCTCGTGACACCCGTAGGAGTTGCCCGCCGAGTCGGTGTTGTTCTTGAACAGGTGGATGCGGCCCGGCAGGTCCTCGTGCTCGAGGCGCTGCTGCGCGTCGGCCACGAGGCCCTCCAGGATGCGTTCCCCGCCCCGGTCGTACGAGACGAGCTGGCGCACGTCGTCGCACTCCGCCGTCGCGTACTCCGGGTGCGAGCCCACGTCGAGGTAGAGGCGGGAGCCGTTTCTCAGGAACACGTTCGAGGAACGGCCCCACGCCACCACCTTCCGGAACAGGTAGCGGGCGACCTCGTCTGCCGACAGGCCACGCCCGTCGTCGGCAGCGCACGTGACCCCGTACTCGGTCTCGAGACCGAAGATCCTGCGGTCCATGGACTTCCCCTCCCCGTTCGCGGAATGTGCTGCTAGTGGTCGGTGCCGGACGTCGGGCCGGAAGCCTCCGGTCCTTCGTCAGGCTTCTCCTCGGTCGGGGACTCCTCGGTCGGGGATTCGTCGGTAGCGGTCTCTTCGGTGGTCTCGTCGGTGGCGGTCACGTCCGTGGTGGTCTCGTCGATGATCTCGTCGACAGCCGCCTCGTCGAGGGCGGCCCCAGGTGCGGTCTCACCCTCGCCGGCCGCCTCAGGGTCCGGCTTCGCGTCGTCCGACGGCGCCTCCGCGCCGTCGGCCAGCAGGTCGGCAAGGACCTGCCGGGTCAGCCGCCGGAACGCGCGCCGCGGCCGGTCGCGCTCCAGCACCGCCACCTCGAGCTGGGCTGCCTCGATGGTGCGCGACGACGAGCCGTCGCCCGACCCGAGCGCCGCCACGGCGAGCCGCAGCGCCTCCCCCAGCGTCAGGTCCGCGCGCCAGCCCTCCTTGACGCGCCGGCCGAGCTGCTCGGCCTGGCCGCCCATGACGACGAAGCCGTGCTCGTCGGCCACGGTGCCGTCGTAGGTGAGCCGGTAGATCTGGTCGTCCGCGGCGTCGGCACCCACCTCGGCGACGACGATCTCCACCTCGAGCGGCTTGGACTCGGTGATGAACACGGTGCCGAGCGTCTGCGCGTACGCGTTCGCCAGGCCCCGCGCCGTCACGTCGGAGCGGTCGTAGGAGTACCCGCGCATGTCGGCGTACCGCACGCCGGCCACCCGCAGATTCTCGAACTCGTTGTACTTGCCGACGGCCGCAAACGCGATGCGGTCGTAGATCTCCGAGATCTTGTGCAGCGCCCGCGAGGGGTTCTCCGTGGCGAAGGCGATCCCGCCGTCGTAGGCCAGCACCACCACGGACCGGCCGCGGGCGATGCCCTTGCGGGCGAAGTCCGCCCGGTCCTTCATCAGCTGCTCGGGCGAGACGTAGAACGGCATGTTCATGCTATCGACCCCCTCTCACGACGCTGCGCCACGATCTGCTCCGCCGCGCGGGCGATCTCCGCGTCCTCGATGCGCTGGTAGCCGTCCACCGACACGGTCGCGACCACCGGGTAGATGCCGCGCACCGTGTCTGGGCCGCCCGTGGCCGAGTCATCGTCCGCGGCGTCGTACAGCGCCTCGACCGCGACCTGGACCGCGGCCTCCGCGTCCATCCCCCGGCGCCAAAGCTTCTTCAGGGCGCCCCGCGCGAAGATCGAGCCCGAGCCCACGCCGTGGTGCTCGTGCTCCTCGTACCGGCCGCCGGTGGCGTCGTAGCTGAAGATCCGGCCGGTGTCCTTGTCCAGGTCGTAGCCCGCGAACAGCGGCACGACCGCCAGCCCCTGCATCGCCATGGCCAGGTTGCCACGCAGCATCGTGGCCAGGCGGTTCGCCTTGCCCGTGAGCGACAGCAGCGAACCCTCGATCTTCTCGTAGTGCTCGAGCTCGAGCTGGAAGAGCCGCACCAGCTCCAGCCCGATGCCCGCGGAGCCGGCGATGCCGACCGCCGAGTACTCGTCCGCCGGGAACACCTTCTCGATGCTGCGGCTGGCGATCATGGGCCCGGCGGTCGCGCGACGGTCACCCGCCAGTAGGACGCCGCCGTCGAAGGTCAGGGCCACGATCGTGGTTGCGTGCGGGGACAGGGTCGCCGGGTCGGTCACGCCCGCGGGCATGGTCCGGTTCCCGGGCAGCCGGTCGGGGGCGTGCTCGGCCAGGAAGTCCACGAAGGACGACGATCCCGGACGCAGGAAGGCGTCCGGGAGTCGTCCTGTGGTGCGGTCTGCGCTCAGGTCACTGCCCACCCTTCTGGACGAATCCACGAACGAACGACTCGGCGTTGCTCTCGAGCACCTCGTCGATCTCCTCGAGCAGGGCGTCGACCTCGTCGTCGTCCTTCTGCGCTGCCGCAGCGGCGGGCGCCGGAGTCTCGGCGTCGTCGTCGGGAGTGCGGTCCTCGTGTGACGGGTTGATTTGATCCTGACCGGCCATGATCGCCTCCTGGTGTTTCTCTGACGTAGTGCTGGTCTCGAAGCCTAGGCCCTGACCCTTAGATAGTGACCCTAGGCGGTGACACTGACATCGACTGTCACCTCCTTCCGGAGAGTCCCGCGAGCAGGGCCGCGGCGTCGGGGCTCGCGTCGAGCAGCGCGCCGATGTGGCGCCGCGTGCCCCTGGTCGGGTCGAGCATCGGCACGCGCTGCAGGGCCTGGGCGCCGTCGACGTCGAAGATCACGGAGTCCCAGCTCGCCGCCGAGATCTGGCTCCCGTAGCGCGCCATCACCTCGCCCCGGAAGTAGGCGCGCGTGTCGGTCGGCGGGTGCTGTACCGCCCGCGCGACGCTCTCCTCGTCGACGATGCGGTCCACGGCACCCTTGGCGAGCAGCCGGTGGTAGATGCCGCGCTCGGGGCGCACGTCCGACCACTGCAGGTCCATGGCGTGCAGCCGCGGGTGGTCCCAGTCCAGGTTGTCGCGCGAGCGCAGGCGGTCCAGCAGGCGCAGCTTGGCGATCCACTCCACCTCGCGCGCGCAGCCGGCCGGGTCGGTGCCGAGCCGCTCGACGACGGACGCCCAGCGGTCCAGCACGGCGTCCGACTCCGGGTCCGTGCCGAGCACCTTGAGAGACCGGCGCACGACGTCGACGACCTCGCCCTGGACCTCCAGCGCGGTCATGGTCCGGCCGTCCGCGAGATCGAGGGGCGCGGTCAGGTCGAGGTCGCGCGAGACCTTCTGCACGTCGCTCACCGGGGCCGCCAGCCGGAGGGCACCGAGCTCGGTGCGCGCGTCCACCCCGGCCTCGGCCAGGTCGTCCAGGTGCTCCAGCACCCACAGGACCAGCGACGTCGTGCCCGTCTTGAGGTAGGTGGGCACCTCCATCAGGTTGGCGTCCCCGAGGATCAGGTGCAGGCGGCGCCACCGCTGCCGGTCGGCGTGCGGCTCGTCGCGCGTGTTGACGATGGGGCGGCGCAGCGTGGTCTCCAGGCCGATCTCGGCCTCGATGTAGTCGGCGCGCTGCGAGATCTGGAAGCCGGCAGTGCCGCTCGTCGCGCCGAGGCCGACGCGGCCGGAGCCGGTGAACACCTGCCGCGTGACGAGGAACGACGTGATGAGCTCAGCGAGCGTGGTGAACGGCAGCGCCCGGTCCACGAGGTAGTTCTCGTGGGTGCCGTAGCTGGCGCCCTTCCCGTCCACGTTGTTCTTGTAGAGCACGACCTCGCTGCCGGGGAAGCTCGCCAGCTCCCGCAGGGCGGCGAGCATCACCCGCTCCCCCGCGACGTCCCAGCGCACGAGGTCCTCCGGGGTCATCACCTCGGGCGAGGAGTACTCGGGGTGGGCGTGGTCCACGTAGAGGCGGGCGCCGTTCGTGAGGATCACGTTCGCGGCGCTCGGGTCGTCGTACTCCTCGGTGGCCGGCCGCTCCACCTCCTGCGTCGACCCCGGACGACGCCTGCGGCCCGGCAGGCCGGGCTCCACCACGGGCACCTGCCCGGTGACGGGGCCGGACGGCGCGGGCAGCGCCGGGTCGTCGGTCAGCATCGACGGCTGCGCGGAGGCGCGGTCGAGGTGGAACCCGCGTGCGTCCTGCAGCGGGTCCTCGTCGTCGTAGTCCCAGCGCGCTTTGCCACCCGCACCCTCGGCGCGCGTGGAGATGGCCCGGTAGGTCGTCACCACCTGGCTCGACAGCAGCATGGGGTTGGCCAGGGGCCGGCCAGGCTGCAGTACTCCGTACTCGGTCTCTATGCCCATCACACGACGCGCGCTCACGTTCACCACCCTATGCCGGAGTAGTCCCGTTGGTCGGGCAGGTCCGCGCCCATGCACGCGGACCTGCCCGGGTGTGCGATCAGAGGTACTGGCCGGTGTTCTGGACGGTGTCGATGGTGCGGGGCGTGGCGCCCTCGCCCTTCTTCTGGACGATGGTGCGGATGAAGACGATGCGCTCGCCCTTCTTGCCGCTGATGCGCGCCCAGTCGTCGGGGTTGGTCGTGTTCGGCAGGTCCTCGTTCTCCTTGAACTCGTCGACGCACGCGGTCAGCAGGTGCTCCACGCGGATGCCCTTCTGCCCCGAGGCCAGGAAGTCCTTGATCGCGTTCTTCTTGGCCCGGTCGACCACGTTCTGGATCATGGCGCCCGAGTTGAAGTCCTTGAAGAACAAGGTCTCCTTGTCCCCGGACGCGTACGTGACCTCGAGGAACTGGTTCTCCTCGTCCTCGGAGTACATGCGCTCCACCACCGAGGTGATCATGCCGTCGAGGGCCTCGGCCATGTTGTTCCCGTACTCGTCCAGGTCGTCCGAGTGGATCGGCAGGTCCTTGGTGAGGTACTTGCCGAAGATCTCCTTGGCTCCCTCCGCGTCGGGCCGCTCGATCTTGATCTTCACGTCGAGGCGTCCCGGGCGCAGGATCGCCGGGTCGATCATGTCCTCGCGGTTGGAGGCACCGATGACTATGACGTTGTCGAGCCGCTCCACGCCGTCGATCTCGGCGAGGAGCTGCGGGACGATGGTGGTCTCCACGTCGGAGGAGAGGCCCGTGCCGCGGGTGCGGAACAGCGACTCCATCTCGTCGAAGAAGACGACGACGGGCATGCCCTGGCTGGCCTTCTCCCGGGCACGGGCGAAGATCAGGCGGATGTGCCGCTCGGTCTCACCGACGTACTTGTTGAGCAGCTCCGGGCCCTTGACGTTGAGGAAGAAGCTCTTCATCCCGGGGTCGCCCCCGTTGGCGCGGGCAACCATCCCGGCCAGGGAGTGTGCCACCGCCTTGGCGATGAGCGTCTTGCCGCAGCCGGGCGGGCCGTACAGGAGCACGCCCTTGGGCGGGCGCAGCCCGTGCTCGCGGAACAGGTCGGGGTGCGCGAACGGCAGCTCGACCGCGTCCCGGATCGCCTCGATCTGCGGCCCGAGCCCACCGATGTCCTCGTACTCGATGTCCGGGACCTCTTCGAGGACCAGCTCCTCGACCTCGGACTTGGGCACGATCTCGAACACGAAGCCGCTGCGCGTGTCGACAGTGAGGGAGTCCCCCACCCGCAGCGGGACGTCCATCACCGAGCCGGCGAGGCGCACGACGCGCTCCTCGTCCGCCCGGCCGACCACGAGCACACGGTCACCGCCGAGCATCTCCTTGACGGTCACCAGCTCACCCGTGCGCTCGTACTCGCCCGCGCCGACCACCGTCATGGCCTCGTTGAGCTTGACCTCCTGGCCGGGGCTCAGCCGGGTGACGTCCAGGCTGGGGCTCGCGGACACATGCATCTTGCGGCCGGCGGACGAGATGTCCACGGATCCGTCGGCGTGCGCCCCCAGGAACACGGCGTACGTGCCCGGCGGCTTGGCGAGATCGTCGAGCTGTTTCTTCAGCTCGACGATCTGATCGCGCGCCGCGCGGAGTGCTTCCGCGAGACGCTCGTTCTTTGCTGAGAGGAGGGCAATCTGGCGCTCGTAGTCGCGGTTCGGCAAAGACTCATGCTCGGGATGGTTGTATCCTGACGTGTTCTCGGTCATGACATCCCCTCTCGTAGGGCCCGGGAGGCGACCATACGATGCAAACGCCTCCGAGAACAGCACTCTAAGCACAGTCACCGACACACCAGAAGTAAGAACACCCGTTTGAGACGTGCGGGGTACTCGATCGTTACAGCCCGTTCACGCAGGCGGGGTGTTGGCGTCCTCCGGCGCAACGCCAAGGTCACGTCGCACCTTGCGGATCTTCTTGTCGGACACGGCCCGCTCCCCGAGCTCCTCCGGCGACCACTCCGCCTCGGCCGTCACGGGGTACGCACCCTTGGCAGGACGCCGTTTCCGCTCGGGTGCGGTGACGCCGTCGGCCATCCGGCGCGCGATGATGAGGAAGCCCGTGTGCCCGATCATCCGGTGCTCGGGACGCACGGCCAGACCCTCGAGGTGCCACCCGCGCATCATGGTCTCGAAGGCCGCCGGCTCGGTGAACCGACCATCGGCACGGAGGTCTTCTGCTGTGCGCGAAAGTTGGGTGGTGGTGGCCACATAGCAGACGACGACCCCGCCCGGAGCGAGCGCGTACGCGACGGCGTCGACGTTCTCCCACGGCGCGAGCATGTCCAGGACCACCCGGTCGACCGAGCCCGGCTCCATGACCACGGGCAGCACGTCGGCGAGGTCGCCCACCGACAGGTCCCACGCCGGGTGCGGCCCGCCGAAAAAGGTCTCGACGTTGCCCTGCGCGATCGCCGCGAAGTCCTCGCGCCGCTCGATCGAGTGCACGTGCCCGGCGTCGCCGACGGCGCGCAGCAGGGACATCGTCAGCGCGCCGGAGCCGACGCCGGCCTCGACGACCCGGGCGCCCGGGTAGATGTCGGCCATGGCGACGATCTGTGCGGCGTCCTTCGGGTAGACGACGGCGGCGCCCCGCGGCATCGACAGGACGTAGTCGGCCAGCAGGGGGCGCAGCGCCAGGTACTCGATCTCGGCGGTGTTGCGGACCACCGAGCCCTCGGGCTGCCCGATGATCTGCTCGTGCTTGAAGTAGCCCTTGTGCGTGTGGAAGGTCCCGCCGGGCTGCAGCGTGATCGTGTGCAGACGACCCTTGGGGTCGGTCAGCTGGACCTTGTCGCCCACGCGGAACGGGCCGCGGCGCAGCTCGGCGCCGGTGGCGGTAGGGGTATCGGTGGGTGTGGTCACGACCGACCAGTCTAGGTGCAGGCCCGGTGGCCCGCGTGCGCCGGCGAGGTGCCGGAGGTCACCCCGTGGCGCGGATCGCCCGCGCCACGTCGGCCAGGTCGAGCACGCCGGTGACCCGGCCGGCGTCGACCACCGGGACCAGCCGGGCGCCGCGTGACGACCCGGCCAGGTGGTTCAGGAGGTCCGTGCCCGACATGCCCGGGCTGACCGCGGACCCCGGCACGAACGGCACGGCCACCGCGTCGACCTTGGTCAGGTGGTGGGCGGAGGTGGGCACCGCGGCGACGGCGTCGTCGTCGAGCACCGCGATCGGGACCTGGTCGTGCCCCACCACGACCAGGCGGTACGACGTCGACGGCGACGCGCCGTCGGCGACCGCCGTCACCCTGGCGCTCAGCGCCTCGGCCACGGTGGACCCGAACGGGACCAGGAGCGCGGGCGTCGCGAGCCCCCGCGCGGACAGCCCGGCGATCGCCTCGCGACGCCGGCCGTTGGTGATCGCGGCCCCGGCGCCCGCCCAGAGGAACGCGCCGATCAGGGCCGACCACAGAACGGTGGTGAGGCTCGGCGTGGTGCCCTGCAGGAACGGCACCACCAGCGCCCAGAGCAGCACGCCCACGGCGACGACGCGGCCCACCCAGCCGGCCACTACGGTGCCCGTGGTGCGCTTGCCCGTGACCGCCCAGACGAGGGACTCGAGGATCTGGCCGCCGTCGAGCGGGAGGCCGGGGAGCAGGTTGAACACGCCGACGAACGCGTTGGAGACCGCGCCCGCGTACAACAGCATCATCGGCACGTTCTGCACGGCCGCGGGGTCCCACGCGAACCAGAACGCGGCCGCGAGCGCCAGGTTCGTCAGCGGTCCGACGACGGCGACCAGGAACCCGTCCAGCGGTCGCCCCAGGCCGCCGGTGTACGCGGTGTGCCCGCCCCAGAGCGTGACGGCGAGCTCGGTCACGTGCTGCCCGCGGGCCCTGGCGACGAGGGCGTGCGCGGCCTCGTGCAGGAACACGGACCCGAACAGGAGCAGCACGAACACGAACGCGACGAGGTAGGCGCCCGCGCCGAGCTGCGGCGCGATCGCCTGGACGTTGGGCACGAACAGGATGGTCAGGACGACGGCGGCGAGGAACCAGGACCGCGTGATGATGACGGGTGCGCCGGCGACGCGGCCGACCACGAACCCCTTCGAACGTGGCGGGGCGGGCGGTGCGGGCGTGGAGGCGGGCTCCGAGGTGGTCACCGGACAAACCTATCCGGCCGATCCGCATGTGGGTGGCGGCGCGCTGTGGACAGCTCCCGGGGGATGTCAGTGCCCGCCCCTAGGGTTGGGGGCATGACGACGACGGAGCTGCCCCAGGTGTTGACGCAGGGCCCGGTGCAGGACGTGGCGGCGGAGCCGGCCGACACCGCATCGGCCGTGCGCGCGCCCTCGCGCCCGCCCGCCCTGTCGCCGTCGCGGGCGAACGACTTCATGCAGTGCCCCCTGCTGTTCCGCTTCCGCACGGTGGACCGGCTGCCGGAGCCGCCGTCGGCCGCCGCGGCGCGCGGCACGCTGGTGCACGCGGTGCTGGAGCGGCTGTACGACGCCCCGCTGGGCGAGCGGACCCTGGCCGCCGCGCACGATCTGCTGCCCGGTGAGTGGGACCGGCTGCTGGAGGCGGACGACCGGTACACGTCGCTGTTCACCGACGGGGTCGGCCCGGACGGGCAGGACCGCGCGGGCTGGCTCGCGGGTGCGGGTTCGCTGCTGGGCACGTACTTCACGCTGGAGGACCCGAACCGGCTGGAGCCGGCCGAGCGGGAGCTGCTGGTGGAGTCGCAGCTCGACGGCGGTCCGCTGTTGCGCGGGATCGTGGACCGGCTGGACGTCGCACCGACGGGCGCCGTGCGGGTGGTCGACTACAAGACGGGCAAGTCGCCCCGTCCGGGCTACGAGAGCTCGGCCGTGTTCCAGATGCGGTTCTACGGGCTGGTGCTGTGGCGCGAGCGCGGGGTGCTGCCCAAGATGCTGCAGCTCGTGTACCTGGGTGACGGCCAGGTCCTGCGGGGCGAGCCGACGATCGAACAGCTGGAGCACACGGAGCAGAAGGTCCGCGCCATCTGGTCGGCCATCGAGGAAGCGGCGCGGACCGGCGAGTGGAAGCCCCGCAAGTCCAAGCTGTGCGGCTGGTGCGCGCACCAGGCGATGTGCCCGGAGTTCGGCGGCACGCCGCCGGAGATCCCGGACGGCGCGGTCGCGCTGCGGCTGGGCATCGCGGTCTGAGCCCTGATCCACCAAAGGCGCTCGACGATCCCGTGCCCGCACACGTTCGCCCACGACGCCGACAACCTCGTCGGCGCCGCTGACAGCTCGGCTCGCCTGCCATTGCGAGGACCAGGATCAGCCCGACAGCCGACATGCGACCCGTTTCCACGGGGAGTTCTCCCCATTCGACACAGCATGTCTGATTTGCCACAAATTCACCCGATGCTGCGAAAATGACGGCATGACGATCGACAGCACGAAGGGCAGCGTTCGCGCAGCCCGTACCCTCCGTGCCGGCCTGGTGCTCGGCACGACGGTCTGCCTTGCGGCGGTCATGGCCGGATGCGGTACGGCCGGCGAATCCGGCACGGCCGGGACCAGCGTGCCTGAGACGGCCGAACCGTCGGCCGAGGTCGCCCCGGCCGCGACACCCACCCCCAGCGACGCTCCGGCGCCGACCACGATCCCGTTCGAGGCCGGGCACGTCCCGGACGGCTGGTCCCAGCTGGACGGCGTCGCGTGCGGGATGAGCGCGACTGACCTCGTGACGCAGGACGACCGGTTCCGTCTGGAACTGACCGGCCCGATGGTCACTGGTGCGGACCGCGCCCAGTACCAGCCGGTCCTCCTGGAGCACGAGCTCGGCGACGACGCGACGCCGGACTTCGGTGACGGCGTCCAGCTCGTATGGTCGCAGGGCGGTGTGGTGGTCGACCTGGGCCTGGGCTGGCACGAAGGAGGCGGCCCGATCCTCCAGGCCGCCGACGCCCAGGGCCTCCCGACGAGCGACTACTCCGCCTGGGAGGAGGACGCGGCCGACCCCGCGCTGCGCCGGACGAGCGGTCTTACCGGAGTCGCGAACATGACCACCTGCTGGCCGAGCGGCGTGGACGAGGACAGCGGCATGACAAGGTACGACGACCCCCGCCCCGACGGCGCGTACGAGGTCCGTGCGGCGATCCTGGCGATGGTCGACGGTGAGAGCCGGCTCGTGGTCAGTGACCCGGTCACGGTCGAGTGGGTGGCCCCGGCCGTGGACTGACGCACGCGACCGCTGAGGCGCACTGGGCAGTGTCCGGCCCCGCGCGGCGTCTCAGGCCCTCAGCCGAGCAGGTCCACGACCTCGCCCGATCCGATCCGCCCGAGCACCTCGAGGTCGATCTGCTTGAGTGATGCCGCCCGGCTGAGGCCTGGACGCTGCGGCACCGGCACCTCGTTGGGCACGCCGAGCGTGCGGGCGCCCGACGCGAGCGCGGACGTGATGCCGGGACCGGAGTCCTCGATCGCCACGCAGTCCTGGGGCCGCACGTCGAACAGGCCGGCGGCCACCAGGTACGGCTCCGGGTGCGGCTTGCCGTGCGTCACCTCGTCGCCGGTGACGAGGTGGGCGAAGGTGCCCGCGGGGGCGCCGTCGGCCACGACCTCGGCCTGGCTGCGGTAGGACATCGTGACGATGGCGCACGGGACGCCCGCGGCCCGCAGGTCGTCGAGGAGCTCCAGCACGCCGGGGCGCCACGGCACGGCCTCGCGCAGCTGCTCGTTCACCCGGGCCACGAGCCAGGCCACGATCTCGGCGGGCTCCAGCGGGACGCCGGCGTCGTACAGCATGGCGCCGGTCGTGAGGAGCGCCTGCCCCACCGCGCCGAGCGCGTCCTCGTGCGTCCACGTCGCCCCGTGCGCCGCGACGATCTCGCGCTCGGCGCGCATCCAGTAGGGCTCGGAGTCGACGAGAGTCCCGTCCATGTCGAACAGGACGGCGGCGGGCAGAGAGACGTCGGACGGATGGCGCTTGCCTGCCCCTTCGCTGCTCGGGACGGTGCTCAGAATGACCTCCAGGACCTTTTGGTGTACCGAGGACGATGTACCGAGGACACCCAATCACGAGTCCCGAGGCATCTGGTTACATCCAAGCGACGTGCAGGCGTCCAGTGCGTCTCTGCCCGCTCGGTGGGATGAACGTCACACCCGTGGAGCGCCGGCCGGGGCCGGCCGCGATCAGGCCATGAATGCGTCAGCTCGCCCCGGGCGATGACGGCAGACCGGTGACCATTGCGGCGCCGAGGAGCCGCGGCCAGACGACGGCGGCCATCTGCTCGGGGGTGCCAGGGCAGCCGTGGCGCAGCCAGTCACCGACGGTGCCGAGCATGGCGCCGGCGATGAAGGCGGCCTCGGGATCGAGCGGGATGTCAGCTGGGTCGTACGCGTGCGTGGGCGGGCCCGCCTGGCTGAGCTCACGGTTCGCGTGGGCGGCGATCGCGATGCGCTGGAGCAGGTGGTTGATCACCTTGGCACTGCCGTCGGGGCCGAGCAGCGTCCGGTAGAGGTCGGCGTGCTCGGCGACGTGGCCGAACAGCTGCGTCAGAGGGTTCTGCACGATCTCCCCGTGGGGCAGGACGTCCGGGCCGAACATCGGCGTGGCCGCGACCAGCTCGTCGAACACGACAGTACAAGCCGCAGCCGCCAGGTCGTCGACGTCGTCGTAGTGCTCGTAGAACGTCGACCGGTTGACGCCGGCGCGCTTGGTGATGTCGGAGACCGAGACCTGATGCAGGTCGCGATCGGCGATGAGCTCCCACAGCGCGGCTTCCAGGGCGGACCGGGAGCGAAGGCTTCGAGGATCTATGGCTTGCGCTGGCATCGTCCTAGTGTAAGGTCTCCAACACGTGATGGATAACCAACAGGTGTTGGAGAAGGTCTTCTCCTCCGGCCCTGCCATGAAAGGAAGCGTGCATGTCAACGAATGTCGTGGTGGTTACCGGCGCGGGAGGGATGGGGCAGGCCGTTGCCCGGCGCCTCGGCCCAGGGGCTCACCTGGTCCTGGCCGACTTCAACGAGGAGTCGCTGGTCGGCGTGGCAGATCAGCTGCGTGGTGAGGGCTACGAGGTGACCCCGGTGGTCACCGACGTCTCCTCGCGCGCAGCGGTGACAGACCTCGCCCAGAAGGCCGCCTCGCTGGGCGAGGTCAGGTCCGTGGTCCACACCGCCGGCCTCTCGCCGGTGCAGGCCCCGGTGGCCGCCATCCTGGCGGTGGACCTGCTGGGGGTCGCGCTGGTGGTCGAGCAGTTTGGTGAGGTGGTCGCGGCCGGCGGCGCCGGCGTCGTCGTCGCCAGCATGGCCGGCCACGTCTACCCGACCCTCACGCGGGAGCAGAGCCTGGAGCTGGCCCGCACCCCGGCCGATCAGCTGCTCTCCCTGCCGATCGCAGATCCGGGGAACTTCCCGGCAGGCACCGCGGCCTACGCGTTCGCCAAGCACGCCAATCTCCTGCGCGTCCAGGCCGCGAGCACGACCTGGGGCCGGCGGGGCGCCAGGATCAACACGATCAGCCCCGGCGCCATCGCCACCCCCATGGGCCAGGCCGAGCTGGGCAGCGACCACAACAAGGGGATGCAGGCGACTATCGACGGGTCCAACGCGGGGCGCATGGGTACCGCCGCCGAGATCGCCGCCGCGACCGAGTTCCTGCTCGGCCCGTCCGCCGCCTTCATCTCAGGAACCGACCTGCTCGTGGACGGCGGCGCCTTCGCCGCGATCCGGAGCGGCCACCTCGACCTGGGATGGTCGTCGTGAGCACACCCGACAGCGTCCTGGTGGTCGGGGCCTCGGCAGCGGGCCTGTCCACCGCGGAGGCTCTCCGGCGCCAGGGATATCGCGGTCGCCTGACGATCCTGGGCGCCGAGGAGCACCTTCCCTACGACCGTCCGCCGCTCTCCAAGCAGGTCCTGTCAGGCGTCTGGGAACCCCAGCAGGCCCAGCTTCGGCCGAGGGCTGCGCTCGACGCCCTGGACGCGGAGCTCATCCTTGGCGACCCCGCCGTGGGCCTGGACGTCGCCGCGCGTACCGTACGCACCGCGTCGGGACGCTCCCTGCGAGCCGACGCCGTCGTCATCGCCACCGGGCTGCGGGCCCGCACGCTCCCCGGACAGGACGGCCTCGCCGGCGTCCACACGCTGCGGGGTCTCGACGACGCGCAGTCTCTGCGAAAGGACCTGTTGGCCGCCTCGCGGGCCGTCGTGGTCGGCGACGGCGTGCTCGGCTCCGAGATCGCCGCCACCGCCCGGAGCATGGGCCTGGACGTCACGCTCGCCGGCCCACAGCACGCGCCGATGGCGATGCAGCTCGGCCCGTTCGCCGCCGAGCTGCTCAGCGACCTGCACGCCGAGAACGGTGTCCGCCTACGTCTTGGCGCCTCGGTCGCCGCCCTTGAGACGGCTGGCGGGCGAACCACCGGGGTGCGCCTGGAGACCGGCGAGGTGCTCCCGGCCGAGGTCGTCGTGGTCGCCTTCGGAGCCGCCCCGGTCACGGACTGGCTCGACGGCAGCGGCCTGCGGCTCGAGAACGGCGTCGTGTGCGATGCATGCTGCCGCGCGGCGGACGGGATCTGGGCGGTCGGTGACGTAGCGCGCTGGCACCACGATGGGCTCGGCACCATGCTGCGGCTGGAGAACCGGACCAACGCCACCGAGCAGGCGGCCGCGGTCGCCGCCAACATCCTCGGCGAAGACCGTCCCTACGTGCCCGTCCCGTACTTCTGGACCGATCAGTTCGACGCCAAGATCCAGGTCCACGGCGTCCTGCCCACCAACGCCGAGGTGGACATCGTGGACGGCGCCACCGCGGACCGGCGCTTCGTCGCCCTCTACCGCCAAGCCGGCAGGACCGTCGGCGTACTCGGCTGGAACATGCCCAAGCAGACGCGCCTGCGCCGAAGCGAGCTCGACACGAACGCGATTGCGACCCCAACAGGAGGAACATCATGACCACCACCGTCAACCCGGCCGAGAACGACTCGGCCGAGGCCCCCGTCTACCCGATGGAGCGGGCGTCGAAGTGCCCGTTCGACCCGCCGCCGGTCCAGCAGGCCATGTTGGACCAGGACAGCCCGCTCGCCAAGATCCGGCTGTTCGACGACAGCACGCACTGGCTGGTGACCCGCTACGCCGACCAGCGAACGCTGCTGTCCGACGACAGGCTCAGCGTCGACATCTCCAAGCCCGGCTACCCGCACGAGTCGGTGCAGTCGAAGGACGCGGCGGAGGGCGGCACCCTCAGCTTCGCAACGATCGACGACCCCGAGCACGCCCGCCTGCGACGCATGGTCACCGCGCCGTTCACCATCAAGCGGATCGAGGCGATGCGGCCCGCGGTCCAGCGCATCACCGACGAGCTGATCGACGACCTGCTGGCCGGGCCGAAGCCCGCGGACCTGGTCGACGCGTTCGCGCTGCCGCTGCCCTCACTGGTCATCAGCGAGCTGCTCGGAGTCCCCTACGACCGGCACGAGTTCTTCCAGGACCACAGCAAGACGTTCATCAGCCGGACCTCGACCGACGAGGAACGGATGGGCGCGGTGACGGAGCTGGCGACCTACCTGGGTGGCCTGATCGTCGAGAAGATGAAGGACCCCGGCGACGACCTGCTCTCCCAGATCGCGCACGAGCGCGTCGCAGCCGGTGAGCTGTCCGTCCCCGAGGCGATCCAGATGGCCGTCCTCCTGCTGATCGCAGGGCACGAGACCACCGCGAACATGATCGCCCTGAGCACGGTCGCCCTGCTGGAGAACCCCGACCAGCTCCAGGCGCTCCGCGAGACCGACGACCCGAAGGCCGTCTCCGCAGCGGTGGAGGAGCTGCTGCGCTACCTGACCATCGCGCACAACGGCCGGCGCCAGGTGGCGCTGGAGGACATCGAGCACGACGGTGCGATCATCCGCGCCGGCGAGGGCGTGATCATGGCCAGCGACAGCGCCAACCGCGACCCTCGAGTCTTCGCCGACCCGGACAAGCTCGACCTCTCCCGCGACGCACGCCAGCACATGGCCTTCGGCTTCGGCGTGCACCAGTGCCTCGGCCAGCCCCTGGCCCGCATGGAGCTCCAGGTCGTCTTCAGCACCCTCTTCAAGCGCATCCCGACGCTCCGGCTCGCCGTGGCCAGCGACGAGCTCCCGTTCAAGTACGACGGCATCGTATACGGCGTCCACAAGCTGCCCGTCACCTGGTAAGCACTCCGACAACCACTAGCGAGGCTCTCATGAAGGTAACCATCGACCAGGACAAGTGCGTCGCCTCAGGGCAGTGCGTCACGGCAGCCCTGGACGTGTTCGACCAGCGCGACGAGGACGGCATCGTGGTCCTGCTCGACGCCAACCCGCCGGCCCACCTGGCCGACGACGTCCGCCAAGCCGCGGCAGTGTGCCCGGCGCTGGCCATCATCATCGAGGAGTAAGCAGCCCGTCGACGAGCTGTCGCCTGGTGCATCTAAGGACACGAGATGCACCAGGCGACAGCTCGGGCTGCTCAGTCGGCGAGGAGCTCCGCCGCACGGCCCTCCTGGTCGGCGTCCAGGTCAAGCCGGCCGAACGCGGCCACCGCCTGGTCGAACGTCCGGTTCACCCGCGGCTCGACCTCGACGACGCCCGCCGGGGAGAGGATCGCCTGGTCGTACTCCGCGATCCACGCGTCGATGTGCGCCACGTAGGCGTCGCGCGCCCGGTCGAGCTTGCCGCCGTCCGGCAGTGGCACCGCCTTGGCGTCCTCCTTGGCGGTCAGTACTCCGGCGCGCGCCTCCTCGGCGAGGTCCGGCACGTCGGTCATGAGGGCGGCGGCGAGCTCTTCCTTCTGCTCGACGTCGGACGTGGCCTCGATCTCGTCGAAGCGGCCGCTGATCTCGTCGATGTAGTCGCGCATCGTCGACTCGCTGTGCTCCACGGCGTCGAGCAGCACGTCAGCGGGCTCGCTGGTGCGCTCGGCCTGGGACCAGGCGATGCCGCTACCGGCGCCGGCAACGAGGAACGCGCCGACCGCGGACAGCAGGACCCGGTGATTTCGCAGGTTGAGCATTAGTTCATCGTCACCCGAGTCTGGGGTGCTCCGCGCGCTGATCGGTGTGATCCGTGACGGAGAAAGCGGTCATATGCCCTTATCTCGGGCAGGGGGACGGGCTGATGGACCTGCACGGACAGGAAAAAGTCCCGGATCTCGCGCCGCCTGTCAGACCCTCGTGCGCCCCAGGTGCTCCAGCCGCTCCGCCGCCAGGACGGCCCGGCTCAGCCCCGCCCGGATGTAGGGCGCGTCCGTCCCCGCGCTCTTCAGGTAGAAGATGCCCACGTTGATCAGGCTGACGAAGCACGCGTAGACCAGCACGTCCTGCAGCAGCCCCAGGGACAGCAGCGTGCCGATCACAACGATCGGGATCAGGTAGACGGCAACGGTCGGCTGCCACGCCGCCAGCCGCTCCAGGGTCGCGATCTCGCCCCGCGGCACCGAGGACAGCCCCACCGCGCGGGCACGGGCGTTCGCGTCGCGCGCGAACCAGAGGCAGGCCTGGACCACCCCGGCCACCGTGACGATCCCGATCAGCGTGAACAGGGGCCACCAGTCCCGCTGTACGAGCGTCGGCAGCACCACGTAGACCGCCGGCAGGACCGCGAGGGAGCGCAGCCCGACCTCCGCGACCACCGCCCGCACGCGCGGCGTCCCGCCCGGCGGCGTCGCCCATGTGGTGCTCAGGTCCGCGAAGACGTTGAGGTAGAGCCGGGCGCTGACCAGCGCGAACGTCAGCGTCACGAGGCGCACCGGAAGGTTCCCCAGCGGGTCCGGTATGGGGTAGTCGTCGGCCCGGATGTCGTCGAGGAAACCCAGGCCCGACCCGGACCGGTCGAACACCTCGTCCGCCACCTCGAACCACTTCGCCTGCCAGGACAGCCCGAAGTCGCGCGACCACCAGGTCACGACCAGCGCGGTACCGCACCACAGGAGCACCGCGCAGAGCCACGCCCACCGGCGGAGCCGGCGCGCCTGCAGCAGGTGCGCGACGCCCGTGGCATCCCGCGCCTGGCCGCTGCGCACCTGCAGCATGCGCCGCTGGCGGGCCACCGTCCCGGCACCGGGCGAAAGGTCGCGCAGCCCCTGCAGCCGGCCCCGCGGGCGCTCCCGGCCGTCCTGCTCGAGGATCGCCACCTCGTCCCCGAACACGCGCCCGATCTGCTCGAACCTGGCGGCGGCGGGATCGACCGGGACCACCAGGAGGCGCCGCCGCGGATCGGCGTCCGTCAGGTCCTCCAGGAGCCGGGCGAGCCCGACCGACGCCACGTAGAACTGGTCGGGGACGGTGCCGTCGGCGCTGTGCGGGATCCCGGCGATGGTGATGAGCAGGGCGCCCAGGGAGTAGAGGTCGGCCCGCGGATGCCCGACGCCGTCGCGGCGCACCTCGGGCGCCACGTACGCCCCGTCGCCCTGGACCTGCCCGGTGATGGACCGGGTGTGCAGATGGTTGACGCCCAGGTCGACGAACCGCAGCCGGAGCCGGCCGAGCTCCTCGACCTCCACGATGATGTTGGACGGCGTGAGGTCGTCGTGCCGCCGCCCGTCCCGCTCGAGGTCGGCCAGCGCGGTGAGCAGCGCGCCGCCCAGCTCCCGCAGGGCCGCCGTGTCGACCGGGCGGAGGATCTCCCGTGCGGGCGGGGCCGGCCGCCCGGCGGCGCGGTACGCCAGGTGCTCGCCGAGCGTCCGGCCGCGGACGAGGTCCATGAGGATCCAGCTGTCGTGGCTCGCCCAGACGGGCACCGCCGGGGAGCTCACCTCGGCGTCGAGCCGCCCGTGCTCGGCGAGGTAGCCCCGGGTCGCGCCCACGATCGCGGGGATCGTGAGGTAGGGGTGGATGAGGCACTTCAGGGCGAAGGTCGCGGTCTGGCCCCGGGACGGCGCGGCGACCCGACCGGTGAGGATGATCGACGTCGTGCCGTGCCGGTAGAACTCGAGGCTCGTGATGTCGAGCGCTGCCCACTCCGCCCTGGTCTCGGCCGACGCCGCTGAGCCCCGGGACGCGTCCGGGTCGTGGAGGGCGGCGATGGAGCGCTGCACGTCCGGGTCGGCCACGAGGGCCTTGCTCAGGTCCTCCGCCGTCGCCCCCGCCACCGCGACGTCCCACGGCGCGTCACCGTGGAACCGCATCCGGTCCGAGCAGTGCATGGCGACCAGGGTGAGCAGGTAGAACCCGAGAAACCCCACGGTCCGCGGCTCCAGGGAGCGCGCGTCGGCGGGCTCGGACCACCAGCGCCACAGCTCCTCGATCTCCCGCTGCCGCGAGACCTGGAACCGGTCGGCGTAGGCGCGCTCGTCGAGCGGGATGTCGCGCAGGACGGCGTGCCAGTCCTGGGTCCGCCAGGCATTCAGGCCGGCGGGGCGGGCCCCGGCGGCACCGCGACCGGCCAGCTCGCTCACGACGGCGGTGAGTTGCTCGAGCGTCGCTCTCACGGCATCCCCCAGGTCACGGTCTGTGACGATAACGGAGGCTTGGTCCGGCACGCTGGGAAAACGCGCCGGTCCAACAAACTGGCGCAACCCACATCCCTGCCGCGCGCGTCACGACGTCCTGAGTGATGCTGGCTCTCGGCCGGCGGTCTCCGCCGGCCCCCCGCAGCACCCGACGAGGAGGAAACAGACCGTGTTCGGACCCGATTTCTTCGAGCGACTCTCGCAGCGGATGTACTACGACCTCGACGGCAACCCGATCACCCAGGATCAGTGGTCGGTGCTGCGCCTCGGGGCCGGGGGCGCCCACGTCGCACGCGACCACATCGGGATCTACCACGTGTCGACGGTCTGGACCGGGATCGACTCCGCCGCCGCACTCGACGACGACGACGACCACACTCCGCTGATCTACGAGACGATGGTCTTCGTCGAACGGCTCGACCCGGACGGCGTGCTCTCCGAGGACGAGCTCCTGGACTGCACCGAGCAGCACGCGGAGATGCACCCGACACGGGAGGCCGCGCTCGCCGGCCACCACCGCGCGACGGCGATAGTTCGCGAGTGGATAGCGAAGGGCCGCCCCGAGCTCTGACGACGACGGGAGAGCAAGGATGCAGACCAGCACACCCTCTCTGACCGCAGCTTTCACGACACGCCGCGCAGCGCACGGCCGTGCGCTCTACGGTGAACCGATGCATGGAACCACCCCGCGGGAGCTGGGTCCGGCGGGCGCTCAGGCACTGCTGGGCGGGCTCTTCGAGCCCGGCGCCGACCGCCTCGCCCACTCGGTCGGCGTCGGCCGGCGCGCGGAGCAGGTCGCGGGGGCGCTGGGCCAGCCGGACCTGCTCGTCTCGGCGGCGTACCTGCACGACGTCGGCTACGCCGCGGCCGCCTGCGACACCGGGCTGCACCAGCTCGACGGCGCTCGCTACCTGCGCCGCCTCGGCGCTCCGGACGACCTGACGAGCCTCGTCGCGCACCACACGGCGGCCGTCGTCGAGGCGGCCGCGAGGGGCTTCGACACGACGCTGCGGGACGAGTTCCCCGCGCCGTCGGACAGCGAGCTGCTGGACCTGCTCACCTACTGCGACATGACCACCTCGGCCCAGGGCGGGACCGTCACCGTGGACGAGCGGTTCGGCCGCATCTACGACCGCTACCCGCCCGGCCACCTGGTCTCGCGCAGCATGCGCCACGCGGAGCCGTACCTGCGGCGGATCGTGTCCGCCGTCGAGGACCGGCTCGGGTAGACCGGCTGGACAAGCTCACGTGAGGAACGGCTCCGTCCGCGACGAGTCCACCGCGTGATCGATACGCAGCCGCATCGAGGGGTGGATCTCCAGCTCGCCGAGCCGGTCGACCTGCTGCCACACCACCTCGCTGGACTCCCCCGAGGTCCGAGCGGTCCCGCCGGTGACCGTGCCGCGCATGCAGATGGAGAACTGGGCCCGGACCTCGCCGTCCGAGTAGACGATCACGTGCCGGGGGTCGGTGTAGATCCCGATCAGGCCCGTGATCCGCACGCGGTACCCGGTCTCCTCCTCGGTCTCCCGGACGCCCGCCTGGCGCACGGTCTCCCCCGGGTCTATGCCCCCGCCGGGCAGGGCCCAGAGGTCGTTGTCGGTCCGATGGATGAGCAGCAGACGTCCGACGTCGTCGCGCACGGCAACCGTGACCGAAGGAACCACGGAGTTCACGGGCGGCGCGGTCGGGTCGTCGAAGTAGTCGATCCGAACCATCACGCCACCCTTCCCGGGTCCTCCGTCCGGGGCCAGGCCGACAACGGCGCCGCGGCGCTCCACACCCGCTCGAACCCCGCCTGGTAGGCGGGCGCCATCGAGGCCTCCGGGCCGTCCTTGAGGTGCAGCAGCGGGTTGGCCCCGGCGGGCGAGCCCCACACGTGGGTGTTGACCAGCAGGTCGTCGTCGAACCGGAAGGTCGTGGCGTACAGGGTGCGGTCGTGCAGCCGCACCTCGATGCCCGGGGTGCCGAGCGCGGGCGCCAGGTAGGCGAGCACCAGCGCGATCCGCCCCGCGAGGCCCGTGCCGCCCTCCTCCTGGGTGCGGACCGTCACCGCGTCGCTCTCCGGGTCACCCAGCAGCAGCCGCACCTGCACGCCGCGAGCCGCCATGTTGACGATCTCGGTCGTCAGGTCGAGGGTCTGGTCGGGCAGGAACGTCGCCGCGAACGCGTGCAGCTCGAACCGCTGCTCCACGCCCGCCAGGAAGGCGCGCCAGGTCCCGGACGGCACGGCGCGCCGCGCCGGGTAGACGCCCACGATCTCCTGCGCGGCGGCCTCGGCCCGGTCGACGTCGCCCCAAAGCGCGGCGACGTCGCAGCCCAGCGCGTCGGACACCGCGACACGATGACGCGGGTGCGGCGTGCGGCCCTGGGCCACCCACCGCTCCACGGTCTTCGGGTCCACGCCGACGGCGGCCGCGAGCCGTACCTGGCTCAGGCCGGCCTGGCTCATCGCTGCGACCAGTCGTTGATTCCTCACGTGTCATTCACCCCCTAGGGACGTATCTATCACCGAAACGTCCCGGCCGCTGCCGATGGCACGTCCCATGTCCTCGGCGCACAGTGGTATCGAGCCAGTGCCCCTGCCCGACCCGTGTTCTGGAGAGTCTCGTGAATCCCATCGCGTCGCAGTCGGTCACCGAACGTCTTGGCGATGTCATCGATCTGCTGCGCCACGTTCGCACGGACTGGATCGAGGTCCTCACCGTCACGCCCGAACGGGTGTGCCTGCAGCCCTGGCACCTCGACGACGGCGAGACGATCGCTCGTGCGCTGGGCCTCGACCACGCCATCGACCAGCGCATGCTGGACCCCGGCTACACGCTGTGGACCGGCACCTGGCGAGGCGTCGAGGTGCAGGTCCGCGGTGCGCTGCGGGCCGGCGTGCCGGCGCTCTGACCTCGGCGGGCGCTTCCGCACCGACACTGACCAGCCGATTCGCCCGTCCGCGAACGCGCCGGTGCCCCTGGCCACACGGAGCGCCTCACACCCTAGGGTGGGGGGATGACCGACGCGCATCACGAGCAGCAGGAGCAGGCCTCGCCTCGCCAGACCGTGCTCCTCGCTGCCTTCGAAGGTTGGAACGACGCGGGGAGTGCCGCAACGACGGCGCTCACGCACCTGGCCGAGGTGTGGGGCGCCGAGAAAGTGACCGAGCTCGACCCCGAGGAGTTCCACGACTTCCAGGTCAACCGGCCGTACATCTCGCTGGACGACGACGGCAAACGGTCCATCACCTGGCCCACGACGACCGTGTCGGTGGCCCAGGTGGGCGAGCGCAAGGTGGTGCTGGTGCACGGCGTCGAGCCGTCGATGCGCTGGCGCAAGTACTGCGAGGAGCTGCTCCAGGTCGCGGACGAGCTGGGGGTGCGGACCGTGATCACGCTTGGCGCGCTCCTGGCCGACGTGCCGCACACGCGACCTATCCCGATGACCGCGACGTCGGACAGCGTGGGCCTGCAGTCCGTGCTCGACATCGACGCCAACACCTACCAGGGCCCGACCGGGATCGTGGGCGTGCTGCAGCACGAGGCCGCCCAGCGCAACCTGCAGTCGGTGAGCCTGTGGGCGGCCGTGCCCCATTATGTGGCCAACCCGCCGTCGCCCAAGGCGACGCTCGCGATCCTCACGCGCGTGGAGGAGATCCTCGGCGAGTCGGTCCCGATGGGCGAGCTGCCCGACGACGCCGCCGCGTGGCAGCACGGCGTGGACGAGCTGGCGTCCGAGGACTCGGAGATCTCCGAGTACGTGGCCCAGCTCGAGGAGGCGAAGGACACCGCCGAGCTCCCCGAGGCGTCCGGCGACGCGATCGCGCGAGAGTTCGAGCGGTACCTGCGCCGTCGGGACAGTGGCGGCAAGGACAGCGGGCCGGAGAAGCTCTGATCCCTCGCCATCCCTGGCCAACTCCCTAGTCGTCGCAGCTGGGCGGGTTGCGGATCAGGGCCCCCTTGCAGGTGTCCCCGCTGGACAGCAGCATCGTCGGCAGGTCATCGTCGTCGCGCAGATAGTGCGCGTCGCAGGTCGCCATGCTGATGGAGTCCGTGGCCTCGACGAGAACCTCGCCGTCGAGCGTGACCCTGCACGTGAAGCCGAGCTCGCTGGTGATCGGCTGACCGGACATGACGCCCAGCGTGAACGAGTCCAGCGGGCCCTCGAACTCGATGGTCTCGGACCACGGCGGCTGGACCTCGACAAGCTCGACCTCCGAAGCGTCGGGGTCCTGGTTGCTGAAGGCATACGTGTTCGAGTCGTGGAACCCGGTGTAGGTCACGCCGAGCGGCAGGCCCTCGGCGTCAGAGTTCTCGTAGAACGCCTCCAGCACGATCGTGTGCAGCTCGGCGGACCCACCGTCGTCGCCGGAAGCTCCGCCGCCACCGCCGTCGCCGCCCTGCGCGTACTCCGGCGGCGCGTCGTCCCCGGTCAGGGCCGTCAGGGTGGCCACCCCGCCGATGACGAGCCCGATCGCGGCGACCGCCGCGACAGCGCCCAGCACCAGGCGGCGCGACGGGCGCCAACGCTCCGCCGTCGGCACGGGCTGCGGGGCCGGGGCGGCGGCCGGAGTGGCGGCGGCCTCCTGCGGCTCCGTCGCCGCGGCGAGCTCCGTGACCATCTCCGACACCGCTTCCGGAAGCCACTGGTCCGACGCCGGATCGTCCGACGTGAACCGGTTGAGCAGGGTGGAGACCGACGGGCGCGCGCCGGGGTCCCGCTCGAGGCAGCTTGCGACGGGCCGGGCCAGCGCGCTGGGCAGCCTGCTCAGGTCGGGCTCCCCGTGCAGGATCTGGGACATGGTGTCCTCGGGCGTGCCCCCGCCGAACGGGCTGCTCCCGACGGCGGCGAAGTGGAGCACGCAGCCCAGGGAGAAGACGTCGCTCGCCGGTGTCACCGCCCCGCCCAGCACCTGCTCGGGGGACATGAAGGCGACGGTGTCCGTGCCGGGGTCGGAGACGATGGTCGCGGTCGAGGTGTGCTCCAGCGCGCGGGCGAGGCCGAAGTCGATCACCCGGGGCCCGTCGGCCGCGAGGATCACGTTGTCCGGCGTGAGGTTGCGGTGCACCACCTGCGCTCCGTGGATCGACGCCAGGCCTTCGAGCAGACCCGTGGCGAGCCGGCCGACGGCGGCGGCCGGGAGCGGACCCTCCGCGACCGCCTCCCGCAGCGTGGGCCCAGGGATGTAGGCGGTGGCGACCCACGGGTGCTCGCCGTCGGTCCGGGCATCCACCACCCGGGCGGTGTAGAGACCGTCGACGCGCCGGGCCGCCGCGACCTCGCGGGCGAACTGCCGGCGGAACGGGGCATCCGCGGCGAGCGGGGCCGAGACCACCTTGACCGCAACGGGCCGCCCGCCGGCGGACCGGCCCAGGAAGACGTCGCCCATCTCGCCGCTGCCGAGCCGGGCCTCCAGGCGAAACGGGCCCACCTCGGTCGGGTCGTCAGCACGCAGCTCGCTCAGCACTTGTCCTGTTCCTCTCTCTGGTCTTCCTGGTCGCTGTAGGCCACCGCAGGTTCCGGGCGGGCCCGTGGTTCCGGGCGTCGCCGGTTACGTGTCCTCGTCCAGCAGGTCCTGGTAGTTCTGGTCGGTCACGGAGCAGCGGGTCCCGTCGTCGAGCGACCTGGTCTCCTCGGACACGACGTCGCCGTCGAAGGTGATCCGGCAGGTGAGGTCGTCGGACGTGCCCTCGGCGAAGAGGTGCAGCTCGATGAGTGCGCCGTCCACCAGCAGCCGCTCCTCCCAGTCGGATGTGGCGTCGATCCAGTCGTCGTCCTCGCGGCCGAACACCTCGGTCTCGATCTTGTCCGTCGGTCCGACGTCGAGCAGTCCCGTGTAGATGAGGCGCACCGGCTCGTCCGGGCTGGCGCCGGACACCTCGACCTCGATCACATGCCGGGCGAGCTGGCTCGCGGAGTCGAACGGGGTAGCGCTGCTCTCAGGAGTGGCCGACGGCGTCGGCGTCGGCCACGCACTGGTCTCCGGCTCCGAGACCGTCGGGCCGGCCAGGACCGCCGCGTACCAGTCGGTGAGCGCGCGGAAGACGAGCACCCCCGACACCGCGAGCACCACTACCGCAGCCCCGACACCCACCCAGGCGAGCACCCGGCCACGCGGCACGGTCGCGGGCACCGGAGCCGGATCAGGCGCCGGGACCGGGGCCGGGGCCGCGGACAGCACGGTGTCGTGCGAGCGTGTCGGGTCCGGGTCAGGCTGAGTCGCGTCCGGGACGTCCACGGTGACCACCGGTATGCGGGCCGCCTCGCTCCGCTGCCGCGCCATGGCCGCGATGTCGGGCGGGAGCAGCCAGCGCGCGCCCTGGCCGCTCCGGCTCGCGAGCTGCGCCAGGACGTCCGGGATGGTCGGGCGTTCTCCGGCCTCCTTGGCCAGGCACGCCGCGATCAGCGGCGCGAGGCCTGCCGGGACGTCGTCCAGGTCCACGTCCTCGTGCATGACCCGGTACAGGACGGCCTGGGTGCGGCCCGTCCCGAAGAGCGTGCGACCGGTCGCGGCGAAGCCGAGCACGCAGCCCAGGGCGAAGACGTCCGACGCCGGCGTCGTCTGCTGCCCGCGCGCCTGCTCGGGCGACATGTACGCCGGGGTGCCCATCGTGGTCCCAGCCCGGGTGACGGCAGTCGTCGCGTCGAGCGCCCGGCTGATCCCGAAGTCGATCACCCGTGGCCCGTCCTCCGCCAGGAGGACGTTCGCCGGCTTGAGGTCGCGGTGCACGAGGCCGGCCTCGTGGATCGCCGCCAGCCCCTCGGCCAGGCCCGCGCCCAGCAGCCGGACCAGCTCCATGGACAGCGGCCCGTGCGCGTCGACCGCTTCGTGGAGGGACGGGCCCGGCACGTACTCCGTGGCCATCCAGGGCCGGTCTGCGTGCGGGTTCGCGTCGATGACCGGAGCCGTGTGATACCCGCCGACGCGGCGGGCGGCCTCGACCTCGCTCACGAACCGCGCCCGGAACTCCGGGTCCTCGGCCACGTTGGGCCACGCCACCTTGACCGCCACCGGACGGCCGGCGCGGGTGCGGGACAGGAAGACCTCGCCCATGCCGCCGCCGCCGAGGCGGGTCTCCAGCCGGTAGGGACCGACCGTGCGCACGCCCTCGGCAGCCGACTCCACCACGATGCCCCGCCCCCCAGCGACTGTACATTTGGGCCAAATCGCCCTCAGAGAGTAGGGAGGCTACCGCAACTTCGTGCTCAGCACAGAGGCCCGAGCCCTCGTGGGCTCAGGCCTCTGCGATCCGGTTCGGCGTGACGTTCACGCGCTGTTCGAGATGGGCTCGATCCGCACTCCGGCGTCCGGCCCGTGGAAGCCCACCCAAGTCTCGAGGCACCGTGCGGCGTCCTCGACGCGGTCGTAGACCGGCGCGTATCCCGGTCCGTTGCGTACGACGCGATATCGCGTGCTGCACCGGGGCGTCGTCGTGACGGTGACCCGGGTCTCGCCCGTGAAGTCTTCCTCGTACTCCGTCATGCTCCCCATCCTGCACCGGGTTAAATGCAAACGGAAGCAGGGGTCAAAACTAACCTGGCAAGCGCATGCCATGGCTCTCGCCTACCTGACGGAAACCGGGCCGTCAAGAGGTCAGAGACGCACTCCGAGCAGGGCATTCACCGTGCGGGCCATGATCCCGGGGGCGCCCTCCTCGTCGGCGGACGTATCCCGCGACGGCGCCAGGGACAGGTCCGCCCAGGCGTCGACGGCGGCCAGCGCGGCCGGTGCGTCGAGGTCGTCGGCCAGCGCCGCGCGGACCGCGGCCAGGGTCGCGTCGGCGGACGGGCCGCCGTTCCCGGACACCGCGTCGCGCCATCGCACGAGCCGCGCCTCGCCCGCCGGCAGCGAGGTCTCGTCCCACTCCCACTCGGTGCGGTAGTGGTGGGCCAGCAGGGCCAGCCGGATCGCCATCGGGTCGTGCCCGGCATCGCGCAGGCGCGACACCAGCACCAGGTTGCCGAGCGACTTGCTCATCTTCTCGCCCTGGTAGGCGACCAGGCCCGCGTGCACGTGCGTGCGGGCGCCGGCTGGCTCACCCTCGGGCCCCGGACACAGCACCCGCAGGTGCGACGTCGACATCTCGTGGTGCGGGAACAGCAGGTCCGAGCCGCCACCCTGCACGTCGAACCGCTCCCCGGCCGCCAGGCCGAGCCCATCGCGCGCGATCACCGCGCACTCGATGTGCCAGCCCGGGCGGCCGCTGCCGAGCTTGCCGCCGTCCCACGCGGGCTCGCCCGGACGCTCGCGGCGCCAGAGCAGCGGGTCCAGCGGGTCCTTCTTGCCCTCGCGGCCGGGGTCTCCGCCGCGCTCGGCGAAGGTGGCCAGCGCCTCCTCGCGGTCGAGGTGCGCGACCGTGCCGAAGCGCGGGTCCGCGGTGAGGTCCGCATAGACGTCGCCCAGCTCCGGCGTCGAGCCGCCGGCGCCCGGCTCGAGCGGTACGCGGTAGGCCGCACCGGACTCGACCAGGTCCGCCACGGCCCGCGCGACGTCGGGGACCGACTCCACGGCACCGGTCCACGTCGCCGGCGGCACGACGCCGAGCGCCGTCATGTCCTCGCAGAACAGCGCCGTCTGGGACGCCGCGAGCTCGCGCCAGTCCACGCCGGTCGCGGCCGCGCGCTCCAGCAGCGGGTCGTCGACGTCGGTCACGTTCGAGGCGTAGACGACGTCCTTGCCCGCGTCGCGCCAGGCGCGCACCAGCAGGTCGAACGCTACGTAGGTGTTCGCGTGCCCGATGTGGGTGGCGTCGTACGGGGTGATGCCGCACGCGTACAGCCGGGCCTGCGGCCCCGGCGCCGCCTCGACGAGCTCACCCGTGGACGAGTCGTGGACCCGCACCGGGGCGGGCGCGGGAAAGCCGGGGAGCTGCGGGACTTGAGGTGTGGGCCAGGCGTGCACGCGACCAACGATAACCGCCACCAATGACACTCCCCGACCACGTCAGGGCCTCAAGCATGTGTTCTACGCGACGCCGCCCGTCGCGTTGATGGTGCCCGACATCAGCAGCCACACGACAACTGCCGCGAGCACGAACCGGTAGTACACGAAGGGCTTGTAGGAGTAGTTCCCGATGATCTTGAGGAAGCCGATGATCACCGCGTAGCCGACGCCGAACGCGACGATCGTCGCGATGATCGTGGCGCCCCAGCCGGGTGACCCTGCGGGCAGCGGCTCGCCCAGCGTCTTGAACAGCTGGTAGAAGCCCGAGCCGAGCACCGCGGGCAGCGCCAGGAGGAACGAGTAGTCCGCGGCGGCCTTCCGGGTGAAGCCCATGGCCAGGCCGGCCGTGATGGTGCCGCCGGAGCGCGAGACGCCCGGCACGAGGGCCAGCGCCTGGGCCAGGCCGAAGGTGATGGCGCTGCGCCCGGTCAGCGTCGTCAGCTCACGCTCCTGGCGGCCGAAGATGTCGGCCAGGAGGAGGAGGATCCCGAAGAACGTGAGCGTGAAGACCGTGAGCCAGAGGTTGCGGAGCGTCGTCTCGATGTAGTCCTCGAACAGGAGCCCGAGCGCCACGATCGGGATCGAGCCGAGGATGATGTACCAGCCCATCGCGGCGTCGTGGTTCGCGGTGACGCCGGGGCGGCTGTGCCGCACGTCGACGGAGCCGGGCCGCGGCCCCAGGCCGGCGCGGGCCCGCCAGCCCTTGCCGTTCGCTCCGGTCAGCGCCTTGAACCAGGCGACGAGGATCGTCCCGATCTTCTTGCGGTAGTAGATGATCACCGCGGCCTCGGTGCCGATCTGCGTGATGGCGGTGAAGGCCGCGCCAGGGTCGCTCGACCCGATCAGCTCACCGACGATCCGCAGGTGCGCCGACGACGAGATCGGCAGGAACTCGGTCAGGCCCTGAACCAAGCCCAGAAGGATCGCTTCCCACGCAGTCACGGGCGGTGACACTACCCCACGGCGCGCCTCCTGACGCACCCGCAGCAGCCGCAGGTAGCCTGCCGCACATGGAACGACGCCGGGTGGGCAGGTCGGGCCTGCGGGTCTCCGAACTCGGGCTCGGAACCATGACATGGGGCCGCGACACCGACGAGATCGACGCGGCCGAGCAGGTACGGGACTTCCTCGACGCGGGCGGCACCCTGGTCGACACCGCCGCCAGCTACGCCGACGGCGACGCCGAGCGGGTCATCGGCACCCTCCTGTCGGGCAAGGTGTCGCGCAGCGAGGTGGTCCTCGCCACCAAGGCGGGCATCCGTTCCGAGTCGCGGCCCGACGGCGGGGCGGGCCGGGTGGTGGACGCCTCCCGCGGCGCCCTGCTCGACAGCCTCGACGAGTCGCTGGTGCGCATGGGCACCGACCATGTGGACCTGTTCCTGGTGGCCTGCCCCGACCCGAACACGTCGCTCGAGGAGACCTGCAACGCGCTGCGCATCGCCGTGACCAGCGGCCGCGCCCGGTACGTGGGGCTGAGCAACCACCCGGGCTGGGCCACGGCACGCGTGGCGACGCTCCTGGAGCCCGACGTCGGCCTGGCCGCCGTCGAGCTTGAGTACTCCCTGCTGCAGCGCGGCGTGGAGCGCGACGTCGTCCCCGCCGCCGATGCCCTCGGTGCCGGGCTGCTCGCCTGGTCCCCGCTGGGGCGCGGCGTGCTCACGGGGAAGTACCGGCGCGCCATCCCCGCGGACTCGCGGGCAGCGGGCGCGCTGGCCGGTTTTGTCCAGCCGTACCTGGAGGGTCCGGCGTCCGCCGTCGTCGAGGCTGTGGCGACCGCGGCCGAGGGGCTGGGCCGCAGCGCCGGGGAGGTTGCGATCGCGTGGCTCCTGGAGCGCGAGGGCGTCGCGTCGGCGATCGTGGGCGCGCGGACGCCCGCCCAGCTCCGCTCGTCTCTGGAAGCCGTGACCCTGGAGCTGCCGTACGAGGTGCACGCCGCGCTCGACGACGTCTCCGCCCCCGAGATCGGCTACCCGGAACGCTGGTGACCGTGACGCTGGTGACCGTTCCCCTGACCGTGCCTGGTCAGCGCTGCTGCGCAGGCTGCGGCTGGTCCTCCTCCACCTCTTCGACGTCGCCCAGGTCGTCGTCGAAGTCGATGTCTTCGAGGTCCTCGTCCTCGTCGTCCTCGTCGTCGTCCTCATCGATCTCGTCGGCGAGGTAGAACGGCGTCACCTCGCCGAACACCGTTGCCAAGGAGTCCTCGTACACCTCGTAAGCGTCGGCGAGCACGTCGTAGGCGTCGTCGACTGCGGGGTCGTCGTCACTCCGGCGAGTGGCGACCGCGTGATGGTGGGCCTCGAGTGCGGCTACGAGGCGATCGAGCGCGGCACGCGGTTCAACGGTCATAGGTTGAAGGTAGCGCCCCATGAGCCACAATGGGCAGACGAAATTTGTTGCTGTCACCGGTCTGCAATGAAACCGGCATAAACTGACCTCACCCGCGACCCGAGGACGGTGCATCAGATGGCGAGAGACGGCTCCTTGTTCCGCAAGCACAGTCAGTACGAGTACCGCGTACTGACGTTCGACCCGGACACCACCGTGCCGGATGCCCGCAAGGTGCTCACCGACGAGGCCGAGTACGGCCGTTGGGAACTGGCAAGGACCCTCCTCTATATCGGCGGCAGACGCAAGGTCTGGCTCCGCCGAAAGATCATCAAGGTCTCCTCGACGCTCTCTGAGCCGCTCTGAGCCGTTGAGGGCGGGATCCTCGCCCCGTCTGCGCCCCGGGCGAGGATCCCACGCTCAACGGCTAACCGGTCAGCAGGTTGCCAGCAGGCGGTCCAGCACCCGGGTGCCGAACTTCAGGGCCTCGGTCGGCACCCGCTCGTCCACGCCGTGGAACATCCCGGCGAAGTCGAGGTCGTTTGTCAGCTGCAGCGGCGCGAAGCCGTACCCCGTGATCCCGAGCCGGTGCAGCGACTTGTTGTCCGTGCCGCCCGACAGTGTGTAGGGCAGCACGGTCGCCCCCGGGTCCTCCGCGTCGAGCGCGGCGACCATTGCGTCGACCAGGGAGCCGCTGAACGGCACCTCGAGCGCCGTGTCCAGGTGGATCGGCTCGATCCGCACGCGGGGGCCGGCCAGCTCGCGCAGCGTCGCCATGCCCGCCTCCTCCTGGCCGGGCAGGAGCCGCACGTCCAGCGTCGCCTCGGCGCGGCCGGGGATCACGTTCGCCTTGTAGCCGGCCTCGAGCTGGGTCGGGTTGGACGTGTTGCGGACGGTGGCGCCCACGAACTTCGCCGCCGGGCCGAGCGCTGCCACCAGCTCGTCGATGGTGGCGGGGTCGTCGTGGTCCACGGGCAGCCCCGTGAGGTCGCCGACGCCGCGGAGCAGCGCGTCCACGGTGGGCGTGATCGTGTACGGCCAGGCGTGCTGCCCGATCCGGGCGACGGCCGCGGCGATCTCGGTCACCGCGTTGTCCTCGTTGACCTGCGAGCCGTGGCCGGCGCGTCCGTCGGCGATCAGGCGCAGCCAGGCGATTCCCTTCTCCGCCGTCTGCAGGAGGTAGGCACGCTTGCCGCCGATCTCGACCGAGTAGCCGCCCACCTCGGAGATCGCCTCGGTGGCGCCCTCGAACAGCTCGGGCCGGTTGTTCACGGCCCACTGGGCGCCGTACACGCCGCCCGCCTCCTCGTCGGCGAAGAACGCGACCACGACGTCGCGCGCGGGCTTGCGCCCCTCCCGCACCATCTGCCGCACGACGGCCAGGATCATGGCGTCCATGTCCTTCATGTCGACGGCGCCGCGGCCCCACAGCAGCCCGTCCGTCAGCTCGGCGCCGAACGGGTCCACGCTCCAGTCGTCCTTCGCCGCCGGCACCACGTCGAGGTGCCCGTGCAGCACGAGCGCGGGCCGGCTCGAGTCCTGCCCCTCCAGCCGCACGACTACGGACGCGCGCCCCGGGCTGGACTCGAACAGCTCGGGCTCCAGCCCGACCTCGTGCAGCAGCTCCATCACGTACTCGGCGGCGGCGCGCTCCCCCGGGCCCTCGTTGTCGCCGTAGTTCGACGTGTCGATCCGGATCAGCTCCTGACAGATCCGGATGACCTCGTCAGCGGCAGTGGGCACGGGCGTGGGGGTCGGAACAGTCTCAGTCACGGCCCCACGGTATCCGGCCCGCGTAACGCGCCCGGCCCCCGCCGGACACTATCTCGCTGGTCGAACACCGAACCGCAACTGACGTGTCCAGGCGCCGGCCCTCCGGCACCCAACCGCAACTTTCATACCATCGACGGCCCCGAACCGAAGGCTGCGAGTCCACACCGGCGTCGGAGGACCCGCGGCCTTCGGTTCGGGGCCGTCGATGACACGTAAGGGGCGGTTCGGCGCCGCCTCGCACCTCACGACACGCGCGTAACGTGCGGTTCGGCAAAGCCGCCCGGGGTGGTGGCTAGGCCAGGCCGCGGCGGGTCAGGAGCGGCGTGATCTCCGCGGGCCGGCCCCGCAGGTCCTCGAACGACGCCAGCGGGTCCTGCGACCCGCCGCGGGCGAGCAGCTTGCGGCGGAACGCCTCGCCGTTCTCCCGGGTCAGCCCGCCGTTCTCGGCGTACCACTCGACGGTCTCGGCGTCGAGCACCTCGGACCAGATGTACGAGTAGTACCCGGCCGAGTACCCGCCGCCGAAGGCGTGGTTGAAGTAGGTGGTGCGGTAGCGCGGCGGCACGGACTCGAAGTCGACCCCGGCTGCGGCGAGCGCCGCCGCCTCGAAGGGCAGCACGTCCTCGACCGACGTCGGCACATCCGACGGCGCGAGCTGGTGCCACGCCTGGTCGAGCAGCGCGGCGGCGAGGTACTCCGTCGTCGCGAAGCCTTCGCCCCAGATGCGGGAGGCGACCATGGTGTCGACCCACTCGGACGGCATCGGCTCACCGGTGGCGTGGTGCACCGCGAACGACCTCAGGATCTCCGGCTCCCACGACCACATCTCGTTGACCTGCGACGGGTACTCCACGAAGTCGCGCGGCACGGACGTGCCCGCCTGCGAGGGGTAGCGCACGTCGCTGAGCAGCCCGTGCAGCGCGTGCCCGAACTCGTGGAAGAGGGTGGTTACCTCGTCCCACACGAGCAGTGTCGGCTCGCCCGCCGGCGGCTTGACGATGTTCAGGTTGTTGACCACCACGGGCCGCTGGCCCAGCAGGCTGCTCTGGGTCACGAGGCTGTCCATCCAGGCCCCGCCGCGCTTCGACTCGCGGGTGTACCAGTCGGCGAGGAACAGGCCGAGCCCGGTGTCCGGCTCCCCCGGCTCGGGCGCGTCGAACACCTCGAAGACCCGCACGTCCGGGTGGTATCCCGGCAGGTCGCGGCGCTCCACGAAGGAGAGCCCGAACAGCAGGCCGGCCGCCCGGAACACCCCGTCGCGCACCACGCGCTCGAGCTCGAGGTAGGGGCGCAGGGCGGCGTCGTCCAGGTTGAACCGCTCCTTGCGCACCGCCTCGTTGAGGTAGGACCAGTCGGCGGCGGCCACGCTGCCCGACGGCGTCCCGCTCACCTTCGCGAGCTCGCTCGCCTCCCGCTTCGCGTTGGCGACGGCGGCGGGCGCCAGGCGCCCGAGCATCTGGTTGACGGCGGCCGTGGTGCCTGCCGTCGCGTCCGCCGCGATGTACGCGGCGTGGTGCTCGTAGCCGAGCAGCTGCGCCTGCTCCGCCCGCACCCGGGCCAGCTCGAGGAGCACCTCGCGGGTGTCCGTCTCACCGCCGGTGGCACCGCGGGCCATCGATGCCTGCTGCACGCGTTCGCGGGTGGCGGGGTTCTCCAGGGAGGCCAGCACGTTCTGGTGGGTGAAGAGCTGCATCTCCAGGAGCCAGCCCTCCTGGCCGCGCGCCTCGGCGGCGGCCCGGGCGCCGGCCTTTGCGTCCCGGGAGAGCCCGGCGAGCTCGGCCTCTTCGGTCACGAGCACGCTCGCCTCGTTGGCCCCGGCCAGGAGCTTGCGCCCGAAGCTCGCCTCCAGCGAGGTGATCCGCGCGTTGAGGTCGCGCAGCGTGGCCTGGTCCGCCTCGGGCAGCGCGATTCCGGACCGCTTGAACTGCGTCATGAGCCGCTCGAGCAGGTACGCGGTGTCGGGCTCGAGGTCGAGGGTGCGTGCCGCGGCGGCGTCGGCCAGGGACTTCACGCGCGCGTGGAGGCGCGCGTCCATCAGGATCGCGTCCTGGTGGGCGGCGAACAGCGGGGCGAGGCGCTCCTGGATGTCCTCGAGGCCGGGCGTGGAGTCCGAGGGCAGCTGGTTGTAGAACGCCGTCGCCGCCCGGTCCAGGAGCTGGCCGGCGCGTTCCAGCGCCTCCAGGGTGTTCTCGACAGTCGCGGGCCGCGGGTCGGTGGCGATCGCCTCGACCTCGGCGCGGTGCGCCGCCATGCCCGCGACGATCGCGGGCTCGTAGTGCTCCTCACGGATCGCGGAGAAGTCGGGCAGCCCGTACGGGAGGCCGGACGGGGCGGCGAAGGGGTTGGCCGGGTCGAGGACGGCGCGCCCGCCCTCGGTGGTGGTGTCGCTCACGGAGGTCATCCGGATATCTTCACTCATAGATCGGTGAGCTTCTGGGGTATCGACGCACCAAGGTGCGTCGAGCAGCACGTCCGGTTGATGCTGGACGTGCCGGTCGCCCCGGAGCCCGCCGCCGCCGAGAGGGCTGACGAGATGACTGGTGGGCCGAGCCGCCCGTCGCGATCGAGCCCCGGTTGTTTCCTGTATTGCGCCGGTCCGATGCCGCGAGACGGCCAGCCGAACGCAACACCTTAAAACGTGCGGAAATGGCTCACGCTGGTTCAAGTGCTGAATTCTGCGGAACATGGTCGCGCCGACCTTCCGGTCACTTCTCGTCTACCGTGGAAGCAATTGCCTTTCTTGAGGAGACGCGCGTGATGAACTCATCCGGTGAATCACCCGGCGCCCGCTCCTTCCCGGAAGCGCGTGTCAACGGGGCGCAGAGACCCGCGGTCTCGACTGCTCCTGGGAGCAATCTGGCCGGCTGGGCATTCCTGCTCGGAGCCCCTCGGCCCGAGTCGCCGCTTCGCCGCAGGCTTGCCAGGGTCGGGGGCCTCGTCTCGGTAGGGGCCCTCCTGGCGTACCTGTGGTGGCGGGTCACCTTCACGATGCCCACCGGAGGATGGGACGAGGCGGCGGCGTGGATACTGGTCTGCTTCGAGGCAGTTCCCGTCCTGTGGCTGACGATCCGTATCGTGACGCTGTGGAACATCGACTGCCACGCCCCGGAGCCCGTGAGCGAGCTTCCTCCCGGGATGAGGGTGGCGGTCCTGATACCCACCTACGACGAGCCCGTGGAAGTCATCGCGCCCACGATCGCGGCGGCCTGCGCACTCGAACCCGCGCACGAGACCTGGGTGCTCGACGACGGTGACCGCGACTGGGTCGAGGAGATGTGCTGGGAGCTCGGTGCCCGGTACGTCCGCCGGCCGGTCCATGACCACGCCAAGGCCGGCAACCTCAACCACACGCTCGACCTCATGGCGCGGGAAGCCGCGGCCGGAAGCCCCGACGTCGACATCATCGCCGTACTGGACTGCGACCACGTGCCGCTGCCGACGTTCCTGACCGCCACGCTTGGGTGGTTCGACGATCCCGCCATCGCGCTCGTCCAGGGACCCCAGACGTTCTACAACTCCGGGGCGTTCGACGACGACGGGGTCACCGGTGAACAGGGCGTCTTCTTCCACGTCCTGATGGCGGCCCGGAACCACGACAACGCCGGCCCGTTCTGGTGCGGTTCCACGTCCCTGCTCCGCGTGCGCGCACTTCGTGAGGTCGGCGGGATCGCCACCGACACGATCGTCGAGGACATGCACACGACCCTCGGCCTCATCCGCGCCGGATGGAAGACCGTCTACCACGGTCAGACCCTGGCCGTGGGACTGGCGCCCGCGACCCCGGAGCAGTACCTCCTGCAGCGGACCCGGTGGGGCCTGGGCTCCATGCAGGTGCTCGCCAAGGAGCGGCTGTGGGCCGCCAAGAGATGGCTGTCGTGGCGCAACTACTTCGAGTACCTCAGCGGGACCGTGTGGTGGCTGGAAGGGGTCATCACGGTCGCGGTGTTCCTGCTCCCCGCCGTGATCCTGCTCAGCGGTGCCCAGACGTCGACCGCTGGTCCAGGAGTCTTCGCCGCCGTCTTCCTGACGATGTTCGTGCTGCGGATCTGGGGGGTGCGACAGCTGTTCCGGCACCACATGCACCTTCCGACGGCATTCGCACTGCGGATCTTCCGCATCCCCGTGGGCTTCTCGTGCCTGTGGTGGCTGACGACGCGACGGAACCTCCAGTTCGCGGTGACCCCCAAGGCGGGAGCCGACCAGCGACGACGAGGTCGCCCACCGCGCGTCGTGATCGTGCTGATCGTGGTCGTCTTCACGGTGCTGTTCTACGCGCTGGCCGGCGTACTGGGCTGGGTTCCCTGGCGTGCGACCGCCGGCGCGACGCTGGCATCGGGGATCTGGCTCCTGCTGGCCGGGATCGGCCTGGTCTACGGCACCGTCCGGGTCATGGCGCCCGCCTACGCGACCTCACGCCGCGACGCGCACCGGATAGCGGTGCGCGCAAGAGTGCTGACCGACGGCGGCTACGGTGATCTCGTGGACATCTCCGTCGGCGGGGCCGCCGTACGGTTTCCCCGGGGGTCGGCGCCGTCCGGCCCCGCGGTCACGCTGCACCTTCCTGGAGCCGCGCCCGTGCAGCTCACCGCGGTCCGCAGCACCCGAACGGACGACGGCGACGAGATCATCTCGATGCGGGTGGCGGACGGCGACTGGGCCGCGTTCCGCATCATGTCGATGTGGCTCTTCCACACGCCACCGGGGGCGCTCGACAGCGTTCCTCCGGGGGTGCCCGCCGTCGCTGTCACGGAGCGGCGCCGGGTCTCGCGTGCGCTCGGCATCCTCATCGCCGAGCACAGTCCCGCCGACCCTGTCGGCGACGGTCGCTGACCCACGGGGTGTTCATGGACATCTCGGACCTTGAGGCTGCGATCGCACACGCTGTCGACCACAACGAGCTCGTGCTGCACTACCAGCCGGTCATCCGGGTGCGGACGGGGACCCTCGAAGGGTTCGAAGCGCTCGTGCGGTGGGAACGACCGGGAACGGGGCTGGTCCCTCCGGGAGAGTTCGTCCCCGCAGCCGAGACGTCCGACCTGATCTGCGACCTCGACGCGTGGGTGCTGAACAGGGCGACGGAACAGATTGCCGCCTGGGGCCACGCGGTCGGTGATCACGACCTGACTTTCGCGGTCAACCTCTCCGGCAGGCACATCAACTCCTCACGCGTCCTGGACGACGTGGCGACCGCCCTGCGCCGCAGCGGTGTCGATCCGGGCCGGCTCGTCCTCGAGATCACCGAGAGCGTGCCGGTCGGCGACGGGCCCGCCGTGGCGCACCTCCGCGAGCTGCGGCGCCTGGGGATCGCGCTCGCCCTGGACGACTTCGGTACGAAGTACAGCACGGTCGAGCAGCTGACCCGGCTCCCGATAGACATCGTGAAGATCGACCAGAGCTACCTCGACGTCAGCACCGTCACGACGCGCGAGCTCTTTCGGTCGATGGTGGAGACCATCCATGCCTGCGGCTTCTCCGTGGTGGCGGAAGGAGTCGAGCACCTGGAGCAGCTCGAGCTGCTCCGAGTGCTCGGGGTCGAGTTCGCTCAGGGCTTTGCCCTGGGCCGGCCGATGACCTCGGCCGAGCTCGAAGGCCAATGGCCCGCCCCAAGGCTGCCACCACCGTGAGCGTCCAGAGAAATGCCGACTATCTGCCGAATGAGCGGCGCCGCCCCCATATCTGACGCTTTCTTCGACGCTGTGCCATGCTGTTGAGGGGCAGCCATTCTGTGATGACCAACGAAAGGTCCGGACAGTCGTAATTGCCCGAGTCAATCGCTGCAGCAGGGGGGCGGGCAACATAATGACTACCCGACTTTCACGGCGTCGACGACTGCCGTATCGCTACCGCTTGATGGTGGCGATGTTGTTGGTCTCGTTGCCGGTGATGTTCGGGATGGCGGTGTTGTTGACCACCTCGGCAACGCACAGCCTGACCGTCGCGGCCGAGCAGACTGGGCAGAGCGTCGCACGTGAGGTCTCGCTGAAGGTGCAGGACTGGCTGTCCGAACGGCGCCAGAGCCTGACCGTGCTCGCCGCGACCGCCGCCGACGCCAACGCCGACGACCCGACCGGCGAAGAGGCCCGGTCCGTGATGGCGCAGGTCGCCGAGACCGGCGGCAACTTCACCCTGATCCAGGTCACCGACCTGGACGGCCAGGTGCTGTCGACCAGCGGAACCGGCGGTGTCACCGATCCTGCCGAGCAGGAGTGGTTCGCCCGCGCCGCCGAGGGTCAGCCGGTCCTGACCTCGCCGGTCCGGCGGGGCGATCACATCGAGTGGGTCATGGCGCAACCCGTGCTCGGCCCGGACGGCAACCCGCAGGCCATCGTGATCGGCACCCTCGATCCGGCGCGCCTGGCCGACCTGCTCGAGCTGGAGCTGGCAGAGGTCATCGCTGTGGACTCCCAGAATCGTCTGGTCTACAGCAGCGAGGACATGGGTCAGGATACCGACGAGGCCGCGATGCTGGCCGCCGGCGCCCTGAGCACCACCGTCGAGAACGCCGCCACCCAGGAAGCGGCCAGCACCGGCCGGCCCGGCGTCGCGCGTTTCACCGATCTCGAGGGCCACGACGTCATCGCCGGATACGACCTGGTCGAGGACCTTAGCTGGACCATCGTCGCCGAGGTCCACGCCGACGCCCTGCTCGCCCCCGTCACCACCCAGCGCCAGTACGCCATCGCCCTGCTGGCCGTCGGAACTCTCCTCGCGGTCGGAGCCGCACTCCTCTTCGGCGTCCGCGAGGCGCGGAACCTCAGGGGACTGGCCGCCAGGACCACGGCTGCGGGGGTGGAGGTGAACTCGGCGGCCACGGAGCTGTCGGCATCCTCGGACGAGCTGGCGGCGACCACCACCGAGCAGAGCGCCGGAG
>NZ_QBUG01000007.1:163497-405042 GCF_003058225.1 Promicromonospora sp. AC04
CCAGCCGACAGGTCTCAGCAACCGCCCAACAGATCGCCGACGCCGCCGGCAACCTCGCCGACCTCGCCGGCGACCTCGAAACCACCGCAGCCACCCCAGCCACCCCGGCTACCCCAGCCACGACAGGCGAAGGCGACGTGCTCCGATGACCGCCGTTCACGCTCTGCTGCTCCCGGTGGGGGCCGATCTGTATGCCCTGCCGGTGGACTGGGCTCGCGAAGTGGTCGCGGCTCCGACCCTGACCCCGCTGGCGACCGCGCCACAGGTGGTGATCGGCCTGTTCAATCTGCGGGGTCAGATCGTCCCGTTGCTCGACACGGCAGCGCTGCTGGGCTTGGGCAGGGTCGAGACGACCGCGTTCGCCGTCGTCGTGGCCTCCGCGCAAGGGCTCACCGGCCTGGCGACGACCGGCTTTCCTCGGCGTCAGCTGCTCGATGCTCCCATCGGCCCGGCGGAGCTGCCGGGTACCACGGGGCAGCATCGGGTGGGCCCGCACGTGGCCACGTTGCTCGACCTTGCCGCACTGCTGTCCCCCGAGTGGGTCCGGGATCCGGGTTCACGCCTTGACCCGACACCGACGTGGGACGACTGATGTCGGGAATGAGTCAAGAGCAGGTGCGTCAGCTGTTCGGGCAGGAGGCCGCGGTTCGACTCGCCGAGCTCGGCAGGCTGCTGCTCCAGCTGGAGCAGGGCGTTGACGGCGAGAGGCTCATAGGGTCCGTCTTTCGCGAGCTGCATACCCTCAAGGGCTCCGCCGCGGTCGCCGGGCTCGACGAGGTGAGCCGTATGGCGCACCGCCTCGAGGAAGTGGTCGACGACGTACGAGCCGGGCGGCGGCCGGTCACCGCTGAGGTGATCGACACCCTGTTGCGGGGCACTGACGAGCTGCGCGGAGCCGTCTCGGGAACGCCGGCCGACGTGCCGGACCCGCCTGCCCGGCAAGCCGCTCCCCCACCCGTGAGCCGGGCTCCGGTACCCGACGGCGCACGCCCCGAACCTCCCCGGAACCCCGCGAGCGGCGCCGACTTCATCATGGTTCCCGTCGAACGCCTGGACGAGCTCACTCGCCTCGTCGGTGAGACCGCCTCGGCCCACCTGCGCGTCGGGCGGATGCTCAACGACAGGTTCGACGTCGACCCGGCTGGCTGTGCCGAGTTCAACGAGCTGTCCAGCTCGCTCAACGACCTCCGCGACCACACGATGCGCGCGCAGATGGTGCCGGTGTCCACGGTCACCGACCAGCTGCATCGGGCGGTGCGAGACCTTGCACGCGCCCAGGGCAAGGACGTCCGCTGGGCGGCGGAAGGCGTCGACACCGAGATGGACCGCGGCGTGCTGCACCGGTTGTCGGACTCCCTCATGCACCTGGTCCGCAACGCGGTCGACCACGGCATCGAGTCGCGCGAGGAACGGCAACAGGCCGGGAAGCAGCCCCAGGCAACCCTGCGCCTCCACGCGATGCAGCTCGGCCCGGAGGTGATCCTCGCGGTGAGCGACGACGGCCGGGGCATCGACTCGGAGGGCGTCGAGCGGGAGGCGAACCGCCTCGGCATCGACACCGAGGAGCTCACCGAGGACGAGCGTGTCGGGCTTACCTTCCGGGCCGGCGTGTCCACCGCGCAGTTCGTCACCGACGTCTCCGGGCGCGGTGTCGGCCTCGACGTCGTGCGGACCAGCGTGGAGGCAACCCATGGCCGGGTCGAGGTTCGTTCGGAGGCCGGCGTCGGCACCGAGTTCAGGATCATCGTGCCGATCACCGTGGCCGTGCTGCGATGCCTGCTCGTCGAGGTCGCCGGCCAGCGCTTTGCGTTGCCCTTCCATCGGGTGGTGCACTCCCAGGCGCCGGAGCCCTCCCGGATCGCGCACGCGGAGGGGAGACCGGTGCTGTGGGTGGACGGTCATCCGGTGCCGGTCCAACCGCTCGGCGAGACGCTCGGACTGGCCGGAGGCGAGGCGGCCGACGGACCGGTCGTGGTGCTCGCCAGCACCTCCCGACGACACGCCTTCGGCGTCGACCGGCTGATCGGACAGAGCGACGTGGTCATCAAGGCACTCAGCCCGCTGCTTCCTCCCCTGCCGTTGATCGCCGGCGCAAGCGTGGAGCCCGACGGTTCGATCCTGCTGGTTCTGGACCCGCCCGGCCTGATCTGGCGGGCCGGCCAGACGAGTCGGACGAGCATGCCGACAACGCCCACCGAGGGACCGGACACGGCACGACGCAGCGTGCTCGTAGTCGATGACGCGCTCGTCGTCCGCGAGCTGCAGCGCGGCATCCTCGAGCGAGCCGGGTTCGACGTACGGGTGGCGACCGATGGGCAGCACGCCCTGTCGCAGCTCGTCCAGGAACCCAGCGACCTGGTCGTGACCGACATCGAGATGCCGACGATGGACGGCTTCGCGCTGACCGAGGCGATCCGGGCCGATCCGAAGCTGGCCAACACTCCCGTGCTGATCGTCAGCTCCCGCTCCAGCGACGCCGACAGGCAGCGGGGGATGGACGCAGGGGCGGACGGCTACATCACCAAGACCGCATTCGACGAAGCAAGCCTGCTGAGCGCCGTGAACCGCCTCCTGGGGATGAAGGCATGAGCGGAAGAGCCGCTGGTGCGAGGATTCGCGTGGTGCTCGTCGAGGACGAGTCCGCGCAGCGGAGCCAGCTCATGTCGATCCTGCAGGTTCAGGGTGACATCGTCATCGCGGACTGTTCTTCCACCGCCGCCGAGGCCATCGAGCTCGTCGCGACGACTCGTCCCGATGTCGTCGTCCTCGACCTGCACCTTCGGGACGGGCAGAGCCAGCGAGCCATCGAGCAGATCATGGCGCGGACGCCCACGCCGATCCTGATCCTGTCGACCCAACTCCCCGACCGGCACGCGGCCTCGGCGGTCGAGGCCCTGGTCGCCGGTGCCCTCGAGGCCCGGCAGCGCCCGCCGCGGTGGACACCCGCGGAGGGTGCTGAGCTTCGGCGAACCGTTCGCCAGATCAGCAAGGTCCAGGTCATCCGCCACCCGCGGGGCAGCCACGTGCCGGGCCAACCGCGCGGCACCGCGGCGCGCGTCGGGCAACAACCGGTCGTGGCGATCGCCGCCTCGACCGGGGGGCCCAGTGCCTTGGTAACCCTGCTGGGTGGGCTGGCCGGACTCGAGGCTCCGGTGCTGGTGGTCCAGCACCTGGATCCTGGATTCACCGCGGGCCTGGTCGAATGGATGTCCCGGGTCTCCGCCCTCCCCGTCGAGATCGCCGGTCACCAGCAGGTCGCCCGACCCGGACGGGTCTACTTCGCCCCCGGGGAACGTCACCTGCACTATGCGGCAGGCGGCCGGCTCGAGCTGGTCGAGTCGCCGGCCACGACGCATCGGCCATCGGCCGACGAGCTGTTCCGATCGGTGGCCCGCACCGCCGGCTCGGCCGCGATCGGCGTGCAGCTCACCGGCATGGGCGACGACGGGGCGCAGGGACTGCTGGCGATCCACCAGAGCGGCGGCGCGACCCTCGCCCAGGACGAGGCCTCGTCCACGGTGTTCGGGATGCCGAAGGCCGCCGTCGGAGTCGGTGCGGTGACCGAGCTGGTCCGGATCGACAAGATGGCCGACGCCGTGCAGCGGGCCGTGCGCGAGGTGACGCGCGCATGACGGGCGGCCGAGCCCTCGAGACCGTTGTCGACCGGGTGGCCGACCTTCTCCACCTGCGCATCGGCCTGCGTCCGGACAGGACCATGCGGGGACGCCTGCGCCGCGCCATTCGTGACGAGGCCGCACGCAGGGGCCAGGATCCCACCGCGTACGCCGACAGGCTGATGGTGGATGCCGGGTGGCTCCAGGGCCTGCTGAACCGCGTCACCGTGCAGGAGACCGGGTTCTTCCGCCATCCCGAGCAGTTCGAGGTACTCGTCCGCGACGTGCTGCCAGAGCTGTCCCGTCCGGTGCGGATCTGGAGCGCGGGCTGCGCCAACGGCCAGGAGACCTTCACCCTGGCGATGCTGCTGGAGGACCAGGGCATCGAGGGCACTGTCGTCGCGACGGACCTCTCGACCGACGCGGTGCGGCGGACCTCGGCCGCCCGCTACTCCGACCGCGAGGTGGCCGGTCTGTCGGCCGACCGGATCGAGCGACACCTCACGCGCGTCGGGGACGGCTGGGAGGTCAACGAACGGGTTCGAGCCCGGGTCAGCGCGCTGCAGCACAACCTCCTCGACCCGCTTCCACCCGACGTCCTGTCCTGCGAGGTCGTCTTCTGCCGCAACGTGCTCATCTACCTCTCCCCCGACCAGGTCCGCCGGTTCCTCGACCGGATCGCCACGAACCTTGCCCCGACCACAACCCTCTTCGTCGGCGCGGCCGAGACGATCTGGCAGGTCTCCGATCGCTTCCGAGCCATCCATGTGGGCGACACCTTCATCTACCGCCAACGGCTCGCCGAGCCGGCCTCCTCTCCACAGAGCCCCGGCCAGAACCAGCCGGACGGGCGCGCGGCCCAGTCGGTCACAACGCGCCCGCGTTCGACGAGCCCCGTCAGAGCGCGGACGTCCCCGGTCACCGCGAGCCGGTCCGGCCGCCCCGTCACACGAGCCGAACGGGAGCCGGCTCGGTCCGAGTCACCTGAACCGGCCGATCTTCTGGAGCAGGCGGCTCAGGCTGCGATCGCCACGGGCGACTACGACGCGGCTGTCGTGGCCTTTCGCAAGTGTGCCTACCTCAGGCCGCACGACCCGGTGACGCAGCTGCACCTTGGCCTGGCGCTCGAAGCAGCGGGTGACCTGGGCTCGGCGAGGCGTGCCTTCGCGACCGCTCGCCGCGCCCTGGCCGACGCCGGTCCCGACCACACGCCGGCCGGTCTCGAGGGATACGCCTCGGCCGAGATCCTCAAGCTGCTCGACTCGAGGTCGTGAGGACCCGCCATGTCGACGATGGTCTGTTTCCGGGCGGCAGGCGCGGCGTACTGCGTGCCCCTGCTGGCGACTCTCGCGGTCCGCACCGCCGCCGACCTGATCTCGCTGCCGGACCCGGCCGCCGACGTCGCCGGCATCATCCCGGGAGACCCTCCTCTGACGGTCATCTCACCGCTCACGTCCGACGGCTCGTACATCCTGGTGATCGAGGCGCACGACCAGACCTTCGGCCTGCTCGTGGACGTCGTCACCGGCCTGCGGCAGTTCGACGACGCCGAGATCCGGCCCGCACCACGGGGCCAGGGCCACCCTCTCGTCTCCGGGACTGTCGACTCCGGCGGCCACCTCGTCTTCGTCGCCGACCCGACAGCACTGGCCGGACGACTATGACCACCACGACGGTCCTGGTCGCCGACGACTCGCTCGTGATCCGCGCAGTGGTCCGGGACGGCCTGGAGAGCGAGGGCTACCGGGTCGTCGAGGCCGTGGACGGGGTCGACGCGGTTCGACGGTGCCGCGAGGATCCGCCCGATGTTGTGCTCCTCGACGTCGAGATGCCCGGTCTCGACGGATTTCAGGTGCTGAGCGAGCTCAAGGGCGATGCCGAGCTCCGCGACATCCCGGTCGTGTTCCTTACCGGCCGGAGCACACTGGACGATGTGGTGGCAGGGCTGCGCGGCGGCGCCCACGACTACCTCAGGAAGCCGTTCGAGGATCCCGAGCTGCTCGCCCGCGTCGCGGCGGCGGCCCACGTCAAGAAGCTGCAGGACCAGCTCCAGCAGCGCAACGCCGAGCTGGAGCAGCTCAGCCGCACCGACTCGCTCACCGGCCTCTACAACCGCCGGCACCTCGCCGAGGAGCTCGATCGCCTGCACAGCGACTCGGTCCGTCGCCAGTACCCCCTGTGCGTCGTGCTGTTCGACCTCGACCACTTCAAACGGGTCAACGACACCTACGGGCACTCGGCCGGCGACCAGGTGCTCCGCGCCTTCGCCGGACACCTACGGGGCGAGCTGCGCGCCGGGGACATCGGCGGCCGCTGGGGCGGTGAGGAGTTCCTCGTCATCCTGCCGGACACCGGTCTCGACGGCGCGCTGGTGGTCGCCGACCGGATCCGCTCGGCGACAGCCGCGTCGCCCGTGGTCGTCGACGGCAAGAGCATCACCGTCACCGTCAGCGGAGGCTGTGCGGCCGGCCCCGCAGGTACTGCTGACGCGACCGTCAGTCTCGCCGACGTCTGCATGTACCGCGCGAAGTCCTCGGGCCGGAACCGGGTCGCCGCCGCAGCCAATCCCTCGACCGGCTAGAAGTGTCTCGGAACGTGGTCGGGCGATCGTCGTCGAGCCCGTCCCGGGTGCTTGGCCGCTAAGGTCGAGCGGTGGATCCGCTCCGGCTCGTCGGCACCTGGGACTTCCTGCGGGGGGTCCACGACCACCGCGACGGCGCGGAGTACACCGCGCAGGGCAGGGCCGAGTTCACGCTGGAGGACGACGGCCGGGTGCGCTGGGCCGAGCGCGGCACCCTGCGCTGGGCCGCGGGGAGCACCCCGGTGAGCCGCACGCTCTTCCTGGCCCGGGAGGATCCGGCCGACGACGGCGCGTCCGCGCCCGCGTGGCTGGTGACCTTCGAGGACGGCCGGGACTTCCACCCCTGGACGGCCGGGGCGGTCGAGCACCTGTGCGGCCGCGACCTCTACCGGGGCGGTGTGGACGTCCCGGCGGAGCCGGCCCCGCCGTCGGCGCCGGAGTGGGAGCTGCACTGGCGCGTCAAGGGCCCGGACAAGAACTACACGATGACCACCCGCTACTCCCGCCCCCGCTGACCGTCGGCCCCGGGCGGAGGTCGGCAGCTTGCGTCGAGATCGGTCCAGGTCTGGACCGATCTCGATGCAAGCTGCCGACTCAGTGCCTGCTCGTCAGGTACCCGACCGTCAGGGGATCACGTTCGGGTTCTCCGCGTGGGTCAACGTCTCCCATGCCACGAACAGGTTGTTGGTGCCCTGCGGACGGGTGGACTCCGTCAGGGCCTGCGTGTTGGTCATGGCGTGGCCCTGCCGGTTGTGCAGGGCGTTGAAGCCGACCTCGGTGACCGGGCCGAGGCCCAGGTGCAGCGAACCGCCGCAGAGCCATGATGGCACCGCGGCGCCCCGCTGGTAGGTCGAGTGGAACCCGAGCGCGTACCGCAGTCGCTCCCCCACCTGCGGGTACAGGTCGTCACCCTGGATCAGGGCGGTCTCGGCCACGTGGGAGATCGCCGAGATGCCGTAGCCGGTGTGCGTGAAGTCCCGGCAGGTCTCCTGCGCCAGGCCGTTGACCAGCGTGCGCTGGTTGTGCCAGTAGGAGAAGATCTCGTCCGGCGTGTCCCGGCCGGATCCGGGCACGGTGCGCGGCACCGACCCGTCCGACGTCAGGTAGATGAACGCTGGCACCCGCACGAGGAACCGCTGGCGGGCGGAGGCGTACGCGTTCCGGTCGTCGAGGAAGATCGCGATGCCGACGGCGGCCTCCATCATCGACAGCTCCCAGTTCCCGTTGCTGTTGGAGCCGTTGATGACCTCGGGCAGGTAGACGTTGCGCAGCATCGTCTCGAACCGGTCGACGTCGGCCGCGGCCCAGCCCGCGCCGGTGTACCGGATGATCTCGGCGGCCCGCGGCCACACCGACCCGGCCCACCCCGTCTGGAGCGGCGCGTTCGAGTTGGTGTGGTCCTGGATCACGGGCGACCAGGCGTTCATGATCTGGATCGACTTCTGCGCGTACCGCGTGTCCCCGGTCACCGACCAGGCCAGCGCGTGGGTGTAGGCCGCTATCGCGTCCTCCCGCTCGTCGGTGCAGCCGTAGTTCGGGTTGGAGTACGACCCGCACTCGACGACCGCCCGGGGGTGCGGCGTGTACGACAGGAACGCGTACCGGCTCCCCATCATCGCGTTGTAGGCGTTCGACCACGGCTGCGCACCGGCCTGCACCTGCTGCCGGACGAAGTCGAGCTGCGGCCGGCTGACGTGGACGCCCGGGTGGGTGAAGGTCGTGGGCACGTCGGCGGGGGCGGCCCCGGGAGCGGCGTCGGGGACGGCGGGCGCCTGCTGCCCGACGGCGGCGCGTGCCCCGGGCGGGGCGCTCGCCGCACCTGCCGCGGCCGCGGGCAGGACCAGCCCGACGGCGACCGCGAGCGTGACCAGGGTGCGGGCGGACGCCCTGCTGCTGCGGATCCTCATCAGAAGCCTCCCGTGATGCGCGTGAACTCGAACCCCGGCTGGTCCCGGTTGACGGACCAGAACGCCAGCCGGGTCAGCCCGTTGTTCCGCGCGTAGTCCCGGATCTGCGTCCAGGCGGCGGTGGTGGTGATCTCGCCCTGGTCGGAGCTCCCGTTCATGCCGGAGATGCCCATGTGGGCGTACGCCTGGGCGTCCGTCCAGCCGCGGGCCGACTTGAGCTGGTTCTTCAGCCCTTCGGACGCGTTGATCGTGTCCTGCGCGATGTTCGAGGAGCCGAAGTTGAACGGCATGATCGTGTAGTTGTCGATCGGGACGCCGAGCTGCGCGGCCCGGTTGATCAGCCGGGTGCCCGCACCCTCCGGGCCGCCGCGGCCCGTGCCGATCGTGACGGCGATCTTCACGTTCGGGTTGTTCTGCTTGACGATGGTCAGGCCCTGGAGGATGCGGTCCTGCACGACTGTGTTCTCGAACTCGTCGGAGTTCTCGATGTCGAAGTCCACGACGTTGGGCTGGTGCGCGTTGATGACCTGCTGCACGGCCCCGGCGTACGCCGCCGGCGTCGAGCAGTTCGGGCCGAGCTTGTTGCCGGACCAGCCGCCGAACGAGATCTGCACCTGGCCACCGGCGGCCTTGATCGCGTTGATGGTCTGCTGGTCGACGCCGCCGGTGAGCGGGCGGCTGCCGTCCCACGCGGGGTTGCAGCCCCCGGACGAGAGGATGAACGCCATGGTGAACGCCCGCACGCCCGTCTGGCTCATCACCGACGTGGCGCTCGGCGGGTTGCCCCAGCCCAGGTACAGGTAGGGCGCGCCCGGCATCTTCGCCGGGTTCGGGTCGGGGTTGCCGCCGCCCGTCGGCAGCGTCCAGCGCTGGTTGTCCCCGGCGAAGCAGTCCCACAGCTGCAGGGGCGTGCCGTCCGCCGAGCTCGGCCCGGTCGCGTCGAGGCACTTGCCGAGCGCACGCAGCGTGCCGTCCCCGAGCGCCGTCCAGGCCTGCGCCGCGCTGCCGTTGCAGTCCCAGAGCTGGATGCGGGTGCCGTTCGCGGAGCTCCCGCTCGCCACGTCGAGGCACTTGCCGAGCGCCCGGACCGTGCCGTCGGTGCGCACGTCCCAGGTCTGTGCGCTGGTGCCGTTGCAGCCGTAGAGCTGGATCTGGGTGCCGTTCGCGGAGCTGGCCGCCGCGACGTCGACGCACTTGCCGCCGTATCCCGTGATGGACCCCGTCGCCGCCTGGGCCGGCAGCGTGCCGCCGCCGAACGCGAGAACGGTTCCGAAGGCTATCGCCAGAGCTGTGAGGCCGCCGAAGACACGGCGCCGTAGACGTGCTCGCATGGTTCCTCCAGAAAACTTTCAGGGTTGTAAGTAAGGAGACCGTACGGCTTCTTTGACACCGGCAACATTGGGGGTTCCCCGTACGCCCTCATGGTTGTGGGCGTGATCGTTGCGCCCAAGACGGGCACGTTGTCGCAACGATCACGCCCACAACCATGAGGGGTCGGGTCAGAAGCCGGCCGTGATCCGGGTGAACTCGAGGTTGCCCTGGTCGATACCGCTGCAGTTCGAGACCACACCCCCACCGGGGCAGGCCCGGTCACGGTTGACCGACCAGAACGCCAGGCGGGTGAGGCCGTTGTCCCGGGCGTAGTCGCGGATCTGGGTCCAGGCGGCGGGCGAGGTGAGCTCACTCTGGTCGGAGAGCCCGTTCATGCCTGAGATGCCCATGTGGGCGTACGCCTGGGCGTCCGTCCAGCCGCGCGCGGTCTTGAGCTGGTTCTTCAGGCCCTCGGCGGCGCTGATCGTCGACTGGGCGATGTTCGACGAGCCGAAGTCGAACGTCATGATCGTGTAGTTGTCGATCGGCACGCCCAGCTCGGCGGCGCGGTTGATCAGGCGCGTGCCCCACCAGTTCGGGCCGCTCTGCCCGGTGCCGAAGGTGACCACTACCTTGACACCGGGGTTGTTGCTCTTGACGATGGCCAGGCCGCGCAGGATGCGGTCCTGGACCGCCTCGTTCTCGAACTCGTCGGAGTTCTCGATGTCGAAGTCGACGACGTTGGGCTGGTGCGCGTTGATGACCTGCTGCACCGCCCCGGCGTACGCCTCCGGCGTCGCGCAGTTGGGGCCCAGCTTGTTGCCGGACCAGCCGCCGAACGAGATCTGCACCTGGCCGCCCGCGGCCTTGATCGCGTTGATGGTCTGCTGGTCGGTTCCGCCGGTGAGCGGCCGGCTGCCGTCCCAAGCGGGGTTGCAGCCACCGGAGGACAGCATGAACGCCATCGTGAACGACCGGACGCCGGTCTGGTTCATGACGTCGACGGCGTTCTGCGGGTTGCCCCAGCCGAGGTACAGGTAGGGGCTCCCCGGCATGCGCCCGGTGCCCGGGTCGCCGCCGCCCGCCGGCAGGTTCCACACCTGGTTGGCGCCACCGTGGCAGTCCCAGATGATCAGCGGGGTGCGGTCGGCGCTGTTCCAGCCGGACACGTCGAGGCACTTGCCCAGTGCCCGCAGCGTGCCGTCCGCCTGGTGCGTCCACTGCTGCGCGGCGTTGCCGTTGCAGCTCACGATCTGCACCTTGGTTCCGTTGGCGGGGTTCGCCCACGCGACGTCGAGGCACTTGCCGAGCGCGCGGATCGTCCCGTCGGAGCGGACGTCCCAGCTCTGCGCGGCCGTGCCGTTGCAGGTGTACAGCTGGACCTGGGTGCCGTCGGCGCTGTTCGCGCCGTCGACATCCACGCACTTGCCTGCGAATCCCGTGATCGCGCCCGTTGCCGCCTGCGCGGAGGACGCGCCGACGCCGAGTGCGAACACAGTCAGCAGGGCAGTCGTCAGAGCAGTGAGGCCACCAATTACCCGGTGCCGTCGGCGTGCTTGCATGGTCGTCCTCCTTGACCTACATGCGAATAAGTGAGGAGACCTTACTGCGTGGTCGGACGACGGCAACACTGGGGTTTCCACGTACGCACGAGCACCTCGGGCCACCGTGGTGGCCCGAGGTCCCGGCATGACGCGGTAGGTGTGGTCCGGTCAGAACCCCGCGGTGATCCGCGTGAACTCGAGGTTGGCCTGGTCTATGCCGCTGCAGTTCGAGACCACGCCGCCGCCCGGGCAGGCCCGGTCGCGGTTGACCGCCCAGTACGCGAACCGGGTCAGGCCCTGGGCGCTGGCCCAGTCGCGGATCTGCGTCCACTGGGCGGGCGTGGTGGTCTCGCCGACGTCGGACACCCCGTTCATTCCCGAGATGCCCGAGTGGGCGTACGCCTCGGCGTCGGACCAGCCGTGCGCGGACTTGAGCTGGTCCCGCAGGCCCTGGGCGGCGCTGATCGAGTCGGCGACCATGTCGGAGCCGCCGAAGTCGAACGTCATGATCGTGTAGTTGTCGATCGGTGTGCCCAGCTCGGCGGCACGCGTGATGAGGCGTGCCCCGGCGCCGGCCGGCCCGCTGATCGAGGTCGGGATCGTGACGACGGCCTGCACGTCCGGGTTGTTCTGCTTGACGATCGCGATCCCCTGCAGGATCCGGTCCTGGACGGCAAAGTCCTCGAGCTCGTCGGTGTTCTCGATGTCGAAGTCCACGACGTCGGGCCCGTGCGCGTCGATGACCTGCTGCACGGCCCCGGCGAACGCCTCGGGGCTGGAGCAGTTCGGGCCCAGCTTGTTGCCGGACCAGCCGCCGAACGAGATCTGCACCTGGCCGCCCGCGGCCTTGATCGCGTCGATCGTCTGCTGGTCGGTACCGCCGGTCAACGGCCGCTGCCCGTCCCATGCGGGCGTGCAGCCGCCGGACGACAGCATGAACGCCATCGTGAAGGCGGAGACGCCGGTCTCGCTCATCACCGAGGTGGCGCTCTGCGGGTCGCCCCAGCCGAGGTAGAGGTACGGTGCGCCGGGCATCTTCGCCGCCTCGGCCTGGGTGTCCGCCCGGGGACCGGCGACCTCCATGGCAACGGCACCGGCCATACCACCAGCCGCCAGGACGATCGCGGTCACGGCACTCAGCAGGGCGAGGCGCCTCGGGTTGGTCTTCATCGTCGTCTCCCGAAGATGTCGGTCGGATAAGTAAAGAGACCGTACAACCCGGGTGAAATTTGGCGCATCAGGGTTATCCCGTACCTCGCTACCTCCGGACCTCCGTCAGGTTGCCCGCCGCGTCCAGCCGGATCTCCGCGTCCAGGCCCAGCCGCTCCAGGAACGCCGCGTCGTGGCTCACCACCAGCAGCGCGCCCCGGTACGCCGACAACGCGTCCACCAGCTGGTCCGTGCTCGCGATGTCGAGGTTGTTCGTCGGCTCGTCCAGCACCAGGAGCTGCGCCGGCGGGTCCGCCAGCAGCAGCCGCGCCAAAGCCACCCGGAACCGCTCGCCGCCCGACAGCGTCGCGACCGGCCGGTCCACCGCGGCCCCCCGCACCAGGAAGCGCGCAAGCCGGTTGCGCAGCTCCCCCGGCGGCACGTGCGGCGCACCCTCCCGCACGGCGTCCAGCACGGGCGACGCCTCGGGCAGCACATCGACCCGCTGCGGCAGATACGCCGTCCGCTCGGTCAACACCACCCCGCCCGCCGCCCCACCCCGCTGGGTGCTGGACGTCTGCGCCTCGGGAGCGGCGTCACGCGACAAGTACCCAGCACCCAACGAGGCGGCCGGGACGCTCGCCAGGAGACGCTCCAGGAGAGTCGTCTTGCCGACGCCGTTCGGGCCAGTCAGCGCTATCCGCTCCGGACCCTGGATCACGACCTCCCGGCCGTCCGCACCGCGCAGCACCGCGAGCCGCCGCCCGGCGGGCACACCCGGGTCGGGCAGGTCCACCGAGATCCGGTCGTCGTCGCGCACCGCACGCTCCGCCACGTCGACCGCCGCGCGGGCGGCGTCCACCTTGTCGTCCAGCAGCCCGCGCCGGAAACCCTGCGACTTCTCCGCGCTGTTCCGCCGATCGTTGATCACGGCCTTGACGTACTTGCTGTTCGCGGCGTCCTTGCGCCCCTTGCGCTCGCTGTGCGCGATCCGCTCCTCGGCCTCGATCCGCTGCCGCTTCTCGCGGCGCAGCGTCTGCTCGGCCGAGCGCAGCGCCTGCGCCGCAGCCTCCTGCTGCACCGCCAGCCACGCCCGGTACTCCGAGTACGGACCACCGAACGTGGTCAGCGAACCGGCCCGCAGCTCCGCCGTGTCGTCCATCAGCTCCAGCAGCGCCAGGTCGTGCGAGACGACGACGAGCGCGCCCCGCCAGCCCCGCACCAGATCGTAGAGGCGCTCGCGGGCGGCGCCGTCGAGGTTGTTGGTCGGCTCGTCGAGCAGGGCGACGGCGGCGCCCCCGGTCGACTGGCGCAGCCGGACGCCGGTGATCGCGGTCAGCATGACCTCGCCGCCGGAGAGGGTGGCGACCGACCGGTCGAGCCCCGTGGGCTGCCCGGTCGCCGAGAGCAGGGCGGCTGCCCGCTCCTCGACGTCCCAGTCGTCGCCGACGACGTCGAAGTGCGCGACGTCGACATCGCCCGACTCGATGGCGCGCAGCGCGCGCACGACGGGCGTGACGCCGAGCAGGTCGGCCACCGTGGCCTCGGTGTCGAGCGTGATGCGCTGCGGCAGGTAGTCGGCGGTACCGCTCAGGGCGACCCGTCCCGACGTCGGCGCGAGCAGGCCCGCGACGAGGCGCAGCAGGGTGGACTTGCCGGCGCCGTTGAGGCCGGTCAGGCCGGTGCGGCCGCGGCCGAAGGCGCCGGAGACGTGATCGAGCGCGACGGCGCCGTCAGGCCAGGCGAAGGTGACGTCGTGCAGCACGACAGAAGGGTTGGACAACATGGAAGGACTCCCGGGTGGTGGCAGGTGCCGACGCCGGGTACCGCAACAGGAGGTGCAGCAGGGCAGGCGTCAGCGCGAGGTGGTCTCGTACCGGGAGATGCCTGTCATCACAGTCCTTCGGATCGCTCCCTCACACCGCGGCACGCCCGCAGGAGCGATCAGATCCTGACACGGCCCGACGCCGGGGTGCAACGTGATTCACGGCGCCTTCGCCGTGAGGTACCGCTGCACGGTCGGCCCGAGCCAGGCGACGACGTCGGCCCTGGGCATGTCCGCGGCGGGGGCGAACTTCAGCACGTACCGCACGAGCGCCATGCCGAGCACCTGCGAGGCCACGAGCGCTGCGCGCCGCGCGGCGTCCTTCCTGGTCACGACGAACCGTTCGGCGAGCGGCAGGATCTGCCCGGCGAACACGTCGCGCATCCGCGCGGCCCCGGCCTCGTTCGTCGCCCCGACGCGCAGGAGGGTCTGCAGCACGCTGTCGCTCTCCCACAGGTCGAGGAAGTGCCCGACGAGCACGGCGCCGACGTCGTCGACCGGCAGCGCGTTCAGGTCCGGGAGGATCAGCTCGACGTCGATCACCGCCGCGAACAGACCCTCCTTGGAGCCGTAGTAGCGCATGACCATCGACGGGTCGATCCCGGCGTCCTGCGCGATGGCGCGCACCGTGGCGCGCTCGTAGCCGTCGGCCGCGAACCGCTGCCGGGCCGCCTCCAGGATCGCGGTGCGGGTCACGTCGGAGCGGCGGCGCGGAGCATCAGGGTCTGCCATGCCAACAACTGTATGCCAACGTCCGTTGACCTCTGGCCGCGCGGTCCGTTACCGTGGTCAACAAGCGTTGGCAAACAACCGTTGACCCGACCCACCAGGAGGACATCATGGACGCGGACGTCGTAGTCGTCGGGGCCGGGCCGACCGGCCTCGTGCTCGCCGGAGACCTGGCCACGGCCGGGGCCCGCGTCACCGTCCTGGAGAAGCGCCCGGCCGGCCTGAGCAACCTGACCCGCGCGTTCGCCGTGCACGCCCGCAGCCTGGAGATGCTCGACGCGCGCGGCCTCGCGGACGAGCTGCTGACGAAGGGGCAGCAGGTCCCGAGCCTCCGGCTCTTCCAGCGGCTCACCATCAGCCTGGCTGACCTGCCGTCCCGGTTCCAGTACGTGCTCGTCGTGCCCCAGTACGAGGTGGAGCGGCTGCTGCGCCGCCGCGCCGAGGAGGCGGGCGCCGGCTTCCGGCACGACACCGAGGTCACCGCCCTGGTCCAGGACGACCAGAGCGTCACCGTCACCACCGCCGACGGCTCGACCCTGCGCGCCCAGTACCTGGTCGGCACCGACGGCGCCCGCTCCACGGTGCGGGGCGCGGTCGGCATCCCGTTCCCCGGCCACGCCGTCATCCGCTCGATGGTCCTGGCCGACGTCCGGCTGGCCCGCGAGCCGGCCGACCCGCTCACCGTCGCGGCCGCGAACAGCTCGCTCGGCTTCCTCGCCCCGTTCGGCGACGGCTGGTACCGGTTCATCGGCTGGCACGGCAACCGCGACGTCGGCGAGGACGAGCCGGTCGACCTCGACGAGGTGCGCTCCATCGCCCGCGCCACGCTGCACGACGACTACGGCATGGGCGAGACCCGCTTCCTGTCCCGCTTCCATGCTGACGAGCGTCAGGCCCCCACCTACCGCGCGGGCCGCGTCTTCCTCGCCGGCGACGCCGCGCACGTGCACAGCCCGGCGGGCGGGCTCGGCATGAACACGGGCATGCAGGACGCCGCGAACCTCGGCTGGAAGCTGGCCGCCGCGCTGCGCCTGCCCGACGCCGAGCGTGCCGCCGTCCTCGACAGCTACCAGGCCGAGCGGCACCCCGTGGGCAAGCAGGTGCTGCGCGCCAGCGGTGGCATCCTGCGGGCCGCCACGCTGCCGGGGCCGGTCGTCGCGGCCGTGCGGGGCGTCGCCATCGGCCTGGTGTCGCGGGTGGCCCCGATCCGGCGTCGGGCGGCGCTCACCGTGTCCGCGCTGGGCGTCGCCTACCCACGCCCCGGCGGGGCGCACCCGCTGGTCGGGACGCGCGTGCCCGACCTGCCGCTGGAGGGCGGGTCGCGCCTCGCCGAGGCGCTCCGGGCGGGCCGGTTCGTGCTGGTCGCCCCCGCGGGCGCGCCGCTGCCGGAGATGGGTCGCGCGCCCGGCGAGGCGGACCCCGCCGAGCGTGTGCTCGCCCGCCGGGCCGACGGCGACACGACCACGCTGCTGGTCCGGCCCGACGGCTACGTCGCCGACGCGGCCTGACGCGCCCTACAGCTCGTTGGTGACCGCGACACCGGCCCCGAGGAACGCGACGAGCGCGAAGAGCAGCCACGCCACGAAGAACCCGCCGATCAGGCCGACGTTGATCCAGCCGAGGATCAGGCCGGCCGTCGCCATGCCGGAGTTGTTCGCCTGCCCCTCCTTGATGGCTCGCTTGCTCGCGTGCCCCATGATGATCGCGACGATACCCAGGACGATGGGGCAGAGGATCCAGCTCAGGATGCCCGTCACCAGGGACCAGACGGCGAGGTCGTTCTTCGGCGGGGTGACCGTCTGGTGGTAGACGTACTGGGGCGGAGGCCCGCCGTACGGGGTGAGAGGCCCCGACGAGTACTGCTGGAGCTGCCCCGACGGGTACTGGGGCTGCTGCCCGGACTGGTACTGGGGCTGCTGCCCCGAGTAGTACTGCGGCTGCCCGCCGGGCTGCGGCGGGACCTGAGCGTCCGGGGGCGGCGGCGGGACCGGAGCGTTCGGCTGCTGCGGCGGGACGTTCGGCTGCTGCCGTGGGTCGTTCGGGGGCTGCCAACCGTCGGGCTGGGTCATCGTGCTGCCTTCCATGGTCGCGCGCGCCGGGTGGCACGGGGCATCAACGTACAGGTCAGCCCGCCGCGCACCGGGTGAGATGAGGTATCTCGCCGCGGGCGGGACGGGCCGACCGAGGATTGCGGGACGGACTCAGTAGTCCTGGGAGTAACCGCTGTCGAACTCCTGCTCGAAGCTGTCCTGGAACGACGGGTCGTTCACGGCGAAGGCCGCGAGGACGATGAGGAAGACGACGTAGATGGTGGTCCACGCGATGCCGACCCAGCCGGTGATGATGCCCGCGAGGCCCATGCCACCGTTGTCGGCCTCGCCCTCCTGCTGCGCCTTGCGGCTCTTGTGGCCGGTGATGATCGCCGCGATGCCGGTGAGCAGGCCACAGCCCAGCACGGACAGGATGCCCAGCACGAGCGACCAGACGCCGAGGCTGTTCTTCGGCAGCGGCGCGGCACCGTAGCCGTACGGCTGACCACCCTGCGCGTAGACCGGGGCCTGCGGTGCCTCGCCGTACGGCGGCTGCTGTCCGTACGGCGCCTGCTGCTGGTACGGCTGCTGGTACGGGGCGGGCTGCTCGGGAGCTGCCCCCGCCGGCGGTACCGGCTGGCCCGGCTCAGGCTGCTGCGGCTGCTGCGGCGGGTCGTACGGCGACTGGCCGCCGTCAGGCTGGGTCATCGTGCTGCCTCTCTGCTTGCGGTGGGCCGGGGCTGAACCGGCACGGAGGAGCCAAACCTACAGGTAGGACGCCCCATGCGGCACGAAATACGCATGGGGAGGCCTACCCACGTTCAGGCGAGTGGGAGCGTCAGTAGTTCCAGTCGTTCGGGTTGTTCATGTTGTCCCAGCCGCTCATGCCTCCGGCGAACAGCCCGATCGCCAGCGCGATGATGAAGAAGACGATGCCGATCACCACCAGCCCGATGTTGACCCAGCCCAGGATCAGGCCGGCGGTGCCCATCCCGCGGTTGTTCGCCAGGCCTTCGTCGGCGGCCCTGCGGCTCATGGTGCCCGTGATGACCGCGGCGATGCCGAGCAGCAGCGGACAGATCATGAAGCTGAGGATGCCCGAGACCAGCGACCACACGGCCAGGTCGTTCTTGGGCGGGGTGGGCGCGTATCCGTACTGCGGCGCGGCGGGGGCGCCGGGCTGTCCGTAGGCCGCGGGTGCGCCGGGCTGCTCGTAGGGCGCGTTCACGTCGGGGCCCGCGGGCGCGGGCGGGGTCGGCTGCTGCGGGGTGCCCGCCGGCGGCTCCGCGCCGTACGGCTGGTCCGGCAACGGCTGCGTCGGCGGCGTCTCGGGATCTGGCTTGGGCTCGTACGGCTTGTCGCCGTCGTTCTGGGTCATCAGGCTGCCTTCCTGGTCACAGAACCAGAGGCGTCGGGACCGGCGCCCCGCCTCCACTTAACCAGGCTGAGCGCATACGCGCCCGAGGTGCGCCCGGGTCACCCGCTCCGCCATGTCTCCACCTCGTGCGCCACCACGAATCCGAGCCGCTCGTAGACGCGCCGCGCGGGGACGTTGTCGTCGTACAGACCGAGCGTGACCAGACCGCGCTCGGCGACGCCGTCCGCCGTCATGCGGGCCGTCAGGACGCCGGCGTACCCGCGGCCGCGGAACGCGGGCAGCGTCCCGATCGACCCGAGGTGAACGGTGCCGGCCGGGACGGGCGTCGCCGAGCCGACGGCGACCAGCGACCCGGCGCGCCGTCCCGCGCCCGTGGAGGAGCGCCGTCCCGAGCCTGCCGAAGGATCGCGCATCCCGTACCAGCGGGCGCGGCGCGCCCTGGGGTCGTGCACGCCGAGCCGCGCGTGCGGGTTCGCCTCGGCGAGCAGGTCGGCGATCTCGTCGGCGTGGCGGTCCAGGTCGAGCACCTCGACGGCGGGCGCGGCGTCCTCGGGCACCGGCGGCGCCACCTCGGTGACCATGCGGTCCCAGGTGGTGGCGGACCCGAGGCCCCAGCCGGAGAGGACGTCCTGGGCCAGGGCCCCGGTGCCGCGGGTCACGGTGGCGGCCACGACGTCGCCGTCGGGCACCACCGTGGCCAGCAGGCGCGCCAGCCGCATGGGGCGGCCGACGGCGTTCAGCCATCGGCCGGCCCGCTCCCCCGTCGGGTCGGCGAGCTCGACGACGGCGGCCGCACCGGCGTCGCCGGACCCCGTGCTGTCCGTCCAGGCCCCCATGACCTCGAAGAAGTCGGAGCGCGCCCGGTGGAAGACGTGGCCGAGCCCGTGACCGCCCAGCCGGGTCACGCCGTTGGCGCCGCCACGGGCACGGCGGCCTCGGGCTCGAAGTCGACGCCGGCCTCCTTGCGCTGCTCCGGCGTGATCGGCCCCGGGGCCGCGGTCAGCGGGTCGAACCCGCCGCCCGACTTCGGGAAGGCGATGACGTCGCGGATCGACGCCGACTTGGTCAGCAGGGACACGATGCGGTCCCAGCCGAACGCGATACCGCCGTGCGGCGGGGCGCCGAACGCGAAGGCGTCGAGCAGGAAGCCGAACTTCTCCTGCGCCTCCTCGTGCCCGATGCCCATCACCTCGAACACGCGCTCCTGCACGTCGCGGCGGTGGATACGGATCGAGCCCCCGCCGATCTCGTTGCCGTTGCAGACGATGTCGTAGGCGTAGGCCAGGGCCTCGCCCGGCTCCTTCTCGAACGTGTCGATCCACTCGGGCGTGGGCGACGTGAACGCGTGGTGCACGGCGGTCCAGGCGGACGAGCCGAGGTCGACGTCGTCGTCCTCGCCGGCCGGCTTGAACAGGGGCGCGTCGACGACCCACACGAAGGACCAGGCGTCCTCGTCGATGGCACCGGTCTTGTGCGCGATCTCAAGGCGGGCGGCGCCGAGCAGCGCCCGCGCCTCCGACGTCTTGCCCGCGGCGAAGAAGACGGCGTCGCCCGGCTGGGCACCGGTCGCGGCCGCCAGGCCCGCACGCTCGTCGTCGGACAGGTTCTTGGCGACCGGGCCGCCCAGCTCGCCGTCCTCGGTGAACGTCACGTACGCGAGGCCGCGGGCGCCGCGCTGCTTGGCCCACTCCTGCCAGGCGTCGAACTGGCGGCGCGGCTGCGCCGCCCCGCCCGTCATGACGACGGCGCCGACGTACTCCGCCTGGAAGACGCGGAACGGCGTCGCCTTGAAGTAGTCGGTGAGCTCGACGATCGGGTTGTCGAAGCGCAGGTCCGGCTTGTCCGTCCCGTACAGGCGCATCGCCTCGTGGAAGGTGATGCGCGGGATGGGCGCGGTGATCCGGTAGCCGACGAGGTCCCACAGCGCGGCGAGGATCTTCTCGCCCAGGGCGATCACGTCCTCCTGGTCCACGAAGCTCATCTCGACGTCGAGCTGCGTGAACTCCGGCTGGCGGTCCGCGCGGAAGTCCTCGTCGCGGTAGCAGCGCGCGATCTGGTAGTAGCGCTCCATGCCGCCGACCATGAGCAGCTGCTTGAACAGCTGCGGCGACTGCGGCAGGGCGTACCAGGAGCCGGGGGCCAGGCGGGCCGGGACCAGGAAGTCGCGGGCGCCCTCCGGGGTGGACCGGGTAAGGGTCGGCGTCTCGATCTCGACGAAGTCCTGCTCGTCCAGCACGCGGCGGGCGGCCTGGTTGGCCTTGGCGCGCAGGCGCAGCGCGGCGGCCGGGGCCGGACGGCGCAGGTCCAGGTAGCGGTGCTTGAGGCGGGCCTCCTCGCCGATCACCTCGGTGTCCGCGAGCGCGGTCGAGACCTGGAACGGCAGCGGGGCCGACTCGTTGAGCGTGACGACCTCGGTGGCGACGACCTCGATCTCGCCGGTGGCGAGGTTCGGGTTGGCGTTGCCCTCGGGGCGGCGGCCGACCTCACCGGTGACCTGCAGCACGAACTCGGCGCGCAGCGGGTGGGCGATCTCCTCGTCGCGGATGACTACCTGGGCGATGCCCGACGCGTCACGCAGGTCGATGAACGCCACTCCCCCGTGGTCACGGCGGCGATCGACCCAGCCCGTGAGGGTGACGGTCTGGCCGATGTGCTCGGCTCGCAGCGAGCCGGCCGTGTGGGTGCGGAGCACGGAGGGGTTCCTTTCGTACGGGAGGGGTTCCGCCGTTGGCCACCCTGGTGGGCTGCACGACGGCGCGTGGGCGCCCCTGAGGACGCGGAAGCGAGTCTAGTCGGTGGGCCGCGGCTCCCGCCCCCCTCAGCGGGTACGCATGGTCACCGGCTCCACGTCCTCGCGCCGGCTCACCAGCCAGCGGCTGACGAGCTGCCACAGCGCGACCACGCCGGGCACCAGGATCCCGCCGAGCACCACTATCGTCACCACCATGTACATGGCGTAGTACCGCGGCGCCCACATGGACTCATCGATCGCCACCTGGCTCGCGTTCATGCCGAGATAGCCCAGGGCCAGCGCCGCCGCGAGGGGGATCGTCGCCAGGTAGAAGTACGCGGCCTCCCAGCGGCGCCGCCGCTCGCCCTCGCCGTGCCGGTCCAGGGCGTCCAGCGAGAGCGTCTCGGCCTCGATCGACCGGGCGAGCCGGCGCAGCATCCGGCTCACGATCCGGAACTTGCGCTTGAGCCCCATCTGCACGAACAGCGCGTCGTGATAGGCCGTGACACGCCATGCCGGGACGATCAGGCTGATGTCCGCCGCGGCCTCCACGGAGAAGCTCAGCTCCAGCTCCAGATCACCGAGCGTGTCGGCGGCCTGCCCGAGGATCCGGCGCTTGGCCACGTTGCCGAGCCGCCCACCCGGCGGGTGCCGCTGCGCGTCGCGGAACGTCTCCAGGTTCCGGTGGGCCGCCTCGCGGATGTAGCGCAGGCGCGCGGCGCTCGCGACGAGCTGGGCGGCCGAGACGAACGCCGCGTTGTCCTCCTCGTCGTCGGTGCCGAACAGGAGGCTCACGTACGGGCCGACGACGACCGTCGCACCCGGCCGCTTGTTGAGCTCCTCCGGGTAGGCGAACGTCTCCGGCGTGTCCCGGAATCGCTGGTGCGTGCGGTAGACGAGCTGCTCGATCAGGATCCGCCGGTCGTCGGCCGCCAGGCGGTCCGGCAGCGCGTGCCCGATGACGAGCTGGTGGCGTTCGCGGGACACGGCACCCGGGTCCTCCACGCCCGTCTCCCGGGCGAGCTGCTCGATCCGCTCGGCGAGCGGCACGTCGCCGAGGGTGACCTGGAGGTCGCGGCACGTGTTGAGCAGATCGATGATCTTCGTGAGCAGCGTGAGGTACGCCTCACCGGCCGGCCGTCCCTTGTCGTCGGCTCCTGCCGCGTTCAGGCCCAGGCTGAGGGCCGGCACCGACTGCCCGGATGCCGTGCGGAACATCCACAGCCGGGCCCAGACCACGTCGATGCCGGCCGTCCCGTCGGTGAAGCCGACCTCGTCGCCGGCCCAGGGGCGCACGGTCGCCGATGGCAGGAGCTGCTCCGCGTCGTCGTAGTACCGCTCCAGGCGCCCGAAGCTGAGGTTCTCGCTCGGCGGCAGCGTGCCGTTCCCCTCGACGGGCTGCCACCCGGTGCCGTAGAGGGTGGACAGGATGACGGTGCGCGGCCGGGCTCGTTCGAGCCTCTGGGCCACCACCATCGGCGCGTCCTCGACCCGGCGTCGGAAAATACCTACCATTTCGCCATCATTCCGTCATACCGACGTGAGGTGTCAACAAAAGCGGCCGGAACTCCCCTCCCCGGAATCGCCGTCCGGCCGCGGTGTACGGTGCGGGTCATGCCCAGGACGATCGCCACCAACACCACCGTGACCCGCGACGAGCTGCTTGAGTTCCTTCGCGCGCACCGCAACGGGATCCTCGTGACCAGCAGGGCCGACGGCGCCCCGCAGCTCAGCCCGGTGACGTACGGGGTGGACCCGGCCGGGCGCATCGTCGTCTCCACCTATCCCGAGCGGGCCAAGGTGCGGAACCTGAAGAAGCGGCCCGCGGCGTCGTTCATGACGCTCGGCGAGGGCTTCAACGAGGCGTGGGTCCAGGTGGACGGCACCGCCGAGGTGCTCGACGTCCCGGAGTCCGTCGAGCCGCTCGTGGACTACTTCCGCGCGGCCGCGGGCAAGGAGCACCCCGACTGGGACGAGTACCGCGCGGCCATGGTCGAGCAGGGCAAGTCGCTCGTGCGGATCACGATCGAGCGCTGGGGGCCGGTGGCGACGGGCGGGTTCCCGGCGCGTCTCGCCGACGGGTGACGGTGCGCGAGCAGGCGCTCGGGCCTGAGAACATGTGCCTGTGCGAGAGATCAGGCAGAGCCGCAAGCTGAAGTCGGTCCGTTACGACGTCCGGGGTCCCATCCTCGAGGAGGCGTACCGGCTGGAGGCGGAGGGTCACAAGATCCTCAAGCTGAACATCGGCAACCCGGCACCGTTCGGGTTCGAGGCGCCGGAAGCGATCCTCGCGGACATGATCCACCACCTGCCCGAGGCGCAGGGCTACAGCGACAGCCGCGGCATCTACTCGGCGCGCACGGCGGTCGCGAACTATTACCAGACGCACGGCCTCGACACGCGCGTGGACGACGTCTACATCGGCAACGGCGTCTCCGAGATGATCAGCATGGTGCTGCAGGCCCTGATCGACGACGGCGACGAGGTGCTGGTTCCCGCACCGGACTACCCGCTGTGGACCGGGGCGGTGAGCCTGCAGGGCGGCAAGCCGGTGCACTACCGCTGCGACGAGGACAACGGGTGGAACCCGGACCTGGAGAACATCGAGTCGCTCATCACCCCCGCCACCAGGGCCCTGGTGGTCATCAACCCGAACAACCCGACCGGCGCCGTCTACAGCGAGGACACGGTCAAGGGCCTGGCGGAGCTGGCACGCAAGCACGACCTGGTGCTGCTCAGCGACGAGATCTACGAGAAGATCCTGTTCGACGACGCCACTCACCATCACACGGCCACGTACGCCGACGACGACGTCCTGTGCGTCACGTTCAGCGGCCTGTCCAAGGCGTACCGGGTCTGCGGGTACCGGTCGGGCTGGGCCATGATCTCCGGTCCCAAGCACCGGGCCAGGGACTTCCTCGAGGGCCTCACCCTCGTCGCGAACATGCGCATGTGCGCCAACGTGCCGGCGCAGCACGCGATCCAGACGGCACTGGGCGGCTACCAGTCGATCGAGGCGCTGATCGTGCCCGGCGGCCGCTTCTACGAACAGTCGATGCTCGCCGACAAGCTGCTCAACGAGATCCCGGGTGTCACGTCCGTGCGGCCTCGCGGCGCGCTGTACTGCTTCCCGCGCCTGGACCCCGAGATGTACCCGATCAAGGACGACGAGGCGTTCGTGATCGGCCTGCTGCGCGACAAGAAGATCCTGGTCACGCACGGGACCGGCTTCAACTGGCCGGAGCCCGACCACTTCCGCCTGGTGACGCTGCCCGACGTCGACGTGCTCACCGAGGCGATCGGCCGGATCGCGGAGCACCTGGAGACGCTGCGGGCCTGATTGCCCGTCCGCGCGGCTCGCCGCCGACCACCGTGCAGCCCCTGGTGCGCCCGGTTACGGCTTGTTCCCCTCGGTACGGGGCAGCGCGTACAGGAAGGTCTCGTCGTCCTTCGACGCCACGACGAACGCGATGTCCTTGGTCAGCGCTGCGATCTGCGCGGTCTCGCCGGGGTTCTCGGTGACCTTGAGCTTGACGCCGTCGGGGCTCCACGTCGCGACGGCCGGCTTGCTCTTGCTGGTGCCGTAGACGGTGCGCCCGACCACTGCTTCGGGGGCGATGTCCCCGAGGTCGGCGATCACAGGCTTGGGACCGACGTCCAGGAGTACCGGCCCGATCGTCCGGATGGAGCCGGCGCGGTCCCGGAGAGGTTCGGCGTCGGGCGGGACCGCCGACGACCGAATCAGGCTGGTCGCGCGGATGGCGTTGCGGTTCAGGCCGACCAGCGCGAGGACGTCCTCGGCCGAGTCCTCGGTACGCCAGACGACGGCCAGCTGGTTGCCGCCGACGGGGATCGCCGCCGTCGGGTCGCCGACGGCCTGCTTGGGCTTGGGCAGGCTCTGCCGGACAGGATCCGCATCAGCGGTGATGGTCCACCAGGCGTCAGGGCCGACCGCGACGACGTGCTGAGGGGTCGCAGCCACCGGGCTCGCACCCTCGGGTACGTCGCGGCTGATCGGGGTCTCGCTCTTCCCGTCAAGAAGGCCCACGGTCTGGTCCGGGAGCACGATCAGCGGGGCGGTGCCGTCGTAGGTGACCTCGGCCTGATCGCTGCCGAGCTCGACAGTGGTGGGAGCCACGCCCGCCGGATCGGGGGTGTCCAGCGGCCACAGGTGCAGAGTGCCGGGGCTGTCGGCGACCAGCACGGGTTCCTCGCCGACCTGCGAGACGTGGAGGCCCTCGACAGGGTCGCGCCCTTCCCAGGTCACGACTCCCGTGGCCTGGTCGAGGACGGTGATCTTGTCGTCCTCCACGGGTGCGGCAAGGACTCCGCCGTCGGGGGTGAGCAGGATCTGCGGTTCGTCGCCGACCGGGACCGACCAGACAGCGGTCTGGCCATAGCCCGCGGGCGCCTGGACCAGGAGCTTCGCTCCCTTGCCAGGCGGGGCCGCCACGGAAGCGGTCGGTCCAGGTTCAGGAGGGTTGCCGGTCAGGGCGACCACGGCGAACGTCCCAGCGGCGACCAGCACGACGGCCCCCGCGGCGACGACCGTGAGCCGGATGATGCGGCGTCGGCGCGGTACCGCTGGCTCGGCAGGGGCAGGCATGGTGTCGGCGACTTGGCCATGGGCCCGTGCGACCGTCTCCTCGTCGGGCAGCTCAAAGGGTGCGGCATCGACGACCTCGCCACGGGCCCGTGCGACCGTCTCCTCGTCGGGCAGCTCAAAGGGTGCGGCGTCGACGACTTCACCACCGGCTCGTGCAACCGTCTCCTCGTCGGGCAGCTCAAAGGGCGCGGCATCGACGACTTCCCCACCGGCTCGTGCAACCGTCTCCTCGTCGGGCAGCTCGAGCGACGTCGGCTGGTCGAACGGAGTGGAATCGGTGATCTCCTGGGGCTCGGTCGAGATCGCTGTCGCCTGAGCCAAGCGAGCGGCACGCGCCCATGGGGCGCCGTCGGGCTTCTCGACGTCGGGCTTCTCGACGTCGGGCTCGGCTGCGCCGGTCACGGGCGGCTCGGGGGCTGCCGTCTCGCCCGTGTCTGCTGTCTTCGGTGCGAAGACCGATGGCGGCGGCGCGATGGGTGCAGGGCTCGCCGGACGGCTGTCGTCGGCCTGGACGCGGCCGTCGGGGTGCACGATCAGGGGCCACTCCCCGTCCGGCCCGCTGGCCAGCGCACGTACGGGGCGCCGGAGCTCGGCAGCGGTGTCGGCGATGCGCGTGAGGATCGTCAGACGCGCTTCCTCGACGGTGAGGGCCTGGATCGGGTGGCTGATGCCGTCGATCGTGAGCTCGCCAGTGCCGTCGAGCCGGGCTACGGCCTCGATGCGGGGCCACTCGGGGACTGAGTCGGAGGTCATGGTGGTGCCTTCCTGGGCTGCTGGCCGAGGGTGCGGCCGACCGTCGCCGGGCACGGGTGGGGAACGAGCTCGGTCACGGCCACACGGTAGCGCCGCAGGTCAGGGTGCGGCGTGCAGGTCCCCGGTACGGGCGATCGCCAACAGGTGCTCCCGCGCTCGACGAACCACCGGGTTGGTCGCCCGGCGGGCGGCGAGGTCCACCAGGGCGACCAGGTCGGCGGCCCGGGCGAGGTCGGTTGCCCGACGGCGGCCGGGCTCGCCCTGGGCGGCACCCTCACCCTGGGCTACGCCCGCGGTCGCAGCGAGGTAGCCGTCCAGGACACCCTCGACGTAGGCCGGTTCGCGGTCGAAGCGCAGGAGGTTGCCCAGGTCGGTGGCGGGGTGGCCTGCGTGCGCGAACTCCCAGTCGAGCACAGCCGTCACCTCGAGCGTCACGGGGTCGACCAGCACGTTCTTCGGGTTCAGGTCGCTGTGCACGAGGCGGGCCGGGGCGCCGTCGAGCTCGCGGGCGGCACGCTCGGCGACGGCCCGGAGCGCGCCGATATCGCTGCCGGCCCAGCCGGTCCCCTCTAGCCGCGGGGCGTGGGTGTCGACCCAGTCCGGAAGCCAGAGGTGGAACGGCTCGATCCTGAGCGCGGCGTCCGCGAACATCCCGGTCCCCGGCATCGGGACGGCGGCGAGCACCCCGGCGATCCGGCCGAGCGCGCGGCCCATCGTCCACAGGGCGTCCGCCGGCCGCCTGGATTCCGGTCCGCCTGCCGTCAGCCGTGCGAGGACCAGGTCGCCTCGATCCCCCGCCACCAGCTCCGTGATCAGCAGCCCCGGCAGGATGGCGTCGCCTTCGTGCACCTCGTGGACCGCCGGGACGGGGAGGACGTCGCGGACCCGGGCGAGCAGCGCCGCCTGGATCCCGGCGGCACCTGCCGCGTGCCGCGCATCGGCGAAGTACCTGACCACCAGCCGTTCCCCTGCGCCAGGGCTTCCGTCGGGGACCGCGAGGAACGTCTCCCCCGACCACCCGCCAGCCAGGGGTTCCAGGGTGTAGCCGGCGAGGCGCGGGTCTACGAGCTGGCGTTGCATCAGAACAGGGTCTCGCTTCCCACGTCCCCGGCCAAGGACGCCGCACCGGTGCCGTCGGCGCGCACTCCGCCGAAGGCGCCACGCGGGTAGTCGCCCTCGGCGTGCTGATCACCCTGGTCCGCCCCGGCGCGATGCATGGCCGCGCCGCCCAGCCCGCGCTCGTCGAGCAGCGGGCGCACCCGCTCCCAGAGCCAGTCCCGGTAGCCCTTGTGCGCGTAGGCGCCGCGCGCGTAGACCCGGCCGTAGCCCTCGACCAGGTGCGGGTGGTCCCGTTCGAGCCAGCCCAGGTACCACTCGCGGGCACCGGGCCGCAGGTGCAGGGGCAGGACGGTGACGCCGGTCGCGCCGGCGTCCACAAGGGCGTCGAGGAGCCGTTCGAGGTGGGCGAGGTAGTCCGTGAGCCACGGCAGGACCGGTGCGACCATGACGCCGCACGGCAGGCCGGCGGCCCGGATCGCGCGGATCAGATCGAGGCGGGCGCGTGGCGACGGGGTGCCGGGCTCGACGGCGTGCTGCAGCTCCTTGCCGGCTGGTGAGTCGGCGAACGCGAGCGACACCCCGAGACCGACGTCGACCTTCTCGGCGGCCCGCGTCAGCAGCGGCAGGTCGCGCCGCAGGAGCGTGCCCTTGGTCAGGATCGAGAACGGCGTGCCCGAGTCCGCGAGGGCCGAGATGATGCCGGGCATGAGCTTGTAACGGCCCTCGGCCCGCTGGTACGGGTCGGTGTTGGTGCCGAGCGCGACGGGCTCGTGGGTCCAGGAGGGCTTGGCCAACTCGGCGCGCAGCACCTGGTCAGCGTTGACCTTGACGACCACCTGCGAGTCGAAGTCGTGCCCGGCGTCCAGGTCAAGATATTCGTGGGTCGGACGCGCGAAGCAGTTGTGGCTGATCACGCCGTTGGCGATGAAGTCGCCGGTTCCGGTCGTGATGTCGACCATCTCCGAGTCCGTCCCGAGGTTCTCGACGGAGACGATCCGCAGCGACAGGGAGGTCTTGACGGCGGCGCCGATGATCTTGAGCCGGGACTCCGGTGGGGAGGTGTAAGCCTCGGCAACCATCCCCTGGCCGAAACCCTGGAGCTGGTTGTTGGTCGTCAGGTAGGAGCGTTGCCTCTCACCACTGGGGAGCGGGGCGACGTACTTCCAGCCGCGCTCGGTCAGGAACCGGTGGTCGCCACTGGCCACGATCTCGGTGCCGTCCTCGAGCGTCACCCGGTAAGCGTGCTTGGTGGTGCCCCAATGCGCCTGAACCTCGGTCTCCACGTAGCGCCGGTAGGCGCCGTCACGCTTCGTCCCGACGATCCGGTCACCCACGACGATGTCGCGGATCGCCTTCTGGCCGCCGTCCGCCATCAGCACGAGCGTCGACGGGTCCACGCAGTATGTGCACGCATGCGAGCAGCCACGGTAAGGGTTCACCGTCCACCGGAACGGCATCTGCGACGCCGCCGGCACCTTGGAGAGCGCACTCTTGGCGAGCACCTCGTGGAACGTCACGCCCGCGAAATCCGGCGACCGGACGGTCCGCAGCAGCCCTGCGGTGCGCAGCCCGGGCAGTTCGAGCCCGGGCAGCGCACCGTCGTCGTGAGTGATTGCCTGACCGTTCCAACGCATGCTTGATTCGAACACGTGTTCTAGCGCGGGTCAAGTTGTCGGGCCAAGGGGTAGCCAGGTCGACAATGCTGAGGCTATGGTTGCGCGTATCGCTGTGATACCCGTTGCTGAGTACGGGTATCGCTGTGACACTGGTCGGGTGAGATTCCAAGTAGCGCGCTCGGCCCGTCGCCACAAGATCGGCAGAGGTCACCTTCAGGCAGCCCTGGCGGACGCTGGCGAGCCGACCGCACTGAGGAAGTGAGAACCATGAGCAAGATCGACACCAGCCGCTACCGGTTCACACCCGACAAGGACACCCTGGAAGATGTCGACCTCGACAAGGTCGATGTTCGGATTGACGGGAAGCGATACACCGAAGCCGACGCCGAGCGGGACGCCGAGGCCACTCGCACACGCGGCCTGTCCCGAGGTGGAGTCTCCTTGTCCAAGGACGGATCACACTCCCCAACGGTCACGGTGACGTTGCCGCGCGAAATTAGGGACCTGGTCAAGGAACGCGCCAAGGCAGAAGGTGTCAGCGTGTCCAAGTGGCTGCGCCAGCTCATCGAGGAGCAAGTTCACGCGGCGTAGTCCGTGGGGAGGTACAACGGGAGAGCCCTGGGCGCACGATCGTGACGCAGGTCATGCGTCCGGGGCGTAACTCTGACGAGGCGAACGACAGGCGTCAAGCCTTCGGGACCACCCGCGGCCAGCGGTCCTCCGCCGGCGGCTCCCACGTCGCGGCGTCGGCGTCGACCTGGTCGCCCGAGCGGATGTCCTTGACCTGGTCGGCACCGACCGCGCCGTCCTCACCCGCGGATCCCGGGAACCACACGAACGGGATACCGCGCCGGTCGGCGTACTTGATCTGCTTGCCGAACCGCGCGGCACTCGGCGCCACCTCGACCGGGATGTCGCGGGCCCGCAGGGCCGTGGCCACCGCGTCGGACGCCGCACGCTCCTCCTCGGACGACACCGCCACCAGCACGGCGGACGGCACCGGCCGGGTCGCCTGCACCAGCTCCGCGGACAGCAGCCGCGAGACCAGGCGGGACACGCCGATCGACAGCCCGACACCCGGGTAGGTGTTCTTGCCGTCGGAGGCGAGCGTGTCGTACCGGCCTCCCGAGCAGACCGAGCCGAGCTGCTCGTGCCCCACCAGCACCGTCTCGTAGACCGAGCCCGTGTAGTAGTCGAGGCCGCGCGCGATCTTCAGGTCCGCCACCACCACACCCGGAGCGCGCTCGGAAGCGGCAGCGATCAGCGCCTCCAGCTCGGCCAGACCAGTCTCCAGCAGCTCCGTCACCGCGCCGTGGGACTCGGCCAGCGCCCGCACCTCGGCGATCACGCCGACGTCGGACCCCGAGATGGACGCGAGCGCCAGGCACGCCTTGGCCTGGTCGTCGGTGGCGCCGCACTCGGTGACGAGCAGCTCGGACACCTTGTCCGGGCCGATCTTGTCGAGCTTGTCGATCTGGCGCAGCACGCCCTCGACGTCGTCCAGGCCGATACCGCGGTAGAAGCCCTCGGCGACCCTGCGGTTGTTCACCAGGATCCGGACCGGCGGGAGGCCGATCTTGCTCAGCGCGCCGAGCGCCTCGGCCATGACCAGCGGGGCCTCGACCTCGAAGTGGTACGGCAGCTCGCCCGCGCCGACGACGTCGATGTCGGCCTGGATGAACTCGCGGAAGCGGCCCTCCTGCGGGCGCTCGCCGCGCCAGACCTTCTGGATCTGGTAGCGCTTCAGGGGGAACGCAAGCTTGCCGGCGTTCTCCAGCACATAGCGCGCGAACGGCACGGTCAGGTCGAAGTGCAGGCCCAGCTGCTTCTCGGAGCTCGCGCGGGCCGTGCCGCCCTCCTCCTGGAGGCGCGACAGCACGTAGACCTCCTTGGAGGTCTCCCCCTTGCGGAGCAGCTGGTCCAGCGGCTCCACGGCCCGCGTCTCGATCCCGGCGAACCCGTGCAGCTCGAAGGTGTGGCGCAGGGTGTCGAGCACGTGCTGCTCGACGATGCGACCGTCAGGGAGCCATTCGGGGAAACCGGAGAGAGGAGTGGGCTTTGCCATGCCACAGATCTTCCCATGAGCACGGACCGGTCAGCCCAGCTTTTCCACAGCCGCCTGCTCGACCAGCCGGGCGAGCACGTCCAGCTCCCCGCGCTCGTGCCACGCCAGGCGCCGCAGCACCTTCACGGTGGTCCAGCTCCCGTGCCGGTCCGACGACGCGGCCAGGTCCGGCGCCATCCGGGCCACGACGCGGCGCACGTGCGCGCCGGACTCCTCGAGCTCGGTCACCAGGTCGCTCGCCCGCTCGCGCGCGGGCAGCCCGAGCAGCGGCAGGTAGTAGCGCGACTCGGTGTCGGCGATGTGCAACGCGAGCTGCCCCACCGTGTGCCACCAGGCGTAGGACGGGAGCACCCGTTCTGTGTCGCGGTACGCCAGCACGCTGGGCGGCGCGTCACGCACCAGCGCGAGAGTCCTGGCCCGCATGCGTTCCAGGATCGCGAGCGTCGCCTCCCGCTCCGCCTCCGACGCCGGAACGCGGTCCCGGTCGAACACCGTCTCGTCCCCGGTGCGCGCCCGGTCCACACGCTCCACGACCTCGAGTGCGGCAGTATCGGAACCGCCGGCGTCGAGCTCGCACCGCGCGGCGAGATCGGCCAGCGCCGCGTCGTCGTCCGGCCCCTGCCCGCACGTTCCCCAGTGCTCGACGTCGAACGTCCAAGCGGCCGACCAGCCGTCGTCGGCCATGCCGGCACGCTGGTCGAGGTACGCCCTCATAGGCGCCTCCCGTGAGAAGGGATCGGTCTCCAACTCGTGCGCCACGGCAGTGGGACGGACCGTGCCCGCGTACGACGGCGGTAGAGCCACGCACTAGCGGCTCGCCGCAGTGCGCCACATCCTACGGCTGAGTGATGGTGACGAAGCCGTTGTACACCGTGCAGGCGGAGGTGAATCGTGTCCGGCAGACGTAGTCGCCGGCCTGGTTCATGGCGATTCCCCGCGTGCCCAACCTCCGGCCGTCGCTGTTGGCCCAGGAGAGCGCGAACAGTCGTCCGGGCCATCCCGCCGCGCCGGTCGGCCTACGCCCTCACGCGCGGCCCGCGGCGAGGAAGGGGTTCGTCGCCAGCTCGTGCCCCATGGTGCTGGTGGGGCCGTGCCCGGGAACGACGGCGAGCGCCGGGTCCAGGCCGCTCACCACGTCGCGCAGCGTCTCGGCCATCACCTGGCCCGAGCCGCCGTGCAGGTCGGTCCGGCCCACGGAGCCGGCGAACAGGACGTCGCCGGTGAGGACCACGTCGTCGTCGAGCCGGTAGAGGGTGGAGCCCTCGGTGTGGCCGGGCGCGTGCAGGGCGCGCAGCGTGACCTCGCCGAACGTCAGCACGGCGGACCCGCCGGGCGTCGCGAACGGCTCGACGACGGCGGGTGCCCGGTAGTCCTCGCGGTGCAGCCCGAGCGCGGTCTCCAGGGCGGGGCTGAGGATGCCGAACGGGTCGGCCAGGCGGTAGGCGTCGGCCTCGTGCAGCCGCATCGGGATCCCGTACCGCGCGCACAGGGCTCCCGCGTCCCACGTGTGGTCGGCATGGCCGTGCGTGGCGAGGACGGCGCGCGGGGTGAGGCCCGCGTCGTCGATCAGCTGCCCGACGGCGTCGGCCACTCCCGCGCCCGCGTCCACGACGACGCAGTCGGTACCGGAGGACACGACGCAGCAGTTGGTACCGAACACTGGTGCGACCACTACACGGAGCTCCACGCGGCCCACGTTAACGGCAGACGATCCCGCAGGCAGACCCCTTCTTCACCCGTCGGCCGGTGTTCTCAGGCAGTGTCACCTGGCCTCCGATGCCTACACTGTCCCCGCACGGGGTGATTCGCCCCGGATCCGGCAGGTGAATCGGTCCAGTGACCGTTCCCCGGGTCGAGGCGAGCACAAGAGACCACGGAGAAGGGAACGCGGTGGCGTCCACCAGACAGCGGCAGCGCGCGCAGCAGGTCAAGCAGGCCCAGAAGCAGGCGCAGCGACAGGCAGCGAGGCGTGCCCGCAAACAGCGCGTCTGGACCCTCGTCGCCCTGTTCACGGTGCTCGCGCTCGTAGGCGCCTTCGCGGTCGCCGCCCTGGTCAACAGCGATGGGCCCGACGCCGCCTGCCCCGCCGGTGTCGAGGCGGCTCGGGACACCTACGAGCTCGCCGAGCCCTCGGTGGCCGAGGACCGCACCTGGACCGTCACGCTGCAGGCATGCTCGGGCGACACGACCGCCGACATCGTGCTCGAGCTCGACGGCGCGGCCGCACCGCAGGCCGTCGCCAGCTTCGTCACGCTCGCCCAGGGCGGCTACTTCGACGGCACCGGCTGCCACCGGCTCACCACGCAGGGCATCTTCGTGCTCCAGTGCGGCGACCCGACGTTCACCGGCTCCGGCAGCCCGGGCTACTACTTCGGCCCCGTCGAGAACGCCCCGGAGGACGACGTCTACCCCGCCGGCACGGTCGCGATGGCGCGCCGCGGCGACGACCCCGAGTCCATGGGCTCCCAGTTCTTCCTCGTCTACGAGGAATCGACCATCCCCTCCGACTCTGCCGGCGGGTACACGGTCTTCGGCACGATCACATCCGGCCTGGACTTTGTCCAAGCAGTCGCTGACGCGGGGGTGGAGGGCGGCGCATCAGACGGTGCGCCCGCCACCCCGGTCACCATCGAAGGAGTTGAGACCCAGTGAGCGAACCCACTTCTCGCTCGACAGAGCCCGTCCAGCAGGACGCGCCCGCCGAGCCCGTGGCCGAGACTCCGACCGCAGCCGAGGCTCCCGCCGAGGCGGTGAGCGAGGCGGCTGAGGCAGTCGTCGAGACGGACGCGGCAGCGGACGTCCCGGCGGACGCCGCAGAGGTGACCCCCGAGGTCCCAGCGGAGGCCCCGGCCGTCGATGAGGCCCCCGTGGCCGAGGCCGAGGTTCCCGCCGAGGAGGCTCCCGCGGAAGAGGCGCCTGTCGAGGAGGCACCGGCGCAGGAGGCTCTCGCTGAGGAGGCACCGGCCGCTGAGGCCGAGGTTCCCACGCCGGAAGCTCCGGCAGAGGAAGCTCCCGCCGCCGAGGCCCCGGCCGAGGAAGCGCCGGCCGCCGAGGCAGCTGCTCCCGCTGAGGCTCCGGCTGCCGAGGCCGAGGTTCCCGCACAGGAAGCTCCGGCGGAGGCCCCGACGGAGGAGGCTGCCGCCGAGGAGGCTCCCGCCGCCGAGATCCCCGCCGAGGAAGCCCCAGTCGCCGAGGCCGCTGCTCCCGTCGAAGAGGCTCCCGCCGCCGAAGCCCCCACCGAGGAGGCTCCAGCCGAGGAGACCCCCGCACCGGTCTCAACTCCTGCTCCGAAGCCCGCAACGCCCAAGCCGTCGGCGATCCCGTCGCCGGCCGCGCTCGCGAGGCCGCGTCCGCCCAAGCCGGGCACGCCGTCGGCTCCCGTGGCGCAGTCCGCTGCTCCGGTCACGGCGCCCACCCCGGTGGTGCCCGCTGCGGCCGACGCCGTGGCGCACGCCGAGGCGGAGAAGTTCGGCCGCGTCGACGACGAGGGCAACGTGTACGTGCGCGAGTCCGCGGGCGAGCGCGTCGTGGGCCAGTTCCCCGGCGTCACCACCGAGGAGGCACTCGCCCTCTACGTGCGCCGGTACCTCGACCTGAGCGCGAAGGTCGGCCTGTTCGAGGCCCGTCTGGAGAGCGCGGACCTGGCGGTGCGCGAGATCGACCAGACGCTCCAGAAGCTGGGCGAGGAGACGGCCGAGCCGGCCGCCGTCGGCGACCTGGACGGCCTCCGGACCCGGGTCGAGGCGCTGCGTGGCCGCGCCGCGGAGCGGCGGGCCGCACTCGAGGAGGCACGGTCCGCGGCCAAGGCCGAGGCCGTCGCGTCCCGCACCGCGATCGTGGAGGCCGCCGAGAAGATCGCGGCGACCGACCCGAGCAAGATGCAGTGGCGCCCCGCGGGCGAGGAGCTGCGGTCGCTCCTGGACCGCTGGAAGGACGCTCAGCGCTCCGGGCCGCGTATCGACCGGCCGTCGGAGGAGTCGCTCTGGAAGCGGTTCAGCCACGCCCGCACCGCGTTCGACCGCGAGCGCCGGCACTTCTTCGCCGACCTCGAGCAGCGCAACAACGCCGCCAAGGTCGAGAAGGAGAAGCTGGTCTCCGAGGCGGAGTCGCTGTCGACCAGCACCGACTGGGGTTACACCGCGGGTGCGTACCGCGACCTCATGACGCGCTGGAAGGCTGCGGGCCGTGCGTCCCGCAAGGACGACGACGCCCTGTGGGCCCGGTTCCGGGCCGCGCAGGACCGGTTCTTCCAGGCCAGGGACGCCGAGAACGCCGTCATCGACGCGGAGTACGGCGAGAACCTGAAGGTCAAGGAGGTCCTGCTGGAGGAGGCGGAGGCGCTGCTGCCGGTCAAGGACCTGAACAAGGCCAAGGCCGTGCTGCGCAACGTCCAGGAGCGCTGGGAGGAGGCCGGCAAGGTCCCGCGCGGCGACATCCAGCGCATCGAGGGCCGCCTGCGCGCGGTCGAGACCGCGATCCGCGACGCCGACCAGGCCCAGTGGAAGCGCAGCAACCCCGAGACGCGTGCGCGCGCCGAGGGCGCGGCGGCGCAGCTCGAGGCCGCTATCGCCGGCCTCGAGGAGGACCTCGCGAAGGCCCAGGCCAAGGGCGACAAGCGCAAGGTCTCCGAGCTGGAGGCCGCCGTCGCGGCCCGCCGCTCGTGGCTCGAGCAGGTCGTCAAGGCCGCGGAGGACTCCCGCGGCTGACCTCGGACCGCTTGTCCACAGCGGGCCCGGTCGCGCACTGCGCGACCGGGCCCGCTGCACGTAGGTTCTGCGCATGCCGTCCCAGTGCACCTCCCTCGCCGCGCTCCTCGACCCGGGGCCGACGGCGGCGCCGCTCGTGGTCACCCCCGCGCACGTCGGCGGTCCGGTGGCGTGGTCCGACCTGCGGCGTCGGGGTGCCCTGGTCGAGCTGCACGACGGCGCGGCGGTCGGCGTCGGAGTCGTCGTCGGGCCCCGGCACCGTGCCCTGGCGCTCGCGCACGAGGTGCCCGCGCGCTGTGTCCTGGCCGCCTCCACCGCCGCGTGGGTGCATACCGGCCTGCACGACGGCGTCGTCGCCCCGGCCTGGCCCGTGGGCGCGCCGATCGAGCTGGCCTACTCCCCCGACACCCACCGGCCCGTCCCGCGCCCCGGGCAGGTCGCGCGGCGCGCACGGGGGCTCGCGCGGGACACCGTCCGCCTCGCGGGCGTCCCCGTGACGCGGCTCGCCCGCACCGCTGTCGACGTCGCGTGCACCGCGCCGCTGGAGGCGGCCGTGCCGGTCCTCGTCGCCCTGTCCGGGCGTGGCGTGGACCTGCGGCACGCGCGGCGCGTGCTCGACCAGCGCGTCCGCGTGATCGGCCGTCCCGCGGCGCACCGGGCGTTCGCGGCAGCGCTGGAACGGCTGAACGGCTAGGTTCGGGGCATGGCCGGATCCAAGACACCAGCGGTGGAGCTCGACGTCGCAGGTCGCACGGTGCGCGTGACGAGCCCGGACCGCGTCGTCTTCCCCCGTGGAATCACCAAGCTGCAGGTCGTCGAGTACTTCGTCGCCGTCTCGGACGGCATCACCGGCGCCCTGCTGCACCGCCCCACCACGCTGGAGCGCTGGCCCAAGGGCTGGCACGAGGGCGCGCACCTCGCGACGCGCATGCCGAAGCCGGACGACCCGAAGGGTGACGGTTTCTACCAGAAGCGCATCCCGAAGGGCGCGCCGGACTACGTCGAGACCGCGACCATCGCCTTCCCGTCCGGCCGGACGGCGGACGAGGTCTGCCCCACCGAGCCCGCCGTCGTGGCCTGGGCCGCCAACATGGGCACGCTCACCTTCCACCCGTGGCCGGTGCGGCGGGACGACGTCGAGGCGGTCGACCAGCTGCGCATCGACCTGGACCCCCAGCCCGGCACCAGCTTCGACGAGGCCGCCGTAGTCGCCCCGCACCTGCGGGAGCTGCTCGGCGAGCTGAACCTGACCGGGTACCCGAAGACCTCCGGCGGCAGGGGGCTGCACGTCTTCGTGCCGCTGGAGCCCCGGTGGACGTTCACCGAGGGACGGCGGGCGACCATCGCCATCGGGCGCGAGCTGGAACGCCGCCTGCCCGGCAAGGTCACGACGCGGTGGTGGAAGGAGGAGCGCGGCGAGGCCATCTTCGTGGACTACAACCAGATGGCCCGGGACCGCACCATCGCCTCCGCGTACTCGATCCGCGCCAACGGGAAGGCCACTGTGTCGATGCCGCTGGAGTGGGACGAGGTCGCCGACGTGCACCCCGACGACTTCGACGTCCTGACCGCGGCGGACCGGTTCGCCGAGCGGGGCGACCTGTTCGCCGCGCTGCGCGCCGACCGCGACCCCGCCCTGGACTGCTCGCTGGACGCCGCCCTCGACCTGGCCGCCCGCGACGAGGCCGACGGGCTCGAGGACCTGCCCTATCCGCCGGAGTACCCGAAGATGCCGGGCGAGCCCAAGCGGGTCCAGCCCAGCCGGGACAAGGACCGGGACAGGTCGAAGGACGCCGCAGGCGACTGATCCAGGGGCAGTGGGGCCGCGGACCGATGAGTTCCGCCCCGCTGCGGCGTCGGACCGTACATGGGAACCCTGCGGTACTTCGCGAACATGTCCGCCGACGGGTACACCGTCGACGCCGACGGGAAGTTCGACTGGATAGTGCCCACCGACGAGGTGCTCGCGTTCATCAACGAGCTCGAGTCGGACGTCGCCGTGTACGTCCACGGGCGGCGCATGTACGAGACGATGGTCTACTGGGAGACCCACGATCCGGGCGCCGACCCGAACCCGAACATGACGCGGTACGCGGAGATCTGGCAGGGGGTCGAGAAGGTCGTCGCGTCGTCGTCCCTGCCCGAGGAGGCCATCACGTCGGCGCGGACCAGGCTCGTGCGTGACCTGCAGCTCGGCGAGCTGCGGCGGATCGCCGACTGTGCGGCCGGCGGCGTCTCCGTGGGCGGGCCCACGGTGGCCGCCGCACCCATCCGGCACGGGCTCGTCGACGACTTCACCTTCTTCGTCTATCCCGAGGTCGTGGGCGGCGGCCTGCCGGCCCTGCCCCCTGACACACGGCTCAGCCTGCGCCTCGTGGACTCCCGGACGTTCGCGGACGGGTGCGTCTACCTGCATTACGTGCCGCGCTGAGGCAGGCTCGTTCCGTGACCACACTCAACCTGCCCGTGCAGCCCCCGGTCCGGCCGATGCTCGCCAAGAGCGTGGCGTCGGTGCCCGCCCAGCCCGCCGGCGACGACGCCGGCCCCGCCTACGTCTACGAGCCCAAGTGGGACGGCTTCCGCGCCATCGTGTACCGCGACGGCGACGACGTGCAGATCGACTCCCGCAACGCGAAGCCGATGGACCGCTACTTCCCGGACGTCGTCGCCGCGGTCCGCGAGGCGCTCCCGGAGCGGTGCGTGGTCGACGGCGAGATCGTCATCGCCCAGACCCCCGAGGGCCCGACGGCGGGCGCGGCGCACCTGAACTTCGAGCTGCTGTCCCAGCGCATCCACCCGGCGGCGTCCCGCGTGAACATGCTCGCCGAGACCACCCCGGCCGCGCTCGTCGTGTTCGACGTCCTGGCCCTGGGCGACGAATCGCTCATGGACCGGCCGCTGACCGAGCGGCTCGAGGCGCTGGACGGGCTCGGGCTGAAGGGCCCGCTCGTGTTCGCGACGCCCCGCACCCTGGACGCCGCCGTGGCGACCGAGTGGTTCGGCTCGTTCGAGGGCGCGGGCCTGGACGGCGTCGTCGCCAAGCCCGCGGACGGCGTCTACGCGCCCAACAAGCGCGCCATGCTGAAGATCAAGCACACCCGGACGGCCGACGTCGTGCTGGCGGGCTACCGGCTGCACAAGACGTCGACGCCCGAGGAGCCGCTGCTGGGCTCGCTCCTGCTGGGCCTGTGGGACGAGTCCGACGACGGGCCGCGGCTGCAGTTCGTCGGCGTCGCGGCGTCGTTCTCGGCGGCCCGGCGCGCGGAGCTCGTCGCGGAGCTGGCGCCCCTCGTCGTCGAGCCCGGCACGCCCGCAGCGGACGAGCATCCCTGGCACGGGTGGACGGACCCGGCGAACGCCGAGGCCGGGGACCGGCTGCCGGGCGCGCAGTCGCGCTGGAGCTCGGGCAAGGACCTGTCGTTCACGCCCCTGCGGCCGGAGCGCGTGCTGGAGGTCGGCTACGACCACATGGAGGGCTCCCGGTTCCGCCACACGTCCCAGTTCAAGCGCTGGCGCCCGGACCGCGAGCCGGCGTCCTGCACGTACGAGCAGCTGGAGGAGCCGGTCAGCTTCGACCTCGCCGAGCTGCTCCCGGGGGCGCCGGGGACCACTCCCGCGCCGTGATCCCCTTCGCTGTGGGCGCGATAGTTTGCGTCTCAGGCGGACGCGAAGTCACGACGATCGCGCCCACAGCCAGAGGGGTCAGACCGGCAGCTGCGGCCGCTCGACCGGCTTGGTGCCGGTGATGCGGTGCACGTCGAACACGCCCTCGACCTTCCGGACCGCCGCGAGGACGGTCGCCAGGTGCGCGGGCTCGGCCATCTCGAAGATGAACCGGGAGACCGCCAGCCGGTCGTCCGACGTCGAGACGAACGCCGAGAGGATGTTGACGTGGTTCTCGGACAGCACTCGCGTGACGTCCGACAGGAGGCGCGACCGGTCGAGCGCCTCGACCTGGATCTGGACCAGGAACATCGTGTTCGCGCCCTGCGTCCACTCCACGTCGACCAGGCGCTCCGGCTGCTTGCGCAGCCCGTCCAGGTTCACGCAGTCCGTGCGGTGCACGCTGACGCCCTGGCCGCGGGTCACGAAGCCGACGATGTCGTCGCCCGGCACCGGGGTGCAGCACTTGGCGAGCTTGACCCACACGTCCGCGGAGTCGGAGCCCTTGAGCTTGACGCCCGGGTCGCCCGAGCGCACCCGCCGGGCGGTGAGCCCACCGGGCCTGGCGGCCTCGGCGACGTCCTCCTCCGCGCCGTCCGCGCCACCGAGCGCCTTGACGAGCTTCTCCACCACGTGGGCTGAGGAGATCTGCCCCTCGCCGACGGCCGCATACAGGCCGGTCACGTCCTGGTAGTTCATCTCGTCCGCGACCCCGAGGAGGGTCTCGTGCGACATGAGCCGCTGGATCGGCAGGCCCTGCTTCCGCATCGACTTCGCTATCGCGTCCTTGCCGGTCTCGACGGCTTCCTCGCGACGCTCCTTGGTGAACCACTGCCGGATCTTGTTGCGCGCGCGCGGCGACTTCACGAACCCGAGCCAGTCGCGGCTCGGCCCCGCCGTCTCGGACTTCGACGTGAGGATGTCGACGACGTCGCCGTTCTCCAGCGGCGAGTCCAGCGGCACCAGGCGGCCGTTCACGCGGGCGCCCATGGTGCGGTGGCCCACCTCGGTGTGCACGGCGTAGGCGAAGTCGACCGGCGTCGCGCCGCCCGGCAGCGCCATCGCCATGCCCTTCGGCGTGAAGACGTAGACCTCGTCGCCACCGATCTCGAACCGCAGCGAGTCAAGGAACTCCGCCGGGTCGGCCGTCTCGCGCTGCCAGTCCACGAGCTGGCGCAGCCAGGCCATGTCCTGGTTCTTCGGGTCGTTCCCGCCTGCGCCGCCGGCCGGTGTCTTCTCCTTGTACTTCCAGTGCGCCGCGACGCCGTACTCGGCCCGCCGGTGCATGTCGTGCGTACGGATCTGGATCTCCACGGGCTTGCCGCCCGGGCCGATCACCGTCGTGTGCAGCGACTGGTACATGTTGAACTTCGGCATCGCGATGTAGTCCTTGAACCGGCCGGGGACCGGGTTCCACCGCGCGTGCATGGCGCCGAGCGCCGCATAGCAGTCGCGCACGGTGTCCACGAGGACGCGCGTGCCGACGAGGTCGTAGATCTCCGCGAAGTCGTGACCGCGCACGATCATCTTCTGGTAGATCGAGTAGTAGTGCTTCGGCCGGCCGGTCACCGTGGCCTTGATCTTCGCGCTGCGCAGGTCCGACTCGATCTGGCCCTTCACCACGCCGAGGTACTCCTCGCGCGCGGGGGCCCGCTCGGCCACGAGGTGCACGATCTCGTCGTACACCTTGGGGTACAGGGTCTGGAAGGAGAGGTCCTCCAGCTCCCACTTGATCGTGTTCATGCCCAGTCGGTGGGCCAGCGGCGCGTAGATCTCGACGGTCTCGCGCGCCTTGCGCTCCGCCGACTTGGACGGCACGTACTTCCAGGTGCGGGCGTTGTGCAGGCGGTCGGCCAGCTTGATGACCAGCACGCGGATGTCCTTGGCCATGGCCACGACCATCTTGCGCACGGTCTCGGCCTGCGCCGCGTCGCCGTACTTCACCTTGTCGAGCTTGGTCACGCCGTCCACGAGCAGCGCGACGTCGTCGCCGAACTCGCCGCGCAGCGTGTCCAGCGAGTAGTCGGTGTCCTCCACCGTGTCGTGCAGCAGCGCGGCCGCGATCGTGGTGCCCTCGAAGCCGAGCTCCGCGAGGATCGTGGAGACGGCGACGGGGTGCGTGATGTACGGGTCGCCGCTCTTGCGCATCTGCCCGCGGTGGGCCTTCTCCGCGACGACGTACGCGCGCTCGATCAGCGCGACGTCGGCCTTGGGGTGGTTGCTGCGGATCGCCTGCAGGAGCGGCTCGATCGCCGCGGGGGTACCCCCGCCCACGCTGCGCACGCCGAGGCGCACGAGCCGGTTGCGCATCCTGTTGCCACCGGGCGGGGTGGTCGGGTTCTTCTCGGGCACAGGAGCGCGTGACACCGTGTTCTCCGCCATGTACGCGCCTCCTTACCCGGGTGAGACCCGGAATCGCCAGTCTATCCCTGGACCTCTATTCCCCGTCCGATCGGCTCACTCACCGGACGTCGTGTCCACTCGCAGGAGAGTATCGACGTTGTGGCCCTGGAGCCTGTCACGTCCGTGGAGCGCCTCCAGCTCGAGCAGGAACGCGAGCCCGGCGACCACTCCTCCGCACTGCTCCACCAGCTCTGCTGCGGCCGCCGCGGTACCGCCCGTGGCGAGGACGTCGTCAATGATGAGAACACGCGCACCGGGGGTGAGTGTTCCCGAGCGCAGCTCGATCGACGCCGAGCCGTACTCCAGGTCGTACGACACCTGGTGCGTAGGCGGCGGGAGCTTGCCCGCCTTCCGCAGGGGCAGGAACCCCAGGCCGAGCGCGTGGGCCACCGGCGTGCCGAGCAGGAAGCCGCGGGCCTCCATACCGGCCACTACATCTACGCCGTCGGCCAGCGCCAGGCGGGTGAACGCCTCCACGACGTCGGCCAGCCCCTCGGCGTCGGCCAGGAGGGGCGTGATGTCCTTGAAGAGGATTCCCGGCGAGGGGAAGTCCGGTACGTCTGAGATCAGGTCGCGAATGCGCGTCGCCCTCTCCGGCGCAAGGCCGGAGAGGGCGACGGCGGTCATGTCGTCTGCCACGAAGCGGAGCCTACCGGCGTCGCTTGGGCTGGGCGGTGTGTCCCTGGTGGTGCCCGGGGACGAGCTGGGCGGAACCCGACGCGGCGGCGGCGAGCATACCCTCGTCGGCGCCCTCGGCCACGAGGCCCGCGCGCAGGTCCATGACCTTCTTGGTGTGCGCGGCGATCTTGGGCTCACGCTCGCGCAGCGCCACGTCCAGCGGTGTGGCCAGGAAGATCGACGACGTCGCACCCACCGCGATGCCGACGAACAGCGACAGCGAGATGTCGTTCAGCGTGCCCGCCCCGAGGAGGAAGCCACCCACGAAGAGGATGCCCGCGACCGGCAGCAGCGCCACCACGGAGGTGTTGATGGACCGGACCAGGGTCTGGTTCACCGCGAGGTTGGCCCGCTCGGCGTAGGTGCTGCGGGACTGCTCGGTCACGGAGACCGTGTTCTCGCGCACCTTGTCGAAGACGACCATCTTGTCGTAGAGCGAGAAGCCCAGGATGGTCAGGAAGCCGATGATCGTCGACGGCGTGACCTCCCAGCCGATCACCGCGTACACGCCGGCCGAGACCAGCACGTCGATGAGCATCGCCACGATGGCGGCCACCGACATGCGCCACGCGCGGAAGTACAGCGCCATGAAGATCGCCGCCGCGATCACGAACGCGACGGTGCCCCACAGGGCCCGCATGCTCACGGACTCACCCCAGGTGGGGCCGATGAAGTTCGACGTGACCTCTGACGGATCCACCCCGTACGCCTGCGCCAGGGCGTCCTGGAGCCGGCCCGTCTCGTCGTTGTCGAGCTGCGAGACCTGCACGCGGACCGAGTCGGAGCCGAGCTGGGTGACGTGCGGCTCCTCGCCCGGGGCGACCTCCGCGACGGTGTCGAGGGCGATGTCCTCGTCCGTGCTGGCCACGCCCGAGACGGTGAACTCGGAGCCGCCGCGGAAGTCGATGCCCAGGTTCAGGCCCTGGAACACCAGCACGAGGATCGAGGCGACCGAGAAGAGGCCGACGATCGAGAACCAGAGGCTCTTCCGCTGGATGATCGGGTAGGACCTGCGCCCGGTATAGAGGTCGTTGCCCCAATGAGCGAAGCTGCCGGCCATCAGTGCTTCTCCTCGTTCTGAGCCGCTTCGGCGGCAGCCTTGCGCTCGGCGGCACGCCGCTCCGCGATAGTCATCCTTCGGCCGTCCTCGGCCGTGCGTGGCACCGGCGTGACCGACTGCGCCGTGACCAGCTCGCGCTCCTCGCTCGGCGCGCCGAGGTCGGGAGCGTCCGCCGCGGGCTGCTTCGGGCCGGAGAACTGGCCGGCCCCGCGGTACCGCGGGCCGCTGTTCAGGTCGAGACGGTCGGCCGAGAGACCCGACCACTTGTGGCCGTCCCGGAAGAACGGGATCTTCGCGATCAGCTCCATGACCGGGTGCGTGAACCAGAAGACCACCATGATGTCGATGATCGTGGTCAGGCCCAGGGTGAACGCGAAGCCGCGCACGCCGCCGACCGTCATGAAGTACAGGATCACGGCCGAGAGCAGGTTCACGGACTTGGCGGCCAGCACAGTGCGGCGGGCACGCACCCAGCCGCGCTGGACCGCGAGCCGCAGCGACCTGCCGTCACGTAGCTCGTCCCGGATACGTTCGAAGTACACGATGAACGAGTCCGCCGTGAAGCCGATGGCCACGATCAGACCAGCGATACCCGGCAGGGAGAGGCGGTAGCCCATGCCCCAGCTCAGGAGCGCGATCACGACGTAGGTCATGGCACCGGCCACGACGAGCGACATGACCGTCAGCAGGCCGAGCGTGCGGTACTGGAACATCGAGTACACGACCACCAGCGCCAGGCCGATGAGGCCGGCGAACAGGCCGCGCTGCAGCTGCTCCGAGCCCAGCGTCGCAGAGATCTGGTTCTCGCCCTCCACCTCGAAGGTGAGCGGCAGCGAGCCGAAGCTCAGCTGGTTGGCCAGCGTCGCCGCCGAGTCCTGGGTGAAGGAGCCGGAGATCTGGGCCTCACCGTTGGTGATCGGCTCGTTGATGCTCGGCGCCGAGACGATCAGACCGTCCAGCACGATGGCGAACTGGTTGCGCGGCGACTCCAGCGCCACGAGCCGCTCGGTGGTCTCGCGGAACTGCGTCGCGCCCTCCGAGTTGAAGTCGAGGGTCACGCCCCACGTGTTCGTGACCGTGCCGTTCGCGCCCGGCATGAGGCCGGACGCCGCGCCGCTCAGGTTGGTGCCGTCCACCTCGACGGGGCCCAGGATGTACTTGGCCGCGCCGGTCTGGTCGCACGTGACGAGCACCTGGTCCGGGTGGTCGCCGCCACCGCCCTCGAGGTTCTTCGGGTCGGTGCAGTCCAGCTCGTCGTAGAGCTTCTGGACCGACGGCGTGATCTGCGCCAGGTCGCTCGGGTCCGTCGGGTCGACGTCCTTGGCTTCCGCGGTGATCTTCTTCTCGAGCGCCGCGATCTCCTTGACGGTCGCCCCCGCGCCGTCGTCGGCCGCGGCGTCGTCGCCGGAGGCACTGGGTGACGCGGACGGCTCCGCTGTCGGCGTCGGCTGCGGGGCGCCGTAGGTCAGGACCGGCCGGAACTTCATCTGCGCGGCCTTCGAGATCAGCGCGATGGTCTCGTCGTCCACCTCGCCGGGGATCTCGACCACTATCTGGTTGCTGCCCTGGGCGGCGATCTCGGCCTCGGTGACGCCGTTGGCGTCCACCCGCTGCCGGATGACACCGATGGCCTCTTCCATCGCCTCCGGGGTCACCTCGGACCCGTCGGAGGTGACTGCCTTCAGGATGACCTGGGTGCCGCCCTGCAGGTCGAGCGCCAGGCCGGGGGCCAGGCTCGCGCCGTTCGGATTGTCGCTCGACTTTTCGTCGAGCTGCCAACCGGCCAAGAGGGCGCCGAAGGGCAGCAGGATCGTCAGGATCGTCAGGAGAACGATCGTGCGAACCGGCCGCGAGCGCCGGGTGTCAGTCGCCAACGTCTGTCTCTTCTCGTGTGCGCGCCGGGGGTACGTCCGGCGCGGGTTCGGCGCCGCCCGGGGTTACCGGACGGCGCGGCCGTCACTTGCCGTCCGCGTCCGCGTCCCGTCGCTGCTGCTCCCGGTACTCGCGCTTGGCGGTGTCCAGGCCGGACAGGTCGTCGGGAACGTCGTTCGCGTCGGGGCTGATCGTACTTGCCGTTTCGCTGTTCTCTGTGACCTCGGACTCATCGGTCGCGTCTTCGGCGTCCGCGTCGTCGGCGACGGGCTCGTCGATCTGCTTGGAGATGGCCGCACGGAGCCAGGTGGTGGGGTTGCCCGGGAAGGACTCGATGGTCACCTGGTCGTTCGCGTCGTCGACGTCGACGACGGTGCCGATCATGCCGGACGCGGTCATCACCTTGGTTCCGACCGTGAGGTTGTTTCGGAACTCCGCCGCCGCGCGCTGCTGCTTGCGGGAGCGGGAGGACATGAAGAACATCGCCACGAGAAGGATCGCGACGAGAATGAGCATTTCCACGGTGAGGTCCCTGTTCGATTGCTGTGTCGGATGTGCTGCGCACGTATCTCTCGTACACGTGGCGCAAGTACGACGAGGATCCAACCCAGTGTAGTGCCGGGGCCGGATCCTCGGGTCGCCCACCAGGGGCGCCACAAGAACAACGTCAGGGGTCGAGCAAAGTTCCCTGCTCCGCGGATCCAGCACCGCCCCCCGGCGCCTGCGCGGGCGGCGTGAGCCCCAGGTGCTCCCAGGCCGAGAGGGTCGCGACACGGCCGCGCGGGGTGCGTCCGACCAGGCCTTCGCGGACGAGGTAGGGCTCGGCGACGGTCTCGACGGTCTCGGCCTCCTCGCCCACGGTCATGGCGAGCGTGGACAGGCCCACGGGTCCGCCGCCGAACCGGGTGCACAGGGCGGTGAGCACCGCGCGGTCGAGGCGGTCGAGGCCGATGAGGTCGACCTCGTAGACCTCCAGGGCGGACTTCGCGGCGTGCAGGTCGAGCCGTCCGTCGCCGCGCACCTGCGCCCAGTCGCGGACGCGGCGCAGGAGCCGGTTGGCGATGCGGGGGGTGCCGCGCGAGCGGCCGGCGATCTCGTGCGCGGCCGCGTGGTCCAGGTGCACGCCGAGCAGCCCGGCGGAGCGCAGGATCACGCGCTCCAGCTCCTCGGGCGAGTAGTAGTCCATGTGCCCGGTGAACCCGAAGCGGTCGCGCAGCGGCGCGGGCAGCAGGCCGGAGCGGGTGGTGGCGCCGACGACGGTGAACCGGGGCAGCGCGAGCGGGATGGCGGACGCGCCGGCGCCCTTGCCGACCACTACGTCGACCCGGAAGTCCTCCATCGCGACGTACAGCAGCTCCTCGGCGGGACGGGCCAGGCGGTGGATCTCGTCGATGAACAGCACGTCTCCCTCCTCGAGGGAGGACAGGACGGCGGCGAGGTCGCCCGCGTGCTGGATGGCGGGGCCGCTGGTGAGCCGCATGTGCGAGGCGAGCTCAGCCGCGATGATCATGGCCAGCGTCGTCTTGCCGAGCCCTGGCGGGCCGGACAGCAGCACATGGTCGGGCGGGTTGCCGCGCGCCATCGCCGCCTGGAGCACCAGAGAGAGCTGGTCGCGCACGACCCGCTGCCCTACGAACTCGTCCAGGCCCTTGGGCCGCAGCGCGGCCTCGGCGGCCCGCTCGATCTCGTCGGCGCTCGGGGCGACTATCCGGCCGCCGGCGCCGTCCGTCCCGGTGGCAGAGCCCGTCGAGACCTCAGCCACGGTGTCCGCCCAGCACCCGCAGCGCGGCGCGCAGAGTCGAGGCGACGTCGTCGGCCGTCACGGCGTCGGTCCCCGCCTCCGCGAGCACCTTCGCCACGGCGTCGTCGGCCTGCTTGGCGGGCCAGCCGAGGCCCGCCAGGGCCTCCACCACCCGCTCGGAGTGGTCGGCGACGTTGACCTCGGTGGCCGACCCCGGCGCGGCCCCTGCCGGGGATACGCCCGAGGGCGGGCCGAGCCGGTCGCCCAGCTCCAGGACGAGGCGCTGGGCGCCCTTCCTGCCGATGCCCGGCACGCGGGTCAGCGCGGCCAGGTCCTCGCCCGCGACGGCGCGGCGCAGCGCGTCGGGGGTGTGCACCGCGAGCATCGCGAGCGCCAGGCGCGGCCCGACGCCGGACACCGTCTGCACCGCCTCGAACACGTCGCGCTCATCGGGGTCACCGAACCCGTACAACGTCATCGAGTCCTCGCGGACAACCATGCTCGTGGCGACGCCGGCGGTCTCGCCGACGTGCAGCCCGGCCAGGGTGGTGGGCGTGGCGTGCACCAGGTAGCCGACGCCGCCGACGTCGACCACCGCACGGTCCAGGCCCACGTGGGCCACGGTCCCCGTCAGCGAGGCGATCACGGGCTCCCCCTCCTTGCGTCTGGGTCCCGGCTCTTGGTGGTCGAGCTTGCCGGGACCCGATCGAACGTCCGTGCGAGGAGCCTAACAAGCGCCACCATGCCACCTGAGCAGGCCACGCCGCCAGCCAGCGACCGCAGACTTGGTCGCGGCCACGGATGCCGACTGCAGATCTTGTTGCGGATACCGGGCCCGGATCCGCAACGAAGTCTGCAGTCGCCGAAAGTGGCGGCGACCAAGTCTGCGGTCGGCGGCGGGTCAGCGGCGCGGGCGCTGCTTGGCGGCCTGCTCGGCCGCGGCCCAGGCGCGCTGCGCGGGGGTGAGCTCGTGCCGGTCGCCGCCCTGCAGTGCGCCCGCGGGACGCCACAGGTGGCAGACCGCGAGCGCCAGCGCGTCGGCGGCGTCGGCGGGCTTCGGCGCATCGGAGAGGTCGAGGATGCGTGTGATCATGGTCGTCACCTGCGCCTTGTCGGCGCGCCCCGAACCGGTCACCGCCGCCTTCACCTCCGACGGCGTGTGCAGCGCGACGGGCACGCCCCGGCGGGCCGCGGCCACCATGGCCAGGCCCGCCGCCTGGGCGGTCCCCATCACCGTGCCGACGTTGTGCTGCGCGAAGACCCGCTCGACCGCGACGACGTCGGGCACGTGCTCGTCCAGCCAGGCGTCCAGGCCGTCCGCGATCTTCAGCAGGCGCAGGTCCGTGGACAGGTCCGCGTCCGAGCGGATCACCCCGACCGCGACCATCCGGGCCCGCCGCCCGGGCAGGGAGTCGACGACGCCGACGCCGCACCTGGTCAGGCCGGGGTCGACTCCTAGGACGCGCATGGCGTCAGATTCTCACGACTGAGGGCGTGGTCCCGACAGGCTCGACCAGCGGGAACGTCAGTCGTCCTCGTCGAGGGCCGCCAAGACCTCGTCGCTCGCGTCGAAGTTCGCGTAGACGTTCTGCACGTCGTCGCTGTCCTCGAGCGAGTCGATGAGGCGCATGATCTTGCGAGCGCCCTCGACGTCGACCTCCACCTGCATCGACGGGTGGAAGATCACGTCCGCGGAGTCGTACTCGATGCCGGCCTCCTGGATGGCCGTACGCACCGGCACCAGGTCGGTCGCCTCGGTCAGGACCTCGATGACCTCGCCCTGGTCGGTGACGTCCTCGGCGCCGGCGTCGAGCGCGGCGAGCATCACCTCGTCCTCGCCCACGCCGTCGGCCTTCGGCACCACGATCAGGCCCTTGCGGGAGAACAGGTACGACACCGATCCCGGGTCGGCGAGGTTGCCGCCGTTGCGGGAGAACGCCAGGCGCACCTCGGAGGCCGCGCGGTTCTTGTTGTCCGTGAGGCACTCGACGAGGACGGCGATGCCGTTCGTGCCGTAGCCCTCGTACATGATCGTCTGGTAGTCGACGGCGTCGGCGCCCTCGCCCGAACCACGCTTCAGCGCGCGGTCGATGTTGTCGTTGGGGACAGACGACTTCTTCGCCTTCTGCACCGCGTCGAACAGCGTCGGGTTACCGGCGAGGTCGCCGCCGCCCGTGCGTGCCGCCACCTCGATGTTCTTGATCAGCTTCGCGAAGAGCTTGCCGCGCTTGGCGTCGATCGCGGCCTTCTTGTGCTTGGTCGTGGCCCACTTGGAGTGACCTGACATGCCTCTACCTGACTCCTTGCTATCGATGGCTCTCGAGATCGCGGTGGGAACCGCTCAGCCGCCCGCAACCATGCTGACGAACAGCCCGTGCACCCGCGCTTCCCCCGTGATCTCGGGGTGGAATGCGGTGGCGAGCAGTGGTCCCTGCCGTGCTGCGACAATCCTACCGGCGGCCGCCACAGGACGGCCCTGCGTATCCACAGCCGGGATGCGGGACAGCACCTCGACCTCGGGCCCGGCCTCCTCGACCCAAGGGGCGCGGATGAACGCGGTGCGCACCGGGCCGCCGTCCCCGACGTCGGAGATGCCCGCGAACTCGAGGTCGGTCTCGAACGAGTCGACCTGCCGCCCGAACGCGTTGCGCCGCACTACCACGTCCATGCCCCCGAGCGTGCGCTGGTCCTCGGTGCCGCCGAGGATGCGGTCCGCGAGCAGGATCATCCCCGCGCACGAGCCGAACACCGGTAGGCCTTCCTTGATCCGGGCCTGCAGCGGCTCGTCCAGCTCGAAGATGCGCAGCAACTTGTCCATGGTCGTGGACTCCCCGCCGGGGAGCACGAGCCCGTCGACGGCGGCCAGCTCGGCCGGACGGCGCACGGTCACGGCACGCGCGCCCACGGACTCGAGGGCGGCCAGGTGTTCGCGGACGTCGCCCTGCAGGGCGAGGACGCCGATGGTCGGTGCTGTCACAGCATTCGATTCTATGCGGCCCGGCGCGGGTCATCGGTCCATCGGGTCAGGACACCCCGGTCACACGCAGACGCCGAGCACGAGCGCCACCACCGTGTAGGTCCGGGAGTTCGACTGCGCCGATGTCCAGGTCGTCGATGCGAACTGCCGCTGCGCCTCGACGTAGAACGTCCCGTTCGTGACGGCTCCGGTGGCCTGGAACGAGGTGGTCCCCGCGGACAGGGTCTGCGTCGTGGCGCCGCCGGCGCCGTAGTGCACCACGTAGCCCGTGGCGCCGGTCACGGCGGTCCAGGTGAACGTCACAGATCCGATGCCGAGGGTCCCGCAGCTCGCCGTGGTCACCGGGATCGTCCCGGCGCTCAGCGCGTCGGAGGCAACGGTTCCCGTGTCCGACCAGGCAGCCCACGCGGGGCCGCGCGGGACCATGACCGCCAGCAGGAGCACGAACGCGGCGATGACCGCGAACGCCGCCCGCCTCACGGTGCACCGGCCTGGCTCGCGGTGAACAGGAACGTCGCCGTGCTGGACACGCCCTGGACCGACGACGGCGCGCCGGCGCTCAGGCCGAGCACCACGCACAGTGTCACGGTCGCACCGGACGCCACCGGCACCGCGCTCAGGGCGGAGGTCGCCGTGGTGGTCACCGGCGCCGTCGCACGGGAGACCGTGCCGGTGCAGGCCCCCGTGCGCAGGCCGTTCGTCGTGGTGTTCGTCGCGGCCCCGCCCGTGGTCGTGCTCAGGAGCAGGTTCTGCCCCAGCGCCGCGGTCGGTGACGTGACCGACGCGGAGACGTCGACGGCCGTCGTACCGGAGCTGCGCAGCACGACGGTGGCGGCGACGCTCTCCCCCGGCAGCATCCCAGTGAGCCCCAGCGCCGTGTACGTCCACGACCCGCCCGGACCGACCAGCTGCTCCGCGCCCGTCACCGGTCCCACCGTGAGGTCCAGGGTGCCCGCGGTGATCTGCTCCGCGGTCACCGCCCCCGCGCCGCCCCACCATGCCCACGCCACCGCGGCGCCAGGCAGCAGCATGGCCAGCGCGAGCGCGGCGAGCCCACGCCGCCGGGCGGCGCCCCACCAGCCGGAGCGTTGCGAGGACGAGCGGTCGGGCTCAGCCATGCTCGGGCCTTCGCCCGCGCGGCCCGCGAGGCCCACGCGGCCCGCGCGGTCCACCGCGCTCCCGGAGCAGCAGGAGCGCGCTCCCGAGCAGGACGGCGGCCACCGCCACCACTGCCGGCAGCAGCAGGTCCACCCCGGTCCGCGGCAGGCTGCCCGGGCCGCCCGGCCCGTCGGCACCTGGGACGTCCGAACCGGGCCCGCCCAGTCCCGCGGTCGAGAGCGTCACGACCACGTCGATCTCGACGGTCCGCACCTTCGGCGCGCTCGTCGCACCGGGGTCGAACGCCAGCTCGACCCCGATCGGAAGCACCTCGCCCGGTCCGAGGTCGATGACGGCCGACCGCACGCCGTCGGTCCACGGACCCGCCCCCAGCCGCGTCCTGACGTGCAGCTCGTCGGCGAGCGCCGCACCCTCACCGTCCGCCAGGACCACCGAGGCGGCGGCCCGGGCGTCCTCGCCGGACTCGTTGCGCGCGTACAGGGTGCCGGTCTCGACGTCTCCGGGCACCCAGACAAGGCCCGGGTCGAACAGGGGCGTCGTGACGTCGGGCGACCATGTCCGCCCGTCGACGCTGAGGACCAGCCGGTCGTCGGTGGCCGCCGGCACCGCGGCGGACGCGGGGAGCGCCGGCGCGGCCGACCCCGCGACGAGCACCGCGACCAGGGCCGTCCGTCGTCCCGGCCTCATCGTCCCCCTCCGTCGTCGATCGGACCAGCCCGTTCGACCGGGTCCGCCCCGGGAGCGAGAACCTCGTCGCTGGACGCACCCGCGTCGTCGGCCACCCCAGGGCCGACGACGGCGGGCCGCGCCCGCGCCCGCGCGGACCGCTCGCGCATCGCACGCGCCACCTGCCAGCCCGCGTAACCGAGGAGCAGCACCGCGGCCGCGACGCCGACCATCGCGCGCTGGCCGGTGAACACACCGGCGACGTGACCGAGGTACGGCACCCGGTACCAGGCGGCGCCGCGCACCTGGACGTCGCGCACGGGCTGCGCGTCCGGCACGTCGTTCGAGTCCCCCTGGGTGACGTACGTCCGCTCGCCGCCCACCGTGGTGCCGATGCCCACCACACGGTGCGTGACGAGCTGCTCCTGGCCGGAGCGGAGCTGGTAGGTGATCACCGAGCCGGTGCGGATCTGCTCGGGCTCCACCGGACGCGATACGACGAGGGTGCCCGCCGGGAGGCTGGGCTCCATCGAGTCGGTGAGCACCACGTACGGGGTCGCACCGGCGAACCGGGGCACGATCACCCCGAGCACGAGCGCGGCACCCGCAACCACGATGACGACGACGGCGAGCACGCGCCCAGCGAGACGGGCGGCTGTCTGCATGGTTCTGGCCGGAGTCTCGGCGCGGTCAGGGCGCCGGGACGACGTGCGCCTGCGTCACCTGGACGGTCACGTCCTCCAGGGCAGCGATGAGCCCTTGCGTGTCGTTCGCGGAGTCCGCCGGGAACTCCGCCGAGACGGTGACCACGAGAGGCGAGGCCGCCGCCACCGGCACCGGCTCGGTCAGCGGGAGGGTGAGCTCCGCGCCGTCGAGCGTCGCGCTGTCGGTGCCCACGTCCAGCACGGCTGTCAGCGCGTTGTCCGCCGCCCAGGTGGGCGCGGACACCGTGATGTCGCTCAGCGCGATGTGGTCACCGACGCCAGCGACGGTCAGGCTGCAATTGGTGGTGATCGTGTCGCCGGGCACTATGCCGTCGGTGACGGCCCCGCCGCCGTCGAGGGTCCATTCGCCGCACACCCCGTCGGTCACGGCCAGCGAGCCGGCCGTGACGTCGGTCCCGGTCGACAGGCCGTCATCGGTCCAGAACGCCAGGGTCCCGGCTCCTCCGACGAGCAGCGCGGCGGCACCGACCGTCGCCAGCGCCGCCTTGGTAAGTCTTTCCATGACTGGAACCTTCCATGATGGTTGCCCCTCGCACTCATCACGTTATGCAGGTTCCTGGAAATGCGCGCGCTAGATCCTGGCTTTTCAGCCGTGCACCCGGCTAATCGAGTAATCCTCAGCCGGACTTGCCTGCCCTATCCCGCATTGCGAGGGTTTAGAGCGCCCATGAAAACGCATAGAGCAACACCTTCGGCGCCCAAGTTTTCGCGCACCAGGCAGCGCCGATACCGGCGAGCGACGCCGAACAATCGACGGACAATTACCCGAAGAAAATCGATGATTTCTCTACGCGAAATCCCCGGAAAATGACGACCGGCCCCTGAACAACAAGCGTTCAGGAGCCGGTCGTCGTGAGATTTTCCGTTCAGTCGTCCATCTGCACACCCAGGTGCCGCACCTGGCCGTCCCATCCCGCCAAGAGGTGGTCGACGACGTCCGGCAGCTCCGGCGGGAACACCTCCAGCGGCTGCTCGCGCAGCTGTGCCGCCGTCAGCCAGGCGACCTCGTCGAGCAGCTCGCGCTCGGCGTCGGTCCAGCCGTCGGCGGTCACCTCGACAGCGTTCGGTGTCCGCGCGAGGTAGAAGACCTCGTGCTGACGGCACGTCTCCGCGAAGAAGTCGAAGATGCCCGTGCGCGTGAGCACCGGGCCCACCAGGTCGCCGTCCGCCAGCACGATGCCGACCTCCTCGCGGGTCTCCCGCAGGGCGGCCTGCACCGGGGTCTCCCCCGCGTCGATCCCGCCGCCCACCGTGAACCACCAGGAGCGTTCCGGCTGGTTCACGTCGTGCCCGCGCAGCACGAGCACGCGGCCGGCGTCGTCGACCAGGATGACGCGGGCCGCCGAGCGCTCGCGGACGCCGTCCGGCGCCGGGACCCAGTCGTCGCCGAGGGCCGAGGCGGTGCCGAGCCCGTCCGCCCGAGCGACGGACGTCGTCACGGGCGGCGCACCACCCGACACCTGGGCTCCGGCCCCTCCTCGTCGGTCTGAACGGTCGCTGTGCCAGGTCATGCCGATGAGAATACGGACCTCGGGCGGGCCGGGACGAGTCCGCACGGCCTCGCCCCGGCGGGACCGGCCGCCGACTTTCCTGTCCGGACGGCCGTCATCCTGCTAGAAACGGCCACGGCGCGGCGATGTCCTCGTCGAGCCGATACCGGATGGAGGTGCCGCGTGGACGAGAGGTCGCCGTACGGGCCGGACCCGGGAGCGTCCGCGAACCGTGCGTTCCGGTTCTCCGACTTCGACCGGATCCTGCTGAACCGAGGCGAGATGGGCTGCTCCCCGCAGCTCTACCTGAACCCCGTCACGACGCACTGAGCACGGTCTCCGGAGACACGACAAGGCCCCGCGGTGCAGTTCACTGGCGAGGTTTTACTCGTCTGGTCGGGACGGCGGTCAGCGGATCTTCCGGCCACGGATGGCGGGGGTAGCGGGCTCGCAGGTCGGCTCGGACCTGGGGATAGCCCTGCTTCCAGAAGGACGCGAGATCGCTCGTGATCGCGACCGGGCGGCGGGCGGGCGACAGCAGGTGCAGGACGACGGGGACCCGACCGTCCGCGACGGCTGGGGTGACGGTCCAGCCGAACACCTCCTGCAGCTTCACCGCGAGGACCGGCGGCTCGACGCCGTCGTACGCGAGCCGGACCTCGGAGCCCGACGGGACCTGGAGCCGTTCCGGCGCGAGCTCGCCGAACCGGGCCGCTGCGGGCCATGGCAGCAGTCGCCGGAGCGCCGAGGCCACGTCGATGTGGGCCAGATCGCGCGAGCCGCGTACCGCGCCGAGCTCGGTACCCAGCCATCCGTCGAGATCGGCCAGCAGCGCGTCGTCGTCGACCGCGGGCCACGGGGCGCCGAGGTGGGCGTGGCAGAACGCGAGCCGCTCCCGCAGGGCGAGCGCGGCCTCCGACCAGCGCAGCACGGACAGACCGCTGCGCCGGAGGCCGTCACGGACGGCCGCCTGGACGAGCAGCGGGTCGGGCTTGGCCAGCGGAACATCGCCCAGCACGATCGCGCCGAGCGCCTCGACGCGTCGCGTCACGATCCGGCCGTCGTCCCAGCGGATCTGGTCGGTGGTCGAGACGAGGTCGCCCGCGATGTCTCGCGCGGTCCCCTCGTCGATCGGCGCCGCGGAACGGATCCTGGCGTCGGCGCGACCGGGTGCCCGGTCGGCGACCGCGATCGCCAGCCAGGTCGTGGTCCGCAACTGCGACTGCGGGTCCAGCGCGGCGCCCGTACCACCCGACATCTGGTACGTCGCCGAGTCGGTCCCCCGGACCCGCGCGATCCGGTCCGGATACGCCAGCCCCACCACGATCCCCGCCGCGAGATCATCCGGAACGCCGTGCGTCTCCCGACCGGCGGGCCCACCCGGCCGGTCGCCGGCGGTCGCGCCTCGGCCGAGGCGCTTTGTCTCTTCTCGCCAACGGGCAGTGGCTCCGCGGTCCTCGCCACGGCGAAGGGCCCGCCAGCGGGCCGGCAGATCGTCGCCGGAGCCCCGGCCGGAGTCGTCAGAGAGCATCGCGACGACCTCGCGTGCCCGGTCGACGCCGACCCGCGGCGCCCCGTCCAGCAACGCACGAGCCAGCCGGGGATGCGCCCCGATCGCCATCATCCGCCGGCCCCGTTCGGTGATCCGGCCGCGGTCGTCAACAGCATCGATGCGGCGCAGCAGGTTGATGGCCGTCGTCATCGCCACCGCCGGCGGCGCGTCGAGCAAGGTCAGACCGTCACCACCAGGCGCACCCCACGCCGCGAGGTCGAGGGCGAAGGCCGCCAGATCTGCGATCGCGATCTCCGGCGCCGCGTGTTCGTCAAGGCGGCCGTGGTCGGTCGCGGACCAGCAGCGATAGACCCGGCCCGGCGCCTCCCGACCGGCGCGCCCCGCCCGCTGGTCGGCCGACGACCGCGAGACCCGGCAGGTGACCAGCGCACCGAGCCCACGGGACTGATCGGTCCGCGGCTCCCGGGCAAGCCCCGAGTCGACCACGACCCTGACCCCGGGCACGGTCAGCGAGCTCTCCGCGACCGACGTCGTGACCACGATCCGGCGAGTGGCGGACGGCGCCAGCGCGCGGTCCTGCTCGGCCCGCGACTGGCGACCGAACAACGGCAGGACGTTCTCACCGGCGAGCCGGCGAGCCACACCGTTGATCTCGGCCTCCCCTGGTACGAACACGAGGATGTCGCCGTGATTCTCGGTCAATGCTCGCCGGACGACGGCGGCGACGTGGTCCAGCAGGCGCGGGTCGACCCGCCCGCCAGGGAGCAGCGGCGCGGGGACCGGTGGCGGGGCCCACTCGACCGCCACGTCGAACAGCGCGGCGGACGCGGTGATCACGGGCGCCGGGACGTCCGTGCCCAGCGCGCGGCTCAGCCGGACCGTGTCCGCCGTGGCCGAGGTCGCGACGATCGCCAGGTCGTCCCGGAGGTTCGCCCGGATGTCGACGCAGAGCGCGAGCAGCAGATCGGCGTCGAGGTGCCGCTCGTGGCACTCGTCGATCACTATCGCGGCGACCCCCGGCAGCTCCGGGTCCTGCTGCAGACGCCGCACGAGGAGCCCCGTCGTCACCACCTCGACCCGGAGTCCCTTGCCGCCGCTGCGTTCACCGCGCATCGCGTAGCCGATCCGCTGCCCGAGCGGTTCGCCGACCAGCATCGCCAGCCGGCTCGCGGCCGCACGGGTCGCCATCCTGCGCGGCTCGGCGACGATGATCGTGCCGTCGAGCGCGTCTGCGAGCGCGAGCGGCAGCAGCGACGTCTTTCCCGACCCTGGCGGCGCGACCAGCACCGCGGTCCCGCGCGACCGCACGGCGTCGACGGTGGCGGGCAGGACCGCCCGGACAGGCAGGTCCGCCCCCGGCATCGACAGATCAGGCAGCAGCACGCCCCGACGGTAACCGACGACCGCGGAACACTCGCCCACCGGCGAGCTCGACAGCGGATCTCCCTGCAAGAATGCGTTCTCGTGAACCATCTGCTGGACCTCGGGTCCAGGAAGTTCTGGCGACTGTTCGGCAGGCCCATCGACCTCGCCACGCACCACTCCTGGTTGCGCGCCCCGGTGAGTCGCTCCTCCACGGTCGGGGACGGCTGGCTCGCCGCCGAGGCCGCGCACCACGGTGGCACGGTCGACGACGACGCGGCGACCACGGACCCGTCAGCCGGCCCGGCACCCGGCCTGCTCCCGACGATGACGCTCCTCGACGGTCCCGGGTTCGACGCCTCCCGGCTGGACCCGCGGATCCGCGACTTCTACGAGCACACCGCCGCCTGGCACATGGAGGTGTGGACCGGATGGTCCCCGCTGTTCTGGCCCGCCGGTGAGCTGATCGCGCGGTTGTTCAGCCGCCGGGTGGAGCAGCTGTCTCTCCCGATGCGCCCGCTCGACGTCGCGCACGGGATGGACAGCCGGGTCCGCGTGATCCGCGATCGGAACGGCGCGCAGGTGGGCGCCGCGTGGCTGCGGACGCTCCGGCCGTCGGGCCGGTACGTGTTCAGCGGCTGCTACTCGGCGCGCCGCCTCCCCGGCAGCGCGCAGCCGAGCATCCACGTCGCGTTCCCGCTCGAGTCCGGCAACGTCCAGGTGTTCCTGCGCCCGGCCGTCAGCGAAGGGGGCGGTCTCGTCCTGGAGTCGCCCCCGGGACGGTTCGGGCAGGACGGCGCGTACGTCGTCGTCCACGACGGCGGACGGGACTTCGCGGTGCGCATCCCGCTCCACGAGACCTTCCGCCTGTACACCGACCCGTACGGGGTGCTCCGCACCGACCACGAGCTGCGGATGTGGCGCACCTGGATGATGCGTCTGCACTACAAGATGGAGCGCGCCCGATGATCCACACCTTTCACCTCGCCGAGCTGCCGGCCGCCGTGACGGCGCGCGCGCTGCTGCGAGCGCCGTCGGGCACCACCACGCCCGGACTGGACCACGCCGAGTGCCTGGCGCTCATGCGCCTGGGGGCGCCCACCGTCTCCCCGGACCGGCTGCAGCTGCGCCGGATAGCGGTCTTCGCGCAGTGGCGCGACGAGGATGCGGTGGACCGTTTCCTGTCCGACGACGCCCTCGGCCGCCACCTGGCGACCGGCTGGCACGTCCGCCTGGAGTACCTGCGCCGCTGGTCCCGGCTGGCGGCCCTGCCCGGACTGCCCGCCCGGACGGGCGACTGGGACCAGGACGAACCGGTGGTCGCGGTGACCGTCGCGCGGATGCGCCTGCTCGAGGTGCCCCGGTTCCTGCGCTGGGGCAAACCCGTCGAACGTCAGGTGCGCGACCACCCCGGCACCACGCTCGCCCTGGCCGCATTCCGGCCGCCGCACACGATCTCCACGTTCTCCGTGTGGCGCACAGTGCGCGAGATGGAAGGGATGGTGCACGGCCGCTCCGGCGTCCCCGCGGACCGGCGGCACGCGGACGCCATGGTCGAACGCCGGCGCCGTGACTTCCACCACGAGTTCGCGACGTTCCGGTTCCGCCCGCTCGCGGAGCACGGCACCTGGGAGGGCCGGACGGCGATCGTTCCGCTGAGCTGACCGTTCACCAGTCGCCGACCTCCTGGAGGAACGCGTCCGCCTCTTGCACGAGCTCCGCCGTCGGACCGTCGACGATCGTGTACGGCCTGAGCTGTCCCAGCACCCCGGCGAGCCACCCGCAGTACTCCTCGAGCAAGTACGTGTTGTCGTCGTCGTCCGCCGACTCGCGCTCACCCTTCGCCAGGAAGAGCAGGGTCCGCGCCCATTCCAGCCCGTAGTCGCCGATGCCGGTCCGCATCTCCATCTCCTGCGCCTCGGAGGCCTCGACGAAGAGGTCGTGCGCCTGCACCCGGAGCCCCTGGACGGTCCAGTCCACCCGGAGCCCCTGGACGCGCCCGTCGTCGTCGGGGTCCTCCACGCTCAAGCGGTCCGCGATCGTGTTGTGGAACCGTGCCAGCCTCGCGCGCGTGGAACCCGCACCCACCGGGGTGATGCCGATCGCCGACAGCCCGCGTGCCTCCTTGGGGCTCAACGGTCGCTCGGTTATGAGGCTGAGGGCGACGTCGCCGAGGATCTCGACGGCGGAGTCGTAGGTGTCGGCGACGTCTTCCTCGGGCGCGGCCGCGGCGGGCGCTTCCGTCGCAGGCGCATCCACCGCACCCCCGGCGAGCACTGCGCGCCACCGCTCGGCCCGCCCGTCGGCGTCGGCGGCCAGCTGGTCGTACTTCTCGGGGTTCTGAGGCCGCAGCCGTCGGTACAGCTCTGCCGCACGGTCGGCCGCGGCGATCGCCTCGTCGACGCGCCCGTTGCGGCCGAGGGCCGACGCGTGGAAGTACAACGTGGCGGCCTCCCCGTGGACGTGCCTGGGGTCTCCGGGCTCGAACCGCGCCAGCGCAAGGACGGCTTGCAGCGAGATGTCGCTGAAGGTGAGAGCGTCAGCCCATCGTCCGGCTGCCGCCTCCCGCTCCGCGGCGGTTCCTGCCTCTGCGACCATCGCCTCGTTCTGGGCGATCAGTGCCGCGCGCCCGTACGGGTCCTTCGCCTTGCCGCGACCGAACAACCCCATGGGAACTCCCTCACGCTCCGGTGGGATCGGACGCCTGCCCTGAGCCGCCGTCCCACCCACAGCCAGCCAGCCTGCGGGTGATGTTACGGACACTACGGACACAACGACCAGGATGAATTGCCGAGCCGCCTCGACCGGGCCGTCGTCGGTGGTCGCCGCGACCCGGCCGGACGGTGGCGAGACGTTGCGCGCGGCGTCGTACGCCCGCACCGTGTACCCGTACGCGGTCTCGGGGTCCAGACCCGCGTCGGTGTACGACGTCGTGCTCGAGCGGGCCACGACCGCGCCGTCCCGCAGCACCTCGTAACCCGTCACGCCCACGTCGTCCGTGGCCGCGGCCCACGTCAGGGAGACGGCAGGTAGTGCGCCGAAACCGACCACCACCGCAGAACCGCTCACCACCCGGACAGCCATGACCGAGCGTCCCGGGGACGCCTGCTACTCGCCATCGGCACAGCCCGGAGGGTGACCGGCCGTCGTGAACGGACCGTGCACGTCTCGGCTTGGACTGCCGACGCTGGGCAGGAAGCCTGGAGATCGCGTTCGGACCGGGAGGACAAAGACTCTCACCGGACCGGGCCCAGATAGGTTCACCGCCATGCGGACGAGAACCCACGGAGGGGACCCGATGAACGCGGATCACTACGACGGCTTCGCTGACAGCTACGACGCCGAGAACGTCGACAGCCTGCTCAACGCCTACTACAACCGGCCCGCTCTGGTCGGCCTGGCCGGCGACGTCACGGGGCGACGGATACTCGATGCGGGGTGCGGGTCCGGAACGATCACCGCGGACCTGCAGGCCGGAGGTGCGGTGATGACCGGGTTCGACGACAGCCGCGCGATGATCGAGCTGGCACGACGACGGCTCGGCGACGACGTGCCGCTGCGCGTCGCCGACCTCGGACAGCCTCTGCCGTTCGCGGACGCCGCGTTCGACGACGTCATCGCCTCACTCGTGCTGCACTACCTCGAGGACTGGTCCGCGCCGCTCGCAGAGATCCGGCGGATCCTCAAGCCGGGTGGGCGACTCATCCTGTCCGTCAACCATCCCTTCGCCCATGCGTTCAATTACCCGACAGAGGACAACTTCGCGCTGAGGCAGTACTCGGAAGAGTTCGACTTCGCCGGTACGAAGGCGACCCTGACGTTCTGGAACAGGCCTCTGCACGCGATGACCGACGCCTTCACCGCTGCGGGCTTCCGCATCGCCGTCGTGAGTGAACCCCCGCCCGCCCCGGACACACCACGCGACCTCCTCCCGCCCCGCATCGCCGCTGGCGAGCGGAGCGCCTTCTTCGCCTTCCTCTTCTTCGTCCTCGAAGCGGCCTGAGCAGTGAGCGGCTCCGCCAACCCAGGGCTGCGGATCCGCTCGTCCTTTGTCAGGGCAGGTCAGGCCCGTGCGACCAGAACGTCGGGTCGCAGACAGAATCCGCAACTAGGGCCGATACCTGCCTGCGCGGCATACTCGACGAGGCTCCTAGTCCGCAGAGCCCGGCGGGACCACCCATTGGGTGGGCTGTCCGGTGACGGCGGCGATCATGTCGAAGTCACCGTCGTAGTGCAGGACTGAGGCCTGGTGCCGCTCGGCGACCGCTGCGATCACGAGATCCGCCACCGACAAGGCCCGCCAGTTCCCTGCGCCGACCAGCTGTGCCTGCACCTCGGCGGCACGATCCCAGACTTCGTCCGGAGTGGGCAGCCAGTCAAAGCCTCGCAGCCCGTCGCGGATCCGTTCCGCGTCGCCTTTCGACCGGGCAGAGTGCATGACCTCCAGCTCGACAGCGCCGCAGATCGCCAGGCGACCGGCCTGGTGCAGCGGTTGGAGCACATCCCGGGCTGCGGGCTTCGAGTAGCGGGCGAACGCGGACTTGTCGATCAGGTAGCGCGTCGCCACGATTAGGCGGCGCCCTGGGCGTTGCCGTCAGCCCGCTGGATCGGCCCGGTCAGGTCTGGGAGACCGCCGTCGCTGAGCCAGTCGAAGAACTGCTCGCGCTTGCGCCGTTTGATCGCGTCCTCCAGGGCCGCGTTCACGGTCGCAACCTTCGTCGTCGTCCCGAAAATCTCAGCCGCTGCGGCGAGCTTCTCGTCGTCCATGTCGATCACGGTACGAGTCGTGGTGACCACCTCCAACACACACACCTTACCCCGTTGATATCAAAGTTCGCGAGTATTGATATCAGGATCGGCCCTGCGGCGCCACTCGGCCGGGCGAAGGGCCACCGCAGGATCCCGTGCGCGCTGTGGTGGCATGGAGATCGATCGACGACGCAACGGCGAGGGCTCTACCCGGAAGCACAAGACGCCGTCGGGCAAGCAGCGATGGCGCTTCCAGTGGACCGATCCGGGCGCCAGCTCCGCGCGCCGGTTACCCTACGGCGTGCCATCGAACGCGGGGATCGACCCGGACGAGCTTGCCACCACCCTTCGGGTGCTGGGCAGTCTCAAGGACCTCGACCCCAACCATCCTGACGTCCAGACCGTAAAACGGGCGACCGGCTACATGTGGAAGCTGCTCAAGAAGTCCCGTAAGGCCGCGGTCCGCGAGGAGATCCAGGCGCACGACCGGAGCGTCATCGAGCGGACGGCGACCGGTTCGGCGGCGCGGATCGACGACGAGACCGCCGGCATCCCGCTGGTCTCGACCGCGCCGGGGGCGTTCGCCGGGGAGCTGCGCACCGCCCGCGCCTGCTACATCTGCAAGTCGGACTACACGCTGGTCGACTCGTTCTACCACGGGCTGTGCCCGGACTGCGCCGCGAAGAGCCACGTGCGGCGCGACCAGCGCACGGACCTGACCGGCCGCCGCGCCCTGCTCACCGGGGGCCGCGCGAAGATCGGCATGTACATCGCGTTGCGCCTGCTGCGCGACGGCGCTCACCTCACCATCACCACCCGCTTCCCGAAGGACGCGGTGCGCCGCTTCTCGGCGATGCCCGACGCCCCCGACTGGCTGCACCGGCTCAAGATCGTCGGGATCGACCTGCGCGATCCCACCCAGGTGATCGCCCTGGCCGACGACGTCGCCGCGGCGGGCCCGCTCGACATCCTGGTCAACAACGCCTGCCAAACGGTCCGCCGGTCCCCGGGGGCCTACTCGCAGCTCGTCGAGGGCGAGTCGGCGCCGGACGCCCCGCTGCCCTACGGGCTGGAACCGCCGGAGATGGTCACCTTCGATCATGTCTCCGAGGCGCACCCTGCCGCGATCGCGGGGGCGCTGACCGCCTTGTCGGTCGCCCACCGTGAGGGGCAGTCGCAGGACGACGCCGTCGCGATGCACACCGCTGCGTCCCTGACGGCGCTGGCACTCCGGGCGGGCTCGGCCTCCCTGGACGCCCACCTGGCCGGCACGGCCGTCGATGCCGGCGGGCTGCTCCCCGACCTGCAGACGACCAACTCGTGGACCCAGGTCGTGGACGAGGTCGACCCGCTGGAGCTCCTGGAGGTCCAGCTCTGCAACGCGATCGCGCCGTTCCTGCTCATCTCCCGGCTGCGGCCCGCGATGCGGGCCGCGACGGCCACGTCGCGACGCGGGTACGTCGTCAACGTCTCGGCGATGGAGGGGCAGTTCTCCCGCCGGTACAAGGGCGCGGGGCACCCGCACACCAACATGGCCAAGGCCGCCCTCAACATGTTGACCCGGACCTCGGCCGGGGAGATGTTCGAGAAGGACCGCGTCCTGATGACCGCGGTGGACACCGGGTGGATCACGGACGAGCGCCCGCACCAGGAGAAGCTGCGGATCGCCGCCGAGGGCTGGCACGCGCCCCTCGACCTGGTGGACGGCGCCGCCCGCGTCTACGACCCGATCGTCCAGGGCGAGGCCGGGACCGACCTGTACGGCTGCTTCCTCAAGGACTACGAGCCGTCGCCCTGGTAGAGCTGGGTGATCGCGGAGAGTCCGCCTTGGGACCGCGTCGAGGTCATCCGGGGAAGATCCGAAGCCACGAGTCTCGGGGTGCCTCGATCCAGGACCGTAAGCGGTTGTCTTTCATTTCACTTACCGTCCCGATGTTCCCAGGAACATCGATTCGCCTGAAATTGTCAAACGCATCGAGGTAGGCACGTGCGACGGCAGGGTACAAATCGGCTGCCGCAACCGATGTGCGGCGAGCCTTTACCCCGTAATGATCGCCTTCGGGCCGTCCAACCGTCAGCAGCAGAAACCCCGGCCAGCCCCGAATGCATTCCAGACGTATTGGGATCGCCCGCTCCGAGAGACTTGTCTTGCCCACACGATTTTCGCGACAGTCGTCGAGCATGATGGTCAGCCCCGGCCACAGCATTCCCACATCGTCCCAATAATCGGGACCGAACATTTCGGTCCCGTCAATGGTCATGCTGATGAAACCTTCCACATACCCATTCCCTTTCTGGGTGAAGGTGTCCAGATCCTGGACCGACTCGAATTTCGGTGACCCGTGGCGGTCATATAGGAATGTCTGAATAGCGATGTCACTCACGATCTACTCACCCCCCACAGGGAAGAACGTCCGGATACCTCCTTGCTTCACGGCAAGGAGGTATGTCACGCCGTCGATCGTAGCCTCCACCTCGCCGCGCTGGTCCTCAGGGTCTGACCTTCGCGCGATGGCTGCCAACTCGTCAGTCCTCTGACGAACAAGGTCCACGAGAGTGTCTGAATGGACGAACGTGCCGATCACCCGTCGCGGACCGTTCACGCCGGACACCGGGTCCGTCGCGTGGACGTAGTCACCGGGTCGGACGTCCCGGATGGGCTTGTGCGTGCCGTCAGCCATCAGTACAGGGGTCGTTCCGGCGAAGGATGCGAAACACCCCAGCGGCACTGCGACCGGCAGCTTCTTTCCATTCGTCGCGATGAACGTGACGATCTTCTCGACGGCTCTGACGACCGCCGGGATCGCCTTGACGGCTTTGATGGCCTTTCCGACGGGAAGCAGGTTGATCAGCGTCATCATGCACGCGAGAATGTCCGCCTCGGTGAAGCACTTCTCCAGGTCGGTCAGGCCGATGAAGTCTTTCATGATCGGCCAGAGTTCCTGAATGATCAGCTGCTGGACATCTGCTTCGATGGCCACGGCCGATTCCGGCATGCTCGAATCGAGCGGGAGTAGCGGTTCCGGAACGGTGGATCCGCTGACCGTCCGCGTCAGGCAGACCTCCGACTCCTCCGCGTCCTGCTCCAATACATGCTCGAGGTAGACCTCAGTACTGACAATGCATGCACCAAGAGGGCCGTCCATGATCCCGCCCCAAATGACGACCGTTTGATTCTCGCTCACGCGTTCACTCAGGTAACTATCGAGTTCTGCCGAAAAACGCATGCGCGCCAGACTGTATTCCGACTCGAAATAGAGAACCTTGCCTTGAAGGATCTCGTCCCCGATGGCCTTGTAGTCATCGACCCACTCGGGCGTGACAGAAACAAACTGCCGCGGTCCCTGGTATCCGACCCGGGGATCGTCCTTCTTCTCGTCCTGCCCCTCGTCAGCAGTCTGGAATCGGACAACTGAAGCGCTTTCAACCGACGCCGGTAACGTGTCATCGCTGCCCGAGCCCTCGGCCGCCGAGCCAGTGTCATTCCCGCCTGTCGCGTCAGCATCCGCAGAACCGGTACCGGTCAGCTCTCCACCCAAAGCCCGGTAGGTTCGCGCATAAGGGTCAAGCGTGTCTGTGGTGATCGCAGGGTCGCTCTTCGCGGCGGCGTAGTCGAGCACACCGTCGGCGTGCACGTGCGTATCGATCGCGTCCAGTTCGCCGATAATCGAGGCCGCTGTGAAGTCCTCCGGAACATGATCCGGATACTTCTGGCGTACTTGAGCAACCGCCTGCTCCAAGAACTGTTCGACGTCGGGCAGCTTCTCCAGCTCAGAGCTGGCGTCCACCACGGGTGTGTCCCCGCCGTCCGTCGGTATCGGAGCATCCGCTACCGGTGTGCAACCACTCGTGGCCACGGCGACCGCCGTGATCGCCACCATCACGACCCCCCGAACCGACCAGGCGCGAGCATTGCGAGCAAGCACGTGCGACCTCCCCCATACGACGCAACCCCAGAAAAGGGCCTTACGCCGTTCCCCCTGTTCGGACAACCGCACGATACGGCAGGACCGGCAAGATCGGTCATGCTTGAGCGCTGATAGAACCAGGTACCCCCGCAGTCGTCGGGCCGACCCTGACCTTGATTCAGCAGGCGTCCGGAGACCGTTATCGGACGGGTTATGGCTCTGCCAAACCTGCTGAATGGTCGTTTTGCCGCATGAGTCGTGGTCGTTCTGCCGCACGCCCAATGGTCCTTCTGCCGCACGCCCAATGGTCGTTCTGCCGCACGCCCAATGGTCGTTCTGCCGCACACCCTATGGTCGTTCTGCCAGGCACATCTCATCAGGCGCACACATCAGGGTGCGCAGAAGGGCAGACTCCATCGCCCGGCCAGCAGGTCGACCGTCACAAGTCCACGACTCGTCGAAGGCCGGTGTCGACGGCGTCCATCAGGTTCTCGGGAAGCATGACGCCAGTGGGCTCGATGTCAGTACGATCCACGGTCATCGGCTGGGACACGTTGACGACCGAGTCCTTCGGCAGCCCGGACGCCAAGGCCGGCAGGAACACGTTGCCAGGATGCCGCGCAAGGGCGGTGTTGGAGGTGATCGGCAGGACGACGACGGTAGCAATGCGGGACTTGTTGTACTGATCGGATTGCACGACGACGGCAGGTCGCCGCTTGGCTGGAGCGCTGCCCCGGGGTTCTCCGAAATCGACCCAGCACACCTCTGCGCGCCGGATCACCACTCGTCCGAGGCCTCGACCAGGCGCGCGTTCGCAGCACGGCGAAACTCGACGGCGTCGTCACCGGGCTGCCCGATGGCGTCGATCGCGTCGTCGATCTGCGCGGTCAGGTCTGCACCGGTCAGCTCGTCGGCGTAGTGCTCAGCGGCACGCCGATAGAACTCCGACCGCGTCATCCCGTGCTTCTGAGCAATGTGGTCGAAGCGCTCCGCCGTGTGGTCCGGGAGGCTGATCGCTGTCTTCATGAATCAACGGTATAACTTTTTCTACCGCACCACCAGGGGGCAGCATCGAGCTAGCCGGCACGACGTACCGTTCGGAAGTCGCCCTGGAGATCGGCGGCAAACTCTGCATCTGCGAGTGATACGGAGAGGCACCGCGCCCGAGCAGCCCCGCTTCTCTGCAATCCAAACCCGCTGTTCTGCAGAAACCAAGTCGCTGTTCTGCAGAGCCCAAGTCGCTGTTCTGCACCATGGGACGCCGATTTTGCACGATTCGGACGGCCGCCGCAGGGTCGACCACTGACCTTGGTTCAGAAGGCGCCAGACGGCCGTTATCGGACGAGTTATGGCTCTGCCCGAGCCTACTGAACCCGAGCCAGCCACGGCCCTAGGTGACCCACCTTGGCCTAGGAAGCAGAAAGGCCCCGCGGACTCGATGTCCGCAGGGCCTTTCGACGGCCTAGCTCACCAGCCGCGCTCGGCCAGCCGCACCGGTGCCGGCTCCTCCTCGACGTTGATGCCCACCATCGCCTCGCCCAGACCGCGCGAGACCTTGGCGACCACGTCGGCGTCGTCGAAGAACGTGGTGGCCTTGACGATGGCCTCGGCGCGAGCGGCCGGGTTGCCGGACTTGAAGATGCCCGAGCCGACGAAGACGCCCTCGGCGCCGAGCTGCATCATCATCGCGGCGTCCGCCGGGGTGGCGATGCCGCCCGCGGTGAACAGCACGACGGGCAGCTTGCCGGTGGTCGCGATCTCCTTGACCAGCTCGTACGGCGCCTGCAGCTCCTTGGCGGCGACGAACAGCTCGTCCTCCGGCAGGGACGTGAGGCGGCGGATCTGCTGGCGGATCTGGCGCATGTGCGTGGTCGCGTTCGAGACGTCGCCGGTGCCGGCCTCGCCCTTCGAGCGGATCATCGCGGCGCCCTCGGTGATGCGGCGCAGCGCCTCGCCCAGGTTCGTCGCACCGCACACGAACGGCACGGTGAAGTTCCACTTCTCGATGTGGTTGGCGTAGTCCGCGGGGGTCAGCACCTCGGACTCGTCGATGTAGTCGACGCCGAGCGACTGCAGCACCTGCGCCTCGACGAAGTGCCCGATGCGCGCCTTCGCCATCACGGGGATCGAGACGGCCTCGATGATGCCGTCGATCATGTCGGGGTCGCTCATGCGCGACACGCCGCCCTGCGCACGGATGTCCGCGGGCACCCGCTCCAGGGCCATGACGGCCACCGCACCCGCGTCCTCGGCGATCTTCGCCTGGTCGGGCGTGACGACGTCCATGATGACGCCGCCCTTGAGCATCTCGGCCATGCCGCGCTTCACGCGCGCGGTGCCGACCGTACCCACGGTGTTCTCGCCGGTCACGGATTCAGTCACGGTTACCTCGCATAGTTCTCGCCGGTGGGATCGACGGGGTCGTTCCGGGCGCGGTCGGCGCCCTACCTAATCTTATCGCCCACCCAGACCCGCCCGGCCCGCCCTGCCAGGCCCCGCCCGCCGCCCGCCACCCGCACAGCGGTCACCCACGCACAGCGGTCACCCACCGTTGGGCTCCAGGCCGTGCGGCAGGGCGTCGTCGAACTCCACCGTGCGCGGCATCGGGGCGCGACCGGCCAGGTAGAACAGCCGCACGTACCAGAGCCGGCGCACCCGCCGGGTCTGCGCCACGGCCTCGTTGTGGAAGCGGCGGGCCAGTGTCACCCGGTACCAGGCGGCCGCCAGGCCCGTCATCACCTCGGCCGACGGTCCGGCCCGCAGGTCCCGCACGGTCTCCGGCGCGCCCAGCGTCTCCCGCAGCGTAGCCGTGAGCCCGGACTCGGCCCGCTCGCGGTCCGCGCCCAGCCCGTCCATCTTCAGCGCGGCGGCGGGCGACGTGACGGCCCCGGCGTCCGACGCCGTGTACGCGGCGTCGGCGACCAGCACAGCGCTCGCGGGATCCAGCGCGCCCGACGTCGCCAGCTCCACCGCCGCCGAGGCGCGCCGCAGGAGCTGCGCGTCGAGCGCGATCCGCGAAGCGGCGACCTTGCGGTGCAGCCGGTCCAGGCGGGACGCGCCCTGCCAGGCGAACACGAGGCCGATCGCCACTGCCGCCAGCGCCACGAGGGCCATCTCGGACCAGGTCATCCGTCACCTCGTACCCGGCGCGGGAACAGCCCCATGATGCGCCCCACGACGTCGTCGGCGATCGCGTCGCCGGCGTCGAGCGTCATCTCGTACACGGCGAGCACCTGCTCGGTCACGCTCGACCAGTCGAACCGCTGGACCCACTCGGCGGCGTGGGTGCGGTAGGCATCCCTGCGTGCCGGGTCGGCGAGCAGGCTCAGCACGGTGGCGGCGAGGTCCGCGGGGTCGCCGTTGCGGAACAGGGCACCGGCGGCACCGTCGTCCAGGACCCGCTGGAAGGCGCCCAGGTCGCTGGCCACCACGACGGACCCGGCGCTCATCGCCTCCACGAGCACGATGCCGAAGCTCTCCCCGCCGGTCTGCGGTGCGACGTACAGGTCGGCGGACGCCAGCAGGGCCGCCTTGTCGGCGTCGGACACACCGCCCAGGAACTCGACGGACGAGGCCAGCTCCCCCAGCGCCCCCCGGGTCTCGGCGACGATGCCGTTCCCGCGCCCGGCCACCAGGAACCGCGTGCCGGGCATGCGCTCCAGGATCGCGGGGATCGCCTGCACCAGGACGTTCAGGCCCTTGCGCGGCTCGTCGAGCCGGCCGAGGAACGCGACCGTCGGCGCCTCGGGTGTCCCGGTCCACTCGGGCCGCCGGGCGCTGCTCGCGAACACCTGCGTGTATACCCCGTTCGGGATCACCACTGCGTCGCCGCCGAGGTGGTCCACCAGGGTGCGGCGCGCGTCCTCGGACACGGCGATGCGCGCCGCGATCTTCTCCAGCGACTGCCGCACCAGCGGGTAGGCCACCTGCAGCGCCCGCGAGCGCACCTGCGAGGTGTGGAAGGTGGCGACGACGGGCTCGGTGGCCTGCCACAGCGCGAGCATCGACAGGGACGGCACCATCGGTTCGTGCAGGTGGACGATGTCGTAGGGGTGGCCGTCGATGCCGCCCTCCAGCCAGCGGCGCACCCGGGTGGCGGTCAGCGGCCCGAAGGTGAGCCGCGCAACCGACCCGTTGTAGGGCACGGGCACTGCCCGGCCGGCGGCGGTGACGACGTCGGGCAGCTCAGTGTCGTCGCTGGAGGGGGCGAGCACCGAGACCTCGTGCCCGGCGGCCTGCAGCGCCTGGGCGAGGTCGCGCACGTGGAACTGGACGCCCCCGGGTGCATCGAACGAGTAGGGGCAGACGAGGCCGACACGCAGCGTGCGGTGGCCGCGCCGCCGGGGCCGGGTGCTCCTCACCCGTCCCGCCGCCCGCGGGCCCCGTTCTGCCGGGCGGGGCCCAGGTCCGCGACGAACACGCGCTGCAGCATGTGCCAGTCGTGGGTGTGCTCGACGATCGTCCGCGCCAGCTGGTCCACCCAGCCCTGCGTGAGGAGGCGCACCTGCTCGTCGCGCGGCAGCCCGGCGTCGGGCACGGGCAGGGGCGGGCAGAACCGGATGACGATCCCCCACGGCGTCCCGGCCGCCCGACGGCGGGCGCCGTGCAGCCGCTCGTAGGTGATCCCCACGCCGTGCACGGGGATGCCGGCGTCCAGGCCGAGCAGCGCGGGTCCGGCCGCGACCCGGGCGCGGTGCCCCGCGAGGTCGACCTCGACGCCGGTCGAGGTGAGGTCGCGGTCGCTGAGCAGCGGGATGAGCTTGTGGCCCTCCTTGGCCCCGCGGACCAGGGCGCCGAGCGTGTCGCCGTTGCCCAGGGCGAGGACGTCGATGCCGAGCGAGCCGCGGAACCGCAGGAACTCCTCGAACAGTTCCTCGGGCTTGAGCCGTTCGGCCACGGTGAGCACGCTCGCGAGGTACTGGGAGCCGTACGCGCCGGCCAGGTCCCAGTTGCCGAGGTGGCCCAGGGCGAGCGAGGCCGCGCCGCCGCCGTCGACCGCGGGCCGTACGTGCTGGTCGTAACCCTCCACGCGCACGCGCGCCCGCAGCCGCTCCGGGGTGAGGCCCTGGAGGGTGAACGCCTCGCGGAAGTAGCGCATGTAGCTGCGCATGCCGGCCCGGGACAGCCGCCGGACCGCCGCGGCGTCCAGGTCCGGCCGGACCCGCGCGTAGTTGTCCTCCATGCGGCGCACGCCCTTGGTGCGCCGCAGCCAGGTGATGTCGGCCACCGCGGTGAACAGGCCCCGGAGCACGGGCTCCGGGATCTTCGTGGCGTGCCGCCACGCGAACGTGTACGCGGCAGCAACGTTCATCAGGCCTCCTGACCCGCCGGCGGGGCCTCGGGCTGGTCGAATCCCCGCCGCAGGAGCTGGGCCCGCACGGTGGCCATGCGCTGGAACACGGTCACCAGGCTCGCCAGGGCCAGCAGCGTGAGCACCACCTCCAGCACCACGACCGGCAGTCCGACCTGCATGAACGTGAACGGGACGAGCGCGACCAGGAGCCGGTCGGCCCGTTCGGCGATGCCGACCTGCGCGGTCGCCCCGACGCTCTCGGCCCGGGCCCGCGCGTAGGGGACCACGCTGCCCAGCACCAGGCAGGCGAGCGCGACGGCGATGCCCCACAGGCCGTGGTGCTCGTCGGGGTGCAGCACGAACCAGAGGGTGATCCCGGCGAACACCGCGCCGTCGGCCACACGGTCCATCGTGGAGTCGAGGAACGCGCCCCACGGGCCGGAGCGCCCGGCCATGCGCGCCATCACCCCGTCGAGCGAGTCGAAGAGGACGAAGAAGCCGATCAGGAGCCCGCCCACGAGCGTGTGCCCCATGGGCACCAGCGTCAGGGCGAGCGTGGTGACCACTACCGTGCCGGCGATGGTCACGGCGTCGGGCGAGACCCGCAACGCGAGCAGCAGCCTGGCCAGGGGCGTGAACAGCCTGGTCATGAAGGAGCGCAGGCCCCGTAGCATCAGTTCTCCTCTCCGCCTCCCGCGGTCTCCCACGCCTCGGCGAGCCGACGGCGGGTGTCCGCCAGCAGCTCTGGCAACGCCTTGGTCTGGCCCACGACGGGCAGGAAGTTGGCGTCGCCCAGCCAGCGCGGCACGACGTGCTGGTGCAGGTGCGCCGCGATGCCCGCGCCTGCAACCTCGCCCTGGTTGATACCTAGATTGAAGCCTGCCGGGGCGTTGACGGCGCGCGACACGCGCATGGCCTGCTGAGTCATCTCCGCGAGCTCGACCGTTTCGGCGCCGTCGAGGTCCGTGTAGTCCGACACGTGGCGGTACGGGAGCACCATCATGTGCCCCGAGTTGTACGGGTACAGGTTCAGCACCACGTAGCACCGCTCGCCGCGGGCGACGACGAGGCCCTGCTCGTCGTCGCCCTGCGGGATGCGGCAGAACGGGCACTGCTGGGTGGTCCCGTCGACGGGCTTGTCCTGCCCGCCGATGTAGACCATGCGGTGCGGCGTCCAGAGCCGCTGCAGGCCGTCCTCGGGCGGGCCGAAGTCCGCGGCGTCCTGGACGGTGTGCTCCATCAGGCCTGCTGCGCCCGCTCGGCCACTGCCGCCACGATCCGCTCGACGGCGTCCGCGACCGGCACGCCGTTCTCCTGCGTGCCGTCGCGGAACCGGAACGACACGGCGCCCGCCTCGACGTCCTCCCCGCCCGCGATGAGCACGAACGGGACCTTCTCCTTGGACGCGTTGCGGATCTTCTTGCCGAACCGGTCGTCCGAGAGGTCGATCTCGGCGCGGATGCCGCGGGCGCGCAGCTGGGCGACGACGTCCTTGAGGTAGTCGTCGAACGCGTCGGCGACGGGCACCGCGAGGACCTGGACGGGCGCGAGCCACGCCGGGAACTGACCCGCGTAGTGCTCGATGAGCACGCCCATGAACCGCTCGATGGAGCCGAACTTGGCGGAGTGGATCATCACCGGCTGCTGCCGGGTGCCGTCGGCGGCCGTGTACTCCAGGCCGAAGCCCTTGGGCTGGTTGAAGTCGTACTGCACCGTGCCCATCTGCCAGGTCCGGCCGATGGCGTCCTTGGCCTGCACGGAGATCTTCGGGCCGTAGAACGCCGCGCCGCCCGGGTCGGCCACCAGCTCCAGGCCGGTCTCGCGCCCGACCTCCTCGAGGATCTTCGTGGCGGCGGACCAGTCGTCCTCGGAGCCGACGAACTTGTCGGGCTTGGAGTCGTCGCGCGTGGACAGCTCCAGGTAGAAGTCGTCCAGGCCGAAGTCGCGCAGCACGCTGAGCATGAAGTCCAGCAGGTGCTTGACCTCCGCCGGCGCCTGCTCGGGCGTCACGTAGGAGTGCGAGTCGTCCTGGGTCAGGCCGCGCACCCTCGTGAGGCCCTGCACGACGCCGGACTTCTCGTACCGGTACACCGACCCGAACTCGAACAGGCGCAGCGGCAGCTCGCGGTAGGAGCGCCCGCGCGAGGCGAAGATCAGGTTGTGCATCGGGCAGTTCATTGCCTTGAGCCGGTACTTGGACCCCTCCAGGTCCATCTCCGGGAACATGGTGTCCGCGTAGTACGGCAGGTGGCCCGAGGTGTGGAACAGGCCGTCCTTGGTGATGTGCGGCGTACCGACGTAGGAGAAGCCCTCCTCGATGTGCCGCTGGCGGACGTAGTCCTCCATGACCCGCTTGATCACGCCACCCTTGGGGTGGAACAGCGGCAGGCCGGAGCCGACCTCGTCGTGGAAGCTGAACAGGTCCATCTCGGAGCCGATGCGGCGGTGGTCGCGGCGCTCGGCCTCGGCCAGCCGCTCCAGGTGCGCCTTGAGCTCGTCCTTGGAGGGCCACGCCGTGCCGTAGACGCGCTGCAGCATCGGGTTCTTCTCGCTGCCGCGCCAGTACGCGGCGGCGCTGCGCATCAGCTGCACGCCGTTGCCGATCAGGCGGGTGCTGGGCAGGTGCGGCCCGCGGCACAGGTCGCTCCAGACCACGGTCTCGCTCTCGCGGCCCGCGCCCCGGACGTTGTCGTAGATGGTCAGCTCGGCGCCGCCCACCTCGACGTTCTCGCCGTTCTCGTCAGCGCCGTCGTCGCTGGAACCGCCCTTGAGGCCGATCAGCTCGAGCTTGTAGGGCTCGTTCGCCAGCTCGGCGCGCGCCTCGTCCTCGGTGACGACCCGACGGCGGAACGTCTGGCCCTCCTTGATGATGCGGGCCATGACCTTGTCGAGGGACTTGAGGTCCTCGGGCGTGAACGGCGTCTCGACGTCGAAGTCGTAGTAGAAGCCGTCCGTCACGGGCGGGCCGATGCCCAGCTTCGCGTCCGGGTTGACCTGCTGCACCGCCTGCGCCAGCACGTGCGCGGCGCTGTGCCGCAGCACGGCCAGGCCGTCCGGCTCGCCGACGGTCACGGGCTCGACCTTGTGCCCGGCCGGGATCTCCCGGTCGAGGTCCCACAGCTCGCCGTCCACCCGCACGACGACGACGTCGCGGCGCTCGCCGTACAGCTCGACGCCGGTGGTCGTGGCCGTGGTCGTCGTCGCCTCCGTGGAGTTCTGCGCCAGGGACTCGCCACCGGCGAGGTTGAGGGGGCTGGGCGGCGATGCGACGTCGGACACAGGAGTGCTCCTTGGGGGCGGAAGTCAAAATGGATCGAGGGGCCCCGTCCGCGCGGACGGTGCCCCTCGATCGTACCGATTCACTGCCGGTCCTGTACCCGCGGTCGCACCGCAGGAGGATCGTCGGCTCAGCTCTGGCCGAAGTCCTTGGCCTTGTCACCCAGTGCGTCGATCGCGCCGTCCGCCTGGTCGGGCGCGAGCTCCTTGAGCTTGTCGGTGGCAGCGTCGACGTTCTCGTCGGTGAGCTGCTCCTTCGCCTTCGCGATGTTGTCCGGGTCGGTCACGAACTCCTTGGCCTTGTCAAAAAGCCCCATGTTCGACTCCTCTCGACTCAGGCACACGAGGTGCGCCCCCTGCTCGGCGACGGGGTTCCGCCACCAGGCGAGAACCTACGCGCACCCCGCAGCGGCCGCACGGCAGAACCGGACCAAACCGGGTGATCCAGGTCACCGAATCCGGCGGACGCCGCCGGCGTCTCGTACCGTCAGCCCGTGGAGTACCTGACCATCGCCGTCGCCGCGGCAGCCCTGATCATCGCCGTCACCGCGCTCGCGCCCCGCGCCGGCGTCGCCTCCCCCCTGGTCCTGGTGGTGCTCGGTGCCGGGGTGAGCCTGCTGCCGTGGGTGCCGGCGATCGAGGTGCCGCCCGAGCTGATCCTCGGCGGGGTGCTGCCGCCGCTGCTGTACTCCGCCGCCGTCGGCCTGCCGTCGATGGACTTCCGGCGCGACTTCACGGCCATCGGCGGCCTCTCCGTGACGCTCGTGGTGATCAGCTCCGTGCTGGTCGGGCTGCTCTTCCGGGTGCTGGTCCCCGGGATCGACCTGGCCACGGCCATCGCCCTGGGCGCGATCGTCAGCCCGACCGACGCCGTCGCGACCTCCATCGTGAAGCGGCTCGGGGCGTCCCCGCGCACCGTCACGATGCTCGAGGGCGAGTCCCTGCTCAACGACGCCTCCGCCCTCGTGCTGCTGCGGTCGGCGATCGCGGCGACGGCGGCGACGGTCAGCCTGTGGGAGGTCGTGGGCGACTTCGCGTTCGCGGCGGGTGTGGCCGTCGCGATCGGCGTGCCCGTCGGCTGGCTGGGCCTGCGGGTGCGCAGGCGGGTGCAGCACTCCGCCCTGAGCACCGCCATGTCGTTCGTCGTCCCGTTCGCCGCGTACCTGCCGGCCGAGGAGCTGGGCGCGTCGGGGCTGGTCGCGGTGGTCGCGGCGGGCCTCGTGACCGGCAACGGGTCGGCGCGGCACCTGCGGCCCCAGGACCGGATAGCCGAACGGTCCAACTGGCACACCGTCGAGCTGCTGCTCGAGGGCGCGGTCTTCCTCGCGATGGGGATCCAGCTCTTCGACCTGATCGAGGACGCGGAGCAGGGCAGCGGCTCGGTCTGGCAGGCCGCCGTCCTCGCCGCGATAGCGAGCGCCGCGGTGCTCGCGGTGCGGACCGCGTTCGTGACGCCGCTGGTCGCCATCCAGGCCCGCCGGGCGCGGCGCGGCGAGGCCATGCGGGAGACCCTCACGGGCATCCAGGACCGCCTCGACCAGCGGGTCGCCGCGGCCCCGCCCCCGGCCGCCGAGCCAGACGACGGCAAGCCCTCCGAGGGCAAGGGGTGGCGCTCGACCGCCGCCCGCCTGGAACGGATCCAGGGCACGCTGCGGCGCCGGACCGCCGACATCGACTACGACCTCGCCAAGCCGCTCGGCTGGCGCGAGGGCACCCTGCTGGTATGGGCGGGCATGCGCGGCGTGGTGACGCTCGCCGCCGCGCAGACCCTGCCCGCGGACACCCCGGACCGGTCGTTCCTGATCCTGGTGGCCTTCGGCGTCGCGTTCGGCACGCTCCTCGTCCAGGGCAGCACCCTGCCGTGGGTGACGCGGCGGCTCGGGCTGGTCGGGCAGGACACGAACGGCGACCTGCCCGCCCTGCGGCGCGAGACCGAGCAGGCGGCGCGCGCCTTCCTCGACGATCCCCGCCGCCCGGACGGCACGCCGTACGACGGCGGGGTGGTCGCCCGGGTGCGCAAGGACACGCTCCGGGAGCACGAGTCGCAGGACGAAGACGCGATCCTCACCAAGGAACGCTTCATCCAGTACCGGGAGCTGCGGCTGGCGACGATCGCGGCCCAGCGCGAGGAGCTGCTCGCCGCCCGCTCCGCCGGCACCTACGACTCCGCCCAGCTCGGCAACGCCCTGGACCTGCTGGACGCCGAGCAGATCGCCGTCGAGATGCGCAAGGGCAAGATCCCGGTACGCGACGACGACCCGGAGCGATAGCCTCCCGGCGTGACGGATTACGCACCGCTCCACCTCGACTGGCCGGGCTGCCTCAACACGCGTGACCTGGGCGGACTCCCGCTCACGGGCGGCGGCACCGTCCGCGAGCGGGTCCTGGTCCGCTCCGACTCCCCGAACTTCCTGACCGACGACGGCGTCGCCGCCGCAACGGCCTACGGCCTGTCGCGGATCATCGACCTGCGCCGCCCGGACGAGACAGGTCCGTACCCGAGCCGGCTGGCGGGCCTCCCCGCGCACCTGCATCTGCCGGTGCAGGGACCCGGCGACCCCGAAGAGGGGCCCTGGGTCCACCTGTACACGGGGCTGCTCGACCGGCGGCCCGAGCTGTTCGCACGCGCCGTCGCGGCCGTCGCGGACGCGCCCGAGGGCCCCGTGCTGGTGCACTGCGCCGCAGGGAAGGACCGCACCGGCCTGGTGGTGGCGCTCGCGCTCGTGCTCGTCGGGGCGGACGTCGACGCCGTCGCCGACGACTACGAGCTCACCAACGAGAGGCTCGCTCCCCGGTACGCCGGGCTGGCGGCCGAGCGCGAGATCCCCAGCGGGCGCGAGATCCCGCCCACGCGGCACGTCATCCTCGGGGCGCTGGAGCACCTGCGCACGCAGCACGGTTCGGTCGAGGCGTACCTCGCCCGTGGTGGGCTCACCCCGGGACACGTGCGGGCGCTGCGCGGGCGGCTGGTCGGCTAGGTCCGCCGTCGGGCGCCGCGTCGGTGCGGCGCCGAACCGCACGCTACGGGTCGATCCAGCCGAGCCCCGGCGCCGAACCGCAAGCCGCGAGTCGATCGGGCCGCGTACCGGCGTCGAACCGCAAGGCACAGGTCGACCCAGCCAAGCTCCCGCGCCGAACCGCAAGCCACGAGTCGATCGGGCCGCATACCGGCGTCGAACCGCAAGGCACAGGTCGATCCAGCCAAGCTCCCGCGCCGAATCGCAACTTGGAGTTCGATCCCTGGGTCGAGCCGAAGGGTGATCGGCAATCAGGCGCCGGACGGACGTGCGGCTTGCGGTTCGGCGGCGCGATCGACGACCGGCTTGCGACGGCGCGGCCCGGATCCGGACACACATTTCTGCCGCTAACCCGGCCTCTGGCACCGGGGCGCCAGGGTCCGCCGTCGGGAACGGCGAAGGCCCCGGACCGTGGTCCGGGGCCTTTTCGGTGGGCGATACTGGGATCGAACTGTTCCAGTACCGGCTCTCACCTGCAACGACAGTGTCTCTGAGCCAAACGTGGGACCGCAGTGGGACTGGGGTCTTCGCAGGTCGGCGGGCCGTGCAGATCATGCTGTCACAGGCCGGGGACGTCGAAGCGGGTGCAACGACGTCCGGCAACGATCTTACGGTTCAGGCCCCAGGTTGGCGAAACGCGGAACACAGCATCTTCCTTCAGGTGCATGGCTGTCTATGGCGGCGGTGGGTTCTACGACTGCATGTCGACGTGGAACGACTCCATCGCGCGTCGAGCAGATCGCGCCGCCCTGCCCGCCTTGACGCTCCCGCGGCGCAGAAGGCTCGGGCGTTCCCTTCTGTGGTCCTCGATTGTGCGGCACGAATATGCAACCCCACTCGGTCTCGGTTTGCCGACGATGTCAGAGGCGGGTGCAATGCTTCTGCTGGACGAGGTTCCGACAACGAAGGGAACGACGTGGGGCCACAGTACGAGCCGCTTCTGCCGGGGATCGCGTTTGGCGGCTACCGGTCTTTCGCGAAGAGCCAGAAATTCCTGTTCCCGACAAAGGTCACGGTTCTGGCGGGCGTGAACAACAGCGGCAAGTCGAACGTCCTGAGGTTCCTCCAGGATGTGCTCCCCACGCTCGGCGGTCGCCGAGAACGCCAGCGCATGCAGATGCAGGCCCCGACACTTTCCGACCTAGATCGTCCTCGGGGGTTTGAGGGTGCCGCGACTTTCGAGATCGGCTTCCCGACCACCCTCAGTCCCGCCGGCACAGACTCTCCACAGGTGCTGGCGCGTGAGGCACATCGCCAACAAAGCCTTCCTGCGTACCAGAACGCCGTGATGAGGATGCTGTCTGACGACGGCCTGGTCTACTGGTCGCGATACGCGACTGGTGACGGTGCCACACCCTCGCCCTCGGCGGACTCCGTGGGGACGGCAATGGCGCTATGGCCCGACTACTCGGCGACGTTCAGGAATGTTCTCGACGTCCTCGGCGGTGGGACCGTGGAAGAACGTGATGTGATGACTCGGCTCCTGGAGTCGATCCCGATCCCACTTGTTCCCACGGTCGTCACCATCGCTGGGTCTCGGCGAGTCGAGGCCAAAGAAGGAGACCCCGACTGGAGCTCAGGCCAGGGAATCATTGGGGCGCTCGCCAAACTTCAGAACCCGACACACGGCGACTGGGAGCAGTCACAGTCGAGCTGGCAGGCGATCAACCGATTCGTACAGACCGTTCTTGGTGACACCGACGTGCGCCTTAACGTCCCGCACGACCTCTCGACGATCCAGGTGGCGACGGCTCAGCGCGTTCTCCCGCTCAGCAACCTCGGGAGCGGCGTCGAGCAAGTCGTCGTGCTTGCCGCGGCAGCGACCGTGGTTTCGAAGACGTTGGTCTGCGTCGAGGAGCCGGAGACCAACCTCCATCCATTGCTGCAGAAGAAGTTGCTGCGATACCTCACCGACGAGACGGACAACCAGTACGTCATCGCGACGCACTCCTCGCACTTCCTGGATGACTCTCGCGCCACGGCCTACAACGTCCGGCTGACGGTGGAGGGAACGCAAGCTCAGGTCGCCAGGCGGCAGCACGAACTGGTTCAGATCTGCAACGACCTCGGATATCGTCCATCCGACCTGCAGCAAGCGAACTGCGTGATCTGGGTGGAGGGCCCGTCCGACCGCACGTACGTCCGCCGATGGCTCGAGTTGGTCGACCCGGTTCTCGCCGAGGGTATCGACTACAGCGTGATGTTCTACGGCGGCCGCCTCCTCTCGCATCTCAGCGTTAGCGAGGGGGCCCTGAACGACTTCATCAGCCTTCGGCGCCTGAACCAGGTCGGCGCGGTCCTAATCGACTCGGACAGGACCGGGCCGAGGAAGCGCATCAACGCAACGAAGCAACGAATCTGCTTGGAGTTCAGTGAGGGCGAACCCGCGCCCGGTCTCGCCTGGGTCACCGACGGGTACACGGTCGAGAACTACATCCCTGCCGATGTACTCACGAAGGCGGTCGGCCAGATCCATCCGACGACCGCCTTCGAATCCGGTGACAAGTGGACGAACCCGTTTCCCAAGCGCGAGAAGGGTGCACAATTCGACAAGATCGCGATCGCGCAGGCGGTGGCCGAGCTCTTGGAACCGCGGCACCTCGACGTCCGCGACCTTCGTAAGCAGGTCACGGCCCTGCGTGACTTCATCCGCACGGCGAACGGCCACTCGATCGCGCCAGCGCAATGAGCAAGGTTTGTGGCCACGTGTAGGAACTTCTCGAAGATCCACGGTTGCCCGGCGGAGCCTGCCACCACCCGTTCCTGCTCGTGCTGATGGTGGCGACTCTCTTCGGACTGCTCCGGTAGCAAGACAATGGGGCCCAGTTCGCAGGAGCCGGTACGAGCGTCATCCGCTCGATGCACGCTCGGATCCACTCGCTGAAGCGTCATACAACATGGGTGGTCCACAGAGCTACCGCGGGTGAACTTGGCTCGCACCTGGGTGAACTCGCGTCCCGCTGCCACCGAGCGCGTAGGCAGAACCACCTTTGTCAGGTAACTTCCGGACAAGGCTATGCTGTCCCCGGACGGTCGATCCCTTAGGTTGAATGTGACAGATCCTACGAACACTCACGCCCACATTAAGATTGACTATCTCAACTCGACTACCGCAACCAACACCCTGATTCGTACCTGGCGAACGCTTCGGGACGGCGCCCACGTCGTGGTCGACTTGAGCACAACGGAACGCATTTACCCGAACGGCACCGTCCCACTGGCTGCAACGATCGCATACTTGAACAGCGTCCGGCCAGGATCAGTAGTCGTGGACGTCGGTGAGCAATCGAAATTGCATCACATTCAGTCACCACTTACGGTCCAGGGATTCGATCGCAGCCTGGGACATACCCGAACCAACTCGGTGTGGGTCTATCGATCTGAAGTCGAGGCTCAACAACTCGCGAACGATTTGATTGAATTCTTGGCCGATAACGTTCCTTGCGAAGAAGGTGTCATCGACACGTTGAATTGGTGCCTCTATGAGGTAATGGACAACGTATTTCAACACAGCCAGGCCGAATCCGGATTCGTGATGATGCAACTCCACCGGACTCAGCGCCTGTGCGTCATCGGCGTTGCCGACACTGGAATCGGAATCCAGAAATCCCTGGTAACCTCCGCGTCAATCCCCCGGCCAGAATTGAAGGACGCTGGACTTGCGATTGCAAAGGCACTCGAGCAGGGTGTGACGAGCAAGGTGCGGCTCAACCAGGGCAACGGACTCTTCGGTCTCCGGCGGGCAGTCGAGCTCAACGGTGGGTCCCTATCCGTTCGTTCCGGACGGGGCACGTGGCAGTTGCAGAAAGGCGCTGTTGAGCACTCACACACCCCCTCAACTCCCGTGCCCGAAGCCGAGAATCACCAGGCGACGCTCGTTGACTGGCGGCTTGAATGTGCCAAGAGGGTACGAATCGACGAGGCGCTCGGCGGATCGTACGCGCCGATTAATGAATTTCTTGAATCCATCGAGGATCCAGAAGGCGCATATAGAGTTCCCGTGGTGGACATCGAGCGCGCTCTCGGATCTCGCAAACTGGGAGCCGAGATCCGCACACGTCTTGAGAACTATCTCCGGGCGGGCGCGCGCTATATCGTCCTCGATTTCAAAGGCGTCGGAGTCATTTCTTCCAGCTTCGCGGATGAAGTGCTAGCCAAGCTCGCAGAGTCCATGGGTGAGTTGGAGTTCCGCCGTCGCATCTATGTTGACAGCGCCTCGATCACGAACCGAGGTCTTATCGATCGGGCTATTGCACTGCGGTTGGGCCAATCTCCGTAACAGGCCGCGGCACCCGCTCCATCGCACGCACCGTGTCGCTCACCGAAGCTCCGGGCGCGCCAGCGTCGGGATGGTGGAATCCCGCAGGGCATCGGCCCCGCAAGCTCGCCGTCGGGATGGGACTGCTGCACTTGGGCTGAGGCACCCCCACCAGCCCCAGCCCTGCAGCACGTCGTCCGTGCTGTCAAGATTTCTGGGGCCGTCCCTGTGCCGATCACGCACGCAATGGGTGAATCTACATCTTCACCCGCCGTCTCTGCGGAGGGGCACCCATGCAGCAAATAGCATCAAACATGCGCCGAACGGCCGAGCGGTCCGAGGCGGATGGGCTGCGCGGATACATCCGTGAACACAGGAGGTTCAGGTGCGCATACGAACGCTCATCGCCAGAACTACCCTCATCGTTATGGCACTTAGCGGGTGCTCCGGCGGTGGGGAGCCAGCCAGCCCAGTTGTGACCAGTTCGGCGAAAACAGCTACCTCTCCTGCACAGCCCGAGACGGCAACGCCGGAGCAGTTGGCATCGATCATCGCCGGCAACGAGACCGACTGGCGCGAGACGATCGACGGCGCGGGCGAGTGCAGGATGCTCTGGGTCGTTCCGTCGGATGACGCAGCGGTTCAGGCAAATGCCTTCTCGTGCTATCTGCGAGAGCAGACAATCGTCCTTTCCACCGGCAATGCGGCACGGGACCTACGTGAGCTGGCACCGCCGAACGACATGCGGAGCACCTACGACGAGACGCTGAGCGCGCTCGACGAGATCAGCAGCGTGGATCTCACTGGAGTGTGCGGGGAGGACTCGGTCCCTGCGGATTCCGACGAGTGCATCCAGACGCTCGGCACACTGTTCGCGGCCTACAACGGCTTCGAGAGCGTGCTCGACCAGTGGAAGCCCTACATTTAGGGCTCTTGGAGTCCGGGCCAGGCATACCCCGCTCGGACACTCGGGATCAGGACTTCTATACCCAGGAAAAGATCGACGGCCCCAGTTCCAGGGCCTCAACCAGCAGACAGAACTGTCCGCGGGCTTGATCGAGCGCCGCGAGCGCTCCACTATGCGACTCGGTGCGTCACGATACGCTCAATCGGTCAGAACTTGGGCTTCTCAGCCGTGTCGACCCAAATGTATCGGGGCAATCTGGAAATCGGGATGGTATTACCTCGCCCGTGTTGTGCCAACATCGATTGCTCTGCGCGTTGGCATCCCAACCGCCCAACAGCTAGAGACACGGCCTCCAGCGCTGCGCCCAGATTGTCGGCGTTGCCGATGCCCGCAACTACCAGAGGATGTTGATTGGGCGCGCGGCGCACGTCGGAGAGCAGTCGTTCTACAGTCGGTGCCGCTACGGGCTTGTCGATCGGCTGGCGGGACCGCACATGGACGCCGACCGGGTTGACACGGTCAGCAATCGCACTGAGTGCGAGCCCTTCATCCTCCTCCACTTCACGGACGTTCTGAGCTGCGTGTGTGCGTGCTGGCCCCTCATTGGCGTGCATCATGTCACCGCGCGCGTTCGCGAGATCTCGCCGCTTGGATTCTAGACTGCTGCGCAGGCTGGCTATCTCGGGAATAGTCAATAGGTCGTTGACCATCGCGAGGATATCTGCCAGCTCCCAGGCTTCCTCGTAGGCGCGGGCTCCGAATGCGAGGTGCTCGACAAATATAGGTTTCAGCACCTCAAGCGCCTCTGCTGACGGGGTGTTCCTCCCGGCGAAGCCGCGAGCCGCCAGGAGTTGGTGTCCCAACGTCGCGCCGTCAGGTGTCTCGCGTTCTGAGCTTGCGCGAAGCAACTGCAGGGAGAGTTCGAAGCGCCTTGCAGCCACCGAGGCAACGAGTGCGGCCTGGAACAAGAGCGTTCCGCACAATCGAGGGAGCTTCAACAGCTGGTCGCTGCCACCATCGCTCCGGTCGAGGGAAAGGCGGCGCAGGTCGTCGAACCACCAATGATCGGTCGAATCGTCGCCCCAGTATGCGGCCGAAGCCACAAGAGCGGCGGGGACAAGTGCCGCTTCGGTGAGTCGGTCGACGATTTGGCCGAGAGGTACGGACTCCAACTCGTTGATCGGCCGGGAAAGGTCCGGGTTCTCCTGCAGGCGCGTCAGCTCAGTTCGGAGTCGGTCGTGCGTACTGATGGCAACCTGTCGTTTGCCGAGATCGCGCTTCGTGGCGGCCACTGCCTCGGTCACGCTCAGGGGATGGCGAGCTTGTCGGTCTGCGATCGCGTCGACCGCGTCTGCGAGTCGACCGACTGTCTCGTCCGCGGGGCCCCTCACCTGTACAAACCGTCGCCGGTTCGCCAGGTCGGTTGCCTTCTGCTTGAGCTCAGCGAGGTCGAACCAGTACGACGGATAGCGCTCCAGGAGATCAGCGTCAAGAACGGCTCGCAGGGCAACGTCGTACTCGGCCGACCAGCCGACGGCCAACAGGGCGTAGTCGTTGAGAACGTTCTTGAGGAACGCCCGCAGTCCGTCGTCGTAAACAGCAAGCTCAGTGGTCGTGTTTCGCATCGCGGTCGGGGTCAAGTAGTCACCGTGCAGGTGGACGACAACGGCCCGCAGGGTGTGCAGTGGCGCCAGGCCGGACAGGTCCTCGACGGAGCGAGCGACGACGGGCTCAATCCCTTCGTCACGGAGTGCCTTCTCCATCAAGTGATCGAAGTTCAGCGTCAGGAACACTCGCAACTGGTTCGACTTTGCAAGGCGGGCTAGCGCCTTGTGGGCCCCGCTCGGCTGCGGTGCCTCGTGGTCCGCGTTCAACGTCTCTGGCTCGAAAAACTCCCGCAGCAACGCCTGTCGAGCGTGCTGTGTCGGCGCGAGCGTCTCCAGGAGGGATTCATAGGTTGCCTCGACGCCGTGTTGATTCTGGTACCACTCGTGAGGCTCGGAGATCTCATCCATGACCCCTTCAGCCCGCGCCACTCTACGAATGAGTTCTTCCTGCACGCCCCACGCAGACGGCACCTTGGCCGAAATCGAGACGCCCGCACCGAGAAGCACAGCATGGGAGCCGGGCGTTGCGTCCAAAATGCTTGCCAGCGTCAGCACTGGGTCGAACGAACTGCCCAAGGGTCGCTGCAACTGGTTCTCGACCGGCTCTGTCTGCACTGCGGATGCTCCGTTCATCATGGGCCCATCGATAGCATGTCGCTCTCCCGACCGTCCGATAAAGGTCGGGTGAACTTGCATGCCGCACCTCAGCATCCACCGTTCGCGTTGGGCGTCATCGTGTCCCCGTGTCCCCCACCCTCCGGTCAGGGCCGGACGGTCACTCAGACTTGAATCGCCGTCCACTCACAGCTTGTGCATTAGGTGTGTCGCCCTTACCAGAGCGGTCCGCGGGACCCGCTGCCCATCCGCTCGACTGCACCACGCAACCGTGTCAGTCGCGTCGCCGCGTCGTCAGTCACGTGCTGTGCGTCGCGCGGTGGTGCGTCGGCGCACGGGTGCTGGCTGGCTCGGTCCTGCCGGTGCCGGGGCGACGCGAGGCTGGGTCCCCCCAACCAGCCCAAGGGGCCACCATCCCTCGGGAGGGATGGTGGCCCCTTGGTTTCTACCCGCCGGAGCGGGCTTGCGGCTGGGCGGGTATGCGGGGTCTGGGGCTGCCCAGCCGCAAGATCGTTGGCGAGCAGCTACAGGCCGCTCAGGGGCAGTTCGAAACCGGCGGGGCCCCCGCCGGTGACGCTGCGCCACTGCGCACGGCGTCGGCCCTCGATCCCACGGGGATACGGCAGTTCGGCCTCCAGCGCGGCGGTTTCGATCGCGCGCATGGTGGTCCCGACTCCGGACGCGATCGGCCCGTGCCCAACCCACTGACCGTCCTGGACCGTCCCGGCTTCACACCGGGCGAGGTACGGGCCGGTCCCGTGCCAGACCCGGAGGACCACCGGACCGGGCGCGGTCCGCTCAGCGGTCGCAAGCTGCGCGGCCAGCGGCGACAGTTCATCGCCCACAACCGGGACCAGGGAAGTCAGAACAGGTATGGCCCCGGCCTGTTCGATCGTGCCGGTGGTCTGATCCGCGGTGCTGCGCACAATCGCAGGGGCCTGTCCCATCGCCACCGACCGTTCCGCCCAGGCCAGCATGTCCAGATCGTTCACGCCGTCGCCGACCGCCACCGTCCGCTCAGCGAGCACCTTCAGGTGAACACGCACTGCTTCGAGAGCGACGGCCTTGTTCACGCCCGGTGCGGTGACGTCGAGCCAGTTCGCCCCCTGCGGTGTGACCGTGGCACCGGTAGCGCGAAGCGTGTCTGTGTACCGACGGATCCCGGGTGCAGTGAACGCGATACGGGTCGACGGCTGGACCATCAGGCTGTCCATCGGCACGATCTTCTGCTGCCCGTTCAGCTCGCTCGGCTCGAACCCGCCGCTGGTACGCCACCCCCGCCCGACATCTTCGACCGCCGCCCGCACGCCTGGAGCCACATCCAGGGCGCGACGGATCACCGATGCGGGATCGAAGGTCCGGGCCTCGACGACGTCGTATCCCGAAGGTGCAGCCGGGTCCAGGCGAACCGTCACGGCACCGTTCGAACACACGGCCCACTCGGTCGTGAGGCCCAGCCGCGTCGCGATCGGCAGCAGCCCCGCCAGAGATCTGCCCGAGGCCAGCACGATCTTGTGCCCGGCAGCGCGGGCCAGATCCAGAGCCTCGACCGTCCCGGATGGGATCCGACCGCCGCTGTCCACCAGCGTGCCGTCGATGTCGAGCGCGACCAGCGTTCGTGCGTGGTCGGTTATCGCCTGGGCTGATCGGTCCGACGTGTCGGACCGTAGCGACACGTCACGACTCGCGGCCCGAGCTTCAATGTCCTGCTTGGCGAATGGCGGCATGGACACAGACTCGCCGGGTCACCAGCGGACGCCAACGGCACCACACACCACGTGTGGTGTCACAGGATGTCACTGATCACGATCCCCGCTTCGCCGCGACGGAATCCAGCAGAGGCTCCCAGGGGAAGACATCCAGCGGAGCGTCCCCGCCCCCCGGGGCATGAGGTTCGAGCGGCCCGTTGACCACGTCGATGCCAGCCTCCTGGAGAGCATCGAGGCTGCGCCGGTAGACGGGGTTAGCGGCGAAGTTGGTGTTGACGTAGGGCGCGACGGCGATGGGGATGGCCCGGCCGGTCTGCTCGGCCAGGCGCGTAAGCACGTACGTGTCCGCGATGCCTGCGGCCCACTTGTTGATCGTGTTGTAGGTCGCCGGAGCGACGATGACGGCGTCAGGGTCAGGCAGCGAGTACCCGACCGTGGTGTGGAAGTCGATCCGCACCGGACGTCCAAGCGTCTCCTCGATCGCGCGGATCGCCTCCGGGTACACCGCGACCGCTTGCTGCGTCGCCAGGCAGTACACATCCCAACCTCGATCCATCGCGGCGGGCAGCAGTGCCGTGGCGACACGCGATGTGGGACCGGCGGCGGTCACCACCACGAACAGCACGCCGGTCATGCGGCGATCCCCGCCTCGTCCGCCAGAGCGCGCAGACGCTCGTCACGTCCGCACTCGCGGGTGGACAAGAGTCGGCGCACGAGATCGGCGGGCTCCGGGCGGCCTCGCACTTCCTGAGGTGCCGCGGAGTCGGCCTCCAGCAGACGACCCAGGGCGGCCGACGGGCGACCGGTGGACAGCAGTGCCTCAGCGAGGTCCAGGAAGTAGGCCGCTCGTCGTTCTGTGGGCATGGCGGTCACCGCATGCGGCGAGACTGTGCGCCCGACGGCGAGAGCGTCAGCTGGTTCCCGCAACCGGACCAGCGCGGCGACCCGGTGGAAGGCGACGTTCGTCGGTCCGAACTGAGTCTCGTGCCGTTCGTTCTCGCTCACGCCCCGCGCCAGGCTGGCGGCGGCCACGTGCAGTTCCCGTGCTGTGTCGGCGTCGCCCAGGTTCGCCGCGGTGATCTGTGCCGCGAGCATAAGCATGCCTCGTAGAGGCAACGCCTCGTCCTCGACGGAGGTCAGCGGGGCCAGCCGATCGGCCATGGCAACAGCGGTAGCGATCGAACGCCGGCTCTGTCCGCAGTGCGACAACGCCCGCGCTACGGATCGGGTCGCACGGGCGAGTGCGACGTCGTCGTCCGATCGTTCCCCGACTGCCATCGCGCGGTCCGCTGCCAGCCACGCCAGCTCGTTCCGGCGGTACTTGAGCAGCATCGAGCAGGCGAGTCGATATGCCCGCACCTGAGCACGAGCGACGGCCACGGAGTCAGGTCCGTCAGTGGGTAGTTGCTGGACCGCCACGAGCAGGCCGGGTAGGTAGCGCCCCACCGTGACGAACTCCGATTCCAGCCACGCGGCTCCAAGGCGGTTCAACAGCGGCGTGACCTCGTCGAGAGACCGATGCCGGTCGGGCTCGGTCACCGAGTACCAGGCCAGCGCGTCGTGAACTCCCGCGATCTCGGCCACATCGACCCGCAGCTCTGCCGAGCGGGACGCGCCCCCGTCGATCAGCAGCCTCGGTTCGATGCTCAGCGCGGTCGCGAGACGCTCGATCACGTCCAGGTTGTGCAAGGGCCGCTCGCCGGCCTCCACCTTCTCCAGCCAGCTCACCGACCGATCAGTCAGCGATGCCAGCTGCGGGCGCGACAACATCCGGCGCTGGCGCCAATACCTGACCCGAGCACCAATCGGTTCCACATCGCGCTGTGCCACGCCCACACGCTATCTGCCAGCACCCACCCACGACCACGGACAAGAGTCGCCTGGACGTGCGAGGGCTTCCGTTCTGGCGGGGCCGCACACCAGGGTGCGCGGCCCCGCCAGAACGGAAATCAGCACCGGGTCCACTCGCGAGTTGGTGTGCGGATCTTGACCTGCGGAGACGCCCCCGCACACCACCGGTGTGCGGCCCGGTGGTGTGCGCAAAGCGTGCGCTCGATCGTCATCATCGACATATGAACGCATGCCCCCGCAGCCCCGGCCGAGCCACGGACGCCGGCACGCGACCGTCCCGTCAGGTTGGTGACGGCGATGGACGGAGTGGCATAGGAGGCGTGCCGTCCGGGGGCTTGAGTATGCGCGAGTTGGGGGACATGCGATTTCCCTGCTCAACCCTATGTCCCCCACCTCATCGGGACTCGAAACGGCCCGTTGGGGGACATCGAGTGGTACGTCGCGGAGTACATGCCCGATGCAGAGTGGTGCGCATGGAGCCGACAAGCACTCGTGCATGCGGCACGACCCGGACACGCGTGGTGGTGGCAAATTGCCACCACCACGTGACCTGCGCGTCCTCGCAGACGACAACCTTCCCACTGGTGAGCACGGCCGAGAGGACAAACGGGACGATTATGGTTCGGCCAAATTGGCACGACCATACGACCTGCACAAACGCTCCGGCGCCAGCCAGGTGAACCGCTATGGACACGTCACCTCGGTGCAACATCCAAGCCGCTGGCCGCCTGGGCGGTGGCCGTCGTCTCGTGCCGCTCTCGGTGGCGGCGGAGACGTTCTGCGTGTCCGTCAAGACGATCCGGCGGCGGATCGCGGACGGCACCGTGACCGGTTATCGGATCGGGCGCTTGATCCGTGTCGACCTCGACGAGATGCATGAGTCCTTTGCCGTGCCGGTCCCCAACGCCAGGGGCCGTGCCGCAGGGCGGAACTAGCGTGTCGCGTCGACCGATATATTGGAGCGTCTAGAGTCGCCGTTGTGAGCGCGAAGCTGACCCACGGGGCATCAGGCGCGCTGCGGCGTTTCGCCGGTTGGGTTGCTCGCGGGTCGGTTGGGCATCCGCTCCTCGATGGGATCGACTATTGGGACGACCTGCGCGACTCCCCGAGCCAGATGGAGACCCTGTTCGCGATCTTCGCCAACGTCCTAGAACTCGACGACGAAGGCGAGCCGGTGAACGAGAAGTACGCCGAGCGGCGAGCAGCGGTATGGCTCTACCAGTACTGCACTGGGAGCCTGCCGCCGGGCGAGCCTGAGCTTGAGAGTTGGGAAGTCGCGCTCTACTGACTGTGCGGCACAGCGGGATCGGGCGGCGGTCCACTGTGGGACCGCCGCCCAGCTCCGTCAGACGTTGTTGCAGTTCATGCCGCACTTCCGCGTGCCGGGCGTGGGACCGCACGCTTCTCGCCGTCAGACCCGGAGCTGGTGCCGCCCGGCGCGGGCAGCACCACGAGCCCGTCCAACGCCCCGGCGATGCGCGCGTCGGCGCCCTGGACCACCGTCTGGTACCGCATCGCGGCGTTCGGCGTCGTGTGGCCCAACCGGGCCATGAGTTCAGCGATGGTCGCACCGGTACCAGCAGCGAGCGTGGCCGCCGTCGTGCGCAGGTCGTGCAACCGCAGATCCGGCCGGCCGATCGCCTTGCGCGCCTTGTTCCACGCCTCCCAGAACGTCGACTGCGAGATCGGCGTCCCCACCGTCGAGGGGAACACGAGCCCGTCGGGGCCGGGCTGCGCGCCGTCGTCGAGCTGTTCCTGGAGGGCGGAGGCCACCGCAGGCGGCAGAGCCACCACACGGCGCGCAGCGGCGGTCTTCACGTCGCGCACCACCTTGCCCCGCCCGCGAAGATTCTGGACCTGGCTGTGCACGCTCACCGTCCCGTGGGCCACGTCCACGTCCCGACGCCGCAGGTTCCGCAGTTCGCCGGACCGCAGCCCACTCCAGGCCGCGACCAGCACCATCGCCCGGTACCGCTGAGGCAGGTGCTCCAGCAGGGCAGCGACCTCCGCCGGCGACGCCACAGCCTTCGCCGATACGCGCGGCGCGTTCGACGCACCGCGCACAGTGCACGGGCTGCGGTCCAGCAGACCATCCCGCACAGCGGCATTGAAGATCAACGACAGGAACCCATACACGCGGGCTGCCATCGTCGGGCCCGTGGAGCCGCGAACGTCGGTCAGCCACGCCATGACCTCCATCGAGGTCACCGACCGCAGCCCGGCCGCACCGATTGGCTTGTCCGTGATGAAGCGTTCCCGGTAGCGGTCGTACTCCTCCCGGCTGCGCGGCGACAGGTGCCGCAGGGCGAGGTTCTGCTCCGCGTACTTGTCCACCGTGATCGACACGGCAGCGGTTCGCCATCCCGGGGGCGTCCACTCACCGCGAGCGATCAGACCCTCTTCCCGGGACAACCACGCCTCGGCGTCGACCTTCGCGCTGAACGTCAGCGAGTGCTTCACTGTGTCCGGCCCGACGTACCGGGCACGGAACCCCGTCGTCTTGCCGGTCCGAGCGTTCTTGCGACGCTCGACCATCCCGAAACCGCGCTTCTCTGTCATGGCACTACCTCCCACAGTCAGGTGTTCTGCGAACACCGGCCTGTGGGACCGCTGTGGGACCGCAGGAGTCCCAAACGGGCTCCTCATGTCCACACCAGTCCACCAGCACCAGACATGCAAGAGGCCCTCTGGCCTGCGTTTCCGCTGGCCAGAGGGCCTTGTCTTGCTGGTGGGCGATACTGGGATCGAACCAGTGACCTCTTCCGTGTCAGGGAAGCGCGCTACCGCTGCGCCAATCGCCCGAGGTGGGTACGGGATTCGAACCCGTGTGTACGGCTTTGCAGGCCGCTGCCTCGCCTCTCGGCCAACCCACCGTGCTCCCCACCAAAGCGGGTTCGAGCGGATGACGGGACTTGAACCCGCGACCCTCACCTTGGCAAGGTGATGCTCTACCACTGAGCTACATCCGCGTTGCAACCATCGTGAACCCCTTCGGGCCCCCGTGGTGACGCTCCGGAAGAGTAGTTCACAAACGGCGTGCCGGTCCAATCGAAATGGCCGTGCCACCTGCGACGCGCCCCGCGGCCCTGCGCAGAACCCCCGCAAGCCCCGAGCACCCCCCGAGTGGGCCCCGAATGGGCCCCGAGCAGAGCGCGGGCGGTGCCGCCGGAAACGTCTGGCGACACCGCCCGCGCAGGTCAGAGGCGGGTCTCCGCCAGCGGACGGAGACGGTGCCCCGTCAGTAGATGGACACGCCGTACGCGCTGAGCGCCTCGGTGACGGGCTGGAAGAACGTGGTGCCGCCGGAGGAGCAGTTGCCGCTGCCGCCGGAGGTGATGCCGAGGGCGATCGACCCGCTGTAGAGCGCGCCGCCGGAGTCGCCCGGCTCGGCGCAGACGTTGGTCTGGATCATGCCGCGCACGGTGCCGCTGCCCTGGTAGCGGACAGTGACGTTGAGCGCCGTGACGGTGCCGGAGTGCACGCCGGTGGTCGAGCCGTCCCGGGTCACGCTCTGGCCCACGTAGGCGTTGCCGGCGGTGTAGCCGCCGGGGTGGCTCAGCGAGGTGTTGTCGTACCGGACGAGCGCGTAGTCGTTGCCCGGGAAGCTGGAGCCCACAGTGGGGCCGATCAGGGTGGACTGCGCCGAGTTGGTGTACCAGGTGGGGGCGACGTCGCCGCAGTGCCCAGCAGTGATGAAGTAGTACGTGCCACCGCTTTGGACGTTAAAGCCGAGCGAGCAGCGGTACCCCGAGCCGTAGATGGCATCGCCGGACCCCAGCAGCGGCTTGAAGACGCCAGCGGCGCGCTTGATGGTGAGGTCGTCCGCGTCGGCGCCGGCCGCCTTGCGGACCTTGTTCAGCTCGGCCGCGGTGACGGTGGAGTCCGCGGTGACGACCACCTTGCCGGTGGCGGAGTCCGTGTACCAGGCGACGCCTTCGACGTCCGACTTGCCGACGGCGGCGTGCACCGCGGCGAGCTCGGCGACGGTCGGCTTGTCGGGGGCGGCCGACGCCGTCGGCCCGGCCAGTACGGACGTCGCGAGCCCGAGTCCCGCCACGAGTGCGATCAGACGGGTCCGCTTGGCGGAGATGGGGCGGAGCGTGGTGCGAATGAACCTCATTGCATCCTCCAGGAGTGAGGGGCCTGCTGGCGGCAGGCCCTGCTCGGCAAGGACGGGTCGCCGTCGCCTGCCGTCTCGCTGGCGGAGAGTATTGCCCTTCCCCAATTCACCCCACAAGACCTCGAATCAGAAGTAACCGTCTGGAAACGAAGTCGGCGCGGTTCAAGTCGTTTCACCCAGCACCGTTCGCACACCAACGGGTGAAAGCACCTTCGATATGCCTACTTTCATCCCATATTCATCATCGAGCCAGCCGGGTTATGTTCTGCGGTATGAGTGCGACCGACATCATCCCCGCCCACCTCATCCACCTCCTCGAGGAGCCGAACTACGCGTTCCTCGGCACGATCCGCCCGGACGACACGGTCCAGGTGAACCCGATGTGGTTCGACTTCGACGGCGAGACGCTGCGCTTCACGCACACCACGTACCGCGCCAAGTACCGCAACCTGCAGCACAACCCGTCGATGAGCCTCGCGATCCTCAACGGCGACAACGCCTTCAACTACATCGAGGTCCGCGGGAAGCTGATCGAGGTGGTCCCGGACCCGACCGGCGAGTTCTACGTCCACCTGGGCAAGCGGTACGGCAACCCCGACCAGCAGGCACCGAAGGACAGCGCCGATCGCGTGATCCTGGTGATGAGCATCGAGCACTACACGACGCAGTAGCCTCCACCGGCTCTCGGCCCGGGCGGGCCACACGACGACGGCCCCGCCCGGCCGATGAGTTTCCGCATCGCGTCCGGTCCCCATTGGCACGGCAGAACCCCGAACCCGAGGAGAGACCGATGGCAAACCTGATGGTGGACTTCATCATCTCGCTCGACGGCTACGCGGCGGCGGACGGCTGGCCCGGCTTCTGGGGCTTGGAAGGGCCCGAGTACCTGGCCTTCCTCGGCGAGGACGGCGAGAACCAGCACACCACGCTCATGGGCGCGACGACGTACCGCGTCATGTCCGGGTTCGCCGCGGACACATCCGATGACCCCATGGCCGCCATGCCCAAGGTGGTGTTCTCCTCCACCCTGAGGGCCCCGCTCTCGTGGGCCAACACCGAGCTGGTCGACGGCGACGCCGTCGAGTTCGTCCGGGACCTCAAGCAGAGCTCCCCGCGCCCCCTGCGCACCATCGGCAGCCTCAGCCTCTGCCGGTCGCTGCTGCGCGCCGGCCTGGTGGACCGGTTCCGGGTGGTCGTCTTCCCGGTCATCACAGGCGCCACCGGGAGGGAACGCATCTTCGACGAGTATCCGGACGTCGCCCTCGACCTGGTCGAGAGCCGCACGTTCGACGGCCGCCTCCAGCTGCTCGAGTACCTCCCCACGGTGCTCGACGGGCCGCCCGGAGCCGTCGGCTGAGCGCCGGAACGGCGAAGAACCCCGGTGCGCGGCTACGAACCACGAGCGGAAGGAACCCCATGCTGACGCAGGTCGCGGAGGGTGTGCTGATCCACCAGAGCCCGCTGCTCCAGAACAACACTGTTGTCGTGCAAGGCCGGGCCGGTGTGCTGCTCATCGACGCCGGGATACAAGGCTCCGAGATGGCCTGCCTCGCGAACGACCTTCGCGAGCTGGGCCGGCCCGTCGTGGCAGGCTTCTCGACGCATCCTGACTGGGATCACGTGCTCTGGCACGCCGAGCTCGGCGAGGCGCCTCGTTACGGCACGGCCCGCTGCGCGGCCATCATGCGAGACCTGCGGTCGAACGCGGGCTGGAAGGCCCGCGTCGCGGAGATGTTGCCGCCCGAGATCGCCGACGAGGTACCGCTGGACCTGTTCGGCCTCATCACCGGCCTACCCGCCGGAACCACGCGGATTCCCTGGGACGGCCCGGACGTCCGGATCATCGAGCATCCGGCGCACTCCCCGGGCCATGCGGCGCTGTTCGTCGAGGAAAGCTGCGTTCTCGCCGCCGGCGACATGCTGTCCGACGTCTTCGTCCCGATGCTCGACGACTTCGGCGGCACCAACGACCCGGTCGAGGAGTACCTCGTCGGGCTACGGCTGCTCGAGAGCGTGGCGGACGACGTCGACGTGCTCGTACCCGGTCACGGCTCCGCCGCTGACGGAGCCGACCGGGTACGCGCACGGATCGAGCTGGACCGCGCGTACGTGCACGCTCTGCGTGACGGACGCGCGCCCGACGACCCGCGGATCGGCCCGTCGGCCAAGCCCGGCTGGGAGTGGGTCAGCGACATTCACGACGGGCAGGCCCAGAGCCTCGCCCGAAGGAGAGAGCGCGACGGGACGCCGGGCTAGCACTACAGCCGGAGGTCGCCTCCCGTCGCGACCGGCGCGAGCTTCAGCTCGTGCAGGCGCGACCCGTCGGTACTGATGTTCGCGGTGGCGGTCGCGATCGCACCGATCACGCAGATCACCGCGCAGTACACGACCACGGGCCAGATCTGTCCGCCGACCACCGCGACCAGCGCGGTGCAGATGAAGGGCGCGAGGCCGCCGCCGAGGGTGTTGGAGATCTGGTACCCGATGTTCACACCCGTGGTGCGGGCCTCCGGGTCGAACATCTCGGCGAGCATGGTCTGCAGCGTCGCCTGCATCGCCACGCCGGGGATCACGAAGCCGAGGATCATGCCGGCCCAGATCAGGACCAGGTTGCTCGTGTCGAACAGCAGGAACGTCGGCCAGACCAGCACCGCGAAGCCGATGCAGCCCGCGATGTACACCTTCCGGCGGCCGATCCGGTCGGACAGCGCGCCGTACGCGGGGGCCACGAAGACCTGCAGGATGCCGACGATCATGGTCCCGGCGAAACCCTGCCAGGCGGGGATGTCGTTCTGGTTGACCATGTAGGCGATGCCGAACGTGAGGACGACGTACCCGGCGATGCTCTGCGGAAGGCCGATGAGGATGCCCATGATCGCGTTCTTCGGGTGCCGGAACACTTCCTTGATCGGGTTGCTCTTCACACCGGCGTCCGCCTGAGCCTGCTTGGTCTCCTTGAACTCCTCCGACTCCTCGAGCTTGCTGCGCAGCACGATCGCGATGATGGCGAGGACGAGGCCGAGCACGAACGGGATGCGCCAGCCCCCGGTCATGAACCAGGACTCCGGGCCGAGGCCCAGGCCGGCCATCAGACCGGCGGACGCGACGTTCGCGATGCCCGCGCCGCTGATGAGGAACGCGCCGTACATACCGCGCTTGCCGACCGGGGCGTGCTCGACGACCATCGTCGCCGCGCCGCCCATCTCACCGCCGACGAAGAAGCCCTGGCACATGCGGAAGAAGATCAGCAGCAGCGGGGCGGCGATGCCGATCGACGCCTCCGGCGGGATCAGGCCGATGCCTGCGGTGGCGATGCCCATGCCGACGACCGTGATCATCAGCGTCGTCTTACGACCGACGCGGTCGCCGATGTGCCCGAACACCAGGCCGCCGACCGGCCGGAGGAAGAAGCCGACCGCGAAAGTCGCGAACGACGACAGCTGCGCGACGATCGGGTCCTCGCCGGTGAAGAACACCGCCGGGAAGATCGCGGCCGACGCCAGGCCGTACAGGTAGTAGTCGTAGTACTCCATGAGCGTGCCGATCGCACCACCGGCGATAGTGCGCTTCTGCGTGCCGCTCAGCGGCGCTGTAGCCGTCTCAGCCACGAGGACCTCCGGGTAGTCAGATCAGCGGTCCGGCATCTGACCGGGTCCGGCCACGCTGCCGTCCCCGCTCCGGACCCTGAGTAGTCTGGCCACCTCCTGAACACAACGTCTACGGCCCAGACGTTTCGTTCAGGTAAAACCTGGTGTTCCGGCGCGTCGACGAAGGACGGCGCAGGGCGGGTCGTGGTGCGAGCTGGGTCAGCCCCGGTCCGACCGCAGCTGGTCCAGGTAGGCGTAGGCGGTGACCTTCGAGATCCCCAGGCGCTTCGCCACCGTCTCGACCGAGCGCTTGACGTGAAAGGCGCCAAGACCATCGAGGGTGCGCAGCACGGCGATCCGGTCGGACTTGTCCATCACCGCCACCGGACGGCCCACCGCCGAGACGGCGTCGGCGATCATGGTGTCGAGCAGGCTCGCGATGTCGTGCGTGTGGAGCTCGCGGTCGCGCTTCTCCGGCACCGCCGACGGCAGCAGCGCGCCGAGGATGTTCTGCGCCGTCTGTAGCTGCGTCAGGTCGATGTTGATGCACAGCGCGGCGATGATCCGCCCCGACGCGTCGCGGTAGTAGACCGATGAGCAGTGCAGCTCACGCCCGTCCGCCGTGCGACCCGCATAGCCGAACTCGTTGTGCTCCGCGTCCTCGTCGCGCACTGCCTCGAGGCCGAGATTCGTGGACGGCCCGCCGACCTTCCGTCCGGTGACGTGCCCGTTGATGATCGCGTAGATCGTGTGGTTCAGGTCGCGCTGGCTGAGGTCGTGCAGCACAACCTCGCAGTGGTCGCCGACCGCGGACGCGACGGCGCGCATGACGGGCTCCAGCACCAGGTGGGCGGCCTCGATGCTCTCGAAGCGGCCGCTCGTCACCACGGCGCCGACCCCGTCGGCCACACTCTCACCGTCATCCCTGCGCACAGTCATCTCGCTGGCGATCCTACGCGGCGCACGCACTCGTCAGTCGTCGACGCCCAGCTCGTGTCGTCCGGGCAGCGCGGCGCGGGCGGCGCGACGAGGGCGGCGCCGCGGTAATCATCCGCGGCACCGCCCTCGCAGCTCGGAGGTGGGGCCTGTCAGTAGATGCGAAGCCCGTGGGCCTTGAGCACGATCCCGACAGGCTGGTAGAAGGTGATGCCCCTTCCGGGGCAGTCGCCGACTCCGCCGGACGTGATCCCGAAGGCCTTGGAGCCTCGGTAGAGCGGGCCGCCGGAGTCGCCGGACTCACCGCAGATGTCGGTCTGGATCAACCCCCGCACCGTGTACCCGCCCACGTACCGGACAGTGACGCTGACCGCTGTGATCCGGCCGGAGTGCGAACCGGTCGTGGACCCGTCCCGGGTGACCGCCTGCCCGACGCGGGGCTTCGCCCAGCTGTAGCCGCCAGGCCGGCTCAACCACCGGCGGTCGTACTTCACGAGCGCGTAGTCCCTGGTCGGGTACGCGGCGACGACGGTCCGCCCGATCAGCTTGCCGGTCGACGATCTCGCATGCCAGTAGGGCACCAGCTTGCCGCAGTGCCCAGCGGTGAGGAGGTAGTAGTTCGAGCCTTTGCGGACGTTGAAGCCCATGGTGCAGCGCACACCTCGCCCGTAGATGGCAGCACCTGGGTACACGGCTCGTAGGGGTCCGAAGACTCCGCTCACCCGTTTGATCGTCAGTGCGTCCTGCTCGACGCCGGCGGCCCTGCGGACCATGTACTGCTCGCCGACGGAGACCGTGGAGTCGGCGGTCACGACCACCTCGTTGTTGGCCTCGTCGGTGTACCAGGCGACGCCCTCGACGTCGGTCTCCTCGACGGCGTCGGCCACCTCGGCCAGCTCGGCGTCGGTCGGCTCGTCGGACTCCGTCGCGTCAGCGGGTCCGGCCGTGACCGGCGCCATGAGACCGATCAGCGCGGCAAGAACGGTCAGGCAAACCACCCTCGCAGCGGTGCGGCAAGATGCGGTGTGACGTAGCTTCATAGCGACCTCTCAGGCTAGAGGCCAGGTAGCGGCGAGTTCTGCCCACCGGGGCGGATGCCGCCCTGGCCACGTGTCGCGCTGTCCACGACGGGCCATGTTCAGGGGTGTGGGTGCGACCCATCACGCGTTGCGCCAGGTGCCGCGATCTGCAGCACGACCCGACGATGAGCCTCACGATCCTCAACAGCGAGATTGAAGTAACTCGAGGTCCGCGGGAAGCCGGCCGAGGTGATCCCCGATCTCACCGGCGAGCTCTACGTGATCTGGGCATGCGGTACGCCAACTCCGACCGGCAAGTGCCGGCGGACGGCGCAGACCGCGTCATCCTGGTGATGAGCATCAAGCACTTCACGGTCGGCTGCGCGCAATCACCAAGATACTTGGTATCACTTCCCGCCAAATTTAACCCGGTCCGCACGCGTGCGCGACAGCAGCGCTCACCGCACCAGGCAGGATCGGCTCCGATGCCGACGGGCCTGCCCCAGAAATAGTTGGCATCGCCCTCGCTCTCCTACCAGGATTCGAGGGTGGAGATGACCGACGTCACGCGTGCGATCGCGGCCGCGACGTCGGTCGCCGCATCGCTCGACCTGCCGGCCGACGACGCGATCGTCCTGCACAACTCGAACAAGCTGGCGCTGCGGGTGACGCCCTGCAACGTCCTTGCCCGGGTCGCCCCTGTGGGAGAAGAGGTCGCAGAGTTCGAGGTCGAGCTTTCTCAGCGGCTCACCGAGGTCGGATCCCCGGTAGGTCTGCTGGAGCCTCGGGTGGACCCGCGTGTGTACACGCGCGATGGCTTCGCAATCACGCTGTGGACCTACTACGAGCCTGCGACACCGCACACCTCACCGGCCGACTTCGCCAGGGCGCTGGAGCGGCTGCACGCCGGCATGCGAGAGGTCGATGTGCCGAGCCCGAGGTTCACGGACCGGATCACGGAGGCGCAAGCAGTTGTCGCCGACCCGGATCGCTCGCCGAAGCTCGCCGACACGGACCGCGTGCTCCTCGGCGACCGGCTGGCGAGCCTGCGACGAGCGATCGAGGACCGCGGCGCCGTGGAGCAGCTGCTCCACGGTGAGCCGCATCCAGGCAATCTGCTCAGCACGAAGAACGGCCCGTTGTTCATCGACCTCGAGACGTGCTGCAGTGGACCCGTCGAGTTCGATCTGGCCCACGCTCCCGAGGCGGTCAGCAAGCACTACCCAGGCGTTGACGAAGGGTTGCTGGACGAGTGCCGGGGGCTCGTGATCGCGATGGTCGCCGCGTGGCGCTGGGAGCTTGGCGACCAGTTCCCGAACGGGAGGCGATTCGGAGCGGAGTTCCTGCGCTTGCTGCGCGCGGGGCCTCCTTGGCCGACGCTCGACACGGTGACCAGGCGACTGGACGGTCTGTAGAAATCCAGCGCCACACACGCAAGAGATGCAGTGTTGCATCAATCGATAGCAGCCTTCGGGATCCATGACGTGACATGAGGTCGGTCTTCGAGCTCCGCTCGCCCAGTGGACCACAGGAGCACTTGGACCGGGTCACCTTCCGGAGCGTCGGGGAACAGTCGGGCCAGCACCGCAGCACAGAGCGACTCAGGGGGAAGCCAGCTGATCCCGAGACCCTGCGTGATGTCATACGTGTGCACGAGGATCTCGTTGACTCCCAGCGCTGCAAAGCCTCCTGGGTCGGTCGCCCCCCAGTGCCATGCGCGAGCGTCGGGTCCGGCAGCGGCCAGCGCACTGCTCAGTAGCCTTCCGGAGGCGATGACCACCTGGAGCACGTCACGCGGCGGCGCGTCGGCGTGGATGACGAGATCGAACGGCAGGTAGGCACTCCCCGGCTTCGCCGCCACCTGTCCCGCATAGGCGAGAAGGTCATGGGCGACATGGGCCGCTGTCGTCCAGCAGCTCCAGTCCAGCGACCCAGCCGGACCCTGCCAGTCTCGCGACTCGTACGGCGTGAGTACCCGCACCATCTCGGCCACGGCCTGTTCGACGTCTCGGCTGTCCATCGAGCGCATGGGAAGGAGCCTTCCAGGTTCGCCCTCGTCCGCGAAACCCAAGTTCCGGCGCCGAACCGCAACCTGAAGATGGACTCTCGGGTGGCGAGTCGATGGGAACGCGTCAATGAGCACCCTCCTGGACGTGCAGCTTGCGGATCAGCGCCCTGGAGGAGATCAACTTGCGGTTCGGCGGGCGTGGTGGCCGGCCCACCCGGTGGTGGGGGGCAGCCACGGAGCACAAAAGACCCCCCGACCCTGCGTTTCCGCTGGTCAGAGGGTCATGCCTTGCTGGTGGGCGATACTGGGATCGAACCAGTGACCTCTTCCGTGTCAGGGAAGCGCGCTACCGCTGCGCCAATCGCCCTTCGTGCTGCGAGGTGGGTACGGGATTCGAACCCGTGTATACGGCTTTGCAGGCCGCTGCCTCGCCACTCGGCCAACCCACCGTGCTCGGGTGCTCTCTTAGCCGAAAAGAATCACGAGAGCGACGTTCCGAGCGGATGACGGGACTTGAACCCGCGACCCTCACCTTGGCAAGGTGATGCTCTACCACTGAGCTACATCCGCAAAGCCGGGCATCCTGGGGTTCTCCCCCGGTGTTCCGGCGCGTTCTGAACATTAATCGAACGGGGGGCTAACCGTCCAATCGCACGCGCCGCCGTACGGTTGTCCCGTGTCACCCAGCCCGGTACATCAGCCCGCAAACCGCACGATCCCACCGGTTCCGTCCCGCCCCGGTGCTCCCGTCGGTCCGCCCGACGTGACCGGAGACACCGGCTGGGCAAGCTTCGCCGGACGCGTCGCGACCGACGCGGTCGAGTGCATCGACGTCCTGGCCGAGCCCGAGCGGCTCGCCACGGGCACGTGGTTCGTCGTCGCCGACTTCGAAGCCGGCTCCGGGACGGGCCCCGGAACCGGCCCACGGGGCCAGGCACGCGCCTGGCGCTTCGCCCAGGTGCACGACGCCGGAGCATCGCCCGCCACCACCTGGCACGGACCCTCGAGCGACGCATGGACCTCCTCCATGGACCAGGCCGCGTACGAGGCCGCGGTAGAGCGGGTACGCGCCCACGTGCGCGACGGCGACGTCTACCAGGCCAACATCTGCCGCGTGCTGTCGGCACCTCTCGCCGGTCCCGCCGGCGCCGTCGGGCCTGGTGCCCCCGCCGAGCCCGATGCCCGGGCGCTCGCAGCAAAGCTCGCCGCGGGCAATCCCGCGCCGCATGCGGCGGCCGTCCACGTCCCCGCCACGACGGGGCTGGACCCCGTATGGGTGGTGAGCGCGTCCCCCGAGCTGTACCTGTCCGTGGGGCCGGGCGCGGCCGGGCCGGTGGTGGAGTCGGGCCCGATCAAGGGCACCGCCCGCACGCCCGACGGGCTCACCGAGAAGGACCGCGCCGAGAACGTGATGATCACCGACCTGGTGCGCAACGACCTGCAGACCGTCTGCCGCCCGGGCACCGTAGAGGTCACGTCGCTGCTGGCGGTCGAGGAGCACCCCGGCCTGGTGCACCTGGTCTCGCGCGTGCGCGGCGCCCTGTCCGACGACGTCGTCCGCTCCGGCGAGCTGTGGCGCCGGCTGCTGGCCGGCACGTTCCCGCCGGGTTCGGTCTCGGGCGCCCCGAAGTCGAGCGCGCTGCGGATCATCCGCGAGCTGGAGCCCGTACCGCGCGGCCCGTACTGCGGGGCCGTCGGCTGGGTGGCCGACGGCGAGGCCTCCCTCGCCGTCGGCATCCGCACGTTCTGGTGGGCCGACGACGGGACCGGCGGCGTGCTGCGGTTCGGCACGGGCGCCGGCATCACCTGGGGCTCCGACCCGACGGCGGAGTGGCACGAGACCGAGCTCAAGGCGGAGCGGCTGGTCTCGCTGGCGTCGGAGCCCCGGTGACCGCTGACCAGTACACCAGCGTCCCGAACCCGAGCTTGTCGTACCCGCCCCTGGAGCCGGCCGGGCAGGCCGGCTCCAGCGTGTGGTCGTGCGCGCCTCAGCAGCCCCCGAGGTCCCGCCATGGGCTCCGCCGGCCGTCGTCACCCGGCTCCTGGTCGCGGCTCCACCACTTGGCCTCCCAGCGGTGCCCGTCGTGGGCCACGGTGTCCCCGTCCGCGTAGACCCAGGTGGGGGTCCAGGCGCGGACCGGGCCGGCGTCGCACGCTACCCGGGGCCCGAGCTCGGCCCATGCGCCCCGCGCCGACTCGCCGGGGACGTCGCCCCGCGTCCACCACAGCGCGACGAAGACCCGCCCGTCGTAGCGCACCCGGTCGCCGGTGTCGTAGGTCGCCGTCGCGCTCCAGCGGTCCAGGGGGACGAGGCCGGTGAGCGCGACGTCGATGGCGTCCGCGGCGGCGTCGACGTCCTGCTGGGTGGCGGCCGCGTCGTCGAGGACGGCGGCGCCCTCCTCCAGGGCGTCGGCCAGCGGCGCAAAGGACGTCTCGGTCCACAGGTCGGAGTCCGTCTGCGCACCCCGCTCGGCCAGCAGCTCCAGGAGGGTGCGGTCCACGGTGCGCTCGAAGAGCTGGAGCTCTGCGACGTTGGCGTTGCCGCTCGGCGTGTAGAACCGCAGGTACCGGTAGGCCGTGTCCGAGGTGACGGCTACGGTGTGCCAGGCCACGGACGTCACCCCCGAGACGGTCGCCAGGGTGTCCCACGCCGACCCGTCGTTCGAGCCCTGGACGAGGGCACCGTTGACGCGGGTGTAGTTGGTCCCGCCGGACCGCGGGAGGAGCCGGACGCCGCCGAGCGTCGTGGCCCCGCCCAGGCCGAGGTCGGCCCGCACCCAGCCGGCGCTGGTCGTGGTGTCCGGCGAGGTGGCCGGGTCGCCGTCGAACGCCTGCCACCCGTTGCCCGCGGCGTCGAGCTTTCCGTCCCAGGAGACCGAGGACGCGACGACCTGCGAGCGCCCGACCTCGATCCTCGGGTAGAGGGTGGCTTGTGGCACGAGCAGGTCGGCCGCGGCGACCAGGTCGCCGAGCAGCGCGATGCGGTCGGCGTCGGGGGCGGTCATGGCGGCGCGGATCTCGGCGACGCGCTCCAGGTACAGGTAGGAGCTCGCCCGGGTGGACCCCTCGGTGGAGACCACCTTGCCGTCGATGTACGCGTCCGTGTACTCCAGGTCGCCGTAGAGCTCGACCTCGGCGGCGTTGCCGCTCCACGCGGTGTCGTTGATGATCCGCAGGTAGCGGTAGTGCGTCTCGCTCGCGGCACCCTCAGGCACGACGTCGACCCACGTGCCCGGAGCGGCGCCGGTCACCCGGCTGGTGAGGTTGGTCCATGCCTGCCCGTCCTGCGATCCCTGGACGTAGGTGCCGTTGAGCCGGGCGAACTGGCTGGACCGCGGGAGCATGAGGAGCTCCTCCGGCCGGACGCTCGCGCCCTCCCCCAGGTCGATCACGTAGTACGAACCCGTCGAGGTGTTGAGGTCGCCGTAGGTGGCGGGGTCGCCGTCGAAGAGGAGGTAGCCCACCTCGTCGGCGCCCAGTCCGGTGCCGGGCCACTGCTTGTCGGACGCGGTCACCGTCGCCAGCGCCGCGACGTCCACCTGCCGGTCGCGGTCGCCGGCCACGAACAGCTTCGAGCCGTCCGTGGTCCCGTAGTGGGTCGGGCCGGCGGGGCCTGCGGCGCCGGTGCAGTCGACGGCCACGGTGACGGATCCGGTGTCGACGCCGGCCAGCTCGGCCGACGCGGACCAGGTCACGCCGTCCTCGCTGCTGGCCGCGACCCGCACGCCCTGGATCGTGACGTCGACGGCGCGCATCGGCTGCCTGGTCACGACCGTCGCGGTCGCGGTGTCGCCGACGGCGATCTTGCCTGCCACCGCGGAGTCGGCGCTCAGCGAGACCGACTCGACCTGGTTGCCGGCCTCGTGCCGGTCGCCGAAGACGTGGAACTCGCTCAGCTCGAACAGGTTCCGCACGATCCCGTACAGCACGTCGGGCTGGGGGTCCATGAGCTGCACCTTGAGATAGCGGAACCGCTCTTCCTGGAGGTCGGGTGCCACGTCCAGGGTGTTGTAGTCCTGCGTGTAGGCGGCGCCCCCTGGAGTCAGCCGGGTCCAGGTCTGCCCGTCGTCGGACCCGAAGACCGCGGAGGTCGCGAGCCGGTCGGCGAAGATGTTGCTCTGGAACCCGAACTTCGTCGCCGAGACCCGGTAGTCCGGCCCGAAGTCGAAGGTGTGCGACAGGTTCACGGCCTGGCCATACGAGGTGCCGGTCTGGTTGTCGCCGTCGACCAGCTTGGCGGCGTTCGTCCCCGCGGTCGAGGTCACCACGCGCGCCGGGTAGTCCAGGCTCCCGTCCGCCACCCGTGGCGAGACGAGGCGCAGGGCGGCGGTCCGGGCGACGACGTCCTGCAGGGCGGCGAGGTACTCCGCTTCCGGGCCGTCCGCGAGCGCGGTGGCGTCGTCGACGGCCGCGGTGTACTCGGCCAGCGAGGCGGACTCGTACGTCTCGTCCGCGTCGTGACCCGCCGTCGCCAGGTCGAGGGCGCCGGCGCGATCGGCCGCCACCTCGATGCGCACCGGCAGTGCCGCGACGGTCGTGCCGTCGGAGGCGACGACCACCACGTCGGCGGTGCCCGCGGCGGCGGGGTGCCAGGTCAGGGTGCCGGTGGCCGCGTCGATCGCGGCGCCGTCGGGCAGGCCCGTCGCGGAGTAGGTGACGGTGCCGGCGCCGCCCGTGTCCGTGGCGGTGACTGGCACACTCAGGTCGGAGCCGGCGTAGCCGACGACAAGTCGCCTCCCCGTGCCGCCGTCGAACACCGGAGGTGTCAGGTGGTCGGCCGCCGCGGTGTCGACGTGGTCGATGTCCACCGTCGCGCCCGAGCCCTTGACCTCGATGAAGAGGATGTCGGCCAGGGACCGCGGCACGGTGACGTAGCGCCACTGGCCACCGGTGTCCGGCAGGACGACCGTCTCGTCCAGCCCGGAGGTCAGGTGCATGCGCGCCTCACCGGTGGTGCGGATGCGGAACCCGGCCAGCGTGCGCGACGTCGACCCGCTCAGGTAGGCGATCTTCGACCCCTGGGAGGTCGCGGCCAGCCGGACGTACCCGGTTTCGCCGTCGCGCGCCGTCTCGGCCTGGCCGGCCAGGTGCGTGTAGCGGTCCTCGACCTCGAGGGTGGTGCCGCTGGCCGGGAGCGCGGGCACGCTCTCGCCGGCCGCCTCGGCCGGGACGTACAGCCAGAAGTCGCCGCCGCCGTCCACGTTGTCCCAGGGATTGTTGAGGGTGCCGCCGTAGTACCAGAGCGGTCCCGGGCGCTTGGCGTAGGCCTCGGCGTAGTAGGGCGCGATCTGCGCGACGTCCTCGCCGCGGGCGTACGTGTAGTAGTAGTACGGCTCCCAGAAGCTCGCCGTGTTGTACCGGCCGCGGTAGGCGTTCGAGATGTGGTTGTACGTGTCCCGGATCGTGCCGTCCGGCGAGATCGCGTATGCGACCGGGGTCCAGTCCGTGTCGTAGCCCTGCATGAACCGCCAGAAGTAGTCGGCCGCCGCGAGGATCCGGTCGTTCAGGTACTCGTACGGGCCGACGGCGTCCGGGGCGTCCGAGACGGTGCCCGCCACCGGGTCCACCGTGGTGCCCTGCGCCAGCAGCATGCGCGAGAGCATTACCGCGTTGGTGAGGTCGCCGCCGCCGTGCGCCTGGTCGCGGCCCATCTCCACGTGCTGGACGTGCGGGTCGTCGATCTGCTCGCCGGTGGCGTCGTTGCGGTCGACCCAGCGGAACAGCCGCGAGATCGAGCCGTTGAAGCCCTGGTCCTTCGCCGTCGAGTTCACGGTGAACCACTCGACCTTCTCGTTGTACAGCGCGCGGTCGTCCATGAAGATGGCGCCGGCCATCGAGCCCAGCAGCGGGTAGTTGTGCTGGTTCATGAAGTGGTCCGGGGAGCTCTGGAAGGTCTCGATGGACGGCATGACCAGGTTGGCGGTGAACGCCTGGGTGTCGGCGTCCGTCCAGGGGTGCTGCTCGTCCGCGCACGAGCTGTAGCGCAGGATCTCCGCCGCCGTGACCATCCGGTTCAGCGGGATGCCCGTGTGGATGTGCGAGTCCGTGAAGTACTGGTACTTCGCGGGGTCCATCTGCTCCCAGATGCGGATGATGTCCAGCGCGTTCTTGCGGTAGACCTCCTGGCCCGTCAGCACGTACAGGATCGCCTGCGTGTACGCCTTGAGCCCGTCGGCGATGAACCGGGAGTTGAAGCCCTGGCTGTTGAACGCGTCCGAGGCGGGCTTGGTCGGGTCGGTGGCCGAGCGGTTCGACGACGTGACGGTGGTCGCGGCCGCGCTCGACCGCTGCATCCCTTCGAGGTAGCCGGTCCACGGCTGGGCGCCGGCCGCGATCTGGTCGCGGGCGTTCTCCAGGACCGGTGCGGTGAGGCCGACGCCGGGGTGGGTGAACCCCGCGTCGCTGACCGTGCTGGTCAGCTGGACCTCGCAGGCCGCTGCCTCGGCGGCGGTGGCCGTGGCGATCGCGGGCGCGGGGACCAGCCCCGCGACGACTACGGCCGCCGTGCTGATCAGTGCGGCGGCTCTGGTGCGCAGCCCGGACATACCTTGCCTCATCGCGTTCCCCTCCACGGCCGCGGCGTCGCGGCCGTACGCGGCCTCTGACCGCGGGTTCGTCACTTCATCGTGAGCGGGATATCGTTATCCCGGGAATACGTTATCCCGACGTACCGGACAGCACAAGGGGTCTCGCGCTCCCGGGTCCCATCGGTGCCGAACAGCAGGTTAACGATGAGTCTCCACACCGAACCCCGGCGCCGAACCGAAACGACACGCCGAATAGCTGATCGGCACGGGCGTGTCATTTCGGTTCGGCGCACCGGAGCGTGAGCAAGTTGCGGTTCGGCACCGAGCGTGGGCTAGCCGATCGCGGGCCACTCCTGGCCTGGGGAGACCCGCAGGGCCCAGCCGGAGAAGTCGGCGGTGAAGGCGCCGTCGACGAGGTCTACGGCGCTGATCCCCACGAAGGCGCCGGTGAACCGCAGGCGCCCACCGAAGTCGTCGGACAGCTCGCTGAAGTCCACGTCCGGCCCGACCTGGGCCCACTGCCCCTCGCCGCTCACTGACGACAGCCGGGCCGTGGCGCCGTCGATCTGTGCCCGCAGGCGGACCGGCCCGTCGGCGAGGTCCGCGGTCGCCAGCACCCGGGCGCCGTCGGGATGCCCGTGCTCCAGGACGAGCACACGACGCCCCGACCCGCGCCACTGCTGGCCCGCCTGGGGCTGCCCGGCGGGCTCGGCCCAGGTGACGTGGAGCCGGTAGTACGAGGCGGTGTCGTACCAGAGCACGAGGCCCGCGGACTCGGTGTGCGTCGTCGGGCGCGCCTCGACGGTCACCTCGATCTCGGCCCGGTGCTCGGTGAGCCGCTGCGCCAGTAGCGACTGCTGCCACAGCGACTCCGGACCCATCCGCCCGCGCAGGCGGACCCAGCCCGGCCGAGCGGTCGTGTCGATCCAGTCTCCCGCCGGCTCGCGCAGGGTCGACCAGGGCCACGCCGGCGCCACGTCGAGCCCGGCCGGGCAGTCCCCCAGGACGGCCGGCGGCGGAGCCGCGACGTCGGGCACCGTCACGAAGGTCTGGGGGTGCCAGCCGCCCTGCGCGAGCCGCGGCCAGCCGTCCACCCAGACGATCTCCTGGACCGCGGTCTCCCGGCCCAGGGGGTTGCGGGGCCCGTCGGGCGTGGGCACCGGCCGGGACGCCAGGTGGGTCAGGTACCACTCGCCCGACGGCGCCTGGACCAGCTCGCCGTGGCCGGCCTTCTGCAGCGGGACCGCCGGGTCGTCCCGCGACGTGAGCAGCGGGACGTCGTCCACCTCGTAGGGCCCCGTCAGCGAGCGGGAGCGGGCGACCAGCACCCCGTGCTCCACCCCCGTGCCGCCCTGGGCGAGCAGGAGGTAGAACCAGCCGTCCTTGACCGTGATCTTGGGTCCCTCGACGAGCTCGTCGCGCTGGAGCAGCAGGTGGGTGGGGCCGACGGCGCGCACCCGGCCGACGTCCGGCAGGCCGCCGTCCCGGGAGCCGCCCTCGGGCCCGCCCGCCGGCGGCACCTCGAGCTCGGTGAGCACTATGCCGTCGAACCGCCGTCCGCCGACCCGCGAGTCGTTCTGCAGGTTGAGCAGGTAGTGCCGCCCCTCGTGGTGCAGCAGCGACGGGTCGAAGCCGTGGCCCGGCACCCGGGCCGGCTCCGACCAGGGCCCCGAGACGTCCGGCGCCGTGGCCACGTACGTCTCCAGGTCGAAGTACCGGCGACCGAGCGAGCGGACTATCGAGTACACGACCCAGAACAGCCCGTCCGAGTGGCTCAGCGCCGGCGCCCAGATCCCGGCCGAGTCGGGCACCCCGAGCAGCGACCGGCCGGGGACGGCGCTGTCGACCGCGCCGGCCTGCTCCCAGTCGGCGAGGTTCCGGGACCGGAACAGCGGGATCGTGGGGAACCACTCGAACGAGCTGGTGGCGAGGTAGTACCACTCCCCCACCCGGATCACCGAGGGGTCGGGCGCGAATCCGCGCACGACGGGGTTCACAACACGCACAGGTCCTCCTCAGCGTGGGGCGACGGAGACGCGCAGGAGGCGCGCCGTCATCGGGGCGGGGAGCTTGATCTCGAGCGAGCGGCCGTCGTCGGCCAGGGCGATCGAGTCGTCGTGCCAGGCCGGGTAGAGCACCTCGGCCTCGCCGACGGCGCGCAGCCCCGGCAGCGGCAGCCGGACGACGTCGGCGCCGCCGGGCTCGATGCCGCGACGGCTTACCGCGAGGTAGAGGTCGGAGCCGTCGCGCGCGCCCAGGACGACCCAGGGATCGCGCCAGCCGGGCAGGCCGAGCGGCCAGACCGGCACCGATCGGGCGATCGCGGGCCGCAGGGCCCGGTACACCGCGAGCGCCTCCCGGACGACCGCACGCTGCCCGGTGTCGAGCGTGTCGATCCGGCCCGCGAGGTGGATGCGCGCCAGCATGGCTGTGACGAGGGAGAACGCCAGCTCCTCCTGGCTCATCGACCCCTCGACCGAGGCCCAGACGCCCGCCTGCTCCGGGGTGATGGCGAGCGGCGCCGCCGCGGCCACCGGTGGGACGAGCCGGAAGTCCTGCTGGTCCGTGAGCGACTGGACCGGGAACACGGACCCGCTCGCCGCGTCCGTGCGCGACCCGCCCGCGGCGCAGCCCTCGACCACGAGGCCGGGGTGCCGGCCCATCACGTCCGTCACCCAGGCGAGGAATGCGCGGCCGTGCCCGAGGAGCCCGGCTCCGAACGGCTCACCCGAGCCGCCGTCGGTCCCGGGGCCGATGTCGACGTTGTAGTCGAGCTTGAGGTACTCGAGCCCGAACTGGCCGACGAGGCGGTCCACCACCTCGTCGAGGTGGGCGCGGGCCGCCGGGTGGCGCAGGTCGAGCTGGTAGCGGCCCCATTCGGCGACCCGCCGGCCGTCGCGCTGGAAGAAGGCTTCGGCGGGCAGCTCGTTCGCGACCGGGCTGCGGACCCCGACGACCTCGGGCTCGAGCCAGAGCCCCGGCTTCATGCCGAGCTCGCGGATGCGGCCGATGACGGCGTCGAGCCCGCCGTCGGGGAACCGGTTGGTGGACGGCTCCCAGGCGCCGACGGAGTCCCACCAGCCGCCGGACTCGTCGTCGTACCAGCCGGCGTCGATCACGTAGTACTCGGCGCCGAGGTCCGCGGCCGCCTCGATCAGCGGCAGCTCGCGTTCGGTGGTCGGGTCGGACATGAGCGCGTTGAGGAAGTCGTTGTAGACCACGGGGAGCCCGGTGTGGTCCGGGTGCGGGCGCCGGGTACGACGGCGGTGGGTGGTCAGCGCCGCCCCGACCGAACCGAGGGCCGTGCTGGTGTCGTCCGAGCCCGGCACCACCGCGAGCGAGACCGGGACCGTGGCGAAGGTGTCGCCCGGCGCAAGCGTCGCGGCCCACTGGTGCTCGTGCGACGTCGGGCCGAGGACGGCGAGGTAGACGTCCCCGTACCGGTCCCCCAGCTCCGCGTGCCACGCGGAGCTCGACTCGATCTGCCAGGCCAGCATGCGGCCGGTCCGCGAGTCCTCGACGATGCCGAGCGGGAGGTGCTCCGACGTCGACCACGCACCGGTCGAGGTGAGGCTCACGCGGTTCTTCGACCCGACCTGGTTGAACCGGGTCATGCCCACGTCGTAGAGGCCCCGCTCCGCCAGGGTCGAGCGCCGCCAGCGGAACTCGCCGCTCCAGGGGTTCGCCGCCTCCCATACGGCGAGCTCGTCCTCCCACCGCGCGCCGTGGCCCAGGCCGGACACGACCCCGGTCGTGGCGTAGTCCACCGTTACCGCGCGGTCGGTGGTCAGCTCTGCCCAGGACCGCAGCACGGGGGTCCCGTCCGCCAGCTCGAGGTGGACCACCGCGCGCAGCCCCGAGTCGCCGTCGGCCAGGCGCAGCCGCAGACGGCGGACCGGGCCGGCCTGCTCCTCCTCCAGGTCGACGAGCCGCATCCGCTGCGCGGCCGCGCCGTCGACGTGCCGCTTGCCCGAGGTGCCGACCCGGCCGTCGCCGGCGAGCGCGACCTCGAGGACGGGCAGCGCGGACCGGCGCAGGCCGAGCTGGTCCGGCCCGTCCTCGGCGGTGTGCCACAGCGCCACGAGGCGCGGGGGCGTGCGCGGGCCGTGGGCGATCAGGAGCCGCAGGACGTCGTTGCCCCACTCGACGCTGCTCTCGGAGTCGTCCGCCAGGCCCGGGAGGGTGACGCTCATGCGGTCACCCCGGTGACGCCGTCGACCGTCCAGGTGTCCCGCCACTCCAGCTGCGCCGCGCCGTCGGCGATCCGCACCGGGAGCCAGACCGGCACGGAATGGAACAGGTCGTCCCTGTCCCACCGGTCGCCGACGTAGACGTGGCTCGTGGTCTGCGTGCCCTGCACGGTCACGATCGTCGAGATCTGCGAGTCGTACGTGGCCGACCCCGGCGGCGCGATGTCCGCCCAGTCGCTCCACGGCCCGGCGAGCGACGCAGCGGTCGCCACCTTGTTGTCGTTCGTGGACCAGCCCGTCAGGTCCGACCCGAACAGGTAGTAGAGGCCGTCCACCTTCACCAGCGCCGGCGACTCGTACCCGTGCGGGCCCGCCGGATGATCGCTGGGCGGCGTGAGCGTGGTCGAGACGATCTCCTCGACCGCCAGGTAGTCGGCGGACAGCCGGTAGACGTGCAGGCCGTGCTCGCGGTCCTCCGACAGCAGGTACCCGGTGCCGTCGTCGTCCGCGAAGACGCCGATGTCCCGGCTGATGTTGCCCAGGGGGCGCTCGCTGCGCAGGTACGTGTACGGGCCCTCGGGCCGGTCGGCCACGGCCCAGCCCACGCGGGCGTAGGCGTAGTCCGCTGACTCGATGTGCAGGAACATCACGTACGTCCCGGCCGGGTTGCGCAGCACCTTGGGCCGCTCGACCACCCGCCCGGGGGCGAGGTCGGGGACGTCCGGCGAGACCGGGAGGGCATGCCCGTGCGCGGTCCAGGTCGCCAGGTCGGGTGACGAGTAGCAGGCCACTCCCCCGAAGAGCCCAGCGGCGGTCTTGTCCTCGCCCCAGGCGTAGAACCGGTCGCCGAACTTCTGGATGCCGACGCCGTGGAGCTGGGCGACGGCGCCCTGGTCGTCGACGAAGAGCCGTCCTGGCGCGATGACGCCACGCGGGGCCCGCGGATGGGTGGACACACTGCCTCCTAAATCGGGGAAAACGTTATCAACTGCCGTATGCTCGTCCTCATGGCCAGTCCGAAGCCGTACCGAGCCCCCGTCCTCGCCGATGTCGCCAGGGCGGCGGAGGTTTCCGTGCCCACCGTCTCCCGGGTCCTCAACGGCTCGAAGTACGTGGCGCCGGAGCTGGCGCAGCGCGTGAACGAGGCGGTGCAGACGCTCGGGTACCGCCCCAACGGCGCCGCCCGCTCGATGCGCTCCGGCCGGCGCACCCTCGTGTCGGTGCTGGCCGGGGCCACCGCCAACTACGGCTACGCGCGCACGCTCCAGGGCGTCGAGACCGCCGCCCGCCGCGCGGGCATGTCGGTGACGATCACTGTCGTCGAGTCCGGCGACGACGAGCACGTCCGGGCCGCCATCGACCTCACGCTCGCGCAGCCGACGGCGGGCGTGATCGTCCTCGAGTTCGACCGCGCGGGCATCAACGCCGTCAAGGCGCTGCCCGAAGGGCTGCCCGTCGTCGTCGCCGGCGGCGGCTCGCGGCGCACCGGCCAGGTCCCGGCGGCCCTGATCGACGAGCGCGCGGCGGGCCGCCAGGCGACGGAGTACCTGCTCAACCTCGGCCACCGGACGGTCCACCACATCGCCGGCCCCACCGAGGGCAAGCACTCGGGCCGTACCGACGGCTGGCGCGCGGCCCTCGCCGCGGCCGGCGCCCCGGTCCCGCAGGTCATGCGGGCGGACTGGGACGCGAGCGCCGGCTACCGCTGGGGCGAGCGGATCGCCGGCATGAGCGACGTCACCGCGGTCTTCTGTGCCAACGACGAGATAGCTCTCGGCCTCATGCGCGCCCTGTCCGACCGCGGCATCGACGTCCCCGCGGACATCTCCGTGGTCGGCTTCGACGACCAGCCGCTCGTCGCACTGTGGCGCCCGTCCCTGACCACCGTGGACCAGGACTTCGAGGACCTCGGCGCCCGCGCCTTCGAGCTCCTGTCCCAGGTGATCGGCGGCGAGGCGGACGCGGCGTCGTCGGTCAAGGCGCCGCAGCTGGTCGTGCGGGAGTCGACCGCACCGCCGAAGGGCTGATCCGGCCACTACTTGAGGCTCCCGAGCGTCACGCCCGAGCGCCAGTAGCGCTGCATCGCGATCATGAGGATCACCATCGGGATGGTCGAGACGAGCGAGCCCGTCAGGACCAGGCTGGTGAGGTCCACCGTGCTGTCGGTGCCGCGCTGCAGCCAGGAGTACATGCCGAGCATCACCGGCCACTTCTCGACGCCCTTGAGGAAGACCAGCGGCCACATGAACGTGTTCCACGACGCCACGAAGTGCAGCAGGAAGATCGTCGCGCCCGCCGTGGACAGCAGCCGCAGGCCCATCGAGAAGAAGATCCGGTACTCCCCCGCGCCGTCGATGCGGGCGGCCTCCATGAGCTCCGACGGCACCGCTCCCTCGGCGTAGACCTTCGCCAGGTAGACGGAGAACGACCCGAACATGCCGGGCAGGATCATCGCCCAGATCGTGTCGTACAGGCCGAGGCGCACGAAGAGGATGAAGGACGGCACGATCATCAGCGAGCCCGGGATCAGGAACGAGGCGATGATCAGGCCCATCGTCAGGCCCTTCCCGCGGTAGCGGTACTTGGCGAGGCCGTAGCCGGCGGCGAGGGACACCAGGGTCAGGCCGAGCGAGCCGACCCCGGAGTACACGACGGTGTTCCACAGCCAGCGGCTGAAGATCCCGTCCTGGTAGGTGAACAGGGTGCTCAGGTTCTCCCACAGGTTGAGCTCGCCGAACCAGAGCCCGCTGGTGGTGTACAGCTCCCGCTGGTTCTTGGTCGCGGCCACCACCAGCCACCACAGCGGCCCGACGGCGTACAGCGTCAGCGCGACGAGCACGCCCAGGACCACCCAGCGGGAGGAGCCGCGGGCTTCCGCCACGGAGGACCCGTCGTCGATCCGTCGACGGCGGCGGCGTACCGGCTTGCGCGCGGCCTCCTCGACCGCGGCGTCGGGCACGAGTGTCGTGTCGCTCATGACTCTTCCCTGTTCGTGAAGCGGTAGATGATCGCGGACGCGACGCCGACGACGAGGGCGAGGATGACCGACAGGGCGGTGGCGTAGTTCAGGTTGCCCACCTTGAACGCCTGGTCGTAGATCATCATCGCCGGGGTGAAGTCCCGCGTGATGGTCTCAGGGGTGACCGCCCGGAACAGCAGGGGCTGGTCGAACAGCTGCAGCGTGCCGATGATCGACAGCAGCGAGGTCAGCACCAGCGAACCGCGCACGAACGGGACCTTGATGGACCACGCGATCCGCAGCTCGGACGCGCCGTCGAGCCGCGCCGCCTCGAAGACCTCGTGGGGCACGGACTGGAGCGCCCCGTAAAGGATCAGCATCGTGAAACCGACCGCACCCCAGACCGCGAGGTTGCCCATCGACACCCAGACCATCGAGCTCGAGAAGAAGTTCACGTCGAGCCCGAACATCTCGAAGAACGGGGTCAGCGGCCCGACCGTCGGGCTGTACTGGTAGATCCAGACCATCGTCGCCACGATGCCGGGCACCATGTAGGGCAGCAGCAGCGCGATCCGGAACCGCGCGGCGGTGCGGCGGCGTGCGGCGTCGAGCAGGAGCGCGAGGGCCAGGCTCAGCACCTGGGTCAGCGGGACCACGACCAGCGCGTACAGGAACACCCTGAGCATCCCGGCCCAGAAGGGGCCGTCGACGAGGCCTGCCGCGAAGTTGTCCAGCCCGGCGAACGAGACGGTCTGGCCGCCGAAGCCCAGGCCGCCCGTGGACTTCGTGGTGTAGACGCTCTCGCGCAGTGCCATCCCGACCGGCACGAGCACGAACAGTGCGAAGCCGGCCAGGAACGGGAACGTGAACGAGGCACCCTTGACGCTCTGGGCGGTGCGCCAGTTCCAGCGCGGGATGCGCCCGCGAGGGGTATGACCGCGTGGAGTATGACCGCGAGGGGAGGCGCCGCCTCCGGGACGGCGGTCGTGCGGCGAGCCAGGGACCGGCTCGCGCAGACCGGCATGGTTGTCGTGTGTGTTGACGGACATCGGCGTCCTCCCCTCGTGGATCAGCGGTTCACTCGGCGACTGTGTAGGAGATGCCCTTGCTCTCCAGGTCCGCGGCGACAAACTCCTGCACCGCCGTCAGAGCTTCCTCGAGGGTGATCTCGCCGGCGACGGCCTTGCCCCACTGGTCCTGCAGCTCCGGGAACCAGGCGTCGTAGTCCGGGCCGAGCTCGAACTTGCCGATCACGCGCTCCTGGGCGGCGACGATCTCCTCGCCCGCGGCCTTGTCGTCGACGAAGAAGTCCTTGGGGACCACCTCTTCGACGTAGGCGGACGGGTCCGGGATCTGGACGGGGAACCCGACCGCGCCGGTCTCCTCGTTGCGCCCGGCCTCGATGGCCTCGGGCGTGGTGAGCCAGTCGGAGAAGGCCACCGCCGCCTCAGGGTTCTCGCAACCCTCCGGCACGAACGAGGGGAGCGTGCGTCCCGGGGTCACGGGCTCCGCCGCGTCCGAGAACTGCGGGATCGGGTAAGCCGCCCAGTCGCCCGACGAGTCGGGGAAGCCGGTCTGGTACCCGGTGAGCGACCACCACTGCGTGGTCGTGGACGCCATCTTGCCCGAGTCGAAGTACTTGTACAGGGCCGGCTTGTCCATGTAGGTCTGGTTCGAGACCAGGTCCTCGTCGATGAGCTGCTGGAACACGTCGGCCGCCGCGAGCGTGCCCTCGTCGGTGAAGTTGACGACCCACTGGTCGCCGTCGATCGCGAACCACTCGGCGCCCGCCTGCTGGGCCAGGTTCATCAGGCCGCTCGGGTCCTCGCCGGCCAGGTTGGTCACGTCGACGTCGTGCTTCTTGAGCTCGCGGCCAACGTCGACGAACTCGTCCCAGGTCGTGGGGACCTCGACGTCGTACTTGTCGAAGGTCTTCTGATTCACGATGTAGAACTGGCCGTCGGACCCGCTCGGCAGGCCGTAGTACTTGCCGTCGACCTGGGCGGCGGCGAGGGCGCCGGCGTTGTACAGGTCCGCCGAGGGCTCCACCTGCTCGGTGATGTCCTGGGCCCAGCCGTTGACGACCATCGTCGTCAGCGGCGCGAACCCCTGCACCAGGCACGGCACTCCCGAGCCGGCCTCCATGGCGTTCTGGAAGTTCGTCTGCGTGGCGGTGTTGCTGGCCTGCAGCACGTACTTCACCGTGACGTCGTCCTGTGCCTCGTTGAAAGCCTCGGCGACCTGCTCGCCGGTCTCGGCGTTCCAGCCCCAGACCTCGATGGTCACCGGGCCGGTGGCCTCGGCGTCGGTCGAGCCACCTGGGGCGGCACCGGCCGAGCAGGCGCTCAGGCCGGCCAGTGCCGTGACGGCGAGCCCGGCGGTCGCCCAGTGGGCGCGTGATCTGATCATGACTCTCCTCTTTGAGATGTACTCAACTCTGAGCCGCGCCGTTGTCGGCGCGGGAAAACGTTCTCAGGTTAGCCATCCCTGCCTCGGTGTCAAGCGACCGTCTCACTGAGCGGGCGGAATGACTCGGCGCATTCGGGGAGCACGGGACAACGTTATCCCGTGAGTGGGCCGCCTACCGATGAGTTCTCGGGGCCGCCACCGTCGGAGCAGGCATGGGAATCGTGAAAGCAGACATGGCAGTCTCGCTCGACGGCTACTCCGCCGGGCACGACCAGACGCTCGAGCACCCGTTCGGGCCGCTGGCGGGCGAACGCCTGCACACCTGGATGTTCGAGTACGGGGACGCGCACAAGGCCGAGGTGGACGCCATCGTCGGCGCCGGCGCGTACATCATGGGGCGCAACATGTTCTCCCCCGGCCGCGGGCCGTGGGACCTGGACTGGAAGGGCTGGTGGGGCGACAACCCGCCGTACCACGGGCCCGTCTTCGTGCTCACCCACCACGCGCGAGACCCGATCCCGATGGAGGGCGGCACCACGTTCCACTTCGTCACGGACGGCATCGAGAGCGCCCTGAAGCAGGCGCGGGAGGCCGCCGGGGACGGCGACATCTCCATCGCCGGCGGGGCCACGACGCTCAACGAGTACCTCGCCGCCGGGCACGTCGACGAGCTGCGGCTGCACGTCGTGCCGTTCACGCTCGGCTCGGGCACCCGCGTGTTCGACGGCGTGCCGCCCATCGAGTTCGCCTCCACCTCCGTGCGGCACACGCCGGAGGTCACGCACGTGACCCTGCGCCGGTGACAGACTGGGCGCCATGACGGTCATCTGGACAGAGGGGCGCATGGTCGCGCCCGGCGAGGCCGCGCTCAGCGCGGTGGACCACGGCATCACTGTCGGCGACGGCGTCTTCGAGACGTGCGCCGTCCTGAACGGGCATGCGTTCGCCCTGACGCGCCACCTCGCGCGGCTCGAGCGTTCGGCGTCCGGCATGGGCATGGCGGCCCCGGACCTGCGGAAGGTGCGCGACGGCGTGGACGCCGTCCTCGCCGCCACGCCCGACGCCGGGCGTCTGCGGATCACGGTGACCGACGGCGTCGGGCCGCTCGCCTCCGGGCGCTCGGACGGGCCGCAGACGGTGATCGTCGCGGCCACCGAAGCCGTCATCGTGCCCACCGGGCGCGCCGCCCGCTCCCCCTGGACACGCAACGAGAACAGCGCGGTCGCCGGGCTGAAGACGACGTCCTACGCCGAGAACGTGGTGTCCCTCGCGGACGCGATCAGGAAGGGCGCCGACGAGTCCGTGTTCGCGAACACGCAGGGCGACCTGTGCGAGGGCACCGGCTCGAACGTGTTCCTCGAGATCGACGGGGAGCTCGTCACTCCGCCGCTCAGCTCCGGCTGCCTCGCCGGGATCACGCGCGAGCTGCTGCTCGAGTGGGGTGCCGAGGAGGGGCTGCCCGTGCGCGAGGCCAAGGACGGCGAGCTGCCGTTCTCGGTGCTCGACCGGGTGGCCTCGGGTGAGGCCCGGATGCTGCTGACCGGGTCGGTGCGGAACGTGCAGCCGACGGTGTGGCTCGACGGCGTCGACCTGGAGATCGGCGAGCTGTCCAGTGCCGCGCGCGACGTGTTCGAGCGGTTCATGCGCGAGCGGCTGGATCCCTGACCCGGCTCCTGCCCGACCCGGCGATTCGGATTTCGCATCCGCGCTCGAACCAGGCTAATATCGTCCACGCACGTCCTACGGGGCAGGCAGCACGGGCGATTGGCGCAGGGGTAGCGCGCTTCGTTCACACCGAAGAGGTCACTGGTTCGATCCCAGTATCGCCCACCGTGCAGAAGGGTCCTCCGACCAGCGGAAACGCTGAGCGGGGGGCCTTTCACACGTTCAGCCATCGACCCGGGTCACCCCCGGAGCTGACCACAGCAGCTCCTACCAGGATTCGGGTCCGTCTGGCAGGAACCGCTGTGGTCAACCTCGCCGTTGAGCGCCGAGGCGCTGGTTCTGGGAGCTGGTGGTCCGGCGACTGGTTCGGTAGCGGCCCGGGGTCGTCCCGATGATGTTCGTGAACGCCGCGATGAAGCTGCTGGGGTTGGCCCATCCGCAGGCGTAAGCGGTCTTGGTGGTGTCGTGGCCCTCGGCGAGGAGCACGAGCGCGCGGTAGATGCGTAGCTGCGTGCGCCACTCGTAGAAGGTCATGCCGAGCTCGTCGTGGAACAGCCGGCTGAGGGTGCGGCTGCTGGCGCCGATCGTCTTCCCGAGCTCGGCCAGCGTGACGTTGTCCGCCGGGTCCTCGTGCAGCATCCGGGCAATGGCTTGCAGCCGGTCGTCCCGTGGCTCTGGAAGCTGAAGCGGCTGTTCGTCTGCTTCGCGGAGCTCATCGACGAGGACGCGAAGGAGACGAGAACGCGCGGAGCGGCTGTAGCCAGGCGCGGCGTCGTCGTAGTTACGAGGGCCGGTCAGCGCGAGCAGGACCTCACGGGCGAGGTCGGAGGCCAGGAACACGGCCGGGTGGTCCGGCACGAGCCGGGCGAGGGACGGCGCGAGAAAGACGATCCGCATATCGGTGTCGCCGTGGGCGCGGTGGTAGTGCGTGAACTCGGCGGGGGTCCAGGCGACCCGGTTGGCGGGGACGATCGACGTGCCGCCATCGGTATGAACGGTCAGGACGCCGCCGGCCGCGTACACCAGGTGCCCCTGTGCGTGCGACTGGACCGCACTCGTCCCGCCGGACGGCCAGAGGTGGCGCCCGCCGGACGGCCACACATGCGACGTCACACCGGCGGCTCGGCGAGGTTGGCGGCGAACAGGCATCAGTTGGCATTCTATCGGTAGCAAGCCATGCCTCCATCTGGCGAGACTGCCTCTATACGGAGTTCATCTCGGAGATGGAGAAAGACCATGACGACATTCATCCTTGTGCCCGGCGCCTGGAAGGGCTCCTGGTCGTTCGAAGCGGTGGTCCCGTTGCTGGAGCGTGCCGGTCACACCGTTCACGCCCTGACCCTGACCGGTCTGCGGGCGGACGACGACGCCGCGACGGTTGCGACCGCCAACCTCGACACGCACGCCGACGACGTATTGCGGCTGCTCGATCGCGCTCGCATCACCAGCGCGACGCTGGTCGGCCACAGCTACGCCGGGATGGTGATCGCCGCCGCCGCCGACCGTGCTGATGGACGGATCTCGCGTCTGGTGCATCTCGACGCCTACGTACCGCGCGATGGCGAGTCGTGCTGGTCGTCGACGAACGAGCACTTTCGGGGAGTGTTCGCCGCCGGCGCTGCGGCCACCGGCTACGCCGTCCGACCGCCGGACGGCGGCGATCCCCGCCGTCGCTCCCATCCCCTCGCCTCGTTCCTGCAGACGATCCGGCTCACAGGCGTGTTCGCCCAGGTGCCCCGACGGGAGTTCGTCTACTGCTCGGGATGGGAAGACCGGACGCCGTTCGCCGAGCTCCGCACCCGGCTCCAAGCCGATCCTGAGTGGCGGGTCCACGACCTCCCGACCGGCCACGACGCCATGCACGAGGCCCCGGAAGCGGTCGCTGCACTACTGCTCGGAGCGAGCGCCGGCCTCGACTGACCGGATCCCCCACCGGCTCACAGTTCGCGCCCGACTAGTGACATTGGCAGGGTTCCTCACTAATATCCGATCTGCTCGGTTCTGCTGACAGTCCAGTAAGTACAGCGACGTACTCCACGGCTCACGAGGAGATCTCCCCATGTCACGTACCCGAAGGCCCAGGCTCCGCAGGCTGCTGAACGTCATCGCAGCGTTCGGCGTACTCGCCATCACCGCGACCGCGCTCGTCGTCGCGCAACCCTCGACCGCGACCGCGGTCCCCGCCACCATCCCCCTGACCATCACCAACGACTCCGGCCGCGGTGACCAGGTCTTCATCTACGTCCTCGGTGATCCGGGCACGGGCCAGCTGGGCTGGTCCGACGCGGCCGGGACGTTCCACGCCTGGCCCACCGTGGGCGGGACCCCGGTGGACGCACCCGACGCCTCGATCGCCGGCCCGACGGACGGCCAGTCGAAGACCATCCAGCTGCCCAAGATGTCGGGCCGGGTGTACTTCTCCTACGGCACCAAGCTCTCGTTCAAGGTCGTCAACGACGGCCGGCTCGTCCAGCCGGCAGTGCAGAACCCGAGCGACCCGAACCGCAACAAGCTGTTCAGCTGGACCGAGTTCACGCTCAACGACGCGGGCCTGTGGATCAACAGCACCCAGGTCGACTTCCTCTCCGCCCCCTACCAGACGGGGCTGCGGAAGGCGGACGGCTCGGTGATCAGCACCGGGATGCTCAAGCCCGACGGCTACACCAACGTCGTCAACGCCCTGGCCGGGACGCCCGGCTGGAGCAACCTGGCCCAGCGCGCACCCGACGGCTCGCTGCTGCGGGTCCTGTCCCCCGGGCACGCGATCGGGACCGGGCAGCTGGACGCGAACGTGCTGTCCGGCTACGTCGACCGGGTGTGGGCCAAGTACACGAACGAGAACCTCACCGTCGCGCCGTACTCCTACGACCCGGCCGCACGGTTCACGGGCCGCGTGCAGAACGGCGTCATGCGGTTCACCAACGCGTCCGGCGCCTACGTCACCGAGTTCCGCAAGCCGTCGAGCGACTCGATCTTCGGGTGCTACAACGACCTGGCGGCGCCGAACAACGACATCGGCGCCATCGCCCGCACGCTGTGCGCCGGCTTCAACCGCTCGACCCTGCTGACCACCACCACCCAGCCGGGCACGAGCACCTCCGGGTTCTACCAGGACTCGGTGACCAACTACTACGCCAAGTACATCCACGAGCAGATGGCGAACGGCAAGGCCTACGCCTTCGCATTCGACGACGTCGTCGCGCAGGAGTCGCTGGTGCACGACGGCAACCCGTCCGCCGCCTACATCCAGCTCGACCCGTTCCAGGGCGCCGCGACACCCATCGCCGGGGGCGATGGCGGCGGGGGCGACGGCGGATCCCCGCTCCCGGCCGGCACGGGCGCGGTCTACGCGTCAAACGGCATGTGCGTCGACATCCCCTGGGCCGACTCGGTCAACGGCAACCCGCTCCAGATCGTGAACTGCAGCGGCAACGGCGCCCAGACCTGGACCCGGTCCGGGTCGACGCTCAGCGCGCTCGGCAGGTGCATGGACGTGTCGGGCGGCAGCACCGCCGACGGCGGGGTCGTGCAGCTCTGGGAGTGCAACGGCACGGGCGCACAGAACTGGACGTACCAGTCGGGCAACCAGGCCCTCGTGAACCCGCAGTCGGGCAAGTGCCTGACGGCGGTCGGGGGCGCACCCCTGCACGACGGCCAGCGGCTCGAGATCCGCACCTGCTCGGGCGGCGCGGAGCAGCGCTGGACCTTCTGATCCCACGCAGGACCGCGAGCGACTCCCGACCGGCATCTCCGCTGGTCGGGGGTCGTTTGTCTGGTCCGAGCACGACGAGCGCCTCGGTCGCTGTCGGTGTCGGTCAGTAGTCTCCGATGCCGTGACCGAATCGACACCGCCGCCATGGGTTGACGACCTCTTCCCGTTCCCCACCCCGCCAGCGCTCCGCACGCTGATCGACGTCGCCTGGCAGGCCGCGTACGACTTCTACCGGGAGAACGAAAGCTTCGACCACACGCTGCTGGAGAGCCACTACGACTTCATGTTCGACCTGGAGGCGACGCCCCGCCCGCTCGCCGGCTGGGACGCCTACCCGGAGGTCGACGACCAGGATCGGCGGCTGCGGGTACCGCACTTCGCCACGCCGGAGTTCGTGCCGTTCGGCTCCCTCGGCGACGGCGGCTCCGTCGGCTGGCTGGTCCCCGCGCCCGAGCTCGGGCGGCTGGATCATCCGGTCGTCCTGGCCAGCGGTCACGACCACGGCGTGACACAGATCGGACCGGATACCCGCGCCGGCCTGGAGTTCATGCTGTCGCGGGCCCTACGACGGTGGCGCGAGGACCCGGACCCGGAGCCCCCGGCGTGGCGTGACCGAGACGTGTGGCTAGCCCAAAACCAGTGGCGCATCGACTCGCGTGCCAAGGACCGGGGGCTTGTCGACCGGCTGGCCGCCGAGCTCGGCGTGCACCCTGACCCGGAGCTGACCTCTCCGGGGTCACGGTGGAGCGGTACGGCCGTCCAGCAGGACTCCGAGTTCGACATCGTCCTCGACGTGCCGGAGGGGTGGCGGCACGAGCCGGGCGCGGACGGCGTCGGCGTGCTCGCCCCCGCGGACGCGTACAACGATCGTGAGCCGGTGGTCTACTTCAGCTCGTGGGAGTCGTCGCTCGAACCGGCGCTGGCCACCGCTGAACACCTGCTCGATACCGGGTACCCGGCGTCTGCGCTGCTCGGGCTCAAGGACGTCTTCGTCAACGCGGAGACCAGCTGCTTCGCCGACCTCAAGCCGTTGTGGGCGCGCGCGTACCGGGACCTCGGCCGGCCCGGCCACGCCGAGCGCCTCGACCTGATGACACCCATGTACGGGTGACCCCCGCCCCGCACCCTCCGTCGGCTCAGCGCCGGACGGGGTACCTGAGGTGCAGGGCGCGGCGTCCCTGGACCACTTCCGGGTCCTCCAGGAGCTGGTGGGCGCCCAGGTTCGCGAAGTACGGGATCCCCTCGCCGAGCAGCACCGGCACGAGGCTGACGCACACCTCGTCCACCAGCCCGAGCTTCAGCGCCTGCTGGGCAACGTTCGCGCTCGCGATGGTGACGTCCGTGCCGTCCGCGATCTCCCTGGCCCGCGCGACCGCCGTGCTGACGTCGCCGACGAACGTCGTCCGCGGCCACCGCTCCGCGTCCGTGGGCGGTTGATGGGTGACCACGACGACGGGAGCGCCCACCGGGTGGTTGTCGCCCCACCCGTCCGTGATGTCGAACAGGCGCCGACCCGAGATGAGCGCGCCGACGTTCGTCGTCAGGTCGCGCAGCACGCCCGCGCTGGCCTCGTCGACATTGAGCGAGATGTCCTTGTTGGCACTCGGCACTGCCACGTCCCCGGCGGCATACCAGTCGAAAAGATCCTCGATGCCGTCGTCCGGGTCGGCGATGAACCCGTCCAGCGACATCGTCATGTGCGTGAAGACCCTGCTCATAACCCTCTCCCTCCGGTTTCCATGCCTGTCCGACTCCGGGAGAGCCCAGTACTCATCGGTGCGCGGCTCATCACGCCGAGAGACTCCGCACGTCCGGCCGGACGATGGTGGGCCCGCAGCCGATCCGGCCACGGGCCCACCATCGGGTCGATCAGTCGACGGCGTACGCCCGGAGGACCGTCTTGCTCACCGACGCGCCGGCCGCGTCCCACGCCTCGACCCTCAGCGAGACGTGCTCGGCGCCGGCAGGCGCCTTGACCGTCGCGTCGTACACGCCGTCACCGGCCCTCGCGACCTTTGCCTTGTGCCAGGTGGCGCCGTCGTCGGCCGACCACCACAGGCGGAGGCCCTCGACCGTCGAGGTGTCGTACGCGCCCTCCTGGTAGCCCGTCTCGACCCGCACGCGGGTCGTCCCCGGTGCGGAGCCCGACGGGTCGAGCCCGCGAACGTCCCACGTGGTGTCGAGCAGCGGCGGGACGGCGTCGTCGCCGACGTCGGACCGCGTGTGGAACGTCCACTCACTGGTGACGCTGGTGGCGAGCCGGTAGGCGGGTTCGCCGGGCGTGCTCTCGTAGAGCATCCGGTAGTCCGCGCCGCCCTCCGGAACAGTGGGGAACGAGAAGGGCTCCGGTACGTCCTCGATCAGCTCGCCGTCCTGCCAGACGCGCAGCCGCTCGCCGACGTCCGAACCCCACAGCACGCCCCCGTCGTCGTCGATCCGGCTCGTCGGGGTGAGCCAGAGGGCGCCGCCCGACTGCATGACCGGCGTGATCGTCGAGATGCCCGGGGCCAGCGCGCCCGCAGCCAGCCCCTGCTCGGCGCGGCCCGGCTCGCTCCAGACGTGCCTCTCGGCCTCGGTGAGCACCACGCCCACGCCGTCCTCCTGGATCTCGGACCCGAGATACCACCTGCCCGGCAACGCCGTCACGTACTCGGTGCGCCGCGTGCCGACGGGGACCGGTTCGATGGCACCGCCGGCGATGATGGTGCCCGGCTCCCAGTACAGGCGCCGCGCGAGGTGGGTGTCGCCGACCGACGCGCCGTAGGAGGTCTCGACCGCGACCGTCGTACGACGGTCGCCCCGCAGCGCGGGCACCTCGACGCCCTCGCTGTGGTGGGCGAGGTCGTAGCGGTAGGGCGCCACCTCGTCCCCCGTGGTCGGCGCCAGCAGCGTCGCCTGGACGATCGTGTCGTAGTCGCCGTGGGTCGCGGCCGGCACCGGGGTCAGACCGAGGTCCGTCTCCGGCCCGTACATCACGTTCACCCCCGCGGAGGCGAGCTCCGCCGAGTCCTCGGTCTCCACCGAGAGGCCCAGGGACGCCAGCTCCGCCGGACGGTGCGTCGAGGTGGTGATCTCCTGCGCCGTCGTCCCGTCCAGGAGCACCTCAGCGGAGGCGGTGGCGTCGACCTCGCCACTGGACAGCAACAGGGCGTCGGTGGCGACGCCGTCCTCGCCGAGAGTCTCGATGAACGCCACGGGGCTGTACATGCCGGGGATGACACGCGCCGTGGCGACGCCGTCATTGAAGAAGAGGTTCGTGCCGAAGACCCCGCCGTTCTCGGTGTCCAGCTTGATCGCGGCGCCCCAGGTGTCCGCGGTGACGGGTTCCCCGTCCCGGTCGACGGCGCGCACCGTCAGGTTCACGTACTCGCGCTCCTTCGCCCAGCCGACGGGCGTGCGCACGGTGTCGCCGTCCGCCGCCGTCGCGACGACGTTCCCGCCGATGGCGCCGATCGCGCCCGGGCCGTCGTCCACGGTCACGTCGACCGATGCGGTACCGCCCGCCGGCACGACGACCGAGTCCGCCGACAGGGTGATCGCGGAGGCCACCGAGGTGCCCTCCGAGTCGGTGACGTCGCTCGCCAGGGCGAGCGTGACGTCGTCGGACCCCGCGTTCGTGTACGTCAGGGTGCGGGTGACCGATCCGCCGTCGTGCGGCCACGTGAAGGTTCCGAACGATACCGACGGCGTAGCGGTGACCTGCTGCGCGATGGCGCCAGGGATGGTGATCCGCCCTGCGCCCTCGGACCAGACGTCCGCGCCGGTCGGCTCGGCCGATCCCATCAGCGCGGCCTTGAGGGCCGTCGCGTCGAGGTCGGGCCGGGCCTGCTTGAGCACCGCGGCAGCGCCGGCCACGTGCGGGGTGGCCATGGAGGTGCCGCTCAGCGCCACGTGCAGGTCGTCGACGACGTCGCCCGCCGTCGTGCCCGCGGCGCGCGCGGCCACGATCCCGTCGCCCGGCGCGACGACGTCCGGCTTGAGCAGTCCCGGTTCGACACCGCCGCGGCTGGAGTAGAACGTGACGTCGTCGGCGTCGTCGACGGCGCCCACCGTGAGTGCCTTCGCCGCGATACCGGGCGAGCCCACGGTGCCGTACCCGAGCTCGCCGCTGTTGCCCGCGGCCACGACGAACAGCGTCCCGTAGTGCTCGGTCAGCTCGTCCACCGCGACGGCGTCCGGGGACGGGACGTCGAAGTACAGGCTGCCCAGCGACAGGTTCACGACGTCGGCGCCCTCCGCGGCCGCCCACTCCATGCCCTCGATGACACCGGACAGCTCGCCGTAGCCGTCGTCGTCGAGCACCTTGCCGACCAGCAGGTCGGCGTCGGGGGCCACGCCCTGGTTCACGCCGTCGGACGCCTCGCCCGACCCGGCCAGGATCGAGGCGACGTGCGTGCCGTGGCCGTCGCCGTCGATCACGTTGCCCTTGCCGGTGAAGTCCCGCTCGCCCACCACTACCTCGTCGAGGTCGGGGTGCGTCGCGTCGATGCCCGAATCCAGCACGGCGACCGTGACGCCCTCGCCCGTAAACCCGGACTCCCATGCCGCGGGCGCTCCGATCTGGGGCATCGAGTCGGCATCTGAGGCCCGGACCGGCTGGTCCAGCCAGACGTACCCGACGCTGTCGGGGTCGGCGGCGCGCTTGGTCGGGGCGTCCGTCTCGGCCGGCGCCTCCGCCGGCACGAGGGCGTCGAGCAGCTTCGCCGCCCGGCCCTTGGGCAGGACGTCGGCCACCGCGCCCACCGACTCCAGGTTCCGGTCGGGCGTGGTGCCCGACGCCGCCCAGTTCTGCTCGGTCGGCGCCGCAGCCCGCTTGCCGTCGTCCGGGGAGCCGGCGGCGGCGGCCGCGGCGGTCTGGACGATCACGGGCAGCGAGTCGCGCGACGCGTCGTCGTACCCGGCCTCGACCAGGCCGGTCACGTCGAACAGCGCGCGGTCCAGGCGGCTGGGCACCAGCTGCGCGACGTCGCGCGGGATGACGTAGAGATGGTCCCCCTCACGCTGCTGGAAGAAGGCCATGTGCTCCCGGCCCGGGCCGGGCTGCACCGTCGCCGTGGCCGGGCCGTCGGCCGCGGGCTGCACGGTGACGACGTCGCCCGTCAGCAGCGTGACGGTCGCGGGACGACCCGGCGCCGTGGCGGTCGAATCCTCCTGCTCGTGCTGCGGTGCCGGTGTATCGAGCGGTACGGCCGCGGTCGCCCACGTCCCCCCGCCCAGTGCGATCGCCATCGCGACCGCTGCTGCACTTGCTCTCTTACGCATCGGGTTGCTCCCGTCCGGGTCGAGCGCGCCACCGGTGCGGCGCCACTCCAACCAGACGCGCGAGACCCCGCGCGAGGTTGCTTGACCTGCGGAATTACTCCGATCGCGCGGCTCGCTACGCTGGGGAGATGAGCCGATGGAGCATGATCGACGGGGTCGTCGAGCTCCCCGACGGGCGGCGCGTGCGCGGCACCGGGCTGCGCCGTCCGCGCCGGGACGCCCCCGCTCCGGACTTCGCGGTCTACCTGCTCGGCCGGGACCCGCGGGTACCCGACTGGGAGTACCAGTGGGTCCGATGGCGCGACTTCCGCCTGCCTGACTCGACGGACCAGGCAGTGGCCGCGCTCCGGGAGACCCACGCACGCGCGGAGTCCGAGCGGGTCGAGATCGCGTGCGGCGGCGGGGTCGGCCGGACGGGCACCGCGATGGCTGTACTCGCAGTCATGAGCGGAGTGGCGCCCGACGACGCCGTCGCCTGGGTCCGCAGGAACTACCACCCTCGCGCGGTGGAGACCCGGCGCCAGCGGCGATGGGTCGAGGACGTCCTGGCCACGACGACCGGCGGGCCCACCGGGTGATCGCCGCCCCGGCAGTGACACGTCAGCATCGTGAACGGGCGAGGCACGACTACTTCAGGAAGCCGAGTGCGTCGACGGCGAAACGCTTGTCGTTGAACGTGCCGCTGTGACTCCGGCCCGGGTAGACGACAAGCCGGGCATCAGGAATGCCCTCGACCGTCTGCCTGGCCAGCTCCACCGGGTACACCAGGTCGTTGTCGCCCTGGATCAGCAGCGTGGGCGCCTTGATGTCGTGCAGCCGTCCGCGCAGGTCGAAGCCGTCCTCGGCATGAAGCACCGTGACGGCATCCGTGTGGTCCTCGTGGCCACCGTCCGACAGCCAGAGCAGGCCGCGCAGCAGTCTCCGGCCGATGGCCGACTCCGTGACGACGTCGGCCAGCGCGGGGCTCGGCCGCCTGCCCTGGCGTGCGCGTTCGATGTAGGCGCGCTGGGCTCGTTTTCCGACCGGGCCGAGAGCGCAGGCCGTGCCGCCCAGGACGAGGCGGCCGACCAGGTCGGGATGGTCGGCGGCAAGCTGGAGGGCGATGGACCCCCCGGTGGAGATGGCCAGCACGTTCACCGGGCCCTCGAAGGTGGTCTTGATCGCCGCCGCGTAGACAGCGGCGAGGTCGGCCATCGTCGTGGTCGGCGGCAGCCCGGGTGGCCGGTTGACGACGTACACGGTGAAGTGCTCGGTGAACGGTCGCAGCATCCGCATCGTGGACCAGCGGGCCAGGCCCGTCGGGTTGGCCGCTTGCGGAGTGAAGAGCAGGACCACCAGGGGCGATCCCGTACCGGCAGTGAGGTACGGCAGGCCGTTCATCATGCGGTGATCCTTCCGCGACGGCATCGATCGGGCAACGCCATAAAGCAGCAAGCCACAACCAGCACCGGGGCGTTTCGCTCGTCCTGCACGGCCACGGCGAAACGGCCCGGTGCTGCAGGCATCACGCCCTCGCAAGCAGCTCCAGCGTGTCGATGACGCGGTTGGAGAAGCCCCACTCGTTGTCGTACCAGGCGACGACCTTGACATGCTTGCCGTCGACGCGGACCAGGGCGGCATCGAAGATGGCCGACGCCGGCTGGCCGGTGATGTCGCTGGAGACCAGCGGCTCGTCGGAGTAGTCGAGGATGCCGCGGAGCGGGCCGTCGGCCGCGGCGCGGTAGGCCGCGAGGACGTCGTCGCGGGTGACCTCGCGCGAGACCGCGGTGTTCAGCTCGACGAGCGAGCCCACCGGGACCGGCACGCGGATCGAGTCGCCCGACAGCTTGCCGTTGAGGTTCGGCAGCACCAGGCCGATCGCCTTGGCCGCGCCCGTGGTGGTGGGCGCGATGTTGACGGCGGCGGCCCGGGCCCGGCGCCAGTCGCGATGCGGACCGTCCTGCAGGTTCTGCTCCTGGGTGTACGCGTGCACCGTGGTCATGAAGCCGTGCTCGATGCCGGCCAGGTCGTCCAGGACGGACGCCAGCGGAGCCAGCGCGTTCGTGGTGCACGAGGCGTTCGACACGATCACGTGCTCGGCCGGGTCGTAGGCGTCGGTGTTCACGCCGTAGGCGAGCGTGACGTCGGCGCCGGCCGACGGTGCGCTGACCAGCACCCGCCCGGCACCGGCGTCGACGTGCGCGCGGGCGGCGTCGGCCGAGGTGAAGCGGCCCGTGGACTCCAGCGCGATGTCGACGCCGAGCTCCGCCCACGGCAGCTTGCCGGGCTCGCGCTCGGCGAGCACCTTGATCCGGCGGCCGTCGACGACGAGCTCGTCCCCGTCGACCTCGACGGAGCGGCCGAGGCGGCCGAGCGCGCTGTCGTACTTGAGCAGGTGGGCGAGCGCGTCCGGGGCGGTGAGGTCGTTGACCGCGACCACTTCGAGGTCGCTGTCCCGCTCGAGCAGGGCGCGGAGGGAGTTACGGCCGATGCGGCCGAAGCCGTTGATGGCGATGCGAGTCATCGAGGTTTCCTTTCGTCGCTCCCATGCTCGGCGACCGAGCAGCGGGCCGACAGCGGCTCGAAAGCCATGGTGCGCAAGGATCCTGCCAGAGGTTTCGCCACCACCCGCAAGGATCTCGCCACCCCTCTGAAACCATCCCGGTGCAGCCAGCGCCGAGCCGCAACTTACGTGTCCATCCCGGCCTCGAACCGAAGGCTGCACGTCTGCCGAGCCCAGATGGACCCGCATCCTTCGGCTCGAGGCCGGTATGGACACGTAAGTTGCGGTTCGACAACCGGGGGCCGGCCACCAATACACGCAAGCTGCGGTTCGGACCACGGCCCCGCGCCTTGCGCTCCACCTCAGGCTCAGGCCGAGAACGTGTGCCGGTACTCCATAGGCGACGTCCCGAGGATCCGGTGGAAGTGCAGGCGCAGGTTGGCGGCGGTGCCGAGTCCCACCCGGTGCGCTATCTGCTCCACGCTCAGGTCGCTGCGTTCCAGCAGCTCACGCGCCAGGTCCACGCGCGCTCGGAGCACCCACTGCATCGGCGTGTAGCCGGTGTCCTCGACGAAGTGCCGCGAGAAGGTCCGCGCAGAGACCCGCGCGTTGCGCGCGAGCGCTTCGAGGGTCAGCCGTTCGGCGAGATGCTCCAGGGCCCACTCGCGGGTGCTCGCGAACAGGTCGCCGAGCGGTTCGGGCACGCTGCGGGGAACGTACTGCGCCTGTCCCCCGCTGCGGTACGGCGCGGCGACCAGCCGCCGGGCCACGTGGTTGGACAGGCCGACGCCGTGGTCGCGCCGCACCAGGTGCAGGCACAGGTCGATGCCGGACGCCGCTCCCGCCGAGGTGAGCACGCCGCCCTCGTCCACGAACAGCACGTTCTCGTCCACCTGCACGAGCGGATGCTGCTCCCGGAGCGCCTTCGTGTAGTGCCAGTGGGTGGTCGCGCGCTTGCCGTCGAGCAGGCCAGTCGCCGCGAGCGCGAACGCCCCGGTCGAGATGGCCGCGAGCCGCGCTCCCCGCGCGTGCGCGGTCTTGAGCGCGTCGACGACGACGGCCGGCGGGTCGGCGGCCGCCGGCGTCCGATAACCGGGGACGAAGACGGTGTCGGCGCGTTCGAGCGCGTCCAGGCCCTCGGCCACGTGGTACGAGAGGCCGTCGCCGCCGGTCACCAGCCCGGGCGCGGCGCCACAGACCCGCACCTCGTAGGGCATGCTCGGCCGGTTGGAGAACACCTGCGCCGGGATGCCGACGTCGAGCGGCTTGGCGCCCTCGAGCACGAGCACGGCGATCTGGTGGTTCCTCCGGCGCGTCGCGTTCACTCCACGGATCCTAGGCCGCGGGCGTCGTGGCCCGGCCGGCGGCCGCCATCGACCCTCCGTTGATGCAACGTTGACTCACCCGCGATCGATCACTACGGTGGCGGCGGTCGCCCGTCACGCGGACCGACCCACCGCTGTCCGAGATCAGAGTCGATCCGAGAGGTGATCCACATGTTCGTCATACGACGCTTGTTCACGGTGCTCGCGCTCGCCGCCCTCACGCTGTCCACCGCCGTCGCGCCCGCGACGGCCACCGGCCCCGCGACAGCCACCGGCCCCGCGACGGCCACCGGCCCCGCGATGGCCGAGGCGCCGCTCGGCGGGGCCGAGCTGCCACCGGGCGGAGCGGAGAACGGGACCCGGCTGATGGACGGGACCGCCCTCTACCCGCGCGCCATCCGGCTGGCGCGCTCCGGGGCGGCGAACGGCACCATCATCGCGAGTGTCGTCACCTTCGCCGGCGACGTCGGGCACGGCGCGATCTTCGCCAGCACCGACGACGGCCGCAGCTTCGACCGGGTCGGCACGGTCTCCGACCCGGGCGCGGCCACGGGCCTGTGCTGCTCCACGCTGTACGAGCTGCCGCGCCGGGTCGGCGGCCTGGGGGCCGGCACGCTGCTCTGGTCGGCGTCGGTGGGCCAGCAGCAGGGCGAGGCGACGCGCCGGATGACGCTGCCGGTGTGGGCCAGCAGGGACCAGGGCCGCACCTGGGAGTACGTGTCCACGGCGGCCACCGCCGTGGGCACCAAGGGTCTCTGGGAGCCCGAGTTCGCCGTCTCCCCCGACGGCCGCCTGGTGCTCTACGTCTCCGACGAGAACCAGCAGCCGGCCCACAGCCAGACGATCGTGCAGACGACGTCGTCCGACGGGCTGACCTGGTCCCCGCTGGAGAACGTGATAGCCATGGCGGACCCGGCCCTGCGCCCCGGGATGCCGGTGGTCCGCCGGCTGCCGGACCGCACGTACCTGATGAGCTACGAGGTCTGCGGCCCGATCCAGGACTGCCGGCACTACACGCGCCGGTCGGCCGACGGCGTCAGCTGGGAGGCGGTCGGCAACATCGGGAACCCCGTGGGCACCGCCGACGGCACCCACTTCCGGCACACCCCGAACATCAGCTGGTACGACGACGGCACGGCGGACGGGCGGCTGCTCGGCGTCGGGCAGATGCTCTACGGGGCCGACGGCAGCGTGCTGCCCGGCAGCGGCTCGACGATCATGACCAACGACGGGGTACCGGAGTCGGCGTGGGCGACGGCCGAGGCGCCGGTCCGGATCCTCGATCCGTGGAACAACTACTGCCCCAACTACAGCCCGACCCTGCTGCCCCTGCCCGAGAGCGACGAGGTCCTGGAGCTGTCCACCGGCTACGAGTCGGAGGGCGGTGCCTGCACCACCTACTTCGCGGTCGCCGGCCTCCCGGACTGAGCGGCAGCGGCCTCATGCGCGAGGAAGCTCCCGGTCCGCCGCAGCGGACCGGGAGCTTCTCGTCATCACCCGCCCGTCGGCTGGTATCAGCGGTGGTTCTTGATCGTCTCGTTCGGATGCCCGGTTACGACCCGCTCCAGCAGCACAAGCCCAGGCTCCTTGGACCCCTTGACCGACGGAACTACGACATACCAAATCCGTCCGCCGCTGGTCGGCTTGTACTGCCACCGGTCATGGTCCCGACCGTCGATCCGCACGACACTCAGGTCGCCAGCGAGGTGATAGCACACCGCCCCTTGTTCGGTCGGTGTCTTGGTGAGAAAGTCCCACGCATCGACTGCGGCGTTCCGCGCTGTCGCCAGGAGATCTTGCCACCCCTTTTCGGCGTCCCGTGTAACGAATCGGATCGCAAACTCCGCCCTTTTGAGCGGCCTTTCCAGGTTCCCCCTGCTCCTTGCCATTGTCAGGGCCGCTCCACGTTCACCGACTCATCAAGCCAGGTCAGATCGTCCCCGGTGCCACGCGGCATCCCCTCCGCGTAAGCCTCCGCAGTGCCCTCCCACCGACGGAACTCGTCCAGGAGTGCCTGGTAGGCGCCGAGTTCAGCAGCGCTCCACACGAGGCGGTCCATCTCGGCCGCGAACTGCGCCCGCTCGCCGGCGGAGAACAGCGCAACCCATGCAAACGTGTCCTTCAGACCGTCCGCCATCGACCCCTTCGCAGCGAGCGCCGACCGCATGATGCGGCTCGCCAGCCCGATGCCCTCCTCGAGGAACTCGAGGTCGCCTGCTCGCATCATCACCAGGTCCGCCGCATCGCGGCGAGTGATGCGTACGGTCCCGTTCTCGACCATCGCAATGACGTCCTTCGGAGTCCGAAGGAACTCCGTGAGTGTCGCCGTCTTCTTCATGCACCCAGACTAATCTGATGTTTATCAGATGTCGACTGACCGTGGTACCGAAGCAGTCCACACCGGGTCACCGGCTCACGGCGGCCACCATCAGCAGGACTGGCGCGACCACGAGCAGGTACAGCACCGCGAAGAACACGGCGTGCACGACGACGAAGCCCGCCAGCGTCCGCAGGTGGGCGGGCACCCGGAAGTGCTCGACGAGCTTGCGCGCGAACGACGACGGGTGCAGCAGGTCCCAGGTGTTGAACCGGATGTAGCGGCCCAGGTAGATGCCGACGCTCACCAGCACGAGGGTGAGCGCCACCAGCAGCCAGGAGTCGGGCTGCCGGTACGGGTCGTCGTCGTTGGGCCGCACCAGCAGCACGTACGCGAACTGCACCAGCAGCACGTTCATCAGCATGTTCAGCACCCCGGACAGCGCGAGGGCAAGCACCATCACGATGTCGTACCAGAGGGGTGCCGGGTCGCCCGTGGGTCGCCGGTGGGAGAAGTTCAGCTCGGTCACCAGGTAGGCCGCATTCGGCAGCAGCAGGAGCCAGACGACGACCACCAGCGCGATCACCACGAGCAGGAGCAGCTGGTTCGGGAAGAGGGCGACGATCACCATGACCAGGACCAGCCCGATCCCAAGCACCACGGCGGGCGCGATGGACAGCCCGATGTTGAGCACCATCGGCCAGTACACCGGCAGCCGGAACAAAGGCGCGCGCAGGAGCACCAGCACCAGCGCGAAGACGTTGAGCAGCACGATGCCCGCAGGCAGCAGCAGGATGGCGTTCATCACCGCAAATCATCGCCGTGGCCCCACCGTCGCGCTCGGCGGCGGGGCCACGGCGCCGGGCTAGCGCACCGGCGCGCCCGGGCCGAGCGGGATCCCGAGCGCCCACCAGGCGAAGAACAGGCATGTCCAGGCGATCGTCATGCAGACGGCGAGCGGCAGCGTGTAGGACGCGAGGGTGCCGATGCCGGCGTCCTTGCGGTACCGCTGGAGGAAGCCGAGCGCCATGATGAAGTACGGGCTCATCGGCGTGATGGCGGTGGACCCGGAGTCGGCGATGCGGAACAGCGCCTGTGTGGTCTCCGCGGGCACGTCCAGCAGCATCAGCATCGGCACGACGACCGGCGCCGCGATGGCCCACATCGCCGAGCCGCTGGTCACGAGCACGTTGACCAGGGACAGCAGCGCGAGGATCGCCAGGAACACCACCCAGATCGGCACGCCGCTGGTCTCCAGCGCCTCCGCCGAGTTCACGGCGATGACGTCGCCGATGTGGGTCCAGTCGAAGTATGCGAGGAACTGGGCGATCGCGAAGAACAGCACCAGGACCGGCGCCATCTGGCGCACACCCTCGGCCATGAGCCTCGGCACGTCGCCGGCCCTGGTGATCGCCCCGGACCGCCACCCGTACACGATGCCGACCAGCGCGAACAGCACGGCCACGATCGCCGCGATCCCGTCCAGGAACGGCGACTCGGTGAGGCTCCCGTTCTCCCCGCGCAGCGGGGACGACGCCGGCAGCACGACCGCGACGATCGCCAGGATGGCGACCAGGCCGGACAGCAGCGCCGCACGCAGCGCCGAGCGGTCCCGCGGCGAGAGCTCCAGGCCCTCGACGTCGTCCACCTCCGCGTCCGGGTCTGCCCCGAGGTCGGGGCGCTTGGCCAGGACCAGGTTCGTGACCAGAGTGATCACTATCGCCAGCAGCAGCGACGAGGCGATGTTGAAGAACCAGTTGCTCACCGGCGACACGTAGGCGTTCGGGTCGATGATCCGCGCGGCCTCGGTGGTGATGCCCGCGAAGATCGCGTCGTTCGGCGTCGGCACCGGGCTCGCGTCGTACCCGGAGGCGATCGACGTGTAGGCGACGACGACGCCGAGGATCGGCGACTTGCCCACCGCCCGGAACGCGAGCCCACCCAGCGGCACCAGGATGATGTAGGCGGCGGCGCTCGCGACGTGCGAGACGGTGCCCGCGAACGCGACGGCGAACACGACCCACGAGACGGGCACGCGCGACACGGAGACCTTCATCGCCGCCGACAGGAAGCCGGTGCGCTCCGCGATCGCCACACCCATGATGACGGCGACGATGGTGCCCATCGGACCGAACGTGGCGAAGTTGTCGACGGCCGTGGAGACGGCCATGGCGAGCCCTGCCCCGCTGAGCAGGTTCTGGACCACCACCTCCTCGCCGTCGGCCGGTGAGACCACGGAGACGCCCGCGGCGGCCAGGGCGGCACTGGTCACGCCGAGGATCGCCGCGAGGATCCAGAACAGCCAGAACGGGTGCGGCAGGGCGTTGCCGAGCCGCTCGACGACGGCCAGCGCGCGCAGGACCTTGGGCAGACGGTCCGCCTCGGTCCCGGGGGTGGCCGCCTTGGACGTGGTGGTCATGACGCCACCCCGTTCCCCGCGTGCCCGGCGTGCCCTGCGTCCCCGCAGAGGAACCGGGCCGGCAGCCGCTCGTCGCGCAGGAAGTCCCACATCACCTCGTGGGCCTCGATGCTGTGCGTGGCGTACCCGCCGCCGGAATAGCTGTCCTCCCCCGGCCAGGTGTGACCGCCACCGAGCACCGCCACGTGCGTGACCTCGGCCCCGGCCGCGCAGTCGGTCCAGCGGAAGGTAGTGACGTCGGCGGCCGTCTCCTCGACGTCGGGCCCGGTGGCGCACCCGTTCCGCTCGACCCAGCCGCCGACCCAGTCCTGGATCGCCGGGAGGCCCCGCTCGGCGTCGCCGCCGTACGGGATGGTGGCGTCCTCGGTGCCGTGGAAGTCGATCACCGGCACCGGGCGCTCCGGCGCGCAGTCCGGGTGCCCGGTGCCGTAGAGCGCGGCCGCGACCGGCGCGATCGCGGCGATCCGGTCCGAGAGCTCGCACGCCAGGATCCCGGTGAAGCCCGCGCCGTTGGACTTGCCGGTCGCGTACACGCGCAAGGTGTCCACGCACAGGTCCGACTCGAGGGTGTCCAGCAGGTCGTTCGTGTACGCGACGTCGTCGACCCCGGGTGCGGAGTAGGGCGCGCCCTCCCAGGCCTGCCGGTCGCCATCGCCGGTGCCGATCACGCCGTTGCCGTAGGCCACGATCGCGGGCAGGGCGTCCAGCCCCGAGAACGCCTCGGTGCCCGCACCCGTGTTGCCGCGGCCGTGGAACACGAGCACGACGGGCCAGGCCCGGTCGCTGCGGTACCCGTCGGGCAGGTGCAGCTGGACGGTCCGCTCGCGCCCGTCGCTGGTCAGGGTGCGCAGGACGCTGCTGCCGGGCGCCTGGCCCGGGTCGGTCCCGCAGCCCTCGGACCGGGCGAAACCGTGGGCGGCGGCCTGGATCGCGCTGCCCGACGGCGACGCCGCAGCGTCGGGCAGCGCGGGTACGGCGGACGCCGACGCGGCGCCGATCGGTCCGGCCAGGCCGGAGACCGCGAGCGCCAGCGCGGTGAGGAGCGCCGCGCGGCGGCCGGGCCGTCGTCGGGCGTCCCGGGTCGATGTGCGGTGAGGAGGTGATGCTGTCGTCGTTGACATGCGAGTCCTTTCGGCGGGCCGGCCCGCGCGTGAGCGGGCATGGCTGAATGGACACCTGGCGGGCCAGGTGCGTCGGGGGTCGGAGCGATGGTGGAAAGGGGCGGCTACGCGGCCAGCCACTCCTCGAGGAAGGTCGTGATGCGGCCGACGACGGCCTTCACGATCGCGGCCCCGTCCTCGGGGGTCGCCCGGCGGGGGTCGCCGAGCACGCCGTTGGGGCTGAGCCGGTCGTACGGGAGCGTGAGCGCGGGCTGCGCGTGGTGGCGCGCCGTCCGGGAGACGCCGTCGAGCTGGTCCGGGGTGGTGGTGCCCGGCTCGAGGCGGTCGGTGTGCACCAGGTGCGGTGCGATGTGCAGCATCTGCGCGGTCTCGGCCTCGCCGGAGTGCCCGTGTACCGCGCTCGGCCCCATGGCGGCGACAGCGTCGCCGGCCAGCGAGGTCAGCGGCGACCAGGCGAGCTGGACGCCGGGATGGGAGACGAGCAGGTCCTGCGCCACGGTGGTCAGCGTCGCGTTGTTGCCGCCGTGCCCGGTGACGACCAGGAACCGTGTCCAGCCGTGGGTGTGCAGGCTCGTCACGTACTCGCGCACGACGGCGGCGAACGTGCCCGTCGTCAGGGTCACCGTGCCGGGGAACGCCATGTGGTGCGGCGACACCCCCACCGGGATCGACGGCCCGACCACTACCCGGCCGGCCAGGTTCGAGGCGACCTGCGCCACCACCCCCTCGGCACGCACCAGGTCGGTCCCGAGCGCCATGCCCGGGCCGTGCTGCTCGAGCGCACCGGCCGGGATCAGCACGACAGTGCCCCGCGCGACGGCATCGGCCGCCTCCACGGTGGTCATCTCCGCGAGCCGGTCCGGCGCGGTCACGGTGCCTCCTGCCCGACGGCGCCCGCGGCGTCGGCCGCCTCGTCGTCGGCGCCCGCGGCGTCGTCGAAGTCCGCCGCCTCCAGGGACTCCCGGATGGTCGTCAGGTGCGCCCGGGTCAGCCGCTCGGCGGCCGCGCCGTCGCCGTCCCGCACCGCACCGAGGATCTCCAGGTGCTCGGCGTGGTCCCGCTTGCGGTCGTCGTACCGGAACCGGATCTCCGTCTGCTCCGTGGCCCGCACGTGCAGCAGCGCCTCGACCGTCTCGCGCAGCAGGCCGTTGCCCGACGCCGCCGCCAACTCGACGTGGAAGTTGAGCGCCGGGCGGAACCCGTGCACCGGCGGCTGCAGCGCCGTCGCCGTCGCGGCCTCCAGGCGCTGCAGGCCGGCTGCGTCGCGGGCGCTCGCGGCGAGCGCCGCGATCCCGGGCTCGATCACGAGGCGCGCCTCGACGAGCTCGATCACCGAGGAGCGCGTGATGTGCGGCCGGTGGGGGTTGGCCAGCACCGAACGCTCCAGGCCGGGACCGATGTACGTGCCGGAGCCGTGCCGCAGCTCGATCACACCGGTTGCCTCGAGCCGCCGCAGTGCCTCCCGGACGGTCGGCGTGGTGACGGCGAAGCGCTTGGCCAGGTCGCGGGAGGACTCGAGCGCGTCGCCCGGTCCGAGGCTCTCGGAGCGGATCAGCTGGACTATGTCGTCCGCGAGCCGCTCCGAGAACGAGGCTCTACCTTGAGTCATGGGAAGTGACTAAATCACTTGATAACTCCACTCGTCAAGGCTGAGCTGGATTCAGCAGGCTCAATACGACCGCGATCGACGCGACAACGGTCGCCGGCAGCCTGCTGAATCTTGCTCAGCAACGCTTATCGCAGCGCGCGGGGCGCGTAGTCCGGGAGGTCGATCGAGTCCACTGCCTTGTCGAGGCCGCCCATCATCAGGCCGGCGAGCGGGGTCCTGAGCAGCGCGCCCATCACCGCCGTGCGGGCCCGGATGGCGAACGCCGACGACGGCAGGAACCCCTTGACCCCGCCCGGGATCTGCTTCATGTTGAGGGCGGCGTAGGGGCGCACCTTCGCCTCGTACGCGGCGAAGGCGGCCGCGGAGTCGCCGTCGGCCCGGGCGAGCTCGCCCGCCAGCACGTACGCCCCGACCAGCGCAAGCGAGGTGCCCATGCCGACCGAGCCCGCGGTGCAGGCATCGCCCAGGAGCGCCACCCGGCCGCGGTGCCACGACGGCATCTCGATCTTGACGTGCCGGTCGAAGTAGAAGTCGTCGGCGCGCCACATCGCGTCCAGGAGGCGCGGCACCTCCCAGCCCTCGCCGGCCAGGACGTCGGCCACTATCTGCTTCTGCCCGGCGATGTCGCGCCGGTCGTAGACGGCCGGGTCGCCCGCGAAGTGGACCATGCCGCGCGCGCCGCCGTGCGCCGGGTAGAGCAGCACGTTGCGCCCGCCGACGCCGTTGCCCTTCGGCATCGAGTACAGGAACTCCCAGCCGTCGAGGCCCCAGGAGTCCCGGCCGGACTCCTGGGCACTCTCGGCGGTGAACACCGCGCGGTGGTACCCGGAGTCGATCGCCTGCCACGCCCCGTCGAACGCCAGGCGTCGCGTCGTGGAGAAGACGCCGTCCGCCCCGACCACGGCGTCGAACCGCCGGGGTGCGGACCGTTCGAAGGTGACCGCGACGCCGTCGGGCAGCTGTTCGAGCGCGGTGATCGTGTCGTCGAAGACGTACTCCACACCGTCGGCGGCGTCCATGATGATGCGCATGAGGTCGCCGCGCAGGATCTCGATGTCGGCGATAACGCCGCCCGAGTGGCCGAACATCTCGGCGGGCAGGTCGACGGTGCGCCGGCCGGCGGCGTCGAGGTAGGCGATGCCGCGGACGCCGGTGTGGGCGGCGCGCACCTGGTCGGTGATGCCCATCCGGTCCAGGACGGTCCGGGCGGCGCCGCGCACGTCAATGCCCTGCCCGCCCGGGCGGGGCGACGGCGCGCGCTCGACCACCGTGACGTCGAAGCCGTACCGGCGGAGCCAGAAGGCGAGGGCGGGGCCGGCGACGCTGGCGCCGGAGACGAGGACGTGGGTCATGGCTGCTCCCTGGTTCGAGTGGTGTGCTAGGTCTTTCGTACACCGTACGAGCCGCCCTATGCTGGGCAATACATCGGGTAGTGCAGCAGCTAGTGCACCGGGTAGGCCACCAAGACGGCGTGCCGGACGCACCGCGCGACCGCACCGAGTGCACTAGTACAGGAGCCGGGATGACCACCACCTACGAGCGGATCGCCGACGAGATCCGGGCCCGCATCCGGTCGGGCGAGCTCGCCGCGGGCGCGCCCGTCCCGTCCACGCGCCGCATCGTCGCCGAGCACGGTGTCGCCATGGCGACCGCGAGCCGGGTCCTCGACGCGCTGCGCCGCGACGGGCTCGTCGAGGTCCGCCGCGGGGTCGGCACGGTCGTCGCCGCGGGGGCGGTGGCCACGGGCACCCCGTGCGCGCCCACCGCCGCCGACGTCGTCCGCGCCGCCATGGCGGTGGCCGACGCCGAGGGCCTCGGCGGGCTGTCGATGCGGCGCATAGCGACCGACCTCGGCATCCCCACGATGTCGCTCTACAGCTACGTCCGGGGCCGCGAGGAGCTGCTCGCCCGCATGCTCGACACCGTCCTCGCCACCATCCCCCTCCCCGACCCGCTGCCCGGCGGCTGGCGCGCCCGCGCCGAGGCGTGCGCCCGCACGATGTGGGACGCGTTCCAGCGCCACCCGTGGGCCGCTCACATCATGTCGATGACGCGCCCGCAGGTGCTGCCGCACGGGCTGGTGCACACCGAGGCGCTGCTGGCCGCCTTCAGCGGGACCCCGGGCCGACCCCTCGACCTCGAGACCCGCATGCACCTGACGGTGTCGGTCTTCCAGCTCGTGCGCGGCCTCGGGGCGGGCATCGAGCCCGCGGAGCTGGCCCGGAGGGACGACGGGCTGACCGACGAGGAATGGATGGACCGGACCCTGCCCGGCCTTCAGGCCGTCGCGGACCCGCGCCGGTACCCGAACCTCGCCGCGGCGACGTCGACCGACATCGACCTCACCCTCGACTCGCTCTTCGAGTTCGGCCTGGCCCGCCTGCTGGACGGGTACGCGGTCTTCCTCGGCGACGCGCCGTCCGCGCCCTAGGCTGACCGCGTGACCTCCAGCACGGCGAGCCGCCCGACGACGGGCCGGACGACGTCCCCACGTGAGCGGGACAACCGTCGGCTGCTGCGCGCCCGGGACGCCATCGACCGCGACTACGCCCGGCCCCTCGACGTGCCGACGCTGGCCCGCATCGCGCATGTCTCACCGGCACACTTCAGCCGCAGCTTCAGGGCCGCCTTCGGGGAGACACCGCACCGCTACCTGCAGCGCCGCCGGATCGAGCGGGCGATGGCGCTCCTGCGCGACACCGCGAACCCGGTGACCGACGTCGCGCTCATGGTCGGGTCGAACAGCCTCGGGACGTTCAGCCGCACCTTCCGTGACATCGTCGGCGTCTCGCCGAGCGAGTACCGGCGCCGGGCGCGACCGGTCGCGGCCCCCGTCTGCTTCACGAAGAGCTGGCTGCGGCCCGCGAGCTGACCGGTTGCGGAGCCGAGCAGTTCGGAGCCGAGCAGTTTCGGAGAAGCGCACCGCACCGCGGCCGCCGTAGCGTGGCCGACATGTTCAAGAACATCTCCATCACCGCCGTGACCGTCCTCGACCAGGACGAAGCCCTCGACTTCTACGTCGGCAAGCTCGGGTTCGCCGTCAGCAACGACGTCGACATGGGCTTCATGCGCTGGCTGACCATCTCCCTGCCTGCCGATCCCGAGCGCCACCTGCTCCTCGAGGTGCCGGGCCCGCCTTCGCTGAGCGAGGACGTCGCGGCCCAGGTCAGGGACCTGCTGACCAAGGGCGCGCTCGGGGTCGCGTGCGTCCTCACCACCGACGACTGCCGCCGTACCTACGCCGACCTGCGCGCCAAGGGCGTCGAGTTCACCGAAGAGCCGGTCGAGCAGCCGTACGGGATCGACTGCGCCCTGCGCGACCCGTTCGGCAACCACATCCGGATCACCCAGCCGGCGACCGGTCCGGTGGAGGTGACCGACGCGGACATCGCACGCTGGGGCAGCGCGGTGCAGGACGGCTGAGGCTCAGGGCCGTGGCGGCCCCGCCTCCACGCGGCGCAGCACCGACGCCAGGGAGTGCAGGTCCGGCGACGCGTACAGGCCACGCTCGTCCCACCAGGTCGCCCCGGCCTCGGCCAGCGGCCCGACGACGTCGGCCGCCGCCTCCGGCGTCGTCAGCGGCGCCCGCGACCGCCTCACGGGCGCGGCCAGTGCCGCCCGGAGCGGTCCTCGATCACCCGGTTGTAGCGGCCGAGGAGCTCCGCGAGGTCGGTCCGGTCCTGTTCCGGCCAGTCGGCGAGCAGGTCGGCGAGCAGCGCCTGGCTCGCCTCGCGCTCCTCGGTGAGCACTCGGCGGCCGTCGTCGGACAGCCGGAGCTTGCGCGCCTGGCCGCCCTCGGGGTCCTCGAAGCGCTCCGCGAGCCCGGCGCGCCGCAGCGCGGCCGTCTGCCGGTTGAGCGTCGAGACGTCCAGGCCGGTGGCGACCGCGAGCTCGGAGAGGCTGGCCGGTCCCCCGGCGTCGAGCAGGCTGAGCAGGGTGTACGCGCTCTGGTCGAGGCGGCCGCCCTTACGGCGCGAGCGGCCCGCCGGGAGCATCACCAGGTGCCGCCCGAACAGCATGGCCTCGTACTCGATCCGGTTGATCGGGGACGTCATCGTCTACCTCCGGTCTCACGCGCCGACTGGCGTCTATGCATCGTGCACAACGTATGGCATCCTGAGCCTGGCGACCTAATGTGCATGATGCACAACAACCATTCCGAGGAGACTCGTGACGACCACATCGTCCCGCCCCACACCCTTGGCCGACGGCGGAGCCACCGCTCCGGCGATCCGCCCCAACCGCATAGTCGCGATCCTCGCGATCGGCGGCATCGTGGTCGCGATGACCCAGACCCTCGTGGTCCCGATCGTCGCGTCGCTGCCCACCATCTTCGACGCCCCGGCGTCGGACACCTCGTGGATCATCACCGTCACCCTGCTGGTGGGCGCCATCTGCACCCCCGTGTCCGGGCGGCTGGGCGACCTGTACGGCAAGAAGAGGATGATCCTCGTCTCGCTGGTGCCGCTCGCCGTCGGGTCCGCGATCTGCGCCGTGGCCACCACCGTGCCCGTCATGGTCACCGGACGCGGCCTGCAGGGCCTGGCCACCGGGTTCATCCCGCTCGGCATCAGCATGCTGCACGACCTGCTGCCCAAGGAGCGCACCGCCGGGGCCATCTCCCTGATGAGCTCGTCGCTCGGCATCGGCGGCGCCCTCGGCCTGCCGTTCGCCGCCGCGGTCGCCGAGTTCGCCAGCTGGCGCATCCTGTTCTGGCTCATCACCGTGTGCGCCGTCGTGATCGGCGTCGTCATCTGGCGGGCGATCCCGGACCCGGCCCCGCACGCCCGGGTCCGGACCCCGTTCGACTACGTCGGCGTGCTCGGCCTGGCCGCCGGCCTCGTGGCCCTGCTGCTCGCCGTCTCCAAGGGCGCCGAGTGGGGCTGGAGCAGCCCGCTCGTGCTGAGCCTGTTCGCCGGCTCCGTCGTGGTGCTCCTGGCCTGGGGCTGGTGGGAGCTGCGCACCCCCGACGCGCTCGTCGACCTGCGCACCACCGCACGCCCCGCGGTGCTGCTCACCAACCTGGCCTCGATCCTGATCGGGTTCGCCATGTACGCCCAGTCCCTGATCCTGCCCCAGCTCATGCAGGCACCCGCGGCGACCGGGTTCGGGCTGGGCCAGTCGATGCTGCAGATGGGCCTCTGGATGGCGCCCTCCGGCATCGCCATGACCCTCATGTCGCCCGTGGGCGCGAGCATCACGCGGGCCCGCGGCCCCAAGACGACGCTCGTCCTCGGCGGCCTCGTCATGTCGCTCGGGTACGGCCTGTCCACGCTGTTCATGGACACGCTCGTCGGCCTCTCCGTCACGGCCTTCGTCGCGTCGGCCGGCGTGGGTTTCGCGTACGGCGCCCTGCCCGCGCTCATCCTCGGCTCCGTACCGGCCACCGAGAAGGCCGCGGCCAACGGCTTCAACGCGCTGATGCGCTCGATCGGCACGTCCACGTCGGCCGCCGTCATCGGCGTCGTGCTGGCCCGGATGAGCACCACCTTCGGCGACCACACCCTGCCCACCGAGAGCGGGTTCCGGGTCGCGCTCCTGCTCGGCTGCGGCATGGCGGTCGTGGCCGCCGCGATCGCGGCGACCATCCCCGTCAAGGGGATGCGCGAGGTGAGCGGCGGGCACTGACCCGCCTCGCTCCGACGACGCCGGGCGGGCCCCTCCCCCGAGGGCGACGCCCGGCGTACCGTCGGAGCATGTGCCGAAACATCACCACGCTGCGCGGCCTGGAACCGGCCGCCACCGCCGATGAGATCACCGCCGCCGCCCTGCAGTTCGTGCGCAAGGTCACCGGCGTGACGAAGGTCAGCGATGCCACCCGCGAGCCGGTGGAGCAGGCCACGCAGGAGATCGCGGAGATCGTGACGCGCCTGCTCGACACGCTGCCGGAGCGCCGTCAGCCGCCGAAGACCGTGCCGCCGCTGCGCCGCGCGGAGGTCCAGGCGCGCATCGCGCAGCGCATCAAGGACCGTGAGGAACATGAGCGCATGCACGAGCTCGGCATCGCGCACTCGCACTGAGCGCGGCGCGCCGCTACAGTTGCGACGTGCTCGCACCCTCCTGTTGCTGTCGCTGACAATTCTCGACGCAAGTCCGTCAGTTGTCCGCGCGCATCGCAGCGCGCCCAGAAACAGGAAGAGAACAGGTGCAGTACGCCAATTCTGTCGTTGACCTTGTCGGCAACACGCCCCTCGTCCGGCTCCACCGCGTGACCGAGGGCGTGACCAGCGCGACCGTGCTCGTGAAGCTCGAGTACCTGAACCCCGGCGGGTCGTCCAAGGACCGCATAGCGGGCCGCATCATCGATGCGGCCGAGCGCGAGGGCAAGCTCCGGCCCGGGGGGACCATCGTCGAGCCCACGTCGGGCAACACCGGCGTCGGCCTCGCGCTCGTGGCCCAGCAGCGCGGCTACCGGTGCCTCTTCGTCCTGCCCGACAAGGTGGGCGAGGACAAGCGCAACGTGCTCACGGCCTACGGCGCGGAGGTGGTGGTGACGCCGACGGCGGTGGCGCCCGACAGCCCCGAGTCGTACTACTCGGTGAGCGACCGGCTGGTGCGCGAGATCCCCGGCGCCTTCAAGCCCGACCAGTACTCCAACCCCAACGGCCCCCGCTCGCACTACGAGACCACGGGGCCTGAGATCTGGCGGGACACCGACGGCCGGGTGACGCACTTCGTCGCGGGCGTCGGCACGGGCGGCACGATCACGGGCACGGGCCGGTACCTGCGCGAGGTCTCGGGCGACCGGGTACGCATCGTCGGCGCCGACCCCGAGGGATCGGTCTACTCGGGCGGCACCGGCCGCCCCTACCTCGTCGAGGGCGTGGGCGAGGACTTCTGGCCGACCGCCTACGACCCGAGTGTCCCGCACGAGGTCATCGCCGTGAGCGACGCCGAGTCGTTCGCGATGACCCGGCGGCTCGCCCGGGAGGAGGGCATCCTCGTGGGCGGGTCGAGCGGCATGGCCGTCGTCGCAGCCCTGCGGGCCGCGCGCGACCTCGGGCCCGACGACGTAGTGGTGGTCCTGCTGCCCGACGGCGGCCGCGGCTACCTCGGCAAGATCTTCAACGACACCTGGATGCGGTCCTACGGGTTCGCGCCCGCGATCGAGGACCACACGGTCGCCGACGTGCTGGCCGCCAAGGCGGACCGCACCCCGCCGGTGCTCTACGTGCACAAGACCGACACGGTGCGGGAGGCGATCGACCGGATGACCCGCTCCGGCGTCTCGCAGCTGCTCGTGCTCACCGCGGAGCCGCCGGTGGTGCTCGGCGAGATCGCGGGCGCCGTGCACGAGGAAGACCTGCTCGACGGGGTGTTCGCGGGCAAGGTGAACCTGTCCGACGAGGTCGGCGGGCTCATCGGCAGGCCCCTGCCGCTCGTCGGCGTCAACGAGCCCGTCGGGACGCTGCGCGCCGCGCTCGCCGACGAGACCGCCCTGCTCGTGACCGACGGCGGCAAGGCGCTCGGCGTGGTCTCCCGCTCCGACCTGCTCGACTACCTCGCGGTCTGAACCGCTCCACGACTTCGAAGAGAGGGATCATGAACGACGCACGACCGAGCCGGTTCGACACGCTGGCGATCCACGCGGGACAGCACCCCGACCCCACGACGGGCGACGCGATCCCCGCCATCCACGTCACCTCCACCTACGCGCAGGACGGCATCGGCGGGCTGCGGGGCGGGTACGAGTACTCGCGCGGCGGCAACCCCACGCGCACCGCGCTGGAGGAGCAGCTCGCGGCGATCGAGGGCGGGGCGCAGGGCATCTCCTTCGCCTCCGGCCTCGCCGCGGAGGACGCGCTCCTGCGGGCGGTGCTCGAACCCGGCGACCACGTGCTCGTCCCGAACGACGTCTACGGCGGCACGCACCGCCTGGTCCGCACCATCCACGGCAAGAGCGGCGTCGCGCACACGACCGTCGACACGGCCGACCTCGACGCCGTGCGCGCCGCGATCCGGCCCGAGTCGAAGATGCTGTGGGTCGAGACGCCGTCGAACCCGCTGATGAAGATCAGCGACATCCCCTCGCTGGCCGAGATCGCCCACGAGGCGGGCCTGCTCCTGGTGGTCGACAACACGTTCGCCTCCCCCGCGCTCCAGCGCCCGCTCGACCTCGGCGCCGACGTCGTCGTGCACTCCACGACGAAGTACCTCGGCGGGCACTCGGACGTCGTCGGCGGGGCCGTCGTCGTGGCGAACGGTGCCGAGGAGCTCGCGGAGCAGGTGCGCTACGTGCAGTTCGCCGCGGGCGCCGTGTCCAGCCCGTTCGACGCGTTCCTGACCACGCGCGGCATCAAGACCCTCTCGGTGCGCATGCAGCGCCACTCCGAGACGGCCCAGACGCTCGCGGAGCGCCTGGTGCACCACCCGGCGGTTGCCCGCGTGCTCTACCCCGGGCTGCCCGACCACCCGGGACACAAGATCGCCGCCCACCAGATGTCCCGGTTCGGCGGCATGATCTCGCTCGACCTCGCGGGCGGGGAGCGCGCGGCGCGCACGTTCGCCGAGTCGACCCGCGTCTTCCTGCTCGCCGAGTCGCTCGGCGGCGTGGAGTCGCTGGTCAACTACCCGAGCGAGATGACGCACGCGTCGGTGCGCGGCACGGAGGCCGAGGTGTCGCCGTCGATAGTCCGCCTCTCGGTAGGCCTGGAGGACGTGACAGACCTCCTGGACGACGTCCTCCAGGCCCTGGACCGCACCCACGCCGCTCACTGAACCGTCCACCGAGCGCTGAGTGCCGGATTTTCGCCCTTCTGGCGGCTCCAGAAGGGCGAGAATCCAGCACTCAACGGCGTCTAGGGTGGGGGCCGTGACCGAACATGCTCCCGTGAGCGCCGCGATGCACCGCGCCAAGGCGGATGCCCGCGCCTCCCACGTCACCGTGGGGCTGGTGCGGCACCTGGCCGGCGACCGCGAGGAGATCGACTGCTCCTGCGGCATGACCCTGACGAACGGGCCGCAGTGGTCGCTCGACGAGCACATCCGCCTGCACCGGGCCGAGGCCCGCTACCTGGCGCTGAGCCGCATCGCTCCCGCGGGCATGCCGCGCCTCATCCCCGTGGACCCGGGGCGGCTACCCCGCTGAGGGGCAGGTCGGCACGCCGCCGTCCGACGTCGACGGCGCCTGCTGTCAGAGCTCGTCCGGGTCGTCCCAGGACACACCGCTCGATGAGCCCGAGATCGGGTCGAGCTCGCAGCCGGCAAGGTTGCGTGGCGCCTTGGAGACGTCTCCGCCACCGAGCAGGCCGCGGCGGGTTGCGGCGCGGCGGACAGCCGGCGGCGCGATGTGTGCGTAGGACGCATTCGACTCGTCGATCAGATCGGTCGGGACCGAATCGGAAGCGTCGGCGGAGTCGGTTGCACTGGCAGCGGTGGCGGACTGGGGTTCCCCCGTGATCATGGTCTCATTCTCGCAGCAAATCGGGCCTTCGTGCATCCGCTTGGCACAGTATTTCGAATCACCGCCAAGCCTCCACGACGACGGCACGCCCAGCACGCAGATCTCCCCCCACGTACCCCGCCAGGGTGTGATGATCGTCCGATGCAGACCTGGCCTGGTCGCCCCTACCCGCTCGGCGCGACGTTCGACGGTACGGGCACCAACTTCGCGCTCTACTCGTCGGTGGCGCAGCGGGTCGAGCTGTGCCTCCTGGCCGAGGACAACACCGAGACGCGCATCGAAGTCACCGAGACGGACGCGCACGTGTGGCACGTCTACCTGCCCGGCGTCGGCCCCGGGATGCGGTACGGGTACCGCGTGCACGGGCCGTACGACCCGGCGTCGGGCCATCGCTGCAACCCGGCCAAGCTCCTGCTGGACCCGTACGCCAAGGCCGTGGACGGCGACCTCGACGGCGACCCGTCCCTGTTCTCCTACCCGTTCTCGGACGCGAAGCAGGCGACGACGGGCACGACCCCGGACCCCGCCGACTCGCTCGGCCACACGATGGTCTCCGTGGTGGTCAACCCGTTCTTCGACTGGGGCCACGACCGCCCGCCCGACACGCCCTACCACGAGACGGTGATCTACGAGGCGCACGTCAAGGGCCTCACGATGCGCCACCCGGACGTCCCGGGCGAGCTGCGCGGCACCTACGCGGGCCTGGCCCACCCGGCGGTGATCGAGCACCTGAAGAAGCTGGGCGTCACGGCCATCGAGCTCATGCCGGTGCACCAGTTCGTCACCGACCCGTCGCTGGCGGCGAAGGGCCTGACGAACTACTGGGGTTACAACACGATCGGCTTCTTCGCCCCGCACAACGGGTACGCGGGCTACGGCAGCAGGGGCCAGCAGGTCATGGAGTTCAAGGCCATGGTCAAGGCGCTGCACCAGGCGGGCATCGAGGTGCTGCTCGACGTCGTCTACAACCACACCGCCGAGGGCAACCACCTGGGCCCGACCCTGGGCTTCCGCGGCGTCGACAACGCCGCCTACTACCGCCTGGTCGACGGCGACGAGGCCCACTACTTCGACACCACCGGCACCGGCAACTCGCTGCTCATGCGCTCCCCCGCCGTGCTGCAGCTGATCATGGACTCGCTGCGGTACTGGGTGGAGGAGATGCACGTCGACGGGTTCCGCTTCGACCTGGCGGCCACGCTGGCCCGCCAGTTCCACGAGGTCGACCGGCTGAGCGCGTTCTTCGACATCGTGCACCAGGACCCGGTGATCTCCCAGGTCAAGCTGATCGCCGAACCGTGGGACCTGGGCGACGGCGGCTACCAGGTGGGCGGGTTCCCGCCGCTGTGGACCGAGTGGAACGGTCGCTACCGCGACACCGTCCGCGACTTCTGGCGCGGCGAGCCGGCCACGCTGCCGGAGTTCGCCTCCCGGCTGACCGGCTCCAGCGACCTGTACGAGCACAGCGGCCGGCTGCCCATCGCCTCCATCAACTTCGTCACGGCGCACGACGGCTTCACGCTCGCCGACCTCACGGCGTACGACAAGAAGCACAACGAGGCCAACCGCGAGGACAACAAGGACGGCGAGAACCACAACCGGTCCTGGAACTGCGGCGTCGAGGGGCCCACCGAGGACCCGGGGATCACCGAGCTGCGCGCCCGGCAGCGCCGCAACCTCCTGGTCACGCTGATGCTGAGCCAGGGCGTGCCGATGATCGCGCACGGCGACGAGCTCGGCCGCACCCAGCAGGGCAACAACAACGCCTACTGCCAGGACAACGAGCTCACCTGGATGGACTGGGGCGGCCCCAAGGGGCCCGACGACGAGCGGGCCGCGCTGCTGGACTTCGCCCGGCAGGCCGTCCGGCTGCGCCGCGACCACCCGATCCTGCACCGCCGCCGGTTCTTCGACGGGAAGGTCGCGCACGAGGCCGCGGGCGTGCCGGCGGACATCGAGTGGCTCGACCTCACGGGCGCGCGCATGGACGACACGGACTGGCAGCAGGCCTACGCCCGGACGGTGACCGTCTTCCTCAACGGGGACGCGATCACGGAGACCGGCGGACGGGGCGAGGCGGTGGTCGACGACTCGTTCCTGCTGCTGCTCAACGCCCATTCCGAGGCCCTGGGCTTCACGCTGCCGCCCAGCGCCTACGGGTCGGCCTGGACCGTGGTCCTGGACACCGACGGCAGCGCCGAGCCGGGGACGGTGCTCGCGGCTGGTAGCGGTCTCACCGTGACGGGTCGCAGCGTGGTCGTGCTGACTCGCCCATCCGGAACACCGGGCTAGGCTGTCCGCCGTGACCGGACCGAGGAGTGGAGCCGGAGGGACAACACCACCGCCCCGACCAGGGCCTGATATGCCTGTGCCTGGGCCGAGGCCGGTGGTGTGGGCGCCGCGTGCGCGCATCATCGAGGTGCTCGTGCCGTACGACCCCTACGAGGAGCCCGAGCACATGCCGCTGCGCCTCGTAGGTGCGGGCGAGCCCGGGTACTGGGGCGCCGACAGCGTGCTCGGGCACGGCACCGACTACGGCTACTCGGTGGACGGCGGGCCGCTGCTGCCCGACCCGCGCAGCGTGTGGCTGCCGCAGGGCATCCACGGGCCGACCAGGGTCTTCGACCCGGCCTTCGACTGGTCCGACGGCACGTGGTCCCCGCCCGACCTCACCACTAGCGTGCTCATGCACGTCGACACCGAGACGTTCACGCCGGAGGGCACCCTCGACGCCGCGACGGAGCTGCTGCCCACGGTCGCCGAGCTCGGGGTGCACGGCGTCGAGCTCGCGCCCGTCGCCGCGTTCGACCCGGCGCTCGGCCCCGCCCGCGGGGTGCGCCTCTACTCCGTGCACGAGCCGTACGGCGGCCCGCGCGCGCTGCAGCGCTTCGTCGACGCCGCGCACGCCGTTGGCCTCGCCGTCGTCCTGGACATCCCCTACCGCTGGGCCGTGGCCGACGAGCTCGGCCTGGAGGCCTACGGCCCGTACCTCACGGGCGGCGGCGGCCGCCCGCGCGCCCAGCGGAGCGGCGGCGACGCGGGCGAGCACGCCCTGCAGGCGATGCGCCCCCGGACCGGGCAGGTCCCGCTGGACCGGCCGCGCACCGGCCCCATCCAGCTCCGTACCGGCCAGGTCCCGACGATCGGCACGCGGGCCGGCAAGGTCCCGTCCTCGCCGACCGTCCGGACCGACTACGTGGGCGACCGCATCAACCTCGACGGCAGCGGCAGCCGCGGCCCCCGGGACTTCCTCGTGGACGATGCCAGGCACTGGCTGCGCGAGTACCACGTGGACGGCCTGGTGCTCGACGTCGACGCGCTGGTGGACCGCTCGCCCACGCCGTTCCTCGGCGAGCTGGCGGACTACGTCGTCGGGATGGGCGAACAGCTCGAGCGCCGGTTCAGCCTCCTCGTGGACGGCCCGGGCAGGAGCGACCGGCTCACCACGATCCTGCTCCGCATCCTGTCCGGACCGGGCAAGGCGGAGGACATCCAGGCGCTGCAGATGCTCGCCGACCTGGTGCACCCGTCGGTGCGCCGGGCCTCCCGGCAGAACGGCGGGCGGCGCAACCGGGTCCGGGCCGGCGCGAGCGTGGTCGAGGACATCACCCGGCTCCCCGCCGCCCAGCTCACGGTCCCGTGGGCGGGCGAGGAGAGCCCCGCCACGGCGCTCCTCGGCGTCGACGACGTCGACATCCGGGCCAGCGTGCTCGCCACCGTCATCCTCGCGGGCAACCCGCTGGTCCTCGACACCGTGCACGCCCCGGTCGTCCCGCGCAACCAGAACGAGCAGCGCCTGGCCCGCTGGGCGCACGAGCTGATCGCGATCCGCCGGGCCATCGCCGAGGAGCTGGACCTCCCGCTGGAGGTCCGGTCCACCGCCGACCGTTCGGTCATCGCGGTGCTGCGGGGCAGCCTGGCATTCGTGCTCAACACGGGCCACGGCCTCGCCGCCCTGCGCCTGGGGAGCCTGCTGCGGCCCGCCGAGGGCGCGATCAGGGCGCCGCTGCCCGCGGCCTTCAAGCTGGCTGCCGCCTGGGAGCCGGGCGCCACCCGCCTGGTCGGCGACACCCTCACGGTCCCGCCCAGGATGACCGCCGTGCTGCGCGCGGAGACCTGACCTGAGAGCCTGAGGGGCAGGGACCGGCACCGGCCGGCCGCGCGGAGAGGTGGCACCCGATGGCAAAGACGCCGGAGCAGCTGTGGAAGACCCCGGCCGACGAGGCCCTGCGCTGGGTGCGTGGCACGGACCTGAGTGCCCTGGACCAGGCCGCGACGCCCGGCTGGCGGGGCAGCCGGGCCGAAGGGGAGGAGCTCATGGCCGTCCGCGGGCACGAGCTGGCCGACCTGCAGGAGCGCCTCTTCGCGCACGGCCGCACCGGCGGCGACCGGTCCGTGCTGCTCGTGCTGCAGGGCCTGGACACCTCGGGCAAGGGCGGGATCGTGCAGCACGTCGTGGGCATGGTGGACCCGCAGGGCGTGATGCACCGCGGGTTCGGCGTGCCCACCGAGGAGGAGCGGGAGCACGGTTACCTGTGGCGGATCCGCAACGCGCTGCCCGTGCCCGGCTACGTCGGCGTGTTCGACCGGTCGCACCACGAGCAGGTCCTGGTGGTCCGCGTCAACCGGCTGGAGCCGGTCAAGACGTGGCGCAGGCACTACCGCGAGCTCAACGAGTTCGAGGCCGAGGTGGCGGCGTCGGGCACCGCGATCGTGAAGGTGGCACTCGTCGTCTCGGCCGACGAGCAGAAGAAGCGCCTGGCCAAACGGCTCGACCGGCCGGACAAGCACTGGAAGTACAACCCGAACGACATCGACGTACGCCTGAAGCTCCCGGAGTACGTGGCGGCCTACCAGGAGATGCTTGACCGCACGTCCACAAAGGAGGCGCCTTGGTACGTCGTCCCGGCGGACCGGAAGTGGTACTCCCGCCTGGCCGTCACCGAGCTGCTGACCGGCGCCCTGCGGTCGCTGGACCTGGGCTGGCCGCCCGCCAGCTTCGACGTGGCGGCGGAGAAGGCGCGCCTGGCGGCGACCTGAGGAACCTCGGCCCTGCGCGTTGGGCCTTCGGTTCCGTTCCGGCTCAGACGAGCTTGCGCCCTTCCTCGGCCAGGGCGCCCAGGCGGGACAGTGCCCGGTAGTACTTCTTGCGGTACCCGCCGGCGAGCATCTCCTCGGTGAACAGGCCGCGGGTGTCGCCCGAGCCGCCGAGCAGCACCGGCACGTCCCGGTCGTAGAGGCGGTCCACGAGGACCACCAGGCGCAGCGCCACGGCCTGCGCCGTCACGGGGTGCACCCCCGTCAGGGCGACGACGGAGACGCCGTCGAGCAGCGCGCCGTAGCGGCTGGGGTGCACGGTGGCGAGGTGTTCCAGCAGGTCGTCGAACGCGTCCAGCGTGGCGCCCGGGCGGGCGGCCGCGGCGACGACCTCGTCCTCGGTCAGCGGCTCGGAGTCGGTCACGACGTCGCGATGGCGGTAGTCCTCGCCGTCGACCCGCAGGGTCTCGAAGCGGTCGGACAGGGCCTTGATCTCGCGCTGGAAGTCCTGGGCGGCGAAGCGGCCCTCGCCCAGCGCGTCGGGCAGCGTGTTCGACGTCGCAGCGAGCGCCACGCCCCGGTCCGCGAGCTCGCGCATGAGGCGGGACATCAGCGTCGTGTCGCCCGCGTCGTCGAGCTCGAACTCGTCGATGCAGACGAGCTTCTTGGCGGCGAGCGCCTCGACGGTCGGGAGGAAGCCGAGCGCCCCGACGAGGTTCGTGTACTCGACGAACGTGCCGTACGCGGCCTTGTCCGGGCCGAGCGCCTCCCCGACAGCGTGGGCGAGCGAGGTGAGCAGGTGGGTCTTGCCGACGCCGAAGCCGCCGTCGAGGTAGACCGCGGGGGCGGCCTGGCGGCGGGCGAACAGGCCGCGCTTCGGGGCCGTGATCTGCTGGGCGATCTCCGTCAGGCGGGCGAGCGCTCGGCCCTGGCTGGGGTGTGCCGGGTTGGCGCGGTAGGTCGCGAACCGGGCCTGCGCGAAGTGGCGCGGGGGTACCAGGTCGGTGACGAGCCGGTCGACAGCGACCTGCGGCCGGACCGCGCACAGGGCGGTCTGAACGGTCTGGCTGTCAGTGGTGGTAGCGACTGTCACGAAGCAGAAGATTACCGGCGGGTCAGCTCACCGGGCGTGCCACGAGAGCAACGTCACACGTGCACGACGGCGGGTGCGCCGGCCTGGTCGAGGAGCTCGCCGAGGGCGCTGACGACCTGGGCCGGCGTCCTGGTCTGGGCCGGGTCCTGGTTGCGGTCGTCCCCGGAGACGGCGTGGTCGACGACGAGCTCGTGGAAGCGGACGGCGCGGGCGTTCGGCTGGGCCGCTTCGAGGCGCAGCACCTGCACCAGCATCGCGAGCCCGGCCCCCGTGACGCTGATCGCGCCGGAGCCGGCCATGGCTTCGCGGGACGCGGCCCCGTTGAGCACGACGTACGGGTCGCCCGGCGCGAGCAGCGGTACGAGGGCGCGTGCGGCTTCGAGGTGCGCGGTGAGGTGGGAGGCGAGGGTCGCGGACCACTGGTCCGGGTCCGCCTCCAGGAGCGGTGCGCCCTTGTGCCAGCCGCCGATCGAGGCCACGACGGCTCCGGGCAGCGGCGCGCCGGCCCGGGCGCAGGCGGCGCGGACGGCGTCGGGCAGGGTGGCGACGGTGTCGTACCGGACGGGGACGACGCCGTCTCCGCCGTCGGGCAGCGGGGAGCGGGCGGCCGCCAGCACCGTGCGCCCGTCGGCAGCCAGGCCGCGTGCGACCCGGCTGCCGACGTACCCGCTCGCCCCGACGACGAGGACGGGGCGGGTGCTGTTCACCTGCTCAGGCTAGGTCAGACGGCAGCCGTCTGCTCCACTGCCTTGGGGTCCGGGCCGAAGCGGTTGGGGCCCGGGGTGCCGGCGGTCGCCTCCCACACGATCAGCATGATCGAGCCGACGAACGGGACCAGGGCGAAGAAGATCCAGAAGCCGGACCGGTCGGTGTCGTGCAGGCGGCGGACCGTGACACCGAGGCCCGGCAGCAGCAGCGCGAGGTTGACGATCGACAGGATCAGGTAGCCGGTGATCACGGAGCCGGGCAGGGCCGGGATCGGCGCCGTCGGGTCGGCGGCAGTCTGGTACTCCATGATGGACGCCGAGTACGCGCTGAGGCCCGGCACGACTACTGCCACGTACAGGACCAGCGACACGATCGTCACGGCCAGGGCGTACCACCAGTACTCGGAGCGCCGGGCGCGGCCGCTGAACACTGCGTACTTGGACAGCACGGTCCGGATGGACTCGATGAACGACATCGGGAAGAAGCCTCTCTCACGGTTGTGCCGGAAATATCCAGCAAGTGCGCACATATTGTCCCGATGCATCACACAGTGCACAAGACCCAAAACCGGGCAGAACTACCCATCGGCGCGCTTCAGCCGCCGGCCCGGCAACAGGAACGGGGCGATCCTTCACCCGAAGGTGCGGACCGCCCCGTGCCAGGTACGTCGGTCAGTACGCGACCTCGGGCTGCGCGGGCGCCTCCTGCGCCTTGGGGTCCGGACCGTACTGGTTGGGCCCGATCTCACCCGGAAGGGCGGCCAGCACGATGACGATGATGCTGCCGACGAACGGGACGTAGCCCAGCAGGAAGAACCAGCCGGACTTGCCCGTGTCGTGCAGGCGCCGGACCGCCACCGCGATGCTGGGCACGAGCGTCCCGAACAGGACGACCACCCACAGGACCGAGCCGATCGTCCCTAGCACCCCCGGCTCCTGCGTGACCGGGTCCATCGTGATGAGCGCCGGGACGATGAACGCCCCGAAGACGACGGCGGTCACCAACGCCACCGCGAGCTGCCAGAACCAGTACTCGGACAGCCGGGCGCGCCCGCTGAAGACGCCGTACTTGCGCAGGCAGGTACGGACGGACTCGAAGAACGACATGTGCTGGATGTTTCCTTGGGTCGTGGCGGGCAGGTACGCACAGTTTCCCGACGCGTCACGCGGCCCGCAAGGCCGTGACCTGGGCAGAAGTACCCATGGTCAGGCCCGGCGGGCAGCGGGCCGCGTCAGTACCCGGTCGCCGTCGGCTCCGGGTAGAACTGCGCGTACTTGCGGCGGTAGTTCTGCGTGATCCCCTCGACGATGAGCCGGCGCTTGAGACCGGAGTCGGCGTCGTACTTGAGGGGGTTGACGACGTTGCCGCTCGCCCTGAGCGCCTTGAGCCGGCTCTTGAGCTCCGGGTCCAGGACGTACTTCGTCAGGAGGCCGAACGGCACCACTGTGTACAGCACCTCGTGCACGGCCCGCACCGGGCGGATCGGGCGGTGCAGCACCCAGTCCTCGACAAGCACGCGGGCCACGTTGGCCCCGCCTGCCGTGACGTAGTAGTTGTTCCGGCCGATGCGCGGGTTGACCTCGAAGTACACGTGCTGGCCCGTGCGCGGGTCCAGCTTGTAGTCGAAGTTGGCGAAGCCCACGTAGCCGGTCGTGTCGAGGAACCGGGTGGCGGCGTCCATGGCGTCGTCGTACGCCTCGACCAGGATCGCGGCCGGGATGCCGAGCGTGCCCGGCGTGTGCTCCTCCAGCAGCACCCGGCCGGTGGCCAGGAGCGTCACCTCGCCCGTCGTGTCGCGGTAGGCGGTCAGGGACCGCATCTGCGTCTCGTCGCCCGGGATGAACTCCTGCACCAGGAACGTGCCCGGGTACTTGGCGTCCGCGAGGTTGCCCAGCAGCTCGTCCAGCTCGGCGCGGGAGTCGATGTGGTGGATCTTCGCCTTGCCGGGGAAGTCCACGTAGTACCACTCGGCGCTGTTGGACGGCTTGCCGACAACGGGGAACTGGAGGTCCACCTCGAGGGCCGGCACGGCGGCGCGGCCGCCGTCGGCCACCAGCTTGGCGACGTCCACCGCCACCGTGCGCGGCGTCGGGATGCCGAGCTGGTCGCAGACCTCCGCGAAGCCCTCCTTGCTGCTCACCTGTTCCAGGACCGGCAGGGACGGGTAGGGCAGCACGTAGCCCGCCGCCTCCAGCCGGTCCCGGTTCACGATGACGGTGCGCACGTGCCAGTCCGCGTTGGTGAGCAGCACGAGCACCTTGTCCCGGTGCTGCTGCGCGATGCCCTCGAGGGTCGAGAGGAACACGTCCACCTCGTCCAGGCCGGGCACCACCACGTTCTCGGCGATCGCCGAGTCCTGCATCGCGCGGGTGGCGACCTTGGAGAGCACCACCGCGTGGGTGCCGTACTGCTCGTGGAACGCACGCACCAGGGCGTACATCCCGACGTCGCCGCCGACCCCCACCACCATCATCTCCGGGACGGGCTGCTCCCCGCCGCCGTCCACCGGCCCCTTGTCCGCGGGGTATCCCCTCACGCCTCAGCCTCCGTGCGGTCGCCGGACCACTCGGTGTGGAACGTGCCCTCACGGTCGACCCGCTTGTAGGTGTGCGCGCCGAAGAAGTCGCGCTGCGCCTGCACCAGGGCGGCGGGCAGCCGCTCGGCGCGGACGCCGTCGTAGTACGCGAGCGAGGAGGAGAACGCGGGCGTGGGCACGCCGTTCTGGGCAGCGCCCGCCACGATGCGGCGCCACGCGGGCAGGCCGCTCGCGACGGCGTCGGTGAAGTACGGGTCCGCGAGGAGCAGGGGCAGGTCCTGGTCGCGCTCGTAGGCCTCGGTGATCCGGTTCAGGAACCGGGCGCGGATGATGCAGCCGCCGCGCCAGATCCGGGCCATCGCGCCCCGGTCGATGTCCCAGCCGAACTCGGCGGCGGCCGCCGCGATCTGGTCGAAGCCCTGCGAGTAGGCGACGACCTTCGAGGCGTAGAGGGCCTGGCGGACGTCCTCGATGAACGCGTCGCGGTCCTTGACCTCCCACTGCGCGGCGTGGGCCGGCAGCGCCGCACGGCCGGCCGCGCGCTGCGGCACCGAACCGGACAGCGCCCGGGCGAACGTGGCCTCCGCGATACCCGTGATGGGCACGCCGAGGTCCAGGCCGTTCTGCACGGTCCAGCGGCCGGTGCCCTTCTGCTCGGCCTGGTCCAGGACGATGTCGACGAAGGCCTTGCCGGTCTCGGCGTCCACGTGCTGCAGGACGTCGGCGGTGATCTCGATGAGGAACGACTCCAGGTCGCCCGTGTTCCACTGCGCGAAGATCTGGCCGATCTCCGCGGCGGTTGCACCGAGCCCCTGGCGCAGCAGGTCGTACGCCTCCGCGATGAGCTGCATGTCGGCGTACTCGATGCCGTTGTGCACCATCTTGACGAAGTGGCCGGCGCCGTCGGAGCCCACGTAGGTGCAGCACGGGGTGCCGTCCACCTTCGCGGAGATGTCCTCCAGGATGGGCCCGAGCGACGCGTACGACTCGGGCGTGCCGCCCGGCATGATGGACGGGCCGTTCAGCGCGCCCTCCTCGCCGCCGGACACACCGGTGCCGACGAAGTGCAGGCCGTGCTGCTTGAGGGCGGCCTCGCGCCGGATCGTGTCCGGGAAGTGCGCGTTGCCGGCGTCGACCACGATGTCGCCCTCCTCCAGGAGGGGCACCAGCTCGTCGATGACGGCGTCCGTGGGACCGCCGGCCTTGACCATGATGACCACCTTGCGCGGCCGCGCGAGCGAGGCGACGAAGTCCGCCATCGACTCGCTCGGGACGAACTCGCCGTCGCTGCCGTGCTCCGCGACCAGCGACTCGGTCCGCGCGTACGAACGGTTGTGCACCGCCACCGTGTAGCCGTGACGTGCGAAGTTCCGCGCGAGGTTGCGACCCATCACCGCCAGCCCGGTGACGCCGATCTGTGCTGTGCCTGACACGTTCTTGCTCCTTCTGAAGTGGGAACAGGCCGGCCTGCGCGCAGCGCACGCCGTGACCCACGGCCAGCCTAGTGCCCGGTACGACACCGCGACGCAGGTCACGATCCGGCGACAGCCGCGCGCCTCCGTCCCGCGGCAGCGACGCGGACGTACCGTGAAGTGGTGACCAGCGGCCCGCCCACCGGCGTACCCGTCGACTTCGCAGCAGCCTTGGCCGACCTGCGGGGTGCGGCCCTGCGTGCCGAGGTGCGCCTCACCGAGATCCCCGCACCCCGCCGGGTGGCACCGTTCAGCGTGGCGCTCTCGGGCGACGTCCTCCCCGACGCGCCGCAGGGCCGGCACGACGACGTCGAGCACGACCACGACGATGACCCGCTCGCCACCGGCCGCTTCGTCGTACTGCACGACCCCGCCGGGCAGGAGGCCTGGCACGGTACCTTCCGCGTGGTGACGCTGGTGCGGGCAACGCTGGAGCCGGAGATGGCCGCCGACCCGATGCTGGCCGACGTCGCCTGGTCCTGGGTGAGCGAGTGCCTCGAGACCGCGGGGCTGGCCGAGGGTGTCGACACCCTGGCCGCCGGCGGCACGGTCACCCGGGTGCTGTCCCAGAGCTACGGCGCCCTGGACGGCACGCCCGACGCGGTGGACCTGGAGATCCGCGCCTCGTGGACGCCGGTGGACACCCACCTGGGCACGCACCTGCGCGCGTGGGCGGCGCTGCTCACCATGGCCGCCGGAGTGCCCCCGCTGCCCGAGGGCGTCGCGGCGCTCACCAGGCGGTTTACCGACCGTTCCAGGCAACGCCATACGGTAGGTCCATGACCACCACGGAGCGAGGAGTCCCTGCGGAGACATCGACGCCCGTGCCGGCACCCGTCACCCCACTCACCGAGCCCGCCGACGGGCTGCCCGGCGTCGTGGCGACCGAGGGCGCGTTCGCGCGCGTCGTCGAGGCGTTCGCCGCCGGCTCCGGGCCCGTCGCCGCCGACGCCGAGCGCGCCTCCGGGTACCGGTACGGCCAGGCGACCTACCTGGTCCAGGTGCGGCGCGAGGGTGCGGGGACGGCACTGATCGACCCGGTCGGCGTCCCGGACCTCTCGCCGCTGGGCGAGGCCGTCGGCGACGCCGAGTTCGTGCTGCACGCCGCCTCGCAGGACCTGCCCGGGTTCGCCGAGCACGGGCTGCGCCCCGCGCGCGTCTTCGACACGGAGCTCGCCGCGCGGCTGCTCGGCATGGAACGCGTGGGGCTCGCCGCCGTCGTGGCCGAGGTGCTGGGGCTGGGGCTGGCCAAGGAGCACTCCGCCGTCGACTGGTCCACCCGCCCGCTGCCGGAGGACTGGCTGCGGTACGCCGCGCTCGACGTCGAGGTGCTCGTCGAGCTGCGCGACCGGCTCGCCGAACGGCTCGAGGCCGCCGGGAAGACCGAGTGGGCGGCGCAGGAGTTCGAGGCCGTGCGCACAGCGCCCCCGCCCGCTCCACGGGTGGACCCGTGGCGGCGCACGTCCGGCATGCACGTGCTGCGCAACCCGCGCCAGGTCGCCGCCGTGCGGGCCATGTGGGTCGCGCGGGACTCCAGCGCGCAGGCGCGGGACATCTCGCCGGGGCGGGTCCTGCCCGACCGCGCGATAGTCGCCGCGGCCAGGGCCATGCCGAAGACCGCCGGCCAGCTCGTGGCGCTTCCGGAGTTCGCGGGCAAGGGCACCAAGCGCCGGGCCGCCTACTGGCAGAAGGCGATCGACGAGGCACGCGCCCTGCCCGACGCCGAGCTGCCGACGGTGCGCGGACCGCGCTCCGACGGTCCGCCGCCCCCGCGCACCTGGGGTGACCGTGACGCCGTCGCGGCCCGCCGCCTCGCGGCGGCCCGCGAGCTCGTGACCGCGCTGTCCGAGGAGCTGAGCATCCCGGTCGAGAACCTGCTGCAGCCCGACGCGCTGCGCCGCCTGTGCTGGACGCCGCCGTCGCCCGCCGACGCCGGGGGGATCACCGAGTTCCTGCGGGGCCGCGGCGCCCGCGAGTGGCAGCTCGGCCTCCTGGCGGAACGCCTGGAACGCGTGTTCGCCGACGCGGCACGGGAACCGGTGTGAAAGCCCCTCGCCCGCCCCAGTAGAGTCGTCCCCATGCCAGCCCTGTCGGAGCCCATCGCGCTCGCCGTCGACGTCGTCACCGATCCATCGACCTGGGACCGCGAGGTCCTCGCCCTGGGCGGCCACCCGCTCCAGCTCTGGGGCTGGGGCGAGGTCAAGGCGGCCGGCAACTGGCGCGCGCACCGCCTGCGCGTGTCCGAGGACGGCTCCACCGTCGGCCTCGCACAGCTCCTCGTGCGGCCGCTGCCTGCCCAGTTCAAGGCTCTCTCGTACGTGCCGCGCGGCCCAGTCGTCGCGCACCACGACGGCGAGACCGCGCAGGCCGTCTTCGGCGTCGGCGACACCGCCACGCGCAACGCCGTGACGAACACCGTCGTGGAGTGGGCGCGCGAGAACGTGGGCGGCGTCGGCATCACGATCGAGCCCGACTGGCCCGCGGGCACCCAGCTCGACCTGGCCGGACGGCGGTACGCGCCGAACCAGATAATGATCCCGAGCACGTTGATCCTGGACCTCACCAGGCCCGCCGACGAGCTCCTCTCGGACATGCGCAAGTCCACCCGGTACGAGATCCGCAAGGGCGGCCGTGCGGGCCTCGACATCCGCCGGGTCACGGAGGAGAAGGAGGTGCTGCGCGTGCTCGACGTCTACAAGGAGACCGCCGAGCGGGCCGGCTTCGCCATCCACCACGACAAGTACTACGTGGACATCCACAACATGCTCGGCGAGCGGTCGGTGCTGGTGGCCACCTACGTCAACGACGTGCCCGCGTGCTTCGCGTGGTGCGTGAACTCGGCCAGCACCTCGTTCCTGCTGTACGGCGGCGGCAACGACGCCGGCCGCAAGGCCACGGCCACCGCGCCGACCTACTGGCGCACCATCGAGATAGCCCGGGAGCAGGGCCTCGTGCGGTACGACATGAACGGCCTGCTCAACGACGGCATCAGCGACTTCAAGAAGAGCTTCGCCAAGCACACGGACGAGCTCGTGGGCTCGATCGACGTCGCGTTCTCACGCTGGTACAACACCTGGAACACCGCTCTGCCCACCGCCAAGAAGGTGGTCCGCAAGCTGCGCGGCAACTGAGCGCGGACGCGGCTTCGGTCAGTAGCAGGGCTGGGCCCTCCCACTTCGGTCGGTTGCCTTGAGATCGGTCCAACAGTGGACCGATCTCAAGGCAACCGACCGAAGTCATCTTCAAGACCAGTGCAACGGACCGAACCTGGGGCCGGGCGCCGTCGTACGCCCAGGCGAACCTTCGAGACTCGGTGCCATTCGTCACGAACTGGGTCTCATCTCGTGCGTGCTTTTTACCGGTACTCGCGGTAGCGTGTATCGGTATCCAGCGGCGCCGCTCAACGGACGCCGCCGTCCCGAAAACCAGGAGTTCTGCTGATGACCGCAGCCCCGGAAACACCGCGTGCCCGCCGTGCGGTGCGCGACGTCGTCTTTGTCGACGGCGCCCGCACGCCCTTCGGCAAGGCCAAGCCCGACGGCCTCTACGCCGAGACGCGTGCCGACGACCTGATCGTGAAGGTGGTGCGCGAGCTGCTGCGGCGGCACCCCGAGCTCCCCCCGGAGCGGATCGACGAGGTGGCCATCGCCGCCACCACCCAGCAGGGCGACCAGGGGCTCACGCTCGGCCGCACCGTCGGCATGCTCGCCGGTCTCCCCCAGTCCGTGCCGGGCTACGCCATCGACCGGATGTGCGCCGGTGCCCTGACCGCCGCCACGACCACGGCCGCGGGGATCGCCATGGGCGCCCTCGACGTCGCCATCGCGGGCGGCGTCGAGCACATGGGCCGCCACCCGATGGGCTTCGCCGCCGACGTCAACCCTCGCTTCGTCGCCGAGAAGCTCGTGGACCCGCAGGCCCTGAACATGGGCGTCACCGCGGAGAACCTGCACGACAAGTTCCCGCAGCTCACCAAGGAGCGCGCCGACCGGTTCGCCGTCGAGTCGCAGGCCAAGTACGCCAAGGCGCTGGCCAACGGCAACATCGACCCGGACCTCGTCCCGGTCGCCGTCCGCTCCGCCGAGCTGGGCTGGGGCCTGGCCACCACCGACGAGCTGCCCCGCCCGGAGACCACCTTCGAGTCCATCCAGGGCCTCAAGACGCCGTTCCGCCCGGGCGGCCGCGTCACCCCCGCGACGTCGTCCCCGCTGACCGACGGCGCCACCGGCGCCATCCTCGCGGCCGGCGACGTCGTCGCCGAGCTGGGCCTGCCCGCCAGGATGCGCATGGTCTCCTACGGCTTCGCCGGCGTCCCGCCGGAGATCATGGGCTACGGCCCGGTGCCCTCCACCGAGAAGGCGCTGAAGACCGCGGGCCTGACGATCGACGACATCGGCCTGTTCGAGCTGAACGAGGCGTTCGCCGTACAGGTGCTGTCCTTCCTGGACCACTACGGCATCGCCGACGACGACCCGCGCGTCAACCAGTACGGCGGCGCGATCGCCATGGGCCACCCCCTCGCGAGCTCCGGCGTGCGCCTGATGACGCAGCTCGCCCGCCAGTTCGAGCAGCACCCCGAGGTCCGCTACGGGCTCACCGCCATGTGCGTGGGCCTGGGCCAGGGCGGCAGCGTCATCTGGGAGAACCCCCACCACGCCGACTACTCCGGCCACACGGACGAGGAGAACTGACCCGTGCCTGAGACCACCACCCCCGCCGCTCCGACCGAGCGCGTCACCCACTCCCTCGTCCGTGACGTGCGGCTGCCCGGCGGCGCCGGCGTCCTCGCGCTGGTCACGCTCGACAACGGCCTGGACCACACCAAGCCGAACACGCTCGGGCCGGCCGGGATGGCCGAGCTGAAGGCTGCGCTTGAGGCGGTCCGCGCCCGCGCCGAGGCCGGCGAGATCGCCGCCGTCGGCGTGACCGGCAAGCCGTACTTCGTCGCCGCGGGCGCCGACCTCAAGGGCATCACCTCGGTGGGCAGCCACGCCCAGGCCGTCGAGCTGGGCCGCATGGGCCACGCCGCGTACACGATCCTCGGCGACCTGCGCGCGGCCACCGGCGTGCCGACCTTCGCGTTCGTCAACGGCCTGGCCCTGGGCGGCGGCCTCGAGGTCGCCCTCAACTGCGACTACCGCACCGTGGCCTCCGACGCCGCGGCGCTCGGCCTGCCCGAGACCGGCATCGGCCTGATCCCCGGCTGGGGCGGCGCCTACCTCGTGCCGCGCCTGGTCGGCGTCGAGAAGGCCGTCGAGGTCATCCTCACCCGCCCCGCGGCGAACAAGCCGTACAAGCCGGCCGAGGCGCTGCAGATCGGCCTGGTCGACGCTCAGTTCGACGCCGCAGACTTCCTGGAGCAGTCCATCATCTGGGCCGCCAAGGTCGTCACCGGCGAGATCGAGGTGCCCCGCCGCGAGCTCGACCCGCAGCCCGTGTGGGACGCCGTCGTCGGCGCCGCCAAGGCCCAGCTCGACGCCGTGGTCGGCGCCTCGCGCCCGGCCCCGGGCCGCGCGCTGGAGCTGATCGCCGCCGCCCGCAACGCCACCAAGGCGGACGCGTTCGCCGCGGAGGACCAGGCGCTGGCCGACCTGGTCATGACCGACGAGATGCGCGCCAGCATCTACGCCTTCAACCTCGTGGGCGGCGGCAAGAAGCCGATCGGTGCCCCCGACCCCAAGCTCGCCAGGCCGATCACCCGGGTCGGCGTCGTGGGCGCGGGCCTGATGGCCGCCCAGATGGCGTTCCTCTTCGCGCAGCGCCTCGGCGTACCCGTCGTCATGCGCGACCTGGACCAGGACCGCGTGGACAAGGGCCTGGCCTTCGTCCGCGAGACGGCCGAGAAGCTGGCTTCCCGCGGGCGCCTGACGCCCGACGCCGCAGCCCGCATCGTGGCGTCGGTGTCCGGCACCACGGACATCGAAGAGTTCGCCACGTGCGACTTCGTCATCGAGGCCGTCACCGAGGTCATGGGGCTCAAGAAGAAGGTGTTCGCCGAGCTGGAGGGCGTCATCTCCCCCGAGACGATCCTGGCGACCAACACCTCGGCGCTGTCCGTCACCGAGATGGCGGCCGACCTGGCCCACCCGGAGCGCGTGGTCGGCATCCACTTCTTCAACCCGGTGGCCCAGATGCCGCTGGTCGAGGTGATCAACGCCGAGCACACCTCCGACGAGGCTCTGGCCACCGCGTTCGCCGTCACGAAGAAGCTCCGCAAGACGGCGATCATGTCGGCCGACCGCCCCGGCTTCATCGTGAACCGCCTGCTGCTGCTCGTGATGGGCCAGGTGGTGGACGCGATCGAAGGCGGGACCCCGGTCGAGGTGGCGGACCGGGCGCTCGCGCCCCTCGGCCTCCCGATGCCGACGTTCGAGCTCACCGACCTGGTGGGCCCCGCCGTCGCGCAGCACGTGCTCACCTCGCTGCGCGAGAACCTGGGCGATCGCATCCCGGCGTCGGCCGGCCTGGCCAAGATCGTCGAGGACGGCACCCGCGTGGTGCTGGACGCCCCGGCCAAGGGCCTGCCCAAGCCGGTCAACCCGGCCATCCAGGAGTACTTCGGCCCCGCCCGTCCGGGCGAGCCGGGTGTGCTCGACGCCGACGGCGTGCTCGACTCGGTACTCACGACGCTGACCACCGAGATCGGCATCATGCTGGACGAGGGCGTCGTGCCCGGCCCGCAGCAGATCGACCTGGCCATGATCCTCGGCGCCGGCTGGGGCTTCCACACGGGCGGCATCACGCCGTACCTGGACCGCACTGGCTACAGCGAGAAGGTCCTGGGCAGGCGGTTCCTGCCCGACGGCGTGGCGAACGTCCCCGCCTGAGCCCGAAGCGGAACCGCAGGCGCAGGCGGTCCGAGTAGCGCCTGAGCCTGACCCCCGGACCCTCCGACGACGGGCGCACATGTCGTGCGCTCGTTGTCGGAGGGTCCCGCTACGCTCAGCGACCATGACAGATGTCGGACCAGGCACGAACGCGCACTACGTCGTCGTCGGTGACGGTCCGCTCGCCTTTCGCCTGACCCGGGCGCTCAGCACCCGCTTCGGCGGCACCGTGACCGTGGTCGTACCCGACCGCACCTCCCGGTACGCCCTCGAGATGGACGCCCTCGACAGGGTCGACCTCGTCGAGACGGACCGGGTAGACGAGAGAGCCCTGACCGCGGCCGGCGCGGGCCGCGCCGCCGCTGCCGCCCTCGTGGACCAGGACGACGGCGGCAACGTCGCCCTCGCGCTCCTGCTCCGCGAGGCCTGGCCGGACCTGCACGTCGTGGTCCGGATCTTCGACGAGTCGCTCGGCCGGCACCTGGAGCGCGACCGCTGCACGGTGCTGTCGTCGTCTGCGTTCGCGGCACCCGAGATCGTCGGCGCCGCGCTGCGGCGCCTCATCCGCCTCCCGGTGCAGCACCGGCGCCTCGTCGCCGTGTCGGACGAGGCGACGTCCCTGCCGACGCGCATGGTCCTGTTCGCGACCGCTGCGGACGGCACCGTCAAGGTGCTCCCGAGCGACGACCAGATGGACGGCCTCGTACCCAAGGTGCTCCTGGCGGACGCCGAGGAGAACGACGTCCTGCCCGAGATCAAGGCCGACCTCGAGCCCGACGAGGACGAGGTGGACCCGCACCGGCGCCGCCGGGTCGGCGAGTACCTGCGCACCCTGGCGATCACCTCCGGGTGGAACCTGCTGCTCGCCGCCGGGGTCCTCCTCGTGGTCGTCCTCGTCGGTGCGGTGACGATGCAGCTCGCCACGGGCTCGTCCTTCCTCGGGGCGCTGTACGAGGCGGTGCTGCCCTCGCTGGCGGGCAGCGACCCCGACCACGACGCGAACCCGGTGGTCAAGGTCACCCAGGTGGCCCTGACCGTCGTGAGCGTCGCCGTCATCCCATGGGTCACGGGTGTGGTGGTCGACGGCGTGGTGCGGACCCAGCGCCTGCTCGACACGGGCTCCCCGCTGCACCCGATGGCCGACCACGTGGTCGTCGTCGGGCTCGGTGACCTCGGCACCCGCATCGTCCGGTCCCTGGACCGGCGCGGCGTGCCGGTGGTCGCCGTCGACATCGACGAGTCCGCGCGCGGCATCGCGGTGGCGCGCGCACGGGACGTCCCCGTCGTGATCGGCGACGCCCGCCGGGCGGTGACCCTGCGCGCGGCGTACGTGGACACCGCCCAGGCGATAGTGGTGGTCACGAGCGGCGGGGCGACGACCATCGGCATCGGCTTCGCGGCGCGCTCGATCCCGCGGCCGAAGGACACGTCGGCGCGGCTGCGCACGGTCCTGCGGGCGTACGACAGGGACCTGTCGCGCCGCATCCGGCGCGAGATCCCCGACTCGGTCGGGCTCAGCTCCTCGTTCCTCGCGGCGCCATGGTTCGCCGCCGCGATGATCGGCCAGGAGGTCAAGGCGACCATCCCCTACCTCAACCGCGTGCTCGTCCTCGCCGAGATCGAGGTCGTCGCGGGCAGCGGGCTCGTCGGCCAGTACCCCGAATCGCTCGGGGTACCCGGGGAGTGCCGCCTGCTGGCGATCCGTACCGCCACCCAGGCGAGCGGCGGCGGCGGGGTCACCATCGAGCCGGCGGTCGGCCGGGACCTGCATCCGCACGACACGATCGTGGTCATCGCGACCACAGCCGGGCTGAGCCGCCTGCGCGAGCGGGGGCGCACGCTGGCGCTCCCCGGGCGCTGACCCGCTACCGACGACGCGGTCGCGGAAGCCGCGCGACAACCAGCGGTGGGCGGACTGGCCTGAACGAACGGGCCAGGATCGGCCCGTTCGCCGGTCCACCCGGCGCCTAGTGTCAGAGCCATGCAGAACGGACTCAGCGTCCCCCAGGGCGCAGCGCTCACCCTCGGCGCCATGCTCGGCACCGGCGTCATCTCGCTCCCGGCCCTCGCGGCGGGCGTGGCGGGTCCCGCCTCGCTCGTGGCATGGGCGGGCCTCGTGCTCCTGTCCGTGCCGCTCGCCACGACGTTCGCCGCCCTCGGCGCCCGCCACCCCGACGGCGGCGGCGTCGCCACCTACGCGCGCCTCGCCTTCGGCGAGCGGGCGTCCACCATGGTGGGCTGGGCGTTCTACGCGACCATCGGGGTGGGCGCCCCCGCCGCGGCGGGCTTCGCGGGCGCCTACGTCGCCGACGCGACCGGGGGCGGAACCGGCACGGCCCTGATCACCACCGTCACCATCATCACGGTGTGCGCCGTCATGAACTGGTTCGACCTGCGCGTCTCCGGCACCGCGCAGCTCGTCATCGCCGGGGCGGTGGCGCTCCTGCTGGCCGTCGCCGTGGTGGTGGCGCTCCCGCACGCGCAGCCCGGTAACCTCACGCCGTTCGCCCCGCACGGCTGGGGCGCGGTGGGTTCGGCCGCGGCTCTGCTGGTCTGGGCCTTCGCAGGGTGGGAGATCCTGGGCTCGCTGTCGGCGGAGTACCGCCGTCCGGCCTGGGACATCCCCCGGGCCACGGCGATCGCCGTGACCGTGGTCGGCGTGCTGTACCTGGGCGTCGCGTTCGCCACGGTAGCGGTGCTCGGCCCGACGCCGGGACCGGCGCCCCTCTCGGACCTGCTCGTGCTCGGGTTCGGTGAGCACGCCCGGCCGGTCACCACAGTGGTGGCCGTGCTGCTGACCGTCGGCGCCATCAACGTCTACTTCGCGGGCGGCAGCCGGATGGGCGCCGCCCTCGCCCGGGACGGCGCGCTCCCGGGATGGCTGGCGGCCGCGCCGGGCCGCACGCCTCGCCGCTCCCTGGCCCTCATCACGACGGTCGCCCTCGGCACGACGGCGACGCTCGCCGTCCTGCACCTGTCCACCGACGCGATACTCCTCATGGCCACCGCCACGTTCTCCCTGCTCTACGTGGTGGGCACGGCCGCGGCGCTGCGCCTCCTGCCCCGCTGGGGCGTGTCCTGGTGGTGCGCGGCGGTGTCGCTCGTGGCCGCGCTCGGCCTGCTCGCGATGACCGGGGCGCACATGACCGGCCCGGTGGTCGCAGCGCTGGGTGGGCTCGCCTGGACGGCCTGGCGGCGACGTCGGGCACGCGCGGCGGCGGCCGGCACCGCGGACGTCACGGTGCCAGCAGCCGCCCCAGCACCCGAATGCCTGGCCGGATCGAGCTCGTGACCGCGCCACCGATCCCGAGCACCATCCCGTCCCGGTGGGGACCCACCGCGAAGGCGGCGAGGGAGTCCAGGGCGACCGACCGGCGTCGGGCGCGGGCGACGACTGCCGCCGAACCCACCGGGGCGTCGGCGGGCAGGTAGGCCGCCACGTGCAGGCCGGCCGCCGACGGGACGGGCTCGACCGGCAGGTCGGCCAGCGCGTCCAGCAGGATCTCGTACCGCTCCGTGTAGTGCGCGGATGCCTTCCGGACGTGCCGGGCGAGCAGGCCGTCGTCGATGAACCGTGCGAGCGCGGCCTGCACGTGCACGGCTCCGTGGCCGTCGGTGAGCTGGCGCGCGGCGAGCAGCGCGTCACGCAACGACGGCGGCGCCACCAGGTAGCCGACGCGCAGGCCGGGCAGCAGCGACTTCGAGAAGGTCCCGACGTAGACCACGCGGCCGTCCCGGTCGAGGGCCTGCAAGGACTCCAGCGGGCGGCGGGCACGGCGGAACTCGCTGTCGTAGTCGTCCTCGATCACCGCCGCGCCGTGCCGCGCGGCGTGCGCCAGGAGGGCCCGGCGCCGGGCGAGCGACAGCGGCATCCCGAGCGGGAACTGGTGCGACGGGGTGGTGTAGATCAGGCGGGCGCGCGCCGGGACCTGGTCCACGACCAGCCCCTCCGCATCGACCTGCACCGGCACCACTCGGGCCCCGTGCAGCGCGAAGAGCTCTCGCGCCTCGGGATACCCCGGATCCTCCATCGCGACGGTGTCCCCCGGTTCGAGCAGCACGCGCGCCACCAGGTCGAGGGCCTGCTGCGCGCCGGTGGTGGCGATGACGTCGTCGGGCCCGGCGTGGACCCCGCGGGAGCCGGCCACGTAGCGGGCCACTGCCTCGCGGAACCGGGGCAGGCCCGCGGGGCCGCCGTAGGAGCCCGCAGCGGGGCCGCCGGCGCGGGACTCGGCGGCCAGCAGCCGCCGCCAGGTCTCGAAGGGAAAGAGGCTCGCGTCGGGGATGCCCACGCGGAAGTCGTGCGCCGGGACCGGCGCGTCACCGCTGGCGGGACGCACCGACCAGCGCCAGCCGGCCCGCGGGCGCAGGGCGCCCGGGCTACGGTGCCGCACGAGAGGCGTGTCGCTCGCCGCCGCGGTGGCGAACGTCCCCGCGCCGGTCCGCGTCTCCAGGAAGCCCTCGGCGACGAGCCGTTCGTACGCCGTCGCGACGCTCGCGCGTGAGACGCCGAGATCGCCGGCGAGGTCGCGCGTCGAGGGGAGCCGCTCCCCGGCCGGCACCCGGCCCGTGGTGAGGGCCGCGTGCAGGGCGCGGTAGATCGCGTCGGTGCGGCCGGTGCGGTTGCTGAGATCGACGGCGAGTTCCACCCGCCGATCATGGCTCATCCCGCCGCCGTATTCCGGTTCCCTCGGCCACGCCGGGACGGTTGAATACGTTCCGAGATGACTACGTACTACACGTCCGACCTGCACTTCGGACACCTGAACATCATCCGGTTCTGCGACCGCCCGTTCTCGGGCGTCTCCGCGATGAACGCCCGCCTCGTGGAACTCTGGAACGAGACGGTCACCGACGACGACACCGTGTGGGTGCTGGGCGACGTCGCCCTCGGTTCCCTCGACGAGTCCCTCGCCTGCGTCGGACGGCTCGCTGGGCGCAAGATCCTCGTGCCGGGGAACCATGACCGCTGCTGGGAGGGCGACCGCGCTCTTCGCAAGGGCGATCCGGAGGCGCGCGAGCGGCGTCGGGCGAAGGAGCGGCAGCGCTACCTCGACGCAGGCTTTGCCGAGATCGACGACCGGCCCGAGCCGGTCGCGGTAGGCGGCCGGAGCGTCACGCTGTCCCACTTTCCGTACGCGGGCGACTCGCACGGCGAGGACCGGTTCGTCGAGTACCGGCCAGTGGACCGAGGCGACTGGGTGGTGCACGGCCACGTCCACAACACCTGGCGGCAGCGCGGCCGGCAGATCAACGTCGGCATCGACGCGTGGGGCGGGCGGCCCGTGCCGGCCGAGGCCATCGCCGGTCTGATGGCCGACGGGCCGCAGGATCTGGAGCCACTGGCCTGGGCATGACAAGAGCGCACGTTCGCAGGTGATGAACGTGCGCTCAGGCGTCAGGGTGCGTGGCGTCGCAGGTTCGCGATGCGCACGCACTGCGTCAGCGGAAACGCCACAGCGCCTCCCGCCGCGCGGGGGTCATGCGGATACGAGGGCCTCCGCGTCGCGGTGCTCGCGGTCCGACTTGTAGGACTCGATCTCCGCGGCGCTGAACATGAGGTCCGTGCCGACCATGTGGTAGTCGATCTCTCCGGCCTCGAGAAGGTCGATGACGTGCAGCTTCGAGACTCCCAGCAGCCGCGCGGCTTCGAGCGTGGTGAGGTCCTGGTGCGGACTGATGTCTTCTGCTTCCAATGTGATTTCGTTCACACAGCCAGTCTTGCGCGCCGGGGCGGCCGGAGTCCAGTCGAATCGCTGCGAGTATCACCATCTGGCACTGATTCTTTTCTTCGCGAGACCGAGGGTCGCGGAAATTGCTCTCGCACGGGCACCGAACAAGTGAAAGCAGTGGCAGTGAAGTTGTGACACGATAAGCGCCATTCGGCCGATCCTGACTGCGATTCGGCGGTTTTCCTGTCAACTGGCGGATCGAAACGATCCATCGCGCGCGAGGGGGATGGATGGCCGCGCCGTCCGTAGTGCCCGCACTGATTCCGACCGTCGGCAGCACCTCGCCCGATCTCCAGTCCATTCTTGATATCAATCGCGCGGCGTACGACATGCTCGCGGGAACATACAAGGGCACAGCCGAGGCCCGTCAAGAGAATGCCAAGAAATGGCTTACCCAGCGGCTGCCGGAGATCACCGCCTCAGGACATCCGACGGCACTGGACGTCGGGTGTGCGGACGGCACCCACTCCCGCGTACTGTCCGCGCTCGGATACACGGTCACCGGCATCGACTTCTCGGCGCGGATGATCTCGGCGGCCCGTGAGCTCATGGACGACCCGACCCTGCCGAACAAGCCGTCCCTGCTGCACGGCGAGTTCCTGGCCGGCCGGTACGTCGACGAGGACGGGACGGACGCCCCGCTCGACGGAGCACGCTTCGACCTGGTGCTCGCCACGGCCTTCGTCCACCTCTTCCCTCCCGAGGCCGACGACGACGCAGTGCGCAAGGTGCTCAGCCATGTCGCCCCCGGCGGCACCGCCCTGCTCTCGACGACGGCCGCGCTGTCGAACCGGCAGGGCCTCGAGATGAAGGCGGGTGCGGGCGGGCAGGTAGCCCGCCGCTGGCGGAACCACTACACGCTCGAGTACTTCGTGTGGCTCGTCCGCGAGGCCGCCCGGGACGTGTACGGCACCAAGGTCCCGGTACAGCCCTGGGTCGTCGTCGATCCGGACGCCGAAGGAAAGCTCTGGGTCGACGTCGTCGTGACCCGGCCGGCCTGATCACGTCCCCTGATCACAGCCCCCGGAACCCGCGGTACACGGCCGTCCGCAGCTCGATCGCGTAGGGCTCCAGCGCAGGCATACCGAGCCTCGCGGCCGCTTCGATCTCCGCCTCGATGTCGTACGGCACCCGGATGAAGTGCAGGCCGAACGGCGCCTGGCCGGGCTCGTCCAGGACGCCCTCGAGGATCGCGTAGCTGGGCACCGGCTCGTCCAGCGGGTTGCCTACACTCCCGACGTTGAACAAGGTCCGGCCGCGGCTGACCTCGACGAAGGCGTCATGGATGTCGCCGTAGCCCACCATCGTCGGCGGAGCCCCACCGCCCGTCATCGCCGTGTTGACGAACATGCCCTCGAACTCTTCGCTCGTGTGGCGGGCGTGCACGCGCACGTGCGGGCTGGTCGCGGAGGCGTGGAACAGCCTGATGTGCCGCCCGCTGATCAGCAGGTCGTGGCTCAGCGGCAGCGCGAGCAGCCAGTCCCGCTGGTCCTCGCGCAGCTCGTCGCGCCACCAGATCATCTCCGGGGAGGACTCGTCGCTCCACACCGGCAGGTGGTCGTCCCAGTTTCCCCGGATGTTGACGTCGCACGCCTTGTCGCACCGGTCGACGACCTCACTCCCCCGCGGCCCCTTCCCGACAAAGTCGCCAAGGTTGATGATCCGGTCGATCCCCCGTGACTCGATGTCGTCGAGCACTGCATCGAGCGCGGTGAGGTTGCCATGGACATCACTGATCAGGGCAATCCGATCTAAAGACACGCTCTGGATAGTGCCACATCCTGATCCTCGCTGGCCTGCATCGCCTCAGCCAAGCACTCGCCCGACCGAGCAGACGTGCACTTCTTCGCCGAGGATCCAACCGAGCTGGCGTGTGCATATTCAAGGAAGATCTGCCAAGATCCGTGTGTCCACACCAGGCCACAAGCCCGGCGGCCGCGCCATGCCCAGTGGACATTCCCCGATATCTGCATCCCGATGCCCTAGGAGCCGCATGTCGGCCGTCACGACGAGCGCACCCACCGCGCTCCGGCCAGGACTCGCCTCCGTGCTCGACGCGAACCTGGCCGCGTATCAAACGCTTGCCGACGACTACCGGGAGACGTCACCTCAGCGCCTACGACATGCGGCACGCTGGTTGCAGGACCCCGAACAGGGCAGGCCGTTGAAGCCCGTCGCGGCAGGACATGCGCTCGACATCGGTTGCGCTGACGGCTCCCATGCCTTCTTGCTGGCAGAGCGCGGGTACAACGTGACGGCAGTCGACTTTTCCTCCCGCATGATCGAGCTCGCACGTTCCAGGGACACACAAGCCTTGCAGGGCCCCGGGCCGACGTTCCTGGAAGGTGAGTTCCTTACCGGAAAATTCTTCGACGCCGCCGGCGAGGTGGCACCACCGCTTGACCGAAAGTTCGAGCTGGTCGTGGCCAATGCCTTCATCCACCTCTTTCCGAAGCCTGCGGACGAAGACGTCGTGCGGCGAGCGTTGGAACTTGTCGCCCCGGGAGGCCTTGCCCTCTTCTCGACCACGATCGAGGACATCCGCGACGAGAACTTCTTTGCCAAGACCCGAATGAACGGGACTGCCGTGGAACGATGGCGCGGCCATTACCCGAAGGATGACTTCCTCAGCCTCGTTCGGGATGCCGCCGGGGACGGGTTCGTGATCACCGACCTGCTCACCGCAGACCTGCGGGGCAAACCCTGGCTCACGGTGTTTGCTCGGCATCGCGCGAACGATCCGGATTAGTCGCAGTGAAGTTGTAGCCGCTCAGATCGGAGATCGAGTCGATGATCTGCGACACGACCGACCGGTCTCGCGCGTCGTCCTGGTAGTACTCGACGCCGAACCGAATGCGCCGCGGCAAGCGGCCGGTGACGTGGAACTCGATCAGGCCGTTCACCTCCGGCGTCCCCGGCTCTGCGATCGCCGCGCCGAACGGAGAGATCGCCCGATAGGTGTGCACCCGCACACGTTCCTCGTGACACTCGGCGTTGACCTCCCGCGCCATGGTCACGATGTCCCGATGCGACTTCTCGACCTGTCCCAGCATCTGCGGGTTGTCGTAGTAGCGCGCCAGCGCGCCTGCCATGCCCCGGGTCCTCCGCAGCCACCGGGGATCGACCATCACGATGTGGATCTCCAGCCCACTCAGGGCCGCCGTTCGAATCAGGTCCACTTCGCGCGAGACCTGCGTCATGCCCACGCCGTGGATGATCAGCCTCTCGCGGGCTCCGAGCAGGGTTTCCGAGAACTCAGCCCCCCGGACGCGTTCCTTGCCCGCTGACACGACACCGCGCAGCTCTCGCCGCCTTGCCTCCGCCTCCTTCACCGCACGGGCGGCAGCCGCCTCGGCGTCCGAGGCCTGCCGAAGTCGCTGGACGAGGACGGCAACGGCCACCAGGACGAGGGTCGCCGACGTGCACACGACCACCGCACTTGCGACCCACGCCGGGACGACGTCGGGCGCGAACGTCAGCAGCAGGTTGGCGGAGATGCCGAGGACGATCACCAGCAGTCCGCCGCCCGCCCACGGTCGTCCCGCTTCGCCCGGCCTCTGGCCGGAGACCACCCAACGCCCGCGTCCTGGTCTCATCGCCCCGCCTCCACCAGCTCCGAGTCCACCCCCAGGGCGACCAGTTCCAGACCACCCCACAACCCGCCGTCGGGCCGTGTCATTGCCCAGCCCCGGGCGGCACGTCGTCGCCACCCAGCACGACCCCCTCGTCGCCGGCGCCCAGGGCCGGCGGCCTTCGCTCGGCGGGCACCGGGTGCCCCACGGCCAGCGCGAGCGAGTGCAGCACGTGGTGCAGGATCGGCGGGTTCAGGTCGTCGTCGCCGTCGTACTGCTTCAGGCCGATGCCGAGGCGCTCGATGGACTTCCGGTAGAGGTGGAACTCCACGTAGCCGGATGCCTCAGGCGTCCCAGGATCCCGGATCGAGCCGCTGTACTGGACGGTGGTCCGGTAGGTGTGGATGTTCAGCTGCCCTCGCCCGGCCTCGTTGATCTCGCGGGCGAGCCCCTCCAGCCGGACGTGCGCCTGCAGCACCTGGCCGATGAACGCCTCGTCCCGGTCGTAGTACCCGTCGATGGTCGAGGCGATCGCGGGATGGTCAACGAGCCACTCGGGGTCGACCTTGATGACGTCGACGTCCACGCCGCGGTTGACCATCGCCCAGATCAGGTTGGGGTCGCGCGCCACGCTCGTCATGCCGAACCCGAACACGACGACCTGGTGCCGCGCCGCCCTCCAGATATCGAGCGACGCGTTCCGGTGCTCGCGGTCCGCGCTCACCCATTCGATGCCCCGGTACTGGCGCAGCTCGTTCAGCAGGCGCGCCCGTTCCAGCTCGGCGTCTCGCTCGACCCGCTGGCGAGCCGCGATGGTCTGCTCGAACAGGTACACGACGGCGATGACGACGGTCGCGACGGCGGTGCACCAGACGATCGGGATCGTCACCCGATGCGGCATCACGTCGGGAATGAAGGTAAGTGCGAGGTTGGACATCGCACCTAGTGCGACGACCAGGAGACTTCCCCGAGCCCAGTTCTGCATGTGGACCACCCCCCAGGATTCGCGCACAACGACCTGGTTCCAGTGATTCGATGCTAAGGCAACAAATTGGTCAAGTCCATATATTAACGAAACATCAGTTTCGCATAGGGAGCATCTGAGCTGCCCTCAGGCCCTTCGCGCCCCGGCAAGCTCCTCCGCCTCGGCCCGCGCCCGCCCCGCCTCGTCGAACCGCTCCTGGTCGTGCAGGGCGAGCGCCAGCGTCCGCAGCGCCTCCGCCAGCCGCGGCCCATACTTCGCAGCGTTCTCGGTGACGAGCTCCCGCAGGAGGGCGACGGCCTCGCTCGCGGGCTCGACGGCCTCGTCGCCGAGCTTGAGGACGGCGAAGATCGAGCTCAGGTTGGTCAGCGACTGCGCCAGCCGGGGGCGGTAGCGGTGCGGGTCGGACTCGACCAGCTCGCGCCAGGTCCTGGTCGCCTCCCGCTCCACGTTGAGCGCCTCCTGCGACAGGTCCAGCCGGGAGTGGGTGACGCCGAGGCCGGACAGCGCCTCGGCGAGCTCGGGCACGTATCGCCCTGGGTTCTCGGCGGCGAGCCGTCGCTGCACCTCGACGGCCTCCTGCTGCAGCTCGAGGCCCTCGTCCCGTCTGCCCAGGTCGGAGAGCTGGGTGCCCAGCGCCCGGAGCGAGTACGCGAGGTCCGGCAGGTACCAGCCCGGATTCTCCTGGGCGGTCCGGCGCCGGATCCCGACGGCATCCTCTATGTGCCGCAGTGCCTCCTCGTTCCTGCCCTGGTCGGACAGCACGCTGCCCATGGCCTGGAGCGAGTCGCCGAGGTCGGACAGGTGCTCGTCCGGGTCGGCCGCGGCCAGCCGCCGCCGGATCTCCAGGGACTCCGCGGCCGGCTCCAGCGCCTCCTCGCCCCGGTCGAGCTCCAGCAGCCGCCGGGCCACGTTCATCAGCGACAGGGCAAGATGCGAGGTGAACCGCCCCGGGTTACCGCCGGCGAGCTCCCGCCACAGCCCGACCGCCTCGCGGCTCGGCGCGAGCGCGGCCAGCGGCTGCCCCAGCTCGGCGAACGTCACGGCCAGGTTCGACACCGCCATGGTCAGGTCAAGCGTGACCACGCCCGGGTGGTCCGCGGCGACGATACGCAGCAGGGCCACGGCCTCCTCCTCGCAGCGCAGCGCCTCCTCCGGCCGGCCCTGGTCCGAGTAGGTCGCGCCCATGTTCGCGAGCAAGGCCGCCAGCCGCGGCCGGAACCGGTGCGGGTCCGACTCGGCCAGCTCGCGGAACAGGGCTACCGCCTCCCGCTCGTACGGCTCGGCGTCGGTGGCGCGACCCACCTCGCCGAGCGCGATCCCGACGTCGCGCAGCGTCTCGGCGCGGCGCGCGGTGTCGTCGCGCGGTGTGGCGGCGAGCGTGCGCAGCGTGACCTCGGCGCGCAGCTCGCCGAGCGCGAGCGAGGGACGCGGCAGGACGCCCGCGACGGACCGCAGCACGTCGTGGTCCTCCGGGAGCACCGCGACTGCGGCACCGAGCTGGTCGAGCGCGGCGCCCAGATCCTCGGACCGCCCGTCGAGCCGCTCCACCACGATCCCGGCCGTGCGCAGGGCCGCCCGCCGGGCCGACGGCGCGGCCGCCCCCGCGAGGCACGCCCTGAGGAGCTCGGGGATGTCCGTGAGCTCTGCCAGCAGGTGCGGGTCCACCAGCCGCCCGGGCAGCGCCCGGTGCGGGTCCAGGTCGAGCAGCCATCGTCCGACGCCGGCCTCCGCGCCCGGTCGCACGCCCGGCACGACGGCGGCGACGCGACGCACGAGGTTCTCCGCCGCGTCCGGCGTCCGCACCCCGGTGAGCGTCGCCGCGGCGACCAGCCCGTCCATGGCCTCGGGCGCGAAGCCCGCCTCGCCGAGCAGGCCGGCCTCCTCGGCGGAGCGGAACCAGGTCCAGCGCTCGTGCTCGAGCAGCTCGTCGAGGGCGTCGGACACGTCGACGGGCAGCACGCCCTGCCGCTGGCGTGCCTGCGCGCGCATGACGGCGCAGAGCGCCGCCGCCTGCAGGTCGAGCATCCGGGCCCCGCCCGGGACCGACGCGACCGAGACCTGCGGTGCGGTCAGGCCGAGCGCGTCCGCGTACGGCTCCACGAGCGCGGACACGAGCCGCGCGTCCACCTGCCCGGGGAGCACCGCTGCCGCGAGATCCTCGCCGGCACGCGCCGGCTCGAGCAGCGCCCGGACGCCCAGGTCCGTCGCCGTGAGCCGGTTGAACCACGGGCCCACGCCGGGTGCGACGAGCAGGACTCGGAGCGCGCCGTTCCGGCCCCGCGCGGCAGCACGCAGGAGCTCCGCGAGCCCAGGGCCGCGCAGCTCGGCATCGTCCACGACCAGCAGTGCGGGGGCGCCGTCGGGGACGGCGGCCAGCGCGCGCGGCTCCGCGCCGTCGGGCACGTTCAGGCAGGTCCACCCGGCATGTGCCATGTGGTTGGCGGCCTCGCGGGCGAGCCGGGTCTTGCCCACGCCGCGCGGGCCACTGACCAGCCGGACCGCGACGGGCTCGGGCCCGGTGCACCACTCGGCGAGCGACGCCTGCTCGGCGGCCCGTCCGACGAACGGCACGACGCGCCGTTCCGGAGCGAGCAGGCGCCCGGGCGACATCGTGAGCACAGGCGTCGTGCGGGGGCGTGACGACAACGTGGACACGATGTCAGTGAACCCCAATCCCGCCCGTACCGGTTATCACACCCCAACAGGCCGCCGAGGCTCATCTCATGGTGCGGCTCAGCCGTTCCTGCTCCTCGGCGAGGATCGTGCGCGAGAGCGAGGTCTCGGACGGCGCTGCGACGTCGACGGCCGACGGGGAGGCGTCGGTGATCTCGGACTGCCGGGCGAACTCCTCGAACAGTGCCGCCTTGGACCCGAGGATCTCCATCATCCGCTGGTCCACGGACTGCTCGACCAGGAGCCGGTGCACCTGGACGGTGCGGGTCTGACCCATCCGGTGCGCCCGCGCGACGGCTTGCGCCTCGATCGTGGGCTTGACCTGGGGCTCGCAGAAGACGACGACGCTCGCGGCCTGCACGTTGAGCCCTACTCCCCCGGCGGTGATCTGGCTGACCAGCACCGACGGCCCGCCGGACTCGGACAGGGCGTCCACCATGGCCTGCCGCTCGGGCACGGGCACCGACCCGGTCAGGGGCCCGACGGCGAGATCGCCGAGCAGGTCCATCACCTGCTCCAGGACCGACAGGAAGTAGGAGAAGACGATGACCCGGCGGCCGCCGTCGACCGCCTCGGTGACGAGCTCGCGCAGGCGGACCAGCTTGGCCGACTCGTCGGGCGCGGACACTGCGAACGCGGCCCGGCGCATCGCCATGAAGTTCCCGGCGAGCACGGCGTCGCGGTAGGCGGCGCCGTCGACCGGGCCGAACTGCTCCCACTCCTCGACCTGCACCATCTCGGGCAGCTCGGTGAGCACGTCCTCCTGGTTGCGGCGCAGGTAGGCGGGCGCGACGATCCGGCGAAAGGCCCTGGCCCCGGACAGGTCCGCGTTCGGGTCGAGCTGACCCGCCACCTCGGGCTGCAGATAACCCACCATGTTCTTGAACTCGGCGACCTTGTTCTCCATCGGTGTGCCGGACAGGAACAGGACGCGGTCGGACCGGTCGGCCCAGCGCCGCACCTCGCGGCCGCGGAGGGTCTCGGGGTTCTTCACGTAGTGCGCCTCGTCCACGACCATGAGCGCGGGCCGCAGGTCGTACGGCAGGTCGAGCCTTCCGAGCACCTCGAACGTCGTGATGGCGACGCCGCCGGTCTCCAGCCAGCCCGCCGCCGCCTGCTCCCGGTCGTTGCCGTGCATCACCACGGCCGTCAGGTCGGAGTGCTGCTCCACCTCACGCTTCCAGTTCGTGACTACGCTCGCCGGGCACACCACCAGCACGTGTGTGCTGCCCGTCGCCACGAGGTGCGCGGCCACCGCTATGGACTGCATGGTCTTGCCCAGGCCCATCTCGTCGCCGAGGATCGTGCGCCGCTGCACCAGCGCGTACTTCGCGCCGAACTGCTGGTACCCGCGCAGGTTCGCGCGCAGCAGGGTCCGGTCCAGCGGCTGCGCCTCTACCCGCCGCACGACGTCGGCGGGCAGGCCGCCCTCGGCGGCCTCGTGGTCGTCGCCCAGGTCCACGACCTGCGACAACAGTCCGTAGTACTCGGCGGACCGCGCCTCGAAGTCCGCCCACACCTCGCCGCCCTCCGGCGGCTGCCCGACGGCGGCACGCACCGCGCGCGCATCGTCCGTCAGCCGCGCGGAGCTCACCTGGTCCGCGAGCGCCGAGACGGCCCGGAACGCAGCGGTCCTGCGGTCGGCGGGGGCGACCAGACGCCGCCAGACGCTGGTGGCGGCCCGCGCGGGCTCGAGGTGCCCGGGCACGACGTCGGACACGCGGCGCGCCTCGTCGAGGTGCCGGTGCCGGGCGTCGGTGGCGAGCCCGAACGCGTACAGGGACTGGACGAGCACGGTGGCGTACGGGTCGTCGGGGTCGACGTCGATGCGGAACCGCAGCTCGGCGTCGACCTCGTCGGCGAGCTCGCGGGCGGCGGACGTGGCGAGCTTCGCGGTGCCGGCGCCGATGCCCGCTTCGACGAGCCGGTCGGTGCCCGCGACGAGCACCTGGGTGACGTGCTTGAACCCGGCCTTCTCCAGGACGGCGACGCGCAGCTTCTTGCGCCGCTCCTCCAGGGCCGTGACGCCGACGGTGCGCAGGTCGGCGTGGACACGTACCTCGCGGGTGGCGGTGTAGGCGTCGCGGACCCGCTCACGCAGGCCGACGTCGGCCGTGGTGAGGAGGCGGGCGTCGTCGAGCAGCGCCTGGGCCTGCTCCACGACGCGGCGCGCCGCGCGGGCCTTCCACGGCCGGGGCGAGCCGGCGGGGGCGTCTGCTGGGCTGGGGAGGGTGGTCTGCTCGGTCATGGCGCTGCGAGCGTACCCGGATGGTCTGACATGCCCCATTCGCGGGCTACGCGCCGGCACTGGTCGCGGGCGGCGCGCCCGGCCTATGTTGAGCCCATGACCAATCAGCCGAGCAACCAGCTGACCAGCCCGCCGAGCAGGTTCGGCGGGACTCCCGTCACCAGCGTCGAGGAGCTCCGCGAGATCATCCCGCCGCCCCTCGGCCCGGCAGCGGGCAAGGTACGCACCGCGCTGCACGACCTCGACCGGCAGTGGCTCGCGGCGTCGCCGCTGTGCCTGGTCGCGACGTCGGACGTCGCCGGCAACGTCGACGTCTCCCCCAAGGGCGACCCGGCGGGCTCGCTGGTCCGCGTGCTCGACGAGCACACCATCGCGATCCCGGAGCGACCCGGCAACCGCCGCACCGACGGGTTCCTCAACGTGCTGGCCAACCCACACGTGGGGCTCATCTTCGTGATCCCCGGGCGCGGGGACACGCTGCGGATCAACGGCTCGGCTCGCCTCGTGCGCGACGCGCCGTACCTCGCGGAGCTTCAGGTGCGCCGCAACCTCCCGGTGCTCGCGCTGGAGGTCGACATCGACGAGGTCTTCCACCACTGCTCGAAGGCGTTCCTGCGCTCCAAGACGTGGGACCCGGACACGTGGGGCCAGGAGCCGGTGCCCCGCCGCGCCGTCATCGCCCACACCCTGGAGCGGCAGGACCAGACGCTCGAGGAGGTCGAGGCGCACTACGGACCGAAGTACGCCGAGACCATCTACGGCTGACGAGCTACGGCTCGGGATCCATCTTCAGCAGCGCTCGGACCGGGGCCACACCCGTCAAGCTGACGTCGAGGCGGTGCGCCTCCGGCCGCGCCGCCCACGCGTCGCGCGGCATGCGGTACCGGTTCTCGGCGGCGGCCTCGCCCTGCCGCTCCTGCAGGACGACGCCGTTCGGCGCGTAGCCCAGCGACCGCGTCACCCCGTTGGACTCGGGGTTGTCGTCGAACGCCTCGGTCGTCGCGTCGGCGGCGTCGAACCCGTCGAAGAGCAGGTGCAGGGCCATCAGCCGCATGCGTTTGCCGATGCCCTCGCCGTGGTGCGCCAGGGCGAGCCAGGAGCCGGTCCCCGCCGAGCGAGTCACTGGAAAGTTCTTGGCGCCGACGCTCTGGACGCCGACCGGTTCGCCGTCGCGGAACACCGCGAGCTCCAGCGCCCAGGACTCCGGCGACACATTGCCGCGCGACGACCAGTGGTACTGCAGGAGACCGCGGCGCACCTCGTCCGGCTCACCGACGTTCCACGGGACGAGGAACGGACGCCGCTCGGGCGGATGGATGCCGGCCACGGCGACGTCGGCCAGACGGGCGAGTTCTGCGTCGTCGGGAAGGCGCAGCTCGAGGTCGCCGCAGGCGACCCGGAGCCCGAACGGCGGGAACATGTCGGCAAGATCCATCGTCAGACCGTTCCAGGCGCCGCCCGGTGCGAGCAACCTGAAATCCCCCGGCTCGGACGGCGGAACCGGGAGCCGCCCGCGAGCAGGAGATCTCGAGGACCATGCCGTTCGGCGCGCAGCCCAGCGACCGCGTCACCCCCGGTCGAGGAGCACTGCCGTCAGTCGAGGCAGAGCTCGATGACTCCCGGCGTCGAACGCCACGTGCTCGGGAGCGAGTGCATCGCGAGGATGACGAAGGTCTTGCTCTGTCCGCGCAGGAGATCCAGCACTCGTGCGCCAGTGGCTTCATCAAGCGCTGCGGTCGGCTCGTCGACCAGGAGGATGTCCGGGCACGCGGCGAGCGCTCGCGCGATGGCCAGCCGATGCGCCTCTCCTCCGGAGAGCTGGCGACCGCCGATGCCAACCGTCGTTCCGGGCTCGATGCCCGCCTCGACGAGATGAACCGATTCCAGGTGCGAACGGATGCCCGTGTCGGTCAGCTCGGGATCACTCAGTCGCAGGTTGTCAGCGACCGTCCCCGAGAAGATGTACTCGTCCGCGGCCACCAGAACCCTCCGAAGGAGCCGCCTGGCGTGTGGGTCCTCGGCTCCGGACGCGAGGGCACGGAGCAACGTGCTCTTGCCCGCTCCGGAACGACCTGTGACGACCAGGACGTCACCACGTCGGGCCTCCCCCCGGACTGCGCGCGCCGAGCGGAACGGCATGGCAGGCAGCGCGTATCCGTCGAACGTGATGCGTGCGCCATCCAGACGGACCGCGAGCGGACTGACGAGCGCTGTCCCCGCATCCGCCCGGACCAGTCGACTGCGTGCGGACGCCCCGTCGCCGCGCGCCTCGATTCCCGCCCGGAGCTGAGACAGCGTCCCCATCGTCCCGATCGCCCCCAGCGCGACGAGCGCGATGGCCGGCCCGCTCATCTCCCTCGACACGCATGCCGCGAGCACCGCGACGACCGTGACCAGGATCATCAGGTCGGCCAGGGCGTGTCTTGACGACCGCCTGGACCGGCGAAGGAAGCGCTCGGCTTCGAGCCTGGTGACTCGTGCCCGGAGACGATCGGTCAGTACGTCCACGGCTCCGATCGAGACCATCTCGTCCCAGGAGTCGACGACGGTCACGACCTCCGTTCGAACCCGCCGACGCGCGTCCTCCTCGTCCCCGTCGCGCGCTGCTCGAACGCCGAGGACAGTGATCGTGAGCGTGAGGACGTACCCGGTGAGCAGGATGAGACCGGCGGCCGGTGAGCCCGCGACCATCACGACAAGAGCGGTGGCGATCAGTGTGCACACGCCGGAGACGATCGGGCCGGTTCCCCGGACCAGATCCATCCCGGCACTGTCGGCGTCGGCCATTGCCTTGTCGAGAGAAGCACCCGACCAGGCGTCGACCTCCGTACTCGACATGGTGCCCATCCGCGAGAAGAACGCGAGTCGCTGTTCGGTCACGCGGCCCAGCGCAGCCCGGTGCAGCATCAGGCGTTGCCCGTACCCGGCGGCGACCCGGCCGAGCGCGAGGGCACGTAGGCCTCCGCTCGGCGCCAGGTACGAGAAGGTGCTGAACGCCGTCGCCCCCGCGATCGCGCAAGCGGTGACGAACCAGCCGGAGTATGCGATCAGCCCGTTGGAGCAGACCTCGGCGAGCGCGGCCACGGCAAGGCCCACCGGGGCTGTGAAGCGATCACGTCGACGCCAGTCCATCGTCACGCCCTCACCCTCGCGAAGGACTTGAGCATTCCGTCCTCGACCAGGTACGTGTTCTCGGCAGCGCGGACGACGCTGTCCGAGTGCGTCGCCACGATGACGGTTCGACCCTGCGTAGCGCGGCGGAGGGCTTCGATGACGCACCGCTCCGACTCCTCGTCGAGGTGCGCCGTCGGCTCGTCGAGAATCCACAGCGGCGCGTCCTGGAGCACGGCGCGTGCGATCGCCACCCTGCGGGCTTCTCCTGTCGAAAGGCCGTGACCGTGCTCGCCGAGGATGGTGTCGAGGCCGTCCGTCAGTCGGGTGATCACCGGCTCCAGCCCCGAGACCCGGATGGCGTGGTCGATCTCGCCCTGGCCGGCCCGCGGGGCAGCGATAGTGATGTTCTCGCGGATCGAGCCGTCCACGATCACGGTGGCCTGACCGAGCCAGACGTGGACACCGGGCCGCGGGTCGACGGCCGTGTCGCCGAACTGCCACTGCACCGACCCGCCTGTCGGAGCCTTCGTGCCTGCGATGAGCGAGAGGGTGGTGCTCTTGCCGCTTCCCGACGCTCCGACGATGGCGGACCAGGTGCCCCCGGCAAAGGTGACGTCGCCCGCGACGACGTCGCTCGGTGCGTTCGGGTAGCGAAAGGTCACCGCGCGCAGCCGGACCTCAGGCGCCCCCGATACGGACGCTCGACGCGGCGTGCGCGGTAGTGCGTCCTCGTTGTCGGCCGAGTACCTGGCGAGCACCCGCGCTGCGGCCTCCGCGCCCTCCTTGTCATGGAAGCTTGCCGCCAGTGTCCGCATCGGCGTGAAGTACATCGGGCAGGCGAGCAGGATCAGGAGCCCGGAGAACAGGCTCAACGGCTGCGAGAACCCGACATGCACGTAGCCCAGCAGCGTCTCGCCGATATACGTGGCATTGACCGCGATCGAGAACGTGATGACCACGTCCATGCCGAGTCCGGAGAGGAACGCCCGCCGGAGGACACCCATCGTCGATCTCTCGAGCTCGTCGGACGCGTGCTCGACCACGTGTCGTCGTCGAGCGACCGCGCCGAGGGTCCTCAGCGTGCTCATGCCGCGGAAGCTGTCGAGAACGGTCGCGCTCAGCCGTTCCGCGGCCTGCTGCCGTTCGTCCATGCCGTCCCGAGCAAAGAGACCGGCCAGACGCAGGTTGAGCGGCAGGAGTGCTGACGACAGCGCCAGCACGATCGCCGCCGGCCAGTGGAGCACGGCGGTGAGCAGGAGGACCAGCAGCATCTCCGCCGGTGCCGACCGTCGTAGCGGGCCGATCGAGGCGTGGTAGCCGGCGATGTCGTCGACCAGGTCCACCATTGCCAGGGATGCGTCCGAGGCGGCCACGGTCGTTCGCCGGGCGTCACGTGGCAGCAGCGTCGTACTGAGCCGGGACCGGACGCCGTCGGCGACCTCCCGGCGGCCGAGGTCTCGGAAGTGCTCGACTCCGCGGTCGGCGAGGACGACCAGCAGCGCCCCGACGGCGAGGACGAGGATGCCCCGGAACGCTTCGTCGGGCGAGCGGGCGACGACCGCGGTGACGACGAGCGCGACTCCGGCCCAGCGGGCCAGCGCGGCGACCGACGACGCGACTCGCAACGACGCGCTCGCCCGGAAGAGCCGCCGAGCCGCGCCGCCGACGTCGGCGTCAGTCATCACCACGGTGCCGGCGTTCATCGACTATCCAGGCGACGCCGGCAGCGATGCAGAGCGCCACCATGCCCGCCGTCGTCAGGAGGTACGAGTGGTACTGCGGGTAGCCGCCGAGCATGCCCTGAGATACGCAGTACGCGACGATGCCGAGAACCGTGTAACCGACCGCCTTCCCTGTCGTCAGGATCGCCGACGTGATCCTCCTGGCTGCGGTGTCGTCAGGGTGTGGCTTCGTGCTCATCGGCGTCGTCCCTCCAGGCTCGGTCGGGTGCTCGGTCCCTCGTCGGGGAGGTGACCGTGCCGTACCGCCTTCTCCCGGAAGACGTGGTGGGCGAACAGGTTGTAGCCCAGTACGAGCGGGATGTTCAGTCCGACTCCGACGAGCAGGAACGTCATGGTGGCGTGCGGGCCGGCCGCCGAAGCGAGGTCGAACCCGGCGCCCACCATCGGGTACCTACCGGCGAGCAAGGCCAGGACGCCGGCGACGACGGCAACCGCGAGCGCTGTGGCGGGCAGCTTCTCCGCTGCGGCGCTTCTGGTCGCCGTTCCGAACGCGACCAGTGCGGTGACGACCCCTGCGGCGGCGAACAGGAGGAATCCGGTGAACGCCCCGACTCGGGCAGAGGTTGTCAGGTTCAGCGGAGCCGCAGTCGCCTGCATCGCCGAGACCACGACGACGAACAGGAGAACACCTGCGATCAGGCTCGTTCGCCCGCGGGCGGCGGCGGCAGCCTGGAGCTCACCGGTGAACTTCCGCACCACGTGCGCGTACCCGGCAGCGGTGTACGCGAGGGCAAGAAGGACCGCGCAGAGCACCGCGAACCAGGCCGCGTACCCGCCTCTCGCCTCGACCGGGGAGGCGAGAGCCCCCAGCGCGAACCCCTGCGCGCCGGCGGCGACGAGCGAGGCCCAGCCGAAGGCGCTCACCCAGCCCGACGACTCGGGGACCTGCGACGCCATCTCGACGGAGACACCGCGCACGATCAGGCCGAACAGCATGACGACGAGCGGAACGTACAGGTGCGGCAGGAGCGTGCCGAACGCGGTGGGAAAGCCTGCCCAGAGGGAGACGCCCAGCAGGATCAGCCAGGTCTCGTTCCCGTCCCAGGCGACGGCGACCTCTTCGAGCATGGCCCGACGACGGTCCGGGCGGCGCTCGACGAGTGAGGCCATGCCGACGCCGAGGTCGTACCCGTCCAGAACCACATACATGAGGAAGGAGAGCAGGACGACGCAGAACCAGAGCGTGGGCATCATCGGACGGCCTCGACCTCAGCGACGTGGACAGCGCTGGTAAGCGGGTCGTCGCGTTCCGGACCGACCCGGACGACGCGCACGACGTAGGTGACATACGCCGCGAGCATGACGAGGTACAGCGCGGTGAACCCCGCGACGGAGAACAGCACCGCCCCGGGCGCGAGGTCCGACACGGCGTCGTCCGTTCTGAGCAGCCCGAACACCACCCAGGGCTGTCGCCCCGCTTCGGCCGTGACCCATCCGCCCAGGATCGCGAGAATGCCGGCCGGCGTCGTCCAGAGCAGGACACGATGGAATCCGTGCGCGGTCCAGAGCCGGTTGCGGAAGCGCAGGACGGTGGCCGTGAACGCGAGCGCGAACATGAGGACGGCGGCCAGGAACATGATGCGGAAGCCCCAGAACGTCGCCGCCATGTCGGGCCGGTCGGCCGCATCGGTCATCGACAGGCCCGGCATCCCGGTCCGGCAGGTCAGGTCCTTCGCGATGAAGCTGCCGAGACACGGGACGTCGAGCTGCGCGATGTTCGTCGCGGCCTGCTGGTCCGGGATCGCGAAGAGCACGAAGCTGGTGCTCCCGCTCTCCCAGTTGCCTTCGAGCGCTTCGAGCTTCGAGAGCTGCGAGCCCAGGACCGCCCCCGAGACCGAGTCGCCGAGGAACAGCTGCAGCGGCATCAGGACGGCGGCGATGCCGAGCGCGATGGACAGGGAACGCCGGGCGAAGGCGAGGGCGCGACCCTTGCACAGGTACCACGCGGAGATGCCTGCCACGAAGAAGCTCGCCGAGATCAGCACGGCCACGACCATGTGGGGCCACCGCCAGATGAACGACGGGTTGAAGATGACCTGCCACCAGTCGACGGGCTCGAAGTAGCCGTGGACGAGGTGGTAGCCGGCCGGCGTCTGCATCCACGAGTTCGCGGCGATGATCCACGTGGACGAGAGCAACGTGCCCAGCGAGACCATGACTGTCGCGATGAACATGGTGCGCTCCTTGACGCGACCGTCCCCGTAGAGCAGCACGCCGATGAAGCCCGCTTCGACGAAGAAGGCGGTCACGACCTCCATGCCGATGATCGGGCCGATGATCGCGCCGGTCCTGGCTCCGTACTGGCCCCAGTTCATCCCCATCTCGAAGGTGATGACGGCCCCTGCGACGACGCCGATGGCGAACCCGACGGCGAAGATCCGTCGCCAGAAGCGGAAGGCCTGGAGGAACACCGGCTTCTTCGTTCGCCAGTACATGCCGTACACGACCGAGAGCAGGATCGACAGCCCGACCGTTATCGCGGGGAACGTCATGTGGAACATGACCGTGATGGCGAACTGCCAGCGCGAAAGATCCAGAAGGCTCATCTCGGCTTCTCCTTCAGACCTCGACGGGCATCGGCCGCGCGGCCTGCTCGGTCGAGGTGAATCGCGGCAGGATGCGCAGCAAGGCGACAAGGAGGGCGACGATCGCCAGCTGTGTGCCGATCGCGGTTGCGAAGGCGGCCGGAACGCTCACCGTCGCCATCGTCACGTAGACGGTCCCGAGGATGGCCACTCCGAGGGCGAGGCTTGCCTGCTGGACGGTGATGAGCACGCCGCTCCCCACTCCACCCAGGTGCGCCGGGACGTCCGCCAGGACGACGCGGAACAGGCCGGAGAACAGCATGGACTGGCCACCCCCCATCAGCACGAGCGGGACGGCGAGCGACCGGAGACTCACCTCCGGCCAACCGGTGGCCACGATGAGGATGAGGGCGGCCAGACCGACGGCCTGGATCGTCCCACCCGCGGCCAGCGCGCCGCGGCCGAACCGATCGATGAGACGCGGGCTGAGCACCGAGCCGAGGAAGAAGAACACGGCCATCGGCAGGATCGAGAGCCCACCGCGCAGCGCGTCGTTGTGCAGCCCGTCCTGGACCAGCAGCGCGAAGACGAACATGAAGGCGCCGAACCCGATGCTGAAGAGGCCGATCATCGGCAGGCCCTTGCGCATGGACGGCAGCTTCAGGAGCGAGGGCGGCAGCAGGGGTACCCGCCCGGCGCTCTCGGCACGGTGGGCGACGGCCACGGTGATGACGGCGAGAGCCACGGCGGCCGCCAGTGACAGCCAGGTCCAGGACGGCCATCCACTGGCCTGCCCCTCGGTCAGGGGCAGGATGAGCGCGGTGAGCGTCGCCGCGAAGAGCACCGTGCCGACGAGGTCGATCGCGATCGGGTGCGGGGACTTGTTGGCCGGGACCGTGCGCGCCGCGATCAGCGCGGCAAGCCCGATCGGGACGTTTACGAGAAAGATCGGCCGCCAGGACAACCCGGCGACGTCGGCGCTGACGAGCAGCCCGCCTGCCAGCTGTCCGACGACCGCGGCGATGCCGGACGTCGCTCCGTAGAGCGCGAGAGCGCGAACCTTCCGCGGTCCGTCCAAGGTCGAGTGGAAGGTAGCCAGAACCTGTGGGACGAGGGCTGCGGCTGTCATGCCCTGAACGATCCGGGCCGCGACGAGGAAGCCGATTGTCGGCGCGATGCCGCACGCGAGGGAGGCGACGATGAAACCCGCCAGGCCGATCCGGAACAGCGTGTGGCGCCCGTAGCGGTCGCCGAGCCGGCCGCCGAGCACGAGCATCGCCGCATAGGCGATCCCGTACACGGAGACCACTAGCTCGAGCAAGGCGGGTGACGCTCCCAGGTCCGCGTCGATGGTCGGGAGCGCGACGTTGACGATGAAGAAGTCGGCGATGGGCAGGAAGGCTCCCGCCAGCAGCACGAACACGAAGCTCATGACAGCTCCTAACACTTATGTGATCATCAGTATCTCGTGATCAGTATTACCCCATAAGTATGTGGTGGCAAGTAGGCTGGTGCCATGACGACACGTGGCCATCGAACTCAGGCCGACCCGGAGCCGGCGCCAGAGCTCTGGTCCGAGCTCGCCGATCTCGTACTGCGCATCGCACGCGAGATCCAGTTCCGCGGCTACACCGACCCGGACGCGGTGACCCTCTCGACGTCCGAAGGCATGGTGATGCGCCATCTGCAGCGCGGCGACGGGACCACTCCGACCCTGCTGGCCGAGGAGACGGGGCTGCAACGGACGAACCTGTCGGTCGTGCTCCGCGGCCTGGAGAGGAAGGGCCTGGTGGAGCGAACCGTGTCACCCCGGGATCGCCGCTACGTGACCGTCAGCGCTACCGAACGCGGTCACCGGAACTACGAGCTCGTTCGCCAGGAGTGGGCTCGCGCAGTGTCGGAGGCGGCAGGCGGCGATGCCCAAGACCTGCAGGCCGCGACCTCCTTGCTCCGCACGATCGAGTCCGGGCTCGTCGAGACGCGACCGGCAACGTCCGGTCGTTCAGGAGCAAGGGCCGAGTAGCAGGCTCTCAGAGCAACGCGAGCGCCGCGAGGGCGTCCCGGGTGGCGTCTGCCGCCGTCATGCGCTGCGCCCGGACGATGTGGTCGCGGCTCGCGTGGTCGAGGAACCGGACCGGCAGGCCCATGTGCACCTGCGGCGTGCTGATGCCCTGCTCGCCCGCGCGCTGCGCCAGCATGTCGCCCACGCCGCCGTCGACCACGCCGTCCTCGAGCGTGACCACCAGGTCGTGCTCGCCGCACAGCTTGACCAGGTTCTCCGGGACCGGCAGCACCCAGGTCGGGGACGCGACGGTGGCCTCGACGCCGTGCGCCGCGAGCGCCGCACCGGTCTCCATGGCGCAGGCCGCCATGGAGCCGACGCCGACGACGAGCACGCGCCGGGCCGTCCCGCCGGTCGAGCCGCTGCCAGTGGTAGAGCCGGTCGGGGCCCCGGCCGCCGGGGAGAACCGGCCCACGACGTCCACCCCGTCGAGCTCCTCGACGGCCGGGATGTCCTCGCCGACCGCGCCCTTCGGGTAGCGGACCACGGTGGGCGCGTCGTCGACGTCGACGGCGGCACGGAGGGCGGCGCGCAGCGTCGTCTCGTCGCGCGGGGCGGCCAGGCGCAGGCCGGGGACGATGCGCAGCATGGCCATGTCCCACATGCCGTTGTGGCTGGCGCCGTCGTCGCCGGTGATGCCGGCGCGGTCCAGGACAAAGGTGACGCCCGCCTTGTGCAGGGCGACGTCCATCAGGACCTGGTCGAACGCGCGGTTCAGGAACGTGGCGTAGACGGCGACGACGGGGTGCAGGCCGGCGAAGGCCATGCCCGCGGCCGACGTCGCGGCGTGCTGCTCGGCGATGCCGACGTCGAAGGTGCGCTCCGGGAACTGCTCCTGGAAGGGGGCGAGCCCCACGGGGTGCAGCATGGCGGCCGTGATCGCGACGACGTCGGGCCGGCGGCGGCCGATCTTCACGATCTCGTCCGCGAAGACCTTGGTCCAGCCGAACCGGCTGGGCGCGACGGGGAGCCCGGTCTCGGGGTGGATGACGCCGACGGCGTGGAACCGGTCGGCGATGTCCTCCTCGGCGGGCTTGTAGCCGCGGCCCTTCTCGGTGATCGCGTGCACGATCACGGGGCGGCCGTACGCCTTGGCGCGGCCGAGCGCGCGCTCGAGCGCCTCGGTGTCGTGGCCGTCGACGGGGCCGATGTACTTGATGCCCAGGTCCTCGAAGAGGCCCTGCGGCGCGACGACGTCCTTGAGGCCCTTCTTCAGGCCGTGCAGCCAGCGCCACGCGAAGCGTCCGGGCGGGCCGGAACGATGCAGGGCGCGGGTGCCCCAGCTCAGGAAGGCCTCGTACCCGCGCGTCGTGCGCAGCGTGTCGAGGTGGTTGGCGAGGCCGCCGATGGTCGGCGAGTAGGACCGGCCGTTGTCGTTGACGACGACGACGAGCTTGCGGTCCCGGCTCTCGGCGATGTTGTTCAGCGCCTCCCAGGCCATGCCGCCCGTGAGGGCGCCGTCGCCGATGACGGCAACGACGTGGTCGTCCTTGCCGCGCACCTGGTTGGCCTTGGCGATGCCGTCGGCCCAGGACAGGGCGGTGGAGGCGTGGGAGTTCTCCACGACGTCGTGCTCGGACTCCGCGCGGCTCGGGTAGCCGGACATGCCGCCGCGCTTGCGCAAGTCGGAGAAGTCCTGGCGGCCCGTCAGGAGCTTGTGCACGTACGACTGGTGGCCGGTGTCGAACACGAGGCTGTCGCGCGGCGAGTCGAAGACCCGGTGCAGGGCGATGGTCAGCTCGACGACACCGAGGTTGGGGCCGAGGTGCCCGCCGGTGCGCGAGACGCTCTCCACGAGGAATCTGCGGATCTCCTCGGCGAGCTCCGGCATCTGGCCGGGCGTCATCGCCCGGACGTCCTCGGGCGAACGGATGTCGCTCAGCAGACCCATGCGCGTCCTTTCGTCGTGCCCGGTGAGGGGCGAATCGGGGCCCCACTCTAAAGGGCGCCGACCACTCCACTGTGCCACGGACGGCGCGTATCCCCTGCCTGTCTGCGATACCTCCACAACGATGTGGTCGGACTCATAGGCACAGCGAGAAGAACTCTTTACTCTTGGTGAACGTGCGATTCCTCCCCGAGCAGACCCCGGCCACCGACCTCACCTACGGCGATGTGTTCCTCGTCCCGTCCCGCTCGGACGTCACGTCGCGGTTCGACGTCGACCTCGCGTCCGACGACGGCACCGGCACCACGATCCCCGTGGTGGTCGCCAACATGACCGCGGTGGCGGGCCGGCGCATGGCCGAGACGGTCGCGCGGCGCGGCGGCATCGCGATCATCCCGCAGGACGTCCCGGCGGACGTCGTGGCGGGCGTGGTCGCGGACGTGAAGGCCAAGGACCCCGTCATCGAGACGCCGGTGGTGGTCGCCCCGCAGGACACCGTGCACAGCGTGCTGACGCTGCTGGGCAAGCGCGCGCACGGCGCCGCCGTCGTGGTGCAGGACGACCGGCCCGTGGGGGTCGTGACGGAGTCGGACTGCGCCGACGTCGACCGGTTCACCCGGGTGTCCGAGGTGATGTCCGCCGAGCCCCGACTCCTGGACGCCGCCCTGCTGGACGGCCCGGGCGGGCTGGAGGCCGCGTTCGACGTGCTGCACTCCGCCCGGCTCGACCTCGCCCCCGTGGTCCGCGACGGCCTGCTGGCCGGGGTGCTGACCCGCAAGGGCGCGCTGCGCTCTTCGATCTACTCCCCCGCGCTCGACTCCTCGGGGGCCCTGCGGATCGGCGCCGCCGTCGGCATCAACGGCGACGTCGCCGCCAAGGCCAAGGACCTGCTCGCGGCGGGCGTGGACGTCCTCGTGGTCGACACGGCGCACGGCCACCAGACCAAGATGCTCGCCGCCCTGGACGCCGTACGCTCCGTTGACCCGACGGTGCCCGTTGTGGCCGGCAACGTGGTCACGGCCGAGGGCGTGCGCGACCTCGTGGCCGCCGGCGCCGACATCCTCAAGGTCGGCGTGGGCCCGGGCGCGATGTGCACCACCCGCATGCAGACCGGTGTCGGACGCCCGCAGTTCTCCGCGGTCCTGGAGTGCGCTACCGCCGCGCGCGAGCTCGGCAAGCACGTCTGGGCCGACGGCGGCGTGCGCCACCCCCGCGACGTCGCCCTCGCGCTGGCCGCCGGCGCGTCGCAGGTCATGGTCGGCTCCTGGTTCGCCGGCACCTACGAGTCGCCCGGCGACCTGAAGGACGACGGCACGGGCCGGCTCTACAAGGACTCGTTCGGCATGGCGTCCGCCCGGGCGGTCGCGGCCCGCAACTCCGGCGCGGGCACCGCGTTCGCCCGGGCCCGCAAGGCCCTGTACGAGGAGGGCATCTCCACCGGCAAGATGTACCTCGACCCCGCCCGCCCGGGCGTCGAGGACCTGCTCGACGAGATCACGTCCGGCCTGCGCTCGTCGTGCACCTACGCGGGCGCCCGCTCGCTGGCCGAGTTCTCCGAGCGTGCGGTCGTCGGCATCCAGTCGGCCGCCGGCTACCAGGAGGGCATGCCGGTCGCGACGAGCTGGTAGGTAGCTCTCGGCCCGTGGGCGGGAGAGCGTGCCGCAGCGGAGATCACCCGGGCAAATGTCGACTACGGCGTGTTATGCGCCGATTGGTCCGGGAGCACGTGCTTTCCTCATGAGCCCACCCATGATGGGAGCCCGATGGCTCGGTCATCGTCTGCCCGGCCCCGCGGCCGACGTCGGCACTTCGTCCTCTTCGGCGAAGGGCCGATCAGCTACCGCCTCGCCGACCACCTCACCCGCGACCACGGCGCCTCCGTCACCGTCATCCTGCCTGCCGACGACGGCCGCTACGCGGCGCTGATCAAGGAACGGCTGCCGCACCTCGGTGTGAAGGTCACGGTGGCGGCCCGGCCGGACGACTGGCGGTTCGAGGAGGCCGGCGGACACCACGCCGACGCGTTCGCCCTGGTGTCGGAGGACGACGCCGCTAACGTCGCCGCGTGGCTCGCCGTGCGCGCCATGTGGCCGACGAAGCGGGTGGTGGTGCGGATCGACGACCAGCGGCTCAAGGAACGGCTGCAGCAGTTCGTCACCGACGACCCGAGCACGGTCTACGCCCGCACCGTGCACGTGCTGTCGCCGTCCGCGGTCATGGCGCCACTCCTGGTCGCCAGCGCGCTCGGCGAGCCCCGCCCGGTGAACGTCCCGGGGGCGGACCTCGTCATCGGCAAGCCGCCGGCCGACGACGCCCAGCCGGAGGATCATGAGGGCTTCGAGCCCTTGCTCGGCCTCTTCGGACGGATGGAAGCGACGCCGCCCAGGAGCACCGTGCAGCTCGCAGACCTCCGCGAGACGGTGCGCACGTACCAGCGGACGTGGACGGTACGGTTCCGCAGGCGAGCCCGGGTCACGCCCCCGAGCGACGTCGTCGTCCTGCCGCCCCCGAGCTCGCCGCGAACCCGCCTCGTGCTGGGGCGATGGAAGCAACGGCCCTGGTGGCGCAGACGCCACCCGACCCCCGCCGAGCTCGCGGCGGCCGAACCTCGACCGCAGCAGCGAGGGTTGCGGCTCCTCGCGTTCGCCAAGGGCCTGGGCGTCGGCATCTGGGCCCTTGCCGCGACGGGCTTCGTCCTGGTCGTGGGGGCCGGCGTCGTCGGGAGCCTGCTGGGGGACGACGGACTGGAGCTGTCCCTCTACCAGTCCGTCGTCAAGGCGCTGAACGGTGTCGAGCCGGACCTGAAGAGCGAGAGCTGGCAGCGGTGGATCGACTACACGCTGGCGATCCTCGCGGCGACGATCGTGCCCGTCGTGACCGCTGTCGTCATCACGTCGTGGCTGTTCAACCGCACCCAGCTGACCAACGAGCGTGGACCTGCCCGCCGCATGTCCCGGCACGTGGTGGTCGTCGGGCTCGGTGACCTGGGCGACAAGGTGTTGCTCGAGCTGCGCCGGCAGCGCATCCGGGTCGTCGGGGTCGACATCGATCCCAACGCACCGGGCGTGGCGACCGCGCACCGGCTCGGCGTGCCGGTGGTGATCGGGGACGCCCGGAACGAGCAGGTCATGTCCGACGCCCACGCGGGCAGGGCCCGGGCCGTGCTGGCGCTCTCCGGGAGAGACGCGGTGAACATCGAGGCCGCCCTCGCCACGCTGCACCTGTCCATCAAGTACGAGGCGGGCCTCAAGCGGTGGCTGCAGGCCCGCCAGGCACGGTGGATCGCCTGGCTGGTCCCCGGCCCCGTGAAGCGGGAGCTGCGCGTCGGAGCGAACGTCGAGTCGAAGACCTTCAGCGAGCGCCTGACCGACGTCCTGGCCAGCACCAGCAAGACCGATCTCAAGCAGCTCGAGCACATCGCCAACGCGCACAACGCATCGGACATGACCTACGCGATGTTCGCGACCGCGGTCCTCGGCGCGACACCGCTGGACGTCGTTCCGTACGGGAAGAAGGTGCTCGTCGTGGCCGAGGTCGTGATCGAACCCGGCTCGGCGTTGGAGAGGCAGCGCACAGAGACGGTCGGGTCGCGACACCAGCTCCGCCTGCTGGGGTTTGCGGCCGACCGGCCCGAGCGCTTCGAGTCCTACCCCTCACCCGACAACACGCTCTGGGCCGGGCGCCGCCTCGTCACGATCGGGACACCGGAGGCGATCGCCGTGCTCGCCCGGGACGCTTCCGTCCGCCGCAAGGGGTGACGCGGGCGCACCACCCTCACGCCTCGACGATGACCAGCCGGCTGGTCGGGCGGGTCAGCGCGACGTAGAGGTCGCGCTCGCCGCCCGGCCGGGCGTGCCGGATGCCCTCGGGATCGGCGACCACCACTGCGTCGAACTCCAGGCCGCGGACCTGGGAGACCGGCACCACGCGGACCGCCCCGTCCAGGGCCTCCTCGAGACCGGGCACAGCGGAGTCCGCGGCGACGACGGCGACCAGGGCGTCCGGGTCGGCGTCGGCCGCCGTCCTCGCCTCGGCGACGACGGCGGACACCAGGTCGCCGGACCGCTGTCCGGCCGCCACCCGTCGGGGCGCGTCGCCGTGCCGCACCGCGACGCTCGGCGCCTGGTACGGGGCGATCTCCGCGAGCAGCGGCGCCGCCACCTCCAGGACCTCGGCGGTGGTGCGGTAGCAGACGGTAAGGGTCCGGACGTCGGCGCGCTTGGCCAGGTCGCTGCCCAGCGCGTCGGCCCAGGATCCCGCGCCGGTCGCCGGCCCGGCCTGCGCCAGGTCGCCGACCACCGTCATCGAGCGGCCCGGGCAGCGGCGCAGCACCGAGCGCCACTGCATCGGCGTCAGCTCCTGCGCCTCGTCCACCACGACGTGCCCGTACGTCCGGACGGGCGGGCCGTTCAGCAGGTGCTCGGCCTCGTCGAGCAGCGGCAGGTGGGCGGCGGTCCAGGCCGGGGTGCCGTCAGCCCAGGCGCCGTCGGGCCCGGCGCCGTCGGGCGCGAGCTCCGGATGCGCCTCCAGCAGGTCCAGCACCACGTCCTCCGGCGCGAGACGCGGCCACGCGGACTCGACGGCCCGCTCCAGCGCGAGATCCTCGACCAGCTCCGCCCGCAGCGCGCCCGGGTCGAGCTCGGCCACGGCGGCGGCGTGCCCGAAGGCGCCGCCCTCGTCGGGAGCGAAGCCCAGTCGCGCCAGGTCCCCCGCTGCCGCCTTGTCGACGTTCACGCCGCCGGTGAGCACCTCGATGTCCTCGTCCAGCTTGGCGAGGAACACGCGGGCACGCGCCTGGACCTCGTCGGACACGAAGTCCACGACGAGGTCCTTGAACAGCGCCCTGGCCTGGTTGTGCGGCAGCCCGGCGCCGCCGGCGGTCGCGCGCGCCTCGGCGAGGGCGTGCTCGTCCAGGGTGGCGGGATCACCGTCGACCAGCACGGTCAGGGTGCCGTCGGGTGCCTGGTACTGCCGCACGATGTCGGCCATCTCGCCGGCCAGCTGGACGTCGCCGGCGGCCCGGCGCACGTCGTGGCCCGCGGGAAGGGCCTCGGCCAGGCCGAGGGCGTCGGCGACCAGGCGGTCGGCGGTGCTCATCGCCACGTCGTTCTCGCCGAGGGACGGCAGCACCTCGGCGATGTAGTCGAGGAAGCGTGAGTTGGGGCCGAGCACGAGCACGCCGTCGGCCCGCGCCTCCTCGAAGCCGGCCAGGACGTAGGCGGCGCGGTGCAGGGCGACCACCGTCTTGCCCGTGCCGGGGCCGCCCTCCACGACGGTGACGCCGCGGTGCGCGGACCGGATGATCGCGTCCTGCTCGGCCTGCAGCGTGGAGACGACGTCGCGCATGCGGCCCGTGCGCCGGGCGCTGATCGCCTCCATGAGCGGCCCGTCGCCGACGACGTCGTCCGGCCCCGGCTCCGTGCCGTCCAGGATCTCGTCGTTGACCGATGCGACCCTGCGCCCGTCCAGGCGCAGGTGCCTGCGGCGGCGCAGACCCAGCGAGTGGGCGGCGGTGGCGGCGTAGAACGGGCGGGCGGCGTCGGCGCGCCAGTCGACGAGCAGCTGGTCGTCGCCGTCGCTCAGGCCGGTGCGGCCGATGTGCAGCGAGCGGCCGTCGGCGTCGTCGATCCGGCCGAAGCAGAGGTGGTGCTCGGCAGCGCCCAGGGTGCGCTCCCGACGATTGAGCATCGCGACGCGCACCTCCCGGGTGTACGCCTCCTCGGGGTCGGTCGAGGAGGCGCGAACCGCGTCGTCGAGGTCGGCGCGCACGCGCGCCACCTCGCCGTCGAGCCGGGCGTACAGGGCGTCGACGTGGTTCTGCTCGATCTGGCGTTGCTGCACCGGGTCTCCTTGTTGTCGGGGCCTGGTGCTCAACGCAACGAGGAGGCGATACGTTCCCGGGCCGGTTCCGGCGCTACTCGTTCACCAGGACCGGCACGCCGACGGCCGCCGCGGCCACCGTCCCACCCAGGTCATCGGGGACCGCGACCTCGAAGGACTCCTCCTCCGACGGCGGCCCGGTGTGGCCGTGGTCCTCCTCGCCGGCATGGTGCGTGAACCGCCCGGTGCCGAGGAGCTTGCCGTCGGCGTCGTAGAAACCGGCCAGGACCTGCAGCTCGATCAGCTCGCTCACGTCGCTGGTGACCGTGACGGTGCCGGTCACTCCGTTGCCGGCGAGCCGCAGGCCGCTGAGGTCGAGGCGGTCGTCGAACGGCCCCTCGACGACCGCGACGGTGCCCGGCCGGGGTCTCGCGGTAGCGAGCCCGGGCAGCTCCGGGTCGCCGGTGGGGGCGGTCAAGCCGGGGAACGCGGTACGGGCCGCGGACGCCGGGTCGGGTACCTGTTCGGCACCCGGCCCGGCACCGCGGACCAGCAGGGTGGCGCCCACGCCGACCGCGCCCGCGACCAGCAGGGCGGCGACGGAGAGCACGACGGCGCGGACGCTCACGATGATCCCGGCCCGGTCAGCGGACCACGCGCAGGGCGTGGCCGACGACGTCGAACAGGTCGGTGTTGTCCACCGTGTCGGCGAGGTCCCGCGTGCCGGGGCCGTACGCGAAGACCGGCACGGCGGCACCCGTGTGGTTGCCCGACAGGTACGTCAGCCAGAGGCTCGCCTCCGGCGAGCCGTCCTCGACGCCCTCCGGGTCGTCCGGGGTGGCGAAGGTGGCCGGCGCGAAGTTGCCGGAGTTGCCGGATCCGGAGCCGTTCACCGGGCCGGTGGACCGGGTCCCGTCCAGCGCACCGGAGGCCGCGCGGCTCGGCGCCGAGTTGTTCGCGGTGTTGCCCGCGTCGACGTTCCCGGGCGGGGTGACGGCCTCGGCGTTGGTGTAGCTGCCCTTGCCGATGATGTTGAAGCCCGCGCACTCGTGGTCCGCGGTCACGATCACCGTGGTGTTGCCGTCCTTCTTGGCGAAGTTCAGCGCGACCCGCACGGCCTCGTCGAACGCCTTCATCTCCTCGAGCGTCTGCGCCGCGTCGTTGGCGTGCGAGCGCTTGTCGATCAGCGCGCCCTCGACCTGCAGGTAGAAGCCCTTCTTGTTGTTCCTGAGCAGGTCGATCGCCTTGCTCGTCATCTCGGCGACGGACGGCTCGGCCGCCTGGACGGCGTTCGGGTTCTCCCGCTTGAACTTCTCGATGGTCAGGTTGCCGCGGTTGAACAGGCCGAACACCTTGCGGCCGTCGGCGTCGTCCAGGTCGTCGCGCGTGGCGACCGCCTGGTCCGCGGGCGAGCCGAGCACCTCGTAGCCCTGCGCCGCGAGCGCCTCCTCGTCGGCGGCGTCGAACCGGGCGAGGCCGCCGCCGAGCACGACGTCGGCGGTGCCGTTGCGGGCGATCTGGTCAGCGATCGGGGTGACGCGCACGTCGTCGGTCGGCAGCGCCTCGCCGGTCACGGCGAGGTCCTGGCAGGCCGCGGCGGAGTAGGTCGGGCCCTGGCAGCCGCGCGCGAGCGCGTGGCTCATCTGGCCGGCGGGCGTGGCGTCGGTGATCTCCGCGGTCGAGACGTTGCCGGTGCGGTAGCCGGCCTTCTTGGCGAGCTCCATGAGGGTGGGCACGACCTCACCCTTGGCGTCGACGCCGAGCGCGGCGTTGTACGTCTTCACACCGGACGACCACGCGGTGGCCGACGACGCCGAGTCGGTCACGTACTCGGGAACGAAGTCCGCCTCGCCCGGCTGGCCCGAGGTCTTCTGGACCGCGTAGGTGGTGACCTGGCCGACCGTGGGCAGGGTCTCCATGACCAGCTTGCCCGCTGCGCCGTAGTAGCGCTGGCGCGCGGCGTCCACGTGGGTGCGGCCCATGCCGTCGCCCACCAGGTAGATGACGTTCTTCGCGCGGCTGTGGTCCGGCTGGGCGATGGCGGTGGCCGTGGTGACGACCGAACCCGCCACGACCGCCAGGGCCACGGCGGCTGCCGCCATGACACGGCGACTGGCGCCGCGACGCGTGCTGGTGCGCATGTGCTCCTCTTCCCGTCCCGGGCACCGGAGTGGCGCCCGCGCGGGACGCTAACCCGGCGGGCGAAACCGGGGACGCCGCCGCGATGGCGCGCACATGAACAGGGGGTGAGCGGGACCGGTCAGGAGCCGGACTCCCTGGCCCGCTGCCCGAACGTCCCGTCGGTGACCCGCTCCCACGACCGGCGCACGATCTCCTCGAGCACCGCGAGGTCCACCTGGTCGAGGTCCTTCAGGTACAGGCAGCCGACGCCGGTGGTGTGCGGGCCGAGCCGCGCGAGCAGGTCGGCGTGCGCGCCGACGCCGTCGGGCAGGTACACCGTGCTGGCCGCCTTCCGGGGCGCGAACCCCGCGGCGGCGGCGTGCCCGGAATGGCCGCTCGGGTACTCGTAGTGGTACTCGCCGAAGCCGATGACCGACGTCCCGAACATGCGCGGGGCCTCGCCCGTGACCCGCTCCATGAGCTCGCGGAGGGTCTGCGCGTCCCGCCGCCGAACAGCCGGCGTCACGGCGTCGAGGTAGGCGTCGGGATCGCCGCCGGTCCAGGTGGTCACCACCCGCCCAGTATCGCGCTGCCCCGCTGGATCTGCAGTTCTCCTGCACAGGTCGGTAGCTGGCATCGAGATCGGTACGGGCCTGTGCCGATCTCGGTGCCGAGTACCGACCTCACGCGGTGGGCTGCCGACTGGCAGCTCACCGGATCGGTAAGGTGAGGGCCCCGTACCGGCCCGAGGCAAGGAGTTCCTGTGGTCGCCGCCGACCTCGATGTCACCGTCGACCTCGCCCGGGCGCTCCTGGCCGAGCAGCATCCCGACCTCGCCGGCCGGCCCCTGGAGCTGGTGGCGAACGGCTGGGACAACGTGATGCTCCGGCTGGGTGGCGACCTCGCCCTGCGCCTGCCCCGGCGCGAGCTCGGGGCGCAGCTCATCCGCAACGAGCAAGCTGTGCTACCCCTGCTCGCCCCGCGGCTGCCGGTCCCCGTCCCGGACCCGGTCCGGGTCGGGGCGCCCAGCGCGGCGCTCGACTACCCGTGGCCGTGGGGCATCGTCCGGTGGGCCGACGGCGTCGCGGCGGCCACCGTCCCGGCCGCGGAGCGCAACCCGTGGGCCGGGCACCTGGCCCGCGTGTTCGTGGCGCTGCACCAGCCGGCCCCTGATGACGCGCCCGAGAACCGGTTCCGGGGGATCCCCGTCACGGAGCGGACCGACTTCGAGGACCGACTCCAGCTCCTGCCGGAACGGCTCCACAGGCGCGCCCGTGCCCTGTGGGCCGAGGCGCTCGACGCGCCCGCGTACGACGGCGTCCCCGTGTGGCTGCACGGCGACCCGCACCCGGCCAACCTCGTGGCCGACGGCGGCCGGCTCTCCGCCGTGATCGACTTCGGGGACGTGACCAGCGGCGACCCGGCGTCGGACCTCGGCATGATGTGGCTGACGTTCGACGCCGAGGGCCGCGAGCGCTTCCGCGCGGTCGTGGACGCGGAGGCGCGGGACGGGCGCGGCTGGGACGCCGGGATGTGGCGCAGGGCTCAGGGCTGGGCCCTGCTGTACACGGCGATCTGCTTCTCCTACCCGGACACGCACCCGATCATGGTCGGCGTCGGCGAGCACGCGGTGGAGCAGCTGTTCGGCTGAGTGTCGGTGACGGCGGCTACCTTCCTCGCATGACCTACGACCAGCCCTTCTTCGCCCTGCTCGACGGCACGCCCGACGGGACGGAGCACCCCCAGACGGTGCACGCCCTCGGCGTCCTGCACGTCCCCTCCGGACGCCTCGAGGCGTCCGACCCCTTCGTGAGCCTGGGCGACGGCCTGGTCACCGAGGTCCCGCCCGGCTCCTACCCCGCATTCGTGACCGTCGCGGACGTCTCGGACGCCCACGACGGGAGCCATCCGCGCGAGGCCTACCTCTCGCTCGTCGTGTCCGACGCCGGACCGGTCGCCGAGGTGCGACCCGTGACCCCGGAGGGCGGAGAGCCGCCGAGCGACGAGGAGTGCTACGGCGTGGGGGTCGACACGGGAACCGTCGCCTTCGCGGACGCCGAGGCGATCGCATCCTGCATGCCCGCGGCTGACAGCGACGGCGACGACAACTGGTACGACGACGTCTTCGACTCAGGAGAGCCGGATTCGTGGTTCAACCTCATGGACAGCGCCGACCACTACCTGGATGGATGCGCCAACGTGACGATGCCGCTGGCCCGGGCCGGCGAGAACGTCGTGCTGAGCCACTCCGGCTGGGGCGACGGCTTCTATCCCGTCGTCACGACGCATGCCGCTGACGGGACTCTCCTCGGCGTGCACATCGACCTGCTGGTCGCCGGCCCGGACGAGGACGAGGAGGAGGACGCCGAGGACGCCGCGCCGCTCGTCAGCATCTGACCAGCGGCACGGGCACGAGGCCGCGCGGCGATCAGAACTTCACGGCCGTCGTGTTCGCCCCGCACACCAGCACCGCGACCCGCTCCCCCGGTTCGGGGACGTAGGTCCCGGACAGCAGCGCGGCGAGCGCCGCCGCGCCACCGGGCTCGGCCACCACGCGGGCCGCGTCCCAGAGGGACAGCTGGGCGGACGCGATCGCGTCGTCGGTAACCAGCACCGACTGCGCGACGAACTGCTGGGCCAGCGGGAACATGAGCTGCCCCACCTGCTTGGGCGCCAGGGAGTCGGCGGCGATGCCCTCCGTCGGCGCGTCCACGGGTTCTCCCGCCGCGAGCGCCCGGTGCAGGGTCGGCGAGCCCTCCGGCTCGACCGCCACGATCTTGATGTCGCCGCGGTACCAGGCGGCGATGCCGCCGATGAGCCCGCCGCCGCCCACGGCGACGAGCAGCGTGTCGATGCCGGGCAGGTCCTCGGCGATCTCGAGCCCGAGCGTGCCCTGCCCGATCAGCGTCTCGGGCTGGTCGTAGGCGTGCACGGCCAGGGCGCCCGTGCCCGCGACAAACGCCTCGCTCGCGGCGAGCGCGTCGGCGTACCGGTCGCCGCCCACGACGAGCTTGGCGCCGTAGCCGCGGATGCGGTCGGCCTTGGCCGGGGAGGTCACGCTCGGCACGAAGATCGTCGCGGGGATCCCGAGCCGGGCCGCCGCGTAGGCGACGGCGGCCCCGTGGTTGCCGCCCGAGGCGGCGACCACGCCGGCGTCGGGCACGTCGCGGGTCAGGAGGTTGGTGAACGCGCCGCGTGCCTTGAACGAGCCGGAGTGCTGGAGGCACTCGAGCTTGAGCGAGACGGGCTGCGCGGGGCGGCCGAAGTCCGCCAGGTCGACGTCCAGCACGGGGGTGTGCCGGACGTGGGGACGGATCAGGGCCTCTGCGGCGCGGATCGCGTCGCGGGTCACGTCGGTCATCGGGTCCTCCTCAGGTCTTCGGGCATCAGGGGGTGACCGCCAGCTCCCGGGCGCGGTCCCAGTCCTCGGTCCAGCCGAGCTGGTCGAACATCGCGTCGAGGATCCCGGCGGTGAACCCCCACACGAGGTGCGTCACGGCGCCGTCGTGCACGTGGAAGCCGGGGCCGCGCCAGGTCTGGCCCTCGCGCCGCAGCACCGTGGTGAAGCGGTTGGCGGGGTCGAGCAGGTCGGCGACGGGGGCGCGGAAGACGTGCGCCGACTCGGCGACGTCGACCACGCGCACGGGGGTGGGGCGGGCCCACCAGCCGAGCACCGGCGTGACCACGTGGTTGCTGACCGGCATGGGCAGCTCGCCGAAGGCGCCGAGCACCTCCACACCGGACGCGTCCAGGCCGGTCTCCTCGACGGCCTCGCGCAGAGCCGCGGCGACGGCGTCCTCGCCGTCGTCGGCGCGGCCGCCGGGGAAGGCGACCTGCCCGGCGTGGCTGCGCAGCGTCGCGGCGCGCGCCAGCAGCAGCACGTCGAGGTCGGCGGGCACTGCCAGGTCGTGGTCGTCGCGGTCGGCGGCGAGGTCGTCCAGCACGCCGAACAGCACGAGGACGGACGCCGGGCGTACGTCGTCCGAGAAGTCACCGCGCGCGTGCCGCCAGGGCCCCTCGAAGCCTCGTTCGGCGAGGGCGACCAGCTGCTTGCGTGCGGATGCGGAGGAGCTCACCGACCGACCCTAACCCCGCCTCGCAGGGCTTCGGTTCACCAGAGGAACGACCGGATGGCGGCGGCCACCACCGACGGCCGGTCGCGGTGCACCGCGTGCCCTGCACCCACCACTACCCGCACCCGCACGCTCGGGTTCCGGATCATGAGCTCGACGCCGGTCCGGGGCTGGAACAGCGCGCCGCGGGCGGGGTCGGCGCCCAGCACGAGCGTCGGGACCACGAGGCGCGTGACGACGTCCGCGTGCCGCCAGGGCGCGTTGTCGCGCAGGGTGTGCGCTACCGCCGCGGCGTCGGCGGCCTTCGCGGCCGCGGCGACGGCCGCGGCGTCCCGCCGGTCCCAGCCCGCGTGCGCGCCCTGCACCACCCTGGCCGACGGCGGGTGCGTCGCCTCCTCGATCTCGGCGTCCGCGCCGTCGGTGTACCGGTCCTCCCGGATGTCGAGCGCGGGGTCGAGCAGCACGAGGCGGCGGGTGAACCCGTGGTCGGCGTCGGCGGCGAGCGCACCTAGCAGGCCGCCGAGGCTGTGCCCGACCACGAGGTCCCAGCCGGTGCCCAGCGCCCGCACGTCGGCGACGTGGTCGGCCAGCAGGTAGGAGTCGGCGCGCGGGCTGGCTCCGTGCCCGCGCAGGTCGGGGGCTACCACCTCGTAGCCGTCGTCGGCGAGCGTCTCGGCCAGCCGCCACCAGGTGGCGCCGGCGGACACGATGCCGTGCAGCAGCAGCGCCCGGCCCGGCCCGCTGCCCCAGCGCGTCGTTGCGAGCACGACCGCAGCGGGTTGTTCGGGCGTGCCGTGGGGAACTTCGTGCGACATCGCCATGAACAGAGGGTAACTACGACATGTATACGACCTTGAAACAATCGGGGACCTATCTGCAGCAGCCCCTACCGCAGCACTGCCGGGTCCGCGCCCCGCGCCACCAGCAGGGCCCGCACCGCCTCCCGGGTGCGCCCGTACACGCCGTCGTCGCCGAGCAGCAGGGAGCGGTCGTTCGCGGCGCTCAGCAGCGCGTCGACCTCGAACGCCACCTGGTGCGGGTCGGTGTCCGGGGCCAGCTCGCCGGTGTCGACCGCCACCTGCGCCTGGTGCACCAGGTACGACTCCCAGGACCGCTGCGCCTCGACGACGGCGTCGTGCACCGCACCCTCGCGCATGTCGAACTCCACTTCGACGGTGCGGAAGAAGCATCCGCCCCGGAACACCCGCGATCGCGAGTACTCGGTCCAGGCCCGCACCAGCGCCCACAGCCGCGCCAGGCCTCGCTCCGCGGACCGCGCCGGGACGATCACGTGCTCGGTGTAGATCTCCCTGGCCCGCTCCACGGCGGCGAGCTGCAGCTTCTCCTTGGACCCGAACAGCCCGGCGATCGCGCTCTTGTTCACGGGGGCCGACGCCGCCAGCGTTCCGAACGTGAGCGCGTCCAGCCCGCGCACCGAGGCGTCCTGGACGGCGCCGTCCAGCACCTCGCGGCGGGTGCGGTCGCCACGGGCTCGGCGCAGGTCGGTCAGCTGGTCCACAAAAGAAAGTGTACGACCGTTCGCACATCAGATAGTGTGCGAACGATCGTACAGATTGTTTAGCCCCCCAGGAGGTTCCCGTGTCCAAGACCCAGCGCGCAGCCCGTGCCTCGTTCCGCGTCCTCGGCCGCGCCGCCCCGCCGCTCGCCCTGACCCTGGGCGCGGCCACCTACTGGCGAGCTGGTGCGCCGGCGACGGTTCGGCCCGCGGACCGGGCCGTCCACGACTCCGCCCGCCGCGGCACGCTCGCGCACCACCCCACGTTCCGCGGCGGCCGGGACGCGGGAGGAACCGTCACGGTCACCACATACACCTGGGGTGAGGCCGGAGCGCCCGCCGTCCTGCTCGTCCACGGCTGGCGCTCTCGCGCGTCGGCGTTCGGCCGGATCGTCGAGGACCTCACCGGCGCGGGCCTCCGGGTCGTCGCCTACGACGCGCCCGCGCACGGCGCCTCCGGCGGGCGCCACCGGACCGGGCTCGACGACCTCGCGATCATCCGCCGGCTGTCCGACGCCGAGAACGCGCCCTGGGCGGCGGTCGTCGGGCACTCGCTCGGGGTGCTCCCCGCGGGCATCGCCCTGCACGAGGGCGTCAAGGCAGAGCGGTTCACCGCGATCTCCGGCCTCACGTCGGTCCGCGCCGCCACCGACTGGTTCGTCCGCACGGCGGGACTCCCCTGGGACCTGCGCGACCGCTTCGCGACAGCCGCCCAGCGATACGGCCTGCCTGGCCACCCCGACGTCTACGAGCGGTTCGACCTGTTGACGCGCACCGTGCCGACGTCGGTCCCCACCCTCTGGGTACACGACACCGGGGACCCGATCAACCCACACCTCCTGTCCGAGCAGCTCCACGAGGCCCACGCGACGTCGGGCGAGCTGTTCACGACTACCGGGCTGGGGCACAACAAGATCCTCGGCGACCCCGCGGTTCGGTCCAGGATCCTGGACCACCTGGCGGCACCGGCGTCCGCGTAGCCGGCGACGCCGGGCACATCGCCGCCTGCACGGTGAACACCGCGTGAACACCGCCTGACATCACCACCCGAATACCAGAAACCTTCCCTGACCTGCGGTAACGCCGTACGCTCGTGTCCGGTTTATACCGGTTTCGTCGAGGGGAAGACTATGGAGCACACGAGCGACGGCACCCTGGCGGCGACGATGGTCAGCGTCCTGGCGATCCCATGGTTCGCCTGGACCGTCCGGCACTCCGGCCCCTGGTCGCGGCTCGTTCCCGGCGCGGGCATCGTGCTGGGCACCGCCCTCGCGGCGCTCGGCGCCCTGGCGACCGTGCACGCCTGGCCCGACGGCACCGTCGTGACCGGCCGCGTCGTGAGCATCTACGTCGCGGCGCTCGTCGCCCACGCCGTCCTGACACGGCTGTGCACCGGGCTCGTCGCGAGCAAGTACCGCGCGGCCGTCGCGGCGGCCAAGGACGAGGACAAGCCGGGCGTCACCGCCGGCAAGTCGCGACTCCACCTGATCCCGACCGTCGTCGCGCTCTCCACCGCGATCCAGGTGGGGGTCATCGCGAACACCCTCGACGCGCCCGGCCTGTACCTCGGCGCGCTGGCCGGGCTCCTGGCCGCCGTCCTGGCGTGGCCGCTCGGCTGGGTGCTCCGCATGACCACCCACCCACGCGCCCACCGTCCGACGGCGGCGTTCGCCCACCCCCTGACGGGGCTGCTGGCCGCGGTGGTCCTGCTCGTGTCGGCAGCCTGGCTGCTCGTCGCGCTCGCGTGACGCACCACAATCTTTGCTTGGTCGTATAGACGAAGCCTGTCGGTCTTTGTCCAACTTTTGCTTGACACTCGGCATAAGTCCTCCTATGTTCGAAAAGTCACCCGGTGGTGCACGTCCTGCCACGGGGGCGCGGCAGTCGTCACCGACCGCCGCGTGACGCACGAGGGAACGACGATGAGGTCCACCCCCGTGACAACGCTGTCACTCACGGCGCCGCCGCCGACGGCTTCGCGCGCCTGAGCCAGTCCCTCCCGCACTTCTGTCTCGTCGGGACGGCACGACCGCCTGCCCGATGGTGTCGAACGGAGACTCATGCCCGAGAACAGCACTGACGCCACAACCCAGCGCAGCGGAGTGTCCCGCCGCTCGATCCTGACCGGCACGCTCGCCGGGCTCATGGCGCCGACGGCGGCGCTGGCGCTCGGCTCCGACTCGGCCGCCGCCGTGTCGTCGGCGGTCCGGCCGCTGGCCACCACCCGGCACATCACCGTGTACGCGGAGGCGCTGCCCGGCGGCCTCTACGGCTACGGCCTCACCCCCGGCAAGGCGACCATCCCCGGTCCCGTGCTGGAGATGTGGGAGGGCGACACCCTCCAGGTCGAGCTGGTGAACAACACCGACAAGCGCCTGTCGATCCACCCGCACGGCGTGGACTACGCGACCGACTCGGACGGCAGCCCCTTCAACGACTCGTTCAACGAGCCCGGCGAGACCCGCACCTACGTCTGGAGGAGCCACAAGCAGAAGCAGCGCGCCGACGGCACCTGGATGGCGGGCTCCGCGGGCTACTGGCACTACCACGACCACGCGATGGGCGGGGAGCACGGCACCGCCGGGCTGCGCGCGGGCCTCTACGGCGGCCTCGTGGTGCGGCGCGAGGGCGACCGCGTGCCCGACCGCCAGTACACCGTCGTGTTCAACGACATGACCATCAACAACAAGTCGGCGCCCGACACCCCGATGCTCGAGGCGAACAAGGGCGAGAAGGTCGAGTTCATCGCGATCGGGCACGGGGACCAGCTCCACACGTTCCATCTGCACGCCCACCGCTGGGCCGACAACCGCACGGGGTACCTGACCGGCCCCGACGACCCCACCCGGGTGATCGACACCCGCGACCTCAACCCGGGCTCCTCGTTCGGGTTCCAGGTGGTGGCAGGCGAGTCCGTCGGCGCGGGTGCCTGGATGTACCACTGCCACGTCCAGTTCCACTCGGACGGCGGCATGGCCGGCATCTTCCTGGTGCGCAATGCCGACGGCAGCATGCCCGACGGCGCCCAGGAGGCGATCGACCGATTCCACGAGCACGGCGGCCACACGACCAGCAGCGCCACCGACACAGGCACTGAGACCGGCACCGAGACCGGCGCAGCAGCCCACAGCGGCCACTGACCGCCACGATTCTCCGATCACGCGCAAAGGAGCAGCGATGGAACGGACAGGAAGAGGCACGACCCGCGAGGCAGCCGCCTCGCGCAGGACGGCACGGGGCGCCCTCGCGGCAGCCATGGGCGCCACCCTCGTCTTCGGGATGACGGCCGTCCCGGCGCAGGCCCAGCGGAGCGCCACCGTCGACGCCGCCCCGGTGGCCACCGTCCCCGTGGCCGCCGCACCGGGCGACGCCGCCCCCCAGGACGCGGCGGACGTCAACGTACTCGTGTTCCACGGAGCACCGGACCAGCAGGCCGACCCGGTGACGCTGGCCAGCAAGACCATCCGCGAGCTCGGCGCCGAGCACGGCTTCACCGTGCACACGGCCACCGACCCGCAGGCCTTCACCGCCGAGAACCTCGCGAGCTACCGCGGCGTGGTCTTCCTGTCGGCCGAGGGGGTCGAGCTCACCAACGCGCAGGAGGACGCGCTCAAGGCGTACGTGCAGGGCGGTGGCGGGTTCCTCGGGGTCCGCGACGCCGCGCGTGCGCAGGACCGCTCGCAGTGGTTCACCGGGCTGATCGGCACCCGGCCGGCGGGCAACCTGCCGGACCCGCTGCCGGTCGTAACCGCCACCGCGAGCGCGGAGAACCCGCCGAACGAGGTGGCCGCGAACCTGATCGACGGCGACTCCGGCACCAAGTGGCTCGCGTTCGAGCCGACGGCGTGGATCGAGCTGGAGCTCGAGGAGCCGCTGGCGGCGACCCGGTACGCGCTCACCTCGGCCAACGACTCCGCGGGCCGCGACCCACAGGACTGGACGCTGCAGGGCTCGGCGGACGGCGAGACCTGGACCGACCTGGACACGCGGGCCGGCGCGGAGTTTCCCGACCGGTTCGCCACGATCGACTTCCAGATCGAGAACGACGTCGCCTACCCGTACTACCGCTTCGACATCACGGCCAACGCGGGCGACGACCTCACCCAGCTCGCCGAGATCCAGCTCTTCGACGGCAGCGGGGAGGAGGAGCCCGACCCCGAGGTCCCGGTGAACGAGGCGACGGTCAACGTCGTCGACCGCGAGCACCCGGCCAACGAGGGGCTCCCGCGGAACTGGACCCGCTCGGACCGGTGGCTCAACTGGTCGCCGAACCCCATCGGCGAGGTGCACACCGTCGCGCAGGTGCAGGAGTGGGACTACGACGCGGGCGAGGCCGCGAACGGCCCGTTCCACCCGATCTCCTGGTGCCGTGACTACGACGGCGGCCGGTCGTTCTACACCGGCATGGGCGGCACCGCGGCGAGCTACGCGGAGGAAGGGTTCCGCGACCACCTGCTCGGCGGGCTGCTCTGGTCCACCGGCATGGTCCGCGGCGACTGTCAGGCGACCATCGCGGCGAACTACGAGTCCGAGCGGCTGACGGCGAAGAACGCCGCGGGCACGCTCGACCAGATCGGCGAGCCGCACGGGCTCACGATCGCGCCCGACGGCGGCGTCTTCTACGTCGGCAAGGCCGCCTGCCCCTCCGGGCCGATCGTCTCCTGGGACGACCCGAACGTCGGGCTGGGCTGCGGCACGATCCACCGCTGGGACCCGGACACGGAGTCGACGAACCTCCTGACCACCCTCGACGTCATGGGCAACCGTGGCAGCGGGAGCGAGCTGGTCAAGAACGAGGAGGGCCTGCTCGGGATCACGCTCGACCCCCAGTTCGAGCAGAACGGCTGGATCTACGCCTACTGGATGCCGCACGAGTCGATCGACCGCGAGCGCCGCGTCGGCCAGCGGACGGTGTCGCGCTTCACCTACGACGCCGAGGCCGACGCGATCGACCAGTCCACCCGCAAGGACCTGCTGCAGTGGGAGACGCCGATCCACAGCTGCTGCCACGCGGGCGGCGGCATGGACTTCGACAACGACGGCAACCTCTACATCGGGTCGGGTGACAACAACTCGTCGGGCGGGTCGGACGGCTACTCCGGCAACAACTGGACCCAGGAGTACGCGGGCATCTCGTTCCAGGACGCGCGCCGCACGGCCGGCAACACGAACAACCTGAACGGCAAGATCCTGCGGATCCACCCGGAGCCGGACGGCACGTACACGATCCCCGAGGGCAACCTCTTCCCCGAGGCGGACGACCCGGGTGACAAGACCCTCCCGGAGATCTACGTCATGGGCGTCCGCAACATCTCGCGGCTGGCCTACGACAAGGAGAACGACTGGCTGACGGCGGCCTGGGTCGGTCCGGACGCGGGCCTGCCCAGCCCGGAGCTCGGCCCGGCCAAGTACGAGACCGCCACCATCATCACCTCGGCGGGCAACCAGGGCTGGCCCTACTGCATGGGCAACAATCAGCCCTACCGTGACCGCAGCAACACGGACGCGACGGTCCTGACCGGCTGGTACGACTGCGACAACCCGAAGAACACCTCGCCGCGCAACACCGGCCTGGTCGACCTTCCGCCGGTCCGCGACAACATGATCTGGTACTCGCCGAGCGGCGGCGGCCCGGTCTTCCCCGCGGGCGAGGACGGCATCCCCTCCTACGTCGACGACGAGGCCACCTACACCCAGCCGTACCTGCGGGGCGGCGGTCAGGCGGTCATGAACGGCCCGACCTACCACCGGTCCGACGTCGACACCACCAGCGGCGTCGCCTGGCCGGCGTACTGGGACAACAAGTGGTTCATCGGGGACCAGTCCAACTCCAACAACCGGATCGCCGTGACGGTGAACCCGGAGACGGTCGAGGAGGCCGGTCCCCCGGTCTTCGCCGAGGACCTGCGCCAGATCATCCAGAGCGGCGGCGGGAACACCGACGTCGACCAGTGGATGGACGCCAAGTTCGGTCCGGACGGCGCGCTGTACCTGCTCGACTACGGCGGCGGCTTCTTCTCCCTGACCGACCGCCAGAAGCTCGTCCGGATCACGTACACGGGCGGTCCGGCTACGCCGGTGCCGGCCGCTTCCGGGGCCAGCGTGCAGAGCGACCCACTCACCGTCGCCTTCACCGGTGACCGCTCGGGCGGTGTCTCCTACGAGTGGGACTTCGGGGACGGGAGCACGTCGACCGAGGCCAACCCACGGCACACCTACATCCGCGTGGGCAGCTACGACGCGACGCTCACGGTGACCTACGCCGACGGCGAGACGAGAGAGGTGGAGGTGCCTGCCACCACGACGTGCACCATCCCGGACGACCGGAGGAACGTCTGGCTCGGTGCCACCAAGACCAGCGTCCGGAGCGTCGACCTGGGCGGCTGCACGATCAACGACCTGATCAACGACGAGGGCGAGTGGGACACCAACGGCCGGTTCGTCAACCACGTGACCGCGGTGGCCAAGCAGCTCGTGGCCGACCAGGTCATCACGAAGCTGGCGCAGACGAAGCTGGTCCAGGCAGCGAAGGCGTCCGGCATCGGGGCGGAGGGCAGCACGGGGTACCGCTGGCTGTTCGACGGCACTGCTCAGTCGCTGGCCGGCTGGCGGCAGGCGCCGGGCGGGAACTTCGACCTCCTGCCCGACGGGTCGATCCTGGCCCAGGGCGGGCTGGGCATGCTCTGGTACCCGGGCGAGGAGCTCGGCGACTTCTCGCTGAAGCTGCAGTTCAAGGACTCCGCCCCGGAGGGCAGGTTCGCCAACAGCGGCGTCTTCACCCGGTTCCCCGACCCGCGGGTGCCGCGGGACGAGCGGCCGGAGTGCGGTCAGCTGACCGACCAGGAAGCCTGGGTGGCGATCTACTGCGGCCAGGAGGTCCAGCTCTACGACGGGCCGACCGGCGAGCCGCAGAAGACGGGCTCGATCTACAACTTCGACCCGAACACCCTCGAGCAGGCCGGGGTGACACCGAAGGGTGAGTGGAACGACTACGAGATCCAGGTGGTCGGCCAGCAGTACACGATCATCCGCAACGGCGTAGTCATCAACGAGTTCGAGAACTCGCCGGGCAAGGCGTCCTCGCGCCCCGGTGACCCGCCGACGGACCTGCGGCAGTTCCTCAGCGGGTACGTGGGCCTGCAGAACCACAGCGACGCGGACGCCATGGAGTTCCGCAACATCCGGGTGCGGGACCTGTGACCATGTCCGCGAGAACGAGAGAGGCTCCCATGTTCCGACAGAAGCTGTCCCGCCTCCTCGCGGGGGCCGCGGTGAGTGCCCTCGTGGCGCTGCCGCTGGCACCGGCCACCGCCGTGGAGTACCGGGGCGAGACCCCCGCCGACCGGTCCGCCGCCCAGGCGGCGGACCCGACGGCGGAACAGGTAGCGGACCAGGTGCTCACCTGGACCGGGAACAACAGCGTCACCGCGTACGCCACGGCGCCCGCCACGGCGGCCGCAGGGGCCACGACGATCGTGTTCGAGAACAGCACGGCCACCGGCAACACGATCGGCATGAGCCACACCCTGACGTTCGACACGAGCACGCCGGGGTACAACCACGACGTCACCCTGGACATCCTGGCCAACCCCCTGGACTCCAACGGCGGGCGCTACGAGGCCGACGTCGTCCTGACGCCGGGCACGTACCGGTACTTCTGCGCGATCCCGGGCCACGGCACGATGGTGGGCGAGCTCGTGGTCACCGACGGCGGTGGCGAGGACACCACCGCCCCGGTCGTCACGGCCGACGTCGCCGGCCAGCAGGACGCCGACGGCGCCTACATCGGCTCGGCCACGGTGAGTCTCGCGGCCGAGGACGACGACTCGGGCGTCGCATCCGTCGAGTACTCGGTCGACGGCGGCGCGTACGTCCCCTACGCCGAACCGGTCGTGTTCGACGAGCCGGGCACGTACATGCTGGAGCACCGCGCCACCGACAACGCGGGCAACGTCTCGGAGCCCGGGATGGTGCACCTGGTGGTCGTGCCCAGCGACGGGGAGGACACGACGGCCCCCGACGTGTCCGCCCAGGTGTCCGGCGACCTCGACGCCGACGGCGCCTACCTCGGGTCGGCGACCGTGACCATCGCGGCGGAGGACGCCGGCTCGGGCGTGGCGACCGTCGAGTACGCGCTCGACGGCGCCGGGTACGCGCCCTACACCGACCCCGTCGTCGTCGACACGCTGGGCGAGCACACCGTGACCTACCGGGCCACGGACAACGCAGGCAACGCCTCCGCCGAGGGGTCGGCGACGTTCACCGTCGTCGAGCGGCCCGACGAGGACACCACGGCCCCGTCGGTCACCGCCGAGGTCACGGGCGAGCAGGACGCCGACGGCGCCTACGTCGCCTCGGCCACGGTGTCGCTCCTGGCGGAGGACGCCGGCTCGGGTGTGGCGAGCGTCGAGTACAGGCTGGACGGCGCCGGCTGGGCGGCCTACACGGACCCCGTGGTCGTCGACGTCACGGGCGCCCACACGGTGTCCTACCGGGCCACCGACAACGCCGGGAACGTCTCCCAGCCCGGTACGGTGGACCTGGTGGTCGTCGGCGGGGCGGACCCGCCGGACACGACGCAGCCGATCGCCTCCGCGCAGGTCGACGGTGACCAGGACGACGAGGGTGCCTACATCGACTCGGCGACGGTGACGATCAACGCCCGGGACGACGGGTCGGGGGTGGCGTTCATCGAGTACGCGCTGGACTCGTTCATCTTCCGGGAGTACACCGGCCCGATCGAGGTCACCGGCCCGGGCGCGCACGCGCTGCAGTACCGGGCCACCGACAACGCCGGGAACGTCACCCGGACGGGGACGCTCAGGTTCTCCGTCTCACGAGAGGGGACCGACGCCTGCCCCGTCTCCGACGAGCGCCCGACGGTGATCATGGGGAACCTGGACAGCACGGTGGCCAACGTCGACACGGGTAACGGCTGCACCATCGCCGACCTCATCGATGCGGACGGGCCGTGGGTCAGCCACAGCGCGTTCGTCAGCCATGTGACCCAGGTCGCCGACCGCCTGAGGGCGGACGGCGTCATCACCGAGACGAAGCGCGTCAAGCTGATCAACGTGGCCAAGCGGTCCGACGTCGGGCGGTAGCGGACACGACAAAGCTCGGGGCACCTTCCACAGGGAAGGTGCCCCGAGCTTTGTCGTCGGACGACGAGCGGTCAGGCGACCAGCGAGCGCAGCACGTACTGCAGGATGCCGCCGTTGCGGTAGTAGTCCGCCTCACCCGGGGTGTCGATGCGGACCACGGCGTCGAACTCGACCTTGGAGCCGTCGGCCTTGGTCGCGGTGACCTTGACCGTCTCGGGCGTGACGCCCTCGTTCAGCGCGGTCACGCCGGTGACGTCGAAGGTCTCGGTGCCGTCCAGGCCCAGCGACTCGGCGTTCTGGCCGGCCGGGAACTGCAGCGGCAGCACGCCCATGCCGATGAGGTTGGAGCGGTGGATGCGCTCGAAGCTCTCGGTGATGACTGCCTTGACGCCCAGCAGCGCGGTGCCCTTGGCGGCCCAGTCGCGCGACGAGCCGGAGCCGTACTCCTTGCCGCCGAGCACCACGAGCGGGGTGCCGGCCGCGGCGTAGTCCTGCGCGGCGTCGTAGATCGTGTCCTGGGCGTTCTTCACGAAGTTGAAGGTGAAGCCACCCTCGACGTCGTTCAGGAGCTGGTTGCGCAGGCGGATGTTCGCGAACGTGCCGCGGATCATGACCTCGTGGTTACCGCGGCGCGAGCCGTAGGAGTTGAAGTCGCGGCGGCCCACACCGTGCTCGGCGAGGTACTTGCCCGCCGGGCTGTCCGGCTTGATGGAGCCGGCCGGGCTGATGTGGTCGGTCGTGACCGAGTCGCCGAGCTTGGCGAGCACGCGGGCGCCGGAGAAGTCGGTGACGGGCTCCGGCGTCATGCCCATGCCCTCGAAGTACGGGGGCTTGCGCACGTACGTGGACTCGCTGTCCCAGGCGAACGTGTCGCCCTCGGGGGTCTCCAGGGCGGCCCAGCGCTCGTCGCCCTTGAAGACGTCGGCGTAGTCCGACTCGAACATCTTGCGGTCGATCGAGGACGCGATCGTCTTCTCGACCTCGTCCGGGTTGGGCCAGATGTCGCGGAGGAACACCGGCTTGCCGTCCTCGTCGCGACCCAGCGGGTCGTGCTCGAAGTCGAACTCCATGGTGCCGGCCAGCGCGTACGCGATGACCAGTGGCGGGGACGCCAGGTAGTTCATCTTGACGTCCGGGTTGATCCGGCCCTCGAAGTTGCGGTTGCCGGACAGCACCGAGACGACGGACAGGTCGTGCTCGTTGACGGCCTCCGAGACCTTCTCGTCGAGCGGGCCGGAGTTGCCGATGCAGGTGGCGCAGCCGTAGCCGACCAGGTGGAAGCCCAGCTTCTCGAGGTACGGCCAGAGGCCGGCCTTCTCGTAGTAGTTGGTCACGACCTGCGAGCCCGGTGCCATGGAGGTCTTGACCCACGGCTTGGAGACGAGGCCCTTCTCCACGGCGTTCTTCGCGAGCAGCGCCGCGGCGATCATGACCGACGGGTTCGAGGTGTTGGTGCAGGACGTGATCGAGGCGATCGCGACGGCGCCGTGGAACAGCTCGAACTCCTTGCCCTCGCTGTTCGTGACGTGCACGTGCTTGCGACCGTTGGTCGACGGCGCCGGCGAGTCCGACGCGGGGAACGACTCGCCGCCGGTCTCGTCGGCGCCCGCCCCGACCTCGGGGGCGTAGTTGGGCAGGTCGTGCAGGAACGCCGACTTCGCGTTCGTCAGCTCGATGCGGTCCTGCGGGCGCTTCGGCCCGGCGATCGAGGGGACGACCGTCGACAGGTCGAGCTCGAGGTACTCGGAGAACACCGGCTCCGGCGAGTCGGCGTCGAGCCACAGGCCCTGCTCCTTGGCGTACGCCTCGACCAGCGCGAGCGCCTCCTCGGAGCGGCCGGTCAGGCGCAGGTAGTCGACCGTGACCGAGTCGATCGGGAAGATCGCGGCCGTGGAGCCGAACTCCGGCGACATGTTGCCGATGGTGGCGCGGTTCGCGAGCGGCACCTGGGCCACGCCCTCGCCGTAGAACTCGACGAACTTGCCGACCACGCCGTGCTGGCGCAGCATCTGCGTGATCGTGAGCACGACGTCGGTGGCGGTCACGGCGGCGGGGATGGAGCCGCTCAGCTTGAAGCCGACAACCCGCGGGATGAGCATCGAGACCGGCTGGCCGAGCATCGCGGCCTCGGCCTCGATGCCGCCGACGCCCCAGCCCAGCACGCCCAGGCCGTTGACCATGGTGGTGTGCGAGTCGGTGCCGACGCAGGTGTCGGGGTAGGCCCGCAGGACGCCACCAACCTCACGCGTCATCACCGTGCGAGCCAGGTACTCGATGTTGACCTGGTGCACGATGCCGGTGCCCGGCGGGACGACCTTGAAGTCGTCGAACGCCGTCTGGCCCCAGCGCAGGAACTGGTAGCGCTCGTGGTTGCGCTGGTACTCGAACTCGACGTTGCGCTGGAACGCGTCGGCGCGGCCGGCGACGTCGATCTGCACGGAGTGGTCGATGACCATCTCGGCGGGGGCCAGCGGGTTGACCTTGGTCGCGTCGCCGCCGAGCGCGGCAACGGCCTCACGCATCGTGGCGAGGTCGACGACGCAGGGCACGCCGGTGAAGTCCTGCATGATCACGCGCGCCGGCGTGAACTGGATCTCGGTGTCGGGCTGCGCGTCCGGGTCCCAGGACGCGAGGGCACGCACGTGGTCGGCGGTGATGTTCGCGCCGTCCTCGGTGCGCAGGAGGTTCTCGGCGAGGATCTTCAGCGAGTACGGGAGGCGCTCCACGCCTTCGACCGCACTGAGCCGGAAGATCTCGTAGGACTTACCGGAGACCTCCAGCGTTCCCTTCGATCCGAACGTGTCCACGGTGCTCACTCGGGCTCCTTCTGCGGGGCTGACGGTGCGTCGGCTCTCACAGGCGCGGTCATCGCGCGAAGGAGCCGCCGCATGGGTTCCAGGGGGCTTCACCCAGCCTAGGCCGGGCTGCTGGAGCCAGCATATCGCATTTATCTTGACGTCAAGATATCTGCGAGATCACCCGGTGCGCGATCGCCGCGTAGCCCTCGTCCGTGACGTGGATGCCGTCCTCGTGCACGTACTGGTCCAGCACCACGTCGGGGTCGATCAGCGAGACGTACGTCGCCCCCTGCTGCTCGGCCGCGGCCCGCACCGCGCTGTCGAGGGCACGGGCCTCCAGCCCGATCTCCCACGGCGTGGAGGGCCCGACGGCGATGATCCGCGCGTCCGGGAACTTCTGGTGCGCAGTCTTGAAGGCCCGCGCGACGGCGCTGAACACCAGCTCCGGGTCCTCCTCGAGCTCGTCGAAGTCGTTCTGGCCGCCGGCGATCACCACGACGTCGACGCCCTCCTTCGACGCCGCCCGGAGCTGCTCGCCGTAGGACAGCTTCGGGATCGTGACGCTCCGGCTCACGTAGCCCGTGCCGCCCTGCGCCTCGTTGCGCTCGGCCCAGCCCATCTTGTCGGCCACTATCGTGCTCCACCGCTTCTCCGGCGCCGACGAGCCCTGACCCACCGTGTACGAGTCGCCGACGAACAGCGCGACAGGCTTCTTCTCGACGGTGACCGTAGGGACCATCGCCGACGCCGACGCCGACGGCGACGCCGTCGGGCTCGGCGAACCGCTCGCCTCCCCGCTCGTATCACCGGCGGCGGTGCCACCGGCTCCGGCGATCATGCCGACCACCACCGCGGCGACGAGCGCCACCACCACGGACGCGACGATCCCGCCGCTCATCAGCCACCGCTTCACGCTGCGCATCCTATGCGCCCGGAAGAACCTGCCTGTCCAGGACCGCGACGGCCTCCAGGTGGTGCGTGTGCGGGAACAGGTCGAACCCGCGCACGCCCGTGAGCGTATAGCCGTGCCCCGCGAGGTAGCCGACGTCGCGCGCGAGCGCCGCCGGGTCGCACGCCACGTACACGATGCGGCGCGGGGCACGCGCGGCGATCGCGTCCACCACGGCTCGCCCGGCGCCGGTTCGCGGCGGGTCCAGCACCACGACGTCGGCCGCGCCGTCCGGGTCGTCCGCGAGCACGCGGTCCACCGCGCCCTCGCGCAGGTCGACCTGCCCGAACGCGTGCGCGTTGCGCCGCGCGTCCTTCACGGCCCGGGCGTCGCCCTCCACGGCGACCACCCGCCCGTCGGGCCCGACGGCGTCCGCGAGCGGCAGCGTGAACAGCCCCGCGCCGGAGTACAGGTCCAGCACGGTGGCGCCCTCGACGGGCCCGACAGCGTCCAGCACCGCGCCCGTCAGCACGGCCGGCGCCTCACGGTGCACCTGCCAGAACCCGTCGGCGGCCACGCGGTAGCGGTGCGTGCCCCACGGTCCAGCCACCGTCTCGGTCACGGCGCGGCGCGCGTTGGGCCGGGTGTCGGGCTTCCCGCGGCGCCACGGCTCGCCGTCGACCAGCAGCACCGGGTCACCCTCGGAGGGCGCCACCAGCGCGAGCTGCGCGCCCGGCTCCCACGTGCGGGTGAACACGTCCTCGGCGACCGCGAACGCCGCGATCTCCGCGGTGCCGAGCGGCATCTTCTTCAGCGCGAGCACGTCGTGCGAGCGGTGCTTGCGCATGCCGGCGTGGCCGTCGGCGTCGGCTACCAGGTCGATGCGCGTGCGGTAGTGCAGGCCACGGCGCTCGTCGTCGCCGGGAACACCCTCGACCGTCACTTCTCGGGCGAGCCAGTCCGGGTCGATCCGGGCCAGGCGCTGCAGCTGCTCGACCAGCACGTCGGTCTTCCAGCGCCGCTGGGCGGGCAGCGCGACGTGCGACAGCTCGCCGCCGCCGACGCCGTCGGCCCCGGCGGCGGGCCACGCGGGCTCGACGCGGTCGGGCGAGGCCTGGAGCACCTCGACGGCGTCGGCCCGCCAGAAGCTGGGGCCGCCCTCGGTGACGCGGGCGCGAACGCGCTCCCCCGGCAGGGTGTGGCGGACGAAGACGACGCGGCCGTCCAGGCGCGCCACGCAGTGGCCGCCGTGCGCGACGGGACCGACCTCCAGCTCGACCTCGGTCCCCACCTCGGCCGCGGGGACGTCGCTCACGCGGCGGGCCCGGCCGGGCCGCGGGGAACGCTGCGGACGACGGCGCGGGCGGCCGCCCTGCTCGGGGTCGGCGGGCGCGGTGCGGCGGTCGGGGTTGCGGGGCATGCGCCCAGTATCCCCTGCCCGGCCATCACCCTTTCCACCGCCTGGCCCGGCGACCCGCTCAGGCAGCGTTCTGTGTCGGCTGTGCACTCCGGATGAAGGGGATGGCGAGCGGGTTGCGGAGCACCTCGCGGCGGTTCGCCTTGACGAGACCGCAGATGATCACGACCAGGTGGACGACGAACGTCGCGGCGAAGATCGTGATCGGGATGCCGACCGGATAGAAGCCGTCACCGAGCGACGTGCCCGTCGCGGTGAAGAGAAGAACGAAGTGTGTGACCAGGGTGATGGTGGCGATCAGGAACGCTGTGATTCCCCAGTTGGCGGCACGACGCGCGTTCTCCGCGGCGAGCCCGCCTTTCCTCTTCGCGGACGGATACACGGCGGCCATGACGATCCCCGCGACCAGGAGCGAGAGGAACGGGATGCCGATGAAAGCCAGGAAGCCAAGTGCGTAGGACACCGCGCCTGTCGGCGGCACTGGCAGGTACTGGGCATGCTGGTTCTGCGACACCTGGGGGTGTAGCGGCATTGCCGCCTGTTGTTGAGGGCCCTGTTGAGGTGTCGTCATTGCGCGATCGTAGCGGTCGCCAGGGACCATGCTGAGCGTTGCCCTACATCCGCCGGCCGCGCAGGAAGGTGTCCCCCTCGAGGCCGGTCTGGCCCCGCGACGAGGCGAGCTGCCACGGCACGGACGCCACCACCACGCCGGGCGTGAACAGCAGGCTGCCCTTGAGGCGCAGTGCCGATTGGTTGTGCAGCAGCTGCTCCCACCAGTGGCCGACCACGTACTCCGGGATGTAGACGATCACGAGGTCGCGCGGCGACTCGCGGTGCACGGACCGTACGTACTTGAGCACGGGCCGCGTGATCTCGCGGAACGGGGAGTCGAGGATGCGCAGGGGCACGGGCAGGTCGAGGGCCTCCCACTCGGCGGTGAGCCGCTCGATGTCCTCGCGGTCCACGCCCACGGTGACGGCCTCGAGCACGTTGGGCCGCGCGGCCCGCGCGTAGGCCACGGCCCGCATGGTCGGCTTGTGCACCTTGGAGACCAGGACGACGGCGTGCACGCGGCTCGGCAGCGCGCGGGCGGCGGAGACGTCGTCGAGCGCGAGCTCGTCGCGTACCCGGTCGTAGTGCTTGCGCACCCCGCGCATGAGGACGAACAGCACACCCATGGCCAGGATCGTGATCCAGGCACCATGGGTGAACTTGGTGAGCAGCACGATGATCAGGACGGTGCCCGTGAGCCCGAACCCGACGCCGTTGACCATCCGCGAGCGCTTCATGCGGCCGCGCACCGCGGGGTTGGGCTCGGTGCGCAGCTCGCGCGTCCAGTGCCGCAGCATGCCGAGCTGGGACAGCGTGAACGACACGAACACGCCCACGATGTAGAGCTGGATGAGGCGCGTGGACTGGGCGTCGAAGGCGATGATCAGGACGATCGCGGCGACCGCGAGGGCGACGATGCCGTTCGAGAACGCGAGCCGGTCGCCGCGGGTGTGCAGCTGGCGCGGCAGGTAGCCGTCGCGCGCGAGGATCGAGCCCAGCACGGGGAACCCGTTGAACGCCGTGTTCGCGGCGAGCACCAGGATGAGGCCCGTCACTGCGGACACCGCGTAGAAGGCCGGCGGGAAGCCGGAGAACACGGCCTCGGCGAGCTGGCCGATCACGGGGATCTGGACGTAGTCGTCGGAGACCGGCTGCCCGTCCACCGTGAGCTGCTCGTGCGGGTTCTCGGCGAACCGGACGCCCGTGGCCTGCGCCAGCAGCAGGATCGAGATGATCATCGTCGAGGAGATGGTGCCGAGCAGCAGCAGCGTGGTCGCGGCGTTGCGCGACTTGGGCTTGCGGAACGCGGGGACCCCGTTGCTGATGGCCTCGACGCCGGTCAGGGCGGCGCAGCCGGACGCGAACGCCCGGGCCAGCAGGAACGCGCCCCCGAGGCCGACGAGGCCCTGGTCGAACGCGGCCTCGGCGGAGAGCTCGAACTCCGCGCTCTGGGCCTCCGGCAGGGTTCCCGAGAAGAAGCGGAACGCGCCGGTGACCACCAGGGCCCCGACGATCGCCATGTAGCAGTACGTCGGGATCGCGAACGCGGTGCCCGACTCCTTGACGCCGCGCAGGTTGACCAGGGTGAGCAGCGCCACGGCGATCACCGCAGCGACCACCTCGTGCCCGCGCAGCCCAGGGATGGCCGCGGACGCGTACTGGGCCGCCGACGAGATGGACACCGCCACGGTGAGCACGTAGTCGACGAGCAGCGCCGACGCCACGCCGATGCCCGCCGACGGACCCAGGTTGGTGGTGGCGACCTCGTAGTCGCCGCCGCCGGACGGGTAGGCGTGCACGTTCTGGCGGTAGGACGCGACCACGATGAGCAGCACCACGACCACCACGAGGCCGACCCATGGCGAAAATGCCATGGCCGCTATACCGGCGATCGAGAGAGTCAGGAGGATCTCGTCCGGCGCGTACGCCACGGACGACAGGGCGTCCGAGGCGAAGACCGGTAGGGCGATCCGTTTGGGCAGCAGCGTGTGCCCCAGGCTCTCGCTGCGCATGGGGCGGCCGACCAGGAGTCGTTTGGCCGCATCGACGATGTCCGACACGTTGGAAACCCTATGCCCGCGGATGCCCTGCAGCGCACCGGCCATCCGGCGCGGTAGCGTTCCGTCCGTGCACTTCGTGATCATGGGCTGCGGCCGTGTGGGCTCCAGCCTCGCCCAGGAGATCGAGGGCCGCGGGCACTCCGTGGCCGTCATCGACCAGAACCCGGACGCGTTCCGGCGCCTGCCCGCGGACTTTTCCGGCAAGAAGGTGACCGGCGTGGGCTTCGACCGCGACACCCTGGTCCAGGCGGGGATCGAGGACGCGTACGCGTTCGCCGCGGTGTCCGACGGCGACAACTCCAACATCCTGTCCGCCAGGGTGGTGCGCGAGACGTACGGCGTGGACAACGTCGTCGCCCGCATCTACGACCCGCACCGCGCCGAGATCTACCAGCGCCTCGGCATCCCCACGGTCGCCACCGTGCGCTGGACGGCGGACCAGGTGCTGCGCCGCATGCTGCCGCTGGGCTCCACCGACGAGTACCGCGACCCGTCGGGCACGGTCCGGCTGGCGCAGATCGACTACCACCGGCGCTGGGTGGGCCGGCCGGTGCTCAGCCTCGAGGCCGCGACGGGCGCGCGCGTCGCGTTCGTCATCCGGTACACGACGGCGGTCCTGCCCACACCCGACATCGTGCTCCAGGAGAACGACGTGCTGCACCTCCTCATGACGGCCGACAGCGCCGCCGACGTCGAGCGGATCCTCACCGCCGCCCCACCCGCCGAGGAGGACTGATGCGCGTAGTCATCGCCGGGGCCGGCTCCGTGGGCCGCTCGATCGCCCGGGAGCTGCTGAGCCACGACCACGAGGTCACCCTGATCGACAAGAACGCCTCGGCCATGCGGGTCTCGCAGGTCCCCGAGGCGGAGTGGGTGCTCGCGGACGCCTGCGAGCTCCCCGCGCTGGAGGCCTCCGAGCTGGAGCAGGCCGACGTCGTCGTCGGCGCCACCGGCGACGACAAGGTGAACCTGGTCTTCTCCCTGCTGGGCAAGACGGAGTTCGGGGTGCCGCGCACCGTCGCGCGCGTGAACAACCCGAAGAACGAGTGGATGTTCGACCAGTCCTGGGGCGTGGACGTCGCGGTCTCGACGCCGCGCATCATGACCGCGATGGTCGAGGAGGCCGTCGCCGTCGGCGACCTCGTGAAGATCTTCAGCTTCAGCCACTCGGGCGCGGACATCCTGGAGCTCACGCTGCCCGCCGACTCCCGGGTCGCGGGTACCCGCGTGGGCCAGGTGGTGTGGCCGGCGGAGGTCACGCTCGCGACCATCGTGCGCGACGGCCGCCCGCTGGTGCCCAGCCCGGACGACACCCTGGAGGCCGGCGACGAGCTGCTGCTCGTCGCCGGCGCGGACGCCGACACGGACGCGCTCCAGAAGCTGCTGGTCCCGAAGGGCTAGCCGGCCTGCGCCTGGACCTTCGGCCGCCGCACGACATACCAGGTCAGGTACAGCACGAGCGCCCAGAGCGGCACGCCCAGCAGGAGGTGGAAGGTGCCCAGCCACGCTATGTCGCCCGCGAAGTAGAGCGGCGTCTTCACGGCGAGGCGCAGGGCGAACAACCCCACCCAGAGCCAGGTGGCGATCGTGTAGGTCCGCATCTTCGCCGGGTCGTCCCGCCAGGCGGTCAGCGCGGCGAGCACCGAGGGCTCGCCGTCGGCACGGTTGGCCTCGGCCTTCACGGCGTCGGGCGTCAGGCCGGCGCGCAGCGCCTCGACGACGTAGCCGACGGCGGGACGGCGCACCAAGATCGTGACGAGCAGCACCACGAGGTACCCGGCGTTGAGCAGCAGGCCGCCCGCGTAGTAGTTCTCGGCCTCGCCCGACGTCCACGCCCACACCACGCCGATGGCGATGCCGAGCAGGCCGCCCAGCGCCTGCGTGACGGGCGTGCGCTGCACCAGACGCGCCACGACGAGCACCAGGGCGGCCACCACCGACGCGATGAGCGGGATCGTCAGGTCCGTGAAGATCACGAAGGCGACAACGAAGACCAGACCGGGTAGCACCGCCTCCACCAGGCCGCGCACACCGCCGACGGCCTGAGCTGCGGAGAACTCCTCGCCGGCGAGGGCACGCATGCCGCGCGCGGGGGTGTCTGCGGACTGCGGGGGCACGTCAGGACGTGCTGGTTCGCTCATGGGGCCCATTGTGCCGTGCTCGGAGGGGGTCATTCACCCGGCCGCGGCCGCAGCTCGTAGCGCGGGTTGAACATGGTGCGACGCCCGTCGACGTCGCACACCATGCCCTCGACGCGGATCCGGCGGCCCGGCTCGATGCCGTCGATGGTCCGCCGCCCGAGCCACACGAGGTCCAGGGCGCCGGAGCCGTCGAAGAGCTCCGCCTCCATGGTGGGCACACCCTCGCGCGGGCGCAGCACCACCGAGCGCAGCACGCCGGCGACCTTGCCGCGGGTGCGGTCCGGCAGGGACGTGACGGCCGAGCAGCCCACGTTGCGGGAGGCGTCGGCGCGTTCCTCGGTGTCCTCGACCTGCTCGTTGGAGGCCAGCGTCGCCGCGATGCGGGACGCGAGAGCCGAGCGCAGCGACATCAGTGGTTCACCTCGTCAGCCGATCTGGGTGATCTCGGGACCGCGGCGCAGCGGGTTGAAGTCCGACATCTGCGGTACGGCGTCCGCCGGGCCGTCCGCGGCCGAGGCCTGCTGAGCGCCGTCCTTGCGCGCCGACTTCGGCAGCGCCAGGGGCAGCAGGTCGCGCGGCGGGCGCGGGCTCTGGTCCCGCACCACGACGATGTTCGCGAACACGGACTCCAGCGGCTTGGCCGACTCGGCGTCCAGCGCCGCCTTGCCCGCCAGCACGCCACGGATGAACCAGCGCGGGCCGTCGACGCCGACGAACCGCGCGGGCCGCTGGCCGGACTGCCCGTCCGGGCCGGTCACGGGCATGCGGACCAGCAGCTCGCGGCCGAACACGCCGGGCACGTCGTCCACGATCCCGCCCTGCCCGCTCACCGACTGCGCGATCTCGTGCCGGATCTCGTCCCAGATGCCCTCGGTGCGCGGCGCGGCGAAGGCCTGGATCTGGAGGTTCGACCCCTCCAGCGCGGCCGTCACCCCGGTCACCTTCTGCGTCTTCTTGTCGATCTCCATGCGGAGCTCGAGGCCCGGCATCACCGGCAGCCAGATCGCTCCGAGGTCGACCCGGGGGCCCATCTCGTCCACCTGCGACCGGTCGAAGGGTCCGTGCGGCCGCTTCTGCTGCTCGGCCTTCACCGACGCCCACTCCACCGAGGCGGGCTCATTGGCCGTGCCTCGTCGGCTGAACAGACCCACAGCCACGCTCCTTCGTTGTTCGTCCGCCCGCGATTGCTTCGCAGGGCAGCGTTATCCGCTCGTTACTTACAGCCTAGACCCGTCCGGGGCGGAGTTGGGACGGTAGTCGGGACAGCCTTCGTGCGAGGCGCTCAGCGCCCGGCGAAACCGCCGCTGGAACCGAAGCCGCCGTCGCCCCGGTGCGATCCGGGGAGCGTCTCGGCGGTCAGGAACCGCGCCCGCTCGACCTTCTGGATCACGAGCTGCGCCACGCGGTCGCCACGGACCAGCTTCACGGCCTCGGTGACGTCGGTGTTGAGCAGCGTGACCTTGATCTCGCCGCGGTAGCCGGCGTCCACCGTGCCGGGCGCGTTCACGATGGTGACGCCGTGCTTCGCGGCCAGGCCCGACCGCGGGTGCACGAACGCCGCGTAGCCGTCCGGCAGCGCTATCGACACTCCCGTGGGCACCGTCACCCGGCCCTGCGGCGGGATCTCGAGGTCGACCGTGGTCACCAGGTCGGCACCGGCGTCGCCGGGATGCGCGTAGGAGGGGACGGGAACGTCGTCGAGGAGGCGGATGAGCACGTCGACCGTGCTCCCGTCGTCGGTCGGCACAGGGGTGGGCACGCCGGAAGAGTACGCCACCTCGGCGCATGCCGCCGCAAGAGTGCCGGGGAGTGCGCTCGGGCGGTGCTCACGGCTGGGATGATGTCCCCATGACGGCGACCACCCTCACCTTCCACGAGCGTCTCCTGCCTGGTCCCGGTGGCTGGCTCGGCACGGTCGGTCTGGGCGCCATCGCGGCGATCGCGCTGTGGCCGGTGCACGCGGCGACGGCGGTCGCCGTCGGGCTGCTGGTGTGCGTGGGATCGGCTGTCGCTCTGGCGGCGACCTCCCCCGTCGTGGAGGTGTCCGACGGCGTCCTGCGCGCCGGGAGCGCCCGGATCCCGGTCGCGCTGCTCGGCGCCGCGGAGCCGCTCGACGTCGCCGCCATGCGGCACGAGCTGGGCCCGGGCCTCGATGCGCGCGCGTACGTGTGCCTGCGCGCCTGGGCCAGGACCGGGGTGCGGGTCGCGCTCGACGACCCGGCCGACCCCACCCCCTACTGGCTCGTCTCCACGCGCCGGCCAGAGCTGCTGGTGCAGGCCCTGACGGGCTGAGACCTGACGGGCTGGGACACGACGAAGGCTGCCACGCACTTGCATGACAGCCCGGTCGTGTCGTCGGTGCCGAAGGCCTGGTGGATCAGGCGGCGCACTCCGTGCAGATCATCTGGCCGGCCTTCTCGTAGGCCAGCTGGCTGCGGTGGTGCACCAGGAAGCAGCTCGAACACGTGAACTCGTCCGCCTGTCGCGGCAGCACACGTACTGCGAGCTCCTCGCCGGACAGGTCAGCACCCGGGAGCTCGAAGCCCTCGGCCGCTTCTGTCTCGTCCTCGTCCACAACGCCCGAGGACTTGTCAGAACGACGTGCCTGCAGCTCCTGGATCGAGTCCTGCTCGACATCCTCATCGTTCTTACGCGGGGCGTCGTAGTCAGTTGCCATGTGGTGTTCTCCGTCGGGTAGGTGGTCGCGCCGGAAGGTTTCGGGAGGTCCGGGGGTTCGACGCCGCCCCGGCCGGGTCACCGCAAGCGCCGTCGAACGGCGTCCGTTGCGGGTGTACGCGCAGATAATGCACACGGCCCCGGTTTTGTTCCCGAGTCGGCCCACGGATTGTGCACCATTTCTGTCAGGCGCGCTACATCTGCCCGTGTAACCCCCGTCACCTATGCTCTGACCTGCAACGACACCCCGTTGATCGGCCTTGGACCGGGATGGGCGGAGATGACTCCCCCCACGGCGTGTCAGAAAAAGATCACCCGTGTCCGGGGGAGCTCGCGCCGTCGGCGCCCGCCGCCTCGAGGATCTCGGCGAGCTGCGCGACGAGGTCGGGCGGGCCAGCGACCGTCATGGCGTTGCCGGCCGGCGCGCCGCGCAGACCGGTCACCACGGCGCCCGCCTCGGTGGCCACTATCGCGCCCGCCGCCATGTCCCACGGGTTGAGGCCCCGCTCGTAGTACAGGTCGAGCGAGCCGTCCGCGAGCAGGCACAGGTCGATCGCCGCGGAGCCGAGCCGCCGGATGTCCCGGATCCTGGGCAGCACCTGGGTCAGCACCTGGGCCTGCTCGGCGCGGCGGCCGGCGTCGTACCCGAAGCCAGTGCCCACCAGGGAGGTGCCGAGGGACGCGGGGGCACCCACGCGGACCGGCACGCCGTCCCGGGTGGCGCCCTCGCCGAGCCCGGCCGACCAGGTGCGCCCGTCGGCGATGCTGTGCACGCACCCGGCCACCACGGTCCACGAGGCGGGGTCCGGCGGGCCGGCCACCACAGCCACGGACACGGCCCAGGACGCGACGCCGTACAGGTAGTTCACGGTGCCGTCGATCGGGTCCAGGACCCAGGTCAGGCCGCTGGTGCCGGGTACGTCGTCACCCTCCTCGCCGAGGATCGCGTCGTCGGGGCGCTCGGCGGCGATCATCTCGCGCAGCAGGTCCTCCGAGGCGCGGTCCATGACCGTCACGGGGTCCACCTCGCTCGACTTGGTGGCGGCGACCACCACCCGCTCCGGTCTGCCCTCACGCACCAGTGCGCCGGCGGCCGTGGCCAGGCGGACGGCGAGATCGCGGAGGGCGGTGACGGTGACGCCGTCGGGCAGCTCGGGCGTTGCGGGTGAGATCACGCGCCCATCCTGCCGCAACCGCCCACGGGCTACGATCCGGCGGCACACCGACGCGCCTGCGCCATGCTGCCGCCGCGCGGTGGCAGGCTCGGCCCACAGGACTACCCCGGGAGGACTGGCATGGACGAGCTGGAGCTGGTACGGCTGCACGAGGACGGTGAACGACTCGTCCTTGCTGCGCGCGACGGCGCCCAGAGCACCCTGCCCATCACCGATGCCCTGCGTGCCGCCATCCGTGGCGACCGCCCCCGGATGGAGTCGATCCGCGCCCAGGAGGCGTCGGCGCTACGCCCCCGCGAGATCCAGGAGCGCCTGCGGGCTGGCGAGACGTGCGAGGCCCTCGCCGAGGCGTCGGGCCTGCCGATCGAGCACGTGCGGCGCTTCGAGTACCCCGTCATCTCCGAGCGGGAGCACGCGGTCTCGCGGGTGCGCGCCAAGGCCGTCCTGACGGACGACGACGGCGCCACCACCCTCGGCGACGTCGCCGACGAGCGGCTGCGCTCGCGCGGCGTGCGGCCCGACGACGCCACGTGGACCGCCACCCGGCAGGGCAGCCACCCGTGGATAGTGCAGGTCGAGTTCACGGCCGCCGAGCGGCCCCGCATCGCCCGCTGGTCCCTCGAGCCGCGCGGCGGCTTCGTGACGGCGCTCGACGACGAGGCCCGCTGGCTCGGCCTCCCGGAGGACGACGGCGGCCCCACCCTCGCCGGGGTGTCCGCCCTGCCGTCGCAGCGGAGCAACCAGCGCTCGTCCCGGCCCGCACCGCCCGAGCCCGACGACACCGACCTGCTGCTCGACAACCTGTCCGAGCGGCGCGGCCAGCGGCCCTCGCGCCGCACGACGCCGGACGCCGAGCTGCCGGACCTGATGGAGCTCGACGAGCTGGACGGGGCCGACGAGCGCCCTCCCTGGCCGGAGCCCGCCAAGGAGCCGGAGCCCGAGGACCGTCCCGCCGAGCCCGCCGCCGTCGTCGACATCGGTGCGCGGCGTAACGGGTCGCGCCCGAAGATGCCATCGGTAAAGGTGCCGGACTCCCCCGCCGACCTGGAGTGGGAGGCGCCGAGCCAGTGGGAGATCCCGGCCCCGGGGTCGGCGTCGGCCCCGGCGGCGGACAAGGGGCAGAAGCCGGAACCGGAGCCCGAGCCCGCCCCGAAGGCCGAGCCGAAGCCGGAACCGGAGAAGGCGCCGGCCGAGGCGGCGGCCGCCAAGCGGCCCGCGGCGAAGCGCGGCCGCAAGTCGCGCGCGCAGGTGCCGAGCTGGGACGAGATCGTGTTCGGCTCGCGTCCGGAGGTCTAGCCCCAGAGGGACTCGTCGGCCGACCGGCGGCGCGCGGTGAGCGCCGTCATGCGGCGCATGTGGTGGCGGCGGCACAGCACCTCGTACGCGACCTCCGCGAGGCCGACGTCGCCGATCACCACCTGCTCGCCCTCGGTGACCATGACGCCGTCGACGGTGCGCGCGTTGTGTGTGGCGCGCGCGCCGCACCAGCACAGCGACTGCACCTGGAGCACCTCGATGCGGTCGGCGAGCTCGATGAGGCGGGCCGAACCGGGGAAGAGCCGGGTGCGGAAGTCGGTGGTGATGCCGAACGCGAAGATGTCGATCTCCATCTCGTCGACCAGGCGGGCGAGCTGCTCGACCTGCGCGGGCGAGTAGAACTGCGCCTCGTCGCACACGAGATAGTCGACGGCCTCGCCGCCCGCGCGCCGGCCGCTGATCTCGGCCCAGAAGTCGGTGCCGTCCGTCACGTCGAGGGCCGCCACCTCGAGCCCCAGCCGGCTGGACACCCGGGCAGGGCCCGCCCGGTCGCCGCGGCTGAAGATGAGCCCTTCGCGGCCGCGGGCGCGGTAGTTATGGTCGGTCTGGAGGGCGAGGGTGGACTTTCCGGAGTCCATGGTCCCGGAGAAGAAGACGAGCTCGGCCACGGGAGGCTCCTTACGCGACGGCGGTCAGCAGCGGAACGAGCATCTCGTGCGGGGTCAGGGAGCCGTGCACGCCGGGCAGGGCCCGGGCCGCCGCGGAGTGCACCCGTGAGTCGACGACGGTGGCGGCCCCGGTCATCGCCACCACCACGTCCCCGATCGAGGGCAGCACGTGCTCGGCGACGGGCCCGAACCAGCCGTCCGCGACTGCCCGCTCCCGCAGCACGACGACGGCGTGGTCACCCAGCCGCTCGGCCCACCGCCGGGCGACGTCGGCCGGGTCCGTGCCCGGCTCGGTGTAGACGTGCGCGGCGCGCGGCTCCCCGCCGACCATCGCCACGCCGGGGCGCAGCGCGGGGTCGGCGGCGACGTCCCACTGCGTCGTCAGGTCGGCCTTGATCTGACCGTGGTCAGCCGTGACCAGCACCAGCGTGCCGCGCGGGACGCTGCGCAGCAGGCGCTGCAGCTCGCGATCGGTGGACTCCAGCGCGTCGCCCCACTGCCAGGAGTCCCAGCCGTGGCCGTGGCCGATCTTGTCGACGTCGCCCTGGTACAGGTAGACCAGGCGCTGCCCGCCGCCCGGCGCCCGCAGCGCCGCGACGGTGGCGTCCACGCGCTGCTCGAACGTCTCGGCGGCGACGTAGGCCGGGCCGCGCAGCGCGGCCTGCGTCATGCCGGACCCGGCGAACTTCCGCGGGCCGGGCGCCGTGACCCGCGCGCCTGCCGCGACGAGCGCCTCGAAGACGGTGGGCTCGCGCTGCACGTCGGCGGGGTCGCCGAGGTCCTTCCACTGCACCACGGCGGCCAGGCGGCCCGTCGCCGGGTTGCGCTGGGTGTAGCCGAGCATGCCCGTGCGGCCGGGGGCCGTGCCCGTGCCGAGGATGCTCAGGCCAGCGGCCGTGGTGGACGGAAAGCTGGAGGTCAGCGTGGCGGCGTCCGCGCCCCGCTCCCGCAGGAGCCCGCGGAGGAACGGCGCGTGTCCCCCGCGCTCGGCGAGGTTGCGGATCCCGAGCCCGTCCACCAGGACGACGACCACGCGGTCGGCGTCGGGCAGGCCGAGGGCCGCGCGGCAGCCGGCCGCGGTGAGGCCGGTGCTCGTGCTGAGCTCGTGGCCCATGGCGCCCGCCGCGGCGGGCAGCACCGCGGCCAGGCTGGTGGTGTCGTAGGACGGCGCGACCAGGCCGTCGGGGAGGTCCGGTGCGGTCACGCAGTCGTGGCCCGCGACAGGGCGCGGGCGAAGTCGACGGCGGCACGGACCGCGGCGTCACCCTCGGCCTCGCCGGAGACCCGCACCACCACGTCGTCGGGCGTCACCTGGCCGGTCAGGCCGTGGTCCGCCGTGCAGTTCGGGTCCACGCAGGAGGCGGGCTCCAGGTCGACGCGGGACACCGCGCCCCAGCCCACCGCGAGCGTGACCTCGCGCGTCGCCGCGCGTCGCGGGTACCGCTCCGGGTCCGCGATGATGTGCGTGAGCGCAACGGACCGGATCTCGCGCACCGGCACCACCTCAGTGGTGGCCGACGCCGAGCCCGGCCGGGCCGGGTCCTCCCCCGAGTGGTCGTCCACGTGCGCGGTGACCAGGCGGGTCGGCGTCAGCACCAGGACCGTGAGGTGCCGGCGCACCTCCGAGTCGAAGGTGGTCTCGGCCTGGACCAGGTGGGCCACCACCTGCTCGTCGGCGAGCGCAACGTCGAGCACGTCCGCGACGAGCTCGGGGTAGTAGCCGGCCCGGTGCAGGTGGGCGGTCAGGTCATCACGGGCATCGGTAGGGGCATGGGGCACAGGGGGAATCATCCCACGAGAGGGGCGCTCGACGTTAGCCCGGCAGCGCCCTGCGCGGCGCGTCCGTCCGGCGTTCCGCAGGCCGCAGCCGGATCGTCGCGTGCAGCACCGAGGCGCCCTGCTCCGCGACCGCGACGGGGTACAGCTCGAGGGACGCGAGCTCCGGCAGGTCCTCCGCCATGACCGACACGCGGGCCAGCACGTCCTCCAGCGCCTCGACGTCGGCGGCGGGCGCGCCCTGGTACCCGAACAGCCGGGGTGCGGCGCGTACGCCGCGCACCATGCGCGCGACGTCGACGTCGGTCAGCGGCGGCACGCCGTGGGTCACGTCGTCGAGCAGGTCGACGGCGTCGCCCGCCAGCCCGAACGACACCACCGGCCCGAACAGCTCGTCCTCGACCGACCGCACCACGCACGCCACGCCGGTGGGGGCCATCGCCTGCACCTCCAGCACCGGGTCGGGCGCGGGCAGGAGGGACGACGCCGAGGCGAGCATCCGCTCGGCGTCCTCCCGCAGGTCCTCGGCGTCGGCGATGTCGAGCCGGACGCCGCCCAGGTCGGCCCGGTGCCGCAGGGCCGGCGCGGCGATCTTGAGCGCGACCGGCCAGCCCAGCTCCTCGGCGGCGGCCACCGCCTCGTCCGCGGTGCGCACGCTCCGGGACCCCCACAGGGTCAGGCCGTAGCAGGCCAGCAGCTCTCTGGCCGCGGCCTGGTCCAGCAGGACGCCGTCGCCCGGTCGCTCGTCGCCGGCCTGCTCCCCGAGCAGCGACTCGACGAGCCGGCGCGCCTGGGTGCGCGCGACGCCGTCGGACACGCCCTCCCGCAGGGCGGGGCGGACCGGCGTTCCGTGGTCCTGCGTGCGCCACTGCGCGTAGCGCACCACCTCCCCGAGCGCCCAGACGGCGTCCTCGGGGGTGGAGAAGGCGGGGATGCGGGTCTCGCCGGACGCGAGCTCGTCGGGCATGCCGTGCAGGCCGACCGCGCTGACCACTGTGGTGCGGCCGGTGCGGGCCGCGGCGTCGGCCACGGCGCGGGCTATCGCGTCGGTGCGCGGCAGCACGACGGGCACGGAGACCACCACGACGGCGTCGCACGCGCCGGGCGCGTAGAGGGCGTCGACGGCGGCGGCGATCTCCTCGTCGGGCGCTCCCGCGGACAGCGGCTCCGGCGGCCCGACGACGGTCAGGCCGGCCGCGGCGACGGCGTCGGCCACGAGCGCCGCCAGCGACGGCGAGCTGGCGAGGATCCCTACCCGGCCGCCCGCCGGGAGCGGCTGGTGCGCCAGCACCTGCGCGACGTCCATGAGCTGGTGCGTGTTCTCCGCCCGGATCACGCCGGACTGCCGCAGCACCTCGTCGAGCATGCGCCGGGGCGCGCGCGTGGCGCGCACCGTGTGCCCGGGCGGCACCACGCTGCCGTGGCGGCCCGCCACGACCACGACCACGGGCTTGACGAGCGCGAGGCGCCGGGCGATGCGCGAGAACTTGCGGGGGTTGCCGAGCGTCTCGAGGTACAGGCAGACGACGTCGGTGTGCGGGTCGTCCTGCCAGTACTGCATGACGTCGTTGCCCGACACGTCCGCCCGGTGTCCCGCCGAGACCAGCGTGGACAGGCCCAGGCCGCGGCGCGTCACGGTGGCGGCCGTCGTGACGGCGGCGGGCGCGCTCTGGCTGAACAGGCCGACCCGCCCCGGCCGCGGGGCCGTCAGGGCGAGGCTCGCGCGCAGCCGCGCGCCAGGGACGTTCGTGAGCAGGCCGTAGCTCGCCGGGCCGACCACCCGCATGCCCTCGGTGTGAGCGGTGCGCAGCAGCTCGCGGCGGCGGGCGACGCCGTCGGGCCCCGCCTCCGCCCAGCCCGCCGACAGCACGACGACGCCGCGGGCGCCTGTGCCGCGCAGGCGGCGGACCGCGTCTATCACCTCGTCCGGCGGGGCGGCGATGACCGCTAGGTCGATGCCGTCCGGGGTGCCGGACCCGCCCGCCGACCCACCTGGGCCGGCGGACCCACCCGAGCCGAGGTCCGCCCAGGTCACGTCGTCGCCGAGCACCAGGAGCTCGGTGTCGCCGGGGTCGGCCGCGTGGGCGTCCCGGATGCGCGCGGCGAGGAGCTCGTCGACGGTGCCCCCGTGCGCCGGGCCGACCAGGAGCACCCGCTTCGCCGAGAGCAGCCCCTGCATGGAGCGGGCCTCGGTGCGGTGCTCGCGGTCGGCCATGACCTCGCGGGACCGGTCGGTGGGGTCGAGGTCAACGGAGACGGCAACGACGCCGTCGTCCAGGTGCTGCTCGACGGCGTAGCCCGCCTCCCGGAACACGCCGAGCATCGCCCGGTTCTGGGGCAGCACCTCGGCGATGAACCGGTGCACGCCCCGCTCGCGCGCCGCGGCGGCGATGTGCTCCAGCAGGACCGAGCCGAGGCCCTGGCCCTGGAGCGAGTCCGCGATGTTGAACGCGACCTCGGCGGTGCGGCGCCCGGGATGGTCGTCGATCACGTCGTAGCGGGCGACGCCGACGATGTCCTCGGGGTGGTCGGTCCCCGGCCGCACCGCGACCAGCGCCGTCCGGCCCACGTGGTCGACCGTGACGAGCTGGGTGAGCAGGCGGTCCGGGATGCGCTGCAGCGCGGCGAAGAACCTGAGGTAAGTGGAGCGCTCCGACTGGGCCATCTGGAAGCGCTGGAGCGCGTCGGCGTCGTCGGGCCGGATGGGGCGCACGTGGGTGGTGGACCCGTCGCGCAGCACCACGTCGGCCTCCCACTCGACCGGGTACTCGGTCGAGTACGGCAGGCGCACCGTGCCCACCGGTCGGTCGGCCCGTTCTGGCTGGTCCACGGGACCAAGGCTAACGACCGGGGCGGCGGGCCAGTACTCGGCGCCCAGGACTCAGCGCACCAGCACCATGCCCACGAGCAGCATCACGGCGAAGCCAACGAGCACCAGGCGCTGGCGGCGGTTCGGGCCGGAGGCGGTGAGGATGGCCGCGACCGCCGGGCCCACCGCGAGCAGGAGCCACGCGCCGAGCGCCGGGGCGACGTTCGCCGACACCGCGGCGACCGCGACGACCACGAGGCCGTGCACCACGCCGAGCCCGACCCGCATCGCGATGACCACGTGGAGCACGGCGGCGACCACCGCCAGGCCGGCCCACATGGTGATGCCCTGCTCGAGGCAGCCCCACTCCTGCTGGGCGCACTGCCAGGACTGCATCCACCAGGTCACGAGAGCGCCGAGCACCAGGACGGGCACCACGCTGAGCCCGACGACGCCGTACGCGAGCCCGATCCGGACCAGCCATCCCGGCGTGGTGGTCGACCTGCTGACCAGCGGCATATCGGGCATACCCGAATAGTGCCAGGTGACACGAGGAAAGTGCACATGCATCGGCCCGTGACCTCGCGGGATGCGCGCGGGATGCGCGCGGGATGCTCGCGGGCCAGGTCAGCGCCGTGCCAGCGAGGCGACGCCGGAGTGTCGGCGGCGCGGGGTACCGTTTGCCTGTCCCGTCAGCCCCAGACTCAGGAGCCCCACGAACCATGGCGCGCAAGCCGTCGCAGCCGCTCGACGAGAGCGAGATCCACGAGAAGGTCGTGGACATCGACGTCGCCTCGGAGATGGAGGCCTCGTTCCTCGAGTACGCCTACTCCGTCATCTACTCGCGGGCCCTCCCGGACGCGCGCGACGGCCTCAAGCCGGTGCAGCGCCGCATCCTCTACATGATGTCGGACATGGGGCTGCGCCCCGACCGCGCGCACGTGAAGTCGTCGCGCGTGGTGGGCGAGGTCATGGGAAAGCTGCACCCGCACGGTGACGCCCCGATCTACGACGCGCTCGTGCGCCTGGCGCAGGACTTCTCGCTGCGGCTGCCGCTCGTGGACGGGCACGGCAACTTCGGCTCGCTCGACGACGGCCCCGCCGCCCCCCGGTACACGGAGGCGCGCCTCGCGGCGTCGTCGATGGCGATGACCACGGGCCTCGACGAGAACGTCGTGGACTTCGTCCCGAACTACGACAACAAGCTCACCCAGCCCGAGGTGCTGCCCTCCGCGATCCCGAACCTGCTGGTCAACGGCGCGTCCGGCATCGCGGTCGGCATGGCCACGAACATGGCGCCGCACAACCTCGTCGAGGTCGTCTCGGCGGCGCAGCACCTGATCAAGAACCCCGAGGCCACGCTCGAGGACCTGCAGCGGTTCGTGCCCGGCCCGGACCTGCCGACGGGCGGCAAGATCGTCGGGCTGGAGGGCGTCCGCGACGGCTACCGCACCGGCCGCGGCAGCTTCCGGACCCGCGCCACCGCGCGGATCGAGAACGTCACCCCGCGCCGCAAGGGCATCGTCGTCACCGAGCTGCCCTACCTGGTCGGGCCGGAGAAGGTGATCGAGAAGATCGCCGACGGCGTCAAGGCCAAGCGCATCCAGGGCGTCAACAACGTGCAGGACCTCACCGACCGCACGCACGGGCTGCGCCTGGTCATCGAGGTCAAGACGGGCTTCGACCCGGACGCCGTGCTGGAGCAGCTGTACCGCGTCACGCCGCTCGAGGACTCGTTCGGCATCAACAACGTGGCGCTGGTCGACGGCCAGCCGCGCACGCTCGGCCTGGTCGAGATGCTGCGGGTCTGGGTGGAGCACCGCATCTCGGTGGTCCGGCGCCGCTCGCAGTACCGCCTGGACAAGCGCCTGGAGCGGCTGCACCTGGTGGACGGCCTGCTCATCGCGATCGTAGACATCGACGAGGTCATCCAGGTGATCCGGTCGTCCGACGACGCCGCCATCGCCCGCGACCGCCTGCGCGAGATCTTCGACCTGTCCGAGCCGCAGGCGTCCTACATCCTCGACCTGCAGCTGCGCCGGCTCACCCGGTTCTCCCGCATCGAGCTGGAGAAGGAGGCCGAGGAGCTGCGCCGCGAGATCGCGGAGCTCCAGGAGCTCCTCAACGACGAGAGGCTGCTGCGCCGCCTCGTCAGCACCGAGATGGGCGAGGTCGCCCGCACCTACGGCACGCCGCGCCGCACCGTGCTGCTCGACGCCGCGGGCGGGTCCGTCGGCTCGGTGGCGATCGCTCCCGCCAACGGCCGCAAGAAGGGCGCCGAGCCCATCGACCTGCAGATCAAGGACCTGCCCACCCGCGTAGTGCTGTCCGCGACGGGCCTGCTGGCCCGGCTGCCGGACGACGTCCCGGTGCCGCGCGACGGCAACCGCGCCGCGCACGACGCCCTGCGGGGCGACACCGCCGCGACGACCCGCGGACACGTGGGCCTCGTGACCTCGGCGGGCCGGATGCTCCGCATCTCGGTGCTGGACCTGCCCTCGCTCCCGCCGACCGACGGCGCGCCGTCGCTGTCCGGCGGCATCCCGGTCAGCGAGCTCGTGGAGCTCGAGCACGGCGAGACCGTGCAGGCGGTGACGGCGCTCGGCGCCGACGCCCCGACCGTCGCCCTCGGGACCGCACAGGGCGTCGTCAAGCGCATCGCGCCGTCGGACGCCCCGGCCAAGGGCGACGAGTGGCCGGTGATCGCCCTGCGGGAGGGCGACACCGTGGTGGGTGCCGCGGTCGTGGCCGACGACGACGAGCTGGTCTTCGTGGCCGACGACACCTCGCTGCTGCACTTCCCTGCCTCGTCCGTCCGGCCGCAGGGCCGGTCCGCCGGTGGCATGGCGGGCATCAAGCTCGGCGCGGACCGGCGGGCGGTGTTCTTCGGCGCCGTCCCCTCCGGGGTCGAGGCAACGGTGGTGACCATCGCGGGCTCGGCCGACTCGCTGCCGGGCGTTGAGGCCGGCGCGGGCAAGGTGACGCCGTTCGCGCTGTACCCCGGCAAGGGCCGCGCGACCGGCGGTGTGCGGTCGCAGCGGCTCCTGAAGGGCGAGGACGGCCTCATCCTGGCCTGGGTCGGTGCCACTCCCCCGCGCGCTCTCGGCGCCGGCGGTCAGCCGGTCGAGCTGCCCGAGGTGGACCAGCGTCGCGACGGCTCCGGTACCCCGATCGCGGCGCCGGTCGCGGTGATCGGCTGATCTGGCGAGAGTAGTTTCGTGGGAGCTGTCGATTCTGGCGCGGCTCGCCCGTCCAAGGCGTGTCAACATTCCACGAACGAGGAGCTCGACATGACTGACACCTGGGTCTTCCTGATCCGCGAGGGCGACTGGGACTCCGACGCCTACCTCCCGGAGAACCTTCGGGGGCAGGACCGCTCCGAGGACGAGGACATGGCCGCCCATGGGCGCTTCCAGCAGGCCGTCACCGACCTCGGCGCCAAGCTCACCGGCGGCGACGCGCTGCAGAACGCCAAGTACGGCGGGTGGGTCGCCGTCGGCAAGGACGGTGCCGAGCCGGTCTACACCGACGCCCCCTACACCGACACCAACGAGGTCATCACCGGCTTCTACGAGGTCGAGTGCGACGAGGCGACCGCACGCAAGATCGCGGCGCTCGTACCCAGCGGCAACGTGGTCGAGTGGCGCAAGGTCCTGCACTTCGACTCCTGAGTGCCGAGGTTTCTGAGTGCCGATCGACCCAGCGGCGTTCCGCACCGCCTGGCCCCAGGTGGTGCGGTCGCTCGCCGTGACCACGCGCAGCCTGGACAGCGGTGAGGAGTACGCCGCGGAGGCGTTCGCCCGCGCCGCGGCGCAGCCCGACGGCGCGATCGACGACCTCGTCGGCTGGTGCGTCCGGGTCGGCCGCCGCACTTGGCTCGACACGGTGCGCCACCAGAACGTGTTCGCCCGGCTCCAGCCCCAGCTCGCCCGTCCGGAGGTGGCCGACGTGGACGTGCCGACCGCGCCGGGCGACGACCTGGACGACCGCCTCGCACTGCTCTTCGTCGCCTGCGACGACGCGCTCGCGCCCGGCGCCCAGCTGGTCCTGGCGATGCGCGTGGTCTGCGGCCTCACGATCCGGCAGATCGCGGGGCACCTCGGCATCGCCGAGGCCACCGCGGCCGCACGGCTCACCCGCGCCAAGTCCGCGCTGGCCCGGGCCCGGGGCGAGTTCGCGGTGCCCGACGGCGCAGCGCGGGCCGCGCGGCTGCCCGTCGTGCTCGCGTGCGTCGCGGGCCTGTTCACCGTGGGACAGCGGGAGGGGCTCCAGCCCGCCGACGCCACGCAGGACCCCGCCCGTGACGCGTCGACGCTCGCCGAGGCCCTGGTCGCGGAGTACCCGGACGATCCCGAGGTGCTCGGCCTGCGCGCGGTGTGCCGCCTCGGCCTGGCAAGACGGCCCGGCCGAGTGCGCGACGGCGTCGCGCTTCCCCTCGACGAGGTGGACCGGTCCGTGTGGGACGGGCACCTGCTGAACGCCGGCCTGGACGACACCGCGGCCGCGCTCGCCCGCACCAAGCCGCCCGGGCGGCCCGGGCGCTTCGCGCTGGAAGCCGCGATCTCGGGCGTGCACGCCACGGCCCGCGACGCGGCGGACACGGACTGGCCCCGGCTCGCGCAGCTCTACGACGCGCTGCTGGACGCCTGGCCGTCCCCGGCCACGCGGGTAGCCCGCCTGGTGGTGCTCGGCCGGCTCACGATGCGCGACGGCGGCGACCTCGCCCCGGTCGAGCGCGAGCTCGAGGACCTGGTCGCCGACGGCCCGCCGTATGCCGCCCGCGACGCCAGCCTCACCCTCGCCGACCTGGCGCGACGGACCGGCCGCACCGACGAGGCGGCCGGCCGCTACCGAGAGCTGCTCGACGTGGTGCCCGCCGGACCCCTGCGCGAGTTCTGCCGCCGGTACGCCGGATAGCGGCCTGGCCGCCGGGTCGTCGGCGCCCGGTCAGCGCGCCGGGTCAGCGCGCCGGGGCGACCGCCGCGATCATCACCTCGGCCAGTTCCTTCGGCTTGGTGAACATCGGCCAGTGCCCCGTGGGCAGGTCGACGATCTCGTAGTCGGCCAGGGTCTTGAGCTCGGCTACGTACGGGTGGTCCTGCTCCATGAGCTGCCGCATCATCGCGCCCGGGAACTCGCACGCGATCACGGTGCCCGGGATGCCACGCTGCGCCACGCCGGGGTGGTGGTGGCCCTCGCGAACCGTCGCCCCCGGCTGCGGGACCGCTCGCGCGCGGAACTGGGCTCGCAGCTCGTCGGTGAGGTCCACGAGGTCCTCGTCCTCGAACTTCTCCCACGGCGGCAGCCGGTGGTCGACGACGTCGGCCGCCAGGCTCGCATCGATCGCCTGGCCCTCCGCCAAGGGGCCGCTGTCCACGTAGAGCACGCGCGCCACGCGCTCCGGGCGTAGGCCCGAGGCCGCGTACGCGAGCCCGCCGCCGGCCGAGTGGCCCACGAGCACCACCTCGGCGGGCTCGGGCACCGCGTCGATCGCGGCCACGACGGCGGCGACGTGGTCGCTCAGGTGGATGCCGGAGCGGTCCGCATCGACCGACTCGAGCCCGGGGAGTGTCAGCGCGTGCACGGTGTGCCCGGCCCCCTCCAGCGAAGGCACGACGCCGTCCCACGCCGAACCGTTCAGCCAGAACCCGGGGATCAGGATGATGTCCATGGGGCCGACGCTACGCCGGACCACTGACAGTGAGGACGCATGCGGCCTCGGGAGCCGTGGCTCGGCCGCTGACCGGCGTCCTGCTGGACTGCCCTCGGACTTGATCGCTCAAGACGTGGGGTCGCCGGAGCGGGGTGGGCGTCGGCGGGGTGGGCGTCGGCGGGGTAGGAGCTGGCGTCGGCGAGGTCGGCCCTGACATCGGCGGGGTCGGCGGCGCCGGGCGTCGGCGTGGTCGGCGCTGGCGTCGGCGGGGTCGGCGCTGGCGCCGGCGGGGTCGGCGCTGGCGCCGGTGGGGTCGGACCAGTTACGTGGACGGTGTGTCGCTTAGAACGGTGGCTGGTCGGGGTCGGGGTCGGTGGATTGGTTCGGGTTGGTGGGTATGGTTCCTGGCTCGGTGGTGGCGTATTGCCGGGGTAGGTGTTGGCCGGTGAGGGCTCGCAGGGTGAGGTCATGGCTGGTGTCGGGGTCGATCTGGTCGATCTCGATGTGGGTGTCCAGGACAGTGGGTGGTCGAGTGTGGGTCCGCCCGGTAGGGGTGGTCCAGGTCGTGATCCCGGTGTCGGGGTCACGGACGACGCCCCAGCCAGCGTGGGTCTTGAGGAGGTGGTGTTTGCGGCACAGGGCTTGGAGGTTCTGCGCGCGGGTCTGTCCCGCGGTCCCAGGCGGAAGTGCCGTGGGGTCGTGGTCGTGGTCGAAGGGTTCGATGTGGTCCAGGTCGCACCGGTTCGCGGGGGTGTCGCACCACCCGAACGTGCAGGTCTCGTCTCTTGCTTCGACTGCGGCGCGGAGCACCTTGCCGGGTTGGTAGGTGGTGGTGGAGTAGTCGGTCAGTACCCCGGTGATGGGGTCGGTGAGCAGGCGTTGCCAGGTCGCGTCGGTGGCGATCAGGCGGGCGGTGTCGGCGGGGATGGGTCCGTACCCGTCCAGGTTCCCGGGTGTGTCGTCCAGGCCGAGGAGCACGCTGGCCGGGATCGTGATGCGTACGACGGGCCGGGTCGGGGTGATCCGCACGACCTGCACCGTCTCGTGCACCGTCTCGTGTACGACCTGCTGGATGACGGGCGCCCGGCCACCGCACGTGCACACGGGTGCACCGGGCCCATCCACCACACCGGTCGCATCCGCCGCGTCGGCCGCGTCGGCCGCGTCGGCTGTGTCGGCCGCGTCGGCTGTGTCGGCCGCGTCGGCTGTGTCGGCTGTGTCGGCTGTGTCGGCTGTGTCGGCTGTGTCGGCCGCGTCGGCTGTGTCGGCTGTGTCGGCTGTGTCGGCTGTGTCGGCCGCGTCGGTCGCATCGGCCGCGTCGGTCGCGTCGGTCGCGTCGGTCGCGTCGGTCGCATCAGCGCTGCCGGACCGCCCACCGTTGGTGCCGCCGACGCACGAGTCGTCCGTGCCCGTGCCGGCCCTCGTCACCGACCCCGACCCCGTGCCCGTGGTCGTGGTCGTGCCAGGCGTTGTGCCAGTCGTCGTGCCCGTGCTCGTCATCGGGCCCGTCGCTGTCCCCGTCGCTGTCCCCGTCGTCGTGCTCGTCGCCGGGTCCGTGCTCGTACCTGTCGCCGTGCCGGTGCTGGTCTCGGTGTGGGTGAAGCGGTCGGCGGGTAGGAGGCGGCCGGTGATGATGCCGGTCAGGGAGTCGGCGCGCAGCTGGCTCAGGGTGCGGTCTTCGCCGGTGGTGTGT
>NZ_QBUG01000008.1 GCF_003058225.1 Promicromonospora sp. AC04
CCCGCGGCCACCACATCCGACTACCCCAAGCCATCGACACCCCACCACCGACCGACGCCGAAGCCGCCTAACCCCGCCGGGCCCGCCTGACCGGCAAGCCCGGCAAGGCCAGGCCCGGCAGACCAAGCAGACCAAGCAGACCAAGCAGACCAAGCAGACCAAGCAGACCAAGCAGACCAAGCAGACCAAGCAGACCAAGCAGGCCAAGCAGGCCAAGCAGGCCAAGCAGGCGGCCCTGACCGGCAGGCAGATCTAACCGGCACACCTTGACGCCCAACTGCTGGGTCAGGGCCCGGCGAAGGAGGACGAGGCGCGCCCGTCCTTCGTGGCGGACCGGGTGATGCAGGGACCGCGCGGCGTGGCCGTCGTGGGGGAGATGCGGGCTGAAGTCGGCGACCCCCTACTTGGTCACGCGCGACCACCTGTCAGGACGCCCCACTCGCGGTTGGCGACGGGTTCAGACCCCTCGCCAGCAGGATCGAACCGCGTCAGCGCGGCTCGATCAGCTGGTTGGTGATGCGCGCCGTGCAGATGCGCCGGCCCTCCGTGTCCGTCACGACGATCTCGTGCGACGTGATCGTCCGGCCGAGGTGCACGGGGGTCGCCGTACCGGTCAGGATGCCGTCCGTCGCGCCCCGGTGATGCGTGATGTTGAGGTCCACGCCTGCGCACACCTTGTCCATGGTGCTCGCGTGGATCAGAGCGCACCACGAGCCCAGCGCCTCCGCGAACGCGGCGGTCGCCCCGCCGTGCAGACGGTTCAGCGACTGGGTGTTCCCCGCCACCGGCATGGTGGCTACGACGCGCTGCGCCGACTGTTCCACGACCTGGATGCCCAGCTTCTGATCGAGGGCACCCAGCGTGATTGTCCAAGGCTCCGTCATGCCGGCACCTCAGGCACACCGGGCACCCCAGGCGCGCCGGGCATTCCAGGCGCACCAGCCACACCAGGCGCACCAGCCACACCAGCCGCACCAGCCACACCAGCCGCACCAGCCACACCAGCCGCACCAGCCACACCGACCACCCGAGGACGGCCGGCTTGCTGCTCACTCGGCGGAGGCCGCAGTCCGTCGAAGAGCACGCTCGAGATCGTCGCGGCAAGCGCGTCCTCGTGCACCGGCCCGCCGGGTCGGTACCAGTCGACGAGGGAGTTGACCATGCCGAAGACGAGCCGGCTGATGACGTCGGGCTCCACGTCGCTGCGCAGGTCACCCTCCTCGGCCGCCTGCCGGACGAGCGCCGAGAGCCGTTCGTCGATGTGCCGCCGCCGTTCCATCGCCGACCTCTCGAGGTCGCTGTTGCCGCGGACGCGCAGCAGGAGCGTGACGGCGGGGAGGTGGTCGACGAGGATGCGGACCGCCGCCTCGACGGTGGCCCGCAGGCGCACCGAGCTACGCTCGCCGTTCGTCGCGTTCGACGCCGCCTCGACCGCCGAGCTCAGCTCCTCCAGCGCCTCGTCCAGCGCCGCCGCGAGCAACGCCTCCTTGCTCGCGAAGTGGTGGTAGACCGCCGACTTGGTGACGCTCAGCTCCGCGGCGAGGTCGCTGATCGACGTGGCGTCGAATCCACGGCGGTTGAAGAGCGCGATGGCCGTCCGGAGCACCGCCTCGCGGTCGTGGCCGGGGCGTCCGCGCGGGCGTCGGCCGGTCGCGGCCGTCGACGTGGTGTCCGTGGCCATGGCTTCCTCAGCTCTCCCCGGTATTCGTGGCGGTCGTGGCGTTCGTGGCGGTCTTCGCGACGAGGGTCAGCACGTCGTACGTCGCCACCTGCTCGTCATTCTGGTTGGTGACCGTAGCCTCCCAGCGGACCTCGCCGTAGTCGGCCGAGCTGCGCGGAGTGATCTGCTTGACGGTCAGGGTGACCCGGATGGTGTCGTCCACCCGGACCGGAGTGAGGAACCGCAGGCCGTCGATGCCGAAGTTGGCGAGCACCGGGCCTGGGTTCGGCTCCACGAAGAGGCCTGCGGCCAGGGACACCACGAGGTAGCCGTGCGCCACGAGGCCGCCGAAGAACGGGTTCGCTGCCGCGGCCTCCGGGTCGGTGTGCGCGTAGAAGGTGTCCCCGGTGAACTCCGCGAAGTGGTCGATGTCGTCCAGCGTGACGGTCCGCGACGCCGTCTCGATGGTGTCGCCGATGCGCAGCTCGGCGAGGGACTTGCGGAACGGGTGCACCGCGTCGAGCCGCCGCCGCGACCCCGTGGTCCACCGGCCGGTGATCGCGGTGAGCATGTCGGGGGAGCCCTGGATCGCCGTGCGCTGCATGTGGTGCAGGACGCCGCGGATGCCGCCCAGCTCCTCGCCGCCGCCGGCGCGGCCCGGGCCGCCGTGCACGAGCATCGGCAGCGGGCTGCCGTGGCCGGTCGACTCGGCGGCGTCGTCGCGGTCGAGGATCAGCAGGCGGCCGTGCCAGGGCGCGAGCCCGCGGGCCACGTCGCGGGCGACCTGCGGGTCGTGCGTGACCAGCGACGCCACCAGGCTGCCCCGGCCGCGGGCGGCCAGCGCGATCGCCTCGTCCAGAGACCCGTAGGTGAGCACGGTGGCGACCGGGCCGAACGGCTCCACGTCGTGCGGCTCGGCGGCGCCGGGGCGTGCCCGCAGCAGGACAGGGGAGAGGAACGCGCCGCGTTCGGCGTCGGCGCCCACGACGTCGACGTGCGCCGGGTTGCCGTACACGATGTCGGCGGAGGCGCGCAGCGCCTCGATGGCCTTGCGCACCTCGTCGCGCTGGGCGAGGCTCGCGAGCGCGCCCATCCGGACGGTCTCGTCGGCCGGGTCGCCGACGGTGATCCGGGCCAGGCGCGCGCTGATCGCGCCGACGACGGCGTCCGCGAGCGCCTCCGGGACGATGACGCGCCGGATCGCCGTGCACTTCTGGCCGGCCTTGACGGTCATCTCGGTGACGACGCCCTTGACGAACAGGTCGAACTCCTGGTCCTGCTGGGTCACGTCGGGCCCGAGGACGGAGCAGTTCAGCGAGTCGGCCTCGACGCCGAGGCGGACGCCGCGGTGCAGCACCGCGGGGTGGTTGCGCAGGATCTCGGCGGTGTGCGCGGAGCCGGTGAAGGCGACGGCGTCCTGCTCGCCGAGCTCGTCCAGCAGCGTGCCCGCGCTGCCGCAGACGAGCTGCAGGCTGCCCTCGGGGAGGATGCCGGAGGCGATGATCCGTCGGACGACCGCTTCGGTGAGGTACGCCGTCTGGCTGCCCGGCTTGACGATGCTGGGCAGGCCCGCGAGGAAGGCGGGGGCCAGCTTCTCGAGCATGCCCCACACGGGAAAGTTGAAGGCGTTGATCTGCACGGCGACGCCGAGGCGCGAGGTGTACAGGTGCTGGCCGACGAAGGTGCCGCCCTTGCCGAGCGGCTCGAGGGCGCCGTCGAGGACGACGGTGTCGTCCGGCAGCTCCCGTTTGCCCTTGCTCGCATAGCTGAACACCGTGCCGATGCCGCCGTCGATGTCGACCATCGAGTCGCGCCGCGTGGCTCCCGTCCGCAGCGAAACCGCGTAGAACTCGTCCTTGAACCCGCCCAGGTGCAGTGCGAGCTCCTTGAGCAGGGTCGCCCGCTCGTGGAACGTCAGCCGCCGCACGGCCGGGCCGCCGACGTCGCGCGCGTGGGTGACCAGCGCTGCGAAGTCGAGGCCGTGGCTCGAGACCCGGGTGACCTCCTGACCGGTCACGGCGTCGAGGACGGGCTCGCCGTCGTCCGTCCCGCGGAACCAGCTGCCCGCGACGTAGCTCTCCAGCTGTGTGCTCACTGTGCGCACCCCTTCGGATCGGTCGGCCCGGGCCGTTGTGCAACCCGCTGCGGCTGTGTCAATCTAGTACAGAACGTTCGGTCAGTAAATAGTCGCAGCAGCGCCACCGGAGGTGCCCATGTCGGTAGTCGCCGAGCCCGAGCCAGAGGTTGAGCCTGAGAGCCAGGCGCAGCTCGAGGCGCGCTTCCAGGCCGTGATCGGCCGCAAGGACCGCATCGAGCCCCGCGACTGGATGCCGGAGGCCTACCGCAGGACGCTGGTGCGCCAGGTCGCCCAGCACGCCCATTCCGAGATCATCGGCATGCAGCCGGAGGGGAGCTGGGTCGGCCGCGCGCCCTCGCTGCGACGCAAGGCGATCCTGCTCGCCAAGGTGCAGGACGAGGCGGGGCACGGCCTCTACCTCTACTCGGCCACCGAGACGCTCGGCGTCTCCCGCCAGGAGCTGACCGAGATGCTCATCAGCGGCAAGCAGAAGTACTCCTCGATCTTCAACTACCCCACGCTCTCCTACGCCGACATGGGCACCATCGGCTGGCTGGTCGACGGCGCCGCGATCTGCAACCAGGTGCCCTTGTGCCGCACCTCGTTCGGGCCTTACGGCCGGGCCATGATCCGCATCTGCAAGGAGGAGTCCTTCCACCAGCGGCAGGGCTACGAGCTGCTGATGACGATGATGCGCGGCACCGATGAGCAGCGCGCCATGGTCCAGGAGTCGGTGGACCGGTTCTGGTGGCCGTCGCTGATGATGTTCGGCCCGCCGGACGACGCGTCGCCCAACACCGCGCAGTCCATGGCGTGGGGCGTCAAGACGCACACCAACGACGAGCTGCGCCAGCGCTTCGTCGACATGACGGTGCCCCAGGCGAAGGCGCTCGGCGTGACCCTGCCCGATCCCGAGCTGGTCTGGAACGAACAGCGCGGGGCGCACGACTTCGGGCAGCCGGACTGGGACGAGTTCTGGGACGTCGTCAAGGGGAACGGGCCGTGCAACGCCCAGCGAGTCGCGCACCGCAAGAGGGCCTGGGACGACGGCGCGTGGGTCCGCGAGGCGGCGCTCGCCTTCGCGAACAGCGAGAACGGCGAGACCAGCGCGACCAGCGCGACCAGCAAGAGCAACGAGAGCAACCAGAGCAACGAGACGGGGACGGCATGACCGGCCAGGTCAGCGGCGAGTGGCCGCTCTACGAGGTGTTCGTCCGCGGCAAGCGCGGCCTGAACCACGTCCATGTCGGGTCGCTGCACGCGCCGGACGACGAGCTGGCGGTGCGCCACGCCCGCGACGTCTACACCCGCCGCAACGAGGGTGTGAGCATCTGGGTCGTCCGCTCGTCCGCGATCACCGCGTCCAGCCCGGACGAGAAGGATCCGCTCTTCGCGCCCAGCGGGGACAAGGTGTACCGGCACCCGACGTTCTACGACATCCCCGCCGACGTACCGCACATGTAGGGATACCCGCAGGGATACAGGTAGGGATACACGGAGGGAGAGGACCACCGCATGCCCGACGTCCGGACGCACGAGCCCGACGAGCACGACAACGCCTACTCGGGGCTGCTCGTCAACGACGCCCACTGGGCCTTCGGGACCGACTTCGAGGATCCGCTGGCCGGCGTCGACACCACGGTGCCCGACGGCGTCGACCCGGCGACCCTGGCGACGTACTGCCTGATGCTCGGCGACGACGCCCTCGTGCTCTCGCAGCGGCTCGCCGAGTGGTGCAGCAACGCGCCGGACCTCGAGGAGGACATAGCGCTCTCCAACATCGCGCTCGACCTGCTCGGCCAGGCGCGGCTGCTGCTCGCCCGGGCGGCGGCCGCGGACGGCTCGCAGGTCCCCGCGCTGCCCGACGGCTCGCCGGTCCCGGACGAGGACCGGCTGGCGTTCTTCCGTGACGGCGTGCAGTTCCGCAACGTGCGGCTCGCCGAGGTCCCCAACGGCGACTTCGCCCAGACGATCGCCCGGATCCTGCTCTTCTCCTCGTGGCGCCTTGCCCTCTTCGAGGAGCTGTCGCACAGCCGCGACGCCGTGCTCGCCGCGGTGGCCGCCAAGGGCGTCAAGGAGCTGACCTACCACCGCGACTTCGCCGGACGCTGGTTCCTGACCCTGGCCCGCGGCACCGACGAGTCACGGCGGCGCCTGCTCGCCGGGCTCGACGCGCTGTGGCCGTACTGGGCGGAGCTGTTCGAGACGCACGAGGTCGAGCGCGCGACCGCGCTGGCCGGCGTCGGGGTCGACCCGGCCGGCATCGCCGCGGACGTCGACGCCGTCGTCGAGCAGGTGCTGGCGGTGAGCGGCGTCGACCGGCCGGCCGTGCCCCCGCTCGCCGGGGTCCAGGGGAGCAAGGGGGACAAGGGGAGCACGGGGAGCAAGGGTCGCGACGGCCGCCACACCGAGGCGCACAGCCGGATGATCGCCGAGATGCAGGTCGTCGCCCGCGCGCACCCCAGGGGGCAGTGGTGACCGCCGCGCTCCGCCGGGGCCCGGCGTTCGACCGGGGCCAGGTACTTGGTCAGGACCCGGTACTTGGTCAGGACCCGATGTTCGACCAGGAGCCGGCACCGGGCCGGGACAGCATGCTCGAACGCGCACGCCAGGCCGCCTCCGCCGTCGTCGACCCCGAGCTGCCGATGCTCACGCTGGTCGACCTCGGGGTCCTGCGCGACGTCAGGATCGACGACGACGGCGTGGTCACCGCCGCGATCACGCCCACCTACTCCGGCTGCCCGGCCATGGCGACCATGCGCGACGACCTCCTGCGCGAGCTGCAGGCCGCCGGCTTCGCCGACGCGCGGGTGCGGGTCGTCCTCGAACCGGCCTGGACCACCGACTGGATCACCCCGGCCGGGCGGGCGGCGCTCGCGGCCGCCGGGATCTCCCCGCCGGGACCGGCCCCGCGGCGATCCGGCCCGGTGCTGCTGCAGCTCGTGCCTCCGCGGCGCGCGGTGCGCTGCCCGCAGTGCGGGTCCGACGACGTTGTGGTCGGCTCGGAGTTCGGCTCCACCGCGTGCAAGGCGCTGTACCGCTGCCGGTCCTGCCTGGAGCCGTTCGACCACGTGAAGGAGATCTGACGTGACCGCCACCCTTCCGGCCGACGCCGACCCCGCCACCCTTCCAGGCGCCGCCGACGCCGACGCCGCCACCGCCGACCCCGCCGTCGCCGCGCGCAGGACGTTCCACACGCTCACCGTGACCGACGTCGAGCAGCTCACCGACGACGCGGCCGCCGTGACCTTCGGCCTGCCCGCCGCCCTGCGGGACGTGTTCGACTTCGCCGCCGGCCAGTCGCTGACGCTGCGGCGCACCATCGACGGCGTCGAGCACCGCCGCACCTACTCCATCTGCGCGCCCGTCGGCAGCGCGCCGCGGATCGGCGTCCGCGAGATCCCCGAAGGTCTGTTCTCGTCCTGGCTGGTGCGTGAGGTGCGACCCGGCGACCAGGTGGAGGTACAACCCCCGAGCGGCAGCTTCCGGGCCGACCCCGCCGAGGGCGGGCGGCACCTGTGCATAGCGGCGGGCTCGGGCATCACGCCGATGCTCTCGATCGTGTCCACCGTGCTCGGCAACCCGGACGCGCAGGTGACGCTGCTCTACGGCAACCGCACCACCAGCTCGGTGATGTTCGCCGAGGAGCTGGCGGACCTCAAGGACGCCCACCACGGCCAGCTCGACCTGGTCCACGTCCTGTCCCGGGAGCCGCGCGACGTCGAGCTGTTCTCGGGCCGGCTCGACGGCGACCGGCTGCGCGAGCTGCTGACCCGCGTCGTCCCGGTCGGCGACATGGACCACGTCTGGCTCTGCGGGCCGTTCGGCATGCTGACCGAGGCCCGGGCGGTGCTCGACGAGCTCGGGGTCCCAGCCGGGCGGGTGCACTTCGAGCTCTTCTGGGTCGACGCGCCCCCGCCCGAGCTGCGGCACGCGGACCGGGTGGTCGAGGGGGCGACGAGCGAGGTGACGGTCATCCTCGACGGCCGGTCGACGACCACCGCGATGCCGCAGGACAAGCGGCTCCTCGACGCCGCGCAGGAGGTCCGCGCCGACCTGCCCTTCGCGTGCAAGGGCGGCGTCTGCGGCACCTGCCGCGCGAAGGTCCGCGCGGGCGAGGTCGACATGGTGCGCAACTACGCCCTCGAACCGGAGGAGGTCGCCGCCGGCTTCGTCCTGACCTGCCAGACGTTCCCGGTCAGCGACGAGGTAGTCGTGGACTACGACGCATGAGCGCGCCCCTGCTGGTCGAGGAGCACGCCGACCGGGTGGTCCTGCGGCTGAACCGCCCCGAGGTCCGCAACGCCATCGACCTGGCGATGGTCGGGGCCCTGCACGAGGCCTGCGCAGCGCTGGAGGCCGCACCGCGGGTGGCGCTCCTGATCGGCTCCGGCGGCACCTTCGCCGCGGGCGCGGACATCGCCCAGCTGCGCGAACGGCGTCGGGACGACGCGCTCGCGGGCATCAACTCCGGCATCTTCGACCGGATCCACCGGCTGCCGATGCCGGTCGTCGCGCTCGTCGACGGGTACGCCCTCGGGGGCGGCGCGGAGCTCGCGTACGCGTGCGACTTCCGGATCGGCACTCCCGCGACCAGGATCGGCAACCCCGAGCCGGGCCTCGGCATCCTCGCCGCGGCCGGCGCCGCGTGGCGGCTGAAGGAACTCGTCGGCGAGCCCCTGGCCAAGGAGGTGCTGCTGGCGGGGCGCGTGCTCGACGCCGAGGAGGCACTGGCGGTGCGCCTGCTCAACGACGTGGCCGAGGCCGACGACCTCGAGGCGGCCGGCCATCGCCTCGTCGACCGCATCACCGCCCAGGCGCCGCTCGCGGTGCGGCTCACCAAGTCCGTCCTGGACGCACCGCGGGACGCCCACCCGCTGGTCGACGACATCGCGCAGGCGGTGCTGTTCGAGACCCAGGACAAGACCGACCGGATGACGGCGTTCCTCGATCGCCGGAAGGAGAAGCCATGACCTCCGGCTCGATCCCGAACGCTGTCCCGAACGCTGTCCCGAACGCTGTCCCAAACGCTGTCCCGAACGCTGTCCCGAAGGCCGTTGGCGTCTACGGCGGCGGCCGCATGGGCGGCGGCATCGCGCACGCCTTCGCGATCGTGGGCGCCGCCGTCACCGTCGTCGAGAGCGACGACGCGTCGGCGACGGCGGCGCGCGAGCGGATCGACGCGAGCCTCGCCAAGGCGGTGGCCAAGGGCGTGCGGGTCGCTGGAACGTTCGACGTCGTGACCGACGCCACCGCGCTGGTCGGCTGCTCGCTCGTGGTGGAGGCCGTGCCGGAGCTGGTCGACCTCAAGCGCGACGTGCTGCGACGGATCACCGCCGCTGCCCCCGACGCGGCGATCGCCAGCAACACGAGCTCCCTCTCGATCGACGCGCTGGCCGACGCCCTGCCGGACCCGTCCCGCCTGGTCGGCCTGCACTTCTTCAACCCCGTCCCGGTCAGCGACCTGGTCGAGGTGGTCGTCGGACGGCGGACGGCGCCCGGCCTGGTCGAGGTGGCCCAGGGCTGGGTCGCCGGCCTGGGCAAGACGGCGATCACCGTCCAGGACTCGCCGGGGTTCGCGAGCAGCCGGCTCGGCGTGGCGATAGCGCTGGAGGCGATGCGCATGCTGGAGGAGGGCGTGGCCGACGCCGCGGACATCGACATGGCGATGACGCTGGGCTACCGGCACCCCGTGGGCCCGCTGCGCACCACCGACATCGTGGGGCTCGACGTGCGGCTGAACATCGCCGAGCACCTGGAGCGCGAGCTCGGGCCGCGGTTCGCGCCGCCGCGGGTGCTCCGGGACAAGGTCGCGGCCGGCGAGCTGGGCCGCAAGACCGGGCAGGGGTTCTACACGTGGTGACGACGACGAGCGATCCGCGCGCGCTCGCGCAGCCGCTCGCGCAGCCGCTCGCGCAGCTGGACGCGCAATCGTTCGCGCAGCCGCTCGCACAACCGTCCGCACAGCTGCTCATGCAGCTGTCCGCACAGCCGCCCGCACGGTGTTTCGTCCTTCAGGAGGAGCAATGACCGACGCCCCCGTCGTCGTCGACCGCACGGCTGCGGTCGCGACGATCACGCTGGACGACCCCGAGCACCGCAACGCGCTGACCGTCGCGGCCAAGGAGGCGCTGCGGGACGCCGTGGCGGACGTTGCCGCGGACGAGCAGGTGCGCGCCGTCGTGCTGACCGGATCGGCCAGGGCGTTCTGCCTGGGCCAGGAACTCGGCGAGCATGCGACGGCCCTGGTCGACGGGCCCGAGGCGGCATTCGCCACGGTCCGCGAGCACTACTCACCGATAGTGCGCGACCTGCTGACCATGCCCAAGCCGGTGATCGCCGCCGTGGGCGGCACCTGCGTCGGCGCGGGGCTCGGCCTCGCGCTCGCCTGCGACCACCGGGTCTACGCGACCGGCGTCAAGCTGGCCACGGCCTTCGCCGGCATCGGGCTGACGTTCGACACCGGCCTGTCCGTCACCCTGCCGCGCGCCGTCGGCGACGCCAGGGCGAAGGAGCTCATCCTGTTCGGCCGGACCTTCACCGCCGAGGAAGCCATCGCCTGGGGGATCTCGGGAGAGATCGCCGACGCCGACGAGGTGCTGCCCCGGTCGGTCGCCCTCGCCCGGCAGCTCGCCGACGGGCCGACCACCGCGTTCGCGCAGAGCAAGCGCCTGATCGGGCAGGCGCGCGGCCTGAGCCTCGACGAGGCGCTCGAGGCCGAGGCGCTCGCGCAGGTCAGGTGCGGCTCGACCAGCGATCACGCCGGAGCCGTTGCGGCGTTCCTCAACCGGCAGGCACCGGTCTTCACCGGTCGTTGACCGTGCTGCGCACCGTGACCACCGTGTTCCGCACCTAGTTCCGTACCTAGTTCCGCACGTAGTTCCGCACCGTGACGTCCAGCGTGACGTCCACCGTGACGTCCACCGTGACGTCCAGCGTGACGTCCAGCGCGGCGTCCAGCGCGGCGTCCGCCGTGACGTCCACCGTGACGCGCACCGTGTACGGGTAACCCACCGAGCGCTGCGTCGACCCTTGACGCCCGGGGTGCGGTCTCGTAACGTCCATACAGCAAACTGCAAGAACTTGACAGACGCCTAGCACAAAGCAGTGCACGCGTTGCAACTCTTACACCTTGCCCCGGTGCGACCAGTCCCGTCCCCATGGGTCGCCTCGTGGCGCCGACCCGACCCACCCAGGACGCCGACGCGCACCACGCTGCGCGCCGCCGTCGGGCACCGTTGCCCACGGGTGGACGAGCCCCCGCCCCGGCGGGAGAACGAGGACGTTCATGAGAATCCCCTGGAAGCACACGGTCGTGGCGGTCGCCGCGGTGGCGCTGGTCGCGCCGCTCGGCCTGGCCGCCGTCGCGCAAGCCGCCGCCGCGCATACCGCCGTCCCGCAAGCAGCCGTCGCGCAAGCAGCCGTCGCGCAAGCGGCGGACGCGACCAACCTCGCGCTGGGCAGGTCGATAGCGGCGACGTCGGTGACGCAGACCTACGTCGCGGGCAATGCGAACGACGGGAACACGAGCACCTACTGGGAGGGCGCGGGCGGGCAGTACCCCGCGCACCTCACGGTCGACCTCGGCGCGCCGGCCGACGTCGAGCGGATAGTCGTCACGCTGCCCCCGCCCGCCGCGTGGTCCCCGCGCACGCAGACGTTCAGCGTGCTCGGCCGGTCCGACGGCGAGTCGTCGTACCGGACGCTCAAGGCCTCTGCGGCCTACGCCTTCGACCCCGCGAGCGGCAACCGGGTCGAGATCCCGCTGACGGCGGAGGCCGACGAGATCCGCCTCGCGTTCAGCGCCAACACCGGCGCGGGCAACGGCCAGGTCTCCGAGCTGCAGGTGTGGGGCACGCCAACGGGTGACCCGACCGACCCGCCGACCCCGACCGACACCAACTACGCGCAGGGCCGCCCGGCCGCGGCGTCGTCGACCGAGTGGACGTATGTCGCCGCGAACGCCGTGGACGGGCAGGTCGGGACGTACTGGGAGGGCGCGGGCGGGCAGTACCCGTCGACGCTCGACGTCTCCCTCGCCGCACCGACGCAGCTCAGCAGCGTGCGCGTGCGGCTGAACCCCGACGGCGCGTGGGGCGCGCGGACGCAGACGTTCGCCGTCCAGGGGCGCTCCGGCACGGGCGCGTGGCAGGATCTCAAGGCATCGGCCGGGTACGCGTTCGCACCCGGGACCGGCAACCTCGTGGACGTCCCGGTGACGGGGACCGTCGACGACGTGCGCCTGCGCTTCACGGCCAACACCGGCGCGGGCAACGGCCAGGTGGCCGAGCTCGAGGTCTACGGCGCCCCGGCGCCGAACCCGAACCTCACGGTCACCGCGGTGACCACGTCCCCGGCCTCGCCCACGGCGACGACCCCGGTGACGGTGACGGCGACCGTGCGGAACACGGGCGACCGGGCGTCGTCGGGCACGTCGCTCGACGCGCGGATCGGCGGCACCACCGCGGGATCGGCGGACGTCGCGGCCCTGCAGCCCGGCGCGAGCGCCCAGGTGGAGGTCGCGGCAGGCACCCGTCCGGCGGGGGAGTACACGGTGGGCGCCGTCGTCGACCCGGGCAACACGGTGGCCGAGCAGAACGAGGCCGACAACGCGTTCACGGCGACGGCCAAGCTCGTCGTCGGCGAGGCGCCTGGCCCGGACCTCGAGGTCGTCTCGGTGTCCTCGAACCCGGCCAGCCCCGCCGTCGGCGCGACCGTGGCGTTCACCGTCCAGCTGCGCAACCGCGGCAACCAGCCGGCCGCGGCCGGCTCGGTGACGCGCGTGGTCGCGGGCTCCAGCACCCTGAACGGCACGACGCCGGCCGTCCCCGCGGGCGGGACCGTCAGCGTCACCCCGAGCGGGTCGTGGACCGCGACGAACGGCGGGGTCACGGTGACCGCGACGGCCGACGCGACCGACGTCGTCGACGAGACGAACGAGGACAACAACACGGGCACGCTCGCCGTGACCGTCGGCCGCGGCGCCGCCGTCCCGTACACCTCCTACGAGGCGGAGGACGGCCAGTACACGGGCACGCTCCTGCAGACCGACCCGCTGCGCACCTTCGGGCACACCAACTTCGCCACCGAGTCGTCGGGCCGCGAGTCCGTGCGGCTGAACAGCACCGGCCAGAACGTCCAGCTCACCTCCACGAACCAGACGAACTCGATAGTCGTGCGCAGCTCGATCCCCGACGCGCCCGGCGGCGGTGGACAGGAGAAGACGATCAGCCTGTACGCGGACGGCCAGTTCGTGCAGAAGCTGACGCTGTCGTCGAGGCGCTCGTGGCTGTACGGGACCACTGACGACCCCGAGGGCCTCACCAACACGCCGGGCGGTGACGCGCGCCGCCTCTTCGACGAGTCGCACGCGCTGCTGGGCCGGTCGTTCCCGGCGGGCACGGTGTTCAAGCTCCAGCGCGACGCCGGCGACGACGCGGCGTTCTACATCATCGACCTGGTCGAGCTCGAGCAGGTGGCGCCGCCCGCGGCCAAGCCCGCGCAGTGCACCTCGATCACCGAGTACGGTGCGGTCCCGGACGACGGGCTCGAGGACACGGCTGCCATCCAGGCGGCGGTGACCGCGGACCAGAACGGGGACATCGCCTGCGTGTGGATCCCGGCGGGGCAGTGGCGCCAGGAGAAGAAGATCCTCACGGACGACCCGCTGAACCGCGGCAACCACAACCAGGTGGGCATCAGCGACGTCACGATTCGCGGCGCGGGCATGTGGCACTCGCAGCTCTACAGCCTCATCGAGCCGCACCTCGCCCCGGGCGTCATCAACCACCCGCACGAGGGCAACTTCGGGTTCGACGTCGACGACAACGTCCAGATCTCCGACATCGCGATCTTCGGCTCCGGCAGGATCCGCGGCAACAACGGTCAGCAGGAGGGCGGCGTCGGGCTCAACGGGCGGTTCGGCCAGAACACCAGGTTCACGAACGTGTGGATCGAGCACGCGAACGTCGGTGTGTGGGTCGGGCGCGACTACGACAACATCCCCGAGCTGTGGGGACCCGGCGACGGCGTCGAGTTCACCGGCATGCGCATCCGCAACACCTACGCGGACGGCATCAACTTCAGCAACGGGACACGCAACTCGACTGTCTTCAACTCGTCGTTCCGCAACACCGGCGACGACGCGCTCGCCGTCTGGGCCAACCCGTACGTCAGGGACCGGAACGTCGACATCGCGCACGACAACGCGTTCCGCAACAACACGGTCCAGCTCCCGTGGCGTGCCAACGGCATCGCCATCTACGGCGGCTACGGAAACAGTGTCGAGAACAACCTGGTCTACGACACGATGAACTACCCGGGCATCATGCTGGCGACCGACCACTCCCCGCTGCCGTTCTCGGGGACCACGCTCATCGCCAACAACGGCCTGTACCGCACGGGCGGGGCGTTCTGGAACGAGGACCAGGAGTTCGGGGCGATCACGCTCTTCCCGCAGACGCACCCCATCGTCGGTGTCACGATCCGCGACACGGACATCTACGACTCCACCTACGACGGCATCCAGTTCAAGAACGGCGGCGGGAACATGCCCGACGTGCGGATCACGAACGTGCGGATCGACGGGTCCAACAACGGGTCCGGCATCCTCGCGATGGGCGGCGCCACCGGCAACGCCATCCTGTCGAACGTGACCGTCACCAACTCCGGCGAGGGCGACATCGAGAAGGAGCCGGGCTCGCAGTTCGTGTTCACCGGCCAGTAGGTTCCATCAGCCAGTGGGTTCGCCGGCCGGTAGATCGCCGGCGGGTAGGTTCACCGGCAGGTAGCCAGATCCACCTTTACAGCTGAACCAGGGGTTGGTGCCGTCGTCCAGTGGACGACGGCGCCAACCCCGGCGCTGCCTGCCGTCTCAGGGGTGCCGGACGAACTCCCGGACCACGTCCTCGTCCACCTCGACGCCCAGGCCCGGTCCGCGCGGCACCAGGAACGAGCCGTCCTTCGTGACCTCCAGCGGCTTGGTCAGGATGCGGTTCGCCACCGGCAGCGTGACCGGCTGGTACTCGAACGCGAGGAGAGCCGGGGATGCGGCAGCGACGTGCACGCCCGCCGCCATGGCAACACCGAACGCCGCCGAGTGGTGCGGTGCGACGGGCGCGTGGAAGGCGTTCCCGAGCGCCGCGATCGCGAGCCCCTCGGTGATCCCGGTCCGGCCGATGTCGGGCTGGATCACGCTCGTCGCGCGGCGCTGGAGCCAGTCGGCGAACTCGAAGCGGCTCCGCATCGCCTCCCCGACCGCCACCGGGGTGCTGATGGCGGAGGCGAGGTCGCGGTGGCCCTCGACGTCCTCGGGCGCAAGGGGCGCCTCGAAGAACCAGGCGCGCCGCTCGTCGAGCTCCCGCCCGAGGGTGCGGGCCTCACCGAGCCGGTAGGTCCAGTGGGCGTCGAGCGCCAGGAGCAGGTCGGGATGCGCCGCCCGGACGGCGTCGAACGTCGCCAGGTCCGTGGCGACGTCCGTGCCGAGGTGCAGCTTGATGCGGCGCACGCCGGCGTCGGCCAGCTCGACGGCCCGCTCGGCGCGTTCGGCGTCGTCCGCGCCGCGGATGCCCGAGACGTACGCGGGCAGGGTCTCGGCGAACCGCCCGCCCGCCAGCTCCGAGACCGACAGCCCGGTGGCCCGGCCCCAGAGGTCCCAGAGCGCGATGTCCACGGCGGCCATGGCGTCGGCCTGGTGGCCCTGGAGGTGCCCGCGTTCCCGCATGGACTCGGTCATGCGGTGCCAGAGCACCCGGACGGCCCGCGGGTCCTCGCCGATGACGAGCGGCGCGAGCAGGTGGTCGACGATCGCCGCCGCGACCTCGGGCGCGACAGGGGCGAGCGCCTCGCCCCAGCCGACCAGGCCGTTGTCGGTCTCGACCTTGACCAGCAGCGTCTCGTAGCCGGGGGAGTAGAGGCTGCGCCACGGCGGCTTGATCAGGTAGCCGCGGTGCGCGACGGCGGAGTCGCCCGCGTAGGAGTTGTCGGCGTCCTCCTTGCTCAGGAACAACGGGAACGTCTGGACGCGAGCGATCCGCACGGTGTCTCCCTCGACGGTGGGTCAGGCGGGGGTCAGGCAGGAACGGGGTCAGGGGGCTACGAAGGCTGCCGCGTTGTGGGAGGGGCTGTAGCCGAGGGCTACCGAGACCTCGTCCGCGGCCTCGATGGCGCGCAGGGCGAGCTCCTGCGGTGCGTCGAGATCAAGCACCGACAGCGGGCCGCTGACCGAGAGCGCGGCGACGATCTCGCCGGCCCGGTTGCGGATGGGTGCGGCGATGCACGCCCGGCCGAACGCGAGCTCCTCGACCTCTGTCGCGTACCCGCGGCTCCGCACCTCGTCGAGCGCGGCGACCATGGCGTCCCGGTCCACGATGGTGTGCGGGGTGAACCGCTGGCGGGGGGTCGCGAAGTACTCGTCCACGCGCGCCTGCTCCATGCCGGAGAGCAGGGCCTTGCCCAGCCCGGTCGCGTGCAGCGGGCCGGAGCGGCCCGCCATGGAGAAGGCCTTGGGCGCCCGCTCACCCTCGAAGTTGCAGAGGTAGTAGAGCGCGGAGCCGTCGAGCTCGGCGACGTTCGCCCCGAGCCCCACCGTGTGGGCCAGGTTCTGGGCGATCTGCCGCGCGGCCTTGAACACCGGGGACCCGTTGAGCGCGATGGTCCCGAGCGACACCGCCGCAGGGCCGAGCCGGTAGAGGCCCGTGCGCTCGTCCTGGACGACGAACCGCATGCGGTCGAGCGACGACATCATCCTCGACACCGTGGACTGGCCGAGCCCGGTCATCGCGCAGAGCTCCGACACGCGCAGCTCGCCGCTCTCCTCGGTGAAGCAGGCGAGCAGCGACATGGCGCGCTCGACGGTCTGGGTGCCTCCCACCGACTCCGACGTCATCGTGCTCCTTCTTGTGGCTGGGTCCGCTGCGTGCGCTGTCTTGTACGTGCTGTCTTGCCGCCATCGTAGTCACGGACCTGGGGCCCGGCAATCCAAGTATGGGTACGTCATGCAATTTGTAGATTTCCCATCCGCAATATGGTTCACTGGCGGCATGCTAGGGCACGCACCGCTACGACGACGTACGGGACGACGTACGGAGACCCGCCGGGAGCCCGGGGGGTCACGACCGAGCCACCCGCCGGTGGCGGGCACCCCCGCGCCCGCGACGACGGGCGGCACCACCACGACGGGCACCACCACGACGGGCACCACCACGCGGCGGACGACGCTCAGCGCCAGGGACAGCATCTTCGGCTTCATGATCGCGCTGCCCGCCGTGCTGGTCTTCCTCGTGATCGCCATCTACCCGCTCCTGTCCAGCCTGGGCACGAGCCTCTACGACCAGTCCCTGCTGCGGCCCGAGCGCAGCTTCGTCGGCGTCGGCAACTACGCGACGGTCTGGGGCGAGTTCGTGGGGCACGTCGGCACGACGCTCACCTTCGCCGCGCTGGCCACGGTCTTCCCCGTGATCATCGGCGTCACCCTCGCGATGCTGCTCAACGCTCGCATCCGGGGGCGGAACGTGCTGCGCGGCCTCCTCATGCTGCCGTGGCTGCTCCCCGGCGTGGTCGTGTCGTTCCTCTGGGCCTGGATCTTCAACGACAGCTACGGCGTCGTCGACCATGTGCTCTCCCTGGTCGGGCTCCCCGGGATCAGCCTCCTCGGCGACCCCGTCGGCGCGATGGCGGCAGTCGTCATCGCGAAGACCTGGAACTCCTTCCCCTGGATCATGGTCGTGGCGCTCGCGGTGCTCCAGACGCTGCCGGGCGAGCAGCTCGAGGCGGCGACCATCGACGGCGCCACCCGGTTCCAGCGCTTCCGCTTCGTCTCGCTGCCGCACCTGCTCGGCCCGGTGACCCTCGTGGCGGTGCTGGAGTTCATCTACAACTTCGGCAACTTCGACACCGTCTTCGTCATGACGGGCGGCGGTCCCGGCGACTCGACGACGACGCTCGCCGTGAGCCTCTACCAGCTCGCCTTCGGCAGCTACGAGCTCGGGCAGGCGTCCGCCATGGGCGTCCTCTGGCTCGTGCTCCTCGCGTTCGTCACCGGCGGCTACCTGCTGCTCAACCGTCGATTGGAGAGGTCATGAGCGGCGCACGCGACATCGGCGAGGGGATCGTCAACCCCCGCCTGTCGATCCCCGGTCGCCTCCTGCTGTTCGTGCTCGTGCTGTTCGGGCTCCTGCCGATCTACTGGCTCACGGCGACCGCCCTGATGAAGCGCGACGACGTCTTCGCCCCGGACCGGCCGCTCTTCCCCGTCGATCCCACGCTCGACAACCTCGTCGGGTTCTTCCGCAACGACGCGCTGCTGGGCAGCCTGCTCAACAGCATCATCGTGTCGACGGGCACCGCTCTGGTGTCGGTGCTGGTCGGCGGCCTCATGGCGTACTCGCTGTCGAAGTTCCGCTACCGCGGGCGCAACGCGATCATGTTCATGTTCCTCGTGGGGCAGCTCATCCCGGGCGCGCTCCTGCTGATCTCGCTGTACCTGATGCTGAGCTCGGCCGGCCTGCTCTACACCTACACCGCGCTGATCGTCGCGTTCACGACGTTCACCCTTCCCCTCACGGTGTTCCTGCTCAAGGGGATCATGGACGCCCTCCCGGACGAGATCCTCGAGGCGGCGAAGGTGGACGGGCTGTCCCGGACCGCGACCATGTTCCGGATCGTCTTCCCCCTGGTGGTCCCGGGCCTCATCACGGCGGCCATGTTCGCGTTCATGCGCGGCTGGAGCGACCTCCTCTTCGCGCTCACGCTGGCGGGGCCCGACAAGCAGACGCTGCCGGCCGGGCTCACCCAGGCGTTCATCCACGAGGGCACCGCCGACTGGCCGTCGCTCATGGCGGCGTCCCTGATCACGTCGCTGCCGCTCGCGATCATCTTCATCCTCCTCCAGCGGTACTTCGTCTCCGGCCTCGCATCCGGGGCCGTCAAGGGGTAGCCCGCGTCCCATCGGCATCCCACCGACATCTCACTTGCTTCTCACCGGCATCTCATCGGCATCTCATCGGCACTGATCCACCGCACCTCGACGAAGGAGCAGTTCATGGCAATCACGTCCGCGACCATCTCGCGTCGCGTATTCCTCGGCGGCAGCACAGCGGCGGCCGCGTTCGGCATGCTCGCCCTGGCCGGCTGCGCCCCGACGACGCCGGCCCCAGCGGCGGCGGCCAAGGGCGCGACGGCGGCCAAGACGATCAACTTCTACGGGAACTCCCTGGGGGAGGACGCGCAGCGGGAGGCGTGGCAGTCCGTCGTCGACGGCTTCGCGGGGGAGGCCGGCGTCACCATCGAGCCGGTCGTCTACCCCTACGACCAGGCCGCCACCCAGCTCGCCCTGACGGGCCGCTCGGGCAAGCTCATGGGCGTGGGGCAGGCCGGGCCGTGGCAGGTGCTCTCCCCGATGGGGGTGCTCGCCGACCTCACCGACCTCGCGGAGGGGCTCGGCATCCCGCAGGGCGTGCTCGACTCCTACACCCTCGACGGCAAGCTCTACGTGCTGCCGCTCACGGCGTCCGGCGTCGGTATCGTCACCAACGGCGAGATCGCCCGCGACGCCGGCATCGCGTCCGGGATGTCCGTCGAGGAGTTCTCCACCGCGCTCGAGGGGATCAAGGCGCAGGACAAGGACCTGATCCCGTACGCGGCGGTGACCAAGAACCCCGACCTCAAGGACATGGTCCACTGGATGTGGGGGTTCGGCAGCGAGGTCGTCACCGACGGCCTCGAGTGCACCATCGGCGACGCCGAGAGCGTCGCGGCGGTCACGTGGTTCGTGTCGCTGCTGGACGCCGGGCTGATCCAGCCGAACGTCAACCGCACCGACGCGCGCATCCTGTTCGCCACCGGCCGGGCCGCGCTGTACGACGACGCCCCGCTCGCCGCCACCTTCGTCACGACGAACGGCGGCACGCAGGACATCGTCGACAACATCGGGGCGATCGCGCGCCCGACGTCCGGCGGCAACGACTCGTACAACCGGGGCTGGGGCGGCGGCCTGTTCGCGACCGCCGGAGAGGGCGAGCTCACCAGCCGCGAGTTCATCAAGTACGCGGCGACGAACGTCGCAGCGGGGACCGCGCTCTACGAGGGGTCTGCGGTGGCGCCCGCTGCGCGGTCGGTGGCCGACCAGATCCCGGCGCTCGCCAAGGACCGGTTCCAGACCGAGTTCCGGACCGAGATCTCCGAGCACGCGCGCGGCGCCGCCTGGGACAAGGTCGCGGTCACCGCGCAGGTGGACACGGCGATCGGCGCGGGCATCGCGCGGATCCTCGCCGGCCAGACCGAGGTGCAGGCCGGGCTGAACGACCTGAAGCAGGAGGTGCAGGACCTGCTCGACGCGAACGCGTAGCAGCGCACCGAACAGCGCACCGAACAGCGCACCGAACAGCGCACCGAACCGGTCGGACGACGCCGTCCCGGCCGCCGTCGGCGGAGCTGCCGAACGGACACAGATCAGTACTCGGAGACTGCAAGGAGGCAGACCCGTGACGACGAACTGGCTCGTACCCCGCCGCCGACCGGCACTCGTGGCCGTCGTGGCCGTGCTCACCCTCACCTCGCTCGGCCTGGCCGGACCGGCCGCCGGCCGGCCGGAGCAACCGGCCCAGACGGAGTCCCAGAGCCAAGCAGCGTCCCAGGGCCAAGCAGTGTCCCCGGGCCAAGCAGTGTCCCAAGGCCAAGCAGCATCCCCGGGCCAAGTGGCGCCCCTGGCCCAGCCGGCGGCCGAGCGCGCCCCCTCCCTGGTGCCCCCGGGCTACGCGCCCGCCTGGGCGGACGAGTTCGACGGGGTCACGCCGGAGGGCACCGGCCTCGACGAGAGCGAGTGGTTCTACCGGGAGGGCGACAAGGCCATCTGCACGAACCAGCCGGAGAACGTCACCGTCGACGACGGGCTGCTGCACATCGCCTTCGACGAGCTCGACGAGCCGTACGGCGACATCGTCACGAGCTGCGGCGGCGTCGTCTCGAAGCGCTGGTTCGGGTACGGGTACTACGAGGTACGCGCGAAGCTGTGGGGCGAGCAGGGCTTCCACTCGGCATTCTGGACCACCGGCCTGTCGGCCTACATCCCCGACGTGCCGGGCTACACGGGTCCGCACAACCGGATCAACGAGATCGACGGCTTCGAGGTCGACTCGCACGCTCCCGACAAGCTCGCGTACCACTCGCACTGGTTCATGCCGGGCCACGTCGGAAACCAGGGCAACCTCGTGACCCAGGCCGACAGCTCGGCCGCCTATCACACGTACGGCTTCGAGTGGACGCCGACGGAGGTGCGCTTCTACACGGACGGCGTGCTGAAGTACACGCTGGACAAGGCCGGCCCGCACGGCATCCAGAACGTGTGGCTCACGACGCTCGGCTACACCGACGGCGTGGTGACCGACCACCTGCCGGCCGAGACCACGTGGGACCACTTCCGCTACTTCGCCCCGGTGGAGACGGGGCACGACCGGTCGGCGGCATCGGCGATGGTGGACAACGGCGACGCCGGGTACGCCGAGACCGGGACCTGGGACTACGAGACCGCCGACGGCCGTCAGGTCGCGTTCGGGGCGCAGGACAAGGTGGTGCGGGCCAGCAGCGCGAGCGGTGCTACCGCGAGCTGGACGCCGACCCTCCCGGCCGCCGGCAGCTACGAGGTCTACGCGTGGAACCCCAACCTGCTCGACACCGGGCACACCGCCGCGAAGTACACCGTGCTGCACAACGGCGGGAGCACCGACGTCGTGGTGGACCAGACCACGGCCGGCCAGCAGTGGGTGAGCCTGGGCGCGTACCCGATGACGCCGGGCGCCGGCCAGCGGGTGACCGTCACTGGCGACGCCGCCGGGGCGGGCATCCTGCGCGCCGACGCCGTGAAGTTCGTCCCGTCGACAGTGGTGGACCACGGCTCGCCGGGCTACTCGGAGGTGGGTACCTGGGCGACGTCCACGGCCGTCACCGGCTGGCGCGGGTCGACCACGCGCTATGCGAGCCCGTCGACCGCCAAGGCGCGCTGGGCGCCCACGCTCACGGCGGGCCGCTACGACGTCTACGCGTGGGTCCCGCCGCGCGACGCCAACATGCCGGAGGAGTCGGCGTTCTCGGTCACGCACGCCGGCGGCACGGCTACCGTCCAGGTCGGCGACGCGACGCCGTCGGACGGCTGGCTGCGGCTGGGCAACTTCGCCTTCGACGCCGGGTCGGGCGGCGCCGTGGAGTACGGGCAGAGTGCCGACTCCGAGGGTAAGTTCGGCCAGATGCGGGTGGACGCGGTCAAGTTCGTCCCGGCCCCGCAGGAGGCGGGGGCGCCGACGACGCCGGGCGGCCTCGCGGTCGACGTCTCGACGACGCCGGCGAACGGCGACGCGTGGTTCACCGCTACCTGGACGCCGGTGACCGGGGCCGACGTCGTGGGCTATCACGTCTACCTCGACGGGCAGCGGCTGACCTGGCAGCCGGTGCGCCGCAACCTGTTCCGGCTGCACGAGCTGCTGGCCGGCCAGACCTACGACATCACCGTGACCGCCGTCGACCGGCTCGGGAACGAGTCGGCGCCGTCCGCCGCGAGGCCCGCCGTTGCCCCGGCGGACACCCGGGCGCCCACGCCGCCGTCGGGCCTGGAGGCGGAGGCCGCGAACGGCCAGGCGGTGCTCTACTGGCAGCAGAACACCGAGCTCGACCTGGGCGGCTACAACGTCTACGTCGACGGGGAGCTCGTCAACGGCAGCGTGCCGGTCGGGAACATCAACGACGAGACGAACCGCCCGCTCGGTTACCCGGTGGAGGCGTCGAACAACGTGGCGCACACGATCGAGGTGCGGACGCTGGACCTGGTCGGCAACGAGTCGGCGTCGGCCACGACGACCGTGACCCCGCTGCCGATGAGCATCATCGGGGTCAAGGACACCGGGTACGGCGAGACCGGCACGTGGTCGGCGTCGAGCATCCCGGGGTGGCTCTCCACGCCGACCAGGACGAGCAACGTGGCGACAGCCACCGCGCAGTGGCGGCCCCAGCTCGCCCAGGCGGGGGAGTACGAGGTCTGGGCCTGGGTGCCGAGCAACGAGTTCTCGGCTCGGGCGCGGTACGCCGTGACGTCCGCGGACGGGACGGTGACCACGGACGTCGACCAGAGGGTGGGATCGGGCTGGACGTCGCTGGGGACCCACACCTTCGCGGCCGGGAACGGGGGGTTCGTCACGGTGAGCAACCTGGGCTCGGGCTACCTGCGCACCAACGTGGTCAAGTTCGTGCCGGTGGGCTGAGCACGGGTCCGAGACCTGCGGAGAGGTGAGAGCGGCCGGCCCGGGGAGAGGTGCCCCGGGCCGGCCAGCACGGTTCAGAGCCAGCGTTCGCGTAGCGCCGGCTTGAGCCAGGCCGCCGGGGACGACATCGAGAGCCCGCCGTCGACGGGGATCGTCGTGCCCGTCACGAAGGACGCGCCGTCCGAGGCCAGGAAGGTGACCACCGAGGCGACCTCGTGCGGCCGGCCGATGCGGCCGAGCGGGTAGCCGTCGCTCTCGCCCGTGTCGTGCGACGCGATGGAGCCTGGCTCCACGGCGTTGACGCGGATGCCGCGCGGTCCGTACTCGAGCGCGAGCTGTCGCACGAGGCCCTCGACGCCGGCCTTCGCGGCCGCGTACGCGGGCAGGCCGGGTGCGGCGAGGGCGGCGTTGACGGAGGTGATCGCGACTATCGACGACCCGGCGCCGAGCCGGGGCAGCGCGGCGCGGGAGACGAAGAACGCGGAGTCCAGCGTGGCCCCGAGCGCGCCGCGCCACTGCTGGTCGGTGGTGTCGATCGCGGAGGCCACCGGCATCTGCGCGGCGGCGAGCACGACCACGTCGAGCCGGCCCAGGATGCCCGCGGCGTCCGCGACGGCCCGCTCGGCCTGTGCCGGGTCGGCGCAGTCGGCCACGAGGAATCCGCGGTAGACGCCGCCCGCCGCGCCTGCCGCGCCCGTATCCGCCGCGCCCACAGCGCTCGCGCCTGCCGCGCCCGCGCTGGTCTCGGCCGCGCCGGGCTCCCACGGCGCGAGACCGACGCCGACGACGGCGTCCCCCTTGGCGGCGAACTGCTCCGCGACGGCCACCGCGATCTCCGAGTTGCCGCCGACCAGGAGCACGCCCCGGCCGCTCATGCGCTCGCCTCGGCGGCCACAACAGCCTCGGCGGCTCCGACGGCTCCGACGGCTCCGACGGTGCCTGCCGTCTCGTCGTCGGCGACCTCCATGGGGGTCCGCTGCCCGGTGAGCCGCAGCTCGTCGAGCACCACGCGGAGCGCGGCCCGGCTTGTCGTGTCGAGCGGGGACGCCGGGTAGCGGACGGTCGCCTGCTCGATGATGCCGCGCGCGACGAGGACCTCCTTGTGCACCGCCCAGGCGATGCCTGGCTGGAGGCCGAGGAGCACGAGCGGCAGGATCCGGCGGAAGTCCGCGCGGGCCCGGTCGACCTCGCCGGCGCCGTAGCGCCGGAGGGCCGGGCCGAGCAGGTCGGGGAACTCGCACGCGGGCATCGTCCCCACCGCGCCGGCCGCGTGCTCCTCGAGGCAGAACTGCGCGTTCTGGCCGCCGAGCACCGCGAACCCGGGGTTCGCCACGGCGTCGACGACGTGACCGACCTTGGCCGTGGTGGGCGGCGCCTCGATCTTGACGGCGCGCACGCCGTCCAGGCGGCTGAGCTCGGCGATCAGGGCGGGCGACATGGCGACCCCGGTGACCCCCGGCGCGTCCTGGACCATGACGGGGAGCCCCGTGGACGCCGCGACCGTCCCGTAGAAGTCGACGAGGGACGCGGCGGGCGGGCGGACCATGAAGGGCGGCAGGACCATGAGCGCGTCCGCGCCGCCCGCCTCCGCCTCGCGGGCCTGCTCGACGGCGTTGACCGTCGACGTGCCGTTGACGCCCGCCACGACCGGCACCCGCCCCGCGACCAGCTCGACGACGTCGCCCAGCACGGCCCGGCGCTCCGTGGCGGTGAGCGCGAATCCCTCGCTGGCCATGCCGAAGACGGCGACTCCGTCGACGTCGGCCGCGAGCTCGAACTCGACCAGACGGCGCAGCCCGGCCCGGTCGAGGCCGCCTGACTCGTCGAACGGCGTGGCCAGGATGGGCATCAGACCGTTGAGGTGCGTGGCCATGGGTCCTCGTTTCGACGTGGGTAGGCTGGGGATGCGGCATGCATATTATGAGAAAGGCTGCCACATATTGGGTTCCAGTACCACCAAAACGATGGCCGGACCTACGATCTCGTAGGTCCGGCCATTTCGATGTCCTGCGACATCGGGATCAGTCGTCCGAGGTGGGCGCCTGTCCGGCGAGGGTCAGGTAGACCGCACGGCGGGCCTTGTCGAGGATCGCCGTGACGGTCGCGGCCTGCTCGGGCGTCCCGGTGCGGGAGACCTGATCGACGGCGTCGGCCAGGGCGTGGAGCTCGTGTCGCAGCTCGCGGCCGTGGCCGCGCCCTACCTGCTCCCACGGGGAGCCGAGCTCGTCCTTGTGCTGCTCGACGTAGGCGGTGCCCTCGTCGGTCAGCTTGGCGAGCTTGCGGCCGCCGTCCTCGGTGAGGGCCACGAGACCCTCGTCGGCGAGCAGGGACAGCGCGGGGTAGACCGCGCCGGCGCTCGGGCGCCAGCGACCGTCGGTGCGGTCGGCCAGCTCCTGGATGATCTGGTAGCCGTGCATGGGCTGCTCGGACAGGAGCAGCAGGATCGCGGCACGGATCTCGCCGCGCCCGGCGCGACGCGGGCCGCGGGGGCCACGGCGGCCGCTGTCGTGGTCGCCCCGGGGGCCCCGGGGCCCGAAGCCCCCGCGTCCCTCGCCGCGGCCGAAGCCGCGCGGGCCGAAGCCGCCGCGCTCGGGGCGCGTGCCCCGGCGCTCGCCCTCGTCGTAGGGGCCGTCCGGAATGCCGGGCCCGCCGGCCATCGCGAACGCCGGGCCGAACGCCGGGCCGAACGCCGGACCGAACCTGACATCGTCGAAGGGCGGGAGGAAACCGCGACGGCCGCGGCCACCGCGTCGACCGCGTCGGCTGGAGGAACCGGGGTCCTGGGGGAAGTTGTCGTTGGTACGCATGATGTATCTCCTCGTTGTAGGGGCGGGCGAGGCGGTGCGCGATCGCGCACGACGGCGTCTCGTCAGTCCGGCCGGCCGGGAGCGCGTGCGCGCTCGACCGACCATCGAAAGATACATCAAAGATATATCGTTACGCAACCCCGCTGTGATGGCCAGTCCTGACCTTCGTTCAGCAGGCCAAAAGGAGCCGGAAGTCACGCGGACATGGCTGCCCACGTCCTGCTGAACGTGAGTCAGTGGTGCGGCGGCGGCCGGCGCGGCCCGGAGGGCTCTCCGGGCGGGCCGGCCGCGCCACCAGGCGGGGCGCCGTTCCCCGCGCCGACCCGAACCGGCCGTGAAAGTGTGCATCCCGGGACACGTGCACGAACGGCGCGGACCACGCCGTCCGCCGGACACTGGGAGGCGCCGCATGACCGCTCCGAGCGCAGAGGCCGAACCGCAGGCGTTGCCGCAGGGCAAGGTCTGGGCGATCTTCGGCGGGCTCATGCTCGCGATGCTGCTCGCCGCCCTCGACCAGACGATCGTCGCCACCGCGCTGCCCACCATCGTCTCCGACCTCGGCGGCGCGGAGCACCTGTCCTGGGTCGTGACGGCGTACCTGCTGGCGAGCACCGCGACCACCGTGCTCTGGGGCAAGCTCGGTGACCTCTTCGGGCGCAAGTCGCTCTTCATCACCTGCATCCTGATCTTCCTCGCCGGGTCCATCCTGGCCGGCACGTCCCAGACGATGGGCCAGCTCATCGCCTGGCGCGCCGTGCAGGGCGTCGGCGGCGGCGGACTCATGGTGCTGTCGCAGGCGATCATCGGCGACGTCGTGCCGCCGCGGGAGCGCGGCAGGTACCAGGGCCTGTTCGGCGCGGTCTTCGGCGTCTCGTCGGTCGCCGGACCGTTGCTCGGCGGATTTTTCGTCGACAACTTCGACTGGCGCTGGGTCTTCTACATCAACGTCCCCATCGGTGTGATCGCGCTGATCGTCGTCGCCTCCGTGCTGCCGCGCATCGCCGCCGGGGCCAAGCCGCGCATCGACTACGCCGGCATCATCCTGCTCGGCACCATCTCGACGGCGATCGTGCTGGTCACCAGCCTGGGCGGCACCACATGGGAGTGGAGCTCCGCCCCCGTGTACGCCATGGTCGCGCTCGCGATCGCAAGCCTGGTCGCGTTCGTCATGGTCGAGCGGCGCGCCCCCGAGCCGGTGCTGCCGCTGCACCTGTTCCGCAGCAAGGTCTTCTCCGTCGCGGCGATCATCGGCTTCGCCGTCGGCTTCGCGATGTTCGGCGCCATCACCTTCCTGCCGCTGTACCTGCAGACGGTCAAGGGCTCGACGCCCACCGAGTCCGGGCTCGAGATGACGCCGATGATGCTCGGCCTGCTCATCACGTCGATCGGGTCGGGGCAGCTCATCTCCCGCACCGGGCGCTACAAGATCTACCCGATTCTTGGCACGGCCATCACCGCCGTCGGGCTGTACCTGCTCTCCCTGATGGACCAGGGCACGACGACGCTCCAGGCGGGCCTGAGCATGTTCGTGCTCGGCGCCGGGCTCGGGATGGTGACCCAGGTGCTCGTCATCGCGGTGCAGAACGACGTGAGCTATCGCGACCTGGGCACCGCGACGTCCGGCACCACGTACTTCCGCACCATCGGCTCGTCGGTGGGCGTCGCCGTCTTCGGCACGATCTTCTCGGGCCGCCTCACGGACGAGCTGGCGACCGGAGTCCCGGACGCCGCACAGGGCTCCTGCGGGTCGGAGGCGCTCGCGGCGTCCGCACAGGCGCTCACGCAGTGCCCGCCCGAGGTGCAGGCCTGGTTCCTCGACGCCTACGCCGGCGCCCTGCACGTCGTCTTCCTGGGGGCGGTGCCGGTGGCGGTGCTGGCGTTCGCCCTGACGTGGCTGCTGCCCGAGGTCGAGCTGCGCACTGTCACCCGCGACGAGGACGGTGCCGGATCGGGGCACGCGGTGGGTGCGTCCTTCGCCCTCCCGTCGTCCCGCACCTCGCTCGAGGAGCTGCGCATGATCCTGTGGCGGCGCGTGGGCAAGCGGGACCCGTTGCGGGTGTACGAGCTCGTCTCGCAGGACGTCGCGCTGTCCCCCGGGGAGGCGTGGATGGTCACCCGCGTCTCCCTCAAGCGCACCCGGTCCGTGCGCCTCATGGCCGAGCGCACCGCCGCGTCCGAGGACACCGTGCGCGGGGTCGCGGACTCCCTCGCGGCCCGCGGGCTCGTGGAGGTCGACGGCGACACGGTCCGGGCGCTGCCCGCCGCGGACGCCGTCGCCGAGTCGATCCGGGAGGCGGAGCGGGAGCGGCTGCGGCTATACGTCGCCGAGTGGCACGACGGTGAGGAGCCCGAGATCGAGCAGCTCGTGGAGCAGCTGACGCACGAGCTGCTGGCCGACAGGATCGACCACGCCGAGCGGCGGTGATCATGCCGGGGGGCGGTGATCACGCCGAGCGGCGGTGATCACGCTGCGAGGCCACGACCGCGCCGAGAGGCCATGATGCTGGCCGCGTTCGGGTCTCGTCAGTGACCTGGGCTCAGTGACCTGTGCCCATAGACGTGGGGTGTGCTGGGCTGCGGTATCGGCCGCGGGAGCCGCCGGCGCTCGACGCACCGTTGGACCCGCCCGCGTCCCAGGCACGCGCGATGCCGAGGCGGCGCAGGTGCTCGCCGGTCACCGTCGCGCCGTCGGGCCCGATCCAGTGCTCGAGACCGAAGCGCTCGTCGGTCGCGGCATCCCAGCGACGCATGAAGGGCGTGCCGTTTTCGGCGATGACCACCGACCCGTAGGTGGAGGGGAGCGGCGCGGCGGGGAGATGGATGACGGTGTAGATCTCTGCGAGGTCCGACGGGCCGACGGAGGACACGCTGTACCAGTTGCCGTCCCGGTCCCGCTGGACCGCGTACCCGCTGGCGTCCAGCGCGACGCTGAAGTGGGGCAGGTCGGCCTCGAGGAGCTCCTGGCTGGTCTGGTAGACGGTGCCGACCTGGGCTGCCTGGGTCATCTGCGAGATCTCCTTGACGTCGAATCGGCGGTATCCACCTATCAAAGCGGATTCGTCACGATTTTGCGGGGAGAGCGCCGGTGGCGGCCTCGCTCAGCGGGCAAGGATTCGGATGACGGCGGCGGCGGCGCCGCTCAGCGGGCGAGAGTCCGGATGACGGCGGCGGCGGCGCCGCGCGCCCAGTCCTCGAACGTGTGCGGGCGGATGACGATGCGGCACCGGCCGGCGGAACCGAAGACGTGCTCGCGGTAGGCGCCGAGCAGGTTCTGGTCGAACAGGTCGAAGTTCGACACCGCCTCGCCGCCCAGGATCACGAGGTCCGGGCCGGTCAGGTTGACGAGGCTCGCGATGGCGGTCCCGATGGTCGTCGCGGCCTCGGTGAACGCCTGGGTCGCAGCCGCGTCGCCGTCGTGCGCGAGCTGTACGGCCTCGGTGATCGAGACCTCGCGCCCGTGCGCTTCCGAGATCGCGGCTACGATCGCCGGCGTCGCCGCCACCGCTTCGACGCACCCGCGGCGACCGCACGCGCAGATCCGGTCCCGGTCCGCGAGGGGAAGGTGGCCGATCTCGCCCGCGACACCGTGCACGCCTTCCACCACCTCGCCGTTGACGTGCAGGCCGGCGCCGATCCCGCGGCCGATCGTGACGATGGCGAAGGAGTCGATGCCGAGGCCGACACCGAACATGTGCTCGGTGATCGTCAGGGCGCGGACGTCGTTCTCGATGACGACGGGGGCGCCCACCCGGTCCTGCAGCAGCGCACGGAGGTCGACGGCGGTCCAGCCCATGTTCGCGGACTCCCGGACGACGCCGGCCGCCGTGTCGACGTCGCCCGACACCGCGACCCCGACGCCGGCCAGGAGGCCGCCGTCCGGCCCCAGCGGCGCTTCGAGGCGCGCGCACACCTGCGCGATCGCCGCCACCACGGAGTCCGGGTCGTGGTCCGTGAGCGGGGCGCGGTGCGTCGCCAGCACCTGGGTGGTCAGGTCGGTCCGGACGCCGATGACCTCGTCGACGTTGACCTTGATCCCGATGGTGACGAGCGCCTCGGGAACGATCGCCACGGGGCTGACCGGACGCCCCGGCAGCCCGTCACGTCGTGACCCGAGGTTGTCGACCACCAGGCCGGCGGCCACGAGGGGGGCCACCGCCTTGGTGACCGCGGCCTGCGAGAGACCGGTGAGGCGGGAGACGTCGATCCGGCTGATCGGGCTGCGGGTGAGGACCGTCGTGAACACGTACGACGGGGCCGCGGACAGGGAACGCAACAGCGCGATCCGTGCCGCGGCCTCGTCGTTCATCTCGCACCGTCCGTCGTCACTCGGAGAGGATAGCCTCGGACTTCGTCGCCATCTCGGGGAAGACGTCCTTGTCCCGCTGTCCGGTGAAGTAGGCCTCGAACATCGGCTGGATGGTGTCCGCGATCTCCTGCCCGTGCGCGAGCGGCGGGGTGGGGTAGATCTCGCCGTCCTCGAGGATCTGGACGAAGCTCGACAGGTCGAGCCCGTCCTCGGCCTGGGTGTCGATGGTCTCCTGGAGGGCCGATCCGATCGACGGCAGGAAGGTGGCGTCGGCTCCCGCCGTCGACTGGCACGCCTCCGACCCCATGTAGGTGACCCACTTCCACGTCTCGTCGACGTGCTCGGTCCCGGCGAAGACGTTGTTCGCGTTCGAGTTGCTGATCATCATCCGGCCCTCCGGGCCCTCGACGGTCGGCGCGACCTCGACCTCGACGTCCGGGATCTTCGTGATCGTGGTGGCGTCCCACGTCCCGCCCTGGACGATGGCGACCGAGCCGGAACCCATCTGCTCCGCCCCCGAGACCGTGAACTCCCCGAAGTCGGGCATGAACCCGCGGTCGCCGAGGCTGCGCACGTACTCCAGCGTTTCGACGAGCTCGGGGTCGTCGTAGGGGATCCTCGTCGGCCATGCCGCGTCCTCGCCGCCGAGCCGCCAGCCGAGCGTGGACACGAACGAGCTCCACGTCACCTGGCCGTTGTAGTCGTTCGCGGTGAGGCTGTTGATGCCGTAGGTGGCGACGTCGTCCTTGTCGAAGCCGGGCTCGTCGCCACGCACGCCGTTCGCGTCCACGGTGAGGTGGGCGACGACGTCGTCGAACGTGCCGCCGTCGTCCGGGTTCCAGGTCATCGTGCGGATGTCCTCGGCGGTGAGCCCGGCGTCCTCGACCATGGCGGTGTTGAAGTAGATCGCCGACGCGGCCCAGTCCAGCGGGATGCCGTACTGCTTGCCGTCGGTGTACTTCCACGAGTCGACGCCGATGTCGAAGACCGACAGGTCGTAGCCGGTCTCCTCGATGAGGTCGTCGAGCGGCATGATCTGCCCCTGGCCGGCGTACTCGCCGAGCAACGGCACGCTGTTCTGGAACGCGTCCGGCGCGGTCCCCGCCACGAAGCCCGCGGTGAGCTTGGTGAAGTAGTCCTCCACCCCGTACTGCGAGATGTTGACGGTGATGCCGGGGTTCTCCTCCTCGAAGCCCGGGAGGCACTTCTCGTAGGACGCCGCCTGACGTTCGTCCCAGGTCCACCAGTTCACGGTGACCTCGTCGGACGAACCGCTGTCGGCGGAGCCGCAGGCGGCGAGGCCTGCCGTCAGGCCGACGAGGGCTATGGCCGTGGTGATCTGTCGTCTCATGTCGTGCGTTCCTCACTGTGGACGAGGGCGCCTCCGTCGGCGCCCCCTGGTGCGTCTTGTAGGTGCAGGTGGCCGTCCAGCCGTAGCCGCCCGTGCGCGGGCAGGGCCAGGTCGGCGGTGGAGCCGCGGAACCGGACCCGGACCGGCCGGTCGGCGCCCGACAGGTCGCGGAGCGTGGCCGACGTCAGGTCGCCGTCCGCCCACTCCAGGTCGACGGCGATGCCGCCGCGCGCCCGCAGGCCCGAGACGCTGCCCTCGGACCAGGGCTCGGGCAGCGCGGGCAGCAGGTCGATCGCGCCGCGGTGGCTCTGCAGCAGCATCTCGGCGACGGCGGCCGCGAAGCCGTAGTTGCCGTCGATCTGGAAGGGCGGGTGGGTGCTGAACAGGTTCGGCAGGAGCCCGCCCCACTCCGAACCGTCGACGGGGGCGGCCCGGGCGACGTCGCCCCCGTAGGGCGTGAACGCCTCCTCGAGCAGGGCCGCGGCGTGCTCGGCGTCGCCGAGCCGCGCGCGGAGCGCGACCTTCCACGCCCACGACCAGCCCATGGCGCCGGGGCCGCGCTCGTCGAGGAAGCGCCGGGCGCCTTCGGCCAGCTCGGGGGTGCTCTGCGGGTCGACGGTCCCGAGCGGGTAGAGCGCCACCAGCGGCGACATGTGCCGGTGGGCCGGCTCGTGGTCGGCCACCGGGGCCGCCCACTCGGCCAGCCGGCCGTCCCGCGCTACCTCGACGGGCTGCAGGCGGGCTCGGGCGGTGGTGATCTCGGTCGCGAGCGGGTCGTCGACGTCGAGTACGTCGCCGAGCACGTCGATCGTCTCCAGCGCGCGGTCGAACAGCGCGCCGATCAGGCTCAGGTCCATCGTCGCCGTCAGCCCGAGGGGCTCGGGCTGCCCGTCCGGGCCCGTGTACATGTTCTCCGGCGACGTCGACGGGCTCGTGCGCAGCAGACCGGTCGACTGGTCCTCGACGAGCCAGTCGAGGCAGAACTCGGTGGCGCCCCGCAGCAGGGGCCAGATGCGGGACCGCAGCACGTTCTTGTCGCCCGAGAAGGCGTAGTGGTCCAGGAGGTTGTGGCAGAGCCAGACGCCGCCCATCATCCACAGTGCCCAGCCGGTGCTGCCGGGCCGGCCCCTGCCGACCGGCAGCGACCAGCCCCACAGGTCGCTGTTGTGGTGGGCGACCCAGCCGCGCGCGCCGTAGAGCTCGCGCGCCACCCTGGTGCCGGTGTGCGCCACCCGCTCCACGAGCCTGATCAGCGGCTCGAACGAGTCGTCGAGGCCCAGGACCGCCGCCGGCCAGTAGTTCATCTGGGTGTTGATGTTGATCGTGTAGTTCGACGACCAGGGCGGGCGCGGGTCGTCGTTCCAGATGCCCTGGAGGTTGGCGGCCGGGCCGCCCGCCCGGGAGGACGCGCCGAGCAGGTAGCGCCCGTACTCCGCCAGGACCGTGGCGCGCAGGCCCTCGTCGGTACCGTGGAGCACGTCGTGCACGTCCCAGGTCCCGGACCGGCGTCCGCCGATCGCGAAGCGCGCGCCGGACACGTGGTGCGCCAGGTCCGCCTCGTGCTCGGCGAGCAGGTCGGCGCCCGGGCGGGCGGCGGCGGCCCGCGCCGTAGCGAGCGCCCGGTCGCGCAGGTCCCCGGTTGGGGTGCTGCGCCAGGTGTCGCCGGCCGGGTCGGCCCACCACAGCGCGGACCGGCCGGCGGTCGACAGCACGGCCAGGATCCGGCTCGCGCCACGGACCGTCGTCAGGTCCGCCTGGTGCTCGACCGACCCGTCGCTGTGCACCGCGAGCGCGGCCCAGGTGACGTGGTCGAAGGCGTCGGCCGCGGTGTCGTCGGCTGAGCCGGAGCCGGAGCCGGAGCCGGAGCCGGCGTCGGTGTCGGCGACGGTGTTGCGGTAGCGGTGCTCAGGGAGGTCGCGCTCGTGCTCCGGCGGGCCGTCCAGCGGCGCCTCGATCTCGACGGCTACGCCGTCGGGCGCCGTCCGGCGGCTGCGCTCGCGCAGCGCTGTGGTGAGCCGGACGTCGACGTCGAGCACCGGGCCCTGCGCTGTCCACTCGATGACGAGGGCCTGCGCCGGGGCCGAGACCCAGGTGCGCCGCACGGTGGGTGCGCGGTCGACGATGAACGACTCCTCAAGGACTCCGCGGTCCAGGTCGAGGTCGCGCGCCGCGGCCTCGGCGCCGACCGGGTCCCGCACCAGGGTGAGCTGCAGGTCGGCGAGGGGCAGGAATTCCTGCGAGTAGGGCCCCTCGAAGGTGAGCAGGTCGCGCTCGGCGGCCCGCAGGTCGCCGTCGTCGAGCGCCGCGCGGACCTTCGCGAGGCGGGCGGGGCCGGCCCCGCCCGCGAGGACGGCGTCCAGCGCCCGGTCGGGGCCGTCGGGTTTACCCGACCAGACCGTGGCGTCGTTGAGCGCCACCCGGCCGGTCGCGCCGCCGAACGCCATGGCGCCGATGCGGCCGTTGCCCAGCGGAACCGCCTCGGCCCACTCGGCGGCGGGGGCGGCCCACCGCAGACGGAACGTGTCGTGTGCGGTCATTTGATCCCCGTGAACCCGATCGAGTTGACGATGCGCTTGCCGAAGACCATGAACAGCACGAGCATCGGCAGGGCGGCGACGAGGGTTGCCGCCATGAGCCCGGCCCAGTCGGGCTGGGCCTGCGGCGAGGACTGCTTGAACACGGCCAGCGCCAGGGTGAGCGGCTGGACGCTCTCGTCGCTGGTCACCAGCAGCGGCCAGAAGTAGTCGTTCCACGCGTTGATGAACCCGAGGATCGACAGGGTGGTGATCGGCCCGGCGGACATCGGCAGGGTGATCTGGAACATCACGCGCAGCCGCCCGGCGCCGTCGATGAGCGCCGCCTCTTCCGTCTCCGTGCTGAGGCCGAGCATGAACTGGCGCAGGAAGAAGATGTTGAACGCCGAGAAGAGCGCGGTGGGCAGCACCATCCCGGCGAAGGTGTTGAGCAGCCCGAGCTCGCGCACGAGCACGAAGTTCGGCAGCAGCGTGAGGATGCCCGGCACCATCAGCGCGGTGAGGAACAGGTTGAAGACCAGGTCGCGGCCGCGCCACTGCAGACGGGCGAACGCGTAGGCGGCGAGCGTCGAGAGGAAGACGACGACCACCGTGGACAGCGTCGCGTAGATCACGGAGTTGAGCAGATAGTGCCCGATCTCGATGGTCGCCCCGGAGCCGCCCTCCGCTATCGACTCCTCGGTGGTGGCCAGGCCGAGCACCCGCCGGAACGCGCCGAGCGTGAAGTCGGCGGGCAGCAGGGAGGAGGGGTCGGCGAGCAGCGCGTAGTTGTTCGACAGCGCGGTGCGTAGGATCCAGTAGAACGGGAAGATCGTCACCAGCATGACGATCGTCAGGTAGGTCCAGGCGACGACGCGGCCGAGCCGCGGTGCCCGACGGCGGGGTGTCGCGCCCGCGCGGAGGGGTGCCGTTCCAGTGGGGCGGGGTGCCGCGCCCGTGCGGCGGGAGGTGTCCGTGGTGGCCATCAGTTCGTTTCCGATTCGCTCGCCCGCAGCAGGCGCAGCTGCAGGAAGGTGATGACGATGAGGATCGCGAAGAGCGCCAGCGACATCGCCGAGGCGTAGCCGAAGTCGAACTGGCCGAAGGCCTTGCTGTAGATGTACATCTGCAGCACGTTCGACGCGTTGGCCGGGCCGCCCTTGGTCGTGACCTGGACGATGTCGAAGACCTGGAACGCGCCGATCACGTTCAGCACGAGGACCAGGGCCAGGACCGGGCGCAGCAGCGGGAGCGTGAGCCGGCGGAACATCTGCATCTCGCCGGCGCCGTCGATGCGACCCGCCTCGTAGATCGTGGCCGGGATGGTCTGCAGGCCGGCGAAGACGATGATCGCCGTGTAGCCCATCGACTTCCAGATGCTGATCAGCGCGATCGTCGGGATCGCCCAGCCGCGGGAGCCGAGGAACGGCACGCCGTCGCCACCGAGGGCCTCCACCGCGATGTTGACGATGCCGAGCTGGGTGTCGAGCATCCACGACCAGACGGTCGCGGCGACGACGCCCGAGATGAGGAACGGCAGGATCATCACGCCGCGGACGACCGTCGACGTGGTCACGCGGTGCAGCACCGCGGCCGTGACCACCGAGAGGACCGTGCCGGCCGTCACCGACACGACGACGAAGTACACGGTGACCCCGAGCGAGCCCCAGAAGACGTCGTCACCGGCGAGCTCGGCGAAGTTGTCGAGGCCCACCCAGGTGGGCGGTGTCAGCACCCGGAACTCGGTGAAGCTGAGATAGACGCCGCGGAGGGTCGGGTACACGGCGAACACCAGGAAGCCGACCGCCGCCGGGGCGACGAGCAGCCAGGCGAGGCGCGCGTCCCCGCGATGGGCCGGCGAGCCGGATCGTCGTCGGCGATGTTCCAGCGCCCGGGGTACGGCAGGTCCTGTCGGCAAGAGCGTCATCGGTCTTCCTGATCTTCTCTGCGATCGTCCGGCTCGCGCCGGAGCTCTTCGGCGGCCCCTCGGCTCTGAGGAGTCGACGTCGACCGCTTGCGTCGAGCAGCCTAGGAATGGTTTATTAACCGTGTCAAGTAACCGAGCGAGGAGCCCGATAGATGCCCAACGGCGACGGAGCCGTCCTGTCCCTGAGTGCGGCGGGGACCAGCCTGGTGCTCGATGTCTCCGGCCGGGTGCCGAGCATCCTGCACTGGGGAGCCGACATCGGGCCCCTTGAGGCGGCGACGGCCGACGCCCTCCGCACGACCGCCGTCCCCGCCGTCCTGAACAACTCGCCGGACGTCGCCCGCGTGATGAGCGTGTGGCCCACGGAGCTCGACGGCTGGTCGGGCACGCCGGCCCAGGAGGGCAACGCGGCGGGCACGGCCACGACCCCCCGCCCCGAGCTCGACTCCTTCGTGCACGACCCGGCGGCGGCCGGCGGGGGCGCCATCACCCTGCGGTTCGTGGACCGGGTGAGCGCCCTGCGCGGCGAGCAGCGGTTCACCATGGACCGCTTCGGGGTCCTCGCCGTGGATCTCTCGGTCGTGCGGGACGTCGCGCTGTCGCCCGTGGCGAGCCCGGCCCCGTACACGCTCGGGGCGCTGCGGGCCCTGGTCCCGCTGCCCGAGCGGGCCACCGAGCTGCTCGACTTCACCGGCAAGTGGTGCCGCGAGCGCGCCCCGCAGCGGCTCCCGATCGGCTACGGCACGCACCTGCGCCGGGCGCGCCGGGGCAAGCCGGGCCACGACTCGCCGTACCTGCTGACCGCCGGGACCAGCGGCTTCGGCTTCGGACACGGCGAGGTCTGGGGGATGCACCTCGCGTGGAGCGGCGAGAGCGAGTACCTCGTCGAGCGCCTCACGGAGGGTGCGGGGCCCTTCGCCGCGGTCCTGGGCGGGGGAGAGGCCCTCCGCTCGGGAGAGGTCATGCTCGCCGACGGCGAGCGCTACGACGCGCCCACCGCGGTGTTCGTCTGGTCCGGGGAGGGGATCGACGGGCTGGCCGACCGGCTGCACCGGCGGCTGCGCGCCCGGCCCGGGCACCCGCGCTCCCCGCGGCCGCTCGTCCTGAACACGTGGGAGGCCGTGTACTTCGACCACGACATCGAGCGGCTGACCGCGCTCGTGGACCGGGCGGCGTACGTCGGCGTCGAGCGCGTCGTCCTGGACGACGGCTGGTTCCACGGCCGCCGCGGTGACCACGCGGGTCTGGGCGACTGGTTCGTCGACCGGGCCATCTGGCCGGACGGACTGCATCCGTTCGCGGACCTCGTGCACACCCGCGGCATGCAGTTCGGGCTCTGGTTCGAGCCCGAGATGGTCAGCCTCGACTCCGCCCTCGCGCGCGAGCACCCCGACTGGGTCCTCGGCCCCCGGCAGGGCCTGGGCGCCCCGGCCCGGCGGCAGTACGTGCTCGACATCGCGCGCCCCGACGCCTACGCCGTGGTGCTCGAGCGGGTCAGCTCGCTGATCAAGGAGTACGCCGTCGACTACGTCAAGTGGGACCACAACCGTGACCTGCTCGAGGCCGTCGGGCGGCGCGACGGCGGGGACCGGCCCGCGGTGCGCGCACAGACGCTCGCGCTGTACCGCATGCTCGACGAGCTGCGCGAGCGCCATCCGGGCCTGGAGATCGAGTCCTGCTCCGGGGGCGGTGGCCGGGTCGACCTCGGCATCCTGGAGCGGACCGACCGGCTTTGGGCGTCGGACTGCAACGACCCGGTCGAGCGTGCGCAGATCGAGCGCTGGACCCGCCTGCTGGTCCCGCCCGAGCTGATCGGCTCCCACCTGGGCGCCGCGCGTGCGCACACGACGTCCCGCACCACCGACCTGTCCTTCCGGCTCGTGGCATCGCTGACCGCGCACGCGGGGATCGAGATGGACCTCTCGGGCGCCTCGCCGGAGGAGCTGCGGACCGTCACCGCGTGGGCGGAGCTCTACCGGGAGCTGCGCGGTGTGCTCCACACGGGACGGGTGGTCAACGCCGACCTCGCCGACGAGGCGACCGCGCTCAGCGGCGTCGTCGCGCAGGACGGGTCGCGTGCCCTGTACACGTGGACCCGGTTCGACACCTCGGCGGCAGGGCAGAGCGGGCGCGTCCGCCTGCCCGGGCTCGACCCGAAGGCGACCTACCGGGTGCGCGTCCGGGAGGAGCTGGGTGCCGCCTCCCGCCACCAGGGTGCCGACCCAGAGTGGGTTCGCGCCGCGGTCGACGGCGGCATCGACCTCCCCGGGCACGTGCTGGCCACCGCGGGGATCCCGCTGCCGACGCTCAACCCGCAGCAGGCGATGCTCCTGGACCTGGAGCGACTGGACCTGGAGCGACTGGAGCGACTGGACCTGGAAGGACAGCCATGACCCGGCCCGTCATCGTCTTCGCCGGCGACAGCATCACCGACTGCGACCGCCGCACCGATCCGGAAGGGCTCGGCGACGGATACGTGCGCCTGCTCGCGGGCAGGCCCGAGCTGGCGGGATTCGAGGTGCGCAACCGCGGCATCTCCGGGAACCGCGTGCTGGACCTACAGGCACGGTGGGAGGACGACGTCGTGGCCGAGCGGCCGGCGATCGTCAGCGTCCTCGTCGGCATCAACGAGACCTGGCGTCGCTACGACAGCGGCGATGCCACGTCCGCGGCGGAGTTCGAGCGCGACTACCGGGCGATCCTGCAACGCGTCCAGGGCGCCCGGCTCGTGCTCGTCGAGCCGTTCCTGCTGCCCGTCGACGACGTACAGCGGACCTGGCGCGCTGACCTCGACGAGAAGCGCGCGGTGACGCGCTCGCTCGCCGCGGGGCTGGGCGCGGCGCTGGTCCCCGCCGACGCCGGCCTGAGGGCTCTCGGCGCCGCGTCCGACATCGCGCCGGACGGCATCCATCCGGGGGAGCTGGGCCACCAGGAGCTGGCGCGCCTCTGGCTGGCCGGTGCGACGGAGATCCTCGAGGCCGTCGCACACGAGCACGGCGCGACCCCCGGGGTCGTCTCCGAGGCCGTCCCCGAGGCCGTCCCCGAGGCCATCCCCGAGGCCGTCCCCGAGGACAGAGCGTCGTCCTGAGGATCCGGGGCGCGCCGAAGCGCTCCGGCGGTCAAAGGCGACCACACCACCAGAGAGGACACCACTCATGGAAGAGAACCGTCGCAGGAGGCGGAGGAGTCGCGGGAGGCAGAGCACCAGGGCGCTCGCCGCGGTGACCGTCCTGATCGTCTCGCTCGGCAGTGCCGTCTCGTCGGCGTCGGCCCGCCCGGCTGCGCAGCCGGGTGCGCAGCCGGTGGTCCAGCCGGTTGCGGCAGCCGTCGCGCCGGAGCCCTACGCCCCGGCGGGAGAGCAGGCGCAGAAGCCCTACATGGGGTGGAGCAGCTACAGCATGCAGGTGTACGCGCCGACCGAGGGCGGGTGGATCACCGCCGACCAGATCAAGGCGCAGTCGGACGCGATGCACGAGAAGCTGCAGCCGTTCGGGTACGAGTACATCAATGTCGACGCGGGGTGGAACGACGGCGTCGACGACTACGGCAGGCCGACGCCGAGCGCGACGCTGTACCCGGACGGGCTGCAGGACGTCATCGACCACGTCCACGCGAACGGGCAGAAGTTCGGCCTGTACAGCATCCCGGGGATCTCGGAGGAGCTGGTGGAGGCGGACCTGCCGGTCTACGACGCGCCGGGCTGCACTACCGGCGAGCTCGCCGTCGTGCCGCACCAGCAGGCGGACTACTGGGACATCGGTCTCAAGATGGACTTCACCAACCCGTGCGCGCAGAAGTACGTCGACTCGATCGCCGATCTCTACGCGAGCTGGGGCGTCGACTTCCTGAAGTTCGACAGCGTGACCCCGGGCTCCGGCATCGGCGACCTGTCCCTCGACGCGCGCGCGGACGTCGCCGCCTGGTCGCAGGCTCTGGCCCGTCACGAGATCTGGTTCGAGCTCTCGTGGGCCCTGGACATCCGCTACGCGGACTACTGGAAGGAGCACGCGAACGGGTGGCGCGTGGACTGGGACGTCGAGTGCTACTGCGCCGGGGAGGCCCTCACCGTCTGGTCGAGCATCGACCGGCTGTTCCCGAGGATGGCCGAGTGGTGGCGCCATGGTGGTCCCGGCGGCTGGAACGACCTGGACTCCCTGGACGTCGGCAACGGCAGCATGGACGGTCTCACCCGGGACGAGCGGCGCACGGCGGCGACCCTCTGGGCGGTGTCGGCGGCCCCGTTCTACATCGGCAACGACATGACCCGGCTCGACGCCTACGGGCTGGAGCTGCTGACCAACCCCGAGGTGATCGGGGTGAACCAGGCGGGAGTCCCCGCGCAGCCCGTCTCCACCGAGACCAACAAGCAGGTGTGGTACTCCCTCAACAAGGACAGCTCGTACACGGTCGCGCTCTTCAACCGGGGCCGCACGGACGCGGACGTCGAGGTGAGCTGGGCGGACATTGGGCTGGACGGTGACGCGAAGGTGCGCGACCTGTGGGCGAGGAAGGATCTCGGGACGTTCGAGGGCGGCTTCGTCGCGCAGGACGTGCCGATCCACGGTGCGCGCCTGATCAAGGTGACGCCGGCCAAGGGCTCGAAGATCACCGTCAACGACGACGACCTGCGGGTGTCCTACGAGGGCGAGTGGGAGCGCAACGGGAACTTCGAGGTCCCGGCGGTCTCGCAGCCGCTGCCGGTCACCGTCACGGACTCGTCGGCGGGCGACCCGGCCGACGAGGCGGCCGACGAGGCTCCTGAGGCCGCTGCGGGTACCCGCACGACCGTGCTGAACGACAACGACCCGGGCATCGTCTACACGGGCAGCTGGAACACCAGCACGGGCCGCACCTTCGGGGACTACGGGGACGACGTCCACTACACCGAGTCCAACGACGACGCGTTCGAGTACACGTTCGTCGGGACCGGCATCGACTACGTCACCGAGAAGGACAGCTCGCAGGGCGACGTCGACATCTACATCGACGGGGAGCTCAAGGAGACCGTGGACACCTCCCTCGAACCGGGCGAGGACCGCCAGGCGCAGCAGGTGGTCTACTCGATCTCCGACCTACCGAGCGGGTCGCACACCATCCGGGGTGTCAAGAAGTCGGGCGACTACATGCTGGTGGACCGGCTGAACGTGCGGCAGGAGAGCCTGCTCGACCCGGACACGGCGGCGTTCGACAAGGCGCCGGCCGCCCAGGCCGACGTCGCGGTGGAGCTGCTGCGCGACGCGGGCGAGCTCGTCGGCGTCTCGGTGGACGGCGCCGAGCTCGACGAGGGGACCGCATACGGCATCGACGGCAACGTGGTGACGATCCGGAAGGAGTACCTGGCCACGCTGCCCGTCGGCGAGGCCGCGATCGACTTCCGGTTCCGCGGCGACCACCACGACGACGTGCACCACACGTCGGAGGACGGCGCCGCGGTCGGGCTCACCTTCCGGGGTACGGGCGTCGAGTGGGTCACCGCGCTCGGCCCGGACCAGGGCGAGGCCGACGTCTTCGTCGACGGCAGGCTCGTCGAGCGGGTGGACCTATCAGCCGACACCCGCCGCACGGCGCAGCCGGTGTTCGCGGCCACCGGACTTGGGGACAAGGAGCACACGCTCCGCATCGAGAAGGTGTCCGGCGAGGTCCTGCGGACGGACACGTTCCGGTACACGGTCGCGAAGTCGCGCTGAGGTCACCCGGCAAGAAGGGCGCCGGGGTGCGTACCGTCCGACGGATTCACGGGGCGTCGTGCTCCGCGAGCGGCGTGTAGCGCACTTCGGCGACGTCGACCACGCCGTCGAGCGAGCGAAGCCCGACGACGCGTCCGGTGAAGCCGCCGGCGACCTCGGTCGAGAGGTATCGGCCGTCGAAGCGCGCCAGCTCGTGCTCCGTCCCGTCGACGACCGCGGACAGGCGCACGTCGTCCGGTCCGTTCGTCGTCGGCGGGAGCGCCTCGGCCCGGAGCGTGAGCGACGGTCCGGCCAGCGGGACCGCGGTCCCGTGCGGTACCTCGAGGGGGCCGATGCGGACGACGGCGTGCACCCGACCGGCGTCGGTACGGATCTCGCACCAGTGGGTGTCGTCCAGGCGCAGCAGGAGCGCAGCCGACCCGTTGGCCAGGCCGAGGTCGGCCTCGAACCGCCACGTGAGGTCGAGGACGCGCGCGGTCAGGGCGCCGACGTCGGCCCGCGGGCCGGTGCCGGGGCTCAGCTGTAGCCCTCCTGCGGGCACGTGCGTCGCGATCTGTGCCAGCCCGGTCCCGGGCGACACCCACCGGGGGTGCAGGGCGGTGGCGTGGAAGGCGTCCGTGTACGACGTGTCGAGGACCGGTCGGTGGTAGCGGGTCTCGTCGACCACCGGCCAGTCGTCGATCCAGTCGACGCCCGCGAGGAAGGTCTCGCGGCCGTTGACGTGGAACATCGGCGTGTAGCCGCGAGGCCGCACGCCCAGGTAGACCACTGCCCAGGTGCCGTCCGCGTTCTCGACGAGGTCCGCGTGGCCGGTGTTCTGGACGGGGTGGGTGGTGCTCCGGTGGCTCAGGACGGGGTTGGTCGGCGCGCCGACGTAGGGGCCGTCGGGCCGGTCCGCGCGCGCGATCGAGACGCTGTGCCCGCGTTCCGTGCCGCCCTCGGCGATGAGCAGGTACCAGTACGCGCCGCGCCGGTACAGGTGGGGCGCCTCGGGGTGGGCGAGCCCGATCCCGCTCCACAGCGGCCGCGGCTCCTCCAGGACGGTCCCCGACTCGAGGTCGACCCGGGCCTGGGCGATCCCGGGCCCGTCCGGGCCGACGACGGAGCAGTACGTCACGTAGCACGTGCCGTCCTGGTCCCAGGCGAGGTCGGGGTCGATGCCGTGCAGGCCCTTCAGGCGCGTCGGGGAGGTCCACGGTCCGCTGGGATCCTCGGCCGAGACGACGATCTGCCCGCCGCCGCCGGACACGTCGGTGGTGATCAGCCAGAACCTGCCGTCGTGATGGCGCAGGGTCGGGGCGTACACGCCGCCGCTGGAGGAGGCGTTCCCGGGCGGGAGCTGGTCGGGGCGGTCGAGGATGTTCCCGACGAGCGTCCAGGTGAGCAGATCGCGGCTGTGCCAGAGGGGGACGCCCGGCGTGTACTCGAACGACGAGTTCGCCAGGTAGTAGTCGTCGTCGACCCGGCATACCGACGGGTCCGGGTGGAAGCCCGGGATGATCGGCACGACGCTGGTGAGGTCGGCCTGGGTGCTGATCGAGGTCACTTGTCCTCCTGGAATCCGACGCCACACATTACCGGCCAGATGCGCTCAGACCGGCACCTCGCTGGTGGCGGGCGGAGACCATGGTGGCGCGCTGGACCTCAGGGCGCAGGGACCAAGACGTCCCGGACCAGCGCGTCGAGCTGGGCGTCGGCGTCGAGGAACTGGCGCAGCGTGCGCCGTGACGGACCGAACCCGGCGAACTCCTCGGGCGCGAGGCCGTCGGGCTCGTGGGCGGCGCGGAAGTCGGGGAGCGTGCGCAGCGTGTCGAGGACCTCGGGGTCGACGGGGGAGTCGATGCGCGCCGGCAGGGCGAGGCCGGCGTGGTTGATCGACTCCTGCCACTCGAACGGCGGGGAGATCACCAGGTCGCCGCCCACCAGCTCCGACAGGTGCAGGTGGGTGCGGAACGCCGCAGACAGGACGCGGGTGCGGTAGCCGCGCTCCGTGAAGATCCGGTAGGCGTTCTTGAGCGCCGCGACGCCCGCCCAGTCGAGCACCCCTGGCGGCAGGAGCAGGCCCTCGCGCGCGGCGACGATCTTGAGCCAGTCGTCGAGCCGGCCGCCCATGATGGTCGCGACGGCGCCCGTCTCCTCGACCGGCAGGCCCTCGCGCTCGCGGCGGTCGAGGCCACGCTCGACGGCCTCGGCGACGGCCACCGCCTGGGCGACGGTGAACGAGACGGTCGCGTTGACGCTCACGCCGCGGAAGGTCGCCTCCTCGATCGCCTCGACGCCGACCTTCGTCGCGGGGATCTTCACGATGATGTTCGGCGCCAGCGCGGCGAACTGCTCGGCCTGGCGCACCAGGGCGGCGGCGTCCCGGTGCAGGCGCGGGTCGGTCTGGACCGACAGCCGGCCGTTCCGGCCGGCGGACGCCTCGAAGGCGGGCAGCAGCAGGCGGGCGGCGTCGATGCTGAGCTCCTGGACCACCGTCCAGCCGAGCTCGGACTCGGTGGCGGTGGGCCGCTCGTCGGCGAGGGTGCGCAGCCGGGCTGTCCAGCGGGGCAGGTCGGCCGTGATCGCGGCGAGCGCGATCACGGGGTTGCAGGTCGCGCCGACGGCGCCCCAGGAGATGGCGCGGCCGAGCTGCTCGGGGTCCGCCGAGTCGTTCCACAGGGCGGTCTGCGGGTGCTCGCGCGTCATGCGCGCCAGCGGAGTCCTGTCGCCGGTGACATCGGTCGTGGCGGTGTCGAGCGCTTGGGTCACGGGTCCTCCGAGGTGCGTAGGTCGACGGCGCATGCCCGTACCCGGGTCCGCGGCGTCGCGGGGTTCGGCTCGGCCCATTCGATCGCGGGTCCTGGCAACCTGTCAACCGAATGTCAGGACAAAGATCATCCGAACCGCACGCCGTGCACCGCGGGACGGCCGGTCAGCTCGCGAACAGCGTGGTGTCGAACATGTACCGGGAGGCGCGGTAGATGTGCTGCCCGAACTCGATGCCGTGGCCCGAGTCGTCGTACGCCGTGCGCTCCATGGTCAGCAGCGCCGCGCGCGGCTTCTCGCCGAGCACACGGGCCTCGGCCGCCGTCGCCGTGCGGGCGCCGATGCGCTGCCGCGCCACCTTTGGCTTGGCGCCGCGGGCGCGCAGCAGGTCGTACAGCCCGTTCGTCGCGAGGTCCTCGGCGCTGGGAGCTATGTCCGGCGGGAGATAGTTGGTGAGCACCGCCAGCGGCTCGCCGTCGGCCATGCGCAGGCGCCGGATCATGACGACGTCGCTGCCCTCGGGCACCTCGAGCGCCTCGGCGACCTCGGCGGTCGCGAGCACGGCCCGGTGCTCGAGCACCTCGGTGCTGGGCTTGCGGCCGGACTTCGACAGGTCGTCGTGCAGGCTGGTCAGCTCGACCGGGCGGCGCACGCGCGTGGGGGCGACATGCGTCCCGACCCCGCGCTGGCGGACGAGGCGGCCGCGCTCGACCAGGTCCTGCAGCGCCTGGCGCGCGGTGGGGCGCGAGATGCCGAGGCGGGCGGCCAGCGCCACCTCGTTCTCGAGGAATTCGCCGGGCACCATCCGCCCGTCATCGATCGCTGCGTCGATGGCGGTGGCAACCTGGTGGTACAGGGGCACCGGGCTCGACCGATCGAGGTCGATGCGCAGCGGCTGGGACACGGAGGGCCTCCTTGCGGTGGTCTGGCTGTGGAAGAAGTCTAGCCGTGAATGGTATTGAAGACGGGATGTTCAAATGTCAGGACAAATTCTTGACAGGATGGCGGGTCGCAGAGCAGGGTCGAGTCACCGGCGGCACCGGTGGTGCGCGCGGATCCGCGACGACGGGGATGAGGAAGCATGACAGTTCGCGACGAGGCCAGGGCACCGGACGTGCTCGCTATCGGTCGCATCGGGGTGGACGTCTACCCGCTGCAGAGCGGTGTCGGGCTGGAGGACGTGGAGTCGTTCGGCAAGTACCTCGGGGGGAGCCCGACGAACGTCGCGGTGGCCGCCGCTCGGCTGGGCCACGCCGTCGCCGTCGTCACCGGCGTGGGGGAGGACCCCTTCGGCCGGTACGCGCGGCGCGAGCTCGGCAGGTTCGGGGTGGACGACCGGTACGTCGTGGTGGTGCCCGAGCTGCACACCCCCGTCACGTTCTGCGAGATCTTCCCGCCCGACGACTTCCCGCTCTGGTTCTACCGGTCGCCGTCGGCCCCCGACCTGCGGATCACGCCGGACGACGTCGACGTCGACGCCGTGCGGTCGGCCCGCCTGCTCTGGCTCACCGGCACCGGGCTGAGCGAGGAGCCCAGCCGGTCCGCGCACCACGCCGCCCTCGCCGCGCGCGGCCGGTCCGGCCACACGGTCCTCGACCTGGACTACCGCCCCATGTTCTGGGCCGACGTCGAGGCGGCGCGCGAGCAGCTCCGCGCCGTGCTGCCGCACGTGACGATAGCCGTGGGCAACCGGGAGGAGTGCTTCGTCGCCGTCGGCGAGGAGGACCCGGACCGGGCCGCAGACGCGCTGCTGGCCACCGGTGTGCAGATCGCGGTGGTCAAGCAGGGCCCCCTCGGGGTCCTGGCCAAGACCCGCGACGAGCGGGTGGTCGTGCCGCCGGTCGTCGTCGACGTCGTCAACGGGCTCGGTGCCGGGGACGGATTCGGCGGGTCGCTGTGCCACGGGCTGCTGCAGGGCTGGTCGCTCGAGCGGACGCTGCGGTTCGCCAACGCCGCGGGCGCGATCGTCGCCGCGCGGCTGGAGTGCTCGACGGCGATGCCGACTCCTCCCGAGGTCGAGCACCTGCTGGCCACCGGCGAGGTCCCGGCGCAGGAGACCAGGGCTCCCGCCGAGGTCCGGGAGCGTGCGGCCGGGCCGTCGGGTGCGCCGACCGCACTGACCGTGGACGACGTCGTCGAGCTGCGGCTGCGCGACCCGCGGGCGCTGCGGGCGCGGCTCCTGGCCCGGCCGCGGCACCCCGGCCCGGTCCCCGGCGAGCGGTTCCTCGTCATCGCCGCCGACCACCCGGCGCGCGGCGCCGTGGCGGTGGGGGACGACCCCATGGCGATGGCCGACCGGCGCGACCTCCTGCGCCGCACCGCCGTCGCCCTGGGCCGGCCGGGCGTCGGGGGCTTCCTCGGCACCGCCGACCTCGTCGAGGAGCTCGCCGCGCTCGGGGCGCTGGACGGCAAGCTCGTCTACGGGTCCATGAACCGGGGCGGCCTGGCGGGCTCGGCGTTCGAGCTGGACGACCGCTTCACCGGCTACGACGCCCGCGGCGTGGCCGAGGCGGGCCTGGACGGCGGCAAGATGCTGCTGCGGATCGACCCGCAGGACCCCGCGTCCGTGGTCACGCTGGAGGCGTGCGCCCGCGCCGTGGACGAGCTCGCCGACCGGGGCCTGGTCGCCATGGTCGAGCCGTTCGTCTCCCGGCGCGTGGACGGGCGCGTGCGCAACGACCTGACGCCCGACGCCGTCATGCGCTCCATCGCCATCGCGTCCGGCCTGGGGCGCACGTCGGCCTATACCTGGCTCAAGCTGCCCGTCGTGGCGGACATGGAGCGCGTCCTGTCGGCGTCCACCCTGCCCGCGCTCATCCTCGGCGGGGACGTCACCGGGGACCAGGACGCCGCCATGGCAGGCTGGGCCAAGGCGCTCCAGCTGCCGACCGTGCGCGGCCTGGTCATCGGCAGGTCCCTGCTGTACCCGCCGGGCGGCGACGTCGCGGCGGCCGTCGACGAGGCGGTGACGCTGCTGTGAACGACCTCGTGCTGAGAGCGGGCGTCCCCGACGCGCGCACCGGCGGCGCCGTCGCCGAGATCACCCCCGAGCGGGCCGGCTGGGGCTACAGCGGCCTCCTCGTCCACGAGATCGCCGACGGCGGTCGCCTCGACCTGGCGCTCACCGCCGACGAGGCGGTGGTCGTGCCGCTGCGCGGGAGCCTGCGCCTGGAGGTGACCGACCCCGGCGGGCAGCGGCACGACCTGCGGCTGGCGGGGCGCCCGGGCGTCTTCGCGGGGCCCGCGGACACCGCTTACCTGCCGGTCGGCTCGACGGTGACCGTGCGGCCCGACGGCGCGAGCGACGGCTCGGGCGACGACGCGGACGGCGGCACCGACGGCGGCTCGGCCAGGGTCGCGGTGGCCACCGCACGCGCCGGGCGGGTGCTGCCGGTGCAGGTGCTGCGGGCGCAACAGGTGCCGGTCGACCTGCGCGGTGCGGGCCGGGCCAGCCGGCAGGTGCACAACTACACCATCGGCACCGGCGTCGAGGTGGACCGGATCCTGGTGTGCGAGGTCGTCACGCCAGGGGGCAACTGGTCCTCCTACCCGCCGCACAAGCACGACGCACACAGCGACGTCCCGGGCCACGAGGAGCGCGAGCTCGAGGAGATCTACTACTTCGAGGTCGCCGAGGGCCCCTCCGGTCCCGGGCTGGCGTACCACCGCGTGTACGGCACACCCGACCGGCCGATCGACGTCGCGGCCGAGGTGCGCACCGGCGACACGGTCCTGGTCCCGCACGGCTACCACGGGCCGTCCGCCGCGGCGCCGGGCTACGACCTGTACTACCTCAACGTCATGGCGGGCCCGGCCGACGACGGCACCTGGCTGTCCGTCGACGACCCGGCCCACCACTGGGTGCGCGAGACCTGGGAGACGGAGCCCGTCGACCCGCGCCTCCCGCTGGGCGCGGTCCCGGACCGCGCGCCCGCCACGTCCCCGACCACGGATCTCACCGAGGAGTCCACGTGAGCAGCAACACCCCGAGCGCCACACCAGCCACCAGCACCGCGAGCGCCAACACGGCCCCCGGCGTCACCGGCGCCACCGGCGCCACCGTCCGCCTCACCGTAGGGCAGGCCCTGGTCCGCTTCCTCGCGCACCAGCACACCGAGCGCGACGGCGTGACCCAGCGGCTGTTCGCCGGCGCGTTCGGCATCTTCGGGCACGGCAACGTCGCCGGGTTCGGGCAGGGGCTCCTGCAGGCGCACGTCGAGGCCGCCGAGGCCGGCGTGCCCGCGGGCGAGCCGGGACCCGACGAGCTGCCCTACCTGCTGGCCCGCAACGAACAGGGCATGGTGCACGCCGCCGTCGGCTACGCCCGCACCAAGGAGCGCCTGCAGACCTTCGTGTGCACCGCCTCGATCGGCCCGGGCTCGACCAACATGGTCACCGGCGCCGCCCTCGCCACTGTCGACCGCATCCCCGTGCTCCTGCTGCCCTCGGACGTCTTCGCCAACCGGGTGCCCGACCCGGTCCTGCAGCAGCTGGAGCACCCCGGCGGCCCCGACGTGACCGTCAACGACGCCTTCCGGCCGGTCTCGCGGTACTTCGACCGGATCTGGCGGCCCGAGCAGCTGCTCGGCTCCGCCCCGGCGGCGATGCGCGTGCTCACCGACCCGGCCGAGACCGGGGCCGTCACGATCTGCCTCCCGCAGGACGTGCAGGCCGAGGCGTTCGACTGGCCGGTCGAGTTCTTCCGCGACCGCGTGTGGCACGTCGCCCGCCCGGTGCCGGAGCCCGCGGCGCTGGCGCGCGCGGCCGAGGTGATCCGCTCGGCGAGGCGGCCGCTCGTCGTCGCCGGTGGTGGCGTCGTCTACTCCGGGGCGAGCGAGGCGCTGCGCGCCTTCGCCACGGCCACGGGCATCCCCGTCGCCGACACGCAGGCGGGCAAGGGTGCGATCCCGTGGGACGACCCGCTGGCCGTCGGGGGCGTGGGCGCGACGGGCAACGACGCCGCCAACGCGCTCGCGGCCACCGCTGACGTCGTCATCGGCGTCGGCACCCGCTACACGGACTTCACCACGGCGAGCCACACCGCCTTCCGCGACCCCGGCGTGCGGTTCGTCAACCTCAACGTCGCCGCGTTCGACGCCGCCAAGCACTCGGCGGAGATGGTCGTCGCCGACGCCCGCGAGGGGCTCGCCGCGCTCACCGAGGCCCTCGCCGGGTACGGCACGGACGAGGAGTACCGGGCCGAGATGACGCGGCGGGTGGCCGACTGGCAGGCGGTCACCGACCGCTGCTACCACTTGGGGCACGGCCCGCTGCCCGCCCAGACCGAGATCTTCGGGGCGCTCAACGAGCTGATGGGCGACGAGGACATCGTCATCAACGCAGCCGGCTCGATGCCCGGCGACCTGCAGGCCCTGTGGCGGGCCCGGACGCCTTCGCAGTACCACCTGGAGTACGGCTACTCCTGCATGGGGTACGAGATCCCGGCGGCGATGGGCGCCAAGCTCGCCGCACCCGACCGGGAGGTGGTCGCGATCGTCGGCGACGGCACCTACCAGATGCTCCCGCAGGAGCTGGCGACCATCGTCTCCGAGCGGATCAAGGTGATAGTGGTGCTGCTGCAGAACCACGGGTTCGCCTCGATCGGGGCGCTGTCGGAGTCCCGCGGCTCACAGCGCTTCGGCACCCGCTACCGGATGCGCAACCCCGAGACCGGCCAGCTCGACGGTAGCGAGGTGCCACTCGACCTGGTGCGCAACGCCGAGAGCTTCGGCGTCGACGTGCAGGTCGCCAAGAGCGTCGACGACTTCCGGGCGGCGTTCCGCACGGCCGTCGCGTCGGACCGTGCGACCCTCATCCACGTCGAGACCGACCTCTACGGACCGAACCCGCCCGGGTCGAGCTGGTGGGACGTGCCCGTGAGCGAGGTCTCCACCCTGCCCAGCACCCAGTCCGCACGCGCCGAGTACGACACGGCCCGCGCACCACAGCGTCACTACCTGTGACCGTCCACCGCACCACACGACACCGCCAGACCACACCGCCCAGACCACACCGCCCAGACCAAGCACGAGCGAGGTTTCTCATGTCCCTGATCACCCACTGGATCAACGGCAAGCCGGTCGACCCGTCCGGCGACCGCACCCAGCCCGTCTTCAACCCCGCGACGGGCGCCGAGATCGCGCGCCTCGGGCTGGGCACCGCCGCCGACGTCGACCGCGCAGTCGCCTCGGCCGCCGAGGCCTTCGAGACCTGGTCGCAGTACTCGCTCGGCAAGCGCACCGCCGTGCTGTTCAAGTTCCGCGAGCTGCTCGCCGAGCACACCGACGAGCTGGCGCGCCTGGTCAGCCGTGAGCACGGCAAGGTCGTCTCCGACGCCGCGGGGGAGGTCGGCCGCGGCCTGGAGGTCGTGGAGTTCGCCTGCGGAATGCCGCAGCTCCTCAAGGGGGAGTACTCGGAGCAGGCCGCCACGGGCGTCGACGTCTACTCGTTCCGGGAGCCGCTCGGAGTGGTCGCGGGCATCACGCCGTTCAACTTCCCGGCCATGGTGCCGCTGTGGATGAGCCCGGTGGCCATCGCCACGGGCAACACGTTCGTGCTCAAGCCGTCCGAGCGGGACCCCTCCGCGTCGCTCTTCCTCGCGGACCTGTGGCAGCGGGCCGGGCTGCCCGACGGCGTGTTCAACGTCGTCCAGGGCGACAAGGAGGTCGTGGACGCGATCCTGCACCACGACGACGTCGCTGCCGTCTCGTTCGTCGGCTCGACCCCGATCGCGCAGTACATCCACGCCACGGCCACCGCCGAGGGCAAGCGCGTGCAGGCGCTCGGCGGCGCGAAGAACCACGGCGTCGTCCTGGCCGACGCCGACCTCGACGACGCCGTCGACCACCTGACGGCGGCGGCCTTCGGCGCGGCCGGCGAGCGCTGCATGGCGATCTCCGTCGCGGTGGTCGAGGACTCGGTGGCCGACGAGTTCGTCGAGAAGCTCGCGGCCAAGGCCCGCGCGGTCAACGTCACGGCGGGCGACCAGCCGGGCGCCGACATGGGCCCCGTCATCACCGCCGCGGCCAAGGAACGCATCGAGGGGCTGATCGGCACCGCCGAGCGCGACGGCGCCGAGCTGGTCGTCGACGGCCGCGGCCACACCGTGCCGGGCTACGAGGGCGGCTTCTTCGTCGGCCCGACGGTGATCGACCGGGTCGCCCCGGAGCACGAGGTCTATCGCGTGGAGGTCTTCGGGCCCGTCATCGACGTCGTGCGCGTGTCCGGCCTGACCGAGGCGATCGACGTGATCAACGCGAACCCCTACGGCAACGGCACGGCGGTCTTCACGAGCTCGGGCGAGTCCGCCCGCACCTTCCAGCGCGGGGTCCACGTGGGCATGATCGGCGTCAACGTGCCGATTCCCGTCCCGGTCGCCTGGCACTCGTTCGGCGGCTGGAAGGACTCTCTGTTCGGCGAGAGCCACATCTACGGCCCCGAAGGCATCCGCTTCTACACGCGCGGCAAGGTCGTCACGCAGCGCTGGCCGCACCGCGCCCAGCGGACGGAGGCGTCGTACCACTTCTCGGGGGACTCGCAGAAATAGGAGCGATTTGACCTGTCGTAAATATGTCTTGACATAAGCCGACGTGCCGGTAGCGTGGGGCACGCAGATCCTTCACAACGACGTGACACACAAGGAGCTTCGCCCGTGAACAGATCACCCCTCGCCCGTGCACTCGCCCTGGGCGGCGTGCTGGCGCTGTTGCTCACCGCCTGCTCGGAGGGCGGCCGGCAGCAGGAGGACGACGCTGCGCCCGCCGCTGCCGAGACGACCATGACCGCCGTGATGGTCACCCACGCCGGGCCCGGAGACACGTTCTGGGACATCGCGCGCCGGGGCGCCGAGGCCGCGGCCGAGCGCTACGGCGTCGACCTGCAGTACTCGGGTGACCCGGACGCCGCGCGCCAGAGCCAGCTCGCCCAGCAGGCGGTCGACCAGGGGACGGACGGCCTGGCGCTGACCTTCTCCAAGGGGGAGGCGATGCAGGGCGTGACGCAGAACGCCGTCGACGCGGGCATCCCCGTCGTCGGCTTCAACGGCGGCATGGAGGACGCGCTCGACTACGGCGCGTTCACCTTCGTCGGCCAGGACGACGGCCTCGCCGGCGAGGCGCTCGGCGACCTGCTCGCCGAGGAGGGCTTCACGCACCCGATCTGCGTCATCCACGAGCAGGGCAACGTCGGCCTGGATGCGCGCTGCGCAGGGGTGAAGGAGAAGATCCCGGATACCGAGGTGCTGTACGTGCAGGGCACGGACATGACGCAGGTGAGCTCGACCGTGACCGCCAAGCTCCAGTCCACCGCCGACGCCGACGTCATCATCGGCCTCGGGGCGCCCTTCACGCTCACCATCCTGGACGCGGTCGAGGAGACCGGGTCGGAGGCGAAGGTGGCCTCCTTCGACCTGAACGCGGACCTCGCCCAGGCGGTGGTCGACGGCGACGTGCTCGCCACCGTCGACCAGCAGCCCTACCTGCAGGGCTACATAGCCATCGAGTCGCTGTGGCTGCAGCACAACGGCGGCTTCGTGCTCGGCGGTGGCCAGCCCGTCTACACCGGCCCGGCGATCATCGACAAGGACAACGCCGAAGACGTCCTGAAGGGCGCGCAGGACGGTATCCGCTGAACGCCGCCCGGGCGCGGCGTCACCGCGCCCGGGCACATCTTCGAAGGAGAAGACCCCCACATGGCCACAGCCACCACCCCCGCCCCGGCGGCGTCGCCGACCGCCGACGAGCGCCTCGTGCGCCGCTCGGCAGTCGCCCGGCTCCTCGCGCGGCCCGAGATGGGCGCCGTCGTCGGCGCCGTCGCCGTGTTCGCGTTCTTCGCCGCCGTAGCGCCGGTCTTCACCCAGCTCTCGTCGGTCGCGACGGTGCTGTACGGGGCCTCGACCATCGGCATCATGGCCGTCGGCGTCTCGCTGCTCATGATCGGCGGCGAGTTCGACCTGTCCACCGGCGTCGCGGTCGTGTTCTCTGCGCTGACCGCCGCCCAGTTCTCCTGGTTCCTCGGCACGAACGTGTGGGTGGGGGTCGGCGTCGCCCTCGTCGTGTCGCTGGGGCTCGGGTTCCTCAACGGCTACCTGCTGGTCGTGACCAAGCTGCCCTCGTTCATCGTCACGCTCGCGACGTTCCTCATGATCACCGGGATCAACCTGGGCGTCACAAGGCTCGTGGCCGGCGGGGTGTCGAGCCCGTCGATCGCCTCGATGGACGGCTTCGAGTCCGCGCGCTCGGTGTTCGCCGCCAAGATCAGCTTCCTCGGCGTGCGCTGGGAGGTGACGGTCCTGATCTGGCTGGCCCTCGTGGTGATCGCCACCCACCTGCTGGTCCGCACCCGCGTCGGCAACTGGATCTTCGCGGCCGGCGGGGACGACCTGGCGGCCTCGGCGGTGGGCGTCCCCGTCAAGCGCACCAAGATCGGCCTGTTCGTCGGGGTCGGGCTGTGCGCGTGGCTGCTCGGCATGCACAACCTGTTCGCGTTCGGCACCGTGCAGTCCGGCGAGGGCGTGGGCAACGAGTTCCTCTACATTATCGCCGCGGTCATCGGGGGCTGCCTGCTGACCGGCGGCTACGGCTCGGCGGTCGGCGGAGCGCTGGGCGCCCTGATCTTCGGCATGGTCAACAAGGGCATCGTCTACGCGCAGTGGAACCCCGACTGGTTCAAGTTCTTCCTCGGCCTGATGCTCCTGCTGGCCACGATCGTCAACCTCGTCGTCAAGAAGCGGGCGGAGCAGCGATGACCACCACTACCGGAACCTCCCTCGTCACGATGCGCGGGGTCGGCAAGCGGTACGGCAACATCCTCGCCCTGCAGGACGTCGACCTCGACGTCCAGGCGGGCCGCGTCACCTGCGTGCTGGGCGACAACGGCGCCGGCAAGTCCACGCTGATCAAGATCATCGCCGGCCGGCACCAGCATTCCGAGGGCGTGCTGGAGATCCACGGCGAGGAGCGGACCCTCGGCTCGCCGCGCGAGGCCCTCGACCTCGGCATCGCCGCCGTCTACCAGGACCTCGCGGTGGTCCCGCTCATGCCCGTGTGGCGCAACTTCTTCCTGGGCTCCGAGCTGACCAAGGGGAGAGGCCCCGCCCGCATCCTCGACGTCAAGAAGATGCAGCGGATCGCCAAGCAGGAGCTGCTCGACATGGGCATCGACCTGCGGGACGTGAACCAGCCGATCCACCAGCTCTCGGGCGGCGAGCGGCAGTGCGTGGCGATCGCGCGCGCCGTGTACTTCGGTGCCAGGGTGCTGATCCTGGACGAGCCCACCGCCGCGCTCGGGGTCAAGCAGTCGGGAGTGGTGCTGCGCTACGTGCTGCGGGCCCGCGACCGCGGCCTCGGCGTCGTCTTCATCACCCACAACCCGCACCACGCCTACCCCGTCGGGGACCGGTTCCTGCTGCTCAAGCGGGGCCGCCCGCTCGGGTACCACGAGAAGAAGGACGTGACGCTCGACGAGCTGACGTCGCAGATGGCCGGCGGCGCCGAGCTCGAGGAGCTGGCGCACGAGCTGGAGCAGACGGACGCCGACAGCGCGCTCATCGCCGACGTCCGGGCCGCCGAGGTGTGAGCCGGGGTCCGAGCAGTACCGCGACAGGTCCCGGGCAGGCCGGGACCACCAAGTGCTCCAAGGAGAAACCATGCGCATAGCGCTCATCGGCGCCGGCCGGATCGGCGCCGTCCACGCCCGTTCGGTGGCCGCGTCGCCCGACACAGAGCTCGTGCTCGTCGCCGACCCCGTCGACGGCGCCGCCGAGCGCCTCGCCTCGGCGTACGGCGCGGCGGCCACCACCGACGTCGGGGACGTGTTCGCCGACGACGCCGTGGACGCCGTCGTCGTCGGGTCGCCTACCGCCTACCACGTCGAGCAGATCGTCGCCGCCGTCGAGGCGGGCAAGGCGGTCCTGGTCGAGAAGCCGGTGGACCTCGATCTCGGGCGTGCGGACCGGTGCCTGGCCCAGGTGGGCGACCGGGCCGACCGCGTCATGCTCGGGTTCAACCGCCGGTTCGACGCGGCCCTCGCGGAGATCCACCGCCGGGCGGGCGCCGGTGAGATCGGGGACATCGAGCAGCTCACGATCATCAGCCGCGACCCCGCGCCGCCGCCCGTCGAGTACCTCGCGGCCTCGGGCGGGATCTTCCGCGACATGACCATCCACGACCTCGACATGGCGCGGTTCTTCCTCGGTGACATCGTCGCCGTCCAGACGGTGCCGCAGCGCCTGGACCCGGCATTCGCAAAGACCGATGACTTCGACGCCGCCGTCGTGACCCTCACCGCCGCCTCGGGCGCCGTGGCGACGATCATCAACAGCCGGCACTGTGCGGCCGGGTACGACCAGCGCCTGGAGGCGTTCGGGCCGCGCGGGGCGCTGCGGGTGGAGAACCACACCGCGACGTCAGTGGTGCTCGACGCCGCGGGATCCTCGGGCGCCCGCGGCCCGTACCTGGACTTCTTCCTCGCACGGTACGCCGACGCGTACGCGAGCGAGCTGGCCGCGTTCGTGGCCGCCGTGCGCGACGGCGCCGCGCCGTCCCCGTCGCTGCTCGACGGGCGCCAGGCGCTGGCGCTGGCCGACGCCGCGACGGAGTCCGCCCGCACGGGCCGCAGCGTGGCCCCGGCACCCGTCCCGGCGCCGTCTGCGGTTGTCTGACCCGTACGACCCACAAGGCTGAGAGAGAGTGAAATGACCAGCAAGGCACGCAACACCGACCCCCGGTTCAGCAGGCTCACCGTCGGCGTCTGCCCCGACCAGTGGGGCGTGTGGTTCCCCGAGGACGAGAAGCAGATCCCCTGGGAGCGCGCGCTGGCCGAGATGGCCGAGGCCGGCTTCGAGTACATGGAGACGGGCCCGTACGGCTACTTCCCCACGGATCCGAAGCGCCTGCGCAAGGTCATGGACGACAACGGCTTCACCGTGGTCGCCGGCACCGGCTGGGGCATCCTGCACAAGGCCGAGGCCTGGGCGGAGACCGAACGGACCTTCCGGGCCATCGCGGAGACCCACGCGGCGGTCGGCGCGGAGTACATAGTCCACCTGCCCCCGCTGTTCCGCGACGACAAGACCTGGGAGTGGACGGACGACCGCGTGCTGACGCCGGACGCCTGGAAGCTCTACATCGAGAACGCCAACCGGCTCGGCCAGATCCTCAAGGACGAGTACGGGCTGAAGATGGCGCTGCACCCGCACGGGGACAGCCACATCGAGACGCCCGAGGACATCGCGCGGGTGTTCGACGCCACCGACCCCGCCTACGTGAACCTCTGCCTCGACACCGGCCACATCGTCTACGGCGGGGGCGACCCGCTGGAGATCGTGCGCACCTACCCCGACCGCATCGCCTACGTGCACATCAAGGCGTTCGACGTCGAGCTGACCGAACAGGCGCACCGGGAGGACTGGCCCTTCGGCGAGGCGGTCGCGCGCGGCGCGTCGGTCCGGCCACCGGCCGGTGCGCCCGACATGAAGGAGCTCGTCGCCGCGCTGGCCGGCCTGGACAAGGACCTGTACGTGGTCTGCGAGCAGGACCTGTACCCCTGCGACCCGCGGCTGCCGCTGCCGAACGCCGTCATGACCCGGCAGTACCTGGCCTCGTGCGGCCTGGGCCTGCTCTGACCTGGGCGTGTACATGGGGGGCGCTGACGTGGGAGGCGCTGACGTGGGAAGTGCTGACGTGGGAGACGCTGACGTGGGAGACGCTGACATGACGGAACGCCGCCGGATCGGCGTCGGGCTGATCTCGGCAGGCTGGATGGGCGCCGTCCACTCGCACGCCTACCGGGCGCTGGGGGAGAAGTACCCGGAGCTCGAGGTCGACATCGACACCGTGATCGTCGCCGACACCTCCGCAGTCAACGCCGAGGCGGCCCGCCGCCGCTTCGGCTACGGGGAGGCGACCGCCGACTACCGTGACGTGCTGGCCCACCCCGACGTCGACGTCGTGTCGATCTGCGGGCCCAACTACCTGCATCGCGAGCACGCGCTCGCGGCGGCTGCGGCCGGCAAGCCGTTCTGGGTCGAGAAGCCCATGGTAACCTCGGCGGGGCAGTCGCAGGACATCGCCGACGCCGCACGGGACGCGGGGCTGGTCACCGCCGTCGGGTTCAACTACCGGCACGCGCCCGCGGTGGAGCACCTGCGGTCGCTGGTCCGCTCGGGCCGGCTCGGCCGGGTCAGGAACGTCCGCGTGGTGCTCGACGCCGACTACTCGTCGTCGCCGGCCGGGCCGCGCACCTGGCGGTTCGTGCGCGAGACGGCGGGGTCGGGGGTGCTCGGCGACCTGCTCAGCCACGGCTTCGACCTGGCGCAGTACGTCGTCGCCCCGGTGCGCGAGGTCACGGCGCTGACGGAGACGTTCATCCGGGAGCGGCCCGCGCCGGTAGGCGGCGGCGTCGGCCACCAGGCGAGCGGCGACCTCGGCGGGGAGCTGCTGCCCGTGGAGAACGAGGACCACGCGGCGGTGCTCGCGCGCCTGGACGGCGGCGCCGTGGCGACGTTCGAGTCCTCCCGCGTGGCGATCGGGCCGCGGTGCGGGTACGGCATCGAGGTGTTCGGCAGCGCGGGCACCGCCCGGTGGGACTTCGAGCGGATGAACGAGCTCGAGGTCTGCCTCGGGCCGGGCGCCGCCGGGTACGGCTTCACGCGGGTGCTGACCGACGGGGCACACGGGGAGTTCGGCCGGTTCAACCCCGGCGGTGGCATGGGGCTGAGCTTCGAGGACCTCAAGGTCGTCGAGGGCGCGCGGTTCATCACCTCGGTGGTCACGGGCAGGCAGGTGGCGCCGTCCGTGGCGGACGGGCTGCAGGCCGCCCGGGTGGTGGCCGCCGCGGAGGCGTCGGCGGTCGACGGGCGGTGGCACGAGGTGCCCTCCCCGAGCGAGGGGGTCACGTACGGGGTGTAGCCCGGCGAGCGACGGGGTCTGAGCGCCACAGGATCCGATCGGTCCCGGAAGTGCTGTGACATCCCGGCCCGCCGTGCGTCTGAGGTGCATGACAGACACGACAGCTACGGTGACGTCGCCCACTGCCGGAACCAGCGCCCTGGTTGCGCTCGACATCGATGGCACTCTCCTGGGAACCGATATGACCGTTCCGGCCGTGACGGTCCAGGCGGTCAAGGAGGTGCGGCGGTCCGGGCACCATGTGGTGCTCGCCTCGGGCCGGTCCCTCGTGGGCGTGCTCCCCGTCGCCCGCCAGCTCGGCATCGACCAGGGCTGGGTCGTCGCCTCCAACGGCGCGGTGGTCGCGCGCGTCGGTCGTGCCCTGCCCGGCGGCTACCGGCTCGAGAAGGTGCACTCCTTCGACGTCGAGCCGGTGGTCCGCCTTGCCCGTGCTGCCATCCCCACGGTGCAGGTGGGGGTCGAGGAGATCGGCTGGGGCTACCGGGTCAACCGCCTCTTCGAGCGGGGGCTGGTGAACGGGCAGCAGCGCCGGGTCTCCGACACGGAACTGTGGAACGTGCCCGCCGCACGCGTCATCCTCCGGGCCGACGGGGTGCTGGCCCTGCGGGAGCCGTTGCGTGCGCTGGGAGTCACGCCGAGCCCTGCCGGGCCCGACTGGGTGGATGTCACACCGAGGTGCTTGAGCAAGGCGACGGCGCTCGAGCGGGTCCGCGAGCGCATCGGCGTGGATCCTGGGTCGACGGTCGCTGTGGGGGACGGGGTCAACGACCTGGAGATGCTCGCCTGGGCTGCGCGCGGCGTCGCGATGGGCCACGCGCCGGCCGACGTCATCGATGCCGCGGGCGAGGTCACCGGGACGGTCGAGGAGCACGGCGTCGTCGCGGTCCTGCGCACGCTGCGGTAGGCCGGTCAGCGACCCGATCGCGCCGCGAGGCCGTCGAGCACGCACTCCAGGCCGAACGTGAACTCGGCGTCGGGGTCGAGCTCCTCGGCCTCGAGGACGCGGCGGGCGATCATCGGGTGCTCGCCCGCCGCGAGCACCTCGGTGATGTAGGGGCCGACGCTGCGCTGCCACTGCTCCTCGGTCAGGCCGGTGCGCTGCTCGGCGCGCAGAGCGGCCTGCTGGGTGGCCACCGAGCCCAGCACGTACGCATGCAGGGTGCCGAGCGCCTGCGTGGCCAAGGTCATGTCGGGTGTGAGCGCGACGGCGGCGCGCATCGCGGACTCGGACCGCCGCAACCAGTTGGGGCCGAACGAGGGCCTGCCCGTCAGCTCGCCCGCCAGCCACGGGTGCCGCAGCAGGGTCGCGCGCGTCGCGTGTGCGACGGCGGCCAGGCCGGCACGCCAGTCCCCGGCGAGCTCGGGGAGCGGGTCCTCGCCCTGCACCGCGTCGACCATCAGGTCCACCAGCTCGTCCCGGTTGGTGATGTAGCGGTAGAGGGTTGCCGTCCCGGAACCGAGGTCGCTCGCGACGCGGCGCATCGACACCGCGGCCATGCCCTCGGCGTCGGCGACGGCCAGCGCGGCGGCCACGTACTGGTCCACCCCCGGCGCGCGGCGGCGCGGTTCGGGGCGCGGCCTGGTCCACACCGACGACGGAGCGGGTTCGGTCATCGCGTGGTTCCTTTCCTCGTTGACCGACATCTTACCTTCTGGCTACGGTGTAGCCATGACGAAGACGGTGTATCCAGAAGTGCCGGTGCTCGTGGTCGGGGGCGGCAGCGTCGGGCTGCTCACCACGGCTCTGCTCGCCCACCACGGCGTCCCCGCGGTGCTCGTCGAACGCAGGTCCGGGCCGTCGGTCCACCCGCGCGCGACCGGCATCGGGCCGCGCACCGTCGAGGCCCTCCGCGAGCTCGGGCTCGACGCCGCGGTCGACGCCGTCGCGGTCGACCTCCGTGGCGCCGCGGGCAAGGCGGTGGCGCGGACCGTCGTCGAGATGGGCGCGGGGGACGTCGTGACCGTGCCCATGCCGACCCCGTCCGCCGACGAGCTGGACGTGACGCCGTTCAGGCTGCGGGGCGTCTGCGCCCAGGACCGGCTCGACGCCGTGGTGACGGCCGACCTGGCGCGCCGCGGAGCGGACCTGCGCTGGTCGACCCGTCTGGTCGGTATCACGCAGGACGCCGACGGGGTCGACGTCGAGCTGGAGGGCCCAGACGGCCGCTACTCCCTGCGCTGCACCCGCGTGGTGGCCGCGGACGGCGCGCACAGCACCGTGCGGACCGCCCTCGGTGTGGGCACGTCCGGGGCGGGTGACCTGGGCACGTCGAAGATCAACATCCTGTTCCGCGCCGACCTCCGGCCCCACCTCCGTGGGCTGTCCTTCGCCACCTGCACGATCACCACGCCGGAGGCATCCGGTCTGCTGGTGACCGTGGACGGAGAGCGGGACTGGGTCTTCCACGTCACCTGCGACGTCGACGGCGGCGAGCGCCCCGAGGACTTCACGCCCGAGCGCTGCGCCGCGGTCGTCCGCGCGGCGGTCGGCGATCCGGACCTCGACGTCGAGGTGCGCAGCGTGCTCCCGTGGCGGCCCCGGAGCTCCCTGGCCGACCGCTTCGCCGTCGGCCGGGTGTTCCTCGTCGGGGACGCCGCGCACACCGTGTCGCCCCTGGGCGCGTTCGGCCTCAACACCGGCGTCGCTGACGCCCACAACCTGGCGTGGAAGCTGGCCGCGGTCCATCGCGGCGAGGCGGGAGCGGGCCTGCTCGACACCTACGCGCAGGAGCGTGAGCCGGTCGCCGCGGCGACGATCGACCAGGCGGCACGCCGGTACGCCGACCCCCGGCTGCACTGGGGGCGTGGACCCGAGGCCGACGAGGTCAGGGCGGCGGCGGGGGTGTGGGCGGCGCCGGTCGTGCACCTCGGCCAGCGGTACGACTCGACCGCCGTCGTCGACCCGCGGCCGGAGCTCCCGTCCACGGTGGACCTGGCGATGGCGCTGGACGGGTCGCCGGGTTCTCGGGTGCCTCACGCGTGGGTCGACGGCGTCTCCACGCTCGACCTGGTCGCGTCCCGGTGGACCCTGCTGGTGGGCACCGCGGGCGACCGGTGGTCCGCGGCCGCGGCGGAGACCGACCTGCCCGCGCACCGGGTCTCCGTACCGTGGCTGCCCGACGACGGGGCCCTGCTCGTGCGACCGGACGCGATAGTCGCGATGCGGGTCGCGGCACCGGTCCAGGACCCTGCGCGGTTCCTCGCCGGCGTCCTCGACCAGGTGCTGGCCAGGCCGGTCGCGGTGCCGAGCACCTGACCGTCCATGGTCGCCGGTGGGTCCGGCGGCCCTAGGTTCGTCTGTCTTCGTCCACGCTCCCGCTCAGGGCCTTGGCCTGCTCGTTGCCGACGTCGGTGATGCGCAGCAGGTAACGCTCGATCGTCTCGAGCTCGGTGGCGGTGAAGTCGTCCAACGCCAGGTTGAACGCGCGCCCCGGGTTCTCCCACGCCGCATCGACGGCTGAGATGCGTTCGGCCGTGAGCGAGACCAGCATCTTGCGCCGGTCCTGGGGGTCTGCTCGTCGTTCGACGAGGCCGGCTCTCTCCAGCCGGTCGACCAGACGGGTCGCGGATCCCGAGGTCAGTCCGGTCCGCTCGGCGATGGCACCGATCGTGTGCGGACCCGGCTCGAGAGTCAGCAGGCTCACGCACTGCAGATCAGTGGGGTGCAGCCCGACACGCTCGGCCAGCGCCTGGTTGAACGATGAGTACGCGGCGTGGTGACGACGCGCAGCCGTGTTCACGGCGTCGATCAGCTCGGTACGGCTTCGGTTTGACACTCCGGTTCGCTCCCTGCTCCACTAATGTCTGCGTCACGCAGAGACTGTGTGGCGCAGTATGTTCGAGAACAATCTAACAGGAGGATCCATGAGTACTCACGCCCCCGAGCAGCTGCGCTCGCTCTACGGCCGGTGGAGCGAGCTGTGGCGAGGCGACTTCAGCCACGCCGCAGAGATTCTCGACGCCGGCTTCGTCGTCCATCAGGCGCGCCCCGACGGCAGCGACTCGGAGCTCGTCACCGGCCCGGAGCGTCTGCTGCCCGAGATCGAGCAGACCATGGCGGCATTTGGCGAAATCGTCATCGACGTCGGCCTCGGGCCCTTTGTCGACGGCGACTTCGTCACCGCCCGCTGGACGATGAACGCCACCTACACCGGCGGCATCCCGCACGCCACCGCCCCCATCGGCACGCGGATCGCGTTCAGCGGTCACGACATCCTCCGCGTGGCCGACGGCAGGTTCGTCGAGTACTGGACCTGCACCGACATGCTCGACGGGCTGGCCCAGCTCGGCGCCGTGTCGGGTCCCAACGGGCCGGCCCACGCGGAGCTCTGACCGCGCGGGGTGCATCGCTCCACCCCTGGTCGCCGCAGGGCTGGTGCCTTGGCGGCCGGTGGTTCCGACCGGGTGAAGCGGGCGGTCGGGCGGCGTCGGCCGGTACCTGTTACCGGGCCGTCGCGTCGGTCGACCGGCGCACGACGAGCTGCGAGATCAGCGCGTCGTCGTCCTCGGGCTCGCGCCCGGCGATGCGCGCCAGCAGGTGCTCGACGGCGCGGCGGCCCTGGGCGACGAAGTCGACCCGGAGCGTCGTGAGCGGGGGAGAGAAGTATGCGGCGTCCGGGATGTCGTCGACCCCGGTGATGCTCATGTCCTCGGGAACCCGCAGGTCTCGTTCCCGGAGGGCGAGGAGGGCGCCGAGCGCCATCTGGTCGTTGGCGGCGACGACGGCGGTGAAGTCGAGGCTCGACGGCAGCGCCGAGACCACCTCATGGCCCGAGCGCGCGGTCCAGTCGCCGTGCACGACGCCGGCGGACACCAGGCCGTGGGCCGCGACGGCGGCCTCGAAGGCGCGGGCGCGGTTGCGTGCCGCCGACCAGGCCGAGGGGCCGGCGAGGTGCAGGAGGCGGCGATGGCCGAGCTCGGCCAGGTGGTCGATGAGGGCGGGGAACCCGACGCTGGTGAGCTGCGAGGGATGGTCGCTCGCGAACTCGTCCTCCTCGCCGGCGAGGAACGCGGGGACCCGAAAGTTGGCGGTGCCGAAGGCCTGTGCCATGTGATCGGTCGAGGCAAGGGCCAGCACGCCGGCAAGGTCGTGCTGCGTGACCGTCTGCAGCGCCCGGTCGATCTCGTCGGGATCGCCCATGTCGAGACTCAGGATGTCGAGCACGTAGCCGGCGTCGCGGGCGGCCTGCGCCGCGCCCTGGATGATCTTGCTCGGGCCGAACTGGTCGAGCTCGTGGGTCAGCGCGCCGATCCGCATCGACCGGCCGGTGGTCAGCGACCGGGCGGTCAGGTTCGGGCGGTACTCGAGCGCCGCGAGCGCCTCGACGACGCGCTCGCGCGTCGCCGGCCGGATGCCCTCGTAGCCCTGCAGGAACCGGTGCACGGTCTGGTGCGAGACCCGCGCCAGTGCCGCGACGTCGCGGATCGTCGCGGGCCGCCCCAGCTCCTCCGCCGAGGTGGCGACCGTTTCGGTGCCGGGTGCGGCCTCGGGCGCCGGGTCTTCCCGGGGCGCGTCCTGCGCCTCACCGGTCTCCAGCGGTGCGGTGCCGGGGGGCATGCGGTCTCCTTCGTACGACGAATCCGAGTCGTCCCACGGTATGGCGCGACGGGACACATCCAGCGATGTGACCGGTAACAACTTGGTCACGGGATCTTGTTACCGGTCACATTCGACGCTAGCGTCACTCACGTTCCAGCGCACGACAACGGAGTAGCTGCCTCATGGACTCACCCATCCCGCCCGATCTGCCGCGTCACGTGATGTTCGGCGTGGCCTACTACCCGGAGTACCACCGCCAGGACCGGCTGCACGAAGACCTCGACCTGATGGTGACGGCGGGCATCAACGTCATCCGGGTGGGGGAGTCGGTCTGGTCGACGTGGGAGCCGCGGGACGGCGAGCTCGACCTGGAGTGGCTGGCTCCGGTCCTGGACGCGGCGCAGGACCGCGGGATCGACGTCATCCTCGGGACGCCGACGTACGCGGTGCCGCCGTGGCTGCAGACGGCCTATCCGGAGATCGCGGCCGAACGGCGGACCGGCGAGCCGATCCCGTGGGGCGCCCGCCAGGAGGTCGACTACTCGCACCCGGCGTTCCGGCACCACGCGGAGCGGGTGATTCGCGCCATCCTGCAGCGGTACGCCGGGCACCCGGCGGTGATCGGGTACCAGGTGGACAACGAGCCGGGCCTGGAGCTGATCCACAACCACGGGACGTTCACCCGGTTCATACGGCGGCTGAAGCAGCAGTATCGCGACGTCGAGACCCTCAACCGGGAGTGGGGGCTGACCTACTGGTCGCACCGCCTGGACGGCTGGGACGAGCTGTGGCGGCCGGACGGCAACACCTTCCCCCAGTACGACCTGGCCTGGCGCCGCTATCAAGCGACCGTCACGGAAGAGTTCATCGCCTGGCAGGCGGGCATCGTCGGCGAGTACCGCCGCCCCGGGCAGTTCGTCACCACCTGCCTGCAGTACCCCCGCCGCGCGCTCGACGACGAGCGGCTCGGGCGCCACCTGGACGTCGTGGCCGGCAACCCGTACTACGGCATGCAGGACCACCTGGAGGCCGGCACCAACCTCGCCCAGCCGAACTACTGGAACACCACCGGCGTGGCCGGGCTCCTGCGGCAGGCCGACCGTATGTACTCCTCGCGCCAGGCGCGCTACCTCGTCACCGAGACCAACGCGCAGGCCATCGACGCGTCGCACGCCAATCACCCGCCCTACCCGGGTCAGCTCAAGCAGGCCGCCTACGCGTTCGTCTCCCGCGGTGCGGCGATGATCGAGTACTGGCACTGGCACACGCTGCCGTACGGCGCCGAGACCTACTGGGGTGGCGTGCTGCCGCACAGCCTCCGGCCGGGCCGGGTCTATGCCGAGATCGCGGAGATCGGCAACGAGCTCGCCCGGCTCGAGACCACCCTGGACGGGTACGAGCCCGACGCCGACGTCGCGATCCTCTGGTCGAACCCCAGCCGCTTCGCCATGCAGTTCATGCCGCCGCTCGCCACCGGCGGCAATGCCGACGACGAGTCCTACGAGCAGATCGTCGACTCGTTCTACCGCGGTGTGACCGATGCCGGACGGCAGGCGCGCATCCTGCACCTGCCCCAGGCGCACGACGTCGGAGCGCAGGAGCTGGCCCGCCGCTTCCCCGTCCTCGTCGCCGCCGGGCTGTACCTCACTGCCGACGACGACCTGACCCTGCTGCGCGAGTATGCCGCCGCCGGCGGTCACCTGATCCTCGGTCCGCGCACCGGGTACGCCGACCCGGAGGCTCGCGCTCGCGTCGCGATCGCACCCGACGGCCTGCACGACGCCGCGGGCGCCTGGTACGAGGAGTTCTCCAACCTTGACGCCGACGTCCAGGTGGTGGCCACCGACGGCAGCCCGCTCGTCCTGGACGCGGACGCCAGCGCACACCGCTGGGTCGACGGCCTGATCCCCGACGGCGCTCAGGCCCTGGCCACGTACAAGCACCCGCGGTTCGGCGACTTCCCGACGGTCGTCACCCACCCGCACGGCAGCGGACGGGTCACCACCGTCGGCACGGTCCCGTCGCCCGCGCTCGCGACCGCCGTCGTGCGCTGGGCCGCTCCCCAGGGCGTCGGCGACCTGCTGGCCGGCGACCGCGCCCCGGCCGTCACCGTCTCCTCGGGCACGCTGCCCGACGGGCGGCGCGCGTGGTTCGTCTTCAACTGGGGCTGGGGCGAGCAGCGACTCGTCCTCGCGGCCGGCGTCCGGGACACCGCTGCCGGCGCCACGCACGCCGCCGGCTCGCACCTCACCCTCGGGCCGTGGGGCTGCCGGACGCTCGTCGACGAGAGTGCGCCGGAACCCGCCGCCGTGCTCGAGAGCAGCGAGGCCGTCCGATGACGACCACCACGCCGTACACCGCGCCCACCGGCGAACAGGAGGCCTCCCGCACCACCGCGGAGTCCTCGACCGCTGTCCGCCGCAGGAGGAAGGACTGGCAGGGCTGGCTGTTCACCTGGCCGTTCGCGTTCGTGTTCGTCTTCGTGTTCATCACGCCGCTGGTCTACGCGCTGTGGCTGAGCCTCTTCCAGAACCAGCTCGTGGGCGGCAACTCGTTCGTCGGGCTCGGCAACTACGTCACCGCCTTCCAGGACCCCAGCTTCTGGGACGGCTTCGGGCGGGTCCTCGGGTTCCTGCTGATCCAGGTCCCGATCATGCTGCTCCTCGCGATGGTCGCTGCCCTGGCCATCGACAGCGCGCGCCTGTACGCCACCGGGCTGTTCCGCGTGGTGGTCTTCCTGCCCTACGCGGTGCCCGCCGTCGTCGCCGTCCTCATGTGGGGATTCCTGTACAGCGACAACTTCGGCCTGACGGCGAGCATCAACGACTGGCTCGGCGGCACGGTGCTCCAGCCGTTCGCGCGCCGGTGGGTCACCGCCTCGATCGGCAACATCGTGACCTGGGAGTACGTCGGCTACAACATGGTGATCTTCTACTCGGCCCTCAAGACGATCCCCACCGAGCTGTACGAGGCGGCCGAGATCGACGGCGCTCGGGGCTGGCAGGTCGTCCGGGCCATCAAGCTGCCCGCCGTCCGCGGGGCGATAGTGATCGCGACGATCTTCTCGATCATCGGCAGCTTCCAGCTCTTCAACGAGCCGAACGTGCTCCAGCCGCTCGCGAACAACGTCATCACCAGCAGCTTCACGCCCAACATGTACGCCTACAACCTGTCGTTCGCCGGGCAGCAGTACAACTACTCGGCCACCGTCGCCATCATCATGGGCGTCTTCACCGCGGTGATCGCCTACGTGGTGCAGATGCGCGGTTCTCGAAAGGAGGACCGCTGATGTCCACCGGTCACCGCACCATCAACGTCCGTGCGCGCACCGGCGGGGCCCGCCGGTCGTTCTCGGTGACGCGCCCGCCCAAGTCGGTAGCCATGACGCTGCTCATGGTGCTGTTCCTCGTGTACGCGCTCGTGCCGATCGTCTGGCTCCTGGTCAACTCGACCAAGACTCAGGGCGACCTGTTCTCGACGTTCGGTCTCTCGTTCGGGCACACCTTCGCCCTGTGGGACAACATCGTCGCCACCGTCACCCACGACGACGGCATCTTCCTGCGCTGGCTCGCCAACACCCTGCTCTACGTCGTCGTCGGAGCCGGTGGCGCGACGTTCCTCGCGACCCTGGCCGGCTACGGCCTGGCCAAGTTCCGGTTCCCGGGCCGCGGCGCGTACTTCGCCGTCGTCCTCGGCGCCGTCGCAGTGCCGGGAACCGCCCTGGCCGTGCCCACCTTCCTGCTGTTCAGCCAGCTCGGCCTCACCAACACCCCCTGGTCGATCATCATCCCGTCGCTGATCAGCCCGTTCGGGCTCTACCTCATCTGGGTCTACACGATCGACTCCGTACCCACCGAGCTCCTGGAGGCCGCCCGGCTCGACGGCGCGGGGGAGCTGCGGACCTTCTTCACCATCTCGGTCCGGCTGCTGGCACCCGGCATCGTCACCGTCGCGCTGTTCTCGGTCGTCGCGACCTGGAACAACTACTTCCTGCCGCTGATCATGCTCACCGACCCGGACTGGTACCCGCTGACCGTCGGGCTCAACCAGTGGAGCGCGCAGGCAGCAGGCGTCGCGGCCGAGCCGATCTTCAACCTCGTCGTCACCGGCTCCCTCATCACGATCGTGCCGATCGTCGTCATCTTCCTGCTCCTGCAGCGCTTCTGGCAGTCCGGCCTCAGCGCGGGGAGCGTCAAGCAGTGACCGGCCACCCCTTAGCCCCACCCGCCCCCGCTACCCCCGACCAACCACAAAGACGTGAAGGAAAGATCATGACCAGACCAGCCCGCACGACCCGCACCACCCGCACCAAGGCCGCGGCAGCTCTCGCCGCCGCGGCGCTGACCGCCGTGACCCTCGTCGGCTGCGGCACCGCCGACGACCCGAGCGGCGGCACACCGGCCGGCTCGGCAGCCGACCTCGACGCGGCCCTCGAGGAGGGCGGCGAGCTCACCTACTGGACGTGGACCCCCTCGGGCGAGGCCCAGGCCGACGCGTTCATGAAGGAGTACCCGAACGTCACGGTCGACGTCGTCAACGCAGGCACCGCTACCGACGAGTACACCAAGCTGCAGAACGCGATCAAGGCCGGTTCGGGCGCCCCCGACGTCGCGCAGATCGAGTACTACGCGCTGCAGCAGTTCGTGCTCTCGGACAGCCTGCTCGACCTGTCGGGCTACGGCCTGGGCGACCTGGAGGACCAGTACACGGCCTCCACGTGGTCGGCCGTCACCGCCGACGACGCGATCTACGGACTGCCGCAGGACTCCGGCCCGATGGTCCTCCTGTACAACAAGGAGATCTTCGACGAGCACGACATCGACGTCCCCACCACCTGGGACGACTACATCGCCGCCGCCAAGAAGCTGCACACCGCCGACCCGTCGAAGTACATCACCAACGACGCCGGCGACCCCGGCTTCGCGCAGCCGCTGATCTGGCAGGCGGGCGGTCGCCCCTACGCGACCGACGGCACCGACGTGACCGTGAACCTGCAGGACGAGGGCACCAAGCTCTGGGCCGACACCTGGAACGAGCTCGTCGAGCCCGGCCTGCTCGCGGACATCCCCACCTGGAGCGACGACTGGTGGAAGGCCCTGAGCGACGGCACCGTTGCCACCATCGTCACCGGCGCGTGGATGCCGGGGATCCTGGAGGGTTCGGTGCCCGACGGCGCCGGCAAGTGGCGCGTCGCGCCCCTGCCCAGCTACGACGGCTCCGCGACCACCGCCGAGAACGGCGGCAGCGCCCAGTCGGTCATCAAGCAGAGCAAGAACCCGGCGCTCGCCGCGGCGTTCACGCGCTGGCTCAACAGCTCCGAGGAGAGCGTCGACGTCTTCCTGGAGCAGGGCGGCTTCCCCTCGACCACTGCGCACCTCAGCTCTCCGGAGTTCCTCGCCGAGGCGCCCGAGTACTTCGGCGGGCAGAAGATCAACGAGGTCCTCGTCGAGGCCTCCGAGAAGGTCGCGCCGGGCTGGCAGTACCTGCCGTTCCAGGTCTACGCCAACAGCGTGTTCCCCGACACCGTCGGCGCGGCCTACACGGACCACAGCGACCTCAACGCCGGCCTGCAGGCCTGGCAGGACCAGCTCGTCGCGTACGGGAACGCCCAGGGGTTCGGCGTCAACAAGTGACGCCGGTCCATGGGGCCGACGCCGGTAGAGCGGCGTCGGCCCCATGGACGGGAAGGCCGTGGCGCCCGCACGGGCGCCACGTGTGGTGACCCCGTGCAGCGCTGCACGGGTCGATGACATCCCCAAGGAGGGGGCATGACGTCTAGATTCAGGCTCGTCCTGGCCGCATTTCTCACGGTGCTCGTGACGGTCCTGGTGCCGACCGCCATCGCGCAGGCCTACCGGCCGACCGGCGGCATCGTGTACCAGCTCACCGACGCCGACCAGTGTCTCAAGGGGCGCGGGAACTGCGCCGTCTACCCGAAGTCCACGGAGCTGCCCAGCGGCCGCCTGGTCGCCGCGTTCGAGAAGGCGACGGTGAACCCGGTCAGCGGTGCCGCGACCGGCGGGACCCTCCCGGTCTACAAGAGCGACGACGACGGCACCACCTGGCAGTCGCTCTCGACCGTCCGGCCGCCGGCGGAGCTCTCGAGCGACCCCGCCTACGCCAAGTACACGAGCAACTGGGGGAGTCCGTACCTCTACGTCATGCCACAGACCGTCGGCAACGTCGCCGCCGGCACGCTGCTGGTGGCGAGCCTCGTCACCGGTGAGGACTACTACTACACCGAGCACAAGGCGGCCGACCCGAGCTGGACGCCGACGAACGACGGCGACCGCAAGGACCTCGCGATCGCCCTGTTCGCGAGCACCGACGAGGGCGTGACATGGGACGTCGTCAACATCATCGCGACCGGTGGCTGGCAGGGCGGCAGCGCCGGAGCGATCGGCACGAACGTCGCCGCCGCCAACACCTACCGGCAGGTCGACCCCGTCTGGGAGCCGTTCCTCATCGTGCGTGACGGGAAGCTGGTCACCTACTACTCCGACGAGAACGACTACCTCGGCTACAACAGCACCACCGGCGTCGCGACGCTGGACCCGGCGAACGACACCGCCACCGACTCGCACGGGCAGATCCTCGCCCACCGCACGTGGGACGGCACGAGCGCGGCGTGGAGCGCCCCGGTCGTGGACGTCGCCGGCACGACCGTGAACGTCGGCGGGAAGTCGCTGATCGGCGGCGGGCGGCCCGGCATGACGACCATCGCCCCGACGTCCGACGGCAAGTGGCTGCTCACGTTCGAGTACTGGGGCGGCGGGACGAACACCCGGTTCAAGACCGCCACCGACCCGCTCCGGTTCTTCGCCGACGGAGACGTCGACGGCACGGGGGTCGACACCCTCGGCGTCAGCGGCGGATCGCGCAGGCTGGCCACGGGCGGCAGCCCGGTGCTGATCCCCCTGCCGGACGGCCGGATCGCCTACAACGCGAGCGGCAGCGGGAACATCTGGGTCAGCCGCAGCGGGCTGGCCGCCGGACCGTGGACCGAGTACCAGACCACTGTCGGCGCGGGCTACAGCCGGGCCCTGCAGTACGTCACGGGAACCGGGCGGGTGGTCATCCTCCAAGGCACGTGGGGCGGCGCCACGAGCAACGCGATCATCCGGTACGGCGAGGTGGACCTCGGGCGCTCGGCGGGCACGTACTACCAGCTCGTCAACCGGAAGACCGGCCAGGTGATCGGCACGGGCAACCACAGCAACGATGCCAACATCGGCAACGGCGACGTTCCCGACGTCGTCCTGGAGGAGGCCGGGTCGGTGGCCGACGGCGACACGCAGTTCTGGCACGTCACCACGAAGGCCGGCGGGGCGGTGACCCTGCTCAACAAGTCCGGCGGACGGGCGGCGGGCATCTGGACCGGCACGGCATCCGCCGGCCAGCGGATCGGCCAGTGGGTGGACAACACCGAGTCCGGTCTGTGGAACCTCGTCACGACCGGCGACGGGTACACCAGGCTCCAGGCCGCCGCCAGCACCGGCCTGTACCTGACGGGGGCTACCGCGGGTGCACCGCTCACCCTCCAGACGGCCGCGACGGACGGCTCGCAGGACTGGACCCTGGTCGAGCAGCGGCCCGAACGCCTCGTCAACCGCAACAGCGGCAAGTGCCTCGACGTGAACGCGTTCTCCACCGCCGACGGCGGCAGGGTCCAGCAGTGGACCTGCGGCGCCGGGACCAACCAGCAGTGGCAGGTCCAGGCGGTCGCCGGCGGCTACGTCCAGATCACAGGTGTCAACAGCGGCAAGTGCCTCGACGTGAACGCGAGCTCGACCGCCAACGGCGGGACCGTCCAGCAGTGGACCTGCAACGGCGGGACCAACCAGCAGTGGCGGGTCCAGGACGTCTCCGGCGGGTACGTCCAGGTCGTCAACCGCAACAGCGGCAAGTGCCTCGACGTCGACGCGTTCTCCACGGCGAACGGCGGGACGGTGCAGCAGTGGACGTGCACCGGCGGGACCAACCAGGCGTGGCAGCGTGCCTCGTTGTGACCGCTGGTTGTGACCGCTGAAGGTAGCGGAGAGGTAGCACTGCTACCTCTCCGCTACCTGTTCATGGTCCCGACAGTCACCGCTCCGCGATGAACGCGTACCGGCCGGACCCGACCCCGACCAGGACCGTACCGTCCTCGACCGACACACCCGTGACACCCTCCGCGTGCCGCAGCGGACGCCCCCGCTCGGTGACGGCCTCGGGAGCACGGGCGGGAATCCGCACCGTCGCGATCGACCCGACGGGGACGGTCACGGTGAGCCTGAGACCGGCGCTCGTGCGGCGCCACTCGCTGGCGACCGTGCCGTACGGCGTCCGGGTGGAGGCCTTGGCCCGGTCCAGGTGCTCGGTGACCGCCGGGGCGATCGTGATGTCCCGGTACCCGGTCTCCGCCGACGCCTGGATCCCCGCGACGTGCTGGTAGAACCAGTCGTCCACGGTGCCGAGGAAGTAGTGCCCGTAGGAGCGCGCCTCCAGCGACCAGTGCTCCCACATGGTGGTGGCGCCGTTGTTGATCATGTAGCCCCAGCTCGGGTAGCCGGTCTGCACGGCGAGCTCGTAGGCGACGTCGGCGTACCCGTGCTGGGTCAGCACCGGCAGCAACCACTTGGTGCCGAGCACGCCGGTGTTGAGCTTTGTGCCCTTGGCGCGCACGTCGGCCACGATGCTGTCGACCACCTGCTGCGCCGTCGCGGCGTCGGGCACGAGGCCGAAGGCCACCGCGAGCACGTTGTGCGTCTGCCGGTACCCGCGGTCCCCGTCGCCGCGGTAGTGCCCGGCGGCGTTGTCGAGGAAGGTGTTGTTGAACGCGGCCCTGATCGTGGCGGCGTTCCGGGAGAAGTGCTCGACGTCGGCCGCCCTGCCGAGGAACCCGGCGCTGCGCCGCAGATAGGTGGTCATGAGGTACAGGAAGGCGGTGGCCGAGACGCGCAGGTCCTCGGGTGCGTTGCCGCCCGCCGGGCTCGCCTCGGGGCTTACCCAGTCGCCGAGCCGCGCGTCGGGGACGATGCCGCCCTGGGACCGGTTGAACTCCAGGTCGACGTACGTCTTCATCCCGTCGTAGCACTCGGCAAGCACGCGCCGGTCCCCGCCGTACTGGTAGAGCAACCAGGGGATCGTCACGTAGGCCGCGTGCCAGGGCGGGCACACGCCCCACTCGCCCCAGTCGCCCGAGCTGGGCGCGATGACCAGCGGCCGGCCCTGGGCGTCGCGCGTCTCCTGCACGTCGCGCAGCCACTTGGCGAACAGCTCGTGCACGTCGAGGTTCAGCAGGAACATCTCCGCGCCGATGGCGGCGTCGCCGGTCCAGCCGTTCTTCTCGAACATCGGCGTGTCGGTGGGGATGCCGTGGATGTTGTTCTTCAGCGTGTCCACCACTGCCCGGTGGGTCCGGTTCATGATCTCGCTGGAGCTGTCGAACGACCCGGTCTCCGCGGCGGCCGTGTGCACCACCCGCGCGGTGAAGGCTGACAGGGGCGGCGGGCCGTCCTGCGGCCAGCCGGTGATCTCGATGTACTGGAAGCCCTTGTACGAGAAGCGCGGTTCCCACGTCTCCGGCTCGGCCGTCCCGGCCAGGGTGAAGCGGTCGGTCTGGAATCCGGCCTGGAACCCGCCGTTGTTGCTCAGGTTGACGCGCCCGGCGGCGGTGAGCTTCTCGCCGTGCGCGGCCCGGACGGTAGCCCCGGCCGTCCCGGTCACGGTGTACCGCACCCAGCCCGCGATCACCCGGGGGAACTTCACCACGTAGACGCCCGGCTCCGGCTCCGTGACCTCGACGGCGGGCAGCGACTCGGTCACCTCGATCGGCTGCTGGCGCTGGTTGACCAGCACGCCCCGCGGGCCCGGCGCCACGGAGGCGGCCGCCCACTCGCCGTCGTCGAACCCGGCCTTGTCCCAGCCGGGCAGGGTGCGGCGCGCGTCGTAGGCCTCGCCGCCGTAGAGGTCGTCGAACACCGTCGGCCCGTCGTGGATCCGCCAGGCCGCGTCCGTGACCACGCGCTCGACGCCGCCCCCGGCGTATTCCAGGTGCAGCACCGCACGCACCACCGGGTCGTCGTGCCAGGGCGGCGCCTCCCACCGCCACACGTTGCCGCCGGTCATCCCGTAGAAGCCGCGGCCCAGCTCGATGCCCAGCGCGTTGCGGCCCCGCCGTAGGCCCCGCGTCAGGTCGACGGCGGTGTACTGGACCGTGTCGTCGTAGTCGGTGAACCCGGGCGCGAGCACCTGGTCGTCGGCCGGCCTGCCGTTCAGCGACACGTTCGCGTAGCCGCCCGCGGCCAGGTAGAGCGTGGCGCGCTCGAGGCGCGGCCCGATCTCCAGCTCCCTCCGCAGCAGCGGCGCGGGCAGCGGGTCGCGCGTCGGCAGCCGTACCCCGCTGCCCCACGGCCCCGAACCGTAGGTAGCGATCTCGGTTGCTCCGACCCAGCCGGAGTCGTCCAGGTCCGGCCGTGCGAAGTCCGCCGGGAAGTTCGTCGCGGCCTTCCAGGCACTCCCGGTTGCGAGGATCGACGTCGTCCCGTCCGAGTACGTCAGGCGCACGACGGCGAGTACCGCTCCCGGGCTGACCGCATCGTTCGTCCCGCGGATCGCGACGACCGTCGTGTCCCCGGACACGTCGGTCGCGTAGAAGCGGGAGCCCTGCCAGCCGTTCTCCACGGGCTGGGTCGCGCCGACCTCGACGCCGTCCACCCAGAGCGTGAACGAGTCGTCGGCGGTGATCAGGACCTCGGCTTGCACAGCAGACGCGCCGTCCGGGGCGGTCCGCGTGACGCGGAACGCACGGTCCTGATTGGGCAGCGCACCCTCCGCGAGCCAGATCCACGAGGCGCCGTCGAAGGTCAGGTCGGTGACCTGGGCCGGGCGGCGCTCGTTGCCGATCCACTCGGCGCCGGACCAGTCGCTCTCCTCGTACAGCCCGGTGCGGAAGCCCGACGTCGTCGTGCTGGACCCGTGTGTGGTCGTCACGTCCACCCGCCAGGTGTAGTCCGTGGCGGCGCGCAGCGGGGGCCCGTCGTACTCGACGTTCGCCGACTCGCGGGAGCGCACGACGCCGCTGTCCCACACCGCGCGGGGCCGCGGCCCGCGGGTGCTCACCCGCACCCGGTAGGACTCCTGCTCGACGCCCCGCCGGTCCGACTCGACGGTCCACGAGAACCGCGGGCGGTCGACGTCGATCCCGAGCGGGCTGGTCTTCTTCTCGACGAGCGGGTCGGCCAGCTGTACGGCGCTGACGCCGTGACGAGGCCCGTCTGCCGCGGCTGCGGTGCCGACGGGCAGTGCCGCGGCGGTGGATGCGACGCCGGCAGTCTTCAGAAATAGTCTGCGATCCAGGGTCATGACGCCTCCAGGCGTGAACGATCATCGGTGATCGTCCGGTTGAGAAGGTCTGCTCCATTGCAACGTTTCAACCAAGCGCCGCCAGTGTAGAGGCGACGGTGCGGCCGTGGCCACCACCGAATCATCCGGTTCGGGTGACGTGGACGGAGCGGGCTCCGCGGAATGCTGGTTCAGGTACGACGCGGAGCACAGGAGGCCCGAGATGAGCGAACCGTCACCGATCGCCCGCATCTTTCGCCACCCCGTCGCGAGCACGGAGTCGCGTGAGTCGTCCGCGCTGCTCGCCGGCGCGGGCGCCTTCGTGCTGGGGGCGCTCGTGGGGCTCGTCGTGTTCTGGGACCGGGGTGTGCCGATCTCCGGCCGCGGCTCGATCGGTGACTTCGCCGCCGTCGGCGGAGCGGTCGTCGCGATCGCCGCGTTCCTCTTCGGCGGCGCACTGCGCCGTACCCAGATCCGACGCGACGCGGCCGGCGGCAGGGGCCGGCCGCGGCTGCGCTGGTTCGACATCGCGGCCTTGACGCTGGCGCACGCGATCATCGCGCTGCTGGGCTGGGCCGGGTTCGCGTCCGTCCTGAGCGAGAGCTTCGTCGGAGCGACCGTGTACGCGACGTCCGCCGCGCTGCTCGCCGGCGTCGCCCTCGCCGTGACCGCCTACCTGGCATTCCTCTCCGCCGTGAACCTCACCCCGATGATGCTCTCGCTGGTCCTGGCGCTGTTCCTCGTGGTCGGTGCCCTCGCCAGCATGCTCAGCGCCACCGATCCGGTCTGGTGGCAGGAGAACCTCAGCGCCCTCGGGATGACCGACGACCTCTCCGCGATGGCGTTCAACCTGACGCTGATCGTGGCCGGCGTCATCGTCACGACGATCGCGAGCTACGCGACCGCGAACCTCCCGGACTCGACCCGGCCGGAGGCGCGAGGCCGGAGCCGCGTCCGCCTGGCGCTCGTGCTCATCGGCGTGCTCCTCGCGTGCGTGGGGATCTTTCCCGTGGACGAGTTCCTGGCAGTACACAACATCGCCGCCACCGGGATGGTGGTCGTCTACGTCGCGCTGGTCGTGAGCCTTCGCAGGCTGCTTCCGTCGATGCCAAGAGTGTTCGTACTGCTCGGCTACACCTTCGTCGGCGTCATAGTGGTCCTGGCGATCTTCTTCGTCACCGGGTACTACAACCTCACGGCCGTCGAGCTGGTCGCGGCGGTGCTCATCTTCAGCTGGATCATCCTGTTCCTGCGCAACAGCGGAGCGGTCGAGACGTCCCGGGACGTCTCGACCGCTCCCCAGGGCGTCAGCGGCTCCGGGCCGTGAGGAACTGGTCGGGCCGCAGGGCTCGGGAGACGATCCGGGTGTCGCCGATCCAGCCGTAGAAGCCTTGCCCGTACTGCTCGGCGGACTGGGTGCCGCCGATGGCGAACGGCTTGCCGAGCGTCGAGATGCCGCGCGACTCCTCGGCGGCGTTGCGCACGATCTTCGAGCCGTCGACGTACATCACCGTGTGCCGGCCGTCGTTGACGAGCGCGACGTGCATCCAGCGGCCGACCGGGATCGCGTGGCTCCAGGAGGTGGGGTCGGCGTCGACCGGTACCGGGTAGACGACGAACTGCAGGAACCGCTCGCCCGACAGGTTCAGGCTGCACGTCGGCTCGTCGTCGGACCAGCCGCTGTGCTTGCCGGCGTCGCCCGCGCGGCCCTCCCAGCTGAGGATGCCCATCCAGGCGTGGTCGCCCAGATAAGGCTCCGGCAGCTTGAGGAACGTCTCGATCGTGTAGCCGGACTCGAACTTCGCGCTGTTGACCGGGGAGTCGGGGCCGGTCCGCAGCACTGCGCCGCGGTCGGGACCCTGGCCGCCGTCGAACCGGAGGCTCGCGTGGGCCGGCTGGGCGTCGTGGTGCTCGGCCGACCAGGTCAGCGCCCCCGCGGGGCTGGCGTGCAGGAGCGAGGAGGTGAGGTCGTTACCGTTGCCGGTGAGGTCGCGGGCGACGGTGCCGGGCGCCACGGGGGCGCCGTCGGCCCCCGCCGTCGCGAACCCGGCCTCGTCGAACCGCCAGTACGCGACTGTGCCGCGCGGCATCACGGCCGACGGCGGCAGCGGCGCGGGCAGCACCGGCGGCGCGAAGGCGGCGAAGCGCTGGTCGAAGTCGATCTCCACGGTGAACCGGTCGACGTCGCCGCTGAGCTCGACGTGCTCCGTCTCCAGGGGCGTGGGGTCCTGCCTCGCCTGCAGCCAGGGCGAGAACGTCTCGACGTCGATCACGCCGCGGGCCAGGTCGAACCCGTAATAGCGCACCATGCCCGCGCCGCCGTAGTAGCGGTCCTGGTAGTTCGTGATGTGCAGGTGCACCGGGTGGCCGGCGTCGTTGGTCAGGGTGGTGCGGCCGGACGGCCAGTAGTGCCCGCCGAGCGCGAGGAAGATCTGGTCGTTGCCCTTGATCAGGCGGTCCCAGAGGCGCTGCCCGTTGTCGGACAGGTGGGCCCGGCCGTCGTCCTCGGCCCAGACCAGGTCGTGGGTGGTCAGGATCGTCGGCAGCGCGTGCGACTCCAGCACGCCCTGGGCCCAGGTGAGCCCGGCGTCGGACATGCGCCAGTCCAGCGCCAGGACCAGCCAGTCCCGGCCGCCGCCGCGGACCACGTGGTAGCTGTTGTAGCCGTCGGGGGAGGAGCCGCCGTAGGTCGCCATCCGGGCGAACCGCTGCGGCCCGAAGGTGCGCAGGTACGGCGTGTCACCCCGCTGGTCGTCGCCGCTGACGTCGTGGTTGCCGGCCAGCACGCTGTACGGCAGCCGGCCGGCGGCCTCGAACGCGCGGCTCGCCGCGCGCATCTCGGTCGCCGTGCCGTGCTCGGTCACGTCGCCGAGCTGGGTCATGAACACGACGTTGTCCCGCGCCTGCTCGCGCACCAGGTGCCGCAGCGTCGCGCGGACGGGCTCGGCGTCGGAGCCGCCGTCGTCCAGGAGGTACTGGGTGTCGGGCAGGACGGCGATCGTGAACCGCGGGGCGGCCGGGTCGGGCCGGCCGCCGTCCGACGTCGGCGCGGCGGGCGTCTGTGCGGCGGACGCCGCCGTCGTCCCTACGGTCGCGGTGGCTGCTGACATGATCGGGACGGCCGCTGCGGCCCGGAAGAGGGACCGGCGGGAGAACTTGTTTTCCACGGTCAGATCGTGGCCGGGCTTGCTGGCCCTGGGGTGACGCGGAGTGGAACGGAGCCTGACCACTGACCGGCGACCTTGGCCCCGCCCGTGAAGGACCAACGCCCCTAACGGTCAGGAGGCGGCGTCCTGAGACTGGGGGCATGAGCGAACGAATCGTGATCCTCGGTGGTGGTACCGGCGGCACGCTGTCGGCCAACCGCCTGCGCGGGATGCTGGACGACGACGTGGAGATCACCGTCGTCGACCACGACGACGACCACGTCTACCAGCCCGGCCTGCTGTTCGTCCCCTTCGGGCTGGCCCGGCCCGAGAGTCTCGTCCGTTCCCGCCCGCGTCAGCTGCACGCCGGCATCGACTATCGCCGTAGGGGCGTCGAACGGGTCGACATCAACAAGGACCAGGTGCACCTGGAGGGCGGCGCGGTGCTGCCGTACGACCTGCTGGTGATCGCCACCGGTGCACGACTGCTACCGGAGGAGACCGAAGGGCTCGCCGGGCCGGGCAGGCTGCCGACGGTGCACACCTTCTACGAGTACGAGGGCGCCGAGGCGCTGGCCGGCGCGCTGGCGGCCTTCGACGGCGGCCGCCTGGTGGTTGACGTGGTGGACATGCCGATCAAGTGCCCGGTTGCACCCCTGGAGTTCTGCTTCCTGGCCGACTGGTACTTCCGGGAGCGTGGCATCCGCGACGCGGTGTCGCTGACGTTCGTGACACCGCTGGACGCGGCGTTCACGAAGCCGGTGGCCGCCCGCGCCCTGGCGGGGCTGCTGGCCGAGAAGGGGATCGAGCTGGTGACCGAGTTCAACACGGGCAGCGTCGAGGGCGGCGACGGCGACGATGCCGGTGACCGCCTGGTGTCCTTCGACGGCCGCGAGGTCCCCTTCGACCTGGCGGTCATGGTGCCGCTGCACGGCGGTGCCGCCTACGTGGACGCCTCGGCGGGGCTGGGCGACGAGCTCGGCTTCATACCCACCGACCCCCACACCCTGCAGTCCACGGTGCGGCCCAACATCTTCGTGATCGGCGACGCGGCGGCGATCCCGACCTCCAAGGCCGGTTCCGTGACGCACTTCGAGGGCGAGATCCTGACCCGCAACGTCGCGCGGTTCCTCGCTGGTGAAGAGCTGGAGCCCGGCTTCGACGGCCACGCCAACTGCTTCATCGAGACCGGCTTCCACAAGGCACTGCTGATCGACTTCAACTACGACACCGAGCCCCTGCCGGGCCGCTTCCCGGCCGGTGTGGGCCTGCCGCTGCTGAGGGAGTCCCGGCTCAACCACCTCGGCAAGCGGATGTTCGCCTGGTTGTACTGGCACATCCTGCTGCCCGGCCGGGACATCCCCGGCGTCGCCGCGGCGATGCCGCACGCGAGCAAGCACGTACCCGCGACCACTGACCACTGACGAGCCGAACGACGAGGAGGAGGCGCGACATGCCGACCGTGACCTACGCGGGCACCCAGGTGCTCGTGAACGAGGAGGGATTCTTCACCGATCCCGAGCAGTGGCGCGAGGAGATGGCACCCGAGATCGCCCGCGAGGCCGGGATCCCCGCGCTGACCGAGCAGCACTGGCAGGTCATCAAGCACGTGCGCCACGAGTACGAGCTCAGGGGCACCGGCCCGACCGTGCGGGCGCTGGGCAAGACCTCCGGCGTCAGCGTCAAGGAGCTCTACGAGCTCTTCCCGAAGGGCCCGGCGAAGCTGGCGGCGAAGACCGCGGGCATTCCCAAGCCCCGCGGCTGCATCTGAGGTCCACATCCACGTCTGAGGTCCACGAACGACCACGAAGAGGAGGCATGCCATGACGGGCAACGGCAAGATCGAGAAGGTCTCGATCATCATTTCCAAGGGCTCTCTCGAAGGTGTCTACCCGGGGCTGATCATGGCCAACGGCGCTCGCGCCGAGGGGATGGAGGCGAACCTGTTCTTCACCTTCTTCGGGCTGGACGCGATCCACAAGGACCGCTACGAGCACATCAAGGTGGCCACCGTGGGCAACCCCGGCCTGCACCTGCCGACCTGGGCGGGCGCGATCCCTGGGGTGTCGGCGGCGATGACCCGGTACATGGGCCACAAGATGGACAGGCTCGATATCCCACCCATCCCTGAGTTCGTCCAGATGATCGCCGACACCGGCGCGGGGCTGTACGCGTGCCAGGCATCGGTCGATCTCTTCGGCTTCGGCAGGGACGACTTCATCGGGCAGGTCAAGGACATCATCACCGTCGGTGAGTTCTACGACCTCGCGGCCGGTGGCCAGATCGTCTTCACGTGACGCGCGGCCACTTCCGCCGCGAGCCGGGACCCGACGACGAGCGTGGCACCAGCTCGCCGAGGGAGAACGAACGGGGAAGGACGCGAGCCGACGAGGGGACCTACGTCCCAGGGATGCGGGGCGGACGACCCTGACGGCGGGGTGCTCCGGGCCACGAGCCTGGTAGTACTCACGCAGTCGTGTCGGCCTGCCCGGCACGACCGTGGAGTACAGCACGAGCACCCGATCGCGGGCGTTGACCGATGGAGGCGCGATGACCACGCATGCGGACAGCCGGACCGGAGCCGTCACCACGAGCGCAGAGGTGATGGACGGACGGTACGTCTACGACCTGTCGGAGGGGAACGCCGAGATGAAGGCGCTGCTCGGCGGCAAGGGTGCGGGCGTCGCCGAGATGAAGCGCATCGGCGTGCCCGTCCCGGACGGCTTCACGGTGACGACCTCGGCGTGCGTCGCCGCCATGCGGAACGGCGGCACCTGGCCCGAGCGGCTGTGGGACGAGATCCAGGCGCACCTGAGCACCCTGGAGCGGCGCACGGGCCGCACGCTCGGGGCCGCCGAACGGCCGCTGCTGGTGTCGGTGCGGTCGGGCGCCGTGCTCTCGATGCCGGGGATGATGGACACGATCCTCAACCTGGGCATCTCTGACGAGTCCGCCGAAGGCCTGGCCGCCGAGTCGAACGACCCGCGGTTCGCGTGGGACTCGTACCGCCGGTTCGTGCAGATGTACGGCGAGGTGGTGGAGGGCGTGCCCGGGCAGGTCTTCGAGGACGAGCTGACGGCGCTCAAGAACCGCCGCGGGGTGACCCAGGACACCGGGCTGACGGCCGACGACCTGAAGGAGCTCGTGGCGACGTTCCGTCGCGCGGTCCGCCTGAGCACCGGACACGAACTTCCGACCGAGCCGCGCGAGCAGCTCCGCCGGGCGGTGGACGCGGTGTTCGGATCGTGGAACAGCCCGCGAGCAAAGGTCTACCGCGGGCTGAACGACATCCCGGACGACCTCGGCACCGCCGTGAACGTGATGCAGATGGTGTTCGGCAACAAGGGCGACACGTCCGCGACGGGCGTGTGCTTCACGCGCAACCCTGCCACGGGTGCCAGAGAGCGGTACGGAGAGTTCCTGGTAGACGCGCAGGGCGAGGACGTGGTCGCGGGCATCCGCACCCCCCGGCGCCTGCCGGAGCTGGAATCGGTGCTGCCCTACGCGTACGCGCAGCTCATGGCGACGATGGACCAGCTCGAGCACCACTACAAGGACATGCAGGACATCGAGTTCACGGTCGAGGACGGCACGCTGTTCCTGCTGCAGGTGCGCACCGGCAAGCGCACCGCCGCGGCAGCGCTGAAGGTGGCGCGCGACCTCGTCGCGGAGGGCGAGATCGACAAGGAGACGGCGCTGCGGCGGATCGACCCGGCCCAGCTCGACCAGGTCCTGCACCCGGCGCTCGACCCCACCCAGGCGGGGACCCCGCTCACGCGCGGCCTCAACGCCTCCCCGGGCGCGGCGGTGGGCAGGATCGTGTTCGACGCCGATACCGCCGCCGAGCGGGGCAAGGCCGGCGAGGCAGTGGTGCTCGTGCGGTGGGAGACGACCCCGGACGACATCCACGGCGTCGCGGCGGCCCAGGGCGTCCTCACCGCGCACGGCGGCATGACGTCGCACGCCGCCGTGGTCGCCCGCGGCATGGGCAAGCCGTGCGTGGCCGGCGCGGGCGAGCTGCGCATCGACGTCGACGCCCACACCATGACTGTCGGCGACACCGTCCTCACCGACGCGGACACGCTCACGCTGGACGGCACCACCGGGGCCGTCTACCCGGGCGCGCTCCCGCTGGTGCCGCCGCAGATCACCGACGACTTCTCCACCGTGCTGGGCTGGGCCGACGAGGTGCGCCGCCTGGGCGTGCGCGCCAACGCCGACACCGGCGAGGAGGCCACGAAGGCCCGCGAGCTGGGAGCCGAGGGCGTGGGACTGTGCCGCACCGAGCACATGTTCATGGCCACGGACCGGCTGCCAGTGGTGCAGCGCATGATCCTGGCGGACACCACCGACGCCCGGCAGGCAGCGCTGGACGAGCTGCTGCCCATGCAGCAGGCGGACTTCGAGGAGATCTTCACCGCGATGACCGGCCTGCCGGTCGCCGTCCGGCTCATCGATCCGCCGCTGCACGAGTTCCTCCCCGACCTGGTCGAGCAGTCCCTGCTGGTGCAGCGGCTGGAGGCGGACGACGCACCTGCGGAGCTGGAGCGGGCCAGAGCCCTCCTGGACCGCATCCTGCGCCTGTCCGAGGCGAACCCCATGCTTGGCACCCGCGGCGTGCGCCTGCTGCTGCTGCACCCGGAGATCGGCGTCATGCAGACCCGCGCGATCATCCGCGCGGCGCTCGCGGTACGGAGGCGTGGCCTGGATCCGCGCGTCGAGATCATGGTGCCCCTGGTCGGGTTCGCCGAGGAGCTTCGCCGCATGCGCGAGATCATCGTGGCCACCGCGGACGACGAGCTCGCCTCCGCCGGGGTCACGGACCTGCGCTACACGGTCGGCACCATGATCGAGCTGCCCCGCGCGGTCCTCACCGCGGACGAGATCGCCGAGCACGCCGACTTCTTCTCGTTCGGCACCAACGACCTGAGCCAGACGGCGATCGGCATCTCCCGCGACGACGCCGAGGGCTCCTTCCTCGTCCCCTACCTCGAGGCGGGCATCGTGCCCGCCAACCCGTTCGCGTCCCTCGATGCCGACGGCGTGGGTGAGCTCGTCAGGATCGGCGTCGAGCGCGGGCTGCGGACCAGACCCGACCTCGAGATCGGCATCTGTGGCGAGCACGGCGGCGACCCCGCGTCGATCATCGTGTTCGACGGGATCGGCCTCGACTACGTCTCCTGCTCGCCCTACCGTGTCCCGATCGCCCGCCTGGCCGCGGCGCGCGCGAGGCTCACCGGCCCGGCGTACGACGACCGATGATCCGACGTGCGTCGGCTCCCGTCCGGCATCGCCGGACGGGAGCCACGGACGGGGGCACGGCGGGGCTCACGTCGTCGTCGCACCCAGCGTCCGGCGGGGCGCGTGTTCCGGCCTCGGGCTGTTCCCGAGCCGTATGAGCATCTGCGGGAAGGCACTGAGAGACAGAGCCTGGCGCAGATCATGGCGCGTCGTGGGGTTCTCCAGGACGGTGGTCGCGAAGGACGCGTGGACGAAGTAGGTCGTGGCGACCAGCAGCGCATGCTCCAGCGCCTGACCGGCTGCGACCCACTCCCGGGGGGAGTCGCCCGGGGTGGTCAGGACGGCCAGTGTCGAGTTCCGCTCGAAGTGTTCCCGGCCCCGACTGGCGGGGAACCGGCGCGCAGGCGCATCGGCGTTGCTCGGCGCGCGCCCGAGAAGCTGCTCGGGTATGCCGTCGTCGCGGCCTGCCCAGGTGGTGGTCCATGCCGCCTCCTCGGCGCGGCCGGCCATGTCCTCTGCCGCGATGGCCTCCGCCTTCCGCACGAGCCCGATCACCTCGGTGCGCGAGCGGTCCGACGGCTGGATCGGGCGCAGGCTGGCCCCCTCGGCGTAGGCGGCTCGCTGGATGGTGACCAGGACGTCCGCGGGGAGGGGCTGGTCATCGAAGGGGACGCGGGACGTCGCGCGGTGCTCGATCGCCACGGACAGCTCGAGCTCGTCCGCGCTCGGGTCGTCGCCTGGTTCGAGGACGAGCTCGGCGACGAGCAGCTCGTCGTCCGGATCCGGCAGGACCGTGACGACCGGGGTCAGCGACTCGCGACGGGCCGCCACCCGTGCGTTGAACAGGAAGGCTCCGCAGCTGATCAACATCTCACGGCCCTGGGGGTCGCTGTGCCGCAGCTGCCTCGACCGGTCGGCACGTAGCGTCACGGTGCTGCCCGCGACCGCCACCTTCCACGGCTGGGTGTTCAGGACGCTGGGAGCCTCTCCAGCCGCCCTCAGGATCCTCTCGACCCGTGCGTCGACGACGTCCATGGCTCGTCTCCCTTCCTCGGCTGCCAGGTTTCGGCGCGTACCCCGTTCCTGAAGCGCGCTCACCGTCCCCAGTTGCCAGTCTTCGCGCGAGGCTCGTGCCGGGGCATGTGCCAAAGGTCCCGTGGATGCGGGGCAGACGGCCCTGATGGCCGGCGTCGGCTCCGTGCGGAGATGAGATGCCGGGGCGCGGCGTCGGGGTGGCCGCGCGGCTCGCCCGAGCCAGCGGCACGGAGCGACGTCGGGGGAGACGATGACGACGACCGACACGAGCACGTCGGGCAGCAGCGAGCTCACCGGCCTGTCGTCGTCCGAGGCGGCTCATCGTCTCCAGGAGCTGGGCCCGAACCTCGTTCCCGGGCCCCGGCCGCCGTCTCCGGTGCGACTGCTGCTCGGGCAGCTGGTTCACTTCTTCGCGCTGCTGCTCTGGGCCGCGGCGGTCCTTGCGTGGTTCGCCGACATGCCCGAGCTCGCGATCGCCATCGCGGTGGTCGTGATCGTCAACGGCGTCTTCGCGTTCCTGCAGGAGTATCGGGCGGACCAGGCCGGGCAGAAGCTGCTCGAGCTGATGCCGGCCCTGGCGACGGTCCTTCGCGACCGGCGCCGCCGCCAGATCCCCGTACGTGACGTCGTGGTCGGAGACCTCCTTCTCCTGGAGGCCGGGGACGGTATGGCCGCGGACGGCCGCCTCGTCTCGGTGACCGGGCTCGCCCTCGACGAGTCGGCACTGACCGGCGAGAGCACCACCACGCATCCGTCGCCGGGGGACGTCGTCCACGCGGGGACCTATGTGGTCGAGGGCGAGGCGGCAGCGGAGGTCACCGCTACGGCGCAGGCGACCGAGCTGGCGCACATCATGGCCCTCACCCGGACGGCGAGCCGTTCCGCGAGCCCGCTGGCGATCCGGCTGCGGCGCGTCGTGCGCGTCGTCGCCGGGATCGCGATCTCCGTCGGCATCGCGTTCTTCATCGTCTCCCAGGTACTCGGGATGCCGATGTCGGACGGGTTCCTCTTCGCCGTCGGCGTCATGGTCGCCCTGGTCCCGGAGGGGCTGCTGCCGACGGTGACGCTCTCCCTGGCGCGGGGTGCGCAGCGGATGGCGTCCCGCAACGCGCTCGTGCGCCGGCTCGACTCGGTCGAGACGATGGGCTCCACGACGTTCATCTGCACCGACAAGACCGGCACACTGACCCGCAACGAGATGTCCGTCGTCGAGGTGTGGACGCCCCGGGGGACGGCGTCCGTCGTCGGGCACGGATATGCGCCGACCGCACGGGTCACCGCCGACGCCGCGACGCTGCCCGCCGTCCGCGACGTGGCCGTGGCGGCCACCCGCTGCTCGACCGGGCGGATGGTCCGCAGCGGTGAGCGGTGGACGGCGCACGGGGACCCGATGGAGGTCGCGCTGCACGTGCTCGCCCTGCGGACCGGTGTCGACGTGGACGCCGCGGAGGCCGCGGCGCCGGTGCGGAGGCGGCTGCCGTTCGACTCGCGCCGCCGGCGCATGTCCGTCGTCGCCGGGGACCACGTGTACGTCAAGGGCGCCCCGGACTCGGTGCTGCCGTCCACGTCCGCGGGGGAGGCCGCGGACCGGGCCGTGAGCGAGCTGGCCGCCAGGGGTCTGCGGGTCCTCGCCGTCGCGCGGCGGCCCACCACCGCGGCCGACGTGGACGCACCCGCGGCCGAGGTGGAGGCGCGCCTGGAGCTGCTCGGCCTCGTGGCCCTGGAGGACCCGCCCCGCGACGACGTCCACGGCGCGGTGGCCGCCTGCCGTACGGCGGGGATCAAGCTGGCAATGGTGACCGGCGACCACGTCGGGACGGCGACGGCGATCGCCCGAGAGGTGGGGTTGCTGCGGGACGGACCGGTCCTCGAAGGTTCCGACCTCCCCGCGGACGACGACGCGCTCGGCGAGCTGGTCGACCGGGACGGAGTGGTGATCGCCCGCGTCACGCCGGAGGACAAGCTGCGGATCGCGCGGGCGCTGCACGCACGCGGCCACGTGGTCGCGATGACGGGCGACGGCGTCAACGACGGGCCGGCGCTGCGCGAGGCCGACATCGGCATCGCCATGGGGCGCAGCGGCTCGGACGTCGCGCGCGAGGCCGCGGACGTCGTACTTCTCGACGACAACTTCGCGACCATCGTCGCCGCCGTCGAGCTGGGCCGCACGACGTTCGCCAACATCCGCCGGTTCCTGACCTACCACCTGACCGACAACGTCGCCGAGCTGACTCCGTTCCTGATCTGGGCGCTCAGCGGCGGCAACATACCCCTTGCCCTGACCGTGCTGCAGATCCTCGCCCTCGACATCGGCACCGACCTGCTGCCCGCGCTCGCGCTCGGCGCGGAGCCGCCCAGCCGCGCGACGATGCGGCAGCGGCCGTCGACCGGTGCGCTGATCGACCGGGGGCTGCTGGGGCGGGTGTTCGGCATCCTCGGCCCGGCCGAGGCAGCCGTCGAGATGGCGGCGTTCTTCGTGGTCCTCGGTCTGGCCGGCTGGGTCGTCGGCGCGGAACCCTCCGCGCAGACGCTGGCCGCGGCGTCCGGGGCCGCGTTCGCCGCCGTCGTGCTGGGGCAGCTCGGCAACGCCTTCGCCTGCCGCAGCGAGCTCCGCTGGGTCGGTGCGATGCGGATGACCGGCAACCCGATGCTGCTCTGGGCGGTGGCGGTCGAGCTGGTCCTGCTCGCGGTCTTCCTGGCGCCCCCGTTGTCCGGCCTGCTGGGCGGGAGCCCGCCACCCGCCGCCGGCTGGGCGGTGGTGCTCGCCGCGCCCGTGGCCGTCGTCCTCGCCGACGCCGCCGCCAAGGCGGTCCGAGCGAGGTCCGGACGTCGGCAGGCCCTCGGCCGGTCGCTCGACGCGTCTACCCGGCGACGGTGAACGGGTGGGCGTCGATCAGGGTCACCTCGGTGATGCCCGCCCAGCGCCGGACGCGGCCGTCCGGCGCGACGAGCATCCCCGAGGTGCTGTCCGCATCGCCGAGCCAGCCGAGGTCGTCGAAGCCGGCGACGACGGCCGTGGTCGCCCAGAGATCGGCGTGCGCGAGCCGGTCGGCCACGACGGTCGCGGAGCGCACCCCGGTCGCGGGTTGCCCGGTCCGGGGATCGACGATGTGGTTGCCCCGTTCGCCGGTGCCCGAGGTGGCGACGGCGCCGTCGCCGACGTCGATAGTGGCCAGCGTGGCGGTCCGGACCTCGGGGTCCGCGATACCGACGCGCCAGCGCCAGGCCGATCCCGGGGCGGTCGCCAGCTGCATGTCGCCGCCGGCGTTCATGCCGACCGCCTCGACACGCGGCTCGGCCAGGAGCGGCTGCAGGAACCGGGCCGTCGCCTGCTCCACGGCCCAGCCCTTGACCAGCCCCGTCGGGTCGAACCAGCCCTGCCACCACGCGGAGAACCTCCCGCGCGTGGCCACTTCGGCGGCCTGGCTCTCACGGAGCGCCTCCGCGACCATCGGGTCGGCGTCCGCCACGTCCAGCTCGCCCCGGGCCATGCGGCGGAGGTCGGAGTCCTCGCGGAACGTGGAGAAGACCCGGTCGACCTCGCGCAGGTGGTCGAAGGCTCGGCCTACGGCGCGGTGCACCACCGTCGTGTCGAGGTCACGGTCGAGGTCGCCGAGGACGACGTGCACGCTGATCGGCATACCCATGATCTGCTCGACGTCGACCAACCGGCGGAAGCTGCTCTGGCTCATGCTCATCACCCCGGTCAGCCGTGCGCCTGGTCGAGGGCGCTCTGCAGCGAGTCGAGGTAGCCGCCGCTCGTGACGGTGGCACCCGAGACCATGTCGATCTGCGCGCTCTGCGCGGCGAGGACCTCGCCATTGAGCACGGGGATGGCGTAGCCGTTGATCTGCTCGTCTCTGCCGTTCCCGGTCGGGTACTGGAGGACCTGCGAGTCGGTGATCTGTCCGCCGGAGACCGTGATCTGCACCTGCACGGGACCCCACTGCGTCGAGGCGGTCGTCCCCTGGTAGGTGCCGTCCTGCAGGCCCGACGAGGTTGCCGACGTCGAGCCGCCGGAGCTGGTCGTGCCGGCCGAGCTGGTCGTGCCGGCCGAGCTCGTCGTGCCGGCCGAGCCCGACCCGTCGTCGGACTCGTCGCCCGAGCTCGTCGTGCCGCCCGTGCTGTTTCCTTGGCCCGTGGGCGAGAGCGACAGAGGTTCGAGCGCCGTCGGCGTGACCACCTCGGTGGAGGTCCGGTAGCCGAACAGCAGCACCAGGGCGGTGAAGGTGGTCAGGAGTGCGTAGATGATCCTGCTCATGATTGCTCCTGTCGTTTCCTAGATCGCGAATGCTTCGGAGTGGATGCGGGACGGGGCCACGCCCAGGCGGTCGAGGTCGGCGCGCACGGCGTCCATCCAGGGCACGGGCCCGCAGAGGTAGATGTCGTACTGGGCCAGGTCGGGGGCCAGGTGTGCGATGAGCTGGGTCCCCTGCCACTGCTCGTGCTGGCGCGGAAGCCAGGGGGAGCTCACGCGCGTGCGCGGTCCGTCGAGCGGTACGTGGCGGACGCCGCGCTCCCGGACGAGTGCGGCGACGGCCTCGCTCAGCAGAGCCGCCTCAGGGTGGCTGTCCCGGGTGACCAGGGTCGCGGCGCCCGGCGCGTAGGGCTGCTCCTGCAGCAGGGAGACCAGGGGCGCCACGCCGGCACCGGCGCCCAGCATGAGCAGCTTCGTACCCTGTCGCCGCGCTCCGACGAGGTGGCCGTACGGCCCTTCGACCAGCACCGTCGTGCCCGGGCGAAGCCGGCCCAGACGGCTGGTCCCGTCGCCCACCACCCGCGCCGTGAGGCTCAGCCCGTCCGCGCTCGGACGGGCGGAGATGGAGAACGGGTGACCGCGTGACCAGCCGGGCCCGTCCATGAAGCGCCAGACGAAGAACTGCCCGGCCTGGACACGCAGCCGGTGCATGTTGCGTCCGGTCAGCCGCACGGTCACCCCGCTGCTCCCGTCCGGCACCACCTCGGCCACACGCAGGCTGTGGCGTGCCGACCGCACGAGAGGGACGATCACGCGGTAGACGAGGGCGCAGCCGGCGGCCACCGCCCACAGCGTCCACCAGTACCAGGTCGCCGCCGGCGAGGCGAGGAAGTCCGCGCCGGTCCAGAGCTGGTGCGGCAGCGCCAGTCCCACCCCTAGGTACGCGTACAGGTGCAGCAGGTGCCAGGACTCGTAGCGCATCCTGCGCCGGGCGCGCCGGATCGACAGGGCGACCACGCCGATGATGAGTACGGTGCCCGCCGCGGCCAGCAGCATGCCGGGGTAGTCGACTATCAGCTCCCAGAGCTGCGGGAGGAACCCGATGGCTGCCAGGCCCGCGTAGCCGAAGGTGATCAGCACGATGTGGGCGAGCATCAGCCAGAACGACCAGAACCCGGTGAGGCGATGGCCCCGGGTCAGCGTGTCATGGCCGAAGGCCTTCTCGAACAGCGGCACCCGGGCCATCAGCAGCACCTGGTAGAGCAGCAGGTTCGCCGCCACCAGCCCGGTGATCCGGCCGAGCGTGGTCAGCATCGGTGCGCCGCCCTGCACGGTGGACTGGATCCCACCGCCGTCGACCCACAGCGCCACCACGAACAGGCTGGTCAGCCAGAGGGTGGCGATCCCCGCCGTCCGCCACAGACGCAGGCTGCGAAGGCCGCCGCGCTCGCGCGGAGCGTGCGACGGGACAGGTCGTGCCGAGGCCGGTGTACCGCGTACCAGGGTGTCCATGTCCACAGCGTCGGACCCGGTCTCTAAGACTGGGCTCAGAATTCGGGCCCGGGGCGCGCGCTGCCGATTCTTAGCGAACTCTTGGAGCGTGGACGGAGGATAGGCATGAGCCGGAGCAGCGCTCCACGAAACGTCCAGGAGGCGAGAATGGACTCCCAGACCGCCCCCCCGCGGCCCGCGCTCCTGGTCGTGGAGGACGACCTGGAGATCGCGGGGATGATGTCCGAGGTCCTGTCCGAGTACTACGAGGTCGACCACGCCGCCGACGCGGAGCGCGGGCTGGACCTGTGCCTGCACCGGCACTACGACGCGCTGGTGGTGGACCGCCGGCTGCCGGGCATGGACGGCGTGACGCTGGTCGCCGCGGTCCGGCGAGCCCGGATCAACACGCCCGTCCTCATGCTGACCGCCCTGGGCACGGTGGACGACAAGGTCTCGGGCCTCGACGGCGGCGCGAACGACTACCTGGTCAAGCCGTTCGAGTTCGACGAGCTGCTGGCCCGCCTGCGGGCGCTCCGGCGCGGTTTCGCGGCGGCCGGCCGACGCCGATACCTCGGCGACTGGATCTACACGCCGGACAACCAGACGATCTACTCGCCCACGGGCGCCCGCATCCCGCTCACGACGACGGAGAACGCACTGCTCGACCTGCTCAGCTCCAGCCCGGAGCACGTGTTCTCCCGTGACGAGATCCTGCACGCCGTGTTCAGCGCCGACGACTCCCCGGGAAGCGTCGACACCTACGTGCACTATCTCCGAAGGAAGACCAGCCATCAGATGGTCGAGACCGTTCGCGCACGGGGATACCGGGTGGGGGACATGCCGTGACCGCGACCTCTGACAGGTCGCGCGTGCGCCGCGCGGCCCTCGCGATCGGCCTCTACGTCGGCATCGCCTCGGCCGTCCTCACGGTCGCGGGCGTGGCCGCGCTGGTCACCGTGATCTCCCTGCGGGCGCGGGAGGAGAGCATCGAGCACGGGATCTCCCGCCCCCGCGGCGGCGAGGAGGTCGCGTGGGTGGTGGAGCGGGACGAAGTGATCGGCCTCGTCGTCGTGCTGGGCGCGATCGGCATCGTGCTGGTCGGTCTCGTCGCCTGGCTCGCCGCCCACCGCGCGGTCGCGCCGCTCGCCGAGGCGCTGCGGCTGCAGCGGAACTTCGTCGCCGACGCCAGCCACGAGCTGCGCACCCCGCTGACCGTGCTCACCAGCCGGCTGCAGGTGCTGGAGCGTCGGCTGGAACGCGAGGAGCCCGCCGAGGAGGTCGTCGGCCAGCTGCGGGCCGACGCCGCGTCGATGGCGGACGTCATCAACGACCTGCTGCTCAGCGCGGAGGGAGACGCGGAGCCGGGTGATCCGGTGACGGCCGTCGCCGACACGGTCCGGACCGCAGTGTCTTCCCTGGAGGTCCTCGCGCAGGAGGCAGGGCTCCGCATCGAGACCCGGATCGACGCGACGCCGACCGTCGCGGTGCCGCGCGTCTCCCTGGCGCGGTGCGTCGTGGCGCTCGTCGACAACGCGGTCCAGCACTCGCCGGCCGGCGCGGTCGTCGAGGTGCTCGTCGGGACGGACGGCGGGACGGCGTCGCTTCGGGTGCGCGACAGCGGTCCGGGGATCCAAGGAATCAGCCCGGAGCGGGTCTTCGACCGGTTCGCCCGCTCGTCCGGGAACCCGCGGCGCCGGAGCTTCGGCCTCGGTCTGGCGCTCGTGCGGGACATCGCGCGCCGCTATCACGGCGACGTGACCGTCGAGTCGACCTCGCCGCAGGGGACGACCCTGCTCCTGCAGCTCCCTTGCGTGCGTTGAGCGGGCTCGGCCCCGTTCGCACCCGTTCGGGCAACGGGGCTGATCCTGCAGCCGCTCCAGCAGTCCTGGGCGTCCGACCCCGGACCGGCGTCGACGACGCCCTCCGGCGCACCCGGGTTGGCGCCACTACGAGAACGTTTTCAAAGTGGCTGATCTCGGGATAGCGTGACCGTCGCACGTGTGGAAGGCGACCCCAAGGGCTCAAAGGAGAGCACCATGAGACGAGCACTTTCCGTTGTTCTGGCCACGACAGCCGCCACTTGCCTCGTGGGGGCGGCGTTGGCACCCGGCGCCGTCGGGCAGGTATCCGATGGCCCGGAACGCTCCACGACCGCTATCGACCTCCAGCCGAGGGACGAGCGTCAGACGGTCGAGGGATTCGGGTTCTCGAGCGCGTTCCAGCGGGCCACGCTGCTGTACCAGATCTCGGAGCCGCAGCGCTCGGAGGCCCTGGACCTCCTGCTGGGAAGGGACGGCGCCGCACCCGACATCCTGCGGATAGGGATCGGGGGACAGAGCAATGACACCTACGACGTGATGCTCTCGATCCAGCCCGAGGACCCGGGCGGCCCCGACGCCGAGCCGGAGTACCAGTGGGACGGGTGGGACAACGGCTCGGTCTGGTTCGCCCAGGAGGCCAAGGCACGCGGCGTCGACCGCTTCTACGGCAACGCCTGGACCGCCCCCGCCTACATGAAGACCAACGGCTCGGCCGTCCGGGGTGGCGCGCTGTGCGGTCTCTCGAACGCGACCTGTGCGAGCGGCGACTGGACCGAGGCCTACGCGAACTACCTCGTGGCGTGGGCTGACCTCTATGCCCAGGAGGGCATCGACATCGAGAGCCTCGCCTTCACGAACGAGCCGGACTGGAACGCGAGCTATGAGTCGATGCTGTTCACCCCGGCGCAGGCCGCGGAGTTCACCGGGATCGTCGGACCCATCGCGAAGAGGGCCGGCTACGGCGTGGTGTGCTGCGACTCGTTCGGCTGGGAGCAGGGCAAGCCGTACCTCGAGGCGCTCATGGCCGACAGGGACGCGTGGCGCTACCTCGACGCGTACAGCGCGCACTCCTACGCCAGCCCGTCGGTGACGCCGGCCGACACCGACAAGCCCGTCTGGATGTCGGAATGGGCGACGTCGGCCTCGGCGGCCGGGTGGAACGAGAACTGGGACGGCGGCCAGGGCGTCTCCACCGACGGCATCGTCATGGCGGAGCACATGCAGGACTCGCTGGCGCAGGCCGGGGTCACCGCCTACCTGTGGTGGCTCGGCGTGAGCCAGGGGGCCTCCGCGTCGCTGATCCAGGCTGATGTGGCCGGGGACACGTACCGGGTGTCGTCGAGGTACTACGCCTTCTCGGCGTTCAGCCGGTACATCGACGCGGGCGCCGTGCGGTTCGACGTCGAGCACGAGACGGACGGCCTCAAGGTCTCGGCCTACCGGAACCCGGACGGCTCGCGCGTGGTGCAGCTCCTCAACCTGAACCAGGCGCCGGTGAGCACGGACATCGACCTGCCCCGACCCGTGACGGCCTACCTGACCGACAACGACCACGACCTGGAGCAGGTGGACACGATCGCCACCCCGGTACGCGGGAGCACAGAGCTGGAGCTGCCTGCCCGATCGCTCGTCACGCTCGTCTCGGAGCGGTGATTGTCGCGCCTCGCGCTCCGGATCCCGGAGCGCGAGGCCGCTGCGCCCGGACCTATGTGGTCGGAAGACGTCGGTGTCACCCCGTGCCCGATGGCGCCGTCGGGCGATGGCCGCGACGGTACTGTCCGCGGGTGAGCGTGCTTGACGTGCGCGATATCATTGACTCGATATCGTTTGGAGGTGGCCATCATGGAACAGATCCTCATTCGCAATCTGCCCGCCGGGACCAAGGCGGTCCTGACCGAGCGCGCCGCCCGGCACCACCGGTCGATGGAGGCCGAGGCCCGGGCCATCGTGGAGGAAGCCCTCGTCGGCGAACCGACGAGCATCGTCGACTACCTTGCAATGCCCGAGAGCGACGACATCGACTTCGAGCCCGGGCGTCTGGGCCTGACCGCCCGCACCGCCGAGCTCTGATGTACGTCCTGGACACCAACGTCGTCTCCGCCCTGAGGCGACCCGACCGCGAACCTGTGGTCGCGGACTGGGCACGTAGCGTCCCGCTCGTCGACCAGTACGTGACGGCGCTGACCGTCGCGGAGATCGAGCGTGGCGTCGTCCGCAAGGAGCAGACGGATCCCGCCCAGGGGTCGGTCCTTCGGCGATGGCTTGCAGAGCGTGTCCTGCCCGGCTTCGCCGGCCGCGTCCTGCCGTTCGACCTGCCTGCCGCGCGGATCCTTGCTCGCTACCCGGTCCCGGAGCACGCTCCGTACGACGACGCCCAGATCGCGGCCGTCGCCGAGGCCCACGGGATGACCGTGGTCACCCGCAACCTGCGCCACTTCACTCCCCTGGGCGTCCGCGTGTTCTGCCCGTGGGAGCAGCAGCCCAGGACGTAGGCGGCCAGCAACGGCGAGGCCGGTCCGGTCGGGCGCGTCGGCCGGGCGGGCGGGCGAGCGGCGGGATGTGGTGGGCGACGATGTTGTGAGCTCGCTCGTAAACCGATCGGTTTCCAATTTGCGGGGCCCGGGATAATCTCGCCGTATGAGTACTGAGGCGAAGGCTGGTCCCCGAGAGCGGCTGCTCGAGGCGGCGGCCACGCTCACCTACCGAGACGGTGTCGGTATCGGCATCGAGGCGCTGTGCAGAGCGGCGGGAGTGTCGAAACGCTCCATGTATCAGCTGTTCGCGAGCAAGGGCGAGCTGCTGGCGGCGAGCCTGGAGGACCGCGCCCCTGCCTTCGTGGCGAGCCTCCTGCCCGCAGCGGATGATCGCCGTCCACCCCGCGAGCGGATCCTGCACGTCTTCGAGCAGGTAGAGCTGCAGGCGGGTGCGCCCGAGTTCCAGGGCTGCCGGTATCTTGCGATCCAGATCGAGCTCAAGGACCCGAGCCATCCGGCGAGCCAGGTGGCGCACCGGGTCAAGGCGAACCTGACGGCATTCTTCCGTGGCGAGGCCGAACGGGGCGGGGCGGGCGATCCGGACCTGCTGGCCCGGCAGCTCGGCATCGTCTTCGACGGCGGCAGCGCCCGTGCCGGGATCGGGGCCGACGATCTGACGGGACTGCTCGTGCCCACCGCGGCCACTCTGCTCGATGCGATGGGTGTGCACTGAGGCCACCTGGTGCTTGCAGATGAGGACACCTCCGCGGGCCACCGGGGCGCGTCGAGAAGTTGCGACGCGGCCGTCCAGCCGCCGCCGAGACCTGCCAGTCCCAGTGGGAGCCCGAAGACGCCCAGCGAGAGGGTTCGTCGTGCCGGTACTGCCGCGCTCAGAGCTTCGCCCGCCGGGCGCAGGGTTGCGGTCCTCATCCCGCGCTGGCGGCCCGGGTCTGCCCGTCGACCGGCAGGCCGCCACGCATCTCCGAGATCAGCTGCGGCGTGAGCGTGGCCTCGGTGCGGGACACCAGAAGAGCCATCTCGTAGCCGATGAGGCCGATGTCGCACGTGGCCTCCGCGACCACGCCGAGCACTGACCCGTTCGAGACGCTCATCAGGAAGAGGAACCCGCTGTCCATCTCGATGATCGTCTGACGGACGTTGCCGCCGTTGAGCTGACGGGACGCTCCACGCGTGAGGCTCGACATGCCCGAGACGATTGCCGCGAGCTGGTCGCCGCTGGTGCGGTCGAGCTGGTCGGACATCGCCATGAGCAGGCCGTCTGCTGATACGACGAGCGTGTGTCGGCTGCCGGGGACGGTATGCACGAAGTTGTCGAGCAGCCAGCCAAAATTCGTTGCTTCGGTGCTGAAGGCCATTCGCTTCTCTCCTGGAGCCTGAGTCATGCGTGGTCGATGCGGTGGACGCCCGGTGTCTGGCGCGGACCTCGCTGAAAGCAGTCTTGAAACGGTTCGCGCAACGTCCGGCACGGCTCCGGACCGGGCACTCAACGGCTCTCTCGATGGGACCGAACGTGCTGAGAAACCGACCGGTTTCCCACAACATAAACCGATCGGTTTTGCAGTGCAAGTTCCGCTACGACCCGATCTGCGCCGTCTTCGCATGCACCTCTGGACAGGCTCGGATCGCCGACCATGCCGACAACCCATCGGGACGGCTGCGGGGATGGCGGTTCTCGCTGGACCGCATCGGCGGAGTGTCGGTCTCGACCTCACCGAGACCGCGTGGGGCAGGCCATGCGGATCCAAGTATGCTTAGATTGCATCCAATATTCGTGCCGGGTGAGGTCGATCCCCGGCGATTGAGGGGTGCACGGATGATTCACACGGTCCTCGGCGCGGTCGACGCCGCAGATCTCGGCACGGTGAGCATGCACGAGCACCTGTTGACCGACGCGAGTGCGCTGGTGCGGCGAGGGGTCCAGGACCTGGACGCCGATCAGCCGGTTACGTCCGAGCTTGCCGGTGCTCTGCGCTGGAGTCAGCTTGGGCTGTCCGACAACCTGCGCCTCGACGATCCAGAGCTGCTCTCCGATGAGCTGCTCCTCGCTGCCCAGGCTGGCCTGCGCGCCGCTGTCGACCTCAGCTCATTCGGCTTCGGGCCCGACCACTCGCGCCTACCTGCACTGGCCCGCGCCGCAGGCGTGCATCTCGTCGCCGGATACGGCGCCTATCTGCCCCGGCTCCTTCCTGGCTGGTTCGTCGACCTCGATCTGGATGGGCGGGAAGCGCTCTTCGAGCGTGCACTCATCGAGGCGATCCCGGGCGTGGGCTACACCGCCGGGATCCTCGGCCTGATGGGGACGACGGAGGCATTCAGTGCCCCCGAGGGGGAACAGGAACGGATCAGCCTCACTGCCGCGGCTCGCGCCGCCGCGCGCACCGGCGCGGCCGTGACAGTACGGCTCGCGGCTGATGCTCGTAACGGCCTCAAGGTGCTCGAGCACGTGCTCACCGAGGGCGTCGCGGTAGACCGGGTGATCATCGCGACCGTCGACGAGTTTCTCGACCTGTCCTACCTGCGTGATCTCGGTCAGTCCGGCGCGGTGCTGGAGCTCTGCTTCGGCAACGAGGGCTCGCACGTCGGCCGGATTCGCAACGCGAGTGATCCACAGCGCCTCGACGCACTGCTCGAGCTGCTCGCCACGGAGCCTGACTTCCGGTGGGTGCTCGGACACGCCACCTGGACCAAGAGCCAGTTGCGCCGATTCGGCGGTCCCGGCTTCGAACACCTACCCGCCCGCGTCCTGCCGGGGCTGCGCGCCCTTGGCGTGCCGCAGGAAGTGCTCGACCGGATGAGCGTCCAAGAGCCGGCCCGCCTGCTCGACCGCGCCGGCTGACGGCGACGTCCCCCCACCCACACCCGCACCGCCTCGGAGGATTCCTCATGAGAGACCAGCTCACTCCCCTCGCCCCAGTCGAGCCGTACCTCGTCGACGGCGCCTGGCTCGCCCCGGACGGTGCCGAGCTGCTCGACGTGATCGATCCCGCCACCGAGGAGCTCCTGACCCGGGTGCCCCAGGCAGGAGCCGCCGAGATCGAGACAGCCGTCGCGTCCGCCCGGCGTGCCCACCAGGACCGACGGTGGAGCGGCATGAGCCCGCACGACCGCAGCCGCGTGCTGCACCGCGTGGCCGACCTCATCGAGGAGCGGCTCGAAGACCTCGCGATCCTCGAGACGCGCGACAACGGAAAGCCGATCGAGCGCTCCCGCGCCGACACGGCGACGTCCGCACGCGTCTTCCGCTACTACGCCGGTGCGCCCTCGCGGCTGACCGGCGCCGTCGTCCCGGTCGACGGCGGTGCGCACCACGTCTACACGACGCTCGAACCCGTCGGCGTCGCCGCCCTCATCCTGCCCTGGAACTTCCCCGTCATGACCGCCAGCTTCAAGCTGGCCCCGGCGCTCGCGGCAGGCTGCGCGGTGGTGGTGAAACCGGCCGAGCAGACGCCGCTGACCATGCTGCGGCTCGCGGCGATCTGCGCGGAGGCCGGGGTACCGGCCGGCGTCGTCAACGTGCTCACCGGCGACGGCCGGGTAGGTGCCGCGTTGAGTGCGCACCCGGACGTCGACAAGGTCTCGTTCACGGGGAGCACCGAGGTCGGTCGCAAGGTCATGACCGCCGCGAGCGCGGACTTCAAGCGGCTCACGCTCGAGCTGGGCGGCAAGAGCCCGAACATCGTCTTCGAGGACGCCGACCTCGACGCGGCGGTGCTGACCGCGATGCGCGCCTCGTTCGGTCACTCGGGCCAGATGTGCACGGCGGGCAGCAGGCTGCTCGTGCAGCGCTCGATCCTTGACGAGGCCACCGAGCGGCTCGCCGCGGCAGTGCGGAACGTGGCGCTCGGCGACGGCCTGGCCGGCGGTGTGACCGTCGGGCCGCTGGTCTCGGAGGAGCAGCGTCAGCAGGTGCTCGGCTACATCGAGCGGGGTCGTGCCGAGGGCGCGACCGTCGCGGTCGGCGGGGGCGTGCCGGAGCGCGAGGGCTACTACGTGGAGCCCACGCTCTTCACCGGGGTCACCAACACGATGACGATCGCCCGTGAGGAGATCTTCGGCCCGGTCGTCGGGATCATCCCGTTCGACGACGAGGACGACGCGGTGGCCATCGCGAACGACACGCACTACGGCCTGGCGGCCGGCGTCTGGACCCGCGACCTCTCGCGCGCCCACCGGATGGGGCAGCGGCTGCGAGCGGGCACGGTGTGGGTCAACACCTACAACATCTTCGACCCGGCGCTCTCGTTCGGCGGGGTGGGGGACTCGGGGCTCGGCCGCGACCTCGGCGAGGACGCGTTGCGCGCGTTCTGCGAGCCGAAGAGCGTGGTCATCGCGCTCTGAGCCGTCAGTCCGCGGCCGAGCGGGGCCGGCACTCCAGGCTCAGCCAGAGCTCGAAGCAGGCGCTCCGCGACAGGGCGGTCGCGCCGATCGAGGCCCGGCCCATCCGGCCGGCCACGGGCCCGAACACGTCGAGGAAGAGATCGCTCGCCGCGTTCGAGACCTCGTTGAGCTGCTCGAAGCCGGGCGGGCAGAGCACGAAGCAGAGGCCGCGCGAAAGTGCCACCACCTCGTCGAGCGAGCCCAGGGCGTACCGGATCATGCCCAGCGCGTTCACGGCGGTGTAGCGCGCGGCCTCCTGCGCCTGTTCGAGGGTCACCTCGACGCCGACCGATCCCGGGTGCAGGAGCGTGCCGTCCCGTGACTCGGGCGTCAGGCCGCTGAGCTCCAGGAGGTCCCCGGTGCGATGGAACGCCTTCAGCGCGCTTCCGTACCGGCCGCCGTAGGGCGGGTTCGCGTAGTCCGGGATCGCAAGGTCGAGCTCTCGCACACGGGCTTCGGGGGAGTCGGGCATGACGACCTCTCGGATCAGGACGGGCTGGTTGGAACAATGGATACAATCAGGCTAGCATCGGATCCAGTCGCGAGCGTGGCGGCGCCCGCCCGAGGAAGGATCCGCACCATGACGATCGGCCTGGAGGACGGCGCGTCCCTGCCCCCGGCGACTCCGGCGACCGCGGCGATCGACGTCGCCGCCGAACGCGCCCGGACGGCCGGTGCCCTGGGGCGGCGCTACTTCAACGCCGCCGGCGCGGGCCTGATGAGCGACGCGGTGCTCGAGCGCACGATCCGCCACCTGCGCCTCGAGCACGGTGTCGGCGGCTACGAGGCCGCCAGGGCGATGGCCGACGAGGCGGCCGAGCTCTACGAGACCGCCGCAGCCCTGCTCGGCGCGGCCGCCGACGAGATCGCCTGCTTCGACTCGGCGACCAGCGGGCTGCGCAGCATCTTCGACGCGCTGCGCCTCGGGCCGGGTGACACCGTCATCGCGCCCCGATCGAGCTACGTGAGCCAGGCGCTCCGGCTGCTCGCGATGAAGCGGCACGCCGGCGTGCGTCTCGACGTCGTGCCCAACGACGCCGCCGGGGGCATGGACCTGGAGGCGCTCGAGCGGGCGCTGGGTCAGGCGACCGGCCGCGTCGTCGTCAGCGCCGTCCACGTGCCCACCTCGTCGGGCCTCGTCGAGCCGGTGGCCGCCATCGCGGCACTCGCGCGGGACCGCGGCGCGCTCACGGTGCTCGACGCCACGCAGTCCGTCGGTCAGATCGACGTCGACGTCCGCGCGATCGGATGCGACGCGCTCGTCACCACGGGACGCAAGTTCCTGCGCGGCCCGCGCGGTACCGCGCTGGCCTACCTGCGCCGCGGCGTGCTCGACGGGCTCGGTACGTGGGCACCGGACGTGCGGGGCGCGGTCTGGACGAGCGCGGACGAGTGGACGACGGACCGCACGGCGCGGCAGCTGGAGACCTGGGAGGCGGCCGTGGCCGCGCGGCTCGGCCTCGGCGTCGCGCTGCGCGAGGCGCTCGACCGGGGCATGGCCGCCACCGAGGCGCACCTCGTGCGCCTCGGTGCCGGTCTGCGCGGGGCGCTCGCCGCGATCGACGGCGTGACGGTCGCGGACCCGCCCGCCTCGCCGTCCGGCATCGTGACCTTCACGGTCGCCGGCCTGCCGAGCAACCAGGTCGTCGGCCGCCTGCGGGAGGCGCGGATCGACACCATCGCGATCCCCGCGAGCCATGCGCAGTGGGACCTCGGCACCCGCGGTCTGGACAGCGTCGTGCGCGTCTCGCCGCACGTCTACAACGACGAGGCGGACGTCGGCGTGCTCCTCGGTCGCGTGGCGGAGATCGCCACCGAGGCGACGGCACGATGAGCACGATGAACAGGCACGACGCCATAGTCCTCGGGCTGGGCATCCACGGGTCCGCCGCGGTCTACGAGCTCGCGCGGCGCGGCTTCGACGTCGTCGGCATCGACCGCTTCGCACCGGGCCACGCACGCGGGTCCTCGCACGGTGCCACGCGCATGTTCCGCCGCGCCTACCCCAACCCCCTGTGGAACGACCTGGTCGAGCGCGCCCACCGCGGCTGGGAGCGCTGGGGCGCCGACGACGGCGCGCCCTTCCTCCACCCCACCGGCGGCCTCTACGCCCACCGGGGCATGCCGACCATGCAGGGCGGCCGCAGCCGGCCCGTCGAACGGGCCGAGGTGGGCGCCGTCGCCCCCTCCCTGCGGCTCCCGCAGGGGTACGGTGCCGTCCACGACCCGGACGCCGGTGTCCTCGAAGCCGCCCGTGCGCTCGCCCACGCCCAGGCCGGTGCGCTCGGGGCAGGTGCGACGCTGCGCTTCGAGGAGTCGGTGCTGGGCTGGACAGTGGAGCACGGGACGGCGGAGCACGGGACGGCGGAGCACGGGACGGCGGAGCACGGGACGGTGACGGTACGGACCGACCGGGGCGAGCTGCGCGGCCGCCGTCTGGTGATCGCCGGCGGTGCGTGGGTACCGCGCCTGCTGCCTGCGACGGCGGGCTTCTTCGAGGTCTGGCGGATCGTGACCTTCACCGCGCCGACCGGGCAGCCCGTCGCCCAGCCGCCGGCGCTCGGCTGCTTCTCGGTCGACCTGCCGGAGGGGCTCGTCTTCGGGCTGCCCGAGGCGGCCGGCTCCGGCGCGAAGATCGGTCTCGATGCGGGGCCGGTCTGGGACCCGGAGGTCCCCGTTGCTCCGCCGACCGACGCCGAGGCCGAGCACCTCGCCGGCCTGCTGCGCCGGTTCGCGCCGGGTATCACGACAGACGGCGGCGAGGCCGCCGCCTGCCTCTACACGATGACGCCCGACAGACGCTTCGTCCTCGGAGCGCTGCCCGGCCGTCCGGAGGTGATCGTCGCCGCCGCGTGCTCCGGACACGGCTTCAAGTTCGGCCCGGCGATCGGCGAGGCGGTCGCCGACCTCGTCGCCGGCGTCGACCGGCCCGACCTCGCGTTCCTGGACCCCGCACGGATGGTGACCGCAGCATGACAACCCCTGACCGCATCGCCGTCGCCGCCCCGCACCCGGCGGCCGTGGACGCCGCCGCGGAGGCCGTGGCGGCCGGCGGCGGCACGATCGACGCGGCGCTCGCCGCGGCGACCGCGCTCACCGTCGTCTACCCGCACCAGTGCGGGATCGGTGGTGACCTCGTCGCGCTCGTGCGGCGCCCCGGCCACGGCGTCGTCGCGGTGCTCTCAGCGGGCGCCGCCCCTGCCGGGATCGACGCCGCGGCCCTCGCCCGCGACGAGCGAATGCCACGGCAGGGCGCCCAGACCGTCACGGTGCCCGGCGCGGTCGCCGGCTGGGAGACCATCGCGGGGCTCGGCGCGCGGCTCGGTCTCGCGGCACCGCTGCGCCGCGCCGCGGGGCTCGCGGCCCAGGGCTTCCCGATCTCGCCAGGACTGGCCCGGGCGATCGCGACCCGCCGCGGCGAGCTCCTCGCCGACGAGGGCCTGCGCGAGGTGTTCGGCGACGGCGACGGCGGCCTGCTCGGCGAGGGCGACACGCTCGTCCAGCCCGCGCTCGCCGCCACCCTCGCCGAGCTCGCGGAAGACCCCCGGTCCATGTACGAGGGCCGCATCCCCGAGTCCCTCGCGGCCCGGCTGCGGTCGCTGGGCGGTGCGCACACCGCTGCGGACTTCGCGGGGCACCGCGCCGAGCTGCTGGAGCCGGCCACTGTCGAGGCGGGCGGAGTGCGCTGGTCGGTGGCCCCGCCGCCCAGCCAGGGTGTCGTGCTGCTCGGCATCCTTCCCGAAGCGCTCGACGGCGACACCGCGGAGCTCGTCGAGGCGGTGCACGAGGCGGCGCTCACCCGCCAGGCGCGGCTCGGCGATCCGCGGGGCGGCGCGATCGACGTCGCGGCGATGCTCGATCCGCGCGGACGCGCCGGCGACGGGGCGCTCCCGCGTGCCGGCCGCGCCCTGGGCGACACCGTCGCCGTGACCGCCGCGGGCAGCGACGGCACCGTTGTCACCCTCATCCAGAGCGTCTACCAGCTGTTCGGGTCCGGCATCCTCGACCCCGCGACCGGCGTCGTGCTGCACAACCGCGGCTCCGCCTTCAGCACCGATCCCGCCCACCCGGGCCGCGTCGGCCCGGGCCTGCGGCCGCCGCACACCCTGCTGCCGGTCATCGCGGAGTCCGACGGGCTCGTGGTCGGCCTCGGCTGCCAGGGCGGCAGCGCTCAGCCGTGGATCCTCGCGCAGGTCGCCCGCGACCTGCTCGACCGCACCACGGACCCGGCGGAGGTGCTCCTGCGCCCGCGCTTCGTCGTCGGCTCGCGCGACCTCGGCCACGAGGTGATGACCCTGGTGGCCGAGCCGGGCGTCGGCGACGCCGTCACCGCCGCCAACGAGCTCGGCCTGCCGGTCGCCCGGGCCGACGGGCCGATCGACGAGGCGGGTCACGTGCAGACCGTGCGCCTGCACGCCGACGGCCGGCTCGACGCCGCGAGCGACCCCCGCGCGGACGGGCGAGCGCTCGTCCTCGACGCCCACGGACCAGCACCCCGCACACGACCCCGGTACCCGAAGGAAGAACCATGAGCACCAGCGCCCACGTCCTCGACCCGCTCTCGTCCGCGGAGATCGCCTCCTTCGTCGCCGTCGTCCGCGAGAGCGACCGGATCGGCGCGCGCCCACGCTTCTGGGGCGTCGCCCTCGACGAGGAGAAGGCCCGCGGCGTCCAGCCCGGCGGCCCGCGGCCGGTGCGGCTCGTCGTCATGAACCCCGACGCGCACGCCGCGTGGGAGGTGCGCGGCTGGACCTCCGGACCCGAGAGCCCGGCCGTCGTCGAGGTGTGGTCCGACGTCGACCACCGCCGACCCGGCGTCTCGAGCGACGAGGCGCGGCTCATCGCGCAGGCCGCCCGCAACTCGCCCCTGCTGAAGGCGGCGCTCGCCGAGCGCGGCATCACGGACACCTCGCTCGTCTGGGTCGACCCCGAGTCGATCACCGGGTTCGTGCCCGAGGACCTCGCCGACCGCCGGCTCAGCTGGGGCACCGTCTGGTACCGCGAGTTCCCGGAGGACAACGGCTACGCGCGGCCCGTCGCCGGCCTCGTGCCGATCCTCGACCTCGACACCCTCGAGGTGGTTCGCATCGAGGACCACGGGGTCATCCCCATGGCGAGCGAGACGGGCGTCTACACCTCCGGTACCTGGGGAGCGGATCGTACGGTCGCGCCCCTCGACGTCGTGCAGCCCGAGGGGCCAGGCTTCCGGATCGAGGGGCACCGGGTCACCTGGCAGAACTGGAGCTTCCGCATCGGCTTCACCCACCGCGAGGGCCTGGTGCTGCACGAGCTGACCTACCGCGACGGCGACGTCGAGCGTCCCGTCCTGCGCCGTGCCGCGGTCAACGAGATGTACGTGCCCTACCTGGACAGCGACCCGACGGCGTACCGCAAGAACTTCTTCGACTGGGGCGAGTACGGTGCGGGACCGCTGACCGCGAGCCTCGAGCTCGGCTGCGACTGCCTCGGCGAGATCCGCTACTTCGACGTCGACTACCTCGACGGGCACGGCGTGCCGCAGACGATCGCGAACGGGATCTGCCTGCACGAGGAGGACGACTCGATCCTCTGGAAGCACGTCAACACCCGGACCGGCAGCGCGGAGGTGCGCCGCAGCCGCCGTCTGGTCGTCTCCAGCTTCGCGACCGTGGCGAACTACGACTACGGCTTCTACTGGTCGCTCTACCAGGACGGCTCGGTCGAGCTCGAGGTCAAGCTCACGGGCCTCATGTCGGTCTCGGGTATCGCGGACGGCGAGCGGCCGCGCTACGGACGGCTCGTCGCTCCGAACGTCCAGGCGCCCACGCACCAGCACTACTTCGCGGTGCGGCTGGACACCGCCGTCGACGGGCCGCTGAACCGGCTGGTCGAGGTGCATGCCGAACCCGAGCCGGACGAGGCGCTCAACCCCTACGGCAACGCCTGTGTCGCCGTGGAGACGCCGATCTCGTCGGAGTCGCTCGGGGCCCGTCGCGCCGACCCGTCCAGGGCCCTGCACTGGCGGGTCGAAAGCGGGTCCGGCGTGAACCGCTACGGGGAGAGCACCGCGTACCGGCTGGCGATCCAGAACACGGCCCAGCTGTACGCCCGGCCCGGGAGCGTCGTCGAGCGCAAGGCGCCCTTCGTGGGCAGCCACCTGTGGGCGAGCGCGTTCGACCCCGAGCAGCGCTTCATCGCGGGCGAGTACCCGAACCAGGGCGAGCTCGGGGACGACGGCGTGCACGTCTGGCAGCGCGCGGACCGCTCGCTTGAGAACGAGCGGCTCGTGCTCTGGCCCGTGCTCGGCGTGCACCACTTTCCGCGCCCCGAGCAGTGGCCGGTCATGCCGGTCGACAAGATCGGCCTGCGCCTCGAGCCCGACGGCTTCTTCGACCGTAACCCCGCCCTGGACGTGCCGCCGTCGGCCTCCGGTCACTCCTCTGGCCACTCCTCAGGTCACTCCTCCGGCCACTGTGCGTGCGACGGCGGGCGGGCCTGCGACTGCGGGCACGGCGAGGAGGGCGGTCACTGATGGAGCACCTCGCGGACTGGAGTGCCGTGCGCCTCGCCGGGGCGATCGCCTCGGGCGAGGTCTCGGCCGTCGAGGTGATGCGTGCCCACCTGGAGCGCATCGAGGAGCGCAACCCGGTCATCAACGCGGTGGTCTCGCAGCAGCCGGACTCGGTCAGCCTGGCCGCCGCGCGGGACGCCGACCGGCGTCGTGCCACGGGGGAGGAGCTGGGGCCGCTGCACGGCCTGCCGACGGCGGTGAAGGACCTGATGGACGTGGTGGGCTTCCCGACGACGCACGGCTCCGCGGCGTTCGCCGACGCACCGGCGGCGCAGCACGACAGCGTGCTCGCGACCCTGCTGCGCGAGGCCGGGGCGATCATCATCGGCAAGACGAACACGCCCGAGATGGGCCAGGGCGTGCTGAGCTTCAACCCGGTGTTCGGCACCACGGTCAACCCGTGGGACACCACGCGGCACGCGGGCGGGTCGAGCGGCGGCGCGGCGGCGGCCCTGTCCGCGCGGATGCTGCCCATAGCGGACGGCTCGGACAGCGGCGGCAGCCTGCGCTACCCCGCGGCGTTCTGCAACGTCGTGGGCGTGCGGCCGAGCCCGGGCCGGGTAGCGAGCGGCCGCACCGGCAACGCCTGGACGCCGCACGGCGTCACGGGCCCCATGGCCCGCGACTCCGCCGACGCCGCGTACTTCCTCGACGCCCTCGCGGTCGAGAAGAGCGTCTGGCCGCTGTCCTCCCTGCCCAACCGTCCGGCCCGCCCCGTCGAGCTCGACGGGCTGCGCATCGCATGGAGCGCGGACGCCGGCGGCCTGCCCGTCGACCCGGCGATCCGCGCCGTCCACGCGGCCTTCGCCGAGCAGCTCGCCGGGCTCGGCGTGGTCGTCGAGCCCGGCGAGCCCGACTTCGACGGCGCCGACGAGGCATGGGAGACGATCGAGACCTTCGAGTTCTTCCTCGGCGGCCGGCATGCCGTCGACGCAGGCGCGTCCGGCTTCCGGCCGGACTACCTGCGCAACGTGGAACAGGGACGAGCCACGACCGCCACGCAGCTGGCCGACGCCTACGAACGACGCACCCGCGCCTACCGCGACACCGCCGCGCTCCTGGAGCGGCACGACGTGCTCATCCTGCCGGCCACCCCGGTCGCGGCACCGCCCGCCGAGCTCGAGTGGGTCGATCAGGTCGACGGCCGGCGGTTCGACCGGTACTTCACCTGGCAGATGCTCGCCAACCGCCTGACGCTCACCGCGCACCCCGTGGTCGTGACGTCGGCGGGCTTCACCCCGGACGGGCTGCCCGTCGGGGTGCAGGTCGTCGGTCGCCACGGCCGGGAGGCGCAGCTCCTCGCGGTGACCCGCGCCATCGAGGAGGCCACCGGCTGGATCGCCCGAACGCCGTTCCCGTCTCGCCGATGACCTCGGCTGGTCTGCCCACCGGTCGGCGAGTGCAGACCTTGCCGCGGCCCGTTTCGGCGAGTGCAGAGCTTGTTGCGGTTACAGGGTGGATATCCGCGACCAAGTCTGCAGTCGCCGAAAGGGCGTGCGGCAAGGTCTGCAGTCGCCGGGCCAGGCCGCCGGGCCCTGGGTCAGCCCGTGAACACCGTCGAGGAGCGCCGCTCGTACCACTGCGCGAGATGCTCGCCCGAACGCAGCACGTGCTCGCGCATGAGCGCGGCGGAGCGGTCGCGGTCGCCGGCGGCCAGGGCGTCGACGATCTCCTCGTGCTCGCGGAAGTTCTCGTCGCGGTACCGGGTGTAGTCCCGCAGCACGCGGGCGGACACGTTGCGGGGGAAGGCGTCGTTGATCTCGATGAGCATGCGGGTCAGCCGGGCGTTGCCCGACGCGTTGTAGATCAGGCCGTGGAACTGGTCGTTCTCGCTCCCGTCCTGCCCCGTCGCCTTGCCGGCGGCGACCGCGACGGAGTGCTCGTACATGGCGGTGTTGGCGGTGCGCAGCTCGGCGATGGTGGCGTCGTCGAGGCGGTCGACGGCGCGGCGCGCGGCGAGCGACTCGAGCTCGGCGCGCACCTCGTAGGCCTCGCGCACCTCCCAGGGTGCGGGAACCCGCACGACGGCGCCGCGGTTGGGCACCACCTCGATCAGGCCGCCGCTCTGCAGCTGGCGCAGGGCCTCGCGCACCGGCGTGCGGCTGATGCCGAACTGAGCGGCGAGCTCGGCCTGGCGCAGCGGTGCCCCGATCGGGATCTCGCCGGACATGATCCTGGCGCGGATGCGTGCTGCCAGGTCGTCAACGAGGGCGTTGCCGTCGGTCGTGGTCACGTCGCTGTTCCCTTCGGTCGCGGGCAGTGTCTGCCCTGCGTATCCAATGATGTCAAAGATTGGATCCCCGTTGGTCCCCGAGGCCGGTGACGCGCCGTACCGGTCTGCGGTAGATTGGATCCAATACTTACTAGATTGTATGGGATAGGCGGCCGCGGGTCGTCCCGACCCACCGGCCCGCAAGGAGACGACGCATGATCATCGACGCGTACAACACGACCCAGGACCGCCGGGGGCGCAGCGACTACCTCAGCGGCGCGCGCCCGGGCGAGGAGCCGCCGGCCTACACGCCCTTCGACCCGCAGCGCATCCTCGACCGCATGGACGCCGCCGGCGTCGACAGGGCGATGGTCTGCTCCCTGGCCCAGGGCATCGAGAACGACTTCCTCATGGAGCTCGTCGGCAAGCATCCCGACCGGTTCTTCGGCTTCGGCCAGGTCATGCCGCAGTGGGAGAACGCGGCCGACGAGATCCGCCGGTTCCACGCGGGCGGCCTCGTCGGGCTCAAGCTCCACCCCAGCCTGCACGGGTATCACGTCGCCGACCACGGCCTGCTCGACCCGCTCTTCGCGATCTGCGCCGAGCTCGGTATGCCGGTGCTCATCAACGCCCTGGACGACGCGTTCTGCGCGCCGCTCGCGATCGAGGAGATCGCCAAGGGCTTCCCGGAGGTGCCGACGATCATCGCCCACATGGGCGCGGTGTGGAACGTGCCCGAGGCCATCATCGTCGCGGAGCGCAACCCGCACATCTACCTCGAGACCTCGGCCACCCTCATGTCGGACGTGAAGCGCGCCTACGCGCGGCTCGGCGCCGAGAAGATCCTGCTGGGTTCGGAGTGGCCCGGCAGCGACTTCGACCTCGAACGGATGAAGATCGCCAAGGCCATCCCCGACGAGGCGGATCGCGCGCTGGTCGAGGGCGGCAACATGGCACGCATCCTGGGCTGGGCATGACCGGGGCCGAGCGTCCCGTGCTCGACGGCCCGCCCGCCGGGATGGGCGACGCCGACCGCGAGCTGCTGCGCACCGCACGGGCCCTGCTCGACGCGCGCTACGTCGCGGGCGTGCACGAGGTCGCGGCCGCGCTCCGGCTCGCGGATGGGCGCGTGGTCACCGGGCTGCACGTCGAGGCGAGCACCGGCCGCGCCTCCGTGTGCGCCGAGTCTGCGGCGCTCAGCGCGGCGATCGCCGCCGGCTCGCCGGTCGTCTCGATCGTCGGCGTGCTGCGCCGCCCCGGGGGCAGCCACCACATCATCGAGCCGTGCGGCGTCTGCGCCGAGCTGCTCGGCGATCACGCGCCGGACGCCGTCGTGTGGGTCGCCGTCGGCGACGGCTTCGGCGCCGTCCGGGTGCGCGAGCTGCTGCCGTTCCGCCGCCGCCGGGCCGACCGGCCCGTCTGACCGCGGCTTTACGCCGCTGAAACACACCGCGAAATCAACCGCGCAGAGGATGGCGGCACGGACGGCTCGTGCGCGCCAGGGCGCACCACTACCCCTTCACGATCGTCCCGGAAGGAACTACGTCATGCTCGCCGTGACCGGCAGACCCGTGCTCATCGTCGTCGACATCCAGGGCGGCGCGACCGCCTCCCTGCCCACGCCGGGTATCCCGGTCATGGCGGGCAAGCAGGAACGTGCGCCCCTCGTGCGCGGCCTCATCGCGCACTGCCGCGAGAACGGCGTGCCGGTGGTCTTCATCCAGGAGGTGCACAAGCCCGATCTCGTCGACATCGGCCGCGAGCTCGACGGGTCCGAGGGGCCGCACTGCATCGAGGGTGAGGACGGCACGGAGCTCGCGTCGTGGATCGAGCCCCGGCCGGAGGAATTCGTCATCCGCAAGCGGCGCTACTCCGCCTTCTTCGGCACCGAGCTCGAGATCGTGCTCAAGGCGTACCAGGCCGGGACCGTGCTGCTGGTCGGTGGGCTGACCGACGTCTGCATCCACTACACGGCGGCGGACGCGCACCAGCACGACTACTTCGTCCGCGTCGTCACGGACTGCGTCGGCGGCTCCAGCCTGCGCGCCCACGACGCCGCGCTGGAGGCCATCGCCTACCTGCAGCGGGACGCCCTGGTCACCTCCGGGGACGTGCACGCGTGGCTGGACGAGCAGGAGACGGCTCGTGCCTGAACGCGGCGTCGGGCCGCGGATCCTCGTCGCCCCGGTCCGCACGATGGACCCGGAGCAGCCGGACGCCGAGGCGGTGCTCGTCGTCGGTGACCGGATCGGGGCCGTCGGCCAGGCGGACGAGGTGCGCGCCGCCGCGCCGTCGGGCGCCGTCGAGGAGGTGCTCGACGGCTACCTGGTCCCGGGGCTGATCGACGCCCACGCCCATGCCCAGCGCGCCGGCCTCAAGGCGCTGCAGCTCCTGGACGACGACGCGGACGCCGAAGCCTTCTCCGCCGCGATGCTCGCCGACGCCGACGCCGACCCGGACGCGCCCGACTGGCTCGGCCAGGAGCCCCCGACGGTGAAGCAGCGTCTCGCCGCGCTGCGCAGGGTGCAGCCGCTGCTGCACGCCATGGGTTTCACCGGGGTGATCGACCCCGCCGTCACGGTCCCCGAGCTCGAGGGCTACCGCGAGGCCCGCCGCCTGGGCGCCCTCACCCTGCGGATCGTGGCCATGCCCTACCCGGAGCTCGGCACGCCCGAGGTCCCCGACGTCGACGCGGTGCCCGCGCTGCTCGCCGGGATCGGCGGCACCACCGGGACGGGTGACGACCAGCTGCGGCTGGGGCCGATCAAGGTCTACTACGACGGCGAGGGCCTGAAAGGGCAGGCGCTGCTCGAGCGCCCGTGGCGGGACGACTACCACGGCGTCCGGCGGATCTCGCCCGAGGAGTTCGCGAGGCTGGCCGCGGCCTGCGTCGCCGCGGGCTGGGGGCTCGGCGTGCACGCGGTCGGCGGCGGTGCGGTGGCGGAGGTGCTCGACGGCTTCGAGGCGGCCGCCCCGCCCGGCGGGCTCGAACCCTTGCGCTGCCAGCTCATCCACGCCTACCTCGAACCGAGCCCCGAGAGCATCGCCCGTGCGGCCCGGCTCGGCGTCATCGCCTCGCTGCAGCCCTCGATCGCCTGGAACAACGCGGCCGGCCTCACCGCGAGGCTGGGGGAGCGCGCGGCCGAGGTCAACCCCGTGCGCGCCTGGCTCGACGCCGGTGCGCATCTCGCGTTCGGCTCCGACGCCCCGTACTTCCCCTTCGACCCGCGCAGGCTCGCGCCCATGGCCGCCATCCGCCGGATGCGCGGGCTCGACGCGCCGGTCGGCCCGGGGCAGGCGATCACGCTGCTGGAGGCCCTGGAGGGCTACACCCGCGGCGCGGCCTTCGCGAGCCTGGCGGAGGACCGGCGCGGCATGCTCCGCGAGGGCTACCTGGCCGACTGGGTGCTGCTCGACGTCGACCCGGCGCGCTGCGCGCCCGAGGCCTTCGCTGCCGCGCGCGTGCTGCGCACCGAGGTAGGAGGTCGCACGGTGTTCGGCGCCTGAGGCCGTTCCGCACGCGGGCGAGTGTTCGGCACTTGTAATCCGGCGGTAACACTATTGGATGCGTACTTGGCTATATTGGATCCAAGTTGGACTCGAGGTGATCCTGCCTCCGGCATCCGGAGCTCACCTCGATGCACCACCCACATTCCCTGGAGGACAGCACCCATGGCTAGGAAGAGCACTGTTGCCGGCGTGATGCTGGCGGTGGTGAGCCTCGCGCTCACCGCATGCGCCGGAGGCGCGTCCGGCACCGAAGCCGCGCCGACCGACACGATCAACGCGGAGCTCTGGTACGCGCCCGCGACCTTCGACCCCGCGCGGGCGTCCGCGACCGCGGACGTGAACGTCGCCCGGCTCGGCTTCGACACCCTGCTGCGTCAGGGCGAGACCGAGGGGTACATGGGTGGGCTCGCATCGGAGTGGGAAGCGGTCTCGGCCTCGGAGTACGTCTTCACCCTCCGCGACGACGCGACCTGTGCCGACGGTACGGCCATCAGCCCGTCGGTGGTCGCGAACTCGTTCGAGTACCTCGTGGGCCTCGACGACCCGGGTGCCCAGACCTGGAAGAACCAGGCGTTCGGCCCGGGCGAGCCGACCTTCACGCCCGACGACGAGGCCGGCACGCTCGACATCACGCTCAGCGAGCCCTACTCGCAGCTGCTCGGCGGCGTCACCCGACCGGGCACGGGAATCATCTGCCCCGCCGGTCTCGAGGACCCCGAGGGGCTCGCCGCCGGTACCGTCGACGGCGCCTGGTCGGGCCCCTACACCCTCACCGACTTCTCGGCCGGTGTGAGTGCCACCTACGCGCTGCGCGAGGGCTACGACCAGTGGCCCGCCTGGGAGAGCGTCGAGGGCGAGCCCGCCGCGACCATCAACCTGACGGTGCAGTCCGACTCCAACACGAGCGCCAACCTCCTGGAGTCCGGCGGCGTCGACGTCGCGCGCTTCTACGACTCCAACGCGCTGCGCTTCGAGGACGACGACGCCTACAACACGGTCACGTTCGCCAGCTCCGCGTACAACCTCGTGTTCAACCAGGCCCCGGGATCCGGTTCGGTCTTCGAGGGCGACCAGGAGCTGCGCACCGCCGTCGCCCAGGCCATCGACCCGCAGGGCTTCAACGACGCGGGCCTGGACGGCCTCGGCGTCGCGCAGTACACCGTGAACTCGGCGAGCTACGCCTGCGCCCTCGAGGAGCCGGCACTGCTCCAGGAGTACGACCCCGCTGCCGCCGCCGACGTGCTCGACGGCCAGACCATCCGCCTGCTCATCATGAGCAACTGGGACCCGGCCGCGGACTTCCTCGCCGAGTCGCTGCGCGCAGCCGGCGCCACCGTCGAGGTCTCGGCGCCGGACCCCGCCGACTGGACCGCCCAGATGCGCACCGAGCCCAAGACGTGGGACGTCGCGGTCGCCGCGGAGAACGCCGAGACCGGGCTCATCCACACCTCGATCTCCCGGTACCTCGGCGCGACCTACCCCGAGGGCGGCACGAACGTCGCGTCGACCGACAACCCCGAGGGCGTGGAGCTGTTCGAGGCCGGCATGAGCGCCGACGACCCCGACGAACAGTGCGAGAACTTCCTCGCCGCCCAGCGGTCGATCCTCGAGCGGGTGGACATGGTTCCGCTGGTCACCGACAGCCACCGCTACGTCGCCCGCGAAGGCTTCGCGACCTACGTGTTCTCGGGCTACTGGGACATCTCCGCGATGCGCATCCTCAGCTGAGGTCGCCAGGAGTCGCAAGGACCGGAACGCCGAGAGGAAACCCATGAGCACGCTGACCGCCGAGCCGTCCACGGCACCCGACCCGGGCGCCCCCGGCCCGAACGGCGCCCCGGGCGCCGCATCCCTGGCCGGGGCCTGGCGCAGGTTCCTCCTGCGCCGGGCGGGCGGGCTCGCGGTCAACCTCGTGCTGCTCCTGCTCGTCACGTTCCTGATCGTGCAGCTCATCCCCGGCGACCCGGCCGTCGCGATCGCCGGCGAGAGCGCCACCCTCGCGCAGGTGGAGCTCGTGCGTACGCAGCTCGGGCTGGACCAGCCGCTGCTGGTCCAGCTCGGGACCTACTTCGCCGGCGTCGTGCAGGGCGACTTCGGGGACTCCTACCGGTACCGCGTCCCCGCCCTGGACGTCGTGGCCGCGGCGGTGCCGTTCACCCTGAGCATCACGCTCATCGCGGTGCTGCTCCTCCTCGCGCTCGGGGTCGCGCTCGGCATGGGGGTCGGCGTCGCCACGCGCGGAGACCGCCACCGGTGGCTGGACCTGTCGTTCAACCTGGTGACCGGCCTCGTCTCGTCGGTGCCGACGTACGTCATGGCCACGGCCCTGGTGGCCGTCTTCGCGATCACGCTGCGCTGGCTGCCGCCCGCGTACTCGCCCGCCTACGGTTTCGGCCAGGCGGCGATCCTCCCGATCGCGGCACTGACCATCAGCGGTACCTGCTCGGTCGCCAGGATCGTGCGCCGGGAGACGGCGGTCATCCTCGAGCAGGACTACATGCGCACAGCGCGCGGATGGCGCCTGCCCGCACTCTCGCTCTATGCCAAGCACATGCTGCCGAACCTGCTGACCACGGCGCTGACACTCTCGGGCATCATCCTCACCGCGCTGCTGGGCTCGGCGCTCGTCACCGAGGCGGTCTTCGCCTGGCCCGGCCTCGGCGGCGTCATCGTGCAGGCGATCGCTATCGACAAGGACTACCCGGTCATCCGGGCCGCAGTCTTCGTCATCGGGCTGATCTCGCTCGTCATCACCCTGGTCATCGACGTCATCCTGGGTCTCATCGACCCGCGCACCCTCGGAGAGAAGCGTGGCTGACTCCATCCCCTCCGTCATCCCCTCCGTCACTTCCTCCGTCGGGACACCGTCCGTCGGGTCCGCACCGACCGGGCGGCCCCGCGCCTTCGCCTGGAACGCCGGGCTGGTCGTCGGCCTCGCCATGCTCGGTGTCGTGGCGATCGTCGCGGTCCTCGCGCCGATCGCACTCGGCACACAGGCGTCCGGGATCGGCGGCACCCCGAACCTCGGACCCGCACCGGGCCACCCGCTCGGCACCGACTCCCTCGGACGCGACATGCTCGCCCGAACGCTGGTCGCCACCCGGTCCACGGTCCTCATGGCGCTCGCGGCGACGGCCCTCTCGGCCGTCGCGGGCATCACCTTCGGCGTCGCCGTCTGGCTCGCACCCCACCGCCTGCGCGAGCTCGGGCTGCGGGCCATCGAGCTCGCCGTCAGCTACCCGACGATGCTCGTCGCGATCATCGTCGCGGCGATCCTCGGCCAGGGCATCGTGCAGGTGGTCGTGGCGATCGCGATCGCCAACATCGCCGGCTTCGCCCGGCTGACCGCCAACCTCGCCGCGCGGATCGCGTCGAACGAGTACGTGACCACTGCCCGTCTCATGGGTGTGCCGGCCCATCTCGTCGCGACCCGCCACGTGCTGCCGAACATGGCAGAGCCCACGCTCATCCTCGTGGCCGGGGCCTTCTCGGGTGCGCTCGTCGAGATCTCCGGCCTGTCGTTCATCGGCCTCGGCGCCCAGACGCCGGCCTTCGACTGGGGCACGCTGCTCAACGACGGCCTGAGCAAGATCGTCATGAACCCGGTGGTGGTGGTCGGCCCGGCCGTCGCGCTCACCTTCACCTCGCTCGCGGCGCTGCTCGTGGGAGACGGGCTCGCCGCTGCGGCCAACCCGCGCTCCAACACTACGCGCTCCCGCCTGGTCCGCGGCATGGGCACCCCGTCCCCGGGCACCGGTGAGGAGGACGCCGTGCTCGTCGCCGACGGCATCCGCGTCGAGCACGGCGGCTCCGGCCGCGAGCTCGTCAAGGACGTCTCGTTCACGATCCGCCGCGGAGAGGTGCTCGGCATCGTGGGCGAGTCCGGCTCGGGCAAGTCGCTCACCGCCTCGGTGGTCGCCCAGCTCGTCGGCGAGGGGCTCACCGCCTCCGCGCGCCGGCTCGAGCTCGGCGGCACCGACCTGCTCGGCCGGGTGCCCGCGACCACGCTCGCCCAGCGTGTCGGCCTGATCTACCAGGACCCGGGCACGGCGCTGAACCCCGCCCTCAGCCTGGGCAGCCAGCTCTCCGACGTGCTGCGCGTCCGGCTGCGGCACAGCCGGCGGGCCGCTACCGACCTGCTGCTCCAGAAGTTCCGCTCGGTGCTGCTCCCGGACCCCGAGGGCCGGCTGCGCCAGTACCCGCACCAGCTCTCGGGCGGCATGAAGCAGCGCGCCATGATCGCCTCGGCGATGAGCACCGGCCCCGACCTCATCATCGCCGACGAGCCCACCACCGCCCTCGACGTCACCGTGCAGCGCGAGGTGCTCACGGTGCTCAAGCGGATGAACCGCGAGTCCGGGACGGCGGTGCTCTTCATCTCGCACGACCTCGGGGTGGTGCGTGCCCTGTGCGACCGCGTGCTCGTGATGAAGGACGGCGAGATCGTCGAGCAGCTCGACGACGTCGCGGCGCTCTCCGGGGCGACCGTGGCGCACCCGTACACGAAGCAGCTCCTCGCTGCGACCCCGGCCGTCACGGTGACCGGCGCGAACGACACGACGGAGGCGCGGGTATGAGCGCGAACATGGTCGAGGTGCGCGGGCTCGACGTCACCTTCGGCGACACGCGGGTGCTGCACGGCGTCGACCTCGCGCTGGCCAAGGGCCGCACGGTTGGCGTCGTCGGCGAGTCCGGCTCGGGCAAGTCGACCCTCGCCAAGGTCCTCGTCGGAGCCGTGCCCGCCGCGACCGGCCAGGTCGAGGTGGACGGGGTCGACGTCGTCGGGGCCGGCCGCGCGGCCCTGCGCGCCTACCGCCGCCGGATCCAGATGATCCCGCAGGACCCGTACTCGTCGCTCTCCCCGCGGCGCACCGTCGGCCAGGCGCTCGCCGAGGCCGTCGACCCGGTGCGCGCCCGCGTGGCGGACCACGAGGAGCTCATCGTCTCCTGGCTGGAGCGGGTCGGCCTCACCGCGGACATGCTGCACCGCTACCCGCACGAGTTCTCCGGCGGCCAGCGTCAGCGCATCGCCATCGCCCGGGGCCTCATCATCGACCCGCACCTCGTGATCGCCGACGAGATCACCTCCGCGCTCGACGTCTCGGTCCAGGCCCAGATCCTCGACCTGCTCGCGGAGATCAAGACCGCCATGGGCCTGACCATGATGTTCATCTCGCACAACCTCGCAGTGGTGCAGCGCGTGAGCGACGAGGTGCTCGTGCTGTACCGCGGGCAGGCCGTGGAGTCCGGCCCGGTCGAGCGCATCTACGCCGATCCGCAGCACTGGTACACCCGTCGCCTGCTCGACGCGGACCCGGGATCTCCCGGATTCAGCCTGGCGAGCTGAGCTCCATCCGATGACCGAGAGGAGCGGCACCATGTCCGCCCGCGTACCGCACGTCCCCGTCGCCCAGGGGACCACCCGCTTCGTGGGTGCCACGCTGATCGACGGCACCGGTGCGCCGCCGTCGGCCGACGCCGAGGTGGAGGTCCGCGACGGCGTGCTCACCTACGCGGGCCCGCGCCGGCCGGACGCCGACGGCGCGGTGCGCACCGTCGACCTGTCGGGCAGCTTCCTCATGCCCGGGTTCGTGGACGCGCACGTGCACCTCGCGATGCTGCCGCACCCGCCCGAGACCCAGCGCCAGTGGTTCCCCGAGGAGGGAGCGCTCGAGGTCGCCGCCGCGCTGCGCTCCACGCTCCTCGCCGGGGTCACCACCGCGCGGGACCTGGACGGGCTGACCCCCGGGTACCGCAACGCCATCGCCCACGGCACGACGACCGGGCCCCGCCTGCACCTGGCGATCGCGATGCTCTCGCCGACGGGCGGGCACGCCGATCCGGTGCTCCCCAACGGCACGCTCCCGGCCTGGGCGACCCGGTCCGGCATGCCGGCGGCCGGCATCGTCGACACGGAGGACGACGTCGTCCGGACCGTCCGCGAGCTGGTGCGCACCGGCGCGGACGCCATCAAGGTGTGCACCTCCGGCGGCGTCGGATCGCCGAACGACCTGCCCGGCGACGCCGGGCTGCCCGTGGAGCACGTGCGGCTCATCGCCGAGCTGGTCGCCGCGCGCGGCGGCCGTCCGATCACGGCGCACGCGCTCACCGACGCGGCCGTGCGGGCCGCCGTGCTGGGCGGCGCGGCGAGCATCGAGCACGGCTACGACCTGAGCGACGCCACGATCTCGCTCATGCTCGAGCACGGCACCGTGCTCGTGCCGACGCTCAGCACCCTCATGCGCGAGCTCGACCCGTCGACGACCTCGCCCGAGCGGCTGCGGGACCGTGCGGAGCTGCAGCGGCGGGGGCTCGACGCGGTACGCCGGGCGGTCGCCGCGGGAGTGCCGGTCGCCCTCGGTACCGACGCGGGCGTCCACCCGCACGGCCGCAACCTCCGGGAGCTGGCCTGGCTCGTCGAGGCGGGCCTCGACCCGCTCGCGGCGATCCGGGCAGGCACCCTGCAGGGCGCCCGGCTGCTCGGGCTCGACGAGCACCTGGGCTCGGTGGAACCGGGCAAGCTCGCCGACCTCGTGGTGACCACCGTGAACCCGCTCACGGCGATCGACCGGATGGCGGACGACGGAGCGGTGACCATGGTCGTGCAGGCCGGCCGGGTGCTCGGCTAGCTCGACCGGCTGCCGAGGAACCCGCGCCGGCCGCCGTAGCCGGTGATGTTCTGCACGCCCTGGGTCGCGAGGGGCTCGACGAGGAAGCCCGTCCCGAGGATCCGGTCGGCGAGGGAGACCGTGATCATGGGAGGCCCCGGACGAGTGCGGCGAGCCCGTGGTCGGTGAACGCCGGCGCGACCAGCTGCGCGCCGAACGGGAGCCCGTCGACGGTCCCGGCGGGGTAGGCGAGGGCGGCGAGGTCGAGCAGGTTGGCGAAGTTGGTGAAGCGACCGAGCCGGCTGTTGACCGCGATCGGCTCGGCGGCCACCGCCGCGAGCGTGGGGTGCTCGGTAGTGGTCGGCAGCAGGACCGCATCGACCCGGGAGAAGAGCTCGCGGGCGACGACGGCCGCCTGGTCGAGGCGCTCCTGGTCCTGGAAGAGCCGCCATGCGGGGATCTCCTTGGCCCGGGCGATGATGCCCCCGACGACGGGGTCGACGTCGTCGGGGTGGGCGTCGACGAAGGCGCCGACGGCGGCATAACGCTCCGCGACGAAGGCGCCGTCGTAGAGCATCGTGGCGACCTCGAGGAGCACGGTGATGTCGACCGGGACGGGCTCGGCCCCGGACGCCGCCCAGCGGGTGGTCTCGGCGTCGAAGGCCTCGGCCCAGCCGGGTGCGAGATCCCCGAGCCGGCCGGGCAACGGGACGCCGATGCGTGCCCGGGCCGGGAGGGTGACGGCCTCACCGGCGCGGCTGAGCGGGTCTCGCCGGTCGGGCCCCGCCATGACCGCGAGGGCCGCCTCGGCGACGTCCAGGTCGGCCGACATCACGGTGACGACGTCGAGGCTGCGGCACGCGGGCACGACCCCGGCCGCGCTGACCGTCCCCCTGGTGGGCTTGATGCCGTAGAGCCCGTGGAAGGCCGCGGGCACCCGCCCCGACCCCGCGGTGTCGGTGCCGAGGGCGAGGTCCGCCACACCGAGGGCGACGGCTACCGCCGAGCCCGAGGAGGAGCCGCCGGAGATGCAGGTCGCGTCGGTGGCATGGCGCACGGGGCCGTAGGGGGAGCGGGTGCCGACCAGCCCGGTGGCGAACTGGTCGAGGTTGGTGGCGCCGAGCACGACGGCGCCGGCCGCACGCAGCCGCGCGACGGCCGTGGCGTCCTGGGCCGGCTGGTACGCGTACGCCGGGCACGCCGCCGTGGTGGCGATACCGGCCACGTCGATGTTGCCCTTCACCGCGACGAGCAGACCCGCCAGCGGCAGCTCCTGCCCGGCCGCAGCGCGTCCGAGCGTCGCGGCAAGCTCCGCTGCCACGGCTCCTTGCGGGCGCAGCTCGATCCAGGCCTCGGGCCGAGCCCGTGCACGCTCGTACCGCTCCGCGACATGCGTCGCCGGATCCGTCATTGTGATCATGCGTCCGCTCCGCCGCCGTCGAGGACGATCGTCTCCGGCCCCTTTCCGCTGGTCGAACCCGGCAGTGGCAGCAGCACGGTCGGCGCCGGGGCGGCCTCGCGACCCTCGAACGGCACGGGCTGGCAGACCATCAGGTAGTCGCCCGGTTCTACCTGCGCGAGGTCGGCGTTCTCGAGGATGACAACACCGGCGCCGCACAGGATGACGTGCGTGGGCCAGGCCTCGGTGTGGGCGGGCGCCTCCATCGTCATGTAGTCCAGGCCGGCGAAGACGACGTCGTGGTCGACGAGCCATTGCGCGCCGCTCGGTGCGAGGCCGACCCAGGTCTCGGACCGCGTGTTCCTGGTGAGTGCCTCGGTCGAGTTACGGGTCTTGAACAGCACGCGCGCCGCCCCCTCGGCGCCTGCCGCTTCCAGGTCTTCAGCGGTGATCTCCTCGGCCACTCCGCGGAGGTCGAGCACGCGGGTCGGGCCCACCAGATGCTCCAGCGGAATCTGCTCGACCGTCGCGCCGCCCGGTACGAAGTGGGCCGGAGCATCAACATGCGTTCCCGTGTGCGCCCCGATGAGCCAGCGCGAGACATCCGAGGGAGAGCCATCTGCGATGCGCTCGACCATCTCGAAGGTGGGGCGCCGCCCCCAGTGCAGCATCTCGGTGTGTATGGGGATGTTGATGTCGATGACGCCGGTCATTGGCTCTCCTCCGCACGGCGCAGTGGATTCTGTTTCGTGCAGATTGTATCCAATCATGCGGCTGGTGCAAGCTCCCTCCACAGCGACCTGACGCTCCCACATGCTCCCGTCGAGCCGCCCAGCTTGGTGGCGCATCGGCCGCCTGGGTGAAGAAAAGCGCAGGTCAGAGGCGTGTTCCGGCCGGGCGCAGCTGGCTTAACCGTCGAGTAATCGCGCTTGCACGGCTGAGAAACACCAGCCCCCAAGACTCGATCGTGCCGGCAAGGCGTCGGTATCGCGTCACGGAGGGGTTCATGGCACACCAGCCGATCAAGGTGGCATCCGCGGCCATCGAGGTGCAGTGGGATCCGGCCGCCAACCTTGCGCAGTTCGAGGTGCGGATGCGCGAAGCGGCGGACCAGGGCGTCGATCTGCTCGTCCTGCCCGAGCAGGCGTTGCAGGGCTATCTGCCCGACACGCTCTCGCTCGACCTCGACCACGTCGGCTACCAGCAGGAGCACGCCGAGCCGCTCGACGGCCCGTCGGTGCGGCGCATCGTGGCACTCGCATCCGAGCTCGGCCTGCACGTGATCTTCGGCATGACCGAACGCGACACCCGTAGCTCGCACGTGCTGTACAACACCGCCGTCCTGCTCGGGCCAAGCGGCCTGGTCGGCAGCTACCGCAAGGTGCATCAGCCCGGCGACGAGAAGCACGTCTACTGGCCGGGCGACGAGTTTCCGGTGTTCGACACCGAGCTCGGCCGCATCGGGATGCTGATCTGCTACGACAAGTGCTTCCCCGAGACCACGCGGGCGCTCGCGCTGCGCGGCGCGCAGATCCTCGTCATGCCGACCGCCTGGGCCTACCAGGACGCGGCATGCGACCCCGCCACCGACCCGATGGTCGACTACTACACGCTCTTCGGCCGGGTGCGGGCGCTGGAGAACCAGTGCTGGTTCATCGGCGCCAACCTCGTCGGTCCGCTCGGGCGCCTGCGGTACCACGGTCACAGCCGCGTCATCGACCCGCTCGGGCGGATCGTCGCCGACACCGGGCCGCAGGCGGGGCTCGCGATAGCCGAGATCGACGTCGCGGGCGCCATCGCCCGCGCCCGCAGCCGCGACTACATCGCTTACGACTTCCTCAAGGACTACATCCCGATCGACGCGGGCGGCGCGATCAGCCGCTCGGTCGTCCCGACCTCAGCACTCGAAGGCAGGTGGACGGCATGAGCGTGCTCGACATTGCAGGTATCTCGAAGCGGTACACGGAGGACGGCCCGCAGGTCCTCAAGGACGTCAGCTTTCGCGCGGAGAAGAACGAGTTCGTCACGATCGTCGGCCCCTCCGGGTGCGGCAAGTCGACGCTGTTCAACATCGTCGCCGGCCTCCTGCCCCCGAGCCGGGGCGAGGTCCGCCTCGACGGCGAGGTCGTCACCGGCACGACGACGCCGCACATCGGGTACGTGCTGCAGAAGGACCTGCTCTTTCCCTGGCTGACCGTCCTCGACAACGTCGGGCTGGGCCTCGAGATCCAGGGGATGCGACGTCGCGAGGCGCGTGAGCGGGCGCGTTCGATCTTCGCCGCGTACAACCTCGAGGGCTACGAGGACAAGTACCCCTCGGCGCTCTCCGGCGGCATGCGCCAGCGTGCGGCGCTCATGCGGACCCTCGTCACCGACCCCGACGTGATCCTCATGGACGAGGCCTACAAGGCGCTCGACTACCCGCTGAAGATCCAGCTCGAGAGCGAGCTCCTGGAGACCGTGCGAGAGCGGGGAAAGACCGTCGTCTTCGTCACCCACGACATCGAGGAGGCGGTGACCCTGTCCGACCGCGTCTACGTGCTCAAGGCCAGGCCCGGCGAGGTCGTCAACGAGATCCCGATCTCGCTCACGACCGACAGCACGCGGATCGACCAACGCCGGCTCGCATCGGAGTTCAACGACTACTACGAAGCCATCTGGACGAGCATCGGCCGAGCGCCGCTCGCCGCGTGAAAGGAGGAGACATGACCGCACTCGACGTCGCAGACGACCTTGCCGTCGCAGCCCCCTCGACCGCCGCAAGGCGGCGCGCCATGAGCTACCGCACCCTGCTGATCGCCCTGCAGGCCGGCATCGCCGTCGCGCTCGTCGCGGCATGGGAGATCGGTGCGAGCACCGGTGCCGTGAACACCTTCCTGTTCTCCAGCCCGAGCCGCGTCGGCCAGGTGATCGTCGAGCGCTGGCAGAGCGGCGACCTGGTCCTCGACGTCGGCACCACCGCGCTGGAGGTCGCGCTCGGCTTCGTCATCGGCGCTGTCGGCGGCTCGGTGATCGGCCTGCTGCTGTGGTACTCGAAGTTCGTCGCCGACCTCAGCGCCCCCTTCATCGCGGCGATCGGCAGCATCCCGGTGCTCGCCATCGCGCCCATGACGATCATCTGGTTCGGCACCGGTCTCGAGTCCAAGATCGTCATCGTCGCCTTCTCCTGCGTCGTCGTCTCGCTGACGACCTCCTACCGCGGCGCCCGCATGGCAGATCAGGACCTACTCAACCTCGTCCGCTCCTTCGGTGGCAACCGCGGCACGGCCTTCCGCCGGGTCGTCGTACCCGCCTCCATGACCTGGGTCGTGCAGGCGCTGAAGCTCAACGTGGGCTTCGCGATCGTCGGCGCCATCGTCGGGGAGTACATCTCCTCCAACGCTGGCATCGGCCACATGATCCTGCTCGGCAGCTCGAACTTCAGCGTCAACATCGTGCTCGCCGGCCTCGCCCTCGTCATGGTCACGGTGCTCGTCTTCACCCTCATCGTCTCCGGCATCGAACACATCGTCCTTCGTTGGGAAAAGTAAGGAATCACATGAGTCTCCACAGCAACCATCGTCTCGCTGCGCTCGCGGCCAGCGCCCTCGTCCTGGCCGCAGCGGGCTGCAGCTCGCAAGACACCAGCGCGATCGCAGGCTCGGGCTCGGACGAGGTAGTGATCAACCAGGCATTCCAGTCGCTGCTGTATCTGCCGCTGTACGTGGCCGAGGAGCAGGGGTACTTCGAGGACGAGGGCGTCGACGTCACGATCGACACCGGTGGTGGCGGTACCCAGTCGTGGTCCGCGGTGCTCGGCGGCTCGGCCGACTTCTCGATCCAGGACCCGGTGTTCGTCCCAAAGTCGCACGAGCAGGGCGGCGAGGGCGTGGTCGTCGCCGCGGTGCAGAACGCGCCGACCGTCTTCATCATCGGCAAGGACGACACCGACCTGCAGGAGGACCTGTCCTTCCTCGACGGCAAGCGGGTGGTGACGAGCCCCGAGCCGGACACGACCTGGGCGTTCATGACCTACCTCGCGCAGCAGAACGACATCGACGTCGAGATCGTCAACGTCGCGATCGGCAACGAGCTGGCGGCCGTCGAGTCAGGGCAGGCGGACTACGCGCTCGCCGTCGACCCGCAGGTCGCGCAGGGTGAGGCGATCGGGCTGACGAGCGTGTACTCGTTCTCGGCCAACGAGGACTGGTCACCCTTCGCCTTCTCGAGCCTCACCACGACGCAGGCGTACATCGACGAGAACCCGGAGGCGGCGCAGGGTGTCGTGACAGCGTTCGAGCGCGCGAGCCGCTCCATCTACGCCGACCCCGAGCGGGCGATCGAGATCGCCCAGCAGTACTTCAGCGACCTCGACGAGGACGTGATCGCGACCTCCGTCAACCGCGAGATCGAGGCGAGGGGCTACCCCGAGACGGTGCTCGTCACGCCCGAGTCCTGGGACAACAACCTGGAGATCGCCCTGTACGCGGACAACGTCGAGGCCTACCCCTCGGACGCGACGAGCTACGAGACGAACGTGAACACCGAGCTCGCCGAGCAGGCGGCCGTCGAGGCCGACGAAGCCGGGACGGAATGAGCATCGGGTGCCGGCACGGCGAGCCCGTGCCGGCACCCGCCTGCCAGGAAGGGTGTAGACGATGGATGCACAGCAGGTAAGAGGACTGTTGCGTGAGCACGGCGTGCACCTCGACGGCGGCGACGCCGAGACGGCGACGGTCGTGCTGGCGCAGGACTGGCTCGCGCGAGCCGCCCGGGTGCGCGCCGTGGCGGAGCGCGTGATCCCGGCCGGCGAGCCGCCGATCACCGTCGTGCAGGGCGAGGACCGCTGATGCGGGGGCTGCTCGACCTGTCCGTCGCCGAGGTCGCCGCGGGGCTGCGCCGACGCGAGTACAGCGTCGTCGACGTGGTGTCGGCCTCCCTCACGCGGATCGAGGAGACCACCGAGCTGGCGGCGTACGTAGACGTCTACGCCGATCGCGCGCTGAAGATCGCGCAGGCGCACCAGACGTTGCTCGGCAACGGGATCGACCTCGGCCCGCTGCACGGCGTGCCGATCGCGGTGAAGGACAACGTCGACGTCGAGGGCACGCTGACTGCGGCGGGCAGCCGCATCCTGCAGGGCAACTTCTCGGAGGAGGACGCGACGGTGGTGGCACGCCTGCGTAAGCAGGGCGCCATCATCGTCGGGACGACGAACCTGCACGAGTTCGCCTGGGGTGGCACGACCGACAACCCGCACTTCGGCAGGACCCGCAATCCCTGGGACCTGAGCCGGAGCCCCGCGGGTTCGAGCGGCGGCTCGGGTGCGGCAGTCGCGGCACGCACTGTGTTCGCGGCGCTCGGCACCGACACCGGTGGTTCGGTGCGGCTGCCGGCCTCGATGAACGGCGTCACGGGCATCCGACCGGGCATCGGCCGGGTCAGCAACGCCGGCGTCTACCCGCTGGCCTGGTCGCTCGACACCGTCGGGCCGCTGGCGGGCAGCGCACAGGACTGCGCCGTGCTGCTGGACGCCATGAGTGGGCGCGACGCCCGCGACCCGCAGTCCTACGGCCACCCGACCAACAGCCTGGCCGCGATGGAGGACCGCGGGCTGCGGGGCGCGCGGATCGGCGTCATCTCCGGCGTCAGCCGGGTCCAGCTGCAGCCCGCCGTGCTCGACGCCTTCGACAGCACCCTCGCGCTGCTGGAACGGCTCGGGGCGAGCGTGCGCGAGATCGAGATCCTCGACCTGGAAGCCGTCGTCGACGCTCTGGTCATCGTCGACGCCGTCGAGCCGAGCGCCCACCACGCGCCCTGGCTGCGAAGCCGCCCGGGCGACTACGGCGCCGACGTCCGCGCCAACCTCGAAGCCGGGCTCGTCATCCCGGCGGTCGACTACGTACAGGCGCAGCGGTACCGCGCCCACGTGCGACGGCAGTTCTCGGACGCGTTCGACCAGGTCGACGTGCTGCTCACCCCGACGTTGCCGTTCACCGCTCCCGGCGTCGGGCAGACGACCATCACCATCGACAGCGCCGAACGCGATGTCCTGACCAGCCTGATGCGCTTCACTGCGCTCGCGAGCGTGCCCGGTCTACCGGCGATGAGCCTGCCCATCGGGTTCGACGCCGACGGCCTGCCCATCGGGCTGCAGGTGATCGGCGCGCCCGACGACGAGGCAGGGGTGCTGCGGCTCGGCGCCGCGCTGCAGTCGCAGACCGACTGGCATCAGCGGCGACCGTCGCTCGCCTGACCGTCGCTCGCCCGACCGTCGCCGGCCCGACCGTCGAGGAACGGCCTGCGCTGGAAGTGGTTGACGATGTGGATCTGGTCGGAGCGGTAGTAGCCGGTGGCGATCTCGACCAGCGTGCCGTCGGACCGGTAGGTCTTGCGATGCTGCAGCATCGTCGGATCGCCGACCTCGAGACGCAACAGCTCCGCGACCCCGGCGTCCGCTCGCGCCGCCCCGGTCGTCACGACCGCCTCGCCGAGCTCGTGGCCGAAGGACTCGAGGTAGGCGAAGGTCCCGCCGCCCAGGCTCGGCGAGTCGACGGGAGGGCGCCTCAGCCCCAGGTCCGTGCGCAGGAATGACGACCAGAGCACGAGCGGCTCCGGTCCCATCGTCAACCGCTCCCAGCGGATGACGCGCTCGCCGGGCTCGAGCTCGAGCTGCTCGGCGACGGCCGGCGTCGGGTCGAGCTCGCTCCAGTCGATGAGGCGGTAGAAGACGAGACGTTCGGTCAGGTTCGTCTCGCCGTCCTCACCGATCGCGCGCAGAGAGTTGAGCTGGTGCAGCAGGACGTGCGTGGTTGGCTGGGTGCCCTGCCCCGGGATGCGGCGCAGCAGGTTCTCGTGCACGAGCAGGGCGAGCGCCTCGCGTACGACATTCCGGCCGACTCCGAACTGTGCCTCCAGCTCGTCCTCGGCGGGCAGGGAACGCCCCCAGGTACCCGCGATGATCTTCGCGCGGATGACGTCACGGACGAGGCGGGCGCGGTGGTGTCGACGATCGAGGTAGCTCGTCACGGTGGATCCCTGGCTTGCTGGTGGAGGTGTGCGACGCGGGCCCAGCAACGCGGGTCGCGGCGCCGAGGCGCCGCTGCGATAGGCACCATATCGCGGTGCTCCGGTCGGTCGACGTCGTGCGGGTACTCGAAGTGTCCCCAGATTCCCTGAGAATGCGGTGACGACGTCCCCTGGGCCGGGGCGAGAGTGGTCATGCTCGACGTCGATCCCACCTCGCCGCCGGGCACTCCATGACCCGCACCCACGGGAGAAGACCGTGATCGTGAAGACCGCGTCGCCGTCGGCGGCTGGAACAGCACACCTGGTGGCGCTCGACATCGATGGCACGCTCGCCCATGCCGGGCACATCGCCGCAGCGGAAGAGAAACCATCCCCGGGGTGCGCCGGGCCACCCGGCGCACCCCGTCCCATACGGCTCGCAGCGGGGCCTGCCTCCACTCAGATCACAGAGACCTGGCGATATCGTCCGTACGCATTGAGGTGTATCGCATGGAGGCCGCCCACGACAGCAACCGGGATCAAGTAGTAATTGAGGTCTCCGTCGATAATAAAGAAGTCATCGATCTCGTCGGGGTCGTACGTTCGGCGCTCACCCCGCGTGGTCGAGAGATATACCTTCCAGCTGTCGCCGGCGCGAGTCCTCGTTGTCTTCACCTGCACACGGCGGATGCCCGTAACCGTGGAGACGAGTAGATCGTATCTGCTGGGCTCAAGCGGCCACGAGACATCGTTGCCGCACAACATGAACCACGCGGCCGCGAGGGCAGGACCCGCATGATCGAGATGAGCGAGCGTCGGTGCCATTCTGCTGGCGTCCGAAGCCCGACTCGTCGTCGGGAGATGTGTCGTATCCGCGCAGATTCGCGCGGCATGCCCCTTGATCAGGGCGACGCCGGCGTCGCTCTCAACGCCCAGGCGCGTGGCCACTGCGGTCCACGAGTCCGCTTCGGCGACAGCAGCGCGAATTTCGGCGTCGGTCCAACGGCGCTGCCCGACAAAATGCGTGTAGTCCAGACCAAGACGATCTGCCTCAGCACGCACCGATCTCATAGTTCCGGATGAGGATGTGACGAGCCCCAACTCACGCAGCACTCCTCGCCAGCTCTTCGATGTGGCGACAGCGCTCACAAGATGCTCGTCGGTGTAGGTTCGCGCGCCTGCCATGTCGCAACCGTACGGCGCCCCTCTGACAGTGAGACCCGCCTGCACCACATCGAGATCGGACGAACCTACGCCGGAACCTACGTCCTGATCCTGGCCGAAGACCTCAACATCCAGATCATCGACGCCGCCACCGGCGAGATCCTGCGCGAGCTCGTCCTCGACCCCACCCGGATCTACCAGGGCACAGGCCGCCCACCCGGACCAACCCGGAAATGACGAATGGCCTGAACCTACGATCCGTAGGTTCAGGCCATTCCGATGTCCTGCGACATCACACTGTCGGGCTGACAGGATTTGAACCTGCGACCCCCTGACCCCCAGTCAGGTGCGCTACCAAGCTGCGCCACAGCCCGCGGTGTTCCGAGCATGCTCGACACTACCGGTTTTGGCCCCTTGGGGCCGACGGAAATACTACCCCACCTCCGGCCTCGTGCCCGACCACGGGCTGTGCGAACCACCACCCCTGCCGCAGATCACAGGTTGCCGCGCGGGGCGTGGTCGTCGGCGTCGGTCCAGTTGCCGAGAGTAGACGTTGTCTACTGTCAGCAACCTACTCGGCGGGTGTAGTCATTTCCTGATGCGTCCGGGACGAGACCGGTCGTCGGATTGTCCGCACCTCGGTGCAGACCACGCAGATAGGGTTGACGCCGTGCATCACTCACCGGCCGACGGCGTCCGACGCATCGACTACTTTCCCTGGGAGTACGACCCGACGTCCCCGGAGGCCGAGGCGCAGGCGATCCGTCAGGGAGAGCTGGCCGCGCACGGGGCGCAGTTCGGCGACGGCGTCTTCGTCGCCCAGAACGCAGCGGTCTTCTGCGACCGGCTCACCATCGGCGATCGCAGCTACATCGGCGCCCTCGCCTACGTCACGGGCGACCTGACGATCGGCGCGGACTGCTCGATCAACCCCTACGCCGTGGTCCGCGGCGAGATCCGGATGGGAGACGGCGTCCGGATCGGCGCGCACAGCTCGATCCTCGGCTTCAACCACCGGATGGCCAACGACCTGCCGATCCACGAGCAGGGCACCTGGAGCAAGGGCATCACGCTCGGGGACGACGTGTGGATCGGCTCGAACGCCACGATCCTCGATGGGGTCACGGTCGGCGACCACGTCATCATCGGCGCTGCAGCCGTCGTCACGAAGGACGTGCCCGCCTGGGCCGTCGTCGCGGGCAACCCGGCGCGCGTCATCCGCGACCGGCGCGCCGAGCGTGACCACGGCGCGGAGACCGAGGCCACCCGGGAACACGATCTTGCGGCAGAGCTCCAGGCCTTCGCGGCGAGAGCCCGCGAACAGGCCGGCGACCTGCTGGCCCGCTGCTACGAGGACGGCCGGTTCGTCGACCGTCCGTCGGCGTCCGCGGGAGAGCGAGAGCCGGCCATCCGCCCGTGGGCGGACGCCGTCGAGATCGCCGATCTCCTGCTCGGCACCCCACCACCAGGATTCGACGCCGCGGACCTGATCCGGCGGCTAACCGCCCGGCAGGACCCGGCGACCGGGCTCATCCCGGCGGGCGACATCTCCGACCACGGCCTGACGCAACCGCCGACGTCGGACGAGCCGCCGGCCTCCGCGGACGGCAGCGCGAGCTATCACATCCTCAGCGTCGGCTACGCGGTCCGGCTGCTCGGCGGGCGGCTCCCGTATCCCGTCCGCGCGGTGCACGAGCTGAGCGACCGCGAGGTCATCGCCTCTCTCGAAGCGCGCGACTGGGGCGCCCAGGCCTGGGGGAGCGGCGCCGCCGTCGACTCGCTCGCCACCGCGTGCGCGCTCAACATCGCCGACTTCTCCGCGGAGCTCGGCGACAGCGGCGTCGGCCCGCTGTACGGGCTGATGGGCTGGCTGTCCGCCCGGGCGAACCCCGAGACGGGCCTGTGGGGCGCACCGGAGCCCGCGCCCGCGCCGCGCTGGCTGCAGGCCGTGAACGGGTTCTACCGGCTGACCCGCGGCTCGTACGCCCAGCTCGGGCTGCCGCTGCCCTATCCCGAGGCAGCTATCGACACGGTGCTGGAGCACGCGAGCGATCTGCACCTCGGCACGCCGGAGGGATACACCGCCTGCAACGTCCTCGACGTCGTCCATCCCCTGTGGCTGGCCGCCAAGCAGTCCGGGCACCGCCGGACCGAGGGCGCGGCCTGGGCCCAGGGCCAGCTGCGGCAAGCGCTCCGGAACTGGTCGGACGGCGAGGGCTTCGCCTTCGCCCCCCACAGCGCCGGGCCCGACGGCGTCGCCGGGCTCCAGGGCACCGAGATGTGGCTGAGCATCGTCTGGCACCTGGCCGACTACCTCGGCCTCTCCGATGCCCTGGGCTACCGGCCGCGCGGCGTGCACAGCCCGGACCCGCTCGTCCGGCTGGCGCCCGTCGACGCCCCGCGCCGACCCGACGGCGGGCCAAGGTAGCGACGGCCTGGCTCCGAGATCCGGCCCTCGTCCCGGTGCACGGAGGCAGCGACGGCCTAGCTCCGAGCTCCGGCCCTCGTCCCGGTGCACGGAGGCCGTGACGGCCTAGCTCCGGCCCTCGTCCCGGTCGACGGCGGCAGCGGCCGCCGTCGACCCGCGGACGACGAGCCGCGTGGCGAGCTCCTCACGCGGCGCCTCGCGGGGCGGGTCGGCGCTGATCCGCAGCAGCATCCGCAGCGCGGCCGCGCCCATCTCCGCGATGGGCTGGTGCACGGTGGTCAGCGCGGGGCTGACCCACTGCGCCTCCGGCAGGTCGTCGAAGCCGACCACGCTCACGTCGTCGGGGATCCGGAGGCCGAGAGCGGTCGCGGCGTCGTACACACCGAGCGCGATGGTGTCGGAACAGGCGAAGACCGCGGTCGGCACCGGGGTGGCCCGCAGCAGCTCCGTCGCCAGCTCGGCGGCGCCCGCGCGGTTCCAGCCGGTGTGCGCGACCCGGCTGTCCGGCAGCTCGAGGCCGGCCTGCGTGACGGCGGACCGGAACCCGTCGACCCGGGCCTGGCTGTAGAGATGCGTGCGGCGTCCGGCGAGCACGGCGAGGTGCCGGTGGCCGAGCGCGAGGAGGTGCTCCGCCGCCGCCCGCCCGCCGGCCCAGTTCGCGGCCCCCACGCTGGCGACGGTGCTCGGCGGCTGGGTGACGGGGTCGAGCAGCACTATCGGCACGTGGGCGGCGGCCAGCGTCGCGAGCTGTTCGCTCGTGGTGTCGACCAGCGCGAGCACGGCGCCGCGCAGCCGGCGGGCGAGCAGCCGGGTGAGCCAGGCGTCGTCGGGCGGCCGGGCCACGGAGACGACGATGTCGACGCCGGCCCCCTCGGCGGCGCGCTCGACGCCGCTGAGCGCGCGGTTCGCCCAGTTGCCCTCGACGCCGCTGAGCACGAGGTCGACGAACGGGGACCGCCCGCCGCGCGCCGGCGCGTCACGCCCGGACCGGCCGCGGTACCCGAGCTCCGCGACGATCCGCATCACGCGCGCACGGGTCTCGGTGGAGACGTCCGACCGGCCGCTCAGGACCTTCGAGACGGTGGGCACCGTCGTGCCCGCCGCTCTCGCGACGTCCGCCAGCGTGGTCCGGCGTGTGTTCGGCATGCGGGCGACGCTAGCCGGAGCGCCAGAAGTTGCGCAACTATTTGGGCCTTGAACTCTCGCGACCCGTCATGTATCAAAGGGAAGCAACGTCGCAGTTGCCAGTATGTTGCGCAACTCTGGGAGAGCAGGACATGACAACTTCGAAGACGAAGCAAGCGCTGATCGTGCGCGGAGGATGGGACGGACACCAGCCCGTCGAGACCACCGACTCGTTCCTCCCGTTCCTGGGCGAGCACGGGTACGACGTGCGCATCGAGGACGAGACGACCGTCTACACGGACCCCGAGTACATGGCCGGCGTCGACGTCGTCATCCAGACCAACACGATGAACACGATCGCCGGCGACGAGCTGCGCGGGCTCATCGCCGCGGTGCGGGGTGGCGCGGGCCTCGCGGGATGGCACGGCGGCATCGCCGACTCGTACCGGAACAGCTCGGACTACCTGCAGCTGATCGGCGGGCAGTTCGCCACGCACCCCGCGAAGGCGGCGCCCGACGAGCTGGCGGGCGACGCCACCGACAACTTCGTGCGGCACACGATCGACATCGTGCCCGAGCAGGCCGACCACCCGATCGTCGCCGGGATCACCGACTTCGAGCTGACGACCGAGCAGTACTGGGTGCTCTCGGACGACTACAACGACGTGCTCGCGACCACGACGCTCGCCGCGCCCGACTTCCAGCCCTGGCACCGGCCGGTCACGTGCCCGGCGGTCTGGACCCGCCTGTGGGGCGAGGGCCGCGTCTTCGTCGCGACGCCGGGCCACGACCTCGCCACCGTCAGCAACCCGAACGTTCGCACCATCGTCGAGAGGGGCATCCTGTGGGCCAGCCGCTGAGAGTCGGGATCGTCGGTGTCGGGGCGATCTCCGGCCAGTACCTGTCGACGTTCGAGCGGCTGGAGGCAGTCCGGCTCGTCGCGGTCGCCGACCTCGACGCGGCCCGGGCGGCGTCGGTCGCCGCGGAGCAGGGCGTGCGCGCGCTGACGGTCGACGAGCTGATCACGGACGACGAGGTCGATCTGGTGCTGAACCTGACGATCCCGGCCGCCCACGCCGAGATCGCCCTGCAGGCGATCGCCGCGGGCAAGGCCGTGTACGGCGAGAAGCCGCTCGCGGCCACGCTCGAGGACGCCCGGGCCGTGGTCGAGGCGGGCCGTGCGGCCGGGGTGCGGGTGGGCTGCGCGCCGGACACCGTGCTCGGCACGGGCGTGCAGACGGCGCGGAAGGCGATCGACGACGGCGCGATCGGGGAGCCGATCGCGGCGACCGCGACGATGATGACACCCGGTCACGAGCGCTGGCACCCGAACCCCGACTTCTACTACCAGCCGGGCGGCGGCCCGCTGCTGGACATGGGCCCGTACTACGTGACCGCGCTGGTCACCCTGCTCGGCCCGGTCGCGTCGGTCGTCGGAGCCGCGAGCCACACCCGGGCGACGCGCGTGATCGGGTCCGGTCCGCGGGCGGGGGAGGTCATCCCGGTCGACGTCGACACGCACGTGACGGGGGTGCTGCGGCACGAGTCCGGTGCGTTGTCGACCCTCGTGATGAGCTTCGACTCCGTCGCCACCCGGGCCTCGAACATCGAGGTCCACGGCCGGACGGGATCGCTGGTGGTGCCCGATCCGAACGGGTTCGACGGCGACGTGCGGCTGCACGAGCTGGGCGGGGAGTGGCAGACGCTCGCCCCGAGCGCCGGGTACCGAGACGCGGGGCGCGGGTACGGCGTCGCCGACCTCGCGGTCACCCCGGCGGGGGAGACCGCACGGGCGAACGGCGACGTCGCGTACCACGTGCTCGACATCATGACGGCGCTCCTCGCGGCTGCCGACAGCGGCACGACGGTCACCGTCGAGAGCAGGTGCGACCGGCCGGCGGCCGTCCCGCTGTCGGACGCGCCGCAGTGAGCCCCTGACCCCTGCCAGGGGCTCACTGGCAGGGGTCAGCCGACCCGGGCGAGCCGGAAGGTCTGCGTGGCCGCGCCGGTGCACGGCTGCTGGGTGAGCCGGGTCCCGTTGGCTCCGATTGCCGAGCCGAGCGTCAGGCACGACCCGCTGTGCCGGGCGGTGAAGCTCAGCGCGCCGCTCGTCGCCGTCGGGCGCCACTGCTGGTTGGCGCCGCCCACGTAGGACCAGAGGTGGACGGCGGCCCCGTTGGCGACGGCGCCCGGGCCGCCGTCGACGTCCCAGACCTTGCCGGCGTGCTGGTTGAGCACCTGGTAGTAGCCGTCAGTGGTGGGGGTGAAGCGCCAGCGCTGGTTGGCCTGGCCGGCGTCGCCGCAGGTCCACTGCTGCAGGCCGGTGCCGTCGGTGGTGCCCCAGCCGACGGCGTCGAGGCACTTGCCGCTCGCCGACGAGACGACCTGGTACCAGGAGGCCGGGTCCGGGTCGGCGGGGGTAGTGGTCGACTGCGGGTCCCACGTGTACGTGGCGACGGCCCGGCCGGGCAGGGTGTGGGTGAGGGAGCGGCCCTCGTCGGTGATCGAGAACGTCCGGCTCCCGGACGAGGCGTTCACGACGAACGCGACGCGGGTGCCGTCCGGGTTCTGGAAGACGACGTTCTGGAGCCCGCCGGACGCCTCGCTGGTCGAGCCGATGCGGCGGGCGCCGGCGTCGACGAACTTGCTGAGGTGGCCCAGCACGTAGAACTCCGCGTTGCGGGTGACCGTGCTCCCGGCGATCTCGACGACGCCGTTGCAGCGGGTGGTGCAGTGGCCCTGGTGCGGTCCGCCGTTCTGGTCGAGCGCGAGGTTCCAGTTGATGACCGTCTCGCCGCCGTTGCGCATGTTGCGCACCACGAGGTTCTCCGCGTGCCAGACGAGCGTGTCGCCGAAGGTGTTCGCCGCATTGTCGCTGTCCGTGCCGGAGCACTCGGTGAAGTAGACGCGCTTGCCGGCCGCCACGACCTGGGCCTGCGCCTCAGGGGAGCCGCCGTAGCAGTGGAAGGCGGCGCCGACGACGCGGGAGATGCCCTGGGTGCCGTTGAAGACCTCCAGCGGGTAGTCGGGCCGGTCCCAGTTGTGGTCGTAGGCGAAGATCTGGGTGCCCAGGCCGGCGCTGGTCAGCCGGGCGTCGAGCACCCGGAAGAACTCCGCCTGCTCGGCCGCCGACATGCTCATCGAAGGGTAGCTCGTGGCGAAGAGCGGCTCGTTCTGGACCGTGAGGTCGCTGAGCGTCACACCCTGCTGCGCGTACGCCTGGATCGTCCGGACCAGGTAGTCGGCGTACTCGTCGTAGTTCTCGGCGCGCAGGCTGCCGCCGTTCAGCGAGCCGCCGGTCTTCATCCAGGCCGGCGGGGACCACGGGCTGCCCATGAAGCGGATACCGGGGTTGATCGCTACCGCCTGCCGCAGGACGGGCAGGATCTCCTGCTGGTCACGGGCGATGCTGAACTGACCCTGCGTGTCCTCGTAGGTGTAGAAGCCGCCCGAGTTGAAGTCGGTGCTGCCGAGCGGCTGGCGCAGGTAGTTCAGGCCTATGCCGTCGCCCGCGCGCGAGAACAGCGACCGCAACAGGCTGTCGCGGGTCGCCGCGGGCAGGTCGTTGATGAGCGAGGCCGACGCCTCGGTGACGGAGGCGCCTGCGCCGGTGAAGCGCTGGGCGACCTGGCCCGGGTCCACGCGGATGTCGACCGCCTGCGGGCTGGTGTTGAAGGGCACGTCTCCGCCGTCGGCCAGCTTGCGGCTGCTGTCGGCGGTGGTGACCCAGACGTGGGCACTGGTCGGAGCGGCGGCGGCCGGTCCGGCGGCCGGACCGATCCCGGCGGCGCCAACGGCCAGGATGCTCAGCGTGGCGAGCGACAGCCGGACGGACCCGGTGCGGGTGGTACGCGTCATTGCGACTCCCTCGATGGGTGGGTTTTGCGGCCGAGCGTACCCCTACTTACCAAGTGCTCGGTAGGTAGTGGATACCCGTAGGACGACGCCGGGGGTGCGGGCGGCTGGGCGGACTGCCGTGCGGACCGTCGTGCGGGCCGCGCCGGACGGGTCCGTAGACTCGCTCGGATGACACGTGTAGCCGGGGGACCCAGGGTCCGGCGTCCTCCCGCGGAGCGCCGCGCGGAGATCCTGCGCATCGCCATGGAGACGTTCGCGGAACGCGGCTACCAGAGCGCGTCGTTGGCCGAGATCGCGGACCGGGTCGGGCTGACCCAGGCCGGCGTGCTGCACTACTTCTCGTCCAAGGCGGGCCTGCTCACCGGCGTGCTCGACCTGCGGGACTCGACGGACATCGAGGAGCTCGGCAGCGAGCGACCCCGCGGCCTGGCATTCCTGCGCCACCTGGTCGAGACGACACGGCGCAACACCGGGCGCGAGGGGATCGTGCGGCTCTACACCGTGCTCGCGGCGGAGAGCGTGACCGCGAAACACCCCGCGCAGGACTGGTTCCGCGACCGCTACCAAGGGCTGCGCGTCCTCGTCGTCGAGGCGCTCGACGAAGCACAGGCCGCGGGGGAGGTGGCGGCGGACGTCGACACCGGGACGACCGCCCGGGTGATCATCGCGACCATGGACGGCCTGCAGCTCCAGTGGCTGCTGGAGCCCGGCTCGGTCGACATGGCTGCGGCCACCGAGGTAGCGATCGTGCGGCTGATCGGCCGCGACCTGCCGCCGGCGGCTACGCACTGACCTGAGTCGGGCGGGGCTGGGTCGTGTCGGGCGGGGCTGGGTCGAGTCGGGCGGGGCTGAGCTGAGTCGGGCGGGGCTGGGTCGAACCCGGCGTGGGTGGGTCGAGTCGGGCGTGGCTGGGTCAAGCCCGGCGTGGCTGGGCCAAGCCCGGCGTGGCTGGGCCAAGAGCTGGGCCCGGGCCCGGGTCGGGGTCGGGGTCCGGTCCGGCGTCCGGTCCGGATCCGGGTTCCTCAGGCGGCCCCCTCGTCGGGCAGCGTCGTCAGGACGGTCAGCGGCACGTGCGTCTCCCCCGACCGGGGTTCGAGGCCGACCAGCACGAGCGCGTCCTGCCCGTCGGGGCTGGTCCAGCCTTGTGCCCACGCGTCGTCCACCGTCGGCTGCTCCGGCATCGCGTCCCACCCACGGACGCCCACGAGCTCGCTCTGGTAGGCGTCACGCACCTCCGCCACGTCGACGTCGGCGTCCAGGACGAGCGGGAGGTTACGCAGCCGCTCCTCGTCGACCTCCTCGACGAGCGCGTCGTAGACGGGTCCCCAGGCGCGCAGGTCACGGGCCGCCACGTCGTCCCCGAACGCGTACTCGTCCGGGGCCTCCACGCCCGCCGGCCTGGCGGGGACGGCACCCGACGGCGGCGGCGTCGAGCAGGCAGTCACGAGTCCGACGACGAGGCCGGCGGTCACGAGCCAGGCGGCGCGGCGCACACCCGGGTGGGCCGGGCGTGCCGGGCGCGCCAGGTGGGCCGGGTCGGCCGGGTGTGGTGTGTTCGCGGGGTGGGCCGGGTGTGGTGTGTCCGCCGGGTGGGCCGGGTGTGGTGTGCGTGCTGGTTGTGCCGGGCGGAGCCGCGTCGGGAGGAGTCGGCGAGACGTCATCGGACCAGCGTGCCGGGTCGGGATGAACACGAGGTTGCCTCGAACCGCAGGTTGATCGCGCGCCCCTTCGCCGAACCGAAACGACACGCCGGCGCACCGCGAGAATTCGGCGTGTCGCTTCGGTTCGGCGAACTGGTGGACCCGCAGGTTGCGGTTCGGCGGGCTGGCGGACCACGAATTTGCGGTTCGGCGGGCTGGCGGACCACGAACTTGCGGTTCGGCGGGCTGGCGGACGACGAACTTGCGGTTCGGCGGGCTGGTGGACCACGAACTTGCGGTTCGGCGGGCTGGCGGACGACGAACCTGCGGTTCGGCGGGCCGGCGGACCACCAACCTGCGGTTAGGCGGGTCAGCGGACAAGCAGGTTGCGGTTCGGCCGGATCGGCGGACGGGGCAGACCCGCGGTCGCAGGCCGCGGACTAGAACCCCGAGTTACCGCCCAGGCGGTTGAGGACGAAGCCCATGTCGTTGAGCAGCCCCGCCGTTCCCGAGCCTGACACAGTCGTGTTCGCGAACGTCGCGCTCCCCGCCGCGTGGAGCTCGATGCCGTAGGTGCCCGAGCCGGTGACGGCGACCCGGTCGAAGCTGACCTGCTGGATCGACTTCTGCCACGACATGAGGACGCCCGCGTAGGTGCTGTCCTCGATGGTGATGTCGCGCACCACTATGGGCGCGTCGATGGCGTGCACGTCGGCGTAGATCCACAGCGCGCCGAGCTCGGCCGGCCAGTTGGGCTCGCGGCTGCCGGTCCGGGTGAGCGTGTTGCGCTGCACCGTCGTCGTGCCAGTGAACGGCACCCCGAACCGGGTGCTGATTGCGATCCCGGCCGCAGCGTTGACGGTGTCGGCCACGAGGTTGTCCTCGACGCGGTTGCCCCCTCCGCCGCCGTACACCGCCAGGCCGTTGGCCAGCGCCGGCGCCTGGACCGTGTTGAACGAGAACACGCTGCCGCTCACGGCGGCGCCGTCCGACCACATCGCCAGCGAGTCGTCGCCGGTGTTCCGGAACGTCGACTGGGTCACCTGCGTGTTGGTCACGCCCGAACGGAGGTTCACGCCGTCGGCGTACGTGTCGCGGACGCGCAGGCCGACCGCGAGCACGTCCCGGGAGCCCGGCCGCACCCAGAGCCCCACCTTGGTGTGCTGCATCCAGATGTTCTGCAGCAGCGTCTCGCCCGTGAAGTCGCCCTCGATCGCGGCCTGACCGTTCGCATCGTCGCGCACGGTGGCCGATCCGAGGATCGCGACGTCGGCGATGGTGACGCCGCCGCCGGTCGCGTAGAAGCCGCCGGCCCGGCCGGTGCCCGCGACGACCGAGTGCCACGGGCCCGCGCCGAAGATCGCCACGCCCGACACCTGGATCGCGTTGTTCACGTGGAAGGTGCCCGCGGGGATCCAGACCGGCACGCCTGCCGCGCGGGCGGCGGCCACTGCCGCCGTGATGGCCGCCGTGTCGTCACCACCCCCAGGGGTGGCGCCGTGCGCCGTGATCGACACCGCGCCGGCGGGCGCGGTGAGTGCGGGCGCAATCCGCTCGGCCTCGACGAGGTCGACGTCGATGTGCGAGACGGCGCCGGAGTCCTTCTGCAGCGTGATCACCGTCCCCGCCGGCTGCTCGGGGATGTCGAACCGCAGCTCGTCGTAGAACCGGTGGGCGGCGCCGAGCGTCGGGTCGTTGTAGAACGGGTACGCCCCGTAGACCCAGCTGTGGGCCGAGCTCAGCGTGACGTCCTTCAGCTTCGCGCCGTCGGCGTAGACCGCGAGGGGCGAGGTCAGGCCGGTGCCGGTCGCGTTGTCGGGGATCGAGTAGCGCACGACGAGCCCGCTCGCGGGGGCGATGAGCGCGACGTTCACGTTCTCGCCGACCGCGTCCAGCCGCACGGCGCTGCGGCCGCTCGACTCCGCCTGCACCGTCCCGTAGGTGCGCGACGGCGCCAGCCTGGTGCCGTTCGTCGTCCCCGCCTCGGCCTCGTACTGCTGGTACGCCGCGGACGCACCACGCGCGGCCAGACCGGTCTCGCCGGCGACCACGAGACTGTCGATCAGCACGTCGGCGCCGGTGCCCGCGGCCCGGACGCCCACCGTGTTGACGCCGGCCCGCACCGGGACGTTCGACGTGACCGTGCGCCATCCGCTGCCCGAGGGGAAGGCCACCTGGCCCGTGACGCGGCCGTTGACCAGCAGGTCGAGCGTGCGCGCCCCGCCGGGAGTGGCAAAGGTGATGGTGGCGGTCGCGGTGCCGGCCGCACCGGCCCGGACCGTACGCAGGAGGCGCGCGCCCGCGCTGGTGAAGCCGCCGACGTAGCCGGCCCCGGTGAAGCCGCCGGTCGAGCTGGCCACGGCGGCGCCGCCGGAGCGGTAGGCGCTCTCGGCCTCGCCCGGCCCCGCGGGCTGCGGGGGCACGTTCGCGGTGACGTCGAGCCGGTCGATGTTCGCGTTGCCGTTGTCGCCGGAGTCGTAGGCGAGTCTGATGTCGTGGTTGCCCGCGGTCAGGGTCGCGGTGTGCGTGACGGCGGCCCACTGGTCCCAGCCCGCGGTCGCGGGCAGGGAGAGCTGGGTGAGCCGGGTGCCGCCGTCGTACAGCGACAGCGTGCGGGCCGAGCCGGTGCCGTTCGCGTAGCGGAAGGTCAGGTCCTTCGAGCCCGCCGCGGTGACCTGCACCTTGAAGGTGGTCGACGCCGAACCGGCGTTGGCGTCGGTGTAGCCCCCGACGAACCCGGCGCCGGAGTACCCGGCGTGCTCGGTCGAGACCGTCGCACCGCCGGCCAGGGTGGCCGACTCCGCCTCGAACGTCGGCCCCGGCCCGTAGTCGGCGCCGCTCGTGCCACCCGAGTCGGTGACGTCCAGGCTGTCGAGGTTCACGTTACCGGAGTCGGCGCTGCCGAACCGGTACGCGACCGAGTGGCTGCCGGTGGACAGCGCGACGACGGCGTTCTGGGTCGCCCAGGTGCTCCAGCTCGCCGTCGGCTGGAGCGTGACCTGCTGGGCGGCGCCGTCCACCAGGAGGGTGAGGGTCTTGGCCGAGCCGGTGCCGTTGGCGTACCGCAGGCCCAGCGTGTGCGGGCCCGACGTCGCCGCAGTCACCGCGAACGTCGTCGTCGCGGTGCCCTTGTTGCCGTCGGTGTAGCCGCCGACGAACCCGGTGCCGGTGTAGCCGGTGTGCTCGGTGGCCACTACCGCGCCACCCGCCAGGGCGGCCTGCTCGGCCTGGTAGCGGGCGGTCGCGGCACCGGCCGGGGCCGCGCTCGCGGCCACGAGGGCGGTGCCGGCGACGGCGACGGCCGCCAGCAGGGCGAGGCTTCTGCGCCAGGCCGGGTACGTGCGGGTGGCTGTGGATGTTCTGCGCGGCATGAGATCTCCTTCGACCGGGATGCGCACCGTTCACCGCGGTCTCGGACCGGCTGGAGCCGGGAAGGTTTAGCGGTAAACTTCGCAAGACGGTACGGGGGTGCCGACCGTCCGGTCAAGGGCGACCTAGGATGCGGCGAGAGCCGGACGCCGACGGGGGAGGATCGCGTGACCGCACGACTCAGCGACATCGCGGACGAGGCCGGCGTCAGCGTGATGACCGTCTCGAACGTCATGAACGGCAAGAGCGCCCGGGTCTCGCCCGCGACGATCGAGCGCGTGCTCGCGATCGCCGCCCGGCTCGGCTATGTGCCCAACATCCCGGCCCGCAGCCTCGCGGCGAACAGCTCGCACATCGTCGGGGCGCTCGTGCCGGTGGGGGAGAACAACAGCCTGCTGGTCAGCCCGCACACCGTCGCCGTCGTCGGGGGCATGGAGACCCATCTGCGCCACCGTGGCTACCACGTGCTGCTGCGGGGGATAGAGAACGAGGACCAGGTGGCCCAGACGATCCGCGGCTGGTCGCTCGACGGGGTGGTCCTCGTCGAGTTCACCGATGCGCAGATCGACCGGCTGAGCATCGGCTCGGTGCCGCTCGTCGCGATCGACAGCTACTCGTCGAACCCGCGGGCGATCGGCGTGCGCAGCGACGACCACCGCGGCGGCCGGCTCGCCGGCGCGCGCCTGGCCGACGCCGGCCACCGGCACGTGCTGTTCGCCGGCCCGCCCTACCAGGGCATGGGCGTTGTCGGGCAGCGCTGGGACGGCTTCCGCGCCGCCTGCCTGGACGCGGGGCTCGACCCGCGCGACATCGTGACCGAGGAGGTGCTCACGACCTTCGAGGACGGCCGCCGCCTCGGCCTCCGGCTGCGCCGCGACCGCCCGGAGGTGACCGCCGTGTTCGCTACCGCCGACCACCTCGCGGTCGGGATCATGGCGGGCATCGCCGAGGCGGGCGGGTCCGTGCCCGGTGACGTGTCGGTCATCGGCTTCGACGACCTCGACTTCGCCGGGTACACCACCCCGGGCCTGACCACCATCGCGCAGAACATGCCGGCGAAGGTCGCCGAGGCGTCGCGGATCATCCTCGACGAGATCGAGCACGGCCAGGGCCCGCGCGCCCCCGTCTCGCTCGACGTGCGCCTCGTCGAGCGCGGATCGGTAGCGCCCCCGGCGCGTGACGTCCGCCAGGCGCAGGCCTGAACCCTGTCAGGCAGCGACAATCGTGTCATGAGGTGACAAGTGCCGCGTTTGTCCATAGGCTCGACAGATGGACCTTGGACTGCACTACTTCACGTTCACGCACCCGGAGTGGGAGACCACGCTGGCCGACCGCTTCACCGAGACCGCGCAGATCGCCGACGAGGGCGGTGTGAACCTGCTGACGGTGATGGACCACTGGTTCCAGATGCTCCACGCGGGGGGTCCCCACGAGCCGATGCTGGAGGGGTACACCTCGCTGGGCTACCTCGCCGGAGTGACGAAGAACGTCCGGCTGAGCCTGCTGGTCACGGGTGTCACCTACCGGCGTCCCGGCCTGCTGGCCAAGACGGTCTCCACGCTGGACGTGCTCTCGCGCGGCCGCGCGCTGCTGGGGATCGGGGCGGCCTGGTACGACCGGGAGCACGCGGGCCTCGGCGTGCCGTTCCCGCCGACGGCGGAGCGGTTCGAGCGGCTCGAGGAGACCATCCAGATCTGCCGGCAGATGTGGTCGGACGACGACGGACCGTTCGACGGCAAGCACTACCAGCTCGCGGAGACGATCAACCTTCCGCAGCCGCCGCGCGGCACCGTCCCGGTAATGATCGGCGGGGGCGGCGAGCAGAAGACGCTGCGGCTGGTGGCCCAGTACGGGCAGGCGTGCAACCTGTTCGGCGCGCCGGGCGACGAGGCGCTGGAGACGGTCCGGCACAAGCTGGAGGTGCTGCGCGCGCACTGCGACCGCCTCGGCACCGACTACGACGCGATCGAGAAGACGATGCTCTACCAGGGCAACGCGACGGGCGACGTGGACGCGTTCCTGACGGACATGGAGCGGTACGCGGCGCTGGGCATCACCCTTGTCGCCCTGATGCCGACGCCGTACGAGAACCCGGTGCCCTGGGCGACCAGCCTGGCCGAGGACGTCGTGCCCCGGCTGAACCAGGTCTGACCCTCAGGCGCCGCGGACCGCGGCGAGCGCGGTGTCGAGGAGCTCGCGCAGGTCGTCCCGTCCGTTCTCGGCCGCCCACGCGGTGAAGGCGGCGTCGAACACGGTAAGGGTGGACGTGATCAGGGCGGTCGCGACGAGCTTCGGGTGCGGGATGTCGCCGAGGCGCGCGAGGGTCCCCGGGAGGAGAAGCTCGACCCAGACGCGCTGCTTCTCGATGTGCCGGGCGCGCAGGGACGGCGTGCTGAGCATGACCGTGGAGATCCCTACCGCGGCGGGGTTGGCGCTGACGTGGTCGACGAACGCGTCGAGCGCCCGGACCAGCGCGTCGGGCGCCGGCTCGTCCGCGGGGCGTTGCTCGAGCGCGTCGCGCAGGCTGGCGCCGAACTCGTGGGGGTCGCCGATGACGACGTCCTCCTTCGTGGCGAAGTAGCGGAAGAAGGTGCGCGAGGACATGCCGGCGGCCGCCGCGATCTGGTCGATGGTGGTCGCCTCGAACCCCTGCTCGACGAAGAGCTGCATCGCGACGGCCTTGATCTGGTCGCGCACGGCTCGCCGAGACCGCTCCCGTATGGACTGTCCGCTGCTCATCGGCACACCGTAACGTTCGCGGCGATCTGGGTGTTGACAGGGTGTCCGAACCGCCCCTAATCTCCTCGGTCATACGTAAGAGCAACTCCTGGCAATGCTGCGGGGAACTGCTCATACGTATGAGCAGCAGAAGCATCGATCCACACCTCGACGAAGCGGAAGGGATCTGGCATGGGACACGCACGATCGTTCGGACGGCGCGTTTCAGCGCTGGTCGTTGGACTCACCTTGCTGACCTCGGGCTGCGCGGGCGGCTCGCCGTCCGACGAAGGCGGCGCCGGCGGACGCGACGACACGATGATCTACGGCAAGACGGACGGCGGCACCACGTTCGTCCACAACTACAACGTGGTGGGCCCCGCGATCGACAAGGCACCCAACATGGAGCTGGTCTACGAGCCGCTCATGCGGATCGACTACAGCAACGGCGCGGTGGTGGAGCCCTGGCTCGCGGAGAGCTGGGAGTTCGACGACGCCGGCACCGAGCTGACCGTCCACCTGCGTGACGGCGTAACGTTCTCGGACGGCGAGCCGTTCACTGCCGACGACGCGGTGTTCTCCCTGAACCTGCCCATCGAGCAGCCGGAGTTCTCGATAGCGGGCGTCACCTACGACAAGGCCGACAAGGTCGACGACCTGACGTTCACCGTCACGTTCGCCGAGCCGGCCTTCGCGACCGTGAAGCAGTTCGCCAACATCCTGCTGCCGATGGTGCCCGAGCACATCTGGCGCGACCAGGACCTCAACACCTGGACCAACCCGGAGCCGGTCGGCACCGGCCCGTTCACCCTCGCGGAGTTCAAGCCCCAGCAGGTCACGCTGACCGCCCGGGACGACTACTGGGGCGGCGAGCTGCCGATGTCGACCTACAAGATCATCCCCACCAGCGCGGACGCCGCCAAGGCGCAGCTCCTGCGCGGCGACATCGACATCGCGCAGGGCTCGTGGGCCAACGGCGAGCAGGAGTACACGGCCAAGGACCCGGAGCACAACCTCTATCAGCTCTACCCGAACGGCGGCGCGATGTCGGCGATGTTCAACGCCGGCCGGCCCCCGTTCGACGACGTCCACGTCCGGCGCGCCCTGGCCATGACCATGGACCGCTCGGCCATCACCACCACGCTCCAGCGGCCCGGCACCGAGGCCGGCCCCACCGGGCTGAACTCCACGGTCTACGCCGACTGGATCGATCCCGAGCTCGTCGAGCCCTGGCCCGTGGACGCCGAGGGGGCGCTGGCCGAGCTGGCCGACGGCGGCTGGACCGTCGAGGACGGCGCGCTCGTCAAGGACGGCGAGAGCTACCGGCCCACCATCCTGTTCAACAACGACTGGGCGTGGGGCAGCTACGCCGACATCCTCATCAACGGCTGGCGCGACACCCTCGGCGTCGAGGTCAAGCCCGCCGGGCAGCCCACCGCGGGCTACTACGACGCGATGAACCTAGGGGACTTCGACATCACCGCGGCGTCGACGGGCGGCGCCGGCGTCTACGGCGTGTACAACTTCCTGGACAGCGACTTCGTGGTGCCAGTTGGGGAGAAGGCGACGCTCAACCAGGGCCGCTGGTCCAACGCGGAGGCCGACGAGATCATCACGGCGATGGAGAGCACCGACGACGAGGCCGAGCTCAAGGAGCTGGGCCTGCGGATGCAGGAGCTCGTCGTGGACGAGGTGCCGTTCAGCCCGCTGTACGACAACTTCTACTTCGTCGAGATCAACGCGACCCGCTGGTCGGGCTGGCCCACGCCGGACAACTTCGACCACATCCCGTTCGTCGGGATGGGGCCGGACCTCATCCTCACGCTGCTCTCGCTCGAGCCGGCGGAAGGCTGAGCATGACGACGACGGAGGCGGCCGCCGCGATCCGGGACGGCGGAGCAGCGGGCGGTGCAATGGCGGCCGGCGCAGCGGCGGGCGGCGGGCCGGGGCGCGGGGTGCCCGGTGCTGTGCGGGCGGTGCGGCGCTGGGGGTTCCTGCTGCGCAGGCTCGGCTTCTACGCCGCGGCCGCGGCGGCCGCGATAGTGCTCAACTTCCTGCTGCCGCGACTGATGCCGGGCGACCCGTCGTCGGCCATCGTCGAGGAGCTGCAGCGGGTCAGCGGGCAGCAGGTGCCGCCGGAGACCCTGGAGAGCATCCGGGGAATCTTCGGCGACCCGGACCAGAACCTCGGCCAGCAGTTCGTCCAGTACCTCGGGCAGCTCGCGCGGTTCGACCTGGGCGTCTCCGTCGTCAACTTTCCCGTGCCGGTGAGCGAGCTCGTCCTGGAGGCGCTGCCGTGGACCCTGCTGCTGGTCGGGACCACCACCGTGCTGGCGTTCGTGCTCGGCACCGGCCTCGGCGTGATCGCCGGCTGGAAGGCCGGCAGCCGGCTCGACTCGATCCTCACGCCGCTGACGGCGTTCCTGTCGTCAGTGCCGTACTTCTGGGTCGCGCTGCTGGCCCTGTGGGTGTTCGGGTTCGTGCTCGGCTGGTTCCCCCTGTCCGGCGGCTACGACGCCAACCTCGCCGAGGGGTTCAACCTGCCGTTCCTCGCCTCCGTGCTGCACTACGGCGCGCTGCCCGCCGCGACCATCGTGTTCTCGGCGTTCGGCGGGTGGCTGCTGGGCATGCGGAACATGACGGTGACCACCGTCCGCGAGGACTACGTGCTGCTCGCCCAGGCCAAGGGCCTGTCCCGGGGCCGCGTCATCCTGCGTTACGCGGCGCGCAACGCGATGCTGCCGAGCTTCACCGGCTTCGCGATGGCGCTCGGCGGCGTGATCGGCGGGGCGCTCCTGACCGAGACGGTGTTCAGCTATCCCGGCATCGGCTACCTGCTGTTCGAGTCCCTCAACAAGCGCGACTACCCGATGATGCAGGGGGTCTTCCTCATCGTGACGCTCGCGACGCTCCTGGCCAACCTCCTGGCCGACTCCCTGTACGTGGTGCTCGACCCGCGCATCCGGGAAGCGGGGTGAGTGCCGTGCGCAGAGACCTGCTCAGAGGCTGGAAGGTCCGCGCGGGCCTGTCCGTGCTCGCCTTCTTCGTGCTCCTGGCCCTGTTCGGGCCGTGGCTCACCGCCAGCGTTCCCGGCCTCGACCCCCGGGCCAACGACCTGACCGCCATCGGCCTGCCGCCGAGCGCCGAGCACTGGCTCGGCACCACCCAGTTCGGCCAGGACGTGCTGGCCCAGACCATCGAGGGCACCCGCGGGTCGCTGTTCGTCGGGTTCCTGTCGGCCGTCATCGGCACGGCGCTCGCGATCCTGGTGGGGCTGCCGGCCGGGTACTTCGGCGGACGTACCGACTCCTGGCTGAACTTCCTGTCCAACCTGTTCATCGTCATGCCGGTGCTGCCGCTCATCCTCATCGTCGCCGGCTACATGCAGGGCACGGGGCTGTGGGTGATCGCGCTGATCATCGGCTTCTTCGGCTGGTCGGGTGGTGCCCGCACCATCCGCGCGCAGGCCATGAGCGTGAGCAACCGGGACTTCGTGCTGGCGATGCGCACCCTCGGCGAGCCGCACCACCGGCTGCTCTTCCACGAGGTGCTGCCGCACCTCACCGGGTGGATCGCCGCGATGTTCCTGCAGGGCGTGATCGGCGGGGTGATGGCCGAGGCGGGCCTCGCCTTCCTCGGGATCTCCGACTCCGGCGCGATCAGCTGGGGCACCATGATCCAGGCGGCCCAGCAGCAGAGCGCGGTGCTGCGCGGGATGTGGTGGTGGTTCGTCCCGCCGGGGCTGTGCATCGCCCTGGTCGCGACGGCGGCGACGCTCGTGAACTTCGGCGTCGACGAGCTGTCCAACCCGAAGCTGCGTACGGTGCGGCGCTCCGTGGTGCGCCGCACCCGGGATCGTGCCGGTAGCGCCGGTAGCGCCGGTAGCGCCGACCGTGCCGGTAGCACCGACCGTGCCGACGGCGTCGTCGGCCAGAGCCCCGTGGGGAGTGATGCCTGATGGTCACCCAGATCGTGCGCGACGCGGACCGGACCGGCACGGGCCGGACCGGCATCAACCTGACCGGCGCGCGCAGCGTGTCCGGCGACGTCCTGGAGGTCACCGGCCTGGGCGTGGAGTACGTGACCGACGGCGACCCGGTGCGGGCCTGCGCGGAAGTCACCTTCACGCTGCGCCGCGGGGAGATCCTCGGCGTGGCGGGCGAGTCGGGTTCCGGGAAGTCGACCCTGATCACGGCCCTGACCCGCCTGCAGCGGCCGCCCGCGGTCACCACCGCCGGGAGCATCGTGTTCCATCCGCGCGACGGCGGACCCGCCGTCGACCTGGTCGCCGCGAGCCCGAAGGAGCTGCGGGCCCTGCGCTGGACCTCGCTGTCCATCGTGCTGCAGAGCGCCATGGACGCGCTCAACCCCGTGATGCGGCTCGGCGCCCAGTTCGCCGACGCGCTGCGCACCCACGACCGGTCCCTGAGCCGGGACGCCGCGTGGGCGCGCGCCGCGGAGCTGCTGGCCACGGTCGGCATCTCGGGGGACCGAGTGCGCAGCTACCCCCACGAGCTGTCCGGCGGGATGCGACAGCGGGCCAGCATTGCGCTGGCGCTCGCCTGCCGGCCCGAGCTGGTGGTGATGGACGAGCCGACGACGGCGGTCGACGTCGTCATGCAGCGGCAGATCCTCGCCCAGGTGCTGCGGCTGCGCCGAGAGCTGGGGTTCGCCGTCGTCTTCGTGACGCACGACCTGTCGCTCCTGCTGGAGCTTGCCGACCGGATCGCCATCATGTACGCCGGGCGGGTCGTGGAGCTCGGTACCGCCGACGAGATCTACGACGACCCGCGCCACCCCTACACCCGCGGGCTGCGCGACTCGTTCCCGCCGCTGCGGGCGCCCCTGCGCCGGCTGACCGGGATCCCGGGCACGCCGCCCGACCTGCGCCGGCCGCCGTCGGGCTGCCCGTTCCACCCGCGGTGCGCGCTCCGGTTCGAGGGGTGCGACACGCACCTCCCGGAGCTGGTCGACGCCGGTGGGCACGCCGTCGCCTGCCGGCTGTACGACGCGGCCGACGGCGGCATGGCCGACGTCGGGCTGCCGGCCCGGACCGCAGACGGGACCGAAGGCCGGGCCGAACGCCGGATCGAAGACGGGATCGAACGCCGGGCCGAACACCGGACCGAAGGAGGAGCACGATGACCACCACTCCCGCACCGTCCGCCCCCGGCACGCCCGCGCCGGACGCGCCGGTGCTGGAGGCAGTGGACGTCACCAAGCACTTCACGGTGCGGTCCGCCGTCGGCACACGCTCGGTGGTGCGCGCCGTGGAGGGCGCGACGCTCTCCCTGCCGCGCGGCCGGGTCGTGGCGCTGGTGGGGGAGTCCGGCAGCGGCAAGACGACGCTCGCGCGCCTGCTCGCGGGGTTCTACGCCCCTACCAGCGGCGAGATCCGCCTGGAGGGCGTGCCGGTGCGGCAGCGCCGGGGGCGCGTCGAGCGCGGCCACCACCGGGACGTGCAGCTCGTCTTCCAGGACCCGTTCGGCTCCCTGAACCCGCTGCACCGGGTGCGGCACAACATCGAGCGGCCTCTGAGGCTGCACCACGGTGTGCGCGGCAAGGCCGAGCTCGACCGGCGGGTGCGGGAGCTGCTGGAGCGTGTCGCCCTGACGCCCGTTGAGCAGTTCGTGGACAAGTTCCCGCACGAGCTGTCCGGCGGGCAGCGGCAGCGGGTCGTCATCGCCCGCGCCCTGGCCGTTGAGCCCAAGGTGCTGCTCGGCGACGAGCCCATCTCGATGCTCGACGTGTCGATCCGCCTGGAGATGCTCAACCTGCTGGACCGGCTGCGCACCGAGGACGGGCTCGCCCTGCTCTACATCACGCACGACATCGCCAGCGCCCGCTACCTGTGCGACGACATAGTGGTGATGTACGCCGGGGAGATGGTCGAGGGCGGGCCGAAGGAGCACGTCATCGCCGACCCTCAGCACCCGTACACCCGACTGCTCGTGGAGTCCTCGCCCGACCCCGGCCGGGGCGCGCGGGACCGCGAGGCGCTGTTCGACGCCGACGCGGACAGCCTGGGCGAGCCGCCCAGCCTGATCGACCCGCCGGCCGGCTGCCGGTTCCATCCCCGCTGTCCGTTCGCCATGGACGTGTGCCGCACGCAGGCGCCGGAGCGCATCAACCTCGGCGACGGCCGCTGGGCCCGCTGCTGGCTGCACCAGGAGGGCCGGGCCGGCGAGCTCGCCCGCCCCGGGGCGGGCGTCGAGCCCGTCGCGCCAGGTGCGCTCGCGGAGCCTGCCGCCGCCCCGACCGCCACCCGCACCACCCAGGAGACCCAGTGACCACCACCCCGCGCCGCGCCCGGGCGCCCCGCCAGTCCGACGTCGCCCGGCTGGCCGGCGTCTCGCAGTCCGCCGTGTCCCGCGTGATCGGCGGCGACACCGACGCCGCCCGCATCCCGGAGAGCACCCGCCGGCGCATCCAGGAGGCGATCAAGGAGCTGGGCTACGTGCCCAACCCGACGGCGCGCAAGCTCCGCACCGGCCGCAACCGCATGCTCGGCGTGCACACGTTCGAGGCCGTGTTCCCGCGGGCGCGCGAGGACTTCTACTTCGAGTTCCTCCTCGGCATCGAGGAGCGGGCCGAGGAGATCGACCACGACCTGGTGCTGTTCACCTCCACGGGCGGCAGCGACGGGCGCCGCCGCGTCTACCGCGACGGCGTGAACCGCCTCAACGTGGCCGACGGCGCGGTGCTGCTCGGCGTCGCCGCCGACCGCGCGGAGCTGGCCCGGCTGGAGGCCGACGGCTACCCGTTCGTGCACATCGGACGGCGTGAGGTGCCGGGCACGCGCATCACGTGCATAGTGCCCGACTACGAGTCGGCCGCCGCCGCGATCGTCGACCACCTGGCCGACCTCGGGCACCAGCGGATCGGCTACCTGCGCACCGGAATCGAGGAGGAGTCGTACGCCGACCGGCAGCGCGGCTACGAGTCCGCCGTCGCGCGGCGCGGCCTGCGGGACGTCTCGCCCAGCGACCCGGGCTCGGCCGCGGCCGACGGCGGCGGGCTCGACCCCGCCTGGCTCGACGCCGTTGCCGACGGCGCGGTCACCGCCGTGATCGCCGACGCCGAGTGGCTGGCGCACCCGCTCGCCGAGCAGCTCGCCGCGCGCGGGCTCGAGGTGCCGCGCGACGTGTCCGTCGCCGTGCTGGAGGGTGTGGGTCCCGACGCGCCGGTGCGCTGGGACTGCCTGCAGATCCCGCGCCGCGAGGTGGGCCGGCTCGCCATCGACACGCTCGTCGACATGCTCGACGAGCCCGGACGGCCCGTTGCGGACGTGCTCGTGCCGTGCGTCGTCGTCCCGGGCGAGACCGTCGCCGCTCCGCCGGGCGGCAGACGCGGCGCATGAGGGCCGCGCGCACGGCAGCTGCACGCACGAGGGGTCCGCGCACGGGGGTTGCACGCACTAGGGCAGCGCGCACGAAGGCCACACACACGAGGTCCCCGCGCACGGGGGTTGCACGCACGAAGGCCACACACACGAGGGGGAGCACCGCATGAGCGAGCGCAAGACGGACGTGCTGGTCGTGGGCGGCGGGCTGGGCGGCGTCGCCGCCGCGCTGACGGCGGCCCGGCTGGGCCGCCGCGTGGTCCTCACGGAACCCACCGACTGGCTCGGCGGCCAGCTCACCGCCCAGGCGGTGCCGCCCGACGAGCACACCTGGATCGAGGACGGCTACGCCCCGCCCGGGTACGCCGAGCTGCGCCAACGCGTGCGCGACTACTACCGGCGCAACTACCCGCTGACGCCGCGCGCCGCCGCCGACCCCCTGCTCGACCCCGGCCTCGGCATCGTCAGCCGCATGTGCCACGAGCCGCGCGTGGCCGCCGCCGTCCTGGAGGAGATGCTCGCCCCGTGGCGCGCCGGCGGGCAGATCGACCTGCTGCTGTGCCACGACGCGGTCGCCGCCCACACCTCCGGCGACGAGGTCGACGCCGTCACCGTCCGCGACCTGCGCACCGGCGCCGAGACAACCGTCTGGGCCGACTACGTGGTGGACGCCACCGAGCTCGGCGACCTGCTGGAGCTCGCCGGCGTCGAGCACGTCATCGGCGCCGAGGGCCGCGACGAGACCGGCGAGCCGCATGCCCCCGCAGTCGCCGACTCCCTGGACCAGCAGGCCGTGTCCTGGTGCTTCGCCCTGGAGCACCGCCCCGGCGAGGACCACACCGTCGACCGCCCCTCGGGCTACGACCACTGGCGTACCGCCGTCGCCCCGTTCTGGCCGGGGCCGCAGCTCTCCTTCGACGACGTCGTGCCCACCACCCTGGAGCAGCGCACCTGGCGCCTCTTCGAACCCGACCACGCCCACCGCGCACCCTTCCCCCTGTGGACGTTCCGCCGCGTCCTGGCCCGCGAGAACTTCGCCGACGGCGCCATGGCCGACGTCACCATCGTGAACTGGCCCCAGATCGACTACTGGGCGGCGCCCCTGCTCGGCCCCGGCGTCGACGACGCGGCCCGCGCTGCGGCGCTCGCGGGTGCCCGCGACCTCTCGTACTCGTTCCTGCACTGGCTGCAGACGGAGGCGCCCCGGCCCGACGGCGGTACGGGGTACCCGGGGCTGCGGCTGCGGCCGGACATCACCGGGACGCCGGACGGCCTGGCCAAGACCCCGTACATCCGCGAGGCCCGCCGCATCCGGGCGGAGCTGACCGTCACCGAGCAGCACGTGGGCGTGCTGGCCCGGCCGGCCGGCGCCGGGAGCGAGATCTTCCCTGACGCCGTGGGCCTGGGCCGGTACCGGATCGACCTGCACCCCAGCACGGCCGGGCGCAGCTACGTCGACATCGAGGCGTACCCGTTCCAGGTGCCGCTCGGCGCCCTCGTCCCGGTGCGGGTGGAGAACCTGCTGCCCGCGGGCAAGAACATCGGCACCACGCACGTCACCAACGGCTGCTACCGCCTGCACCCCGTGGAGTGGGGGATCGGCGAGGCGGTCGGCGCGCTCGTCGCGTTCTGCCTCGACCGTGGCCTGCCGCCGCGCAAGGTGCGCAGCGACCCCGCCCGCCTGGCCGACTACCAGCGGCTGCTGAGCGACACGCTCGGCATCACGCTCGCCTGGCCCGACGACATCCGCACCCACCGCGACTGAGTCACCCACCGCGACCGAGGAGGTGGTCCCACCCGGCTGACCTGTTCCACCACGGAGCTCGACCGCTCGTTCAACGAAGAACGGAGAACCATCGTGCTGCGCAACATTCCCTTCCGGGGCCGCGCGCCCCTGTCCACCACCGCCGTACCCGCCGTCTCCCGCCCTCCCGCGCGCCCGCCGCGGCGGCACGCGATCGCCGCCTCGGCGCTCGCGCTGGTCGTGGCGGGCCTGGGCCTCGCGGTCCCGGCGGCGGGCGCCGCCGACGTCGGCCAGGCCGCCGTCAGTCCGGGTGCCGTCGATTCGGGTGCCGTCGGCCGGGGTGCCGTCGGCCGGGGTGCCGAGGCGGTCCAGGCCGACGAGGCCGCGCCCGCAGCCGTGTCCCGGCTCGGCACCTCCGGCAACAAGATCGTGAACGCCGCCGGCAGCCCCGTGCAGCTGCGCGGCGTGTCCGTGCTCGCGCCGCGGCACAACGCCGAGTGCCCCGAGTGCAACCCCCGGCCGATCTCGGACGTGATCGACATGACCGTCTCGGACGGCTGGCAGTCCGACGTCGTGCGCCTGCCCGTCACCGTCTGGGGGTCGCTCAGCGTCGAGGACAACGTGGCCCAGTACGTGGACCCCTACGTGCAGCAGGCCGTCGACCTGGGCATCTACATCATCGTGGACCTGCACTACGTGTCCGACTACGGCTCCACCGGGGTGCCGCAGTCGACGGTGGCGGAGTTTTGGGACTACGTGGCGCCGCTGTATGCCGACGTGCCGAACGTCATCTACGAGGTGTTCAACGAGCCGATCGCGCCCGCGAGCTGGGCGTCCTGGAAGTCGTACATCCAGCCGGTCGTGAACGACATCCGGGCGGTCGCGCCCGAGACGCTGCTGCTGATGGGCGGCCCGCAGTGGAGCACGTACGTCAACCAGGCGGCGGCCGACCCGATCGCCGGGAACGACATCGCCTACGTCTACCACCTGTACCCCAACCAGGGGGACGCCACGGCGGCGAACCTCGACGCCAAGTTCGGCAACGCGGCCCAGCAGATCCCGGTGATCCTCACCGAGTTCGGCTGGAACCCGCCCGGCGAGTTCTCCGACCCGGTGGTCACGCAGGGCACGACGTCCGGCTGGGGCATCCCGCTGCGCCAGTACCTCGACGCCCGCCCGCACATCAGCTGGACGGCGTGGCTCTTCGACAACTACTGGAAGCCGCAGATGTTCGACCACGACTGGAACCTGCTCGGCGGCGAGCACCAGGGCGAGATGATCAAGGCGTGGCTCGCCGAGCAGCCGTACGCGTCCCCGTGCGCGGACCACGCGGCGATCGGCGCGACGGCGGTCGCTTCGTCGGCCTACAGCGCCACGAGCGGTGCGGCCAAGGCCGTGGACGGCGACTGCACCAACGCCGGGCGCTGGCTGTCCGCCGTCGGCGACACCACGCCCACCCTGACGATCACGCTCGACGCGCCGACCGTGGTCGACCAGGTCGACGTGTACAGCGGGTTCGTCGGCGGGGGCACGGTCAACGTGCTGCGCGACTTCACGGTCGAGGTGCACACCTCGGCCGGGTGGCAGCAGGCCGGGTCCTTCCAGGACAACACGCTCGGCCTGGTCAGCGCGCCGGGGCCCGCGGCGGCCGTCGACCAGGTGCGGCTCGTCATCACGGACCCGTCGAACTACACCCCGGACGTCGCCCGGGTCTTCGAGGTGGCCGTCCGGGCGTCCTGACGCAACCCCCGCCCGCACTCGGCGGGTCAGGCGTACGGGTCACGCGAGTGACCCGTACGCCTGACCCGGGTCCTTGACCTGGGTCCCTGATCGGGTCCGTGGTCGGGTCCGTGGTCGGGTCAGCGCCCGCGGCTTGTCGAGGACGCCGACGCCGGCCGCGAGCCGGTCGCCGGCACGACCGGCCGCCGAAGCATCCGGCGGTGCCTTCCGCCCCGGTGCCCGGTGGCGACGAGGTGCTGGCCCAGGTCGCGGAGCATCCAGGACTCCTCCCGGACGTCGATGAACGCACGGATGCACTCGGCGCAGCCGTCCAGGTGGGCCTCGAGGCGGCGCCGGCGGTGGGGGAGGAGGCGCCCGCTGAGGTAGTCGTGCAGGGCAGCGCGGGTGGAGCGGCAGTCGGGTGGGTTCGTGCCGCGGCGGCGGCCGCGCGCGGGGGCGGGCACGACGGCGCGGGTGGTTGCGTCGGCGACGGCGGACCTGTCGGCGGTGCTGGTGACGGCGGCAGCGGTTGCGTCGGCAGCGCCCGCGACCGCCAGGCCTGCCAGCGCGGAGCGCAGCATGGCGACGGCGGCCCGGCGGCCGGCGTCGAGCTCGCCGTCCCGCAGGTCACCTGTGGTCGTCACGCGAACCTGCCCCCTCTGCGCATAGTGTCCGGTTCGACCGATCGCGTAATCCTGTCAGCACGAGTCAGCAGTTGCAGAAACTCATGCGTGATATCGGATCCTGCCAGGCCGACGGCGCGGGGGCGAAGAGCGACCGTCTGGCTTATCGGCTCACTGCGGCCGACGGCGGGGTGGCGGCCGACGGCGGCGTCTCGGGCGCGTTCGCCGGCCAGCCGCGGGCGAGCAGCAGCACGCCCAGCGTGACCTCGAAGAGGCCGCCGGGGATCGCGAGCGCGATGCCGGCCCCGGCGACTGCCGGCTCCAGAGGAAGACAGCCAGGAAGAGCGCGCCGACGAGTCGGCCGGCCTGACGGTGGGACATGGGTCGACATCTCGCAGGGCGGGCACGGGAAAAGTGTCGGGTCGAACTCGTTGCTGCGAGAATTAAAGCAATCGGCCGCCGGTCGCGGCAGGGCTTTTTCCGCGACGAATTCTTTTGAATTGCGTGCATTTTGACCTGCCTGGCCCGCCGCCATTCACCAAAAGGACCGCCTCCCGGGCAGGGGCGGTCACTGGGCGGCTCCCGTCCCCAGAACGGGAGCCACCATGCGCAACGTATCACCAGGAAATCGGCCGCCGACGGCCGCGGCGCACAGAACCACCCGAAATACCGCCAAATGCACAGGATGATTTCGAATGGAGAATACCTGGCCGTCCAGCGCGCTTTATTATCCCCCTTATGCGTACTGTCGGGCGCATTCACAGACTGTGATTGCGCCCCCGCGATACGGGGGATTTAGGGGGCTTCTATGAGAAGCCGAAAAGTCCAGCACTCCGGGCCGTCCACGCGGTCGTCTTCACGTCTACGTGCCGCCGTGGGCGCGGCGCTCGCCCTGATCGGCTCGATCGCGCTCCTGTTCGCAACACAACCGGCCTCGGCGATCGGTACCGCCGTACCGCTGGGCACGGCAGCTTCCTACTCGGTCCTGGGCGGTCAGACCGTCACCAACACGGGGCCCTCGGTCCTCAGTGGCGACCTCGGTGTCAGCCCGGGATCCGCGATCACGGGCTTCCCGCCCGGCATCGCCCTCGGCACCACCCATGCGGCGGACGCCCAGGCGCTCCAGGCGCAGAGCGACCTCACCATCGCCTACAACGATGCCGCCGGGCAAGCGCCCGACTCCAGCATCGCGGGCGACCTGGGCGGCCTCACCCTCACGCCGGGCGTCTACAACGCGTCCAGCTCGATCGGGCTCACCGGGACGCTTACCCTCGACGCCGAGGGTGACCCCGACGCGGTCTTCGTGTTCCAGGTCGGCTCGACGCTGACCACCGCGAGCGCGAGCACCGTCGCGCTCCTGAACGACGCGCAGGCCTGCAACGTGTTCTGGCAGATCGGCAGCTCCGCCACCCTGGGCACCGGCACCACGTTCGTCGGGACGATCATGGCGCTGACCTCGATCAGTGTGACTACGGGGACCACCGTGGACGGGCGTGCCCTGGCGCGCAACGGCTCGGTCACCCTCGACACCAACGTCTTCACCAGCAGCGCCTGCGTGACCGCTCCGCCGACCGACAACCCGACGGACAACCCGACCGACAACCCGACGGACAACCCGACCGACACGCCGCCCGGCGATGACGACGGCACCCCGCCTGGCGACGACGACGGGACCCCGCCCGACGACGACGACGGGACCCCGCCGGGCGACGACGACGGGATCGGCGGCGGTGGTGGATCACCAGGGGACGGCACGCCGGACACGCTGGCCGTCACCGGCCCGTCGGTCAACGCGCCGCTGCTCGTGGCCGCGGTCGTGACGATCCTCCTTGGTGCCGGCCTCATCACCACCAGCATCCGGATGCACCGCACCAAGACCTGACCCGACTCGTCGCGGTGACCCGGGCCGGGTCACCGCGACGGATCGCAGGTCCGCTCGAAACCAGGTTGTCGGACTACCGGCAAGTGTTGGCGTGCTTCACCAGTCCAGCTCGACGGCGGGCAGCCCGAGCCGTTCGCGTACCCAGGGCGCCCCGGGCGGGTACCGCACGACCTCCCTGACGAGGTCTTCGTGGCCGGGCTCGGTGAACCACTCGGGTTCGTCCGCCGCGAAGGACCACTTGGGGTCCTTGTCCCAGTAGCCGAGCTCGAGCTCGCCGTCCTGTGCCGAGCAGCGCACCACCGAGGGGAGCCCGGCCTCGACGTCGTGGAGCGCCAGCCTGATCCGCCGCAACGCCGCCGCCTCGGGAAAGTCGGGCAGCAGCCGCGACTCGTGCCGTCCGTCCGTTCTTTCGCCGTCCGCTCCTTTGCCGCCGGCGCCCGCGGGCAGCTGCTCCAGGACGACCTCCTCGTGATCACCGACCGCGCGCAGGGCGACGCTCGTCCTCCGGTCGCCCGCGGGTGCCAGGGTGGCGACGGCCCGGGCGACGTCGTCGGCCAGCATGCCAAGGAAGACCGGGTCCAGCGGGCCCGAGCTGTCGCGAACTCCCTCGTAGATCCAGCGGGTGGCGCGCTCGTCGGGAGCGAGGGGAAAGGAGGCGGTGAAGCCGACGACGCTGACGCGGGCGGAGTCGACCCATCGCGTGTACCTGACGGGCGAGTACTTGATGAGCCATCGCCCGACGGCGGTGCTCGGGCCGATCGTGAAGGCGATGGACAGCATCGCGGCGCCGACCAGGCTCGCGACCAGCGTCACGACCAGGATCGTCAGCACCGCGACGAGGAGGCCGGCCAGGAACGCCGGTAGCCCCCACTCCTCGCGCAGGAACTCCCAGACGGGGTCCACGACCAGGCTCCGGAAGCGCTCCAGGAGGGCGGCCAGGTAGCCGGCCGTCCCGGCGGCGACGGCCGCGACGACGATGGCGGACGCCCGGCGCCACAGACCCGGTCCGCGCAGGTCGTCGACCGCGGTGACGAACCCGGCAAGGTGCTGCCCCAGCTGCGCCATGACCACGAGAACCATCGACAGCGCGACGAGCGCGGCCGCGAGCGGCTGGATGGCCGCCGAGCCCGAGTTCCAGGTGATGAACCAGGCGGCGGTGCCGGCGACACCGACGCGCAGCAGCCAGCAGACCCGCACGAGCAGGCGACCGAACCGCGCCACACCAGGCCGACGGCGGCCGGCCAGCGCGGGGTAGGGCTTGGCGGCCGGTGCGGACACCAGGGTGATGATCGCGACCGCGGCGGCGATGATCGCGCACAGGGTGACGCGGAGGTCCCTCGACTCGTCGACGAACACGAGCGCGATGCTCGCCCCCGCGGCCGCCAGGCCTGCGAGCAGGGCGATCAGGCCCAGGAGTGCGGGAACTCGACGTTGCCGAAGACTCATCTGTACCCCTCTACGCGTGCGACTCCGATGCAGCGTAGAGGGGTCGAGCGCGTGTCGGTAGGCCGGGGGGCACGACGCCGGCGCCAGAGGCGCACGCCGGCCCGTCGGCAGCACAATTGCGGAACAGGGGCCTGGCCGTGATCGGTGCCGGAGCGGTCAGAGCGAACCGCCGGCCGCCCGCGGCGCGGCCGCCGACTCGCCGGCGTCGCCGATCGTCTCGCGCGCGACGTAGTTCTCCAGGTCGAACAGGTTGTCGCCCGCGCGCGTGGCGACGGTGACGAGCGTCGTCGCGGCGGCGACCTCCTCGACCTGCTCCTCGAGGAACCACATCAGGAACTGCTCGCCCAGCGCGTCGCCCTCCTCGCGCGCCGCGCGGAAGATCGCCTCGATCTGCCGGGTGACCTGCTGCTCCTGGTCGAGCGCGAGCTGGAGCGGCTCGAGCACGTTCGCGAAGTCGTTGCGGACGTCGGGGGTGCCGGGGATCTTCACGGGCAGCGACCGGTCGAGGTGGTACTGGACGATCATCATCCCGTGGTTGCGCTCCTCGAGCGCCTGCCGGTAGAAGTGCGCCGCGAGCTGCGGAAGGTCGTGGCTGTCGAACCAGACCGCGATCGCCACGTACTGCAGGTGCGCCGCCAGCTCGTGGCCCACCTGCTCGCCGAGCAGCCGCAGGTACTGAGAGTTTTCCGCCGTCGTCGTCATGCGCCCCACGCTAATGTCGCGCGCTCGGCTCGGCGATCGCGACATGCGGGATCGCGCGGGGATCGGGGTTCGGACCTCTCGAAGGCCGCTACCGCGACCCGGGAACGGAGATCTGGACCCGATCCTCGTGGCGGGCTCGGGCGGCCTCGATGTCGGGGACGTGTTGTTCGGCCCAGAGGCGTATGGCGCGCAGCGGGACGAGGAGGGAGCGTCCCAGGGGTGTCAGGGCGTACTCGACACGTGGCGGGTTCTCGGCGTACTCGTGCCTGCTGATCAGGCCGTCGGCCTCGAGGGAGCGGAGGGTCTCGGTCAGGACCTTCGGGGTGATGCCTTGGATGTGCGCCTTGAGGTCGGTGAAGCGGCGAGGGCCGTCGTCGAGGGCGTTGACGACGAACACGGTCCAGCGGGCGCCGATGCGGTGGAGCACGGTCCGGCTCGGACAGGTCGCCGCCATCACGTTGTACGCCTTGCCCATGGGCGCTCCCGGTTCCGTTGTAGATACCGGTATCAATTCCATACCGTGAGGGCCGATCCTACGAGAGGGAGTGGCGAACATGGAACGGATTCTGGTCATCGGCGGCGCACGGGCGCTGGGGGCGGCAGTCGTGCGGCGCGCGGTCAAGGACGGATACGAGGTGGTGATCGGTGCGCGTGATCTGGCTGCCGCCGAGGCGGTGGCGGCCGAGATCGGCGCGACCGCGGTGCGGATCGATCTGCAGGACGAGACGACGATGGCGGCCGCGGCCGCACGGCTCGCGGACGGGATCGACCACATCGTGACGACCGGTTCGGCGCCGCACGACGTCCGGGCCGGCGAGCTGGACCACGCCAAGCTGATCGCCGCGTTCACGGCGAAGGTGATCGGACCGATGCTGGTGGCCAAGCACTTCGTGCCGGTGCTGCGGCCGAACGGGTCGATAGTGCTGTTCTCCGGGGTCGTCGGATGGCGGCCGGGACCGGGCTCGCTGGTCAAGGGGGTGACCAACGGTGCGGTCGAGTACCTCGCCCGCCATCTCGCGGCCGACCTCGCCCCGGTGCGCGTCAACGCCATCTCGCCCGGCGTCGTCGACTCGGGCGCCTGGGACCGGTTGGGCGACGGCAAGGCCGGCCTGCTCAGCAGGAGTGCCGCCGGAACGCTGGTCGGACGGTACGGCGAGCCCGACGACGTCGTCGAAGCGGTGATGTGGCTGCTCCGCGCCGGCTTCATCACCGGCGAGACGGTCCACCTCGAGGGCGGAGCCCGCCACAAGACCGCCTGATGGCTCAGGCGGCTGAGCTCAGGCAGCTGGGCTCAGCCGCGATCCGTGGTGTTCTGGTCGGAGTGCTCGTTGACGGAGGTGGTGGCCGCCCAGCTGCTCAGCATGGTGAGCGCGTCGCGTGAGGGCGATCCGGGCTCGGCCGTGTAGGCGAGCAGGAGGAGTCCGCGGTCCGAGGTGAGGTTCATCGCTTCGTAGCTCAGGTCGAGGTCGCCGACGACGGGGTGGTGGATGATCTTGATCCCGGTGCGATGCTCGCGGACGTCGTGCGATGCCCACAGGGTACGGAAGGCGTCGCTGCGGGTGGAGAGCTCGCCGACCAGGTCGCTGAGGACGCGGTCGTGCGGGGTCCGGCCGGCCTCGGTGCGCAGCAGCGCGACGGTCTGCTGGGCCGCATCGTCCCAGTCGCGGTAGAAGTCCTGGGCGCGCGGGTCGAGGAAGACGTACCGGATGAAGTTCGGCGTCTGCTGGGGCTGCTCGAACATCTGCGAGAACACTGCTCGGCCGAGCGTGTTGACGGCGATGATGTCGAGCCGGCCGTTCTGCACCAGGGCGGGCACGTTGTCCATCGCGTCGAGCAGCTGCTGCACGCCAGGCCGGACCTGCTGTGTCCTGGCCCGTGGGCGACGACGACGCGGGTGGGCGCCCTTGTTCGCGGCACGCACGAGGTCGTACAGGTGGGAGCGCTCGGCGTCGTCGAGCTTGAGGGCGCGGCTGATGCCTTCGAGAACCGCCTCGGAGACGCCCGTGGCGTTCCCGCGCTCCAGTCGCACGTAGTACTCGACGCTCATTCCCGCGACCAGGGCGACCTCTTCGCGGCGCAGGCCCGGGACCCGTCGCCGCCCGCCGAAATCGGGCAGGCCGACCTGTCCGGGCGTGAGCCTGGCCCGTCTGGTGGTCAGGAACTCGCGGATGTCGTTCCGGGTGTCCATGACTCGAACGTACGTCACCGGCCCCGATCAAGGGGGTCACTGGCATTAACCCTATAGAGGGGGACTCCCTGGCACGCGGAAAGCGATCTTTGCTGGAGCCATGAAGAAGGCACACCTCGGAGACCTGGACGTCTCCCGCATCGGCCTCGGCGCGATGACCATGGCAGGCACGTACACCAGCGAAGGCACGCTGGACAACGCGGAGTCGATCCGCACCATCCACCGCGCCCTCGACCTCGGGGTCACCCACATCGACACGGCCGAGATCTACGGCCCGTTCCTGAGCGAGGAGATCGTCGGCGAGGCCGTAAAGGGCCGCCGCGACGACGTCGTCATAGCTACGAAGTTCGGCTTGGTGTCCCATTCCGGCGGCGGCCCGGGTGTCATCGACAGCAGCGCCGCCAACGTGAGGGCCGCCGTCGAGGGCTCGCTCCAGCGCCTCGGCACCGACCACATCGATCTCTACTACCAGCACCGGGTCGACCGGAACACCCCGATCGAGGAGACCGCCGGAGCGGTGGCCGACCTGATCAAGGAGGGCAAGGTTCTCCACTTCGGGCTGTCCGAGGCATCGCCCGAGACGATCCGGCGGGCGCACGCGGTGCAGCCGGTCTCGGCACTGCAGACGGAGTACTCGTTGTGGACGCGGGGCGTGGAGGCGCAGATCCTGCCGCTGCTGCGTGAGCTCGGCATCGGCTTCGTCCCGTACTCGCCGCTCGGCCACGGGCTGCTGACCGGCCAGATCCGCTCGGTGGACGACTTCCCGGACGACGACTGGCGCAAGACAAACCCCCGGTTCACGGGTGAGAACTTCACCCGCAACCTCGCCATCGTCGACACGGTCAGGGAGATCGGCGCAGAGATCGGCGCCACCCCGGCCCAGACCGCCCTGGCGTGGATCCTCACCCGCGGCGACGACATCGCACCGATCCCCGGCACCCGACGTGTCTCGCGGGTCGAGGAGAACACGGCCGCTGACGGCATCGAGCTCACCGCCGACCAGCTCGAGCGCCTGAACAACCTGGAGCCCGCAGCGGGCGAGCGGCACGACGAAGCCAACATGGCCTCGATCGACCGCTGACCCGCCGCCTCACCGCTGACCGGCCGTCGGCAGGGTGAGGATCTCGGCCCCGTCGTCGGTGATGGCGATCGTGTGCTCGCTGTGCGCAGTCCGGCAGCCTGTCGCGCTGCGGAGCGTCCACCCGTCGGCGTCGGTGACGAGCTCGGCGGTGTCGGCCATGACCCAGGGCTCCAGCGCGAGCAGGAGCCCTGGGCGCAGCCGGTAGCCACGGCCCGGCCGTCCGGTGTTCGGGATGTGCGGGTCCTGGTGCATGGTCGATCCGATGCCGTGCCCCCCGAACTCGGTGTTGATCGGGTACCCCGCCGCGCTGAGGACCGAGCCGATGGCATGGGAGATGTCGCCGATGCGGGCCCCAGGGCGGGCGGCGGCTGTCCCCGCGCTCAGTGCGCGCTCGGTGGCGCTGATCATCGCGTCGCTCTCCGCGGTCCCTGCGCCGCCGACGACGAAGCTGATGGCGGAGTCCGCGGCGACTCCGCCGAGGGAGACGGCGAGGTCGAGGGTCAGCAGGTCGCCGTCGGCGAGCGGGTAGTCGTGCGGCATCCCGTGGAGGACGGCGTCGTTGACCGCCGTGCAGATGTAGTGGCCGAACGGCCCGCGGCCGAAGGGCGGCGCGTAGTCGACGTAGCAGGACTGCGCTCCGGCCTCGCCGATCATGGTCCTGGTCCACCGGTCGATGTCCAGGAGGTTCGTGCCGGCCGTGCTGCGCCCCTTCAGGGTCTGCAGGATGTCGGCGACCAGGGCGCCCGTGTCCCTCGCTCGGGCCAGCTCGGTGGGGTTCAGGATCTCGATCATGCGGCGCCTCTCTCAGCATCCAATAACTATCCCGGCAATGTTATACCGGTACTAGTATCGGGGGCATGGTCAGATTGCCGCTCACCCCCGCAGAGGTCGAGCGCGGACAGCGCCTCGGTGCGCTGCTGCGTCGCGCCAGGGGAGAACGCTCGATGCTCGAGACCGCGCTCGACGCACGCGTCTCGCCCGAGACCCTCCGGAAGATCGAGACGGGGCGCGTCGCGACCCCCGCGTTCCCGACCATCGCCGCGATCGCCGATGTCCTCGGGCTCTCCCTCGATGCGGTGTGGGCGGAGATCAACCAGCCCGAACGTGGCGTCGAGCCGACCGGCTCCGCTCACCGGGCACGCGAGCGGCTGGCCTCGTAGGTCTCGGTCTCGAGAGGCGCACGTGCCGCCTTGCCTCACGGCCGCATTCGCGGCAGAGTCTCCTGTGACGCACCTCACGACGGGGTGAGGCGCGTCGCCCAGGAGGTGTTCCATGACGACCACCGAGTTCGCGGCGCTCCGCCGCTCGATCGAGCAGCTGCGCCAGAGCGTCGCCCACGTGCGCGATGCCTTCGGCGACGGGCCCGAGGTGCGCCGGCTCGTGAACGATCTCGAACGGCTGGAGATCGACGCGACCGAGCTCGCCTCGGCCGAGCCCGTCCGGCAGGTGAGCGTGCTCGAGCACGTCGTCGTGCCCGACACCCCGCTGGACGAGGCGATGTTCAGCGATGCCGACGACGAAGGCCTCGGCGGCTACCACGGCGACCGGTCGTGACGGCGACCGTACGCGACGACCCGCGACGTGTCGGCGCGCGCGGTGTCGACGCTCCCGGGCGTGCAGCGGTCGGGGCGCGAACGCTGCGGACGGACCGGTGGTGGCTGCCGCCGACGGCGACCACGGTCGGCCTGCTGATCTTCCTCGTCTACGGCGGGGTGCGGGCGTTCCAGCAGCAGTACTTCTTCGCGGACGAGCGGTACCTGACGCCGTTCTACTCGCCGTGCGTATCGCTCGGGTGCGCCTCGGAGCCGGGGTCGTCGCACTTCGGGATGTTCCTCCCGGACCACCCGCTCATCCCGTACGCGGCGCTCAGCCTGCCGTTCCTGCTGCTTTTCCGGCTGACCTGCTACTACTACCGCAAGGCGTACTACCGGTCGTTCGTGCTCGCGCCCGTGGCGTGCGCGGTGCCGGAGCCGCACGCGCGGCAGACCGGTGAGACGCGCTTCCCGCTGATCATGCAGAACGCCCACCGGTACTTCTTCTACGTCGCGGTGGTCGTCTCGCTCGTCAACACCTACGACTCGATAGTCGCGTTCCGGCATCCCACCGACGGGTTCGTCGTCGGCGTCGGCAACCTCGTGCTGCTGACGAACGTGGTGCTGCTGTGGTGCTACACGGTCTCGTGCCACTCGTGCCGGCACGTGATGGGTGGCCGGCTCACGCACTTCTCGAAGCATCCGGTGCGGTACTGGCTCTGGACCAAGATCTCCGCGCTGAACACGCGGCACATGCTCTTCGCGTGGGTCACGCTGGCGTCGCTCATCCTGACCGACCTGTACGTGGCGCTCGTCGCCAGCGGGACAATCACCGACTTCCGACTCGTCGGATAAGACTCATCGAACAGGGGGCCCGGTCTTGACCGAGACCGAACGGCACGACTACGACGTCCTTGTCATCGGTGCGGGCGGCGCCGGGCTGCGGGCCGCGATCGAGGCGCGCGAACGCGGGCTGCGGACGGCGATCGTGTGCAAGTCGCTGTTCGGCAAGGCGCACACCGTCATGGCCGAGGGCGGGTGCGCCGCGGCGATGGGCAACGTCAACGACAACGACTCGTGGCAGGTGCACTTTCGCGACACCATGCGCGGCGGGAAGTTCCTGAACAACTGGCGGATGGCGGAGCTGCACGCACGAGAGGCGCCGGACCGGGTCTGGGAGCTGGAGACGTACGGCGCGCTGTTCGACCGCACCAAGGACGGCCGGATCAGCCAGCGCAACTTCGGCGGGCACACCTACCCGCGGCTCGCGCACGTCGGCGACCGGACCGGGCTGGAGCTGATCCGCACCATGCAGCAGCGCATCGTGGCGCTGCAGCAGGAGGACTACGCGGCCGCCGGCGACTACGAGGCGCGGTTGCGCGTGTTCGCCGAGTGCACGGTCACGGAGCTGCTGACCGGCGACGACGGCGCGATCGCCGGGGCGTTCGGGTACTGGCGGGAGTCGGGTCGGTTCGTGGTGTTCTCCGCCCCCGCCGTCGTGCTCGCCACGGGCGGGATCGGGAAGTCCTTCAAGGTGACGTCCAACTCGTGGGAGTACACGGGCGACGGGCACGCGCTGGCGATGCGCGCGGGCGCCGACCTCATCGACATGGAGTTCGTGCAGTTCCACCCGACGGGCATGGTCTGGCCGCCCAGCGTCAAGGGCATCCTCGTGACCGAGGGCGTGCGGGGCGACGGCGGCGTGCTCAAGAACTCCGACGGCGACCGGTTCATGTTCGGGTACGTCCCGGACGTGTTCAAGGGGCAGTACGCCCAGACCGAGGACGAGGCGGACAGCTGGTACGCGGACCAGGACGCCAACCGCCGCACCCCTGACCTCCTGCCGCGCGACGAGGTCGCCCGGGCCATCAACACGGAGGTGAAGGAGGGCCGCGGCTCTCCGCACGGGGGCGTGTTCCTCGACATCGCGAGCCGCCTGCCCGCCGACGAGATCCGGCGCCGCCTGCCGTCGATGTACCACCAGTTCAAGGAACTGGCCGACGTCGACATCACGGCGGAGCCGATGGAGGTCGGCCCGACGTGCCACTACGTGATGGGCGGGATCGGCGTCGACCCGGACACCGGGCAGTCCAACGTGCCGGGCCTGTTCGCCGCGGGGGAGTGCTCCGGCGGGATGCACGGCTCGAACCGCCTCGGCGGCAACTCCCTGTCTGACCTGCTGGTGTTCGGCCGCCGCGCCGGGCTGGGCGCCGCCGACTACGTCACCGGCCTGGAACGCCGTCCCGCGGTCCGGGAGGTCGACGTCGACGCGGCGGCGCGGATGGCGCTCGCGCCGTTCGACCCCGTGGGTGGTCAGGGCGGGTCAGGGAGCGGTGCCGTCGGCGAGAACCCGTACACGCTGCACGCCGAGCTGCAGCAGGTGATGAACGATCTGGTCGGCATCATCCGGACGGCGTCGGAGATGACCGCAGCGCTCGGCCGTCTCGCGGAGCTGCGCGCGCGGCTGCGCGGCGTCGTCGTCGAGGGCCACCGGCAGTACAACCCGGGCTGGCACCTGGCGCTGGACCTGCGGAACATGCTCATGGTCAGCGAGGCCGTCGCGTCGTCGGCCCTGCTGCGCACCGAGAGCCGGGGCGGGCACACGCGCGAGGACCACCCGGTGCTCGACCCGGAGTGGCGCCACCGGGTGCTGCGGTCCCGGTGCCCGCGTATCCCGGGGGACGATCCAGTGGTGCCGCACGTCGCCGTCGAACCGGCCGAGCGCGTCCCGATGCGCGCGGACCTGCTCGCGCTGTTCGACCTGACCGAGCTGGAGAAGTACTACACGGCCGCCGAGCTGACGGCGCATCCCCAGGGAGGGACCGTATGAGCTACCCGGGTCAGTTCCGCGTCTGGCGTGGGGACGCGGACGGCGGCGCGCTGGTGGACTTCGAGGTGGAGGTCAACGAGGGCGAGGTGGTGCTCGACGTCCTGCACCGGCTGCAGGCCACACAGACGCCCGATCTAGCGGTGCGGTGGAACTGCAAGGCGGGCAAGTGCGGGTCGTGCTCGGCGGAGATCAACGGCAGGCCGCGCCTGCTGTGCATGACGCGGATGTCCGTGTTCGAGCAGTCCGAGGTGGTGACCATCACGCCCATGCGGACGTTCCCGGTGATCCGCGACCTGGTCACGGACGTGTCGTTCAACTACGCGAAGGCGCGCGAGATCCCGTCGTTCACGCCGCCGGCCGACCTGGCGCCGGGCGACTACCGGATGGCGCAGGCCGACGTCGAGCGCTCGCAGGAGTTCCGCAAGTGCATCGAGTGCTTCCTGTGCCAGGACACGTGCCACGTGGTGCGTGACCACGAGGAGAACAAGGAGTCGTTCGCCGGGCCGCGGTTCCTCATGCGCATCGCGGAGCTGGAGATGCACCCGCTCGACGTCGCGGACCGGGTGCCCGCCGCGCAGGAGGAGCACGGGCTGGGCCGGTGCAACATCACGAAGTGCTGCACCGAGGTGTGCCCGGAGGGGATCAAGATCACCGACAACGCGCTCATCCCGATGAAGGAGCGCGTGGCGGACCAGCGCTACGACCCGCTGGTGTGGCTGGGCCGGACGATCTCGCGGCGCCGCGGCTGAGCGTCGTTCATGCGAATGGCCCGGTCACGGGCCCGCCGAACCGCAACCTGCTGGCATGCCCAGGTGTCGAACCGAAACGACACGCCGAGGATCCGCGAGACATCGGCGTGTCGTTTCGGTTCGGCGCCCGGGGTCGACAACTAACTTGCGGTTCGGGAAGGCGGACGCACGGTCTGAATCAGGTCTGGGGCGCCGTCAGCCAGCTTCGCGGCTCGGGCCAGCTCCTCGCGGGTCTCGGCTACACCCGTGAGACCTAGGCCGATGTGCAGGTCGAGGCACTCCTGCCAGGCGTCGCGCGCCTCGGCCCAGCGGCCGACGTCGCCGAGCAGGTGGGCGAGCCGTCGCTGCACCTTCACGAGGTCCTGCCGCATGTCGAACGCCCGGAACCGGACCGCCGCCTCCTGGTAGCAGACGATCGCCCGTCCTGGGTCCCCGAGCTCGGCGTGGACGAACCCGATGGTGTCCCAGATGACGGCCCTCGTTGTCGGGTTGTCCACGTCGTTGAGCAGCGCCAGCGCCTCTTCTGCCAGCGGCAGCGCACGCGCCAGCTCGCCACCGTGCGACAGCGCCCACGCCAGGATGTTCAGCGCGTGGGCCTCGTAGTACGCCTCCTGCGAGCGCCGGCCGTGCTCGAGCGAGTGCTCGGCCTGGCGCACCGCCTCGGCGGTGCGTCCCCAGCGGACCAGGTCGCCGGCGTACCCCTGGTATGCCTGCTGGAGCACCCGTGCGTCGTCCAGCTCCACGGCCAGCTCGACCGTGCGTCGCCGTAGTTCCTCGCACTCCGCGATCCGGCCGGCGTCGCCTGCCAGCGCCGCCAGGTACCGGGTGCACCACACCTCGGCCAGGCGGTCCTGGACCTGGATCGAGACGTCGCGGGCCGTCCAGAGCGCCGCCCAGAGCGCCTTCCGGGTATCGAAGTGGTTCGACACGGTGCTGTAGATCGCCCAGGCCAGCGACAGGACCTCACGGAAGAGGCCGCGTGTCCGCGCGATCTCGACGACGGCGAGCAGGATCGTCCGCTCGTCGCTGAACCACGCCGCCGGTTCCCGGTCCGGGACCTCGACGACGCCGGGGTCCCGGACGAACGCCTGCCGGACCCGCCCCGGCCACCGCCGTCGATCCATCTCCAGCGCGACGCCGAGGTACCACTCGGTGAGCCGCTGCACCGCGGCGTCGTGCTCGCTCTCGGCGACGTCGTGCTGGGCGCGCTCCCGCGCGTACTCCGCCACGAGGTCGTGCATCGCGTACCGCCCGGGCGTGTGCTCGGCCACCAGGTTCACGCGCAGCAGCTCGGCCATCGCCAGCCGTGCGGCGCCGTCGGACTCCCCGAGGAGCGGCACCGTGGCCGCCCGGGAGATGTCCGGTCCCGGGTGGATCCCGAGCAGCCGGAACATCCGCGCCGCCCGCGGCGACAGCGCCCGGTACGACGTCGAGAACACGCTGCGCACGTCGGCCATCGGATCGTCGTCGCCGAGCGCGTCCAGCCGCGCGCCGTCGTCGGCCAGCTCGACGGCGACCGCCGACATCGGGAACGCCGGCTGGGCCAGGACCCGGGCCGAGGCGATCACTATCGCCAGCGGCAGGCCGGCGCAGCGGTCCACGATCTGCCGCGCGGCCTCCGGCTCGGCCAGGCTCCGCTCGACGCCGACCCGCGTGGCCAGCAGGTCGATGCCCTCGGACGGCGACAGGGTGTCCAGCGGGACCCGCCGCGCCCCCGCTGCGGCGACCAGGCTGGTCAGGGAGGTGCGGCTGGTCACAACGCTGACGCTCGGACCCGAACCGGGCAGCAGCGGCAGCACCTGTTCCGCGTCGCGGGCGTTGTCGAGGACCACGAGCACCCGCCGTCCGGCGACGACACCGCGGTACAGCGCGAGCTGGGCGTCGTCCGACGCCGGGATGCGGCCCTTGGCCACACCCAGCGCCTCCAGGAACGTCCGGGCCACCGTGCTCGCAGGCACCGGGGACGACGACGCCGGGTCGAACCCCCGCAGGTTCGCGTAGAGCTGGCCGTCGGGGAACCGGCCGGCCACCCGGTGGGCCCAGTGCAGCGCCGTCGACGTCTTGCCGACGCCGCCCGCGCCGTCCAGCACCGCTACCCGCGGCGTGGGCCCGGCTCCGACACCTTCCGTGAGGAGCGCGTCGAGCTCGGCCAGGGCGCCCTCGCGCCCGCTGAACCCCATGGTGCCCAGCGGGAGCTGGCGCGGGATCCAGCCCGCCGGCTCGGCGTCCGGCGGGTCCTCGGCGGCGACGATCTCCCGGTGCAGCCGCCGGACGCCCTCCCCGGGGCCGATGCCCAGCTCGTCGGAGAGCGTCCGGTCCAGCCGCCGGTAGGCCTCCAGCGCCTCGTCGCGCCGCCCGCTCCGCGCGAGCGCGGTCATGAGCTGACCCCAGAAGCGCTCCTGCAGCGGGTACTCGGCCGTGAGCTCCTGCAGCTCGTCGACGAGCGCGGCCAAGGAGTCTGCAACGGTGTCGGCACCGGCAGGCGCGTCTGCACTCGGCGGGTCTTCGCCCACCGCGTCTTCGCCCACCGCGTCTTCGCCCACCGCGTCTTCGCCCACCGCGTCTGCGCCCACCGCGTCTGCGCCCGCCGCGTCTGCGCCCGCCGCGTCTGCGCCCGCCGCGTCTGCGCCCAGCGCGCCGGCACCCGGCCCCGCCAGGTCGATCTCGATCCTCCGGGCGAGCGCCGTCAGCCGCTGCTCGACCAGCCGCGGCGTGTCGACCGCGCGCAGCGCCGCGGAGTCGACGCCGTCGAACGGGGTGCCGCGCCACAGGGCCAGGGCGTCGCTGAGCCGCCGCCGTTCGGCGGCCGGGTCGTCGGCGCGCCGCGCCGCCATGAGCGCGGCGAACGAGGTGACGTCGAGGAGCGCGGAGAACGAGGCGACGTCGACGTGCTCGGCCGGGAGGTTGAGCCGGTACCCGCCCGGGACCGTCTCTACGGTTCCGTCGCCCAGCGCGATCCGGAGCCTGCGCACGAGCACCTGCAGCGACTGCTGCGGGGCGGCGGGCAGGTCCTCGCCCCATACGACGTCGACCAGGCGCTCCACGGTCACCGGCGCGCCCGCACCGACCGCGAGCGCGGCGAGCAGCGACCGGAGGCGCCCGGGCAGGTGCACCGCCGCGCCGTCCACCAGGACGGCGAACGGCCCCAGGACGGCGACCGTGACCGCGGGCTGCTGCCCGTCGTCCATCCGCACCCCGCTTCGCAACGTCGCGCCCCCCTGTCCCGGACCATCCTGCCGGGTCTGTGCCGGGTGTGAAAGCGGTTTGAAACCGCCGCGCCGTGGAATGGGGCGCAACGCCGAGATCCGGCGTCCGACAAGCGTGCGCGAGCGCCGGAGGCTGCCGATGCTGCGAATCCACTTCACCCCCGAGGACATGATGCGGGTCCGGCTCGCGCCCGGACCCGACCCCATGTGGGAAGCGATGCTGAGCGCGCACCAGGTCAACCACGCGGCCGGCCCCCTGGTCTTCCGCGAGTGGCGCTCGCGGGTGCTGACCGATCTGTCCGGGGAGGCGCGCACGTACCTGCGCCTCACGCCGCACCAGGGGTACACGCCCGACTTCCTCACGCCCGCGGGCGGGACCACCGACTTCGACGAGGGCCTGGAGGCGGTGCTGAGCACGCCGACGGCCCGCTTCCGGAACGAGCTCGGGATCCTGGCGCGACAGCGCGAGGTGCCGCGATGGGCGGCCGACCTCCCCGCGTCGGCGGGAGCCCGGCGGCAGCTGGGCATGGCGATCCGGGCCTACCACGACCAGGCGATCGCGCCCTTCTGGTCCGTCGTGCGCCGCGCCGTCGACACCGACATCGCGGCCCGCGCACGCACCCTGACCGGCGGTGGGACGGCGGCGCTCCTGACGTCGGTGCACCCGACGATCACCTGGCGGGAGCCGGTGCTGACCATCGAGGCCAGGATCGACCGCGACCTGCACCTGAACGGCCGCGGCCTGACCCTGCAGCCGGCGTTCTTCTGCTGGCGGGCACCCATCTCGCTGGCCGACCCTGGTCTCGCACCCGTGCTCGTCTACCCGATCCCGCACCGGATGTCCTGGCTCCGGTCGTCCGGGCCCGACCGGCACGAGCGCGCGCTCGCCTCGCTCCTGGGCCGGACGCGCGCGGCCGCGCTGTCCGCCCTGACCTACGGCGCGAGCACGAGCGAGCTGGCCCGGCACATCGGCGTCTCGCCGCCGTCGGCCTCGGAGCACGCGTCCGTGCTGCGCGACGCCGGCCTGGTCGCGTCGCGCAGGGAGCGGAACAGCGTCTGGCACACCCTGACGCCCCTCGGCCACGCGGTGCTCGACGGCGGCATGGCGCTGCCGGACCTTGCCCCGCCGGCCGACTCCGACTCCGCTCCCCGAGGTCCTTCCCGGGCCGTGTCTCCCGTCGTCCTCCCGGCCGCTCTGGCGGCTGCTTCCCCGACCGCGGGCGCCGCCCGGCTGCCGGTCAGGGTGTGACCGGCGGGAGACCGACCGGGCGCGGGTCGGTCCCGGCGTCGGACGGCGTGAGCGCACCCAGGGCGAGGGGTACGGCGCCCTCCACGGCGACCAGGCCACCAAGCCGGTTCCGGCTCGTGACGACCACCACGCAGCGTCGCCCGCCCGGCAGCAGCGGCCGCACCTGTTCGACGTCGCGGGCGTCGTCCAGCACCACCAGGACCCGGCGGTCCGCGAGCACCGAACGGTACAGCGCGGCCCGGGCGTCGGCGTCGGCCGGGACTCGGCCGGGCAGGACGCCCAGCACGTCGAGAAAGCGGCGCACCACGACGTCCGAGGCCAGCGGCGTGCTCGCGGGGGAGGACCCCCGTAGGTCCGCGTAGAGGCTGCCGTCGGGAAAGCGGTACGCCACGCGGCGGGCCCAGTGCAGCACCGCCGTCGTCTTGCCGATCCCGCCCGGGCCGTCCACGACGGCGATCCGCGTCGCGGCGGGCGGGCTGTCTGCCTGGTCCGGTGCGGCACCCGGCACCCCGTCGGATGACGAGTCCGATGGCGTGTCCGGCACCGCGCCGGGTGGTGAGTCCTGTGGCGCGTACGGCGCCGGGTCCAGCAGCGCGTCCAGCGCCGCGAGGGTATCGGCGCGGCCACGGAACGCGCCGTCCGACGGCGGGAGCATGGCGGGCGCGGCGCTCGCGGAAGCGCCGGGGCCGGCCGGGTCGGTGTTCGTGCCGGTGCCAGTGCCGGTGCGGGTGCCGGTGCGGGTGCGGGTGCTCGTGCCTGTGCGGGTGCTCGTGCCTCCGCTGGTGCTCGTGCCTGCGCCGGTGCTTGCGTCAGTGCTCACTTCGTCGCCGGCGTCGTCCGCGAGGAGCCGCCGGTGCATCGCCTGTGCCTCCGCGCCCGGCCGGGCGCCGAGCTCCTCGCGCAGGATGCGGTACAGGTCCTGGTAGGCGGCGAGCGCGTCGGCGCGTCGTCCGGTGCGGTCGAGCACGCCCATGAGGCGGACCCACAGGCTCTCGCGCAGGGGATGGATACCCACGAGCTCCCGCAGGCCCGCGGCCAGCTCGCCGAGGTCCGGGGCGTGCCCCGCCAGTGCGATGTCGGTGCCCCGCTCGATGTTCTGGAGCGCGGACTCCAGCAGGCGAGGGCGGTCCACCGCGATGAGCAGGTCGGAGTCGACGGACTCGAAGGGGAATCCGCGCCAGTGCCCGAGCGCCTCCCGGAGCAGCCGGTACTCCTCGGCGGGGTCGTCGGTTGCGCGGCTCGCCGCCACGGCCGACTCGAACCGGCGCAGGTCGACGGCGTCGGGCGGGACGTCGAGCTGGTAGCCGTCCGCGGTGGTGCGGACGGCTCCGGCGCCCAGCGCCGTCCGCAGCCGGGTCACCAGCACCTGGATCGCCTTGCGGGTGTCGGCGGGCCGGTCCGCGCCCCACACCGCGGCGGCGATGCGTCCGGTCGGCACGGGCCGGCCGGCGTCGAGAGCGAGCACGGCCAGCAGCGTGCGCAGGCGCGAGCTGAGGGTCACCGGTACGCCCTCGACGGTCACGGCGAACGGTCCGAGCAGGCGCACCGACACGGCGCCCGTACCGCCGAACCCTGAGGTGCCCACGATGCCTTCGCTCCCGATGCTGCCGCTCCCGATGCTCCCGCTCCCGATGCTCCCGCTCCCGACGTCCCGCTCCCGACGTCCTGCTCCCGATGTCCTGCTCCCGATGTCCTGCTCCCGATGTCCTGCTCCCGATGTCCTGCTCCCGATGAGGCGCAAGGCCGCCGTCGTGCAGGACCGCCGCCGTGCCCGCTCAGTATCGTGCGTCAGGGTCAGCGCCGCCGCAGTCCGCTTCGGGATTGATTTCGGGTGCCGAATCCGGCGTGGCTCGGGAACCGTCCGGTGGTGGTGCGGCCGGATAGAGATAGCACGAGCGGAGTGTGTTGCGCTGCGTAGACGATGTCTACGCAGCGCAACACACTCCGTGGACCAGTAGTTGCCCCGGGGAGTGTTGGACGACGCACGGGGAGCGACGGGGTGCCGTGCCCGCAGTCTTGTGCGCTTGAATGTAACCGTGGTTACATCCAGTCGTGACGGGTGAATGGGTGATGCTGAGCTATCGGCTACCGAGGGAGCCGTCGTCGCCCCGCGTGGCGCTGTGGCGGAGGCTCAAGCGGCTGGGCGTCGCGCAGATCTCGGACGGCCTGGTCGTGCTGCCGGCCGACGCCCGCACTCGGGAGCAGCTGGAATGGGCGGCCGACGACGTGGTCGAGCGCGGCGGCGTGGCGAGCGTGTGGTTGGCGCAGCCGGCGACCAGGACCCAGGAGCGCGAGCTGGCTACCGCGATGGCCGCCGACCGGGCCGCGGAGTATCTCGAGCTGGAGGCGGCCGCACGGCGCGCGCTCGACGCGCCGCCCGCCGAGCAGCACCAGGTACTCATGAAGCTCCGCCGGGCGATCCGTGCGGTGCACCGCAGGGACTTCTTCCCGCCCACCGAACGGGACCGAGCCCAGGCGGCGCTCCGCCTGCTCGCCGAACGGGCCGAACGGGCCGAACGGGCCGAACAGGCCGAACAGGCCGAACAGGCCGAACGTGTCGAACGGGCCGGGCCCGTTGCCGGGGTGCCGGCGGCGGGGTCGGCCGAAGCGGGCCGGGGTGCGCGATGAGGTGGGCGACACGTGCGGGTGTGCACATCGATCGCGCGGCCTGCGCCTGGCTGATCAGGCGGTTCATCGATCCCGATGCGGAGTTCCTGTTCGTGTCCGACCCGGCCGAGGTGTCGTCGGACGCGACGCCGTTCGACATGCGCGGCGTCGAGCTGGGGCATCACGGCGACCGGTGCAGCTTCGAGACGTTCCTGCTTCGTCACGAGCTGTCCGACCCGGTTCTGGCGCGGATCGGGGAGATCGTCCATGAGGCGGACCTGGACGACGAGCGCTACGACGCACCCGAGGCGCCCGGCCTTGACGTCGTGCTGCGTGGGCTGTCCATGATCGGTGACGACGAACGAACCTTGGCGGTCTCGGGTCCGATGTTCGACGGACTGTACGAGTACTTCCGCCGCTCGTACCTGCTGGGCCGTGACCCGGCCTGACCCTGCTGGGCCGTGACCCGGCCTGACGCCGAGGCCGATGGCTCGATCCCCGGCACCTGACCCCCGACATCTGGAGCGAGATGACGACCGACAACCACGACGCCCCGGCCGTGCCCGAACCCGCGCCGCCCGAGCGGCTGCGGGACCTGGTGCCGTTCCGCACGGCCGTCCGCGCGTGGTTCGCGATCTCCTGGCAGACGTTCGGCGGCCCGGCGGGCCAGATCGCCGTCATGCAGCGCACGCTCGTGGACGAGAAGCGGTGGATCGGGCAGGGCCGGTTCCTGCACGCGCTGAACTACTGCATGCTGCTGCCCGGGCCGGAGGCGCAGCAGCTCGCCGTCTACACCGGGTGGCTGCTCAACGGGCTACGCGGTGGCCTGGCCGCCGGCGTGCTGTTCGTCCTGCCCGGGATGCTCACGCTCCTGGTCCTGTCCGCGGTGTACGTCGCGTTCGGCGACACGACTGTCGTCTCGGCGGTGTTCGCCGGCCTCGCTCCGGCCGTGCTGGCCATCGTGGTCCAGGCCGTGGTCCGGATCGGGCGGCGGGCCCTGACCAGCCCCGCCCTGGTGGTCCTCGCGGTGGGCGCGTTCGTGGCGCTGGCGCTGTTCGCGGTCCCGTTCCCGTTTGTCGTCCTCGGGGCCGGCGTGATCGGGTGGCTGGTGCACCGGTACGCGCCGGGTTGGATCGCCGCCCCCGCCGGCCGGGAGCAGGACGACGGCCCCGCGCCCCTCATCCCCGACAACGCCCTGCACACCGAGCGCCCGTCCGGCCGCCGCGCGGTGCGGGTCCTGGTGCTGGGCGTCCTCGTGTGGCTGCTGCCGGTCGCCGTGGTGGCACTGCTGACCGGCGCCGGGAGCGTGTTCACCCAGCAGGGCCTGTTCTTCTCCGGCAGCGCCCTGGTGACGTTCGGCGGGGCCTACGCCGTGCTGGCCTACGTCGCACAGCGCGCCGTGGAGACCTACGCCTGGGTGACCCCGGGGGAGATGACCCGCGGCCTGGCCCTGGCCGAGACCACGCCCGGCCCGCTGATCATGGTCGTGCAGTTCGTCGCGTTCCTCGGCGCCTACCGCAACCCGGGCGACCTGGACCCGTGGGCCGGCGCGCTGCTCGGCGCCCTGCTGACCACCTGGGTCACGTTCGTCCCGTCGTTCCTGTTCATCTTCCTCGGCGCGCCCTACGTCGAACGGCTCCGGGGCAACCGCGCCCTGGGCGCCGCGCTCACCGCGATCACGGCCGCCGTCGTCGGCGTGATCGCCAACCTGGCCCTGTACTTCACCACCCACACGCTGTTCGTGTCCTCCACCACCTGGGCGGCCGGGCCGCTCCGGCTGAGCGTCCCCGACCTCACGACGCTCCAGCCCGCGGCGCTGGGCATCGCGGTGCTCGCCGCGCTCCTGCTGTTCGTGGCGCGCTGGCCGGTCCTGCGCACGCTCGGCGTGTGCGCCGTCGTCGGGCTCGCGCTCGGACTCACCGGGGTGCTCTGATGAGCCGGGATCGAGCGACCGGGGAACGCGGGCCGGTCGGCGAGGCACTCGCACAGCTCGGCGTGCGGGCCGCCGACTACGCCTGGGCCACCGACCGACAGCTGCGCTGTCTCCTCCGCCGCTCGCACCCGCCAACCGGCACCGGAGACCGGGCGCCCGTCGTCCTCCTGCCCGGCATCTACGAGACGTGGGAGTTCCTCGGCCCCGTGGCCACCGCGCTCGCCCGCGCGGGCCACCCCGTCCACGCCGTCCCCGGCCTGGGATACAACGCCCGGCCCGTCCCCGAGTCGGCCGACGTCGTCGTCGCGCACCTCGAGCGCACAGGCCTGACCGGCGTCGTCCTCGTGGCGCACAGCAAGGGCGGCCTCATCGGCAAGCGCGTCATGCTCTCGCGCGCGAACGATCGCGTGCTCGGCATGGTCGCGATAGCGACGCCGTTCGCCGGCTCCCGCTGGGCGCGGTACATGCTCTCGCCGGCCCTGCGGTCGTTCGACCCACGCGACCCGGTGCTGCTGGCGCTCGCGGGCGAGCTCCTGGTCAACGAGCGCATCACCACTGTGTATCCCCGGTTCGACCCCCACATCCCCGAGACCGGCCGGCTGCCCGGCGCACGGAACGTCGAGCTGCCCCTCTCGGGCCACTTCCGGCCGCTCGGTCACCGGCTGCTCGTCGAGACCGTGGCGCACGAGGTGGCCAGGCTGGAGGCCGAGCACGCCGTCCCCTGACCGACCTCGGGTAGAGCAAGCCATCATGAGCCCAGCCCCGGCGGCTTGAGCCCGGCCGGGGGGACCGAGAAACCACCGGACCGTGGTCCACTGGGGGTGTGCTCACCGTCCGCCACACCTCGCCCCGGCAGCTCGACGTCGGCCTGACGCTCGGGCCGCTCGCGCACGGGCCTGGGGACCCCACGTTCCATCGTGCCGCCGACGGCTCCGTCTGGCGGACGTCGCTGCTGCGCACCGGCCCGGTGACGCAGCGGTTCGTGCCGGCCGGGCCGCACGAGGTGGTGGTGCACCTGTGGGGCGACGGCGCCCGCGAGGCCGCCGAGGCGCTGCCGGTGCTGCTCGGCGAGGACGACGACGTCACCGGCTTCGAGCCGCCGGAGCAGGTGCGCGACGCCCACCGTCGCGCCGCAGGCATGCGGATGCTCCGCAGCGGCCGGGTCATGGAGGCGCTCGTGCCCGCCGTCCTGGAGCAGCGCGTGCAGACCGTCACGGCGCACCGGGCCTGGCGGTGGCTCGTCCTGCGGTACGGCACGACGGCGCCCGGCCCGGCGCCGTCGGACCTGCCGGGCGGGCCGCGCGGCGGGCTGCGCGTGGTGCCCGACGCGCGCACGTGGACCCGGGTGCCGGTGTGGGACTGGCACCGCGCCGGCGTCGACCCGGGACGTGCCCGCACCGTGACGCGGTGCGCGCTGGTGGCGCCGCGGCTGGAGGAGGCGGGCGCGATGGCGCCCGCGGAGGCCCGCGCGCGGCTGGAGAAGGTGCAGGGCGTGGGAGTGTGGACGTCGGCCGAGGCGGCGCAGCGGGCGTTCGGCGACGCCGACGCCGTCTCCGTGGGCGACTTCCACCTGCCGGCCGCCGTCGGCTGGGCGCTGACGGGCGAGCGCACGGACGACGAGGGCATGCTGCGGCTGCTTGCGCCCTACGCGCCGCACCGGCACCGGGTGGTCCGCCTGCTGTCGCTCAGCGGCCGGGCCCGGGCACCGCGGCGCGGGCCGAAGCTGCCGATCGCGGACTACCGCGCGTTCTAGTACCTCCTGCGGTGACGGTCAGCGGCTCGGGTCGATCACGCTCGGCACCGCGCTGCCAGATTTCAAGATCGTCGACCGTGAGCTCCCAGGGCCTTGCCGATCAAGAATGTTATCGACTAACATTTGACCGTGGTCACACCCCGCACCCTTCGCACCAGGGCACGCATCCTGGACGCAGCGCTCGACCTCTTCGAGCGGCATGGCTACGCCGCCACCACGGTGAACCAGATCGCCGACGCCGCGGGCGTCACCCCCATGACGTTCTTCCGGCACTTCCCCACCAAGGACGCGGTGCTCGTCACCGACCCCTACGACCCACTCATCGCCGAGGCCGTGGGCGCCCAGCCGGCTGGCCTCCCGCCCCTGGAGCGCACCCGCCTCGGCCTGCTCGCCGCGCTCGGCGACATCACGCCTACCGAGGACGCGACGGCGCGACGGCGGGTGGCCCTCGTCGCGCGGTCGCCCGCCCTCCGCGCAGCCGTGGCCGTCGGTACCGAAGCCACCCAGGAGGCCATCGTGGAGCGGCTCGTCGCCGACGGCGTCGACCGGCTCGACGCCGCCATCGCCGCCTCCGCGTGTCTCGCCGCCACCACCGCGGCCCTCCTGGCCTGGGGTTCGGCGCCCGACGACGTCACGCTCGCCCACCTCGTCCGCCGCGCCCTGGCACAGCTCGCCCCGGCAGGAGCCACCTCATGACCGCCCTCGTGCTCGACGACGTCTCGCACGCCTTCGGCGGCCGGGTCGCCCTAGACCACCTCACGCTGACGGTCCGACCCGGCCGGGTCACGGCCCTGATCGGCCTCAACGGCGCGGGCAAGACGACGGCGCTGCGCGCGCTGGCCGGTCGCCTGCGCCCCGCCGGGGGCACGGCCCGAGTCCTCGGCCACGACCCGGCCGACCTGCCCGCCGACGTCGCCACACGGTTCGGCCACCTGGTCGGCACGCCACTGGTCTACCCGGAGCTGACAGTCACCGAGAACCTCCGGTGCGCCGCCCGCTTGCACGGCCAGTCCGTGCGGGCCGCCGCGCCGGGAACGAGCGCGGCTGTCGCGCACATGGGGCTGGACCCGTGGCGGCACGCGCGGGCCAGGACGCTCTCGATGGGCAACCACCAGCGCCTGGGGATCGGCTGCGCGACCCTCCACCGGCCTACCGCGCTGATCCTCGACGAGCCGACCAGCGCCCTCGACCCGCAAGGGGTCGTCCTGGTGCGCAAGCTGGTCCGCGGCATGGCCGACGACGGCGCGGCGGTCCTCGTCTCGAGCCACCACCTCGACGAGGTCGCCCGCATCGCGGACGAGATCGTCGTGCTGCACGCCGGGCGCGACGTCGGGCGGCTGGAGCCCGGCGGCACCGACCTGGAGCAGCGGTTCTTCACCATGGTGCTCGACGCCGACACCCGAGCCGCCGACACCCGAGGCCGGGTATGAGCCCCGCTGCCGCATTGCGCGCCGCCCTGGCCGTCGAGATGCTCAAGCTGCGCCGCTCCGTCGTCGCGCGCCTCGCGACCGTACTGCTCGTGGTGCTGGTGCCGCTCGGGAGCGTGGGGATGGTGGCGCTGGCCCGGTCGCCGCAGGCCGGCGGCCCGACGGCGGCGAAGCTCGCCGACTACGCGACCGGGGACCTGACCACGATGCACCTGATGGTGTGTGCCCAGGTGCTCTCGATCGCGGCGCTGGCCGCCGGCGGGTTCTTCGTCGCGTGGTCGTTCGGGCGCGAGCTGGAGAGCGGGACCGCGGGCGCGCTGTTCGGGCTCGCCGTACCGCGCGGCACGATCGCCCTGGCCAAGTGCCTGGTCACGCTGGCCTGGATCGGGGCGTGCGTGGTGCTGACCGTCGCCGTCACCATGGCCGCCTCGGCCGCCGTCGCCGCTGGTTCGGGTGTTGGGTTCAGGGCCTGGGGCGGAGTGGGGACCGCCCTGGTCGCCGGGCTCCTCGGCGGCGGCCTGGCCCTGCCGTTCGCCTGGGTGGCGACCGTGACGCGCAGCCAGCTCGGCACCGTCGGCGCGCTCGTCGGCGTCGTCGCGCTCACCCAGATCGTGGTGCTGCTCGGCGGCGGGACATGGTTCCCCTACGCCTCGCCCTCGCTCTGGACGGGCATGGGCGGGCCCGACGCCGCGGCCGTCGTCGGCCCGCCCCACCTGCTGCTCGCCGCGGCGGTCTCCCCGCTCGCGATCGGCGCCGTCGTGCACGCCTGGCGGCGCCTCACGAACGTGTAGGGCGCCGCCGCTCCAGCCCGGTACGGACCCCGTTGCGGACCCGGAATCGGGCCCGGGAGCTCGGGCCGGAATCTCGGTGACGGGGCAGGGTGCGCGGGTCTAGGGTGGTTGGCGGTGTGCCGGGAAGCCTGGTCGGCGTTCATTTGTCGACCGCGAAGGAGCTTTCCGATGAAGGCACTGATCATGACCCTGGGCACCCGCGGGGACGTGCAACCGTTCGTCGCACTGGCGCGGGCACTGGACGCGGCCGGCCACGAGGCGGTCGTGTGCGCGCCGCACCGCTTCGCCGACTTCGTCACCGGAAGCGGCGTGACGTTCGCCGGGGTCGACGACGGGCCGATGCGACAGCTCGACACGCCGGCCGAGGCCGGCGACGCGTTCCAGGGCGGCGTCCGGATGCGGCTGCGACAGATCCGCGAGATGCCGTCGATGTTCGACCAGGTCCTGGCCGACTCCTGGCAGGTCGCGGCCCGCGGCGCGGGCGAGGGGGCGGACTTGGTGGTCCACAACGGGCAGATCCTGGCCGGTCAGCATGTTGCCGAGGCGCTCGGGATCCCGGCGGTCCTGGGCCTGCCCCTCCCGATGTACGTTCCCACGCGCGAGTTCCCGTGGCCTGGGCAGTCGCTGCCCTTCGGGCTCCCGGGCTGGCTGAACCGGGCCACCTTCGGCGGGATGCGGCTGCCCGCGTCGATATTCGGCCGGGTGATCGACCGCTGGAGGCGGAACACGCTCGGACTGCCGCCCCGGAGCGGCCGGCATAACCCGATGGTTCGGCCGGACGGCGGTCCGGCTCCGGTCCTGCACGCCCACAGCCCGTCAGTGCTGCCCCAGCCCAGGGACTGGCCGGACGGCGCTGAGGTGACCGGCTACTGGCTCCTCCCGGCGCAGCCGCAACTCCCGGCCGACGTCGAACAGTTCCTTACCGCCGGGCCTGCTCCGCTGTTCGCCGGGTTCGGCTCGATGACCGGCCTGGACCGCGAGGCGCGCACGACGGCGGTGGTCGAGGCCGCGGCCCTGACCGGGAACCGGCTCGTGATGGCCACCGGCTGGGGCGGACTCGACGCCGGGACGGCGAACGCCGCAGCCGCCGACCGCGGTGTCGAGCTGCTCGTGTTGGGCGACGTCGACTATCAGACGCTCTTCCCGCGGATAACCGCGATCGTGCACCACGGGGGAGCGGGCACCACGGGCGCCGCGTTCGCCGCGGGGCGGCCGCAGGTCGTGTGCCCGTTCGTGGCCGACCAGCCCTTCTGGGGACGCGTGGCACAGGCGCGGGGCGTCGCACCGGCACCCCTGTCGCAGCGCAAGCTCACCGGCCGGGCGCTGGCGGCCCGGATCGCCGAAGCGTGCGCCCCGACGGCGATGGCCGCGGCGGCAGGGCTGGGGGACCGCGTCGCCCGGGAGCGGGGCCTGGACCGGGCGGTCGCCCTCGTCGAGCGCGCAGTCGAGGCCTGTCGATGAGCACGACATGGCTCGGTCGTCGCCTGCGACACGAACAGCGGAAAGGAAAACGCCGCCTCGCCGAACGACGGGTCGAAGAGCGATCCACCGCCAGGTACGTGTAACCGCCCAGCAGCCCCCTTGCCCACGCCCAGGCGCAGCGCCCGGCGTGGGCCACGGTCGGGGCCCGCGCGCAGCAGCCACCCAGGTGGGCTGCGGGTTGATCGAGCGGTCGTGCCCGTGTCCCCGGCCGCTCCTGGACTGACGTTCTGCTGACCTTGCGGGTCAGGCATGCGGTCTGGTTGTGCGACGTTCCTGCGCGCGGCGCCAGCCGTGCCGTGTCATGCCGCGGGGCTTGTAGATGTTGAGGGCCAGCGGGATGAGCAGGACCGCGAGGCCGCCCACGGCGTGGAAGAGGTCCCCGCCGAGCTGGTCGATGTCGGCCGTCGGGTCCGCCGCGACGGCGGCCATGGCCTCGACCGTCGGCAGGTGGAGCACCAGGATTGCGAACGCGAAGGTGGTCAGGACCAGGCTGATCGTCACCCAGTAGTGCCGCAGCAGCCCCCAGGGGGTGCCGAGGGCCTGGACGATGCCGGTGACGAGCGCTGCCGCGGCGAGGGGGATCAGGGCATACCTGAGGACGGGTTCCATCATCAGGTACGCCGCCCGCACGGTCTCAGCGTCGTTGCTGACGTAGATGGGGACGTTGAGGGCGATGTACGCGGCGATCGCGCCGAGCCAGCCCACCGAGCTGGTGACGTGGATCGTCAGCATCAGCTTCCGCATCGCCGGGGACATCTGCATCAGCCGTGCATCCCAGGGCCGTGCTCGCCGCCGACAAGCAGCATGACCATCACGAGCACCACCACGGCGACGGCAACACCCCACGCCAGCCGCCTGGCCCATCGGGGCAGCCCAGGATGGGCTTGTGGAGCCTTGTCCGCTGTCGGGTCCGGTGCGTTCTGGGTCATCGTCGTCTCCTCGGGTCGGCTGTAGGCCAAACTGATCGTTCGAGACAGAGTGTATTGGATAATGGCAGAGTGTCGTGCCAGCGACGAGGCGTATCATCTTGGGATGCCGAAGCTGTGGGAGGAATCGATCGAGGAGCATCGCCGATCAGTGCGTGATGCCATCACAGAGGCCGCCTGGCGGCTGGCCGAAGAGCATGGCCCTCTTTCGCTGACCATGTCGCAGGTGGCTGGAGCCGCGGGGATCGGTCGCGCGACGCTCTACAAGTACTTCGCGGACATCGAGTCGATCCTTGTGGCGCACCATGCGCGGCACGTCGAGGACCACCTCCAGGCCCTCGAAGGCCTACGCGGAGAAGCGCAGCCACCGGGCACCCGGCTCGTGGCCGTCGCCCACGCCTACGCGTCGATCTGTTTCCACCGCGGAAGGCACTCGTCGGCCGACATCAGTACGCTCGTCCATCGAGGCCCCGAGATCGGCGACGCGGGGCGTCGTCTGCACGGCGTCTTCGCAGGCCTGATCGCGGAGGCGGCTGCGGAAGGGCTCGTGCGCAAGGACCTCAGCCCGGACGAGCTTGCCGTCTACTGCCGCCACGCGCTGGAAGTATCCAGCCACGCGAAGGACCTCGACGGGGTCGCCCGGCTCACTCGGGTGGTTCTGGACGGTCTCGAGTGCTCACCCGAGGTCCAGGACAGCGCCCAGGCCTCAGTGATGGTCAGTCACCGTGGACGGGCGCCGCATCGGAGCTGATCTGCCTGGCTGACCGTTCGCGGCTCAGTCATATTCCGTATCACCGGGACCCTGTACGGGAGCGGGGGCAGCATCACGCGGGGCCGCGAGCCCGCCTGAGAACCAGGGGCAACAGGCACAGGGCCAGGGCACCGCCGCCGAGTGCGAGTGTGGTGTAGGAGGCGCCGGCGACGACGACGCCGGACAGTGCTCCGCCGCCTGCTCCGGCGATCGCGACCAGGACGTCGACGTTGCACTGCACGCGGGCGCGGCTGTGCAAGGGCAGGTCGCGACTCAGGAGCGTGGTCCCGGCGACCAGCCCGAGGCTCCAGCCGAGTCCGAGCAGGGCCAGCCCGAGAGCCAGCGCCCAGACCGCGCCGACCGGTGCGAACCCTGCGACGAGACCCGCACTGACCAGCGTGAGCGCGGCGAGCGCGCTGACCGCACGGGGTCCGTGCTTGTCGACGAGCCACCCGGACAGCGGTGAGGGCAGATACATAGCGGCGACGTGCACGGCGATGACGACGCCGATCGCGGCGGTCCCGTGACCGTGATGCTGCAGGTGGACGGGTGTCATTGTCATGACCGCCACCATGACCGCCTGGGTGACGACCATGACCGCCGCGCCGAGCCGGACTCCCGCCGGCAGGTCGGCAGCAGCCGGGACCGGACGGTCCGCGGAGTCGTCCGTAACCTGCTTGTCCCGTTCGGACGCACCGAGCTCACGGGCAAGCAGGAGCGGATCGGGACGCAGCAGCAGGACCAGCACGACTGCGGCAGCGCCATAGGCGACGGCGGCCAGGCCGAACGGACCGGCCAGGCGCGGGATGCCCCAGGCCGCGGCAAGAGCCCCGGTCGCCGTGACCAGGTTGGGTCCGGCGACCGCACCCAGCGTGGTCGCGACCAGCACCGTGGACACCGCGCGGGCCTTGTGGTGCGGCGGGGCCAGGTCTGCACCCGCGTAGCGGGCCTGGAGATTGGTCGCGGTGCCCGCCCCGTAGACGAACAGCGCGATGAACAGCAGCGGGATGGAGTCGGCGACCGCGGCCAGGAGTACTCCGAGCGCGCCGGCGGCGCCGACCGCGTAGCCCAGGGCTAGGCCGGCCCGGCGGCCGGACCGCTGCGAGAGCCGTCCCACGACGACGGCCGCGCCGGCCGAGCCGATGGTGAACAGGGCGCTGGGCAGTCCCGCGAGCCCGGCCGTTCCGAGCATGTCCTGGGCCAGGAGCGCCCCGACCGTGATCCCGGCCGCGAGCCCGGCGCCGCTGAAGACCTGAGCCAGAACCAAGACAGCGAGAACCCTGCGCTCCTCAGGCGGAGTCCCGCCAGCTCCTGGGGTGGTTGGAACCGTGGAGGCTGCGGCGTCGGTCACGGGGCGCTCCCAGCCTGAGCACCAGTGGTCGTCAGGGCGACGTCGTCGGCGAGGAACTCGATCACGCCGTCCGCAACCAGATGGGCGGCATGCCCGTGCTCTGCCAGGAGGTGCACGGCGTCGTAGGACAGCACGCAGTACCGGCCGCGGCAGTAGGCGGCGACCTCGACATCGGCGGGAATCTCCGCGAGCCGTCCCGCGAGCTCGTCGGACGGGATCGAGACGGCGCCGGGCAGATGCCCGGCCGCGTACTCCTCGCTCGGGCGCACGTCCAGCACGAACACTTCACCACGGTGGGACCGCTCGAGGAGCTCGGCGCGATCGATGATACGAACGCCGTCGGGCAGCATCTGCGACGTCAGCCGCGTCGCCGCGGCTGCCACCTCCGGACGGTGCCGTTCGGCCACCCGGAACATGACGGTGACCAGCTCGGCCACGTCCGGTCCGGCCAGGCGATACAGCACCCGGGTGCCGTCCCGCCGGGAGACGATCAGGCCGGCATCGCGCAGCAGTTGCAGATGCGCCGAGGTGGTGGTCAGGTTCAGCCCGGCCACCGACGCGAGCTGCTGCACCGGCCGCTCACCCTGCGCCAGCAGCTCCAACAGCTCCAGCCGCTTGCCGCTGGCCAGTGCCTTGCCCGTCCGGGCGAACGACTCGAACAGATCAGCCTTGGACATCCTGCCTCCTATTCCAAACTTCCATGGAATACCGTAGCAGTCCGCCTGTGCGCAGGGTTCGGGTCCAGCACCCTCAGCGCGGCACGACCACAGGACGCCGGGGGCACATCTACCCACTTCCTCGACGACCGGCACCTCCAGGCCCTGTCCCAGACCGAGCGTCGGCAGGAGCCGGGTCTCGGTTTCCGTCAGGTCGACCTACCCTGTGCCGGTAGGGTCCCAGCATGGTTGGCCAGCGGCGCTACCGTGACGTGCGCACCACGACGATCGGCGCCCCGCCCGAGGTGGTGTGGCGCGCAGTCCTGGACCAGGTCGAGGTGCTCGGGCAGCCGTCCTGGTACGTGCGAGTCATCGGCTGCCGCGACACGCGTGCCGCGGGCCCGCGCCCGCTCGGGGTGGGTTCGGTGGTCCCGGGTTTCCGGGTCGCGGCGGCGGACCCGCCGGCCCGGCTCGTGCTCGACGGCGTCCACCGGTTCTCGGTCTACACCCTCACCTTCCGGCTCGTGCCCGACGGCGCAGGCACGCGTCTGGAGGCGCACACCGACGCGACCTTCCCGGGCGTGCTCGGCGCGATCTACCGGCTGCTGGTGATCGACTCGCGGTTCCACAAGCTCGCGACGCGGACCATCGTGACGCGCATCCGACGCCGGGTGCCGTCGCCCTGATCGACACCAGCCTGCGTCGCACGGAGCCCTACCCCTCCGCGCGCAACCGGTGTCCCGCGCGGAGCACCGTCGCCCGGGCCAGCTCGTCGAGGGAGTCCACGAGCACGACGTCGGGCAGCAGGTCCGGAGAGGTCGCCTCCGCCGCGACCGACAGCTCGGTGCAGCCCAGCACGATCGCGCCGGCCCCACGCTTCCGTAGGTTGGCGACGACGCCGTCCAGCGCGCTCAGGTCACCGCCGCGGCCCGCCTTCACGCCGTCGTAGATCAGGGACGTCACTGTCGCCTGATCGGCGACGTCCGGCACCAGGGTCTTGATGCCGCGCGCGCCGAAGGCCTCCAGGTAGACGCCCGACGCGATAGTTCCCTCCGTCGCGAGGAGGCCGACGGCCTCCGGGCGCGGCCCGCTGAGGCGACCGGACCAGGTATCGGACGCCAGCACCGCGGACACCGTCACGTCCACCATCGACAACAGGGGGGCCGACGTCGCCGCGCCGACCGCACCGGCGAATGCGTGTGCCGTGTTGCACGGCAGCACGAGGAAGTCGGTCCCCAGAGCGGCGAGCCGACGCGCGTCGGCAGCGAGCACCGGCCCAGGGTCGTCGGGGGAGCGCCCCAGCACGAACGCCGTCCGGTCCGGGACGGTCGCGTGCTGGAGCACCACCATGTCGACGTGGTCCTGGTCGCGTGCCGCTTCCGTCAGCCGGACGACTCGCTCCATGAACAGGACAGTCGCGAGCGGCCCGACTCCGCCCAGCACGCCGACGAGCGCTCCAGCGGCTCCGGCGTCCGGCGCGCCGCTGTCAGGCATGCCGGGCGCGGCGCTGTCAGGCGCGCCCGCCGCGCCGTCGTCAGGCATGCGCGGCGCGCCGTCGTCAGGCATGCCCGGCACGCCGTCGTCAGGCAACCTCGCGCTCCGAGGACGGGAGAGGCTCCCCGACCGCGGACTCGGCGACCCCGGACTGCCCGGGCGCCCCGCCCGCTTCTTGCAGCGGGTGGTACTGCGAGAACTTGCGCACCTGGTTCAGCTCGGCGAGACGTACCCAGGCGTCGCGGCGCGGCGACCGGTCCCCCCGGTACTTCAGCGGGTGCACGACGCGGGCGCGGCGCAGGGCGTCGCGGACCGACTTGTCGTTCACGTACTTGTCCAGGAGGAAGCCCGGGACGATCCGGTACAGCACCTCCAGCGGCTCCGTGGCGCGCGGCCAGTGCCCGGTGAGATGGTCCGCCATCCAGTAGGCGGCGGGGTTCAGCCCGCTCGCGGTCAGGTAGTAGTTGGACCGCCCCGTGCGCGGGTTCAGCTCGAAGAAGTGCCCGACGCCGGTACGCGGGTCCACCTTCACGTCGAAGTTCGCGAACCCCGTCCAGCCCAGGTGCTCAACGAGCCGCCGGGCGTCCTCCTCGACCTGCGAGAGCCTCCCGGTGAGGATCGCCGCCGGGTTCCCCAGGGTTCCGGGCGTGTGCTCCTCGAGCAGCACGCGACCGCCCCATGCCATGCGCACCGTGCCGTCGAGGTCGGAGTAGGTGGTCATGATCCGCATCTGCGAGTCGTCGCCGGGCACGTACTCCTGGATGATCATCGGCCGCCGGTAGCCCGCGTCCCCGGCTGCCTTGAGGAGGGCGGCCAGCTCGCCGCGGTCCCGGACCAGGTGCACCTTCGCCTTGCCGTGGAACGACACCTGGTGCCACGCCGTGTTGTCGCCGGGCTTGGCGATCACCGGAAAGCGCAGGTCGAGGGCGCCGACCTCCGCCCCGCCGTCGCGCACCTCCGTGCGCGGGTGCGGGACCCCGAGCTCATGGCAGAGCTCGGAGAACCGCTGCTTGTCCATCACCCGGTCGAGCAGACCGACCGACGGGTAGGGGACGGTCGCCACGTCCTCCAGCCGCGCGCGGTGCTCCGCGAGCGCCCGCACGTACCAGTCCACGCAGGTGACCGCGACGACCGGGCCCGGGGCCGTCGCGGCGACCCGGCGGATCAGCTCGACCATGACGTCGGGGTCGTCGAGGCGCGGTTCGACGACGTTCCGGATGATGTTGGAGTGCGCGATGTTGGGCGTCGGGCGGATGGACACGACGGTGGACGTGACGCCGTAGCCCTCGTGGAAGGCACGAGCGAGGCTGTAGGCGCCGGCGTCGCCGCCAAGGATGACCGGGTGTACAGCTGCGATGTTCCTCATGCCACATAACACGGACGGCGGGCGAAGAAGGTTGTGCCTCGAAGCGGGTGAATTGGAAAATTCGGGCGGGGGCCGCAGCGGCCAGCGCTGGGTTAGCCCGCCAGGTCCTTCAGTCGCGCCAGGTCGTCGCGGACCGACTCCCGTTCCTCATCGGTGAGCTGGACCGTGGCGGCCCTTTCTATGTGGAGACCGCCGTCGTCTCGTCGCCGAGCGTCGTCTCGTCCGGCATCGGCTTCATCGTCCACCTGCCGCGCGAGGAGGCGGTGGCGCTGCTGAAGCAGCGGGTGGCAAGGGGGAGCTCGAACTCGGCCGGTCGAGCGGATTGAGTCTCCGCTGCGGCCGTGCGCCAGTGAGCGCGCCGTCGTCCCTCGTCACCTTGAGGGTAGGCGAGCCCGGCTTCGCGGGCGGCGCGTTCGACGTCGCGCATCGTGGAGGCGGTGCCAGCAGGGACAGGCGCTTGTCGGACCCACTCGCCTGCGTGGAGCGAGTGGACCTCACAGCCGGCAAGGTCTGGGCTCGAACCGTGCCAGACCCGCACCACCACTGGACCCGGCGCACTCGCCACGGCGGTGTGCACGGCAGCTGCGAGTTGTGCCCCCAACGGCGACAATCCCGGTCGGCGTGCCTGGACCGGAACGAGCGAGAGAAGCACCGGGACGGCCCCGTTGGCGGCGATGGGTCCGGTGATCTCTTTGGCTGCCTCGCGCACGGCGCCGGACGCTTGCCCCATCGCCACACCGCGCGCCGCCCAGGCCAGCATCGGGATGTCGTTGACGCCGTCGCCGACCGCAACCGTGTGCTCGGGTGCGATGCCGAGCAGCCCCCGGACTCGCTCCAGTGCGATCGCCTTGCTCGTGTCAGATGCTGTGGCGTCGACCCAGTCGCGGCCCGCCGGTGTCACAGTCGCACCGGAGCCACGCAGGAGCTCGGTGTGGTCGGTGAGCCTGTCGGCGTGGAGCGCGACGCGAGAGACCTGTCCGACGACCAGTTCCTCGCGCGGGGTCTGTTTTTGCGGGCCGTTCAGCAGTCCGGGGGCGAACTGTCGGTTCACGCGCCAGCCCCAGCCGATCTCCTCGATCGCGACGTGTACCCCCGGCGACAGCTTGCTCGCCTGGCGGATCACTGGCCCCGCATCGAACGTGCGAGCCTCGACCACTTCGTATCCCGACGGCGCCGCGGGGTCCAGACGTACCGTCAACGCACCGTTGGAGCAGACTGCCCAGCCCTGGGTCAGCCCCAGCCTCCGAGCGATGGAGACCAGGCCTACCAGCGACCTACCGGTCGCCAGTACCACCTGGTGGCCACTCGCGCGCACCAGCTCCAATGCCTGCACTGTCTCGGTAGGGATCTTGTTGTCCCGGTCGACCAGAGTGCCGTCTATGTCGAGCGCAATCATGTGCGTCGTAGGCGCAATTATGGTGTTTGCCGGTGCTGTTTCCATGCTGCCGGACCTTCCCGTTGTTGCTAGCTTTGGGAATGATCCTGAGGCTGTTTTCCGGCCCGGCCTAGATCCTTTCCTGTTGAGGCAAGAACCCATCCCGGATGCTTTCGACCAGGGCTCGCATGTGGTCGCCATAGAGCGCCACTGCGGCGAATCGTTCGAAGGTGTCGACGTAGGTCTGCACGTCCTTGGGGTCCCGCGTCGTGACCTGGGAGTGAAACGTCTCGACGAGCACGAGCCGGTCGTCGTGCATGCTGAAGCAGGTCATCGGGAAGTCCGGCATCCGACCCGCAAGGGGCACGACACCGATGGTCACGTCGGGCAGCCGAGACAGGGAGACCAGCCGGTCGAGCTGAACGGCCATGACGGCCGGCTCGCAGACCAGCCACCGCAGGACGTGCTCACAGATCACGAAGTGGAACGAGCGGCCAGGCTCGTAGAGCGTGGCCTGGCGCTCCATCCTGGCCGCCACCGTCCGAGCCCGGGTCTCCTCCGGCAGCGCGGGAGGCAGGGAGAACACCGCTGTGGCGTACTCCGGCGTCTGAAGTAGCCCGGGGACGAGCTGTCCCTGGAACAGCCTGAGCAGGGTCGTGTTCGCCTCGATGGCTTTGATGGCGTTCTGGTGCTTCCACGGGCCCATCCGGCGCAACAGTCGCCACGCGGTGGCCTCGGTGACCTCTGCCCGGGCGGTGGCCAGGAACTGATCCTTCACCTCCGCTGAGACGCCGAGCGCGGACAGGACGAGGTCGACGTCCTGCACGTTCGGTAGCGTCCGGCCGTTCTCGATCTTGGAGAGCTTGCCTGCGGACATGGAAGCCCTGCGGGCCACGACGTCACCGGTCAGTCCCGATGTTTCGCGTAGTGCCCGCAGAGCTCTTCCGATGGAGTCCGTGGTCAGTGGTGTCGCTCCCAGTAAGAGTCGAACGGTACGGCGTGGGCCAGCGCTGCCTCTTGGTAGCCCCGGTACTCGGAGAGCTGGTCGTCAGGCAGAAGTTCAGCGCCGACGAACTTGCCCACGGGTGTGTAGTGCATGCGGTACACGTCGCGATCGTCGAAGAGCCAGAAGTCGTGATCGGGCAGGCCCGTCACCCGTTGGTCGGCCAGATCGATGATCCCGATGCTCTCCCCGGCCTTGATGTTTCCGGGATAGGCAGACAGCTCGTAGCGCAGGTAATCCGTCAGAGGGGAGTGCAGGACATGGACGCGGGACACGGTCTTTCCCATGTCGGTCATCGAGCGGACCCATGGGTTGTCGTCCCACTCGGAACCCATGTCCTCGCCCGCGAGGAACCGTTCGATCTCCTCCTGCTCATCCTCCACGTCGTACACGGCCAACGTCTCCAGCCTGAACGCGGTCCGCTCGAAGGTCTCGAAGAGGCGGCCGAACTCCTCACCCTTGAGCACGGAAGTACTCCTCGAGCACCGCAGCCGGGACAACGACAGCCGTCTCGCCCTCGGGAAGATCGAGCTGCGCCAGCCGCTCACGATCCGTGATCACGTAACCCTGCACCACGTAATCCTTGTCGCCATCAGTGCCCCACAGGGTCGGGCACTGGCCGTTCTTGCAGTCCGAATCTCCCGACAGCCACCGCAGCGGTGCGCTCATGGGCTCCCCCTCTTGTTGGCAATCTGTGCCGCATTCAATGCTCCAGACCCGCGGACCGCAAGGTCAAGGTCTCCGGCTTTCCAGAACAGGAAACCTGTGGCGCGATGGGTTAACGGGTACGAAACCGCTCGCATGGATCGTTCCAGGCGCTCTGCCCACCAATCAGCGAACGGCATTGCATGCGCCAGAGCTATGTCATACGCCCGGGCCTTCTTCATCCGGCCGCGGCGGCTCGGTTTCTCGCAGAAGGCCCTGATCGCTCGACTGATCGGTCAGGTGGGTCGGCAACTCCCGATTCGTGCGCGACGATGCTCGTTGCTATCGAACGTGTTCCTTCAGCAGATGCCGGGACTGCGAGTGCGCCGCTGCTAATCAGAGAGGGGATGCCGCCGTCGACCAAGCCTGCAGGTCCGCTTCAGCGGACTCGACCCGTTGGAGAATCGGTGCGAACTCTTCGTCGTCGAATTCCACGACTGACTCAAGATAGTCCGTACGCACCCGTTCAGCCTCTGCGATCCGCCACAGGATATCGAGAAGCTGTCGCTGCTCGCCGGCCGACCGCTTCTCGGCTTGCGCGATCTGACGCAGAGCGAGGCGGTCCTCCCCGAGCAGTCGGCTGCGAAGGACCTCCGGAGCGGCGAACTCCTCGATCAGCTGGACAGACTGTCGCGTCCTTCGGTCGCAGTAGGCCGCGAACGCCACAGTGGGAACCAAGTAGGCCAAGGTAACGCCCAACGCCGGAGTCATGCCGTCATCAGTGTTCCCGCCAGCGAACTCGCTGACCGCGATTGCCGCCAAGAGGAACACAACCGGCGACGCACCCACGAGCGCATTCGCAAGGCGGGACCGCCGAAATCTGACCCGAGCCGTCCGCTCGATCTCGTTGAACTGGATCCTGATCCGCTCGACGACGAGCAGGTCTTGCCTCGGGTCGACGATGAACACGAACTGGTGGAGAGCGGCCCTCAGATCGCCCTCCATCTTCAGGATGCCCGGCTTCGCCATGACCCAGGCCAGCGCCAGGAACCGTCCCGGGCGCGGAGCCCGCCACACATGTTGCACGGGCCAGACCCTATCGACCGTTGTGTCCAAGATCTGCCGTGATTCGCTGCCGGAACTGAGACGCCATACCTGCGCTGCGGACTGTCGGACAGTTCCACACCTCGATGAATGGTGAAACTTCAGCGGTGCGCGGTGTTCCAGGGTTCCTGGTGCTGTTGGACATCACAGCTCACACCAGTTCGACACTGTCGGCCTGCGGCCCCCGGTCACTCTGACGCACCTTGAATCGAACCCGATCACCCTCCTCCAGGACCTCGGTGCCCTTTACGACCGACACGTGCACGAACAGGTCCGCGCCCCCGGCGTCGGGGGTGATGAAGCCGAAACCGCGCTCCGCGTCGTAGCGCGCGACGGTGCCCTCGCCTCCGCGCACAGGACCGCCCGATGCCGCGGGACGGCTCGACCGACCTCGGTCCGTGGTCGCGCGCACACTCCCGGCGCCGCGCACGAGCTGCACGTTGCGGGCGTTCGGCCCCTTGTCGCCGTCGACGACGTCATACGTCACGCGTGCACCCTCGGAGAGCTCGGTCAACCCCGAGCCGAGCGCACTGACGTGGACGAAGACGTCCTCGCCACCCGAGTCGGGAGCGACGAACCCGAAGCCCTTGGTGTCGTCGTACCAGGACATCGTGCCGTCTGCGCCGTCGGCTGCCGACTGCGCAGCCTCCGCCCCGAGCGGTAGCAGGTGGTCCGCCTGCGGCCCTTTCTCCCCGTCGACGACGAGGAACGCCACCCGCTGCCCCTCCAAGATCACACCGCCCCCGACGATGGCCGAGCTGTGCACGAAGATCTCGACGCGACCGTCGTCGGGCGTGACGAAGCCGTATCCCTTGGCCGGCTCGTACCAGGCGACGGTGCCGAGCACACCCACGGGCGCGTCGGCCGCCCGGTCGCCCGTGACACGGACGCGGCGCGCCTGCGGGCCACGCTCACCCTCGCCCACCTCGAACTCGACGGCCTGCCCCTCGCGGAGCAGCTTCGGTCCGTCGTCGCCGACGATCTCGGACGCGTGCACGAACAGGTCCTCGGCCTCGTTTCCGAGGTCGATGAAGCCGAACCCTCGGTCGGCGTCGAACCATCGGACAGTTCCCTGGGGCACCTAAGACTCCTCATCTCGGCAGACATTGCTGTCGTCCAGTGTCCCTGACGGAACCCCCGGCGGGTCACGCTCGCCGCGGTCGCCCTCGGGCTCCGCGACCCCAGCCTCGATCGTCAGTCGAGGCCTTCGATGATGCGGAAGTCGCGCTCGACGCCGTCAGCAAGTGCTGCCAGCGCCTCCTGGTAGGCCGCACTCGCGCGTGCGGCGACCGCCTGTTCGAAGCTGTCGAACTCGATCAGGATGGTGCGCTCGGCGATTCCGGCGTCGTGTGCGACGACCCGGCCGTCACGAGCGAGCAGCCGCCCGCCCCCGGCCTTGACGGCTGGAGCAGCCAGCTTGTTGTAGGCAGCCAGCTTCTCGGGGTCCGCAATGGTGCGGTAGACGCTGACCCAATAGCCCTTGACCACGGTACCTCCGGTGTTCGGAACTGACGCTCAGATCCAATCACAGAGCGTCACGGGCGTTCTGCACCCGTCAAGACCCTGACAGCGGACCGTGCCCACCGGGCGCGATCAAGTTCGAAGACCCCCGTTATCCCTACGCTCGGTGGGCGCTGTTGGCCGGCAGTGTGCTGACCCGTCGTTCGACAGGGTCCGTCGGGACCGGATCCGCGGCGGGCGGGTGACTCGCGGGCTCAACGCTCCGGACCGGGCCGGGCCTGTGTGAGACGCGAATTCACGATAACGAATAGGTCTGTTTGCCCGTGTGCCAGATGATGGCTGCCGTGGACCCCATCGCCGATGCCGCAGCCCTGGTCGCCGACCGTTATCCCGACGCTCGATGGGCCCTGCTGGCCGGCAGCGTGCTCGATCCAGGATCGCGGACGGCAGGGTCGGACCTGGACATAGTGGTCTGCGTTCCCGACGACGCCGTCGGGCATCGTGACTCGGTGCGCTGGCGGGGCTGGCCGGTGGAGCTGGTCGTGAACACCGAGGCGGGGCATCGCTGGTTCATCGCGAAGGAGACTGCGCGGAGGAAGCCGACGCTGGTGCGGATGATCGCCACGGGCGTGCCGGTGGCGGGGGAGTCCGACGTCGTCGGGCTGAAGGCGGAGTGCCACGCGCTGCTGGAAGCGGGTCCGGGGCCGGCGCCGGACACCGCGCTGGAGGACGCCCGGTATGGCGTGACCGACCTCCTGGACGACCTCGCGTACGCGCGCGACGGCGGCGAGGCGGACGTCGTGCGGTCGGTGCTGTGGGAGCGGGTCGGGCACCTTGCTCTGGCGGCGGCCGGGCGGTGGGACGGCGGCGGCAAGTGGCTGCTGCGCGAGCTGCGCGCCTGGGACCTCGGGTACGCCGCCCGCTGGGTGGCCGCCCGGCACGACGACCAGGCGATGGTCGACGTCGCGCGGGCGACGCTGAACGCCGCTGGCGGGCCGCTGTTCGAGGGGTACCTGCGCCAGGCGCCCGTCGTCGACGAGATTCCCGCGGCCTCGACCACGCCACCCGTGGTGGTGCGGCGCGCGGCCCGGGCGATCCTGCTCGACGACGACGGCCGCCTCGTGGTGATCAAGCGGACGGTTCCGGGGCGTGGGCCGTACTGGGTGACGCCCGGTGGTGGCGTCGAGCCCGAGGACGGCTCGGTCGAGGACGGGCTGCACCGGGAGCTGTTCGAGGAGCTCGGCGCGACGGCGAAGGTCGTCCGGCAGGTGTTCCTGACGTCCCAGCCCAAGGACGCCGGGATCGCGGTGCAGCACTACTTTCTGGCGCGGGTGATGTCGCTGGACCTGGCGTTGCGGTCGGGTCCGGAGTTCCAGGAGCCGATGCGGGGGACCTACGACGTCGAGTACGTGGACCTGCGCGACGACGGCGCGCTTGCCGGGGTTGATCTGGTTCCTGCCGCCCTGAAGGCGTTCATCCGGACCAACCGTGGCGCGCTGCTCGCCGAGGCCGGGATTTCCTGAGGGCAAGGTCGCTGGTCCCTATCTCGGCGTGGGCCTTTCAGTCGAACTCCGCGAACCGTTCCAGGAGAACCTCGTCGGTGTCGGCCTCGACCGCGACCCAGAGCTCCAGCGCGGGGATCGCGGACCCCCCGCCGTCGTCGTCCTGCGCGACCCAAGGCCTGCCCACCGAGGGGTTCTCGCTCGTGCCGTCCGGGTCGGGTGTATAGCGCCAGCGCGCGTCGCGGTGGATCCGTGCGACCTCGCCCAGGTACCAGATCGCGCCCTGCACGAGGTCTTCCTCGATCCGCGCGTCCAGGGCCTCCGCGGACGGGATCCGCAGCCGGACCACCTGCGCGAGCGGAACCAGCGACGCCGGGCTGAAGTCGAGCTCCCGGGCCCGCCCGGTGTCCGCGGACCAAGCATCGAACTGTTCCCGGCGCGTCGTGAGCCAGCGGGTGAGCCAGGGGTCGCGCGGGTCGTCCTCCGCGCGGGTCGGCAGCGCGGGAAGGTCGGCGCGACGAGGTTCCCAGCCGTCGTCGTCGGCACGGCGCCCGGCCGCCTCCGCCATGACACGTTCGTGCTCGGTCGCCCATACGGTGCCGGTGCGGCGGGTGACGGCGTCGAGGACGAGAGGCATCGGCTCGACCGTCCCGCCGGCGTCGAGGACGGCGACGGGCAGGCCGGAGCCCTCGTCCCACGACCAAGCCCCGCCGCCGACGGTCAGCAGCGCCTCCCCGAGGTACCCGCCGAGCGCCTCGACGAGACCCTCGCGGGGCGCGGCGTCCAGCGTCTCGGCGAGCAGGAGGCGTTCGAGGTCGTGCAGGGAGACGACGGAGTGGTCGAGCGTCGTGCCGGATCCGACGACGAGGTCCTGCAGCCCTTCGAGCATCGGGCCGATGTGGTCGAGCCAGTGGGCGAGGCCGTCGTCCGGCGTTGTCTGCATGCCGCCACGGTAGGCGGGTGGGCGCCGCCGTCGCCACAGATCCCCGGCCACTCCGTCCCATGTCGACTTTTGTCGCGCTTGTAATAGTTCGTTGCGTACGTTGGTGCCGCCACGTGACGTCCGGCGCGACGGTCGGACGGACCCATACGTCCTGGAAGGAGTCATCGTGTCACTGACGACCGATGCTCGGAAACGGCTACAGGCGGTCCTCCTGGCTTTCGCCCTGATCTTTACCCTGGTGACGGTCCCGCAGGCGGAGTCTGCCTCTGCGGCGCCGCTCAAGGGGAAACTATGTCGTGACGTGTTCAACCTGCCCAAGCCCACGGGCCCGCAGCGGACCACGATGCCCGACCCGGCGGAGATCGCCGCGCTCGGGGAACTGCCCCTGGACTACGTGAACCCGGCCGAGCCGGTCCGGAACGCCGCGCTGCCGAGCGACGATCCCCAGGAGGTGCGTAAGGACTACGGCACGAAGTACCGGGGAAAGAGCGTCGGCACCGAGACGCACCTGTTCGCGCGGTGGAACGCCTGGCTCGACAAGCACCCGGAGCTCAAGACGAAGGCGCAGATCAACGCGGCCTTCGACGGGTGGCGCAACAGCTACGTCACGGTGCACGACAACAACGCGCGGGGGCACGCCCTGCACAAGCTCATCGTCGAGAAGCTCGGGCTGACCGGCGACGACTGGCTCTGCGAGAAGACTCTCGGTCCGAAGGGCAAGTCCGTCCGGGTGGACATCGTCCACAAGACGACGAAGTTCGCCATCGAGGTGAAGGCGGGGTCGGGACACACCCGCGACCAGCTGGGGAGGTACAAGGTCCTCGTCGAGAACAAGACGCTGTCCCGCACGACGTACGTCCACGGCCAGGCGCCGGACAAGCCCACCCGTGATGCGCTCAAGGAAGCCAAGATGGACTCGGCCAGGATCAAGGTCAAGCCCAGGATCACCAACATCCGGCCAACCTTCCCGGGCGGGTGCGTCTCCGGCATGAGCGTGGTGCAGCCCGCCGCCCGCTGCGCGCCCGGGCCGATCGACCCCAGCTCGAAGGGCCAGAACAGCAAGGTGCAGGACCTGGCCAAGCAGACCGGCAGGACACCGGCAGAGGCGCGGCGCTACCAGAACCTGCCCCGTGAGCTCGGCGCGCGCGACTGGGGGTTCCGGCGGCCGGGCGGGATCGACTGGTCGACGCTCGAGCTCAGCTACCTGGAGGTCGACTCCGGCACGGGCGACGTCGGCTACTCGTTCCAGGCGGACGACAACCCCGACGAGGCCGCGAACCCGTCCTTCGGCGGCGAGGAGACCCTGGACCTGAGCTCGGACGCGTTCTACACCTGGCTCGCCCTGCCCGACGAGGTGTTCTGGGTCAACCTCAACCCGGATCACCCCGACCAGGTCACGGACCCGCTGTTCGCGGACACCAAGGCCGCCCGCGTGCTCCTGGAGGCCGACCTGGAGATGAAGCGCGACTTCACCCGGCTGACAAATCCCGAGACCGAGGTCGGTGCAGCGTACTGGGACTCGTTGCGGACCAACCCGGACGGCAGTGTGTGCTGGCCCTCCACCCGCCAGTGGATCTACGCCGCCCCGGCCAAGGTCCGCCAGGAGGGTGACCGCCTGTACATCCTGGATGCCCCGATGAGCGTGGGCAAGGAGCGGATGGAGTTCACCAACTACCCCGACGGCCAGGAGCCGTGTACCGCGAGCGACGAGATCATGGACCACAACTTCCGGATGGCGCAGGAGCACCTCGCCCCAGTGGTCGAGGAGCTGATCAACACCGACCCGAAGTACGCGGACCTGCGCAGCGTCTACCGGGCCCGGGTCGCCGCCGCGTGGGTGAAGCAGCGCAACGAGGCGAACCCGGGACCGTACGACGCGATCATCGACTCCGGGGACGCGTCCCTGTGGCCCGAGGGGACGGACTGGGAGGCCAAGGACGTCTGGGACGACATGATGGAGAACGACTGGACCCGGGTCCAGTTCGAGGTCACCCGCGAGGAGATCGTCAACGGCGAGCCGTGGACCTGGACCTACCCGATCTACGGTGGCGTCGAGCTGGACAAGTCGCCCAGGAAGCAGACGCCGACCGAAGAGTTCCGCCGCGACCACCCGGAGCTGCCCCAGGCCGTCCAGGAATCCCGCGTCGACGTCGTGAGCTATGGGGATGAGGACGCGTTCGTCGGCGGTGGCACGGCGCAGGAGTCGGTCGAACCCGAGCCAGAGCCGACTCCTACTCCCACTCCGACGCCGACGCCGACGCCGACGCCGGACGACCCACCGGCTCGGAAGGAGCCGCCGCTGGTGGCCACGGGCTGACCCCGGCAACAGCGTGCAGGCCGGCCCTTCGATGCGGGCCGGCCCGCACTGTTCCACGACCACGATCACGAGCAACCCCATCGAGTGGTGGTCATCCGTCCTGGCGTCGAGGTGCGGCGTCGCGCCTGTCCGGCACGCACGACGCCGCACGGTCGAGGGCTTGAGGTGAGCTGCCTCGGCTTGAGCTAGCGGGGCAACCGCTCCAGCTGAGAGCCGGTTGACGTTGCTTGCCTTGCGGCCTCTGCCTCTGCTGCCCGGGCCAGGCGCTCGATCCAGTCCTGGTGGTAGTCGTACACCGCGCCCGGACGCTTTCGACCGATCTCCTCGAGGAAGAACTCACCCTGCTGGGTCTCTTCGGTCAACACGTGGCTTCCGGTGCTGGTCGGAGTGATCACCCAACCGTGGTACGCAGTCGACCTGGTTTCATCACCGTCCACCGACGTCCGCCACGCGAGCCGGCGGAACGGCTCGAACTCGGTCACCACGCAGCGCATCGTGAACCCAACGGTGAATCGGCTGTACTCGCTGCCGAGCTCGAGCTCGGGTGTGCCGGTCGTGATCTTGATCTGGTTCTCCGGCGGGAAGTAGGTGTGCCAGTTCTCGGCGTCGACCAGTAGCTTCCACACGATCTCCGGTGGCGCGTCGATGTCTATGTCGTTGAGTCCGTAGATGGCCGAGATTCGCGGGTGGAACTCGTCGGGCCAGCTGACCTTGTCGTACATGGCTCTCCTTCTGTCAGGTTGCCTGGTGGCTGCAGCGCGGGGTGCGGCGGCCACGGGGGCGCTTGGTTCGGGCCGGGCGCGTCAGCGCAGGAACGTGCGCAGCAGCTCGGTCACTTCGTGGGGCCGTTCTTCGGTGACCCAGTGCCCAGCTCCGGCCAGCACGCGTGTGTCGACCTGGGTCGCGTACCTCTCCAGCTGGGTGCCGATGCTCTTGCCGAGCGACTTCTCGCCGCCGACCGCCAGGATGGGCATCCCGATCGGGCCGGCGGCCTGCAGCTGCTTGTTCTGCTGGATGTTGACGGCGAGCGAGCGATACATCTTCACCCAGGCCTCCACGCGCCCGGGCCTGCGCAGCCGCTCGGCGTAGAACTCGTAGTCGACAGCGGCGAATGCCGTCTGGTCGCCCAGGAACTGACCGATGAAACCCTCGACGAGGGCGCGCTCGTTCCCGGCGATGAGCCCTTCGGCGATGTCCGCCTGGAAGAAGCCGTAGTGCCAGATGGAGGGGCCGCCGTCGGGGTCGAGCGCCCGATAGTCGTACACGGTCTCGTCGGGGAGCGGCCCTTCGAGCAGGGCCATGCGATCCACCTCGGAAGGCCATCGGGCGGCGTAGGGGTAGGCGACCCAGGCACCGATGTCATGGGCGACGATCTGGATCCCGTCGTTCAGGCCCAGCTGAGTGAGCAGGGCGTGCACATCGTCGGCCATCTGGACGGTGTCGTATCCGTCGCTGGTCACCTCCGAGTCACCAGTCCCGCGCAGGTCCACCGCGATCACGGTGTGGTCCGCGGCAAGCGGACCGAGCTGGTGATGCCATTCGGCCCAGGTCTGTGGGAAGCCGTGCAAGAGCAGGACGGGTGACCCGCTTCCGCCGCGCAGGTAGTGCATGCGGAACCCGTTGACGTGCGCGTAGTGCGACTCGTAGCCGGCTGGTACTCGCGTCCTGTCAGGCGATGTGGTGATGGCCGCAGCCGCGTTCATGAGTGCTCCCTGTATTCTGGATCAAGTGATCTGCAAGTAGAGCACACGTCACGCAGTGCAACAAGCTGCCGCTGCATCCTCTTGTGTCGGACTTGTGAGTCATCTAGTCTTGAAATCCGGATGGAGCCGACGCATGGCGGGAGGCGGGTATGGCGCGCACAGGGCGGCCTCGGGAGTTCGACCGGGATGCTGCGGTTCAGGCGGCGTTGTGGCTGTTCTGGGAGCACGGCTACGAGGCGACGAGCCTCGCTCAGCTCCGCGCGCGGATGGGAATCTCGTCAGCGAGCTTCTACGCGGCCTTCGGCTCGAAGGAAGCATTGTTCGAGGAAGTTGTCCGCACCTACGCGGGATCCTTCGGTCGCGTCACCGAGGCAGTCGGACAGGACTCGCTACCTCCCAGGGCGGCGGTCGAGTACGTGCTGAGGGCGTCCGCACGCATGCAGACCGAACCTGGTCACCCGTCGGGGTGCCTGATGGTCCTCGCCGCGGCGGTCGGGGGTACCGACCACGCAACCGTCCGTGCGCTGCTCGCTGATCACCGAGCAGTCGTGCGGCGCAACGTCCGCGCCGGCATCGAGCGCGCTGTTGACGCAGGCGAGCTGCCGGCTGCGATCGACGCGGATGGTATGTCCGTGATGATCACAGGGTTCCTCTGGGGGCTGTCTGTCGAAAGCCGCGACGGTACCCCGATGGAGACTCTCGACGCGGCGATCACCCAGCTGATGCAGGTCTGGGACGCGGCGCGGGTGCCGAGTGCTCAGGCGGCGGAACTGGTTCCCTGACGCTCGGAAGCACGGTGGTGGCCGTGATCTCGGCGAGGCCGACCCGGTGCCCGGCGTCGCACTGCACGGCGACACCGACCGGCTCGTCGCACCCCGTGTGGGTGAAGCTGATCGGCGGGTTGGTGCTGGTGTGCTTGCGTCCCCACTGAAACAGGCCGAGTACGACCGGCAGCAGATCGGTCCCGGCGTCGGTGAGGCGGTACTCCTCGCGACGTCGCGCGCCAGGCTCCTGGTAGACGTGGCGCTCGAGCAGCCCGGCTGCCACGAGCGTTCGCAGATGTGAGGCGGCGGTAGCCGGTGCGACTCCTACCCGTTCGACGAAGTCGTCGAAGCGGGTCGTGCCGTAGAAGGCCTCGCGCATGATCAGCATCGCGGGGCGGGAGCCGATGATCTCGACGGCCTTCTCGACCGGACACCACCCGGTCGCGCTCCAGGTGGACCGATCCTCCAGTGCGCCCGTCAGCGTCATTCCCACGGCGAGATCCTCCCTGCTGGATTCAGACATCTGAACTCAGATGCTAGCGTTCGCCTCCTGGCTTCAGAAGAGTGAAGTTACCCATGGTGCCGAGGAGTGGGACATGAACCTCTACTTTCGTCTGATGATGCTGCGCTGGCGGGTTCGCTCGCGTCGGCGCCTGGAGCTGTCGGAGACCGCGCGCACGCCGTTCCGGGTGCTGCCGACCGACCTGGACCTGCTGGGCCACATGAACAACGGCAAGTACCTGTCGATAATGGACGTCGGGCGGATGGACCTGCTGATCCGTTCGGGGTTCTGGGACGTGCTGCGCAAGATGGGCTGGTACCCGGTCGTGGCCGGCCAGACGATCACCTACCGGCGTTCGCTCAGGCTGGGCCAGCGATTCGACCTGTACACACGGCTGATCGGGTTGGACGACCGGTGGGGGTACGTCGAGCAGACGATCTGCATCGGCCCGACGGTGTATGCGCAAGCCGTGATCCGTACCCGGTTCCTGAAGCAGTCGGGAGGCTCGGTGGAGCACGACGAGCTCCGGGACGCGCTCGGCGACGACCCCGTGGCTCAACTTCTTGTGCCCGAACCGGTGCGGCACTGGACCGAGTCGCTCCGGGGGACCGGGACCGAGTACGTCCCAGCGAACAAGGACGCCTGAACGGGGCGGAGCGACCGAGCGAGTTCTCAGAGTCCGCCGGCTGGCGACGCGCCGCTCTGGGCGAGGCGGAACCGGCCCGGCGAGATGCCGTACCTGCGGCGGAAGCTGGTCCCGAACGCGAACTCGGTCGAGTAGCCGACCCTGCGAGCGATCGCTGCCAGCGGCACTTCGGTCTCTTTCAGCAGCTGAGCGCCGTAGGTCAGGCGCCAGCTGGTCACGTAGGCCATGGGTGGCTGACCCAGCTGTGATCGGAACCGCTCGACGAAAGCGGTCCGGGACATCCCCGCGGTCTCGCTGAGCGTCTGCACGCTCCACGGCCGGTCCGGGCCCGCGTGGATCTCGCGCACGACGGCATCGATCGCCGGATCCGTGACCTGCGGCCAGCCTGTCGGGCCGTTCTGTTCGAGCCACTGCCTCAGGACATGGGTCAGCATCACCTCGAGCAGGGCCGGCCGGGTCGCGTCCGTGCCCGGGCCGGCATCGGACACATCCGCGCCGAGCAGATCTGCCAGCGTCCGCAGCCGCGGATCACGGTCGTAGTCCGGCGACACCCGCAGGACCTCGGGCAGGGACTGAAGATAGGGGTGCACGTGCCCGTGCTCGAGCCAGTACGCGCCACAGAGCAGCTCGACGTCGAACGAGTCGGGGTCTAAGAGGTCTTCGCTCATGACGGCCGGTGGCAGGTCCCGGAGCGACGACGGGGCATGGCTCAGTCCGTGAGTGGCGCCGAAGGGTGCGAGGACGACGTCGCCCGGCTTCAGCTCGAGCGGCTGGCTGTCGGCCGTGATCAGCCAGGCGCTGCCGTGCAGAACCATGTGGAATCCGCTACCTACCTGAGGCGGATACTGCCACCCCCACGCTCCCGAGCCCTTGATCGAGCAGGCCTCGGCGCGGCCGACGCGGACACTGCGGATCACCGAGCTGAGCACGTCCACCCGACGGATGGTAGCTGACGGCACACGGCGCAGCTGTACGCATTCGTATTGTTTCCGGCCGCTGGAGGATGGGCAGCCTGGTCAGCGGCTGGTGTGCTTGCTGCTGGTGGTGAGCCCTCCCGCGGGGCACACCGACACCCAGCGCAGGAACGACGAGGAGCAATGGTGACCACATCAGCCGAGAACCACTTCGACCGGACGCTCGCTGCCTACGAGCAGTGGTGCGACCCGTGCTCGGGCTTGTTCTCACGTGCCGCCCTGGACGGCGCGCCCCTACCTCCGCGGGCAGGCGTCCTGGACGTGTGCGCAGGCATGGGGGCCCTGGCCGTTCCCGCAGCTGAACGCGGATACGACGTATGTGCCATCGACCTCTCCAGCGAGATGGTCGCTCGTGCCACAGAGCGACTACGGCCTTACCCCCGTTCCTCGGCCACGATGATGGACGCACTCCACCTGCAGTACGACGACAACACGTTCGACGCGGCGTTCTCGGTGCTCGGGGTGGTGTACTTCGGGCCCGAGACGGCGACGGCGCTGACCGAGATGGTGCGGGTCGTGCGACCGGGTGGGCTCGTCAGCATCGTGAACTGGGCGCACCCGATGGGCGCGCCGTTCTTCAGTCCTGTCGCCAGGGCCATCAACCGGATGGACGACCCGGAGGTGGGGCAGTTCGTAGCCCCGCTGACCGAGTACCTCGAGAGGTCCGAGCTGGAGCAGGCGCTGAGCAACGCCGGTTGCGTCGACCCCTGGTCGCAGCGCGTCGAGGCGGCGTACCCGCTTCCTCCGGCCGACACCTTCATGGCCGAGCTCGACCCGGTGTTCCAGGTCCACCCCCAGTACCGGGCTGCTGCCACCAGCGATCGTGACCGCCTTCGGGAGCTCTTGACCCAGGAGGCGTCTGTCATGGTCCGAGGGGACCTGCCTCCGGCGCTTGCCAACGTCGCGTATGCCCGCGTGCCCAACGGCTAGGAGGAGCGACGGCCACCGCGGTGATCCCGGCCGGCCGTCGTCCCGGGCGGCACCGCGAGGGCGCGCACCGCGCGTTCGATGGCGGGGCGCAGGTCGAGAGCGGGATCGACGGTGAGCCGGTGCAGGAGCAGCCCGTCGGCGAGCGCCATGAGGGCCCGGGTCGCCGGCACGGGCTCGGTGATGCCGACGGCGATCACTATCCGCTCGGTCCACTGCTCGAACTCGCGGCGTTGCTGCCGCAGCGGCTCGCCGAGGTCGGGGTCGCCGGTGAGCTCGAGGAAGAGGGCGTAGCGGGCGCGGGTGCGCGCGGCGAACGGTCCGGTCTGCAACTCGGCCATGGCGCACATGCCCTCGACCAGCCCGTCGATTCCTGTCATCGCAGGCAGCGCGGCCGGGTCGAAATCGGCGCGCTCGCGCTCGGCGATCCAGTCGACCACGCCGCCGAGCAGCGCCCGCCGGGTGCGGAACCAGTTCGAGGTCGACCCGGGCGGCAGGCCGGCCCGTTCATCGACACGCGCATGGGTCAACGCGCGTACGCCCTCCGCGCCGAGCAGTTCCACGGCTGCCTCGAGTGCGCGTTCCCGGGTGGCCGCCGCCATGGACACCTCTTTCTGCTCGGACTACTATGAACATAGTATATTCGCCGCGCGAAGGTGGTCGCCATGTCCACGCCCGAGCCTCGCATCACCCGTTCCGTCGGCGCCTCGACGTGGTCGCCGCCGCTGCCTGAGGCCCCCGGCTTCGACCATCTTGTCGTCGAGACGCCTGGCCTGCGCACTCACGTCGCCGCCATCGGCGAGGGCGAACCGGTCGTGCTGTTGCACGGATTTCCCGAGCACTGGTGGCAGTGGCACGCGATAGCGCCGGTCATCGCCGCGGGCGGCTACCGCGTCATCTGCCCCGATCTGCGCGGGGCAGGCTGGACCGTGGCCGACGACCCGCGTATCGAACGTGAGTCCCGGCTCCGCGACCTGCTCGCGCTCCTGGACGTCCTCCACATCGAGCGCGTCCACCTCGTCTCCCACGACATGGGCGCGATCACCGCGATGCAGCTGACCTACGACCACCCCGAGCGGGTTCGAACGGCAGTGCAGCTCTCCGTGCCGCCGGGCTTCATGCGGTTCAGCCCGAAGCTCCTCCCGGGCTTCGAGCACCTGCCCGGTTTCGTCTGGCACCGCCCGGGCGCCTCTCTGCGCGGAGTCTTCTCCGAGCGGTACGTCGCGCGTCCGATGTCGGAGGCAACCGTCGAAGCCCACCTCGCCCCGATGCGTCGACCCGACATCGACGGCGCGGTGCGGCCGCTCTGCCGCCGCATGGTCCTGGCCGAAGCCATGCGCCTGATGCGCGGCGTCTACCGCCGTCGTCGGCTCACGGTGCCGACCCTCGTCGTTTTCGGCCGTCGCGACCGCCCCTGGACCGAGGAGATCATGGGGCGCGTCTGCCGCGATCCGGAGCGGTACGCCGATCGCGTCGAGTTCGCCTACGTGGACGACGCGGCGCACTTCATGACCGACGACGCCCCGGCCGCGGTCGCCGACCTCTCGCTCGACTGGTTCAGCAGGCCCGTGTTGTGATCGCCTCGGGGGTCAATCTCGGTTTCGTACCAGGCCGCGAGTCACCGCGGTGACGATCGTGCCGCCCACGAGCGTGCCGACCAGGACGAGCACTGCTCCGACCACCCAGAGCCCGGAGTCGTCCTCGGACGAGGCCTGGATCGTCCAGGCCGCGGTGAAAGGCAGGCTGACTCCGAGCACCGCGAGCCACGCCGGGAGCAGCAGGGCGCCGACCACCACCAGCCCGACGAGCACGACGACGCACGCGATCACCTGGGGCGCCTCGTAGGGCCCGGTGGTGGTTCCGGTAGCGGCGTCGACCTCACGGGTCGTGTCCCGGCCGAGGGTCCACCAGGTCGCCGTCGTCAGTGCCGCAATGATGAACGTGACGAGAGCAATGATGTAGTTGTTTCGCACCATGGCCCCAATAGTGCACTGTTGCGGAGCACGTCCGTTCGAGGTCTCCGGCCTGCTCGGGTTCGTGGGCGTTGGCCGGATCGGAGAGGTTCTTACCTGATCTGGTAGAAGCGGAAGAACGAGAAGTCCGTGATCGGCAGGACCTCGAACTCCGTGAAACCGGCGGCCTCGGCGTACTGCCCCAAGCGGGCGGGGCGCATCACGGTCCCGGTGGCCACGCTCGGACTGCTGGAGCGGCCGTCGGGCAGGCAGACGAAGAGGCTGAAGCCGTACATCATGCGCTCGAGCTCGTCGCCATCCGGCGCGAACGACTCGGCCACTGCTTCGTCCATCACGATCAGCGGAGCGCCGGGGGCCAGCGACTTCCGGACTGCTGCGAGCACGTCGACCGGCCGGGGCATGTCGTGGACGCACTCGAAGGCGAAGGCCACGTCATACTGATCGGCCGGAAGCTCGGCGGCGTCACCGTGGGAGAACCGGACTCGGTCGGCGACGCCGGCGGCCTGGGCATTCTCGGTCGCCATCGCCACCGACGGCGCGTCGATGTCGATCCCGTGGATGGCGGCGGTGGGGTACGCCCGGCTCAGCGCGATGCTCGACCAGCCACCGCCGCAGCCGACGTCGAGGACGCGGGTGCCGGAACGCGAGAGCTGCCCGTGCAGGTCCTCGACGCCGGCGAGCGCATCGGCCAGCCGGTGCTCGAACCACGGCCGGTTCGCGTCTGCCTGCCCCTCGCGTGCGTGATCGCCGAGCTCGTTCCAGCTGACCCCGTCGCCGGTGCGGTAGGCCTCCAGAAGCTGGGGGAGGGCAGGGCCGACGGCGCCGAACATCCGGCCGACGGGCGCCATGAAGTTGAGGCTGTGCTGGTTGGTCAGGACCTCTGCGGTGCCCGGTGGGATGCTGAAGACGCGTTCGTCGGCGGCGCCGTCCGAGTCGAGGTGCAGCAGGCCGGTGACGGCTTGCTGCTCCAGCCACTCGCGGGCGTAGCGGGTATCCGTGCCGGTGCGTTTGGCCAGCTCGGGCGGTGTCGCGGGACCGTCGTCGGCCAGCGAGCGGTACCAGCCCAGGCGGTCGCCCAGGAACGTCGACATCAGGTCGACGGTGCCGAGGACGGCGCCGAAGAGGCGTTCCGCGACCGCGTCGGCCGAAGCCGCGTCCGTGCTGGGGTCCATTCCTCCACCGTCCGCCTGTCGAGCCCGTGGCACCACCCCGAGAGCGGGGGATCTTTCGGATCGGCGGTGCGCCGTCACTGTCGACGATGTCTCGGCTCAACGGTGTCGTGCCAGCACACCCTCGGTCCACCGAACGAAAGACCGCGGGACATCGTCGGCAGATGCCCCGCGTCTTTCATCCGCTAGCTGCTCACCAACCCAGCTTGGCGAGGGTCTCGGCCCGCTCCCGCTGGGCCGCGCGGTCCAGGGCGAGGCCCGACGTCGTCGACGCCGCGCAGAAGACGTCGGAGTCCGGCAGGTCGCCGTCGAGGAGGAAGCGCGTGGTGGTGTTCAGCGCACACGGGTTGTCGTCGTACACGTAGACGCCGTGCCCGCCGGCGTCGACGCTGACCAGGCGGGCCCGGTCGCCGAACGCCTCGCGAGCGATCTCCGCGCCCAGGTGCGGGGTGGCAGGGTCGCGCAGGTTCTGCAGCACGAGGACGTTCTGCGGGCCCTCGTCGTTGATCTCCACCGGCGGGTCGACCGGGTCGTTGGGCCAGAAGGCGCACGGCGTGATGTTCGCGGACGCCGCGCCGAACAGCGGGAAGCGCTCGCGGTCGGCGGCGACGTCGCGCTGGTAGGTCTGCACGTCCTCCGGCCAGTCGGTGTCGTTGCACGTGACCGCCAGGAACGACGAGGAGGCGTTGTCGTAGGGCGACGGGGTCGCCGCACCCGACCTCTGCTCGACGACGGTGGCCGGCACGCCGGGCACCGGGAGCTGCAGCTTCTCCGCCGCACGGAGCGCGGCCTCGACGTCGCCGTCGTTCACCGACTGCCAGACCTGTGCGACCGAAGCGAAGCTGCGGTCCTTGTAGAGCCCGGCGAACACGTAGAGCCGGAAGGTTGCACCGTTGAGCTCGCCGACCGGGTGGCGATCGAGGTGGTCCGCCAGCGCGAGGTAGTTCTCTCGCACCTGGCCGGGGGTCCGGCCGAGCCCGTAGCTCTCGTGCCGTTCGGCCGCCCACGTGGCGAAGTCGGGGAACCGGACCTCCAGGCCGAGCGCGAACCGGCGCATGCTGTCGCGGTCGAGCGAGGTCGCACCGAGGTTGCTGTCGATCACCATCCGGTCGCTCTGCTCGGGGAACAGCGAGGCGTAGGCCGAGCCGAGCGCGCTGCCGTACGAGGCGCCGTAGAAGCTGAGCTGGTCCTCGCCGAGCAGCTCCCGGATCAGGTCCATGTCGCGGGCGGTGTTGGCAGTGGTCATGTGCCGCATGCGGCCCTCGGTGTCGTGGGCGGCGCACTGGTCGGCGATCTCCTTCGCCTGCTTGGCCTGCTCGACGACGGCCGCCTCGTCCGGCGCGTACGGCGGGATGTTGCCCGGGTAGCCCTGCTCGACCGTGAAGCCGCAGCTCACCGGCGACGAGTGGCCGACCCCGCGGGGGTCCATGCCGATCAGGTCGTAGGCGTCCAGGACGCTGCTCGGTATCCCCAGGCTGGTCAGGTCGGCCGGCTGGGCCAGGCCGGCACCACCGGGTCCGCCCGGGTTGAGCAGCAGCACGCCCTGCCGTTCCGCAGGGTTGGTGCTGGCCAGCCGGGAGATCATCACCTCGATCTGCGTGCCGTCAGGATCGTCGTAGTCCAGCGGCACGGGCACGGTCGCGCACTCCAGCGGCACCGCCGTCACCACGTCGTCCGGACACGCCCCCCAGTCCGGTCCGCTCGTCCGTGCGGCATCGCCCGCTGCCGGCGCGGCCAGCAGCGCCCCGGCGATCCCGGCCACCGCTGTCAGGGTCAGGCCGCGCCTGACCATCCATCGTGTCTTCATCTCGCACCCCTCGTGTCGCTTGCGTTCGGCACGTGCGAGACCCACTCCAGACCGTGTCCCAAGGGCACGGTCAAACGTTGCGGGTATGACGGCGGTCACACTCCATCGGTTGTGCCGCGACAAGGAGGTTGCCTGCGGCGCCATCGTGCTCTACGGCACCATGCCCGGAGTCGTCCTCAGCCGACGACGTCCCGGGCCGCCGCTCGCAACGCGTCCAGCACCGTCCGGACCGCGAGCCGTTCGGCCCGGTCGGGTCGCAGGATCGCGACGATCCACCGCGCCGCGTCCATGCCGTGCACGGGACGCAGGGTGAGGCCGGCGCCGGGCGTGGTGCTGTACCGCGGCAGGACGGCGACGCGATCACTCGCGGCGACGAGGGCCTCGATCAGCCGGTTGTCGCGCAGGCGCTGGACCACCCGGACCGGAGTTCCGGCCGCGGTCTCGACGGCGATGCGCAGGTCGTCGAACGGGTAGCCGAGCGGCACGCCGTACCACTCGTGGCGCACGACGTCCCGGGCGGTGACCCTTGCCTTGGCCGCGAGGGCGTGGTCCGCCCGCATGGCGATGTCGAGGGGCTCGCGGAGCAGGGCGGCGGTGACCAGGTGACCTGCTCCGGCGGGCACGGGACCGGTGAAGCTGTGGCCGACGACGATGTCGTGGTCGGCGACCATCCCGGAGTACTCCGACTCGGCGATGTCCACGTCGATGCACTCGAGGTGCACCGCCGTATCCGTCAGCCGGTCCAGCACCCCGGGCAGCAGGATCGTCGCCGCGCTCGGCAGCGCCGCCATGCGGACGGTGCCGGACGCCGAGCCCAGATACTCGTCCCACCTCGCCTGCACCTGGGCGACCGCCCGCGCGAGGTCGCGGCCGCCGTCGGCCAGGAGCAGGCCTGCCTCGGTGAGCCGGACGCCTCGGCCGTGGGGCTCGACGAGCGGGATGCCGCCCAGCTCGCGCTGAGCCGTGCGGAGCTGCTGCGACACGGCCGACGGCGTGCGATGGGTCGCCTCGGCGACGGCGGTCACCGAGCCACGGTCGGCGAGCTCGCGGAGCAGGTCGAGGTGGCGAGGGTCCACGCGGGACAGGTCGTGACCGCGCCGACGAGGCTCTGCGTCCATGAAGGCAACCTACAAGGAAGTGTAGAAAGTTTCGCTTGTCCTTCAGAACGGCCGCCACGCAGACTCGGGGCATGCCGATCACGCACCGCCTGCTCGCCGTGTCCGTCGCGGTCATGTGGGGACTCAACTTCATCGCAATCGACGCCTCTCTCGGTCAGTTCCCGCCGTTCCTGCTCGCGGCGCTGCGGTTCGCGATCATCGCCGTGCCGACCGTGCTGCTCGTACCCCGTCCGCAGGTGCCGGTGCGCTGGCTGCTGGGCTACGGGATCGGCTTCGGGACCCTGCAGTTCCTGTTCCTGTACTGGGGGATGGCGGTCGGCATGCCGGCCGGGCTGGCGTCGTTGGTGCTGCAGTCGTCGGCGCCGTTCACGGTTCTGCTCGGCGCGGTCGTGTTCCGGGACCGGGTGTCCGCGAGGCAGCTCGTGGGGCTGGGCGTCGCGACCCTGGGGCTCGCCGTCGTGGGCTGGTCCCAGGCGCAGGCCGCGGCGTTCGCGCCGTTCCTGCTGGTGCTGGCCGGCGGGTTCGGCTGGGCGATCGGCAACGTGTCCAACGCCCGGGCCAAGGCGTCGAACCCGCTGCACCTCACGCTGTGGATGTCGGTGGTGCCGCCCGTGCCGATGGCGCTGCTGTCGCTGGTCGTGGAAGGGCCGGACGCCGTGGTCCGGTCGTTCGCACCGGGGCCGCACATGATCCCGGCGCTGCTGGGGCTCGCCTACACCGTGCTGATCGGGACACTGGCCGGGTCCGGGGTCTGGACGTGGCTGATGGCCCGGCACCCCGCCGGGATGGTCGCGCCGTTCTCGATGCTGGTCCCTGTGGTGGGGCTCAGCGCGTCAGCGGTGCTGCTCGACGAGAAGGTCGGCGCGGCGACCGTGCTCGGCGCCGCGCTGGTCATCGCCGGGGTGCTCTGGGGCGCGCGGCGGAAGGTCCCGACCCCGACCCCGACCCCGACCCCGACCCCGACCCTGGTAGCGCCAGGGGGAGTCTGGACACGCATCGAGGAGACGCGACCCTAGCGAAGGGTGTTCAGTTCGTCGAGGGCGCGATGGCCGCGCTTGACCACCCCCGGAACGGCATCGTGGCGCCCGTCACGGATGGGGATCTCGAGCATGTGGAGGACATGCGACGCTGCGAGCATTGCCGCCCCCTCCCAGCCGACCAGGTCGAGGACTCTCGTCCACAGCCGCCTTCGGACATCGCCCAGCAGCGGATCCTGGAAGGTGTACCACGCGAGGGCGGTGAGATCGATCGCCCGTGTGCCGCTACCTGCGTTCCCGATATCCACGACCGCCACCACCGCTCCGTCGCGGACCAGGACATTGCCGGGGGTCGCGAGATCGGCATGGACCATGTCAGGTGCCGCTCGTGGTGGCGGGGCGTCGGCACACCCGAGCCGCAGGCGTTCGACCAGGGCCGACACCTCGGAGGAGTACCCCGAGAGCCCGGCTATGGACTGGCGCAGACGGGACTGCTCGGCCGTCTCGTTGCGATCCGGTCCGGCGCCGGCCGGTTGCTGACCGGTGGCGACCCGCCAGGCGTACGACCAGTGGTCATAGGGCTCGGAGGCCTGGCCGGCCTGGAGCTCGATGATCTCCATCAGCTGGTCGACGAGCGACGGGGTCAGCTGTGGCGCGGAAGCCGCGTCGACGAAGTCCATCAGCTGCCATACATGAGTGGCTGTGGCCCCCACTCCGAGCCAGGCCGGGGTGGGATAGCCGCGTCTTCGCATGTGCTCGACCACCCTCTGGGCTCGCAACGTCTCGTCCAGGTGGCCGGGGTGCGCCCGGGGCACTGCTTTGAGAACTGCATCTGCCCCTCCGGTCAGCCGGACGCGCGTGGCGCCCCCGTTGATGCCTCCGGCTAGGCGGCTGAGAAGAGTGACCTCTGCCCCGACCACACTGGCCACGTCGTCCAAGACCTCGGCCGGCAGCTCTTCGGGATCGGTGCCCTGGTTCATGATGCAGATCGTGCCACCCGCTCAGGCGGCAGTACACCGCCCCGACGACACCGCCTCGTCCATCCCGCCGGCCCCCTCCGCAACCGGCCGCAGCTCCGCATTGGTCATCGCGAACCCGACCTCGACATCGGCGTCCGCACGAGCGAAGATCACGCCCGCAACCCGCCCATCAGTAGTCAGCAGCGGCCCACCCGAGTTCCCCGGCCGTACCTCCGCAGCTAGGGAGTACACCTCCCGAGGCGCGGACCCGGTGTCGTAGACATTGGGCACGGGCGCGCCACTCACGCCGAGCACCCCAGCGCTCACGGACGTGAACGGCCCCCCGTACGGATAGCCCATGACTACGGCCCGGTCGCCCACCGAGAGCGTCGGCGCCAGACCGAGCGGGTCCGCATCCAGCCCGTCAACGGCAATGACGGCAAGGTCGTCCACGGGGTCGAAGTACACCACCCGCCCCTCCCGCGCCGACCGGTCAGGCAGCTCCACAACAGGCCGGTCCACCCCCGCCACGACGTGCGCGTTCGTCACGAGCCGGTCAGGCGCCACGACAAACCCCGACCCCGTCGAGCTCTTCCCGCACGCGTACGCGATGCCCGAGATCCGCGCCACCGACTGCGCCGACGCCTCGAGCTGGTCGTTGTCGAGGTCGACGGCGGGCGCGACCGGGTCCTGCCGCGGCACGAGCATGATGTTCAGCCGGGGCAGGCCGTCGTCGAGCACCATCGCGCGCATCTGGGCGAGGGGCCGGCCCACGGTGGGCGGCGTCAGGTCCTCGATGGTGCGCAGGACGGCGGACGACGACACCGCCGAGGCGACGCCGGGCGTGCCCGTGGCACTGACCGCGTTGCCGACGAACGAGAGCGCGAGGGCCGCGACCACCACGTTCGCCACGCCGCCGAGGAGTCGTTCGAGCGGCCGCAGCGACGTGCGGTCCACGCCCTGGCGCAGGTCCCGGCCCAGCCCGGCCCCGAGGGACGCGCCGGCCAGCGGCAGCAGGATGGCCACTGCTATGGACACCGGGCCGCGCCACTGGGAGGAGGGCAGCGCGTCGTTGATCGCGGGGACCGCCCAGAAGGCCGCGAGGCCGCCGAGGATGAGGCCGATCAGGCCGCCGAGCGTGGCCAGCAGGCCCCGGCTCAGCCCGGCGGCGAGGGCCATGAGCAGCACCACGAGGAGCACGAGGTCGATGACGGTCACGAGAGCTCCTCCGGGGGCGACAGGCGGTCGAACGGCTGACGAGACGAGAAAACGGCTGACCGGACGAGATGACGGTAAGCGCTGAACCTGTATGCATTGACCCGCCACCCGGCTCCGTCACCCGATCCGCAGATTTGCCGTCAGAAGTTCACAGATGCTTTCGGGGTTCTTTCTGCGCGGGCTGGCTACTATCACTCGATGACGACCGGCCGAGCGGTGACGAGCGGCGCGGCGGCGAGCGGCGCGGCGAAGCCAGGGGCGCGACTGCCGACCGTGGTTGGCAGATCCGACTTCCTGTGGACGGCCGCCGTCTCGATGCTGGCGGCGTTCGCGATGATCGCCCTGGCGGTGGAGGCGAACCACTCCGGCGTGGGCCCCTTCATGGCCTACGTGGTGAGCTCGGTGTCCTGCGCGGCGCTGCCCCTCGCGCTTCGTCATCCGATCATCGCGACAGTGGTGCAGTGCGCCGCGACCGCGACGCTCGACCTCGCCGGGGCCGGGCACGCGGCGACCGAACCGTTTCCCACGATGACGATCTGCGTCCTGGTGGCCCACGTCGCCCTGATCGCCCTGCGACACAGCTGGCGGATCGCGGTCGGAGCGTGGTGGACGCTCGCCGGTGTCTCCGTTCTGCTGGTCGCCCTCGCCGGAGCCGAGGGCAAGCAGACGCCCTACGACGAGACCCTGGCCCTGGTCGTCCTCGGATCGAGTTCCCTGATCGCCCTGATCGGCGGGATCACCTACCAGTACCGGCTGCGGATCCGCGGCAAGCTGGCCGCGGCCCAGCGCGACGTCGAGATCGAGCAGGAACGGCGGACGCTCGTGGAGGAGCGCACCCGCATCGCACGGGAGCTGCACGACGTCGTGGCCCACAGCATGTCCGTGATCCACATGCAGGCGACCTCGGCGCCCTATCGCCTCCCGGACGTGGACCCGCGGACCCGCGAGGAGTTCACGACCATCGCGGCGGCGGCCCGGGGCGCGCTCGGCGAGATGCGCCAGCTCCTGGGCGTGCTGCGCGCGACCGACGTCGAGCCCGAGACCGAGCCGGCGCCGGGCCTGACCCAGCTGCCGGAGCTCGTCGAGGCCACCAGCCGGTACGGCGGACCGGTCACCCTGGTCGTCGAGCCGGCGGCGGCACAGGTGCCCGACACGGTCGGCACCACCGTCTACCGGATCGTCCAGGAGGCGCTCAGCAACGTGGTCCGGCACGCTCCCGGCGCGTCGGCGACGGTGCGAGTCACCCGGCAAGGAGCCGAGCTGATCGTCACGATCGTCAACACTCCGGTTGCCCCGGGCAGCAATGGTCGGGGCGTCGCTGGGAGCGTGGAGCCGCTCGACGACCCGCGGCGGCCGCAGCTCGGCGTGACCGGCATGCGGGAGCGCGTCGCCCGCCTGGGCGGCGGCTTCTCCCACGGCCCCGAGGCCGACGGAGGGTTTCGCGTCACGGCGCGCCTCCCGCTCCCGGTGCCAGACGACGGCGGGGACCCCGCCGAGGACGACGACGCCGGGGCCGGCCCACCCGACGATGATGCCGGGCGCCACGCCGAGCACGCCGCCGAGGATCATGCCGAGCACCATGCCGAGGACGGGAGCCGCGCCGGATGATCAATGTCCTGGTTGTCGACGACCAGCCGATGATCCGGGTGGGTATCCGGGCGATCCTCGACTCCTACGACGACATCACCGTCACCGGTGACGCAGCGGACGGCCGGGACGCCGTCCGGCAGGCGCGGGAGCTGCGGCCCGACGTCGTCCTGATGGACGTGCGGATGCCGGTGCTCGACGGCCTTGCCGCCACCCGCGAGCTGCTCGACCCGGAGCAGGACCGGCCCGACCGCCCGCGGGTCATGATGCTGACCACCTTCGACGCCGACCACTACGTGTACGAGGCGCTGCGGGCGGGCGCCAGCGGGTTCCTGCTCAAGGACTCCAGCCCCGACGAGCTCGCGGTTGCGGTCCGCGTCGTGGCCGCGGGGGAGGCGCTGCTCGCCCCGGTGATCACCCAGCGGCTGATCGAGCGGTTCGTCGAGGCCGCGCCGCGAGACCCGGCGGCGCACCCCCTGCTGCGGAGCCTGACCGACCGCGAGCGGGAGGTGCTCACGCTGATCAGCCGCGGGCTGTCCAACGGGGAGATCGCCGGGTCCCTGGTCATCAGCGAGCAGACCGTCAAGTCGCACGTCAGCAAGATCCTGCAGAAGCTCGGCCTGCGCGACCGGGTGCAGGCCGTCGTCTTCGGCTACGAGAACGGGCTCGTCGTCCCGGGGCGGTAGCCACCTCGGCGGGGTGTCCGTGCGAGGCGGTCAGGCGCCATCCTTGAGCGGGGTGCCCAGGCGGGGTACTCAAGCGGGGTGCTCAGGCGAAGCGCTCAAGCGGGGTGCTTGAGCGGCGTGCTCAAGCGAGGTGATCAGCCGATGGCCTCCGGAGCCGGGCGGCGCTCGCGGAGCCACACCTCGCTCTGCGTGACGTGCGCCGCGGCCGCAACGGACGCGGCGACGGGGTCGCGCGACGTCAGGCCGCGCAGGATCGCCCGGTGGCCGGCGTCGGAGACGCGCTTGGTCTCCGGGGTGAGGACCGGGTAGGCGCGCGAGCGCGAGCGCAGCACCGACACCATCGACCCGAGCGACTCGTTGCCGCAGAGCCGCACGATGCCCATGTGGAACTCGTGGTCGAGCGCCGACTGCTCGTCGACGTCCTCGGTCGCCTCCAGCCGGTCGAGGAGATCGCCGAGGGTGGCGAGCGTCGCGTCGTCGCAGCGTGCGGCCGAGAGGGCGACGGCGTGCGCCTCGAGCACCCGGCGCAGCTCGTAGAGCTCCAGGACCGACTCCAGCGGGAGCAGCCCGACGGTGAGGGAGAGCGTCCGGATCATGTCGGCCGCGCGCAGCTCGCCGACGAAGGTGCCCGCGCCCCGGCGGGTCTCGACGACGCCGAGCGCCGAGAGGGTGCGGATCGCCTCGCGGATCGAGCCGCGTGAGACGCCGAGCTGCTCGCTCAGGACTCCCTCGCTGGGCATCCGGTCGCCCGGATGGAGCGAGCCGTCGGCGATCAGGGTACGCAGCCCGTGCAGGGCCGTCTCAACTGCGCTCACCTCGTGCATCACTCCAGGATGTCAGGTCGTCGGGGACAAGGCGGATGTTTCGCGGCAGTAAAACCTGTCCTACAAGTATGTGCATTCTCTTGGCGAACCCTAGTCGCAGGACCCTCGGACTGCCATGGTTGTCCGACAACTTCGAGGGAGTCGCCGATGGACCAGCTCCGCACAGCGCCAGCGCCAGCTCCAGCGCCAGCTCCAGCGCCAGCGCCAGTTCAAGCACCAGGGCCGACGCCGGCGCCCGTCCGGCTCGCGTCCGGGGGACGGGCGCGGGATGCGTGGCCGCTGGACGAGACGGTCGTCCACCTCAACCACGGCTCCTACGGCGCCGTGCCCACCGAGGTGGTGCGCCGGCAGGAGGAGCTGCGCCGGCAGGCCGACCTGAACCCCGTCGCCTGGTTCCCCCGTCAGCCCGAGCTCGTCGCCGCGGCCCGCCGCGAGGTAGCGCCCTTCGTCGGCGCCCGCGCCGAGGACACGGCCTTCGTGCCGAACGCCTCCGCGGCGGCGACCGTCGTCTACAACAGCCTGCGGCTGGAGCCGGGCGACGAGATCCTCGTCAGCGACCACGGGTACGGCGCGGTCACCATGGGCGCTCGCCGGCTGGCACGGCGCTTCGGCGCCCGGGTGCGGACGGTCGCCGTCCCGCTCGCCGCGTCGGCCGACGAGGTCACCGAGCGGTTCCGGGAGGAGCTGACCGACGCCGTGCGCCTGGTCGTCGTCGACCAGATCACCTCGCCAACCGCCCGCCTGCTCCCGACCGCGCGGATCGCCGAGGCCGCGCGGGAGCGCGGCGCCCGTGTCCTCGTGGACGGGGCGCACGCGCCCGGCCTCGTGGCGGACGCCGCGGCCGTCGCCGGCGCGGACTGGTGGTTCGGCAACCTGCACAAGTGGCCGTGCGCACCGCGCGGCGCGGCCCTGCTGGTCGCGGGGCCGGTCGCGGGGCCGGTCGTGGGACCGGCCGCGGGGGCGTCCGCGGGGGCGTCCGCGGCGGCAGCCGAGGGGGTCGTCGCGGGGGCCGCCGACCGCGACGAGCTGTGGCCGCTCATCGACTCGTGGGGCGCCGACCAGCCCTACCCCGAGCGGTTCGACACGCAGGGCACCCTCGACGCGACCGCCTACATCGCGGCGCCCGACGCCATCAACTTCATCGAGCGCCAGCACGGCTGGGCACGGGCGCGCGAGACCATGTCGGCGCTCGCGGACCACGGCGCGGCAGTTGTCGCGGAGGCGCTCCAGCCCTACGTCGACGCCCCGGTGCGCACCGACGTCGGCATGCCCGTGCCGTCGATGCGCCTGCTCCGCCTGCCCGAGGGGCTCGGGCGGGACCGCACGGACGCCGACGAGCTGCGGCTGCGGCTGCTCGACCTGGCCGGCGTCGAGACGGCCTTCACGAGCGTCGAGGGCGTTGGCTACCTGCGCCTGTCGGTGCACCTGTACACCGAGCCGAGCGACTTCGAGGCGTTCGTCGAACGTGCGCTTCCCCAGCTCCTCGCGTTCGCCCACGAACGCAAACCCACATGACGACCGCCTGTCGACCACGCGCTTGCTGCGGGAACCGGCCCCGGACCCGGCACTAACCGCGTGGTCAATCGGCGCTCGCCCGCAGCCGAACGAACCCGCCAGCACCCGAACGACGAGAACGAACCAACAGAGAAGGAGAGGTGCGCACATGACCCGCACCCGTAGCCAGACCCGCACCCGCATCGCCGCCGCGAGCACCGCCGTGGCCGGCCTGCTCGCGCTCACCGCCTGCACCGGGGCCGGAGCCGCACAGGACGGCACGGTCAACCTGCAGATGGTCGAGAGCCTGACGAACCCGGCCCGGACCGAGCTCATCCGTGAGCTCCTGGACGAGTTCGAGGCGGAGAACCCCGGCGTCACCGTCGACCTCGTCTCACCGCCCACCGACCAGGCCGACCCGAAGATCCAGCAGATGCTCCAGGCGGGCACCGGCGTCGACGTCCTGGAGGTGCGCGACAGCACCGTCGGGGCGTTCAGCAACAACGGCTGGCTCTACGACCTGTCGGACGACGTCACCGGCTGGCCGGGCTGGGACGACCTCACCGACAACGCGCAGGCGGTCACCGAGGAGGACGGCGCCCGCTACTACGTGCCGTACGGCTTCTACGGGCTGTCGCTGTTCTACCGCACCGACCTCGTCGAGGAGGCGGGCTTCGACGGCCCGCCGGCGTCGTGGGAGGAGCTGCTGGAGCAGGCCTCCGCCATCCAGGACCCGCAGCAGAACACCTACGGTTACGCGTTCCGGGGCGGCCTGAACGGGTTCGGCAACGTCGTCGCCGCCATCGAGGCGTACACGATCGACGACCTCGACGTGGAGGACGCGTTCCGGCTGGAGGACGGGTCGACGATCTTCGCGGCCCCCGAGGCGCAGGATGCCGTCGACACGTACTTCGCGCTGTTCGAGCAGGCGTCGCCGCCGTCGGCCGTCTCCTGGGGCTACCCCGAGATGGTGGAGGGCTTCACCAACGGGTCGACGGCGTTCCTGCTGCAGGACCCGGAGGTCATCGCCACGGTGGCGCAGTCGACGACGATCACCGAGGACCAGTGGTCCACCGCCCCGCTGCTGACCGGCCCGACGGGCAAGGCGGCGCAGCCGCTCGCGACCGCGGGCTGGGGAGTGGCCGAGGCCAGCGAGCACCAGGAGGAGGCGATCAAGCTCGTCGAGTTCCTCTCGGGCGCGGAGCCCGCCACCCGGTTCGCGCAGGAGAACAGCCTCGTCCCGATCATCGACGGCGCAGGTGAGGACCCGTTCTACTCCGAGGGCCCGTGGTCGAGCTACGTCACCATGACCGAGGACCCGGACACGTACGTCAACGTGGTGCAGCCGCGGGGCGTGAGCTGGTGGACCGAGTGGGGGCAGAAGGCGGACCAGGACGTGCAGGCGGTCCTGCTCGGCGACATGACGACGAGCGAGCTGCTCGACTCGTGGGACGCCTACTGGACCGAGAAGTACGCCGCGGAGGAGTGACGTGACCGCCACGACCTTCGGCTCTGACGGGGCGCGCGCGGAGCAGGCGCGCGCCCGGCGGGCGCGCGGGGGCCAGGCGCGCGCACCGCGTGAGCGCCTGCGCCGCAAGTCCTTCGGGCGACGGCACGCGCTGACGATCCTCGGCTTCCTGCTGCCCGCGATCGTCTTCGTGTGCTGGTTCACGTACTTCCCGATGCTGCAGGGCGCCCACATGGCCTTCCGCGACTGGAACCTGTGGGACCTGACCTCGACACCCTGGGTGGGGCTGGCGAACTTCGCCACGATCCTGAGCGACCCGGTCTTTCCGGTGGTCGCGGGCAACACGGCGGTGTGGGTGGTCGGTTCGATAGTTCCGCAGCTCGTGATCGGGTTCCTCGTCGCGCTGGCGCTCTGGCGCCGGTTCCGCCTGCGCGGGCTCTACCAGGCGCTCGTGTTCTACCCGTGGGCCGTGTCGGGATTCCTCGTCGGGATGCTGTTCCGCTGGATGTTCAACGCCGAGTTCGGCGTGGTCAACGACCTGCTGATGAAGGCGGGCGCCATCGAGGCGCCCCTGCCGTGGCTGGCCGAGCCGGGCCTGGCCATGGTCGCCGTGATCATGGCCAACGTCTGGTACGGGGTGACGTTCTTCGCGATCATGATCCTCGCGGCCCTCCAGTCGGTGCCCGACGAGGTGCTGGAGGCCGCCGCCATCGACGGGGCGGGCACGGTGCGCCGGCTCTTCTCCATAGTCATCCCGTACATCTGGACGACGCTCGCGCTGACCGTGCTGCTCCGCGTGATCTGGACGTTCAACTCGCCCGAGATCATCTACGCAATGACCGGCGGCGGTCCCGCCGGCCGGACCCACATCATCACCACGTGGATGATCCAGTACACGCAGCAGGGCAGCTACGGCCTGGCGAGCGCGATCGGGCTGGCCGTCATGGCCGTCCTGTTCGTGTTCTGCGCGTTCTACCTGATGGCGATGAGGCGGGTGAACGAGCGATGACCGAGACACTGACTGCCGCACCGACCCGGCAGGTCGTCCCGACGGCGGCCCGACGGCGTCCGTCCCGGGTGACGGCCGGCGGCGTGGCCAGGGTCGTGGGGCTCACGCTGTGGCTGGTCGTCACGCTGTTCCCGCTCTACTGGATCGCCCTGACCTCGTTCAAGTCGCCGGGGTCGATCAACCGCTGGCCGCTCGAGTACTGGCCGTCCGAACCCTCGATCGACAACTACACGGACCTGTTCGCCACCTCGAGCTTCGCGACGTTCGTCGGCAACTCGCTGGTGGTGGCGCTCGTCGCCGGTGCGACGTCGACCCTCATCGCGCTGCTCAGCGCCTACGTCCTGGCCCGGTTCGAGTTCCGGGGCAAGGGCGCTGTGCTCGGGGCGTTCCTGCTCACGCAGATGATCCCGGCGTTCATCGCGCTCGGGCCGCTGTACGCGATGCTCGCCGACCTCGGCCTGGTCGACACGAAGCCAGGGCTCGCCCTCGTCTACGTGGCGATGTGCATCCCGTTCTCCACGGTGATGCTGCGCGGGTTCTTCGAGAACGTGCCCGACTCGCTGGAGGAGGCAGCGATGATCGACGGGTGCTCCCGCCTCGGCGCGCTGTTCCGCGTGCTCGTGCCGGTGATGGTCCCGGGGATCGTCGCCGCCTTCATCTTCAACTTCGTGAACTGCTGGAACGAGCTGTTCCTGTCCGTCGTGCTGATGAACTCCGACGCCAACAAGACCATCCCGGCCGCGCTCAACGGCTTCATCTCGACGTTCAACATCGCGTGGGGCCCGATGTCGGCCGCCGCCGTGCTGACGATCCTGCCGACCATGCTGCTGTTCGCCCTCGCGAGCCGGTGGATCGTCGAGGGCCTGACGGCGGGAGCCGTCAAGGAGTAGGACGAAAGATGGTCCTCGGGTAGGGGTCGGATGGTCCTTTCGAGGGACGCGGGTGCAGGGCCCGGCTCCATACGTTTCTGGTGATCACCCACCGAGCGCCAGAAACGACCAGAGGGAGCCACCTCGATGTCCAGGTCCCGGCCCACTGCCCGGAACACCGAGATCCAGTCCGGCACCGACCCGGCACCGATCACCCCCGCTCCAGCAGCGTTCAGCGCCCGCGAGCGCTGGACGCTGCTGGGGGCGAGCCTGTGGCTGGTGGCCGGGCTGCAGCTCGACGCCTTCGCCCACGCCACCATCCCCGACCTCGAGACGTTCTGGACGCCGTGGCACGCCGTGATGTACTCCGGCATCGCGGCCTGCGGCGTCACCCTGCTCTGGCTCCTGCGCTCGCGGCTGCCCGAGGTCGTGACCTACCGCAGCCTCCTGCGCGAGACCCCCAGCGCCCTGCGGCTGCCGGGCATCGGGATGGGCCTGCTGCTGGTCGGCGGCGGCATCGACACCCTGTGGCACAACCTGTTCGGCATCGAGCGGGGCCTCGAGATCTTCTTCAGCCCCAGCCACTACTTCATCATCGCGGGCATGGTCCTGGTGGCCTCCGGCCCGGCGCTGATGCTCGCCGCGTCGTCGCCGTCCTCGGAGCGGCGGATCCGGGGCGGCGACGCGGTCACGATGGTCGTCTCGGCCGTGCTGGCCGCGATCCCCGTGCACATCTACACCCTGCACGCTTCGGCGATATGGGGCCCGCAGCTCGGCACGGGCGAGCCGGAGCCGAACACCTTCTCCCTGGACGCCCAGATGCTGCACGGCTACGTCGGCAGCACGGTCCTGCTGCTGGTTCCCGTCCTCCTGCTCGCCCGGCGCTGGCAGCTCCCGGTCGGGGCGCCCACGGCACTGATCGCGATCCCGGCGTTCATGATGAACGTGGTCTTCGGCGACGGCGTCGGCATCTGGCTGCCGATCACCCTCACGGCCGCCGCCGTGGTCACCGAGCTGGTGGCACGCGCACTCGCACCCCGGTTCCGGCTCCTCACCCCTGACACGCGCTGGATGGTGCTGGGGACGCTCGCGCCGATGGCGGTGTGGGGCGTCGTGCTCGGCGTCAGCCCGGTGGTGGACGACGGGGTCTCGTGGAACCTGCACCTGATCACCGGCCTCCTGGCCCTCGTGGGCATCACCGGCGCCGGCACCGCTTTCGTCGTCCGCCGGATCCAGGTCGCGCCCGCACAGGGGCCGACGGCGGCAGCGCCGACGACGCCGGACCTGGCCGCGACGGCGCAATGAGGGTGCTCCGCCGGGGGGTGAGTGTTCCCGCCCTGACTCTGCTCCGCAGGGGGGTGAGAGCTGTCGTCCTGACTCTGCTCGGCCGGCGGGCGAGCGCCGTCGTCCTGACGACGCTCCTGACCGTGGTCATGCTGCTGGGCGCGACCTCCCCGGCGTCGGCGCACGCCGGCGGCCTGAGCCCCACCGGCGTGCGCGGCGACGTCGTCGCCGTGACGCCGGAGGTGCCCGGGCTGACCATCACCGCCATCGAGGACGGCGCGCGGCTGCTCGTCCGCAACAACACCGGAGTGCCCGTCGAGATCCAGGCCGTCGGCACCTCGACCGGCGACGACTCTTCCGGCGACAGCCCGGCCGGCGAGGGCCAGGCTCGCGCGGTGACCGTGCCGGACGGGGACTCGTTCACCTGGATCGACGGCCGGGCCACCACCCTGGAACGGGATCTCGGGTTGGCCCGGACGGCCACGTGGTCGGTGCCCATGACCGTTGGCGGCGTGCCGGTGACCGTCACTGGCCAGTTGGTCGCCGAGGACCCGCCGAATCCCCTGGGATGGTGGGCGCTCGCGGCCGGAATCGCGGCCGCCGTGATCGTCCTGGCCCGGCGGACCCGGCGGCCCAACGTGCTCCTGGCCGTCGCCGGTCTGGTCACCGTCGTAGCCTCGCTGGTCCACGTCGTCGGCGCGACCCTCGCCGTGGAGTCCGCGCCGCTGTGGGGGACCTTCCTCGACGCGACCGGGATCGGGCTGCTCGTCTGGCCCCTGGTCGTGGTCGCCGCGATCGCCGCGCTGCGCGGCAGCGCCGGAGGCGTGCTGGGGGTCTGCGCCGGCGCCGGCCTGAGCGTGGTCTTCATCCTGCCCGACGTCACCGTCTTCCACTTCGCCGTACTACCCGTCGCTGGCCCGGCCGAGCTCGAACGGTTCCTCGTCGCCCTGGTGCTCGGCGCCGGGATCGCCTCGGCCGTCGCCGGAGCGGGAGCGCTGCGGGCGCTCGCGGCCCGCGCCCAGCCCGCCCCTGGGACCACGCCACTGACTCGCCGTGCCAGCTCCACCGAGTCAGGTGCGTGGTCCGACCAGTCCACTGACTCGCCGGACGTGGCGCGGCGAGTCAGTGAGCCGGTCCAAGATTCCGGCTCCGCACTATCCGAGAGCGAGAAACCATGACTCGAAAGATCGCCCGCGCCCGGCTCCTTGTCACCGGTGTGGTCACCGGTGCAGTGGTCGCGGCCGCGCTCACCGGATGTACCGCGGTCGAGCCACCGACGGGCGAGGCACCTGCGGGGGAGTCGCCGTCGGCCACGGCTGCGTCGTCCGAGGAAGCGCCTTCGGCAGACCCCGCGCCCGTGGAAGGCTGCACCGGCGCGCTCGCCACCGACGTCCCGCCCATCGAGGTCGACGTGCGGGTCGCCGACGGCGCCGTCGAGCCGGCACCGGACCGGATCGACGTCCCGGCAGGCACCACCGTCGTCCTCCGGGTCGAGGCGGACGCTCCGGCCGAGGTGCACGTGCACGGCTACGACGTGGCGGCCGAGGCCGCGCCGGGCGAGCCGGCCTGCCTCGAGGTCCTCGCCGACACCCCCGGCGTGTACGACGTCGAGGCCCACCCGGAGACGCTGCTGCTCCAGCTCGCCGTCCGGTGACCCCGCGCTACGCGCCGCTCGCGGCCCACGGGGTCGGGAGCTCGCAGGACCTCCCGCTACCGTTCGACCTGGTCCTCCAGGCGGGCGCGGTGACGGTGGTCGTGTCGTTCCTCGCGATCTCGATCCTCTGGCGGGTCCCGCGGGCGGGCGCCGTCCGGCACCTGCCCGCTGGGTGGGACGCACTGCTGCGCTCGCGATGGTGGCGAATTCCTCTCCGGACGGCCGTGCTCGCGCTGGCGCTCTACGTCGTGGGCAACGCGCTGTTCGGCCCGGCCGGCGAGGACAACCCCGCCGCGCACCTGGTGTTCGTCTGGCTCTGGGTCGGCCTCGTCCCCATGAGCATCCTGTTCGGGCCGGTGTGGCGCGGGCTCAACCCGCTGCGCACGCTGCATGCCATCCTGTGCCGGATTCTCCGGATTCCCGTCACGGGCCTTCGGCCCGGCGCCGGGTCCGCTGCCGGGCAGGACGCCAGGCACGAAGCCGGGTCCGCTGCCGGGCAGGACGCCGGGCACGAAGCCGGGTCCGCTGGCGGGCGCGTCGCCAGGTCCGCCGTCGGACGGGGCATCGGCCGGACCGGACACTGGCCCGCCGCCGTCGCGCTGCTGGCGTTCGTATGGCTGGAGCTGGTCGCGCCGGACCGCACCGACCCGCGCCTGATCGGCGTCTGGCTGAGCGCGTACGCCTTGGTGCAGCTCGGCTTCGGGCTGGTGCGCGGCGAGCAATGGTTCGCACGCGGCGACGCGTTCGAGATGTACTCCGAGCTCGCCGGGCGCATGAGCGTCCTGGGCACTGACGACGACGGCCGGTTCGTCCTGCGCTCGCCACTGGCCGCCCTCACCACGGTGGCCCACCCCAGGGGCACGACGGCGTTCGTGGCGGTGTGGTGGGGCTCGACCATCTTCGACAGCGCGTCCGGCTCGCCGGTCTGGGCGGGCTTCGTGCAGTCGACCGGGGCGCCCGAGCTCGTCTCGACGGCCGGGCTGGTGGGCGTCTGCCTGCTGGTGGCGGGCAGCCTCTGGTGGACCATGCGCCGGGCCGACATCGCGCTGCCCCTCGTCCCGATCGCCGCGGGCTACACGCTCGCGCACTACGCGTCCCTGCTGATCGTGGAGGGGCCGCGCGGGCTGCAGCTGCTCGTGCAGCCGTGGGTCCAGCAGCCGGGTACAGCGGGTTCGGCAGGGCCGGTGATCGTGCCGGACCCCGCGGCCATCGCCGTCGTCCAGGTTGCGTGCATCGTCGTCGGCCACCTGGTGGGGGTGCTCGCGGCGCACGACCGTGCGCTGCGGGCCGCGCCCGGACGGCAGCACACCCTGGTGATCGCGGACGAGCTGCCCGGCGTGCTGCTGATGGTGGGCTACACCTGGGCGGGGCTGTTCCTGCTCTTCGCGGCCTGAGATGGGGAAAACCCGTATGTCCGTGACCACCCGTTGTGCGCGCATACCCGCCGAATGTACGGTCCGTTAACAATAATTCTGCCCGGGTTCACCCGGGCTGTCCGCCCGGGCGCCGCCGCCGGGCCATCAGCGCGAATGGCACAGCGATGACCGCCGGGCAGTCCCGCCCGCGCGGGTCGGCTTTACGTCGAGGGAGCACCCCGATGCGTCGTGTACACAGATCACGCACCCCCAGAACCCTGGTCACGGCGGCTGCCGCGGTGACGCTTGTCCTGTCCGCCTCGCTCGTCGCCTCGGCGGCAGCCCCGAAGGCGCCCGACGTCGGCGCGGTCCCGGCTGCGCAGGACGCCGCCGTCGGCGCCCGGAACGCCTCGACCGCTCAGAACGCCTCCACCGCACAGAACGCCTCCACCGCACAGGACGCCGCCGTCGCCGCCCTGACCTGGTCGGACGAGTTCAACGGCGCCGCGGGCAGCGCGCCGAACGCCGCCAACTGGAACCTGGAGACGGGTGGCGGCGGCTGGGGCAACAACGAGCTGCAGACCTACACCAGCTCGCGGAACAACTCGGCCCTGGACGGCAACGGCAACCTCGTCATCACGGCCCGCCAGGAGGGCGGCGGCTACACGTCCGCGCGGATGACGACCAAGGGCAAGGTGCAGCCGCAGTACGGGCACCTGGAGGCGCGGATCAAGATCCCGCGCGGCCAGGGCATCTGGCCGGCGTTCTGGATGCTCGGGGGCCAGTTCCCGGGCACGCCGTGGCCGAGCTCGGGCGAGATCGACATCATGGAGAACATCGGCCGAGAGCCACACCTGGTGCACGGCACCCTGCACGGCCCGGGCTACTCGGGCGCCAACCCGATCACCGGGTCGTACCAGCACCCGCAGGGCTGGTCGTTCGCCGACGACTTCCACACCTTCGCCATCGACTGGAGCCCCAACTCCATCACGTGGCTCGTGGACGGCGTCGCCTACCAGACCTTCACCAACGCGAACACCGGCGGCAACCAGTGGGTGTTCAACCAGCCGTTCTTCTTCATCCTGAACGTCGCCGTCGGCGGCAACTGGCCCGGGTACCCCGACGGGACCACCCAGTTCCCGCAGCAGATGGTCGTCGACTACGTCCGCGTCTACGACTCCACCGGCGGCGGAGGCGGCGGGACCGGCACGGTCACCGCGAGCAATGGGATCTGCCTCGACGTCGCGGGCGCCGCGACGGCCAACGGCACGCCCATCCAGCTCGCCAACTGCAACGGGAACCAGGCTCAGCAGTGGACCGTCGGCTCGGACGGCACGCTCCGGGCGCTCGGCAAGTGCCTCGACGTGTCCGGCGGCGGCACCGCTGCGGGCACCGCCGTCCAGCTCTGGGACTGCAACGGGACCGGCGCCCAGCAGTGGAGCCACACGAGCGGCACCCAGGCGCTGCGCAACCCGCAGTCCGGGCGCTGCCTGCAGCCCGTGGGCCGCGTGCAGACCGACGGCACGCGGACGGAGATCGCCGACTGCGACGGGAGCGCCGTCCAGCGCTGGGTCCTGCCCTGACGCCGCGCGGCCCCGCTGCGGGTTTCCGTTCCTGAGGCATGCGGTGCGCTGCGGCGCACCGCATGCCTGGCGTTGGGGCATGCCTGGCGCCGGCGCATGACAACCTTCTGGCCCGCCACTGCGTGGTGGACAGTATGAAGATGAACGGCGACCAGCCATGAGCGGCGAGCCGGCCGGCCCAGGGATCGGCGCCGAGGCAAGGCCACAGCCCGACGACACCGCGCGCTTCCGGATCGAGCTGACCGGCACGCACGACGAACAGTTCGTCTCGTTCGTCACCGCCTGCGGCCCGTACCTGCTGCGCACCGCGGTGCTGCTGTGCGGAGACGCGCTCCGGGCGGAGGAGCTGGTTCAGGCGACCTTCGAGCGCACCTACCGCTCGTGGGCCAAGGCCCGCGACCGCGATCCGCTCGCCTATGCGCGCCGCACGCTGGTCAACCTGCGGATCGACTCCTGGCGGCGCACCGGCAGCGAGGTGCTCTCCGCCCCGGACGAGCTACCCGTGACCAGCGCCCCCGACCACGCCGGCGCCGTCGCCGCGCACAACGTGGTGGTCCGCGCCCTGATCCAGCTGCCGCTGGCGCAGCGTCGCGTCGTCGTGCTGCGCCACCTGCTCGACCTCACCGAGGCCGACACCGCCGGCGAGCTCGGCATATCCGTCGGCACGGTCAAGTCCCACAATGCGCGCGGCCTCGCCCGCCTGCGACAGATCTTCGCTGAGGGAGAGCGGCCATGAGCACCCAGACCGACCAGTTCGACGACGTCGTCGCGCGGCTTCGCGCGCAGGCCCCGGACCTCCCGGCCACCGGACCCGACGCCGCGGTGACGCTCGCCCGGTCCCGGCGCCGGCTGCGCGCCCGGCGCGTCCGGCAGGTCACCGGGGGGCTGTTGGGCGGGGCCGCTGCCCTCCTCGTGGCGGGCATCGCCGTCGGACCGGTGGACCTGCCCGGCGGCGGCACGTTCGTGATGCCGGGCGGGTACGAGGCGCGCGAGCTCCTGGGCGAGCCGCCCGTGCACTCGCGCGAGCAGATGCTCGAGGACGTCGCGGCGCTCGAGTCCGAGGTGGTGCCCGTCGCCGAGGACGTCGAGCTGTCCTTCTACCTCGAGGAGTTCAACGGTGTCATCGCGGGTACGCAGCCGTGCCACGTCCTGGAGACGACGCGCGGGACGTTCCGCACACCGCACGACGAGAACGCGAGCTGCAGCAACCCCGACGAGAACTTCCCGTTCGACGCCGTCGCGCAGGCCCAGTTCGACGGGATCAAGGCGGCGCTCGGACGCACCGGTACCGACATCCACCGGATCACGGACAGGCAGGACCTCAGGGGAGGTGCGCCCACCGGGCTCCACTTCCAGCTCGACGACAGCTCGTGGCAGTGGAACTGGGACTACGTCTACCGGCCCGAGGGGCTCCCGGAGGACGGCACGGTCGATGGCCCGATCGGCACCACCACCTACACGCACATCACCGGAGACTGGTGGTTCATGCATGAACCGGACGACTGACCCGCCCGCCGTCGTCGTGGTGCTGCGCCGCCCTACAAAGGCTGCATCAGTACAAAAGGTGCAATAGCATCGCGCCCAAACGAGCCGGCACCGGACGGTCTTCGAGGGGCGGGGCAACAGGTGGGCAGGGTCAGCGCAGGGGACGAGATCGCTGGTCGGTATCGGCTGGTGCAGCCGCTCGGGTCCGGCGGTCAGGGCGAGGTCTGGGAGGCCACGAGCCTGACCGTGAGCACGCTGCGGGTCGCGCTGAAGCGCGTGCACCAGGAGGACGACGGCGCGCGGCGTGCCCTGGAGGAGGCGGAGAAGCTCGCCCGGGTGCGGCACGCGAACGTGGTGTCGGTGCACGACGTCGTCGCCGACGGCGACGACCACTGGATCGTGATGGGCTACGTGGCCGGTGAGCCGCTGGGACAGCTCGGGAAGATCACCGTCGAGGACGCCGCGGCCTATGGCGCGCAGCTCGCGGACGGGCTGATCGCCGTGCACGCCCAGGACCTGCTGCATCGTGATGTGACGCCGGCGAACGTGATAGTGGCGGACGGCGTGGCCACGCTGATCGACTTCGGCATAGCGCACAGCGTCGCGGACGCGGACACGGCGACCAGCGGGGCGCGCGTGACCGGGACGCCGGGGTATCTGGCGCCCGAGATGCTCGTCCCGGACACGCAGTACCGCCGTCCGGCGGACGTGTTCGGGCTGGGCGCCACGCTGTACCGGGCGCTGGAGGGGACCTCGCCGTTCGGCGAGGGGAGCGACGCGCAGCTCTTCGCCCGGACCGAGCGCGACGACGTGCGCCAGCCGCGTCGTGCGGGCGCGATGTCGGGTGTGCTGATGCGCATGCTCGACAAGAACCCGCGCGGACGGCCGGCGCTCGAGGCAGTTCGTGACGAGCTGAGGAGCATCGCCGGCGGGAACGGGCCGCTCCCGCCCCCTCCGGGGCCCAAGGGCGGACGGCGCACGCGGGTGCTCGTCGCGGCGGCCTGCGCGGCAGTGCTCGTGGTCGCCGGTGCGCTGTACTCGTGGAACGCGTTCGGGCCGCCCTCCGACGGACCGGACCAGGCCGAGGGCACCGAGGCCCCGGCGGCCGACCCGAGCCGGACCGGTCTCGACGCGCAGCCGAAGTCCACGCCGCAGGCCAAGGCCACCGCGACTCCGGAGGCGACCGAGCCCGAGCCCACACCTACGCCGACGCCGGACGAGAAGGCCGGCGGGTCGGACGGCGGCGGCAACGACGGCGGGGAACCGCCGGTCGTCGCGGCGCCGATCCAGTTCCCGGACAAGTCCGCCGACGCCGCTCGCGAGGCGTCCTGGGACCCGTGCAAGCTGCTGGGCGGCGGGGCGCTCGACCGGTTCGGCACCTCACGGACGGACAGCGACCGCGACGTCTTCCAGATGTGCACCGTGACGGTCTCGAACGGCTCTTCGCTCAGCGAGGTCGAGCTGACGATGTTCACCGGCGAGGACCCGGACGGGAGCGGGTCGGACCAGGGCGGCGGCGTGACGCTCTACTCGTCCGACGGCGGCGCCGAGTGTTCCCGCGACGTCGTCTTCGGCGCGGGCGGCCGGTACACCCTGTCCTTCGAGGCGAAGCAGGTGGAGGGCTCCGGCGCGGACCTGTGCGGGATGGCCGGGTCCGTCGCGGACCGGGCAGTCTCCCTGGTCAAGGCCGACGAGATCCCGGTCCGCACGGCGCTCCCGCTGCCCGGCTCCGTCATCACGCGCAGCACGTGCCCCCTGCCGTCGGACGACGCCCTGCGCGCGGCCCTCGGCGTCGACGACCTGGTGGGCCCGGGGCGGGAGTTCGCCGAGTGGGACTGCAACTGGGACGGCGACGAGGGCCGCTACCTGCGGATCATGTTCCAGCGGGACGAGGGGTACGCGCCGGGGGAGAGCACCGAGCACTCCCTGTCCGGGTACACCGCCTACGAGCGAGGCGACGCCTGGGAAGAGGGGTGCCTGGTCGACGTCGTCGCCCAGGAGGGGGCCAGCCCCGAGGGCGACGGCACGGTGACCGAGCTGCTGCGCGTGCACCTCACGGGCGAGAGCGACCAGGACACGCTGTGCGACGCCGCGGTGGCCGTGGCGCGGTCCGCGGCGGCGGCGCTGTAGTCCGGCTCAGTCGAGGATCGCCAGGTCCGGCGGGACGAGGGTCCGCGAGGCGAGCAGCTCCATGATGAGGTTGTGCTTCAGGCGGCTCCCGCCGCGCTGGCCGACCTCGTCCTGGAGCAGCCCGGGGACACCGTTCTTCGCGAGGCGTTTGCGCACCCTGTCCACGGTGTGCCCGACGACGGGTACGGTCCAGCCGCCCGTGGGGTCGATCTCGTCCAGGAGGTTCGCGACCGCCTCCCTGGACCAGGGCTCGGGGTGGTCCTCGTGCAGGAGGTACGGCTGGGCCGTCGCGATCAGGGCGAGCTTCTCCCGGCGGTCCAGCAGCCACTGGTGCCCTTCGAACGTGGGGGCGCCGTGCGCGGACACCGGCCCCTGTCCCGTGCCGTCGGACACGTAGATCTCCACCAGGTGGCTGCGGTTCCCGGCGGTCCGGATGAACACGGGCGTGTACCCGGGAGCGAGCGGGTACGGGTCGCTCTCCGTGAAGAGCTGCTGCGTCCCGGGGAGCTGGAGGTTGCGGCGCCCGATGTTCCGCAGCCACCAGGCGCCGTCGTGGAACGTCACCGTCCCGTGCTTGCGGCTGACGTTCTGGTCGTCGCCGCCCACGCACACCTGCACCTCGGGCTTGTTGCGGCCGAAGGTGACCTTCCGGTCGGGGCGCGGCCGGAGCCGGACACCCCCGGAGAGGCTCCGCGCGTACAGGGTTCCCGGGACGTGGTCGGGGACCCCGTGGGCGAGGCTGCCCTGGGTCACCAGCAACGGCTCCACACCGTCCAGCCCTGAACCGTCCAGCTGTGAACCGTCCAGCTGTGAGATGTCGGTCATGTCAAACCTCCTACGACTCCTACGACGTCGGACCACCCGAAGGCTCGCACGGCTCGTCGGGAGGGGTCCCGAGCAACCGGTCCCATGATGTCGCAGTCGCCCGCCACGGGGAGGGGGCGCGGGAGATGGTGCGGTTGGTCCCCGTGGCGGGCGGGTCTCAGACCGCGGCGAGGTGCGCCTTGCCCTTCGTCCCCCTCGTGGTCCGGGCCACGGACCCGTCACCGAGGTCCGCGGCGAAGGAGGCGACCCAGGCCAGCGACGAGTTCCAGTTGATGGTGATCTCGTTGACGGCCCACGCGCGGATGTCGTCGACGTAGCACCACTGGGGCAGGCACCCCTCGAGCCACGACCCGGACACCGGGTCCTGGATGCTCGAGTTCGGTCCCCCGGAGACCGTGCCGCGGGGCGGGTTGGGCAGCGCCGGGTCGAGGCTGTGGGCGTACCACCGGCTGTGCTGGTCGTGCGCGTTCACCGTGCCGTATCCCGTGACGTAGGACATGCCCAGCACGTTGCGGCCCAGGAGATAGTCGAGCCCTTCGAGCACCGAGCGCGCGTAGCCGGCGTCACCGGTGATGTCGAACGCGGTGGCGATGACCACCTGGTTGTTGAGCATCGAGCTGTTCGACCCCCACGCGTACCGGCCGCCGGCCGGTGTGTAGGTCTGCCCGAACGCCTCGCCGTCCTGGAGCGCGACGAGCCGGTCCGCACCCGCGACCACGGAGTCGCGCACGGCCTCGCGGTCGGGCAGGTCCGACGGCACGGTGGCCAGGTCCATCCGGCCCAGCGCCGCGACCGAGCCCCAGTAGAAGCCGTCCGGGGAGAAGACCTGAGCCTCGTGCAGGGGGCTGGCGGTCACATCGTTCTCGTAGCCGGAGTCGCCCGTGGTGAGGTAGAGCTCAGCGGCGGCCCAGTAGAACTCGTCCTGGACGTCGGCGTCGTTGTACGGGCCACCGCCGGCCGCCCCGTCCTCGCGCGGTGCGAACAGGTCGGGGTGGGCCTGCGCGGCGTCGTACGCGGTAGTCGCCGCCCGGAGCAGCTCGTCCGAGAACGACGGGTCGAGGGTCCGCCACAGCCGCGCGCCGGTCGCCGCGACCGCCGCGAGGTTGAGCGTCGCGGCCGTCGACGGGCGGTGGAGGGCGCGCGCCTTCGGGTCGGCGGAGGGGAGCAGGGGCAGCCCGGTCCACGCGACGTCGTGCACCTTGTGGTGCGCCATGCCCGCGAGGGGCTCGCCGTCGGGCACCTGCATCTTGAGCATGAGCTCCAGGTTCCAGCGGGCCTCGTCGAGGATGTCGGGCACGTCGTTGCCGCGCTCGGGGACGCGCAGGGTGGAGTCGCCCAGGGCACCGTCGTCGACGACGTCGGCGTACAGCGTGCGCTCGTAGGCGGACAGGAGCTGGTGGGTGGCGATCCCGCCGTTGACCACGTACTTGCCGTGGTCACCCGCGTCGTACCAGCCGCCCGTGACGTCGAGCGTGTAGTCGCAGGTCCAGTTGTCCATCCACTCCTTGGGCTCCTGGCACGGGACCGCCGTGTCGCCCTGGTTGGGCAGCACGCCGACGTGACCCGCGGGGCGCGCGTACTCGGCCCCGGCGATCGCGCCGTCGATCGCGATGCCCGACCGGTTCGTATAGAAGAAGGTCATCGCGTCCGCCCGCAGGCCCTGGTAGACGTCGGCGGCGATGTCGAACGGGTGGCTCGACTCGGTACCCACCGTAAGGTGCGCGTCCCGCGCCGACCGGGTGTACGACGTGAAGTCGATGGTGTGCACCGCCGCACCCGACGAGGGATCGGTACCACGCGGCGTCGTCGTGCCGCTGGTCAGGACCGACCCGGTGCCGGACACCAGGCTCCACGGCTGGGCCGTGGTCGCGTCCGTGACCACTGTCGCCTCCTTCGGGCCGCGGGGCAGGTAGCCGGTCTGGTTGACCTTGATCGCCGGTCCCGTGTCGGGGACGTAGTCGAAGGGCGGGCCGACGAGGCTGATGTCGTCCAGGCACAGGCCGTACGCGCCCTGTCCGCCGAGCTGGAACGCGACCTGGTTGGAGACGGGCAGGTCCCCCTCCGGGGTGGTGAAGGTGTAGGTGGTGGTGACCTCCGTCGTGCCGACGGCGAGGCTCCTGGACAGGTACGGCGTGCCGGCCGTCGAGTCCGTCGGCTGCACGATGGGCTTGATCGTGACCGCACGGTCCGCCCGGGCGGTGAACGTGAGCGTGTACTGCGACCCCGACCGCAGCGCGAGGTCGTTCTGCCCGACGATCGCACCCCACGGGTCGGCGACGTCGGGCACGGTCACGCAGAGCTCGTCGGTCGACACGTCCGGCGTCATCCCGGCGTTCGTCCACCACGGCTTGCTCTCCGCGTCGAACGTGCCGTTGACCAGGATCTCTTCTTCGGGATCCTGAAGGGCGGCACCGGCGGCGGGCAGGGTCGCCACCGTCAGTGCGGCGGCGAGGAGCGGCGCGACGATGCGCCGTGCTGTTCGGACCACGTTGTCCTTCTTCCTGTCGTCTCTCCGATGGATCCGCCGGCGCCCGGGACGAGCGCCGGCGGCTTCGAGCTCAGGCCGTGATGGCCAGGTTCTCCGGGTGCACCGGCGTGCGGAACGTTCCGGTGCGGACCCAGGACTCGACCTCGTCCGCTGCCGCGTCCCCGAGGCGCCGCAGCTCTCCGCCCACCGACCCCGCGATGTGCGGCGTCAGGACGACCTCCGGGTGGTAGTACAGCGGGGAGTCCGGGGGCAGGATCTCCGGCTCGGTCACGTCCAGGACGGCGCGTACCCGGCCGGACACGACCGCGTCGGTGAGCGCCGCCGTGTCGACGAGCCCGCCCCGTGCCGTGTTCACCAGCACGGCCTTCGGCCGCATGAGCGCCAGCCGGCGCGCGTCGGCCAGGTGCCGGGTCTCCGGCAGGTCGGGAGCATGGAGGGTCACGACGTCGCTGGCCCGGAAGAGCTCGTCCAGGCCGACCAGGCGCGCGCCGAGAGCCCGCGCCGCGGCGTCGTCGACGTGCGGGTCGGAGACCAGGAGGTCGAGGTCGAAGGCGGCCAGGTGGCTCAGGACGCGACGACCGATCCGGGACGCGCCGACGACGCCGACCGTGCGCCGGTAGTTGCCGGCCTGGGGGAACCGGGTGCTCCAGTCCGCGCCGGCGCGCTCGCGGCGATAGGCCGCGCGCATCGCCCCCGCCTGCTTGTTCGCCAGCAGGATCTGCGCGACGGTGTACTCGGCCACCGGGACGGCATTGGCATCCGCGGCCGAGCTGACCGCGATCCCCGCGTCCCAGAACGTGTCGGGCAGGTGGTTCTTCACCGTGCCGGCGGCGTGGACGACGGCCTGGAGCCGGCCGGCGCTCAGCACGCCCGGTTCGAGCACCGGGCAGCCCCACCCCGTGATCAGGACGTCGGTGGCCCGCAGCTGCTCGCGTGCGGCGGGAACCGTGAGGTCATGGATGACCTCGGTGTGCACGCTGCCGAGCGCCGCCAGCCTCCGCAGCGCCGCGTCGTCGAAGAGGCGCGGCCTGAGGTGGGGTTGCATGGCGAAGGAGATCGTCCACGGGATTGGTCGCGACATGGGCTTCCTCGTCGTCCGGGTTTGTCCGGACGATCATGGCCCGATGGTGCGAGCGGGTCGTCCTCGCCGGGGACAAACGATCAAGAGCGATCGTCCGGCGGGCCGGTTGCGGACCTCGCCGTGGCGGGCGGGACGGTCGAACGCCGCGGGACGAGGCGTGGCACGAGCCGGACCCGCTGCGTGGCGGTGCGCTTCCCGGTCATCATCCGGTGCGCGGCGACGGACACCGCGAGGCGGCCCACGTCGTACTTGGGCGGCGCGACGGCGGTGAGCGGGACGGAGCCGAGAGCCGCCAGGACGTCGTCGTACGCGACGATCGAGAGGTCCTCCGGCACTCGCAGCCCGCGCTCGAGAGCGAGGCCGAGCAGCGCGACGGCGTCGTCGTCGGAGTGGACGAGGACCGCGGTGGTGCCGGTGGCCGAGCACTCGTCGAGGAGCGACTCGAGCGCGGAGTTCCGCTGCGACAGGTCGTTCTCCTCCGCCACGAAGCGCACCGGCGGGATGGCGGCGCGGAGCCCGGGCCGCGCACCCAGCGCACTCTCGAACCCGTCGAGCAGCCGGGCCGACGTCGGCGTCGTGGCCCGCACCGCCAGCGCCACCCGCTCGTGGCCCTGTTGCGCGAGGTGATCGAGCGCGACTCCCACACCGGCCTCGTGATCGGACCGTACGTAGTCGATCGCCTGGGTGTCGCACTGCCGCTCGACGAGCACCACCGGCTTGTCCATGGAGTCGAACCAGGCGGGCAGCCGCGTGTCCGTCGGCCGCGCCGTGACGATGAGGAGCGCGTCCACGCGTGCGCGCCGCAGCCGTTCGACGATCCGGGTCTCCTCGGACTCGTCGTAGTACGACGTCGCCAGGACCAGCCGGACACCGGATTCACGGGCGCCCTGCCGGGCACCGGCGAGGATCTCCTGGAAGTAGCCGTAACCGGAGGGGACTACCAGCCCGACGACGCCGAGGCGGTTGCCGTCGTCCGCCTCGGTGGGGATGAGGACCCCACCCCCGTGGACCCGCCGGAGCCTGCCCTGACCCGCGAGGGCGGCGACGTCGCGGCGCGCGGTGACCAGCGAGACGCCGAACCGGTCGGCGATCTCCTGGACGCGCACCGAGCCGCGCAGGCCGAGCTCGGTGAGGATCGCCGCGCGCCGGCGTGCGACGAGCTCTCGCTCACGTGCGCTCATGGGAGGCCCCTCTGGTGACGGCCAGGTCCCGGCCGAGCGGGTCCCGGCTGCTCTGGTTCCGGCTGCTCTGGTTCCGGCCACGGTGCCGGACGCCGGCTGCGCCGGGAGCAGCGATCATAATCGATCGCGCAGGTGGACGGTTCGAGGCCCGCGGCACGACGATCCGTACATGACCACGAAGCTCCCGCCCGCATGGGACGAGTCCGACCCGCCCCGGACGACCCGGCCGAATGCCGGGCCCACCGGGGAGTCCGACCCTTCCCGGACGACCCGGCCGAATGCCGGGCCGACCGCCTGGCCGCCCCGCTGGGGTGCCGCCCCGGTGAGCGACCTCGACACGAGCCCGCTCACGGGGTTGACGAGGGACCACTGGATCGCGGCGGCGGACGGCCTGCTCCGCTCGGCCGCGCGGCAGGCGAGCGCGAGCGGTGCCCGGATCACCCCGGACGGCCGCCCGTCGTGGAACGGACCGGACTCCGACGCGCTCGAAGGGTACGCGCGCACGTTCCTGCTGCTGGGGTGGCGGCTGTCGGGGACGGGCGGCGTCGACCCGGAGTCCGATCCCGAGTCCGATCCCGAGGTCGATCCCGAGCTCGTCGCCGCCTACACCTCCGGCCTCGTCGCCGGCACGGACGCGCGGCACCCCGACGCCTGGCCCCGGATCTCGCCGGACTGCATCCAGGCCCTCGTCGAGGCCGCGTCCGTGGCGCTGGCGCTGCACCAGACCCGGCCCTGGATCTGGGACCGGCTCCTGCCCGAGCAGCGCGACGTCGTCGTCGGCTGGCTGCTCGGTGCCTTCACCATGGAGGTGCCGGACAACAACTGGCACTGGTTCCGGGTGGTCGTGGCCACGTTCGTCGCGACGACGGGTTACCCGCTGAGCGCCGACCAGCACGAGGTGGTCGACGCCGACCTCGCCCGGATCGAGGAGTTCTACGTCGGCGACGGGTGGTACCGCGACGGGGCGGGGGAGGGCGACCGGTTCGACCACTACGCGGGCTGGGCCATGCACTTCTACCCCGTCCTGTGGCACCGGATGTGCGAGTCCCTCGACGCGACGTCGCCGATCGCCCGGCGCTCGGTCGCGATGCGCGAGACGCACCGGGCGCGGCTCGTGGACTTCCTGGCGGACTATCAGCACCTGGTCGGGGCGGACGGCGCCCCGCTCTTCCTCGGCCGGTCGCTCACCTACCGGTGGGCCGCCGCCACGGCGCCGCTCGCGGCCGTCGTCGACGGGGCGTCGTCGTGGTCGCCGGGACTCACCCGGCACCTCGCGAGCGCGATGCTGCGCTACTTCCTCGACCGCGGCGCGATCGGGTCGGAGGGCCTGCCGAGCCTCGGCTGGTTCGGCCCCTACCCGCCGATGATCCAGGGATACTCCGCGCCCTCGTCCCCGTTCTGGCTGTCGAAGGCGTTCGTCTGCCTCCTGATCGACGCCGAGGACCCGTTCTGGACGGCCGTCGAAGAACCGCTGCCCGCGGCCATGGAGAACCGGGTCCGGACGATGCCTCGGCCGGGCCTGGTCGTGTCGTCGACGGCCGACGACGGCATCGTGCGGGTGGCGAACCACGGCACGGACAACCACCGTCCCGGGGTGCCGGACGATCCGCTGTACTCCCGGCTGGCGTACTCCACCGCGACGGCCCCGGTCCTGGGGCCGGTGGCCCCCGTCGTGCCGGACAACCACGTCGGACTCGTCTCCGGGGGCCGGATATCGCGCCGCGGGCGCATCCACCGCACCGTGCCCGGCGACGGCAGGGTCGGGGACGGCTTCGCCGGTTCGTGGCACGTGCCGACCTGGGTCGACGACGGTGTGGTGGTCGAGGCCACCGGCGCGCGCATCGAGACGGTCAGTGTGCTGGAGGGACCGTGGGAGCTGCGCATCCACCGGGTCGAGGCCGACGAGGGTTCTGCCGTGCTGGACAGCGGCTGGGCGGTGGCCGACGACGTCCCGCCCCGGGTCGAGCGAGTGGGACGTCAGATTCGTGTCATAGGCCGAGGGGGCCTGGTGAGCGTGCTCATGCCGGTCCTCGGCCAGGCTGACGAGCCCTCCGCCGAGCCCTCCGCCGAGCCTGTCGTCGAGCCCTCCGCCGAGCCCGTCGTCGAGGACGCGGCTGGCGGGAGCCCGCTGGGCCCGTTCGTGCGGGTCCCGTCCGTCACGACTCCGCGGCGGCCCGGTGCGGTGAGCGTGCATGCCGTCCTCGTCGGCCTGGCGGGGTCGCCGTCCGGCCTGGTGCTCGACCGGGACCCGGAGGTCGTGGTGGAGGAGGCCGGGGGCGCGCACCTGGTCCGCGTGACGATGCCGTCCGGGTCGCAGCGGCTGCTCGTGCTGGATTCCGGACGGCATGGTCACGTACCGCCGGTCAGCCCTTGACGGCGCCCTGCATGATGCCGGCGACGAGCTGGCGCCCGGCGAAGGCGAAGACGAGCAGGAGCGGGAGGGTGACGAGGAAGACCCCGGCCATGATCAGGGAGTAGTCGTCGTGGTAGCCGGCGGTGAGGTTCTGGACCGCGATGGGCAGTGTCGGGTTCTGTGATCCCAGGACGATCGAGGGCCAGAAGAAGCTCGTCCACTGCCCGACGAAGACGAACAGGCCCAGCATGGACGCGGCGGGCAGCGCCGCGGGCAGCGCGATGCTCCAGAAGGTGCGGATCATGGACGCGCCGTCCACACGGGCGGCCTCGATGAGCTCGTACGGCAGCGCCGAGTCGAGGTACTGCGTCATCCAGAACACGCCGAACGCCGAGACCAGGTGGGGCACGATCACTGCCTCGATCTTCCCGACCCAGGACAGCTCGGACATCAGGATGTACAGCGGGATGACGCCCAGCTGGGTGGGTACCGCCATGGTCGCGACGACAAAGACCAGCAGCGCGTTCCGCCCGGGGAACCGCAGCTTGGCGAACGAGAACCCGGCCAGCGTGGAGCTCAGCACCGTGGCGAGGGACACCACCACGGCGATGATCAGGGAGTTGGCCAGCGCGAGCCAGAAGTTGACCTGGCTGGAGGACATGACGTCGGCGAACCCCGCGAAGACGCTCGCGTCCGGCCAGAGCTGTGGCAGCGCCCGCTGCGAGATCGACACCTGGTCCGACGAGCCGAGCAGCAGCGTGTAGTACAGCGGGAACGCCGAGACCACGAGCGCGACCGCCAGGATCGTGTAGGTCACCCACCCGGGCCGGCGCACCGCCGAGACGGTGCCGTTCCGGCCCAGACGTGCCCGCTTGCGGGCGGCGGCCCGCGCGGCCCCTCTGCCGACGGTCTGCGCGGCGGCGGCGACGGATGTCATGAGTCCCTCCGGACCGTTGTCGTGCTGGCTGTCGTGTCCGCGTTGCCCGCGGCGCGTGCCTCGGCCAGCAGCCGACGGGTCACGGAGCGTCGCACCCGCGGCGTGCGGGTGGCGGACGACGCGATCCGCCGGCTGAGCAGGAAGTTGCCGAACCCGATCAGCAGGATCAGCACGAACAGCACCCACGCCACCGCGGCCGCCCGGCCGAGGTCGCGCTGGTTCCCCCACGCGACGTCGTACAGGTACAGCACGGTGGTCATCCACTGCCGGTCCGCGCCGCCCAGGCCACCGGCGTCGAACAGGCGCGCCTCGTCGAAGATCTGCAGGCCGCCGATGCTCGCGGTGAGCACCACGAAGATCACCGTGGACCGGATCTGCGGGACCGTCACCGAGAAGAACTGCCGCCACGGGCCCGCCCCGTCGATCGTCGCGGCCTCGTACAGGTCACGCGGCACCGCCTGCATGGCGGCCAGGAAGATCAGGGCGTTGTAGCCCGTCCACCGGTAGTTCACCATCGCCGCGACCGCTACGTGACTGGCGAACCGGTCCCGGTGCCAGCCGATCTGGTCGAGGCCGAACGTCCCCAGGATGTCGTTGATCAGGCCGTACTGGTCGGCGAACAACCGGCCGAAGATCAGCGACACCGCGATCGGCGCCACGACGTACGGCACCAGGACACCCATCCGCCAGAACGTGGCGTTGCGGATGTTCTGGTCCAGCAGCGCCGCCAGGGTGATCGCGATGACGATCTGCGGCACCGCGGAGAGCAGGAAGATCGACAGCGTGTTGACCAGGGACTTCCAGAATGTCTCCTGGCCGAGCACGTCGGCGTAGTTCTGCATGCCGACGTACGTCCCCTGCCCGCCCAGCAGGTTCCAGTCGTAGACCGACACCACCGCCGTATAGGCCAGCGGAAACAGACCGGTCAGCGCGAACAGCACGAAGAACGGCGAGACGTAGAGGTAGGGCGAGACCTTGACGTCCCAACGGCCCAACGCCTGGGAGAATCCCAGCCGGCGCGGTGCGCGCTGCGGAGCATCCGGCGTCGGCGCCGACTGCGTGGTGGTGAGTGCGGCCATTTCAAGCTTCCTGATCAACTGCGCGAGACGGGGGCGGGTTACCTCCTGGAGGCCGAGCTCCTGGAGGCTGGGTTTCTAGAGGCCAAGCTTCTAGAGGCCGAGGTCGTCGAAGGCCGTGAGCGTCTTCTCCCACGAGGTGCCGGGGTCCTCGTCCGTCGTCTCGACGCGCTCGATGCCCTGCTGCACCGTCTGGTGGATCGCGAAGTAGTTCGGCCCCTTGAACGGGTTCCCCTCGATCGCCTGCGCGCGGTTCGAGAAGATCTGACCCACCGGGGCGTCGTTCATGAACTCGTTGACGAACGACTGCACCTGCTCCGACTCCTGCGCCTCGATCTGCGACGGGAAGTTCCCGGAGGTCTCGAACGCCGCGGTCTGCTGCTCGGGCGCGGTCAGCCACGCCGCCAGCTCCTTGGCGGCCTCGATGTGCGCGCCCGAGGCGGGCACGGTCAGGAAGGAGCCGCCCCAGTTGCCGCCCCCGCCGGGAAACACGTCGGCGATGTTCCAGCCCGTGACCCCGCCCGAGTTGGACTCGATCGAGCCGGTCATCCACGCGGGGCACAGCATCGTGGCGAAGGCATCGTTCTGGAAACCGGAGGCCCAGTCCTCGCCCCACTGCACCAGGCCCGCCGACAGCCCGGCGTCGTGCTGCTCCACTATCGTGTCGTACAGGTCCTTGATCTCCGCGTTCTCGGCCAGCGGCTTGGGCGTGCCGTCGCTCTCCTCGTACGCGTTCTCGACCTGGTTCACCAGACCCTGGTAGGTGGCGACGCCCGAGTCGTACCAGGCGGTGTCGGAGCCCTTCACGAAGTCCGCGCCCGCGGCGAAGTAGTCCTCCCACGTCGCGTCCTCACCGCCGAGCAGCTCCGCGACCTCGTCCGGCTCGGACGGGAGGCCCGCCTCCTCGAACAGGTCCTGGCGGTAGCAGATCGCCTCGGGCCCGATGTCGGTGCCGTAGCCGATGAGCTTGCCGTCGGGCGTCGTGGCCTGCTCCACCTTCCAGTCCATCCAGCGCCCGTCGAGCTCGGGGTCGGTCATGTCGGTGAACAGGTCCGGGTACTGGGCCAGCTCGCTGATCCAGTCCACCTCGATCGCCTCGACGTCGGCCAGGCCCTCGCCGCCGGCGGCGAGCTTCGTGGTCAGGTTGGTCCGCGCGTCCGCGGCGGACGCGGCGTCGATCAGCTCCACGGTGACGTCCGGGTGCTCCTCGGTGTACTGCGCCAGGAGCTCGTCGGAGTACCCGAAGTCGTTGAAGGTCGCGACGGTCAGGGTGATGGGACCGTCCTCGGCGGCCCCGCCGCCGTCGGACCCGCCGCCGTCGGACCCGCCGCAGGCGGTCAGCGCGAGGACGACGGCGGCCGCGCCGGCGGTCGTCTGGAGGGTGCGCGCGGCGGCGCGCCTGGTGGGTCGAGTGCTGCTTCGCACAGTGACTCCCTTGTCTTGTTCGAAGGTCTTGTTCGAAGGTCTAGCCCGAAGAGCCGTGTGGAACGGCAACCTGTCGGTGGGGCGCTCCGGACGAATGGACGGAGCGGGCTCCCTTGCCTTCCGCAGATGCTCATTCCGGCGGCCGGGGGCGTCAACCAGCGAACGGGGCGTCGTGGGTTCGCGACGGCTCGGAGCCGCCAGTTCCTGCGGTTCCCACGCCGTCGAGACTTGGGGCGCGAGGTGATCGGTATTGATCGAGATCGCCGTCGCGGCGTCGTCGCCCGCGCGGCCCGCGACCCATAGAGTCGGCCAGATGACAGTGCTGGTGGACTACATCGATGCCTGGGTGGCAGGGGACGTCGAGCGCATCGCCGCAACGGTGGCCGAGGACTGCGTCATCACGGAGTGCTACGGACCGGTCTACCGCGGGCGGGACTGGGTTCGCCGCTGGGCGGAGGACTGGTTCGGCGCGGGCGGCGTCGTGCACCGCTGGGACGTCACGGACCACATCGTCACCGCCGACCGCGAGGTCGCCGAGTGGACGTTCGAGTGCACGTGGGAAGGCACCCGGAGCACCTTCGACGGCGCCACCATCGCCAGCACCCGAGACGGTCTCGTCCTGACGCTGCGCGAGTACCAGACCACTGCACCGCTCTACGACTGGCGCGGCTCCTGGCGCTGACCGGGGACCTCTGCAGCGCGTGCGCTACGCGCAGTCAGGACCACACGTGCATGCCGACGACGACGGCGAGGCCGCCGAGGCCGAGCACCACCACCGCGCCGCCCGCGAGCGCGAGCAGCCCGGCGCCAGGGTTCGCCGACCCGGGGCCTCGGGCCGGGACAGGCACGCGCCTGGCGTGCCGGCGCCGGGACGCCAGCCACAGGAACCCGGCCAGCACCAGCCCGACCCCGCCCGGCAGGATCCAGACCGCGCTGCCGAAGAGCGCGGGCAGCAGCCGGGCGCCCACCAGGGAGGCGGCCGCGAGGGACAGTGCCGTGCGGCGCCACGCGAGCTCGGTGCGCTCGACCTGGAGGCCGGCCTTCGGGGCGGTGTCGGTCATCGGAGCAGGATGCCCAGCAGCACCAGCACGCCGACCACCGCGACGACGATCGTCAGCGCCACCCCCACGATCGTCGACGGCAGCGGCGACCCGCTGCGCAGCGCGCGCTCTACCCGCATCCACCCGGACCAGGCGAGCAGGGGCACGACCGTCCCGGCCACGATGAGCACAATCGACGCCGCGAGCCGCAGGCCAGGATGCAGGTCCAGCCCGAGCGCCTCGAGCGCCACCCCGCCCGCGACGAGCGCGAGGGCGGTCCGGATCCAGGCGAGAAAGGTCCGCTCGTTGGCGAGTGTGAACCGCGCGTCGGGCTCCCCGCCGACGCCGAAGACCGACCCGGGGAACCGACGGTCGTCGGGCCGGCTCATCGAGTGGCCACAGGGGGCTGTTCCCCGGATCGCGCCCTGGATTCCGCCTTGGATTCCGCCCTGGAGCGCGGGCTGCCGTCATCCGTGGAGGGCTCCTGCTCCGTCAGTCGCTCCTTGAGCCGTTCCATCTGTCGTCCTTCTGCCGTCACTCTCGCCGTAAGTTCCGTGGTCCGATCATGCCCTGGATCTGCTGCGGTCCGCGTCTGGCAGGGTCCGGCAGTGTCCGCGGGCGTGGACGACCCACGTGCCGATGGGTGCGCCGGGGTCTCGGACCCCGGCGCACCCATCGGCACGCTCATCTCATCCGAGGCGCCGGCTCCAGCGCCTCGACCAACGGCTTGTGGCGTCAGCCGTCGTTGTTCTTCCAGCCGCTCCAGTCGGAGCAGTTGTCCGGGAGGGACGGAACGTTGCGGCACGTCTTGATGCGGACCTGGCTCTGGACGCCGCCCAGGGCGTTCTCGTTGCCGGTCTCGTACATGTTCTTGTTGCACGCGCCCCAGTGGCCCGACCCGCCGTAGTACTCGCACCGGCCGTGGCGGTAGAGGTGCCAGGTGCCGTTGGTGTCGCTCAGCCGGTTCTCCCAGAGGACGTAGGGGGAGTAGCCGTCAGCGCTGGTGTCCTTGACGTAGAGGATGTCGCCGTACTCCTTGAAGGCCCCCTGCGCGCCGGTCGTCGAGGTCCAGAAGTAGCTGCCCGACGGCGTGGCGCTGTCGGCCGCTGTGTCGTTCTCGAAGGCGTTCACGAGCGGCGTCACCGCCGCCGGTGCGGCAGCGGCGTCCGGGGATGCCACGGCGGGTGCAGCGGCGGCACCCAGGGTCAGGGCGAGGCCGATCGCGACGGCGACCAATCCGGCCTTCTTCTTGTAAATGTGCATTTGAAATCAGCTCCCGAGTATTGAACGTATGATGCGAGTCGGCCAGGCAAGATGGTGCTCTTCGACCAACTAGGTGGAACGCTATGGGGCAGATATTCAGCACCGCACGCAAAGTTTGCCTGGTAGAAGCCGAGAAAGCGGGCCTGAACTGGGCGTTTGCATCCTGGTGCAATTCAGCCTTTGCATCCAGGTGCAATGAGGTTTGGGCTCCGTATGCGGCTATCGGGCTCCTGCCGGCAAACTGTGGCCGCAACATGCCTGCTCAGCTCGGGAACTGTGCACGATGTCTTGAGACAGAACTGTGCACGATGTCCCGAGACTTAACAGGCATTCCGAGTTGCCGATGATCTGACATTTGCCGATCACTCGCGCTTGCCTTGCCTTGTCCGGACCAGCGGGATCACCACCGCTGCCGCCACGGCCAGCATCACCAGGCCGAGCAGGGCCCACGGCACCGCCCAGCCGCTCGCGGCGTCGTGCGCCGAGGTCACGCCGCCCCCACCGATGCCGACCACGAGGCCGTCCACCCGGACCGTCGCCTCGGCTCGCACGAGCGGGCGGACGCCGGACACCTGGACCACGCGGTCCACCGCGGAACCGGGCAGGATCTCCGCCAGCTCGGCCGACACTGTCGTCGTGCCGCCCGGCCCGGCCGCGCCACCTGGCCCGGTCACCGTCACGGTCTCCGTGGGGACTACCCGCGCGGTGCCCGTGTTGGTCAGGCGGTAGCGGACCGTCGAGGTGACCGTCCCGAACGGGTTCGAGGACGCATCGGTGGTCACGACGAGGCCGGTGATGCTCAGCCCGGGCGCGAGCGCCCCCGCGACGCGGACGTGCATCCGCAGGGCGAGGCGGCGGTCCACGGTCAGCGCGGAGTCGCCGACCCGCTGGGTGAGGGCGGTGACGACGCCGCCCGAGTGGTCGCCGGGGGCGGCGTCGGCGGGCACGCGCAGCGTGAACGGGACCTCAGCGGACTCGCCGGGTTCGAGGTCGAGCGCGCGCTGCTTGAAGGAGAGCCAGGTGCCGAGCCCGGTCGCCGGTTCGTCGGCGGTCAGCAGGTCGATGTGGCCGCCCGGCGTGGTGAACGCGTCGGTGCCGTACACGGTGAGCTGCAGGGGAGCGGCGGACCGGTTCGTCACCACCACGGCGTCGGCGATGCGGTCACCGGGTTCGACGGTGTAGGCGTAGTTGGCCCGGCCGTCGACCTGCTGGTTGTCCTGCTGGTTGTCCCGCGGATTGTCGGCCGGTGTCACCGACCACGAGATCCCGTCGGGCGCGGCTGTCGCGCTTGTCGCGGACGCGCTTGTCGCAGACACGGTATCGGCGGGCGTCGTAGACACGGCATCAGCGGACAGGGCGGACGCGGCGGCGGGTCCAGCGAGCGGCAGCGTGCTGAACAGGGCCGTGCAGAGGACGGCCGCACAACGGTGAGCGAGCACCGCTGCCGCGGCGCGCCCGGAGGCGCGTCGCGGCAGCGGACGAGAGCGGTGGGCCACGGAAGCGTCAGCCCACCGCGGTGAGCGTGAGCACGCTCGTGTAGTCGCCGGCCGGGGTGTCCAGCGGGATGCGCAGGTCGAGGGCGGCGTCCGCCGTCACCGAGCCCGCGGCGTGCCCCGCCGGGGCGGACACCAGGGTGGCGCCCGCGGTCAGGCCGGATCCCGTGCTCGGCCGCACCAGAGGCCCTGCGACCGCACCGCCGGTGTTCTCCGTGACCGACGGCGACCAGCCCAGGCTGCTGCCCGGGAAGGAGGCCGAGCCGCCGGACGCGAAGAAGTCCGTGGCCGTGCCGTTGATGCTCCAGGCGGGGCCGCCGGCGCGGGTGTCGCTGACGGTCACCTGCTTGAGGTCGCCCGCGGCGGTCAGTGCGTCCGCGCCCGCCTCGGCGGTGCCGAGGCTCACGGCCCCGGCGCCGCCGACGACGGTCCACGTGAACGCGCCCGGCTCGGGGTCGCCGTCGTCCTCGGGGACGGTGACCTCGAGGTCGATCTCGTCCGCGGAGCCGCCCGCGGGCGTGGTCGTCTGCGCGCTCACGGTGAAGTTGTCGAGCGCCGCCCCCTCGGCGAGGAAGCCCTGGAGCGCAGCGGCGCCCTCGGCCGTGAGGGTCACGCCGGTCCCGGTGACCGTCACGGCGTCGGCGGAGACGTCAACCGTCGTCGTCGCGACCTCGCCGAGCACCACGTCGTCGCCGCCGTAGGTGCCGGGCTCGTAGCCCAGGTTGTTCTCCGGGATGACGACGGCGAGGTCGCCCACGAGGGAACCCACGCCGTCGTCGACCACCACGCCGACGTCCTTGACCGTCACCGTGAAGGCGTGCGACGGGAAGTGGTAGACGGCGCCGCCCGTGCTGTCGACCGTCAGGTTGTCGGCGTCCGTGACCGTCCCGCCCGAGACGGGCAGCAGGTACGGGAGGGTCTCGTTCGGCGGGGTGGTGTCCAGGTTGGCGGCGGGCGTGCCGGCCTCGTCGAACTGGCCGGGCGCCACGAGCGTGATCCGCTCGCCGATCGGGACTGCCCCGATCGGCGGCAGGGCCGCCGTCTGGCGCCCCACGTAGTTGCGGAAGCTCTCGCGGAACCCCCAGGCCAGGTCACCGCTGTCCGCGGTGACCTCGTCCGCCTCGGCGGCGCTGGCCGTGGTGGTCAGTGCGACGAACGGTGCGGCGGTCAGCGCCGTGCCCAGCCCGATGGCGAGTAGCGCGTGCCCGGCGCGGTGCCGGGAGCGGCCCGCCGTTCTGCTGCGTGTCATGGGATGTTGCCTCTCTCTGGGGATGGATGAACGGACTGGGGGTTCAGGTGTCGCGCCGCCGGAACGGCAGCACGAGCCAGCCCTGCCGGAAGCCGAGGATCGCCACGGAGGCGGCGACCAGCAGGACGGTGGTCAGGACGGCGAGCCGCCGGCCGGTGGCGCCGCCGGGAAGCAGGCCCTCGGGGATCAGGTCGGCGCCTGCGGCGTCGAGCGTGGCGGCGGCGACGGGCAGGAAGGAGTCGGCGGGGTCCGGGCTCGGGGCAGAGGTCGGGCCGGTACCGGAGCTTCCGCCGCCCGCCGTTCCGGGGTTCGCGGGGGCTGGGGGCTGGTCCGGCGCGGGCGGGTCCGCCGCGGGCGGTGTCCCGCCGTCGGCCCCGCCGCCGCTCGTACCGGTGCCGCTCCCGCCGCCGCTCCCGCCGCCACTCCCACCACCGGGACCCGCGCTGCCGACGGACTCGGCGGCGTCGAAGCTGACGCTCACGTTCGCGGGCGTCTTGATCTCGTCCCGGGTCCCGGTGGAGTACCAGAACTCGGGCTCGCCCACGAGCTGGTGGAAATTCACCAACGACTGCGGGAACGCGCCCCAGCAGCTGCCCGGCGGGTTCTCGCGGAGCTGGGGCACGCGGCCGCGCGCGTCCACCCGTTCGCCGCAGTAGTCGGGCACGAGGTGCCCGCCGCGCGAGTCCGGGTCGAGGCGGCGTCCCGTGAAGGTCAGGAGCTGCGCCCGGGTGTCGGGCAGGGGCTCCCAGCGGGTCATGTCCTGCTGGTCCGTGCCGTAGCCGCCGAGCGTGCCTGTGAGCGCGCCGTTCCCGTTCGCGTCCAGGCGCAGCTCCGGGTCGGCGACCCACCAATAGACCAGGCCGCCGTAGAACACGACGGTGAACGTGCCGTCCCACCGGATGCGCACCGACCCGTCCGCCTCGCGCGTACCGGTCCCGCCGGTCAGCACTACCTCGGCGCCAGTGGTCCGGCCGGCGTCGTACGACACCGGGCGGCCGTCGGGCGACGTGCAGCGCGTCCCGAACGTGGCGGTCCGCTCCGTGCTGTCCGTGCTGTCCGTGCTGTCCCCGCCCCGGCCGACGACGGTGCGCACCACGCGCACGTCGCCGGACCGCCCGTGGTACAGGTTCCGGTCCGCCTCGGTCCAGACCCGTCCGCCGCCCGTGTTCCCGTCGGTGCCGGGGCGGCCCGCCACGAGGAAGTTGCACTGTCCCGCGAGGTGGCTCTCCGACCCGGCCTGGGCGCTCACCGCCCACCGCAGCTCGGCGTCGGTGAGCTTGCCGTCGTCCACCTCGCCGGGCGGCTCCTCCTGGTCCTCGGGCACGGTCACCGTCAGCAGGAGCGGTCCCTGGTCGTCGTCCGCGGACGCCGTTGCCGTCGTTGTCGCCGCCAGCACCACCGCGAGGACGACGCCGGCGGCCCAACCCCGGCGGTGCGTCCCGCGGCTCATGCGCGCACCTCCTGCTCGGCGGGTACGTCGCCCGGGGGCGGGTCGCCTGCTTCCCGCTCCTCCCGACGCCGGTCCGCCCGCCGCTTCAGCGCGGTGACCAGCGATGACAGGATCACGACGAGGAGCAGCAACGCCGCCACGCCCACCGCTGTCTCCTCGGGCCGCCACGTGCCCGTGGTGCCCGATGTGGCACCACCCGCGGCGCCTGCTGCGTCCTCGGCCTCCTCGGCGGCGGAGACCTCGGCGGGGTCGCGGGTCACCGTCACCTCGGTCTCGATCTCGGTCCCGGACGATGCGCCGGTCAGCCGCAGCACGTGCGTGCCGGTCCGCAGGTCGGAGGGGAGCTCGACGAGACCCGCGACCTCGCCGTGATTCCCAGCGACAAGGGGTCCGACGGCGACCACGCCGTCGTCCAGCGTGACGCTCACCTGCTCGCCGGGCTCGAGCCCCTGCGCCCCGAAGCTCATGACCCGCCCCACCACTGCCGTCGCCTGGTCCACGCCCAGGCTGGCCTTGCCGGGCTCTTTCGACTTGTCGTCAGCCTCGTTCCCGGCGTCGGCGTCGGCGTCGGCGGCCGTTCCGCCCTCGTTCCCGGCGCCGGATGACCCCGCGGCGTCGTTCGACACACCGTTCTCAGCCCCACCCGCGTCGCCGCCCGGCGCGCCATCGGTGCCCGTCCCGGCGTCGCTCCCGGCGAAGGTCACGGGCGTGAAGGACTCGTTGTTCGCGTTGCGTACCCCGTGCGCGCCGATCGTGATGATCCCGCACTGCACCGCCGTGCAGTCCACGGCGGTGCCGTCGGCGGCCTCGAAGCGGGCGCCGGGGACCACCAGGTCTGTCGACCAGGTGCCGTTCGAGGCGATGGTGCCGCCGTTCGCCTCGGCCTCCGTGCTCGATCCCGGGAACGCGACGAACCTCTGGTACCCGGCGTTCTGCGCGGTCTCGGCGTCGGGCACGTAGCGGTAGGTGTCCCCGGACACCCCGCCGCGGCTCGGCGCCCACGACCCGCCTGACGGGTCCGACACCCAACCGAAGAACACATAGATGCCGCCGAACGCCTTGGGGATCGACTGGAAGCCGCTGCCCGACACGCGCACGGTCGTGGCGCCGTCCGGGTCGGGCTGCCCCGAGACGGTGACCTTCGCGGCGGCGTGCGCGGCGAGGACCGGGCCGAGCAGCGCGAGTGCGACCACGATGACGAGGGCGATCAGCGGGATCGCCGGGCGGGGCAGGTTGCGGGGCGTCATGCGTGGTCCTCGGTAGGTGTCTGGGCGGGGCGGACCGCCGCAAGCGCCGGCGGTGCGAACGACTTGTTGCCGGACTCAGGGGCGGGCTGTGCGCCGGGCTGTGCGCCGGGCTGAGCGCCGGGCTGTGCGTGCAGACCCCCGGCGTACCGGGGGAGGACGAGCAACCCGCCGGTGACGGGGTGCGGCAGCACGTCGACCGGGTACTCGTAGACCCGGGAGAGCAGCTCGGCGGTGAGCACCTCGGCGGGCGCGCCGAGCGCGGCGACCCGCCCGCCGTCGAGCACCAGTACGCGGTCGGCCCAGGCGGCGGCGAGCGCCAGGTCGTGCAGCACCACGACGACGGCGCCGCCGTCCGTCGCGTGCCGCCGGGCGTGGTGCAGCACGTGCTCGGTGTGGCGGACGTCGAGCGCGGCGGTCGGCTCGTCGAGCAGCAGCACAGTGGTGTCCTGGGCGAGCAGCCGCGCGAACGAGGTGCGGGCCTTCTCGCCGCCCGACAGGGTCGGGTAGCGGCGCTCGGCCAGGCCCGCGACGTCGGCGGCCTCCAGAGCGCGGGCGACCACGGCGTCGTCGTCCAGGTCGCGGCCGGGGCTATGGCTGCCCGAGCCATGGTGACCGGGGCTATGGCTACCGGGGCCATGACTGCCGGTTCCGTCGCTGCCGGTTCCGTCGCTGCCGGGACCGTCGCCGCCGGGACCGTCGCCCGTCGCGCGGGCCCGGGCCGTGGCACCCTGCCACGGCGCTCGCCCCATGCGCACCACGTCGACCACCCGGAACGGGAAGCTGACCTGGTTCTCCTGGAGCAGGACGGCCCGCAGACGGGCCAGCTCCGCGGGCCGGACGGCGCCGAGCGGCGTGCCGGTCCAGGCGGCCTGGCCGGCGTCGGGGGCGCGGTCGCCGGCCAGGACGGAGACCAGTGTGGACTTCCCGGCGCCGTTGGGGCCGACGACGACCAGCACCTCGCCCTGGCGTACGTCGAGGTCGACGTCGTCCAGCAGGACGGCGTCCCCGGCCCGGACCCGGACGCCGGACAGGGTGAGGAGGGCGGGCCGGTCCGGCCGGATCTCGCGACCCGGCTGGGCTGCTCGGTCCGGATGCGCGGACTGCGCGGACTGGGCGGACTGCGTGGGCTGCGTGGGCTGGGCGGGCTGGGCGGGCTGCGCGGCGGGGCTCATGCCCAGCCTCCCGCGGTGCGCCGGGTGCGACGAATGAGCCAGAAGAAGAACGGCCCGCCGACCAGCGCGGTGAGCATCCCGATGGGCAGGTCGGCGTAGCCGACGGCGGTGCGCGCGACCAGGTCCGCCGCCAGCAGGAGCACTGCGCCGCCGAGCGCGCTGAGCGGTACCAGCACGCGGTGCGCGGGGCCGACGGCCATCCGGATCAGGTGCGGCACCACGAGGCCGACGAACGCGATGATCCCGCAGAACGCGACGCCCGCGGCGGTGAGCACCGCGACCACCACGATGCTGAGCACGCGCAGGCGCTCGACGTCGACCCCGAGGTGGCGGGCGGACCGCTCGCCCAACGCCAGCAGGTCCAGCCGGCGCGAGAGGAGCAGCGCACCGGTCACGCCCAGGACGACGAGCGGCGCGACGACGCCGACGTAAGCCCAGCGGGTGCCGTTGAAGGAGCCGAGCTGCCAGAACACGATCTGCTCGCGGGCCTGCGTGTCGCCCAGGAACGTGGTGAGGGCCAGGCCCGCGCCGCAGACTGCGTTCACCGCCACGCCGGTGAGCACCAGCGTGACCACCTCGGTCCGGCCGGCGGACCGCGCCAGGCCGTAGACGAGGAAGGTCGCAGCGAGGCCGCCCGCGAACGCGGCGGCGGCCGTCGTCCACGGCCCGAGCGCAGTGAGCCCCAGAACGATGGTCACGGACGCCGCGACGGCGGCACCCGAGGAGACGCCGACGACGCCGGGCTCGGCCAGCGGGTTGCCGAACACGCCCTGCATCACGGCCCCTGCGGTGGCCAGCGCGGCGCCCACCAGGGCGGCCATGGCGACGCGCGGGAACCGGATGGTCCACAGCGCGGCGTCGCCGTTCGGGTGCGCGGGCACGGGGCCGAGGTCGAGGCCCGCGTGGTGCAGCAGCGAGCCGACGACCTCGGCCGGCGGCACCTGGAGCTGCCCCGACCCAGCGGCCACCACCGCCAGCACGCCGAGCGCGACGACCAGGCCGGCGGTCACCGCTATGGCGCGGGCCGGCCGGGCGGGCGGGAGGGGGTGCGCTCCGCCACGTCCGTGCGGGCCGCGGCGAGCGCTGCCCGACGGGTCGGTCGACGGGTCGGTCGACGGGCTCGCCGAGGCGCTCACGACCAGGCCCGCTGCGGCGTCTACGACCGGGTCTGCCGAAGCGCTCACGGGTGGGCGCGCGCTGGGGCTCACGGCGGGGCTCACGGACGCCCGCGTGGTGGGGCTCACGAGAGGCTGTCCGGCGCGTAGAACGCGCGGGCGAGGGCGTCGAGCACGTCGGCGGACGCCGGGCCGAAGGACAGGATCTCGGTGTCGTCCATGGCGACGAAGCGGCGGTTCTCGCCGGCCGGTGTCTGCGCCAGGGCCGGCACCTGTTCGAGCAGCCCGTCGACGCCGCCCACGGACTCCAGGCCGCCGGTCATCAGCAGGACCAGGTCGGGCTGCATGGAGATCAGCCCCTCGTCGTTCAGGGGGCGCATGCCCTTCCAGCCCACCTCGCCGGCGGCGTCCACGGCGCCGAGACCCTCGATGAGGGAGTCGGCCCCGGACTCGTCCCCGAACAGGTAGTAGACGCCGGACTGCCCGCGCACGTAGAGGAAGATCACCCGCGGCCGGACCCTGGGGTCCGTCGGCGCCAGGCCCGCGATCTGCTCCAGCGTGGCGTCGACGGCGTCGGTGGTGCGCTCGGCCAGGGCCGCGCCCTCCGCCGGCAGACCCAGCGCCTCACCCGTGGCCCGCGCCAGGTCTGCGGAGGTCTCGAGGCTGCGGTGGCTGTCGAGCACGACGACGGGGATCCCCGCGTCGCGCATCTGCAGCACGACGTCCCACGGGCCCAGCGTGGTGTCCGTGAGGATGACGGTGGGCGCCAGGTCGAGGATCGCCTCGCCCGTGAGCTCGTGGCCGTTGCTCGTGACGATCGGGCGGGCGGCGATCTCCGGGAAGCCCGACGAGACGTCCCGGCCCACGACGTTCTCGCCCAGGCCGAGCTCGAAAACGATCCGCGAGAGCGAGCCGTACAGGTCCAGCGCGAGGATCCGGCTGGTGTCGGTGACGGTCACTTCGGTGCCCTGCGCGTCCGTGACCGTGGCGGGCAGGGCAGGCTCCGGGTTCTCGGCGACCGGGTCGACCGGGCGCTCGGCGGTGCCCACCGTGATCTCGCCGGTCCAGGAGCGCGGGTCGGCGATGGGCTCGAGCTCGCTGAGCGGCTGGGTGCCGACGACGGCGCCGTCGTCGCTCGTGTGACCGGTCTGGGGGAGCTGCAGCCCACAGCCAGCCACGAGCGCGACCGCCGTGACCAGCACACTTGCGACCAGCGACTTGTGCGCCCGGGCCGACGGCGTCGGACGTGCGGTACGGGCCGGCCGCCGGGACCACATCGGGATTGCGGCGCGATCGGGGCCGGCTCCGGGCAGGCGCAACATCGGACACTCCCTTGTACGCCGGGACGGTGCCCGTGTGAAATTAGGTGTGCCTAACTTAGGCGAGCCGAGCCTCAGAAAGTCAAGCCCGGACCGTCCCTTGGTGGGATAAATCACCCGATCGACTTATCCGCGTACGTTGTGGACCAGGTCCTGCGTGAGGTCATGCAGGCGCAGGGCTGCGTCGGGGTCGAACGCTGGGCCGTTCAAGGGCAGCCGGTGCGTGGTGCGGTAGGCGGCAAAGCCTTCGCCCGGTGGTTCGTCCAGGAGGCGGGCCATCGGGACCAGGGGCTTCGTGACAGAGGCGGCGAGGAGGGCGAAGGACTCCCTGGTGAGAGCGCGGAGCGGAGGCAACCGCGGCCTGCGCGAGCTCATGCGGCACGGCGCCGCCGATGGTACGGGCCTGGCCGCGGTCCGCCAGGAGATCGCGGTGCATTGCGAGCATCTCGTGGCGCGAGCCAGCTCCCAGGGCGCACTGCGCGCCGGTGTCACTGGCGCCGACATCACACCGATCGTCGCCATGATCGACGCCGTCATGGCGCCGCCCGCAGAGCCTACGAGCGGGGCGTGGCGACGTTACCTGGTGATCATTCTCGATGGGCTCCGCGCGCACCCGCACCAGGCGCCGCTGCTGGGCCCTGATGGAGCGCGGTGGTGGTCATTCGTAATAGTGCACGGTCTTTCGGATTTGCTCCGCGTGAGCGTAGATCTCGTCCAGCGATTCGACACGGTGCCGAGTCTCGGTCTTTTCCTCGTCGAAGAGGCCGAGGTACTTCTGTCCTGTGTTGAAGTGGAGTCTTGCGAGGGGCTTGCGATTGTTGTCGTCCAGCAAGACCCCCATGTAGCTCTTCGTATCGCGCTGAACGATACGTGTGGGCGAAACCTCGCTACAGGCGATCGCGCGCACGATCTGGAACGCCTCGATCTCTTCGAACGTCGTCTCCAGCCCTCGCTCCGACCCGGAGTCGGACCCATCAAGGTCTGCTTCGACGGATGCTTCCGACGTGAGATCCGTCGAACCTGCGGTGGCATAGACTTTTCCGCCGAGCGCTGCCTTGATCCGGTCGTTGACCTGGTCGGCGACGAACTGCTGCATCGCCTTCGAAACGAGGCCGCGGAACTGCTCACGCACCTTCTGTGTGAACGAACCCTCGTAGACGCGGCCGGTCAGGTTCTTGACCCATTCGTCGTCCGCGTCGCGGAACTGCGATGCGAGAGCTCGCTTGAGCGCGCCGATGTACTTGAGCTCCTCGGCCGCGCTGACGACGGAGTCCACGTCGAAGGTCTCTTTCGTCAGCTTCTGGACCTCTGGGATGAGCGACTCGTCAAGCTCCAGCAGGTCCAGTTGCAGGAATGGCGTCTCATCCATGCGGTTGGGCTTGTCGAGGTCCGTGAAGAAATGATATCGCTGACCGTTTGTCAGAATGGCGATCCGCGCATTGGCTACGGCGAAGTAGCGGAAGAGCTGGGAGGCATGGTTCAGCGTGAGAGGCGCGCCAATTGCCTTGGCCTCGATCAATATCTGAACCTCGCCATTCTTGACGATGGCGTAGTCTATCTTCTCACCCTTTTTGGTCCCGACGTCGGCGGTGAACTCAGGAACCACCTCGTCAGGATTGAAGACGTCGTAGCCGAGAACGAGCGCGATGAACGGCATGATGAATGCGTTCTTGGTCGCCTCTTCCGTGACGATGTTGGCCTTCTGTTGTTCGATCTTTGTTGCTAGCGAAGCAATTCGCTCTGCGATATCCATATGCGGGCGTCTGCTCTGATGACCGGTTGCTCCTTGTGATCGGAGGCTAGTTGGCGAACTCGGCGCGTGCGCCGGAATCTCGCTCACAGGGCCTAAGTTCACCCGGGTGATCAAATGGCAATTCTTGCAAATGCATCGACGTTGTGATCGAAGAATGAGATCCGGCACCCGAAAACTGGGTGGCGCAGGCTTTGGCTACCGGACCACACTGACCGGATGACTGACTCGACAGCCGCTGCCGGTGCCGGGATCGGGCCCAGGCTCGGCGTGGGCCGCGAGGCCGAGGTCTATGCGTGGGGCGACGACGCCGTCGTCAAGCTCTACCGCCCCGGCTACCGAGGGCACGGAGCCGAGGCGGCGGCACTCGCCAGCCTGGCTGGTCACGACGTCGCTCCGAGCCTGGTCGACGTCGTGAAACGCGACGGCCGCCCGGGCCTGGTTCTGGAGCGCATCGTCGGGGCGGACATGCTGGACCTGCTGCGGCGCCGGCCGTGGCAGGTGCTGGCCTTCGCGCGGGCACTGGCGGGGGCTCACCTCGCGGTCCACTGCGTCGAGGCGCCGGCGGACCTGCCCGACGTCCGCCAGGTGCTGGCCGCCCGCATCGAGGCCGCGACCCTGCCGCGCGAGCTGCAGGGCTTCGCGCTGCGGGTGCTCGACGGGCTTCCGTCCGGCGACCGCCTGTGCCACGGCGACTACCACCCCGGCAACGTGATGGTGTCCGGTGACCGGGTCAGCGTCATCGACTGGTCGAACGCCGCACGCGGCGTACCCGAGGCCGACCACGCGCGGGCGATCCTGCTGCTGCGCTGGGCCGACCCGGTGCCCGGCACACCACTGGTCACCCGCGGGCTGATGGCGGTCGGGCGTTCGCTGCTCACGCGCGGGTACGCGCGGGCCTACGCCGACGTCTCGCGGCGCCCGCTGCGGGATCTCGACTCGTGGCTGGTGGTGCACGCCGCGGCGCGCCTGTCGGAGGGCCTGATGGTCGAGCAGCCCAGGCTCCTAGCCCTGCTCAACCGGGCCTGGCAAGGAGCTCGAGTTCTGAACCGCTAGCGACGATGCCCACAGCGTCGGCAGTTTGCCTCACGAACTCGGTACATGGCACTGAGGTCGGTCCAGGCCTGGACCGACCTCAGTGCAAAGTGCCGACATCACGGGAAAGTGCCGACTTGACGACGGCGGACACAAAGGCGCGTAGCGTTGGGTGCGGAGGTGCGGCATGAGCGACGGGAACACACGCGCGGCGGCGGGTGGTGGCGCGATCTACGGACTCGGCATCATCGGCGCATGGGTCTACTTCTGGCAGCAGGCCGACGGGTTCTGGGAGTTCGTCTGGGCCGTCATCCAGGGGCTCTTCTGGCCCGCGTTCATGGTCTACGAGGCGTTCGCGGCACTCGGCGGCTAGGGCCTGTTCTGCCGAACCGCAACTTGGTCGTGTACCCGTTCGCCGAACCGAAGCGACACGCCGGTGTACCGCGGGATATCGGCGTGTCGCTTCGGTTCGGCGCCCGGGCGCGTCATCAACTTGCGGTTGGGCGGTAATGAGGCCGGGGCTTGCTAGCCCATCTACCGCGTCGAGTCACGTGTGCGTCAGGTTCCTGTCCTTCGACGGCTCCCGGCCGCGGTCAGCCGTCGGGACCACGTGTCCCGTGCCGAACTGCCGGGAGAGCGCGCCGCGCAAGCGCTCGCGGCCGCTGAGGTGACCGTTGTCGTCCGGGCGACCAGGAGCGGGCGGGACAGGGGCGACGGCGAGCCGCGCCCGCTCCGCCTCGTCGGCCGGCTGGTGGATCTCTACGTACCCGCCGTTCGTCATCCGGACGATCCGCCCCGTCTCGTGCCCGTGCAGCGCGATTTCACGGTCCTTGCGCTGCAGCCCGATGCAGATGCGCCGGGTGACCTCGAACGCCAGCGGGGGACCGACGATCAGTGTGACCTGCAGCGCCGTGATCACCGACTCGAAGCTCACGCTGAACTCGGTCGAGACGATGTCGGCGCTCGCGGCGCCCCACAGCACGCCGTAGAAGAGCGCCCCGGCGACGCCGATCCCGGTGCGGACCGGGACGTTCCTCGGCCGGTCGAGCACGTGGTGCGGCTCGCGGTCCTGGTTGATCCACGCCTCGATGAACGGGTAGACGACCAGCAGCCCGAAGTAACCGGCGACCACCACCAGCGGGACGAGCGTTGCGAAGGTCACCGTCCATCCACCCCACACGGTCTCCCAGCCGGCCGGGACCAGGCGCAGCGCGCCGTCGAGGAACCCCATGTACCAGTCGGGCTGGCTCCCCGCGCCGACCTCGCCCCCGGACGCCGGTCCGTACGACCAGACGGGGCTGATCGTCGACGTCGCCCCGAGCAGCACGAGGACCGAGCCGGTGATCCCCATCATGCCGAGGGCGCGGAAGGCGGCGTCGGGCCACAGGCGGAGCCCGAGCGACGGGACGGGTTCGGGCCGGGCCGGCGCCGCCTGGCCGTCCCGGAGGGCGAGCGCCGCGCGGACGGCGAGGACGACGACGAGCAGCGCCGGCGTGATCAGGTGCACGGGGTACAGGTTCTCGATGATCTGGCCCGGGAACGGCCCGCCGAACATCAGGCCCGCGGCCCAGGTGCCGATGAACGGGATGCTGAGGACCACGCCCTCGACGATGCGCAGGCCGGTGCCGGAGAGCATGTCGTCCGGCAGGGCGTACCCGCTCCAGCCTGCGGCGAGCACCAGCACGAAGGCCGCCACCAGCAGGACCCAGCTCAGCCGCCGCGGCCGGCGGAACCCGCCCGTGAAGAATGTGACGAGCAGCTGCACGATGATCGAGGCGGGCATGACGAGCGCCGCCCAGTGGTGCGTCTGGCGCAGCAGGAGGCCGCCGGTCTGCTCGAACGAGATGCGCATCGTCGAGGCGAAGGCCTTGGTGACCGTCGCACCCTGGAGCGGCTCGTAGGGCCCGGCGTAGGTGACGAGGTCGTTCGACGGCGTGTACGTGAACGCCAGCAGGATCCCGGTCACCGCCAGGACGACCAGGCAGGCGAAGGTCACGACGCCGAACAGGTTCGACCAGCCGAGCCGCACCCGCCGGTCACCGAGCGCGAGTGCTTGCTTCCGTACCCAGGTCGTCCAGGCGCTTGCCCGACGGTGGCGGTCAGCTGGCATCGCGCACCACGCTCAGCTCGGGCCGCGAGACCGCGTCGTCGTCGGCCCCCGCGAACGGGTCGCCGCCGGCGAGGAACGCGGCGCGCGGCCGCTGCACCGTGGCGAGCGGGATGATGTCCCTGCCGAAGAACACCGCGGACACCCAGACGAGCAGCACACGCACCTTGCGCTCCCAGGTCGGGACAGCCAGGACGTGGTAGCCGCGGTGCATGAGCCAGGCCAGGAAGCCCTTGATGACCAGGCGCTTGTACTGGAAGATGCCGCGCCCGATGCCGAGGGTGGCGACAACGCCGAGGCTGTGGTGGAGGTACGGCTGCACCTTCTTGCCGCGGAGGTCCGCGACCAGGTTCTTCGCCAGCAGCTTGCCCTGGCGGACGGCGTGCTGCGCGTTGGGCACGGTTCGCGCGCCGGGGACGGGCGAGGCGAGGTCGGGGACGGCGGCGTTGTCGCCGGCGGCCCACGCGTGGGGGACCATCGCGTCGTCGCTGCCGACCCGGAGGTCGGCGCGAACCCGGACCAGGCCGCGCTCGTCGACCGGGAGGTCGGTGTTCCGCGCGACGACGGGGTTGCTGCCGTTGCCGGCGGCCCAGATCAGGAGCCCGTTGCCGTACGACTCGCCGGTGGACAGCATGATCCGGCCGTCCGCGGCCGAGACGACCTGGGTGCCGAGGTGCACGTGCCCACCCCGCCCCTCCAGGTGGCGCACGACCCAGTGTCCGGGCTCGTCGGTGACCTCGGGCAGGATCCGGTTGTTCGCGTCGATGAGGTGGAAGTCGACGTCGTCCCGGCTGAGCTCGGGGTAGGAGCGCAGCAGGCTCGTGGCCAGCGACAGCAGCTCGCCGAAGACCTCGACGCCGGTGAACCCGCCGCCGACGACGGTGACCGTCAGCAGCCGGCGGCGCTCGACGCCCGGGGGCAGCAGCGCGGCGCGGTCGAACGCCGTCAGGAGCTGGTCGCGGATCGCGACTGCCTCCTCGACGTGCTTGAGGCCGATCGCCTCCTCCGAGATGCCCGGGACGGGGAACGTGCGGGTCACGGCGCCGGCGGTCACGACGATCGTGTCGTACACGATCTCGCGGATGGCGCCGTCGTTGGTGCGGACGGTCGCGGTGCGGTGCGCGTGGTCGATCGACGTGGTGTGGCCCGCGATGATGGTCGTGCGCCGCAGGTGCCGGCGCAGCGACACCATGACGTGCCGCGCCTCGATCGAGCCGGCCGTGACCTCGGGCAGGAACGGCTGGTAGGTCATGTAGCCGTGCGGGTCGACGAGCGTGACGTCGGCCTCGCCCCTGCGGAGCTTCTTCTCCAGGCCCCACGCGGCGTAGAAGCCTGCGTAGCCGCCGCCGACGATCAGAATCTTCTCCATGACACCCTCCTGGTGGTCTTACCTGTTCGACAACACAGCGCGGCGAAATGTGACGTGTCGGTGGTCACAGTCCGTGTGCTGGCGGACGTCGGTGACGTGCCTGGCCACAGGGCTGCTGGTGAGGCTGCTCGCGGGCCTGTTGACGAGGGCGCGTAGCCACGGACATCTCGAACCTGGATCCGGTCCGGGAGCGCGCGCACGCTGATCGGGACCGGTCGGCCGACCGGCGGACGAACCACCCGTGAGGAAGACCGTCGTGAGCAACAACCCCGTGACCAGCAGCCCGGCGACCGGCAGGCCGGTGACCGGCAGGCCGGTGACCGGCAGCCCGGCGACCGGCAGCCCGGCGGCAGGTAGCCCGGCGGCAGGTAGCCCGGTGACCGATAGCCCGGTGCACAGCAGCCCGGTGAAGCGCCGCGCTCGCAAGTACACCGACGTCGTCGTGCCCGACCTGAGTGGCAAGCGCGCCGTCGTGACCGGAGCGAGCGACGGCCTCGGCCTCGGGCTCGCCGAGCGGCTCGCGCGAGCGGGCGCGGAGCTCGTGCTGCCCGTGCGCAACCCGGCCAAGGGAGAGGCGGCGGTCGGGCGCCTGCGCGCGGCGGTGCCGGACGCCGTCGTCTCCACCCGTCCGCTCGATCTCGCGTCGCTGGAGTCGGTGGCGACCCTTGCCGACGGCCTCCTGGACGAGGGCCGCCGGATCGACCTCCTGGTCGCGAACGCCGGGGTGATGGCCCCGCCGGCCCGGAACACGACCGCCGACGGGTTCGAGCTCCAGCTCGGCACCAACCACCTGGGGCACATGGCGCTCGTCGGGCGGCTGCTGCCGCTGCTGCGCTCGGATGCCCGCACGCCTGACTCGCGCGCGTCTGATTCGCGCACGTCTGATTCACGCAGGTCTGGCGCGCGCGTGACGACGATGTCGAGCGCTGCGGCGCGGTTCGGCCGGCTCGACTGGACCGACCTCAACAGCGAGCGCGACTACTCGCCGGTGCGGGCGTACAACCTCTCGAAGCTCGCCCAGCTGATGTTCGCGCTCGAGCTCGACCGGCGGAGCAGGGCGCACGGCTGGGGCATCGTGAGCAACGTGGCCCATCCCGGAACCACGTACACGAGCCTGTACTCGGCCGGTCCCGGTCTGGGCAGCACGGAGACCCCGCGGATGGACGCCGTGATGCGCCGGTTCCTCGCCCTGGGGATCTTCGTGCAGCCCGTCGAGCAGGGACTCCTGCCCGCGCTGCAGGCGGCCACCGATCCCGCGGCGGGCGGCGGGACGTTCTACGGGCCGGACGGCGTTGGTCATTTCACGGGCAGCTCCGCGCCGCAGCGCGTCTACCGCGCCGCGACGGACGAGGCGGCCGCAGCCCGGCTGTGGGACGTCTCGGAGGACATGACGGGAGTGCGGTTCCCCGGCTCGGCGCTCGCCTGACCGACGCCGGGCCGAGAGGCGCCCGCACGACCGGTATCGCGGGATAGTGCTGCACGACGGTGCTGCAGAGCGGTGCTGCAGAGCGGTGCTGCAGAGCGGTGCCGCAGAGCGGTGCCGCACGACGGTGCCGCAGGGCGGTGCCGCAGAACGGTGCCGCAGGGCGGTGCCGCAGGGCGGTGCCGCAGGGCGGTGCCGCAAAACGAGGACGAGGTGAGGACGATGGACCGCCAGCTGCTGGCCGACTTCCTGCGGACGCGCCGTGAGGCGCTCCAGCCGGAGGACGTGGGGCTGCCCCGCGGACCCCGACGGCGCACGAGCGGGCTGCGGCGCGAGGAGGTAGCGGCGCTGAGCGGGGTCTCGGCGGACTACTACAGCCGCATCGAGCAGCAGCGCGGGCCGGTTCCCTCGGAGCAGGTCCTCGCGGCGATCGCGCACGGTTTGCACCTGAGCCTCGAGGAGCGCGACCGGCTCGTCGAGCTGGCCGGGCACGCACTGCCCCGGCGCGTCCAGCGCGGTGACCACATCAACGTAGGCCTGATGCGGATCCTGGACGGGCTGGAAGATGCGCCCGCCCAGGTCGAGAACGTCCTCGGCGTGACCCTGCGGCAGACGCGCCTGGCGGCGGCACTCCTCGGCGACGAGACGTCGTACACGGGTCCGGAGCGCGCCCGCGTCTATCGGTGGTTCACCGATCCGCGTGCCCGCGACCGGGTCCCCGAGGAGGACCACGAGCACCACGGCCGCACGCTCGCGGCCCGGCTCGCGGCGGTCCAGGCGCAGACCGGCGCGAGGTCCCCGGCGGGCGAGCTCGCGTCCGGCCTGCGTGGCCGCAGCGCGGAGTTCGCGCGGCTGTGGGACGAGCATCCCGTCGTCGGCCCGTACTGCGAGCCCAAGCGACTGAACCACCCAGAGGTGGGCCTCGTGGAGCTGCACGGGCAGACTCTGCTGGACCCGGACCAGTTCCAGGCCCTGACGGTCTTCACCGCCGTCCCGGGGACCGAGAGCCACGAGCGGCTCCAACTGCTCTCGGTGGTCGGCGCGCTCTAGCTTGTGTCCGGTGTCCGGTGTCCGGTGTCCGGTGTCCGGTGTCCGGTGTCCGGTGTCCGGCGGATGACGGATGGCGGACGCTGAGCCAGTCCTCTGGTGACGCAAGCTGCCGACGTCGGAGAAGTCCGCTGCGACCAAGCGATTGCGCATGGTTTGCCACTCGGAACCATGCGCAAGTCCATGCTGGAAGAGGACTTCCTGGCCGTGCCTGCTTGGCCGTGCCTGCTTGGCCGTGCCTGCTTGGCCGTGCCTGCTTGGCCGTGCCTGCTTGGCCGTGCCTGCTTGGCCGTGCCTGCTTGGCCGTGCCCCGCTTCGCCGTGCCCGGTTGGCCGTGGCGGCTCGGTGGGGTGACTTCGGGGCGTCGGTGCCGGGTCTGCTGAACCGCGTTCAGCCTGGCCCCGCAGAATTCGGCCAGGCTGAACTATTCAGCACAGCCCGCATAGCCGGGGCACAGCCGAACCCAGTCCAGCCCACCCGGCACCCACCAAACCAGCACACCGCGCCCGATGGCCCGTCGGCTCTGAGTGGCTGGCCGGCTGTGGCCGGCGGGTTATGGGCGGACGGCCGACCCACCTCATCGAACCGCTACCCGACGCCGTGCTCGGGCGCCGAACCGAGGTGACACGCCGATGCTGCGCGAGGCATCGGCGTGTTGCTGCGGTTCGGCGGGCTCGAGGACGACCGACCTGTGGGCGGCGGGAGGGGTGGCGGGGAGGGCTATGCCGCCGGGTCGAACGGGATGCCGGACGGCTTCATCTGGGTCAGCCAGCCGGTGAAGTCGCCGTCGTCGATCTTGATCGTCGCCGAGCCGAAGTCGGCAGTCATCAGGCGATCGCGCAGCGACGTGCTGGGCCAGCCGTTCCAGCCGACGATCGGCGGGTAGCGCCAGTTGTGGTAGTGGTTCTCCGGCGGCTCGTCGTTGCCGTTGGCGAGCCGGAACAGGTGCGTGCTGATGCCGTCCTTGTGGTAGACGATCTTGGGGTGCGAGCCGTCGAACAGGACCTGCGACCGCGGGTAGGTGGCGTATCCGCTGTGCTCGGTGATCGAGACGTAGTCGACCTGGTTGCTGGACTGGTTGACCCAGACGACCACATGCTCGAAGTCGTGCCGGTGGCCGCCGAGGCCCCCGTCCAGTGCCTGGTCCTTCTCGAAGTAGCTGGCGTACATGATGGCGCACCAGCCGTTGTTGCACTTCTCGCGGGAGTAGGTCTGGGAGGCGTCCAGGTCCCACTGGTCGCGGCACTGCCCGTTGACGGCGCCGCCGAGCGCCAGGCCCGGTGCGAGGGTCCCGTCCGGCCCGATGGCGGACGTCGCGTAGCAGCCGTCGGTGTCGTAGTCGTAGGCGGGGGAGAAGGACTGTTCGTAACCGCTGGCGTTCTGCGGGAGGTTGGGCGGCGGGTCGGCGTGCGCGGCGGCCGCCGGTGCGGCCAGTGCGAGCAGGGCCGCGGCGAGGGCCGCGACGAGGCGGGCCGGCCGGCGGGCCGAGGGCCTGGGCCGGGATCCCGGCGGGGTGCCGGCCCGGGATCTGGCCCGGGAATTGGCAAGAGCGCCGGGAAGGGTGCTGGGATGGGCCCTGGACGGGGCACTACCTGCGGAAACGGGGGACATCGGACGGTCCATGACTGACCTCTCATGTGTCCTGGGCGAGCGAGGAGCGGCGGGTGAAAAGCCGGGCAAAATGGATGCTATTTGCCGGGCCGTGCGCGGGGCAATGAGGGTGAACGCTTACGCGAGCGTCGGACGTTGACCGCGCCCCGTCGCTATCGCTATGTTCTTTGTGGGCACACTCGTTCGGATGTCGAACACGCCAGCAGTACGTTCAAAGGAGATTCCCAGTGCGACGTACCTATCCTTTCGCGGCCTCCAGCGCGGCGCCCAGAACGGCTCGCGCCGTGGTCGCGGCCGCAGCGGCGACCCTGCTGCTGGCCGCCTGCGGCGCCCAGGCCGCGCCCGGGGGCGAAGAAGGAGACTCGGCCGACGGCGGGCTGACCACCGTGACGGTCGGCGTGATCCCGATCGTCGACGTCGCCCCGATCTACCTGGGTGTCCAGGAGGGCTTCTTCGAGGACCAGGGGCTGGAAGTCAAGCTGGAGCTCGCCCAGGGTGGGGCGGCGATCGTGCCGGCCGTGGTCAGCGGCGAGTACCAGTTCGGCTTCAGCAACGTGACCTCCCTGCTGGTCGCGTCGTCGCAGGGCCTGCCGCTCAAGGCCGTCGCGCCGGGGAACTTCACCACCGGCACGCCCGGTGAGGACTTCGGCGCCGTCGTCGTCCCCGAGGACTCGGACATCGAGGACGCGGCCGACCTGGCCGGCAAGACCGTCGCCGTCAACACCCTCAACAACATCGGCGACACGACGATCCGCAAGGTCGTCGCCGACGCGGACGGTGACCCGACCGCTGTGGAGTTCGTCGAGATGGCGTTCCCCGACATGCCGGCCGCCGTCGCCGGGGACCAGGTCGACGCCGCGTGGATCGTGGAGCCGCACCTGACCAGGGCGCTGCAGGACGGCGCGCGCGTCGTGACGTCCAACTTCGCCGAGACCGACCCGGAGCTGCTGGTCGCGGCGTACTTCACGTCCGAGCAGCAGATCGCCGAGGACCCGGAGACCGTCGAGGCTTTCACGGCGGCGATGGAGGAGTCCCTGACCTTCGCCGAGGAGCACCCGGACGAGACCCGCGCGGTCCTGGACACCTACACCGAGATCGACCCGGCGGTGAAGGAGGCGATGGTCATGCCGCGCTTCGCGCCGGGCCTGGAGGCGTCGTCGTTCCAGGTGCTGGCCGACCTCGGTCTGGAGTACGGCATGTTCGACGAACCCGTCGACGTGAGCCAGCTCCTGCCGTGAGCCCGGCTGCGAGTCGCGCCATGAGCCCCGTCACGAGTCCTGAGGCGAGCCGAGCACCCGGCGACGGCACGCCTGGCGGTGGCGCGCCCGCCGACGGCGCGCCCGCCGACGGCACGCCCGCCGACGGCACGCCCGCCGACGGCACGCCCGCCGACGGCACGCCCGGCGGTCGTTGGCTCGGCGGTCGTCGGCTCGGCCGCGGGGCCGGCCGGCGCGGGCTCGGACGTGGCGGGCTCGATCGTGGCGGGCCCGGTCGTCAGGCGGGCGCGGCAGCGCCCGCCTGGGCGCTGGGCGCGGGCGGGGTCGCGACCCTGCTCCTGGTCGTCGAGCTCGCGCCGCGGCTGGGGTTCGTGGACGCGCGGTTCCTGCCGCCGACGTCGCAGATCCTCACGGCCCTGGCCGAGCGGCTGGGCACCCCCGAGTTCTGGATCGCGCTGGGCCAGACGCTGACCACCTGGTTCACGGGGCTGGCGATCTCCCTGGTCGCCGGCGTCGTGCTGGGCGTGATCATCGGGTCGGTCCCGGTGCTGCGCGCCGTGACGGCGTCGACCATCGAGTTCCTCCGGCCGGTACCGTCGGTCGCGCTGATCCCGGTGGCGATCCTCCTGTACGGCACCGGGATGGCGTCGACCCTCCTGCTGGTCGTGTACGCGAGCTTCTGGCAGGTGCTGGTGCAGGTGCTGTCGGGTGTGCAGGACGTCGACCCGGTCGCCTCCGACACGGCGCGCTCGTACCGGTTCTCGGCGCTGACCCGGATCCGCACGGTGGTGTGGCCGACGACGGTGCCGTACGCGATGACCGGGCTGCGGCTGGCCGCGAGCGTCGCGCTGATCCTGACCGTGACCGGCGAGCTGCTGATCGGCACGCCCGGCATCGGCAAGCTGCTCGGGGTCGCGCAGTCCTCGGGCGCCGTCGAATCCATGTACGCCTATGTGGTGGTCACGGGGCTGCTCGGCGTCGCGGTGAACCTCGTGGCCCGCGCGCTGGAGAGCCGCGTGCTGTTCTGGCACCCGTCCATCCGTGGGGAGAGTGCGTCATGACCGGCCCGGTGATCGCGCCCGGCGCGTCAGGTACGTCGGGCACGTCGGGCACGTCGGGCGCGTCAGGCACGTCGGGCTCGTCCGGCGCACCCGGCGCACCCGGCACGCCCGGCACACCCGGCGCACCCGGCAGGACCGGGGCGACACGGACGCTCGGCTCGGTGCTCCTGTCCGCACTCCTTGCCGTGCTCCTGGCTGTCGGCCTGCCCGCGGTCATCGTCGCGGCGTGGTGGTTCCTGAGCGCCGGGAGCACGTCGTTCTTCAACCCGCCGCTCAGCGTGATCGTCGGGATGTTCGGCGAGACGTGGTTCGCGGCTCCGGCCGAAGCCGGGGCCGGCGCGGGGTTCGGCGAGAGCCGCTTCGTCCAGGACGTCGTGCCGAGCGTGCTGCGCCTGCTGGCGGGGTACGCCGTCGCGCTCGTGCTGGGCGTGGTGCTCGGCGTGGCGATCGGGTCCTCGCGGGCCCTGCGCGCCTACGCGGAGCCGGTGCTCGAGTTCTTCCGGGCGATCCCGCCGCCGGTGCTGGTACCCGTCCTGATGCTGTTCTTCGGCATCGGGACGACGATGAAGATAGTCGTGATCGCTTTCGGCTGCCTGTGGCCGATCCTGCTCAACACGGTCGAGGGCGTACGCGGCCTGGACCCCGTGCTGCGGGACACGGCCCGTGCCTACCGGCTGGGCCGGGTCGCGACGGTGCGGCACCTGGTGCTGCGCGGCGCGAGCCCGCAGATCGTGACCGGCGCACGGCAGGCGTTGTCGATCGGCATCATCCTGATGGTGATCAGCGAGATGTTCACGGCGAAGGACGGCCTGGGCTTCGCGATCGTGCAGTTCCAGCGCAGCTTCGCTATCCCGGAGATGTGGAGCGGGGTCATCCTGCTCGGCGTCATAGGCGTGCTGCTGTCCCTCGTCTTCCGGGCCGTGACGAACGTGATCCTCCGCTGGTACCACGGGTACCGGCAGACCCAGCACGGAGGTGCTTGACATGACCAGCCCAGTCGACCAGGTGGGCGGCGCGCGCCTGTCCGTTCGCGGCCTGCGCAAGGTCTATTCCGGTGGAGGTGCCGGTCGAGGTGCGCCCGTCGAGGCCATCGCCGATCTCACGTTCGAGGTCCGGCCCGGCGAGCTGGTGTGCGTCGTCGGGCCGTCCGGAGCGGGCAAGACGACGCTGCTGCGCTGCATGGCGGGCCTGCTGCCGGCGACGGCGGGCGAGGTGGTGCTGGGGGAGTCCGCGATCACGGGCCCGCCGGAGGGGATGGCGGTGGTGCTCCAGGAGTACGGCCGCTCACTGTTCCCCTGGATGACGGTCGCCCAGAACGTGGAGCTGCCGCTGCGCGAGAAGGGCGTCGCGAAGGCGCGCCGGGCCGAGCTCGTGCGCGAGACCCTCGCGGCGGTGGGGCTGGGCGACGTGGCCGGGTCGTACCCCTGGCAGCTCTCCGGCGGCATGCAGCAGCGAGTGGCGATCGCGCGGGCAGCGGCCTACGAGCCGCAGGTGCTGCTCATGGACGAGCCGTTCGCCGCCGTCGACGCGCAGACCCGCTTCGACCTGGAGGACCTGGTGCGCACGCTGTGGAAGCGGCTGGGCATCACCGTCGTGTTCGTGACGCACGACATCGACGAGGCGATCTACCTCGGCGAGCGGGTGCTCGTCCTGTCCGCCCGGCCGACCGTGGTGCTCGAGGACGTCGAGGTGGGCCTCGGTCAGGACCGCGACCAGCTCGAGACCCGCGGCGACGCGGAGTTCGCCCGCCTGCGCACGCACGTGTACGAGCTGGTGCAGCAGGCCAAGAAGGGGGCGCGCACTCTCGCCGAGGCGCACCTGACGCACCCGGTGGGGGCCCGGGATGCGTGACGGGCCCGCACCCGCCGACGACGAGGCCGGCGGTGTTGACGAGGGCGGCGGTGTTGACGAGGCCGGCGGCGTCGACGAGGGCGGCGGCGCGGCGCGTTCGTCCGAGTTCGTGCAGTCGCTCGAACGCGGGCTGGCGGTCATCCGGGCGTTCGACAGCGAGCGGCGGTCGCTCACCCTGAGCGACGTCGCCCGCGAGACGGGGCTCAGCCGGGCCTCTGCGCGAAGATTTCTGCACACACTTGTCGAGCTCGGGTACGTCGCGACCGACGGGCGCGAGTTCACGCTGCGGCCGCAGCTCCTCGAGCTCGGGTACGCCTACCTGTCGAGCCTGACCCTGCCCGACATCGCGGCGCCCCATCTCGAGGAGCTGTCGCAGAAGGTGAGCGAGTCGTCCTCGGTCGCGGTGCTCGACGGCACGGACATCGTCTACGTCGCTCGCGTCGCCACGCACCGCATCATGAGCGCGTCGATCCGGGTGGGCACGCGCTTCCCGGCGTACGCGACGTCGATGGGGCGGGCCATCCTCGCCCACGCCGAGCCGGGGGTGCTCGACGCCTATCTCGCGTCGGCGGTGCAGTCCAGCCCGCCGTCGAGCCCGCCGTCGAGCCTGCCGTTGAGCCCGCCGTCGAAGGTGGGGTCGACGGCGGGATCGAAGGTGGGGCCGAGCGCGGCGTCGAAGACGCCGTCGGGCATGCTCGTGCCTCTGACCTCACGGACGATCACCGACCCGCGTGACCTGCGGGCAGCGCTGGACCTGGTCCGCGAGCAGGGCTGGGCGCTGGTGGACCAGGAGCTGGAAGAGGGCCTGCGGTCGGTGGCGGCACCGCTGCGCGACGGCACGGGCCGCGTCGTCGCCGCCGTGAACGTCTCGGCGCCGGTCCGGCGCGGCGAGATCGCGACCCTCGTCCAGCACCTGCTGCCCCCGCTGCTCAAGGCGGCCGCGGCCATCGAGGCCGACCTCGCCCGCATGCGCTAGACCCTGTTGGGCTGGACTCCATTGCGCTGGACCTTGTTGCGCTGGACCTTGTTGCGCTGGACCCCGATGTTCTGGACCCGATGTGCTGGACCCCGTTGCGTTGAACCCCCTGGAGGATTGGTTGACCGTGGAACGCACCGTCGTCGCGATCGTGGGCGGCGGCCCCGCCGGGCTGCTGCTCTCGCACCTGCTGCACGGCTCCGGCATCGAGCACGTGGTGCTGGAGGCGCGCTCGCGCGAGGAGATCGAGCACACGCACCGGGCCGGGATCCTCGAGGCGAGCTCCGTGCAGACCCTCGTCGAGGCCGGCCTGGACCGCGTGCTGCGCGACGGCGAGCGGCACGACGGCATAGCGCTCCGGTTCGACGGCGAGGACCACCGCATCGACCTCGCAGGCCTCACCGGGCGCAGCGTGTGGCTCTACCCGCAGACCGACGTCTTCGTCGACCTCGCGAACAGGCGCGAGGCCGACGGCGCCATCGGCGACGGCGGCGTCGACGGTGGAGAGGTCCGCTGGGGCGCCACGGTCACGCGGGTGCTCGACGGCGGTGCTCCCTCCGGCGGTGCTCCCCACGGCGGTGCCCTCCAAGACAGTGCCCTCCAAGACAGTGCCCTCCGCGGCACGCGCGACCTGCCGGGCGTGCTCTGGACCGACGCGCAGGGCGTCGAGCACGAGCTGCGCTGTGATCTGCTGGTCGGGGCCGACGGCTCGCGCTCGACCCTCCGGCACACCCTGCCCGAGGCGCAGCGCCGCACCTTCTCCCACGAGTACCCCTACGCCTGGTTCGGCGTGATCGTCGAGGCGCCGCGCAGCGCGCCCGAGCTCGTCTACACCGCTTCCGAGCACGGGTTCGCGCTGATCAGCCAGCGCACCGAGACGCATCAGCGCCTGTACTTCCAGTGCGAACCCGACGAGGACCCGGACGGCTGGAGCGACGACCAGATCTGGGCCGAGCTGCAGCGCAGGGTCGCGGGACCCGACGGGTTCCGGCTCGAGGAGGGCCCGATCGAGGAACGGTCGGTCCTGCGCTTCCGGTCGTCCGTCGTCGAGCCCGTGCGGCACGGCCGGATGCTGCTCGCCGGCGACGCCGCGCACACCGTCCCGCCCACCGGAGCCAAGGGGCTGAACCTGGCGCTCGCCGACGTCGTCGTGCTGCACGACGTGCTGGAGACGTGGCTCGCCAGGCGCGGCGGCACGCTGCGCCCCGACGACGACGTGCTCGACGAGTACGGGCGCCGGGTGTCCGAGCGGGTGTGGCGCGCGCAGCACTTCTCCGCGTGGATGAGCAGCATGCTGCACTCCCACCCGGGCGAGACCGGCTTCGCGGCCCGACGCCGGGTGGCCGAGCTGCGGACCCTCACCTCCTCGGAGGCGGGCCGGCGCTTCCTCGCCGAGGGATACACCGGCTGGGGTCCGGTGCTCGGCGGGCCGGCAACTACAGCGGCAACGACGTCGACGACGACGGCGTCGAGAGGGAGATGACGATGACTGACCCAGGACGGGACGCGGCGGCAGAAACGGCGCCGAGCGCGGGGCCGGACGCGGCTGTCGAGTCGCAGGCGCAGCTCAGCGCCGAGATCGAGGCCGGGCACGACGCGTATCAGAAGGGCCTGGAGCAGGGCGCTCCGGAGGAGTTCGGCCCGCGGCGCGACTGGGCCCCGTACCGCAGCTCGCTCCTGCGGCACCCGACCAAGGACCTGCACCACGCCGACCCGGAGACGATCGAGCTGTTCGCCCCGGTGTTCGGCGAGCGGGACATCGGGGCGTTGGAGGCCGACCTGACGGTCCAGCACAACGGCGAGCCGATCGGCGAGCGCATAGTGGTGCGCGGTCGCGTGGTCGACGGGCAGGGCCGGCCGGTGCGGCGTCAGCTCGTGGAGGTCTGGCAGGCCAATGCCGCCGGGCGGTACATCCACAAGCGCGACCAGCACCCGGCGCCGATCGACCCCAACTTCACCGGCGTCGGGCGGATGCTGACCGACGACGACGGCTGGTACCAGTTCCAGACGATCAAGCCCGGCCCGTACCCGTGGAAGAACCACTTCAACGCGTGGCGCCCGGCGCACATCCACTTCTCGCTCTTCGGCCGGGAGCTCACCCAGCGCATCGTCACGCAGATGTACTTCCCCGGGGACCCGCTGTTCCCCCTGGACCCGATCTTCCAGTCGATCCAGGACGCCCGGGCCCGCGACCGGCTCGTCGCGACCTACGACCACGACGTGTCGCAGCACGAGTGGGCCACCGGGTACCGCTGGGACATCGTGCTGACCGGATCGCACCGCACCTGGACCGAGCCGGAGGACGGCGATGAGTGAGCCGACGAAGGACCCGGCCAGTGAGCTGATCGGCAAGGCGACGGGTGAGCCTGCCACGAACGGTCTGTTGCCGTCGACCGGCCTGCTGCCGTCGACTGGTCTGCTGCCGCCCACGCCGGGCCAGACCGTCGGCCCCTTCTTCGGCTACGCGCTGCCCTACGAGCGCGGCAACGAGCTGGTCGAGCCCGGCACCACGGGCGCCGTCCGCCTCCACGGCACCGTGTACGACGGCGCGGGCAGCCCGGTCCCGGACGCGCTGATCGAGATCTGGCAGGCCGACTCGGCGGGCGCCGTCGTCCGCCGGTCCGGCTCGATCCTGCGCGACGGGACCTTCACCGGCTGGGGCCGCACCGAGACGGACCGCGAGGGCGGCTACTGGTTCCGCACGCTGAACCCGGGCGCCACCGAACCGGGCCGGGCCGCGTTCTTCGCGGTGACGGTCTTCGCCCGCGGCCTGCAGGACCGGCTGTTCACCCGCGCCTACCTGCCGGACGGCGCGGGCGCGCCCAGTGCTGACCTGCTCGACGCCGACCTGCGCGACGGTGGTCCGCTTCACTCTGACCCGCTTCACGCTGACTCGCTCGACGCTGACCCGCTGCTCGCCTCGCTCGAACCCGAGCGGCGCGCGACGCTGGTCACGTCGCGCGAGCCCGACGGTTCGTTGCGCTTCGATATCCGCCTGCAGGGGGAGGGAGAGACCGTGTTTCTCACCTACGACGGGGCACCAGGGGCCGGCCGGGACGGTGTTGGTGCCTGACGTCGGCCTGCTGACGCCCGGCGCGGACCTCGCCCCCGGGTCTTCGGCCGCGGTCACCGACGACGTGGCCGTGCTGCGGGCGATGCTCCGCGCCGAGGCGGCGTGGGTGCGGGTCGTTGCCAAGCATCGGGGCACTCGCGCCGGAGACCTCGACGCCATCGAGGTCGGCACCAGCATCGACGCCGTCGTCGAACGCCTTGCCGGGGCCGACGACGCCGCGCTCGCCCTCGCCACGCAGCTCGCCCGCGAGAGCGCCGCCGGGGGCAATCCGGTGATCCCGCTCGTCGCCGCGCTGCGCGAGGCGGCCGGACCGCGCCTGGCGCCCGCCGTGCACGCGGGGCTCACCTCCCAGGACGTGCTCGACACGGCTCTCGTCCTGGTCCTTCGGGAGGCCGCGCACGATGTCGTCGCCGACCTGGGTCGGGCTGCGGCCGCCGCCGCTCGGCTCGCGGCGGAGCACCGCGACCGGCCGGCGCTCGCGCGCACCCTTGCCCAGGCGGCCGTGCCGACCACGCTGGGCGCCCGGTTCGCCGGGTGGTTGCAGGGTCTCGCGGCGGCCCAGGCATTCCTGGCCGCGACGGCCGACGCGTTGCCCCTGGCCTACGGCGGCGCGGCCGGCGAGCTGTCCGGGATCGCGGAGCTGGCCGAGGCGACTGGGTCGGTTGAGGGGGCGGCCGACGGTGACCCCTTCGCACGCGTCGAGTTCGCGCTCGTCGAGGCTTGGGGCGCGGAGCTCGGACTGCCGGTCGGACCTGCTCCGTGGCACGTCACGCGCACACCCGTCGTCCGGCTCGCGTCGGCGCTCGCCGAGTCGTGCGCGGCACTCGGCAAGATCGCGAACGACGTCCTGCAGGCCGTCCGGCCCGGTGTCGGCGAGCTGCGGGAGCCGGCGGCGCCGGGACGCGGGGCGTCGTCGGCAATGGCGCACAAGCGAAACCCCGTGTTGTCCGTGCTGGTCCGACGCTCGGCGATCGCCGCGCCGCACCTGGCGGCGCAGGTGCTCGCCGCCGCGGGTCTCGCCGTCGACGAGCGGTCCGACGGCGCATGGCACGCCGAGTGGCCCGCCCTCCAGCAGCTCGCCCGGCACGCGATCGCGTCCGCACACGCCGCGGCCGAGCTCTTGGAGGGCCTTGAGGTCGACGCCGACGCCGTGGCCCGGAACCTGCACGACGGTCTGCCCGGTGCCGGACCGGCGCCCGACGTCGACGCGGCGACCGCCGTCGTCGACCGGGTGCTCGACGGCTTCGCCGACGGGACGAGACCTGACGGGACGAGACCTGACGGGACGAGTACGGAGGACACATGAGTGCGCTACCCAGGCTGGGTGCGGTCGAGTTCGTGCTGCGCGACGCGACGCGCCCGCTGCTGGTGCTCGGACCCTCGCTGGGCACGTCGGTGTCGGCACTCTGGCAGGACACGATCGCGCTCCTGGCTGGTGACACGGCTGGTGACACGGCTGGTGACACCGGCAGCGACAAAGTCGGTGACGCGGCGAGTGACACGGCGAGTGACACAGCGAGTGACACAGCCGACGGCATGGACGTGATCGGCTGGGACCTGCCGGGCCACGGCACCGCGCCAGCGCCCGCCGCCGAGGAGTTGGCAGGGCTCACGATCGGCGACCTCGCGGACGCCGTCCTTGGCATCGTGGAGCGTGCGCAGGCTCGCCGGGGCGATGTGGGTGCGCCGTTCTGGTACGCGGGGGTTTCTGCCGCTGGCGCGGTAGGCCAGCAGCTCCTGCTGGACGCGCCCGACCAGGTGCTCGGCGCGGCGCTGATCTGCACCGCGACGAAGTTCGGCGAACCGTCGATGTGGACCGAGCGGGCCGACCTGGTGCAGCGGGCGGGCACCCCCACCCAGGTCGAGGGCGCGGCGCGGCGCTGGTTCGGGCCAGGGTTCCTCGAGCGCGAGCCGCAGACGGCCCTGCGTCTGCTCGGCAGCCTGCAGACCGCTGACCGGTTCGGCTACGCGGCGGTGTGCCGAGCGCTGGCCGACTACGACCTGCGGGGGCAGCTCGGCTCGGTCGGCGTGCCCGTCGTCGCGATCGCGGGCGAGGTGGACCCGGCGGCACCGCCCGCGAAGCTCAAGGAGATCGCCCACGCCATACCGGGCGCACGGCTCGAAGTGCTCGACGGCGTGGCCCACCTCGCGCCGGCGGAACGGCCGCGGGCCGTGGCCGAGCTGGTACGCGACCTCGTCGCGGGAAGGGTGGCCGCATGACCGACCAGGGCCCGGAGACCGGCCGCACTGGTGAGGCGGACAGCAGCCGTGAGACCGCCCCGGGCGGTGCGACCGACGACAGTTGTACGACCGGCCGCAAGACCGAGCGCAGAGACGGCGAGCGGCGCGAGGACGGCGCGCAGGGCGACGTGCAAGAAGACGTGCAAGAAGACGTGCAAATGGACATGCAAGACGGCGTGCCGAACCGCATGCACGAGGGCATGACCGTGCGGCGCGAGGTGCTCGGTGACGCGCACGTGGACCGCGCCGTCGCGGGCACGACGCCGTTCACCGCCGACTTCCAGGACCTCATCACGCGGTACGCGTGGGGCGAGATCTGGACCCGGCCCGTCCTGGATCGGCGCAGCCGCTCGATGATCACCTTGACCGCGCTGGTGGCCGGAGGCCACTGGGAGGAGCTGGCGATGCACGTGCGCGCCGCCGTGCGCAACGGGCTGAGCGTCGAGGAGATCAAGGAGGTGCTGCTCCAGACGGCGATCTACTGCTCGGTGCCGAGCGCCAACCACGCGTTCAAGGTCGCCCAGGAGGCGCTGGGCGAGGACGGCCTGGTGTAGGGACGGCCTGGTGTAGGGACGGCTTGGTGTAGGGACGGCTTGGTGTAGGGACGGCTTGGTGTAGGGACGGCTTGGTGTAGGGACGGCCTGGTGTAAGGACGGCTTGGCGTAAGGACGGCTTGGTGTGAGGACGGCCCGGCGTGAGATGGCCCGGTGCGAGGCCCTGCTCATCAGCGGCAGCACGAGCGGCCCTCCGGGGCACGACCGAGTGTCAGTGGGGAATGGTTCGATGCGTCCATGAACGTCAACGAAGTAGTCGACGAATTGATGGCCAAGGTCGAGCGGCACTGCATCGAGGAGCTGGGGGAGCACGGCGGACGGAACATGGCGGCGCTGGCCCGGCGCGGCCACATGATTGCCCCGACCAGTGACGGAGACACGCCCGCCGGCCGGTGTCGCCTGGGCGGGGCCGCTCTGCTGGAGCCCGGCACCGTCTGGCCGGAGATCGACGGGATTCCGCTAAGCCTGCTCGCGGTACTGGACGTCGACGCCCTGGCTCCCTGGCTCGGCGAGGAGCTCGGCGCCAGCCCCGGGCTGCTCAACTTCTTCCACATCCAGCCCTACGTGGACCACGAGCAGTTCGACGGCATCAACCCGTACGACGACCCGCGCTCCTGGAGGGTTGTCGCCGCCAGACCGGAGAGCGCGGTCGAGACGGCAGCCCCGGCGCCGGCGTACGTCTTCGGCGAGCGTCCGGCATGGGCGGATCCCGTCATCATGCTGCCGGGTCACGAGGAGTCCGTCGTCGATTCCCTCGACCTCGGCCCTGGCAACGAGCACAAGTTCGGGGTGTTGGAGGCGGATGACATCTACACGACCTGGCCTCCGGGTACGGACGGCTACGCCAATGGGCATCGCGCCTTCGGCTGGCCGTGGCCCCAGCAGGGGGAGCTCACCAGGGAGGGTGAGGTCATGCTCCTCCAGCTCGGTGGCGACGAGGAGTTCGAATGGGGCGACGGCGGTCTGCTCTACTACATGATCCCGGCCGAGGCGCTACGAGCGGGCGACTTCAGCCAGGTGCGCGTCCAACAGGGCGAATGACCCGGGCGGCGTGCAGGTCCCAGTCCCAGTCCCAGTCCTAGTCAGTTGACGGACGGCGGACGGCGGATGGTGGATGGTGGATGGCGGATGGCGGATGACGGCGGGCCCGCCGCAGCATTACCTTGAGGCATGACCAGCGCGACCACGCCCGCACCGGGCGGCCCCGATCCTGTCGGGCTAGATCATGGCCTCGGCGCCACCCTTACTCCAGGCTTCCGCGGCCGGGCGCGCCCGGAGGGCGTGGCGCTGCCTCCCGGGCAGTACGCCGAGGAGGGCTTCCCAGTGCTCTCGGCCGGACCCACACCCAACGTCGACACCTCAACCTGGAGCTTCGCAGTCATCAACGAAGCCGGCGCGACGAAGTCCTGGACGTGGGCAGAGCTGATGGCGCTGCCCCAGGACGAGCCGACCGTTGACATCCACTGCGTCACACGCTGGTCGAAGTTCGCCACCCGCTGGCGCGGCGTCTCCCTCGACGTGCTGCTCGCGGACGTCGAGTCCACCGCCGACTTCGCGATGGTGGGCTCCTACGGCGGTTACACCACCAACCTGCCGGTAGCCGACCTGCTGGGTGGCAAGGCGTGGATCGCGCACACGTTCGACGGGGCGCCGCTGCACCCCGAGCACGGCGGACCCGCGCGGCTGCTGGTGCCCCACCTGTACTTTTGGAAGTCGGCGAAGTGGGTGCGCTCGCTCACGCTCATGCCGATGGACCGGCCGGGTTTCTGGGAGAAGCTCGGCTACCACGACCTCGGGGACCCGTGGCGCGAGCAGAGGTACCAGGGTGACTGATCCGAGCGTGACGGCCGACGGCGCGAGTGAGCCTCGATCCGACGGACACCGGCCAGACTGGAGACCCCGCGTGCCGCAGTTCCGGAATGACGCCCGCCCGGCCCGACGGAGACCTGGCGTGACGCGGGATCTACGCAACGACGGACGCCCGGTAGGACGGAGACCCGGTGTGACGGAGGCGTGGCGTGACGGAGGCGTGGCGTGACGGAGGCGTGGCATGACGGAGGCGTGGCGTGACTGAGGCAGTGGGTGCGCGGCTCGGTGCGCGCTACGCCGTCCCCTCCGGCTGGCAGGTCGCCACCCTGGTGGAGCGGCGCGCCGAGAGTCCGTCCGCGGAGACCCTCGTGCTCGACGTGCCCGGCTGGCCCGGCCACCAGGCCGGCCAGCACCTGGACCTCCGCCTCACCGCGCCGGATGGCTACACCGCCGAGCGGTCGTACTCCCTCGCGAGCGCGCCGCCGCGGTCCGACTCCACGCTGTCGAGCACCTTGCTGGCTGACTCCTCGTTGCCGGCTTCCTCTTTGCCGGGTTCAGCGCTGCCGAACACCGCTCTGTCCAGCGCCACGCCGTCCGGCTCCGGTCGCGTCGAGGTCACCGTCCAGCGCGTCAGGGACGGCGAGGTGTCGCCGTACCTCGTCGACGACTTCCCGCCTGGGTCCGCGATCGAGGTGCGCGGGCCCATCGGCGGGTGGTTCGTCTGGGACCCCGCGATTGACGCGGGCACCCCAGTGTTCCTCCTGGCCGGCGGTTCAGGGCTGGTCCCGGTGATGTCTATGGCGCGCGCCCGGCGGGAGGCCGGCGACCGGACGCCGTTCCGCCTGATCTACTCGGTGCGCACACCGGAGGACCGGCTGTACACCGACGAGCTGGACGCGCTCACCGCCCGTAGCGACGGGTTCGAGGCCCGCACGATCTTCACGCGGGCGGTCTCGCTCACGGCCCTCCGCGGTCCACGACGCCTCACCTCGTCCGAGCTGGCCTCGTGGGGCTGGCCGCCCGAGCTGGAGCCGCGGGTTTACGTGTGCGGTCCGACGGGTTTCGTCGAGGCGGTCTCGCGCATGCTCGTGGCCCAGGGCCACGACCCGGCCCGGATCCGGACCGAACGGTTCGGCCCGGCGTCGGGCTGAGCCGAGCTGCCGGCAGGCCCCGTGCCCGGTTGGTGACCGTGACGAATGCGGGCGCGGCACATCGCCCCGGTCATGTCGTGGGTCTCGCGGACTTGATGGTGTGTCCGTTGGGGTGGGTGAAGTGCCAGCCGTTGTCGTAGTGCATGGTGATGCCGGACCCGTCGACGAGGTCGTGGTGGTGCCAGCAGAGCAGGGCGGCGTTGCTCACGGAGGTCTCTCCGCCGTCGGCCCAGTGGCGTATCGCGTGGTGCACTTCGCACCGCGATGGTGGCTGGTCGCAGTGGTCGTAGACGCAGTGTTTGTCGCGGGCGATGACAGCTCGGCGGAGGTGTCCGGTGATGGTGCGTTGGGTGCGGCCGACGTTCAGGACTTGGGAGTCGGGGCCGAAGACGATGCGGGTGATCTGGCTGTCGCAGGCGATGCGGCGTAGGAGTGAGGCGGGTATCGGGGTGTTGGTCTCGGTGAAGACCGCTGGCCGCTTCACACTGGGCATGCCGGCCGCGCCGGTCACTCCGGTTCCCGCGAGTCCGGCTGTGCCGGTGCTTCGGGTGGTGCCGGTGGGGGTCCCGGCCTCGGAGGCGCCGGGGGTGCCCGCTGTCCCGGCGAAGCCGGTGAGCAGTGTGGCTCCAGTCGTGCTGCCGGTGCTGTTGGTGTCGCTGGTGGTGCTGGTGCCACTGGTGCTGCCGCCACTGGTGGTGCCGGAGTGGTTGTTCGTGTGGTTCTTGATGGTGTTTTTGGTGGCCAGGGTTTGGAGCTCGGTCCAGGAGACGGTCACGTTCAGGTGCGGGCGGACGGCGGCTCCGGTGCCCGTGTGTCCGTTGTCGAGCACGACTCGGGCCAGGTCGGTCAGGGCCTGGGCGCGGCGTTGTCCCGGCGTGCGGTCGTCGTCGGCTGCTGGGGCTCCCATGACGGACCCGATCGCGGTGGTCAGGGTCTGGCCGTGTTCTTCGGTGAGGAATCCGGACAGGTGGTATCCGCCCACGGTCGGGGAGACGTCGAGGTACTCGCGTTCCTTGGTCTTGGCGTAGCCGCGTTCGTCCGCGTCGGGGTCGGCGTGGCGGGCGAAGTAGCGCACCAGGCCGCGGAACCGGTCTGGGCCGTTCTCGGTCGACCAGTCCAGGAGCTGTTCCTCCCACGTCGGGCAGGTGGGTCCCGGTGTGCCCTCGGCAGGGTCTGCGGGTGCGGAATCGCTCGCCGTGACGCTCTCGCCGCCGGTGCCGTCGTCTGCGTCGCCTGGTACCGGGGCCGTGGCGCTCTCGTCGCCGGTTCCGTCGCTCGTGTCGCCCGGTACCGGTCCGGGTGCAGTGGGTTCGATGGTGGTCAAGTCGATCGCGGGTGCCCCCAGGGTCCGGGTGCGGGTAGTGCTGGTGGTGGCGACGTCGACCAGCGCGCGGACCTTGTCCACGCCGACCTTGCCGGCCAGGGCTGCGGTCAGGGTGGCGGGAAGGTGGTCACGCAGGGCTCGGGCGGTGCGGACGTCGCGCTTGGCGGTGCGGGTCTGGATGTCTTCGGTACGGGCGAGCCAGATGGCGAAGGTGCGTTCTCCGGTCTGGGCCCATAGTCCGGCTGCTTCGATGCGGGGCAGGATGGACCAGCGGACCGCGTCGATGCGGGCGCCGGCGACCCGCAGCCGGGCGGAGGCCTCGATCAGGCGTGTCGTAGCCATGTCTTTCGTGGTGACGTTGTCCGCGGTGACCGAACCGGCCAGCTCGTCCAGCAGGTGTTCGATGTCGGTCAGGACATCTTCCGCGGGGCGTGCCGGGCCTCCGGCGTACTGGCCTGCTGCCATGATTCCAACCCCCTTCCACCACGAATGTCGGGCACCCCTGGTTGGGCTCCCTGCCTGTCCTCGATTCTATCGAACAAACGTCCGGACGGATGGGTGGATGAGAAATCTGTGGATAACCGTTCGGCGCGATCATGGTGGCTTTCGTGATTGGATCGAGTGGACGTTCCGGTGGACGTTCCGGTGGACGTTCCAGTGGGCGGCCCCGGCGGGCTGCGGAAGTGCATCACCTCATGCCGAAGCCCTGCCTCCCGGCGTCGCGCCTTCGGCGTCGTGCCACATGGGTTGCAGGTCCGGACCGCACTCGGGCAGGTGGATGGCGGCGCGATCCGGGACGGCCTACCGGGCGTGGTGGTCGGAGGAGGCGCGGCGCCTCGACCGCACCGGCGCGCGCCGGCGACATGAGTGGCTCGACGCCGTGAGCGACGGCAAGCTGCCCGACTCGTTCGACGCCGACGTCGAGACCTGGTTCCGGGACGGCCTGGACCGGGTGCTCGCGGGCCTCACTCGTCAAGATCTACGCGGCCGGCCCTGATTCGATCACCGATCTCGCCGCTCAGCGGCCCCCCGATGCCCCTGGACCCGATGCCCCTGGACCCGATGCCCCTGGACCCTCAATGCCCCTGGACCCTCAATGCCGACCCTCAATGCCCCTGAACCAGGGCGGTGCCCAGCGTGGTGCGTGCATGGATCACGCTGGTGCCGCGCCGGCGGGTAGTGATCAGCCCTCCGCGGCGGAGGACCGCTGTGTGCCGGCTGACGGAGGAGGGGGAGGTGTTGGCCCGCACGGCGAGCGCGGTGGTCGACAGCTCGGTGTCGATCAGGCGGAGCACGGTGGCACGGGTCTCGCCCAGCAGCTCGCTCAGAGCGTCTGCCTGTATCTCGCCGTCGGCACCCGGCCCGGGATGCCAGAACGGCTCGCGGCTGACCGGGTAGACCAGCACCGGCTGCAGCTGCGGGTCCGCCAGCGTGATCGGATGGACGACGCCGAAGAACGTGGGGACGAGGGACAGCCCGCGCCCGTCGAGGTGCAGCTCCCGGGTCACGGGGTAGTCGACCTCCAGCACCGGGGCTCGCCAGCGAGTCGCCGGGCCGAGGCTGCTCAGCACGGCGCCGACGCCGTGCGCCAGGGCCTGGTGCGCCAGCCCGCTGACCCAGCGGCCCGCGACGGCCGAGGTCTGGTCGGTGTGCGGGGCCACCACCGCCTGGTTGTAGCGGCGCATCGCGACACCGAGCCGGTTCAGGGCGGCGGGGCGTCCCGCGGCGACGTCGTCGAGCCAGCGGCCGGCCCCTCGGCCACCGGAGAGCTGGCCGACCTCGGCGCGAAGGCGCTGCTTGCCCGTCGACAGCACGGTCTCGACGCCGGCCTCGAAGTCCGTGGGCTGGTCGGCCGGCGTCAGCAAGTCCGGAAAGTAGCCCCTGATCGGTGCCAGCGCCACCAGCAGCTTGGCATCGCGTACGAGCCCGGCCTGGGCGAGCCGCTTCCGGGCGAGCCTGCTCCAGGACCCGAAGTACGGCTCAGGGCTGACAACCTGGTGGATGCTCAGGACGAGCTCCCACATGGGGTCCACCCGCGTGACCACCCGCGTGCGCACCAGGTCGGCAGCAGTGAAGTGAATGCGAAGCACAGGTCCCCCTCGGACGTTCCCGCTCGCCCAAAGCCACGGCCGGCCGCGGTTCTGGGCGAGGCGCGGACGACCGCGGAGGGTAGGGAGGCAATATCACCCGATAAAGTACATGCACAGCGAAGTACTTGCGGTGCGTGCAGCACTTGCGGAACGCGTGGCACGCGGCACGCCGCACTACAGATGCCGCACTACAGATGCCGCACTGCAGATGCCGCACTGCAGATGCCGCACTGTAGATGCAGCATTGCGCCCGTCACACCTCCAGCAGCACCCGCACGTCCCACGGGCCGAGCTCCAGCTCCGTGCCGGCGGCGAGGTCGTCGCCGCTGAGCACGTCGCGCACCGCGCCCGGCAGCACGAACGTGCTCGGGGCCCAGGACCACGAGTGCACGAACCGCACCCGCTCACCGGCGGGGTTTCGCGCGCCGGTGACGGTCTGCGACGGCGCCTGCGGCCGCCACTGCGGCCCTTCGGCCGCCCCGGGCTCCCCGGACGACGTCGACTGGCCAGCCGCCGCCGGTTCCCCAGACGTCGGTTCCCCGGACGACGCCGGTTCCCCGGACGACGCCGGTTCCCCGGACGACGCCGGTTCCCCGGACGACGCCGGTTCCCCGGACGACGCCGGTTCCCCGGACGACGCCGGTTCCCCGGACGACGCCGGTTCCCCGGACGACGCCGGTTCCCCGGACGACGCCGGTTCCCCGGACGACGCCGGCTGCTCGGAGGGCTGTCCGGCCGCCGTCGGCCACCCCAGGACCGCCTGCCCGCTGTGGCGCGCCGCCCAGCCCAGCACCGCGCGGGCCAGCGCCGGATCGGGGATGGTCCCGACCGTGGTGACCCGGCCGGAGCCGTGCGCACGGGTGGTCACCGCGGGCCAGCGGCCGAAGTGCGGGTGGTCGTAGGTGACCAGTACATCGGCCGGCAGATCGGCGTCCAGGACCTGCAGGCCGTCGACCCAGCTCGTGGCGTGGGCGTCGTCGAGAACACCAGCGGGGACGTCGAAGCCGGCCGCGCCGTGCCCGTCCGTGCCCAGCACCTTCAGCGGCGCGTCGATGCTGGCGAACTCGTCGTAGAAGACGCCGGCCGCCTCGCTCAGGTGCGCGGGCTTGCGCTCCGGCCGGGCGCGGGCCTCCTCGTCCTCGTAACCCGTGCGGATACCGAGCACGAGATGGCCGCCGGCGGCCGCGTACCGCTCCAGCCACCGGAGCCAGGTGTCGTCGGCGATCGTCACGCCTGCGGCGACCAGCACGGGCTGGTCGCGTGCCGTCTCCTCGGGGCTGCTGCCGACGAGCTGGGCGTCGTGCACCAGCCGCGACTGCAGGCCGGCGTCGAACGCCCCGCGGTAGAAGGCATCGAAGATCCGGTGGTAGCCCCGCTTGTCCGGCCCGGCGCCGCCGCCGATCTGCGGGAACTCCGCCAGGGACCACTTGCTGGGGTTGGACCAGACCAGCGCGACGTCGGCGTCCGGGGTCAGGTTGGCCACCGTGGCTCCCGCCGCGCGGAGCTCGGCGCCGAGGGCCGCGAGCTGCCGGTACGTACGCCCGGGCTCGAGAGAGTGCGGCAGCACGCCGCCCCAGTACGTCTCGGTGCCGTAGGGGAGCGTGTGCCAGTGCCAGTACTCGATCATCGTCGCGCCGCGGGAGACCAGCGCCCAGGCCGCCTGGCGCCACTGGCCGTCGTAGGCGGGCTCGTTCAGCCACGGCCCGCCGATCGCCTGCGCGTTGGTCTCCGTGACGAGGAACGGCGCCTGCTTCGAGGAGTACATGCGGTCCGCCGTCGCGTACAGCGACCACGTGCCCGTCGTCATCCAGGCCTGGTCGTCGTCGACGTTCGGCGGCAGGGTCAGGTGGTCCCGCATCCGGTAGTACGGGTTGCCGGCGGTCACGTCCAGCTCGCGTGTGAGTGCGTCGTCCTGCACGCCCGGGCGCTCGTAGGAGATGCAGGTGGTGACGAACTGGTCCGCCCGGGCGAACTCGCGTACGACGTCGGCCTGCCAGCCGATGAAATCCGTGGTGAGCTGCGCCTGGAACCTGCGCCAGGCGAGCGAGTACTGGGGCTGCGCGTTGCCCGACGGCGTCCAGAGGTCCGCCCAGGTGGACAGCCGGTGCGACCAGTACGTCAGGCCCCACTCGTCGTTCAGCCGCTCGACCGAGCCGTAGCGGGTGCGCAGGTGGTCCACGAACCGCTCGAAGACCTGCCGGTTGTGGAAGATCTCGTTGCCCGGCTCGTTGTCCACCTGGTAGCCGATGACGGCGGGGTGGTGCGCATACCGGCCGACGACGGCGCGGATGATCCGCTCGGCGTGGAACAGGAACGCGGGGTGGGTGTAGTCGATCTCCTGGCGCGCGCCCCAGCCCATCGCGGTGCCGTCCTCGCGCACGACGTTGATCTCCGGGTACAGCCGCGCCAACCACATCGGCACCGCGTACGTCGGCGTGCCGAGCACCACCTTGATGCCACGCTCGTGGGCGCCGTCGAGCACGGGCTGGAGCCAGTCGAGGTCGAAGTGCCCGTTCTCGGGCTCCCAGGTGGACCAGACGGACTCGCCGACCCGGATCACCGTGAAGCCGGCCTCGACCATCAGGTCCAGGTCCTGCTCCAGCCGCCCTTTCTGCCGATCCCCTGTCTGCCGGTCCTCTGTCTGCCGGTCCCCGGCGCGGTGGTCCCCGGCGCGGTGGTCGTCCGTGCGCAGGTTGTCCGAGCGCAGGTCCTCCGGGCGGTGGTACTCGTAGTAGTACGCGGCGCCGAACAGGACCCCGTCGGTCAGGTGGTGCATTGCGCTCATGCTGTCCTCTCAGGTGGTGACGCCCAGGGATCTGCTCTCCGGGGTGCGGGTGGGCGTTGTTCACTCCGGCGGCGGCGCCGCGCTCTCCCGGATGACCAGCTGGGCCGGGATCAGGCGGTGCCGCTCCGCCGGTGGCCTGCCCTCGATGGTGCGCACCAGGCGGTGCACGGCCAGGCGGGTGACCTCGGCGAAGTCCTGGCGCACCGTCGTCAGGGGAGTGGACAGGTACTCGGCCTCGGGGGCGTCGTCGAACCCGACGACGCTGACGTCCTGCGGGACTCTCAGCCCCGCCCGCTCCACGGCCCGGATCGCGCCGATCGCCATGTGGTCGTTGGCGGCGAAGATCGCGGTGACACCCCCGTGGTGCAGCATCTCCGTGGCCGCCTCGTACCCGGATCGCGGGGTCCAGTCGCCGTGCACGACGGGCGGGGCCTCCGCTCCGGCGTCGGCCAGGGCGCTCTGCCAGCCCGCGACCCGCCGCGCCGTGGCGGCCCACCCCCTGGTACCCGCGATGTGGTGGACCGTGTGATGCCCAAGGGCCAGCAGATGGTCGGTGGCCGACGTGGCCCCGGCGGTCTCGTCGGCGCCCATCACGAGCTCGTCGGGGCGCGCGTCGGTTGCGGGGGCGCCCGTGGTGGGGGAGCCGAAGCTCAGCACGGGCAGCCCGTTCGGGATGCGCAGGTCGGGGTGGCCGAGGTCGATCGGCTCGGACAGCACGAGACCCACGATGTCCTGGGTGACGAGCTCGTCGATCGCGGCCTGCAGGTCTGCGACGGCGTCGCCCTGCGTGCGCGCGACGCTCAGGTAGTAGCCGGAACCCCGCAGCGCGCTGTCGACCCCCTCCAGGATCGACGTCGGGCCGTACAGCGCCGTGCCCATCGTCACCATGCCGATGCGCTGGTTCCGGCGGGTGACCAGGGCGCGGGCCGCCGCGTTCGGGCGGAACCCCATCTCCTCGATCACGGCCTGGACCCTGGCCCGGATCGCCTCGGTGACGTGGGGTTCGCCGTTGACCACGCGCGAGACGGTCTTCTGCGAGACACCGGCGCGGCGGGCGACGTCGGTCATCGCCACCCGTTGTGTGGCACCCATGTGCAGCTCCCTTGCTGAACCCGGCTGAACTCCGACTACGTAGTCAGCGCAGAGAGCGAACCACGTCCTTGACTACGTAGTCAAGGATCGGTCCGGGACTGGGCCGGCGCACCGCCTTGTTGGGAGCATCAACAGAAAGATGACTAGACTCAGAAATGAGGCTACTCTGAAAGAACACATCCCAGTGAACGGAGCGACCCATGTCCGAGCAGAGCACCATCACGTTCGAGCGCACCACACCACAGATCGCGAGGATCACGTTCGCCAACCCGCCGGCGAACCTGATCGTCGGCGACACCGTCCGGCGGCTCGACGAGATCACTCGTGAGCTGGAGACCGACCCGGACATCCAGGTTCTCGTCTTCGACAGCAGCACGCCGGACTTCTTCTTCAACCACTTCGACCTCGCGGCCGCGGCCGAGTTCCCGACGCCGGAGGGCGAGGGGGCGGTGCCGATCTGGACGGACATCGTGCTGCGGCTGTCCAAGGCCGCGTACATCACGATCGCGTCGATCCGAGGCCGGACCCGTGGCGGCGGCAACGAGCTGACCCTCGCGCTCGACCTGCGCTACGCGAGTCGTGAGAACGCGATCTTCGGCCAGCCGGAGGTCGGCGGCGCCCTCTTGCCTGGTGGTGGTGGCACCGAGCGGCTGCCCCGGTTCATCGGCCGGGATCGCGCCCTCGAGGTGATCCTGAGCAGCGACGACTACGACGCCGACACCGCCGAACGCTGGGGCTGGGTGACGCGGGCGCTGCCCGACGCCGAGCTCGACGGCTTCGTCGACACGATGGCCGCTCGCCTCGCCTCGTTCGACCGGACCTCCCTCGCATCGGCCAAGGCAATGGTGAACCGCGCGTCGCTGCCGCCGGACGCCGACCTCGTGACCGCGTACGGCGAGTTCGAGCGTTCGCTCACGCTGCCCGGGTTCCTCTCCCGCGCCGAGGGGTTTCAGGCCATCGCAGCCCAGCTCGGGCTCGATCTCGAGTACAAGCTCGGCGAGTACCTCGGCATGGGCAGCCGGCAGGCCTGAGCGGCCGTGCGTGCCGTGCATCACGAGCGGCACGCAGATCGACCGGACCGCGGTCCTGGCTCGGCGTACCACGTGCGCCGAGCCAGGACCGCCCGCCCGTCACGGCGAACGGTCGGGATCGTCGGCGCCGTACAGACGCATCACCGATAGCCGGAACTGCCTCGCCGCGACCCGAGCATCCAGACGACCGACACGGATCTGATGATCGGTGGCATGGCCGAGGGCGATCGTGGCGGTGACCAGCCAATCCGTCTCCAGCTCGGTCGTGAACTCGCCGCTCTCATGCCCGCGACGGATCAGGGCCTCCAGGCGCCGCTCGATCGGTAGGTGACGTGACGCTTCCGCCTCGGTGTCACTGTCCGGATGGCCGAGGGCCGCCTGCTCGGCCAGCAGCGCTCCGGCTGCTGCGAGGAACCGGCCGAGGGCCTCCGTGGCGGGGCCGGCCTCGAGGTCAGCGGCGTCCAGCACGTCGAACGCCCGGCGGCCCAGCTCGTCGCGCACCGCCGTCAGGAGTGCCTCGCGGGTGCCGAAGTGGACGTACGCGGTTTGTCGCGCCACGCCGGCCGCGGACGCGATCTCCGCCATGCTCGCCTCAGGACGCTCGGCAAGCACCCGGACGGCTGCCGACACCAGGGCGGCGCGATTGCGTGGGACCTCTATCCGCTGACGGCGCCGTCTTATCTCTGACACGGTTGACAACTTTAACAGGCCCGCTAATCATGACAGCCATGTCAGAGATAACTGAGCTGGCGGCGCGCCGCCTCCTGATCGACTACACCCGCGACATGGCCCTCTCCGACGACGACCCAGAGCAGATAGTGGATCGCACCGTGACCGACGACGCCGTCTGGGTGACCGACGGCACGGCGCTCACCCGCGACCACCTGGTCGCGCACGCGGGCCCCGCCCGTAAGAACGTCACCGCCGTCCAGATGCGGATCGACGATCTGCTTGTCGACGGCCACCGGTTCGCTGCACGTTGTTGCCTCAGCACGGAGCACCGCAAGCTCGGGCACACGGCGATCGAGTGGATCCTGGTCGGTGAGGTCGCCGACGACGGACGGGTGCGACGCATCCACCAGTTCGGTCGCACATCGTGAAGCCGGGCTGATGGTCGGCCGGCAGGACTGCGCCCCTGACTCGGCGTACCAGGTACGTCGAGTCAGGGGCCCAGTCCTCGTCCCGAGGCCGGGCTACGACAGCGTGATGCTGTCCAGCTCCGCGTAGCCCGTACCGCCCGAGAAGTTCGGCGAGCCCTTCGCCAGCCGGATCACGTTGTAGCCGGCCCGGAGCGAGACCGTCACGTTCGCCGTCGCGAACTGGCCCCAGCCCGACGTCGGCGGATAGGACACGGTGGACCAGGCGCCGCCGTTGTAGGCCAGCCCGTGGGTCGACGTCGCCCCGGTGCCGTTCGCGTACCGGACGGCCATCGTGTAGGTGCGGGCCGTCGGCACGTTCACCGTGAAGTCCACGAAGCTCTGCGAGCGCATGTCGGCCGTCCCGTCGATGCCGCCGACGTACGAGCCGTTCGACGCCGCCGAGGAGGCGCGCGTCTGGGCGTTGACGACGTTCGCGTTCTCGGCCTCGTAGACCTGCTGCCAGCTCGACGTCGGGCCGCCGGCCGGAGTGACGACCACCTGGTAGGCGCCCTCCGCCGTCATCCCGTTCACCGGGACGGTGACCGTGCCGTTCGAGACGGTCATGGTCGAGCTCGACAGCACCGTCGGGGCGGCCACGTGGGTGTTCCGCCCGCTGCCGGGGACCGCGTTCACGGTCACCTGGACCGACGAGCCGAACGAGCCCAGCCCGTTGACCCGCACGCTGTTGTTCCCGCTGTCGCCGCCGAGGACGACGTTGACGATCTTGCGGCTCGAGTCGTACGCCGCGACGCCGTCGAGCCAGCTCTGCGGCGTCGTCCGCACCACGTTGCCCGCCATGGCGCCGTACCAGCGGTAGGCCCAGTACGAGGCGGTCGGCTGGCCGCCGGTGGTGAACAGGCCGTCGAACGTGCCCGCCTCGAACCAGTACGCGCGGTGCGCCTCCCGCGCGCCGTGCCGCTCCAGCACCGAGATCCAGTGCACGGCCACGCTCGGGATGTCCATCTGGTTCAGCGAGTTGTACTCGTTGATCGCGATGGGGCGGGGGCTGATGCCGAGGGAGCTCTCGATGGCCCGGTAGTCGGCCACGTGGTCGTCGAACTGGTTCCAGTCCATGTCGGTCAGCTCGTGCCAGACGATGACGTCGGGCAGCGTGCCGGTGTCCCGCGCGTTCGTCAGGAACGACACCATCCGGTCGTGGCTGTAGTACGAGTCGCTGGGCCCGACGATGGGCGTCACCGGGTCGAGCGACCGGACGAGGTTGAACGTGCGCGTCCAGCCGGCGTTGAACGACCCGGCCGCCGAGGTGTTCCACGTCCAGTCGGGCTCGTTCCACAGCTCCCAGCCGCGGATGTTCGTCGTCGACGTGGCCGCGAGGCGGTCCTGGACCATGGTCCGGACCTTCTGCTCCCAGTCCGGCCAGCCCTGCCACTGGTACGGGAACGACGGGTAGATGTCCGGCATCCGGATGAGCTGCTGCGCGCCGGCGCGCGTGATGTTGTCCGCGACGTCGAGCGAGTCGCAGCAGGGTTCGGTGGCGCCGTTGCCCAGGTGGGTGGTGCCCGGCGCGGGCTGCGTGAACCCGCTGGGGTTCAGGGGCAGGAGCTGGGCGGTGGTGGGCTTGGTGTCCGAGCCGACGCCGTAGAGGCCGCCGGACGCGACCTGGGTCACGGGCCGCACCACGGTGCCGACGTCGACGGTGAGGGTGTTGCCGGCAGCCTGGGCCGGTCCGGCGGGGGAGACCAGCGTGGCACCCAGGACGAGGGCGAGGACGCTGATGCGGGACAGGGCGCGTCGGGACGGGGCGCGTCGGGACAGGGCGTGCTTCGGAAGGGCTTGTTTCATGGCATCTCCTCATTGAGATAGCGGATGAGATCGGGATCAGCTTGCGACCGTACCGGCGAACCGGTTCGACGTTTCACCAGTCATGACGCTAGTTTCGAACGCCGTTCGCCGCAAGGGTCCCAAAAATTCGTTCTTGCGGTCCCGCGATCGCTGTGGCTAGAGTCGAACCGGTTCGCAACGGAAGCGAACCCAGGCCGCGGGGCAGAGCAGCAACCGCGGCTGAGAAACTTCAGGAGGCGGAGTGGCCACCATCGGGGATGTCGCCCAGGCGGCGGGGGTGTCGCGCAGCACGGCGTCGTACGCGCTGTCGGGCAAGCGGGCGATCTCGGCCGAGGTTCGCCGTCGCGTCGAGGACGCCGTCCGGGAGCTCGGCTACACGCCGAACGCGGGGGCGCGCGCCCTTGCCACGTCGCAGACGATGGTGATCGGGCTGCTCGCCCAGTTCCTCGACGACGAGTTCGCGCCGGCGATGCTCCAGTACATGCTGGGCGTCTCCAACACGGCGCGCGAGCTCGGCTACGACATCCTGCTGGTCACCGAGGCGGACGGCACGCGCGCCCTGCGCCGTATCACGGACTCGCGGATGGTCGACGGCGTCGTGCTGCTCAACGTGGCCGAACGGGACGAGCGCCTGCCGATCCTGCGGGCCGCGGGCCAGCCGGGCGCGCTCGTCGGGCTGCCCGCCGACTGCACGGGCGTCGACGTCTTCGACCTCGACTTCGAGGAGGCGGGCCGCCTGATGGTGGACCACCTCCACCGCCTCGGGCACCGCGAGGTGGCCCTCGTGTCGCAGCCGGAGCACGTGACCGAGCGCGGCGGCGCGTACGTGTGGCGCCTGCAGAACGCCGCCGTCGAGGCGGCGCGCGCCCGCGGGATCACGCTGCACACCATCTCGGGCTCGTCGCACCAGCCCGACGTCGGCCAGGACCTGAACGCCCTGCTCGACGCGCACCCCGGCGTCACCGGGCTGCTGATCAACAACGAGGCCGCGGCGGCCGCCCTGCCGACCGTGCTGCACGAGCGCGGGCTGACGGCGCCGAGCGACCTGTCCGTCGTCGGGCGGTACTCGGACGAGTTCGCCCGCACCTTCTCCCTGCCCTACTCCTCGATCGAGAGCGCCCCGGACCGGCTCGGCCGGATGGCCGTGCGCCAGCTCGTGCGCCGCATCGAGGGCGACGTGGCAGCCGACGAGCCGCACGTCGTGCGCTTCGTGACCCCAGAGCTGGTCGACCGCGGCAGCACCGGCGCGCCGCGGACGGCCTGAGCGCACCACTCCCCAGCACCACTCCCCAGCACCAGCACCATCACCCGGCCGACGACGCCGTCGGGCCGGACCCGTTCAAGGAGGAACCATGCACCACACCGTGCAGCACGCCCGACCGCACACACGGCGCAAGCCCGCCACCACCCTCGCCGCGGTCGCCGCGCTCGCCCTGGTCGGCGTGCTCGGCGCCTGCTCGTCCGGCGGCTCCGCCGCCGCAGGCGGCGAGGCGGGCGGCGACGACACCACGTACACCTGGTGGGACCCGTACCCCCAGCACGACGACGCGTCGGACTGGGCGGGCCGCGTCCAGGCCTGCGGCGAGGAGGCCGGCGTCACCATCGAGCGCACCGCCTACGACACGACGGCGCTCACCAACCAGGCGCTGCTCGCCGCGCAGGAGAGCACGTCCCCCGACGTCATCCTGCTCGACAACCCGGCGGTCTCCACGCTCGCGGACACCGGCATGCTCACCACCGTCGACGAGCTCGGCCTGGACATCTCCGGCGTCGACGAGAACCTGCTCGCGGCAGGCGTCGTCGGCGGTGAGACGTACGGGATCCCGATCGGCGCCAACACGCTGTCGCTCTACTACAACGCGGACGTCCTGAAGGACGCGGACGTCGACCCGGCGTCGATCACCGACTGGGACTCGCTGACGGCGGCCCTCAAGGCGGTCACCGACGGCGGGCACAAGGGCATCACCTTCGCCGGCATCGGCACCGAGGAGGGCTCGTTCCAGTTCCTGCCGTGGTTCTGGGGCGCGGGCGCGGACCTGCGCGACCTGGACTCGCCTGAGGCGGTCGCGGCGCTCGAGCTGTGGAAGGGCTGGCTCGACGACGGCTACGCCCCCAACTCGGTGATCAACAACTCCCAGAACACGACGTGGGAGGAGTTCCTCACCGGGGACTTCGGCTTCGCCGTGAACGGCACCTGGCAGGTCGACAGCGCCGCCGGGGCCGACTTCGAGGCCGGCACCATCCAGCTCCCGGGGCGCGACGGCGGCGTCGCGCCGGCACCGACGGGCGGCGAGTTCATCCTGGCGCCCGTCCAGGAGGACACCGCGCGCTACGACGTCACCCGGCAGATCGTCGAGTGCATGACGACGCCGGAGGGCTTCGTCGAGACGGCGAACACGTTCGCGTACTACATCCCGCCGACGGCGGACGGGCAGGCCGCGCTGCTGGAGGAGAAGCCGGACCTCGAGCCGTGGGTCGAGGCCGTGCGCAACGCGAAGGGCCGCACGAGCGACGACCTCGGCGCCGACTACCCGGTGATCTCCGAGGCGCTGTGGACCGCCGTGCAGAACGCGCTGTCCGGCGCGGCCACGCCGCAGGAGGCGCTCAAGACGGCCCAGGCCGACGCCGAGGCCGGGCTCAGCTGACCACCCAGCTGCCTTGAGTGCTGGATCTTCGCCCTGAAACTGCCCGTCGAAGGGCGAAGATCCAGCACTCAGCCCAGGCGGGGTGGACAGCACCAATCGACCGCTAGACCGACTAAGGAATTTCGTGATGATCACCACCGAGGCCACGGCGGGCGCGCCACCGGGCGTGGGGCCCGGGGCGGGCCGGCTGCCGGCGGCACCGCGGCGGCGCCGCGGCCCGGCGGCCTCCCAGTGGGCCGCCGCCGGCTTTGCCGCGCCGCTGCTCGTGTACCTGATCCTCTTCTACGCCTACCCCCTGTGGCGCAACATCGACCTCAGCGTCCACGACTACACGATCCGGGCGTTCGTCCAGGGGAACGCCGAGTTCGTCGGGTTCGAGAAGTACGCCGAGGTGTTCACCTCGGCCGCGTTCCCGGCGGCGCTGTGGAACACCGCGGTCTTCACCGTCGTCTCGATAGTGTTCCAGTACGCCATCGGCCTGGCGCTGGCGGTCTTCTTCCGGTCCGGGTTCCGGCTGTCCGGCGCCCTCCGCGCGATGTTCCTCGTGCCGTGGCTGCTGCCGCTGATCGTGTCGGCCTCCACGTGGGCGTGGATGCTGAACAGCGACAACGGCATCGTGAACTCGGTGCTGGGCGCGTTCGGCGTCGAGCAGATCAACTGGCTGACGTCGCCCGACACCGCGCTGCTGTCGGTGACCATCGCCAACATCTGGCTCGGCATCCCGTTCAACCTGGTGATCCTCTACTCGGGGCTGCAGAACATCCCCGGGGAGGTCTACGAGGCCGCGTCGCTCGACGGCGCGGGCGCCTGGCGGCAGTTCTGGAGCATCACGTTCCCGCTGCTGCGCCCGGTGTCGGCGATCACGCTCCTGCTCGGGCTGATCTACACGCTCAAGGTCGTGGACGTCATCTGGATCATGACGACGGGCGGGCCGGGAAACGCGTCGACGACGCTCGCGATCTGGTCCTACCGGGAGGCCTTCGGGACCGGCCAGCCGGACTTCTCGCCCGCCGCGGCGGTCGGCAACGTGCTGATCGTCATCGCGCTCGTCTTCGGGTTCCTGCACCTTCAGCTCCAGCGCCGTCAGGAGGAGTCATGACCAGCAGCCGCCGGCCGATGAGAAAGCCCTGGTGGAAGACCGCTCTCGGCGTCGGCTTCACCGCGTTCATGCTGTTCCCGGTCTACTGGATGGTGAACGTCTCGCTCACGCAGACCAGCGACCTGCGCGCCGACCCGCCGCACTGGTTCCCCTGGAACCCGACGTTCGAGGGATACACGGCGGTGTTCGGCGATCAGCTCCCGGCCCTCGGGACGAGCCTGCTGGTGGGGCTCGGCTGCGTTGCGCTGACGATCGTGATCGCCGCGCCGGCCGGGTACGCGCTCGCGCTGCTGAACCTCCGCGGCGGGCGCACCCTGAACTTCCTGCTGCTGGTGGCGCAGATGATCCCCGCCGTCGTCATGGCGATGGGCTTCTACGCGGTCTACAACAGCCTCGGCCTGCTCAACACCGTCGGCGGACTGATCGTGGCCGACTCGACGGTCGCCGTGCCGTTCGGCGTCCTGCTGTACAGCGCGTTCATGGCAGGCATCCCGCGCGAGCTGCTGCAGGCGGCCCGGGTCGACGGCGCGGGGGCGTGGCGCACGTTCCGCTCGATAGTGCTGCCGGTGAGCCGCAACTCGACGCTCACGGTCGCGCTGTTCGCGTTCCTGTGGGCGTGGTCGGACTTCATCTTCGCCTCCACGCTCAACCGCAACGGCGAGCTCATCCCGATCACGCTCGGCATCTACAACTACATCGGCAACAACACGACGCAGTGGAACGCCATCATGGCCACCGCCGTCGTGGCGTCCGTGCCGGCGGCGATCCTGCTGGTCGTGGCGCAGCGCTACGTGGCGGCGGGCGTCACGGCCGGCGCTGTCAAGGACTGACGAAGGAGCTTTGTGACACACCAACCCTCGACGCCCACCACCGCGTCCCCGCACCGGGAGGCGCGGGCGCGTCCCGTCGCCCCGGCCGGCCCGCGCCGCGGGCTCGGCGTCGGCGAGCTGCGGCTCGACGGCGGCGTCTGGGGCGCGCTCCAGGAGACGAACGCCCGCGCCACGCTGCGGCACTGCCTCGACTGGATGGAGCAGCTCGGCTGGCTGGGCAACTTCGACCGGGTCGCCGAGGGCACCACGGGCGGGGACCGGCCGGGCTGGCAGTTCTCCGACTCCGAGGTCTACAAGCTGCTGGAGGCGCTGGCCTGGGAGTACGGCCGCACCGGCGACCCCGCGACCGACGCGTTGCTCGGCAAGGTGGTCGACCGGGTCTCCGCCGCGCAGGACGACGACGGCTACCTGAACACGTGCTTCGGGCACGCCGGGCAGCCGGGCCGGTACACCGACCTCTCGTCCGGCCACGAGCTGTACGTCACCGGCCACCTGCTGCAGGCCGCGGTGGCGCGCGTACGGACGGTCGGGGACGGCGCCCTGGTCGAGGTCGCCCGCCGCGCCGCCGACCACGTGTGCCGCGAGTTCGGCGCCGACGGCCGGGGCAGCGACGGGCAGGTGGGCATCTGCGGGCACCCCGAGATCGAGGTCGGCCTCGCCGAGCTCGGCCGCGCGCTCGACGAGCCGCGGTACACCGAGCAGGCGCGGCTCTTCATCGAGCGGCGCGGCCGCGGCACCCTGGCGCCGCCGGCGCTGCTCAGCCCCGCGTACTTCCAGGACGACGTGCCGGTGCGCGACGCCGACGTATGGCGCGGGCACGCGGTCCGCGCGCTGTACCTCGCGGCCGGGGCGGTCGACGTCGCGGTGGACACGCACGACGACGGCCTCCGCGCCGCCGTCGAGCGGCAGTGGACGCGCTCCGTGGAGCGGCGTACCTACCTCACCGGCGGCATGGGCTCGCGGCACCAGGACGAGGGCTTCGGGGACGACTGGGAGCTGCCGCCCGACCGTGCCTACTGCGAGACGTGCGCCGGCGTGGCCTCCGTCATGGTCTCGTGGCGCCTGCTGCTCGCCACGGGCGAGGTGCGCTACGCCGACCTCATCGAGCGCACCCTGTACAACGTGGTGGCCACCTCGCCGCGTGCGGACGGGCGCGCGTTCTTCTACGCCAACCCGCTGCAGCAGCGCGAGCCCGGCGCGGACGTGCGGCCCGACGCCGTCAACCCCCGCGCCGAGGGCGGCGTGCGGGCGCCGTGGTTCGACGTGTCGTGCTGCCCCACCAACGTCGCGCGCACGCTCGCCTCGTGGCAGGCGTACGCGGCGCTGGTCGAGGAGGCGCCCGACGGCGGAACCGTCGTGACCCTTGCCCAGTACGCCGCGGGAGACCTCCGGATCGTGCTCGACGACGGCCTCGACGACGGCCTCGATGACGGCAGAGTGCTCGCGTTGCGGATCACCACCGACTATCCGCACGACGGCCGGGTCCGGGTCGAGGTCACCGAGGTCCCGGCGTGGCCCGTGACCCTGCGCCTACGCGTCCCGCACTGGGCCGACGGCGCCACGCTCACCGGCCCGGACGGCTCCACCCGCGCCGTCGGGCCGGGCTGGGCCGAGTCAGTGCCGCAGTCCGACCAGCCGACTGACTCGCCGGGCCAGGTACGGCGAGTCAGTCGGCCGGTACGCGGTCCCCTCGGTTCGGGTTCGGGTCCGGAGCAGGCACTGGCGGCGGGTGACGTGGTGACGCTCGACCTGCCCGTCGGCCCGCGCCTGACCTGGCCCGACCCGCGGGTCGACGCCGTGCGCGGCACCGTCGCGGTCGAGCGCGGCCCGCTCGTGCTGGCGCTGGAGTCGGTGGACCTGCCCGACGGGGTCGTGCTCGACCAGGTGCGGCTCGACCCCGGTGTCGAGCCGCGGGCGCACGGCGACGGCGCCGTCGTTCGTGCGCTCGCCGTCCCGTTGCCCGATGGCGGGGCGGGAACGCCGCCGTTCGCCGTCGCGCGACCGGGCGGTCCGGGCGACGCAGGACCCGCCGACGTCGGCGGCCCGGCCGGGCTGGACCTGCCGCTCGTGCCCTATCACCGCTGGGCGGAGCGCGGCCCGTCGACCATGCGCGTGTTCATCCCCACGACCTCCCGCGAGGAGTCCCGATGACTGGCCACGCAGATCAGAACCCGACAGACCTGGCCCAGGCCGGTTCGAACCAGGCCGGCTCGAACCAGGCCGGCTCGAACCAGGTCGGCCTGCCAGTCCGCGCCGACGGCGCCCGCCTGACCTGGCGGGGCGGCGGCGAGACGGTTGTCGTCGAGCCGTGGGGCCGCGACAGCGTCCGGGTGCGCGCGACGATCCTGGGCGACGTCGAGGACCCGGACTGGGCGCTGCTGCCGTCCGCCACCGGGGCACATGAGGGCGCGCGCGTCGAGGTCCGTGCCGACGGCGCGACCCTCGTCAACGGCGGGATCCGGGTGGAGCTCACCACCTCGTCCGGGTTGTACGAGTCGGTGGGCTACGAGGTGTCGCACTGCGAGCTGGCCTTCTACGACGCCGACGGTCGACTGCTGCTGCGCGAGCTCGACCGCGGCGGCTCCCTCCAGCTGCGCGCCCGGAACTTCCGCCCGCGGCTCGGGGACGACGGGCACACGCTCACGGCGTCGTTCGAGTCCGACCCGGACGAGAAGCTGTACGGGATGGGGCAGTACCAGCAGCACGTGCTGGACCTGAAGGGTTCCACGTTCGAGCTGGCGCACCGCAACTCCCAGGCGAGCGTCCCGTTCGTGATGTCGAGCGGCGGGTACGGGTTCCTGTGGCACGACCCGGCGATCGGCCGCGCGACGTTCGCGCGCAACCGCACCGAGTGGCACGCGGAGTCCACGCGGCAGCTCGACTACTGGGTGACGGCCGGGCGCACGCCCGCGCAGATCTCGCGCGCCTACGCCGACGCGACCGGCCACGCCCCGATGATGCCCGAGCGCGGGCTCGGGTTCTGGCAGTGCAAGCTGCGGTACTGGAACCAGGAGCAGCTCCTGGAGGTGGCGCGCGAGCACCGCCGTCGGGGGCTGCCGCTCGACGTCATCGTCGCGGACTTCTTCCACTGGCCCAAGATGGGCGACTACCGGTTCGAGGACGAGTTCTGGCCCGACCCTGCGGCGATGGTCGCCGAGCTGGGCGAGCTCGGCGTCGAGCTCATGGTCTCGGTCTGGCCCCAGGTCTCGCTCGAGTCGGAGAACGACTCGTACCTGCGCCGGAACAACCTGCTGGTGCGCGCCGACCGCGGGCTCGACGTGCAGATGGCGTTCCAGGGCCCGAGCACCTTCCTCGACGTGACCAACCCCGAGACGCGGCGCTGGCTGTGGGAGACCTGCCGGCGTAACTACGGCGCGCACGGGATCCGCACGTTCTGGCTGGACGAGGCCGAGCCGGAGTACGGCGTCTACGACTACGACGCGTTCCGGTACCACCTCGGCCCGGCGCTGCGGGTGGGCAACGTCTACCCGCAGGCGTTCGCGCGTGCCTTCTACGAGGGCCAGCGCGCCGACGGAGAGGACGACGTCGTCAACCTGGTCCGCTGCGCCTGGGCCGGGAGCCAGCGCTACGGCGCGCTGGTCTGGTCGGGCGACATCTCCTCGACGTTCGAGGACATGGCGCGGCAGGTCACCGCTGGCATCCACATGGGCGTCGCGGGGATCCCGTGGTTCACCACCGACATCGGCGGCTTCCACCGGGGCGACAGCACCGACCCGGCGTTCCACGAGCTGCTCGTGCGGTGGTTCCAGCTCGGCGCGTTCAGCCCGGTCATGCGGCTGCACGGCGACCGGCTGCCGCGCGAGGACGTCGTCGCGGCGGACGGCTCGCCGCGCCTGGCCTCGGGCGGCCCCAACGAGCTGTGGAGCTTCGGCGAGGCGGTGTACGGAGTCCTGGAGCGCTACGTCCACCTGCGCGAGTCCCTGCGTGACTACGTGCGCGACGTCATGCGCGCCGCGCACACCGACGGCCAGCCCGTGATGCGCGGCCTGTTCCACGACTTCCCCGGCGACCCCCGCGCGTGGGAAGTCGACGACCAGTTCCTGCTCGGCCCCGACATCCTCGTCGCGCCCGTCCTGGCGGCCGGCGTCCGCGAACGCGACGTCTACCTGCCCGCGGGCGCGCGCTGGACCGACGCCGCCACGGGCGAGGTGCACGACGGCGGCACCACCATTCGCGCGGCCGCCCCCCTCGACGTCGTGCCCGTGTTCCTGCGCGACGGCGCCCAGCCGCACGTGGTCGGCCGCACGACGGGGCGGGTCGCGCCGGGTGAACCCACCGCAGGACCAACCACCACAGGGCCGGCTACCAAAGGGCCGGCCACAGCAGGGCTGGCCGCAGCAGGGCTGGCCACCACAGGGCCGGCCACAGGAGGGCCGGCCTAGATGCGCCCGGCGAGCCCCGGTCGGCAGTTTGCCGCACAGAGTCGGCACTTTGCATCGAGATCGGCTCAGCACTGGACCGATCTCGATGCGAACTGCCGACCTCGCAGGGGACTGCCGACCTCGCAGGGGACTGCCGACCTCGGCGCGAGGGCTGTACTGCTGCGCGTCGTCGAACCGGTTCGCTCGATCCACGATCCATGTTCCACCCCACGATGAGAAGGAAGGCACTCAACGATGAGCACTACCCCTTCAGCACGCCCACTGACGTGGGCACAGAGCTGGCGCAGACCGTTGTCGCCGCACTCGCGGCGCGCCGCCGTCGCGGCGCTCGCGACCCTGGCGCTCGCCGGTGGCACGGTTGGCGCGGCGGTGGCCGCCCCGGCCACGGCCCAGGAGCTCCCCGCCCCCGACCTGCACTACACGATGGACGACGTCACCGGCGACGTCGTCCCCGACTCGTCGGGCAACGGGCTGGACGGTGCGATCTCCGGCACAACGAGCCTGGTCGACGCCGAGGGCGGCGGCACGGCGCTCGACCTGCCCGGCGGGTCGGGCGGCGGCTACGTGACGATCCCGCGCCCGGCCCTCGCGGGCGCCACCGACCTCACGGTCTCGGCGCGCGTGCGCTGGGACGGCGCGGGCGGGGCGTGGCAGCGGATCTTCGACCTCGGCACGGACACCACGCGCTACCTGTTCGCGACGCCGTCGAACGGCGACGGCAGGTTCCGCACCGCCCTGACGACCAACGGAGGCGGGGGCGAGGCCCAGGTCGCCGGGTACGGCCCCCTGCGCGCCGACGACTGGGTGACGTACACGGTCACGCTCGACACCGCGACGGACCAGGTCACCACCTACCTCGACGGCGTCGCCGTCGGCTCGGCGCGGTCCACCGTGGCGGCCGCCGACCTGCTCACCTCCACCGCGCAGTCCGCCGGCTACCTCGGGAAGTCCTTCTACCCGGACCCGCTCCTCGACGGCGCGATCGACGACTTCCGCCTGTACCGGGCCACGCTGAGCGCCGAGCAGGTGGCCGAGCTCGCGGGCGAGGCCCCCGGCCTGGTGGAGCTGACGGCGGACAGCTTCGACGTCCGCACGATCGTCGCGGCCGCTCCTGACCTGCCCGGGGCGGTGCGTGCCTCCTTCACGGACGGCTACGACCGCGACGTGCCGGTGACCTGGGACGAGATCGACCCGGCGCAGTACGCGCAGCCGGGGGAGTTCACGGTCGCGGGTGAGGCGGCAGGGCTGCCGGTGACCGCAACCGTCACCGTGCACCGGGGCGAGCTGCGGGTCGACCTCGGATCGGCGACCGGGACGTTCCACGGCGGGGCGTCCGGCACGCTGTACGGGCTGTACGGCGACGGGCTGCCGAGCGACAACCTCATCGAGGGGATGGGGATCCGGACCGTCTCGACCAAGGCGCAGGACGGGCCCCAGCATCCCGGTGCCGACGCGCTGGAGGTCGTCCGGCCGCTCGCCGACGCCACCGACGGCGACGTCTACATCTACATGACCGACATCCACCGCGGCTTCCCGTACGAGTGGCCGGGCGCCACCCCCGAGGAGAAGCTCGACACCTTCGTGGACAAGATCGCGACCCAGGTCGACCAGGTGCTCGAGCTCCCGGCGGAGTACCAGGACAACGTCGTCTTCGTCCCGTTCAACGAGCCAGAGGGCAACATGTTCGGGACCGGCCGGTGGAGCTACGACGGCACGTCGTGGCTCGACGACCCGACGGACTACTTCGCCGCCTGGGACCGGGTCCACGCCGTCATCAAGGACAAGATGCCGCAGGCGCGCATCGCGGGCCCGAACACCAGCATCCTGTTCGGCCAGGTCAAGGGCTTCCTCGAGCACACTGTCGAGGCCGGGACCGTCCCGGACGTCATCACCTGGCACGAGCTGTCCCACCCGGAGAAGATCCGCGAGTCGGTCGCGACGTACCGCGGCTGGGAGGCCGAGGTCTTCGCCGGCACCGAGCTGGCGGGCACCAACCTGCCGATCAACATCAACGAGTATGCGTTCAACTACCACACCTCGGTTCCCGGCCAGATGATCCAGTGGATCTCGGCCATCGAGGACTCCAAGGTCGACGCCGACATCGCGTACTGGAACATCGACGGGAACCTGTCCGACTCCGCCGTGCAGTCCGACCGCGGCAACGGGCAGTGGTGGCTGTTCAACGCGTACGCCCAGATGAGCGGGCACACCGTCGAGGTGACGCCGCCGTTCCCGGGCGAGAACTACACGCTGCAGGGCGTCTCCACCCTGGACGCCGACCGCGCGATCTCGCGCACCATCGTCGGCGGGGCCGACGGCGCCGCGCCGGTCGAGCTGGTGAACGTACCCGGCGCGGTGTTCGGCGACGACGTGCGCGTCACGGTGCGCGAGATCCCCTGGACCGGCCAGCTCGGGGACTCCGCCCAGCCGCGCCACCTCACCGAGACCACCGTGCCGGTGACCGACGGAAAGGTAGTCGTCGACTTCGACGGTGCGTCGCTGCCGCTGCTGCGCGAGTCGTCGGCGTACGAGATCGTCGTGACGCCCGCGGGCGTCGGCGAGACCACGAGCACGGCACCGACCTCCTGGGAGGGCAGCTACGAGGCGGAGGACGCCACCTACACCGGCTCGGGCTACAGCCTGAACGGCCCGGAGGGCTCGCCGTCGGACGTCGGCAAGTTCTACACCTCCGGCGGGTACGACGTCGGCGGCCTGCGCACCGGCTCGGACGGCGTCCTCGACTTCGAGGTCACGGTGCCCGAGGACGGCACCTACGACCTGTCCGTCTTCGCCAACAGCCTCAACACCTTCGACAGGGTGGCGGAGCAGGGCCCGACCAACGTGTTCCTGCGGGTCGACGGCGCCGCCGAGCAGGAGCTCCACCTGCCGCTCGGCTACAAGTGGGTGGTCTGGGACCACGCCGACACCACCGTGGACCTCACGGCGGGCACGCACACGATCTCGCTCGCGGCGCGGAGCCTCGACGGCAGCGGCGTGACCCGGGGCGACACGATCCTCGACCGCATCACCCTGGCCCTGCCCGGCCCGGACGCCGAGACGTCCGTGTACGAGGCCGAGCTCGCGACGCTCGACGGCGGGAGCGCGCTGTACGACGCGCCGCGCGGCGTCGACCCGGCCGAGGTGTCCGGCGCCGGCGGCGTCGAGCTGGCCGAGGGCGAGACCGCCACGTTCTGGGTCTACGGGGCGGACGACGGCGAGGCGACACTCAGCGCGGACGTCCTCGGCGCCGGCCGGCGCTACGGCAGCGGGACCCTTTCGGTCAACGGCCGCGCCGTCCTCGACCTCACGCAGGGCCGGTACAGGCCCGGCCGGTCTGAGCAGGGCCGGCCCACGCAGGACCAGAGGGTGGCCGCACACCTGTCCGGCGGCGTGAACAAGGTGGTCGTGACGGGCGGCGCAGGCGGCATCGTCGTCGACCGGCTGACGACGACAGCGGGGACCGGGGCGCTCGCGGCCACGCGGTACCAGGCCGAGGACGCCGAGCTCGCCGGCTCCGCGACGGTGTCCGAGCTGTCGCTGGCCGAGGGCGGCCAGGCCGTGACCGACGTCGGCGGCGAGCCGGGCAACCACAGCACCCTGACGTTCCGGGTCGACGCCGACCGGGCCGGCCCGCACGCCGTCGTCCTGCGGTACTCCAACCCGGAGCAGTCGCCCGCGTCGCACTACAACCCCGACCCGATCGCCCGGCGGGCGGACATCTCGGTGAACGGCGGCGCGTCGTTGCCGGTGCTCTTCCCCCACTCGTTCCACGAGAACAACTTCTGGGAGAAGACCGTCGTGCTCGACCTCGACGAGGGGGCGAACACCATCACCCTGAGCTCGCAGGAGGCGCCGAACTTCGACGGCACCACCTACGCCTCGGACGTCTGGCCCGACTTCCCGCTGCGGTCGCGCTGGGCGCCGGTCGTCGACCGGATCACGGTGTCGCCGCTCGCGGCGCGGCTCCGGACCAAGGCGGTCGCCGGCGACTGACCAGGGCTGAACGGTGAGGGCGGGGTTCTTGTCGGGACAGCGGTCGTTACAACGGTCGTCGACCCGACAAGAACCCCGCCCTCACCGTGCGTCACGGGCTGGGGCGGCCGCCCAGGGTCACCCGCGCTCATCGCCGAGGGCCGCCCCGCCGGATGGCGGGTGCGCGGCACCAAGAGCGCCTCGTTCGGCGGATGTTCTTCAAGGACCCGGGGCCGAGACTGATCCTGTACCGCACCGCAGGACAAGATCACCGCAGGACGAGATCACCGCAGGACAAGATCACCGCCGGACCGTTCACCTCAGGACAGTTCAGGACAGTTCAGGACAGTTCACCGCAGAACAAAGGAGTTCTCATGGCCGAGACCGTGAAGAGGCCGCCCTTCGACCCCGAGCTCGAGGCCACGCTCGCGCTGTTCGCCGACCAGCTGCCGCCCACGATCACGCCCGAGATGATCCCGCTGCTCCGCCAAGGTAGGTCCGTGTTCGACACGAACGTGGACGACGTGCTGGCGGAGGCGGGGGTCGAGCGCCGGGACGTCACCGTCCCCGGGCACGCCGGCGACGAGATCGAGGTGAGCGTGCTGAGCCGCCAGGGACGGACCGGCGTCGGACCGGGCGTCTTCCACACCCATGGCGGCGGGATGATCATGGGGGACCGGTTCACCGGGCTGGACCAGCTCCTGGGCTGGATCACGGACTTCGACGCGGTGGTCGTCACCGTGGAGTATCGCCTCGCGCCCGAGTTCCCCGACCCGTACCCCGTGCGGGACTGCTACGCGGGCCTCGTGTGGACGGCCGAGCACGCCGAGGAGCTGGGCATCGACCCCGATCGCCTCATCATCGCCGGCGCGAGCGCAGGGGGCGGCCTCGCCGCCGGGACCGCGCTGCTCGCCCGCGACGAGGGCGGCCCGGCCCTCGCGGGGCAGGTCCTGATCTACCCCATGCTCGACGACCGCGACCAGACGGTCTCCACGGTCCAGATCGACGGGGTGGGGGTGTGGGACCGCAGCTCGAACGTCACCGGGTGGTCGGCACTCCTCGGCGACCGCCGGGGGACCGACGACGTCTCGGTCTACGCCGCCCCGGCGCGTGCGACCGACCTGTCCGGCCTGCCGCCGGCCTTCATCGACTGCGGGAGCGCCGAGGTCTTCCGCGACGAGGACGTCGCCTACGCCACGGCGTTGTGGCATGCGGGCGTGCAGGCCGAGCTGCACGTGTGGCCCGGCGGGTTCCACGGCTTCGACATGATGGCGCCGCACACCGTCCTGGCCAAGTCGATGCGCGCGGCGCGCGACTCCTGGGTGGCGCGCACCCTCGGCGTCTGACCGAGCTGCGTGGTGCCTCCGCGGCCCGGCATCAGGCGCCCGGGCCGCGGCGCCGTCCGGCTAGTGTTGGGGGCACACGCGCGATGGAGCGAACATGCAAGAACTCGTGGGCCGCCTGACCGCACTGGACCCCGAAGCCAGCGAGACCCTCAAGGTCGTGGCGTACTTCGATGTGCTCGTCGCGGGCGGCGCCGGGCTTCAGGCGCTGCTGCGCGGGGCGGCGGTGCTCAGCGGCACGGTCGCCGGCGCGACCGACGGCCGGCGGACGTACCGCATGGGGCCCGACGGCGACCGCCGGACCGAGACCGTGCAGGTCCAGCCGCACTGGCCGTCCCGCTCGAAGGACGACCGAAGCGTCTGGCTCGAGCGCGAGGGCTCCCCGCACGCGAACGACGACATGGTCATCGAGAGACTGGCGCTCGCCGCCGACCTCGTCGGGTCGCGTCGTCCCGGCGAACCGGGAAGCTCGCTCGAGACGGCCATCGATGCCACCCGGGACGCGGACGAGCGCCTGGTCGCGCTGTCGCGGCTCCGGCTCGATCCAGCGCGAGAGGTTCGCATCGCGGCGCTCCCGCCGTCGCACGACGTGGACGGCGCCCTGTCGACGGTCGTGGCGACCCCCTACGGTCTGGTGCGCGCGGTGGTGCTCGGCCAGGGGGCGACGGTCCCCGGCCCCGCCGGAGTGGGCGTCCCGCGCCGCGCGGACCAGCTTCCGGAGTCCTTCCGGACGGCGGTCCTCGCCCTCCGGCTGCTGCCCAAGCCCAGTCCTGGGAGCGGCGCCAAGCGCAGTCCGGGGAGCGGCGTCGGGTGCAGTCCGGGGAGCGGCGCCGGGCGCAGTCCCGGAAGTGCCGGGAGCGATGCTCGGAGCCATACCGGGAGAAGCTCCGGGAGCGAAGCCGTCATAGACGCTGCCGACCTCGGCGTAGTCCTCGCCGCCGTCAGCGCGCTCGAACCCGTCGCCGCGCAGCAGCCGGACGTCGTCGCGCTCGCGCGGCTCGACGCCCGGACCCGCGCGGTGCTCGACGAGCTCGCCGGCTCGGAGAGTGTGCGCGCGGCCGCGACGTCGCTCGGCATGCACCACTCGACGCTCCAGGCACGCCACGACACCCTGACGACCGAGCTCGGCTACGACCCGCGGTCCCTGCACGGCCGGGCGCGGTTCCAGCTCGCCCGCCTCCTCCTGCGCCTGGTCGAGAACCACTGACCTGCCTGCGCAGCCGACCGCCGGAGCGGCCGCTGCTGAGGTTCGTTCAGCAGGCTCCAGGAGTCCATGAACCGCTGCATCATGGCGCTCTCGAGCCTGCTGAACCAGACTCAGGAGTGGGTCTTCCGGGGGCCGAAGGCGGACTCGCGCATCACCTGGTGACGACGACCCGGTGACGCCGAGGGGGTAGCGCTGAGGGGGTAACGCCGAGCGAGCAGTGCTCGCTCAGCGTTACCCCCTCGGGTGGGTATGGCGTTCCTGGTCGAAGACCTACTAGACGAAGGCTCCCAGGACCAGGACCACGACCAGGGCCACCACGGAGAGCACCGACTCCATCAGCGACCAGGTCTTGAACGTCTGGCCGACGGTCATGCCGAAGTACTCCTTGACGAGCCAGAACCCGGCGTCGTTCACGTGGGAGAGGAACACCGACCCCGCGCCGATCGCGAGCACGAGCAGCGCGGCGTGGGTGGGCTCGAGGCCCACGGCCAGGGGCGCCATGATGCCCGCGGCAGTGATCGTCGCAACGGTGGCCGACCCGGTGGCGATCCGGATGAGCGCGGCCACCATCCAGCCGGCGAGCAGCGGCGTGATGCCGGCGTCGGCGATGCCGGACGCGATGACCTCGCCGACGCCGGAGTCCACGAGCGTCTGCTTGAAGCCGCCGCCGGCGCCGACGATGAGCAGGATCCCGGCGATCGGCGCGAAGGAGGAGCCGACCAGGTCGCCGATCTGCTGGCGCGTGCGGCCGACGGCGGAGCCGAAGGCGACCAGCGCGACCAGCGACGTGATGAGCAGCGCGACCAGCGGCGTGCCGAGGAACTCCAGCACGGTTCCGTAGCCGGTCTCGGTCGCGCCGGCGATCTCGATCACGGACCGCGCCAGCATCAGGATCACCGGGAGCAGCACGACCAGGACCGAGACACCGAACGAGGGCTTGCGCAGCCCGGCTGTGGCGGACGGCGCGGTGACGGTCGCCGTGGCCGTCGCGTTCGGCGTGGTGCCGTTCGGTGCGGTGCCGTTCACTGCAGTGCCGTTCGGTGTGGTGCCGTTGGGTGCAGTGCCGTTCGGTGCGGTGCCGCCGTCGGCCGGGGTACCCGCACCGCCGTCGGACATGCCCAGGACGGTGACGGGCGGCTCGAGCCGCACCCAGCGGGTGAGCGGGATAGCGAGCAGCGGGCCGGCGACGATCACCGTCGGGATCGCGACCAGGAGCCCGAGCCCGAGCGTGAGGCCCAGGTCGGCGCCGAGGGCGTCGATGGCGAGCAGCGGCCCCGGGTGCGGCGGGACCAGGCCGTGCAGCGCGGAGAGGCCCGCGAGCGCCGGGATGCCGACCAGGATCGGGTTCACGCGCATGCGCCGCGCGACGATCATCACGACCGGGATCAGCAGGACGACGCCGACCTCGAAGAACAGGGGGATGCCGACCACGAACGCGATGAGCGCCATGGCCCAGGGCAGTCGCTTCGCCGGAGTCTTGTCGAGGATGGTGTCGACGATGCTGTCGGCGCCGCCGGAGTCGATGAGCAGCTTGCCGATGATCGCGCCGAGCGCGATGAGCACGCCGACGCCCGCGACGGTGGTGCCGAGGCCCGTGGAGAAGCTGGTGAACGCGTCGGTGAGGCCGGTCCCGGCCACGATCGCGAGCACGCCGGACCCGAGCACGAGCGCCAGGAACGGGTGCATCTTGAGCCACACGATGAGCCCGACGATGACGGCGATACCGATGATCGCCGCGAGGACGAGCTGCGGGGTGGAGGCGGTCGGGCCGGGGTCGGCGGCCGCCTGGGGGAGGGCGGCCGCGGCGGCGGCGCCCTGGGCGAGCAGGCTGGTGGCGTGGAGCATCAGTGGTCCTCAGGCTCTGTGGTGGGCTCGGTCTTGGTCACGGCGGCGCCGGTCGGGTTGGCACTGGTCAGGTTCGTGCCGGCAGGCTCGTCGAGCCGGTGCAGGATCTCGTCGACTATCTGGTCCGGCCGCGGCGTGATGTCGACGGCGAACCCGGGCTCGTCGTCCTCCAGCGGCTCCAGAGCGGCGAGCTGGCTGTCGAGCATCTCCGGCTTCATGAAGTGCCCGGCGCGGCCCTGGATGCGCTCGCGCAGCAGGTCGTAGGAGCCGGTGAGATGCACGAACCGCACGTCGCCCGCCGTCTCCAGCAGGTCGCGGTAGCTGTGCCGGAGCGCGCTGCACGGCACCACCGCGCTGCGCCCCTCGTTGAGCTCCTTGGCGAACCAGTCCCGGATCCCGCGCAGCCACGGCCAGCGGTCCTCGTCGTCCAGCGGGTGGCCGGCGGCCATCTTGGCGACGTTCGCCGGCGAGTGGAAGTCGTCGCCCTCGGCGAACGATGCGCCGAGCCGGCCGGCCAGGAGGGCGGCGACCGTCGTCTTGCCCGACCCGGCCACGCCCATCACGACGATCGCCCGGGGTCTGCGGTCCGTCCCGCTGCTGCCTGTCCCGCTGCTGCTTGTCTGGGTCGAGAACATCTCTGTCTCGGTGACGTCTGCGTCCATGTACCCATCCTCACCCATTGATGACACCATTACGGCGTGATTAATGTCACCAATAGTGCGCCGATCAACTGGTGACAACGGCGCAAACTACGCTAGGAGGATGCCCCCAGTGCTGCACAGCCCCGTTCTCGAGGCCCTGGGCCGACGCATCACCGGCGGCGAGCTGCCCGCCGGGGCGGTGCTGACGCTCGACGGGATCGGAACCGAGTTCGGCGTGTCCCGCACCGTCGCGCGCGAGGCGATGCGCCTGCTCGAAGGGCTCGGGTTGGTCCGCTCCGGCCCGCGCGTCGGGATCGTCGTGCTTCCCCACGCGGCGTGGAACGTGCTCGATCCCCGGGTTATCGCGTGGCGGCTGGACGGTCCCGGGCGCACCTCGCAGCTGCGCTCGCTGACCGAGCTGCGCCAGGCGGTCGAGCCGCTCGCCGCGGCCGGCGCCGCGCGGGGCGCGACGGCGGCCGTCCGCGACGAGCTGGTCGCGACCGCACGCCGGCTGCGCAAGCTGGGCGAGGCGGGCGAGGGCGACCGCGAGGAGTTCCTGGCGCTCGACATCCGGATGCACGAGCTCCTCCTGCGGTCCAGCGGGAACGAGCTGTTCAGCGCGCTCGCCGACGTCGTCGCCGTCGTCATCTCCGGGCGCATCCACCTCGGCCTCATGCCTGCCCACCCCGTGCCGGAGGCTCTCGACGCGCACGAGGCGGTCGCGCGGGCGGTCGCCACGGGCGACGCGGACGCCGCCGAGGAGGCGATGGCGCGCATAGTGCGCGAGGTGCGCGGGGCGCTCGACGGGCGCGAGCAGGGGTAGCTCCGGTATGAATGGGGCGTGCACCCGTCCCGACGCCCCCGCAACGCGCGGGGTCCCGTCGCGGCATCGGTGGCGACGTCGGCCGCGCTGCTGACCCACGTCGCCGGAGGCGGTGCGGTCCCCGGGTGGCTGGGCATCGTCGTCCCGTTGGCGCTGTCGCTGGCCGTGTGCACGGTGCTCGCCGGCCGCCGCCTGTCGCTGTGGCGGACGGCGGTGTCCGTCGCGCTGAGCCAGGTCCTGTTCCACGCGCTGTTCGTGCTGGGCACGCCGGCGGCGGCCGGGGGCGGGACCGGGACCGGGACCGGGACCGGGGCCGGGGCCGGGGCTGCGGGCGCGCACCTGGGCCACGGCGTGCCGGGCGGCCCGGCGACGGTGTCGCCGTTCGCGCGGCTCTCGGCGGGGTCACCTGCGGGATCGTCGGCAGGAATGTCGGACGGGTTGTCGGACGGGTTGTCGGACGGGTTGTCGGCAGGGCTGCTGGCAGGGCTGTCGGCAGGGCTGTCGGCAGGGTCTTCGACGAGCCTGGCGGAGATGCTCCAGGCGGGCCCGGCGATGTGGCTCTGGCACGGTGTCGCCGTGGCGGCGACGGTCGCCGCCCTGTACAGCGGCGAGCGTGTGCTGCTCCGTCTACGCGAGCTCGCCGGGCAGCTGGCCGAGTGGCTGCGCCGCCGCTTCGCGATCCCTGCGAGCGTCGTCCTGCCCTGTCCCCTCGTGCGCGTTCCGGCGCTCGACCGGTTCACGGGTTCCTTCTCGTCTCGTCTCGAGAGGTCGCCGTTGCGGCGTCGCGGGCCGCCCCGCGCGTACGCGGCCTGACCTATCTCATCCACCCACCGGCTCCGCCGTGCCCGCCGTCCTGCCCGGACGCGCCCGGGCCGGCGGCATCGGTGCTGCCCTGACGACCCGAAAGCAACCCATACATGACCAACACCCTTGTTGCCGCGCCCGCAAGCGAGCGCGAGCACCACCAGCAGCTTCAGCACCGGAACCACCCCGGACCTGACCGGCGTTCCGGCTGGTTCGGACAGCTGCTCCTGCGGCTGCACTTCTACGCGGGCATCCTCGTCGGCCCGTTCATCCTCGCGGCCGCGATCAGCGGCGCCCTCTATGCCCTCACCCCGGCGATCGAGCAGGTCCTCTACCGGCACGAGCTGCACGTCCCCGCAACGGGCACGCAGCTGACCCTCGCCGAGCAGACGGCGATCGCCCAGAACTACATCGGCGACGGCGGCGCGACGCCGTCGGCCGTACGCCCCGCGCCCGAACCGGGCGACACGACCCGGATCATGTTCACCGGGGAGGGCCTCGGCGACGGCGAGTCCCGCGCGGTGTTCGTCGACCCGGGCACCGGTGAGGTCCGCGGCGACCTGACCGTGTACGGCACCAGCGGAGCGCTCCCGCTCCGCAACTGGGTCTCCAACCTGCACGGCGATCTGCATCTGGGGGACGTCGGCCGCGTCTACAGCGAGCTCGCCGCGTCGTGGCTCACCATCGTCGCCCTCGCCGGCCTAGGCCTCTGGGTTCGCCGCATCCGGAGGGCCCGTACCAAGAGCTCCATGATGAGGGACCTGGTGCGGCCGGGCCGGAACGGCAGCGGGTACCGGCGGCTGTTCACCTGGCACACCTCGGTCGGCATCTGGGTGTTCCTCGGCGCGGTGTTCCTCTCGGCGACGGGTATCAGCTGGTCGCAGTACGCCGGGGACAGGGTGGGTGACCTGCGCGCGGCGCTCGACTGGGAGACGCCCGCCGTCGACCCGAGCCTCGCTGGATCTGCCGGTGCGGGATCGCCGAGCGCAGGGGCCGACGGCGGGGACGCCGACGCTCCAGGCGCGGCCGCCGCCGTCGGCGAGCATGCCCACCACGGATCTGGTGCACCGGCCGGGGGAGCGGCGGACCCGGCTGCCTGGGCCGAACGGTTCGACGCCGTTCTCGCCACGGCGCAGCGCGCCAACGTCAATACCGGCCTCGTCGAGATCACGCCGCCGGCGGAGCCCGGCACCGCATGGGTGGTGCAGGAGATCCAGCGCAGCTACCCGACCGAGGTCGACGCGGTGGCCATCGACGGCGATACCCTGCGGGTGGTCGACCGCACCGACTTCGCGGAGTTCCCGCTCGCCGCGAAGCTCACCCGCTGGGGTATCGACGCCCACATGGGCTCCCTGTTCGGGCTGCCCAACCAGATCGTCCTGTTCCTGGTCGCGGGCGGGATCGCGGGGATGGTCGTGCTCGGCTACCTCATGTGGTGGAAGCGGCGCCCCACCCGCGAGCCCCGCGCCCTGGCCGGTACCCCACCCCGGCGCGGCGTGCTGCGCGGAGCGCCGTGGTGGGGCATCGCCGCCGTGCTCGCCGGGGCCATGGCGATCGGCTCGTGGCTGCCGCTGGTGGGCTGGACGCTCGCCGCATTCGTCGTCGTCGACATGCTCATCGGCGTCGCTCGCGCCCGCCGGCCGCGTACCGGCGGGGCCCGGGAGCTTCCCAGCATCATTTAGCCGCGATTTGAGGGAACGTTGCGGTGCCGCTGAGCCGTCCGCCTCGAAGGTGGTGTCACCAGCAAGACACCACCTCCGAGGAGACCTCATGAAGATCCGCAAGGCCATCGCCATCGCCTCCCTCAGCCTGCTCCTTCCCCTCACCGCGTGCTCGGCTCTCGTGGCCGAGGGCAGCAGCGAGACCTCGACGACGACGGAGAGCACGGCGTCCGACACCGCTACCGAGACGGACACCGACACGGAGACCGAGACCGACACGGAGACCGAGACCGACGCGACCGACGCGACCGAGGAGGCCACAGGCGAGGCGGCCGCCGGCGAGGCGCCGGCCGGGGCCCCCGCCGGTGGCGAGGGCGGCCCCGGCGGCGCCGACGCGACGACCACCGCGACCTCGACCGACGACCTCGACTCGCTGATCGAGACGGCCCTGGGCGACGCCGGCCTCGGCATCCACCGCGGCCACCAGCCGATCGAGACCGTCCTCGACGAGGTGCTCGGCATCACCCACGACGAGCTGCACGTGCGCATGGACGCCGGGCAGAACCTGGCAACGGTAGCGACCGAGCTCGGCATCGACCCGCAGACGCTCATCGATGCACTCGTGGCCGACTTCCAGCCGGTCATCGACCAGGCGCTCGCCGACGGCATCATCACCGAGGACCAGGCCGCCGACTACACCGAGCAGCTCGAAGAGGCGTTCACCGAGCGCGTCAACTACGAGGGCTGACCGGGCCGACCGGAGGACCGATCATGAACCGGCTCACCAGTCTCCCCCGACGGGCCGCCGCCGTGCTGACGGTGGCGGCTCTCGGGCCGGCCACACTCCTCGGGCTGGCCACGCTGTTCGCCACGCCCGCCAGCGCCCACTCGGTCGACAGCACGGCGGTGAGCGTCGTCGTCGCCGAGGACGCCGTCACGGCATCGATCGACGTCCCGCTCGTCGCGCTCGACGAGGCACTGGGGACGGACCTCGCGTCCGATCCCGGCTCGCTGGAGGGCTCCGCCGACGAGATCACCGCCTACCTCGCCGAGCACCTGACCGTGACGGGCGCCGACGGCGCGGAGTGGGCCGAGTCGTTCGGCGATCTCACCATCGAGTCGATCGAGGGCGTCGACGTCCTGAGCGCCGAGGCCACGCTCGACCCGGCCGGCGCCGACACAGCGGACTTCACGTTCGGATTCGACGGTGTGGTGGCCGACGTCGACGGGCACGAAGCGACCGTCGTCGTCACTGAGGCCGACGGCGACATCTACCTCGCCGGAACCATCGACGCGTCGGACGGGTCGGTCACCGTGGGCGACGCCGTCACGACCGCGACGGAGAGCACGTCCACGGGCGCGTTCGACATGATCGGCTACGGCTTCCACCACGTGCTGGAGGGCGCCGACCACCTGCTCTTCCTGCTGGCGCTCCTGCTGCCCGCGCCGCTGCTGGTCGCCGGGCGGCGGTGGGTCGCGGGCAAACGCCCCGGCGCCGCGCTCGGTTCGGTGGTGCGGATCGCCACGGCATTCACCGTGGGCCACTCGCTCACGCTGATCGCCGCCGCGCTCGGCTGGGTCTCGGTCCCGAGCGCACCCGTCGAGGTCCTCATCGCCGTGTCCGTGGCCGTGGCCGCCGTGCACGCGTTCCGTCCGCTCGTGCGGCGCGGGGAGACGATCATCGCGGCCGTGTTCGGGCTCATCCACGGACTGGCCTTCGCCGGAATCCTCACCGACCTGGGCCTCGAGGGCACGACGTCGCTGACGGCGTTGCTGGCCTTCAACGTCGGGATCGAGCTGGCACAGCTCGTCACGATCGCGCTGACCTTCCCGGCGCTCTACGCCCTGTCCCGCACCCGGTGGTTCACACCCGTCCGGCTCGTCGGTGCGGGCGTCGCGCTCGCGGCCGCGACCGGATGGGCGCTCGACCGCCTGGGGGTGCTGGCCAACCCGTTCGCGGGCCTGGAGGATGCCGCCGTGGCGCACCCGTGGGTGGTCGTCGTCGGGCTCGCCACCCTCGCGACCGTCGCGCTCCTGCACGAATGGTCGCGCCGGCAGGTAGGGAGTGCGGCCGGGAGTGCGGAAGGGCGTGCGGCCGGGAGTGCGGAAGGGCGTGCGGCCGGGAGTGCGGCCGGGCGTGCGGCCGGGAGTGCGGAAGGGCGTGCCGCCGGGAGTGCGGCCGGGAGTGCGGCCGGGAGTGCGGCCGGGAGTACGACAGGGAGTACGACAGGGAGTACGACAGGGAGTACGACAGGGAGTCGGGCATGAGCAGCGGTTACCCTGCGGACATGCCAACGATCCTCCTGGTCGAGGACGATCCGGCCATCCGGTCGACCTTGACTCGCGGGCTGACCGAGCAGGGCGCCACGGTCACCGTCGTCGGGACCGCCGTCGAAGCCATCAAGGCGCTCGCCGCCCACCGGCCGGACGCGGTGATGCTCGACCTCGGCCTGCCCGACCTCGACGGAGCCGACGTGCTGACCATGATCCGGGCCACGAGCGACGTCCCGGTGGTCATCGCGACGGCCCGGGACGACGACGCGGACGTCGTCCGGCTCCTCGACGCGGGCGCGGACGACTACCTCGTCAAACCGTTCTCGGCGGCGCAGGCGCTGGCGCGCGTCCGCGCGGTCCTGAGGCGCAGCGCGGCGGCGGGGGAGCCGGAGGCGGACCGGCGGGTGGTGGTGGGTGAGCTCGTGATCGACCCGCCCGCCCGCTCGGTGTCGCTCGCCGGCCGCGAGCTGGACCTGAACCGCAAGGAGTTCGACCTGCTGCTCGCGCTCGCCACGCGGGCGGGCGACGTCGTGAGCAAGCGGCAGCTGCTCGCCGAGGTGTGGCAGCTGCCGTGGGGTGGCGCCGACCGGACGGTCGACGTCCACCTGTCCTGGCTGCGCCGCAAGCTCGGCGAGACCGCGGCCGATCCGCGGTACCTGCACAGCGTCAGGGGTGTCGGAGTGAAGCTGGTCGACCCGGCGAGACGCCGGCCGTGAGCCCTAGCCTGCTCACCCGGATCCTCGCGCTGGGCGTGGGCGCCGCCGTCGCGGTACTGGTCCTGCTGGCGGTGCCCGTGACCCTGATCGTGGCGCAGGATGCACGCGAGGACGTCGACAGGGCCGCCGAGCTCACCGCGCGGTCCGTCGCTGACACCGCGGCGGGCCGCTCGGGCAGCACGGATGGCACGGGCAGCACGGATGGCACGGATGGCGCCGATGGCACGGACGAGCTCGAGACCGTCGTGGCGAGCATAAACGAGGGCGACGTGCAGGTGACGGTCGTCCTGCCCGACGGCGACGAGGTCGGCGCCGACAACGCGGACTGCGCGGCGTCGGACAGCACGGCGTCGGACAGCACGGCGTCGGACGACACGGCGTCGGACAGCACGGCGTCGGACGACACGGCGTCGGACAGCACGGCATCGGACAGCACAGCGTCGGACGACACGGTGTCGGACGACACGCAGGACGCGACCGTCCCCGGGCCGGGTGGAGCACCCGGCAACGCCCCGGAGGACGTGGCCGGTGGCCGGCTCGTGACGGTCGAGGCGCAGGCGACGTCGGGCGACGTCACGGTGTGCGCGTTCGTGCCCGACGGCGCCGAGAACGCCCAGACCCTCTCGCGGCTCGGTGCCGTCGGGGCAGCAGCGCTCGGGGTGCTCGCCGTCGTCGTGGTGGCCGCCGTGCTTCTTGCCCGCCGGGTCGTTCGTCCGCTCGCCGCGGTGGCCGCCACGGCCGATCGGCTCGCGCGCGGGGACCTCGACGCGCGGGTGCCCGACGACGGGCCACCCGAGGTCCGCCGGGTCGGCGGAGCCCTCAACGGGCTCGCGGCGCGCATCGAGGGGCTGCTGCAGCTCGAGCGCGAGACGGCGGCGGACCTCTCCCACCGCCTGCGCACCCCGCTCACGGCGATCCGGCTCGACGTCGAGGCGCTGCCCGACTCGCCGGCCAAGGCCGAGCTGGAGGATCACGTCGCCCACCTGCAGCGCACGCTGACCTCGGTGATCCGGGCGGCCCGCCGGCCGCAGCGCGAGGGTGCGGCGCCGCGGTGCGACGTCGTCGGCGTCGCCCGCGAGCGGTTCGGTTTCTGGTCGGCGCTGCTCGAGGACCAGGGCCGTGCGACGACGTTCTCGGCCCCGCCCGGCGAGCACCTGGTTGCCTGCGCCGCCGAGGACCTGGCGGCGGCCCTCGACGCCCTGCTGGAGAACGCGGTGGCGCATACACCCGAGGGCACGCCGGTCGCGGTCGAGGTCACTCGCGGGGCCGACGCCGGGCTGGCCGACGCCGGGCTGGCCGACGCCGGGTTGGCGGACGCCGTGGTCGTGGACGTAAAGGACCAGGGACCCGGCGTCCCGGCCGCGGCGCTCGAGCGCGGGCGGAGCGACCGGGGGTCCACGGGCCTGGGCCTCGACATCGCCCGTGCGTGCGCGGAGGCGACCCGCGGGGGCCTCTCGGTCCGCTCCGAGGGCGGGTGGTCGGTCGTGCGGCTGGTCCTCGGGACCGCGTCATGACCGACCACCCGGCGGGCCACCCGGCGGGACCAGGTCCCCTGTCGCCGTGGGGGTCACACCTGCGCTCCGTGGCCGAGGCTCCCTGACCCTCGGCTCTGCTGCTCAGGCCTGCAGCAGCACCTTGATCGCGCGCCGCTCGTCCATGGCGCGGTAGGCCTCGGCCACCTCCGCGAGCGGGAGCGTGAGGTCGAAGACCTTGCCCGGGTCGATCTCGCGCTTCCACACCAGGTCCAGCAGGTGCGGCAGGTAGGCGCGGACCGGCGCGGGGCCGCCGCGGACGCCCTTGTTGCCCCAGAACACCGCGTCGGTGGGCAGGTCGCCGTGCGGGACGCCGACGAGGCCGATCATGCCGCCGGGCCGCGCGACCTGCACCGACTGGGCCCGGGCCTCCTCGGTGCCTACGCACTCCAGCACCGCGTCGGCGCCGATGCCCTCGGTCAGCGCCAGGACCTTGGCGAGGCCCTCCTCGCCGCGCTCCGCGACGATATGGGTCGCGCCGAACTCCTGGGCCACCTTCTGGCGGGACTGGTGCCGGCTCATGGCGATGATCGTCGTGGCGCCGAGCTCGGCCGCGGCGAGGACGCCGCTCAGCCCGACGGCGCCGTCGCCCACCACCACGACGCTCGAACCCGGCCCGACGCCGGCGGAGACCGCCGCGTGCCAGCCGGTGCACATCACGTCGGAGAGGCTCAGGATGCTCGGGATCAGGTCGGCGTCCGGCTCGCCGGGCGTGGCGAGCAGCGTGCCGTCGGCGTTCGGGATGCGGATCTTCTCGGCCTGGCAGCCGTCGAAGCCGCCCCCGTGCTGGCAGTTGGCGTGCATGCCCTTGCGGCACACCGGGCAGGTGTTGTCGCTGTGCAGGAAGCCGCCGACGACGAAGTCGCCCGGCTTGACGGTGGTGACGGCGGCGCCGACCTGCTCGACGACGCCGACGTACTCGTGGCCGATCGGCGTCGGCCGCTTGACCTCCTGGATGCCGCGGTAGCGCCACAGGTCCGAGCCGCACACGCAGGCGGCGACGGTCCGGATGACCGCGTCCGTGGGCTCCACGATGACGGGGTCGGCCCGCTCCTCGAAGCGGACGTCCCCGGTTCCATGAATGATTGCTCCTCGCATGGTCCCCATTCAACACGCGCCGCCGCGATGAGGGAGGCCCCACTGTTACCTGTCTAGATGCGGCCCCAGGTACTGAGAGTGGTTCAGCATGCGGTTACTGCCAGAAACTGGCGTCCATCCCGCAGTAACCGCATGCTGAGCGACAGTCAGCCCGGCGAGCCGGTCAGGCGTGGGCGGAGCGGACGACGTCGGCGAGCGGGGTGGCGGGACGGCCCAGGAGGCCGGCCAGGTCGTCGCTGTCGGTCTCCAGGTCGCCGGCGGCGATAGCGGCGTCGATCCCGGCGACGAAACCGGCCGTGCCGGCGTCGAGGCCGACCTGCTGCAGCTCGACCTCGAACTCCGGGACGGAGAGGTCGCGGTACGCCACCTTGGTGCCGGTGACGTCGCTGATCGTCGCAGCGAGCTCGTCGAAGTCGAACGCGGACCCGCCGAGCTCGTGGACGACCTCGGCGCCGTCGTCGGTGAGAAGCGCCGCCGCGGCTGCGACGGCGAAGTCGGCGCGTGCCGCAGCCGAAACCTTGCCGCCTGCGGTGGCGCCGACGATCTCGCCCCGCTCGAGGTACTGGCCGAGCTGCTGGGTGTAGTTCTCGATGTACCAGCCGTTGCGCAGGATGGTGACCGGGATCCCGGACGCGCGCAGCGCCTCCTCTGTGGCCTCGTGCTCACCGGCGAGCGGGTTGGAGGTGTTGCCCGCCTTGAGGATGCCCGTGTAGGCGATGCGCTCCACGCCCGCGGCCTTGGCGGCGTCGATCACCGCGGTGTGCTGGGCGACGCGCCCGCCCGGCTCGCTGCCGGAGACCAGCAGCAGGCGGTCCACCCCGGCCAGGGCTGCGGGCAGCGTCTCGGGGCGGTCGTAGTCGCCCTCGCGGACCTGCACGCCGCGCTCGGCGAGGTCGGCGGCCTTGCTGGGCGTGCGGACGATAGCTACGAGATCCGAGGCGGGGACACCGCGGGACAGGAGCTCCTCGACGACGATTCGGCCGAGCTGGCCGGTGGCCCCGGTGACGGCGTAGGTGGTCATAACACTCTCCATTGCTTGGGCAGTTGCCAGTGGGTAGCACTAACGAATCGAAAGTACACCACATTCCGAGAGTGCGCGGTACTCTGGTTCCGTGAGCATCACCGACCTGGAGTCAGCCGACCTGGAATCCGACGCGCTGGGATCCGCCGATCCGGAATCCGACGCGCCGGCCGACGACCCGGCCGACGGGCCCTCGCAGGAGCTGGTGGCGGACGTCTTCGCGCGCGGGTGCACGTCACGGGCCGCCTTCGACGTCGTCACGTCCAAGTGGGCCTCGCTCGCCCTGCTCGCGCTGGGGGAGGGCAGCTATCGGTTCAACGCGCTGCGCCGACGCGTCGAGGGTGTGAGCGAGAAGATGCTGTCCCAGACGCTGCAGGCGCTCGAACGGGACGGCATGGTCACGCGCGACGTCGTCACCACGATCCCGCCGCGCGTGGAGTACGGCCTGACGCCGCTCGGCGAGCGCGTCGCGGAGAAGCTGCGCGCTCTCGCCGACCTCCTCGAGGCCACGGCTGCCGAGGGCGCCCTCGGGGAAGCGCCGGCGGGGTCGGACGGGCACCGCGCCTAAAGCCTCGACGACGTGCTTTCTGGGGCCTAGCCTCCGCACATGGTGAGCATCAGTACCGAGAGCGCCGAGCAGATCGAGGCACGGCTGGTCGAGGTCATCTCCGAGGCCGAGTTCGTGGTCCATGACGGATTCTGGCAGTTCGAAGAATCAGCCGTCCCGCCGATACTGACCGCCGAGGTGCTGGCTGTCGTGCGGGACGAGGACGTGTGGAGCAGCCTCGTTCCCGCGCCGACGGATACGGCGCGAAGCGCAGCGGCCGAACGGTTCGGGCTGTTCTCGTTCCACTTTCCGCACGCCGCCGACAACAGCGGGTTCGTCGGGTGGCTCGCCTCGCACCTGAAGCACGAGCTCGGCACCGGCGTGTTCGTCGTCTGCGGCAGCAACACGTCGCGCGGCGGGATCTTCGACTACTGGGGCTGCCCGGACAGCCTGCTGGACGAGGCCGTCGCCGTGGTCGAGCGGCTGCGGTCGAGGGCTGTCGCGACCTGAGCCTTCGGCGCCCGCACGACCGGTCCGGGCGCTACGATCGCCCGGGTGACAAACCAGGACATGATGGGCGAGGCGCCAGGCGGCGCCACGCATGGTGGCGCCGCGCAGGGCAGTGGTGCGCAAGGCAGTGGTGCGCAGGGCAATGGTGCGCAGGGCGGCCCGACGTCGGGCGCCGAGCCGGTCTTCTCCCCGGACGCGCACCGGCTGGACCTCGGGCGGGTCGGCGCGATCACGCTCCTGGTCGGCATCGTGCTGACCGGGCCGCTGGCGTGGGCGTGCGTCCAGGCGGTCGTGACCGACCCGGACCCCGCGGCCAAGGGGATCGCAGGCTTCTTCGGGCTGTTGTTCGGCGGGCTGTGCCTGCTGTTCCTCGGCAGCTACATGCGGGTGACGCGGCCGCGCGGCATCGTGATCGACGTCGCGGGCATCTGGTTCTGGCACGGCAGGTCGTGGGACCTGATCCGGTGGACCCAGGCGGCGCGGGTCGGCCTGTCGTACGAGACGCCGCCGGAGCTGCCGACCATCGGCGGGCCCGTCGACCACCTGAAGGCCAAGGTGAGCGGCTGGCTCAAGGACAAGATCTACGCCGTCCTGCGGGTGACCGACAAGCGGGGCATCGCCCTGGAGATCGTGCCGATGCGCGAGGAGGAGCTGGGCGAGCTGCCGCGCCTGCTGCGCTACCGCGCCAAGGACCCCGCGCCGACGCCGGGTATGCCGCCCGTGCTGTGGCGCGTGCGGCTGCCCGCGGGTTACCACTCGTTCGAGAAGTTCGTCGCAGCGGGCGAGCGGTTCGGCGGGCACACGTGGGAGGGCTGGTTCCGCCGGCAGTGGAGCGGCGGCGCCGGGCGCGGGGCGCGCCTGGCGGAGTGACGGCGGGTGTGACGGCGGGAGTGACGGGCGACCTGCTCCGGCTTCCCGAGCGTCGTCTTCCCGTGCGTCGGTTCGCCGTGCGCCGGTTCACCTAGCGCTAGTTCACGCGGCGCCGGCGTCGGCCAGGTTGATACCCCACGCCTCGCGGACGAGCTCGCGCCCTGCCTCGGTGACGTCCAGGCCTCGGCCGGACCGGTGCCGGGTCACCCATCCGGCGTCGAGGAACCGCGTCCCGACGGCGGAGCCGAGCGCACCCGCCAGGTGCGGTCGGCGCTCGGTCCAGTCCAGGCACGCGCGCGTCGTGGCGCGCCGGGCGGTGACGGCGCCGTCGACGTCCACGCCCAGCTCGCGTAGGCCGACGGCGCCGGCGTCGGTGAGGGCGAGCTCGTCGCGGCCGGCGAGCCATCCTGCGTGGACCCAGGCGTCCGTGAGGCTGATGCCGAGGCGTCCCGCGAGGTGGTCGTAGCAGAACCGCGCGGCGGCCAGGTACTCGGCCCGGCGGCTCCGCCGGTAGCCCGAGACGGGCGCGGCGTCGGCGAGCATGCCGAGGGACTCCAGCGCGGTGGCGACCTCCTGGCCCGCGAGGGAGTAGTAGCGGTGCCGGCCGGTGGCCCGGCAGGTCACGAGGCCGGCGTCGACCAGGACGGTCAGGTGCTCCGACGCCGTCGACGCGCTCACCCCGGCGGCCAGCGCCAGCTCGCCCGCGGGGCGGCTGGTGCCGTCCATGAGCAGGTTCAGGAACGTGGAGCGGGCCGGGGTGGACAGCGCCCTGCCCACGGCGGTGAAGTCTCGGTCCCGGCTCATCGACCGACCGTACGGCGGGGACATTTCGGCGTCCACCGAAGCGTCCCGGGCCTACGGTCCAGCCATGACCTCCTACCCCTATGTCACCCGGCTGCACTGGGCCGGTTCCACCGGCGCCGGCGTCCGCTCCTACTCGCGCGACCACGTCGCCGTCGCGCCGCCCGCGACCGCCGTGGTCGAGCTGAGCGCGGACTCGGGCTTCCGTGGCGACCCCGACCGGCTCAACCCCGAGCAGCTTGTGGTCATGGCGGCGGCGTCGTGCCAGATGCTGTCGTTCCTCGGCGCCGCCGCCCGCGCCGGGACGGACGTGCTGGCCTACGACGACGAGGCCACCAGCCACCTGGACCTGACGGCGTCGCCCGCTCGCCTCACCGCGATCCGCCTGGCCGTGACCGTCCAGGTCGCCGCCGGGACCGACGAGGGCCTGGTACAGGAGCTGGCCGAACAGGCCCACCGCAGCTGCTACGTCGCGAACTCGCTGTCCGTGCCCGTCGAGGTCACCACCGCGGTGACGTTCGGATGAGCGCCACCATGCAGGATCTCGAGATCACTCTGCCCGACCGCCCCGGCGCCCTGGCGGACCTGGGGCAGGCCCTGGGCGAGGCCGGCGTGAGCCTGGAGGGCGGCGGCGTGTTCACCCATCAGGGCCGCGCCGTGGCGCACTACCTCGTCGACGACGGCGCCCGCGCGCTCCAGGCGGTCACCGCGGCCGGCCTCGGTCCGGCCGCCGTGCGCGATGTGATCCTGACCCGGCTGGACCAGGAGACACCGGGCCAGCTCGGCGCGCTGGCGCGGCGGCTGGGCGACGCCGGGGTGAACGTGCTGGTCCAGTACAGCGACCACGTGGGCAACCTGGTGCTGCTCGTCGCCGACGACGACGTCGCGGCCTGCCGGGAGATCGTCGCGAGCTGGGGGAGTCGCCGGCTCAGCGCGCAGTGACGCCGACCAGCTCCGCCGAGCGCTCCCAGAGGCGGCGCGCGAGGTCGGCGTCGCGCGCCTGGGGGTTGACGCGGCGGGCGATGCGGCCGCCCTCGTAGTATGCGCCCGACTGCCAGTCGACGCCCGGTTCCGTCTGCGCGAACCGGACCAGCTGCGCGGCGCCCCTCTCGGGCGTTGTCAGGACCAGCTTGCCGATCCGGCTCTGGTAGAGCGGCCGGAAGAAGCTGGTGCTCTCGGCGCCGAAGTTCGTCGCGACGCCGCCGGGGTGGAAGGCCGCCGCCGACAGGCCCTGGTCGTGGAAGCGGCGGTGCAGCTCGACGGTGAACAGGATGTTCTCGAGCTTGGCCGTGCCGTAGGCGAGGTGCGGCGTGAAGTCCCGGTCGTGGTCGAGGTCGTCCACGTCGAGCCTGCCGAAGAGCCGCGCCCCCGCGCTCGACGTCTGGATGGCCGCGGCGCGGCTCGCCAGCAGCTTGTCCAGCAGCAGGCTGGTGAGCAGGAAGGGTGCCAGGTGGTTGACCTGCACCGTCCGCTCGAAACCGTCGACGGTCTTGGTGCGGTCACCGAGGATGCCCCCGGCGTTGTTGGCCAGGACGTCGATCCGCGGGTAGGCCTCGTCGAGCTCGGCGGCCAGGCGGCGCACGTCGGCGAGGCTGGTGAAGTCGGCTACGAAGTGGTCCGCGGACAGCTCGCGGGCGACCTTCTCGGTCTTCTCCGGTGAGCGTCCGACGACGGCGACGCGGTGGCCGGCCGCGGCGAGGGCGCGGGCCGCGGCCGCGCCGATCCCGTCGCTGGCGCCGGTGATGACGATGGTCTTGGGCGAAGGGGTGTCCATGTGACACAGAATGCAACGTGTGGCACAGTGTGTCAACAACGGCGCGTCGTGTAACCTCGTCGCACCATGGACCGGATCGCGGACAGGCACGCATGAACCACCAGCGCATGAACCACCAACGCACGAACCAGGCACGCACCGGACTCAGGGAACGCACGCGGCGAGCGATCCAGAAGGAGATCACCGAAGCCGCAGAGCGGCTCTTCGTCGAGCGCGGGTACGAGGCCACGACCATCGGGCACATCGCCGAGGCCGTCGGCATGTCCCGCCGAACCCTCTACCGGTACTTCGCGACCCGGGAGGACATCGTCCTCGGCAAGCTGGACCTCGTGGCCGACGACCTGCTCGCCGCGCTGCGCTCGCGGCCCGGCGACGAGCCGCTCTGGACCTCCCTGCGGCACTCGTTCGACCTGCTCGTCGCGCACTTCGACGACGTATGGAAGGTCGAGTTCGCGGAGCCCATGCAGCGCATCATCTTCGGCACGCCCGACCTCCTCGGGCGCTACCTGGAGAAGCTCGAGCGGATGCAGGGCGCGGCCGAGCTGGTCGTGCGCGAGCGGGCTGAGACCACAGGCACCCCGTGGGCCGACGACGACCCCACTCCGCGTGCCGTCGTCGGCGCGGCATTCGGGTGCCTCGTGGCCGCCCAGCACGCGTGGTTCGCCGGCGGCGCCAAGGAGAAGTTCGGCGTCATGATCGACCGGGCCATGGCCGCCGTCGTGCCCCGCGACTGAGGCGCGCAACGCGCACCGCGCGATGTCAGGGCGACCCCGGCCGCGCTGATTTCGCCCAGTTTTCCGCTGGGCTCGCGGGGCTCTGACCTGCGCAATTACCGCCCCCTAAATGCATACGTATCGGTAATGCGGGATAAACCAGTTGTCGGACCCCGTCCAGTCTGATCACACTCGTTGTCGGGTAACTGCTCAGGAAACACACCAACACGGGGGTTGGCGATGTCCGAAGCACGTGCGCACCACCTTGCGATCACCTGGCTGGAACGGCGCTGGCTGGCGGTCGCGATAGCCGTCGGGTTCTCGGCATCGCTGCTGATCGCGGTGGCGCCGTACGAGCCCGCCGAGGCGGCCTCGGTCCCGCAGGCCACGGCGGGCGAAGGGCCCGCCGACCGGCCGATGCCGGACGGGGTGCGGCGCTCCACCGCCTACGCGGAGGACGAGCGCCCGCCGGTGGTCCCGGAGGCCGTGCCGGCCGGCGGCGAGCCCGCCGAGGTCGCCGCGAGCGAGTGGCGCACCCTCACGTCCGAGACCCGCGCGTTGGAGGCGGCCGCCGGCTTCGCCGGCATCGACCTGCGCCCGGGCTTCCTGCTCGGCGACACCTCCCTGGTCCTCTACTTCGACGAGGGCGACGTCGATCCGGACTGGACCGCCGCCGTCGTGCGGCTGTACGAGGGGGACGACCAGACCGAGCAGGAGTCGGTGCGGCTGACCCGCGCGGAGCTGGAGGGTCCGCGGTTCTGCGGCGACGCGGACTTCTGCCGTTCCTTCGGGCGCGACGACGGCTGGGAGCTCGACCCGGACAAGCGCTACTTCGTGACGGTGGCCGCCGTGCTGCCGGGTGGCGACGAGGTCGTCTCGGAGCCCTCGGGCGCGTCCCGGCCGCGCGCGACGATCCTGCCGCCCAGGATCCCGGACGACCAGGCGGCGGGCTGCGGGTGCGAGAACGCGCTGGCGCCGACCGCCGTCGGGCAGGCGCAGCGGGGCGTGGGCGTCAACACGGGCACCGGCGCGTTCGTGCGGGTCGAGCGCGACATGCAGATGGCCTCGTTCGGGATCCCGTTCGCGAGCGCGCGCACCTACTCCTCGGCGAACAACCGGCAGGGCCCGCTCGGCGTCGGCTGGGCGTGGTCGTACGACATGCGCGTCACGCAGACGGACGACGGCGTCATCGTGCGCGCCGAGGACGGCGCCGAGGCGGTCTACACCCCGGACGGCGACGGATACACCCGCCCGCCGGGCGTGCGCTCGAACCTGAGGCGGGACGGCGACGGCTGGGAGCTGGTCACGCCGAGCCAGGTGACCTACAGGTTCGGGGCGGCCGGCCGGCTCGACGCCGTGCTCAGCCCGCGCGACGACGGCGTCCGCCTGGCCTACGTCGAGGCCGATGACCGAGGCGATGGGGGCGGCAGGGACGAGGACCGCGACGAGATCAGGATCACCGACGCCTCGGGGCGTACGGCCGTCGCCTACCTCGAGGACGGGCTGATCAAGAAGCTCGCCCTCCCGGACCGCCGCCAGGTGCGCTTCGAGTACACCGACGGCCTGCTCACCAAGGTCAAGGACGCGCGCGGGAACCTGTGGCAGTACCGGTACGACGCCGAGGGCCGACTCGCCCAGGTGATCGACCCGCACGAGGTCGTCGCCGTGCACAACGAGTACGGCATCGGCGGCCGCGTGGTCACGCAGCGCGACGGCGTCGGCGCCGAGATGTCCTTCGCGTGGGACGCCGGGAAGCAGGAGGCGCGCACCACCGACGCGGACGACATCTCGGTCTACGACGGCTACCGCGGCAACGTGCTGCTCTACAGCCAGCGCAGCACCGGCGACGCCGACAACCACCGCTACAACCGGCGCCTGGACCGCAACCTCGTGGTCAACGGGAACCAGTTCCAGCACGTGGTGCGGTTCGACGCGCAAGGCAACCCGACCCAGGCGGTGGCGCCGCAGGGCTTCGACGAGAAGGCGAAGTACGACGACCGGAACAACCCGATCGAGTACACGGACGCCAACGGGAACGTCTGGAAGAACACGTACAACGAGTTCAACGAGCTGGTCCGCAGCGTCGACGCCGAGGGCAACGACGTCAGGCACGTCTACGACGACCGCGGCCTGCGCACCTCCACCACCGACCAGCGGGACAAGGTCACGCGGTACGAGTACCTGCCGGACGGCGAGGAGAACGCCGGGCTGCTGTTCGCCGTCGTCTCGCCGGAGGGGCGCCGCACCGAGAGCTTCTACGACAAGACCGGCCGGCAGGTCGCGCAGACAGACCCGCGCGGGACCGCCGACCCGCGCCAGCGGCGGCACTACACGACCGAGACGAAGTACGACGAGCAGGACCGTGTGGTCGAGGTCGAGGAGCCCGGCAAGCACCGCGGCTGGCGCACCGTGTACGACGACGTCGGCCGGCTCGCCGAGGAGATCACGCCCGAGGGCGTCGTCACCAGGACGACGTACCTCGACAACGGCCTGCAGTCGCGGGTCGAGGGCGGCGGCCGGGTGGTGACCTTCGGGTACACGGACGCCGGACGGCGCGAGTCCGAGAGCGTGCGGATGAAGGGCGACGACCTGACGACGTCGTACACGTACGACGCGAAGGGCCTGGTCAAGACGGTGACCTCGCCGCGCGGCAACGTGCCGGGCGCGAACAAAGCCGACTTCACCACCGAGTACTTCTACGACGCGAACGACAACCCGATCCGGATGCGCATGCCGTACCCGGGCGGCGGGCACACGGACCGGGACATCAAGGTCGACGCGCTGGACCGCACGACGGCGTCGATCAACGAGCTGAACAAGACCTCCAGCTTCGAGCGGAGCAACACCGGTCAGGTCGACTCGGTAACGGACACCAAGGGCCGTACCACCAAGATGGCGTACGACAAGAACGGCCGGCAGACGGAGCGGACGGACGCGGGCAACAAGACCACCCGCACGGAGTTCGACGCCGCGGGCAACAAGATCAAGGAGATCTCGCCGACCGGCGGCATCACCACGTACGCGTACACGGACGACGGCCTGCTCGCCGCGGTGACGGAGCCGCGCGGCAACGTCGCGGGCGCCGACAAGGCGCGGTTCACCACGCGGTACGAGTACGACCTGGCGGGGAACCGGGTCCGGGAGATCGACCCGCTCGGCAATACGACGTCGACCGCGTACGACGCGACCAACCGGCCCACCGAGATCACGGACGCGCGTGGCGGGACCACCTACTACGCCTACCGCGACGACGGTCAGGTCAGCCATGTCAGACAACCGGACGCGCCGAAGCTGCCGCCTGTCTCGCAGGCCTTCGCGACGGTGCTCTCGTACGACCGGGACGGGCGTGTGGTTGGCGTCCGCGACCCGCAGGGCGGGCGCGCGAGCGTCACCTACGACGACGCGGGTCGCCCCGTGATCAGCACCGACCAGCTCGGCCGGACCACGCACACGAGGTTCGACGCCGAGTCGAACGCGGTCTCGAGCATCACGACCGACCGGCACGAGGACCTGGACGACCTGACGGAGGCGGAGCGGGCCGAGCGCACCATCTCCTCGGTGTACGACCTGCGCAGCCGCCTGACCAGCCAGCAGGTCGGGTCCGCCGGTCCGGAGTACACCTACGGCTACGACGCCAAGGACCGGACGACGTCGTACGGCGACCCGCTGGGCGTGCGCACGGTGACGTACGACGACGAGGACCAGATCACGAAGGTGGTCCGCGAGGAGGCGAACCAGGACGCCGAGACCTTCACCTACGGGTACGACCAGCGCGGCAACATCACCGCGCGGACCTACCCCGACGGCACGAAGATCACCTCGACGTACGACGACGACTCGCGGCTCGCCTCCACGACGGCGTCCGCCGGGTCGATGGGCGCCAGCAGCGCGCGCTGGGAGTACGCGTACGACGTCGCCGGGCGCCGGACGGCGACCACGCTGCCGGCCGCCACGGGCCTGAGCGAGAAGCGGGAGTACGACGACGCGGGCCGGCTCACCTCGATCGGCACGGAGCGCACCGGGGAACCGGTGGACGGCGTGCAGGACCCGGTGTCCGCGTTCGACCTGACGCTCGACGAGGTCGGCAACCCGACCCAGGTGATGACCACGCGCGGCGGCGTCACGGAGGGGGTCGCCTACGCGTACGACGGCGCGAACCGGGTGACGGACGCCTGCTACGCGGCGCACGAGTGCGACCGGGGGAGCAAGGCCGCGGGCCGGATCTCCTACGAGTACGACCTGCTCGGCAACCGGACCGAGCAGAAGCGGTCGGGCTCGGCGGGCCACGACGTGACGCGGTACTCGTACGACGACGCGAGCCAGCTGACCAGGGAGCTCACGGTCGGCAAGGAGGGCGTCGAGCGCAAGGAGTACGAGTACGACGTGCGCGGCAACCAGACGCGCGCGGGCGACGACCGGCTCAAGTACAACCTGGACAACACGCTGGCCGAGGCGACGGTCGGCGGCGTCCTGACCCGGTACACGTACGACGCGACGCGGATGCGCCTGGACGCCATCACGGGGGTGGGGAACGGCGCGAAGACGCGGCACTGGTCGTGGGACGTCAACGGTTCGCTGGAGAACATCGCCGTCGACACGGTGACCGACGTGAACGGGATGGTGACCAGCCGGCAGGCGTTCACCTACGGGCCGACGGACGAGCCGCTGGCACTGCTGGAGGCGCAGGGCGGGGCGCACGCGTACACCCACGACTGGCTGGGCGGCGTGGCGAACATGCTGTCGCCGGACGGGCAGGTCGAGGAGGGGTACGACTACGACCCGTTCGGGAACCCGCGGCAGGGGACGACGCTGGCGGCGGCCGTTGCCGAGGAAGCCGGGGGTGCGGCAGCGGAGAGCGCGGGTGGCGCTGAGGCGTCGGACGATGTGGCATCCGAGGATGCCGAACCGGCGACCGAGCTGAAGAACCCGATGCGGTTCGCCGGCGCGTACCTCGACCCGACCACGGGTGAGGGCAACTACGCCATGCGGGCGCGGAACTATGACCCGGGTACAGGGCGGTTCTCGTCGGTGGACCCGGCCGGGGCCCAGCCGATGGGCTCGTCGCCGTACACGTATGCCGGTGGCAACCCGATGGTCTACACCGACCCGACGGGCGAGATGGAAGAGGCCGGGCCTACCGGCGGTGGCACCACCTCCAACCCGAACGATCCGGGCGCGGAGGTGGAAGGCCCGAGCGCCGAGGATGTCGCGAAGGCGCAGCAGCTCGAGTCGAAGTCGATGCTGGACGTGATCCTGGAGGCCGGCGGACAGATCCTCATGGAGTTCTTGGGGATCACTGACCTCATGAACTGCCTCGGTGGCGACCTCGGTGCGTGCGTGATGTTGGTGGTCGGTGCGCTGCCCTGGGGCAAGATCTTCAAGGCCGCGAAGATCGGCGAGGCCATCTACAAGGCCGGCAAGGCCGTGATGGCCTTCTCCGGCGAGCTGAAGTGGGCCAAGCAGATCCTCTCCGGCGCCAAGAAGGCGAAACAAGCGGCGGAGGCCGCGAAGGCCGCGGCCGCAAAAGCCGCGCGGGCAGCTGCCGAGAAGGCGGCCAAGGCGAAGGCCGCGGCGGCCGCCAAGATCAAGAGGCTGGCGGCAGAAGCGAAGGAAAAGGCGAGAGCTGACGCCGCCAAGAAGAAGGCTGACACAACGGGCAAGGGGGACACGTGTAACAGCTTCTTGCCCGGCACTCTCGTTCTGCTGGCAGACGGGAGTCGAAAGCGGATCGAAGATCTTGAACCTGGTGACGAAGTGCTCGCAGGGGACGAGAAGACCGGCGACCGATCGGGCGCCCGCCTGGTCACCGCGTCCATCACCGGCACGGGTGAGAAGACCCTGGTCACGGTGACGATCCGGGACAACGACGGCGACAAGCAGAAGGTCGTTGCCACGGACGAGCACCCGTTCTGGAGTCCCGACAAGGGCATCTGGGTCGATGCGATCGACCTTCGGTCCGGTGACTGGCTCAAGACGAGCGCCGGCACGTGGGTTCAAGTGGCGGGCGTCGAGGTCGAGCACAAGCGCGCGGTGGTGCACAACCTCGCGGTGGACCGTGACCCGACGTACTACGTGGGTGCCGGTGATGCGGCCGTACTGGTCCACAACTGCGGCCCGACCGAGGCAGACGCACAACTTGCCCAGAACCGGGCTTTTGAGATCAACGCGAGCCGGAACGACTATCCGAACGCGGACGTGGCCGGGACCACGGCGGTCCTGGGCGTGTTCAATACGAGTACGAGGGTGTGGTCGACTCGCGTGGCGATCAACGGCACAGGCCAGCTTCCTCCTGGGACGCTTCGGCCAGGTGAGACGTTTGTGGGAGGGGCGGGTCACGCGGAGGAGACCATCTTGGGCGCGCTGGGCCCGGACGAAGTGGTGGGTTTCGGCGGGGTCAACCGCAACATCTGCAGGGATACTTGTTTCCCGCAGCTGAACGGTCCGGGGATGCAGTTTGGTGGAACCCTCGGGGGGCTCGCGGACAAGACCCCGTTCTCCTATTTCTGGCACGAGGGATGGTGAGCAGGTGCGAGAAGGTTCGCTTGCGCCCGGGATGACGATCCGGATATCGGCGGAGCCGGCGGATGCCCGGGTGGTGGGGACACGCCCCGGCCGGATCGTCATCGACTGGCCCTGGAACCGGAGTGATCCGGTCTCACCACATCCGTGGCCCGGGACAGCCGAGTTTCCGGTGGATCCGACCGCGTACGCATGGCGGAACACTCCGTGGCGGATCGAACCAGAGCCGGCGACGCTCGCGGTCGGGAGCAGCTGCATGATCGGGATTCCGCCGCTCGTCGCCCGGGTGCGCGCCGTCATCGGCTATGACCCTGTGTTCGAGTACGGAATCCTGCCCCGTCCGGACCTGGTGGTCGGGGCGGTCGACGTCGCCTACGAGGGTGACGATGAGGCGGGGTTCACGGTCTACCTCGGTACCGAGGAGCCCATAGAAGTCGAGGCTGTGTCCGAACAGGAGGACGAGTAGCTCTGCGGTTCGCGCGCTGGGCCACCTCGCCGTGCCGTCCAGGCCTCGGAGTCCGCCGAGACGGTCTCTGCCTCTCCGGCGAGCTCCGCCAGGAGCCGTCCTGTCTTGGCCGATCTCTTGGCTGATCGGGCATCGACGCCGCTGTCCCCAGTCACGGCCAGGGACCCTACCGCACGGGCACCACGGCATTGCTCCGGCTGCCTCGGCGCGATCCGACCGTCAGGCGACGTCGACGTGCTTGCGCGCCGCTTCCACGAAACCGAAGATGCTCGTCTTGGCCACGTCGCGCGCGTGCGAGAGCTCCTCCTCCGGGAGGTCCGACGACAGGAGGTCGACGTCGTCGATCGCCTGCTGGCCCAGCGCGATCAGCTCCTTGGACTCCGTCACGAGCTGGACCCGGAAGAGCGCCTCGAGTGCGCTCGTTCGCAACCGGTAGGTCTCGTAGCGGAGCGACTCGGGGTCTCCACCGCGCTGCGCGTGCTCCGCGAACCAGCGGTCGATCTGGGCGCGGCGCAGATTTACGAGCGCCCCGCCGAACGTCGTGTACGCGCTGACCCGCTCCTGGCGCAGCCGCTCGTTGCGCGCGAAGCGCTCGGCGTCCGCCCGGTTCCGTCGCTGGAAGTAGTGCGTCGCCAGCGAACCGAGCAGTGTTCCGACGACGGCGACGACGCTGGTCACGATGATTTCCACGGGCCGAAGCCAACCATGCCGGGTCGTCGTTGAGAAGTCCGCGCCGAGCCGTCAGTCGTCGTGCTCGGTTGCGCCGAAGAAGTGCAGCTCGCCGAGCCATCGGACCGGCTGACCGACTGGCAGCGCATCGTGGCCGAGGTCAGGCAACGGCACGAGTGACCAATCGATGGACGCGCGTTCGTCAGCGGCCCGGCGAACCGCCTCACGTAGCCCGGATTCCTCGCGCCCGATGCCGGGAAGGTGCGTCCACACGCCGCACTCGTCGTCCAGGCTCGCGCCGCGATGGGCCAGCCACTCGTCGAGGTAGTCGTCGGCGGCGCTGCGGACGGAGGACGGATCGGTGAGCAGCCAGACCCAGCCCTTGGTGCTCCCGCTGTGCCCGACGAGGTGGGTCATCTCGAGGACATAGAAGCCGTGGGGATGGTGGGTGACGAGCCCGCCCGGCGGCTCGGGGAGCTCGACGTCCCGCAGCTGTTCGACTCGGGCCCTCGCGATGTCGTCGTAAGGATCGAGGCGGAGCGCTTCCCCATAGGCCTCCGCCGCGGCGTCAGGCTCGCCCAGCCAGTGCAGGGCGCACGCGCGCGAGAACCACACGAGGTTGGAGACGCTCTGCAGGGCGAGCGCGCGCTCCGCGGCCCGTGCGACCCTGGCCGCCAGGTCGCGGCCCAGCTGGTCGTCCTCGTCCAGCCCGGCGGGCGGTGCGTACTGGTGCTCGAAATGATCCTCGCCCGTGCCGACCTCGTCGTTCAGATGTGCTCGCAGCGTGCCGAGCTCCAAGAGTGTCAGGCCGACGGCGCTGGTGGCGTCGTCCGGAACGACCGCCTGGATGGCGGCATAGGCCGCCCGGATCTCCTCTTCGTCGTCCTCCAGCTCCTCGACGGAGTCGTATTCGGCGGCCTCCCAGTAGTACTGAAGGTGCGAGCTCGCGTCCCTGCGGGCCGCATCCAGGTCCAATGCGCTGTTCGTCTCGAATGCGCTGTTCATTAACGCCGGAGCATAGTGGGTGCGGCTCGTGCCCGACGATGCCGCCCTCGGGTGCCGGGAATGAGTACGGCGGGGCGCCGGTTCGGTCAGGCATGGAGCTGCAGGTAGTGCTGCCGGACGAGTCGCCGACCATGCCGGTGCGGACGCTCGTCGACCTGGCGCGGACGGCGGAGGACCTCGGCTACACGACGGCGTGGCTGCCCGACCACGTCCTGCCGCCCGGCGAGTACGGGTCCGCGTTCGGTGGCGTGTACGAGCCGCTGGTGACGATCGGGCACCTGGCCGCGGTCACGGAGCGGCTGCGTTTCGGTACGTCGGTGCTGGTCGTACCGCTGCGCGACCCGTTCGTGCTCGCCAAGCAGGTCGCGACCCTGCACCAGCTCTCCGGCGGCCGGGTGGTCCTCGGCGTCGGGGTCGGCTGGAACGTGCCGGAGTTCGACGCCGTGGGCGCGGACCACCCGCATCGCGGCGCCGTCACGGACGATGCGCTCGCGCTGCTCGAGCACCTGTTCTCGGGCGGCGCGGCGCCGTACCGGGCCAGGCGGTTCTCCTACGAGGAGGGCGTGTTCGCGCCGGTGCCCGACGGGCGGGTGCCGATCATGGTCGGCGGGAACAGCAACGCCGCGCTCCGCCGGGCCGCCCGCTACGGCGACGTCTGGCAGGGCATCCCCGCGGACCCCGGCGCCTTCGCCGAGCGCGTCCGGGCGCTTGCCGAGCTGGCCGGTGAACGCGACGTCCAACCCGCCCTGCGGATCGGCTGGGGCGGGAGCACGCCGGTCGAGCAGGTCGCCGACGACGTCGTCGCCTACCGCGAGGCCGGGGCCGCCCAGCTCGCGGTCCACTTCGGCGAGCACGAGGGCACTGCCGAGCGCATGACGGCGCTGGTCAACGCGATGGCCGACCGCTAGGCACTGGCGGGTGCCGGAGCCAGGCCTGCCGAGATAGAACTGGGCCGGGCTGGAGCTGGGCTGGAGCTGGGCCGGGCTGGAGCCGGGCCGAGTTGGACCCAGGCCGCGATAGAACCGGGGCGAGATAGAACCCCGGCTTCCGCCCTGGTTCCATCTCGCCCCGGTTCTGGTCCGGCGAGAGGCGTGCTACCGGCGCTTCACCTCCAGGTCCGCGGTCGCCTCCGAGCCGGCGAAGTCCTCGGTCCCCTCGTAGGCCGCCGTCACCGTGTAGTCACCGGGCCGGACGAGCGGAGGCACCAGTACCTCGGCGCGGCCGTTCCGCAGCCGCACCGTCCGCTCGTACGGGTGCCGGTCGTCCTCGCGACCGACGGTGATGGTCACCCGACCCGACGGCGTGGCGTCCTCCGCGGACACCGTCACCTTCACCGTGAACGGCTCCAGGGGGCGCACCGAGGCCGGGGCCTTGATCCGCGTGCTGGTGGCGGCGGGCAGCAGGTCGTCCGGCACGAGCGCGCCGACGGCGGTGCGGTGCACGCCGCCTTCGTCCGCACCCGCGTAGACCCAGGCGCCGTCGGGGCTCACGGTCAGGGAGCGGACCGACATGGCCGACAGGCCGCCCGACGCCGACTCCCACGTGGCACCGCCGTCGGCCGAGACGAAGACCCCGGCGCCGTTGGCCGCGAGGCCGTACGGCCTCCACCGCGCCGCGCCCGCGACGAGGAGCCGTGTCCCGGCGGCCGGGCCGTCCGGCACCTCGACTGCCACGAAGGTGTCCACCGCCGCGGACGTGTTCGGCACGACGGCGGCCGTGAAGGTCTCCCCGCCGTCCGTGCTCACCCGGATGCCCGGCCGCTCGCCGACCACCACGTGGTCGGTGTCCTCGGGGTCGACCCATACGGACCGCGCCTCGGCGTCGGTCAGGCGGGTGATCGTCTTCCCCAGGTCGTCCGACCGGTACAGGCCGGACGACGTGGCCAGCCACAGCCGCCGGTCGTCGGCCGGGTCCACGACTATCTGCTGGATCAGGATCCCGTGGGCGTAGCTGGTCCACGTGTCGAACCCGTCGCGCGACACCATCAGGCCCGTGTCGACGAGCGACGTGAAGCCCACGGCCACGGTGTCCTTCCCGCGCACCGGCCCCTCGTGCGGGGACACGGCGAGCGCCGTCGGGCTGAAGCCCCCGGTCGGGCCCACCCGGGTGAGGTCGGCGTCGGTGGTCCCGGCGGTCCCGGTGACGATCCGGCCGCTGCCGATCGCGTTGCTGCCGACCGCCCAGACGTCGCGGTCGCCCAGCGGCGACTGGGTCACCTCCGTGAGCTGGAAGCCGATCCAGCCCTCATGACCGATCGAGCCCCAGTCCTGTGCGTCCGGGTCCAGGTCGGCGAGCGGCTGCTGGTGCAGGCCCTCGAAGTCGACGGCCCGGAGCACGGGCTCGCCGTCGGCGTCGGTGCCGGCCTGCACGTCGGCGACGTCGCTGCCGGACACGCCGGTCTTGGTCCACACCTCGCCGTCGTCGGTGGCGTAGTACCCGGCGCCCTCCATCGCCATGACCACCTGTCCCGCGGGGGTGCCGGGCCAGTGGTCGACGTCGGTGGCGAGCGGCCCGTGAACGGGCAGCGGGTCGGTCTCCCACGTCGCGCCGCCGTCGGCGCTCGTGCTGTAGGAGGACAGGCCCGAGGCGTACACGGTGCCGTCGGTCAGCGTGGTGACGGTGACGTAGGACTGGCCGGTGTCGGCGCCCTCGGTCCAGGTGACGCCGCCGTCGGCCGAGGTCAGCGAGACGCCGTCGCCGCGGACGGTGACCGCCGTCGACCCGTCGGCGACGACGCCCTGAGGCCGGTCGCGGTAGTCGGCGGTGACGTAGGGCTGGGTGACCTCGCTGCCGCCGGTCAGGACGTCGGCGATCCGGTAGATGCCGTCGTAGGTGGCGATCAGGAGGTCGTCGCCGGCGAAGGCCGTGCCGGACACGAGGCCGTCCCAGGCGGGGGCGACGCGGCGCCACCGCTGCCCGGCGTCCTGGCTGAGGTAGAGGCCGTCGTCGGTGACCGCGGCCAGGGCGTCGCCGTGGGCGACGAGGTCGCGGACCGCGACGTCCGGGAACGGCAGGACGGTCCAGGTGGCCCCGGCGTCCGCGGTGTGCACTATGCGGCCCTGGTAGCTGGGATCGAGGACCACCCGGCCGGACGCGCCGTTGAGGGCGACGTAGAACCCGCCGGGCGTCGCCGTGTCGGCAACGGGGATGCCCCAGCCGTCGGCGACGGGCATGCTGCGCACTCGCTGCCACGTGTCGCCGTAGTCGGTGGTGACGAACGGGTGGACGCCGGTGGCGGTCATCGCGAGGCCGGTGCCCGGCGTGGTGGGCGACGTGGCCAGCACCCGGGCCGCGCCCGACAGGCCGACCTGCTCCCACTCACCCGGCTGGTCGGCGCCCTCGGACTGCACGCCGCCGGCGCCGGTCAGGGTGCGTCCGGCGACGGTGGCCTTGGCGTCGAGCCGGTAGGTGCCGGGCTCGTCGAGCGGCACCGTGCCGCGGTACCAGCCGGGGCTCGTGCCGACGGCGGTGAGCGCCGCGGTGTACTTGGCCCCGGAGGGGGCCGTCGCGCGCACGGTCGGGGTCGCCTCGGGCGCCATGGGCGCGTGGACGAAGACCTCGGTCTCGCCGGTGGCCAGCGACGGCGAGGCCTGGACCTGCAGCGGTCGCACGTAGGCCGCGTACGGCACGCGCACGCTGCTGCCGGCTGAGCTAGCACCGTCCGAGCTAGCACCGTCCGAGCTGCCGCCGCCCGACACCGTGCCGACCAGCACGCCCGAGGTCTCGGCGTCGACGGCGCCGGGCTCGGGGGTGACCGTGAGGTCGACCGAGGCGGCCCGGCCGGCGGGAATCCTCAGGCGCCGCGTCGACAGCTCGGCGTCGCCGGTGCTGCCCTCGGCCTCCTCGACGGAGAGCCTGACGGTCACCGCCCGGTCACCGGAGTTGCGCAGCACGACGGTGCGCGTGCGGGCCGGTTCCGGCCCCATGTCGGCCAGCCCCAGGGAGACGGCGTCGGGGGAGGCGGTCACCCGCTGGTCGACGGCGGCGGCGACGTCGAGCTTGCCCGCGCCCTGGCCCGACGGCGACAGGCCGTCGTCATCGGACTCCAGCTCCTGCGCGCTGCCGATCAGGGACGCGCGGAGCTGTGCGCCGGTCAGCTCGGGGCGCGCCTGGGCCAGGAGGGCCGCCGCGCCCGCGACGTGCGGCGCTGCCATCGAGGTGCCCGACATCCGGTACTGGTCGCCGTCCACGCCGAACTCCGCCGGGATGTCGGACATGATCTCGTAGCCGGGCGCCACGATCTCCGGCTTGAGCGTCATCGCGTCGCTCGGGCCGCGCGAGCTGAAGCTCGTGATGGTGTCCGTCTTGTCGATCGAGCCGACGGTGCCGCTCACGGTGCCGGCCAGGACCTCCGACTTGAACGTCTGGTACTGGGCCGAGCTGATGTTCATCATGACCAGGCTCTCGCGGCGCAGGTCGAAGCCGCCGCCGGCGAGGATGTTGGCGGCGCCCTGCGGGCCCGCGCCGTCGTCGCCCGCGGGGTCGGTGGGGCTCGGCGTGTACAGCAGGGCGCCGACGGCGCCGTGCTCCTCCGCCATGAGGGCCTGGGCCAGGTGCGGGCCCTGGACCTGCCCGAGCTGGGTGGCCACCATGCTCTGCAGGACGACGATGGCGCCGCGCACGTCGCCCGCCTTCTCGTAGTCCTCCTCGTCGAAGCCGTCGCCGACGTCGACCAGGCGCGCCGTGATGCCCTCGGCGGGCGGGTTGGCCGACAGCGGGAAGCGCGTGACGTCCAGCGGGCGGGGCTCGTCACCGTGCCGGGCCGGGTCGAGCGTCAGCGTCGGGTCGGCGACGCCGGTCGTGTCGGCGCCGACGGCGATGACGCCCTCGGCGGCGGCGGGCGAGCTCACGCTCTGGGCGTAGGGCCCGGAGTTGCCGGCGGCGGCCACGACCACCACGCCCTGCTGGGTGGCGGCGGTGGAGGCGCGGCCCAGCGGGTCGGTCCCGTCGCCGGGCGTACCGAGGCTCATGTTCACGACGTCGGCCGGGTAGTCGCCCAGCGGGTTCGTCGCGGCCTCGAGCGCGAGCAGCAGGTCCTCGGTGGTGCCGCCGCCGTTCGCGTCCATGGCCTTCCACGCGGTGAGCGTGACGTCGGGCGCCATGCCGGTGAGGTTGGCACCGCCCGCGCCGACGATCCCCGCGACGTGGGTGCCGTGCATGTGGTCGTCCATGGGGTCGGCGTCGTCGTTGACGAAGTCGTAGCCGTCGGCCACGCGGTGGCCCGGGCCGAAGCCGCCGCCGAGGTCGTCGAGCGTGTAGTCGATGCCGGTGTCGATGATCGCCACGGTGCGACCGTCGCCCTTGACGGGCACGCCGGCGTCGTCGGTGCGCTCCCACACCTGCGGGGCGCCGGTCGCGGGGATGTTCGCCTCGCCGAGGATCCGCGCGGGCGCGTCCTCGGTGACCCGCGCGACGCCGGGGGCGGAGCGCACGGTGGCCAGGTCGTCGGCGTCGACGGTGGCGACCACTGCGGAGAGCAGGCCCGTGACGGACTCGGCGTCGTCGAGGGGCACGCCCTGGCGGACGATCCAGGAGGTGACGCCGCCCTGCGCCTCCTCGACCGTGTCGACGGCCGCCCGGTAGTCGGCGGCGAAGGCGCTGCGCGCCCTCGCGGCGCCGGGTCCGGTTGCGGTGCGTGCGGCGGCGACCTCCTCCTCGCCGACGACGTCGGCGGCGGTGGGGGAGTCGAGCTCGATGATGACCCGTACGGGGTCAGGGTCGGGTACGGGGTCCGGGGCAGCGACGGCGGCGCCCGGAGACAGGATCACGGAGGCTGAGACGAGGGTGCTCGTGACGAGGGCACCCCAGCGGCGGCCGGAGGACAGAGGTTGCATGAGGGGTTGTCTATCCGCCGTCGGACCGGATGGGCAATGGTGGTATTGGCCGGTTGCGGCCACTGGCCGGTACCGGCCGCAAGTGTTTACACGGCTGTCATGTGGGAGGCTGCTCGCGGGGTGAAATTGGCGGAGCGGCGGGTGAAAAGCGTCCCTGGGGGCTAGGCCCGGCTCCGCCCGGCTCGGCTCCGCCCGGCTCGGCTCCGCCCGGCTCGGCTCCGCCCGGCTCGGCTCCGCCCGGCCCGGCTCGGCTAGGCCCGGCCCGGCTCGGCTAGGCCCGGCCCGGCTCGACTCGGACTCGGACTCGGACTCGGACTCGGACTCGGACTCGGACTCGGACTCGGATCGGATCGGGCCGGTCGGCTGCCCGTCAGATCCGGCTGCGCCTCAGATCCGGCTGCGCGTCAGATCTGGCCGTCCGTCAGATCCAGCCGCGGCGGACCGCTTGGACGCCCGCCTGGAACCGGTTGGCCGCGCCCAGGCGGCGGAGCAGGTCCGCGCTGCGCCGCCGCAGCGTCCGCTCGGACAGCCCGAGCTCACGCGCGATGGTCTCGTCCTTCGCGCCGGAGCCGAGGAGGGCGAGCAGCGCCCGGTCGTCCGTGCCCGGGCCGCGGTCCAGGGGAGCGGCGTCCTCCAGGCTGTCGGCCGCGGGCACCTCGACCGAGTCGGCCCACACCGCTTCGAAGGCGACGCACAGGAGGTCGACGAGCGGGCCGCCCTCGATGACCACCGCCGTCGGCCGATGGGCGTCCAGGGTGGAGCTGACCAGCGCCGTCCGCCGGTCGGCTATAGCGAGCTTGGTGGGCAGCGACCGCGCGATCCGAGCCTGCTCGCCGGCGGCCGCCGCGTAGCGGATCTCTGCCCAGGCGCCCGGCCGCTCCAGGACCTCGGCGGCGTAGACGGCCCGCCACAGCACGCCGCGCTCCAGCACGAGCGGCTCGACGGGGTTCTCGCCGGCCAGGACGTACGGCGGCCGGTCGAACGCCATGAACTCTCCGGTCACCTCGTGCTCGAGGCGCGTGTACCAGGCGCCGATGAGCGCCGGGTCGTCGAGCACGTGGACGCCCCCGCCGGACTCGCTGGTGTCGGCGGTCTGCTCGAACAGGTCGGCCAGGTCCGGGATCGCCGCGCGGATGCGGTCGAGGTGCGCCTCGGTCCGCTCGGCCAGCGCGCGCAGCGCGATCCGGGGGTCCACCGCCGTGTACTCGCCCTCGCTGCCGCTCGTGCGGTTGATGAGCCCGGCGGCCCGCAGTCGCGCCAGCATGGCGGCGGTGTCGGTCCGCTCGAGCGGCACGTCCTGGACGACGTCCTCCACCCGGACCGTGCCCTGGGCGAGCACGTACCGGTAGACCAGGCGGGTGTCGTCGTCGATGCCTACGGCGTCGAAGCCGCTGCCCGCATCGAGGTCGGGATCCGGTGCCATAGCCGCCAGCGTAAGGGCATTGGAGAAGATCAAACTCGGGTTGTTGACCTCGGTGGGGCCGTCGAGGACGGTCCGGAGGGGCATGCTGACCGCCCAGGCGGTCGGGTCGCGACGGTGTTCGGGTCCGGTCTGTTGCCCGTTGCCCGTCGCCCGTGCGCCGCCACGATTACCACTCAGCCCGCGCCAAGGCGGACCGGGCATGCTTTGCAGTCCTCCGCTGGGGCCGGCCCGGCAGGTGGCCGGCCCGGCAGGTGACCGGGTCTGCTGGCTTGCCCGGTCCGTTGGCTTGCCAGTCAGGTTCGGCTGTCGGTCAGGTCAGTCTGCTTGGCCTGCTTGGCCTGCTTGGCCTGCTTGGCCTGCTTGGCCTGTCGGGCCTGCCGGTCAGGCGGGCCCGGCCGGTCAGGCGGGCCCGGCGGGGTTAGGCGGCTTCGGCGTCGGTCGGTGGTGGGGTGTCGATGGCTTGGGGTAGTCGGATGTGGTGGCCGCGGG
>NZ_QBUG01000009.1 GCF_003058225.1 Promicromonospora sp. AC04
GGTCCCATTCCGAACCCGGAAGCTCAGCCCTACAGCGCCGATGGTACTGCCCTGGAGACGGGGTGGGAGAGTAGGACGCCGCCGGACAACCATTGGAAAGAGGTCTTTCTTTCCTGACCAGTGATGGTCGGGAAAGGAAGGCCTCTTTTCTTGTGCCCGAAACCGGTGAGCAGCCTGTCGACACCCCGGGCCGAAGAAGAACACCCCGGGCAGAACCGAAAGTTGCGCGTCCCCCGGGGGCCGAACCGAATGTTGCACGCCCTCCGGGGGATCGGACCGAAGGTTGATGGTCCACACGGGCGGCGATCGACGCGCGTCCTGCGGCTCGGCCACTGCGACGACCGGCACGTTGCGGCTCGGCGTCTGCGACGGCCGGCAGGTTGCGGTTCGGCGACTGGGACGGCCGGCAGGTTGCGGATTGGCGTCCGCGACGACCGGTAGGTTGCGGTTCGGTACCGTCGGCGGAGAGCGTGTCCGAAGGGCCGAAGTGTTGCCGCACGAGTTGCAGAGATTTCACATTGAACGCGCGGGTATCCGGGCGATCGAACGGCGTCCGGCGACTAGACTGGCGGCCATGTCCACCATCTCCCGTGACGAGGTTGCGCGCGTGGCTGCGCTGGCACGGATCGACCTGCGACCGGACGAGGTTTCCCGCCTCGCCGGTGAGCTCGACGTGATCGTCGAGTCCATCGCTCGCGTCAGCGAGGTCGCCACCGCAGACGTGCCTGCAACGAGCCACCCCCTCCCGCTGACGAACGTGTTCCGAGACGACGTGCCCGAGGCCGCTCTGCCGGTCCAGGACGTGCTGGCCGGTGCCCCGCAGCAGGAGAATGGACGGTTCGCCGTCCCGCAGATCCTTGGCGAAGAGTGAGATGGGTACCAGCGACATGACGAACGACATCACCCGGCTCAGCGCGTCCGACCTTGCGTCCGCGCTGAGCAACAAGGACATCACCAGCGTCGAGGCCACCCAGGCACACCTGGACCGCATCGCCGCCGTCGACGGCGACCTGCATGCGTTCCTGCACGTCTCCTCCGACAAGGCGCTGGCGACGGCCGCCGAGGTCGACGCCAAGCGCGCCGCCGGCGAGGAGCTGCACCCGCTCGCGGGCGTGCCCATCGCGGTCAAGGACGTCGTGGTGACCAAGGGCCTGCCCACCACTGCGGGGTCGAAGATCCTCAAGGACTGGATCCCGCCGTACGACGCGACCCTCGTGGAGCGCATCAAGGCCGCGGGCCTGCCGATCCTCGGCAAGACCAACATGGACGAGTTCGCCATGGGCTCCTCGACGGAGCACTCGGCGTACGGCAACACCAAGAACCCGTGGGACCTCGACCGGATCCCCGGTGGGTCCGGCGGTGGCTCCGCCGCCGCGGTGGCCGGCTTCGAGGCGCCCCTGGCGATCGGCACCGACACCGGCGGTTCCATCCGCCAGCCCGGCGCCGTCACCGGCACCGTCGGCGTGAAGCCCACCTACGGTGGCGTCTCGCGCTACGGCCTGATCGCTATGGCGTCCTCGCTCGACCAGGCAGGCCCCGTGACCCGCACGGTGCTCGACGCCGCGCTGCTGCACGAGCTCATCGGCGGTCACGACCCGCACGACTCGACGTCGATCAACGAGCCGGTGCCCGGCGTCGTCGCGGCCGCCCAGCAGGGCGCCAAGGGCGACCTGAAGGGCCTGCGCGTCGGCGTCGTCAAGGAGCTCTCCGGCGAGGGCTACCAGGCCGGCGTGTCCGCGCGGTTCGAGGAGTCGCTCGACCAGCTGCGCGCGCTCGGCGCCGAGATCGTCGAGGTCTCGTGCCCCAGCTTCACCTACGCGCTCGACGCGTACTACCTGATCATGCCTGCCGAGGCGTCCAGCAACCTGGCCAAGTTCGACGGCATGCGCTTCGGCCTGCGCGTCGAGCCGGCCGAGGGCCCGGTCACCGCGGAGCGCGTCATGGGCGCCACGCGCGGCGCCGGTTTCGGCGACGAGGTCAAGCGACGTGTCATCCTCGGCACGTATGCCCTGTCCGCGGGTTACTACGACGCCTACTACGGCAGCGCGCAGAAGGTTCGCACGCTGATCCAGCGCGACTTCGCGGCCGCGTTCGAGCAGGCCGACGTGCTGGTCTCGCCCACGGCGCCGACCACGGCGTTCAAGTTCGGCGAGAAGCTCGACGACCCGCTGGCGATGTACCTCAACGACGTCGCGACCATCCCCGCGAACCTCGCGGGCGTCCCCGGCATGTCGCTGCCGAACGGCCTGTCCGACGACGGCCTGCCCGTCGGCTTCCAGATCCTGGCCCCCGCCAAGGCGGACGACCGGCTGTACCGCGTGGGCGCTGCCCTCGAGGCGGCCCTCGAGTCCGGCTGGGGCGGCCCCCTCCTGAACAAGGCACCCGAACTCAAGACCACGGAGCTCGCCCGATGACCGCACCGTCGACCGCCACGGCCACCAGCCTGGTCGCCTACGAGGACGCCGTCCGCCGCTACGACCCGGTGCTGGGCATCGAGGTGCACGTGGAGCTCGGCACGCTCACCAAGATGTTCTGCGCGGCCGAGGTCGCGTACGGCGGCGAGCCCAACACCCAGGTGACCCCGGTCAGCCTCGGGCTGCCGGGTGCTCTGCCCGTGGTCAACGGCAAGGCCGTCGAGTACGCGATCCGCATCGGCCTCGCGCTCAACTGCAACATCGCCGAGAGCTGCCGGTTCGCCCGCAAGAACTACTTCTACCCGGACGTCCCGAAGAACTTCCAGACCTCGCAGTACGACGAGCCCATCGCGTACGACGGCTGGATCGACATCGAGCTCGACGACGGCGAGGTGTTCCGCGTCGAGATCGAGCGGGCACACATGGAAGAGGACGCCGGCAAGAACACCCACGTGGGTGGCTCGACCGGCCGCATCCAGGGCGCCGAGTACTCGCTGGTGGACTACAACCGCGCCGGCATCCCGCTCGTGGAGATCGTGACACGGCCCATCGAGGGCGTCGGCGACCGGGCCCCCGAGGTGGCCCGGGCCTACGTGCAGACGCTGCGCGACATCTTCCGCTCGCTGGGGGTCTCCGAGGCCCGCATGGAGCGGGGCAACGTCCGCGCGGACGTGAACCTGTCGCTGCGGCCGACGCCCGAGTCGCCCCTGGGCACGCGCACCGAGACCAAGAACGTGAACTCGTTCCGCTCGGTCGAGCGCGCCGTCCGCTACGAGGTGTCCCGCCAGGCGGGCGTGCTCGACGCCGGCCTGCCGGTGATCCAGGAGACGCGCCACTTCCACGAGGAGGACGGCACCACGTCGTCGGGCCGCGTGAAGTCGGACGCCGAGGACTACCGCTACTTCCCCGAGCCCGACCTGGTGCCCGTGGCTCCGAGCCGCGAGTGGGTAGAGGAGATCCGGGCGACGCTCCCGGAGCTGCCGGTCGCGCGCCGCCGTCGGCTCCAGACGGAGTGGGGGTACGCCGACGCCGAGATGCGCGACGTCGTCAACGCGGGCGCCATCGAGCTCATCGAGGCGACCGTCGTCGCGGGCACGAGCGCCGCGGGCGCGCGCAAGTGGTGGATGGGCGAGCTGGCCCGGCGGGCCAACCAGGACGAGGTCACGCTCGAGGACCTCACGGTCACCCCGGCGCAGATCGCGCAGCTGCAGGGCCTCGTGGAGTCGGGCCGGATCAACGACAAGCTCGCCCGCCAGGTGCTCGACGGCGTGCTCGCCGGAGAGGGCGACCCGGAGGCGGTAGTCGTGGCTCGCGGCCTGGAGATCGTGTCCGACGACGGCCCGCTGCTCGCCGCCATCGACGACGCGCTCGCCGCTCAGCCCGACATCGTCGAGAAGGTCCGTGGTGGCAACCAGGGGCCGGTCGGCGCGATCATCGGCGCCGTCATGAAGGCGACCAGGGGCCAGGCCGACGCGAAGCGGGTCCGGGAGCTGGTGCTGGATCGGATCGGCTCGTGAGGCTCGGCTCATGAGGCCAGGCAGGTGACCCGCGGACCCCTCCTGCACGGCGAGATGATGCGGTTGCGGCCCATCGAGGCGCGCGACGCGGAACGCCTGTGGGAGGCAGTCCAGGATCCGGAGGGGACCCGTCTGACGGGGACCACCGCTGTCTTCACGCGCGACCAGATCGACGAGTGGGCGAGCACGGTCAGCGACCGGCCCGGCCGTTTCGACTGGGCGATCTGCCCCGCTGCCATGCGGGAGGGCAAGCCGATCAGTGACGAGATGATCGGTGAGATCGTCCTCAACGACCTCGACGAGGACGTCCGCTCGGCGAACCTGCGGCTCCAGCTGCTGCCCAACTACCGGGGCCGCGGGTACGGCCGGGAGGCCATCCTCGAGGTCTTGCGGTTCGCGTTCGACGGCGTCGACGACGAGCCCGGGCCGCACCTGCACCGGGTGAGCCTCGACGTGCTCAGCATCAACCCGCGTGCCCAGGCCCTGTACGAGTCGCTCGGCTTCCGTGAGGAGGGCCGCCTGCGGGACATCTACCGCGACGGCGACGCCTGGGCCGACGCCATAGTGATGAGCATCCTCGAGGACGAGTACCGAGCGACGCTGCGGACCTAGATCACACGGTTGCCGGCGGGCGGAGGCGGGCGCGGCCCTGCAAAACACCTTCGGGTTTTCGTCCGTCGGCACCCGAAGTGAGCGCTAACATCCCTCCATGCCGCACCTGTCGTCCCGTCTGCCCCTGCGGCTGCTCGCCGTGGTCGCGCTGACGTTCGCCACCGTCCTGCCTGCCGGGATGCCGGCCCAGGCGGCAACGGACATCACCGAGAGGGTCCGGGCGAACGAGAACATCGAGCTGGCGGGTGACGCCGTCATCACGCTCGGTGACGGCGAGGAGGTCGTCTACGGCGGCGTGTTCTCCGGCGTCGGCACCCTGACCGTCCGCGGGCGAGGCAAGCTCGTGCTGACGGCGGACAGTGACTTCCAGATCCCCGAGGACCGTCAGCGACAGCGCATGGAGATCCTGGGCATCCCGGGGCACCCCTCCATCACGATGCGCGACCCCGATCCTCCGGCCGTCACGGTCGAGGCCGGCGCGACGCTCCAGTACGGTGACGGCGCCGGCTCGACGGGGCGCGTCGGCCACTACCCGTACGACTACCCGAACTTCGCCTGGAACGCGCTCAACCACCACGTCGACGGCACGCTCGTCGTCGCCGTCAGCGGTGCGCTGTACCACCCGGGGATCCTCAGCGGTGGCGGTGTGCTGAACCAGCCGCGGTTCATCTGGGACGGCGTCGACCTGGCCGGGGACCACACTTTCTCGGGCACCATCGTCAACGGGACCGGAGTGCATGTCGGCCGGCGGGAGTACCTGACGTCCCTCCCCAACCTCGCGAAGCTGGTCAACTACGGCTCGTTCATGGTGGACACCCCGCACGCCTACGACACCGTCCTGGGGTTCGACATCTTCTCCCGCGAGTGGGGCAACGACATCAACTTCTACGGCGCCCCCGACGGCAGCCGGGTCATCATGTCGGGCGTCTACTCCTGGAGCGACCAGGGTTCGGAGACGGACCCTTCGCTGTCGGACCCCGACCTGAACTACCGGGCGGTCCCCAAGAACATCAACAAGCGCGGCGTGAACATCCAGGGCGCGATCGTCCAGTGGGGCGACGGCACCCACAACCGGTTCTTCCTGCCCGGCACCCGCGAGACCATCTACATCAACCTGTACACGCGCCGCGCGCGCGGGCACCTCATCTTCGACTACAACGGACCGGTCACCCTGGGCGCGCCCATCTCCGGGGGGCAGTACCACGACACGATGGCCGCCGTGGCGCAGGGGGACGTCACCATCGCCGGCACGCCGGGGAACGACGTCACCTTCGCTGACCAGCAGAACTACGAAGGCACCACAACCATCGAGAACGGGGCGACCCTGCGGCTCGGCAGCGGCAGCCCGGGCCAGGACTCCTGGCTGATCACCGGCACGGCGGGCGCCAAGATCGTCGACGACGGCGTGCTCGTCGTCAGCAACGCCGAGCAGGCCATCGAGCTCTCCGGGGTCACGGGTGCGGGCTCCTTCCAGCAGGCGGGTCCGGCGTCGGTGACGTTCACGGGTGACATCGCCTACACGGGGCCGACGACGGTGTCGAGCGGGGAGCTCGTCCTCGCCGGCGGAAGCATCGCGTCGTCCGCGGGCCTCGACCTGTCGAGACCTGGCGCGGCGCTCGACGTGACCGCCGCCGAGGACCAGACCGTGCACAACCTCCGCGGCGTCAAGGGAAGCGCCCTCCGCCTCGGCGCCGCCGGGCTGATCGTCGCCAGCACCGAGAACACCACCTACGCCGGCAAGGTCGAGGGAGCGGGCGGCCTGGTAAAGGCCGGGGCCGCCACGCTGACCTACTCCGGCACGAGCACCGCCCAGGCCCCCTGGGCCGTCACGGACGGGACGCTCGTGCTCGCGGACGCGAAGCTCGCCGGGGGCCTCGTCGTCGGCAGATCGCTCGGAGTCGCCGGAGCATCCGCGGTGGGCGGCAACCTGACCCTTCGGCGTACCTCCACCCTCCAGGTGGGCACGGGCGCCGCGCTGACGGTCGCCGGCGACGTCGAGCTGGGCGGCAGGCTCACGATCCGCCACAAGGACGGCGCTCGCCTTCCCCGCGAGCTCGCCGTCGTCACGTCCGGCGGAAAGATCACCGGGACGTTCGCCGGCCTCGCCGACGGAGACCGGCTCGACATCGGTGGCACTGCCTACGAGATCAGCTACGCGGCCGACCGGGTCCTGCTCACGGTCCCGGCGCCGTCCGCGGGTCCGAGCGCGGATGCCCAGCCCGAGAACGCCGCCGGCCCCACCGCTCCAGGGGCCAGCGCTTCGCCCGTCGTCGCCATCCTTCTCGGCTCGGCCGCCGTGCTCGTCCTGGGCGCGACCGTCTTCGTCGTCGTCCGTCGACGCCGCAGGCCCCTGACCCCGCGCCACGCCCAGTCCGCCATGATCACGCACGAACAGACCTCGTCCGACCAACCAGACGTCAGGTAGTTCAACCCGCTGCCCCTGCTCCAAGTTCCGCGGGTGGTTCGAGCGGCGAGCACGCCGTCGAGGGACCGGGTGTCACGCCGTCGAGATCATGACCTTCCCCGATGTGTCGGCGCCGGCGGCCGTGAAGGCCTCCGCGACGTCGTCGAGCCCGTAGGTGGCCGACACGATCTCGTCGACGGGAAGCCCGCCCGCCACGGCGATGGCGAGGGACGTGACGATGTCCTCCTCGGTGTACGCCGCGCAGCCCTGCACGCGCAGCTCCCAGTCCTGGATCAGCGGGAGGTTGACCGCGCCCGGCCGAGGGGGCACACCGACGACCAGGAGCGTTCCGGCCCGGCGCAGCAGTCCGACCGCCTGGTCGAGGGACCGGTCGTTCGCCACGCAGTCGAAGACGACGTCGGCCGGTCCGCCCAGCAGGTCGCGGACGTCGTGGGCCAGCCAGCCGGCCGTCGCGAGGACCCCACCGGCCGCACCGACGCGCACCGCGCGGTCGAGCTTGCTCTGCTCCATGTCCGTCACGACCACGGCGGAAGCACCGGCGTGCAGCGCGGCGACGACGCAGAGCAGGCCTATCGTCCCGGCTCCGAGGACGACCACCCGCGCCCCGCGGAGGTCGCCGGCGATCCGGGCGGCGTGCACGGGAGTCGCCAGGCACTCGACCAGCGCCGCCGCTTCGTCGTCCAGGACGTCCGGGACGGGGTAGAGATTGCCCGCGGGTGCGACGAACCAGCCGGCCATCGCGCCGGGGAGCGCACCGGAGGGGTCGCAGCCGACCCAGGCGAGAGTCTCGCAGGCGTTGGTGCGGCCCGCCCGGCAGTTGAGGCAGGTGCCGCAGGCCACGTTCGGCTTGAGCAGCACCCGTTGCCCGGCATGCACTGCGCCGTCGACACCCGGCCCTGTCGACACGACCGCGCCGGTCGCCTCGTGACCCGGCACGTAGGGGCCGGTCAGGAAGGGGTGACGGCCTGCGAGGGCGTGCGTGTCGGATCCGCAGATCCCGACCAGGGTGCTGCGTACCAGCACCTCGCCCGCGCCCGGGACCGGGATCGCGGCCTCTTCCAGCCGGGCGCCCACCCCGGGCTCGACGACGACGCGGCGCATCGTCACTTGACCGCCCCCATGGCCAGGCCGCGGACCAGCTGCTTCTGGGCGAGCCAGCCGGCGAGCACGACCGGCAGGACGGCGAGGCTCGATGCGGCCGACAGGATGGCGAGGAACTGTCCGCGGCCGGAGACGAAGCCGGCCAGGAACGGCGGTACGGTCCGGGCGTCGACGGTCGTGAGGATGGTGGCGAGGAAGTACTCGTTCCACGCGAAGATGAAGCAGATCAGCGCCACGGCCGCGATGCCGGGCAGCACGATGGGCAGGACCACTCGCGCGAGCTCGGCACGGAGGTTGGCGCCGTCCAGGCGCGCGGCCTCGACGATCTCTTCGGGCACCTCGCTGAAGAAGGAGCGCATCATCCATACGGCGATGGGCAGGTTCATCGCGGCGTAGAGCAGCAGCATCACGTTGATGTTGTCCAGGGCTCCGATGGTCTTCAGGATGATGAAGATCGGCAGGATGGAGGCTGCGGCGGGCAGGAAGCGGGTCGAGATGAAGAAGAACAGCACGTCCCGGACCTTGACGATCGGCCGGATGCTCAGCCCGTAGGCCACCGGGATGGCCAGTGCGAGCACCAGCGCTGTCGATCCGAGGCTCGCGATGAACGAGCTGATGAGGTAGTCCCCGATGCCTTCGTCGATCACGGCCTGGAACTGGTCCAGGCTGAGGGCGGCGTCGAATCGCGGGGGGATTGCAGCGGCGTCGTTCTCCGACTTGAGGGCCGTGTACACCATCCAGGCGACCGGGAAGAAGAAGAGCAGCACCACCAGCCACGTGAGGCCGGTCACCAGACTTTCCTTGAAGACCCGCATCAGCGCACCTTCCCTTCGACGAAGATGGAGAACACGCTGCGCAGGGTGATCATCGCGAACCCGATGGTGACGACGACCGCGATGACGCCGAACGCCGCTGCCTGGCCGATGTCCAGGCCGATGAACGCCCGCTCGTACAGCAGGTAGGACAGGGTCTTGGTCCCGCCGGTGCCCTTCGTCATGATCGCGATGGGGTCGAAGACCTGCAGCAGCATGATCGATCCGAGGAGGGTCGCGATCTCGGCGTAGGGGCGGAGGTGGGGAAGCGTGAGCGACCAGAAGACCCGGACGGGTCCGGCGCCGTCGACGGCGGCCGCCTCCAGGACGTCCCGGCCCTGGCTCTGCAGGCCGGCCATCAGGATCAGCATCATGAACGGCGTGTACTGCCAGACCAGGACGATGACGATGGTGGCCCACGGGTAGTTCGTGTTCCACTGCACCGGGTCGATCCCGAACAGCCCGAGGGACCAGTTGACCATGCCGACGTTCGAGTCGAGCATCAGCCACTTCCACAGGAGTGCCGCGGCGGCGGGCATCACCAGGAACGGAGTGATGGCCAGCGTGCGGGCCAGGCCGCGTCCGCGGAACTTGCGGTCCAGCAGCACCGCGAGGAACAGGCCGAGCAACAGGGACAGCAGCACCGCCGAGCCGGTGATGGTGACCGTTGCACCGAGGGACCTGAGGAAGTCGGGTCCGGTGAAGACCACGGCGTAGTTGTCCCAGCCGGTGAAGCGGATCTCGTCCGGACGTAGCTGGTTCCACTGCAGGAACGAGAAGACGATCGTCACGACGAACGGGATCTGGGTCAGCAGGATAGTGAAGATCAGGCCGGGCAGGACCAGGCCCCGGGCGAGCCGGGCCGTCTGCTTCGCGGCTGCGCCGCCCGTGTCGGGCCTTCGGGCTCGGCGCGGTGGCGCGCCGCCCCACATCGCGAGGGGCGCCTGGGTGGGAAGGGTGGCCACGGCGGGACGCGATGGCGTTGGTGTCTCAGGGTTGGTTCTCATGGAGCCTCCGGCCGGCTCCCGGGTCCACCTGGCACGTCGCGGCCGGCGTGGACCCCGGGAGCATCGGCCCGTCGTCGCGGACTACTTCTGCTTGTCGCCGGCGGTCTGGGCGATCTCCTGCCCGCTGTCGAGGGCTTCCTGGACCGTGGTGCGACCGGCGATCGCGTCGGCGACGCCCTGCGCCACCTGGTTGCCGACGTCCTGGAACTCCGGGATCGGGACGTACTGGATCCCGACGTACGGCTGCGGGTCGACGCCCGGGTGCGTCGGATCGACGCTCTCCATCACCTCGAGAGTGATCGGGGCGAACGCGGCCGCCGCCTCCTTGTACTCGGGGATCGAGTAGGTGGACGTGCGCGCGCCCGGCGGGACGCGGGTCCAGCCCAGTTCCTCGCCGACGAGCTGGTGGTACTCCTTGCTCGTCGCCCACTTCACGAAGGTCGTCGCCGCATCGGCGTTCTTCGTCGTCTTCGGCACCGCGAGGTTCCACGACCAGAGCCAACCGGACTCCTCGGTCTTGTTGACCGGCGCGTGGGTGTATCCCATCTGGCCCGCGACCTCCGACGCCTCGGGGTCCTCGAGAATCGACGCCGCGACGGAGGCGTCGTACCACATGGCAACCTTGCCGGAGCTGAGCAGGTTCAGGCACTCGGTGAAGCTGTAGGACACCGGGTCCGACTCCCCGTGCTCCTTGAGGAGGTCGACGTAGAACTCGACACCCTCCACGAACTCGGGCGAGTTGACCTGGGCGTCCCAGTTCTCGTCGTACCAGTTGCCGCCGAAGGTCTGCACCACCGTGGTCAGGGGTGCGAAGAGATCGCCCCAGCCGGGCTTGCCACGCAGGCAGATGCCGGCATGCTCGTCGGTGTCCAGCTCGGCCGCGTACTCGGCGACCTCCTGCCAGGTCGGGTTGTTCGAGATCTCGATGCCCGCCTCGGCGAACATCTCCTTGTTGTACATGAGGATCGACGACTCCCCGTAGAACGGCACGGCGTACTGCTTGCCGTCGACCGACAGCGCGTCACGAAGCGGAGGCAGGATGTCGTCGACGTCGTACGCGGCGTCCTCCTGGAGGGGCTCGGTGAGGTCCAGGAGCCAGTCCTGCGCGCCCCACTGCGGAACCTCGTAGGCACCGACGGTGACGATGTCGTACTGGCCGGCGCCGGAGGCGACGTCGGCGGTCACCGCGGCGCGCAGGTCGCCCTCCTCCATGGTCACGAAGTCGACAGTGATCCCGGGGTTGTCCTCCTCGAAGTGGGAACTGAGCTCCTCCATGTCCTGCATCTGCGGGTTGTTGACCGTTGCGATGGTGAGGTGGGCTTCCTCTCCGGCGCCGCCGGAGGAGGAACAAGCACTTGTCGCCAGCAGGGAGCCCACCAGGGCGATGCTGGTCATGTACGTGCGAGGGCTGGCCTTCACGAGTACTCCTTTGTCACTCTCGGTGCACTGACCGTTCGGGCACCTGGGCTGATGGGTGTGGCGGCCGTCAGTGGCGCTCGGTCCAGGGCCGACCGTGGTCGTGCGATGTGGTCGGAATACGACGGTCGCAGCCTCGCGTCGTTGAAACTACGCCGATACTGAACGGATACTGGTACTTTCATTCCCAGATTCGTCAACGGGAAGGGCTGCTCGTGGTCGTCTCGGACCCTGCCTCGGAGGTGCTCGCCACGCTGGAACGCGTGACCTCGCGGCCGGCTGAGCTCGAGGTCATCTCCGTGCCGCCGACCCAGTCGTTCCGATGGGTTCAGCACGACTATCCGACGGACGTCGCCCGGTGGAACCGCCACCCGGAGTACGAGCTGCACCTGATCCGGTCCAGCCACGGCAGCTTCATCATCGGCGACCAGATCGGCCGGTTCGGACCGGGCCACGTCGCCATGGTCGGCAGCGGAGTGCCGCACGACTGGATGAGCGACCTCGACCCGGGTGAAGTGCTCGTGAACCGCGACGTCGTCATCCAGCTCCACCCCGACTGGCTGCACCAGTCCATCGAGGTGATCCCCGAGCTCCAGGAGGTCGCCGGTCTCCTCGAGCTGTCCCAGCGGGGCATCGAGTTCCTGGGGGAGACCGGACGGCGGGCGGCCGAGCTCATCGAGGAGGTGGGCCGGTGCACCGGCACGGCGCGCATCGGTGCGCTCTACACGCTCCTGGCGTTCCTCGCCCACGCACCCGAGAGCGAGTCACCCTGCATCAACAGCACCTGGATCGCAGACTCCACGAGCAGGGAGAGCGTGGCCGCCGTCGAGACCGGACTGGCCTACATCCTCGAGGATCTGCGAGGACACATCACCGCACAGCGCGCCGCCGAGCTGGCCTACCTGTCCCAGCCGTCGTTCTCCAAGCACTTCAAGCGTGCCAGCGGACTCAGCTTCACCGAGATGGTCCGCCGGCTCCGGATCGCCCAGGCCTGCCGCCTGCTGGTCTCGACCGACCTGAAGGTGGCCAGGATCTGCGAGGAGGTGGGCTATACCAACCTGTCCAACTTCAACCGGCAGTTCCTTGCGGAGATGGGCGTCACGCCGCGGGAGTACCGGCGTCGCGAGCAGCGCATGCCGCCAAGCAGACCGCCCGGCAGGGCCGAGACCCGGCCTACGGGCCCCCGGTGATGTAGGCCGTCAGCTGGTCGCGCTCGGCCTGTACCTCGGCGATCCGGTGCTTGACCACGTCACCGATGCTCACGATCCCGGTCAGCCGGGCGTCCACGAGCACGGGGACGTGCCGGACCCGGTGCTCGGTCATCACGGGCATCAGCTCGTCGAGCGTGGCCTCCGGCCCACAGGTGTGCACGGCGGTCGTCATGATCGCCTCCACCGTGCCGTCGAGGATGCCGTCACCGTCCGAGTGCAGCCGGCGGACGACGTCGCGCTCGCTCACGATTCCGTCGACGCTCACGCCGTCTTCGGACACCACCACTGCACCGATGCGGTGCTCGGCGAGCAGGGCGAGCAGGTCACGCACGCTCCGGTCCCTGGAGATGGTGACGACCGAGCCACCCTTACGCCGCAATGCCTCTGTCACTCGCATTCGAGCACCCCCGTCGCGTGCACGCCGGAAACCCACGCCTTTGCGGGTCCTGCTATGACGGTACGGCACATGGCTCGAATTCAGGTAGGGGCCCATGGGTCACCTTGTGGACGCCTGCTGTCGGTCCCGGGATACCGGAGGTAGCGTGACGTGGCCGTTCGCCCGCATCGCGCACGGCCACCCAGCATCGAAGGAGCTGAACAGTCATGAGTCGTCCCCTGCGCTCCCGGACGTCCACCCACGGCCGCAACATGGCCGGAGCCCGCGCGCTCTGGCGCGCCACCGGCATGGGTTCCGAGGACTTCGGGAAGCCGATCATCGCGATCGCGAACTCGTACACGCAGTTCGTACCGGGGCACGTACACCTCAAGGACATGGGCGACCTCGTGGCCTCGGCCATCCGCGAGGCCGGCGGCGTCGCGAAGGAGTTCAACACCATCGCCGTCGACGACGGCATCGCGATGGGCCACGCCGGCATGCTCTACTCCCTGCCGAGCCGCGACCTGATCGCGGACTCCGTGGAGTACATGGTCCAGGCGCACACCGCCGACGCCCTCGTCTGCATCTCCAACTGCGACAAGATCACGCCCGGCATGCTCAACGCCGCGCTGCGGCTGAACATCCCGGTGATCTTCGTGTCGGGCGGCCCCATGGAGGCCGGCAAGGCCGTCGTCGCGAACGGCGTCGCGAAGACCCCGCTGAACCTGATCAACGCGATCAACTACTCGGCGGACGAGAACGTGGACGACGCCGCGCTCGGCCTGGTCGAGGAGAACGCGTGCCCCACGTGCGGCTCGTGCTCCGGCATGTTCACCGCGAACTCGATGAACTGCCTCACCGAGGCGCTGGGCCTGTCCCTGCCCGGCAACGGCTCGACGCTGGCGACGCACGCCGCTCGCAAGGAGCTGTTCCTGGAGGCCGGCCGCACCATCGTGGACCTGGCCCGCCGGTACTACGAGGACGAGGACGACTCCGCGGCGCCCCGCGGGATCGCCACCAAGGCGGCGTTCGCGAACGCGATGGCGCTCGACGTGGCCATGGGCGGCTCCACCAACACGGTGCTGCACGTCCTCGCCGCCGCCCAGGAGGCCGAGGTCGACTTCACGCTCGCCGACATCGAGGACATCAGCCGCCGGGTGCCGTGCCTGTCCAAGGTGGCGCCCAACCACCCGGACTACCACATGGAGGACGTCCACCGGGCGGGCGGCATCCCCGCGCTGCTGGGCGAGCTCGACCGCGGCGGCCTGCTGGACCACGACGTCACCTCGGTGCACACGCCCACGCTGCGCGCCTGGCTCGACGACTGGGACGTCCGCGGCGGCAAGGCCACCGACCGGGCGCTCGGCCTGTTCCACGCGGCGCCCGGCGGGGTGCGCACCACCAAGGCGTTCTCCACGAACAACCAGTGGGAGTCGCTCGACACGGACGGCGCGGGCGGCTGCATCCGCGACATCGAGCACGCGTACACCGTCGAGGGCGGGCTGGCCGTGCTGCGCGGCAACCTTGCCGAGGACGGCGCCGTCTTCAAGACGGCGGGCGTCGATCCCGACGTGTTCCACTTCGTCGGCAAGGCGCTGGTCTGCGAGTCGCAGGACGAGGCCGTCGAGAAGATCCTGACCAAGCAGGTCGAGCCCGGGCACGTGGTGGTCGTGCGCTACGAGGGTCCCGCCGGCGGGCCGGGCATGCAGGAGATGCTCTACCCGACGTCGTACATCAAGGGTCGTGGCCTGGGGAAGGTGGTCGCCCTGATCACGGACGGCCGGTTCTCCGGCGGGTCCAGCGGCATCTCCGTCGGCCATGTCTCCCCGGAGGCCGCCGCGGGCGGCACGATCGGCCTGGTCGAGGACGGCGACGAGATCGAGATCGACGTCGACACCCGCAAGATCCGGATCAACGTGCCGGACGAGGTGCTCGCCGAGCGGCGCGCCAAGATGGAGTCCTCCGAGCGGCCGTGGCAGCCCGTGGCCCGCGACCGGTACGTGTCGCCGGCGCTGCAGGCGTACGCGGCCCTGGCGACGTCGGCGGACAAGGGTGCGGTGCGGGACGTCGCGCGCCTGCGGCGCGGCTGACGCCGTCGCCCGACGGCGGACCCGCGCCGGGTCCGCCGTCGGGCGACGCACTGACGAGCGGCGACGGCGAGGGCCTGTCGGGTGTCGGAGTCTCGTGCCATGGTGGTGGGACCCGGACGACTGGACGTACGAGGGAAGGCACTACCCATGAGCGACGCGATCACCGCTGCCGAGTTCACCGCGGCAGAAGGCACGGACGACTGGCGGGTGCTCCACGACGCGGCGCTCGCGCGCTTCACCACCGGTTCGTTCGCCACCGGGCTGGTGCTGGTCGCCCGCATCGGTGAGCTCGCCGAGTCGGCCAACCACCATCCCGACGTCGACCTGCGCTACGGGAGCGTGACGGTGCGGACCTGGTCGCACGACATCGGCGGGCTGTCCGAGCGGGACCTCGCGCTGGCGCGGGCGATCTCGGCCGCGGCCCGCAACGTCGGCGTCGCGGCGGACGTGTCCGGGCTGCGCGAGGTGGCGATCGCGATCGACGCCGTGGTCGGGCCCGCCGTCCAGGCCTTCTGGCAGGCGGTGCTGGGTCACGAGGCGCAGCCGTACCGCGGTGGGAACACCGCGGCCGGTCGGCTGCTCGACCGGGACGGACGCCAGCCGATGTTCTGGTTCCAACAGACCGACGAGCACCGGGAGCAGCGCAACCGCATCCACGTGGACGTCTGGGTGCCGCACGACCTGGCCGAGGCGCGGGTGGCGGAGGCGGTCGCTGCCGGCGGGCGGCTCGTCACGGACAAGTACGCCCCGTCGTGGTGGGTGCTGGCCGACGCCGAGGGCAACGAGGCCTGCGTCTGCACCTGGCAGGGTGAGTTCTGAGAGCGCCGCGCGACGGCGTCGTGCGGGCAGGGCCAAGCACGTGCGACGCCGTTCGTCGAACGGATCCGTAAAAGAGGGTGAACTCCGGCCGCACGGCGAGTAGGGTCTCGCGCTTGTGCGCCCACGCCCGTCCCCGGCTCGGAACCCGTACTGGCGGTTCCTCGTAGCGGGTATCCGCGGACAGTCGGCCTACCCGCTGGCGACGCTCGCCGGCCTGGTCGCGAACGCGACGTTCGGCCTGCTCAAGGGCGGGATCATGGGCGCGGCGGTGGCGAGCTCCGGCGGCGAGCTGGCGGGGTACACGGCGGCCACGATGGCGGCGTTCGTCTGGCTGGGGCAGGGGATGCTCGGGTCGGTGAACCTGTCGGGCCGCAGCGACCTGCAGACCCGGATCAAGTCGGGCGACGTCGCCGTCGACTTCCTGCGGCCGGTGAGCGTGCAGGCCGCGCACATCCTGACGGACGTCGGCAAGGGGCTGTTCGCCCTGCTGCCGCGCGGGCTGCCGAGCGTGGTCATCGGTGTGCTCGTCTCCGGCATGGCGCTGCCACCCGACGCTGCCGCGTACGCGCTGGGCCTGGCCAGCCTCGTCATCGGCATCACCGTCTCGCACGCCACCATGTACGCCCTGGCGACCTCGGGGTTCTGGCTGGTGGAGACCCGCGGCGTCAGCGTTCTCTACATGGCGCTCTCCGGGTTCTTCACCGGCCTGTTCACGCCGATCTACCTGTTCCCGGACTGGCTGCTGACCCTCGCGCTGCTCACCCCCTTCCCTTCGATGATGCAGTTCCCCATCGACGTGCTCTCCGGGCAGGTCAGCGGGGCAGCGGCATGGCAGCACCTCGGGGTGCAGCTGGTCTGGCTGGCCGTTGTGCTCGCCGTCGGGCACCTGACCACCAGGGCCGGACGCCGCAGGCTGGAGGTGCAGGGTGGCTGAGCCGAAGCGGAACCGCCGGCTCGGACGCCAAAGGGCACTGCCTGACGGGCTGCGGGCCTATCGGGCGGTCCTCGCGAGCCGCGCGCGCTCGCAGGCGAGCTACCGCGCCAGCTTCCGCATGGACCTGGTGGGCACAGTGCTGGTGGGGCTCATCGAGTTCTCCGAGGTCTGGGTGCTGTACTCGGCGACGGACCAGATCGGCGGGTTCACGCTCGCCCAGATCCTGCTCGTGTTCGGACTGGCCGACCTCGCCTTCTCCCTGGCCGACCTCGTGGCCGGGCACTGCGACAACCTCCCGGTATACGTGCGCGCGGGCACCCTCGACGTCTTCTTCCTGCGGCCGCAGCCGGTGCTGGCGCAACTCATCACGAGCGACCTCAGCCTGCGCCGCCTGGCACGCTGCCTGGTGGGCGCGACGTCGCTCACCGTGGGCCTGGTGCTCAACGACATCGACTGGAGCGTCGGGACGGTTGGGCTGCTGGTGGTGGCCCTCGTCTGCGGGTTCGTCATCTTCACCGCGCAGTTCGTCACCGCCGCCGGCCTGCAGTTCTTCCTGATCAACGGCAGCGAGATGACCAACGCGTTCGTGTACGGCGGCCGGTACGCGGCCACGCAGCCCGCGAACGTGTGGCCGCGCGGCCTGCTGGTCGTCTTCGGCGCTGTCTTTCCGGTGGCCTTCGCCGCCTACCTGCCGGTGTCCACGCTGCTCGGCATGCCCGGCCTCGCCGGGCTGCCGACGTGGCTGGGCTGGTGCGCGCCGATCGCCGCCCTGTGGGCGGTAGTCGTCGCGGGGCTGTGCTGGCGCTGGGGCCTTCGTCACTACCGAGGAGCGGGCGGATGAACGTCATCAAGACCGAGGGCCTGACCCGGGTGTTCACGGGCCGGCCGAACCGCAAGGACAGGTTCCGGCGACCCCGGCACGTCGCCGTCGACCGCCTCGACCTGATCGTGGAGGCCGGCGAGTCCGTGGGCTACATCGGCGCGAACGGCGCCGGAAAGTCCACCACCATCAAGATGCTGGTCGGCATCCTGGTGCCCACGAGCGGCGCGGTGACCACGGTCGGGCTGCACCCGCTGAAGCAGCGCCGCGCGCTCGCGCGCCGGATCGGCGTGGTCTTCGGGCAGCGCTCGCAGCTGTGGTGGGACCTGCCGGTGCGGGAGTCGTTCTCGATCCTGGCGGCGATCCACTCCCTGCCCGCGGCCGACGAGCGCACTCGGACCGCCGAGCTCGTCGAGATGCTCGAGATGGGCGAGTTCTTGAGCACGCCCGTGCGGCAGCTCTCCCTGGGGCAGCGCATGCGCGCCGAGGTCGCGGCGGCGCTGCTGCACCGCCCGGAGCTGGTGATCCTCGACGAGCCGACGATCGGCTTGGACGTGCTGTCCAAGCAGCGCCTGCGCGAGTTCCTCGTGGCGCAGCGGCGCGAGCACGGCACGACGCTGCTGCTCACCACGCACGACATGGGCGACGTCGAGCGGCTCTGCGACCGGATCCTCGTCGTGGACCACGGCAGCCTCGCGTTCGACGGCACGCTCGACGGGCTGGCCCGCACCGTGGGCGCGCGGCGCGAGCTCGTCGTGGACCTCGCCACGGCGAGCGGTGACCTGGTGGACCTGGACGGCGCGGAGCACGTGCGCAGCGAGTCGGACGGCCTGCGGCAGCGCCTCGCCTTCGACCCGCAGCGCACGACGGCGGCGCGGGTGCTCGCCGCGGTCTCCGAGCGGGTCGAGGTGCTGGACCTGTCGATCACCGAGCCCGACATCGAGGACGTGGTGCGCGAGATCTACCGCGCCACCCGGCGGTAACCCCGGCTGTTCGGTTGTGGGCGCGATCGTTGCGACTACGCGTCCGTTCTAGGCGCAACGGTCGCGCCCACAACCAAGGCTCGTCAGGTTTGGGAGACGTGTAGCTCCGACCAGGCCGGGATCAGCACACCATGGGCCGCCCGACGTCGGACGACGCGCAGCGGCCGGTCCTCCGACCACAGCATCCGCAGCAGGGTGCCGATCTCGGCTCTGGCCAGTGCCGCGCCCAGGCAAAGGTGCCGGCCGGCGCCGAACCAGAGCTGGCGGGACTCCCGCACGTACGGGCGGTCGGCGCGGAACGGGCCCGCAGCGGCGTTCGCCGACCAGACCAACAGCATGATCCGCTCGCCGGCGCGCAGGCGTGCGCCGCCGATCTCGACGTCGGCGGCAACCCCGCGGCCGATCACGGAGGCCGGGCTCGTCACCCGCAGCCCTTCGCGCACCACGTTCTCGACCGGGTCGCCCTCGCCCGGGTTCAGCAGGCGACCCGCGCCCGGGCCCGTGCCCTCGCTGCCGGCCTCGGCGAGAGGGACGGTCGCGCCCGCCCGCATCGCCGCGAGCATCCGATGCTGCTCGCCCGTGTCGATCAGCAGCGCGGTGGTGCGGCCCATGGCGCTCGCGGCGGTCTCCGTGCCCGCGACCATGAGCAGGGAGGCCAGGCCGGAGGTCTCGGTCAGCCCGAGCCCGAGCTCCCGGCAGCGGCCGAGCAGGGTGTCCGGCGGCGCGTTCCGCCAGCCGTCGGGGATCCCGGCGGTCAGCTCGGCGACGATGCCCTGTGCGGTCGCCACCTGGTCCGGCGTCAGGGTCGTCGACCCCGCGGTGTTGAGCGCGACGGTGGCCAGGCGCTCACCGGTCTCGAAGACCTGCAGCGCGCCCTCGTCGTCCGGCCAGGTTCCGCGGTGCCCAGCGGGCCGGGGGATGCCCAGCAGGCCGATGACCATGCGTCCCACCAGGACCCGGGCGAGGTGCGCGACGTCGAGCGTGCCGCCCGAGCGCAGCACCTCGCCAGCGGCGGCGACCCGCTCGCCCCACGCGGTGTGCACGAGGTCGCGGGAGACGGCCTCCGTGAAGAGCTCGCGGGTGCGGGATCGCAGGTCGTGGTGGCCGGCGCCGTCGAACAGGTCGAGCACCCAGTCGCCGAGGATCTGCGCCCACAGGTCGCCCACTCCGCCCTCGCCGAGGATCGTGAACGAACGGTGGTCCTGCAGGACCGCGCGGGCCACCACAGGGTCTGCCGTGACCCACCCGATGCCCGGCACCTTGCGGATCGGCGAGCTCTTGACGGGCCAGCTCTGGGCCGCGGTGCCCGCCAGGAGCAGGCCGGCCATCGCAGGCCGAGCGCGGTACAGAAGGCCCAGCTCGTGCCGGGTGGTCGGAAAGGTCTGCATCACAGCCGCCACACTATGGGCAGGTGCTTCTCGCGCGGCGGCGGCCCGCCGCTCAGCCGTACAGGCCCTGGACGTCCAGCTCGATCGGGAACGGCAGGTCGACCTTGAGGGTGTCGCGGAAGATGCCGATCGGGACGTAGGTCCTGGTCATGTCGTCGAGCTCGTAGACATGAATCGTCGTCGACGCGTTGCCGTCCTCGTCTTCGACCCGCCAGAAGTGGCTGATGCCGGCCTCGGCATACTTGTGCGGCTTGACTGCCTTGTCGCGGTGCTCGGACTCGGGCGAGACCACCTCGACCGCCAGCACAATGTCCTTGGCCTCGTACCAGGTCGCGTCGTGAGCTATCGACACGGTCGAGGCGATGACGTCCGGCTCCGGCCGGTTGTGCTTGTCCAGGCGGACCGTCATCTCGCTGTTGACCTCGATCCCTTCCGGCGCCTGGTCGTTGAGGGCATTGTCGAGCGCTTTGATGACACGGCGGTGCCAGTTGCGTTGAGGGGACATCATGAAGACGAGGGCTCCGTCGATCAGCTCGGTGTGGCGGGGAGCGTCCGGCAGATTGTCCAGGTCCTCAGCAAGCCAGCCCTCCGGGCGCGGAGGGCGCATCCAGTCGGGGAGCTCGGCCATGGCACCACGGTAGCAACGCGCAACAGGCGTGTCATGACTCGGCGCTACTGCTGTCGATCGCATGCCTAGACGTTAATACGTCTAGCTGTCATCGGTGCGCGATAAGGGGTGCCGCTACCCTGTGCCGAGTGCTTCCCGAACCAGCCGCCGTGCTGAGCCCGGCACCCACCCGACCCACCGAGCCCTCTGCGCCGTCCCAGCAGCTCCGGCGGGCTCCCCACCCCGTCGCCCGCATCGCCGAAGTGGCCGTTCACCTGCCCGAACGCACGCGGGACGTGGCCGAGGCGGAGCGCGACCTGCACCGCAGGAACCCGCGCGTCGCGCCGCGCATCCCGATGGTGTCGCGCCTGACGGGTGTGCGCCGCGTCCATGTGGCCGACGACGACCAGCAGGCCTCCGACCTAGCCGTCGCCGCCTCCCGCACCGTCCTGGACCACGCGGGCCTGGGACCCGAGGACGTCGACCTCCTGATCTTCGCGTCCGCCACCCAGGACATGGTCGAACCCGCCACCAGCCACATCACCGCGGCCAAGCTGGGCGTCCGCGCGCCGGTGATGGACGTCAAGAACGCCTGCAACTCCGTGCTCAACGGCATCGAGGTGGCCGAGGCGCTCATCGGCACCGGCCGGTACCGCCGGGTGCTCGTCGCCTCCGGCGAGATGCCGACGCGCGGGGTCCGGTGGGACGTGCCCGACCGCCGCACGTACGCGATGTCCGCGGCCGGCTACACGATGTCCGACGCCGGGGCGGCGGTGCTCGTCGAGGCGACCGACCCGCCGTCCGGCGCGGCGCCATGGAACGGGGGCACCTCCGGAGGCTCCAGCGACTTCGAGGACGACCTGGCCGCTGAGCTCGCGGGCCTGGTCGATTCCGGGACCGATTCCGGGATCGACCCCCGTACCGGTGCTAAGACCGATCCCGGGACCGACCCCGGGACGCGGCCCTCGGGCATCCTGGCGTCGGTGTTCACCGCCGAGTCGCAGCACTGGGACGTCGGGATGCTGCCGGGTGGTGGCACCGTCAACCCACGCGACCCGGAGCGGACCTACTTCGAGATCGACGGGTCGCGGCTGCGTGAGGCGTTCCTCGCGCTCGGGCCGGGCCCGGTCGACCAGGCCCTGGACCAGGCGGGCGTCACCATGGACGACGTCGCGCTCGTCGCCGTGCACCAGGTAGCGGTCGCGTACCTCGCGGACGTGCACCGGGCGCTCGGTGTGCCGGCCGACCGCACGATCCTCACCGTGGCCGATCACGGCAACATCGCCTCGGCGACGCTGCCGCTGCAGCTCGTGACGGCACTGGAGTCGGGCCGCCTGAAGCGGGGCGACGTCGTGCTGCTGCTCGGCCTCGCGGGCGGGATCAGCATGGGCGCGATGGTGGTCCGGTGGTGAGCGACGCTCCCGGCACGCCGGAGGGCACGACGGCGCAGCGCCCGCGCCTCGCCGTCGTCGTGCCGGCGCTGAACGAGGCGCACGACCACGGGATCCTGCGCACGCTCGAGGCGCTGCACGCGCAGGAGGACGACGACTTCGACCTGGTGGTGGTGGACAACGCGTCCACCGACGGCACGCCCGATGTCGTGCGCAAGGCGATCGCGGAGTGGGGTCGGCTGCGCTGGCAGGTGGTCGCCGAGCCGCAGAAGGGGACGGGCGCCGCCGCCGACACGGGGATGCGGGCCGCCATCAGTCTCGGGGCCGAGCTGCTGGCCCGGACCGACGCCGACTGCCTGCCGCCGCCCGGGTGGACGCGCGCGGTGCGGGCGGCGTTCGCGTCGGGCGACGAGCTGGTCGCAGGAAGGCTCGTGCCGCGCACGGACGACGTGCCGGTGTCGCGGTTCCAGCAGGGCGTGCTGTCGTTCGCGCTGTGGGCGTCGAGCACGTTCGGCAAGGTCCGCCCGGGCAACCAGGACGCGGGGTACCTCGGGCCGTACGTGATGACGCCCGGCTGCAACATGGCGATCACGGCGTCCCTGTACGAGCGGGCGGGCGGGTTCCCGCGCACCCGGATCGAGGACGTGCACGAGGATCGCGCCCTGGTCAACGCCGTGCGGCGGCTGACAACGCGGTACGCGGAGCACCGCGAGGTGTGGGTGCGCGCCTCGACGCGCCGCGTGCACGCGTGGGGCCTGGTGCGCACGCTCGGCTGGTACGCCGACCACCGGTACCGCCCCGAGCTGGTGGACATCCGATGAGGGCCGTCCAACTCGCCGGGCGGCGATCGACCACAGCAGTTGCTGCCAGGACGAGGCTGGCCTTGGCAGCAGCTGCTGTGGTCAGTCGCCGCCCGCCGGCGGCCGGCGCACTGGGCGACGGCGCGGCCTCGCCCGAGGTGCTCTGGGAGGAACACGTCCAGCGTGCCGCGCACCCGCTCGCCTACCCCGCGCTCCGGTCCGCGCGGAACCGGCCGGTCGTGCGCGTGCCGCGTATCGGGGTGGTGGTGAGCGACGCAGCGATCGCGCGCGAGGTGCTGCTCGACCTGGACCACTTCTCGAAGGTGGGCCCAGGGGCGCCGTCGGACCTGTGGACGCCCGTGCTGGGGCCGTCCGTGCTGCTCAACATGGAGGGCGCGGAGCACGCCGCGCTGCGGCGCACGCTCGGGCTGCTGTTCTCGCCCCGGGCGGTGCGTGAGCTCGTGTCCGCGGACGGTGCGGACGGTGCGGACGGCGGCGGCGTGCTGCCGGAGCTCACCCGGCGGCTTGCCGCGGGGGAGACCGTCGACCTCGCGGCGGCCGTGGCCGCGCAGGCGGGGGCGGTGATCTGCGGGATGGTCGGGCTGCCGCCGACGGACGACGCCGTGCGCTCGTCCATGGCCGCCGCGCAGACGATCACGGGGATGGTGCGGCTGCATCGCCGCGGGCTCACCCGGTCCCAGGTGGCGCAGGCGCGGGTGGTGCTGGAGCGGCTGACGGCGCCCGCGCGCGCCGCCTACCGCGCGGGCGACCCGGCCACCGTGCCCGGTCGGATGCGCGACCTTGGGCTGTCGGAGCGCGAGGCGATGGGCGCCGTCGGCGCGTTCGTGCTCACCGGGACCGAGACCATCCAGTCGTTCGTGCCGCGGCTCGTCGCGATCGCGCACGACACCGGGTGGACCGCCCGCCTGCTCGCGGACGACGCGCAGCTGCGCCGTCGGGCCGTCGAGGAGGGGCTGCGCGTCACCGTGCCGACGCCGGCGATGCTGCGCTCGGTGCGGGCCTCCGCCTCGGTGGGCGGCGTCCCGGTCGCCGCCGGCGATCGCGTGGTCATCGCCACCGTGAACTGCTGCCGGGCGTCGGGCGGCTTCGATCCCGACCGGCCCGTCGACCCCGCTGTGCGGCACCTCTGGTTCGGTGCGGGCCCGCACTTCTGCCTCGGCATGCCGCTTGCGATGGCGCAGGTGGACGCGGTGCTGGACGCGCTGGCGGCTGCGGCGTCGGATGGCCGGGTCCCGGTCGTGGGGCGGCGTCGTGCCGCACGCGGTGTGCTGGTCCCGGCCTACCGGTCGCTGGAGCTGAGCCTGCGCGGCGAGGGCCCGCGGGAATCGAGGCCGCGGGGCGGCAGCCTGCCGGACGCGGGCCGGGGCCGGGCACCGGAGGAGACGGCGTGACGAACTTCCTGGACGACCTGCTGGCCGTGGCGCGGAACGCGCCCGACGTCGTCGCGTTGCGCTGGTTCGGCGGGAGCCGGTTCGGCGGGAGCCGGTTCGGCCGCCGCGATGGGGCGCTGGTGCGCGAGGAGGTCACGTTTGGCGACCTCGCCGAGCGGGTCGAGCGGACGGCGGCCGGCCTGCGAGCGCAGGGCATGGCGCCCGGCGACCGGGTGCTGTTCAGCATTCGCCCCCGGCCCGAGGGCGTGATCCTGTGCCTCGCGGTCCTGCGCGCGGGCGGTGCCGTCGTCTTCGTGGATCCCGGCTCGACGCCGGAGCTGTTCGCGGCGCGGATCGCGGCGGCCAAGCCTCGCTGGGCTGCGACTGAGGCGCTGCTGTACGCGGCGTCGTCCGGTCCGCTGCGGGGGATCGCCCGGTCGCGCGGGCTGCTGCTCCCGGACTACGGGCGGCTGCCCGTGCGGCACCTGTACAGCGGCGGCTGGCTCCCGGGAGTGCCGCGCGGCGCGCGCCGCGTGGCGAGCCTCGCGGGGCGGGTCGCGGCCTCCGGTTCGCTGCTCGGTTCGTTGCTCGGTTCGGCGCCTGGTTCGGCGCCTGGTTCGGCGCCTGGTTCGGCGCCTGGTTCGGCGCCCGGCTCGGTAGCCGAGGCAGCACCGCGGACGGCGCCCGAGGCGGCTCCGGAGGGGGAGGACCGGGAGGCGCTGATCGTCTTCACCTCCGGGACGACGTCGGACCCCAGGGCAGTGGTGCACACCGCGCGCACGCTCGGCGGCATGCTGGGCCTGTTCGCGCAGGTCGGCGACCTGAAGGCCGGTCAACGGGCGCATACCGACCAGATGTTCCTGGGGCTCCCGGCGATCCTCGCGGGCGGCACCTGGGAGATCCCGGCGAAGGCGCCCAAGGAGGCGCCGGAGGCGTTCACGCGCGGCGTCGCGGGGGCGGACTCGTCGTTCCTGGTCCCCGCCGACGTGACCGCGCTGCTCGACGTCCTGGAGGCGCGGCACGACCCGGCTTCCGCGGACGGCGGTGCGGACCCAGCGGTAGGGCCGGCCGTGCTGGCGGTCGGCGCCGCGCCGGTCACCGTAGCGCTGCTCGAACGTGGCCGCCGCATCCTGCCCGGCACGCGCTGGCTCGCCGTCTACGGCGCCACCGAGATCCTGCCCGCGGCGATGACCGACGCCGACGAGAAGATCGTCGCCGCGGCGTCCGGCGACCTCGTCGGCCGCCCGCTCGACGGTATCGGCGTCCGGATCGACACCGCGGTCGTCGACTTGGACGACGACCTGGCGGCCCCGTCCACGACCTCGGACGGCGGGCCGGCGGTGGGCGAGCTCGTGCTGACCGGGCCCTCCCTGATGGCCGGCTACCTGTCCGACCTCGACGCGGGCAAGCCGCGCGCGACCGAGCACCGCACCGGCGACCTCGCCTACCAGGACGCCGACGGCCGGATCGTGCTGGTCGGCCGCAACCGGGACATGATCATCCGCGGCACGGTGAACATCTACCCGGGCTTGTTCGAGCCCCGGCTGCGGGACCTGCCGGGGGTGGCCGACGCCGTCCTGGTCGGCGTCCCCGTGCCAGACGGCGACGAGCGGGTGGTCCTCGTGGTGACGGCGGAGGGCGGGTCTCGACGTGAGCCGGGAGGCGCGGGCGCTCCCCGGGTCCGGACCGACACCGACCTGACCCGGGCCGTCGCGGACCAGGTCGGGCAGGTCCTGGACCACGGCGCCCTGCCCGACCTGGTCGTCGAGGCGTCGCACGTGCCGCTCACCGGCCGCTCGCAGAAACCGGACCGTCGTGCGCTGGTCAACTTGGTTTCACCACTCACGGGTACAGTGCGCGCATGAAGGTGGCTGTGACCGGTTCGTCAGGTTTTGTCGGAGGGGCCGTGGTCCGCGACCTCGCGGCGCACGGGCACGAGGTGGTCGCGTTCTCGCGCCGGGTTCCTCGCCTGCCCAGCGAGATCCTCCATCAGGTCGCCCACCAGTTCTGGGACCTGCGGGACGGCCCGCTGGCCAAGGAGGACCGGCCCGAGCACGTCGACGCCGTCGTGCACTGCGGCGCGGCCGTGGGCGACGGCGGCAGCCACGCCCGCGCGTGGGTGGTCAACGTCGAGGGCACACGTGCCGTGCGCGAGACCTTCCCCGACGCGCGGTTCGTGCACGTCTCGTCGGGCAGCGTGTACGACCCCCGCAAGCCGAGCGTCGCCGCGACCGAGGCGGAGGCGCCCGCGCACGGCTACGTCAACGCGTACGGCTCCACGAAGGCGGCCGCCGAGCGCTACCTCGCGGCCGACGCGGGGCGCGAGGACCGCGGGCCCGTCGTCGTGCTGCGGCCCCACGCGGTGTACGGACCGGGGGACACGACCCTGCTGCCGCGGCTCGAGTCCGCGGCGATCGGCGCCTGGCTGCCGATCCCGGGCGGCGGGAAGGTGCGTCAGCACCTCACGCACGTGGAGACCCTGGCCCATGCCGTGCGAGCCGCCCTGGACGCGGACGTCGAGCCCGAGATCGCGGCCGGCAAACCGCTCGTCGCGAACGTGGCCGACGCCAGGCCCATCGACCTCGACGAGACGATCGAGCTGCTGATGTTCGCCCGGTTCCGGCCCGTGCAGGTGGTGGGCATCCCGATCCGGCTGGCGAACGCCCTGGCCTGGGCCGGGGAACGGCTGGCCCGGTGGACCGGGCGCGAGCCGCGCCTGTCGCGGTACGCCATCAGCCACCTCGCGATGGAACGCACCTACGACCTCACGGTGCTGCGCGAGCGCCTCGGCGTGGACCCGGCGCCGACGTCGCTGCACGGCGCGATGAGCTGGTAGCCGTCGAAACAGGGGCTTTTCCGGAATGCCCTACCCTGTGCGGGTGATCCCGGAGAGCGACGTCGCGATCGAGACGCTCGGGCTGCGCAAGGCGTACCGCTCGGTGCGTGGACGGGTCGTGGGCGTCGACGGGCTGGACCTGCGGGTTCCGGCCGGTGGCGTGCACGCGCTCCTCGGGCTCGCGGGCTCGGGCAAGACCACCACGCTGCGCCTGCTCACCGGCCTCGCCCGCGCGGACGGGGGCGCCATGAAGGTCTTCGGCACCCACGTCCCGGACGGCCTGCCCGACCTCGCCGGCCGCATCGGCGCCGTCGTCGGCGAACCCGGGTTCCAGGCCCGGCTGAGCGGCCGCCGCAACCTGGCCCTCCTCGCGAGCGCGGCCGGCGTGCCGCGTGCCCGGGTCGACGAGGTGCTCACCCGGGTAGTCCTGGCCGACCGTGCGAAGGCCGCCTTCGGCACCTACTCGGCCGACGAGGAGCGCCGGCTGGCGCTCGCTGCCGCCCTGCTGCGCGATCCCGACCTGCTCGTCGTCGACGACCCGAGCGCAGGGCTCGACGCCGTCGGCACCCGCGAGATCCGCCAGGCGCTGCGTCGCCTCGCGGACCAGGGCAAGACCGTCCTCGTCGCGACCGGCGTCCTCACCGAGGCGCAGCAGATCGCGGACACGGTAACCGTCCTCGACGGCGGCCGCGTCCTCGTGCAGGGCGCCGTCGCCGAGCTGCTGGGCGACGCCAAGGTCAGCGTCCGGGTGGGCATCGACGAGCCGGGCAAGGCTGCCGCGGTCCTGCGTACAGCGGGTTTCAAGGTCCGGGCCGACGGCGACGTGCTGCACGTCGACGACGTCGCCGAGCCCGCCGACATCGGGCGGGCGCTCGCCAAGCAGAAGCTCTTCGCGAGCGAGCTGGTGCCGCAGCGGGAGGATCTGGCGGCCGTCGTCGGGCGGCTTCGTCCGGTCGTGGCGCCGACTCCGGAGCCGCTCAGCCGCGCCGAGGAACGGGCTGCCCGCAAGGCGGCCGAGCGGAAGGCAGCGGACCGGAAGAAGGCCGCCGACCAGCGCAAGGCCGACAAGGAAGCGGCCGCGAAGCAGGCCGCGGCCGCGGAGAAGGCAGCCGAGGACGCCGCGGCGAAGCAGGCGGCGATCGACGCCCGGGCCGCGGCCAAGGAGGCGGCCCTCGCGGAGCGGGCTGCCGCGAAGGAGGCGGCGCTCGCGGAGCGAGCTGCCGCGAAGGAAGCCCGGAGGTCGGCTGGAAAGCCCGCCGTGAGCGGCATCGCATTGGCGGGGGAGCGGGCTGCGGCGGCTGCTGCGCCGGGACCGGCCCCGAAGCCCGCTGCGAAGCCTGCCGCGAAGCTCGCTCCGAGCCCGGTCTCGAAGCCCGCCTCCAAGCCGGTGCTGAATCCGGCCGGCAACGCGGCGTCGCCGAAGGTCACTCCGAAGGCCCTGCCAAAGTCGGCCGCGAAACCGGCGAACGCGGGGAAGACCGAGGTAAAGGCGGCGGCCGCCGCGGAGACCGACGCTCCGCCGAAGCAGTCGAAGCTCGCGCAGCGGCGGGCCGCGTTCGACGCCAAGGTCGCGGAGAAGCAGGCAGCCGCCGAGGCGCGGCTCGCCGAGCGGAAGGCGGCCGCTGACGCGAAGGCGGCGGAGAAGCAGGCGGCCGCAGACGCGAAGGCGGCTGCGAAACAGGCGGCCGCGGATGCCAGGGCGGCCGCGAAACAGGCCAAGGTCGAAACCAAACAAGCCCGGATCGACGACAAGCAGGCCAAGATCAACGACAAGGCCGCGCAGAAGCAGGCGGCGATCAACGACAGGGCGGCCAAGAAGCAGGAGGCCGCCGACGCTCGCGCCGCCCGGCTGGCGGCCCAGAAGAAGGGCGCCACGGCGCTCCTGAGCCGGCGCGCGGCGGAGACCTCGGGCGGGCAGGTAGAGCCGGGCGGTCGCGACCAGGGAACGACGACGGCGGCCGCTCCGGCCGGAAAGCCGAAGCCGGCGGCCGACAAGGCCCCGTCGGGGTCGGACGACGCTGAACCGGAGGAGGTCGAGCTGGACGACCTCGAGCTGGACGAGCTTGATTCGGAGTCCGGCGAGCTGGACGACCTTCAGCTGGACGACGTCGAACCGGACGACGTCGAACCGGACGACGTCGAACCAGACGACGTCGAACCAGACGTGTGGGAGTCCGAGGACTCGGATCCGGACACCCCGCAGCCGGGCCCCCAGCAGGACCGGGCCCGGCGCCAGGGTCAGGGACGACAGAACCCGGGGCAGCAGCGACCGGGCCAGGGCCGGGGCAAGAAGCGCTCCAAGGGGAGACGATGATGGGTCTGCTGTGGGCCGAGCTGCGCCGGTTCGGCGTGCGCCCGGCGATCCGGTGGATAGCGGTGGCGATGCTGGCGCACGTCGCGCTGGCGGTAGTGCTGACGGCCTTCGCGCCGGAGGCGTCGACGCTCGCGGCGATGATCGAGCAGGGGCAGATCTCGTTCTACGCGATGACGTCGGTGTTCCTCGCGTACGTGGCGGGCGTGCTGCTGGTGACGGGCGAGGCGGCGTCGGGCGGGACGCGGGCGCTGCTGACCGTCGAGCCGCGCCGCGGCCGCGTGTACTGGAGCAAGCTGGCGGCCGCCGGGCTGGCGGTGGTGCCAGGGATCGCGGCGGCCTACGCGTTGCTGGCTTCCGGCATGTACTGGGTGCACGCGCGCGCCGGCGTGCTCGGCGGTCCGCCGTCGGACCTGGTGTACGCGATGACGTGGAGCGGCGTCCGGGTGCTCGCCCTGGCGGTGTGCGCGGCGGTCGGCGGAGCGGCGCTCGGCGTGCTGGTGCGGCGCTGGTGGGTGGCGGTCGCGCTCGCGGTGGCGTGGTTCCTGTTCGAGGAGCAGGTGGTGCTGAGCGCGGCGTCGGGCGTCCGGGACTGGTTCCCGTTCACGAGCGCGGACGCATGGGTCCGGGGTACGCGGACGGTCCTGTCCGGCGACGGGCTCCTGGCGGTCCCGCTCGTGCACAGCGCGCTCCTGCTGCTGGGCCTCACGGTGGTGCTGACCGTGCTCGGCTCGGTAGTGTTCCGGCATCGGGACGTGCGCTGAGGCCCGGAATCCTGCGGCTGGACCGCCGTCGTGTCTCGGATCGTGGGACCTTCGGCCCGCTGGGTGACATCGCCGAAAATTCGGCGTAACGTGCGTCACGTGCAGACGATCATTCTTGTAGTACTTCCTGAGCGCGCGGCCTAAGCCCAGCACAGGCATCGTCCGCGCGCTCACCCTGGCAGTCCTTCTCACCAAAGGACCCGGGGTTTTTTTGTTGTCACGAACGCTCGCTCGCCCCGGACGGGGCGCGACGGCAGGAGAACCGTATGACCGGCACACCGACACCCGCACAGATCGCCGCGCGCGCCGAGGCGCGTGACCAGGTGCGCACCGAGCTTCGGTCTCGCGTGGTAGGCGGCAAGACCGAGCCCGAGGCAGCCGCGCCTCGCGTCGGGCCGGAAGAAGTCACGGGCGCCGAGTCGATCGTCCGCTCGCTCGAGGAGATCGGGGCCGACACCGTCTTCGGCATCCCCGGCGGTGCGATCCTGCCCCTGTACGACCCGTTGATGGACTCCGCCAAGCTGCGCCACATCCTGGTGCGGCACGAGCAGGGCGGCGGCCATGCGGCGTCGGGCTACGCCCACGCGACCGGCAAGGTCGGGGTGACCATGGCGACGTCGGGCCCGGGCGCGACGAACCTGGTGACGCCGATCGCGGACGCGCACATGGACTCGATCCCGCTCGTGGCGATCACCGGTCAGGTGGGGGCCGCGGCGATCGGCACCGACGCGTTCCAGGAGGCCGACATCGTCGGCATCACGATGCCGATCACCAAGCACAACTTCCTGGTCACCGACCCGGACCAGATCCCGCGCACCATCGCGGAGGCGTTCCACATCGCCTCGACCGGGCGGCCGGGGCCGGTGCTCGTGGACATCGCGAAGTCGGCGATGCAGTCGCGCACCACGTTCTCGTGGCCGCAGGAGCTCGACCTGCCCGGCTACCACCCGGTGACCAAGCCGCACTCGAAGCAGATCCGCGAGGCCGCGAAGCTGCTGGCCACGGCCCGGCGGCCGGTGCTGTACGTCGGCGGCGGCGTGATCCGGTCGGGGGCGGCGGACCTGCTGCGCAAGCTGGTGGACCTGTCCGGTGCGCCGGTGGTGACCACCCTCATGGCTCGCGGAGCCGTGCCGGACAGCCACCCGCAGCACCTCGGCATGCCCGGCATGCACGGCACGGTGCCCGCGGTCGCGGCGCTCCAGAAGGCGGACCTGGTGTTCGCGCTCGGCGCCCGGTTCGACGACCGCGTGACGGGCAAGCTGTCGAGCTTCGCGCCGCTGGCGGCCATCATCCACGCGGACATCGACCCGGCCGAGATCGGCAAGAACCGCGAGGCGGACGTCCCGATCGTGGGTGACCTCCGCGAGGTCATCGGCGACTTGCTGCCCGAGCTGGCCAGGGAGCACGAGGAGCACGGCAAGCCGGACATCGAGGGCTGGTGGCGTCAGCTCGACGAGTGGCGCCGAACCTACCCGCGCGGCTACACCGCGCCGGAGGACGGCCACCTCGCGCCGCAGCACGTGATCCAGCGCCTCGGCGAGCTGACCGGGCCGGACGGGATCTACGTCGCGGGCGTCGGACAGCACCAGATGTGGGCGGCGCAGTTCATCAGCTACGAGCGGCCGAACACCTGGATCAACTCCGGCGGGCTCGGCACGATGGGCTACTCCGTCCCCGCGGCGATGGGTGCGAAGGTCGGCCAGCCGGACAGGACGGTCTGGGCGATCGACGGCGACGGCTGCTTCCAGATGACCAACCAGGAGCTCGCCACCTGCACCATCAACGACATCCCCATCAAGGTGGCGGTGATCAACAACAGCTCGCTGGGCATGGTGCGGCAGTGGCAGACGCTCTTCTACGAGTCGCGCTACTCCAACACCGACCTGCACACCGGGCACGGCACGATGCGCGTGCCCGACTTCGTGAAGCTCGCCGACGCGTACGGCTGCGAGGGCATCCGCGTGGAGCGGGCCTCCGACGTCGACGCCGCGATCAAGCGGGCCAACCAGATCGACGACCGGCCCGTGGTCGTGGACTTCACCGTCTCGCGGGACGCGATGGTGTGGCCCATGGTCGCCGCCGGCGTGAGCAACGACGACATCCAGTACGCACGCGGCATCTCGCCGGCGTGGGACCGAGAAGACTGAGCGAGGACTGAATCCCATGTCGAGGCACACCCTGTCCGTGCTCGTGGAGAACAAGCCCGGCGTGCTCACGCGCGTCGCGGGGCTGTTCGCCCGCCGCGCGTTCAACATCCACTCCCTGGCGGTGGGCCCCACGGAGCACGAGGAGATCTCGCGCATCACCGTGGTGGTCGACGTCGAGGAGCACCCCCTGGAACAGGTCACCAAGCAGCTCAACAAGCTCATCCACGTGATCAAGATCGTCGAGCTCGAACCCGAGTCGTCAGTGCACCGCGAGCTGCTGCTCGTCAAGGTGCGGGCCGACGCCGCCACCCGAACCGGGGTGCTGGAAGTCGTCGAGATGTTCCGGGCGCGCGTCGTCGACGTCGTGCCGGACTCCGTGGTGATCGAAGCCACCGGGCCCGCCGCGAAGCTCGACGCCCTCCTCTCGGCGCTGGAACCGTACGGCGTCCGTGAGATCGTCAAGTCCGGCACACTGGCCATCGGCCGGGGCGCCCGGTCCATCACCGACCGTGCGTTCGAGCGCGCGGTGCGATCCGCCTGAGACCGACCGAGTCTCTCCACCCGATTTACGAACTGAGGAGCAAGAACCGTGGCTGAGCTGTTCTACGACGATGACGCCGATCTGTCGATCATCCAGCAGAAGAAGGTTGCTGTGATCGGCTACGGCAGCCAGGGACACGCGCACGCCCTGAACCTGCGTGACTCCGGTGTGCAGGTGACCGTAGGCCTGCGCGAGGGCTCCGCGTCCCGTGCGAAGGCCGAGAACGAGGGCTTCACCATCGCCACCGTGCCGGACGCCGTCCGGGATGCCGACGTCGTCGTCATCCTCGCGCCCGACCAGGTGCAGCGGCACCTGTACGCCGAGGACATCGCGCCGAACCTCAAGGAGGGCGCGGCGCTGGTCTTCGGGCACGGCTTCAACATCCGGTACGGGTACATCAAGCCCGAGGCCGGGCACGACGTGCTGATGGTCGCCCCCAAGGGTCCGGGCCACATCGTGCGCCGCGAGTTCGCCGACGGCCGCGGCGTGCCCGTGATCGTCGCGGTGGAGCAGGACGCGTCCGGCACCGCCTGGGACCTGGCCCTCTCGTACGCCAAGGGCATCGGTGGCCTGCGCGCCGCCGGTATCAAGACGACGTTCACCGAGGAGACCGAGACCGACCTGTTCGGTGAGCAGGCAGTGCTCTGCGGCGGCGCCTCGCAGCTGGTCCAGTACGGGTTCGAGACGCTGACCGAGGCCGGCTACCAGCCGGAGGTCGCGTACTTCGAGGTGCTGCACGAGCTCAAGCTGATCGTCGACCTCATGATCGAGGGCGGCATCGCCAAGCAGCGCTGGTCCGTCTCGGACACCGCCGAGTACGGCGACTACGTCTCCGGGCCGCGGGTCATCGACCCGCACGTGAAGGAGAACATGAAGGCCGTGCTGGCCGACATCCAGAACGGCGCCTTCGCGGCGCGGTTCATCGCCGACCAGGACGCCGGCGCCCCCGAGTTCAAGGAGCTGCGGGCCAAGGGCGAGCAGCACCCGATCGAGGCCACCGGCCGCGACCTGCGCAAGATGTTCGCGTGGATCAAGCCGTCCGACTCGGACTACGTCGAGGGCTCGGCCGCGCGCTGACCTCGCCGCCGCTGTTGTCCCAGGGCGCGTAACGGCGCTCGGGGAATGCCTGCAGATTCGGGGTGGGTTGCGCTGCGTAGACGTTGTCTACGCAGCGCAACCCACCCCGAGCTCGTTGTGTCTCCCCGCGGAGGGTCCCGCGCGTGTCCGGCCGACGGCGGGCTGGGTGCCCGAGACCTGCGGGTACTGGCAGGATGTCCCCGTGACCGATGACGTGACGCCCGAGAACACCGAGCGCGACTCCGAGCTGGGCTCCGAGCTCGACCCTGAGTCGTTCGACTCCGAGACGTTCGACCCCTCGACGTTCGACCCTGAGGCGGTGCCCGTCGAGGACGCGGAGCTCGCCGCCGAGGTCCTGGACTTCTGGGCCGCGACCCGCCAGTACGCGGGCATGGCGAAGGCGAGCATCGTCGTCGGGCAGACCGTGAGCGAGACCGTGCCGCCGCAGGCCTGGTCGTTCGGCGACGAGCCCGAGCTCGCGGAGAAGCTGCTCGGCGCGGTCCTGGCGGGGGACAAGACGGCGACGTCGTCGGCCCTGTGGGACTACGACGACGAGGGCGCGCCGCTGCCGGTGATCGGCGAGCTGTCGATCCTGCTCGACGGCGAACGCCACCCGCGGGCGCTGATCCGCACCACGAGCGTCGAGACCACGACGTTCGAGGAGGTCGACGAGGACTTCGCCGCCGCCGAGGGCGAGGGCGACCGCACCCTCGAGTCGTGGCGCGCCGACCACGAGGCGTTCTGGCGCCGGACGCTCGCCGAGGGCCGCGAGTTCGCGCAGGACATGCCGGTCGTGTGCGAGCAGTTCGAGCTGCTCTACCCGAAGCCCTGACCCGTCCGTAGCCCTCAGCGCGCCGCGAACTCCGCCTGCGCGCGCTCGACGACAGTGGTGTCCCGGAACGCCGCGAGCGCTACGGCCGCGAGCATCGTTGCGCCGTCGGTGATCGCCGCCGCCGCGTGCGGCCCGTTGGCGGCGGCGGCGAACTCGCGGGTGTGCGCGGCCAGCTCCGGCTCGAGCTCGATCATCGGGTGGATCGCCGGCACGACCTGGCTGACGTTGCCCATGTCGGTCGACCCGCCGGCCGGTGCGTTGAGCTGCGGTTCGCGGCCGAGCGCCCGGTAGGCGTCCGCGGCGAGCTCGACGAGCGTCGGGTTCTGCACGAGCGAGAAGTACGGCGGGGTGTTCTCGACCGCGCGCATCGTGGCGCCGGTCGCGATGGCCGCCCCCTCGAAGCAGGCGCGGACCCGGGGCACCACGTTCTCGAGCAGGTGCTCGCGGTCCTGGGCGCGGATGAACGCGCGGAGCGAGGTGTGCTCCGGGATGATGTTGGGCGCCTGGCCGCCATCGACGATGATCGCGTGCACGCGGACGTCGTCGGTCAGCTGCTGGCGCAGCAGGCCGATCGCCGTGAGCGAGAGCGTAGCGGCGTCGAGCGCGTTGATGCCGAGCTCCGGGCGTGCGGCGGCGTGGCTGGCCCGGCCGTCGAAGTCGACGTCGAGCGCGATGCGGGACAGGCTCGAACCGTCGACGGCGTTCAGGCCCGCGGGATGCACCATGATCGCGAGGTCGACGCCGGTGAGCACGCCGGCCTCGATCATCGGGACCTTGCCGGCCGCGCCCTCCTCGCCCGGGCTGCCGATGACCACGAGGTTGGCCGCGACGGGTGCCTGCTCGAGCGCATCCTTGACGAGCAGCCCGGCGCCGAGCCCGGCGGCCGCGATGATGTTGTGGCCGCAGCCGTGGCCGATGCCTTCGAGCGCGTCGTACTCGCAGAACACGGCGATCGTCGGCGCGCCGTCGGCGTCCGCCGTCGACCAGCGTGCGACGAACGCGGTCTCAAGGCCGGCGTAGCCGCGTGTCACGGCGAAGCCGGCCCGCTCGAGCTCGGCCGTGAGCCGGGCGGCCGCGTGCACCTCGGTGAAGCGGATCTCGGGGTGCGCGTGCAGGTCGGCGGCTACGTCGACGAGTGTCGCCCGGCGGGTGTCGAGGAGCGGTCGCAGCTCCTCGACGATCGTGGCGATCGGCGCGGTGGCGGTCAGGGGCTCGGTGGGCTGCACGAGGGTCCTTTCGGTCCGAGGAGCACGAGAGACAGCCCGCCAAGTGTGCTCACCCGGGATTTCGCGCCGGTTTCGTGCGCCGCTGCGCGATGTTGATGGGCTCCGTGCGAGGTGGACGACCGGCGAGCACGGAACTCATCGGGAGTGTCGGTGTCTCGTCCTAGTCTCTGGGCATCGGCCTGGATCGCGGGCTGAGGGCCACGGAGACGCAGGGAAGGGTGATGGCGATGGCGCTGCGCTGGTACTCGACGGTGGTGGAGTCCACCGATCACAAGAAGTTGGCCCGCTGGTGGGCCGAGGCCCTGGGCTGGGAGGTCATCTTCGAGCTGGACTCGGAGGCGGTGCTGGTGCCGCCGTGGGCGCTCGGTCTCTCGGAGAAGCTGGACTTCCACCAGGTGCCGCCGGGCATGGTGTTCGTCCCGGTCGAGCACGAGAAGTCCGGCAAGAACCGCCTGCACTGGGACTTCGCGCCACACACGAGCGACGACCGGGACGCCGAGATCGCCCGGCTGGTCGAGCTGGGTGCGAAGGTGATCGACGTCGGGCAGCCGGACGATGCGACCTGGACCGTCCTGGCGGACCCGGACGGCAACGAGTTCTGCGTGCTCTCGGCGCGGGAGCAGTAGTCCGGCGGGCCGATGAGTTCTCGTCGCCGGCGTGGTCCACCGGGGTATGAAGACAAAGAACCTCGCAGACCTCTATCACCTCCCGACCCTCGACTGGGCTCCCGTCGCGGCGAGCCTCGACGGCCTCACGCAGGCGCCGGGCACCGGTGGGCCAGACCGGCACTCGCACTGGCTCACCACGATCAACGCGGACGGCAGCCCGCACGTGACCGGCATCGGGGCGATCTGGCTCGACGACGCGTTCTGGGTGGTGTCGGGCCGCTCCGCGCGCAAGGCCAGGAACCTCGAGCGGGACCCGCGGTGCACCATCGCGGTGGCGACTGATGACTACGACACGGTGGTGGACGGCGTCGCGGAGCTGGTCACGGACCCGGCCGTGGTGGCCAAGGTGTCCAAGCAGCTCAGCGACGGCGGGTGGCCGTGCGAGACGGACGAGTCAGGCACGGCGCTCACCGCCCCGTACAGCGCGCCGTCGGCGGGACCGGCCCCGTGGCACGTGTACCGCGTGACCCCCACGAAGGCCAACGCGCTGTACGTGAAGGACCAGGGCGGTGCGACGTCCTGGTCGTTCGACTGAGCCGCCCGGTTACGTCCATTCCGTGAGACCCGCGTCTCAGCCGAGTGGTCGCGCGCGTAGGCTCCGGACATGGCACAGGTGGGCACGACAGACGGCATCGACCTCGCAGTGGTCGCAGGTGACGGCATCGGTACCGAGGTCGTGGAGCAGGGTCTCTCGATCCTCGAGGCGGCGCTGGCGCCGTCGGGCACCAAGCTCTCCACCACCGAGTTCGACCTCGGCGCGCGCCGCTGGCACGCGACCGGCGAGACCCTCACCGACGAGGACCTCGAGCGGATCAAGGGCCAGGACGCGATCCTCCTGGGTGCGATCGGTGACCCGTCGGTCCCGAGCGGTGTGCTGGAGCGCGGCCTGCTGCTCAAGCTGCGTTTCGCGCTGGACCACTACGTGAACCTGCGCCCGACCAAGCTCTACGAGGGTGTCTCCAGCCCGCTTGCCGACCCGGGCGAGATCGACTTCGTCGTGGTCCGCGAGGGTACCGAGGGGCCGTACGTCGGCAACGGCGGTGCGCTGCGCGTCGGCACGCCGCACGAGATCGCCACCGAGGTCAGCGTCAACACCGCGTTCGGCGTCGAGCGCGTGGTCCGGGACGCGTTCGCCCGTGCCGCTGCCCGCCCCCGCAAGCACCTCACGCTGGTGCACAAGCACAACGTGCTGGTGCACGCCGGTCACCTGTGGCGCCGTACGGTCGAGGCTGTGAACGCGGACTTCCCCGACGTCACCACCGACTACGCGCACGTGGACGCCGCGACCATCTACCTCACGACCAACCCGAGCCGGTTCGACGTGATCGTGACGGACAACCTCTTCGGCGACATCCTCACCGACCAGGCCGCCGCGATCTCGGGCGGCATCGGGCTGGCCGCGTCGGCCAACATCAACCCCGACCGCACCGCGCCGTCGATGTTCGAGCCGGTGCACGGCTCGGCGCCCGACATCGCGGGTCAGGGCAAGGCCGACCCCACGGCGACCATCCTCTCGGTCGCCCTGCTCCTCGACCACCTGGGCTTCGCGGCCGAGTCCGCGCGGGTCCAGGCCGCCGTCGCGGCGGACCTCGCGGCCCGCGGCGACGCTGTACGCACGACCGACCAGGTAGGCCGCGACATCGCGGCCCGCGTGACCGGGTAAGCACGCTGCACGACGGCGGCGCCCGGGTCACGCAGACCGACCCGGGCGCCGCCGTCGTACGTCGACGAACGTCCGGGCAGGCGCCCGGCTCGGAATGCTCCTTCCGCCTTGCCGGGCGTGGAAGACTGACAACAGCATTCCGGTGAAAGGCATCGATATGACAACCTCGACGGACCCCATCCTCCCGACCCGGCTCGAAGACCTGGTTGCGCTCTTCGACGTGCGGCCCACCGACGCGCCGACGTCGGACGCCGAGCGCGCCGAGGCGCTCCGCGCTCCGAAGTTCGGGACCAAGTTCACGGACCACATGGCGCGAGTCTCCTGGACCAGCGCCGACGGCTGGAAGGACCGGCGGATCGAGAAGTATGGTCCGCTCCAGCTCGACCCGGCAACTGCCGTGCTGCACTACGCGCAGGAGATCTTCGAGGGCCTCAAGGCCTACAAGCACGCCGACGGCTCGATCTGGACGTTCCGTCCCGACCAGAACGCGGCGCGCTTCGCCCGGTCCGCGCACCGCCTCGCGCTGCCCGCGCTCAGCGTCGACGACTTCATCGGGTCGCTGGCCGCCCTGGTCCGCACGGACATCGACTGGGTGCCCGACGGCGAGGACTCGTCGCTGTACCTGCGGCCGTTCATGTACGCGTCGGAGGTCTTCCTCGGCGTGCGGCCGGCAGCCGAGGTCGAGTACCTGGTGATCGCCTCGCCCGTCGGCCCGTACTTCTCGGGCGGCGTGCAGCCGGTGTCGATCTACGTGTCCGAGGAGTACCACCGAGCCGGGCCCCCCGGCGGAACCGGTGACGCCAAGTTCGGCGGCAACTACGCCGCAAGCCTCCTGCCGCAGCTCCAGGCGCAGAAGCAGGGTTTCGACCAGGTCTGCTTCCTCGACGCCGCGACCAGCAGCTACCTCGAGGAGCTCGGGGGCATGAACGTGTTCCTCGTGATGGACGACGGCACCCTGCACACGCCCGAGCTCGGCTCGATCCTCGAGGGGATCACCCGCGCGTCGGTGCTGCAGCTCGCCCACGACCGCGGGTACGAGGTCGTGGAGCGGCGGATCCCGCTCGCCGACGTCGTGTCCGGCCTGGAGACCGGGAAGGTCAAGGAGTTCTTCGCGTGCGGCACCGCCGCCGTCGTGACGCCGGTGGGGCGCCTCGCCGGGACCACGTTCGACCACGAGGTGAACGGCGGGAAGGCGGGCGAACTCACGATGGCCATCCGCCAGGAGCTCACCGACATCCAGTACGGCCGCGCCGAGGACCGGCACGGCTGGATGCGCCGCCTGGCCTGACGCCACGCCCCCCGCCGAGATGGTCGTCCACCTCGGCGGGGGCGGGCTCAGCCCCAGAGCTTGCCGACCGCGTCGCGGGCCACGAGGAACCCCACGATCCCGACGACCCACGCGGTGGTGCTCGCCGCGTTCCGGGTGAGCCAGCCGTCCAGCCGCCCGAGCGGGCGCTCCACGAGCCGCGAGGCGAACACGCGCGCCGCGGTCAGCACGAGGGCCGGCGCGATCATGACCAGGCAGTACCCCAGGATCCAGAGTGCCGACGCCGGCCAGCCCGGACCCTGCGTCCCGATCAGGCCCAGCGCCGCGAGGTAGGGGAGCATCGACGCGACCTCGACCAGCCCTGCCCCGACCGCCAGCGTGGCCAGCGCGAGCCCGCTGCCGGACTCGGTCCCCAGCACGCGCTCGCGCCAACGGCTCAGCTTCCCCGAGCGCTCCACCGGGTTGTCGGTCGCCTGCGCGGCGCCCGCCCCTGGAGCCGCACCTGCCGACGACCCGCTCGCCACCGACTCCGCGGGCTTGCGGCCCCCGACCGGCTCCAGCTTGAAGCTCCACGCGAACAGTCCCACGCCGATCAGCAGCTGCACGATCAGGAACGGGCGCATGCTGGACAGGTCGGCGAGCGTGTCGCCCAGCGCACCCGCCCCCAGCAGGATCGCCAGCCCGACCAGGGCGTAGAACCCGGCGATCGACCCGAGGTAGACGAGCATCCGCCCCACCCGTACCCGTCCGGGCGACATGAGCAGCCACACGGGGATGAGCAGGGTGCCGAAGCTCGTCGAGTCGATGAGCGCGAGCACGGCCAGGGCGCCGAACAGTGCGGCACCCGTGAGCTCGCCGGAGATGAGGTCCATGCCGCACAGCCTGCTGCACGTCCCCGGGCCGGCGCATCGGCCGAAGCGCCGAGACCCGAGTACATACTTCGGATGACCCGTACCCCGCCACGTCGTGCTGAGATGGTGGCATGCCCAGCCCGTCCGACCTGATCGCGCCAGTCGCGAAGGTAGTCATGGCCGAAGACCGGCGCGGAGACGTCATCACGGCGGCGGGCCTCCTCGTCATCGCGCTGACCCTCGACGCGCTGGGCCTGGTCAGGACGTCGTGGAGCGGTCCACCAAGCGTGCCGTCCTGGTGGTTCGCGGTCCCGGCGATCGTCGGCTGCACCGCACTGGTCTGGCGCCGGGTCCACCCGCTCGGTGCGCTCGGCGTGGCCACTGTCGCCTTCGGCGCCGACGTCGCGCTCGGCGGCAGCGTCGGCCTGGTCGTGATCGTGTGGGAGGCCCTGTACGCGGTCCACCTGCACGGCCGTCCGGCAGCGCGGCGAGTGACCTCCGTCGGCGTCGCGCTCGCCTCGCTCGCGCTGATGATCGCGATCGGTGTGATCACGGGCGAGCTCAGGGCGGCGGTCCTCACCGGGCTCCAGGCGGTGACCCTCCTGGTCATGCCGATGTGGTGGGGCGCGAACGTGCGTCAGGGCCGCGAGCTCACCGCCGCCGCGCACGAGCGGGGACGGCTCGAGCGAGAGCGCGGCACCGCACTCCTCCGTCTCGCCGAGGCATCGCGGCACGACGCCGTCCGCGCCGAGCGCACCGCAGTCGCCCGCGACCTGCACGACGTCATCGCCTCGCACCTCTCCGCCATCACCATCACGTCGGGCGCTGCGCTCGCGGGCGCGGCCGAGCCGGAGCGCGACCGTGCGGCACTGCGCAGCATCCGCGCGGAGAGCCTGGCCTCGCTGCAGGACATGCAGGCGATGATCCGGGTGCTGCGCGCCGAGACCGTACAGCCCGGTTCGGGGCAGGACGGTTCGGGACAGGACGACTTGGGGGCGGACGGCGTGGGCGGCCCGGTGCGGGACAGTACGGCAGCGGGTCGGATGCCAGACGGCCTGGCATCGTCCAGTGCGGGATCGCCCAGTTCAGGATCGCCCAGTTCAGGATCGTCCAGCGCAGGATCGTTCGGTGCGGGATCGTCCCGAGCGGCGTCGTCCGGCGTCGGCAGCGTGGACCTGCTGGCCGCGCCGCGCGCCGCCCAGCTCGCTCCCGTGGTGGAACAGGCGCGGCTCGCGGGGCTCGACCTGGCGGTCGCGGATCCCGACGGCGTGCTGACTGGCGTCACGGCGCTGCCGGCGGCGGTGGACCACGCGGTGTACCGGGTGGTCCGGGAGGCACTGACGAACGTGCACAAGCACGGCGGCGCCCGCGCCGACCTGAGCTTCGCCGCGGGAGACGGCCTGGAGATCGAGGTGCGGGACGTCGGCACGGGGCCGGACGACAGTCCCCGCGACCGGGCCGACGTCGGCGGGGGGACCGGGATCGGGCTGGTGTCGATGCAGGAGCGCGTCGAATCCCTCGGCGGGTCGTTCGAGGCAGGGCCGGAGCGCGCCCGGTCCGGCGGCACCGGATGGCGGGTCCGCGCCGTCCTGCCGCTGCCCGACCGGGTGACTGCGGGGCCCGCGTCGTCGGATCGGCCGACGCCGGAGATCCGCGCATGATCCGTGTCCTGCTCGCCGACGACCACGCGGCGATCCGCGCAGGCCTGCGCATGCTGCTCGCGACGGCCGGCGACATCGAGGTGATCGGTGAGGCCGGGGACGGTGCGGTGGCGGTGACGAACGCACGGGCGCTGCGCCCCGACGTCGTGCTGATGGACGTCCGCATGCCTGGGACCGACGGCGTGACCGCTACCCGGCAGATCGTCGACGAGGGGCTGGCCGAGGTCCTCGTGCTGACGACGTTCGACCTGGACGAGTACGTGTTCGGCGCGCTCCGGGCCGGGGCGGCGGGTTTCCTCCTGAAGACCGCCGAGGCGTCCGCGCTGGTGGACGCCGTGCGGCACATCGCGGCCGGCGACGGCGTGGTGGCACCGGAGGTGACCCGGCGCCTCATCGCGGAGCTGTCGGCGCCGCGCGCCAGGAACGGCGGCAACCGGGGCGTCGGCCCGGCGGCGTCCCTGCCCGCGGACCTGACGCCGAGGGAGCGGGACGTGCTTGCGGGCCTCGGCTGCGGCCTGTCGAACGCGGAGCTCGCCGCCGAGCTGTCGATCAGCGAGGCGACGGCCAAGACCCATGTGTCGCGGGTGCTCGCCAAGCTCGGCGTGACGTCCCGCGTCCAGGCCGCGATCGCGGCCCGCGACGCGGGCCTGGCCTGACCGGTCGCGGTTCCGCGCGGCGCGACGGCGACAGCATGCCAACGGACAATCCTCAGAAATCGGTTACCAGCAGCCCTTGACTTCACCCCGGCCCAACCCGAGCATGGGAGCGTTCCCACAGGTGCACACGAGAAGGGCCTCGTCATGCAGAGAACTGCGCGCACCCTGGCCGGCATCGTCGCCGGCCTCGCACTGACCCTCGCTTCGGTCGCCCCGGCGGCCGGAGCCGGAACCACCAGCGGTCCGGAATCCGGCAGCGCCGCCGGGGCAGCCGCCCAGCCGAGCTCGACCAACGAGAAGGCCAAGGAGAAGGCCAAGCACAAGACCAAGGAAACGGTCGCCGACATGCAGCCCGGCTGGAACCTGGGCAACAGCTTCGACTCGACCGGCGGCGACGAGACGTCCTGGGGCAACCCGCGCGTCACCGAGGAGCTCCTGGACCAGGTTCGCGCCCAGGGCTTCAACAGCATCCGGATCCCCGTCACCTGGGGCCAGCACCAGGGCGGTGCGCCCGACCACACGATCGACCCGGCGTACCTCGACCGCGTCGAGGAGGTGGTGGGCTGGGCGCTGGACGACGGCTTCTACGTGATGATCAACATCCACCACGACTCGTGGCAGTGGGTGAACACCATGCCCACGAACCACGACGCCGTGCTCGACCGCTACACCGACACCTGGACCCAGATCGCCGACCGGTTCCAGGACGCGGACGGCCGGCTGCTCTTCGAGAGCGTCAACGAGCCGCAGTTCACGGGCAGCTCGGGCGAGCCGGCGAACCTCGAGCTGCTGGCCGAGCTCAACGACGTGTTCTACGACGTCGTGCGCGGTTCGGGCGGCGGGAACGCGAACCGGCCGCTCGTGCTGCCCACGCTGAACACGGGCTCCGAGCCGACCAAGATCGAGGCGCTGGCCGCGCAGATCGCCGCGCTGGACGACCCGAACCTCATCGCGACCGTGCACTACTACGGGTTCTGGCCGTTCAGCGTGAACATCGCCGGGTACACCCGGTTCAACGCCGAGGTGCAGCAGGACGTCACGAGCACCTTCGACCGGGTGCACTCCGCGTTCGTCGCCCGCGGCGTGCCGGTGATCCTGGGGGAGTACGGGCTGCTCGGGTTCGACCGGCACACCGGGACGATCGAGCAGGGGGAGAAGCTGAAGTTCTTCGAGTACCTCGGCCACGCGGCCCGCGAGCGCGGCATCACGACGATGCTGTGGGACAACGGGCAGCACTTCGACCGCACCGCCCACAGGTGGCGGGACACGGCCCTGTTCGACCAGGTCTCGTCGAGCTGGACGGGGCGGTCGGGGACGGCGTCGTCGGACCTGGTGTTCGTGCCCGCCTCGGGCGGCGTCGCCGCCCAGAGCCTGACGCTCAACCCGAACGGGACCAGCTTCCAGGCCCTGCTGCACGACGGCGCGGCGCTGGTCGCCGGGACCGACTACACCCTGTCGGGCAACGAGCTCACGCTGTCCGCGGCGCTGCTGGAGCGGCTGGCGGGTGATCGGACGCCGGGACCGGCCGGCGAGCTGGTGGCCCGGTTCTCCGGCGGGGTGCCCTGGACGATCCGGGTCATCAACCAGGAGACACCGGTGCTGCAGGACTCCACGGGCACGACGGGGGCGTTCGCGATCCCGACGTCGTTCACGGGCGACCTGCTCGCGACGATGGAGGCTACCTACGCGGACGGGTCGAACGCCGGGCCGCAGAACTGGACGCCGTACAAGGAGTTCGACGTGACGTTCGCGCCGGACTACGCAGCCGGGACCATCAGCCTCACCCCGGCGTTCTTCGCCGAGGTGAACGACGGGACGGTCAATCTGACGTTCCACTTCTGGAGCGGTGAGACGGTCGGCTACACCCTGACCAAGACCGGGACCACGATCAGCGGCACAGCCGACTGACCCGTTTGTCGAGTGCTGGGTACTTGCTGGTCCGACGCGGCAGCCCCAGCAAATACCCAGCACTCGACGTGGAGGGGAGTGGGCGGTCAGGTGGCCGTGCGGCGCACGACGGTGCGGCTGAGGGTGCCCGTCAGCAGGGACCAGACGGCGGAGCCGATGACGATCCAGACGACCGCGGCGAGGACGGCCGGCACCGGATCGGAGAGATCGGCGAACGGCACGGCGGCGAGGATCACGGTGGCGAGGGAGACCACCCAGCCGAAGAACGCCCGGGGACGCGGCGTGCTCAGGACGAGCAGATAGAGCACGATCGCGGCCGCGAGGGCGAAGAGCGCGCCCGCCACGACCCAGGCCATCGCGTCGGAGCCGGTGCCGAACAGGTCGGCCTGCGGCTGGATCTCCAGGTTCAGGACGTCCTCGAGGATGAAGTCCGCGGCCAGCCCGATGAGGGCGGCCACGAGCATCGTCGCCAGCGCTCCGGCCCAGTAGCGGCCGACTTCCAGGCCGAGGCGCGGGTTCTGCGTGCCGGACGTGACGGGCTGGACGACCTCTTCGTCGGGGCCGTGCCCCAACGGCTGGGTCGGCGTTCCCGGGGTCTGCGCCGGCGGCGGATAGGCGGGCGGCGGCTGCTCCCCGTAGTCGGGGTCATAGGGGCGGTTCGGGTCGCTCATCGCGGTACCTCCCGGTTGTAAGCCCTATGTCCACTCCACCACGGATCGGGCGGGGTTGCACGGCGCGGGGCGAAGGGATCGGGGCGCGACCGCGGAGCTTCCCGTCCGTGTCGGTGACCCGTCCTACTGTGTGTGGCATGGCCAACGATGTCCTGCTCAGCGCGAGCGGTCTCACCAAGCGGTTCGGCGACTTCACGGCGGTCGACGGCGTCGGCTTCGCCGTGCGCAAGGGGGAGTCGTTCGGGTTCCTGGGACCCAACGGCGCCGGCAAGTCCTCGACCATGCGGATGATCGGTGCGGTGTCGCCGGTGACGGCCGGTGAGCTGCGGATCTTCGGGCAGGACCCGGCGACCAACGGGCCGCAGATCCGGGCCCGGCTCGGGGTGGTGCCCCAGCACGACCAGCTGGACCAGGAGCTCACCGTCGAGGAGAACATGTGGGTGTACGGCAGGTACTTCGGCCTGTCCCGCGCCCAGGTCCGCGAGCGCGCGGTCGAGCTCCTGGAGTTCGCCCAGCTCACGGAGCGTGCCAAGGACCGGGTGGAGCCGCTGTCGGGCGGCATGAAGCGGCGCCTGACCATTGCCCGGGCGCTGATCAGCACGCCGGAGATGCTGCTGCTCGACGAGCCCACCACCGGGCTCGACCCGCAGGCCCGGCACCTGCTGTGGGACCGGCTCTTCCGGCTCAAGCGGCAGGGCGTCACCCTCATCCTGACCACGCACTACATGGACGAGGCGGAGCAGCTGTGCGACCGGCTCGTCGTGATGGACCACGGGCGCATCGTCGCCGAGGGCTCGCCGCGGGCCCTCATCCGGCAGCACTCCACCCGTGAGGTGCTCGAGCTGCGGTTCGACGTCGACGACCACGCGGAGTACGGCGCCAAGCTGGCGGGCATCGGCGACCGTGTCGAGGTCCTGCCCGATCGCCTGCTGGTCTACACGGAGGACGGCGACACGGCGGCCGCCGAGGTGCACGACCGCGGCGTCCAGCCCCTGTCGTCGCTGGTGCGGCGCTCCACCCTGGAAGACGTGTTCCTGCACCTGACCGGCCGGACCCTGGTGGACTGATGAGCACCGACGTCTTCACCGCACGCGGGGGCCACGGCCCGCGCCCGCCGCTGGCGACCCGCGAGCGGGTGGGCGCCGTGACCGGGTACATGCTGCTCGTCTACCGGCGCACGCTGCGCGGCACCATCATCAGCACGTTCCTGTCCCCGCTGTTCTTCCTGCTGGCCATGGGCATCGGCCTGGGCTCGCTGATCGACGAGCGCACCGGCGGCGTCGGAGGTGTGCCGTACCTGCAGTTCGTGGTGCCGGCGATCGTGGCCATGCAGACCATGTGGCTCGCCATGTTCGAGGCCACCTATCCGGTGATGGACTACATCAGGTGGAGCAAGCTCTACGACTCCATGCTCGCCACCCCGCTACGCGTGCGGGACGTCATGGTGGGGCACATCGGCTCCATCGCCGGCCGGCTGGTCCTCGCCACCTCCGTGTTCATGCTCGTCGCCGCCCTGTTCGGCGGGTTCGCCACATGGGGCGCGCTGTGGTGCCTCCCGATCGCCGTGCTCACCGGCCTCGCGTTCACGGTCCCCATCTTCGGATTCACCGCCACCCAGCAGAACGAGGACGGGTTCAACATCCTGTTCCGCCTGATCGCGACCCCGCTGATGCTGTTCAGCGGCACCTTCTTCCCGATCGACCAGCTCCCGGTGTGGATGCAGCCGCTCGCCTGGGTGACCCCCCTGTGGCACGGCGTCGAGTCCGCGCGCATGGTCGCCCTGGGGACCGTCGACCCGCCCTGGCTGGCCCTGCACACCGGCGTGCTCCTGATGTTCGTGCTGGTCGGGTGGGTCCTGTGCGAACGTGCGCTGACGAAGAGGCTCGTCACATGAGCACGACGACGGCGCCCGCAGCGCGTCCCGGCCTCGCCTCCCGCATCGCCCGCGCCGTGCCGATCCCCGCCGGCGCCGGGATGGCGCGCATGCTCGTCGAACGCAACGTCCGCGCCTACCGGCACCTGTGGGTCGCACTGGTCACGGGCTTTGCCGAGCCGGTGTTCTACCTGTTCTCCATGGGGATCGGCATCGGCGGCCTGGTCCGCACCGTCACCACCGACAACGGCGCCGAGGTGCCCTACGCGGCGTTCGTGGCCCCCGCCCTGCTCGCGGCGTCCGCCATGAACGGCGCCGTCTTCGACTCCACGTTCAACGTGTTCTGGAAGCTCAAGTACGCCAAGCTGTACGACGCCGTGCTGGCCACCCCGCTCGGCCCGCGGGACATCGCGGTGGGCGAGATCTGCTGGTCGCTCATCCGCGGCGCCGTCTACTCCGCCCTCTTCCTGGTCGTCGCCGCGCTCGCGGGCGCCGTCACCTCGTGGTGGGCGCTGCTCGCCCTCCCCGCTGCCGTCCTCATCGGGTTCGCGTTCGCAGCGATCGGGATGTTCGCCACCACGTTCATCCGCTCCTGGGTGGACTTCGACTACGTGACCCTCGCGATCCAGCCCATGTTCCTGTTCAGCGCCACGTTCTTCCCGCTGGCGACCTACCCGCCGGCCCTGCAGTGGCTGGTGCAGGCGACGCCGCTGTACCACGGCGTCGCGCTCGAGCGGGCGCTCATGCTGGGCCAGGTGGACTCCGGGATCTGGGTGCACGTGGCCTACCTGGTCGGACTCGGCCTGGTGGGCCTGGTCGCGGCGTCGGCCCGGCTGGAGAAGCTGCTGCTGTCGTGAGCGCCGCCTGGTCAGACCCGGGTGACCCGGGCCTGACCCGGCGGCCTAGCGCACCCCCTGCAGGTCCAGCACCAGGCCCTTCACGGCCGACGCCGGCACCTGGCCGGCGTCGTCCTCGACCCAGCGGGAGACCGCCGCGGGGATCCGCGCGTCCGAGCACAGGACGAGCGGCGTGTCCGCGGCCGAGTCGGGCAGCCGGCCGTGGGTGCCGCGCACGTACGACGCGTCGAGCGGGGTGGTGCCCATCGCGTACCGCAGGCCGAGCTTCTTGCGCACCAGGTTCAGGCCCGCCTTGGCCTTGGCCAGCGGGTCGGCGGGGTTGAAGAACAGCTCGGCGGGGTCGTAACCCGGCTTGCGGTGGATGTCGACGCCGCGGGCGTACTCGGGCGCGCGGTCGTCGTCGAGCCAGAAGTAGTAGGTGAACCACGAGCCAGGCTCGGCCACGACCACCAGCTCGCCCGCCCGCTCGTGGTCCAGCCCGTACTTCGCCTGCGCCGCGCGGTCCAGCACCTCGTCGACGCCGGGCACCGCGCGCAGCAGGTCCGCGACCCGGGCGGCGTCAGCGGGGTCGTCGACGTAGACGTGCGCCACCTGGTGGTCCGCGACGGCGAAGGCGCGCGACGTCCAGGGGTCCAGCTGCTCCCGGCCGTCCTGCACGTAGACCTCCAGGAAGCCCTCGGAACGCAGGATGCGGTTGATGTCCACCGGCCGGTTCGCCTGCCCGATGCCGTACTCCGAGACGGCCACGACGGTGACGCCCGCCGCCTCGGCGTCGTCGAGCAGGGGCGCCAGGACGGCGTCCAGCTCGGCCGCCGCCCGGTCCGCCTCCGGCGAGCTCGGGCCGAACCGCTGCAGGTCGTAGTCGAGGTGCGGCACGTACGCCGTCGTGAGGTGGGACGTCCGGGTGCGCAGCAGGTGCCGGGTCACGTCGACGATCCACCGGCTCGACGCGATCGACGCCGTCGGGCCCCAGTAGGTGAACAGGGGGAAGTCGCCGAAGCGGCCCGTCAGCTCGTCGTGCATGGCCGCCGGCCGGACGTACGCGTCGGGCGACTTGCGGCCGTCGGCGTGGTAGATCGGGCGCGGGGTGACGGTGACGTCGGTGGTCATCCCCATCGCGTACCACCAGCACACGTTGTCGGCGCGGTAGCTCGGATCCAGCGCGCGGCCCGCCTCCCACAGCTTCTCGCCCGCGACGAGCCGGTTGTGCTGACGCCACAGGTACACGTCGCCCAGCTCGCGGAAGTACCAGCCGTTGCCGACGATCCCGTGCTCGGCAGGCGTCAGCCCGGTCAGCATCGTGGACTGCACGCTGCAGGTCACCGCGGGCAGCACGGTGGCGAGCTCGGACTGCCAGCCGGACTCCGCGAGCCGGCGCAGGCGCGGCATGTGGGCCAGCGCGCGGGCGGTGAGCCCGACGACGTCGAGCAGCAGGACGGGCTTCATGCGTCCACTCCCTCGGTGACGGTGGCTTCGGGGACAGCGGATCCGGTGCCGGGGACTCCGGTGACGGCGGTTCGAGCGACAGGGGCACCGGTCGCGAGCAGGTGTTCCCCGGCCCAGCGCAGCTCGGCCGCGATCCCGGCCACCAGGCCGGCCTCCCCGCCCGCGGCGGCAGCTCCCACCGCGCCGCCAGCCCCGCCGGCAGCCCCGCCGCCCGCCACGCCGTCCGGCAGCACCGACCACGTGTAGGTCTCGACGTCGAGGTGCGCCTCGGCCCCGTGCGGTGCGGCGCGCACCGCGGCGACGGCGTCGCGCAGCACGCTGGTCGTCGCCGCCAGCGGCGCGGCCGGCTCGTGGTGCAGCGGCACGTGGAAGTGCACCCGCCACGGCCCGACGCCCGGCAGGGCCGGGCGCCCGGTCGTGTCGCCGAGTGCAACGGGCAGGTCGTCGGAGGCCAGCACCTCGCCCGACGGCGCGAGCTCGCCCACCTGGTGCAGGTAGCGCTGCTCGACGAACCGGCCCACGGCGTCCCGTGCGCCCGGCGCGGACAGGTCGGCGACCTCCAGTGCCGCGGAAGCCTGCACCTTGACCACGCGCAGGCCGGCATCGGTGATCCGCCGGACCGCGCCCGCCGGGTCCGCGAACGACACCGCCAGGTGGCACGTGTCCAGGCAGACGCCGACGTGCTCGGGGTCGATGCGCCGGTCGTCCGGCACCTCGGGGCCCGTGCGCGCGGCGAGCCACGCGACGACGTCCTCCACGGTGTCCAGCACGCACCCCGGCTCGGGCTCGACGGCGACGCGCACGGTCCGGCCCGTGCGCAGCGCGAGCTCGCGCAGCTCGGCGGACAGGGTGGCGAAGGCCCGGGTCGCCTCGTCGTCGTCGGCCCGGGTCCAGGGGGCGCGCCAGGCCAGGGGGAGGGTCGAGATCGACCCCGCGGTGCCCTCGGGCAGCAGGTCGGCCAGCACCCGGGCGCACGCCAGGACGTAGTCGAGCCGGGCCCGCTCGGCCCAGGTGGGGGAGTACACCGCGAGCTTGACGACCTCGCGGTGGAAACCGCCGTACGGGAAGGCGTTGAGGGTGTGCACCCGGAGCCGGTGCTCGGCGAGCGCAGCGCGCAGCCGGTCCCGGTCCGCGGCGGACGTGTCCAGGCGGTGCGCCAGCTCGGCGGGCAGCCACAGCCCGACGCTGAGCGTGTCGAGGCCCGCGGCCTCGCGCACCGGGCCGGAGTACCGGGCGAGCTGGTCGAGCACGCCGTCGAGGTCCTCGGCGGGGTGCACGTTGGTGCAGTAGGAGAGCAGCATCGTCAGCCTCCTCAGGCTCGCGCGCCGCGGAGCACGGACGAGCCCTCGAACTCCACGCCGGGCGTCGGGGGAGCGCCCTCGGTGAACCCGGGAACGGGATCGAGCACCAGGTTTCCCGACTGCTCGTAGAAGGCGACCGGGTTGCGCCACAGCACCTGGTCGACGTCGTCGTCCGAGAAGCCGGCGGCCAGCATCGCCTGCCCCGTCCGGGCGGTCTTGAGCGGGTCGGAGCGCCCCCAGTCCGCGGCGGAGTTCACGATCATGCGGTTGATGCCGTACTCCTTCAACAACGCCACCATGCGGTCCTCGTCCATCTTGGTGTCGGGGTAGATCGAGAACCCGGCCCAAGCGCCGGCGTCGCGCACGAGGGCGACGTTGGTCTCGTTGAGGTGGTCCACGAGCACCCGTTCCGGCGCCAGGCCGGACTCGCGCACGACGTCGAGCGTCCGGTGCGTTCCCGCGAGCTTGTCGCGGTGCGGGGTGTGCACGAGGACGGGGAGCTCGGCCTCCTGGGCCATCCGTAGCTGTGCGGCGAACACCTCGTCCTCCTCGGGGGTCATCGAGTCGTAGCCGACCTCGCCGACGGCCACGACGCCGTCCTTGAGCAGGTAGCGCGGAATCTCGGCGAGCACCTCGCGGCAGCGCGGGTCGTTCGCCTCCTTGGGGTTGAGCGCGATCGTCGCGTGGTGCCGGATGCCGAACTGCGCGGCCCGGAACCTCTCCCAGCCGAGCAGGGAGTCGAAGTAGTCGGTGAACGAGCCCACACTGGTGCGGGGCTGGCCCAGCCAGAACGCGGGCTCGACGACGGCGCGCACACCCGCCGCGTACATCGCCTCGTAGTCGTCGGTGGTGCGGCTCGTCATGTGGATGTGCGGGTCGAGGATGCGCATCGTCACTCCCTGGTGTCCGTGAGCCTGCTGTTCGTGGGTCCGGTGTTCGTGGACCGGGTGCTCGCAGGCCGTGTGCTCGTGAGCCGGTCGAGGTCGGTCGGTACGGCACGCCCCGCGGCCCGGCGTTCCGCGGCGAAGTCGCGGGCCATGCGCGCGAGCTCGTCGTCGGCCCGGGCGTCGAGGCCGCTGACGGCGTCGAGGCTCACGCCCTGGAACACGAGCTTGAGCACCGCGTGCCGCCACGTGTGCTGATCCAGGTGCCGGGACCCGAACGGGCCGACGGCGGCCGCGACGAGGCTGGGGTCGTTGGCGCGCAGGGCGTCGGCGGCGAGCTCGATGCCCGTGGTCACGAGCTCGGCCGTTCCGGTGGGGCGGGCGTCGTCGGTCGGGGCGTCGACAGGGCGGGAGACGCCGGTCTGGGCGTCGGTTGGGCGTGGGCGGGCGTCGTTGGAGCTGGCGGCGCCGTCGTGGCCGGGCCCGGCCCGCCCGAGGTCGCCCCGAGCCTCGAGCGCGTCGAGGCCCCGCAGCACGCCGCGCCGTTCGGCGGCGTCCCCCTGCCGGTAGAGGAGCCCCAGGCGCTCGGCGTAGTCCGGCCCGGTCCCCACGGCGTCGGCCAGCGCGACGACGAGCGCCGCCCGGGCGGCGTCGTCGGCCGTGCCGTGCACGACGCCGGCCGGGTCGGCGTCGGGCCGCAGCGGTGCGCGCCCCACCCGGCGGGCGGCAAACGCGAACGCGCGTGTGACGCTGTCCGGGTCACGTGCGACCTCGGCGCGCGCCTCGGTGAGCCAGCCGGAGCCGGGCGACTCGTTCATGACAGGGCCCTCTCGCCGGTGGTCGGGCTGGTCCCGGCGACCGTCGCCCACGCCCGGAGCAGGGCGGCGCGGCTGTGGCGGGCGAGCCGGGGTGCGTCGTGGGAGTGGCGGGGCAGCTCGACGGCGGCGACCCCCGTGTAGCCGATGTCGGCGAGCGTGGCGAGCACGAGCGGCAGGTCGATGCCGCCCTGGCCGAACGGGCGGTGCTCGTGGTGCGTGGGCGGCATGTCGTCGAGCTGCACGTTGCTCAGGTACGGCGCCGCGGCACGCAGGGCACCCTCGACACCGTCTGGCTCGACGACGAGGCAGTGCCCGACGTCGACGGTGATCCCCAGCTCGGGCGGCGCGCCGACATCGGAGCGGAGCCGCAGAGCGTCGTCGACGGTCTCGACGAGCATGCCCGGCTCCGGTTCGAGAGCGAGCCGCACCCCGCGCTCCCCGGCGTACTCGACGAGCGCCGGGACGCGATCGCGGAGCCTGGCCCAGCCGTCGGCGGGGTTGGCGTCGTCCGGGAGGACACCCGAGAAGAACGAGACGCACCGGGCCTCGAGGTCCGCCGCGATCTCGATGGCGCGTTCGAGGAAACGCATCCGGAGGGTGGCGTCGCGGTCGACGAGTGTGGGCCGGTGCTTGTGCAGCGGGTCGAGCAGGTAGCGCGTGCCCGTCTCGACGACGACCGCCGCTCCCGCGCCCCCGCGCATCCGCCGGAGGTGGGCGCGCAGCGCAGCGACGTCGTCGCCGGCGAGGGGAGCGAACGGGTCCAGGTGCGGGAAGCCGAGGGTGACCGCCACCGCGTCGTACCCGACGTCGTCCAGCACGTCCAGCGCGACGCGGAGGGGATGGTCCCCGAAGCCGTTGGTGCCGTAACCCAGGAGGAAGGGAGGCCTCACGTGATGCTCACCCCCGCCCGGCCGCGGGTGCGGCTCAGCAGCCGGAGCCCGTAGCCGACGGCGGCGACCCCGGCCAGGAGCGCCGTCGTGCCCAGGCCGCCGGAGCGTGCCGCCCACGCGGCCTGCAGCGGCACCATCGCCTGGATCCCGGACCGCGTGGCGGTCCGCGCGTTGGCCGCCGTGGGCCGCGCGGCCGCGCGGACCTGCGCCGGCGCACAGGCCGCGGCGTAGGCGGTGGCGGCCGCGACCGTGGTCCAGCGGGCGGCGGTCTGGCGGGCGGTGGGAGCTGTGGTCGTGGGTGTGGCGGCCGCCGCCACCGCACCCGCTATCGTGCCCGCGGCGACGACGCCGGCGACCTGCGCCGTCGTGCCGTGCACCTCGCCGCGGGAGAGCACGGTGACGCCGAGAGTGTGGGCCGTGAGCCCCGCCGCGGCGGGGAGCGCCGACCGCATGCGCCCGGGTGTGGCGCCGAGCAGCACGTCCAGCCCGCGGCACGCCGCCATGACGAACGGCCCGGCCGGCCGGTCCTTGGCGACCAGGTCGTACGTCCATACGCAGGCGGCGAGCGGTACGGCCACGCCGAGCGCACGTCGCCCGCCGGCGACGCCGGCCGCTGCCACGCCGCCCGCCGTGAGGGCCGCGCCGATCGCGATCGCGGCCCGCGGCGTCACCCGGCCCGACGGGATGGGCCGCTCGGGCCGCTCGACCGCGTCGACGTGCCGGTCGGCGTAGTCGTTCAGCGCCATGCCGCCCAGGTAGAGGCAGGCTGAGGCGACCGGCAGCAGGAGGTGGCGGCCGCGGATCGGGACGGGCGCGCCGGCTCGCTCGCCGGGGTGCGCGCCGACTTGTGCGGCGGCTCTCGCGCCGGCGCGTGCGGCAGCCAGGCCCGCCAGGGTGTCGCCGACGACGCTCAGGGCGGCGGGCGCCCGGACGAGCTCGGCGAGGTCTGCAAAGGTAGGTGTTCGCGGCCGGGGCTCTGCCCGGAACTGCGACCAGGGCTCTGACCTGGTCCGCCACCGGGAATCGGTCCGAGACTCGGACCGGTAGGCGAGCCGGGGCTCAGGCCGGGAACTCATCGGCGGACCTGTGTCGAGGTGCGGCCGACCCATTCCTCGAGCGCGGCGGCCTGCTCGGCGGCGTCGTGCACGTCCGAGTCCCATGGATCCTTGAAGAAGAAGCCCAGCTCCTGGACCGTCCCGCTGATCCCCGCTGAGTGCGCGAGTGCGAGCAGGCGGGCCAGGTCGAGGACGAGCGGCGCGGCGAGCATCGAGTCGTGGGCGCTCCAGGTGGTCTGCAGCGTGAGCCGCGACCCGAGGAAGCCCTCGACGTGCACGTGGTCCCAGGCGACCTTGGTGTCGCCCAGGTCGGGCACGTTGTCGATGTGCAGCGGAGTGGTGTCGCTGCCGGTCAGCGCCCTCAGCCCGCGGTTCTTGCTGGCGAGCTTGCTGCGCACGGCGTCAGGGTCCGCGAGGGTGGCGCCGTCGCCGCCGCCCAGCAGGTTGGTGCCGGCCCACGAGAGCACCTTCAGCCCGCGCGCTGCGAACGCGGGGGCCAGGACGGTGCGCAGCCACGTCTGCCCGGTCTTGCCGTCCTGCCCCGCCACGGGGATGCCGCGCTCGCGCGCGAGCCGGGTCAGCGCGGGCAGGCCCATGCCCGCCGACGGCGTGAAGGCGGCGTACGCGGCTCCGGCAAGGATCGCCGCGTACGCCGAGACGGAGGACGCGGGGAGCACCGCGCGAGCCGGGTCGGCCAGGGCCGCGAGCAGGGCCTCGGGGTCGTAGAACTCCGGCACCGGGTCGACGGGCGGCTCCGTGGAGGACAGGTCGATCACGACGACTCGCGCCAGGGCATGCCGCTCCTGGAACGACGTGATGTCGGCGGCGAGCCGCTCGGCCGCGGCCTGCTGAGACCGGCCCTGTGGAGACCGGCCCTGCTGGACGGCGTGCGGGTCGTAACCAGGCCGCACCTCGGCGTCGGCCCGTTCGAGGGCGTCGTGCGTCGCGGCGAGCAGCCGCGGCGGGATCATGCCGGTCTCGACGAGAGCCTCCGCGCGCTTGGTCATGGTGACGGCGGAGATGTCGTGCCCGCCGACCACCAGGTCGGCGAACTCGGGGAGGCCGGCGGAGGCGAAGGGCTCGCGCGCGGTGACGCAGGCCGTCGGGGGTGACTGACCGTCGGCGATGGCCGCGAGGCCCAACGTGGCGGTGCTGGCCACGGAGCCGCGGGCCCCTATGAACCAGATCCCGGTGCGTGCTGAGGCTGCGGCGGCATGGTGGCGTGCAGAGGCGTGGTGCATCATCGCTCCCCGGTTCGACTTCGACTTCGTCGTCCCGAGCAACCTATCCGGACTTATGGCGATTAGCAAACAAAAGTTCGGAGTTGTTCGGAAGAAGCGTGATTCCTGTAGCCCCGACCCTTGGCCGCAGTTCTGGACACCTCTTCCGTCAGCCGTCTCGCTGTGGCACTATGACCCGCATGACTCAGCGCCTCACCCCGAGCTCTACCCTGCGACAGGTGATCATCATTTCGTAGCGCGTCCGGCGAGAACCCCACCGGACGCGCAGACCTTCCACACCCGGAGGGTCTTTTTTTGTTGGCCTGAAGATCCGACCTCAGCCACATCGCCAGCCACATCGTTGGGAGCATCGATGACCACCGCCTCGTTCCAGGTGTACGACACGACGTTGCGCGACGGCGCGCAGCAGGAGGGTATGAACCTCTCCGTCTCAGACAAGCTCGCCATCGCGGTACTGCTCGACGAGCTCGGCGTCGGCTACATCGAGGGCGGCTGGCCGGGCGCGGTACCCAAGGACACCGACTTCTTCGCCCGCGCCGCCACCGAGCTGACCCTGAAGAACGCGGTGCTCGCCGCGTTCGGCGCCACCCGCCGGGCGGGTGTCCGCGCGGGCGACGACCCGCAGGTGCGCGCACTGCTCGACGCCGCCACCCCCGTGGTGACGCTCGTGGCCAAGTCGGACGTCCGGCACGTGGAGCGCGCGCTGAAGACGACCCGCGCCGAGAACCTCGCGATGATCACCGACACCGTCGCGTTCCTCGTCGCGGAGGGCCGCCGGGTGGTGCTCGACGCCGAGCACTTCTTCGACGGCTACCGGTACGACCCGCAGTACGCGACCAGCGCCGTCAGCGCCGCGTTCGACGCCGGCGCCGAGGTGGTCACCCTCTGCGACACCAACGGCGGCATGCTGCCCACCTGGGTCGGCGAGATCGTGAGCGAGCTGCGCGCCGGCGCCGCCGTCGGGCCGGAGCAGCGGCTCGGGGTGCACGCGCACAACGACACCGGCTGCGCCGTCGCGAACTCGCTCGCCGCCGTCGAGGCGGGCGCCACCCACGTGCAGGGCACGGTCAACGGGTACGGCGAGCGCACCGGCAACGCGGACCTGGTCACGGTCGTGGCGAACCTCGAGCTGAAGGCCGGCATGTCCCTCCTGGCCGACGGCGGCCTGCGGGAGGCCGCCCGGATCTCGCACGCCATCAGCGAGATCACGAACATCTCGCCGTTCGCGCGCCAGCCGTACGTCGGGGCGAGCGCGTTCGCCCACAAGGGCGGCCTGCACGCCAGCGCCATCCGGGTGGACCCGGACATGTACCAGCACACCGACCCCACCCTGGTCGGCAACGACATGCGCATGCTCGTATCGGACATGGCGGGCCGCGCCTCGATCGAGCTCAAGGGCCGCGAGCTGGGCTTCGACCTCGCCGGCCAGGGCGAGCTGCTCTCCCGGGTCACGAACCGCGTGAAGGACGACGAGGCCGCCGGCTACACCTACGAGGCGGCCGACGCGTCGTTCGAGCTGCTGCTGCGGTCCGAGCTGGGGCAGCGCCCGGACTTCTTCACCGTCGAGTCGTGGCGCACCATCGTGGAGACCGTCCCGGCGGGCGCGGCCCCGCCGTCGGTCCACGCGCCCGACGCCGCCGCCGTCGCCGAGGCGACCGTCAAGATCTGGGCCGGCGGCGAGCGGATCGTGACGACGGGGGAGGGCAACGGCCCCGTCAATGCGCTGGACCAGGCGCTGCGCACCGCGCTGTCGCGGGTCTACCCGGAGCTCAGCCGGTTCGAGCTCATCGACTTCAAGGTCCGCATCCTCGACATGGAGCTCGGCACGGGTGCGATCACGCGGGTGCTCACCGAGACCACCGACGGCGAGCACTCCTGGTCCACGGTCGGCGTGGGGCCCAACATGATCGAGGCCGCGTGGGAGGCCGTGACCGAGGCGTACGTGTACGGCCTGCTGAAGTCGGGCGTAGAGCCCCGCCCCTGAAACCGAGAGCTCTGGCGAGACCGAACCGGGGCGAGACAGAACTGCTGAGGTTCTGTCTCGCCCCGGTTCGGTCTCGCCAGAGCTCTACTTCGGCGGGGCGGGTCAGACGACCGGTGCGGCCGGGCGCTCCACCTTGTTCGGACCGTTCCCGAAGTCGAGGCGCTGGTCGCGCACGGCGTCGAACGTCGCCTTGATCGCGATCGACGAGCGCTCGAAGGTGCGCTGGGCGACGCGGACGAACAGGTAGTCCACGACCGTGAGCTGCGCGATGCGGCTGGACATCGCTCCGACCCGGAACTGGGTCTCGCGGGCGGTGGTGGCCAGGACGACGTCGGACACCAGGCCGATCGGGGCGTCCGGGAAGTTCGTGATCGCCGCCGTGAGCGCGCCACGCTTGCGCGCGATCTCGAGCGCCTGGTTGGTCTCGCGCGTCTGTCCCGAGTGCGAGACGGCGATCGCCACGTTGCCCGGCTCGAGCAGCGCCGACGAGGCGAGCTGCTGGTGCGGGTCGGGGGAGCTGAACACGAACACGCCGATGCGCTGCAGCTTCATCGCGAGGTCGGCGGCGGCGAGGTTGGACGAGCCGACGCCGTAGACGTCCACCCGCTTGGCCTCGGAGATGGCCGTGGCCACCCGCTCGATCGCATCGGTGTCGATCATGCGCGCGGTCTCTTCGATGGTGCGGGCCTCGTGGAACGCGATCTTCGAGACGACGGCCTCGATGTCGTCGGTCTGGTTGATCTCGCCCTCGGCGATGCCGGACCGCTCCATCTCGACCTCGCGCCGGCTGGTCGCCTGTGCCAGGTCGATCCGGAACTCGGGGTAACCGGCGTAGCCGACGGCACGGCAGAACCGCACCACCGTGGCCTGTGACGTGTCCGCGTGACCGGCGAGCTCGGTGATGGTCGACTGGACGACAGTGTTCGGGTCGTCGAGGACCGTCTGCGCGACTCTCGCCTCTGCTGGTCGCAGCGTCGGTAGTGCGCGCCTGAGTCGGACGAGGACGTCACCTGACATGTCGCATCTCCCGGGATGGGGTGGTGGGGCTAGGGGTCGAGAACATACACCCGTACCGGGGATTCGGGCACAACGGGGTAGTGAAGGAACGCGTCGGTGAACAGCCGTCGTTCACTGACGCTCGTCGCCGGGCAGATCGGTCGCCGACAACCCTGCGCTGAGGGTATCCGCGGCCCCCATGTCTTCGGTGGTCTCCGCACTGGTGTGGTGGCCGTCGACGCGGACGGTTAGCCAGGGCCGGAAGCCGCCCACGGCGTGCGGCGTCTCGCGCAGGCGCTGGGCCAGCTTGAGCGCTCCGTCGAGGGGCGACCCGGCGCTGGGGACGAGCGAGACCTCGGGCCGGTCCTCGGAGAGGTGCTTGGTGAGCGACACCGTGAGCGGCGACTCCTCCTGCACCAGGCGGCCGGTCGTGGAGGCGAGCGGCGGGATGCCCCGGCCGAGCGCGCTCGACAGCGTGTCGGCGAGGTGCCGGCCCGCTTCCTCGAGGATGCGGATCGACGTCGGGTCGCCCTCAGCCGCGGCGATCATGACCTCAGGGGCCATCGAGGCGAGCTGCCGGGCGCGCTCCGCGTTCTTGTAGAACTGGTTGGGCCAGCTCTCGATGAGGCCGAACTTGGCGACGGCTGCCTCGAGGAGGCGCTTCGATGCGCCACGGCTCGCGCCGTCGTGGTACCGACCGGCAGCGCGCAGCGCCTCGCCGCCGACCCAGACGCCCGCGCCCAGGTCGCCGAGCAGGTGTCCCCAGCCGTCCGCGCGACGCCAGCGGCTCACGCCGTCGAACCCGAAGGCAACGGCGCCAGTGCCTACCGACAGCACGGCTCCGGCTCGGCCGGCCAGCGCACCGAGGTGGGCGGTGAGCGCGTCACCGGCGACGGCGGTGCGGTTGGTCCGCAGCTCGCGGGCGAGGATGTCGTGCACATCGGTCGGCTTCTCGACCAGCGAGGTCAGGCCGGTGATGCCGACAGCGGCGGAGGCGACGGGCGCGGTGCTGCCGTCGCTCATCCCGTCGTGGCCCATGCGGGCGGCCCACGCGTTGAAGGACTGGCACAGGGACGCGACGACAGCCGGGGCATCGCTGCCCTGGTGGTTCACCTTGACGGCGCGGCCGCTCAGGCTGATGCGCTCGGGGTGTGTTGAGTTGCCGAATTCAGCGACAAGGCGCGAGCCACTGCCGCCTACGTCGAGAGCGACGACCCAGGCGTCGACCGCCGCTCCATCAATACCCTGTGAGAGTTCGGACACCAGGTCATTCTGACACGAAACCAGGGCAAGATTGTCTAAAGAGAGGAGGAAATTCTGGTCTGTTCTGCTGCCTCTTCTCGCCAAATATCGGACGTGCCCGACGTCGGGCCCACCTTCCGTACCCAAGGTTCACCCGACGTCGGACACCACAGGCACCGTCGCCTACTGTGAACACGTGCGAGGAGAGTTCAAGGTTCCACTCGGAAAACTGGTTCGTGTCGAGACCGAGGTGGACGACGCGGCAGGTCCGCCCGGCCGGCTGACGGGCACCAGGGTGAGCGGGGACTTCTTCCTCGAACCCGACGAGGCGCTTGAGGCGATGAGTGCGGCCCTCGACGGCATGCCCGCCGACGCCTCGAAGGCGCAGCTCGCCGAGGCGGTGCGCGGCGCCCTGGACGGCGCGACCGCCGTCGGCTTCGACGCCGACGCCGTGGCGGTCGCCGCCCGGCGCGCGCTCGGCCACGCGACGGCCTGGGAGGACCACGAGTTCCAGGTGATCCGCACGCCTGCCGTGTCGCCCCTGCTCAACGTCGCGCTCGACCAGGTGCTCACCGAGGAGCTCGGCGCCGGACGGCGCGCGCCGACCCTCCGGTTCTGGGAGTGGGACGAGTCCGCGGTGATCATCGGATCGTTCCAGTCGCTGCGCAACGAGGTCGACGCCGACGGCGCCGCACGGCACGGGGCCCGCGTGATCCGGCGGATCTCCGGGGGTGGCGCCATGTTCATGGAGCCCGGCAACACCATCTCCTACTCGCTGTACGTGCCGGGCTCGCTCGTGGACGGGCTGAGCTTCGAACGGTCCTACGCGTTCCTCGACGACTGGGTGATCGGCGCCCTGCACGGGCTCGGCATCGACGCCTCGTACGTGCCGCTCAACGACATCGCCTCGCCCGCGGGCAAGATCGCGGGGGCCGCCCAGAAGCGGCTCGCCGGGGGCGCCGTCCTGCACCACGCGACGATGGCCTACGACATGGACGCCGACAAGATGACGGACGTGCTGCGGATCGGGCGCGAGAAGCTCAGCGACAAGGGCACCCGCAGCGCCAACAAGCGCGTGGACCCGCTGCGCTCGCAGACGGGGCTCAGCCGCGCCGAGGTGATCGACGCGCTCGAGGCGTCGTTCCGCGCGCGGTACCGCACGGTGCCGGGCGAGATCACGCCCGACGAGTGGGCGCTGGCGCAGGCCCTGGTCGAGTCGAAGTTCGGCACTCCGGAATGGACCGCGCGCGTGCCTTAGGCGTGGGTGAAAAGGGGGCATGCCATGATGGCCAATCACGGTTTGGTAACACCCCTAGCATGCACTTCACCCGGTCAGTAATCTCCACGCAATGCCGCGTATTGGGAAGTTCATTTCTCAGAAATATCACCTGGCTACTCTCGCGGCACCGAGCGGAAGGAAGCCGAACGATGACTCGAGCGATGCGACGGCCCGTAGTGGCGGCCACAGGGGCCCTGCTTCTCGCGGCCACGACGGCCGCGTGCGGCAGCGGCGGTGGCGGCACCGAGAGCGAGGGTGACGGCACCCTCAGCGTCTGGATCATGCAGGGCACCAACCCCGACGCCGAAGACTTCTTCGCCGACGTCTCGACCGCGTTCGAGGAGGAGACGGGCGCGACGCTCGACGTGGAGTTCGTCGAGTGGGCCGACGCCCACGACCGGTTCGTCACCTCCATCGCCGGCGGGACCACCCCGGACGTCGCCGAGACCGGCACCACCTGGACCCCCGAGTTCGCCGACGCCGGGGCGCTCGCCCCGCTCGACGAGTACGTGGACGGCGCGGGTGTCACCGAAGACCTGGTCGAGGGCCTGGTCGAGGCAGGCACCTACGACGAGCAGCTCTACGGCATGCCCTGGTACGCCGGTGTGCGCTCGCTGGTCTACAACACGGAGATGTTCGAGAAGGCCGGCGTCGAGCCGCCCACCACCTGGGCCGAGCTCGAGGAGGCCGCAGCGGCGCTCAAGGAGGAGTACCCGGACAAGATCGCCGTCGCCGTGCCCGGCGACGCCGAGTTCACGGTCTACCCGTGGGTGTGGGGAGCGGGCGGAGATGTCGCCACGCTCGACGGCGACACCTGGACCTCGGGCCTGGACAGCCCCGAGTCGCAGGAGGGCATCGAGTTCTGGACCGGCCTGGCCACCGAGGGCGGCTACTCGTCGGAAGGCGCCACCACCTGGCGCGAGACCGACGTCCTCGACGCGTTCGCCGCCGGCGACGTCGGCATGGCGGTCATGGGCTCCTGGACGCCGGGCGCGATCGTCGACGCCAACGCGGACATGGAGGGCAAGTTCGCGGCCGTGCCGATCCCGGGCAAGGACGGCGGCATCGCCCCCTCGGTCCTGGGCGGCTCGCACCTGAGCATGTTCGAGACGGCCGAGGACAAGGACCTGGCCTTCGCGTTCATCGAGATGATGACCACCGGCGAGTTCGCGCAGCAGTGGGGCGAGCAGTCCGGGTACTTCCCCGGCCAGGTCTCCCTCCTGGACGAGACGCTCAAGAGCACCGACCCGCTCGTGGCGCCGTTCGCCGAGCAGTTCGTCGACGGCGGCGCGTCCGTGCCCGCCGCGGCCACCTACGGCGCGGTGCAGGCCAAGCTCACGACGAGCACGATGATGCAGTCGATCCTCTCCGGAGACGCAGACGTCGCAACGGCGAGCAAGGCCGCCGCCGAGGAGATGACCAGCATCCTGAACGGGTCCGAGTGACTTCGTGACGGAGACACTCCCGCGGCTCGGCCGGGCCAGGGCCGCCCTCGTGCGGCCCTGGCTCCTGCTTGCCCCCGCGCTGGCGGTCCTGGCGGTGCTGCTGCTGTGGCCGCTGGTCCGGGTGTTCCTCTTCTCCCTGCAGGACTACGGGCTGCGCGAGATCACCACCGGCGAGCCGAACTGGATCGGCACCGCGAACTACGCCGAGATCCTGGCCTCGCCGGAGCTGTGGACCGTGGTGCTGCCCAACACCGTCGGGTTCGCAGTGCTGTCGGTGGCGGGCACCGTCGCGTTCGGCACCGGCGTGGCGGTGCTGCTCGCGTCGCTCGGGACCTTCTGGCGCACCGTCACCTCCAGCGCGATCATGGCGGCCTGGGCCATGCCCGCCGTGACCGGCACCTACGTCTGGGTGTGGATCTTCGACGCCGACCGCGGCGTCTTCAACGACGTCCTGATGGGCCTCGGCCTGCTGGACGACCCGACCAACTGGTTCACAAACCGGTGGACGTTCTACGCGATAGTCCTGCTCAACGTGATCCACCACGGCTTCCCGTTCGTCGCGGTCACCGTGCTCGCGGGGCTGCTCGGCGTGCCCAAGGAGATGCTGGAGGCCGCCGAGATGGACGGCGCCGGGTCGTTCCGCCGGTTCTTCTCGATCGTCGTACCGCAGCTGCGGCAGGTGTTCGCCGTCGTGATCATCCTGTCGACCATCTGGGACTTCAAGGTGTTCGCGCAGGTGTACCTAATGCCCGGCGGCGCGGGATCGAACCGGTCGGTGCTCAACCTGGGCGTGTGGTCGTACGTGGAGTCGTTCGGGCAGAACAGGTACGGCTTCGGCTCGGCGATCGCCGTGCTGCTGACGCTGCTGCTGCTCGTGGTCACCGCCGTCTACGTCCGCACCGTGCTGGCGGAGGAGGAACGATGAGCACCACCCGCCCGCTGGTCCGTCCGGAGGTCAGCACCGGCCGGCGTCCGCTGCGCCGCTCCGGCCGGCGCTCCTCGCGGAGGTCGCCGCTGCGCCAGCTCGGCAAGGGCGTGCTCGTCGCCCTGCTGCTCGTGTTCACGCTGTTCCCCGTCTACTGGATGCTGAACAGCTCGCTCGACGCCCAGGCCGGGCACACCAGCAGCTTCTGGCCGGCCGAGCCCACCCTCGACCACTACGTGTTCGTGCTGACCGAGGGCGGGTTCGGCACGTTCCTGCGCAACTCCCTGCTCGTGGCGCTCGGCACCGTCCTGATCTCGTCGGCGCTCGCGCTGCTGGCGTCCGTCGCGGTGGCCCGCTTCCGGTTCCGGATGCGCACCCAGATCCTCATGCTGGTGCTCATCGTGCAGATGGTGCCGCTCGAGGCGCTCGTCATCCCGCTGTTCGTCCAGGTCCGCGACCTGCAGCTGCTCGAGACCCTGACGGGCCTCATCGTGGTGTACGTCGCCCTGGCCCTGCCGTTCGGGATCTGGATGCTGCGCGGGTTCGTCGCCGCGGTGCCGGTGGAGCTGGAGGAGGCCGCCTACCTCGACGGCGCCAGCTGGGGCCGCATGTTCTGGTCGGTCCTGCTGCCCCTCGTGGCGCCGGGCCTGGTCGCGACGAGCATCTTCAGCTTCATCACCGCGTGGAACGAGTTCATCTTCGCCATGACGATGCTCGGCGGCGCCACGGAGAACTACACCGTGGCGATCGGCCTCCGCTCGTTCTTCGGCGTCCACTCCAACGACTGGGGCGCCATCATGGCTGCCTCCACGATCATCACCGTGCCCGTGATGATCTTCTTCATCCTGGTCCAGCGCCGGCTCGCCTCAGGTCTCACCGCGGGGGCCGTGAAGGAATGACCGGAGCGCCCACGGCCGGGCCGTCCAGCACCGGGCCGTTCGGCACCGGGCTCTTCAGCACGGGGCCGACTCGGACGGAGCGCGCCGTCAACGGCGTGCTCCTGCCCGGCTTCGAGAGCGCTGGACCGAACGGCAGCGCTGGACAGGACGGGAGCGCTGGGCAGGTCGAGGGCATCGGGCACGACGGCGGCGGCGTGCCGGGCTGGTTGGCCGACGCCGCCCGGGCCGGCCTGGCCGGCGTCGTCTACTTCGCGCGGAACACACCCGACGTCGCCACCACCGTGGCGCTGTCCGACGCGCTGCACGCGATCTCGCCCGACCTGGTGATCGCCGTCGACGAGGAGGGCGGCGACGTGTCGCGGCTGGAGGCGACAAGCGGCTCGTCCCTGCCCGGGGCGGCGGCGCTCGGCGTCCTGCCCGGTGCCGCGATCTCCCTGGACGCGGGGCGGGCACTGGGCCGGCTGCTCGCCGCGACCGGCATCGACCTGCTCCTCGGCCCGGTGCTCGACGTCGTCTCCGAGCCCGACAACCCAGTGATCGGCGTGCGCGCCTTCGGGACCACGCCCGACGACGTCGCCCGGCACGGCATCGCGTTCGCCCGCGGCGTGCGCAGCGCCGGCGTCGGCGTGTGCGGCAAGCACTTCCCGGGGCACGGCGCCACCACCGTGGACTCCCACATCGGCCTGCCGGTCGTGGACGAGCCGCTCGACGTCGTCCGGGCGCGCGACCTCGTCCCGTTCGCGCGGGCCCTGTGCCCGGAAGGGGACGCAGGCCGGCCAGATCCTGACCGGTTCCGGCGCGACCAGTCCCGGCTCGACGCCGTCATGACCGCCCACGTGCTCTTTCCCGCCGTCGGGCCGGCACCCGCGTCCATCGAGCCGGCGGCGACACGCCTGCTGCGCGAGCTCGGCCACGACGGCCCGATCATCACCGACGCCCTCGACATGGGCGCCCTGCGCGAGCTCACCGGTTCCGTGGGGGAGGCCGCAGTTCGCGCCGTCGAGGCCGGTGCCGACCTGCTCTGCCTCGGCCTCGACCCCGCCCTGTACACGGAGTCGTACCACGCCCTGAGGCGGGCCGTGGCCTCCGGCCGGCTGACCGTCGAGCGGCTCGAGGAGTCCGGGGCCCGCACGCAGGCGCTCGTCGCCGTGCTCCGCGGACGGCGGGCAGCCGCGGGAGCCGTGACCGGCGTCGACGCCGCGAAGACGGCGCTCGCGGAGCTGACAGTCATCGGGGCGAGCATCGCGGACGCCGTCGTGCACGTGCGGGGCGCCCGGCTGGTGCCGCTCGCGCCCGACGCCGAACCCGACGTCATCGACCTGCGCACCCGGCTGGACCATGCCGCCGGCCGGAAGGCCCGGCATGTCCAGGTGGCCATCGCGGCCGCATGGCCCGGGGCGAGGCTGTTTCCCGAGGACGACGCGGGACGTTCCGGGGCTGGTCACGAGGCCGATCACCCGGCCGACCACCGCGCCGGCGACGAGGCCGGCGACGGGCTTGAGGACGGGTCCGGTTACGGAGCCGGCTCGGAATCCGTGGAACTTGGTCTGGACGATCGTGGACTTGCAGTGCTTATTGCCCGATTCACCCGGTACGGTGTACCGGCGGATCTCGACAGAGCCGACATGAAACGTGGCGCAGAATTTCCTGCACCGCTTGTCGTGATCACTCGTGAGCCCGTCCCGGGTTCGGCCGAACGCGCCCGGCTGGAGCAGCTCTGGGCCGTGCGCCCGGATCTCATGGTGGTGCACACGGGTCTTCCCGGGCCGGTCGACGACTGGTTCGGGGCGTTGAGTGGTGGAGGCCCGGCCGTCGTGGTGGCGTGCGGGACAGGACGGGCGAACGCGGCGGCCGCCGTCGAGCGCCTCCGGAGGCCTGAGGGCGACCAGCCCGATGGTGTCGGGCAGGGCGGTGCCGGGCAGGACGGCATCCGGTAGGACAGTGAAGAGCAGCACACCGATGACCCCAGCAGTGAGCAGTGATGAGCAGTCATGAGCAATGAGCAGCACAGCGTCCAAGAGCACAGAGCAAGCAGAGCGAAGGGGGCTCGCCGATGATCGCGGAGGCGGGATTTGAACGGCACGCACAGTCGGCGCCGCGCCCGGTCTCACCCACCGAGGAGCGCAACCCGCGCACACGTGACATCGACGTGGTCTCCACGGTGGACATGGTGCGCATGATCACCGACGAGGACGCCCTCGTCATCGCCGCGGTACGTGCGGCGCACCCGCGCATCGTGGAGGCGATCGACCTGGCGGTGGACGGGATCCGCGCCGGTGGACGGGTGCACTATGTGGGCTCGGGCACGTCGGGCCGCATGGGCCTGCTCGACGCCGCGGAGCTGCTGCCCACCTTCGGCGTGGGCGAGGAGATGTTCGTACCGCACCTGGCCGGCGGGCTGGGCGCCTTCAAGAAGGCGGCAGAGGGCGCGGAGGACGACGTCGCGGCGGGCGGTGCGCTCGTGTCCGACGTCGGGCCGGCCGACATCGTGTTCGGCATCGCTGCCTCCGGCGGCACCCCGTACGTCGGGGGAGCGCTCGACATGGGCCGCTCCCGCGGGGCGCGGACCGTGCTGCTCGCGTCCAACCCCTTCGCTGCGCTGGCGCCGAAGGCAGACGTCCCGATCCTGGTGAACACGGGACCCGAGGCCATCACGGGATCCACCCGCATGAAGGCGGGCACCGCCCAGAAGATGGTGCTGAACACCTTCTCGACGGCGGTCATGGTGCGGCTCGGGAAGACCTACTCCAACCTCATGGTCGAGGTGCTCGCCACCAACGAGAAGCTGCGCCTGCGCCTGGTGCGCCTGCTCACGCAGGCCACGGACCTGGAGCCGGACGTGTGCGAGAACGCGCTCGCGGCGACCGACGGCGACCTGCGGGCCGCCCTCGTGATGCTCGTGGCGGGCGTGGACCGGTCCGCGGCGCTGGCGGCGCTGGCGGTCGAGCCGGGACGGTTCAGCGGCCCGTCGGTCCGCGAGGCCCTGGCGACGCTGGGCATCGACCCGTCCTGAGGCCCGACATTGGTTGTGGGCGTGACCGTTGCGACCGTGTGTCCGACTTGGGCGCAACGATCACGCCCACAACCGAGGGGTCAGGACCGGACCGGGGTGACGTCGGCTGTGAGCTTCGCGACCAGGACGTCGCCGCCCTTGGTGAGCTGCTGACCGCGCTCCTCGAACCCGAGGCGGCCGTGGAAGCGCATCGAGCCGGGGTTCGGCGGGTTCAGGTTGACCTCGCAGGTGACGACGTCGTGGCCGGCGGTGCGGGCGGCGTCGAACACGGCGTCGTAGAAGAGCTTGCCGATGCCGCGGCCGCGGGCGCCCTCGCCCACCACTATGCGGTCCACGTACAGGTGGTCCAGACCGCGCTCCTCGAACCAGGCGTAGTTCTCGCCGGACCAGTCCTCGCCGCCCTCGAGCGCGACGACGAAGCCGAGGGGATCCGCGGGCGTCTCCGGGTCGACGGCGACCAGGGCGAGCGTCGAGGCGTCGAGGAGCTCGGACATGTCGTCGGCGGGAGTGTCCGGGACGGCGGGGATCGCGGCGTTGTTCAGGCTGACGAGGCGAGAGATGTCGGCGTCAGTGGCGGGGCGCAGCAGGGTGGCCGTGGGCATGGCGCGATCACTCCAGGAAGTTGGTAGGGGAACCCGAAGACGGTAGTCCTCCGGCCGCCCGTACGTCTGTGACCTGGCTCAAAGAGTGGTGGCGGTCACCTCGCGGCGCGGCGCTCGACGCGCGCGATCAGGGCACGGGCCGGGGGCCGAAGACCGCCGTGCCCACCCGCACGATCGTCGCGCCCTCGGCGATCGCGAGCTCCAGGTCGCCGGTCATGCCCATCGAGAGCTCGGTCGCGGAGCCGGTCCCGGGTGCGCCCGACGCCAGGACCTCGTCCCGGATCGCGCGCAGCCGGGCGAACCCGGCGCGGACGGTCTGCTCGGTCGCGGGCTCGGCCGGCCCCAGGTGCGCTCCGATGGTCATGAACCCGGTCAGGCGGAGGCCGGGGAGGGCGGCGACGGCGGTGGCGAGCGCGACGGCGTCGTCGGGCCCGACGCCGGACTTGCTCGCCTCACCCGTCACGTTGACCTGCACCATCACCTCCAGGGCGCGGGTGCCGGTGCGGCCGTCGCGCACGCAACGGCCCGAGATCGCCTGGGCGAGGTCCAGCGAGTCGAGCGTCTCCAGACCCGTGGCAGTGCCCAGCACCTGGTTGATCTTGTTGCGCTGCAGGTGACCGATCATGTGGACCTGCAGCGCGCCGGCCGCGACCCGGCCTGCCACCGTGGGCGCCTTCGCGACGAGCTCCTGCACGCGGTTCTCGCCGATCAGGTCGACGCCCGCGGCCAGCGCCTCGAGCACGGCGTCCGGCGTCTGCGTCTTCGTCGCGACGAGGAGCCGCACGTCGCCCGGGTCACGCCCGGCGGAGTCGGCGGCCGCGGCGATGCGGTGGCGGACGACCGCGAGCCGTTCCGCGACCGAGCCGGGTGCCGGCGCGGCCGCTGCTGGATCGGCGGCCGGGGGCTGGGATGCGGAGGGCTGGGACTGGTCGGGCACGGGGCGAGTCTATTTCCGCATGGCGATGCGGTTGCGCGTTCGCCCGCGGAGTCTCAGGGTCGGATCAGGGAGGTTCCGGGTACCGCGGGCCCGCCGCACTACGGAAGGATGGACCCATGAAGACGCTGCTGAACATCATCTGGGTCATCTTCGCGGGTTTCGGGCTGTGGCTCGGATACGTGCTCGCGGGGATCATCTGCTGCCTGCTCATCGTCACCATCCCGTTCGGCATCGCCTCCTTCCGCATCGCGGGATACGCCCTGTGGCCGTTCGGGCGCGAGGTCGTCGAGAGCCCGCGTTCCGGGGTGTTCGCCCTGATCGGCAACGTGATCTGGGTGATCGTCGCCGGCTGGTGGCTCGCCCTGGGGCACATCATCACCGCGATCCCGCTGGTGATCTCGATCATCGGTATCCCGATGGCCTGGGCGAACCTCAAGCTCATCCCGGTCTCACTCATGCCGCTCGGCAAGCAGATCGTCCCCAGCGACGCCCTGCTGCCGACCTACCGCAAGCAGGTCGCCGCGGCCTGATCCAGGCGGCGAGCCCGAGCCCTGAGTCGAGGGCTCGGGCCGTTGCCGCGGCCGTCGACGGTCGGGCCGGCGTTCAGTCCCGCGCGATCGGCGCCGTCGTCCCGCCCGTCAGGGTCAGCAGGTCGGCCGGCGCGAGGCCGACGTCGAGCCCGCGCCGGCCCCCGGACACGTAGACGACGTCGTACGCCTCAGCGGACTCGTCCACCACTGTCGTGTGCCGCGTCTTCTGCCCCAGCGGCGAGATGCCGCCCACCACGTAACCGGTGGCGCGCTCGGCCGCCGCGGGCTCGGCCATCGCCGCCTTCTTGCCGCCCGCGGCCCGGGCCAGGGCCTTGAGGTCCAGCTTGCGGTCGACGGGGACGATGCCGACCACGAGCTTCCCGTCGACGTCGGCCAGCAGCGTCTTGAAGACCTGCGGCGCGTCGACGCCGATCGCCTCCGCCGCCTTCATGCCGTAGCCGATGCCGCTCGACGGGTCGTGCTCGTACGGGTGCAGCGTGTGCGGCACGCCCGCCCGCTCCAGGGCCACGACTGCCTGGGTGCCGCCGTGCGCGGACTTGCTCTTCTTGGTCACCGCTTCATTCTGGCGGGTCCGCGGCCGCGCGCCGCCTGATTTTCCGCGCTCCTTCCCGGCTTGTCCTCGCCCGGCGTCCTGTCCGGCACTTCCGCCCCGTACTCCCGGCCCGTATTCCCGGCCCGAACGGTCGGGTTCGGTTCACGTACCGTGAGGGCGTGCTCGCGCTCCTCGTCCTCGCAATCCTGGTCGGCGGCGTTCTCCAGCGGGTGGCGGGGATGGGGTTCGGCCTCGTGGCGGGCCCGTTCATCGTGCTGCTGCTCGGGGCGCGAGAGGGCGTGCTGTTCGTCAACGCCGTCGGTGCCGTGATGGCGCTGGTCGTGCTGTGGCGGATGCTGCGCGGCGTGGACTGGCGGCGCTACGCGTGGCTCGCCGCTGCGTCGGTCACGACGAGCGTGCCCGCGGCGCTCCTGATGCGGGACGCGAGCTCGGCCGCGCTGGAGGTCACCGTCGGGCTGGTCGTCGTGCTCGCGATGACGCTCGCCCTGGTCACCAGCCGGCTGCGGGGCGCGCGCAGGCCGTTCTCGGAGAACGCCAGGTGGCCCCTGCTGGTGACCGGCGTCGCGAGCGGGTTCGGCAGCGTGGCCGCTGGCATCGGCGGACCGCCGCTGGCCGTCTACTCGGTGCTGGACCGCTGGGACCCCAGGCGGTTCGCCGCCACCGCGCAACCCTTCTTCATGACCAACGCCCTCGCCGCGATCGCGGCAAAGGTGACCGTGGGCGACGTCGTGCTGCCGGCCTTTCCCTGGTGGGCGTGGCTGATCGTGGCCGCGGCCCTGTTCGGCGGGGTCTGGCTGGGCGAGCTGCTGGCCGGGCGCGTCTCGGCGAGCGCGACGCGCAAGGTGCTAGTGGCGCTCGCCTATATCGGTGGCCTCGCGACCCTGGCCCGCGGTCTGGCCGGCCTGGCCGCCTGACCCCCAACCCGGCTGCCGAGTGCAGACTTCACAGCGCCCGATTCGGCGACTGCAGACCTGGTTGCGGTTACAGGGTGTTTATCCGCATCAAGGTCTGCAGTCGCCGAACCGGGGTGTGGCGAAGTCTGCGGTCAGCCCTTGTCTAGGGGGCTCAGGAGCATGGACGGCTCGCCCGTCGGGGTGAGCTTGGCCGCTCCGAGGTTGCCGACGGTGCAGCTCCCGCTGCGCGGGGTCCCGCCGTTCCAGACCTGGCGCAGGCAGTTGCGCATCGCGAGCTGCCCCCAGTAGCTGGGGTGCAGCGACTCCTGGACGTAGTACGGCGAGTCGCCGATCGTGGTGACCGTCCGGATCTGGTTGACCCACTCGGTCCGGTCGACGGCGCCCGCTGACTGCCAGCTCGCGAGCCCCACCTCCTCGTACAGCCCGACGCCGCTCTCGCAGAGCCGCTTGCCGTCGAACGCGTGCGTCATGTCGAGGGTGCGGACGTTCGGCAGCCCGACGTCGGACGCGGCGCCCAGCAGCGCGCCGTTGATGGTGGGCAGCGCGGTCGAGTTGGCCCAGTCGGCGTCCTGGTTCCACAGGCCGCACCCGCCCGTGGACTGGCGGGTGTACCCGGACTCGGAGTACCGGATCCCGGAGCCGTTCGGCACGGGTGACGGGTAGGTCTGGACCACGAGCGTCCACTGGGAGGTGCTGTACCCGGCGTTGCTCATGGCGGTGGCGACGTTGCGGAGCGCGCCGACCACCCGGGACCGGACGGCGGCGACGTTGGCGGCGGTGAAGTTGTCCTCGACCGAGTCGTCGTCGTGGCAGTAGTTCTTCCACCAGGACGGCGAGGTGAGGAAGTTGACCACGCAGGACTGGACGACGCTCGCGAACTCGAAGTCGTTCCCGCCGATCGAGACCACGACCATGCGGACGTTCCTGGTGGTGGCGGCCTCCTGGAGCATGAGTGCCTGGCCCTTGTTCCCGCCGCTGGCGTAGAAGTCGATCCCGGGCTTGAAGCTCGAGCCGGCCGAGGTGGCGGTCGTTGCCCCGCTGCAGGCAAGGTTGAGGCCGTTCACGCCGCCGCCGATGTGGGCCTCGGCCGACGACGCGCGGTGACAGCCGGCGATCGTCTCGCCCGTACCTGCGGGGTTGTCGTGATAGGCGTGCGAGCCGAGCGCGTCGGCACGGCGGTAGTCGGCGTTCGAGCTGCCGGCCCAGCGGCCGGCCTCCCCGGAGATGTACGAGTCGCCGAGGGTGACAACCCACGGCGTCCCGACGCCGGGGCCGTCGGCGGCCGTTGGTGCGCTGGTCGATGGTGCGTTGACTGCCGGCGCGTCGGCCGACGGCGCCGCGGACGCCGGGGCCGCGGTCGCAGGGGCCGCGGTGATCAGGACGCCGGCGAGCAGGCTGAACGCGCTGAGGCCGGCGGCGATGAGGGGGTTGAGGCGGTGGTCGGGATAGCGCAGGTGCGTCGTCATTGGCACTCCTGTGTCCAGGCAGCGCCCATGCGGGCGCTGCTGACCGGAACTCTAATAACCGGAGTTTATGCCAAAGCCGCAATAAGGTAAATAGACGGTAAATCGGAGGTGTGGATCCAGGACCTGACGGGATTGACCGGCGAGGCCCGACGAACGACCCCAACACAGTGCACGCTGTCGTCGGCGTGTCGCGTGCACTGTGTTGGGGTCGTTCGTCGGGCCTGGCCGTCGGGCCTGGCCGTCGGGCCTGGCCGTCGGGCCTTGTCGGTGGGCCTTGTCGGTGGGCCTTGTCGGTGGGCCTTGTCGGTGGGCCTTGTCGGCGGGCCTCGTCGGCGGGCCTCGTCGGCGGGCCTAGATCTGACCGACGTCGACCACCGTCAGCACGACCTCCCCGGCCTCGTCGCTCGCCGGCAGGTCGATGCGCGCGGTGATGGCCCAGTCGTGGTTGCGGTCGGCGTCGTCTAGGACCTGACGCACCCACCAGGTGCCGGGCTCGACGCGGCCGGTCTCGCCGTCGCCCGTCTCGCCGTCGTTCGCGCGACCCGGCAGCTCCGCACCCGGTTCGAGGATCGTCAGCAGCCCTGCGGACCGTGCCTCCGGGCCGAAGCCGACGGCGTCGTCGCCCTGCTCGTCGAACAGCGGGTCCAGGGCATCGGCCCAGGTGTCGGCGTCCCAGCCGCCGCCCAGCGAGGCCAGGCCGCCGTAGGCCTCTCGGGCGACCAGCTCGACGCGGCGGAACATCGCGTTGCGGACCAGGCGCCGGAACGCGCGCGGGTTGCCGGTGACGGGCCGGGCGGGCGCCTCGGCACCGGCGTCGGCCAGCTCGCCGTCCGTCACGAGGTCGGCGTCGTCGTCCACGGGGTTGGCCAAGCGCTCCCACTCGTCGAGCAAGGAGGAGTCCACGCCGCGCACGAGCTCGCCGAGCCACTCGATGATCTCCTGCACCTCCTCGGTGCGGTGTTCGTCGGGGACCACCTGGCGCACGGCCCGGAACGCGTCGGCGAGGTAGCGCAGCACCACGCCCTCGGTGCGCTCCAGCCCGTACACGCTGACGATCTCGGCGAACGTCATGGCCTTCTCGACCATGTCGCGCACCACGGACTTGGGCGACAGCTCGGCGTCCGCGACCCACGGGTTGGTGCGGCGGTAGGTCTGGAACGCCGGCTCCAGGAGGTCGGCCAGCGGCTTGGGCCACGTGACCTCCTCCAGCAGCTCCATGCGCTCCTCGTACTCGAGCCCCTCGGCCTTCATGGCGGCGACCGCCTCGCCGCGTGCCCGGTTCTGCTGGCCCATGAGCACCTGGCGGGGGTCGTCGAGGGTCGCCTCGATGACGGAGACGACGTCGAGGGCGTGCGTCGGGCTCTCGACGTCGAGCAGGTCCATGGCCGCCAGGGCGAACGGGGACAGCGGCTGGTTCAGCGCGAAGTCGCGGGGGAGGTCCACCATGAGGCGGGCCGACGGGCGGAGCCGGCCGTCGCCGTCGGGCACCCGGACCTTCTCCACGACGCCCGCGAGCCGCAGCGAGCGGTAGATGCGGAACGCCTGCCGCACGTGCTCGGCCTGCTGCGTCTCCGAGTCGTGGTTGGCGGTCAGGAGGTGGCGCATGGCGTCCACGGGGTCACCCGCGTCGCCGCCCGAGCGCGCCGAGGCGCGGGCCAGCACGTTGAGCACCATCGCGTGGTTCACGCGGAACTGGGAGACCAGGGGCTCGGGATCGGCGTCGCGCAGGCGCTCGAACGTGGCGTCGGTCCAGTTCACGGAGCCCGACGGCGCCTTCTTGCGCACGATCTTCTTGAGCTTCTTCGGGTCGTCGCCGGCCTTGGCCAGGATCTTCCGGTTCTCGATGACGTGCTCGGGCGCCATGACGAGCACCTCGCCCACGGTGTCGTACCCGGCGCGGCCCGCACGGCCCGCGATCTGGTGGAACTCGCGCGCGCTGAGGTGGCGCATGCGCTCGCCGTCGAACTTGACGAGGCTGGTCAGGAGCACGGTGCGGATCGGCACGTTGATGCCGACGCCGAGCGTGTCGGTGCCGCACACGACCTTGAGCAGGCCCTTCTGCGTGAGGCGCTCCACGAGGCGGCGGTACTTGGGCAGCATGCCCGCGTGGTGCACGCCCACGCCGTGCCGCAGGAACTTGCTCAGGATCTTGCCGAACCCGGTGCCGAACCGGAAGGCGCCCATCTCCGCGATGATCGCCTCCTTCTCGGACTTGCTGGAGACGTTCATCGACAGCAGCGACTGCGCCCGGTCGACGGCGTCCTTCTGCGTGAAGTGCACGACGTACACCGGGGCGCGGTGCGTGGTCACCAGCTCCTGGATCACCTCGGTGAGCGGCTCCACCACGTAGGAGAAGGTGAGCGGCACGGGGCGCTCGGCGCCCGCGACCTCCGCGACGGGCCGTCCGGTGCGCTCCTCGAGGTCCTCGCGCAGGCGGGTGGTGTCACCGAGGGTGGCGCTCATCAGGATGAACTGCGTGTTCGTGAGCTCCAGCAGCGGCACCTGCCAGGCCCAGCCGCGCTGCGGGTCGCCGTAGTAGTGGAACTCGTCCATGACGACCTGCGCGATGGCGTCGTCGTCCGCGGCGGTGTCGGTCTCGTCCGCGGCGTCGCCGCGGCGCAGCGCGAGGTTCGCGAGGATCTCCGCGGTGCAGCAGATGATCGGGGCGTCCGGGTTGACGGCGGAGTCACCCGTCATCATGCCGACGTTCTTCGAGCCGAAGGCGGCGACCAGGTCGAAGAACTTCTCGCTGACCAGGGCCTTGAGCGGGGCCGTGTAGTAGGTGCGACCGCCGCGCCCGGACCGGTGGGCGGCCAGAGCGGCGAACTGCGCCCCCATCGCGACCATCGACTTGCCGGAACCCGTGGGGGTCGCGAGCACCACGTGGGAGCCCGTCATGACCTCCAGGAGGGCCTCCTCCTGGTGCGGGTAGAGCGCGCGCCCGCCCGCCGCGGCCCACTCGCCGAACTTCTCGAACAGGACGTCCGGGTCGGGGTCCTTGCCCGTGGGCGCGGGTAGGTACGGGATCAGGGTCCCGGCGGGCTTCGGGGCGCCCGACGACGAGGCGGGCCGGTCGGTGGCGGAGGGGGCGGTCGAGGTTGTCGACGTTGTCGAGGAGGGCGCGGTCATGGTGCTGCCCATTCTTGCAGGCGGGTGAAGCGGGGCGGCGATGTCCGCCGGTCGTCCGGCTACGCGCGGGTCGTCCGGGCGACGGCGTCCGGCTCGTCGTCCGCGGGGGCGGCGTCGACCCGCTTCTCGCCGGCCTGGACCGCGATCACGCCGGCGAGGATCAGCACGCCGCCCACGAGCTGGACCGGCTGCGGCAGCTCGCCGAGCAGCAGCCAGGCGAAGCCGATGGCGGAGACGACCTCGAAGAGCCCGACGAAGGAGGACAGCCGCGGGCCGAGGAGCCGTCCCGCCGCGATGCCGGCGACGTAGGCGAACGCGGCGGTGACGACGCCGAGGCCGACCAGCGGCAGCCACCACGGCACCGCCGTGCCCGCGTAGACCGGGGAGGCCGTGCTGTACTCCAGCGGCATGAGCCCGGTCATGCCGAGCAGGCCCAGGGCCACGGTCGCGGTCGTCAGGCCGCCGGCCGCCAGGGCGAGCGGCGGCAGGCCGGTGTCGACGTTCGCGTTGATGACGAAGTACGTCGAGACGCCGAGCATCGCGACCAGGGCCCAGGCGATGCCGACCGGGTCGACGGCCGTGGCGCCCGGGGCGCCCGAGACCAGGTTCAGCACGAGCACGAGGCCGACGGCGGCGAGCAGCGTGCCGCCGATCGTCGCCCTCGTCGGGCGCTGACCGTGCCGGAGCCAGAACCAGAGCACCACGGCGGCCGGCGCCGTGTACTCGATGAGCAGGGCCGGCCCGACGGGCATGTGCTGCACCGCCGAGAAGTAGGCGAACTGGCAGCCCGCGACGGACACCGCGCCGTAGACCGCGATGAGCCCGAGGTTGCGGCGGACCGGCCGCCAGTCGCCGCGCAGCGACACGATGCCGAGCGGCAGCACCACCAGCGTGGCGATCGCCACGCGGACCAGCACCATCGCGCCGGGGCTCCAGCCCGTGTCCAGGAGTCCGCTGGCGAACACCCCGGACAGGCTGAACGCCACGGCCGAGGCGCCGGCGAACACCAGGCCCAGGGCGAGGTGGCGCGACGGTCCGGACCGGACGGCACGGAACCCGCGGAACCCGCGCGGCGCCGGCCCGCCGAGGCTCGGCCCGCCGGGGACCGGCCCGTTGATGTCAGGTGTCACAGCGCCCATGGGTCCTGACGCTACGGGTGGAGCGAGTAATGTGTCAACGTGGTTTTCACTCATGACACCGAGGAGTCGCTCCAGGCCGCCGTCGTGCTCGTGAACGCGGGCGAGCCGCCGGTCACGATCGAGACGGTGGCGGACCTCGACGCGTTCTTCGTCGGGCAGGGCTACACGGGGCGGCACGACCGCACCGAGGCCGAGCTCGACGAGGTGCTGGGGCTGCAGCCGCGGCTGCGTGAGCTGCTCACCGCCGACCGGGACTCGGCCGTCGGCCTCGTCAACGAGATGCTGGCCGCTGCCGGGGCGGTACCGCAGCTCGTGCGGCACCCGCCGGCCGACTGGCACATCCACGCCGTGCCCGCCGACGCGCCGCTCGCCACCCGCATCCTGGTCGAGACGGCGATGGCGATGGTCGACGTGATCCGGGACGACGAGCTCTCCCGCCTCGCGGTGTGCGCCGACAGCGACTGCCAGGGGATCGTCCTGGACCTGTCCCGCAACAGGTCGCGCCGCTACTGCTCCACGACCTGCAGCAACCGCAACGCCCAGGCCGCCCACCGAGCCCGTCGCGCGGATCAGGCGGCGACGGTGTAGCGGGTCCGACCCGAGGCCATGGCCGCGATGATCGCGTCGGCCACCCCGGCGACGTCGTCCGGCAGGTCGGTCAGCACGGCGCCGGGCGGGTCGGACGCCGTCTCCCGGACGAAGTCGTCGTGCATGTGCCGGGCGGCGTCGAGGTCCGTGAACCCGTGGCCCGTGCGCGTCTCGACGCGCTTGAGACAGGTCTCCACGGGCGGCAGCAGCACCACGTAGTCGATCACGTCGACGCCGGTCAGCCGCGCGAAAGCCGGCAGGAACCACGGGCCGATCACGCCGTCGTACACGACGGCCATGCCGCCGGCGGCGAAACCGCCCGCCGCGGCCGCGGCCGCGCGGACCGTCGTGTCGTTCTGGGCGTGCGACTCCGGGAGCCAGGGCTGGATCATCCCGCGCCGCAGGAACCGGAAGAAGGCGTCGCCTTCGACGAGGACGCTCGGCTCCCAGCGGTCGGCCAGGGCCTCGGACACCGTGGACTTGCCCGAGCCGGGCGGCCCGGTCACGACCAGCAGTCTCGGGGTCCTGGGCATCTCAGCTGCGTGCATATCAGCGCCGTTCGTCTCAGGCATCCCGGTCGTGCTCACCCCAGGTCCCACAGGAGGCGGTAGTAGGCGACCCGGTCCGGGTCCTCGTCGATCCCGTACCCCTCGTAGACCAGGTGGTCGTACCCGGGGCCGTAGTTCCACCCGAGGCTGTAGGTCGCGACGGCGAGGTCGGCCCAGCGGTCGGCGACGCCGAGCCCGCCGAGGTCCACGTGCCCCGCCCACGCGCCGTCGTCGTCCAGCAGCGTGTTGGGCGCGCAGGCGTCGCCGTGGCAGACGACGAGCCGGTCGTGCTCCGGTGCGTCCGCGAGACGCGCCCGCGCCTCGGGTGACCACCCGTCGGCGGCGTGGCCCCGGGCCGCGCGGTCGTCGGCGACGGCGATCCGGTCCTCGATGCTCCAGGTCCACGGGCACTCGTCGACCGGCAGCACGTCGTGCAGCGCTCGGAGCCCGGCCCCGATGGCCCGGGCCGCGGTCTCGGGTTCGGCCAGCCATCGAGGGTCGACGGCGGAGCGCGCGGGCATCGCGGTCGTGACCAGCCACTTCGCCGTCTCGTCGGAGCCGACGTCGAGGACGTGCGGCACCGGCGTCCAGGTCTCGGCCCAGCGCATCCGCGCGGCCTCGTTCGCCAGGTCGACCCGCTCCGTCGTGGCCCGGTCCGAGAAGGGCATCCACTTCACGAAGTACGCGCTCTCCTGCGCCGCCGCGGGGCCGGTGCTCGGTTCGACTCGGAACGTGAGGCCGCCCAGCTCGTTGCGCCAGGCCGGCGTGATGAGCCCGTCGCCGGCCAGCTCGCGTACGACGTCGGGCACCGTGACCGCTTCGGTGGGGATCGTCATGGGGCCAGGGTGTCAGAACGAGCTGCGCAACCACGAGGTGAATTCCGTGTTCGTGAGGCAGGCGTGCTCGGCTGGACCTCCTCCGAACGATGTACGTGACTCGCAGGAGATCGCCCATATGGCCGACGACGCCGTGGGTCTGCCACGGCAGGGTCGGAACATGCCCGCCAACACGCCAGCGAGTACGTCCCTACCTGCGAAGACGCCGGAGTCCTCGACCGCGGACCCGACCGAGCTCCTAGGGGTACGTCGTCGCGGCCAGGACAACCATGGTCAGCTCGATGCTCCGCGTCGTGCGCGGACTGCTTCCTCGGCATCCCAGAGGGCTCGGTAGTAGGTGGTGCGCTCGGGGTCCGGCGCGACGCCGTACGCGGCAAGCACCAGCGGCTCCAGGCCGGGGCCGTAGCGGCGGGTGACGCTGCGCGTGGTGACCGCGATGTCGGACCAGCGGTCCGCCACGCCCAGGTCGCCGACGTCGACGTGGGCCGCGAACCGGCCGACATGGTCGAGGAGCGTGTTCGGCACCGTGGCGTCGCCGTGACACACGACGAACCGGTCGACCGGCGGCGGGCTCCCGAGGGCCGTGCGGATCGCGGCGCGCTCCGTCGCGGCCAGCGGAGCCGTCGGGTCGGTCGCGAGCGCGGTGACGCGCATCTGCGCCGTGCGGACGAACGGGCAGGTGTCCGTGGGAAGCGCATCGTGGAAGCGGCGCAGCCCCACGCCGACGGCGATCGCCGAGCGTTTCGCCAGGGCGCGCCACCGGGGCTCGATGGCCGACGTCGCCACCGCACCGTCGACCTCCACGGCCTCGGTGAGCAGCCAGGAGCCGCGCGCGTCGCGTCCGACGTCGAGCACACGCGGGACGTCGGTGAACGAGCCGGCCCAGATCAGACGGTCGGCCTCGGCGACCGGATCCGGGCAGGCCGCGGCGTGGGGGACCCACTTGAGGTACGAGCTCGGGCCGTTCGGCTTTGCCGGGTTCCGACTCACGGGGCTGGGCCCCGCTGTGCTGGGTCTAGCGGTGCTCGTCCCCGCCGTGCCGGGTCTTGTGGTGCTGGGCCTTGCGGTGTTCGGTTCGGCCGAGCTGCGCTGCGCCGCGTTCAGCTGGGACAGGCGTCGAGCATGCGCGGGATCGGACCAGCGCGCGGACCTGCCCACCGGATCGGGGCCTGGAACTCGTCCTCGACCCTCGAGCCGGACCGTGAGACCGCCGTACTCGTTGCGCCACACGGGAACCACCGTCGCCCCGGACCGTAGCCTTCCGGCCAGGGTATGCACGACGGGCGGTACTTCGACGGGCGTCGGACCGATGCCGACGAGCGCGCTCGACACAGGAATATCCTCCCATAGAGCGGGTGAAAAAGTGCTCCTGATTCGAGGCGCTCGCGGGCACTGGGCAACACGGCGAGGCCGGGCACCCGGCGCGCGGATCGGCGTCGGGCACCCGGCCTCGGCCAGAGCTGGTCGGCCTGAGCTGGGTCAGACGGCGCTGAAGGTGCCCCGCGCGCCCAGGACGGTCGGAAGCTGCTCTGCGTCCGCGTCCGCCGCGGCGGCGCCGGTCACGGTGACGTCGACGCACTGGTAGAAGGCGTTGACGGTGTTGGCAATGTTCCAGCGGGCGAAGATCGTGTGGTCACCGGCGGGCAGGCCGGTCAGGGTGTGCTCGACGGTCGCGCCGGGCTGGGCGCCGCCGTCGTCCACGGTCTTGAAGAGCTGGCCGTCCACGAAGTACTCCCACGTCGATGTGGCGTGCTGTGCCGTGAGCTGCCAGCGGAAAGTGGTGTCGCCGCTGATGGTGGTGCGCGGCCACGGGAGCGAGTCGTTGTCGACCACGGTGAAGGAGCTGCCACCGGAACACTCCATCGAGCCCTTCGGGGCTTCGACGCTCTGTGGCTCGTACTGGAGGCCGCCGCAGTCGAAGCTGACGGTGCCCTTGGCGCAGTGGTCCGCGCGGCTCGGCGGGCTGGTGATCCAGCCGTGGGCCTGTGCCTGCGGGAGCAGCGCGCTCGGGGTGGCGACGAGGAACGCCGCCACAAGTGCCATGGTCGCGAGGGCGGAGAGCAGGAGTCGGGTCTGCGGGCTGGCTGAGCGTGCACGATTCACGGTTGTTGCCTTCCGTCTTGCGGGCGTGGGCTCGCGGTGCGGGTTCGGCCCGAAGGTGTGGGCCGGCCGCGCCGGGTGAAATTTGCTGTGGTCATCGAACCTAGGAAATGTTCGCTTTGCTGACAATGAGGGTGAATTCGTACGCGGTTCCCCGTATTTCTCGGCTGGACGCTCCGCTCAGCCTTCGAGTCGGCCCCCGAGTCGGCCCCCGAGTCGGCCCCCGATTCGGCGTCGCAGTCGGCTCAGACGGCCTCGGAGCCAGCCTCGGAGTCGGACTCCAGGTCGGCTTCGAAGCCGGCCTCGGAGAACGCACGAACGGCTGGTGTCCGACGTCGGACACCAGCCGTTCGTGTTGCCTGCGTGTTGCTCACGGGCTGCCGAGGCAGCCCCTCACAGGTGTGCGCCAGCCCTCACAGGTGCGCCGCCAGCAGGCGTCCTCCTGCGTTCGATTGCCGCTCGGCGTCGACCGCGGTCGTGCCCGCGCTCGCGCTGCTGCCGCCGCCGACGTTCACGTCCATGCAGGCGTAGAACGCCATGGCGGTGTCGTACACGTTCCACCGGGCGAGGATCGTGTGATTGCCGCTCGGCAGGCCCGACAGCGTGTGGGTGACGGTCGCGGGCGGCGTGGCGCCGTTGTCGTTCACCGTCTTGAAGAGCTGCCCGTCCACGAAGTACTCCCAGCTGAGAGTGCGGTGGAAGGCCGTGAGGGTCCACTGGAAGGTGTGGGTGCTGCTGATGCTCGTGCGCGGCCAGGCGAGCGAGCCGTTGTCGAGCGTGGTGAAGCGGCTGCCTCCTGAGCAGAGCATGGACCCCTTCGGAGCCTCGACGCTCTGCGGCTCCCATTCGACGCCGTTGCAGGTCCAGCTCACAGTCCGCTTGGCGCAATGGTCCTGCCGGCTCGGGGGAGAGACGACCCAGCCGTGGGCCTCGGCCGTGGGCGTCAGGGCGCTCGGTGCGGCGACCAGCGCCGCCAGGGTCAGGGCCAGGACGGCGAAGACGCCGAGTACGACTCTGGCGGCGGGCGTACGCAGTGCGGTGACTCTCATGGGGCTCACCTCGTGATGTGAAGTTGGAAATTTCCTGGAGTACTCCTGTGTGCTGGGTGTGGCCGTGCTGAAGTGCTGTCTCGACGCTAGAAAGCGGAGGTCCTGGCGACAAGTAGGGCAACTACGTACGCGCAGGGTCCCTAACGGGCGGTGGTGAGCGCCGTGTCGCAGACCTCGACGAGCCGATGACGGAGACCGTCGGACCGCCTCGCGTAGTCGCGCTGCCGCCGCACGTACTCCGCCTTGCCCCGCGGCGTCTCGATCTCGATGGCCGCGACGCCGTACCCGGACACGTCGTACGGGGAGGCGGCCATATCGGTCCACCGGATGTCGCGAGCCAGCTCGAACGCGTCGAGCAGCAGATCCCCGGGCACGGCGGGGCCGAGCTTGAGGCACCACTTGTAGAGATCCATGTTGGCGTGCAGGCAGCCGGGCTGCTCCATGCCGACCTGCGCGGCGCGCGTGGGCTGGAGCTCGTTGCGCGACGTCGCCTCCGGCGTGAAGAACCGGAACGCGTCGAAGTGCGAGCAGCGGACGGGGTTCGCCTCGACGACGGCGTCGGTGCCGGCGTGCCCGAGCCGTAGCGGCAGCGGGTGCCGCTGGTCGCGGCCCGCCTCCCGGTCTCGGTAGACCATTGCCCACTCGTGCAGCCCGAAGCAGCCGAACGTTCCCGGGCGCGACACCGTCGCCGACAGCAGGTCGCGCACGTACCGCACGGCGTCGCCGCGGTCGACGAGGAACGCCTCGGTGTCGAGCGTGACGGTTTCGAGCGCGCCGGCGTCCGGCCTGACCGTGTCCAGCGGCCCGGTGTCGAGCGCGCCGGTGTCGAGCGCGCCGGTGGTGGGCGCGACGGCGTCATGCGCCGTGCCGCCGGACCGGGTGGTCCTGTGCCACCGCCACGAGGTGCGGTCGTCCGGATCGGGTCCGTCGGCGGCAGCTCCGGCGTCGGACGCTCCCGCGCCGGGCACGTCCCCGCCGTCGGGCAGCGCGAGGGCGACGCCCACGCCCGGGTGCCAGCGGCGCAGGTGGGCGATCCGCGTGGGGTAGTAGGTGAAGAGGAAGTCCTCGATCGCGTGCTTGCGGCCGGCCGCGCGGGCCGCGCGCCAGACCGCGGTGAGCGCATCCGCACGCTCGGCGTGCGCCGCCGCGAGGGGCAGCCACTCCTCGGGGAGCAGCGCGTCACCGGTTCGGCGCAGGACGGCGCCGCGCGCACCGGGCGCGGTCGGCCCACCGAGGACTGTGCTCACCGGTCCAGGGTACGGCGGGCGCGGCCCGCTCCCCGGTGAGCGACCGGGTGGCGGAAGCCCTCCGGGAGCCGTCGTAAGGTGCGGGCATGTCCGACCTTCCTCTGCGCCGCCTCGGGCGCTCCGGCCTGTCCGTTCCCGTCGTCGGCCTGGGGTGCAACAACCTCGGCCGCACCGGCACCGCCACCGAGACCGGGGAGGGTGCGACGGCCCTGGTCGACGCCGCGATCGACGCCGGCGTGACCTTCTTCGACACCGCCGACCGGTACGGCGTCCGTCCCGGCCTGTCCGAGGAGCTGCTCGGCGCCGCGCTCAAGGGCCGGCGGGACGACGTGCTGGTCGCCACGAAGTTCGGGCTCGACATGCGCGGCGTGAACGGGGCGGACTTCGGGGCCCGCGGCTCGCGCCGGTACATCGTGCGGGCCGCGGAGGAGTCGCTGCGCCGGCTCGGCACGGACTGGATCGATCTGTACCAGCTGCACACGCCCGACCCGGCGACCCCGATCGACGAGACGCTCGCCGCGCTCGACGACCTGGTCCGTTCCGGCAAGGTCCGCTACGTGGGCCACTCGAACTTCAAGGGCTGGCAGGTGGCGGACGCCGAGCACGTGGCCCGGTCGATGGGTTCCGGCACCCGGTTCGTCTCCGCGCAGAACCACTACTCGCTGCTGGCCCGCGGCGTGGAGCATGAGGTGCTGCCCGCGGCGAAGGCGTACGGGATCGGCGTCCTGCCGTACTTTCCCCTGGCGAACGGCCTGCTCACCGGCAAGTACTCGGGCGGCGCCCGGCCCGACGGTTCCCGCCTGGTGACCTCGAAGCGCGACCTGCTGGAGACCGCGCCGTGGGCGGCGCTGGACCGGTTCGGCGAGTTCTGCCGGGAGCGCGGCGTGACCGAGACGACCGTCGCGTTCTCGTGGCTGCTGTCCCGGCCCGAGGTGACGTCGGTGATCGCGGGGGCCACCCGGCCCGAGCAGGTGCGGGCCAACGCCAGCGCCTGGTCGTGGACGCCGACGGCGGAGGACCTCGCGGAGCTGGACGAGATCTTCCCGGCCTGAAGCCCGGCGGAGGTTCGGCTCGCTCGGCTCGGGCTCGGGATCGGCCGAAGCCCGGGCGGAGCCACCCGCTCCGCGTAGGTAGCGTTGGTCGGTATGAGCCTCCCGTTCCGCCAGGTCAACGTCTTCTCACCGCTTCCGACGGGCGGCAACCCCGTCGCCGTCGTGCACGATGCGGAGGGTCTCACCGACGACCAGATGGCCGCGTTCGCCCGGTGGACCAATCTCTCGGAGACCACGTTCCTGCTCGACCCGACGGACGCCGGGCGGGCCGCCGGCGCCGACTACCGCGTGCGGATCTGGACGCCTGGCGGCGAGCTGCCGTTCGCCGGGCACCCGACGCTCGGCACCGCGCACGTCTGGCTGGAGGCCGGGGGCGAACCCGGCGGGCAGGACGTGGTCCAGGAGTGCGGGGTGGGCCTCGTGCGGCTGCGGCGCGACGCCGTCGGCGACGGGCACCGGCTGGCCTTCGCGGGCCCGCCCCTGATCCGGTCGGGTGCGGTCGCCGACACCGACGTCGCGCAGATCGCGCGGTCGCTGCGCATCGAGGTGTCCGACGTCGTCCGCTCGGCCTGGGTCGACAACGGCCCCGGCTGGGTGGCGGTCCAGCTGCGCGACGCCGAGACCGTGCTCGCGCTGGAGCCCGACCTCGTCGCGATGGGGGACCTGAAGCTCGGCGTGGTCGGCGAGTACGGCGTCGGTGTCGTGGGCGAGTACTCGGCTTTCGACGCCGGGGTCGAGCCCGCCGTTGAGGTGCGCGCGTTCGTGCCGTCGATCGGCGTGGGGGAGGACCCGGTGACGGGCAGCCTCAACGCAGGCCTCGGGCAGTGGCTCGCCGGGGACGTGCTGCCGTCGTCGTACATCGCGTCGCAGGGGACGGCGCTGGGCCGCCGCGGCCGTGTGCACGTCGAGAAGCGGCCCGACGGCCAGGTGTGGGTCGGCGGCGACACCGTCACGACGATCGTCGGTCGGGTGGAGTTCTGAGCGGGTGGTCTGACGTCGGTTCCGGCGCGGTGTCCGGCGTGGTGTCCGGCGCACGTTCCGGTGTCGGGAACGCCGTCCGCGTGATCCGCGCGAACACACGCTCCAGCGGGCCACGCCCGAACAGCGCCCGCCACAGCGTGGCCGCGGCCAGGGCGCTGAGCACCATCACGCCGAGCGGTTCGTTGCTCGGGTAGGTGAGCAGGTCCACGCCGGTGCGGGCCCACCACCAGATGACGACGAGCTGCGCGGAGTAGACCGTCAGCGCCATGGCGCCCACGGCGGCCAGCGGGGCGGTCACCGCGAGCACCACCCGCCGCGCGACCTGCCGGGTGCCACGACCGTCGCCCCAGGCACCAGCCGTGCCGCGGCCCCCGACGAGGAGGCACAGCCCGAGCACGCCGAGGGCGAACCCGCCGGACCCCAGTGCCTCGAACATCGTGTCGTCGTGCGGCCCTTCCAGGTACAGGCCCGCCAGCGGTGGCCAGGGGTCGGACCACGCGGGGGGCTCCGCGAGGTTCTGGGACAACGTCATGCCGAGCAGCCTGTCGATGGCCTCGAGGCCTCCGGCGTCGGCGACCAGGGCTGCCGAGGCGACCGAGCTGACGGCGGCGAGCCCGAACCCGCCGGCGACCAGGCCCAGGCGCAGCGTCGGCGACCGCAGGTCGCAGCGCCCCACCGCCAGCCCGGCGAGCACGTACGCCATCCAGACCAGGGCCGGGTAGTGGCCGGTGAGGAGAAAGTCGGTGGCCGCGCCCGAACCGTCGCGCGGCGCCTGCAGGCCCGCCCGCGCCAGCGCCTCCGGCCCGTAGTACACGAGGAACGGGCCGATCACCGCGACGATCACCGCGGCGGCAGCGAGCCGCATGGGCGGCAGGCGCAGGAACGGCAGCGCCAGCACGAAGTACGCGGCGTAGAACCCGAGGATGAGCAGCACGCGCCCCCCGAGCAGGTCGAGCACCGCGACCAGCGCCAGCAGCAGGACGGCGCGGACGAGGATCCGGGCGCGCGCGGTGCGCATCGCGTCGCCCGTCAGCGGGTTGGCTCCGCCGGTGAACAGCGCCAGGGACAGCCCGGCCACGGTGGCGAACAGGATCGACGAGCGGCCGTGCGCCAGGCTCAGCCAGCCCTCCAGCGTGCCGATGTCGTCGGAGGTGACGCCCACGTGCGCCGTGAACATCCCGAGCACGGCGATCCCCCGGGCGATATCCGCCCCGGGCACCCGACCGGGACCACCGAGCAGGTTGCGGCCCATCCGGTCGAGGGCTCCCCGGACGGCGCTGCGGGAGGCCGTGGACGACCTTGCTGAGGGCTGGTCAGACGTGGGCATGCGCGAATCATTCCGTGTCGCCGACGCCGATGCGCGCGGGCCACGCCGTCGGGCCGATCGCCGTCGATATGCCAGGCTACCGCCGGACTGACCGTCCCGAGGGATGAGAACGCAGATGTGCGGCGCCGTGCGGCCCACATACAGTGCGGCCATGACCGGCAGCGCCAACGAGCACGACATGGCCCGCAGTGACACGCCCAGCCACAAGCTCGGCGACAGGTTCACCGACGCGCCCAGCGACAGGCTCAACGACACCGCGAGCGTGGGGACCAGCGGCACGGCCCGCGACCGGGCCAAGCCCGCGGGGACCGACCCGATCGACGCGGTCGACGCGCCGAGCAGCCGGTCGAGCCTGAACAGCCACGACCAGAACAACCCGGGTGCGGTGAAGGACCTGACCAAGGAGTCCGAGTCGTACACGCACGGGCACCACGAGTCCGTGCTGCGCTCGCACCGGCGCCGGACGGCGGCCAACTCCGCCGCGTTCCTGCTGCCCCACCTGCTCTCCGACATGACGCTGCTCGACGTCGGCTGCGGGCCCGGCACCGTCACCGTCGACCTCGCCGAGCGGCTGACGCAGGGCAGCGTCGTCGGCGTGGACGCGTCCGACGACGTGCTGGAGTCCGCCCGCGGCCTGGCCGACGCGCACGGCACCAAGAACATCAGCTTCGAGCACGCCAACGCGTACGAGCTGCCGTTCGAGGACAACTCGTTCGACGTCGTCTTCGCCCACCAGCTCCTGCAGCACCTGTCCGACCCGGTCGCCGCCCTGCGCGAGATGAAGCGCGTCGCCAAGCCGGGCGGGTTCGTCGCGGTGCGCGACGCCGACTACGAGGCCATGGCCTGGTACCCGGAGTCCGCGGAGCTCACCGAGTGGAACATGCTGTACCACGAGGTCACGCACACCTACGGCTTCGAGCCCGACGCCGGCCGCCGCCTCGCCTCCTGGGTGCGGGACGCCGGGTTCGACCCCGCCGCCATCGAGCCCGGCGCGAGCGTCTGGTGCTACGCCACCCCCGACGACCGCACCTGGTGGGGCGGCCTGTGGGCCGAGCGCTGCACCCAGTCCAACTTCGCGGTGCAGGCCAAGGACTCGGCGCTCGCGGACGACGTCGCCCTCGAACAGCTCGCCCAGGGCTGGCGCGAGTGGGCGGCCGCCCCGGACGGCTGGTTCGCGGTCCTCAACGGCGAGGTCCTGGCCCGCGCGTAACCCGCTCTTGGTTGTGGGTGCGATCGTTGCGCCTAAAACGGACGGGCAGTCGCAACGATCGCGCCCACAACCAAGCGGTTATGTTGAGCACGTGCGCATCGCGAGATTTACCACCGGAGACGACCCCCGCTTCGCCCTCGTCCAGCAGGAGGGCGACAAGACCTTCCTCGCCGTCCTGGGCGGCGACCCCATGTACATGCCGGCCATGCCGACCGGCGAGCGCATCGAGCTGGGCGACGGCGTCCGGCTGCTCGCCCCGGTGATCCCCCGCTCCAAGATCGTGTGCGTGGGCAAGAACTACGCCGACCACGCCAAGGAGATGGGCGGCGACGTCCCGACCAGCCCGCTGCTGTTCTTCAAGCCGAACACCGCGGTGGTCGGCCCGGACGACCCGATCGTGCTGCCGGACTTCACGCAGGAGGTCTCGTACGAGGCCGAGCTGGCCGTCGTCATCTCGAAGGTCTGCAAGGACGTCACGCCGCAGAACGTGGGCTCGTACATCCTCGGGTACACGGTCGCGAACGACGTCACCGCGCGCGACGCCCAGCGGACCGACGGGCAGTGGGCCCGCGCCAAGGGCTTCGACACCTCGTGCCCGCTGGGCCCCTGGATCGACACGGACATCGACCCGGAGGACGTCGGCGTGCGCTCGCGCGTCAACGGCGAGCCGCGCCAGGACGGCCGGACCAGGGACATGGTGTTCGACGTGCCGTTCCTCGTGTCGTACATCTCCGAGGCCATGACGCTCCTGCCCGGCGACATCATCCTCACGGGAACGCCGGCGGGCGTCGGCAAGATCGACCACGGCGACCGGGTCGAGTGCGAGGTCGAGGGCCTCGGCGTCCTGTCCAACCCGGTGGTGCGGCGTAACTGAGGTGGCGTCCGAGACGCTGACCGGGGTGTTGGCGGACGCCGGTGCCGCGCTGCACGGCGACGCTCTGGCGACGCTGCGCTCCTGGACCGGGCCGACGCCGGACCAGGAGCGCCTCCGGGCGCGGTACGTGACGCACCTCGAGGCGCACGATCCTTCTGCGGGCGCGGGCGCGGGCGCGGGCGCGGGCGCGGGCGCGGGTGCGGGTGCTGGCAGCGGAGTGTTCCGCGACTGCGTCCCCGACCACCTGACGGCGTCGACCCTCGTGCTGTCGCACGACGGCGCCCGAGTGCTGCTCACCCTGCACGCCAAGGCGCGGCGATGGTTCCAGCTCGGCGGGCACCTGGAGGCCGGGGACCGCACGCTGGCCGACGCCGCCGAGCGGGAGGCGCGCGAGGAGTCGGGGCTGGAGCTGTCGTTCGACCCCGTGCCGGTGCACCTCGACGAGCACGAAGTGCCGTTCTGCCGGCCGGGCACGGGGGACGCCGCACGCCCGGTACACCACCTGGACGTGCGGTTCGTCGCGGTGGCGGGGCCGGGCGCCGAACCCGCCGTCTCGGACGAGTCGCTGGAGGTGCGCTGGTGGGACGTCGACGCACTGCCAAACCCCGACCTGACCGAGCTTGTGGTCCTGTCCCGGGTGCGGTTCGGTGGAGCATGATCGTCGCATGATCATTCGATCCTCCACCGCGTTGGTACGGCCAGGAATGCTCGATGAGTTCCGTGCCTTCATCGAGAGCGGGACCAAGGAGTTCGCGACGCTCGACGGTTTCCTGGGCGACGAGATCGTCGTCGGGCCGGACACCCTGACGTACGTGAGCCGATGGCGGGACGAGGCGGCGGTCGCTGCCTTCGCCGGGCCGGGCTGGCGCACCGAACCCGTGACGTTCGAGGACGAGGACCGCTTCCTCGTCGAGCCCCTCCGTGTGCGGCACGACGAGCTTCCGGGGAGCTGACCTGCGGAGATACGTGGGCGCCCCGGCCGCGGCTGGCCCGCGCCGCGGTATTCGTGGCCGTTCCGGCGTGTACCGGTCACCATGAGTCATGGAGACCATGCGGCGGTTCCGCGTTCTGACGCCGATGGCGGTCGGCGTCAGCGCCGTGGTGTACCTGATCCTGTACCTGGTGTTCGCCACCGGTAGCGGCGTCGGGGTGATCGAGGTCGGCGTCGCCCTGCTGGTGGTCCTCCTGGCGGCACTCGTGGCGACGGCCGTCGTGCTCGCGGTGCTTCTCATCGCCGTCGGCCTGCTCCGTCTGCTGGGCGTCAACAGTGCCTGGGCCGCGCTGGGCCTGGCCTTCGGCCTGACCGTCGTCGTCCTGGGGATCATCTACGCCGGCATCGCCGCGTCCATGCAGCCGGGCGACCCGGGGTTCAACATGCTCATCCTCCTGGAGGCCGCCGGCGTGCAGATCCCCGTCTGGCTGACCTTCGCCGTCGGGCTCCTGGTCGGTGATCGGCGGGAACAGGCTGCGCGGAGCCGTGTCAGTCCCACGCCGTAGGCTTGGTCCCGTGACCTTCCCCGCTCTTGGCAGCTCTCCCGTCCGTGTCCGCTTCGCGCCGTCCCCGACCGGCATGTTCCACGTGGGTGGCGCCCGCTCCGCGCTGTTCAACTGGGCAGTGGCGAAGCAGCAGGGTGGCACGTTCGTGCTGCGCATCGAGGACACGGACGCCTCGCGGAACCAGCCCGAGTGGGTGGACGGGATCCTGTCGGCCATGGAGGCCCTGGGGATCAGCAAGGACGACCCGGCGTTCGAAGGGCCGCACTTCCAGTCCGAGAACGCGGGCATCCAGCAGGAGGCCGCCCAGCGGCTCTTCGCCGAGGGCAAGGCGTACTACTGCGACTGCACCCGTGAGGACCTGACGGCGCGGATCGGCACCAAGCAGACCGGCTACGACGGCTTCTGCCGCGACCGCGGCCTGGAGTACGCCGAGGGCCGGGCGCTGCGGTTCCGCACGCCCGACGAGGGCGAGACCCAGGTCGTGGACCTGATCCGCGGCAACCCCACGTTCCCGAACAGCACCCTCGAGGACTTCGTCATCGCGCGCGGCAACGGCTCGCCGGTCTTCCTCCTGGCCAACGTCGTGGACGACATCGACGAGAACATCACCCTCGTCATGCGTGCCGAGGAGCACCTGCCCAACACACCGAAGCAGCAGCTGCTGTGGGAGGCCCTGGGCCAGACCCCGCCGCAGTGGGCGCACATGCCGGTGATCGTCAACGAGAAGCGCCAGAAGCTCTCCAAGCGCCGTGACAAGGTGGCGCTGGAGGACTACCTCGCCGAGGGCATCCTGCCCGACGCCATGGTCAACTACCTGATGCTGCTCGGCTGGGCACCCGGCAACGACGAGGAGATCCTCCCGTTCGAGGAGCTGGTGCGCCGGTTCCGCGTCGAGGACATCAACTCGTCGTCGGCCTTCTTCGACATCAAGAAGCTCACGGCCTTCAACGGCGAGTACATCCGCGCCCTGAGCGTGCCCGAGTTCACCGAGGCGTGCGGCCCCTGGCTGCACGCACCGCGCGCCCCGTGGACCGAGGAGCAGTTCGACCAGAAGGTCTTCGACGCCGTCGCGCCGCTGGCCCACTCCAGGGTGGCCCTGCTGTCCGAGATCACGGACAACGTCGACTTCCTGTTCCTCGACGAGCCCTTGATCGACGAGGACTCCTGGAACAAGGCCTTCAAGGCGGGCGCCGGCGAGCTCCTGGCCGACGTGCGCACCGCGTTCGCCGACGCCGCCTGGGACGCCGAGTCCCTCAAGGACACCGTCCTGGCGGTCGGTGAGAAGCACGGCATGAAGCTGGGCAAGGCGCAGGCTCCCGTGCGCGTAGCGGTGACGGGCCGTCGGATCGGCCTGCCGCTTTTCGAGTCGCTCGAGGTGCTCGGCCGGGAGCGTACGCTCGCCCGTGTCGACGCGGCGCTGGCGCGCCTCGCCGAGACCGCCACCGAGGTGGCCGCCGGGGCGGAGTGAGTCCTGGCGTGAGCCGGAGCGCCGCCGACCGGCTGGTCGGCGGCGCTCCGTTCGTGCGGGACGCTCGCCGCACCCGTCCGGGGTCTGGACTAGCGTGTCGGGCGTGACCGACGCCATGACGCCTGACGCCGCGCCGCCCTCCATGAGGACAACCCACGCCCCGCGCGAGTACCCACAGGCCCTGCGTGGGCCGTGGCACCGGTGGTGGCGGCCGCTGCTTGGGGTGGGCGTGATCGCGGCCGGCACGGTCCTGCTGTTCGGGGCGATGCTGGTGTACGCGCTCGTCGTTGTCGTGGCGCAGTCGCTGGGCGTGCAGCTGCCGGACCCGTCGTCGGTCACCGACGCCTGGTTCGCCTCGCCGGCCGGGCTCCTCGTGACCAATCTCGGGCTCGCGCTGGGGATCCCGCTCGCCCTGGTCGCGACCTGGGCGCAGGCCAAGCGGGCGGGGCTGGTGTCGTCGGTGGCCGGGCGCGTGCGCTGGCGCCTGCTGCTCGGTGGGCTCGGCGTCGCGCTGCTGCTCCTGGTGCCGCTCACCCTGGGCAGCGACCTCCTCCTCACGCAGCTGGGGCTACCGGCCGACGACGGCTCCGGCGCGGGCTCGGGCGCCGACGAGTCCGGCTGGTGGCCGCTCACCCCGGCGTCCGACTGGCTCGCGCTCGCTGTCGTGATCCTGCTGACCACGCCGCTGCAGGCGGCCGGTGAGGAGTACTTCTTCCGGGGCTGGCTGTCGCAGTGGATAGGGAGCTGGCTGCGGTGGCGGTGGCTCGCCGTCGTCGTCCCCGCCGTCGTGACGGGGCTCCTGTTCGCGCTGGCGCACGGCACGCAGAACCCCTGGCTGTTCGCTGACCGGCTCGTGTTCGGCCTGATCGCGAGCCTGCTCGCGTGGCGGACGGGCGGGCTGGAGTGCGCCGTCGCGCTGCACGTGGCGAACAACCTGCTGGCGTTCGGCCTCGCGATCGCCTACGACACGCTCGAGGACTCGCTCCTGATCACCGAGGTGGCGCCCGTCGACGGTGCGGTCAGCATCGGCGTCACCGTCGTCACCGCAGCCGCGCTCCTGTGGTGGGCACGACGGCGCAGGCCCGCCCTGGTGGTGACGGACCCAGTGGTGACAGATTCAGTGGTGATGGACCCGGCGGGAATGGGTCCGGCGGCGATGAACCCGGCGGTGATGGACCCGGCGGTGACGGACTCACCGGTGATGAACCCGGCGGCCGCCGGCCCGGCAGAGGGAGAGACGGCATGACGATGGACGGCATCCTGTTCGACGTCGACGACACCCTCGTCGACACCAAAGGGGCCTTTGCGCGGGCGCTCGCGGCCGTGCGGGCGGAGCACCTGCCGCACATCTCGCCCGAGCGCGATCCGGAGATCCTGTCGCACTGGCGCACCGACCCGGGCGGCTACTACAGCCGCTACACGCGAGGCGAGATGGACCTTCTGACGCAGCGCCGGCACCGGGCGGCGCTGCTGCACGAGACGTTCGGCGCCGCGCCCGTCACGGAGTCGTCCTTCGAGGCGTGGGACGCGCTGTTCTGGGGCACGTTCGAGCAGTCCTGGACCGCGCACGACGACGCCCGGGCCGCCATCGACGCCGTCGTCGCCGCGGGTATCCGCGTCGGTGTGGTGACGAACGCCGCCGTGGAGCTGCAGGAGCGCAAGCTCAAGGTGGCCGGGCTGGCCGACCTGCCCGTGCTGGTCGGGGTCGACACGCTCGGGTTCGGCAAGCCGGATCCCCGCGTGTTCCTCGAGGGGGCGCGGAGGTTGGGCACGGAGCCGTCCCGGACCGCATACGTCGGCGACGAGCCGACGGTGGACGCGCTGGCGGCCCACGACGCGGGCCTGACGGGCGTCTGGCTGGACCGGGCGGGTCACCGGAGGGGTCCGGGCTACGGCGGCCCTGCGCAGTCCGGCTCTGCGTCGTCCGGCTCTGCGCAGTCCGGCCTTGCACCGTCGAGCCTTGCGCCGTCGGGCCCTGCCCGGTCGGGCTCTGCGTCCTCGGGCTCCGCGCTGCCCGACGACGCGCTGCGTGCTGCCCTGCAGCGTGACCCGCAGGACCCGAACGCCTTGCGGGCGGCGGGCGTCGTGGTGATCGAGACGCTGGCGGACCTCCCGGCTGCCCTGGGCTACGGCGCGATCACCGACCAGTTCGGAAGCGCGTGACGGACAGCACCCCCATTCCGTTTTGCCCACCGTCCGAGGTCAGGTAGTGTTCTCCAGCGGTAAGGCCTCCACGGAAAGCCTGTCGGAGACAGGTGTATTCCGGGCGGTCATACCCCCTTGGGGTATGGTGTAATTGGCAGCACGAGTGATTCTGGTTCACTTAGTCTAGGTTCGAGTCCTGGTACCCCAGCGCAGAACGCAGCGCACCCAAAGTCGACGCGAGTCGGCCGCCTGGTGCGCTACGGTTTTCACCGGCAACCGGTCCGTAACCGGTAGTTCAGGCCCCCATCGTCTAGCGGCCTAGGACGCCGCCCTCTCACGGCGGTAACGCGGGTTCAAATCCCGCTGGGGGTACGCAGTCCACCGGCTCCGGCCGGAGGATTCGTTCAGGCCCCCATCGTCTAGCGGCCTAGGACGCCGCCCTCTCACGGCGGTAACGCGGGTTCAAATCCCGCTGGGGGTACAGCAGAAAGGCCCGGTCCACGTGGACCGGGCCTTCGCCGTTCCTGCCCTCGGCCTCGGGTCAGCGGATCTTCGGGTCCTTGCCGCCCTCGATGAACGGACTCGGCCGAACCTCGGCGGCGTCCAGGTCGGCGGTCGGCCCGCCGGGCACGTGCTCGCTGCCTGCGCCGTCCTTGGTCCGGCCGGCCAGAATGCCGCTGGTGCCCGACGCCGCGGCCGTCGCCCCGGCCCCTGTCCTCGACCAGGTGACACGAGCGGCGTCCTCGCTGTCCGGGACCTTGCTTTCCGGGGCGATACTGCCTAGGGCTGCGCTGCCTGGGGCTGCACTGCCCTGGCCGGCACTCCCCGGGCCAGTGCCGCCCGGAACTGCGCCGTCCCGCACCATCGGAATCGCGATGCGCTGCGTCGGGGGGTTGCTGCGCCGCCCGATCCTTGGCATGAGGGCGGGCGGCGGGGCGGAAGCCGGCGACTCGGCCGACGGCGCGGCCTGCGGCCGGATGTCGGGATTGGACTGGGCGGCAGCCTCGGCGTCGGCGGCGTCCGGGTGGAAGAGCGTCGCAATGATGAGGCGGTACCGGGCGTCGGGCCGGGGGATCCAGGTGACCCGGTCGAGTGCCTGGTCCTGCCCGGCGGTCTCGAAGATGAAGGTGCCGTAGCCGAACAGCTGGCCCATCGGGGTGCGCTCGTAACCGAGGTCGGTCACCTTCTCGGACGGCATCATCGCCACCCGGTGGACCACGAAACCGGTGAGCAGCATCAGCCGGCGATCGGTCATGACGAACCACTCGGCTCGCCAGTTCAGCCACTTGACCAGCAGCCGTCCGCCCAGGACGAGGAACGGGAGCCACAGCCACGCCAGCCCGTCGCGGACGCCGGGGTCCACCGTCACCAGGATGGAGATGGCCAGCACGAACGCACCCGCGGTCGTGAGGATCGGCTCCCACAACATGGCCCAGTGCCGGTGCGTGGCGATGACGATCTTCTCGTTCGCGAGGATGTACCGCTGCAGGGCGCGGTTGCGGATCATGAAGTCCGCGGTGGCGCTCATGCGGGTCTCCCCGGGGTGCGGTCGGATGGGTGCGGTCGTCCTCGCCGCCGACCCTACGTGGTCAGCGGCCGAAGGTCCCGGTGAAGAGCTCCTCGAAGAACCGGCCGATGTTCGCGATGGCTCCCCAGATAACGTCCCAGAGGGCAAGCACGACGTCAGCGGAGCGTTCGGGGTCGTTGATGATCGAGTACAGCAGGAAGATCACCACGAGCCAGATGATGATGAGCCTTACCCTAGGCGGCATCGGATTCCTCACGGCATGGGCGCGTGCGCCCCTGGTGTGCACACGTCTCGCAAAAGAGTACTTTCAGGACCGGGAGCAGGGGAATCACCTGGCCCGGCGTGGCGACGCAACGCTCACGGACCGCTCACCGGCCGCACACGCCGCGCGCACCGCTCCGACGTTTCCGGGTGGCGGACGAAGGCTACTCACCCGAACGATGCAGCACCTCGGTGAGCTTGTTCGCAGCGGCGACGACGGCGGCCGAGTGCAGCCGGCCGGGCTGCCGGGAGAGGCGCTCCACGGGCCCGGACACGCTGACGGCGGCCACCACACGGCCCGACGGGCCACGCACCGGCGCGGAGACCGACGCCACACCGAGCTCACGTTCCGAGACCGACTGGGCCCAGCCCCGGCGTCGGACGCCGGAGAGGATCGTGGCCGTGAAGGTCGCGTCGCGCAGACCGCGGTGCAGGCGGTCCGGCTCCTCCCAGGCGAGGAGCACGTGGGCCGCGGAGCCGGCGCTCATGCTGAGCGTCGCGCCGACGGGGATCGAGTCGCGCAGGCCTACCGGACGCTCGGCGGCGGCGACGCACACGCGGTGGTCGCCCTGCCGGCGGTAGAGCTGGGCGCTCTCGCCCGTGTGGTCGCGCAGCGCGATGAGCACGGGGTTCGCAGCCGCCAGCAGGCGGTCCTCACCGGCGGCCGTGGCCAGCTCGTTGAGGCGCGGACCCAGCACAAAACGGCCCTGCATGTCCCTTGCCACGAGGCGGTGGTGCTCGAGTGCCACGGCCAGGCGGTGCGCCGTCGGGCGAGCCAGGCCGGTGGAGGAGACGAGCTGCGCCAGGGTGGCCGGGCCGGCCTCGAGTGCCCCGAGGACGGACGCCGCCTTGTCCAAGACGCCGACTCCGCTAGTATCGTCCATACCGCGATATTGCCGTCTCGGAACGTGAGATTGCAAGTCGAGGCCCAAAGTTGTTTCTGACAGAGGTAGTTACAGGGAGGCGAACCGCAATGGCCGGCACGCTGGCGGAGAAGGTCTGGGAAGCGCACCTGGTGCGTCGAGGCGAGGGTGGCTCGCCTGATCTTCTCTACATCGACCTGCACCTTGTGCACGAGGTCACGAGCCCCCAGGCGTTCGAAGGACTACGCCTCGCCGGACGGCAGGTGCGGCGACCCGACCTCACGATCGCGACCGAGGACCACAACACGCCCACGCTCGACATCGATCGGCCGATCGCCGACGCGACGAGCCGCACGCAGATCGAGACGCTGCGCGCCAACGCCAAGGAGTTCGGCGTCCGGCTGCACAGCCTCGGTGACGCGGACCAGGGCATCGTCCACCAGGTGGGACCGCAGCTGGGGCTGACCATGCCCGGCCTCACCGTCGTGTGCGGCGACTCGCACACCTCCACGCACGGCGCGTTCGGCGCGCTCGCGTTCGGCATCGGCACGTCCGAGGTGGAGCACGTGCTCGCCACGCAGACGCTGCCGCTGGCGCCGTTCAAAACCATGGCGATCACGGTGAACGGGACGCTGCCCGCGGGCGCGACCTCCAAGGACATCATCCTGGCGATCATCGCCAAGATCGGCACCGGCGGCGGGCAGGGCTACGTGCTCGAGTACCGCGGCGAGGCCATCCGGGCGCTGTCCATGGAAGCCCGCATGACCATCTGCAACATGTCGATCGAGGCCGGCGCGCGCGCCGGCATGATCGCGCCGGACCAGACCACGTTCGACTACCTCAAGGGCCGCCCGCACGCGCCCGAGGGCGAGGACTGGGACGCCGCCGTCGAGTACTGGAAGACCCTGCGGTCCGACGACGACGCGCAGTTCGACGCCGAGGTGGTGCTCGAGGCGGCCGACCTGGAGCCGTTCGTCACCTGGGGCACCAACCCGGGCCAGGGCCTGCCGCTGTCGGCGTCCGTGCCCGTCCCGGCGGACATCGCCGACGAGGGCGAGCGCGAGACCGCCGCCAAGGCCCTGGAGTACATGGGCCTGACCGCCGGCACGCCGCTGCGCGACATCCACGTCGACACGGTGTTCATCGGCTCCTGCACCAACGGGCGCATCGAGGACCTGCGCTCGGTCGCGAAGGTGGTCAAGGGCCGGCACAAGGCCGAGTCCCTGCGGGTCCTGGTGGTCCCGTCCTCGGCGCGCGTGCGGCTGCAGGCCGAGGCCGAGGGCCTCGACGTGATCTTCAAGGAGTTCGGCGCCGAGTGGCGCAACGCCGGTTGTTCGATGTGCCTGGGCATGAACCCGGACCAGCTCGCACCGGGGGAGCGTTCGGCGTCGACGTCGAACCGCAACTTCGAGGGGCGGCAGGGCAAGGGCGGGCGCACCCACCTGGTCTCGCCGCTGGTCGCCGCGGCGACGGCGATCCGGGGCACGCTCTCCAGCGTCAGCGACCTGGACCTGCCCGAGGCCATCGACATCACCACGTTCGACGGCTCGCCGCTCGACGGCGTGGGCGCGTCCCCGCTGGGCGAGTCCGTCGTCGACCTGCCGATGCCCGTTGCGATCGGGTCCGGCGCGAGCCGGCCCGCGCTGGGCTGAGAGGAGCACTGATCATGGAGAAGATCACCACCCACACCGGCGTCGGCGTTCCGCTGCGGCGCAGCAACGTGGACACCGACCAGATCATCCCCGCCGTGTACCTCAAGCGGGTCACGCGCACCGGGTTCGAGGACGCGCTGTTCGCGGCGTGGCGGGGCGACCCGTCGTTCGTGCTGAACCAGGAGGCGTACTCCGCGGGGTCCGTGCTCGTGGCCGGGCCGGACTTCGGTACGGGCTCCTCGCGCGAGCACGCCGTCTGGGCGCTCAAGGACTACGGCTTCCGGGTAGTGCTGTCCTCCCGGTTCGCCGACATCTTCCGCGGGAACTCGGGCAAGCAGGGCCTCGTGGCGGGCGTCGTCTCGCCCGAGGACATCGAGATCCTGTGGAAGATCCTGGAGACCAAGCCGGGTACGGAGGTGACCGTCGACCTGGAGGCGAAGACCGCCACGGCCGACGACGTCACGGTGCCGTTCCAGATCGACGACTACACGCGGTGGCGGCTCATGGAGGGGCTCGACGACATCGGGCTCACCCTGCAGCAGGCCGACAAGATCGCCGCGTTCGAGGAGACCCGGGAGTCGTGGCGCCCGAAGACCCTGCCGGCCAGGCACCTGCCGGCCGTCGAGATCGAGGCTGCGCGCCCGGTCTGATCGTCGCGGTCTGATCTTTGGTGGTCGAGCCTGTCGGGACCTGGTCCCGGCGGGCTCGACTCTTGTGCGGGCGCAGGTTGGGTGTGCTCAGGACCGCTTGCCTATGTTGGGTGCGCTCAGGTCTGGTGTGGTCGGACCCGGTGTGCTCAGTTGTGTGCGTTCAGGTCTGGTGTGGCCGGACCCGTTGTGCTCAGGTCCAGGCGTGTTCAGGCTCCGGCCTGCCGCAGGAGCGGCGTGATCGCGTCCGCCACGTACGGGGCCAGGGTGCCGGCGAAGGTGTCGGTCAGGTGGTTGTCGTCGCGGTAGACCGTGACGCCGCCGATCACCGGAAGGCACTCGCGGGCCTCGCAGTAGACGTCCGTGAAGTCGATGAGGGTGACGTCCGGCCGGCTCAGCCGCTCGACGGCGCCCGGCTGCGGGTCGAACGGCCGCGTCGCCCCGGCACGCGGCGCGCGGCAGTCCGCGGCGAGGTCGACGTCCGGGGCGGTCAGGCAGTCGATCACCGTCGGGTCCGGCTTGGGTACGTCGGCGATCGCCGCGACGGGCAGGCCCTGGTCGGCAAGTCGCGCCCAGAGCGATGCGAGGCCGTCCTCGGCGTACGCCTCGGGTGTGGCGCCTGGGTTGGTGCCCGGCGTCGTGCCGGCGGGCGCCTGGTCGGCGGGCGGCACCCAGTCGACGCCGCTCAGCTGCGAGGTCACCACGAGGTCGTAGCCGGCGTCGGCGAGCACCTGCTGGGCCCGGTCGACCCACCCGATGCACGCGGTGGTCAGGACCTCGTCCTGGACCCGCATGACGTCGGAGAACGGGCAACCGGCCTTGATGTAGATGTCCAGGGCCCAGCCGTTGGCCTCCGCGGCCTCGACGAATGCGGTCGAGTAGTGCGCGGCGTGCGAGTCGCCGACGAGCGCGATCCGGACGTCGCTGCCCCGGTCGCCGCGTTCGCACGCCACCGGGTCCACGCCCTCGCGCCTCGTTCCCGGGCACTTGTCCGTGCCCTCCGAGAACGGTGCGGGCATGTCGTCGCCGGCCACCTCGGGGGCGGGGACAGCTGTGCCCACCAGGTCGGGGTTGGTGCACGGTTCGCCGTGCGGTGGGCGGGCGGCGGCGCCGAAGCACTCGGCGGCAGTCGCCTCGGCGGCGGCCGCGAGCTCGGTCTGTACGTGCTCCCGGGCGGTGTGCACCCCGAACAGCGCCGCGCCGACGACGAGGGAACCGACCACCGCGGCGCTGGTGAACGTAGCCCAGGGCTTGAATCGGTGCCGGTGTCGGAGCACGGGCTTCTCGATCCAGCGGCGGGTGGCCCACGCGAGCAGGATCGTGACCGCCAGGATCGCCAGCTTGTCGAGGGTGCGCAGGTCGTGCCCGGTGGCGTGCGGGACCAGCACGACCAGCGGCCAGTGCCAGAGGTACACGGCGTAGGACACGTCGCCCAGGAACTGCACCGGCGCCAGGCCGGCGAGCTGGGTGGTGAGCCGGTCGGTGGCCTGCGCCCAGATGACCAGGACGGTGCCCAGCACAGGTACGGCCGCCCAGGCCCCGGGGAACGGGGTGGCCCCGGTGAAGACGACGGCGGAGACGACGATGAGGGCCAGCCCTGCCCACGCTGTGACAGCAGCCTTGTGGCCGGGAACAGCGGCGCCCGAAGCCTTGGTCGTGCCTGAAGTCTTGGCTGTGCCTGAAGTTTTTGCTGCGCGGGACGTCGCGGTGCGGCCCCGGCCCAGAGCGGGCACGAAGGCCAGCAGCGCTCCCACGCCGAACTCCCAGGCCCTGGTCGGGGTGATGAAGTAGGCGTAGGCCTGGTCAGTGCTGGTCCAAACCACCGACGTGACCAGCGAGGCAACCACGACCAGGGCGAGCACGCCGGCCGCCGCGGGCCGCCACGACGCCCGTCGTCCCGCCCGGCTCCAGCTACGAGGCACGCGCTCGGTCCTGGAGCTGGTCCCGGAGCCGGTCCTGGACGCGGACCACGGGGCGGGACTGAGCCGTCGTCCGACCAGCAGGGACAGGCCGATGAGCAGCGGCCAGACGAGATAGAACTGCTCCTCGACCGACAGCGACCAGTAGTGCTGCACCGGCGAGGCCACGTTCTCGGCAGCCATGTAGTCCACGGCGTCACCGGCCAGCACCCAGTTCTGCGCGTACAGCCCGGCGGCCGCGATCTCGCGGAACCACTGCTCCCAGTGTTGCAGCGGGGCCAGCGCCCAGACGCCGATGGCGGTCACCGCGAGCACCAGCAGCGAGGCGGGCAGCAGCCGCAGCATTCGGCGGGACCAGAACTCGGTCACCGAGAACCGGCCGGCCTCGACGTCCCGCACGATGTGCGAGGTGATCAGGAAGCCCGAGATCACGAAGAACACGTCGACGCCCACATATCCGCCCGCGAGCCGGTTGGGCCACAGGTGGAACAGCACGACGGCCAGCACGGCCACCGCCCGCAGGGCCTGGATGTCGGCCCGCTGGGCGGTTCGCCGGTCGTTCGTCACGTCGTCTCTCCGTCTTCGCCAGGTGCCTCACCTGCACGACAGGGTGAACTATCGGGTGAAGCGAGGGTGAAAAGCGATGCGGACGGAGATGCTACCTGCTAAAAGGACGGCGGCCCGGGGGTGCTCTTCGAGTGGGTCGCCGAGCTCGCCGAGCTCGCCGTGACGCACGAACGCCCGGACACCCTCATGGGTGGTCCGGGCGCTCGCGGGTTCCTTGCGTGTCGCTAGGTCGCGTCGACCAGCAGGGGGCCAAGGACAGCCTCGAAGTATGGCGAGAGGGTGCCCGCGAAGGTGTTGGTGAGATGGTTCGAGTCGCGATAGACCGGCACCCCACCGATCACGGGCAGGCACTCGCGTTCGTCGCAGTAGATGTCCGTCATATCGATCAGTGTCACGTCCGGTCGGGCGAGCTGAGCGACGGCTCCCGGCTGCGGATCGAACAGCATCGCGTCGGTACGCGGGGCACGGCACGCGGTGGACACGTCTCCGGAAGCCTTGAGCAGGCAGTCCAGCACACCCTTCTGGGGTCGCGGGACGTCGGCGATCGCCGCCACTCGGATGCCGACGTCGGCGAGGCTGGTCCACAGCGAGACGAGGCCGCCCTCGGCGTAGTCGTCCGGGGACTGTCCGGACGGAGGCGACCAGGCGACGCCACTGACCTGGGACGTCAGGACGAGGTCGTAGTCGCCCTCGATCAGCATCTTCGTGGCCCGCTCGACCCATTCGGTGCATGCTGCGTGCAGAACGGCGTCCTGCTCGCGCCGCACGTCCGAGAAGGGGCATGCGCCCTTCGAGTAGCCGTCGAGCGCCCAGCCGTTCCGGCTCGCGATCTCGTCGAGCATCGCCGAGTACTGGACGGCGTGCGAGTCACCGATGAGCGCGATCCGGACCGGGCTGTCCTGGTCACCCACCTGACAGGGCTTGGGAATCGCATCGGTCTTGCTGGTCCCGTCACACCGGTCGTGGAAGAGCGCGGGAGTGTCCGCTGGGGCGACGTCGAGCGGCGGGGTCAGACCGGACGGTAGATCCTCGGCGGCGCAAGCTTGCCCGTCCAGGGGGCGGGCAGCGGCGCCGAAACAAGCCTGCGGATCGGCAACCAGCCCGGCGGCGGCGCGCAGCTCGTTCTCGTTGCGGTGCGTGGCGGTATACGTACCCGCAAGCGTGAGTGCCAGGACGAGAGCACCCGCGACCGCGGCTGCCGTGAACGTGACCCAGGTGCGGATCTTGCGGCGACGCGTCAGGATCGGTTGCTCGACCCACCGGCGCGTTGCCCACGCCAGGAGAATCGTGGCGCCGAGGATCGTCACCTTGTCGAAGGTGCGCAGGCTGTGGCCGGTCCAGAAGGGGACGAGAACGATCAGGGGCCAGTGCCAGAGGTAGATCGCATAGGAGACGTCGCCGAGGAACTGCACCGGGCGAACGCTCATAAGTCCGAGCGTTGCCCGGTTCTGAGTTCGTCCGGCGATCACCAGCGCGGTGCCGATCACCGGAACCGCTGCCCACATCCCGGGGAAGGGTGTGCCCGGCGTGAAAGCCACTGCCGATACCGCGATCAGCACCAGACCGACCCACACCGCTGCCGTGCGCCAGACGCGCAGCGCCGGGGAGAACGCGAGAAGGGCCCCGGCCCCGAACTCCCAGGCGCGCGTGGGTGTGACCAGGTATGCCGTGGGCTGGTCGATCGAGGTCCAGACCATGCTCGTGACTGCGGAGAGGACTGTGACCAGCGCGAGCGTCGTGACCGCAGTGGGGCGCCAGCCTGATCGGCGATAGCGGCCCACCCCGAGAGCAAGGGCCAGCAGGAGAGGCCAGACCAGGTAGAACTGTTCCTCGGTGGACAGCGACCAGTAGTGCTGGACGGGAGAGGCGACGTTCTCGGCCGCCATGTAGTCGACGGTGTCCGCGGCGAGTATCCAGTTCTGGGCGTACAGCGTCGATGCGGCGATCTCGCGGAACCATTGGGTCCACAACGGCATCGGGGCCAGCGCCCATACGCCGACGGCGGTTACTGCCAGCACCAGCAGCGAGGCCGGCAGCAGTCGGAGCAATCGCCGTGCCCAGAACGCCGTGACGGAGAACGACCTCATTTCGGCGTCCCGCACGATGTGCGAGGTGATCAGGAAGCCTGAGATGACGAAGAAGACGTCGACGCCCGTGTACCCACCGGTGAGCCGGTTCGGCCAGAGGTGGTAGAGCACCACAGCCAGGACGGCAACCGTTCGCAGCGCTTGGATATCTACGCGCACGCGCTGGCTGGTGAATTGGTTGGTCAAGAAGGAGTTCTCCGTTCGCGCCGACACGGCGTCGCAATCGGATGCTAGGTCGGGAAAGAACTCCGGGCGCGTTGAAATCTTGGGCCTCCGCGGGCGATCCGCGGAAAATCTCCCGTGCGTCGGCTGCGCGCTACAAGGTCGGCGGCCCCTGGCGGACCTTCTTGAGGAGCTCCTCCGGGGTATTGGTCTTGGGGTCCCACCAGGAGTCGATCCACCAGGTGGCCCCGGCGTCGGCCATGGCGCGGGCCTGCTCGGCGGCCTCGGCGGGGTCGGGGGAGAGCTTGCCCTGCGCGACGACGTCGAACGGCTTGTCGCCGTCCCGGTTGGTGTTCAGCCAGTCGACCAGCGCGGCGACCTTGTCCGCCGTCGGCTCGTCCGCGGTGCCGCGTAGCTGCGGGACGATCCCGTCCCAGCGCAGGGCGCGTTGCAGGTTCTTGACGGGCGGACGCTCGGCGTCCCAGACGCCGACCGGCCACACCGGGATCCTGCCGTTGACCGGCCGCTCGGGATAGCGGAACGGGCCCGTGCTGATCTGCTCGCCCCGGAACTCGAATTCTTCGCCCGACCAGGACCGTTCGAGCCAGGCGAGGGTCTCGTCCAGCAGTCCCGCCCGGTCCTTGAGGCCCGTGGCCTGGCCCGGGACAGAGGTGAAGCCGCGGTCGTCGGTCACGCCGACGCCGACGGGCAGCACGAGGCGTCCGCCCGAGAGCCGGTCCACGGTGAGCGCCCGCTGCGCGAGCTCCCACGGCCGGTGCCGGGGCACGGCGAACACCATCGCGCCGAGCGTGATGCGCTCCGTCACGGCCGCGGCGGCCGCCAGGACGCCGAACGGGTCGTAGACCGGCATCGCCCATTCACCGCTCATGCTGATGGCGTCCCAGGTGAAGAAGCCGTCCCAGCCGTGTGCCTCGCACTCCCGCGCGAGCGCAACGTGCTGCTCTATCGAACCGAAGCTGCTGATGAACCCGAACTTCATCGTTCCTCCTTGAGCGTGGCAGTCGAGCATGGCCGTCCCGGGCCGTCTCACACGCTATGTCGGACCACTGACACTCGGCCCGGCCTACGGCGCGCGCGGCCTGGAGCGCCGGTTAGGGTGAGGCCCGTGACCAGCGCAACCGCAACGAATCCAACCGTCGAGATGTGGACAGACGGCGCCTGCAAGGGCAACCCGGGTCTGGGTGGGTGGGGTGCCCTGCTGCGCTCCGGCGAGCACGAGAAGGAGCTGTTCGGCGGCGACAAGGCCACGACGAACAACCGCATGGAGCTGACCGCCGTCGTCGAGGGCCTGCGTGCGCTCAAGACGTCCACGAAGGTCACCATCCACGTCGACTCCTCGTACGTGATGAACGGGATGAAGACCTGGATCGTCGGCTGGAAGCGGAACGGCTGGAAGACGGCGAGCAAGCAGCCCGTCAAGAACGTCGACCTCTGGCAGGCGCTCGACGCTGAGGTCGCCAAGCACGAGGTCAGCTGGGTCTGGGTGAAGGGCCACGCGGGCGACCCGGGCAACGAGCGTGCGGACGCGCTGGCGAACAAGGGCGTCGACAGCGTGCGCTGACACGGGGCCGGGCACGTCGCAACCAACGAGACCGAACTCACGTCACCGCGATTCGCGCGCACTAATACCCTTGACCCATGGCTTCCCACTACGACGTCGTACTCCTCGGCGCGGGCCCCGGCGGCTACGTCGCCGCCATCCGCGCTGCCCAGCTCGGTAAGTCCGTTGCGATCATCGAGGAGAAGTATTGGGGTGGTGTCTGCCTCAACGTGGGCTGCATCCCCTCGAAGGCCTTGCTCCGCAACGCTGAGCTGGCGCACATCTTCACTCACCAGAAGGACTTCTTCGGCATGTCCGGAGACGTCACGTTCGACTTCGGGAAGGCCTGGGACCGTTCGCGCACGGTCGCGGACGGCCGGGTCAAGGGCGTGCACTTCCTCATGAAGAAGAACAAGATCACGGAGCTCGACGGCCGCGGCACCTTCCGCGACGCGAACACCATCGACGTGGCCCTCAACAAGGGCGGCACCGAGACCGTGACCTTCGACAACGCGATCATCGCGACCGGCTCCGAGGTGCGCCTGCTGCCCGGCGTCGAGCTGTCCGAGAACGTGGTCACCTACGAGAAGCAGATCCTCACGCGCGACCTGCCCAAGTCGATCGCCATCGTCGGCGCCGGCGCGATCGGCATGGAGTTCGGCTACTTCCTGAAGAACTACGGCGTGGACGTCACTATCGTCGAGTTCCTCGACCGTGCGCTGCCGAACGAGGACGCGGACGTGTCCAAGGAGATCGCCAAGCAGTACAAGAAGCTCGGCATCAACGTGCTGACCTCGACGGCCGTCCAGACGGTCAAGGACAACGGCTCGTCCGTCACGGTCTCCTACAAGGGCGTCAAGGACGACAAGCCGGGCGAGCTCGTGGTCGACAAGGTGCTCATGGCCGTCGGCTTCGCGCCGAACGTCAGCGGGTTCGGGCTCGAGAGCACGGGCGTGCAGCTCACCGACCGCGGCGCCATCGCCATCGACGACTACATGCGGACCAACGTGCCGCACATCTACGCCATCGGCGACGTCACCGCCAAGCTCATGCTGGCGCACGTCGCGGAGGCGCAGGGCGTCGTCGCCGCGGAGACCATCGGCGGGGCCGAGACCCAGACCCTCGGCGACTACCGCATGATGCCGCGTGCGACGTTCTGCTCCCCGCAGATCGCGTCGTTCGGCCTCACCGAGCAGCAGGCCAAGGACGAGGGCTACGACGTGAAGGTCGCCTCCTTCCCGTTCATGGCCAACGGCAAGGCGCACGGTCTGGGCGACCCGACCGGCTTCGTCAAGCTGGTCGCCGACGCCAAGTACAACGAGATCCTCGGCGCGCACATGATCGGCCCGGACGTCTCGGAGCTCCTGCCCGAGCTGACGCTGGCGCAGAAGTGGGACCTCACGGCCGACGAGATGGCGCGCAACGTGCACACGCACCCGACGCTGTCGGAGGCTCTCCAGGAGTCGATCCACGGCATTGCTGGGCACATGATCAACTTCTAGTTGGTCGCTCGGCCGCCCTTGGGCGGTCGGCCTGGTCAGAGGCCCGGATCCGTGGAATTTCGCGGGTTCGGGCCTCTTTGCGTCCTGGGGTGTCGTGGACACCTATGGACGTGAACGGTCCGAAATTGCCGCCACTTATGGCACGGGGGTGGCACGACGACGGACACGAACCAGGAGGTTGACCGATGGGAATGACCAGGAGCGATACGACGACCAGGCAGCGTCGCGAGGCGTGGGGGAGCCTGCGGAAGCTGCCCTCGAAGCGCTGGCAGGCTCGCTACACGGGACCGGACGACAAGACCTACTCGGCGCGGACCGAGGACGACAAGCCGCTGACGTTCCTCACCAAGGGCGACGCTCGCGAGTGGCTCAACGGGGTGCACGCGGCCATCAGCCGAGGGGAGTGGCTCCCGCCCGACGAGGCTGTCCGACGGCGTCGGGCAGCCGCTGAGGCCGCAGCCGCGCGGGACGTGACCTTCCGTGAGTACGCCGAGCGGTGGCTGGAGCGCATCGCGACCGAGCCCGGCAAGGGCGGCAAGCTCCGCCGGCCGGGGACCGTGATCGCGTACCGAGGGCGGGTGCGCAACTACCTCATGGCGCCGCTCGGGGACGTGAAGGTCCGGGAGATCGACACCGAGCGGGTGCGTGCGCTCGTGATCAAGCTCGTCGCCATGCCTTCGGTACTCAAAGAGGACGCCAAGCACAACGGGATCGCGGGCGACGCCGTCGACGTGCTGAAGATGATCCTCCGGGCGGCGGTGCGTGACGGGCTGCTCGCGAAGATGCCGGACGTGCCGACGCCGACCCGCAAGTCGGTGCGGCACGACGACGCCCACACCCCCGAGGACGACGTCGCTACGCCGACTCAGGTCGACGCGCTCTACGAGGCCGTGCCGCAGCCCTGGCGGATCGCCGTGCTGTTCGCGGCGTGGTGCCAGCTCCGGCGCGGGGAGGTGCTCGGTCTGCAGCGGCACGACATCGTCTGGAACGGCGACCGGACCGCGGCGACGCTGTATGTGCGGCGGCAGAAGAACGGGAGCACGGGCAAGCTCACGGATCCGAAGTCGGACAGCGGCCTCCGGTCGATGTCTGTCCCGCCGCTCATGATCGAGCGACTGCGCGAGCACCTCGACCAGCACGTGGGGCGAGCACGGACGGCGCCGGTGGTGCCGGGTGAAGCGCGGGGTAACCAGTACCTGTCGGCGTCGCGGTGGAACGGCATCTGGGCGGCCGCTCGGGGCACGGTCGCGAGACTTCCGAACGGCTACCGGTTCCACGACCTGAGGCACACGGGGCTGACCCGGATTGCGCAGGAGGGAGCGACCCTGGCCGAGCTCATGCGTCGTGGCGGGCATGCCGACGTGAGTGTGGTGCTGCGGTACCAGAAGGCGACGATGGCACGGGACATCGAGCTCGCCGCGCGGATGAGTGTGACTGCGGGGGAGGAGATCCGGCTGGAGAAGGAACGCATGAACACACCGGAGGGCGACGCTGCCTGACGCATGAACAGCTGGGCCCGCGCCGGTGCGGGCCCAGCGGTTTCCGCAGTCGTTGGCCAGCGGGTGTTTCACGCGGAGTGTGCTGAGGGGATCGTGACCACCAGGCGTTGGGTCAGCTCGTTGAGATCTACCCGGATGAGACGGCCGACACGGTATCCAGTGATAGTGCCGTCTGCGATGCGGCGGCGCAGCGTCTTGGTGGACACGTGGAAGTGCGCAGCGGCCTCGGCGAGCGGGACTAGCTGGGCATGATGCGCTGAATCCAGGTTTGTGGGCTGCATGATCGCTCCTCTGGTCGTTCCGGCTTCACGCCATAGGTGAGAAGCGGCCCCCGGAACTCAGCGGACCGATGGTTCGCGGGTAGTCAGCCCTCAAGCACCGGGATCGTCACAATGTCGCGCTGGGCGCACTCGCTACCCATCAACTCGGCGAGCCATCCGAGTCGGCGCAGTTCGCGTTCCGTTGTCGCTACCTCGTGCTCACCGAGGGCCGAGGTGACGTGTTCGAGTGCGAGTCCAAACTCGGCGACTGCGAGGTACTCCCTGATCGCGTCGCGGTCGGGCGCCGGGATGTGTTCGCCTTGCACGCGCAGGATGCGTTGGATCTCGCGCTCCAGATAGGCGTAGTACTCGGGGCGCCACTCGTTGTCGCCGTCGCTCTCTTCGAAGAGCTCACGGGTCAACAGCATCGGGCTGGCCCAGCGAAGGAAGTAGGCGGTGACCGCGTTCGGGTCCGAGACGTCGGTCGCTAACCACTCACGGGCAACCAGCTTGGTCAGTGCGGCCGCCAGTTTCGGCGCGCTCAGTCGTGGGGCGTCATCGATGTCGGTGAGTTCTGCCCAGAGGATGTAAGCCGCATCCGCGTGTGTCGCGGTGGCGGGGACGCGGCGATACACGTCACCCAACGTATCCATCCCGATGTCATAGGTATCGCACCCTGGCGCCAAGACTCGTACCGCCACGTCTGTCATGAGGGTGTTGAGCACGCTGTCCGGATCGAGTGAAGCCACGTCCCAACGCTATCCGCGATGTTGATGGTCCCTGACCTCAGTGCGGACGGGACGTCGTCGGCCTTGTGTTCGGCGATCGTCGGCAGCGCCGAGCCGCAGCGAGGAGCGTTTGTGATGCCAAGGACCGGGCGCGTCTTCTCTCCAAGCGGTCGTGGGCCGCAATTCGCTCGGTCCTATACGGTGAGCTCGATGAGCGCGCATCGAGCTGCGCGTTTCCTGCCGGCTTAGGTCCGAACGGTATCGGTCACCCTCGACACGACGGCCGAGGTGAGCCCTAGACTCCCGGCACATGGCTGACGTCGTTGAACTCGGGAAGACCACCTGCCCCTCGGGCCAACTCGTGCTGACCGACGGCGGCTACCTCAGCCAGTGGTCGGGTGACCGGCGTCCCGAGGACGTCCCGGCGCGGCCGGGTCCCGCCGTGGACATGGAGATCGGCGGACCCGATGCCAATGCCGCGGCACGGTCGTTCGATCGGCAGCCCGGGACCAGGCTCTATGACATCCCGACCCACGGCGTCGAGGAGATCACTGATGCATTCGCCAAGCATTGCAAGAAGGCGGGGCTCGATGCCGACCTCCAGGTCTTGCCGCACCAGGTCCCGCATCGCGAGCGGGTTCGGCACGCGATCGCCAGCGGTGATCCCACCTTCCTGAACTTCGGAGTGCCGGTGATCTCCGTCGGCGGAATCTCCACCAGCAGCGCGCTTCACGTGACCGCGACCGCCGGCGACTGGGGCTGGGCACAGACCCGCATCGTGCTCAGCGACGCACCGACCGCCCAGACCCGGGAGCTCGGCCAACTGCGCGTCGATCATGCCCGCCTCGTGATCGGCGACGCGGACGCCCTCAGCTCGTGGGTGCACGAGGACCCGATCGATGGCCTGGCCGACGTCGTGTTCTGGGGTCGGGACGAGGCGCAGCTCGCGGTCGAGCTCGACGCCCTGCGCCTGACCGGCCCGGGCGACGTCGGCTACGGCTGGGTGGACCTGCCGTTCCAGGACGCGCTGAACCGGGCGCTCGACCTGGAGTCGCGACGGCGATCGAGCGGGCAGCCGAGGTTCAATTTCGACTTCCGGCCGCATTCGCACCACTGGCAGGTTATGGCCAAGGTCCGCGCGGACGAGCACGAGGTAGGCACGATCTCGGTCGGCGGCGCCGACATCATGATGGCGATGACATCGGTGGGCGACGGTGAGTTTCCCGTGCGCCTGGAACTCGACGCCGCCGGGACGCCCACAGCGATCGTGGTCGTGATCGACACTGAGTCGTAGCACCCGACGCATCACTTAGCTCGAGCGAGTGCTGCCGCTGCTGGCTCCGAACAGGCGCTACGGCATCCAGACCCGGACTGACGTCACCCCCCGCTGTTACGCTCGGCGCCGTGCGGAGCGGAGAATGGTGGCGAGTGCACGGCCTGTATGTCGGAGGCCGCACGCGAGAAAACAGTCATCCGACGTTCGTTGCGGTCGCGCCTGAGTCGTTCTACGACGGGACCGATGAGTTTGCGCCGTTCGGCAACGACCACGGCAGCGACATCCTGGGCGCGCTCGAGGACTGGTACACAACGGGTGGCCAGGATGATGGCGTGCCGCAGTTCCTGATCGACACGCTTGCTGGATACGGGTATTCGCCGTCGGCCCACCTCTGGTCTGCAGACTCCGACGCGGCTCGTGCTTGGGCCCGTGCCGCCGGTGACGATGACCATTTCGTTCAGTCGACGGCGCAGACGGCGGTCGGTGTCGCCGTCGGGCAGTTCAAGATCCGAGGGCATGTCACGTCCGCGGTGCGTCGTATCGGATGGCAGGCAGTCACGTTGCAGCGGACACTCCTCGAAGACGCGTCGACGCGTTATCCCCACTGGGCGCACGCCGACGCGGCGGCGGAGGGAATCGGCGACGTCGTGCGAGTGCTTTCTGTGGCGCCGTCAGCACCTGCACGGGCCTGACACGCGAGGCTCGCTGGCGGGATCCAGCAGCCCAACAGTCCGAGGCGGCCCGACTTTTTGCACGCCTCGGGCCGAAAGGTCGGGCGCCCAGACCTCGCTATATGGCACCCTCGGCGGGTGCCCCGGACGATGCTGTTTCCTTCTCGCATGACGGCATCGGCGGACGCCGTCCGCACGGCCGCCGACGCGCGTGGCCTGACGACGGTGCAGCCCGCGGCGGTCCAACTCCCCGAAGACCTGGCGGCCGACCACCTCCATGCCGGCCCGACGTTTGCCGACACGGTCGCGCCGGCCTCAGGCATAGCGTGCCTCGAAGCACCGCCGACCTGGCTCGCGGACCTGCCGTACGACGTCGTCGGGCGAACTATCACCGCGATGCCCATCCGAGACGCCTGGGCCCTGCGTTACCCGGCGTTCGTCAAAGCCCCCAACGACAAGTCCTTGCGGGCCATGGTCTACACCGACGGCACCCGCCTGCCGGGCGCCGACGCCGTCGACCCGGACACGCTCATCCTGGTGGCCGAGATCGTCTCCTTCACCGCGGAGTTCCGTCTCCACGTCTTGGACGGGGTGATGCACGCCTCGAGCCAGTACGCCGCCCACGGCCGCTTGCATCTCGGGCCCTTGCCCGCCGAGGTCGTCCCCGCTGCCGCCGCGCTGATAGGCGAGGTGGTTGAGACGTTGCCGTCGGCGATCGTCGTGGATGTCGGGCTGCTCGACGACCGGCTCGTGGTGATCGAGGCCAACGCTGCATGGGCGTCAGGCATCTACGTGTCCGACGTCGACGCTGCGCTTGACGTCATCCTGCGCGCAGCCGCCCCCGCCGGTGACCTGTCGTCTCACGACAGGGCATTTGTCCGGCCGGTTCCCACGCGGACCACCTCGATCGAAGAAGGGTTGCAGTGACGCCGGGATCGGCGGCGCTGTCCGTCGAAGTGGTCCTCGAGATCCACACCTCGGTCGATTTCAACCTGTGGCCGACGCAGGCATCCGGATGCGGTCCGTACCTCCGTGCGTCCGGAGAGATGCTTGAGGCCGAGGTTGGGGCGTCCTGCGGCTGCATGTCGACGACGAACGTCCCGAGGCCGGGCAGATCGTCACGTCTGAAGCAGAGATGCGCGAACGTATGGTCGATGTCGAGGGCGATCTGCGAGGCTTCCTCGACCGGCTAGCTGGCTGGGCCGACGAGTACGTCCCGGGACACCGCGCCGTGTTGGTCGCCCTGTTCAGGGCCGCGCTGTGGAGCCGCCCGTTTGGCGACGACGGTCGCTGCGCCTCGACGGCCTTTCTCAATGCGTGCAGCAGACGGCAGTGACCGAGCACACCCAGGACGGGCCGCGGCGTGCATGGCCCCTGGTCAGCGAGGCAGTCGGCGGCGTAGCCGCGCCAACCCCGCCGACACGACGCCGCGGTTTTCGGCCGACTTGATCCAGCGGGGGAGCCGTGACGCGAGCGATCCGTTACCGCGTCCCTGCTCACGAAGGGTCGCGGAGACGTAGCGCTCCAGGAAATCGAGGTGCACTTCGTCCAGCGCCCACAGCACGTTACCCGCGCACACGGTCTGAAGCCACAGGTCCAGGCCGTGGAAGCGAGGGGCGCCAGACTCGTGGTTTGACGTCTCATACCAGACCCTGTGCCGCGCAACCTTGCCGCATCCCAAGCACCGCACTGCGAGAGACCCAGTGCCCGCCGCCGCTGGTCGCGTCACCTTGATCCGGTGTCCGCACGCAGGACAGCGGCTCTGGACGACCACGTCGACGACGGCGCCGGGCACAAAGTTGGGTCCCTCACGTGCAAACCCGCAACCCGTGCAGGTCACCCGGTCCCGGGTCGCGACGGCCATCGCGGCGCAGCGCGGGCAGGACACCAGGGCCCGGTGGGCACGCAGCCAGCGAAGAGGCTCCCCACGGTCGCTGAATCGGTATCCGTCTCTGGTCATGGTCTCAGGAGTGTTGGCCAAGGTCCAGACTCCGATCGGAGTGGTTCGCCGAACCTTCGTGAGACGGTTGGTCGGCTGTACCGGACGTGGTCGGCGGCACCGGGTGTTGTGGACGCGTCATGAGCGTGAGCGGTCTGAATCTGCCCAACGCACATCACCTTCCACGGCCGGAGGGGACTGCCCCAGGCCGTCCACAATGGATTCATCGGTGGGTCTCGCAGTAGGTGATGTGAAGCCTGGTAGGCGGATTGCGGCGGTCGTTCTCCCAAGTCCGTCCGATGTTGATCTCAGCGCAGCAGTGGGCGTCGGGCGTTCGGGCAATGTGAGCCGGGCAGTCCTCGGCAAGTTCCCGCACCTGGTTGGAAGCCAGCTCGAACGCGGGGCGACTCCCGATCACGAACAGCGTGTCCGCAGCCGTCTCCCACAACAGGTGGTTGCGGAACCCGTGGTGCCATCGGCGTTCATGATCTGACCGGGTGATCTCCGGGAATGGCTGCGCAGGCAGCCGCACCGTGTGCGGAGTCCATGAGGTGGCGCGGCCGCGAAGTTCTTTCCACTGCTTCACCGGGAACTGCATGCTGTGGTGCATCAGCACGAGGTCGGAGGGCTGCCCTTCGATCCAGGACCCGCACTCGCCTGTGGCTTGGCGCAGTGGGAGGTGGATCAGACTGCTCGGGGAGCGAGCGGCGAGCCACCAGGCGCATGCGATCTCGAACGCGGAAGCTTTGTCTACGACGAGCTGTGCGGCTCCGCGCCCGGCGCCGTCGTACAGCGGGGCGTGAGCTTTCGGGGAGGCCGGCCGAAGCACGCGGTACGACTGGCCGCCCAGCGTGACGGTGTTGACGAGGGTGCGCCATTTCTGTTCAGCGAGTTTCATGCCTCGCCCCGCAGCCCGGCTGCGAACGCGACGCGACTCGTGCGCCACGTCTCGGGCCACACCTGCGGGAGCAGGGTGATGAGCTGATCTCGCTGTAGCTCGGTGGGCTGAGCGAACTGCGGAAGTGTCATGTTGCGGCCGAGCGCGGCGAGAACGGGGTCGTGGTCGAGCAGGATCGCCAGGTCCGCGATCGTCTGGTCCCAACCGCTGCGGTTGCGCTTGAGCCACCATGCCCGACATCGAAGGTCCGGGTCCGGAGACGACGCCAGCGGGAGCAGGTCGGCGTCCGACCACGCGGCAGGTATTTCGAGGAGGACCTCGGACGCGAGCCGCGCGACACGGTTGGTGCCGGTCTGCAGCGTCTCGAACAACAGCGGGGTGTCGGCAGGGGCCACGCGGCCGGTGAGCAGGCGAAGGCCTGCCTTCTTCAGCGGCGGCTCGGTGCTGCGGACCAGGTCGAGCGCCACCTCGCGGTCCACGGCGCCGCCGGCCTCGACCAGACCACGGTAGGCCCGCGCACGCACAGCCGCGGACCCCGAACCACGTGCGGCATCTTGATACACCGAAAGCGCGTTGCGGCCCTGCTCCTCGCATCGCTGCCGTGCCCACAACCGGACCAGGACGCCAGGATCGACCAGCAGCCGCTCCACGTCTGCGGCATCGAGCAGGTCAGCAGTCAGCCGGACGAGGCCGAGCACACGACTCTCGGCCGACCTGTCGCTCAGGAGGGCTGAGGCCACGACGTCGGGGGCAGCCCGGTCGGCGATGGCATGCGCCAGCAGGCTCTGGACGATGCGGTCGTGCTCGCGCGGCAGCGCGGCGACGGCGTCGCTGACACTCAGCAGCTCATTGGTCAGGCTGTGCCGGAAGGCCATACGCCGGACCGCGGGTGTGGTCGAGCCGCGCAGGCGCGACCACAGTGCGGCTTCTCCGTGAACCCCAGCGAGTGCATGCAGGTACAGGGGCAGGACTTCGGCGCCTCGCGTGCGTCCTTCGATGAGGTACAGGACGGGCACGATCTGGTCCGCTCGGGTTAGTGATGTCCTGCGGAGCACAGCCCTGGTGGCTGCGTCTCGAACGGGCCAGACATGATCAGTGAGGCGGACGGCGAGCATGCGGTCGGCCAACGGGGCATCGGTCCGCGTGAGGATGCCGACGGCAGCTTCCCGGACTCGACCGTTGCCGTGCATGCTCGCGAGGGCAGCGCCAAGGTGGCCGGACGTGCAGAGTGTTCCGCCCTCCCAGAAGCTGGCCGTTCTGAGTGCGTCGCGGTGCCGCCAGAACCGTGCCGTTCGGTCGATCCGAAGCAGTTCACGCGCCGACGCGAGCAGCAGCCAGTCCTCGATCTCCGCAAGCGGGCCTGGGGCACGTGAGAGCACGGCAGCGGCGCCGTCTGAGAGACGGTCGGCGATCTCGGCGGTAGCTAGCACGCCGCACATGATGTCAACGACCAAGAGCGGCGGACGACCGAATAACCACCAGCGAACGTCGGCTGGGCAATCCCACAGCAAGGAGCCTTCGCGCATGTTGAGGAGGACGGCGGGGCAGTCTCCTCTCGAAGCGGTCGTGGGCCGTAGCCCGGCCGATTCCCTACAGTGAGCTCGATGAGTCGACGAGACGCACGCTTCACCGCTGGTCCGTACACGGGCAACTTCCTCGTTGTCGAAGCGAACGAGAGCGGCTCGATCACCGCGCTCGTTTGCGAAGGACAGCCTGGCTCCCTGACCACGATTGGTGACTGGTGGTTCGCTGACATGAGTGAGTGCGAGGTCGGCGTGACTGAGGATGGCTGGGACGTTGAATGGCTCCCTTCGGGGAGCCTCGGGACACTGCAGTGACACGGGCTGCCCTGCTGCCACGCCGGGCACGTTGAAGGGGACCATCCGGTGAAGCGCATCTACCGCCAGCCGACTCCTCTCGGTCGGCATGACCTTGAGCGGGCACGAGCGGAGCGTGACGTGCCAGTCATCTGCGAAGCGGCGATCGCACTCGCTCTGACCGAGCCGGACCGGCACTGGATGGAACGTCAACTCGTCGAGTTGATGCGGGATGCAGACGGCTCGGTCCGCTCGATTGCGGCTCTGGCCGTCGGACATCTTGCTCGCGTGCACGGGCAGATTGATCTTGAGCTGGTCATGCCTGTCTTGCAGGACCTTGTCGAAGACAGCGAGGCTTGCGGCAATGCCGCGAACGCTCTCGACGACATCAGCACGTTCGTTCACTACGGCAATGCGGACGATGGGATCATGCGTGTCGTGGATGCGACGGATGTGGGCGATGAGTACGCCGACCTGGGCTGAAGCACCTGGGCTTCGCGGCTCACTTCCGGGATGCCATCGGAGCGTCTGACGTGCGCCCGACCTTGATCCTGCTGTCGGGAAGGACGGGGACTGTTCACGCTTGCTGCTGGGCGCGAACGCCTTCACGGTCCGGGCCGGTCGCCAGGTTCGTCGACCGTGCGGTGGTGCGGGGCCAGGTCCAGGCGTACCGCAGGATGAGGGCGAGAACGATCAATTCCAGCACGACGCCAAGGCCGTAGAAGTACAGCCAGAACCCGCCCGCCACATTGAATACCGTGACGGGGACGTAGAGCGCGGCCACGACGAGGTTCGCGATGCGGGTCACGCGGGCGGGCAGCGTCATCGACAGCACGACCATGAAGATCGGGATGGCCATGAGGGTCAGCGCCGTGGTCGAAAAGGTCTGGGAGAGGTCGAACTCGAAGACCCGGCCGTCGAGGATGTCTTCGACGATGCCGGGCGTGAAGAAGCCGAGAATGTCCACGTAGGCGTACAGGAACATGAAGCTTGTCCACGCTGCGGCGAGCTTGGCTCTCACCGGGATCCGCTGGTCTTCCAGTGTGGTGGTGGGCTGACGTGCGCTCATCATGGGCTCCGGTGTTGTGGTGAGGACTGGTAGGTCCACGCTCGCTGAGCCCGGCGGCGGGCGCACCGGCCCGGAGGCCGGAGTTCACTTGGCCGATGGCACGGTCTCTCTCTCGTTCTTTCGGCCGGTACGCCGAGGCACGCCGATCCCTAGGCTGGAGCCGTGGTCACCTTCCGGCGCTCCATCTGGCATGAGCCGCGGCCTGCTGACGCCCCACCCATCGGTCGGCTCGACTGGCTGCTGGTGGGCGTGTTCGCGGCCGCCGCCCTGGTCGAGGGCATCGTTCGGCCGGGCTTGGCCTGGCGACCCCTTGTGACGGTGCTCGCCCTGGTGCTGGTGCCTGCCCTGCTCTGGCGGCGGGATCGCCCCCTCATGGCCGCCCTGGTCGGGTGGGGCGTCGCCGGGCTGCTCTCGGTCCTGCAGCTGACTGCGCACGCCGGGGACCTCGGCCTCTACTCCATGATTGCCGTCCTGATCCTGCTCTACTCCCTGGTGCGGTGGGGCTCGGGCCGGGAGATGGTCTTGGGGACGGCGTTCGTGACAGTCGTCGTCGCGCTGGGGATGTACGCCACCTCCGCGGGCTGGATCGACGTCTTCGGCGGGAGCGTCCTCTTGCTGCTCGTCGGCGCCCTCGCGGCGGTGTTCCGCTACCGCGCGGACCTCTGGCACCGCCAACAACGCGAGATCCGCAATCAGGAGCGAGTAGCGCTCGCGCGCGAGCTGCACGACACCGTGGCCCACCACGTATCGGCCATCGCGGTGCAGGCGCAGGCGGGTGGCGTGGTCGCCGGCATCCAGCCCGAAAAGGCTGCCGAGGTCCTGGCCGCGATCGAGTCTGAAGCGTCGCGAACCCTGGCGGAGATGAGATCCATGGTGCGGGTGCTGCGTGAGGTGGAAGCCGTCGCCTACTCACCGCAGCCGGGTGTCGCGGACCTGCCTGCTCTGGCGCGCGCCGACGCGACGCCCACCGTCGAGGTCTCGCTGAACGGTTCGCTAACCCGGCTGGCACGACCCGTGGACGCCGCGCTCTACCGGCTCGCGCAGGAGTCGCTGACCAACGCCGTACGGCACGCCCGGAGCGCGACCCGCGTCGGGATCGACGTACGCCGGGAGGGCGACGCCGTCAGGCTGCGCGTCAGCGACGATGGACGGACCGAGCCGGGGCCGGCCCCGGAACCTGGGTTCGGCCTGCTGGGCATGGCCGAACGCGCCCAGCTCCTCGGCGGATCGCTCTCCGCGGGGCCGGGGCCCGAGGGTGGCTGGGTGGTCGAGGCCGTGCTGCCGGTGGAGGCGCTGGCATGAGCATCCGTGTTGTCGTAGCCGACGACCAGGACTTGGTCCGGACCGGGCTGGTGATGATCCTCGGCGCGCAACCCGACCTCGAGGTCGTGGGGGAGGCAGCAGACGGGCTCGCAGCGCTCGACCTGGCGACCCGGCTGCGTCCCGATGTCCTCCTCGTCGACATCCGGATGCCCGGGCTCGACGGCGTCGAGGTGACGCGGCGCCTGGCCGGGCCAGACGTGACGGACCCGATGGCGGTCGTCGTGATCACCACCTTCGACCTCGATGAGTATGTCCTCGGCGCCCTACGGGCCGGCGCCCGCGGCTTCCTGCTCAAAGACGCCGGCCCGGAGCTCCTCGTGCAGGCCATCCACGCGGCGGCCAACGGGGACGCGCTGATCGCCCCCAACGTGACCCGCCGGCTGCTGGCGACCTTCGCCGACCAGGCACCGGCGGTACCGGTCCAGCCCATCGACCCGCTCACCCAGCGCGAGGAGGAGGTGCTCGCGCTGGTGGCACGGGGCCGGACCAACGCCGAGATCGCCACCGTGCTCTTCGTCGGCCTGAGCACGGTCAAGACCCACGTCGCATCGTTGATGACCAAGCTCGGCGCCCGCAACCGCGTCGAGATCGCGATGTGGGCATACGACACCAGACGCGTCAGAGCCGATTAGTGGTTACAGATCGCAGCGCAGGCCCGTGGGGTTCGGAAGCCCAGCGATGAGCGCGGCCGGTCGTGGTTGTACTCCTCCCGGATGCGGAGCCCGAACGTCGGCATAGGGGCGCTCAGAGCGGCCCTGACCGGCCCGGTCAAGAGGCGGCCCGAAGTGCGTCGTCACTGCCTGGCCTCAGCGTGGCCAGCCCGACGGGTGAGTTCCGCTGGGGTGGTGGCGACATTGCGTTCCCTACGGACATGTCACATCCTCTGGGGTGCCCGGATGCCGAGAAGGTCCAGGCCGGTGGCGAGGGTCTGGCCGGTGAGGTCGCACAGAGCGAGCCGGTTGGCGCGCACGGCGTCGTCGTCCGCCTTCATGACGGGGCACGCGTCGTAGAACCTGGTGAACGCGGTTGCCACGTCGTAGAGGTACCCACATAGCCGGTGCGGTTCGAGGGCTAGTGCGACGTCGCGCAGAGTGGCGTCGAAGGCGTCGAGGATGAGCGCTAGGGCCTTCTCGGTGGGGTGCGCCGGCAGCGTGATGTCCACCGGCATGACGTTGGCCGCGGCCGACCCGGCAGCCATCGGCTCAAGCTGTGCTGGTGCTGCGGCGGATGCCTTGCGGAGGATAGAGCGGACTCGGGCGTGCGCGTACTGCAGGTAGACGCCGGTGTTGCCGGTCGTGGCGACCATCTGGTCCACGTCAAACACGTAGTCCTTAGTGCGGGTGTTTGACAGGTCGGCGTACTTGATCGCGGCCATCCCGGCGGCGTGCACGACGGCGTCGAGCTCGGCGTCGGCGAAGTCGTGCTCCTTCGCCTCGAGGACGGCGCGGATGGCGGCCTCGGCGTCGTCGAGCAGGTCGGCCAGCCGCACCGTCTTACCGGAGCGGGTCTTGAACGGCCGCCCGTCGGTGCCGAGCACTGTGCCGAACGGGACGTGTTCTGCCTGGACGGTGTCGGGCAGCCAGCCTGCGCGGCGGGCGATGTCGAAGACCATGCGGAAGTGCAGTGCCTGCCAGACGTCGACGACGTAGAGGATGCGGTCGGCCTTGTAGTGGTCCACCCGCAACCGGAGCGTGGCCAGGTCGGTGGCCGCGTAGCCGAAGCCGCCGTCCTTCTTGCGCACGATCAACGGCACGGGGTCGCCATCGGGGCCGGTGACGCCGTCGGTGAAGGCGACCACGGCGCCGTCGGACTCGGTGGCGATTCCGGTGCGGAGCAGGTGGTCGACCACGTCGGACAGGGCGTCGTTGTAGCGGGACTCGCCGTCGAAGTCTCCGCCGTCCAGCAGGATCCCGAGCCGGTCGTAGATGACTTCGAATGCCTTCTCCGACTCGGCGACCAGGTCCCGCCACATGCTCAAGGTCGCGTCGTCACCGGACTGCAGGGCCACGACGCGGGCCCTGGAGCGGTCCGCGAACGCCGGATCGGCCTCGAACTCGGCCCGGGCAGTCTTGTACAGGCCGTCCAGAGCAGACATCGTCTCGGCGCCTCGGCCCTTCCAGGACACTTGCGGGTGCTCGTCGAGGTACTGGATGAGCATGCCGAACTGGGTGCCCCAGTCCCCGATGTGGTTCTGCCGGGTCACGTCCGCGCCCAGATGGCTCAGCACCCGCACGAGCGCGTCGCCGATCACGGACGAGCGCAGGTGACCGACGTGCATCTCCTTGGCCACGTTGGGCGCCGAGTAGTCGACCACTACCCGCTCACCCGAGCGGGGCGTAGTCAGGCCGAGCCGGTCATCGGCGAGCCGTGCCGAGACGGCCGACCACACCAGTTCGTCGGGGACGGTGATGTTCAGGAATCCCGGACCCGAGACCTCGGCGGTGAGTCCGGTCAGGCGTCCGGCGACGTCGGCCCCGATGTCACGCGGGGAGCGTGCGGCCTTCTTGGCGACGGCGAGCGTGCCGTTGGCCTGGAAGTCGGCGCGGTCGGATCGTCGGACCACCGGGTCGGTGCCGGCCAGCTCGGCCGGGAGCACCTGGGACAGGGCGGCCTGTACGGCTGCCTCCACCTGGTCCTTGATCGCCACGACGTCAGACACGCGTGAACCTTCCAATCGGGGTTGTGTGAGGCCCCGACCTGGAATGGGTGGGGCGACGGCAAGTCTAGGGAACATGTGCAGCTTCACCTGTTCACAGCGGCATGGCACGGGCACGCCAACGAGCTGAGACGGTCAGGATCACGCTGCGCCGTGCGCGGTCGTTCTGCCGCCAGAGTGTGCCGTTCGAGGGAGCAGCAACGCCGTCGGAGACGAGGTCGGGCAGTGCCATCGCGATGGTGCCGTACAGGTGCGGCGCGTCCGCGTTGACGTAGCCGAGCCAGTCCTCGCCGGTTGCTCCCGTTGCCGGGTCACGCACGAGGCGCTCGACGATGTCCGCCGCGGTGAACGCACCCAGGCCGTCGACGAGGTCGAGGCCGAGGAGACACAGGGCGCGGACAGCCTCGAATCGCCACCCCTCGTAGGCAACGGCGTCGCCGGTCAGGAACGTGTGGGGGCTGGTAAAGGCGTTCAGGATCAGGCGGGCCTTGAACACCGCGGAGTTGAGGTAGCCCGGGTCGGGTGTCACGGGCGTGACGGTGAGGGCGCCGTCCACGGTCGGAGCAAAGCCTCGTAGTCCGAAGGCGTCGGTGAGTTCGCCACTGGTGACGCAGAGCTTTGCCGGGTAGGCGACCTCGTGGTCGAGTTCGAGGCCGTGCGCCGTGTGGAGGCGCTCGACATCGGTGACGAGCCGGTCCACGATCCCCGGCGCCGGATCGGCCTGCCAGGCGAAGAGCAGATCGAGGTCCGACGAGGACCTCGCTCGTCCTCGGGCATGCGATCCATAGGCGATCGCGAACAGGCCGCCCCTGGTTTGTTGGATGTTTGCTGCCGCCGCCAGGGCCTGCACCGTGGTCACGACGTCGCCTTGCTGTCGGAGGGGAGGTGGCGGGTGCGTGGCCCGCGCCAGAAGTCGATGACGTGCACACCAGTGGGTAGGAGGACGCGCCCGGCGTCGGTGGTGTGCGTCTGTACGAAGTCCTCGATCTCAGCACGTACCTCCGGGTCGGCGACCAGGACCGGCATGGACTTCATGTGCACGACGGTGAACCAGTCGACCGCGGCGGCGGGGCTGTCGGCCAGTGAGATACCGCCGATGCGGCTGTGCGAGAGGCGACCGAGTCCGTCGTCCTCTGCCGCACGTAGCGCCGCGAGCAGCGTTTCGCGAGCAAAGCCGCGGCCTGTGCCGGGGAACGGCGCGATGCGCTCCCAGGCGCGCGTGACCAGTTGCTGCTCTGGCGCGTCACTGTCGAAGAACAGGGCCAGCAGATGCCCGCCATCCTCGACGAGGTCCACGATCTCGCGTACGAGCTGGTGTGCTTCCTCGACACCGGCGTCCAGGTCGGGGCGAATTCGGATGCCCTGAGAAGTGAGGGTCTCGAAGCAATCCCCGATGGGGTACGACAGCGACCAGAACGCGCCGACGAGGTCGTACTTCTCACCAGCAGTGTGCAGGGCATGGACAGCGGTGGTGATGTCGGTGTGGGTCGCGGTTGCCTGCGGGTACCGCGCCGTGAACTTGTTGATCATGGGCGCACCGGAGTCGATCCCGTGGAGTGCAGCGGCGTACGGGGCGATCGCTTCGGTGACACGGCCGGTACCGCAGCCGAGCTCAAGCATGCGCAGCGTGGCGGACTCCGGTACGGGTCCGTGCTGGTCACGCATGATCCGTCGGACGAGGTCGACGTCCTCGACACCGTCGAACCAGTGCGAGAGCAGGACTCGGTCATAGACGTCGGGGGCGTGGTAGACGGCACGGAACGGGAGTGTGGTTTCAGGCATGATCAGCGCTCCTTCGTGAAGTTGGGGTCGGCGACGACCTGACGGCCCAGGCTCTCGACGAAGTCCAGAACCCCAACGACGTGTCGACGTTCGATGCGCCGGTTGATGCTCATGAAGCGCAGCGGCCGAAGCAGCCGCCCGCGTTCGAACCGCCCGGGATCGGGGATGGTGAACTGGTGCAGGTGCCAGCTGCCGTCCGCCAGGAGGCGTTTGTGGATCTCCGTGTTGACCGCGTTGATCCGCTCGATGTCGGGCATGGTGTGGTCCTCATCCGGCGGTATCCACAGGAATGCCTGCGCGGTCAGGTCTGGGTCATGGAGCCGGACAAACGCGGGCCGGGCGTCCAGTTCCGCGACGAAGCCGCGCATGACCGCCATCCGTCGATCCATGATCGCTGCGAGCCCCGCGCGTCCATGGGCACGCATCATCATCCAGAGCTTGAGCGACGACCATGGCTTGGAGCCGACGAAGGGCGTGACCTGACCGAAGGCGAAGTCCTCCTGCATGATCAGGTCGGAGTGGCTGCTGATCGCCCGCAGCGCTCCGACCTCTCGGGTGAGGACTGCGCTGACCGCGTATGGAACGGCCATGACCTTGTGCGGGTCCACGGTGATGCTGTCGTACAGCTCGATGCCATCGACCAGATGCTTGGTCGCAGGGCTGAACGTCGCGGCGAATCCCCAGCAGGCGTCGGCATGCAGCCAGATTGACGGGTCGGCAGAGCGCACGGCGTCATGCACTGCGTGTAAGTCCTCGACCGTGTGAGCGCGGGAGTCGCCCGCGTAGGCGACTACCGCCATGATCCGTCCCTGGTGTGCTTCCAAGGCGCGGCGGAGCGCATCCAGGTCGTATCGAAAGCCGTCGGTGTCGACCTCGATCACGGCGCTGCCGCACCCGATCCAGGCAAGCGAGGATCGAACACTGTAGTGCCCGATCCCACGCGGCACGACGACGGCAAGTTTGGACGGGTCCGTGATCCCGGTCTGCATCGATCCCGGGATCTTGTTCTCCCGAGCAAGCATCATCGCGATCGTGTTGCTCATCGTCCCGCCCGTGGTCACGACGCCACCCGCCTGCCAGACCGACGTCACGTCCGAGACTGCCGGGTTTGCAAGACCCAGCAGATCGCGCGTCCAGCGCAGGACGGCGATCTCAGCGAACGTCGCGCTGGGCGAGTCGAAGCTCTGGTTGATCAAGTTCTGCTGCGTGAACATCGACAGCAGGCCGCCAGCCAACGAGGCAGGGTCATCGCCGGTGTCGCCGAAACCGAGGAACTGCGGGCTCGCCTCGTTCTTGCACAGCGGCAAGAGCTTGGCCTTGAACTCCTCGATCAGTTCTGGAAGGGCGGTGCCGGTCTCAGGAAACTCGTCGAGAACACGGTCACGGATCGCTTCGGGAGCCAAACGCTCACCGTAAATCTGCTCCCGTCCCTTGAACTCCATCCCGGTGTCGATGACGGATCGCAGAAGGCTTCGGACTTGGTCATCCCTGGTCACCGCGGGTGCCGGCTGATAGCTGCCTATCGGGTGGATCTCTTCACGTTCTGGAGCGAGCGTCATGGCTGGTTCCTCCGTCATCGGATCCGACGTTTCCGGTGGATTCGATTCAAGCCGCGCGTGCCTCGCGCTCCCACGGCGTACTTGTCGCAAAGATGTGGCATCTCCGTGGCGCCGTGCGCTCGGGACATGCATCACACTGATTTGCTGGCGCACCAGGGGGCTGTCCGTGACCGACCGTCGCAATGAGCTCGCTCGACGCCGGAAGGTCGCGGGCTACTCGCAGGAGCGCCTTGCGGAGGCGCTCGGAGTCGACCGAACTACGATCGCTCGTTGGGAGTCTGGCGCGTCGCAACCTCAACCAGTGCTGCGGTTGCAGCTCGCCTCTCGCCTTGAGATGACTCCCACGGAACTTGACCGCCTGCTCGACAGCGAGACTGTCCCGCTGGCCGAGGCGCCAGGGACAGGCCGGCCGAGTGCCGCGGAACGTCGCACGATGTCGCCCGGGATGCACGCTGCGCTCGGTTGGGTCGACGATGTCGCTGGTCTCGCTTCCGGCGAGGCAAGACGAAGAGTCGAGGCGCTGTCCCAAGGCAGCGACCGTCGGCCAAACGCCTTGCCGCAGGTCGTTCGGGCCGACGTTGGTCGAAGCGAGATCGTGGCTGCCCTGGGGAGTTACTACGACTTCCGCGATGGATGGCAGGCGTACTCGGCGCGGACGGAACTTGGCACGCTGACGACGAGCATCGTGACTCGACCGGACTGGCTTGACCTTGCCCTACCAATCGGGAAAGACCTGGATGGCCTTCGGCTCGACACCGCACCGGTTCCAAGGCCGACGCTCGGCGTCGCCGAACTAGACGCGGCGCTCCGGCGGGTAGCAGAGGTCGAGCGTTTCGGAACGACGCTGGTCAACCGTGACCTGTACCGCCTCGTCGAACTGAAGATCGGCCGCGGCGGAATGACCGGGCGCCTCGCACTGACGGACTTCGTTCACTACGCCCTCACACTGGACCTGCTCGAAAACGAACTGATCGACGCCGTCGCGAGGAAGCCTCGGCCCGTGCGCGGCGACCTACCGTTGCGTGACCGGTACCTCCCGGACCTGTCAGCGGTTCTGGATGTTGGCGCTCGGCTGTGTGCTGGTGGCGCGCTTGCGTTGACCGCGATCGCTCGCCCGCGAACATGGAGACACGAAGGTGACTACCTGCTGTTGATCCAGGCGCGGTCGAATCAGGTACTGAACGGCAGCAGACGACTCTCAGTGATACCCAAGGGTTTCCACGGCCCACTCGTCGACATCGCCGACGACGCGCCGATCGGAGCGACCCTCGCACGAGAGATGGAAGAGGAGCTGTTCGGCCGGACCGAGGTCGACTCCACGATCGGAGAGTCCAGGCAGGCAGATCCCATGCACCTCAGCCGGCTCTCAGAACCCATGGCGTGGCTGATGGAGCGGACCGACGAGCAGGTCTGGCGCATGGAGTGCACCGGATTCGGCTATAACCTCCTGACCGGAAACTACGAGTTCGCCAGCCTGGTCGTCATCGACGACGAGGAGTGGTGGACCCGTTTCGGCGGACAGATCGAGGCCAACTGGGAGTCCAACAACTTACGCCGCTACTCCAGTCGCGACCGCATCCTTCTGGATACACTCGCGCACGACCCTGCCTGGAGCACCGAAGGACTGTTTGCCCTGCTCCAAGGCTTCCGACGTCTCACTGAGATCGGAGAAGGGCGCGTCGATCTGCCCGCCGTCGAATGGGGAATCTGATGTCAACGTGGTACAGCGGCAACGCCACTGACGACGCGGATCAGCACCGTGGTTGGCTCCTGGGCAACTTCATCTCCCCGGAGACTCCCGGGGCAGCTGTCCGCAACTCTGACGCACTCGAGGTGAAGTGGGGCATCCATCCGGCCGGCCAGCAACGACCCGAGTGGACTGCTGACGATCAGCGCACCACGATGCTCCTGCTCGTCAACGGCCGGTTCCGCCTCGATCTGACCGTCAGCAGCACTGTCCTTGCGCGGCAGGGAGACTACGTTGTCTGGGGCCCCGGAATCGATCACTCCTGGCAGGCCGAGGCTGACTCCGTGGTCGTCACGATCCGGTGGCCATCCGTGAGGGAGCAGCAAGCGCCGCAAGGGCGGCCTGTGGTGAACGCATAGGGCCCAGCTCGCCGAACCTGACACTCGGTCACCGCCCGGACGGCGCCGGATTCACCCATACCCGCGTACCCTGATCCGGAGGTCTTTGTCCGGATCTGGAGGGGTGGATGGCAGCAGCGTCGGGGCAGGTCGCCGCCGGAACGCCGGTGGCTGGAGTCGGGGGCGGGCGGGTCCTGGTGGTCGCCTCCGACGAGGATGTGCTGGACCTTCTGCTCACCACCCTGGGTCTGGCCGGCTACGACGTCGAGCACGTGGGTAGCGCGCCGGCGGCCGTGACTCGGGCACGTACGGAGCCGTTCGATCTCCTGGTCGTGGACACGAGCCTGCCCGGTCTGCGGCACATTCCCCGGTGGGCGCCGCAGGACCGGGAGATGCCTGTCCTGTTCCTGGTGTCGGGCAGCGAGATCGACATGGTGACGACCGAGGTCGGTTTCAGCGGTGACGACTACCTGAGCAAGCCGCTGCGCGTGGGCGACCTGCTGGCTCGCGTCCGGCTGCTGCTGCGTGGCGGTTCCTCCACGGGGCAGCACAAGGTCCTCGTTCAGGGCGACCTCCGCCTGGACGAGGCGACCTGCCGGGCGTGGCGTGGGGAGCGCGACCTCGATCTGGGTCCGGCGGAGTACCGGCTGCTGCGCACCCTCTTGCTGCACGTCGGGACCGTCCTGTCGAAGGACCAGATCGCGCGCCGGGTGTGGGGCGAGGTCCGGGACGACAACGCGATCGAGCGGCTGGTCTCGCGCCTGCGCCGGAAGGTCGATCGCGAGCGGCCGGCGTTGATCCGCACCCAGCGCGGGTTTGGCTATTCCCTCGTCGTCGGGGACTGATCTCGAGCCCCCGGACGGGGAGACGCCCGGCGGGCGGGTGAGATGTGAGGGTTCGCGGGTCGTATCAGCCGTCAGGTTCGCGTCAGGTTCGCGTCCGGTCGTCGTCAGTCCTGCCTGGTGTGATCGGGACGACCCGATACCCCCAGGAGGCTGACCGTGACCGATACGACGCTCACCGACACAGGCCGGACGCCCGACGTCGTCGACTACCCGACCCCGCGTGATCCCCGCTGCCCGTTCGCCCAGCCCGCGAACGTCCTCGCGACCACCGAGGCCGACCAGATGGCGCGCGCCCGGATCTGGGACGGCTCCACACCGTGGCTGGTGACCAAGTACGCCGACCAGCACGCGCTGCTCACGGACCCGCGACTCAGCATCGACGAGCGACGCGAGGGCTACCCGCACATGACCCGCGGCCGCAGCGTGTCCGCGCAGCACACGCCGCGGCTGATCACCAACACGGACGCCCCGGAGCACACCCAGCTGCGCCGCGTGGTGAACCTGCCGTTCACGGTGAAGCGGGTCGAGGCGATGCGCCCCAGGCTCCAGGAGCTCGTGGACGGCCTGCTCGACGAGATGCTGGCCGGGCCCAGGCCCGTCGACCTGGTGCAGGCGTTCGCGCTGCCGGTGCCGACCATCGTGATCACCGAGATGCTCGGCATGGACTACGGCAACCGCGAGGACTTCCAGCACGCCAGCCACGTCCTGGTCAGCCACGACGCCACCCCCGAGGAGTCCGCGGCAGCGGGCGCCGTCCTGGGCGGCCATGTCGCCGCGGCGATGGAGGCCAAGATGGCCGAGCCCGCCGACGACGTCATGTCCGAGCTCGCCGCACGCGTCAAGGCGGGCGAGATGACGATGCGCGGGGCGCTGTCGATGTCCACCGCCATCCTGATCGCCGGGCACGAGACGTCGGCCAGCATGATCAGTCTCGGCACCCTCGCCCTGCTGCAGAACCCGGACCAGCTGGAGTACTTCCGGTCGATCGTCGACGACCCGAAGGCCGTGGCCGCCGCCGTCGAGGAGCTGCTGCGCTACCTCAGCATCGTGCACACCGGCGTGCGCCGGATCGCGAACGAGGACATCCAGGTGGGCGCCGACGTGATCCGCAAGGACGAGGGCCTGGTCCTCGACGTGGCCGCCGCGAACTGGGACCCCGCCCAGTTCCCCGAGCCCGATCGGCTGGACCTGACCCGCTCGGCCCGTTCGCACCACGCCTTCGGTTACGGCGCGCACCAGTGCCTGGGCCAGACCCTCGCGCGCGTCGAGCTGCAGGTGGCCTTCCGGGCGCTGGTGAGCCGCGTCCCGGACCTGAGGCTCGCGATCCCGGCCGAGGACGTGGACTTCGCCTACGAGGGCGTTGCCTACGGCCTGCACTCGCTGCCGGTGACCTGGTGACCCGCGGACCGGACCGGAGAGGAACGAACTGATGAGTGACGAGACAGTGACCGGGACCCACCGGATCGAGCTGGACGAGCCCAAGTGCGTGGCCGCGGGCCAGTGCGTGATGGTGGCACCTGAGGTCTTCGACCAGCGGGACGAGGACGGCGTCGCCGTCGTGCTGGACGAGACGCCCGCGGCCGAGCTGCTCGACGACGTGCGGGAAGCCGTCGCCGTCTGCCCGGCGGCCGCGCTGCGCCTGGTGGCGCTGTGAGTGACGCGGCACGCGACCCAGCGGTGCGCGACGTCGTGGTGGTCGGCGCCTCGGCGGGTGGCCTGGCCACCGCCGAAGGCCTGCGCCGGGGCGGGTTCACCGGGCGGATCACGCTGGTCGGCGCCGAGCCGCACCTGCCGTACGACCGGCCGCCCTTGTCCAAGCAGGTCCTGGCAGGGGAGTGGGAGCCTGACCGGCTCCCGCTCCGGCCCGACGCCGACATCGAGGCGCTGAACCTGGACCTGCGACTGGGCGTGACGGCAACGGGTGTGGATCCCCGGGCCCGCACGGTCGCCCTGGATACCGGGGAAGAGGTCGGCTACGACGCCCTGGTGGCGGCCACCGGGGTGAGCCCGCGCCGGTTGCCCGGTGGCGGGGGCCATGTGCTCCGCGACCTGGAGGATGCCCTCGCCCTGCGGGACCGGCTGCGGCCGGGCCGGCGCCTGGCGGTGGTGGGTGCCGGGTTTCTCGGTGCGGAGGCCGCGGCGGTGGCCCGTGGCCTGGGCTGCGAGGTCACGGTCGTGGAGCCGGCCCCGGTGCCCCTGGCGCACGCGGTGGGTGCGCAGGTCGGCCAGGTGCTGACCCAGGCGCATCGCGAGCGGGGCGTGGACCTGCGTACCGGAGTCGGCGTCACGCAGGTGTACGACGGCGGGCTGGAGCTGGCCGACGGCACGACCGTCGAGGCCGACGACGTGCTGGTCGCCGTCGGCTCGGTGCCGAACACGGGGTGGCTGGAGCTGGGCGGGCTGCCCGTCGCGGACGGCCTGGTCTGCGACGAGTACTGCGCCGCGGCGCCGGGCGTGTACGGGGTCGGCGACGTGGCCCGGTGGGACAACCCGCTGTTCGGGACGTCGATGCGGATCGAGCACCGCACGCACGCCGGCGAGCAGGGCCTTGCGGTGGCGCGCAACCTGCTGAACCCCGACGAGCCCCGGCCGTTCGCCCCGGTGCCGTACTTCTGGTCGGACCAGTACGACATGAAGATCCAGGCCTACGGGTACCTGCGCGGGCACGACGAGGTCCGGATCGTCGAGGGCGACCCGGCCGAGCGGCGCTTCCTGGCCGCGTACCGCACCGGCGACCGGCTCGTGGGCGTGCTCGCGATCGGTCTGCCGCCCCGGGCGCTACGCCCGTGGCGCCGGCACATCGCCGCGGGCGCCACCTGGTACGACGCCGTGGGCGACCCGCCCGCCGGCGAGACGACGGAGCCACGAGAGGTGGTCAGCGATGTCGCACCGGCCTGACATGCAGGAGGAGGTGGTGGTCGTCACCGGCGCCGGAGGCATGGGCGAGGCCATCGCCCGCAGGATCGGCACCGGCCGCCGCCTGCTGCTGGCGGACTACTCGGACCACGCGCTCCAGCGCGCGGTACAGGCACTGGACGAGTCCGGGTACGCCGTCACGGGCGTGGTCACCGACGTCTCCGACCGCGCCTCCGTGGACCGGCTGGCCAAGGCGGCTGCCGACGCCGGCCGGCTGGTCGCCGTCGTGCACACCGCCGGCGTCTCCGCCGCCACCGCCACGCTCGAGCAGGTGCTCGCCGTCGACCTCGTCGGCACCGCGCACGTGATCGACGCGTTCGAGGAGGTGGCCGCGCCAGGGCTCGTGCTCGTGTGCATCGCGAGCATGGCCGGGCACTACGCGCAGCTGACCGGGCAGCAGGAGCGGGAGCTCGCGACGACCCCGGCCGGCGAGCTCAGGGACCTGCCGGTCGTGCAGGCGCTCGCCGACCCCATGCAGGCCTACATCCTGGCCAAGCGCGCCAACCAGGTCCGCGTCCAGGCGGCAGCGCTCGCCTGGAACCTGCGTGGCGCCCGGGTGAACACCGTGAGCCCCGGGGTGATCTCCACGGCCATGGCCAAGGCCGAGGCCGCCTCGGCGTCGGGCAGCCACATGCTCGGGATGCTCGATGCCTGCGGCATCGGCCGCATGGGCAGCACGGGCGAGCTCGCCGAGGCCGTCGCGTTCCTGGTCGGGCCCGGTTCGCGGTACGTCACCGGGACGGACCTGCTGGTCGACGGCGGACAGGCCGCGTGGATCCGGCACCACATGCCCGTCCCATAGGACGAGCGTCATCCGACCAGCCCGGGCCGACGTCGGCCCGGGCTGGTCCGCTTCGAGCTGCTCGCGGTGTCACGGGCAGCGGGGCACCGGCCAGCTCCAGGTGGTGTTCGACCGGTTCGAGACGTAGTAGTCGCTGACCCAGCGATCGCCGAGCAGCTTGTTCCACACCGAGGTGGTGCCGACCGTGCTGCCACTCTTCTGGCACGTCACGTAGGCCAGAGCGCCGCGGCGCAGCGGGCTGCCGGTGGTCGGGTACGACGTTCCCGGTCCGGTGCGTGCGTTGAGTGAGTCCACGGCCACCTGACCCGGGTAGATGCACCGCGGCAGCTCCGCGGAGAACCCGGTGTTCGACGGGGTCGAGACGTAGTAGTCGCTCGCCCATGCTCCGTTGGTCAACCGATCCCACACCGCGGTCGTGCCGACCTTCTGCCCCGTGGTCTGGCACACCACGAACAGCGTGGCACCCGGCGCGTAGGTACGAACGGCGGGGTAGGAGGATGCCGGGCCGCTGCGGACGTTCAGCGACGTCGCGCTCGTCACCTGATAGGTGCGTGCGACCGTGGCGACGGGCGCCTTGACGGCGTCGGAGTCGATGTTGATCGTCACTCCGCCCCAGGTCTCGTTGTGGTCGCCCAGGTACTGCTTCGCGCGCTGGTAGTTGGACCAGTGCGTGTTCGGCGCCGTCGGCCAGTTGGTCAGCGAGCTGTTGCCGTCCCAGCGGGCCATCCATACGGCGTCCGGTCGGGCGTACGTCGTCCAGCTGTAGGAGTCGGAGAGGTCGCGCAGCCCCGAGTCCTGGTGTGCGTACACGCCTGCCAGGTACCCCGCCGCGTGCAGGGTCTTCGTCCACGCCGAGACGTACCTGCGCACCGCGACCCGGCAGTTCGGGTCGGTGCGGTCGTAGTGCTCCACGTCCGCGTAGAGGCCGCTCCCTGGCCGCACTCCCAGGGCCGTGGCCTGCGTGACCGCGTCTTCGGCGTCCGAGGTTCCCCGGGACGTGGCGTTGGTGGCGGTGTAGCGGTTCGGCTTGTTCCCGAACATGCAGTACGGCTGGTTGCCGAAGTACGTGGGCAGCAGCTTCCAACCGCCCACGACGGCGTCGCGTACCCACGTCCTGGTCAGGTTCGGCTGGGTGCAGCCGCGGTTGTTGCCGCCGAAGTAGATGTTCACGACCTTGTACGGCGACGTACCCTGCCAGGCCTGCAGTGCAGCGAGCGACGGTGCGGTACAGGCATCGAACCCGAGGCCGTTGGCCCGCGTCACCGTCGAGCCGGAGGTGTAGACCACCGGGGTCTCTGGCTCGGCAGCGGCAGGGAGGGCGAGACCGGCGAGCAGGACGGCCAGGCCGCTGCCGAATGCCGCCAGGCCCCTGAAGAACCCATGCGTGGCGGACATGGCGTACCTCCATGGACGGATCCAGTCGCCTACCTGGAAGTTTCCGTCTCTCGAAGTTGCTGCGTCAAGGGCCAAGGCGCTCGTGCGTTCGCGACGTCGCGGACGCGGGCACAGGATGGTGGCGAGGGACAGGTCCCGAACACGAGGGACTGGGTACCCGAGAACACTGGAGGCTGACGTGGGGTCCAGAAAGTCTGCGACGCACGACGACGGCACGGTCAAGCACCGCCGGGGTGGCCTGAGGAAGATCATCACGCTCGTGACGCTTGGTCTGGCGGTGGCGGCGGTCGTCAAGGAGCTGCGGACGCCGGAGGACGAGCGCGAGTGGAACGGCAAGGTGGCGTCGGTGGTCCCCTACGACTTCCGCTTCCCGACCCCGGCACGGTTCCGCGAGCGGATGTGGAACCCCGAGGCCGACCATGTGATCGGTCCGCGCGTGTTCGGGGTGGGCTGGACGGTCAACGTGGGCAAGGTCGTGGCGCTGCTGCGCGAGAAGCTTGCCGTCTGACCCGGGGCCCGAACCGGCACCGACATTTCGGGCATGGACCCCGACGACGGCGGTAGCCTGCCGCCATGATCGAGCACCCCATGGCCGGGCAGATCCCGGTCGAGCGCAAGCCGCTGTACCGCCGGGTGTGGTTCTGGATTGTGCTGGGCGTGCTGGTGCTGCCGGTGCTTGGGTTCGGCGCGATGGTCGTGTGGTTCCTGACGACCGGCGGCTGGAGCGCCCCAGAGCCCGAGTCCGTCGACTGCGCGGAAGCCATGCGCTCCGCCGGGTTCGAGACCTTGCCCGTGCCCACCGGAACCGGCACCGACGGCACCGGCTCAGGCGCAACCTGCGCAGGCGGCGGCTTCCAGGACCCGTTCGTGACCATCAACTTCGTCGCACCCCAGGACGACGTCGACGCGTGGCTGAGGGCCGAGCTCCCCGAGACCGAGCTGCAGGCGGAGCCCTGCGTCGACGTCGACGCGTGCCTGCAGGTCAGCTACGGCGAGCCGGACGCGCCGGAGAGCGGCTGGAACCTGGACGTCAGCACGACCGATCAGGGCGACGGGAAGGTCGCCGTCGCGATCATGGCCTTCTCGATGTAACGGTCTGGGCGGCCGTCGCGAGCAGTGTGTACCCGCGCTCGTGGGCGACGGCCCCCGCGCGCTCGGCGGCGAGCCGTGCCGCCTCGTCGTCCCCCGCCAGCCGGAGGGAGCGGGCCAGCCCGAGCTGCGCCCTGGCCTCGAGGTAGGTGTAGGAGTACTCCACGGCGATGTCGACGCTGGTTCGTAGGTGGTCGATCGACTGGGCGAGCTCACCGCAGTCCCTCAGCGCGTTCCCGAGCGTGCAGGCGGTCATGGCGCGGGCCCGGTTGTCGTTCACCCTGAGGGCGAGCTCGTGGGCCTGCCGGGCCAGGGTCAGCCCCAGGGCCAGGTCGTTGCGGTCGGTCGCCAGCCGGCCCATCTCGTCGAGCGTCGAGAGCTCGCCCCGCATGTCGCCGCGGCGGCGGTAGCCGTGCAGCGCGACGTCGAGGTGGCTGCTCGCCTGCTCCAGGTCACCGCTCCGCCGCAGGGCGCTCGCGAGGTTGCCCCGGTTGGCGAGGGCGGACGCCTCCCGGCCCGCGGCCTCGTTGATCGCCAGCGCCGCTCCGAGCTGCGTGGCGGCCTTGTCGAGGATCCCTCGGTCGAGCTGCACCATGCCCGAACCGTTGAGCGACGCCGCGCGCACGTGCCCGTTCGGGTCGTCGGCGGTGAGGTCGAAGGCCCGGCCGAACCACGTGTCGGCGTCCGCCAGCATGCCGAACTCGTAGTACTGCCAGCCCACGTTGTGGGAGAGATAGGCGGCCGCGGCCCTCCAGCCGCACTGCTCGGCCATCTCCTGCGCCTCGAGCATGGCGTCGAGCGCATCGGCGTCGCGTCCGGCCGCGCTGAGGGCCTGCCCCCGGCCCAGCAGGGCCGCGACGCGCACCCGTGGCTCGTCCGATCCGGCCGCGGCGTGCCACCCGGCGTCCGCCACCCGCTTCCAGCCGTCCACGTGGCGCCGGATCAGGAAGTAGCCGCGCAGCTGGTCGGCCACCGTCCAGGCGAAGGATGCATAGCGGTCGTCGGCGGCCGCCCGTTCGACGAGCCGGATCAGGGCGCCGGCCTCCGTGTCGAGCCAGTCGAGGGCCTGCGTCTCGTCGTCGAACCACCGCCCGCGGTCCGGATGGCTGCTGAGCCGGACGAGCTGGGGGTAGACCCATTCCATCGCGGCGGTCACCAGCTCGGAGTACCACTCCAGGAGGTGGTCCAGCGCGGCGTCCGCCTCGCTCCGCTCGGGTCCGGTGCCGGCCAGCCTGCGGGAGTACAGCCTGAGGAGGTCGTGGAACCGGAAGCGGTCTGGCGTGTACTGGAGGAGCATGTTCGCGTCCAGCAGCTCGTCCAGCAGGCGTTCCGCGGACGCCGGGTCGACGCCGAGCAGGACGGCGGTCGCCGGGACGCCGAAGTCCTCCCCGGGGTGTACCGAGCAGAGCCGGAACGCCCGTCGTGCCGAGTCGTCGAGCCGGTCGTAGCTGAGCTGGAAGCTCACGAGCACGCTCGACGCCCCGTCGTCGAGCTGGGCGAGCCGGCCGTTCTCGTCGCGCAGGCGGTGCGCGAGGTCGCTGACGGCCCACGACGGCCTGCTGGCGAGGCGCGCGGCGGCGATCCGCAGTGCGAGCGGGAGGTGCCCGCAGGCCGCGCCCAGCTCGCCGGCGGCAGCGCCGTCGACGCCGGTCCGGTCCCTGCCGGCGACGAACGCGATGAGGTCCACCGACTCCTCGGGAGACAGCGTGCCGAGCCCGATCACCGCCGCGGCGTCCAGGCCGCGGATCAGGTGGCGGCTGGTCACCAGGACGTCGCTCCGCCCGGTTCCGGGGAGCAGGTGGCGCACCTGGTCGGCGTCGCGCGCGTTGTCGAGCACCACCAGCATCTGGCGGTCGGCCAGCTCGCTGCGGAAGTGGGAGGCGGCCTCGCCGGGGTCCCGCCCGACCTGGTGCCCGGGGACGCCGAGCGTCCGGAGAAACCGGTCGAGGACGCTCATCGGCTCGATGGCGGTCCCTGACGCGCCGCCGAGGTCGGCATAGAGCTGACCGTCCGGGTACTGCGGCCGGAGCCGGGTCGACGCCGCGTGCGCGAACGCCGTCTTGCCGATGCCCGCCGGGCCGTGCACCAGGACGAGCCGGGACGACGCCTCGTGCGCCTCGGACGCCGGCCGGGCGAGGCTCGCGGCGACGCGGTCGAACTCGCCCTTCCGGCCGACGAACCCGGACGGCGCCGCCGGTACCTGCTGGATCACCGGACGGGGACTCGCCTCGGAGAGGTGCCAGCGTTGCCGGAGCACGCCGAGATGCGTCTCGCGCAGCTCCTGCCCGGGGTCGAGGCCGAGCTGGTCCGCGAGGCTGGACCGGATCCGTTCGTATGCCGCAAGCGCCTCGGCCTGCCGGCCGCCGGCGGCGAGCGTGATGATGAGCTCGGCGTGCACCGGCTCGTTGAGCTCGAGCTGCGACGCCAGCCGGCGCAACGGCCCCAGCGAGTACTCCGGCCGGCCGATGTCGCGGGCGATCGCGGCGAACTGGCGCAGCACCGCGACGTACTCGTCGGTCATCGCGGCCGCCAGCGGGGTCTCGCGCAGCTCGTCGAGATCCGGCTCGCCCCGCCAGAGGCCGACGGCCTCCAGGAGGAGGCCGAAGGCCGCCTCGGGCGCGACGGTCTCGGCCTGCCGGGCGAGCGCGCGGAACTGGAGGAGGTCGAGCATGTCGGGCGCCACCTCGAGCCGGTATCCGGTGCGCGACGCGACCAGCAGCCTCGCGCCGGACGGCCCCAGGAGGCGGCGAAGGCGGGCGACGTGCGTACGGAGCAGCTTCGTCGCCTCGTCCGGCGGCTCCTGGCCCCAGAGGAGGTCCACCAGCTCGTCCCGTCCGACGGGCTGGCCGACGCCGAGGGCCAGCCTGGCCAGCAGGAGATGCTGCATGGTGGAGCCGAGCGCCGTCCGGGAGTCGCCGTGCCACAGCTCGACGGGCCCGAGAACCTTGATGGAGACCGGTTCGGCGGAGTCCGGGTGCCGGTTCGGCCGCTGCTCCTGTGCGGTCTCCGTGATCGTCGTCCGGAGGGCCGCCAGCGCCGTGGCGTCGAGGTCGAGGGCCGTGGCCATCGCCTGGACGGAGCTCAGCCGAGGGTGGTTGCTCCTGCCCTGCTCGATGTCCCGCACCGCGCCCACGCTGAGCTCGGCGCGTTCGGCCAGGTCCCGTTGGGTCAGCCCGAGCCGGCGGCGGTGCGCGCGAAGCAGCTCACCGATCGTCGATGCAACGTCCTCGGTGCCGACAGCCGCATCCTGCTCATGATCGACGACCACACGGGCGATTGTATGGCAGGCGGCACTTTCGGAGGTCTGGCCTGCAGGTTCATCCACCCACCGGTCCGGGCTCCGGAGACGACGCCGGAGCGGGGGCCGCCGGTCAGCTCACGCCGATGACGCGGTAGACGGCGACGACCTCCGGGGAACCCAGCTGCCGCGCGTGGAGGCCTGCCGGGCTGCTCGGGCCCGGTGCGTCGTAGACGTAGCCCTCCGACCAGTAGAAGGCCACGTGGTCGACGACGGGATCCGCGTCGATGGTGGAGAAGATCAGGTCGCCCCGCTGGACGTCCGCGATGCTCACCCGGATCGCATCGACCTTCGTCCGCCTGCCGTCGTTCGCCAGACCGTCCAGCCAGGCCTGCTGTGATCGTGAGTCGCGCTCGAAGTGCCCGAACCCGGGGAGCTGGGTGAAGGACCACTGCACGAGGCATGAGCAGTCGATGCGCTCGCCGGGCTCGCACCCCAGCCCGTAGGGGGTGCCCTCCTGGAGCTGCGCCGACCGGAGCGCGTCCTTGCCCCAGTTCCAGACCCGCTTGCTGGTCGTGCACGTGGAGCGGGACCCGTCGTCGGCGTCGAGCGGCATGACCTTCCTGCCGCCGCCGCATCGCAGGAGCGCGCCGCGGATGCCCGGGTCGGCCGGGGACGCCTGCGCCCCGGCCTCTGCCTGCGCGGGCACCTCCGCCTGCGCGGGCACCTCCGCCTGCGCGGGCACCTCCGCCTGCGCGGGCACCTCCGCCTGCGCGGGCGCCTCCGCCCGTGCCGGCGGCGCGAGGGCGGGCTCGGTGCCGAGCGAGCCGGCAAGAGCCGCGGTGACCAGGGCGAAGGCTGCCGCCGTCCGGCCGAGCTTCTCGATGAGCATCACGTGGTCCTTCACTGTCGGTGCGCTCAACGTAGGAATCCGGCCGCTCGGGGAAGTTCCCGTACTCGGCCCGTACCTCGTCCGTATCTCCTCCGTACCGGACCGCACCGGTCGACGAGGTCACCGTTCGATCAAGCCGGGTCCTGTTTGTGGCGGGCGTCACATGCTCGGCGGTACTGTCACGGTCTCGACGCGATCAGCTCGCACGTCTGGTTCCACCTGGATCGCCCTGCCGGATCAACGATGATCGGAGACGGACATGACCCCCGCCGGACCTCGGAAGGTGGCCGCGTACCTCGCTGCGCTGGCCGGACTCAGCCTCACCCTGGCCGCCTGCTCCTCGGGCGGCGGTGGCGACCCCGCCGCCTACCCCGAGGACGACATCGAGGTGATCGTGCCGTTCTCCGCCGGCGGCCCCACCGACACCGTGACGCGCATGGTCGCCGAGCCCATGTCCGAGGAGCTGGGCGTGCAGCTGGTGGTGCAGAACGTCGACGGCGCCGGCGGCACCGTCGGGGCGGGCCAGGCCGCGGCGGCCGACCCCGACGGCTACACGGTGCTCATGCACCACATCGGCATGTCGACGGCCCCCGCGCTCTACGACGACCTCGCCTACGACCCGGTGACCGACTTCAAGCCGGTGGGCCTCGTCACCGAGGTGCCCATGACGATCATCGCGCGCTCCGACTTCGAGCCGGAGACGTTCGAGGACTTCGTGACCTACGTCCAGGAGAACGCCGACACGGTGACGATGGCGCACGCCGGCGACGGCTCCGCGTCCAACCTGTGCGGCCTGCTCCTGATGGACGCTCTCGGCGTCCAGGTGACGGCGGTGCCCTACGACGGCACGGGCCCCGCGATGACCGAGCTCGTCGGCGGCCAGGTCGACTTCATGTGCGACCAGACCACGAACACGACCGGCCAGATCACGGCGGGCGAGGTCAAGGCGTACGCGGTGACCACGCCGGAGCGCATCGAGGCCCTGCCCGACCTGCCCACCACGGCGGAGGGCGGCCAGCCCGACGTCGAGGTCAGCGTGTGGCACGGCCTGTACGTCCCGGCCGAGACGCCGGACGAGGTGGTCAGCACCCTCACCGACGCCCTCCAGGTAGCGCTGGCGGACCAGGCGGTGATCGACCAGATGGCCGACCTCGGCACGGCCCCCGTGAGCGAGGACCAGGCCACCCCGGAGGCGCACGCGGCGCTGCTCGAGGAGCAGATCGCGACCTGGGGCGAGATCATCGGCGCCGGACAGGGAGGCTGAGATCGGCGTGCTCCGGCCCCGCTCGACGGGCGACCTCGTCGCGGGCCTGATCTTCGTAGGGCTCGGCGCGGCCTTCGCCATCGGGGCGCTCGGGTACGACCTCGGCTCCCTCCTCGAGATGGGGCCGGGGTACGTGCCGCTCGTCCTCGGCCTGGTGCTCGCAGCGCTCGGCGTCGCCATCGTCGTGAAGGCGTACGTCGCCCCGGACCCGGCGCCGGGCGAGGTGTCCGACGCCGCAGGGTCCGGCCGCGCGGTGCCTGACGCCGAGGTGCCGGACGGCGGGGCGCCCGACACCGAGGTGCCGGACGCTGCGGCGTCCGACGGGGTGGCGTCCGACCGGGTACCGACCGACGCCGACGTCCCGGACCCCCGGCCGCTCGCCGGGATCCAGTGGCGTCCGACGGTAGCGATCTTCGCCGCCGTGGGGTTCTTCGCGCTCACCGTCGACGGTCTCGGGCTGCTGCCCGCGACCTTCGGCACCGGCCTGCTCGCGGCGATGGCGCGGCCCGGCACCAGAGTGCTGCGGGCGCTGCTCATCGCCGTCGGGCTGACGCTGACGAGCTGGATCATCTTCGCAGTCCTCCTGCAGCTGCGCCTTGCGCTGTTCGGCGACTGGCTCGGCGGGTAGGAGGCCCCGATGGACCTGCTGGACAACCTCGCGCTCGGGTTCTCCGAAGCGCTGCAGTGGCACAACGTCCTGTTCTGCCTGCTCGGCGTGGCGCTCGGCACCGCCGTCGGCGTGCTGCCCGGCATCGGGCCGACGGCGACCATCGCGCTGCTGCTCCCGATCACGTTCGGGTTCGACGACCCGACGTCGGCCCTCATCATGCTCGCGGGCATCTACTACGGCGCCCAGTACGGCGGGTCGACGACGGCGATCCTGCTCAACCTGCCAGGGGAGTCGTCGGCTGCCGTGACGGCGATCGACGGGCACGAGATGGCGCGCGCCGGGCGGGCCGGCGTCGCGCTCGCCGTAGCGGCGATCGGGTCGTTCGTGGCCGGGACCGTCGCGACGGTGGTGCTCGCCGTCGCCGCCCCCGTGCTGGCCCGCGCCGCGCTGTCGTTCGGCTCCGCCGAGTACTTCTCGCTGGTGGTGCTGGGCCTCATCGCGTCGATCGCGCTGGCGAGCGGGTCCATGCTCAAGGCGCTCGCGATGATCGTGCTCGGTATCCTGCTCGGCACGCTGGGACAGGACATGTACACCGGCACGCCGCGGTTCACGTTCGGCGTGCGCGAGCTGTACCAGGGCCTGAACTTCGTGGCGCTCGCCGTCGGCATGTTCGGCATCGCGGAGATCCTGCGCAACCTGCACGACCCGCGCACCAGGACCCGCTTGGTGAGCCGCGTGACGAACCTGTGGCCCAGCCGGACCGAGCTGCGGCAGATCGCCGGCCCGGTGCTCCGCGCGACCGGGCTCGGTTCGCTGCTCGGCGTGCTGCCGGGCGGCGGGCACGTCCTCGCCTCGTACGCCTCCTACGCGGTGGAGAAGCGGGTCTCACGGAACCCGAGCGAGTTCGGGCACGGCGCGATCGAGGGCGTGGCCGGGCCGGAGTCGGCGAACAACGCGGCGGCGCAGACGTCGTTCATCCCGCTGCTGACGCTCGGCCTGCCCGCCAACCCCGTGATGGCGCTCATGGCCGGGGCGTTCATCATCCAGGGCATCACGCCGGGGCCCGACGTGATGACCGAGCAGCCCGCCCTCGTCTGGGGCCTGATCGCGTCGATGTGGATCGGCAACGTGCTGCTGGTGCTGCTCAACCTGCCGCTCATCGGACTCTGGGTGCGCATGCTCTCGGTGCCGTACTCGGTGCTGTTCCCGGCCATCGTGGTGTTCGCCTGCATCGGGACCTACTCGCTGAGCCAGAACCCGTACGACGTGCTCGCGGTCGCCGTCTTCGGCGTGCTGGGCTTCGTGCTGATCCGGTCCGGGTGCGAGCCGGCGCCGCTGCTGCTCGGGTTCGTGCTCGGACCACTCCTGGAGGACAACCTGCGCCGGGCGCTGCTCCTCTCGCGCGGCGACCCCACGGTCTTCGTCACGCGACCCATCTCGGGGGTCCTGCTGGCGCTCGCGGCGGTCGCGCTGGTGGTCACGGTGCTGCCGATGATCCGGCGCAAGCGCGACGTGGTCTTCGCGGAAGACGACTGACCCCGCTTGTCGTGGGCGGGATCGCTGCGCCTGAAGCGGGCGTGGAGTCGCAACGATCGCGCCCACGACAAAGCGGTTAGACGGTGAGGAGGCCGCGCAGGAGGGCTGTGATCGCGCCCGCGACGGCTACCGTCAGGGCGATGGCCGACGCGACCCGGGTCGGGACACGGCGGGCCAGGACGGTGCCGAGCGCGACCCCGGCGAGCACGGCGACGAGCAGCACGGGCCAGACCCACCAGGCGGGTGCGGATCCGGCCGGGATCGCGCCGAGGGCCAGCTTGGTGACCACCGACATGGTGTTCATGACCACGAGCAGCGGCTGCATGGTCGCCGCGAACGACCGGTGGTCCCAGCGGGTGGCCAGCGCGTACGCGGTCCAGGCGGGCGCCGCGACACCGGAGGTGGTGTTCATGAAGCCCGCCGCCAGGCCGGTGGCGACCGCGACGGACCGGCCCTCGATCCGGACCCGCCGGCGCAGGAGCGCCGAGGCGGCCAGCGCGACCAGCACCGACCCGCCAACGATCACGTCGAGCCACGCGGCGTCGGCCTCGCGGACCGTCAGCGCACCGAGGATCGAGCCCACGAGCATGAGCGGCAGGATCGTGACGACCCGCCGCCAGTCCACCCGGTCCCGGAGCGCCCGCAGGATGAGCAGGGCCGTGACGATCGCCGCCACGTTGCTGACCAGCACGCCCACCGACGCGCCGAGGAACACCGTGAGCACCGGCGCGGCGACCAGGCCCAGGCCCATCCCGGCGACCCGCTGCAGGCCGGCCCCGAGGACGACGGCCACGCAGGCTGCGATCAGGGCCGTCGTCTCCACGCCGCCACGATATCCGGGCCGTCACGTATCCGGCGGGAACGGGCGGCGGGGACGGGTCAGGTCAGCTTCTTCTCCAGGCAGTCCGTGAAGCGGCCCAGCATCTTGTCGGAGACCTCCTGGACCAGGCCGCGGCCCATGCTCGCGACCTTGCCGCCGATCTGGAGGTCCGTCGTCACCTCGACGTCGGTCGTCGGGCCGTCCGCCGCGTCGCCCCCGGGTGCGAGCACGACGACGGCCTCCGCGCCGGCCGTGCCGTTGCCGCGCCTGTCCTTGCCCTTCGCGGACAGGACCATGCGCCCGGAGCTGCCGTCCGCGGCGAGCTCCTTCTCCGTGAACTCACCCTCGCCGTTGAACGTCAGCGCGATCGGGCCGAGCTTGATCTTCACCGACCCCGTGAACGCGTCGCCGTCCACCGACGTGACCTCCGCGCCGGGGAAGCACTCGGCCATCGACTCCACCCGCGAGAACGCCGCGAACGTGGTCGCGACGTCGGCCGGCACGGTGAACTCGTGGGTCAGCTCCACGCGAAGCCGTCCTTCCCGGTGCCCCGCGCCCTCACGCCGCCCCCGCCGCCGCGAGCACTGCCCGCCGGGCGAGCACGGTCGCGAGGTGCCGCCGGTAGTCGGCGTCCCCGTTGAGGTCCGACGGCGGGCTGGTGCCGTCGGCCACGGCGGCGCAGGCCGCGCCAACGGCCTCCGCCGTCGGCGTCATGCCCACGAGCGCCTCCTCCACCGCGCGCGCCCGCAGCGGCGTCGGCCCCATGTTGGTCAGGCCGATCCGCGCCTCGGAGATCGTCTTCCCGTCGGCCATGCGCACGCATGCGCCGACCGCGATGATGGGCCAGTCCTGAGCGGTGCGCACGAACTTCTCGTACCTGGAACCCCATCCGGGGTACCCGGGGAACCGGACCGCGACGAGCAGCTCGTCCTCCCCGACGGCGGTGGTGAACAGGTCCTGGAAGAACTCGTCGGCGGGAACCACCCGCTCGCCGCCGGGCCCGGCGATGACCATCTCGGCCCCGAGCGCGAGCGCCACCGCGCCGCAGTCCCCGGCGGGGTCGGCGTGGGCGAGCGATCCGCCAAGGGTGCCGCGGTGCCGGACCTGGGGGTCCCCCACCTCGGCGACGGCGTCGTGCAGGAGGCGGAGCCCGGTGCGGATCTCGTCGGAGGCGAGGATCTCGTGGTACGGCGTCATGGCGCCGATCTCGATGGCGCCGCCACCTCCGGCGACCTCGCGGATGCCGCGCAGCGCGTCGATGCGGCCGATGTCGACCACGAGCTCGGGCGCGTTGAGCCGCATGCGCAGCACGGACAGGAGGGACTGGCCGCCGGCGAGCACCTTGGCGTCGTCGGACCCGGCGAGCAGGCCGAGCGCCTCGTCGACGCTGGTGGGCCTGGCGTACTCGAACGGTGCGGGGATCATGAAGCGCTCCCATCCTGGATGGCGCGCCAGACGCGCGCTGGCGTGCAGGGCATCTCGACGTCGTGCACGCCGTAGGGCCGCAGCGCGTCGACGACGGCGTTCACCACTGCAGGCGTGGACGCGATGGTCCCGGCCTCGCCGACGCCCTTGGCGCCCAGCGAGTTCGAGGTGGCGGGGGTGCTGCGGATCGCGGTGTCGAAGCTGATGAGGTCGGCGGCGCTGGGCACGAGGTAGTCGGCGAGGGTGCCGGTGAGCAGGGTGCCCGCGTCGTCGTACACCGCCTCCTCCCACAGGGCCTGGGCGATGCCCTGCGCGAGCCCGCCGTGCACCTGCCCGGCGACGATGAGCGGGTTGATGACCGTGCCGACGTCGTCGACGCACACGTACTTGCGCAGGCGCACGGCGCCGGTCTCCGTGTCCACCTCGACGGCGCACAGGTGCGTGCCGTGCGGGAAGGAGAAGTTCACCGGGTCGAACGTGACCTCGGCGTCGATGCTGGGTTCGATGCCCTCGGGGTAGTCGTGCGCGGCGAAGGCGGCCAGGGCGATCTCCTGGATCGTCTTGGCCTCGCTCGTGCCCGCCACGGTGAACTTCCCGTGCGCGAACTCGACGTCGTCGGCGCTGGCCTCCAGCAGGTGGGCGGCCCACGGCTTGGCCTTGGCCACTACCTTGTCCGCCGCGAGTGCCAGCGCCTCGCCGCCGACGGTGAGGGACCGGGACCCGTAGGTGTCCAGGCCGCGCGGGGCGACCTGGGTGTCGCCGTGCAGGACCTCGACGTCCTCGAAGGGGACGCCGAGGCGGTCCGCGACGATCTGGCTGAACGCGGTCTCGTGCCCCTGGCCGTGGGCGCTGGAGCCGGTGACGACCTCGACCTTGCCCGTGGGGAGCATGCGGATCTCGGCGTGCTCCCAGCCTCCGGCGCCGTAGTCGAGGCTGCCGAGCACGCGGGAGGGCGCGAGACCGCACATCTCGGTGAACGTGGAGATGCCGATGCCGAGCTGGACGGGGTCGCCTTCCGTGCGCCGTCGCGCCTGCTCGGCGCGGAGGTCCTCGTAGCCGAAGGCATCCACGGCCTGGGCGGTCGCGGACTCGTAGTCGCCGGAGTCGTAGGTGAGCCCGGCGACGGTGGTGAACGGGAACTCGTCGTGCGTTATCCAGTTCTGGCGGCGGACCTCGAGCGGGTCGCGGCCGAGCTCGACGGCGAGCTCGTCCATGAGGCGTTCGATGGCGAACGTGGCCTCGGGGCGTCCGGCGCCGCGGTAGGCGTCGGTCCAGGTCTTGTTGGTCAGGACCGTGCGGCAGTCGAATCGGTAGGCGGGAAACTTGTAGATGGCGTTGTACATGAAGGCGCCGAGGACGGGCACGCCGCCGCCCACGAGGGCGACGTAGGCGCCGAGGTCGGCGAGCAGCTCCACCTTGAGGCCGGTGACGGTGCCGTCGGCACGGGCGGCGAGGGTGAGCTTCTGCCACTGGTCGCGGCCGTGGTGGGCGGCGAGCAGCGACTCGGAGCGGGTCTCGGTGTACTTGACTGGCTTGCCGAGGCGGCGCGCGACGGCGAACGCCGTCCACTCCTCGGGTGTGGTCTGCAGCTTGCCGCCGAATCCGCCGCCGACGTCGGGCGCGATGACCCGGATCTTCGACTCGGGCACGCCCGTTGTGGCGGCCAGGAGGAAGCGGGTGATGTGCGGGATCTGGGTGGCGGACCACATGGTGATCTGCTCGCCGGTGGGGTCGACGACGACGGAGCGGGGCTCCATGAAGGCCGGGATGAGCCGCTGCTGGCGGTACTCGCGCTCGATGACTATGCCGTCCGTGCGGGCGGCGGCGATGGCGTCCTCGACGTTGCCGCCGGTGCCGGCCTCGCCGGAGTCGAAGATCCACCGGGCGGAGTTGTTGGTGCCCAGGCCGGGGTGCGCGATGGCACCGCCGTTCTCGGGGGTCGCGTCGGCGGCGGCCCTGAGGTCGAGGGCGGCGGGCAGCGGGTCGTAGTCGACGTCGACTAGCTCGGCGGCGTCGGCGGCCGTGGCGGCACTGCGGGCGACGACGACGGCGACGATCTCTCCGGCGAACGCGACCCGGTCGACGGCGATCGGCTTGTGCTCGGGCGCGACCTGGTCGGGCGTGATGGGCCAGGCGTTGGCGAGGACGCCCTGCGTGTCGGCGAGGTCGGCGCCGGTCAGTACGGCGACGACGTTCGGGGACTGGGCCGCGGCCCGGGTGTCGATCCCCGAGATGTTCGCGTGCGCGTACGGGCTGCGCACCATGGCCAGGTGCAGGGTTCCGGGCGGCGCGATGTTGTCGGTCCAGCGGGTGCGTCCCGTGATGAGCCGCCGGTCCTCCTTGCGGCGCCGGTCGCGGCCGATCTCGCCGTCGTGGGCGGCCTCGGCGGTGGCGGGGGCTTCTTCCGTCGTGGTCATGCCGCACCTCCGTCGGTGGTGGCGGACGTCGCGTCAGCCGCGTACCGCACCGCGCGCACGATGTTCTGGTAGCCGGTGCACCGGCAGAGGTTGCCCTCGAGGCCCTCGCGGATCTGGGCCTCGGTCGGGTGGGGGTTCTCGGCGAGCAGGTCCGCAGACTGCATGATCATGCCGGGCGTGCAGAACCCGCACTGCAGTGCGTGGCACTCGCGGAACGCCTCCTGGAGGGGGTGCAGCTCGCCGTTGGTGGCGATTCCCTCGATGGTGGTGACCTCGGCGCCGTCGGCCTGTACGGCCAGGACGTTGCACGACTTCACGCTGTGGCCGTCGAGATGGACGGTGCAGGCGCCGCAGCTCGCGGTGTCGCAGCCGATCACGGTGCCGGTCTTGCCGAGCTGCTCGCGCAGGTACTGCACGAGCAGCAGGCGGGGTTCGACGTCGTCGACCACCTTCGCGCCGTCGACGGTGAGCTCGATCCTGGTCATGGACACTCCTCAGCCACTTCGTTGTGACGGTGTGACACGCATCACGGTACGCCGAGCCGTCCGGGCTCCGCCAGCGCTCACGTACTGCGTGGTGGGCGGTGGATCCTGCCGCCGGTCGTCGCGAGGGGCTCGCCCGAGCCGCCCCAGCGGGCCGCGACGATCTCCGCGGCGATGCTGACGGCGGTCTCCTCGGGCGTGCGCGAGCCCAGGTCGAGGCCGATCGGGCTGTGCAGGCGCGCCAGCCGCGCCTCGGGCACACCGGCATCGACGAGCCGGGCCAGGCGGTCGTCGTGCGTGCGGCGCGAGCCCATCGCGCCCACGTAGGCCAGGTCGAGGCGCAGCGCCAGCTCCAGTACGGGCACGTCGAACTTCGGGTCGTGGGTGAGCACGCAGACCACCGTCCGGCCGTCGATCCGGCCCGCGTCCGCTTCGGCCGCGAGGTATCGGTGGGGCCAGTCGGTCACCACCTCGTCCGCGTCCGGGAAGCGCGTAGCGGTCGCGAAGACCGGCCGGGCGTCGCACACCGTGACCCGGTAGCCGAGGAACGAGCCGACCCGCGCCGTCGCCGCCGCGAAGTCGATGGCGCCGAACACGAGCATCCGCGGGCGCGGCGCGTAGGAGGAGACGAACACGCGGCAGCCCTCGCCCCGCCGCTCGCCGTCGGGGCCGTAGGTGAGGGTCTCGCTGATCCCGCCGGTGAGCAGGCCGAGGGCGTCGTCGGTCACGGCGTCGGTCAGCCGCGCGGTGCCGAGGCTCCCGGACACGCGGGGGCTGTCGGGCAGGATGTTGTCGGGCCCCGTGCTGTCGGGCCGGATGACGAGGCGCCGGCCGAGAACCTGCTCGTCGGGGTGCTCCACAACCGTTGCGACGGCGACCGGACGGCCGGCGGCGATGTCCTCGGCGACCTCGCCGAGCTCGGGGAAGCTGACGCGGTCCACCCGTTCCACGAACACGTCCAGGATCCCGCCGCAGGTCAGGCCGACGGCGAACGCGTCGTCGTCGGAGATGCCGTACCGCTCCAGCACCGGCTTGCCGGTCGTGACCACCTCGCTCGCGAGGTCGTACACCGCGCCCTCCACGCAGCCGCCCGAGACCGAGCCCACCGCGACGGGCGGCGCGCCGTCGTCCCCCGGTCCGACCAGCATCGCCGCACCCGGCGGGCGCGGCGCCGACCGGAACGTGGCCACTACCGTGCCCATCCCGACCGCGTGGCCCGCCCGCCACCACGTCAGCAGCTCGTCCAGCACGTCACGCACGTGCCACCACCTCCAGTGCTTCTTCGAACGTACCCAGCGAATGTCCCGCGAGGAAGTGGTCCACGTGCGGCAGCACCGCCAAGATCCCCGACTGCACCGGCCGGTAGCCGTCCTTCCCGCGATGCGGGTTCACCCAGACCACGGTGTGGGCCAGGCGGTGCAGCCGGGCGGCGCGGTCGGCCAGGTCCGCGGGGTCGCCCCGCTCCCAGCCGTCGCTGCACACCACGACCACCGCCCCGCGCAGCCGCGCGCCGTGGCGGTCCATCAGCGTGGCGAGCGCCTCGGCGAGCCGCGTGCCGCCCGCCCAGTCCGGGACGAGCTCGCCGGCGCGAGCCAGCGCACGCTCCGGGTCGGCGGTGCGCAGGGCGTCGGTGACGCGGGTCAGGCGGGTGCCGAGGGTGAACGCCTCGGCGCGGAAGCGGGTCCCCACGCGGCGCGTCCCCGCGGTCGCCCCCGACCGCACGACGGCGTGCGCGAGCCGTAGCAGCGCCTCCGCGTACGGCCGCATGGAGCCCGACACGTCCACCAGCAGCACCACGCGGCGCGGCGTGCGGGTCCGGCGGCGACGCTCGACCTGGGCCGGCTCGCCGGCCCGGCGCAGCGACGCGCGCAGCGTGCGGTGCAGGTCCGGCCGCCCGCGCCGCCACGGCACGGCGCGGGCGGCGCGGCGCAGCGGCGGGCGCGGCCGGAGGGCGGCGATCTGCGCGGCGAGGACGCGGCGCTCCGCCTCGGTGAGGCCGGCGATGTCGCGGTGGCGGAGGGTCTCGCGGTCGTCGGCGAGCACGGGGACGACGTCGGGATGCCGTTCGTCCTGTCCGGGCTCGGCGCCGGGGGGCGTGGTGTCGCTGCCGGACGGGAGCACGGCGGCGGAGGGCTCGGCGTCGGCGCGGTCGGTGGTGCGCGTCGAGACCGCCGCGGCGCCGGCCGACGAGCCCGCCCTGGCCCGCGGCGCCGGCAGCCCGACGGTCGAGGCCTCGAACCACGCGGCGAACACCTGGTCGAAGCGCACCAGGTCGTCGGGCCCCGCGCACAGCGTCGCCCGGCCCGCGCGATAGGTGGCGACGGCGCTTCCCGCTCCGAGTACCGAGGTGGCCTGCAGGAACGCGGTGGCCCGGTCGTGTGTCACCGAGACCCCGGCCGCCCGCAGCGCCCGTGCGAACCCGAGCAGCACCCGCTCGCCGCCGTCGGACACCTCAGGTCCCAAGGATCCGGGTCAGCGCCTCGCGGGCGCGGATCGTGTCCTCGCGGTACTTGACCACGGCACCGAGCGTGCGGGACGCCGCGTCGAGGTCGAGCGACGTGGCGCCCAGGCGCTCCAGGGCGCGGGCCCAGTCGAGCGTCTCCGCGACGCCCGGCGGCTTGAGCAGCGGTTCTGCACGCAGGCGCTGCACGCAGCCGGCGACCTGGCGGGCGAGGGCCTCGGCGACCTCGGGCAGCCGGGCACGCACGATCGCGACCTCGCGCTCCAGGCCGGGGTGGTCGATCCAGTGGTAGAGGCAGCGGCGCTTGAGGGCGTCGTGCAGCTCGCGCGTGCGGTTCGACGTGAGGACGACGGTGGGCGGCGTCGCCGCGCGGATCGTGCCGAGCTCCGGGATCGTCACCGTCCAGCCGGACAGGACCTCCAGGAGGAACGCCTCGAACTCGTCGTCGGCGCGGTCGATCTCGTCCACGAGCAGCACGGACGGGGTGGTCCGCAGCGCCTGGAGGACGGGCCGGGCCAGGAGGAAGCGCTCGTCGAACAGGGAGCGCTCGGTGGCCTCGACCTCCAGGGCGTTCGTGTCCGACGACGCCGCTGCCGCCTCCAGCGTCCGCAGGTGCAGGATCTGCCGGCCGAAGTCCCAGTCGTACAGGGCCTGGGTCGCGTCGATGCCCTCGTAGCACTGCAGCCGGATCAAGGGCGCGTCGGTGACCTGGGCCAGCGCCTCGGCGAGCGCTGTCTTGCCGGTTCCCGGCTCCCCCTCCAGGAGCAGCGGACGCTCCATGGACCGGGCAAGGTACACGACGGTGGCGAGGTCCTCGTCAGCGAGGTAGCGCGCCTCCCCGAGCGCTGCCGCGAGGGCCTCGGGTGAGTTCATTCGTTCAGGTTACGGGGTGGCGGGCGCCTTACGAGCGGCGGGCCGTGTCAGCCCCGATGCTCGGCCGGTCCGGTACTCAGCCGGACCGGGGCCAGACGACGGTGAACCGGGCGCCGCCGTCGGGCGACTCGCCGACGGCGACCCGGCCGCCCCGCCGGCGGACGAGCTCGGCGACCAGTGCCAGGCCGAGGCCGGCGCCGCCGGAGGACCGCGCGCGGTCGTCCGAGGCTCGGTAGAAGCGGTCGAAGACCTGCGCGCGGTGCTCCGGCCGGACGCCCGGGCCGTCGTCGTCGACGAGCACGCGGACGGTGGACCGGCTCGCGAGGACCGACACCACCACCCGCGTGCGGGTGTACCGGCAGGCGTTGCGCAGCAGGTTGTCGAGGACGAGCTCGGTCTCGGTGTGCGCCGCGGCCGCCCAGGCCTGGCCGGTCATGGCGTTGACCGCTATCGGTACAGGCTGCTCCCCGGCGCGCGCCACCGCCGCACGTACCTCGCCGACCAGGTCGACGGAGTCGGCCGGCGGCAGCTCCCCGGCGTCCGACCGCGCCAGCGCCAGCAGCCCGTCGAGCAACGCCGACAACCGTTCGGCGTCGGCGAGGACGTCGGCGTGCACCTCCTGCGAGAGCTGGGGATCGGGGTTGGCCACCGCGACCTCCGACTGCAGGCGGATGGACGCCACGGGGGAGCGCAGCTCGTGCGCCGCGTCACCCGTGAACCGCCGCAGTCGTTCCATGGCGGCGTCCTGCCGGTCCAGCAGGACGTTGAAGTCGTCGGCCAGGGCGCGCAGCTCGCCTGCCGCGGCGTCGGGCACCTCCACCCGGGCGCCGGGTGCGAGACGGCGGACGGACCGGCGCATCCGGGCGACCGGGAGCAGCGCCGACCCGACGGCGAACCAGATCGCGACCCCGGCCACCACGGTCCCGACGAGCGCGGTGCCCAGCAGCCATCGGCTGCCCGACTCCTTGGCGGCTCGCTGCCCCACGAGACCCGTCCCGACGACCACGAGCCGTTGGCTCCCGTCGGGCGCGGTGACGACGGCGCCGTGCCAGCGGACCGGCTGCCGGTCGCCCGCGGTGACCGGGGTGCCGGCCTTCAGCGCGCGAACCTCGTCGCGTCGCAGGATCGGCGGCGCGCCGTCGTCGGCGGATCCGCCCGCGGTGTCGCCTGCTGTGTCGCCTGCGTTGTTGCCGACGGCGTCGCCTGCGGTGTCGAGCACCCGGACCTCCAGGCCGTCGGGCGAGTCGGGCGCCCGGCCGGCGACGACGTCGCGGGCGGCGCCGCTCAGCGCCGCCTGGAGCTCGTCGTCCACCGCGTCCGTCAGGAGCGGCCCGAGGCCCTGGCCGGCGACCATCGCCAGACCCAGCAGGCAGGCCAGCGTGACCGCCGTCGCGAGGGCGGTGATCCGCAGGCGCAGCGAGACGCCCGCCCAGCGCCCGCCCGACTGTCCGCCGGACCTTCCGCCCGACGACGTCGCCACTAGTCAGCGCCTCCGAGCTGGTACCCGTGTCCCCGGACGGTCCGCACCAGGCCCTCGGCACCGGCGGCGGACAGCTTGCGACGCAGGTAGCCGATGTACACCTCGACGACGTTCCGGGTCGCGGCGTGCTCGTCGCCCCAGACCTCGTCCAGCAGCTCCTGCTTGGTCCACACGGTCCCGGCCCGCGTGGCCAGCGCCGCCAGCAGCGTGTACTCGCGCGGGCTCAGGGGCACGTCGACGTCGTCGTACCGCACCGTGCGTGCCCCGCGGTCGATGGTCAGCGGTCCGAGCCGGATCCGGCCGCGCGCGGTTCCCGGCGCCGCGCGGCGCAGGAGGGCGCGCAGCTGGGCGAGCAGCACCACGAAGGAGAACGGCTTGACCAGGTAGCCGTCGGCGCCGAGGTCCAGCCCGTCGGCCTGGTCCACCTCGCCGTCCTTCGCCGACACGAGCAGCACCGGCGTCGCGACCCCGGCGGACCGCAGCTCCTGGAGCACGCGGTACCCGGACAGGCCGGGGATCATGATGTCCAGCAGGATCGCGTCGAACGATCCGGTGCGCGCCAGCCGGAGCGCCGTCGGCCCGTCCGCGGCGACCGCGACGTCCATCCCCTCGGCGCGCAGGCCGCGGTCCAGCGCCTTGCGCACGCCCGGCTCGTCGTCGACCACGAGTATCTGCGGTCTCATGCCTGCCAGCATGCCGCACGTGGCGGCGCTGCGGAGCATTTCCACAGGGAGGACTCCGACGGGGAGAGCACTTCGACCAGGGTGCGTTCCGGTCGCCCTCAGCATGATCTCAGCCGGCGCCGCCTTCTCAGGGGGATCTCAGCCGGCAGGGGGCATTGTCAGAGGTATCGAGCACACTGGTTTCACGAGCGAAGGAGCGGGACATGAGGCCGAGGACGAAGGCGCTGGTCGCTGCCGGGTCGGGCATCGCCGCCGGGCTCGCGGGTCTGGCGCTGACGGCGCTGCCGGCGGGGGCGGACGACGATCCGGTGCTGCCCGCGATCGGCGCGGAGGAACTGGTCACCTCGGCCCTGGCGGCCGAGCCGCCCGCGTTCGCGGGTGTGGCCGAGGTGCAGAACGAGCTCGGGCTGCCCGCGCTGCCCGCGACGACAGGCACGGAGTCCGCGGCGGAGCTGCTCGACTTCGACGAGGTGCGGGTCTTCCACGACAGCGAGGAGAACGCCAGGGTCCAGGTAGAACGGCGGACGTCCGAGCTGACGTTCGTGAAGAACGCGAACGAGGCCTGGGCCTACGACTCGAAGAAGAACGCGGCCAAGCACGTCACCTGGGACGACGCCGACGTCGCCGCCGCGCGGGAGCGCGCCGGGGCGTGGACGGCGGACGGGATGACTGACGGGATGGCCGACCCGTCGCAGGCGGCGGCCGAGATCATCGAGCGCCTTCGCCCGACCAGCGACATGGTCGTGGACGGCACGGCGCGCGTCGCGGACCGGGCGGCGTACGAGCTCGTGCTGACGCCGAAGCCGTCGGAGAAGACGCTGCTGCGGGAGATCACGGTGGCGATCGACGAGGAGACGCGCGTCCCGCTGCGGTTCGACGTGTACGCCAACGGCCGGTCCGAGCCCGTCCTTTCGCTCGGCTTCGTCGAGTTCGAGGTCGGCGCGCAGGACGCGGGCCTGTTCGAGTTCACGCCGCCGGAGGGTGCCGAGGTCGAGACCACCGACGCAGGCGATGCCGCGCGGGCGGCCGGCGAGCGTGCCGGCGCCGAGGACATCGAGCAGAGCACGACGACGGTCGGCGACGGCTGGGACGCGGTGGTGGTCGGCGAGGCCCCTGCTGAGGCGCCGTCCGAGGCTCCCGCCGAGTACGGGCAGGATCTCGACGGGTTGCTGGGCCAGTTCGGTGAGCCGGTGTCGGGCGAGTTCGGTTCCGGCACCCACGTCCAGATCACCGTCGGCGGCGTCATCCTGACCGACGACGGCCGGTTCGCGGCCGGCGCGGTGCCGCAGCAGGTGCTCGTCGACGCCCTGGACGGCCAGTGACCACAGCGCGCGCCGAAGTGGCGGTACCGGAGGCGGAGAATGCTTCCGGTACCGCCCTCGCGGCGCGCACCCGGGGGCTGCGCAAGGTCTATCGCGGCACGGTCGCCGTGGACGGCGTCGACCTGGAGGTCCCGGAGGGCGCCGTCGTCGGGATGCTGGGGCCGAACGGCTCCGGCAAGACGACGACCATTCGGATGCTGCTCGGGCTCGTGCAGCCGACCGAGGGCGAGATCGAGCTGCTGGGCGTGCCGGTGCCGGGGGCCGCCGACCGGGTGCTGCCGCACGTCGGGGCGCTGGTGGAGGGCCCGGGTTTCCACCCGTTCCTGTCCGGCAGGGAGAACCTGCTGCGGTTCGCCGCCGCCGAGCCGCTGCTGGCCCGCGGCGAGCTGGACGGCGCCGTGTCCACTGCGCTGGAGCGGGTAGGCCTCACGGCCGCGGCCAGGAGGAAGTACCGCGCGTACTCGCTCGGTATGAAGCAGCGACTGGGGCTCGCCTCGGCGCTGCTGGCGCCGCGCAGGCTCGTCGTGCTGGACGAGCCGACGAACGGCCTCGACCCGGCCGGTACGCAGGAGGTCCGCCGGATCATCGAGGAGCTGCACGCCAACGGCGTGACGGTGCTCGTCTCGTCGCACCTCCTGGCGGAGGTCGAGGCGACCTGTACCCACGTGGTCGTGCTGAACGAGGGCGTGGTCGTCGCGCAGGGTGCGCTGGACGACCTGCTGGAGTCCGGCAGCCCCACGCTGCTCGTGTCCACGCCCGACGGCGCGCGGGCGGTGGAGGTGCTGCGGGACCAGCGGATCCCCGCGCGGCTCGCGCCGGACGGCGTGCGGGTGGACGTCGCGACGACGCCGCCGGCGAGGGTGATCGAGACGCTGGTCCGGTCCGGCATCGGCGTGGACGAGGCCCGGCGGGAGCGGACCGGGCTGGAGGAGGCCTTCGCGCGGCTGACGCACGACGTCGGCGAGGTGGTTGGTGACGTGGCCGGCGAGCTGGATGCCGACGAGCCGGAGGTGGCGCGATGACTACCCTGCCGACGGCTGACACCGCCCTGTCGGGGACGCTGCCCGCCCGGCGCCGGGCCCCGATCGTCCGCCTGCTGCGGGCCGAGATCCGGTGGATCTTCCGGCGGCCGAGGACGCTGGTCGTGCTCGGCCTGCTTGCCGCGCTCCCGGTGATCACGGGCGTGGCCGTCAACCTCACTGTGGATCCGGGTGCGTCCGCTCCGCCCGGCCCCGGTCCGATCGGGCCGGGCGGGGAGGCGCCGATCTTCGTGACGATGGCCACCAGCGCTTTTGTGCTGCCGCTAGGTTCGCTGATGACGCTGCTGATACTCATGCTGCCGCTCACGGTGGCGATGGCGGGCGGTGACGCACTGGCCGGCGAGCAGTCCACCGGCGCGCTGCGCGGCTGGCTGCTCGCGCCCGTGGCCCGTGGCCGGCTGCTGGTGGTGAAGTCGGTGGGCGTGCTCGCCGTCGCCCTGGTCGCCTCCGCGCTGGTCGTCACGTCCGGCCTGGTGACGGGGCTCGTCCTCGCCGGTACCGACGGCCTGGTGTCGATGTCCGGGACGGAGCTGTCGGTCGGGGACGTGTTGTGGCGGCTCGCCTTCGCGATCGCTTGGTCGACGGTCTACCTGATGGGGGTCGGGGCCGTCGCGCTGGCCATCTCGGCGTCCACCGAGCACCCCATGCTGGTGGTGGTGAGCGTGCTCGGTGGACTGATCGTCTCCCAGGTGCTGCTGCAGTTCTCGGCGCTGGACTGGCTGCACCCGTATCTGCTGCCGACGTCGGTGAACAGCCTCGTCGACCTGATCCGGGACCCGGTGTCGTTCGACGGCCTGGCCGAGGGAGCGGTCCGGGCGCTGTGCTATCTCGTGATCGGCATGTCATTGGCCTATGCCCGGCTGACCACCAAGGACGGGTGAGCTAGCCCGCTCCAGCTACGGCACGAGCGATGTTGCCGATATCGGCAGGGCTCACTCGACAACATCCGCCCACTATTCGCGCGCCGTCGGCTACCCACTGCTGTGCCTGCACAGCGGAAAACCCCGACGACCCGATCCAGGTGCGTCGCTGGGCGTCCCAGCCCTCGCCGCTGTTCGGGTAGGCGATCACCGGCTTCCCGGTGACCTCGCCGGCGGTGGCGATCGCCGCCGACACATCGGACGGAGCACAGCAGTTGACGCCCACCGCCACGACCTCGGGTACGTCCCGTGCGAGCGCGAACGCCTCGGCCAGCGGTTGCCCGGCGCGTGTGCGGTCCCCGTCGATGCTGTACGTCAGCCACACCGGAAGGCCGATCCCGGAAACCACGGTCATCAGCGCTTCCGCCTCGTCCATGTCCGGGATGGTCTCCAGCGCCAGCACGTCCGGCCTCGCGCCGGCCAGCACCTCCAGGCGGGGGCGGTGCCACGCCGCCAGCTCGGCCACGCTCAACCCGTATCGGCCCCGGTACTCCGATCCGTCGGCCAGCGCCGCACCGTAGGGGCCGACCGAGGCCGCCACCCAGCGCTCCCGCCCGTCCTCGGCCATCTCGTCGCGGGCCGCCTGGGCCAGCTCGACGCTGCGCCGCAGCAGCCGCACGGCGTCGTCCCGACCGATACCGTGCGCCGCGAACCCGTCGAACGACGCCTGGTAGCTCGCCGTCGTCGCGATCACCGCTCCGGCCCGGAAGAACGCCAGGTGCGCGGCCATGATCTCCTCGGGGGCGTCGGCCAGCAAGCGTGCCGACCACAGCTGGTCCGAGAGATCATGGCCGCGCGCCTCGAGCTCCGTGGCCAGGCCGCCGTCCGTGACCAGGACGGCGCCGTTCGGATCGAGGAAGCCCACGTGGTGACTCTAGGCCGCTACGTTGTCGTCGTACTCGACGTCGCGCGTCTCGCGGGTCAGAAGCAGCGCGACGAGCGTGATCACCGCCATCGCGGAGAGGTAGACGCCCACGAGGACCGGCGAGCCGTCGGCCTGGGCCCAGAGCCACACCGCGATGAACGGCGCGACGGCGGCGCCGAGCACCGACGACAGGTTGTACGAGATCCCGGAGCCCGTGTACCGGACGTTGGCCGGGAACAGCTCCGGCAGGACGGCGGCCATCGGGCCGAACGTGAGGCCCATGAGCGTGAAGCCGACGATCAGCAGGGTCTGCACGCCGATCTGGCCCGCGGCGAACAGCGGCACGAACAGCCCGCCGAACACGACGATCGCCACCGTGACCCAGATGAGGTGCTTGCGACGGCCGAACCTCTCCGCCATCGGCCCGGACACCAGGGTGAAGATGCCGAAGAACACGACGCCCACGATCAGCATCCAGAGGAAGTCGATCTTCTCGTAGCCGAGGCCGGCGGGGGAGCCGTCGGTGGGCTCGGTCAGCGCGACGCCGTAGTTCAGGGTGAACGTCGTCATCAGGTAGAACAGCGCGTACGTGGCCAGCATGATGAACGTGCCGGAGACGATCTGCCGCCACGACGTCCGGAACACGCGGGCCACCGGCACCCTGGTGACGGCCTCGGCCTCGATCACCTTGCGGAAGGCGGGCGTCTCGAGCAGCGAGAGCCGCACCCACAGGCCGACGATCACGAGGATCGCGGACGCGAGGAACGGGATGCGCCAGCCCCAGTCGGCGAACTGCTCGGGCGTCAGAGAGGTCGACAGGGCGATGAACACCGTGTTGGCGAGTATGAAACCGATGGGTGCGCCGAGCTGCGGGAACGTTCCGTAGATGGCGCGCTTGCCCTGCGGCGCGTTCTCCGTGGCGAGCAGCGCTGCGCCGCTCCACTCGCCGCCGAGGCCCAGGCCCTGGCAGAAGCGCGCCAGCACGAGCACGGCAGGGGCGGCCACTGCCCAGCCGGGCGTGGCCGCCGCGGGGATGAGGCCGATCAGGATCGTCGCGATACCCATCGTGAGCAGCGAGGCGACGAGGGTCGCCTTGCGGCCGACGCGGTCGCCGAAGTGCCCGAACAGCACCGAGCCGACGGGCCGCGCCACGAAGGCGACGCCGAACACGGCGAACGACGACAGGAGCTGCGTGGTCGGGTCCTCGGCGTTCGGGAAGAACAGCGCGGGGAAGACCAGCGAGGCGGCGGTCGCGTAGATGTAGAAGTCGTAGAACTCGATGGACGTACCGATGAGGGAGGCGACGACGACGCGGCCGCGGGGGTTCCCGGCCGGCGCGTCGCTCTGCCCGCCGTCGGCGGTGCCGACGGTCGGCGTTGCGGAGGTGCTCATGCGGGTGAGATTAGGCAATCTGTCCGCGATCCGGGAGGCGCGTCTCAGAGTCTGGGAGGGGGCTTGACGTAGGCTGCCGACGTCGAGATGGCGTGGGTACGGCCCTCGCGCCGCGCGGGCAGGTGCAGGCCCTGTGCGGGAGCGGCGTGTCGAACTGCGGCAGGGTGCGTCGCGAGTGAAGGTGTAGTGAACGGTGAATACTCCCGCCGCTCCACGTGTTGGCACGACCGGCGGTGGGGGGCAGGATCGACCGGGCGCCCAGAGCCGCCAACGCAAGCTCCGCTATCGGAAATCCATCATCGGAACGAACGAGACGACGACGAGGATATGAACGATCTGCTGTATGTGAACGGCGGCAACCCGTTGAACGGGACCATCACCGTTCGAGGCGCAAAGAACTTCGTGTCGAAGTCCATGGTGGCTTCCTTGCTGGGGGAGACCCCGAGCGTGCTGCGGAACGTCCCGCAGATCCGTGACGTCAAGGTCGTCTCGGGGCTCCTGGACCTGCACGGCGTGAACGTCAAGTACGACACCGACGCCGGCATCCTGGACCTCGACCCGTCCAACGTCGAGTCCGCCCACGTGGCAGACATCGACGCCCACGCCGGCTCCAGCCGCATCCCGATCCTGTTCTGCGGGCCGCTGCTGCACCGCCTCGGCGAGGCGTTCATCCCGGACCTGGGCGGCTGCCGCATCGGCGACCGCCCGATCAACTACCACCTCGACATCCTGCGCCAGTTCGGCGCCGTCGTGGACAAGCGGCCCAACGGCATCCACCTGCGGGCGCCGCGCCGCCTGCAGGGCACCAAGATCTCGCTGCCCTACCCGTCGGTGGGCGCCACGGAGCAGACGCTCCTGACGGCGGTCCGCGCCGACGGCATCACCGAGCTCTCGGGCGCGGCGATCGAGCCCGAGATCATGGACCTCATCGCGGTGCTGCAGAAGATGGGCGCCATCATCTCGGTCGACACCGACCGCGTGATCCGCATCGAGGGCGTCGACCGCCTCGAGGGGTACAGCCACACCGCCCTGAACGACCGGATCGAGACCGCGTCCTGGGCCTCGGCGGCCCTGGCCACGGGCGGCGACATCACCGTCAAGGGCGCCACGCAGCCCGAGATGATGACGTTCCTCAACACCTTCCGGAAGGTCGGCGGCCGGTTCGAGGTGCAGGACGACGGCATCCGCTTCTGGCACGCCGGCGGCGACCTCAAGTCCATCGTGCTGGAGACCGACGTCCACCCGGGCTTCATGACCGACTGGCAGCAGCCGCTCGTCGTCGCGCTCACGCAGGCCACCGGCCTGTCCATCGTGCACGAGACCGTGTACGAGAACCGCTTCGGCTTCACCGACGCGCTGCGCAAGATGGGCGCCACGATCCAGGTCTACAAGGAGTGCCTGGGCGGTCGCGACTGCCGGTTCGGCCAGCGCAACTTCCACCACTCCGCCGTCGTCTCCGGCCCGACGCCGCTCTCCGCGGCGGACATCGAGGTCCCGGACCTGCGCGGCGGGTTCAGCCACCTCATCGCGGCGCTGGCCGCCAAGGGCCAGTCGACGGTGCGCGGCATCGGCCTGATCGACCGCGGCTACGAGAACTTCCAGGACAAGCTGGAGGCGCTGGGCGCCGAGGTCGTCCGCGGCTGAGGTTTCTTCCCTCGTGCGTGTCAGACGCTCAGGTCACTCCCCCCGTGACCTGAGCGTCTGACACGTCAGGCGGGGGCAGGGGTTCGCGGTTCGGCCGAGTATTCTTTCGGCCGTGTCCATCCCACGCCCTGAGTCACGCATGTATCGCTTCGTCGCGTTCATCGTGCGGAACCTCATGTTCGCGCTGTGCAAGTACGAGTGGAAGGGCGGCGAGAACTTCCCGGCCAAGGGCGGGTTCATTGCCGCGGCCAACCACGTCACGGAGCTCGACGCGCTGACGCTGGCGCACTACCTCTTCGACATGGGCCGTGAGCCCCGCATCCTGGCCAAGCGCGGCCTGTTCGACTCGCCGCTGACGGGGTGGGCGCTGCGGGGCACCAAGATGATCCCGGTGGACCGCGACTCCACGAAGTCCGCCGAGTCGCTGAAGGACGCCGCGAGCCAGCTCGGCGACGGCGCCTGCGTGGCGATCCTGCCGGAGGGAACGCTGACACGGGACCCCGACTACTGGCCGATGGAGGGCAAGACGGGCGTGGCCCGCATCGCGCTGACGACGCGCCTGCCGGTGCTGCCGGTCGCGCAGTGGGGCGTCACGGAGATCCTCGGCCGGTACAGCCGCGTGCTCAAGCCGTTCCCGCGCAAGAAGGTGACCATCCAGACCGGCCCGCCCGTGGACCTGAGCGACCTCTACGACCGGCCGCAGGACACCGCCACGCTCCGCGAGGCCACGAGCCGCATCATGGACGCCATCACCGCCGAGCTGGAGCAGATCCGCGGGGAGGTCGCGCCCAAGCCGCGCTTCGACCTGCGCAAGCACCCCGAGTACGAGGCCAAGATGACGAACTACCCGCCGGTGGAGCGCCCGTGAGCGCCCCGGCAGAGCAGACGCAGCCGGAGCAAGCACAGCCGGAGCAGACCCCCGCAGCGCAGCCCAAGGTCGCAGTGCTCGGTGCAGGCTCGATGGGCACCACGTTCGCGATGGTCCTGGCCGACGCCGGGTGCGACGTCACCCTGTGGGGCCGCGACGCCGACGTGCTCGACGCCGTCGACCGGAAGCACCGCAACGAGAAGTACCTGCCGGGCGTGCAGCTGCCCGCGATGCACGGCACCATCGACCCGGCCGTCGCCCTGCGGGGCGCGTCGATAGTGGTCGTGTCGGTGCCGTCCCAGGTGGCGCGCGCGACCCTGGAGTCGATGAAGGACCTGGTGCGCGAGCTGGCGACGCCGGACGCGGTCTTCGTCTCCCTGATGAAGGGCGTGGAGCTCGGCACGGACAAGCGCATGAGCCAGGTCATGGCCGAGGTGCTGGACCTGCCCGACGAGCGCGTCGCCATCGTCTCGGGCCCCAACCTGGCTCCGGAGATCGCGCAGCGGCAGCCGACGGCGACCGTCGTCGCCTCGCGCAGCGAGGCCACGGCCCAGCTCGTCGCGTCCGCGTGCGTGACCAGCTACTTCCGCCCCTACACGAACACCGACGTCGTGGGCGTCGAGCTGTGCGGCGCGGTGAAGAACATCATCGCGCTAGCTGCGGGCATGGCGCAGGGCCGCGGGTTCGGCTGGAACACGATCGCGACGCTCATCACCCGCGGCCTCGTGGAGATCACGCGCCTCGGCCTCGCGCTGGGGGCCGACGCCGCCACGTTCTCCGGGCTGGCCGGAATGGGCGACCTGATCGCGACGTGCGCGTCGCCGCTGTCGCGCAACCACCGGCTCGGCAAGCACTTCGGTGAGGGACTCACCGTCGCAGAGGCCATCAAGGCGACCGGCGGCACGGCCGAGGGCGTCAAGTCGTCGGAGTCGGTGCTCGAGCTGGCGCGGGCGCACGGAGTCGAGATGCCGATCACGGAGGGCGTGGTCGAGGTGCTGGCGGGCAGGCTTCCCCTGTCCGACCTCGCGGCCACGCTGTTCTCGCGGCCCCAGAAGTCGGAGGTCGCCGGCTGAGCGGCTGCCCTGGTGACCGGTCGAGCTGACCGGTCATCCGGCACGCTGCGCCCGCCGCAGGCGTGGCCGGTCAGTGCTGGATGTCGACCACGACGCGCGTCGGGTTCTCCAGGAGGAACACGCGGAACGGGTGCTCGGTCTCGTCCACCCCGATGAACGCCGTCGTGTACCCCTCGAACCAGTAGCGGTACACGATCTCGTCGATCGTCTCCGTGTCGGCGGGCTCGATGCGGTCGCCCGCGAACTCCTCGACGCCGCTGTCCGTCGGGGCCGCCGTGCCCGACAGCGACACGCGCAGGATCGCGTCGCCGTCGACCGCGACGGCGTGCCCGGAGCCGTCGTCGGTCGCCTTGTCCACGTACTCGACGCGCCAGCCCGGCTTGCCGCTGCCCTTGCCGTCGAGGTCGAACACGACGCGGTCGTAGCCGTCGTGCCTGGCGGCGCGCACGTCCGTGACGGAGAGGAAGGTCTCGCCCGCGCCCGTGGGCTCGGCCGTGTCGGGCTCCGTGTTCGCCGCGAAGGGCGGGCCCGGGGCGGCCTCGGTCGCCGTGGCGGCCGGCTCGGGTGTGTCGTCGCCCGTCTCCGGATCCTCGGTGGCTTTCGTGTCCGACGGCGTCGGCTCGGCAGGCTCCGAGACGATCGGCGCGGGGCTCGACTCGCCGGGCAATCCGTCGTTGGCGTGCTCGTCGCCACCCAAGGTGCACCCGGCCAGGAGCAGTGCGGCGAGCAGTACCCCGGCCTGCATGAACGTGGTCGTTCTCCGTTGCGTCCGCATGGTTCGAGATTAGTCCGATCAAGGGCTACGCGGACACGAAAGGCCACGGGCGGCGCCGACCCGCAACTTAGCCGTTCGCCTTGTCTGGTCCCCTTGGCGAACGGCACCGGATACGTGATCCGGGTCGCCGTGTCGGCGTTCAGGCCGCGGCGCGGAACGTCCTGCGGTAGGCCGACGGCGTCACGCCGAGGGTCGCCTGGACGTGCGCGCGCAGCGACTGCGCCGTCCCGAAACCGCACCGTTGCGCCACCTGCTCCACCGAGAGGTCGGAGGACTCCAGCAGGGTCCGCGCATGCTCGACCCGCTGCCTCAGGAGCCACTGGCCGGGGCTCTCGCCGGTCTCGTCGCGGAACCGGCGGGTGAACGTCCGCACCGACATCGCGGCGTGCCGGGCCATTGCGGCCAGCGTGACGGGCTCGGCCAGCCGTTCCGCGGCCCAGGCGCGAGTCGCGGCGGTACCGGGCCCGTCGGCGTCGGGCAGGGGGCGCGCGATGTACTGCGCCTGGCCGCCGTCCCGGTGCGGGGGCACCACTGTGCGGCGGGCGACGTCGAGCGCGATCGCGGCGCCGTGATCACGCCGCACCACGTGCAGGCACAGGTCGATCCCGGAGGCGACGCCCGCCGCGGTGAGCACGTCGCCGTCGTCCGTGTACAGCACACCTGAGTCCAGCTTGACCTGGGGAAAGAGGCTATGGAAGTGCTCGGCAGAGCTCCAGTGCGTGGTGGCCGGGCGGCCGTCGAGGATCCCGGCGGCGGCGAGCGCGAAGGCGCCGATGCAGATCGACATGAGCCGCGTGCCCGGCCGGATGCGCCGGAAGGCGTCCTCGAGCTCCGGGGTGAGGCGGCCCTCGTCGTACACCGGCCCGAACTCGTGCGACGCGGGGACGACCACCGTGTCCGCCGTCTCCAGGGCCTCGGGGCCGTTAGCCACCTGGACCACCACGTCCGAGTCGGACTGCACGGCGCCGGGTTTGCCGGCCGTGCAGGTCACTACCTCGTAGAGGGGCCGGCGCTCGGCGTCGCGCGCCGTGCCGAAGATGCGGTGCGCGATCCCGAGCTCGAACGGGATGAACCCGTCGACGATCAGCACGACGACACGGTGCGGGACGGGTGCCGGTGGAGCTGTGAGTGATCGGGCCATGGCCCGATCCTATTGCACCGTGACCTTCCGGTCACTGTCCCCGATCGCGCCGCTCCAGCAGGCTGAGCCCATGACGCAGCTCAGCACCCCAGTGCCCGACGCCGAGGGCACGTCGGCCCCGCCGTCGGACCCCCGCCGCCCCACCCCGCGCATCCACCCCGCCTGGTGGGTGGCCCTGGTCAGCTTCGTGACCGTCATGTGCGCCGCCGCGTTCACCGCGGCTCCAGGCCTGTTCGTGGACCCGCTGAACGCGGAGCTCGGCTGGTCGCGCGCGACCATCGGCTTCGGCATCGGCCTGCAGGTAGTCCTGTACGGGCTGACGGCGCCGTTCGCCGCCGCGCTCATGGACCGGTTCGGCATGCGGCCCGTCGTCACCGCTGCGCTGGTCGTCATCACCGGCGGGGCACTGTCGACGGTGTGGATGTCGGAGCCGTGGCAGTTCGTGCTCGGCTGGGGGGTCCTGGTCGGGGTGGGGAGCGGCAGCATGGCGCTCGCCTTCACCGCGACGGTGACCGGGCGCTGGTTCGTGGCCCGGCGCGGCCTGGTCAGCGGCGTGCTGACGGCGGCGACGGCGTCGGGCCAGCTCGTTTTCCTGCCGCTGCTCGCGTGGATCGTCGAGAACCAGGGCTGGCGGCCGGCGTCGGTCACGGTTGCCATCGCCGCGCTCGTGGCGATCCCGCTCGTGCTCTTCCTGCTGCGCGACCACCCTGCGGACATGGGGCTCGCGCCCTACGGCGGCGAGTACGCCCCCAAGCCCGCGCCGGCCCGCGGTGCGGCCCGGCGCGCGGTCACCGCCCTGTTCGACGCCGCCCGCACCGGCCCGTTCTGGCTCCTGGCGGGCGCGTTCGCCATCTGCGGCGCGACGACGAACGGGCTGGTCCGCACCCACTTCGTGCCCGGCGCGCACGACCACGGCATGCCGATGACCGTGGCCGCGAGCCTGCTCGCCGTGATCGGGGTCGTGGACGTGATCGGCACCATCGGGTCGGGCTTTCTGACCGACCGCTACTCGCCCCGCGTCCTGCTGGGCGTCTACTACACGCTGCGCGGCGTCTCGCTGCTGTTCCTGCCGTCGCTCATGGCTCCGTTCGTCGAGATGCCGATGATCTTCTTCATCGTGTTCTACGGGCTGGACTGGGTGGCGACCGTGCCGCCCACGCTCGCCCTGTGTCGCGAGTTCTACGGCGAGGACGCGCCGATCGTGTTCGGCTGGGTGCTCGCCGCGCACCAGGTCGGGGCGGGGATCGTGGCGTTCGCGGGCGGCCTGGTCCGGGACATGACCGGCTCGTACGACGCCGTCTGGTACGGCGCGGGCGCCCTGTGCGCGGGGGCCGCGCTCATGTCGCTGGTGATCCGGCGGGTCAAGCAGGGGAGCGAGGTCGCGGCCTGAGGTCCCCGGCGGTGGGCGGGGTGCCTGGCGCGCGGGCGAGGCCCGGCTCGGCCCGGCCGCGTCGGCTCCGGAGGCCAGGAGGTCCAGGCCACGCTCCGGGACGGCTGCGGCCCGGGCGCTCGCGCGGACGTATTCTCGCGCCCATGAGCACCACCCCTGAGCACCGTGCGCCGTCCGCGCTTTCGCCCGCCACCGTCGTCGTCACTGCCGGACGCCCCGACCGTGAGCAGGGCGGGCACGTGAACCCGTCCGTCCCAATGAACTCGACGTACGTCTCGCGCGGCGTGATCACGCCCGGCGAGCTGTCGTACGCGCGCGGCGACAACGACGCGTGGCACCCGTTCGAGGCGGCGCTCGTCGCGCTGGAGTGCGGCGACGGCGGGGCTGCCGGCGGCGATGGCGGGACCGCCGACGGCGATGGCGGGGCCGCCGGCAGCGACGGTGGGGCCGACGGCGGAACGGCCCGCGGCGAAGGGATCGTCTTCGGCTCGGGCATGGCGGCGATCGCCGCCGTCTTCTCCCTGGTGCCCGACGGCGGCACGATCGTGCTGCCGCGGCACGCCTACCAGGCGGGCATGGTGCTCGCCGACCAGATCAGGGACCGGCACGGGGTGACCCTGCGGCACGTCGACATCGCGGACACCGACGCCGTGGTCGCGGCCCTGGACGGCGCCGACCTGCTGCTCGCCGAGTCGCCCACCAACCCCATGCTGGAGGTCGCGGACCTGCCGGCGGTGCTGGCCGCGGCGCGGGAGCGCGGGGTGCGCTCGGTGGTGGACAACACGTTCGCGACGCCGCTGGGTCAGCGGCCGCTGGAGCACGGCGCCGACATCGTGCTCCACTCCGTCACGAAGTACCTGGCCGGCCACTCCGACGTCGTCCTGGGTGCGCTCGTGACGCGCGACGCCGCCCTGGCCGCCACCCTGCGCGAGCACCGCACGCTGCACGGCGCGATCGCCGGACCGTTCGAGGTGTGGCTCGCCCTGCGCGGCCTGCGCACCCTGGCCCTGCGCTTCGAGCGCGCCCAGGCGAACGCGGCCGAGCTCGCCCGGCGTCTCGCGGAGCATCCCGAGGTCGCCGAGGTGCGGCACCCCTCCCTGCCCGGCGATCCCGGCCATGAGCGCGCCAAGGCCCAGATGAACGGTTTCGGCGCGATCCTCGGCGTCCGGCCGGCGCCGCGTCCCGGGGTCGCGGGGTCAGCCGGGGTCGCGGGGTCTGCCGGATCCGCAGGTTCTGCTGGGTCCGCGGGTTCTGCCGGTTCTGCCGAGTCGGCGGGTTCTGCCGGTTCTGCCGGGTCCGCAGGTTCTGTCGGGGCTGCCGGGTCCGCGGGTTCTGCCGGTTCTGCCGAGGCTGCCGATTCTGCCGGGACGGGGGCGGACGCCGTCGAGCGCGCCGACGCCGTCGTCGACGCCGTGCGCCTGTGGCTTCCCGCCACGTCGCTCGGCGGGGTGGAGTCCATGCTGGAGCGCCGCCGCCGCTGGGGTACCGAGGCGGCGACGGTACCCGAGGACCTGCTGCGCCTGTCGGTCGGCATCGAGGACGTCGAGGACCTCTGGGCGGACCTGGACCAGGCCCTCCGCTCCTGAACCCGACCGCGCTGCCCGACCCGCAAGCTGCCGGTGACCGAGTCCGTCGAACCGAACAGCAAGTTGCCGGTCGATCCGTCGACGCCGAACCGCAAGTTGCCGGTGAGCGGGGGGCGCCGAACCGCAAGACACGCCGATGTCGCTGAGCGGATTCGGCGTGTCGTTTCGGTTCGGCGGACGGGGCTACCGTCAACCTGCGGTTCGGCGCAACCGGTCACCAGTGACTTGCGGTTCGGCGGGCTCGGTCACCAGTGACTTGCGGTTCGGCGCCAGGCTTCGGCGGGGTGGGGTCCGGCGAGGGCTGCTATTCCAACGGGCCCAGGAGGGACTGGGCTACCGTTGCGTGGGCCGCGTCGTCGCTGGACGGGTGGAAGATTCCCGCGAGCACGTCCCGGTAGAGGCGGCCGAGCTCGGACCGGTTGAAGTAGGTAGAGCCGCCCGCCACCCGGATCGCCTGGTCCACGACCTCCCGCGCGGCCTCGGTGACGCGCACCTTCAGCCCGGCGGTCGCCCGGAACCAGCCCGCGCCACGGTCCAGCGTGGGGTCCGACGCCGACGCGTCGAGGTCCCGGGTGATCCCGTCGAGCTGGAGCCAGACGCTGTCCTGCGCCAGCGCCATGTCGGCGATGCGGCGCCGGACGTCGGGGTCCTGCGAGTACGCCTTGCCGGTCTTCATCGACGTGCGCTTCCCGGCGGCCTCGACGGCGAGCTCCAGCGCCCGGTCCGCGATTCCCGCGTACACCGAGGCGAGCAGCACCTCGAACGACGTGAAGATGCCCAGGACGTACGGGTCCAGCGACGGCCCGGGCGGCAGCAGGCGCAGCACCCGGTCGGCGGGCGCATGGGCGCCGTCGAGCACCGTGGACCGCGACTGGGAGGCGCGCATGCCGATCGTGTCCCAGTCGTCGAGGATCTCGAACCCGCCGCCGTCGCGCGTGACGAACGCGTGCACGAGCCGCGGCTCGCGGCCCCTTCCGGGGTGGCCGCCGCCCGACGAGTCGAGCCCCAGCACGCCAAGGCGCGTCCAGGCGGGGGAGTTGGACGTGAAGATCTTGGTGCCGTGGAACGAGTACCCGCCGGCGCCGTCGGGCCGTGCCTCCGTGCGCGAGCCGAGCAGCACCAGGTCGTTGCCCGGCTCCGAGTAGCCGAAGCCGAACACCTCGCCCGACGCCGCCTCCTCCAGCAGCCAGTCCAGCGAGGAGTCACCGCGTTCGTGCAGGTAGCGGCCGACGCCGACCCACACGTGGTGCATGTTCACGGCCAGCGCCGTGGCGGGCGCGTGCGCGGCCATCCGGGCCTGTTCGTGGGCGGTCTCGCGCAGGGTGAGCCCCGCGCCGCCGAAGGCCGCTGGCACCATCGCGGCGAGGTAGCCGACGGCCTGGAGGTCGGCGAGGTCCTCGACGAAGAAGGCGTTGTCGCGGTCGTTGTCGGCGGCACGCTCGCGCAGGCCGGCCAGCAGCTCGTCGGACAGGAGGTGAGTCACGCCACGAGGTTAACCCGGGGAAGGATCCCGATGGGTCTGGTTTGTGGTGGGATGTGCGGCGGGAAGTGCGGTAGGGCGAACCGCGCCGACGGGGGCCGGCCGGAGGCGGCGGGCGCGCACCGCCGCGTACAGCTCGGCGGCGGCGCGCGGGTCGGTGATGTCGCGGCCGGTCAGGTCGGCGACGCGCGCCAGCCGGTTCAGCACGGTGTTCCGGTGGCAGTGCAGCGCCGCGGCGGCCCTGGTGCCGGACCCGCCGTGCTCGAACCACGCCTCGAGGGTGCCGAGCAGCAGCTCCTCGTCCCGGGGGTCGCGGTCCTTGAGCCCGCTGAGGACGGCGGTGGCGAGCTCGGCGGCGCGTTCGTCGTCGGCCGCCAGCAGGGCGTCCAGCGGGTGGTCCCCGTAGCGGGAGAGCCCGACCCGCCCCAGGGGCAGGGACCGCACCGCGGTGCGCGCCTGGGCCAGGGCGGCGGGTGCGTCGGCGAGGTTCGTGAACGGGCGGCTGGCGCCGGTCCGGGCGTGCGTGGCGAGATCGGCCAGCGCGTCGTGGGCGTCCTCCGAGGTGGGCGCGGTCACCAGCGTCAGCCGGTCGCCGTTGTGGGTCAGCCAGCGCGTGGTCACCTGCACGGGACCGGGGGCGGCGTCGGCGTCGGGCGGCCCGACGCCGGCCCCGCCGTCGCGCCGGACGGGCGCCGTGCCCTGGGTCGGGGCAGGCCGCGGGATCGCCGTCAGGATCGGCGACGGGATCAGCGGTGTGCCGGGGACCGTGATCGCGACCACCAGCATCACGTCGGCGGGCAGGCCGAGCGCGCGCCGCGCGGTCTCGAGGTCGTGCACGGCCCCGGTGAGGACCCCGCGCAGGAGCTCGGTGCGGGCCATGTTCTCGCCGAGGCCGGCGGCGGCCTCCAGGTGGGTCCGCACCGCGACGTTCGACGAACGGTCGATCGCGGACCAGACCCGCGAAGAGGCGCGCAGCAGGGCGGTGGTGTCGGTCTGGTTGCGCAGCCGCCGGGCGAGCTCCTCCCAGATGCGCAGGCCGGCCAGCCGGTAGGCGTGCTGCAGCAGGTCCAGCGGCAGGCCCTCGGCAGCCGTGACCCGGCCGGTCTCCCGAGCCGGTGCGAGCGACGACGTCTCACCGGCGAGGGCGGCGAGAATCTCCGCCACGTTGGCCCGGACCAGGGGCTGGACGACGGCGGCCGGGAGCCGCGTCTCGCGGTAGACCGGCTCGGCGTGCAGGATGCCGTCGGCGATCTGCTCGCTCAACAAGTCGAGCGCATCGCGGAGGTCATGACGTCCAGTCGCGACGATGTCCGACATACCAGGCAGCGTAACGGCGGCAGGCCCGTTGTGCACTGAAGGTCGAGATGTCAAGTTGCATTGGGACTGGGACCGGGTCTCGCCCCGGACCGCCGCCGACCCATAGGCTGGGCCCGAGGTTATTGCAGTGCCGGTCAGTGAGGCCTGGCAGTCGGACGTAGTGCGGTCGAAGGAGACAGCTGATGAGCGTGACGGACACGCAGGCCACCACGGAGCGCGAGCTCGACCGGGCGGTCGAGGAGCTCAAGGTCGGCGCGGAGCGGTGGGCGCAGCTGCCCGTCGCGGACAGGGGAGCGCTGTTCCGCAAGGTCCACGCGTCGATCGCCGGGGTCGCCGAGGAGTGGGCGACGGCGGCCGCCGAGGCCAAGCAAGTCGCACCGTCCGCCCCGTACGCGGGCGAGGAGTGGATGACCGGGCCGTACGGCGCGCTGGAGAGCGCGGCCACCTACGCGCGGTCCTACGAGGCGCTCGCGGCAGGCAGGTCACCGGTCGACGGGCTCGGCTTCGGCGCTGCCCCTGGCAACCGCGTGGCGGTGCGGGTGCTGCCGCGCACCGCCAAGGAGTGGGTGCTGTTCAACGGCTTCAAGGCCGAGGTCTGGATGCCGCCGGGCGTGACCGAGCAGCGAGTGCGCAGCGAGGCGGGCCTGGGTGCGGCCAAGGTGGGCGAGCACGGCGGTGTCGGGCTGGTGCTGGGCGCGGGCAACATCTCGTCTATCGCGCCGCTGGACGCGTTCTACGAGCTCGTCGCGCACAACCGCGCGTCCCTCGTGAAGCTCAACCCCACGTTCGGCGCGCTGCTCGGGGTGTACCGCAGGGCGCTCGCGCCCCTGATCGAGGCCGGCGTGGTCCGGATCGTCAACGGCGACGGCGCCGTCGGGGCCTACCTCACGCAGCACAGCGGTATCGACAAGGTGCACATCACCGGCTCCGCGGTCACGCACGACGCCATCGTGTGGGGCACGGGAGAGGAGGCCGAGCGGCGTCGGGCGGCGAACGAGCCCAGGCTGCGGGTGCCGATCACGAGCGAGCTGGGCGGCGTCGCGCCGATGATCGTGGTGCCCGGCCGGTGGAGCGCCGCCGACCTGCGGTTCCAGGCCGAGCACCTGGTCTCCATGCGCCTGCACAACGCGGGCCACAACTGCATAGCGGGCCAGCTGGTCGTGCTGTCGGCGGACTGGGCGCAGAAGGACGCGTTCCTCGCCGAGCTGCGCCGCGCGCTGGCGAGGATGCCGGCCCGCGACCCGTGGTACCCGGGCACCGACGCGAAGGTCGCTCGGGCGAACGACGCCCACCCGGGCGCCGAGCACCTGGCCGGCCGGATTCTGATGGAGGTCGCCCCGGACGACCCGGCCTGCACCGACGAGTACTTCGCGCCCGTGCTGGCGTGGACGCAGCTGCCCGGCGAGGGTGCCCAGTTCCTGCGCGCCGCCGTCGGCTTCGCCAACGACTCCCTGTACGGGACGCTGGGTGCCAACGTCGTGGTGCGGCCGAGGGACCGCAGGGCGATGGGTGCCGCGTTCGACGGCGCGATCGCCGACCTGCGGTACGGCAACATCGCGATCAACGCGTGGACGGGCGTCGGCTTCCTCCTGTCGGGCGCCACGTGGGGCGCGTTCCCGGGGCACACGGTGGCCGACGTCGGCTCCGGCATCGACGTCGTGCACAACGGGCACCTGCTGTCCGAGCCCGAGCGCAGCGTCCTGACCGGGCCGTTCCGCGCGTTCCCGCGCAGCGTGCTGCACGGCGAGCTCTCGCTCTTCCCGAAGCCGCCGTGGTTCAGCGGCTCGCGGAGCGCGACGGACACGGGCCGGCAGCTGACCCGCTTCGCGGCGGCGCCGTCGTGGGGCAGGCTGGTGCCGGTCCTGCTCGCGGCCTTCCGTGCCTGACCCGAGGGTGACCCGTGCGTTTCGGAGCACTGTGACGCCACAATGCTCTTGCGCCGGACCAATGGGGGTTCGGCGACCGAACGAATGCGACCGAACGAAGGAGACCAACGATGGTTGTCCGGAGCCCGCTGCCCGACGTGGAGATCCCGTCCGTCAGCGTTCACGAGTACCTGTTCGGCGGCATCACCGACGACGAGCTGGACCGCGTGGTGGTGGTCGACGGCGTCAGCGGGGCGGAGACGACGTTCCGCTCCCTGCTCGCGCAGATCGACGCCGTGGCGGGCGCCGTCGCGGCGCGGGGTCTCGGGGTGGGCGACGTCGTCGCCCTGCACGCGCCGAACGTGCCCGCCTACGTGACGGTCTTTCACGGCCTGCTGCACGCCGGGGTGACAGTGACCACCGTCAACGCCCTGGCCAGCGCCCCGGAGATCACCAAGCAGCTGGTCGACTCCGGCGCGCGGCTGATGATCACCGTCTCGCCGCTGCTCGCGGCGAGCGAGGCCGGGGCCAAGGGCGCAGGCCTCGCCGAGGAGCAGATGGTGGTGCTCGACGGCGGCGCCGAGGTGGCCCCGGGCTACACGTCCCTGGCCGACCTGCTGGCCGAGCCGCACCCGGCCCCGGACGTCTCGTTCGACCCGGCGACGCACCTCGCGGTGCTGCCGTACTCGTCGGGCACGACGGGCCGCCCCAAGGGCGTCATGCTGACGCACACCAACCTGGTGGCGAACGTGGCGCAGTCCCTCGCGATCGGCGTCGGGCCCGACGACGTCGTGCCGTGCGTCCTGCCCTTCTTCCACATCTACGGGATGACCGTGCTGCTCAACCTGGCCCTGCGCACCCGGGCGAGGCTCGTGACGCTGCCCCGGTTCGACCTGGCGCAGTACCTCGGGGTGATCCAGGAGCACCGGGCGACGTTCCTGTTCGTCGCGCCGCCCATCGCGCTCGCGCTCGCGAAGCATCCGCTGGTCGACTCCTACGACGTCTCCAGCGTGCGGGCCGTGCTGTCCGGCGCGGCGCCGTTCGACGAGAAGCTCGCCCAGGCCGTGCGCGACCGGCTCGGCGGCGTGCGGGTGCTGCAGGGCTACGGCATGACCGAGATGTCGCCGGTCTCGCACTGCATCCCGATCGACCGCACGGACATCCCGTCCGGTTCGGTGGGGCTGCTCGTGGCCAACATGGAGGCCAGGATCGTCGACCCGGCGACCGGCGCGGAGATCGAGCAGCCGGCCGAGGGCGTCTCGGCCCCGGGCGAGCTGCTGTGCCGCGGGCCGAACGTGATGGTCGGTTACCTCCGCAACCCCGAGGCGACAGCGGACACGCTCGAACCGGACGGGTTCATGCACACCGGCGACATCGTCACGGTCGACGCCGACGGTGTGTTCCAGGTGGTGGACCGGCTCAAGGAACTCATCAAGTACAAGGGCTACCAGGTGCCGCCGGCGGAGCTGGAGGCGCTCCTGCTGTCCCACCCGAAGATCGCGGACGTCGCGGTGATCGGCCTGCCCGACGAGGAGGCGGGCGAGATCCCGAAGGCGTTCGTCGTGCCGGCGCCCGGGGAGTCGCTGACCGAGGACGAGGTCATCGCGTTCGTCGCCGAGCAGGTGTCCCCGTACAAGAAGGTGCGCGCCGTGGAGTTCATCGAGGCGGTGCCGAAGTCGGCGTCGGGGAAGATCCTGCGCAAGGACCTCAGGGCAACCCCCGCCTGATCGGCCCGGGGCTGGTTCCGGTAGTGTCGAGCGCGATGTCGCACCACACACCTGAACCAGCCTCCGCCGGGGACTCGACGAGCCTCGTGCCGGCGCCGGTCGCCGCCGACGGGACGCGCGCCGCCAGGACGCGCGTCGTGATCCTGTTCGGCGGCCGCTCCGGCGAGCACGGGATCTCCGTCGCCACCGCCGGTGGTGTGCTGGGCGCCATCGACCGCTCGAAGTACGAGGTGGTGCCCGTGGGCATCAACCCGAACGGGCGCTGGGTGGTCGCCGCCGACGAGCCCGAGCGCTGGGTCATCACCGACGGCAAGGCCCCCGAGGTCCCCGCGTCCGACGCCGAGGTGGTGCTCCCGCTGACCGTGGGCGACGCCGGCCTGCGCGTGCTGGAGCCGGGCCGCGTGCCGGCGGTCCTGAGCGACGTCGACGTCGTGTTCCCCCTGCTGCACGGGCCGTACGGCGAGGACGGGACCGTCCAGGGCCTGCTCGAGCTCGCCGACGCGCGGTACGTCGGGTCCGGCGTGCTGGCGTCCGCTGTCGGCATGGACAAGCACTTCATGAAGATGATCTTCGCCGCGCAGGGCCTGCCGATCGGCCGGTACACGGTGATCAAGCCGGGCGACTGGGACGCCCGCCGCGACGTCGTCCTGCAGGTCATCGAGCCGCTGGGGCTGCCGCTGTTCGTCAAGCCGGCGCGGGCCGGGTCGTCGCTCGGCGTCTCCCGGGTGGACTCGCTGGACGACCTGCCCGCGGCCGTCGAGGAGGCGCGCAGGCACGACCCCAAGGTGATGGTCGAGGCCGCCGTCGTCGGCAGGGAGATCGAGTGCGCGGTGCTCGGCGGTCGCGGCGGGGGGCGCCCGCGCGCGTCCCTGCCGGGCGAGATAGTGGTCACCGACGAGACCGAGAACCGCTTCTTCGACTACGAGGCCAAGTACTTCGACGAGTCGGCGGTGGAGCTCACCTGCCCGGCCGACCTGCCGGACCACGTCACCAAGGAGGTCCAGGAGATCGCCGTGCGGACGTTCGAGGCCGTGGGCGCAGAGGGGCTGGCGCGCGTGGACGTGTTCGTGACGCCCGACGGCGAGGTGGTGGTCAACGAGATCAACACGATGCCGGGCTTCACGCCGTTCTCGATGTATCCGCGCATGTGGGAGGCCTCGGGGGTGAGCTATCCGGAGCTGATCGACGAGCTCATCCAGCTCGCCCTGGAGCGGCCCACCGGTCTGCGCTGATCGCCTGTACTCTGCCTCTCACCACTGGCGGGACGACCACCAGCACCGATGCCTGGTAGCGACGTCCGGCGAGGGCTCTGAGGAGGCGGGATGTGGGGCCGGCAGCGCTATGAGTACGCCGCGCGTGAGGTGCGGGTCGCCAACGGGATGCTCACCATCGGGTTGACCACCTTTGCGCTGAGCAACATCGTGCGGGTCGAGGTGGTCGGTGTGGCGAAGCCCCAGCCGATCGGTCCATGGGCGAACCAGGTGGCCTACCCGTTCGGCATACTCGCCGTGGTGGCCCTGCTGCTGGGGCTCGTGGGCGCCGAGGTGCCGTGGGAGGCCGCCGTGGCCCTGGCCTGTGCAGGCCTCGGCTGGCCGGCGGCGCGGGCGTGGCAGCTCACGAAGTTCTGGAAGCCGGTGTGGCGGTACCCGGTCTTCGCCCTGCAGCTGGTCACCGCCACCCAGCACGTGCACCGCATCTGCGCGCACGACCCCCGGCATCTCGGGGCCCTGGCCGAGCTGCTGGGCGCGGCGATGAAGAACCCGGCCCTGTCCTACAACGGGACCATCCAGGTGATCTCGAACGCCGACGCGCTGCACAAGATGGAGACCGGCAAGGAGTCGATGGCGCGCTGAGCCGCTGGCGCTCTGATCTGACTGCGGGCTGATCTGACGGCGGGCCGCCGTGCGCCGGCTCAGTGCACGGTCGGGTGCGGATCCAGGCCGAACCGCACCAGCAGCGAGGAGACGAGGTCCTCGTGGAGCGCCACGTGGTCGCCGAACGCGAACTCCTGGTGCCCGTACACGGCCATGCACTGCAGGCCGTAGACCTGCCGCCAGCTGGTCACCATGAGGTGGGCGACGCCGAGCGGCAGGTCGTGCCCGCCCACCGCGTCGCGGTAGCGGCGCACCTGCTCGGCCAGCTCCGGGTCGAGCTCGTCGTCGGCCGCGTACTCGATGCCCGACGCCGCCAGCTCGCGGAAGAGCGGCACGTAGTGGCCGCCGACCATCTCGGCCATGCGGCGCTGGAGCGCGCGGCTGTCGGCGAGCTCCGAGCGGATGCCCGAGCCGATGACCAGGTCGAACTCCGCCGGGTTCCGGACCGCCCAGTCGAGCGAGGTCCGGGTCGAGGCCACCAGGGCCGCCGCGATGTCGCCGGGCTCCTGCCGGGCGACGGCGGCGCCGAGCTGGTCCAGCACCTCCTCGACGATCAGCACGCAGAGCTGCGCTATGACGTCCTGCCGGTTCTCGAAGTGCCGGTACAGCGCGGGCGGGGTGACGCCGACCTCCTTCGCGACGGCGGCCATCGTGAGCTTGCTCAGGCCGTGCTGCCCGGCCAGCTGGTGGCGCGCCGCGGCGAGCACCTCACGCCGCAGCTCGTCGCGCAACCGTTCGCGCCGGGACTGCACCGGCGGGGCGACTGCGCCGGCCGGCGCCGCGGCGGGTGACGCGGACGGTGCTGCAGCCGAGGTTGCGGTCGGGCTCACTGACACTCCTTCGTGGCAGGTATCTGCGTCACGGCGCCGGCGAGGTCCGCGATGAACGACGTCGAGTGGTCCTCGGTGACCGTTGGCGGCACGACCACCTCGACCGCGGGGTCGCGGCCGTAGGTGACGAACGACCAGGTGCCCTCGTCGTCGGTGGTGACTATCCAGTCGACGGTGGTCCCGTCGCCCGAGTCCACGTGCTGGCAGTCCCCGGAGGGGCCGAGCTGCTCGACGCCGCAGCGCATGGTGACGGCGCCGCCCGGCTCGCCCCAGGCCGCGGTGGCCTGGGCATTGGTCCGTACCTTCGGCAGGTCCGGTCCGAGCTCGTCCGGGACGGCGAGCAGTACTTCCGCGCACTTCGGGTCGGCGGCGTCCGGCGCGACCTCCACGCCGATCGTCCGTGCGCATCCGCCCAGCGCCCCGATCGTGAGAGCGGCGGTGGTCACTGCGGCGACGACTCGAGGGGCGTTGATCCGGGCGGGAAGCACGGAGATACGTTACCCGCCTGCGGCGAGTGCCCGTCCCCGGCGACCCGCACACCACCCGCGCGCCCGGGTCCGCATGGCGCGCCCGGTCGGGGTCGGCCGGGGCGGGCCTTTAAGGTCTACCAGTGACCCGCGTCCGTGACCTCTCCGAGGAGCAGATCCTCGAGCGCATAGTTCCCCTGCTTCCCCGGGGGAGCGCCACGGTGCTCGGACCCGGCGACGACGCCGCCGTGCTCGCGGCGCCCGACGGCAGGTTCGTGGTCTCGACCGACGTGCTCGTCGAGGACCGCCACTTCCGCGCCCGCTGGTCCACGGGGTACGACGTCGGACGGCGGGCCGCCGCGCAGAACCTCGCCGACATCGCGGCGATGGGCGCGCGGCCCACCGCGCTGGTCACGTCCCTCGTGGTGCCCGGCGACACCGACCTGGAGTGGGTGACGGGGCTGGCCAGGGGCCTGGCCGACGCCTGCGCGCCCGTCGGTGCGGGCGCCGTCGGCGGCGACCTGTCGGGTGGCCCGTGCCTGGTCGTGAGCGTCACCGTGCACGGTGACCTGGAGGGACGCCCGCCGGTGCTGCGGTCGGGCGCGCGGCCGGGCGACGTCGTCGCGCACGCCGGAGTGCGGGGCTGGTCGGCTGCCGGGCTGGCGCTCCTGGAGGCGGGGCTGGTGCGGGCGCCGCTCTCCCCGGCGCCGCTGGAGGTCACAAACGGCGTGCTGCTCGAGGACGCGTGGGAGCGGCTGGTGGCCGCGTACCTGCGGCCCGACCCGCCGCTCGCCGCGGGCATCGCAGCGGCCCGGGCGGGGGCGACCTCGATGCTGGACCTCTCCGACGGCCTCCTGCGCGACGCCGGGCGGATCGCCGCCGCGAGCGGCGTGCGGATCGACCTCGACACCGGGACGTTCGCCGCGGACCGGGAAGCGCTGCGCTCGGCGGCACGGGCGGTCGCCGCGGCCACGGGGCTGGGCGACCCGGGATGGGGGCCGGGCAACTCGGACATCGACGGGGTGGTCGACCGATGGGTCTGGGCCGGGGGAGAGGACCACGGCCTGCTCGCGACGTTCCCGGCCGCCACCGAGCTGCCGGAGGGCTGGGCCGCCGTCGGCCGAGTGCTGGATGCCGAGCACGCGGGGCCTGGGGTGCCGCCCGTCACGATCGGCGGCCAGGAGCCCGCCGTCGGCCCGGGCTGGGACCACTTCCGGGCTTGAGGCCGGCAGTTTCCCGCGAGGTCGTGACTCTGCATCGAGATCGGTCCAGGCCTGTGCCGATCTCGATGCGGTGTGCCGACCTCGCGAGGCGGCCGGGGCTGCTGGTGGGTCAGCGCTTGCGGAAGCGGAGCTGGGTGAGCGGGCGGCCGCCGATGTCGTCGATGCGCTCGGTGCCGTCGTGCTGGAACCCGTGCCGCCGGTAGAAGTGCTGCGCGCGGTCGTTGCCCTGGAGGATCCAGAGGGACACGACAACGCCCGGCTTCAGGCCGTCGAGCACGGTGCGCATCAGGTCGCGCGCCACGCCGCTGCCCCACGCGCGGGGATGCAGGTAGATGGCGTAGATCTCGAGGTCGCCGGGTTCGGCGTCCTCGTCGCGGGACGGGCCCACGCTGGTGAACCCGACGGTGCCGCTCTCGTCCTCGGCGACGAGCACTGTGGTGTCGGGCGCGGCCACGGCCGCGGTCCACTGCCGGGCCCGGTCGGTGACGTCGAGCGAGGCCAGGTAGGAGTCGGACAGGATCTCTGAGTAAGCACCACGCCAGGAGGCGATGTCGACACGAGCGATGGCTTTGGCGTCGGTCGTCGTTGCTGGGCGGATGGTCACGTCTTCCGGTGCCATCATGACCTCACCTTTTCACCGCGGGGTGCTAAGCGCAACTACTTCTTTGGTTTCAGATGAAGGTTCGGGAACGTCAAAAACGCCCGCCGGGATGACCCGGCGAGCGTCTTCGTCAAGCATTGCGGGTCGCGTCAGCGACCCGGCTGCGGCAGCGTCAGGCCGAGACCTTGCGCGTGACCTTGCCGGCCTTGAGGCAGGAGGTGCACACGTTGACGCGCTTGGGCGTTCCGGCCACGATCGCGCGGACGCGCTGGATGTTCGGGTTCCAGCGGCGCTTGGTGCGGATGTGAGAGTGCGAAACGCTGTGCCCGAAGCCCGGGCCCTTGCCGCAGACGTCGCAGTTGGCAGCCACGGTGTCTCCTGAATGTCGTGCACGTGTGCAGAACGACAGCACGACGTGATGGATGGTCTGAGGGGGACGCCCGGACGCTTCGGAGCAATCAACGCTTCTTGGCGGACCAGGCAACTTCGACAGAGTACCTGATCGCAGGCCGCGCCCTCAAACCGTAGCCGCGGGGTGGTGCGTCACACCCGGTTCGGGGCCGGGCCTGTGGATGGCCGGACGCTATCGCCTCCGCCGCTGGGTACGGTGGGATCCGTCCGAGCGGGTTGTAGCGCCAGGTGCAGGAGGGCAGAGCGTGACCGACGTCGACAGCGGCAGCCGGACGGCTGGTCCTGGTCCGGAGCCGTTCCCGTCCGGTGTCCGGCTCGAGGATCCGGGCCTGGTACGGGCCTGGACCCGTGGTGCGACGGCGGCCCTGCGGCGGGAGCGCGACGCGATCGACCGGGTCAACGTCTTCCCCGTCGCCGACGCCGACACCGGCACCAATCTCTACCTGACGCTCCGCGAGGGTGACCTGGCGGTCGCTGGTGCGCCGGCGGATGCGACGGGAGCGCAGCTGCTGGCGACGCTCGCCCGGGCCGCCCTGCTGGGCGCGCGCGGCAACTCCGGCGTGATCCTCAGCGAGTGGCTGCGCGGGCTTGCGGTCGCGGCCCGGCGCGGAGGCGGCGCGGCGGACCTGCTCACGCGGGCGGCGACGTCGGCCAGGTCCGCGGTGGCGCGGCCGGCCGAGGGCACCATCCTCACGGCCGCCGACGCCGCGGCGGCCGCCGCGCGTGCGTCCGACGGGGTGGCCGGACCGCTGCAGGCCGTGACCGCCGCCGCTGCCGCCGCGCGGACGGCCGCCCGGGCGAGCCGCGACGAGCTCGACGCGCTGCGCACGGCGGGCGTGCTCGATGCCGGAGCGCTGGGGCTGGTCCTCGTGCTCGACGCGCTCGTCGTCGCGGCGGCCGAGGCGGAGGCGGCGGGTGGCGCGGCGAGCGGGCCGGCCGGGAGTGGGCCCGCAGCGGGCGGAGTGTCAGTGGTGGGCGGCACCATGGATGCCGTGAACCTGGACCAGCTCCTCGACGCCGGTGCGCTGCCGAGCGCTCCGGGTCCTGTCGCGTCCGCGGCGCCGGTACCCGAGGCGTCCGGCATCGAGCCGCACGATGCCGACGCCGGCGCGGGTGCGCTCGAGCTCATGTTCGTGCTCACCGGGCCGCCCGGGGAGGCGTCGGAGACCGTCGCGGCCCGGTTGCGGGGCTCGCTCGCCGAGGTCGGCGACTCGGTGGTCGTGGTCGGTGGGGACGCCGGCACCGGGGCGGCCGTCTGGCAGGCCCACGTGCACACCGACCACCTCGACCAGGCGCTCGCGATCGCGGCGTCCGCGGCGCGCGCGGGATCCCTTGCCCAGGTGTACGTGCGGCACCTGGCGGCGGCCGGTCAGCACGAGTGGGGCGTCGTGGCGGCGACGTCGGCCCCCGGGCTGGCCGCGGAGCTGGCGCACGCGGGCGCCGTCGTGCTCCTCACGGGTGGGGTCGACAGCACCGTGGAGGCCCTGACCCCCGACGACGTCGGCCGCGCCGCCGCGTCGACCGGAGCCCGCCGGGTGCTGCTCCTGGGGGCGCCGGACGTGACGGCCGGGGCCGAGGAGCACCTCGACGTCGACGAGATGATCACGGTGCCGACGCCGACCGACGTGCATGCGGTAGTGGCGCTCGCCGCCCTGGGCACGCTGCTGCCGATCGGCCTGCCGGACCTGTCCGGTGGCCCGGACCCCGTCGATGCGCGCGCCATAGTGGACGAGGCGCTCGCCGGGCTGGGGGTGGTGGCCGTGCGGGGCTCCGATGCGATCGACGCGCTGCGAGCGGCGGCCGGCCCCGAGACCACCGTGGCGACGGCGCTGCTCGACGCCGACGTTCCTGACGGCCTGCCGGAGCGGCTCGCCGCGGTCCTCGCGGAGCGCGCGCCCGACGCGGAGCTCGTCGTCCTGGCGACCGGACGTCCTGGCGACGGGGTGTGGCTGGGCACGGAGTCCGGCGTCGGCCAGGGTCTGGGCGAGGACGGTCTGGAGGGGCACGGCCTGGAGGGGGACGCATGACCGAGCGAGTGGACGAGCGGCTGGAGCGGGCCTTCGACAAGCGGACGGCTACCGCGCTGGGCAAGCTCGGGCTGGCCACCGTCGGCGACCTGCTGGGCCACTACCCGCGCCGGTACGCCGACCCGGGCGCGCTCTCGGACATCGCGGCGCTGCAGGTGGGCGAGCACGTGACGATCCTGGCCCGCGTGGAGCAGGCGACCGTCCGGCCGATGCGCAACCGCAACGGCGCGCTCATGGAGGCGGTGGTGACGGACGGGAGCAGCCGGCTGTCGCTCACCTTCTTCGGCAAGCACCGCGGCTCGCTCTACAACCACGAGAAGCGCCTGGTCCCGGGGGCGAAGGGCCTGTTCACGGGCACCGTCGGCCTGTACAGAGGGACGCGGCAGCTCACGCACCCGGACTTCACGCTGATGGGGGAGGAGTCCGACCTCGACAGCGACGAGGCGCTGCTGGAGCACGCGACCAAGCCCATCCCGATCTACCCGGCCGCCGCGGGCATCCCGAGCTGGAAGGTCCAGGGCGCGCTGCGCGTAGTCCTCGACACGCTGGCCGACGACGACGTGCCGGACCCGGTGCCCTCCGATGTAAGGCAGCGCCAGGGCCTGCCCGGCCGGGCCGCCGCGCTGCGCAGCCTGCACCGGCCGGCGACGCTGCAGGAGGCGTACCAGGCCCGGCACCGGATGCGGTTCGAGGAGGCGTTCGTGCTCCAGGCCGCGCTCGCGCAGCGCCGCGCCCGCACCGCGGCCGAGGACGCCACCGCCCGGCCTCCGCTGCCCGAGGGGAAGCCGAGCATTCTCGCGGACTTCGACGCGTCCCTCCCGTTCACGCTCACCGACGGCCAGCGCCAGGTGGGCGACGAGATAGCGGCCGAGCTCGCCAGCCCCCGCCCGATGCACCGGCTGCTGCAGGGCGAGGTCGGCAGCGGCAAGACGGTGGTCGCGCTGCGGGCCATGCTCCAGGTGGTCGACGCCGGCGGCCAGGCCGCGCTGCTCGCTCCCACCGAGGTGCTCGCCGCGCAGCACGCCAGGACTCTGCGCGCCCTGCTGGGCCCGATGGCCGACGGCGGCACGCTGTTCGGGGCGGAGCGCACGGGTGCGAGCACCCGGGTGGCGCTGCTGACCGGCTCGCTCGGCGCGAAGGCCCGCAAGGAGGCCCTGCTGCAGGCCGCGAGCGGCGAGGCCGGGATCGTGGTCGGCACGCACGCGCTGCTGTCGGAGCACGTGCAGTTCGCCGACCTGGGCCTGGTCGTCGTGGACGAGCAGCACCGGTTCGGCGTCGAGCAGCGGGACGCGCTGCGCGCCAAGGGGCGCGTGTCGCCGCACCTCCTGGTCATGACCGCCACGCCCATCCCGCGCACGGTCGCGATGACGGTCTTCGGCGACCTCGAGACGTCGTCCCTCACGGAGGTGCCTGCCGGGCGCGCTGGCATCACCACCGTCGCGGTCCCCGCGGGGAACGTCCGCTGGACCGACCGCACCTGGGCCCGCGTACGCGAGGAGGTCGACGCCGGCCGCCGCGCCTACGTCGTCTGCGCGCGGATCCACCCGGACGAGGAGCCGGCCGCGGGCCCCGGCGGTCTTAAGGGCACCGGAGCAAAGGGCACGGCCACGACCAGGGACTTCGACGACGTGCCGGAGTTCCTGGACCCGTCCGGCCCGGGCGCCGAGGGCGCGGCGGACCGCCCGCCGTTGCGCGCCGTGCTCGAGGTGGTCGAGGAGCTGCGCTCGCGGCCCGAGCTGGCGGGCGTCGAGATCGGCGTCCTGCACGGGCAGATGCCGCCCGACCAGAAGGACGCGGCCATGGCCCGGTTCGCCTCGGGCGAGGCGCCCGTGCTGGTCTCCACCACGGTGGTCGAGGTGGGTGTGGACGTCCCCGAGGCCACCGCCATGGTGATCTTCGACGCCGACCGCTTCGGCATCTCCCAGCTGCACCAGCTGCGCGGGCGGGTAGGGCGTGGCACCGACCCGGGCCTGTGCCTCCTGGTGTCCGACGCCGAGCCCGGCTCACCCGCCTACGCCCGGCTGGAGGCCATGACCCAGACCACCGACGGCTTCAAGCTCGCGAACCTCGACCTCGAGCTGCGCAGCGAGGGCGACGTGCTCGGCGCCGCGCAGTCCGGCCGGGCCAGCTCGCTGCGCCTGCTCAGGGTGGTCAAGGACGCCGGCCTCATCGAGGAGGCACGCACCGCGGCAGCCGACGTCGTGAGCGCGTCCCCCGACCTGACGGAGTTCCCGGAGCTCGCCAACGCGATCCGCGCCCAGCTCGACGAGGACCAGGAGGAGTTCCTGGAGCGCGCGTGACCTGCGGGTCGATCCTCAGCAGGGTGAAATTCCACGGGTGAAAGGGATGGCCCGTTCCATGGAGGCTCCGTCGGTGGGCACCGACGGAGCCTCTTACGCCTGAAACACACAGCCGATAGAGTCCCCGCCAATGACGGTCGACGCGAGGCATGCGATCCACACCGGCAGGCCCGCGAAGACCGCCTGGCAGCGCGGGAGGCTGCTGGCACTTGGCTCCGTCGTGGCCGCCGTATTGCTCGTGGCCAACGAATTCGTGCCGAACCGCTGGGGAAACCTTGGCAGCCTCGTCCAGTCGTTCCTGCCATGGCTCGGCCTCGCGGTGCCGCTCGGGGTCCTCGCGGCGCTGCTGAGGCGGTCTGCCCTCGCGGTTCTTGCCGTCCTGCTGCCGCTGGCCGCTTGGATCTGGGTCTTCCTGCCGCAGGTGCGCCAGGTGGAGACGGATCCGGGCGACCTGACCGTGGTGCAGCACAACGTCAGCGACACCAACACCGACATCGCGGGCACCGCGGAGGTGCTGCTCGCCGCCGAGCCGGATGTCGTGACGCTCACCGAGGTGTCCGACGCGACGGCGGAGCAGTTCACGCAGGCGTTCGGCGAGACCCTGCCGCATCACGAGACGCAGGGCACCGTCGGCGTCTGGTCGAAGTACCCGCTCAAGGGGGCGCGGGCCGTGGACATCCGGCCGGAGGGCATCGACGCCTCGTGGGACCGCGGCCTGCGCGTGGTGATCCAGCGCGACGACGCTGCCGCCGCGTTGTACGTGGCACACCTGCCGTCCGTCCGGTTCGGGCCAGGCGGCTTCGAGACTGAGCTGCGCAACGCGAGCGCGCAGCAGCTGGCGGACGCGGTCAACGCCGAGAAGAACGAGACCGTCATCGTCTCGGGGGACCTGAACGCAGTCCTGGCCGACGACGCGATCGCGCCGCTGACCAACCTCGTCACCGCGCCGACCACCGGCTTCGAGTTCACCTACCCGGCGGTCTTCCCGGTGGCGCAGATCGACCACGTCCTCGCGCGCGGCGCCACGGTGACGGATGTACGGGCCCTGGGCCGGACGGCCAGCGACCACCTTCCGGTAATAGCCCACGTGGACACGCCCTGGTCGTAGCCCAAGGCTGCTCGACTGCAGACCTGGTCACGGTCGTGAGCGCCCACTGCAGACTTTGCTGCGGCTAGGGGCCCTCAAACCGCAACCAAGTCTGCAGTCGACGAATGGGCGCCGACCAGCTATGCAGTCGGCGGGGGGGGTCAGGTGGAGGGGGGCGGTGTGGCGTTGTCCGTTACGCTCGCGGGCGTGACCAGGATCGTCGCGGGCTCCCTTGGCGGCCGCACCATCGCGGTGCCACCCAAGGGCACCCGCCCCACGAGCGACCGCGTCCGCGAGGCGATCTTCTCCCGCCTGGAGCACCTCGGCGTGCTCGACGGCGCCCGCGTGCTCGACCTCTACGCCGGCTCCGGCGCGCTCGGGCTGGAGGCCGCCAGTCGTGGTGCGGCGTCGGTGACCCTCGTGGACAGCGCGCGCCCCGCGGCCGACGTCGCGCGCAAGAACGTCGCCGCGCTCGGGCTGACCGCGGTGCGCGTCGCCACGGAGACCGCAGAGCGGTTCGCGGCGGCGCTGGCGGGCGCGCGGCCGGGGGCGGCGCCAGCCTCAGGCGCCACGTCGGGTTCACGCGCGGCGTCGGACCCAGGCGCGGCGTCACGCACCGTGGGAGCGCTGGACCTCGTCTTCCTCGACCCGCCCTACGACCTCGCCGAGGACGCGCTCGCGGTCGTCCTGACGCACCTGGCCGCGCCGGGCGTGCTGGCCGACGGCGCCGTCGTGGTCGTCGAGCGCTCGACCCGCACCCCCGAGCCGGCCTGGCCGGACGGCCTGGCCGCGTTCGCGCGCAAGGACTACGGGGAGACGGCGGTCTACTACGCGGAGCCGACGGACGCGGAGTCGATCGACACAGGGCCGTCAGACACAGGGCCGTCAGACACAGGGCCGTCAGACACAGGGCCGTCGGACACAGGGCCGTCGGACACTGGCCCGTCGGACACTGGCCCGACGGACATACGACCGTCGGATAGCGTGGACGCGTGACCACCGTCGTCTGCCCCGGGTCGTTCGATCCCATCACTCTCGGCCACCTCGACGTGGTGCGCCGCGCTGCCACCATGTTCGACGACGTCATCGTCGGCGTCGCCAAGAACCCCGGCAAGTCCGGCCTGCTCGACCTGGAGACGCGCGCGGAGCTCGTCCGCGCGGCCGTGTTCGGCGCCGCGCAGACCGAGCCCACGATGGCGCGCGTGCACGTCGCCGTCGTGCCGGGACTGCTGGTGGACTTCTGCCGGGAGGCCGGCGCGGTCGCCGTCGTGAAGGGCCTGCGTGGGGGCGCGGACTTCGATGCCGAGCAGCCCATGGCGCTCATGAACCGGCACCTGTCGGGCGTCGAGACGATCTTCCTGCCGGGCGACCAGCGGTACGCGCACATAGCGTCGTCGCTGGTCAAGGACATCGCACGGCACGGCGGCCCGGTCGACGACCTGGTTCCGGCGGGGGTCACGGAGGCCCTGCGGTCCGCACTGGGGCAGCTGCCCACCGGCTCGTGAGGCCTCTCACTCGCCACGGGCGCGCGTGAGGCCCGATCCATGTCGTAGGATTGGCCTTTGGTCCGTGGCGTGAGGTTATGCGCCGGTCCACCCCCCTTCATCGTCCACTCGGGCGCTGCCCCTGTTGGATACTGCCCTCATCGGAGCCTGCTATTTCCCGCGAACCGAACTCGCCGCTCGTGCTCGACACGCACGAGCTCTCTCGGCGTGCCGGATCGATGCGTACGCACAGCATGACCGTGCAGGCGCCGTCGGACCTCGGCACCGCCGTGATCGGTATCCCGGAAGGCTCTGACCTGGAGCTGGACCTGCGGCTCGAATCCGTGATGGAGGGCGTGCTGGTCTCCGGCACGGTCCGCGGCACGGCCAAGGGCGAGTGCAGCCGCTGCCTCGACGACATCACCCGTGAGCTCACGGTCGACGTCACCGAGCTGTTCGCCTACCCCGAGAAGGCCGCTGCGTCGGCCAAGGCGGGGGACGACGACGTAGAGGACGAAGAGTCAGTCCTGAACGAGGACGACATGGCCGACCTGGAGCCTTCGCTTCGGGATTCGGTCGTGACTGCACTACCATTTCAACCGCTGTGCCGGGAGGACTGCCCGGGCCTGTGCTCCGAGTGCGGAGCCCGCCTGGCTGACGACCCCGGTCATCACCATGACGTAGTCGACCCTCGCTGGTCGGCGCTACAGAGCATGCTCGAATCTACGAGCGTGTCGGACGAGACGAAAGAGAGCTAGCCGTGGCTGTTCCGAAGCGCAAGATGTCGCGCAGCAACACCCGTGCGCGTCGCTCGCAGTGGAAGACCACCGCAGCGACCCTCACCACTTGCCCGCAGTGCCAGGGCAACAAGCTGCCGCACACGGCGTGCCCGACGTGCGGCACCTACAAGGGCCGCACGTACCGCGACGCCCTGAAGACCGTTCACGCGGGCTGACGTGGCCAAGGGCGGGACGTCGCCGGCGAGGCCGGAACCTACCGCGCTGCTCGAGAAGCTCGGGGTCCATCTGGACCCCGAGCTTCTTGTGCTGGCACTGACCCACCGGTCGTTCGCGCACGAGGCCGGGGGCATCCCCACCAACGAGCGTCTGGAGTTCCTGGGCGACACGGTGCTGGGGCTGGTGGTCACCGAGGCGCTGTACCGGCGTCACCCGGACCAGTCGGAGGGCGACCTGGCGCGCATGCGCGCCGCGACGGTGTCGCAGCGAGCGCTCGCCGCGATCGCGCGCACCCTCGGCCTGGGCAAGTACGTGCTGCTCGGCAAGGGCGAGATCCGCACGCGCGGCTTCGAGAAGGACTCGATCCTGTCCGACACGGTCGAGGCCCTGATCGGCGCGACCTACCTGTCGCACGGTCTGGAGACCTCCCGCGCGCTGGTGCACCGGCTCGTGGACTCGACGCTCGACGTCGCCGCCGGCCTGGGCGCAGGGCTGGACTGGAAGACGTCGCTTCAGGAGGCCTCCGCCGAGCGCGGCCTGGGCTCACCCGACTACGTCGCCACGTTCGAGGGTCCCGAGCACGCGCGGATCTTCCACTCGACGGTCGTGATCGACGGCGTCACCTACGGCTCCGGCTCCGGCAGCGCGAAGAAGCATGCCGAGCAGGGCGCCGCCGAGGAGACCTACCGGGCCCTGCTGGAGAAGTTCCCGCTGCCCAAGGCCGGGGACGGCGACGCGGCCGCGCCGGGGAGCGGCTCCGGGAACGCCTCCGGGAGCAAGACCCCGGCCTCCGGTGCCTGAGCTTCCCGAGGTCGAGACCGTCCGGGACGGTCTCGACCGCCTCGTCGTCGGCGCAGTGGTGCGCGACGTCGAGGTGTTCCGCGAGTACAGCGTCCGGCGGCACGACGGCGGTCCGGACTCGTTCCGTGACCAGCTCACCGGCCGACGCCTGACGGCCGCGGTGCGCCGCGGCAAGTTCCTCTGGCTGCCGCTCGCGGAGCCCTCCTCACTGCCCGAGCCTGCTCCCGCGGCCGAGTCCGCTCGGGCCGCCAGGTCCTCTACGCCGGCAGAGCCTGCGCCGGTGGCCGAGCCCTCCTCGCCAGCAGAGTCCGCTCCGACGGCCGAGCCAGTCGAGTACCGCCCTGCGGCGGCGCTCCTGGCGCACCTGGGCATGTCGGGGCAGCTGCTGGTGCGCGGTGCGGAAGCGGACCCTGGGGACAACTGGCAGCACCCGCACCTGCGTGTCCGCCTGCATCTGGACGGCGCGCCGTCCGGCGCGCGATACCTCGACTTCGTGGACCAGCGGACGTTCGGGCACCTGAGCGTCCACGACCTGGTGCCCGACGGCGGCGCACTTCCCGCCGGGCACGGCTCGGACCTGCCGGTGCTGCCGGAACCCGTGGCGCACATCGCCCGTGACCTGCTCGACCCGAGCCTCGACCTGGACGATCTCGTGCGGCGGGTGCGCCGCCGTCGGACCCAGGTGAAGCGGGCGCTCCTGGACCAGACCGTAGTGTCCGGCGTGGGCAACATCTACGCCGACGAGGCGCTGTGGCGGGCCAAGGTGCACTGGGCCCGGGCGACCGACAAGCTGAGGGCCGCGGACGTGCGCCGCGTGCTGGAGTCGGCGGCCGAGGTCATGCGCGAGGCACTCGCCCAGGGCGGCACGAGCTTCGACGAGCTGTACGTCAACGTGAACGGGCAGTCGGGATACTTCGACCGGTCGCTGGCGGTGTACGGGCGCGAGAACGAGGAGTGCCGGCGCTGCGGCGCACTGGTGCGCCGCGACGCGTTCATGAACCGTTCCTCGTTCAGCTGCCCGGTCTGCCAGCCCCGCCCGCGCGGCCTCTGACCGCCGGCTGGGCGTCGGGTCCTCTGATGGCCCCAACCGGGGGTTACGAGTCCATCGGCCCGTCGGTGGACTCGTAACCCCCGGTTGGGCAACCGTCAGCACGTGACAGGTTCGGCCGTCTCGTGCCGTCCTACCGTGCGGTGACGTTGCGGAGCTCGCCGCCGGCGCGCCAGGCCGTCAGCTGCTCGGCCAGGAACCGCGCCGCGCCGCGGGGCCGCCCGCCCGCCACGTGCGGCGTCAGGATCAGGTTCGGCACGTCCCACAGCGGCGAGTCCTCGGGCAGCGGCTCGGTCTCCATGACGTCGAGCGCGGCGCCGGCGAGTCGCCCGGTACGAAGGGCGTCGATGAGCGCCGCCTCGTCCACGGTCGCCCCCCGGCCGACGTTGACGAAGCGCGCGGCCGGCGGCAGCAGGCTCAGCAGGCGGGCATCAAGGGCGTGCCGGGTCGCGGGCACGGCCGGCAGCAGCGAGACGAGCAGGTCGGTCTCGGCCAGCAGCGCGTCGAGGCCGCCGGCGTCCACCACGGCGTACCCGGAGCGTTCGCCCGCGCGCGAGGCGACGCCCGTGACCTGCGCGCCGAGCGCGGTCAGCAGGGGCGCCAGCCGCAGGGCGATCGACCCGAAGCCCCAGATCGTCACGCGCGCGCCGTCGAGCGTGTACTCGGGGCCGGTGACCGGGTCCGCCTGGGCGAACGCGATCTCCTTGGCCCAGTGGTGCTCCCGCTGCGCGGCGAGGGAGACGTCGATCCGCCGGACCGTCGCCAGGATCAGGGCCAGGGCGTGCTCGGTGACGGTGTCGTCGTGCAGGGACTGGCCGGAGGAGATGACGACGTCGGGCCCGAACCCGGCGCGCAGCGCGACGTCGGGCCCCGCGGACAGGGTCTGCACCCAGCGCAGCTTCGTGAGCCGGCGGGCGGCGTCGGCGAGCAGCTTGGGCGGGTTGGCCCAGGTGATCAGCGCCTCGGCGTCGGTGTGCTCCTCGGGGACCGGCTCGTTCATCGTGTAGGCGACGACGGTGTCGGTGCCGCCGGGCCCGAAGGAGGCTCCGGCGTCGGGCAGCAGAGACGGGAAGTCGAGGTCGAACGGCACGTCCGGTACGAGGATCTTCACGCCGGGGACGTTACCGGACATGGCCGGTCCACCGAGCACGGGGTGCGTCGCGCTGCTGGGCGCACACCCCGTGCCCGGGGACGGGCAGGTCGGGCCGGCTGGGGGAAGCCTCAGCCCGTCACCCGGATGAACACCGGGTTCGTCTGCCACATCTCGGTGTACTGCACCGGGACACCCTCCTGCTGGGCCTCGACGACCATGCCGTCGCCCGCGTAGAGCGAGACGTGGCCGGACGTCCACACGATGTCGCCCGGCTGGGCGTTCGCGGCGGAGACCTGGTAGCCGACGGTCGCCATCTCGCTGGAGCTGCGCGGGAGGTCGACGCCGAGCTGGGCGTAGACGTAGTTGATCAGGCCGGAGCAGTCGAAGCCCTCGCTGGGGGAGGAGCCCCCGTACACGTAGGGGATGCCCACGTACTCGAGGGCGAGGTTGACTGCCTGCTGGCCGAGGTCGGCGGCCTCCGCGGAGGTCTCCGCGGCTGCGGCGGCTTCCGCCTCCGCTGCGGCCTCGGCTTCCGCTGCGGCCTCGGCCGCGGCCTCGGCGGCTGCGGCAGCCTCCGCTTCGGCCTGTGCCTTGGCCTCGGCTTCGGCCTTGGCGCGAGCCTCGGCCTCTGCCTTCGCCTTGGCCTCGGCGATGCCGGCCTCGGTCTCGGCGTACGGCGTCACGGACACTCGTCCGCGCTCGGCCCAGAAGTCGGCGTCCTGGTTGACCTTGACCTTGGTCACGAGGTTCTCGGCCAGGCCTGCACGGGTAGTGGTGTCGACCGTGTTGCTCACCGGTGTGGCGTTGGCGAGCGTGGCCTGGGTTTGCGTCTCGGCGGGCGCGGTGTGGGCGGTCTGGGTGAAGACCGACGCGAGCATGCCGGACGTGACGACCGCGATGGCGCCGGTACGGGCGGCATTCTCGGCTGCGGTCTGGGTCAGGGCGGTGAAGGGGGTGAGTGCGGGGCCTTCGGCGCGGTGCCGCCCCCGGTTGCTTGGGCGGTCTGTCTGGTCGTCCGCCCAGTCGTGGGTGCGGTCGGTGAGTACGGTCACCAGTGATCTCCTCGGACGCCTACGAAGTGAGCTGTCGGGTTCGGATGGGGAGAGCGATCACCCGGCCTCACAAGGAGGCTTCACCCCAAGGACACTCGCGTGCCCGGCTTACCTGGTTCCCCCGCCCCTGTCACGACGTAGCTGCTCAGGTCCGGTGACAGGGCTCGGCGTCCGGACCTGGACCCCGCCGTTGCTGGCGAGGTGTCACGACCGTACCGGCCTTCCGCGTAAAAGTCACGATTGGGTCACATACCGTCCTGTGATGGAACGTTCTTGGCAATCGCTGCCCCGTGCCACCATGGCGTGCATGCCTGATTCCACGCGCGCCCGGTACGACGTCGTCATCGTGGGTGCCGGTCACAACGGCCTCACCGCAGCGGCCTACGCGGCCCGCGGCGGCCGCTCCGTCCTCGTCCTGGAGCGTGCGGACCACGTCGGCGGCGCGGCCGTCTCGGCCCGGCCCTTCGCCGGCGTGGACGCGCGGCTGTCGCGCTACTCCTACCTCGTCTCGCTCCTGCCGCGCCGGGTGGTCGACGAGCTCGCGCTTCCGATCACGCTCAAGCGCCGCCGCTTCTCCTCGTACACGCCCGTGGCCGACGGCGGCCTCCTCGTCGACACCCAGGACGACGCCGCCACGCGCGCCTCGTTCCGCCGCCTCACCGGCTCCGACGCGGACTTCGAGGCCTGGGGCCGCTTCTACGCGATGACCGCGGAGGTGGCCCGCCGTCTGGCGCCCACGCTCACCGAGCCCCTGCTCCCGCGCTCCGCGGTCCGGGACCTCGTGGCCGACGGCGTGGGCGAGGATGCCTGGCGCGCGCTCTTCGAGGAGCCCCTCGGTGAGGTCCTGCGCCGCACCTTCGCCGACGACGTCGTGCGCGGCGTCGCCGCCACCGACGGCCTGATCGGCACGTTCGCCGACGTCGACGAGCCGTCCCTGCGGCAGAACCGCTGCTTCCTCTACCACGTCATCGGCAACGGGACCGGAGACTGGGACGTGCCGGTGGGCGGCATGGGCACAGTCTCGGGCGCCCTGCACGACGCCGCCGTGGCCGCCGGCGCGACCATCGTCACCTCCGCCACCGTCACCGCAGTGGACCCGGGCGTCTCCGGCGTGGAGGTCGCCTGGACCGACGCCGACGGGCGCACCCAGGGCGTGACCGCCGGGCACGTGCTCGCGGGGTGCGCGCCGACCGAGCTGGACCGGCTGCTGGCCGGCGCCGGCGGGGGCCGCGGCGTGGGCCTCGGCAGCGATGTCGGCCGAACCGCCGATCTCGGTGGCGGCCCCGGTCCGGGCACGCCGGACGGTGCGCCGAACGCCGAGGGCGAGCTCCCGGCGTCGTACCCCGAGGGCGCCCAGCTCAAGGTGAACATGCTGCTGAAGCGCCTGCCCCGGCTGCGTGACGACGTCGACCCCGTCGCCGCGTTCAGCGGGACGCTGCACGTCAACGAGTCCCTGACCCAGCTCCAGGACGCGTACGCGCAGGCCGCCGCCGGGCGCATCCCCGACCTGCCGCCGAGCGAGATCTACTGCCACACGCTGTCCGACCGGACGATCCTCGGCCCGTCGCTCGCCTCGACCGAGGCGCAGACCATCACCCTGTTCGGGCTGCACATGCCGACGCGGCTCTTCCGCGCGGACCCCGACGGCGCCCGCGAGCAGGCCCTGAGGGCCACCCTCGCGTCCCTGAACTCCGTGCTGGCCGAGCCCATCGAGGACGTGCTCGCCCTCGACGCCGACGGCGCGCCCTGCCTGGAGGTGCGCACCCCCGTCGACCTGGAGGGCGACGTCGGGCTGCCGGGCGGGCACATCTTCCACCGCGACCTGACCTGGCCGTTCGCCGAGTCCGACGCCGACGCCGGCCGCTGGGGCGTCGAGACCGACCACCCGCGGGTGCTGCTGGCAGGCGCGGGCGCGCGCCGAGGCGGGGGAGTGAGCGGCATCCCGGGCCGCGCGGCGGCCATGGCGGTGCTGGCCCGCTAACCGCGCTCACACCTCCGCGAGGTCGGCAGTTCGCACCCTGGAGTCGGCAGTTGGCATCGAGATCGGTACAGGCCTGAGCCGACCTCGATGCCAACTGCCGACCTCGCAGGGGAGCGCCGACTACCAGGAGAGCGTCGGCTCGACGCTTTCCTGGGCAGCCGACCAGGCGTAGCCCGGGTCGGTGGCGAGCAGGTGCTCGTGACTGCCGCGGGCAGTGACCCTCGCCGGAGCGCCGGGCGCCTGGTGGGCGCCGTCCGCCAGGAGGAGGACCTCGTCTGCGGCCGCCAGCGGTGTGAGGCGGTGGGTCGCCAGCAGCACGGCCCGGCCGGTCTCGCGGGCGTGGCCGGCGACCGCGCGCACCAGCGCGTCTGCCGTGTCACCGTCGAGGTGCTCGGCGGGTTCGTCCACGAGCAGCACGCGCGCCGGGGACAGGAACGCCCGGGCGATCAGGAGCCGACGGCGCTCGCCGCCCGAGACCGCCGCCGCGTCGGTGCCGACCACGGTGTCCAGGCCCTCCGGCAGGGCGGCGAGCCACGCCCCCAGCCCGACGGCGCCGAGGGCGGTCCGGGCCTCTTCGGGCGTGACGTCACCGCGCGCGACCCGCAGGTTCTCCAGCACAGTGGTGTCGAAGACATGCCCGTCCTCGGCGACGAACAGCGCATCCGGGCGCGTGGTCGGTAGCTCGTCAGAAGATCGGTGGCCGACCTTCTGCCTTTCTGCCGACCACACCGCGCCGCCCACCGGTGGGATCAGCCCGGCCGCCGTCATAAGCAGCGTCGTCTTCCCGACGCCGGACGGCCCGGCCAGCGCGACTACCGACCCCGGCCGCAGCGTGAGGGACACGCCCTCGAGGGCGGTGCGCGGCAGGCCGTCGGCGTCGGGCCAGCCGGCGGCGACGTCATCGAGCACGAGCAGCGCGCCGCCGTCGGCCCCTGCTGGCCCTGTTGCCCGTGCTGTGGCGGCTGGCCCTGCTGCCCCCGCTGTGCCTGCTGCCCCCGCTGCCCCCGCTGCCCCCGCTGCCCCCGCTGTCGGTGCTGTGCCTGCTGTGCCCGCTGTGCGTGCTGTGCCGGCTGGCTCTGCTGCGCCCGCTGCACCGGACGTCCCGGCCGTGCCCGCGCTCGCCGTTCCTGACTCGCCGGAACCCGAGGTCGGTTCGGTGACTCGTGCGTCTGACACGTGGCCCGACGAGCGCTCCGGCGCGTGTGCGGCCGGAAGATCCTCGCGCAGCAGCGCCAGCAGCCGCCGCGCCGCCTCGCGTGACCGGTGCAGCTGGACCGCCGCCGCGGGGAGTCCCGCGGTCGCCTCGAACACGGCGAGCGGCGTCAGCACGACAACGGACAGCGCCTCAACGGACAGCGAGCCCGCCACCGCCGCCGGGATACCGAGCGCCAGCGCGGCGAGCACCGCGAGTCCCTGGGCCAGCGCCCCCAGGGCGGCGGCGAGCCCGGAGGTGCGGGCGCCGTCGTCGGCGACGGCGGACAGGCGCGCGTCCGCGCCGTCCAGGTCGGCCAGCCGTGCGTCGAACCGTCCAGCGACGCGCAGCGGCGCCGACTCCTCCAGGATCTCCAGGGACAGCGCGGTCACCTCGCCGCGCGCGGCGGCCCCTCGCGCCTCGGTCCGGGCCGCCGCACGCGCTGCGAGCCACGGCGTCACGATCCCGGCGAGCGCCAGGCAGAACGCCAGCGCCACGCCCGCGGCCGGCAGGAGCACGCCCAGCAGGATCACCGAACCGAGCGACGTCACCACCGCGACACCCGCGGGCACTATCGCGCGGACCACTACGTCGCCGACGTCGTCGACGTCCTGGCCGATCCGCGCCAGGAGCTCGCCGCGTTTCACCGTGACCGGCCGGTCGTCTGCGGCGAGCCGCTCGTACAGGTTGGCGCGCAGGGCCGCCATGCCGCGCAGGGCGACGTCGTGCGACGCGAGGCGCTCGCAGTAGCGCAGCACGCCGCGTCCGATCCCGAACGCCCGCACCGAGACCACGGCCACCGAGAGCGTGAGCACCGGCGGCATCTGCGACGCCCGCGCGATGAGCCAGGCGGCGACCGCCGCGAGCCCGATCGCGCAGGCCAGCGCCAGGACGCCGAGCCCGATCGCGGCCGCGACCTTGCCCGGCCGGACCTCCAGCATCGGCAGGATGCGCCGCAGCGGATCGTGGCGCGCGTCCCGCGCCGAGAGCGTCGAGCGGGCCGAGCCCTGGGCGAGGGAGGCGTTCATCGTGCCTCCCGATCCGTCACGGGCCCGGTCACGGGTCGGGCGTCAGGCCGGGCATCAGGTCCGGTCATGGGTCGGGCGTCAGGCCGGGCATCAGGTCCGGTCATGGGTCCGGCGTCAGGCCGGGCAACAGGTCCGGCAACAGGTCCGGCAGCAGGCCGGGCAACAGTTCCGGTCATGGGTCCGGCGTCAGGCCGGGCAACAGGCCCCGTCACAGGTCCGGCAGCCGATCCGGCAGCAAGCCCGGCGTCCGGATCCTCTGTCGGACCCGCCGCAGGATCCGGCGCAGCGCGGACGTCGACCACCTGGTCCGCGAGCCCGAGCAGCGACGCCCGGTGCGCGACGACCAGCACGGTCCGGCCGGCATCACGCCAGGCCCGGACGGTGTCGAGCACCGCCTGCTCACCGCGTGCGTCGAGATGCGCCGTCGGCTCGTCGAGGATCACGAGCGGCTTGGTCGCGGCGTCGTCGAGCAGGGCGGACGTGAGCGCGACGCGCTGGCGCTGCCCCACGGACAGCCCCACGCCACCCAGCCCGACCCGCGTGTCCCAGCCCTCGGGCAGCGCCTCGACGACGGCGTCCAACCCAGTAAGCCGCGCCGCCGAGACAAGCGCCCGCTCGGAGTCCGAGTCAGAGTCCGGTTCTGAGACACCGTCCAGCACGACGTCGCGCAGCCGCCCCGGCGGGAGCGTCGGTCGCTGCGGAACCCACGTGAGCCCCGCCCACCAGCCCGCGAGCCCCGCTGCGGACACGTCGGCCAGGTCGTGCAGAGCGCCGTCGTCGAGGGAACCGCGCGGCACCAGCCCGACCCGCCCGGCGTCAGGCGTCAACAGCCCCAGAATCGCCAGCACTGCCGTCGACTTGCCCGACCCGCTGGGCCCCCGCAGCGCGACAACCCGCCCACCCCCGGCCTCACCGGTTCCGAGCGATATCCGCGCAGACAGCCCGGCCGGCGCCAGCACCCCACGCCCACCAGCTCGCACGGACACCCCCTCCAGCACGAGAGCACCGCCAGCCCCATCCATCGGAGGGTTCGCGTCCGCCAAACCCTCCGACCGGACGGAACCAAGCACCGCGAACGCTTTCGAAGCAGCCGCCACCCCATCGACGGAAGCATGAAACTCGGCCCCGACCCGCCGCAGCGGCAGATAAACCTCAGGCGCCAGCACGAGCACAGCGATCGCGGGCTGCAGCAGGATGGCGCCCTCGACGAGCCGCAGCCCCACCCCGACGGCGACGATCGCCACCGACAGTGTCGTCAGCAGCTCGAGCACCATCGAGGAGAGGAACGCGATCCGCAGCGTCCCCATCGTGGCCCTGCTGGAGGCCTCGCCCAGCGCGCGCACCCGCTCGCCCTGCCCGAACGACCGCCCGAAGGCCCGCAGCGTCGGCAGCCCGGCGACCAGGTCGAGCACCTGGGCGCCGAGCCGTTCCACCGTGGCGAGCCGCCGCTCGGAAGTCCCCGCGGTGAGCCGCCCCACGAGCACCATGAACACGGGTACGAGCGGCAGCGTCACGATCACGATCACCGCTGAGACCCAGTCCAGGCCGAGCACCACGCAGACGAGCGCGGGCGTGACCAGCGCCGTCAGCACCAGCTGCGGCACATAGCGCACGAGGTACGGCTCGAGCGCGTCGAGCCCGCGCGTCACGAGGGTCGCCACCTCGGCCTCCGGGCTCGCGCCCCGTCCATTGCCCGACGCCGGAACATCGGCCCCGCCGCCCGACGCCGAAACACTGGCCCCGCCGCCCGACGCCGGAACACCGGCCCCGCCGTCCGCCGTCGTCCCACCGGCCCCGCCGCCCCCTGTCGCCAAGCTAGCCCGCGGCCCGCGCAGCGCCCACGCCTCGACCACCGCGTGCCGCAGCTCGGCGATCGTCCGGGCGGCGGCGCGCAGCGCGTACCGCTCCTGCGCCCAGGCGACGGCGGCCCGCCCTGCGACGACGAGCGCCAGCCCCGCGAACGACCAGGCCATCGCGGGCCCCGACGTGCCGTCCCCGCTCACCACCGGTGCGAGCAGGGCCGCGATGAGCAGGGCCTGCGCGACGATCAGTCCGGCCGCCGCCACGCCGAGCCCGACCGTGAGCGCCACGTACCAGCGGGCCGCGCGGACCTGCTGCAGCAGACGGGGGTCGAGGGGCTTCATGACGCCATGGTCCCGTGCTCGCCCTGAACCTGGTTCAGAACGCCGACTCCTTGATCTTCTTCCAGGTCAGCCCTGCCGGAGCGGGGATGTGGTCCACCGTGAGCCGGCGCCGGAACACCCAGTACGTCCACCCCTGGTACAGGATCACCAGCGGTGTGAGCACCACGGCCACCCAGGTCATGACGGTCAACGTGTACGGGGTCGACGACGCCTCGGCGATGCTCAGCGAAGGGCCCCCGTCCAGGCCGGGCATGACGTCGGGGTACATGGACCCGAAGATCAGCACCACTGCCGCGATGATCGTCACGGCGGAGAGCCCGAACGCCCAGCCCTCGCGCCCCACGCGGTTCGTCAGCACGACGCCGACCAGGGCGAGCGCGGCCACCACCACGACGGCCCACGTCCAGGTGACGGAGAACGCGACCTGCGCCCAGACGGCCCACCCGCCGGCGACCAGCAGGGCCGCGACCGACAGCACGCCGGCGAACCTGCGCGCCCGGGCCCGGATCTCGCCGTCGGTCTTGAGCGCCACGAACACGGAGCCGTGCAGCAGGAACAGCACGAGCGTCGTCAGGCCGCCGAGCAGCGAGAACGGGTTGATCAGGGCCCAGAAACCGCCCACGTACTGGTGCGCCTCGTCCAGCTGGACGCCGCGGACCAGGTTGGCGAACGCCACGCCCCACAGCACGGCGGGCACCCAGGAGCCCACCTGGATCGCGAGGTCGCAGCGGCGCGCCCAGACGGCGTCGGCGATCTTGCCGCGGTACTCGAAGGCGACGCCGCGCACGATGAGCGCGACCAGGATGATCAGCAGCGGCAGGTAGAAGCCGGAGAACAGGGTGGCGTACCACTCGGGGAACGCCGCGAAGGTGGCGCCGCCCGCGGTGAGCAGCCACACCTCGTTGCCGTCCCACACCGGCCCGATGCTGTTCACCAGCACGCGCCGCTCCTTCTCCCGGTGCGCCTTGTCCCCGCGGGGGAGCAGGGACATCAGCATCCCGACGCCGAAGTCGAACCCCTCGAGCACGAGGTACCCGGTCCAGAGGACCGCGATGATAAAGAACCACACGAGTGCGAGGTCCACGGTCACGTCCTTGTCTCAGTCTGTGTCTAGGTCTGTGTCTGAGTCGTTCAGGGGGTCAGTAGGCGAACGAGAGCGGCCGGTCGGAGTCGTCGTCCGCGGCCTCGGGCGACTCGTCGCGGACCGTCGTGGGCACGCCCTCGATCGCGTACCGGTGCATGAGGCGGTACCAGATCACGGCGAGCGCGCCGTAGAGCAGGGTGAAGACGATCATCGAGGTGAGCACCATGCCGGGACTCACCACCTCTGAGACGCCGCGCATGGTGAGCAGCCGGATCTGGTCGATGCCCGTGGGGTTCGGGGCCACCACCCAGGGCTGGCGCCCCATCTCGGTGAAGATCCACCCGAACGACGAGGCGAGGAACGGCGTGGGGATCGCTGCGATCCCGATGCGGGCAAGCCACTTGTTGTCGCTGACCCGGCCGCCGCGGGTGAACCAGAGGGCGGCCAGGGCGAGCAGCACGGACCCGGCGGCGAACCCGATCATGAGCCGGAAGCTCCAGTAGGTGACGGCGAGGTTCGGCGTGTACGAGATGGGGTTACCGGCATCGTCGGTCTCGCCGAACCGCTCGGAGTACTGCTCCTGCACGTCGTTGACGCCGGGCAGGAAGCTCTCCGGCCCGGAGAAGTGGCCGGTGCCGAGGTAGCTGGCCAGGCCGGGCACCTCCAGGATGTGCCGCACGCCCTCGCACGAGTTGGACAGGTCGCCGATCGTGAGGATCGAGAAGTTCGCCGCCTCCTCGCCCTCGCACAGCGCCTCGGCCGACGCCATCTTTCCCGGCTGCTGCTCGAACATCAGCTTGCCCTGGGCATCGCCCGTCAGCGCGACGCCGACGCCCGCGACCAGCATGACGACGGTGCCCAGGATCACGGCGGGGCGGTACACGTTCCGGGCCAGCTCGATCGACTCCGCCCGCTTGGTCCGGGCCAGCCGCACCATCCACCACGCGGCGATCCCGGCCACGAAGGTCCCGGCCGTGAGGAACGCCGCCGCCACCGCGTGCGGGAAGGCCGCCCACAGCGTGTTGTTGGCGAGGATCACCCAGATGGACTCCATCTCGGCGCGGCCGGTCTCGGGGTTGTACCGGGCGCCGACCGGGTGCTGCATCCACGAGTTGGCGGCCAGGATGAAGAAGGCCGACAGGTTCACGGCGACGGCGACCGCCCAGATGCAGGCCAGGTGCAGGCGCTTGCTCAGCCGGTCCCAGCCGAAGATCCACAGGCCGAGGAACGTCGACTCCACGAAGAACGCGGCGAGGGCCTCCATGGCGAGCGGGGCGCCGAACACGTCGCCGACGAACCGGGAGTACTCGCTCCAGTTCATCCCGAACTGGAACTCCTGCACGATGCCCGTGACGACGCCGAGCGCGAAGTTGATCAGGAAGAGCTTCCCGAAGAACTTCGTCAGCTTGAGCCACCGCTCGTTCCCCGTCCGGACCCAGGCCGTCTGCATGATCGCCACCAGGGGCGCGAGCCCGATCGTGAGCGGCACGAAGATGAAGTGATAGACGGTGGTGATGCCGAACTGCCAGCGTGCCAGGTCGAGAGCTTCCACTCCGGGCTCCTGTGATGTCTCCGAACGGCTCTGTCCCTCTGGACGCTAGGCCTGATGTGGCAGGTCCGCGCGTTGTCGCGGGGCGAATCCGTCGCTTGTGAATGTCTTCACAAGGCACTGTACACGGATGTTCCCGGACGTTGGACCACGGCTCCGGCTCAGGCAGGGCAGGCCCGATCTCTTGTGCGATACTGGACGAACCCGCGCAGGCCCACATCCCTGCGCGGCCTGCAGAGTCCAACACTGCCCGCGATCCGCACGCGGTGCCGCTGTCACGACAGAACGTGGCCGCAGGCGTCCGCGAAGATCGCAGGAACAGGGCCGCAGCCGAGACTTCCGTCCAGGTGTGTCGCTTCGCCGCGATGCATCCGCCGGACGACCGACCGCTTGGCGGTCCGCGTGGTGTGGAGCGGACGCCGGCTACAGGAGCACCCAACGTGACGCCTTCCAGCACCACCGGTTCGACCATCGGGTCACAGGATGATCACGACGCACCTGAGGCGAACGCCCAGGTCACCACTGGTGGGGAGGCTCCGGCGGAATCGACGCCGACCAAGCGCCCGCGTCGTCGGGCCACCCGGTCCGTCGTCTCGACGGCGGCCGTCGAGCCCATCGTCGTCGGTTCGTCCGACACCTCCGCGGCCCCGGCCGAGGCCCAGCCCGTGACCACGGCCGGCACCGCCGCCGTGGCGACCTCCGCGGGCTCCGCCGCCGAGCCGACCGCCAAGCGCCCTCGTCGTCGGGCCACGCGTGGCGTGTCCTCGCCCACGGCTCCCGAGCCGGCTGCGGCGCCCGCCACCGAGCCGACGGCGGCCGAGCCGGTCGCCGCCGAGCCCGCCCCGGCGGAGGCGCTCGCGCCGACTGAGACGGAAATCACTGCCGACGTCGCCGTCGGCACCGAGCCCGAGGCCACCGTGCCCGAGCCGGTCGACGCGGCCGAGCCTGAGACGACCGAGCCTGAGCCGGCCGACACGACCGAGCCCGAGGTTGCGGCCGAGGAGCCCGCCCCGCTCGACATCGTGCTCCCGGAGCCCGTGGCGACCGGCGAGGCCCCGGTCCGCGAGGTCGCGAGCCTCGACGACATCGTCCTCCCCGGCGGCCCGGCGGCGGAGCCCGTCGCGCAGGCCGAGAAGGCCGCGCCGAAGCGCCGCACCCGCAAGAAGGCCGAGGCGACTGAAGCGGCCGACACCGTGGAGCCGGCCGCCGAGCCCGCCCCCAAGCGCGCCCGGTCGCGCCGCAAGCCCGCCTCGGCCGAGCCGGCCGTGGAGCCGTTCGCCGAGACGACGCCGGTCGAGGAGGCCCTGGCGGCGTCCGCAGCTGAGGTGTCGGCCGAGGAGGCCCCGGCCGAGCCCGCCTCGAGGACCCGCGCGCGCCGCGGCCGTCGTCCGGCGGACGAGCCCGCGGAGGCGCCCGCGGCCGAGGCGCCGGCGGCGCCCGCGCAGCCTGCGTCGACCGCCGCGACGACCTCGGGCACGCGCGTCCCGCGCCTCGCCACGACGGCGCTGCTCTTCCAGGCGCCGGACGAGTCGGCGGCGCGCCGTTCGCGCCGCGCACAGGCTCCCGCCGGGCCGCCGCGCCCGCAGGACCTGACGCCGCAGTTCGCCCGCCCGATCGCTCGCCCCGTCGAGCCGGTCGCTGCCGAGCCGGCACCCCGGGCCGCCGAGCCCGTCGCCGAGGCGCCCGCAGAGGCCCGCGCCGAGGCCCAGCCGGAGACCACCGCGGAGCCCCGCACGCGCAGGTCCGGGTCCCGCCGGGCCGTGCGCCGCACGGGCCCGAGCGCCGAGCCGGCCGCTCGGCCCAGCGCCGAGGACATCGCGCCGAGCCGCACGCGGACCGACGCGGACGCCGAGCCCACGGGCGACGACGCCGGCGAGACGCCCCGCGACGCGATCGTCCCGGCGACCCCGCAGTTCGTCGCCGCCGAGCTGAGCGAGGACGACGCGGCCGCCGTGGAAGAGGTCGGCGCGATCGAGGACGAGCTGGCCGCCGAGGGCATCGAGCTCGAGGAGCTCGCCCCGGCGGACTTCGAGGAGTACGACGACGAGGAGGTGCGCCCGTCGCGCCGCCGTCGTCGTCGGGGTGGACGGGGTCGCCGCGGCGGCCGCGCGAACCGGTCGGACGACATGGACGACTCCGCTGACGAGGACCAGGACGACGACTCCGAGGAGGACGCGCAGGCGTCTGCCGACGAGGAGGAGGGCGACGCCGAGGACGCGGCCCAGGACGCCGAGGGCGAGAGCGACGGTGAGGGCGGCAGCCGCCGTCGTCGCCGGCGCCGCCGGGGTACCCGGGGCGAGCGTGCCGAGGCCGCCGCCGTCCGGTCGAGCCGGAGCGACTCGGGCCGCAGCGACGAGGTCACCGCGCTCAAGGGCTCCACGCGCCTCGAGGCGAAGCGTCAGCGTCGCCGCGAGGGTCGCGACCACGGACGGCGCCGCCAGATCATCACCGAGGCCGAGTTCCTGGCCCGCCGCGAGTCGGTGCAGCGGTCGATGATCGTGCGCGAGAAGGACGGCCGCACGCAGATCGCGGTGCTGGAGGACGGCGTGCTCGTGGAGCACTACGTCTCGCAGCAGTCGCAGGCGTCGATGGCCGGCAACGTGTACCTGGGCCGCGTGCAGAACGTGCTGCCGTCCATGGAGGCCGCGTTCGTCGACGTCGGCAAGGGCCGCAACGCCGTGCTGTACGCGGGCGAGGTCAACTGGGACGCGGCCGGTCTTGAGGGCCAGCCGCGCCGGATCGAGCAGGCGCTGAAGTCGGGCGACTCGGTGCTCGTGCAGGTCACCAAGGACCCGATCGGCCACAAGGGTGCCCGGCTCACGAGCCAGGTCACCCTGGCCGGCCGCTACCTGGTGTTCGTGCCGGGCGGCGGTATGACCGGCATCAGCCGCAAGCTGCCCGACACCGAGCGGTCGCGCCTGAAGAAGATCCTCCGCGAGGTGGTCCCCGAGGGTGCGGGCGTCATCGTGCGCACCGCTGCCGAGGGGGCGAGCGAGGACGAGCTGCGCGCCGACGTCGAGCGCCTGCAGGGCCAGTGGGACGCCATCCAGGCCAAGGCCAAGAAGGCGAACGCCCCGGCCCTGCTCCAGGGCGAGCCGGACATGGCGATCCGCGTGGTCCGTGACATCTTCAACGACGACTTCTCGTCGCTCGTGGTGCAGGGCGAGGGCGCGTGGGACGAGATCGCGCACTACGTCGAGGAGCTCGCCCCGGACCTGCGCGAGCGCGTGTCCAAGTGGGCCGAGAACACCGACGTGTTCCACGTGCACCGCGTGGACGAGCAGCTCGCCAAGGGCATGGACCGCAAGGTCTGGCTGCCTTCCGGCGGCTCGCTGGTCATCGACCGCACCGAGGCCATGACGGTCGTGGACGTCAACACCGGCAAGTTCACCGGTGCGGGCGGCACGCTCGAGGAGACCGTCACGCGGAACAACCTCGAGGCGGCCGAGGAGATCGTGCGCCAGCTCCGGCTGCGCGACATCGGCGGCATCATCGTCATCGACTTCATCGACATGGTGCTCGAGTCCAACCGTGACCTGGTGCTGCGCCGCCTGGTCGAGTGCCTCGGCCGGGACCGCACCAAGCACCAGGTGGCGGAGGTGACGTCGCTCGGTCTGGTCCAGATGACGCGCAAGCGTGTGGGCCAGGGCCTCGTGGAGGCGTTCTCCGAGACGTGCGAGCACTGCAAGGGCCGCGGGTTCATCGTGCACGACGAGCCGATCGAGAAGTCGGGCAACGGTGTGGGTTCAGGCGGCGCTCCGGCGTCGGCCGAGGAGAGCCCGCGCACGGCGCGTTCGCGCCGCAAGCGCGGCAAGGACGTCAAGGAGAAGTCGGCCCCGCTGCTGGAGCCGGCGGCGCCGGTCGCCAGCCTGCCCGAGGAGCGTTCCGAGGCCCGCGAGGCCGTCAAGGCCACGCTCGCCACGATCGCGGCCGCGGCGCAGCACGCGCACGAGACGAAGGACGCTTCGGAGGACGGTCCCGCGTCCCTGGACGAGATCCAGCTGCCCGCCGGGGACTCGGCCGCGGCCGCTCCGTCCGGCTTCGCCGCTTCGTCGACGTCGGGCGGCTCGCCCGGCTCTCCGGACTCACCCGACTCCACTGACTCGGCGGCGGACGCCGCACGGTCGGCAAGCGATGCGCCGGAGGGGGGCTCCGGCACTGGGCAGCCGGAACCGCCCAAAGGAGCCGGCGACGAGGTCGCCTAAGCAGAAGGGTTTCTGGGCGCGGCTCCTGGGCCGCTGACCTGATCCCGACGAGGGTCGCCACCGAGAGGTGGCGGCCCTCGTTTTTTGCGCCCGGAGCCCTCCTCGCCAAATCTGCTTGCGGGCGGTCGACGTTCTATGGTTCATTAGTCGAGTAACGAACCAACGAAGTAGATCGCCGGCGATGACTGGAGACCGAGATGACAACGACCGCCGCGAGGCCGACAACCACCCGCCTGGGGTACGTCGACAACCTGCGGATCCTGCTGACCGTGCTGGTCCTGGCGCACCACAGCGCCGTGACCTACGGCGCGCTCCCGATCTGGTACTGGACCGAGCCGAGCGACAGCCCCTCGGGCATCGCGCTGATGCTGTTCGTGATCGTCAACCAGTTCTACTTCATGGGCTTCTTCTTCCTGCTCTCCGGCCTGTTCACCCCCGGGTCGGTGGACCGCAAGGGGCCGGGCGCCTTCGCCCGGGACCGGCTGATCCGCCTCGGGGTCCCGCTGGTGGCGTTCTGGCTGGTGGCGCGGCCGGTACTGTCGCTTCCGCAGTGGCCGGACCGCAGGGCGCAGGGGGAGTCGTTCCTGCAGTTCTGGTTCACCGTGGGCGACGTCGGACCGCTGTGGTTCGTCGAGGTGCTCCTGGTGATGTCGCTCGCGTACGCCGCCTTCCGTGCGCTTCGCGCCCGGTCCGCCGCCCGGACCGAGGTGGCCGACGCCGGGGCGCGCACCGTGGTCGATGCCGAGCCCCGCCCCGTCAGCTTCCGCACGATCGCCGGGCTCGTGGCGCTGCTGACGGTCGTGTCGTTCCTGTGGCGGCTCGTGGTGCCGACCGGAACCTACTGGACGGCCGTCGGGCTGCCCTCGCCGGCGTACCTGCCGCAGTACGTGATCCTCTTCGTGGTCGGCCTGCTGGCGACCCGGCGCGGGTGGCTCGCCGCGCTCACCGGGCGGCAGGGCCGGGTGGCGCTGGTCGTGGCGCTCGTCAGCGTGGGACTGGCGCTCGGAACGGTCGCCCTCGCGACGGCGCCCGGCGCCGGGGCCCTTGCCCTGCTGGGCGCCAGCCTTGCCGAGAACGTCTTCGCGGTGAGCGCGATCGTCGCGCTGCTGGTGCTGTTCCGGGAGAAGTTCTCCGGTCAGCCCGCGTGGGCGAGGCTCGCCGCGCAGAACTCGTTCGCGGTGTACGTGATCCACCCGTTGGTGCTGGTCGGCGTCGCGATGCTCTTCGCGCCGCTGGTCGCCCCGGCGGGCGTTAAGTTCCTGATCCTCATGGTGCTAGCGGTGCCGCTGTGCTGGGGGTTCGCCTACCTGCTGCGACGCATCCCGGGCGTGGCGCGGGTGCTGTAGCACGCGGGTCAGGCGATGTCCGCTTCCACCAAGCACTTGGGCATGCTCCCGGACCGGAAAGCATGCCCAAGTGCTTGGTGGAAAAGGACTTCCGGCGGGACCGGGGCTCGGCGAGGATCAGGCGCGTGACATCCGAGACTTACGCCCGCTCCGTGACTCCCGGCGGAATGGTCGTGACCCTCCGCGGCTGGACCGGTCCTGACCTCGACGCCTATCGCGCATGGTTGCGCCCCGAGCACGACTGGCATCGTTGGGACGGCCCCTACTACCCGGTCCCGACCGGCGAGCAAGCCGATGTCCTGGTCGCGAAGCTGGCCCGGAGCAACGATCTGACGTGGCCGACGACAGCAGCTCCGACGTCGGGGCCTGCCGCGCCGGCGTCCGCCGCACCGCCGGACGCGCCGACGTCAGATCCCGAGAGCCTGCCGCCCGGCCGGCTCGTCGTCGACGTCGGTGGCGAGCTGGTCGGGACCGTCGCCTGGTACTGGGAGTCGCGCGAGACGGAATGGGCCCGCTTGGGCGTCACCGTGTACGACCCGGCGGAACGCGGCCGGGGGATCGGGCGTGCGGCTCTGTCCCTGTGGACGTCGTTCCTGTTCCAGCGCACGCCGTGGGTGCGGCTGGACTTCGCTACATGGTCCGGCAACCGGGCGATGCTCGGTGTCGGCCGGGCACTGGGCTTCGTGGAGGAGGCGCGGTTCCGGCAGGCCAGGGTCGTCGACGGCGTCCGCCACGACTCGGTGGTCATGGGTGTGCTGCGGGACGAGTGGCGCGAGCTGCCGGGGCGTCGGCCGGGCTACAGCCCGGCGTAGAAGTCGGCGATGGTCCGGGAGAAGAGCTCCGGAAACTGTTGGTTCCACGGGTGGCCGGCGCGCGGGATCATGCGGAGCTCGGCGTTCGGGATCGTCGCGGCGAGCTCCCGGGCCGGCGCGATGTTGGCGAGGTCGCGGCTGCCGCACAGCACGAGGGTCGGCGCCTGGATGCTCGCCAGCCCGTCGCGGAAGTTCACGTCCGCGATCACCTCGAGGGCGCCGAGCCACTGCGCCTTGGTCATCGCCATGCCCGCGGCGGTGCTCTCCGGCAGCATCCGGACGATGGCGCGCTGGATCAGCATGAGGGCGGGCGGCGGGCGCACCTGGCTGCCCGAGAGCACGAGGGAGGCGACCCGCTCGGGAAAGTCGAGCGCGAGCTGGGTGGCCGTCATCGCGCCGAGCGACAGCCCGCAGACATGAGCGCGTTCGACGCCGTGCTCGTCGAGCAGGTCGCGCAGGGAGCGCGTCGCACCCGCGAACGTGAACCTGCCGGGCGTCGCCGCCTGGTCGAGCCCGGGGATGTCCGGGGCCAGGCCGGTGAGCCCGGCGGGCAGCGCGCTCAGCTGCGCCTCCCACGGATCGGCGCCGGCGCCCAGCCCGGGCAGGAACAGCACGGTATCGACGTCGGTGTCCATGCCGATCAACTTAGCGGGGCCGGTCAAGCTGACGAATGCTTGACTGGATCCTATGAAAGACGGCCTGGGCGCTGGGCGCCTCGAGGTGATCGCCGGTCCCATGTTCGCGGGCAAGTCCGAGGAGCTGCTGCGGCGGGTGCGCCGCGCCCGGATCGCGCGGCGCGGTGTGCTGCTGGTGAACCATGCCCTGGACACCCGGCGGGGGACCGGCCGCGTCACGTCGCACTCGGGGGCGGGCCTGCCGTCGCACGCGGTGTCGGACGCCGCGGAGATCCCCGCCCTGCTCGACGCCGACCCCGCAACCGACCCCGCAACCGACGCCGAGACCGTCACCGAGACCGAGCTCGTCGCCATCGACGAGGCTCAGTTCTTCGGCGTCGGCCTCGTGCCCGTGGTCTCGGAGCTCGCGGACCGCGGTCTCGTGGTGGTCGTCGCGGGGCTGTCGGTCACGTTCGACGGGCAGCCCTTCGCGCCCCTGCCCGAGCTCATGGCGCTCGCCGAGTCCGTTGAGAAGCTCACCGCGGTGTGCTCCGTCTGCGGCGCGGACGCCGCGTTCCACGCCCGGGTGCCGGGAGCGCCGTCGGCGTCGGACCCCATCCCCGCCGAGCCCACCCACCCCGGCGACGCGCTCGTGCCGGTCGCGGCGCACGTGGGTGGGTCGGAGTCGTACGAGGCGCGCTGCCGCAGGCACAACGCCCCCACTCGCTGAGTGCTGGCCATCTGTCGGGTCAGGTGCTGCCGGCCCGACAAATAGCCAGCTCTCGGCGAGGCCGGCTCAGACCTTGCGCATCAGCTTGTACTGCGGGCAGTCGAACGGGTCGCGCGCGGCGAGCCCCACCCGGTTGAGGTAGTTGACGACGATCAGGTACGACTGGGCCAGGCTCGTCTCGGTGTAGGGGATACCGAGGTTCGCGCAGTGCTCCCGGACGATCTCGGCGGTCCGGATGAGGTGGGGGCGCGGCATGCTCGGGAACAGGTGGTGCTCGATCTGGAAGTTGAGCCCGCCCATGAGGATGTTCATGAACCACCCGCCGCGGATGTTCCGCGAGGTCAGGACCTGCTTGGACAGGAAGTCGATGCGGCTGTCCGCGGGGATGATCGCCATGCCCTTGTGGTTGGGCGCGAACGACGCACCCATGTAGACGCCGAACACGGCCATCTGCACGCCGAAGAACGCGAAGGCCAGCCCGGGCGGCAGTGCCCAGAACAGGATCGCGATGTAGGCGGAGAGCCGGACCGTGATGATGACGAGCTCGCGGATGCGAGCCCGCAGGGTCTCGGGCGGCCCCTGGAACAGCGAGCGGATCGACGTGACGTGCAGGTTCAGGCCCTCGAGCGTGAGCAGGGGGAAGAACAGCCAGCCCTGGTACCGGTTGATCCACCGCTTGAGCCCGCGGTTCTGCCGGACGCCGTCCTCGGTGAACGCGATCGTGTCGTTCGCGATGTCCGGGTCCTTGTCGACCTTGTTCGGGTTGGCGTGGTGCCGGGTGTGCTTGTTCATCCACCACGAGTAGCTGATGCCGACCACCGCGTTGGCGAGGAGGCGGCCCACGCGGTCGTTGCGCGGCCCGGACTCGAAGACCTGGCGGTGCGACGCCTCGTGCGCCACGAACGCGAACTGCGTCAGCACCAGGCCGAGCGCCCCGGCCATCAGGAGCTGGAGCCAGGAGTCGCCCAGCAGTACGAACCCGGTGACGATCCCGCCGAACGCGACAGTGAGCGCGGCGAGGGTCCAGGCGTAGTAGTGGTGAGCCCGGTGGAGCAGCCCTGCGTCGCGCACGGTACGTGCCAGCGACGAGTAGGTGCTGGTCACCGGCTCGGCGTCGGGATCGCGGGGCTTGGTCGGGCGGAAGCCGTCGCGAACGATAGGGGCAGCTTGGGCCATGTGGTCCTCACATGCTCGGGTTCGACTTCCCAGCCGTGGAGTTGGACGGTTCGCCCATCATGCAGATGGCCCCGAGCCTACGGGACCGTAGGTTACGGCCGCGAGGGGCAGTTGTGGATGCCTCGCGAAGGGTTCTAGACGGGGTGTTGACCTGAACCTGCCATTAGTGGGTCAGCCTGATTGCACTGACCCGGCGTCAGTCCTCGACGAGCGGCACGAAGCGGTAGCCGCCGTGGTCGGTTGCGCGGGTGCGCCCGTCCGGGAGGCGCTCGATCAGCAGCAGCGTCGTCCGGACGGGGATGACCATGCGGCCGCCGATCCCGACCTGGTTCACCAGCGCGCGCGGCAGCGCGGCGGCCGACGCCGACACCAGGATCCGGTCCCAGCCGTTCTTCCGCGGGTAGCCGAGCACCCCGGGCGCCGCATGCACGAGCGTCGCCCAGCCCATCCCGGTGCGCTCGACGTTGCCGGCGCCCCACTCGGCGAGCCGGCTGTCGCGTTCGACGCCGAGCACCCAGCCCTGCGGCCCTGTCAGGTAGGCGAGCAGCGCCGTCGTCCAGCCGGAGCCCGCGCCGACGTCGAGCACGCGGGCGCCCAGCGGGACGCGCAGCAGGCGCAGCATGGCGGCGACGGTGGCGGGCTGCGAGGACGTCTGGCCGCGCCCGATCGGCAGCGGCTGGTCCTGGCCCGCGAAGGGACGCTGGGAGCGCGGCAGGAAGTCGCGGCGGGGTATGGCGCGCATCGCCCGGGCGATGTCGTCGTGTTCGACCGCTGGTTCGGAGACCATCAGGTATCACCTGAGCCCAGGGTAGGCACAGGCGGGTCGCGGTCGCCAAGTGCCTGACGGCGGCAGGGTGCCGGATGAGGACTGCAGAGGTGAGCGGCAGGGGCGAGCTGCGGATGGTGGCCAAGGCCACGTGGTCACCGGTTTGAACCCCTGGAGGGCATCGCGTAACCTTGTGCTTCGGTGTGCTGTCTTGCGCACCCGTCCTGCGTGCCCATGGCGCATCGCACTCGACCGCCGCGGCGGAGCGAGTCACAGCAAAGCCGGTGAATTCCGTCGTGCGCGCACGCCAAGACTAGAGAGATGAGTTGAACGTGGTGTACGCGATCGTCAAGGCTGGTGGCCGCCAGGAGAAGGTGTCCGTCGGGACCATCGTCGTCATGGACCGTGTCCAGGCGACTGCCGGTGAGACCGTTGAGCTCCCGGCCCTCCTGCTCGTGGACGGGGAGAAGGTGACCACCGACGCGAAGAAGCTGGCGAAGGTCAAGGTCACCGCTGAGGTCGTGCGGGACGAGAAGGGTCCCAAGATCACGATCCTCAAGTACAAGAACAAGACCGGTTACCGCAAGCGCCAGGGCCACCGCCAGTCGCTGACCCGCCTCAAGGTCACCGGCATCAAGTGACTTCCGCTGCGGGCCTCCTCTGACCGAGTGAGCCCGCGCGTGATCCCGATACTTCTTCTTCTACTTCGTCCCGAAAGACAGGTCCTGAGATGGCACACAAGAAGGGCGCGAGCTCCTCGCGCAACGGTCGTGACTCCAACGCCCAGCGCCTCGGCGTGAAGCGCTTCGGTGGCCAGGTCGTGAAGGCCGGCGAGATCATCGTCCGCCAGCGCGGCACCCACTTCCACCCCGGCATCAACGTGGGCCGCGGCAAGGACGACACGCTGTTCGCCCTCACCCCCGGCGCCGTTCAGTTCGGTGCGCGTCGTGGCCGCAAGGTCATCGACATCGTGACAGTCGAGGCCTGAGTACCGGCTTCCGCGTAAGGGGGCGCACCGGTGACGGTGCGCCCCCTTCGTCTTTTTCCGAGCGGCTCGCACCGAGCAGCTCTGCCTGAGCAGTACTTGAGAGGATCGAGACATGGCCAGCTTCGTAGACCGAGTGGTTCTACACGCCGCCGGCGGTAACGGCGGGAACGGCTGCGCCTCGATCCGCCGCGAGAAGTTCAAGCCCCTCGCGGGGCCGGACGGCGGCAACGGCGGCGACGGCGGCACGGTGAAGCTGGTCGTCGACGCGAACACCACCACCCTGCTGGAGTACCACCACTCGCCGCACCGGCGAGCGACGTCGGGCACCCAGGGGATGGGCGACGACCGGGACGGCGCCAAGGGCGGCGACCTGGTCCTGAAGGTGCCGGACGGCACCGTCGTGAAGGACCTCGACGGCAACGTCCTGGTCGACCTCGTGGGTGACGGCGCCGAGTACGTCGTCGCGGCGGGCGGCAAGGGCGGCCTGGGCAACCGGGCGCTGTCGTCGCCGAAGCGCAAGGCCCCGGGCTTCGCGCTGCTCGGCGAGGAGGGCGAGACCGCCGACATCGAGCTCGAGGTCAAGACGATCGCCGACGTCGCGCTCGTGGGCTTCCCGAGCGCCGGCAAGTCGTCGCTGATCGCCGCCATCTCCGCCGCGCGGCCGAAGATCGCGGACTACCCGTTCACGACCCTGGTGCCGAACCTCGGCGTCGTGCAGGCCGGCCAGTCGCGGTTCACCGTCGCGGACGTGCCGGGCCTGATCCCGGGCGCGAGCGAGGGCAAGGGCCTGGGCCTGGAGTTCCTGCGGCACATCGAGCGGACGGCGATGATCGTGCACGTGCTGGACTGCGCCACGCTGGAGCCGGGCCGCGACCCGATCAGCGACCTCGACGTGATCGAGGCCGAGCTCGCCAGCTACTCCGGGGACATCGGCATCACGGGCGGCCGCGTGCCGCTGGGCGAGCGCCCCCGGCTCGTGGTGCTCAACAAGATCGACGTGCCCGAGGCGCGCGAGCTCGCCGACTTCGTGAAGGCCGACCTGGAGGCGCGCGGGCTGCGCGTCTTCGAGATCTCCACCGCGTCCCACGAGGGCCTGCGCGAGCTGAAGTTCGCCCTGGCCGAGGTCGTCGAGAAGGCCCGCGCCGACGCGCCCCCGCCGGAGCCCGCACCGATCGTGCTGCGCCCGCGCGCCGTGAACGAGTCGAAGTTCACCGTGCGCCGGCTGGGCGGCGAGACCGACTACTGGTTCGAGGTACGCGGCACCAAGCCGGAGCGCTGGGTGCGCCAGACCGACTTCAGCAACGACGAGGCCGTCGGCTTCCTCGCGGACCGGCTCGCGAAGCTCGGCGTCGAGGACGGGCTGTTCAAGGCCGGCGCCGTCGCGGGCGACGAGGTGCGCATCGGCGACCCGAACAACGCCGTCGTCTTCGACTGGGAGCCCACGCTGCAGACCGGTCCGGAGCTGCTCGGCGGCCGCGGCACCGACCTGCGGCTCGACCAGAACGAGCGGCCCACGCGCGGCGACAAGCGCCGCGAGTTCACCGAGCGCATGGACGCCAAGACCGAGGCCCGGCGCGAGCTGTGGACCGAGCGCGAGGCCGGCCACTGGACCGACCCGGACACCGACTGACCAGTCCGCCGAAGTAGGGCGAGACAAAACCAGGGCGAGATGTCCACGATGTCGTGAGACTTCACAGAACCAGGGCGAGAAAGAACTGCAGCGAGCCACGGTTCTATCTCGCCTTGGTTCTCGCCCTGGTTCTACTTCGCCAGGTTCTACTTCGCTCTGGTTCTCGACACTGTGCGGGTCCCGGAGCGTGAAATGACCGCGCGGTTCGGGCGGCAGTACGGAGAGGATGAGGGTGTGAACTCCCTCGACCCCTCGGTGAACCCCCACGACGCCCCGGACCTCCAGGACCGCCCGGACGCCCAGGCCGTCCCGGGCCCCCGGTCCGCGATCGCCACCGCCCGGCGCGTGGTGGTCAAGATCGGCTCGTCGTCGCTCACCGGCCCGGACGGGCACCTCGACGTCGGCGCGCTGCGCGGGGTGGTCGAGGTGCTGGCCGCCCGGCAGGCCGCGGGAGCCCAGGTCGTGCTGGTCACCTCGGGCGCCGTCTCGGCGGGCATCGGCCCGCTCGGGCTGGGCACCAGGCCGCGGGACCTCGCCACGATGCAGGCAGCGGCCTCCGTGGGCCAGGGGCAGCTCGTGGGCCGGTACCAGGAGGAGTTCGCGGCGTTCGGCATCCAGATCGGGCAGATCCTGCTCACGGCCGAGGACACCGTCCGCCGCGCCCGCTACCGCAACGCGCAGCGCGCGCTGGACCGCCTGCTGGCGCTCGGGGTCGTGCCGGTCATCAACGAGAACGACGCCGTCACCACCGACGAGCTGAAGTTCGGCGACAACGACCGCCTCGCAGCGCTCGTGTCGCACCTGGTGCGCGCGGACGCCCTGCTGCTCCTGACCGACGTCGACGGCCTGCACGACGCCCCGCCGTCACGCCCCGGCGCCCGTCGCATCCCGCTGGTCGAGGACCTCGCGGAGATCTCGGGCGTCGAGGTGACCGCACGCGGCAGCGCCGTCGGGACAGGCGGCATGGTCACCAAGCTGGAGTCGGTGCGGATCGCGACCGGCGCCGGCGTCCCCGCCGTCCTCACGCTCACCGCCAACGCGGCCGCCGCGCTCGCCGGGGACGACGTCGGCACGTTCTTCACGGCGACCGGCCGCCGCACGTCGGCGCGCCGGCTGTGGATCGCGCACGCCGCCCGCACGGAGGGCCGCCTCCACCTGGACGACGGCGCCGCGCGCGCCGTCCTCGGCGGCCGAGCGTCCCTGCTGCCCGCCGGGATCACCAGGGCCGAGGGCCAGTTCGACGCGGGCGACCCGGTCGAGCTCGTCGCGCCGGACGGCGCCGTGGTCGCCCGGGGGCTCGTCGCCTTCGACGCGAGCGACCTCCCCGCGCTGATCGGACGCTCCACCTACGCGCTGCGCGAGGAGCTGGGGGAGGGGTACGACCGCGTGGTCGTGCACCGGGACGACCTGGTGCTGGAGCCCGGCCGATGAGGCTGACCGGCCTGGTTGCACTGATCTGACCCTGACTTCGGTCCTTTGCCTCGAGATCGGTCCATCGGTTGACCGATCTCGAGGCAACGGACCGATCTCGCCGAGTTCGGTCCGTCGCCGCGCGTCCGCACCCCGGAATCGCCCTCGGTTTCCACCCTCGCCCGACGTACTCTCGGAGCATGACGATCGTGAGCCAGGACAAGGCGGCACCTACCGGAGGCGAGAGCGCCGGGGCGGCCACGCCGCCGCCGTCGGGCACCGGAGACGTCACCACCGCGGTGCGCGACGTGGCCCGGCGGGCCAAGGTCGCCTCGCGCACCCTGGCCACGGCGAACCGCATGACCAAGGACGCCGCCCTCGGCGCCGTCGCGGACGCGCTGGTGGCGGCCACGGACAAGATCGTGGCCGCCAACGCCGAGGACCTGGAGCGGGGCCGCGCCAGCGGGATGTCCGACGGGCTGCTGGACCGGCTCGCCCTGACCCCCGAGCGGATCGGGCAGATCGCGGACGCGCTGCGCGACGTCTCGGGGCTGCCCGACCCGGTCGGCGAGGTGGTGCGCGGGCAGACCCTGCCGAACGGCCTGCGCCTGCGCCAGGTGCGCGTCCCGATGGGCGTGGTCGGCATGATCTACGAGGCCCGCCCCAACGTGACCGTCGACGCCGCGGGCCTGGCCCTGAAGTCCGGCAACGCGGTGATCCTGCGCGGGGGCAGCGCGGCGGCGTCGTCCAACGCGGTGATCGTCGCGGTGATGCAGGGCGCGCTGGAGACGCGGGGCCTGCCCGCCGACCTGGTCCAGTCGATCGACGCCTACGGCCGCGAAGGCGGTGTGGCGCTCATGCGCGCTCGCGGCCTGGTGGACGTGCTCATCCCGCGCGGCGGCGCCGACCTCATCCAGACCGTCGTGCGCGAGTCCCTGGTGCCCGTCATCGAGACGGGCGTGGGCAACGTGCACGTCTACGTGGACGCGACGGCCGACGTCGACATGGCCGTGGCGATCGTGATGAACGCCAAGACCCAGCGGGTCGGCGTCTGCAACGCCGCCGAGACGCTGCTCGTCCACGAGGACGCCGCCCCGGCCTTCCTCCCGGCGGCGCTCGCCGCGCTGTCCGACGCCGGCGTGGTGCTGCACGGGGACCCGGCAGCGATGTCCTTTGCCCCCGACGGCGCCGACATGGTTCCCGCCACGGACGAGGACTGGGCAACGGAGTACCTGGCGCTGGAGCTCGGGGTGCGGGTGGTGCCGTCGCTCGACGAGGCGATCGAGCACATCCGCACCTGGTCCTCCGGGCACACCGAGGCGATCGTGACGCGGGACATCGCCGCGGCGGACCGGTTCGTCGCGGAGGTGGACTCGGCGGCCGTGATGGTGAACGCGTCGACCCGGTTCACCGACGGCGGCGAGCTCGGCCTGGGTGCCGAGATCGGCATATCCACGCAAAAGCTGCATGCGCGCGGCCCCATGGGACTGACCGAGCTCACGACCACCAAGTGGGTCGTAACGGGTGACGGGCACGTCAAGCCATGAGGGCGTGTTGGCGTCCCGGAGACCTCCCCAGGATCTCCTTGCGACCCAGTGTCGCGGTGTACTCGCCGCAATTCGTCCGTGAGAGACTAAAGCCCACCTGAGCACGTCCGACTGGGAGGAACCCCCGTGCTGCACAATGCCGTTCTGGCCGCCGAGGCCGCTTCGGAGCACGTCAACGAGCCGATCGCGCCGATCGTGCTCGGCCTGATCGCCTTCGGTGCGCTCGTGGCCGCCCTGCTCGTGACGTACGCGTTCCGCAACGTCGGCAACCGGCACTGATCCACCAGACGGGAGCCTGACGACCAGATGAGCGCACCCACCGTATGAGTGCCCCCACTGGGACCAGGCCGCGCATCGGAGTGATGGGCGGCACGTTCGATCCCATCCACCACGGTCACCTCGTGGCCGCGAGCGAGGCGGTCGCGCAGCTGGAGCTGGACGAGGTCGTCTTCGTCCCCACGGGTCGGCCGGGATTCAAGCAGCAGCAGCGGGTCACCCCGGCGGAGCACCGCTATCTCATGACGGTGATCGCCACGGCGTCGAACCCGCGGTTCACGGTGAGCCGCGTCGATATCGACCGGGCGGGCCTCACCTACACGGTGGACACCCTCCGCGATCTGCGCGCTCAACGCCCGGAGGCGGACCTCTATTTCATCTCGGGAGCAGATGCCATCCAGCAGATTCTTCGGTGGAAGGATGCCGAGAAGCTCTGGGACATGGCACACTTCGTCGCTGTCACACGGCCTGGGCACATGCTCACCGTGGACGGGCTTCCTCGGGACGGTGTGACGACGCTCGAGGTTCCTGCGCTAGCTATCTCCTCGACCGACTGTCGTCGTCGGGCCGAGGAGGGTTTGCCGGTCTGGTATCTGGTGCCTGACGGCGTGGTCCAGTACATCGCCAAGCACGGACTGTATCGAGGTCTTCACGATGAGTGACAACAAGGGTCGTCCCATGACGCGCCGCGAGATCCGCGAGCGTGAGGCTGCTGCTGCGGCCGCCGCTGCCGGCGGTGGCAGCGGTGCCAGCGGTGGCGGGTACCCGCCCCAGGGCGGGCAGCCGCCGCAGCCTCCGCACCGCGGCGCGCCCGCGCCCGAGGGCGGCTGGTCGCCGAACCCTCCCGTCGCCCGCCCCCCGCAGGCGACGGGTGGCTCGCGCGGTGTGGACGCGACCGGTCGGCTCACGCCGGTGCAGCAGCCTGGTGGTAACCCGCCGCCCTACGGGCAGGGCGGGCCCGGCCAGGGCCGGCCGGGCGCTCCGTCCGGTCCGGGCGCCCCCGGCGGCCACGGTGGCGCCCCGGGTGGTCCCGGCCAGCAGGGCGGACCGCCCAGCCCGTTCGGCTCCCGTTCGTCCGCCGCGCCCGTGGCGCCCGCCCCCCAGCAGGGCCGGTCCGGGCGGTTCGCGCCGAGTGCGCCCCAGGCCCCCGGCGGTCCCGGCAGGCCCGGTGACCCCGGTCAGACGTCGCAGTGGGGTGCCGCCGCACCCGCCCCGACCCAGCCGCCGCCGTCGCCGTTCGGCACCCGCCCCGGTGCCCCGGGTCCTGGCGTTCCGGGACCCGGCGCGCCTGGCGGCCTCGGCCAGCAGCGCCCGGGTGCCCCGGGCCGCCCGGCCGGTGCCCCGCCCAGCGGTGCGGTGTCGGGCAGCGCGCCCGCCCTCCCGTGGGAGGCAAGTACCCAGGTGGCCCCGCAGTCCTTGCCGCCTGGCGGCGCGCCCGCGGCTCCCGGTTCCCCGTTCCCCGGACGCCCCGGACCTGGCGGTCCGGCCGGGCCCGGTGGTCCCGGTGGCCCCAGCAGCGGCCCGATGGGCGGCCCCGGCCAGCAGCGCCCCGGCGCTCCGGGCCAGTTCCCTGCTGGCCCGGTCGCACCGTCCCGTGCCTCCCGCCGCGAGGTGGAGGAGGAGTGGGACGAGGAGGAGGACGAGGGTCCGCAGTACACCTGGCTGCACTACATCATCCTGGTGGTCGTGGCGTTCGTGCTGGGTCTCCTGATCTGGAAGCTCGTGCTCCAGGGCGACCAGGGCTACCCCGATACGGACCAGGCCGCGGCTCTGCTGGGCACTCTGTCGGGCGGGTTGCCCGGCTTCATGGGAGGTGGTGCGGCATGACGGCGACAGAGCGCGCGACAGAGCTCGCGATCATCGCTGCGCGGGCAGCGAGCGACATCAAGGCGCAGGAGATCATCGCGCTCGACGTGAGCGAGCAGCTCGTCCTCACCGACGTCTTCCTCATCGCGTCCGGCGCGAGCGAGCGTCAGGTCTCCGCGATCGTCGACGCCGTCGAGGAGGCGCTCTTCAAGGAGGGCGTCAAGCCGATCCGGCGAGAGGGCAAGTCCGAGGCACGCTGGGTGCTGATCGACTTCGGCGACATCGTCGTGCACGTGCAGCACGCCGAGGACCGCACCTACTACGCGCTCGAGCGACTGTGGAAGGACTGCCCGGCGATCCCGCTCCCCGAGGACGCACGCGGCGGCGGCGACGCCACCGAGTACCGCGATCCCGACGACGGCGGCGCGATCCACCTCGCCGGGGACGCGCGCCGGTGACGGCGGGAACGGTCGTCCTCCTGCGCCACGCGCGCACGGCGTACAACGCGGGCCTGCGACTGCAGGGGCAGATCGACATCCCGCTCGACGAGGTCGGCCGCTGGCAGGCGGAGCAGGGCGCGACGGCCCTCGCGGCGTCGCACAAGGCATCCCTCGTGGTGGCCAGCGACCTGCAGCGCGCCCGGGACACAGCCGCCGCGTACGCGCGGCACCTGAGCCTGGACGTCGTGACCGACGCCGGGCTGCGCGAGCGGTCCTTCGGCGGCTGGGAGGGTCTGACCGACGCCGAGATCGCCGAGCGCTGGCCGGAGGAGCACGCGGTCTGGCGCAGCGGCGGAGAGCCTGCGGCGGCGGGCGTCGAGTCCAAGGGCGTCGTCGCGCGGCGCATGGCGGAGGCCGTGCTGCGGCACGCCGACACCCTGAGCCAGGGGGAGACGCTCGTGGTGGTGTCGCACGGGTCGGCGATCACGCAGGGGATCACGCGTCTGCTGGGTCTGGACCCCGTGGCGTGGCGCGGGCTGCACGGCCTGCACAACGTGCACTGGTCGCACCTGCACGCCTCCGCGCCGGGGGCGACGCCGGCGTGGCGGCTCGTGGCACACAACGTGGGTGCCGGATACCCGCTCGACACGTGGCAGTCGGGACCGGAGTCCAGGCCCTGACGATCGGCTGCCCGGCCGGGTAACTGGCCAGGTGCTGGGCGGCGTGATGGAACGCACGCCGGTTTTGATTTGGTCCCTGGCGTCGGTCTGCATAGACTAACGACGCTCGCCCGGCCTGCTGGCTGGGGGAGACCATTTCGGGGCTGTGGCGCAGCTGGTAGCGCACCTGCATGGCATGCAGGGGGTCGGGGGTTCGAGTCCCCCCAGCTCCACCGAAGTTGAGCAGGCCGAAAGTTGCCCCACCTGATGGTGGGGCTTTTTTCGTGCCCGGGTCCGGTCCGGCCGCTCACGGCACGTACAGCTTCACCAGCCCTCGAAGCGGGCGCCAGATCACGGTCGCCGTCAACCAGACCAGGGGCTCACGCAGGGCCCGGCCGCTCAGGATGCGGCCTTCGCGCTCGTCTCGCTCGAGTTCTGCGGTGACCCGGCCCCGGACGGGACGCCAGGTCGCTGATACCGGCGCGAGGTCAGGGGCTGTGGAAGAAGCTCGCGTTGATGGCCTCGTGGACGGCGTCGGGATCAACTGGCCTATCGGGTTCGTCCCAGAACCGGAGCAGGGACACGAGGATGGGCATGATGCGCCGCCACGTCCGCGCGTCCATGACGCCGTAGAGGTCGCCCAAGCCGGGACCGAGCTCGTCGAGCACCTCCATGGATCCGGTGTGGAAGGCGAGCTCGACGCACAGGTCGCTGCACGGGCCGGCCTCGTCCCCGGTGCCCCAGCGCAGGGTGCCGTCGACCATCTGCCACAGGTCGTATCGCGTGGCCCGTTCCGGGTCGAGCTCTCGATGGTCGAGGCCTACGAGATCGCGCCAGTGCGGGTCGGTCGCGAGGAAGTCATGCAGCTGGGCCATCCCGCGGAAGAGCCACACCCGGCCGTCGACAGCCGGAAACTCCATGTGTTCCACCCGCAGGTAGCGATCCAGCTGGCGGAGAGTGAAGCCGGAGCCCATGCCGGGCAGGTCGATACGCACGAGTTCGGGCACCCGCGAAGTCTGGTCGGATCAGCAGGTGCGCACAAGGCGCGCCGCGGACGGCGGCGCCCGCCCCGTGTGTCGACGATCACCGTGGCGGCTCGTTGACCTCAACCGCAGTTGAGGTTCTAGCGTCGGAAGCATTCGACGAGAGGACGAGGAAATGCCCGTCTACACCCTGCCTGACCTGCCCTACGACTACGCGGCGCTCGAGCCGCACATCAGCGGGCGGATCATGGAGCTGCACCACGACAAGCACCACGCCGCGTACGTGGCCGGCGCCAACGCCGCGCTCGACGCGCTGGCCCAGGCCCGCGAGACCGGCGACCTCGCCGCAGTGAACCTGCACGAGAAGAACCTCGCGTTCAACCTGGGCGGGCACACCAACCACACGGTGTTCTGGCACAACCTCTCGCCCGACGGCGGCGGCGAGCCGGACGGCGAGCTCGCGGCGGCGATCATCGACCAGTTCGGCAGCTTCGCGGCGTTCAAGGCGCACTTCGCGGCGGTGGCCACCGGCATCCAGGGCTCCGGGTGGGCAGTGCTCGGCTGGGACAGCATCGGCGGGCGGCTGCTGGTGTTCCAGCTGTTCGACCAGCAGGCGAACGTGCCGCTGGGCGTCACCCCGCTGCTGATGCTCGACATGTGGGAGCACGCGTTCTACCTGGACTACCTCAACGTCAAGGCCGACTACGTCAAGGCGTTCTGGAACCTGGCCAACTGGTCCGACGTCGCCGGGCGCCTCGACCGGGCACGCGCGGCCACCGGGAGTCTCATCACGGCGGCGTGACCGCTGAGGAGTCCGCCCTGGTCGGCGGCGTCGCGCGGCCGGCTGGCCGCTTTGGTCCGACGGGCCGAATTGGTCTAGGCTTGCGACGCTCGCCCACCAGGGCGAACACCTGTTGGGGCTGTGGCGCAGCTGGTAGCGCACCTGCATGGCATGCAGGGGGTCGGGGGTTCGAGTCCCCCCAGCTCCACCAATTCGATTCTCACAAATTACATACGCGCACGAACTCCTCTTTCGAGGCCCCGACCAGGTTTCCTGGGTGGGGCCTCTTTGGCGTTCAGGGCGCGGATCCACTAGAAGAAGGCGGGACATGGACGAGCTGCTGATTGAGTTCTGTCGAACCGGGACACTGGGGCCGCTGGTCCTGGGCATGTCCCCGGACGACGTCGTCGAACGGATCGGAGAGCCGCGCAGGATCAAGAGCGGGCAGGGCGACGACTGCTTCCAGTTCTACCGCTACTCTCCGCTCGAGCTCACGATGAGATGTTTCATCAGGGAGCCCAAGATCCGCCGTGGTGCTGCGCGCGACACCGCGCTGGCCTCCATCACGATCGAACTCCGTGGTGATGAACCGCTGGTCCTTCCCGAGGTCATCGCCGACCGGCCCATAGCTGCCCCACCGCTGCGGCTGGTGGACGCGCACCGCATCCTCGCCGACCGCGGCGTCGAGATGGTTCGCGATCCCGACATCGACCAGATGCTGAAGCGGCCCCTCGACGAGGCGCGCGTCCTGGTGGTCAGCGATGCTGACGGGTTCGTGGACGAGATCTCTGCCAGGTGGCGGCCCTGGCCCGGCGGCTGGTTCTACTCCGAGGAGAACGAGACGGGCTTTTGGGTGACCGGGGGGCCGCCGTCGGCGTAGTGTGAACGACCGATGTCAGAGAAGACTGATTTCAAGAAGAGCCTCGACGCCTACCAGGCGAAGGTGGGCCGGTTCCGGATCGTCGATGTCCCTGACCTGCAATACCTCATGGTCGACGGGCACGGGGACCCGAACACCTCGCCGGCCTTCACCGAAGCGGTCGAAGCGCTCTACCCGGTGGCCTACACGCTGAAGTTCGCGAGCAAGCGGGAGCTCGGCCGCGACTACGTCGTCATGCCGCTGGAGGGGCTGTGGTGGGCCGAGGACATGGCCTCCTTCACCGCCGCACGCGACAAGTCGCGCTGGGACTGGACGCTGATGATCATGCTGCCGGACTGGATCGACCGGGAGATGTTCGCCGCTGCCGTCGAGCAGGTCCGGGGGAAGAGTAACCCGGCTCGGCTCGGCGACGTCCGCCTGGAGACGCTGTCCGAGGGGCGCTGCGTGCAGACGCTGCACGTCGGCTCCTTCGACTCGGAGGCGGAAGTGCTCGCGCGGATGCACGACGAGTTCATCCCCGACAACGGGCTCAGCAGGGTCGGCAGGCACCACGAGATCTACCTCAGCGACTTCCGCAAGACTGCGCCCGAGAAGCAGCGCACGATTCTCCGGCAGCCGGTCAGCGCCTCCGCCGGGTAGCACGGCGCCCAGCAGCGGCTCACCGCGCGGTTCCGACGGCGTCGGCCACCGCCAGCACGGCCGCTCGTGTCGGTGCGTGGACCCGTACCTCGATCCTGTGCACGAGCCGCGGAGCGGCGAGCGGCACGATCGCGAGGCCGGCGGGCGCGCCGGTGGTTGCGGGTGCGGCGTGCAGCCCGTGGCCCGCGCGGACCAGGGCCGCGACGGTTTCCGCCGAGGTCCCGGTGTAGGTGGCGCCGCGCCGCAGGCGGAGCCGGGCGGCGGAGGAGAGGTCCGACGTCGAGCAGGCGGTGCCGGACGTGTCCAGCCACCGCGCGTCGGTGAGGGTCGCCAGGTCGAGCCCTTCCCGCCCCGCCAGCGGGTGGTCGGCCGGGAGGAGCGCCCCGACCGGCGCCTCAGCCACGACTCTGACGACCAGGTCCGGGCCGGATCCGGGCAACGGGTCGCCCGGCGCGGCGATCCCGTCGACGACGGCGACGTCCGCCCGCCCGGACGTGAGGGCGGCGGCCGCCGCGGCGGCGTCGTCCACGACGACGGCGGCGAGCCGGCCGGTCACCGGGACGAGGTGCTCCGTGCCGGGCGTGACCGCCACGGATACTGGCGCGTTCGCGTCCCGGCCCGTCACCCGGGCGACCGCGGCTCGCGCGGCCTGCTCGTGCGCCAGGATCTGCCGGGCGTGCCGGAGGAACTCCCGGCCGGCCGGCGTCGGGGCGACCGTCGGACGCCGGGTGAGCAGCGGGGTCCCCGCCGTCTTCTCGAGGCCGGCGATGTGCTGGGAGACGGCGGACTGGGTGAAGCCCAGGCTCCTGGCGGCGCGGGAGAACGAACCGGTCTCGACGACGGTGGCCAGGCTGAGCAGGGCGCGGGTGTCCACGGGGCCAGTATCTCCCTGGCCCATCAGAGATCCTGATCCCGGCATCGGTATTCATCGTTGGACGTGATGCGCCGCCCGGCCACAGCATGGGCGCATGAATCCCACCCGCATCGCACTGATCGGGGACCGCTCGACGGCGGTCCGTGCCCACGAACGGATCCCGCAGATCGCCTCCCGGTACGACGACGTCGACCTGCACTGGCTCCCGACCGCGGAGCTCGTGCCCGCCGAGGTGACCGCGTTCGACGGCGTCTGGGTGGTCCCCGGCTCCCCGTACGCCGACGAGGCCCGCGTCGTCGACGCGATCCACGCTGCCCGGACGGGCGGCGCGCCGCTGCTCGGTACCTGCGGCGGCTACCAGCACATGGTCCTGGAGTTCGCGCGCAACGTGGTTGGTGTCGCGGCGCGGCATGCCGAGAGCCCGGTCGCAGGCGAGGCGGGCGCTCATGAGGCGGGCGATGGCGACGCGGGTGGTGCCCCGGCGTCGACCGCGCTCATCACCGAGCTGGCGTGCTCGCTCAAGGGCCGCAGCGGGCAGGTCGACGTGGTGCCGGGGAGCAGGGCCGCGGCAGCCCTCGGCGAGCGGAGCTTCGAGCGCTTCCACTGCTCCTTCGGGCTCACCGCAGCCGACGCCGAACCCCTGGTTGCGGCCGGGCTGGTGCTGTCGGGAACGAGCCCCGAGGGTGAGCCCCGCGTGGTCGAGCTGCCCGGGGACGCGTTCTGGCTGGGCACCGCCTTCCAGCCCGAGCTCGCCGACGCGCAGCCGCACGCCGTCGTCGACGGGTTCGTCACCGCGGCCCGGGGGCGGGCGCGGCGGCGCCTGGCGGAGCGCCTCGCCGAGAGCCCCGCCGCAGGCGTTGGCGCAGGCCTTGGCGCGACGGCCGGCCGTTGAGGTACGTGACGGTGCCCGGGTACGGCGGTTCCGGGGCCGACCACTGGCAGACGCACTGGGAGCGCGAGCTGCCGGCCACCAGGTTCCGGCCCGCTTCCTGGGACGAGGCCGACGCCCAGGACTGGGCCGACGCCCTGACCCGCGCCGTGGAAGACGAGGAGGGTCCGGCGGTGCTCGTGGCGCACAGCCTCGGCTGCCTCGCGGCCGCCTCATGGCTCGCCGAGCAGGGTCCGGGCGAGGTGGTCGGCGCGCTGCTCGTTGCGGTCCCTGACCCAGCGGGTCCGGCGTTCCCGGCCTCCGCTACGGCGGGCGGCTTCCGGGTCGTCCGATGTCGGCTGCCGGTCCCGGTCACCGTCGTCGTCTCGGACGACGACCCGTACGCATCCGCGGACTGGACCCGAGGGCTGGCCGCCGCGTGGGGAGCCGAGGTGGTCGGGATCGGCGCGGCCGGTCACGTGAACGGCGCGAGCGGCCTCGGTGCCTGGCCCGCGGGGCGGAAGATCCTGCGGCGGGTCAGCCCCGCAGCTCCTCCACGGCGGCGCCCGGCTGCTCGGTGAGCTCCGCCGCGTCCTGCGTGGCGGCCCAGGAGGCGAGCAGCGCCAGGCTGTCCGCGGCCGGTGAGCCGGCGGACGCCGTGTAGACGTTGAGCACCAGGCCGGGCTCGGACGGCAGCTCCATCGACTCGAAGTTCAGGTCGAGCCGGCCGACCACGGGGTGCCGCAGGCGCTTCTGGCCGCTGCGGTGCAGCCGCACGTCGTGCGACGCCCACCGCTCGCGAAACAGCTCGCTCTGCGTCGACAGCTCGCCGATCAGCGCGATCAGGTCCGGGTCGTGCGGATTGCGCCCGGCCTCGATCCGGAGGTAGGACGCTGAGTCCTTCGCGACGGTCTCCCAGTTCACGAAGAAGTCCCGGGCGGCCGGATCCAGGTAGACGAACCGGGTGGTGTTCGCCGGGCGCCGCGGGTCGGCGAGGATCGGCGCGTACAGGGCCCGGCCGAGGCGGTTCATCGCGACGATGTCGTGCCGGCCGTTGCGCACCCACGCGGGCGCGTCGCTGATCGCGTCGAGCACCTGCTGGACGGCGGGGCGCACGGAGGTAGGGGCCCGCCGACGTCGCACGCGGCTCGATCCCGCCGTGCGGGCGAGCGTGAAGAGGTGCTCGCGCTCGGCCTCGTCCAGCTGCAGCGCCCCGACCAGGGCGTCCAGCACGCCGTCGGAGGCGCCGGACAGGTTCCCGCGCTCCATCCGCACGTAGTAGTCGACCGAGACCCCCGCCAGCATCGCGACCTCCTCGCGACGCAGGCCCTTGACCCGGCGGTTGCCGCCGTAGGCGGGCAGCCCAGCCTGTTCCGGTGTGATGCGCGCCCGCCGCGAGCTGAGGAACTCGCGGACCTCGGCGCGATGGTCGATCTGTCCCATGCACCCACGGTAAGCCGGGCCGCGCCGCCGTGGGAGGCACTGGCGTTACCCGGAACGGCCGTGACTCCCCGGCGCGCGCGAAGCCGAGTTTGCTGGAGGTACCGCACCGAGAGAGGCATCATGCACCCCACGCAGGCCACGGCAGCGCCCCACGCGAGCAGTCCCGCCAGCCCTTCCACGAGCAACCCCACCGGCACGACGGCGATCCTCGCCGTCATCCTCATCAGCTACTTCATGATCCTGCTCGACAACTCCGTGATCTTCACCGGCCTGCCGAGCATCCGCGCCGACCTCGACCTGGACCCCGCCACGCTCTCCTGGGTGCAGGACGCCTACACCCTCGTCTTCGGCGGACTCCTCCTGCTCGGCGCCCGCGCCGGCGACCTCCTGGGCCGACGCCGCCTGTTCATCGCCGGGCTGGCGGTCTTCGGAGCCGCATCGCTCCTCATCGGGCTCGCGCCCACCGGCTGGTGGATGGTCGCCGCCCGCGCCCTGCAGGGGATCGGCGCCGCCGTCGTCGCCCCGACGTCGCTGGCGCTGATCACCGCACACTTCGAAGGACCTGCCCGCGCCAAGGCCGTGGCCTGGTACAGCGCGACCGCCGGCATCGGCGCCAGCCTCGGGCTGGTGGTCGGCGGGGCGCTCGCGGACTGGGTGTCCTGGCGGGCGGCCTTCCTCGTCAACGTGCCGATCGCGGTGGCGATGATCATCGCGGCCCCGCGCGTCCTCGCCGAGACCGAGCGGCGCACCGGCCGGTTCGACGTCGGCGGCGCGGCCGGCGCGACGCTCGGCATGGGCGCTCTCGTCTTCGGGATCATCGAGTCGGGGGAGCGCGGCTGGGCGTCGCCGGTGACCGTGGGCGCGCTGGTGACAGGGGTGGTGCTGCTGGCCCTCCTCGTCGTGCACGAGTCGCGGACGGCGCACCCGATCATGCCCCTGCGCCTCTTCCGCAGCCGGGAGCGCAGTGGCGCGTACGCCGCACGCCTGCTCTACCTCGGCGCGATGATCGGGTTCTTCTACTTCACCACCCAGTACCTCCAGGACGCACTCGGCTTCAGCCCGCTGCAGGCGGGCCTCGGGTTCTTCCCGATGACGCTCGTCAACTTCGCCGTGGCGCTCGCTGTCCCGAGGCTGATGCGCCGGATCCCCGGCGCCGCGCTGCTGGCGGTGGGGATGGCGCTTACGCTCGTCGGCATGGCCTGGCTGAGCCGAGTCGACGCCGGCGACACCTACCTTGCGGCGGTCGCCCTCCCGATGCTGCTCATCGGCGCCGGCCAGGGCCTCGCCTTCGCCCCGCTGACGAACTCGGGCATCGCGGGCGTCGCACCCGAGGACGCCGGTGCGGCCTCCGGCCTCGTCAACACCGCCCACCAGCTCGGCATGGCGCTCGGCCTCGGCATCCTCGTCGCGGTCTCGGCGAACGCCGGCGCCGGGAGCTCCGACGTCGTCGCGCAGACCTCCGCGCACGTCAGCGCGGCCCTGACCGGTGCAACCGTCCTGGTGGCGCTCGCGCTCGTCGTCGTGCTGGCGGTCGTCCTGCCCGCCCGGCGCCCGGCTTCCACAACCAACCGATAGGAGAGACGCATCATGAGTACCTGGACAGAGGACGAGCTGAGCCGCGTCGGAGACGCGCGCGAGCTCCAGGTCGCCTCCGAGCGACCCGACGGAACGCTCCGCCCGTACGTGGTCATCTGGCACGTCCGGGTGGGCGACGCGATCTACGTCCGCTCCGCGCACGGCCCCGAGAACGGCTGGTTCCGGCGGGCCCAGGCGGCCGGCATCGGGCGGATCAGCTCGGGCGGCGTCGAGAAGGACGTGCGGTTCGAGGCCGCGGAGCCCGAGCGGGCGGACGACGTCGACGCGACCTACCACGCGAAGTACGACCGGTTCGGGCCGGGGCCTGTCGGCGCCGTGACCGGGCCGAACGCGCACGAGACGACGCTGCGCGTGGTGCCGCGCGACTGACCGGCCGGTCCGCTCAAGACGGCACCGGGGCCACGGAAAGGTCCGCTTCGACCAAGCAGTTGGGCCTGAAACTCACGTGAGTTTCAGGCCCAACTGCTTGGTCGAAGCGGACCTTGGGCGTGGTCGGCTCGCCAGAGGTCTACTTCGGCGGGGCGACCTCGTCGATCGCGGCCAGCGCGTTGAGCGTGCGCGGGTAGCCGATGTACGGCACGAGCTGCGTGGCGACGTCGATCAGCAGACCGCGGTCGTTGCCGACGTTGAGGTTGGCCCCGACGTGCCCCTTGACCTGCGGGTCGCAGCCGCCGAGGGACACCAGCATCGCGAACGTCAGCAGCTCCCGGGTCGGCACGTCGATGCCCGAGCGCGTCAGGTGGTCGCCGAAGCAGTTCGCCGAGAGCAGCCGCTGGATGTGGGCGGTGTCGTCGGGTGCGGACGCGTAGAGCGCCTCGACCTTCGCCGCGCCGGCGATCTCGCGCTGGACGGCCAGCCCTTTCTCCGCGCGGGTCTCGGGGGTCGTCGTCGACCGGCCCGGCAGCGGCAGGCCGACCCCGTGCTCGGTCAGCACGTCGTTGGTCGCGCGCAGGAAGGCGAGGGTCTTGGCCGCGCCCACGTAGGGGACGGCCTGGTAGACGATCTCTTTGACCTCGGTGGGCGTGACGCCGGCGGCCAGCGCCGCGCCGACGGCGGGCCGGTACTCCGCCTCGGCCTGGCACGCGATCAGCGCGGCGAGCTGGACCATGAACCGGGTCCGCTCGTCGAGGTCGGAGCCGCGCAGCACCTCGTCGGTGGCGAAGGACCCGAAGTAGTCGACGAGCTCCGGGTCCGTGGCGGCGAGCGCGGCGAGCTGCTCGGCGACAAGCGTGCGGGAATGGTCGTGCGAGGAAGTCATCATGGTTCCTTTCGGGACGGCGGCGCCGCCGTCAGCCTGAATCGACCATGCGGTTGCTGCGAGACCCGGTGTCGGGTTCGGCAGCAACCGCATGGTCGATCGGGGTATGGCCTCAGGCCTCGGGGATCTTGAACCCGGCCGTGTCGAGGGTCAGGGAGGCCGGCTCGGGGCCGCGTCGCACGGCCTTGTCGAGGCCGTCGATGGCGCTCAGCTCGGCATCGGTGAGCTCGAAGTCGAAGACGTCGAAGTTCTCCTCGATCCGATGCGGCGTCACCGACTTGGGGATGGCCGACCGGCCCTCCTGCAGGTGCCAGCGCAGCATCACCTGGGCCGCCGTCTTGCCGTGAGTCTTGGCGATGCCCGCGATAGTGGGGTCGTCGAGCGTGCTGCCGCCCTCGCCCTCGCGGTAGAAGGTGATGCCGCCGATCGGGGACCAGGCCTGCGAGAGGATGCCGTGCTCGGCGTCCGCGGCCAGCACGTCGCGCTGGGCGAAGTACGGGTGGATCTCGATCTGGTTCACCGCCGGCACCACCGACGTCGCGTCGAGGAGCTTGTCGAGGTCCTCCCGCATGAAGTTGCTGACGCCGATCGCGCGGACCTTGCCGTCGGCGAGCAGCTGCTCCAGCGCCCGGTATGCCTCGATCGTGAGGTCGAAGCGCGTGGGCAGCGGCTGGTGCAGGATCAGCAGGTCGAGCTGGTCGACGCCGAGCTTGCCCGCGGACTTCTCGAACGCGTGCAGCGTGGCGTCGTAGCCGTAGTCGCTGATCCAGACCTTGGTCTCGATGAAGATCTCGGACCGGTCGAGCCCGGAGCGGCGGATCGCCTCGCCCACCTCGCGCTCGTTGCCGTAGGCGGCGGCCGTGTCGATGTGGCGGTAGCCGGTCCGCAGCGCGGCCTCTACCGCGGTCACGGTCTCGTCGGGCGGCGTCTGGAAGACGCCGAAGCCCAGGCCGGGCAGCTCGACGCCGTTGTTCAGGGTCAGGTTCGTGTTCATGTGTCTCTCCTCCTGTGAACCATGTAAACCCCGGGCCGCCACTTGAGGGAGGGTCTGGCGTTACCGGTCACGGCAGGGCGTGCCTCCTGTGCCGACGTGTGCCTAGTGTCGAACCATGGACATCGACCCCCGCACCCCGACGACCAAGAACCCGCCCGAGCTGTTCACCGGCGACGTCTGGCTGGACCCGATCGCGGCTCCTCGCACCGAGGGCCAGCGCATGACCGTCGCCATGGTGCGGTTCGCGCCGGGCGCCCGCACGGCGTGGCACTCGCACGCGCTCGGCCAGACGCTGCGCGTGACCCAGGGCGTCGCCTGGATGCAGTCGCGTGGGGGCGACCGGGTCGAGCTGCACGCCGGCCAGACCGCCTACTGCCCGCCGGGCGTCGAGCACTGGCACGGCGCGGCACCGGACAGCTTCATGGAGCACCTGGCCATGCTCGACAACGCCGACGACCCGGCCACGACGACCACCTGGCTGGAGCACGTCACCGACGAGGAGTACCGCGCGGTCTAGCGGCGCAGCACGAACCCGGCGTGGTGCAGCACGCCGTCCACGAACTCGCCGAAGGCCCAGAAGCCCTGGTCGTCCAGGTACGTGATGCGGTCCTCGTCGAGCCAGAACCGCCCCGTGTACGCGTTCCGGCGGCCGCTGCGGGTCTCGCTGTACCGGCCGTCGGCCGTCAGGTGCTGTTCCATTGCCTTGCCCAGGTCGACCCAGGTGCCGAGCCGCGGGTCGCCCGGCGCGGTCCCGGCGCTGCCCGCCGGGCGGGTCGGCGATCCGCGCCACGCCACGACGGTGCCCCCGACGAGCACGGCGAGCAGGTCGCGCGGCGGCACCACGAGCATCCGGGTGATGCGTGACTCGTCCACCTGGCCGTGCACCGCCGCCAGCGTCGCGGCGTTGCCGGGCACGAGGTCGTAGGCGCTCCGGCCGGCCGGCGGCCGCGCCCGGAGCGCGCTCTCGACCTGCAGCGGGACGAGGGTCGTCCCCGATGCGTCGACCACCAGCGCGCCGTCGGGGTACGGCGGCCGCTGTGGCCCGACGTGGGTCAGGATCCCGTCGTCCGCCCACAGCTCGGAGACGGCGGTGCGCGACGGCGAGACCCGCACGGTCGCGTCCGTGAACACGATGGTCTGCGGCTGCCCGACGGCGGTTGAGTCGCTCATGTGCCAACTCTCCGCGTCTCGGCGTCGGCCGGGAAGGGTGCGGTTCTCCTGGGTGCGCGACGGCCACCATGATGTCCGGTCCACCTTGGGTGCGGCGTCGGTCGGTCTACGTCACCGCGGCCTAGGCCTCGACCATGCGATCCAGGAGCCGGTCGAGGAGGTTGTCGGCGCGATCCTCGGCACCGATGTCGACGAGGAGGGTCTGGGACAGCCCGGCGGCGCTCGCCACGATCAGCTCCGCGTCCAGGTCGGCCGCGCGCCGCGCGGAAGCCGTCGCGCCCGTGCGGACCCGTCGAAGCTGTTCCGCGATCGTCTTGATGAGGAATTGCGGCGCGCCCAGCGTGTCCTCCGCGCCGACGTCGGATGCCGTGAGCACGGCCGCGTGGAAGGCGTTGAGGACGATGGCGTCCTGCCGCCGCGCGGCGTCCGCCGGGAGCAGCTCCGTGAGGATCGCGCGGATCACGTCGCGCGGCGCGGGATCGGCGCCGAGCGTGCCGAGGCGGCGGGTGAACCGCGTGCCGGCGTCGGCCACCACCGCCTGGTGTGTGGCGAGCAGGAACTTCCGCTTGGTGCCGAAGTAGTACTGGACGAGGCGCACCGAGATGCCCGCCTCGGCGGCGACCGACTGGAAGGTCGCTGCCGCCAGGCCGTCGCGGGCGATGACCCGTCGTGCGGCGCCCGTGATCTGCGCTCGCCGCTGATCGTGGTCGGCCAGTCGTGGCATCCGGTCCTGCCCTCTCGTCGCGCGGCCGGTCCGGTCGCCTTAGTGGTACGTGCACACCATCATAAGTGATACGGTCATACCAACAAGGCGACGGAGGTGCCATGACCAGGATCGGACGGTTCAAGAGCGACGCCGCGCGAGAGACGTACCTGCGCGCCTACGCCGCGCTGGAGGAGCTCTGGCCGCTGCCGTCGACGCAGGTCGACGTCCCGACCAGGTTCGGTTCGACGCATGTCCGCCGGTCCGGCTCTGGCGACGGGGTGCCGCTCGTGCTGCTGCACGGGTTCGGCGGCAACGGCCTGTACTGGCACGACGTGGTCGAGGGCCTGGCCCGGGGCCGTGTCGTGTATGCCCTGGACACCGTCGGGTCGGCGGGGCGCAGCGTGCAGACCGCTCCGCTGAGCGGCGACGCCGACTACGGCGCCTGGTTCTCCGAGGTGCTGGACGGGCTCGGCCTGGACCGCGTCCATGTGCTGGGGGAGTCGCAGGGCGCCTGGCACGCGACCCTGGTGGCGCTGCACGCGGCGGACCGCGTGGCGAGCGTGTCCCTGATCGAGCCCAATGGGGTGGTCGCCAGGATCCCGGTCCGGGCCCTGCTGAAGATGCTCACGTTCGGGGCGAACCCGACGGACGAGGGCTGGCGCAAGATGGCCGAGTGGCTGACCCCGGGCGTCACCATGACCGACGTCGAGTGGGCGTGCATGAAGGCCGCGCAGGGTTACCGGACCGCGGCCGGATGGGCGCGGCCGCTCAAGGACGCCGAGCTGGAGTCGATAGCCCCGCCGCTGCTGGCGATCTACGGCGCGGAGTCCGTGCTCTCCGACCCACCGGTGGCAAGCCGACGGCTCGCCGAGCACCTCCCGGACGCCGAGATCGAGACCTTCCCGGGTGTCGGGCACGGCCTGCGGGGCCAGATCCCGGACCAGGTCACGGCACGGACCGTGAAGTTCATGGCGCGGCACGACGAGGCAGTGCGACCCGGCCGATGAGTTTTCTCCGGGTGCCGTCGACAGGGATGCTTCGCGGGCAGCGGGGCCTGACGGATCGCGCGGATCACGGAGCTCGCGGCGCGGCACGACGACGGCCCGCCCGCTGAGCGCGGCCGGGCCGTCGTCGGGCCGCCCTGGCTACATGCCCGAGGAGCGGCGGACGTCGAGCGCGAACAGGCCGTCCGGGTCGACCCGCTTGCGGATCTCGTCGACCCGCGCCTCGACGTCGTCCGCGAAGGTCCGGCGCGGCGTGCTCGGCTCCTCGACAAAGGTCGGCGCCGTGCGGTTCGTCGTGTACGGCCGGAGCGTGGCCCGGATCCGGAGCAGGTCCAGGCGTGCCTGCGCAGTGCCCTCCAGGCTCACGGCGAGGCCGACGTTGAACGCGAGCAGCTCTGCGTCGATGCCGCTGAAGGCGCCGGCTCCCGGGGGCGTCTCGGCGAACGCGCCGCCGAGCTGGCGCAGCTCCGCGGCGATCAGCCCGCTCCCGGAGCCGGGTCCGGCCGCCGCGTACCAGCGGTCGATCGTGTCGTCGTCGATCCCCGCGAGGGCGAACGCGTCGCTCGTGTAGGGGATGGGCTCCTCAGGGTCGGCGTGCGTCCGCACGGCGTCGGTGACCGGGCCGACGTGCCAGGTGTCGACGAGCGGTGTGACCAGGGAGGACAGCGGCTCGGCCAGCGCGCGGCGGATGTCCCCGGCGTTCTCCGGTGCGTCGTCGTCCAGCATGATCGAGCCGTCGATCGCGAGGATCTGCCGGCCGCGGAACGGCTCGGGCGTCTCCGGCGCGTCCGGCGCGTTGAGGAGTCGCAGCGAGGTGGTCACGGCGCGGGGCGCGGTCGCCGCCCAGGTGGCCCACGCCCGGGCGACGGGCGCGGCGTCCGTCGCGTCCCAGGCGATCATCCCGGTCAGGACCCTGTGCATCGGGATCATCCGCAGCTCGACCAGCAGCACGACGCCGAAGCCGCCGCCGCCACCGCGCAGCGCCCAGAAGAGATCGGGATCGTTGGTCTCGTCCACGGTGACGATGCCGCCGTCGGCCTGGACGAGGGTGATGGAGACCACGCTGTTCGCGGCGACGCCGACCTTGCGGCCGTAGAAGCTCATGCCGCCGCCCAGCAGGTAGCCGATCGCGCCGACGGTCGGGCTGGAGCCGTGCGGGACGGCGTAGCCGTGCTCCGCGGCGGCCCGCACGACGTCGTCCCACCGGGCGCCGGCCGGGATCTGGACGATGCCGCGGTCCGGGTTCACCCGGACCGGCTGGTCCAGGACGGTACGGAGCACGTGGACCCGGTCCGCGACCGGCCCCAGCATGCCGGTGGAGTGCCCGGTCGAGACCGGGACGACCCGTGCCCCGGCGGAGTCGGCGGCGAGGACCGCGTTCTGGACGTCGGCGACCGTCCGCGCGGTGGTCGCGCCCAGGGGCCGCAGCGGGGCGGCAAGGTTGAAGCTGATCGCGGCCTCGTCGTAGCCGGGGTCGCCGGGGCCGGCGAACGCGTCGTACGACCGGATGGTGCTGGTGCTCGAATTCATGGCGCCGACGCTAGGGAGCCCCGGCCGCCGCGTCGTCGGGGGAGCCACGTACGGCACCACGTATCCGTCCCGGACGGGGTACCTGGGGCAGTCGGCACGGGACCCTCGCGGATCGGGACCGAGACGTATCGCGGGCGGGTCCGGGCGCTCCCTTGTCGTTGTGTATGCATCGATCACCGACCGTGCAGTGCTCGACGACAACGCAGTGACCGACGACGTGATGCCCGGAGACGACGTGACGCCCGACCTGGCCCCGATCGAGGAGCGGTTCGCCAGCGGCGACCTCTCGGGCGCGCTGGCCGGGCTGACCCGGCTCGACCTGACCACCATGCCGGTGCAGCTCTTCGACCGGGCACTTCCCCTGCTCCTGATGTCGGCAATGGTGGTCAAGGGCGAGACGCGGGCGCGCCGGATCCTCGACGACGTGGCACGCGCCCGCGGCGACGCCGACCCGGTGGTGGCCGCCATCCTGAAGACCTACCGGGCCGAGGCCTGTGACGCCCCCGACGCGGCCGAGCGCCTCGCCGGCGAGGCGCTGGCCGAGCTGCGCACGCTCGACGCGGCACCCGTGACCCGGCACCGGGCCCTGACGGCGCTCATCAACGTCCGGGTCGACAAGGGCCTCGGGTTCGACGAGGATGCCTGCCAGGAGGCTGAGGCCCTTGAACCCGGCCTCGCGCTGGTGGCCTCGGTGGACAGCGCTGAGGCGCAGCGCGGCCTGCTCAGCTATCAGGTCGGCGACATCGACACCTCCCGGACCTCGCTCCGCTCGCTCTACGACGAGGCGGTCGCGGACGGCCACTTCATGATCGCCGGCCTGTACGCCACCCACCGGGCGATGACCGAGCTGTACGCGGGCCGCCCCCACGCGGCCCGCGAGTACCTGGACGAGGGCGAGCGGCTCGGCGCAATGCCGCACCCGCCGACGCCGGCGGTGGTCCGCGCCCGAGGCCTTCTCGCCGTCCAGGAACGCGATGAGGGAGCGTTGCGCGCGCTGCTCGCCGAGCCGACCTTCCACGGGTCGGAGGAGCACGGCGCGTTCGGCCGGGCAGCGCTGATCGGGGTGGCGGCCGCCCGGCGTGAGGAGTGGCTGGAGGCGAACGAGCAGCTCCGCCGGGCGGAGGCGCTCGCCGACTCGCTCGGGCTGCACGAGCCCGGCCGGCGGCTGTGGCTGGACTTCCCGCTCGCGCAGTCCTACGTGGCGCTCGGTCTCCGGGAGGAGGCGAGAGCCGTGGTCGAGCGGCTGAGCACCATGTCGGGCGGACGCCGTCCGCTGCTGGACGGCGTCGTCGCCCGGATCAACGGGCTGCTCGCAGCACCGGAGGACCCCGTGCGGGCGCTCGAGCTCCTGGAGGAGTCGGTGGCGATCCTGTCCGGTGCGGGCCTGCCCGACCAGCTCGTGCTGTCGCTGATCGAGCTGGGGCGCCAGCGGCGTGCGTGCGGCCGGTACGCCGAGGCCCGGCGCGCCCTCCAGCGGGCCGACCTGGTCGCCGCGCAGTCGTCGGACCGGTCTCTTTCGGCCGTGGCGCGGCGCGTGCTGGACGGCTCCTCGCTGGACGCGCTGCTCGAACCGCTGACCGAGCGCGAGCGGGAGGTCGCGCTCGCGGCGGCCGACGGCGACAGCAACCGGGTGATCGCGCGTGCCGCCTTCACGAGCGTCCGCACCGTCGAGACGCAGCTCTCGTCGATCTATCGCAAGCTCGCGATCTCGTCGCGCCACCAGCTCACCGCGCTGGTCGCGGCCGCGCGGCGCTGACGCGAGCTATTTGAGAATCGTTCTCATCTCTGGTTCACTCTCCCTCGGTAACGAGAATGATTGTCATTCTAAGAGGAAGGAGCGGGCGGCCCCGACGGGGCCGCCCGACCAACGATGAGAAGTCACACCACTCGCACGGCCGCAGGCCTCGGCGCTGCGCTGTCCCTCGTCCTGCTCAGCGCTTGTGCGGCCGAGGGCGGTCCCGCCTCCGGCTCGGCCTCGGAGTCCGGGACAGATGCGCAGGAGGCACCGGATGCCACCGAGGTCCAGTCGCGCACGCCGCGCGTCGCCGTCACGTACGACGGCGGCATCCTGGTCCTGGACGCGATGAGCCTCGAACCCGTCGGCGACATCAAGCTGGAGGGCTTCAACCGGCTCAACCCCGCCGGCGACGAACGGCACCTGATGGTCTCGACGGGGGGCGAGTTCCGCGCCCTCGACCTGGGCACCTGGGCCGAGGCGCACGGCGACCACGCCCACTACTGGACGGCCGAGCCCACGCTCACCGGCACCGCCTACGACGCCGTGGAGCCCGGTCACGTCGTCGTGCACGAGGGCCGCACCGCGCTGTTCGACGACGGCACCGGCCTGGTGCGCGTCATCGACTCGGAGCACGTGGCCGACGCCGACGCGGCGGCCCGCGAGCACACGACGCCGTCGGCCCATCACGGCGTGGCCGTCGAGCTGAGCGACGACACGCTGGTGGTGTCCGAGGGCACCGAGGAGGCGCGCACGGGAATCCGGGTGCTCGACGGCGACGACGAGGAGATCGCCTCCTCCGACGACTGCCCCGGGGTGCACGGGGAGGCCGTGGCCGCCGACGAGGCGGTGGTGATCGGCTGCGAGGACGGTGCGGTGGTCTATGCGGACGGCAAGATCACCAAGGTCGACGCGCCCGACGCGTACGGCCGCATCGGCAACCAGGCAGGCACCGAGGCGTCGCCGGTCGTGCTGGGCGACTACAAGACGGACGAGGACGCCGAGCTGGAGCGGCCCACGCGGGTCTCGCTGATCGACACGCGTGACGGGGGGCTCGAGCTGGTCGACCTGCCGTCGTCGTACACGTTCCGGTCGCTCGCCCGGGGCGACGACGGCGAGGCACTCGTGCTCGGCACGGACGGCCAGGTGCACGTGATCGACCCCGGGTCGGCGAAGCTGACGAAGTCGATCCCGGTGATCGACGAGTGGACCGAGCCCGTCGAGTGGCAGGACCCGCGCCCAGCGATCCTCGCCCTCGACGGCTCCGTGTACGTCACCGACCCGGCGACGGACTCGATCCACGCGATCGACGTCGAGACGGGCGAGGTGTGGAAGTCGGCCGAGCTCGGCGTCACGCCGAACGAGCTGAACGGAGTGCTGGGCACCGAGCCCCACACGCACTGACGCCGGCTTCGCTGGTCTCGCCGGAGGGTTCGATAGCGCACGTGCAGATGCCGGTCACCGACCCCGCGGGGTCGGTGACCGGCATGCTGGAGGTGGTCGAGGGGCAGCGCGGCTGACCGCCGGCTACTGCTGGGCGAAGAACGTCCGCAGGTCCTGGACCACCAGCTCCGGGACCTCCAGGGCCGCGAAGTGGCCGCCCTTCGGGAACTCGGACCAGTGCTCGATGCGGGCGTTGTCGCGTTCGGCGAGGGACCGGATGGTCTGGAAGTCGTCGGCGAAGACGGCGACGCCGATCCGGCCCGTGCTCACCACGGGCTCCGCGCCGGTGCGCAGCTCGGTGTAGTGGTAGCGCACCGAGGTGGCCGACGTGTTGGTGAGCCAGTACAGGCTGACCTGGGCGAGCACCTGGTCGAGGGCGACCAGGCTGGTGCCGTTGCCGAAGTTCTCGAACAGCTCGCTGTAGGCGAGCTGGCCCACCGGCGAGTCGCTGAGCCCCGCGGCCACGGTCTGGGGCCGGGAGCCGTTCATCGTGTTGTACCCGCCGACGCTCTGGAACCACTGCATGTGCGCCAGGGCGGCGAACTCCTTGGGGCCGAACCCGTCCATCTCGCCCTCCGCCCCCGACGGGAAGGAGAAGAGCTGGAGCAGGTGCGCGCCGAGGAAGCCCTCGGGGTCCAGCACGGCGAGCTCGCGCCCGATCAGCGTGCCGGCGTCGCTGCCGTGCGTGCCGTACGACTCGTAACCGAGCCGGCGCATCAGGGTGTCCCAGGTGCGGGCGACGCGGGCCATGGTCCAGCTGCCGCCGTCGGCGGGCTCGCTCAGCGGGGTGCTGAAGCCGAAGCCGGGGATCGACGGGACGACGACGTGGAAGGCGTCCTCCGCGCGGCCGCCGTGCGCGACCGGGTCGGTGAGCGGGCCGATCATGTCGAGGAAGTCCAGGAACGAGCCCGGATAGGTGTGGGTCAGGACCAGGGCGCGCGCGCCCGGCTCGGCCGAACGGACGTGGAGGAAGTGCACGGTCTGGCCGTCGATCTCGGTCAGGAACTGCGGGAACGTGTTGGCCCGCTCCTCGACCGCGCGCCAGTCGAAGCCGGTGCGCCAGCGGTCGACGGCGTTGCGCAGGTAGGACTCGGGGGTCCCGTAGTCCCAGGAGTCGCCGGGCGCGGCCGGGGCGAAGCGGGTGCGGGCGAGCCGCTCCTGCAGGTCGTCGAGGTCCGCCTGCGGGATCTCGACGCGGAACGGGCGGATGTCGGAGGTGGTGGCTGAGGTGTTCTTCGTGGTGTCCATGTCTCCGACACTACGAGGGATTCAGGAACGGTTCTTTCCTCTATTCTGAGCGAGTCCCAAGAACTTTCAGAGTTGCGTGAGGAGCCGCGATGAGTACGACGGCGGGGCGGCTGCTCGCCCTCCTGGGCCTGCTGCAGTCCCGCGCCGAGTGGACCGGGCCGGAGCTCGCGGCGCGGCTCGACGTCACCGACCGCACGGTGCGCAACGACGTCGCCCGCCTGCGCGAGCTGGGGTATCCGGTCGACGGCGTCCGCGGGCCGGGCGGGCGGTACCGGCTCGGCGTCGGCGGCAAGCTGCCCCCGCTGGTGCTCGACGACGAGGAGGCCGTGGCCATCGCCGTCGGGTTGCGCTCCGCCAGCGCCGTGGCGGGCATCGAGGAGAGCAGCGCCCGCGCGCTGGGCAAGCTGGAGTACGTCCTGCCCGACCGGCTGCGGCGGCAGGTCGCCGCGCTGCGCTCCGCCACGAGCGCCGGGCCGGCGAACACGAACAGCAACGTCGAGGACCCCGCCGTCGACCCGGCCCTGCTCACCGAGCTGGCCGCCGCCATCCGCGACCACCAGGGGCTGCGCTGCTGGTACCGCGAGGAGCCGCGGGAGGTGGAGCCGGTCCGGCTCGTGGCCTGGCAGCGCAGGTGGTACCTCGTGGGGCGGGACGTCGGCTCGGGTCGGTGGCAGCCGTTCCGCGTGGACTGGCTGGAGCTGCGCACACCCGGCGGACGGCGGTTCGTGCCCACCGAGCCGCCGTTCGACCTGACCGAGTTCGTGGTACGCGAGGTGGCGCGGACGGGCTGGGCGGTGCACGCCAGGATCGTCGTGCACGCGCCGGCCGAGGAGGTGCTCGCGCGCATCAACCCGGCCGTGGGGACCGTCGAGCCGCGGGACGACGCCACGAGCGTGCTCGTCACCGGCGGGGACAGCATCGAGACAGTGGCCGTGTGGATCGGGATGCTCGGGCTCGACTTCACGGTGCGGGAGCCGCAGGGCCTGGTGGACCACCTGGCGGCGCTGTCCCGGCGGTACGCGGCGGCGGTCCGTGACGACCTGACCGGCTCCGGATGGTCGAGCACCAGCAACGGATAGCCCATCTGTACCAGGGTTCACAGAGGGCCTTCATGAAGAGTGATGGCACCATTTTCCCAGGTCCCGGGTGTTCCGGTCCTGATGGAGGGGGAATGTTGATGAGAAGAGCGTCTGCGCTTCTCGCGGTGATCTCGTTGATGGCCTCGATGCTGGGGCTGGTTGTCGGGGTGGCCGCGCCTGCGTCCGCCGCGGCACGTGACGGGGTCTGCGACATCGGCGAGTTCTGTTACTACTACAACAGCGACAACGCGGGGTCGATCTCGGACTTCGCCGGTTCGGTCAGCGACTACGCCACCACGCAGCCGTCGTGCTACGACTTCAAGGGTGCGGGCGCCGGCCAGGGCGAGTGCATCAAGAACAACGCGGCTTCGGTGTGGAACCGGACCGGCGAGACGGTCCGCGTCTACTACAACACCGGCTACGGCGGCGAGTACCAGAACATCGGCCCGGGATACAAGGGCCAACTCAACGAGGAGCTGTACAACAACAACGCCTCGCACCAGTTCGTCGGGACCGAGGGCACCGACAGCGGTGCACGCAGCGGTACCTGCGAGAGCGGCGAGTTCTGCTACTACTACAACAGCGGCAACGCGGGATCCATCTCGGACTTCACCGAGTCCGCCGGCAGCTACGGCGACGCGCAGCCGACTTGCTACGACTACAAGGGTGCGGGCGCCGGCCAGGGCGAGTGCATCAAGAACAACGCGGCCTCGGTGTGGAACCGGTCCACCAAGACGGTCCGCGTCTACTACAACAGCAACTACGCGGGCACCTACCAGGACGTCGCGCCGGGCTTCAAGGGCCAGCTCAACAGCACGCTCTACAACAACAACAACGCCTCGCACCAGTTCGTGGGCGCCACCGTTCCCGGCAGCGGCTCCCGCAGCGGCACCTGCGAGAGCGGCGAGCTCTGCTACTACTACAACAGCGGCAACGCGGGGTCCATCTCGGACTTCACCGACTCGGTCGGTGACTACGGCACCTCGCAGCCGTCGTGCTACGACTTCAAGGGTGCGGGCGCAGGCCAGGGCGAGTGCATCAAGAACAACGCCGCGTCGGTGTGGAACCGGTCCAGCAAGACGGTCTGCGTCTACTTCAACAGCTACTACGGCGGTTCCTCGCAGGCCGTCGCGGCGGGTTTCAAGGGTCAGCTGAACGGCACGCTGAACAACAACAACGCCTCCCACAGGTTCATCACGGGCACCGAGTGCCCTGTCTCCGAAGGCGGTGGTGGGGACACCAGTGGTGACTACGCGCAGAAGGTCGAGCGGGTCATCCAGTTCGCCCTGTCGCAGACGGGCCAGGGTCTGACTTATTCGTGGGGCGGCGGCAACAAGTACGGCCCGACCTACGGCATCTGCTGCAGCCCCGGAGGCCTCGACGACAGTGTCCGGTTCGGCTTCGACTGCTCCGGCCTGACGCAGTACGCGTTCTGGCAGGGCGCGGGCCTCGACATCGGTACGACCAGCCGTGCCCAGGTCAGCACGGGCACGCGCGTCTCGATGAGCAACCTACAGCGCGGTGACCTGATCATGTGGGGCGGCTACCCGTACACGCACCACGTCGCGATATACCTAGGAAACGGCCAGTTGGTAGAGGCGAATGTACCCCGCACCTCGACCAGCGTGCACGTGAAAGACGTGTACGGAGGTGACTTCGGAGTCCGGGTAAGCATGTGATCCTGGTAGGCATGTGAGATCGGCACGGTCCGGCCACCGAACTCGGTGGCAGGACCGTGCCATCGCCGGTCAAGGCGTCGTCGGCCACGATTGTCGCGAGCGACGTCTTGGTGCCCACGGGTGCGGAGGAACGGCCCGATTTCGTCTTCTGCACATGACTGCGGGATCCCGGTCGCGGTCGTTTGTGGTTGGCGCGGGCAAAGTCGCTGCGCTTGCGCCGAGGAGTACTTGACTGATGGCGCCGTCCGTGGCGCGCGAACATCTGGCAACGGTGTGATCTGGCTTGCGCTCAACGAGTAGCCGATCCCGTTTCGAGCATCGTGAGGCCGTGACCAGCTGCTGGTCACGGCCTTACTGCGCTGTGCGCGCCGGTCGCCCGCGCTGCTTCCGGGCGTGGACGTGACTCTGCTCATCTGTGACCATCGTCGTGCTCATCTGTTAATCTGGCCGCCGGTTCAACGGAGTCTGAAGGGCGGCGGAGGAGCACGATGACGGCACTCGACGAGGAGACCCTGGGCAGCCTGGTGGCGTCCGCGCCGAGCGGCGCGGAGCTGACGGTGCCTACCTATGACCGCACCCGGCTGACCACCGGGATCGTCCATCTCGGCGTGGGTGGCTTCCACCGCGCGCACCAGGCGATGTACCTCGACCGGCTGATGGCCGAGGGCAAGGCCATGGACTGGGCGGTCTGCGGCGTCGGCGTGCTGCCCGGCGACGCCCGGATGCGCGACGCCCTGGACGCGCAGGACGGCCTCTACACCCTCGTGCTCAAGCACCCGGACGGGCACCTCGAGGCGCGCGTGATCGGGTCGATCAAGGAGTACCTCCTGGCGCCCGACGACCCGGAGGCCGTGCTCGAGAAGATGGCCTCGCCCAAGGTGCGCATCGTCTCGCTCACCGTCACCGAGGGCGGGTACAACATCCACCACGTGACCGGCGAGTTCGACCTGGACAGCCCGGCGGTCAGCGCGGACCTGGCCGACGGCGCCGTCCCGGCGACGACGTTCGGGCTGGTCACCGAGGCCCTGCGTCGGCGGCGGGACCGGGGCGTGCCCCCGTTCACCGTGATGAGCTGTGACAACATCCAGGGCAACGGCGAGGTCGCACGGCGGGCGTTCACCACGTTCGCCCGGGCCAAGGACGCGGAGCTCGCGGGCTGGATCGAGGAGCACGTCGCGTTCCCCGGCTCCATGGTCGACCGGATCACGCCCGTCACCACGGACGCCGACCGCACGCTGGTGGCCGAGCGCTTCGGCATCGACGACGCGTGGCCCGTGGTGGCCGAGCCGTTCGAGCAGTGGGCGCTCGAGGACAGCTTCCCGACCGGCCGGCCGCCGTTCGAGGACGCCGGCGTGCAGGTGGTGTCCGACGTCGAGCCGTACGAGCTGATGAAGCTGCGCCTGCTCAACGCCAGTCACCAGGCCCTGTGCTACGTGGGCTACCTGTCCGGGTACCGGTACGCGCACGAGGTGGCGGGGCAGGACGTGTTCGCCCGGTTCCTGCTCGGCTACATGGATACCGAGGGCACGCCCACGCTGGAGCCGGTGCCGGGCATCGACCTGGACCTGTACAAGCGCACCCTGATCGAGCGCTTTGCGAACCCGCACGTGGCCGACACGCTGGCGCGGCTGTGCGCCGAGTCGTCGGACCGCATCCCGAAGTGGCTGCTGCCCGTCGTCCGGCACCACCTCGCCAACGGCGGGCCGATCGAGCACGCGGCGCTCGTGGTGGCGTCCTGGGCCCGGTACGACGAGGGGGTGGACGAGGCCGGCGAGCCGATCAACATCGTCGACCGCTTGGCCGACCGGCTGCACCAGGCGGCGCTCGCGCAGAAGGCCGACCCGCTCGCGTTCCTGCGCGACCGCGAGGTGTTCGGCGGCCTGGTCGACGACGAGCGGTTCACCGCCGCGTACACGGCGGCGCTCGACTCCCTGCACGAGAAGGGCGCCCGCCCCACGGTCGAGGCACTGGTAACCCGCACCTGACCCTTGGTTGTGGGCGCGACCGTTGCGACGACGTGTCCGTCATAGGCGCAACGATCGCGCCCACAACCAAGCTAGGCGGGGGTGAGGGACTCCAGGGCCGTGGCCGCGGCGTCGTCCATCACCAGGGTGTCGGCGATGCCGCCGTGTACCGCGGCCGCCAGGCCGGGCGCGACGGCGGAGCCGTAGCCGATGGCGATGACCCGGGGCGTGGCGGCGAGCTGTTCGAGCGTCACGCCCACCACGCGGTCGTCGAGGCTCGTCCGGACGGGGCGGCCTTCGGCGTCGAACAGGCGGCCGGAGCACTCGGCGATGGCGCCCGCCTCGGTGGCCGCCCGCTGCTCCTCCGCGCTGATCTGCGGGTACACGGTGGACGTGCGCTCCGACCAGTGGCCGATGGCGACGATGGCGACGTCCAGGTGGTCGGCCCGGGCCAGCGCGTCGGCGATCTCCGGCTGACGGCGCATGCCCGCGGCGGTGGCGGCGTCGGCCACCAGGAGCGGGGACCAGACGGGCCACGTGCGCACGCCCGGCATCTGCGCGAACGTATTGATCAGCCCGAGCGAGTTGCCGCTGCCCTCGACGGGCAGGGCCCCGACGAGCTGGACGACGTCGCAGTGGGGGAGCGGCCCGATGTGCCGAACCGCGGCCTCGACCGTGCGCGACCACGACACGCCGACCGTCGCGCCCTCGGTGATGTGCTCGCGCGCCGCGAGGGCGAGCTCGACGGCGACCTTCTCCCGGGTGGCCGTGGGGTCCTGGCCGCTGGCGGCGATGAGGATCTCGCGCGCGCCGAGCCGGGCGGCGAGGCGGGCGCCACGCTCGCCGTCGACCCGGGGCGGGGTGATCTCGATACGGACTACGCCCTGGTCACGGGCCTGCGTGAGCAGCCGCGCGACCTGGAAGCGGGAGATGCCGCGGTCGCGGGCGATCTCCACCTTGGACTTGCCGTCGAGGTAGTAGTCGGTGCTCACCTCGACCATGAGGTTCGAGTCGTTCTGGGTCACCTGCGTCCTTACTCCCGCAGGCGGCGGCGGGAACTGTCGAGCGACTATTGAGCGGGGGGCCTTGCTCACCTGAGCATACCCAACTACTCTGCGGATGCAGATGAGCAAACAAGAATTCTCAAATGAGCGCGGCGTGGATGCTGCGCCGAGGAGAGGACGAGGATGTTCCGACCTCCGAGGGGTACTTCGGTGAGAGCGACGCTGGCTGCCGCGACGGCCGCCGTCGCGCTGGCGCTCTCCGGCTGTGCCGGGGCGGGCGCCGTTGGCGGTGGTGACGGCGAGCAGATCGTCGTGGCGATCGTGTCCAACCCGCAGATGCAGGACGCGATCTCGTTGCAGGACGAGTTCAAGGCCGCCCACCCCGGCGTGGACGTGCGGTTCGTGTCGCTGCCCGAGAACGAGGCGCGCGCCAAGATCACCGCGTCCGTGGCCACCGGCGGCGGGGAGTTCGACGTCGTCATGATCTCCAACTACGAGACGCCCATGTGGGCCGAGAACGGCTGGATCGAGGACCTGCAGCCGTACATCGACGCCACCGACGGGTACGACGCCGATGACTTCGTGCCCAGCGTCCGCGAGTCGCTCTCCTACGACGGCGACATGTACTCCGTGCCGTTCTACGGGGAGTCGTCGTTCCTGGCCTACCGCACCGACCTGTTCGAGGAGGCCGGGCTCGAGATGCCCGCCAACCCGACGTGGGACGAGGTGCGGGAGCTGGCCGCCGAGCTGAACGCCCCGGAGGAGGACTTCTCCGGCATCTGCCTGCGCGGCCTGGCCGGCTGGGGCGAGGACATGGCCCCCATCACGACAGTGATGAACACGTACGGCGGCGGCTGGTTCGACGAGGACTGGAACGCGACGCTCGACTCCCCGGAGAGCCGCGAGGCCATCGAGACGTACATCGACACCCTGCAGTCCTACGGGCAGCCGGGCGCGGCGACGTCGGGCTTCGGCGACTGCCTCACCCGCTTCGCCCAGGGCCAGTCGGCCATGTGGTACGACGCGACCTCCATGGTCTCGTCCGTCGAGGACCCCGCGTCGTCGACCGTTGCGGGCAAGGTGGGCTACGTGCCCGCACCCGTCGCGGAGACCGAGTCGGCCGGCTGGCTCTACAGCTGGTCGCTGGCCATCCCGTCCACGAGCGAGCACAAGGACGCCGCCTGGGACTTCGTGTCCTGGATGACCGACAAGGACTACATCAAGCTCGTGGGCGAGGAGATCGGCTGGGAGCGGGTGCCGCCCGGTAGCCGGCTGTCCACCTACGAGATCCCCGAGTACGCCGAGGTGTCCCAGGCCTACGCGGACGCGACCCTCGAGTCGATGAACGGGGCCACCCAGGAGTCCGCGATGACCCACGAGGTGCCCTACCCGGGCATCCAGTTCGTCGGGATACCCGAGTTCCAGGACCTCGGCACCCGCGTCGGCCAGCAGATGTCCGCCGCGATCGCCGGCCAGGTGTCCGTGGACGAGGCCATCGCACAGTCCCAGCGCTACGCCGACACCGTGGCCCAGACCTACCGGGCAGAGGAGGGGCAATGAGCACCTCGACAATCGACCGGCTCGAAGGCTCACGCCGGGCGGCCCGCAAGGCGGCGTCCGAGCGTGCGGTGAGCAAGGCCGAGGGGTGGCGCCGCCGCGGCCCGCTGCTCCCCGCCCTGATCTTCACCATCATCGTCACGCAGCTGCCGTTCCTCGTGACGATCTGGTACTCCCTGCGCTCGCAGAACCTGCTGCGGCCCGGCGAGGACATGTTCGTGGGACTGTCCAACTACGTGGACATCGCGCAGGACTCGACGTTCCGCCAGACCGCCTGGAACTCGGTGGTGATCACCCTCGGCTGCGTGCTGGTGGCGATGATCCTCGGGATCGTGCTCGCGCTGCTCCTGGACCGGCCGTTCTTCGGGCGCAGCGTGGCCCGCACCATGCTCATCACGCCGTTCCTCGTGATGCCGGTGGCGACGTCGGTGCTGTGGTCCATCGCGCTGCTGAACCCGACGTACGGCCTGTTCAACTGGGCGCTCGGCCTGTTCGGCATCGAGGCGGTCGACTGGACGTCGACCTATCCGATCATCGCGATCCTGATGGCCCTGGTGTGGCAGTGGACGCCGTTCATGATGCTGCTCGTGCTCGCCGGGCTGCAGGCCCAGCCGAAGGACGTGCTGGAGGCGGCGTCCGTCGACGGCGCGGGGCCGTGGCGCACCTTCCAGTCGATCACGCTGCCGCACCTGCGGCGGTACATCGAGCTGGGCGTGCTGCTCGGGATCATCTACGTGGTCAACACGTTCGACCAGATCTACCTCATGACGGCGGGCGGCCCCGGTACCGCCAGTGCCAACCTGCCGTTCTACATCTACCAGCGCGCCTTCCTCGGGTTCGACATCGGGCAGGCCGCCGCCATGGGCGTCGTCGTCGTGATCGCCACGATCATCGTGGCCTCCGCCGCGCTGCGCCTCATCTTCCGCAGCTTCGAGGTCAAGGAGTGAGCATGTCCGACGTGACGCGCGCGTACCGCCGTCGAACCACCGGTGGCGTGCTGACCACGCTGACCTGGTTGCTGGCGCTCGCCTTCTTCTTCCCGGTGGCCTGGATGGCGGCCACGGCGTTCAAGCAGGAGAGCCAGGCGGCGTCCGACCCGCCGACGTGGTTCTTCACGCCGACGCTCGACCAGTTCCGCGCGGTGATCGAGGGCGGGTCCGCGGCCTACGTGGGCAACTCCGCGATCGCCACCGGGGTCTCCACCGTGCTGGTGCTGCTCCTCGGGATCCCGGCGGCGTACGCGCTGTCGATCCGGCCGGTGGAGAAGGTCAGCGACGTGCTGTTCTTCTTCATCTCCACCAAGATGCTGCCGGTCGTGGCCGTCATCGTGCCGATCTACGTGGTGGCCGGGCAGCTCAAGGTGCTCGACAACATCTGGACCCTGGTGGTCCTGTACACGGCGATGAACCTGCCGATCGCGGTGTGGATGATGCGGTCGTTCTTCCTGGAGGTGCCCGGCGAGGTGCTGGAGGCGGCGTCCGTCGACGGCGCCGGGCTGATGCGGACCCTGCGCTCCGTGCTCATCCCGATGGTGGCGCCCGGCATCGCGGCGACCGCGCTGATCTGCGTGATCTTCGCGTGGAACGAGTTCTTCTTCGCGCTCAACCTCACGGCGTCGCGCGCGGCGACCGTGCCGGTGCTCATCGTGTCGACGATGACGAGCGAGGGCCTGTTCCTGGCCCGGCTGTGCGCGGCGGCGCTGCTCGCCTCGCTCCCCGTGATCATCGCGGGCTGGGTGGCGCAGAAGCAGCTGGTGCGCGGGCTGTCGATGGGCGCGATCAAGTAGGGGTCGCGCCCCGGATCTGGAAGTCCGCTTCTACCAAGCAGTTAGGCCTGCAAACCTTGAGGTTTGCAGGCCTAACTGCTTGGTAGAAGCGGACCTCGCTGGTGTCCCTGTGGCGTGACTGCTCGGATGGTTGGGGTGGGTCCAGGCAAAGTGGGTGATGTCGGTAGATTTCACCCAATGTTTACTGATGGCATGACAGGCCACGGTCGTGGCATGGAAGTGTGGACGGCGCACCGTTGCCCGCAGGGGGCTGCGGGCCGACTCACACGGAGGTCGACGATGCGCACAAGTCTCGGACGGGCTTGGGGGAGCGGACTGTCCGCACTCGTGGTTGCTGCCGGGGTGCTGGCGGCACCGGGAGCGGTCGCACAGGACGTCGCGGTGCAGGACGGCGGGGCCCTGGTCGCCGCGGACATCCCGGCCGGCTACTACGACAGCGCGGCGGGCCTGACGGGTGAGGCGCTGAAGTCCGAGCTGAACGACATCATCAGCGACAGCGACCAGCTCTCCTACAGCCAGGTGTGGACGGCGCTGATGGCCACCGACGAGGACCCCAACAACTCCAGCAACGTGATCCTCCTGTACGGCGGGCAGTCGCGCTCCAAGAGCCTCAACGGCGGCGACGTCGGCGACTGGAACCGCGAGCACGTGTGGGCCCAGTCGCACGGCGACTTCGGCACGTCGGCCGGCCCCGGCACCGACCTGCACCACCTGCGCCCCGAGGACGTGCAGGTCAACAGCATCCGCGGCAACAAGGACTTCGACAACGGCGGCAGCGCCGTCAGCGGCGCGCCGGGCAGCTTCACCGACTCGAACTCCTTCGAACCGCGTGACGCGGTCAAGGGCGACGTCGCGCGCATGATCCTCTACATGGCGGTGCGCTACGAGGGCGAGGACAGCTTCGCCGACCTGGAGCCCAACGACACCGCCGGCAACGGCTCGGTCCCGTTCCACGGCAGGCTCTCGGTGCTGCTGGCCTGGAACAACGAGGACCCGGTGTCCGCGTCCGAGGCTGACCGGAACGACATCATCTACGAGGACTACCAGCACAACCGGAACCCGTTCATCGACCACCCGGAGTGGGCGGACGCCATCTGGGGCTGAAGCTCAGCCGGTTGACGACCGGGCGTACCCGGGCTCACGAGCCTGGGTACGCCCGGTCTGCTTCACGCGAGCAGCATCAGCTCACCCGACCACCTATAGCCGCATCCGGGCGGGCTCCCTACCCTGGAGAGAGAACCGAGGGCCGGAGGGTCACCGTGTCGAACGAGCTGAAGTCAGTACCGCGGGTTCCGCCGCGCTGGTTCATCCATCTCGCGTGGCGGGTTCACCGGCGGCTGTACCGCCTCACCGGCGGGCGGTTCGGCCTCCGCCGCCCCAGGGGGCACAAGTGGGGAATGATGCGCCTGACCACCACCGGGCGTCGCACCGGGTGCGAGCACAGCGTGATCCTCGGCTACCTGGAGGACGGACCGGACCTCGTCACCCTCGCGATGAACGGCTGGGCCGACGGCGAACCCTCCTGGTGGCTCAACCTGCAGACACATCCCGAGGCCGAGGCGGACCTCGTCGACGGGCCCCGCACGGTTCGGGCGCGCGGCGCGCACGGCGACGAGCGCACACGCCTGTGGGCCAGGTGGCGTGAGCTCGACGCGCACCTGGACGCCTTCGCCACGCTCCGGTCGACCGAGACGGCGGTCGTCATCCTCGAGCCGTGGCCCGAGCCCGCGGCGTCGCCCACGGACTCGGACGCAGAGGCGTCATAGCGTCGCCGACGCCAGCGCCTCCTCGTGCCCGTCGAGCGTGATCTCGATCCGGTCCATGTCCGTCAGCAGCACCGCCGACGAGGCGTCCAGCCCCGACGTCGTACCGCCCGACCACGTCCACGTCGCCGCGACCGTACGCCCGCCGTCCCGGCCCACGACCACGAGCTCGTACTTGATCGGCTCCGGCGGCGTGTAACCGGCGTCGGATGGCTGCTGCCCGGGCATGGGCGGGTAATGGCAGCTCCACTCGAGCTTCGTCCCCCAGTCCGTGGGCGTGGCCACCACCTCCGCGCGCATGTCCGCCTCGCCCACGGGCTTCAGCTCGATCGTCCGGGCAGCGGCCACGGTGACCGACGGCGGGGGCGTGCCCGCACCGTCCGGCGCGCCGAAGAAACCGCCGCCGGCGAGTGCCGAACCACCGACCGCCCCGGCGACCACCAGGGCGCTCGCGGCCACGGCGCCCAGCGCCCGCCGTCGGAACCGGGACCTGCGCGCCGCGCGGGCGAGGCTCGCGAGCGGGATCACCTGAGCCGGTCCGGTACCGGGGTCGCCGTCGGGGCCGGCGCCGAACGGGGCCGGCGCGCCGCCGTCGGACAGGTCGGGGATGCCCGGTGCGTCCGCGACGAGCGCCTCCGCGTGCGCGGGGGTGAGCGTGCTGAGCAGGCCCGGCAGGCCGGCGAGCTCGGCCACCGCGGCGCGGCATGCGTCGCACTCGGCCAGGTGCCGCTCGTAGGCGCGACGGTCGCTCGGGCTCAGGGCGCCGAGCACGTACGCCGCGTCCCACTCGGCGAACCGGTCGCCGCTGCCGTGTCCTGGATCTGCCGCGGGGATCATGACGTGACTCCTTTCTCCTGCAGCGCCAGCCGCAGCGCACGCAGCCCGTAGTGCAGGCGCGACTTCACCGTCCCGGCCGGGACACCCAGCTCGGTCGCGAGCTCCGCCACCGAGCGGCCGCCGTAGTAGGCGCCCACGACGACCGCCCGGTGCGCCGGTGAGAGCGACACCAGCGCGTCGGCGACGAGCCACGAGTCGAGCACGGCCTGGGTGGTGTCGCGCTCCTCGCGGTCGGGGAGGTGACCGGTGGCCCGCTCGCGGGTGCGGCGGGCGCTGCGGAGATGGTCGACCGTGAGGTTCCGCGCGACCGTGAACAGCCAGGCGCGCACGGACTCCTCGGAGCGCTCGAGCACCTCGGGGTGCCGCCACGCGCGCAGCAGGGTCTCCTGCACGACGTCGCGCGCCTCCTCCTCGTCGCCCGTGCGGCGCACGACGTACCGGTACAGCGCACCGGCGTGCGTGTCGTGCACCGCCTCGAGGAGCTCATCCTCTGCGCCCACGAGCAGTTCCTCTCCTGGTCACGGTCGTCGCTTGCGTCGTCGTACTGAGTGGTTGCTACTGTCCCGGCTGCAGCTGCAGCGAGAACTCGATGCTGCCAGCATCCTCCACCGTCACGAAGCCCAGGTCCGGAGCTTCGACGCCGAAGTCGGCGAACGTGATCGGCACGCTGCCGATGACCTGCACGGGGTCGCCGCTGGTGGCGTCTCCAGCGACCTCGGCCTCGACGGTGGCGGGCTGGGTGACGCCGTGGATCGTGAGGTCGCCGGTCAGCTCGACCGCCGTCGCGCCCTCCTCGATCGTCGCCGGCTCGGTGAGCTCGAAGGTGGCCGTGGGGAACTCGCCGGCCTGCATCGCCTGGTCCCGGAAGTAGGCGTCGCGGGCGGTCTCGTCGGTCGCCACGCTGGCGACGTCCACCTCGATGTCGGCCACGGTGATCGAGCCGTCCGCGACGGTCACCGAACCGGTGACCTCCTCGGTGCGGCCGGTGACCGTCACGTCGTTGCCCTGCAGCACCTCGTCGACGCGGTACCCCGCGAACGAGCCGTCGCTCACGGTCCAGGTGCCCGCCGCGGCATCGGCGTCGGGCAGGGGTTCCGCCGACGTCGCCAGCGTGGGCTCCTCCGCCGCGGCGTCGTTCGCCCAGTCCGCGTACAGGCCCGGCCCGAAGATCGCCGCCGCCGCACCGACCACGACCACAGCCGCACCGACGCCTACCGCCACCTTGGTTCCTCTGCGCACGTTCCGCCCCTCTCGTTCGCAGGCCGACCGGATATCGACCTCTGCCCCACACGACGGGTGAAGGTGCGGGTCGGTTCAATCGAGCTCAAAAGTCGTGGACCGAGAGTTCTGGGGCGAGTATTGGCGATACGTTCGGCCGGGAGTGTCGCGAGGCCGCGGGCCTGAACCGGCCATCGTTTCGCAGGGCGAAGGCCGCGCGGGGTGAAACGGACGTCGGACGCCGCGGGGTCGTGGCACCATCGACGCAGGCCGCGTGCACCCCGGCCTCGGGCGACGACGCCTTCGGCTGCGGGTGGCAGCGGCACGTGACGCAGAGCGCTGGAGGCATCATGCGTCGATCTGCAGCCGTGATCATCGCGCTGGGCGCCCTCATGACGGGTCTGGTCGCGCCGCCGGCGTCGGCCGCGCCGGGAGACCCGGCGCCCGGCTGGGCCGGCAGCTCCACGGCGACGCCGCGGGACCTCGCGGTCTCCGGTTCGGGCCGGGCGTTCACCGTAGGCCTGCCGAGAACCGCGGCCCAGGGCCAGTCGTCCTACGGGCACGTCCTGGGCAACGACTGGTCAGAGGTGTTCGTGCCTCCCCGTTCCCAGGGCGGCGTGGTCGCCGGTCCCGGCGACTACGCGGTAGCCGTGATCGGGAACGTGTCCCGCGTGTTCGACGGGGCCACCTGGAGCGATCCCGTCACCGTCACCGCGGACATCCAGCGGTCGAAGGTCGTGGGCAACACCGACGGTGATGCCGCCATGCTGTGGAACGCCGCCGGTGGAGCGCCCTACCTGAGCCGACTGGTCCGCGGCGGCTCCTGGGAGACGAGCCGGGTGACGGGCACGGGGGCCGGGGTCCTCAGGGACGTAGCGATCAACGACGCCGGCAAGATCACCGTGGTCTGGGCCGTACCGAGCGGGACGACGTCGGAGATCCGGAGGTCGGTACTGCAGCCGGCGTCGACCACCTGGACCACCGCGCGGCGCGTCGGCACCGTCGACGACCCGAGGCCGAACCTCTCGATCGTCACCGACGGGCAGGGACGAGAGACTCTGATCGCAGGCAACAAGCTCTGGCGGCAGGCCACCAGCACGCAGATGCCGGCCTTCCAGTTCCGCACCAGTGTGCGGGCCAAGCTCGCCGCGGGCGAGACCGGCACCCGCCTGGTCTGGGCCACGAAGGCCGACGGGCAGTACGAGATCCATACCCGGCACGCCGAGGGGCAGGTCTGGAGGTCGCAGAGGCTGGTGTGGTCGTACCCCGTCCCCTCGGACCTGGACTGCGACAAAGGCATCGAGTTCGGAGTCGGCATGGTCCCCGCCGGACGCTCCTACATCGCCGTCGGCATCCAGCGTATCGAGCTTGCCGGCGACGCAGTTCTCGAGTGCGACGGGCAAGACATCGCCGACTTCCTGACCGTGAGCCCGTCCAACAACGTCCTGAATCTGAGCGACCTGGGCAGCTACGCCTTGGGCGGGCCGTTCCAGGTCTCGGCGGGGACTGCCGGGCCCGTCGCGCTGGAGTACGGGATCGGTCCCGTGCTCGGAGAAGATCCCGAAGAGATTCCCGTCGACGGTTACCGGGTCATCCGGTTCTTCACCCGCTGACTTCACCTACGCCCGCCCCAGGAGACATCATGCGTCGATCTGCAGCCGTGGCCATCGTGGTAGGTGTTCTTGTCGCCGGTCTGGCTGCGCCGTCGGCGTCGGCCGCGCCGGGTGACCCGGCGCCGACCTGGCCCGTCCGCTACGCCATGGCCCCGCGCGATGCGGCCGTCGCCGGGTCCGGCCGGGTGTTCGAGGTCGGGCTGCCCAGGACCGGCAGCCTGGACCACTCGGTGCTCTCGCACGGCATAACCAACTTTCGTACGAACGACTGGTTCAGCGTGCTCCTGCCGCCCAGCTCCGACGGCGGCGTGGTCGCCGGCTGGGGAGACTACGCCGTCGCGGTCACGGGGAGCATCTCCCGTGAGTTCGACGGGACCGACGGCGTCTTCTGGCTCGACCCCGTGACCATCGCCGAGGAGATCGAGGAGTCGGAGCTGGTCGGCAACGCCGACGGCGATGCTGCCCTGCTGTGGAGCACCGCCGACGGCACACCGTTCGTGAGCCGCATGACCCGGGGCGGTACCTGGGAGACCGGTAGCGCTCCGGACCTGCCGTTGGACGCGCCCCGGGGCGTGGTTATCAACGATGCCGGCAAGATCACGGTGGTCTGGGCCGCGCCCACGGGAACGACGTCGGAGATACGGCGATCGGTCCTGCGGGAAGGGTCGACCACGTGGACTCCCGCGCAGCGTGTCGGCACCGTCAACAACCCGCGGCCGAACCTCGCGATCGTGACCGACGGGCAGGGACGCGAGACTGTGATCGCGGGCAACAAGCTCTGGCGGCAGGAGTCCACCAACACGCTGCTCGCGTTCCAGTTCAGCACGAGCGTGCGGGCGAGGGCTACCACCGGCGACACCGCGACGCGAGTCGCATGGCCGGTGAAGTCCAACGGGCGGTACGAGATTCGCACCCGGTACATCGAGCACGACGGCGACTGGCGCGACGAAACGGTGCTCTGGTCGCGCCGCGCGCCGCTGGAACCGGGCTGCGACCAAGGCATCGAGTTCGGGGTGGGCATGATCCCCGGCGGGCGCTCCTACGTTGCGGTGGGTATCCGGCACGAGGTCGACCCGATCAACGACGTATGTGACGGGCAAGAGATCGCGGACTTCCTGACCATCAACCGGTTCGACGACATCCTGAACGTGACGGATCTGGGGTTCTACTCGATGGGCGGGCCCTTCCAGATCGAGGCGGGGGCAGCGGGTCCCGTCGCGCTGGAGTACGAGACCGGGCATACGCCCGACGACCCTGAGTTCCCTTACGACGGGTCCTGGTCCCTGCGGTTCTTCACCCGCTGACCGCCCCACGGCGTCGGCCACGACGGGCTCACCGGGCCCGTCGTGCGGCGCGGTGGAGCACGACGGCGAGGGCCAAGAGGAGGAGCCCGGCCAAGGGCGCCTGTGCGAGGGCCGCGGAGGCACCCCACGTATCGGCGGCGTGTCCGGCGAGCGACGCCGCCAGAGCCGAGCCGGCCGCGCTGGCGGAGTTGTTCCAGGTGAAGGCCTGCGTGAGGGCGGAAGGGCGGACGGCCCGCTCGGTCAGCACGGTGAGCAGCACCAGGGTCGGCGGCACGGCGGCCTCCGTGAACACCATGGCGGCGCCGAGCCAGGCCGCGGACGGCGCGAGGGGAAGCAGCAGCGCCGTCACCGTCAGGTACGCGGTGGCGACGACGAGCTGCCGGCGTGCCGGCATGGGGTGGCGACGCAGCCCGTAGAGCCAGCCCGACAGCAGCGCGCTGAGGCTCCCGGCGGCGATGATCGGCGTTGCCACGCCGGGCATCTCGTGGCCGACCGCGAACGCGGTGACCGCGACCCCCATGGTGCCGAAGTACAGCCCGATGGCCAGGTTCAGCAGCGCCAGGAGCAGGAACGCCGGCCGCAGCAACGAGGACCGTTCGCCACGTGCGCTGCCCTGGTGGGTCTCCCGGGCGGGCCCGGGCGCGGTGCGGCGCTGGGCGGCCAGTGCTGCACCGCCACCGACGATCAGGGCCGCGGCGATGGCGCTGGCCAGGGTCGTGTTGCCGGTCGCGCCGAGCGCGGTGACCAGCACGGGGCCGAGGAGGAAGCCAGTGGCGTTGGCCAGCGATTCGAGGGAGAAGGCGCTGGGCAGCTCGTCGGCCCGCTCGTCGCGCAGGAGGTGCGCCCAGCGCGCTGCGGACAGCGCGCCGAGCTGGGGGACGACGGCGCCGGCGCAGGTCGCGGCGACGATCGCCACGCCCGGCGTCGTCGACACGAGCACGACGACGACGGCGGCGCCGTGCGCGACGAGGTAGAACGGCAGGACGCGGGTCTGGCCGAACCGGTCGATCAGGCGGGCCAGCTGCGGGCCGACGAGAGCCTCGGCGAGGGCGAATCCGGCGGCGGCGAGGCCGGCCGTGGCGTAGGAGCCGGTGCGGTCGTGCAGCAGCCAGACCAGGCCGAGGCCGGTCATGGCGATGCCGACACGGCCGATGGCGGCGGTGAGGAAAAAGGCGGCGGCGCCGGGTGTGCGCAGCAAGGGACGGTAGCCGCTGGCGGCACGGGTCATGGGATGTCCTTCATCGCCGCCCGGCGGGACGGGCCACCCGGGGTCGCCGGCGCCAGTACTGCAAGAGGTGCGACCCGTGGCCCGCCTGGGGACATCCTGGACTGCGGTGGGACGGGACACGCGCCCCTACCGCCGCCCCCGACACCGGGCGGAACAGCAACGATTGGCCCGGGCCGATGTGGACCCGGACGACTACGAGGACGCTAGCAGGAAGGAGCGGGGCCGTGGCAAGAGCCTGGTGGCCGACGGCGGCACGCGGCCCGGCTCGGGGCTCCGGCGGCGAGGACGGCGGTCGTCACGGGCAGGGGACCTTCTCGAACTTGTCGGGTTCCTCGAACGGGAACTCGAACGGGAACTGGTAGCAGACCGTGTCGAACTCGCCGCTCGGCGTGCCCGTGAAGTCCGTGATCGGGCGCGAGTACTTGACGACGACGTGGTCGCGGGTCTCCTTCACGACGGTCCCGTCCTCGATCCCGGAAGAATCTCCGGACAGGTAGATCTCGTTGCTGTCGAGGTCGGCGAGGCGCCAGGCCCAGCGGTCCCGCACGTGGGTGGTGTAAAGCCAGTAGCCGACGGCGACCAGCGTGCCGACGGTCGCAATGGTCACTGTCGCCACGATCCAGCGCGTGCGGTGGCGCGGTCGTTTGTTCACGAGTCGCATCGTGCCAGGTGAGAGGGCGGGACCGGTAGGCGGGCGGTGTGTGGCGGGTGACGGGGAGACACTACCTGCGCGGGGTGTGTTGCCGACAGTAGACAACGTCTACTCGGCGCAACACCGCTCTGAGAGTACCTGTTGCTCCCGAGTGGTCAGGCCATCAGATCGGTGAACGCAGGCCGCTTCGTGGCGTGATGTTAGGGACAGCCCGGTTACCGTTGCTGCTCATGAGCCATCGCGATATCGAGGTCAGTGCGGAGCTGATCCGGGATCTGCTGCGCGAGCAGCACCCGGACCTGGCAGATCACCCGCTGCGCCTCGGTGCGCGAGGTTGGGACAACCAGCTGTGGCGGCTGGGGGACGACCTCGCCGTCAGGCTGCCGTGGGCGACACGGTCGGCTGACGCGTTGCTGCGCAAGGAGCACGCTTGGGTCCCCACCCTCGCCCCGCGCCTGCCGCTGCCGATCCCCGTCCCGCAGCGTTTCGGCGAACCGGCCGAGCGGTTCCCGCGCCCCTGGACCGTCACCACGTGGGTACCGGGCACGCCGGCCGATCTTGCTCCGGCGACACGTGCCGCTGAGGCAGGGAAGGTCCTGGGCGACTTCCTGACGGCCCTCCACCGGCCCGCGCCGGACGGGGCGCCGGTCGGCCGTGGTCATGGCGGGGCGCTGGCCGAGCTCGCCGGACGGTTCTCCGAGCATCTGGCCTCGGCTGTCGAGCTGGGACTCGTCTCCGATCCCGATGCCGTGCGCGCCCTGTGGGACGACGCCGTGGCCGCACCGCACTGGGCGGGCCCGCCGGTGTGGCTCCACGGCGACCTGCACCCGGCCAACGTCCTGACCGCTGACGGCACCTTCTGCGGCGTCATCGACTTCGGTGACCTGTGCGCCGGCGACCCGGCCTGCGACCTCGCCGCCCCGTGGGTGCTGCTCCCGGACGGCGCGGCGGGCGCCTTCTACGCCGCATACGAGCCGGACGTCGATGCCGCGACCCTCCGCCGCGCTCGCGGCTGGGCGGTCCTGACCGCGCTGAGCGGAATGCTCATCGGCGAGGCCGGTGTTCGCGGTCGCGCGGGCGGCAAGGCGTCGTGGGGTCCGCCCGCGCACGCCTCGTTGCGACGCCTCCTGGAATCCGCCGACTGAAACGAACGAACGCGTCACGTTCTGCTGCGGTGATTCGTCGAGTGGTCATGACCTCCGCCGACGAAGGGAACGTGCGAGACAGTGAGCACCCGATTCGAGCCGGGCGACGACGAGTCCGGGCTGAGCGTGATCATGAAGGCTGACCCGGAGGCAGCGGTCCTCCCGCCTCGTCAGGGGCGCACAGCGAGCAGGTGGCCTTGGGTCCTGCTGCGGATCACGGCGTCGCTCGCGCTGGCCGGGATGATCGGGCAGGCAGCTCTGGCGGGCGGTTTCCTGTCGGGGTTCTACCCGGCTCTGGAGGGACACGCACGCCTCGGCACGGCGACGTCCGTCATGATCATGCTGCAGGCCGTCGCGTGCGTGGCGGTCTGGAAGCGGGGCGGCGGCCCGTCGTGGCCGCTCCGGGCGAGCATTGCCCAGGTGGTTGTCGCCATCGCCCTGTGGCCGCTAGGGGAGTTGCGCATCCTGGCCCTGCACCTTCCGGTCGCGGTGGCGCTCGGCATCGGCGTCGCGTTCGTGGCCGTCTGGTCGTGGCGGAGCTCCGCACCCCGGGGCGCCGCGTGAGCCGCGGCGTCAGCCGCCGCGGGTTCCTCGGTCTGACCGGCGCGGCCGTGGCGCTCGGCGCGGCGGGCTTCGCCGGCCGCGAGTTCCTGCGCCCGGGACAGCCCGGCCTCGTGCTGCCGAGCCAGGCGCCGCTCCCGGGCCGGTTCGAGGTGTCGCTCCCGGTGCCGCCGGTTCTTCGGCCCACCCGCTCGGACGGGACCACCGACTACTACGACGTCGTCCAGCAGGTCGCGGACCTCGAGATCGTGCCGGGGCTCCGGACGGAGGCGTGGACCTATGGCGGCAGCTTCCCCGGGCCCACTATCGTCTCGCGCAGCGGCCGCCGCGCCGTCGTCCGGCACCGGAACGAGCTGCCGCACCCGACCGTGGTCCACCTGCACGGTGGCCACACCCCGGCCGAGAGTGACGGGTACCCGATGGACCTGGTCCTGCCCGCCGAGGCGGGCGGCGCGGCCGGTGGCCATCATGCGCACGACGCGAGTGGCGCCGCGGGGAGCGTCGTCGGCCAGCGCGACTACACCTACCCGATGGAGCAGCGTGCGGCGACGCTCTGGTACCACGACCACCGGCACGGCTTCACCGGGCCGGCGGTCTGGCGCGGCCTGGCCGGCTTCCACCTCGTGCATGACGACGTCGAGGACGGCCTGCACCTTCCCGTCGGAGACCGGGACCTCCCGCTGATGATCACCGACCGCTCCTTCGCGGCCGACGGCGGTTTCCACTACCCGCTGCTCGATCCGGCCATGGAGGAGCACGGCGTCGAGGACCGGTACATGGACGGCGTGCTGGGCGACGTCGTCCTGGTCAACGGCGCGCCGTGGCCCGCGCTCCGGGTGGACCGTGCCCGCTACCGGCTGCGATTCCTGAACGCCTCGAACGCCCGCCGCTACCGGCTGGCGCTCGATCCGCAGCCGTCGGGCGGCGGGGTGCTGATGCAGGTCGGCGGGGACGGCGGCCTGCTCGAACGGCCGATCGCCCACGACGCGATCGACATCGCGCCGGCGGAGCGGTTCGACGTCGTCGTCGACTTCTCCCGGTTCGCACCCGGCACGCGGGTGCGGCTCCTCAACCGCCTGGGCGAGGGCCGGACGACGGAGGTGATGTGCTTCGACGTCTCCTCGGCGCGGGTGGACGACGACGCGCGGGTGCCGACGCGGCTCGCGACGGTCGAGCGGCTGGATCTCAGCCGGGCCACGACCACGCGGACCTTCCGCTTCCAGCTCAGCGCGGACCACGGCTGGACGATCAACGGCGAGCCGTACCGCGCGGGGCGTCCGTCGGCCCGCCCTCGGCTGGGGGACATCGAGGTGTGGCGCTTCATCACCGACGTCCATCACCCGGTCCACGTCCACCTCGACCCGTTCCAGGTGGTGGGGCGGAACAACCGGGGGCCCGGCCCGTACGACGCGGGCTGGAAGGACACCGTCGACGTGCGCCCCGCCGGGGGAGTGGAGGTCGCGGTCCGGTTCACGGACTACGCGGGGGCGTTCATGCTGCACTGCCACAACCTGGAGCACGAGGACATGGCGATGATGGCGGACTTCGTCACGGAGTGACTGCCTCCTGGGTCAGGTCTCCTACGCCGCGAGCCCTGTGAGCAGGCGCTCCCGCAGCCGCACGACCTGGTCGGCGGACTCGTGGGGACTCATCCCGTCGGTGAAGACGGTGGCAGCGGCGACCTCGCCGGCCAGGGTGTCTGCCACCCACCTGGCGATCCAGTCGTCGCCCTCGATGATCCAGTCCTTCCCTCTGCTCCTGATCGCGCGTTCGCGCAGCACCGTGACGGAGCGCTCCGGGTCCGGGCTGGGGAGCAGGTGAATGACGTCGGGGATCGGCGCCAGCGCCAGACGCACCTGCTGTGCGTGGTCGGCACTGGTGAAGCTGGTGTAGCCGGCGCCAAGGGCGATGACTGCGTCCGGGTGGTCTGCGATTGTTCGCTGCACGGCGTGGGCGCGTGCGGGCTCCCACTCGCGTTCGGCAGCGGCCCAGCCGACCGCCTCGTCGCGCTCGAGGAGCCGGTCCAGGGTCCAACCGACCTCGGCGCAGTAGGGCCAGGCGATGTCGTCGATGTCGACGAACGGGTGCCCGAGCCGCTCGGCAACAAGCGCGCCGAGCGTGGACTTCCCGGCCGCGAGTGGGCCAACCAGGATCATCGGAGGTACTCCCGTCGCAATGGGCGAAATGTCCGTCAGTATCACCCACTATGTCGGGGTCGATCGGGAGCGACTCTCCGGGCGGGGCCACCTGGTCCGGGCTACTGGCCGCGCCGTGCGACGGGCCGTCGGTCACGATGGGTTGATGGTCCGGGTGCTGGGTGTCGACGCCGCTGGGAAGTCATGAAGCCTCGCCTGTCCTGGGCAGACGGAGGGCGGCCGTAGAGTCTGCGCATGCTCCGAACCGGGACGGTAGTCAAGGGAGTGGTCGTGCTCGCCGTGGCCGTGGCGGCGTTCCTGGCAGCGCCAGTGCTGTGGCTGGCAATCTCCGAGGATGCGATGCCGCCGTCGTCCTCCCTTCCAGCATTGCCCGACGGCGCGCGGGTGGTCGCCGAGGAGAAGGGCTGTGGCTCGGGGGGCTGCTGGCTGGAGCTGACGGTCGATGCCCCGGCTGGGATGTCCGGCGAGGACCTGGCCTCCGAGGTGCTGCCCGACGGCGAGGCGTGTGCCGTCCGAAGCGTGCTGGACCGCCGTCGGGTGTGTACCTGGGTGATGGAGGTCGAGGCGGGGTCGGCGCAGTTCAACATGCAGTACGACCGGGGGCCTCTGTAGTAGTACGGGCCCTACGCCGAGACTGGTCGGTGGTGGTCGAGGTAGTTCTGTGTGGTGGTGAGGCTGGCCATGTCGGGCATGCGGTCGAGGTACACGAAGCCGTCGAGGTGGTCGATCTCGTGCTGGATGACGCGGGCGACGTACCCCGTGAACTCCCTGGTGACGGTCTCTCCTGTCCCGTCGGTGTACCGGACGGTGGGGCTCTCTGCCCGGGGCACCACGCCCAGGTAGCCGGGCACGCTGAAGCAGCCCTCCCAGTCCAGGACCATCTCGTCGGAGCGCTCGATGACGACGGGATTGAGCACCTGGATCAGGCCGGTCTCGGGCCGGTCGGGGAAGACGTCGGTCTTGCGGACCTCGATGACCGCGGCCCTGACGGAGGCGCCGATCTGCGGTGCGGCCAGTCCGGCGCCGTTGAGGTCGCGAAGACGAGCGACGAGGGTCTCAAGCAGGTCGCCGGCGTGCGCCGCGTCGATCTCGGCGGTGAGGGCTTTCAGCCGCGGGTCGCCGATCGTGACGACGCCGTCACCGGCGATGCCCTTGACCCAGTCGTCGTCGCTACGGTGCAGGGTCATGCGTGGTCGGATCCTTCCAGGATGTGGATGTCAGCGGGTCGGACCCTGCTGGTGTTGGCGTTCAGCCTCCGCCCGTAGCGGGCTCCTGTTGTATCGCTCGAGTGTCGCCTCGTCCGTGGCGACGTCCACCAGGTCCAGCGCCCACGGCCCCGAGTCGACATGGAGCTCCTTGTCGAAGCCCACCCACTTACCCGACATGCTGCGGCCCGTGGAATCCACGATGACCTGCAACGCCCCGTGATAGACAGCGCCCTGGTAGTAGCCGTCGACGGCCGTGTGCTCCGTCCAGGTTCCAGTTCCGATCGGCCCACGCATGTTCAGGGACAGGGACACGGGAGAGTCGTTGGAACCCGGAAGGCTCTCCACGGTCAGCTGGTCACCCTCCTGGCGGATGACCACGTAGTGGTGGCGCGTGATCGGGCCCCGCCCGGTGCTCTCGTACGTGTAGTGGCTATGCCAGACGCCGCCAAGGGCGAACTCATTGCTCTCACCAAGGGCAGCGGACGATGCCGTGTCCTGCTGCTCCGGATTGCGCTGACCAGGCTGCTCAGTCCCCATCCGGGCAGTCTGGCGTAGATCTGGCTTGGCGTCAGCGGTCAGTGTGAAGTTGGCGTCGGCCGTGCGGCGCCAGCCACGTGCCAGACTGCCGATATGCCTGTCCCCCCTGCGCTGGTCCCGTCGCCGGTTGAGGTGCTCGCTGACGAGCGCCTGGACGCGGCCGGTGTGGGGCTGCTGCTCAAGCGGGACGACCTGATCCATCCGGATCTGCCGGGTAACAAGTGGCGCAAGCTGAAGTACAACCTCGAAGCCGCCCAAGCGGCGGGTGCGACGAGGCTGTTGACGTTCGGCGGTGCGTACTCCAACCACATCCGGGCGGTGGCCGCTGCGGGAGCGATCTTCGGGTTCGAGACCGTCGGTGTGATCCGGGGCGAGGCGCACGATCCGCTGAACCCGTCGCTGCAGTTCGCCGTCGACCACGGCATGCGCCTGACCTACCTGGACCGGCAGACCTACCGGCGCAAGACCGAGCCCGACGTGATCGACCGGCTCGGTGCGGACTTCGGAGACTTCTACCTGATCCCTGAGGGCGGCAGCAACGCCCTGGCCGTGCGCGGGTGCATGGAGCTTGCCGGTGAGATCACGGACGACTTCGACGTCATCTGCTGCGCCGTCGGGACCGGCGGGACCCTGGCCGGCATCGCGGCCGGGCTCGGACCGCACCAGCGGGCGATCGGGTTCTCCTCGCTGAAGGGCGGGGACTTCCTGTCCGACGACGTCGCCGTCCTTCAGCGTGATGCGCTCGGCGAGGTGACCGGGAACTGGGCAATCGAGACCGACTACCACTTCGGCGGGTACGCCAAATCCAAGCCCGAGCTGGTCGCGTTCGTCGACGACTTCGAGGCTCGTCATGGCCTGCGCCTGGACTGGGTGTACGTGGCCAGGATGATGTACGGCGTCTACGACCTCGCGGCCCAGGGTCGGTTCCCGCGCGGGACGACGATCGTCGCGGTGATCACTGGTCCTGACTTCGAGGCTCAGACGCGCTCGTGAGAACGCCGCCAGGGAAGCCGGGCTGACCTACCCACGGGGCGACGAAGGCCGTCGTCGAGCGCGCTGGCGAGCCAGCCTCAGCGGCGACGGCCCGGCCGGGTTCGAACTCCCGCTTGTCTAGGAAGCGTCGTCGAAGAACATGTCCGGCCGCCCCAGGAATCTCTTCCACAGGGCCACCGACTCGAGCTCCGCCCACTTGCGCTCGGTGATGCCCTGGTCGGTCATCTCCAGGATCTGCGCTCCTGGCAGGGCCGCGACCATCGGTGAGTGCGTCGCGTAGATCACCTGGGCGTTGTGCTCGGTCACGAGGTCCTGCAGGCGGTACAGCAGCTGGAGGGTCGACTCGAACGACAACGGCCCCTCGGCCTCGTCGAGGAGGTAGAGGCCGGGCCCGCTGAACCGCCCGGTGATCGCCTGGAGGTAGGACTCGCCGTGGCTGACCTCCGACGACAGCCGGTCGCCATAACCGGGCATGCCGGCCTCGGTCATGAACGCCAGCATCCCGAACGCGGTCTCGGCCCGCAGGTAGAAGCCCTTCGCATTGCGCCCGATCATCCTCGATCCGGCACCGGTGCGGTCCAGTGTGATCGCCTCACCCAGCGGGCTCATGTCCAGCTCGCTGGCGTACTTCCGGCCGCCGTGCCCGCCGCGCACGTCCAGCCCGTACCCCTCGGCGATCGCCTCCAGGAGGGTTGACTTGCCGGACCCGTTCGCCCCCACGAGGATCACGATGCTGCTGTTCAGGCGCACGCCATGGGCGGCCAGGTCACCGATCGCGGGTACGGTCCACGGCCACGCGCCGTCCTCGACGGCGCTGGGCTTCACGCGAACTCGCTCGATGAGCATCCGGCCAGCGTAACGAACACCTGTCCGACCGGGCTCCATGTTCAGCAGCTGGCGACGGCTGCGCATTTCCGTCGGCGCCCAGGACGCCACCGTGGCAGCTTGCGCGATCTCAGGTACCGGCATCGCCGTCGCAGAGTTCCTTGGGAGCTTGCGTGCCGCAGATGTGCATCTTCCAGGCGCTGACCACGGCGTACTTCCTGCCGTCCGGCGTGGTGTAACGAACCGTGAAGTCACCGACGTGGGCGCCGCCGTCGTCGGATTTCACGGCGACCAGCAACTCATCGGTCTCGCCCTTGTTGTCTGTGCTCTCCTTACAGGAACGTTCGACTCTGAAGCCCTCCACCCCCTCCTGGAGAGTCCCAGAAAGGTCGTTGTTGTCGTCGAGCGGTGTGCCGGTCATGCTGATGATCGGGTCAGATTCCGAGTCGTCAAACGTCCGGTGGAAGACCCGCACAGAGAGTGGGTCCAGGCCGTTGTCGCTCACCCAGTCGACGCCGTCGATCACCATGGGGCTGGGCCCCTTTGCAACGCAGGGAAAGATCGAGCCGAACGTTGTCGTCCAGGTACCGCCCGGCTTTCGTCCGTCAGCAGATGAGGCAAAGCCCCCGCCGCCCGCCCGCAGGGCCATGGGGTGCTCGTCGTCGTCGGCGTGCACCGTGACGCCAGAGCCTCCTTGACAGCCGGCGATCAGAGCCAGCGTGGCGACGGTCAGGACTGCTGCCCGGAGAGAAAACGACATGTGAGGGTCCCTTTCACGAGGCATCGGCCGGGGAGACCTGGGCAGCACGACGAACCTAACGAAGCGATCCCGCGCGGTCGCTGAAACGAGCGGGTGAATCCGGTCCCGCACGATCCGGTGTCCGCGCTAGGGTGCGGTCGCATGGCGGGCACCCGATGGCTTCGTATTCCGACCGAGCGTCTTCTTGCCGCCCGTGTGCGTCACGAGCTGGAGAGCTTGCCCGCCCCCGCCCATCTGGGTCTGATCATGGACGGCAACCGGCGTTGGGCACATAGCGTCGGCGTGGACGACGTTCGGTTCGGACACCGTGCAGGGGCCGAGCACCTCGATCGGGTGCTGACCTGGTCCGCCCAGGCCGGGGTCGACGCTGTGAGCGTCTACGTCCTCTCGGCCGACAACATCACCAAGCGGGACGACGAACAGGTGAGCTTCCTCTTCCACCTGCTTGAGACGCTGATTCCGGACCGGATCCGACGCCCCGGTGGATTCTGGGAGCTGCACATCGCCGGGAACCTCGACCTGGTGCCGGATACGACGGCGCGTGCGCTCAAGGAGGCGGTGGCCGTCACGCGGGGGCGGCCCCGTCGGCTCACTCTCGCTGTCGGCTACGACCCGTATGGCGATGTGGTCGACGCCGTCCGCCAGGTGCTGTGGGAAGCGGCTGATCGTGGCGACTCGGTGGACGACGTCGTCCGAACGCTCGAACCCGAGGCGATCGACGCATACGTGGCCGCGCCCGACAACGACATCGACCTGATCATCCGCACCAGCGGCGAACGCCGGCTGTCTGGTTACTTTCCCTGGCGCTCGGTCCGCGCCGAACTCATATTCTGCGACGTGTACTGGCCGGCCTTCCGCGAGCTGGACCTGCTGCGCGCGCTGCGCACCTACGGCCGGCGACGAGCGAACCTGCGCTGACATCAGCCCGTCCAGGGCACTCTTCGGAACGCGGCGCTTTCGGCGGCGTCCAGGCGTCCATGGCCGACGCCGCCGCGAGCCGATCCGGGATCCGGCACCTCGTGACAGCCGGTCAGCGGGTGAACTCTCCTGGTCAGACGCTTGCGCGGTGATGCGTAGTGCCAGGATGGGGGCCGTGTTTGATGCCCAAGGAGTGGCCGATCTCTTCGTCGCGGCGGCCACGGTTGCAGCGGCCGTGTTCGCAGGCTGGCAGGTTCGCGAGCTGGTCCGGCAGCAGCGCGACGTGGAGCGTCTGGAGACACGGGCTGTCTCGGTCATGTGGCAGGCGACGAGCGCGCCACACAAGCCGGACGCTTCTGACGGGTCTGCGGTGTGGACACTTGAGATCACGCTGACGAACCCCGGCCGGATGCCGATCGACAATGTTCACTGCACGATCTACTTCGACCGCCCCGTGCGCCGGCTGCGCCATGACGGGACTGCCGACAAGCCCACTACGTCTCTGAACCTTGAGCAGACAGTTCTCCTGGGCGGGGCGACCCGCTCCTGGACACGTACCATTCGGGCTCGGTTCGACGCCGATGTCTGGGTCGCCAGCGCGATGCGGGCGACGGTGTCGTTCGACGACATGCACGGAGAACCGCAAACGACGTCGTGGCCTCGCAGGACGGTACGACGGCCAGATCTCGTAGCCGACTGAGCGCGCCGCCAACGTGCGGCGGTTACTCCTGAGACTTGCCCGGCCGGGCAGCCTCCAGCAGCACGTCGACCAGTCGCTCGGCGGCGTCGGGGCGCCCGTGCTCCCGAGCGGCGTCGGACATCCGCTTGCGCCGTCCGACGTCGGAGAGCAGCGGCCTGAGCGCCGCCCGGAGGTCCGTCTCGTGGACGTCACCCTCCAGGGCGATGGCCGCCCCCAGGTCCTGGAGCCGGCGAGCGTTGTGCGCCTGCTCGTCCCCGGCCGACGAAGGCAGCGGGACCAGGACGGAGGGCTTGCCCAGCGCCGTCAGCTCCGCGATCGTGCCCGCGCCGCTCCGGGAGATGACGACGTCCGCCAGGGCGAGCACGTCCGGGAGCTCGGCACCCACGAACCCGAGCACCCGGTAGCGGGCCGCCAGGTCCGCGGGGAGCTCGGCGGTCCGCTCGAACATCTCCTGGAGGTTGTTCGGCCCGCACTGGTGGATCACGTTCGTGTGCTCCAGGAGCCACGGCAGCGACTTGGCGATCAGTGTGTTGATCTGGACCGCCCCCTGCGCACCGCCCGTGACGTACAGGACCGGCCGGTCGGGGTCGAACGAGTCCAGGCCCAGCGCGTCGACCGCCTTGAGCGCGTCCCCGGACATCACCTCGGCGCGCACCGGGTTGCCGGTCACGACGGTCCGCTCACGCACGGTCTCCGGCAGCAGCTCGAGGGTGGTGGGCGACGACACCGCGACACGGGTCGCGCGCTTGGCGAGGAGCCGGTTGGCCAGCCCGAGCCGCACCGTCTGCTCGTGCACCACGAGCGGACGGCGCAGCATGCCTGCGGCGAGCCCGATCGGGACGGCGACGTATCCGCCGGTCGACAGGATCACGTCGGGCTTGAACTCGGCCACGATCGACCTGGCCTGCGCGACGCCGAGCGGCACCCGCGCCATGTCCTTCATGTTGCTGGCCGAGAGCATACCGAGCGGGTTGCTCGATCGGCGGAGCTTGCCCGTGGCGACCGTCGTGAACCGGATCCCCTCGGAGGCCGTGACCTTGGCCTCCAGCCCGTTGGCCGTCCCGGCCCAGAGGACGCCAACCGGGGTGCCCTCCTCGGCCAGCCGCGCCTGGAGGGCACGGAGTGTTGTCAGCGCCGGGTAGGTATGTCCGCCGGTCCCCCCACCGGTGACGAGCAGACGGAACTCGCGCGGGTTTGAACTCAAGACATCTCCCAAGACGGCGTGGGCAGGGGCGCAGGCCAACTGTAGATGGTCGAGGGGGTGACAGAGGTTCGCGGCCGTGGTCTGGTCAGATGCTCGATCTGTGGGGTCTCACGAGGGCCCGGCCGCCCGCCTCGCGGAGGATGCGCTCTGCGGTCTGCTCCGGGGTGAGAGCCGAGGTGTCGAACCACCACCCGGCGTCGCCGAACTCGTCCTTCATCGTGGCGTCGAGGGCTTCATAGCCGTCGAAGTCGAACCGCTCGCGCGGATCCCTGATGGTGTTGCGGTACTTGCAGACGTCGATGCCCGGCGTCAGGACGACCAGCAGAAGATCACGAGGCGCGATGAGATCGAGGAAGAAGTCGAGCTTCTCGCGCGAGGCGACTATCGCGTCGACAACGGGCGTGAAGCCGGCATCGACGAAGTTGTTCGCCACCGCGCACAGGTTGCGGTGCAACAGTTCGACCTGCCGCGCGGCCTCGTCAGCGGGTTCGCCCAGAGCCCAGACGAAGCCGTTGACGATCATCCGGTTGAACTCGTCGCCGTCGAGCCGCGCGGAACGTGGCAGCCCCTGTGTGAGGAGGCGGGTCACCGTCGACTTCCCGGCGCCCGGCATCCCTGTCACGAGCAGACAGCGCGGTTCTCCAGCAGCGGCCATGGGCGGAATCGTGCCAACGGCCCCACCGGGCGGCAAGGGCATTTCCTCCGGGCCGCCTCCCGGTGATGGTGGATGGACGCTGCCGACTCGGCGGCACGCCTACTGCCGTGCCATGGCGACGCGGAGCTGCTCGTCCGGGCTGATGAAGTGGTCGTGATCGTCCTTGCCGACGTCGAGCTGCACCCAGCCGATGCGGCCGGTGAACCGGCTCGTGGTGGCGCTGTAGGCGCTGGACACAGTGGTCCCGGACTGGTAGCCGACGTCGGTGGTCTCGTCGGCCGAGAAGACCAGCGGCTGGGTGGCCTCCACCCGTCCGTGCCCGACGTCGGTCCCGTCGTGGAACAGCGTGACGTCACCGCCCTTGCCCAGCCCGCCGCCGTCGTACGCGAACTCGACGCGCAGCTGGTGCTTTCCCGGAGGCACCGGGACCTCGGCGACGGCGTCGTACTGGCTGATGCCGAGCACGTTGTACGTGAAGGTCAGCCGGCCACCGGTCGTATGCACGGACCAGCCCCCGAACCGTCCGCCCTGGGCGATCAGGACCCCGCTGGCACCGCCCGGCGGGACGTCGACCTCAGCGGTCACGGAGAACGACTTGTTCTTGACGCCGACGACGCTGTTCTCCGACAGGCGGCCCATGCCCGGGAAGAAGAGCTGGGAGTCGCCGTGGATGAGGGTGGGTCGTCCAGCGAGCTCGGGTGAGAGCCGCTCCGCGCCGCGGTCGTCCATGGGCAGCACGTTGTACTTCGTGGCCTCGATGAGCCACAGCCGCTGGAGCTTGGCCAGCATGTCCGGCCGTTCCGCCTTGAGGTCGTGGGCCTGGCTGAAGTCCGTCGCGCCGTCGTACAGCTCCCAGACGTCGTCGTCGAAGGCGGGCACCTGCCCGCCGGTCATGATCCACGGCGTGCGGTGCTTGGTGACCGCGCTCCAGCCGCGGTGGTAGACCCCGCGGTTGGCGAACATCTCGAAGTACTGCAGGTCGTGCCGTTCGGGCGTCTCGGCGTCGTCGAACGCGTAGACCATCGACGTGCCCTCGATGGGCGACTGCAGCACGCCGTTGACCATCGTCGGCTCGGGCAGCCCTGCCGCCTCGAGGATCGTGGGCGCGACGTCGATGACGTGGGCGAACTGCGAGCGGAGCCCGCCGCGCTCGGTGATGCCGGTGGGCCAGTGCACGATCGTGCCGTTGCGGGTCCCGCCCCAGTGCGAGGCGACCTGCTTGGTCCACTGGTAGGGGGTGTCCATGGCCCACGCCCAGCCCACCGAGTAGTGGTTGTAGGAGCTCGGCGAGCCGAACTCGTCCATCTTGCCGCGCATGAACTCGGGCGTTTCCAGAGCCGCCATGCCGTTGAAGTTCGCCATCTCGTTGAACGCGCCGTTGAGCGTCCCCTCGGCCGAGGCGCCGTTGTCGCCGATGATGTAGTAGACGATGGTGTCGTCGAGGACTCCCAGGTCCTCAAGGGCGTCGATCAGCCGGCCGACCTGCGTGTCGGTGTGCTCGAGGAAGCCCGCGTACGTCTCCATCTCGCGTGCGAGCACCGGCTTCATGTCGTCGGGCATGTCGTCCCAGGCGGGGATCTCGCCGTGCCGCGGCGTGAGGTCTGCCTCGGGCGGGACGACGCCGAGCTCCTTCTGCCGGGCGAACGTCCGCTCGCGCTGCACGTCCCAGCCGTCGTCGAACCGCCCGCGGTACTTCTCGATCCACTCCCGCGCGACATGGTGCGGGGCGTGCGTCGCGCCCGGGGCGAGGTAGACGAAGAACGGCTTGTCGGGCATCAGGGCCTTCTGCTGCCGCACCCACGAGCACGCGTGGTCGACGAGGTCCTCGGTGAGGTGGTAGCCCTCCTCCGGGGTCGCCGGCGGTTCGATCGGCGTCGTCCCGCTGTACAGGGCGGGGTCCCACTGGTTGTTCTCCCCGCCGATGAACCCGTAGAACGTCTCGAACCCGCCGCCTCCGGTGGGCCAGGCGTCGAACGGGCCCATGGGCGACGTCTGCCATACCGGCACCTCGTGGCACTTGCCGAACTGCGCGGTCGAGTACCCGTTGAGCCGCAGCGTCTCGGCCAGCGGAGCCTTCGTGTTGGGGCGCAGCGAGCTGTTCCCGGGCGCCGAGGTGGCCGTCTCGGTGATGCTGCCCATGCCGACCGAGTGGTGGTTGCGGCCCGTCAGCAGCGCCTGCCGCGTCGGGGCGCACAGCGCCGTGGTGTGGAACCGGTTGAACCGCAGGCCGCCCGCGGCGAGGCGCTCGGCCGTCGGCGTCGCGCACGGTCCGCCAAACGCGCTCGACGCCCCGTACCCGACGTCGTCGAGCAGGACGACCAGCACGTTGGGCGCGCCGGGCGGCGGCAGCAAGGGCTCGATCGGTGGGTAGGACGTCTCCGGGTCCTTCGCGTCGTACGTCGTCAGGCCTGGGGCGGGGACGTCCGGGACGGGCAGCATCGTGCGGGCGTGCGGGTCGGGACGCATGAGGGGCTCGCTTCGTCGCGGCAGGGGGTGGACGCCTCCGACGCTAGGGACGGCGTGACGTGGGCACATCACGCAGACAGGGTGAGAACCCAGGCAGCGCGGGCTCGCCAGGGGCCGTATCCCCCGATTCGGGTGATTGAACGCCCCGTGGTTGAAGCCGTTTCACGGCCTTCCTACAGTGAGGAAGTGGGCCACGAGCCGAGCATGGGACGGGCGACGGTGGAGCTCGACCGACTGCTCCTCGAAGCCAAGCTGAGCGTGCCCCGGCAACGCACGGCAACGGTGAGCCGGGCCGGTGTCATCGGTGCAGCTCGCGCGAGCGGCCGTCGCGTCGTCGGCGTCACGGCACCGGCCGGCTACGGCAAGTCGACCCTCCTGGCCGAGTGGGCCTCGCTCGAGGACCGGCCCGTGGCCTGGGTGTCGCTGGACAGGCTCGACGATCACCCGCTGGGCCTGCTCACCGTCCTCGCGTCCGCCTTCGCCACGGTGGAGAGCGGCCGAACAGACCTGATAGCGGACATGGTGGGCCCCGACGCGTCGGTGCTCGGCCGAGCGGCGCCTCGGCTGGCTGCGGCCCTCCGGGCGAGCTCCACGCCGTTCCTGCTCGTCCTCGACGACCTGCACGAGGTGCGCTCGCCCGCCTGCCACGACGCGCTGAGCGTCGTGATCAGGGGCATCCCCGCCGGGTCACAGCTCGTCGTGGCCAGCCGGGCGGAGCAGCCCCACCTCGCGCCGCTGCGCGCCGTGGGCGAGACCGTCGAGATCACCGCGGGGGACCTCGCCCTCGACACCGCGGGCACGGAACGGGTCTTCGCCGCCGCGGACGTCCCCGTGTCGCACGAGGTCGCGGCGGAGGTGACCCGCAGGACCGAGGGGTGGCCCGTCGGCATCTACCTCACGTGCCTGATCGCGCGCCACGACACTCGGCGCGCCGGCGCGGTCACCGGAGACGACCCCTACGTCGCGGACTACCTCCAGCGTGAGGTGTTCCGGCAGCTGCCGGAGCCGACGCGCCGGTTCCTGCGCCGCACCTCCGTGCTCGACGACCTGAGCGCGCCGCTGTGCGACGCCGTCCTGGGCGAGCACCTGTCGCAGCGGCAGCTGCGGCAGCTCGAGGCCTCGAGCCTGTTCGTCGTCCCGCTCGACCGCCGCCGGGAGTGGTTCCGGTACCACGCGCTGTTCCGGGAGTTCCTGCTCGCCGACCTCATGGCGGTCGAGCCCGAGCTGGCCGACGTCCTCCGCGTGCGAGCCGCCGACTGGTTCGAGGAGAACGGCTCGCCGGCCCGGGCTGTCGAGCACCTGCTCGCCACGCCGGAGCGCGGGCGGTGCGTCCTCCTCGTCACCGGGATCGTCATGTCCCTGTTCCAGACGGGCAGGATCGCGACCATCGAGAGGTGGTTGCGCGCGCTCGGCGACGGCGCCGTCGCGGGCTACCCCCCGCTCGCGGTGCTCGCGGGTTACGTGGCCGTCTACGAGGGCCGGGCCCTCGACGCCGAACGCTGGGCCGCGGTCGTGGACGACGCGTCGTTCGACGGCGAGCTCAACGACGGGTCGGCGTCGTTCGACTCCCTGCGTGCCATGTTCCACGCCATGCGCTGCCCCGACGGGCCCCGGCAGATGGTCGACGACGCCCGCCTCGCCCTGGACAGCGAACCGGAGTGGAGCTCGTGGCGCGACACCGCGCTGTCGTTGAGCGGGGCGGCGCACCTCCTCCTCGGTGACGTCGAGAGCGCGACGCGGCAGCTGGAGCGCGCCCTCGAGGCCGCCGTCGCTCACGGGAACGCCGACACCCTGGTCTTCAGCGAGGCTCAGCTCGCCCACCTGGACATGGACCGGGGCCACTGGGACCGCGCCCGGGAACGCGTCCAGCGCGCCCTGGCCGCTGTCGAGGAGCGCCGGATCGACGACTATCCGACGAGCGCCCTGGGCTTCACCGCTGCCGCGCGCCTGTCGCTGCACCTCGGCGACCGGGCGGCGATGCGCCGTCATCTCGCCCGCGGGATGCGGGCACGGACGTCCTGCACCTACGCCACGCCCACGCTCGCCGTCCGGGTACGCCTGCACCTCGCCCGGACGAGCTGGGCGACCGGCGACACCGCGGCCGTCCGGCACCTGCTGCGCGAGATCAACGACGTGCTCCTGCACCGGCCACGGCTCGGCGTGCTCCTCGACGAGGTCGCCGAGCTGCGCAAGGCCCTGGACACGAGCGCGCACGCCGTCCGCCCCGGCACCTCGATCTCCCCGCTGACGCCCGCCGAGCTGCGGCTCCTGCCGTACCTGCAGACACACCTGACGATCCGGGAGATCGGGGAGCGGCTGTACGTCTCGCGCAATACGGCCAGCTCGGAGATCGGCGCGATCTACCGCAAGCTCGGGGTCTCGTCGCGTAGCGACGCCGTCCGCCAGGCCGCCGCGATGGGCCTGCTGGGCGGGTGAGGCCGTCACGCGGTGGCGTCCGCGTCGAACGGGTCGTAGCCGAGCGCCAGGGCGAGCTTGGGTGCGGCCGCCACGACGCTGGGCAGGCCCACGATCGGGACGATCGCCGCCAGCACGTCCACGATCTCCGTCGCCGAGGCACCCGCGGTCACCGCGTCGTCCACCTCGCTGCCGTACGTCGGTTCCGCGCCGCCGACGGCGACCAGCGCGGCCAGGCGGACCAGAACCAGGGTCTTCGACTCGAGGGTCGTGGGCTCCGGGTCCTCGTCGAGGTGGGAGTCGTTGATGGCGAAGCGCCGCAATCGGTCGGTGTAGTCCACGAGCTCGCCTCTTCGATGGATGGTGGATCGCGTCCTCACCCATCGACGCACCCGGAGGGCCGGACCACATCACACCGATCACATGATCCGGGGTGCGCCAGGTTCATGCGTTCTGCGTGACGACGAGCGCCCGCCACCGTCGCAGGCTGGCTCCAGACCCTTGCTGCCGCGCGCCGCGGCCGAGGAGGAGAGAGGACGACGGACCATGACGCAGGACCTCAGCGATCTGGACGATTCCGGCCCCATCGACTACCTGGTCGTCGAGCTGCCCAACGAGGGCATGACCGGTGAGGCGTTTCCGCTCCTGGTCGATCTCGTGGAACGGGGGATCGTCCGGATCCTCGACCTGGTCGTCATCCGCAAGGAGCTTGACGGCACACTGACCGGCATCAAGATGGACGAGCTGCCGGACGGCACCTTGGATCTCGAAGTCTTCGACGGCGCGCGGTCCGGTCTGCTCGGCGACGACGACCTCGGCGAGGCCGCCAAGGCCGTCGAGCTAGGGATGACGGCCGCCGTGCTCGTCTACGAGAACGTCTGGGCCGCCCCGTTCGCGACCGCACTACGCCGCAGCGGAGCACAGCTCGTGGCCAGCGGCCGCATCCCCGTCCAAGCCGTCCTCGCCGCGCTCGACGCCGCCGAGCAGAACCGCTGAGGCAGCGGACCGACCAGAGAGGTAAACGCTCATGCCAGGACTCCTCCGCGGTGTCGCACGCACCGCCGTCGTCGCGGGAACCGCCACCGCCGTCTCCAACCGCGTCTCGCGCCGCCAGGCCGGGCGCTGGGCCGCCCAGGCGCCACCGCCCGAGGCCTACCCGCCAGCGCCCGCGCCCGCACCCGCCGCACCACCGCCCGCCTCCGACATGGACGCGCGGATCGCCCAGCTCACCCAGCTCGCCGCGCTGCGCGACCAGGGCGTGCTCAGCGCGGACGAGTTCGAGAAGCAGAAGGCGCAGATCCTCGCCGGCTGACAGAACCGGCACGACGAGAGGCGCTTGCGGCCCGCGTCACCGGGCGCCGAGCCGTCGGCTGACCTCCCGCGCCGCCCGGGTCGCCTGTTCCGCGAGCCCGACCCGCGCGTCGTCGTCGTACGCGTCGGAGCGGAACGTCACCGCCAGCCCCGCCACGGGCCGCCCCGTGTGGTCCACGACGGCGGCGGCCACCGACGCGAAGCCTGCGGTGACCTCGCCGTCCTCCACCGCGAAGCCCCGGGCCCGGGCCGAGCGCAGCACCACCCGCAGCTCCCGGAGCGTGCGCGGGCCGGAGCCGGTGAGGTCGGTGAAGGATCCCGGCGTCGGGTACAGGGCGCGCACCTGCGCCGGGGGCAGCAGCGCGAGCACGGCCCGCCCGCTGGCGGTGAGGTGGCTCGGGAGGTGGACGTCGACGTCGGTCACCAGGGGCGGGCGACCCGCCGCACGCTGCTCCACCAGGTACAGGACCTCCCGGCCGTTGAGCACCGCGAGGTGCCCGTTCTCGCCAGCGGTCTCCACCAGGCGGGCAACCACCGGGGCGGCCAGCCGGGTGAGCGGCGCCTGCCGCGTGTACGCGCTGCCCAGGCCGAGGGCGGCCAGGCCCAGGCCGTAGCGGCGCTCGTCGGGGAAGTGCCGCACGAACCCCTCGTCGCGCAGCACCGACAGCAGGTGATAGACGGTGGAACGCGGCACCCCGATGCCGTGCGCGATGGCGCCCGCCGGCACCGGCCCCGGCTGCGCCGCGATGAACGTGAGCAGCCGGGCGGTTGTGCGGGCCGCGGGAACGGCGCTGCTGCCGGCCACTGTTTCCTCCCCGTGAACTGTCTGGTATCCCAGACTCTATCGCCGCTCCCGGCCGCGCGACGGGGCCCGCGGCGAGGTTCGATGAGCGCATGAGCACCCTGCACGAAGCGGGAACGACGCCGCCCACCCCCGCGGCCGACCCTGACCTGCCCCGGCACGTCGTCCTCGACGGCACGCCGCTGACCGTCGAACAGGTGGTCGCGATCGCCCGCCACGGCGCGACGGTCGAGATCCACGAGACGGCACTGGCCCGGATGGCGACCAGCCGCGCCGTCATCGAGGCCCTCGCCCACGACACCGTGCCGCACTACGGCGTCTCCACCGGGTTCGGGGCGCTCGCCCGCCGCCACATCCCCGCCGAGATGCGGGCCCAGCTCCAGCTCAGCCTCGTGCGCTCGCACGCCGCCGGGTCCGGGCCCGAGGTCGAGACCGAGGTGGTGCGGGCTTTGCAGCTCCTGCGCCTCGCGACCCTCGTCACCGGCCACACCGGCGCCCGCCCTGTGCTGGCGCAGACCTACGCAGCGATGCTCGACGCCGGCATCACACCGGTCGTGTACGAGTACGGGTCGCTCGGCTGCTCGGGCGACCTCGCGCCGCTCGCGCACGTCGCGCTCGCCGCCATGGGTGAGGGGCAGGTGCACGACGCCGACGGCGGGCTGGTCGACGCCGCCCAGGCCCTCGCCGACGCCGGGATCGCTCCCGTCGTCCTGGCCGAGAAGGAGGGGCTCGCCCTCATCAACGGCACCGACGGCATGCTCGGCATGCTCTGCCTCGCGATCCACGACCTGCGGCGCCTGCTCACCACCGCCGACGTCGCCGCGTCGCTCAGCGTCGAGGCCCTGCTCGGTTCGGACGCGCCGTTCGCCGAGGACCTGATCGGCATGCGCCCGCACCCGGGCCAGGCGGCGTCGGCGTCGAACATGCGCCGGATCCTGGCGGGCTCGCCCATCATGGCGAGCCACCGCGAGCTGGACGACGCCGGAAACCCCGCGTGCACCCGCGTGCAGGACGCCTACTCGCTGCGCTGCGCCCCCCAGGTGCACGGCGCCGCCCGCGACACGCTGGACCACGCCGCCACCGTGGCGGGCCGGGAGCTGGCCTCCGCGATCGACAACCCGGTGGTGACCGCCGACGGGCGCGTGGAGTCCAACGGCAACTTCCACGGGGCGCCGGTCGCGTACGTGCTGGACTTCCTCGCCATCGCTGCCGCCGACCTGGCCAGCATGAGCGAGCGGCGCACCGACCGGTTCCTCGACGTCTCCCGCTCCGAGGGCCTGCCCGCGTTCCTGGCGCACGACCCCGGCGTCGACTCGGGCCACATGATCGCCCAGTACACGGCCGCCGGGATCGTCTCCGAGATGAAGCGCCTGGCCGCGCCCGCGAGCGTGGACTCGATCCCGAGCTCCGCCATGCAGGAGGACCACGTGTCCATGGGCTGGGCCGGGGCGCGCAAGCTCCGCCGGTCCGTGGACGGGCTCACGCGCGTCCTCGCCATCGAGGTGCTCACGGCCACGCGGGCCCTCGACTTCCGCGCGGAGGCCCCCGCGGCGGGCACGGGCGCTGTGTACGACGCCGTCCGCGCCGTTGTGCCCGGACCCGGACCGGACCGCTACCTCGCCCCGGAGATCGAGCACGTGGTGCAGCTCGTGGCGACCGGCCAGATCGAGACGGCCGCCTCCGCCGCCGTCGGACACCTCGACTGAACCTGACCGAACCCGTACCCCTGACTGGAGACGCAACCATGAACCAGCCGTACGACCGGGGCACCCCCGTCGCCGTCCGCGCCCCGCGCGGCACCACCCTGACCGCCCGCAGCTGGCAGACCGAGGCCCCGCTGCGCATGCTCATGAACAACCTCGACCCCGAGGTGGCCGAACGGCCCGACGACCTGGTCGTCTACGGCGGCACCGGCCGGGCCGCGCGGGACTGGCCGAGCTACCACGCGATCGTCCGCTCGCTGACGGACCTGCGCGAGGACGAGACGCTGATGGTGCAGTCGGGCCGCCCGGTGGGCGTGCTGCGGACGCACGAGTGGGCGCCGCGCGTGCTGATCGCGAACTCGAACCTCGTGGGGGACTGGGCGAACTGGCCGGAGTTCCGCCGCCTGGAGCAGCTCGGTCTGACCATGTACGGGCAGATGACTGCCGGGTCGTGGATCTACATCGGCTCGCAGGGGATCCTGCAGGGCACGTACGAGACGCTGGCGGCGGTGGCGGTCAAGCGGTTCGGCGGCACCCTCGCCGGGACGCTCACCCTGACCGGCGGCTGCGGCGGCATGGGCGGCGCGCAGCCGCTGGCCGTCACCCTGAACGGGGGCGTGTGCCTGGTGGTCGACGTCGACCCCGCCCGCCTGCACCGGCGCGTCGAGACGCGCTACCTGGACGTGGTCGCGTCGTCGCTGGACGAGGGGGTCTCGCTGGCCCTCGCGGCGAAGAAGGAGCGCCGGGCGCTGTCGGTGGGCGTGGTCGGCAACTCGGCCGACGTCGTGCCGGAGCTGCTGCGCCGCGGGGTCGAGATCGACATCGTCACGGACCAGACCTCCGCGCACGACCCGCTGTCGTACCTGCCGTCTGGCGTCGCGCTGGAGGACTGGGCCGACCTCGCGGAGAAGGATCCGGAAGGGTTCACGGACCGGGCGCGGGAGTCGATGGCCCGGCACGTCGAGGGCATGGTCGGCTACCAGGACGCGGGCGCCGAGGTGTTCGACTACGGCAACTCGATCCGCGACGAGGCCCGCCTCGGCGGGTACGGCCGGGCGTTCGACTTCCCGGGGTTTGTGCCCGCCTACATCCGCCCGCTGTTCGCGGAGGGCAAGGGGCCGTTCCGCTGGGCCGCGCTGTCCGGGGACCCGGCCGACATCGCCGTGACCGACAAGGCCGTGCTCGACCTCTTCCCCGACAACGACCACCTGGGCCGCTGGATCCGCGCCGCCCAGGACCGGGTCGCGTTCCAGGGGCTGCCCGCCCGCATCTGCTGGCTCGGGCACGGGGAGCGGGACGTCGCCGGACTGCGGTTCAACGAGCTCGTCGCGTCCGGGGAGATCTCCGCGCCGCTCGCCATCGGGCGCGACCACCTGGACTCCGGGTCCGTGGCCTCCCCGTACCGGGAGACGGAGTCGATGGCGGACGGCTCGGACGCGATCGCCGACTGGCCGCTGCTGAACGCCCTGATGAACACCGCCTCCGGCGCCACGTGGGTCTCGATCCACCACGGCGGCGGCGTCGGCATGGGGCGGTCGCTCCACTCGGGGCAGGTGTCCGTGGCGGACGGGACGCCGCTGGCCGCCGAGAAGCTCGCGCGGGTCCTCGCCAACGACCCCGCGACCGGCGTGCTCCGGCACGTCGATGCCGGGTACGACGACGCCGTCAAGGCCGCCGAGCGCGGCGGGCTGCGCGTGCCGATGCGGGAGACGCCGTGACCGGATCCGGCTCCGGGGGCGCGTTCGCCGGGCTGCCGGTGGCGGCGTCCGGCGGAGCTGCGTCGGGGCCCGACGGGACGACGGCGGTGGGGCGGCTGCTGGAGGCGATCGCCGACGTCGGGCGGGCGCCGTCGGGCGGGTACGAGCGGTTCGCCTGGACCGCGCACGACCTGACGCTGCGCGAGTGGTTCGCCGCCGAGGCGGCCGCGCGCGGCCTGTCCCTCGTGGTGGATCGCGCCGGGAACCAGTGGGCGTGGTGGGGCGACCCCGACGCCGACGGGCCCGGCGTCGTGACCGGCAGTCACCTCGACTCGGTGCCCGGCGGCGGCGCGTTCGACGGCCCGCTCGGAGTGGCGAGCGCGTTCGCGGCGCTCGACGCGCTGCGGGCGGCCGGCGTCGCGCCCGTGCGTCCGCTGGGGATCGTGAACTTCTCCGACGAGGAGGGCGCCCGGTTCGGGCTCGCCTGCCTCGGCTCGCGGGCGGTCACCGGCACCGTGGGCGCCGACCGGCTGCTCGCGCTGCGCGACGGAGCCGGGGACAGCCTCGCGGACGTGCTGGCCCGGGTCGGTCGCGGGGGCTCGGCGGCCTCGACCGGCGGTGGCTCGACCAGCGGTATCGCCGGGGGCGTGCGGCTAGAGCACTACGGCCGCGACCCCGAGGCCCTCGCGCGGGTCGGCGTCTTCGTCGAGCTGCACGTGGAACAGGGCCGCTACCTCGCCGACCTGCCGTCGGACGAGGCGGCGCCGGTCGCGGTCGGCGCCGCGATCTGGCCGCACGGCCGGTGGCGCGTCGACCTCGCGGGCGAGGCCAACCATGCGGGCACGACGCCGCTGGCCCACCGCCACGACCCGATGCTCGACCTCGCGCGGCTGATCACCGACGTCCGCGCGGCCGCCGAGCACGCAGGGGCGCTCGCGACGCTGGCCAAGGTCCAGGTAGAGCCGAACGGCGTCAACGCCATCCCGTCCCGCGTCCGCGCCTGGATCGACGCCCGAGCGGAGTCTGAGGATGCGGTCCGGACGGTCCTGGCTGACCTGGCCGGACCGCCCGATGTGTCGAACGTAGGGTTGGTCGCCGGAACAGGCCCCATAGAGCGACCGAGCCTACGTTCGGCGACTGTAGGGCGACCGAGCCTACGTTCGGCGGGATCCGGCGGCCCCGCCGGCGGCGGGCCGGCTAAGTGGCAGCCCGTAGAGGAGTCCTGGACGCCCGCCACCGTGTTCGACCCGGCGCTCGCCGCACGGCTCGCCGACGTCGTCGGGCGGCCGGGCTCCAGCCTGCCCGCGCCGGTGATCGGCACGGGCGCCGGGCACGACGCCGGGACCTTCGCCGCCGCCGGCGTGCCCACCGCGATGCTGTTCGTGCGCAACCCGACGGGGATCTCCCACTCCCCGGCGGAGCTCGCGGAGGAGGCCGACTGCGATGCCGGGGTCCGCGCCCTGACCGCCGTCCTGGCCGATCTGCTCACCGAGCCGACCGCCCCGTCCTCACCCATTCTCGAACGATGATGCCGTCTCCGTTGGTGCGCACGGGTCTCGTCGGTCGGGTGTCGAACCGCAAGCTGGTGCCGCGGTCCCTCGCCCCGAACCGCAACCTGATGTGGCATCGGCCCCACCGAACCGCAACTAACGGGTGCACGCGTTCGTCGAACCGCAACGACACGCCGGTGCGCCGACGGACACCGGCGTGTCGTTGCGGTTCGGCAACTCGATAGAACATCAGGTTGCGGTTCGGCGGGCGAACCGCAGAACAGCGGGAAGGAGAGTCGAATGAGCTTCTGGTGCGAGCGGGTATGGCTCCCCGGTGACGCCTTGGCCGGAGCGCCCGGCGGCGCAATGGCCGGAGCGCCCGGCGGCGCAATGGCCGGAGCGCCCGGCGACGTCTTGGCCGGAGCGCCGGGCGGCGCAGTGGCCGGAGCGCCGGGCGGCGCCGAGGCGGGAGCGCCGGGTGGCGTCGTCGAGTCGGTGCGGGTCGAGGTCGCCGAGGGGCGGATCGTCGGCGTCGAGCCCGGCGTGCCGGCGTCGGGCGGCGACGTGCGGCTGGGCGGGGTGGTGCTCCCCGGGTTCGCCAACGCGCACTCGCACGCGTTCCACCGCGCGCTGCGCGGGCGGACGCACGCCGACGGCGGATCGTTCTGGACCTGGCGCCAGGGCATGTACGCGCTGGCCGCGGCCCTGACCCCGGAGCGGTACGAGCGGCTCGCGCGCGCCGTCTTCGCGGAGATGGCGCTCGGCGGCACCACCGCCGTCGGCGAGTTCCACTACGTGCACCACCGCGCCGACGGGACGCCGTACCCCGCGGCCGAGGGCGGCCCGAACGCGATGGCCGAGGCCCTGCGCTCCGCCGCGCGCCACGCCGGGGTGCACCTCACGCTGCTCGACACGTGCTATCTGCACGGCGGCCTCGGCACCACGCGCGTTGACGCCGCAGGTGTCGGCCCGGAACGTCACAAGCCGCTCGCGCCCGAGCAGGCGCGCTTCGGCGACGGCACTGTCGAGGCGTGGGCGCGCCGCGTGGACGCGCTGCGCGCCGCCTGGGCCGACGACGACCGGGTGCTCGTCGGCGCCGCCGCCCACTCGGTGCGGGCCGTCGCGCCGCCGGAGCTGGCGGCGGTGGCCCGCTGGGCGCGGGAGGCCGGCGCGCCGCTGCACGTCCACCTGTCCGAGCAGCCTGGGGAGAACGAGGCGGCGCTCGCCGCGTTCGGCGTCACCCCGACGCGGCTCCTGCACGACGCCGGAGCCCTCGGCCCAGGCACCACAGCAGTACACGCGGTACACCTGACCGACGCCGACGTAGCGCTGCTCGGCGCCTCGGGCACGGGCGTCTGCCTCTGCCCGACGACAGAGCGCGACCTCGCCGACGGCATCGCCCCCGGGCTCCGGCTGCTGCGGGCGGGCAGCCCGCTGTCGGTCGGCACGGACCAGCACGTGGGCGCCGACGTGCTCGCGGAGGCGCGTGGCGTCGAGGAGCACGAGCGGCTCGCGACCGGGCGGCGCGGGGCGTTCGACCCGGCGACGCTGGTCGAGCTGGCGACGTCGGCCGGGCACGCCGCGCTCGGCAGGCCTCTGGCGGGGCGGATCGCGGTGGGCGCGCCCGCCGATCTGGTCGCGGTGCGCCTCGACACGGTGCGCACGGCCGGGATCGATCCCGCGCAGGTGGTCCTGGTGGCTGGTGCGGCGGACGTGTCCGACGTCGTGGCGGGCGGCGAGATCGTGGTGCGGGGCGGTGAGCACCGGGCCGGGGACGTGGCGCGGATGCTCGCCGAGGCGATCGAGGAAACCTGGTCGGCCGCTGAATCCTTGGCTGTGGGCGCGACCGTTGCGCCCAGAACGGACTCGTAGTCGCAACGGTCGCGCCCACAACCAATAACCATGAGGGAGCAGAGCATGAGCGTGCTGCTGACGAACATCGGCGAGCTGGTCACCAACGACCCGGTGTACGGGGGCTGGTCGGACGCTCGGGGCGCGGGCGCGGGCGCGGGCGCGGGCGCGGGCGCGGGTTCGGGTTCGGCGGTTGCGAGGTCGGACGGTTCGGGCGCTGACGGCCTCGGCGTCGTGCCGGACGCCGCCGTCGTCGTGGAGGACGGGCGGATCGCCTGGACGGGGCCGGCGTCGTCGGCGCCTGCTGCGGATACCGCCGTCGACCTCGAGGGGCGGTGCGTGCTCCCGGGGTTCGTGGATTCGCACTCGCACACCGTGTTCGCGGGCGACCGCGCCGCGGAGTTCGCGGCGCGCATGACCGGCGAGCCGTACACCGGCGGCGGCATCGCCAACACGGTGGCCGCGACGCGCGCCGCCAGCGAGGAGGCCCTGCGGGCGCGCGGCCGGGCGCTCGTGCGCGAGATGCTCGCGCAGGGCACGACCACCGTCGAGATCAAGAGCGGCTACGGCCAGGACGTCGCCACCGAGGCCCGCACGCTCCGGATCGCGCGGGAGCTCACGCCGGAGACGACGTTCCTCGGCGCCCACACCGTCCCGGCCGAGTACGCCGACGACCGGGCCGGGTACATCGGCCTCGTGACCGGGCCGATGCTCGCGGCTTGCGCGCCGCACGCCCGCTGGATCGACGTCTTCTGCGAGCCCGCGGCGCCCACCGCCTTCGACGAGGACGAGGCCCGGACGGTGCTGCTTGCCGGGCTGCGTGCGGGGCTGAGCGCCCGGGTGCACGGCAACCAGCTCTCGGCGGGCCCGGGGGTGCGGCTCGCGGTCGAGGTCGGAGCGGCCAGCGTTGACCACTGCACCCACCTGTCCGACGCCGACGTCGAGGCGCTGGCCGGGTCGTGGACCTCGGCTGCCGGGGCGGGCGGCGCGCTCGGTGGGCCGGCCTCCGGCGGGCCGGGTGGGCTGACCGGCACTGGGCCGGGTGGGCCGACCGAAGGCGGGCCGGGTGGGTTGACTGGCGGTGGGCCGGGTGGGCTGACCGGCGGTGGGCTCAGTGGGCCGACCAACAGCGGGCCCGGCACCGTGGCGACGTTGCTGCCGGCCGTCGAGTTCTCCACTCGGTCGCCCTACCCGGACGCGCGCCGGCTGCTCGCCGCGGGTGTGCCGGTCGCGCTGGCCACGGACTGCAACCCAGGCTCGGGGTACTCGTCGTCCATGTCGTTCGTCGTGGCGCTCGCGGTGCGCGAGATGCGGATGAGCCCCGCCGAGGCCCTCTGGTCGGCGACGGCGGGGGGTGCCGCGGCACTCCGCCGGGACGACGTCGGCCACCTGCGGGTCGGAGCCCGCGCCGACCTGACCGTGCTCGACGCGCCCAGCCACACCTACCTGGCCTACCGCCCGGGAGTGCCGCTGGTGTCCCAGGTCTGGAAGGACGGCGCCCGCACCTGAACCTGACCGCCGGTCACACCCGAGCCCGCTCGCAGAGTTCGGTCGGGGATGGGGGTGCTGGGCCTGAGTTCGGTCCGTTGCGGGGCTGCTCAACCTGAGTTCGGTCAGTTGCTCCGGGATCGGTCCTTCGATGGACCGATCCTGAAGCAACTGACCGAACTCAAGAGTTGGGCCCACGCAAGCGACCGAACTCATGCCCTGGGCGGCGTCGAACGTAGGCCCGGTCGCCTTATGAGCCCTTATAGAGCGACTGGGCCTACGTTCGACGGCGGGCACTGTGACCCGGGCCAGAGCCGCCCCTACTGCTCCGTGATGCCCAGGGCCGGGCCTGCCACGAACGAGGCCCGGGTGGTTGCGGCGCCGTGCAGCTCCAGGAGCACCAGCTCGTTGCCCGTGTCGCGGACCAGCGGCCCCGGCACGTACAGCGTGTGCGTGGGACCGAGGCTCCAGTAGCGGCCCAGCAGCTCGCCGTTGATCCAGGCCAGGCCCTTGGTCCAGCCGTCGAGGCGCAGGAAGTGGTCGGCCCCGGCGACCGAGTCGAACGTGCCGCGGTGCAGACCGGCCCCGGCAGCACCGTCGGTCACCGCCGCGTTCCGGGACCCGGCGGCGCCGTCGGCTACCGATGGGTTCCTGGTCCCGGCGGCGCCGTCAGCCACCGCTGTGTTCCCGGCCCCGGCAGCGCCGTCGGCCACTGCCGCAGCCGCTGAGGCGGCGTCCAGCGCCGCGCGCAGCAGCTCCGGCGCGTCCTCGACCCGGAGCGCGCCCGCCTCCCACTCGTCGAGGGTGCGCACCGCGGTCCGCACCGGCCCGATCAGGCCCTTGGGCTCGCCGATCCGCGGCCCGTAGTTGACCCGCCCCTGGTCCTCGACCAGGAGCGTCAGCTCGCCCGCTCGCGCCGGGAGCGCGACGGCGAACGTGTGCGAGCCGCGGTCGAGCACGCCCACCTGCTCGCCGTCGACCAGGACGACGGCACGGTCGCGCACCTCGCCGACGCTCAGCACGGCGTCGTCGGCCCGGATCGCGGTGCGGTACACCGCGAAGCCCGACCACAGCTCCAGGTCGTCGGTGGTGGGCACGGAGGCGAACGAACGCAGCTCGTCGCGGAGCAGCCCCGGCAGCGCGTCGGGCAGCGGGACGCGCGCGGTAAGGGCGACGTCGAAGACCGGCGCGGCGCCGGAGTCCGTGACCCCGGAGTCCGTGACCCCGGAGTCCGCGGCCCCGGAGCCCGCGACCCCCGAGCCCGTAACCCCGGAGCCCGCTACCGCCGAGCCCGCCACATCCCCGACCCACTCGACGTCCGCCACAGGCAGATGCCGCGCGATCACCTCGCGCATCGCCCAGTACTTGGCGGTCGGCGTACCGTCCTCCGCGAGCGGCGCGTCGTAGTCGTACGACGTCGTGATGGGCCGGTAGATGCCCTTGTCGTTGGCGCCGCTCGTCAGCCCGAAGTTGGTGCCGCCGTGGAACATGTAGAGGTTCACGGACCCGCCGGCCGCGAGCAGGTCGTCCAGGTCGGCGGCGTTCGCCTCGGCGGGCGCCACGTGGTGCTCCAGCCCCCACGAGTCGAACCAGCCGTTCCAGAACTCCATGCACATCAGCGGGCCGGTGGGCTGGTGCCGCCGCAGGATCTCCAGCCGCTCGGTGCTGCGCGAGCCGAACGTCGCCGTCTTGTGCAGCTCCGGCAGGCCGCCGCGGGCGAGCATCTCGTCGTCCGCCTGGTCGCAGGTGAACAGCGGCACGTCGATGCCCTGGTCGCGCGTCAGGTCCACCAGCGCGCGCAGGTACTTCTGCCGCTCCGGCAGGGGGTCGTCGCCGTAGGCGCCGTACTCGTTCTCCACCTGCACCATGAGCACCGGGCCGCCGCGCGTCACCTGACGCTCGGCCACCAGCGGCAGCAGGTTCGCGTAGTACTTGCCGATCGCGGAGAGGAAGAGCGGCTCGTGACGGCGCACGCCGACGGCGGCGTCGGCGAACAGCCAGGCGGGCAGCCCGCCGCCGTCCCACTCCGCGCAGATGTAGGGCCCCGGCCGCACGATCGCGTTCAGGCCCTCGGCCGCCACCAGGTCGAGGAACCGGCCCAGGTCGCGCCGCCCGGTGAGGTCGAACACCCCGGGCTCGGGCGCGTGGAAGTTCCACGGGACGTAGGTCTCGATGGTGTTCAAGCCCATGAGCCGGGCCTTGCGGATCCGGTCGGCCCACTGGTCGGGGTGCACACGGAAGTAGTGCAGCGCGCCGCTGACGACCTGCATTCGGCGGCCGTCGAGCAGGAAGTCCTCGGTGCCGATGTCGAAGGTGGGCATATGTGGTTCCTCGGGGTGTGCAGTCGTGCGGTAGGGATCGTGCGGCGGGGCTGGTGCAGTGGAGACGTGCGGCAGAGAGGTCCGGTCGGGGACAAGGGACGACGGCGGGGAGGCCCCGCCGTCGTCCTTCACGTACTCGGGCTACCGTGCCCACGCCGCCGGCGTAAACGTGTTGACGTGAACATGGTGGCGGGGCCTACAGTGCTCGTGAGTCTACGAGGTGTCAAGCCGCTGGTAGGGCGCGTCATTTCGCCACGAGGAGGTGGGTGCTGTGGAAGGTAGAGGACCATCACTGGCCGACGTCGCCGCGCTTGCCGGGGTGTCCACGCAGACAGTTTCCCGGGTGTCGATGGGGCTGGACAACGTGCGTCCCGCGACCCGCGACCGGGTGCTCGCTGCGATGGCGCAGCTCGGGTACGCGCCCAACAGCGCTGCGCGGGCGCTGCGCTACGGCAGCTTCCGGACCATCGGCATGATCGCCCACCGGCTCGCCCGGACCGGCGAGTCGCGCACCGTCGAGGCGGTGGTCGAGGCCGCGCGCGACCAGGGCTACACGGTGACGCTGGTCGACGTCGAGAGCCCGTCCTCCGACGTCGTCTCCGCCGCGGCCACGAGGCTCTCCCACCAGGCCATCGACGGGCTGATCATCGTGCGGGCCGAGCCCGCCACGCCGGACACGCTCGCGCTGCCGCTCCGCCTGCCCGTCGTGGTGTCCGACTCGCGGTTCGTCGGCCACCACCCCGCCGTCGCCGCCGACCAGGCCGACGGCGCCTTTCGCGCCACCCAGCACCTCCTGGACCTGGGGCACCGCACGGTGCACCACGTCGCGGGGCCGGCGGACTCGGCGCCCGCGCAGCTGCGGGCCGAGGCGTGGCGCGCCACGCTCGCCGCCGCGGGCCGCCCCGTGCCCGAGGTCGTGGAGGGGGACTGGACGGCGGGCTCCGGGTACGCCGCCGGACGCCGGCTCGTCGCGGACCCCGAGGTCACGGCCGTGTTCTGCGCCAACGACGAGATGGCCGCCGGAGTGCTCCGCGCCCTGCACGAGGCCGGCCGGGCCGTGCCGCGCGACGTCTCGGTGGTCGGGTTCGACGACATCCTCCTGGCCGAGTACCTCTGGCCCCCGCTGACGACAGTGGTGCAGGACTTCGCCGAGATCGGCCGGCGGCTCGTGGGCCGGCTGCTTGAGCAGGTCCGGGCGACGACGGCCCCTGCGGCGGCCCGCGAGGCGGGCGGTCCCGGGGCCGGGAGCGATGCGGAAGACCTGCACGAGGTGGTCCCGGTGGAGCTCAAGATCCGCGCGAGCACCGCACCCCCACGGCAGGAGTAGTACCTGGCAGGATTCTCCGCATGAGCAGCAACGACGCGCCTCGGCACCGGATCGAGCTGGGGGAGCCCTCCGCCACGTTCATCGACAGCTTCCTGGTGGGCAACGGCACTCTAGGGGCGGCGCTGCGCGGCGGCGCGGGCACCGAGGTGATGGACCTCAACCTCGACACGCTGTGGTCCGGCGGGCCGGACAGCGCCGTCGTCGATCCGCCCGACCCGGCCACCGTGGTGCGGCTGCGGCAGGCGATCGCCGCGGGCGACCACGCCGAGGCCGATCGCCTCGCCCGCGCGAACCTCTCGGACCGCTGGGTCCAGGCGTACCAGCCGCTCGCCCGCCTGACCTGGGCATACGGCCCGACGCCGGAGCACGTCACCGGCTACCGCCGCACCCTGGACCTGCGCCGCGCGACCGCTTCGGTGCGGTACCGCCTCGACGACAGGGACCACACGGGCGGCGACGGCGAGCACACGGACGACGCCGAAGCCGGCCTGGACGTCTTCGTCTCCGCCCCGGCCGCCGTCCTGGTCGCCACCACCCCCGCTGAGCGCGGGGTATCCGCTGCCGAACCGACCCCCGACCCAACAGATACCCAGCGCTCAGCGCTCGGGGTGGGGCGGTCGGCGGTCGGGTTCGAGCTGCATCATCCCGCGAGCATCACCGAGGACGAGCGGGACGGTGCGCGCTGGGTCGTCGCCACCGGGCGGGTGCCCGCACTCGTCACGCCCGGGCCGGGCGAGGTGGTGCGGTACGCCGACGACGCCCCGGACGCCGCCGGCACCGTCGCCGCCGGGATGGGGTTCGCCGCGGTCGCCTGCGTCGAGCAGACCGCCGAGGGCGCCCGCCTGCTCGTCGCCGCCGAGTGCGGGTTCCGGGGCCCGGACCAGCGCCCGAGCGCCGACGTCGGCTCCCTGACCGCCCTGGCCCGCGCCCGCGTCGAGGCCGCCCGCGGCCGCACCACTGCCGACCTGCGTGCCGAGCACGAGAGCGACCACCGGTCCTACTACGACCGGGCCGACCTGGACCTCTCGGCGTCGGACGACCCGGCCGCCGCCGCGGCCGAGCGGTACTTCCACCTGGGGCGCTACCTGATGATCGCGGGGTCCCGTCCCGGCACGCAGCCCCTGAACCTGCAGGGCATCTGGAACGCCGACCCGCTACCGCCCTGGAGCTGCGACTGGACGACCAACATCAACCTGCCGATGGCCTACTGGCCCGCCGAGCCCACCGGCCTGGCCGACCTCGCCGAGCCCCTGTTCGACCTGGTCGCAGACCTGGCCGACGCCGGACGGCGCACCGCGCGCGACTTCTACGGCACCCGCGGCTCGGCCGTGCACCACAACACCGACCTGTGGCGGTTCACCGCGCCCGTCGCCGGCGAGCCGAAGTGGTCGAGCTGGCCGTCGGCGCTGCCCTGGCTCGCCGCGCACCTGGGGGACCACCTGGACTACGGCGCCGAGCCGGGCGCCGGACCCGACGCCGCGGCGCGCGCCGCGCTCCCCGTCCACCGGGCGGCGGTCGAGCACACCCTCGGCATGCTGGTCGACTCCACGACGGGCCTCGGACAGCAGGACAGCGCGGGCCCCCTGGTCGTGAGCCCGTCGTCGTCCCCGGAGCACACGTTCGTGCGCGACGGGCACGAGTACGCCGTCGACGCCGGGTGCGCCATGGACCAAGAGCTCGCCGCCGAGGTGCTGGGCCGGTTCCTCGCGCTGCCCGCCGAGGACGGCGCCCCGGACGACACGGAGGGCGGTGCCCCGCCGTCGGACGAAGCACTCGCCGCCCGGGCGCGCGACGCCCTGGAGCGGCTGCGCCCCGTCCAGGTCGGCCCGGGCGGGGACCTGCTCGAGTACGAGACCGAGCGGACGCCGGGGGAACCGGGCCACCGCCACCTCTCGCACCTGTACGGGCTGTACCCGGGCGCGCGCATCACCGAGACCCGCACGCCCGAACACTTCGCGGCCGCGCGCGAGGCGCTGCGGCTCCGGCTCGAGCACGGGTCCGGCTACACCGGCTGGAGCCAGGCCTGGATCCTGTGCCTGGCCGCGCGCCTGCGCGACCCGGCGCTCGCGGAGCGCTCGCTGGCGATCCTGATCGAGGACCTCAGCTCGGCCTCGCTGCTGGACCTGCACCCCGCCGAGTGGCTGCCCGAGGGCTGGGTGTTCCAGATCGACGGCAACCTGGGCGCGACGGCGGGCGTCGCCGAGCTGCTGGTGCAGAGCCACGACGGCGCGGTCAGCCTGCTGCCGACGCTGCCGCCGTCGTGGTCCGCGGGCCACGCGCGAGGGCTGCGCTGCCGCGGCGGGCACGTGGTGGACGTCGCCTGGCGGGACGGCCGGCTGACGGAGGCGACGGTCACGGCGGGGGGCCCGCGGGTGGTGGTGGACGTGACGCTCAGCACGTCCGCGGTGGTCCGGGACGAGGCCGGAGAGACGGTCGCGACCATCCCGGTCCGGCCGGCGGCGTCGGGCCGTGTGCGCCTGGCCTGGGACACTGCTGTCGGTGGGCGGTATATCGTCACCTCCGGGCAGGTTTGACCGTGCCGGGATCGTCACTCGCGGCCCCTGTCAGACACATTTCTGGTACCGAATATTCACCCTGAAACCCGTAGGATCGGCTCGATGGCGCAATCAGACGGCAGAGGTGTTACACGCGTGGAGTCACATTCAACAGGGGCTCTTCTCGACCCATCGACCCGTCCGACCTGGCGCAGCTCCCTCGTCGCGGCCGTCATCGCGTCACTGGTGTTCGTCTTCCTCATCTGGCAGGTAGTCGTCCGCGGCCCGTTCATCGCCTGGGACTGGCAGTTCCACTACTACGTGGACGCGAACATGCCGGAAGGATGGAAGAAGGTCTTCCTCGACATCGTCGCGACCATCACCGGCGAACGGTTGTCCACGGTCCCGATGCTGTTCGGCACCGCCTTCTACGTGGGGCGGAAGCAGGGCGGCCCCGGCAAGTTCTGGGACGTCGCCACGCGCCGACCCATGCTGGCCGTGCTGTCGGGCCTCGTGACCATCTTCGTGATCGGCTACAGCACGAAGTTCGGCCTGGGCCGCACCGGCCCGCACCACAACATGGACGTGCTGCACGCGGGCGGCCAGGCGTTCCCGTCGGGTCACGCGTCGAACACGTTCTTCACCGGCTTCTTCATCCTGTGCATGCTGTACTCCCAGAGCGGGCTGCACCCGAACGTCTCCCGGCTGCGGAAGCTGATCCCCATGGTCGCCGTGGTCGTGGTGATCGCGGGCGCCCTCATGTCGTGGCTGGACTACCACTGGCTGAGTGACATCCCCGCCGGCTGGCTGCTCGGGTTCATCGCCTGCATGGTGGCGCTGTCGGTGCTGCGCGCCCCGCACCACAAACGGGAGAGCGAGCCCGCGAGCTAGGTCAGGGGCGCTCCAGCGCCTCAGCGACCAGCTCTGCCACGACGTCGCGCACCGCCGCCCGGTCCGCCGGGACCAGGCCGATGCGGGTGCGGCGGTCGAGCACGTCGTCCGCGTCCAGCGCGCCCTCGTGCGTCACCGCCCACTCGATCTCGGCGCGCGTGATGTCCAGGTGCTCCGTGCCCTCGATCCCCTGCCCGACGGCGGACGCCGCACCCGGCAGGGCCGCCACGGCCAGCACCTGAGCCGCCTCGGTGCCGTACCGCGCGACGAGCGAGGCCGCCCCGACCAGCAGGGTCTCGACGGGCTCGCCCGGCCAGCCGCCCTGCGCGCCCGGCGCCCCGACCAGGGGCAGGTTCGCCGTCCGGCACGGCCCCGCGGTGAGCCCGGCGTGCTTGACTGCCAGGTCCACGGCGTCCTCGGCCATCGTCCGGTACGTCGTCAGCTTGCCGCCCAGCACGTTCACCGCACCCGTCGACGGCGACACCTCCACGAGGTGCTTGCGCGAGACGTCGGACGACACCAGGCCCGCGCCGTCGCCCGACCCGACCGAGTCAACCAGGGGCCGCAGCCCCGCGAAGGCGCCTACGACGTCGTCGGGCAGCAGGGGGCGCTCCAGCGCGCGGGACACGGTCGCCAGCAGGAAGTCGATCTCGGGCTGCGTGGGCACCGGCACGTCGGGGACGGCGCCGGGCGCCTCCACGTCGGTGAGGCCGATGATCACGCGCCCGAGCTGGACCGGCAGCGCGAACACGTACCGCGAGCCGGACCCGGGCACCGGAACCATGAGGGCGCCCGCCGGGTGACCCAGCCGCTCGGCGGGCACCACCACGTGCGTGCCGCGGCTCGGCCGCAGCCGCACCGACGCGTCCACCGTCCCGGCCCATACGCCGGTCGCGTTCACGACCACGCGGGCCCGCGCGGTCAGGGTGGCGCCGGTGAGCACGTCCTGGAGGGTCGCGCCGTCCGCGCGCAGGCTGATAGCACGGACACGGGTCAGGATCTTCGCCCCGCGCCCGGCGGCGCTGCGGGCCAGCGCGACGACGAGCCGGGCGTCGTCGACGAGCTGCCCGTCGTGCCCGATCCACGCGCCGTGCAGGTGCTCGCGCGCGACCGCCGGCACCAGCCGCGCGGCCTCGCCCGGGCGGGCCAGCCGCGGCGGGGGCAGCACGTCGGACGACGTCCCGGCGTCGCGCCGCAGCAGGTCGCCCAGGCCGAACCCGATCCCCGCGGTGATGCCCTGCCGCCGCCCGACGCCCGTGGTGAGCGGCAGCACCTGCGGCAGCGCGCGGACCAGGTGCGGGGCAGTGCGCGTCATCAGCACGTGTCGTTCGCGCGCGCTCTCGCGAGCCACGCCGACGTCGCCCGTCGCCAGGTACCGCAGGCCGCCGTGCGCCAGCTTCGAGCTCCACCTGGAGGTGCCCCAGGCCAGGTCCCGCGCCTCGACGAGGGCGACCGACAGGCCGCGCGCGGCGGCGTCGAGCGCCACGCCGACGCCGGTCACGCCCCCGCCGACCACGAGCAGGTCGACCGCCTCGGAGGCGAGCTCGTCGAGCTCGCGCGCGCGGCGTCGGGCGGTGAGGGCGGTGCGCTGCATCGGTTCTGCTTCCGGGGGTTTTCGGGTGCTGGGGCGGGGCGGAGGACCGGCGTGCCGGTCAGGGGCGGAGGTACCCGTCGAGGGAGTGCGTGAGCTCGGTGCGCAGGGCGTCGTCGTCGATCACCGTGGTCACCGTCTGGTGGGAGAACACCACCGACTGGGAGATGAGCAGGACCATTACCGCCATGTCCGTGGCGGACCCGGCCCGGACCGTGCCGCCCTGCTGCGCGGCGCCGATGGCGGAGGCGAGCCACTCCAGGAGCACGCGCTGCGACCGCCCGATCCGCTGGAACGTGTACCGGGTGAAGACCTCGGGCTCGCTGGCCAGGAGGCGCCCGAACACGGGGTCGGCGTGGAACTGCTCGCCGAACCGGACCACCTTGTCGACGATCGTGGCGCGGTCGGCGGCCTGCGGGCCGATGGTGTTGAGCACGAGCTGCGCGCGGTAGCCGAAGACTGCACGCAGCACGTCGTCGGCGGACTCCCAGCGGCGGTAGACCGTGGGGCGGGAGACGCCGGCGGCCCGGGCGAGCTCGGCGATGGACAGGCCGCGCGTGCCGCGGGTGGCGACCAGCTCGGAGGCGGCCTCCAGGAGGCGCGCCTCGGTGCGGTCGGGGGCGCCGTCGGGGCCGTCCGGCGTCGGCGACAGGGCCCCGGAGGATGCGTTACGTATTGTCATCTTGTGTAACACTGTAACGCGGGTCACGGTGGGCGACCAGCGCCAGCCGCCCCGATCGCGACCCGACGCGCACGACACGCACGACACGCACGACACGACACGGAGGACGCGTGAGCACGCTGCCGGAGAACCAGCCCGTCGACATGCGGTGGGACGGCTGGGGCGACCCGGCCCGGGCCCACGGGCTCCCGGGCGGCGTGAAGCTGCTGCTCACGGCCATGCTCGGGCGGATGCCGAAGGCGCCGCCCGCACCGCGCCTCGCCGAGGTCGCGATCAGCACCCCGCCCCTGCCCGACGCCGACCTGGCGGCGCTGGCCACCGCCGTCGGCGCGGCCCACGTGGACACCGGCCACGACGTCCGCCTGCTGCACGCCGGCGGCAAGTCCACGCCGGACCTGCTGCGGCGCCGGCAGCCGGAGCAGGTGGCGCCGGGCGCCGTGGTGCTGCCGGGGACCGAGGACCAGGTGGCCGCCGTGCTGGCCGTCGCGGGCGAGCGCGGGCTCGCGGTCGTGCCGTTCGGCGGCGGGACCGCCGTGACCGGCGGCCTCGAGCCCGCCGCCGGACCGCACCGGGGCGTGGTCAGCCTCGACCTGCGCCGCCTGTCCGGTCTGGTCGCGCTGGACGACGTCGCCCACGAGGCGACCTTCCATGCCGGGACGCGGGCGCCGGACGCCGAGACGGCGCTGGCGGAGCGGGGCTTCGAGCTGGGGCACTTCCCGCAGAGCTTCGAGTTCGCGACGCTCGGCGGGTTCGCCGCCATGCGGTCCTCCGGCCAGAACTCCGCCGGGTACGGGCGGTTCGACGCCATGGTCACCGGCCTGCGGGTGGTGACCCCTACGGGCACGCTCGACCTGGGCCGGGCGCCCGGCTCGGCCGCCGGGCCGGACCTGGTGCGCTGGTTCCTCGGCTCGGAGGGCACGTTCGGCGTGATCACCCAGGTGCGCCTGCGCGTGCACCCCACCCCCGAGGCGCGGCTGTTCGACGCCTGGACCTTCGGTGACTTCGCCACCGGCGCCGACGCCCTGCGCCGCGTGGCGCAGCTCGGCACGGGCCCTACGGTGATCCGCCTGTCCGACGAGGCGGAGACGGCCGTCTCCCTGGCCCAGGTCGGCAACATCGGCAAGGCGCTGGCCAGGGGCTGCTCCGCCGTCGTGCTGCACGAGGGGCCCGCCGACCTGGCCGCGGCCCGCCGCGAGGCCACCACCCGCGTGCTGCGCGAGGCGGGCGGCACGCCCGCCGCCGCGAAGCTCGCCGCGGCCTGGGACCACGGCCGGTTCAGGGCGCCGTACCTGCGTGACGCGCTGCTCGCCGCGGGCGTGTTCTGCGAGACGCTGGAGACCGCCACCACCTGGTCGAACCTGCACGCGCTGAAGGCCGCGGCCACCGAGGCGCTGGCGGCGGGGTTCGCGGACGAGCGCGCGCGCAACCGCATCCTCTGCCACATCTCGCACGTGTACCCGACGGGCGCCTCGCTGTACTTCACGGTGATCGCTGGCCTCGGCGCCGAGCCGCTGGAGCCGTGGAGCCGGGTCAAGTCCCGGGCGAACGACGCGATCATGGGGGAGGGCGGCACAATCAGCCACCATCACGGCGTCGGCACGGACCACGCGCCCTGGCTCGAGTGGGAGATCGGCGAGGCCGGTATCCGCATGCTCCGGGCGGTGCAGGCCGAGCTGGACCCGGCGGGGATCATGAACCCGGGCGCTCTGATGCAGCGCACGGTCGGGTAGGTTTCGGCCACCACGTTTCTCGACGGTGTCCGACGGCGGGCGCATGGAGCTGACATGACAGAGCAGTCAGGCGGGGCCGGGCACGTCGCGGTGCTCGTGAACCCCGTCTCGGGGCGCGGCGTCGGCGCGGACAGCGGGCACGTCGCGATCGAGCGGCTGCGGGCCCGGGGCGCCGACGTCCGGGTCTACCAGGGCGCCAGCGAGACCGAGACCGTCGCGCTCGGCAAGCGGGCCGTCGACGAGCGACCCGACGTGCTCGTGGTGGCCGGCGGTGACGGGACCGTCTCGTCGGTGCTGCCGTCCCTCCTGGAGTCGGGCATCCCGCTGGCCGTGATCCCCGGCGGCACGGGCAACGACCTCGCCCGCGAGCACGGCATCCCCCTGGACGACGCCGCGGCTGCCGCGGACCTCGCGCTCGACGGCGTCCGCCGCCGCGTGGACACGGGCACCATCACGGCCGACGACGGCACGGTGCGCCACTTCGTCACCGTGCTGTGCGCGGGCCTGGACTCGCTGACCAACGAGCGCACCAACCGCATGACGTGGCCCACGGGCCCCGCCCGTTACAAGGTGGCCGTCTACCTCGAGTGGCTGCGGCTGCGGAAGTTCGCCTACCGGCTGCACCCGGTGGGCGCGCCGTCGCTGGAGCAGGACGGGTACATGCTCGCGATCGGCCTGACGAAGACCTACGGCGGCGGCGTGCCGATCTGCCCGGACGCCGACCCGACGGACGGGCTCCTCGACGTGACCCTGGTGCACGCCGTCGGCCGGTTCAAGGTCCTCGCGTTCGACGCGCTCATCAAGGCGGGCACGCACGTCGGGCGGCCGGACGTCACGACGCTGCGGGCCTCCGCGATCCGGCTGGAGGCCCCGGCGGGGCTCGTCACGTACGCCGACGGCGAGCACGTGGGGCCCGTCCCGGTGACGATCGAGGCGCACCGGGAGGCACTGACCCTCTGCGTCCCGGCGTGACGATTCGAGCTACTGCCGGCCGCGTGCGTCGGATGTCGAGCGAGCGGTTCACCGACCTGGAGCGGGACGTGCTGGCGTTCGCCGAGGCCGAGACGGCGACCCCGCCGACCGTCGACGACGCCCTCGCCGCGTGCCTGACCGACGCCCTCGGCGCGGAGGCCTTCACGGAGCTCGTCGCGATCGTCGCGGTGGAGAACCTGCGCAGCCGGGTCAACTCGGCCATGGGGCTCAGCACCCAGGGCTTCAGCGACCGGTGCGAGGTCCCGTTCGGTGGCGCCCTCGCCCAGGTCGGGGAGTCCTAGTGCCCGACGATCTCACGCAGCCGTTCACGGAGAACCGCCGCCTCCTGTTCACCGTCGCCTACGAGCTGCTCGGTGCGGCGGCCGACGCCGAGGACGTGGTGCAGGAGACGTGGCTGCGCTGGTCGGCGAGCGACCGGTCCGACGTCGTCGAACCGCGGGCCTACCTGGTGCGCATCACCACGCGGCTCGCGCTGAACCGGCTCCGTACGCTGCAGCGGTCGCGCGAGACGTACGTCGGCCCCTGGCTGCCCGACCCGATCCTCACCACGCCCGACGCCGCCCTCCCGGTCGAGCGCGCGGAGGAGGTCTCGCTGGCGCTGCTCGTGGTGCTGGAGACGCTGTCTCCCGTGGAGCGGGCGGTGTTCGTGCTGCGCGAGGTGTTCCACCTGCCGTACCAGGAGGTCGCCGAGGTGCTCGACCGCGACGTCGCCGCCGTGCGGCAGACCGCGCACCGGGCCCGCGAGCACGTGCGGGCGCGGCGGCCGCGCTACACGCCGGCGGGCCCCCAGCACGCCGAGGCCACCGAACGGTTCCTGACCGCGTGCCGCACCGGCGACGTGGCCGGCGTGCTGGCCGCGCTCGCCCCCGAGGTGGAGCTCGTGACCGACGGCGGCGGCGTCGTCCGGGCCGCGCGCCGGATCGTCCGGGGCGCCGACAAGGTGGCCCGCGCGCTGATCGCGTTCGCCAACGACGAGACGATGGCGCGCATGGAGGTGGTCCCAGCCGAGATCAACGGAGCGCTGGGCGCGCTGTACCTCCTCGACGGGGCGCCGGTCATGGCGGCCGGTCAGACGATCGCGAGGTCTCCCGCCACCAGGCTCAGCTCGCGGCGGGCCTGCAGGGGCACCATCTCGCCCGGGATGCAGAGCCCGAGGGCCCAGGTGGTGTCGTCGCCGGGGCGGCGGCGGGGGATGAGGTGGGCGGCGCAGGTGATGTCGTCGCGGAACTCCCCGTGCTCCTCGATAACGGTGTTGGGCCGCAGCCGGGCGAGCTGCGCCTCGAGCGTCGTGACGTCGAGGGCGGTGCGCGCGGTGAACTTGCGCATCCCGGCCTCGGCCACCAGCTCGTGGCGCTCCCGGCGGGACATGCCGAGCAGCAGGGCCTTGCCGAGCGCCGTGGCGTGCGAGGCGACGTCGAGCCCGCGCTCCAGGTCCTCGATGTACGGCGATCCAGGAGCCTCCGCGTAGTCGACCACGACCACGCGGCCCGCGCTGATGCGGCCCAGGTACGCGCTGTAACCGCTGGTCTGGGCGAGGTGGCGCAGCGCCTCGCGGGTGTCGGGGCCTCGGCCGAGGGAGCCGAGCTGCTCGTAGAACCGGTGGCTCACCTGCTCGCCGACGTCGTAGGTGCCGTCCTTGAGGCGGGTCACGTAACCCTCGTAGGCGAGCGTGCGCACCAGGTGGTAGGTGGTGGAGAGGTTGAGGCCGCTGCGGCGTGCGATCGCCTTGACGGGCAGGCCGGGAAAACGGGTGACGACCTCGAGCACGCGGAAGGCGCGACCGACACTCTGAACCAGGTCGTCCGGGCGCTCCCGCTCGGAGTCCAGTGTCACGTGCCCCCCTTGCTCGTCGGTGGTGACCGACGGTGCCTTTTATACTTCGTCTCGACCGGAAGGGTCTCGACAGGGTGGATCGAGGGTGCAACAGTGTGTGTGCCCTCGCTCACATGGTAGCCACGGGCACAGCCGAGGTCACGATGCAAGGTGGGATCCCGGCCAGTTTCACCCGGCGCGATCGATGAAGATGCACAGATAAGACGAAACAATGAAATTACCTGAACCGGGTGATGTCCGGCAAGTACCCTCGCAGTATTCGGCCCGTCCGCGCGGGCAGGGATCTCCCGCGAGAGGGCCGGCCATAGTGCTCAATGACCTGCACAACACCCCCGAGCGCCCCTGGCGTGGCACCAAGCCGCTGCGGCTCAGCGGCGTCACCGGCCTGAAGCCGCTGGTGCGAGCGTCGGCGCTGGCCGACCCGCGCGAGTTCTACGACGAGCTCGAGAGCGAGTGGGGCGAGGTGGCCCCGGTCGAGCTGGAGCCCGGGGTGCCCGCATGGCTGGTCATGGGGCAGCGGCTGGTCTACGACGTGATGCGCAACGAGCACGTCTTCGCCACCAACCCGCAGACGTGGAGCGGGCACGCGCACGGCGGCCTGCCGCGGACGTCGGGCCTGCGCCCCTTCTTCACGTCGCAGCAGCGCTTTGCAGCCAACCACGCCGACGGCGCGCTCCGGCTGCGCCTGCGCGAGCCCCTCGACGACGCGTTCGAGCAGGTCTCCGAGGGCATCACCGCGGCGAAGGCGCGGTCCTTCTGCAACCTCCTCATCGACCGCTTCGAGGACCGCGGCCGCGCGGACCTGATGCTCGAGTACGCGTCGGTGATCCCGTACCTCGTCATCGCCGACATGATCGGCTTCGACCCGGAGGACGGGCAGCGCCTGTTCGACCTGACGCGCAGGGTCGTCGGGGGCGGCGACGACGCCGCGCCCGCGGTGGCCGAGGTCGACCGGATGCTCGGCGACCTCGTGGCGGCCCGCCGGGAGCTCCCGAGGCGGGACCTCGCCAGCTCGCTGGTCGCGCACCCGAACATGCGGGCGGACATCGAGGTCGCCCACACCCTGCTGACCGTTGCCTACTCGGGCAACCTCACGCTCACGGCCTGGGTGGCGCAGACCCTGCTGTTGACCCTCACGGACGCGCGGTTCTCGGGACGGCTGCACGGCGGCCGCATCGACCTGGACAGCGCGATGGACGAGGTGCTGTGGCGTTCCACCCCGACGATCAACACCCTGCCGCGCTTCGCCCGCCAGGACATCGTGATCGACGACAAGCTCATCGCGGCGGGCGACCCGCTCATCCTGTCGATCCACGCCGCGAACACCGACCCGCGCATGGACACGGGCGACCCGTGGGACCATCTCGGCAGCCGCGCCCACGTGTCGTTCGGCACCGGCCCGCACACCTGCCCGGCGCCCCGCACGGCGCGCGTGATCGCGCGGATCGCCATCGAGACCATCCTGCGCCGGCTGGACGTCGTCCTCCGGATCCCCGCCGCCGACATCACCTGGGACCAGACGCTGTGGATCCGCCAGCCCGTGAGCATCCCGGTCACCTTCCCGGTGCCGGTGGAGTCGGCATAGCCACCGGCTGGTGCCCGGACCGGCGTCGTCAGTGGTAGGCGGTAGGTTGCGCAGGTGAGCAAGGAGGGTCACATGCGCATCGGCATACCGGACGACGGCGGGCCGCTCGTGCCCGCCACCCCCGCGACCACTGCCCGGCTGGTCGGTCTCGGCTACGAGGTCGCCGTGGCGGCGGGCGCCGGGGCCGGGGCGGGCTTCCCGGACGCGGCCTACGAGGCGGCGGGCGCCGTCGTCGTGCCCGACGCCGTCGCGTGGGCCGCCGACATCGTGGCCGTCACCCGGGCGCCCGACGAGCTGGCCGCCCCCGGGCCTGCGGGCCTGCGGCCCGGCGCCCGAGGCCCCGACGGGCTGCGGATCGGAGCGGTCCTCATCGCCCAGATCGCTCACGCGACCCGCCCGGAGCTGGTGCGCGCGCTCGCCAACCGCGGCGTCACCGCCCTCGCCCTGGACGCCGTGCCGCGCATCTCCCGGGCGCAGTCGCTCGACGTGCTGAGCGCGCTGTCGAACGTCGCGGGGTACCGGGCGGTCGTCGAGGCCGCCGCCGAGTTCGGCGGCATGTTCTCCGGCCAGGTCACCGCGGCGGGCACCACCCCGCCCGCCAACGTCTTCGTGATCGGCGCGGGGGTGGCCGGGCTCGCGGCCATCGGCGCGGCGGGGAGCCTCGGCGCGCAGGTGCGCGCCTTCGACGTCCGCCCGGAGGTCGCCGAGCAGATCGAGTCCATGGGCGCGACGGTCGTCCGGGCCGACGACGCCGCGCAGCAGGTCAGCGCCGACGGTTACGCCTCAGCGCTCACCACGGACCAGGAGGCGGCGGCGCTGCGGGCGTACGGCGTCGAGACGGCCGCCGCCGACATCGTCGTCACGACGGCGCTCGTGCGCGGGACCGCGCCCACGACGATCACCGCCGAGATGGTCGCGAACATGCGGCCGGGCAGCGTGATCGTCGACCTCGCGGCGCCGGGCGGCGGCAACTGCGAGCTGACGGTGCCGGGCAGGCGGGTGGTCAGCGACAACGGCGTGGTGATCCTCGGGTACACCGACCTGCCCGACCGCATGCCCCGGCACACCTCCGAGCTGCTCGGCACGGCCGTCGCCAACCTCGTCCAGCTCGGCACACCGGCGCGCGACGGTCGCCTCGCGCTCGACCCGGACGACGTCGTCGTGCGTGGCATGACGGTTGCCCGGGGCGGCGAGGTGCTGTGGCCGCCGCCCCCGGTGGCGGTCTCGGCGCCCGCCGAGGCCCAGTCGCTGGCGGGATCTTCTGGCGGGCCCCGGTCGCGGGCCGAGGCTGGCTCGCCGGAGTCTCGACCGGGTGGGGCCGGAGCCAGATCACCGAGGATCACGCGGGCCGTGCTGATCGGTCTCGGCGCCGTGCTGGGCGCGCTCGCCGTGGCGGCGTCGCCCGCCGACCAGGCCGCGCACTTCACCGTGCTCGCGCTGGCCGTCGTGGTCGGGTTCTACGTGATCTCGCACGTCAGCCACGCGCTGCACACCCCGCTCATGTCCCAGACCAACGCGATCTCCGGGATCATCCTGGTCGGCGGGATGCTGCAGATCGGCTCGGCGGACCCGGTGGTGACCACGCTGGCCGTGCTGGCGTCGGCCGTGGCGAGCATCAACATCTTCGGCGGGTTCCTCGTGACCCACCGCATGCTCGCGATGTTCCGCCGGGGCGGCCCCCGGGCCGGCGCCGGCGAGGGGAGCGCCCGGTGAGCGTCGAGTCGGTGGTCCAGGCGGTGTACCTGGTGGCCGCGGTGCTGTTCGTGCTGTCGCTGGCCGGGCTGTCGAAGCAGGAGACCGCACGGCGCGGCGTGCTGCTCGGCATGACCGGCATGGGGCTCGCCCTGGTGGCGACGGTGGCGCTCGCGCTGGACCGGTCCGAGCGCCCGGTCGGCGTGACGGCCGGACTGATCCTGCTGGTCCTCCTGGTGGGCGCGGCGGTGGGCACGTGGCGGGCGCGGACCGTCGAGATGACGCAGATGCCCGAGCTCATCGCCCTGCTGCACTCGTTCGTGGGCGCGGCGGCCGTGCTGGTGGGCTTCGGGTCCTACCTGACCGAGCCCGCGAGCGGGGCGGGCAGCGGCGCGACCGTGCACCTCGTCGAGGTGTTCCTGGGGGTGCTGATCGGGGCCGTGACCTTCACCGGGTCCGTGGTGGCGTTCGGGAAGCTGTCGGCCCGGCTCAGGTCGTCGCCGCTGCTGCTGCCCGGCCGCAACTGGCTCAACCTGGCCGCGCTCGTGGCGTGCGCGGGGCTGCTGTGGTGGTTCCTCACGGCCGGTGCCTCGGGCCTGGTCCCGCTGCTGCTCATGACCGTGGTGGCGCTGGCGCTGGGCTGGCACCTGGTTGCTGCGATCGGCGGTGGCGACATGCCTGTCGTCGTCTCGATGCTGAACTCCTACTCCGGCTGGGCCGCCGCGGCGGCCGGATTCATGCTGGGCAACGACCTGCTCATCATCACGGGTGCGCTCGTCGGGTCGTCGGGTGCGATCCTCAGCTACCTCATGTGCCGGGCGATGAACCGGTCGTTCGTGAGCGTGATCCTGGGCGGGTTCGGCGCCGAGGGCGGCGCGGTCGCCCCGGGCGGCGCGGCCGAGCCGGGCACCTACCGCGAGACGACGGCGCTCGAGGTGGCCGACCGGCTGACCGCCGCCCGCTCGGTGATAGTGGTGCCGGGCTACGGCATGGCCGTGGCGAAGGCCCAGTACCCCGTGGCGGACCTCGTCGCCCGGCTGACTGCGCGCGGGACCACCGTGCGGTTCGGGATCCATCCGGTGGCCGGCCGGCTGCCGGGCCACATGAACGTGCTGCTCGCCGAGGCGAAGGTGCCGTACGACCAGGTGCTCGGCATGGACGAGATCAACGACGACTTCGCTGGCACCGACGTCGTGCTGGTGATCGGCGCCAACGACACCGTGAACCCGGCCGCGCAGGACGACCCGGCCTCACCGATCGCGGGCATGCCGGTGCTCGAGGTGTGGCGGGCCCGCGAGGTCGTCGTCTTTAAGCGGTCCATGGCGACGGGGTACGCGGGCGTGCAGAACCCGCTGTTCTTCCGGGAGAACACCGCCATGCTGTTCGGGGACGCGAAGGACCAGGTGGAGCTGATAGTCCAGGCGCTCTGACGACAGGCGGCGCCCGGTCCGGACCGAGGGACGAGGCCCGGACCGGGCGGCGGCCGAGGAAGAGCGGCAGAAGGCAGGGCGCTCTGAGCGCTCAGCGCACCAGCCGGTCCGTGAAGCCGTTGCCGAAGACCCCGTGCGGATCGAGCCGGTCCAGGATGGCGACGGCCTCGGACCACTGGCCGACGCCGTACGAAGCGGGTACCGCGGACTCGATGACCTGTTCGTCGGCCCAGGCCGCCGTATCCGTATAGCCCCAGCCCTTGGACCACTCGACGCGCGTGAGCGCGTAACCGCCGTCGAAGGTGCTCATCAGGAAGTCCTCGAGCTCCTGGTAGAACTCGTGGGCCCCGGGTGAGGTCGGCTGGGTCAGCACGTCCACCCACACCGCGCAGTCGAACTCGGGGTGGTCGGGGTGCGGGCGGACGACGGAGAGCAGCGGCGGACGGGCGCCCGGCGCCGCGGAGTCGTCGGGCTGGTCGAGGCCGCTGACCCTGATCTCCACCTGCCCGTTGACCGGGAACCTGCCTGCCGCGGCCCAGGCCGTCAGCCGCTCCTGGTAGAAGGCGGCGAACTCGGAGACGACGCGCTGGACGTCGGCGCGGCTGGTGAGGATCCCGTACCCGTTGGCGGTCTCCCGAAGCGTGGTGGGGCGCAGGTAGAACTGGAGGGTGTAGGCGGGGCCCCACAGGTCCGTCGCGAAGGTGGCGGTCAGCCCGGTCGCCGCCACCGTGTACTGCGCGGCGCCGAGGACCGGCGCGAGGTGCCAGGAGCCGCCGACGAGGAGCCCCACCAGCCGCGAGACCGGGGTCGGGATGACGTCGCTGAACGGGTAGTTGTACGGCGCGTACACCTGCCGGGAGGTGAGCGGGCGCTCAGGGCTGAGGCTCCACACCTTGAGCCAGGGCCGGTCGGTGAAGGCGAACCAGATCGTCTCCACCCGCCCCGACTCGGCCATGAAGTCGGCGAAGGTGTTTCCGCGGGCGGCGAGGGCGCTGCCCGGCGCGGCGAAGAGCTCGTCGGCGGTGAGGTCGACGCGGCTCTGACAGCGCAGCGGGATCTCCTCGCCCACCTGGATCTCGGCTTCCACGACGAGGCCGCGCCCGAGGTGGGCGGCCAGCGCTTCGCACTCCTCGTCGGTTCCCCGGCGGAAGGTCCGTACGACGTAGGCGTCCTGGTCCGGGTCCCAGACGACGGCGGTGAGGGACAGGACGAGGTTGCTGAGACTGCCGTAGGTGTGGCCGGGGCGGGCGGGCTCGCCGTCCGCGGGGACACTCGTGCCGTGGGCGTCGATCGCCAGCGTGCCGCCCAGGGTCAGCTCCCCCGGTGCGGGAGTGTTGGTGACGCCCAGCCCGTTGTCGGCGAGGAAGGCCAGCAGAGTCTCGAGGGTCACTCCGGTCTGCGCACGCACCGCGCCGGGGGCGCCGTCGGGCGGGGTGGTGAGCTCCATGTGGGTCAGGTGCTTGGTGGTGTCCAGCAGGAGGACCTGCGCGTCGTGCTCGGTGTCCGAGGTGATGGTCAGGGGTGACCAGTTGTGGGACTTGCCCCGGGCGCGCAGCCGCCAGCCGTTGGCCCAGGCCCAGTTGGCGAGGTCGGCGAGGTCCTGACCGGTGCGGGGTGCGCAGGCCCACAGTCCTGCGTGGGTGATCTCGCCGGCCCAGTTGATGTAGGGGGAGAGGTAGGGCAGGAGCCCGGCCGGAAGCTCGGGTGCGGCGCCCGAGACGGCGGCTGCCGGGACGGCGGCGGACGCCGCGGTGGCCCCGGTGGTTGCGGCGCCGAGCGGGATGCCCAACGCTCCGGCAGCTGCCGCGCGCAGCACACCACGGCGGGAGAGGCCGGAGGACGAAGCGGGATCGGCGGGGGTGGCAGGGCCTGGCGATAGTTCCGATTGATCGGACATCACCCGAATGTATGGCTATCCGGTTCCCGACACCAGGTCCGTGCCCAGCGCCTTTTGCATTCGAGTAGTCATATGTGGGTGAATTGAGGGTGACGCGCTGACATCGCGCGGTAACGACTTGGTATAAAGGGTCGCGCCAGGAAAGTCCGGCGCAGTCCCTCAGTGCGGAGGCCGAGTGTTGACACGCTCTCTCGTGACCGGAACGGCCGCGATCGTAGGGTTTCTGGTGCTTGTCACGGCCACGGAGCTCTTCTACTTCGGGCCCCCGGCGGATGCCCACAACGCCGGTGAGGCCTTCGCCTCGATCGGTGGCGCGGTGCTCACGTTCCTCACCTGGGCAGCCATCGGCTGGGGCGTCGCGTGGATCGCGCGCGCCCTCCGCCTGGCCCGCCTGTCCGTGCTCATCGGGATGGTCGCGCCGGTCGCCGCGATAGTCGTCTTCACGCTGACGGTCGACCTGGACGCGTGGTCCACCGGGTTCGGGGTGCTGTCGTTCGCCGCGGCGTCCACCGGCGTCCTGGTCACGAGCCGACGCCGCAAGGCGGCCCGGCCCAGCGTCGTGCCCGAGCCGAAAGGGCATCCTCCGGTGCGGATGGCCGCGTGATCGCGGAGCGGGACCGCAGGCTCGTGCGACGGGCGGGCAGCGCGTGAGCGGCGCGCCGATCGCAGTGATCGGCCCTGGCGCGATCGGCGGCCTCATGGCCGCCCTGATGCAGCGCGCGGGGCACGACGTCACGGTGGTCGCGCGGGAGCCGACCGCCACCCACATCGCCGAGCACGGGCTCGACGTCGTGACCGACCTCTTCGGCGCCTGGCACGCGCCCCTGCCCGCCTCCACGACGGTGCCGCACGGCGCTCGCGTCCTGGTCGCGGTCAAGGCCGACGGTGTGGCCGCGGCCGCCGACCTGCTGCGGGATGCCGCGCCGACCGAGGTGATCGCCCTGCTCAACGGCGTGGAGCACATGGACCGGCTGCGTTCGGCCGCGGACGGCGCACGCGTCTTCGGCGCGACGATCGCCGGCCAGACGCGCCGCACCCCCGTGGGTGGCCCCCGCCCCGCCACGGTCACGCACTCGTTCAACCTGCTCACGATCGTGGTGCCCGACGAGGCGGAGGACCTCGGCCTCGCCGCCGCCCTGCGCGACACGGGCGCCGTCATGAACACCGGCGGCACCGAGAACGAGGTGCTCTGGAAGAAGCTGCGGTTCCTCGCCGCCCTGTCGCTGCTGACCTCGACGTGGAAGGTAGGTATCCGGGAGGCGCTGGACCGCGACCCGGGGCTCACCGCCGGGCTGCTGGACGAGATCGCCGCGGTCGCGTCCGCCGAGGGCGTCCCGTCCACGGGCGAGGACCTGCGCCTGCTGCTCGCAGACCTGCCGCCCCGGACCGTCGGCTCCCTGGAGGCCGACCTGTCGGCCGGCCGGCCGGGCGAGCTCGACGCGATCGGCGGCGCGATCCTGCGGGCCGGTCAGCGGCACGGGGTGGTGATGCCGGTGCTCACGGCGACGGTGGACCGCCTGGCGGCGTCGGTCACGCAAGCCTGACCAAGCCGTTCACCAGAAGCGGACCGGGAGGCCGTGGCGGGCGAACACGGCCTCGACCGCGGCGCGTATCTGATCAGGGGTGCCGAGCCGCTCCTCGTCCAGCCCGAGCACCGCGAGGGTCGCGACGCCGTTGTGCTCGGACCACCAGGAGTCCAGGCCGCCCCGCATCTGGCGCAGGCGCCCGCGGGTCAGCCCCTGCGTGATCCCGCGCATGAGCACGCTGGTGGCGGGCGTGCCGAGCGGGGTGGCGAACGTCGCGGGCAGCCGGCCCAGGTTCGAGGCCAGGCACAGCGGGGCGGTGCCGTCGCGCGCGGCGCGCTTGGCGACGGCGTCGGGCACCATCTGCATGAGCGGCTTCAGCGGGCCCAGGGTGTCCACCCGGGTGCCGGTCTTCAGGGCCAGGAACTCGGTCTTGGAGCGGGCCCGGATGTGCTCCATGTCGGCCACCACCCCCGCGCGCTCCGGCGCGGGCGTCACCGTGGTGTCGACGGCGATGGAGACCCCCGACGTCGCGTTCGAGCGCAGGTCGCCCTTCTTGCGCAGGCTGACGGGCAGCGAGACGCGCACCGGCATGCCTGCCGTCGCGGCGCCGGCGGCGAGCAGGATCTCCGTGCACACGGCGATCAGCAGCGTGTTCGCGGTCCCGCCGGCCGCGTGGGCCGCGCGGTGCCAGGTGGAGGCGTCCGTGTCGACCACGACGATGGGTGGGTCGGCGAGCTCGTCGTCGTCGGCGCGCGGCTCGGGCCGGGGCCGGTCCGACGACTGCTGCGCCATCAGCGGCGGCACCGGGCCCTGCCGGGCTGCCTGCCGCAGGCCGTCGGCCACGGCGCGCGCCTGGTTCGTGGCGTCGCGCAGGTCGGCCACGAGGCCGGTGCGGATGCGCTCGCCCTCCACGGGCAGACGGCGGATGTCCGACGCCGGACCGGCCACCGGCGTCGCGTCCGGGATGCTCTCGGCGGCGGCCGCGTCGACCGCGGCCCGCAGCGCGCCGATGTGCATGCCGCCGTCGGCGACGACGTGCGACGTCACGAAGCTGAGCAGGCTCCCGCCGCCCGCCGTGGGCGCGGCGGCGAGGGCCCAGGTGGGGCCGTTCTCGGGGTCCAGGCTCACCTGGGCCTGGCGGTTCGCCCAGTCGAGGACGGCGTCGTCGCGCACGGGGGCGGACCCGACCACCAGGTCGGGCAGCACCGTGGAGGCCGACCACCGGGCGCGGGCGCCCGGGAGGCGGCCGGGCCGCACCACCCGCTGCAGCGGGCCGTTCGCGAGGCCGCGGTGCAGGGCGCGCAGGGCGTCGAGGTCCAGGGGTGCGGGCAGGCGCCAGACCGTCTGGTTGACCACGGCGACGCCGAGCACGCGGCGGGTGCGCAGGAAGAGGTCGTCGTCGTAGGTGAGGCGGTTGCTGGCGGCAGGGTTGCTGGTGGTCGCTGGGCTGGTCACGGGGCCTCCGGTGCCGGGCAAGGGGTTGTGTGTCGGGCGGGTAGGGTGCGCGCGTGCGTCATGTCATGGCCCTGGTGGGCAGTCGAGGAGATGTGCAGCCGGCCCTCGCGGTCGCTCTGGAGCTGCGTCGTCGCGGGCACGATGTGGTGACCGGCGTCGCGCCGAACCTCGTGCCGCTGGCCGAGCGGCTGGGCCTGGACCCGGTGCCGCTGGGCATCGACTCGGCGGCCCTGCTGGGCTCCGACCTGGTGCGCCGCGACATGCGCTCGGCCCACCCGGTGCGCCGGGTGCGGGCGCTGCGCGCCGTCGCCGCGGCGGGCTGGGACGAGCTGCGCACCGGCCTGCTGGCGTTGCTGGACGACGTCGGCGGCGCCGACACCGTGGTGACCGGCCTGCTCGGCCAGGAGGTGGCCGCCGCCGTGGCCGAGCGGCGCGGGCTCGGCATGGCCGCGCTGCACTACTGCCCGGTGCGGGCCAATCGCGTGGTGTCGCCCGTGAGCGGCGTGCGCGGGCCGGGCGCCACGCGGGCGGTCTGGGGACTGGGGGAGCGGGTGCGCTGGGACCTGACCCGCCGGGCGGAGAACGCCCAGCGCGCCGAGCTCGGCCTGGGCGCCACCCGCGTGCACCTGCCCACCAGGCTGCGCGACGCCGGGGCGGTCGAGATCCAGGCCTACGACCCCGTGCTCGTGCCCGGCCTCGCCGACGAGTGGGGCCCGCGGCGCCCGTTCACGGGCTTCCTCGCCCTGGACGACGACGCCCGGGCGCGCCTCGGGGAGGCCGGCTCGGGCCCGGACGCCGAGCCCGGGGCTGCCCTCGACGCTGGGCTCGACGCGGGCCTCGAAGGATGGCTGGACGACGGCGACCCGCCCGTCTACGTCGGGTTCGGCTCCATGCCCGTCGCCGACCCGCCCGCACTGCTCGCCGCCGTCGACGCCGCGTGCGCCGAGCTCGGCGTGCGCGCGCTGGTGAGCGCCGGGTGGAACGACTTCTCGGCCGCCGGCGGCGCGGACGGCGTGGACGAGAAGCGGGTGCGCGTGGTCGGCGCCGTCGACCACGCCGCCGTGCTGCCCCGCTGCCGCGCCGCCGTCCACCACGGCGGGGCAGGCACCACGGGGGCGGTGCTGCGGGCGGGGCTGCCCGCCGTCGTCGGCTGGTACTCCGCCGACCAGCCCATGTGGGGCGACCTGCTGCGCGGCGCGGGGGTCGGCGTCGCGCGCCGCGCGAGCACGCTCGCACAGCCGGGCGTGCTCGCCGGGGCCCTGTCCGAGGTGCTCGACGACGCCACCGCGGCCCGCGCCGCCGCGCTCGGTTCGCGGCTGGTGCCCGCCGACCGGGCGGTCGCCGCGGCGGCCGACGCGATCGGCGACATCGGACGCTGAGCCGCCCCGCGCCGTCACCACGGGACCGCCGGCAGCTTCCAGACCTCCACCTCGGCCAGCACGAGGTCGCGCAGGGTCTCGGCGTCTGCCACCCGGTCGGGGTCGAGGGCGGCGACGCTGAGCACCGTCGCCTTGCCCACGGTGGTGCAGAAGGCGACCAGCCCGCCGCCGACGGCGCGCAGCTCTGCGGCGGTCGCGCCCTGGTAGTGCGACAGGGTGGCGACCGCGCGCACGGAGCCGCCCGGCGCGTGGGTGTACCCGGCGGGCGGCTTGCCCAGGTTGGACGCCAGGGCCGCCGCCACGGGCGGCTGCGGCAGGCGGCTCACGAGGGTGTCGGGCAGCATCTGCACCAGCTCGAGCGGCACCGGGGCCACCTCGGGCGCCGCCTGCCCGACGGCGGTGTACGCCTCCTTGGCGGCCGCCCGGACCCAGCCGAGGTCGCGGTGGGCCAGGACGTCGGCCGGGATCGTGACCCGGGCGATCTTGGTCGAGTTGGCGCGCGGGTCGTCGGCGCCGCGCGTGGACACGGGCAGCGCCACCGGGACGGGCTGCCCCGGGAACCGGCCGGTGGCGTGCACCAGGCGGGCGAGGAACGCCACGAACCAGGTGTTGGGGGTGCCGCCGTGCTCGGCGGCGGCCGCGGCCACCTGGTCGGACGGGAGCTCGACGTGCAGCACGGGCGCGCGCCAGCCGGCGTCGTCGGGAGCCTGGGTCCCGGCGGGCTCGACCGCCGAGGCGTGGGTCGGGCCGTTCGAGACCAGGGTCTCGGCAGGCTCGGCCTGCGGACGGGGTTCGGCCACCGGACCGGGCTCGGCCGCCGGAGCGGCCTCGATCGCCCGGGTGGCGGGCTCGCCCGCCGCGGCGGTGCGGGCGGCCTGCCGGGCCTTGGCCCGCGCCCACCGGCCGACGGCGGCGGCCTGCGCGGCGGCGTCGGCGGCGTCGGCCAGCAGCGCCCGGGTCCCGCGCTCGGGTGCAGGCACGGCTATCGGGTCGGCATGCGTCGAGGCGCGCACTATGGCGTCGATCAGCGCGGCGCCGTCCGCGACGGCGTGCGCGCAGGTGAGCGAGACGATCCCGCCGACCACCTCGCCCGCGCTGCCGGCGCCGGTCACCGGGCCGGCCACGAGGTCCGCGGCGGCGAGCCGCCAGGAGCGGCCCCGGGCGGGGTCGAGCGGCACGTCGGCCTGCGACTGCGCCCACGTCCCGATCTGGCCGGCGGCCACGGCCGCCGTCTGCAGGTCGACGACCGGCAGTGTGCCGGCGGGCGCCCACCGGTGCCGCGCGCCGGGTATGCGGGCGCGCACCACCCGCCGGTGCAGCGAGCCGGCGGCGATGCCTTCGGCCAGGTCACGCAGGCGATCGGCGTCGTACGGCCCGTCGAGGCGCCACAGCACCTGGTTCACCGCCGGGCTGGCGTCGCCGTCGTGCCGGCGCAGGAACATGTCGTCCGCGAACTGCAGTCGCAGTGCGGGTGGCGGGTCCGTCACGCTCGTCTCCCCGTTCGGGTCCCGGTCCCTGAAGGGACCGTCGTCTTCAAGAGCCAGACCATACCGGGCATACGGGGGGACTAACTTTCACCCGACTAATCCGGTATAAAGGGCGGCGCAAGGGGACCGCGGAACTCGTCCGACGTCGTGCTGGCCGTGCCCACATAACGATCTAGGGATCCGCCTGCATGGAATACACCGAGCTTTCGGCCTATGACCTACCCGCCGGAGCCGTGACGTCCTGGACGCCGCGAGCCGACGCCGGGCGGTGGCAGCAGGACCCGCGAGACCTGTCTCCGGGGCACGAGGCGCACCTGCGCGACTCGGAGCCGGGCTCCTGGATCGGGTCGGTGCTGCGCGTGCCCGGCCCGTACGAGCCGGAGCCGCTGCGCCGCGCGATCCACGCGTGGGTGAGCCGCCACGAGGTGCTGCGCACCACCGTCACGCGGGACGCCGGCGAGGGCTGGCGTCGGGTCACCGCCCCGGCCGAGGCCGTCACCATCCGGGACCTGGTGGTCGGCGACCTGACCGCCGTGCAGGTCGTCGCGCTGCTGCCCAGCCTGCTCGCCGACGTCTCGCCCACCGCCTGGCCCCACTGCGTGATGGCGAGCGTCGTGCCCGATCCGGCCCCCGGCTCAGCGGGCGCCGACCACTTCGTGCTCGCGTTCGGCGCCGACCACTCGGTGATGGACGCCTACTCCCAGCTCCTCTGGTTCGAGGAGATCGTCTCCCTGTACGACGCCGCCCGCCAGGGCGTGCCCGACGCCGAGCTGCGCGTGCTCGAGGTCGGCTCCCACGTGGACTTCTCCGCCGAGGACCGCAAGCTCGCCATGACGCTCGCCGCCGACGGCGAGCCGGTGCGCCGCTGGCTCGACTTCCTCGGGCCCGACGGCCTCTTCCCCCACTACGGCACCGGGATCACGCAGCCCGCCGCCGACGCCGCCGAGGCGGCCCGCCCGCAGGCCTCCCGGTCGGAGTGGCTCGCCACCGTCGAGCAGACCGACGACCTGAGCGCCCGCAGCCGGGCCCGCGGCGCATCCGCCCAGTCCGGGGTGCTGGCCGCGTTCGCGCACGCCGCGCGGCAGGTGCACGGGCTCGACCGGCTGCGGTTCGTGCTGCCGATGCACACCCGGTACGCGCCGCAGCACGCCGCCGCCGTCGGCTGGTACGTGGGCCTGTGCCCCGTGGACCTCGACCTCGACGGGATCGACCCGGTGCTGCGCGAGCTGGATCCCGGCCTGCCGGACCGGGTGGTCGACGGCAACGCCCTGACCGCCACCGTCGAACGCGTGCACGCTGCCGTCTCCGCGGGCAAGCACCTCGTGCGGTACTCGTTCGCGCGCATCGCCGAGCTGGGCGGCATCACCGACGGCCCGCACTTCGCCGTGTCGTACGTCGACACCCGGTTCGTGCCCGGGGCCGAGCGCTGGACCTCCTGGGACGCCCGGACCCTGCGCAGCCCCGCCTACGGCACCGACGAGCTCTACCTGTGGTTCCTGCGCACCCCCGACGGCCTCAACGTGTCCACCCGCTACCCGGACACCCCCGCGGCCCACGCCGCGCTGGACGCCCTGATCGAGGAGCTGCGCACCTACTTCCGGGCCTTCGGGTCCGCCGGACTGAAAGAGGCAGTCGCATGATTCTCGGCGCTATGGGTACCTGGTCCCCGCGACCCGGACGGGTGCTGCACGTACGGCCCACGGCGGAGGCGCTCGCCGCCGCGGAGTGGGCCCCCGTGGACCCGGGACCGCCGTCGTTCCTGCAGGGCGACCACCTGCGTGCCTACGCGGCGCGCCGGGCGGCCGGCGGCCGGCACCGGGCCTGGACCGGCACGGCCACCTACCTCGACGGGGCGTTCGACGGCGCCGCCCTCGCCCGGGCGCTGACCCGGCTGGTCCGCAGGCACGAGGGCCTGCGCACCTGGTTCGACGTCGACGGCTGTGCCGAGGGGGCCGACCCGGTGCGGCACCTGGTTCCCGCGGACGCCGTCGACTTCGAGGTGGTGGCGGTCCCCGCCTTCTCGCCGGTGCCCGGCCTCCCGTGGGACGAGTGGGTGACCACGCACCTCAACGAGACGTTCGACGCCGCGTGCCGCCCCGACTCGTGGGCGCCGTTCGCGCTCGGGGCGACAGTCACTGACGACGGGTTCGGCCTGTTCTGGGGGTGCGACCACGCGTTCACCGACGGCGCGTCGCAGCTGATGGTGCTCAGCGAGCTCGAGGAGCTGTACGCGGAGGAGCTCGGCGGGGGAACGGGCGAGCCCGAGGCGCGGCCCGAGACCGCGGGTTCGGTCCTCGACCACGGCCGGGCCGAGCACGCGCTCGCGGCCGCGACCCCGGCGGACGCCCCCGAGATCCGCGCGTGGTCCGACGCCGTGGCCGCGCACGACGGCCGGCTGCCGAAGTTCGCGCTCGACCTGGGCCTGGAGCCCGGCGAGACCTCGGCCGTGAAGATCCGCTCCACGACCCTGCTCGACGCCGACGGCCTGGCGCGCATGGAGGAGCTGGCCGCGGCGCACGGCGCCCGCTTCACCGGGGCGGTGTTCGCCGGGCTCGCGCTCACGGACGCCCGGCTCACCGGGGCCACCGACTGGTTCGGCGTCACCGTAGTGGGTTCGCGCGGACCCGGGTTCGAGACCACGCAGGGCTGGCTCTGCAACTTCACGCCGGTCACGTTCCCGGTGGCCGACGGCGGCGCCCCGGCGTCGTTCACCGACGTCCTGCCCGTCGCGGACGCGGCGTTCCGGCAGGCCAGGAAGGTGGCCAAGGTCCCGGTGCACGCCGCGCTCGGCGTCATGCTGGCCGACGGAGTCCTGGACCCCGCATCGCTGGGCAGCCCGCAGCTGATCAGCTACCTGGACCTGCGGCGGTTCCCGGGCGTCGGGCGGCCCGCCTACGACCGCGGCCTGCACTTCACGGGCGAGGGCCGCACCGGCAACGCGTCCCTGTGGGTCAACCGCGACCACGAGCGGCTCTACCTCGTGATGCAGACCCCGGACACGCCGACGGCGCAGGCCGCCGTCGACCGCTACGTCGCCGAGGTGACGGCCACCTTCGAGGCAGCGGTCGCCGCGCCCCCGGCGGCCGGCGCCGACGAGGCCCTGGTGGGCGCGGCCGAGGCCCGCGACGAGCGCCTGGAGGCGACCGGTGCGGGTCGTCTCGGCTGACCTCTGGGCGCCCGCGCCGGGCGAGGTCGTCACCTGGGACGTCCGGCCAGGCGCGGGGCGGGTGCCGCAACCGGCGCCGCTGACCTTCAACCAGCGCAACCACCTGCTCGGGGCCGACGCCGGCGAGCCGAGCGTCTGGATCACCGCCGCGTTCGAGGTCGACGGCCCTGTCGACCTCGACGCGCTGGAGGCAGCCTTCCGCGACCTTGTGGCCGGGCATCCTGGGCTCTGGGTCGAGGCGGTCCGCCGGTCGGAGCCAGGCCAGTCCGGGCCGGGCCGGGCCGTAGCGGGCCCGACCAAGGCGGGCGGCGCGGCCGGGCGCCCTGGCGGCGGCGTGGGTCTGGTGCGGCACGAGCCCGGCAGTCTCGTCTGGCAGCGCCACGACGGACCCGTCACCCGTACGGTCGAGGGCACCCGCGAGCACCTGGTCGCCGAGCTCGGCCGGCGGTGCGCGCCGTTCGGCTACCCGGCATTCCTGCCCGCGGCGATCAGCCGCCCCGGCCGGTCCACGATCGTGCTGGGCATGGACCACCTGCACACGGACGCGTGGTCCACCACCGTCGTCGTCGACGAGCTGGCCGGGCTCTACGCGCAGCACACCCGGCACGCGGCGCCTGTCCTCGCCATGGCCGGGGCTGTGGCTGGGGTCGAGATCGGGGCGCCAGCTGTGGCCGCGGCTCGGCCGATGGCAGCCGCGGCTCTGGCCCTGTCCTCGGCCTGCTCGGTCGACACGGCCGGCCTGTCCGACCCGGCCGGCCCCAATGGCCAGGCCCGCGCGGCTGATCTGGCCCGCCCTGCTGCCCCAGCCGCCGGTGCAGCGCCCGTGGGCGCCGACGACCCTCGGCTCGCCACCTGGCACGGCTTCCTGCGCGACCGCGGTTGGGCGCTGCCCACGTTTCCTCTCCCGCTCGGCGTGCCGGGCGGCGAGCGGGTGCCGCAGCGCACGGTCGTGCGCCCGCTGGCCGACGCCGCCGCCGCCGACTCGGTCGCCGCGCGCGCCAGGGCCGCGGGCGCGTCGACGTCGGCCGCCGTGCTGGCCACGCTCGCCGGGGCCGTCGCCGACCTCGGTGGCCCCGTCGTCCTGGAGACGCTCCTGCCGGTGCACACGCGTGCTGATGCCGCCGCCCGCCGGGCCGTCGGCTGGCACACCACCACGGTGCCGCTGCGGATCGACGTCGGCGACGGTGCGGACGGCGCGCTCGCCGCGACCGGCAAGGCCCTGCGGGCCGCGCGCGAGCTGTCCGCGGTGCCGCTCGAGCAGGTGGTGGAGACGCTGCCGCGCCCGCTGCGGTCCCCGAGGGTGGACATCTTCCAGGTGTCCTACCTGGACTACCGGCGGCTCCCCGGGCACACCGCGGCCGCCGGACGGCGGGCACACCACGTCTCGGCCGCGACCCGGGCCGACGACCTGCAGGTATGGGTGTCCCGCACCGACGACGGCATCGCGGTGCGGGCCCGCATGCCCCGCACCGACGTGGCCGTCGAGACGGTAGACGCTCTGCTCGACCACTGGACGGCCCGCTTGGCGGCACTGACAGACTGAGTACGACGCGGGGTCCGCCCTTCATACTGCAAAACACTACAAAAAGTGTACCGTTTTGCAGTGTGGAGGGCGGAGCGCAAGCCGGGACAGCTTCGACACTGGCACTCTAGTGGAGGTCGCTCGCGAGTATCCGGCAGCAGTCCTGCAACGTATCGGCTGGCTCCTCGAGCGGTTCGGAGACGTAGCTCTCGGACCGATCGAGGAAGCCGTTCGTGAACGCCGCGGGGGTCAGGCACGTCTGGACCCGACCCGAGGAAAGGCCGGCTCGCTCGACGACCGCTGGAACATCCGACTGAACACCACTGTGGAGCCCGACCTGTGATCCTTCGTTCTGCCATCACTGCATGGTCCGTATCGCACCCGTGGCCGACAGTCGATCAGGTGGAACAAGACCTGCTTTTGTCCCGCGCCATGTGCGCTGTCGCCGAGCACGAGTACCTCGGCGGCTGGACGACAAGGCCGGGACGGGTCGGCGCGCGACGTTGCCGTTGGCGCCGTCCTACCCTGCCTACATGGCTTCCGACGACGTCCGTACGCTCACCGAGGCCAGGGCTGTCACCGCCCTGGCCAACCCCGCACGTTCCCGCCTGCTCGACTCGCTGACGGCGCAGGGGCCCGCCACGGCGTCGGTGCTGGCCGAGCGCACGGGGCTGGCCGTCGGGAGCATCAGCCATCACATGCGGGTCATGGCGACCGCCGGGCTCGTCGAAGAGGCGCCGGAGCTTGCCCGTGACGGGCGGGAGCGCTGGTGGCGCCGTGCTGCGCGGTCCATCACGTGGGGCCGGTCGACACTGCCGCAGGACGCCGAGAGCCAGCGTCAGGCGGTGGCCGCCGAGGAGTTCATGCTGGCGCGCCAGGTCGAGCGGGCCCGTACCTGGCTGGAGCGCTCCGAGGCGAACGAGGAGTGGGGCCGGGCCGAGCTCTCCACGGATTCCTGGCTGCGGCTCACCCCCGACGAGCTGGGCGAGCTCACTGACGAGCTCAACGCGCTGGTGGGGCGCTGGAAGGAGCGGGGCACGGCGGGCGAGGCAGGGGACGAGGCGCAGGAGCGCGAGCACGTCTTCCTGTTCGCCAGGGCGTTCCCGTCCCAGCCCTGATTGAACAATTGGTGTTGTACAAGAAGTCTTGTACGTCTAGTCTGCGGGTATGACGACGTCGACAGCGCCTTCCCGCGGCACCGCTCCCGACGCGCGGTCCCTCACGCGCAACCGGGCCTTCGGGCTGCTCTGGCTGGGCGAGGGCGTGAGCGTCGTCGGCAACGCGACGACCTCGACGCTGCTGCCCCTGCTCGCGGTGACGCAGCTCGACGCCGGACCCGGCTGGATGGGGCTCATCGCGGCCGCGACGTGGTTGCCGTGGCTGGTGATCGGCCTGCCGGCGGGTGCCTGGGTGGATCGGCTCCCGGCCCGGCGGGTGATGATCATCGCGAACCTCGTGTCCGCCGCCGCCTTCGGGAGCCTGCCGGTGGCCTTCGCGCTCGAGGTCCTCACGCTGTCCCACATAGTGGTGGTGGGCCTGGTGGGCGGGGCTTGCACGGTGTTCTTCCGGACCGCGTACCAGGTGTTCCTGCCCGAGGTGGTGCCCGCCGACCAGCTCGAGTCCGCGAACTCGCGGCTGTTCGGCACGGAGTCCGCGGCGAACGTGGCCGGCCCCGGCCTGGGTGGCCTCCTCGCCCAGTGGCTGACGGCGGCCGCCGGGATAGCGCTCGACGCCGTGACCTTTCTCTGGTCCGCCGTGTGCCTGTGGCGCATCCGGCTGCCCCGGCCGGCGAAGGCGCCGGACGGCCCGGCCGAGCCTCTGCTGGCGCGCATCCGCGAGGGCGTGGACCTGGTGCGCCGCGACCGCTACATCCCGTGGCTCGTGGGCATCGGTGGCATGTCCAACTTCGGGCTCACCGGATACGGGGCGCTCCTGGTCCTGTTCCTTGTGCGCGACCTGCACCTGACCGAGGCCGGGGTCGGCGCGGTCCTCGCGGTGGCGGGCGGCGGTGGGGTGGTGGGCGCTGTCGTCGCCCCGTACCTGAGCCGGGGCCTCGGCAGCGGGCGGGCCTCCACGGCGCTGCTGCTGCTCTGTGGTCCTGCCGCGCTGCTCGTCGGCGCGGGCCTGCCGGGCTGGGGCGCGACGATTACCGCGGTCGGCAGCTTTCTGACCGGCATGTTCGTGGTGGCGGGCAACGTGATCCGGAACGCGTGGCGGCTCCGTTACGTGCCGGCCGGGCTGCGCGGCCGGGTGATGACGGTGATGCAGGTGGTGAACTTCGGCACCATGCCGGTGGCCGGCGTCGTCGCGGGCTGGCTCGGCGGAGTGATCGGCGTCCGCGAGACGATCCTGGTGATGGCGGCCGTGCACTGCCTCGCCTGCTGGAGCGTGCTGCTCTCGCCGCTGGCAAGGTTGCGGGAGCTCCCGCCCGGTGAGCTGGGGAGCTAGCCCCAGGGGCGGTCCGCTTCGAGAACGACCTCGGGTACCGAATCTGGCTGGATTCGGTACCCGAAGTTGTTCTCGAAGCGGACTTTTCGAGGTGAAGCCGGGGGTCAGGCCCCTGCCGTGATCCTCTGGTCGGCGGTGCCGGTGAGCTGCGCGGCGTCGTCGGCCACGCCGCCGCCGAGGCTCGGCATCATCGTGGTGAGCTGCGGCTTCCACTCGGCGTACTTGGCCGGGAAGCAGCGCTCCAGCAGGCCGGTCATGGCGGCGACGGCGGTCGAGGCGCCCGGGGAGGCGCCCAGCAGGCCGGCGATGGTGCCGTCCTGGGCCGCGACGACCTCGGTGCCGAACTCCAGCACGCCGCCCTTGCCCTTGACCCACTTGATGACCTGGACCCGCTGGCCGGCGGTGATCTTCTCCCAGTCGGCGGGCTGCGCCGTCGGCATGAACCGCTGCAGCTCGTGGAACTTGGTCTCCGGTGCAGCGGCGACCTGGCCCACCAGGTAGCTGGTGAGGTCGAGGTTCTTCACGCCGGCGCCCAGCATCGAGAACACGTTGTGCAGGCGCAGCGACGTGATCAGGCCCAGGTACTTGCCCTTCTTGAGGTACTTGGGGCTGAACCCGGCGTACGGGCCGAACATGAGGTAGCTCTTGCCGTCCACGATGCGCGTGTCCAGGTGGGGCACGGACATCGGCGGCGCGCCTACGTCGGCCTTGCCGTACACCTTGGCGTGGTGCTGGGCCACGATCTCCGGCGACGACGTGCGCAGGAACTCGCCCGAGATCGGGAAGCCGCCGTAACCGCGCGCCTCCTTGATGCCCGACGCCTGCAGCAGCGGCAGCGCGCCACCGCCCGCGCCGACGAAGACGAACTTCGCGGTGACGGTGCGGCGGCGGGTCCCGGCGTTCCACGAACGGTCGTGCAGGGTGAGGCGCCAGCGGCCGTCACGCAGCTTCTTGAGGCCGCGGACCTCGTGGTTCACGTGCAGCTCGGCGTTGTTCGTGGTGGCGAAGTCGACGAGCTTCTTGGTGAGCGAGCCGAAGTCGACGTCGGTACCCGCGGCGGCGCGGGTGGCGGCGATCGGCTCGTCGGCGTCGCGGTCCAGGGTCATCAGCGGCGCCCACTGGCCGATGACGGCGGGGTCGGAGCTGAACTCCATGTCGCTGAACAGCGGGTGGACGCTCAGCGCCTCGTAGCGGCGGCGCAGGAAGTCCACGTTCTCCGCGCCACGCACGAACGTCATGTGCGGCGTGACGTTGATGAAGTCCGTGCCCTCCATCAGGCCGGCGGTGAGCAGGTGGTTCCAGAACTCGCGGGAGGTGTGGAACTGCTCGTTGATCGTCACCGCCTTGGAGATGTCGACGGAGCCGTCCTTGCGCTCCGGCGTGTAGTTCAGCTCGCAGAGCGCGGAGTGGCCGGTGCCCGCGTTGTTCCACGGGTTCGACGACTCGAGCGCGACCTCGTCGAGGCGCTCGTAGATTCCGATACGCCAGGTCGGCTCGAGGATCGTGAGCAGCGCGCCGAGGGTGGCGCTCATGATCCCCCCGCCGATCAGCGCGACGTCGACCTCTTCGGAGGGACGCGGGGCTGTCTGGAGGTAAGAAGTCACGGCAAGAACATTAGCGGGCTTGTGAAAAGCGGAACGAGCGCTGTGGCATGAATCACGTGATGTGTTCCGTGACCTCCCTCACGCTCGTCCCGCCAGCGTTCACCGGGCCGGGACGGCCGAGGGCCAGGGCCCCAGCTCGGGCAGGTCGCCGGCCGGCGGCGTCACCGGAACACGCCCGGCCAGCCAGGCGGTGACGTCACGCGGGTCGCCCTCGACGTCGTCAGCGGTGACGCCGTCGGGCAGCCGCACGGCGAGGAACTGGCGCAGGTGGGCGCACAGTGCGTCGTCCCACGTCTCGTACCCGAATTCCTGGGACGTGCCGGCCAGCGCGTCGACGGAGTGGATCCGCAACTCGCGCCACCAGCCGAGCGCACAGCCCGACAGCGGCCCGTCGCGGTACCCGCTCGGGGCGTCCCAGAGCGGCGAGCCGAGCTCGGGCCAGGCCCGCGCGAGCCCCGCGCGCAGGCCGCCCAGGACCGCGAGATGCTCGGCGACTGTGCGGCCGGAGCCGGCTTCGATCCCGGCGTTGCGGGCCTCCTGGCTCGCGTAGACGGGCACCACCTCGCCGCGCGCGGCGGCCTGCGCCTGCCCGAGCATCGCGCCGCCCACGCCCGCGATGTGGGACAGGACGTGCCCGCGGGTCCAGCCCGCCAGGGTCGAGGGCCCGGCGAGATCCTCGTCGGTCAGCTGCCCGACGGCCGCCAGCAGCGCGTCCAGCCCGGCCGTCGAGTCGGCCAGGGCGTGGGAGAGCGGGTCGGTGCTCGTGGTGGTCACAGGGGTTGTCCGTTCGTCGGGGTGGTATCGGTCAGCGCTGGTTGCCGGACGGACTGGTCACCCGGTCGCCCAGGTCCGTCCGGCACGTGGACGGTTCGGAGTGCGCTCACGGCCACAGCAGGCCGGTGGCCCACCCGTCGGCCTCGGCCCGGTAGAGCAGGCGGGTCTGCGGGCCGTCGTCGGGCGCCTGCCAGAACTCGACCGCGGTAGGGGCCAGGACGTAGGCGGTCCAGTGCACACCGGCCAGCTCGGGGTCTGCGGTGACGATGCGCAGCGCCTCGGCGAAGGCGCGCTCGTACTCCTCCATGGAGTCGAGCGGTTCGCTCTGCCGGTCCACCAGGCTCGTGGCCCGCGACAGGTCGGACCGCGCGAGGAAGTCGGCCCGGCCCGCCTCGGGCCCCGCCGACGCCGCGGTGCCCGTCACCTTGACCTGGCGGCCCAGCTCCGGCCACAGGAAGGTCAGCGCGGCGTGCGGGTTGACCGCCAGGTCGCGGCCCTTCGGGCTGGTGGACTGCGACGCGAACCACCACCCGTCCACCGTCACGTCCTTCAGGAGCAGGGTGCGTGCGTGGACGTGCCCGGCGGCGTCCGCGGTCGACAGCGTCGCCGCGTGCGGGGCCAGCAGGCCGGCGTCGATCGCCTGGTCGATCCAGGTCACGAACAGCTCGTGCGGGGTGGGCGGGGCCGCGTCCGTGTCGAGGGCCGGGAGACCCGGCCGCGGAAAGGTGGGCAGCGCGCGCAGGCGCTCGCGGAAGGTCACGTGTTCTCCTGTGTTGGAAGCAGTCCTACGAAGCCTCGCACCGTTGCGGCCAGCGCGTCCGGGTTCTGGGTGGCGCGGGCCAGCACGTACCCGCCCTGGATGATCGCGAGGGCCGCGTGCGCGCGGTCGCGGGCGACGTCGTCGGGCAGGCCGGACTCGCGGAAGATGTCGGTGACGACGGCGAGCAGCCGCACGAAGTAGGCGGTCACGACGTCGCGCAGGCCGTCGTCGTCCATCACCGCCTGGTCGGAGGTGAGGCGCCCGATCTTGCAGCCGGCGAGGCTGTCCCGTGGCCGCTCGAGGTAGGCGACGAGGCGCTCGATGACGGGGGAGTCGCTGCCCAGCGTGCGCATCGCCCGGGTGAGCGCCTCGTCAACGGTGGCGCCGACGGCGGCCACGGCGAGGTCGTGCTTGGTGGGGAAGTGGTGGTACAGGCTCCCCTGCCCGACGCCGGACGCCGCCAGCACCGCGCGCGGGCTCGTGGCCCCGACGCCCTGGGCGGCGAAGAGGTCCTGTGCGGCGCCGACGAGGCGGTCGCGTGCGGTGTCCGTGCTCATGGCCGCACCATACCTACCTCCAGGTATGGTCGCAAGGCGAGCGGGGCGCGAACGTCCTGGTGGGGCCAGAGGACTGGAGAGCCGGAGAACTCAGAAGAGGCTGATGGCGCCCAGCGCGCCCACCGCCAGCGCGAGCGCGAGCGAGACCGCGATCAGCACGCTGTGCACGGTGAGGAACTTCGTCGCCCGGCCGTCGGCGTCGCGCGACCGGGGGTCTGCGACGATGCGCTGCCAGAACCGCGGCCAGATGACCAGGTTCCACAGGCCGGTGAAGATCAGTACGACGGACCACCCAACAGGAATATCCACGGCCCCAGTATGTGCCCGCCCGTTACCTGGATCTGCCCGCGAGGCCGGCGTCGGTGCTTGACGCCGACGGGGCCGGCAACGGTCAGAAGTAGTCGCGGACATGGAGCTGGCGGCCCGCGAACAGGGCCGTCAGGATCGGGTCGTGGCCGGACGGCCCGGTCAGGTGGCCCGCGATCCGCAGGTTCGCCGCCGACTGCACGCCCGCGTACAGCAGCGCCAGCCCGTTCGGGCTCAGCACGGGCCGCTCGTGGTGCGCGTCCTCGAGCGCGACGGCGTCCCGCTCGAGGTGCGTGACGCCGTCGGACACCGTGAGCGTCCAGGCGCCGGCGAGATCCTGCGTGCCGCGGACGGCGAACGGGACCCGCACGCCCTCGAGCGGCGACCCCAGGCCGGTCAGCGCCCCGGCCACGTCCAGGATCCGCAGCATGTAGGGGTGGGCCGAGTGCACGGTGGTGGTGAGGTCGGGCAGCACGAGCCACGCGGGATCGAGGCCCGACGTCGAGACGCGCGCCGTGCCGACCACCGTCGAGAAGCTGCCGAGGGTGCGCCACAGGGCGCGGGCTGCGTCGGGTGTCAGCGCGATGAGGTCGTCGACCTCCATGAGCGCCGTCGCCGGCGTGTAACCCTCGCCGCGGATCCAGCTCGCGAAGCCGACGACGTCGCCCGAGCCGTCGATGGCCAGCGTGACGCCCGTGTAGTCGGCGAAGAACTTCTCCGGTGGCGTCCAGAACGGCTTCTCCGCCCGCGAGACCGGCCCGTTCTGCGCGGCGGCCCACGTGCGGTGGACGGCGACCACCGCGGCGAAGTCGGCGACCGTGGCGCGGCGGGTCACGACGCCGGCGGGTGCCGCCACGCGGTTCAGGTTCTGCAGCGGGACGTCGACGTCGTCGAACGAGCCGACCACCTCGTAGCCCAGGCGCCGGTAGATGCCCGGCGCGGTCGGGTAGAGCGTGGAGATCGTGTCGCCGCGCTCGCGCGCCTCGTCGAGGGCTGCGGCGAAGAGGCGGGCGAGATGGCCGGAGCCGCGCCGCTCCGGCTCGACGGCGACCCCCGCGATGCCCGCCGTCTGGACCTGCGCGCCGTGGAACCACGACGTGAACCCGTAGACGCGCAGGCGGGCGGCCAGGCCCTCGTCGTCGAACGCGCCCCACTCGCGGAAGCCGGCCGCCGCCCACTCCTCGCGGGTCGGGACCGGGTTGCCCGTCGCGGGCGCGCCGAACGCCTCGCCGCCCAGGCGGGTGTAGTCCGGCTGGTCGGCGTACTCGACTGGGCGCACGGTGAGGCTCATGTACGCGACCCTAGGCAACGGGTGGTGGGCCTTGCGAGCCCAATTGGCGAACGGATCCGGTCCGGACCCCGGTCCCCGAAGGTCGGTCCCGAAGGTCAGTCTCCGAAGTAGGGCACCAGGTCCTCGGCGGGGTGCGGCCGGAGCAGCGGCGTCCGCGTGACCTCGAGCGGCTCGGGCGTGAGCAGGCCCTGCAGCTCGGCGTCGGCGGTGCGGGTCCCCGGGACCGTGCCGTCGTCGGGCACCAGGTCGCGCTGGAAGAGGACGGCATCGTGCCACTCGCCCAGCTTCCAGCCGATCTTCTCGAACGAGCCCGCCCGGTGGAACCCGGCCGCCTCGTGCAGCGCGATGGCGGGGTCGTTCGGCAGCACGATGCTGGCGACGACGCGGTGGTAACCGCGGCGCGCGAGCCGCGCCAGGAGCGCGTCGTACAGCTCGCGGCCACCGCCGCGCCGCTGGTGGCCCGCGGCGACGTACACGTTGGTCTCGAGCGTCCAGCGGAAGGTCGGGCGGTCCGCGAACGGCTTGGCGTAGGCGAAGCCGACGACGGCGCCCTCGGTCTCGAGCACCAGCCAGGTCTCGCGGCCGAAGAACCGCTCGATGCGGCGCGTCATCTCCCGGGCGTCGGGCGGACGGGTCTCGAAGGTCGCCGCCGAGTCGGCGACGAAGGGGGCGTAGATTGCGGCGCAGGCTGCGGCGTCGTCGGGTGTCGCGACGCGGACGATGCTGTCCATGCACGGATCTTGTCGGTTCCTGGCCGCACGTGATGATCGCAGCGGAGGATTGACGTCTGTGGGTCCGGTCGGGTAGGTCAGCCGGGCGGGTTGGTGCTGCTCGGCGGGGCGTCGCCGAGGCCGGGCGCGAGGTCCTTCTGCAGGCGCATGACGTCGCGCCACTGGCCGTGCTTCCAGCCGATCCTGCGGAACGTGCCCACCACCTCGAACCCGAGCGCGACGTGCAGGCCGAGGCTCGCGTCGTTCGGGAGCGCCAGGCCCGCCACCAGACGGCGGTAGCCGAGCTCGGCGAGGCGGTCGAAGAGCGCCTCGTACAGCGCCCGGCCCGCGCCGGTCCGGCGTCGGCCCGCCTCCAGGTAGACGCTGGTCTCGGCGGCCCAGCGGTAGGCCTCGCGCGGCGAGTAGGGCGCGGCGAAGGCGAAGCCGACGACGTCGCCCCCGCCCGCCTCCTGCGCGACGAGCCACGCGTGGCGGGCCGAGGAGCTCGCGATGCGTCGCGCCATCTCCTCGGTGCTCGGCGGGTCCGACTCGAAGCTGACGTGGGTGTGGCGCACGTAGAAGCCGTAGATGTCGGCGCAGGCCGCTGCGTCCTCGGCCGTGGCAGGGCGGATCGTCAGTCCCATGTGCCGATCCTGCCGGACATCCGGCCCGGGACGAAGGGGCCGGCGGCGCGGCGCCTGTCGGTGGCTGGGCATAGCGTGATGCCCGTGACCGCGCTCCAGAGACGGGTCCTCCTCGTCGCCATCCTCGCGTCCTTCGTGTCGTTCCTCGACGGCACGGTGGTCAGCGTCGCCCTGCCTGCGATCGCGCGGGAGCTCGGGGGCCCGGGTGTGGCGGGGCTGGCCCTGCAGCAGTGGGTGGTGGACGCGTACCTCGTGACCCTGGGCGCGCTGATGCTCGTGGCGGGCTCGATCTCGGACGTCTACGGGCGGCGCCGGGTGCTGGCCGCCGGGCTCGTGGGGTTCGCGGTCGCCTCCGTGCTGTGCGCGGTCGCGCCGACCGGTCCCGTGCTGATCATCGCCCGGGCCCTGCAGGGAGTGGCGGGCGCCATGCTGGTGCCGAGCTCCCTGGCCCTGATCGTCGCCACGTTCGGCGGTGAGGCGCAGGCCCGCGCGATCGGCCGGTGGACCTCGTGGACGACCGCCGCGATGATCGTCGGCCCCTTCGTCGGCGGCATGCTGGTCGACTTCGCGTCGTGGCGCTGGGTGTTCTGGATCAACGTGCCGGTCATCGCCGTGACCCTCTGGCTGCTGCGCGGGATCCCCGAGGCGGAGGGTGAGCCCGGCCGGCACATCGACATCCCGGGCGCGGTGCTGGCCGCGGTCGGCCTCGCGGGCATGGTGTTCGGGCTGATCGAGGGGGAGCGGCTCGGGTGGACGTCGCCGGTCATCCTGGTCTCGATCTTCGCGGGCGCGGCGATGCTGGTGGCGTTCGTGCTCTACGAACGGCGAGCGGCCGACCCGATGCTGCCGATGCGCCTGTTCGCGGCGCGCAACTTCGCCTGGGGCAACCTGGCCACCACGGCGATCTACGGGGCGCTCTCGCTGGGCGGGTTCATGCTCACGCTGTTCCTGCAGCAGGTCGCCGGGTACTCCGCCACCTGGTCCGGGGTGGCGCAGCTGCCGACGACGTTCGCGATGATCGCGCTGTCCGCGTGGTTCGGCACGCTCGCCGGCCGGTACGGGCCGCGGCTGTTCATGACGGTGGGGCCGATCGTGGCCGGGGCGGGATACCTCCTCATGCTCGCGATCGACGAGACCGCCGCCTACCTCACCCAGGTGCTGCCCGGCCAGCTCGTGTTCGGGCTCGGCCTCGCGATGACGGTGGCGCCCCTTACGGCGGCGATCCTCGGCGCCGTCCCGACCCACGACGCCGGCATCGGCTCCGCCGTGAACAACGCCGTCGCGCGCGTGGCCGGGCTGGTGACCGTGGCGTTCGCGGGGATCATCACGGGAGGTGTGCTCGACGTCGCCACGTTCCACCGGGCCCTCGTGGTGACCGCGGCCCTGCTCGTGGTCGGCGGCCTGCTGTCGTTGGTGGGTATCCGGAACGTGCGCGGGGTAGATCCGGACGTGGCCCTGGTCAAACCGACTTAGGCGTGCCTAACCTAAGCCCATGTCATATAAGGGGCGTAAGGCCGTCGACCCGCACGTGGTCATGGCCGAGGTGATCAAGACCAAGCGGATCACACCGAACATGATGCGCGTGACCCTCGGCGGCGACGAGCTCGCCAGGTTCACGGCGACCGGCTACGACCAGTGGTTCCGCCTCTTCCTGCCCCGCGCGGGCCAGGACATGCTGCGTCTGCCGACCCGCGCCTCCGGGCTCTGGTACGCCGAGTACCTCACCACCCCGAAGGCCCGGCGGCCCTGGGTGCGCAACTACACCGTCCGCGCCGCGCGCCCCGACCTGAACGAGCTCGACATCGACTTCGTGCTCCACGAGAGCGGCGACGAGGCCTCGGACGACTCCGCCCACGCCGCGGGGCCCGGGGCCGGCTTCGCCCAGGCCGCCGAACAGGGCGTGCGCGTCGGCCTGCTCGACCAGGGCGTCACCTACAACCCGCGGCACGCCCACGACTGGACACTCCTGGTCGCCGACGAGTCCGGGCTGCCCGCCGTCGCGGGCATCTGCGAGTCCCTGCCCGACGACGCCCGCGGCATCGCCGTCGTCGAGGTACCGACGGCCGGGGACCGGCAGGAGTTCCGCACGCCGTCCGGCGTCGAGCTGCGGTGGGTGGTGCGGTCCGACGCCGACCCGCACGCCGTCCCGGGGCAGGCGGCGCTCGCGGAGCTGAGCGGCCTGGACCTCGCACGGCACGACGGCGCGGTGTACGCGTTCGCGATCGGCGAGTCGTCGCTGGCCACGGGGGCGCGCCGGCACCTGGTGGGCGAGCGCGGGGTGCCCAAGGCGCACGTGGACTTCGTGGGCTACTGGCGTCACGGCAAGGCCTCCCCGAACTGACTCGGGGGCGCCTGTCCGCGGGTCAGCCGTAGACCGGCGGGTAGGTGATGTCGCCGCGCAGGCCGGGGTCCGCCGGGTCGTAGGCCGGCAGCAGGTGTACCTGGGCGGCCTCGTGCGGGACCCCGTCGGGCAGGTGCATCTCGATCCCGTGCTCACGGGCCGGGGCGAAGCCGAGCGCGCCGTAGTAGTCCGGGCTGCCCTCCAGCACGACAAACGGCTCGCCCGCCTGCTCGGCGCCGGCCAGGGCCGCCCGGACCAGGGACGCGCCGATCCCGCGCCGCTGGTGGTCGGGGCTGACGGCGAGCGGCGTGAGCATCGCTGCCGTGCGCTCACCCGCATCGCCCGTGACCGTGCAGCCGGTGACCATGACACACCCGACCACCTCACGATCGGACACTCCGGCCTCGGACACCGCGACCAGCGACGTCCCCGGCCGGTAGATCCACGACTCCCGGATCCGGTCGACGCCGTCCGCGACCCGGTCCTCGCCGAACGCCGCGACCAGAACGGTCCGGATCGCGGGGAAGTCCGCCGGCCGCTCGGGCCGGATCACCCACTCGCTCATGCGTCCGTGACCCCTGCCGGCGCGGGCTGCTCCGCGACCTCGGCCGGCGACCGGAGGATGTCGAACTCGTTGCCCTCCGGGTCGGCGAACGTCACCCAGCCGGTGCCGGGGCCGTACTGCCCGCGATGGTCGGACACGACAGTGGCGCCGTGCGCGATCACCCGCTCGATCTCCGTGTCCCGCAGGTCCGTGCGCGGGCGCAGGTCGAGGTGCACCCGGTTCTTGACGGACTTGCCCTCGGGCACCTCGATGAACAGGACGCTCACGCCCTTGCCGTCCGGGTCGACGATCATGCACTCGTCGTGGCCCGGCAGGTTCGGGTCGCCGGGCACGTCCTGATAGCCGAGCACCGGTTTCCACCACTCGGAGAGCGAGTAGGCGTCGGAGCAGTCCACGGTCATGTGCGAGATGAAGGAAGCCACCCACAGACCCTGGCACACACCGGAAACCCCGCCCAACGGATTTCTCGCTCCCGAGCAGCAGGCAAGAGGCCGGGTGATCGGCGTTCCGAGCCGCTGATCACCGACCACGCGGATCGCGTCCGCGTCAGACCCGGACGACCACCTTGCCGCGGGTGTGGCCGGACTCGTTGGCCCGGTGCGCGTCCGCGGCGTCGGCCAGGTCGAATACCTGCGCGATCTCGACGGACAGCTTTCCGGCGTCGAACAGGGCGGTGAGCGCGTCGAGGCCGGCGACCGAGGGGCGCACCCAGACGTAGTGCCCGCCGTGCTCGGTGCGTGCGGTGGGGTCGGCGATCGAGGTGATGGTGCCGCCGTCGGCCAGGTTCCCGGCGCTGGCGGCGACGGTGCCGCCGCCGACGAAGTCGAGGACGACGTCGACGCCGTCGGGCGCGAGCGCGCGGACGCGGTCGGCCAGGCCGTCGCCGTAGGTGACGGGCTCGGCCCCGAGGCCGCGCAGGAACTCCTGGTTCGCCTCGCTCGCGGTGCCGATGACGCGCGCGCCCAGGGCCTTGGCGATCTGCACGGCGAACGCGCCGACGCCGCCGGCCGCGGCGTGCACCAGCACGGTCTGGCCGTCCTTGACCCCGGCGCGCTGGATCGCCTCGTAGGCGGTGAGGCCGGCCAGGGGCACCGCCGCCGCCTCCTCGAAGCTCAGCGACGCCGGCTTGCGGGCCAGGGTGCGCACGGGCGCCGCGACGAGCTCGGCGAACGTGCCGCCCTGCACGGTGTCCTTGCGCACGTAGCCGTAGACCTCGTCACCCACCTGGAACTCAGGGGTGTCCAGGCCGACCTGCTCGACGACGCCCGCGACGTCCCAGCCCGGGATCGCGGGGAGCTGCACGTCGATCAGGCCCTCCAGGTAGCCCTGGCGGATCTTCCAGTCGACCGGGTTGACCGACGCCGCCTTGACCCGGACCACGAGGGTGTCGGGGCCGATGTGCGGGTCGGGCTGCTCGGTGAGCTCGAGGACGTCGGCGCTGCCGAACCGGGAGTAGGTGATCGCTCGCATGTCCGCGACAACCGGCCCGGCGGACGCGGGTATTCCGCGGCCGCCGGGTGGGCTGGGCCACACCGGCCGCTCGTGCGGCGCCCGGTGCGGCCCTCAGCGCAGCGGGAGCCGCGTGACCCAGTACTCCGTGTCTTCCTCGGGCGTCGTGGTGAACCTGGCGTTCGGCAGGTACAGCGCGCCCGCGAAACGGGCGATCGTGGTGGGCGTGTCGAAGTCGTCGCTGGTCAGGATCCGCACGACCCGACCGTCCGACGCCGTCCGGTCGAGCCGCACCGTCGCCACCTGGTTCTGGGTGTTCTGCGCGACGTAGAGCGTGCGGCCGACGCGGAGCAGGCCGTCGCCGTTGGTGAGCCGGTCGTCGCCGAGGTCCACGAGCTCGGCGTGCCCGTCGTCCGGGTCGACCCGGAACAGGTTGCCGGTCGTGGAGTTCACGACGAGCAGCGACCTGCCGTCGGGAGACGTCGTGATGCCGTTGGCGTTGAAGCCGTCGACCTGCTCCCAGTCGCCGTGCAGGGCCAGCTCGTCGAACGTGTCCGTGGGCGCCCCGCGCCGCCCCAGGTGCAGCCGGTAGACCACCGCCCGCTGGGAGTCGGTGAAGTAGGCGTAGTCGTCGGTGAGGACGACGTCGTTCACGAACCCGCCGCCGAAGTCGTACGTCGCGAGGACCTCGCCCGAGCGCCCGTCGACGACGCGGGCGTCGCCGCCGGCACCGCCGGCGACGCGGGCGTCGCCGCCGGCACCGCCGGCGACGAACAGGCGGCCGCGCACGTCGACGGTGAGCCCCACCGACGACGTGCCCGGGCCCTGGCTGATCACCTCGCCCTCGCCGGTCAGGAGGCTGGCGCGGTAGATGTCGCCGTCGGCCAGGGAGCCGAACCATGCGATCGGGCCGGCGGTCGTGATGCCCTCGGGCCGGAACCCGTCGGGCAGGTCGATCCGGTCCGGGAGCTCGATCTGGGGGAAGGGGTCGCGCAGCCCGTGGGTGACCTGCCGCGCGGGGGTGCTGGACGCGTTGCCGGGTGTGGTGGGTGCGGCGACGGCTGTCGCCGGGACGGCCGCGAGCGTGATCGCGGCAAGGATGGCCGTCAAGGTGGCCAGACGCTTGGGGTGGCTGAACATCTGTGTCCTCCGTCCGTCGGACAACACGGTACGACGGTTATCCGTGGGATACGGGACATTTACCCACCCAGTAAAAGTGTGCCAAGCGGTCGATTCCGACGCGGCCTCGGCCCGGACGCGAGGGCGCGTCCCGGCTCAGCCCTGGCCCGGCAGGTCCACCACGACGTCCGCCGGCGACTTGTCCGGGCGCCAGCCGCGCCACACGGAGTGCCGCATGCGGCGCTCGCCCGAGGCGCCGTCCGGGCCATCGGCCCAGTCGGCGTACGTCACCTCGCCCACCAGCCTGGGCGTGACCCAGCGGGCGTCCGACGCGTCCTCCGCGGGCACGCCGGACACACCCGGCGTCTTGCGCTCCATGCCCTGCAGCCGGGTGGTGATGTCCCGGCGCTCACGCTCGGTGAAGCCCGTCCCGACGCGTCCGACGTAGCGCAGGCCGTCGCCGTCGGGCACCTCGTCCGGGATCGCCATGAGCAGCGAGCCCATCACGGAGGGGTCCGCCCGGCCCGGCCGCCAGCCCACGACGACCACCTCCTGCATCGCCTTGTGCTTGACCTTGAGCCACTCCCGCGAGCGCCGTCCCGCGTAGGTGGAGGTGCGGCGCTTGGCGACGACGCCCTCCAGCCGCAGGGTGCGGGAGGTGCGCAGGGCGGCGTCGAGGTCGCCGTCGAACGCGGGCGGGAGGTGAATGGGGGCGCGGGGCGTGACGAGGGACTCCAGCAGCTCGCGGCGCTCGGTGTAGGGGCGGTCGGTGACGTCGTTGCCGTCGGCCTGCAGGACGTCGAACAGCATGAGGTCGACCTGGACGCGGGCCCGGGCGCGTGCGACGTCGCGCTCCTTGTGCAGGTTGGCGCGGTGCTGGAGGCGGCGGAAGTCTGGGCGGCCGTCGCGGTCGAGGGCGACGATCTCGCCGTCGAGCACCGCGGGGAGCCGGGCCGGGTCCACCTGGGCGGCGAGCGCCCCCAGCTCGGGGAAGGTGACGGTGAGGTCCTGGCCGGAGCGGCTGATCAGGCGCACCGTCTCGGGGTCCTGGAGGTGTGCGAGGGTGCGGAACCCGTCCCATTTCATCTCGAAGGCCCAGTCGTCGGGCTGAGCCAGCTCGCCGGGGTTGGCGGCGGCGGCAAGCATGGGGCGCCGCTTGTTCTCACGCTGAGCTTCTCGTGGAGTGCTGGGTTCGTGCGGGGCCGGGGCCTCCTGGCCCGGCAGCTGTCCAGCGCTCAGCGGCTGCGGGGTGCCGGGCTGGGCCTTGGTGAGGTGGATCAGCCAGTTGTTCTCGGCGTCGCCGTCGCGGCCGCCCGTGCGGATCAGGGCCAGGCGGCGGGGGCCGCGGTCGGCGGAGCGGAGGGTGACGATCACCTCGTCGTCGCGCCACTTCTCCAGGTCGTAGGTGCCAGAGTCCCAGATCGTCACCTCGCCGGCGCCGTACTCGCCGCCCGGGATCGACCCCTCGAAGGACCCGTACTCGAGCGGGTGGTCCTCGGTCTGTACGGCCAGGTGGTTCTTGCCCGGGTCCGTGGGCTCGCCGCGGGGGAGCGCCCAGCTGACGAGCACGCCGTCGTGCTCAAGGCGGAAGTCCCAGTGCAGACGGCGGGCGTGGTGCTCCTGGATGACGAAGGTGGGCTGGGCCTCGTCGGGCGACGCGGTGGTCGAGCCGGTCGCAGCCGGGGTCTCTGCGGGCTCGGCCTTCGGTGTGCCGTCGGGCCCGAACGGTTCGGGGGTCTTGGCCGGGTCGCGCTTGGCGCGGTAGGTCTCCAGCTTCTGGAAAGTGGCCAGGCGCTCCGGCGTCGGCTCCAGGGCGGAGAGGTGCCCCTCCAGGAGGGGCGCGAGGAGGTCGCCGTCGGCGGCGACGCGCGCGACGACGTCCTCGGGGGTGAGCTGGGCCAGGTCCGGGTCGTCGAGCTCCGCCCAGGTGCGGGGCGCGGCCACCCAGGGGTGGTCGAGCCCGCGCAGGGAGTAGGGCGCGATGGTGGTCTTGCTGCCGTTGTTCTGCGACCAGTCGACAAGCACCTTGCCCGGCCGCAGGGTCTTGCTCATGTCGCTGACGACGAGATCGGGGTGCTCGGCCTCGAGGTAGCGGGCGAGCTCGTGCGCGACGGCGGACACGGCGTCGGAGTCGAGCCGGGTGTCGGCCGCCTTGCCCAGGGCCGCGTACAGGTGGATGCCCTTGGACCCGGACGTGACGGGGTACGGCTCCAGGCCCATGCCCTGCAGGATCTCGCGGGCCCAGCGGGCGACCTGCGCGCACTCGGGCAGGCCGGCGCCCGGCCCGGGGTCGAGGTCCAGCACGAGGCGGTCCGGGTCGAGGCGCACCCCCGTGCGGCCGAACTGCCACTGCGGCGTGTGCAGCTCGAGGGTTGCCGTCTGGCCCAGCCAGGTAAGGGTTGCCAGGTCGTTTACCAGCACGTAGTCGTTGGCCGACTTCTTGTGCTGGATCGACCGCCGCTTGACCCAGTCGGGGGTGGAGGCGTCGAGGTTCTTCTGGAAGAACATCTGCCCGCCCGTGCCGTCGGGCCACCGCTTGCGCGTGGCGGGGCGGTTGGCGGCGTGCGGCAGCAGCACGGGCGCCACCTGCGCCAGGTAGTGCAGCACCTCGCCCTTGGTGGTGCCCGACGCCGGGTACAGCACCTTGTCGAGATTGCTCAGGCGCAGGCGGTGGCCGTCCACCGTGACCATGTGCTGGGTGCCCGCCATCACACCATCGTGCCGCCGGGGGCCGCGTCCTGCCCAGTTCTCGCGCCCGCTCCGGGGGTCGCCGAAATCACTTGACGCTGTGTCGTGACCGCGCTGACAACTCCGCTAGGCTCCGGCGAGTGATTTCGGATGACATCGCGATCGATGCGATCGCAAGGCCTCTGACGGCGGCCGGCGACGCTCCTTCGATCGGCCGGCCCGCGCGGCTCACCGTCTACGGCGCCGAGTGGTGCCGCGACTGCCGCCGCAGCAAGGCGGTGCTCGACGTGCGCCGCGTGGACTACGTCTACGTGGACCTCGCCGCAGAGCCCGCCCGTGCCGACGAGGCCGAGGCGCTGACCGGGCGCAAGACCATCCCGGTCCTGGTGTTCCCCGACGGCGAGCAGCTCGTGGAGCCCACGAACGCGGAGCTCTGCGCGAAGCTGGACCGCGCGGGCCTCTGACGCCGTCCGCGGCCCGGCCCCGGCCGGGTGACAGCCGCACCTGAGGCGGGCCCGGTGCGTCGGCGGAGACCGAAAACCTGGGCATGTAGTGCGCTTGGGGCGCACTATAGACGGATGAGGGCGATCTGGAAGGGTGCCGTGACCTTCGGTCTCGTCAACGTCCCGGTCAAGCTGTACAGCGCGACCGAGGACCACGACGTGCCGCTCCACCAGGTGCACGACGCCGACGGCGGACGTATCCGGTACAAGCGCGTGTGCGAGGTCGACGGCGAGGTGGTGCCGTACGAGCACATCGACCGTGCCTACGACGACGGCGAGCGCACCGTGGTGCTCACCAAGCAGGACCTCGCCGACCTCCCCGCCGAGCGGGACCGTGAGATCTCGGTGGTCGAGTTCGTGCCCAGCGAGCAGATCGACCCGATCATGCTCGACCGGACGTACTACCTGGAGCCCGACTCCAAGTCCACGAAGGCGTACGTGCTGCTGCGCCGCACGCTCGAGGAGACCGACCGCACCGCCGTCGTGAAGTTCGCCCTGAGGCAGCGCACCCGGCTGGCGGCGCTGCGCGTGCGGGATGAGGTCCTCGTGCTGCAGACCCTCCTGTGGGCCGACGAGATCCGCGAGGCCGCGTTCCCGTCCCTCGACGAGCCCGCGAAGGTCACCGACAAGGAGCTCACGATGTCGGCCCAGCTCGTCAGCAGCTTCGAGGCGGACTTCACGCCCGAGGACTACGAGGACGAGTACCAGGTGCAGCTGCGCAAGCTCGTCGAGGCGAAGCTCGAGGCGGGCGAGACCGTCGACACGGCGGCGACCTTCGGCGAGGCGGCCGAGGGTGAGGGTGAGGGTGCCGAGGTCGTCGACCTCATGGAGGCGCTCAAGCGCAGCGTCGCGGACGCGAAGAAGTCCCGCGGGACTAGCAAGTCCCGCAAGACGGGCTAGCCGGTGCGCTCGGTGCGCTCGGCGCGTTGGGACTCGTGGGAGCACCGACCCGCCGAACCGCAAGCTGATCGTCACGTCGGGCGCCGAGCCGCAAGTCCCACGTCCAAGCGGGTGTTCAGCCACGTGTTCGCTGCGGCTCGGCGCCGGAGAACACCTTCAAGCTGCGGTTCGACGACGGCCTGCGATCCGATCAACGCGTAACCTGCGGTTCGACGCCGGAGGGCCGCGCGGGCCAGACGTGGAACTTGCGGTTCGGCGCCGCCGTCGTGCACTGGGCCGTCCAGGGTCCTCGCCGCGGACATCGCCGCTGTGCGCTGCCGCCACCCGCCCCCCTGCTGTCCGCCCCCCCCAGCTGTCCGCCGTCCGCCGTCCGCCGGGCGCTGTCCGTTGTCCGCCGAGCGCCGGGCACCGGCGCCGGCCGGCAAGCGGCGGGTGGGTGCACCGGGGGCGTGAAAAGGTAGTGGTGATGCGCCGTTCCAATCCGCCCCGCTGGCTGCGCTGGACCCTTGTCGGTGTGGCCGCAGCCCTCGTGTGCCTGACGTTCGGCGTCACGACGGCGCGGGCCGACCTCAGCCTCGGCCCGCACGAGGCGACCTACGCGGTCACGGCCGACGACGAGCTCGTCGCCGACCTCGGCCCGCTCGGCACCGTCGTGACCGATTCCCCGCTGCCGCTCACCCTCGGCGTGCGGATCACTGTGCACGAGATCCCCGCCGACCTCTCGGCCGTGGACGCGGCCAGCTTCGACGCGCTCTCGGGCGACCTCGACGGGTACCTCCAGTTCTTCGACTCCCCGCAGCAGACGGTGCGCACGGTGGCGTCGGCGCTGGCCTGGGACGCGGTCCGCGGGACGGTCGTCGCGGCGCTGGTCGTGGTGGCGGCCGGGTTCGGCCTGCGGGCCCTGCTGGGCGCCGCCCGACGGCGGGACCTCGCCCGGGTGCTCGGCGCCCGGACCTGGGAGATCACGGCCGGGGCGCTCGTCGTCGTGCTGGTGGCCGGGACCGCCACCGCGAGCTCGGGACCCGAGGAGCGTGCGGCGCTGCCCGCCTCACCGGTGTTCGAGGGGACCGCCCTGGAGGGCGCGCGCATCACCGGCCGGCTGGCCGGCGTGATCGACACCTACAGCGGCGAGCTGGTCGAGACCTACCAGGCCAACGAGGTGTTCTACGCGGGCGCCCGCGAGAAGCTCATGAAGGCCTGGGACGTACGGGCCGCCGAGCAGGAGGCGGCGGAGAGCGAGCAGGACGCCTCGGCGTCGGGCGACCCGGAGGCCACCGACTACGTGACCTTCCTCCTGGTCTCCGACCTGCACTGCAACACCGGCATGACGCCCCTGATCCGTGACCTGGCCGACCGGCTGGCGCCCGACGTCATGCTCAACGCCGGCGACACCACCATCAACGGGACGAGCGTGGAGTCGGTCTGCGTGGACTCGTTCGCGTCGGCGGTGCCCGACGGCGTCCCCTTCGTCGTGGCGGACGGCAACCACGACTCGCGCCTGACGACGGCCACCGAGCTCGCGAACCGCCAGGTCGTGCTCGACGGGTCCGTCGTCGAGGTGGAGGGCGTGCGGATCCTCGGCGACCGGGATCCGCTGGAGACGCGGATCGGCGGCGGCACCGTGATCGCGCGCGAGGAGACGCCCGACGAGGCCGGGGAGCGGCTGCGGGACGTCGCGTGCGCGGCAGCGGGGGAGGCCGGGCTCGGTGGGTTCACCGCCGAGGACCGGGTGGACCTGCTCCTGGTGCACCAGCCCGCCGTCGGCGACGCCGCACTGGAGTCGGGCTGCGTGCCGTTCCAGGTCTCGGGACACATGCACACGCGGATCGGGCCGGACATCGTGGGATACGGCCTGCGGTACGTGAACGCGAGCACCGGCGGCGCCACGAAGGGGAATGCCTCGGTGGGTCCGCTGCGCGACTCCTCCGAGATGACCGTGCTGCGGTTCGACCCGGAGCGGCGCCAGTTCGTGGACTGGCAGCTCGTCGAGGTCACGCCCGACGGGGAGGCGTTCGTGAGCGAGCGGCAGCTGGTCCCGCCGACGGTCCCGCTGCCCGACGAGGTGCCCGACGACGCGGCCGGCGACGCGACGGGGACCGGACGAACACCGTCGCCGGCGCCGTCCGGCAACTAGGCTCGGGGCGTGGAGATCACAACCGACCCGGCCGAGCTGACGCCCGTCGCCCAGGACTACCTGAAGGCGGTGTGGTCGGCCCAGGAGTGGTCGGACGAGAAGGTGACCACCAAGCACCTGGCCGACCGGCTCGGGGTGGGCGCGTCCACGGTGTCCGAGACGGTGCGCCGGCTGAGCGGGCAAGGCCTGCTCGAGCACGAGCGGTACGGCGCGATCCGGCTCACCGACGACGGCCGCCGGCTCGCGCTCATGATGGTGCGCCGCCACCGGCTCCTGGAGACGTTCCTCGTGGACCAGCTCGGGTACGGCTGGGACGAGGTGCACGACGAGGCCGAGGTGCTGGAGCATGCGGTCTCCGACGTGTTCGTGGAGCGCATGGCCGAGCGCCTGGGAAACCCGTCGCGGGACCCGCACGGAGACCCGATCCCGGCCGCCGACGGCACGGTGGTGCGGCCCGACGCCGTACCCCTGTCGTCGATGCACGCGGGCGACGCCGGCACGGTGGTCCGCATCTCCGACGCCGACCCCGAGGCGCTGCGCTACCTCGCCGAGCTGGGCCTGGAGCTGGACATGCGCGTGGAGGTCACGACGCGGCGCGAGTTCGCGGGCACCGTCGCCGTCTCCTGGGTGTGTCCCGCCCCGCGACCGGCCCAGGACGGCGCCACCGAGGCGCCGTCGGACGCCGATACGGCAGCGGCGCCCGCCGCTGACGAGCGCGTGGCCGATCTCGGCCTGCTGGCGGCGTCCCGCGTGTGGGTGGCGCAGGAGTAGTCTCTCCCCGTTCCCCTTGCTCGTCGCCGGTGTCGTCGACGGTAACCCCGAATCGATACGACACTTCCTGGAGACGCCATGGCGACCAGCTCTACGCAGAATGCCCCGGACCAGGCGGCCGGCGCCGGCGGTTCGATGCGCCGCGCGGCGCCCGCGCTCGTCGCGCTGGCCGTGGGCGGCTTCACCATCGGCACCACCGAGTTCGCCGCGATGGGCCTGCTGCCCGACGTCGGCGCCGACCTCGGCGCGACCGACCCGCAGGTCGGAAACACCATCGCGGCGTACGCGCTCGGCGTCGTCGTCGGGGCGCCGCTGCTGACCGTGGCCGCGGCGCGCATGTCGCGCAAGCGCCTGCTGCTGGCGCTGATGGGCGCCTACACCATCGCCAACGTGCTGTCCGCGGCCGCGCCGGACATCGGCTGGCTCGTGGCCGGGCGGTTCCTCGCCGGTCTGCCGCACGGCGCGTTCTTCGGCGTCGGCGCGGCGGTCGGTGCCGCGGTCGCCGGGCCCGCCCAGCGCGGGCGGGCCGTCGCGACGATGATGACCGGCCTGACCATCGCGAACGTCGTCGGCGTGCCGCTGTCCACGTGGGTGGGGCAGACCTTCGGCTGGCGCATTTCCTACGTGCTGATCGGCGCGCTCGGGATCGTGACGCTGCTCGGGCTGTGGCGCCTCGTCCCGGCCGGCGCCGGTGGTGTCGGCCGCTCGGTGCGGACCGAGCTGGCGACGCTGCGGAACGCGCCGCTGTGGTTCGCGTTCGCTGCGGGCGCCGTCGGCTTCGGCGGGATGTTCGCCGTCTACACCTACGTGGCGCCCACCATGACCGGCGTGACCGGCCTGCCGGGCGGCGCCGTGCCCTGGGTGCTCGCCCTGTTCGGCGTCGGCATGACGGTGGGCACGCAGATCGGCGGCCGGCTCGCCGACCGCGGCGTGCTGCGCGCCGTGCTGATCGGCTTCGTGGCGACGGCGGTGTCGCTGGCGCTGTTCGCGCTCAGCGGCGCCTCGGTGGTGCCCGCGCTGGTCTCCCTGTTCCTGCTCGGCATCACCTCGCAGATCCTGGGCATCGCGTTCCAGACCCGGCTCATGGACCTGTCGCCCGGCGCGCCGTCGCTCGGCGCCGCGCTGTGCCACGCCGGGCTCAACGTGGCCAACGGCGCGGGGGCGTTCCTGGGCGGCGTGGTCATCGACGCCGGCTGGGGCTACCTGGCGCCGGCCTGGGCCGGGGCCGCGGTCACCGTGCTGGGGCTCGGCATGATCCTGGCGTTCGGGCGGCAGCGGGTCGCCCACCAGCCGGCGGAGACAACTTTGTGACCCGAGTCTCAGCAATGTCCCAGACTGCCCCGGTAGCGTTGGGCGGGTGACCGATACCGGGGCGACCACGACGTCGTCGGACAGCTCGTTGAACGACCACGACGCCGCCGCCGTGCCTGGCCCCACACCGCTGGGCGGGCGGACCATGGCGCTGCTCCTGGTGGTGCTGGGCGGGATCGGCTTCATCGCCTCGTTCGGCCTGGCCTGGGAGAAGTACCTGGCGTTCGTGGACCCGGAGCGGACGGCGTCCTGCACCATCAACCTGTTCGTCACCTGCAGCGCGGCCATGGACTCGTGGCAGGGTGCGCTGCTCGGCTTCCCGAACCCGTACCTCGGCGTGGCGGCCTTCCCCGTCGTCATCACGACGGGTGTGATGCTGCTGCTCGGCACCCGACTGCCGCGCTGGTACTGGACGTCGCTGCTGGTCGGGACCGTGCTGGGTCAGGCGCTCGTGTTCTTCCTGATGTGGACCAGCTTCTACTCGATCGTCGCGCTGTGCCCCTACTGCATGGTCGTGTGGACCATCATGTGGCCGCTGCTCTGGTACCAGGTGGTGCGGGGCGTGCAGTCGGGCGACCTGCCCGTGGGTGCTGGGCTGCGGAACGCGGTGGTGGGCAACCGGCACATCATCCTGATCATCGGCTACGTCGCGGCCGTTGCGTGGCTGATGCTCGCGGTGGGCGGGGACCTGGTCGCGTCGTTCTGACGCGCACAGCCTTTTCTGTGAGTCGCGCCATCGCGGTGGCTGCGGAAGCGAGCCTCGGGAGATCCTGCCGGACGACAGGGCCCGGGGCTCGCGTCATGTCCATGGCCGGCGTCGTCCGGGACGTGCCTGCCGTCGGCCGGGCCGGGGTGACGGCTGGTCCGCGAGGTGCGTTGCTGTGCGACGCTTCTATGTTCGTCAAGTGGTGGGTGCGAGGGTGTTGGTCCGGGTCAGGAGTCGGTAGATCTTGCGGGTGAGGTAGCGCTTGAGCTGGCGG
>NZ_QBUG01000010.1 GCF_003058225.1 Promicromonospora sp. AC04
ACCCCCGGACCATCGGCCCCCTCGCCCGCGCCGCCCTCGTCCTGATCCACCACACCACCGGACGCCAGGTCTAACCCACTACCGGGAAAGGCTCATTGTCTACGTGGAGCAACGCACCTCACCCGGATGTGCTGTGTGCCCGGCCGTTCCGGGCGGCAGGAGCTGGTCCCGCTCGACCTGCTCGGCCGGGTCAACAGCGTCTACCGCTTGCTCGGCTGGAGGCTCATCCCCCTCGGCACGCTCGCCGGAGGCCTCATCGCCCACGAGATCGACGTCCGAGCGGGTTATCCCGTCGCCGGTGCGCTCAGGGCGGCCGCGTTGGTGGTCAGCCTGCCGATCCTGATCCGGGTGCACCGCCAGGGGCCGCCGTCGGGCGGGGATTGATCCGCCGTTCGGCATTTTGCCGGCCTCTTGCGCCCGAAGTCGGCACCTTGCTGGGCCCTTCCGCTGAGGTCGGCACTTGGCATCGAGATCGGTCCAGGGCTGGACCGATCTTGATGCCAAGTGTCGATCTGGGCGAACGAGGTTCAGCAAGCTGCTGACCGTGCTCGTCAGCGCCCCTGCTTCTCCAGGGCCTTGCGGATCTGCTGGATCAGCGCGAACACCAGGAGCGCGGCGAAAGCGATCGAGGCGACGTTGTCGGGCAGCACCACCGACAGGCTGGCGCCGCCGAACGAGAAGACGGACGCCACCAGGCCGATGATTGCCGCCGTCTTGAGGTGGACCAGGCGGTTGCGGGCGTTGACCCAGGTCCCCGAGATGGCGGTGGGGATCATCGCGACCAGGGACGTGCCCTTGGCGAGCGCGGGCGCGAAGTCGAACAGGGCGGACAGGCCCGGCACGGCGATCTGGCCGCCGCCGATACCGAGCAGACCCGACGCGATCCCCATGACGAGGCCGAGCCCGACCATCCCCGCACCGTCGAGCAGGCTGGGGATGCCTTCGGCGGTGTCGACCGATGGCGGCTCGCCGAACCCGTCCAGCAGCGACCGCACGATGCCCGCGACGAGCACCCCGACGAACAGCCAGCGCAGCAGGGCCTCCGGGACGCGGGCGAGCAGCCGCGCGCCGTACGCCGCGCCGACCACCGAGCCCACAACCAGCAGCGCGGCGGAGATCAGGTCGACGGCGTCGTGGGTCAGGTACGGGATGGACCCGACGATCGCGGCCGGGAGGATCGCGGCGAGCGAGTAGGCGCTGGCGCGGCGCTGGGTGAGGCCGCCGAGGGAGGTCAGGAGCGGCACCATCACGATTCCGCCGCCGAGGCCGAACAGTCCGGAGAACGACCCGCCGACGATCCCGACGAGGACGGCGCGGGGAGGAGTCAGGGAGTCGTCAGTCTGCTCGGTCACCCCGTGATGATCTCAGGTGTGTGGCGATGGTCCGCGCACAGTCCATCGACGAGGTGTTCGTGGTGTCGACCTCCAGGTCGTAGGCGACGCCCTCGTGGACGACGTCGGCCTGCTTCGCGGCCATGCCCGCCACGCGGTCGCCGCGGGCGGCCTCACGCTCCTCGGCGACCGCGGCGTCGCAGCGCACGCCGACCCAGAGCGTCGGCACGTCGCCCAGTGCGTCGAGCCAGCGCCGCTGCGACCCGGCGCCCCCGAGAAACACGTCGTCGACCACTATGTGCGCGCCCGCGCGCGCCATCGCGACGAGCCCGGTGATCCAGGCGTCCTGCAGCACCATGAACTCGTGCCCGACGTCGACGCCGCCGTCGTCCGCGAAGCCGATCCCGTCGCCGCCGGACGTCAGGCGGGCGGGCATCGCGTCGACGAGCGTGTCGATGCTCAGCGAGAGCCAGGCGTCGGGGAGGGCGGACTGCAGGTCGCGCGCGATCCTGGACTTGCCGGAGCTGGACCCGCCGTTGAGAACGATGACCTGGGTGTTCATGCGGCAACGGTACGAGTGTCGGTGACGCGCGCTACAGTGGAATTCCAAGTTGAGCGGAGTAGACTCAACTTTGAGCTCGTTTCATCTTGTGCAACCTTCAGGACCCTTGGGAGGCCTCATGGACACCAAGTTCACGACCATGTCGCAGCAGGCGATCGGCGACGCGATCCAGTCGGCGTCGGCAGCAGGCAACCCGCAGCTCGAGCCCGTCCATCTGCTCGCGTCGCTGCTCCAGCAGGAGCGCGGCGTCGCCGTCGGGCTGCTCGACGCGGTCGGGGCGAACGCGCAGGCCATCGGCCGGCAGGTGCGCGCGGCCCTCGTTGCGCTGCCTCAGACCAGCGGGGCGAGCACGGCCCAGCCGAGCGCGAGCCGTGCGACGGCGACGGTCCTGGACCTGGCGTCGAAGGAGGCGCAGGGCCTGGGTGACGAGTACGTCTCCACGGAGCACCTGCTCGTCGCCATCGCGGCCGGCCAGTCGCCCGCGGCCCAGATCCTCAGCGACGCCGGGGCGACCGCCGACGCGCTGCGCGCCGCCCTGCCCGCCGTCCGGGGATCCGGCCGGGTCACCAGCCCCAACCCGGAGGGCACCTACAAGGCGCTCGAGCAGTACGGCACCGACCTGACGCAGCGCGCCCGGGACGGCAAGCTGGACCCGGTGATCGGCCGCGACGCGGAGATCCGCCGTGTGATCCAGGTCCTGAGCCGCCGCACCAAGAACAACCCGGTGCTCATCGGCGAGCCCGGTGTCGGCAAGACCGCCGTCGTCGAAGGGCTGGCCCAGCGGGTCGTCGCGGGTGACGTGCCCGAGTCGCTCAAGGGCAAGCGGCTGGTCGCTCTCGACCTGGCCTCGATGGTCGCCGGTGCGAAGTACCGCGGCGAGTTCGAGGAGCGCCTCAAGGCGGTGCTGGAAGAGATCACGGCGTCCGACGGCGAGGTGGTCACCTTCATCGACGAGCTGCACACAGTGGTCGGTGCGGGTGCCGGCGGTGACGGCGCGATGGACGCAGGCAACATGCTCAAGCCCATGCTCGCCCGCGGCGAGCTGCGCATGGTCGGCGCCACCACGCTCGACGAGTACCGCGAGCACATCGAGAAGGACCCCGCCCTGGAGCGCCGGTTCCAGCAGGTCTTCGTGGGCGAGCCTTCGGTCGAGGACACGGTGGCGATCCTGCGCGGGCTCAAGGAGCGTTACGAGGCGCACCACAAGGTGACGATCGCCGACTCCGCGCTCGTGGCGGCCGCGTCGCTCTCGGACCGGTACATCTCCGGCCGGCAGCTCCCCGACAAGGCGATCGACCTGGTCGACGAGGCCGCGTCCCGGCTGCGCATGGAGCTCGACTCCTCCCCGATCGAGATCGACGAGCTGCAACGCGCCGTCACGCGCCTCGAGATGGAAGAGGTGGTGCTGTCCGAGTCCGAGGACGCCGCGTCCAAGGACCGGCTGGAGCGCCTCCGGGCCGACCTGGCGGACCGCCGCGAGGCACTGGCGGCGCTCACCGCACGCTGGGAGTCCGAGAAGGCCGGGCACAATCGCGTCGGTGATCTCCGCGCTCACCTCGACGAGCTGCGCACCGACGCCGAGCGCAAGCTGCGCGAGGGCGACCTCGAGGGTGCCGCGCGCATCCAGTACGGCGAGATCCCGGTGGTCGAGAAGGAGCTCGTGGCGGCGGAGGAGGAAGAGGCCGGATCGGAGGACGAGCCGGACGGCCTCGGCCCCGAGAACACCGAGCCGCCGATGATCGCCGACAAGGTCGGCGCCGACGAGATCGCCGAGGTGGTCGCCGCATGGACCGGCATCCCGGCCGGGCGGCTGCTGCAGGGCGAGTCCGAGAAGCTCCTGCACATGGAGGAGGTCATCGGGGCCCGCCTCATCGGGCAGCAGACCGCCGTCGCCGCGGTGTCGGACGCCGTACGGCGCACCCGGGCCGGCGTCTCCGACCCCGACCGGCCCACCGGCTCGTTCCTGTTCCTCGGCCCCACGGGCGTGGGCAAGACCGAGCTCGCCAAGGCGCTGGCGGACTTCCTGTTCGACGATGAGCGCGCGATGGTGCGCATCGACATGTCCGAGTACGGGGAGAAGCACTCCGTGGCGCGGCTCGTCGGCGCGCCCCCGGGGTACGTCGGGTACGAGGAGGGTGGCCAGCTCACGGAGGCCGTCCGGCGTCGGCCCTATTCGGTGGTGCTGCTGGACGAGGTGGAGAAGGCGCACCCCGAGGTCTTCGACATCCTGCTCCAGGTGCTCGACGACGGCCGCCTCACCGACGGCCAGGGCCGCACCGTCGACTTCCGCAACACGATCCTGGTGCTGACCTCGAACCTCGGATCGCAGTTCCTCATGGAGCCGATGCTGTCGGACGAGGAGCGGCGCGAGTCGGTGATGACGGCCGTGCGGGCCGCGTTCAAGCCGGAGTTCCTGAACCGGCTCGACGACGTGGTGGTCTTCGACGCGCTGACGCTGGCAGAGCTCGGCAGCATCGTGGAGCTGCAGGTCGGGGCCTTCGCGAAGCGGCTCGAGGACCGTCGCATCACGCTCGACGTCACCGAGGCGGCGCGCGAGTGGCTCGCTCTGGAGGGATTCGACCCGGCGTACGGTGCCCGGCCGCTGCGCCGCCTGGTGCAGCGCGAGATCGGCGACCGCCTGGCGCGGCTCCTGCTCACGGGCGAGGTGACCGACGGCGACACGGTGCTGGTGGACCGCGCCGACGACGGGGAGGGCCTCACGCTGAAGCCGGCGATCCTGGCGGGCTGAACCGCTGGTCCCGGTGGCCCCCGCGCGCGGGCGGGCCACCGGGACCGGGCGAGGGCTGGTCAGCCCCTGCGCCAGAGCTGGGCGCCGGTGCCGTTGCACGCGTACATCGACAGGCGCGCGCCGTTGGCGGCGTTCCACTCGTAGTTGTCGAGGCACAGCCCCGAGGTCCGGTTCCGGAGCGAGAACCAGCCGTTCCCTCGGTCCTGGACCGACCAGTCCTGGTTGCTGCCGCCGTTGCAGGTCCACAGACCCACGTCGGAGTTGTTGGCCGTGGCACCGCCAAGGTTGTCGAGGCACTTGCCGGCGTAGAGGTTCTTGATCCGGTAGTAGCCGTTGACGTAGGTGAACTCCCACTTCTGAACGGAGTTCGAGCTGCACGTGTAGAGGCGCACGAGGGCGCCATCGGCCCTGTTCCACTCGTAGTCGTCGACACACTTGTCGCTGTACTGGCCGCGGATGCCCGGCTGGCGCGTGCCGTTCGCGATGGGCTGGCCGAAGAACGGGTCACCCGTGTCCGACCAGTAGAGCTGCTGGGCCCGCGTGTGCCGGTTGGGGTCCGTGAGAGCGTCCGGCGTCGGGGTGGCGTAGTCGCGCGCGTGAAAGATCAGCATGTCGGTCACGCCGTCCTCGGCGACGGTGAAGCTGCCGTGGCCCGGACCGTAGACGCCGTTGGCGGTCTGGAAGACGGGCGTCGACTTCTTGGTCCAGGAGGCGGGGTCCAGCAGGTTCGCCGACGCGGACGCCGAGAGGAGGCCCAGCTTGTACCGGGAGTCGGTCGCCGAAGCGGAGTACGCGATGAACACCTTCCCGTTCCTGACCAGCGGCGACGGGCCCTCGACCACGCCGGCGACGCCCTCCATCTCCCACGAGTACGTCGGCCGGGCGATCTCGATCGCCGACGCTGTGTCGATCGTCGTCGGCGACGTCATCCGCGCCAGGTACATGTGGCTGTTGTAGCTGGTGCTCGGGCTGTCCTGCGCCCACGTGAAGTACCGGGTGCCGTTCACCGTGAACGACGCCGGGTCGAGCTGGAACGACTCCCAGCCGGTCGTCACCCGCGCGGGTGCGGTCCACGTGCCGGTGGTGGGGTCCGCCGACGTGTTCCTCATCCAGTAGAGGCGCTGCGCGAACTGTGAGGTGCTCGGTGACGCCGAGAAGTAGAGGTACCACGCGCCGTCGACGTACTGGATGTCGGGCGCCCAGATCCAGCCGCTGAGGTTGCCGGTGGACGGCGCGGTCAACGCGGTGACGGGCGTCGCGGTGGCGAGGCCCTCAAGGGTCTGGGAACGGCGCACCTCGACCCGCTTGTAGTCGGGCACGGAGGCGGTCATGTAGTAGTAGCCGTCGGTGTGCTTGTAGATCGCCGTGTCGGCGCGCTGCTGCACCAGCGGGTTCGGTACGTCGATGAACTGGGCGGCCGCGGGCGCTGCGACCAGCGCGAGGACCGACGCGGCGACGGCGAGGGCGGCGACGGTACGCCGTCGGATACGGGCGAGGATGCTCAAGGCGACTCCTTTGTCATGTGAGCGCTAACATGGCGTACGGTGCCGCACCAGGATGCTCCGGTCAAGGCTGGGCGTGCAGCCCGGTGTCCGCCGACCGACGGACTGCCCGTTACGCCGATCGGCCGACGCGGCGCCCCGCCCGGGTCTGCGATCCTCGGGGGGTCGACCGACGACGTAGCGGTCGGGCGTCCGAGCCGACCGACGCCAGTATGTGATGGTGTTGTGCAGGTGGCTGCCCGCTCGTTCATAACCGGAAATCCCGTACGTCCCTCTGTGTGCGGGTGAATCTGTGTGCGGGCATGCCGTGCACAGGCTCAGCACGGTAAGGGCGCGCGGGGGGCGAGCCGATGGGAGCCATTGGGAGAGGCAGACGGTCAGGGAGGGCCCGGTGCTGCGGTTCCACTTCACTTCGGATGATCTTGCCCGGGTTCGGATCGCGCCGGGCCCGGACCCCATGTGGGAGACGCTGCTCAGCGCCCACGTGGTGAACCAGCGTTCGGGCTCGATCCTGTTCGGGCCCTGGCGCGGGCGAGTGTTGTCCGGCCTGCCGCCGGCGGCACGGATGCTGCTGCGCCTGACGCCGCCGCAGGGCTACTCGCCGGACTTCCTCACGCCCCTGACCGGCGCCGAAGACTTCGAGGTCGGGCTCGACGCGGTGTTGTCCACACCGCCGGCCCGGCTCCGCCACGACATCTCGCGGCTCGCGCGGGGCAAGAAGCCGCATCTCTGGATGCGTGACCTCGCCGACGGGTCCGCGCCGGCCCTGCGCGGGCTGGGCGTTGCTATGCGCACCTACTACGAGCAGGCGGTCGGGCCGTACTGGAGCGGGATCCGTGCGGCCGTCGACCTCGACCGGGCCGCGCGTACCCGCGCCTGGGTGGAGGGCGGCACCGAGCACGCGCTCCGGACCCTGCACCCCTCGATCCGGTGGGAGCATCCCGTGCTGTCGGTCTCGACGGCCGCGGAGCGGGACGTCCACCTGGCCGGTCGCGGCCTGCTGATCATCCCGTCGTACTTCTGCCATCGTGCCCCGATCTCGCTGGCCGACCCCGAGCTTCAGCCGCTGCTGCTCTACCCGATCGCCCACGAGCAGGTCTGGACGGACCGGAACTTCGAGAAACGGGCCGACGGCGGCCGTCAGCTCACCGCACTCCTCGGGCGCACGCGGGCCGCGGTGCTGCGCGCGCTCGACACCGGGGCGACGACCAGCGAGCTGGCGCAGCGGCTCGCGATCTCGCCGGCGTCGGCCTCGGAGCACGCCACGGTGCTGCGCAATGCCGGGCTCATCGCCAGCGAGCGTGAGCGCAACACCGTGATCCACGCGCTGACCCCGTTGGGCCGGACCTTGCTGGACGGCGGCGGGCGAGTCCCGACGCCGCTGACGGCTACTGCAGCAGATCCTCTGTGATCGGTTCCGCCGTGGTCGCCAGGCACAGGCCGACGCGGTCGCCGTCGCCCCACGACTCCTCGCTGGGCCCCCAGACCACGTAGCTCACCGAGTTCGTGACCGGGCTCGTGCGCGCCGTCGGACCGAGCTGCTTGGTGCCGCACACCTGCGCGATGCGCTTGTCGACCTCGTCCCGGCCCGGCCAGACGGCGGCGTCGGCGAAGTCGGTGCGGCCCACCACCTGCGCGGTGTGCGAGGCATCGCAGGGAACCGCGAGCACCTCGGAGATCTCCCCGTCCGCGGGAACGGTCTCCACGCACGAGCCGAGCACCAGCTGCAGCGGGTGAACCTCCTGGGGCTCCGCGATCATCGCGTCGATCGGCTCCCACTGCTGCCTGCTGACCACGTTCGCGATGATGGCGATCACCGCTACGACGGCCACCACGGCCAGCACCGCTCCGCCGATCAGCGCGAACCGACGCCGCTTCGCGGTCTCGTCGGCCGGCGTGGGCGGGCGCCAGCCGGCGTACGAGGCCTCGGGCGCGTAGTCGTGCACGGCCGGGAACGAGTGCGCCGAACCGCCGCGCGAAACGGGGAACGGCGACGGCGGCGTGGCGGAAGGCTGCGCCTGCGTCGGCGCGACCGGCTGATGCTGCGGCGGGGCGGTCTGCGTCGGGAACGGGCTCGGTGGCGCAGGCTCTGGCGGGGTGCGCGTCGCGGGCGGCGCGAAGAGTTCCGGCGTCTCGGCCGGAACTTTCTCCCCGGCGGACGGTTCCTCCGGGGGAGCTTCCTTGGCGGGAACTTCTTTGGTGGGGGCCTCGTCCGCGGGCGCGGCGGGGGGCCCATCCGCGGGCGCGCCTGCAGGAGAGGCCTCGTCCTCGGCCTTCTGCTCGTCGGCCTTCTGCCCCTCGGGCTTCTCGACCTCACTTGCGACGGTGCGCGGCCCCAGCGCCTTCTTGTGCGCTGCGGCGATCGCCGCGAAGGAGAGGGCCTTGAAGTCGAACGTCTCGTCGACGTCCGGGGCCGCCTCACTGCTCGACGGCGACTTGGCGCCGGCCTCGCCCTGATCGACGGCGGCGGGCGCGGCGGGTTTGCTGTCGGCGGCGCCGTTCGCCCGCAGCTCCACTGCTTCCCTCCGCTCCGTCGCGGGTTCGGGGCTCGGCGCCGCTGCTTCCGCGGGTTCGGGCGTCGACCGCGCGGTCGGCGGAACGACGGCGATCTCCTCGGTGGGCGCCTGGTTAGGCTGCGGACGGCTCGGGGATCTCGGCGCGGGCTTGGTCGGCGTGGCGGGCTCAGCAGGTTCGGCGGGCGCGGCGGGTTCCGCGGCCTGCGGTTCGGGCGTGGGCTCCGCCTCTGCGGCGGGCTCGGCCAGGGTCGGCTCGGCCTCCGGGGCGAGCTTCGCTTCACCCTTGGCTGCCGCCTCCACACTCTCTGCCTCAGGCTCCGACGCGGACGACGCCTCCGCCGTCGGCGCGGGCGAGGAATCCTCGTCGGTCTCCGAAGTCGTGGTCTCCGAAGTCGTGGTCTCCGAAGTCGTGGTTTCTGGAGCCGTGGTTTCTGGAGCCGCATTCTCGGCGGCCGCCGTCTTGGCGCCCGCGATCTTGGCGACCGGGGTCTCCACGGCCGCCGACTCTGCGGTCTCGTCGCCCTTGGTCGGCACCTCCGCGGTCGGCACCTCCGCGGTTGGCACCTCCGCGGTCGGCGCCGACTCAATGATCTTGTCCGCAGGCTCGGACGCCTCGCCATCGGCAGCCTCGGGAGCGTCGCCGGCCTGCCCTGACGTCTCCGCGCCGCTCGCGCCGTCGTCCTTGCCGGTGAGGGTGTCGGGCGCGGGATCGGGCTCCGACCCGACCGCGGACGCCTTCGCTACGGGATCCTTTGCAGCAACCTCGGCGACTTCGGTGGCGGCCGGGGACTGGTCGGGCTTCGACGTCATGCAGGTTAACTTACCGACATTCGGCAACGACCTTGCTACCAGGAGGGCACCCACTTTCGGTGCGCTCCATTTATGGACAACTTCACCCGCTGATTTCCCCATCGCGAGTGGAACCTGGGCGCATCGCGCCCGGAACTCGTGACAGATCAGTCCATAAGGTCGACGATCACGGGGACATGGTCGGAGGCGCCCTTGCCCTTGCGCTCGTCCCGGTCGATCACGGCACCCGACGCGCGGCCCGCGAGCGCGGGCGACGCCCAGCAGAAGTCGATCCGCAGCCCCTTGTTCCGCGGGAAGGCGAGCTGCTGGTAGTCCCAGTAGGTGTAGGTGTGCTCCTCCGGGAGGAACTTCCGCGTCAGCTCCGTGTAGCCGGCCCCGCCGAACGCCTCGAACGCCGCCCGTTCCGGCGGGGACACGTGTGTCTTGCCCGCGAAGTCCGCGGCGTTGTACACGTCGGTGTCCAGCGGGATCACGTTCCAGTCACCCGTGAGCGCGACGGCGTCACCGGCGTCGGCCCAGGTCCGTGCCGAGGCCCGCAGGGCCTCCAGCCAGGCCAGCTTGTAGGTGTAGTGCGGGTCGTCGAGCGCGCGGCCGTGCGGCACGTACAGACTCCACACACGGACGCCGCCGCAGGTCGCGCCGATCGCCCGAGCCTCGACCGGCGGTGCGACGTCGAGCAGCGCATCGGGGCCGTCGTCGAGCACCTTGGCGAAACCGGGCTGGCCCGGGAACTGGGTGGCGACGTCGTCCAGGCCGACGCGGGACGCGATCGCCACGCCGTTCCACTGCGACAGCCCGAAGTGCGCCACCTGGTACCCGGCGGCCTCGAAGGCCGCCGTCGGGAACTGGTCGTCCCGGCACTTGGTCTCCTGGATCGCCAGGACGTCGGTCTGCGACCGGTCGAGGAAGGCGAGCGCGCGGTCGAGACGCGTGCGGATGGAGTTGACGTTCCAGGTGACGAGGCGCACGTGGGCCAGCGTACTTGCGGTACTCCGATGGCTCCTCGACCCGACCGGCAAGTACGCCTACCGGCGTCAGGACGGCGTCGCTGTGATTCCCGCCGCACTTCTGGGACCCTGACAACCGAGCGGTTTCACCCCGACTACCCTGGTTTCGTGCAGATCCTCACCAGGCGTATCGCCGTCGGCGCCGCCGTCGCTCTCACCACCGCGGTGCTCGGGGCGTGCTCTGCCGGAAGCTCGTCCGGCGAGGCCTCGGGAGAGGGGCGCACGGACGTCGTCGTCGGGCTGACCGGGGAGCCGACCAACCTCGACTTCACGACCACGTCGGGCTCGGCCATCCCGCAGCTGCTGATGAACAACGTGTACGAGGGCCTGGTGACGATCGACCAGGAGGGCGAGGTACAGCCGCAGCTCGCCGAGTCGTGGGAGATCAACGGGGACCGCACCGTCTACACGTTCAAGCTGCACGAGGGCGTGACGTTCTCCGACGGCTCGCCCTTCACGGCGGACGACGTCGTCGCGTCGATCGACCGGGTCCAGGACGACTGGACGCTGAGCCTCAAGTCCAAGATGGACGTGGTGGAGAAGGCCGAGGCGATCAGCGACACCGAGGTCGCCGTGACCCTGCAGCACCCGAGCAACTCGTGGCTGTTCGACATGGGGACGTCCGTCGGCGCCATGTTCCCGGACGACCTGTCCGCAGACCTCGCGACCGAGGCGGTCGGCACCGGTCCCTACACGGTCGAGGACGTCGCCACCGGCGAGCACGTCACGCTCGCCGCCCGCGACGACTACTGGGGCGAGGCGCCCGCGATCACCGACGTCACCGTCCGCTACTTCGCCGACGCCAACGCCCAGGCCAACGCGGTCCGCGCCGGCGACATCGACATGGCGTACAACATGCAGGCCCCGGACCTGCTGTCCAGCCTCCAGCAGGACGAGAACCTGCAGGTCATCGACGGCACCTCGACGGGAGAGGTCCTGCTCGCGCTGAACAACGCCGCGCCGCCCTTCGACGACCTCAGGGTGCGCCAGGCGATCATGTACGCGATCGACCGGCAGGCGGTCCTCGACACCGCATGGGCCGGGCACGGGGAGCTCATCGGGTCGATGGTCCCGCCCACCGACCCGTACTACCAGGACCTGACGGACGCATACCCCTACGACCCGGACAAGGCGCGGGAGCTGCTCGCCGAGGCCGGCGCCGAGGACCTGAGCATCACGTTCGACGTCCCGACTCGCCCGTACGCCGAGGCGGTCGCCCAGGTAGTGGTGTCGCAGCTCAAGGACGTCGGGATCGACGCGAAGATCGTCCCGGCCGAGTTCCCCGCCGTCTGGCTGGACAAGGTGTTCACCGAGCACGACTACCAGATGTCAGTGATCCTCCACACCGAGGCCCGGGACATACTGACGATCTTCGGCGACCCCGACTACTACATCGGCTACGACAACCCGCAGCTCAGCCAGGTAGCCGAGGAGGCCGACGAGGGCAGCCCCGACCAGTACGTAGCGGGCATGCAGGAGGTCGCCCGGATGATCGTCGACGACGCCGCGAGCGACCCGCTGTTCCTCTTCCCCAACACCGTGGTGGCCGACGCCGGCCTGACGGGCATCGCCGCGAACGCGACGACGGAGTCGATGGACCTGACCGGCCTGCGCTGGTCCGACAGCTGACCCGGCCCGACGCCGGACAACCATCCGTGGTCAGACACCTCGCCTCGCATGTCGCGCAGCTCGCCGCCACGCTCCTCGTAGCGACGGCGGCGATCTTCGTGCTGCTGCGCGTGCTGCCCGGCGACCCCGCGATCGTCGCCCTCGGGATTGAGGCCTCCCCGGAGGCGCTCGCGGGCTGGCGCGCCGAGCACGGCACCGACGGACCGTTGCTCGCCCAATACCTGCAATGGGTGGGCGGGCTGCTCACGGGGGACCTCGGCACCAGCTACGTGACGTCGCAGGACCTGACGCCGCTGGTCGCGGACCGGGTGCAGGTGACGGGCATCCTCGTGCTGCTCGGCATGCTGATCGCCCTGGTGGTGGCGGTGCCGCTGGGCACGCTGGCCGCCGTCTGGCACCGGAACGCGGGTGGCGTGACCCTGTCCGCCGTGAGCCAGGTGGGCGTGGCCGTGCCGAACTTCCTGGTGGGCGTGCTGCTCATCTCGCTGTTCGCGGTGCGCCTGGGCTGGCTGCCGTCGGGCGGCTGGACCGTGCCCGTCGACGGGCTCACGGAGTTCTGGCGGCACGTGCTGTTGCCGGCGCTCGCGCTGGGCTCCGTACAGGCGGCGATCATCACACGGTACGTGCGCAGCGCCGTGCTGGAGATCATGCGCGAGGACTTTCTGCGCACGGCCCGCGCCAAGGGGCTCACCTTCACGGGCGCGCTCGTGAAGCACGGGCTGCGCAACGCCGGCGTGCCGATCGTGACGGTGGTGGGCGTGCAGATCGCGTCCATGCTGATCGGCGCCGTCGTGATCGAGCGGGTCTTCGCCGTGCCCGGCCTCGGCAGCCTCCTGCTGGACTCGGTGGGCAACCGCGACCTGCTCGCCGTGCAGTCGATAGTGGCGGTGCTCGTCGTGCTGGTGGTGCTGCTGAACTTCCTGGTCGACCTCGCGTACACGCTGCTGGACCCCCGGCTGAGGAGGGCGTCATGACCGGCCCGGCCACGGTCACCACCGGGTCCGCCGACGGCGCCGCGCAGCCGCTGCCCGACCTCGGGCCGGCCGGCGGAACCCGCCGACGCCCGGGCCCGCACCCCCAGCTTGTCATCGGTGCGGGGCTGGTGGGGCTGGTCGTGGTCACGGCCCTGGTGTCGCTCGTCTGGACCCCGTACGACCCGGAGCACGCCGGTGCCGAGCGCCTCCTGCCGCCGGGCGCCGAGCACTGGTTCGGCACCGACCGGTTCGGCCGCGACGTGTTCTCGCAGGTCATGGCCGGTGCGCAGATCACGTTGCTGGTGGGGCTGGTGGCGGTAGGGATAGCCGCGGTCGCGGGCGTGCCGCTCGGCGTGCTCGCGGGGATGCGCGGCGGCCGGCTCGGCGCGCTCCTCATGCGGGGCAGCGACATTCTGCTGGCGTTCCCCGGCCTGCTGCTGGCGATCGTGCTGGGCGCGGTCTACGGCGCGGGGACGGTGACGGCGATGGTTGCGCTCGGCATCGGCTCGATCCCGGCCTTCGCACGCGTGGCGCGAAGCGGGACCCTGCAGGTGATGCGGTCCGACTACGTGCTCGCCGCCCGCGCGGCGAACCGCGGGGAGCTTGCGATCGCGGCGCGGCACGTGCTGCCCAACATCGCCGGCACCGTGCTGGTGCAGTGCTCGGTGAACTTCGCGATCGCCGTGCTCGCCGAGGCCGGGCTGTCCTTCCTCGGCCTGGGCACGCCCCCGCCGACGCCGTCGTGGGGCCGCATGCTGCAGGAGTCGCAGCAGTTCCTCGGCACCGCCGACCACCTCGCGATCGTGCCGGGCGTCGCGGTCGCGGTGGCGGTGCTCGGGTTCAACCTGCTGGGCGACGGGTTGCGGGACGTCTTCGACCCGCGGCTCGCCGGCATCGGCCCGACGGCGGAGGCCGGGACGTCCCACTCCCTGTCGGTCGAGCCGTCCCCCTCGGTCGAGCCCGTCGACACCCCGGCCCTCGACCTGCGGGACCTCACCGTCCGCACCGCAGGCGGCCGCACCCTCCTGGACGACGTCTCCCTGAGCATCGCCGCGGGCGAGCGGGTGGGCCTGATCGGCGAGTCCGGCTCGGGCAAGACCATGACCGCCCTCGTCGCGCTCGGCCTGCTGCCCGACGGCGTCGCGGCCACCGGGCACGTCGGCCTCGCCGGGGCGGAGGGGAACCTCCTGGACCGGGGCGAGCGGGCCCTGGCCCGGCTGCGTGGCCGGGAGATCTCGATGGTGTTCCAGGAGCCGATGACGGCCCTGAACCCGCTGCTGCGCGTCGGCCGCCAGGTCGCGGAGACCATGACGGTGCACGGGGCCACACGCCGGGCGGCGACGCAGCGGGCCGCGGACCTGCTGGCCGAGGTCGGCCTGCCGGACGGCGCCGCCCGCCGGTACCCGCACGAGCTCTCGGGCGGGCAGCGGCAGCGGGTGGTGCTGGCGATGGCGCTGGCCAACGACCCGGCGGTGCTGGTGGCGGACGAGCCGACCACCGCCCTCGACGTCACCGTGCAGCGGCAGGTGCTGGACCTCATGGTGCGGCTGGTCCGCGATCGGGGCGCCGGCCTGCTGTTCATCACGCACGACCTCGCCGTGGTGTCCCAGGTCTGTGAGCGGGTCGTGGTGCTGCTCGACGGCGTGGTGGTCGAGGAGGGCCCGGTCGCCGACGTCTTCGCGAACCCGCGGCACGACTACACGAAGCGGCTGCTTGCTGCGTCGACCCTCGAACCCTTGGCGGGGCGCGCGGAGGCGACGGCGCAGCCCATGTTTGACCATGCGGTTGCTACGGGATCTGACGCCGGATCCCGTAGCAACCGCATGGTCAAACCTGTCATCCAGGTTGAGGATATGAGCCGCAGCTATCGCGGGCGGGGGTCGACGGTGCAGGCGCTGCGGGGGGTCTCACTGGAGGTTCAGGAGGGGCAGCGGTTCGGGATCGTCGGGGAGTCCGGGTCCGGCAAGTCGACGCTGCTGCGGATCGTGGCTGGGCTGGATCGCGCGACGTCGGGCCGGGTCACGAGTGCGGGCGTGGACCTGAGCGCGGCGTTCAGCGGCCCGCCGTCCGGCGCACGCGGTGCGGGCGGCGCACGAATTGCACGCGGCCCACGCCGTGCGGGCGGCGCACGCGGTGCGGGCGGCGCACGAGGCGCGAGTAGCGCGCGCGGTGCGGGCGGGCCGACGGCGTCGCCCGGGCTGGGCGACCTGCGCGCCGCCCTGCAGCTCGTGTTCCAGGACCCGTACGGCTCGCTCGATCCGAGGATGACCGTCGGCGACATCGTCGCGGAGCCGCTCCTGAACCCGGCGAACGTCCGTGACGGCGGCCCCCGGACGGCGTCCGCCCGGCGCGACGCGGTGCGCGAGATGCTGGACGCCGTCGGGCTGCCGCTCGACGCGACCGAGCGGTACCCGCACCAGTTCTCGGGCGGGCAGCGGCAGCGCATAGCGATCGCGCGGGCCCTGGTGTGCCGGCCGCGCATCCTCGTGGCGGACGAGCCGGTCAGCGCGCTCGACGTCTCCGTGCGGCGGCAGGTGCTGGACCTGCTCGCGCGGCTCGCGGACGAGCACGCCCTGACGCTGCTGCTCGTGTCGCACGACCTGGGCGTGGTGCGGCACGTCTGCGACCACGTCGCGGTGATGCGCGACGGCCTGATCGTGGAGCAGGGCCCGACCGCTCAGGTCTACGACGACCCGCAGCACGAGTACACGCGCCGTCTCCGCGAGGCGACCCCGCAGCTCGCGCGCTGACCTGGTCGGAGACCCAGACCCGCAGGTCACCCGGGTGACCTGCGGGTCCGACGCTTCCGCGCGCTGCCCAACCCCCTGCCCTCTTCGTTCGTCTGCCCTGCTGCGGGCGGCACACGCCGCCCATACCTCGCGAAGGAGACAGCAGATGCGTGCCAGAACAGGTGCAGCGGCGGTGCTCGCCGCGGTCTTGGTGGGCGGTGGGACGGCGGCCTCGGTCGCGGTCCCGGCGAGCCCGCCGGGGCTCTCGGCGTCCGCCGGGACTTCACAGTCCGCCGCGACCTCGGCGTCCGCCACGATGGGAGCTGGTCCCGCGACAGTCACGCTGATCACGGGCGACCGGGTGACGCTCACGCGGACCGCGGACGGCCACCCCCTGCTGACCGGCATCGAGCCCGGGGAGGGCCGCGAGGGGGTCGGCTTCCTCCAGCTGGTCGAGAACGATCGCCTGTACGTGATCCCCACGGACGTGGCCGACCTGGTCCCCGATCGCCTCGATCGGGCGCTGTTCGACGTCGCGGGCCTGGCCGAGGCCGGCTACGAGGAGTCCCATCAGGGCACCGTCCCCGTCATCGTCCAGACGATCACCGCCTCCGGCGCGAAGGCGCCGGCCAGGCGGGCGGCGTCGGCCGAGCCCGACTGGGCAGGCCTGGGTATCGAGCCGGAACGCAAGCTGGAGTCCGTCGACGCCGTGGCGGCGGACCTCGACCGCGACGCGGCGGCCGACCTGCTGGCGGCCCTCCACGAGCCGCGCGCTGACGCCCGGACGACGGCGGACACGCCGCCCGACCTCAAGGTCTGGCTGGACGCTCCGGTCCGGGCGCTCGACGCGGACTCGACGCCTCAGATCGGCGCGCCGGAGGCGTGGGCCGCCGGGTACACGGGTGAGGGCGTCACAGTGGCGGTCCTCGACACCGGCGTGGACACGACGCATCCGGACCTGGACGACGTGATGGTCGGGTCGCAGGACTTCACCGGTTCGGGGAGCACGTCGGACCGCGTCGGGCACGGCACGCACGTCGCCTCCATCGCGCTCGGCTCGGGCGACGCGTCCGACGGCGTGAACCGCGGGGTGGCTCCGGGCGCCGATCTTCTGGTCGGCAAGGTCCTGGACGACGACGGCTACGGCGAGACGTCCTGGGTGATCGACGGGATGGAGTGGGCCGCCGGCCAGGGGGCCGACATCGTCAACCTCAGCCTCGGCGAACGCGGGAACTACAGCGACGGTACGGACCCCGGATCGCTGGCCGTGAACGCGCTGAGCGCGGAGCACGGCACGCTGTTCGTCATCTCCGCGGGCAACGACGGGGAGTACGGGACGGTAAGTGCCCCCGGGGCCGCCGACGCGGCGCTGACCGTCGGTGCGGTGGATGACGCCGACGACGTCACCTGGTTCTCGAGCCGTGGCCCGCGCGGCGGGGACTACGCCCTCAAGCCGGACGTGACCGCCCCTGGTGACGAGATCGTCGCTGCCCGCGGGGCCGGGACGGAGCTGGGCACGGTCGTGGACGACTACCACGTCGCCGTTTCTGGCACCTCGATGGCGGCGCCGCACGTTGCGGGTGCCGCGGCCGTGCTCAAGCAGGCCCGGCCGGAGCTCACTGGCCAGGAGCTCAAGTCGATCCTCATGGGCTCGGCCCAGCACACCTCCGGGACGGTCTGGGACGAGGGCGCCGGGCGCATCTACCTGCCGGCCGCGCTGGACCAGCAGGTCGCGGCCTCGCCGTCGTCGCTCTCTTTCGGCGTGCTCGCGTACCCGCAGACGGGCTCCGAGACGCGCACCCTCACCTACGAGAACCCGACAGACGCTGATGTCACGCTCGACCTCGCGGTCGACGCCACCGACCCGGACGGCGAACCGCTGCCGGCCGATGCGGCCGCGCTCTCGGCGGCGACCGTGACCGTGCCCGCGCACGGCACTGCCGCCGTGGACGTCACGGTGGACACCACATCGGGCACTCCGGGACGCGCCTCCGGCGCCGTGATCGCGACCACCGCCGACGGCGGCGTGGTCCGCACGACCCTCGGCTGGTACAAGGAGTCGGAGCGCTACGACCTGACGGTCGAGGGCATCGGGCGGGACGGCGCGCGGCATGACGGCGGAGCCCTGGTGAACGTGACGAACGTCGACGACGGCACGCTGTTCAGCGAGTTCGGCGAGCTCGAGAACGGGACGTGGACCGGACGCGTCCCGGCAGGCACCTACTCGGTGACGGGCAAGCTGTGGGACGGGGACGCCGAGGGCGCGATCACCGAGCTTACGGAGGTGATGGAGCCGCAGATCGAGGTCACGAGCGACACCACGGTGGTTCTCGACGCGACCGCGGGCGAGCCGGTCTCGGTGACCACCGAGCGGCCGGCGGACCGGGATCAGGTCTATCTCGACGTCTTTCGGCAGGACGAGCCCCAGACGTGGATCAGCGGATTCGGCGCCACCATCCCCGGCGACGCCGACGTGTACGCGACGCCGACCGAGCCGGTCACCGAGGGCAGCTTCGGCTTCGGCGCGGCGTTCGCGCTGGCGGCGCCCACCGCCGCCGACGAGGCGCCCGCGTACACGTACGACCTCATGCACTTCCAGGAGGAGGCCGTGGAGACGCTCGCGTTCGCGGCGACGTCCGAGAACACGACGGCGGTCACCGTCGGCTACGCCGACCTTGGTCCCGGTGTCGACATGTCGAGTGCCCGGTTCGGCGTGCTGGCCGACAAGGAGTGGATCTTCTGGCCCGGGTACTCGCGGCCGGTCGAACCCGGTGCTACCCGCACCGAATACGTCACCGCGAACGACGTGAACTGGATCAACAGCGCGTCGCTCAGCGTCCGTGACGGCTCGGAAGACATGTCCATCAACGGCGACTTCCGTGCCTATCCGCTGGGTGAAGCGGCCGCCGACACGCTGGGTGGGGCGGTGCTCAATACCCAGCTCACGGAGCACAACACCTTCGATGTCCAGGGCGACCGGCTCGTCGTGAACATCGGGGCGTGGACCGACGCCGACCGGCATGGAATCACGTCGTCCGGAGACTTTGAGAACCTGCGGGTGTGGCAGGACGGCACCGAGGTGGACGCCGACGACATCTGGCTGGGCGTCCCCATCCCCGCCCAGGGCGCCGACTACCGCGTCGTCCTGGACGGGGTACGGGACGCCCCCTGGTGGAACCGGTCCACGCGGGTGAGCACGGAGTGGACGGTCCACGCCGAGCCCGGGGGCTCCGAGGACGAGTCGGTCGAGCTGCCGGTGCTCGACGTCGCCTTCGACGTCGACGGCATGGACCTGGCCAACGAGGCCCCGAAGCGGACCACCGCCACGGTGATCGTCGGCCATCAGGCCGGCACCACGGGCAGCAAGATCGTCGACGCTCGCTTCTGGTGGTCGCCCGACGACGGCGCCACCTGGCGCAAGGCGACGCTGCGCCGGACCGGCACCGGCGCGTACACCGCCGACCTGCGCGTTCCGGCGGGTACGGAGCACGTCTCGCTCCGCGTCGAGGCGAAGGACAAGGCGGGCGCCACGATCAAGCAGACAGTGATCCGCGCCTACGGCGTCCGCTGAGCCCCATCTGCTGAGCCTGGTCCGCTGAGCAACGTGTCAGACCCGCAGGTCACCCGGGTGACCTGCGGGCCTGACACGTCCGGGAGTTTCTGACGGGCGTTAAGTGCAACGACCTCGCCCTCCCCGTGCGTCTCTACTGCGGACGGCACATGCCGCCCATTCCTCGCGAAGGAGACAGTAGATGCGTGCCAGAGCAGGTGCAGCAGCGGTGCTCGCCGCAGTCCTGGTGGGCGGAGGGACGGCGGCTTCGGCCGCCGGGCCCGGGAGCCCGCCCCCGGCCTCGACGTCCGCGGCCCCGACATCCGCCACGACCGGGTCCACCTCCGCAACAGTCACCCTGATCACGGGCGACCGGGTCACCTTCACGCGGTCCGCGGACGGCCCGAGGGGCGTCACCATCGAGCGCGGGGCGGGTCGCGAGGGCGTCGGCTTCCTCCAGCAGACCGTGAACGACCGGCTCTACGTCATCCCGACGGACGTCGCCGACCTGGTCCCGGACCGCCTCGACCGGGCGCTGTTCGACGTCACGCGCCTGGTGGACGCCGGCTACCACGAGTCCCATCAGGGCACCGTCCCCGTCATCGTCCAGGCGAATGCCGCCTCCGGCGAGGCGACGAAGGGCACGCGGGCGGCGTCGGCCGAACCCGACTGGGCCGACCTGGGTATCGAACCCGAACGCAAGCTGGAGTCCGTCGACGCCGTCGCCGCGGACCTCGACCGCGCCGCGGCAGGCGACCTGCTGGCGGCCCTCCAGGCCCCGGCACCGGACGCGCGCGCGGCGACCGCCGCGGCGTCCGGCGTCAAGGTCTGGCTCGACGCGCCCGTCCAGGCGCTCGACGCGGACTCGACGCCCCAGATCGGCGCGCCCGAAGCCTGGGCCGCCGGTTACACCGGCGAGGGCGTCACGGTGGCGGTCCTGGACACGGGCGTGGACACCACGCACCCCGACCTCGACGACGTGACGGTCGGGTCGCGGGACTTCACCGGTACCGGGAACACGGCCGACGGCTTCGGCCACGGCACGCACGTCGCCTCCATCGCGCTCGGCTCGGGTGATGCGTCCGACGGCGTGAACCGCGGGGTGGCTCCGGGCGCCGATCTTCTGGTCGGCAAGGTCCTGGACAACGACGGCTACGGCGAGATGTCGTGGGTGATCGACGGGATGGAGTGGGCCGCGGGTGAGGGCGCCGACGTCGTCAACCTGAGCCTCGGCGAGTCCGGGAACTACAGCGACGGCACGGACCCCGCGTCCCTGGCCGTGAACACGCTGAGCGCCCAGTACGACACGCTCTTCGTCATCTCCGCCGGAAACGACGGGGAGCTCGGCAACGGGACCGTGACCTCCCCGGGATCCGCCGACGCCGCGCTGACCGTTGGCGCCGTGGACGACGCCGACGAGGTCACCTGGTTCTCGAGCCGCGGACCGCGCGGCGGGGACAACGCCCTCAAGCCGGACGTGACCGCTCCCGGCGACGCCATCGTCGCGGCCCGAGCGGCAGGGACGGCGATGGACACGGTCGTCGACGAGTATCACGTCGCCGCCTCGGGGACGTCGATGGCGGCCCCGCACGTCGCGGGCGCAGCGGCCGTGCTCAAGCAGGCCCGGCCTGAGCTCACCGGTCAGGAGCTCAAGTCGATCCTCATGGGCTCGGCCCAGCACACCTCCGGGTCGGTGTGGGAGGAGGGCGCCGGCCGCGTCTACCTGCCGACAGCCCTGGAGCAGCGGGTCGAGGCCTCGCCGTCGTCGCTCTCCTTCGGCACCTTCGAGTACCCGCAGTCGGGCTCGGAGACGCGGACCCTCACGTACGAGAACCCGACGGACGCGGACGTCACGCTCGACCTCGCGCTCGACGCGACCGGCCCCGACGGCGAACCGCTGCCGGCCGGTGCGGCAGCGCTCTCGGCGGCCTCGGTGACCGTGCCCGCGCAGGGCACCGCCACCGTGGACCTCACCGTGGACACCGCGGCGGGCGCTGCCGGCCGGGTGTCCGGCGCCGTCGTCGCGACGACCCCTGGCGGCGGCGAGATCCGCACGACCCTCGGCTGGGACAAGGAGCCGGAGCTCTACGACCTGACTGTCGAGGTCCTCGGCCGGGACGGCGCGACGTACGACGGCGAGGCGTCGGTCGGCGTGATGAACGTCGACGACGGCACGCGCTTCAACGAGTTCGTCCAGCTCGAGGGCGGCACGCAGACCGTGCGTGTCCCGGTCGGGACCTACTCGGTGGCCGGCAAGCTGTGGGACGAGGACGCCGAAGGCGCGATCACCGAGCTGACGGCGGCCGTCGAACCCGAGGTCGAGGTCACCGCGGACACCACAGCGGTCCTCGACGCCGGCGACGGCGAACCGGTAACGGTCACCACTCAGCGGCCGGCGGACCTGCAGCAGATCTCCCTCGGCGTCGACCGGACCGACGAGCCCTACGAGCAGCTCAACGGGTTCGGCGCCATAGTTCCCGGGACGGCCGAGGTGTACGCGACGCCGACCGCCCCGGTCACCGAGGGCGGCCTGGACTTCAGCACCGGGTTTGCGCTGGCGGCGCCCACCACCGGCGACGAGGCCCCCGCGTACACGTACGACCTCCTGTACGCACAGGACGGCGTCGAGACCGTCGACTTCGCGGCGACCTCGGAGAACACCGCGGCGGTCCGGGCCGGCTACGCCGATCTCGGCGACGGCGCCGTCGTGCAGAGCGGCTGGTTCGGGGAGCTGGAGGACAAGTGGTGGATCTACAAGCCGGGGTATCCCCGCCCGGCCACCACGGGCAGCGTCCGCACCGAGTACCTCAGCGCGGACGTGAGCTGGAGAAGCTTCCTCGACATCGAACCGGCCGACGGCTCGGACACCGTGCTGTTCAACAGTGAGAACCGCATCTACACGGGGGGTGAGGAAGACGCGGAGACATACGGAGGGGCAGTGCTCAACACCCAGGTCCGCGCGGACCGTGTGTTCGAGACCCAGGGTGACCTGCTCGCCCTGAACATCGCGGGGTGGACAGACGCCGAGGGGCACCAGTCCTCGGCATACGGGGTGTCCGAGCACCTGCGGGTGTGGCAGGACGGCACCCAGGTGGCGGACGTCGAGGACTTCTGGGCGGACGTCCCCGTCCCTGCAGAGGGCGCCGACTACCGCGTCGCCCTGGACGCGGTACGGGACACCTCCTGGTGGAACCGGTCCACGAGGGTGAGCACGGAGTGGACCTTCCACGCCAAGCCCGGTGGTTCCGCGGAGGAGCCGGTCGACCTGCCCGTGCTCGACGTCGGCTTCGCCGTCGCCGGCATGGACCTGGCCAACAAGGCACCGGCGCGTACCAAGGCCACCCTGACCGTCCGCCACCAGCCCGGCACCACCGGCAGCAAGATCGTCGAGACCCGCCTCTGGTGGTCGCCTGACGACGGCGCCACCTGGCGCAAGGCGACGCTGAACCGGACGGGCGACGGCGTCTACACCGCCGACCTGCGCGTCCCGGCGGGCACGGAGCAGGTCTCGCTCCGCGTCGAGGCGAAGGACAAGGCGGGCGCCACGATCAAGCAGACGGTGATCGACGCCTACGGCGTCCGCTGAGCCCCATCTGCTGAGCCCAGTCCGCCGAGCCATGTGTCAGACCCTCAGGTCGCCCGAGCGACCTGAGGGTCTGACCCTGCGGGCGGCGCGTCCGACGTCAGCCCCCCGTGCCACTTCGCTGACCAGCCAGAATGCCGAGCGAGTCCGCCGTTCTGCCCAACCTTCTCGAGAGTCCGAGCGTCAGTCCCCGTGAGGCGGCACCATGCCGCCGGCTTCCTCACGAAGGAGACAGCAGATGCGCGCCAGAGCAGGTGCGGCAGCAGCCGCGATCGCCGTGGCGATCGCGCTGGGTGCGGGCATACCAGCGTGGTCACTCGGGTCCGACGCGGCGGGCCGGGACGACGGCGATGCCGCCCCGGGGGCGGTGGCTGCCGAGCTCTCGGGCACCTCGACCGTCACCCTGATCACGGGCGACCAGGTCTCGCTCACGCAGTACGCCGACGGGCGCAGGTCCGTCACGGTCGAGCCCGGTGCGGGCCGGGAGGGGATCGGGTTCCAGCGGCTCACCGAGGGCGACCGCCTGCACGTGATCCCGGCCGACGTCGCCGGGCTCGTCCCTGATCGCCTGGACCAGGCACTGTTCGACGTCACGGGCCTGGTCGCCGCCGGGTACGGCGATCCTCGCCGGGGCACGGTGCCGGTCATCGTCCAGGAGACAGCGGCCGGAGCGGCCCGGTCTGCAACCTCCACCTCGGACTGGGCGGCGCTGGGTCTGGAGCCTGAGCGGACGCTCGAGTCGGCCGGGGCGATCTCAGCGGACCTGGACCGGGACGGGGCCGCCGCACTGCTCGGGGCCCTGCGGGCGCCGCAGGCCTCGGCCCGCTCTGCCTCGGGCACGGTGCCGGACGTGAAGGTCTGGCTGGACGCCCCCGTCCGGGCGCTCGACGCGGACTCGATGCCGCAGATCGGCGCTCCGGCCGCCTGGGAGTCGGGATACACCGGCGACGGCGTGACCGTCGCCGTGCTCGACTCGGGTGTCGACTCGACCCACCCGGACCTGGACGACGCGGTGGTCGGTGCCCGGGACTTCACCGGCAGCGGGAACACCGAGGACCACTACGGCCACGGCACGCACGTGGCGTCGATCGTCCTGGGTTCGGGCGACGCGTCGGGCGGGACCAACCGCGGCGTGGCACCAGGTGCCGACCTGCTGGTCGGCAAGGTGCTCGACGAGTCCGGCGGCGGCGAGATGTCGTCGATCATCGACGGCATGGAGTGGGCCGCCGAGCAGGGCGCCGACGTCGTGAACATGAGCCTCGGCGAGGCGGAGCACTACACCGACGGCACCGACCCGGCCTCGGTGGCGCTCGACACGCTGAGCGCCCGGTACGGGACGCTGTTCGTCGTCGCGGCGGGCAACGCGGGCGAGTACGGGACGGTCTCCACCCCCGGGTCCGCGAGCTCCGGCCTGACCGTCGGTGCCGTGGACGACGCCGACGAGGTCGCGGCCTTCTCCAGCCGCGGGCCCCGCGGCGGCGACTACGCGATCAAGCCCGACGTCACCGCGCCGGGCGTCGAGATCGTCGCGGCGCGCGCCGCCGGCACGAACGAGGGCTCCGGCGAGGGGGAGTACGTCTCCTGGAGCGGCACCTCGATGGCCGCCCCGCACGTCGCCGGGGCCGCCGCGGTCCTCAAGCAGGCCCGTCCCGAGCTGACCGGGCGGCAGCTCAAGGCGATCCTGATGGGCTCGGCCCAGCACACCAGCGGGAGCGTGTTCGACGAGGGCGCGGGGCGCGTCTACCTGCCCGCCGCCCTGGAGCTCCCGGTCACGCCGGTGCCCGCCTCGCTGTCCTTCGGCGCGCTGGAGTACCCGCAGCAGGGAACCGCGACCCGGACCCTTACCTACAAGAACGCCACCGACGCCGCGGTCACCCTCGATCTCGCCGTCGAGGCGACCGGCCAGGGCGGCAGGCCCCTGCCGGACGGCGCCGTCCGGCTCGGCTCGACCACGCTGACCGTCCCGGCCCATGGCGCCGCGAAGGTCAAGGTCACTGTCGACCGGACCGTCGGTGACATCGAGCGCCGCTACTCCGGCGCGGTCACGGCCACCGACCCCGACGGCCGGGAGGTCCGTACCGCGCTCGGCTACTACAAGGAGCCGGACCTCGCTGATCTGAACCTCCGGGCGGTCGGTCGCGACGGGAAGCCGCACACGGGCGTGTCCAGCGTCCGTGTGGTGAACGTCGACGACCCGACGCTGTTCAGCGAGCACCTGGAGGTCGGCGCGGACGGACGGGACCTGCGGGTGCCGCCGGGCAGGTACTCGGTCACCGGGTTCCTCTGGACGACGGACGAGGCGTTTGTCGTCTCCGAGGCCACGGCGGTGCTTCGCCCGGAGATCGAGGTGGCGGACGACACCACGGTGGTGCTCGACGCCCGCAAGGCACGGGAGCTGTCCGTGACCACTCAGCGCCCCGCGGACCTGCAGTGGCTCGCGCTGGACGACACCCGGACCGCGGGGGACGGTGAGCCGTACGGCTTCGGCCTCGTGGTCACCGGTGACGCTGACGTCTACGCGACGCCGACGGCAGCCCCCGTGGCGGTCGGCACGCACGACCTGCAGGCCCACTTCATCCTGGCGGGACCAGCCACGGGCGGCCGGGCGCCGTCGTACACGTACGACCTCCTGTACACGCAGGACGTGATGAAGACCTTCGCGTTCCGCGCGACGGCCCGGAACACGGCGGCGATCAGGACCGGCTATGCCGCTCTGGGGCCCGATCACCTGGCGGAGAGCTCGCGGGTCGGTTTCGCCCCCGGCGACCTCTGGGGTTCGGCCGTCGCGGGCCCGGTCGCGGCGCCCGGCCAGCGCACGGAGTACGTGAGCGCGAACGGCGTCGCCTGGGGCCACGAGGTGTACTCGGGCTCGACCGAGGAGCCGCAGCAGGGCTTCTTCCGTGGCGAGCCCCGCACCTACGCCCCGGGTGAGCAGGCCCGGACGACCGTGGGCGGGGCAGTGCTGGGCACGCGGCTCGGCGCCGGCGCGATGACCACGGCCAGGAACAGGCTCACCCTCGATCTTGTGCCCTGGAGCGACTCCGACCGGCATCCGTTCGCGTCCTTCGGCTCCGACAGCACCCGCCTGCGCGTCTGGCAGGACGGCGCCCTCGTCGCCGACAGGAAGTCGTCGAACGCCCGGGTCACCCTGCCCGACGGCGGCGCGGACCATCGCGTAGTGCTCGACGCCGCGCGAGAGGCGTCCTGGTGGAACCGGTCCACCAGCGTGCGCACGGAGTGGACGTTCCACGCCGAGCCCGGCGGCACGCCGGGCGAGCCCGTCGTCGTGCCCGCGCTCGACGTCGCCTATCGCGTAGGGGGCGTCGACCTGACGAACTCCGCGCCGCGGAGCACCAGGGTCACGCTGTCCGCGGGACACCAGGCCGGCGCCGAGTCCGGCAAGGTCACGTCCGCTCGCCTGTGGTGGTCTGCGGACGACGGCGCCACCTGGCACCGCACGCCCCTGACCACCGGGCCCGACGGGACGTTCGCAGGGGACGTCCGCGCCCCCGCGGGTACGGAGCACGTCTCGCTCCGCGTCGAGGCGAAGGACAGGGCGGGCGCCACGATCAAGCAGACGGTGATCGACGCCTACGGCGTCCGCTGAGCCAGGTCTGCTGAGCCACGTGTAAGACCCTCGGGTCGCCCGAGCGACCTGAGGGTCTGACAGGTCCGAGCGTTCCTGACCCGTGCGCCGGTGTAGCCTCCTGCGCGACATGAGCGAGCACACGACCAGCGGCAACAGCGACCTCCCGGCGCCCGACGGCGGTGCCTCAAGCGTCACGGGAGCCACCGGTGTTCCGGCCGCGACGGGATCCGGCGGTGTTCCGGCCGCGACGGGAGCCGGCGGTGTTCCGGCCGCGACGGGATCCGGCGGTGTTCCAGTCGCCACGGGAGCCGATGGCGTCCCGGGCGCCGCGGGAACGCGCACCGGGAAGCCGCCGATCCGCGTGATTTTCGTACCCGGGCTCGGCGATCGGATACCGCCCGTGGTGCACCTCCAGCGGGAGGCGCTGCGCACGTGGCGCGCCCTCGGGGTGCGCACCACCATGTTCCGCGTCCGCTGGTCGTCGGACGCGTCCTTCCAGGATCGGCTGGACCGGCTCGACGCGATGGTCGAGCGGTTCGAGCAGCGGGGCGAACGGGTGGCGCTCATGGGCGCGTCCGCAGGCGCGGGCGCGGTGCTCGCGGAGTACGCGCGACGCCGCTCGATCGTCGCCGTCGTGATCATCGCCGGGAAGTTCCTCGAGCCCGAGGACATCATCAAGCCCGTGCTCGACCGCAACGCGCCGTTCGCACAGTCGATGTCGGCGGTGCCGAAGCTGCTGGAGGGCCTGGGCCCGGAGGACCGGGCCAAGATCCTGAGCCTGCGCTCGGCCCGGGACGGCGTGATCGACGACGAGGACACGCTGCTCGAAGGCGCCGTGAACGAGACGATGCGCGTCGTGGGCCACGTGATCGCGATCGGCTACGCGCTGATGTTCCGTGCACGAAGGGTCGTGCGGTTCCTGCGCGAGGTCGTGACGGACTGACCGGTGTGCCGGACTGACCGGTGCCGAGCTGACCGGTGCCGAGCTGACCGGTGCCGAGCTGACCGGTGTGCCGAGCTGACCGGGACCCGGCCTGTGCTGCTCCCGTTCGGGATGCTAACGTGTCTCACATCGTGAGCACCTTCCTCTGTACCTGCTGTCGCCGCTGAGCGGTCGCCGACAAGGCGACCCCCTTGGCGCGGTTCCTCGCGCCGCCGACAGCAGCCCCCGCTCACATCGCATCCCTGTGCACGCGTCGGCCTCCCTCGCACGCCCTTTCCTGGCGGCCGGGAGTGCCGGGCGGAGCTCATCGACGGATGCCAGGGCCGCCGCCGTCGGCGTACCCACCCGGCACCCATCGAAAGGACCCTTCTCATGCCCGGCATCCCCGTACTGGACCTCTCGCTGCTCGACGGCGACCCCGACGACCAGGCGCGTTTCCGCGACGAGCTGCGGCGCGCCACGCACGAGGTCGGCTTCTTCTCGCTGGTCGGCCACGGCGTCCCGCGCGACCTGATCGACCGCGCCTACGCCACGGCCCGGGAGTTCTTCGCGCTCCCCGAGGAGCAGAAGCGCGCGATCGAGAACGTCAACAGCCCGCACTTCCGCGGCTGGACGCGCATGGGTGGCGAGCGCACGCTCGGCCGCGTCGACCAGCGCGAACAGATCGACATCGGGGCCGAGCGGCCGGCGGTACCGATCGAGCCCGGCACCCCCGACCACTGGATCCTGGAGGGCCCGAACCTGTGGCCCGAGTCCCTCCCCGCGCTCCGTGAGGTGGCCGAGGAGTGGCTGGAGCGGCTCGACGGCGTCGCCACGCGCCTGCTGCGGGCGTGGGCGGAGGCGCTCGGGGCGCCGTCGGACACGTTCGACGCCGTGTTCGAGCGGCCCTCGCCGCACCTGAAGATCGCCCGCTACCCGGGCGTCGCGGCGGCCACGCCCGCGCAGGGCGTCGGCGCGCACAAGGACCTGGGCGTGCTCACGCTGCTCTCGGTCGAGGACGGCAAGGCGGGCCTGCAGGTCGAGAAGGACGGCGAGTGGCTCGACGTCGTCCCGCCCGCCGGCGCGTTCGTCGTGAACATCGGCGAGCTGCTCGAGATCGCGACCGACGGCTACCTCAAGGCGACCCTGCACCGTGTGGTCTCCCCGGCGCCGGGCACCGAGCGCATCTCGATCCCGTACTTCCACGGGCCCGCGCTCGACGCGACGATCCCGACGATCGACCTGCCGCCCGCGCTCGCCGCCGACGCGCCCGGCGTGACCCGGGACCCGGCCAACCCGCTGCACGCGGTGTTCGGCGACAACTGGCTCAAGAGCCGGCTGCGCGCGCACCCGAACGTGGTGGAGGCGCAGCACCCCCGGCTGCTGCAGACCGTGTGACGGCCCGCCCGGCGGCGTAACGCGCCGGGCTGTAGTTCCGGGCGTCGGTCCGACCCGGGGGAAAACAGGTACTCCTGGGGCTGTGTTGCCGAGAGTAGACGTTGTCTACTGTCGGCAACACAGCCCGAGTGTGTGGACTCTCCCAGGCGCTCGGAGTAGCGCGCCTTACGGACACTTCAGAAACAGTGCGCGTCCGGACCCTTGTCCCGGCGCGCGTGGCGTCCGCAGAATCTGGCCATGACGACCTCCCTGGACACCTCCGCCGCCGTCGCGCACTTCGCCGGGCGGCTCGCCTTCGAGACCGACGTCAGCGACGTCCACGCCGCGCTCGCCGCGGGCAGCCCGTTCACCCTGGTCGACGTCCGGTCGCCGGACTGCTGGGACCAGGGCCACATCCCCGGCGCGGTGCACCTGCCCGGCGGCAAGGTGCGCCTGCGCGCTGAGCAGACGATCGACCGGGAGCGGCCCGTCGTCGTGTACTGCTGGGGCCCGGCCTGCAACGGGGCGACCAAGGCGGCCCTCGAGTTCGCGAAGCTCGGCTACGACGTCAAGGAGATGATCGGCGGCTTCGAGTACTGGGTCCGGGAGGGCTTCTCCTACGAGACGGCGACGGGCCCGATCCACCCCACCCCGGACCCCCTCACCGCCCCGGTCTGACGTGCGGGTGGCTCGCGGAGGCTCGCGCGAGGTCCGCTTCGATCAAGCACTTGCGCATGCTTTTAGCGCCGGATGCCTGCGTAAGTGCTTGATCGAAGCGGACTTCGCGACCGGCCGGCGGCTCACGCCGGGCGGTAGCGGTTCTCCGGGCGGCCCGTTGCTCCGTATCGTGGCGTGACCTGCGCGTATCCCTCGGTCACCAGGTGCTCCAGGTACCGGCGGGCGCTGACCCGCGACATCCCGACCGCTTCGGCGACCTCGGCCGCCGAGGCGTCCCGGACTGCCGCCCCACCTGCACCCGCCGCACCACCTGCACCCGCCGCCCCACCCGCGCCCGCCGATCCACCCGCGCCCGGCTCGCCGAGGACGCCCGACCCGGTGTCCAGCCCGCACAGGCGGGCCAGCGCCTCCCGGACCAGGTCACGGCTCCGGCCGGAGAGCCCCTTGGGCAGCCGGTCCGTGGCGGAGCGTGGCCCGGCGAGGAGCTGGTCCACCTCCTCCTGGTCGAGCGTGTCCTGGGCCCGGCGCAGGTCCTCGCGCCGCTGCCACACCTCGTCGAGCCGCTCGCGCAGGGCGGCGGAGGTGAACGGCTTGACCAGGTAGGCGAGCACGCCCCCGGCCATTGCCTGCCGCACGCTGTCGAGCTCCCGTGCTGCGGTCGTGGCGACGACGTCGACGGGCGGGCCGGGCAGCAGGCGGAGCCGTTGGAGCACGTCGAGCCCGCCGATGTCCGGCAGGTGCAGGTCCAGCAGCACCAGGTCGGGCCGCAGGGCGGACGCGAGGCGCAGCGCGTCCGCGCCGTTCCGCGCCTCGCCCACCACGACGAACCGGGGATGGCTCTCCACGAAGCCGCGGTGCACCACGGCGACGGCCGGATCGTCCTCGACGATCAGCGTCCGCGCCCGGTTGTCGGCCCCGCCCGTCCCGTGCCCGACGGCGGAACTCGCCCTCGCGATCACGGCCCCGTCTCCCTGGGTCCGGCAACCGCCCGCGTCACCGCGGTCACACCCGTCCCGGCGGCCTCCCGGGGCGCGCCGGCGGCGTGTGTGCCCGCGCCGGCCGCGTGGTTGCCCGCGCCGGCGGCGTGTGTGCCCGCGCCGGCCGCGTGGTTGCCCGCCTCGGCTGCGCGAGCGCCCGCAACGGCCACGCGTTCCCCCGCGCCGGCCCGCGATCGGCTCGCCGAGGCGGATGCCGGTACGGGCAGGTCGACGGTCACCCGCGCCCCGCCGAGGTCGCCGGTCCCGATGACGACCTCGCCGTCGCGCCGGTCCACCACGCGCCGGACCAGGGCCAGGCCGATGCCTCGGCTGTGCTCCCGGTCGCCCGGCACCTTCGTGGAGAACCCGGCCTTGAACACCTGGTGGTGCAGGTTGGCGGGCACGCCGGGGCCGTCGTCGTCCACCTGCAGGCGCAGGTGCGCCCCGTCCGAACGGAGCAGCACGCGGACTCGCCCGTCCGGGCCGGTCGCGTCGACCGCGTTGTCGATCAGGTTCCCGAGCACGACGAGGGCGTCCGTGTGCAGCGACGAGGCGTCCGGGGTGGTCGGCGCGTCGAGCTCGGAGGCGTCGTCGACGTCGAGCGTCGCGCCGCGTTCGCGTGCCGTGATCGCCTTGACCAGGAGCAGCGCCGCGAGCTCGGGTGAGCGCACGCCCGGGGCGACCGCGGACGCGGTGAGCAGCCCGCCGTACCCCGACCGCTCGATGAAGGCGACGGCCTCCTCGGTGCGGCCCAGCTCCAGCAGCCCCGAGATGACGTGCACGGTGTTGGCGAACTCGTGCGACTGGGAGCGCAGGGCGTCGGTGAGGCCCTGGGTCTCCAGCAGGGTCGCGATGTCCTCGGGCTCGAGCAGGTAGATGCGGCGGCGGACCAGGCGGGTCACCCACGCTGCACACAGCACGCCGACGACCGTCGCGGCGGCGAGCGCGCCGAGCAGCCAGCCCCGGTCGTCGGTCAGGTCTGCGCGCAGCTCGGACTCCAGGATCCCGACGCTGGCGGTGCCGATGACGGGGGCGGGCGAGGCGTCGTCGGCGGCGTCGCCGAAGACGGGCACCTTGACGCGCCACGACGTGCCGAGCGTGCCGGTCTGCGTGCCCGTCCACACCCGGCCGGACAGCGGCACCGACGGATCGGTCGACACCTGCTGCCCGATCTGCTCGGGGTCGGGGTGGGAGTAGCGGACGCCGTGCTCGTCCGTGACCACCACGTAAGTAACGGCCGACGCCTCACGGATCACCTCCGCGATCGGCTGGATCGTGGCGGACGGGTCCTCGTCGTCGAACGCGTCGTGGATGGCGGGCAGGCGCGCGACCGACTGTGCCACCCCGGTCATCCGGTCGACGTAGGCGTCGCGGAGCTGGCGCTCCTGCAGGTTGAAGGCCACGAGCCCGGTCGTGCACACGAGTACGAGCACGATGACGACCTGCAGCACCAATAGCTGCGCCCGGAGCGTCATTGCCCTTCTCACGGACGCCAGTGTGCACCGGGTGACGGCCGGTGCGGTAGCCGCGCGGCGCGACCTAAACGACCACAACCTTCGTTGCGACCAGAACCCGGCTCCGGCGCGCGGCGCTTCCTAGACTCCCGCCGCAGGTGAACCCGAGTGTCGGCGACGTAGCGGGCCGGGTACACGCATCCGCTCAAGGAGGAGACATGCGCATCATCCGGACCGGGGTTGCCCCCGTCGGAATCGTCCTGGCACTGGCCCTGGCGGGCTGTTCGAGCCTGGAGCCGAGCGGCGGTGGCGGTGGCGACGCCGCCATCGACGAGCTCAGCATCGTGGTCCCAGCGGGCCCGGGCGGTGGCTGGGACCAGACCGGCCGCGCGATGCAGGCCGACCTGCAGGACGAGGGCCTGGTCGGCACCGCCACGGTCACCAACGTCGACGGCGCCGGCGGCACCGTCGGCCTGGCGAACATCGCCAACGCCTCCGACCCGAACACCCTGCTGGTGATGGGCCTGGTCATGGTGGGCGCCGTCGAGACCAACCAGTCCCAGGCCCGCATCGAGGACACCACCCCGATCGCGCGCCTCACCGAGGAGCAGGAGGTCATAGTGGTCCCGGCGGAGTCGCCGTACGAGACCATCGACGACCTCGTCGCCGACATCGAGGAGAACGGCAAGGACGTCGCCATCACCGGCGGGTCCGCCGGCGGCACCGACCACATCCTCGCCGGCATGCTGCTCAAGGCCGCGGGTATGCCCGCGGAGGACATCGCGAGCAGCCTCAACTACGTCGCCTACTCCGGCGGCGGCGAGTCCCTCGCTGCCCTGCTCGGCAACAACGTCGACGCGGGCATCTCCGGCATCAGCGAGTACGCCGAGCAGGTAGAGGCGGGCGAGCTGCGGGCGCTCGCGGTCTCCGGCGACGAGCGCGTCGACGCCCTCCCGGACGCGCCGACCCTCACCGAGGCCGGCTACGACGTCGTCCTGACCAACTGGCGCGGCGTGGTCGCCCCAGGCTCGATCGACGACGCCGAGAAGGAGGCGCTGACCACCGCCGTCACCGAGCTCGCGGAGTCCGAGGCGTGGCAGGCCACGCTCGAGGAGAAGGGCTGGGACGACGCCTTCCTCGCCGGCGACGAGTTCGACTCCTACCTCGAGGGCAACATCGCCGAGATCCAGGTGGTGCTCCAGGACATCGGGCTCGTCGAGTGAGCACCGAAGGCGTGGCGCCCGAGGCGCCCACCCAACCGGGTGAGCCGACGGCGGAGGCCGGCCCTCCGCCGTCGGACGCCCTGGAACCGGCCGCGGCCGAACCGACGCGCCGGAAGTGGGGCGAGCTCGTGCTGGCCCTGGCCACGGCCGCCCTCGGCGGCTACGTGCTGGTGGCCGCCGGGAGCATCACCGTGCCGGGCTCGACGAATACGCTCGGCCCGCGGGCCTTCCCCTACCTGGTGGGCGGCCTGCTGGTCGCGGCGGGGGTCGCGCTCGTCGTCCTGGTCCTGAGCGGCCGGGCCGGGGAGGAGGAGGGCGGCGAGGACGTCGACCCCACCGTTCGGACCGACTGGCTGACGGTGGTACTGCTCGTGGTCACCCTGGTGGTGCACGTGTTCGCGATCAACGTCGTCGGCTGGCCGCTCGCCGCCGCGGTCCTGTTCGCGGGCGCCGCGGTCGTCCTGGGTGCCCGCCCGTGGTGGCGCGCCGCCCTGGTCGGGCTCGTGCTGGGCCTGGTCGTCCAAGTGATCTTCGGCGGGCTGCTGGGGCTGTCGCTCCCGGCCGGCCCGCTGCTGGAAGGGGTGCCGTTCCTCCGTGGATAACTTCTCCGCCCTGCTCGAAGGGTTCGCCACCGTCCTGCACCCCGTCTACCTGCTGTGGGCGCTGTTCGGCGTGTTCATCGGGACGGCGGTCGGCGTGCTGCCGGGCATCGGCCCGGCCATGACCATCGCCCTCCTCCTGCCGCTGACCTACTCGCTGGAGCCGACGGCGGCGATCATCGTCTTCGCCGGCATCTACTACGGCGGCATGTACGGCGGTTCGACGACGTCGATCCTGCTCAACACACCCGGCGAGTCCTCATCGATAGTCACGGCGATCGAGGGCAACAAGATGGCCCGCGCCGGGCGCGGGGCCGCGGCGCTCGCCACCGCCGCCATCGGCTCCTTCGTGGCGGGCACGCTCGCCACGGTGGCGCTCACGTTCATGGCGCCGGTGATCGCCGACCTCGCCGTCCAGCTCGGTGAGCCCGACTACTTCGCCCTGATGGTGGTCGCGTTCATCACCGTGGGCGCCCTGCTCGGGTCCTCCGTCTCGCGCGGTATCGCGTCGCTCGCCCTCGGCCTGTTCCTCGGCCTGGTCGGCACGGACACCCTGACCGGCCAGCAGCGGTTCACGTTCGGCGTGCCCAACCTGGCGGACGGGATCGACGTCGTGGTGGTCGCCGTCGGGCTGTTCGCCGTCGGCGAGGCCCTGTACGTGGGCTCGCGGATGCGGCACGGCCCGATCAGGATCATCCCCTTCGAGAAGGGCTGGCGCTCCTGGATGAAGCGCGACGACTGGCGTCGCTCCTGGAGGCCGTGGCTACGCGGCGCCGCGATCGGGTTCCCGGTGGGCACCATCCCGGCGGGCGGGGCCGACGTCGCGACGTTCCTCTCCTACGCCTCCGAGAAGCGCCTCGCCGGGAAGGAACGGCGCAAGGAGTTCGGCAAGGGCGCCATCGAGGGCGTGGCCGGCCCGGAGGCCGCGAACAACGCGGCGGCCGCCGGCGTGCTGGTCCCGCTGCTCACCCTGGGCCTGCCCACTACCGCCACGGCGGCGATCATGATCGTCGCGTTCCAGTCCTACGGCATCCAGCCCGGCCCGCTGCTGATGCAGAGCGAGTCCGCGCTGGTGTGGGCGCTGGTCGCGAGCCTGTACCTCGGCAACCTCATGCTGGTGGTGCTGAACCTGCCGCTGGTGGGCATGTGGGTGAAGGTGCTGCGCATCCCCCGGCACTACCTGTACGCGGGCATCATCCTGTTCGGCGCGCTGGGCTCGTACGCGCTGAACTTCTCGCCCGTTGACGTGCTGCTCCTGGTGCTCATCGGCCTGGCCGGGTTCTTCATGCGGCGGTACGGGTACCCCGTGGCGCCCCTGGTGGTCGGCATGATCCTCGGCCCGATGGCGGAGGACCGGCTGCGCCGCTCCCTCGCGATCAGCCAGGGCGACCTGAGCTACCTGGTGACCAGCCCGTTCGCCGCGATCGCGTACGCCGCGATAGTGGTGCTGCTGGCCGTGGGCATCTGGCTGAAGCGCCGGGAGCGGGCCGCGGCCTAGGCTGGTCGGATGAGCACAGCACTGATCACCGGCGGGTCCGCGGGCCTGGGCCGCGAGTTCGCGCGGCAGCTCGCCGCCGACCAGCACGACCTGGTGCTGGTGGCGCGCGACGAGGACCGGCTGAACGAGGTCGCCGAGGAGCTCCGCTCCGCCACCGGTGTGGCGGTCGAGGTGCTCCCGGCGGACCTCTCGGTGCCCGACGACGTCGCGCGGGTCGCGCGGCGCCTCGCGATCGTCGGCGGCCGGCCCGGGGAGGGCGACCTGCGGCCCGTCGGACTGCTCGTCAACAACGCCGGCTTCGCCACCTCCGCGAGCTTCACGAAGGGCCGGGTCACCACCGAGCGGCGGGGGATCGACGTCATGGTGAAGGCGGTGGTGGAGCTGACGCACGCCGCCGTCGGGCAGATGCTCGAACGCGACCGCGGCGCGATCCTCAACGTCGGCTCGGTCGCGGCCCTCACCGCCGGCGGCACGTACGCCGCCGCGAAGGCGTACGTCCGGACGTTCACCGAGTCGCTCGCGGCCGAGCTCAAGGGCACCGGCGTCACCGCGACCGTGGTGGCCCCCGGGCTCACGCACACGGAGTTCCACGCGCGGGCGGGCATCCCCGACTCGTCGATAGTCCCGGAGTGGGGCTGGCTCGACGCCGAGGACGTGGTCCGGGTGGCGCTCGCCGACGCGCGCCGCGGCGTCGTCCTGTCCACGCCTTCGGTGCGCTACAAGGTGGCCACGGCCCTGCTGCGGGTCGCGCCGCGCTGGGCGGTGCGCGCCGTCGGCCGCTACCGCTGACGAGCCGGGCGGGCTTCGCGGGCCTGGCAGGCCCGGCGGACGGCGGGCCTGCCGGACGTCAGAGCCAGCCGACCCTCTTGAAGATCCAGTAGAAGATCCCGCCCAGGCCGACCATCCCAGCGAGCGCGAGCGGGTACCCCAGGGTCCAGTGCAGCTCAGGCATGTGGTCGAAGTTCATGCCGTAGATGGTGCCGATCAGGGTGGGGGCGAAGAGGATGGCCGCCCAGGCGGAGATCTTCTTGGTGTGCTCGCTCTGCTGGAGGTTCGTCTCCGACATGCGGCGCATCTCCTCGTTCTGCTCCTGCGTCACGAGGGTGGAGTGCACGTTCAGGGCGTTCGTCAGCAGCGACCGGAACGTGTCAGAGGTCTCCGCGTGCTTGATGGCGTGGTCCAGCACGTTGCGCAGGTTGCGCTGCAGCTCGACGTAGCGGTGGTCCTGCGCCGGATCCGAGCCGGACCGCCCTTCGACGTCGTCGTGCAGCGTGTGCAGGATGTCGACCAGCGGGCCCGTGGCCCGCTGCAGCCCGATCGCCTCGCGCGTTGCCTCGTAGATTCGCAGGGACACGTCGGGGTCGCGGGAGAAGAGCTGGTCCTCCACCCGGTCGATGTCGCGGCGGAGCCGCGCGACCACCGGCCGGTAGGTGTCGACCACCCTGTCCAGCAGCGTCGCGAGGATCGCGACGGGCCCGAGGCGCAGCAGGTCCGGGTCCTCCTCCAGCCGGTCGCGCATCGCCTCCAGGTCGGGTGTGACGGACCGCCGGATCGTGACGACGAAGTCAGGGCCCACCCACGCGTGCACCTCACCGAACTCGACCCGGTCGACGTGTCCGTCGCCGTCGTCGTCGACGCTGCGCGCGGGGTGCAGCACCAGGAACAGCACGTCGTCGTAGTGCTCGATCTTGGGGCGCTGGTGCGCGTGGATGGCGTCCTCGACCGCGAGCGGGTGCAGGGAGAACTCCTCGGCGACCGCCTCGATCTCGGCGGACGTGGGCCAGGCCATGTCCACCCAGGCGGTCCCGCCGCGTTCCCTGGTGGTCTCGCAGGTCTCCTCGATGCTGGCCGGGTTGGCCGTGCGCTTGCCGTCCACGTACACCGCGTTGTCCATGATGCTCACAGCACAACCCTCCCAGACGTCGGCGGCAACCCGCGCCGTCGTCCGGCAACCCGGCCGTCGTCCGGAACCGCTGTCGTCCGGAACCGCCGTCGTCCGGAACCGCCTCCTGCCGCTGGCCGAACTGCCGATGCGGCGCGCGTCGTAACCTTGCACCGTGAACGCTGACTTCTCCCCGACCCCGCGCGAGCAGCTCGCCGAGCTCATCAAGGAGCTCGCCGTGGTGCACGGCAAGGTGACCCTGTCCTCCGGCAAGGAGGCCGACTACTACGTCGACCTGCGCCGCATCACGCTGCACCACCGGGCCGCCCCGCTCGTGGGGCACGTGCTCCTGGACCACCTCGAGGAGGTCGGGCTCGGCACGGCCGAGATCGACGCCGTCGGCGGGCTCACCCTCGGCGCCGACCCGATCGCGGACGCGCTGCTGCACGCCGCCGCCTCGCGCGGGCAGGACCTGGACGCGTTCGTGGTGCGCAAGGCGGCGAAGGCGCACGGCATGCAGCGGCAGATCGAGGGGCCGGACATCGCGGGCCGCAAGGTGGTCGTCGTGGAGGACACCACCACCACTGGCGGCTCGCCGATCGCGGCGATCGAGGCCGCCCGAGCCGCCGGCGCGGAGGTGCTGGGAGTGGCGACGATCGTCGACCGGGCCACCGGCGCGGGCGAGAAGATCGAGGCCCTCGGCGTGCCGTACCACTACCTGTTCGGCCTGCAGGATCTCGATCTCGCCTGAATCCGCCCATACCGGCGTCTGGGAGTCTCAATATCGCTCTCACGTGCAGACTTTTCCCTAGCACTACGGTATCTTTAATGTCATGGGCACATTTGTCGCTTTAGTCCTGCTTGTCGTCGGCGTCGTGGTATTTACCGTTGCCGCGGCGCGGGTGATGAAGCGCGGGCGCTCGCAGGACGTCGCCCAGTGGGCTGAGGCGAACGGCTGGGAGTACATCGGCCTGGACCCGGCGCTCGCCCAGCGCTGGAGCGGCAGACCGTTCGGCATCGGCCTGGACCGCGAGGCCCGCGACGTGTTGCGCGGGCGCGTCGACGGCTACGAGGTCGTCTCGTTCACCTACACGTGGCGCGCGGGCTCGCCCGGCGCCGACACTCGCCGTCCCGGTCTGCGTCGCACGGCGCACGTCGTCGCGCTCGATGCGCTGCCGGGCGAGCCCGTCGTCGACCTGTCCCCCGAGGGGCTTCGCGAGAAGTGGCAGAAGCTCTTCGGCGCCCAGGACGTCCAGATCGACAACCCGGCGTTCGACGGGCAGTGGCTGGTGCGTACCTCCGACGAGGTGTTCGCGCGCCGCGCCCTCGACGCGCGCCTCGCGAACATCGTGATGCTGCCCGACTTCCACGGCTCCCGGCTGCGGATCGAGGGCCCGTCGGTGCTGCTGTGGCGCCCGGGCCGCACTGACGTGACGACCCTGACCGAGCGGGCCAAGCGGGTCGCGGACGTCGCGCGGATCGTGCTGCCGCTCGAGAAGGGCCCGCGGTTCGAGACCGGCGGCAAGATCGACGGCTTCGGGATCCCGGGCCTGACCTGACGCTGCCCGGCCGGAGCGCGGCGGTCCGCTGCGACCAAGCCGTTGGGCCAGCCTGATCGCTCGATGCAGGCGGACTTCTCGGACCGCGTAGGGCACTTCCGCGGCCTATAGGCTGACGCCCATGATCGAGCGGACCACCGAAGCCTGGCTCACGGACATGGACGGCGTGCTGGTGCACGAGGGCACCGCCCTCCCCGGCGGCCCCGAGTTCATCAAGGCGCTGCGGGAGAAGGACCTGCCGTTCCTCGTCCTGACGAACAACTCGATCTTCACGCCACGCGACCTGCGCGCCCGCCTGGTGTACAGCGGGATCGACGTACCTGAGCAGAACATCTGGACGTCGGCCCTGGCCACTGCCCAGTTCGTCTCGGACCAGATCCCGAACGGCAGCGCGTACGCGATCGGCGAGGCGGGCCTGACGACGGCGCTGCACCAGGCGGGCTACACGCTCACCGAGTCCGACCCGGACTACGTGGTGCTGGGCGAGACCCGCACCTACTCGTTCGAGGCCATCACCAAGGCCATCCGGCTCATCGTGGACGGCGCCCGGTTCATCTGCACCAACCCGGACGTGACGGGCCCGTCGCAGGAGGGGCTGCTGCCCGCAGCCGGGTCCGTGGCCGCGATGATCACGGCGGCGACCGGCCGGCAGCCCTACTACGTGGGCAAGCCCAACCCGGTGCTGTTCCGGTCGGCGCTCAACCTGATCGGCGCGCACTCGGAGTCCACGACTATGGTGGGCGACCGCATGGACACCGACATCCTGGGCGGCATGGAGGCCGGCCTGGAGACGTTCCTGGTGCTCACGGGGTCGACGTCGGCCGAGGAGGTGGAGAAGTACCCCTTCCGCCCCAGCCAGGTCGTGAGCTCGATAGCGGACATCGTCGACCTGGTCTGACGCAGGCGGGTCACACCCCGCGAACCCAGGAGGAACCATGCCCGTCCAGGTCGCCGTCTGCGGGCCCCGCCACTGCACCGAGCAGGACGCCACCAACGCGTACGACGTCGACCGTCGTCAGCGGCCTGACGGGCCGACCGGGGTCTCCTCGTCGGTGGGCTCGGCCTCGTTCTGTGCCGAGCTCTTCGCCGCCTTCTCGGCGCGCCTCGCCCGCCAGATCTCGACGATCATCGGGATCACGGAGACGAGCACGATGAGGATGAGCAGCGCCTCGATGTTCTCCTTGACGAACGTGAAGTTGCCGAGCACGTAGCCCAGCAGCGTCACGCCGACGGCCCACAGCAGCGCGCCGATCGCGTTGTAGGTGGCGAAGTGCCGGTACGCCATCTTGCCGACGCCGGCCGCGACCGGGGCGTAGGTGCGCACGATCGGCACGAACCGCGCGACGATGATGGTGCGGCCGCCGTACTTGTCGAAGTAGGCGTTGGTCTGGTCGATGTAGGACCGCTTGAAGAGCTTCGAGTCCGGCTTGTCGAAGATCTTGGGGCCGGCCTTGCGGCCGATGAGGTAACCCGTCTGGTCACCGAGGAACGCGGCGGCGAACAGCATCAGGCACAGCACCACGATGTTGATCTGCAGCGTGCCCTGGGCCACGAGCGCACCCGCCGTGAACAGCAGCGAGTCGCCGGGCAGGATCGGGAACAGCAGGCCCGTCTCGACGAAGATGACGAGCGCGATTCCCACCAGCGCCGCATCGCCGAACCGCTCGATGAGGTAGTTCGGGTCCATCCAGTCGATGCCCAGCAGCTGCGGCATCGGGGCGGCGTGTACGGGGGCGGCGGCCAGCCCGGACAAGACCTCCGGGAGTGCGGTCGTCAACATGGCGCGAGCCTACCGGGGGCACAATGACGGGCATGACCAGCGCGTCCGCTTCCCCGGGAACCGTCACAGCACTCGCACACGGGTCCGACAGGGTGCACCTTGTCTGAACATCCGGCCGCGCCCGAGTCCCCGCTCGAGTCCCCGCTCGAGACCGCGCCCGAGTCCGCGCCCGAGACCGAGGTCGGCGTCGGCCCCTGGCCGGGCCCCCTGCCCGACGACCCCCGCTACGACCCCGAGCTCCTGGCCGACGGCGATCGCCGGAACGTGGCTGACCAGTACCGATACTGGTCCGTGGAGGCGATAGTCGCCGACCTGGACACGCGGCGGCACCCGTTCCACGTGGCGATCGAGAACTGGGCGCACGACCTCAACATCGGTTCGGTGGTCCGCACCGCCAACGCGTTCAACGCGGCGGGCGTACACATCGTGGGCCGACGCCGGTGGAACCGCCGCGGCGCGATGGTCACCGACCGGTACCTGCACGTGACGCACCACGCGGACGCCGACGCGCTGGCCGAGTGGGCGGCGTCGGCCGGGTCGGGGGCCGACGAACGCCTGCCGATCGTCGGCATCGACAACGTGCCCGGCTCCGTGCCGATCGAGGGCCACCCGCTCCCGCGCGAGTGCGTGCTGCTGTTCGGCCAGGAGTCGACCGGCCTGACGGCGGAGGCCCAGGCGGCGTGCGACGTCGTCCTGCACATCACGCAGTACGGCTCGACCCGTTCGATCAATGCGGGTGCCGCGGCCGCCATCGCGATGCACGCCTGGGTGACGCAGCACGTGCCGTAGGCCGTCGAACAGGACGGGAGCGAAAGTCGTGGCGGTCGCGACTCCACATCTGGCCGGCGGGCGGCGTCTTAAGAGGGCAAGCACGTTCCGCTCACCTGGAGGTCCCCGTGACCAGCTCCGCCCGCACCCTCCGCTCCAAGACCATCCGCCTCACCGCGATCGGCGTCGCGGCCACGACCCTGTGCGTCGGCGGCGCCGGCCTGGCCGCCGCGGCCAACCCGAGCTCGAGCTTCGGCCAGGCGGTCGGCACCGCGGCACACGCCGCCGGCGTCGACTGGTCCGACATGCCCGAGGGCTACACCCAGGCGCAGTACGAGGCGTTCTGGGGCGCCGGGTACAGCCCCGAGGACCAGGCGGAGCTGGAGGAGCTCTGGTCGCTCGAGCCCACCGAGGCCAAGTCCCGCGCCGGCCAGATGATCCTCGACGGCGAGCAGCTCCCGTTCGCGCCCGGCACCCACACCACGCCGGAGCTGCCGGCGGACGAGCAGGCGGCGATCGCCGCCTTCTTCGACGCCGGGTACACGGCCGACGACGTCGAGGCCCTGAACGACCTGTGGGACACCGAGCACGTCGAGACCAAGGCGCGTGCCGGCCAGATGATCCTCGACGGCGAGGAGCTGCCCATCGGCCCCGCCGGCGCAGCCACCTCGGCCGCCAGCTGATCCTGTGCGCCTGGCACCGCTGACGACTCGCCAGGAGGCGACCATCAACACCCTCACGCTGCGCATCGGCTTCGAGATCGAGCTGCTCGCGCCAGCCGGCTCCGACCGGCAGGTGCTGGCGGACGCTCTTGCCGCCCGCCGCGCCGGCCGGGTGCTCCGGTCGTTCCACACCGACAGCGAGCCGTCAGCGGTGCCAGGCGTCGGGGTGTTCCGGCACCTGTCCCCCGCGTTCGACGTGGTCGACGGCGCCGGTGCCCCGGTGGTGCGGCTCGTGGACGACATCACCATCGTGTCCGACCTGGCCGGCACGACCACCCGGCCCGGGCACCGGGGGTGGTACCGGGTGCTGTGCGACGAGCCTCGCCTGCTACGTCTGATCGAGGGGCACATCAACCCGGGCGCGGCCCTGCCCGACGTCCTGGCCCCCGTGGCCGAGCTGTTCGGCACCCGGGTCGAGCTGAGGGGCGGCGCGGCGCGGGTGAACGACGCCGCGGGTGCCACTGTCGCCGTCGTCATGCCGCTGCCCGCCGGGCGCGAGCGGCCCTGCGAGGTGATCACCCCGCCGATCGCCGCGGACCACTGCCGGGTGCTCGACGAGCTGCTCACCCCCGCGCGGGACCTCGGGTTCACCGTGCCCGCCGAGGCCGCGGTCCACCTGCACCTGGACGGCGCGCCCTTCCGGCGGTCTGCGGCGTTCGCCAACCTGGTCCGGCTGTTCGGACACTGGCGGGAACCGCTGTGGGAGGCGCTGGGCACGAACGACGCGTGCCGGCGCCTGGCGCCGCTGCCCGCCGAGCTGCTCCAGCTCGTGGAACGAGATGACCTGTCGTGGCCCGAGCTGGGCGAGGCCGCACGCGGGATCGGCCTGACGAAGTACGCCGACGTGAACCTCACCCAGCTCGTCGCTCCGCGTCCGGCCCGCGACACCGTCGAGGTGCGGATCCTGCCCGGCGCGCTGGACGCCTCGGACGTCGTCCGCGGGGCCGCGCTCGTCGAGCGCCTCGTGCGGCGCTGCCTCGACGACACCCCGATACCGCGGCCCGACGGCGGCGCGGCGCACGACCCAGCAGGGGCACTCCTGGCCCTGGCGACGGCAGGTGCCGGCCGATGACGACCTGGCTGAAGGCCACCGGCCCGGACAGCACGCCCACGCGGTGGGTGGTGGAGGCACCGGCGCCCGCTCCTGACGCCCCTGACGCCGACGACGTCGACCCGGCCCGAACGCTCGACGACCTGGTGCGCACGCACCTGCCCGGGCTGATCCGGTACGCGACCGTGCTCGTCGGGGACCAGCACACCGCCGCCGACCTGGTTCAGGAGGTGCTGCTGCGTGCTCACCAGCGGTGGCACCGGATCACTCTGACCGAGCGTCCCGACCTGTACCTGCGGCGCATGGTCACCAACGAGCACCTGTCGTGGCGCCGCCGCTGGCACGTGCGCATGGTCCGGCCCACCGCCGACGACGCACTCGTCGGCCACGCAGGCACCGCGGGCGACCACGCGGAGGACCTCGCCCAGGAGGACGCCATGTGGCATCGCCTCGCACAGCTTCCGGCCCGCCAGCGTACGGTGCTCGTCCTGCGGTACTACGAGGGGCTGGCCGACGCCGAGATCGCGACCGTGCTCGGCACCTCGCCGGCCACCGTCCGCTCCCACGCCTCGCGCGCCCTGACCACCCTCCGGGACACCGACACGACCTTCACGGAGACGCCATGACCCAGGACCGTCCCACCGGCACGCCGGTGCCAGAGCCCCGGCCGGGGGGCAACGCCCGCCAGGACGACCTCGCCGAGCGCGTCACAGCGGCCCTGCGCTCGCGCGAGCCCGACGCCGCCGGCACCGCGGCCACCGCGCGGCGGATCGCTGCCCGTCTCGAAGCGGCCGACGGCCGGAGCGAAGTCGTGACACCGTTCGCCCGGCGCGCGGGCACGATCGCGGTCACCGGCGTGGTCGTGTCGGCCCTGGGCGTGGTCGGTGCGGGTGCCGCAGCCGCGGCCAATCCCTACACGGAGTTCGCGGCAGCGGTCGACGGCGTCGCGCACGCCGTCGGCGTCGACTGGTCCTCGATGCCCGACGGCTACACACGCGAGCAGTACGACGCGTTCTGGGGCGCCGAGTACACGGCGGCGGACCTGGAGGAGCTCCGCGACCTGTGGAACGTCGACTCGCTGGAGGCCAAGGCGCGCGCCGGTCAGATGATCCTCGACGGCGAGACCCCCCCGGTGGCACCGGACCCGACCAAGGAGGTGCCCTTCCTCGATCCGGCGGATCAGGAGGTCTTCCGGGAGGCCGGGTACACGATCGAGGACGCCCAGCAGCTCGCCGAGCTGTGGCAGATCGACATCTACGAGGCGAAGGCGCGCGCCGCGGACATGCTGCTCGACGGCGAGACGCCCCCGGTGCCCTGACCCCGCGGCGCGGCGGTAAACCGTTGCTTCCGGTTGGCGGCTCGGACAGGATCAACGGGTGAGTCCCCGATCCCTGACGCGAGACCGGAACTTCGTCGTCTTCTGGGGCACCCAGACGTTCTCGGTGCTGGGGGACTCGTTCTCGATGATCGCGTTCCCGCTGCTGATGCTGGAGGCGACCGGGTCGCTGGTGCAGATGGGCCTGCTGACGAGCGTCATGGCGGCGGGGTCGCTCTCGATGGGGCTGATCGGCGGGGCGATCGTCGACCGGTTCGACCGGCGTCGGCTCCTGATCGCCTGCGACGTGGCGCGCCTGCTCCTCTTCGCGGCTGTCCCCGTCTGCTGGGCGATCGACCCGCAGGTGTGGTTGCTCTTTGTCGTCGCGGGCGTGGCGTCGGTGTTCGGGCAGCTCTTCCAGATCACCTACATCACGGCCGTGCCGAACATCGTCGGCAGGGAGCGGGTGGCCGAGGCAAACAGCAAGCTCCAGGCGACGGCCTCGCTGGCCAGCATCGGCGGGCCCGCGCTCGCCGGGCTGGTCGCGGCGGCGTTCGGGGTCACCGCGGCGATCGCCATCGACGCGGCGACCTTCGGCATCTCGGCGCTCGGGCTGCTCGCCGTCCGCCTGTCGCGAGTGGCTCCCGCCGCGCCGCCGGACCGGGCGGGCCTCGGGCGTGACCTCCGGACGGGCTTTGTCACGGGCGCCCGGTTCCTGTGGGGACACCCGGTGCTCCGGGTGCTCACCATCTTCCTGACGATCACCACCTTCGTCACGTACGGCATGACCGACGTGATCATCTACCAGGTGCGCAACGGGCTGGGGCAGAGCGAGAACGTCGTCGGGCTCGTGATGGCGGCGGCCGGCGTGGGCACGTGCGTGTCGGCGGTGATGTCCGCCTGGCTGCGCAGGAAGCTCGGGTTCGGCGCATGCTGGCTCGGGGCCATGACCCTGTGCGGGGTGGCCGCCGCGGTCCTGGCCCTGAACCGCGACGTCGTCGTGATGGGCGCCGCCGTCTTCGTGTTCTGGTTCGGGCTGATGCTGGCGGCGGTCTGCTCCATGTCGCTGCGTCAGCTGGTCACGCCCGATGCCCTGCTCGGCCGCGTCACCGCTGCGTTCTGGACCATCCACTACAGCCTGGCGCCCCTCGGCGCCGCCGCGCTCACCGCGTCGGCCGACCGCCTCGGGGCGTCCGGGCCGCTGCTCGCCGTCGCGGTCATCTACGTGACGGTGGTCGGCGTCGCCGCCTTCACCCCGATCCGCAGCCGGAACCCGGAGGACGGGGCGGTCGGCTGACCGCCCGGCCTGTCGGGGCGGCCCAAGCGTCCGGGGCCGTCCGGGATCATCGAACGCCATCCGAGGCGGTCCCGGGTGGTACGGGGCCGCGCGGCGCCGTCGGAAAGACGAAAACCACAGTGTTTCAGCCGTTCGATTGGCGAACGGCCGCACACAGCCGCCTGTGGATCGTGGCAAGATCGAAGGTGCATACCCGGGCGGCCTTGGGAACTCTTGCGACCGCCCACCTCACCAGTCGTTTGGAGTTTTGCAGATGCCCATCGCAACCCCTGAGGTCTACGCCGAGATGATCGACCGGGCGAAGGCCGGCAAGTTCGCCTACCCCGCGGTCAACATCACCTCGTCGCAGACCGTCACTGCCGCACTTCAGGGCTTTGCCGAGGCGGAGTCGGACGGCATCATCCAGGTTTCCGTGGGTGGCGCCGAGTACGCGTCGGGCTCGACGGTGAAGGACCGCGTCTCGGGCTCCCTCGCGCTGGCGGCCTACGCCACCGAGGTAGCCAAGGGCTACGGCGTCAACATCGCCATCCACACGGACCACTGCACGGCCGACAAGCTCGACTCCTGGGTCAAGCCCCTGCTGGCCATCGAGGCGGAGCAGGTCAAGAACGGCGGCCTGCCGACGTTCCAGTCGCACATGTTCGACGGCTCCACCGTGCCGATCGAGGAGAACCTCGTGATCGCCGCCGAGCTGCTCGAGCTGTCGCAGGCCGCGCGCACGATCCTCGAGATCGAGATCGGCGTCGTGGGTGGCGAGGAGGACGGCCACACCGCCGAGATCAACGACAAGCTGTACACGACGCCCGAGGACGGCCTGGCCACCATCAAGGCGCTCGGTTCCGGCGAGAAGGGCCGCTACCTGACGGCCCTCACCTTCGGCAACGTGCACGGCGTGTACAAGCCGGGTGCGGTGAAGCTCCGCCCGGAGATCCTGCTCGACATCCAGAAGGCGGTCGGCGCGGAGATCGGCAAGGAGATGCCGTTCGACCTCGTGTTCCACGGCGGCTCGGGCTCGACGGCGGAGGAGATCTCCGCGGCGGTCGACAACGGCGTCATCAAGATGAACATCGACACCGACACCCAGTACGCGTTCTCGCGTCCGGTGGCCGACCACTTCTTCAAGAACTACGACGGCGTCCTGAAGGTGGACGGCGAGGTCGGCAACAAGAAGGCCTACGACCCGCGCGCCTGGGGCAAGACGGCGGAGAAGGGCATGGCCGCGCGCATCGTCGAGGCCTGCCAGCAGCTCCGCTCGGCCGGCCACAAGATGTGAGCAGACTGCTCGGGTAATCGGAAAAAGGTCAGGTGATCGGTAGTTGGAGCTACCGATCACCTGACCTTTTACCGTCGACTTGCTTCAGGAAGCGGACGGGCCGCCCACACCAGCGGGGGTCGGGGCGCCGCCGGACGGCGGGCCGTCGTCGTCCAGCTCGAAGCCCGGGTCCTCGTCCACGATGTCGAGGAGATCGCCGATCCGGGTGACCTCAAGCAGGAAACGCACGGTCGGCGGTGCGCGCAGCACGCGCACGCGGTGCGGGCTGCGGCTCGCGAGACGCGCGAGGAACGCGACGCCGGACGAGTCCATGAAGGTCACGTGGTGCGCGTCGATCTCGACCGGGAGGCGGGACTCCTCGGCCGCGGCCGTCGCCTCGTGCAGGTCACCGCCGATGTCGGCGTCGATCTCTCCGGAGAGCACGATCCTGGCGCGCGAGCGGCCCACGATGACGTGGATACTCGCAGGATCGCCGATCTCGGTGTTCTGATGGCCGGGGTCCTGGGGGCTCCCGCCCTGCGGACCGCGCGGCGGGTCGTAAGTTCCGTCCTGCACGGTTCTCCTTCCGGGAGCATTGGTCGTAGCGTTGTAACGGTCCGATGATAGAGGTTGAGGTTCAGATCTCGGACCGTCCCAATCTACGGTTGAATGTCCTGCTGGAACAGCACCTCGAGCAATAGAGACCGTAGGGAGGGCATTATGACCGATTCATCCGGTCTGACACCGTCCTCTCCTCCGCCGCGGCGCCCCGGCCTTCCAGTTTTCGGCATTGCTCCGGCCCAGGACGGGATATCGAACGGCGCAACGAGCGCCCAGCCGAACGGGACGTCCAACGGGGCGTCGAACGGAAACGGTCTCGACGCCGGTCGGCACACGCCACCCGCCGCGAGCGTGCCCCCGAGCATCCCGCCGAGCACGCCTTCGGGCGGCACCTACCGGGTGCCGGGCACCGAGCCGCGCCCGCACTCGCCCGGGTCGGGGATCCCGCGCACCCTTCCGCCGTCGATCGGCGACGTGGTGCTGCGCGCCGCGGTGACCGTTGGCCTCCCCGTGTTCCTGACCGGTCCCACCGAGGACGGCATGCCCATGCTGTGGGCCAACCAGGCGTTCGAGAACTACGCGGGCGTGCGGTTCAGCGACTTCGCCGGGTACACGGTGCGCAGGCTCGGCGAGATGCTCGTGGAGCCGCAGGACCTGGAGCGCATGACCGAGCTGGTGAACGCGGGCCAGGAGGTGCACGCGACCGTGCGGTCCCACCTGCGCGGTGGGAAGAACGGCTGGGCCCAGCTCACGCTCACCCCGGCCCGTGCGGGCCACAACGACCGCATCACGCACTGGGTCGGGTTCAGCGTGGACGTCTCCGAGCACGTCGACCGGCACAATGCCCAGGTGGCGAGCCTGGAGATCGAGCGGCAGCAGCGTGAGGACCTCGACCTCATCGCGCAGACCACCGAGATCCTGACGGATCTCGAGTACCCGTACGCCCTGCGCGACATCGCGGAGCTGCTCCAGTCCATGGTGCGCTGGGCCGGCTTCTACGTGAACGACGACGGCCTCAAGCACGCCGCAGGCATCGACGTCGCGGCGCCGCCGAGCGGCCGCGGACGCCGTCATGCGCGGTACATCGAGGGCGACAACATCGCGGACAAGACCCAGCGCCGTCGGCCGCAGACCGATGCCCTCGGCGACTCCGTGACGACGGGCACAGGCCCCATGCCGATCCTCGAGGTGGTGGACTCGGTGCAGGACGTGCTCGACGGCGTGCTCGACGGCCCCGTCACGCTGCACCTCGACATCCCGCACGCGCCGCACTCGGCGTCGGGCTGGCTGCAGCGCGACCTGGCGCTGCGCCTCGCGGACGAGCTGGGCAAGGCGCCCGACTCGGTGGTCGTGCACCCGGTCGCCGGGCGGCGGGACGTGCTCGGCCTCGTGGTGATCGTCCCGGACGAGGACGTGGCCGGTGACTACGTCGAGGCCGAGGAGCCCGACACGCTGCGCACGGTGGTCGAGGTGGTGGCCCGCCGCGCGGGCAGCGCCATCGACAACGCGCGCATGTACGCACGCGAGCACCGCCTCGCCGAGACCCTGCAGCGCGCCATGCTCCCCGAGCAGGCCGACGTCGCGGGCCTCGACGTGTGGACCTACTACGCCCCGAACGCCGAGCACGCCCAGGTGGGCGGCGACTGGTACGACGTGCTGCAGATCTCGCCGGAGCTCGTGGGCCTGGTGATCGGCGACGTCGTGGGGCACGACGTCGAGGCCGCCGCGACCATGGGCCAGCTGCGTTCCGTTGTGCGCTCGTACGCGTTCGAGCTGTCGACGCCGAGCCGCGTGCTCGAACGCGTGGACCAGCTCGTCGCGGGCATGGGCATCCCGCGCTCGGCGAGCATGGTGTATGCCTCCCTGAAGCGCGAGGAGGAGCCGGACGTCTGGACCATCGGCTACTCGCGCGCGGGCCACCTGCCGCCCCTCCTGCTGCGCTCCGGCGAGGTGATCAAGCTGGACGACGGCGGCGGCGCACTCGTCGGCTTCGGCTCACGGGAACGGACAACGGGCGAGGCCCGCCTCCAGCCCGGCGACACGCTCCTGTTCTACACGGACGGCCTCATCGAGCGGCGCGACCGGTCCCTGCGGCTGGGTCTTGAGGCGCTGCTGGAGACGGCGTCGGCCATCACGGCGCGCGACGCCGCGGGCGTGGGCGAGGAGCTGCTCTCCCGCCTGGCCGACGCGCCCGAGGACGACGTCGCGATAGTCGTGGTGCGGATCCCCGACCCGACCGGCGACGCCGGGGAGACCGCCCTGTCGCCGCGCTGGCGGCGCTGGATGCTGCCGAGCGAGCCGTCCTCGATCGGCCGGGCCCGGCACGCGGTGCTGCGCACCTGCCAGGCGTGGGGCATCGAGGAGTCGGCGCAGGCCGAGCTGGTGGTCTCCGAGCTGGTGGCGAACGGCGTGCTGCACGGCTGGGGGCACATCGCGCTGCGCCTGTACGACACGGGCGACGGGCTGCGCATCGAGGTCGAGGACAACAACCCCGCGCCGCCGGTCGCTACCGACGGGCACCCGAACCGCCTGGGCGGGTTCGGCATGCAGATCGTGGACCGGCTGGCCGAGTGGGGCTGGCGCCCGTCGGGCTCGGGAAAGCTGGTCTGGGCGAAGCTGCGCCGCCAGCCCACCCCGCCGAAGTAGTCGTCGTGGGCGCGATCGTCGCGCGCAGGACGGGCAGATGTTCGCAACGGTCGCGCCCGCAACGAAGTATTTTCGTGCGTGGGGCCGGAATGGATAACGTTTTACGCGGTGGACACGTCGCGGTGCGATAACGGCGAGGTGTCGTCGTCACGGGACGTCATCACCGCGAAACCCGAGTCGGGAGCCGCCGGCTCGCACGAGTGCTCGTCGTCCACCCGGAAGAGCTCCATCGCGCCGCACACCTCGAGCACGAACAGGTCGCGCTCGTCGGCCCCGCGGATGACTGTGGCCCCGCCGCGCTTGCGGCCCGCGTCGGCCAGCGAGATGAGGAACGCGGCCCCGGTGGAATCCATGAAGGTGACCCGGCACATGTCGATGACGAGCAGCTGTCGGCGCAGGCCGACCACGCGCGCTGCGATCTCCGGGAACTGGTCTCGTTCGGCGAGGTCGAGGTCGCCGGCGATCACGAGCGTCGTCGTCGTGGGAGACGTCGCGATCTCGATCATGTGTCGAGCGTAACGACAGTTGCTCGATCGCACCGGATGAAAGGCAAAATTCACCGTTGGGCAGGCCGGGTCGGCAATCCCGCGTGATCCCCTTTGCCCCCCGGTGTCCCGGAAGTGTGAGAATTCGAGCATGAGCACCCACGAGAATCTGCTGCAGGGTCCGGCCCCGACGCTGCTGCCGGACGACTTCCCGGCCGCCCGCGAGCGCCTGACCAGCGGCGACGACCCGGTCGAGGTTGCGGCGTCGGCGCCGGCGTCGTCCCTCGTGTGGGCTGTTCTCGCGGAGGGTGCGCTCGCGGCGGGCGGCGGTGCGGGGAACGTCGAGGCCTACGCCTACGCGCGTACCGGCTACCACCGCGGGCTGGATGTGCTGCGTCGGGCGGGCTGGCGGGGGCAGGGCCCGATCCCGGTGAGCCACGAGCCCAACCAGGGCTTTCTCCGGGCGCTCCTCGCGCTCTCCCGGGCGGCGCACCTCATCGGCGAGGAGGACGAGGCCGAGCGCTGCGCGAAGTTCCTCGTCGACTCGGGCACGTCTGTGGACGAGGTTCGCGCCCTGGTGCCCACCACGAAGTAGACTCGGGCGCGGCCTGCGGGCGCCATGGGGCGCACTCCGCGGAGCAAATCAAGTTATTCGAGAAGGTGGAGATCCATGCCAGGCGTCGTGCTCGTCGGGGCCCAGTGGGGCGATGAGGGCAAGGGAAAGGCGACGGACCTCCTGGGCTCCCGCGTCGATTACGTGGTCAAGTTCAACGGTGGGAACAACGCGGGGCACACGGTCGTCATCGATGACGAGAAGTACGCGCTGCACCTGCTGCCGTCGGGCATCCTGTCGCCCGGCGTGGTGCCGGTCATCGCCAACGGCGTGGTGGTCGACATCGAGGTCCTGTTCGAGGAGCTCGACGCGCTGATCGCGCGGGGCGTGGACGTGTCCCGCCTGCTCGTCTCGGGCAGCGCGCACATCATCGCGCCGTACCACCGCACCATCGACAAGGTGACGGAGCGGTTCCTCGGCAAGCGTCGGATCGGCACCACGGGCCGGGGGATCGGGCCGGCGTACGCCGACAAGATCAACCGGGTCGGCATCCGCATGTGGGACCTGTTCGACGAGAAGATCCTGCGCGCCAAGATCGAGGGCGCCCTGGACCAGAAGAACCACCTGCTCGTGAAGATCTACAACCGCCGCGCCATCACGGTGGACGAGACGCTCGACGAGCTGCTCCAGTACGCAGACCGGCTCCGGCCCATGGTCACGGACACCGCCGTCGAGCTGAACAAGGCGCTCGACGCGGGCAAGAACGTCCTGTTCGAGGCAGGTCAGGCGACGATGCTCGACATCGACCACGGCACCTACCCGTTCGTGACGTCGTCCAGCGCGACGGCGGGCGGCGCGGTGACCGGGTCCGGCGTCGGGCCCACCCGGATCGACTCCGTGATCGGCGTCATCAAGGCGTACACGACGCGTGTGGGCGAGGGGCCGTTCCCCACGGAGCTGTTCGACGACAAGGGCGAGTTCCTCCGCAAGACGGGCGGCGAGTACGGCGTCACCACGGGCCGCGCGCGCCGCACCGGGTGGTACGACGCCGTCATCGCGCGCTACGCGACGCGGATCAACGGGCTCACCGACATCGTGCTCACCAAGCTCGACGTGCTCACCGGCATGGAGAAGGTCCCGGTCTGCGTGGCGTACGACGTCGACGGCGTCCGCTACGACGAGATGCCCACCGACCAGACGGCGTTCCACCACGCGAAGCCGATCTACGAGGAGCTCGACGGGTGGTGGGAGGACATCTCCAAGGCCCGCGCGTTCGAGGACCTGCCGCCGGCCGCCCAGGCCTACGTGCGGGCGCTCGAAGAGATGTCGGGCACCCGGATCTCCGCGATCGGCGTGGGCCCCAAGCGCGACGAGATCATCCCCGTCCACGACCTCATCCACAGCCGCTGAGTCCATATCCACCAAGAGAGCCCTCCGCCACAGTGAAGATCCTCGTCATCGGGACCGGTGCCCGCGAGCACGCCATCGTCCACTCGCTCGACCGGGAGACCGCGACCGACGTCGCCGTCCACGAGCTGCACGCCGCGCCCGGCAACCCGGGCATCGCCGCGGCGGCCGCGCTGCACGAGGTCGACCCCCTCGACGGGGCGTCCGTGGCGGCGCTGGCCGAGCGGCTCGGCGTCGAGCTGGTCGTCGTCGGCCCGGAGGCGCCGCTGGTCGCGGGCGTCGCGGACGCCGTGCGGGCAGCGGGCATCCCGGTGTTCGGGCCGTCCGGCGAGGCGGCCCGGCTCGAGGGCTCCAAGTCGTTCGCCAAGGAGGTCATGGCAGCCGCGGGCGTGCCGACCGCGATGGCGCACGTGTGCACCGACGCCACCGAGCTCGCCGCCGCGCTGGACGCGTTCGGCGCCCCGTACGTGGTCAAGGACGACGGCCTCGCGGCCGGCAAGGGCGTGGTCGTCACCGACGACCGCGCGGCCGCGCTCGCGCACGGCGAGGCGTGCCTGGCCAACGAGAACGGCCGGGTGGTGGTCGAGGAATACCTCGACGGCCCCGAGGTCTCCCTCTTCTGCGTGTGCGACGGCGTGACGGTGGTCCCCCTGGTCCCCGCGCAGGACTTCAAGCGCATCGGGGACGACGACGAGGGCCCCAACACGGGCGGCATGGGCGCCTACACCCCGCTGGGCTGGGCGCCGCCGGGCCTCGTCGACGAGGTGGTGACCCGGATCGCCCAGCCGACCGTCGACGAGATGGCCCGCCGCGGCACGCCGTTCTCCGGGGTCCTGTACGTCGGGATCGCGCTGACCAGCCGGGGCACCCGCGTTGTGGAGTTCAACGCGCGCTTCGGCGACCCGGAGGTGCAGTCCGTGCTGGCCCGGCTCGCGACGCCGCTGTCCGCGATCCTGCTCGCGGCGGCGCGCGGCAGGCTCGCCGAGCTGGAGCCGCTGCGCTGGCGCCCCGAGGCGTCGGTGACGGTGGTCGTCGCGTCCGAGGGCTACCCGGCGTCGGCCCGGTCGGGCGACCCGATCACGGGCATCGAGGACGCGGAGGCGCTCCCCGGCGTGCACGTGCTGCACGCGGGCACCGGCCTCTCCGAGACCGGCGAGCTGGTCAGCGCGGGCGGCCGCGTGCTGTCCGTCGTGGCGCTGGGCACCGACCTGGCGGACGCCCGCCGTCGGGCCTACGAGGGCGTCGCGAGGATCGACCTCAAGGGCTCGCACCACCGCACGGACATCGCGCTGAAGGCGGAGCGCGGCGAGGTCACCGTCCCGTAGGACGGCGGCCCGCGGACGGCCCGGAGAAACAGGTAACCCGCGGGGTGCGTTGCGCTGCGTAGACAAGTACTACGCAGCGCAACACGCTCCGCCCGCGCTATCCCTCCACGTCATCAGCGCGCCACGCCCCGCCGTTCCCGCGCCGGCATGCCAGTGACGTCCATGAGCACGCCGATCATGCGCGCGCGGATGCCTGCGTCGTCGGTCACGGTGGTGGCGCGGCAGCGCACCCACATCTCGCGGCCGTCCGCCGCGAGCAGTCGGTGCTCCAGGTCGAGCGGGTCCGCGTCGCCCGCGAGCTGCCGGGCTATCGCTATCTGCACGGTCCGCACGTCCTCGGGGTGCACGCGCCCGGTCCACTCCTCGATGCCGGTGCACGGGGCGTCGTCGGGCAGGCCGACCAGCGCACGCCAGGTGCGCGAGTAGAAGACCTGCCCGGTCGCGATGTCCCAGTCCCAGGTGCCCTCCAGGGCAACGTCCTGGACCAGCGCGTTGCGCTCGACCTCGGTGCGCAGGTCGAGCACGAGCGCCCGCTCCCGGTCCGCGGCCTCCGCGAGCGCGGCCTGCTGTCGCTGCAGCGAGGTGAGGCGGTCCTCCCGGTCGAGCGCGACGGCGACCATGGCCGCCCAGTGGTCGTACTTGTCGCGGGAGCTCGTGGCGTGCGTGTCCACGCCGCCGCCGATCGCGAGCATGCCCCAGTCGCTCTGCCCGAACGTCACCGGCACCACGAACACGACACCCTCGCCGGCCAGCGCGCGCGGCGGGAACTTCCCTACCGGCATGTGCGTGCCCACCAGGGCCGTCGCCTGCCGGGACGCCGCAGTGGTGCCAACGATCTCCAGCGTCCGTGCCCCGTCCATCGGGGCGGCCGCCGGATTCGTGCCCGGCCCGTGCGTCCCTTCGGTGTCGGTCCACAGGGCGAGCGTGGCCGGGCCGCGGTGCCCGCGCGGGAGCCACGTCAGCGTGCGGATCGCGCGGCCGTCCGCGTGCAGCAGGTCGAGGTCGAGCTCGTACTGGTCGGTGATCGTGCGTTCCAGCCGCCCGGACCGGGCCAGCAGGGTCTGGGTGCACCCGGCACTGAGGGCGACGAGCACGTCGGTCGCCGTCCGGGTGACGGCGCGGGCGCGGGCCGCCCGGCTCGGGGGACGGGACGCCTTCTGCTCACGCTTGACCTGTCCCCGGAACTCCTCCTCGACTGACCGCAGCGCCGGGATGAGCTGTTCGAGCGCCTCGGGGTGCGGCCGCAGCGCGCGCGTGCTCTCCGCGAGGCTCGTGAGCGTCGCCTGGGTGGGCGGTTGGCCCAGCACCGCCGCGCTCCGGAAGACGCGCTGCACGCCCCGCATCCAGGACTCGAGGTCGGCGCCCGGCCCGAGGCGCGCCTCCGCGCCGTCGAACGTCGCGCGCGCCACCTCGCCGAGCCGCCGCCACGCCGTCGACCCCTCCTGCGCGGGCAGTCCCTCGAGGAGGGTGTCGGCCCGCGCGTCGAGACAGCCGCACGACTCGCGGGTCACCAGCGTCGAGCGGGACAGGTGCTGGCCCGCCACCTGTTCGCCGCGGATCCGGGCGAGCAGCAGCGACACGGCGAGCTCCCCGACCTGGTCGTGGTGCGGGTCCACCGACGCGAGCCGGGGTCGCACGCGGGAACCCGCCTCGGAGTGGTCGAACCCGACGATCGCCTGATCGCCCGGCAGGGCCAGCCCGTGGGCCTGCAGCACGCGGGAGAACCCGATCGCGTTGCGGTCGGTAGCTGCGACGGTCGCCGTCGTCGAGAGCCCAGGGCCGCCCAGGAGGGCCTGCGCGACGGTCGCCGCGCTCGCCTCCTGGTTGTCGGCAGTGCGGTAGAGCCACTCGGGCCGGGGCGTGATGCCGTGCGCGACGAGCGTCGCGAGGTAGGCCTCGTGGCGTTCGACGATGTCGGCCTGCCGCAGGCTGCCCAGGAACCCGATCTCCCGGTGCCCGTGCGCGATGAGGTGCTCCACCGCCGCGCGGGTGCCGCCCTCGTTGTCGGGGGTCACCACCGGGGCGTCGATGCTGGTCGCGCGCTGGCTGACCAGCACGACCGGCGTGCCGTCGTCCTCGATCCGGAGCAGTGTCGCCTCGTTCACGGCCGAGGTGATGACGATGACGCCGTCGAGCTGGCCGAGGCTCACGGCCGCGGTGCCCGGCGGACGGTCCGGGAACTGTTCACGCTCCAGGTCCGCCGGGTAGGTCTGCACCGCGACGACGCGGTGCCCGTCCGGGCGGACGGTACGCGCGATGCCGGCGAGCACGCGTCCGAAGTAGTAGCCACCGACCACCGGGGACAGCACCCCGATGACATACCTGCGCTTTCCAATAAGCATGCAAATACACCCGTCTTCGTTGACGTTGTGCAAAATTCACCCGAGGGTGCATGCTACGTGGTTATGGTCCCAACGTCGCGACCGAACGATCACGAAGTGTCCGATTATTCGACCCATGCGCGACGGCCGACGATTGTTGACGTTGCCAGGGCTGCGGGGGTGTCCACCGCCGTCGTCTCCTACACGCTCAACGGGCGTCGGGGGGTCTCCGCCACGACCCGCGAGCGGGTGCTCCGCGTGGCGGACGAGCTGGGCTGGCGGCCCGCCACCGCCGCGCGCTCGCTGCGCAGCGGGCCTGCGGCCGCGGCCCTGGTCGTCGTGCACGACCAGCCGTTTGGCACCCGGGCCGCGTTCCCGCTCGACCTCGTGACCGGCGCGCTCCAGACCATCGGCCCGGACACGCTCACGCTGGCCGTGCACGTCGCGGCCTCCCCGGCCGACGCCGCGCAGCTCATGGACCGGTGGTGGACCGAGCGCCGCTACGCGGCGTTTGTCGTCACGGGCGTCCGGGTCGACGACGCGCGCCTCGCCGCACTGCGCTCCCTCCCCGCGCCCGCGGTGGTCGTGGGCGCGGCAGAGGCCGGCGCGCCGGCCACCTGGCAGCACGTTGTGCTCGACGACGGCGACGCGTTTGCGCAGGTGGGAGCATTCCTCGCCGACCTGGGGCACCGGCGGATCGCGATGGTCGCCGGGTCGGAGCGTCTCGTCTCGCCGGTGCGCCGGGCTGCCGCCCTGGAGTCCGCGCTGGTGCGGTACGGCATCGAGCTGCGCACGGTGGCGGGCGACGGCCCCGAGCGTGCGCTGGCGGTGCTGCGCCCGCTGCTCTCCGCCGTCGACCGCCCTACGGCGATAGTGACCGACGACGACGCCACCGCCGGACTGGTGCTCGACGTCGCCCGGCGGCTCGGCCTCGGCGTGCCGTGGGACCTGTCGGTGGTCGCCGGGACCGACTCGCCGGCGTGCTACCTGACGACGCCGTCGCTCACCGCCGTGCCGTACCCCGTCGAGGAGCTCGGGAGGGCCACCGGCTGGGCGCTGCGCACCGCGCTCGGCACCGTCGCGTCCCGGCGTGCGGCCGGGGCGGACCCGCTGGGAGGCGAGGCGCCGCCGTCGGGCACCGTGCCTGTCGGCCGGCTCGTGGTGCGGGGCTCGACGGCGCCTCCGGCCGGAGGTTAAACGTTTAGGACGGTTCTGCCGGAGCCAAACGGTAGGCAAAGTTACGACATGCCACGGCGGAACGAGCCGCCGCGGCGCGTGTGCCGCCGTCCGGCCCCGGGCCGGCGCGGTACGCGCTCGGTTCGGCCAACGGAGGTCACCGTGTTCACAGCACCACGCCGCACACGCGGCACGTCCCCACGCAGGTCACGCACAGTGGCGGCTGCAGCAGTGGGCGCTCTCCTCGCGGCTCCGGCGCTTGTCGCCGTCTCGAGTGCGCCCGCTGTCGCGCTCGAGGACAACCCCTTTGTCGGGGCCGGGCAGTACGTCAACCCGGACTGGTCGGCGTTGGTCGAGACGGCGGCCGCCGAGGTGGGGGATCCCGGCGTCGCCGCGGACATGCGCGCCATCGCCGACGAGCCGACGTCGGTCTGGATGGACCGCATAGCGGCGATCGAAGGCACCGAACGGCAGCACGGCCTGCAGTGGCACCTCGACGAAGCGGTGGCCCAGTCGGGCGGTTCGCCCCTGGTGTTCAACGTGGTCATCTACGACCTGCCGGGCCGCGACTGCCACGCCCTCGCCTCGAACGGCGAGCTGCCCGCCACGGCGGCGGGGATGGCGCGGTACAAGACCGAGTACATCGACCCGATCGCCGCGCTGCTGAACCAGCCGGAGTACGAGAACCTGCGGATCGTCGCCACCATCGAGCCGGACTCGCTGCCCAACCTCGTGACCAACCAGTCCGACGCCGACTGCGTCGCCTCGGCGCCGTACTACCGCGAGGGCGTGCAGTACGCGCTCACCGAGCTGTACGAGGTCGGCAACGTGTACTCCTACCTCGACGCGGCCCACTCGGGCTGGCTCGGCTGGCCCGACAACTCCGGCCGCTCCGCGCAGGAGTTCGCGAACGTCATCGAGGGCAGCACCTACGGGTGGGACGCCGTGTCCGGCTTCGTCACCAACACGGCGAACACCACGCCGCTGGAGGAGACGTTCCTGCCCAACCCCGATCTCCAGGTCGGCGGCGGCCAGGTCAAGTCGGCCGGCTGGTTCGAGTGGAACCCGGACTTCGACGAGATCGACTGGACGGCACACCTCTACGACCTGATGATCGCGCAGGGCGCACCGTCGAGCATCGGCATGCTCATCGACACCGGGCGCAACGGCTGGGGCGGCGCGGCCCGTCCGACGGCGGTCAGCACGTCCACCGACCTGAACACCTACGTGAACGAGTCCCGGGTGGACCGCCGCAACCACCGTGGCGCCTGGTGCAACCCGTCGGGCGCCGGCATCGGCCAGCGGCCGACCGTGACGCCGTCGGGCCACGCCGAGTCGCACCTGGACGCATTCGTGTGGGTCAAGCCCCCGGGTGAGTCGGACGGCTCGTCGGTGGAGATCCCGAACGACGAGGGCAAGCGTCTCGACCGCATGTGCGACCCGACGTACCAGTCCAGCGAGCTGGGCGGGCGGCTGACGGGCGCCCTCCCGGACGCGCCGCTGTCGGGCCACTGGTTCCAGGCCCAGTTCGAGATGCTCGTCGCGAACGCGTACCCCGCGATCGGCTAGGGGCACCGGGCGCGGAGCGGAACCGGGCGCGGAGCGGAACCGGGCGCGGGGCAGCACCAGGTACCGAGGGGCAGGGCCACAGCGCGGTGGCCCTGCCCCTCATCGTCCCGCCGGTCCGGGCGCGCCGAGCCGCAAGTTACTGGTCAGCGCGAGGGCCGAGCCGCAAGATGCCCGTCAATCCGGCCAGCCTCGGACGCCGAACCGCAGGTTGCTGGCCTGTGTGTACGCCGAGCCGCAAGTTGCCGGTCCAAACTGGCGATGATCGACACGTATCTTTCGGCTCGAGCGGCGGGAGTGGGTAGTGACTTGCGGGTCGGCGGGCGGGGCTGGCTTGGCGTGGCCGCCGCGCCCGCAGGTCTTGGTGTGCGGCGGTTTTATCTCCGGGAAACTTGGGTGACGCTAATATCGCGGCCTGTCGACAGGGGAGTAGCCGTGGCTGAGCGCGTCACGTTCGAGAGCACTACGGGGCCGCGCCTCGCGGGCATCATCGACCTGCCCGACGGCGAGGTGCGCGGCTGGGGCGTGTTCTCCCACGGGTTCACGCTCGGCAAGGACTCGCCGGCCGCGGCGCGAATCTGCAAGCAGCTCGCGAGCGAGGGCATCGGGATGCTCCGCTTCGACAACCTGGGCCTGGGCGACTCCGAGGGCGACTGGGGCGACGGCTCGTTCACGCACAAGGTCGCGGACACCGTGCGGGCCGCCCAGTTCATGGCCGACGGCGGCCGGCCGGTGCACCTCCTGGTGGGGCACTCGTTCGGCGGCGCGGCAGTGATCGCGGCCGCCGGGGACGTCCCGGGCGTGCAGGCCGTCGCGACGATCGGCGCGCCCGTCCAGCCGCGGCACGCGGAGCACAACTACGACGCCGTCCTGGGCCGGGTGTTCGACGAGGGCCACGCCCAGTGGATGGTGGGCGGGCGCGCGCTGACGCTGAAGCGGCACTTCGTGGAGGACGCCCGGCGGGCCGAGCTTCGGTCGAAGATCCGGGAGCTCGGGTCGCCCCTGCTGGTGATGCACTCGCCGACGGACAGCACCGTGGACATCTCGAACGCCGGGGAGATCTTCCGGGAGGCCCGGCACCCACGCTCGTTCGTGTCCCTGGAGGGCGCCGACCACCTGCTCACCGCGCCCGGCCAGGCCAAGCGCGCGGCCCGGATCATCAGCGCCTGGGCAGACCAGTACCTGACGGCGTGACGATCAACTACGAAAAGGTAGTCGTCGACGATGACTACGTCTTCGTATTCGCCGCACAACGGCGATGAACCTCGTATGCCTCAGGACGGAGCCGTCACCCGCCTCCGCGTCAGCGTCTCCGGCGTCGACCGGTGGCCGCAGAACGCGAGCCCGTAGAGGAACGTGACGACGACGGCGAGCATCAGCACCTCCCCGCCGTCCTCCAGCGCGCTCAGGACCACGTGCCAGACGCCCCGGTTCGTCGTGAAACCGTGCACGGCGTCGATCCCGACGCCGCACAGCACCAGGAGCGCGAGGAGCACCGTGAGCACGCGGGACGCCGCCCGCCACTCGGGCGCCGCGAACCGGTACCCGACGGCGACGGCCGTCAGCAGGACCGTCCCGATGAACGCCAGCCACACGATCTCGCCGACCGGCTGCCCGTACGGGTACGGGATGGTGACGTTCGCGGAGACCACCTTGGCCATGCGCTCGTGCAGCATGAAGTAGTCGTCGGCCAGGAGCACGGCGAAGACCGCGGACCACCCCGCGAGCACCACCTGCCGGTGCGCGATCGCGAGGTAGAGCGCCAGCCCGGCCGCCCACGCCGCGAACAAGTACCCGACCACCTCAGGGACGCTGCGCTCCATCGCGAACCGGAAGCCCGTCCACTCCGGGATCCCCAGGAACGAGTGCGTGAGGAAGATCAGGTTCAGGCCGAGGGCCACCGTCACCAGCATGCCGAAGAGGCCCACGACGGGACGGTTTTCCAGCCCGAGGGCTACGGCGGCTCGCGTGTGCACTGAAGTTCTCCTCTGGTGACCCGATGACGCGGATGCGGACACGCTTCCGTGACGGGATGAGGCGGTGAGGAGAAGTTGATGAGAGTCCTCTCATCTGGCGTCGTCGGGGCAGCCGCGGCGCCGCGGCGCAGGTCACTCCCGCCGGACGGCGGGGCACCCCGGAGCGCCAGTAGACTTTGCCAGTAATTCCCTCACCTTCAAGGAGCCTTCGTGGGACGCGTCGTCGTCGAGGTCATGCCCAAGCCCGAGATCCTGGACCCCCAGGGCAAGGCTGTGGTCGGAGCGCTGCCGCGCCTCGGCTTCACCCAGTTCTCCGGTGTGCGTCAGGGCAAGCGGTTCGAGCTCGAGGTGGACGGTGAGGTGACGCCGGAGATCCTCGCCGCCGCTCAGGAAGCAGCGGCCACCCTGCTGTCCAACCCGGTGATCGAGGACGTCGTGTCGGTGACCGACGCGTCCGCCGAGGTGACCGGCGCGACGGTGAGCGCCTGATGTCGGTGACCGGGCCGGCGTCCGGCGCCGTGGCGGTGCCCGGGATCGACGGCGCCCGGATCGGCGTCATCACGTTCCCCGGCACGCTCGACGACCGGGACGCGGCACGCGCCGTGCGCCTGGCCGGCGCCGAAGCCGTGTCGCTCTGGCACGCCGACGCGTCGCTCCAGGACGTCGACGCCGTCGTGCTGCCCGGTGGGTTCTCCTACGGCGACTACCTGCGCGCGGGCGCGATCAGCCGGTTCGCGCCGGCGATGGCCGCGGTGGTCGACGCCGCCAAGGGTGGCATGCCGGTGCTCGGCATCTGCAACGGCTTCCAGGTCCTCACCGAGGCGCACCTGCTGCCGGGCTCGATGGTCAAGAACGACCACCTGCACTTCGTGTGCCGGGAGCAGTCGCTGATCGTCGAGAACGCGCGCACCGCCTGGACCAACGAGTTTCGCCGCGGGCAGCGGATCACGATCCCGCTGAAGAACCAGGACGGCCAGTTCGTCGCCGACGAGCGCACCCTCGACGAGCTCGAGGGCGAGGGCCGCGTCGTCTTCCGGTACGACGGCTGGAACCCGAACGGGTCGCGCCGCGACATCGCGGGCATCACCAACGACCGCGGCAACGTTGTGGGGCTCATGCCGCACCCGGAGCACGCGGTGGAGGCCGGCTTCGGCCCGGCGTCCGCCGAGGGACCGCGCGCCGGCGTCGACGGGCTGACGTTCTTCACGTCGGTGCTGTCCTCGCTGGTCCACGCGTGACCGTCGGCTCGGCCGGGGCAGGCACGCATGGCCGCTGAGGTTCTCTCGGATACCGCTATCGAGACGGTCGCCTGGGACCACGCCGACGCCGTGCGCCTCCGCGCCGACCAGCAGCGCGAGATCGACCTGCGGTACGCGCAGCCGGGCATGCCCTCGGTGACGGCCGGGCCGGACCCGCGCGACCAGGTGGATCCCTCGATCGTCTTCGCGACCCTGCTGCTGCGTGTTGGCGGCGAGCCTGCCGGGCACGCCGCGATGCGCGACCTGTCGGGCCGCGACGACCACCAGGGCGGCCTGCACCCCGAGGGGACCGCCGAGGTCAAGCGCGTGTACGTAGCGCCGGGTTTCCGCGGTCGCGGGCTGTCCCGCACCCTGATGAACGCGGCGGAGGACGCGGCCCGCGCCGCGGGCGTGCGGCACCTGATCCTGGAGAGCGGGCTCATGCAGCCCGAGTCGCTGGGGCTGTACCTGCGGCTGGGCTACGACCCGGTCGAGCCGTTCGGCGTGTTCGCGGACGAGCCCGACTCGCGGTGCTTCGGGAAGTGGCTGGTCCCGGCGCAGAGCGTCCCGGGCGGTGTGCCGGACGGCGGCGCGGTGGGCGGCGGCGCGGCGGACGGCGGCGCGGTGGGCGGCAGCGTGGCGGACGGCGGTGTGCCGGACGGCGGCGCGGTGGACGGCGGCGCGGTGGCGGGTGCCGCTGCCGAACGCCTGCCCGCTCCGTCGTCGGGCCCGGAGATTCGTGAGGTGCCCTGGGGCGATCCCGATGCGGCGGCGCTGCGGCGCGGCATGTGGGCCTTCCTGCGGGAGCTGTACCCCGACCTGGTGCGCGACGTCGAGGCACGCGGCGGGTACGACGCCGCTGACGCCGAGCGCGGGCGCGCCGCGTGTGCGACCTTCCTGGCGACGCTCGACGGGCGGCCGGTCGGCTGCGCGACGCTCGCGGCGGCGCAGGTGGGTCCCGCACACCTCACGATGGACCCGCTGATCGGTTACGCCGGGCTCGCGCAGTCGGGCGCCGAGCCGAGCGCCGACGACCCCGGCGGCTTCGAGATGCGCAGCGTGTTCGTGGACCCGTCCGCCCGGCGGGCGGGCGTCGCGAAGGCCCTGGTCCGGCAGATCGAGGACGCCGCCCGACGCCGTGGCGGGCTCGCGCTGTACCTCGCGACGGGCGTCCGGCAGCCCGAGGCGCTGCGGCTCTACGTGGGGGCCGGCTACCGGCCGGTACTACCGTTCCCGCCGCACGACGACCCGCAGAACGCGGAGCTCCTGTTCCTGGGCAGGAAGCTCGCGTAAGTCTTCTTGCTGGTTTCCCTCATACGCAACAAGCCTGGACATGTGCTGGTGCGTGTGGGTGCGACCCGGGCGTCGGGTGTCGGGGAGAGATCATCCGCTGGGGCTGAGTTGCTGACAGTAGACGTTGTCTACTGTCAGCAACACAGCCCGGGGGTACATGTTTCCCCCGGGGGCGACTCTCCGACGAGGTCACCGCTCCCGCAGGAACTCCAGCTGTGCGCGCACCGAAGAGCGAGCCGCGCCGAGTACGGACCGCTCGACGTCCGTGTAGACAGCGGCGGTCACCGCGTCCAGGAGCGGATCCGGGAGCGGCGTCTCGCCGCCGGGCAGCTCCGCCCTGAGCGTTGCGAGCGCCGAGCGCACCTGGTCCAGCCGCTCCAGGCGATGCTCGCGGTACGCGTGCACCGCAGCGCCGAGGTCTGGGATGACGGGTCCGTGCCCCGGCAACCCCATGACGCCGGTCTCACCCAGCCGTTCCGCCGTGCTGGAGAGCCGGTCGAGTGAGGCCAGGTAGTCCCGCAGCGAGCCGTCCGGCTCGGCCAGCACGGTGGTCCCGCGGCCCAGCACCGTGTCACCGGTCAGCACCACTGTGTCCGACGTCGCCCCGGTCGCCTCTCCCGTCGGCTCGCCCTCGGCGGCGGTGCCGCTCGCAGACACGACGAAGCACACCGAGTCCGCGGTGTGCCCCGGCGTGGCCAGCACCTCGATGCGCAGGCCGGCGACGTCCAGCACCTCGCCGTCGGCCAGCGGCCCGACGCCCGCGCCACCAGCGCTACCCGCGCCGTCGTCAGAGACGCCCGCGCCGTCGCCCCCGGCGCAGAACTCCGGCAGCGCACCCCGCGACGGCGCCCCGGTCAGCTCCCGGAACCGTGCCAGCCCGCCGGTGTGGTCCGCGTGCCGGTGGGTCACGAGCACCAGGTCCACCGGGCCGGATCCGGCCAGCGCGGCGAGGTGCGGCTCCAGCTCCGGCCCGGGATCGACCACCACGCAGCCCCGCGAACCGGGCGCACGCAGCACGTACGACCGGGTTCCGTCGAGCGTCATCGGGCCGGGGTTGTCGGCGCGCAACGCCCTCGCAAAGGGGGCAATGAGGTCCACCGGCTCACCATATCCAGTGGTCAACTGGGGTTGTTCCGGGACGGACTCCGGTGTGTGATCGGTAAGCACCTCCCAATGACGAGAGGATCCCCAGGATGTCCGCCAGTCCAGGCACGGCGCAGCAGCACCTCCACACCCGCAGAGTCCCCGCACTACTCGCCACGGCAGCACTAGCCTTGACCACTCTCCTCTTACCCACCCCGGCCACCCAGGCGAACCAGGCTGCCTCCGCAGCCGCAGACTCCGAGCTGGTCATCAGTGCGGGTCCGGTCGCCTTCGTGGACGACGGCGACACGGCGACCGTCACCCTCACCGTCCGGGCGGCCGACGACGGCGCGCTCGCCGAGCCCGTCAGCGTCGACTGGAGGACGGGCTCCGGCACCGCGACGGCCGACGCGGACTACGCCGCCGGCTCGGGCACCATCGAGTTCGCGGCGGGGACGCCGTCCGGCACCGAGCGCTCCATCCGGATCCCGACCCGGGAGTCGGACGGCGGCGAGACGGCGGAGACCGTTCCCGTGGTCCTGGAGTCGCGAGATGCCGAGGTCTCGGGTGCGTCCGCCGTCGTCGTGCGGGCGCACGACCTGCCGTACCTCGACCCGCGCCTGTCCACCAAGCGGCGTGTCGCGGACCTGGTGAACCGCATGACGCTCGAGGAGAAGGTCGGGCAGATGACCCAGGCGGAGCGCGGGAGCGTCGCGGGCGACCCGGCGGTCATCACGGAGCTCGGCCTCGGCTCGGTCCTGAGCGGCGGCGGCTCGCCGCCCGCCGAGAACACGCCAGAGGGCTGGGCCGACGCCATCGACGGCTTCCAGACGCAGGCGCTCGCGACGCGGCTGCAGATCCCGCTGATCTACGGCGTCGACTCCGTGCACGGCCACGGCAACCTGAACGGTGCCACGATCCTGCCGCACAACATCGGGCTCGGCGCCACGCGCGACCCGCTGCTGGTGGCGCGGGCGGAGCGCATGGTCGCCACGGAGACACGAGCGACCGGCATCCCGTGGACGTTCGCGCCGTGCGTGTGCGTGGCGCGCGACGACCGCTGGGGCCGCACGTACGAGTCCTTCGGGGAGCACCCCGCGCTCGCGAGCGTGCTCGGCGCCGCCGCCGTCGCCGGGTTCCAGGGCACGCGCCTGGACAGCAGCAAGTCCGTCCTCGCGACGGCCAAGCACTTCGCGGCCGACGGCGACACCGCCTACGGCACCGGCGAGGGTGACTACACGGTCGACCAGGGCATCACCGAGCAGAGCCGTGACCACGTCGAGGCAGTGGACCTGCCGCCCTACGTGGCCGCGCTCGCGGTCGGCGTCGGCTCGGTCATGCCGAGCTTCTCCAGCATCGACTGGACCGACGACGGCCTCGGCAACCCCGTGAAGATGCACGCCAACGACGAGCTGATCAACGGGTGGCTCAAGGACGACCACGAGTTCGACGGCTTCGTCATCAGCGACTGGCAGGGCATCCACCAGATCCCGCCGCTCGCGTCCGACTCGCCCACCACCGCGCAGATCGTCACCAGCGTGAACGCGGGCATTGACATGTTCATGGAGCCGTCGCAGTTCGAGCGGTTCCACACGCGGCTGGTCGCTGCGGTGCAGGACGGCCAGGTCACCGAGGAGCGAATCGACGACGCCGTGTCCCGGATCCTCGCCGCGAAGTTCGAGCTGGGGCTGTTCGAGGAGCCGTTCGCGGACCGGTCGCACGCCGACGAGATCGGCTCCGCCGAGCACCGGGCGATCGCCCGCAAGGCCGTCGCCGAGTCGCAGGTGCTGCTCAAGAACTCGCGCCGCGCGCTGCCGCTCGACGAGGACGAGAGCGTGTACGTCGCGGGCCGCAACGCCGACAACCTGGGTAACCAGGCGGGCGGCTGGACCGGCACCTGGCAGGGCTTCTCGGGCGACGTCACCGAGGGCACCACGATCCTGGAGGGCATTCAGGCGGTGGCCGACGACGTCACGTTCAGCGAGGACGCGTCCGCGCCGACCGACGGGGCCGACGTCGGCGTCGTCGTCGTGGGCGAGACCCCGTACGCCGAGGGGTTCGGCGACGTCGGCGGGCCCGAGTGGGCCTACGACCCAGCCGACGGCGGGGTGTTCCGCGAGGAGAAGTCGATGTCGCTGCAACCTGGCGACGCCGAGCTCGTGGAGAGGGTCTGCGCCGAGATCAAGACCTGCGTGGTCCTGGTCGTGTCCGGGCGGCCGCAGGTGCTCACCGAACAGCTCGGGTCGATCGACGCACTCGTCGCGTCGTGGCTCCCGGGCACGGAGGGTGCTGGCGTCGCGGACGTGCTGTTCGGCGACCGGCGGTTCACGGGCAGGCTGCCGGTCTCGTGGCCGCGGTCCGCGGACGACCCGGTCGTGAACGTCGGCGACGCGGACTACGACCCGCTGTTCCCGTTCGGCTGGGGCATGTCGACAGGCGGCCGTACGTCGCACCTCGACGACCAGCGGATCGCGCTGCAGGACGCGGTGCTCGACCCGGTGAACGGCGTGCCGCCGGCGGCGTCGAAGGCGATCGCAAGGTCGGACGTAGCGCAGCTGGAGGGCCGCGAGGCCGTGGCAGGCCGGATTCTGAACGCGGCGGCCCCTGAGGACGGGCACTAAGGGCAGGCGCTAAGGACGGGCGCTGAGGGAGGGTCGCCTCCGTCGAACCCGTCGGGAGAAAACCTCCCCGCGACAGGTGTGTTGCTCTGCGTCGACATCGTCTACGCAGAGCAACACACTCCCGGTGCGATGGTTCTCCCCCGCGGGCCTACCTCGTCGAGGCCAGGGCCTGTTCCACGTCCTCGATGAGGTCCAGCGGGTCCTCGAGGCCGATCGAGAGCCGGACCGTCGTCTCCGCGATGCCGACGGCGGCCCGGCCGGCGGCGCCGAGCTTGCGGTGCGTGGTCGTCGCGGGGTGCGTGATCAGGGACTTCGCGTCGCCGAGGTTGTTCGAGATGTCGATCACCCGCAGGGCGTCGAGGAATCCGAACGTGTGCTTCTTCGCGCTCTCGGCGTCGGTCCCCTCGGGGACTGCCAGATCGAACGTCACGACGGTGCCGCCGCCGCTCATCTGGGCCCGCGCGAGCTCGACCTGCGGGTGGGAGTCGAGGAACGGGTACCGCACCGCGCCCACCGCGGGGAGCGCCTCCAGGGCGTTCGCGACGGCGAGCGCGCCGGCGCCCTGCGCCGCCAGCCGCACCGGCAGCGTCTCCAGCCCCTTGACCAGGGTCCACGCGTTGAACGGCGACAGCGACGGCCCGGTGTTGCGGATGAACGTCTGCACAGGCCCGGTCACGTACTCGGCGGAGCCGAGGATCGCGCCGCCCAGCACGCGCCCCTGCCCGTCGATGTGCTTGGTCGCCGAGTAGACGACGACGTCGGCGCCCAGCTCCAGCGGCTTCTGCAGCAGCGGGGTGGCGAACACGTTGTCGAGCACCACCTTCGCCCCGGCGGCGTGCGCCAGGTCCACGACGGCGCGCACGTCCACGATGTCCTGCATGGGGTTCGACGGCGTCTCGAAGAAGACGACGTCCGCCGGCGTCGAGAGCGCCTCCTCCCACTGGGACAGCACGTGCCCGTCCACGTAGTCGGTGCGCACGCCCCACTTCTTGAAGATCTCCTCGAAGATCACCACCGTGGACCCGAACAGCGCCCGGGCCGCCACGATCCGCGAACCCGACTGCACGAGCGCGGCCAGCGACGTGAACACCGCGGACATGCCCGTCGCGGTCGCGTAGCAGGCCTCCGCGCCCTCCAGCAGGCGCAGCCGCTCCTCGAACGTGTGCACCGTCGGGTTGCCGTAGCGCGAGTACACGAACCGGTCGAGGTCGCCCGCGAACGCGGCCTCGGCGTCGGCCGCCGTGTCGTAGACGTAGCCCTGGGTGAGGAAGAGCGCCTCGCTCGTCTCCTGGAACTCGGTGCGCTGGTGGCCGCCGCGCACGGCGAGGGTCGCGGGGCGGACGCCGCCGGGGAGCGGCTTGCGGCCGGACCCGCCCGGGCTCGCGTCGGGCGGGAACGCGCCGGTGACCGTCATTCGGCGCCCTCCGTCCAGGGCAGCCCGGCGACCTTCCAGCCCTGCTGGTCGCGGACGCCGTCGGCCCCGGGAGCGCCCTCGAAGCCCTCCAGCACGTTGTACGACGGCGCGATGCCCGACGCCGTGGCGAGGCGCGCCGCGCCGATCGAGCGCTGGCCGGAGCGGCAGAGGAAGACGACGGGGCCGTCCGCGACGCCTGCCGCCTTGAGCTCCTCCAGGAACCCGGTGTTGGGGCGGCCACCGGCCCGCACCCACTCGGCGAAGACCGGCCGCTTCTCGATCGACGCGGTGTCGGGGATGCCGATAGTGCGCCACTCACCCTCGGTGCGGACGTCCACGAGGGTGGCGCCGGGGTCTGCGGCGAGCAGGTCCCAGGCCTGCTGGGGCGTGATGTCGCCGGCGTAGCCGTCGGCGGGGCGGGCTTCGAGGTGCGCGGGATCGCTCATGGTGCTCCTCCATCGGTCGTGGCGGTAGCACCCTCGTCCGTCCTCCGCTGTTGCGGGGAACGCTGGGTTGCTGCGGCGTCGTCGTGCCACGTCACTCGGCCGCTCGGGATGGTCGTTCGCAAGCCTACGACACGTGTCCGGTGGGTGGAATCCCGCCTCAGGATATGGACGGTACGGTGTTCCTGGCGGTGTCGTCCTGACCGCCGATCTTCCGCCGGCCCAACGGTTTGTAAGGTTTGACTTCGACGATCTGTAAGGTTTGAGTCTGACGATCTGTAAGGTTTGACGTCGACCATCTGTCGCGGAACGGTGGCCCGGCGCCTATGGTTCCTGCATGGACTACCTCCCTCGCGTGGTTGACGGCGAACTCAAAGACATGGTCGGGGGACTGCCTGCAGTGGCTGTCGAAGGCCCAAAGGGTGTGGGTAAGACGGCAACGGCGGCGCGCCTTGCCAGGACGACGATCCCCCTCGACGATCCTGGCCAGCGCCAACTTCTTGAATTGGACCCGGGCCGGCTGCGCGATGCGCCTGCCCCGATTCTTATCGACGAATGGCAGCTCCTGCCGAGTTCCTGGGACATGGTGCGCCGGGCCGTGGACGATGGTCATGGTCCGTACATCCTGACCGGGTCAGCAACACCTCGTGCGCGTGTCCATTCCGGTGCTGGTCGCATAGTCCGTCTACGGATGCGTCCGATGGGTCTTGATGAGCGCGGCGTCACTGAGCCGACGGTCTCGTTTGCAGAACTTGTCGATGACGGTGTCGCCACGGTCGAAGGGCGAAGCGACTTCAATCTCAACGACTACGCCGAAGAGGTGGTCCGGTCGGGATTCCCAGGTATGCGACAGCTCTCGGGGCGGAGGTTGGTGCAAGCGCTGGACGGGTACTTGGCCCGAGTGGTTGAGCATGACTTTGCCGAGCTGGGGCATGTCGTCAGGCGCCCTGAAGCACTTCGCTCCTGGTTGACGGCATTCGCTGCAGCGACTGCGTCCACCGCGTCATACGAGACGATCCTGAACGCTGCAACACCTGGCATCGCCGAGAAGCCCACCCGACAAGCCACGATCGCTTACCGGGACACCTTGGCAAGGTTGTGGATACTCGACCAGCTTCCAGCCTGGGTCGGGAGTCGCAACCATCTCGCATCGTTGACTCAGGCTCCGAAGCACTACCTGGCAGACCCTGCTCTTGCTGCGCGTCTGCTCGGAGTGGGAGCCAAAGCGCTGGTAGCCGAACCGCAGGCGCAGAAGTTCATTGCCCGTGACGGAACGCTTCTAGGTTCCTTGTTCGAGCACCTCGTCGCGCTGACGATCCGAGTCCATGCCGAAGCGAGCGGAATGAGAGTTCTCCACCTGCGCACCAAGGGTGGTGAGCACGAGGTCGATCTGATCGTAGAGCGTGACGACGGGAGGGTGCTGGCGATCGAGGTGAAGCTCGGCCCGATTCCTTCCGATCGGGATGTGCGGCACCTGCGCTGGCTAAGAGAGAAGCTCGACGACGACCTTGTGGACGCCGTCGTAATCACGACAGGTCCACTCGCATATCGTCGGCCACAGGACGGAATCGCAGTGGTTCCGTTGGCGCTGCTCGGGCCATGACACCAGTTGAGGAGCCGCTCGACGGCGGGAATATGACCGCGGTCGTGCGGGTCGGTGACACCGTCCGCCGGACCGCCGGGCCCTGGACGTCCACGATCCACACCTATCTGCGTCACCTGCGGGGATGCGGCGTGACAGAGGTGCCGGAGCCCTTCGGACTCGACGAGCAGGGGCGCGAGATCGTCTCGTTCCTGCCGGGGGACGTGCCAGGCTGGCCGGCCCCGGAGTGGCTCTGGTCCGAGCAGGTCCTGCACGACGCTGGGCGCCTCCTGCGGCGTCTCCACGACGCGTCCCTCGACCTCGAGCTGCCCGACGCCGTCTGGCGGCTCCCGGCGCGCGAACCCGCCGAAGTGATCTGCCACAACGACGCGGCGCCGTACAACATGGTGTTCCGCGAGGGGCGACTCGTCGGCCTGATCGACCTGGACATGTCGTCGCCCGGACCACGCCTGTGGGACCTCGCATACACCGCGTACCGACTCGCCCCGTTCTCGGGCGACGCGTTCGCGGGAGCGGGTTATGCCGTCGGGCATCTCGACCCGCTGGCACGCTTGGACGCGCTCGTCGCTGCGTACGGCATCGCGTACTCGCGCACGGAGGTGCTCGGCACGATGGTGAAGCGGCTGGAGGAGCTCGCCGCTTTCAGCGAAGCGCGGGCCGACGACGGCGGCCCGGCCGAGCTGCGCGAGCACGCCGTCATGTACCGCGCGGATGCCACCCGCATCGAGGGCCTCGCGCGCTGATCCGTAGTCCAGGGGGCGTCCGACTTGTAGCACATGGCGACCGGATCGTGAGACCAACATCTGAGACGCTCGTTGACATCAGTTTTGCCGCAGCACAGGATGTCGTCAGGTCATGAGCGCCAGCGTCAAGCCCCGGCTCGCTGGCCGGCAACCCTCCCTCCGCGGCGGGGTGCCCCGGGTGACGACCTGGCCGCGCGCAGCCCGCGCGTGGCAAGCGCGGGGGAACCTCCCCCAGGACTGTGCTGGAGGACGCCATGTCTGCAACCACTCTCAACCGTGACGCCACGGTGGCCGACGTCGCCCCGCTGCGCCCCGTGGTCGGCGGCGGCACGCTCGTCCCGCTCGTGGACGGCACCCGGGTCTCGTACGCGAACCTCGACGTCGCGGCGTCGGCCCCCGCCCTGCAGGCCGTCGCGGACCGCGTCACCCAGGTGCTCCCCCTGTACGCGAGCGTGCACCGCGGCGCGGGGTACCTCTCCCAGGTGAGCACGGCGCTCTACGAGACCGCCCGCCGCACCATCGGCGCGTTCGTCGGCGCCCGCGAGGACGACCTGACGATCATCACGCGGAACACAACCGACTCCCTCAACCTCCTCGCCGGCTGCGTCCCCGCGCAGCCCGACGGCGAGCCCGGTCGCGTGCTCGTCCTCGACGTCGAGCACCACGCGAACCTGCTGCCCTGGCAGCGCACCACCGGCGCGACCGTGCTGACCGGCGGGTCCACCGTGGCCGAGACCCTCGCCCAGATCCGCGAGGAGCTGGCCGACGCCGCCCCGCACCGGCCGTTCGCCCTCCTCGCCCTCACCGGCGCCTCCAACGTGACGGGGGAGTCGCTCCCGGTCGACAAGATCGTCGCGATCGCCCACGAGTTCGGGGCGCGCGTAGTGCTCGATGGCGCCCAGCTAGTGCCGCACCGCCGCATCTCCCTGGAGTCGACCGGGGTCGACTACCTGGCGTTCTCCGGGCACAAGACCTACGCCCCGTTCGGTGCGGGCGCCCTGGTGGGCCGCCGCGACTGGCTCGATGCCGGCACGCCCTACCTCGCGGGCGGCGGTGCCGTGCGGCGCGTCCGGGTCTCCGGCACCGACTGGCACGAGGGCCCCGCCCGGCACGAGGCCGGCTCGCCCAACGTGATCGGCGCCGTGGCCCTCGCGGCGGCCTGCGAGGAGCTGGCGGCTCTCGATCCGGCCGACGTCGCCGCCCACGAGAACGCGCTCCGCCGTCGGCTCGTGTCGGGGCTCGAGGCGATCGACCGGGTCGAGGTCGTGCGGGTCTGGGCCGACGCCGTCGACCCCGTCGGCGTCGTGACCTTCACCGTCACCGGCTACGACCCGGGCCTCGTGGCCGCGTACCTGTCCGCGGAGCACGGCATCGGCGTGCGGGACGGCCGCTTCTGCGCGCACCCGCTTCTCGGCCGCCTCGGGTTCGACGCCGGGGCGGTGCGGGCCTCGGTCGGCGTCGGCACCGCGGGCGAGGAGGTCGAGCGCCTGATCGCGGCCGTCGGCCGCCTGGTGGCGGAGGGCCCGCAGGCCGGGTACGACGTCGTCGACGGGCTGTGGGTGGTGACCGACGACCCGCGCCCCGTCCCCGAGGGCTCCGGCCTCGCGGGTCTCCTGGCGACGGCAGCAGCGGGCTTCGAGGACGACTTCGGCTGCCTGCCCGACGAGTCCTGAAACGGGTCGGGCGTGCAGGTCACCCGGTGACCTGAGCGTCTGACGCGTGAGCGGCTCACAGCGCGAGCGCCACGCAGATGCCGCCCATCGTCAGGTCGAGGCCGATGCACCACAGCGCCAGCGAGCGGTTGACCACGATGTCGCGGCGGTAGTGCACCAGGTCCCATCCGGCGTGCCCGGCCAGGGCGAGGCCCGCGAGGGCCAGCCCGACGCTCGGCTCCAGGTACAGGGCGACGGCGGCCACCCCGAGGTACGTGACCATCGCGGCCGCCTGTGGCCAGGTCGCGCGGCGTCCCAGCGCCAGGCCGATACCGGCAAGGACCAGGCCCACCAGCGCGAACGTCACCCAGCGCGGCATGCCGGTCAGCTCGGACACGACCGGGATCGCCGACGCCGGCACCACGGCCAGCCATGCCGTCCAACGGACGCCGGTCACCGCGGCGGCCAGGTAGCACAGGGCCGCGACGCCGACGGCGGTGGTCGGATCCTGCGCGACGGCGTCCTGCCAGGTGCCGCCGTCCAGAGCCGTCCCGGCCACCAGCAGGCCGAAGCCCGTGACCGCGCCGAGCACTATCCAGGCGGTGTTGGTGGGCCAGGTTCCGGTCCATGGGCTCGGTCGCGCGGGTGCGGCCGTCTCGAATGCCTCGGTCATCGTTCCGTTCCTCTCGTGTCCCCGTCGCCAGATACCCCAGAGGGGTACCAAACCACGGGTCGTCGAGCAGCGAAACCCCCTTCGGCGAGGACCGAAGCCCGGTGTCAGAGGTGCAGGTCGTCAGAGAGGGAAGCCGCTCGGGCGCGGGAGGGCTGCTTCCAGCTGGGCCGCCAGCGCCAGGAGCGTGAGCTCGCCGCCCGGCCGGCCGATGACCTGCACCCCCATCGGCAGCCCGGCGGGCGCCTCGGCGGTGGGCTCGGTCCAGTGCGTCGGCACGGTGATCGCCGGGAGCCCGGCGACGTTGAGCATGGACGTGAACGGCGTGTACTGGCACTGCTGCTCGAAGTTCAGCTCCGGGTCCTCGGCGTCGTACCACCCGATGGGCCGGGGCGTGAGCGCGAGCGCGGGCGTCACGACGGCGTCGTACGCGCTGACCTGCGCGACCAGCGACCGCTCGTAGGCGGTGAGCGTGCGCATCGCCTCGGCGAGCCGCCGCGCGGGCACCTCGCGGCCCGACCGGATCAGCCACTGCGTCAGCGGCTCCAGCTTGCCGAGCGTCTCCGGGTCGTCGATCGGCACGGCCGACGCGCCGCCCATCCACAGGGTCCGGAACGCGGGCGCGTACTCGGGCGCCTCGTCGAGGACCAGCTCGTCGATCTCGTGCCCGAACCCCGCCAGCGCGCGCAAACCCGCGTCCAGCCCGGCCCGGGCCTCCGGCGACACGGTGATGTCGTAGAACCCGTCCCACGCCGACGAGGTGGTCACCCCGATCCGGGCGCCGCCGCCGCTCAGCCCGGCGGCCGTCCCGGCGTTGGAGGTGGGCAACGTGGCATGCTGCGCTGCCGCGAGGTACGCCCCCGCCGCGTACGACGGCGCCCGCAGCGTGTACGGGTGCGCGACGCCGCCCCCGGCGCGCCTCGGGAGCATCGCCTCCAGCAGGAGGGCTGCATCGGCGACGGTGCGTGCGATCGGCCCGTTCACGACCAGCCCGCCCAGTGAGTCGATGCCGCTGCCCGCCGGCAGCAGCCCGCGTGTCGGCTTGAGGCCCACCACGCCGCAGGCTGCCGCGGGGATGCGGATCGAGCCGCCGCCGTCGGACCCGGGCGCGAACGGCAGCATGCCCGCGGCCACCGCCGCGGCCGCCCCGCCGCTGGACCCGCCCGCGCCGCGGGTCAGGTCCCACGGGGTGCGCGCGGGCGGGGCGCCCAAGGGCTCGGTGTAGGCGGGGAAGCCCAGCTCGGGCGCGGTGGTCTTGCCGAGGCTGACGATGCCGGCGGCGTCGAGCACCTGAACGATCTCGTCGCTCTCCTCGGCCGGCGGGAGCCCCGCGAAGGCGCGCGACCCGAAGCCGGTCGGCACGCCCGCGCGGTTCCACAGGTCCTTGTCCCCGGTGGGCATCCCCCACAGGCTGCCCGACGGCGGTTGCGTGCCCGCCGGACCGTCGCCGCGGGACCGCTGGAGCGCCTTGGCCCGTTCCCGGGCGAGGCCCGGTGTGACGGTGGCGAAGGCGCCGACCTCCGGGTTCAGCAGCGCCACCCGGGCGAGGAAGTGCTCGGTGACCTCGGCAGGAGTGAGCTCTCCGGCGGCGAGGAGGTCGCGGAGCTCAACGGCGGTCCGCTCGTGCAGGGCATCCATCCGGCCAGGTTAGGCGCACTCTTGCCGGGGCGGTAAAGCCACCGCGCGCAGAGTGCGGTTCTCGCGGCCGTGAACCAGATCGGCATCGGCACCACCTCCCCCTGGCGCCCGGAGGTCCGGACGCCCGGAGGCCCTGGCGCCCGGAGGTCCGGAGGCCCGGACGCCCGGAGGCGAGGTCCAGAGCTCTGGTGCGGAGGCGGAGAGCCGGTCAGTCCTTGCTCAGCAGCTCCCGGGCCTCGCCCAGCACCCCGATGAGCCGCTCGACGTCCGGGTCGTCCTCGGACGCATAGATCGCCACGGTGTCCGCGCCGGCCGCACCGAACCGGCGCACGCCGTCGGCCACCGCCTGGGCCTCGCCCCATACCGCGTAGCCCGCCAGCGCGTCGTCGGCCGCGTCCGTGCCCCAGGCGGTGAGCTCCGCGCGCAGGCGCGCCTCGGCGTCGGGCCCGGTGCCGCCGTACACGAACTGGATCACCGGGAAGGCGTCCGTGGCGGCCCGGCCCGCGGCGGCCCGGCCCTCGGCGATCCGCTCCAGCGTGGCCGGCAGCCCGGTCAGCCCGACGGATCCCTCGAGCACCACGCCGTCGCCCACCTCGCCCGCGAGGCGGAGAGACTTCGGCCCCGTCGCGGCAACCGGCACCGGCACGGGTCGTGCGGGCGGCCAGTCCAGCGCGACGTCGTCCAGGGACACGTACCGGCCCGACGTCGTCACGCGCTCCCCGGCCAGCAGCGCACGCAGCGCCGTCGAGTACTCCCGCATGAGCGTCAGCGGCGAGGCGGCCTTGGCCCCCACCTGCGCCATCCATGACTGGACGCCGTGCCCGATCCCGGGGATGAGCCGGCCCGGGAACATCCCGTCGACCGTTGCCACCTCCATCGCGGTGAGCGCCACGTTCCGCAGGGGCGTCGGCATCACGCCGATCCCCACGCGGACGCGTTCGGTGGCGGCCAGGATCGCGCTCGCGGCGGAGATCCCGCCCGACTGGAAGCAGTCCTCCCAGAGCCAGATCTCCTCGATCCCCGCGGCCTCGACGGCGCGCGCGAGCGGGACGATCCGGGACGGCGGGGTCGAGGGACGGATGATGCACGCCAGTGTGGTCATGGTCCCCACGCTGTCACGGAGCGAGCCGTCAGATCCAGCCCTTTCGCGCGGCGTGCCAGCCGAGCTGGATGCGGGTCGAGACCCCGGCGATGTCCATCAGCACCTTGACGCGCCGCTGCACGGTCCGCAGGGAGAGGCCGAGCTGGTTGGCCACCGACTGGTCCGTGAGGCCGGCCAGCATCAGCCCGAGGATCCGGGCGTCCTGTTGGTCGAGGTCCGTGCCGGCAGCGTGCTCGCCCGGCCGGGCGAACGGGGTCGCGTCCCGCCACACGCTCTCGAACAGGGCGATCAGGGCGTCCAGCAGCCCCGAGGGGTGGATGACCAGCGCGCCCACCAGGTCGGGCGCGACGTCGGAGCCCTCGGAGTCGACGACCGTCTGGATCGGCACGAACGCGAGCCGGCGGTCGATGATGAACAGCTTGATCGGCACCCGCTCGGAGAACCGCACGTCCTCGCCGTGCTCGATGGCCGCGGCGACGTCGTCCACCCGGAGCGTGCCGGTGTCGAGGAAGACGCGGTCCACCACCACCCGGTAGCGGACGCCGCGCGCCACGGCCTGGTCCTCCGCGGTGTTGTCCTCGGCGGACATCACGAAGACGGGCGGCTTGGTGAACGACTCGACGGTCTCGCGCGCGCCGAGCTGGAGCTGCATGATGCGGTGCTTCACGGCGTCCGCCCCGCGCACCACGTCGACGACGTCGGTGGCCGGCCGCAGGGCGGACGAGCGCCGGAACTCCTCCTCGAGATCGATCAGCTCCACCTGCGCCGCGCGGATCTCGTCGTTGCGCTGGGCGAGCAGCGCACCCAGCGCGATCTCGGGCGGAGCGGCCTGGAAGCGGGAGTCGTCGGCGCTCTGCCGGGTCACGAGGCCGTGGCTCTCCAGCCCGCGGAGCACGTCCAGCGCGTCGCCCGGGTCGCACCCGAGCCGGCGCCCCAGTTCTGCGGCATCCAGCGACGGAGACGCCACGAGCTCGCGGTACGCGAGCGACTGCGACTTCGTCAGGCCGAGCACATCGCCGAGCATGGCATCCTCCCGCCGGATGAATTTCACCGTGCCGTGGCGACGATACGCCAGGGCGCGTTTACGACATATCCCCCGACGCCCGATGTTGCGACTCGCCGCCAGGACCGGAGCCGGATTGGTAGCCTCCGGCACGTGATCACCGAAGACGTGAGCTTCCCCGCCGACGACGGCGAGCCCATCGCCGGCCGCTGGTTCCTGCCGGACGGCGACCCCGTCGGCGTCGTCGCGATCGCGCCCGCGATGGCCATGCCGATGCGGTTCTACCGGCACACCGCCGCCTGGCTCGCGGAACACGGCTTTGCGGTGCTCACCTTCTCGTACCGCGGCTCGGAGCCCGAGTTCTACGGCCCCATGCGGGACTCCACGGCGACCGCCCTGGACTGGTACCACGACGCCGAGGTGGCCGCGGTCCACGCCCGCACCAGGGCCGACGCCGCCGGCGTCCCGCTCACCTGGGTCGGCCACTCGTTCGGCGGCCAGAGCCTGGGCTTCCTGGCCGACGTCGGCGTCGACCGCTGCGTCATGGTCGCCTCGGGGACGGGCTGGCGGGGCAAGGCGTCGCCGGTCATCAGGACGTGGTCGCCGCTGTTGTGGCGGGTCATCGCGCCGGCCGCGATCGCCGTGCTGGGCTACTACCCGGGCCGGCGGCTCCGGATCCTGGACGATCTGCCCGGCGGCGTCATGCGCCAGTGGGGCCGCTGGTGCCTGCACCCGGACTACCTGTTCAGCGAGCACCCCGAGCTGCGGGACCGCTTCGCGAAGGTCGAGACGCCGGTCGCGGCCCTCTGGACCGCTGACGACGAGCTGCTGTCGGCCGACTCGATCCGGTACTGGTGCCGGGAGTTCCCGAGTGCGGAGATCGAGTTCGTCGAGATGCGGGCCGCCGACCACGGCCTGGGCCGCATCGGGCACTCGGGTTTCTTCCGCCCGAAGCGCGCGATCCTGTGGGAGAAGGTGCTGCTTCCGCGCCTCGCTGCCGGCTCGGCGTCGTCGTAGGGCGAGGAACGTGGGCGGGACCGCCGCCGACGTCGCCCCGGGGTGACTGCATGACGGCGGGGTATGTTGCTGTGCGTAGACATGGTCTACGCACAGCAACACACCCGGCGGGGATACACGTTCTGCGCGACGCCCGGCAGGCTTGCACCGGCGTCACAGAGGCGTGATCGTGCCCCGGAAGTGGCGGGTGTCCTTGCCGGACCGCCAGCCGTCGTACACGAAGCCGGTCGCCGCGCGGTCCTCGCGCTGTGCCCCGCCCGCCCCGCCCGCGGCGGCGTCGGCCGCGTAGCGGATCGCCACGTCCACGGTGCTCGGCAGGAGGACCGGCTTGAGGAACTCGACGGTCCACTCGTAGGTCTCGCCGCGGAGTGCTGGTCCGACCTCGGCCAGCGCGCGCGCCGCGCTGTACATCCCGTGCGCGATCGCCCGCGGGAAACCGAATGCCTTGGCACCGAGGTTCGACGTGTGGATCGGGTTCAGGTCGCCCGACACCGCGCCGTATGCCCGTCCGGTCCCGCTGCCGAGCTTCCAGCGCGCGGTCGGCAGGGGCGCCGTCCACTCCTCGCGCGGGGCCTCGGCGTCGGGCGCCGCCGCGCCGTCCGGCGCCGTGAAGCCCTTGGCGAGGTACGTCGAGACGCCCCGGTAGGCGAGGTCCCCGTCCACGAGGACCTCCGCGACCAGGTCCACCTGGACGCCGCGGCGGTGTGCGCGGGCGTCCTGGGCCCAGGCTCGCACCTCGATCGTCTCGCCCAGCCGCACCGGCCGGAGCACCCGGGCCACGTTCCTCAGGTGCACGAGGCCGAGCAGCGGCAGCGGGAAGTCGCTGCGCACCATCACGGCCGTGGCCAGCGGGAACGCCAGCACGTGCAGGAACCCGGCCGGCAGCACCTCGGACGACGGCTCACCGACCAGGTCCTGATACGCCGCCAGGTGCGCCGCCTCGCCCGCGGTGTCCACGCCTGCGACGCGGTAGGTCACCTCGGGCAGCCGGACCGCACCCTTCGGGCGCTTGCCGGCGGACCCGGCGACGCCCTTCGTGAACAGCCCGCCCAGCTTCGGCAGCTGGGCCAGCTCGCTCACGCCGTACGACGCCGGTGCGCCCGCCTCCGGCGCGTTCGTCACCTCGTCGGCGCTGCCCGTCACTTGCCCACCATGGACTGACCGCAGACGCGCAGCACCTGGCCGTTCACGCCGCTCGCCACGGGCGACGAGAGGAACGCGATGGCCTCGGCGACGTCGATCGGCAGCCCGCCCTGCTGGAGCGACGGGACGACGTGGCGGGCCACGACCCGCGTGCCGACCGGGATTGACCTGGTCATCTCGGTCTCGATGAAGCCCGGCGCCACCGCGTTCGCGGTGCCGCCCAGCGCCGCCACGAGCGGCGCCGTTGCGGCCGTGTGGCCGATCACGCCGGACTTCGAGTACGCGTAGTTGGTCTGGCCCTTGTTACCCGCGATGCCCGACGTCGAGGCGAGCGAGACGATGCGCAGCCCCTCGACCCCGGCGGCCAGCAGCTGCTCGTTGATGCGCAGCTGCGAGGCGAGGTTCACCGCGATGACGGCGTCCCACTGCGCGGGCTTCATGTTCGCGAGCAGCTTGTCGCGCAGGATCCCGGCGTTGTGCACCAGAATGTCGATCCCGCCCAGGTGCTTCGTCGCCTCCAGGATCTTGGTGCCGGCGTCGGGCGCCGTCACGTCGAGCTGCAGCGCGGTGCCCTTGATCTTGTTGGCGACGGCGGCCAGCGACTCGCCCGCCGCGGGCACGTCGACGACCAGGACCTTGGCGCCGTCGCGGGCCAGGGTGCCGGCGATCGCCGCGCCGATGCCGCGCGCGGAACCGGTGACGACGGCGACCTTGCCTGCCAGCGGCCGCGCCCAGTCGACGTCGGCCTGCGCGTCCGACGGGCCGACGGGCAGCACCTGGCCGTCGACGTACGCCGACTTGGCGGACAGGAAGAAGCGGAGCGTGCCGAGCGCGGAGGCCGAGTCGACGGCGGCCCCGCCGGTCAGCTGCACGCCGTTCGCCGTGGCGCCGCCCCGCAGCTCCTTGCCGACCGAGCGCGTGAAGCCCTCGAAGCCGGCCCGGGTCGCGGCGAGCGTCGGCGAGTCGCCGGCCTCGGGCGCCCGGGACACGACGACGACGCGGCCGTTGCCCGCGAGCTTGCGCAGCGTTCCGCCCAGGGCGAGCACCGCCTCCGAGACGGCCTCGGGCGACTCGGCTGCCGTGCCCACGAGCACGACGCCGCCCCAGCGGATGTCCGCGGAGTCGTCGCCCGAGCGGCGCACGTCGACGTCCCAGGCGACGAGGGCCTTGGCGAGCGCATCGGCGTCGCCGGCCGAGGCGTCGTCGGACACCACGAGCACCGGGCCCACCGTCAGCGGGGCGTCGGGGGCGTAGCGGCGCAGGATGGCCGGGCGGGGGAGGCCCAGCTGCTTCGAGAGCTTCTTGCCGAGTCCGCCGTTCACGAACTTGGTGTAGTTGTCAGCCACGAAATTCCTTCCAGATCTGAGGTCGAGGTCAGGCGGACTCGACGAGGGCGACGGCGCCGAGGCCGCCGGCGGCGCAGACCGAGATCAGCGCACGCGCGGGCTGCCCGGTCTCGGCGGCCTTCGCGGCCACCAGCTTCGCGGCGGTCGCGATGATGCGGCCGCCGGTCGCGGCGAACGGGTGGCCCGCGGCGAGCGAGGAACCGTTCACGTTGAGCTTGCTGCGGTCGATCTTGCCGAACGCGCCGTCGAGACCGAGCTCGGTGCGGCAGTACTCCTCGTCCTCCCACGCGGCCAGGGTGGTCAGCACCGTGGAGGCGAAGGCCTCGTGGATCTCGAAGAAGTCGATGTCCTCCAGCGTGAGGCCGTGGCGGGCCAGCAGGCGGGGGACGGCGGCGGCCGGCGCCATGAGCAGGCCCTCGTGGCCGTGCACGAAGTCGACGGCCGCGGTCTCGGCGTCCACGAACTTCGCCAGGACCGGCAGGTCGCGCTCCTCGGCCCACTCGCGCGAGGCGAAGAGGACGGCGGAGGCGCCGTCGGTCAGCGGCGTGGAGTTGCCGGCGGTCATCGTGGCGGCGGTGTCGAGCGACGAGCCGAACGCCGGCTTGAGCTTCGCGAGCTTCTCGAGCGAGGTGTCGGGGCGCAGGTTGTCGTCGCGCGTGAGGCCCCTGAACGGCGTGACCAGGTCGTCGAAGAACCCGGACTCCCAGGCGCGGGCGAGGTTCTGGTGCGAGTTGAACGCGATCTCGTCCTGGGCCTCGCGGCTGATGCCCCACTTGGCGGTGGTGATGGCCTGGTGCTCGCCCATGGAGAGGTGGGTGCGCGGCTCGCCCGTGCTCGGGCTGACCGGGGCCAGGTCCTTGGGGCGGATCGCGGCCAGCGCCTTGAGCTTCGCGCCCGTCGTCTTGGCGTGGTTCGCGTCCAGGAGCGCGGCGCGCAGCCGGTCGCTGACGACGATCGGCGCGTCCGACACGGTGTCCGTGCCGCCGGCGATCGCGGACTCGATCTGGCCCAGCTTGATCTTGTTGGTCACCGCGATGGCGGCCTCGAGGCCCGTGGCGCAGGCCTGCTGCACGTCATAGGCCGGCGTCGTGGGCGACAGGGAGGAGCCCAGCACGGACTCGCGGATCAGGTTGAAGTTCTTGCTGTGCTTGAGCACGGCGCCTCCGACGACCTCGCCGAGGCGCTCGCCCTGCAGGCCGAAGCGGGCGACGAGGCCCTCCAGCGCCGCGGTGAACATGTCCTGGTTGCTGGTCCGGACATACTTCTTGCCGGCGCGGGAGAACGGGATGCGGTTGCCGCCGATGATCACGGCTTCGCGCGTGGACGGGACGGGGGAGGGCGTAGTGGACACGGCGCTGTTCCTTCTCACTTCATCGTCGGGCAGATGGCCTCGCTGGTCGAGCTCGTCGAGGCCGATGAGGGCGGCGACCCGGATCGCCCCGGGGTGGTGCCCAGGACTCACAGTACCTGATACTCTCAGTCTCGTGAGACGAATCACAAGACCTCTAACGAGTCAAGGTGGGGAGGCGGACCGATGAGCATCGGAGTCGACGGTCGTTCGACCCGCTGGGACGACCACCGCACGGCCCGTCGGGCAGAGCTCGTCCGCGCCGCGCGCAAGGCCGTGCACCGCCTCGGACCTGCGGTCTCGATGGACGAGATCGCCGCCGCCGCGGGAACCTCCAAGTCAATCGTCTACCGGTACTTCGACGACAAGGCGGGCCTGCGGCTCGCCGTCGCCGAGACCGTGGTGATGCAGATGCACGACGCGCTCCGCGCCGCCGCGCAGCAGGCGGACAACCCCGAGATGGCGCTGCGCGAGATGGTACGGGTCTACCTCGAGATGATCGAGAGCTCGCCCAACGTCTACTGGTTCGTCACCCGGACCGCGATCGGCGGCAACGAGCCCGCGCCCGTCGAGAGCGGCCGCCGCGGCCGCCGCGCCCCGGCCCCGGCCCCCGCCGCCGACGACGCCGGCGCCGGCTCGCCCGCGGACCTGCACCCGCTGGGCGCCTACCTCGACTCGGTGATCGAGCTCGTCGCCGAGCCGTTCGCGCGGGCCACCGACGTCCCGCACGCCGATGCCGCGGCCTGGGCCGCTGGCGCCGTCGGCTTCGTACGCGGCTCCGGTGAGTGGTGGCTCGGCCACCGCAGCATCGAGACCAAGCCTCTGACCCGCGAAGAGCTGACCGAACGCGTGACGCTCTGGCTCTGGACCGGCCCCGTGGGCGTGCTGCACCACGACCGGCCCGGCGCCGCACCCGCAACTGCCTGACCCGACCCACCCTCCCGACACTCAGACCTGGCCCTCCGGCCGAACACCGAGGAGAACCGATGACGACCACCTCCGAGCCCGTGACCACAGCGCCGGCCCCTCAGGCCGCGGCGCCCAAGCCCGAGGCGACCCGTCCGTCGTCGGGCACCCGCGTGGACGTGCCCGCCCTGCAGCACATGCTGCTCGGCCGCTGGCCCGAGGTGCGGTCCGAGGCGCGTCGCCTGATGGCGGAGCACCCCGAGCTCTGGAAGAAGGAGGGGATCACCAAGGAGGAGCACCGGGAGATCGCCCTGGGTCAGCTCAAGGCGCTGGTGCCCTACGGGCAGGTGCTGCGGGCCTTCCCCGAGCGCCTCGGGGGCCGCGACCAGGCGGGCGCCAACCTCGTGAGCTTCGAGGAGCTCGTGACCGCCGACCCCTCGCTGCAGATCAAGGCGGGCGTGCAGTGGGGCCTGTTCGCCGCGGCGATCCTGCACCTCGGCACCGAGGAGCAGCAGGACCGGCTGCTCCCCGGCGCGATGGACATGACCGTTCCCGGCGCGTTCGCGATGACCGAGACGGGCCACGGCTCCGACGTCGCCTCCATCGGCACCACCGCGACGTACGACCCGGAGACCGAGGAGTTCGTCATCAACACCCCGTTCCGCGGGGCGTGGAAGCAGTACCTCGGCAACGCGGCGAAGGACGGCGTGGCGGCGACGGTGTTCGCCCAGCTCATCACCAACGGCGTCGACCACGGCGTGCACTGCTTCTACGTGCCGATCCGCGACCCGCGGACGCTGGAGTTCCTGCCCGGCGTCGGCGGCGAGGACGACGGCCAGAAGGGTGGCCTCAACGGCATCGACAACGGCAAGCTGCACTTCACGAACGTGCGCGTGCCGCGCCGCGACCTGCTCGCCCGCTACGGCCAGGTGGCCGCGGACGGCTCCTACACCTCCTCGATCGACAGCCCCGGCCGCCGCTTCTTCACCATGCTCGGCGCCCTGGTGCAGGGCCGCGTGTCTCTCGACGGCGCGGCGATCACCGCGGCGAAGGTCGGCCTCGCGATCGCCACGAAGTACGCCGACCAGCGTCGCCAGTTCTCGCCGTCGGCCGGTGCCGACGAGCTGACGCTGCTCGACTACGCGACGCACCGTCGCCGGCTCTTCCCCCGTATCGCCGAGGCGTACGCGATGCACTTCGCGCACGACGAGCTGCTGGACCTGTTCGACGACGTGTTCTCGGGCCGCGAGGACACCCCCGCCAAGCGCGAGGACCTGGAGACGACGGCGGCGGCGCTCAAGGCGACCTCCACCTGGTACTCCCTCGACACCCTGCAGGAGTGCCGCGAGGCTTGCGGCGGCGCCGGCTTCCTCTCCGAGAACCGCTTCACGAGCCTGCGCGCGGACCTCGACATCTATGCCACCTTCGAGGGCGACAACCACGTGCTGCTGCAGCTCGCGGCCAAGCGCCTCGTGGGTGACCACGGCAAGAAGATGGCGAAGGCGGCCAAGTCTCCGGCTGGCCTGGCGGGCATCGTGGCCGGGCAGGCCAAGGACGCGGTGCTGCACAAGCTCCCGCTGCGGAAGCTCGGCCAGTCGGTGGCCGACGGCGGCGGCGCGCGCGCCGCGGGTCGCCTGCTCGACGCCGACGTGCAGCGCGGGCTGATCGCCGGCCGCTACGAGGGCATGGTCGCTGCCACCGCGATGGGCATGCGCCCGGCGCTCAAGGCCGACTCGATCAGGGCACAGGAGATCTTCGACGACAACCAGGTGCGCCTGCTCGGGTCCGCGGCCGCATGGGCCGAGCTCGTCCGCTGGGACGCGTTCACGAAGGCCATCAACACGGTGTCCGACGCTGGCACCCGCAAGGTGCTCACCCTGCTTCGCGACATCTACGGCCTCACCACCATCGAGCGCCACCTCGACTGGCACCTGACCAACGGCCGCCTCTCGACCGGGCGCGCGAAGGCCGTGACGGCGACGATCGACCGGCTGCTCAAGGCGCTCCGCCCGCACGTGCTCGACGTCATCGACGGCTGGGGCTTCTCGCAGGAGCACCTGCGCGCCCCGATCGCCGACGGCTCCGAGAAGGTGCGCCAGGACGAGGCGCGCGCCTACTACCGGGAGCTGCGCGCGAGCGGCACGGCGCCGATCAGCGAGAAGGAGCTGCGCAAGCGGCAGGCGAAGCCCGCCTGATCCACGCGAAGAACCGCAGCGAGAGAGAACCGCAGAACCTGGGCTGTCCAGGCTGCGGTTCTCTCTCGCTGCGGTTCTACTTCGCGGTGATGAGGGTGGTCACGCGGCGTCCGGCACCGCGGCGACGGCCGGGACGGGGAGCTGCTGCACCGGAGCCGGGGCGGCCGGCTCGGTCGCGGGCTCCTCTTCCTCTTCCTCCTCGTCGTCGACGGGGCGCGCGAGCGGCCCGCCAAGGGTGACCGGGGCGCGCAGCAGCGCTGGATCCGGTTCGGGTGTTGCTCGTACCGCAGCAAAAGTGCCCGCCAGCCCGAGGAGGGCGGCGAGCACCGCGAGCGGTACGAGCTGATATGCGAGCGTGATTCCTAGCAAAGCGCCGCCGCCCACGGCGGCGATCGATCCGAGGACGATTACACGGGCCATCTGGAGCCTCCCTGCCAAGGTGTCTCCGAGGAGAAATTGCCTGACCCCAGGGGGGAACTCTTGTGGTGCCGGGCCCCCGCAGATGCCGCTCGGGCGTCTGGGAGCGCACGAAGGCATGGGCTGGAGTCCAGCTGAGCTGGGGCTCATCAGAATTTTTTGGCGAGCCTGCCTCGCCGTCGTTCCAGCAAACCTCAACCGGCGCGGCTCCGCACCTCGAATCACACCGGTCCTGGTCACGACTGGGTCACGACCTGGGCTGGCCGGCACTCACACCGGGTTGCAGTGCGCGGTGGCGGTGAGGATCAGCCCGACGTCGGGCCGCCAGGGCTCGAGGTTCCACGTGGTCTTGTCGGGCGCGCCCACCGCGTGGCACACGAGCTGGTGCTCCATGGTGGTGCTGTCCGCCTCGGGCTGGGCGGCCACGAGCTGGGTGCGGATCAGGTCGAGCCCGGCCTCGCCCGCGCGCCTGGCCCAGTCCGTCGGGTCGACGGCGAGCGACCGTCCGCCCTCGTTCTCGCCCCAGGTGGCGCTCTCGATCGCCTGCGTGCCCACCACGAACGTGACGCGTAGCGGCTCGGTGCCGGCGGTGCCGGCGTCGGGCGCTGTTCCGGCGGACCCGTCGTCGACCTCCAGCCGGGCGTGGGTCGCGTCCGTGTCGGTGACCTCGATGCGCGGCACGTCGTCCCCGGTGCCCGACGGCGGCGTCGGCGGGCTGACTGCGGCGACCGGCGTGCCGTTGCCGTCGAGCACGGTGATGCTGCCGTCGGAGTCGACGTCGAGCGCGCCGGGCGAGGCGAGGGCGAGGCGGGCGGAGCGGCCGGGGGCGAGGCTGAGGGTGACGGTCCGCGTGCCCGGCCCGTGGGCGTCGGCCTGCACGACGGCGGCCTGCTGCGATCCGACACGAAGGACGACGTCGTCGACGGTGACCGCGCTGGTGTGCAGCCTCGGCGCGGCGTCGTCCTGCCCTGGTGTCAGTGTCGAGTGTGATGCTGTGGACGTCGGCTCCCCGGCCCGGTCCGATCCGGCCGCGCGCTCGGTCAGGCCGCAGCTGCTCAGGGCAAGGATCGTGGCCAGTGCGGCGCACGCGGCGAGGGGCGACGTAACGGCTCGGCGGATCGGCACAGGCCCATTGTGCGGGTAGCGGGCGACCGGCACAGGTTGGCGTGCCGGGTGGCGCGCGTCGGCGTCACCCCCTATGGTTAGAACATGCGTTCGAACAAGGTGCTGGTGACCCGGGTTCCGGCCAACGTGCCGGGCCAGTCTCCGCGCGGTGCAGCTGCGCCGCGCGAGTCGGGGTTCGTGAGCCGTTTCGCGAACCTCACGGAGGCGGTCGACGCTGTGGCGGCGGTCGACTCCCTGCTTGCCTCGCTCGCGGCTTCACGTGCCGTGCTCATGGAATCGGTCCGGGAGTGGGTGGCCGATCAGCCCGAGCGGTTCGACGCCCCCGAGGTCGAGGCGGACGACCCGGCAGGGCTGGCGCCAGAGCTCGTCGAGCAGCTTGCTAGGGCGTTGCGGGTGCCGGAGGGCTCGGTCGTCGCCTTCATCGAGGAGTCCCGGGCGCTGGTGCACGAGCACCCGCGTACGCTCGCTGCGCTGCGCGGCGGGCACATCACGCACGCGCACGCGCAGACGATCATCGGCTACACGGACGGGCTGCGCCGGGGGAACCGGGTGGCGCTGGAGACTCGCCTGCTCAAGCAGGCACGCAGCACGACGCCCGGTGAGCTGAGCCTCGTCGCGCGGGCCGAGCGCGAGCGCCGGCTACGTCCGGAACGGAGGGCGGAGCCGCGGACCGCGCCCCGGAGTGCGCCGCAGGTCGAAGCGCCGTCGGAGCGCCGGGCCGGGCGGTCTGCGGGAGGGCTGGCCGGGCGCCAGGCCGCGGCCAGGTCCAGGCGTCAGCGGATCAGCGCTTTCCCCACAGGTCGTCCCACGCCGTGAACGGGTCGTTGGTAGGTGGGGTCTGCTTCTGGCCACCACCGGCGGCCGCCGGGGGAGCCGGTCTGCCCCAGGTGGGCGCGTCCCACACCGGCGCGCTCTGACCGTGCTGGTCCTGGCCGGGGCTGTACGGGGCCCAGTTCTGCTCGGCCGTTCCGCCGGACTGCTGATCGGCCGCACCGGTCCCGTACTGCTCCGAGGGCTGCTCGGGGGCGGCGGGGTACGAGTCGTGCGGGGCGTCGTACCCCTCGTCCGGGGTTGCGGGCTGGGCCGCCTGGTACGGCTCCAGCCAGGGCTGTGCCGACTCGGTCTGCCCCGACCAGAGCGGCGCGGCCGCGTTCTGCCCGGACCAGGGCTGGGCGGGGGCGGCGGGCGTCTCGTAGCTCGGAGCGCCACCGCCCGGAACGTCAAAGCCCAGGGCGTCGTAGCCCTGTGCGGCGTAGTTCTGTGCGGCGTACGGCACCTGGCCGAACCCCTCGTGCTCGCGGCCCGGCGACGGCGGGAGCGACGGAAAGCCGTCGTCGTTCCGCTGCGGGGCGGCGACCGCTGCGAAGGTCGTGGTGGCCAGGTACTGCTCGAACGGGACGTCGAAGGTCTCGTCCTCCGACCATGCCGGGTCCCAGGACTCGACGACGGGCGGGGCCGCCCGGCGGCCGCCGTCGGGCAGCGGGGGCAGGCTGATCTCGCCCGAGCTGTGCAGCACCCGGTCGTGCATCTGCCCCACCCAGTTGAGGGCGAGCTCGAAGCGCATCGTGCCGAGGCCGTTCACGCCCAGCTCACCGCCGAGGGCGGGGTGCGGGTTGAACGTGTAGACGTCCTCCTCGGTGAGGCGGATGCCGCGGCTCCGTGCGTCGCGGACCAGGTCGTCCATGAGGTAGGTGGCGCGGCCGTCGGGCGACTCCAGCTCCTCGTACATGGTGACGGCGGAGGTCCAGCGGAGCTCCAGGGTGCCCTCGACCGTGTCCAGGAACCACCATCCGTCCAGCGACTCGAGGAAGATGTCACCGAAGCAGGTGGCGAAGCGCGGGGTCTGCTCGCGAAGCCCCAGCCACTGCCAGGAGGCAAGCCCGAACTCGAAGGCAACCTTCGGGAAAGTCCGGAGCAGCTTCATGTCCGAATGAAACCACTATCGGGTAAACGTCGGGAACCCCCATGTGACATCTTTGTTTCACCCTGAGCGTGAGCCGACGAGCTCAGGCCAGGCCCGACTGGTAGGCGAACACCACGAGCTGGGCTCGGTCGCGCGCCGAGAGCTTGATCATCGCGCGTGAGACGTGCGTCCGGGCGGTGGCCGGGCTGAGCACCAGCTCCTCCGCTATCTCGTGGTTGCTCATCCCCTGCGCCACGAGGCCGACGACCTGGTGCTCGCGGTCGGTGAGGTCCCCGATCCGCGGGTGCGGCTCCAGTGCACGCGGGGAAGCGGCGGTGAACTCCCGGATCAGCGTCCGCGTGGCCGACGGCGCCAGCAGCGCACCGCCGTCGTGCACCGTGCGGATCGCGGCCACGAGATCGGCCGGCGGGGTGTTCTTGAGGAGGAACCCGCTGGCCCCGGCACGCAGGCCGTCGACGACGTACTGGTCGTGCTCGAAGGTGGTGAGCACGACGACGCGCGTGGCGGTGAGGTCGGGGTCCTCGGCGATCCGCCGCGTCGCCTCGATGCCGTCGATGCCGGGCATCCGGATGTCCATGAGCACCACGTCCGGCCGCAGGCGGCGGGCCTCGGCGACGGCGGCGATCCCGTCCGCCGCCTCGCCCGCGACAGTGGTGTCCTCCTCCCCCGAGATGAGGGCGCGCAGGCCCATCCGGACCAGGTCCTGGTCGTCCACGAGCAGTACCGAGATCATGCGACACCTCCCGCGGGCAGTGCCGCCCGCACCTCGAAGGACTCGTCGACGGGCCCGGCGTCGAGCCGCCCGCCCAGGGACTCGACGCGGTGCCGCATCCCGGTGATGCCGAACCCGGCGACGAACGCGCCGTCGGCCGTGCGCGGGTTGCGGACCGCCAGCCGGACGGCGTCCGGCTCGTACGCCACCTCGACCCGGGCGGCTGAACCGGCTCCGTGCTTGACCACGTTGGTCAGCGACTCCTGGAGCACACGGTAGGCGGCGAGGTCGACGGCGTCGGGCAGCGGCCGGGGTGTGCCGGTGACGGCGAGGTCCACAGAGACCCCCGCGGAGCGGACGCGCTGCGCGAGCACCTCGAGGTTGGCGAGCCCGGCCGTCGGCGCGCGCTCGGGACCGGCACCGCGGCCGGAACCGGGCCGGATCTCCGCGAGCGTGGTCCGCAGCTCGGTCAGCGCCTCGTTCGCGGCCTTCGAGATGGCCTCCAGCGCGGTGGTGGCGTCGTCCGGCGTGCCCAGGTGGAGCGCGATGTCCGCCTGCATCTGGATCGCGGCCAGGCCGTGCCCCACCACGTCGTGCACCTCGTGCGCGAGCTGCAGCCGCTCGTCGTCGCGTGCCTGCTGCTCCGCCGCCGTCCGCTCCGCCGCGCGCGCCTCGTGCCACATCCGCCGGGCGATGCCGATGCTGAACGGCACCGCCACGATGGCGCTCGCCGGCACCAGCGCGACCGGCAGGGGGAGCGCGGCCGGATGTGTGAAGACGTGGATCAGGAGCAGCGCCAGCGTCGCAGCGCCGTACAGCAGCGCCGGGCGGAGCGGGCGACGTCGGGCCAGGGAGTAGACCGCCACCACCAGGCACACCATCGCCGGGCCGTACGGGTAGGCGAGGAGCAGGTAGGTGACGGTGGCGGCGGTGACGACGCCCAGCGTGAGCACCGGCCAGCGGGTACGGAACACCGTCCCCACCGCCGCGATGGTCGCCAGCGTGTACGCCAGGCCGTCGACCGGGCGGACCCCGGCCGGTGCAGGCAGGAACTGCAGCGTGAGCAGCGTGAGCGCCGTAAGCGCTGCCGCCACCCCTACGTCGACCAGACGCAGCTTTCCCATGTCTCCCTCACCTCCAGCCCCACTGTGTCCGACGGCGGACCGTGCGTCACCCCCTGCGCGCCGTAGCCCGGTGTACGTAGTGGGACGTACGCGGAGCCGCCCGCCGACGTCGGGCGGCGCACTGCGGGTGGGTGGCCGTCAAGCTCGTCATGAACGTGCTGCTGTGCGTGCTGATCGTCGTCGCGCTGCAACCGGGCATGGCCGACGTCGGCGCGGCCGGTGTCGCGGTCGAGGCCGGGCAGGTCCCGGCTACCGACCTGTCCTCGCTCGTGTACCCGCCCACCGTGTCGCTCACGATGCTTGCGGTGGCCACCGTGCTGTCCGTGTACAAGCCGTGGGGGCGGGTGCGCCGGCGCTCGCGGGGCGTGCCCGCGAGAGCGTCACGGCCCACCGTTCCTGTATGACCCGGCGTGGACCTGCTCTGCTACGTGCTCGAGCCGTAGCGCGGCCTGCCGGGCGTCACCGCGCGACCCGCGGTGTCCGGCCCGCGCCCGGCCACCGCAGCAGCCCCGACGTGATCGCCACACCCAGCAGGAGCAGCAGCCCTCCGCCCGCCTCGGCCGCGTTCGGCACCTCGCCCTGCGCGAGCCAGGCCGCCGTCATACCGACCACGGGCACCAGCATCGTGAACGGCACCACCGCGCCCGCCCGGTAGCGGGCCAGCAGCGTGTTCCAGATGCCGTAGCCCACCAGGCTCGCGAGCCACGCGGTGAAGAGCGTGGACAGCACGGCGGCCCAGGTGGGGTGCGTGAGCGAGTACCCGACGTCGGCCGGGCCGTCCAGCACGAGCGCCAGGGCGAACATCGGCACCGGAACCACCAGCGCGGACCACACGGTCATGGACAGGCCGGCCAGCGGGCTCGGCCGGGCACCGGCCACCTGCGTCGCCGACCCGAGCCGCCGCACGATCACGTTGCCGGTCGCCCACGACGCCGCGGCCGCGAGAGTGAGCAGGAACGCGAGGCCCGGCGTCGCCGCCGACCGGCCGAGGCCGACGATCACCAGTCCCACCGCGCCGAGCAGGACCCCCACGAGCTGCGGCGTCGTCGGGCGCTCGCGGAGGGCGAGGCTCGCGAACAGGACCGTGAGGACCACCTGCGCCTGGAGCACGAGCGAGGCGAGGCCGGGCGGCATGTCGAGCCAGATCGCCGTGTACATGAGCGCGAACTGGCCGAGGCTGAGGAACAGCCCCACCACCAGCACGTCCTTCATGGGCACCGCGGGGCGAGGGACCAGGAAGATCGCCGGGACCAGCACCACCACGAAGCGGATCGCGAGGAACAGCACGGGCGGCACGTCGTCGACGCCGATATCGATCGCGAGGAAGTTGGTGCCCCAGATGATCATGACGAGCACGGCGAGGAGCGAGTGGCGCAGGGGCATGCGGTCATCGTTGACCGCGCCAACCCTGTACGTCCATCGCGTATCACTGGCTGACTCTTCAGCGGGGCTGAACAGTGGTCGCGCCCCGAGTACGTACTTTCACCATCTTGTTCCACGAGCGGGTGAAAAGTAGCGTCCCTGACAGCTTGCCAGTGCGATCGATCGCCAGGCCCGTCCCGCCTCCTGTACGGCGGGAGACACATCTTCGCGAAGGAGCGTCCGATGCGTAGCACCAGACACCGCACTATCCGTACCACCGTCACGGCGGCCGCCGCCGCGACCCTCGTCCTGTCCGCCTCGCTCGTCGCCTCCGCGGCAGCACCGAAAGCGCACGACGCCGGCTCGGCCCTGTCGGCGCAGGACGCGGCGCCGGCCGCCGTCGGCGCCCTGACCTGGTCGGACGAGTTCGACGGCGCAGCGGGCAGCGCCCCCAACGGCGCCAACTGGAACCAGGAGACCGGAGGCGGCGGCTGGGGCAACAACGAGCTGCAGGTCTACACCAACTCCCGCGACAACTCGGCCCTGGACGGCAACGGCAACCTCGTCATCACCGCCCGCTCGGACGGGAACGGCGGCTACACCTCCGCCCGGCTGACCACGGCGAACAAGGTCGAGCCGCAGTACGGGCGCCTCGAGGCCCGCATCAAGATCCCGCGCGGCCAGGGCATCTGGCCCGCCTTCTGGATGCTCGGCGGCCAGATCGACTCCGGTGTCCCGTGGCCCAGCTCGGGTGAGATCGACATCATGGAGAACGTCGGCTTCGAGCCGCACATGGTGCACGGCACGCTGCACGGCCCGGGCTACTCCGGCGGCAGCGGGATCGGCGCCGCGTACACCCACCCGCAGGGCTGGTCGTTCGCCGACGACTTCCACACCTTCGCGATCGACTGGCAGCCCGGCCGGATCAGCTGGTCGGTGGACGGGAACGTCTACCAGACCCGCACCACGGCGGACGTCGGCGGCAACCAGTGGGTCTTCGACCAGCAGTTCTTCTTCCTGCTGAACGTCGCGGTGGGCGGCAACTGGCCCGGCTACCCCGACGGCACCACGCAGTTCCCGCAGCAGATGGTCGTCGACTACGTCCGGGTGTACGACTCACAGCTCTGACGCGCACAGCAGGGCGGTCTCGTCGTCGCCGGACGGCGGGACCGCCCTGCCGCGTGACGCGTCGTAGACTGGCGGGGCGCTCCGGCGCCCAGAAACCTACCCCGCACGCGAGGAACTACATGACCGCGCCCGCGTCCCAGGCACCCTCCCGCTCGAAGCTCGCCGTTCCGAAACTGGACACGGTGGAGGCCGCAGCCGCCACCCCCGATGAGGTGCAGCCGTACGGAGAGCTCGGACTCAAGGAGGACGAGTACCAGCGCATCAAGGACATCCTGGGCCGCCGCCCCACCGCGGCCGAGCTCGCGATGTACTCCGTGATGTGGAGCGAGCACTGCTCCTACAAGTCGTCGAAGGTGCACCTGAGCAAGTTCGGCGAGAAGGTGACCGACGAGATGAAGGAGCACCTCCTCGTCGGCATCGGTGAGAACGCCGGCGTCGTCGACATCGGCGACGGCTGGGCCGTCACCTTCAAGGTCGAGTCGCACAACCACCCGTCGTTCGTCGAGCCCTACCAGGGCGCCGCGACCGGTGTGGGCGGCATCGTCCGCGACATCATCTCGATGGGCGCGCGCCCCGTCGCCGTCATGGACCAGCTCCGCTTCGGCGCCGTCGACCACCCCGACACCGCGCGCGTCGTGCACGGCGTCGTCTCGGGCGTGGGCGGCTACGGCAACTCCCTCGGCCTGCCGAACATCGGCGGCGAGCTCGTCTTCGACGGCTCCTACCAGGGCAACCCGCTCGTCAATGCGCTCTGCCTCGGCGTGCTGCGGCACGAGGACATCCACCTCGCCAACGCGACCGGCCTCGGCAACAAGGTCGTGCTGTTCGGCGCCCGCACGGGCGGCGACGGTATCGGCGGCGCCTCGATCCTCGCGTCCGAGACGTTCGAGGACGGCGTCCCCGCCAAGCGCCCGAGCGTCCAGGTGGGCGACCCCTTCATGGAGAAGGTGCTCATCGAGTGCTGCCTGGAGCTGTTCTCGGCCAAGGTCGTGGAGGGCATCCAGGACCTCGGCGCCGCGGGCATCTCCTGCGCCACCTCGGAGCTCGCCTCCAACGGTGACGGCGGCATGCACGTGGACCTCGACGACGTGCTGCTGCGCGACCCCACGCTGAACGCCGGCGAGATCCTCATGTCGGAGTCGCAGGAGCGCATGATGGCCGTGGTGCGCCCCGACCAGCTCGACGCGTTCCTCGCGATCACCGGCAAGTGGGAGGTCGAGACCGCCGTCATCGGCGAGGTCAACGGCTCCGGCCGCCTCACGATCGACCACCACGGCCAGCGGATCGTGGACGTCGACCCCAAGACCGTGGCGCACGAGGGGCCCGTGTACCACCGGCCCTACGCCCGTCCGGCTTGGCAGGACGGCCTGCAGGCCGACACGACGACGGCGGCCGGCCTGGCGCGTCCGGCGTCCGGCCCGGAGCTGCGCGAGACCGCGCTGAAGCTGCTGGCCTCGCCGAACCTCGCCTCCAAGGCGTGGGTCACCGACCAGTACGACCGCTTCGTCCAGGGCAACACGGCGCTCGCCCAGCCCGACGACGGCGGCGTCATCCGGGTCGACGAGTCCACCGGGCTCGGCGTCGCACTGGCGACCGACGCGAACGGCCGCTACGGCAAGCTCGACCCGCGCACGGGCGCCGCGCTGGCCCTCGCGGAGGCGTACCGTAACGTCGCCACGTCCGGCGCCGAGCCGCTCGCCGTGACGGACTGCCTCAACTTCGGCTCGCCGGAGCACCCCGACTCGATGTGGCAGCTCGTCGAGGCGATCGAGGGCCTCGCCGACGCCTGCCAGGAGCTCGGCGTCCCGGTCACCGGCGGCAACGTCTCGCTCTACAACGGCACCGGCGAGCCGGGCCAGATCGACTCCTCGATCCACCCCACCCCCGTGGTGGGCGTGCTCGGCGTGCTCGACGACGTCAGCACCGCCCTCCCGTCCGGCTGGCAGACCGAGGGCCTCTCCCTCCTCCTGCTGGGCACCACGCGGGACGAGCTCGACGGCTCGGCCTGGGCCGACGTCGTGCACTCGCACCTCGGCGGCCTGCCGCCACGGGTGGACCTGGCCGCCGAGAAGGCGCTGGCCTCGGCCCTCGTGGAGGCGCGGAAGGCGGGCCTCGCGGCCGCCGCGCACGACCTGTCCGAGGGCGGCCTGATCCAGACGCTGCTCGAGGCGTCGCTGCGCTTCGGCGTCGGCGCGTCGGTGGCGCTCGAGGGCGTGACCGGCCGCGACAAGGTGGACCCGTTCGTTGCGCTGTTCGCGGAGTCGACCGGCCGGGTCGTCGTCGCGATCGATCCCGAGCACGAGGGCGAGCTGACCCACCTGGCCGAGGACGCCGGCGTGCCGGTGCTGCGCCTCGGCACCACCGGCGGCGACGCCGTGGTGATCGAGGGCCAGTTCGAGATCCCGCTGGCCGAGGCCCGCGAGGCGTTCGAGGGGACCCTCCCGAGCATCTTCGGCTGAGCCCGACCCGTCAGTAGAGCGCCTGACCGGCCCACCCGCACCGAGGTAGCGGGTGAAGTCGGGCGGGCGCTCTACTTGTGCGCCCAGGTCACCACATGCGCAACCGCCCAGCCGATAGGGTCCGGGAGTGCGATTTGTCCATGGCTTCACCTCTTCCGTGCTCTGGATCATCGCGATCCCCTTGCTCCTGGTCGCGCTGGCCAGGGTGCTCCCGTTCGACGGCGTGGTTCCCCTGCCGCACCTCGTGGCGTTCACGCCGTGGGCGACGCTCGCGACGCTGCCGCTGCTGATCATCACGCTGTTCTCGCGCCGCTGGGTCCTGAGCCTGCTGCTCGCGGCCTCGCTCGCGGGTTTCTTGTACTGGATGGTGCCGTTCTTCACGCCCCCGGAGACGTCGACGGTGGCCGACCCGGCCGACGCAGGCACGCTGCGGGTCATGACGGTGAACACCCTGTACGGGCAGGCCGACGCCGAGAGCGTGGTCGAGCTGGTGGACTCGCAGAACGTCGAGGTGCTCGCGGTCCAGGAGCTGACCCCCGCCTTCGAGGAGGCCCTCGCCGACGCCGGGCTCGACGACCTGCTGCCGCACAGCTTCACCGTGCCCGCCGACGACGGCCCCGCCGGCAGCGGGCTCTGGTCGTCCACGGAGCTCACGGAGGTGGAGCAGCTGGCCGGCACGAGCTTCGCGATGCCGTCGGCCCTCGTCGCGGTGGGCGGCACCGACGTCCGGGTCACCGTGGTGCACCCGCACCCGCCGATGCCGAACGACATCACGACGTGGCGCACCGAGCTCGCCGCGCTCGCGGATCAGGTCCAGGCGGACAAGACGCCGCAGATCATGGCCGGCGACTTCAACGCCACCTACGACCACGCGAGCTTCCGCGCGCTGCTCGGCTCGCGGTTCTCCGACGCCACCCGCGAATGGGGTGCCGGACCGGCCGTGACCTGGCCGGAGGGCAGCCGGGTGCCCGCGCTCTTCGCGCTGGACCACGTGGTGGTGGAGAAGGACATGCCCGTCTCCGACGTCGTCTCCATGCAGGTCCCGGGCACCGACCACCGGGCGCTCGTGGCCACCGTCGTCGTCGAATAGCACAGCGACACCGCGCGAGGAGCGCGGAACCGGCTTATGTTCGCACTTGTGCCGACACGTCAGATGCGCCTCGCGCCCGCTGCCCCCGACGACGTGAGCGCTGCCCTCGCGGCACTTCGCGCCGAGGTCGGCCTGCCCGCGATGTTCCCGCAGGACGTGCTCGAGGAGGCCCGGACGGCCGTCGGGAAGGACTTCTCCGCGGGCCGGAAGGACCGCCGCGACATCGAGTTCGTCACCATCGATCCGCCCGGTTCCAAGGACCTGGACCAGGCGGTTCACGTGGAACAGTCGGGCGAGGGGTACGTGGTGCACTACGCCATCGCGGACCTCGGCGCCTTCGTGACACCGGGCGGCGCCCTCGACGCCGAGGTGCGCAAGCGCGGCATGACCGTCTACGGCCCGGACGCCCGCACCCCGCTGCACCCGAAGGTCCTGTCCGAGGGCGCGGCGAGCCTCCTGCCCGAGGAGAACCGCCCGGCCGTGCTGTGGACGGTCACCCTGGACGCGCGCGCCATCATCACCGGCGCCTCGCTGGAGCGCGTGGTCGTACGCAGCCGCGAGCGGCTCACCTACGCGGAGGTGCAGTCCAGCCTCGACGCGGGCACGGCGAGCGAGTCGCTGCAGCTCCTGGCCGACGTCGGACGCCTGCGCCAGTCGCTGGAGGCCGCGCGCGGCGGCGTCTCGCTGGAGGTGCCCGAGCAGGAGGTGGAGTGCCGCGAGGACGGCACGTTCACGCTGTCGTTCCGGCGCAACCTGCCGGTGGAGGAGTGGAACGCCCAGATCTCCCTGCTCACGGGCATCGTGGCCGCCCACCTCATGCGTCAGGCGGGCGTGGGGATCCTGCGCACCCTCCCCGAGGCCGACCCGCGCGACCTGGCGCGCCTGCACCGCACCGCCCGCGCGCTGCGCATCGAATGGCCCGACGACGTCCCGTACTCGCGCCTGGTCCCGACCCTCGAGTCGCGCATCCCGGAACACGCGGCGTTCCTCAACGAGGCGGTGACGCTCTTCCGCGGCGCGGGGTACGTGGCGTTCGGCATGCCGGGGCCCGACGGCGCCGTCGTGCCGCCGCCCGAGAACACCCGGCACGCCGCCATCGCCGCCGACTACGCGCACGTCACGGCGCCCCTGCGCCGCCTGGTGGACCGGTACGCGACCGAAGTCTGCCTCGCGATCCATGCCGGCACCCCCGTGCCCGCCTGGGTGCTGGAAGCCATGCCCGCACTGCCCGCCGTCATGGCCGAGACCGGCCGCCGCGCCTCGTCGTTCGAGCGGGAGTGCGTGGACATCGTCGAGGCATCACTCCTCGCCGACCGCCTGGGTGAGGAGTTCGACGGCGTGGTGGTCGACATCGACGACCCGGACAAGGAGGTGCAGCGCGGCCAGGTGGTGCTGCGCGACCCGGCGGTCCGGGCCCGCGTCGTCGGCCCGCGGCTCCCGCTGGGCGACGAGGTGCGGGTCACGCTCGCCGAGGCCGACGTCGCCGAGCGCCGCGTCACGTTCACGCTCGGGGGCCGTCCGGTCGACCCGGTGGCCGGCCGGTCGGCTGTTCCGGAGCGCGCCGGACGGCGTCCGTCGGCGGCGCGGCGGCCGTCCTCGGGGACGGGACGGCGCTCGGCCGCTCCGGCACCGTTCGCGACCCCGGGCGACGGGCCGGTCCCCGCGCACGGGACGGTCGTGCGGCCCGAGCGCGAGCTCGAGGCGGCGGGGAGCCCGGAGCCGCCTCCGCGGCCGGAGCCGAGCCCGAGCCCGCAGCCGCGCCCCACTCCCCGGCCGCAGCCGCGTCCCACTCCCGGGCCGCAGCCGCGTCCCACTCCCGGGCCGCGGCCGACCCCTCCTCCCCAGCCCCAGCCGCGTCCCCAGCCCCAGCCCCAGCCCCAGCCCGAGTCCGTTCCGGAACCGCGGGCCGGTGCCGGACTGGCGACCCCCGACCTGCCGCGCCGCCGTTACGACCTGGGCTATCCGCCGATGAGCCGGCCCGTGCGTCCCCAGGTCCGGGACGAGATGCCGCTGTCGGAGCCCTGGCCGCGGCACGCGCCGACCGCGGGCGCGCCGTCGCGGCCGGTGCCCGAGGTGCAGGCGGGGGTGCACCCGGACGTCGTCCAGGAGGCCGACTATTCGATCGTGTCGTCGCTCGAGCTGCCGGTGGTGGTGGCAGCGGACCTGCTCGCCGTGGAAGGTCGGGCGTCGCACGAGTACCGGTACTGAAGCGGCGGTCCGCAATACTGACCCCATGACCAATGCTGTTCCCGGTGCTGCCCGGAGGGCGGGTGCCGCCGCCGCGCTCGGCGCGGCGTTGCTCCTGACCGCCTGTACGCCGTCGGACGGCGCCGAGGAGCTGGAAGCCCTCTTCGACGAGGAGCAACAGTCCGACGACGTGCTCCCCGACAGCGTGCTCGACGACGTCGCCGTGGACGGCGGGACCACCCGCCGCCTCGGCACGGACGACGACGCCACCTTCTACGCCGCTCGGTCGAACGAGGGCGCCTCCACCTGCCTGGTCCTGGTCGACGACGCCGCGGGCGAGGGCGTCTCGAGCTGCACCATGACGCCCAACCCGACGGGCACCGAGGTCTCGAACGGCAGGAGCAAGGTCATGTTCGTCATGCCCGGCACCGACTTCACCGGCCTCGAGCAGTCCGGCTGGACGCGGCTCGGCGACTTCCTGGCGGTGCAGTAGTGCCCCCGCGGCGCCGGACGGATCCGGCGACCGGGCGTGCCGCCGTCGCGATGTGGGCGCGGGGTGAGGCGGAGCGCCGGGACGTGACCACTGCGGTGCGGTTCACGCTGGAGGAGCTGGCCGACATCGCCCCCGGGAACTCCGTGGAGGTGCGCGTGCCGCCGGCGGGCGCGGTGCAGGCCGTCGCCGGGCCCCGGCACACGCGGGGCACGCCGCCGAACGTGGTCGAGACCGATCCGGAGACCTGGCTCGGCCTGGCCACGGGCACCGTGGCCTGGGCGGACGCCGTCGCGGACGGGCGCGTGCACGCCTCGGGCGACCGCTCCGACATCTCCCATCTGCTGCCGCTGACGGTCGGGCGCCGGGCGGCGTCCGGGACCGGCGGCGAGCCGGAGCCTCCAGTCGTTCCAGGGTGAACCTGACGCCGGCGGCGTGTGCCGGGCAACGGATGTCGGTGACACCCGCTAGCCTCGGCGTCGATCTCGTGGCTCGGTTGCGGGCGGGTTCACCCGGTGCGGGGACGTCAGTTCTCCCGACCGGTGTCCGGCCGTAACCGCAGGTTAACGATGCAGTGATTGGTTGGTGGCACTCGTGCCGGACCGCCTGCGCAATCGATGCGCGCCCGGCCGCGGCGATGCCGCCGAGCAAGTCGTCCAGCAGCAGTGCACTCCACCCCGGCCACTCGGTCGGCTATTGCAGAAGGAGTCAGCGTGAGACCCAGCACGCTCCGGTCCCCGCGACCGAACCCCCGACCCCGTGGAAGGGCCGCAGTCGCAGTGGCGCTCTCCGCAGCGCTCGCCGTGCCCGCGACGGCGGCTGTTGCCGCGCCCTCGGCCACCGAGGACGGCCCGGACTCCGGGCACGTCGTCATCAGCGAGGCATACCTGGTGGGCGGCAGCGCCGGCCAGCCGTACCGGAACAAGTTCGTGGAGCTCTACAACCCGACGGACGAGCCCGTCAGCGTCGACGGCTGGTCGGTCCAGTACAAGTCTGCGACGGGCGCGTCGTTCTCCGGAGTCACCGCGCTGAGCGGCACCATCGCCGCCGGTGGCCACTACCTGGTGCAGGGCGCCTCGAACGCGGCCAACGGCGAGCCGCTCCCCACGCCCGACGCCGTGGGCAGCCTGAACCCGAGCGGCACGGCCGGCGTGGTCGCGCTCGCGTCGCAGGCCACCGCCGTCACGCCCGCCAAGGGCGCTGTGGCCGAGGGTGCCGCGGGCGTCGTCGACCTGCTCGGTTATGGCACCGCCGACACGTTCGAGACCGCTCCCGGCCCGGCCGGCCAGGGCACGGGCGTGGTCGGGTCACTGGAGCGCACCGGCGAAGCGGGCGACAACTCGGCCGACTTCGTGTTCACCGCCGAGGTGACCCCTAGCAACGGCGAGAGCTCGGAGCCCGAGCCCAGCCCCACCCCGTCGGAGCCGACCGAGCCCGCCGAGATCACCCCGATCGCCGAGATCCAGGGCACCGGCGACGCCTCGCCGCTCGCCGGCGCGACGGTCACGACGCGTGGCGTCGTCACCGCCGTCTACGCGACCGGCGGATTCAACGGGCTGTACCTGCAGACCGCTGGCACGGGCGGTAGCGAGGACCCGACGCCCGGCGCGTCGGACGGCGTCTTCGTCTTCTCGGCAGCGGCCGCCGCGGATCTGTCGGCGGGCGACCACGTGGAAGTGACCGGCGCGGTCTCCGAGTACAACGGGCTGACGGAGCTCACACCGTCGTCGAGCGGCTGGACCGTCCTGGACGAGCCCGCGACGGTTGAGCCGACGGCGACCGCCTGGCCCGCCACCGCCGCAGGGCGCGAGGCGCTCGAGGGCATGCTCCTCGCGCCACAGGGTGAGTTCACGGTGACGGACAACTACAGCACCAACTACTACGGCACGGTCGGCCTGGCCGCGGGCGACAGCCCGCTGGTGCAGCCCACCACGGCGGGCCGCCCGCTGTCCGCCGAGTACGACGCACAGATCGCGGACAACGCGGCGCGCGGCGTGCTGCTCGACGACGGGTCGAGCTGGAACTACAACTCGACCGCCAACAAGGCGCAGCCGCTCCCGTGGCTGACTGGTGGTGACCCTGTGCGCGTGGGTGCGGCCGTCACGTTCACGCGTCCTGTTGTGCTGGACTACCGGTACGACGCATGGGGTTTCCAGCCGACAGCGCAGCTGACACCGGACGTCGCCGACGCCGTGCAGCCCGCGACCTTCGAGGACACTCGCGAGGCAGCGCCCGCCGAGGTGGGCGGCGACCTGCAGGTCGGCACGTTCAACGTGCTGAACTACTTCAGCACCACGGGTGACGAGCTCACGGGCTGCACCTACTACAACGACCGCGCGGGCGACCCGGTCACCGTCTCGGGCGGCTGCGACGCTCGCGGCGCGGCCGAGGAGGAGGACCTGCAGCGTCAGCAGACCAAGATCGTCGCGGCGATCAACGCGCTCGGCGCGGACGTCGTCTCGCTGCTGGAGGTCGAGAACTCGCGCTACTTCCTGGGCAAGTCCCGGGACCAGGCGCTCTCGGACCTGGTGGACGCGCTCAACGCCGCAGCGGGCGCGGGGACGTGGGCCTACGTGGCCTCACCCGCCGAGGTGCCTGCCGACGAGGACGTGATCCGCAACGCCTTCATCTACCGCACTGCCACGGCCGAGCCGGTGGGCGAGTCGCACATCCTGCTGACGGGCGACGCCTTCGACAACGCCCGCCGTCCGCTGGCGCAGGTCTTCCAGCCCGCGGGCGGTGCGGCCGAAGCGAGCGACGACGTCCTCGTGGTGTCCAACCACCTCAAGTCGAAGGGCTCGGCCGGACCGTGGCCGGGCGACGCCGACCAGGGTGACGGCCAGGGTGCGTCGAACGAGTCGCGGGTGCGTCAGGCGAACGACCTCGTGGCCTTCGCGGACGCCCAGGCCCAGGCGGCCGGGACGGACAAGGTCCTGCTGGTCGGCGACTTCAACGCCTACGAGCAGGAGGACCCGATCCAGGTCCTGGCCGACGCCGGCTACGTCGACCTCGGCGCCGAGACCGGCGAGTACTCGTACAACTTCGACGGCATGGTCGGCTCGCTCGACCACGAGCTGGCCTCCCCCGCGGCGGCCGAGCTGGTCACCGGCGTGGACATCTGGAACATCAACGCGTACGAGCCGGTGGCCAACGAGTACAGCCGCTACAACTACAACGCGTCGATCCTCTACGACGAGACGCCGTTCCGGTCCTCGGACCACGACCCGGCGATCGTCGGGCTGGACCTCGGCGCCACCACCACCGAGCCCGGCACCGTCGACCTGGACCTCGTCGCCATCAACGACTTCCACGGTCGCATCGACGCCAACACCGTCAACTTCGCGGGCACGGTGGAGCAGCTGCGGGCGCAGAACCCCGACGGCACCGCGTTCGTCTCGGCTGGCGACAACATCGGCGCCTCGCTGTTCGCGTCCGCGCTGCAGCAGGACCAGCCCACCATCGACGTGCTGAACGCGTTGGGCCTGAAGACCTCCGCGGTCGGCAACCACGAGTTCGACCAGGGCATGACGGACCTTACGGACCGAGTCGTTCCCGCATCGGACTTCAGCTTCCTCGGTGCCAACGTCTACGACGAGGCCACGGGTGAGGCCGCGCTCCCGGAGTACGACGTGATCCCGGTCAACGGGGTCGACGTCGGCTTCGTCGGCGTGGTCACGGAGGAAACGCCCACGCTGGTCACGCCCGCGGGCATCGAGGGCCTGACGTTCGGCGACCCGGTCGAGGCGATCAACCGCGTCACGGACGAGCTGCTCGACGGCGACGCCGCGAACGGCGAGGCGGACGTGGTAGTCGCCCTCGCGCACGACGGTGCGAGCGCGGGCACGCCCGACGGCGCCACGCTGGAGGAGGAGATCGCCGCGGGCGGCCCCTTCGCCGAGCTGGTGCAGAACACCGACCCGCGTGTCGCGGCCATCTTCACGGGCCACACGCACAAGCAGTACGCGTGGGACGCCCCGGTCCCGGGTACGGAGGGGGAGACCCGTCCGATCGTCCAGACCGGAAACTACGGCGAGTTCCTGGGCCACGTCTCCCTCACGGTGGACACCGAGTCGTTCGACGTCACCGACTACACGGTCGAGAACGTGGCGCGCACGACCACTCCGGCCGCCGAGCTGATCGCGACGTACCCGGTGGTCGCGGAGGTCGACTCGATAGTCGACGCCGCGCTGGCCGAGGCCCAGGAGATCGGCGCGCAGCCGGTCGGCGAGGTCACCGCGGACGTCACGACGGCGTTCTCGGGCGGCTCCTACACGGACGGCGTCTACACCGGCGGCAACCGTGACGACCGCGCTTCGGAGTCGGCGCTCGGCAACCTCGTGGCCAACTCGCTGCGCGACTCCCTCGCCAGCGAGGAGCGGGGCGGCGCTGACATCGGCGTCGTGAACCCGGGCGGCCTGCGCAACGAGCTGTACTTCGGTGCGGACGGCATCATCACCTACGCCGAGGCCAACGCCGTGCTGCCGTTCGTCAACAACCTGTGGACGATCACGCTCACGGGCGCGCAGCTCGACACCCTGCTCGAGCAGCAGTGGCAGACGGACGCGAACGGCAACCGCCCCTCGCGCCCGTACCTGGCGCTGGGACTGTCGGACAACGTGTCGTACACCGCGGTCACGGCCGACGGGAACGCGACGCCGGGCGACAACATCTCGTCGATCACGGTCGACGGCGTGCCGGTGGACCCCGCCGCGGAGTACCGCATCGCGACGTTCTCGTTCCTGATCTCCGGCGGCGACAACTTCCGGGTCTTCACCGAAGGCACGGACGGCCGCGACTCGGGCCTGGTGGACCGGGAGGCGTGGATCTCGTACCTGGACAGCTCCTCGCCGATCACGCCGAGCTTCGCCCGCACCCGCACGGTCACGACGACCCTGCCGGGCACGGTCGAGGCGGGCGCCTCGACCGACATCAGCCTGTCGGGTCTCGACCTCACCTCGCTCGGCTCGCCGCAGAACACCGCCGTCGAGACCTTCCTGGTCCCGGCCGGCGGCGAGGCCGCCGAGGGCGTCTCCCTCGGCACCGGCACGGTGGCCAACGGCGCGACGTCGTCCACCGTCACCGTCCCGGCCGGCACGACGCCGGGCGCGTACCAGCTCCTGGTGACGGCGTCGCCGTCGGGCACAACTGCCCGGCTGCCGCTGACCGTGGAGGCGGCGGAGCCCGAGGCTCCCGCGTGGGTGCCGTGGAAGCTCTACTGGTGGGGCGACACCGTGTCCTACAAGGGCAAGGTCTACGAGGCGACCCGGCCGAACATCCTCCAGATCCCGGGCAAGGGAAAGCACAGCCCCTGGAAGCTGGTCGGCTGACCGGAGCGTGATCCCTCGCTGGTCGAGCTTGTCGGGACTCAGGTCTCGACAAGCTCGACCAGCGTTGTGCTTTCCGCGGCGAACCGGCTTTCGGACGACGAGTCCGGGGCGCGTACCCTGTTTGCGTGAGTGAAACCCAGGCACAGCACGACTCCTCCGACGATGTGGAGGTGCGCGATGTCATCGACCCGACGACCGTGCGCCGTGCGCCGCGGTACAAGGCCTTCTTCTGGACGGGCGCCCTGGTCGGGATCGTCATCGGGTTGCCGCTGTCGCTCTACCTGGTGAACACGCCCGCCGGCCTGGCCATGATGAAGCCCGGCGTCTACATCACGGTGCTGACCGCCTTCGTCACGACGGTGACCACCCTCCTGGCCGGCCTGTTCGCGGTGATCGCGGACCGCCGGAGCCTGCGCGGGCGCTGACACAGAGGTCACAGGCCGGGCCGGCGACTTCGATCAGCCCGCATGGGATACTCGGAACATGCCTCTGCGCGGAGATGGCCGCCTCAACCACGACCTCATACCCGGCGAGAAGGGCCCCCAGGACGCATGTGGCGTCTTCGGGGTCTGGGCACCCGGCGAGGAGGTCGCCAAGCTTGCGTACTTCGGCCTGTACGCACTGCAGCACCGTGGACAGGAGTCCGCGGGTATCGCCACCAGCAACGGTGAACAGATTCTCGTCTACAAGGACATGGGGCTCGTCTCCCAGGTCTTCGACGAGACAGCCCTGAACGCACTGACCGGCCACATCGCCGTCGGGCACTGCCGGTACTCCACGACCGGTGGCGTGACCTGGGAGAACGCCCAGCCGACACTCGGCGCGACGGCGTCGGGCACGGTGGCACTCGGCCACAACGGCAACCTGACCAACTCCGCCGACCTCGTCAACCTCGTGGCCGAGCGCTACGGCGCGCAGCGCCGCGGCGAGCTCGCCCGCGGCAACACCACGGACACTGCCCTGATCACGGCGTTGTTCGCGGGCGACGCGGACCACACGCTGGAGGCCACGGCCCTGGAGGTGCTGCCGCAGCTGCGCGGCGCCTTCTCCCTCGTCTTCATGGACGAGAACACCCTGTACGCGGCGCGCGACCCGCAGGGCGTGCGCCCGCTCGTGCTCGGCCGTCTCGACCGCGGCTGGGTGGTCGCGAGCGAGACCCCGGCCCTGGACATCGTGGGCGCCTCCTACGTGCGCGACGTCGAGCCCGGCGAGCTCATCTGCATCGACGCCGACGGCATGCGCTCGGTGCGCTTCGCCCAGGCCGAGCGGGCCGCCTGCGTCTTCGAGTACGTCTACCTGGCCCGCCCGGACAACACCATCAACGGGCGCTCGGTGCACGCGGCGCGCGTCGAGATGGGCCGGATCCTGGCACGCGAGCACCCCGTCGAGGCCGACCTCGTGATCCCGACGCCGGAGTCCGGCACGCCGGCCGCCGTCGGCTACGCGGCCGAGTCCGGCATCCCGTTCGGCCAGGGCCTCACCAAGAACGCCTACGTGGGCCGCACGTTCATCCAGCCGTCCGACACGCTGCGGCAGCTCGGCATCCGCCTGAAGCTCAACCCGCTGCGCGAGGTCATCAAGGGCAAGCGCCTGGTGGTCGTGGACGACTCGATCGTGCGCGGCAACACCCAGCGCGCCCTGATCCGCATGCTGCGGGAGGCGGGCGCGGCCGAGGTGCACGTGCGCATCTCGTCGCCGCCGGTGAAGTGGCCCTGCTTCTACGGCATCGACTTCGCGTCGCGCGCGGAGCTCATCGCGAACGGCCTGGCGGTCGACGAGATCGGGCAGTCGCTCGGCGCCGACAGCCTCGGCTACATCACCACCGAGGGCATGATCTCCGCGACCGAGCAGCCCAGCTCTCAGCTGTGTGCGGCCTGCTTCACCGGCAAGTACCCGATCGAGCTGCCCCCGGACGACCAGCTGGGCAAGCACCTCCTCGAGCAGGCGGAGCTGCCCCTCGGCCCGCCCGAGGACGGGCTCAAGCAGCTCGCCGTGAGCACCGGCGGCTCGACCGCGCTCGACCATCCGTGACCACGAACCGCACCACCCGCCCCCATCACTCTCTGGAGCACCCGTGACATCCGAAGGCCTGACGTACGCCGCCGCCGGCGTGGACACCGAGGCAGGCGACAAGGCCGTCGAGCTCATGAAGGACGCCGTGCGGCGCACGCAGGGTCCGGCCGTGCTCGGCGGCGTGGGCGGCTTCGCCGGCCTGTACGACCTCTCGGCCTTCAAGGGATACCGCGCCCCCCTGCTGGCGACGTCCACCGACGGCGTCGGCACCAAGGTTGCGATCGCGCAGGCCATGGACAAGCACGACACCATCGGGTTCGACCTGGTGGGCATGGTCGTGGACGACATCGTCGTGATGGGCGCCAAGCCGCTCTTCATGACCGACTACATCGCCACGGGCAAGGTCGTGCCGGAGCGGATCGCGGACATCGTGCGCGGCATCGCGCAGGCCTGCGAGGTCGCGGACACCGCCCTGGTGGGCGGCGAGACGGCCGAGCACCCGGGCCTCCTGGACCCGGACGAGTACGACGTCGCCGGTGCCGCCACGGGCATCGTGGAGGCCGACAAGGTGCTGGGCCCGGACCGGGTGCAGCCCGGCGACGTGCTGATCGCGCTGGCCTCCAGCGGCCTGCACTCCAACGGGTACTCCCTGGTGCGTGCAGTGATCAAGCAGGCCGGGTGGTCCCTGGACCGGCACGTGGACGATCTGGGGCGGGCCCTGGGTGAGGAGCTGCTGGAGCCCACGCGGGTCTACGCCTCGGACTGCCTGGCACTGGCCGCGGACGAAGCGGCTCAGGTCCACGCCTTCACGCACGTGACCGGCGGCGGGCTCGCGGCGAACCTGGCGCGGGTGCTCCCCGCGGGGCTCGTGGCGACGGTCGATCGCGCGTCCTGGGACGTGCCCGCCGTGTTCCGCATGGTGCGGAGCCTTGGTGGCGTGCCGCGCCGAGACCTTGAGAACACACTGAACCTGGGTGTCGGCATGGTGGCCGTCGTGGGCGCTGACGGCGCCGACGCGGCGCTTGCGCGGCTGTCCACGCTGGGCGTGCCCGCGTGGGTGCTCGGCAGCGTCGAGACCCTGGATGCCTCAGCGGCGCAGGAAGACCTGGTCGCGGGGACGAAGGGTGTGTCCGGTGGTGCGGTCAGGCTGGTGAACGACTACCGCGGGTGACGCGGTGGTGAGGCCTGGCCGAGGACTGGGCGCGGGGCCGGCGCAAAAGCGCCGGCACCCTCAGCGCGCGTTACCGTCCTGCTCTGCCCAGTCGGAGTACCTGTTGTCGTACTCCTCGTCCTCCGAGGAATCCCATCGCGACTGTGTCGCCACATCCGTATGGGAGTCTCCGCTGAGCTCCTGCTCGAGGGCGTGATAATTGGTGTCCGGGCTGTAGTACTTCAGCTCGCGAGCAACCTTGGTCTGCTTAGCCTTCTGACGGCCGCGGCCCATGGCTCCGACCCCCCTCAACGTAGGAGCGGGGCGGCACCGTGCATGGACGTGCGGCCCCGTAGCGTTTCGTCTGTCCAGGTTCCAACGTTACATGCTGGTACGGCGTTTCTTCCAGTCCGTGGACGTGATTCGTCCCATCCTCCGATGTGACATAGCAGTCAGGCGGAGTCCCTCCCCGCACCCCAGGGTGGCCGCAGAGTTGGCGACACGTTGACGATTTGTTTGCGGTAGGCAGATTGTCGCTGCGCTGGGGTCACGGTCTGTACCTGCCCTCAAGGCAATCGTGTTCGTGTGCCCAGAGCATCTGTCTCCGACGCTTTGCCGACTCCTGGGTGACGCACAGTTGCTGGCCGAACTTGTCGACGTGGCGTGCTGTGCGCTGTGGTGCCGTGATGCCGGATCGCGTCGTCGGCGTGTCGCACGTGTCCGAGACTCGCCCGAAACGGGCGCGCGTGGCGAGCCGCGGAGAAAGTGAGGAAATAAACCGCGTCCCCAAGTCGCCTAAATCCTGTTTGCTGCTAACAATGGTGCAAGAGCGGGTGTCGTCAACCGCCTGGTACGGCCAGGCCGGCACCGTTCCGGAGGAGGTGCGGGGATGTCCATCCACGGAGAATCCGAGGTCCTGCTCACGCCTGCCGAGGTAGCGAGCTTGTTCCGTGTTGACCCCAAGACAGTAACGCGTTGGGCAAAAGCGGGAAAGCTCTCGTCGATCCGGACACTTGGCGGTCACCGCCGCTACAAGGAGTCCGAGGTTCGGGCGCTGCTCGGTGCGGCAGCGGACAGCTCGGGCGACTCCGACAACTAGTCGGAAGTCGTTGACGGATTGGTCGGCAGGTAGGGACGAAGGCGCGCCGGGTGCTGCCCCCCAGCTCAGCCCCGCGCGCGCCTGAGCACAGCGGTGACGACTACAGCGGTCCCGATGGCCACCACGAGCGTGGCTCCGATCAGGACCTTGGCGTTGCGGGCCCGGCGCGGATCTTGCGCCGGGCCGTTCTTGTCGCCGAATGCTCCGGTAGCCATCGCGCCGACGTCGCTCGCGGCCTGCTTTGCCTCCCGTGCGATGCGGGACGCCTGGTAACCAGGGCTGAGCCGGGTGGTGAGCTCGTCGATGGTCGCTGCGAGGTCCGCGCGGGTGCGGAGCACCTCGGCCTCGAGCTCGCGGCTGTTGGGCGGCGGCGTCGGAGTGCTCATCGGTGCATCCCCTCCTTGATCGACGCGATGTCGTCCTTCACGCGCTGGACGCTCTCGGGCGGGGTGGTGGCCTTCTGCAGCAGCTGAGCGCCCACGAGCGCCAGGAGCATCGTGACGAGCAGCATGAAGCCGCCGATGGCGAGTGCTGACAGCCAGAGGGGCCACACCGTCCCCAGGCCGTACACGGCCGCCAGGAGCAGCACGCCGACGGCGTAGACGAGGATCAGGAGCGCCATGACGAGCAGCCCGGCACCGATGCCGGACTTCTTGGCCTTCTCCGTGAGCTCGGCCTTGGCGAGCGCGATCTCCGCGCGTACGAGGCGTGAGGTCTGCTCGGAGATCTGTTCGATCAGCTTCCCCATGGAGGCCGGCTTGTCGGGTCCTGGCGTGCCCGTCGGGGTGCTACCTGCCGCCCCTGTCTGGCTGTCGATCTTCACGTCGTCGATCATCTGCCCTCCCGTGCCGCCGGTTTCGGCCTGCGCCGCTGAAGACAACTCAACAGGTCAAGAGCTCACGGGGCAATTCCTGGCGCGGCGTGGCCGCGAGAATAAGTCTGAAGCGAACCATGCGGCAATACAGAAATGCTGGAGAGAATTGCCTTGGAGGCGCCTGGGAACCAAGTTCGCCGGCGCTGAGAAGAGGCCGCTACTCGGTGCGCCACTTGCTGCCAGAAACGTCGATGGGCCGCACTTTCGCGCATCTCATGCCGGGACTCCGGCGATCAGTACGGTGGGTTCGCGGCCCGGAGGGCGTCGGCGACCGTGCTCCGGGCATCACCGCGCCGCAGCAGCTCCTCGCCGCGAAAGAGCAGCACGATCCCGTTGCCTTCCATGAAGACGCCGCGGGCGGCGAGTCCGGCGCGCTCCCACATCAGCGACAGCTCGGTCACGAGTCGGGCGATCGCTCCGTCGGTCGGCCGATCGGTGTCGAACGTCCACTTGCCCAGCGGCACCGAGCCGATCGCGGCGAGCGTCCGCCCAAGTTCCCTCGCTCGTGGGTAGGCCTCGTCGAGAACCGGCATGAAGGCGCCGACGAAGACTTCTGCGGCCAGCTCGACGCGGTCCATCGCGAGCAGCGCGGCGAACTCCGGGGCGGGTCCTGCGGGGGGCTTCGGCACGGAGCCACGCTACTGCGTGGGCGACGCAAGAATCCGGGCCGCAACACGGTCGACACCGGATGTTCGGCAACGCGTCACCGAGGCCAAGACGAAGCGGGCCGCACGCTCAGAGAGCGTGATGGATGACGGAGGAATAGGGGCGCCGCGGCTCCCTCGATCCTCTTGATTCCCGGGTGCCCGCCGGAGGCGCTGGAGGACGCCAAAGGGGCGTGAGGGTTCATGTCCCCCTCCGGACATACCTTGGCCCCCCTCTGCTTGGACGGTCAGGACTCGAGGGCGTACCCGACCAAGACGGCGGCGGTGACCTCGACCGCGCCCGGCGCGAGGTCGTCGGTCGAGATCCCGCCGCCACCTCCGTGGCCACGGGTCATCTCGTCCATCTCGGGGTTCAGGTCCTGGATGTGGACCACGCTGCCGAGCCTCACCCCGGCGGCGTCGGCGTATACCTCGGCCTTGCGCCGGGCCGCTGCGACCGCCTCGCGGCGGGCCCGGTCACGCATCGTCGGCTTGTCGAGCACGTCGAAGGTGACGCTGTCGACATGCTCGGCGCCAGCCGCCACGATCGCGGTGACGAGCCGCTGAACGGCCTCGATCTCCCGAGTCTGGATCGCGTACTCGACCCGGCACCGGAACCCGAGAAGCTTCCGGGACTCGCCGTACCCGTCATAGGCCGACTTGATAGAGAGCCTCGAAGACGAGACGGCACTGTCCGGGATGCTGTGCGCCCGGATTGCCTCACGGACGCGGGTGACGGCCGTGCTCGCGTCGGCGAACGCCGCCTCGGCCTCTGGCTGGACCACGTCGACCGCGACGGCGATCCGTGCTATCTCGGGCTCGGCACGGACCACACCCGTGCCGTGGACGCTCAGACCCCAGGGCTGATCGATTTTCTGATGCATCAACACATTCAACCGCAGGTCACAGTGGTACGGCGCCTGGCTGGACGGCAGGCCGAGGGGGTGGGGCGACATGTGAGCACGAGGCGTCGTTGCATCTTGGTGCGCGCACCGCGCGCCGAACGGCGCGCCTTGATCTTGTAGAGGTCAATTCGGCAGCGGCACCACGTAGACGGCTGCCGGTTCGGTGAAGCCATCGCCGTACTCGTGGGCGAGATCTGCGATTCGCTCCGCTCCGAGGCGCTCGTAGAGCCGAATCGCGGCCCGGTACTTGAGAATGACATCGAACGCGATGGCGAGGCCGTTGGTTCGCGCGTAGTTGGCAGCCGCTTCCATGAGGAGGCGTCCGGCACCGCTGCCCCGGTGGTCGGGGTCTACGAAGAGTCGAACGGGGATCGCCAGGCGAGCGATGTTGCCGCCCGTCTGCTTTCGGCTGCACGCTCTCCCTGCCCGCCGTCGTAGTGGCGTCGCTGCGGCTCCACAGGACTCGGCAGATCGAGCGGGACGTGAAGCTCGGGAGGGAGTGGGATCCGAACGGCTACGTGTTCGGCACTCGCAACGGAACCATGATGAGTTCGAGGAACGTCTCCCGCGACGTTCGTCGAGCGCTCGCCAAGGTGCCGGGAATCGTCCCCGACGAGTGGACGCCGCGCGACTGGCGGCACACCTACACGTCGGTGATGTCGGCCGGAGAGGTGCCGCTGGAAGAGGTGTCCCGAACCCTCGGACACAGCAGCACCGTCGTCACCGAACAGGTCTACCGCCACGAGCTACGACCTGTGATCCAGACGGCGGGCGCGAAGATGGACGATCTCTTTCTGGCGAACGAGGTAGGCGGGGGCTGGCACATGGAACCCCTATTTGGTCCGGCCGAGGCGGACGGTCGAAAGGTGCCTGATCAGTAGTGCAGGTGTGCTCCGGGGAGTGCGGCGGTTTGGGCGTCACATCTGGAACGGTCGGTAACTCAAGGCGCGTTCCACGATCTCTTCCGCCGTCGGCTCATGATCGAATGCGTGGCTTGGGTAGAAGATGAGATCGGTGCCGTTCGGATCCGGTACCGCCGCCCGGAATTGCGCCACTGCCAGGGAGGCTTCGTGCTCGCTCGCTCCTGGCATGCCCGCCATGATGTAGCGCACGAGCGCAAGCAGCTCGTCGCGAGACGTCTCGTGCCTCATCGCGGTCCGCCTACTGTGCGTGACATTGGCCAAGTGTCCCTTGGCTCGTGGCCCTTCGGCGCCGACCGTGCGTCGGCCTAGCCAAGACCGATTGTCATGCGATTTGTCATGCAAGATCAAAACGAAGCGGCCCGCACTCTCCAAGAGAGTGCGGGCCGCTCCGTAACCGCAGGTCACACGGTGTTTTTGTGTGGCTCCGACCGGCGTCGATCCGGTGACCTTTCGATTTTCAGTCGAACGCTCTACCAACTGAGCTACAGAGCCCTAGCGCGAACGCCCGGAAAGTCGAGACCGACAATCCGGGCGCCTCTCGCGCGACCCTGACGGGACTTGAACCCGCGACCTCCGCCGTGACAGGGCGGCGCGCTAACCAGCTGCGCTACAGGGCCTTGATCGCTACCCGCGACCGGGGGGCTCGTTTCGAACCGTGAGGATCCTAACCCACCGCGGGCCAGAACCTGAAATCAGATTCCTGCACCGCAGGGATGACCTGCCTCACAACAGTCGAAACAGGCTCTTACGAGCCCCTTCGTACCCCCAACGGGATTCGAACCCGTGCTACCGCCGTGAAAGGGCGGGGTCCTAGGCCGCTAGACGATGGGGGCTGGGACCTGGCAAGTCTACAGACACTCGGAGGCCCCGCTGCACGGTCCACGCAGGGGCCTCGACGCGTCGTATGTCGGGGATGATGGGTGCGTGGTGGAGATGACGCGGGAGGACTTCGAGACGGCCGTCAGCGAGGGACTGGACCTCGTTCCGCCGGACCTCGCGGCGCAGATGGACAACGTGGTGGTGCTCGTCGAGGACGACGCGCCCGCGGAGGATCCCGAGCTCCTGGGGCTCTACGAGGGCGTGCCGCTGACGGAGCGCGACCACATGTGGGCCGCGGGGGCGCTGCCGGACCGCATCACCATCTTCCGGAACCCGACGCTCGCGATCTGCGACACGCGCGAGGACGTCGTCGAGGAGGTGGCCGTGACAGTGGTCCACGAGATCGCACACCACTTCGGGATCAACGACGACCGCCTCCACGAGCTCGGCTGGGACTGACGAACCCCGGGTCGCGAAGCAGGGCTTCGCGACCCGGGGTTCCCGGTCCAGGGGCAGGGCCGGTCAGTACGTGGTGCCGTACTCCCAGTGCCAGGCCTCCGGCTTGGAGCCGCCGGCCTGGGCCCAGGCCGGATGCTCCCAGCCGTACTTCCCGGCGTTGGCGACCATCCAGTTGTGCTCGGCGGTGCCGAACGACTCGATGCCGCCGGACAGGTCGACCGCCTGGCCCCAGCCGTGGTTCGACGTGCCGGGCACGGCTGCCAGGGCGCCCCTGGTGGCGGCGACCGTCACCTGCTCCGAGTAGGAGCGGTAGCCGTCTGTGAGGTCCAGGTTCCGGCCGAACGCCGCACGGAAGGCGCTGTTCAGGTCCTCGAGCGCTAGCGCGGCGTCACACCGCAGCTGCTCGCTGGACGTCCAGCTCAGCCCGCAGAGCACGCTCGACGGGATCTGACCGTTGCCGTAGTTCTTCGCGGCCTCGGCCATCTCCTTGGCCTCGGCGGCGCGGGCGGCGGCCTTGCGCTCGGCGGCACGAGCCGCACGGGCCTCGCGCCGCTCCTCGGCGGCCTTCTTGGCGGCGGCGATCTCCTCGGGCGTGGGTCCCGCCTTCACGGACACGACGGCGTCGCCGTCGGTCTTGGTGATGAGCTTCTGGAGGGACGTCGCCACCTTCTCGATGCGGTCGGCCGACGGCGCTGTCGCGTCCGCCGACGTCTCCGCGGCGTCCTTGGCGTCCGAGGTCTTCTCGGCCGCTTCCTGCGCCTCGGCGGTGTCCGAGACCGAGTCCGCGAGCGGGGTGTCGAGGACGGGAAGGTCCTCGGCCTCCTGCTCGATGATCGGAGTGACGCCGGCGACCGCACCGGCCAGGTTCGTCGGCTCGACGGCGGCGGCCGTCTCAGTGGTCGCCTCGTCGGTGGTCTCGGCGGTGGCCGATGTGTCCGTCGCGCGCTCCGCGAGCGACGTGCGGTCGGTGCTCCGGGAGGCGGCAGCGGTCAGGCGCGTCTCGACGGCGGTGCCGGCGGTGTCACGTGCCTGCTCCAGCATGGTCCGCAGCTTCTTGGCCGCCGCCCGGACCTGCTTGCGGTCCTTGACGGTGAGGTCGCCCTCGCGGGTCACGTAGTCGGCGTCGGTCAGGACGGCGTCCGCCTTCGCGGCGGCAGTCTTCACCGCGTGGTCGATGGCGACCGCGCTGGTGGCGGTGACGACGGCCGGCTCAGCGGCCGCGGTGCCACCCGAGGATCCGACGGCGCCGCCGTCGTTCCCGGTGAAGCTGACCGCCGCGGTGGTGGTCAGGGCAACCGTGGTGAGTGCGGCCGCGAGCGCGAAGGACGAGCGGCGCACGAGCTGGCTGGACCGAGCGAAGTGCCCTGCGGCGGGGACGGCTGCGTGCGCACCCTGTGCGCCCGGGCGTCGCGTACGACGGGGGACGAGGGTGTGGTCGCCGCGCCTCAAGGGCGCTCCAGACACTCGGGGACAGGGGCAAGGCACACGATGGGGTGCGCGACGGGGTTCGGCGTCTGGGGCACGCTGACTTCCGTTCTGCGGCTGGGCACGGGCGACACCGTGAGGGACTCTTCCCTCGGGTGGACGGCGACGCCTGCTCCGGCTGCTGTCTGGCCACGGCGCGCGACGTGTCGCGAGGGTCATGGCGGTTGCCGCGAAGAACTCGGCTCGAGGGCCCAGGGGGTTAGTTCTTCGCGGCAACGCTTCAATCTTGAACGACCGTCCAAGAGTTATGTAACCCCCCATTCGGAGGCGTGCCTCACAAAAACAGCGCAGAGACCGTGGCGTAGGCGTGAAGGGTGGACAACCCGGGTGTGAGCGCTCACATTGAGGCGCGCGAGGCCATGCGTGAGACTTCGGGTATGGCCCATCACGATCAGGCCGCGAACGGATCCGTGCCCACCCCCGCCGGACAACCCGTGACCGTGTCCATCCACCGCATCGTCAACCCCGACCACGTTCCCGAGGTCACCCGCTGGGTGCAGTCGGGCGTCAACCTCGCCAACCGCTGGGACGGCTTCCTCGGCTCAGGCTGGATCCGCGCCGCCGAGGGGTCGCGCGACTGGCACATGCTCTACCGCTTCGCCGACGCCGACCGGCTCGCCGCCTGGGAGCGGTCCACCGAGCGCCGCGACTGGCTCGCGCAGGGCACGGGGCTCGTCGAGGAGCTGCGCTACCAGCAGCGGACGGGCATCGAGGGCTGGTTCGACGACCCGGCGCGGACGGACGAGCCGGCGGACGTCGCGGCCGTCGTCGTACCGCCGCGGTGGAAGCAGGCGACGAGCATCTGGCTCGGGTTCTTCCCGGTGAACCTGCTGTTCACCGCCCTGTTCACCTATCTGGTGCCCGGGTGGGACGACGTGCCCCTCGTGCTCAAGGTGCTCGTCTCGACGCTGATCCTGACGCCGATCATGGCGTACTGGGTGCTGCCCTGGGTGACTCGCCGCCTGCACGGCTGGCTGCACCGGTAGTGGTCCTTTGGCGTGTCAGGCATAGGGGCCACCCGGGTGACCCGTATGCCTGACCCGGAGATCAGGCCCGGCCGGCTGCAACCCGCCTGACCGGTGCGCGTCGCGGACGCCGCAGCCGGATCCCGCCCCTGCCCGGCACGGGCACGGACGCGGACTGGTCGGTCCGGCCCGCGAGCCAGCCGGTGAGCCGCTCCGGCCGGTCGGTGATGACGGCGTCGACGCCCTTGCCGTCGTCGGCCGTCACGAGGGTGGCCCACGCGGCCGGGTCGTTCGCGGTCCAGGACATCACCCGCAGGCCGGCGGCGTGCAGGCGGGACACGAGCCGCGGGCTGCCGGCCACCGTCGAGACCGAGGGGTTGCAGGCGACGACGTGAAGCCGCTCGCACAGGCGCAACAGCCCGGGCGGGTCGAACGAGACGAGCAGGCCGCCCGGCAGGTGCGGTGCGACGTCGCGCACCGTGGCGACCGTGCCCGGCCAGAAGCTCTGCACCAGGACCCGGTTGTCGAACCCGGCGGCGTCGATGGTGGCGGCGACCCGCTCGACCTGCTCGGCGTTCCAGGAGCCCTTGAGCTCGAGCAGCAGGTCCGTGTCGGGGTGGCGGGCAAGCACGCCGAGCACGTCGTCGAGCGTGGGGACGCGCTGGCCCGCGAAGGCCGGAGCGAAGCGCGACCCGGCGTCGAGCCCGAGCACCTCGTCCGAGGTGAGGGCGGAGACCTTGCCGGTGCCGTCGGTGGTGGCGTCGACGGTCTCGTCGTGGATCACGGCGCCCACGCCGTCGGCGGTGGGCTGGAGATCGATCTCGACGGCGTCCGCGCCCGCGTGGCACGCGGCCTCGACCGCGGCGAGCGTGTTCTGCGGCGCCACCGCGGAGTACCCACGGTGGGCGATCACTGCGGGACGAGCGGCCATGCTGACCTCCGGTTCTGCGGTTCTGCCCGCCATGCTAGGCCGCCGCCGAAGGCCTTCCCAGCTCCCTGGTGCGAGTTCGGGGAGAGTTCCAGGACCGTTCACCGGGCGGCCCCGAGGGCGCCGTGTCGGCCAACCGGGCGAAACCCGCAGGATGCGCAGATTCTCAGCGCCGGGTGGTTTCATGTGCGCCATGGTCCGACCTGTCATGCACGCTGCCCCCGGCCTCCGGGTCCGCGGAGGGCTCGCCGCCGTCATCGCGACGCTCGTCCTGCTCGCCGGCTGCTCCGCCGGAGCAGAAGGAGGGGCCGACGCCGAGGCGAGCGCGTCGCCGTCGGGCAGCGGGAGCGCCGCGCCGACCGAGACCTCGGACCCGGAAGCGCCCATGGACGCGAACCAGGCGTGTGCCGCCATGTACGTCAACGGCGACAAGACGCTCGAGGAGCGCATCGGTGCGGCGCTCGTCGGCGCGAGCGACGGGCTGGACGTCGCCGCCGCCGACCAGATGCACGCGATAGCGGTCGAGCTCGGGCGGCTCGAGCCGCGCGTGCCCGAGGAGTTCCAGGGCCCGGTGGAGAAGGTCCGGGTGCCGTTCCTCCAGCTCCAGGAAGCGCTCGACCTGGGCACGGAGCAGCAGATCGAGCTCGACGTCGCCTCGACGGTCGAGGGGCTCAAGCAGTATCAGAAGCTCTGCTGAGGTCCTCGAAGATGCCCTGACCCGGCGTGAGCACCCGGCGCGGGTCGTAGCGGAGCTTGGCGCGCAGGACCGCCGGCCAGCGGTCACCGTAGTGGATGCGCCAGTCGGCAGGGCTCAGGTGCAGGGCGTTGACCGGGTACTGGGTGCCGCCGGCGGCGAGGACCCGGGCGTACAGCGCGTCGTTCTCGGCGATCAGGCGCTCCGCCTCGGCGCCGTTGGGCGGGCTCACCGCGCGCAGGAGCGCGAGCAGGAAGAAGACCGGGCCGTCCGGGACCATCACCTGGGGCCGGGTGATTGGCGCCCGGCTGGTCGGGTACAGCAGGGCGACGCCGCCGGCGTCGGCCGGGGTGAGCGTGGTGAGGAGGTCCGTGACGATCTCGTCAGTGGCCGCGTCCGGGATGAACGCGTTGAGCCACGGCCCGGGCAGGCGGAGGGCCTCGATCTGCTCGACGGTCTCGTAGATGCGGTTCAGCCACTCGAAGTACGGGACGTCCACGACGTCGATGCCGGACGGGTCGAGGCCGGCCAGCAGGGCGTCGTCGTCGGGCGGCTGGGTCGTGAACCACGCCCCGCCCTCCAGGACGAAGGCGAAGCCGTCGTCGTCCGTGGGGACGAGCTGTCCCTCCAGGTAGCCGAAGCGGCCGTCGGCCAGGGCCGTGCGCTGCGCCGCGGTCAGGTCCGTGATCAGCGGGTAGGTCAGCGTGTAGATGCGCGCCATGCTGGGAGCGGGCACGAGCCGGACCGTGGCGCGCACGATGACGGCGAACTGGCCCAGCCCGCCGAGCACCGCCTCGAACAGGTCGGGCTGGTGGTCGGCGGAGCAGGTGACCAGGTGGCCTTCGCCCGTGACCACCTCGAGCTCGAGCGTGTTGTCGGCGATCGTCCCGAAGTGCTGGGAGGCGCCGCCGATCCCGCCGACGCAGAGCGTGCCGCCCACGGACAGGCCCAGGTAGTCGGTGCTGACGGGCGGCGCGACGCCGTCGGTCAGGGTGGCGCGGATCAGGTCGAGCCACTGCACACCGGCGTCGACCACTGCCCGGTCGGGTGCGATCTCGTGGATCGTGGCCAGGGTCCGCGAGTCGATCACGACGCCGCCGTCGGCCTGCGCCTGGCCGAACGTCGAGTGGCCCTGGCCGCGCACGGCCACCGTGAGCCGGTGCTCGTTCGCGAACCGGACCACGGCGACCACGTCGTCGACCGAGCCAGGGCGCAGCACCGCCCGGGGGCGGTGGTGGGCCAGGTGCCCGTAGTCGGTGGCGGCCTCGGTGAGCGACTCCTCGTCGGTGACGAGCTCGCCGTCGAGACGGGGGATCTGAATCGCTGCGGAGTTCTCCGGGAGGCTGGTGAGCCAGCGCGAGGTCACCGGGTCGAAAGCGACGACGGCGGCGCCTGCCAGGAATGTACGGCGATCGAGCTGTGCCATGTGAGCCCCTCAGCGTCAGGTCGGGCGACCACGGTACAGGCCGGAGCGCGCGCGGAGTGGGAACGTTCGGTGGACGTGGTGTCACGACAGGCCCGCGAGACGGTAGGCGACGAGGCTGCCGGCCACGGCGACGTTCAGGCTCGCGCCCCAGCCGACCATCGGGATCTCGACGCACTCGTCGACGCCCGTGAGGACGTCGTCGGGAACGCCGTTGTGCTCGTGGCCGAGCAGCAGAACCGTCGGGATCCGGGCGGGCTCGAGGCGGGACAGGGGCGTGGCTCCGTCAGCCAGCTCGACGGCGACGAGCCTGAAGCCGCCGGCGCGCTGCTCGTCGAGCCAGTGCTCCTTGGACGGCGCCACCCAGTGGATGCAGGGCCGTCGCCCGCGCAGGGTGTCACCCCTGGCCAGGGCTTCCTTGTAGTGCGGGGTACGGGGAACGGCGAGGCACGCGCCGACGGCGTCGCAGGTGCGCAGCAGCGTCCCGAGGTTCGCGTCGTACGCCACCCAGAGCGGGGCAACGATGAGGTGGCCCCAGCAGCCGTGCTGCCGAGCGCGTCGCTGTCGGCGGAGCTCGGTGGGCTTCGACTTGGACCCGCTCACCGGATCGTGGTGGTGGCTCCCGGAAGAGTGAACATGCGTGGGTGCCTTTCAGCGGCGGCACCGGTCCATCGAAGGCGGCGTGAAGATCGCCGAGGAGTCGCTGACGGTACACCGAGGGATGTGGTCGTGACCAGTGCTTTCGCGCGTGCATCGCACACTTCGTCGCACATCTACGGGCGGTGGTCCGCCCCGCCAGGAGACGAGCGGAGACGGATGGGTGATCAGGGCGTTGCTGTGGTGGGCCCCCCGGGGATCGAACCCGGAACCCGCGGAGTCCTGTCAAAGGCGGGGCGTGAGCACTTTTGGCCCGTGACCGCTCGGGATGCGCTGCGGTTCGTCATGGACGTTTGTGGTTACTCGTCACCCGCGACGTCACCCTTCCTATCGCGGCCGTGGGTGGGCATCGCCCGGCTCCCTGCTGCGTCTTGTCGACGTCGGATCGGGTCAAGGGTGGGCGGAGCCCATCGCGCGCGACGCGTAGCGCCCTTGATGCGGTCCGACGTCGATAAGAACCTCCGAGAGCCGGTCGTTGCCTGTCTCGTGAGAACTACCGCGCCACAGCTCGGCGCAACCCTGTCGTCGTCGGGCGGGCGGTTGTTAGGCGGGTTCGGGACCGTTCTGGTTACGGATGCCGTCCGCCGTGACCGTCCGCGATCTACGGGCCAGATTCACAGCGATGCATGCGAACGTATGATCGAATCGTGCACTACACCGATCGACGGGACGCGTGGGACGCCTACCGGGACATCTGGCAGCGGATCACGAACGCGTATGAGATCCCGCCGCGTCGCTCGCAGCGTGACTGTCAGATCGCGGTCGCCGCGCGGTTGGTCTGGGAGCGTGACGGCGTCGAGTTCCTGGACACGACGGCCTACGCCTGGTCGGGTGACCTGGTCTTGGTCGAGGTGCTCGATCATCGCATTCGGTCCAATGGCGTATGGGTCCACAAGAGTGACGTCCGGCGGCGGCCAGCTCGTGAGCGGTGACGAGCTGCCTCCTCGAGCCTGACTCGGCCTCACGACGAACAGGACGGTCCTGGTACTGAAACCGGGACCGTCTTCGTCATGTCTGGGGCCGGTAGGCCGTCGGGGTGCGGTGGGGTGCGCGCAGGGCGCGCAGCGCCCGGAGCGCGGGGCCCCATCGCGGGCCCCCGCCGGCCGGACGGCCCAGCGCGGCGCAGCCGCGCCTTGAGCCAGTAAAGAAAGTCCTCACAACGAGATTCGCGATCCGAGCTAGGGTTCACCGTCCATGAGCTGATCGTCCACTGCGGCACTCAACCTGTCCTGCGACGCCGCCGTCGCGATCCGCGCGTGATCGAGGGCGTCCCGGACCTCGCGCCGGATTCTCAGCTCGCTATATCCGGCGTACTTCTGCCGGGTCTCGCTCGCGATCTTCATCAGTTCATGCGGGACGTTCTCGAATCTCCTAATCTCGATAGTGACCGGGAGGGGCGAGATATCTTGAGTTTCTGGCCTACGACGAAGCGGTCCGAAGCGCAGCATCTGCGAAAAATAGTCTGGGCTGATTGCGGGCGAATGCGGAGCTTCATCACCCAACTTGTCCTTCAACCACGTCTGCAGTTTGAAGGCAGTTCGATCTAGGGTGAGGAGCCAGGCTGTGTAACCTAATGGGGATGCCTGGGCGCGCTTGCGATACTCGATGACGCCAACCACATTCTCCACATCATGCTCCGCCAGCTTATCCACAGTACCGATGTTCATCGTCGATCCCTGCCGACGCTTAGAGTGCGAATCTATCCAAAGTTCTTGCACAGCTCCCCTGAGCGCGATTTCCGCGACGTCGGAATACTCGGACAGGTCTCGCCGCTCGATTCCAAAGCGCCCCTTGAGCGCCTCAGTGATATCAAGCTCCGGGCGATGGTTGCCCCGGAACTCCGCCACCCATTCGGAAAGTTCCTCTTCGGCGCGGCCCGACGACATGTATGCCGAGAGTACGTACGGGATGCGGTCGCGCCACTCTGCGCCCAGCTTCACGCAGAGCAGACAGTTGGAGAGATGGTGGCTTATCTCTTCGATGACACCAAGCGTCACGTACAGCTTCAGGCCTGACTCACGGGCGGCAACGAAAAGAGCCGTAAACGGCCTCTCTTCCTCCTCATCAAAAGCAGTCTCAGCGATAAGAGGCAAGACCGCTGAGGTGTCGAGCCATATCTCGCCGCCATCAAAGACCTTGGACAGCACCTTCTGCACATCAGGAGTCTGCTGAAGGAACGCCATGAGCGTGTAGGCGTCCATAATCCGTCTGAGATAGTTACGCGTCCGATCCGACGGCATCGACAAGACCGTCACGATCGCAGTTGCGGCCTGTTCAGTTCTCACCCGGAAATCTAGCTCGTAGGAAGCCAGGTTCTCCGAGACGTCGCGCATTGCAATATCGGCCAACGATCCCTGGGCAATCGAGTTAGCAAACGACTCCCCGCTCTCAAGCAAAAGGCGCTCTAGCCCACCACGGAGCCGTTCGGCCTCCTCAGCCAGCGCTGTGGGTGAATCGTCGAGCTCGTCATTAATCCCGAAGAGAGCTGCTGAGAGGTCGCGCTCAAGCTCCTCCTGTTCGAGCAGGAACTCAGCTGCACCTGCCCGCCATTGGGTAGAACTTTCGTAGCTAACGTGGTAACTGTCGCTCCCGCGAATATGCTTTATCGGCCCTCGCTTCTTCGAGAGGCGCGAAAGCGCACTCGCAGTGAGGGCTCTAACCTGCTGAGGCTTCGAGGTTGCAAGCATCCGCTCGACCGCCGCACACACCTGGTCTTTTGTGCGCGCCGATTCTGCTGATGTTTCAATCAAAGCCGCCTGCACGAGTGCGTCGAAACATGTCTTTGTGAGTGACTGGTCGGATTTTCTATCACTGTCATTGAGCGCGAGCTGCAGTAGAGCAACCTTGCTCTCGTCTTGCGTGATCGGAGTTACGATCTGGTCAATGATGTTCCGCTTCTTGAGAAACGGTTCGACAATCATCTGCGCAAGTTCTTCACTTGCGGTACGTCGGACCGCCGAGTCGGCTTCGCGTTCAATGAACCAGTTTCGATCCCTCAGGTCCACCTGAATGCCGTGCTTGTCCCATATATCCTCGCGAAGTTGGTCAATCTGCGCTCCAATTTCTCGGCTCGTGCAATAGATCAAGCGATTGGCACCGGGCCAGGTCGTCCCGATCCTCTCGATCGTGTCCTTGATCTTTTCTTTCCAGTTGGCCGTAACGGAGTACTGGAAAACAGTCTTCGGAAGCTCGTTAAGGCGAAATACTTCCGCATCTCTCCCCCCGTCACCGCTAGGGGATGCCGTTGTGCGTATCGCCGGAAAGTCCGAGGCGAGGAACTCTGATGCGAATTTCTCAAAGTAGCGCCACTCGCCTGGACCCAACTTTTCGAGTGCTAGTTCGAGTCTGGGATTCACCATGAAGAGATGCTAGCGGTGTACGCCTTAGCTGCGCACTCACTCACGAGGCCTCTGTCGGAAGATCACCCTCGTCGCGATTGCGACTGAAATATATGCGAGTGCATCAATATGGAGAGGCCTGGCTGTCGTGTGGCGTAGACGCTCAGGCGGAAGGGGAAGATTGCTACGACGGGATCGCGATCACGATGGTCTTGTCGTCGTGGGGCTTCGAGCGAGGCCAGCGCGACCCGTCGGGGTCGGCATCCTCTGCGCCGTGGATGCTGCGGAGGACGTTGTCAGGCCCGTGCTGCTGCACTTCGGCGAGGAGTTCAGCCCAGGTCGTTGCGTTCGGGTGCCGTTCTAGCGCGACGCCGTCGCTAGCGAGGATGACAGCAGCTACGTCGCTCAATGCCGTGATGTCGGTGATCCCGTGCTGCGCGGCGTCGGGGTCTGTACCCGCGATCCAGTAGCCGCCTGGCCGGTTGCGCCGCTCGGCTTGTTCGGCCTGTAGGTCGAGGAGTGTTTCGCGGTGCGCTTGGCCGTATCCGTGCCCGGCGGCGAGCTGTGACCTGTAGGTGGTGCGTTTTGCTGTGGCGACGGCGGCGAGGCGGTCGTCCTCGTGGACGCTCGCGGTGCCATCGGGATGTAGGACGACGGCGGGGCTGTCGCCCAGGACGTACGTTTCCAGGGCGTCGCGGCTCCACCGCGCGATCGCGATGGTGCTTGTCGGCGCGGAGTCGGGCTGCAGAGCGTGGGTGTCGCGAACGGTCCGGATGGCTCGTTCAACGTGGTCGGCGAGCGGACCCCCCTCGGGGATGGTCCGGGCGAGGGAGTCGGCGAGCTGCTGCGCGAACCAGCCTGGATCGTGCGAGCGGTCCCCCGCGACGGAAGTCGCGCCGTCCAGAACGGCGGCGAAGTTGTCGCCCACGACGTAGCGGTCCTGGTTTCGTGATGCGCCGCCAAGAGTCGCAGCGAGTGTCTTCATCAGTGCACCTTTGGTCCCCACAGCGCATCGGTCTCTGTCACGGTGAGGTCGTCGAATGTGCTCTCGACGACGAGCGAGAACGGCTCTTCGCGCACGGTGTCGAACAAGTCATCGAGGTTGCGTCGGAGGTACTCCACCGCCCCGATCGATCCGAGCGCGTGTACGCCCGCAACGACGAGCACCTGACGGTTGTTACGGACGAGGCGCGCCACGTAGGCGATGTCCTTCGTCTTGTCACCGACGTCCCATGGTGAGACGAACACCTCCCCGGTCTGCCGATCTGTGATGACCCATCGGCCCTCGCTGTCAGGCTCGAATGACAGGTAGGGGTCGGCCTCGATCGCCTCGGCTGTGACGTGGGATGACTTGGGGCCGCAGATTGCCACGGCGTCGGCGGGCGGCTCCCACTCGCCGCCGGGTGGGATCTCGTAGGAGCGTGGCTGATGCCCGAGGAGTACGAGCAGTTCCGCCATCGCATCCGCTGCCGCCTGGTCCTCGCTGGCGATGACGCCGAGTGGTCGTTCATCCAGTGCGCGTCGGGGAATAGCCACGGTGACCGGGCCGACGCCAAAGAACGCCCGGGCGACCGGTGGGGCGCTCTTCCGGATCTGCGTGATCCGGCCCTTGGTCACTCCGCTCGCCTTCGCGATATCCGTGTACGAGCGGCCCTCTGTGTACGCGCGATCGATCGCGGCCCTGCGAAGGCGGGCGAGCTCGGCGCTCCGGTTCTTGTAGACGTCGATGAGTTCGGTGGCGCGTTGCGCCTGGCGGAGTGGGTCTTTCTCCGCCCTGATCTGCTCGAACTCGTCGGTGTCCATGGTTCCCGAGTTTAGACCCCTTGACGGATCGCCCTGCGGGGCCTACCTTCGTGTTTAGACCCCTCAACTCGACGGGTTCTGAAGCGGGTCGGGTGTTTAGACCCCTCAACAGGAGGAGAAGAGCATGGCGATGCAGCGACGGTTTGCGGTGGCTCACGGGGACGTGTTCCCGGCGGGTGCGGTGATGAAGGGTGAGGTCCAGCCGGTGGGGGACTTCGATGCTCCGAAGCGTGAGGACGGGTCGCGTCCTCAGCAGCTCGACAAGGAGACGGGTCTGCCGCTGTGGCAGGTGGTGGTGGCTGACCTGGATGACGAGGGGAACAAGAGCGACGCGGGTGTGTCGGTCAAGATCCCGTCCCGGGTCCAGCCGGTGCCTCCGGTCGCGGTCTCGATCCCGGGCACGCCGATCACGCTGCGCCTGGTGGAGTTCGTGGGGCTGACGGCTCTGCCGTACGTGGACGACAACGGCAACCGGCCGCGTCTGGCGTGGTCGTACAAGGCCGAGGACATCTGCGCCCCGGGCAAGGCGGATGTGGCCACCCCGGCCCGCCCGGACGCCGGTAAGGCCGCGGCCTGATGTCCCGGGCGTCGTCGCTGGCGGCCGCTGCGGACTACCTGTCTGAGGCCGTCCGTGGCCTGGCTGGTGCCGCTCGGTTGCTCGACCACGCCGGGGTGCTGGGTGGCGCGGACTCGGCTCGGGACCTGCACGGGCGGGCCGAGTCCCTGCACACCGATATCAGTCTCGCGGCCTCGGTCGCGCACCGGGCGGAACGCCCTGAGTTCTACGACGAGTCCGGCCGGTGGGTCGGGCGCACGGATGGAACGGAGAAGAGCTGATGGCACGCACGCGTACTACCCGGCGGGTCAACCGTCGTGTCGTGGCAGCGCTGGAGGCAGCGGCGCAGACCGCTGAGACGGGCCGTGAAGGGCTGCGCAAGGCAGCGATGGCGATGGACGTGGTGCAGGCGGAGACGCGGCTGCATGACGACCTGGCCGACCGGGTCAATCACGCATGGGTCAACGCGGCAGACGCCGCTTTCGAGCTGCGGGCCCGGCTGGCCGCTGAACAGAACGGAGAGCGCTGATGGCACTGGATGAGACGACACGGCAGGTCAACCGGCGCGCGATCGCGGCGTTGGAGGCGGCGAAGAAAGGGCTCGGTGATGCGGCCAATGAGCTCAGGGTGGCGTGCTGGCCGCTGGAGGACCTGAGCCAGGTCACCAACGCCCATGACCCGGCGCTGGAGGAGATGCACGCGGTCCTGGCCCGGGTCCGGGCTGCCCGGGAGGACGTGGCCCGTCGCTGGCTCGCTGAGAGCGAGGGCGAGTGATGAACCAGGCAGAGCGGGAAGCCATGCAGGCAGTCCAGTGGTCGCTAGGTCAGGCGCTGGACGAGCTGGCGTGGGCGCTTACCCGAGCACCCGAAGCCCCGGGTACCGAAGAGACCGTGGCCCGGCTGGACAAGTGCGCGGACGTGCTCGATGAGGTCAAGACCGAGGTGGAGCGCCGGTTAGGCGTCCCGCTGTTCGTACCCGAAGGAGAGAGCTGATGTTTGAGCTGTTCAAGCGAGACAAGCGCCAGGTCCTGGAGCCCGAGGACGTCTACCACTTCGAGTCCGGATACCAGCACATGGACTTGGCCGCCGAGGCAATGCGCGTCGCCGCGTCACAGGTCGGAGAACTGGACATCGACCTCGGCGAACGCGCCTACAAGCTCGCCCAGCGAGCCCACCAGCTCCAGATCGACTTCCGCGCCGCCTACCAGCGCGCCGAGCAGGACGGAGAGTACTGATGGATACCGACCGCCTGCGCTTGGCGCTGGACGAGCGAGTCAAGGCCGCCCGGGCACGCCTGCGGGCCGCCACGGTGGGTCGTCCCGGGTGGTCCGGCCGCACCTGGCGAATCCTGGCCTGGATCGCGTACCGGGACTGGATGTTCACCCGTGGCCTGACCATGTGGATGGCCAAGCACGCCGTGTTCGTCCTGGTCGTCGGGGCGGTCTCGTTCGGGTGGTGGGGCATCCTCACCCTCGCCGACCTCCCCGGCGACCGGATCACCGGCCCGGTACTGCTGGCCCTGGTGTTCCTGTCCCCGGGCCTGGTGCATGGCCTGTGGGCCGCGATCACGCCGTACGGGTACCTGGTCCGCATGCACGGCCGCAAGATGGTCGCCTCCTGGCCCGCCGTCGCTGCCGCCTGCGGGATCGGTGAGCGTCAGGTCGGCGGTGAGGTCTTGGTCCCGAAGCTGTCCAAGATCCGCTACGAGACCGGTGCGATCGTCCTGCGGATCCACACCATGGCCGGACAGACCCTGGACACCCTGCACCGTGCCGCCCCCGCGATCACCACGACCTACAAGGCCCACGGGTTCTCCACCACGACCGTCCGCCCCGGGGTGCTCGACCTGGGCCTGTTCACCACGGCACGCATCGCCGGGGCTGTTGCCCGGCTGCCGCGCCTGGAGGCCGCGACACCCGACTGCCTGGCCGTCGGCCGGACCCGCTCCGGACAGGTCGCCCAACTCGTTGTCCGGGGACGGCACACCCTCGTCGTCGGTGCCACCGGCGCGGGCAAGGGCTCGGCGTTGTGGTCGGTGGTCGGCAACCTCGCCCCCGCCGTCCACACCGGCGCTATCGAGCTGTCCGGCCTGGACCTCAAGGGCGGCATCGAGCTGGAGATGGGCCGGACCCTGTTCACCCGCATCGCCTACGAATCCACCGACTCCCTGCGGGTCCTGAACGAACTGGTGGCCATCATGAACCGCCGCAAGGAGACCATGCGCGGCGTCTCCCGCCTGCACGAGCCTCGCCCCGGTGACCCGCTGCACGTCCTGGTCATCGACGAGCTCGCCGACCTGATGGCCTACTCCGACTTCGAGACCCGGCGCGAGGCAGACCGGCTCATGTCCAAGCTCCTGACCCAAGGCCGCGCCCTCGGCGTCGTCGTCCTGTCCTGTGTGCAAAACCCCCGGCAGGAAGCCGTCGGGCAACGCAACCTCTACCCGCAGAAGATCGCGCTACGCCTGGACTCCGACATCGAAACGGACATGGTCCTTGGCCCGGCGATGGCTCTTGCGCCGGCGCACACGATCCTGGAGACCGACCCGGGCACCGCGTACCTCGTGCGGGAGGACGGCTCCCCGGAGCTGATGCGGTTCGACTACTGGCCCGACGATCTGATCCGCGACGTCGCCCTCCGGTTCGCCGCGCCCCGCCCGGCTCGAGCCCCCTCGGGCTCGGTCTCCGTATCGGACGCGGACGCCGTGACGGCCTGGGCCACTGCCGGTCGACGCCTGCACACCGTCGCCGCCGACGTGCCCAACGAGAACGGGCCCGGCAAGACCAGCGACAACCCCACACCACGCCAGCGCAAGCCCCGCGCACCGCGCAAGCCCCGCGCGCCCCGCCCGGCCGCTCCGGCCACTGAGGAGGTCTGACCATGAACCGCACCGTCGTCCGGATCGCCGCTGACTCTCGCCCGGTGCTGACGTTCACCGTCGTGCTGACCGTGGCCGTCGCACTGGCCTCGTTCGCCCTGTCATTCGCGTCACTGCGGGACGCCGCCCTGTGGGGCCGGGTCCCCGAGTCACTGGCGTTCCTCGTCCCCGTCGTCATCGACGCGAGCGTGCTCGTCTACGGCCTCGTCGCCCTGGTGCTGCGGGCTCGTGGCCGGTCCTCGGCGTGGGCCTGGACCCTGATGTTCGGCTTCACCGTCGTATCCATCGGCGCGAACGCCGCCCACGCCTACGACGTCGACCCCGAACTCAAGACCCTCGTCGGCGTCGTCCTGGTGGCCCTCGCACCCCTGTCGGTCCTCACCTCGACACACGCCCTCGCGTCACTCGTCGTCGCAGACGGTCCCGCCGTCGAACCGGAGCCGGTCCCGGCTACTGAGCCAGTCGCCGTCGCAGTCGCACCCGAGCCCGTTCCGGTCGTGATCGAACCGGCGCTACCCGTCGCCACGCCTGCCCCTGAGGCTTTGCCGGCCGAACCGGTAAGTGCCCCGGTCGGTGCCGCTCCCGCTGCTCGCCGTCCCCGTCTGGGGCGGGTCCGCCCGGTCACTCAGGACGCCCTGGACCTGCCCGGTCTGAACATGGTGGGGGCCGACGCATGATCGCCTCACCGGGAGCAACGTTGCGCGCTTCTTGCGCCCGGCCGGAGAACCAGGACCTGCCCTGGATCGCTGAGGACGCCTCGCCCCTGGCACGGGCGCTGATGGCCCGGGTGTGCGCCTCCTGCCCGATTCTGGCCGCCTGCGCCCTCGAAGTCGCCACCACGTCGACCACGGCGGGGTTCTGGGCCGGACGGGACCGCACCCTGTGGCGTGATCCCGTGACGGTGCAGGACACCCTGCCCGGTCTCGAACTCGGCACGGCAGCATGAACACCGAAACACAGGGCACGTTCCCCGGGTTCGGGGAGCATGCACCGCTGGAGGTCGGTCCCGGTGCCCTGGGGTTCGCTACCCAGTCGGCCCGGGGCCGGTCCCTGCGCTCCGCCCTCCAAGCCTTCTCCGAGACTGCTGCCGCCGTCGGGTACTGCTCGCACCCGGTCAAGCTCTCCGGGTCCTCCATGACGATCGACACCACCACTGGCGAGGTCGTCGGGCAGTACTCCTCCGACGACGCACCCATGGGCCAGCTCTACCGCCCCTGCGGCAACCGGCGTGAGGACGTCTGCCCGGCCTGCTCCCGCGTCTACGCCCGCGACACGTTCGCGATGATCCGATCCGGCCTGCTCGGCGGCAAGACCGTGCCCGAGACGGTGGCAGACAACCCGCTCGTGTTCGCCACGCTGACCGCACCCTCGTTCGGCCACGTGCACGGCATCCGGTCCAAGAACGGGCACAAGTCCGGGGGCATGTGCCGCCCCTACGACCGGAACAAAACCTGCGAGCACGGCCGGTCCAAGTCCTGCATGACCACCCACTCGGAGAGTGACCCGGTGGTGGGTGCTCCGCTGTGCTGGGACTGCTACGACTGGACCTCAGCCGTCGTGTGGCAGTGGCACGCCCCGGAGCTCTGGCGGCGCTTCACGATCGCCCTCCGCCGTGCCCTGGCGGGCTACCTCGGCCTGACCGACTCCGAGTTGAAGCGGGCGGCGTCGGTGCAGTACGCCAAGGTCGGCGAATACCAGTCCCGCGGCCTGATCCACTTCCACGCCCTGGTCCGCCTCGACGGCCCCGACGGACCCGGCACGCCCGCCCCCGTCGACGGCGTGACGCTTGCCGAGCTGATCGAGTCGGCCGCACGGGGTGTGCGGGTCGAGGTTCCTCCGGTCGATGGTGCAGACGTGCCGCGCGTGCTGGCCTTCAGGTCCCAGCTCGACACACGGACCGTCCGCACTGGCCTACCGGGGTCGGCTGCCGACGACGCTCGTTCGTCCGGCACTCTCGTGCCCGAACAGGTCGCGGGGTACCTCGCGAAGTACGCCACGAAGTCGACCGACGTCGACCCCGCATCACCCCGGCCGCACCTGGCCCGGATGACCCGTGAGTGCCGCCGGTTGGCTGACCGTGCCGCCACCTCGTGCCGCCGGCCCGGGTATGAGCCGGAGGAGGACGAAGACGGATGCGTCTGCGGGACGTGCGCTGAGTCGCCGTACCGGCTCCTGGCCAAGTGGGCGCACATGCTCGGCTTCCGAGGCCACTTCTCCACCAAGTCACGCCAGTACTCCGTGACCCTCGGGCGGCTGCGGCAAGCACGAGCACGGTTCGCCCGCCTCCAAGCCGAAGCCCAGCGAGCCGGTGAACCCCTCGACGTGACCGACCTGGAACGCCGCCTCCTGGCCGACGACGACGAAACAACCCTCGTCGTCGACGGCTCCTGGTCCTACGTCGGGACCGGCTGGCCAACCAACGGCGAGAAAGAACTCGCCGAGGCTGCCGCAGCTCGAGCACGCGAATACGCCAAGTGGAAAGCCGACCAGAACCGACAGGGAGGAAAGGCAGGGAAATGACTACGGACATGGCAACGCCAATCACTGATCGCTTGTGGACGGTGCAGGACGTCTCGGCGTTCCTCGGTGTGCCCGTCGGCACGCTTTACGCCTGGAGGTCTACCGGTAAGGGTCCGGATGCTCGCCGCATCGGTAAGTACGTGCGCTATCGACCTGATGACGTGCGTGCGTGGGTTGCGGCCCTTCCCGTCGGGGTGGCGTCATGAAGCAGCGACTGGAGCCGGGGGAGCGCGGTGAGGTCTACTACGAAGCTGTTTCGGCTGGCTGGCGTGCGGTGCAGTACTACCGCGACAACGCGGGGCGCCGGCGTAAGGGCACGGGCGTCGGAAAGACAAAGGACGCGGCCCGGCGAACGGCGAAACGGAACATCGATGCTGCCATTGCATCGGACGGCGAGACCTTCAAGAAGGGCACTCTCCTGGAGGTCGCGGTCCGGGAGTGGCTGAAGACGTATCGAACGCTTGTGGCCGATGGCTCACGCGCGCCGACGACGCTCGACCAGTACGAGCGCTACGCGCGGGTTGAGATCTACAAGACGATTGGACGAACGCGCATCTCGGATCTGACGACTGGCCGGGTCGATCAGTTCATCGCTGACCTGCGCGGTCGCAAGGGGTTCGCGACCGCAAAGGCGGTCCGTTCGATCCTGAACGGAACGTGCGGGATGCTCGTTCGTCGCGATGTGCTCCGTTACAACCCGGTGAGAGATGTCGCGCGCCTCGAACAGGGGCGTCGAAATGCTCCACGTGCGCTGAGTATCGATGAAGCTGCCCGATTCCTTGCCATGCTCGATGGCAGTGAGTTCGCCCGGCGCCGTGACCTTCCGGACCTGATGCGTTTCCTGTTGGCGACCGGTGTTCGGATCGGTGAGGCGCTTGCGTTGCGGTGGTCCGAGATTGACCTCGACGCGCAGGTGGTCCAGATCGATTGGACGGTCACGCGGGTCAAGGGGCGGGGGCTGGTGCGCAGTCCTGTCAAGACCGAGACGTCTGAGCGTTCGCTTCAGTTGCCGATCTGGTGCGTGGAGATCCTGCGCCGGCGTGCCGTCGGCCAGGCGCCGGACGCCCTGGTGTTCACCGATGCGAAGGGTGGGCTTCGGGATGTCGGGAACACGGGGAAGGACCTGCGGAAGGCGCGCGGCGAGGAGTTTGCTTGGGTCAAGTCGCACACGGCGCGGCGGACGGTGGCGACTCTGCTCGATGTCCAGGGGCTGAGTGCGCGGGCCATTGCTGACCAGCTCGGACACGCGCGCCCGTCGATGACGCAGGACGTGTACATGGGTCGCAAGATCGTGGGGCAGGTGACAAGCCCGCTCGATGGCCTGTTCGCGTCGACCAACGAAGAAGACCCCACCAGGAATGCCGACACGGACGGGGACGCTGCGTGATCTGGGGAGACGTCGTCACCCGTGTTGTCACCCGTGCGGTGGTTCGGGAGCGGGCTGACCGCCTCGTTGGGTGCGAATTGCCTGGTGGTGGCGCTGTCAGGGTGGGCCCCCCGGGGATCGAACCCGGAACCCGCGGATTAAAAGTCCGCTGCTCTGCCAGTTGAGCTAGAGGCCCGCGTGCCCGGGGACCGGGCGGCGCGAGTAGAAAGCCTACCGGTCAGGTCTCGCATAGTGGTTGGGCCCTCCGAGCGGGGCACCATACGTCTCCTGGCGGTGGCTGTCACGCGCTGTCCCACCCAGTGGGAGATATCGGGTTAAATGCGTCTCACGCTTGCAGTGTGGGTGCGGGCTTGGTTCGGTGGACGGGACCGCGGAGAACCAATGTGAGGAGCTCATCGTGCTCACCGTGACTGACAACGCTCGTACGGCCGTCCAGGACCTCGCCCAGCAGGCTGGGGTACCGGTCGAGGGCGGGCTGCGCATCGCGCAGGCCTCCGGCCAGCCGGGGAACTTCGAGCTCGCGCTGGTTCCGGCGCCGCAGCCCGACGACCAGGTCGTCGACGCTTCGGGTGCCACCAACGTGTTCGTCGAGGCGCAGGCTGCTCCCGCTCTGGAGGCGCTGACCCTGGACACCGACCCCCGCGCCGAGGGCCCGGGATTCGTGCTCACGCCTTCGGCGTGACCTCCGGCGCCCAGCACTGGGCGTCGACCGGACGACAAGCCCCCCGGGACCCACCTGCCAGGTGGACCCCGGGGGGCTTGCCGTTGCTGGCCCAACCGACCTCGCTGAGGTGCCGGCTGTTAGAGCGCCACGTCGAGGATCCACGCGCCGCCCAGCGCCAGCGCGCCCAGGGTGACCAGCAGGAACAGCGCGACCCAGAAGAAGCCGGCGACGCCGGTCAGGCGGGAGAGCATGTCGGCGTCGGACGTCCGCGCGTGGCCGCGGGAACGCTGGATCTGCAGCTCGAACACCGGGCGTACCGCGCCGAGCAGCAGGAACCACGTCACGGCGTAGGCGACGGCGCTCTGCACCTCGGGCGCCAGGAACCAGGTGACGAACACGAGGGCCGTGCCGCTGACGAGGATCGACCACAGGCCGAACCAGTTGCGGATCTGCAGGAGCAGCAGGGCGAGCAGCACCACGAGCAACCACAGGAGCCCTACGGCGTATCCCTGCCGCAGCAGCCATGCGGCACCCAGGCCGATGATGCCCGGCCCCACGTAGCCGGCGAACGCCGTGATGACCATCCCCGGGCCGCGGGGCTTGCCGCGCGAGACGGTGAGGCCGGAGGTGTCGGAGTGCAGCCGGATGCCCTCGAGCTTTCGGCCCGTGAGCAGGGCGCCGAGGGCGTGCGACGCCTCGTGGGCGATGGTGATCACATGCCGCGTCATGTGCCACAGGGGGCGGAAGATCACGACCACCAGGGCGATCGCGCACATGCCGAGCACCATCAGGTTCGACGGCGGGTCCACCGGGGTGACCGCGTTGGTCCAGATGGTGCCGAGCACGTCGCCGATGGCGGCGAACGGTCCGGCGGAGCTGGTCGCTGCGGGAATCATGCGCCACATAGAACCACACCGAACGTGACGTGCGCCGCAGCCATCGACGATCAGGCCGTGACACAATGGGTAGCCGTGGGCGGCTTCAGCCGCCCGACGTCGTGGCCCCGGCCCGGGTTAGCACCCCGCCGCCTGGTGTGAGCACGGCGGACCACCGGCGCGATACGCGCCGCCACCGAGCCCGAGAGGCCCATCTCCTTGACTACCTTTGCCGACCTCGGTCTGCCCGCGCCCGTTCTGCGCGTTTTGACAGACCGCGGCATCACCTCGCCGTTCCCCATCCAGACGGCGTCCCTGCCGGACTCCCTCGCCGGTCGCGACGTGCTCGGCCGCGGCCGCACCGGCTCCGGCAAGACCCTCGCGTTCGCGCTGCCGGTCGTGACCCGCCTCGCCACGTCCGCCGCTCGTTCCGCCTCGGCGGGACAGTCGCGCCGCGCGGCGGGCCGCCCCCGTGCGCTGATCCTGGCTCCCACGCGTGAGCTCGCCAACCAGATCGACGAGTCGATTGCGCCCCTGGCGCAGGCCCTCGGTCTGAAGACCACCACGATCTTCGGCGGCGTGGCGCAGTCGCGCCAGGTCACCGCGCTGAACGCGGGCGTCGACATCGTCATCGCCTGCCCGGGCCGGCTCGAGGACCTGCTCGGCCAGCGGCACCTGACGCTCGACGACGTCGAGATCACCGTGCTCGACGAGGCCGACCACATGGCCGACCTCGGGTTCCTGCCCGGCGTGAAGCGCATCCTCGACCGGACGGGCTCGCGAACGCAGCGCCTGCTGTTCTCGGCCACTCTCGACAACGGCGTGGACGTGCTGGTCAAGCGCTACCTGCACCAGCCGGTCACGCACTCCGTGGACGACGCCGCGGCGCCGCCGCCGCAGATGACGCACCACATCCTCGCCGTCGCCGACAAGGACGTGAAGAAGAACGTGGTGCACCAGCTCGCGCAGGGCACCGGCCGCCGCATGCTGTTCACGCGGACCAAGCACCAGGCCAAGAAGCTCGCCAAGCAGCTCACCGCCGCGGGCGTGCCCGCCGTCGACCTGCACGGCAACCTCGGCCAGGGTGCGCGCGAGCGCAACCTCGCCGCGTTCTCGTCCGGCGAGGTGAAGGTGCTGGTCGCGACCGACATCGCCGCCCGCGGCATCCACGTCGACGACGTCGAGCTCGTGGTGCACGTGGACCCGCCCGCCGAGCACAAGGCGTACCTGCACCGCTCCGGGCGGACGGCGCGAGCCGGCTCCGGCGGCGACGTCGTGACCATCATGCTGCCCGAGGAGCGCGGGGACGTGCGTGACCTGACCCGCAAGGCGAAGATCACCGCCCGCCCGCAGGACGTCCGCCCCGGCGACGCCACGGTGACCAGCCTGGTCGGCGAGGTCGCGCCGTACGTCGAGTACGTGCCGCCGGCCCCGCAGCAGCAGCCGGCCCGCCAGGGCCAGCCGCGGCGGCAGGGTGGGCGCTCGCGCTCCGGTCAGGGCGGCTCGGGTCAGGGCGGCGCCCAGGGCGGGCGTCAGGGCTCCGGCCAGGGCGGCGCGCAGGGCGGCGGCCGGCAGGGCCAGTCGCGCGGTCAGGGCACCGGCGGCGCCGGCCAGGCGGCAGGGCAGCGCGGGGCCGCGCGTCCGGCGTCGGGCGGCGGGCGTACTGCCGCCGACCACTTCCCGCGGCCGGACGGCGCCGCCCCCCGCCGTCGTCGGCGGGGCGGCCGTGGCCGCGGCGCGGGCAACGCGAACGCGTCCGCCGCGAGCTGACGCGGCCACAGCAGGACTTGTGGGGCCTTCCGACCGGTCGTCCGGTCGGAAGGCCCTACGTGTTCGTCACCGCCGGAACACCGGCGGCGAGCGGGGAGTTGCTCTGTGCGGAGGTGTTGAGATGACGTACAAGATTTCGAAGTCCGACCAGGAGTGGCGCGAGCAGCTCTCGTCCCAGGAGTACGCGGTGCTGCGCCAGGCGGGCACCGAGCGGGCCTGGACGGGCGAACTGCTGGACGAGAAGCGCACCGGCGTCTACCGGTGTCGCGCGTGTGACGCCGAGCTGTTCCGCTCCGACACCAAGTTCGACTCGCACTGCGGCTGGCCGTCGTTCTACAGCCCGCTCGCCGGCGACTCCGTCGAGCTGATCGAGGACCGCTCGCTGGGCATGGTGCGCACCGAGGTGCGCTGCGCGACCTGCGGTTCCCACCTGGGGCACGTGTTCGACGACGCGCCGCAGACCCCGACGGGCGACCGGTTCTGCATGAACTCGGTGAGCCTCACGTTCGAGGAGAGCTGACGGCGAGCCGGCCGGCTCAGCGCCCGGCCAGCTTCCACGCCACGATGTCGGCAGAGTAGCGGTTGAGGAGCCGGGCGAGCTGGGCGACGTCGTCGGTCGCCCAGGTCGCGAGCGCTCCCTCCAGCATGGCGACCCGGCTGGTGCGTGCCCGCTCGAAGCGGGCGCTGCCGTCTGGCGTCAGGGTGATGTTCTGTCCGCGGCTGTCGTCGGGGTCGACCGTGCGCTCGACGAGCCCGAGCTCGACCAGGCGGCTGAGCTGTCGCGACACGGTGGCGCGCCCGACGCCGAAGAAGGTCGCGAGGTCCGAGCCGCGCGCGCCGGGCCGTTCGGCGATGTGTGCCAGGAGCGGGTAGGCGCTGGCGTCGAGCTCGGGGTGGACTCGCTGGGCGATCGACGCCCCGTTGGACTGCGCGCGGCGGATCACCAGCCGGAGCTCGCGCTCCAGGCCCTCGAACGGCCCCGGACCGGTCACCCTGTCACCGACCGTGTCGTCGCCGGCACCCGTGCCGGCGACGACACCGTCTTCGGACGTGTCCGTGCTGGACCTGCCTGTACTCGAGAGCATGCGCCAATGATGGCGTGTCAAGCGCCCGGATCACAGTCCTGGGGCACGAATTCCCCCGCTTGCTGCGCACACTTAGCCCACTGCTGGTTCGAGGTCCTTGAGCTGGTCGATGCCCGACCGGTGGCCCAGCGGGACCTCCTTGATGAGGGACACGCAGAGCAGCGCGATCAGGGCGAGCGGGACGGCGGCGAGGAAGATGTCCGCGATGCCGTTCGCGTACGCCTTCTCGACGACCTCGACCAGGATGGGCGGCAGGGTCGAGAGGTCGGGCAGGGTGCCGCCTCCGGACTGGAGCGCGGCCGGGTCGATCCCCTGCTTGGCCAGCTCGGGGGCGATCTCGGTGATGCCGTCCCGCAGGCCGCCCTGCACGCTGTGCCCGAGGATCGCGCCGAGCGCGGAGACGCCGATCGCGCCGCCGAGCGAGCGGAAGAACGTCACGGTCGACGTGCCACTGCCCGAGTCCTTGATGTGCAGCGTGTTCTGCGTGGCCAGCACCATGTTCTGCATGAGCAGGCCGACGCCGGAGCCCAGGACGAACAGGTAGATCGACACCAGCACGAACGACGTGTGGTAGTCGAGCGTCGACAGGAGCAGCAGTCCACCCGTCAGGAGCACACCACCCGCGACCATGAAGGGCTTGTACCTGCCGGTCTTGGAGATGAGTTGCCCGCCGACCGTGGACGACAGGAACAGGCCGACGACCATCGGGATGGTGTAGAGGCCGGACTCGGTGGGCGTCTTGCCGCGCGAGAGCTGCATGTACTGGCTGAGGAACACCGACGAGCCGAACATCGCGACACCCACGGCCACCGAGCCGATGACGGCCAGCACCAGCGTCCGGTTCTTGAACAGGTACATCGGGATGAGCGGGTTCTTCACCCGTAGCTCGACGAGCACGGCGGCGGCGAGGACCGCGAGGGAGCCGCCGACCATCACCGCCGTCTGCCAGGAGAGCCAGTCGTACTCGGTGCCCGCGAAGGTGATCCACAGCAGCAGGGTCGCGATCCCTGCGGCGATCAGCGTGGCGCCTGCGACGTCGATCTTCGCGGAGCCGCGCGGCCGCTTCGGCAGCTTGAGCGTCATCTGCAGCACGATGATCGAGGCCACCGCGAACGGCAGGCCCACGAAGAAGTTCCAGCGCCAGCTGATCGCGTCGGTGAGGAAGCCACCCAGGATCGGGCCGCCGACCATGCCGATGCCCATGATCGAGCCCATGAGGCCCATGTACCGGCCGCGCTGGCGCGGGCTGATGATGTCGGCGATGAGCACCGCGGCCAGGGACTGCAGGCCGCCTGCGCCGATGCCCTGGAAGGCGCGGAACGTGATGAGCTGGCCGACGTCCTGCGAGAACCCGGCGGCCGCGGCCGACAGCACGGAGATGACCAGGGCGACCTGGATCAGCGTCTTGCGGTTGGTGAGGTCGGCGAGCTTGCCCCAGATCGGGGTGGAGATCGTCGAGGTCAGCAGGGTGGCGGTCACCACCCACGTGAACGACGACTGCCCGCCCTCGAGGTCGGTGATGATCTTCGGCAGGGACGAGGAGACCACCGACATGGCCAGGACCGAGACGAACATGCCCAGGAGGATCCCGGACAGCGCCCGGAGCACCTCGCTGTGCGTCATGGCGGGTGGTTCGCCCTGGAGGTGGTCGGGCTCGACCGCTACGGACTGGGTGCTAGGGCTGGTCATGCATACTCCTGCTCGTTCTGGGGCGATCTCCGGTGCGCGGTGTCCGCACTGATGGTGTCGACGAGGCGGTCCAGCGTGCGGGTCGCCTCGGCGAGGTCTTCGGGCGACCAGGCGGCGAACGCCCGGTCGATCAGGTTCGTGTACTGCTCGGAAGCCTCGGCTGCGAGCGCGCGCCCGGTGTCGGTCAGCTCGATGGTGCGGACCCGCCGGTCCTCGTCGTCGACGGTCCGGACGACGTATCCGGCGTCGGCCAGGGTGCTCACCTGACGGCTCGCGACGGAGAGGTCGACCCGCAGGCGCGCCGCGATGTCGGTCAGCGAGACCGGGCCGCACTTGGTGAGCAGGTGCAGCACGGACAGGCCGGCCCTGGGCCAGTCGAGCTCGTTGGCGATGTGCGCCGCTGCTTCCCGCTGGGCGCGGGAAAGACTCTGGAGCGCGGTGATCAGGGCGACGGCTGGAGCTTCGGTGCCGGACGGCGTCCGGCTCATCTGGGAAGTCATAGTGCCTCGCATTTGATTGCTTAGGGCAACCATATCGCGATGGTTGCCGAATGCAAGGGTCTCCGGGAACTGTTTCGCCGGCCGCGGTGTGACCTGCGCGACACGGGTCCGAGCGCTGCTCCCGGCGCACGAGAACGGCGCCGCTCCCACGGGTGGGGGGCGGCGCCGTCGGATCGGCTGCGCGGGTGGGTCAGGCGCTGGTACGGGACTCCTCGCCCATGTCCTCGAGCTCCATGCCCTTGGTCTCGGGCACCTTGCTGAACACGAAGAAGAAGCTCAGCGCCGCGAAGGCCGCGTACATCAGGTACGGCACGCTGGCGCCGAAGGCGGACAGCAGCGGCGGGAACGTCAGGGTGATGGCGAAGTTGGCGATCCACTGCATGGCCGCCGCGACGCCGAGGGCGGCGGCGCGGATGCGGTTGGGGAACATCTCGCCGAGCAGCACCCACACGAGCGGGCCCCACGAGGCACCGAAGAAGACGACGAACGCGTTGGCGCAGATCAGCGCGATGACGCCCCACGGGCCGCTCAGCGAGATGTCCTCGCCCGCGCCGGTCGCCTGCGTGAACGCGAGGGCCATCAGGCCGAGCGACACGGTCATGCCGGCCGAGCCGATGAGCAGCAGCGGACGGCGGCCCACCTTGTCGATGAGCGCGATGGCGATGAACGTGACCGCGACGTTCGTGATCGAGGTGATGGTGGAGACCAGGAACGCCTGGCTCTCGTCGAAACCGACGGCCTGCCACAGCGTGCTCGAGTAGTAGAAGATCACGTTGATGCCGACGAACTGCTGGAACACCGAGAGCAGGATGCCCACCCAGACGATCGGCTTGAGGCCCAGCGCGCTACCCCTGAGCGAGCCCTGGGAGGCGTTGGCCTCGTCGATCGCGATGCTCCGGTGGATCTGGGCGAGTCGGTCGTCGGCGTCCTCGTCGGGGCCGAGCACGCTGGCCAGGACGGCGCGCGCCTCGTCGTCGCGCCCCTTCGCGGCGAGGTACCGCGGCGACTCGGGGATGCGCAGGGCGAGGATGCCGTAGACGGCGGCCGGGATCACGGCGACGAGGAACATCCAGCGCCAGGCCTCCCAGCCGAGCCACAGCACGTTGGCGGCGCCGCCGGCCGACTCGGCGAGGATCTGGTCGGAGAGCAGCGCGGCGAAGATACCCACGGTGATCGCGAGCTGCTGCAGCGAGCCGAGGCGGCCCCGCATCGCGGCGGGCGCGATCTCCGCGATGTACGCGGGCGCGATCACCGAGGCGATGCCGATGCCCACGCCGGCCATGAAGCGCCAGATCGCGAGGTCCAGGGCGGAGAACGCGATGGCGGACAGGATGGAGGACACGAAGAACAGGACGGCGCCGAGCACCATGACGTGGGTGCGGCCCCAGCGGTCGGCGAGGCGTCCGCCCGCCCAGGCGCCGAGCGCGCACCCGAGCAGCGCGATGGCGACCACGAGGCCGGTGACGGAGGCGTCGAGGGAGAACTGGCCTTCGATGGCGTTCACTGCGCCGTTGATCACGGAGCTGTCGAAGCCGAACAGGAAGCCGCCCACCGCTGCGGCGAAGGCGAGAGCCGTTGCCTTGCGGTGGGCCGATTGTGCAGTGTTCGTGGCCGAAGGGGTGGCGCTCATACGAACGATGCTAAATCGCCCGCCGGGCCGTTCGCGCGCGGAGCCGCTCGCTGTGAAAAGAGTCTCCGATCCGGCGCGGCTCCCCCTGCGGCCCGTTCCGGTCAGGTCGTCGGGTCGGGTCGTCAGGTCAGGTCGTCAGGTCAGGAAGGGCCACAGCGCCCACGTCGCCAGCGCGGCGACCAGGGCCGCGGCGGGGATCGTGAGGACCCAGGCGACGGCGATGTTCTTGGCCACGCCCCAGCGCACGGCGGAGAGCCTGCGGGTGGCGCCGACGCCCATGATCGCCGAGGTGATCGTGTGCGTGGTGGAGACCGGGGCGTGCAGCGCGAACGCATTGACGTACAGCACGAGCGCCGAGACGGACTCGGCAACGAAGCCGCGGGCCGGGTCGAGCTCGATGATCTTGCGGCCGAGCGTCCGCATGATGCGCCAGCCGCCCGAGTACGTGCCGGCCGAGATGGCGGCCGCGGCGCACAGCTTGACCCACAGCGGGATGCCCGTCGCCGGGTTGGCCCAGCCGACGGTCAGCAGCGCCAGGTAGATGACGCCCATCGTCTTCTGCGCGTCCTGCAGGCCGTGGCCGAGGGCCATCGCCGCGGCGGAGGCGGTCTGCGCGATCCGGAAGCGCCGGTGCGCCTTGGCCGGCGCGGCGTTGCGGAAGATCCACATGATGCCGACCATCACCGCGAAGGCGAGGCCGAAGCCCACCAGCGGCGAGATGATCATGGGCAGGACGACCTTGTCCACGATCGCGCCCCAGTAGACGCTCATGCCGCCCGCGAGCCCGGCGCCGACCAGGCCGCCGATGAGCGCGTGCGTGGACGACGAGGGGAGACCGAACCACCAGGTGATGAGATTCCACACGATCGCTCCGAGCAGCGCGCACAGCACCACCGTGAGCTCGGCTTGGGTACTGGCCCCGGTCAGGTTGACGATCGACGTCGCGATGGTCTCCGCGACCTCGGTGCCCAGCAGGGCGCCGGCGAAGTTCATGGCGGCCGCCATGAGGAGCGCGACGCGGGGCGTCAGCGCCCGCGTCGACACCGACGTCGCGATCGCGTTGGCGGCGTCGTGAAAGCCGTTGGTGTAGTCGAAGCTCAGGGCGAGCGCCACCACGAGGACGACGAGGGCGACCTCCAACTCACGACTCCTTGAGGGCGATGGTCTCGACCAGGTTCGCCACCTTCTCGAAGCTGTCCGCGGCGTTCTCGAGAACCTCCACGATCTCCTTCAGCTTCATGAGCTGGACCGGGTCGTTCGCCAGGTCGTCGAAGAGCTGGGCGATGAGCTTCCGGTGCAGCTTGTCCGCCTGGTTCTCCAGGCGGTTCACCTCGATCCAGTAGTCGGTGAGCTTGTCCATCGAGCGCAGCCGGGGCATGGCCTCGGCCGTGAGCTCGGCGCACCGCTGCAGCACCTGGACCTGGTCGGACACGCGGTCCGGCAGGCCATCTACCTTGTACAGGACGATGAGGTCGGCGGCCTCGTCCATCTCGTCCATGCAGTCGTCCAGCGCCGACGCCAGGCCGGAGATGTCCTCACGGTCGAACGGGGTGACGAAGGTCTGGTTGAGGCGGCGCATGATCGAGTGCGTGGCATCGTCGGCGAGATGTTCGACGTCGTGCATCTCGTCGGCGAGCTTCTCGCGGCCGGCCTTGTCCGCGCCGAGCAGCTCCGCCAGCAGGGACGAGCCCCGGACGAGGTGCTGGGCCAGGTCGGCGAGAAGATCGAAGTACTTGGTGTCGCGCGGAGTAAGGCGCACGAAGGCTCCCGTTCTGAGGGCTCTGGAACAGGCATCAGCGTAGGGCTGTTGCCGACCATCGCCAATTTGCAAGGTCGCACTTTGGCAACTCGTGACACACGGCACAGCCAGCGAGCACAACTCTGCCGACGGCATCGTCGGCCAGGAGGTGGGGGGAAAGAGAGCGACGCCGAACCGGGAGCGCCTCTCGGCGCGGGGCCGCTCGTAGCGGCTTGAGGTGGAGCCCGGGGCTTCCGCAGCCCGGCGTCGCCTGCACCATCTTAGTCGCGTGCGTGGATCTGCCAAGGGGGTCGGACGTCACACGGTGCGCCGGCGCGGAGGGCTTGACAGCGCTCGGAGCTATTCCAGGGCGCCGGTTCTCCACAGGTCACCGGCCCGTTCCAGCTCCTCGGCGGTGCGTAGCAGCGAGCTTGCGCTGCGGGTCATCCGGGTGGCGCCGGTGGGGTCGGCGACCTCGCGGGAGTCCGCGTCGAACGCCGCTCCGGTCGACAGGATGCGGCAGAACGCACCAGCCCGTTCGAGCGCTACGGCGAGGTCCCCGGTGAACACGCCGGACAGGACGGCGTCGGCGAGAATCTGCAGGTCACCCGGCTCCGGCGGGCTCGGCACACCAGCAACGGCCTCCTGGACGGGCGCGGCTTCCACACCGAGTCGATACCGGAGCATGACGGTAGCCATGTCGCGGCGTACCCACTCGCGCAGCACGTACAGCCGCCAGAGCGCGCCGGGCAGGGAGACGGCGGCGGCGTCCGCCCACAGGCCCGCCACCGTGTCCAGGCCCTCGTTCTCGACGAGGTGGATGAGCCGCTCCACCACCTTCGGGTCCTCGGTGGTGCGGGCGCGGTCCACGAGGGCGCGTGCCGTCGCGTGCGCGACCTCGTCGCGCAGAGCAGGGTCCACTTCACCCGGGAGCGCCTCGGCGTCCCGGGGGTCCAGCATGGCCGGCCGTCTCGGCGGTCGTTGGTCGCTGCTCATGGTGACCGATAGTGCGCCGAAGAAGAGCGTGTGTCCACCACCACGGTCACCAGACCTGCGGGCTTACCTTCTCTGTGGCCACCACCCGCGGTCCCGAGGGGGTGTCGGCGACGTGGGCCACGAGCGCCTCCCCGGGCTCGAGGAACGGGTCGCGCGTGGGCAGGCCGTCGGCCACGGTGCGCGACGCGTGCTGCGCGAGCGCGTCCAGCACGGTGGGCAGGACCGGGCGGTGGGTGCAGATCACCGACGACTCGGTGGCCTCCTCGAGCAGCTCGCGCACGGTCGCGGCGACGCGCGACGGCGACCGCTCGTGCTGCGCCTCGGTGAGGTACTCGCTGTAGCTCGGCCGCAGGCCAGCGGCCCGCACGTAAGGGTCGATGGTGGTGGCGCACCGCTCCCACCGCGAGCTGATCACGTGCTCGACGCCGTAGGCCGCCAGCACCGGGACCAGCGCGGACGCCTGCCCGTGCCCGAGCGGAGTGAGCGGACGGTCGCGCTCGGCGCCGTGCCAGGAGGTGCGCGGCACCGCCCGGCCGTGCCGCGCGATGACGAGCGTGCGGGTATCCAGCACACCCTCGGACTCGGCGGACACGAGGGCGTTCAGCGGCCCGCGGTCGGACGCCCGGGTGAGGCGCTGCGCGGCGTCGGCCGCGTTCAGCCACTCCACCCGGTCGACCTCCTCCCGGTCGACGGGGGCCACCGGCGCGCGCGCCGTGAGGGCCGCCGTGTCGTGGCCCCTGCGCGCGCGACGCGCCGCCCAGTAGTGCACGCGCTTCACGCGGCCCTCGGGCGTGAGGTACTGCAGGCCGGGCAGGGGCCGGCCGAGCACAATCTCCTTGCCCGTCTCCTCGCCGACCTCGCGGATCGCGGCGCCCTGGAAGGACTCCCCGAACTCGAGCTTGCCCTTGGGCCACGACCAGTCGTCGTACCGGGGCCGGTGCACCAGCTGCACCTGGAGCGCGCCGCCGCGCCGACGCCAGACGAGCCCGCCCGCCGTCATCACGACAGGGGTGTGCATCCCCGTGGCGGGGGACGTCGCCATCGTCGCCTCTGTACCCACCACGGACCTCCGGCCCGTCACCGGACAGGCTCGAGCCGGCGCCGCTGCCGCTGGATGAGGACCGCCTGCAGGTCGCGGAGGCCGTTGCCCTCCGAACCCGACGACGGGCGCTCCCATCGGCCGTCCGGCAGGAGGTGCCACGACGCCGTCGTGTCCGCCATGGACTCGTCGAGCAGGCCGAGCAGCTCGCCCACGTGGGTCGGGTCGGAGATCCGGATGAGCGTCTCGACCCGGCGGTCGAGGTTACGGTGCATCAGGTCGGCCGAGCCGATGTACACCTCGGGGCCGGACTCCGGCCCCTCGGCGATGGCCGGCCCGGCCGAGTTGGCGAAGACGAAGATACGCGAGTGCTCCAGGAACCGGCCCAGGATGGACCGCACCCGGATGTTCTCGCTCAGGCCCGGGACGCCCACGCGGATCGCGCAGATGCCGCGCACCACGAGGTCGACCTGCACACCGGCCTGGGAGGCGCGGTACAGGGCGTCGATCACCGTCTCGTCGACCACCGAGTTGATCTTCATCTTGACCCAGGCCTCGTGGCCGGCGCGGGCGGCGTTCGCCTCGCGCTCGATGCGCTCCACCAGGCCCGAGCGGACGGCGCGCGGTGCCACGAGCAGGCGGTGGAAGGTCGACTTGGGTGCGTACCCGGAGAGCTGGTTGAACAGGCGGGTCAGGTCCTGGCCCACGTCCGCGTTGCAGGTCAGCAGACCGTGGTCCGTGTAGAGGCGCGCCGTCTTGGGGTGGTAGTTGCCCGTGCCGACGTGGCAGTAGCGCAGCAGGGATCCGTCGGGCTCCTGGCGTACCACCAGCGACAGCTTGCAGTGCGTCTTCAGGCCCACGATCCCGTAGACCACGTGCACGCCCGCCTCCTCGAGCTTGCGCGCCCAGGAGATGTTGGCCTCCTCGTCGAACCGCGCCTTGATCTCGACCAGGGCCAGGACCTGCTTGCCGGCCTCGGCGGCGTCGATCAGCGCGTCCACGATGGGCGAGTCGCCCGACGTGCGGTACAGGGTCTGCTTGATCGCCAGCACGTTCGGGTCGGCCGCCGCCTGCTCCAGGAACGTCTGCACGCTCGTGGAGAAGCTGTCGTAGGGGTGGTGCAGCAGGATGTCCCGGCGCCGGATCGCGGCGAAGACGTCGGTGGGCTTGGAGCTCTCCACTTCCGCGAGGTGCCGGTGCGTGGACGGCACGAACGGCGGGTAGTGCAGCGACGTCAGGTCGAGGTCCGCGATGAGGTTGAGGCCCGTGAGGTCCAGCAGCGCGGGCAGCTCGTAGACCTCTTCGTCCTTCACACCGAGCTCCCGGACGATCAGGTCCCGGATGCGCGGGCTGATGTCCTTCGCGATCTCCAGCCGCACCGGCGGGCCGAACCGGCGCCGCAGGAGCTCCTTCTCCATGGCCTGGAGCAGGTTCTCGGCGTCGTCCTCCTCGACGTCCACGTCCTCGTTCCGGGTGACGCGGAACGTGTGGTTCTCCCGCACCTCCATGCCCGGGAACAGGTAGTCGAGGTGCTGCGCTATGACCTCCTCCAGCGGCACGAACGAGAGCGGCCCGCGCTGCGGGTCGGCCTTCTTGGTGCCGGGGCGGCGCGGCTTGCCAGACGCGTCGACCGCGATGAACCGCGGCAGCAGCGGCGGCACCTTGACGCGCGCGAAGTGTTCCTTGCCCGTTGCCGGGTTCGCCACCACCACCGCGAGGTTCAGGCTCAGCCCCGAGATGTAGGGGAAAGGGTGGGCCGGGTCCACCGCCAGCGGGGTGAGCACCGGGAAGATCTGCTTGCGGAAGAACTTGTGCAGCCGCTCCTGCTCCTTGGTGTCCAGCTCTTCCCAGTGCACCAGCGTGATGCCCTCGGCGGCCAGCGCGGGCTGCACCTCGTCCTCGAACACGCGCGCGTGCCGCTCCATGAGCGTGTGCGCCTCGTCCGAGATGCGCGACAGCGCCTGGCGCGGGCTGAGCCCCGACGCGCTCGTGACGGCGATGCCCGTCGCGATGCGGCGCTGCAGGCCGGCCACGCGCACCATGAAGAACTCGTCCAGGTTGGACGCGAAGATCGCCAGGAACCGGACGCGCTCCAGCAGCGGGATCCGCGGGTCCTCCGCGAGCTCCAGCACGCGCTGGTTGAACGCGAGCCAGCTCAGCTCACGGTCCGCGAACCGGTCGACGGGTAGCGGCTCACCCAGCAGCGGGTCGAGCAGGCTGGTCCCGGCGGGACCCTCCGCGATGTGCTCGGCGATGTGCGCGGCCAGGCTCGGGTCCAGGGTGTACGGGTCCATGATGTCCTCGGCCGAGGCATCGTCCGGCCTCGACGGGATCCGCTGGGCCTTCACGGCGTCGGCGGGTGCGGCCTGTGCCTTCACTGCCACGGCTCCCGCGCCGTCGCCGGACTTCTCCTCGCGGTTCCGGCCGCCGTCGGGCTTGCCGTTCGTGGACTCTGCGCCTGCGGTGCTGGGGCTCTGCTTCATGAATCGGCCGTTCTTGTCCCGGGTCCTGGCGGAGGAGTTCGCAGCGCTGTCCTTCATGTGGTTCATGGTGTCACCGTTCGGTACACAGCGGGTAACGCTCCCGGAGAGCGTTCGTCACGGGCGGGCGTATTGAACGTGTACGGCAGCCCGGGTGAAGCCGGCGCGCTCGTACGTGGCCAGCGCGGGCGAGTTGTCGCCCTCCACGTACAGCACGGCGCGCGTGGCTCCGGCCTGCGCGAGATGCGCCAGCCCGACGTCGGTCAGCAGTCGGCCCAGGCCCTTGCCCTGGTGCTCCGGGTCGACACCCAGCGCGTAGATCTCGCCGTCGCGCGCGTCGTCCGGCTGGCCCGGCTCGGTCTTGGTCCACTGGAACGCGACCGGGTCGGCGTCGTCCGCGCCGTCGGGAACGAGAAGGAAGAAACCCTCCGGGTCGAACCACGGCTCGGCCTGGCGGGCACGAAGGTCGTCGAGAGTCATCCGTCCCTGCTCGGGATGGGTGGCGAACGCTCGGGCATTGACGCGGAGCCAGGCGGCGTCGTCGGCCCCGGGACGGAACGTGCGCAGGCGGTAGCCGGCGGGCGCCTCCGGTAGCCCGGGCGCCGCCGTCTCCGCTGCGAGCGGGCGGGTCGGGGTGGTCGGGGTGGTTGGGCGAGTGAGGAACAGGAGCTCGCGCACCGCGCGGAGCCCCGACGCCCGGGCGAACCCGCGGGCGGACTCGAGGTCGCCGTGCGCCCAGACGCGCAGCTGCTTGCCGTGCTGGCCGGGCTCGCCCGAGCGAGAGGGCAGCGTGGCGTCCCGCTCCGCGGTCCGCAGGAGCACGCGGCCGCGCCCGTTCCGGCGGTGCTCCGGATGGACCACCAGCTCGGCGCTCGCGGTCTCGCCCGAGCGGTCGATCTGCACGTAGCCGATAGTGCTGCCCGCCGTGGTGTGCGCGACCACGTGGGTGATCCACTCCGCGTCCGTGCCGAGATTGAGCAGGGGCTGTTCGGACAGCGGTGCGACGCCGTCGTGCGCCTCCGCGGCCGCGGCCAGGCCTCGGACGGCCTGCTGGGCGTCGGCGTCGAGCGGGCCGATCTCGATGGGTGCAGCGATACGCATCTGCCCATCTTGCTCCATCTGCCGGAGCAGAACTTCGGCGCGGGGGCGTGGCCACGTTTCACACGTCCGCGCCGCCGCGGACACGCGGCGGAAACAGGTCGCCCCTAGCGTTCGGAATGTTCCTCTGATCAACATTCCGCTCGGTCGACACCTCTGGGAGGAGATGCCGTGCAGCATGACGCGACGAGATCCGCGCCGCTCCCCGTCGGTACGCCCGACGGCGCCGCGCCGCTCGCGGGCGCCCGTGTCGCCGCCCTGCTCGGGGTGCGGACCGTCGACGGAGCGGTCGTCGACGTCGAGATCTCCGGGGGCCAGGTCGCCGCGGTGGCGGCGAGCGGATCGTTGCCGCCCGTCCACGACCCGGCCGTGCGGCTGGACGCGAGCGGCTGGCTCGCGCTCCCGGCCGCGTGCGAGCCGCACGCCCACCTCGACAAGGCGCTCACCGCGGCGCGCGTCCCGGTCGAGACCGGGGAGGACCTCGTGGGCGCCGTCGCCCGGTGGCGGGAGCTCGCGCCCCATATCGACGGCGCCGACGTCCTCCGCCGCGCGCGGACCGCCGTCGAGCGCTACGTCGCCCGAGGCATCACGACCATCCGCACTCATGTCGACGCGCCCGCCGAGGGCGACCCGCTGCGTCTGCTCGACGCCCTGCTCACGCTTCGCGAGGAGCTCGCGGGGTCCGTGACGCTCCAGGTCTGCCTGCTCGGCGGCTGGCACACGCCGACCGAGGTCTTCGTCGAGGCGGCTGCTCGCGGCGTCGACGTGCTGGGCGGGTGCCCGCACCTCGCCCCGGACCCCCGCGCGGAGATCACGCGAGTGCTCGACGTCGCGGAGCGCACCGGGCTTCCCGTGGACCTGCACGCCGACGAGCAGACTGCCCTGCCGGACAGCGGCAAGCTCGACGTCGAAGAGCTCGCCGAGCAGGTCATCGCGCGCGGCCTTACCCAGCGCGTGACCGCGAGCCACGCCGTCCGGCTCGGGTCGCTGCCGCCGGAGCGCCTGGCCCCCGTCGTCGATCTCATCGCGCGTGCCGGACTCGGCGTCGTGACGCTCCCGATCACCAACCTCTATCTCCAGGGCCGCGACGCCACGCATCTCGCGCCCCGCGGCGTGACCGCCGTCCGCGCGCTCCTGGACGCGGGGGTCCCCCTGGCGGCCGGGGCGGACAACATGCGCGACCCCTTCAACCCCGCGGGTAGCGGCGACCCCTTCGAGACGACGTCGCTGCTCATGACCGCGGCGCACCTCTCGGCCCGGGAGTCGCTCGACGCCGTGACCGCCGGGGCGCGGACGGTGCTCGGCCTGCCGCCGGCAGGTCTGTCCGTCGGCGACCGCGCCGACCTGGTCCTCGTACCCGACGTGCCGCTCGGCGACGTGCTGGCCGGCGCGGACCACTCGCGCGTGGTCCTCGCGGGCGGGCGCGTCGTGGCGGACACGCGCGTGCGCAGCAGCCTTTCCCTCTGGCCGGTCGCTCCGCCGGCCGCCGAGGTCTCCGAACCCGAACAGCTCGTGAGGTGATGACCAGTGAGCACAGTGACCACGACGACGCCACGACCGAAGTCCATGACGCGCACGCTCGTGCTCGACGACGTGAGCAAGACGTTCCCCACCGGCACCGTCGCGCTCGACGGCGTGAGCCTCTCGGTCGCTGCCGGCGAGTTCGTCACTGTCGTCGGCCCGTCCGGGTGCGGTAAGTCGACCCTGCTGCGCCTCGCCTCGGGGCTCGACGAGGTGACCGGCGGGGAGATCGAGGTCAACGCCACCTCGACCTCCTACGTGTTCCAGGAGGCGACGCTGCTGGAGTGGCGCAGCGCGTTGCGGAACGTCGAGCTCGCCGGCGAGCTGCGCGGTGCCGCGAAGCCGGACCGGCGACGGCGGGCACAGGAGGCGCTCGACCTCGTGGGGCTGTCCGGCTTCGAGAAGCAGCACCCCCGGCAGCTCTCCGGCGGCATGCGGATGCGGGTGTCGATCGCCCGCGCGCTCGTCGCTGAGCCGGACCTCGCGCTGTTCGACGAGCCGTTCGGGGCGCTCGACGAGATCACCCGGCTGCGGATGCAGACGGAGCTGCAGAGCCTCTTCGAGCTCAAGAACTTCGCCGGGCTGTTCATCACGCACTCCGTCTCTGAGGCGGTCTACCTGTCGACGCGGGTCGTCGTCATGAGTGGCCGTCCCGGCCGGGTGGTGGCCGACATCCCCGTCCCCTGGTCCTACCCGCGCCCGCCCGAGCTCCGCTACGAACCCGAGTTCGCGGCGCTCACCGGCGAGGTCTCCGCGGCGCTCGGGGAGCACTCGTGAGCGCCGCCGCGGTGAACGCGCCCGCCGCAGACACCCAGAGCGGCACCCGTGACGTCGTCGCGCAGGCCCCCGCCCGGGCCGGCGTCCGACGTGGCCTGGTCTCGGCCGGGGCCAAGGTGTGGCCGCTCCTCGCCGCCGTCGGGGGCATCGTCGCCGTCTGGTACGCCGTCACCTACCTCGTGCTCAGCCCCGAGCGCCGGTTCCTGCTCCCGCCGCTGCACCAGGTCATCGGCACCACGGTGGGCAACCCGAACATCATGGGCCCCATGCTCGACGCCCTGGGGCAGACCGTCGGCGTAGCCCTGTCCGGCCTCGCGATCGCCGTGGTGCTCGGCATCGGGTACGCCGTGGTCATGGTGCAGGCGGGCTGGGTCGAGAAGATCCTCTACCCGTACGCGGTGATCCTGCAGACCATCCCGATCCTCGCGCTCACACCGCTCATCGGGATCTGGATGGGCTACGGGTTCAGCGCCCGCATCGTGGTGTGCGTGATCATCGCCCTGTTCCCGATGATCGCGAACACGCTGTTCGGGCTCCAGTCGGCCGGGCCCGCCGCGCACGACCTGTTCACGCTGAACCGGGCCACGCGCGCGCAACGGCTCTTCAAGCTCCAGTTCCCGGCCGCTCTCCCGTCGATCTTCACGGGTCTGCGCAACGCCGCGGGCCTGAGCGTGATCGGCGCGATCGTCGGCGACTTCTTCTTCCAGCAGGGCCTGCCGGGGATCGGCGGCCTGCTGCGCGTCTACACGCTGCGACTCAACATGGACGCCCTGTTCACGGCCATCATCCTCACCGCCCTGTTCGGGGTCGCGGTGTTCTCGGTCTTCGCGGCGCTGGACCGTGCGGTCATCGGCCGCTGGTACGGCCGCGGCGCGCCCTGACCGCGGCGCCGTCCGACCAAAGCACGCCTTCCTCAGCCCCAGACCCCCCAGCCACACCCCCCGCCCCACCCTTGGAGTCCTCATGTTCCGATCCCGGCCCCGACGCCTCGCCCTCGCCACGTTGACCGTCGTCCCGCTCCTCGCCCTGACCGCGTGCGGCGGGTCCGCCGACGCCCAGGGCGGAGCGGCCCAGCTCGACGTCCCGGCGGCGGAGGCGGACGGCCCGCTCGACCTCTCCGGCGTCTGCCCAGCGACCGTCGTCATGCAGCAGGACTGGCAGCCCGAGGCGGAGCACGGGGCGATGTACTCGCTCGTCGGGGCGGACCACACGGTGGACATCGAGGCCAAGTCGGTCACCGGCTCGCTGGTGGCCCAGGGTGTCGACACCGGGGTGGACATCGAGGTGCGCCCGGGCGGGCCGAACGTCAACTTCCAGCCCGTGCCGTCGCTCATGTACCTGGACGACTCGATCCTCCTCGGAGCGGTGACGACCGACGGGCAGATCGCCGGGCTGGCCGACAACCCCGTGGTCACCGTGGCGTCCCAGCTCACCAACAGCCCGCAGATGGTCATGTGGGACCCGGAGAGCCACGAGGGCGCGACCACCATCAAGGAGGCCGCGGCCGACGGCGACCCGCTGGTGGCCTCGGGCGACGTGTTCCCGCAGCTGCTCGCCGCCCAGGGCATCATCGACAAGTCCCAGATCGACCTCAGCTTCGAGGGGACGCCGCAGCGGTTCGTCTCCGACCCGAGCATCCTGCAGCAGGGGTTCGCGACTGCCGAGCCGTACAGCTACGAGAACGAGATCCCGCAGTGGAACAAGCCGGTCGACTACCAGCTGATCTCCGAGGTCGGCTACTCGGTGTACCCGGAGGCGCTCGCGGTCCGCGCGGACAAGCTCGAGGAGAACGCCGACTGCCTCGCCAAGCTCGTGCCGATCATGCAGCAGTCGCAGATCGACTACCTCGAGGACCCGCAGGCCACGAACGAGCTGATCGTCGACCTCGTGGACCAGTACCAGACCGGATGGACCTACTCGCTCGGCGTGGCCGACTACTCCGTCAAGGCCCAGAAGGACCTCGGCATCGTCACTGACGACCCGGCCTCCGGGGTGTTCGGCCAGATCGACCCCGACCGCATGGCGGAGATCGTCGACACCTTCGGCACGCTCCTCGTCAACGCCGGCCAGATCGACTCCGCGGACATCGACCCCGAGTCGCTGTACACGAACGAGTTCATCGACGACTCGATCTCGATGGGAAGCTGATGACCACTCCGACCACCGCCGAGCGGGCCGCGGCAGCCGCGACCGAGATCGCCGACCGGTTCGGGCCCGAGCTCGTCTCCACCGAGGCGGAGCTGCTGCTCAAGGCCTCCTCCGACTGGTCGCGCATGTCGCCGATCCTTCAGGAGAAGGTGCCGGCCGGCCGGTACCTGCCGGACGCCGTCGTGCGCCCCCGCTCGGCGGACGAGGTGGCCGAGGTCCTGCGGATCGCCTACGAGCACGACGTCCCGGTGACGCCCCGCGGCTCGGGCACGGGAAACTACGGGCAGGCCACGCCGTTCGACGGCGGGCTCGTGCTCGACCTGCGCGGCCTCGACACGATCCGGGTCAATGACTCGGGCACGGTGACAGCGGGCGCGGGGGCGAAGATCACCGCCATCGACGTCGCAGCGCGGGCCGCGGGCCGGGACATCTGGATCTACCCGTCCACCAAGGGATCGACCATCGGCGGGTTCGTCGGCGGTGGTTCGGCCGGTACGGGGACGATCGAGCACGGGTCCACCTCCGACGGCTACGTGCTCTCGCTCACCGTGGCGCCCATGGACGGTAGCGGCACCACGTTCACCGTGTCCGGCCCGGACGTCATGCCCTACGTGCACGTGTACGGGGTGACCGGGGTGATCGTCGAGCTGGAGATCGCCACCGACCCCGCGCGCGACTGGGTGGCGGTCTACGCCGAGTTCCAGGACTGGGCGTCGATGACGAGCGTGCACCGCTCGCTGCTCGACCTGCCGGTGCTGCCACGGCTCGCCTCCGCGGACCCGCCCGCGCTAGTGCCGAGCCTGCCAGCCGCCGTGCCGCTCGATCCCGCGCAGCACAGCCTGCGCGTGATCGCGGAGGCCTCGACCGTGGCGGAGATCGAGGCGCGGGTCGTGGCCGCTGGCGGCGTCGTCGTCGCGAGCCTCGCGGACTACGCGGAGACGGACAAGCTGTCGTCGATGTCGTACAACCACCCGGTGTACTTCCTGCAGAAGGCGCACCCCGACCGCACGTGGTTCCACATGGAGACCGGCGGGCTCGCGCACTGGGAGCGCCCCGACGACGTCCGGGCGGTGTACGACGGCGACGTCCACCTGCACCTGGAGCTCATGGGCAGCGCACCGCTCGCGATGGTCGTCGCCGACTACGTCTCCGAGCAGGAGGCGCTCGCGGGGATCGAGCGCCTCGAGGCGCTCGGCCTCGGCGTGCACTCGCCGCACCAGTGGTACGTGGACCGGCACGTGGACCTCGCCCGCGAAACGGCCCGGACCACGGACCCGAAGGGCCTGCTCAACCCGGGCAAGCTCGTGGACGCACCGCCGGTCGACACCCGCATCAACATCGGGGTGCGCTGATGGGCGCGGCCCGGGTCCCGCGGTTCGCGGACCTGACGTGGCCGGAGATCGAGGCGCTGCCGGCGGACACGGTCGCGGTGCTGCCGCTCGGCGCGATCGAGCAGCACGGCCCGCACCTGCCGGTGTCCACAGACCTCGTCACCGCCACGGAGGCGGCGGCAGCGGCGGTAGGGGCGGTGGCTGCCTCCGGCGCGGCCTCCGTCGTGCTGCTGGAACCGCTCGCGTACACGAAGTCGGACGAGCACGCGGGATTCCCGGGCACCATCTGGCTGTCGTGGGACACGCTCATGCGGGTCCTGGTCGACGTCGGGCGGTCGCTGGCGGCGTCGGGCATCACGCGGCTGGCGTTCGTCAACGGCCATGGCGGCAACTCCGCGCTGGGCCAGGTCGCGAACCGCGAGCTGCGCCGCCGGTTCGGGCTGCGCACGTTCTTCGCCCACCTCGCGACGCCGCGCGACCAGGGCGGTGCCTCGGTGTCGGACGGCGAGCACGGGCTCGGCGTCCACGGCGGCCACGGGGAGACGTCGCTCATGCTGCACCTGCGACCCGACCTGGTCCGCATGGACCTCGCGGAGCGCCGCGTGCCGGAGGACCTGCTCGCCTACGAGCAGATCGGATTCGGCCGCCCCACGTCGTTCGGCTGGCTGTCGAGCGACTTCGGTCCCGACGGTCATATCGGCGACCCGACGACGGCGTCAGCCGAGGCGGGCAAAGAGCTGTTCGAGCACGCCGTCGAGCAGCTGGCACGCACGCTCGTCGAGGCGTCCCGGTTCACGACGCCGGCCGACGGCGCGGGGGCGCTGGGCGCGCGGGAACGGGCGTGAGTGCGCCTGGGCTCGGCGGGTCCGGCGCGAGTGCGTCCGGGGCCGACGGCGCGGCGCCGCGGCTGATCGTTCGCGGGGCGCTCGCGATCCGCACGGGGCCGGCTGCGGGGACCGGGCCCGGTCCGGGTGCGGGCGACGGCGAGGGCGAGCCGGGTGGCGACGTCGTCGTCGGCGGCGACGGCCGGGTGGTGAGTGTCGGGGCCGGGACGGGCGCGCGCGGCGCGCCCGCCGGCGTCGAGACGGTGGAGCTCGACGCGACGGGCTGCGTCGTCACGCCGGGGCTGGTGAACGCGCACCACCACCTGCTCCAGACGGCGTTCCGGACGCTGCCCGGAACGCGCGGCGTGCCGATGCGCGAGTGGCTCGCCCTGATGGCCGCCGCGTACCGGCGCGCCTCCGTGGACGCCGAGCTGGTGGGCGCCGCGGCGCTCGCCGGGCTCGCCGAGGCGCTGCTCAGCGGGGTCACCACTGTCGCGGACCATCATCTGACGTGGCCGGCCGCGCTCGATCCCGCCGAGACCGTGGACCTCGCCCGGGCAGCCGCCGGCGCGGCCGACGAGCTCGGGGCGCGGCTCGTCCTCGTCCGCGGCACCGCGGGGGACGATCCCGAGACGGCGGCGCTGAGCGCCGACGCCATCGCTGCGGCGCTGGTCGGCGACGCGCCCGGCGGGGTGCGGGCGGACGGCGGCGTGCAGGTCGCCGTCGGCCCGGCCGGGGTGCACAGCGACAGCGAGGCGACCTTCCGGCTGCTGGGCGAGGTGGCGGCCCGCCGCGGGCTGCGGCGCCGCACGCAGGCCAACGAGCAGGTAGACGTCGCCGCGGCGCTCGAGCGCTACGGCAGGCGCCCGCTGGACCTGCTGGACGAGTGGGGCTGGCTCGCCCCCGACGTCACGGTCGCGCACCTGTGCGACGTCACCTCCGACGAGATCGCCCGCGTGGCGGCGTCGGGGGCGCACGCGACCCATGCGCCCGGGTGCGACGTGCCGATGGGCTGGGGCGTCGCGCCCGTCGCGAACCTCCTCGCCGCGGGCGTCGTGGTGGGTCTCGGCACGAGCGGCGGAGGGTCGAACGACGCGGGCCACCTGCTCGCGGACGCCCGGCTCGGCATGCAGGTCTCCGCGCTGGTGGGCCGGCAGCTCACGGCGCGCGAGCTCCTGGACGCAGCGACCTCCGGGTCGGCGGACGGGCTCGGCAGGCCCGAGCTCGGCCGGCTCGAGGCCGGCTCGGCGGCGGACCTGTGCGTCTGGGACGTCGGCGGGGTCGCCGACGCCGGGGTGGCGGACCCGGTGGCCGGCCTGCTCTGGGCCGCGCCGGGCCGCCGGCCGCGCCATGTGGTCGTCGGGGGCCGGGTAGTCGTGCGGGACGGACGCCTGGTGGCGGCCGACGAGCGCGAGGTCGCCCGCGGGCTCAGTCGGCGCCTGGCGCGAATCGTTGCTTGACGACCAGCAGGCGGTAGGGCCTGCCGTCGGCGCTGCCCCAGCGGTGGCGGATGCCGCCGCCGTAGTACGCGGAGTCGCCCGGCCCCAGCTCGTCGATGGCGCCGTCCAGGTCGAGCAGCACGTGCCCGTACACCACGTAGGCGTACTCGTCCTCGTCGTGCACCCAGTACGGGCCCGGGTCGCGCGTGGTGCCCGTGTACTCCAGCGGGTCGAACGGGCGGTCGCCGGCCGGCGCGAGCGCGCGGACCGTACCGCCGTTCGCCGAGGCCCACGCTTCGCCGGTGCTGCGCACCACCGACGCGCTGCCTGCGTCGGACGTCGCGGTCCCGGAGAGCAGGATCTGCTGGGTCGTGCCGAGCGTCGTCGCCACCCGGAACAGGGAGGACATGCTCAGCCGCGCCCGGCCGCGCTCGACCTGGCTGAGGAACGAGTGCGAGAGCCCCGATGCCTGGGCGAGCTGGACGAGGGTCAGGCCCTGGTCGTGCCGGAGCGCGCGGATCTTCTGCCCCAGGCTGGTGACCGAGCGACCGAGGGGGTCCGTGTCCTCGTCGATGAGCGCGTCCATTCCTCGATGTTAGGGGACCGCGACGGTCGGACGGCGGCCGACGCCGGGGGACTTGCTGCCGTACCGGCGTCCGTAACAGAACCCGCGCGCCGGGGTGATCCCGGTGAAACATCGACCACCGAGGATGGAGGAATGTTGATGTCATCAACATCGCATCCCGATTCCGTCGCCGACGGATTCCGGGACGCGATGGCCGGTCTGGCGAGCGGGGTGTGCGTGGTGACGACGGCGGCGGACGGCGTCCCAGCCGGGCTGACGACCACCGCGGTGATGAGCGTGAGCCTCGACCCGCCGCTGGTGGCCGTCGGAGTCGGGCGGTCCAGCCGGACGCTGGCGCCGCTGCGCGAGGCGCGACGTTTCGCCGTGCACGTGCTGCCGCACGACCGCGAGGAGGTGGCGAAGGTCTTCGCCTCCAAGGCCCCGGACAAGTTCGCCGGCCTGGCGGTCCGTCCCGGCCTGGGCGGGGTTCCCGTCCTTGCCGACGATGCGCGCCACGTCCTCGAGTGCGAGACCTGGGCAGAGGTCGAGGCCGGAGACCACGTGCTGCTCCTCGGGCAGGTTGTCCGGGTGCACTCCGCGGGGGCCGCCCAGGGACGTGCGCTGGTGCACTTCGACCGGACGTTCCACCACGTCGGCGCGACCCGCGCGCCGGAGGTGCGGCACGGGTGACCGACGGCGATGTCCTCGGACCCGTCGACCTGCCCGCGAGGGCGGTCCGCCCGGGCGACGACGCTTACGAGCCCGCCCGGCGGGCGCTCTCCGTCTCCGCTGTGGTGCCCGAGGACCGTCCCGCGCTCGTCGTCGCGGCGCACGACGTCGCGGACGTCGCGGCGGCCGTCCGACACGCCGGCCGGAGCGGCTTGCCCGTGACCGTCCGCTCCGGCGGGCACAGCACCGCGTTCGCCGCCCTGGGTGATGGCGCCCTCGCGCTCGACGTCGGCGCGCTCGACGACGTCGTCGTCGACCTCGGGTCGCGGACGGCGCGCGTCGGCCCGGGCGTGACGTCCTTGGCGCTCGCGGAGGCCCTTGACGGTACCGGGCTGGCGTTTCCGGTGGGGCACAAGGCAGGCGTCGGGTTCGGCGGTTTTCTGCTCGCCGGGGGCAACGGCTGGAACCAGGGCGCGTGGGGCAGCGCCTGCGAGTCGGTCCGGGATGCGGAGGTGGTGCTGGCCGATGGGAGGCAGGTCGTGCTCGACGCCGCCGCGGACCCCGAGGCGTTCGCGGTGCTGCGTGGCGGCGGTCCGGTGTTCCCGGGGGTGGTCACGTCCTTCGGGCTCCGCCTGTGGCCGGAGCCCGCCGTGCGGCGGTGTTCCGTGCACATGCGGGCCGCCGGCGCGGACGACCTCGCCGCCGTCGGGGCCTGGGCGGACAGCCTCGCCCGGGTGGTCGCGCCCGAGGTGGAGCTCACGCTGGTACTCGGAAAGGCCGACAGCGGACTCGGGATCGTCGCGTCGGTGACCGCGTTCGGGCGGGACGACCGGCACGCCGACGCGCTGCTCGCCCCCGTCACCCGGGAGCTGCCGCGCGTCACGGCCGCGGTCGTGTTCAGCTCGACGACCATGCCCGGCCTGCTCCGGGCCGAGCCCGCATGGCCGGAGTCGGGGTGCGTCGCGCAGCAGGCGTGGACCCGTGCGGGCTACGCAGAGGTGCTGCCTCGGCTGGCCCCATGGCTCCCCTCTGCGCCGTCGTCCGGGTCGAGCGTGCTGGTCAGCTCGGCGTCGTATCGCCGGTCGGCCCCGCCCGCCCCGGACACCCTGCACCGGCCCCTCGGGACGCTGACCGTCGCCGCCTACGCCGTCTGGCGGCCGGGTGACGCCGACGCCGCGAATCTCGCCTGGCCCACCGCGACGCTCGGCGCGCTCACCGACGTGACGACCGGACACTACGTCGGCGAGGCGGACCTGCGCCGCGCCCCTGGTCAGCTCGCCCGCTGCTGGGCGGACGGAGGAATCGACCGGGTCCGGGCGGTACGCGGTCGGCTCGATCCCACCGGCGTCTTCTCCGCGCCGCCCGGCCTGACCCCGGACCTGCTCCCGGCCGACCGCCCCGCTCGATCGTGACAGAAGGAGACCCGTGACCCACCCCGCTCCGCTTGCCCTCACCGTCGTCGACGCCCTGCTCCTGCCCGGTGCGGACACTGGACCCGAGTGGTACTTCGGCTGGCTCCAGGTCGGCACCGACGGGCGCATAGTCGCCCTGGGTCCCGGGGACCCGCCGTCCGACACGCAGGGTGCGCCGGTGCTGGACGCCGGCGGCGCGATGGTGGCCCCCGGCTTCGTCTCCGCGCACTCGCACCTGTTCACGTCCGGCCTGCGCGGCATCTCCCCCGACGCGACCCTGTACCCGTGGGTGCGCTCGATGATGGAGCTGTTCCGGCACACCGACGCGGAGGACATGTACTGGGCGACGCTGCACGGGTCGCTTGACTTCCTCGCCAACGGGGTGACCAGCGCGTACAACTTCATGCAGTCCGGTGTCACGTGGCTGTACGACCCGCGCACCGCACGTAACGTGCTCGGCCGGGTGCACCCCGACGACTACACGACCCGCCAGATGGACGGCACCGTCGATGCCGGCCTGCGTGCCGTGCACGCGATCCGGCTGGACGACGAGGCGGGTCCGGAGGACCAGGTGCTCGCGACCTTCGCGCGCAAGGTGGCCGCGGCGCGCGCCCCTGAGCGGGCGGGCCGCGACCAGCAGCTGGGGGTGTCCGTGATGGGCGCCGTCCAATGGGCGGCCACGTCGCGCACCGCGGAGCTCGAGGTGCGCGTGATGCGCGAGCACGGCATCACCGACCAGGCCCACTTCGTGGAGACCGCCGAAGGGCTGGCCGTCCAGCGGGCCAAGTTCGCCTGGTACGAGGACGCCGGGGCGCTCGGTCCCGACCTGCTCCTCGGGCACTTCGTCCACCCCACCGACACGATGGTCGACCGCGTCTCGGCGGCGGGCAGCCCCGTGGTCTGGCAGCCGACGTCGAACGGGCGGCTCGGGTCCGGCGTCGCGGACGTCGTGCGCTACCGCGACGCCGGCATCGCGGTGGGCATCGGCCTGGACGACCAGTCGTGCACCGACATCTCCGACCCCTGGTCCAACATGCGGCTCGGCCTGTACTCGCAGCGTGCGCTGCACCACGACGCCGGGGTGCTCTCCCCGCGCGACGTGCTCCGCATGCACACGCTGGGGGCCGCCGAGGTGCTCGGCGTCGCCGACCGGGTGGGGAGCCTGGACGTCGGCAAGTACGCGGACTTCCTGCTCGTCGACCACCGGGCGCCGAGCACCGGCCCCGTATGGGACGTCGTCGCGACCTACGTCCTCGCGTGCGGCCTGCGCAACCTGCGCGCGACGTACGTGGGCGGGCAGTGTGTCGCCCGCGACGGGCGCGGGACGACGCCGCTCGCCGAGCGCGCCGACGCCGAGCTGGCCGAGCGGATCGAGCGAGCGGCGCACGCCGACGGGCGCAGGCTCGCGGTCACCGCGGAGCAGCTCACCTCGGCGCGCGCCCGGAGGGACTCGCGCGGACCCGACAACGAGGCGGCCGGCGCGCACCAAGCCGCGAGATAGAACGCCAGCCAGACAGAACCATGGCGAAGTAGAACTGTGCACGATGTCCTGAGACATCACAGAACTGTGGCGAGATAGAACTGAAGCGCGATCTTCGGTTCTATCTCGCCGGGGTTCGCCTTCGCCCTGGTTCTACTTCGGCGAGAGGGGGGTCAGTCCTCCGAGGCGGCCGACGGCGCCGCCAGGCCCGCAGTGATCAGGTCCATCACGGAGGAGTCGGCCAGGGTCGTCGCGTCGCCCACCGCCCGGTCCTCGGCGACGTCGCGCAGCAGTCGGCGCATGATCTTGCCGGACCGGGTCTTGGGCAGCTCCTGCACCACGAGGATCTTCTTCGGCTTCGCGATCGGGCCGATCTCCTTGCCCACGTGGTCGCGCAGCTCCTTCTGCACGTCGGCCGCGCCCTCCGGCGTCGCCGCCCGGCTCGCATGGCTGCCGCGCAGGATCACGAACGCGACGACGGCCTGGCCGGTGGTCTCGTCGTTCGCGCCGACAACCGCGGCCTCCGCCACGATCGGGTTCGACACCAGCGCCGACTCGATCTCCGTGGTGGACAGGCGGTGGCCGGACACGTTCATCACGTCGTCCACGCGGCCCAGCAGCCAGATGTCGCCGTCCTCGTCCTTCTTGGCGCCGTCGCCGGCGAAGTAGAGGCCGTCGAACCGCGACCAGTACGTGTCCTTGTAGCGCTCCAGGTCGCCCCAGATGCCGCGGAGCATGGACGGCCACGGCTCGGACAGCACGAGGTAGCCGCCACCACCGTCGGGCACGGGCTTGGCCTCGTCGTCGACGACGGTCGCCACGATGCCGGGCAGCGCCACCTGCGCCGAGCCGGGCTTGGTCCCGGTCACGCCCGGGAGCGGGCTGATCATGATGGCGCCGGTCTCCGTCTGCCACCACGTGTCGACGATCGGGGCCTTGTCGCCGCCGATGACGCGGCGGTACCACATCCACGCCTCGGGGTTGATGGGCTCGCCCACCGACCCGAGGACGCGCAGGGAGGAGAGGTCGAACCCGCCGGGGATGTCGTCGCCCCACTTCATGCAGGTGCGGATCGCCGTCGGCGCCGTGTAGAGGATCGAGACCTTGTACTTCTCGATGAGCTCCCACCAGCGGCCGCGGTGCGGGGAGTCGGGCGTGCCCTCGTACAGGACCTGGGTCGCGCCGTTCACGAGCGGCCCGTAGACCACGTAGGAGTGCCCGGTGACCCAGCCGACGTCGGCGGTGCACCAGTAGACGTCGGTCTCCGGCTTCAGGTCGAACACGTTCTTGTGGGTGTATGCCGCCTGCGTGAGGTAGCCGCCGGTGGTGTGCAGGATGCCCTTCGGCTTCCCGGTGGTGCCGCTGGTGTACAGGATGAACAGCGGGTGCTCCGCCTCGACGGCGACCGGCTCGTGCTGGTCGGACGCCTCGGCAAGAGCCTCGTGCCACCACACGTCGCGGCCCTCTACCCAGTCCACCTCCTGCTCGGTGCGCCGGACGACGAGCACCTTCCGCACGGTCGTCGGGTCGGCGCCCTCCTTGGGGGCGAGCGCCTCGTCGACGGCCGGCTTGAGGGCGGACGGGGCGCCGCGGCGGTAGCCGCCGTCGGCCGTGATGACCAGGGTGGCCTCGGCGTCGGCGATCCGGCTGCGCAGGGCGTCGGCGGAGAAACCGCCGAAGACGACGGAGTGCGGGGCGCCGATGCGGGCGCAGGCCAGCATCGCGACGACCGACTCGACGAGCATCGGCAGGTAGATGACCACGCGGTCGCCGGTCTGCACGCCCAGGGCGGTGAGCGCGTTGGCCGCGCGGGACACCTCCTGCTGCAGGTCGGCGTACGTGACCGTGCGGGTGTCGCCCGGCTCACCCTCGAAGTGGATGGCGACCCGGTCGCCGTTGCCGGCCTCGACGTGGCGGTCCACCGCGTTGTAGGCGGCGTTCAACGTGCCGTCGGCGAACCAGCGCGCGACGGGGGCTCCGCTCCAGTCCAGGGTCTCGGTGAACGGCGTCTTCCAGGTCACGAGGTTCTGAGCCTGCTCGGCCCAGAAGCCCAGGCGGTCGGCCGACGCCTTCTCGTACAGGTCGGCCTTCGCGTTCGCCTGGGCAGCGAACTCCGCGCTGGGCGGGAAGCTCCGGGTCTCGTGCAGAAGGTTCTCGAGGCTGGGGCTGGATGCCGAGCCCGACGTCGGGTTGGTGTCTGTCACGGTGTCCTCCGGTGCGCGTCTTCGCGTTCTTTCGGGCAGGGGCTTGGCGCTGCCTTGACGGTCTCTCTGCCCGGGAGTGTAGTCCCGGACGGTGACACCCCTCACAATCCGATGTCACCAGCTGAGACACCAGGTGCCTGCCACGGAATGGCCCGGCGACCGGCCACGTTGGGGCAGGCGTGAGCCTCCTCTTCGAACCGATAGCTCTTCGCGGCCTGTCCCTGCCCAACCGCGTCTGGCTTGCGCCGATGTGCGAGTACTCGGCGGTCGACGGCGTCCCGAACGACTGGCACCTCGTCCACCTCGGTACCCGCGCCGTCGGCGGGTTCGGGCTGGTCCTGACCGAGGCCACCGCCGTCGTGCCGGAGGGGCGCATCTCGCCGGAGGACACGGGCATCTGGAACGACGAGCAGACCGCCGCGTGGAAGCGCATCGTGGACTTCGTGCACGAGCGCGGGGCGCGCATCGGCATCCAGCTCGCCCACGCGGGGCGCAAGGCGTCGACCTTCCGTCCGTGGTCGCCCGTGCAGGGCAGCGTCCCGGTGTCCGACGGCGGCTGGCCGGCCCTCGGTCCGTCGGCCTCGCCCTACCCGGGGTACGCGACCCCGGCGGAGATGACGCCCGCGCAGGTGGCGGACGTTCCCGAGCAGTTCGCCGCGGCCGCGCGCCGGGCGCGCGAGGCCGGGTTCGACACGGTCGAGGTGCACGCCGCGCACGGGTACCTGCTCCACGAGTTCCTGTCGCCGCTCGCGAACTCCCGCACGGACGAGTACGGCGGGTCCGCGGAGGGACGCGCGCGGCTCGTCGAGGAGACGGTGGGAGCCGTGCGGTCCGCGTGGCCGGACGACCTGCCCGTGCTGGTGCGGCTGTCGGCGACCGACTGGCTCGAGAACGGCCTCGCCGTGGACGACGTCGCCGCGGTCGCCGGCCGCATCGGCGCGCTCGGTGCGGACCTCGTCGACGTGTCGACCGGCGGTGTGGCGCCGGCGACGATCCCGGTCGGGCCGGGCTACCAGGTGCCGCACGCACGACGCGTGCGCGAGGTGACGGGCCTGCCGGTCAGTGCGGTCGGGCTGATCAGCGAGCCGGCCCAGGCCGAGCAGATTCTCGTGGAGGGCTCGGCGGACGCCGTCATGCTCGGGCGCGAGGCCCTGCGCGACCCGTACTGGCCGCTGCGTGCGGCACACACGCTGCGCGAGAAGATCGGGACGGTGCCCGTGGACTCCGGGGTGGGGGCGCAGCCGCAGTACAAGCGCGCGCAGTGGCGATGACTCGTGATGGCTGTGCGGTGAGCGTGAATCACGGCTGAGGGCGATTCAACGCCGAGGGAATGTCGAGCGCGGTGATTCTTTTCCGGCCGGCGTGCATTCCGCGAAACGATTCGCCGAGCGGCCGGGCCCCTCGCACTTTCCGATCGCGATCCGGAAGTGCAAGGGCCCGGCCACTACGGTGGCGAGATCTCGGCCCACGAGTACGGAATCCGGGAGCATCCTCAAGCCGGATACCGCTCTCACCAGCTGGCGGGGTGACCGTGCACTTCGCTCGCTGCCGAACGGGCCTAGACCCTTTCGACCCCCAGGGCACGGTCCCTGCCGCCCTGAATTCTTGCTGTGAACACAATCACACTGCCTTCCGCATACAAAAGCAACCTGGACACGCTGATCTTCACAATTGCCAATTCCTGTCATGCTGCCAATTGGCTGGGAAAATCTTCGGCCTTACCGTGGCTTGACCTGATGCGGTTGTTCGGTCGACCTCGAAGGGCTGATCTCGGGGTTGTTTCTGGCGCGGAGCTCAGCGGCGCCGCGACCGGCGTCGGGCCGCGCGCCAGACCAGCCAGACGGTGACGCCCACTGCCACCGCGCCCACCACCGCGAGGAGCGGGACGGGCTCGATGCGCGGGCGCAGCGCGATCGGGCGGGTGAACGCGAGCACACCCCAGCCGGACTGCGCCGCCCGGCGCTTGAGCACCCGGTCCGGGTTGACCACGTAGGCGTGCCCGACCGCGGACAGCATCGGGGCGTCCGTTATCGAGTCGGAGTAGGCGAAGCTGCGCGCGAGGTCGTAGTCCTCTCGCGCGGCGAGCCGGCGGACGCCCACCGCCTTGTTGTCGCCGTAGTTGTAGAAGTCGATCTCGCCGGTGAACCGGCCGTCCCGGACCGTCATCTGGGTGGAGAGCACATGGTCCGCGCCGAGCACGGCGGCGATGGGCTCCACCAGCACCGCGGCCGACGCCGACACCACCACGACGTCCCGGCCCGCCGCGTGGTGCTCGGTGATGAGCTCGACCGCTTCCGCGTAGACGTACGGGTCGATGAGCTCGTGCACCGTCTGGGTCACGATCTGCCGGACCTTCTCCACGTCCCAGCCCGTGACGAGCGACGACAGGTGCGCGCGCATCCGTTCCGTCTGGTCGGCGTCGGCGTTGCCGATCATGAAGACGAAGTGGGCGTAGGCGCTGCGCAGCACGTCGGCGTGCGAGATGAGCCCGCCCGCGATGAACGGCTTGGAGAACGCCGCCGACGAGCTGGTGGCGATGATCGTCTTGTCGAGGTCGAAGAACGCGGCGGCACGCGGAGCCCGCGGCAGCGGTCGAGGAGCGATCTGGGGAACCTGCTCGGTCACGCGACGAGCCTAACGGGGTGTCCGGTCGTAGGACGGCTCTCAGCAGTGTGTTCTCCCATTCTGGATGAAATTCGTCCGTTCGAACGACAGACCCTGTTCACGGCGGGTCGGGTGTGCGAGCCCGACCACAGGCACCACTTTCCCCGGCCTGTGCACAGTCGCGCCGATGCGGGCAGCGCGGGGCGGCGTCGAGCGCCCAACCTGATTCCGGAGCCCGGGTGAAGTGCCCGGGCCGGGCCTGGTGGGTGCCGGGCGGAGGCCCGGGTCAGCCCGGGCAGAGGAGGCGCGATGGTCAGCACAGTTGGCGGAGTGTCGTCGGAGCCGGGACGCGTGATCGGTGTGGTCGGGGCGTGCGGCGGAGCGGGCGCGTCAGTTGTGGCCGCGTGCGTGGCGCACGGGCTGCGGCGGAGCGGCGAGCGCGCAACGCTCGTGGACCTCGACGCGCACGCACCGGGGACGGACCTGCTTCTCGGGTCCGACGGCGGGCGCGGCGCACGCTGGCCGGACCTGGTCGGGGCGCGCGGCGAGGTGGAGGGGGTGGGCGTGGTTGCGGCCCTGCCCCGCTGGGGTGTGGTGCCGGTGCTGAGCGGCACCGCGCTGGGCGCACCGCCGGACGACGACGTGGTGCTCGACGTCTGCCGTGGGCTGGTGCGAGCCGGCGAGACCCTGGTGCTCGACCTGCCGCGGCCCGGCGCCTGGGGCAGCGCGACCCGGCGGGGCGCCGGGCCCGCCGCGGAGGCGCCGGGCAGCGACGGCCTGGCCGTCCGGACCCTGCTGGCGGGGTGCGAGACGGCGCTGCTCGTGGTGCCGCTGACGCTGCCGGCAACGGTCGGTGCGCAACGGGCGCGCGACGCCCTGCGGGGAGCTGGTGTGCCCGACGTGCGGGTGGTGGCGCGCGGCCCCGCCCCCGGGGCGATCGACCAGGACGACGTCGTCGCCGCCCTGGGGCTGCCCGTCGTCGGGGTGATGGGTCGGGACGCCGGGCTCGCCCGGGCGATCGAGCGGGGCGAGGGCCCGGCGATGTCGCACCGAGCCACGCTCGGCCGGTTCGCCGCCGACGTGGCAGGTGCCCTGTGAGTGCGCCGGCGGTCGAGGTCTCCCTGCTCGACGACGTCCGCGCGCGGCTTGCGACCGGACGCACCGGCGCGGACGCCGCCGTCCGTGACGCGGTACGGGACTCCGGGCGGGTGCTCGGGTCCGACGCACTGCGGGACCTGGAGCGTGCGGCCCGGGCCGAGCTCACCGGTGCGGGCCCGCTGCAGCCGCTGCTCGACCTGCCCGACGTGACGGACGTGCTCGTCAACGGCCCCCGCGACGTGTGGGTCGACCGCGGTGCGGGGCTCGTGCGGGTCCCGACCGACCTGGGATCGGCCACCGAGGTGCGGGCGCTCGCCGTCCGGCTGGCTGCGCTCGGCGGCCAGCGACTCGACGACGCCTGCCCCACCGTGGACGCGCGCCTGCCCGACGGCACCCGGCTGCACGCCGTGCTGGAGCCGCTCGCCGAAACAGGCGCGGTGGTCTCCCTCCGGGTGCTGCGGTCTCGCGCGTTCACGCTCGAAGAGCTCGTCGCCGGCGGCGCCCTGCCCGGCCAGTGGGCGGGCCTGCTGCGGTCGCTCGTCCTGCGGCGGGCGAACGTGCTGGTCAGCGGCGGCACGGGCACTGGAAAGACAACGCTGCTCAACGCCGTGCTGTCCCTGGTGCCCGACGACGAGCGCGTGGTGACCGTCGAAGAAGCCCGCGAGCTGCGACCAGCGCACCCGCACGTGGTGCACCTCGCCGCCCGACGCGCCAACGTCGAGGGCGCCGGTGCCGTGGACCTCGCAGACCTCGTGCGGAACGCGCTGCGCATGCGACCCGACCGGATAGTGCTCGGCGAGTGCCGGGGCGCCGAGGTGCGTGAGGTCCTCATGGCGATGAACACCGGGCACGACGGTGGCTTCGCGACCCTGCACGCCAACGCGGTCGCCGTCGTACCGGCTCGGCTGGAGGCGCTCGCGGGCCTGGCCGGGATGACCCGGGAGGCGGTGGCCGCGCAGGCCGCCGGCGGGCTGGACGTGGTGCTGCACCTCCGGCGGTCGCGCGGGTCCCGGTACCTGGCGGAGATCGGGCTGGTCGGACGCACCCGGGGCGGGGAGCTGGAGGTGCGGACGGCCGCGTGCTGGGACGGGAGTGGTGGCTGCGAGGTCGAGCCTGGCGCGTGGGGCGAGCTCGTGGGGAGGTACGGGCCGTGGTGAGAGTCGCGGAGTCGCTCGGTGTGGGCCTGCTCGTCGTCGTCGGTGCCTGGCTGGTGCTGGCGCGCGGTGGTCGTCGGTTGCGGGACGTGCTGGCTCCTTCCGGTCCCGGTCCTGTCTCTAGCCGCGCTCCGGGTGTTGCTCCAGGTGCCGCGGCGGTGTCGGTCGGGGCGGCTGAGGCTGGGCGGGGTCGCAAGCGACCGGCCGGACGAGGTCCCGGCGGTGACGTCCGCGTGGTCGTGCTGCAGGTCGTCGCCCTTCTCAGGGCAGGGTCGCCACCCGGTGCGGCGTGGTCGCGCGCGGTCGGCGTCGAAGTAGACCTCGCCGGCGTGCCCGATATCGCAGCGCTCGCCCGGGTGCTCGGCGTCCGGCACGCGGAAGCGGTGGTCGCCGCGACCAGGCTCGCGCTCGACGTCGGGGCGCCGCTCGGGCGGGTCCTGGAGCAGGTCGCCGGAACGCTCGTCGCGGAGGCCGAGGCGCGAGCCGAACGAGACGCGGCGCTCGCCGGTCCGCGGACGACGGGGCGGCTGCTCATGTGGTTGCCGATCGCCGGCGGGTTCCTCGGGTGGGCCCTCGGTGCCGACCCGGTGGCCACCGCGACGGACGGTGGTGTCGGCACGGCCGCGGTGGGCGCCGGCCTGGTGCTGCTCGTTGCCGGACGGGTCTGGTCGGACCGGCTGGTGGGCGCCGCCCGCGGCGCCGACCGGGCTGGCGTGGACGTCCAGGTGGTGCTGGAGCTCGTGGCTGGCGCCATGCGGGCCGGTGCGGGTGTGCCGCGCGCGCTCGAGGCGACGGGCGCCGCGGTCGGCGGGCCCGACGGCGAGGTGCTCACCCGGGCGGCGCACGCCCTGGTGCTCGGCGCCACGTGGGACCGGGCGTGGGCGTACGCCCCGGCAGTGCTCGACCCGATGGTCCGCGCGCTGCGCGGCGCCTGGCTGGACGGTGCCGCACCGGGGGAAGCGCTCCGCGCCGCCGGTGAGGAGGTGCGGCACGTCCGGAGCTCCGCGGCGCGGACGGCGGCCGCCCGGCTCGGGGTGCGGCTCGTGCTTCCGCTCGGCGTCTGCTACCTGCCGGCGTTCGTGCTGGTGGGCCTGGTCCCGGTGCTGCTGGCGCTGGGGATCGACCTGCTCACGGGCTGAGCCGGGACTCGCCTGGGGGCCCCAGAGGTCCCGGTGACCGGCGTCGGGCAGTCGGCGTCGGGCAGGAAAGAGGACTTCGGCGCGCTCGCGTGCGTCGATGCCGTCCGCCGCACGGCGGACGGGGCCTGCTGCGGCGGGCCGTACAGGGTGCCCGCGTGCGGGCCGGATGCCCGGACACGGGCTGGAGAAGGAGGAGACATGACGATGACGACGGCGGTGGCCTGCCCCGAACCGGAGGACCGGTCGCAGGCGGAGGTCGACGGGCGCGAGTCGGAGAGAGGGCTGGCTACCGCCGAATACGCGATCGCGACGCTCGCCGCGGCCGGCTTCGCGGGCGCGCTGATGGTGGTCCTCAAGGGGGGTGACGTGAAGGGGATGCTCACGTCGCTGATCCACTCGGCGCTCTCGATCGGCTGACCCATGGCGGAGCGTGAGTCGGAACGGGGCACGGTCACGGCGGAGCTGGCCATCGGGCTGCCCGTCGTGGTCCTCGTGCTCGTCGCCGTGCTCACCCTCGCGGCCGCGTCCACGGCGCAGATGCGTGCCCTGGACGCGGCCCGTGCGGGGGCGCGGGCGGTGGCGATCGGGGAGCAGGGGCCGGCGGTGGCAGCCGCGGTGACGCGGGTCGGAGGGCCCGAGGCCGAGGTGTCGGTCGCTCACGAGGGCGAGTGGGCCCGCGTGACGGTTACGCGGCCGGTCGCGGGCGGCTGGCTGGCCGGGCCGCTGCGAGCCACCGGCACGGCGGTTGCCTGGGTGGAGCCATGAGCGCCAGGTGGCGTGATCCGGAACGTGGCGCGGGCACCGTCCTGGTGCTCGGGATCGTCGCCGCGACGCTGCTGCTCGCCCTCGGGATCGCGGCGCTCGGCACCGCCCAGAACGTCCGCGGCGCGACACAGGCAGCGGCGGACCTCGGCGCCCTCGCCGGCGCCACCGCCCTGCGTGACGGCTTCGACCCGTGCGGGACGGCGGGCGCGGTCGTGGCGCGCAACGGTGCCGAGATCGCGTCGTGCGAGGTGCTCGGCGGAGGTGTGGTGCGGGTAGTGGCGACACGTGCAGCCGCCGGGCCGGGCGGGGAGCTCGGTAGCGCCCTGGGTCAGGCGCGGGCGTCCGCGCGAGCCGGGCCGCGGGTCGGTGCGCCGCCGGAGAACGGATCAGAAATGGGATGACATGGCTTCCATACGCCTCGTAGTATTCCTGCTATGGATAGTACGGAGGATGCGATGAGCGCTCAGGATGCGCTTTCGCCGTCGGGCGACGTTGCGCTCGACGTGCGTGACCTACGGATGCGGTACGGGACGAAGGACGTGCTCACGGGGGTGTCGTTCGCGGCGCTCCGGGGTGAGGTTCTCGCCCTGCTCGGCCCCAACGGCGCGGGCAAGACCACCACCATCGAGATCCTCGAGGGCTTCCGCATGCGGTCGGCAGGTGAGGTCTCGGTGCTCGGGGAAGACCCGGCGCACGGCGGTGAGGCATGGCGCGCGCGGCTGGGCGTCGTGCTCCAGTCCTGGCGGGACCACGGCCGGTGGCGGGTGCGGGACCTGCTCGGGTACCTCGCGCGGTTCTACCGCCCGTACGCGACCGCGGAGGTCTCGCGGCCGTGGGACGTGGACGAGCTGATCAAGGTCGTGGGCCTAGCGGAGCTCGCGAACGCCAAGGTGATGACGCTGTCGGGCGGTCAGCGGCGGCGCCTGGACGTGGCGATCGGCATCGTCGGGCGGCCGGAGCTCGTGTTCCTCGACGAGCCGACGGCGGGTTTCGACCCGCATGCCCGGCGGGAGTTCCACGACCTGGTGCACCGCCTGGCGGACTTCGAGAACACGACGGTCCTGCTCACGACGCACGACCTGGACGAGGCCGAGAAGCTGGCCGACCGGATCCTGGTGCTCGACGAGGGCACGATCATCGCCAACGGTTCCGCGGACCAGCTGGCGCGCGAGCTGACCACCCAGGCGGAGGTGCGCTGGACGTCCGAGGGGCGCCGGCACGTGCACGCCGTGACGGAGGGTGACCCCACCGGGTTCGTCCGTCAGCTGCTGACCGGCGACCTCGGCGTCACCGAGCTGGAGGTCAAGCGGGCCAGCCTCGAGGACACCTACATGTCGCTCGTCCACCGGGCCGAGACGGACCAAGCACAGCAGACCGATCGGACCGAGCAGACAGAGGAGGTGCAGTCATGACCACGACCACGCAGCCGGAGGCACGCTGGGCGGCCGTGCGGGCCGGGCTCACCCGGGGCTGGCTCGAGACCAAGTACTCGATCAAGGAGCCGGGCGACCTCGTCTGGATCCTGGCGTTCCCCGTCATCTACGCCGTGGTTCTGCTGTTCATGCGGGGCAGCACGGTGCCGGGCACCGACTTCGCGCTGGGGGCCATGGTGCTGCCGAGCCTCGTCGGCATGGGGATCGCGTTCGGCGGGCTGACCGGGCCCGCCAGCACGATCGCCGTGGACCGGGAGGACGGGACACTGCTCCGGGCGAAGGCGACGCCCAACGGGATGATCGGCTACCTGGTCGGCAAGATCCTGATGTTCGCGCTGACCACGCTGGTGAGCCTGATCGTGATGGTCATCCCCGGGGTCATGGTCGCCGGCGACCTGCGGCTGGACGCCCGTACCTGGCTCCTGCTGACACTGATCTTCCTGGTCGGCATGGTTGCCACCGTCCCGATCAGCGTCGCGCTCGGGTCGCTGCTCAAGACCTCTTCGCAGACGGGGCTGCTGTTCCTGGGGTCGATGCTCCTGATCGTCCCGTCCGGCATCTTCTACCCGATCACCGCACTTCCCGAGTGGCTCCAGTGGGTGGGTCAGGCGTTCCCGTACTACTGGCTCGGGCTCGGCGCCCGGTCGGCGATGCTCCCGGAGAGCATGGCCGCCGCGGAGATCGGCGGGTCGTGGCGCACTCTCGAGATGTTCGGGGTGCTCGGCGTCTGGGCAGTCGTGGGTATGGTGCTCGCGCCGATCGTGCTTCGCAGGATGGCCCGCAGGGAGTCGGGTTCCACAGTGGCGGCGGCGCGGGAGCGCTACATGACCAAGGGGTACTGAGTTGGTGGGGGAGCAGCCCGACGTCGTCCACAACCGCATTGCGATGCTGCGTGCCGAACGGGGCATCTCGCGGCGTGAGCTGTCGGAGGCACTCGGGGTGCACTACCAGACCGTCGGGTACCTCGAGCGCGGCGAGTACAGCCCGTCGCTGTACCTCGCGCTGCGGATAGCGGAGTACTTCGGCGTCGCCGTCGAGGTCGTGTTCTCGACGAGCCCGTTCAAACGCCTGGGCGAGTAGATCTCGGTTGTGGGCGCGACCGTTGCGACTGTATGTCCGACTTAGGCGCCATGGTCGCGCCCACAACCAAGACCTAGCCGCGCGCTCCGCCGTCGGGCGTGCCCTGGGGGACGTGGGACAGCACCGCGTCCAGGAGCCGTACGGCCGCGGCCTTGTCGAGCGGCGCGTTGTACGAGCCGCACTTCGGGGACTGCACGCATGCCGGGCACCCGTCGGCACAGGGGCAGGCCTCGATCGCGTCTCGGGTGGCCCGGAGCCACGTCGCGCCCAGGTCGTAGGCCCGCTCCGCGAAGCCCGCTCCGCCGGGGTAGGCGTCGTAGACGAACACCGTGGCCTCGCCGGTGTCGGGGTGCAGCTCGGTCGACACCCCGCCGAGGTCCCAGCGGTCGCACGTCGCCAGCAGGGGCAGCAGCCCGATCGACGCGTGCTCCGCGGCGTGCAGCGCACCCGGCGCCTGCTCGGGGGAGATGTCCGCGGCGCGCAGCACGAACTCCGGTACCGACCACCACACCGCGACGGTGCCGAGCGTGTGCTCGGGCAGCTCGAGCTGCTCCGTCCCCAGCACCTGCATGTCCGGCACACGACGCCGCTGGAAGCTCACCACCTGCGACGTCACCTCGACCGACCCGAGGCCCCACGTCACGGGCCCCCACTCCCGGGTGACCAGGTCGTGGCCCGGGCCGTCCTCGCCCCCGTCGGGCCCTTCGGAGTCGTCCCAGCCCTCGATCGCCACCGACATGACCGAGCGAGACCACGTCCCGTAGTCGAGCTTTCGCCGCTGCACGACGGCGGTGTGGTCGGTCAGGTCGAGATACGTCACCACGTAGGTGGTGCCCTGGTGTACGTAGACGGCACCGTCGTGCACCTGGCCGTCCGCGGACGCCGCGTCGACCGTCCCGAGCATCCGGCCCGTCCCCTGCTCCACGACGCGCACCGGCGACCCACCCGCGCCGCGCAGGTCCGTGAGGCCAGCGGCGGCCTGGTGGTGGGTCCAGTACCACCCGGATGTCCGACGCCGGAGCGCACCCCGGGCGACCAGCACGTCCAGGATCCCGCGCACGTGGACAGGATCGCCGAACGCCGCGAGGTCCTCGGTCCGCAGCGGCGCCTCCTGGGCCGCCGCGCACAGGTGCGGCGCCAGCACGTGGGGGTTCGCGGGGTCGAACACCGTGGCCTCGAGCGGGGCGTCGAACACCGCCTCGGGGTGGGTCACGAGGTAGGTGTCGAGCGGGTCCTCGCGCGCGACGAACGCGACCAGGCCGTCCGCGCCCGCGCGCCCGGCGCGGCCTGCCTGCTGCCACAGCGACATGCGCGTGCCCGGCCACCCGGCGATGAGCACCGCGTCCAGGCCGGAGATGTCCACACCGAGCTCGAGCGCGTTGGTCGTCGCCAGGCCGAGCAGGCCGCCCGTGCGGAGGGCCTGCTCCAGCTCGCGGCGCTCCTCCGGGAGATAGCCGCCGCGGTAGGCCGCGATCCGGCGGGCGGCGTCGGGGGCGTGGCGCAGATGGTCGCGGGCCTGCTGCGCCACGGACTCCGCGCCTCGGCGGGACCGGGTGAACGCGAGGCTGCGGGCGCCGGCCGCGGCGAGGTCGGCGAGCAGGTCGGCGACCTCGGCGGTCGCCGACCTGCGGGGGTGCTCCGGCGGGGCCTCGGTGGCGACGGCCTCGGTCTCCGGCTCCGGCTCGGCAGCGGCTAGGGCCCAGGGATCCGGTCCGGCGAGATCGGCTCGTTGCATCGAGTTCGGCTCATCGCTGGACCGATCTCGATGCGAACTGCCGACCTCGGCGGAGTCACCGTCAGCACGCGGTCGCCAGCCCATGATCTCGGGCGGCTGCCACAGCACCACGGTGCGGCGTCCGGAGGGGGAGGCGTCCTCCGTGACGGCGGCGACGTCGTCGGGCGGGATGCCGATGAGGCGGGCCGCGCTGACGGCGGGCTCGGCCGTCGTCGCCGAGGCGACGACGAAGGTGGGCGAACCCTCCCCGTACCGCGCCGCGAGGCGCGCCAGCCGGCGCAGCACCAGGGAGACGTGCGCGCCGAAGACGCCGCGGTAGGCGTGCCCCTCGTCGACGACGACGTACCGCAGCCCCTTCAGCAGCCGTGACCAGCGGCGATGGTTCGGCAGCAGGGCGTAGTGGAGAAAGTCGGGGTTGGTGAGGACGACGTCGGCGTGGTCCTGCACCCAGGAGCGTTCCTCGCGGGAGGTGTCGCCGTCGCACGTGGCGACGCGGACATCCCGCGTGCCGGCCGCGTCGAGAAGGCGTTCGAGCCCGCTGAGCTGGTCCGCGGCCAGGGCCTTGGTGGGGCTGAGATAGATGGTCGTGGGGCGGACATGCGCCGACTGGATGTTCCCCGGGTCGAGCGTGGCGGCGGCAGCGGCGGTCCGGACCGCGGACAGCGCGGGCAGCCAGAACGCGAGCGACTTGCCCGAACCCGTCGACGTGGCCAGGGCGGTGTGCCGGCCCTGGTGGACGAGGTCGGCGGCCACTGCCTGGTGGGTCCAAGGCCGCTCGACGCCGAGCTTCCGGTACCCCTGCACCACCGTCGCGTCGGCCCAGGCGGGCCAGTCCGCGTGCTCGGCCTTGCGCTCCGGGAAGACGCGCGACGCCGTCAGCCGCTCGGCGCGCGCGCCACCGGCGAGGAGCACGTCGAGGAGGGGGTGGGTGGAGACGTCGGGCACGCAGGACAGTGTCGCACTCGGGGTGTCTCTCAAGGCGTGGTCAGGCTGCTCAGGGTGATCGGTATCGACTTGCTCAAGTCCGGAGAGTTCACCCGCGAAATGGCTGAGTGGCGCGCCACGGCGCAGGTAGGTTCACGCCGTCACACCAGTTCAAGCGGTTGCCGCAGGAGGACTTGATGAAACGCTCCCTGATTGCCGGAGCCACAGTGGCAGGGATGTTGTTCGGGGCGTTTGTCGCGCCTGCCACGGTGGCGGCGTCCGCGGAGACGACGCCATCGCCCGAGGTCGACTGCGGCATCACGGTCTGGGGCGAGGCGGAGGCGGTGTCGCTCGCCGAGGCGTGCGACAAGGACGTCGAGGTGATGGGCGCCACCGGGGACGGTGCGCGGCTCTTCGCCGAGCCCGACGGGGAGATGCGGATCGAGGCCTCTGGCCTTGACCCCTACGTCACGACAGGGGCAGCGGCGCGCACCGCTCTCAACCGAGCATCCGGGGGCGACTACGGCTGGACGGGCACCCGGTGGGTCGGCTACTGCGACCCCGCCGAGTACGCCGAGGGGTGCGACGCCGCAGGCGTCCAACGGCTTGCCTGGCAGTTCGACGGCATCGGGATCCTCGAAGATCTTGCGCCGGGGGACATCACGTCGGCCGAGCTCATCCTGAACTCCAACGTGGCATGGCTCGACAACGTGGACTGCACGCCGAGCACCCTTGACCTCTATGACATCCCGCGGATCTCGGCCAGCACGGGCTGGTCGAGCACGTCGGCCTGGACGGCGGACCGTCGTGCCGGCGACATCACGTTCTACGCACCGGCGTGCGAGCAGTCCCCCGGCTACACCGGCTACTTCGACTTCGACGCGACGCAGCTCGCGGTCAATGCGGTGCGGGACGACCGGTCATCGGTGACGGTCGGCGTCCGGGCAGCGGACGAGACGTGCATGGCGTGCGGCTGGACCTCCTTCAAGCCGAGCGCGACCCTGATCATCCGTTTCAACAGGGCGCCGCTGACGCCGACCGACCTGATGATCGGCAGTGCCGACCTGGGCTGGGGGCAGGCATGTTCTGCCGAGCGAGTCATGCGTACCACGACGCCTCGTCTGTCGGCAGACATCACTGACCCTGATCCGGCAAGTAATCCTGACGAGAGCGCTCCAGTCACCGCCACATTCCGGGTTGCTCGAGCGGATGCGCCCGACGACGTGCTCTGGGAGGGGTCGGAGTCGTCCTCGCACGCGGACCGACACAGTCTTTCGGTGTCGTCGGGGATTCTGGAGAACGGCGCTCGCTACGTGTGGTCTGTGTTCGGAACGGACGACGGCGGCCTGGCTGGCCCGATCGCATCGTGCACGTTCGCCGTCGACATCAGCGCTCCCGCCGCCCCGATCATCATGCCCTTGGTGGGTGGCCAGGCGGTTTACCTCGAAAGAACCGTGCGGGGCGGCCTCGGAGTGCCAGGTTCGTTCCTGTTGACGAGCTCGTCGGACGACGTCACGAGGTACCGGTACGGCGTCAATACACAGATCCCGTCGAACGAGATCGTTGCGACCGAGAACACGGTCCTGAACATCGCGCCCACCAGAACGGGCCTGAACTACCTGTCGATCGACGCGATCGACAAGGCGGGCAATGTCAGCGCGCAGGTCATCTTCGAGTTCTACGTCTCGTTCAATGCCCCAGTTCCGCCGCCCCCGGCGATCACCGTGACCGGTCCGACGTCGTACACGTTCGGGGACGTCGTCACCGCCTCGGTGACGCTCAGCGATGACGCGGCCACCCCGTACGGGACCGTGACGGTCAGGTCCGGCTCCACCGTGGTCGGCAGTGCGGCTTTTGACGAACGCACGGAGGAGCTGGAGCTCGACGGTCAGGCGCTGGGCGCGGGAACCAAGGCGCTGACATTCACGTACCAGGCGTTCTCGAATGCCCCGGCATGGAGCACGCAGCGGACCGTGACGGTCACGCCGCTGGTGTTCTCCATCTCGCGGCTCCCGTCGATCTCCGGCACCGCCCAGGTCGGTCAGACCCTCACCGCGATGCGGTGGACCTGGACCCCGACGCCCACGACGGTCAAGTACCAGTGGCGCCTCGACGGCCAAGCTGTTTCGGGTGCGACGTCGCGGACCTGGACGGTCCCGGCGTCGGCCAAGGGCAAGCGGGTCACGGTCGCGATCACCGGTTCGAAGACCGGGTACACGACCAAGACCGCAGTGAGCCCGTCGACGACAACGGTGAAGGCTGGGGCGTTCGTCGCGCCGCGCCCGACGATCACGGGGACCGCGAAGGTGGGTTCTACGCTCAAGGCGGTGCGCGGCACGTGGACGCCGCAGCCGTCCACGGTGAAGTACCAGTGGAAGGTCGGCGGCGTCGCAGTCACGGGCGCGACGGACTACTGGTTCAAGGTGCCGGCTTCCGCGAAGGGCAAGCGGATCGCCGTCGTGGTCACCGGTTCAAAGCCGGGCTACGTGACCAAGACCGTTACCAGCCCGCTGACCAGCGTGATCCGCTGAACGAACCTGGGGCAGCTCACAGGTCCGACGACCGTGAGCTGCCCCAGACAGATCGAGCGTCCGGCGCGCCATCGGCGCACCGAACGCTCGATCAGGTCAATGCCCCGTCATCGGGATCAGGTCACTCTCCCGTAGGCCACACCACGCGGGCCGACCCGCCGCCGAGCCGAGTCGGCTCCGCTACGGCGGTGAGCAGGCCACCGGGACCGATCTCGATGGCGGTAGCCGCCCCGAGCGCCGCGCTGTACGGCCTGAACGCCTGCCCGTACCCGGCAAGCGCCGTGCCGTACCTGTCGACGAAGGCCTGCTCCGCCAGCGTGCTCGTCGAGGTCTGCGGCGTCGCCCGCGGTGCGGCGATCGCCTCCTCGATGGTCATGCCCAGGTCGATCCGGTGGATCAGCATCTGCAGGACCGTCGTGATGATGAACGACCCGCCCGGCGACCCGAGCGCGAGCACCGGACGCCCGTCCTCCAGCACGATCGTCGGCGACATGGACGAGCGCGGGCGCTTGCCCGCCTCGATCCGGTTCGGGTCGGCGGCGTCGTACACGAGGCTGAAGTCCGTGAGCTCGTTGTTCAGCAGGAATCCGCGTCCGGGCACCACGATCCCCGACCCGCCGATCTGCTCGATCGTCAGCGTGTACTCGACTACGTTGCCCCACCGGTCCACCGCCGTGAGGTTCGTGGTCGACGTGCTCTCCGTGTCCTCGGGCTCGGTGCCGGGCGCGGCGGGTTCGCCGCACACGCCGTCGTACGACCTGGCGTCACCTGCCGCCACCGGCCTGGGGGCCGCTGCCGACGGGTTGATCAGGCACGCCCGCTCCTTTGCGTAGGTGTCGTCCAGGAGCCCGGCCAGCGGCACGTCCACGAAGTCGCTGTCGCCCAGGTAGGCGGCCCGGTCCGCATACGCCAGGGCACTCGCCTCGATGTAGTGGTGCATCACGGCCGGCTCGTCCAGAGACTCCAGGTCGAACTGCTCCAGGATGTTCAGCGCCTCGCCCACGGTGGCCCCGCCCGACGCCGGCGGCGCCATCCCGTAGACGTCGTACCCGCGGTACGAGACGACCGCCGGATCCCGGTCCACGACCTCGTACGACGCGAGGTCCTCGGTGGTCATCGAGCCGACCGGCACCGGGAGCTCCGTGCCGGTCGCGACCGGCGGCGCCTGCACCACGTCCGCGATCTCCTGGGCGAGCGCCCCCTCGTAGAACGCGTCCATGCCCCCGTCAGCGAGCATCCGGTACGTCGCCGCGAGCTCAGGGTTGCGGAACACCGACCCGACCGCCGGCGCCTCGCCACCGGGCAGGAACAGCTCGCTCGTGGAGGTGATCGCCTCGAAGCGCTCCTGGTTGATCACGGTCTGGTCGTGGAAGAGCTGGTCGACGACGAAGCCCTCCTCCGCGACGGTCGTCGCCGGGCGCAGCGCCTGGCTCAGCGACGTCGTGCCCCACAGCTCCAGCGCGCGCTCCCACGTGGCAGGCGTTCCCGGGACGCCGACGCTGACGCCGCCGGTGACCAGGTCCGGGGTGAACGGGTACGGCTTTCCGGTCGCCGGGTCGATGAACGCGTCGTGCTCCATCGCCGCGGGCGCCGTCTCGCGCCCGTCGATGGTCTCGACCTCGCCGGTCGCGGCGTCGTAGTGCACGAAGAACCCGCCGCCGCCGATTCCTGCGCTGTACGGGTCGGTCACCCCGATCGCCGCCGCCATCGCGACCGCGGCGTCGGTGGCGTTGCCACCCTTCTTCAGCACGTTCAGGCCCACCTCGGAGACGACCGGGTCGAGCGAGCTGACCGCGCCGCCGTACCCGACTGACGTCGGCACCTTCGGCGGAACCTGCTTCGAGTCCGGGGTCGAGGCGTCGGCCGGGCTTGCCGCGATGGCACCGGCCAGCGCCAGGGCCAGTGCGCCCGTGACCGCTGACGAACGAACGACGAATCTCCTGCGCATGCTGATATTTGCTCCTCAGATGTGTTCGACCCGCTATGGGTCGGCAAGTCATAGACGCGCGGGATCACCATAAAGTTGTGGATGGGATGAAATTCGCCGCGCCGCGCCGGTCGTGCACGGTCCGCTGACCAGCGCGATCCGTTGAGCGGTCCGCGAGGGCTCAGAGGTCGAAGAGCGTGGGCTGCTCCAGGTAGACGCCCTCTGTCTCCAGCATGCGGAGCTTGGTGCGCGGGCCCCCGCGAGCGGAGAATCCGCCGATGCGGCGGCCCGCGGCCAGCACCCGGTGGCATGGCACGATCGGCGGGAACGGGTTGCGGCCCATCGCCTGACCCACGGCCTGCGCCGCTCCGGGCGTACCCAGCTCGGCAGCGACCTCGCCGTAGGTGCGGGTCTCGCCGGGCGGGATGGCGCGAACCACCTCGTACACGCGGCGGTCGAAGTCGGGGAGGGCGCTCATGTTCAAGGGAATCTCCCCGAGGTCCCCGACGCCGTCGGCGAGCAGCCGCGTCAGCGCGGCGACCGCCGGCGCCACCGGGGCGGGCGAGGCCTCGACGGCGCCCGGGTACCAGCCGCGCACCGCGCCCCGCACCTGGTCGGCGCTGCCGTGGGGGAGTGCGGATCCGACGATCTCCGCGTCCTCGTTCCAGACGAGCGCGCACTCGCCGATCGCCGTGGGGATCACCGCGAACTGAAGGCTGTTCTGGGCCATGCGCCACACGATAGGCGGCACCACCGACAGTCGATCCAGCGCCGCTCGCTCAGCGCCAGATGGTGGCGATCGTGGCGCCCGTCCGAGTCTCTGAGACGGAAGACGTCTATACGGGGATGGCTCAGGCGGCCAGTGCGCCGAGCGCGCGGCGCACTCGTGCCGGCGTCGTGCCGAGCGTCGCCTGGACGGCACGGGTCAGGTGCGCCTGGTCGGCGAAACCCAGGTCTCCGGCGATCGCGGCCAGATCGGCGTCGCCCGCCTCGAGCCTGGCCAGTACCCGGCTCAGCCTTACCCGGTTGCGGAACCGGGTCAGGCTGCTGCCGGTCTCCGCATGGAACACCCGGCTGAGGTGGGCGGGCGAGACCCCCAGGGCGCGGGCCAGGCTCACCAGGTCGCGTGACGAGGGGACGTCGTCCAGGACCGCCTCGCGCGCGTGCGCGGCCAGTCGCGCCCGTGCAGCGCGGGCGGACGGCGTCCGGGCTGTCGCGCGGGGGACGTCCGACGCCGAGGTATGGGCAGCGGTCGCCACCGTACGGACCAGGCGTTCGGCGGGGTCCGCCGCGTCGAGCGCCGTCCGGAGCAGGAGCCGGTGGGCCAGCTCCGTGGCGCCGTCGACCCGCACGGTGGTGGGCGCGGGCCGGTCTCCGACTATCTCCCGCCAGAGCGTGGCACCCACCGAGACGAACGTGCACACGTCGCCGCCGGACGGATGCGCGAAGCGCTGGTCCAGGCCGGGAATCTGGGCGTAGCCCTGCGTCACGTCCACGGACTGCTCGACGCCGCCGTTCACCAGCCGAAAGTGCCCTCGGCGGGGCAGGACGAGCCCGAACGTGTCGGGCGGCTCGGCCGCGGACCACCCCCGGTGGTCGTCCGAGCACGCCACCACCCGCACCGAGTACTCGGGCGTAGTGAGGACGGGTGTTGAGCGGCGCACGACCCCACCGTAGGCCGGGTCACCGACACTCCAGCCCACCTGGCCCAAGCCGGACGCCGAGCAAGGATGTTCAAGACCGGCGCGCGCCGCCGTCGGATCCTTGTGGCCATGCGAAAACCCTTGCTCCTGACGGTGCTCCTCACCGCCCAGACCATGGCATCGATGGACGGCTCCATCGCGAACGTCGCACTGCCGGCGATCCAGCGGGACCTCGGCGCGACGGGCGCGATGCAGCAGCTCGTGCTCTCGGTGTACCTGCTGGTGCTCGCGAGCCTCATTGTCACCGGGGCGCGGGTCGGTGACCTGTTCGGGCACCGCCGGGCGTTCCAGTGGGGGCTCGGGTTCTTCACCGTCGCGTCGCTCGCCTGCGGTCTTGCGCCGACGGCGGTCGTCCTGGTCGCGGCCCGTGCGCTCCAAGGGGCCGGGGCGGCGCTGCTGATCCCGCAGGTGTTCTCCCTGATCCAGCACCACTTCCAGGGCGCCGAGCGACGCCGCGCCGTCGGCGTCTACTCCATGGTGCTGGCCCTGGGCGTTGCGCTGGGCCAGCTTCTCGGAGGGCTCCTGGTGTCGGCGGACCTGTTCGGGCTGTCGTGGCGGCCGGTGTTCCTCGTCAACGTGCCGGTGGGCGTGCTGCTGCTCGCAGCGGTGGGCCGGGTGCCGGCGCCGACCGCCGCCGGGGAGCGGACCGGTCGGGTTCGGGTCCGCCAGTTCGACCCGTTCGGGATCGTCGTCCTTGCGCTCGGCATGGCTGCCTTGACGACGCCACTGACGCTGGGCCGGGAGGCCGGCTGGCCGTGGTGGACGTGGCTCGCCCTGGGCGCATCGGTCGTCCTCCTCGTGTGGTTCGTGCGGCACCAGGCGCGGGCAGGGTCTCCCCTGCTCGATCTGGAGGTCCTGCGTCCGCGGGGAATGAAGCCGGGCCTGCTCGCGTGCGCCGTGGTGATGGGCTGCTACGCGGCCTTCCTGTTCACGTTCACACTGCACACCCAGGACGGCCTGGGCTGGACGCCGCTCGCTGCGGGGCTCGCCTTTCTCCCGTACACGATCGGGTTCGGGACCATCAGCCTGGCTTGGGCGCGGATGCCGGAACGCGTCGTGCGCGTGCTGCCATTGGTCGGGCCGATCGTGCTGGCTGTCGTCCTGGCCGTGGTCGCGACCGGGGCGTCACCGTGGAGTCTCACTCCGCTCCTCGTGCTGGCGGGGGCGGGGCACGCGGCCGGGTACAGCCCGTTGATCGCGGGACTGTCCGACCTGGTGCCGCCCAGGATGGCGTCCGCGTTCTCGGCGCTCAACACCACAGGTCCGCTCGTTGCGCAGACGGTGGCGATCGCCGCGATCGGTGGCATCTACCTGGCATCTGGCCTGGCCTGGGCGCTGGGTACGACCGCGGCGGTGCTCGTTGTCGGGGCGAGTTGCGCGACGATCGCGCAGCGTTCGGCTCGGTCGGCGAGCACCCTGGCCGACGGCGACGCCGCGCCGGTCAGTCAGTGACCCAGCGAGCCGCGAGGGCGGTCGCCTTGTCCACGGCATCCTCCGCGGCGCCCGGCGCATCGCCCGCCGGCGCATCGCCCGCCGTCGCGGCGACCCCCGCCGCAGCAAGGCCGGCCGCGTACCCGACGGCGTAGGTGGTGACCGGCGCGGCCGGGCGGGCGACGGCGTGCGCGGCGTCGCGAGCGAGGTCGAGGACCGCTCCGACGTCGACCGTCCCCGGGGGAAGGCCGAGCTCGGCCTCCAGGGCCTGCACCCAGCTGTCGAGGTCTGCCATCTCGCGTCCTTTCGGGGTTCTCGCCGTCAGCGGTCTCGGTCAGAATTCCCCGCCGACGACGCGCGCGCCGAGGCGCGCCGCGTCGGCGGGGGTGTCGATGTCGTCGCTCCAGCCTGCCGGGTCCGGGACCTCGGCGCAGCGGAGCGCGCCGACCAGGCGCTTCATCGGCGCCCCGTCCGTCTCGATCCCGTCGAGAGCGGCGTCGAGGGCCGCGCGGCGGTACAGCCCGACCAGCCACTGAGCACGCCGGTCGCGCACCAGGTAGGCGCCGTCCACCGGTTCACGTGAAACTGCCCGCTCCAGGAGCGTGACCGCCCTGGCCGCGCGCGGCACGTCCACGGCGAGGAGCAGCACCCACGGTGCGCCCGGGTCCGGCAGGGCGCGCAGCCCGGCGGCGAGGCCCGCGACCGGCCCGCCGAACGGCGGGTCCTCCCTGGTGAGGCCGGGTGTGGGCCCGGCATAGCCCGACGTCGGGCCGGGGACCGGGAGCGCGTCAGCCAGCTCCGGCGGGCCCACCACCACGGCTCGGCGGGCCCGCGCGCTCGCCGCGAGGGCGCGGTCGAGCAGCCGCGTGCCGTCGACGACAAGACCCGCCTTGGACGTGCCGTCCAGCCGGGCGGACCGGCCGCCGGCCAGCACGACGGCGTCGTAAGCGATCTCGGGCTTCCGCGCGGTCATCGCAGCATCAGCACCTGGACCAGGTCGCCGGCGCGCACCTTCTCGACGTCGGGTGGGACGAGGGCCAGGCCGTCGGCGGCGGCGAGCGCGGACAGGGCGTGGTGCGAGCCTGTGGGCGCAACGCCGACGCGGCCGGCGGCGCTGTTGTCCGCCGGGCTCTCGTCGGGCAGGGGGACCAGGCGGACCGGGACGATGAGCAGGCGTCCGGGCGAGCAGGACCAGCCGGCCGCGGCAGCCAGTGTTACCGAGCGGAGTGTGTTGCTCTGCGTAGACGATGTCGACGCAGAGCAACACAGTCCGGAGAGATGGTCTTTCCCCGAGAGGGTCGCGCCCCGGAGCCGGCCGATCGCGGGGCGGCCGAACAGCTCGAACGACGCGTACGCGCCCACCGGGTTGCCCGGCAGCGCGAGCCACGGCACACCGCGCCAGCGCGCCAGCGCCTGCGGCTTGCCGGGGGACATGGCGACGGTGGCGACGTCGACGTCCGTCGCGGCAGCATCGCGGCCGGCCGACGGCGCCGCAAGGACCTCCCGCACCACGTCCGCCGCGCCTGCCGACACGCCGCCCGCGGTCACGATCAGGTCGACACCGGCTCCGCCGCCCACCCCCGGGGCACCACGCACTTCGGTCTCGCGCACTTCGGTCTTGCGCATTTCGGTGTCACGCACAGCGGCGTCGGGCGTTGCAGTGTCGCGCACCGCGGCGTCGAGCGCCGCGCGCAGGGCCGCCGGATCGTCGGAGACCGGCCCGAGCCGGACGACGTCGGCCCCGGCCGCGCGCACCGCCGCAGCGAGCATCGGCCCGTTGGAGTCCGTGATCTGCCCCGGCCCGAGGGCGCCGCCGACCGGCACCAGCTCGGAGCCGGTGGAGATGACGGCTACCAGCGGCCGGCGTCGGACGGGAACGCGTACCGTGCCCGAGGCGGCCAGCGCGCCCACCATGGCCGCCGTCACCTCGGTCCCGGCGCGTGCGAGGAGCTCGCCCCGGCGGACGTCCTCGCCCGCGGCCCGGACATGCGGCCGCGGCCGGCGGGCGAGCGTGACCGAGCCTTCCGCACGGGGTGCGCCGGCGACGAACCGGCGGGTCGAGGTGTGCTCCACGGGGACCACGGCGTCCGCTCCGGGCGGGAGCGGGGCGCCGGTCATGATCCGGACGGCCTGCCCCGGCCCGATACCGGTCACCTGACTCGGACCGGCGGCGACGTCGCCCGTCACCTGGAGCGTCACCGGCCCGCCACCGGACGGGAGGTCCGCCAGCCGCACGGCGTACCCGTCCATCGCGGCACTGTCGAAGGGCGGCACGGAGACCAGGGCGTGCAGGTCCTCGGCGAGGATCGAGCCGTCGGCGTCCGCGAGATCCAGCGAGACCACGGGCAGCGGCGAGACGAGCGCGATCACGCGCTCGACGTGCTCGGTGACGCTCCGCAACCTGGACTCCATGGGACGACGCTAGGCGAGCCGCGTTCGAACGGGATTTCCGCTGCCTCACAGTAAGGCGTCGATCCCTGTGAGCGCGGGATCTCTTGACATCAAGATATCTGCTGGGGAGGGTGTGCGCCATGAGGCTTCACCATGTGCAGGTCGCCTGCCCCCGCGGCGGGGAGGACGCCGCCCGCCGCTTCTATGCCGACGGTCTTGGCCTCACCGAGGTCGCGAAGCCCGAGGCCCTCGCGGCGCGAGGCGGCTGCTGGTTCCGCGACTTCGACGCGGACGGACGCACGGTCGCCGAGATCCACGTCGGCGTCGAGGACCCGTTCGCTCCCGCCCGCAAGGCGCACCCCGCCTTCGTGGCCGACGACGTCGTGCACCTCGAGTCCATCGGCGCCCGCCTCGAAGAGCTCGGATTCCAGGTCACCTGGAAGGACCGTTACACCTTCGACGGCTACGAACGCTTCCACGCGTTCGACGGCGCGGGCAACCGCGTGGAGGTCCTGACCCCTGTGGTGTGACGGCGTCGAATGTTGGGACGTCCTGGCCGAACGGAGCCAGAGGTTCAGGGGTTCTCGGAGATGGTCTCGTCGAACATCTTGAACAGAGGGTCGAAGTCGCGCTCCTCGGCGGCGCGGCAGGCGGCGTCGTTCACCTCCCCCTGGACGGGGCGCCAGTCGAGGAAAAACCCGGCGTCCCGCACCACGCGGCTCCAGAAGATGCGCTGTGTGCGCCCGTTCCCCTCGCGGAACGGGTGCAGGTAGTTGAACTGGTCGTAGTGGAAGGCGAGCCTCTGGATGAGCCGATCACGAGACATCCCGCGGAGGAGCCCGTCCTCGCGTAGCGCCTCCGCGGCATATCCGGCAGACCGCTCGATCATCGCCGCGGGCACGAAGAACTCAGCGCCGTCCGCGGTCTTGCGGATATCGACGGTGCGGACCTGTCCTGCCCAGTCGTAAACGTCCTGGAACAGGTGGTGATGGATCGCGCAGAGTTCTGCGAGGTCGTTGGTGGCTTGGATCTGGCGCGTATGGATCTGTGTCGCACGCGCCCAGGTGAGGTCGGCCTCGGCCTCGTCCAACGCACTTTGGGAGGAGGAGCCAACGAGATTGCGCAGGATGCCGGTGCCGGAGTCGACGTACGGATCGCGGAACTCACTCAAGGCCGTACCGTGCCCGCGTGATCCGGACGAGCTCGTCCTCGTCGATCTTGCCGCTCACATAGGCGACCGCATCTGCGCGCGCCGCGTCGCTGACCGGAAGGTCTTCCATCTCGTTGTTGTGCATTGCCTCCTCGACGATCCGCTGCCGCTCAGCCCGCTGTGCAGCGCGATACGCGATCACATCGACCATCGCCACGCGGCGGTACGTGTTCACCTTCGTGAACGGCATCGCCCCGGTCTCCAGCAGCTTGACCAGCGTGGGCCGTGAGACGCCGAGAATATCGGCGGCCTCTTGAGTGGTGAGCATCCGCGCACGGTCCACGATCGTGACGGAGCTGCCCGTGCGTAGGGACCGGGTCGCGGAGTCGAGCAGGCGGCGGAGCTGCTCGGGGAGGTCCACGGCATCGCCGCTCTCGGTGTGGAGCGACAGGTGGCCAGAACCGGCAAGGAGCTCGCTGACCTGGGTCAGTGCCTCCAGGTCCGCCACGGACGGCGTGATCGTGTTCTCGTCGATCGTCGACATGGCTCTACCCTAAGTCGAAAAAGTCGAAACGGCCATCGTGTGGCCAAGGGCGAGCGCGCGCGACCGGACCGCGGCCCAGATGCCGCGAGCAACCCCTCACACCCGGGACCGGCCCCCTGTGCGTTCTTCCTTACGGTCGATTAACTGCTCTTGGCCGGGCGATGAAACACCGTCTCCCTAGGTTCCTACTTGTCGGTCCGACGTCGGGCCGGCCCCGGATTCGGCATCTGTCGGTCCGGGCGCGCCCGGCGTCGTCGGGCATACGCCCACGCAGGGAGGACAACGTGTCCACTCCGACAACGCACGACGACCAGACCCCCACCACGAGCGAGCCCGCCGGCTCGACCACCACCGGCACCGCGCCGGAGGCCGCCGCGACCACGTCGTTCGTGCAGCGCCACACCGGACGCTGGATCGAGCACTGGGACCCCGAGGACAAGACCCTCTGGGAGGACGGCGGACGCCGGACCGCCCGGCGCAACCTCGTGCTCTCGATCTTCGCCGAGTTCCTCGGCTTCGGCGCCTGGGCCCTGTGGTCGATCGTCGTGCCGCAGCTGCCCGCCGCCGGCTTCGACCTGACCGTCGACCAGATGTTCTGGCTCATCTCGGTCCCGAGCCTCGTCGGCGCGACCCTCCGCATCCCCTACACGTTCGCGGTCCCCGTGTTCGGCGGACGCAACTGGACCATCGCGTCCGCGCTGCTCCTGCTCCTGCCCACGGGCGCGCTGATCCTCGTGGTCGGCGACCCGACCACGCCGTTCCCCGTCCTGCTCGTCGCCGCGGCGCTCGCGGGCCTGGGCGGCGGCAACTTCGCCTCGTCGATGGCGAACATCTCCTTCTTCTTCCCCGAGAAGGAGAAGGGCGCGGCCCTGGGCTGGAACGCCGCCGGCGGCAACATCGGCACGGCGGCCGTGCAGCTCGCGGTGCCGCTCGTCATCGTGACCGGGGCGGGCGTGGCGCTCGACCGGGCCGGCCTGATCTTCATCCCGTTCATCCTGCTCGCCGCGTTCCTCGCGTGGCGCTGGATGGACAACCTCACCGAGGCCAAGGCGGACCCGCGCTCGTTCGGTGTCGCGGTCCACGACAAGCACACGTGGATCATCAGCTTCATCTACATCGGAACGTTCGGGTCGTTCATCGGCTACGCGGGTGCCTTCCCGACTCTGCTCAAGGGCGAGTTCCCGGAGGTCGCCCTGCCGCTCGCGTTCATGGGCGCGCTCGTGGGGTCGATCGCTCGGCCGGTCGGCGGCATCCTCGCCGACCGCGTCGGCGGCGTGGCGGTGACCCTCGGGTCCTTCGCCGTCATGGCGCTCGGCGCCATGGGCGCGATCTACGCTCTCGGGACGGGCAGCTTCGCGATGTTCTTCGGCTCGTTCCTCGTCCTGTTCGTCGCGACGGGCATGGGCAACGGGTCCGTGTACCGGATGATCCCGGCGGTCTTCCGGGCGAGCGGCGGGACGGTGAAGGCCGCCGCCGGGTGCATCGGCATCGCCGGCGCGATCGGCGCGTTCGGCGGGTTCCTCATCCCGCGCGGGTTCGCCCTCTCCACGACCCTGGCCGGGTCGCTCGTGCCCGCGCTGTGGCTGTTCATCGGGGTGTACGCCGTGATGGCCTTCGTGACCTGGTTCGTCTACGGCCGCGGCGCCATGGCCGAGGCACGGGTCTGAACATGCCCGCCTCCCCCGGAACCCTGGTCGACTCGCACTGTCCCTACTGCGCGCTGCAGTGCGGGATGTCGCTGACGCCCGGTCCCACGACAGGACCGCGCGAGGGCGCAGCTGTGCCGAGCACGCCAGAGGTGCAGCCCCGCGACTTCCCCACCAACCGGGGCGGGCTGTGCCAGAAGGGGTGGACGTCCGCAGCGGTGCTCGGGGCGTCCGACCGGATAGTCACCCCGCTGGTCCGGGGCGACTCCGGGGAGCTCGAGCCGACGAGCTGGGACGCGGCCCTCGACCTGGTCGCGTCCCGGCTCGGCGCCCTCGCCGCGGAGCACGGGCCGGAGGCGGTCGCGGTATTCGGCGGCGGCGGGCTGACCAACGAGAAGGCGTACGCGCTCGGCAAGTTCGCGCGCACCGTGCTGCGCACGCCGAACATCGACTACAACGGACGGTTCTGCATGGCGTCCGCGGCGGCCGGGATGAACCGGTCGTTCGGCGTCGACCGCGGCCTGCCCTTCCCGCTGGCCGACCTCGGCGGCGCCCAGGCCGTGCTGCTCCTCGGCTCGAACATCGCCGAGACCATGCCGCCGGCCGTGCAGCACCTCGCCGGGGCACGGGCGGCGGGCGGGCTCGTCGTCGTCGACCCGCGGCGGTCCGCGACGGCCCGGCTCGCCGAGGACCCGGGCTCGGGGCAGCCCGCCGAGGGCGTGCACCTCGCCCCCGTGCCCGGCACGGACCTCGCGGTCCTGCTCGGGCTGCTGCACGTGGTGCTCGCGGAAGGGCTCGCCGACAGGGTGTACCTCGAGGAGCGCACCGCCGGGTTCGACGACGTCGCCCGGTCGGTCGCCGCCTGGTGGCCGGAGCGGGTCGAGTCCGTCTCGGGCGTGCCCGCCGCCGACCTGCGGCGCGTGGCCCGGCTGCTGGCCGCCGCCGCTCCCGTGCACGGCGGCGCCGGCGCGTACGTGCTGACCGGCCGCGGCGTCGAGCAGTCCACGCAGGGCACCGCCACCGTGACCGCGTCGATCAACCTGGCGCTCGCGCTCGGCCTGCCGGGCCGGGTCGGGTCGGGGTACGGCGCGATCACCGGACAGGGCAACGGGCAGGGCGGCCGCGAGCACGGGCAGAAGGCCGACCAGCTCCCGGGCTACCGCAAGATCGACGACCCGGCGGCGCGTGCGCACGTCGCCGCCGTGTGGGGCGTCGCCCCCGAGACGCTGCCGGGCCCGGGGCTGCCCGCGGTGCAGCTCCTCAGGTCGCTCGGCGCCCCCACCGGGCCGCGAGCCCTGCTGGTGCACGGCTCCAACCTCGTGGTCAGTGCGCCCAACGCGAGCACGGTGATCGACCGGTTGAAAAGCCTCGACCTCCTGGTGGTCTGCGACTTCGTCCCGAGCGAGACGGCGCTCCTGGCCGACGTCGTGCTCCCCGTGACCCAGTGGGCCGAGGAGGAGGGCACGATGACGTCGCTCGAGGGGCGCGTCATCCGCCGTCGGGCCGCCGTCGCGGCGCCGGGCGAGGCGCGCTCCGAGCTGTGGATCCTCGCCGAGCTGGCGCGCCGCCTCGGCGCGCCCGAGTCGCTCGCCTTCCCGACCGACCCCGCAGTGGTGTTCGACGAGCTCGCCCGCGCCTCCGCGGGCGGCCCCGCCGACTACTCCGGGCTGTCCCACGCCCGGCTCGACGCCGACGAGGCGTCCGGGGGTCCGGGCCTGTTCTGGCCGGTCCCGGCCGCCTCCGCGGACGTGTCGGCCCCTGCCGACGGGGCAGACCCCGCCGATGTGTCAGACCCACAGGTCACCCCAGTGACCTCAGCGTCTGACATGCTCGCGCACCCCGGCACGCCGCGGCTGTTCCTCGACCGCTTCGCGACCCCGGACGGGCGGGCGCGCATGGTCGCCGTCGACCACGTGGGGCCGAGCGACGAGGTGCGGCCCGGCGCCCCGTTCTACCTGGTCACGGGACGGGTGCTGCAGCACTACCAGTCGGGCGCGCAGACGCACCGTGTCGCGGAGCTGGAGCGCCTCGTGTCCGAGCCCTACGTCGAGCTGCACCCGGTGCTCGGCTACCGCATCGGGGTGCCCGACGGCGCCCGCGTGCGCCTCACCAGCTCCCGCGGCCGGGTCGAGGCGACGGCCCGCTGGACCGACGCCGTCCGCCCCGACACCGTCTTCATGCCGTTCCACTGGAGCGGCATCGGGTCGGTCAACCAGGTGACGACCGACGCCACCGACCCGATCTCCGGGATGCCGGAGTTCAAGGTGTGCGCGGTGGACGTCTCGGTGGTCCCGCTCGATGCCGATTCGGTCTCGGCCGAGGACGAGCCTGTTTCCGCGCGGGTCGGGCCTGTCGAGACCCACCCGCGTCCCGCACAGAAGGAGCTCTCGACATGAACCTACGTGTTCCCGTGAAGGTAGTGGTGGTGGGCTTCGGGATGGTCGGCTCGCGGCTCGTCGACGAGCTGCTGCGCCGCGAGCCCGAGGCGTTCGACATCACCGTGCTCGGCAGCGAGCCGTACGAGCCGTACAACCGGGTCCTGCTCAGCGACGTGGTGGCCGGCCGCACCGACGTCGCCGCCATCACGATGCCCCTGCCCGACGGCGCCCGCGTCAACGTGCGCCGGGGCGTCGCCGCGGCGTCGATCGACCGGGCGTCGCGGGTGGTGATCGCCGACGACGGCAGCTCGCACCCGTACGACCACGTGGTCCTCGCGACCGGCGCGGCGGCCCGCATCCCGCCGATCCCCGGCCTGCGCACGCCCGACGGCGGCCTGCCGGCCGGCGTGCACGCGCTGCGCTCCCTCGACGACGCCCGCGAGATCGTGGCCGCCACCGTGAACTCCCCGCGCGCCGTGGTGGTGGGCGGGGGCGTCCTGGGGCTGGAGGCCGCCGTCGGGCTCGCGGGCCGCGGCCTGAACGTGACGCTGATCCACAACGTGCAGTCCCTCATGGAGCGCCAGCTCGACCCCGATGCCGCCGACGTCGTCCGGGCCGGCCTGGAGGGACAGGGCGTCACCGTGCGGCCGAACAGCCTGTCCAGCGAGGTCCTCGTGGCGGGCGGCCGCGCCGTGGGCATCCGCGTCCGGGACAACGCGGGCGAGGCCCGCGACGAGGTGGTCGCCGCCCGCCTGATCGTCTTCTCCGTCGGCACCATCCCGGAGACCGGGCTCGCCGCGGCGGCGGGACTGGCGACGGACCGCGGCATCGTCGTCGGGTACGACCTCGCGAGCCCCGACGATCCCCGCGTGTACGCGATCGGCGACTGCGCGCAGCCGCCGAACGGCTCGCGCGGGCTGGTCGCTGAAGGCTGGGACCAGGCGCGACGCCTGGCAGAACACCTGGTCTCGCTGGTCGAGCCCGTCGCCTTGCTGGTCGAGGTCGTCGAGGCCAAGTCCGTCGCGGCCGGGCCTGCCGACGTCCATCTGCGCCTGCCGCAGGACGGCGCCCAGCCCAGCATGGCCGTGCGCCTGGGCGCCCTGCTGACGAGCGGCGCCACGAGTCGCGCGCAGTCGGACCGGGGGATCGACACGCGAGGCACCGACGTCGTGAAGGTCAAGGGCGGGGCGCTCAGCGTCACCACGATGGGGGTCTGCGGGCCGTCGCGCCCGGACGGCGTGGCGCAGCGTGCGGTCCGCCTGGCCGATCCCAGGGCTGGCCGGTACATCGAGGTGGTGGTCTCCGACGGCATCCTCGTCGGGGCGACGTGTGTGGGTGACCCGCGAGTTGCCGCCGACCTCACCGCCGCCTACACCCGGCGCACGCCCGTCCCGCTGGACCCCGCGTTCCTGCTGCTTACGCCGGTGATGCCGGCGGCGGCTCCGGCGTCGTCCCCCGAGCACATGCCGGAGGACGCGGTCGTGTGCCGCTGCAACGGTGTGACCAAGGGCGACATCGCGGGTTCGTGCGCGGCGGGTACGCACTCGGTCGACGAGGTGGTGCGCGAGACCCGGGCGACGACGGGCTGCGGCTCGTGCAAGGACGCGGTGTGCGGGCTCGTGGACTGGCTCAAGGAGAGCGCGGAGGCGGTCCCGGAGCCGGCGTGAGCGGGTCGGGGAGTGCGACGTGCGCGGCTGAACCTTCATGACAGTGTCATCAATGACACCGTCATGGATGACGGCAAGTTGGAGTGCGAATGCCTCCAGGGCCGGTGTCGACGAGCGAGTCCGTGCGTCAGGAGCCGTGATGCTCGGCCCGGACGAACTGCTCGCCCAATGGTCGTAGCCGGGCGGCGCGGCACCCATCACCACGGTCGCTATCCTCGGCCCATGACGAGTCGCCTGGTGCTCATGTGCGGCCCCGCGGGGTCGGGGAAGTCGACCTTCGCTCGCCGGCTCGAGGACGCAGGCCATGTTCTGCTGTCCATCGACGAGCTCGCATGGGCGTCCGGCATCACGCAGGACCATCCGCTGCCCGACGGCGTTGCGGCCCGTCTCGACGCGGACCTCCGCGCACAGCTCGAGCAGCTGCTGCGAGATGGGCGTGACGTCGTCGTCGACAACTCCTTCTGGTCCCGCGCGGCGCGCGACGAGTACCGGGCGATCGGCGCAGCGCACGGGGTGATCGCCGAGACCGTCTTCGTGCGCGTGCCGCGCGAGGTCGCGCTCGCCCGGGTCGCGGCGCGCGGGGGAACAGGGCCTGGCGACGTCCGGCTTACGCCTGAAGTAGCGGCCGCCTACTACGACGGTCTTGAGACTCCGACGCCGGACGAGGGTCCGCTGCGGATCGTCGACGGAGCCTGACCGCTCGCATCCGTCAGGCCGGGTGCGTCCACTCCAGCGTGTAGCGGAAGAACAGCCGACGCCGGAGCCGCGCGCCCGGCAGCACGTCGCGCGCGATCCGGGAGATCTCCGCGAACGTCTCGGCGGGGTCGCGCACCGGCATCGCGGGGCCGACGTCGTCCACAGGCACCGTGACGGGCTGTGGATGCTTGATCATCCCGACCAGCGGGTTGAGCACCGACGACGGGATGTCCCAGGCGAGGTCGGCCAGGCTGTTGGCCCGGGCCAGGCCGACGACAAGCAGCCGGCCGCCGGGCTCGAGCAGCTCGGAGGCGTGCCGCAGCGCGGACCCGAGCGGCAGGTGATGCAGCACCGCGATCATGGTGATCGCGTCGAACGTGCCGTCGACCTCCTCGAACCGGGCGTGGTGCACGGTGACCGCCGGGTCGTCGGCGAACCGCTCCTTCGAGACGGCGGCCATGGCGGCGTCGGCGTCCACACCCAGCACCTCGTCGAAGCTTCCGCGCTGCCGGTCCAGCAGAGCCCCGGCGCCGCAGCCGACGTCGAGCGCCCGCCGCCGTCGGGCGGGGAGCCGCCGCAGGATCCAGCCGTGGAAGTGGTCGTTGTGGCTCCACGGGTGCCGCTGGTTGATCCGGTGGAGCCAGGATCCGGCCGCGCGGACCAGCGGACTGGGCACGGTCCGGATGTCCATGCGGCCACCGTAGCGGCGCGAAACCTGGAGTAAGCCGTCTCGTTAATCCAAGTTTCGCCGAAACTTGGATTAAGGACGCCGCACTCACCGGCCCGCGACCAGCCCTGTGAGGAAGATGTTCGGCCCGGGTAACCACCGGCGCACCAGCGCGAAAAACCAGCGACATACGGTCAAGACATGGTCAACTCCGGCGATTCTCAGCACCTTGTCGTGATCGGCGGCGGCATGGTCGCGCAGCGGCTCGTCGAGGCGCTGCGCGCCCGGGACGACGCCGGCCGCTACCACGTCACCGTCTTCGCGGAAGAGCCCCGCGCGCCCTACGACCGCGTGGGCCTGACCCGCTGGTTCGCGGAGGGTCCCGAGGGCATTGCCCTGGGCGACGCGTCCCTGTGGGCCGACCCGCACGTCACTCTGCACACCGACCGCAAGATCGAGTCGATCGACCGCGAGGCGAAGACCGTCACGGACCGCCTCGGCAACGTGCACCCGTACGACGAGCTGGTGCTCGCCACCGGCTCCAGCGCCGCGATGCCGCCCATCCCGGGCAACGACCTGCCGGGCGTCTTCGTCTACCGCACCATCGACGACGTCGCGGCGCTGCGCGGCTGGGTCGAGGAGAAGCGCAGGAGCTACCCGGCGGGCAAGCCGGTGCGCGGCGCCGTGATCGGCGGCGGCCTGCTCGGCCTGGAGGCCGCGGGCGCGCTCACCGCGCTCGACGCACAGGCCACCGTCATCGAGTTCGGCACGCACCTCATGGGCGTGCAGGTCGACCTCGGCGGCGGCCAGGCGCTGAAGCGCCTCATCAACGGCAAGGGCATCGGCGTCCGCGCCGAGACCGCGACCAGCCAGATGCGGCCGCACAAGCGCACCGGCCACGTGGGCCGGCTGGACTTCGCCGACGGCGGGCGGCTCGACGTCGACGTCGTCGTGGTGGCCACCGGCGTGCGTCCCCGCGACGAGCTCGCCCGTGCGGCCGGACTGCCGATCGGGGAGCGCGGCGGCGCCGTCGTCGACCTGTCGTGCCGTACCGAGGACCCGAACATCTGGGCCGTGGGCGAGGTGGCCTGCATCGAGGGCCGCTGCATCGGCCTGGTCGCACCGGGCAACACGATGGCCGAGGTGGTCGTGGACCGCCTGCTGGGCGGCCTCGCGGAGTTCCCCGGAGCGGACACCGCGACCAAGCTCAAGCTCTCCGGGGTCGACGTCGCGTCGTTCGGCGACGCGCACGCCCGCACCGAGGACGCCGTCGAGGTCGTCTGGGCCGACCCGGTGGCCGGCGTCTACAAGAAGCTCGTCCTGTCCGACGACGCCCGCACCCTGCTCGGCGGCGTGTTCGTGGGCGACGCCGGACCCTACGCGAGCCTGCGTCCGATGCTCGGCGCCGAGCTGCCGGGCGACGACCCGAGCGCCTTCCTGCTCCCCGAGGGCGGCGGTGGCGCCCCGAACCTGGAGCTGCCCGACGACGCCAACGTCTGCTCCTGCAACAGTGTCTCGGCCGGGACGATCCGCGGTGCCGTCACCGAGCACGAGTGCACCGACGTCCCGGGAGTGAAGGCCTGCACCCGCGCCGGCACCACCTGCGGTGCCTGCCTGCCGCTGGTGAAGAAGCTCGTCGACACCGAGCTGGAGCGGGCCGGCATCGAGGTCAGCACCGCCCTGTGCGAGCACTTCGACATGTCCCGCGCCCAGCTGTTCGACGCCGTCCGGGTCGCCGACCTGCACTCGTTCAGCGACATCGTGGGCAGGTTCGGGCGGGAGACCGTGGCCGCCGACGGCGGCGGCGTCGCGAAGGGCCGCGGCTGCGACATCTGCAAGCCGGTGGTGGCCTCGATCCTGGCGTCGCTGGGCAACGGGCACATCCTGGCCGGCGAGCAGTCCACGCTGCAGGACACCAACGACCACATGCTCGCCAACCTGCAGAAGGACGGCACCTACTCGGTGGTGCCCCGGATGCCCGGCGGTGAGGTCACCCCGGAGCGGCTGATCGTCGTCGGGCAGGTCGCCAAGGACTTCGGGCTGTACACGAAGATCACGGGCGGCCAGCGGATCGACATGTTCGGGGCCCGCGTGGAGCAGCTGCCGGAGATCTGGCGCCGGCTGGTCGACGCGGGATTCGAGTCCGGGCACGCGTACGGCAAGTCGCTGCGCACCGTGAAGTCGTGCGTCGGGTCCACGTGGTGCCGGTACGGCGTGCAGGATTCGGTGGGCATGGCCGTCGAGCTGGAGCTGCGCTACCGCGGCCTGCGCTCGCCCCACAAGCTCAAGATGGGTGTGTCCGGCTGCGCCCGCGAGTGCGCCGAGGCGCGCGGCAAGGACGTGGGCGTCATCGCCACGGACAAGGGCTGGAACATCTACGTGGGCGGCAACGGCGGTCAGACGCCGCGGCACGCGAAGCTGCTCGCCGAGGACCTGACGTCCGAGGAGCTCCTGCGCACCATCGACCGGTTCCTCATGTACTACGTCCGCACGGCCGACCGGCTGCAGCGCACCGCGCCGTGGATCGAGGAGGTCGACGGCGGCCTGGACGGCGTGCGCGAGGTGATCATGGAGGACTCGCTCGGCATCTGCGCCGACCTGGACGCCGCCATGGCCCGCCACGTCGAGAACTACGAGGACGAGTGGAAGGCCGTGCTGGAGGACCCGGAGAAGCTGCGCCGGTTCTCGTCGTTCGTCAACGCCCCGAAGGACGCCGACCCGTCGCTCGCCTACGTCGAGGAGCGCGGCCAGCGCCGTCCTGCGACGACGGAGGAGCGCGCGTCCGGCGTCGTCATCGCGGGCCCGAAGCTGGAGGTGCGAGCATGACGGTCAACGACGTGTCAGAAGCACAGGTCATCGAAGTGACCACTGCGTCCGACAACTCGGAGGTGGGCCGCTGGGAGCGCGCCTGCCTGCTCACGGACCTGTTCCCCGAGCGCGGCGCCGCGGCGCTCTTCGGGGACGTCCAGGTGGCCCTCTTCCGGCTTCCCGACGATCCCGCCTACGCCGCTCACGGCGGGCAGGTGTACGCCGTCCAGAACCTCGACCCGTTCTCCGCGGCGAACGTCATGTCGCGGGGGATCGTCGGCACGCGCGGCGGCGAGCCCACGGTTGCCGCGCCGGTCTACAAGCAGGTGTTCTCCCTGGTCACGGGCAAGTGCCTGGCTACAGCGGACAAGGCCCCCAAGGACGACCTGCCACCGGACCTGACCACCTACCCGGTGAAGATCCGCGACGGCGTGATCCACGTAAACCTCCCATGACCTCCGAACCTGTTGAGTGCGGGATCCTCGCTCCGTCCGGGGGCTCGGAGGGGGCGAAGATCCAGCACTCAACGAACGGACGGGTGACGCTCGTCGGGGGTGGGCCCGGGGCCGTTGATCTGCTGACCGTGCGGGGTTGGCGGGCGCTGCAGGCCGCCGACGTCGTTGTTGCCGACCGGCTGGGTCCCGTCGAGATCCTCGCCGAGCTCCCGCCGCACGTCCGCGTGGTCGACGTCGGCAAGGAGCCCGGCCGTCACCCCGTCCCACAGGAGCGGATCAACGAGCTGCTCGTGGAGCACGCGCGGGCCGGCGCGAACGTGGTGCGGCTCAAGGGCGGCGACCCGTTCGTGCTCGGCCGGGGCGGCGAGGAGGTCGTCGCGTGCGTGGCGGCAGGCGTGCCGGTCGAGGTAGTGCCGGGCGTGACGTCCGCCGTCGCCGTGCCCGGGCTGGCCGGTATCCCGCTCACCCACCGCGGGGTCACCACGGGCTTCCACGTGGTCTCGGGCCACTGCGCCCCGGAGGTGTCAGACCCCCAGGTCAACGGGATCACCAGTACGTCTGACACATCGGGGCCGCTTGATTCCGCTGCCCTCTCCTGCGTGCGGGATGCCACGGCTACCCTTGTAGTACTGATGGGGGTGCGGTCCCTCGGCGCGATCGTGGCGCAGTCCCTGGCCGCAGGTGCCGATCCCGGAACTCCCGTGGCGATCGTGGAGAACGGTTCCACGCCGGAGCAGCGCGTCACGCGGGCTCGTCTCGAAGAGGCGGCCGATGTGGCAGCGGCCCGTGGTGTGCAGTCGCCCGCGGTCGTCGTCATCGGCCGCGTGGCAGCTGTTGGGCTTCTGGAGGGTACAAGTGAACGACGTCTGGCAGGTGCCGGTGTCTGACGTTGCAGCGCCCGCCCACGCCCAGGCGACCCACCCGACGCTGGGCCAGGTCATGGCCGGCGCGACCGTGCTTGTCACGGCTGAGCGCCGGGCCTCCGAGCTCGCCGCCGCCCTGGAGCGCCGCGGCGCCACGATCCGGCACGCGCCGGCGCTCAGCATGATTCCGCACGTCGACGACGAGACCCTGATCGCCGCCACACGCGCCATCGTCTCCGCCCCGCCCGACGTCGTGGTGGTCACCACCGGGATCGGCTTCCGCGCCTGGATCGAGGCCGCCGACGCGCACGGGCTCGCCGAGCCGCTCATCGAGCTGCTCGCGGGCACCCGGCTGGTCGCGCGCGGGCCCAAGGCCCGTGGCGCGATCCAGGCCGCCGGCCTGCAGGCCGACTGGGTCGCCGAGTCCGAGACGTCCGCCGAGGTGGCGGAAGCCCTGCTCAGCGAGGGTGTGGAGGGACTGCGCATAGCGATCCAGCACCACGGCGCGGGCGCCGACGGGCTGGACGAGGTGTTCGAGAAGGCGGGCGCGCAGGTCGCGAGCCTCGTCGTCTACCGGTGGGGTCCGGCGCCGGACTCGCAGGCGGTCCGCGAGTCCGTGTACGCCGTGGCCGACGGCGAGATCGACGCCGTCGTCTTCACGTCCGCCCCGGGCGCCGAGGCCTGGGTGCAGGCCGTCGAGGCGGAGGGCCTGATGGACCGGGTCCGCGCCCGGTTCGTCGACGGCGGGACGGTCGCGGCCGCCGTCGGGCCGATCACCGCCAAGCCCTTGGAACACCGGGGGATCGTGCCCCTGCAGCCGGAGCGCGGCAGGCTCGGGGCGCTCGTCCGCGCGTTGGTGGGGCACTACGAGCGCATCGAGTCCGTCGCGCTGAGCACGGTCGCCGGGTCGCTGGTGATCCGCGCGCGCGTGGCGGTGCTGGACGGGCAGGTGCTGCCGCTGTCGCCGACCGGCGTGGCGGTGCTGCGACTGCTCGCCGCCGCCAAGGGCGACGTCGTGCCGCGCGACCAGGTGCTCGCCGCGCTGCCGGGCGACTCGCAGGACACGCACGCCGCGGAGGTCGCGATCGCGCGGCTGCGCGAGGCGGCCGGGCGCCGCGACCTGATCCGCACGGTGGTGAAGCGGGGCTACCGCATCGAGCTGGCCTAGGTTGTGTCCGGCGGCCGGCCGGATCGCGCCCCTCGGGGGGATACCGGATCGCGCCCCTCCGGGCGAATACTCCGCGGGCGGGTTGTGTTGCTGTGAGTGGACTTCGTCTACTGTCAGCAACACAACTTATTGGGCCACCGCCACTCCATTGCCATGGGAGACTCACCCATGCCCGCGATTGACGCCGCCGACCACGTCACCGGCACGGTCGACACGGTCGACGAAGACGGCGCCACCAGCGTGCTGCCGGCCGTTCCGCACGGGATCTGCGTGAACTGCGGATATGACGTCACGCTCCGGGTGGTGGCTACCGAGGGCACTCGCCGTACCTACCAGTGGGTGCCGTTCGATGAGCCCGCCCGGCCTGGCCGGCGGTGCTACGAAGCCGCGATACCCGCCTACCACTGGGCCGACGGCGCCACCGCTGCCGTCTATCACGTCTCGACCTGACCCGGATCAGTCGGCCAGCTTGAAGGCGAGCTCCGTGTCCCACTCGGCCATGTCGGGCTGCTCGGCCGGGTCCGAGAAGTAGTGCTCGAACCGGCCGGCCCACGCGTCGCCGGCGTCGGTGTCGTGCCGGTCGAACGTGAGCCCCTCGGCGTCCGCCCACTCCAGGAGCGCGGCGGTGGCGCCCATCAGGCCGTCGGGGTGCCCGTGGAAGACCGTCGTCACGTAGCGCCCGGCCGGGATCGTGCTCACCGTGACGTCTCCGGCGGAGGCGAGCACGGCGTCGTCGGGCACGGGGAAGCCGCACTCCACGACGAGGTGGGTCGCCATGTCGATCACGTGATAGCGGAAGAACGGCGGGCCGGCGGGGTGCGTGCCGCGCTCGGCGAGCCAGCCGACGATCTCGGGGACGCGGTCGATGACCTTCCCGAACTCCGTCATGGTGATGGTTTCGGTGATGCCTGCGGTGGGGGTCTCGGGGCGCGCCTCGATGCGGTAGGTGCTCATGCGGTGTGGACTGCCCGTGGTGGTAGGACTCATCGGTGATCTGTCGGCGGCTCGTCCGGCGCAGGGGAGCATGAGAGCGCCGATCAGCGCGACGCAAGACCACCTGGGGTCGCAACAGATAACTGATATCAACGCCAGCTACCAGGAGCGGCAGTGTCGAGACGCAGAGCACGGCAGATGCGAAGAGCCCTGGTTGTTGCTGCCACGGGAGGGCTCCTCCTCGGTACTGCAGGGTGCACCGGCGATGAACCTGTGATCGCCGATGGCCCTGTGATCGCCCAAGGTTCTGACCGATACCCGAACACCACGGCCGAGGACTGGGTCACCTACGCCGACCATGTTGTGGTCGCCACCGCAGTGGCCGATGAGGCTCTGCCACTCGATGAGGATGCTGCGGCCAACGGAGAGGGTGGCGTGGACCGCATGGTGACCATTCAGGTCGATGACGTGGTGTGGACTTCGGCGGAGCCGCGTCACGAGGCGCCTGCGACGTTCGAGTGGAGCGGCTGGGGCTGGGCCCTCCAGAACGGCGAGCGGATCGAGATGGCGGGTGAGGACGAACCACGCGTCGAGGTCGACCACACCTACGTGATGGCGCTGGTGCACGAGCCCGAGTTCACCGACGGTGGGACGGACTATCCGGCGAAGTGGGTCAGCCTTGGTTCGGATTCCATCATCCCGTACGACGGTACGGAGCTCGGTGTCGGGGAGGTCCAGGGCGCGGTCCAGAGTGAACCGAAGGCCCACGACCAGGACGCGGTCGACTTCTCACTTGAGGATGAGATGGCCGGCAAGGGCGTCGACGAACTGGTCGCGGCGCTGAACGATGCGACGCCGGGCACCCGGGGTGACTTCGGCCCGGTGTGGCGAACGGACGACTGAACGCGACGGCTGCCGGCGAGGCCTGGTGGCGTGAGATCCGTTCGCCGCCCGGTTCCGCGGTCGCTCTGTGCGATATGGCTTCGTGGTCCGCACTCAACGTTCTGCACCCTCCATGCGTTACAGGCGGTGGGGCGAGAGGAGCGTCGGATGGGGCACTGGGAGGCGGAGCTCACCGAGCTCGTGATGCGGCGCAGCGGTGCGCTGGTCGGCTATGCGTACTCGCTGACGCGGGACAAGTCGCAGGCCGAGGACCTGGTGCAGGACGCGCTGGTCAAGGTCTACTCCCGCCTGCGCCGTCCGCCGTCGGCCGGGTCGTCGCAGTTCGACCTGGACAGGCAGGAGGCCGCCAACGCCGAGGGGTACGTTCGCCGGGCGATCCTGACGATCTACCTGGACGGGTACCGGCGGCGGAACCACTGGTCCGGTCTCAAGCATCTCCTGGCCGACGAGGACCGCTCGCCCGGGGCGGACCGGGTGGCCACCGCCCGCGTCGACGTGGGCGTCGCGCTGAAGCGGCTTGCGCCCCGGCAGCGGGAGGCCGTGGTGCTGCGGTTCTTCGAGGACATGACCGTGCCGCAGATCGCGGCGGCCCTCGGGACGAGCCAGGGCACGATCAAACGGCACCTGTTCGACGCGAGCGTTGTGCTGCGCCAGGCCCTCGCAGAGGCCTCGGCGCCCGCCATGGACACGGACCTGGACGAGCGGATGGACACGATGGCGGGCGCGGTGCGCCGCCGTCGTGCGGTGAAGGTCGGCGCCGTGGCAGGCGTGTCGATGGTCCTGGCAGTGGCGCTCGCGTGGGGCGCGTTCGCGGTCAAGCCGTGGATCCGGTCGGAGCCGCTGCCGGCGGACGACAAGGTGGAGTACACGGCGGGGTACGTGCCCGCGAGCTGGGACCCTGCCATCGGGTTGTACTGCGGAATGCCGGTCGAGGAGCTCGACGCCATGGACGCCGGGACCTATGACGTGGAGATCACCGGGGATCTCGCGCCGGTTGCCGAGGGAACTGACGCCTTCTGGCAGCTCCCGGTCGCGATCTCCGGGACAGTGCCGGACGACGTGCCCGATGACGAGCGGTCCTACTTCATGACCTCGCCGGTGATCGTCTGGGCGTACGAGGGGCGGGTGGTCGACCTGGGCTCCGGGTGGCGTGAAAACAGCCCGGACGTCTCGGTGGCGTTGTCCGACGACGGTGCCTGGAGCGGGACGGCAACCGCGGGGAGCTCGACGTCGTGCTGGGAGGAGACGCTCATACCCGACAGCTTCGGCCAGTACGACAACGAGCGGCCCGGAGCGCGCTACGAGCTGCGCGCGGTCATGGCCGACGGCTCTGTGGCCGGGCGGGCCGATGGGAGGGAGGACCTCCTGGTCAGCGCTCCGATCACGGTCGACCTCGACAGCGGTGTGGCCCCGCTGCCGACCTTCGCCGCGCCGTCGGACGACTGCAGCGGGGCCGCGTACCGGGGCCGGCCCCTGCGGGCGCAGGACCTGCCGGACGACGTACGGGCCGCGGCCGCGGAGCTCCTGGAGGCAGTGACCACCTGCGACGAGGGCAGGATCGCCGATCTCGGCGCGTGGTTGGACACGGCGCCCAGCTCGGAGCCGAAGACCCGCACGGTCAACGATGTCTTCGCGCTCCCCGAGACCGGCGGCCGAACGCCGTACGCGACGGTCGCCCGGCTCCTGACCGAGACCGGACCGGTCACCGGGCGGTCGGAGACGTGGTGGACCTGGCCGCGGGTATCTAAGTGGGTCAACGATGACGCCTCCTGGCAGGAGGCGATAGACGCCGGCGCTGTCACTGAGGAACAGGCCGTGGCGGACCGCGCGGCCGGCCGGTACACGGGGTGGCAGCTGAAGATCGAGGACCGGCCCGACTCTCCTCGGAAGATCTGGAGCGCCTTCCACGAGGGCGACGACAGCTGGTGCTCCCGTCCGACCGCCCAGGCCGATCCAGAATGCACCTGACCCGTGGCGCAGCCACCGCGGATCCGACACGCATTCTCGTCACCACCACTATCGTTCTTCCCTCCCACCCGGCAGGGACCATGAGTGGGGAGAGGGGACATCTTCGATGGCGCTGTGGGAGGCCGAGCTCACGGAGCTCGCGACAAGCCGTGGCGGGGCGCTGGTCGGGTACGCGTACTCGCTGACGCGGGACAAGTCGCAGGCCGAGGATCTGGTGCAGGACGCGCTGGTCAAGGTCTACTCCCGCCTGCGCCGCCCGCCGTCGGTGGGCGAGCAGTCCCAGCACGACCTGGACCGGCCGGAGCCGAACAACAACGCAGAGGGTTACGTCCGCCGCGCCATCCTGACGATCTACCTGGACGGGTATCGACGGCGGAACCACTGGGCGGGCCTCAAGCACCTCCTCGCCGATGACGCCGACTCCCCCGGGGCGGACCGGGTAGCCACCGCCCGCGTCGACGTCGGTGTCGCGCTGAAGCAGCTCTCGCCCCGGCAGCGCGAGGCGGTGATGCTGCGGTTCTTCGACGACCTGACGGTGCCGCAGATCGCGGCCGCTCTGGGAACCAGTCAGGGGAACATCAAGCGGCACCTGTTCGACGCGACGGCCGTGCTGCGCCAGGCCCTGGCCGAGGTCTCGGTGCCCGCCATGGAGACCGACCTGGACGAGCGGCTGGACACGATGTCCGGTGCGGTGCGCCGCCGTCGGACCGCGAAGGTGGCCGCTGTCAGCGGCGCCTCCCTGGTGCTGGCGGGCCTGCTGGCGTTCGCTGTCTGGGGCCCCGGACGGCTCCTGTCGGAGCCGGTGCCGCCGGCCACCCCGAGCCCGGACGCAGCGGTCGGCGCCGCCTGGGCGCCCGAGGCCTGGCGCTCGCAAGGCCCGCAGTACCACTGCGGCATGGAGGTGACGGAGCTCGTGTCGTCCTCCGACACCGTGCGCCTGGAGCTCACGGGCGACGTCGGGCCGGCGGACACTCCGTCCGCGGACGGCGGGCTCGCCGCGCCCGTCCGGATCACCCGGACAGACGCCGAAGGCCCAGCGCTCGACGGCGGGCAGCCCAGGCTGGTCTTCGCGCGGGACGGCCAGGTGGTCGACCTCGGCCGAGGCTGGCACGAGAACGGTTACACCCTGCCCGGAGCCGGCCAGTCCGCCGACGACGTCGCTGATGCCACCGCCGCTACCGCGTGCGGGAGATGGACGACGTACGCCGGGGTCAGGGAGGACTGGGAACAGTACGTGGATCCGCGCCCGGCCGGTACCTACGACGTGTACGCGGTGATGCCGTGGGAAGACGACGCGGGCACGAGCCGCATCGCCGTCAGCGAGCCGGTCACCATGGAGGTCCCTGCGGTCGAGATGTCGGCGGCGGATCCGCTGACCGTCGACATCCGCGACGGCTACCAGCCGCCGTGGCTCGAGGGCACGAGCCTCGCCTGCGGGGCCTACGCGTCCGACATCCCTGGTGGTCCGCAGCTGGCTTCGGAACGGTCCGGTCTGAGGTTGTCGGCCGAGGCCACCGGCGAGTCCGGCGATCTCGCCGACAAGGTGACCGTCACGTTCACCGAGACCGAGGGGGAGGCGGTCGACGCGACCCGCACGCCGGTCACGCTGGTCTGGCTCAGCAACGGCAAAGTGGTGGCGGTCGGCAGCGACGTCTGGTCCGACCCCGCGGAGGACCTGCGGGTCGAAGCGAACGGCACGGCGTCCGTCGAACTGCCGATCGAGCCCGACCGGACCTGCCTCCAGGACCCGGACGCCGGGATGCCGAGGGGGAACCACGAGAACTACGACGTGTATGCCCTCACGGAGCTCGACCCCGGCTCGGGCGGCGAGCGGCAGTTCGTCTCCGTGGGTGCATCGTCCACCTATGTCATCTGGGGGTGACCCGGAGCGGGCGGCGAACATTCCTGCCGTCCGCTGCATCGTTTTCGCGTTCCCGCCCGTCAGGGAGCGATGAAACAGGGAGAAGGGACGACTTCGGTGGCGCAGTGGGAGGCCGAGCTCACGGAGCTCGCGACGAGACGTGGCGGGGCTCTGGTGGGGTACGCGTACTCGTTGTGCCGGGACCGGGGGCAGGCCGAGGACCTGGTGCAGGACGCGCTGGTGAAGGTGTTCTCGCGCCTGCGCCGTCCGCCCGGTATGTCCGACGGCGGACAGCAGGCCGTAGATCTGGACCGGCCGCACCTGACGAACGCGGAGGCGTACGTCCGGCGCGCGATCCTGACGATCTACCTGGACGGCTACCGGCGGCAGAGCCACTGGACCGGCCTCAAGCACCTCCTGGCCGACGACGACCGGTCGCCCGGCGCGGACCGGGTCGCCACCGCGCGGGTCGACGTCGGCGTGGCCCTGGCCAAGCTGTCCCCGCGGCAGCGCGAGGCGGTGGTGCTGCGGTTCTTCGAGGACATGACGGTGCCGCAGATCGCGCAGACCCTGGGGACGAGGCCGGGCACGATCACGCGGTACCTCTCGGACGCGATGGTGCTGCTGCGCGGGTCGCTCGCGGAGATCGTGGCGCCCGCCATGGAGACGGACCTGGACGAGCGGCTGGGCACGGTGGCTGGTGCGGTGCGCCGCCGTCGGGCCGCGAAGGTGGGTGCGGTCGCCGGTGTGTCGATGGTGCTGGCGGTCCTGCTGGCGCTCGCGGCGCTGTGGGGGCCCGCACGGCTCCTTTCGGAGCCGGTGCCGCCGGCCACCCCGAGCCCCGACGCCGCGGTCGGCGGAGGCTCGTCGCCCACCTCCTGGCACTCGTTGGGCGAGCAGTATCACTGCGACATGGAGGTGACGGACCTGGTGTCGTCCTCTGACACCGTGCGCCTGGAGATCACTGGCGACATCGCGCCAACGGACACTGGGCCAGTTCCCGGCCTCACCGCGCCCGTACGGATCACCCGAACCGATGTCGAGGGTCCGGCCCTCGACGGCGGGCAACCGCTGCTGGTCTTCGCGCGGGACGGGCGGGTGGTCGACATCGGCCGGGGCTGGTACGACGGTGGGTATCAACTGCCTGGCGCCGGCCAGTCCGCGGACGATGTTGCCGAGGCGACCGCCGCCACCTCGTGCGGGTCGTGGACGACGCGCGGGGGACCCTGGGAGGTGTTCCTGGATCAGCGCCCGGCCGGTACCTATGACGTGTACGCGGTGATTTCGTGGGGCGACGGGTCGGGCATAAGCGATGTGGCTGTCAGCAAGCCGGTCACCATGGAGGTCCCGGCTGTCGAGATGCCCGACGAGGTGCCGCTGACCGTCGACATCCGCGAGGGTTACCAGCCGCCGTGGCTTGAGGGCACAACCCTCGCCTGCGGGGTCTACGCGTCCGACATCCCGGGCGGCCCGCGGGTGCAATCGGAGCGGTCGGGTTTGGGACTGGAGAGCGATGCCGCGCAGTCGGGCATGGGTCTGGACGGCGATTCCGCGGGAGACGATGTGACGATCACGTTCAACGAGACCGAGGGTGATGCCGTCGACATGACTCGCACGCCGATCACGCTGGTCTGGCTCAGCGATGGGTACGTGGTCGGGGTCGGCCGCGACGTCTGGTCCGATCCCGTGGAGGACCTCCAGGTCGACGCAGAGGGCGAGACGTCCGTCGTAGTGCCGGTCGAAGCCGACCGGACGTGCCTCGAGAATCCGGACGCAGGGATGCCTGCTGGGGACTATGACCTGCATGCGCTCATGGAGCTCGATCCGGGATCGGCCCGCGAGCGGCAGTTCCTGTCCCTGCACGCCGTGCTCGGATACCGCGTCGGAGGCTGAATTCCTCACTGCGGCACATCGTTTTCCCTTCCCCATCCGTCATCGAGCAGGCCGGTCCGCGGACGGCGTCGCCGAGTCGGACGGTGAGCGGCAGTTCATCTCCGCGAGCACGTTGCACGTTGTACGAGTACGGCGTCGAAAACTGACGATGACCACCGCGGCACGGACCGTTGGCCGCGGTCCCTGTGAATTTCTCGCTGGCAGCCTCATCGTTCTTCCCTTCTCACCCGTCAGGGAGGATGACAGCGAGAGGGGAAGTCTTCGATGGCGCAGTGGGAGAACGAGCTCGAGGAGCTCATGGCGCGGCGCAGCCGCGCACTGGTGGGGTACGCGTACACGCTGACGCGGGACAGGGTGCAGGCCGAGGACCTGGTGCAGGACGCGCTGGTCAAGGTCTTCTCGCGCCTGCGGCGCCCGCGGGGGATGGACGACGACGGCGGGCACGTCATGGACCTGGACCGCGACCAACCCGTGCTGACGAACGCGGAGGCCTACGTGCGCCGGACGATGCTGACCATCTACCTGGACCGCTTTCGGCGGCAGAGGAACTGGACGGGGATCAAGCACCTGCTGGCCGATGAGGACCGGGTCCCCGCGGCGGAGGGCGTCGCGACGGCCCGGGTCGACGTCGGCGTGGCGCTGGCCCAGCTGTCCCCGCGGCAGCGCGAGGCGGTGGTGCTCCGGTTCTTCGAGGACATGACGGTGCCGCAGATCGCGCAGACCCTCGGCACGAGCCCCGGCACCATCAAGCGGCACCTGTTCAACGCGATGGAGCTGCTGCGCGGTTCGCTCGCGGAGATCGCGGCCCCCGAGATGGACACCTCGTTCGAGGAGCGGCTCGGCGCGGTGTCCGGTTCGGTGCGCCGCCGCCGGGCGGTGAAGGTCGGCGCCCTCAGCGGCGCCTCGCTGGTGCTGGCGGGCCTGCTGGCGATGGCGGCCCTGTGGGGGCCCGCGCGGCTCCTGTCGGAGCCGGTCGTACCGGCCACGCAGAGCCCCGATGCCGCGGTCGGCGGCGGCTGGGTGCCCAGCGCCTGGGAGGAACAGGGCCCGCAGTACGAGTGCGGCATGGAGGTGACGGAGCTGACGTCCACCTCCGACAGGGTGCGCCTCGAGCTCACCGGCGACGTCAGGCCGTCGGGCTACGGCCTGGAGGCGCACGTCCGGGTCACGCGGACCGACAAGGCCGGGCTTGCCCTCGACGGCGGCGCGCCCCTGCTGGTCTTCGCGCAGAACGGCCAGGTGGTCGACCTGGGCCAGGGCTGGCACGAGGGCGGTTACGTGATCCCCGAGGCCGGCGACACCAAGGCCGACGTCGCGACAGCGTCCGCGGCGACGGCGTGCGGGGACTGGACGAGCGGCGCGATCAGCGAGGAGTACCTGGACGCGCGCCCGGCCGGCACCTACGAGGTGTACGCGGTGATGCCGTGGTTCGAACCGGCGTCCGACGACGGTGCCGGCCAGATGGCCGTCAGCGAGCCGGTCACCATGGAGGTTCCCGAGGTCGAGCTACCGGGCGAGGCGCCCCTGACTGTCGACATCCGCGACGGCTACCAGCCGGAGTGGCTCGAGGGCACCGATCTGACCTGCGGCGCGCACGCGTCCGACATCCCGGCCGGGCCGCAGGTGCCGAGGATCCGGTCGGGCCTGGAGCTGACGGCGCAGCCCGCCGGCAGCGCCGACGCCCCCGACGAGAAGGTGAGGATCACGTTCACGGAGACGAAGGGCGAGGCCGTCGACACGACCCGTACTCCGTTCGCGCTGGTCTGGCTGAGAGAGGGGCGCGTGGTCGGCTTCGGACACGACATCTGGTCCGAACCGGCGGAGAGGCTGCACGTCGACGCGAAGGGCGAGGCGTCCGTCGTCGTCCCGGTCGAGCCCGACACGACCTGCCTGACGCACCCCGAGGCGGGGCTCCCGGACGGCAGCTACGACGTCTACGCCTTCACCGAGCTCGACCCCGGCTCGGACGATGAGCCGCAGTACGTAGCCGTCGAGGCAGCGCTGGGGTACTTCATCGGCGACTGACCAACGAAACCCTCACCCGGCGCGTCATGGTGGTTGTGGAGACGATGACAGCACATACGCACCGGGGAGGTGGCCATGGCGGTATGGGAGAGCGAGCTCGATGAGCTCATGAGGACGCGCGGAAGCGCCCTCGTCCGCTATGCCTACATGCTCTCCGGCGATCGCGCGCTCGCCGAGGACCTGGTCCAGGACGCACTGGTCAAGGTCTACTCGCGGCTACGCGGCGTCCCGGGCCGGGGCAGATCGGTGGCCGTGGCCCAGGGCAGCCAGGCGCACGACCTCGAGTCCCCGTTCACGAACGCGGAGGGCTACGTGCGACGCGCCGTTCTCACCATCTACCTGGACGGCTACCGCAAGCGGCAGCGCTGGACCGGGGTCAAGCACCTCCTGGCCGACGACGACAGCACCCGCGGCGCCGACCAGGCGGCGTCGGCGCGCGTCGACGTGATGGCGGCGCTCGCCAAGCTCGGCGCGCGCGAACGGGCCTGCGTGGTCCTGCGCTACTTCGAGGACATGACGGTGCCGCAGATCGCCGACGCGCTCGGCACCGCCCAGGGCACGGTCAAGCGCTACCTGTCCGACGCCACCGCGAACCTGCAGGAGATCCTGCGCCCCGACGATTTCCGACCGGCCGAAGGGAGGGCCGCCCGATGAGCCATGAGAACTGGACCGACGACAACGACTTCCTGAGCGGCGCGCTCCACGGCGCCGCCGACGAGATGCCCGGTGGGGAGGTGGACGACCTGCACATCTCATTCGGAGTGATCCGTGATCGTGTGCGGCGCCGTCGCGCCGCCAAGATCGGCAGCCTCGCGGGCGGCAGCCTCGTGGTGGCGGGTGTGCTCGCCTTCGGCGTCGTGCAGACGCCGCTGTGGGACAGCGCCGATCCGGTCGTCCCGGGAGCGCAGTCGCCTGACGCGTACGCGAGCCCGGACGACGCCCCGAGCCGGGGGCTGGACCCGACGGCGGAACCGACCACTGCGCCCGCCACGGGCGTCATCCAGGACGGGTACCAGCCCTCCTGGCTCGAGTGGAGCGACCTGACGTGCGGCATGCCGGTGGACGACCTGCAGTCCACGGCGCCGGGTTGGTCGGTTGCCGCGGCCGGTGACATCTACGCCCGGACGTCGGACTTCGACGGTGAGCCCTCGACGTCGTGGGGCATGGCGGCGACGGTAGCGGAGGGGGAGGGCACGCTCGACGTCGCCCCCGTTCTGGTGTGGAGCCAGGGTGGCGTGGTCGTGGACCTGGGGTCGAACGTCCTCGAGGCGCCGGGCCCGCAGAGCGAGCCGCTGCTCGGTGCAGGCCAGGGAGCGATCGCGGCCACGGGCAACGGGTTGACGACCTGCGCGCCGAGCGAGACCGGCACGACCGACCTCTTCGAGACGCAGCTCCCCGAGGGCGACTACGAGGTGCGGGTGGTTGCCTACCCGCAGATCGCCTCGGGCCAATGGGCGACGGCGGTGAGCGAGCCGGTCTCGGTCCGCATCGACGCCGACGGTGCGCACACCGCGACGGGGACGCGCGGCGGCGCCGCGACTGTCGAACCGTCGGCCCCAAGCCCCGGCGAGCAGTCGCGGTTCGTGCTCGACCGGACCACGGAATGGGTCACGGCGGAGCTGACCCAACGCGGCTACTCGACGGACGGCGTCGTGTCGGTCACTGCCCAGTGCGAGAGCCCGAACCCGGCGGACAGCGTGTCGTTCGACGTGGTGCTGCCCTCCACCGGCGACGTGCTCGGCTCCGGCGAGATCGCCTGCGGCGGCGCTCGGTCCGTGACTCCCCTCGGGGTCCTCGCGGGCGGCGGGGAGGTGCTGGACATCCGTCTGGGTACCGTGCCTGACGGCGTCGCGCGGCTCTGGGCGGTCCTCGGCCCGGCCGTATCGGCCGATGGCGAGGACACGACGAGCGACTGCTCGGCGAGCACCTTCGACCCCGACCTGGTCTACGACCCGGAGAGCTCGCCGACCGCGGCCGCCGGTACGACCGCCCAGCTCATCGTGGCGGCGGCCGTGTCCTGCGACTCCGATTCGATGATCCAGCTGGCGACCGAGCACGGCACGGAGCTCATGTTCAGTACCGAGACCCCGGAGCAGGTCTTCGGCCTGCCCGAGACCGACGCATTGCCGTACGAGACGCTGGTCCGCCTGCTGACCGGCACCAGCGGCGTCGTGAACGGCGGGGACGCCGGGAACGAGACGATCACGTGGCCGCGGGTCTCTACCGAGGAGTTCCGCGACTCGGACGAGGCCTGGGCGGAGGTCGTCGAGTCCGGCCTGCTCACCCAGGCTGAGGCCGACGCCCAGCGCGCGGACGAGACCTTCGGCTACACAGGAATGGTGATCGGCATCGCCGAGGACGGAACCTGGCGGTACTACTCCCCCACCGACTGATCCGAGGAGGCCGGCCCACGCCCCAACGGTTCCTGTGCCCCGCTCGTAAGACAGTTTGAGCGGGGCACAGGGCCCGCCGGCGAGGAGACGGACAAGGTGGCTGGAGAACAGCTGGACAGGGGTGCGTGGTGAGCACCCGCTGGGACGACGAGCTCACGGAGCTCGTGACACGCAGGGGGCGTGCCCTCGTGGGGTACGGGTACGCGCTGACGGGTGACGTGCGCCGGGCGGAGGACCTGGTGCAGGACGCCCTGGTCCGCGTCTTCCGGCGGTTCCGCCGCCCCGAGGCCGCGGGCACGGAGGGCCACACCGAGTTCCCCCTGAACGACGGCGGGAGCCACGCGGGCATCGAGGCGTACGTGCGCCGGACGATGCTCAACCTCTACCTCGATGAGACGCGCCGGTTCGCGCTCTGGCGCAAGGCGGAGCCCAAGGTGGCGGTGGAGGACCGGGTGAAGGCCCCGGCGTCGGACATCACCGCCCGCGCCGACGTGACGGCCGCGCTGCGCGGCCTGAGCCCGCGCCAGCGTGCGTGCGTGGTGCTCCGCTTCTACGACGATCTGACCGTGCCCCAGATCGCCGACACGCTCGGCATCGCGCAGGGCACCATCAAGCGACACCTGGCCGACGGGATCCACGCCCTGCGTGGGGTGCTGGTGCCGGAAGGAGGCCTCCTATGAACGGGCACGACGACCTCGGGTTCGACGCCGATCTCGGCCCCGGCCGCGACGTCCTGAAGCAGACCATCGACGCGCTGGTCGACGGCGCAACGCCCGCCGGCGTGCCCAGCACACCGGAGCAGAACCTCGGGCTCCTGCGGCGCAGGGTGCGCACCTGGCGCCTCGCCAAGGCCGGGGCGGTCGGGCTGAGCACGGCGGTGGTGATCAGCGCGCTCGCCTTCAGCGCGGCGCAGGCCAGCACGTGGAGCCGGTCCGAGCCGCTGCCCGGCCGGCCCACGGTGCAGAGCACCGAGACGGGGCCGGTGCCGTCGGAGGTCCCGACGTCGCGCGTCTCGCCGAGCCCGACGGTGTCCGCGAGCCCGACGCCGTCCGCGACGCCGTCGAGCACCCCGGAGGCGACGCCGTCGGGGGCCGCGTCCGTCGAACCGACCCCGGAGGTGAGCGCGTCGTCCGTCGCGACGAACACGGACCTGATCACCGCGCCGTTCGACGACGGGTACCAGCCATGGGGGGACAGCTTCCCGTTGTGGTGCGGCATGTCGGACGAGGACCTCGTGTCGACGAGCCCGTCGGTGTCGATCGAGATCACCGGCGACCTGAGCTACCAGCGCGGTGAGGGCGGATCGATCCCGGTCCGGCTCACCGGGGAGATGCCGGGGTTCGTCCAGGGCGCGGGGAGCGGCGTCTACACGGAGAACATCGGGGACACCGCGCTGCTGATCTGGTCGCAGGGCGGTCGGGTGGTCGAGATGGGGAGGTCGTGGGCGGAGGCCAACTACGACATCCCGCCCGCGCTCAACGAGACGGGGGAGTGGAACGGCGAGGCCAGGACGGGCTCGGAGAACTCCTGCATCGAGGCGGACAAGGTCGATGTCGACGAGGGACTCGGCTACGACAACGTCCGCTCGGCAGGGACGTACCAGGTCCGGGCCGTGCAGGCGCACAACATCGGTGACCCCGGGTCCGGTGACACCGAGGAGTACCTGCTCTTCAGCGACCCCGTCACGGTCACCATCCCCTGACCCGCGGGTCGGGCGTCCAGGTCACTGGGGTGACCTGGACGCCCGACCCGTCAGGGAAGTTCTGGCCGGTAGCTCGCGAGGGTCGTGTCGTTACGGCGTCGTGCCCAGCGTTCGAGACACTCCCGTCCCCAGCGGGAGCGCCCGAGCAGGTGGTAACGCCACACGTTGAGCGGCAGCACATATGCGTGCGCCCACGGCGGGCGCAGCGGCAGGCCGAGCTCGCGCATGCTGCGCACCCCGAGGAACACAGTGAGCATCGACAGCAGCCGCTCGCGCTCGAACCGCGCCCGCCACGGCTGCCACCAGGCCGGCCCGGGGTACACCCGCTCGGCCTGCGCGGCGATCACCGCCTGGGCAAGGCGCGGCCCCGCGTCGGAGATCCCGGCCTGCGCGCGCAGCACGTGGTAGTTGATGCGGTGCCGCGCCCACTCGTCGTCGACGAGGAAGTCGGGATGCACGCCCATCAGGTGCCCCACCCACTTCCACAGGTGCACCACGGCCCGGCTGTCCGACGGCGGGATGCGCACCCCGAGCGACCGGCACCCGACGATCAGGGCGCCGTCGAACAGCCCGAGCGTCGCCGCCTGGTCGGCCTGGTTGATCGGCAGACCCCACCGGCCGGTATCCCACGAGCCGGCGTCCCGCCGGCCGGAGCGCGACGAGTTGGCGCGCGATGCGCCGGTGCCGGATGGGCTGGTGCTGGATGAGTTGGCGCGCGATGCGCTGGTGCCGGATGGGCTGGTGCTGGATGAGGTAGCGCCCAATGACCTGGCGCGCGACGAGCTCGTGAACGACGCGCTGACCAGCGCGTGCATCGCCCGGACGTGCACGGTGGTGCGCCACGCCGGGCCGTACGGTCGCAGGGCTCCGGGCTCGTACAGCCCGACCGTCCACTCCTGCGTCTCCACGAGCCGCCGCAGCGTCCCGCCCGTCAGCGCGCCGGTCGCTGCGAGCAGGTCCGCCGGCCCGCCGAACCGGTACCCGCCCACGAGCGACAGCTGCAGCAACACGTCGCCCGCGTTCTGCCCGAGCCGGCGCTGCACGGCGGCACCCGCCTCGACAAGATCCCAGTCCACCCAGCTGGGCACGGCGGTGACCTCGTCGAGGAACCGGCGCAACGGCTCTGGGGTGCCCGCGCCGAAATCGGTCCTTTGCTGGCCTCCCCCGTCGAGATCGGTCCTTTGCTGACTTCTCGTGCCGAGATCGGTCTCTTGCACCGAGATCGGTCCATTAATTGACCGATCTCGGTGCAACGGACCGACCTCGCGGTCATCCCCGTGCAACCGACCGATCTCGTGATCAGCGGACCCTTGCGGAGGAGCGGTCAGCGCTTCACGGAGTTGCGCATGCGTCACTCGTCCCGGGTCCCCGGCCGGGAGTCGCATCGCGGTGGCGAGCGCCGCCCCGGCGTCGTCCTCCTCGAAGAAGGCGCGGCCGATCCGGTCCAGGAGCGCCTCGTCAACCCCGCGCACGCGTCCGAGCAGACGCAGCGGCCGGCCGATCCGCGCTCCGCGTGCCTCGGCGGCGCGAAACCGTGCCGGATACGGCGACCGGGCGGATCGCCCGACGTCGTCCACAGGGTTGTCCACCGTCTCGACCATGTCCCTATCCTTACCCGCCCACCGCCCACCGCCCACCGCCCACCGCCCACCGCCCACCGCCAGGACACAGCCCCGCCCGGACAGAGAACTGATGCGGCCCCTACCCCAACCTCCTGGCCGGTTGGTTCGTCGATACGTTCAAGTTGGCAGGAAGGAGCCGGCAATGGGCTGGCACGAAGACTTGGAGACGCTTGTCGCGCAGCGCGGCTCGGTGCTCGTCGGGTACGCCTACACGCTGTGCGGCGACGTCCGGCAGGCCGAGGACCTGGTGCAGGAGGCGCTCGTCAAGTACTGCTCGCGCCTGGTGCGGCCGGGCGGACGCCGCGATCGGACGACGCCGGGCATGCACACGGTGCCGCTGGACGGCGGCGCGCGGGGCAAGCACGCACCCGTGGAGTTCGCCGAGGCGTACGTGCGCCGCATGGTGCTGAACCTGTACCTGGACGGATGGCGCCGCAGGAAGCGCTGGGCCGATATCGAGCCCAGGGTCGCGACGGACGACCGGGTGCGGTTCCCCGACTCGGGCATCACGGCCCGGGCGGACGTGGTGCAGGCGCTCACCCGGCTCTCGCCCCGGCAGCGGGCGTGCGTGGTGCTGCGCTACTTCGAGGACATGACGATCGAGCAGGTGGCGGAGACGCTCGGGAACGCCCCGGGGACCGTCAAGCGGCACCTGCATGACGCGCTGCACGCCCTGCGGGACGTGCTGGAACCGGCCGGAGCGGCCGCGGCGGAAGGAGCACTGCGATGAACCAGCACGACGACGGCCCGGGCCAGGACCACGGCTGGGTGGACCCGGCCGAGAGCGGCCTGTTGAAGCAGACCTTCAGCGCGATGGCATCCGGGGTGGACCCGGCATCGCCCACGGGGCCAGCCGCGGCCATGCCGATCATGAACAGGCGCGTGCGGCGGCGTCGGACGGCGAAGCTGGGCGGGCTCGGCGGCGGGGCGCTCGCCCTGGCGGGTGCGCTGGTGCTCGGGGCGGGGCAGCTTGCGCCGCCGGACCAGGCAGAGCTGTTGCCGGGGACGTCCGCGCCGACGCCGGAGTTCAAGCTCCAGGACGGCTACCAGCCGCCCTGGCTCGACTGGAGCGACCTGACCTGCGGCATGCCGGTGGCCGACCTGAAGTCCACGGCGCCGGGCTGGTCGGTGGCCTCGGCAGGTGACATCTACGCAAGGACGGCGGCCCTCGAGGGCGACCCCACGATGTCGTGGGGCATGGCGTCGAGGCTCATGGGCGGGCCAGGCACGCTCGACGCTTCTCTGGCACTGGTGTGGAGCCGGGACGGCGTAGTTGTGGACCTCGGTCCCGACGTGTTCGGTGGCTCGGACGAGCGCCAGCCACTGCTCCGGACCGACCCGGACGGCACGGTCGAGGCCCAGGGTGGTGCGGCGACCTCGTGCGCACCGACGGAGACCGGGACCGATCCGGTCTTCGAGACGCCACTGCCCGAGGGTGACTACGAGGTACGGGTGGTCGGCTTTCCGCAGGTTGCCTCAGGCCAGCGGACCGCGGCCGTGAGCCAGCCGGTGACGGTTCACATCGACACCGACGGTGCCCACAGCCCGGGGACGCGTGGCGGTGAGTCGACCATCGAGTTCCCGGAGCCGGCCGAAGGCGAGGTCTCGCGGTTCGAGCTGGACCGCACCACGGACTGGGTCACGGCCGAGATGACCCAGCGCACCTACCCGTATGACACCGCGATGAGGGTCATCGGCCAGTGTGAGGGCTCCGACCCGGAGGCAGTGCTCTCGATCGAGCTGGTGCTGCCATCCACCGGCAAGGTGCTCGGGACGAGCCAGATCTCCTGCGACGGAGACGAGGCCGGGTCGGAAGTCGGGGTCCTGCCATACCCGGAAAGCGGTTGGGAGGCCGTCGACGTCCGGCTGCCGAGCGTGCCCGACGGTGTAGCGCGGGCCTGGGTGTCTCTCGAGCCGGCGACGCCCGTTGGCGAAGACACCGGGCCCGACTGCTCGGCGACCGACTTCGACCCGCCGTTCGTCCCGGGGAACTCGCCGAGGGAGGGTGCGGCGGCAACTTCTGGGGCCATCGTGATCGCGGCGATGGACTGCGACTCCGACGCGCTGATCGCTCTGGCGGAGGACTCGGAGACGGAGCTCATGTCCGGCGCCGAGACCCCGGAGCAGACCTTCGCCCTGCCCGAGTCCGACGCGGAGCACTACCGGACGCTCGCCGCCCTGCTGACCGGTACCCGCGGTGGCCAGGTCAGCGGCGAGGAGCCGGGTAGCGAGACGGTCGTCTGGCCCGGGGTCGCCACCCCGGAGTTCGCCGACTCGGACGAGGCGTGGCAGGAGGTGGTGGACGCGGGCCTGCTCACGGCCGAGGAGGCCGAGGCCCAGCGGACGGATGGCTACCAGGGCATGCGGATCGCCATCTCTGCCACCGACGGCACCTGGCAGTACTACTCCGCCGGCGACTGACCCACGACGTGTCCGCGATGCAGAGCGCCTGCCCGAGTCTCTCCGTGCACCTGGGAACACGGGCAGGCGCTCTCAGTCGCGGGTAGGCCGCGGCGACATAATGGGCAGGTGACCGTCCAGACATCCCCAGCCCAGACCGCAGCCTCCGCCGTCCCTGAGGAGGCCCGCCTCCACGCCGAGGACCTGGGCGCGCTCGTCGCGGCGTCGCCGTCGTCCTTCCACGCTGCCGCGGAGGTGGCCCGGCGCGCACAGGCGGCGGGCTTCACCCTCCTCGCGGAGGACGCCGCCTGGGGCGTGACCCCGGGCGGGCGCTATGCAGTGGTCCGCGACGGCTCGGTCATCGTCTTCACCGTGCCCGACGCCGCGGGCCCCACCACCCGCTTCACCATCGTCGGCGCCCACACCGACACCACGGGCTTCAAGCTCAAGCCCAAGCCGACCACGCACGGCGCGGGCGGCTGGTGGCAGGCCGGCGTTGAGGTGTACGGCGGGCCGCTGCTCAACTCCTGGCTCGACCGTGAGCTGGAGCTGGCCGGCCGGATCGTCACGCACGACGGCACCGAGCACCTGGTGCGCACCGGACCGATGCTGCGCATCCCCCAGCTCGCGATCCACCTGGACCGGGGCGTCAACGACAAAGGTCTGGCCCTGGACAAGCAGCGCCACACGCAGCCCGTCTGGGGCCTGGGGGACGCGGAGAGCGCGGACATCCTGGCGGCGCTCGCGGCGGACGCCGGCGTCGACCCCGCGGCGATCGGCGGCTACGACATAGTGCTGGCCGACACGCAGCCTGCCCGCGCCTTCGGCGCCGGCCAGGCGCTGTTCGCCTCGGCGCGGCTGGACAACCTGCTCTCCACGCACGCGGGGCTGACGGCGATCCTGGGCCGGAGCGCATCCGGAGCCGGCTCGACCAGCGTCGAGGTGTTCGCCGCCTTCGACCACGAGGAGATCGGCAGCGCGTCCCGCTCGGGCGCTGCGGGGCCGTTCCTGGAGGAGGTGCTCGTCCGCATCTCGACCGCCCTGGGCGCCACCGCGGAGGAGCGGGCCCGCGCGTTCTCGGCGTCGCTGCACGTGTCGTCCGACGTCGGGCACGCGGTGCACCCGAACTACGCCGAGCGCCACGACCCGGCCAACCACCCCGTCGCCGGCGGCGGCCCGATCCTCAAGATCAACGCGAACCAGCGCTACGCCACGGACGCGCACGGCGCGGCGGCCTGGAACGCGGCCTGCCGAGACGCGGGCGTGCCCACCCAGGAGTTCGTCTCCAACAACGTGATGCCGTGCGGCTCCACGATCGGCCCGATCTCCGCGACGCGTCTGGGCATCCGCACCGTGGACGTCGGAGTGCCAATTTTGTCGATGCACTCGGCGCGCGAGCTCACCGCCGTCGTCGACCCGTGGTACCTCTCGCGGGCGATGACGGCCGTTCTCGGTCGCTGAATCGTCGAAACCTCCCGGATCGGGGCGGAACCGGGGTTCTTCGGAGCGACCTGCGGTTTTGCATGTTTTTGTTTGATCCGTCCCGGTCTACAATTGACGCAATTCGGGCACAAGTTGGACGTTCGTCCAAGTAAGGCCGCGGCTGACCTGCGAAAACGTACGATCCAGGTTGTCCGTTGGTCTGGAGAAAAATACCTAGTACCGTCCGGATGCATGGACCTCGTGGGGGTGATACCACTGTGGTCATCCAGAGCCGTGAACTCGGCAAAAGAGAAATGCCGGACCCTCAGGAGCCCCCTGTGCCTCGTGCAACCGTTCGCACCTGCGCCCGATGTGGCTGTGTCCTCAGCCGCTACAACTCCGAAGCCCGCTGCGCCGCGTGCCGGCGCACCGAGTCAGTCCCCGTGGTGTCGCTGCCCAGCGTGCCGTCACGGGTCTGGCAGGACGAAGCAGTCCGATCGGCGCTCGCCGACTGGGACTTCGGCCAGGTCAGCCGCATGGTGCGGCAGCTCGTCCCACTGCGCCAGGAGGACGTGGCGGCCCTGACCGGGCTGAGCCAGTCCTACCTGTCGATGCTCGAGTGCGGCGACCGCCGCCTCACCGACGTCTCACGCGTGGTCCAGTTCCTCACGGGGCTGGGCACGCCGCCGGACCTGGTGCGCCTCCCGCTCCCGGGCATCAGCCCCCTGCCCGACGCCGCCGCGCCCGCGCGCACCGCGACGTCCGGCCAGGCCGTCGCCGTACAGGAGCCCGTGACGCCCACCGCGCCCGACCCCACGCTGCCGTGGACGGCTGACCGCATGCTCACCGCGCTCCGCCTGGCGCACGTCGCCGACAACACCGCGGACTGGCTGCCCACCGACGCGAACGGCCCGGTGACGGCCACCGCGATGAGCGACGCGGCCGGGACCGACTCGCCACGGCCGGCGTCGGGCATCGCGCTGAACTCGATGATCCAGCGGTGGGACGCCGAGCAGGCCGAGCCCCTGCGCCGCGCCACGGCCGGCACCCGGGTGTCGCTCGAGCTGTGCGGGCACCTGCAGGGCACGCTCGACGAGCTGCGGGTCATGGACAAGGGCTCGGGCAGCGGGGCGGTGGCCGACCTGGCCCGCGCCCACCTCGCCCTGGTGGTCCGGGTCCTGGAGCGCAGCACGTACGACGAGGTCACTGGCCGCAAGCTCGCCGCCGTCGCCGCGGACACCGCCACCCAGGCGGGCTGGTTCGCCTTCGACGCCGGACGGCCGGACGCGGCACGCGCCTACATGCTCGCCGGGCTGCGGGCCGCGCACGCGGCGGCCGACGACCGGCTCGGCGCGGGCGCGCTGTCCTACCTCGCGATCCACGGCTACTCCAGCGGCGACCCGCGGGACGCGGTCCGTGCCGCTGAGGCGGGCCGACGTCGGATCGCCCGCCTGGACGCGCCGCACCTCTCCGCGACGCTCCTGACCCGGCAGGCGCGCGGCCACGCCGCCGCCGGCGAGGGCGAGGCGGCCCGCCGGGCCCTCGGCGAGGCCTCGGAGCTGTGCGCGCGCGGCCGCGGCGAGGACGACCCGCACTGGCTGTACTGGATGAACGAGGGCGAGATCCACGGGCAGTCCGGATCCGCGCACCTGGCGCTCGGGAACACGGCGCGCGCCGTGGAGAGCTTCGGGCACGCGATCCACGCGGAGCGCGCGGGCGAGCGCCGCACCCACGGGCTGTTCCTCAGCCGGGCGGCCCAGGCGCATGCCCGGGCCGGCGACCTCGACGCGGCCTGCGCGACCGGCGAGGAAGCGGTGAGCATCGCGGAGACCGTGCAGTCGGCTCGGCTGCGGGAGCACCTGCGCGACCTGTCGGCCGACCTCCGCCGAGGCGGGTCGACGAGACGTTCCGGCGTGGGAGCGCGGGTGCTGACCGAGCGGATAGCGGCATTGACGTCGTGACCACGCCGGTCACCTCCCGCGGAGATGCCCGGGCCCTCGTGCTCTGGGACATCGACCGGACGCTCGTCTATGTCGGGGAGGTGGACCGGACCGCATACCGGGAGGCGTTCGCCGAGGTCGTGGGACGGCCCGCCGAACGCCTCCCGGCGAGGGGCACCGGCGTGACCATGCCGCTGGCGATCCGTGGCCTCCTGGAGGACAACGGGGTCACCGAGCGCGAGGTGGACGACCTGCTGCCGCACATGCTCGAGGTGGTGCCGCTGCGGTTCGCGGCGCACGCCGCGGACGTGCGGCGCCTCGGCTCCGTGCTGCCCGGCGCCATGCACGCGCTCATGACCGTCGCGGCGGAGCCTGACCTGGTGTCCACCGTCCTGACGGGCAACCTAGAGGCGAACGCCCTGATCAAGCTGCGCGTCTTCGGCATGGACCGGTACGTCGACGCGGCGGTGGGTGGCTTCTCGTCCGACGACGCGCACCGGCCGGCCCTCGTGGCCGTCGCCCAGCGTCGCGCGGGCTACACCTACGACAGCACCTTCCACCTCGGCAACACGGTGATCGTCGGGGACTCCCTCGAGGACGTGCGCACGGGGTTGGAGGGCGGCGCGCGCGTGGTCGCCGTGGCCTCGGGCACGACACCGGCGGACCAGCTCGCCGAGGCGGGCGCCGACGTGGTGCTGCCCGACCTCACGGACGCGGACCGGCTGCTCCAGGAGATCCGCGAGCTCACCGACACAGCGGAACCTCAGTAAACGCACCGGATCCGGGCGTGGTACCTGCCAGTTTCGACATAGTGACTGCCGTCACATGTGGGTAGACTCTGCTTCTTCCCCACCATCGACGGTGCTGGCGGGGCGCATCGGCCCTGTGCAGGTAAAGCAGGTACAGGGCAATACATATCTGGGGGAACAGCCCCGGAGCTCGTCGAGGAGGACGAATGCTCGAAGACGGCATTGTTTTCGGCGCAGGCAGCTACACCACGGTGGCGGTGATCGCCCTCATCGCGGTTGCCGCACTCGGGTGTGCGTTCGTGCTGCGTCGCCAGGTGCTAGCCGCGCCTGATGGGACCGCCAAGATGCAGGACATCGGCCAGGCCGTGCAGGAGGGCGCCTCCGCATACCTGAAGCGGCAGTTCCGCACCCTCGTGCTGTTCGCCGCGGTCGTGTTCGGACTGCTCTTCCTGCTGCCGGGCGACAGCGGCATCCGGGTCGGGCGCTCCATCGCGTTCGTGTTCGGCGCCGGGTTCTCCGCCGCGATCGGCTACCTGGGCATGTGGCTCGCGGTCCGGGCGAACGTCCGCGTCGCGTCGGCCGCTACCCGCCCCGGCGGCCGTGCCGAGGGCGCCCGGATCGCCTTCCGCACCGGCGGCGTCGTCGGCATGTCCGTGGTGGGCCTGGGCCTGCTCGGTGCCGCGCTCGTCGTGCTCGTGTACGACGTCGACGCGCCCGCCGTGCTCGAGGGCTTCGGGTTCGGCGCCGCGCTGCTCGCCATGTTCATGCGCGTGGGCGGCGGCATTTTCACCAAGGCGGCCGACGTCGGCGCCGACCTGGTCGGCAAGGTCGAGCAGGGCATCCCCGAGGACGACCCCCGGAACGCGGCCACCATCGCCGACAACGTGGGCGACAACGTCGGCGACTGCGCCGGCATGGCGGCCGACCTCTTCGAGTCCTACGCCGTGACCCTCGTGGCCGCCCTGATCCTGGGCAAGGCAGCGATGGGCGAGCAGGGCCTCGTGTTCCCGCTGATCGTCACCGCGATCGGCGCGTTCGTCGCGCTGCTGGGCGTCTTCATCACCCGTGTGCGCGGGAGCGAGAGCGGGCTCGCCGCGATCAACCGCGGGTTCTACATCTCCGCAGTCGTCGGCGCCGTGCTGGCCGGGATCGCGGCCTTCGCCTACCTGCCGTCGTCGTTCGACCAGATGACCGGCACCGCCGACCTCTCCGACGTGACCGCCGACCCGCGAATCGTCTCCGCGCTCGCCGTGCTCATCGGCGTCGTGCTCGCCGGCGTCATCCTCTGGGTGACCGGCTACTTCACCGGCACCGACAAGAAGCCGACGCTGCACGTGGCGGCGACCTCCCGGACGGGCGCCGCGACAGTTGTGCTCTCCGGCATCGGCGTGGGCTTCGAGTCCGCCGTCTACACGGCTGGCATCATCGCCGCCGCGATCTGCGGCGTGTTCCTGCTGGCCGGCGGCTCCGTCTCGCTGGCCCTGTTCCTCGTGGCCCTCGCGGGCTGCGGCCTGCTCACCACGGTCGGCGTCATCGTCGCCATGGACACGTTCGGCCCGGTCAGCGACAACGCGCAGGGCATCGCCGAGATGTCCGGCGACGTCGACGAGGAGGGCGCGCAGATCCTCACCGACCTGGACGCCGTCGGCAACACCACCAAGGCCATCACCAAGGGCATCGCGATCGCCACGGCCGTGCTCGCCGCGACCGCGCTGTTCGGCTCGTACGCCGACGCCGTGTCGCACGCGCTCGCCCAGGTCGGGACCGTCGGCACCGGGCTCGTCACCTCGATGCTCAGCTACGAGATCATCTCGCCCGTCACCCTGGTGGGCGTGATCCTCGGCGGGGCCACCGTGTTCCTGTTCTCCGGCCTCGCGATCGACGCCGTGACGCGCGCCGCGGGCGCCATCGTGTTCGAGGTGCGCCGCCAGTTCCGCGAGCACCCGGGCATCATGACCTACGACGAGCGCCCCGAGTACGGCAAGGTCGTCGACATCTGCACCCGGGACTCGCTGCGCGAGCTCATCACCCCTGGCCTGCTGGCCGCGTTCGCACCCATCGCGGTGGGCTTCGGGCTCGGCGTCGGGCCGCTGGCCGGGTTCCTGGCCGGCGCCATCGGATCCGGCGTCCTCATGGCGATCTTCCTGGCCAACTCGGGTGGCTCCTGGGACAACGCGAAGAAGATCGTCGAGGACGGCAAGTACGGCGGCAAGGGCTCCGACGCCCACGCCGCGACCGTCATCGGTGACACCGTGGGCGACCCGTTCAAGGACACCGCCGGCCCGGCGATCAACCCGCTGATCAAGGTGATGAACCTGGTGGCGCTGCTGATCGCCCCGGCAGTGGTGGCGATCAGCGTGCCCGCGGACGCCAACCACGCGCTCCGCATCGGCATCGCGCTCGCGGCGGCGGCGGTGGCGTTCGGCGCGGTGATCTGGTCCCGGGTTCGGGCGTCCCGCGTCGACGCGGAGCAGCAGGCCGAGCAGGACCGGGCCACGGCCTCGGTGTGACACCGGGTTAGCCGCGGAGTCTGCCTCCGGAATGACCTCAGGTACCGATCCGAGCCGGATCCGGTACCTGAGGTCATTCCTGAAGCGGACTTCCGGGTGCAGCAGCGAACCTGCTCGCGCTACTGGCCCACGCGGCCGTCCACGCACTCGCGGAGCAGGTCGGCGTGGCCCAGGTGGCGGGCGTACTCCTCGACCATGTGGACCAGGACGTCGCGGATCGGGATCTCTTCGCCGTTGCGGCTGACCGTTCGGCCGAGCCCGTCCTCGGGGAGCGCCTCCATCCAGTCGTCGGCGGCCTTGACCTCGCGCCGCCAGGTGGTCCACGCCTCGTCGACGACGGCGGGGTCGGCCACTGCGCCGTCGAAGTCGGCGTCCGGGTTCTCCTCCGACTTGCCGAAGTGCCTGGGCAGGTCCGGCTGCCCCTGCAGCACGCGCTGGAACCAGCTCTGCTCGACGTGCGCGAGGTGCCGCACCAGCCCGAGCAGCGACATGGTCGACGGCGGCACCGACCGTCGCGCCAGCTGCTCGGCGTCGAGCCCGTCACACTTCATCTCCAGCGTGATGCGGTAGTGCTTGAGATAGTTCCAGAGGGTTTCCTTCTCGCCGACGGGATTTGCCAGCGCCTCGCGCGGGTCGTCGTCGGGGTCTGCCCACATGTCGGGGTAGACGGTGGCGGTGGTCCAGCGCTCGGTGGTCATGCGAACAGTGCACCCCCGGGTTCGGGTCCGGTCAACGGGATTGTCCGGCTGGATGGGTGAGAATTGGCTGACCTGCCGCTGGGGAGGCACCGTTGCTCGTTCGCACCTGCTCGCTCGCCGCGCTGCTGGGCGTGGTGCTCGCCGCCGGCTCGCTCGCGGCGCCCGCCGTCGCGGCGCCCGACGTCGCATCGCCCGTCAACGCCGCACCCGCCGTCGCCTTGCCCGACCCGCCCTACCCGGTCCAGCGCGGCGGTGCCGAGCTGCGCATGCCGACGTCGTACCCGTACCAGCCGGACCTCCGGGTCTTCCCGCCGAACGAGCGGGACGCCACGGAGCGGAACCGGACCGTCAGCCACGCGGACCTCGCGCCGCGCCTGACGGAGCTGATGGAGCGGAGCGACCGGGTGTCGACGCAGGTCGTGGGGCAGTCGTCCGAGGGCCGCGACCTGTACCTGGTCACCGTGACGGCGCCGGAGCGCTGGCAGGAGACCTCCCGGCAGGCCGCGTGGCGCGACGAGATCCGGGAGCGTCCCGCCCGCGCCGCGCGCGACCCGGCGCTGATGGCGGGCTACAAGACCCCGATCTGGATCAGCGCGAACATCCACGGTGACGAGTGGGAGGGGACCGACGCGGCGCTGCGCGTCGTCGAGGACCTCGCGACGTCGAACGACCCGGCGACGAGGGAGAACCTGGAGCGCCACCGGCTGGTGTTCAGCCTCACGCTCAACCCCGACGGCCGCACCCACGCGACCCGGTCGACCTCCCTCGGCCTGGACGCGAACCGCGACATGATCACGCTCGCCACGCCGGAGGCGCGCTCGTTCGTACGCACTGCGCAGGCCGTGCAGCCGCTGTTCGCGGCGGACTTCCACGGCTACACGGACGTGCTCCAGGTGGAGCCGGCCGGCCCGCCGCACGGCGAGAACTACGAGTACGACCTGCTCATCCCGCACGGCTACGCGATAGCGCGCCAGGTGGAGGACGACGTCGTCGCGGCGGGGATCGACGGCAACACCTACTACGACCCGGGCACGGGCGACGCGGTCGAGGACAACACGGGGTTCGTCAAGATCCCGTACCGGGACACACCGTCGGGCTGGGACGACTACCCGCCGGTCTTCACCGCGCAGTACACGGCGCTCCACGGCGCGGTGACCAGCACGGTCGAGCTGCCGCTCGGCCCGACGGGCAGCACCACGTCGCCCGCGGACTCGGCGGTGGACACCGAGGTCGCGATCGCGGCCATGACGTCGATGATCGACTACGTCCACACCCACTCGGACGCCATGCTGGCGAACCAGGTCGAGATGTTCCGGCGCGGTGCGGCGGGCGCGCCCAAGGTCCGGCTCAGCACGGAGAACCTCGACGGCGTCCCCGGCCCGGACGAGTGGAAGCCGCTCTGGGACGTCACTGACGACCAGGACCCGGTGCGCCTGCCGCGCGCGTACGTGATCCCGGTGGGTCCCGGGCAGCGGTCGGCGAGCGACGCCGAGGACCTGGTGGACGCGCTGCTGTTCCACGGCGTCGAGGTGGAGCGGCTGGTCGCCCCCGCGCGCGTCGCCGGCGCCACCTACCCCGCGGGCTCGTACGTCGTGGACCTGCACCAGCCCCTGCGCGGGCTGGCGAACTCGCTGCTCGGCCTCGGCTCCGACATCTCCGCCAAGGTCCCCGGGATGTACGACGTCTCCGCATGGTCGCTCGGCTCCCTCTGGGGCGCGACGGTGGACCCGGTGGGCGCCACGACGGACGGCCCGGTCGGGCGGACCACCCCGGTCCGCGCAACCGCCGAGCCCGGCACCGTTCCGCGCGGGGCGCGGTACGTCGGGTTCCCTCTGGCAGGTGTCGCGGACCATCGCGCCCTGAACCACCTCCTCGGACAGGGCGTGACGGTGCGGCTGACGGCGGACGGGAGCGCCGTCGTCGGTCCGCACGGGCGGCAGGCGGCACGCGACGTCGCCGACCGGTACGGCATCGACTTCGTGGCCGCCACGCGCGCCGACTACGTGGCGGGGGAGCCGGCCGAGGACCTGACCATCGCGTACGCGGGCGACCAGGACGACAGGCTGTCGCTCACGGCGCTCGGGTTCGACGACCTGATCCCGGTCTCGGCGAGGGGGATCCAGGCGGACGCGTCCGCCGGAATCACCACCGGCCTCGAGGACGCCGACGTGCTGTGGGTGGGTTCGTCCCTGAACCTCCCGGCAGGCTCGGCCGGCCACGCCTACGTCCGCTCCTGGCTGCACGACGGCAGCGCCATCGTCGGGCGCGGGGCAGGCGCGTTCGCGGCCGCGGAGGCGTACGGGCTGGTCAGCGGCACTGTGGAGACGGGAGACCTGGCCGGCAACGGCATCATCGAGACCGAGGCTCCCGGCGACGTGCTGGACGACCACGCCCAGGACCGAGGGTTCGTCTACCCGGCCGTCTGGTTCACGCACCTGGGCGTGGGCACCGCGGCGGAGCTGACCTACGGCGACTTCCTGGCCGGCCACTGGGCCGGGCGCGTGGGCGAGGCGAGTGGGGTGGGTGAGGCGAGCGGGGAGGGCGACGCGGCCGGGTCGGGCGCACCCAACGGGCCGAAAGCCGCCGACGGGCAGGTTGCCGCCGTATCCGGCAAAATAGGACAGGCGCGGGCGTTTGTGTTCGGCACCTCGATCTTCTTCCGTACCCACCCCCGGGGTGGCCTGAGCCAGGCGGCGACGGCGATCCACTGGGCGGCCGGGTGACCTCCTGGACGTCGGAACCTTGCGGCGTCCAGGATCACCGGGGGATCTGTGGAAAACCGGGTGCGACCGCTATCGTCTGCGGTGTTGCGCTCCCGAATGCCATGTGGTTCTCGGGTGTGGACGAGAGCCCCGACGCAGGAGCCCCCATCGTGGGAGACCCGGAGCAGGAGAAGGTCCCGTGAGTGCCGACATCGACCCGACCGAGGCCATCCCTCAGGTCACGGCCGAAATGATCGCGAAGACGTCAGCCCAGCGGGCGCCGTCGCCCGCCGTCGAGCCGACACCTGAGGCGCGCCCGCAAGCAGCGTCGACGCCGGCGGCGTCGACGCTGCTCTCGGCGACGCGCCCGGACACGTCGCTCGCGCGCTCCGTGCGAGCCGCGTCCAGGACGCCGGACGCGCGCGAGGCGCCCTCCGCCGCGCCGGAGAAGGACGCGCCGGACAAGAAGGGACAGCCGGTCGCCGAGCAGCCCGCGGCGCCGGACGCCGTGCTGTCCGAGCAGCCGGGCTCGTCCTCCTTCGTCCCGGCGGAGCCGTACGGCGAGGGGCACGCCTCGGCGGGCCTCATCGCGGCCGGGCACCTGTCCTCGCTCGTCCAGATCCCGACGGTGTCCGCGTGGGACCCGCAGTACGTCGACCACGACGCGTTCGCCCGGCACCGGGCCGCGCTGGCGACGTTCTACCCGCGCGTGCACGCCCTGCAGAGCGAGCCGGCGGGCAACCACGGCCTGCTCTACCGCTGGCCGGGCCGGGGCCGCCGGGACGTGCTGCACCCCTACCCCGTGGTGCTCGTGGCGCACCAGGACGTGGCGCCGGTCGACGGCATGGACTGGGCCGACAACCCGTTCTCGGGCCAGATCCGCGACGGCGTGGTGCACGGCCGCGGCACGCTCGACGACAAGGGTTCGCTCGTCGCGGTGCTCGACGCCGTGGAGACGCTGCTCGGTGAGTCCTTCGTGCCCGAGCGCGACATCTGGCTGTTCTTCGGCGCGGACGAGGAGACCACGGGGGAGTCGGCCCAGATCGCCGTCCGCCGCCTGTACGAGCTCGGCGTGCGCCCATGGCTCGTGATCGACGGGGGCGGGTCCGTCGTGACCGACGTCTTCCCCGGGCTCGACCGGCAGACGGCGCTGGTCGGCGTCGCGGAGAAGGGCCTGGTCGGGGTCAACCTGTACACCACCGACGTCGGCGGCCATGCCGCCACGCCCGGCCGGCGGTCCGCGACCACGCGCCTCGCCCGCGCGGTGACCCGCGTGGGCCGACGCCGGTTCGCGGCCAGGGTCAACGCGCCCACCGTCGACATGCTGGGGCGGGTGGCCCCGAGCGCCACCGGTCTCAAGGGCACGTTCCTCAGGGTCGTGACCAAGGTGGCCTCCGGGCCGCTCAGCAAGCTCGCGGCCTGGGTGCTGGCAGGGGGCGGCCCCGAGGCCTCGGCTACGGTCCGCACCACAGTGGCGGTCACCGAGCTCGAGGGCAGCGCGGGCGCGAACGTCGCGGCGTCGACGGCCCGCGCGCACCTCGACGTCAGGGTGGCGCTCGGCGACACGGTGGACCGGACGGTGAAGCGGCTGCGACGCGCCATCCGCGACAAGAAGGTCGAGATCGAGGTCGTCGAGAGCAGCGAGCCCAGCGAGGTCTCACCCGCGGACGGCCAGCAGTTCGCGCTGCTGAGCGAGGCGATCGGCGCGTCGTACCCGGACGCGCTCGTGGTGCCGTACGTCATGCTGGCCGCCTCCGACGCCCGCACCTTCACGCCGATCAGCGACCACGTCTACCGATTCAGCCCGTTCGTCATGACGTGTGAGCAACGGCAGTCGATCCATGGTGCCGGCGAACACCTGAGCGTTGATTCCCTGGGCCGCGGTGTGCATTTCTATCGTGAGGTACTGCGCAAAATACCCGGCTGACCTGGGCATTCAACAAATCACCAAAATTGGACTAAGTTCTCCCTTTACGTAGGTGAGGGGGACCTTCATGAGCAGCTCGGACATACCACCCGTAGTCCCGGGCCGACCGCGTGCGCCCGTGAACGTCAACGTCCATACCTACCCGGCGCAGCTCCAGTACCCGCCGCGGTCGTATCTCGTGTTCGCCGTTCTGGTGACCATCTTCTGTTTCTGGCCCACGGGAATCATCGCCATCGTGAACGCGGCACGCGTGAATTCCCTGTGGAAGGCGCAGGAGCACGACAAGGCCCGGAAGGCGTCCCGCCGCGCGCGCGACTGGGGTCTCCTGACGCTCGCCATCGGAGTCGTGGCGATCGTCGCCGTCGTGCTCTGGGCGAGCATCGCCTACCTGAACGCGTAGCAACTTCACCCACCGTTCGTCACCTATCACACGATTGCCCCTCCTGTCCTGGTGGGGGATGCGGGTAAAGTTCGCGGCTATGAGTGCGACACGGCGCAAGGGCTCGCGGGGCGGTCGTGCTGTTTCCCGCGCTGGAGGTCCCCCTGCAAGCAATGCGCTCACCTGGGCGGAGAGCCTCGCGGCCGGCGAGGCCGCACCCAGTGCCAGCGCCCTCGAGTGGGCCGAAGGGCTCGCGCAGAACGACGCCACGCCCAGCCCGTGGGGTAGCGCGAGCACAGCCGCTCCCGCAGCTCCCGCCTCGGTCGAGGAGGGCACGGGCTCCGTCTGGGGGCCGGTGCCGGCGCCCGCGGTGTCGGACGGCGACGGCGACGCCGACGCGAACCCGTGGGGCTCCGTCGCGGCGGCAGAGCCGGCCGTGCCCCGCGGCCGCGGCAAGAACGCCGGCGGCAAGAGCAGCAAGCCCAGCAAGACCAGGTCCAAGGGCAAGGGCGCCAAGTCCGGCACCAAGGGCGCGCCGAAGAGCGAACCCGCGCCCACCCCCGCCGGCGGCTTCCCGCTCAACGCGGGTCCCGTGGCCGACGACTTCTCGCCCGATCCGCTGTCGGAGCCGCTGCCGGAGCCCCTCCTGGAGGACGCCCCGCCCGTCCGGCCGGGCAAGTCCGGGTCGAAGAAGGCCGGGTCCACGAAGTCGGGCAAAGGCCCCAAGGGGCGCATCCCCACCCCCAGCACGGCGCAGCAGCGGAAGATCAAGAAGTCGCTGCGCCGCGGCCTGCCCAAGGCGCTCGACAAGCCGCTGGTGCTCGTGACGGCGGGCGTCCTCGCCGCCGTCCTGGGCCTGGGCACGGGCTGGGGCATGAACCTCTACCAGACGGGCGGCTCCCTGCCGTCGGCGGACGCGGCGTCGTGCGCGCAGACGCAGATGGCGTGGACGCAGGCCGCCAACGCGCAGTCGGGGATGGTCGAGGACCAGCCCGACACCCTGCGCAAGGGGTTCGTCAACGCGCGCAACGCCATGGAGGGCGTGACCCCGCCCGGGGCGATCTCGGAGGACTGGGCCGTCGCCTTCACCTACTACTCGACGGTGGCGAACAACATCGAGAAGGTGAAGGCCAACGACGGCCCTGCGGTGATCTCGGCAGTGGGCGGCGCGCAGGAGGAGCTCGACACCGCGGCCATGGTCAGCGCGTTCGAGACCATCTCCGCCTACGTCAACTCGAACTGCAACCAGTAGCCCGTCAGGATGGGCTCGTGCAGCCTCCTGTGACCGACCCCGTCCTCGTCGCCTCCCTCCGCGACGACCTCGTCTCCGCCGCCTACGACGTCGACGGCGTCGAGGACCTCTTCGGCCCGCTCGCCGCGGCCGCGCTGCACCGGGAGCAGGCGTTGCCGGCGCGCCGGGCGGTCGCCGCGGCGGTGGACGGCAAGCCGCCGTCGGACCGCGACCCGCGCGCGACCCTGGCCGCGCTGTTCCTGCTGGGCGCGGCGGTGCCGCGCGCCGCGCTGGACCGGGCGCTGCCCGCGACGGGGGCGGCGGGCGCGGAGCGCCTGGGCCTGGTCGCCGCCCAGGGCACCGGGGACGACGACGAGGTGCGTGCCGTCGTGGACCTGCGCCCCTATGCCTCCGCCGACGCCGTCGGCGACGCGCGCTGGTGGCTCGCCTCCGACCTGGGCGAGCTCGCGACCGGCGGCCGCCTGGCGACCGACCACGTGCTCGGCGCCGGCGGCGCGTCCCTGACGCTGGCGCAGGTCACGGTGCGCAACCCGACCGGCCGGGTGCTCGACCTGGGCACCGGCTGCGGCATCCAGGCCCTGCACGCGGCGCGGCACGCCCGGCAGGTGGTGGCGACCGACATCTCGCGGCGGGCGCTGTCGTTCGCGGGCTTCAACGTCGCGCTGAACCTGCCCGCCGGGGCGGAGGTGGAGCTGCGGCACGGCTCCATGCTGGAGCCGGTGGCGGGGGAGCAGTTCGACCTCGTCGTCTCGAACCCCCCGTTCGTGATCACCCCGCACGCCGGCGCGGCCGGCCGGGCAGTGGCCGACGCACTCGGCGACTACGAGTACCGCGACGGCGGCCGGGCGGGCGACGACCTGGTGCGGGACCTGGTCCTCGGCGTCGGCGGCGTGCTCGCGCCGGGCGGCACGGCCCAGCTCCTGGCCAACTGGGAGCATCGCCGGGGCGAGCCGTGGACCGAGCGGGTCGGCACCTGGCTCGACCAGGCCGGCCTGGACGGCTGGATCATCCAGCGCGAGGTGCTCGATCCCGCCGAGTACGCCGAGACCTGGATCCGCGACGGCGGGACCACGCCCGACCGCGAGCCGGAGGCCTGGGCCGCCGCCTACGGCGCGTGGCTCGACGACTTCGCGTCCCGGGACGTCGAGGCGGTCGGCTTCGGGATCGTCACCCTCCGCCGCCCCGCATCGGGGGCCGTGACGCTGCGGCGCCTCGAGGAGCACACCGGATCGGTCCGCCAGCCGCTCGGGGCGCACATCGCCCGCAGCCTCGCCGGGCACGACTGGCTCGCGGCCCGCGACGATGCGGCGCTGGCAGCGGCGCACCTGGTGACGGCGGCTGACGTCACGGAGGAGCGCTACCTGACGCCGGGGGCAGCCGACCCGAACGTCGTCGTGCTGCGGCAGGGGGACGGGCTGGGGCGCGGCGTGCACGCGTCGAGCCCGCTCGCGGCCCTGGTCGGCGCGTGCGACGGCGAGCTCACGGTGGGGCAGATCGTGGGCGCGCTCGCGGCGCTGTTCGAGGTCCCGGCGGACGCCCTTGCCGCTGAGCTGTTCCCGGCAGTTCGTGGTCTGGTTCGTGACGGCTTCCTGGAAGAATGAGACATATGGGTCACGTTCCGACCGGCGCGCGGGAATTCTTCCGTTTCCAGGACGTAACGGTCGGTCGCGCGGACCGATAAATTTTGTCCATATCAGAGACATCTGCGCCTATGACAGATATTTTCCACCGTGTGGAACTCGACATGCGGCACTTGAGGATGGTCGTCGCTGTTGCCGAGTCGGGCAGCGTCACAAAGGCGGCCGCCGCCCTCGGCATCGCGCAGCCGGCGTTGACTGCGCAGCTCAACCGCATCGACCGGTCACTGGGCGGGAACGTCTTCGTCCGCGACCGCTTCGGTGCGCGACCGACGGAGCTCGGTGAGCTGGTACTCAGGCACGCTCGCGTGCTTCTCCCCGCCATGGCGGCCCTCGCCGAAGACGCCGAGCGCCTCGTCAACGGCGACGTCGCCCACGGCGAGACCGTTCGGGTCGGCATTACCGGGACGGGGCTGGGTGGCCTGTTCGTCAACCAGCTGCACATCGGCATCCCCGGTGCGGAGGTCACCACGGCCATGCCCCACCTGCCTGACGACGTCGCGTCCCGGCTCGCCCGGGGCACCATCGACGTCGGGCTGGTGGGGATGTGCTCGGACGTCTCGCCGCCGGCCGCCGTGGAGGTCGCGTGGACCCGGGTCTGCACCGACCCGATGTTCGTGCTGCTCGACGAGCACCACCCGTACGCGGGCAAGCCCGAGGTCTCGCTCGCCGAGCTGTCCGAGGAGCAGTGGCTCTGCGTGCCGTCGTACGGCTGCCTCGAGGAGTGTTTCGTGTCGGCGTGCGTGCGCGCCGGGTTCACGCCACGGGGCATGGGTGAGGCCGGGTGGACCACCGCCGTCGACCAGGTGCGGGCGGGGCGCGCCGTCGCGCTCGTGGAGCCCGGCCAGCCGGACCCGACGGGTGTCGTCGCGGTGCCTCTCTCCGGCGCGCCCCTGCGGCGCACCCACTACCTGGGCTGGCGGCACGACGCCGACCTGCGCGTGGACCTGGAGGCCGTCGAGGGCGCCGCTCACCGCGCCCACCGCGACGCCGTCCGGCGCAGTCCGCAGTACGAACAGTGGTTGGCGATGTACGGGATGCTCGGCTGACCACAGCCCCCGACGGGTCAGGCGTACAGGTCGCTCCGGTGATCTGTGCGCCTGACCCGTCGTGCGTGGGATCCGCGCGGGCACGTACGTGGTTTGCCCTCCATAGGAAATATGTATGACCTGAGTGTGATCTGGGCGTGACGTCCGTCTCCTCCTACAGTGGCGCTGCGGGTGAAAAGTCGCCCGTGGGTGGATATTCACCCGCTCTACGACCCAAGGAGTCGCTGGAGATGAGACGTACTTCCCTCCGGGGCGTCGCCGTGGCAACAGCCACCGTGGGCCTCTTTGCCGGCACCATCAGCGCCGTCGCAGCTGCACCGTCCGACGTCGAGTCCGCAGCCGCGGGCTACACGCCGGGCCTCGTCGCCGCCATGGAGCGCGACCTGAACCTGAGCACGGCGGACGCCGTGGCCCAGCTCGAGGCCCAGGAGATCCTGGCCGACACGCAGCAGAGCCTGGAGAAGTCACTCGGTGCGTCCTACGCCGGTGCCTGGGTCGAGGGCACGGACGCCCTGCACGTCGCGGTGACCGACGCCGCAGAGGCGGCCGACGTCCGCGCGGCCGGGGCCACCCCCGTGACCGTGGACAACTCGCTCAAGGCGCTCGACGCCTGGACGGCCGACCTGGACGGTGCGCTGTCCCCGGCCGACGTGACCTCGTACCACGTGGACGTGGAGACCAACGAGATAGTCGTCTCCGTCGTCGAGGGCGCACAGGCCGACGTCGAGGCCGCCGTGGCCGAGGCCGGCGTGCCCGCCTCCGCCGTCTCCCTGACCGCGGCGACGGAGCGTCCCCGGACCTTCGCCGACGTGATCGGTGGCGAGGCGTACTTCATCGACGACAGCGCGCGCTGCTCGGTCGGCTTCGCCGTCACCGGCGGCTTCGTGTCGGCCGGCCACTGCGGTTCGGTGGGCTCCTCGGCGAGCGAGCCGAGCGGCACCTTCGAGGTCTCCGAGTTCCCGGGCAGCGACTACAGCTACGTCTCGGTCGACACGGACACTCCGGTCGGCGTGGTGGACGACTGGGCCGGCGGCACCGTCGCCGTCCAGGGTTCGACGCCGGCCGCCGTCGGCGCCACCGTCTGCCGCTCGGGCTCCACGACCGGCTGGCACTGCGGCACCATCGAGGCGCTCAACGCCACGGTTAACTACGCCGAGGGCAGCGTCTTCGGCCTCATCCAGACAGACGTCTGCGCGGAGCCGGGCGACTCGGGCGGCTCGCTGCTCGCGGGCTCGCAGGCCCAGGGCATGACCTCCGGCGGGTCGGGCAACTGCTCGTCCGGTGGCCAGACCTTCTTCCAGCCGGTGGGCGAGGCGCTGAGCGCGGCAGGTGTGTCGCTCCTGACGAACTGACCCGCACGCGCCGCTGAGCGCGGACGGTCCGTCGGGCCGCGGAGCAGGTAGGGAAGTCCCCTACCTGCTTCGTGGTATGTCCGCATATTGCTCCGATATGTCCTAAACGGTATCTGGGAGTTACCTGAAAGCGACCTTACGCTGTGCCGCACTGGGTGAATCCATTGCCCCGACGACAGGAGTCGCTGGACATGAGACGCACATCCTTCAAGGCGATCACCGTGGCTACCGCCGCGGCGACGCTCCTCGCCGGCAGCATCACCGCTGCTACCGCAAGCGCAGCCGCCGGAGCCGACAAGCCCGAGGTCTCCAGCTACGCCCCGGGCATGGTCGCGGCCATGGAGCGTGACCTCGGCCTGACCACCTCACAGGCCGTGGCCCGCCTCAAGACCGACGAAGCCCTGTCCGACAAGCAGCACGCCATCGCCAAGGCCCTCGACACGGGCTACGCGGGCGCCTGGGTGGACGGCACCGAGCTGTTCGTCGCGGTCACCGACAAGGCCGGAGCGGCCGAGGTCCGGGCCGCCGGCGCCACGGCGGTCGCTGTCGACAAGTCCCTGAGCCAGCTCGACCGGCTCGCCACGAAGGCCTTCCGGGCAGCGCCGGACGCCAAGGTCGCCGGCGCCTACGTCGACGTCGCGTCCAACGCGGTGGTCCTGGAGGTGGCCAAGGGCGCCAAGGCGGCCGTCGCGGCCGCCGTCAAGCAGGCCGGGATCCCGGCGGGCTCGGTCTCCCTCGTCGAGGTGACGGAGATGCCCCGCACCTTCATCAACGTGATCGGCGGTAACGCGTACTACATCGGCGGGTCGCGCTGCTCGGTCGGCTTCTCGGCCACCGGCGGCTTCGTGTCGGCGGGCCACTGCGGCGACGTCGGCAACACCACTACCTCGCCGAGCGGCACGTTCCGTACGTCGTCGTTCCCGGGCAACGACTACAGCTACGTGAACACCGGCACCGACGACACCCCGGTGGGCTCCGTCAACAACTACTCCGGTGGCACCGTGGGTGTCGCGGGCTCGACGGCGGCCGCCGTCGGCGCGACCGTCTGCCGCTCCGGTTCCACGACCGGCTGGCACTGCGGCACCATCCAGGCCCTGAACGCGTCGGTCACCTACGCCGAGGGCACCGTCTCCGGCCTGATCCGGACCAACGTGTGCGCCGAGCCGGGCGACTCGGGCGGCTCGCTGCTCGCGGGCTCGCAGGCCCAGGGCATGACCTCGGGTGGCTCCGGCAACTGCTCCTCGGGCGGCACCACCTACTTCCAGCCGGTGAACGAGGCGCTCAGCGCCGCGGGCGTCTCGCTGGTCACCGGTGGCGGTGGCACCCCGACGGGCTGCACCGGCTACGAGTCCACCTTCAGCGGCACCGCCGCCTCGGGCTCGGCGTACGCGAAGCCGTCGGCCAGCGGGTTCTCGGCAGCCTCGGGCACGTTCCGTGGCTGCCTGGACGGGCCGAGCGGGGTGGACTTCGACCTCTACCTGCAGAAGCTGAGCGGCAGCACCTGGACCGACGTGGCCCAGGGCATCACCTCGGCTCCGGACGAGACGGTCACGTACTCGGGCACGTCGGGCACCTACCGCTGGGTCATAGACGCGTACTCCGGTTCGGGCTCCTACACGGGCGGTTACGACACCCCGTGACGGCCTGATCCGCCGAACGTGAAGTAGGGCCAGGGCGAGACAGAACCGCAGCCTCCTGCGGTGCCTGTCTCGCCCTGGCCTACTTCACGGGGCCGGCGGGGTTCAGGGGCGCGCGGTCGACTGGCGCACGAGCAGCATCAGCGCGAACGAACCAAGGGTCACGGCCGCCACCCCGAGCATCCCGCCCATGTACGCGGTGAGGTCTCCGCCGAGCGGCAGCGCCCAGCCGTACCCGCGCACGCTGCCGAGCGCACCGAGAGCGAGCGCCCCGGTGACCACCGCGCCGAGGAGCAGCAGGCCGGCCGCGCCGGACGACCCGGGCTCCACACCGCCCCGCGGCTCGTCCAGGGACGACGACGAGCTCAGCATGCAGACGCCGGCGCTCCAGGCGAGCACGACCAGGATGGCGGCGACGACGTCTGAGGGCCGGTGCCACTGCCCGACCAGCGTCGACACCCCCGTCGCCCCCGTGTAGACGGCGCCCGCGACCGCGACGACCGGCCGCCAGCGCCGGGGCACCGCGATGAGGAGGCCGGCGGCGATGGACGCGGCGACGGTCGTGTGCCCGCTGGGGAGGGTGTTGATGTCGGCGCGCGCGATGTCGAGCAGCGGAGGCCGGTCGAGGACCACGTGCTTGAGCACCTGCGTGGTGAGGTTCGACCCGGCCACGAGGATCACCACCTGCCCCGCGAGCCACCAGCGGCCGCGGGCCAGCGCGAGGATCACCGCGGCCGCAAGGCCCAGGCCGACGAACGTGTTCGACACCACACCGAGCACCGGCTCGGCGAGGTCCCAGAGCACGCCCTGCCCGCGGGCGGCGCCTTCGAGCGCGAGCTGGTCGGCGCGCTGGCCGCGCTCCGAGGCGACGAAGGTGTCCCACGTGGCCCACACGCCCCACAGCGCGAGCACGGCGACGACGCCGGCGGCGATGCGCGGCTGCAGCCGTGGCCGGAGCCCCGCCGTCCGCCCCGGCATCGGGCTACCGACGCTGCCCGACGCCGGAGGTGGGGGCGGGCTGGCCGGACGCGGTGCCGGAGGCCGCGCCGGGCCGGCCTTGCGGGCCTTCGGAGCGGGCGCGGCCGGCGGCGTGTAGCCCTTGGCCGTGCCGACGACCCGGCCCCGCGAGGGCTGCGGCAGCTCGGGCAGCGGAAGGGTGGGGTCGGTCATGGTCTCAACCGTAGGGGAGCCGCCTGAAGACACCGTGTGGCTCGTGTGACGCTCCAACCGTCTTTGGTGCCACGGGTGAAAATCACAACGGTCATGCGAGACTGCCGGGCAACGCGCGGTCAGCCCGGATAGGGTGCGATCCGTCGCGCCTGGCGTACCGTGAACTCTCCAACGCCACTCGGCGCACCTCCCCAGACCCCGCAGGAAGCAGGCAGGACCGGATGTCCCAGGCACGCAAGCTCGTGATCGTGGAGTCGCCCACGAAGGCTCGAAAGATCCAGGGCTACCTCGGCGACGGCTACGAGGTCGAGGCCAGCGTCGGGCATATTCGCGACCTTCCGCAGCCCAAGGACCTGCCCGCGGAGATGAAGAAGGGCCCCTACGCCAAGTTCTCCGTGGACGTGGACAACGGGTTCGACCCGTACTACGTGGTCCACGCGGACAAGAAGAAGAAGGTCAGCGAGCTCAAGAAAGCGCTCAAGGACGCCGACGAGCTCTTCCTCGCGACCGATGAGGACCGCGAGGGCGAGGCCATCGCCTGGCACCTGATCCAGGAGCTCAAGCCCAAGGTCCCGGTCAAGCGCATGGTGTTCCACGAGATCACCCGGGACGCGATCCTCCGGGCGCTGGAAAACACGCGCGAGCTGGACCAGGACCTGGTGGACGCCCAGGAGACGCGGCGCATCCTCGACCGCCTGTACGGCTACGAGGTGTCGCCGGTCCTGTGGCGCAAGGTGCGCCAGGGCCTGTCCGCGGGCCGCGTGCAGTCCGTGGCGACGCGCCTCGTGGTCGAGCGGGAGCGCGAGCGCATGGCGTTCGTCTCGGCGGACTACTGGGACGTCGCGGGCACCTTCGCCGTGGCGGACGACGGCGGCGCGGCCACCTCCGGCCAGCCCTCCTTCCGCGCCCGGCTCACCCAGCTCGCGGGCGACAAGGTCGCCTCGGGCCGCGACTTCGACGACCGGGGCCGGCTCAAGGTCCGCACCGGCGTGCGGCAGCTCGACGAGGCGACGGCGAACGCCGTCGTCGCCGGGCTGGAGGCCGCCGACTTCGCCGTCCGCAGCCTGGAGACCAAGCCGTACACGCGCCGTCCCGCGGCGCCGTTCACCACCTCCACCATGCAGCAGGAGGCGGGCCGCAAGCTGCGGATGTCGTCGCGCCAGGCGATGCGTACCGCGCAGGGCCTGTACGAGAACGGCTACATCACCTACATGCGTACCGACAGCCCGTCGCTGTCGGCCGAGGCCACGAACGCGGCGCGCCGGCAGGCGGCCGAGCTGTACGGCCCCGAGTACGTGCCGGGCGCGCCCCGGCTGTACGCCAGCAAGGCGAAGGGCGCCCAGGAGGCGCACGAGGCGATCCGCCCCGCCGGCGACTCGTTCCGCACCCCGGCGCAGGTCGCCGGCGAGCTCAGTGGCGACCAGTTCCGCCTGTACGAGCTGATCTGGAAGCGCACCGTGGCCTCGCAGATGGCGGATGCGAAGGGGTCGACGGCGTCCGTCCGGCTCGGCGCGACCATCACCGGCGGCGCGCAGGACGGCAACGAGGCGGTGTTCTCGGCGTCGGGCACGGTGATCTCGTTCCGCGGCTTCCTCGCCGCGTACGAGGAGGGTGCGGACGCCGACACCGAGGCGCCCGAGGGCGCCGCGGCGAAGGAGACGCGCCTGCCGACGATGGCCGAGGGCGACGCGCTGGCCGGCACCGACCTCGCCGCGGACGGCCACTCCACGACGCCGCCCGCCCGGTACACGGAGGCCTCGCTGGTCAAGGCGCTGGAGGAGCGCGGCATCGGCCGCCCGTCCACGTACGCCGCGACGATCTCGACCATCCAGGACCGCGGCTACGTGATCACGCGCGGTCAGGCGCTGGTGCCGACGTGGCTCGCGTTCGCGGTGATCCGCCTGCTGGAGGAGCACTTCGACCGGCTCGTCGACTACGACTTCACGGCCACTATGGAGGAGGACCTCGACGAGATCGCCGCCGGCTCGCGCGAGCGGGTGGCGTGGCTGCGCGAGTTCTACTTCGGCGAGGTCCCGGGCAACATCGGCACGTCCGACGAGCTCGGCGTGGACAGCGAGGGCGGGGGCCTCCGCGCGCTCGTCGCGAACCTCGGCGAGATCGACGCCGCGGCGATCAACTCCGTGGACATCGGCGAGGGCATCCGGGTGCGCGTGGGCCGCTACGGCCCGTACATCGAGGACCTCGCGGCCGAGGTCGAGGAGGGCAAGACCCCGCCCCGCGCCTCGGTGCCCGACGAGATCGCGCCCGACGAGCTGACCGTCGAGAAGGCCCGTGAACTGCTCGCCGCCGGGGCCGACGACGGCCGCGTGCTCGGCACGCACCCCGAGTCGGGCAACCCGATCGTGGCGAAGAACGGCCGGTACGGCCCGTACGTGACGGAGCAGCTGCCCGAGCCCGACCTCGACCCCGACCTGTCGGCCGCGGCGAAGAAGCGCGCCCTGGCCGCCCTGCCCAAGCCGCGCACGGCGTCGCTGCTCAAGACGCAGGCCCTCGACTCGGTGACCCTGGAGGACGCGCTGCAGCTCATGTCGCTGCCGCGGGTCGTGGGCACCGACCCGGAGTCGGGCGACGAGATCACTGCGCAGAACGGCCGCTACGGCCCGTACCTGAAGAAGGGCACGGACTCGCGCACCCTGCCGTCCGAGGAGGCCATGTTCACGGTCACCCTGGACGAGGCGCTGGAGATCTACAAGCAGCCCAAGCGGGGCCGCGGGCGCACCGCGACGCCGCCGCTGCGCGAGCTCGGCGACGACCCGACCAGCGGCAAGCCGATCCAGGTCAAGGACGGCCGGTTCGGCCCGTACGTGACCGACGGTGAGACCAACCGCACCCTGCCGCGCGACGTCACCCCGGAATCGATCACCGCCGAGCGCGCGATCGAGCTGCTCGCCGAGAAGCGCGCCCAGGGGCCGGCGAAGAAGCGCACCACCCGGTCGACGACGGCCAAGAAGCCGGCCGCGAAGAAGCCGGCCGCGAAGAAGGCTCCGGCGAAGAAGGCGTCGACCTCGAAGTAGGACGGGCAGGCGTGCGGGTCACCCGGGTGACCCGCACGCCTGACACCGATGAGGCCGGTGGTGGATCTCGCTGAGCGTCGCTCGCGCGCACGGCGCACGATGGACATATGACCGACAACGAGCAGAGCATCACGCCGATGACCGAGGACGAGTGCTGGGAGTTCCTCTCGATGCAGCCCATCGGGCGGCTCGGCACTGCCGTCGCGGGAGAGCCCGAGATCTTCCCCCTGAACTTCGCCACGGCGGGCCGGGCCATCTACTTCCACACCATCCCCGGCACCAAGGTCGCGGAGGTCGCGATCAACGAGAAGGTCGCCTTCGAGGTCGACCAGTGGGGCCCGGAGATCGCGTACAGCGTCGTCGTGAAGGGCACGGCCGAGATCCTGGAGACCGACGCCGACATCGCCGCCGCCGAGTCGACCAACCTGATCAGCTACCTGGACGACACGAGGGACACCTGGGTGCGCATCACACCCACCCGGGTGACGGGCCGCCGCTTGCGGCGTTGACGCGTCGCCTAGTGCAACTCCAGCAATAGTAACTGGAGTTGCAATAGAGGACTTGAGCGGCGACGTCCTGGCGTTGGCCGACTTCGATGGAGCACCTCGGGTGTCTGACGTTCGGGTCACCTGAGTGGACCCGTAGACCTGACAGGTCGGTCCGACCGGTCGATGTCGGCGGTCGCAGTTAGGGTTGCGGCGTGAATGCACCTGGCTACTTCATCTCCTTCGAGGGCGGCGAGGGCGTGGGCAAGTCGACCCAGTCGCGCCTCCTCGGCGACTGGCTGGCGGACCTGACGGGCCGCGAGGTCGTGCTCACGTTCGAGCCGGGCGGTACCGCGCTCGGCAAGGAGCTGCGGGCCGCCGTCATGCACGGCCAGGACATGGGCCCGCGGGCCGAGGCGCTCATCTACGCCGCGGACCGGGCCCACCACGTCGAGACGGTGGTGCGGCCCGCGCTGGGGCGCGGCGCCGTGGTGATCACCGACCGCTACATCGACTCCTCGGTCGCCTACCAGTCCGGCGGGCGGGACCTGCCCGACACGGAGGTGGAGCACATCTCCCTGTGGGCCACCAAGGGCCTGCGGCCCGACATCACGATCCTGCTCGACCTCGAGCCAGGGGCCGCTGCGACCCGTCGCGCCGCCGCGGAGGGGAAGGGCGCGCTGGACCGGCTGGAGCGCGCCGGCCTCGAGTTCCACACCCGGGTCCGGGACACGTTCCTCCAGCGCGCGACGGCGGACCCGGCGCGCTGGGTGGTCATCGACGCGGCGGCCGGGGTGGACGACATCCAGGCGCAGATCCGGGTGGACGTCGCGGCCCGGCTGGGCCTCACGCCGGTGGTCGACGAGGCCACCAGCGTCGCGAGGACCGGCAGCGAGGACCCCTCATGACGGTGTGGGACGACGTCGTCGGGCAGGAGGCCGCCGTCGCCGCGCTGCAGGGCGCCGTGGCCAACCCGGCCGCGATGACGCACGCGTGGCTGGTGACGGGGCCGCCCGGGTCGGGCCGGTCGGTGGCCGCGCGCGCCTTCGCCGCCGCGCTGCAGTGCCCGCAGGGCGGGTGCGGCGTCTGCCAGGCGTGCACCACGACCATGGCGGGCACACACCCGGACGTGACGCTGCTGGCCACGGAGAAGGTGGTCATCACCATCGACGAGGTGCGGGACCTGATCATGACCGCGTCGCGGTCGCCGTCGGGCGGCCGGTGGCGCGTGATAGTGATCGAGGACGCCGACCGCATGGCGGAGCGCACCACGAACGTCCTGCTCAAGGTCATCGAGGAGCCGCCGCCGCACACGGTGTGGGTGCTGTGCGCGCCGTCGGCCCAGGACGTGCTGCCGACCATCCGGTCGCGCTGCCGCGCCGTGGTGCTGCGCGTCCCGCCGCCGCAGGCGGTCGCCGACCTGCTGGTGCGGCGCGACGGCGCGGACCCCGCGGTGGCGCTGACCGCGGCCCGGGCGGCGCAGAGCCACGTCGGCCTCGCGAAGCGGCTGGCACGCGACGCCGGAGCCCGGGAGCGGCGTACGGCCGTGCTGAGCATCGCGCGGCGCATCCGCGGCGTCGGCGACGCCGTGCTCGCCGCGGGCGAGCTCGTGGACGTCGCGAAGGCGGAGGCGGTGTCGGCCACGCAGGAGCGGGACGCAGTCGAGAAGGCCGAGCTGCTGCGCGCCCTGGGCGTGGCCGACGGCGAGACGCTGCCACCGCGCCTGCGCTCGCAGCTCAAGCAGCTCGAGGACGACCAGAAGCGACGCGCCACGCGGCACCAGCGCGACGTGCTCGACCGCGCGATGGTGGACCTGCTGTCCCTCTACCGGGACGTGCTCGTGGTGCAGCTCGGGGCGGAGGTCGAGCTGGTGAACGCGGAGCTCGCCGACACGGTGCGCGCGCTCGCCGCCGACTCCACCCCTGAGCAGACCGTGCGGCGCATGGACTCCATCGGGGTGGCCCGCACCCGCCTGGACGGCAACGTGGCGCCACTCCTGGCGCTGGAGGCCATGGCGATAGCCCTGCGCCCGCAAGGGTGAGCCGCCCGAGATGGTCCGGCGCCTGTGAAGATTTCGCGCGGGTGATACTGAACCACCGAGGCACATTGTCCCGATTGCCGTCCCTGGTTAGGCTGCGGGGCGCCCCCAGAGCTTTTCCGTGCGACAAGGAGTCCACCGCCCGATGAGGATCCTCCTGCTGGTTTCTGCCTTCAACGGTCTCACCCAGCGGGTCTGGTGCTCCCTGAGGGAGCAGGGGCACGACGTCGGTGTCGAGCTCGCCCCGACGTTCGAGTCGGCCGCCGCCATGACCCGCGCCGTCGAGCGTGCGGACCCGGACCTGATCCTGTGCCCGTTCCTCAAGCACCGCGTGCCGGACTCGATCTACGACCGCTGGCCGACCGTCATCGTGCACCCGGGTCCGGTGGGTGACCGCGGGCCGTCCTCGCTGGACCACGCGATCCGCGACGGCCGGGACCGGTGGGGCGTCACCGCCCTGTCCGCGGTCGAGGAGCTGGACGCCGGACCGGTGTGGGCCACCGCCGTCTTCGACATGCCCGACCAGCCGATCGCCAAGAGCGCCCTCTACAACAGCCGCGTCGCGGACGCCGCGATGGCCTGCATCGGCGAGGTGGTCCGCAAGGTGGCCGACGGCGAGCGGCCGATCCCGGCGGAGGCCTGCCTGCGGATCGTGCCCGTCAGCGGTGAGCTGCCGTTGCTGCGCCGCGAGGACTTCCGAGTCGACTGGAGCCGCCCCGCTGCCGAGCTGGAACGGCTTGTTGCCGCGGCCGACGGCGCCCCCGGCGCCCCCGCCGGCGTGAACGGCCGGTCGGTCTGCGTGTTCGACGCCTTCGCGTCGGCGGAGCACACCGGCGCCCCGCCCGGCACCGTGGTGGGCCGCAACCTCGACGCCGTGGCGATCGCCTGCGGCGTCGGCACCCTCTGGGTGGGCTACGCCGCCGAGCTGAGCGGCCGCCGCGGCGCGAAGCTCCCCGCCGCGCAGGTGATCGACGCGAGCAACGCCCCGTTCCGCCGCGTCCCGGACGCCATGGCGGAGACGACGTACGTGCGCGACGGCGCCGTCGGGTACCTGACGATCCGCTCCTACAGCGGGGCGATGTACACGGAGCAGTGCCGCCGGCTGACGAGCGCCTTGGAGAAGGCCCTCACCGAGGACACCCGGGTGCTCGTCATCAAGGGCACCGAGCACGCGTTCTCCAACGGGATCCACCTGGGCACCGTCGACGCGTCGCCGGACCCGGCCGCGGAGGCCTGGGACAACATCTGCGCCATCGACGAGCTGTGCCTCACCATCGCCACCGCCGAGCAGCTCACCGTCGCCGCGTTCACCGCCAACGCGGGTGCGGGCGGAGTCATGGCCGGGCTGTGCGCGGACGTCACGCTCGCCCGCGAGGGCGTGGTCCTCAACCCGTACTACGACATGGGGATCTACGGCTCCGAGCTGCACTCGTGGAGCATGCCCGCGCGCGTGGGGGACCACCGCGCGTCGCTGCTCCTGTCCCGCAAGCTGCCGATCTCGGTGGCCGAGGCGGCCCGCATCGGGCTGATCAGCGCTGTCGGGCCGCGGGAGTGGGGCGAGTTCACGACCTGGCTGTCCTCGGCGGCCCAGGGCTACGAGGAGCCCGCCACGCTCGGCTGGATGCTCGCCGCGCGCGCGGAGCGCCGGGCCACCGACCGGCCGCTGTCGTACTACAAGACCATCGAGCTGGCCGAGATGGCGCGCGACTTCTTCGACGACCGCAACGCCTTCTCCGTGCACCGCCGGGCGTTCCTGCGCAAGACCGCGGCGGACGCCACCCCGGAGAAGCTGCGCTTCTCGTCGGCCCGCGTGTGACGGCTGACGCCGCGGGTGATCGGTAGAGGGTCAGGTGATCGGCAGCTCGGACTGCTGGTCACCTGACCTTTTTCGATCTGGTCGTCGTGCAAGGGGCGGGGGCCTCGCCACATGACAAGGGGTGGAGGCGTCGCAATCCTGCGATGCTCACCCAGTGGGGTCAGAGGCGAGTGGAAGGATCTGGGCATGGAGATCAGGCGGATGAACCGGTCAGGCACGGCGGCACGGGCACTGGCACGTGCTGGTGCGACGGCCTTGGGCATCAGCGTGACGGCGGCGCTCGCGCTGTCGGGGTGCGCGCAGTCCGACGTCGGCGGGTCCGAAGGGGACTCGTTGACCGCGGCCACGACCCCGTCCACCGAGGAGAGCGACATGACCAGCCCCAGCCCGTCCGACGGCGCGGGCGAGGACGGCACGCTGCCGGAGGCCGCCGACATGGAGATCGTCGCCGGTAGCTCCGGGCGCGGTCTGCCCCCCGGCCTGGAGGGGAGCACGGACTCGACGGCCGGTGTGGCCTGGGCGCCCGAGCCCGGCCTGCTCTACGTCGTGACGAACGGGTCCAGCTCGTGCCCGACCATCGCGGAGCCCGCGGCGACCATCGGCTCGGGTTCGGACGGCAAGGGCGCCGACGTCGCCGCCGCGGACGGCGTTCTCACCGTGACGTTCGTGCCCCCGAGCAACGGCATCTGCACCATGGACTTCGTGCCGACCACCACCGTGGTCGAGGCGCCCGCAGAGTCCGATACTGGCGGGCCGGTGCCGGTCATGCTGGGCGACAAGGGGAAGGTCCAGCTCCAGCCTCGCAGCGCTGACGGCGAGCCCGGACCGATCGCCTGGCTCGACTCGTGAGGGTCGCGTGTCGGTTCGCCAGCAGGTAAGAAATCTACCGAGCACAACCGGTAGGTTGTCCGGGTGATTCGCCCCGCCCGCCGTCGTCAGCCTGCGGCCGTCGTCGCCACGCTGCTCGCCACCGTTCTTCTCCTCGCCGCCTGCGGTGCACCCCCCAAGGTGCAGACGGCGCTGGAAGACGTGGGCAAATCGGATGGCTCGGCGACGGAGGGCGCCCCGGAGGGTTACGAGGACTACTACGGCCAGTCGCTGGAGTGGACCGACTGCGGCGAGGGCTTCCAGTGCGCCACGGCGTCCGCCCCGCTCTCCTGGCACGACCCGGGGGAGGGGAGCATCGAGATCGCGCTCAAGCGGATCCCCGCTTCCGGGCAGAAGATCGGGTCGTTGCTGGTCAACCCGGGCGGGCCGGGCGGCTCGGGAGTGGACTTCGTGGGCGACCCGGCGCGGTTCGGGCAGGCGCTGCGCACATCGTTCGACATAGTGGGCTTCGACCCCCGCGGGGTGGGGCAGTCGACGCCGGTGAAGTGCTATGACGATGCGGGCAAGGACGAGTTCCTCAGCACCGACTACCCCTACACGCCCGACGGCCTGGCGGCCCGGCAGGACTCGGTGCGGGACTGGGCAGAGGCCTGCGCCGAGAACACCGGGCCGCTGCTGGAGAACGTCGACACGCAGTCCGCCGCGCGCGACATGGACATGCTCCGGGGTGCGCTCGGCGACGACAAGCTCAACTACCTCGGGTTCTCCTACGGCACCCAACTCGGCGCCACCTACGCCGGCCTGTTCCCCGACCGGGCCGGGCGCCTGGTGCTCGACGGTGCGCTCGACACCACGCTCGGCTCCGACGAGGTGGCGCTGCAGCAGGCCGAGGGCTTCGAGAGCGCGCTGCGCGCCTACGTGACGGACTGCCAGGCGGGCAGCGACTGCCCGCTGGAGGGCGACGTCACGGCCGGTCTGCAGCAGATCCAGGCTTTGGTCGAGGACGCCGAACCCAACCCGATCCCGACGTCGTCGGGGCGCACGGTGACCAAGAAGCTCGCGTTCTACGGCGTGGCCGTGACGATGTACGACGAGGCCTCCTGGCCGTTCCTCACGCAGGCCCTGCAGGAGGTCCTCTGGGAGGGCACCGGGGACGACCTGCTCTACCTGGCGGACGTCTACAACGAGCGCAACGACGACGGCACCTTCAAGTCCAACAGCGAGGAGGCGTTCCGCGCGATCAACTGCGCCGACTCCCGCGCGGAGGACGACATGGCGAAGATGCGGGAGCTCGCCGCCGACATCCAGGAGGCGGCCCCCACGCTCGGCGAGTCGTTCGGGTACTCCGGCATCGAGTGCACCGACTGGCCGTACCCGCCGGCGAAGCAGGAGTTCGACGCCGCCGCGAAGGGTGCGCCGCCGATCGTCGTCATCGGCACCACCAACGACCCCGCCACCCCGTACCGCTGGGCCGAGTCGCTCGCGAAGACGCTCTCGTCGGGCGTCCTGGTCACGTACGAGGGCGAGGGGCACACCGCGTACGGCCGGTCCAACAACTGCATCGGCGGGGCCGTGGAGGACTACCTGGTGGAGGGCGTGATCCCTGAGGACGGCCTCACCTGCTGACCTGTCGTCGGCCCGGTGCGGCGGGTTGAAGACGTCACACCGTTTCGCTTTGAAACCTGGGCCATCCATTGGGTACAGTGATGCCCGCTCACCCATCCGGTTCACCGGACAGCGGTGCGCGCGCCGCCTTAGCTCAGTCGGTAGAGCGTCTCACTCGTAATGAGAAGGTCGTGAGTTCGATTCTCACAGGCGGCTCCATGGAAAGACCCCGCTTGACCAGGCCAAAAGGCCAAGGCCAGGCGGGGTTTCTTGTTGCCTGGGAGGCCTCCTACCCCGAGCCGGTCGGATCAGCCGACGAAGGCCTCCGGCCCGAAGCGGCCCCACGCCACGAAGGCGGCCAGGGCGAGGTATGTCAGGTCGGCCAGCATGAGGCCGTACTCGTGACGCCCGATGCGCGTGATCGCGGCGCCCACCATGATCATCACCAGGCCGAGGGCAGCCAGCGGCACCAGCTCCTGCGCGATGCCGAGCACGGCAGGCAGCACCAGGCCCAGGCCGCCCAGTACCTCCAAGGCCCCGATGGCCTTGACGCTGCTGGGCCGGAAGTCCTCGACCCATTCCGCGGCAGGCCCCGTCGCAGCGATCCTCTCCCTGCTCATGATCACTTTGAGCCCGCCACCAGCTACGTAGGCGACGGAAAGGAGCCCGGCGACTGTCCACAGGGCGATGTTCATACGGTTCTCCTCGGGTGCGTCGACCTTTCACCCCTCCGACGGCGCAGCCGCCCTCGGCGTGACGGCCCCACGCCGGCGGACCGGTCAGAGGTCCGCTTCGAGCAAGGCATCAGGACTGGTTCCGGGCCGATCTACGTGCGTAACCGCTTGGTCGAAGCGGACCGGCGATCCGGTGCAGCGCCCACCCCGCCGCGACCCCCAGCGCGTAGAACGGCAGGTCCGGCGCGTTGAACGTGGTGCCGAGCACCAGCCGGGCGAACGCGCTGTGCGCGCCCAGCTCAGCGGGAACACCCGTGAGCTGGAAGAGCTCGACGGCCGCGCTCACCCCGAACGCCACCACCGCGGCCACCCACCCGCGCGTGCGCGGCGCCACCACCAGCACGAGCCAGAAGATCAGCAGCGCGTAGAGCGCGTCGCCCGCGTACTTCGCCAGGTCGCCCCCGAGCACGGACCGCACGGAGAGTCCCGCGGCCACGGTCACCACGGCCGCGACGGCAGGCGCCGTCCGACGTCGGAGCCCGGCCAGGGCGGTCCCGTCACCGCTCACGCGCACCCCTCACGCGCACCGCTCAGGTGGGCGGTCCGCAGCGGTGCGCGCAGCGCTCGCGGCGTCTCGGATCGGCGTGGACCGCATGCGCCGAAGGTACCCTCTGTGCCATGGCATGGACCCGCCCCGGACGGCGCAAGCCCGTCACGTACCTGCTCGGCGAGCCGACCGAGGACTACCCCGCGACGGCCCCCGAGGTGGACCGCGGCCGAGTGCTGCGCATCACCGAGATCGGTGAGCCGGTGCTGCACAACCCGGCCCGGACCGTCGAGGAGTTCTCCACCCCGGAGCTCGCCCGGCTGATCGACGACCTGTTCGCCACCATGGAGTCGGCGCAGGGCGTCGGCCTCGCGGCCCCCCAGGTGGGCGTGGACCTGCGGGTGTTCGTGTACGACCTCACGGACTCGTCCGGCGACCGGCACGTGGGGCACGTGGTGAACCCGGTGCTGGAGATGGACCTCGACGCCGAGCCCGAGACCGAGGAGGAGGGCTGCCTCTCCGTCGTCGGCGCGTACGAGCCGCTGGAACGCCCCGGCGCCGCCACGGTGCGCGGCGTGGACCAGCACGGCGGGCCGGTGCAGCTGTCGGGCACGGGGTACCTGGCGCGCTGCTTCATCCACGAGTCGCAGCACCTCGACGGCATCCTGTACTGGGACCACCTGAGCGCCGACCTGCAGGCGGACGCGCTGGAGCAGCGGGACGAGGAGCGGGCGGAGATCATCGCGGAGCGCCGCGAGATCGCCATCGAGCTGGACAAGACCCCGCCGACCTACCCGGAAAAACCCGCCGGCGGCCGCTGACCCCCCGTGGGCGTGATCGTTGCGCCCAGAACGGTCGGGCAGTCGCAAACGATCACGCCCGCAACGAGGCGATCCAGGTCGCCACGGCCTGTGCCACTGCCTGCTCCCGTGCCGTGCCGCGCATGTCGTGCGCGCCGGACAGCGTGACGGTGGTGACCGGCCCCGGGATCGCCGCGACGTGCTCGGCGAGCTCCTCGGGTGTACCGAACGGGTCCTTGTCGCCGGACACGAACAGCGTGGGCACCCCGATCTGCCCGAAGTGCTCCACGCGGAGCTTCTCCGGCCGCCCCGGCGGGTGCAGCGGGTAGCTGAGCAGCACCAGACCGGCGGCGGGCAGGCCTTCGGCCACCGCCATGGAGCACATCCGCCCGCCGTACGATCGCCCGCCCAGGAGCAGCCGGTCCGTCCCGACGCCGAGCTCGTTCGCCCAGGCGGCGGCCTCGGCCCGCAGGTGCGCGACGGCGACCGGCGCCCGGTCCGGCATCCGGCGTCCCTCCAGGCGGTACGGGAAGTCGACGCGGCGAACGGGGACCGGCGGGTCGGCGTCGGCCAGCGTGTGCTCGACCGTGACGAGCGTCGAGCTGTCGCGGCTCGCGCCCGCGCCGGGTGTCAGGAGGAGGCCAGCGGGTGTGGTCACCAGCCCAGTCTGCCCCGGAGGCCCCGGCTCGGCAGGGAGCGCAGGACGGCTCAGGTCAGCCGGCGCCAGAGAACCAGCGCGCCGCCCGCGGTGAGGAGCGCGCCGCCGCCGAGCACGGCGACCCAGCCCTCCGGCGAGATGATCTCGTCCTCCTCGACGGCCACGCCCTGCGCCTTTGCCACCGACTGCTCCTGGAGACCCTGCACCAGGGCGGCCTCGGGCGACGTGTGCGACGGCGAAGGGGTCGGCGTGCTCGAGGCCGTCGGAGACGGCGTCGGGCTGGGTGTCGAGGTCGGGGTGGGCGTCGGCACGGGCGTGGGCGTCGGCGCGACGACCTCGGGCTCGGCGAGCGTCGGCGTCGCGGTCGGCGTGGGAGTGGCTTTGTCGTTCTTCTTGGGGGTGGGTGTCGGCGTGGAGGTCGCGGCCGGCTCGACGACGTAGCACGCGGTGCTGTCTTCCGTCTCGTGCCAGTCGTCCGCGTCCTCGACCTCCACCGACACCACGCAGTAGCCGTCCGAGTAGGCCTGGCGGGCCTCCCGGAACGCGGCCCAGCCGCTGTTCTGCTCGCCGCGGGTGAGATCTCGCCAGAACGTCCGCTCGTCGTCGGACCCTGCGGGCCGGACCGTGTAGGCGACCTCGTCGCTCTCGGGGCCGCTCTCGAACGCGACGCCGTCGGCGCTCACCCGGATGTCGTCGTCGCCCCAGGTCTCGACGGCGGCAGCGCGCTGCCCGACGGCGGCCGTGCCCACCAGGGCGAGCACCGTCAGCAGGAGCAGGGTCAGCAGGAGCCGGCGATGTGTCGTGGCGCGACGCGCCGCCGGCCGCAGCACTGCGACGGAGGCGGTGGCACGGATCACAGCGGAGATCCTACCGCCGCGGCCGCGGGCCCGGTCAGAACCGGGGCCCCTCTTCGCCGTGGAGGAGATTGCGGATGGGGCGGGTGATGACGTCGACCCGGTCCACCAGGTCGGCGGGCCCGGTGACGACCACCGCACGGTCGGCGGCCGGGGAGTAGACGGCGGTCACGTTGCGCACGGTGACCCGCATGCAGCGCTTGGCCGTGCCGTCGACGTAGAACTGGCGGGTCTCGCACGGGACGTCGTCGACCTCGGCGACTATCGCGCGCATCGCGCTGCGGTAGTCCTGGTACGACTCGGCGAGGTCGGTCACGTCGGCCACCCCGGGCGGGGCGGCCGGATCGACGTCGGCGTGCAGCGGGGCGACGAGTGCACCGCTGCAGGCGGCGCGGACGATGTCCTCGATCTGCGCCGGTGTGGCGGGTACGCGCAGCGTCTCGACCTCGACGGTCTCGCCGGAGAACGTGCGGTAGGAGCGCAGGAAGCGTTCCTCCGTTGGGTCCGCGCTGTCGGACACCCCGGTGACTTCCTCCTCGACGAGATCGAGTCCCCAGGTGAGGGGGTCGTCGACCTCGCCGACTACGCCCGAGAAGCGCGCGAAGCGCGCGACGATCTGTTCCCAGGACTCGGGGGTCGGGCTCGGTTCGTCCGCCATGTGGCCTCCCGGGACGGGTGCGGTCTGACAACGAGACTGCCGGGTGTGTGCGGAGGCGTCAACGACCTCCGCAAGAATCAGCCCCTAATCAGCCTGGACTCGCCGCCGAAACCCTCCGCCCGGGCGTGTCGCCGCGCGTCGGCTCGCTCTTCACCCGTCGAGGGCAGTACATCGTCACGCCCCTGGCGAACAAGGGCATCAACCGGCCCATGGGCGCGTTGTGAGCGCATAGAGTCGTTGCGGTCAGGCCTGGTACCGCCGGTGCAGGTGTACGCCGCTCGTGAGGGAGCAGCACATGTTCGAGAGATTTACGGATCGCGCCCGTCGGGTCGTCGTCCTCGCGCAAGAAGAAGCGCGGATGCTGAACCACAACTACATCGGCACGGAGCACATCCTGCTCGGCCTCATCCACGAGGGTGAGGGCGTAGCCGCAAAGGCGCTGGAGTCGCTCGGGATCTCACTCGACGGCGTCCGCACCCAGGTCACCGAGATCATCGGTGAGGGGCAGCAGGCGCCGAGCGGGCACATCCCGTTCACGCCGCGCGCCAAGAAGGTCCTTGAGCTGTCGCTCCGCGAGGCGCTGCAGCTGGGCCACAACTACATCGGCACGGAGCACATCCTGCTCGGTCTCATCCGCGAGGGTGAGGGCGTTGCAGCACAGGTGCTCACCAAGATGGGTGCCGACCTGAACAAGGTGCGCCAGCAGGTCATCCAGCTGCTGAGCGGCTACCAGGGTAAGGAGCCCGTCTCCGCAGGTGGTCCCCAGGAGGGCCAGCCCGCGGGTTCGGCCGTGCTCGACCAGTTCGGCCGCAACCTCACCCAGGCCGCGCGTGAAGGCAAGCTCGACCCGGTCATCGGGCGCACGCAGGAGATCGAGCGGGTCATGCAGGTCCTGTCCCGCCGCACCAAGAACAACCCGGTGCTGATCGGCGAGCCCGGCGTCGGCAAGACGGCGGTCGTCGAGGGCCTGGCGCAGGACATCGTCAAGGGCGATGTCCCGGAGACGCTCAAGGACAAGCAGCTGTACACGCTGGACCTCGGCGCCCTGGTCGCCGGCTCGCGCTACCGCGGTGACTTCGAGGAGCGCCTCAAGAAGGTGCTCAAGGAGATCCGCACGCGCGGCGACATCATCCTGTTCATCGACGAGATCCACACCCTCGTGGGTGCGGGTGCCGCCGAGGGCGCGATCGACGCCGCCTCCATCCTGAAGCCCATGCTGGCTCGCGGTGAGCTGCAGACGATCGGTGCCACCACTCTCGACGAGTACCGCAAGTACGTCGAGAAGGACCCGGCCCTGGAGCGTCGCTTCCAGCCGATCCAGGTGTCCGAGCCGTCGCTCGAGCACGCCATCGAGATCCTCAAGGGTCTGCGCGACCGCTACGAGGCGCACCACCGCGTGTCCATCACGGACTCCGCGCTGGTCTCCGCGGCCACGCTCGCCGACCGGTACATCAACGACCGGTTCCTTCCGGACAAGGCGATCGACCTGATCGACGAGGCCGGCGCCCGCCTCCGGATCCGTCGCATGACGGCGCCGCCGGAGCTCAAGGAGCTCGACGAGTCCATCTCGGAGGCGCGCCGCGAGAAGGAGTCGGCGATCGACGAGCAGGACTTCGAGAAGGCCGCCGGGCTGCGTGACAAGGAGAAGCAGCTCACGCAGGTCCGTGCGGACAAGGAGAAGGCCTGGAAGTCTGGCGACCTCGACACGGTCGCAGAGGTCGACGACGAGCTGATCGCCGAGGTGCTGGCGATGTCCACGGGCATCCCGGTCGTCAAGCTCACCGAGGAGGAGTCCAGCCGCCTGCTCCACATGGAGGAGGAGCTGCACAAGCGGGTCGTCGGCCAGGAGGCCGCGATCAAGGCGCTGTCGCAGGCCATCCGCCGTACGCGGGCCGGCCTCAAGGACCCGAAGCGTCCCGGTGGCTCGTTCATCTTCGCCGGCCCCACGGGTGTCGGTAAGACCGAGCTCGCCAAGGCGCTCGCCGAGTTCCTGTTCGGTGACGAGGACGCGCTCATCCAGCTCGACATGTCCGAGTTCTCGGAGAAGCACACGGTCTCGCGACTGTTCGGCTCCCCGCCCGGATACGTCGGCTACGACGAGGGTGGCCAGCTCACCGAGAAGGTGCGGCGCAAGCCGTTCTCCGTGGTCCTGTTCGACGAGGTGGAGAAGGCGCACGCCGACATCTTCAACTCGCTGCTGCAGGTGCTCGAGGACGGTCGCCTCACGGACTCGCAGGGTCGAGTGGTCGACTTCAAGAACACCGTGATCATCATGACCACGAACCTCGGCACGCGGGACATCGCCAAGGGCCTCCAGACCGGCTTCAACGCCGGCGGCGACCTGGTGACCTCGTACGAGCGCATGAAGGCCAAGGTCAACGACGAGCTCAAGCAGCACTTCCGGCCTGAGTTCCTCAACCGTGTCGACGACACGGTGGTGTTCCCGCAGCTCTCGCAGGACGAGATCATCGAGATCGTCGACCTGGAGATCGCGAAGCTGGACCGCCGTATGCGCGACCGGGACATGGGCATCGAGCTCACGCCCGCCGCGAAGGGTCTGCTGGCGGAGAAGGGCTACGACCCGGTGCTCGGCGCCCGTCCGCTCAAGAGGGCGATCCAGCGGGAGATCGAGGACTCCCTGTCCGAGAAGATCCTGTTCGGCGAGCTCACCGCCGGTCAGCTGGTCATCGTCGACGGCACCGGCGAGGGCATCCTCGGCGAGTTCACCTTCCGGGGTGTGCCGCGCGACGAGCGTCGTCGTCCGACCACGGCCGAGCCGCAGTCGGTGCCGGCCGGTGCCGGCCTGACGCCGCGGGATCTGCCGTCGTCGGGCCAGATGGCGGCCGGCGGGGCGTAACCGCCCGGTAGCCCGGACCGACAACCAAGGCCCGGCCACCCCCGAGAGGGGATGGCCGGGCCTTGGTTGTTCCCCCTGGCAGGCAGTCAATCGAGGTCGGTAACCGGCATCGAGATCGGCACAGGCCTGGACCGATCTCAATGCCAACTGCCGACTCCACTGGGCCAACCAGAAGGGAGCGGCCCCAGCCGGACCTGTCCTCAGCCCGCAGCTCCCGGCACGCCTAGGCCTGCCGGGAGCAGGCTTGGCAGGACCTTGCGCAGTGCGCCGACTCGTTCGGCCCGCGCCGCGCCCCGCAGCCGTTCGACCGGCGCGGTGATGCTGACCGCGGCGACGGCGCGGCCGGCGCGCAGCAGGGGGACGGCGACGCAGGCGATGCCCGGTTCGTTCTCCTCGGTCTCCCCGGCGACCCCGCTCGTGCGGGCGTCGGCCAGCGCGGCGCGCAGCCTGCGCGGGGTCGTGTCGTCGCCGGCGAACCGGGCCAGCGCCGCGTCGTCGAGCTCCTGGACCGACAGGAGCGCGCGGCCCAGGGCGGTCGTCGCGGCCGCCCGACGCCGTCCGACGGCGGACCACACGCGGACCGCACGCTGCGGCTCGACCTTGTCGAGGTAGACCACCTCGCGCCCGGCGAGCACGCCGAGGTGCACCAGCTCGTCGACCTCCTCGCTGAGCGCGGTCAGGGCCGGGTGCAGCAGCGCGGGCAGGTTCTCCTCGGCCAGGTAGGTGCCGCCGAGGGCGAGCGCGGCGGGGCCGAGGCGGTACGCGCCGTCCGGCGCCTGCTCGGCGTACCCGCGGTGCCGCAGCGCGGCGAGCGTGCGGTGCAGGGTCGGCTTGCTGACGCCGACGGCCTGGGCCAGCGTCGCAAGCGGTGCGCCCGCGGCGCCGAAGCCCGCGAGCGTGTCGAGCGCCAGGAGCGCCTTGTCGACGCTCCCGAGCGGGCTGGCATCCATGGGGCTCCCTCACGTAGCATGCGTTTCGCAGTAAACAACAGGCGTTCACCATAGCGAAACGGAGTTGGAATGTCATCCGCGGACACCACAGTCCTCGAGACCCTCGCCGCGCACCGGCTCGTGCCGGTGGTCGTGGTCGACGGCGCCGACGAGGGCGCCCGCCTGGCCGACGCGCTCGTCGCCGGCGGCCTGCCCGTCGCCGAGATCACGCTGCGGCTCGCGGGTGGCATCGACGCCATCCGGGCGGTCGCGAAGAACCAGCCCGACGTCGTGGTCGGCGCTGGCACCGTGACCACAGCGGCGCAGGTGGACGACGTCGTCGCGGCCGGCGCCCGCTACATCGTGTCGCCGGGGCTGTCGGCCGCCGTGGTGCGGCGCGCGCAGGAGCACGGCGTCCCCGTGCTGCCGGGCGTCGCCACGCCCTCGGAGATCATGGCGGCGCTCGACCTGGGGATCGACGTCGTCAAGCTGTTCCCCGCGTCCGTGGTCGGCGGGCCCGCCGCCATCAAGGCGTTCTCCGCGCCGTTCCCGGGTCTGCGGTTCGTGCCGACCGGCGGCGTCAGCGCCGCCAACCTCGCCGACTACCTGACGCTCAAGCCGGTCCTGGCTGTCGGCGGCTCGTGGATGGTCGACCGCAAGCTCGTCACCGCCGGCGACTGGGACGAGATCACCCGCCGCACCCGCGACGCCGTGGCGCTCGCCGCGCAGATCGATGAGGAGAACAACCGATGAGCTCGCTGAACGTCCGCCCCGCCGCCGAGAGCGCGTACGACGTCGTCGCCCTCGGTGAGGTGATGCTCCGCCTCGACCCGGGCGACCGCCGGGTGCGCACCGCCCGGAGCTTCGACGTGTGGGAGGGCGGCGGCGAGTACAACGTGGCGCGCGGCCTGCGCCGCTGCTTCGGCCTGCGCGGCGCGATCGTCACCGCGCTCGCCGACAACGAGATCGGCCGCCTCGTCGAGGACTTCATGCTGACCGGCGGCCTCGACACGCAGTACGTCCAGTGGGTGCCGTACGACGGCATCGGACGCACCGTCCGCAACGGCCTCAACTTCACCGAGCGCGGCTTCGGCGCCCGCGGCGCCGTCGGGGTGAGCGACCGCGGAAACACCGCCATCGCGCAGATGCGGCCCGACGACGTCGACTGGGACGCGCTGTTCTCCCGCGGCGTGCGCTGGCTGCACACGGGCGGCATCTTCGCGGCGCTCTCCGAGAGCAGCGCCGACGTGGCCGAGGCCGCGATGGCGGCCGCCCGCCGGCACGGCACCATCGTGTCCTACGACCTGAACTACCGGCCCTCGCTGTGGAAGGGCATCGGCGGCGAGGAGCGGGCGCGGGAGGTCAACCGGCGCCTGGCCCAGCACGTGGACGTGATGATCGGCAACGAGGAGGACTTCACGGCCTCGCTCGGCTTCGAGGTCGAGGGCGTCGACGAGTCGTTGACGGACCTGGACACCGGGGCGTTCCGCGCGATGATCGAGACGGCTTCGGAGGCCTACCCGAACTTCCAGGTGATCGCCACGACGCTGCGCGGGGTGCGGTCGGCGTCGCGCAACGACTGGGGTGCCGTCGCGTGGTCGCGCAAGGAGGGCTTCGCCGAGGCGACGCACCGGGCCGACCTGGAGATCTTCGACCGCGTCGGCGGCGGCGACTCGTTCGCCTCCGGACTGGCCTACGGGCTCATGGAGCTCGGCTCGCTCCAGGAGGCCGTCGAGTACGGCGCGGCGCACGGCGCGCTGGCGATGACCACCCCGGGTGACACCACGATGGTGACGCTCGCCGAGGTCGCCAAGCTGGCCGGCGGAGGAAGCGCCCGAGTGCAGCGCTGACCTGCCCGGAGGGTGCAAGGATTGAGGCCATGTCGTCCAAGAGCATCCTGTTCATCGGTGGAAGCGGAATCATCAGCCACGCCTCGGTGGCCCGGGCCGCGCGGCTCGGGCACCGGGTGACGGTGCTCAACCGGGGCAGATCCTCGACCCGCCCGGTCCCGGCCGACGTCGAGACCCTCGTCGCGGACGCGAACGACGCCGAGGCGGTGGCCGCGGCGCTGGGCGGCCGGGAGTTCGACGTCGTCGCCCAGTTCCGGGCCTTCAGCCCGGAGCACGTGGCGCGCGACGTCGCGCAGTTCGCCGGCCGGACCGGGCAGTACGTGTTCATCTCGTCGGCGTCGGCCTACCAGACGCCGCCGTCGCGGCTGCCCGTCCGGGAGTCCACCCCGCTGCGCAACCCGTTCTGGCAGTACTCCCGCGACAAGATCGCGTGCGAGGACCTGCTGGTCCGCGAGTACCGGGACAACGGGTTCCCCGCGACGATCGTGCGGCCGTCGCACACGTACGACCGCACGCTGCTGCCGACGTCGGGCGCGTGGACCGACGTCGCCCGCATGCGGACAGGGAAGCCCGTGGTGGTCCACGGCGACGGCACGTCGCTGTGGACGCTGACGCACACGGAGGACTTCGCGGTGGGGTTCGTCGGGCTGCTCGGCCATCCGCTCGCCGTCGGGGACGACTTCCACATCACCGGCACGCACGCGCCCACGTGGGACCAGATCTACACGTGGCTGGCCGAGGCCGCGGGCGTGCGCAACCCGGACCTGGTGCACGTCGCGTCCGAGACGATCGCCCGTGTGCTCCCCGAGATGGGCCCGGGCCTGGTGGGCGACAAGGCGCACTCGATGGTCTTCGACATCTCGAAGGTGCGGACGCTCGTGCCCGAGTTCGGCACCACCATCACCTACGACGTGGGTGCCGAGGAGCAGATGTCCTGGTTCGACGCCCACCCCGAGGCGCAGGTGGTGGACGCCGACCTGGACGCGGCGTTCGACCGGCTCGCGGCGCACGCCCGCTCCGTCTGAGCGCGACGGCGCCGCCCGTCACCTCAGCGGCGCCGTCGAGTCCCGGACGACCAGCTCCGTCGCGAGGTTGAGGCGGCGCACCTTCGGGGACCGGCCGCGCGCGATGTCGAGCAGGATCTGCGTGGCGGCCGCTCCCATCTCGGCGAGCGGCTGCCGCACGGTCGTGAGCGGCGGCCCGACCCAGGAGGCCAGCGGCAGGTCGTCGTAGCCCACTACCGACAGGTCCTCGGGCACGCGCAGGCCGAGCTGGTGCGCGGCCCGAAGCAGCCCGAGGGCCTGCATGTCGGAGCCGGCGAACACCGCCGTCGGGCGGTCGGGCAGGGTCAGCAGGTCCAGGCCCTGGTCGAAGCCCGCCTCGACGTAGAAGTTGCCCTCGCGCACGAGCGCGGGGTCGACGGCGGCGCCGACCTCCTCGTGCGCCGAGCGGAACCCGTCCACGCGGGCGCGGCTGCACAGCATGTTCCAGGGGCCGGTGATCATCGCTATGCGGCGGTGGCCAAGCGCGAGCAGGTGCCGCGTGGCCTGCAGCCCGCCGTTCCAGTTGTCGGAGCCCACGGAGGCGACGTCGGCCGGGGGCTCGCCGTCGGTGTCGATCACCACGTACGGGATGCCGCGCCGGTCGAGCTGCTGGTGCTGCGCCTCCGACAGGTTCGCCGCGACGAGCAGCACCCCCAGCGGCGGCCGCGCGATGGTGGTGTCGAGCCACCTGGCGGGCGGGCGGTGCTCACCGCCCAGCTCGGACAGGATCACGCTCGTGCGCGACTCCGCGGCCGCGGCCTCGACGCCGCGGATGATCTCCATCGACCAGCCGGAGCCGAGGCGGTGGAAGACGAGGTCGATCAGGCCGGTGCCCGGGGGCGCCGTCGCCGGCCGGCGACGGCGGTACTGGTGCTTCTCGAGGGCGGCCTCGACGCGGTCGCGGGTTGCGGGGGCGACGTCGGCCCGGCCGTTGAGCACCTTGGAGACGGTGGGCACCGACAGGCCGAGCTCGCTCGCGATCGACGCGATGGTGGGGGCCGGACGGACGCCGCTCATCCCGTCTGCCTTTCGCTAGCTTTCACGGAACTTTCGAACTGAGGTACACCGTAGCAAGATCGTGACCCACCAGGTTATGGGACCGCCTTGACGATCAGATGTCACCCACCCTACTGTCCCAGACGACAAGCACTGTCGGTAGCGACGCCGATAGTTTCGAAAACGTTCCACAACGAGGTGGGGATGGCACAAGAGCTGCGTGGCACCGAATCGTGGGGCCTGGCCCTGCGCAAGCACTGGCGCCTGTACACCTTCGCGATCCTGCCGATCGTGTGGTTCGTGGTGTTCCGCTACCTGCCGATGGCCGGCAACATCATCGCCTTCCGCAGGTTCCGGCCGGGCGGCTCGATCTTCGGCGAGGAGTGGGTCGGGTTCTACTACATCGAGCGGTTCATCCAGGACCAGGCGTTCTGGCAGGCGTTCCAGAACACCGTGATCATCGGCGCGCTGACGCTCGTGATCGTGTTCCCGCTCCCGATCATCCTGGCCCTCCTGCTCAACGAGCTCCGCTCGCGGCTGTTCAAGCGGTTCGTGCAGACGGTCAGCTACCTGCCGCACTTCATGTCCATAGTGATCGTCGCCGGCTTCGTGTTCGAGCTGACGTCCCTGGACGGCACGGTGAACCGGCTCGTCCAGCTGTTCGGCGGCGAGCCGGTCTCGTTCATGCAGCAGGCGGACTGGTTCCGCACCATCTACGTGTCGTCCGAGATCTGGCAGACCGTGGGCTGGGGCACGATCCTCTACCTGGCCACGCTGACCACCATCGACGCGCAGCTCTACGAGGCCGCCCGGATCGACGGCGCCAACCGCTGGCAGCAGACGTGGCACGTCACGCTGCCCGGTATCCGGCCCACGATGATGGTGCTGCTCATCCTGAACATCGGCCAGTTCATGCAGGTGGGCTTCGAGAAGATCTTCCTGCTCTACAACACGCTGACCCAGCCGACGGCGGACGTGATCTCCACGTACATCTACCGCGTCGGCCTCACCTCCGGGCAGCTGAGCTACGCCACGGCGATCGGCCTGTTCGAGGCCGTGATCGGTCTGGTCCTCGTCTTCTCCGCCAACGCCATCTCGCGCCGAGTCACCGGGAGCTCCCTGTGGTGAACACCGTGTCCACCGTCGAACCCGTCGGCAACGCCGTCCCGGACCTGGCCCGCCCGCGTCCGGGGACCACCACCGTCAAGGACACGCCCGGCTACACGGTGTTCCGCTGGGTCAACGCAACGGTGCTGGTGCTGGTCGCGGCCGTCACGCTGTACCCGTTCCTCAACCTGGCGGCGCGGGCGTTCAGCTCCGAGGCGGCGATCCGCAGCGGCGACGTCACGGTGTGGCCCATCGGCTTCAACACGACGACGCTCATGTCGGTTCTGGAGCAGGACCTGTTCTGGCGCAACTACCTGAACACGGTCGTCTACACGGTGGTGGGCACAGCGATCGCCATGGCGTTGACCACGACGTTCGCCTACGTGCTGTCGAAGAAGTACGTGAAGGGCCGCATGCTGCTGGTCGGCTTCGCGGTCTTCACCATGTTCTTCACCGGCGGCCTCATCCCGAACTACATCCTGGTCAGCGAGCTCGGCTTCAAGAACACGATCTGGGCGATCGTGGTCCCGCAGGCGATCAACGTCTTCAACCTGCTCGTCATGAAGTCGTTCTTCGAGAACTTCCCGACCGAGCTCGAGGAAGCCGCCGCGATCGACGGGCTCACCACCTACGGGATCTTCTTCCGGGTGGTGCTGCCGCTGAGCAAGGCGGTGCTCGCCACGATGGTCCTGTTCTACGCGGTCTGGTTCTGGAACTCCTGGTTCCCCGCGTTCCTGTACATGGACGACCCGCAGATGTACCCGGTGACCGTGTTCCTGCGGAACATCATCGCCGGCGCCACCGGCACCGGCGAGGGGCTGAGCGACATCGCGGTCCAGATCGGCGCCAACGTCAAGGCAGTGACGATGCTGCTCACCGCGCTGCCCATCGTGTGCCTCTACCCGTTCGTGCAGAAGTACTTCGTGTCCGGCGTGATGCTCGGCTCCGTGAAGGGCTGAGCAGCGCGCCAGGCATCCGCCGTCGAACCATCCGCCGTCGAACGACGACGTTCATACCCCGGAGGAAAACATGAGGATCACCCGTAGAAAGGCCATTGCGGCGACCGCCGTGGCCGCCCTCGGACTCACGCTCACCGCGTGCTCGTCCGGCGGCGACGACGGAGACGGCGACGCCGTCGACGTCTCCGCGCAGACGACCGGCGCCATGGAGGACTACGGCGTCGGCACCACCTTCAAGGCGACCGAGCCGCTCGAGTTCGGGCTCATGTACCGCGACCACCCGAACTACCCGCTCAAGGACGACTGGTCGATCATCGAGCGGCTCAAGGAGGAGCACAACGTCACCTTCGACATCCAGTCGGTGCCGCTGGCCGACTTCGAGCAGAAGCGGTCGCTCCTGATCAGCTCGGGCGACGCGGCCGACCTCATCCCGTCGACCTACGCGGCCGACGTCGAGACGCTCACGTCCGGTGGCGCGCTCCTTGCGGTCTCCGACTACCTCGACTACCTGCCGAACTTCCAGGACAAGGTCGAGAAGTGGGGGCTGCAGGACAACCTGGACCGCCTGCGTCAGGCGGACGGCAAGTTCTACGTGCTGCCCGGCCTGCTCGAGAGCCCGAAGCCCTCGTACTCGATAGCCATCCGCGAGGACTGGTGGGAGGACGCCGGCCTCGAGGACCCCAAGACCTGGGACGAGTTCGCCGACCAGCTCGAGGTCATCAAGGAGGAGCACCCCGAGCTCGACTACCCGTACACGGAGCGCTGGTCCATCAACGGGCCGATGGAGGCCACCCTCCAGGCGGCGGCGGGCAACTTCGGCACCGAGGCGGGCTGGGGCTACGGCGACGGCGTGACCTGGAACGGCTCCGAGTACGAGTACACCGGCGCGTCCGAGGGCTACAAGGAGCTCGTCACGTACTTCGCCGACCTCGTGGACCGCGGCCTGCTCGACCCCGAGGGGCTCACCCAGGACGACGACGCGGCCAAGGCGAAGTTCACCACCGGCAAGGCGGCCGCCATCGGGTCGAACGACCAGGAGGCCGTCGTCTACCGCACGGGCTTCGAGGAGGCCGGCAACAAGGACGCCAAGGTGAAGCACCTCGTGGTCCCGGCCGGTCCGGCGGGCAACATCATGGACGCCACCACCGGCGGCCAGTTCGAGTCCGGTATCGCGCTCTCGTCGAGCGCCGCCGAGCGGGACGACTTCGTCGCCATGCTGCAGTTCATCGACTGGCTCTACTACTCGGACGAGGGCCTGGAGTTCGCCAAGTGGGGCGTCGACGGCGAGACGTACACCAAGGAGTCCGACGGCACCCGCACGCTGGCCGACGACGTCGACTGGGGCGGCCTCAACCCGGGCGCCTCGAAGTTCCTGAACACCGACTACGGCTACTACAACGGCGTCTGGACGCTGGCCCACGGCTCCACCACGGACCTGGTCAAGTCGACGCTCACGCCCGAGGTGCAGGAGTTCCTCGACGAGATGAACCAGAAGGACGTCGCGGAGAACGGCCCGGGCATCGCCATGGACGAGATGCAGCGCGAGGAGGCCTCGCTGCTGCAGACCAACCTGCAGGACCTCGTCATGACCGGGACCTCGCAGTTCCTCCTGGGCGACCGGTCGCTCGACGAGTGGGACGCCTACGTCGCCGAGCTGGAGAGCGCCGGCATGTCCACCTACGTCCAGACGGTGAACGACGCCGCGGGCGTCACGACCGAGTAACCACCCGTTGAGTGCGGGATCTTCGCCCTCCGGACCCGGTCCGGAGGGCGAAGATCCCGCACTCGACGAAGCAGAGGAGCTTCGTGGAGCGCGTCATCGTTTCTGTTCAGGGCAGCGGGGTGCTGGGGGATGCCTGGCGGGCCTGCGTCGGGACCGGGCGGTTCAACCTCGCGCTGCGGCAGGACTACCAGGACTCCCTCGCCCTGGTGCAGCGCGAGATCGGCTTCCGGCACATCCGGGGCCACGGCCTGCTGCACGACGACGTCGCCGTCCACCGCCCGTACGACGCCGCGGGCCACCGGGGTACCGCCTACGTGTTCACCTACGTGGACCAGGTGGTGGACGCCTACCTGAACCTGGGGATCAAGCCGTTCCTCGAGCTCGGGTTCATGCCCCGCGGCCTCGCCTCCGGTGACCAGACGGTGTTCTGGTGGCTGGGCAACGTCACCCCGCCGCGCGACCACGCCGAATGGGCGAGCCTGGTGCGGGCCCTGCTCCGGCACCTCATCGACCGGTACGGCCTCGACGAGGTGCGGACCTGGCCCGTCGAGGTGTGGAACGAGCCCAACCTCACCCACTTCTGGAAGGACGGGGACCAGGGGGCGTACTTCCGCCTCTACGAGGCGTCGGTCCTGGCGGTGAAGGACGTCGACGCCGAGCTCCAGGTGGGCGGCCCCGCCATCTCCCCCGGGGCGGACGACTGGTGGGAGCCCTTCGCGGAGTTCGTCACCACGCGCGACCTGCCTGCCGACTTCCTGTCCGTGCACGCCTACGCCTCGGGCCCGGCGCAGCACGTGCCGTTCGGCGTCTACCAGACCCTCCGGCGGCCCCAGGACCTGCTCGACCAGTTCGCCAGGCCCCGCAAGATCCTCGCCGGGACGGCGCTCGCGGACCGGCCGCTGCACATCACGGAGTTCAACACGAGCTACCGGCCCGACAACCCCGTGCACGACACGGCGTACAACGCCGCCTACCTCGCGCCGGTGCTCGCGGAGGGCGGCGAGCACGCCGCCTCCTTCGCCTACTGGACGTTCAGCGACGTCTTCGAGGAGGAGGGCGTGCCGGCGTCGTTCTTCCACGGCGGGTTCGGCATGCTCGGCTACCGGCAGGTGCGCAAGCCGACGTTCCACCTGTACGCCTTCATGGCACGGATGGGGCCGGAGGTGCTTGCCCGCGGCGTCGACCACCTGGTCACGCGCCACCCCGCGACGGGGCAGGTCACGGTGCTCGCCTGGCAGCCGGTGGGCGGCACGGACGACCCGGCAGAGCCCGACCGGCACGAGGTGCGGCTGAGCGTCCCGGTCGCTCCGGTGGCCGCCCTTCGACAGGTTCAGGACCCGCCGGTCGAGGCTTCCGACCAGGATTCGGCCGGCTCGACCGGCTCGACCAGCTCGGCCAGCGGATCGCGGGTCTTCGTCATGCGGCACGACGTCGACGAGTCCGCCGGCAACGCGTGGGCGGCCTGGCGCGAGATGGGGCGGCCCGCGTCGCCGTCGGGCAGACAGCTGGACGCGCTGCACGAGGCGAGCGAGCCCGCCCGGCGGGCGTACTCGCTCCCCGTCGTCCCGACGGCGGACGGCGGCCGGGTGGACCTCGACCTGCCGATCGGGCGGCACGGCGTCACGCTGGTGACCCTGGATCCGGTGCGTGACGAGACCCCGCCGTGGCTGGACGACGCCCGGATCCTGGGCCGCGCGGACACACTGCCGGGTGCGGGGTATCCATGAGCTCAGTACGTCCCGACCCGGCAGATGTCCCGCACTCAGCGGAAGGAACAGGCGTGATCGACACCAAGATCCTGTACGGCGGCGACTACAACCCCGAGCAGTGGCCGCGCGCCGTCTGGGAGGAGGACTACGCCGCCTTCGGCAAAGCCACGATCGACACGGTGACGCTCGGGGTCTTCGCGTGGTCCTACCTGCAGACGGACGAGGACACCTACGACTTCTCGCGGCTCGACGAGATGGTGGCGCGCGCCGTCGAGGGCGGCGCGCGCATCGTGCTGGCCACCGCGACGGGCGCGCTGCCGCCGTGGCTCGCGCACCAGCATCCCGAGGTGAACCGGACCGACTTCCAGGGGCGGGTGCACACGTACGGGCAGCGGCACAACGCGTGCCCCAGCTCGCCCGTGTACCGGCGGCTGTCCGCCGAGCTGGCCGGCCGGATCGCCGAGCGGTACGCCGGCACGCCCGGCCTGGTTGCCTGGCACGTCGGCAACGAGTACGGCGGGTTCGACGGCGGCTGCTGGTGCGAGCACTGCGCCGCCGGGTTCCGGGTGTGGCTGCGCGAGCGGTATGGCACCCTCGAGCGCCTGAACGACGCGTGGAACGCGACGTTCTGGTCGCACCTGTTCTCCGACTGGGAGCAGATCGTCCCGCCGAACATGCTGAGCGAGCACTGGCGCGGACCGGACCACACGGCGTTCCAGGGCATCACGCTGGACTACCGTCGCTTCCAGTCCGATGCGATGCTGCGCAACTTCCGCGACGAGAAGGCGCGCATCCGCGAGCACGACACGACGCTCCCCGTGACGACCAACTTCATGGGCCTGTTCAAGCCGCTCGACTATCACCGGTGGGCCGAGCACCTCGACTTCGCGTCCTGGGACAACTACCCGCCCGGCCCGCGCGAGCACACCCGCATGGCGCTGGCCCACGACCTGATGCGCGGCCTCAAGGACGGTGCGCCGTTCTGGGTGATGGAGCAGACGCCGACCATCACCGCCTCCCGGGACGTGAACCCGGTGAAGCGGCCCGGCGTGCTGCGGCTGTGGTCGTGGCAGGCCGTCGCGCACGGCGCGGACGCCGTCCTCTACTTCCAGCTGCGACAGTCGAAGGGGGCGTGCGAGAAGTATCACGGTGCGGTCCTGGACCATGCGGGGCGGACGGACACGCGGTCGTTCCGCGAGATCGCGGGCCTGGGCGGGGAGCTCGCCGCGCTGGGCGACGCCGTGCTCGGCGCACGGACCCCGGCCCGGGTCGCGCTGCTGTTCGACTGGGACTCCTGGTGGGCCGCCGAGATGACGGACGGCTTCAACCGGCACGTGAAGTACCCGGCAATCGTGCTCGCGTACTACCGGGCGCTGTGGGCGGCGGGCGCGCAGGTCGACGTCGTGCCGGTGACGGCGGACCTGTCGCGGTACGACGTCGTCGTCGCGCCGATGCTGCACCTGCTCAAGGGCGATATCGCGGCGCGTCTGGAGGCAGTGGTGCGACGGGGCGGGTCGCTGCTGACGACGTTCTGGTCCGGGCGCGTTGACGAGGACGACAACGCCTTCCTCATGGACGTGCCCGGGCCGCTCGGCCCGGTGCTGGGCCTGCGGATCGAGGAGACGGACTCGGCCGAGCCTGGGGTCACCAACCCTGTGACGCTCCGGCTGCCCGACGGCGAGGCCGGCCTCGGGGTCCCCGCGAAGTCCCGCGGCGGAGCAGGGGCTTCGTGGGGTGAGGGCGGCGAGGTGGTCGCCCCGGGCGGTGCGGGTCCGGTCGACGCCGGTCCGGGCACCGGGCTGGTCTCCGACGCTGGGCTGGTCATGGAGATCCTGGTGCCGGACGGCGCCGAGGTGGTCGGCACCTACGGCGCAGAGTTCTACGCGGGCACGCCCGCCGTGACCCGCAACCGGCCCGACGGCCCGGACAGCGGCGAGGCCTGGTACGTCGCGACCGGCCTGGACGACGCCGGGGTGGAGTGGGTGGTGCGGCGCGTACTCGACCGGCACGGGCTCGTGGGCCCGTACGCCGACGCGCGCGACGTCGAGCTCGCGGTGCGGTCCAAGGACGGCGTGCGGTTCGCGTTCGTGCTGTCGCACGCGACCGAGCCGGTCGACGTCGTCGCGCACGCGTCCGGCGTCGACCTGCTGACCGGCCGGACCGTGCGGCAGGGGGAGACGCTCCGGCTCGACCCGGCCGACGTCGTCCTGCTGCGCGAGGACGCACCGAGAGACCCGGCATGAGCGCCGGCGGGTCGGGTGTGACCGGTGGGCCGGGTGGGCCGGGTAGGTCCGGTGAGTCGGGCGAGGGCGAGCGGCGCGAGTTCGGGGAGGGCGTCCTCGGCCGCGCGACCGCCGTCGTCTACTGGTACCTGATGGTCGAGGTGCTGCTCGTGGTCGCGGTCCTGCCCGGGGCCGTGGCGTCGCTCTTCCTGGAGCGGACGCCGGGCAATGCCCCGCTCTTCGCGCTGTGCCTGCTGCCGGTGGGGCCCGCGGTGTCGGCGGGGTTGTTCGCGCTCCGCGACCGGACGAAGGCCGAGGGGCTCACGCCGGCGTCGTCGTTCTGGCGCGGATACCGGCTGAACTGGGCGGACGCCCTGAAGGTGTGGGTGCCCGGGCTCGCCGTGGGCGTCGTGATCGTGCTGGGGCTGGCGAACGTCGGCGCGGGCGGCGTGCCCGGCTGGTATGCCGGCGCGCTGGTGGTGGTGGGGATCGGCCTGGCCCTGTGGATGGTGAACGCGCTGGTGATCGTGTCGTTCTTCGGGTTCCGGACCAGGGACGCGGCGCGGCTCGCCGCGCACTTCCTCGGCGCGCGGCCGCTCGTCACGCTCGGCACGCTCTCGCTCCTGGTGCTCGCGGCCGGGATCGTGGCCCTGACCACGGAGGCGGTGTTCGGCCTGCTCGCGGTGGTGTGGCTCGCGCTGGTGCTGCGCAACGCGCGGCCCCTGCTGGCCGACGTCGAGGAGCGGTTCACCTCCGCGAGGTGACCCTCGGTTGCCATCGTGATGACGGTATGGCGGGGCAACATTGTCCGATCTGGGGTACTTGCGCCAGGGTATGTGCATGGCGATCAAGCAGGGGGACCCGGCAAGACTGACCTATCGCTATCTGCGGGTGGCGATCGTCGCGGTGGTGCTGGTGCTGTTCGTGTCGCTGACGATGCAGATCGTCGCCGACCACGGGCGGCTGGAATCGGGCGAGGAGTGGTGGTACGCGACGATCAGCTCCTACTTCTACTCGCCGGTGCAGAGCATCTTCGTGGGCACGCTGGTGGGCATCGGGACGTGCCTCATCGCGATCAAGGGCCGGCACGGCGCCGAGGAGGTGCTGCTCAACTTCGCGGGCATGTTTGCGTTCGCCGTGGCGCTCGTTCCGACGCCGCTCGACGCCGAGATGTGCCCCGGTGAGCCCTACTGCCTGGACGTGCCCGAGCGGGTCGGCAACAACATGGGGTCGCTGCTCGTGGTCGGCGGCCTGGTCATGCTGCTGTCGACCTGGCCCCGGCGTCGCGACCTGGGCAGCCGCGAGGGCTGGGACCTGTGGATCAACTGGCTGACGTGGGCGGCGACCGGGGTCTGGCTCCTGGTGTGGCCCGGGAGCTTCCTTACGGCAGCGCACTACACCGCGGCCATCCTGCTGTTCGCCTGCCTCGTCGCCGTCGCCTGGATCAACGGCACGGACCATGCGGTCACGGCCCAGGCGCTCGAACGGCTGCGCGGCATGTCGGCGGCGGCGTACCGGGTCTGGTACCGGTGGATCGCGGTGGTGATGGCCACGGTGCTCGTCGTGGGTCTGGCCACAACGGTCGTGCTCGACCGGTACTTCCCGGACTTGTTCCCGCAGACGCTGTTCGTGGTCGAGACCGTGATGATGCTGATCTTCGTGCTCTTCTGGGTGCTGCAGACCATCCAGTTCTGGGACATCGACCTGCCGGCGGGCGCCCGCGTCGCGGACGTGCGGCTTCCTGGCGATACACCGGTGTAGGCCGGGCCGGCGAGGGCTGTGAGAGCGTCGCCCGATGAACGTGACCCGCTCGATCATCCTCTTCGTCGCCGCAGCCGTGTTCGAGATCGGCGGCGCCTGGCATGTACGCCCCGCGCGCGACCGCCGGCTTCGGGGCCAGTATCGCTATGGTCCGAGCAGCGCCGCCGGGATGACTGCGATGCCGTCTCTCCGTCGGTAGGCGTACTCGCCGGCAGTCACAACCACGGCGTCGATCAGGTTGTCTCCGATCTTCTCCTTCAGCCACTTAAGGTGCTTGACGTCAGCGTCCTCGGCACGGTCCGAGAGCTTTACCTCGATGGCGATGACCCTTCCGTCACGTCGTTGGACTATGAGGTCGACTTCGTGGTCACCACCCCGTGTGCGTAGGTACGAGACCCGTGCGTCGGCGTTCTCTGCATAGACCTTGATGCTCAGGCCGACGAGGTGCTCGAACAACGCGCCAAGAATGGTGCCGTCAGGGATGGTGACCGATCCTTGGTCCGCGCGAAGGAGCTTGTCGGGCCCAAGGCTGAGTAGGCGCGCCGCAAGTGCTGGGTCGGCCAACTGATGCTTCGGTGTCTGCGTCAGCCTCTCCAGATGATTGTGACCCGGAATCCAAGCCGGGATGTCGTCGAGCAGCCATAGCGATCCGAGCGCGTCACGGTATGACAGCACCGTGGTGCGCGCGGGCTTGTCTGAGTCGCCGACTGTAGCTGCGTCAAGGATCTTGGTATAGCTCGTCGTGCTAGATGTTGCGGCTGCGTAGGCAGTCAGCCAGGCGCGGAGGGTGCGGGGCCGCCGCACTGAGTATCCCTGTTCCGGGAACTCCCGCTGCACTACGTTCTCCAGATAGGCGTCGAGCAGCGATTCACGGATACGCCGCGGTTCGTCTCGGATTGCCGGGAGCCCGGACGCAGTGATCTCCTCGACGTAGTCGGTCAGACGAAGGCTGGTGGTGCCGGCAACGGCTGCGTTGTCTTCGTTGAGCAATGTCTTCAGGCTGACGCTTGCCTTCTCAATCTCTCGCTCCGCCAGACTGAGTGGGCGTAGTCGCATGGGGACGATGCGGCCCGCCCCGGAATGTACGACCGCACCGCGAGGAGCGGAGCTGCCTGCGATGATGAAGTGTCCTCGTGGGGTTCCAGCATCGACGGCGCGACGCACGTAGTCCCACACCTGTGGCATGCGTTGCCACTCGTCGACCAGCACCGGTCCGGGCATGGTAGTGAGGATGCTCGGATCGGTGTCGATGATCTCGCGCGTCCGTGGCAGGTCGAGATCGACGATCGTCTTGGCGCGTTGCGCTGCGGTCGCGGTCTTTCCAACGCCTTTGGGGCCATGGATCGAGATGGCTCGTAGCGAGGGCTGTAGCTCATCCAGGAGGTCGTCGATCACGCGCCGGCGATAGGTGCTCACCCTTGTACGCTACAGATCGCAGGACATCTACGCTACATTTCGCAGGCTCTGTACTGGACATATCGCGGACCCCCTGCGCTACGGATCGCGAGGCGCATGCCTGGCACGATCAGGCGTCGGGCTCGAACATCGACTCGAGCTGGTCGGCGATCCAGTCCAGCTCAGGGTGGTCGGACGCAGCCTTGAGCACGAGTGCCTCGTGCTCTTCCACCGTGCCGGCCAGATCCGGGTAGCCGTTCACGCGATACGTTGCTGCGACGACGATCCACGCGAGGCGCTTGTTGCCGTCGACGAGCGGGTGGTTTCGGTTCACCGAGTCGAGCGTGGCCGCCATCTTGAGGTGGATTCCGGGGTAGAGCTCCTGGCCGTACGAGGTCATGCTCGCTCGCGCCAGGGATGCCTCCAGCAGTCCGAGGTCGCGGACCACGGGCTTGATCTGTTCCGCGACCTCGAACATCCGCAACGCGATGTGCGCCGGGACGAGGTGCATCACTGTGCGAGCCGGTTCAGGAGCTCTCGGTCACGCTTGCCGACGTAGTCGGCTGCAGCGAGCCAGTCCTCGGCCGTGGGGCGTGCGTCCTCCGCAGGTCGTCCAAGCTCGACCTTCGAGATCACCACCGCACCGTCGACAACCCTGAAGTCGAGGGCGTCACCGACATGCAGACCGGCAGCCTCGGCGATGTCCTTGGGGACGGTCACCTGGTTCTTGGGGCGAAGGGTCAGGATCGTCATGCCAGCCTCCGGTAAGAGATTCCTACTATCTAACCATCCTACCCACGCGGGTGATCTCGATACCTTGAGCACGCCACCCTGAGACGGCCGCCGATGACTTTCCGGCGTCTGCCCGGTCGGACCTGGTATGGGCGACAACGCCGCAGGTTCTGCACCGACGCGTGTCCAGGCGGCGGTCGACCGGCTCGTGGCCGACGGCGGCGAGGTCGGCCTCCAGGTCGCGGTCATCCACAGGGGCGGGCTCGTCGTCGACGCGGTGAGCGGCCTGGCCGACGCCGAACAGGGGCTGCCGGTCACCCCGCACACCCTGTTCTTCGCCGCGTCGACGGCCAAGGGCGTCGCCTCCGCCGTCGCGCACGTGCTGGTGGAGCGCGGCGAGCTGACCTACGACCTGCGGGTCGCCGACGTCTGGCCGGAGTTCGCCGCGCACGGCAAGGGCGACGTGACCCTGCGGCACGTCCTGATGCACACGGCCGGCGTGCCCGCGCCGCCGTACACGACGACAGCCGAGGACCTGTGCGACTGGGACCGGATGTGCAGTGCGCTCGCGGACGCGGAACCCTGGTGGGAGCCGGGCACCCGGTTCGGGTACCACGCCCAGACCTTCGGCTTCCTGCTCGGCGAGACCGTGCGTCGGGCGACCGGGCGCTCGCTGTCGTGGTGGCTCCGGGCAGTCGTCACCGGGCCGCTCGGGGTCGAGGACGACGTGCACTTCGGCGTCGCCCCCGCGTTGCTGGGTCGCGTGGCGCGGCAGGAGCCGGCCATCGGGCCGCCGTCGGCTCCTGAGCCGGGCTCGCCCGCCGACCGGGCGGTCCCGCCCGGGATCCGGGCGAGCGCGGCCCTCGCCAACCGGCGCGACGTGCTGACGAGCGACATACCTTCCCAGGGCACGGTGTCGGCCCGCGGAGCGGCGCGCGTGTTCGCGGGCCTGCTGGGGCACACGGGCGTCCCCCTCGTGTCGCCGGCGCGGCTGGCGGAGCTGGCCCGGCCGGCGTTCGAGGGGCCGGACGAGGTGATGGGCATGCAGGCGTCGTGGGCCTTCGGGTTCAGCCCGCAGCGCCCGAGCGGAGTGCCGTCCCGCGCGGGATCGGCCTTCGGCATGCTCGGCGCGAACGGCTCAGGGGCCTGGGCGGACATCGACTCCGGCGTCGCCGTCGCGGTGCTGCGGAACCGCTTCAGCCCGGACTGGACCGTCGTCGGCAGGATCGACCGGCTCGTCGCGGAGCTCTTTCCGACCCCACCCCGAGGAGAAACATGAAAGACCCAGTGACCACCATCGACGCCCGGTTCAGCGACGCCGGCGCGGAGCCGACCAGCTGGCAGGCGACCCAGGAGGTGTTGGAGAACGCCCAGCTCACCTGGCTGACCACCGTGCGCGCCGACGGCCGCCCGCACGTCACGCCGCTGGTCGCCGTCTGGCTCGACGGGGCACTGCACTTCACGACGGGCCCCGAGGAGCAGAAGGCCGTCAACCTCGCGGCCAACCCGAACGTCGTGCTGACCACGGGCTGCAACACCTGGGACGAGGGCCTGGACGTCATGGTCGAGGGTCCAGCCCTACGCGTCACGGACCAGGCCACGCTGGAGCGGCTCGCGGCGGCCTGGCGCACCAAGTGGGCCGGCCAGTGGCAGTACGACGTCGGGGACGGCGCGTTCCGCAACGACGTCGGCGGGACCGCCCTCGTGTTCGCCGTGGAACCGGCCAAGGTGCTGGCCTTCGGCAAGGGCACGTTCACCCACACCCGTCACGTGCCGCGCCGGTCGGCGCCGTGATGGCCCGCGGCCCCCGTCAGTACAGCCAGGGCGCCACCTTGTGCACGGCCTCGCCGAGCGCCGGCGTGAGCGTCCGCACGTAGGTGGCCGACAGGTGCGAGCCGTCCCGGTAGACCATCACGTTCCCGATCACCGGCGGGCATGACCTCGGCTCGCAGATCAGGTCCGACAGGTCCACGTGCCCGGCGCTCTCGGGCATGCCCGGGTAGGCCTTCACCGGGTTGCGCTTCACGAACACGTCGGAGCGGTCCACCACGCACCGGGCGCCGTCGCGCCCGTGCGCCTCCACGCAGTTCGGCGGGCTCCAGGCGAACCGCGGGTTGTCGCGGATCGTGACCACAGGCACGCCCGCGGCGTCGAGCTGCTGCCAGGCCGCCACCTCGGCGGGGAGAACCGCCTCGGGCCGGTCGTCCTCGTACGTGTGCGTGCCGGTCACGAACACCGCGTCCGGGTCCAGCTCGACAGTGTCGGCGATCAGGTTCGCGCTCCAGAGCGCGCAGTCGTCGGTGGGCACCGGCTCGTACCGCATGCGGCACTGCCCCTTCCCGGCCAGCAGCACGCGCCAGCCGTTGTCCTGGCCCATCCGGGTGATCGCCGGCGCCCACTGGTACGTGTGGGAGCCGCCGGCGATGAGCACGGTCCGGGTCGGGTCGGCTGGGTCGTGGAGGGTGCACATCCGTACCTCGTCGAACCCCGGGCCGTCGCCGTGCTCCTGGATGCAGGTCTTGTCGACGTCGGTCTCGGGCCGATCGTGCTTCGCGACCTCCGGATCGGGCCGCACCGGTGCCGTGTCGGGCGCCTCGTCCACGGTGACGCCGGCCGGGGCGGAGAGCCTGCCCGGTGCGGTCCTGGGTTCCTGTGCGCGCAGCGCGTCGGCGCCCGCGTACTCGGCGCCGAGGTGCTCGAGCTGTTCCAGCTTCGCCGCCTCGCGCGTCTGCACGCCGATGCTCGCGGCCGCCGTCGGCACGACGACGAGCGCGGTCGCGACGCCGGCCGCCAGCAGCGCGACCGCCGCCCGCGGCCGTGTCAGGGTCCGTGGCACCGCGAGGCCAACGGGGCGCGCGACCACCTGCCGCGTGGCCCAGGCGAGGAGCACGGACACGGCCAGCACCATCGTCGCGCCGCGCCAGCCGACGGCCGGGAAGCCCCGGACGGCCAGGTAGAAGATGAGCACCGGCCAGTGCCACAGGTACAGCTCGTAGGAGATGCCGGCCAGGAACCGGAGCGGCGCCAGGTCGAGCACACGCCGCGGACCCCAGGACGCCGGGGTGCCCGCGCCCGCGAGCACCAGCAGCGCACCGATCACCGGCCAGAGCGTCCAGACGCCGGGGAAGAGCGTCCCGCCGTCGAGCAGGAAGCCCGAGGAGACGACGAGGCCGAGCCCGGCCCACGCGCCCACGGTGCGCAGGACGGCGGCGCCGCGGAGGGGGACGAGCGCGAGCAGCGCGCCCACGCCGAGCTCCCAGAACCGGGTGGCGGTGTGGAAGTAGGCAACCGGCTGCAGCACCCCGGTGAGGTACAGCGCGTAGCCGAACGACGCGGCGGACGCGACGGCGACGACGAGCGCGAGCCGGCGTCGGACCGGGACTCGGGCCCGCCGGCACAGCCACGCCACGACCAGCACGACGAGCGGCCAGCCCAGCAGGAACTGTCCCTGCACGGACAGCGACCAGAAGTGCTGGAGCGGGCTGGCCGACGGCCCGGCCGCCCCGTAGGCGAGCGAGTTCGAGATCAGGTCCCAGTTCTCGACGTAGAGCGCGGACGCGACCACCTGCCGCCACACGTCGAGCCATCGTGCGCTGGGCATCAGGGCCCACGCGGCGACGGCGACGGCCCCCAGCACCACGAGGGCCGACGGCGCCAGGCGCGCCAGGTTCCGCGCGTACACCGCCCCGAGCCGGAGGGAGCTCGACTCGGCGCGGCGCACGAGCGCGCCGGTGACGAGGAACCCGGAGATCACGAGGAAGACGTCGACGCCCCCGGACACGCGGCCGCCGCCGAAGAGGTGGAACAGCACCACGAGCAGGAGCGCGAGGCCGCGCAGGCCGTGCACCTCGGTGAGATGCGGACGGGTCGTCGTGGGGACGAGCGGGGCGGACGGAACAGCGGCGTTCATCAAGGAACCACCAGGTGTGTTGGAACCTACTGCTTACACACCTGGGGACGCGCAGCCTCGCTGAAACGCTGTGGCCGTTACCGAAGCGACGCCGGAGTTCACCCGCTCAGTAGATGGTACGTCCCCTCTCGTCCTGGATGCCCGATTTTCTCAGGAAGTAGGTGTTCACCTGGTCGCGCCATTCGGTGGCGCTGCGCAGCTGCTCGGCGAGCCGCTCCGAGACCCGTTCGGAGACGCGGGGGTCCACCAGCTTCGACGCCTCCGACCACGCGCCGATCATCGCCTCGACCCGGGACACGCCTTCGAAATGGGTGTCGTAGATGTGCTGGATCACGGTCTTGCCGCTGTGCAGCACGTGCGTGTACGGCACGTGGTGGAAGAAGAGCAGCAGCTCGTCGGGGCAGGTCGACGGCGACTCGAAGGCCGCCGACCACGGCGCCGGGTACTGGCCCGCGTAGCCCGTGCCGGTCCGGACCGTGCGGTCGACGCCGATGCCGTCCCGGTCAGCGAAGTGGTACGTGCCCCAGGGGGTGTACTCGTAGCCGTCGACGTCGGGCCCGTAGTGGTGGCCCGGGCGCACCATGAAGCCCACGCCGAGCGGCGCCGTGTACTGCTCGTACGTCTCCCACGACCGGTCCAGCACGGCATGCACTGCCTGCCCGACGGAGTCCGGCGCACCCGGGAACGTGAGGCCCACCCACTCGTCGAGCACGGCGGCCGGGTCGAGCGTCGGGTCCCAGCACAGCCGCCCGTACGCGTAGAGGTTGGCCTGCGCGAACGGGTGCCCCGTCCAGAACTCGTCGTCGCCCACGTTGGAGACGGCGGCGAAGCCGCCGGCGGGCTTGCGCCACCTGCCGGTGCCCGGGTCCTCCGCCGCCTTGCCGCGGCCGGTGGCGAGGTCGGCCACGGTGGGCGAGCCGTTGTCCCGGCCGTCGGCGTCCCAGAAGCGGAACCCGAGGATCTGGCTCCACTGCGGCCCGAGGTACACGGCGTGCTGCTGCTGGCCGGTGTACTCCTGGGTGACCTGCAGCTCCAGGGCGACCCGCGTGTGCGGCATCGCGGCCAGGACCGGCGAGAGCGGCTCCCGCACCTGGAAGTCGAGCGGACCGTACTTGACCTGCACGACGACGTTGTCCGAGAACGCGCCGTCCAGCGGGTGGAAGTGGTCGTACGCGGCGCGCGCGCGATCGGTCGACCGGTCGCGCCAGTCCTGCCGGTGGTCGTAGACGAACGCCCGCCAGTGGATCAGGCCCTCGTACGGCTCGACGGCCGCGGCCAGCATGTTCGCACCGTCGGCGTGGGTGCGCCCGTACGCGAACGGGCCGGGCTGGCCCTCGGAGTCCGCCTTGACCACGAACCCGCCGAAGTCCGGGATCGCGTCCCAGACGCGCGCGGCCGCCCGTACCCACCAGTGCGCGACGTCCTGGTCGAGCGGGTCGGACGTGCTGAGGCCGCCGAGCGCGATGGGGGAGGCGAACGACACCGACAGGTGCACCCGGATACCCCACCGCCGGAAGACGGCGGCGATCCGGACGACGTCGCCCAGGTCGTCGGTCAGCAGGTGCGCCTCGTGCTGGTGCACGTTGACGTTGTTGATCGCCACGCGGTTGATCCCGATCGCGGCCAGCAGCCGTGCGTACCGCTCGACGCGCGACAGGTCCCCGCGGACGAAACCGTTGTCGTAGAAGATCGAGCCGCCGGAGTACCCGCGTTCGACCTGCCCCATCGAGGGGTGCGCGTGCACGTTGTCCCAGTGGTCGAGCATCCGCAGGTCCGTGGCGGGGGCATGCCTCTCGTCGGCGTCGGGGCCGTCGAACGCGGCCTCGCCCAGGCGCACCACGTGGAACAGCCCGTACAGCAGCCCGGCATCGCTGCCCGCCTGCACGACGACGGCGCCCGCCTCCCGCGTGAACCGGAAGCTCTCGTCGGCCGAGACGCCGGTGTTCTCGACCAGCTCGGCCGGCGAGGGGTCGCCCGCCGGGAGCTCGGGCGCCAGGGTCAGCACCAGCTCGGCGTCGGCCACGCCGTCGCCCACCTCGAGGCGGGAGAACGCCCCGCCGAACCGGGCGGTCGCCGCGGCCACCTCTTCGGCGATGGTGCTTGCGAGGGCGCCGTCGCCGGCCACCACTACCCGGCGGCTGCCGATCGCGGCGAACGCGTCGTCGGGCAGCCAGGCCTCGTGGGGAACTTCTCCAGTCATGGACCGTCCCGTCCGTCTTGCGGTTGATGGGCAGGTTTGCGGGGCGTACTTACCCTAACGCCGCCGTCGCTGCGTGCCGTGCGGCGGGACGACCGGTGAGACGAGCGTCGGGCGGCCCCGGGCCGGCGTCGCCCATACGCTGGGGGAATGACCGCCGGGCCCCGCCAGATCTCCACACTCGTCACCGCCGAGCTGCTGCGCGGCGCGCTGGAGGTCGAGCAGACGCCGAACGGCGTGCGTGTGCACCGGCTGCCGGCCCGGGCGCGCGCCCAGGCCGCGGACCCGCAGCTCGCCATGGCCGAGTCGCAGCTGTCCGGGGTGCGGCTGGCCTTCACGACGGCCGCGACGAGCATCGAGCTGCGGGCGCTGGCGGTCCGGTTCGGCTTCAGCGGCGCCCCGGCCCGCCCGCTCGGCGTCTTCGACCTCGTCGTCGACGGCCGGCCCGCCGGGCAGGCCAGCCTCGCCGAGGCCGTCGTCGTGACCATCGACATGGCGACCGGAGCGCGGGAGACCGAGCCGGGCGGGATCGGCTCCGTCGTGTTCGACGGGCTGCCCGACGGCGAGAAGTCCGTGCAGCTCTGGCTGCCCCACAACGAGACCGTCGAGCCCGTCGAGCTGCGCACGGACGCGCCGGTGCGGCCGTCGCTGGAGCGGCGCCCGGTGTGGCTGCACCACGGCAGCTCGATCAGCCAGGGTTCCAACGCGATACGCCCGACCGGCATCTGGCCGGCGGTCGCCGCGTCCCTCGGGGGCGTCGACCTCGTCAACCTCGGGTTCGGCGGGAGCGCCCTGCTCGACCCGTTTACCGCACGCGCCGTGCGCGACACCCCGGCCGACCTGATCAGCCTGAAGGTCGGCATCAACATCGTGAACGCCGACCTCATGCGCCTGCGCGCCTTCGGTCCGGCCGTGCACGGGTTCCTCGACACGATCCGCGACGGCCACCCGGACACGCCGCTGCTGGTCGTCTCGCCCGTCCTCTGCCCGATCCACGAGAACACGCCCGGCCCCGGCGCGTTCGACCAGGACGCCCTCGCCGAGGGGCAGCTGCGGTTCCGCGCGACCGGCGACCCCGCCGAACGCGCGGCAGGCAAGCTCACGCTGGTCGTGATCCGCGAAGAACTCGCCCGCATCGTGCGCGAGCGTGCCGCCGAGGACCCGAACCTGCACTACCTCGACGGCCTCGAGCTCTACGGCCCCGCCGACGCCGAGGACCTGCCCCTGCCCGACCGGCTCCACCCGGATGCGGCGACCCACCGCCTGATCGGCGAGCGATTCGCGGCGCTCGCGTTCGGCGCGGGCGGGGCGCTGGCACCGATCCAGCCCTGAGTCCCGCGCGGCCTAACTCCACCCGCCGGCCCGAAACCTGCGCGTCCTCTCGCCCGTCGAACCGCAACGACACGCCGAGATCGCGCGGGATATCGGCGTGTCGCTTCGGTTCAGCAACCCTGACGCACTGGGAACTTGCGGTTCGGGGTGACGGGCCGTGACACGACACAGGTCAGTGGTCCGGCTGCGGCCTGTCAGCGCGCCGCGTACGCCAGCTTCGGCAGGTGGTAGGCCAGGTCAGCGGCCGTTTCCACGGCCTCGTCCAGGTCGAGGCGGTGCTCCGACACCAGGCGGGCGAGGTAGCCGGCGTCGACCCGGCGGGCCAGGTCGTGGCGGGCGGGGATCGAGCAGAACGCGCGGGTGTCGTCGACGAAGCCCGACATGTTCGAGAACCCCGCCGTCTCCGTGGCGGCCTCCCGGAACCGGCGCATCGCGTCCGGCGCGTCCAGGAACCACCACGGTGCGCCCAGCCGCAGCGCCGGGTACACGCCGGCCAGCGGCGCGAGCTCGCGCGAGTACACGTCCTCGTCCACGGTGAAGGCGATCATCCGGAAGGTCTCTGAGTTGCCGAACGCCTCCAGAACGGGCCGCAGGCCGTGCGCGAACTCGGTGACGACGGGGATGTCGTACCCCTTGTCGGGTCCGAAGACGGCGGCCACGGCCGGGTCATGGTCGCGCAGCACGCCGGGGTGGAACTGCATCACTAGTCCGTCGTCGGCCGACATCGCGGCCATCTGGAACAGCATGTGCGCGGAGAAAGCCGCCTCCTCCGCCGCGCTGATCGCCGCGCCGTCCCCGTCCGGCCCGCTGCGCAGCGCCTTGTCGAAGAGTGTGCGCGCGACGTCGTCGGGCAGCGGAGTGGTGTCCGCGCTGAAGTGGCCGTGGTCCGTGGCCAGGCCGCCCGCCGCGACGAAGGCGGCGCGGCGCTCGCGGAGCGCCGCCAGGTAGCCCGCGTACGTGTCCGTCGCGATGCCCGACGCCGTGGCGAGCCGCTCCAGGTCGCCCCGCCACGTCGACCGGGCCGGGTGCAGCAGCGGGTCCGGCCTGAAGGTGGGCAGGACGCGACCCGGCAGGTCGGCGGCGAGGCGGGCGTGCGCGTCGAGCGTGCTCCAGGCGGGGTCGGTGGTGCCTATGGTCTCGATGCCGAACCGGTCCAGCAGCGCGCGGGGGCGGAAGGCGGGGTCGGCGAGGCACTCGGCGATCTGGTCGTAGACCTGGTCGGCCGTGTCCGCGGACGGGCGCACCGTCACGCCGAAGATCTCGACGAGCTCGTGCTCCATCCAGTACCGCGTGGGCGTGCCGCGGAAGTGCTTCCAGCCCGCGCAGAAGCGCCGGAAGATCTCGCGCGGGTCGGACTCGAACCCGGGCCCGTCGGCCGGGCCGACGCCCAGCTCCGGCAGCTTCGCGCCCTGCGAGACGAGCATCCGCGTCAGGTAGTGGTCGGGGACCACGAGGAGCTGGGCGGGGTCACCGAACGGCTCGTCGTCTGCGAAGGCGGCGACGTCGACATGGCCGTGCATCGACACGATCGGGAGGTCCCGCACCGCCAGGTAGATCTCGCGGGCGATCGGCCGCGTCACGGAGTCGGCGGGCAGCGCCCGGTCGGGGTGCAGCGTCCAGGTATCGGTCACGGGATCCTCCTGAGGCATCGTTGCCGGTTCGGGTAAGCGCTTCCGCATCCTAGGTGGTCGAGACCTACGGTCCGAGCAGCGCAGCCGGAACCACGGCGACGCCGTCCTCGCGGCGATGAGCCCAGGGCCCGGGAGTAATCACGAGCACGTCGGTCAGGGTCTCGCCGAGCTCCTCCTTGAGCCAAAGCAGATGTCGGACATCTCGGCTGCTCGGGTTCTGGGTGACCTTGACCTCGATCGCGATAACGCGGCCGTCAGGATGTTCGACGATGATGTCGATCTCCCTGTCGCCGGAGTCCGAACGCATGTGGAAGACCCTGGCGTCGGTGATCTGCGCGTAGACCTGGACCGACTGGGCGACGAGGTTTTCGAACAGCGCACCGAGGAGCGCACCCTCGTAGAGAGTCGGACGACTTCCCTCGGATCCGCGCAGCAACGCACTAGCGCTCACTCCGAGCAGATGCGCGGCAAGGGCCGGGTCGGCTAGCTGGTGCTTCGGAGAGCGAGCGAGGCGGTTGAGGCGATTCCGGCTCGGCTGCCAGGCGGGCAGGGGGTCCAGCAGCCAGAGCTGCTCCAGGACGGCGCGGTATGAATCGGCGGTCTGGCGGGACGGCGGATCGCCATCGCCGGGTGTGGCGGCCTTGAGGATCCGCTGGTACGTGGTTGTGGTGGAAGTCGCCGCGGCGTAGGCCGTCAGCCAGTCTCGAAGGGCCTGTGGCTTGCGTACTGCGAGTCCCTGCTCGGGGAACGATCGCTGCACGATGGAGTGAACGTAGCCTTCCAGACGAGCGCTGCGGGATCGCACGGACAGCCCATGGAGGTCGGGGAATCCCGACCCGGTGATTTCGTTCGCGTAGTGGGGCAGACCGAGCTCGGTGTGCCCATCGATCTTGTCATCACCGTCGAACAGCGCCGACAGACTGACGGTCGGACGGTCGATTCCGCGTTCGGCCAGGCTTAGTGGCCGCATCCGGTAGGAGACCATGCGTCCGGCTCCGGAGTGGGTTGGGGCCTCTGCGGGGACGGAACTTCCTGTCAGGAGGTAGGAGCCATCGTGATCGTCCACCGCGCGACGCACCAGGTCCCATGAACGAGGGAATCGCTGCCACTCGTCCAGGAGAAGAGGATGATCCACTCGCCGCACACGGTCGGGGTCACCCGCAAGCAGATCTCGTTCAACAGGGTCGTCCAGAGCGATGACTGTCGCGGCCCGACGTCGTGCCGTCTCGGTCTTGCCGACGCCCTTCGCGCCGAAGATCTCGATCGCCGGCAACTCGCCCGCAACGTCATCGAGGACTTCGTCAAGCACTCGGCGGCGGTAGATCGCGTCCATCAGCGCACCCTCCAGATCGGCTACTAGGCAAATTTCAGCTGATTTACCAGGCAAATTTCGGGACTTCTACTAGGCAGATTCCACGTACTTTACTAGGCGGATTTCGGATCGCAATTCGAGGATGCTGGCGGCTCCAGCCGCCCACGCGTCGCCGTCGACGGAGGCGTCGAGCACGATCGAGAGTGCCACGTACACGCTGCCTGACTGCCCCCATCTCGCGTCCGAGAGGCGGGACGATCGGTGAGAACCGTCGCTGAGAACGTTTGCGGTCAAACCCTACGATAGGGTGCAAACGTTTGCAGGGTCACGAGGGGGTGCCATGGTCACGGTGCACGACGTCGCACGCGCCGCCGGAGTCTCGATCTCGACCGTGTCGCGTGCCCTCGGTTCCCCCGAACGGGTGGCCACCGAGACCCGCGACCGCGTGACGCGCGCTGCTGCCGAGCTGGGCTACCGGCCCAACCACGCGGCGAGCGGCCTACGGAAGGGGCGCACGCACGCCATCGGCCTGGTGGTGCCCGACCTGGAGAACCCGTACTTCGCGTCGGTGACCAAGAGCGTGCAGGCCAGGGCACGTGCCGAGGGCTACGAGGTGCTCGTCGCCGACTCCGACGAGGACGCCGCCGTCGAGCCCGAGCTGATCGACGCGCTCGCCGCCCGGACGGACGGCCTGGTCGTGGCCTCGCCCCGGTCCGGTGAGGCCGAGCTGCGTGCGGCCCTGGTCGGCGTCACGGCGGTCCTGGCCAACCGGGAGCTGCCGCCCGCCCGGAAGGCGGGCTCCGGGGCCGCGGCCGTCCCGTTCATCGCCGTCGACGACGCCGACGGCGTCGCCCAGGCCCTCGGGCACCTGTCCGCGCTCGGCCATCGGAAGGTGGGCGTCGCCGCGGGTCCCGCGTCGTCCTGGTCCGGCGGACGGCGGGTGGCCGGGCTGATCGCCGCGGCCGGCCGCTGGGACGTCGAGCTGGTGGAGCTGGGCAACTTCCAGCCGTACTTCGCGGGCGGCATCCAGGCCGCCGACCATGCCCTGGCGAGCGGCGTCACCGCCGTCGTCGCGTTCAACGACCTCATGGCGCTCGGCATCCTCGACCGGTTGCGGCACCGCGGCGTCGACGTACCGGGCGAGATGTCCGTCGTCGGGTTCGACGACGTCCAGCTCGCCGCCCTCGTCTCGCCCGCGCTGACCACCGTGCACATCCCGCTCGCCCGGCTGGGGCAGCGCGCCGTCGACCTCCTGCTCGCACGGTTGCGCGGCGGTACGCCGGTGAGCGGACAGCTCCCGGTGGAGCTCACGATCCGCGGGTCCTCCGGACCCGCTCCTGCCGAGACGGTCAGCTGACGCCCGTCCCGGCGAACAAACCCTGGGCGAAGAAGCCCGAGAGAGGAAGGCACTATGCGCACCTCGAACAAGGCCGTGGCGCTCGTCGGCGTCGCGGCGCTGACCCTGCTCACCGCGTGCACCCCACCCGCGCCCCCAGGCGGAGAGAGCGGCGGCGCCGTCACCGACCCGGCCGACGTCCCCGACACGCCGTCGGAGCCCGTCACCCTGAACATCCTCGACGTCGCAGGCAACCAGCGGCTCACCGAGGGCATGGTCGACGAGTTCGTCGAGAACAACCCCGACGTCATCGAGTCCGTGACCTGGGAGACGGGCGGCGCACCCGACGTAACGGGCATCGTCAAGCCGCAGGTCGACAGCGGCAACCTGTCCATCGACGTCGTCTTCACCGGCAACGACGGGCTCGCGGCCGGCATCAGCCAGGACCTGTGGATCCCCGTGGTGGACGACTACGGCGACCGCGTGTCGAACCAGGAGAACTACCTGGAGCCCGCCGCGAAGATGCAGGAGCTCGCCGAGGGCTACGGCATCGTGACGACGTACTACCCGTCCGGGCCGCTGCTGCAGTACGACCCCGAGGTCGTCGAGACGCCCCCGGCGACCCCCGAAGAGCTGCTGGAGTGGGCCAAGGCCAACCCGGGCAAGTTCGGCTACGCGCGCCCCGCGAACTCCGGCCCGGGCCGCACCTTCCTCATGGGCCTGCCCTACATCCTGGGCGACGACGACCCGACCGACCCCGAGAACGGCTGGGACAAGACCTGGGCCTACCTCAAGGAGCTCGGCCAGTACGTCGACACCTACCCGACGGGCACCGGCCAGGTAGTGACCAACATGGCCGACGGCACCTGGAGCATGATCCCCACCACCACCGGCTGGGAGATCGCGCCGCGTGCGGAGGGCCAGCTCCCCAACACGCTGAGGGCCGCCGCGTTCGACGACTTCACGTGGGTGACCGACGCGCACTACGCGGCGATCCCGAAGGGCCAGAGCGCGGACAAGATCAGCGCGATCACCCTCTTGCTGCAGGACATGCTCACCCCGGAGCAGAACGCCAAGGCGTACGACGCCGGCTACTTCTACCCGGGCCCGGCCGTCGAGGGCGCGACGCTCGACCTCGCGCCGCAGGAGTCCAGGGAAGTGATCGAGGAGTTCGGCCGCCCCGAGTTCGACGAGCTCATCGAGTCGCAGGACGCCGTCGTGCCGCTCGACGCCGAGTCGATGGTGACCGCGTTCGACATCTGGGACCGCGAGGTCGGCGGCGGCAAGGTGGAGGAAGAGGAGTGAGCGACTTCGAGTCGCTGGAGCTGTGGGGTGTCGGACGGCGGTTCGGCGGGGTGGACGCGCTGTCCGGGCTGAACCTGACGATCAGGTCGGGCGAGTTCGTCGCCCTGCTGGGGCCGTCGGGCTGCGGCAAGTCGACGGCGCTGAACTGCCTGGCCGGCCTGCTCCCGCTGACGCACGGCGAGATCCGGCTGGACGGCAGGCGGATCGACACCCTGCCCCCGGAGCGGCGCGGGTTCGGCATGGTGTTCCAGTCGTACGCGCTGTTCCCGCACCTGTCCGTGGAGAAGAACGTGGCGTTCGGCCTGCAGATGCAGGGGTTGCCGCGGGCCGAGATCGACTCGCGGGTGCGGGAGGCGATCGCGCTGGTCAAGCTCGGCGAGCACGCCAAGAAGCTGCCGGGCCAGCTCTCGGGCGGGCAGCAGCAGCGGGTCGCCATCGCGCGTGCGGTGGTGCTCGAACCGTCGCTCGTGCTGATGGACGAGCCGCTGTCGAACCTCGACGCGAAGCTGCGGCTCGACATGCGCACCGAGATCAGGCGCCTGCACCAGTCGCTCGGGCTCACCACCATCTACGTGACGCACGACCAGGAGGAGGCGCTCTCCCTGGCCGACCGCCTGGTCGTCATGCGCGAGGGGCGGGTGCAGCAGGTCGGCACGCCCGACCAGCTCTACGAGAGCCCGGTGAGCTGGTACGTCGCCGACTTCATGGGGTACCGGAACATCCTGCCCGCGACCGTCGTCTCGGTGTCCGGGGGCGAGGCGGTGGTCGAGCTGCCCGGGACGGCCGACGGCGGCGTCCGCCTCACCGGGCGTGCGGTCGGGGCCATGGGCGCGGGGGACCGCGTGCGCGTAGCGATCCGCCCGGAGGACTTCGCCGTGGCGTCGACCGCCGGTGGCGGCTCGACCGGCGGCGCCGGCTCGATCACCGGCGCCGTGTCGGTCGTCGAGTACCACGGCCGCGAGCACGCCGTCGGGGTGCAGACGGGCGACACGATGCTGCACGCCCGCACGACGACGGCGCCCGACGTCGGCGGTGCGGTCACCCTGACCGCGCCGGTCGAGCGGGTGCTGGTGTTCCCGGAGTCGCTGGACGCCGTCGTGCCGCAGGAGGTTGCGGCATGACCCGCGCGCCAAGAGCTCGTGGTTGTGGGCGCGATCGTTGCGACTACGCGTCCGTCATAGGCGCAACGATCGCGCCCACAACAAAGGTGGGGTCGTGAGGGGCGGGAGGCAGCGGGCTACCGCGAGCCTGCGGCACCGCCTGGCCGAGCGGGGTGTGGACCCGGCGCTGCTCCTGCTCGTGCCGGGGCTCGTGGTCGCGCTCGCGCTGTTCGTCTACCCGTTCTCCTACGGGATCGGGCTCACGATCCAGCCGACGGCCGCGATGCAGGAGCAGTGGGGCGGCGGGATCTTCGCGAACTACGTGGCGTTCTTCAGCGACCCGTTCGTGTTCGACTCCGTCGGAATCACCATGCGGCTCGCGCTCCCCGCGGCCCTGTTCAACGTGCTGGCGTCGGTCCCGGTGGCGATGGTGCTGCGGCACAGGTTTCGCGGCAAGCGGCTGCTGACGTCGCTGCTGGTGCTGCCGATCACCCTTGGCACCGTGCTTACCGCGCAGGGGCTGCTGATCTTCGCGGGGCGGCAGGGCTGGATCAACCGGACGCTGCTCGCGTCGGGCCTGATCGAGGAGCCGCTCCGGCTGGTGAACAACTACCTGGGCGTCATGTTCTCCCTGGTGATCACCGGCTTCCCGTTCGCGTTCCTGCTCATCTCGTCCTACCTGTCGGGCATCGACCCGTCGCTGGAGCAGGCCGCGAAGACGCTCGGCGCGGGCTGGTGGCAGCGGTTCCGGCGGATCGTCCTGCCCCTGCTCGCGCCAGGGCTCGCCACCACGTTCGTGCTGACCTTCGTGCTCGCGTTCTCGGTGTTCCCGTCGGCCCGGCTCGTCGGTGACGCCATGGGCGAGACCCGGGTCATGTCGCTCATGGCGTTCCGGGCGTTCGGGGAACAGAACGACTACGCGATGGCGTCCACCATCGCGCTGATGATGGGCGCGGTCGAGCTGATCGTCGTCGTGGCCGTGCTGGGCCTGCGCTCGCTGCTGTACCGCGGGACCACTGGAGGGAAGGGCTGATGGCCGCTTCAACGCTGGAGCGGCCGCTCGCCGCCCGGCCGTCCACCTGGTTCGTCTGGGCCGGCATGACCGCGTTCGGGGTGTTCCTGCTGGGGATCCTTGTCGCTGTGGTCGTCGACTCGTTCGGCCGCCAGTGGTTCGACACCTGGCTGCCCGACGGCCTGACCACCGAGCGCTACACCGAGGCCTGGGACCGGTTCGCGCTGGGCGAGGTCGTCGGCGTCACCGTCGGGGTGGCCGTGCTCGTCGTGGTGATCTCCATCGCCGTGGGCGTGCCCGCCGCGTACGTGCTGGCCCGCCGCGACTTCCCCGGCAAGCGCGCGATCATGCTGCTGTTCCTGCTGCCCGTGCTCATGCCGCCCATCACCTACGGCATCCCGCTCGCCACGGTCATGTACTCGTTCGGGCTCGGGCGCACGCTGACCGCCGTCGTGCTGGTCAACCTCGTGCCTTCCGTGCCCTTCGTGATCCTGACGATGACGCCGTTCATCGAGCAGATCAACCCGGCCATCGAGTCCGCCGCCCGGATGTGCGGGGCGCGGACGTGGCAGGTGTTCACGCGGATCCTCGCGCCGCTGCTCGTCCCAGGTATTCTCGCCGCGGCGATCCTCGTGCTCGTTCGGACAGTCGGGCTGTTCGAGCTGACCTTCCTCGTGTCGGGCCCTGGATCGGACACACTCGTCGTAGCCATCTACCGTGGCATGACGGCCGCCGGTGGCGGCGAGGCGAGGCAGCTCATCTCGGCCATGTCGGTGATCTACACCGCGACAATGCTCGTGATGCTCGTGGTGGCGCTGCGGTTCGTGAACCCGACGCAGCTAGTGGCACAGGTAAAGGAGACGCGCGATGACTGACGACCGCCTGCACCGGGACCGCCTCCCGGAGGGCATCGACGCCCCGGTGATGCCGACGGCGGTGGGCATCGTCCACCTCGGAATCGGTGCGTTCCACCGGGCGCACCAGGCCGTCTACACGGAGCGCGCGGCGATCGCGACCGGCGACACCTCCTGGGGGATCCTCGGCGTGACCCAGCGGTCCGCGAAGGTACGCGACCAGCTGCGCCCCCAGGGCGGGGTGTACGCGGTCCTCACCGCGGGCGAGCAGGAGTCTTCGATCGAGCTGATCGGGTCCGTGGTCGACGTCGCCTACCCCGCCGAGGAGACCGAGCGCGTGCTGGCGGCGCTCGCGGCGCCGTCGACCCATGTGGTCACGCTGACGATCACGGAGAAGGGCTATGCCCGGCGGCCCGGCGGGTCGCTCGACGCGGACGCGGTGGCCGGCGACCTGGCCGCGCTCCGTGCCGACCCCCAGGCCGCGGAGCCGGTCCGGCCGGCGACGTCGGCGATCGGGCTCCTTGTGCGCGGCCTCGCAGCGCGTGCCCCGTCCGGGGCGCCGATCACCGTCCTGACCTGCGACAACATGGTCGACAACGGCCGCGTGCTCGAGCGCCTCGTCCGAGAGGCCGCGGACGCGGGCCTTCCCGGGGCCGAGGGTGACGTCCTGCGCGGGTTCCTCGACGCGCACGTCACCTTCCCGTGCTCCATGGTCGACCGGATCGTGCCGGCGACCACCCCCGAGCAGCGCGACCAGGTCGGGCAGGCGCTCGGCGCGCGGGACGAGGGGCTCGTGGTGGGCGAGCCGTTCGCGCAGTGGGTGATCGAGGACCGGTTCGCCGGACCGCGCCCCGCGTGGGAGGCGGCCGGAGCGACGCTGACCAAGGACGTGGCGCCGTTCGAGCAGGCCAAGCTGCGGCTGCTCAACGGGACGCACTCGCTGGTCGCGTACGCGGGCTGGCTCGCGGGGCACGCCACGATCGCGGAGGCCGTGTCGGACCCGGCGATCGCCGAGCGGGCCCGGCAGTACCTGTTCGAGGACGCGCTGCCGACGCTCACCCCGCCCGACGGCCTGGACCTGCACCAGTACGGCGAGCAGATCCTGGCCCGGTTCGCCAACCCGCACACCGGGCACACCACGGTCCAGGTGGCGATGGACGGCACGCAGAAGATCCCGTTCCGGTGGGGCGGCGTCCTCGCGGACGCGCTGGCCGCGGGCTGGGAGCCCCTGGGTGTGGCGTTCGCCCTGGCCTCGTGGGCCCAGTTCGTCCGACGCCGGACGCTCGCCGGGGACGTCGTGGACGACCCGCGGGCGGCGGAGCTCGTCGAGCTGATCGGCGCCGCCGAGGTACCGGGCGGTGCCGACGGCCTGGGTGATGTCGAGGGGTTCGCCGGCGTCGAGGAGGACGTGCGGTCGCTGCTCGCCCTGCCGGGCCTGCTGCCCGCCGGAACCCCGGAGACGTTCGTGGACGCGGTGGCCGCCGAGATCGGCGCCGCCGCGCCCTGACGGCGGGCTGCGTTCGGTCCCATGCACCGCTCGACCAGCGCTGTCGACCCGGGCGGTCACCGCGGCGTCCCAAACCTTGGAAAGCCCTTTCCGCGACCCGCTCCCGTGGGTAAGGTCGCTCAGGATCGATTCGACCGGGGTAGCGTGTCGGCTCGATAGGGTGATCGATCACTCGTCGACGAGGACGGAGCAAGATGAGAGTCACGATCCTGGGCACGGGCGGCATCGCCGCGGCCCACGCAGGCGCGATCGCGCGCTTGTCGGCGCACGGGGTGGACGCCGTCCTGGCGCACGCCGTCGACATCGACCCGGCCCGGGCGGAAGAGTTCGCCAGGAGGCACGACGTCGCCACGCACGGGACCGAGCTGGACGACGTGCTCGCCGAGACGGACGTGCTGCACGTGTGCACACCGCCGGGCGCCCACGTGGACGCGGCGGTGGCCGCGCTCGAGGCGGGTGTGCACGTGGTGGTGGAGAAGCCCGCCACCCTCTCCCTCGCGGAGATCGACCGGATCGCGGAGGCCGAGGCCGGCTCGACCGCGAAGTTCACGCAGGTCGTGCAGCACCGGTTCGGGCACGGCGCCCGGCAGCTGCGCCGGCTGCTCGACGACGGTTCGCTGGGCCGCCCGCTCGTCGCCACCTGCGACACCCTGTGGTTCCGCGCGCCGGAGTACTTCGAGGTGCCGTGGCGCGGGCGGTGGGACACCGAGGGTGGCGGGCCCACGATGGGCCACGGCATCCACCAGTTCGACCTGCTGCTGGCGACCCTCGGCCCGTGGTCCGAGGTGACGGCGATGGCCGGGCGCCTCGCCCGGCACGTGGACACCGAGGACGTCTCGATGGCGATCGTCCGGTTCGAGAGCGGCGCGATGGCGACGCTCACCAACTCCCTGCTGTCCCCGCGGGAGACCTCTGACCTGCGGTTCGACACCGAGGCGGCGACCATCGAGCTGTCGCACCTGTACGGGTACTCCGACGCCGACTGGACCTTCACGCCCGCGGCCGGCCGGGACGACGTCGGGCGGCTGTGGCAGCCGGACCCCGAGGCCCTGCCCTCGGGCCACCTCGCCCAGCTCGTGCCGACCTACCGGGCGTTCGCCGCGGGCGAGGCACCGCCCGTCACCGTGGGTGACACGCGCGGCACGCTGGAGCTGGTCGCCGCGATCTACCGGTCCGCGTTCACCGGCTCGGTCGTACGGGCGGGCGAGATCGGGCCGGGGGACCCGTTCCACGAGTCCATGCGCGGCACGGGCCCGGAGTGGGCACCGGTCAAGGACCTGGACGCAGTGCAGGCCGCGGCCGAGGAGGGCGCACGATGACCATCCAGGTGCACGACGACGGAACCACCCTGACCTTCAGCCTCGCGGACGGCGGCGACCTCGCCACCTATGTGTACCGGCCGACGGACGTCCCGTACGAGAGCCCGCGGCCGTACTTCCACCCCCTGCGCACGCCCGGCGGGCGCGAGATCAGCGCGTACCGGCCGTGGGACCACGTGTGGCACAAGGGCCTGGTCTGGTCGCTGCCGTACGTCGGGCCGTACAACTTCTGGGGCGGCCCCACCTACGTACGCGCCGAGGCCGGCTACCGGGACCTCGGCAACGACGGCTCGATGGACCACGAGTCGTTCGTCGGCCCGGGCCCGGAGGGCGGCGCGTTCACAGAGGAGCTGGCCTGGCGCACCCCGCCGTCCGACGGCGAGCGTGGCACGGTGGTGGTGCGCGAGAAGCGCACCGTGACCGCCGCCGTCGTGCAGGACGACGCCTGGCTGCTGATCTGGGACACCGAGCTCACCAACGTGTCCGACGGCGCGCTCGACATCGGCAGCCCGACCACCAACGGCCGCGAGAACGCCGGGTACGGCGGGCTGTTCTGGCGCGGGCCGCGCTCCTTCACGGGCGGCACGGTCCTGGCGCCCGGGTTCGCGGGCGACGCCGAGGAGGTGCGCGGCGAGCGGTTCGACTGGATGGGCTTCGTGGGCCGGCACGACGGCGCCGCGCCGACCGCCGAGGGCGGCGCAGCCTCCTCGACGGTGGTGCTGGTCGACCCGGGGACCAACCCCGGCGGGACCCCCCAGTGGTTCGTGCGGTCGGTGCCGTTCGCCTGCATCTGCCCCGCGCCGTTCTTCAGCGAGGAGGTGCCGTTCCCGGCGGGCGAGACGCTCCGGTTCCGGTACGCGGTGCTCGTGGCCGACGGCGAGTCCGACCCCGAGCGGGGTGCCGCACTCGCGGAGCTGGGCCGCACGGCACTCGGCGCTGAGTGAACGGGCAGGGCGCAGCGTGACCGAAGCAACCAGCGACCCCGTGTTCCCCGGCGGGACGTCGGTGTCCCACCTGCGGGTTTACGACTGGCCCGCGCCCGACGCGCCCGGCGGCTCCGGCTCGCCGCACTTCCACACGGCCTCGACCGAGGCCTACGTGCCGCTCGCCGGCCGCGGCCGCGTGCAGACGCTCGGCCCGGCGGGCTTCGCGGAGCACGACCTCGTGCCCGGCCGGATCGTCTGGTTCAGCCCCGGCGTGATCCACCGCGCGGTGAACGACGGCGGCCTCGAGGTGCTCGTCGTGATGTCGAACGCGGGGCTGCCCGAGGCGGGGGACGCCGTGTTCACGTTCCCGCCCGAGGTGCTCGCGGATCCAGCGGCCTACCGGGTGGCGGCGACGCTGCCTAGTGCGTCGGGTGGTTCTGGTTCTGGTTCTGGTTCTGGTTCTGGCTCTGGCTCCGGCGTGGGAGCGGCCGCGGCGACGAGCGACGCGGCCGACCCTGCCGAGGTCGACCCTGCCCAGGCCGACCCTGCCGAGGACGACCCGGCCGTGGCCGCCGCCGCGCGCGCCCGGCGGGACCTGGCGCTCGCGGGGTTCCGCGTGCTCCGGGATGCGGTCGAGCGGGACGGGGCGTCGGCCCTGGACGGCCTGTACGCGGCGGCGGCCCAGGTGGTCGCCCCGCGGGCGGCGGGCTGGCGCGACGTGTGGACGGCGTCGGTGGGGCGCGCCTTCGCCGACACCGACGGGGCGCTGTCCGTGCTCGCCCCGGACGACGTCACGGATCCGGGGGCGGCGACGGCGGCCGTCGTCGGGCACCTGGGGAACGGGCGGGTCGCGGCACGCGACGCCGAGCCCGGGCCGCGGCGCTACGGGATGTGCGGCCGTCTGGAGGTCTGGTCGACCCGCGTCTGACGCGGGTGGCCGGGTCCTGGGGCCCAGGGTTGAAAATCGTTACCCATTCCTGGCTCCACCCCCTGGACATACAGGCCCATATCGGTATTGGATCGATTCAGCCCGGCCGTCGAAGAAGCTGCCGGCGCATCTGCACCAACCATGAGCAAGGAGGCTCACGTGGTTCGCACACGTACGAAGACGGCCGGCAAGATCGTTGCCCTCACGGCGGCCTCGGCCCTCGTCCTCTCGGCCTGCGGGGGCGGCGGGACCGCCTCGACCGAGGCCGCGCCGGTCGCCACCGACCGGGACATCGAGCTGTCCCTCGTCTGGTGGGGCGACGACGACCGCGCCTCCAGGTACGAGGAGGCCGTCGCGCTGTTCGAGGAGAAGCACCCGAACATCGACGTCCAGACCCAGTTCCAGGCGTGGGACGACTACTGGACCGCGCGCAGCACCGAGGCCGCCGGCCAGACCCTGCCCGACGTCCTCCAGATGGACCTCGCCTACATCAACCAGTACGCGTCGAACAACCAGCTGCTGGACCTCTCGAACCAGGTGGGAGTCAACCTGGAGACGGGGGACTTCGACGAGGCGGTGCTCGCCTCCGGCTCGGTCGACGGCGGGCAGTACGGCATCCCGACCAGCACCAACACCCTCGGGATGGTGCACAACGACGACCTTCTCGACGAGGTGGGCATCGACCCGCCGAAGGAGGGCCTGACCTGGGACGAGTACGACGCCTGGCTCCGTGAGGTCAGCGAGGCCGGGGCCGACAGCGACCCGCAGATCTACGGCGGCACCGACTACACCGGGGCTCTCTGGATGTTCATCCAGTGGCTGGTCCAGCAGGGCCGGACCGCGTTCGCGGAGGACGGCACGCCGGCCTTCGAGAAGGCGGACCTCGTCGCGTGGGCCGAGCGCACCCAGCCGCTGCGCGACGACGGCGTGTTCTTCCCGGTCGAGCGCTCGAAGCAGGTCGAGCCCCTCACGGGCCTGCAGGTGAACCAGGCCGCGACCGAGCTGGTCTGGGACAACATGATGGCCGGGTACGCGGCCGGCGCCGGCACCGAGAACCTCGACCTGCTGCCGCTGCCCACGGGCCCCGAGGGCTCGGCGCAGTTCTGGAAGCCGTCGATGCTGCTCTCGTCGTCCGCCACCACGCAGGAACCGGACGCCGCGGCCACGCTCATCGACTTCCTCGTGAACGACCCCGAGGTGGGCAAGATCTTCGGCACGTCGAAGGGCGTGCCCGCCGTGCCGGCCCAGAAGGACGCGATGGAGATCGACGACGGCTCGATCGACGACAAGATCGTCACCTACGAGGACGAGATGGCCGACCGGGTCACCGAGGACACGCCGCTCCCCGTCGAGGGCTACGGCGTGGTCGAGGCCGAGTTCAAGCGGCTGGGCGAGGAGCTCGCGTACGGCAACATCACGCCCGAGGAGTTCGCGGACCAGTGGTTCCAGAGCGCCGAATCGACCCTCGGCGGGGAGTGACCATGTCCGTGACCACTACCGAGCGCGGACGCTCGGCCGGGCGCGGCGGCGTGCGGGGGGCGGCGACGTCGTCCCCCGCACGGGGCGGGGCGGCCAAGCCGCCGCGCAGCCGGGCCGACACGCGAGCCGGATACGCGTTCCTGTCACCGTGGCTCCTGGGGTTCGTGCTGCTGACGGCCGGCCCGATGCTGATGTCGCTGTACCTCGCGTTCACGGACTACAACCTGTTCCGGGACCCGCAGTTCATCGGGATCGACAACTTCACCGCCCTGTTCGCCGACCCGCGGTTCCTGAAGTCGGCCCAGGTGACGGCCGTCTACGTGCTGGTGGGCGTGCCGGTCAAGCTCGCCGCCGCGCTCGCGGTGGCGGTCCTGCTCAACGCCAAGCACCGGGGCCAGGGCGCGTACCGCTCGATGTTCTACGCGCCGTCGCTCATCGGGGCCAGCGTCTCCGTGGCCATCGTGTGGCGCGCCATGTTCATCGACGACGGCATCGCCGACCAGGTCCAGCAGTTCTTCGGGCTACCGGCCGGCGGCTGGGTGGGCAATCCCGGCATGACCATGCCGATGATGATCCTGCTGGCCGTGTGGCAGTTCGGCGCCCCGATGGTGATCTTCCTGGCCGGGCTCAAGCAGATCCCGGCCGAGCTGCTCGAGGCGGCGGCCGTCGACGGCGCGGGACCGGTCCGCCGCTTCGTCGCGGTGACGCTGCCGATGCTGTCGCCCGTGCTGTTCTTCAACCTGCTGCTCGAGACGATCGGCGCGTTCCAGGTGTTCAGCTCCGCCTTCATCATCTCGGGCGGTACGGGCGGCCCGGCCGACTCGACCCTGTTCTACACGTTCTACCTCTACCTCAAGGGCTTCACGGAGTTCCGGATGGGGTACGCCTCGGCCATGGCCTGGGTGCTGGTGCTCGTGGTCGGGATCATCACGGCGATCCTGTTCCGCACCTCGCGTGCCTGGGTCCACTACACGGGAGACGTGCGATGACGACTGCGATGACAACTGTCAGTGCTGCCGCGAGCGCGACCGCGAGCAGGCGGAGGCGCACCAGGTCCGTCGTGTTCCACGTGCTCGTGCTCGCGATCGCCGCGGTGATCCTGTATCCGGGCGTGTGGATGGTGCTGAGCTCGTTCAAGCCGAGCGCCGACATCGTCGGCAACGTGAACCTGTGGCCCGAGACGTGGACGCTCGACAACTACACGGCGGCGTTCGGCGGGATCGGCGGGGTCTCGTTCTGGACGTTCGTGCTCAACTCGCTGATCCTCGCGGTCGGGTCGGTCGTCGGCATCGTCCTGTCGGCCACCGTGTCGGCCTACGCGTTCGCGCGGATCAGCTTTCCGGGGCGCGGGGTGTACTTCGCGGTGATGATCGGCACGATGCTGCTGCCGTTCCACGTGGTGATCATCCCGCAGTACATCCTGTTCAACTCCATGGGCATGGTGAACACGTTCGTGCCGCTGCTGGCCCCGAAGTTCCTGGCCACCGAGGCGTTCTTCGTGTTCCTCATGGTGCAGTTCCTGCGCGGGCTGCCGCGTGAGCTCGACGAGGCCGCGCGGATCGACGGGTGCGGGCACTGGGGGATCTTCCGGCTCGTGCTGCTCCCGCTGATGCGGCCCGCGGTGATCACCAGCGCGATCTTCGCGTTCATCTGGTCGTGGAACGACTTCCTCGGGCCACTGCTCTACCTCAAGCGGCCCGACACGTACCCGCTGCCGATCGCCCTCCGGCTGTACGTGGACCAGACGTCGGTGTCCGACTACGGCGCGCAGATGGCCATGGCCGTGCTCGCGCTCGTGCCGGTGCTGCTGTTCTTCGTGGTGTTCCAGCGGTACCTCGTCGACGGCGTCGCGACGCAGGGCCTCAAGGGCTGACCCGCGGCCGGGTCAGGGGACGGGGCCGGTGGGACCGTCGACGACGTCCACCTGCCCGTCCCGCCAGCGGACGGCGACGCGGGTGCGGTCGGCGTCGGGCAGCCTCGTCACCGACTCGACCGCGCCCAGGTCGAGCGGGGACGGGGCGCCCGACAGCACCACGAGCGCGGCACCTGCCTCGCCGGGTGCCAGGGCCCCGCTGCTGCGCAGCAGCGGGGTGTCCGACGCCGCCCCCAGCGGATCCGCTCCGTCCCGGCGCCGGGTGCCGGGCAGGGTCAGCCCGGTCAGACCCCGGACGAGCGAGGAGAGCCCGTCGCGCCGCACCACCCGCACCCAGTCGTCGCCGGTCTCGACGGTCAGGTCGTGCTCGTCCGGGGCAGCCAGCGCCCAGCCGCCGATCTGGAGGCGCCACGGGCCGACGTCGCACGGCCACGCCGCGGCGCCGTCGTCGCTCGTGCCGACGCCGTCCCCGTCGCCGATCCCTGGCCCGGCCGGGCCGCCCAACCGGCCGTCGAGGGCGTCCGCGAGGTACCAGGCGATGCGGACCTCGAACCGGCCGCGCACCACCGAGGCGGTGACCAGACGGGGCCCGCGGCGCATCGACGCCCAGGTCGCGGCGGCGCCGTCGGCCGAGGAGCCCGGGAGGCCGAGCCAGTGCACCCGCGACCACGACGCGGCGACGTGATCGCCCAGGGCGAGCCGGTCGACGCCGTCGCGGTGGGACGGCACCCCGTCGGCGTCGAGCAGCGCGACGTGCGACTCGACGGGGGCGGCGATCGCGTCCTGCGAGAGCTGCGGCGAGACCAGGTTGGCGTAGGCGGCCCTGCGGTAGAACGGGTCGTCCGCCCGCGGTTCCGCGGCGTGCTCCAGCAGGCGGTCCGACCCGTGGTTGACGATGCGGACGAGGCCGTCCTCGGGTGTCGCGGAGACGAGCCAGCCCGGCGCGCGCAGCGGTACGACGGCGGTGTCGCGCCAGGCGGTGGGCGGTTCGGGGTCCGCCGTCCACACGGCGTGGTCGGGCGGCAGCAGCAGCCCGAGGAACCCCTTGCTCGCCCAGTACGGCGACGCCGCCCCGGTGTACAGCTGGCGGATCCGGTCGTAGCGGCGGTGCCAGCCGACCGGGAGGAGCCCGCGCTCGTCGATCGAGCCGGAGGCCGTGAAGTGCTCGGCGACGGCGGCGGTCAGCGCGCGGGTCTGGCCCGGGGCGAGCGGCGTGGCCCCCGTCAGGGCGCCCGCCCAGAACGGGGCGAGCAGCCCGAGCCGGTAGGTGGCCGAGCGGCCCTGCAGGAGCGGCGCGCCCGTGGCGCCCACGAGGTGCTGGGCCTGGTCGAGGTAGGCGCGCAGGCGGCCGGCGTGCCGCTCGGGCAGCGGCCGGCCCTGGATCCGCGCGTGCAGCACCGGGTAGAAGTGCCAGGCCCAGCCCGCGTACCAGTCGAAGGACTGGCGCCGGCCGTCCCGGCCGTGCCCGTCCGAGTACCAGCCGTCGCCCACGTACAGCCGCTCCTGGAGCTCGTCGTTGCGGTCGAGGTCGGCCTGGTCCCACGGGCCGCCGACCGAGGCGAGGAACTCCTCGACGACGTTCTGGAACCAGATCCAGTTGTTGCGGTAGCCCGCGGTGCCGACGATCCCGGCCAGCCAGTCGACGGTGCGCTCGCGCGTCCCGTCGTCGAGCCGGTCCCAGAGCCACTGCCGCGTCTCGGAAAGGGCGACGGCGACGGAAGCGGCCTCGACGACGGCCTGACGCCGCTCGTCGATCCGGGGCCACCGCTCGGCATCGGCCGGGTCGGTGCCGTGCCGCAGCCCCTCGGCGTAGCGCTCCAGGAGTCCGGCTGGGTCGCCGCCGTTCTCGCCGCGCACGCGGAACGCGGCCAGCAGGAAGGTGCGGGCGTAGCCCTCGAGGCCGTCGCTCCACGCGCCCGAGGCGCTGACCGGGCCGGGCAGCCGGACGAGCGCCCGGCCGGGGGACGCATGGTCCGCCGTCGCGTCGAGCAGCCGGTCGGCGGTGGACAGCCAGTGGTCGCGGGTCCAGCGCTGGGCGGGTCGGAGGGTGGCGTGGGCAGCGGCGTCGGTACTCGTCACCGCGGGAGTCTCACCGACCGAGGCGCGCGGTGCGTCCGATCGAACAATTCCGGTCAGGTCCCGACCAGGACGGCGGGCCTGTCCCGCTACAGTGCGCCGGCGCGCACGACCACGGCGGGACGGGGAGGGAGAAGGTGAGCATGCAGCTGCCACGAGCCCGGCACGAGTACCTGCTGCGGGAGGTCGAGCTGCGCGGGAGCCTGCGGTCCGCCGAGGTAGCGGAACGGCTCGGCGTCTCCGAGGTCACCATCCGCCGCGACATCATGGCGCTGGACCGGTCGGGCAAGCTGGCCCGCGTGCACGGCGGCGCGATAGCGCTCCGTTCGTCGCGGGGCCCCGAGGCGGCGCGAGTCCTGGTCGGGGTGGTCGTGCCGAGCACCAGCTCCCACTTTCCCCAGCTCGTGCGCGGCATGGAGTCCCTGGCCCCGGCGGTCCGGGCCCGGCTGGTGCTCGGGGTGTCGCACTACCGCCCCGAGGTGGAGGAATCGCAGGTCGCGCGCATGGTCGCCCTGGGCGCGGCGGGCATCGCCATCGCCCCGACCACCCGGGGCCGGGAGCCCGCGGACCTCGCCGCGTGGGCGTGCGCCATCCCCGTGCCGGTGGTGCTGGTGGAACGCCGCATCGACGGGATGACGAGGCTCAGCGAGCTGGACCTGGCCCGGACCGACCTGACGCACGGCGCGGTGGTCGCCGTCGAGCACCTCGCGGGGCTCGGCCACGACCGCATAGCGCTCGCCGTGTACGACCGGACGCCGACCGCCCCGTACGTCCGCGAGGGCTACCGGCAGGCGGTAGACCGGCTCGGCCTCGGGGCCGCGCCGACGGCGTCGCTGCCCAAGGGCGAGGACGACCCCGCCGCGCTGGAGCGCGCCGTCGGCCGGCTGCTGGACGAGTGCGCCCAGGCTGGGGTGCGGGCCGTCATCGTGCACACGGACCACCACGCGGCGCGGTTCGTGGAGGCGGCGCTGGACCGCGGGCTGCGCGTACCCGACGACCTCGCCATCGTCGCGTACGACGACGAGAACGCCGAGCTCGCCGCCGTGCCCCTGACCGCAGTCACGCCGCCGCGCTGGGAGCTGGGGCGGGAGGCGCTCCGCCTCCTCGTCGACCGGATCGCCGAGCCGGACGGCGACCGGCGTCCGCCGCGCCACGTCGACCTCCTGCCGCGCCTCACGATCCGGGAGTCGTGCGGCGGCGCGCCGCGCACCTGACCGTTCTTGTCCGTTTTTGACGGTTCCCCGCGCCGGGCGGGCAGCATTCTGGCGTGCGCGGAGGCGCAGACGGCTGAGCAAGGAGGCTCACGATGAAACGAACGGACGCACGCAGCGCCCGGACCCTGATCGCCGCGGCGGCTGTGCTGCCGCTGGTCGTGGCGGGATGTTCGGCTGGCGGCACCGGCGGCGAGGGCGACACCGTCGTCCTCGACTTCGCCTGGTGGGGCGACACGACGCGCGCCGAACGGTACGAGGAGGCCGTGGCGCTCTTCGAGGAGCAGAACCCCGGCGTGGAGGTCCGTACCAACTTCGCCGCCTGGGGCGACTACTGGAGCGCCCGGAACACGGAGGCCGCGAGCGGCAGCCTGCCCGACGTCATCCAGATGGACGTCGCCTACCTGGCCGAGTACGGGACGGCCGGGCGCGTCGCCCCGCTCGACGAGCACATCGGCGCGGAGATCGACACCTCGGCGCTGCCCGAGGGCCTGGTCGAGTCCACGCAGCTGGACGGGCAGACCTACGCGATCCCGACCAGCACCAACACGCTCGCGACGATAGTGAACACGGACCTGCTCGCCGACCTCGGCGTCGAGGCCCCGGAGGGCGACCTCACCTGGGACGAGTACGACGCGTTCCTGGCCGACGTCGCGCAGGCGGGCGCCGGCCAGGACCCGGTGGTGCACGGCTCCGTGGACTACACCCAGATCCTCTGGCTGTTCCAGATCTGGCTCGGGCAGCAGGGCAAGACCCTGTTCGCGGACGGGTCGCTCGGCTTCACCGAGGAGGACCTGGCGCAGTGGTGGGGCCGCGCGGCCCCGCTGCACGAGGACGGGACCTTCCTGCCCGCCGAGCGGCTCGACCAGCTCGAAGGCGTCGACGCCATGGGGGTGCTGGAGACGGCGTCCGAGATCAGCTGGGACAACTTCCTGGTCCGGTTCAGCGAGGGCGCCGACGGCGCGAACCTCACGATGCTGCCCCCGCCGGCGGACGACCCGGAGCAGCGCGGCCTGTTCCTCAAGCCGTCGCTGATGCTCTCCATGGCCGCCGGGTCGGAGCATCCCGAGGAGGCGGCGGCCCTCATCGACTTCATCACCAACGACCCCCAGGTCGGCGAGATCTTCGGCATCTCGCGCGGTGTCCCGGCGTCGTCGACCGCGCTGGAGGGCTTCGAGCCCGAGGGTCTGGACGCGCAGGTGGTGGACTACGAGGCCGGGCTCGAGCCCTACCTCACGAGCGCGGCACCGCCGCCCGTCGCCGGGTTCGGCACCGTCGAGGCCGCCTTCGTGCGGATCGACGGCGACCTGGCGCACGGCGCCCTCACCCTGGACGAGGCGGTGGAGCAGTTCTTCGCGGAGGCGGAGTCGGCGCTCGCGGGATAGCGGTCCGGGTCGTCCTGTAGGGTCGGATTTGTATCGTTTCGAGGGCGGCGGCGCGGTGCGGATGCCGTGCGCCGTCCGACACAGGAGCCGGGGTCCCCGTGAACTCTCAGGAGCAGGCCGACGAGCCCGACTCGCAGCCGGCCCGCGGCCGTGCGGCCGGCGAAGGACGGTTCGCCCTGCTCGGGGAGACGCTCCTGACCGGCCTCCTCGTGCTCGCCGGGAGCTTGCCCGTGGTGACGCTCCCGGCGGCGCTCGCCGCCGGCGCCGCGCACCTGCGGCGGCACCTGGGCGGGTATGACACCTCGGTCCGCGGCTTCGGCCGGGACTGGCTGGCGGCCGCTTGCAGCCTCTGGGCGCTGGGTGCGCTCCTGCCGGTGGCCGCGGTCGCCGTGTTCGTCAACACCGGGCTGACGGCGACGGGAGCGCTCCCGGGTGCGTCGGTCGTCCGGTGGGTGACGTGGGCGGCCGCGGCCTACGCCGCGGTGGTGCTGGTGCGCGCCGCTGCGGCGTGGTCCGACGACGATCCGGCGCCGGGCACGGAGACTGCCCCGGGGGGCGTGTGGCGGGTGCTGTCCCGCGGGGCCGAGCGTACCGGCGACGACCTGACCGGATCGGCGCTGCTGTTCGCCGCTCTGGCGATGTGCGTGGTGCTCGTGTGGATGCTCCCGCCCCTCGTGCTGGTGACGGGCGGTCTGCTCAGCCTGGCGGCGGTCGCCGTCGAGACGCGGCGGGTGCGCCGGTTGGGGGACGCGCCCTAGCGGGTCTGGTGGCTGAGTCGTGTTGGCCGGGCCTGGTGCCTCCGGGAAGAGACTCCGCGGGTGGGCTGTGTTGCTGACCGTAGACACCGTCGACTCACAGCAACACATCGTGTGGCGTAGCCGTTTCTGCGGGCCCGCCGGCGCAGGCTCGACGCTGCGCGCAAGCCAAGACAAGGAAGAAGCCGACTTTTGAGCCGTCGGCCCGGTCGAGAACGCCGAACGGCCCGCCTGCGGTGGTGCTACCGGCGGGCCTCGCTCGATGCTCGGTCAGGAGATCTTGCGGCGGTAGGTGGTCATGGCGAAGGCGTAGGCGATGGCGAGGATGCCGACGCACCAGGCCAGGGCGATCCAGATGTCGGTGCCGACGG
>NZ_QBUG01000011.1 GCF_003058225.1 Promicromonospora sp. AC04
TCGTCCGGCACTAGGCGCACGAGTGTCTCGTCACGCACGAACGCCTCACCCGGACCGCCCTGCTGCGCGAGTCCGTCGTCCAGGAACGCACCGGCAGCGGGCCCGCTGCCCGTACCGCCGTCGAGCTGTCCTTCACGCATACCGACACGCTCCTCTCTCACGTCGTAAAGTCTATGGATCGGTCCCATTGCTGCGGACGCTTGTTCGATCCTATGGCGAGCCACCCACACCCGCCCGCCCTTCTGCCAGCCGCGTAAGAACCCGGCGCAAGGAGGACGCTGGGCCATATTCGCTCGGACAGTGTCACCGTCCAGTGATTGACTCCGGACCATGAACGATGACTCGCCCTTCGAGTTCTCCACCGACCCGACCCGCATCGACGGTGCCCGCGTGCACGAGCTGATCGCCCACACATACTGGGCGAAGGACCGCCCGCGCGGCGTGATGGACGCGGCGATCGCGGGGTCCCGGCCCTATGGCGTCTACCGCCGGGACACGGGCGAGCAGGTCGCCTTCGCGCGCGTCGTGACCGACGGTGTGACGTTCGCTTGGCTCGCCGACGTCGTCGTCGACCCGGGGCTGCGCGGGCAGGGCGTCGGCAAGCTCCTGATCGCCGGCGTGGTCGCCGACATCGAGCCGCTCGGTCTGCGCCGCACGCTCCTCGCGACCGCCGACGCGCACGGCCTCTACGAGCAGTTCGGCTGGGTACCGGTGACCGAGAGGTACAAATGGATGGAACGGCCCGGCCGCGGAGCGAGCACACCAGTGGGCGCCCCGGCGAGCGCACCAGGAGGGGCCACATGAGCAGCACGTCCGTCGAGATCGGTGACCTCACCCGTGTCGAGGCCGACGCCGTCGTCAACGCGGCGAACTCCACGCTCCTGGGCGGCGGCGGGGTCGACGGCGCCATCCACGCGGCCGCCGGGCCCCGCCTGCTGGAGGCCTGCCGACGGCTCCGGAACACCACGCACCCGGGCGGCCTGGACATCGGCGACGCCGTCGCCACCCCGGCGTTCAACCTGCCGGCGTCCTGGGTGATCCACACCGTCGGGCCGAACCTGCACCGCGGCCAGGACGACCCCGCGCTGCTCGCCTCGTGCTTCGCCCGGTCGCTCGACGTCGCCGCTGAGCTCGACGTGCGGTCGGTCGCCTTCCCGGCGGTGAGCGCGGGCGCATACGGCTGGCCGGTGCCCGACGTCGCCCGCATCGCCGTCATGACCACCCGGGGCTGGCTCGCCCAGCACCACGAGGCGAGTATCCAGCAGGTGCGGTTCGTCGTGGTCGACGAGCGCATCCGGGACGCGTTCGACGCCGTTCTACGCGCGGCTTGATCCGCCGTCCGACAACAGACGACGTCGGCCGACAGCAGACGACGCCACCAGCGAGCCCTGGGCGGCCCCCGGCCCGCTGGCGGAATCAGCTCGTGAGCAGCTTGCGCAGCTCGTCCGGCGTCGTCGCGACAGCCACGGCGCCCGCGGCCTCCAGCTCGCCGGGAGACGCATAACCCCAGGTCACGCCCACGGTCGGGACGTCGTTGTGCGCGGCGGCGTGCACGTCGTGCTCGCGGTCGCCCACCATGACGACCTGCCCGACGTCGGCCCCGAGGGCCACCGCGTGGGCGACCGCACGCTCGACCACCACCTCCTTGCCCTGTGCCTCCCCGGCCGCATAGTCGGTCGCGCCGTGGACGCCGTCGAGCCCGCCCGCGAGGTGGCCGTCGAGCCCGAAGTGCTCGACGATCTGCCGGGCGTAGCGTTCCGGCTTGGCCGTGGCGACCAGGAGCGTCACCCCGGCCTCGCGCAGCTCGGCGAGCGCCTCCGGGATGCCGGGGAACACCGAGTTGTCGAACATGCCGCGCACCTCGAAGTCGCGCCGGTAGGCGGCGATGGTGGCGGCGGCGTCGGCGTCGGACAGGCCGATGCGGGCCAGGCTCGCCCCCAGGGGCGGGCCGACGAAGGTCCGCAGGACCTCGTCGGAGGGGACGTCGAAGCCGGCCGAGGCGAAGCCGGAGCGCAGGGATCCGATGATGCCGGGCGCGGAGTCGGTGAGAGTGCCGTCGAGGTCGAGCAGGACGTGCGTGATGCGGTCGGGAAGCGAGAGAGTCACCAGGTGAGCGTGCCACACGTTCAGTGGTGCCCCTCGTGGCCGTCCGTGCCCGCACCGCCGTCCGTCCCCGTGCCCGCACCGTGCTCAGGCACCGTTCCCGCCTCCTGCCCCGGCTCGACGACGACGAACTGCCCCATCATCCCGGCGTCCTCGTGCATCAGCATGTGGCAGTGGTACATGTACGGCATGTCTGGGTCGGCGTAGTCGTCGAACCGCATCAGGAGCCGGTACTCCCGGCCCGGCTCCAGGTAGATCGTGTCCTTGCGGCCCGCCAGCTCGGGCGGCGGCGCTTCGCCGTCGATGCTCAGGACGCGGAACTGCACGTCGTGCACGTGGAAGCTGTGCGGCATCGGGACGGTGCTGTGCACCTCCCACACCTCGGTGCTGCCCACCGTCGCCACCTCGTCGATGCGGCCCATGTCCATCCGCCGGCGATTGATCCTGCTGTCGTCGAGCTCGAACGTCCGGGTCATGGAGACGTCGGCCTCGTGCAGCTCGTCGGCGGCGGCGTGCTCGGAGGCGGCCCATGCGGGCTCGGGCGAGGGCGCCAGCTCGTCGGCGGCGCGCAGCTCGAGCACGTCGAACGCGTCGTTGGCCCCCATCGCGAACGGCACCACCAGGTTGCCGAGGTCGGCCTCGGCGGAGTGCAGCCGGGTGGTCTCCCCCGGCTTCATCTTCACGACTACCTCGGCCCGCTCGCCCGGCGCTAGGCGCACCTCGTCGAGCCGGACCGGGGCGTCGAGCAGGCCGCCGTCGGTCGCCACGAGGTCCATGTCCCGGTCCTCGAAGCCGAGCTGGAAGGTGCGCGCCGTCGAGCCGTTGAGCAGGCGCAGCCGCACCCGCTCGGTGGTCACCTCCTGGTAGGCGCCCACCGTGCCGTTCGTCATGACGACGTCGCCCAGCGTGCCCGGCTCGCTGCCGTCGTCCTTGAGCTCGAGCTGCCCGTCGGAGTCGAGGATCTTGTCCTGCACGATCACGGGGACGTCGTCGACGCCGTAGGTGTGCGGCAGCGCCGCGGTACGCGAAGCGTCGTCGTCCAGGAGGAACATGCCCGCCAGGCCGCGGTAGACGTGCTGCTCGGTCTTGCCGTGCGGGTGCGGGTGGTACCAGAGGGTGGCGGCGGGCTGGTCGATCTCCCAGGTCGGGCGCCACGTGGCGCCGGGGGCTACCTCCTGGTGCGGCCCGCCGTCCATCGCGGCGGGCAGGTGCATGCCGTGCCAGTGCACGCTGGTCGGCTCGCCGAGATCGTTCGTGACCTCGACGGCGACGCGCTCCCCGCGCTCGGCGCGCAGGGTCGGCCCGAGGTAGGAGCCGTCGTAGCCCCAGGTCCGCGTCTCGACGCCGGGCCGGAACTCCGTGACGCCCTCCTGCGCGGTGAGGGAGAAGACGCGCGTGCCGTCCACCACCCGCGACGGCGCCAGCGGCGGGATGGCGAGCTCGTTCGTGAACTCGGCCTCGTCCACCGGGGTGACCGAGCCCGGGATCGCGCCGCAGCCCGCGAGGGCGACGACGAGCGCGGCGACGCCCGCGACGAGCGAGCCTCTCCCGAGCGAGCCTCCCGCGAGCGATCCCCCGACGAGCGAGCCGACGCCGCTCGCGCGCCCGCCCCGCCTCATCGGCCCGCCCCGCCTCATCGGTCCGCCCCGCGCAGCCGCTGCACGCCGGCCGCGGCCACGCCCGCCAGGGCGCCGCACATCGCGTTGTAGAGCAGCGCCGGGACGATGGTCCACGCCGGCCCGCCGCCGGGGCCGCCGAAGCCCGCGAGCACCGGGACCAGCAGGCTGATCGCGGTCGCGACCAGCCCGTAGGCCACCCCGGTGAGCGTGAGGGTGAGCACGGGCCGGGGCACCCGGCCGAGGCCGACCACCCCGATCCACACGACGGCGGTGATGCCGATGATGGCAAACGCCCGGGGCGCGCCGGTGCCGACGACGCCGGTGAGCCCGGTCAGCGGCCAGAGCAGGGCCATGGTGGAGAGGCCGGCGACCACCGCCCACGGGACGGCGGGGCCCGGCGCGGGCTGGGCCGGAAGGTCTGGTGATGTCATGCCCCGACGGTGCCTCGCGCGGGCCGGTCCCCACATCGGCCCGGGATCGTCTCGTGATGTCGCCCGGAGGCGACATCACCCTGACTCCCACGGGCTGATGCCTCAGGGGCACCCCCTCCGTAGGGTGGCGGTGTGCCAGAACAGCCCGAGCACGGAGCCGCCCCGCGACCGCACGTCGTCCAACCACGCACCGTCGACCCCCGCGTCACCGACGTCGTCCTGGCGCTCGCCATGGCGCTGGTGGTCGCCGTCGTCATCGCCGCGGACACCGACACCGTCCGGCGCACCGGTACCGGGGCGTACCTGTTCGCGGCGGGCTTCGGGGCGCTGGTGCTCCTGCGGCGCAAGGTGCCGCGCACCGTGGTCGTGGTCACCGTGCTAGGCGTGTTCGCCTACTACATCCTCGAGCTCTCCCCGATCGGGATGGCGCTGCCCGCGGTCGCGGCGCTCTACTCGGCGGCGGAGATGCGGCACACCGGCTGGGCGATCGGCGGGGGCCTCGTGCTGATCGCCGTCTCGACGTACTACCGGACGGTGGGCAACACCCCCGAGGAATACCTGGCACCGTACGACCTGGTCACCAACGTGGCGCTGGTCGCGGCGGCCGTGGCGCTCGGCGTGGCGGTCCGCCTGTCCAGGGAGGCGCGCGGGCACGAGGCCCGCGCCGCCGGCCAGCGGCTCCAGGCGGAGCGCCTGCGCATCGCCCGGGACCTGCACGACGTCGTCGGGCACAACCTGTCGGTGATCGCCCTGCACTCCGGGGTCGCGGCGGAGGCGGTGGGCCGGAACGACGACGCGGCCCGGCGCGCGCTGGAGCACGTCCGTGAGGCGACGTCGGGCACGCTGCGCGAGCTGCGGTCGACGGTGCGGGTGCTACGTGGGCCCGTCGGCACCGCGCCAGGGACGGCGTCGCAGGAGACGACGGCGCATGGGACGGCGGCATCCGACGCCGCCGAGCCCGACGCAGCCTCGCACGACGCAGCCGCGCCGAAGGCCCCCGCCCCGACCGGCCTGGCCGGCATCGACGCCCTGGCGCGGTCGGCCCGCGCGGCGGGGCTCGCCGTCGACGTCGCTGTCGACGTGCCGGCCGGGGCGCTCGACGGCGCGATCGACGCCGCCGCCTACCGGATAACGCAGGAGTCCCTGACGAACGTGCTGCGGCACGCCGCGGCCACGCGCGTGACGGTCTCCGCGCGGGTCACCGGCGGTCGCCTCGCCCTGCGCGTGGCCGACGACGGCCGCGGTGCCGGCCCGGACCTCGAACCCGGCTCGGGCATCTCGGGGATGCGCGAGCGGGTGGCCCTCCTCGGCGGCGGCCTTACCGCCGCCGACGCGCCGGACGGCGGGTTCGTCGTGACCGCCGACCTGCCCCTCCGGCTGGAAGAGTGACGCCCATGATCCGGATCGTGCTGGTCGACGACCAGGAGCTCGTGCGCGCGGGCCTGCGTGCCCTCGCGGAGAGCGAGGGCGACATCGCCGTCGTCGCCGAGGCCGCCGACGGGCGCGCCGGCGTCTCCCGCGTGCGGGAGCTGCGGCCCGACGTCGTGCTCATGGACATCCGCATGCCGCGCCTGGACGGCCTGGCCGCCACCCGGGAGATCGTCGCCGACCCCGCGCTGGCCGGCGTCCGGGTGCTGGTCCTGACCACGTTCGACGAGGACGAGCACGTCTTCGAGGCCGTCCGGTCGGGCGCGTCCGGCTACCTGCTCAAGGACGTCGCGCCTGCCGAGCTGCGCCGGGCCGTCCGGGTCGTCGCGGCGGGCGACGCGCTGCTCGACCCGGCGGTCACCGCCACCGTTCTCCGGGCCGTCGCCGCGAGCCCGGCGCCCCGGCCCGGCGTCGACCGGCTCGCAGGGCTCACCGAGCGTGAGCGCGAGGTGCTGCAGCAGCTGGGCCGGGGGCTGACGAACGACGAGATCGCCCGTGAGCTGTACCTCAGCCCGGCCACCGCACGCACCTACGTGAGCCGGCTGCTGGCCAAGCTCGGTGCGCGCGACCGCGCGGCGCTGGTGATCCTCGCCTACGAGACGGGGCTGGTGCGGCCCTAGCCGAGCGCGCGCAGGCGCGGCAGCACGTCCTCGCTGAACTGCGTGAGGAACCGCTCCTGGTCGTGGCCGGGGCCGTGCACCACGAGGTGGTTCAGGCCGGCGTCCACGTAGGGCTTGATCATCGCGACGGCCTCGTCCGGGTCGGACGCGACGATCCAGCGCTTCGCGACCTGGTCGATCGGCAGCTCGTCCGCCAGCTGCTCCATCTCGGTGGCCGAGGTGACGCTGTGCTTCTGCTCCGGCGTCAGCGACAGCGGCGCCCAGAACCGGGTGTTCTCCAGCGCGGCGGCGGCGTCGCGGTCGTAGGAGATCTTGATCTCGATCATCTTGTCGACGTCGGCGACGGGTCGCTCCGCCTTGGCCGCGCCCTCGGCGACGGCCGGCAGCAGCTTCTCCGTGTACAGGTCCATACCCTTGCCGGACGTGCAGATGAAGCCGTCGCCCGCGCGCCCCGCATACCTGGCCACGAGCGGGCCGCCCGCCGCGATGTAGACGGGCACGGGGTTCTCCGGCCGGTCGTAGATGTTGGCGCCGACCAGCTTGTAGTAGTCGCCGTCGAAGTCCACGGAGCCCTCGGTCCAGAGGGCCCGCATGAGCTGCACGGCCTCACGCAGGCGCGCGAACCGCTCCTTGAACTCGGGCCACTCCCGGCCCGAGACCGCTATCTCGTTCAGTGCCTCGCCCGTCCCGACGCCGAGGATCACGCGGTCTGAAGTGAGGAGGGCGAGGGTGGCGAACTGCTGCGCGATCACCGCGGGGTTGTAGCGGAACGTGGGGGTCAGCACGCTCGTGCCGAGCTGGATGCGGGAGGTGCGCTCCCCCGCCGCCGCCAGCCAGGCGAGGGCCGACGGCGCATGGCCCCCCTCGTGCCGCCACGGCAGGAAGTGGTCGGAGACCATCGCGCTGTCCAGTCCCACCTCCTCGGCGCGTACTGCGAGCTCAACCAGCTCGCGCGGCCCGAACTGCTCGGCGGACGCCTTGTAACCGATCTTCAGAGTCACATCTGAGACCTTACGCTCGATCGCCGATCCTCGAACCCCGTCGTCGCGCACATCACATCCGTCCTGGTCAACCACCCGATCGGCCACGCCTCATCGCTGACGCCGCCCACCCGCCGGCGAGCGCCACCAGCACCACGAAGACGCCGAGGACCGCCGCGGCGGGCAGGTACACCAGGCCGACGCCGACCGCGAGCACCGGGACCACCAGGCCCGTGTAGGCGACGAGGAAGACGAGCGCCAGCGCCTCCGCCCGTGCCTCCGGCGGCACCAGGGCCGCCGTCCGGCCGAGCGCCGCCTTGAACAGCAGCCCCGCACCTCCGCCGGCCAGCAGGCCGCCCGCCACGAAGAGCCACGTGGAGGCCAGCACGACACCGCCGAACAGCGCGGCCGGGCCCGCGACGATGAGGACCGACGCCCAGCGGAGCTGGACCTCCTGCGTGCTGGCGGCCAGGAGGGACTGGCCGAGCGCGCCGGCCAGGAACGGCGTCGCCGCGACGGCGCCCGCGACGATCAGGGACGGCTGCCCCAGCTCGTCGCGGACGAACGACGCCGCCACCGAGCTGAAGAGGCCGAGGACGGCGAACCCCGTGAAAGCGCCGATGGCGCCGCCCACGAACCGGCCGCGCACCTCGCTGCCGATCGCCGCCCGCTGCGGCCGGTAGGGCCGCAGCCCCGGCCGGTGCAGCACGGTCTCCGGCACGAACAGCGTGGCGACCAGGAGCCCGACCATCACCACCGCGAACAGCGCGTACGGCAGCACCAGCGGGTGGGCCGACTGCGCCGCGAGCAGCCCCGACAGGATCGGGCCGAGCCCGAGGCCGCCCAGGTTCGCGACGGTCGCCACCACGGCCGCCCGCCCCGGCGCCGGCCGGGACCGGGCGCCGTCCAGCTCCGCGAGATAGGCGGTGGCCGTGGCGGTCAGCGCGCCGATCCCGACGCCCGAGACCAGACGGGCCACGAGCAGGCCGGCCAGGTCATCCCGGACCAGGAAGCCCACGGCGGCCAGGATCTCCAGCGCCGCCGCGAGCAGGATCAGCGGGCGGCGGCCGACCCGGTCACTCAGGTGTCCCACGAAGAACAGGCTGGCGACAACGCCCACCGCGTACGCCGCGAAGATCACGGTGACCGTGAACGGGCCGTAACCGTCCCGGGCCACGTAGAGCGTGTAGAGCGGGGTCGGCACCGTCGAGAAGGCCATGAGCAGCAGGAACGTCAGACCGGTGACCCAGAACCCGATGCCGTGGCGGCGCGGGCCGGCAGGCGCCGTCCGGGTGGGTGCGGCAGGTGCGGAGGTGGCTTGCGTGTTCGTCACCCCAGCAGTCTGCGCGTGGACCATTCATCAGAACAAGCGACATATATCGATCACGATTATCGCGATAAGTGATAATTGGCTCGTGGACACCCGGCACCTGGAGTACTTCATCGCCGTCGCGGAGGAGGGCAGCTTCACGCGCGCCGCCCACCGGCTGCAGACGGTCCAGTCAGCGGTGTCGGCGGGCGTGCGCACGCTCGAACGTGAGGTCCACGCCACGCTCTTCGTGCGCTCCACCCGCCGCGTCGAGCTGTCCGACGCCGGGCGCGCCCTCCTGCCTGAGGCACGCGCCGCGATCGAGTCGGTCGACCGCGTCTTCGACGTGGTGGCCGCCACCGAGAGCGGCCTGCGCGGGCGTCTGCGCCTCGGCGTCTTCGCCAACTCCGACGTGGTCGACGCCCCCACCTTCGCCGGGCGGTTCCACGAGCTCTATCCGGGCGTCGCCCTGAGCGTGGTGGCCTCGCCCACCGGCTCCACCGGCCTGGCGGACGACGTCCGCGCCGGCCGCCTCGACGTCGCGATCACCGGGCTCCCGCTCGCCGACCTCAAGGGCCTGCGCACGCACGAGATCCTGGTGGACGAGTTCGTGGCGGTGGTCCCGGAGACCCACGAGCTGGCGCGGCGCGACGTGCTCCCGCTCGACGAGCTGGTCGCCGAGCCGTTCGTCGACGGCCCGCCCGGGTTCGGCCACCGGGTGGTCCTCGAACGGGTGCTGGCCGCGCGCGGGCTGCGCCGGACCGTCGTCGTCGAGAGCCCGGACATGGGGCTCGTCTCGCGATTCGTCGCCGCCGGGCTCGGCGTCGCCGTGGTGCCCACCTTCGTGCTGCACCCCGCGCGGGGCGCCGTGACCCGCCCCCTGAACACCCCGCTGGGCTTCTCGCTCCAGTCCGTCACACGGCCCCGCACCACGCGCCCGGTCGAGGCGGCGCTGGCCCTGCTGCACCGGCTGACGGCGGACGCACCCGCCTAGGAACGCGGCGGACTAGGGCCGGAGCGCCTGCAGCACCCGGCTCGGCGACGGGCGGCCCAGGTGCCCCTCCAGCCAGGTCCCGGTCTCCACCAGGCGCGGCATGGACACGCCGGTGGTGATCCCGAGCCCCTCCAGCATCCACAGCAGGTCCTCCGTGGCGAGGTTCCCGGTGGCCGACTCCGCGTACGGGCAGCCGCCGAGCCCGCCCGCCGACGTGTCGAACGTCGTCACCCCGTGCCGCAGCGCGGCGGCGACGTTGCCGAGCGCCTGCCCGTAGGTGTCGTGGGCGTGCAGCGCGAGCACGTCGTCGGGCAGGCCGGCGTCGTTCAGCGCGTCCAGGAGCGCGACGACGTGCCCCGGCGTCCCGACGCCGATCGTGTCCCCGAGCGAGAGCTGCTCCGCCCCCAGGTCCATGAGCCGCTTGCCCGCCGCGACCACCTGGTCCAGCGGTACGTCGCCCTCCCACGGGTCGCCGAAGCACATCGAGACGTACGCCCGCACCCGCATCCCGGCCGCGCGCGCCCGCGTCATGACGGGCTCGAACATCGTGTACTGCTCGTCCAGGGAACGGTTCAGGTTCCGGCGCGCGAACGAGTCCGTGGCGCTGGCGAAGACGGCGATGTGCCGCAGCCCCAGGTCGTAGGCGCGCTCCAGGCCGCGCTCGTTCGGGACCAGCACCGGCAGGTCGCGGGCGCGGTCGCCGATGCGGCCAACGAGGGCAGCCAGCACCTCCTCGGCGTCGGCGAGCTGGGGCACCCAACGCGGGTGCACGAGGCTCGTGGCCTCGACGTACGGCAGGCCGGCGTCGAGCAGCCGCTCGACCAGGTCGACCTTCACCGCGGTCGGGACCACCGCGTCCTCGTTCTGCAGCCCGTCGCGCGGGCCCACCTCGTAGATGGTCACGCGGTCGGGCAGGCTCGGGTCTGGCACCACCTGGGGTCCCCGGACCACCCAGTCGAGCTGGTCAGGCATCGGTCGCCTCCTGCCCGTCAATGGCCGGCTCGCCTGGCTCGACCTCGAAGAGCACCTGCCGCGCCGCGACCTGCTCCCCCGCCGCCGCGCGCACGCGCACCACACCGTCCGACGGCGCCACGAGCGCCACCTCCATCTTCATCGCCTCCAGCACGCCGAGCGCCTGCCCGGCGGTCACCACCTCGCCGTCGCGCACCTCGACGCGGGCCAGTGCCCCGGGCATCGCGGCGAGCACGACGCCGTCGGACAGCTCGGCCGCCGCGACGCTCGCGGCACCCGGCCGGACGAACCGGAACGTCTGCCCGCGGGTGCTCACCTCCACGGACCGCGGCCCCACGTCGACGGCGAACCGCGCGGTCACGCCGTCCAGCGCGAGAAGCACGACGCCGTCCCCGTCACCCGCAGAGACACCCACCAGGCCGCCCACCGCGCGGCAGGACGTCGGCGGCTCGCCGTCGCGACGCACCTCGCCCCGGGTGGTGCTCACCCGGAGCACCCCGTCGTCGAGTTCGACCCAGGTGTCCGCAGGCGGGCCGCCCAGCCGCCACCCGTCACCGCCGTCGGACGCCGCAGCGGCAGCGACGGTCCACGCGGCCGCCACGAGCGCGGGGCCGGGATCCGGCGGCGGCAGCTCGTGGGAGTCCAGCCACGCGGTGTGCACCTCGCCGTCGCGGAACGCGGCGGAGTCCGCGAGCGCCCGTACGAACCCGGTGTTGGTGACCAGGCCGCCGATCGCGGTCGCGTCGAGCGCGTCGACGAGGGCGTGCCGGGCTGCCTCGCGGTCGGCGCCGCGTGCGATCACCTTGCCGACCATGGGGTCGTAGGCGGCCGGCACTACCGTGCCGTCCTCGATGCCGGCCTCCACCCGCACGCCGGTCGACGCCCCGCTGGTCGATCCTGCCGAGGCCTCCGAGCCCTCCGGCCCGGGCCACCGCACCCGCGTGGCGGTCCCCGCCTGCGGCAGGAACCCGCCGAACGCGTCCTCGGCATAGATCCGCGCCTCGATCGCGTGGCCGACGACGGCGACGTCGTCCTGCGTGAAGCCCAGCTCCTCGCCGGCCGCTACGCGGAGCTGCTGCTCGACGAGGTCGATCCGTTCGCCGCGCACGGTGACGACCTCCTCGGTGACGGGGTGCTCGACCTGGAGGCGGGTGTTCATCTCGAGGAACCAGGCGCCCACACGCTCGCCGGCCCAGGCCGCGCCGCTGGGCGAGTCGGCCGAGGCGCCGACGTCGACCAGGAACTCGGCGGTCCCGGCGCCGGTGTACCCGACCTCGCGGGCCAGGCTGACGGCCCAGGTGTGCAGGTGCTCGCGCAGGGCCGGGTCCAGGTCGGGGGCGGGCGCCTCCTCCAGGACCTTCTGATGGCGGCGCTGGGCGGAGCAGTCGCGCTCGTGCAGGTGCAGCACGTTGCCGTGCTCGTCGCCGAGGATCTGCACCTCGACGTGCCTGCCGCGCTCGACGAACGGCTCCAGCACCAGGGTGTCGTCGCCGAACCCGGCGGCGGCCTCGCGTCCGGCGGCGGCGATCGCGGGAGCGAGCTCTTCCTGGGAGCGGACGACGCGCATGCCCTTGCCGCCGCCACCCGCCGCGGCCTTGACCAGGATCGGGAAGGAGAGGCCCCCCACCATGGCGAACGACGTGCCCTGGACCTTCCCGAACGACGGCAGCACGGGCACGCCCGCAGCCTCCGCGATCCTGCGCGCCGTGTCCTTGCGCCCCATGGCGTCCATCGCCTCGGGCGGCGGCCCCACCCAGGTCAGTCCGGCGCCGATGACGGCGCGGGCGAACTCGGCCTGCTCGGACAGGAACCCGTAGCCGGGGTGGACGGCGTCGGCGCCGGTCTCCTTCGCGGCCGCGAGCAGCGCGGGGATCGACAGGTACGACTCGGCGGCCGGCGTCGGCCCGATGCGTACGGCGACGTCGGCGGCGCGGGTGTGCGGGGCGGCGCGGTCGGCGTCGGAGTAGACGGCGACGGTGCGCAGCCCGAGGCGGCGTGCGGTGCGGATGATCCGCAGGGCGATCTCGCCGCGGTTGGCGATCAGCAGGGTGTGTATCGGGGTGGGCATCGTTATCACATCCGGAAGATGCCGTAGGACGGCTCAGGGATCGGGGCGTGGGCGGCCGCAGCCAGGCCGAGGGCGAGGACGCGGCGGGTGTCGGCGGGGTCGATCACGCCGTCGTCCCACAGGCGCGCCGTGGCGTAGTAGGGGTTGCCCTGGGCCTCGTACCGGGCGCGGATCGGGTCCTTGAACGCCTCGACGTCCTCGGGCGCCAGGTCACGCTGCACGGTCGCGAGGACCGACGCCGCCTGCTCGCCGCCCATGACGGAGATGCGGGCACCCGGCCACATCCAGAGGAACCGGGGGTCGTAGGCGCGGCCGCTCATCCCGTAGTTCCCGGCGCCGAACGAGCCGCCGAGCACCACCGTGAACCGCGGGACGGAGGTGCAGGCCACGGCGGTGACCAGCTTGGCGCCGTCCTTGGCGATGCCGCGGTGCTCGTACTCCTTGCCGACCATGAAGCCCGCGATGTTCTGCAGGAACACCAGGGGAATGCGCCGCTGGTCGCAGAGCTGCACGAAGTGCGCGCCCTTGAGCGCCGACTCCGAGAACAGGATCCCGTTGTTCGCCACGATGCCGACCTGGTAGCCGTCGATCCGCGCGAAGGCGCACACCAGGGTCTCGCCGTACCGGGCCTTGAACTCCTGCAGCTGGGAGCCGTCGACGATCCGCCGGATCACGTCGCGCACGTCGTAGGGGGTGCGCGGGTCGGCGGGGACGTCGTAGAGCCCGTCGGGGTCCAGCTCGGGTTCCTCGGGCTCCGCCCGGTCCAGGGTCCGCGGTGCGGCCGGGGTGGTGCCGATGATCTCGCGCACTATGCGCAGGGCGTGCGCGTCGTCGTCGGCCAGGTGGTCCGCGACGCCCGACGTCGTGGTGTGCACCAGGCCGCCGCCCAGCTCCTCGGCCGTTACGATCTCGCCCGTTGCGGCCTGGACCAGGGGCGGACCGCCGAGGAAGATCGTGCCCTCGTCCCGTACGATGACCGCCTCGTCGCTCATCGCGGGCACGTACGCGCCGCCGGCGGTGCAGGACCCCATGACCGCCGCGACCTGCGGGATCCCCCGCGCGGACAGGTTCGCCTGGTTGTAGAAGATGCGCCCGAAGTGCTCCCGGTCGGGGAACACCTCGTCCTGCATCGGCAGGTACGCGCCGCCGGAGTCCACGAGGTAGACGCACGGCAGGTGGTTCTCGGCGGCGACCTGCTGCGCGCGCAGGTGCTTCTTCACCGTCATCGGGTAGTAGGTGCCGCCCTTGACCGTGGCGTCGTTGGCGACGACCACGCACTCGCGACCCGCGATCCGGCCGATCCCCGTGACGATGCCCGCGCTGGGCACCGCCCACTCGCCGCCGTACATGTCGTAGGCCGCCAGGGCGCCGATCTCCAGGAAGGCGCTGCCCGGGTCGAGCAGCCGGTCCACGCGGTCACGGGCCAACAGCTTGCCGCGGCCGATATGGCGGGCGCGCGCCTCGGGCGACCCGCCCTGGCGCACGCGCGCCATCCGCTCCCTCAGCTGCGCGGTGAGGGTGCGCAGATCCGGTCCAACGCCGACGTTGATGGTCACGTGCGCAGCATAGTCCGTTGGTTAATGATCGTTAACCCCGGCGCGTCAGGCGAGCGCCGCCACCTCCCCGCACACGTGCACCTCGACGCCCAGCCCCGCGAAGAACGCGGCCTTGGCGACGAGCGCGTCGTCGGCGGTCGCGGCGTCCGGCGCGTAGGCCACGCTGAGGTGGTTGGCCCGGTGCCGGGCCATGAACTGGTCGCGGCTGATGCCGTGCAGCACGGCGTGCATGATCGGCCACTCCGGGTTGGTCGCCTGCCAGCGGCGCTCCGTCTCCTCCTGCGGCAGGGCGACGGCGGAGGCGCGCCCGAGGTCGACGTGCAGCCGGCCGCCGGCGATGTAGACGCGGGACCAGACGATCTCGCCCGGCCGGGAGACCCCCTTGATGGTGGAGCCGCCGAGCGGGAAGTACACGGGATTCTGCCGCCATCCCTGCGCGCCGGCGTACCCGCCCTGAAGGTGCGACGGCGGCACGGAGCCCGAGATCTCGAAGACCCAGACGAACCGGCCGTCGAGCTCCTCACCCCAGCGCACGTCGTGCAGCGTCGTGGCCGGGTCCAGGCCCATCGCGGTCCACAGCCGGTTGGTGACCAGCGCGTCCACGGCCACGCCCTCGTCGGCCTCGTTGAAGTGCGGCAGGGCCTTGCCCTCCCACAGCACGCGCGCGCCGTCGCGCGAGGTGACCGGGGGCCGGACCACGTTGTTCAGGAGGCCCTCGGCCAGGTCCGAGGCCGGGCTGAGGTCCTTGAGGCCCTGCTGGTACTGGATGCCGACGGCGTCCAGCCCGAAGTCGTCGGCGATACGCAGCGCGGCGACGTACATCTTGTGCTGCCAGGCCAGCTGCGCGGGCGTGAGGTCGGTGGCCTCGTCCTCGCCGAGGCGGAACGTCATGCCTGCGGCCTCGAGCCAGCTCTGGACGGCGGCGGCCTCGGCGTCGGACACCCGCTGCATCTCGGCCCACAGCGCCGACTGGCTCAGGCGCTCCTTGTAGATGCCTATCGCGTTGAGCAGCTCGTCGTCGATGATCGCGTTGTACATCCCCATGCAGCCCTCGTCGAAGACGCCGACGATCGCCTTGTCGCGCAGCAGCTGGGCGGCCAGCGCGCGCCCGAGGTCGGCCTGCGGGCCGGCGGGCAGCACCGGCGAGTCGGTCACGTGCGAGGCGTCGTGCTCGATAGTGCCCGTCTCCAGCCACTGCCGGATCCCGTCCCGGAACCACTGGTCCGTGAAGTCGACGCTCCAGATCGTCGAGTAGGGCTTGCCCATCTTGGTCAGCCCGGCGTTGAGACCGAGCAGGCCCACCAGGCCCGGCCAGTCCCCGACGAAGTTCGCGACGGTCAGGATCGGGCCCTGGTGGGTGCGCAGGCCCGCGAGCACGTGGTGGCTGTACTGCCAGACCGCCTCGGCCACGATCAGCGGCGCCTCCGGCGGGATCGACCGGAACACGTCGAGCCCCATCCGCTGGGAGCTGATGAACCCGTGCCCCGTGGCGGGGTCGACGTCGTTGGCCCGGACGACGGTCCAGCCGAGATCGGCGAAGGCCGCCGTGACCTCGGCCTCCATCGCGGCCTGCGTGGGCCAGCCGGCCCGGTTCGCCGACTCGCGCAGGTCGCCGCTGGCCACGAGGTACGCCGTCTTCGGCGCGGCCTGGGGCCGCGTGGTGACGGCGGGAAAGTTGTAGGACATGTGCTGCTCCCTCATCCGGTGCTTGTCCGATGGTCGACGCGGGCCTCAGCGGAAGCTGCGGCGGTAGTCGCCCGGCGCGATGCCGCACACCTGCCGGAACGTCTCGTAGAAGCTGCTCTGCGCAGTGAACCCCGCGGCGTGCGCGATCTCGGCGGTGGTGCGGTCCGACGTGATGAGCAGGCGCTGCGCCTCCGCGACGCGGCACCGCGCGATGTACGTGCCGACGGTGGTGCCGACGACCCGCTTGAAGAGGGTCATCGCGTGGCTGGGGCTCAGGTGGACGGCGCGGGCCACGTCCGTCGCGGTGATCGGCGAGCGGTAGTGCTCCGCCACGAACTGCGCCATCGCCGTCGCGCGGCCGGCCGCCCCGGTCTGCGGGACCGGCGCGGGCGCCGTCGTCGGGCCGTGCTCCGGGCCGTCGGGCGTGACGTCCGCCAGGACCCGCCGCACGAACGCGTGGGCCTCGAGCATGACCACCGCGTCGTACCCGCCGTCCAGGACGTCGTGGTGCCAGGCGGCGAACAGGGCAGCGACGTCCCGCACCAGCGCCGTCGCCGGCACGACGACGGGCCGCGCGTGCAGCAGCACCGCCACGTGCTCGGTGGGCAGCGCCCAGCTCAGCACCCGCGGGAGCGGGATGTGCACCCAGGACACGTCGGTCGGCGTCGCGCCGGGGTCCACGAGCTGGTGCGGGGTCCCGCCCCAGAACAGCGCGACCTCGCCCGCCTCGACCCGCAGGGACGACCCGCCGAAAAGGTACTCGAGCCGCCCGGCGTGCACGAGGTTGAGCTCCAGGTCGTCGTGCCGGTGCGGCCGCTTCATCACCGGCGGCGCGCCGTGGCGCACCCACAGGGCGGGTTCGTCCAGCTCGACCTCGTCGTCGAAGAGCACCATGGGCGGGAGCATAGGGGCTGCGCGGCCGGGGCGCCGATCGAAGGATCCCGGAGAGTCGGGGCACGCAGCCGGAGGTCTCACCGGCATCCTCGGACCTAGCGTCGCCGTATGGCTCACTCCCCGAAGATCACCATCATCGGCGCCGGCGGCTTCGTCTTCCCGTTCCGCCTCGTCGGCGACCTGCTCAGCTTCCCGGCCCTGCAGGGGGCCACGCTCAGCCTCATGGACCTCGACGCCGGACGCCTGGACCGGGTCGCGAGCGCCACGCGGGAGCTGGTGGCGCACCACGGCCTGCCAACGGTCGTGGAGCAGACGACGGACCGGCGCGCGGCCCTGCGGGACGCGGACTTCGTGATCATCACGTTCCAGGTCGGCGGCGTGGAGTCCTACCGGCACGACGTCGAGATCCCGCGCCGGTACGGCGTCGACCAGACCGTGGGCGACACCGTGGGCCCGGGCGGCGTGTTCCGCTTCCTGCGCTCCGTGACCGCCTACCAGGACATCGCCGCCGACGCCCTGGAGGTGTGCCCTGACGCCCAGTTCATCAACTACGCCAACCCGATGGCCATGGCCACCGCCTACCTGAACGCGCTCGGCCTGCGCACCGTGGGCCTGTGCCACAGCGTGCAGGGCACCACCCGGATGCTGGCGCGCACGCTCGGCGTCCCGTACGACGAGGTGTCCTTCCGCTGCGCGGGCATCAACCACCAGGCGTGGGTCCTGGAGTTCCGGCACGGCACGGAGGACCTCTACCCGAGGCTGCGCGAGGTGATGAAGGAGCGGCACCAGCGGGGCCGCGCCGCGGCCGACCTCCTGGCCGACGGCGGCGACCACTCCGCGGAGGCGCTGGCGGCCAGCAACTACGAGGGCGGCAACGAGCAGGTGCGCACCGCCCTGATGAACCACTTCGGGTACTTCGAGACGGAGTCCAGCCACCACGCGTCGGAGTACGTGCCGTACTTCCGCAAGGACGCCGCCACGACCCTGGAGTACATCCCGGAGCGCTGGGACTACTACGAGATCTGCGCCGCGCACGACGAGCAGGGCGACGTCGACGAGCAGCTCGAACGCCTCAAGGCCGACCTCAGCCCGTCCGTCGAGTACGGGGCGTCGATAGTCAACGCCGTCGTCACCGGCGTGCCCGCCGTCGTGTACGGCAACGTGCCGAACGCCGGGCGGGTCGTCACCAACCTGCCCGACGACGCGTGCGTCGAGGTGGCGTGCCTGGTCGACGCGAACGGCGTGCAGCCGACGTCGTCCGGCGACCTGCCGCCCCAGCTCGCGGCGATCAACCGCACCAACGTCAACGTGCAGACGCTCGCGGTCCGCGCGGCACTCACGGGCGACGTCGAGCACGTGCACCACGCCGTGGCCATGGACCCGCTCACCTCCGCGCACTGCACCCTGGAGCAGATCCGGGCGATGACCGACGAGCTGCTCGACGCGCACGCGGCGCTGCTGCCCGCCGCGCTGCGCCCCGCTGCGCCGGCCCGCTCTTAGACTGCCCCGGTGACTCCGCGCAGGCAGCAGATCCTGAGCACGGCCGCCGACCTGTTCGCCGCCCGTGGCTTCCATGGCGTCTCCATGGGGGACATCGGCGCGGCGGTCGGCGTCTCCGGACCCGCGCTCTACAAGCACTTCGCCGGCAAGGAGGACATCCTCGGGCAGTGCCTCCTGCACGCCTCCGACCAGCTCCTCGCGGGCGCGCGGGAGCTGCTGTCCGACGGCGGGGCGCGCTCCGCCGTCGGACGGCCGGGGGACGCCGGGGCCGACGGGGCGGCCGCAACCGACGCCCCCGACGCGGCGCTGGTCGCCCTCATCGCCCGGCACGCCGACTTCGCGCTCGACAACCCGGCGCTCATCGTGATCCAGGAGCGCGAGTGGGGCGCGCTGGGCACCGAGGCCCGCGCGCAGGTGCGCAAGCACCAGCTCGCCTACATCGAGGTCTGGGCCGACGCGCTGCGCCCCCTGCGCCCCGACCTGGACCCGGCCGAGGCACGCGCCGCCGTGCAGGCGGCGTTCGGCCTGCTCAACTCCACGCCCCACAGCGCGCGCATCGGCCGCGACACCATGCGGTCCCTCCTGACCCGCATGGCGCGCGCGGCCCTGCTCTCCTGACCTACTCCACCGGGAGGCCCAGGCCCCTCGCGATGAGCATGCGCTGGAGCTCCGAGGTGCCCTCGCCGATCTCCAGCACCTTCGCGTCCCGGTAGAAGCGGGCGATCGGCCCGTCCTCCATGACGCCGTAGCCGCCGAAGACCTGCGCCGCGACGCGCGTGGCCGTCACTGCGGACTCCGTGGCGTAGAGCTTGGCGACCGACGACGCCCGCCGGAACTCGTCGAGCGGCGCGCCGTCGTCCTTCAGCGCGGCGGCCCGGTAGGTGAGCGCGCGGCTCGCCTGGAGCATTACCTCGATGTCGGCGATCTGGAAGGCGACGCCCTGCTTGCGGCCGATGGGCCCGCCGAAGGTGGGGCGCACACCGGCGTGCTCCACCGTCAGGTCCAGCATGGCCTGGATGCAGCCGGTGGCGAGCGCCGCCACGGCCACGCGCCCCGTGTTGAGGCTGAGCATGAGCTGCTTGAAGCCGTTGCCGCGCACCCCCAGCAGGTTGGCCTCGGGGACGTGCACGTCCTCGAAGCGCAGCGGGTGGGTGTCGCAGGCGCGCCAGCTCATCTTGTCGTGCAGGGGTTCGACGACGAACCCGGGGGTGTCGGTGGGGACGATGATGGCGCTGAGCTCCGGGCTGCCGTCCGGCCGGGTGCCGGTGCGCGCCGCGACGGTGCAGACGCTGGTGATCGACGTTCCCGAGTTGGTGATGAACTGCTTGGCGCCGTTGACCACCCATTCGCCGTCGACCAGCTCCGCGGTGGTGGTCATGGCGTTGGCGTCGCTGCCCGCGCCGGGTTCGGTGAGGCCGAACGCGCCCAGCGTGCGGCCCGCCACGAGGTCGGGCAGCCAGGTGGCCTTCTGGTCGTCGGTCCCGAAGGCGAGGATGGTCCCGACACCGAGGCCGACACCGGCCGCGAGCGTGATGCCGACGGACTGGTCCACGCGGCCGATCTCCTCGACGGCGATGGTGAGCCCGGTGAGCCCGAGGTCGGACCCTCCGTATTCCTCCGGGGCAGTCAGGCCGAACAGGCCCAGCTCCCCCATCTGGTGCACCACTTCGACGGGCAGGTGCTTCTCCCTGTCCCATCGGGCGATGTGGGGCGCTATCTCGCGGTCGGCGAAGTTCCGTACCGCGTCCCGGAGCTTGGTGTGCCCCGGGTTCTCTGGTGAGGTATGCATGTTAGGCATGTCACAGAGGTTAACAACCATTAACCTATGTGTGCCAGGCCCCGCCAGGAGGATCTTGATGACCAGCCAGAGTCAGGTCGCCTACGACGTCGTAGCGCTCGAGCTGCCCGACGCGCCGTCGGCCCCGTATGCCCGGATCACGCTCGACGCCCCCCGGCGGCGCAACGCGCTCTCCCTCGCCCTGCTCGACGAGCTCCAGGCGGCCCTCGACCGCGCCGCGCACGACGACGTCCGCGCTGTGGTCCTGGCCGCCAGCGGCACCGCGTTCTGCTCCGGCGCCGACCTCACCGAGGCGCTCCGCGACGGCATGACGGTGTCCGCGCGCAAGCTCGCGGACGTGCTGCGCGCCATCCTCGCCCTGCCCAAGCCCGTCGTGGCGCGCGTGCACGGGCCCGTGCGGGCCGGCGGGATCGGGCTGGTCGCCGCCTGCGACATCGCGATCAGCGCCGACCAGATCACGTACGCGTTCACCGAGGCCCGCCTCGCGCTCGCGCCCGCCGTCATCTCGCTCGCGGTACTGCCGCGGCTGACACCGCGGGCGGCGTCGCGCACGTTCCTCACGGGGGCGCCGTTCACGGCCACCGAGGCGGCGGACTGGGGGCTGGTGACCCGGACCGTCCCGCTCGACGGCCTCGACAAGGAGGTCACGGCGGTTCTGGCGGGGCTCGCCACGGGCGACCCGCAGGGCCTGGCCGCGACCAAGGAGCTGCTCAACGCGGACGCGCTGGCCCGCTTCGACGCGCACGTGGACGACGCCGTCACCACCTCGGCCAAGCTGTTCGGCTCGGAACCCGCGCGCGCAGCGATCGCGAAGCTGCTGGCCCACTGACCGGACCGACCGCTGGATGCGGCCCGATCGCCGGAACGGTGTTGGATGGGGACGTGGCCACCCGGATCTCCCAGCGCAACGCGCGCTTCCAGCAGCTCCAGACGCTGCTCACCAACCGCAACAAGCGGCATCGCGCCGGCCAGTTCGTCGTGCAGGGCGTGCGGCCGATCACCATGGCCGTCGAGCACGGCTGGGAGGTCCAGGCCCTCCTGTACGACGGCGAGCGCCGGCTCTCGCAATGGGCCCGGGACCTGCTCGCGGCCCACCCGCACGTGGAGCACGTGAGGATGGCGCCCGACCTGCTGGCGGAGCTCGCCGAGAAGGACGACGCCGAGCTGCTCGCCGTGATCGCCATGCGGCCCGACATCCTGGACCGCATCGAGGCGGGCCCGGACTTCCTCGGGGTCGTGTTCGACCGGCCCACCCAGCCGGGCAACATCGGCGCGGTCATCCGGTCGGCCGACGCGTTCGGGGCCGACGGCGTGATCACCACCGGGCACTCCGCCGACGCCTACGACCCCAAGTCCGTGCGGGCCACGACCGGATCGTTCTTCGCGATGCCAGTAGTGCGGAGCCCCTCCCCGGCGGCGGTCATGTCCTGGGTGGAGGAGCGCCGCGCCGCCGGCGTCCCCGTGGTCGTCGTCGCCACGGACGAGCGCGGTGACGCCGACGTCTCCGCCTTCGACCTCACCCAGCCGGTCCTGCTCCTGGTCGGCAACGAGACCGCGGGCCTGACCCAGGCGTGGCGCGACGCCGCGGACGTGACGCTGAGCATCCCGATGACGGGCTCGGCGAGCTCGCTCAACGCGGCGAACGCGGCCACGGTGGTCCTCTACGAGACCCGCCGCCAGCGCCTCGCGGCACGCTGAGGATCAGAGCTCGATCGAGAGCATCCGGGAGCCCGACGTCTTGACGTAGCCCAGGCTCGCGTACAGGCCGTGGGCGCCGCTCGGGTTGGCCGTGTCGACGTCGAGCACCGCGTACTCCATGCCGTCGGCCGCGAAGGCCCGCATGTTCGCGGTAAGTGCCGCGAGCGCCGCCTTGCGGCCCCGGTAGGCGCGACGCGAGCCGAGGATGTCCGTGTACCCGAAGGAGTACCCGCGCACCGCGAAGTCCTCGGGGTACAGGTCCGCCATTGCGTAGCCCACCACCAGCGGCTCACCGGCCCGCAGCGCGGCGGCCGTCTCGGCGTCGGTCTCCGGGGAGGCGAGCAGGGCGGCGACGTCGGGCGCGTCGTCGACCACCACGTACGACCACTGCGGCGCGAACCCGGTGCGCTCGGCGTACTGCTCGCGCGTGCGGGGCTGGCTGTTCCAGTGGTCGCGGAAGGCGTCGTTGTGGGCCAGGCGGGTGGCCTCGTCCAGGTCCTCGGACCACGGCGCGAGCCGCAGCGAGCCCGTCAGCTCGACGGAGGGAACCGGTTCGGCGTCCGGCCCGGAGACGCGGCGCGCGAGGTCGGAGTAGTAGCGCCGCACCTGGAACCCGGCGCGCTCGTAGAGCCGGTGCCGGGACGCGGGCGATGCGTCCTCCGCGTAGACCGCGATGCGCGCCGGCACGTCCTTGCCCGACGCCGCCAGCTTCTGCCGGGCGCGCCCGATCTCCCAGGCCAGCAGCTCGCGCCCGATCCCCCTGTCCCGGTGGTCCGGGCGCACGCCGCCCCAGGTGAACGCGCGGACCTCGGTGACGTCGCCGGGCGGGCACTCGACCTGCGCCCAGGCCACCAGCGCGCCGTCCTCGGCCGGTTCGGTGGAGAACCCGAGCAGCGAGTCCGCGGCCATGTCGCGCCATGCGCCGTCGAACAGCTCGTCGATCTCCTCGAAGGTCTCGACGTACGGCTCGGCGTCGACGCGGGCGATGTGGTTGCGCAGCACCAGCCAGGCGGGGACGTCCTCGCGGGTGGCGGCGCGCCAGGTCAGGCCGCCCGCGGTGGGGATGGTCAGGGTCGCCGGGGCGGCGGCGCGCTCGGCGATCGGGGCGAGGGTGTTGGGTTCCGCGGTCATGGCCGTTCCTCAGATCTCGATGGCGTACATGGTGGAGCCGTCGTTCTTGGTGTAGCCCAGCCGGGCGTACAGGGCGGGCGCGCCCGTCGGGTTGTCCGTGTCGACGTCGAGCACCGCGTACTGCATGCCTTCCCCGGCGAAGACGTGCATCGCGTGCGACAGCAGCGCCGCCGCGATGCGGCGCCCGCGGTAGTCGCGGCGCACGCCCACCAGGTCGGTGTCCCCCGCCGTGTACCCCTGCGACTCCCAGTCGTGCTCGTACCGCCCGGCCATGTGCAGCCCGACGACGTACGGCGTGCCCGGCGGGACCGACGGGTCCCCCGGATGCTCCTGCTCGGACCCCTCGTACCGCACCGACTCGTCGACCACGAGGAACGACCACTGCGGCGCGAACGAGCTGCGGTACGCCCGCCACGACTCGGCAGTGCGGGGCTGGCTGCCCCAGAGGTCCCGGAACGCGTCGTTGCGGGCCAGCCGCGCGGCGTCGTCCAGGGCCTCGGACCACTGCACGAGCCGCAGCGGCGGCTCCAGCCCGATCACGGGCAGCGGCGCGCTCAGGTCGCGCAGCAGGTTGGCGAAGTACCGGACGGGCTCGAACCCGCCCGCGCGCAGGAGGTCGTGGCGCTCGGCGGGGTCGCTGTCCTCGATGTGCGCGGAGATCCGCCCGGGCAGGCCGGCCAGCCGCTCGTCCGTGCCCGACGCCGCGAGCGCCTGGCGCGCGCGGCCCGTGGCCCAGGCGAGCAGGTTGGTGCCGATGCCCTGACCGCGGTGCGTGGGGTGCACGCCGCCGTGCAGGAAGACCCGCAGGGTCGTGACGCCGTCGGTCGGGAACTGCTCGACGTGGGCGTACGCGCGCAGCGCGCCGTCGGCGTCCAGTCCGACGATCGTGTCGGTGGCGGCGTCGAACACCGGGACGTCGAAGGTCTCGGCGACCTCACCGGGCGACGTGAACCAGTCCCGCCCGTCGGCCTCCTGGACCGTGCGCATGAGCTCCGCGAGCGCTGGCACGTCCTGCCGGGTCCAGGCGCGCCAGGTCAGGCCGCCCGCCGAGGGGGTGGGCAGGGTCTCGGGCGCGGCTGCGCGCTCGGCGATCGAGAGCATGCAGCCACGCTAGGTGACCCGCCCACCGTCGGCACGGGAATTTGCGGCCGCTACGGGGTGAGCGCCGCCAGCTCCTCGACGAACCGGGTGCGGAGCGCCGCCTTCTCGGCCGGCGGCAGCCACGACGCCTCGACGCCGGCCAGCGCCATGGCGCGCAGCCGTTCGTCCGGGACGGCGAGGTCGTCGGCGAGGATCCGGTACTCGTCGGCGAGCGTGGTGGGGAACATCCCGGGGTCGTCCGAGGCCGGGATCACGTTGAGCCCCGCCTCCAGCATCGCCGCGATGGACGCCCGCCGCCACGGCCGCCACGAGCGGCGCGACGACGTGGAGATGACCGTGAACGGCACCTGCTCGTCGCGCAAGCGGGCCACGACGTCGTCGTCCTGCAGGACGAAGTAGCCGTGGTCGATGCGGTCGCAGCCGAGGACGTCCAGGCAGGTGACGGTGTTGACCGCGACCGGGGCGTGCTCGGACGAGTGCGCCGTCCGGCCCAGGCCCGCCTCCCCCGCGAGCCGGTAGGCCGCCGCGAACCGCTCCGGCGGGCCCGCCGTCTCCAGGTTGTCCAGGCCGATCCCGGCGACGTACTCGTGCGGGTGGTCGACGACGGTGCGCACCCGCTCCAGCGCGTCCTGCCCCGAGCCGGACCGGTCGATCGCGGCGATGAGCCGGCCGGACATGCCGAAGTCGCGCTCGGCCATCCGGATGCCCTCGGCGTACGCCTCCACCGACCCGAGGTACCCCAGCGACGCCAGGTGCTCGGGCACGGAGTCGAAGGACACCTCGAGGTGCCGCGTGGCGCTGGTGCGGTGCGCCGCCTCGAACGCCTCGTACGTGATCCGAGTGAGGTCGTCGGCGGAGCGCAGCACCTGGGTCACCCAGCGGGAGACCTGGAACAGCGAGTACGAGATCGCCGGCTCGTCGGCGCTGCGCCCCTGCGGCACGGGGATGCGCGTGTCGCGGTAGAGGTCCGGGTCCGGCGGCAGGGAGTTGACGTCGGCGTAGATCCGCTCGGGCTCGGCCGGCAGGTCGAGGCCCTCCCGCCGGGCCAGCTCGGCGAAGGTGCTGGCCCGGACCGTGCCGATGAGGTGGCAGTGCAGGTCGACCTTGGGCAACCGGTCGACGGCGGTGGGCAGGTCGGTGGTGAGAGTGTTCATGGGGTGCCGGTCAGCCGGCCGTCACCTCACGAGCGAACCGGTCCACCCAGTCGGCCCGGGTCGGGACGAGCTCGGCCGGGTCGAGCGTCGCGTAGCCCGCGGCCACGGGGTCGGCCGCGATGTCGCCGACGACGGCCTCGATCGAGTCCGGCACGGTCGCCTCCGGGTTGACGGGCAGGTCGCCCACCAGCTCGGCGGACTTCGTCTGGGCCTCGGCAGAGAGCAGGTAGTCGATGAACTGGTGCGCGCCGTCGGCGTTCGGGGCGCCGGCCGGGATCATGGCGCGGTTGGTGGCCATGTAGCGGCCCGTGGCGGGCGGCGTCCACGCGTACGGCTCGCCCGAGGCGACCAGGTCGGTGGCGAAGCCGCTCAGGGAGTCGGCGGCGACGATCTCGCCCTGCGTCAGCAGGTTCGTCACCTCGGTCGACGACGCGTAGAACTGCAGGATCCCCGGCGCCCAGCCCCCGATCGTGTCGAGAGCGGTGTCGATGTCGTACGGCCCGTCGCCGTACGTCTCGCCGACGCCCGAGACCATGAGCTGCCCGGCCGTCACCGAGATGTCCGGCAGCGCGAGCTCGCCCGCGCGGGCGGAGTCGCCGTACAGGTCCCACTCCGCCGCCTCCTCGGCCGAGAGCGCCTCGGTCGAGTACAGCGTCCCGTTGAGCTGGTAGCTGTAGGCCGGGCCCTGGTACCCGTCCTCGAGCGCGAAGTCGGCGACGTCCTCCAGCGACGGCACCTGGGCGGCGTCGACCTCCTGGAACAGGTCGGTCTCCTGCCCGAGCGCGGCGTAGTAGTCCGAGATCAGCATGACGTCGATGCCGGAGTCCTCGCCCGCGGCCTGGAGCTGCGAGAGCCGGTCGGCGTTCGACCCGGTCTCCACCTCGACCTTGATCCCGGTCTCGGCCGTGAAGGGGTCGATCACCGCCTCCTGGAACTCCTCGACGCCGAACGGGAACGTGGAGACGACGATCGTGTCCTCGGCCGCCGCGTCGTCGCCGGCGGAGCAGCCGGCGGCCAGCAGCGAGGTGGCCACGAGGCCGGAGGCGAACACCGCGGTGCGGCGGGCTTTCGGGGTGCGGTTCATGAGATTCCTTCGGTGGGGGTGGGGTCGGGTTCCAGGAGGGCCAGTCGCGCCTCGGGCGCGAGCAGGCGAACACGGTCGCCGGCCGACGGCGTCGGCCCGGTAGCGGTGTCGGCGCGGTGGTCGGCCAGCAGGCGCACGGCATGTCCGCCCGGGTCGGTGGCCTCCAGCGTCACGAGCAGGTCGACGCCGCGGTAGGCGACGTCGCGCACGACGGCGTCGAACGCCACCGCCTCGCCCGCGGGCGCGTCCGCGGACACGATCCGCAGGTGCTCGGGGCGGACGGCGGCCTGGCGGCCGTCGGCGAGGGTCAGGAAGTTCTCGTAGCCGAGGAACTCGGCGACGAACCGGTCGGCGGGCGCGGGGAAGACGTCGCGGGGCGCGCCGCTCTGCACGATCTTGCCCGCGCGCATGAGCACCATCTCGTCGGACAGCTCCAGCGCCTCGTCCTGGTCGTGCGTCACGAGCACGACGGTCAGCCCGGTCTCCGACTGGATGCGGCGGATCTCGGCGCGCATCTGCACGCGCAGCCGCGCGTCCAGGTTGGACAGCGGCTCGTCGAGGAGCAGCAGCCGCGGGCGGATGGCGATGGCGCGGGCCAGCGCGACCCGCTGCTGCTGGCCGCCCGAGAGCTGCTTGGGCTTGCGGTCGCCCAGGTGCGCCAGCCCGACGAGGTCGAGCGCCTCGTCCGCGCGACGGCGCCGCTCGGCCGCGGGCACGCCGCGCATCTTCGGCCCGTAGGCCACGTTGTCCGCCACGGTCAGGTGCGGGAACAGCGCATAGGACTGGAAGACCATGCCGAGGTTGCGCTTCTCGGGCGGCGTCCGGGTCGCGTCGTCGCCGTCGATCAGGATCCGGCCCGACGTCGGCGCGCTGTACCCGGCGAGCAGACGCAGCGTCGTCGTCTTGCCGCAGCCGCTGGGGCCCAGCAGCGTGGTCAGCCGCCCGCGCGGGATCTGGAGGTCTATGGCGTCGACGGCGGTGAAGCCGCCGAACCGCTGGGAGACGCCGACGAGCTCGGCGGCGGGGGTGGTCATCGGTTGATTCCTCCGAAGATCTTGGCGAAGCCGACCGTGCGCTCGGCGATCACGGCAACGACGACGGTCGCGGCGAGCACGAGCGTGGACGCGGCGGCGACCATCGGGTCGTAGCTCTGCTGGACGTAGTCGAGCATCGTGACGGGCAGCGTCCGGAAGTCGCGGGTCTGCAGCAGCAGCGACAGCGGCACGTTGTTGAACGAGGTGACGAAGCCGAGCAGGCCCGCCGAGATGAGGCCCGGGCGCAGCATCGGGAGCGTCACGGTGACGAACGCGCGCAGCGGCGAGGCGCCCAGGCCGCGCGCGGCCTCCTCCAGCGCCGGGTCGGTCAGGGCCAGCGAGGCCCCCGTGACGCGCACGGCGTAGGGCAGCAGCAGGGCCGTGTGGCCGAGCAGCAGGGTGGTGAAGTTGTCCAGGTGCAGGCCGATCATGAGCTGCTGGTACAGCGCGAGGCCCACCACCAGCTCCGGCACCACGAGCGGCGACAGGAACAGCCCCTCCAGCAGGCCCTTGCCCGGGATCCGGCCGCGGTGGATCGCCAGCGTGACCGGCACGCCCAGCAGCAGCGCCAGCCCGGTGGCCAGGACGGCGAGCTCCAGGCTGGAGACCACCGCCTCGACGAACGGCGTGTAGGCCACCGCCTCGCCGAACCACTTGAGGGACAGCCCCTCGGGCGGGAAGCGCAGCGTGCTCCCGGCGGTGAACGCCGTGGCCACGACGAACAGGATCGGCACGATCATCACCACATAGCCCGCGACGGCGAGCGTGCCGGCGACCGGATGGCGCGGCCGCATGCCGTGGCTCGTCCCGTGCCCGGCTGCCGGGCTCGCGCCCTGCTTCACGGTCTGGCTCATGAGGTCGCCCCCTTGCGGCCGACCAGCGTCGAGATCCCGGAGACCAGGAACACGAGCACCGTCATGACGATCGCGGTGGCCGAGGCGGCCGCCCAGTCCACGGTGACGCTCGCGTACGAGAAGAGCTGGGTGGAGAGCATGCGCTGGCTCGACCCGCCCAGCAGGTACGGGGTCGTGTAGGCGGTGACGGACCCGGCGAAGACGAGCGTGGCCGCCACCACGATGCCGGGCAGCGACAGCGGCACCAGGATGCTCCAGAAGGCGCGGGTGCGGCTGGCGCCCAGGCCCCGGGCCGCCTCGTCGAGCCCGGGGTCCACCTGCGCGACGGCGGAGTAGCAGGTGATGACCGCCAGCGGCAGGAAGAGCTGGGTCAGGCCCAGGACGATCGCCAGCTCGGTGTACAGGAGCTGCGGCGCCTCCTCCACGATCCCGAGACCGGTCAGCAGCTGCCCGATGACGCCGTTCGACCCCAGCACGACCAGCCAGCCGAAGGTGCGCACCACGTTGCTCAGCAGCAGCGGGAAGATCGCCAGCGCGAGCAGCACCCCCGCCCAGCGGGACTGCGAGCGGGCCAGCAGCGACGCGATCGGGAACCCGAGCACCACGCACAGGGCCGTGACGATCAGCCCGATGCGCACCGTGCGCCAGATGATCCCCAGGTCGTAGGGGTCGGTGAGCATCGCGCCCAGACGCTCGAGCACCTGGGGGAACGTCACGCCGGGCGGCGCGAACAGCATCGCGACCGCCGGCAGCAGGAAGCCGACGAGCAGGAACGCCAGCCCCGGCAGGAGCAGAAGGAGGAGAGAGGAGCGTGCTCGCACGAGCCGTCTTTCGTTGATGGAACCGGTTCCATTGGACCCTAGGGCATCAGCGACCGTGCTCCTGCAATCCCGGGTTAACTTCCTGTTACGACGGCGGCGCGTTTGAGCGGAAACGGTTGCATCCAACGTCTAGAGTGTGCCCACCGACAAAGGAGGAACGGTGCCTGATCTGTCCGACGTCGCCGCGGTGGCCGGCGTCTCCAAGGCGACCGCGTCGCGAGCACTCAACGGGAACGGCCTGGTCGCCCCCGAGACCGCCGTGCGGGTCATAGCGGCCGCCGCCCGGCTCGGGTACGTGCCCAACCGGGCCGCGCGCGAGCTCGCCCGCGGGCGCACCGGCATCATCGCCATAGTCGTCCCGACGCTGGACAACACGTTTTTCACCCCGATCATCGCGGGCGCCCAGGCGCGGGCCGAGCAGGCGGGCCTCCAGCTCACCGTGGCCGTGCACGCCCTGGACTCCGCTGGCGCGTTCGAGCGCCTCGCCCGCCAGGTCGACGGCTTCCTCGTCGTCGCACCGCGCGGCAGCGACACGTTCGTCGTGAGCACGGGCGCGGCCAAGCCCGCAGTCCTGGTCGACCGCGAGATCGACGGCATGACGTCGGTAGTGGCCGACACCGCAACCGCCTTCGGCACCCTGACCGCCCGGCTCGCCGCCGAGGGGCACGAGCGGATCGTCTACGTGGGCGGCCCCGAGGGGTCCTGGCAGGACCGGCAGCGCACGGCCGCCGTGCAGGACGCCGCCCGCCGGGCGGGGGCCGAGCTCACCGTGCTCGGCCCCTGCCCGGCGACCTTCGCCGCGGGCGTCGGCGTGACGGCGGGCGTGCTGGAGACCGGCGCGACCGCCGTCGTGCCGTACGCGACGTCCATCGGCCTGGGCCTGCTGCTCGCGCTCGGCACACGGGGCGTGGAGGTGCCGCGCGACCTGGTGGTGAGCACCGAGCCAACGGTCATCGAGGCCCTCGGCCTGGAGCACACGCCGGCGATCGACGTCGACGGCGAGGAGCTGGGCCGCACCGCGATGGACCACCTGGTGCGCCTGCTCGACGGCCGAGACGAGCCCGGCCGCCAGGTGCGGCTGCCGGTGCCCGTGCGGGGCTGAATCCTGGCCGTCGGCGGGGTCAGCGCAGCACGATCACGAGCTGGGTCAGCAACGGCGCCACGACGAGCGCCGGCAGCAGGTCGCCCACCGGGATCTGCTTGATGTGCAGCAGCCGGAGCCCGATACCGACCAGCATGAGACCGCCCGTCGCCGTGAGCGCGGCGATGTGCGCGTCCGGCAGCACCGACCCGAGCAGCACGCCGGCCAGCGTCACCAGACCCTGGACGACGGCTACCGACACCGCCGAGAGCAGCACCCCGACCCCGAACGAGGACGCGAACGCCAGCGCCGCGAAGCCGTCGAGGACGGACTTCAGCAGGAGCTGGTCGATGCCGCGGCCGAGACCGTCCGACAGCGACCCGAGGATGGCGAGCGGCCCGACGCAGAACAGCAGCGACGCGGTGAGCCACCCCTCGATGAAGCGCTCGCGCGCCGCGGAGTCCTGTCCGGTCTCGGTCGCGTCGATCAGCACGGGGCGTCGAGACCTGCGTGTCCCGGCGGAGCGGCTGGCCAGCCAGCCCTGGATCTTGCCGGCCAGCCCCTCCAGGCGGGTCTCGATCCGCAGCAGCGAGCCGGCGATGCCGCCGATCAGCAGGGACCCGAGCACGATCAGCACGGGGGCGCCGTCGCCGGTCGCGGCCAGGAACGCGGCGTCGGTGACCGCCATCGCCGAGAGCGCGGCGACGAGCAGGGTCACGAGCCCGAGGATGTCGGTCACGACGGCGTGGGTGCGCTGGGGCAGCCGGTGCCCCACGGCCATGCCGAGCAGCGCCCCGACGACGATCGTCCCGACGTTGACAAGAGTGCCCAGCCCCGGGAAGTCGACGTTCACGCCGCGAGCGTACAGCGCGACGGTGCGAGCGCCGCAGGCCTGCTCAAGGTTCCTGGACGCCTGGACCGAAGTCGGCAGCTGGCATCGAGATCGGTCCAGGCCCGAGCCGATCTCGATGCCAGCTGCCGACCTCAGCGTGGGCCATCAGCGGGCTGCCGAGGTCAGTGGACCGAGAAGCCGCCGTCGACGAACAGCGAGTGGCCCGTGACGTAGGCCGAGGACGCGCTCGCCAGGAAGACGGCGGCGCCCGCGAAATCCTCGGGCACGCCGTTGCGGCCGACCGTGGTGCGGGCCGCGAGCGCCGTGACCTTCTCGGCGTCGTCCTGCAGGCGCTGGTTCAGGGGGGTCAGGACGAACCCGGGCACGAGGGTGTTGGCGGTGACGCCGCGGGCCGACCAGGCCTCGGACTGGGAGCGGGCGAGCGATTCGAGCCCGCCCTTGGAGACGCCGTAGGCGCCGCTGTCGACGAACGACCGGTGCGCCTGCTGCGACGAGATGTGGATCAGCCGGCCGAATCCCCGCTGCGCCATACCGGGCCCGAAGCGCTGCCCGAGCAGGAACGGCGCCTCGAGGTTCACGGTCATGGTGGCGTCCCAGACGTCATCGGAGAGCTGGTCCATGTGCGGGCGCAGGTTGATGCCTGCGCTGTTCACGAGGATGTCGGGCTCGCCGGCCGCGGCGACGATGCCGTCGGCTGCGGCGCGGATGCCGTCGCGCGTGGAGAGGTCGGCGACGACTCGCTCGACGGCGCAGCCGCGGTCGCGGAGGTCCGCGGTGACCTCGTCCAGCCGGTCGGCGGTGCGGGCCAGGAGCACGGTGCGCGCCCCCGCCTGCGCGAGGGCCTCGGCGATGCCCCGCCCGATGCCTGAGCTCCCGCCGGTCACGACGGCGGTACGGCCCTCCAGCGAGAACAGGGCGGCCAGGTAGTCGCGCGTTGTCATGCCGGGGACGATACCCGCCGCGATACCGCCAGCCGGGCACGCACGGCGCCGTCGTCCGGCCAAGGCTTACGCTGCCGAGGTGACCGCTCTTCCCGCCGCTCCGCCCGTTCTTGGCGAACGCTCCGCCGCTCTGCTGGACGCCATGCGCACGCGCGTGGTCGTCGCCGACGGCGCGATGGGCACCATGATCCAGGCGGCGAACCCGACCCTGGACGACTACCAGGGGCTGGAGGGCTGCAACGAGATCCTCACTGTCTCGCGCCCGGACCTGATCGCGGGGGTGCACGACGCGTTCCTCGAGGTCGGCGTCGACGCCATCGAGTCGAACACGTTCGGGGCCAACTGGTCGAACCTGTCGGACTACGGGATCGACGACCGGATCCGCGAGCTGGCCCGGGAGGGCGCTGCGATCGCCCGCGGGCGCGCGGACGCGTACGCGACGCCGGACCGGCCCCGCTGGGTGCTGGGCTCGATGGGCCCGGGCACCAAGCTGCCGTCGCTGGGGCACACCACGTACGCGCACCTGCGGGACACGTTCGCCGAGCAGGCCGCGGGCCTGATCGAGGGTGGCGCGGACGCGCTGCTGATCGAGACGAGCCAGGACCTGCTGCAGGCCAAGGCCGCGGTGACGGGTTGCCGGCAGGCGATGGCGGACGTCGGGCAGCGGGTGGCGATCATCGTGTCGGTGACCGTGGAGACCACCGGGACCATGCTGATGGGCTCGGAGATCGGCGCGGCGCTGGTGGCGCTGCAGGCGCTGGGCATCGACGCGATCGGCATGAACTGCGCGACCGGCCCGGAGCAGATGAGCGAGCACCTGCGGCACCTGTCGCAGCACGCCGAGATGCCGGTGGCGTGCATGCCGAACGCGGGCCTGCCGGTGCTGGGCCCGGACGGCGCCTACTACCCGCTGACGCCGGAGGAGCTGGCCGCGGCGCACACGCAGTTCGCGCGGGAGTTCGGCCTGGGCCTGGTGGGCGGTTGCTGCGGCACGACGCCGGAGCACATGCGGCTCGTGGTCGAGGCCATCGGCGGCCTCCCCGTGGCCGAGCGGGAGCCGGTGCGGGAGAACGCCGTCGCCTCGCTGTACTCCGCGACTGACCTGCGGCAGGAGACGAGCTTCCTCGCGATCGGCGAGCGCACCAACGCCAACGGGTCCAAGGCGTTCCGGGAGGCGATGCTGGAGAGCCGCTGGGACGACGTCGTCGACATCGCCCGCGCCCAGACCCGCGACGGCGCGCACCTGCTGGACGTGTGCGTGGACTACGTGGGGCGCGACGGCGTCGAGGACGTGCGCGCGGTGGTCTCGCGGCTGGCCTCCGCCTCGACCCTGCCGCTGGTGATCGACTCCACGGAGCCCGCCGTGATCCGCGCGGGCCTGGAGCTGCTGGGCGGGCGCGGCGTGGTGAACTCGGTGAACTTCGAGGACGGCGACGGGCCGACGTCGCGGTTCGGGCGGATCATGCCGGCGGTGGTGGAGCACGGCGCCGCCGTCGTCGCGCTGACGATCGACGAGGAGGGGCAGGCGCGGACCGCTGACCACAAGGTTGCGATTGCCTCGCGGCTGATCGACACCCTCGTGGGCGAGTGGGGTATGCGGGTGGACGACATCATCGTCGACGCCCTGACCTTCCCCATCGCGACCGGCCAGGAGGAGACGCGGCGCGACGCCATCGAGACGATCGACGCGATCCGGCGCATCACGCGCAAGTACCCCGGCGTGCACACCACGCTCGGCGTCTCGAACGTGTCGTTCGGGCTGAACCCGGCGGCGCGTGCGGTGCTGAACTCGGTGTTCCTGCACGAGGCGACCGAGGCGGGGCTGGACTCGGCGATCGTGCACGCGGCGAAGATCCTGCCGCTGTCCTCGATCCCGGACGAGCAGCGGGCCACCGCGCTGGACCTGGTGTGGGACCGGCGGGAGTGGGACGGCGACGGGAACCTGACCTACGACCCGCTGTCCAAGCTGCTGGACCTGTTCGAGGGCGTGGACGCCGGGGCGATCCGGGATGCCCGGGCCGCGGAGCTCCTGGCCTTGCCCGTGGGCGAGCGGCTGGCGCGGCGGATCATCGACGGCGCCCGGAAGGGTCTGGAGCCGGATATCGACGAGGCGCTGGGTGCCGGGATGAAGGCGCTGGACATCGTCAACGACCACCTGCTGGAGGGCATGAAGGTGGTGGGCGAGCTGTTCGGCAAGGGCGAGATGCAGCTGCCGTTCGTACTCCAGTCGGCGGAGGTGATGAAGGCCGCCGTCGCGCTGCTGGAGCCGCACATGGAACGCGTCTCCGGGGAGCAGACCAAGGGCACCATCGTGCTGGCGACCGTGCGCGGCGACGTGCACGACATCGGCAAGAACCTCGTGGACATCATCCTGACGAACAACGGCTACAAGGTGGTCAACATCGGCATCAAGCAGCCGGTGAGCGCCATGATCGACGCCGCTATCGAGCACGAGGCCGACGTGATCGGGATGTCGGGGCTGCTCGTGAAGTCGACGGTGGTGATGAAGGAGAACCTGGAGGAGCTGGCCTCGCGGGGGTACGAGAAGCGGTGGCCGGTGCTGCTGGGTGGGGCCGCGCTGACCCGGACCTACGTGGAGGACGATCTCGCCGGGATGTTCCCGGGGACGGTGCGGTACGCGAAGGACGCCTTCGAGGGGCTGCGGCTCATGGAGCCGCTCGTGCGAGTCGCGCGGGGCGCGTCGCCGGACGACGTCGGGCTGCCGGCGCTGCGCAAGCGGCGGCACGGGGTGGTGACGGTGACGCAGACGGCCCCGGAGGACCTTCCCGCCCGCTCGGACGTGGCCGCCGACAACGCGGTGCCCGAGCCGCCGTTCTGGGGAACGCGGATCGTCAAGGGCGTACAGCTCTCCGAGTATGCGGCGTTCCTGGACGAGCGGGCGACGTTCATGGGGCAGTGGGGCCTGAAGCCTGGCCGCTCGGAGGACGGGGCTTCGTATGAGGAGCTGGTCGAGACCGAGGGCCGGCCGAGGCTCGCGGAGTGGATGGACCGGATCCTGACCGACCAGATCATGGATCCGACGGTGGTGTACGGGTACTTCCCGGTGTGGTCGAAGGGCGACGACGTCGTCGTGGCGCACCACGGCGAGCTCACCGGGATCGGCGCGCCCGACGGCGGGTCCGGTGGTGCGGTCGGAACCGAACGGCTGCGGTTCCACTTCCCGCGGCAGCGGCGGGACCGGCATCTGTGTCTTGCCGACTTCGTTCGACCGCGGTCCTGGGTTGAGGAGACCGGGCGGTTCGATGTGCTGCCGGTGCAGCTGGTGACTGTTGGGGATTCTGTTTCTGCGCATACCGCGAAGCTCTTCGAGGCGAACAAGTACCGGGAGTACATGGAGCTGCACGGGCTGTCGGTGCAGCTCACCGAGGCGCTGGCGGAGTTCTGGCACGCGCGGGTGCGGTCGGAGCTCGGGTTCGCTGCCGAGGAGCCTGCAGGGGTCGAGGGGATGTTCAAGCTGGAGTACCGGGGGGCGCGGTTCTCGCTGGGGTATCCCGCGTGCCCGGACATGTCCGACCGGCACAAGGTGGTGGAGCTGCTGCGGCCGGAGCGGGTCGGGGTGACGCTGAGCGAGGAGCTGCAGCTGCACCCGGAGCAGTCGACGGACGCGTTCGTGTTCCATCACCCGGAGGCGAAGTACTTCTCCGTGTGACTTTCCGGGTGCGGAGCGTCGCGCCAGGTCCAACCGGTTCTGGCTGGTCAGAGCCCCGGACGGATTCCCGGGACTCCCGTATCCAGACGTCGCTGGACGGACCTCAGCGTGCCAATGCGCGTCATGAACGGGACACAATCAAGCGCCTCAGCCTCGCACTCGCGACCGTGACCCGCTTTGAGTTCCTGACCTGGGACAACGCCCGGCGATGTGCCCCGAATTCCCCTGGAACCGTGTCGCGTGTCGCGGGCGGTAATCGTCGAGTGGCGCTTGGTCATGGCGGAGGTTCGGTGCCGTAACGCCTTGTCCGCGGCGTCGGCAAGCACGACGATCGGCACGGCCGGCACCGCCATGACCCAGCCGGCCGGGGGCGGCGGGCTGCCGCCGAGTACGCCGGCCAGGGGCGGCGCAAGGAACACCCCGAGCAGGACCAGCTCGACCGCGACGGCGCCAAGTAGGAGCCGGTTGTCACCGACCGGCAGCGCGCCCGCCCAGCGACTCTCGCCGCGGCAGGCGAAGGCGTTGGCGAGCTGGCCCAGGACGACGGCGGCGAACGTCGCGCCCGACGCACCGGCGAGGACCGACACGGCGGGAGTGGCACCGAAGGTCCATCGGGCCAAACCGAGCACGACCAGGAAGGCGGACATCGCCACGACGGCCTCGGCCGGGCCGAGGACGCCGAACGCCCGGCGCAGCACGGCACGGTCGATCAGGGCGCCGGTCGACGGTCGGCGCCGCATCGTCGTCCCGCGCGGCGGCTCCGCGCCCAGGGCGAGGGCGGGCAGCAGGTCGGTGCCGATGTCCAGGGCGAGGATCTGCAGCACGGTCAGGGCCAGGGGCACGGAACCGCCGCTGAGCACTGCCCGGCGCCGGCCCGGCCGGGCAGGGCCGAGGGTCACGATCCGGCGGGACGTTCACCGCAGAAGCCGGGACCTTGGCCCCTCCTCGTCCCTCGCTCGCGGGCACGAGGCTGGGAGAGGTACCGAGATCGTCTCGGTCCGCGCGTCCAAGGAGCGGTCATGAGAGCCACTGTCGTCATCGACGTCGCCCCGGCACCGGAGCGAGCCCCGGCCGAGAAGCGGCTGCCACCTCCTCAGGTCCGGCGCCTGCTGGTGGTGTGCTCGACCCCCTTCGACGTGACCTTCGCCCTCGGTGGCGTCATCGCCGCCTTCGCGGCGGCAGGCACCGCAGTCCAGATCGTGTGCCTGACCCACGGCCGGCGGCCCGATCCCGGAACCCGACGCCGGCTCGACCGCGCGACGGAGCTGCTCCAGGCCGCGCGCCTGCTGGGGGCCCAGGAGGCGACCCTGCTCGACCATCGCGCCGGACACCTGCACACGAACCCACCGGAGACGCTCGCCTCCGAGCTGCGGTCCGTGGCCGGCCCGGTCGACGCGGTGCTGACCGTCGACGCCGGCGCACCCGGCGCCCACCCGGACCACGTCCAGGCCATGCGGGCGGCCCAGCACGCCGCCGCGACCCTGCACTGCCCCTTGTACGGCTGGACGCGACCGTCCGTCGCCGCCGGCGCGACCAGCGGGACGATCGCCGTGGACAGCGACCGGGTACGGCAGCAGGCAGCCATCGCGTGCCACGGCACGCCGGCCGCGGACGATCCGGTCCACGCCCTCGTGGACCTCGGTCAGCCGCGGGACTACCTCACCCTGCTCTAGCAGCTCCCGTCGTCCCCGAGCTGGGGCCGTCCGGCCCAGGCCCGAAGGACCGGGGCACGGCGCGGTGGTCAACATCAGCTCGATCTTCGGCACCAGCGGCGGGATGGGCACGTCGCCGGCCTACCACGCGGCGAAGGGCGCGGTCCGCACGCTCACCAAGAACGTGGCGCTGGCCTGGGCGACGGCCGGGGTCCGGGTCAACTCGATCCACCCGGGGATCATCGACACGCCGATCCTCGACGTCGCCAGAGGCACCGAGTTCGAGACGGCCATGATCGACCTGACGCCGATGAGGCGGCTCCGCCCGCCGGAGGAGGTCGCGGCCGCGGTGGCCTATCTCGCGAGCGACGACGCGTCCTTCGTCACCGGCGCCGAGCTCTACGTTGACGGTGGCTACATCGCCCGCTGAGCCCAGCCCGATACGCCCTTCCTGACGGACGTAGGTCCCTCCGATCCCTCCCAGCGTCGCTCGAACGCCGGGACGAGGCCAGGGACTTCCGTACCCCGGGGCGCGGGCCTTTCGGCAGATCACCCAGGTCCTCCCGCCCTGTCGTCCGCTCAGGGCGCCGTGGTCCGCTGGGATCGCGGGCTGTCCTCAGGCCCGCGGAGCGAGGGAGACCATCATGCGCAGCCAGTGGTACGACGGCATCGTCGTCGGGGTCGACGGATCCGCCGAGAGCATGGCCGCCGTCGACTGGGCGGCGCTCACGGCGGACCGGCACTCGGCGCGGCTCACCGTGCTGGGCGCCTACGCCACCGTGCCGTCGAGCAGGTACGGGGTCGTGGGGATCGACGGCACGGACCTGGCAGCGGACGCGCGCGACGCCGTCGAGCAGGCCGTCGCCCGGCTCGACGGCGCGCGGCCCGGCGGATATCAGGTCGACCAGCGAGTCGTGCTGGGCGATCCCGTGGACATGCTGGCGCGAAGATCGACGTCGAGCGACCTCGTCGTAGTCGGCAGGCGCGGTCTCGCTGCCCGGGGGCGCACCGTGCTCGGCTCTGTGTCCGGCGCGCTCGCGGCGTCGGCGCACGGCCCGGTGGCCGTGGTCCCCGCCGGCGCCCGCGCCGGCGACCCACGCCGTGTGGTGGTCGGCGTGAGCCGCGGCAACGCCGACCCTCAGCTCGACGTCGCGTTCGCGGAGGCGCAGCAGCGGTCGTGCCCGCTCGAGGTCGTGCACGTCCTGAAACCCGACCCGCTCATGGACGTCGACCTCACCGGGCCGGAACCACAGCAGGGCACCGCCGAGCGCGAGGGTGTTCAGCATCAGGTGGCGCGGTGGTCCGGGAAGTACCCCGCCGTCGCCGCCACGGTCAGATTCCGCACCGCGAACCCGGTCGAAGCGCTCCTGGACGACGTCGGCCCGGAGGATCTCGTGGTCGTGGGCGGGCAGCCGCACTCACCGGTGGTCGGACGCATCCGGTACTCGATCTCGGACGGAGTGCTCCGCCGGTCGCCCGCCACGGTGATCGTGGTGCACGAGTAGTACCTCTCGCCTGCCGACGCCGGTCGGACCGGACGGCGTCACGCGTCGTCGAGCGGTACGCACCACTCCAGGCGGGTGCCGCTGGCCCTCCCCGGTCCGACCGAGAATCACTACTCGTTCGCTCATGGCTCGAGTCTCGAAGCCCCGCCGCCCGGTCCGTAGGGGCGCAAGTCCCGCGAGTCCGGGGCAAAGATCGCCGATCGCGCAGGCCACCCGGCGGCCCGCGCGGACTGGCCAGCGCGGGCAGCGCGCTGTTCGAACACCACTCGACCCTGGCCGTCCTCACCACCACCGGTGACGCCCCGCGCGACTGGGTCGCGGCGGGCGAGGCGCTGGAGCACGTGCTGCTGGTCGCCACGACGTACTTCGTCCACGCGTCGTTCGCGACCACGGTGCTGGAGAACCCGACCACCCGGCACGACCTGCGCCGGGCCCTGTCGCTGGACGGGGCACCGCAGATGCTCATGCGGCTGGGGTACAGCTCGATGCCGAAGCACACGCCCCGCAGGTCCACACCACTGGTGACCTCGCCCGACGGCGAGTAGCTGCCGGTGACGAGCGCGAGACACCCCCGAGGCGGACGCCGGGACCCGCCGCTAGGAGCCCTCTGTCGGCGCCGCCCCGGTACCGGAGGCCCGGCCCTCGGCGCAGACCTTGATCCCGAACAGCATGCGTCGCGACATCAGGTAGCTGACCTCACCGACCGGCGCCGTCAGGCGCCCCACGAGCTGGTTGCGGAAGGCGACACGCTCGCGCAGGAGCAGACGGGTGCGTCCATCCTTGGTCTCCCGGAGCGCGATGGTCCAGAGAAACTCCCAGCCGGCGGGGTCTTCGCGGCGGGCGGGCCGCCCGGCCTCCAGGTCGGCGAGCTGCAGCACGAGCGCCTCGCCGGGCTCGAGGCCCATGACGTACCACCCGCCGCCGCGGTCCCGGGTCGCGCGCACGACATCGCCGACCCGCAGCTCCTGCCACTCCGGCACGATCCTCTGAGCGTTACGGACCTTCAGGCCGAACAGGTTCTCCAGCCAGGTGTAGCTGTAGAACCCTCCCCGGTCCGCGCCGATCTGCACCACCCACGGCCACACGTCCTGCGGTGGCGCATCGATCGTGATCGCTCGGGTGACCTGTGTCGCCGGCTCCGGAACGAGGTCGTCACCGGGCAGCATCGCCGCGACGTCCTCGTCGGTCGCCCCCCAGCGGTCGTGACCCGGCTTGACCCATCGCACGTACGCGACCGCGCCCGCCAGCCCTGTCAGGGCCGCCACGAGCGGGCCGCGACGCCACGCCGGCCGCCCCGACCTCGTTCGGCCGGTGTACCCGCTGGTCCTGTGCTCGCTGCTCCGTGCCATGCGCCGAGCCTCGCATCCGCGTGGCACTCCTCGACAGGGCCAGAAGTCACCGGCATATAGGGGCCAACGCCTCATGCGGCGTCCGGCACGAACGGGTGAGGCTCGACCTATGAGTGACGAACCCTACCCACTGCGCGTGGATGCCGCCCTCGACAGCGGCCTGAACAGGTGGCTCTGGCTCGTCAAGTGGCTGCTGGCCATCCCGCACTACGTCGTCCTGGCGTTCCTCTGGACCGCCTTCGGTGTCCTGACGGTGTTCGCGTTCTTCGCGATCCTGTTTACCGGCCGCTACCCGCGGCCTGTGTTCGACTTCAACGTCGGCGTGCTGCGCTGGACCTGGCGAGTCTCGTTCTACGCGTACTCCGCCGCGGGCACCGACCGGTACCCGCCGTTCTCCACGCCGCAGCAAGCCGAGGGCCTGGTCGAACGAGGCTGATGTCGGTGTAGCACAGCCCGCTGGACTCGATCTGGCCCGGCCCGGTCGTAGACGCGGTGAACGTCTCACACCGCGGCCACGCGCACGAATCACGGGTGCAGGTGAACTGGACCGTGCTCGATCTCCGCTATGTCGTCCGACGTCGCCCGCAGCAGCCGGTCGGCCAGCTCACGCAGTGCCCGGGCCGCGGCGAGCTCTTCACCGATCTCGGGGACCTCCGGGTCGCTCGGGTTGCGACGGGCGCGCCCGTGGCCCTCAAGCGAGGTGCCGCTGGACGTGGTCAGCACGGCGTGGGCGGCGGTCAGCGTGCCGTCACGCTCAATGTCGTCGGCGTCGAAGAGCTGGATTGTGACGTTCCACGTGTGAGTCATGGCGGTGCTCCTGTCGATCGGTCCTCTCCCCCGCGGGTTCCGGTAGAGAGCGTGACTTTCAGCGTCCGCTCCTGAGGGCCGCCGCACCAGGGACCAAGGCCCCGGCACCTCAGGACGGACGGCACATGGCCCGGCCCGCTCCCGCTGCCTAGCGTGAAATTGCCCGGCATCGTGCCGAGCGCCAACCTACACAGGGCACGGAGGACATCATGCGCACCATCGTCGTCACCGGCTCCGCCTCCGGAATCGGTCTGGCCACCCTGCGGCTCCTGGAGCAGCGCGGGGATCGCGTCATCGGCGTGGACCTCCACGACGCGGAGATTGAAGCCGACCTGTCCACCCCGAGTGGTCGAGAGGAGATGGTGGACCGGGTGCGGTCGCGTCGCCGCTACGTCGACGGCGTCGTCGCCAACGCCGGCGTGGCCCACCAGACCCCGCGCGATGTCGCGGTGAACTTCTTCGGCACCGTGGCCACCCTGGACGGGCTGCAGCCCTTGCTGGCCGGCTCGCAGGCGCCGCGCGCGGTGGCTACCGCCTCCATGGCCAGCCTCCTGCCGTCCGACGCCGAACTGGTCGACCTCTGCTTGGCCGGTGACGAACCCGCCGCCCTGGACCGCGTGACCAAGCTCGTAGAGGCAGACCAGGCGGGCCTGATCTACGCCAGCAGCAAGGTTGCACTATGCCGCTGGATCCGCCGGGAAGCCACTGGACCCCGGTGGGCGGACGCGGGAATCCCTCTCAATGCCATCGCACCGGGCATCGTCGAGACGCCGATGGTGGCGGGCATGATCGGGACCAAGGTCCAGCGTGCAGCGATCTCCGCGATGGTGCCGATGCCTCTGAACGGCTTCATGCAACCAGAGGTCCCCGCCCACCTCCTGGCCTGGCTGGTCGGCGAGAAGAACTCCCACGTCTGCGGCCAGGTCATCTTCGTCGACGGCGGTTCCGACGCGATGATCCGCGGCGACTCCACTTGGTGAACCACACGGATCGCTGAGGCCATCACGTGCACGGCCCCCGGCTGCGGCCCGTTCGGCCCGCGGACAAGCCTCGCCGCGCAACTACCGCAGCTCCTGATTCCGGGACAGCCGCGGCCTAGAATCGGGATCACGAGCGGTTCACGACGTTGAGCGCCGACTCCTCCACCGGCGTCAGTCGAGCCGCCATGACGGAGGGGACTGCCATGAAGGCTGTTGTGTACCACGGACCCGGCCAGAAGTCCTGGGAGGACGTCCCGGACCCGGCACTGCGGGACCCGCCGGACGCGGTCGTCAAAGTCGACACCACCACGATCTGCGGCACCGACCTGCACATCCTCAAGGGCGACGTGCCCGCGGTCACCGACGGCCGGATCCTCGGCCACGAGGGCGTCGGGGTCGTGACCGAGGTGGGCGACGCCTGTACCAAGGTCAAGGTCGGCGACCGCGTGATCATCTCCTGCATCAGCAAGTGCATGAACTGCGACTACTGCAGGCGGGGCCTGACCTCGCACTGCGAGACCCTGGGCGGCATCGGCTGGATCTTCGGCCACCTCATCGACGGCACCCAGGCCGAGTACGTCCGCGTGCCGTTCGCCGACAACGGGCTCATCCCGCTGCCCGAAGGCGTCACCGCCGAGCAGGGCGCGATGCTCTCCGACATCCTGCCGACCGGGTTCGAGATCGGCGTGCAGTACGGAGAGGTCAAGGACGGTGACATCGTCGCCGTCGTGGGGGTCGGGCCGGTCGGCCTCGCGGCCGTCATGACCGCTCGCTCCAGCGGCGCCGCGAAAGTGATCGCCGTCGACGGCAACCCGTTCCGCCTCATGGCCGCCCGCGACTTCGGGGCCACGGACACCGTGGAGGCCGGCCCCGACGCGCTCGACCAGCTCAAGGCCTTCGGCCCAGGCGGGAAGGGTGTCGACGTAGCGATCGAGGCCGTCGGCATCCCCGCGACCTTCGCTCTCTGTCTCGACGCCATCCGTCCCGGCGGGCGGGTCGCCAACGTCGGCGTGCACGGCAAGCCGGTGACCCTCCCCATCGACCGGGACTGGATCAACAACATCACGATCACGACGGGGCTCGTGAACGCCACGACCGCGCCGCGGCTGCTCGAGGACATCCAGGCCGGGCGGATCGCGCCGGAGAAGTTCGTGACTCACCGGTTCACGTTCGACCAGTGGGACCAGGCCTACGACACCTTCTCCCGCGCCGCGGACGAGGAGGCGCTGAAGGTTGTCGTCTCGAGCGAGGACTGAACCCGGTCCGGGCGGCGGGAACGGCGTGAAAAGGTCTGCATCGGAAGGGATACGTGATGACTGCGATCGTGCTCTATGAATCGATGTTCGGGAACACCCGCCAGATCGCTCAGGCGATCGGCGACGGCCTCTCGGACTTCACCGATGTCCGCGTGGAACCGGCGTCGGCGGGGCCCGATCTGGCGGTCGACCTGGTGGTGATCGGTGCGCCCACCCACGCGCACACCCTGCCACAGGCGTCTTCTCGGGAGGAGGCGGCGAAGTGGGCGGCTGATCCGGAACAGCATCTGGACCTCGAGCCCGACGCGTCCAAGTCCGGGGTGCGGGAGTGGATCGAGTCTCTCTCGACCGCGCCGGCCGGTTGGGTCGCCTTCGGCACACGCGTGGACATCCCACGCATCTTCGCCGGCGATGCGTCGGCGGGGATCGAGCGGCGGATCCGCCGCCTCCATTCACGTCCGGTTGCCGACTCCGAGTGCTTCCTCGTGACCACGAAGAACGTACTCGTGGACGGCGAGCTCGACAGGGCTCGCGAGTGGGGCCGCTCGCTCGGCCAGGCCGTGATCAAGCGACAGACGACATGACTGCGGGACAGTGGTCGGCGCTCGGCACTGTCGCTGGGGCGGCTGCGATCGCAGCCACGTGGGCCGTTCGGCCGCGCTCGCCGAGCCTGTCGAGATGGTGAGCTTCTTCATGTCGAAGCGAATGCTCCGCGGCATCCGGGAGCGCGCCGAGCGCCCGACGCCGGCCGGGGTCTGAGCGAGCCATGCGCGCACCGGCCGAGCCATCCGGGGCGGACCAGCGCCGGTTGGAGCGATGGGATCGGGGCCGGTGGATCTTGGCGGTCTCGGCCGGCGAGGGAGTCGGCTTCGCGATCGCCACCACCGTGGCGGTCCTCACGATCGTCGGCGGGATCGTTGGTCCGGGCCAGCTGGCGCTCGTGATAGTCGGCGGCGCATTCGAGGGCGCGGCACTCGCGCTCGGGCAGTACCTCGGCATGCGCGAGGGGCGCCCGGTCGCGTGGCGGTGGATTGCCGCTACCGCGCTTGCAGCCGCGATCGCCTGGGCACTCGGGATGCTGCCCAGCACCGTTGGCCTCGACCTCGGCTCACCCGTGGCGCTGATCATGACAGGGGTCGGCGGGATCGCACTCCTGGCGAGCATCCCGGTCGCACAGTGGCTCGTGCTCGCTCGGCCACGTACGTTCCGGTGGGTTCCGGTGAACGCTGGTGCATGGGCGGTCTCGATCCTCTGGACATTCGCCCCGTCGCCGTTCATCGACGAACGCAGCCCGATTCCGTTGGTCGCGGCCCTCTATGTCGTGGCCGGGATCCTGATGGCCGTCACCTTCGCGTCCCTGACCGCCGGCGTCGCCCGGACCATGTTCTTTCCCAGACGTGACGGGCCAGGTCAGCCCTCCGGCGCGCGAGGCTCGACAGCGCGCCCCTGACCCTCCGTGGCCGCAATTCGCACCCACCGAACCTTTCTCCAGGGCCCACGGTGTGACGCCCAACCGTTCGGTTGCGGCGACCTCGCCACGGCGGTTTGCTACGGAGATGAGCTCCGAGGGTTCTGGATCGCGACCTGGAAGAAGCGAGGATCGGCGCATGTCAGCACATCGCTCCCGCACGATGGCGCTCGTCATGTCGCTGGTGGCCGGCTATCTGGCGCTGCAGTGGCTCGGTCGCACGTACGGGTCGACCGCGGCGGAGCGCAGGGCGATGATGCCCGGCGACGAACTCGTGCAACATCCTCAGGTCGGCGCCACGCATGCGGCCAGCGTTCCTGCGGCGCCCCACAGCATCTGGCCGTGGTTGGTGCAGGTTGGGTGGCATCGTGGCGGCTGGTACACACCACGATGGGTCGACCTGCTCCTGTTCCCTGACAACTGGCTGAGCGCCCAGCGAATCCTCGACAGCTACCAGACCCTCGAAGTCGGTGATTTCGTCCCAGACGGCGCGCCGGAGACCGAGTGCGGGTTCGTGGTCCGTGAGGTCGAGCCAGGTCGGCGGCTGCTCCTCGAGTCGACCACGCACCTGCCCCTCGCATGGCGACAGCGCAGACTGGCACAGCTGCACTGGACCTGGAGCTTCCAGCTCACGCCGGTCGACGACGGACGCGCCACTCGGTTGATGTTCCGGTGGCGCGCCCGAACACACCCCTGGTGGCTCACGGCCGGCGCGAACCTCGTGATCATCCCCGCCGACTTCGTGATGTCTCGCGGCATGCTCCGCGGGTTGCGCCGCCGCGCCACTTCGATGGCGCGATGAGCCTCCGTACGCCTGGCTCATGACGGCGCAGGTGCAGCGGTGCATCCGCAAGCGGGCGAGCGCGCACCCGTCACGCGCTGAGGCGCGCCAGCTCTTCGCTCATGGTGCGCGCGAAGACGTCACCGGGCACATTCGCCGCGTCGAAGTGGACGCTGCAGGAGAGCCGACCGGCATACGAGACCGCCGCGACGCCCAGCCGGACGTTCGCGGCGAGAACCGCAACCGGCCAGATCGCCACGACGGGAGCGCCCGCGAGGCGGAGTATGCCCGCCGGACCCGGCACGTTGGTGACGAACCCGCCGACGAGGTGCTGCCGCCGCGCGATGCGGTCCATGATCCGCGCCCCGACCGGGCCGCGCATGAGCTCGAGCGTGCCCTGCTCCCGCGCCTGGACCTTCTCCGCTCGGGTCTGCTCCGCGATCAGCCGAAGGCGATCGTCGGGGGCCGACACGTCGAGTGGCAGCCGCACGAGCATCACCCCGACCTGGTTGGCCGATGTGCCGTGGCGCCGCAGCGCGACCGGCACCGACACGGGCAGACGTGCAGGGACCTGCTCACCGGCTGCTGGCAGCGTCGCCCGGTAGCCTGAAGCGACCGACGCGAGCAGCGCGTCATTTACGGTCGCGCCGAACGGTCGCACACGCGCCTCGAGCGCTGCGAGGTCCACGTCCACGAAGGCGACGCCGCGGCGCGGACTGCGCTCGCCGAGCAGCACCGTGGACCCCACCTCACGACCGGTGAGCGCCTTCCGGATGCGGCGCAGAGCGTAGCCGAGCATCCGGAAGAACCGCCGCAGGTCGCGTGGACCCGGTTCCACGCTCGGCCCGGACTGTGAAGCCGCAAGCCTCCACGCGAAGGTCGGTCCAGGCTCCGAGGCATCGAAAAGCTGCTGCGCGATCGCCACCGCGGCCATTCCATCCGCAACCGCGTGGTGGATGCGGAGCACGACCCCGATCTGTCCGGGACCGACGCCGGGCACGACCAAGATCTCCCAGAGCGGACGGTCGAGTCGTAGTGGCACCCCCATCAGCTCACCGCACAGCCGTTCGAGGCCCCTGAGGCCATCCACGGTCGCGGTCAGCCGAATGTGGTGTTCGAGGTCCGGCGACATCTCCTGCCAGCTATGCCCGCGACCGGTGGCGACGGGGACCTTGCGGAGCGGTGGCAGCTCGGTGATTCGCTTGCCGAGCGCGGAACGCAGCGTCGCAAGGTCAGCGGTGCCGTCGGGACTGATGAACCCGCCCTGGGAGAGAAGGCCGGCGACGAGGAAGACGTTGACCTGGCCGGCGTGGTCGAGCACAAGGTTCGCCTCGTCGACCGCGGCGAGCCGTTGTGTCGCCGGGCGCATGCCAACAGGGTATCGGTCATCGGCTCGTTCGCCCTGGCCTGGTTCCTGATCAAGAAGGTGCCGGGCCTATCCCACATCCTCTGACTCGCGCCGTGCCAGGGAACGTGAGTTCGCCCTCTCTGCCGCGTCTTCTTGATGCGGACGGTACGTTCCGGTCACAGAATGTTTTCAAGAGCACGTATCGGGTCCCGCACTTCTGCGCGACTTGCGTCCGAGGGATAACCGCCGGGAGAACAACCGGTCCGTCCGTACGGAGAAGGCGGTGGCTCGCATGAGCCTGACGCACCAGATCCCAACGAGTGGCATGGCGGCAATCCGGCGCTCGGAATCGAGTTAATGGCTTATGGCACGAACTCCTGGATCTCGCAGGCTGTCGCGTGTACGCACTGCGAGTGGCGGGGGTATGAGAACGTCGGGGCCTTCATGCGCCCGTCGCCCTTGGCGTAGTTCCTCGCCGGCGCCGAAGGATTCGACAATCTCGCGGCTCACGAAGAGGAGATCGCGCTCCAAGTCAGTTCTCAACTGTCCCACATCGTTGATCACCTTGGCGTCGGTGAGCTGATGCCAAACGATCTGGCGGGGGGAACAGTACCTACCTGTTCGATTCGTACTCCGCTTCGATGAGTTGCGCGTGATACAGGCCATCGGGACCGAGGTTTAACGCTTGGAGATATTGTGAACCTCGAAAATCTCCGGATCCCCCGAAAACTCGATTCCGATCTCATTCAGGATCGGCAGCAGCTGCGCGCCAAACGCGCCGAACTGTTCCTGGGAGTCCCAGATTTCGCTAACACGCAGGCTTCCTTCCGATCCGAAGAAGACGTGGATCTCGAGGCCGTCCGGATGAGGCCACAAGCCCGCTTCCTCAAGCAGCCGGACTGACTCCTGGTACTTCTCTTTCGTCAGGTTGGTGGGGGTGAATCGGACAAGAATGCTCATGGCTCCTCCAAGGATTTCCGTGGCAAGCCCGACCATACTCTTCCAATAGGGCGCGCGCTGACCTGTAACCGGTGCGGTACGGACGCATTTATCCGGTAAGCGAGTTCGGGTTCATGGTTGCGCCTAGGTGGATGCCCCGATAACGCGGTCTTAGTAGCCGCTGGCCGCTTGGGTAGAGAAACGCGTCATGAGATGAGTGCGTAGCGCGTCTCCAGGTACTCGTAGATGCCCTCGAACGAGCCCTCGCGGCCGAGACCCGACTGCTTGACTCCGCCGAACGGCGCGGCAGCATCGGACACGAGGCCGGTGTTGATGCCGAGCATGCCCGTGTCCAGGGCCTTCATGAGGCGATGGGCCCGGTCTAGGTCGCGTGTGTAGGCATAGGCGACCAGGCCGTACTCGGTGTCGTTGGCCGCCCGGACTGCATCCTGTTCCGATGCGACCGTGGTGACGGCGAGTACGGGGGCGAAGATCTCCTCGCGGGACAGGCGGGCATCGGCCGGCACATCCGCCAGGACCGTCGGCAGGAAGAAGGTGCCAGGTCCCTCAACCCGTGATCCGCCCGTCAGCAGCCGAGCCCCGCGATCGATCGCATCCGTGACGAGTTCTGCCGTTCTCAGCACGGCGCGCTCGTCGATGAGCGGCCCGATACGCGACTCCGGGTCCGTGCCGGGTCCGACGGTGAGCGAACGCACCCGTTCGACGACCTGGGCCGTGAGGTCGTCGGCCACGTCCTCATGGACGATGAAGCGGTTCGCGGCCGTGCACGCCTGACCCATGTTGCGGAACTTGGCGAGCATGGCGCCGTCGACTGCCGCGTCGAGGTCGGCGTCGTCGAAGACGAGAAACGGGGCGTTTCCGCCGAGCTCCATCGAGGTGCGCAGCACCGTGTCGGCTGCCTGCGCGAGCAGGCGGCGCCCGATCGCAGCAACGCCGTCGCGCCCTGCTGGACGGCGCGCTCGATCTGGGCATCGAGGCGGTCGGCTGCCGCGGCGGACGAGAGCGGACCCAGCTCGGTGGCCTCGTCGAGAGGGCTGCCGACGGTGACGGCGGCCAGCTTGCTCGTGATCCGTGCCGCGAACTCGTCGTAGAGGTCGTCGATCACGATGAAGCGCTTGGCGGCGTTGCAGGACTGCCCGTTGTTGTCCAGGCGGGCCGCGACGGCATCGGCGACCGCGGCGTCGAGGTCGTCGGTCGAGAGCAGGATGAACGGGTCCGAGCCGCCGAGCTCCAGGACGACCTTCTTGAGGTGGCGCCCCGCCAGCTCGGCCACGGCCGACCCGGCGCGCTCCGAGCCGGTGACCGAGACGCCCTGGATCCGGGAGTCACCGACCACCTGCGCGATCTGCTCGTTCGTGGCGTAGATGTTGCGGTAGATGCCGGCCGGGGCGGCGGACTCGGCGGCCGCCAGGTCGAAGATCTCCGCGATCGCCGCAGCCGACTCGGGGCATTGCGGGGCGTGCTTGAGCACGATCGTGTTGCCCGCAACGATGTTCGGTCCCGCGAACCGCGCGACCTGGTAATAGGGAAAGTTCCAGGGCATGACGCCAAGCAGTACGCCGATGCCGGCCTTGCGGATCACGGCGGTCCCGGTGCCCGTGGAGAGCTCGATGGGTTCGTCGGCCAGGAGACCCGCGGCGTGGTCGGCGTAGTACTCGTAGATCTCGGCCGCGAAGTCCACCTCGCCGAGCGCTTGTCCAAGCGACGGCCCGGATGCCGGCGAGCAGCTCCTCCGGGCGGGTGTCCTTCAGCAGGAAACCGTTCGCCCCGGCCCGCAGTGCGGCGAGCGCATACCGGTCCACGTCGAACGTCGTCAGCACCAGGATCCGCGAACGCCCACCTGCGGCGACGATGCGCCGGGTGGCCTCGATCCCGTCGACGCCCGGCATGCGGATGCCCATCAACACCACGTCGGGATGCAGCTCGGTGGTCCACCGAACGGCCTCGGCGCCGTTCTCGGCCTCGCCGACGATCTCCGTGTCGTGATTGCTCTCCAGCAGCATGCGAAAGCCGAAGCGCTGCAGCGGCTGGGCGTCCACCACGAGCACAGAGATCATGTCTCACTTCATACCGAGCGAACCTGAGACGACTGTTAGGACGGCGCTGACCCGACGGGGTGTCCGCTCCCGGCGTCACCACGACGTCCGTACGTACATCACCGTCTGGTGCAGCTCGTCGTAGCTCCAGGAGTCCTGCTCCTGGAAACCTTCCAGCTCGGCGCTGGCGTGCTCGATCCAGACGACACGGTTCGCAGCAGCGGCGACGTCCAGCCAGGCGATCCCGTCCTCGTTTGGTCCGGGCCCGAGCCTGGTCAGGGCGGGCACGGCGACTCCGTCTCGTGGGTCCAGCCGCAGGAAGTAGATGTTCTCGCCGTCGGCCCACAGGATGCCGTCGTCGAACGCGCTGACCGGCCACGAGGCATCCTCACGGACTACCGTGGCGTCGCGCGAGTCCGTGTCGAGCGCCACGATCCACTGGCCCGACTCGAACAACAGCGTGTCTCCGGACAGGTACGCGTAGTGGTTCCACGCCGTGTTCTGGTCGAGCCGCACGAGGTCGCGCAGGCCGGAGCCCGCCGAGAGCAGTCCGATCGTGCTGGGCCCCTCAGCAGGATTGCGAGACACGACGACTCCGTCGTCACCGTTTGAGATGGCGCAGACGTCCGTGACCACGTCGCGGACGACGTCGGTGTCGGGTGCGCCCAGGTCGACCAGGTCGACGCGCCCCGCGCACCTGTCCGGGTCCGTGAGATTTTCGTCCGTGACGTGCAAGATCGCCAGGGTTCGCCCTCCTGCTGCGATCTTCCAGACCTGCCGAGCGGGATCCGGCTGGTAGCTCGCGACGGCGCGGACCTCGCCGTCCGGTCCCTGCGTCTTGACCACTATCGGGTCGCCCTCGGAGAAGCTCTCGGTCCAGGCGGCATGCGTGTCGGTGAGGACAGGGTTGCCGACGCCGGCGTAGCTGCGAGGCTCGCTGTCGGAATCGGGCGAGCTTGCTGTGAGCTGCCAGTGCTCCAGTGCGGACTCGCCGGCCGACCCGGTGGCCGCGGGCCGCGCCAGTGCGGTGATCGGCGCGGAGCCGGGCCCGACGTCGGGCCGAGCCAGTGCGGCGATCAGCGTCCCGTCGCGACGGACGGCGAACGGAACGTTGGGGTCCGACCCGATCCCGGACCCCACCATCACGTCCGGAGGGCTGCCAAGGCTCACCCTGTGCTCGGGGACGTAGTCGACGCACTCGACAGCCGGGCGAGCGTCTTCGGCGTCAAGCGCCTGGACGATGGTGAAGTCCCCGGTCGGGGCGTCCGCAGGGACCGGGATGGTCCTGGTCGCGTCCGGCGTCGGGAGATCGTGCCCGGCACATGCGGCGGCGTCGGAGACCGCCATCTCCGGGATGGCGAGGTCGCCCAGCCCGACGGCGTCGTCCTGCCCGGTCACCGCGTCGTCGTCCCGGACCGGGCCGTCATCACGACTGGTGTCGACCGAGGGCAGGCGGAAGGTCTCCACCAGCCAGCGGTGTGCCGGACCTGTGACGGCGTCCACCACCGGGACACCGACCGGACCGTGCACGACCAGGGCGATGAACGCGCACACCGCGACCGCGGCGGCGCTGAGCGCGGCGCTGCGACGGGCCTGCCGTGCTGCCGCGGCCTTGCTGCGGGTCAGCGTCTCGCGGCCGTCGAAGACCGGCTCGTCCGCGGTCTCCGGGGCAGCGGCGGTCAGGAGCGAGCGAAGCCGTTCGAGACCCCGAGAGCTCGCGGCCTTGACGGTGCCGACCGATCGCCCGATCTCGCGGGCGACCTGCTCCTCCGGCAGATCGAGGACGTGCCGCAGCACCACGACCCGTCGCTGCTGCGGCGAGAGACTCCCCAGCGCCCGGGCGAGCTCGTCCCGGAGCGCGACCTGTGCGGCGTGGTCCTCCGCGTGAGCAACCGGAAGCTGGTCGTCACCCGGGACATCCGTCAGCCGCGTCCGACGCCACGCATCTGTCCTGAGGTTGACCAGCACCTTGCGCGCGTACGCGCGAGGGGTGCCGGCCCGAGCCGTGTCCCAGCGTCGATAGACACGCTCGAAGGTGCCCTGGACCAGGTCCTCGGCCAGGGCACGCTCGCCGACCAGGAAGAACGCCGTCCGAAACAGGTACGGGCCGTCCGCCTCCACGAACTCGACGAACTCCTCGTCCCGCGACCGGCCGCCCACGCGGACCTCGACCCGTCTTCCCAAGAGTGTCTCCATGCTCCTATCCACGCGCCGGACCCGTCGCAGGTTGAGACCAAGTCCGTACCGTGATCCGAACAGGGGGTTTCCTGTCGGCCACCGACCGTTCGGGTCCACTCCTCGGCGTGATCATCCGCTGCTGGGCCAGGCGAGCTTCCATCTCGCGGACCTTCGGCGGCTGCACTCGCCCGGCCGGATCAGTCCGTCTTGTCGGAGTGCCCCAGGGATCTGCCCGGAGCGATGATGTCCCGCACGCGGCGCTTGAGCTCCGTGATCTCAGGAAACCCGCCGTCGCGCTTGCGGTTCCACACCCGCTCGTCCCCGACCTCGATCCGGAACACACCACCCGAGGCCGGCACGATCGCCACCTCGCCGATCTCGTCCGAGAACGTCTGCAACAGTTCCCCGGCGTACCACTGGGCACGCAACTGCCAGCGGCACTGGGTGCAGTAGGTGATCACGATGCGTGGCGCGGGCATTCGCCTACTGTGCCATGCGCCCGCTCCGCCGTGTCTTGGTTCCGGTGGGGTCAGTGAGCTGTCGCATCGCATCAGGCAACGTGGTGTACACCGTGCTGCTCCCGCTGGGAGTCGTCGACCTGAGCGTCGACAACTGGCACGAACTGGCGAAATCCCCTTCTAACCAGCCAGCGGGATCACGAAACGGTTACACCACTCGCTGAGACTTGGACACCTGGCCAGCGGCGAGGTAAATTCCAACGCACAGACTGACCACTCAGTCGGTTTTGATGGTGGTGCTGCAACCCGCAGCATCGGGCTCAAGGAGGAGCTCCATGAAGACACCGATTGGCTCAGTGCCCGGCACGCAAGTGCGCGGGTAGTTCGAGCCCCTCGCGCCCCGTACGAACTACTGGGGTCGCAACATCTCCCGAACGGACGGAAGCGGCCGCAGCCCGCTCACCCAGCGACCTCGGCACGGACCCTGTCGATCGCATGGCAAAAGGGTTCGCGTCACTCACGTGCTGCCTGGTCAACGGCCAGCTGGAACGACCGCAGGCTCCGCAGCCATGCCCAAAGTGCCCACGAAGGGGTGGTTCGCTCGTGCCCGATGCCGGGCAACGCTGCTGGCCAAAAGCTCAAGGAGGAGCTCTATGACGACAACATCGATTGGCCCGGTGCCAAGCGCGCAGGTGCGCAGGTACATCGAGTCCCTCGCACCCCAGGTGAACTACTGGGGTCGCGACCTCTCCGCGCTGCGGAAGCAGGTCCGCGAGCACGCACTGGCATTTCAGGGTCCGCTGGAACAGGTGGCCTCGGTGGAGACGGTCGACGCCGGAGGGGTTCCCTCGAGGCTCTACCGACCGCGCGGCAACGAAGAGGACGTTCTGGTCTGGATCCATGGCGGCGGCTGGATGCTCGGCGACCTGGACAGTTGCGAAGGCATCGCGCGAGCACTCGCGAACCGTGCCGGATGCGCCGTCCTCGCGATCGACTACAGGCTCGCACCCGAGCACCCGTTTCCGGCGGCATTCGACGACACATGGAGCGCGATCGACTGGGCCCGACGGAACTTTTCCAGGGTCGCGGTTGGGGGCGACAGCGCCGGTGGCAATCTCGCGGCAGCAGCCGCCCTCAGAGCGAGAGACTCTCAGGTCGATCTGGCGCTGCAACTACTGGTGTACCCGGTACTGGACAGCACCATGGACACCACGGCCAAGCGGCGATTCGTCGAGTCGTATTCGAACTTCGCAGGGTGGGGCGACTACGGCAGAACCACGCATGAACGGATCGGGTACTTGTGGGGCGCATACGTTCCTGACGAGCTGATGCGGCGATCCCCCGCAGTCTCGCCATCGCGCGCCAAGACGTTGTCGAGCGTTTCACCGGCGATCATCATCACCGCCGAGCACGACATTCTTCGTGGGGAAGCCATCGAGTATGCCAGCCGGCTGCGCCGGGATCAGGTTCCCGTCGAGCTCCACGACTACGCCGGTCAGATCCACGGATTCTTCGAGAAGCTCGGTGTCATGGCAGACGCGATAGACGCCGTGAACAAGACCGGCACGGCATTACGGCGAGCATTCACCAACCACGGAACGGCGTTGCGTACGCCGTCCGAGAACCACTCCTGAGGAGACATCATGCGTACCAGCAAGACTCCGTCCCGGCCAAGCAGGCGAACGAGCTATCGGATCGCGCTGCCAGCAATCCTTGCTGCCCTGCTGGCATCCTGTGGTGCCCCGGGCGCACAGAGCCCCCTTTCCGACACGCCAGAAACCGTGAGCACGAGCATCGGTGATGCGCCGGTCACCCTCAAGGTGCTTGTGTCAACACCCGATGTACCGCTCTACGAGGAGCTCGGCGCCGCCTTCCAGACCAAGCATCCCAATGTCACCGTGCAGGTGACCGGCGAAGACTTCAACAACCTGACGACGAACGTACCTCGCCTGATATCCGGCACCGAGGTGCCCGACCTGGTCCGGCTCGCATCCTTCGGAAACCTGGTCAAGGACCACCTCCTCACCAATCTCGATCCGTACGCCGAAGCGTACGGATGGACCGAGTGGCCGCAGTCCCAGTTCGCATCCACTCGCGTCGCTGATGACGGACGGCAGCGTGGCACCGGGCACTTGTACGGCGCCGGGCCAGGATTCGGGCTGACGGGCGTGTACTACAACAAGTCGCTCGCGGCTCAGATCGGAATGACTGAGCCGCCGGCCACGCTCAGCGCCTTTGAAAGCAGCCTGGAAAAGGCGAAGAACGCTGGTCTCCTGCCGATCATGGTCAACGGCAAGGACGGAGGACTGGCGTATCCGCTCCAGAACCTCCAGATGAACTATGCGGGCAGCACCCAGGTGGTCCAGGACTGGAACTACAACAAGCAGGGCGCCTCCATCGACACGTCCGCACTGGTAGACGCCGCCGCGACGCTCAAGGGCTGGAGCGAGGACGGATATCTGCCGGAGGACGTGAACAGCATCGATCAGACACAGGCTCCCGCCAGGTTCGCCGAAGGCGAGGGTGTCTTCTTCCCGAGCGGGAACTGGCAGGCACCAACCCTTCAGGGCGCAGGCAAGGATGAGTTCGGGTTCTTCCTCTTCCCGCCCGAGGAGGTCGGCGACCCATTCACCGCGATGACCGCCGCCGGCGTCCTGGCCATTCCCGCCAAGTCCGAGCAACGCGATGCGGCGGCCGCATTCCTGAACTTCATCCAGACGGATACCGACGCCCGCCAAAGCACCCTGGACCTTCTCGGCCTCCCACCCGCCGGGCCCTCCGACGCGCCCATGCCGGACTCCGAGCCCGGATCCCTGGTCGCCAGCACCGTCGAGTCCTTTCAGGCGCTGCTGGACAGCGACGGCCTCGTCGACTTCATGTCGAACTCGACCGCGTCGATGCACGCGAACACACTGGTCCCGCAGACGCAGCTTCTCGTGGGTGGGAAGACGACCCCCGCTGAGTTCTCCACAGCCATCCAGGACGGCTACGAGAATGACGCAGAGCAATAGGTGAAACCATGACAATGAAGTCGATTCCCGTGAGGCCGAGCCTCAATTCGGAGGAGCCGCCACCTCCCCCACTTCCCGCTCGGCGACGGCGTCCAACACATCGGTGGATTGGACTGGTGTGGGTAGCGCCTGCGCTGATCATGTATTCCGTGTTCGTGCTTTACCCACTGGGCCAGTCAGTGCAGTTCTCGTTCTACAAATGGGACGGCATCGGGCCCGCGACGCCTGCGGGACTGGACAACTGGAGGGCAATCTTCACCGAACCCGAGCTGTTCGGATCGGTCATCAACGCATTCATCCTCATCATCTTCTACACCGCCCTTCCGGTCAGCCTCGGGCTTGTCACAGCAAGCCTCATCCGAGAGCTCCGGGTCGGAACATTCAACACCGCGGCACGGGTCGTGTTGTTCATCCCGCAAGTGCTGCCGCCTGTGGCGGCCGGCATCGCGTGGACCTGGATGTTCTCCACCGAAGGTCTCGTAAACCAGGCCCTCCGAGCGGTTGGCCTGGAGTCCCTGACGCGCGCGTGGCTCGGAGATTTCACGTTCGCGCTGCCGGCCGTCGGCGTCATCGGCTTCTGGCTGTCGCTCGGATTCTGCACGGTCCTACTGCTGTCCGGCATCGGCAAGATCGACCCGTCGCTCTATGAGGCGGCCCGCCTGGACGGAGCCGGCCGCATCGCCGAGTTCTTCGCGGTCACCCTTCCAGGGCTCCGTCAAGAGATCGCCGTCTGCGCAACCATCACCACGATAGCGGCCCTGGCCAGCTTCGATGTGGTCCAGATCGCGACCCAGGGCGGCCCGGGCTATCAGACGATGGTGCCGGGTGTGGAGATCTACCGGCTCACCTTCCTGGAACAGCGGATCGGGCAAGCCTCAGCGCTCGCCGTATTCCTCGCGGCACTCGTACTGCTCGTCATCTGGCCCATTCAACGAATCGGGAGGCACGAATGAGCGCCGGCTCGTCGACCGTGCACCAAGGCATCTCCCGCGCCGTCATCCTCGTGGCGCTCATGCTGTTCGCGGTCCTGCCCCTGCTCAGCATGCTGACCGCGGCGCTCGCACCGCAGAACAGCACCCCGCCCGGGCTCGCCTGGCCCGAGGATCCGCAATGGAACAACTTCGTCGACGCCTGGACCGCTGCGAACTTGTCGGCGCTCTTCCGATCGAGCGTCCTTATCGTGCTGGGCGTTGTCCCTGCCGCCGTCGCCATGGCCACCGCGGCCGGGTACGGGCTCGCGCAGCTCAACATACCTGGCGGCAAACTCGTCAACGCTCTCTTGCTCGTCGGCCTGACGCTCCCGTTCGAGGCGCTCATCACGCCCCTCTACTACAACATTCGCAGCATGGGGCTGCTGGGCACTCGCTGGGCCGTCATCCTGCCTCTCATCGGGCTGCTCATGCCGTTCGGAGTGTTCTGGATGCGATCAAGCTTTCTCACGGCAGAGACAGCCCTGACAGAGGCGGCCAAGATCGACGGCGCCAACCCATGGCAGATCTTCCGGCAGATCCAGCTGCCGCTCGCAGTGCCTGCCGTGTCGGCGCTCACCATATTGTTCTTTCTGGCGACCTGGAATCAATACCTGCTGCCGCTTGTGCTCATCGATGATCCGACGATGCGTACTGTCGCCGGCGGCCTGGGCGCTTTCCAAGGTGAACACGGTACCAACATCGCACTGTTGTGCGCCGGTTCATTGCTCATCATCGCCCCTTCCCTGATCGTATTTCTCTTCTTTCAGCGCCACTTCGTCAGAGCCCTCCTCCAAGGAGCCGTCAAGTAACCACGTTAGGATAAAGGTATGGGACGACGAGACGACCACCAGGTCGCAAAGAGGCCCGACGGCGTCAAGAAATCTGTATCGGCAAAAGGCGAGGCCCGGAAGAAGCTGATCGTCGATGCCGCTACTCGACTTGTGGCGCACAACGGGTCTCGCGGCACCAATCTTGCGGAGATCGCCGCCGAGGCCGGAGTATCACAAAGCGGCCTTCTCTATCACTACCCGAGCAAGGAGGAACTGCTCAACGCGGTGCTGGATCAGCGCGACGAGGCAGAAGACGCGGTTCTTTGGCAAGACGCCGACTCAGGCCTCGGCATACTCGATACCATCGCATACAACGTCACCCGCTGGGCCAGCCATTCGCACGCGGTAGGCATGCATACCGTGCTGGTTGTCGAGAACCTTGGCGACGACGGCGCCCTCCACCCTCGGCTGGCCCGCCGGTACCACCTGACCGCTGACCGGATCAGTTCGGTCCTCACAGCCGCTCAAGATCGCGGCGAGATCCGCGGAGACGTCGATACCCACCTCAAGGCGATCGAGATCATCGCCTTCATCAACGGCCTGGAGACTGCCTGGCTGCTCGACCCCGAGATCCCGGTAGCCATGACCGCGAAAGCCTGGGCAACCCAGCAGCGGCTCGCGATGACGACGTAGCCATGGCAGCTCTGCTAGGGGCGCCAACCTTCAAGCGCCATGTCGGCCACTTCGTCGAGCTGTTCGTGATCAACGCCGGTGGCAGCCTGGACAGCGATGCCAAACGCCACGGACATGACGTAACGGGCAAGCCGCCCGGGATCCGCACCACCCGGAAGGTCACCCTCCTCGACAGCCCGCCGAAAGCGCTCCTCGAGCATCCTGCCGCCGGCCTGACGCCAAGCCACGAGCACATCATGCGCACCCCGACCGCCCTCACCGGACACGAGCGCAGCCTGTACTCCCAGGCATCCGTGCGGGCTGTCTGGAAGGGTCGTGGCTCGGGCAGCTCCATGAAGCCACGCGTCGACCACCGCTCGTGCGGTCGGCTCCGCCAGGGCCCTCGACGCATAGGACGCGGGCCCAGCGGTGTAAAGGTCCAAGGCCTTTCGGAACAGCTGCTCCTTGTTACCGAAAGCGGCGTACATGCTCGTCTTTGTGATTCCCATGGCTCCGGTGAGGTCCATGAGACTTGACCCCTCGTAACCGTGGGCCCAGAACACTCGCAGCGCGCGATCCAGGGCAACGTCGATGTCGAACTCTCGCGGACGTCCCATGACAGCACCACGTGTACCACCCATTCCACTAGCATACCATCCGGTACAGATGTGCTCGGCGAGCCCGCCCCGCCGTCGGCGCAGCGAGCGTCGCCGCCGCTTGGCCACATGGCCATGGCCCTTCCCCGCCGAAGCTGGGAAGGGCCATGGCTGTGCCGGTGTGGCGAGCCTTCACTCGGTCTCGGAGCGCGGTCCAGGGACGATGGTGGTGAAGATCTGGCCGAGGCCCTCGGCACGGGTGACGATCTCGTCCCCCGGCTGGAGGTAGACGCCTGCCTCGTGCGCGTCCCGCACATAGACGTCCAGGGCGGACGCGACGACGCTCTCGGCGTTGGTGCCGAGGCTGCCGGCCCACTCCATGAAGCCGAGGAACCGCTGCCGGGTGTCCGGGGCGCGATAGATCACGCCCTCCGGGGTGCCGCTCTGGATGACGGTGCCCTGTGAGATCACGCCGGCCTCGCGGGTCAACGGGATCTGCTGGCCGTCGCTGTCCCAGGTGCGGCCGCCGATCGTGAGGACCTTTTCGATAACGGTCGGGGCGTCCCAGACCATCTCGGCAGGGTGCGCGCGCTGGCGCAGGTCGCCGTTGACGAAGAGGTCGAGCTCCAGGTCCTTGTAGTACGACTGCCAGTCGGCGGGGATCACGAACAGGTCGCCGCTGCTGAAGAACCCGGGCTGGCTCTTGGCGTTGGTGAAGCCCGCGCCGCTGGCCAGGTCGTCGACGTCGATCTGGCTGACGAGCAGCTCCCTGTCGGTCCAGTCGTTGCTGAGCACCAGCCCCATGTGCTCGGGCGTACCGGTCTCGGCGGTGATGTCGTTCAGCGCGACCAGGCCGAGCTCGACCTCGTAGTCCAGCAGGCCGCCCGCACCGGCCGGCAGCGGCTCGTTCGAGTCGGTGAGGGCGCCGATCTTCGGGAACAGGTAGGGCTCCTCGATCGTCGCCTCGGTCTGGTGCTCGACGTAGTTGGTGCCCGTGCCGATGTGGTCGGTGTGGGTGTCGATGGCCGTGAGCACCTCGGAGGCGGGCACGGTGACCGGCGGCAGCGCGGCGTTCGTCGCGATGTCCTGCAGCGCCCGGTAGCCGAGCTCGTTGAAGGCCGCGATCGGCTCGGTGAAGGTGGTGCCGGCCGCCGCGTTGACGTCGACCCCGGTGATCTTGTCGCCCGAGTACTCGGTGACGGCCAGGACGGTCGGGCCTGACCCGGCGTCGACCCGCGCGAAGGTGAGGGCGGTGGCCGGGTCGGCGATGTCGACGCCCTGGGTGACGCCGGGCTCGATCTTCTCGGAGTAGACGAGCGGGAACTCGGCGGGGATCGCCCGGACGACGGCGTAGGAGCCGACGGCGGCGACGGCCAGGCCTGCCACGACGCTGACGCTGATCGTGGCCGCCTTCCGGCGGCGGGACGTGGTGCGCATGATGATTCTCCTCGTTCGGGTTGTGCCGTGTTCCGGCGGTGGCCCGAACGTAGGAAGGCAGGCCGGCCCGGATCATCACCCATCCGGTGCACGTGCCCCGTACGCAGGTACTGGCGATATCGACAGCCGCGAGCGCCCTCGGACGAACGGCGCCTCCTCCCCCGCGAGTGCGGGTGAGGAGGCGCTCAGGCCGTGTCGCCCGCGAGTCCCGAGGACCCCGGTGTGACAAGTCCCGTCTCGTAGCCGAGCATCACCGCGTGCACGCGGTCGCGGAGGTGGAGCTTGCTCATGATGCGGCTGACGTGACTCTTGGCGGTCTGCTCGGCCATGTAGAGGATCTGGCCGATCTCGGCGTTCGACCTGCCGGTCGCGATGAGCAGGAACACCTCTCGCTCACGATCAGTGAGGCTGTTGAACACCGTCATCGGCACCAGACCGTCAGGTTTCCTCGCGACGAACTGCTCGATGAGCCGGCGGGTGACCTGCGGTGCGAGCAGCGAGTCCCCTCGCGCCACGACCTGGACGGCGGTGGCGAGCTCGCGGACCCCGGCGTCCTTGAGGAGGAACCCGCTGGCCCCCGCTTCCAGGGCCGCGTAGACGTACTCGTCGATGTCGAAGGTGGTCAGCATGATCACCCGGGGGACGTTCGCGGCGCCGGCCGGGCGGGTCAGCTTGCGGGCCGCGTCGATGCCGTTCATCTTCGGCATGCGGACGTCCATGAGCACCACGTCGGGGTGGAGCACCCGGTTGCGGGCAAGGGCCTCCTCGCCGTCGCCGGCCTCGCCGACGACAGAGATCCCGTCCTCGGCGCCCAGCAGGGCGGTCATGCCGGCCCGGAACATCGGCTGGTCATCGACGACCAGGACACGGATGCTCATCGTGACTCCTCAGCTTCGGCGGGCCGGCCGACGGCCTGTTCGATGATCGCGGACGGCAGGATCGCCTCGACCGAGTAACCGCCGGACCGGTCCGGGCCGGTCTCCAGGCTGCCCCCGAGGAGGCTGACCCGTTCCCGCATTCCGCGAAGGCCGTGCCCGCCGCGGTCCGGGCTCGCCGGGGTGTCACCGGCCTGGGCCGTTGGCGGACCATTGCGTACGGTGACGTGCAGGGCCGTGCCACGCACCTCGATCAGTACCTCTGTCGATGCCGAGGGGGCGTGCCGGGCGACGTTGCTCAGGGCCTCCTGGACGATCCGGTACGCGGTGAGCTGCGCAATCGGTGACGCCGCGGCGGTACCGGGCGTGATGTCGGTGCGGACCGGGATCCCGGCGCGAACGGCCCCGGCCGCGAGGTCGGTGATGTCCTGGATCTGCGGTTGCGGGGCGAGGTCGGCGCGGCCGTCGCCGGGTCGGAGGGCACCGAGGAGCTGGCGCATCTCGGCGAGCGCGGTGCCCGCGGAGCGGGCGATGTCCTCGAAGTCGCGCTCCACCTCGGGGCGCGTGGGGCCGAGCCGGGCAGGCGCGGAGAGGGCCTGAATGTGTACGAGGGACATGCTGTGCGCGACGACGTCGTGCAGCTCCCGGGCGATCCGCGCCCGCTCCTCGAACAGCAGGCGCTGCGCCTCGGCCTGCTCGACGTCCTTGCGTGCCTTGGCCAGCTCTGCCCGGATCCGATGCCGCTGTCCGACGGCGATCGCGGCGCCGAGGACCAGGATGGTGTAGCTCGTGTAGATCGTGAGGTTGGTACCCCACTGGTCGGGGTCCGCGTAGCGGTCGGGCGTCAGCACGATGAGCGCCACCAGCAGCGCGACGCTCGCCCACCAGGTACCGAACGAGACCGTCCACCTCTCCCGGACGCCGAGCAGCAGCACCAGGGCACCGAGGGAGACCAGGCCGCTGATGGGCAGCGGCCACAGGTCCGCGTCGCTGTCGCGGGTGGCGAGCACGAGCGCCGCGATGGACGCCAGGTGCACGACCGCGCCGAGGCGTGGACGCGGGACGGCCAGTACGAGGGACCCGCACTGCACCGTCGCGATGCCGAACGCTACGGCGAGGTCGAGCTCGTAGACCGCCGACGTGTAGGGCACCGCCATCGCGTACAGGGCGGAGCAGAACAGGGCGACGACGCACCGCGCCCAGAAAGGCAGCGGCGCGCGCTTCGTTGTTCCGTTCGGCTGTTCGTGCGACATGACCTGAGCGTATGGTCCGCGCCGTGAAGCGGTCGTCACCCCTGGGTTGATCGCGGCCAGTACCGCGGTATGGGGCGAGCGCGGGTGCCCCCGCCGCGTACCCGTCCAGCCGCCGAATGGCGGCTACCCGCCGCTGCGCGCAGCCGCCATTCGGGCCGGACTCAGTCCGGGACGTGCTCGTTCCCGGCGGAAGTGCTGTCGATTCGGGCGATGGTCCTGCCCAGGATGTCGTCCATGTAGCGACGCCAAGCAGGCGCGAAGAACCGCCGCACGATGCCGTGTCGATACGACAGCGGGTGGAGAGCAACCTCCCACTCGACGACCGTCACCCCGGACGTGTCCTCGGTGAAGCGCCACTCGCACCGCATCCCGGACAGCAGCAGCCGCACCACGTTGGTGAACTGAGCGACGTCGTAGGCGTAGCGGCTGCCCGCCTGGTAGGTCGTGAGCTCTTCACGCGCCGTGCCGCCGTCGGAGAAGGCCAGCTCGCGTGTGGCCCCCGTGCGCGACCAGCGCCCGGGTCCCTCGGTGGTGGCGACAACCGCGGGCAGGACGCCACGACCGGTGAACACGGTGGCGGGGTCGATCGCCCGGGTCCGCTCAAACGCGATCTCGGGCGGGACGCCCGCAGTGGCTCGCACGGCGACAGTGACGGCCGAGGCGCTCATCGGGTCTGCTCCATCCAGCCGGCGGCGAGGCGGCCTGCGACGGCGGCACCCCGCTCGTTGAGGTGCACGTTGTCGGCGGTGACCTGCAGGTCGTGGCTCGCCGACATCTCGTTGAACGTCTTGCCGAACAGGAACTTGTCGAAGGCGGTCTGGATGATCGGGAACGAGAACTCGGGCGCATCGCCGTCGAGCAGCGGCTCCAGCGACTCGAACAGCGGGAGGTAGTCCACCCCGCGTTCCTCGGCCTCGCCCTTGAGCATCGCGTTGTACTCCCGGACTCGCCTGTTCTGATCGCTGTCGGGCTGCTCCCCCAGCGGCTGCAGCGACATCACAGCGATGTCTGCCGTCGTCTCCGAGGTCAGCTTGTCCAGGATCTTGGAGATGTTCTCCTGCGACTGCGCGGGGTCGACATCGTTCCGGATGTCGTTGGTGCCGACCAGGGTGATCACTCGCTCGGGGTCCAGCTCGATGACGTCCCGGTCCAGGCGCTCCAGGAGATCGGCGGTGGTGTGCCCGTTGATACCGGCGTTGACGACGTCGGTGCCGGGCTCGTACAGGCCGCTGACCCAGTCGGCGCTGATGGTGCCCTGCACCGTGCTCGCGCCGGCGACGACCATCAACGAGGCCGACGCCGGAGCGTCGCGGAACGCGTCCGGGCCGTTGGCCGGCTTGAAGATGAATGCCTTCATCAGCACCGTGACGCTGACGAGCAGGGCGACGGCGAGAACCGCCGCGACGACAGCGAGCAGGCGCCGACCCCAGCGGCGCTGCGGTGTGGATTCGAGGGTGTCGGACATGGGAGTTCCTCCAGGAGTCGATGTACGCGCCGACCACGTGGCCGGCGCCCGCCGGACGCGGGTCCGATCAGTGCGCGGTCATCGTGGGACGCCGGATCCCGGTTCGGCATCACTCCCTGGTACGGGCTGAGACACACCCGTGGTACTCGATCCTCGTCGGTGCCGGCGCACGTCCCGGCGCACTTGTGTACCGATCGGAATGAAAGTCGGACAGTCGATGTTGGTGCACGTGTCACGGCCACCGGCACAACGCGCGGAGGCCGGACACACGAGATACGAACGCCGCCCGCTCGGGTGGCACCAGGAAAGGACACCCATGTCTGACATCGATCTGCGCGAGTTCTACGAGCGCTACATCGAAGCGCTCAACGCCCACCAGTTCGACCGGATGGACGAGTTCATCAACGACAAGGTCACGCTGAACAGCGAGCCCGGCGCCAGGGACGACGTGGTCGCCGTCCTGACCGCCGACGCGGAGGCCGTGCCCGACTTCCACTGGGACCTGCAGGAGCTCGCCTTCGACGGCGACCGCATCGGCGCCCGCCTGATCAACACCGGCACCCCCGTCAAGGAGTGGCTCGGGGTCGCGCCCACCGGGGCATCGTTCGAGATCGTCGAGTACGCCATCTACCAGGTGCGTGACGGACGGTTCATCCACATGTCCGCACTGCACGATGCCGAGGTGCTGCGCCGACAGCTCGCCGGATGACCTGACCTCCAGGCCGGCCTGAGCGTGCGGTCTCGTCCCGAAAGGCTTGCCGGGACGAGACCGCCACCCTTCGACGTCCTGGACCGGAGCGGCCGACGCTGACCCAATCCCAGACAGGCCCTAGTCCTCGGCCCTCCCATGGACGCCAAGGTCCCGGATTCGGCGCTGAGGAAAGGAGAGCACTTCCCGCGCGGTACGGCCGAGGTCTCGGCACAGCCGGTCGACTGTGCTCGTGGTGAATGCCGGGGAATGTGCCCACAGGTCGCCGGAGACGTGGCCGTCGTGCGAATGGCGGATCTGGAAGCCGAGACTCACGGCCCCGCTGAATGCCGACCTCATCCTCGGCCGGAGCATGTTGGTGGGCAGCGTCTGCAGCCGCATCCCGATGTGGCCGCCGTCCTCTGCCGTGATCGTCGCGGCTCTGGCGGGGGCATGCGGCATGTAGTTGATCGACAGGTCGAACAACGAGCGGTCCCCCGGGAGCGCCACGGGCAGTTCTTGGCGCAGCACCCCGACCGGAACGCGGTGCATGTGCGCCTGTCTGGTCGCCTCGTGAACGCGGGCCGCGAGCTCCCCGAACGATGGGTTGCCCCGCAGGTCGACCCGAACGGGCACGTGGTCGCTCAGGAGACCGATCGTATGTGTCAGCTCGGGTGCATCCCGGTTGGCGGTGACGCTCCCGATCATCACGCCGTCGTCCAGGTAGGGCGCGAGCGACGCCAGGACCAGGGCGCGTATCGCACTGCCGGGTTTGGCGCCGTGCTGCGCGCCGAGCCGGAGGAGCGGGCCGACAGCGTCCGCTCCTACGCGCGGGAGCGGGTGCGCCCGCAGCCACAGCGGGTCGCCCTGGGCGGTGCGCTCGGCGGGGAGGCGCGGCGGATCGGCCGGGAACTGCTCGCGCCAGAACTCGGCATGCTTCCCGAGCCCGATGGCGCGCTCGTGTGCGGCGTAGTCGCCGGCTTGGATCTTCGCTGCGGGCGGAGGCGGGTATCCGGGGTCCAGCCGGGCGCGATAGAGCTGGTGGAAGTCGCGGAAGAGCACCGCGTTGGACCATCCGTCGAACACGGCATGGTGCCAGATGGTCAGCAAGACGTGGCGTTCAGGGGCCATCCGGACCACGACCGCCGACCACAGCGGCGGTGTGAACAGGTCGATCATCAGCTCGCAACGTTCTGCTGCGAGCTGTTCGAGCGCGGCGCGCTGCGCCGGTCGCGGCAGGTGCGAGAGGTCTTCGAACCCCCACTCGGGATCGAACGGCGCGATGACCTGCTGCGCGATCCTGCCCTTGGTGCGGGTGAAGGACATGCGCATCGTCTCGTGGCGTTGCACCAGCGCCGTCAGTACGGCGGACAGATCATTGAGGTCCAACGGTCCCGTGATCTCGATCGCGTGCGGGATGTTGTGGTTGGACTCGTCCCCGCCGACTGCCGCAACCCACTCCTGCTGGAGATAGGTGACCGGCAGCACACTCGTCTCAGCCGCTGTGGTCCCCGCGCTCACGGGGCTGGGTCCTTCGCAGCGACGAGATCACTGAGGCGATCCCGGGGGCGATCGGCGAACCTGCGCAGTGCGGCGGCGAAACGCCCGGCGAACCCGGACGCTTCCGAGTCGCCAAACATGTGGGCATCGGCCACCAGAGTGCCCGACAGCCTCCCGGCCGGATCGGAGCTGATCTGGAAGTCCAGCAGCGAAGCCCCGTCCCACCAGGGGTGGTCCGTTGGCTCCTCATGGGCGAGGTCGAACGGGGAGAACGTCACCCCGGCACCCTCGACGACCACGCCCGCCTGGTGGCGGGCCTGCTGGTGGCCATAGTTCAGCGACACGTCGAACAGGGGCCCACGGCCGGTGACGGGCAGTGCAGCGCGGAGCACGCTGACCGGTGCCGGGCGCGATATCGCGCGGTCGTAGGCGTCGGCCGTACGGCCGACGAGCGTCGCGCACGTGGGGTCGCCGGACAGGTCCACCGTGACCGGGACGTGGCCGGCGAGGAACCCGACGGTGCCGCGGACGTCGCGCTGTTGGCGGTTCGACCGCATGACGCCGAACGTGATCCGCTCGTTCGTCACGTGATCGCTCAGGGACGCCGCGAGCGCGGCCAGCAGGGCGGCAGTCGGGCTCGCCTGTTCCTCGACCATGAGCGGGTGCAACGCGCCGAGCGTCGGACCGCGGTCGAGCTGGAGCGGATGTGGTGTGGTGCGGGCGACAGCGCCGACCGCCGGCACGTCGGACGCGAAGGCGAGGCGGGGGCGGGCGCCGGCCAGGGCCGCGCGCCAGTGCTCCTGTGTTGCCGGGTCGCCGGCCAGCTCGGCCTCCCAGGCGGCGTAGTCGGCGAGATGGAGCACCGGCGGGGGAAGCGTCGCGCTCGTGCCGTACTCGTACAGGTGGGGGAACTCGTCGCGAATCACGCCGGCGGACCAGCCGTCCATGATCGCGTGGTGCGCGATCATGGCGAACACGCGGTCGTCGTCAGCGAGGGTCACCAGCAGTGCCCGAGCGAGGGGGCTGTCCTTCAGCACGAACGGCCGCCGCAGCTCCGCCTGCAGGAGCGCGGCACATGCCGGCTCCCGCTGATCCTCGTCGGCGTCGAGGACGCTGACCTCGCGAAGCTCCAACGGAGGTTGGCTGCCGATGACCTGATGTGGGGCGCCGGTGATGTCCTGCCGCGTCAGTGTCGTACGCAAGGCCTCGTGCCGGGCGGTCAGCGCGTCCAGCGCGATACGGATGCGTTCGGGGTCGACAGGGCCGCGCATCCGGACGGCCGCGCCGACGTTGACGCCGGACGCCTGCCCGCCGGTCGCGTCGTAGAGGGAACGTTGATAGTGCGTCGCGGTGTGCAGCTCGCTCATCCTGCTACCCCGCGGGAGACGCGGCTGATGGGCCGCAGGCGGCCCTCGTTCGCGAGCGGCGCCGCGTCCACCGCCGCGGCGTAGGCGCGCAGGGTCGGGTTCGTGTGCAGCACTCGCTCGGGGACGTCGCGCCCGAGCTCGTCACCGACGAGCAACGCGACCTCGGCCGCCTCGAGCGACGATCCGCCGAGCGACAGCCACTCGGCGTCCGGGCCGATCGTGGCGGGAGCCGCATCCAGCACCCGCCCCCAGACAGCCGCCACCGCGCGTTCCGTATCGGTCGCCAGCTCGCCGTGCCCGCTGTCTTGCGCAAGCAGCACGGACACGGTCTCGATCAGCTCCCGCTTGACGACCTTGCCCAGGGCGTTGCGGGGGAACCGCTCGACGCGGACCACACGCTTGGGCGCCTCTGCCTCCCCCAACCGCGCAGCGGCGAAGGAGCGAATCTGGTCGGAGTCGAGATCGTCGGAGCCGATCACCGTGGCAACCAGGTACTGTCCGAGCGTCGGATGCGGCAGACCGAACGCCGCCGCCTCTTCCACGTCAGGATGTTCCTCGAGGACGCCCTCCGCGGCGAGGGTAGACACGTTGCGCCCGCCGACGTTCACCGTGTCGGCGCTGCGGTCCTCCAGGTAGAAGTACCCCTCATCGTCCAGACGACCCACGTCGCCAGTACTGACCCACAGATCCGACCGGAAGACGCTCGCGCTCGCATCCGTGTCGTTCCAGTACCGGCGCGGACGCACGCCGTCCACCCGGAGCTGCACGGACCCCGACACGCCTGAGGGGACCGGCTCGCCGAGCTCGTCGACGATGCGCACCTCACTGCCGCCGCCGGCCCGGCCGAGCGAGAACGGCCGAGCCGGATCGAAGCGCATCCGCAGGCGCGCGGGCCAGCTCTCGGTCGAGGTGTACATGTTGACGACGCTCGCGTCCGGGAACAGCTCAGCGAGCCTGGCCAGCGTCGCGGCCGAGATGGACGCGCTCGTGGTTCGCACCTGCCTCACGCCGCTCAGGTCGAACCGCGCCTTGACACGGAGCAACGCGAGCGCGAAGGCGGGGACCAGCACCACATCGTCCGGCCTGGCCTTCTGTGCGATGCCCAGAAAGCCGTCGGCGTCGAACTTCTCGAGCACGATCATGGTGTGCGGCATCGGGCTGAGCGTCTGCACCATGAGGCTCTGCCCCGCGTTCGTCGCTGGCGGCAGCGCATGCAAGACGGTACGCACCGGCGCCTCCGCAACGGACACGTCTTCACCACGCTGCCGGATCGCGTACGTGAGGTTGTCGTGCGTAGACACGACACCCTTGGGCCGTCCGGTCGTTCCAGAGGTAAAGAGGATCTCAGCGTCGTGCGCCCCAGTTACCTCCACCCCGGTCGGGCCGGTCGGCTGGTGTGCCTCAATCTGGTGGATCGTCTCGGACCAGCCTGGGCACCCGCCCACGGGAACATCCCCGATGACACCGACCGCCCCTGCCTCCGCACAGACGCGAGCGATGTGCTCATCGCTACTGGACGCCAGCACCGGCACAGCGATCGCCCCAGCGGCTTGCACCCCGACGTATCCGATCGCGAACGCGATCCAGTCACTGGAAGCGCGGACCACTACGCGGTCACCAGGCTGGACACCCCTGCTGATCAGGCCGTGGCCGACCGCGCGAGCCCGCTGATTCCACGCCGCATAACTGAGCCCTCCCACACCAACAAGCTCGATCGCGGTCGCGTCGGGCCTCTCCTGCGCCCTGGCCGCGAGCATGCCGGTCACCGTGACACTGGACTGATGATTCATGAGTAATCCCCTCGGCTCTGTTGCCTCACGCAAATCGCACATCATTCGTCGTCAGGCACGGCCTGGGCGGCCTGGCTCCAGAATCAGGCCGGTCCGCGTCCGGTGGTAGTGGCCAGTTCTAGCCGCCGGCTCACGCCGGCAGGACCGACCCTCACCACCTCCTTGGAATCACAAGGCACGTTGTCAACGGCGCGTTGAGCCTGACTCTCGAGCGACGGTCGGAGTGATACTGCGGTATCGCCTTGACACCTTCTGCGCGCGCTGCACCAGGCCCGGGCCGCCCGTTTCCGTTGCGGAACTGGCTACTGTCGCTCACGGCCCGAACGAGCGAAGATGGCCTTGCGCTCAAGGCTCACCCTGGTTTCAGGCACTCGACGTCGACGTCCCGCTGACGTCGCTTCCGTCGCTCGGTGGGCAAGCGAAGGGACTACGCAGTTGAAGGCGGACCCCGAACTCGAATACCGGATCGTCCCGATTACTCAGGTCGCCTCACACCCGGCCCATCCGCGCACCAACCCGGGCGACATAGACGAGCTGACGCCTTCGATCGAGGCCCTGGGCGTCCTGATCGCTCCCGTCGTCATCCCGGCAGAGCCGGTGGTGGCGCTCTGGCCCGATCACGCGGGCGCGCTGGCCGGAAAGGACTGGGTGCTCCTCTCGGGACACCGGCGCATGGCCGCCCTCACCCAGGCCGCGAACGACGACGGCGACACCACGGTTGCCGTAACGGTCCGCCGCGACGGTCTGGCGTACGACCCGGCCGCCCAGCTGACGTTCATGCGGACCGATAACGTCGCCCGGGCCCCGCTGACTCCGATGGACGAGGCCCGATCCTTCCAGCAGGCCCTGAAGACAGGCCTGTCGCAGCGCCAGATCGCTCGCCAGAGTGGGTGCAGCCAGCCGCACGTCTCCCGGCGCCTGGCCCTGATGAAGCTGCCTGCCGAGCTCCAGTCCCGTATCGACTCCGGAGAACTGGCAATCCAGGATGGACTTCGGCTGGTCGAACTCGCCGGGCACGAAGCGATGCTCGGCGTCTGGCGTCTCCTTGTCGACGCCGGACCTGACCGTTGGATCACCACCATCGACCGCGCAGTCGACGAGTACACCGCCCGCCATGCCTACAAGACCCTGCGGGCAGCTTCTATCGCCCGGGCAGCAGACACCGGAACCGAACTCATCGATCCGACCGAAGTCTTCGGACCCGACGCTCCCAGACATCGCCTCGACAGCTCCGTCGACATCGAGGCCGCGCGAAGCGGGGGCGTGCTGGTCGCCGCCGTAAACGGCGACGGCGAGCTCGAGTACTACACCGCAGCCGCGCGCTCGCAAACCAGTCCCGCGCCTCAGAGCCGACAGGCCCCAGCTGGCACTCCGCCCCGACTGATTGTCACGCGTGCCCGCGAACAGGCCGCGATCATCATGGCATCCGCCGCGCCGCGGCTCGATGAGGCCGCCGCCGACATCGTCGATGCGTACGTCGACAGCGCCGACGCCGAGTCGCGGCACCTGGCCCGCCGCTGGCTGCTCGCCCTCCAAATCGGACCTGCCGCGGATCTCCCCGCGCAACCCTGGTGGCAGCAGGTCCGCGGTGGCCGGTGGGCGCTCAGAGTCCACGCCGCCCATGCCCTCGCGCTCGCCCGCAGCGAGCTCGCCGTGAGGGCTCACGGAGCTTGGAACGACGACGATCGATCCTGGCTGCGTCGCTTGATCGACCAGGCCGGATATGTCCCCACCGCATGGGAGCGTGACCGTCTTCGCGATTTGACCGACCGGCCCCCGGCAGCTCGCCGATGAGGGCGCGCCGGGCGGCATCGGCCGCTGAGGGTCTTCTACTTGCGGTTCAGAGCGCGCCGGCGCGCGCGGCTGACACGCGCGGCTTGATCGAGCCGATCGGCCGGCAGGTCCAGCACGAGGGCCAACCTCTCGCGAGAGTGAGGACCGGGAGTGCGCTCGTCGCGTTCCCAGCGGGAGACCTGGGTCCGATCGACGCTGTCCAGGCCCACCATGACCAGCCGAAGGGCCAGGTTGTCCTGACTCCATCCACGTCGCCGACGGGCACTGCGGATCAGCATGCCGATCCCATCTGGAGCGGGGTGTTCATGGTCTTGGTACATGCCGTAGCCCTTACAGGACGGGGGGAGCGCTCCCATAGCTGCAGAAGTATCGTGTTCAGAGCCGACCAAGGGGGCGAAGCCTTGCGTGTGGTGGCCGGGCCGGGCGGTCCTGGGTGTGGTTGCGAGCGCGGTCCTGTGGTGAGATCGCGACCACCCTATGGTCGTTCGACGGGCGCAAGAACTCAAAGGAGCTCGCTCCCCCAGTTTTCCGTCAGGAGAAACTGCCGCTGATCATGATTTGTGATTGATCGAGACGCTGTGGTGGAGCATCATTCGGCGGCTACGCCGCCTTGGCCAGGTTCTGTCGCGGGATATGCAGTGCCGATGGCCATCGCGGCACGTTGGTCCCGTCAGGGGACGCGAAACGTCACCGTTCGCACCGGGTTGTCGAACTCCGTGGTGCGCAGCGACACCTGCACCTCCCAGTCGCCCCCGGTCGGCAGCACGACGTCGCCGGCGTAGACGCCCGGACCGAGCGAGCTGACCTCCACCGCTCCGAGGTCTACGTCGTCGGTCGTCAGGCTGAGCTGCGGGGCCTCGTAGCCCTCTGCGGGCTCCCCGGCGTCGTCGGTCATCGTGATGGTGAGGGTGGACGGCCCGACGTCCAGCGGATCCAGGGTGATCTGCGCCGAGATGTCGTCCAGCTGCACCGACTCCTCGATGCCCTCCCCCGACCCTTCGACGGAGGTGGCGGCCGCCTCGGTCTCGGGGCTCTTGTCCACCAGGAAACCGGTGATGAACAGGACCACGACCAGCACGCCCGCCTCCGCGAGCGCCGTGCGGACCAGCATCTTGGTCGGGGACCCGTGGCCGCGGCGCCGGGGAGCGTTACGGAGGCGCGGCGTCAGAGAGAACCGGTTCCACGCGGCGAGGCCGGTCGCGACCAGCGCGGCGAGGACCTTGACGAGGAGGAGGCTGCCGTAGCCGGAGTCGAGGAGCGCACCCCAGCTCCCGGCGACCCGCCAGGCCAGGAATGACCCAGCGATCACCAGCACCGCCAGCAGGCCGGCAGCCCAGGTCGAGAAGCGGCCGAGCACGACGGCGCCGGAGTCGCCGCGTGCGAGGTCCCCGAGCACGAGGGCGATCGCCACCAGGCCGCCGAGCCACACGGTTCCCGCGGCCAGGTGCAGCACGTCCACGCCGACCACGAGCGCCTCGGGCGTCGCGGCCCTCGTGTGGCCGGTGAAGGTCGGCGCGACGACCGCCAGGACGCAGCCGACCAGCACCACGGCGGCTCTCGTCCGATCGGGGGCCGCCGCCGCCGGGAGTGAGGCTACGGCCAGCGCGAGCCCCACGACCACGGCAGCAGGGACGACGTACTCGGCCGGCGCCAGGGACGACCAGGTCGAGCTCTCGGTGATCGCCGAGGCCGGCAGGCCGAGCTGGTAGAGCGCGACCAGCGGCACGGCCAGCCACCAGCCGAGTGCGGCGACGCCGGCCGCCCCGCGAGCGACCGGACGGAGCCGGGCGCGTGCGCGGTCGGCGACGCGATCCCGCGGAAGGAACAGGACCGAGAAGGCCGTCACTCCGGCAGCCAGGAGAAGGCCCACGTAGCCCACCCCGCGGACCAGGCCGAGCAGGAGAGGCGCGTCGGTGCCTGCGTCCGCGCTGGTCGTCGGTACGTCCACCACGTCGCTGGGCGCGCCGACGGCGAAGCTCAGCGAGCCGCCGATCGGGTGCCCGTCCTCCGACACGAGTCGCCACACGACCACGATCGTGCCGTCCGGGACCTCCTCGTCGAGGTCGACGAGGAGCTGCGACTCGCGCACCGAGGCCGAGGAGGCCACCTCCGTCCCGGTCGCGTCGAACACCTTGATGCCCGCCGGGACGCCGATCACGGACTCGTTGAAGGTGAACGTGACTCTCTCGGGGGCAGCGCCGAGCACCGCACCTTCTGCCGGGTCGGTGCTGACGAGGGTCGCGTGGGCCGCGGCGCTGCCCGCCGGGCCGAGGAGGAGCACGCAGACGACGGCGAACAGGAGCAACCAGCTGCCGGTGCGCTTCCCCGCGCTCCGGCGCGTCACTGGCGTCGGCGGCGCCGCAGCAGGACCGCCCCGCCCGTCAGCACGCCTGCGACCAGGGCGCCGGCCGCACCGTAGGTGATCAGGGGGTCTCGCTCCTCTGGGCCGGCGGCCGCGCTCTCGGCACCGACCGCCGCGCTCGCCGCCTCGGGGTCGCCCGAGGTGTCACCGGAGGTCACGACGATGACCGGCGCCGGCCTGTCGAGGGCTTCGTCGCTCTCCTCGTGCTCGGCCACCTCGGTCCAGGCCGCCTCTCCCTCTTCGCACTGCTGGACGACCGGGAAGACGAGCGTCGCGCCGACGTCGTCGGGCAGACGCACGGAGAACTCGACCTCGGCGTGCTCCCCGTCCGGGAGCGGTTGGTCGGTCGTCCAGGTCAGGCCGTCCGCGGCCTGGTCGACCGCCCAGCGGTCCGTGCCGGAGGCGGTCACGTCGGCGGCATCCTCGGGCATCCGGATGGAGATCGCGGTCGTTGCCGATCCGACGCACCCGTGGGGGATCTCGACCCGGAGGACGGCCGTTGCGCCCGCCGCTGTGGTGGACGGCGTGATGGTCACGTGGGCCGCCGCCGTCATCGCCCCGAGGGCCACGAGGCCGGCTGCCGCGAACCCGGACAGGGTCACGCGGCGGACGATGGTCGTGCGATTCATGATGGCTCCCCGCCTTTGGAGATGGCCAGCACACCAAATCAGCATGCCGAACCGCTGTCAAGAGTGTGAACTGCGAGGCCCGAAACCATGGACGTTGTCGCCCGGCCCGCGTACGGTGGTTCACGTCAATGAATCGAGGTCGCACCCGTGAACCAGAGTGGGTTGCGGAGCGGCCGCCTCCGGAGGAGAGACATGCCCAACATCACCGTCGAGCTGCTGCGCGGCCGCACCGTCGAGCAGCGTCGCGACTTCGCCAAGGCCGTAGCCGACAGCGCCGTCGAGATCCTGGGCGCCCGACGCCAGGACGTCCGCATGGTCTTCAGCGAGATCACCCCCGACATCGTCGCCAACGGCGGCGTGCTCGCCAGCGAGGACGAGAGCCGCGCCGGCGTGGTCGCGGCACTGGCCGACGACTGAACCGCAGGCTCAGGAATCAGAAAGTAGAGCCCGAGCAGGTCACCGACACACGGCGTGGGCCCGGAGGATCCGTCTCCGGGCCCACGCCGTTTTCCTATCGCACTCTGATCGTCACCCTGGTCTCCGCCGCGAGGGCAAGGTCGCTGCCGAGGTAGGACACCGTCAGCGTCAGGTCACCGTTCTTGGGCCTGGGCACCTCGAAGCGGGCTCGACCGTTCTCGATGGTCCGGAGGAGCGTCTGACCACCCTGGATCGCGACCCGCACCTGCCCGGTCACCGGGACCTCGTTCGCCGCGATGAGCGACACGTCGATGACGGCCCGGTTTCCCGAGGCCTTCTTCGCCGAGATCTCCATGGTGGGCACCACCTTCTCCACCACGACCCGGACCCTCGACGACGACGCCCGGTGATCGGCGTCGCCCCCGTAGCGCAGGGTGAGGTCGTAGACCCCCGGCCGGAGCGAGGTAGCCGGCAGGACGAGGGTTCCTCGCCCGTCCGCGATCGTGGCCGTCGCGAGGGTGGTGTCACCGTCGCGCAGCTCGACCGCACCCGTGGCCGTGTCCGGCGAGACCGCCACCGAGACCGTGCCCGCCGTGCCGTAGGTGATGGGCAGGGCCACCCCGGCTACCGCCGTCACCGCCGGCGACTTCACCGTGATGGTCACCGTGGCCGGCGCGGAGAGGTCCTCGCCGTCGTCGGCCTTGTAGGTGAAGACATCCTTGCCGGAGAACCCGTCGTCGGACGTGTAGGTGAAGGAACCGTCCGCCTCCAGCGTGACCCGTCCGTTGGCCGGCTGGGTCACCGCGGTCGCGGTCAGGACGTTGCCGTCGGCGTCGGTGTCGTTGGCCAGCACACCCGGCGCCGGGAGGGTCAGCGGCTGACCGCCCACGGCCGAGTAGGCGTCGTTGCCCGCCACCGGAGCCGTGTTGACGGGCGGCTGCTCGCCCTCCTCCACCGTGATGGTCACCGTCGTCGCCGCGGACGTCGCCGCGCCGTCGGAGGCCTTGTAGGTGAACGTGTCCGTCCCGAAGTACCCGCTGTCGGGCGTGTACGTGAAGGACCCGTCCGCCTGCAGGACGACGTCGCCGTGCGCCGGCTGGGTGAGCCCGGTCGCGGTCAGGTCGTCGCCGTCGATGTCGGTGTCGTTCGCCAGGAGCCCCGGCGCCGCCACCTCCAGCGGCTCGTCCTCGACGGTGCCGTAGGCGTCGGCGGCACCCACCGGGGTCGTGTTCGACGCCGTCCCGGCGTGGAGGTCGCCCACCTGCTCGGCGGTCAGCTCGTAACCGAACATCCGGAAGTCGTCGACCAGGCCGTCCCAGCGGCCGTCGGGCCAGCTCGTGCCGCCGATGAGGTTGGTCGTCGTCTGGCCGCCCACCCCGACGTCACCGATGGTGACGGTGAAGTCGTTGCGCGTGGCCTGGAGCTCGCCGTCGAAGTAGATCTTCCCGACCGAGCCGCTCTGGGTGAACACCACGTGCGTCCACTCGTTGAGCGGCAGGTCGTTGCCCTGGCCCAGCACCAGACGCTCCTGGGCGCTGCCCGGGGTGCCCGGCGCCTTGAACGTCGCCGCGAAGCCGGTGGCCCCGCTGGTCTGGGTGTTGGACTGGAGCAGGAAGAACGTGTCGGTGCTGCTGCCGATCTGCAGCAGCGGCACCCACGTGGGCAGGGCGTCGGGGCGAGCCCAGATCGAGACGCTGAACTCGTCCTCCATCCCGGCCTCGATGTTGTCCGGCAGCTCGACCTGGTTGCCCGTGCCCGACGCACCGCCCGGCAGGTTGAGCGCCCCGCCGAACCTTCCGGCACCGGACCAGCCTGTCGACCCGGTGAGCGTCGCCGCCCCGACCGAGCTGTCCAGGCCGGTGTTGGCCGCCGTCGAGCCCTGACCCTCGTCGAAGGTGTAGTGGATCGGAGTGCCCTCGCCAGGCGGCGGCCGCTCGACCGTGTGCTCCACGGTCTGCGCGGAGTCGCGCCACCCGTCGTCGGCGAGGAAGCGGATCTGCACCTCGTGGTCACCCGGCGAGAGCGCCACGTCCGTGAACCGCACCGCGCCGGCCGCGACGTCGACCTGCCCGCCCACGCGGGACCCGTCGACCCACAGCTCGGCGGCGCCCGTGGGGGCCCCGCCGCTCTCGGCCGCGATCGCGCCCGAGACGGTGACCGGCTCGCCGAACGGCGACGGGGAGCCCGGCTCGACCGTGACCGTGGTGGTCGTGGCGAGCGCGCTGCCGTCGGCGTACAGGGCCGCGACGTCGGCACCGGTCAGCGTCGAGGTGTAGACGCGGACGTCGTCCATGAGGCCGTCGTAGGCCGGGTCCGGGTAGCCGTTGCGGCCCAGCCAGTTGTTGGCCGTCGGCCCGACGTCGGTCATGTCGATCGTCAGGTCGTCGCGGGACGCGATCGGTTCGCCGTTGAGGTAGAGCGTGCCGGTCGCACCCTGCCGGGTGAACGCGACGTGGTTCCACTCGTTCGCCACGACGTCCCGGGTCGGTGTGGCGTAGACCCGTTCCTGCAGCGCGGCGCCCTTGGCCTTGAACGTCGCCGCGAGCCCGGTGGCACCGGCGGCGTTGGTCTGCATCTGGATCTGGAAGAAGCTGCCCGCTCCCTCCAGCCCGTCCCCGATGTGGAACAGGCCGATCCAGTCCGCCTTGGTGTCGGGCCGTACCCAGAACGAGGTGGTGAAGCTCTCCTCGCCCTGGAGCAGGTTGTCGGGCAGGTCCACCGCGTTGGCGTTGGTCCCGCCGGTGAGGTCGAGCGCGCCGCCGAACACGCCGTTCTCGCTCCAACCGGTCGCACCCGTGAGCGTGGCAGCACCCACGGAACCGTCCGTGCCGGTGCTGGCGGCCCTGGTGCCGGAGCCCTCCTCGAAGGCGTAGTGGACCGGGACGTCGGAGGCACCTGCGTCGGAGCCCACGATCACCAGGTCGTCGATCATGACGCCCGCGCCGGAGTCACCGGCGGTGATGGTCAGGTCCTGCGACCGTGCCCCGGCGACGAAGGTTCCGACGTACTTGCCGAACGCGCTCTGCGACGAAAGGTTCGCCCCCGCCGACAGCGTGGTCGAGAGGTCACCGACCGAGAGGTCGGCGGTGCCGGGTGCCGTGCCGGCGGACCGGCTGTCGCGGGCGTAGCGCAGCGAGACCCGGTACTCGCGGCCCGGGTCGAGACCCTTGACCGTGCGGGTCAGGCTGCCCTCGCTGCCCACGGCGAGGTGGTAGCCCGTGGCGCCGAGGCCGCCCTGGCTGGACGCCGCAGCACGGACCAGCTGGACCTCGCTGTCGACCTCCCAGGGGGACATGCGGCCGTTGCCCGGCGCGACGTCCACGACGGCCGGCGGGTTGGCGGAACGCCACTCCGCGGGCAGGCGCGGGTACTCGAGCTGGTCGACCAGGTGTGGCGCCGGGGCGTCCATCTCGACCTCGGGGTCGATCTGGAAGATGTCGGCCACCGACGGCGTGCCGTCCTCGTCGAAGACGAAGAGCATGTACGCACCGGGCGGGGCGTACGTGCCGTCCACCGGGCTCTCGACGGTGAGGGTGCCACCGTCCTGGGCGAACGCCAGGTCCTGGAAGTTCTGGTCGTTGTTGAACCCGTGCGTCACCGAGCCGTTGCGGACCAGGGTGACCCGGGAGACGTCGACGTCGGCCTGCACGTCGAACGTGCCGTCGTAGCCGACCTTCTCCGGCACGCCCGTGACCTCCGGACGCACCGCCGGCTCGTCGCCGTCGAAGAGGTACGACGGGGAGTAGAACTCGACGTCCGTGTAGTTGCGCGGGCCCGGCGTACCGCCGCCGCCCACCATCAGGCGGCCGTCGGGCAGGAGCAGCGCGGTCGAGTGGTACAGACGGGCGTGCTCGTAGGGCACGTCCACCGTGGTCCACTCGCCGGTGTCGGGGTCCCAGATCTCGGCGCTGGTGACGTAGCCACCGTTGCCGTTGTTGTCGCGCGAGCCGCCGGTGACGATCACGTCGCCGTCGGGCAGCACCGTGGACGTGGCCCAGTGCCGGGCGTACTGCATCGGCTCGGTCGCCTCGACCACGGGCGCGTCGGTGCCGCCGGTGATGTCGACGGTGAAGCCGGCGCGGGCGCCGTCCGGACCGCCGCCATTGGCCCACCAGCCGCCGCCGACCTGCAGGATCTTGCCGGGGCGGTACATCGTCGCGGTGGACGTGGCACCGACCGGGTTGCCGAGCCCGCCCTGGTTCGCGACGTCCGCAGGCAGCGTGCCCCGAAGCGTCACCTCACCGTCGCCCGTGGGGTCGAGCTCGTACATCTGGGTGCCGGTGATGTTGAAGACGTTGCCGTTGCCCGGTGCGACGAACGCGCGCGGGTACCACCAGCGGTTTTCGTCCGGCCCGTTGCCGTTGCCGCCGTCGCCGTACGCCGCCGCGCTCGTGGCGCCCTCCAGGAGCTTCCAGGAGCTGCCCTCGTCCGGCGTGTAGATCTCCGGCGTCAGCACGCCGGGACCACCCGGGCCGCCCTTGAGGCTGCCGCCCTGCACGACGACGGAGCCGTCCGGCAGGGTGGTGCCCGTGGGGTACCAGCGCGGGAAGTTCATCGGCGCCTCGGTGCGCAGGCCCTGGTTCGTCGTGTAGCTGGTGACGCCGAGCGACGCGTCGTTGGGCGCGTTGCCGCCCAGGCCGTCGTCACCGCCGACCGTCATGGTGGCCCGCCGGTGCGGCATCTGCACCTGCATCGAGCAGAACAGGTCGGTGTACGTCGAGTTCGAGACGACGTTGTCGTTCACGTTGGCGGTCGTGCGCTCCTCGTCCGGGTCCCAGACATCGATCTCCATCTGGCCGCCCTGCGTGACGCACGAGTTGCCGCCGAAGTCGTAGGGCGTGTTGTCGGTGCAGCCCGACGAGACGCTGCCGAACGACTGGACCTTGCCGTCGGACGTCAGCGCCGCGTTGATCGGCACCAGCGGCCAGGGCGTGACGCCGCTCCAGGCGCCCTGCTCGGCCTTGTTCGGCGCCGAGCAGTCGGCCGGGAGCAGGCCCGCGGTGTAGGCCAGGCCGTTCTTGATCTGCGTGCGGATCGGGGCCTCGGCGTACGCCGTGCCCTCGTGCCCCATCCCCGAGTACCACGACCGGCCGGAGTCGATCTCCTGGCACCACGTGATCGGGTGGTTCGTGCCGTTGTTGCCCCCGCCGTAGGACGACTCGTCGGCGTTGAGCAGCGTGCGCACATTGGGCGCCGGGTTGACCAGCCAGTCGTACCACTCGTCGCTGCGGGTGAACTCGGCCGGCAGCCCCTGGGTCAGCGGGTGCGAGGTGTCCTTGACCACCACGCGGCCCGGGCGCACGGCCGGGTTCTCCGGGTGGCCCTCGGACGCCGCGCCCACGAGCCGGGCGTAGAACGGGTTCACGTCGTGCTCGCTCTGGCCGACCGACCAGCCCGCGTAGTGCAGGCCCAGGTAGCCGCCGCCACCGCGGATGTAGGCCTCCAGCGCGGCGCGCTGGTCCACGTTGAACAGCACGCCACCGGTCTGGGCGAACGCGATCGTGTCCTTGGTCGCGAGGTTCGCCGTGGTGAAGGCGGCGGGGTCGTCGGTCTCCTGGATCTCGACCGGCTGGCCGTACTCGACGCCCAGGTCCGCGACCAGGTCACGGATGGCCTGGCGGGCCTGGACGTGCGAGGCGTGGAAGTTGGACTTGTAGAACAGCAGCACGCGCAGCACGCCGTCGTCGACGGACCCCGGCGCGGCCTGCGCCGGGGCCGCTGCTGCGGGGGCGGCCTGGGCGACGCCGCCCAGGAAGGGCACGACCGCCAGCGAGGCGGCGAGCACGGCCGCCAGGCGTGCCCGGCGGGAGCGACGCGCGTGGTGGCGCCGGTCAGGTCTGCGTAACAGGTTCATCGTTGATCCCTTTTCGCACGGTTCTCATGGACATGAAGGCAGCCCGGACGGCCGATCCCCCGCCCCGGGGTCGGCCGCCCAGACCTGTCGCTGGGTGTTGCTGTGTTCCTGTGTGGTTCCTGCTGGTTGTCGGGTGGGTGGGGTTCGGTCCTCGTGGGACGTTCCCGGTGGTGCTGCTCGGTCCGCGCGGCGTCAGCGCCCGCGGCGCGGGCTCACCGGAGCTCGGCGATGACCGTCTTGAGCTCCGTGTAGTCGTCCAGCCCGAACGAGCCCAGCTCGCGACCCCAGCCGGACTGCTTGAAGCCGCCCCGCGGGAGGGTGACGTCGTCCGCGTGCCAGGTGTTGAGCCAGACCGTGCCGGCCCGGAGCTTGCTGCCGACCCGGTGGGCCGTGCTCAGGTCGCGCGACCACACGCCCGCGGCCAGGCCGTAGACCGTGTTGTTGGCCGCCGCGACCACCTCGTCCTCGCTGTCGAACGGGATGGCGGTGATGACGGGCCCGAAGATCTCGTCGGTCTGGACCGCCATCTGCTCGGTGACGTCGGTGATGAGGGTCGGGGAGAAGAAGTAGCCGCGGTCGGCGGCCGGGCCGGCGCTGCCCGCGGCGATCGTGGCGCCGTCGGCGACCGCACCCCGCACGTAGCCCATGACCTTCTCGTGCTGCTCCTGCGAGACCAGCGGCCCCATCGTGGTCGCCGGGTCGAAGGCGTCGCCGACCCGGATGGCCCTGGCCGCCGCGGCGACACCCTCGATCACCTGGTCGAACACCTCGCGCTGCACGTAGAGGCGCGAGCCGTTGACGCAGCACTGGCCCTCGTTGAAGTAGCCCGCCAGGGCGGCACCGGCGATCGCGGCGTCGAGGTCGGCATCGGCGAAGATGATGTTGGGCGCCTTGCCGCCCAGCTCCAGCGACACCTTCTTGAGGTTCTTCGAGGCGCCCGCGGCGATCTTCTTGCCCACCTCGGTGCTGCCGGTGAAGGCGACCTTGTCGACGCCGGCGTGGTCCACCAGGGCGGCGCCCGCGTCCCCGAACCCGGGCAGGACGTTGACGACACCGGCCGGGACGCCGGCCTCCAGCAGCAGCTCGCCGAGCCGGAGCGCGGTCAGCGGGGTCTGCTCGGCCGGCTTGAGCACCACGGTGTTGCCCGCCGTGATGGACGGGATGATCTTGAAGGCGGCCATCGTGAGCGGGAAGTTCCAGGGCACGATGCCGGCGACGACGCCGATGGCCTCACGCCGGGTGTAGGCGTGGAAGTCCCGGCCGGGCACCGACATGGGGATCGTCGTGCCCTCCAGCTTGGTGGCCCAGCCGGCGAAGTAGCGGAACAGCTCGGCGGCCACGCCGACGTCGCCCCGGGCGGACGCGAGGCTCTTTCCGTTGTCGAGCGACTCCAGCTGGGCGAACTCCTCGGTGCGCTCGTCGATCATGTCGCCGATGCGCCACAACAGGTGCGAGCGGTCGCGCGGGGTCATCTTCGACCACGGTGAGCCCGACTCGAACGCGTTGCGGGCGGCGGTGACCGCCCGGTCGGCGTCGACCGCGGACGCCTGGGCCACCTGGACCAGGACCTCCTCGGTCGCCGGATTCACCGTCGCGAAGGTCTTGCCGTCCTTGGAGTCCACCCACTCACCGTCGATCAGCAGCTGCTTGGGCGAGGACAGGAACGAGGAGACGGCGGGCAGGAGAAGGGAGTTCTCGGACATGGGGAGCCTTCCGGGGTGTCGGGGTTCTCAGGAGTGGTTCGGGGCGAGGTGGGCCGCGGCTACTTGATGATCAGCACCTTCGACCGGTCGAGGGTGAGCGCGACGGCGGCGACGATGATCGCGCCGTAGAGGATCTGCTCGTACGCCGACGGCACGCCGACGATCGGCAGCCCCACGCGCAGCAGGGTCACCACGAGCGCCCCCGCGAGGCTGCGCCACAGCGAGCCGTGGCCGCCGGTGATGGCGGTGCCGCCCACCACGATGGCAGCCACCGCGGGCAGCAGCAGGTTGTCGGCCATGGTCGGGCTGCCGCTGAAGTTGCGGGAGACCAGCATGACGGCGGCCAGGCCCGCGCAGGCGCCGGAAACGGTGAACGCGGCGACCTTGACCAGGTCGACCGGGGCGCCGCCCAGGCGGGCCGCCGACTCGGAGTAGCCGGTGGCGCGGATCCAGGCGTCGAGCGGGGTGAACCGGAGCACCAGGGAGACCGCCACCACGACGAGCAGCGCGACGAAGAAGGACATCGGCACAACGCCGGCCACGTAGAGCGTGAGCCAGTGGGTGGCGTCCCGGTCGACCACCCGGATCGGCCCGGCGTCGGAGATCACCAGGGCGATCGCGGTGAAGATGCTCATGCCGCCGAGCGTGACGATGAACGACGGGATGCGCAGCAGCACGTGGGCGACGCCCTGAAGCGCGCCGATCGCGCCGGTGGCCGCGATGATCGCCAGGGTGGTGAGCCCGCCGAGGTCGGGCAGCCACAGCGCGAAGAACACCGTCGCCAGGGAGCACAGCGCGGCGATCGACAGGTCGATGCCGCCGCACAGGACCACCAGGGTGGCGCCGGCAGCGAGCACGACGAGCGGCGCCGACGTGCGGACCGCCGCCGTGAGGCTGCTGGCGGTCAGGAAGCTCGGGTCGGCGATGGTGAGCGCCGCCAGCAGCACGACGAGCGCGATGACCGGCATGAACGACGTGAGCCGCTGGGCCGTGGTCGGCCGGCCCTTGACGGCGGGCTCGGAGGCAGGCCCGGGGGCCGGCTGGGTGAGGACGGGCGTGGACATGCTCAGACCATCTCCTTGACGAGGTCGAGCGGAGTCGGCTTGCTCCCCGTGGGAGCGGCGACCTCCGTGGTCGCCCGGCCGTCGCTCATCACGATGATCCGGTCGGACATGCCGATCGCCTCCTCGAGGCTGTCGGCCAGCAGCACGGTGGCCACGCCGCTGTTGGCGAGCTCACGCATGAGCCGGTACACCTCCGAGCGCGCCCCGACGTCGAGGCCGCGGGTCGGGTGGTCGAGCAGCAGCAGCCGGACGTCGCCCGCCACGAGCCACCGTGCGAGCACCACCTTCTGCTGGTTGCCGCCCGACAGGCGCTGGATCGCGGTGCCCCGGTGCGGGGTGCGGATCGAGAGCCGCTCGATCCACGTGTCCACCAGCGTCGCCTGCTTGCGCGGCCGGACGACGGGTCCGGTGCAGCGGGCCTGCTGCTTGGTGAGCGTCATGTTGTCGGCCACCGACATCGGGCCCACCATGCCCTCGGTCTTGCGCTCGGCCGGGACGTACCCGATGCCGGCGGCGCACGCCGCGCGGGTGCCGGACAGGTCGAGCCGCTTCCCGTCGAGCACCACCTCGCCGGCCGTGGTGGGCTCGGCGCCGAAGAGCGCCCGGCACACGTCCTCGCGGCCGGAGCCGTGCACGCCGACGATGCCGACGATCTCGCCGGCGTGGACGTCCAGGTCGACGCCCTGGAACGTCCTGCCGGACAGGCCGCGCACCACGAGGCGGGGCCTGCGGGGCTCGTCGGACCGCTCGGCGGCGCCGTCGTGGTAGTGGTCGTCGGACCCGGTCGAGCCGATCATCATGCGGTGCAGCTCGGCCGGGGCCGCGCCCTCCGCGGGCACCTCGCCCACCGACTGGCCGCCGCGCAGCACGGCGACCCGGTCGCACACGTCGAGCACCTCGTCGAGCCGGTGCGAGACGAAGACGACGGACGCGAACTCGCGCAGCCGCCGCACCTGGGTGAAGAGGGTCTCGATCTCCTTGGACTCCAGCACCGAGGTGGGCTCGTCGAGGATGATCACCGGCGGGTGCGAGGTGCGCTCCTCGATGCGGAGCACCTTGGCGATCTCGACCATCTGCCGGTCGGCGAAGCTCAGGGTGTCGGTGCGCGCGAGGGGGTCGATGTGCGACCCGATCTTGTCCAGCTGCTCCTGCGCGAGCCGGCGCATCGTGCCCCAGCGGTAGATGCCGCGGCGCACGCCCGGCCCCTCGCTGCCGAGCACGATGTTCTCGGCGGCGGTGAGGTTGGGCACGAGCGACTGCTCCTGGAACACCATGCCGATGCCGTGGTCGGCGGCGTCGACGACGCTCCGCAGCCGCACCTTCTCGCCGCGCACCCAGATCTCGCCGGCGTCCGGCCGCACGAGCCCGACCAGCGCCTTGAGCAGCGTGGACTTGCCGGCGCCGTTCTCGCCGGCCAGGCCCAGCACCTCGTTCTGGCGCACCACGAGGTCCACGCCGTCGAGCGCCTTGACGCCCGGGTAGTGCTTGACGAGTCCGCGCACCTCGAGGGCGTGCCGGGGTTCCGGCACGCGGGGTGCGGTCTCTGTCCGCAGGTTCGTTGTCACTTGGTCACCTGGTTCCTACGACGCTGTGGGATGACGGCGGCCGCGACGGCCGCGACGACGATGAGGCCCTGTACACCGCCCTGCCAGTACGGGCTCACCCCGACCTGGACGAGGCCGTTGGTCAGGACGGTCACCAGCAGCACGCCGACCGTGGAGTGGAGGATGCCACCGCGGCCGCCGGTGAGCAGGGTTCCGCCGACGACGGCGGCCGTGATGGCCGAGAAGTCGTAGCCCTTGCCGGCCTGGACCAGACCCGCGCTGAGCTGGCTGGTGACCAGCACGCCGGCCAGGCCGTAGAACGCGCCCGCCATGGTGAAGACCGCCACCTTGAAGGGCGCGACCCGCACGCCGGAGAGCGACAGCACCTCCTCGGCGCCGCCGATCGCGAAGGCGTACCGGCCCAGGCGCGAGTAGCGCTGGACCAGGGCGCCCAGGACCACGCAGGCGAGCGCGATCCAGGTCAGGTGGGCCAGTCCGAGGAACCGGTCCACGGCCCAGCCCTCCAGCATCGGGTCGGTGACGTTGGGCTGGACGCCCGCGAACAGGAGGGTGGCCACGCCCAGGCCCACGGCGGAGACGCCGAGGGTGGCCATGAACGACGGCACCTTGAGCACGACCAGGGCGAGCCCGCTGAGGCAGCCGAGCGCGGCCGCGAGCAGCACGGCCACGACGACCCCGAGCAGCCCCCAGTCGTTGTCGTTGCGGTTGTTGGCGACCAGGAGGGCGACCGTGATGGCGGACGCGCCCATGATCCCGGGGGCGGACAGGTCGATCGAACCCATCATCAGCACGAGGCTGATGCCGATGGTCACGACCGCGAGGACCGCTGAGGCGTCCAGGACGTTCTGCACGTTGGAGACCGTCCGGAAGCCCGGGCTGAGGATCGCGAAGATCCCGAAGATGACGACGAGCGCGATCGGCGGGCCCGCGTCCCGCAGGGACACCCCCCGCCGAGGCCGGGGGCGCCCTGCGTGCGCGACGTCGGTGTCGGCTTCGGCGGGGGGTGCCATGGTCACGAGATCGCGCCCTGCGAACGGCTGAAGAGGTTGTCGCAAGCGAAGTCGGCCTCGTCGGTCTCGGGTGCGGCGAAGTCGGCTACGTTGTCCTGCTCGATGAGGAACTGCTCCGCGTACCAGGCGCGGTCATCGGAGGCGATGTCCTCGACCGCGAGCTCGCCCGTGGCCACGCAGTAGCCGATGGCGAGGCCGATGCCGCCCTGCCAGGGGCCGTCGCTGGAGACAGTGGCCGTCATGGTGCCGTCCTCGATCGCGGTGAGCGCGTCCGGCACGGCGTCGATGCCGACCACTGCCACGTCCGTGCGGCCGGCCTGCTGCAGCGCCTCGAGCGCGCCGAGCGCCATGTCGTCGTTGGCGGCCCAGATGCCCTTGACGTCGTCACCGTGCTTGGTGAGGAGCGTCTTGGTGACCTCCAGCGCCTCGGCGCGGGAGAAGTTGGCGGTCTGGTCGTCGAGCAGCTCGACGTCCGGGTTGGCCGCCAGCGACTCCTCGAGCCCGGCGAAGCGGTCCTTGGCGGCACCGGTGTCCAGGATGCCCTGCAGGGCGATGATGCCGCCCGATCCGCCGATCGCCTCGGCCAGCGCGTCGCCGATCTGCTTGCCGGACTCCACGCCGTTGTAGGTGATGTGCGACAGCCAGGAGTCGTAGTCGGTGACGTTCAGGTCGGCCGGCTTGTTCCACTGGGTGACGAGGTAGGCGCCGGCCCCCTCGGCACCCTCGACGATGGGCGGGGTGTCGGAGTCGCCGTTGGGCAGGATGTTCATGACCAGGCACTCGGTGTCGCCGGCGAGGAGCTGGCTGATCTGCTCCTGCTGACGCGTCGAGTCGCCGTCGTAGGTGAGCCGCTCCTGGGTGAGGCCGACCTGCTCGGCGAAGGCGTCGCCGCCGTCGAGCCACGAGGCCTCGTAGGGGTTGGACTCGTTGCGCACCTGGCCCACCAGGGTGACGTCCGAGGGTTCGCAGGCGCCGGCCGCGGCGGCGTCGTCGCCCCCGGCAGCCGTTTCGGTGCAGCCCGTGAGTGCGGCGGCCGCCAGGGCGACGCCGAAGACGGCGGCTGTGTGTCGAGTGGCAGAGTGTCGAGAGGTGAACTTCATTGTCGATCCTCGATTTCGTTCGATGCCGGTTCTCCGGCGGTGGGACTGCTGTGAGACGGGTCAGCGGGCCATCCAGCCGCCGTCGACGACCAGGACGTGGCCGTTGACGTAGTCGGCGGCCGAGGAGCTGAGGAATACTGCCGCTCCGGCGATGTCCTCGGCGGTGCCCCAGCGTCCGGCCGGGATACGTTCGAGGATGGAGCGTGAACGGTCCGCGTCCTCGCGGAGCGCCGTGGTGTTGTCGGTGACGATGTAGCCCGGCGCGATGGCGTTGACCTGGACGCCGTGCGGCCCCCACTCGTTGGCCAGCGCCTTGGTCACCCCGGCGACGCCGTGCTTGCTGGCGGCGTACGACACCACCCGCAGCCCGCCCTGGAAGGACAGCAGGCTGGCGATGCTGACAATCTTGCCGTGGCCTCGTTCGACCATCGGCCGACCGAGCTGCTGGGTGAGGAAGAAGAGCCCGTTGAGGTTGACGTCGAGCACGCGCTGCCAGGAGTCGCGGCTGACGTCGACGGAGTCCTCGCGGTCGATCATCCCGGCGTTGTTGACCACGATGTCGATCTGCCGCGAGCCGGTCAGCTCGGCGCAGACCCGCTCGACCGCGTCGAGGTCGCTCACGTCGAGGTCCACGACGTCGGCCTTCGCACCGAGCGCGACGACCTGGTCGCGGGTCTCGTCCTGGTTGCCCGGGCGGCCCAGCAGCACGACGTCGGCCCCCGCGCGGGCGAGGCCGAGCGCGACCGCCCGGCCGAGGCCGCGCCCCGCACCGGTCACCGCGGCGCACCTGCCGTGCAGGTCGAAGGGTGAGCGCGCCTCGCCGGCGGGCGTGGCGGCCGGGTCGGTGGTCACAGGTCCCCCAGCGCCACGGGGCTCAGGTCCGTGTAGACGTTGTTCTCGCCGGCCATCGCCCAGATGAAGGCGTACGACCCGGTGCCGGCTCCGGCGTGGACCGACCATGGCGGGGAGATGACGGCCTCGCGGTTTCGGAGCACAAGATGGCGGGTGGCGCCGGGCTGGCCCATGAAGTGGAAGACGCGGTCCTGCTCGTCGAGGTCGACGTAGCAGTAGATCTCGGTCCGGCGGTCGTGCAGGTGCGGCGGGACGGTGTTCCAGACCGAACCCCTCGCGACGACGGTCACACCGAACTGGAGGACGGAGGTCTTCAGCTCCTGGCCCCAGGCGTAGCGGAAGAGGTTGCGCTCATTGGCCGCTTCGGCTGAGCCGAGCGCGACCGGCTCCACCTCGCTGTGGCTGAGTGCCTGGGTCGGGTACGTCGCGTGGGCCGGGGCGGACACGAAGTAGAAGGCCGCCTCCGCGCCGACGAAGGACACCTCGCTCCCCCGGCCGACGAAGAGGCCGTCGAGGTGGTCGAGCTCGAACTTCTCGCCGTCGACGACGACGTGACCGGCGGCACCGACGTTGATGATGCCGAGCTCGCGACGCTCGAGGTGGGTCTCGGTGCCCAGCACATCCGCCCAGGCCGGCAGGCCGACCTGGCCGGTGCCGGGAACGGCCCCGCCGATCACCATCCGATCGTCATGGGTGTACGTGCCCCGGACCTCGCCGCTCTCGAAGAGGTCCGCGACGAGGAAGCTCTCTCGCAGGTCCGCTGTAGTAGCCGTCTCCGCACTGGACGGAGATGTCGAATATCGAACCTGGATCACGCAGTCACCCCTTGGTTTGTGAACTGTGTTCGTCTATGTGAACTTGCCTGACGATAGACGTGATCCCGCTCACTGGTCAAGGACTCGAAGTCTGTCCATATATGCGAACTCGCGGTAAGGTCGTTTCACCCCGGGTTCGCCCCGGCGGCCCGCAGAAGGACCAGAGGAGAGTGTTCATGCAGCTTCAGAAGGAACTCCGCAGCGAGACGAACGGCAGCAACGACGCCGGGCCCGTCAAGTCCGCGGCCCGTGCTCTGGACCTGCTGGACGACATCGCGGCCAACGGCCCCGGAACCCAGCTGCAGCTCTCCACGCGCCTCAACATCCCCAAGAGCAGCCTCCACGCGCTGCTGCGGACCATGACCGATCGAGGCTGGCTGCAGACCGACCCCACCGGGAGCGTCTACCAGCTCGGCATCCACTCGCTCGTCGTGAGCTCGGCCTACCTCGACGGCGACCCGGTGCTGGCCCGTGCCACCGCGGTGCTCGACGAGGTGGCCGCTGCCACCGAGGAGACGGTCCATCTCGGACGCCTCGACGGTGCGGACGTCATCTACACCGCTAAGCGCGAGTCGGTGCACCCGCTGCGCATGCACTCGGCCGTCGGCCGCCGGCTCCCGGCGTACGCCACCTCGCTGGGGCGCGCCCTGCTCGCCGAGATGCCCGTCGAGTCCCGGCGCGATCTGGTGCCGGAGTCGATCGCCGCGATCACACCGAACACGACCACCGACAAGGACGCCGTGCTCGAGATCATCGACCGCGCGGCCTACCAGGGCTACGCCACCGAGAGCGAGGAGTCGTGCATGGGCGTGCGCTGCTTCGGCGTCGCGCTCCCCTTCGGCCACCATGCCGTGGACGCCATGAGTGTCGCGGTGCCGATCAGCCGGCTCGGCGACGGGCGTGAGGACCTGATCATCGAGACCCTGCTCAGCGTGAAGTCGCGACTGGCGGCCGTGCAGGGCAACAGCCTGGTGCGCTGAGCCTCCACTCGTCCGTGAGCACCAAGGGCCAGGCGGGGACGGGCGCGTGGGAGCCTGGCGGCAGGGCCTGTTCGGAGAACTTCAAGGAACCGCTCTGCGGGGCGGCTTCTCGTCGTCGCTGGGGGCGTCGTCCTCGGACGCGGTGGTGCCCCGCATCATCGCGAACACCGGGAAGAACGCCACACCGAGCGCGATGCCTATCGCGAGGTTGTCCAGCGCGATGCCGAAAGCCACCCCGATGCCCAGGCCGACCGCGACGCCGGCGCCCCAGTTCCAGCCGGTGGTCGAGGCGGGGCCGTTTCCGCTCGCGGACAGCGTGCGCTGCAGCTCGCGCGTGTCGCGGCCGAGCGTGGCCAGGAGCCGGTGTCCGACACACTCGTGCGAGCGGTCCTCGGCCCGGTCGACCGGCCCGCCGAGATCCTTGAGCGCCGACCACAGGGTCGCCGAGGGATGCGGCAGCCACAGGTGCACGTCCCGGTGCGCGCCGAGCGCGCCGACCAGCTCGACCTCGCTCGCGGCCAGGCGGGTATGCCCGAACAGGGACAGGCGCGCGGGCAGGTCGAAGGCGTCCGGTTCTGCGCCCAGCCGCTCGACGACGGCGGCCTGCCGCACGTGCGGCGGTTCGCCGTCGACCCGCTCGGCCAGGGCCCGCCACAGCGGCGGCTGCCACGCGAGATCGGCAGGGACCGCGCGCCCGCACCCGTCGGTGTCGCGGCCCGCGGCCCAGTCCGCGACCAACGCCGGGCGCTGGGTGGCATAGCCCGCCAGGAGCCGCGCGAGCCGGCGGGCGACGGACAGCCGTCGGCCGCGCCGCAGGTCGCCCTCCTCCCCCGGCATCCCGTGCCCGAGATGCTGCGCGAGCAGCACCGCCCACGGCTCGTCGAGGCTCGCGTCGATCGCCGCCAGCAGCGGCCAGGTCAGCGCGTCCGGCGCCCACGGGTCGTCGTCGCGCGTGCCCGTGGCCTCGGCGAACAGCGAGTGCGGCGAGCGCAGGTCCACGCCCGCGCACACACCGTCGTCCCGCCCGGGAGCGGCACCGAGGTGGTGGCTGAGCCGCTGCGCGAGCCAGCGTTCGACGCCGCGGGCGGGCACCACGACGACCTCGGTCGCGAACGGGTCCGCCAGGGGCGCAGCCAGCAGGTCCCCCAGCGCCCGCGCGAGCAGGTCCGTGCGCGGAGCCCGATGAAGGACGACTGCCATCGCGCCAACGTACCGCGCACGGCCAGCTCCGGAACGCATACGGCCTGTCGGCCGGCGTTCCCGTGTCGCGCGGGTGCGTTCGCCACGAGGCATTGACACGCCATCGCAGGCCCGGAAGACTCCGGGTCGAATGTTAGCGCTCACATTTTCTCTCAAGGAGGAGAGACATGAACGCACCTATGAGTCAGCCACGCCTGAGTCATCCACCTCTGAATCGGCCGCGTCGTCGGCGACGTGGCGCGACCATGCTCCTTGCCGCTCTTGCGGCGCTTGCGATCCTGCTCCCCTTCACCGTGCCGGGCACGGTCGCCACAGCCACCCCCGGCCCGACGTTCCAGAACCCGATCGTCGGCACGCCCAACAGCGCCGACCCGTGGCTGGGCTACTACAACGGCAACTACTACTACGCGGCCACGACGTGGACCGGGGACATCTACATCCGCAGGTCGTCCACGCTGTCCGGCCTGAAGACCGCGGCCGAGACCCGGGTGTTCCAGATGTCGCAGCCCAACGCGACGTCGAACATGTGGGCCCCGAGCCTGCACCTGCTGAACGGCAAGTGGTACCTGTACTACTCGGCCGGCCCCAGCTCGTGCTGCGGCGGCCAGCGTCAGCACGTGCTCGAGAGCGCCGGTTCGGACCCGATGGGTCCGTACACCTACAAGGCCAAGCTCGACCTCATGCCGAACGACGGCTGGGCGATCGACGGCAGCGTCATGACCGTGGGCGGCACGAACTACTTCGTGTTCTCCGCCTTCACGAACAACGGCAGCTTCGAGTCGGGGGCCACCCAGAACCTGTACATCTCCCGGATGACGAATCCGTGGACGGTCGCCGCCCACGGCACGCTGATCTCCCAGCCCACGTACTCGTGGGAGACCCAGGGCAACCCGGTCAACGAGGGCCCGTTCGTGCTGCAGCGCGGCGGCCGCACGTTCCTCACCTACTCGGCAAGCTTCTGCCAGACGCCGGACTACAAGATCGGCATGCTGGAGCTGACCGGGTCGGACCCGCTCAGCAGGAGCTCGTGGACCAAGAAGAGCACGCCGCTGTTCCAGCGCAGCGACGCCAACGGGGTGTACGGGCCCGCCCACCACTCCTTCTTCAAGTCGCCCGACGGCACCGAGGACTGGATCGTCTACCACGCCAACTCCTCGTCGTCCCAGGGGTGCGGCACCACCCGCACCAGCCGGGCACAGCGGATCTCCTGGAACCCGGACGGCACCCCTAACCTCGGCGTCCCGGTCTCGACCTCCACCGTCCTGGCCGGCCCGTCCGGCGAGAACAACAACGCCGGCGCCGTCCCGGTACGCCGTCTGCAGTCCTACAACTTCCAGGACCGCTACGTCCGCCACGCGGACTTCGCCGTGCGGATCGACCCGAACGTGAGCCCGGCGCTCGACGGCAGGTTCCGCGTCGTCGCCGGCCTGGCGGACGGCGGCTCGGGGTACGTCTCGTTCGAGTCGGAGAACTACCCCGGCCACTACCTGCGGCACGACAACTACGTGCTGAGGCTCGCCCCGAACGACGGCTCCTCGACGTTCAGGAGTGACGCGACGTTCAAGCAGGTCGCTGGGCTGGCCGGCTCCGGATGGTCCTCGTTCCAGTCGTACAACTTCCCCGACCGGTACGTGCGCCACTCCGACTACACGCTCCGGATCGACACCATCGGCACCGACGTCGCCCGCCAGGACGCCACGTTCCGGCTGGTCGACTGACCTCCCACCAGCCGGAGCGCGGGGGCGGGAACGTCCCCCACGCTCCGGCCAGACCGACGGCGCCTGGCCCCGCCAGGCACGAGACAAAGGAGTCCCCATGGCACACGCCGTCCCCACGCACCCGGTACGCCACCGAATGCTCGCGCTTCTCGCGGCACTCGCCATCGCCCTGTCCGTGACCCAGATCGTGAACGCACCCCCGGCCCACGCGGCGACCGCGTACATCTACACCACGTTCAAGGGCGACGCCGCCGCCGACCAGGAGCTGTGGGTCTACACGTCCTCGAACGCAACCAGCTTCAGCACCCTCGCGGACACCAACTTCCGCGGCCCCTCGGGCGCGCTGCGTGATCCGAGCATCATCAAGTCGGGCAGCACCTACTACATCGCCTACACGGTGCAATCCTGGACCACGCAGTCCACCCACTTCAACATCGCGCGCAGCACCGACCTGCGGAACTGGACGCACGTGGCTTCCGTCCCGGCCGGCGTCAGCGGCACGGCCTACACCTGGGCGCCCGAGTTCTACGTCGAGGGCGGCACCATCCGCGTCGTCGTCAGCCTCGGCACCTCGGACCACCAGTTCACGCCGTACGTGTACACCGCCCAGAACAGCGGGCTGACCTCGTGGAGCGGTCCGACCGGGCTCGGGATCCCCGCCAACCACATCGACACCTACATCGTGAAGCGCGGCTCCACCTACCACGCGTTCGTGAAGAACGAGACCTCCAAGTGGATCGAACGGTGGACCTCGACCAACTTCACCACCTGGACCAACCAGGGGAACCAGTGGCAGCAGTACCACGAGGGCCCCTCGGTCGTGCAGCTGGCCGACGGCACGTACCGCGCCTACATCGACCGGTACCCCAGCGGCGGCATGTGGACCTCCACGAGCTCCGACCTCACCTCCTGGAGCGGCCTGTCCCAGGTCGGCTGCTCCGGCTGCCGGCACGGCACAGTCATCCTCGACACCACCTACGCCGGAGCGTCCGGCGAGCGCGTGACCAACCGGCACAGCGGCCTCGTCATGGACGTCCAGAACCCCAACCTGAACAACAACGCCCGCGTCGGCCAGTACGCGTGGAACGGGGAGAACTGGCAGCGCTGGGCCTTCGAGGACGCCGGCTCCGGCTACGTCCGGATCCGCTCGGTCCACTCCAACAAGTGTCTCGACGTCTCCGGCACCGCTGACGGCTCCGAGATCCAGCAGTACGACTGCTACGACGGCACCAACCAGCAGTTCACGCTGCGGAGCACGAGCAACGGCTACGTCGAGATCGTCGACCGGCGCAGCGGCAAGTGCGTCGACGTCCCCGGATTTTCGACGTCGAACGGCACGATCCTGAAGATCTACCCCTGCAACGGAGGCAACAACCAGCAGTGGCTGCGCGCCAGCGCCTGACCTGAGACGCCGAGCGGCGTCGGCCCCAACCGGGCCGGCGCCGCTCGGCGTCGCCGCAGCGCTGAAAGGTCGGTGCGGGTCAGGACCGGATGAACTCGAGCAGGTCGGCGTTGATGACGTCGGCGTGAGTTGTCGGCATGCCGTGCGGGAACCCCTCGTACGTCTTCAGCGTGCCGTTCTGCAGCAGCGCGGCCGACAGCGGGCCGGCGTCGGCGTACGGGACGATCTGGTCGTCGTCACCGTGCATGACCAGCACCGGCACGGTGATCTTGCGCAGGTCCTCGGTGAAGTCGGTCTCGGAGAACGCTGCGATGCCGTCGTAGTGGGCCTGCGCGCCGCCCGTCATGCCCTGGCGCCACCAGTTCAGGACGAGGGGCTCGCGCAGCTCGACGCCGGGTCGGTTGAAGCCGTAGAACGGGCCCGAGGCCAGTGCCGTGTAGAACTCGGAGCGGTTCGCCGCGAGCTGGGCCCGCAGGCCGTCGAAGACGCTCTTGGGCAGGCCGCCGGGGTTGGCCTCGGTCTGCAGCATCAGCGGTGGGACCGCGGCGATGATCGCGGCCTTGGCCACCCGGGCCTCGCCGTGCCGGGCGATGTAGTGGACTACTTCGCCACCGCCGGTGGAGTGCCCGACGTGCACGGCGTCGTGCAGGTCGAGGTGGGCGGTCACCGCGGCCAGGTCGTCGGCGTAGTGGTCCATGTCGTGACCGTCGCCGACCTGGGTCGACCGGCCGTGGCCACGGCGGTCGTGGGCGACGACGCGGTAGCCCTGCTGGACGAAGAACAGCATCTGCGTGTCCCAGTCGTCCGCTGACAGCGGCCAGCCGTGACTGAACACGATCGGCTGCCCACTCCCCCAGTCCTTGTAGAAGATCTCGGTGCCATCGCTGGTGATTACCTTCGGCATGGTGCCCTCCCGATTCTCTGCGCGAGGAGCCGCCTTCCCCCGAGGAGAGCTCCGCGGGCCGATGCCGGCCCGCCGTGCACAACAGCATCCATCGTCGAAGAGCAGACCGCCGCTCAGGACCGGTCAGATCCGGCGGTTCAATGCGCGAATCCGTCGATGAGTTCGCCCAGCGGGCGTGCGGGGTGTGCCAGGTCTTCCGGAACCTGGGTTAGAGGTCGTCGGCGTCTCGGGAACAGAGAAGCGGGGCTGAACCGACGCCGTCGGCTCAGCCCCGCGCAGGGCTCGGGGCCCGCGTCAGATGGCGGCCAGCGCCGCGGACGCGACGTCGTGGTCCTGGTCCGGCATGCCGCCCCCGACGCCGATCGCGCCGATGACGACGCCGTTCGAGTCCGTGATGGGGACGGCGCCCGCCACGAAGGCGAGCGCGAACGAGGCGGCGGTCTCGATAGTGGCCAACGGGCCGCCGCTCTGGACGGCGCCGGCGAGGTCTGCCGTGGGAGCGCCGAAGAACGCCGACGTGCGGGCCTTCGCCAGCGATGTGTCGATCGACGCGAGTGCCGCCCCGTCCATGCGGGTCGCCTCGACGAGGAGCCCGGCGCCGTCGACGACGCTGATCGTGAACGGAGTGCCGAGCTCGGTGGCCCGCGTAACCGCGGCGGCAACCGCCGAGCGTGCGGTGGCCAGCGGAAGGATGATCGGCGAAATCTGGGCGATGGTGTCGCTCATGAGAAGTTCCTTGTCAGTGTGGTTGTGCGGTTCGGATGGACAAACTTCAGGGGGTTGTCAGGCGGGCTCGCTGGTGACGACAACCTTCCCGACGACGCGGCCGGTCTCGACAAGCCGGTGGGCCTCGCGCAGCTGCGCCGCGTCGATCGGGCGCAGGACGGTCGTGGCGATCGGGCGGATCCGGCCGCCGTCGACGAGATCGGCGACCTGGTCCAGGAGCTCGTGCTGACGGATCATGTCGGCCCCGCCGTGCAGCGGCCGGGCGAACATGAGCTCCCAGTGCCAGGACAGGCTCTTCGACTTGAGCGGCCGCACGTCCAGCGTCCGGGGATCGTCGATCGCGACGACCTGGCCGAACGGCTTCAGCAGGCTCACGAAGTCGGCCACCTGGCCCGACGAGTGCATCGAGAAGATGTAGTCGACCCCGTCCGGCGCCACGCGTTCGACCTCGCCCCGCAAGCCTCGACGGTGGTCGACGACGTCGGCCGCGCCCAGGGACCGGACCCACTCGGCGCCCTCCGGCCGAGATGCGGTGGCGATCACCCGCAGCCCGGGGACGAGCTCCCGGGCCAGCTGGAGAACCATCGACCCCACGCCGCCCGGGGCACCGACCAACAGGAGCGTCCCCTGCGTCTCGGCGGTGATCCGGAGCTTGTCGAACAAGCCCTCCCAGGCGGTGATCGCCACCAGCGGCAGAGCGGCGGCCTGCGCGAAGTCGAGAGCCGCGGGCTTGCGCCCCACTATGCGCTCGTCCACCGCGTGCAGGGCTGCGTTCGTGCCCTGACGGCCGATGCTGCCTGCGTAGCAGACCTCGTCGCCGGGGGCGAACAACGTGACCTGGGACCCGACCTCGCGCACGACGCCGGCGGCGTCGTAGCCGAGGACCTTGATGCTCCCCTGCGGGTCCTGGGCGGCCCGCACCTTCACGTCGACAGGGTTGACGGACACCGCGCGGACCTCGACCAGCAGGTCGTGCGGGCCCGGGACCGGCCGGGGAAGCTCGACGTCCTGGAGGGAGGATGGATCAGTGATGGGGAGGCTGCGCCGGTACCCGACGCCGAGGATCGTTTCGTCCATGTGCATCAGCGTGAACGAGCGACCCTAGTTACCGTCAAGGGACAGTAGTACCCATTGGGTACTATGGACGCATGCGTGGCGAGATGAAGGCCCTGACGACCGACGACTGCGACCGCAACGACGTCTACGCGGCGGCGTGCCCGTGCCGCGACATGCTCGACCTGCTGGCCAACAAGTGGAGCGCCCTGGCGATCGGAGCGCTCGAGGACGGACCCGTGCGCTTCGGCGTCCTGAAGAACCAGCTGCAAGGCATCAGCCCAAAGGTGCTGTCCTCGACCCTGCGCAAGCTCGAGGAGCACGGCCTGGTGGACCGCACGGTCTTCGCCGAGGTCCCGCTGCACGTCGAGTACTCCCTGACGCCGCTCGGCAAGAGCGCCGGCGCACCCCTGGCCCACCTGCGGGACTGGGTCGAGGAGAACATGACCTCACCGGTCTGATGCACGCCGGGCGCAGCCGCTCGTGTCACACGGTGGGCGGCGACTGGCCCTCCTCGCCGCGCCAGGCATGCTGTACCCATGCCGAAGACCTTGCCCACAGGCCCCACCGTGATCAACGACGACAGCGAGGTGCGGTTCGTCGCCGGCGCCGACCAGTTCGCGATCCGCCTCAAGGACGGGCACCTGCACGTGCGCGCTATCGGCGCCAGCGGCAGCGAGGCCCAGCTCGCGGTGATCCCGACGTCGCGCAGCACCCTCAACCTGCAGATCGAGCACCCGGTCGCACACGGGCCGGTGGACGTGGAAGGGCCGACGTTGCGCTGAGTGTCCCAGTCGTCGTCTGGGCTTACTCCGTCTTCTTCCGGCTCAAGGCGTCCCGCACCGACGGCCAGGACTTCAGGACCCCGAGGACCTCGGCGTTCCGCTCGGTCGCGAGCGCGGCCTCGTAGGAGCGCTCGAGCACGTCGTCGATCGCGACCCGCCGCCCCTGCGCCGCGCTCTGGATCGCGGCCTCGACCATGGCGAGGCTCATGACGTTGGCGTGCACGCGCCCCATCGGCTCAGTGCCGAAGCGGAGGGCGGCGGTGAACTCGCGCAGGGATCCCGCGATCTCATGCCTCGGGTCTTCGGCGTCCGCAACGGACGTCTCGGGGTCGCTGTCGGGTTCGCCGTCGCCGTCCCAGAGCACGGTGCCGCGCTCGGCAGAGATCCGCCAGGCGCCGTTCCAGGAGGTCTCGAAGCCAGGGCTGCACCACGAGCCGTTGAACGTGAAGCGGGCGCCGCCCTCCATGGCGAAGACCGCGTTGGCGGCCGCGTCGCCGTCGTACCAGCTCCACGCCGGGTTGTACTCCTCGCAGGAGACCGAGACGGGGTCGGCGTCGAGGAGGAACCGGGCCATGTCGAACTGGTGGATCGCCATGTCCAGCAGCAGCGGACTGGCCATCTCGTCGCGGAAGCCACCGAAGTGCGGGGCCTTGAAGAACTCGACCGCGACGAAGCCGACGGCGCCGAGCGCCGCCAGCTGCCGTTTCACCTGGAAGAGCGACCGATGGTAGCGGCGGGACTGGCTGACCATGAACAGCTGCCCGGTGTGCTCGGCCGCGGCCGCGAGCGAGAGCCCTTCGGCCACGCTGGCGGCGACCGGCTTCTCCCCCAGCACCGGGATCCCGGCCAGCAGCGCGGCGGTCGTGACCGGGTGGTGCGCTTCGGGAACGGTGGCGTTGACTATCGCGTCCGCGCCGGTGCGGCGTACGAGCTCGACGGCGTCGGCCCCGACGGCAAGATCGGGGATGCCGGTCTCGGCGGCGGCCGACTCGGCCGCCGCCGAGAACAGGTCGGCGATGCCGACGAGCTCGGTGCCAGGGTCTGCCTGGATCGCGCGGGTCCAGGCCCGGCCCATGCCGCCGGCGCCGACCACGACGAGCCGCAAGGGCCCATCGGACTCGATGGTGCGGAACGTCATCGCTCGAACGCCCCTCGGTAGCCCTCGCCGTTGAAGAAGTCGCCGGTGTCGTAGCGCAGCAGCGTCGGCGTCTCGCGCTCCCGATCGGGCCGGGCCCATTCGATGCCGTTGGCGATCACGTGGTTCACGTCCCGGTTGTGGTAGACCGGAAAGTCCTGGTCGCCGGGGCTGAAGTAGAAGATGCGGCCGAACCCGCGGCGGTAGGTCATGCCGCTGCGGAAGACCTCGCCGCCGCTGAAGCCGCTGATGAAGACCAGGTCGTCGGGGGTCGGCACGTCGAAGTACTCGCCGTACATCTCCTGCTCGGGGATGACTATCGGGTTGGGGATGCCGCGGGCGATGGGGTGCTGCGGGTTGACGGTCCACACCAGCTCGCGGTCGTGCTCGCTGCGCCAGCGCAGCGAGCAGGTGGTGCCCATGAGCTTCACGAAGATCTTGGACCAGTGTCCGGAGTGGAGCACGACGAGGCCCATGCCGGCGAGGACATGGCGGTGGACGCGCTCGACCACTTCGTCGGCGACGTCGCCGTGAGCAGCGTGTCCCCACCAGACGAGCACGTCGGTCTCGTCCAGCACGTCGGAGGTCAGCCCGTGCTCGGGCTCGTCGAGGGTGGTGGTGGCGATGCGGGCCTTGTCCCCGAGCCACTCGCCGACGCCCTTGGCGATCGCGCCGTGCATGCCGTCCGGGTAGCGCTCGGCGACAGACGGCTCGACCTGCTCGTGCCGGTTCTCGCCCCACACGAGGACCCGGAGCGATTCACTTGGCATATCTGCTTCCTCCTGTTTCCGACCCCTGATCAGGTTCCGGGGTGGTCTGGCGAGCCTGCTCGGTGTCCTTGTGGCTGGTCATGCTACGTCGTCGGACCGGGGCTCTCGGTGTGGCCCCTGTGGACACCCCGCCCGGACCCGGCTAACGTTCCGGCCATGACGTCGCACCTGATCTGCCTGGACTGGTGGCCCGCCGACTAGGCGGGCTCGCGACGCATCCACTCACACGTCCACGACCGCCTCGTTCCCGGGGCGGTCGTTTCGTGTTCCCACGAGGCTCTCGGTCCGGGGCGGGCACCCCGAACCGAGAGGCAACGCATGTCCCACACCCCTCGCTCCGCCGCCACCCGGCATCCCCTCCTCGACCGGGTCCTGGCCTCCGACGGCTCGCTCCCCTTCGCTCTCCTGCGCCGCGAAGGCGGTACCGAGGTCGAGGTCCTGACCGGCGACGTGGTCGACGCCGACCTCCTGCACGACATCCCGCTCGACGGCGCGCCCGTGCTCGCCGTGGTCCCGTTCCGCCAGGCCGTCGAGCGCGGCTTCACCGTGCACGACGACGGCGCCCCGCTGCGCTGCATAGTCGTGCGCGAGTCGGAGCGGGTCTCGCTCTCCGCCGCCGTCGCCGCCCTCCCTCCCGAGCCCGTCGCCGCCGAACCGCTCGGCTTCGACATCCCCGACGAGGAGTACGCGGGCATCGTGCGCCGCGTGATCGACGACGAGATCGGGCAGGGCGCCGGCGCCAACTTCGTCGTGATGCGCCGCTTCGAGGCCCGCACCTCCGCTGCGACCGTTCCCACGCTGACCTCGTGGTTCCGTGCCCTGCTCACGCACGAGGTCGGCTCGTACTGGACCTTCGCGGTGCACGCCCCGGCACCCGCGACAGGGACCGATCGACCGGCGTCCGAGGCGCTGTCCCTGGCGGGCGCCACCCCCGAGCGGCACCTGACCGTCCACGACGGCGTCGCCCGGATGAACCCGATCAGCGGCACCTACCGCCACCCGGCGTCGGGCCCCACGCGCGACGGCGTCCTCAAGTTCCTGCGCGACACCAAGGAGAACGAGGAGCTCTTCATGGTCGTCGACGAGGAGATGAAGATGATGAGCGCGCTCTGCCCCGACGGCGGCCGCATCGTCGGCCCGTACCTCAAGCAGATGGCCCGCCTCAGCCACACCGAGTACCTGCTGGAGGGCCGAACCACCCTCGACCCGCGCGAGGCGCTGCGCCTGACGATGTTCGCGCCCACCGTGACCGGGTCTCCCATGGAGAACGCCTGCACGGTCATCACCCGCCACGAGACGCGCCCACGCGGCTACTACTCGGGCTTCCTCGCCCTGTTCGAGCCCGACGACGCCCGCGACCCGGCCGAGCCCACGCCGTCCAGCCCCGCGGGCTACTCGCTCGACGCCCCGATCCTCATCCGCACTGCCTACCTGCACGACGGCGGCCGCGTGACCGTCCCGGCCGGAGCGACCCTCGTCCGTCACTCCGTCCCCGAGCACGAGGTCGCGGAGACGCGGGCCAAGGCGGCGGGGGTGCTCGCGTCGCTCGGGCTGGTGCCGCGCGGGGCCGGGCCCGACGCCGTCGTCGACCTGAACGCGCAGCCCGGCGTCGCCGAGGCGCTGACCGCCCGCAACAGCCAGCTCGCCGAGTTCTGGGTCCGTCCGCAGGAGGCAGCGCCTGCCGGACCGGCGGGCACGTCCACGACGCTGCTCGAACCCGCGGAGACCTCTGCACTGACCGGCCGGACCGTCCTCGTGGTCGACCACGAGGACCAGTTCACGACGATGCTCGCCCATCAGCTGCGCCATCTCGGCATGCACGCCCGCGTGGTCCGGTGGGACGCCGTCGACGACGTGCTCGCGGACGACCTCGTCGTCCTCGGCCCGGGGCCGGGCGACCCACGCGACCAGGCCGACCCGCGCATCGCGGCCATCACCCGGCGGATCCACGAGCGGGTCGCCGCGGGCCGGCCGCTGCTCGCGGTCTGCCTCAGCCACCAGGTGCTCGCCGGGCTAGCCGGCTTCCCGATCCGCGCGCTGCCCGCACCGCGTCAGGGCGTGCGGCTCGACGCCGACGTATTCGGCACAACGGCCGCCGTCGGCTACTACAACACCTTCGGCGCGCGGCTGACCACCATCGCCGCTGCCGCCGCCGACAACCCCGTCGCACGGCTCGCCCTGGAACCGTCCGTGGACACGGACGGCGTGCTCACGGCTCTGCGCGGCCCCGGTGTCGCCTCGGTCCAGGGCCACCTGGAATCGGTCCTCTCGGCCGACGGCATCACCGTCCTCGACGCCCTGACCCGCCACGTCCTGGGCGCCCCGGCAGAACCGTCCCCGGCACGCTGAACGCACCGCGCCGGGTCGGCGCACGATCCCGATCGTGCGCCGACCCGGCACGGCCTGCCCTGCCCTGCCCGGCGGCAGATCGTCATCGCGCGGCGACGGTCCGGCGGCTCAGCCGATGCCTTCGGCGGCGAGCGCGTCGGTGAGCAGCGCGACCAGGGCTTCGAGCTGGACGTCCGTGGATGATGCGACGTCGTCGTCACCCGCCCCGTCCAGTGCCTTGGCGGCGAGCCCGGCCTTGCTGTCGATCAGCTCGGCGATCGTGGAGTCGATGGTCTGGGCGGCGATGATCCGCCAGGCGGTGACGGGTTCGGCCTGGCCGATCCGGTGGATCCGGTCGATGGCCTGGGTCTGCTCGGCGTAGGTCCAGGACAGCTCGGCCAGCACCAGGTTGGAGGCCACCTGAAGGTTCAGCCCCACCCCGGCGGCAGTCAGGGAGCACACCACGATCTGCACGTCGGGGTCGCCCGTGAACGCGGCGATGTTCTTCTCGCGTGCCCTGGGCGTCTGGTCGCCGCGGATCGAGGCGTAGCCGATGCCGCGGTCGGCGAAGGTCTTCTCGGCCTGGTCCATCACGTCGACGTGCTTGGCGAAGAACACCACCTTGCCGACGTTGCGGGCCAGCTGCGCGGCGTAGTCGGCGGCCAGCCCGGCCTTGGCCTGGCCGATCCGGCGGACCATGGTGAACACGTTCTCGCCCTTGGCCTTCGAGCTCGAGTCCTTCAGCTCGGCCGCCGCCACCCGGCGGGCGAGCTCGAGGTCGACGCCGTCCACGACGACGTCGTCCACGACGGAGCTCTCCGCGCGCGCCGCCACGGCGGACCGGTAGCGATCGACCAGACGGCTGGCGAGCGCTTCCTCGGCGGCCCGGATCGAGCGGCCCGCAGCGCCGTCGAGCTCGACCGGCATGTCCGCCACGCGGCGGGCGGGGATGTCGGCGACCACGTCGGCCTTGCGGCGGCGCACGATGCCCATGTCGATCACGCTCGTCCTGGCGGCCGCGTAGAACCCCAGGTCGGCCGGGGTCAGCCCGGCGTCCTCGAGGGCGGTCATCAGGGGCCCGAGCGGCTTGGCGTCGTCGATCCAGCCGAGGAACTGCCAGATCGCCCGGAAGTCCTCGATGTCGTTGATCAGCGGGGTGCCGGTCAGGGCCATCAGGAGGGGCCGGCCGGCCCGGGCGCGGATGCGCTCGGAGAGGGCGAGCACGTGCTGGGAGCGCTGCGAGCCCTTGTTCTTGATGAAGTGCGCCTCGTCGACGACCATGCCGCGGAAGCCGAGGTCGCCGAGCCAGCCGACGTGCCGGTCCAGGATCTCGTAGTTCACGATCACGACGTCCGCGAACCCGTCGATCCGGTCGCCGTCGCCGTGGACCACCGTCGGCGTACGCCGCGGCGTCCACATCTCGACCTCGTGCGCCCAGTTCGTCTTCACCACGTTGGGCGCTACGACCAGCAGCGGGTAGGCGTCGGCCGCCTGGGCGGCGAGCAGCGCCTGGGCGGTCTTGCCGAGCCCGGGCTCGTCGGCGAGCAGAAAGGTGCGATGCCCGCGGGCCGTGGCCTCGACGACCTGGGCCTGGTGCGGCATCAGCTTCCGGCCGTGGGGAGCGGACACCGAGCGGGGCTCGGGCAGCGGCATGCAGGCGGGTGCGCCGGCGTCGGCGTACTCGAAGGACCGGAAGAGCGGCTCCAGCAGCTCCCAGCCCGCCAGTCGGCGGGCGCGCGGAGCCAGGCGCTCGGCCGCGGCCTCGAAGTCCGGGGCGAGGAACGGGTTCGCGAGCTGGCGGGAGATCACCGAGCGGGGCACCACCCGCTTCTCGGCACCGGGCACCGGCGCGGCCGGCGGGGGCGGCGGGGGCTCCTCGGGCGGCTCCAGCCCGCCGGCGCGCATCAGGTTCGCCTTGTAGGCGCGCGCCGCGTCGGAGACCCGGGCGTCCTCGGCGAGCAGCCCGAGCAGCGAGGTGTCCCGGGCAGCGATCCTCGCCAGCAGCGTCGCCACGCCGTCGAGCCGCTTGAGCTGCTTGGCCCGCTGGGGCTCGGTCAGGGCGCCGTCGGCCCTCACCCGGGCCCGCTCCTCGCGCATGAGCAGCGCGACGACCTGGAACTTCGTGCGCACCGCCTGGCGCGTCGGCGGTCGCCGCACGGCGCCGTCGACCTCGCGGGTCACCTCCGCGAGCACCGGGATGATCCCTTGCTCGGCGGGCCGCGGGGCACGGCGGCGCTGGGCGCCGGACCCGGTCCGCGCCTGACCGGACCGGCGTTGGCCCTGTCGTGCCACATCTCCTCCTTCGCCTGCATCCGTACCGCGACAGCGGCGCTGTGCGCCGTGCCACGCCCGGGCGCCGAGGCCCGGTCGGACGTCGGACAGCCGGCCCGTGCGGCAGGTAGCCCGGACCAGGGCGCTCCGATCGGCAGCCGGTCCGGCCGGCCGCCGGGTCACCGCGCAGCATCCCTGCCTGCACCGCCCGCGAGCCCGTGCTCACGCCGATAGTGACATGCTGCCGGGCGCCTCCGTGAATCACAGCGGCGCGCGGTCAGAGCCCCGCCTGACCGCCGGAGAACCTGAAGTCTACCGCCGGAAACTCTGTTCTCGGCCGGCCTCGATTCTCTGGCTACCCGGACACGAACTCCAGCCACAGGGGGTAGTGGTCGCTGATCCGCCAGGAGGCCTGGGACTTGGTCAGGTCGCGCAGCGCGTGGGGGATGAAGTCGAAGTTGCCGCCGCGTCGGGTGTAGGTCAGTCCGTCCAGGAGTGAGGGGATGTCGGGCTGTGTGGGGTCGCTGAACCAGGCGATCTGGTCGTACTGGTGATGGTCCTTGTCGTCGTCGAAGATCGTGCGGGGGACGTCGTTGAGCTCGGCAGGCGGCCACAGCCCGGTGGAGAGGAACGCGTCGAAAAGCGGGTCGTCGATGCGGTCGAGGTTGAAGTCGCCCAGGACCAGGAGGTTGCGGTTCCAGTCGTCGGGCCGGTCGGCCCATCCCCGCATCCACGTGGCGAACGCGGTCAGCTCACCGATCCGGTCGGCGGGCTTCTTGCCCCACAGCACGTGCACGGTGGTCAGGATGAACTTGGTGGAGCCTCGCACGAAGCCGGCAGCGTAGGGGGTGCGGGCGAACTGGTCGACCTTGCCGCTCGCCCCTGCGGGAAGGACGAGCTCCCCCACCAGGCCGGATGGCTGGACGCGTTCGGCGTCGTACACGTACGCAAGGCGTTCGCCGTTGCCCGGACCGCCCTCGGTGACATCGGAAGCGATGACCTTGTAGCGCGGGCCGAGCAGGTGCAGCAGGGCGAACAGGGCAGTGGTGTTGCGCCGGCTCTCCTGGACGGCGGTCACGTCGAACCGCTGGACGACCTCGGCGATGCAGGCCAGCGCGTGCCAGTCACGCTTGGGGCTGTCCTTCTCCGTCGACTGCCATTTGTGGGTGAGGTCGCCGAACGCGCGCAGGTTCCACGTCCCGATCAACAGGTTCTTCTTCGTCTTGGCTGGAATCTGCGCGGCGAGGGCAGCACGCACCCGCTCGACGTCGTCGGTGACCGGACCGGGGACCGGACCGGGCGGCGGGGCGGTGGTCGTGGTCATGTCCGACTCCTCCGACAGCTGGGAACTCCCGATACCCGGAGAGAGGCCTGCCGTGACGGCCGGATACCGCCACAGCCAGAACCCAGGGAAGGTTCACCCTGTCAACGGCCTGATCCCGTCGATGCCGGAGGAGAGGAGCAGGACCGCCATCGGCCGGTTCGGTCTCGTGGTGGGAGGAGCCTCATGCTCAACGGGACGCCGTCAGGTCACGCTGCATCAACCGGGTGTCGACCCATCGCCCGTGCTTGAAACCGACCGCGTGCAGCCGGCCGGCGTCGACGAAGCCGAGACTTTGATGCAGCCGGGCGGACGCCGGGCTGCCGGTGTCGGCGATCACCGCGATCATCTGCCGGCATCCGGCCGCCGCCGCCCGGTCGATCAGCTCCGCGAGCAGCGCGGCGCCGATACCGCGCCCCGTCGCGCCCGGCGCGAGATACACAGTGTTCTCGACCGTGTACCGGTACGCGGACTTGGGGCGCCACGGCGCGACGTAAGCGAGGCCGACCACCTCCCCATCGGTCTCGGCGACCAGAAACGGGAGGCCGTGCGCGGTCAGCTCGGCATACCGCTGGGCCCACTCCTCGGCGGTCGGCGGGACCTCGTTGAAGGTCGCGACGGTGTGCTCGACGTAGTGCGCCATGATCGCCGTCACCGCGACGAGGTCGGAGGAGTCCGGCACTGCCGGACGGATGATCGGTGGGAGTGCGGACACGTCAGCTCGATTCCGCTATAGTAAACACACCTGCTATTATAGCGGAATGTTTGACCTCGCGAAGCTGGGTACTCATGTCCAGGGCCTGCGCCACGACCGCGGCATGACCCTGGCCGAGCTGGCCTCCGCGGCGGAGGTGAGCGTGAGCATGCTGTCCTCGGTCGAGCGCGGGCAGAAGGCCCCCACAGTCGTGATGCTGTCCCGCATCGCCGACGGGCTAGGCGTCGGCCTGGCCGAGCTGATCGCCGATACCGAACCCCGCCGCGTGATCGTCCGCCGTGCCGCGGACCAGGACGCGGTCGTGGAGCCCGGCGGCTGGCGCCGGACCATCGTCACCCCGGTAGTGCCCGGCGTGAACTTCGAGTGGATCCGGACCACCCTGCCGGGCGGCTGCGACGCCGGCGAGTTTCCCGCCTACGCGCCGGGCTCGCACGAGTTCGTGGTCGTCGAGACCGGGACCCTCCGGCTCTCCGTCGCCGATCAGGTCACGGAACTCTCGGCCGGGGACTCCGTCTACTTCGCCGCCGACGTTCCGCACGCCTACGCCAATCCGGGCGACGACGAGTGCGCCTACTACGTCGCCGCACTCATCATGCGTCCCCGCGGTCCACGGTGATCACCATCCCGTGGGCCGCGCCTCCGCACGGGCGCGTCAGGGACCGAACGTCTCCAGCAGGACGGACCGCTCCGCCTCGGTGAGGTTGGTCGCGATCAGCTTGCCGCGCATGCCGTGGAACCGCTCGCCGACCCGGTCGAGGTCCCCGTCCTGGGTCACGGCGAACAGCGCGGACGTGCCGACGGTCACCTGCTCCCGGATCGTCTCGAGCTGCGTCCGGTCGATGCCGACGGCCTCGGTGTGCCTGGCCAGCGCACCGATCGCCGCGCCGGCAGCGGCGCCGATGATCGGCACGAAGAACAGGGTGCCGAGCAGCAGCCCCCAGAACGCGCCCAGTCCGGTGCCGCGCCACTCGCTGTCGTGCGCCTGCTTGGTCGTCGGGTTGTCCTGCCCGACGGGCCAGGACACCACGGCGTGGTCGACCACGGTGATCAGCCCCTCCGAGGCCGCCTGCTTGAGGTTCTCAGCAGCCGCTTCGGCGCCCCCGGGATCGTCGAACTTCCAGACGGTGAACGCGGTCATGGTGATCATCAGCCTCTCGGGACGGTCAAGCCCCCCATCAACCGATCGTCCCACCCGGGTCCCCACCCCGCACCCTGATCAACGGTCCCAAGCCGGACTCACCTCACGAGTGCCTCCGAGACCGCGCCCGCCGGCGTCGGCGAGCCTCGGTCTTGCCGAGGGTTCACTCTCGAACGACTCCCGCGGCCTGGGGTGATGGCACCGCCAGCTTCGTCAAGGTAGCGACCGCCAGCTCGGCGAGCGCCGCCGCCTGCTCGCCGAGCACGGAGTCGTCGAACCGGACCTTGGCCGAGTGGTTCGACGGCGCCCCCTCGGCGGGCACGTCGTCGGGCCGGGCGCCGAGCTGGATGAAGCACCCGGGCACTCGCTCCAGCACGTAGGAGAAGTCCTCCGCCCCCATGATCGGTTCGGACCGCTCATGGACCCGGTCGGGCCCGTACATGCCCGTCAGGACGGTCTTCGCGTGGTCCCACATGCCGGCGTCGTTGACGGTCACGGGGTACTCGGGCTCGACGTCGACGTCGGCGGTGCAGCCGTGCGCGGCGGAGATGCCCTGGACGAGCCGCGGAAGCTCGAGCGTCAGCTGCTTGAGCGAAGCGCTCGACAGGGTACGAACGGACGCCGTGAGCCGGGCCGTGGACGGGATGACGTTGGACGCGGTGCCGGCGTGCAGCTCGCCCACGGTGATCACCACCGGGTCGAACACGTTGATGCGCCGTGTCGTGTAGGACTGCAGCGCCATCACGATCTCGGCGGCGACGGTCACCGGGTCGACCGACATCCATGGGGACGAGCCGTGGCCGCCCTTGCCGTGGACGGTCACGTGCAAGAGGTTGACGCCGGCCCATGCCGGACCCGGCTTCGAGACGAACAGCCCCTTGTCGTACAGGCCCGTGACGTGGATGCCGAAAGCGGCGTCCACGGGCGTTCCGGCCGCCTCCAGGACGCCCTCCTCGATCATCGGCAGCGCCCCTCCGGGGCCCTCCTCGCCGGGCTGGAACATGAAGACCACGTTGCCCGCCAGCTCGGCCTTCCGGGCGCTCAGCAGCCGGGCGGCACCGACCAGGCCGGCCACGTGCAGGTCGTGCCCGCACGCGTGCATGGTGCCCGTGGTCGAGGCGAACGGCTCCCCCGAGTCCTCCACCACGGGCAAGCCGTCCATGTCACCGCGCAACAGCACCGTCGGCCCCGGGAGGTCCGGCCCCTGGAGGTCCCCGCGCAGGACGGCGACCACCGAACTCAGCCCCGCACCGGTAGAGATCTCCAACGGCAGCCCCGCCAACGCCTCGAGGACCGCCGCCTGCGTCTGCGGCAGGTGCAGGCCGACCTCGGGGTGCTGATGGAGCCGCCGCCGCAGGGCGACCAGGTCGTCAAGAATCAATGCCGCATCGTCCACCGGGCCTACGGTGCCACACATGGCTCAGCGGCGGCGCACCACGATCTTGAGCACCAGCTCGGTACCCGACTGAGCACCCCGCAGAACCAGGCAGTGGCTGCCCTCCCGCACCCGGGGAACCACGAAGCGCGGGGTGACCGTGCCCCCGTCCGTCGCGGTCACCTCGCCGAGCGGCAGCGGCTCCCCCGTCTTCGAGCCGGGCCGCAGCTCGACGGACACCGTCTCGCCGGGAGCGAAGCCGCCAGCGGTGAACGTCGTCTCCCGCCCGACGACGCCGTGCACCGGCCAGGGCGCGACCGTCACCGTGGCGACCGCGGAGAGCCCGGTCCCCTCGACCGACCCGTTCACCGTGAACGTCCCGGCCTCGGCGTACGCGGCCGGCTCGACCGGCTCCCAGTCGACGGCGGCAGTGGTCCGGCCGCCCCCGACGAGCGTGACGCCGACCGTCTCCGGCAGCGCGGGCGCCGTACCCGCCACCGTGCCGACCCGCACCGGGTCGGCCGCGTCGGGCTCGTCCCAGAACCGCGTGCGCAGGAACGTCCCGGTCGACGTGGCCTGGGCACTGTTCGCGGTGGTGGTGACGCCGGCGTCCAGCCGGGTGTCGGGGGCGGTCAGCGGCGCCGTGCCGACCTGGGTCCACGGCCGCTCGGGCGAGGTGCGGTAGTAGCCCGTCATCGTGGTCTCGCTGGTGCGCTCGAGGCGGAGGTAGACGGGCGCCGTCGCGAGCGCCACCTTGCTGCCCTCGCTGTCGAGCCAGCCGTTGCCGTTCGAGTCCCACTGCAGGTACGCGCCCGACGGGCTGGTCACGAGGTCGACGTACCCGTCGGCGCTGCCCTTGCCCGCGACCGACAGGTCGTTACGGACGACGAGGCCGCTGCGCGGGTCGGAGCTGCCCCCGCGGGCCAGGTCCGCGACATAGGTCTGGACGGACCCGCCGACGGGCAGCCGGTCGGCCTGGTAGACGACGCTGAGGTTGTCCTTGCTGGTCCACAGGCCCTCGTCCGAGTCGGAGATGCGGAACGAGGCCCCGTCCCCCTCGCAGAAGGACGCGGGGCGGGTCGCCAGCGCGGCCGAGTACCACGGAGCGCCCACCTCGTCGTCGGCGCACCCGGAGGCGGTGAACCGAAGAGTGTACGTGCGCGTCGTGCGCCCGTCGGGCGCGGTGACGGTCACGCGCGCGGCCGTCTGGTCCGCGTCGACCACCACGGTCGCGTCGCCCTGGACCGGGTCGGCGGTCACCTCGGGGACGGGTCCCCACGGCCCGGACCCGACCTGGTACCCGAAGGTCCCGGCGTCGAAGCCGGCGACGGGGACGCCGTCGACCGCGAGGCCCGACAACCGGGCGTCGCTGCCAGGGTGCAGGACACGCACGAGGTACACCCGTTCGGCGACCGCGTCGCCGCCCTCGCTCGCGGTGACGGTCACGTACGCGAACGGGCGCTCCGCGGTGGCCGGGTCGACCAGGACCGTGGCGGCGGAGTTGCTCGCGGTTCCCGTGACGACGGGTTCGGGGCCGGTCGTGAGGACCGTGTGGTCCCACTCGGCCGGGTCGAAGCCGTCGACGGGCTCGCCGTCCACGGTCAAGGTCGCGAGGTCGGTGGCCGACGTCGGCGCGAGCCCGAGGATCTCGACCTCGGCGACCGCCTGCCACGTGACGGCCTCGGTCGTCAGGCGCAGGCGGACGGCGGTGGTGGGCGGGACGGACGAGGTGTCCAGCCGGACCGCCGGCGCGGGTCCGGAGGCGTCCTGCGCGACGTCGGCCGCGACGTCCGTCGTCTGCCAGTCGCCGTTGGTGTCCCGGTACTCGACGGCGATCCGCGACGGCCAGGTCGCGGTGGCGCCGTCCTTGTACAGGTGGACCACCACTTCCTGCGGCGCGCGCAGCTCGGACCACGCGTAGTCGAGAGTGCTGTTCCGCGGGTGGTTGCCCCCGGCCGTCCAGTCGTCCCAGCCCTTGCCGAGGCTTCCGTCGACGGTGCTGGCCGCGAGCTCCTGCCGGGACGACGCCGTGACCGTGGCCGACGGCGCGAGGTTGTGCACCCCGTGCGCTACGACGTCGACGGTGCGCTCGAACGTCCGGCCGGCCGTGAACTCGTCGTCGGCCGCGAGCGTGCCCGTGATCGTCTGCGGACCCGCCGACCGGATGACCGTCGGGCTCCACGTCACGGCGACGTCGGTGGCGACACCGTTCGCGGTGACCTCGACGGTGGCGGGCAGCGCCTCCGTCAGGTCGTCGTTGGTGCGGACGGTCGCGGGGAGCCGGTCGTCAGTGACCTCCCAGATGTACTGGCCCGCACCCTTGTCGTCCCAGTACTCGTCGGTCCAGCCGTCCGCCCAGCGAGCGTCCTCGCCTGTGGGGTTGCGCATCTCGAGGCGCCCGCCCTCGCCGATGGTGATCGGCAGCCAGACGTAGGTGGAGTCGGCGGCACCGGCGTTCCAGCGGTCGCCCATGTAGACGAACTTGCCGCTCGCCGCGTCGAGCGGGAAGACGTTCGTGGACTGCGACCCGAAGCTCGTCTTGCGCGAGTCGCCGACCGACAGCAGACCGTCGCCGCCCTCCGGGATCGTGTTGTACGGGACGCCCTCGTACTCGTCGTCCGGGTCGACCCCGCGGATCCACGAACCGAGCATCGAGTCGGCGGTGTAGTACGTCTCCGGGTTGGGCGACCAGCCCGTGGCGCCGGACGCGACCGTGTAGTACTTGCCGTCGTGGACGAAGACCGCCGGCGCCTCCAGGATGCCGCACCGGCGCACGATGCTGTAGTCCTCACCCGCGACCGGGGCGCCCTCGGTGCCGTCCGCCCAGATCCGCGGGTACTGTCCGTCGGCCGAGTACTGGACGCCGACCTCGTCCTGCGTGGTGGTCCGCTCGACGTTCGTGTACTCGTCGTTGAGCCGCGCGATGTAGAGGCTGCGGTTCTCCTCTGAGGAGTACACGACGTACGCGGTGCCGTCGGTGTCCTGGAACACCGTCATGTCGCGGGCCTGGCCCGGGACGGCGCTGGGCATGTTGCAGGCGGTCCGGTAGGTCGGCTCGTTGTAGAGGCGGTACGCGCCCTGGAGCTCGAAGGGGCCAGTGGGCGAGTCCGCGACGGCGACTGCCGCCAACGACCGTGCGTAGGTGCTGCCGCCGGGCGTGATGCTCCCGTCGGAGTGCCACCACATCACCCACTTGCCGGTGCCCTCGTTGTAGAGCACCTTCGGCCGCTCGAAGATCGCGGTGAGCTGTGCGCCGCCCGCGTCGGTGGTGGCCCGCACGTTGAGGTAGTAGAAGATCTCGTCGATGCGCTCGGTGCGCGGCGTGCCGTCGTCGGCCACCGTGTCGTAGAGCGCGTCGAAGTACTCCGACTGCAGCTCCTCGCGCGACGTGACCGAGCGCATCACCACGCCCTCGTTCGTCCAGTTGAGGGTGTCGGTCGAGGTGTACAGCGAGACGCCGGGGCTCTCGTAGTAGCCGTTGGACCGGTCCTCGCCGTACCAGTAGTAGACGGTGGTGCCGTTCTGGTCGACGGCGGTGGTGTCGCCGGCCTCGACGCCGAGCTCGTCGGAGGTGCGGGTGACGATCTGACCGCCGTGGGCCTGGATGTGGCGGCCTTCGGTGTCGTACCAGTGCGGCTGGAAGTAGCTGCCCGACGAGGAACCGGGGTCGGACACTGCCGGGTAGGCCACGTAGTCGATCGGGTCGGGGACGGTCGGCACGTCCGCGGCCGCGGCCGGGACCACACCTGCCACCAGGGCCAGGGACAGGACGATCGCGGCGGACGCCACCGGCTTGCGACTGGTACGTCGAACACTCATGGTCTGGGTTCCTCACGCATCGTTGCGGACAGGATCGAGCACATGTATCGGCCGACGCTTCGGCCCAGGTAGACGTCGCGGGCCCGGCCCAGGCGGGCCTGGCTCAGAGTGGCGCGCACACCGATGTTAGCGTCACCATTTGCGGAGTTTGCCACCCCTTGTGCAGGTGGTCAAGGTGCGCGCGCGATCCGCACGTCAGGCGCGAGAGCGCGGTGGCGAGCTCGGCCACCGCGATAATCCGGTGACGTCGGTGGTCGCCCCCGCGACAATGGCCGGCGTGGACAAGGTCGAGGTAGTGGTCGCTCATCAGGCGTGCGCGACCCTGCGCGTCGGCGACGTGTTCCTGAAGATCGACGCCGACCAGACGCGCACCGACGTCGAGGTCGAGGCGATGGCCATGGTGCCGATCCCGACCCCGGAGGTCCTCTGGCGCAAGCCGCCCGTGCTCGCGCTCGCCGCGCTCCCCGGGACCGCGCTCGGCCGCCTCGGCGAGCCGTCGCCCGCGTCGTCGGCGGCGTGGGCGGCCGCGGGTGCCGCCGTACGGAGGCTGCACGACGCACCGCTGCCGCCCTGGCCCGGCCGGAGCCTCGACGAGCTCGCGGCGGATCTCGATCGCGAGTGCGCGTGGCTCCTCACGAACGATGTGCTCCCCGCCGACCTGGTCACGCGCAACCGCGAGGTCGCCGAGGCCGCGCTCCGGCCGTGGACACCCGTGTTCACGCACGGCGACCTGCAGCTCGCCCACGTGTTCGTCGACGGTGACGAGGTCACCGGCGTGATCGACTGGTCCGAGGCGAGCCGGGGCGACGCCCTGTCCGACCTCGCCACGCTGACGCTCGGGCACGAGGAGCACCTCGGCGACGTCGTCGCCGGATACGGCACCGACATCGACCTCGACGTGATCCGCGCGTGGTGGTCGCTGCGCAGCCTGCTGGGGATCCGGTGGCTGACCGAGCACGGCTTCGACCCGTCCACGCCGGGCGCCGAGGTCGACGTGCTGCGCGCCCGCATGTAACCAGAAACGGCGTCCGACCTGCTTGAACGTCTTCCGACGACTTCCGGATCAGGCACAACCATCCCGTCGCCTGCTGCGTCTTATAGGGCATGAGACACACACATGCGAAGGCACGTTCCATCGTTCTGACCGCCGGCCTCGTCGTCGGCCTCGCGGCAGGTACGACGTCGACCGCTGTCGCCGCCCCCGCACAGGTGGCCTGCGCCGCCACCTCCGCGCACGTCCCGAGCAACGCCGCGGGTCCGTCCGACTGCGATCCGGTCGGGATCCCGATCGACCTGGGCGAGCCCACCGACGGCGCGACCGACACCTGGCAGTCCACCGAGACCAACGGCGTCGGCTACGCGATCCCCGCCGACTGGACCGGCCGCGAGATCGTGGGTGACGGCGGCAGCGGCCACGAGTGGGAGTCCCCCGAGGTCGCCGTCTCCGACGAGTTCGGCGACCTGCACTGGCGGATCCTCGTCCAGTCGCCCTTCGTCTCCCAGGAGATGCCGGACCCGAAGGAGCTGAACGAGGTCGGCTTCTACGCCTCGTACATCGACATCGAGGGCGCCTCGGAGGCCGTGCTCGTGGCCGCGCAGACGGGGCACTGGGCCGACCCGTCGGTCGAGACGATCGACTTCCAGGTCTACGTCCAGTCCGCGAGCACGGGCGTCGTCTCCCGGTTCATGGGCGAGCTGCCCGCGGGCGCGGAGGGCCAGTTCCTGCTGGACAACTTCGTTCCCACGATCGAGCCCTGACCCTGGCGAGCTGATCAGAGGCGGGTCCTGGTTCCGTTCCAGGGCCCGCCTCGTCCTGTCCGGGCCGGCGGGTCCGCCCACGCCGCGCCGCCGGCCACCCCCGGCAACGGCGCCGCGCCGGACTCACCCGGCGAGGGCCTCGACCAGACGATCGACGAACGCCGCCTGCGCGCTGACGACGACGCGCCGCGCCTCGTCGGGCACGAACCACGCGACGCGGTCGATCTCGGGGATCTCGATGCGCCTGCCCGACCGCGGCGGCCACTCGATCTCGACCGTGTTGCTCCTGGCCTGGGCCAGGTCGGGTCCGGGCTGCGGCCACTCGCGCGCCCAGGCGAGGACCAGCTTGCCCGCACGCTGGCGTACCTCGCCGAGCTCGATGTCCGGGGCCGACGGCGGCGGCAGCTCCAGCCCGAGCTCCTCGCCGGCCTCGCGCAACGCCGCGGCGTGCGGGGTCTCGCCGAGTTCGAGCTCGCCCTTGAGCACCGTCCACGATCCCGCGTCCTTACGGGCCCAGAACGGCCCGCCCATGTGACCGAGCAGTACCTCGAACCCACCGTCAGACAGTCGCCGGTAGGGCAGGAGGCCCGCACTCGTCTTCACCATGGGTCTCAGTGTCCCTCCCTGCGACGATAGGCACATGCCCGCACCCGTCCGCCCCGGTCTTGCGGTCAGCCCTGCGCTGACGATCCCCCGGGCCGAGCTCACCGAGCGGTTCTCCCGCTCCTCCGGCCCTGGGGGCCAGGGCGTGAACACGACGGACTCGCGCGTCGAGCTGACCTGGGACGTCGGCCGGTCCGCCGTCCTGAGCGACGCGCAGCGCCAGCGCATCATGGAGCGGCTCGCCGACCGCCTCGTCGGCGGCGCTGTCACCGTCGTCGCCTCGGAGCACCGGGAGCAGCGGCGCAACCGCGACGCCGCCGCCCGGCGCCTGGCAGCCCTCGTGGCCGAAGCCCTGGCCCCGCCCCCGCGCAAGCGACGGGCCACGCGCGCCACCCGCGGTTCGCACGAGCGGCGGTTGACCGCCAAGAAGCAGCAGTCCGCGACCAAGCGGCTGCGCTCGTCGAAGCCCGGGCGCGAGGACTGACGGCAACCTCGACCCGCTCATCGATGTCGAAGCCGGGGTCAGACGTGAGACGCCGGGCGACCGAGCACCCCCACCGGCTCAACGGCCTCTGCTCCCTCCTCCTGCCCCTCCTGCCGCCCCTCTCCCTCCCCCGCGAACACGACGTGCCGCTGGACCGTGTACGCGGCCAGGAACAGGGTCGCGTCGGTGACGACCTTGGCGGCGACGAGCGGGACGCCCATCGTCCCGGTGAGGGCGTCGAGCATGCCGTAGCTCGCGGCGAGCAGCAGGCCCGCGAGCGCCGCGTACTGCACGGCGGACCGCTTGACCGGGGCGCGCCGTCCGGCACGGAAGACGAGGTGGCGATTGACGAGGTAGTTGACGCTGGCCGAGACGAGGCGTGCGCCGACGACGCTCACGAGGAGCGACCCGGTGAGCGCCTGGAGGGCCAGGAGGAGCGCGGCGTCGACGGCGAACGCGGTGAGGCCGGATGCCGCGAAGGCGACCAGGGGGCCGAGCACGCTCGCGGAGTCGTGCAGGGGGCGGAAGTGGGAGGAGCTGTTGCGCTCGAGGTAGATCGTGGTGATCGGCACCTGCGCGAGGCGGTCGGGCCTGCGGGCGGCCTGCAGGAGGACGCGCTGCTCGTACTCGAACCGGTCGCCGGGTACGGCGATGAGGCGGGGCAGCAGGTTGGGGGTAAAACCGCGCAGTCCGGTCTGGGTGTCGGGGAGGCGGACGCCGGTCGCGAGCCGGAACGCCTGGGCGCTGACGGTGTTGCCCACGCGGCTGCGCAGGGGGACGTCGGGCCCGTCGAAGGAACGGACGCCGAGGACGACGTCGCCCGCTCCTGCCGTGAGCGCGTCGGCGACCTCGCGGACGTCGGCCGGGGTGTGCTGGCCGTCGGCGTCCGCGGTGACGACGGGCGTGCCGGGCCGTTCCGCGAGGGCGTGGGCGAAGGCGGTGCGCAGGGCCGCGCCCTTGCCGCGGTTGCGGTCGTGCCGCAGGACGGTGGCGCCCTGAGCCTCGGCGGCGGCGAACACGCCGGTGAAGGCGGGCCCGGAGCCGTCGTCGACGACCAGGACGTCGGTGAGGTCGCGGGCCGCGAGGCCGTCCAGGAGGGTGATCAGCCGGGCGTCGGGCCGGTAGGCGGGGACGACGACGAGGGGCACCGGGTCGGGGGTCATGGCGTTCACCCCGCCACGTAGAGGATGTCGGAGGTGGCACGTTCCCCGCCGTTGGACGGCTGGTTGACGACCTCGCCGTCGAAGTACAGCGTGGAGGATCCCCCGCCGTCGAGGTTGTACGCGGTGGTGGCGCCGAGGTCGGTCATGATCTGCGCGAGCTCGGTGAGGGTGACGCCGCGGCTGTACCCCTCCTGCCGCCCGTCGACCACCACGATCACGTAGTGGTTCTCGTCGATCACGCCGATGGCGGTGCGCGGCTGCTCGCCCTGGATGGAGTGGTTGCCGACGTTGGTGTCGACCTCGACGTCCTCGATCCCGTCGACGACCGTCCCGTCCTCGACGAGGGCGGGGCCGAAGGAGACGGTGTTCCACACGCCGTCGGCGACGAGCTCGTCCGCCGTGGTGGCGGTCTCGTCGTAGACCTCGACGTGGCCGTCCGTGTAGAACGCGAGACCCTCGCGGGCGCCCTCGTCGCGGTAGACGACGCCGTTGCGGATGACGATGCCGGTGTCCCGGAACCCGTAGTAGTCGCCGTTGACGGCGAGCACCGCGCCGACGTCGGCGGCGATGTCGCTGGTCTCGTCGGTGATGTTGGTGCCGAACTCGTCCTGGGCGAACGCGGAGCGGAGCTGGGTCGCGTCGTCGACCTGGACGTCGGCCACGTAGTAGGTGACCGTGTCGTCGCCCTCGCCCGTGCTGACCTGGCTGACGGTGACCGAGGTGTCGTCCGAGGTATACGAGTCGTCGGTGACCGTCGCGTCCGCGTCGGTGCCGTCGTCGGTCGAGGCGGCGGTTCCCTGCTCGGCCTCGTAGGCGGAGACGTCGGAGATCTCGACGTGCTCGACGAGGAACCGGTCGGCGGCCCAGGCGGCGCCGCCGGCGGCCGGCAGGAGGAGCCCGGCGGTGATCGCGAGCGCGATCCGGCGGCGGCGCCGCACGGGGCGGGTAGTTGTTCTCATGCGATCCGATGGAACAGTGTCGCCCTGGGGCGAGGCCCCGGAGCGGCTATGAGTTCTCCGAGAGCGCTGGGGGTTTGCTGTGGACCCCGGGCCGCGAGCCCCGCTGCGATTCTGCGGTGCACGGCTCCCGAGGCCGCGCGTCCGCCCGCCCAAGGGGCGCTGACACGAAACGCGAGGATTTGTGGCTTAAAACCCTCGATCCTCGAATGCATTTGTTTTTCGTCATTCGAAATGTAGATGATTTTGGCACGATATCCGAACGGCTGCGGCGACGATTGCACCCCATTTAGTCCACCTGTCACCCTGTCGACCCCACCCCTCGTCGCGCCGACGTTTCCGCAGCCCAACCGCCGCATCACCGGGCTCGCGAACGGCGCAGGGAAACCGATCATGGGGTGAAATCATTGATTGCGGCGCGCGTCATGAAACTTCCCGTGCGAACGTCGAAAACGCCGACGGAGCCTACCGGCTCCCCATTTCCCGGCAATTCGAACCAAGCCCCGGAGACTGCTATGACCTTGACCACCCCTGCTCCTTCAGCGTTCGCCACCGCGCAAATCCCTCGCTACGAGGACGCCCGGCCGGAGATCTTCGTCCCCCGCCATGAGATCTCCCCGGCCCTCCTCGCCGCCGAGGCGGACACCCTCGGCTGGGACGCCGTGAACGCGATCCGGCTCCCCCAGGTCAACGAGGCGATGGTCGCGTCCGGCGCCTCGCCGAGGACGTTCGACACCACCATCCAGCCCGGATGGTCGCTCAACGGCACGTTCGGGGCTTGGCAGCTGACCCGCGGCGGGTCCGGCGCGATCGTGTTCCTCCGGGCGCCGATCCCCACCGCGCACATGACCTTCGCCGGCACGCCCGACCTGGACCTCACCGACGCCCGGGCGACCGTCGCGATCAAGCTGCAGTACCTCCCCCAGCCGCCCGCCGGCTCGGCCACTCAGCCCACGGCAGGCGACGAGGACGGGACGGAGGAGTTCCTCGCGAGCGACACGACGGCGCGCAGCGAGGACGACCCGGCAGTCGTCATCCAGAGCGTCACCTACGGGACGGGCACGCCGCCCACGGAGCTCCAGAAGGCCCTGTTCCAGGCCGCGCTCGCCGACTGGTTCAACGACAACCTCGACGCGTTCACGTACGTCTTCTCGGTGGTCAACCTCAACTCCCGGGCGGCGAAGGAGGAGTTCCAGTGGCTCAAGCCGACGTACACGAGCTACGCCTACTTCAACGGTGCGACGGACGAGGAGAGCTACTTCGGCATCCTCAACCTCACGCTGGGCGGCTCGCCGGACGGCCTGACCAACCAGCTCCCGCCGTCGGCCATCCCGTCCGGGTGCCAGGGATCGATCCTCGTCTCGAACAACCTCTTCCTGCGCGAGATGATCATGCCGGGCCTGACCAAGACGTTCAGCAAGGCGACCGAGAGCGACTTCGTCCTCAACAGCCTGGGCACGGTGATCGAGAGCGTCAACACGATCACGCTCGACGACGTCAAGATCGGTCTCATCAACTACACGCCGGAGATGCAGACGTTCCGGCTGCAGATAGTCGGTGACGAGATCCAGATCGACACCCTGACCAAGGTCAACGTCTCGCCGGGGATCGTCGCGTTCGTCACCGACACCGAGTTCTACAAGATCGTGCTCGTCGACAAGCCCGACGGCACCCAGACCCTCGACTTCACGGAGTCCCGCCCGGCGAAGCGGAACCACTGGATGGAGACCGCGACCTGGGTCACCGTCACGGAGGCCATCGTCGCGCTCGTCGGCTCGATCGCCGCCGCGGTCGCGGGCAAGGTCATCACGACCGCCGCGATGCGGATCATCGCGGTCATCATCATCATCGTGGTCGCCGGTATCCTCGCCGCGATCCCGGCGATCATCGCGGCCGTCATGGACGGCCAGGCCGCCGACGCGCTGCCCTCGATCGGCGACCTGGTCATGGAGGCCTCCAGCGACGTCGAGTGGCCGGGGTCGACCGGGTTCAGGCTCAAGTCCGCCCAGCTCAACGGCTCGTTCCAGCTCGGCGGCGACCTCGAAGCGGTCTCGCCGGCCGGGTCCTGACGGGCTCCGCACCATGCTGACAACCCACGCCGCGACACTGCCGCGGTACGGGGAGACGCTGCCCGAGGTCTTCGTGCCTCGGGCGGCCATCTCCCCGGCGCTCCTCGCCGCGGAGGCCGACACCCTGGGCTGGGACGTGGTCCACGCCCTGCGGCTCCCCGAGGCCAACGCGACGCTCGCGGCCAGCGAGCGCTGGCCCACCGCCTTCGACTACGAGGTCCAGCCGGGCTGGCGCGTCGCCGGCACGTTCCGAGCGTGGCAGCTGGTCCGGGGCGGATCCAACTCGATCCTGTTCCTGCGCGCCCCGCTGGCCACGGCGTCGATGACCTTCCCCGGCGCGCCCGACCTGTCGTTCGCCGACGGGTGGGTCACGGTCTCGGTCAAGCTCAACTACCTCCCTCAGCCACCGTCCACGCCGACGGCGACACGGTCGACAGCGGCACGGCCGACGGCGGCACGCCGTCCGACGTCGGGCAGCGACGAAGGTGACCGCGAGTACCTGGCCGCCCGGACCAGGTCGGCCAACCCGGACGACCCGCCGGCGGTGGTCCAGGCCGTCGGCTACGGGACCGGGACGCCGACGGAGCTGCAGAAGGCGACGTTCCGCGCGGCGATCGGCCGGTGGTTCAACGCGCACCTCGACCTGCTCACGTACGTCTTCTGCGCGCTGGACCTCAACTCGCGGGCCGCCGAGGGAGACTTCCAGTGGCTCCGGCCTACCTGGACCGGTTACGCCTACGCGAACGGTCCCACCGACGAGACGAGCAGCTTCGGCGTGCTCACGATGACGTCGGGGAACGATCCCGGCGGGCGGATCAACCAGCTCGCTCCCGGGGCGGTCCCGCCGGGCTGCACGGCCTCCGCCCTGATCTCCCAGGTTGCCTTCCTGCAACACCTGATGATCCCGGGACTGACCCGCGCCCTGCCGAGGACGGTAGTCACGGACTTCGTGCTCGACGCCGGGACGGTGCGCTCCACCCGGCCGGTCGACCTCGACCCGATCGATTCCGGCGGCACCACCTACGAGCCCGTCCTCGACGAGCTCCAGCTGCAGGTCGTCGGCGACGAGCTGCAGCTGAAGACCACCGTCCGCACGGAGGTGAGCCCGGGCATCACGACGTTCGTGGTCGCCACCGACTGGTTCCGCATCACGCTCGTCACGCAGCCCGACGGCGCCCAGACCCTCGACTTCACGCGGTCGCGACCGACGCAACGCCACGACTACACCGAGAAGGAGCTCTGGGTGGAGATCACGGAGGTCATCATCGGGGTGATCGGCGTGATAGCCGCGATCGTCGCGGGCATCGTGATCCCGGGGGCGGGCGCGGCGATCGTCGCCGTCCTCCTCATCGGCCTGGTCGCCGGGCTCGCCGCGGCCACCCCGTCGCTCATCGCACTGGTGGCCGGCGGTGCGGCGGCCGACGCGCTGCCCAGCATCGGCGACCTCCTCACCCAGTGCACCGTCGACATCCACTGGCCGGAGTCGTCAGGTCTGTTCCTGCTGTCCGCCGAGCTCAACGGCTCCCTGCAGCTCGGCGGCACCCTCCAGCCCGCGAGAAAGGCACTGCCATGAACCTGTACGGATGGGACACCGCGTTCGCCATCGACCTCTCGGTGGCCAACGCCGCCCTCGCCCGCAACCAGGGCTCGCTGCTCGTCGGCTTCACCATCGACGACCCCGACGGGCTCCAGGTGCGAGCCGAAGGATCGTTCGGCGGCTGGCAGATCGCCGAGGGCGGGTCGGGACAGTTCATCACGGTCCGCCTGCCCATCGTCGACGGCTGGCTCGAGCTGGGCACCCAGGGCGACTGGGTCGACCTCGCCGGCACCACGTTCGTGGCGTCCGTCGCGCTCGACCTCATCCCCTCGGCGATCCCTGACGCCGAGGACCTCCGGTTCGACGTCACCACCGCCGGGAAGGTCGGCGAACCGCCCGTGGCCGGCGCCATCACGCCGATCCGCATGGACGACCCCGACGAACGGCTCGACGAGCTCCAGGAAGCGCTCCTCCTGGCCTCGCTCGCCACCTACATCGCCCAGCACGCCGACCGCATCTCGTTCGTGTTCGCCACGGTGAACCTGGTACCCCCGCAGTCCGACAGCTGGCTCACGCCCGTCCGGTCCGCGTTCAGCTACGCCGACCGGAGCGACGGGACCGGCGGGGCCCTGGTGATCCTGAGTGTGACCAGCGACCGGTCCATCGACGACCTCCCCCGGTCGGTCGACCCCGCGCTCCTCGCCCGCGACCACCAGGCGGCCTTCGGGATCTCCCAGGCGCTCCTGCTCGAGAACGTCATCATGCCGTCGCTCCCACCGGCGTTCGGCCACGGCGCGACACCGGCGAGCTTCACCTACGACCAGCAGGCGAGGCAGATCGTCAACCTCCAGCCGCTCGGCATGAACTCGGTGCGCTGGGGCGCAATCGACTACGACCCCCAGATCGACCGCCTCCGCCTCGGCATCGACGGCTCGGACCTGCGGGCACGCTACGAGGGCTCGTGCGACCTCAAGGCCGGCATCTCGATGACGTTCTGGATCGAGCCGGTGAACCGGATCGTGTACGACGACGGGACCAAGGCGCTCGCGTTCCTCGCCGACGCCAACCCCAAGAGCGACTACGACGCCGACATCCCCTGGTACTGGTGGCTCGGCGGGCCGATCGTCCGTGCGATCGTCGGGATCGTCGTACCCGCGATCGCGAGCGGGATCGCGGACTCGCTCACGTCCTCCGTCGGATCGATGCTCTCGCCGGCACGCAACCCGCCGACGTCGATCCGCTGGCAGGACACCCAGGATCTCCAGATCGCGACGGCCTGGGTCGAGGGCGACTTCGTCATGACGGGCGACTTCGCCCGGACGTGACGGCCCGGACGACCGGTGACGGCCCTCGCCTCGATCTCGTCCGCGATCGGGTCGTCGCCGGAACGTCTCGGGCCGGAGAGATACGATCCAGCCGCCATGATCCGTACTGAACCGTCCGCGCTGGCCGCGGCCCTGCAGACCGCTCTGCCCGACGGCGCTGTGCTCACCGGCGACGCGGACGTCGAACGCTACGCCCACGACGACGCCGAGTGGGCGGACTACGCGGTGCCCGCCGCCGTCGTGCTCGCGACGAGTCTCGACGACGTCGTCACGACGGTGCGCATCGCCGGCGCGCACGACGCACCGGTGGTGCCCCGGGCGCCGGCACCGGCCTGTCGGGCGGAGCGAACGCGACAACCGGCTCCGTCGTGCTGTCCCTCGAACGCATGACCCGGGTCCTCGAGGTCAGCACGGCGGAGCGCTTCGCCGTCGTCGAGGCCGGCGTGATCAACGACGACCTGCGCAGACGCGTGGCCGAGGACGGGCTCTGGTATCCCCCGGACCCGGCGAGCCAGGCGATCTCCACGATCGGGGGCAACGTCGCGACGAACGCGGGCGGGCTCTGCTGCGTCAAGTACGGCGTCACCCGCGACTACGTGCTGGGGATGACGGTGGTGCTCGCCGACGGTTCCGTCGCCCGGCTCGGCCGGACCACCGCGAAGGGTGTCACTGGTTACGACCTGGCGGGGCTCCTCGTCGGCTCCGAGGGCACGCTGGGGATCATCGTCGACGTGACGCTGAAGCTCCGCCCGCTCGGCGGCCGCGAGGACCGGGCGATAGTGGGCTGGTTCGCGTCCCTGGCCGACGCCGGCAACGCCGTGGCCGCCGTCTCGGCCGCGGGCATCGTGCCCGCGGCGCTGGAGCTCATCGACAGCACCTGCCTGCACGCCGTCGCCGACTGGCAGGAGTGGACGCTGCCCGAGGGTGCGGCCGCGCTGCTCCTCGCCAAGGTCGACGAGCCCGGCGAGGCGGGCGAAGCCCTGGCACGGCACGTCGCCGCGCTGTTCGCGGACGCCGGTGGCGTCCACGTGGAGCGAGCCTTCGAGCCGGAGGAGGTCGATCGGCTCTTCCTCGCTCGTCGTCTCGCCTACCCCGCGCTCGAACGGCTCGGCCCCGTGCTCACGGAGGACGTCTGCGTCCCACGAGCCGCCGTGCCCCTGATGCTCACCCGCATCGAGACCATCGCCAAGGAGAACGACGCCGTGATCGCCAACATCGCGCACGCCGGTGACGGCAACCTGCACCCGCTCATCATCGCTCCGGAGGGCGACGACGACGCGAAGGCCCGCGCGAAGACGGCGTTCGACCGCATCGTCGACGAGTGCCGGGCGCTCGGTGGCACGGTCACCGGTGAGCACGGGGTCGGGCTGCTCAAGCTCGCGGGTGCGGCAGCCGAGCTCAGCCCCGTGACGCTGGCGATGCACCGGGCGATCAAGGACGCGCTGGACCCACGCGGGCTCCTCAATCCTGGGAAGGCGTTCCCCGCCCAACCCCGCTAGCCGTACTCAGACCTGTCCAGCCTGCTCCTCGGCCTCGAGGAACGAGTCCGGCGGGGCGAACTGCGCGAGCACGAGCTCGGCGCCGAACGGGTCACGGATCGTAGCCTGCTTGCTCCACTCGCCGTCCTCCGTCCCCAGCACGGTGGCGCCGGACCGCTCCGCCCTCGCGACGGACTCGTCCCGGTCGCCGACGGCGAAGGCCACCGACCAGCGGGCGGGTCCGTCACCCCGCAGGATCCCGGCCGCGACGTCGGCGAAGCCGGGAGGCACGAACTCCTGTCGCTCGTGGATGCCGGGATCCGTGGTCCTGGCCAGGTGGTCGCCGTACCCGGGGACGCGCGCCATCCCGGCGCCGAGGTCGTCGCTGCGCTCCCAGCCGAGCAGCGGGCCGTAGAACCGCAGCGCGACGTCCAGGTCCGGCGTGAACAGGTTGCTGAAGTTCCACGTGCCCGGCGCGTTGACGGCCTGAGCGCCGAGGCGCGTGCCCGCCTGCCACAGCCGGCCGGGCGCCCCCTGCGGGTCGACGATCCGCGCCATCCGGCCCGCGGGCCGCCCCGGGGGTCCGACGTCCTCCGGCGCGGAGCTCACGAAGCCGCCCAGCTCGACGACCCGTGCGGCCGCGGCGTCGACGTCGTCCACGGCGAGGTAGGTGTGCCACGCCACCTCGCCGTCGAATCCCGGGTCGGGCGTGGCGATCGCGGCGACCGACGTGGCGTCCGTGCCGTCCAGCGACGCGACGACGTAGCGCCCCGGCACGCCGGGCGGCAGCATCTCGGTGAACCTCCAGCCGAACAGGTCGCCGTAGAAGCCGAGCGCCGCGTCGACGTCCGGTGTCTCCAGGTCGATCCAGCTGGGCACGCCGTGCGGGTAGGTCCGGGGTGTGGTGGGTGTGTCAGCCATGACGTCCTCCAGGTCGGTATCGATATCCCGATCCTGCCTCCCGACACTGACATCCGCTGTGGCGGCCTGGGACGCAGGCCTCGGGGGCCCTTGTCAGGCGGCGGAGGACACGCTCGGCCATGTCGTCTCGGCCTGGTTGGACAGGACGATCCGAGAGAACGCCGCGCGAATCAGATCGCGCTCATGGACGTCGAGGCCGGCAATCAGCTCATCGATGCGCCCCGTGACTCGAGGCCGCCAGCTCGATCGCGACGTCGATGATCATGTCTTCCTGGCCTCCGACGTACCCGGCTTCGCCTACCCGCCTGAGGATCTGGTAGGCGGGCACGTCGTAGCGCTCGGCGGCGCGCTCGGCGTGCAGCAGGAAGGAGTTGTAGACGCCGTACCGGCCCTGGACGATCGAGGCGCGGTCGGCGACGGGAAGCCGGGACACCAGCGGCTTGAGCACTTCCTCGGCGGCGGCGAGCATCAGTTCCTCGTCAATGCCGGTGGGTACGCCGAGCGCGCCGAGGACGGAGACCAGCACCTCGCTCGGGGTGTTGCCGGCTCCCGCGCCGAGCGCGCAGAGCGTGCCGTCGATCTGTCGGGCTCCGGCCTCGTACGCGGCGATGGAGTTGGCGATGCCGAGCGAGAGGTTCTGGTGTCCGTGGAATCCGACCTGTGCGTCGTCGCCGAGCTCTTGCACCAGGGCGGTGACTCGCTCTGCCGCGGTGGTCGGCAGGAGGGCGCCTGCTGAGTCGAAGCGCTGCGCCGGCCTGCTGGAGGGTGAGACCGAGCTCGCGTTCCGCGGCGAGAAGACGGTCGGCCAGCCCCGACGGCGTTGCCCGGCTCAGCCATCCCGCGCGGCCGTGGCCATTCCGTTGGCTGACCAATATAATCGGCCACAAGATGGCTCGCCGACTGGACCGCCAGGGACGCGCCCCCGTCCACCAGGAGGATCAACTCTCATGCCGAGCAAGCCCGACGCAGCACCGGAGAGTGCAGGCGCAGTACCTACCGTCGCCGACGCCCCGGTGAGCGAGGCTCTCTTCCGCGCCGCCCGCGTGCACCGGATCATGGCCGGCAGCCTGCTGCACGACACCGGCCTCTACCCGGGCCAGGAGCTGCTGATGATGCAGCTGTGGGAACGCGGCGAGCAGCGCCAGGCAGACCTGATCAAGACGCTCGGCCTGGACCCGTCGACCGTCACCAAGATGCTCCAGCGCCTGGAACAGTCCGGATTCGTCACCCGTAGGCCCTCTCCGGACGACCGCCGAGCCGTCGTCGTGGGTACCACCCGCGCGGGCCAGGCCCTGCGCGACCAGGTCAGGCAGGCATGGCGCGCCCTGGAGGGGGTGACTGCGGCCGGCTTCACCGAGGCGGAGTACCGCCAGGCCATGCGCGTCCTGACCCGGATCGAGGCAAACCTCACGACCCCGCCGTCCGGGACCGTCGGCGACGTCACGCACACCTCCGCGGACTGATACCCGGCGGGTGGGAATAGATCCAGGGCGGCCGACGCTGACGAGTTATGATTGGTCGACCAAGTAATTGCTGGGGATCATCGACTGATCAGGACCACACCCAGCAGCACCCCCTGGAAGGCATCTCATGACCGCACAGACCGCTCAGTTCACCGCCGACAACACCGCCATCCTCCTGATCGACCACCAGGTCGGCACCATGGGCTGGGTCGGCTCCATCTCCTTCGACGAGATGAAGGCCAACGCCCTGGCCCTCGCCAAGGCCGCCAAGGCCCTCGACATCCCCCTCGTCCTGACCTCCTCCATGGAGGAGTACGCCCAGGGCCCCCTCCTCGCGGAGCTCGCCGAGATCGCGCCCGACGAGTTCGCCGCGCGCGTCCAGCGCCAGGGCGTGGTCAACGCCTTCGACGACGAGAACTTCGCTGCCGCCGTCAAGGCCACCGGCCGTAGCCACCTCATCATCGCGGGTGTGACCAACGACGTCTGCACCGTCTTCCCCACCCTCACCGCCCTCGAGGCCGGGTACCCCGTCCAGGTCGTCGCCGACGCCGGCGGCTCCCCCGCCAAGATCGCCGACGAGATCGCCATCCGGCGCATGGACAAGGCCGGCGCCGTCATCACCTCCACCAACCAGCTCCTCGCAGAGCTCGCCGAGAACTGGACCACCGAGAAGGGCAGCAAGATGATCGGCATCGTCATGGAGCTCCTCCCCCAGAACTGACCCAGCGACCACGAGACGGGGTGTGGGGTGAGCACCGCCCACCCCACACCCCGCCTCGCGTCACCCCAGCACTCATCTCGCCCAGGAGGGCTCCATGCAGTTCGGCATCTTCAGCATCGGTGACGTCACGGCCGACCCCGCCACGGGGCGGACCCGCAGCGAGCACGAGCGGCTCAAGTCGATGGTCGCGGCGGCGGTCAAGGCCGAGGAGGTCGGCTTCGACGTCTTCGCGACCGGCGAGCACCACAACCCCCCGTTCGTCTCCTCCTCACCGACCACCCTGCTCAGCCACGTCGCCGCCCGCACCGACCGGATCATCCTGTCGACGTCGACCACGCTGATCACCACCAACGACCCGGTGAAGGTCGCCGAGGACTACGCGGTGCTCCAGCATCTCGCCGACGGGCGCGTGGACCTGATGATGGGCCGCGGGAACACCGGCCCGGTCTATCCCTGGTTCGGCAAGGACGTCCGCCAGGGCATCCCGCTGGCCATCGAGAACTACGCCCTGCTGCACCAGCTGTGGCGCGACGACGTCGTCGACTGGGAGGGCCGTTTCCGCACGCCACTCCAGGGGTTCACCTCGACGCCGCGTCCCCTGGACGGTGTCCCGCCCTTCGTGTGGCACGGCTCCGTACGCAGCCCGGAGATCGCCGAGCAGGCCGCGTACTACGGCGACGGCTTCTTCGTGAACAACCTCTTCGGGCCCATGAGCCATTTCACGAAGCTGATCAACCTCTACCGCGAGCGCTACGCCCACTACGGCCACGGCACCCCCGAGCAGGCGATCGTAGGAGCCGGCGGCCATGTCTTCGTGCGCCGCAACTCCCAGGACGCGGTGCGCGAGTACCGCCCCTACTTCGCCGCCTCTCCCGTGTACGGCGGTGGCCCGTCGATAGAGCAGTACATGGCGCAGACCTCCCTCACCGTGGGCAGCCCGCAGGAGATCATCGACAAGACGCTGTCCTTCCGGGACCACTTCGGCGACTACCAGCGCCAGCTGTTCAACATCGACATGGCCGGCCTGCCGTTGAAGACGGTGCTCGAACAGCTCGACCTGCTCGGCGAGGAGGTCCTGCCCGCGCTGCGCAAGGAGTTCGACGCCGTGCGGCCCAGCAGTGTCGCGGAGGCCCCCACCCACGCCTCCCTGCTCGCCCGGCGCGGCGCACAGCCCGACACGCAGTCCGAGGAGGCGGGCAAGTGAGCGCGAACGCTCTCGAGCCGCTGCACCTCACGGTCGTCTCGGCCGGTCTGAGCGTCCCTTCGTCCACCCGCCTGCTGGCCGACCGCCTCACGGAGTCGGTCCGCGAGCAGCTGGCCGACGCGGGGCGGGAGGTCGAGGTCCAGGTCGTCGAACTGCGCGACCTGGCCGCCGACATCGCCAACAACCTGGTCACCGGCTTCCCCTCGCCCACCCTCGCGAAAGCGATCGATGCGGTCACCTCGGCGGACGGCCTGATCGCCGTCACCCCGGTCTTCACGGCCTCGTACAGCGGGCTCTTCAAGTCGTTCTTCGATGTCATCGACAACGACGCCCTGACGGCCAAGGCTGTGCTCGCCGCGGCGACGGGCGGCACGGCCCGCCACTCGCTCGCCCTGGAGCACGCGCTACGTCCGCTCTTCGCCTACCTGCGCGCGATCGTCGTACCTACGGCGGTGTACGCCGCCTCCGAGGACTGGGGCGGCAACGGCGACCCCCTCACCGACACGTTGCCCCGCCGGATCGCGCGCGCGGGCGGCGAGCTGGCCGAGCTGATGCGCGGGCGCACGGGGTCCGCCGCCCGACCGGCCGACGAGGCCGCCGTCGTGCCGTTCGCACAGCAGCTGGACTCGCTGCGGCCGGCGTAGAGTGCCCCGGCCACGAGCCTTTCGGCTACGTCAGCGGCTGAGCTCGATGAGCGCGAGCAGCGCCCGCCCGTAGGCGTCCGCGGGTTCCGGATCAGCAAAGACGCGAGACCGACCGAGGAGCTCGACCTCCACCTCGTAGGCGCCGTTGGTGCGACGCAGGGCGCGGAAGCTCGAGCGCAAGAGGGCGCGGAGCTGGTCCTCGCGCGGCAGCCAGAGGGCGTCCTCGATCGCCACCGAGTCCAGCGCCCACTCCGTGGTGCCGTTGAAGCCGAGGATCGTGCCCGTCGGAAACTCGTGCGCCTCGATGGTCATCGTGCTCACGGTGAAGACGTCGCTCGCGAGGTCGGGTGCGGCGATACGGAACTGGTCGCCGTCGGCCGGGTTCCAGACCAGGCCGGCGTCGTGCAGCTTCGCGGCGAGCTCGGTAGAGATCACGGACCCCATTGTCGGGCACCGGGAAGCACTCCGTCACTCACATAGCGAGCTCGACCGACACCGCGGCGGGTGGGCAGCGGGCCGAAAAAAGCCCTACGAGGTATACGGGTGATTAATCGGAACACGCTGGACAAAGCCTCCGAGCAGGGTGAACATCAATGTATGGCCGACAGCAGCGAAGCTGTGGCGGGCGCAGCTCAGTCCGCAAACGAAAATCAAGCCAGAGTCTTGGCACGCGAGACGTACCGCCACTTGCGACTCATGCTTGTGACACTGCCGGCCCTGATGTTTCTTGCGATCCTGATTCTTGCCTTCACCGGACAGGTCGAGGGCTCGATCAGCGCTTACTATCTGGGCCCGATCCGAGACATCTTCGTGGGTGCCATGGTGGGCACCGCCGTCTGCCTCATCGTCTATCGAGGCTTTCCGCCATTTGAGGACTACACCCTCAACGTCGCCGGGTTCTATGCCATCTTCGTTGCCTTTGTGCCGACCGGTCTCACGGAGACCCTCGACTCCCTCGGGCCCGAGGACCGCCAGGACGCGATAGACGCGCTTCGCATCTCCATCGGCGCTGTCATCGCGATCACCGTGGTCTTCGTGCTCCTGGAACGGCGATTTGGCCAATGGACGATCCCTGGCCTGCTGGAGCGGCAGGCAACCAAGTGGGTATTCATCGTGACGAACGTGTTCGGCGTGGCGTTTCTGGCGTTCGTCCTCATCCGCGGATTCGCGGACGACAGCTTTCAAGGCGTCCATCTGGCCGCGGCCCTGCTGCTCTTCGCGAGCCTCGCGGCAGCTGTGGCCAGCCATGCATGGCCACGGCCTTTCGGTGGACCCGGCCAAGGCATCAAGCACTACCGCACGATATTCTTCCTGATGCTCGCCGGGATCCCGATCGCCTTGGTGCTCTGGGCAATGCAGTCGGAGTACACCGTGCTCGTGCTCGAGGCCTGGGAGATCTTCCTGTTCTCGGCGTTCTGGGTCATGGAGGCGAAGCGCACCTGGCCGGCAGCCTCAACAAGCGCATAGTCGTATCCCTGACCTCCTGGTTCACCGCGGGCGCGGTACGGTCGTGTCCGAGAGCATCACGGAGGGCAGCGATGAGCACCGACACCCCGCGCCACACCGTCACCGCGACGACGCACATCGCCGAGCCGCCCGAACGGGTCTGGGCCGAGCTCATGCACCCGGGGGCACGATGGGTGCTGGGCGCCAACATCGAGACCGACTTCCGGCCGGGCAGCCCGATCACGTTCGAGGGCCACTTCTTCGGCCGCGTGTTCGCCGACAAGGGCCACGTCATCGCAGTGGAACGGCCGCGGCTGCTGCACTTCACGCACTACTCGCCGCTGAACGGCCTCGAGGACGCCCCCGAGAACTACCACGAGATCCGCATCACGCTCGAGCCCGACGACGGCGGCACGCTCGTCACCGTTGTCCAGCAGAACGTCGACACCGAGCGGCATGCGATCGACGCCGAGGGGCACTGGAAGGACGCGCTCGCCACGCTCGCACACCGCGACGACGGAACCCGCGCGTCACACCGGTGAGGCCGACGTCATAGGCTGGAACCGTGGCGTTGGCGGTGTGCCTGCTGTTCGACGGGCCGACTGAGCGGGTCCTGCGACGGCTGTGGCAGCGGCTCGAGACCGACGGCGTGCCCACGCTCGCCACGCACACGCACCGCCGGCACGTGCCGCACCTCTCCCTGGCGGTGCTGCGTTCCTGGGACCTGGACAAGGTGCGCGCCGCCATGGAGGCCCTGCCCGACGCTGGCCCGACCACTATCCGGTTCGACGCCGTCGCGGCGTTCCGGCGCGGCCGGATGAACCTGATCCCTGCCGCGACACGCGCGCTCGTGGCGCGCCAGGAGCGGGTTGCCGAGGCACTCGGCGCGACACAGGACGAGCTGCACAAGCACTACGTCCCGGGTATCTGGACACCGCACGTGACCGTGGCGCCGCGCGTGCGGCTGGAGCAGACGCCGCTGGTCCTCGAGGCGGCCTACGAGATCCTGCCGCTGACCGGCACGATGACGCGGGCCGCGCTCGTGGATGCGGGCACCGGCACGGTGCACCCGCTGGCGGTCGTCCCGTGACGGGCGGCGGCCGGGTCACGCCCGCTGAGTCAAAAGGGGTATGACGACGCCGTCGATGACGCGACGGACCAGCGACTCGTACCCCGCCGCACAAGAACACCTGGGTCAGGCCGCGCCTAGGATGAAGCGTGCATATCCGACGCGCGCTCCCTGATGACGCCCGTGCCGTCGCCCCGCTCCTCGGCGAGCTGGGGTATCCGACGTCGGCGGAGCAGGTGGCTGCCCGGTTCGCGCGCCTGGCCTGCAGCGAGAACGACCCCGCATGGGTCGCGGTCGATCCGCACGACGAGGAAGCTCTCCTCGGGTTTGCTGCTGGACACCTCTTCTGGCCCTACGAGCTCGACGCGCCGTTGGCCGAGCTGACGGCGCTCGTCGTCGCCGAGGAGCGCCGGGGCACCGGATCTGGCCGGGCACTCGTTGCGGCCTTCGAGGAGTGGGCTACGGCCGCGGGCTGCTGCCGCGCCACTGTCGCGTCGTCCTTCCACCGGGCGGGAGCGCACGCCTTCTACGAGCGGCTCGGCTACGGGCAGCGCGCGAAGAAGTTCGACAAGCCGCTCTGAGCAGACGGGCCACAAGGCCACGGCCCGCCTCCGCGGTGCTTCAAGGAAGGGAAGCCGGCCACGGAGCCGCTCGCTCGCGGTGCCTTCGGACGGCCGCGCGGTTGGCGCAGCGCACTGAGCAGTACCGCTGCCGCCCGTTGCGGGTGACGTCGACCACAACCTTGGTGCAGGGCTCGGAGGCGCAGCGCCCCAGCCGATGCATCCCGCGCGTGACGAGGTGGAGCGAGGTGCCAACGCTGATCACTGCACGCAGGACCTCCGAGAGCACCTGGTTGTCGTCCCGGTAGTGGAGGTGCCACCCCTCGTCGTCGTGATCGGTGAGACGCGGATAGGCCGCGACCGCCGCCATCTGCGCGTTCAGCAGCGCGGCGCGCCCCTCGGGATCGGACGCGTCCACGATGTGCAGCCAGTCGTCGATGACGAGGCGTGAGCGCGCGTGGTCCTCCGGCTCCTCCTGGAACTCCATAGTCATGCCGAACTCGCGCGTCCGCGCCTCGATCCCCGCGCGGTCGCCGGGCCACTCGTTGGCGAGGGATGCGGCAAGCAGGACCGCGTACTCACCGTAAGGGTTGAGGTGCATAAGGCCATTACAGCATCGTGGGCGCATGACCACGATCCACACCCGTCCCGCACCGCGCACCAGCGCCCGCGAGGCCCAGCACGAGCACTCGTGGGCGACGGAGTCGCGCCATCCGACCTCGGCGGGATACGTGCTCTACGTGCGATGCACGACGTGCGGCACTCATCGCGTGGATCTCCAGGACCACCGGGAGACGCCGCCCGCGCCGCTGAGCCGGGTGGTCGGCAGCCCGAAACGCGCACATTTGTGGGAGGTCTTGTCGGGGACCGCGTGATCGGCGGCGGCCGGCCGTAGCCTCGGCAGCAGGACGGCGAGCGCCGGCACGGGGTGTGGTGCATCGTCTGCCGGCCGGTCCCCCAACCACGGAGGCGCGTCATCACTGTGACAGCAAGAGTTCCCCTGGCCGCCGCCTTCGCCGCCGCACTGCTCCTGGCCGGCTGCAGCCCGAGCGAGGGGGCTTGGCTGCTGGAGCGCGACTATCCGCCCGCGCCGCACCAGCAGCTGCCCGAGGCCGCCGCGGAAGGCGCCACCGTCACCGACTCGGTTCCCCTCGCCGACCTGGCCGGCCAGGCGTGGCTCCAGGAAGTCTCGGAGCGCACGGAGATCCCGGTACGGGCACTGGCCGCCTACGCCGGTGCCTCGCTCCGGGTGGCCGAGACCCAGCCGGAGTGCGGCCTCGGGTGGAACACACTGGCAGGTATCGGCGCCGTCGAGACGGTGCACGGCAGCTACCTCGGAGCGCGCACCGAGGCCGACGGGCTGGTGAGCCCGCCGATCATCGGCGTGCCGCTGGACGGTAGCGAGGGAGTCATGGAGATCCTCGACACGGACGACGGTGAGCTCGACGACGACACGGTGTGGGACCGCGCCGTCGGCCCGATGCAGTTCATCCCGACCACCTGGGCGAGGTACGCCCAGGACGGAGACCTCGACGGTCGAGCGGATCCGCACCAGATCGACGACGCGGTCCTGACCGCTGCCCTCTACCTGTGCCGGAGCGGTGGCGATGTCACCACCGACGACGGATGGACGGCGGCGCTGGCGACCTACAACCGCTCGGCGCCATATGCCCACCGGGTAGCGGAGCTCGCCGAGTCGTACCGCGATTCTTAGGCCCGCCCGCCGATCATCTCCAGCTCGGCAAGGTCCTGCGCCCCGAGCGAGAGGCCGGCGCCGACGACGTTCTGCCGCAGGTGCGCCGCCGACGACGTCCCGGGGATCAGCAGGATGTTGGGCGACCGGTGGAGCAGCCACGCCAGCGCGACGGAGCTCGGGGTGGAGCCCAGCCGGGCGGCCACCGCGGAGAGCGCCGTGGACTGCAGCGGGCTGAAGCCGCCGAGCGGGGAGTACGGCACGTAGGCGATGTTCTCGGCGGCGAGCTTGTCGATGAGCTCGTCGTCGTCGCGGTGCGCGAGGTTGTACAGGTTCTGCACGCTCACGATGGGGGCGATCGCCTGGGCCTCCGCGACCTGCGCCGCCGTCGCGTTGCTGACACCGAAGTGCCGGATCACCCCCTGCTGCTGCAGGTCGACGAGCGTCTCGAACGGTTCGGCGAGCGAGCCCTCCAGCCGCCGCTCGCCGCTGCCGAGGCGCAGCTGGACCAGGTCCAGGGTGTCCAGCCCGAGGCTCTTGAGGTCGGCCTCGATCTGCTGGCGCAGCTGGTCGGGCCGGCGAGCCACTGGCCATCCCCCGTGCTCGTCACGGGTCGCCCCGGCCTTCGTGATCACGTGCAGCGACTCGGGGTACGGGTGCAGGGCCTCGCGGATGAGCTCGTTGGTGACGAGCGGGCCGTAGGCGCCCGCCGTGTCGATGGTGGTGATCCCGAGGTCGACGACCTCGCGGAGGACGGCGAGGGCGCCGTCCCTGTCGGCGGGCGGGCCCAGCACGCCGGGGCCGGCGAGCTGCATGGCGCCGTAGCCGAACCGCGTGACCGTCATGTCGCCCAGCGTCCAGGTGCCGCCGGGCAGGGAAGGAACGGTAGTGCTCAAGGTCGAGGCCTCTCGTCAGGACGGGAGAAGGACACGGACGGCGGTGTGCCGCCGTCCGGCTCCCGAGAAGATCGTGCGGCCGGCGGCACGACGCCGTCCAAGACCGGTTCGATCAGACCTGATACCCCACCGGTATCACCGATACGCTGCGGTCATGGACGGACTGGAGACCCGCGAGCTCAGGTACTTCGTCGCCGTGGCCGAGGAACTGCACTTCGGCCGGGCCGCCGAGCGCCTGACCATGGCCCAGCCGCCGCTGTCGCGCGCGATCCAGCAGCTGGAGCGCCGCATGGGCGTGGTGCTCCTGGACCGGGACCGCCGGGGCGTCTCGCTCACGGCCGCGGGGCAGGCCATGCTGGCGGAGGCCCGGCTCGCGCTCGACGCGGTCGACGCCGTCGTGCGCCGCACCCGCCGCGCGGCCGCGCCGGAGCGGGGGCTGGTGCTCACCACCAAGGCGGGCTCCTCCCACGAGCTGCTGAAGCGGCTGCTCGACTCGTATGCCGCGCGGCCCGACGCCGTGGAGGTCGACGTGCTGCTGTGCGAGATCGGCGGGCAGGGTCAGCTCCTGCGCAACGGCAGCGCCGACGTCGCGATCTTGCACGCCCCGTTCGACGTGCTGACGGGCCTGGACAGCGTGAAGGTCGTGACCGAAGGTCAGGTGGCGATCGTTCCCGCGACGCACCCGCTCGCCCGGCGCACCAGCCTGACCATGGCCGAGGTGAGCGACGTCCCCGACCTGCCCATCGCGCGCTGGCCGCTGCACGACGGCACCTACCCGCCCGGCCCCGGCCCCGAGGTCCGCAGCCAGTCCCAGCTCGCCCAGCTCGTCGCGCTCGGCCGGACGCTCCTGGTCATCCCGGGGTCCAGCCGCGCCTGGCAGTGGCCGGAGCACGTGGCGGTGCCCGTCGACGACGCCCCGCCGGTGACGACGCTGCTCGCCTGGCCCGCCGGCGTCCGGTCCGCGGCGCTGGACGACCTGGTGGAGACGGCAGCGGGCCTGGGCGAGCGGGCATCCGTCTCCGCGGCCCCGCTCCCGTAGGGCTCAGGACGACGACGGCCGCCACGGCCGCCGTCGTCCCGGCCGGTCACGTCCCGGACGAACGGCCCTGGGTCAGCGCGTCGACGCCGTCCAGCGTGAAGGTGCCGACGACCACGCGGACCGTGACGGTGTGCGGCCGGTTTCCCAGGCCGCGCAACCAGTACGACGTCTCGCGCGTGCCCACGGGCCCGACCTGCACGGTCCGCGGCGCGCCGCCGTCGACGCTCACCTCCAGCGTCGCGGCACCCGTTGCGCCGAACAGGTTCAGGCCGGTACCCGTGAACGGCACGCTCACCGACTGGCCCGCCCGGAGCACGTGCTGCGTCCGGTTGAAGTGGGCGAAGCCGGCCTGGGTGAAGGTGAACCCGTCCGGGTAGGTCAGCCGCGCATCGGCGTCGTCGATCTTCTCCGACGCCCACGCCTGCCCGCGCAGCGGGGTGATCGCGAGGTTGTCGTACCGGGTGTTGTAGAACCCGCTGGTCAGGGCGATCCGGCCCGCCAGCACCGGGTTCGCCGACGCGTCCGTGTACCGCGCGAGGCGGACGCCGTCGAGGGTCGCCGTCACGACGTTCTCCCGGGCCTCGACCGCCAGCCGGTGCCACGCGGCGCCGTCGAACCCGGCCACCGTGCCCGAGGCCACCACCTGGTCGAGCTTGCGCAGCTGCCACCGGCCGTCCTCGTAGACGCGGATCGCGTAGGTGGCCTGGTCGCCACCGCGCGCGTACGTCTGCCGCACGCCGAGGCCCGCGAAGTTCGCCAAGCTTGCGTCCCGGTCCACGTCGTCGAGCCGGAAGTCGGTAGCCGCCGTGTAGTCGGCCCACCGGTGGTCGCCCAGCACTGTCGACGGCGACGCGGTCTGCAGCACATCCTGACGCCCGTTGCCCCACACGTTCCAGGTGAACCCGCGGTTGTTCGCGTGGATCTGCTGCTGCAGCACGTGCCCGCGCCGGTCGCCGCGGACCACCTCGAACGCGCCGTCCTGGTCGGCCGTATAGCGCGGGGTGCCGCCGCGGCGCTCCAGGTAGGTCATCGGCTCACCCCCGACCGTCGTGACCGGGTACTCGTCGTACTCGAAGTCGTCGCGGTAGGGCAGCGGCAGGATCGTGTCCTCGACGTCGGGCGCGAAGTCTCCCGGCACGTACTCCGCCGTCGTACCGGAGGCACCGTGCGCGAGCGTCGACAGCGTGACGATCGAGTACGCCGGGACCTTGACGCGGTAGACGTCGTGCTCGACGCCGTCGATCGTCTCCGTGCGGACCGGCTCGTAGACGCCAGTGTTCTGGAAGTAGTTCTCGTCGTACTCCTGGCCGGCATCCGGCCCGCGCGTCTCCCACGCGTACAGCGGCCGGTCGGCCGGGCCCAGGTCCGCGACCTTCACCTCGAAGTACCGGTCGGTGCGGGTGTTGTTCGCGTGCACCTGCGACCACTGCGCCTCGCCGTCGGCGTCCGCGGGCGTGCGGGCGGTCAGGACCGTGCGGGTCGACGTGTCGACGTTGGTACCGCCGTCGCCCTTGGTGCCGTCGCCGCCCGTGGCGCCCTCGACGTACTCCCAGCCGTCACCGACGAACTGGTGGAAGTGCCGCACGGCGACCAGGCCGACGTCGCCCTCCCAGTACCCCGACCACGGGTCGGAGGCCCGGACCAGGTGCTTGGGCGAGTACTGCGTGCCCTCGTACATTGCGCTGACCGCGGGCTGGAACAGGAACGTCGTCATGTGCGCCGGGTCGGCGCCCGCGCCGCTCCAGCGGTAGGCGTTGATGAACCGGTCCGCGATGTCGGCGGCCGAGACCGTGCCCCCGACGCCGCCGCGACTCGGGTCGGCGGCTACCCGGTACTGGGGATCGATCATCGGCGCGACGCCCTCGGAGTAGAGGATCTCCTTGCCGAACTCCTTGTTGAGCCGCGTGACGTTCGGCCCGCCCACTATGTCGTAGTGGAAGCCGAGCGCGTCCACCTGCTCCAGGGCCGCCGGGTCGGCCAGGATGCGGGCCGCGACCGCGTCACCCTCGCGATAGGAGTCCAGCGCCACGATCTTGATCTTCGAGTAGTCGTAGCGGGCGTCCGGCGCCGTGGCGTCCCGTTCGAGCCACTGCGCGAACCGCACGGTCCACGCCAGCTCGGACGCCTGGTAGGTGGCGCCGCGCACCTCGTTCTGCGACGGGCTCATCCAGTCGAGCTCGACCCCGAACGTGTCGTACGCGGCGTCGATCGTCTCCTTGTACCACTGGTACCGCTTCACCGGGTCGTTCCCGGTCCAGGACGGCTCGCCCCAGCGCAGCGCCTCGGTCTCGATGTCGGGGTTGATCGACAGCGCGTCCGCGATGAAGTGGAAGCCCGCGCCACGCAGCACGTTCGCGGGCTCGTCGGCGCTGCGCTTCGTGGCCGGCTCCGCGCCCGACGAGCTGTTGCTGTCCGCACCCAGCTCCACCTTGATGTGCTTGAGCCCCGCGCCCGTGACCGGGTCGAAGAGCATCCGCATGATCTCCCAGTACGCCTCCGGCTGCTCCTCCTTGTAGTCGAGCAGGAGGTTCGAGGTGTTGTTGCAGGAGACCGAGCCGAACCCGCCGAACGTGTTGTACGCGCTGCCGTCGGCCCGTCGCTCGACGTCGTCGCCGTCGACCACTAGCTCCCGCCAGTCGATCGACGGGTCGTCGAGCCGGAGCTCCGGCAGGGCGTCCGCGCCGTCCGCCGATGTGGTGGCCGACGGCGGCGCCATGGCCGGGTCGAGCGGAGCGCTCGCGGTGGCCGACGGCGCCAGGAGGCCGCCGGCGGCGAGGACGAGGACCGCGGCGACCGCAGTGGATCTGGCCGTGCGGCGGTGGGGTCGTGGCATGGGGCACTCTCCGTCGTCGTTGACTGGTCCGGCACGCGAGACGACGATCACTGATGATCGTTTATGATCGCTTTCCGCGACCCCTCCGCGCCTTGCTCAGCCCGAACGTAGGTCGGGGCACCCGACGAGGTCAACATTCTGATCGATAATGATCGAATCGGCGCCGCGGGCTGCGGTAGCTCAGGGGCGCCTCAGCAGCTCCCATGCGTCGCGTCGTCCCACCAGCCCAGCACCCGCGCCGCGTGGAACGTCAGCCACTTCGACGGCTGCCCCGCGTCGACATCGACCTCGAACCACACGCGGCCGGGGTGGCGCCGGGCCTGCACCCAGGTGCCGTCGGGCTGCCGCTGTGCGCGGACCAGCTCGACCGCCTCGGCGAGGCGCGCGTCGGGCGGCGTGTCGCGCAGCACGGAGGCCGCGCGGAAGTAGTCGGTGGCGCTGAGCACGTCGTAGAACGACCGGAACGGGTAGGCGAGCCGGAACACCCAGTCGGCCACCGGCTCGCCGGTGGTCAGCCGCCGGATCAGGTGCCGCTCCAGCAGGTACTCCTCGGCCCGCGCCTGCGCGTGGGGGACGGCGTCCGTGCCACCGGTGGCCTCCTCGTGGGCGAGCAGGCCCTTGAGGGAGTTGAGCGTGGACCGGACCGAGGCACGGGTCGATCCCTCGACCCACTCGCAGTTCCAGCCGCCCTCGTCCATCTGGTGCTCCACGAACCAGCGGGCGATCCCGTCGACGTCCGCCCCGAGCCACACGCCGTTGGCCAGCGTGAAGCCGTTGATGCACGCGTCCACCTCGCCGCCCCAGTACGGCAGGTCGTCGTACTCCCACCGGGCGTTGGCCGCGATCAGCTCGGCGGTGTCCCGCTCGCGCAGCACCGCGGCGTCCAGGCCCCACTCCCGCAGGGTGTTGAGCGACCAGGTCGTGGCGGTCCACGGCTGCCCCGCGCCGGGCTGGGCCTCCGGGCCGTCGAAGTCGAAGCCCTCGGGAAAGAACGCCCCGCCGGCCCACGTACCGGCCTCGTCCTGCAGAGCCAGCAGGCGGGCCCCGAGACCCTCCGTGGCGACGCGGGCACGGGTGGCCCGCCAGACGGCGTCGGGCGCGCGCAGCAGGTCCCTCTCGACCTGCCAGCGCAGAGCCGGGTCGCTGTCGAGCAGCCACGCCATCACGCCGTCGGACACCTGCGAGGAGGTCACGATCCCGAGCGTAGGACGCGGCACCCGTCCGTTCCAGGGCGCCGGGCCGGCCCGGCCGACGTCCCCGACCGGCCGCCGCTATCGTCGGGGCATGTTGCCGCTGGGGTTGTCCATGCTGTGGGAGTCGGTGGAGCCGGAGGTCGCGCTCAAGGAGCGGTTCGGGTTCGGCAGCCTCGACGAGGTCTCGGGCTGGGCGTCGGCGGCGCTCGACGAGACCTGGGGCGTCACCGTCAGCGCGTGCCCCCGGATGGTGATCAGCGACCAGAACGCGATCCTCTGGGTGACCGGCGGCCAGGGCGACCTGGTGGTGAAGTGGTCCCGTGCCCGCGAGCGCTTCGCGCGCCTGGACGCCTCGACGCGTCTGCTGCGCGCGCTCGCCGACCAGGGAGTCCCGGTGGCGGCGCCGCTCGCGGCGGTGGACGGGCTGGACCGGGTCGTCCTGGACGGCCCCGCCGGCGCGCTCTCGGTGACCGTGCTGCCGGAGCTCGTGGGCGACTGGCTGGACGTGACGGACGAGGCGGCGGTCCGTTCCGCGGGGGCCGCCCTGGCACGGCTGCACCAGGTGCTGGGGACGATCCGGGAGGACGACGCTCCGCCGTCGGACGACGCCGGGTTGCTGGGGCGGATCGAGCAGTGGCTGGCAGACGACGACCCCGGGCTGGCGCCGGAGGGCTCCCGGCGGCTCGCGGACCTGCTGCCCGGAGCGCCCGAGCTGGACGACGAGCCCCAGCTGGTACACAACGACTTCCGAGCGGCCAACATCCTGACGCGCGACTCGACTGTCGTCGGTGTGCTCGACCTCGACGAGGTCACGGTCAAGCACCGGGTGAGCGACCTGGCCAAGGCCAGCGTCTATCTCGGCACGCGGTTCACCGCCTGGCGGCCGACGTCGGCGGAGGCACGGCGGGCACTACGGGCCGGGTACGAGTCCGTGCGACCGCTCGGCCGTGCCGAGGCGCGCTGGTTCGAGATCCTGGTGCTGTGGCACGGCCTGCACGCGATCCCGGGCGAGAACGACCCCGCCGGGTGGGCATCGGCGGTGTGCGGTTAGGGTCGAAAGGAGGACCGCCGGTCGACCCGAGCTCTGAGGGGCGCATGCCATGACCAATGTTGCCGAGACCATCGTCGAGATCATCCAGGACGCGGGGGTCGAGCGGGTCTACGGCCTGCCGGGCGACTCGCTGAACGGGTTCACCGACGCCATCCGGCGCAGCGACGAGGTCACCTGGCAGCACGTGCGGCACGAGGAGGCGGCGGCGTTCGCGGCGGCCGCGGAGAGCGCGCTGACCGGTGAGCTCACGGTCTGCGCGGGGAGCTGCGGGCCGGGCAACCTGCACCTGATCAACGGGCTCTACGACGCCAACCGGAGCCGGGTGCCCGTGCTCGCGATCGCCGCGCACATCCCGACGGCCGAGATCGGCAGCACCTACTTCCAGGAGACGCACCCGCAGGAGCTCTTCCGCGAGTGCAGCGTCTACAGCGAGATGGTGAGCATTCCCGAGCAGCTGCCGCGCGTGCTGGAGATCGCGATGCGCACGGCAGTGGAGAGGCGCGGCGTCGCCGTCGTCGTCGTCCCGGGCGAGGTGTTCCTGGCCGAGAGCGCGGGGCGCAGGAGGTCGACGCCGATCCGGGCGACGCAGAGCGTCGTCGTCCCGGGCGAGCACGAGCTGGGGATCGCGGCACAGATCCTGAACTCGGCGAAGAAGGTGACGATCCTGGGCGGCGCGGGCACCGAGGGTGCCCACGAGCAGGTGCTCCGGATCGCCGAGAAGCTGAAGGCGCCGATCGTGCACGCGATGCGCGGCAAGGAGTTCCTGGAGTACGACAACCCCTACGACGTCGGTATGACCGGGCTGCTCGGCTTCGCCTCGGGCTACCGTGCCATGGAGAGCTGCGACGCGCTGCTCATGCTCGGTACCGACTTTCCCTACCAGCAGTTCTATCCGTCGAAGGCGCAGATCGTGCAGGTCGACGTCCGCGGCGAGCAGCTCGGCCGGCGTACGCCGATCGACCTCGGCCTGGTGGGCGACGTCGGCGACACCGTCGAGGCGCTGCTGCCCCGGCTGGACGACCGGAGAAACCGCAGGCACCTCGACACCTCGCTCAAGCACTACGCGAAGGCGCGCAAGGACCTCGACGAGCTCGCCGACAACGACCGCAACCGCGAGCCGATCCACCCTCAGTACGTCGCGCGGCTGGTGAGCGAGCTGGCGAGCGACGACGCGGTGTTCATCCCCGACGTCGGCTCCCCCGTGATCTGGGCGGCCCGCTATCTGACGATGAACGGCAGGCGCCGGCTGATCGGGTCGTTCAACCACGGAACGATGGCGAACGCTCTCCCCCACGCCATCGGCGCCCAGTCGGCGTTCCCGTCCCGGCAGGTGGTCGCGCTCGCGGGCGACGGCGGGCTCGGGATGCTGCTGGGCGAGCTGCTGACCATCCGGCAGAACAAGCTGCCCGTGAAGGTGGTCGTTTTCAACAACTCCTCGCTGAACTTCGTCGAGGTGGAGATGAAGGCCGCCGGCTTCGTGAACTTCGGCACCCAGCTCGACAACCCGAACTTCGCGGACGTCGCGAACGCGATGGGGATCCACGGCCGGCGGGTCGAGAAGCCCGACGACCTCGAGGGTGCCCTGCGTGCGGCGTTCGAGCACGACGGCCCGGCGCTGGTGGACGTCGTGACGGCCCGCCAGGAGCTGTCGATCCCGCCGGCGATCTCGGCCCAGCAGGTCAAGGGCTTCACGCTGTACGCGATCCGCACGATCATGTCGGGGCGCGGCGACGAGCTCGTCGACCTCGCAGACACCAACGTCTTCCGGCGCCTGTTCGACTGATCGCAGCCACGACGGCGCGACCCCCGGGCGGAGGCCCGGGGGTCGCGCCTCGTCTCCGGCGTCAGATCGACTGTTCGGTGGGCAGGATGGTGATCTCGGTCAGGTTGACGTGCTTCGGCACGGCGGCCATGAATGCGACCGTCTCGGCGACGTCCGCCGACTGCAGGACGTCGATCTGCGTGATGAGGTCGGCCATCAGCTTGCTGGCCGCCGGGTCGGTCACGTGGTCCGGCAGCTCCGTGTCGACCATGCCGGGCTCGATGGTCGCGACCCGGACCTTCTTGCGGCCGAGCTCCGTGCGCAGCAGCTTCGAGAGCTGCGTGACGTACGCCTTCGTGGCCGAGTACACCTGGAACCCCTCGAGGATCCGGACGGCCGCGATAGAGGACGTGGTGATCAGGTCAGCCGGGCGACCGGCGGCGGCAGCGGCCTCGAGCGGGCGGACGAACGCCTGGACGGTGTTCATGACCCCGCCGACGTTCGTGCTCAGCTGGGTGTCCCAGTCGTCCACCGCGAGGTCGGTGATCCCCGCGATGAGCTGGACCCCCGCGTTGGCGAAGACCAGGTCGACCTGGCCGAGCTCCTGCTCGATGCGCTCGGCGGCCCGGAGGACGGCGGCGCGGTCGGTCACGTCGGTCGGGATCGCCAGGGCGGTGCCGCCGGCGGCCCGGATGCGGTCCTCCAGGGCGTCGAGCCGCTCGCCGCGGCGGGCGATGAGAGCGACGGAGGCGCCGAGCTGCGCGAACCGGAGCGCCGTCGCCTCCCCGATGCCGCTCGAAGCGCCCGTGACGACCGCGACGCGGCCGGCCAGCGGGGTGCCGGTGAGGATCTGGGCTGTGTTGTTCTGTGTGGTGTTCATGGCAGCAACACTCACCCCGTCCTGGAGAATGAGGGAGGCCGCGAGACGGCCCCCCTCGTGGGAAGCACCGCCGTCGGGCCCGCCGCATCCACTTCTACACTTCGTGACATGGGAGGAAGCGAGCTGGGCGACTTCTTGCGGACCCGACGGTCGAAGCTGCGGCCGCAGGAGCTCGGGCTACCGCCGGGAGAGCACCGGAGGGTGCCCGGTCTGCGCCGCGAGGAGGTCGCGATCGACGCGGGCCTCAGCGTCGACTTCTACCGGCGTCTTGAGCAGGGCCGCGAACCGCATCCTTCCGAGCGTGTGCTGTCCGCACTGACCCGGACGCTCCGGCTGGACGTCCACGAGCAGCGACACCTCTACGCCCTGGCGGGAGTTGCGTGGCGGCTGAACGAACGGGTCTACCTCAGCGCCGTCCCGGGTGAGCTGCTCACCCTGCTCGACTCGTGGCGCGAGGCGGGAGCGATCGTGCTCGACCCCGTACTCGACGTCCTGGCGATGAACGAGAAGGCCGAGGAGCTCTTCGACGGTTTCGCCGACACGTCCAACCTGCTCGAGATGGTCTTCCTCGACCCGGAGGGCCGTCGGTTCTTCGTCGACTGGGAGGCGTCCGCGGAGGCGACGGTGGCGAACCTGCGGGCCAGCGCGGACTTCGCAGCGACGCCGGCCCGGCAGGTCGAGCTGCTCGACCAGCTGCGCGCGGGCAGCCCGGAGTTCCCGGCGATCTGGGCCAAGCACGACGTACGCCCCAAGACGCACGAGACCAAGCTGCTGCGCCATCACTCCCGAGGGCTGCTGACGGCTGAGTTCCACGCGTTCAACGTCGCTAGCGTCCCTGGCTATCTGCTGTTCGTCTACAACGAGCGAGCCGCGGAATCAGACTGACGCGCCGTCGACCCACTACGGCCGGCGCTCGTGTCAGTGGCTCGTGCAAGCATCAGGTATGGACTCCATACAGCTCCTTCGCCCTGATGGGCTCGTCTCGAGCCCGGCCTTCAGCCACGTCGCGATCGTGCCGCCCGGTGCCACCACGATCTACGTCGGCGGTCAGAACGCCGTCGACGCCGACGGCTCGATCATCGGCGTCGACGACGTGGCCGTACAGTCCGCCCGTGCCCTGGAGAACGCGGGGACCGCGCTCGCCGCGGCCGGCGCCACCTTCGCCGACGTCGTGCAGTGGACCGTGCTCTTCGTCGACGGTGTTGATCTCGCCGCAGCGTACGGGGCGATCGCTCCGATGCTCGCGTCCGACGAACCGCCCCTGGTGCTCGGTGCGCGGGTCGCCGGGCTGGGGGTGCCGGGCGCACTCATCGAGGTCAGCGCGATCGCCGCCGTGCTGCGATAAGGGTCCGCTCCTCCTCCGGACGCGGGCCTGCGGTTGCCGTACTCAGACGGTCGTGTACTGGTAGGCCGAGGCCTCCCACGTGCCGTCGTAGTTTCGCCAGACGAACTGCCACCGGATCTCGTGCCCCTCAGGGAAGTTCTTGTTGCAGGCGGTCCATCCGGCATCGAAGCCCTGCTGGTCGATGCACTGACCCGAGCGGTCACCGTCCAGGTCGGTCCAGGTCACGAACGGTGAGGAGCCGTCCTTTAGGCCGTCCTTGATCCAGATGAGGTCGCCGTACGGTTGCACGCATGCCGTGTAGCGGTCGACGGATGCACAGTCCTTCGGGTGCGAGGAGTAGGACCTCGGCTCGGTGTAGTTGACCTCGTAGTCCGCTGCCTGAGCCGAAGTGACGGGGCGAGAACGGACCCCAGGACAACGATGGCTGCCACCGCAGCAGCCCTGACGTGTGTGCGAATCATGTGACTCCTTTGCCGTACCTGATGAAGCGGGGAACCTCCTGGTAGGAGGACGCTTTCAGCACCGATACAAAATGTAGGTAGGCACGGTTGCAGGAAACTTGTGCGCGGCTTGCAGGCGCGAGGGGAGACGGTATGACGAACGAGCTCAGGACCGAATCAGGCGGCCTCGCCGGCCGCAACCACCTGCTGCGGCTCGGGGCGCCGCGCGACACGTCGGCGGTGCGGCACCTGGTGACCTTCCTCGTGGCGAGCGTCGTGACCGTCCTCGCCACACGGGCCTACCTCGCCGCGACGGGCTATCCGCAGATCGGCGGGGGCGGGCTGCACCTCGCCCACGTCCTGTGGGGCGGGCTCCTCATGGCGCTGGCGATGATGCTGCTGCTGTCGTACGTCGGCCCGGTGCCGCGGTCGCTCGGCGCGATGCTCGGCGGCGTCGGCTTCGGACTGTTCATCGACGAGGTCGGCAAGTTCGTCACCTCCGACAACGACTACTTCTACGCGCCCACCGCCGCGATCATCTACTTCGTCACCGTGCTGCTCGTGCTGATCGTCGAGGGGCTGCACGGCCGCCGGGCGCACCACCCGGCCGAGTACCTCGCCGTGGCGGCCGACCGGCTCGCCGCGGGCCTGGCCGGCGGATTTACACCGGCCGCCCGCGAGGAGGCACGCACGCTCGCCGCCAAGGGCGCCGGCGAGCCCGGCGCAAGCCTGGTCGCCGAGCTGGTCGAGGCCGTGCCCGACGACGACGCGGACGTACCCGACCTGGTCCGCAGCGCCGTCGACCGCGTGGTCCGGTGGCTGGACGCGCTCGTGGACCGGGCGTGGGCTGCCTGGCTGGTGATCTCCGCCCTCCTGCTCGTGTGCGCGGCCGAGGCGACAGTGGGCGTGCGCGTCGCGAGCGGGCTGGTGCCCGGGCTGCCGGAGTGGACCGGCTTCGCGATCCTCGCGGCCGTCGGGGTCTCCGTCGCGCTGCTGGCCACCGGCGTCGTCGTCGGCCGGCGGAACCGGCTGAGCGGCGCGGTCTGGGTGCGCCGCGCGGTGCTCATCAGCCTGCTGTTCACCCAGCTCCTGGTGTTCCGGGCAGTGCGGTGGACGGCGGCGTTCGGGCTGCTCCTGGACGTGCTGGCCTTCATGGCGCTGGAGGTGGCGCTCCGCGAGGAGCGGATGGTGAAGGCGCGCGGCGCCTGAGTCGTAGCCCGCCCCGCCCGTGAGCCACCCAGTTGATGATCCATATCATCCTGTTGACGGCCGGACATCGCAGGTCAAAGATTCGACTCCGATTGGTCCGGCGCGGTTCTTCGCGCCGTCGCGCACGGGAGCGCGGCGGCGGCCGCCCGGGCCGGACTGGAGTCGTCATGGAAGCAGACCGCAAGCTCGTCCTGGACCGGCGAACCCTGATCCTCGGCGCGGCAACCCTCGGCTCGGCCGCCGCCCTGGGCATCGCGACGGCGGGCAGCGCGACGCCGGCCGCCGCGGCGGTGCCGGGCTTCCCGGCCTTCACCCGCCTGGGCGCGGCCCTGGACAAGTCCGCGCTCGCCTACAACCCCACCAACGAGATCATCTTCCCCTCGATCCGAAACGTCGCCGGGAAGGTCCAGAACCCCCTGGGCAACTGGTACATGTACTACGCGCCGCACGACCCGCCCGGCGGGATCTGCCTCGCGTACGCCGACTCCCTCGAGGGCCCGTGGCGGGAGTACTCGGGCAACCCGATCATCTCCCGCACCTGGTCGCCGCACTACTCGGTCAGCCACGTCTCGAGCCCGCACGCGGTGTGGAACGCCGCGGACGGCCGGATCTACCTGTACTTCCACGGGGAGAACACCACCACGAGGGTCGCGACGTCGGCCGACGGGCGGAACTTCACCTACGGCGGCACGGTGCTCACCACCGGGATGCTGCCCTCGAACGTCACTGAGAGCTCGTACGCCCGGGTGTTCCCGCACCCGACCAAGTCCGACACCCACATCATGCTGTTCATGGGCATGCAGGCCGGGACCCGCAAGATCTTCATCGGGTGGTCGAACCGGCTGGCCTCGGGCTGGCAGTTCAAGCAGGACCCGCTGATCTCGCCGGCCGCGGGCGAGGGCGGCCAGCTCTCGGGGGCCCACTACTGGTCGCGCAACGGCGGCGGCCACGTGGTCTACCACAGCGGCGCGGGCACCATCCATGTCGCCGACGTCGGCACGAGCTTCGACCGCGAGAACCACCTCGGCGTCCTGTACTCCGAGCCGGTCGCGACCCGGGCCGCGGCTCCCAGCTTCGCCGAAGAAGACGGCCGCCTCTATATGTTCTACGAGGCAGGACAGCGCGCGAACACCAACATCGCAATCGCACGAACCGCCTGACCACACCCCGATCCGGCCCGGCTCCAGGAGGAGCCGGGCCGGCTCCGTGTCTCGGGGATCGCCTGCGAGGCGGCCCGTCACACGCCACGTTAACGCTAACATCGTGATCGTTTCGTGACCCCCAGGGGGTACCGCCCGAATTAAATCGACGGTTAGGTTTAGCCGCGTTACAACCCGGCGGTGTCAGCGACGAGGCTGGCCCCGGACCGCAGAGAGGCGGTTGCAGTGGCGACGCAGGCGAACGTGGCGAGGCAGGTGCGCGGTGGGCGGTACGAGCCCCTGCCGGCACGAAGTCGGAAGTCGCTGCTGAGACGGATCGGCGACAACAGGACGCTGCTCCTCATGTGCCTCCCGGCCATCGTCTTCTTCCTCGTCTTCAGCTACGCCCCCATGCCAGGGGTGTGGATCGCGTTCACGAACTTCAACTACCGGGACGGGATCTTCGGGAGCCCGTTCGTGGGGCTGAGGAACTTCGAGTTCCTGATCCAGTCCGGGCAGCTGTGGCTGCTCACCAAGAACACGATCCTCTACAACGTGGCCTTCATCGTCCTCGGGAACATCCTGCAGATCGCGCTGGCGATCATGCTGAACGAGATCAGGTCGAAGTACTTCAAGAAGATCAGCCAGGCCGCGATGTTCCTGCCGTACTTCATCTCGGTGGTCCTCGTCGGCGTCATCGCGTTCAACCTGCTGAACTACGACACCGGCGTCGTCAACGCGCTGATCGAGCAGTCCGGCGGGGACCCGCTCAAGATCTACAGCATGGCCGGCCTCTGGCCGATCATCATCATTCTCTTCTGGCTCTGGCAGAGCACCGGATACGGCTCCATCGTCTACTTCGCCGCGATCATGGGAATCGACAACTCCCTGTTCGAGGCCGCGGCGATCGACGGGGCATCGGCCTGGCAGCGCATCCGGTACATCATTCTCCCGAGCCTGAAGCCCACGTTCATCATTCTTCTCCTGTTCTCGCTGGGCGGGATCATGTCGGGGAACTTCGGCCTGTTCTGGAACCTGGTCGGGAACAATGCCGCCCTCTTCCAGACGACCGACATCATCGAGACGTCCGTGTACCGGATGATCATCTCCCAGAACAATTTCACGTCGTCCACGGCGGTGGGGCTGTACCAGTCCCTTTTCGGATTCGCCCTGGTCATGACGTGCAACTACGTCGTGCGAAAGATCAACGAAGACTATGCGCTGTTCTGACAGAAGAGACGGAAAAGAGGGTACGAGATGACTGCCGTCGTCGCGACGAAGCGACCGCGCAAGGTCAAGGCCGGCAAGGACGACCTCGTGCTGCGGGGTATCTCCTACCTCGGCGTCACGCTGTTCGCCGCATTCTGCGCGTTGCCCTTCGTCTTCATCGTCTCGGCGTCGCTCTCCAGCGAGTCCGCGATCATGAGGGACGGGTTCGGGCTGCTGCCCAACGAGTTCACGTTCGCCGCCTACGAGTACATATTCAAGGCGCCCCAACAGATCATCGGCTCCTACGTCGTGACGATCACGATGACGGTCGCGGGCACCGCGCTCGGGCTGTTCATCATCGCCATGACGGGATATGCCTTGCAGCGCAAGGACTTCCCGTTCCGGAACGGCATATCGTTCTTCATCTACTTCACCACGCTGTTCTCCGCCGGGCTGGCGCCGACCTTCATCTGGATCTCGCGCTACCTCGAGCTGCGGGGGAGCTATCTGGCGGTATTCCTCCAGCTCCTGATGACCCCGTGGCTCATCATCCTGATGAAGAACTTCGTGCGGTCCGTGCCTCACGAGATCGTCGAGTCCGGAAAGGTCGACGGGGCGGGCGACTTCCGGATCTTTCTCCAGCTCGTGCTCCCGATGATGAAACCCGCGCTGGCCACCATCGGCCTTTTCCTGGCCCTCGGCTACTGGAACGAGTGGTACCTGTCCTCGCTCTATCTCGGCAGCACCGTGGAGTTCAAACCGCTCCAGTACCACCTGTACAACCTCATCAACACGGCGAACGCACTGCGCAATTCGGTGGCCGGCTCGAACGTCAGCATCACGGACCTGCCGAGCAACACCCTGAAGATGGCGAGCGCCGTCGTCGCGACCGGGCCGATCGTGCTCGTCTACCCCTTCGTCCAGAAGTACTTCGTCAGCGGGATCACGGTGGGGGCGGTGAAGGGCTGACGATCGTCCGTCCGGGCGGAACACCTGCAAGACAGAACACCTGCAATTCGAAACACCTGCAAGAACCAACAAAACTAGGGAGTCTCAACGATGAGAAAGTCTCTCGTCAGGACCGGGGCCGCGGCCCTCGCACTGGCCATGAGCGTGACCGCCCTCGCGGCCTGTGGCCCGGGCGGCGGCGAAGAATCCGGCGAGCCGACCGAGATCACGATGCTCGTGCTCGGCGACAAGCCCACCAACGGCCGCCTCGAGGCCATGCTGGAGAAGCTGAACGTGCGGCTGGAGGAGGAGGCGAACGCCCACCTCGACCTGTTCTACGTGGAGTGGGCCGACTGGCAGACCCAGTACAACGTCCAGCTCCTGTCCGGCGACGACAACGTCGACCTGATCACGACCGCGACGGACTGGCTCTTCGCCTGGGAGAACGCCGAGAAGGGCGCGTTCCTGCCGCTGTCCGAGGAGATGCTCCAGGAGAACGCGCCGAAGACCTGGGACCAGGTCGACGCCGCCGGGGACTGGGACCTCACCAAGCTGGACGACGGGCAGATCTACTTCATCCCCGAGGACAACTTCACCCAGTGGACCAACCACGGGTTCTTCTACCGCGGCGACTGGGCAACGGAGGCGGGCTTCGAGGACGGCACGATCACGAAGTTCGAGGACTTCACCACCTACTTCGAGTGGGTCAAGGAGAACCAGCCGGACGCCTACCCGTGGGACATCGCGGGACCCAACGACGCCGCGCTGACCGGGTACCTCCAGGGGCACACCGACGGCCAGACGATCCAGCAGGTGAGCGCCGGGATCTACTTCCCGTTCCAGACCACGGAGTCGGACCCCTACACGGTGTCATCCTGGTACATGGAGGGCGACGAGCTCCTGGAGGCCGCTGAGCTGGCGAAGGAGTGGAACGACATCGGCGTCTGGCGCGAGGACGCGCTGAACTACGACGGCGACACGCGGGAGGAGTTCTTCGCGGGCCTGTCCGGCGCGGACCAGCACCACACGCAGACGTTCGTCGGCTCGATCGTGGACAACATGACCAAGAAGCAGCCCGGGTCCGACCCGAAGTTCTTCTACTGGGGCCAGGAGAACGGGAACTACTTCCGGGACATCCTCACGCACGGGGCCATGGCCGTCAGCGCCAACTCGGCCAACCCCGAGAAGGCACTCGAGGTCTACGACGTCCTGCGCAACGACGAGGAGGCCTACAAGCTGCTCAACTTCGGCATCGAGGGCACCGACTACGTCATGACCGACGACGGCAAGCTCGGCTACCCCGAAGGCTACGACTCGTCCACCGACGCCCTGGGGTCGAACTTCTGGGGTGGCCGCATGGACGAGTTCGAGCCGGACCGGGTCACGGACGCGCCGAACAAGCAGGAGATCTACGACGAGCTCGACGCGTCGGCGAAGGACTACGAGTACTCGACGCTCGTCGTTAACAAGGACCTGATCGATCCCACGCTGGCGGCCATGGGCGGCGTGCTCTCCGAGTACATCCCGCAGCTCCAGTACGGCAAGTTCGACGACCCGGCCGCCGCAATCGACGAGATGCGGCAGAAGCTGAACGACGCGGGCTACGAGGACGCCCGGGCCGCGATCCAGACCGACATGGATGCCTGGGCGGAAGAGCGCGGCCTGGAGTAGTCCCCAGCCGTGACCATCGTGCTGTGCGGGCCCGTACGCGGGCGGCGTCGGGCCCGCGCAGCACGCCCGGAGAGACCCGGCAGTCCCGACAGTCCCGACCCGAGAGACCCGTCCCGAGAGACAAGGCGATCGTGAGCAGAACCGGAATCTTCGATGCGGACTCACCGCTCCTGCGGTTCCTGACCAGGATCGCGGACCTGATGATCCTCAACCTCGTGTTCGTGGCCACGTCCGTCCCGGTCGTGACCCTGGGGGCATCGCTGACCGCTCTCAACTACACCGCCATGCGGATCGGGACGAACGAGTGCGAGTCCGTGACGGGCGACTACCTCAGGTCGTTCCGGGCGAACTTCCGGCAGGCAACCCTCCTGGGGCTGGTCGTGGCGTTCCTCGCGCTGGTCCTCGCGGCCTGGTACGTGGCCGTGGAGGTCCTCGACCTCTCCCCCGTCGCCCAGCTCGTACTGCAGGCGATCTGCTACCTGGTGGCCTTCCGGGTGGTGCTGGTCGCCCTGTACGCGTTTCCCTACCTGGCGAAGTTCGAGAACAGCCTGCGGGACGTGCTGAACAACTCGCGCCTCATGTCGGCCCGGCACCTGGCCGCGTCACTGACCGTCGTCGTGGTCACCGCGCTGCCCGTCGTCATCACGGTCTTCTACCCGGCGTCGACGGCGTACGGCCTGCTCTGGTTCCTGATCGGGTTCGCGGGAACGGCCTTCGTGAACGGGGTCGTGTTCACGAGCGTCTTCGACAAGTACATCGCACCCAAGACAACCGTCTCTCCGGAGAGCTCAGCAGAAAGCGCAGGTGTGCAGTGACCGAGACGACCGCGACCGCCGTCGCCCTCGGCCCCTCGGGGCTCGTGCTCGACGGCGGCGAGCAGGTGCGCCTGTGCGCCTCCCTGTTCTACTTCCGCATCCCGCGCGAGTCGTGGGCCGCCCGCCTCGAGGCAGTGCGGGCGTCGGGCTACGACCTCATCGACGTGTACGTCCCGTGGAACTTCCACGAGGTCGCCCCCGGGCGGTGGGACTTCGAGGGGCGGCGCGACGTCGCCGCGTTCCTCGACCTCGCGCACGCCGCCGGCCTGCGGGTGATCGCCCGCCCGGGCCCGTACATCTGCTCGGAGTGGGACGGCGGTGCCCTGCCCGCGTGGCTCACCCTCGAGGAGGGGCTGCGGCTCCGGCAGGCCGAGCCGCGCTACCTCGCGCACGTGGAGGCCTGGTTCGACCAGGTCCTCCCCCTGCTCGCCGCACGCGAGCACGGGCGCGGCGGCGCGGTGGTCGCGGTCCAGCTCGAGAACGAGCTCGACTTCTTCGACTGCGCGGACCGCGCCGGATACGTCGGCCGGCTGCGCGACCTCGCCCTCCGGCACGGGATCGGCGTACCGCTCGTCGCGTGCGCGGGGCAGGGCGACCTGACGGGCGCCACGGGCGACGTCGACGGCGTCGCGCCCGCCTTCAACTTCTACCCGGACGACCGCTCGGCGTTCGTCGAGCCCGAGGTCCGGCGCTACGCGGACCTCGTCGCGGGCCGCGGCCTGCCGCTCCTCGTCACCGAGACGAACCGGCTGCACGCCACGCTCCGGCGGCTGGTCGTCAGCGGGGCCAAGGTCGTCGCGCCCTACCTCCAGGCGTCGGGGTACGACTTCGGCTGGACGCCGTCGGTCGGCAACTGGGGCGACCCGGGCGGCTTCATGTCGCACGACTACGACTTCGGCGGTTACCTCGACCCCGTCGGCGCCCCGCGCCCCGAGCACGCGGAGGCGCGCGTCCTGGCCGCGGTCCTACGCACGCTCGGCCCGGCACTCGCCCGGGCCTCGGCCGAGGCCGCGCCCGGCGCGTTCACCGCCGACGTCGCCACGAGCGCGTCGCCCTCCCGTCTCCTGCTCGACGGCGGCGGCGAGCTCCTCGGCATCCCGAACCTGACCGAGGAGGCGGGCACGGTCACGCTGCCCGCGCCCGCCTCCGCATCGGCACCCGGGGACGGGGACGCGTCCGCTCAGATCACGGTCCCGCTACCCCCGGCGTCGTGCCTCCTCGTCCTGCGCGACCTGCCCCTGGCGTCCTACGGCCTGCCCGGCACGCTCCGCCTCACCACCGCCGACCTCGTCGGCGCCGGGCCGGACGGCCTCACGCTGTCGGCGCGCGCCAAGAGCGTGATCATCCTCGGGATGCCCGACGGCGACGTCGCGGCCGCCGACCTCGCCGCCCCCGCCCCGGGCGCCCCGGTCCGGGCGACGCTCGAAGCGGGCGGTACGACGTGGGACGTCGTCGTGCTCCACCCCGACGACGTCGGCGACCCGCTTGCGGCCCCGCCCGCCGAGGGTGCGCCCGTGCTGATCGGGACGGCCACCCGCCTCGACCTCGGCACCCGGACGGGCGCCACTGCGCGGCACGACCTGCCGCCGTCGTCCGAGGCGCTCGGCGTCTACCGCGGACGCACGCACTACGGCGCCGACGTCGAGGGCCTGACCGAGCTGCTCCTGCAGGGCGCCTCGGACATCGTGGACCTGACGCTGGACGACGACGTCCGGCCCGCCCTCGCCCGATTCGGCGCCTCGGTCCTGGTGCCGGTCGCGGGAGCGCGCCGGCTGGAGGCCACGGTCGAGACCTGGGGCCACGCCAACTTCGACGACGCGCGGCTCCCCGCCCTGCGGACGGGGTCGCTGCGCGGGCTCGGGCGGGTGTGGTCCGTCGTCGGGCGCGAGGACGTGTCCGCGCTGTGGGAGGTCTCGGGCGAGGGAACCTGGTCCGGCGACCCCGCGCCCCTGCGGACGCTGACGGGCTGGAGCAGCACGCGGGTCGGCGCTCCGGTCACGTACCGGCGCGGCCTGCCCGTCGACGGGCGATCGCACCACGCGCTGCACCTCGACGGGGTCGAGGGCTCGGCGCAGGTGGTCGTAGACGGCGTCACCCACGCAGTCACGCAGGACGAGCCGTGGCTCTCCCTCGCGCCCGGCGAGGGCTCGGACGTCGCGATCACGGTGCCGCACCGGCCGGGCGCCGGGCTGCGCGCCGAGCTGCTCCGGCTCGAGCCGGTGCGCGGCTGGGACGTCGAGCCGCAGCCCGACGACGCCCTCCTGGAGCTCGCCGCGACCGGCGCGACCGGCGAGCGGGTGAGCCTCCCGCTCGACCTCTCCCCCGGCGACGAGGCCTGGTTCGACGCCGAGGTCCCGGCCGGCGGGCTCTCGCTCCGGTTCGAGGGCCGGCAGGTCCGCGTCAGCGCCTTCGCGGGCGGCGAGCTGCTCGGTCGCGCCTGGCTCGACGACCCCGCCCGGCCGCGCTTCACCGGCGGTGACGCCACCCGGCTCTGGCTGCCCGCCGCGTGGAATACTGGGACGATCCGATTAATGGTCCGCGCGACGCGAGGGGAGGTGCCCCCGCTGCTCGGGCGCGTGCGTGCCACCGTGGTCCAGGAGTGAACATGGCTGCCCCCAGAAGGACGTCGCGCGACATCCGCAGCGAGTCCCGGCTGGACGTCCTGCACGCGGTCCTCGTCGCGGGAGAGACCACGCGGAACGAGATCACCGCGACCACCGGGCTCAGCCCGTCCACTGTCGCGACGGTCGTCGGTGAGCTGATCACCGAGGGCATCGTCATCGAGACGAAGCTGACCATCGGCCGGGTGGGCCGGCCCACCGCGACCCTAACGATGAACGCCGCCCGCGGGCGCGTCGTCGGCATCGACGTCGCCGAGACGTACGTGCGCGCCGACATGTTCGACGCCGCGCTCAACGAGGTCGCTTCCGTCGAGGAACCGCGGGACGAGCACGTCCTCGACCCGGCTACCGTCGTCGAGGGGATCGGCAACGCGCTCGACAAGGTCCTCGAGCAGGGCGGCGCCACCCGTGCCGACATCCTCGGCGTCGGCGTCGCGCTCCCCGGGCTCGTCCAGGGCTCGTCGGGCGTGTCCGTCGTCGTGCCGCACTGGAACTGGCACCGGGTCGAGCTCGAACACCTGCGGGAACGCGTGGGCCTGCCGCTCATCATCGACAACCCCCTCAAGGTGATCGCTACCGCCGAGCTCTGGCTCGGCCGCGGCCGGTACTGCTCCAGCATGGTCACCATCAACCTCGGCACCGGCGTCGGTGCCGGGATCGTGCTCGAGGGCCACGTCCTGCGCGGCGCCACCAACTCCGCCGGCGAATGGGGCCACTCCCTACTCGTCCTCGACGGCCGCCTGTGCCGCTGCGGGCGGCACGGCTGCGTCGAGGCGTACATCGGCGCTGCCGGCATCCAGCAGACCCTCCGCGAGATCGAGCCCCTCCATCCCCTCGCCGACCTCACCATGCAGCGCGACTTCATCAGCTCCATGGCCGAGGCCGCCGAACGGCCCGACGCCGACTCCGCCGTCCAGCAGACCATCGAGCGCACCGCCTACTACCTCGGGTCGGCGCTGGCCGACCTCGTAGCGGTCATCAATCCAGAGCTCGTCACGCTCACCGGCTGGACCACGTGGGCGCTCGGCGAGCACCTGCTGCCCGCGACGCGCGCCAGGCTGATCGAGCAGGCACCCGGCCGTTCCGCCGACGACCTGCGCCTCGAGGTCTCGACCGTCCGCGGCAACTCGGTAGCGACGGGCGTCGCGACGATCGCGCTGGAGCGGTTCCTGACCGACGTCGGCCTCCTGACGACGCGGCTCCCGAACGCGCTCTGACGGCGCGGGCGCCCGTCCCATCTCCTGTGGGACGGGCGCCCGCGTCTCGGCTCACGGCGGTCAGCCGGCGGCCACCCCGCCGCGCTCTTCGTCGAGCTGTGCGTACAGAAGCCGCTCTTCGTGCTCGAACCCGTTCCGCGAGTACATGCCCACCGAGTCCGGCGAGGTGTGGACCGTGATGTGCTCCGCACCGTGCAGCGAGGCGGTCGCCATGACCGCACGGACCAGCCGCCCGCCGATCCCGCGGTCGCGGTGCTCGGGCATGACGTAACAGGACTGCAGGTCGCCGGACAACCGCTGGATCGCCCCGACCTTGGGCACCCGCGGCGTCAGGGCGAGCCACGCCATCCCGATCACCTGATCGCCGAGGACCGCGACGTGCGGCACGTGCGTGTCCCGATGTGCTCGGGCCCAGTCGGCCGCCCGGGGGACGTAGTCGGCATCGTCGTCCACCGCGTCGGCTCCTTCCCGCTCCGCGGTCCACAGCCAGCGCAGCCGCACGGTCTGCTCCAGCTCGTCGTCTCGTGCGACCCGCACCTCGATCCGTTCAGCAACGTTCTCGACCATGCCGGGATCCTATGGCCGGTGGCTTGACGCCTACTCCCAGACCGTCAGCTCGAAGGTCAGCTTCCAGGCGGTCTGCTCGTAGTCGACGACGAACACCCGCGCGAACCGGCCTTCACTGGACCGCGCGCACACCCACTGCCCCATCACCTCGAACGGGCTGACCTGGTTCGTCGACGCCGTCGCGGCCTGGCAGTCCGCGAACTCCGGCTCCCGGTCGAACGTGCTCATCTCCTCGTTCATCAGGTAGATGCCGTCGACGCAGAAGTCGCCCCTGGGCGCGCCCCAGGCGGGCTCCGTGCTGTCGAGATCCACGCAGTCGCCGGAGTACAGGCTCATCGGTCCCGCGGATGCCCTCCGGAGCGTTCCCGGCGCCGGGCCCGCGGGCTCCGCCTCGTCGGCCGCGGGCGGCGAGGGGACAGCAGGAGGTGAGGGCGTCGGCGTCGGCGAGGGGGATGGCGTCGGGGAAGGTGATGGGACCGGCCGCTCCGTCGTCGGCGTCGGGCTGGGACCACCCGTGTCCTCGGTATCTCCCGCTTCCGACGCTGTGACCGTGACGGTGACGGTCGGGGACGGGGGCACGGCCAGCGGTCCTGGCCCGTCGGCGGCAAGCGTGACGACGGCGGTGATCAGGCCGCCGATCACGGCGATGATCCCTCCGATGATCGCTGCCCGGATCTCGACCGGGATCTGCCGAAAGCGCTCGAGGCCCCCGCCCGACCCGGCCGCACGGTTTCGCTCGGGCATATCCGACATGATGCGCTATCTGGCGGCACCTGACCAGCATCGACCGTGCAGGTGCCCGACGACTCGAGGGCGACGACCTGCCGCGTCGCAGACGCTGACGAGCTCAGTCGCCGGTCTCGGGCGACACCGCCAGCCGGGTGTTCCAGGGGTCCGCGAAGCGCAGGGTGTCGCCGTCGTCAGCGGTGGGGATGTCGTGGAACCGGAGGCGGTCCGCGAGGGCTTCGACGTCGTCCCGGGTTGGGACGAGGATCCGGACGTCGCCGAGGCCGAGGGACGCGGCGCGGGGCGCCGCGCCCGCGCTGTGCCAGGTGTTCATGCCGATGTGGTGGTGGTAACCGCCGGCCGAGACGAACAGGGCGGACTCCATGTGCGCGGTGACGTCGAACCCGAGCGTGTCCACGTAGAACCGGCGCGCGGAGGCGATGTCGCCGACCTGCAGGTGCACGTGCCCGACGGCGGCGGAGGCGCCGGCGTCGGGCACGTCGGGGTCGTGCCAGCGCCGCAGGAACTGGTTCGGGTCGAGGTACTCGCTGGCCATCGCGACCGTCCCGTCCGGGTGCACGGTCCAGTCCTCGCGGGGGCGGTCGCGGTACAGCTCGACCCCGTTGCCCTCGGGGTCGGTGAAGTAGAACGCCTCGCTCACCAGGTGGTCGGCGCTGCCGGTGAAGGTCTGCGGCACCCGCTCGGCCATGGAGGCCAGCGATGCGGCCAGCCGCCGCTCGTCCTCGAAGACGATGGCGGTGTGATAGAGCCCGGCACCGCGCGGATCCGCGCCCGGCAGGTCCCGCTCCTGGCGGAGCACCATGATCGGCACACCGCCGCGGCCGAGCGTGGCGGTGGCGCCGGCCTGGTCGAGGACGTCGAGGGTTACCGCGTCCTGGTAGTACGCGGTCATGGCGTCCAGATCGCGCACGAGCAGCTCCACGGTGTTCATCCGGGTGCCGTCGGGTGCCGTCCCCGCGGTGGCGACGCTGTCCGGACGCCACGCGGGGACGGGCTTCGGCGCGCTCATGCCGCGCTCCTTGCGATGACCTGATGTGTGTTCGGCATGACGCGTCCTTTCAGCTGGTTCCGGCGGATCAGTCGACGAGGGCGAAGCCGCCCGCCCAGGAGATCTTCTCGGCGCCCGCGAGGGTGATCTGCAGGAAGCCGATGGCCTCCAGCTCCCGCGCCCGCTTGAGCGACCCCGCGTCGACGGCGCGCAGCCCGGCCGCGGTGACGAGGTCGACGAGGGTCTGCTTGGCAGCTGCGTCGTCGCCGGCGACGAGCACCGCCGTCTGCACGGGGCCGGCCGTGCCGGTGCCGAGGGTGGCGCCGAAGTTGGCGTTGAACGCCTTGAGGACGTTCGCCCCGGGTACGGCATCCTGCAGCAGCTTGGCGGCCGAGGAGTCGGCGGGGACGGTGAGGTTGTCGAAGGTGCTGAAGTCGACGGGGTTGCTGACGTCCACCAGGACCTTGCCGTCGAGCGCACCCGGGTAGGTGGCCAGCACGTCCGCCACCGCGGGGTGGGGAACGGCCAGCACGACGATCTCACCCGTGATCGCGTCACCGACCGCGCCGGACGTGCCGCCCAGCGGGCCGGCGACCGCCTGCGCCTTCTCCACGTCGCGGGCGAGGACCTGGACGCCCGTCCCGCCCTTCGCCGCGATGCCCGCGACGACGCTGCCGAGGTTTCCTGCTCCGATGACGGTGACCGTGCTCATGTTCGCTCCAGATGGTTGTCGCAACAAGTAACGCTCGTAGTCTCGCACCAAATAGCTTGTCGCGTCAACCAAACGGTAGGCTGAGGGCTGTGAAGCGACGCGTACCCCGGATGAACGAGCAGGAGTCCCAGGCCTGGCTGGGCCTGACCACCGTGTTCCAGCTGCTGCCCTCCGCGCTCGACAGGCAGCTCCAGCGCGACTCCGGGCTGACGCACTTCGAGTTCGTGGTGCTGTCCGCGCTCCAGCTCACCCCGGGGCCGACGATGCGCATGACAGCGCTCGCCGAGGCCACAGACGCCACCCTGCCGCGGCTGTCCCATGTGTGCGGGCGCCTGGAGAAGCGCGGCCTCATCGTCCGCTCCCCCTGCCCCGAGGACGGCCGCGCCACCAACGTGGGCCTGACGGGCGACGGCCGACGCGAGCTGATCCGCTCCGTCCCCGGCCACATCGCGATGGCGCGACGGCTCGTCATCGACGCGCTCACGCCCGACCAGCTCGACGCGCTGACCGAGATCACCGGCGTGATCGCCGCGAGGCTCGCCGACGAGTCGGGCCACCCCCGGGTGACTTAACCGCCGAGGTCGTGCCACGGTGAGACCGTGACCGCGCCCGACCAGACCGACCTCGACGAAGCGATCGACGCGCTCTACGCCGCGCCGCTCGAAGGCTTCGTCGCCGCCCGCGACGCTGCGGCCCGGCAGGCGGCGGACGGCGGCGACCAGCTCGGCGCCGCGCGCGTGAAGCGCCTGCCGAAGCCGTCGGTCGCGGCCTGGGTGGTCAACCACGTCGCACGGGAGCGCCGGGCGGACGTCGCGGCGCTCACCGCCGTCGGCGACGAGCTGCGGGCGGCGACGCAGGACCGGGACCGCGGCCGCATCCGGGCGCTGGACCACCTGCGGCGGGAGCGCACCGATGCCCTGGTCCGGGCCGTGCGCGAGGCCGGTGAGGTGGGCGGGCGGCCGGTCTCGGCGGCGGTGCTGGACCGCCTCACCGAGACGCTGACCGCCGCGGTCATGGACGCGGACGCCGCAGCCGTCGTTCGGGCCGGACGCCTCTCCCGCGCGCTGCAGCACTCCGGGTTCGGGATAGTTGACGAGCTCGGCGAGGAGGCCGATCTCGTCGCGTTGCGCCCCGCGAGGGCCGACGTCGGGCCGGAGGGGGCTGAGGCCGAAGGCATGCCGCCCGGGCCCGGCCTGGAGGCCGCGGAGCAGGCGGTCGAGGAGACGTCCGCGCAGGTGGACCGGCTGGAGGCGCGGCGGGACGATGCGCGCGAGCGGCTACGCACCGCGGACGCGGCGATCGAGCACGGCGAGGGCGACGTGGCGCGTCTGGACCGGGAGCTCGAGCGGCTGACCGCCGAGCACGCCAGGGCCCGCCGTGAACTGGACAAGGCCCGGTCAGCGGCGGGAAAGGCTCGCGCGGACCTGGCCGCCGTCGAGGACGAGCTCGGCGACGCGGAGGAGCGCGCGGCCCAGGCGCGCCGCCGTCGGCGGGAGGCGCAGGGGCAGTGAGCCGGGCCGCGGCCTGGGCGCCCGCTCGAAGCGAGCGGGCGCTGCGCTCGGCCCGCCGCGCGGCCTGTCGCACGGCCCGACGCCGGACGCGCCGACGTCGGGCCTGCTGCCGGACGGTCGCGGGCTCGCTAGGAGTTCTTGTCGACGGTGGGCACGGGCTTCGGCTCCTTGCCGACCGAGGGCACGGGCTTGGGCTCGTTACCGACCGAGGGCGCGGTCGACGGCTCCCCGGGAACGGAAGGAACCGGCGACGGCGCGGCCGACGGCTCCCCAGGAGCACTGGGTACCGGCGACGGCTCGGCGGAGGGCTCGGTCGTCGCCTCATCCGGAGCCGAGGGCGCGGGCGAGGGCTCCGCGGCAGCCGACGGCACGGCCGACGGTTCCTGGTCCCCGGAGACAGCCGCGTCGGCCGCGGTGCACGCGGTCGCCAGGAGCACGACGACGAGGTCGCTGCCGGCAGCGGCGACACCGCGTGCAGCGATACCCCGGGGTGCGCGGCCTCGACGGCGGGGCGCGTCGGTGTTGGAGCGGAAGGGACTGTTCGCTTGGTGGAGAGTCACAAAGCGGTCAGTGTCCACCGGCGCACGCCCGATGACAGGGTCCAAATGTGACCTGGCCCACACCGAGCCCTCGGGGCCGGGGCGCGGCCCGCGGCGCGGCTACGTGAGTATCCGGTCGAGGGCGGCGAACCAGTTCGCGGCGATCTTGACGTTGCCGCTGTCGTTCGGGTGGACACCGTCATAGGCGTCGGTCGCCGGGTCGAACCCGGTCCACTGGTCGACCACGACGATCGGCGACCGCTCGGTGGACAGGCCGGCCGCCCACGCCGGGATCTGGGAGTTGAGGTCGATCGCACGCTGCCCGCAGTCAGGACAGCTGAAGGACTCGTCCGGCTCCAGCGGGATGATCTGCGCGACCAGGATGATCGCGTCCGGGTTGAGGCCGCGCAGGTCCGTCACGATCGAGGTGTACGCGTCGAGGATCTGCGCCGGCGGGACGTTCGACCAGACGTCGTTGGTGCCGAAGTGCACCAGCAGCACCTCAGGCGTGTTCAGCTCCAGCCACCGCCGGGTGTCGCCGTTCGCGACCGAGCTGGTGACCTGGTAGCCCCCGTGGCCCTCGTTGTCCGGGTCCGATCCGGTCGGGAGACAGCCCTGGGACTGCGACCCGACGAAGTCGACGTCGCGCCCGGTGTCAACCAGCAGCTGCCACAGGTTCCCGCGCCAGCAGCCGGGGCTGCCGGTGATCGAGTCACCCATCGGCATGATCGAGACAGGATCGGCCGACGGCGTGGTCCGACCGGCGGCGATGTCGGCGTCCCAGCCGACGTCGGAGCCAGAGCTGGAGCCAGTGCGGCCGACGCCGCCGCCGATCTGGCGGCCCTCCTCGGCGAACGCGGGTCCGACCGGGACCACCGGCAGCGCGGCGGCCGCGAGCGCACCGACGGCCAGGCCGACCAGCACAAGGACTCTTCGCGTTCGATCTCTTCGCATGTCCACGTCCTCTGAGAGTGGGACCGGCAGGTCGATGGGCTCTCCGAACGAAGGTATCCCGCGCGCACAGCCCTCGGAAGACCGGGCGGCAGGACCTAAACGTTCCGCATCCCGCCTCCGCGAACCAGCGGATCGCCTAACTCTTGCCGATCCTCTCGACCTTCACGCTGCTCCCGTCGTCGGCCAGGGCGGAGAGCGCCTTGGAGTCCAGCAGGATCGAGCACGGGCCGATGATCACCGCGCGAGCCTGGCCATGATCGCTGCGACCTCGTCCTCGTCGACCGCACCGTGCTTGGTCTCCGTGCTCTGGAGCACGTCGTCGAGAGCGTCCCGTTCGAGCTGTCGTGCAACCGCTCGAGCAACGTAGGCAGAAAAGCCGCACGATCCAGCCCTGGCGCGAACATCCTCGGAGGTGGTCACGAGCATGGTGACCGAATGCTTCTTAAAGCCGGCAGCAGCGGACATGCTCCATTCCTACCTACTTGAAGTAGGAATTGTGTGCCACAGAACTTCGGGGACAGTCACCGCCGCCGGTAGGCCTCCAACCAGCGGTACTCGATCCTGCGAGCGTGGAGCAGCCAGCAACCTCGGGAGGGGTCCCAGCTTGTAGGTGATCTGATCCGTGTGGCCGGAGTGATCCCGCTGCTTCCGAGACGCTTTGGAGCAATCATGCTGACTCGTCGTCTTTCACTGCTCGCGGCCGCATCTGTCGTGGCCGCACTGCTCGCAATCACCGCGGCCGCTCTCTTTGCTGATCAGTCCGCGGTCCAGCGGGGACCAGCAGCGATGGCCACGGTCACCCCAGGGGCTTCCTCCCCGTCAGCGTCACCGTCCCCGTCACCGATCCCGTCCGACGAACAGATCAGCAGCGTGTCCACCGAGGTTTGCGAGGGTGAGGCGGTCTACAACTTCGAAAGTGCGCCGTACAAGGGCGACGGTCCGCATCCGATGACCGTCGTCGTGCCGATGTCGAGTGCCTACAGTCTGGAGCTGCCATCGATCCTGCTGCCGGACCGGTGGGATCCCGTCGGTGGTGGAGACGCCCAGGCCGAACCCAATGATCCCCGGCACGACGAGATACAGCTCGTTGTCTGCGACGACGCTGTAGCAACCGGCGACGTGATCGGAACCTGTGAGTACGACGAACCGGGTAGCTCAGGAACCATGGATGTCGTCGAGGCGGAACACACCTTGGTCGTCAGGGAAGCGCGCACCGGACGGCACATCACCGAGCTCACGCTGCAAGGCAGCGCAAGTGCCCAGGAGTCGTGCCCCGCCATCGTGATGGACTACGGCACGACGCAGATCGCACAAGCCCTGAACGACGACATCGTCGCAGCTGAGCTCCGCATCTTCTATCAAGGCAAGGCCAAGACGCCCTGATCGGGAGGGGTCCCGTTCGGAGTCGCTGAGCCTCGCCGTGGTTGCGTCGTTAGTCTTCGGCTATTTCTCGACCAAGCGGATCGCGACGATCACGACGCCCGACCACATCGAGACGCGGACCCTGTCCAGGACCCGGCAGACCGCCTGGCGCGACATCCAGGCCATCGAGATCAGGGGCAGCGCCAAGACCGGTCAGCGGGTCTTCGTCCGCGACGCCGCCGGCGAACAGTTCCGCCTGCCGCACCTGGACTCGGAAAACCTGGAGTCGTCGTTCGAGGACGAGGTGTCCGCGCTGACGAGCCTGTGGGAGCAGCGGGCGGCTGACCGCGGTCGCGGCCGGCGGTGCCTCGCCCTCGACCCGCATTGATCGAACCATTCCCCCGCGCCAACGGCCCACACCTTGACCACTCCCCCCACTCGTCCGTAGATTGCTGGCAGTTCATCGGATGTTTGCAGAGGAGCGGGCATGCCCACGATCACAGGTGTCCGTGTCGAGGACGTCCGGTTCCCGACGTCGGCCACGGCCGACGGCTCCGACGCGATGAACAAGGACGCCGACTACTCGGCGGCCTACGTCGTCCTCGAGACGGACGCCGCCGACCCGGCCGACCCCGACGGCGCAGCCCTCGGCGGGTACGGGCTGACGTTCACGATCGGCCGGGGCAACGACATAGTCGCCGAGGCGGCACGCCAGCAGGCGGCGATGCTCGTCGGCCGGGACTTGGACGAGCTCGCCGCCGACATGGGCGCCGTCTACCGCGACCTGACCGCCGACAGCCAGCTGCGCTGGCTCGGGCCCGAGAAGGGTGTGGTGCACCTGTCGCTGGCCGCGGTGCTCAACGCGGCCTGGGACCTGGTCGCGCGCCGCGCGGGCAAGCCGCTGTGGCGCGTGCTGGTCGACATGACCCCGGAGGAGCTGGTCGACGTCGCCGACCTGCGCTACCTCTCCGACGCGCTGACGCGCGACGAGGCGCTGGAGATCCTGCGGGCCCGCGCGGCGACCAAGCACGAGCGGCTGGCCCACCTGGAACGGACCGGCTACCCGGTCTACACGACGTCGGCCGGGTGGCTCGGCTACAGCGACGACAAGCTGCGGCGGCTGTGCCAGGAGGCCGTCGACGCCGGGTACCACCACGTGAAGCTCAAGGTCGGGGCGAATCTGACCGAGGACGTCCGCCGGCTGACGATCGCGCGGGAGGTGCTGGGCCCCGACCGCGCGCTGATGATCGACGCCAACCAGGTCTGGGACGTGCCGCAGGCGATCGAGTGGATGGGCGTGCTGGCCCGGTTCGACCCGCTGTGGATCGAGGAGCCCACGTCGCCCGACGACATCCTGGGACACGCGGCCATCCGCCGCGCCGTCGCACCGGTCGGGGTGGCGACGGGCGAGCACTGCCACAACCGGGTGATGTTCAAACAGCTCTTCCAGGCCGAGGCGATCGACTACTGCCAGCTCGACACCGGGCGGCTCGCGAGCATCAACGAGATAGTCGCCGTCCTGCTGCTCGCGGCGAAGTTCGGCGTGCCGGTGTGCCCGCACGCGGGCGGCGTCGGCCTGTGCGAGATGGTGCAGCACGTCTCGGTGCTCGACTACGTGGCGATCGGCGGCGACCTCACGGGCCGCGTGACCGAGTACGTGGACCACCTGCACGAGCACTTCACCGACCCGTGCGTCGTCGCGGACCGGGGCGCGGGCACCGCGTACGTGCTGCCGTCCCGGCCGGGGTACTCCACGCAGATGTACGAGGAGTCCATCGACCGGTTCAGGTTTCCGCACGGGACGTACTGGGTGAGCGATACTGCGGTCCATGTCCCGCACTGACGAGGTCGTCGACGGCATCCGCAGGATGATCCTCGACGGACAGCTCCGGCCCGGTGACCGCCTGCCGGTCGAGAAGGATCTGGCCGACACGCTCCAGGTCTCCCGCGGCTCGCTGCGGGAGGGGGTGCGTGCCCTGTCGATCCTCGGCGTCGTCCATACCCGCCAGGGTGACGGCACCTACGTCACCAGCCTCGATCCGGCCCGGCTGCTCTCCCCCATGGCCCTGGTCCTGGACCTGCAGGACGACGGCGCCATGCCCGCGTTCCACAGCGTGCGCCGCGTGCTCGAGACCGAGGCCGCCGGGCTCGCCGCCAGCCGGATGCCCGATGCCGCCGTGGCCGAGGCGCGGACCATCCTGGACGAGGTCACCAAGGTCCTGCACGGCACGCCCGTGGACCACGACAGGTTCATCGAGATCGACATCGCGTTCCACCGCGTCATCGCGGCGCACACCGGCAACCCGGTGCTGGAGGCCCTCATCGAGTCGTTCGCCGGCCGCACCGTCCGGGCGCGCCTGTGGCGTGTCCTGCACACCGAGGGCATCGAGCAGCGCACGCACGGCGAGCACGAGGCCATCTGGCGCGCGCTCGCCGCGCACGACCCCGAGGCGGCCCGGATCCGGATGGCGAGCCACCTCCTGGGCGTCGAGGACTCACTCCCCCGCCCGGAGATCCTGGACGAAGACGCATAACCCCCGGCAGGCCTTGGTTGTGGGCGCGATCGTTGCGACTACGCGTCCGTCTTAGGCGCAACGATCGCGCCCACAACCAAGAGGCCTACTCGTAGAGGACCGCGGCGATGTCCTCGTCGTCGATGTTGGTCTTGTCGTACCAGTAGAAGCCCGAGTCGATGACCGGCTCGAGCTCCTCGCCGTTGATGGCCGCCACTGCCGCCTTGACGGTCTCGTAGCCCATCTTGATCGGGTCCTGGGTGATCGCCCCGGCCATGAGCCCGTCGCGGATCGCGTCGGTCTGCGCCTTGCCGGAGTCGAAGCCGATCACCGTGAGCTTGCCCGACTTGCCGGTCTCCTGCACCGCCTTGACCACGCCGATGGCGGAGCCCTCGTTGGTGCCGTAGATGCCCTTGAGGTCGGGGTGGGCCTGCAGGATCGCCTTCGCGGCGTCGGCGGACTTGAGCTGGTCGCCCGCGGCGTACTGCGTGTCAACGATCTCGATGTCCGGCGCGTTCTCCAGGATGTACTGGGTGAACCCCTCGACCCGCTGCTGCCCGGTCTGCGACGTCTGGTCGTGCCCGACGATCGCGATCTTGCCGCTGCCGACGAGCTCGGCCATGTGCTTGGCCGCCTCGGCCGACGCGGCCAGGTTGTCGGTGGACACGGTGGTCACCGGCACCTCCGAGTCGACGCCGGAGTCGAAGGCGATGACGGGGATCCCGCGCGACTCGGCGTCGGTCATCATCGGGATGGACGCCTCGGAGTCGAGGGCCGCGTAGCCGATGGCGTCCGGGTTCTTGTCCAGGGCCGTCTGGAGCATGGTGAGCTGCTTCTCGACCTCGGTCTCCGTCTCGGGCCCCTCGAACGTGACCTCGACGTCGAGCTCGGCCGCGGCGTCGTCGGCCCCCTGCTTGACGGCCTGCCAGAACTGGTGCTGGAAGCCCTTGGAGACCAGGGCGACGTAGGGCTTGTCCCCTGCCCCTGTCTCGCCGCCGCCCGAGCCGCCCGAGCCGCACGCCGCGAGCGCGAGCATCGCGACGACGGATGTTGTGGCCGCCGCTACCGCGGCGAACCGCCTGCGCTTGGTGCTGTTGACGTTCATACCGGTCCAGCTCCTTCGATGGTCGGGTCAGGCCTGGTCAGTTCAGGTGTCGTCGGGTCAGGCGTGGTCGGGTCAGGCGTCCTTGCCGCGGCGCAGGATGTCGGCGTAGACGGCGAGCACGATCACGATGCCGACGGCGACCTTCTGCCACTCCTGCGGGATCGACATGATCCGCAGGCCGTTGGTGAGCGTCGCCATGATCAGCGCGCCGATCACGGTGCCGAGGATCGTCGCCTTGCCGCCCCGCAGGGAGGTGCCCCCGATGACGACGGCGGCGATGGCCTCCAGCTCGTACCCGAGCCCGAGGCCGGGCTGCGCCGAGTTGAGCCGGGAGGCCATGACGACGCCGGCCAGGCCGGTGAACAGCCCGGCGACGACGTAGATGACCACCTTCCACCGCCGCACGTCGACGCCGGAGATCGCCGTCGCCTCCTCGTTGGAGCCGATCGAGAGCGCGTAGCGGCCGGTGAGCGTCTTGCTCAGCACGACGGCCGCGATCGCGGCGGCGACGAAGAAGATCAGCACGGCGTTGGGCAGCCCGGGGATCAGCTCCCCGGCGGCGAGCTGGTCGAACCCGGCGACGTCGCTGAAGTAGATGGGCTTGGTCCCGGAGATCACGAGCGAGAGCCCCTGCGCCACCATCATCATCGCGAGCGTCGCGATGAACGGTGGCAGCCGCAGGTACGAGACGTTCAGGCCGTTCAGGAGGCCGATCAGGGCGCCGACGGCAAGGCCGCCCAGCACGCCGACGACGAGCGGCAGGCCCAGGTTCGCGAGGAAGACGCCGGTCATCACCGAGCACAGGGTCATGCCGGTGCCCACCGACAGGTCGATGCCGCCCGTCGCGATGACGAACGTCGCGCCCAGCGCCATGATCCCGGTGACCGCGGTGGCGAGCAGGATGCCCTTCACGTTGGCCCAGTCGAGGAAGTACGGGCTGGCGAGCGAGAAGAACCCGAAGATGACCACCAGCCCCGCGAAGGCGAGGAGCTGCTGCAGCTGCTGCCGGTTGCCGAACCGTGTGGGGCGCTTCGGGTTCGTCCCTTTGGCGGTCCGCTTCGTCGTCGTCATTCTGCGTCTCCGGTCGTAATGAGGTGGTCGGCACCGAACCGCGTCGCGAGCTCCATGATGTCGTGCTGGGTGGCGTCGGCATTGGCGAGGGTCCCGGTGACCCGGCCCTCGCACATGACGACTATCCGGTCGGCCAGCCGCAGCACCTCGGGCAGCTCGGACGAGATCACGATGATCGACTTGCCCTGCGCGGCCAGGCTCGTGAGCAGGCCGTAGATCTCGTCCTTCGCACCGACGTCGATCCCGCGCGTCGGCTCGTCGACGATCAGCACGTCGCAGTCGCGCACGAGCCACTTGGCGAGGACCACTTTCTGCTGGTTGCCGCCCGAGAGGTTCTTGGTCGTCTGGGTGACCGACGGCGTTCTGATCGCCAGCCGGTCCACCATCTCGGTGGCCACCCGGTGCCCGTCGGTGTCGCGGACGAAGCCCGCACGGGTCATGCCGGGCAGCGAGGACAGCATGACGTTGCGCACCACGTCCTGGTCCAGGAGCAGGCCGTAGCGCTTGCGGTCCTCCGAGAGGTAGCCGATGCCGTGCCGCACCGCATCGGCGGGGTTGCGCACCGAGACGGGCCGCCCGTTCACCTCGACGACGCCGGTCGACCTGTCCGCCCCGATGATGGCCCGAGCCACCTCCGTGCGCCCGGCGCCCATGAGGCCCGCGAAGCCGAGGATCTCGCCACGGTGCAGGTCGAAGGACACGTCCTTGAGGAGCTTCCGGGTGCTCAGCCCGCGTACGGAGAGCACGACGTCGCGCTCCGCGGCGTCGGGCGCGACGGGTTCGGGCCGCACGTCGGTCTCGAGCTGCCGGCCCACCATCGCCGCGATGACCTCCCGGGTGGCGGTCTGCGCGGTGGGCAGTGTGTCCACGTAGCGGCCGTCCCGCAGGACGGTGATCCGGTCGGAGATCTCCTTGACCTCGTCCATGCGGTGCGAGACGTAGATGACGCCGGTGCGCGGGGAGACGAAGTCGCGGACGATCCGGAACAGCGTGGCGACCTCGGTCTCCGTCAGCGCCGCCGTCGGCTCGTCCATGATGAGCACCCGCGCGTCGAACGAGAGCGCCTTGGCGATCTCGACCATCTGCTGGCCGGCCACGCTCAGGTGCGACACCGGCTGCCGCGGGTCCAGCGGGATCCCGAGCCGGTCGAAGAGGACGGCCGCCCGGCGTTCGAGCACGTCGTCCCGGATGAGGGCGGCCCGCCGGGGCTCGCGGCCGATGAAGATGTTCTGCGCGACCGTCAGGTCGGGCATCAGGTGGAACTCCTGGTGGATCACGCTGATGCCGAGCTCGTTCGCCTGTCGGGGGCCGGCGGGGCTCATCGGCACCCCCTCGAGCTCCATCGTCCCCGCGTCCGGCTGGAGGACGCCGGAGAACAGGTTCATGAAGGTCGACTTGCCCGCCCCGTTCTCGCCGACGAGCGCCAGCACCTCACCGTGCCGCAGGTCGAGGTGGACGTCGTCGAGCGCGAGCACGCCGGGGAAGGACTTGCTGACCCCCGTGGCGCTCAGTAGGGCTGGGCTCTCCGACACGTGATGCTCCCTTGCCTCCGTGTAGTCGCATTCATACCGCAGACATCGGATGCATCTCAAGATCTAGGGCCACATCGTCACCGAACAGTGCCGCCCGGCCGCCGTCCGGCGATGATAGATCAGATGACTCCCACGGCCTGCCGCACCCCGATCGTCAGCAGCAGGTTGGCGTACACCCGCTGCTCACCGGTGGCGACGACCAGCGCGACGTCGTCGGCGCGGGCCGCCGCGTAGAAGGCGAACCGGTCCATCGCCTCCCAGGCCACGCCGTCCCCCAGGGCGGCCCGGTAGACCGCGTGCACCGGGATCTCCTCGTCCGCCGCGACGACGTCGCCCGCGACCCCGCCCGGGACCATGACCGCCGCACTCTCCAGCGGCACGGCGTCGAGCAGGACCTCGAGCACCTGCTCCACCGTCACCAGCCCCGGCCGCAGGTTCAGGTGCACGCGGGCCGCCTCGGGGCGCGCACCCGTCGAGTGCGGGTAGTTGGCGTCCGCCAGCAGGATCCGCGAACCGTGGCCGGCGGCGGCCAGCGCTCGCAGGAGGTCCGGGTGCAGCAGCTCGTAGCTCAGCATGGGTGGCTCCTCAGCTCTCTACCGTGCTCTCGATTGTCACTCGGCCACGAACGCGTGCCGCTGGCGGCCGAGCCCCTCGATCTCCAGCTCGACGACGTCGCCGTCGCGCAGGTAGGGGAAGCGCCCCGAGAGCGCCACGCCCTCCGGGGTCCCCGTGCAGATCAGGTCGCCCGGCTCGAGCGCCATGTACTGCGACAGGTGGTGCACCAGGTGGTCGACGCCGAAGATCATGTCGGAGGTCACCGAGTCCTGCCGCGGGTCCCCGTTCACCCAGGACCGCAGGCGCAGGCCGGACGGGTCGACGTCGGCGGCGGGCACCAGGTACGGGCCGGTCGGCGCGAACCCGGGACCGCACTTGCCCTTGGACCACTGCCCGCCCGACTCCTGGATCTGCCAGGTGCGCTCGCTGAGGTCGTCGACGATCGTGTAGCCGGCGACGTGCTCGCGCGCCGCGGCCGGCGACGGCAGGCGCCAGGCCCGCCTGCCGATGACCACACCGAGCTCGACCTCCCAGTCGACGGTGTCCGCGCCGGGCGGGATGGCGACGGCGTCGTCCGGCCCCACCACGGTGTTGGGGTGCTTGAGGAAGACGATCGGGGACGACGGCGGCTCGGCGCCCGACTCCGCAGCGTGCGCCGCGTAGTTCTGCCCGATGCAGATCACCGCGGCCGGCCTGGCGACCGGCGCCCCGTGGCGCAGCGCCGCAGCGCCGTCGAGCACGGGCAGCTCCCCCGCGGCGAGCGCGGACCGGGCGCGCGCGATCCCGTCGGACGCCAGGAAGGCGCCGTCGATGTCGGCGGTGAGCGGCCGCAGGTCGCGGACGACGCCGCCGTCCTCGACCGCGGGGATCTCCTGGCCGGCCTGGCCGAGGCGGAGCAGACGCATCAGTACCTTCTCTCGGGGTGGTGCGGGTTCTCGGGGTGGTGCGGGTTCTCGGGGCGGTGCGGGCTTTCGGGGTCGTGCTGGTGGGACGGGCTATCGGGTCCGGCCGGTGCGGGCACCGCCGCCTCGGCGAGCAGGCCGGCGTCGGCCAGCGCGCGCCACAGGGCGGCGGGCACCCGCGCCGCGGCGCGGTCCGCGGCCTGCCGCGCCTGCTCGGGCGTCCCGAGCCCGACGACGGCGCTCGCGACCGCGGGGTGCGTGCGCACGTATGCGAGCGCCGCCTGCGGGAGCGTCACGCCGTGGTCGGCGCACACGGCGGCGATCCGGCGGGCGCGGTCGAGCAGCTCCGCGGCGGCCGGCGCGTAGTCGTACGTCGCGTCCGGCGGCGGGGCGTCGTACGCGAGGATGCCCGAGTTGTAGACGGCCGCGGCCACGACGGCCACGCCCCGCTCCGCCGCCGCGGGCAGCAGGTCGGCCAGCGCGGTCTGCTCCAGGAGCGTGAACCGCCCGGCGCACATGACGACGTCGACGTCGGTCTCGCGCACGAACCGGGTGAGCATCGCCGACTGGTTCATCCCGGCGCCGACCGCGCCGATCACGCCCTGGTCCCGCAGGTCGACGAGCGCGGGCAGCGCCTCGTGCGCCGCCTGCTCCCAGTGGCCGTCAGGGTCGTGCAGGTACACGACGTCGACCCGGTCCAGGCCCGTGCGCTCCAGGCTGGACTCGAGCGACCGCAGCACGCCGTCGCGGGAGAAGTCCCACACCCGGCGCGCGGCGGCCGGCACCTCGAACAGGTCCGGGTCGGTGCGGTGCGCGGTCTCCGGCGACGGGACGAGCAGACGTCCGACCTTCGTGGACACCACTACCTCGTCACGCGGCCGCGTGCGCAGGAAGGCGCCGAGCCGCCGCTCGGAGAGCCCGAGGCCGTAGTGCGGAGCCGTGTCGAAGTACCGGACCCCGGCGTCCCAGGCGGCCTCGAACGTCGCGTGCGCCTCCTCGTCGGTCGTCGCCCGGTACAGGTTGCCCGCGGGCGCGGCGCCGAGGCCGAGCGAGGTCAGCCGGACCCCGGTGCCGCGCACCGCCGTCGTCTCCATGCTGTGGTGTCCCCTCGGTCCGGCGTCAGGCCTGCTCGGGGGCGCGGGTGCGCAGCGCGTGCGAGCCGCCGTCCACGGCGAGCATCGCGCCGGTCGTCGCCGCGGCGAGCGGGCTCGCGAGGTAGCAGACGGCGTGCGCGACCTCGTCGGCGCTCACGAGCCGGCCCGAGGGCTGGCGGGCCTCCAGCGCCGCCCGCTCGGCGGCGGGGTCGTCGGCGGCGTCGAGCAGCCGAGTCACCCACGGGGTGTCCGCCGTCCCCGGGTTGACGCAGTTGACCCGGATGCCCTCGCGCACGTGGTCGGTGGCCATCGCGAGCGTGAGCGCCTGGACAGCGCCCTTGGACGCCGAGTACAGCGCCCGGTTCGGCAGGCCGGTCCACGCGGCGATCGAGCAGGTGTTCACGACGGCGGCGTGCGGGGACTCGCGCAGGTACGGCAGCGCGGCGCGGGTCACGCGGACGATCCCGAGCACGTTCACGTCCAGGACCCGCAGCCACTCCGCGTCGTCGTTGTCGGCGACGGTGCCCTGCGCGCCGATCCCGGCGTTGTTGGCGACGACGTCGATGCCGCCCATCGCCTGCGCCGCGGCGGCGACGGCGGCGCGCACGGCGGCGTCGTCGGTCACGTCGGCCACCTGGGCCCCGGCACCCAGCGGGACGCCCTCGGCCACGCGGTCGATGGACGTCACCTGCGCGCCGCGCGCGAGCATGGCGCGCACGATGGCGGCGCCGATGCCCGACGCACCGCCGGTGACTATCGCTCGGACGCCGGCGAGCTCGGCTGCCGCCGTGGCGCCCGCCGTGTTCGCTGCTGTGTTTGTCGCTGCGTTCGCCGGTGTGGTCGCTGCTGCGTTCGTTGCTGCGTTAGTTGCTGCGGTCTCGGATGTCATCCGTGGTCCTCTTCCAGGTTGTATGTCCGCCGTGCGGTCCCGGCCCACACGGCGGCGGCCTCGTCCGGGCTCAGCCCGGCGAGCAGGTCGCCGAGCGTCGCCAGCCACCCGCCGTAGTCGCTCGCGAGCAGGCAGACGGGCCAGTCGGAGCCGAACATGAGCCGCTCCGGCCCGAACACCTCGAGCGCATGGTCGACGGCGGGCCGCAGGTCGCCCGCCCGCCAGGCGTCCCAGCGGGCCTCGGTGACGAGCCCGGACAGCTTGGCCGTCACGTTCGGCCGGGCGGCGAGATCGGCGAGATCCCGCCTCCAGGCGGCGAGATCCGTTGCGGCGCCCGCGGAGGCGTCGAGGCGGGGCTTGCCCAGGTGGTCCAGGACGAAGGTGACCTCGGGCAGCGCCGCGGCGAGCCGCGCGCACGCCGGGAGCTGGTCCGCGCGCACCACCAGGTCGAACACGAGGCCGTCGGGGCCTGTCGTGTCGCGCGAGCCGTCGGGGCCGGCCGAGCAGGCCGCCGCGATGCCGCGGCGCACGTCGTCCCGGTCCAGGTACGCGGGATCGGGCTCGGCCTGCACCTGCGTGCGGATGCCGACCAGCGCGCCGCCACCGGGTCCGGACCGCAGCGCGGCGACGCCGTCGGCCACGTCGGGGTCGAGGATGTCCGCCCAGGCGACGACGCCCGCGATCCCGGCCGCGCGCCCGCCGTCGGACGCGGTGATCGCCAGGAGCTCGCGGCTCTCGGACCACAGGCTCGCGGACTGGACGACCACGGTCGCGGTCACCCCGTGCGCGGCCGCCGGCAGGTCGGCGGGTGTGAAGTCGGCGTCGATGGCGGCCATGGTGACGGGGTCGATCCAGTCCTGGGGCGTGCGCAAGCGCACCCACAGATGATGGTGCGCGTCCACGACGTCGTGCAGCACCGTTGCTCCCCTCCGGGGACGTTCGCACAGAAACATCAGATGTATAACACATCGGCTGTCGACGACGACACCGACCGCACCATTGTGGTCATCCTCGGTGCAGGACGGCTCGGCCCCGGACGGAGTGACGTGCCGTGTGGATCCGGGTCACGACCGCCCCTGCCATGAGCTCCCGCATCCTTGTCCGTCGGCTTGACCGGTGCTGGCAGTCCGCTAACCCGCTGGTTGCGAGGGTGATGGCTCCGGGTCGTTCATCAGGCCCCGGATCAATTCGTCAGACCAGGGAGACGTCCATGAAGAAGCTTTCGGTCATCGTCGCGGGAGCCGCCGTAGCCGCCGTCGCGTTTGGCGCACCGGCCGTGGCCACGGCGGCGTCCGCACCGGCAGATGTCGGGACCGCTCGCCACGTGCAGGTGGCGGCCCACGGTGCCCTGCCGACAGAGGCCGAGATCAGTGCGCTCTTCGACCGCTGGAACACCCTGGTCGAGGCCGGTGACCCGGAGGCTCTGGCCGACATCTACGCCCCGGACGCGGTGCTGCTGCCCACGCTCTCGCCCGAGGTCCGGACGGACCGCGCCGGGATCGTGGACTACTTCGAGGACTTCCTCGCAAAGAACCCCAGCGGCGAGCGGACGCTCTCCGTCATCGACGTGCTCGACAAGAACACGGCGATCGACACCGGCCTGTACACCTTCACCTTCACGGCCGCGGACGGCACGAAGACCTACGCGGACGCCCGCTACACCTTCGTGTACGAGAAGCGGGGCGGCGAGTGGCTGATCATCAACCACCACTCCTCGCTGCTGCCGGCCGCCAGCTGATCCGCACGGTCAGGCCGCCGGTGGGGGCGTCATCGAGCACGACGGCCCCACCGGCGTCGGTGACGAGCTGCCTGACGATCGCCAGGCCGAGTCCCGAGCCGGCCTGCCCGGTGCGGCCCGACCCGCGCCAGAAACGGTCGAACGCTCGTGCCTTCTCCTCAGCGGTCATGCCCGGCCCCTCGTCACGCACCTCGAGCACGACGGCGTCGCGGCCGACCTGCACGTCGACCGTGACGGTTGCTCCGTCGGGCGAGACGGCAAGCGCGTTCGAGAGCACGTTGTCGAGGACCTGCTCGACCTGCCCGGGGCCAGCCAGGACCACCGGCTCGGCGCTCCATGCTCCGGTCCGCCGGAAGCGGACATCGCGTTCGTCACCCGCAAGGTGCCAGAGAGCGATCCGCTGCTCGATCTCGTCCGCCAGACGCACGGGCTCCGTGCCGCCGGTCCTGGCCTCGGCGCGGGCGAGCACGAGAAGGCCGTTGACCAGACCGCTCATCCGGACCACCTCCCGGGTCGCCCGCTCGACGTCCTCCCGGACCGCCGCGTCAGCAACGCCGTCGGCAATGTTGTCCAGCGACAGCCGGAGCGCCGTCAGCGGCGTCCGCAGCTGGTGGGAGGCGTCGGCGACGAACACTCGCTGGGCCGCGATCAGGGTCTCCAGGCGCTCGGCACCGGAGTTCAGCGCTCGGGCCAGGGTCTGCGTCTCCGGCGGGCCGGTGACGGCGCAGCGGGCCGCCAGGTCGCCGTCGCCGAGCCGGCCGGCCATCGTCCGCAGGTCGCCCAGCGGCCTGGTCAGCCGGCGCACCGCCAACGTTCCGAGTACCGCCGCAACCGCGAGGATGCCGGCGGCGAGCAGGGCCCGCAGCCGCCAGACCTCCCAGACCCGTTCGTGCAGCGCGCCGGCCGGGTAGCTGATCCGCACTGCGCCGTTCGGCGAGCCCGGGACGGTCACGACCAGCTCGGCGTCGCTCCAGTCGGCCGTGGCATCCCCGCTCCACGACGGGAGCACATCCACGCTGGCAGGTGTCTCGAGCTCGTACGCCCGCATCGTCTCGGCCAGGGAGCCGAGAGCAGCCTCGTCCCCGTCCGCCAGCAACAGCGCCATCGTCGTGGCATCTCGTTGGACGGTCGCCTCGGTGTCCTCGCGCAGGTGCGCGCCGACCGTGACCGAGACCGGCACCTTGAAGGCCAGGAGCGCCAGCGCGACCAGGACCACATAGCTGACGATCAGCCGTCGGGTCATGACGCGGGCCCGTCGACGACCAGACGGAAGCCGACGCCCCGCACCGACTCGATGGTCAGCGCGCCCGTGAACTTCCGCCGCAGCGCGGAGACGTGCACGTCGAGCGTCTTCGTGGGACCGAACCAGTTCGCGTCCCAGACCGCCGCCATGATCCGTTCCCGGGTCATGAGGGCGCCCGGCTGCTCGGTCAGGAAGGAGAGGAGCTCGTACTCCTTCCGGGCCAGCGGCACCTCGACCCCGTCGAGGAACACCCGCGCCGCCCTCCGGTCGACGGTGACCCTGCCGTAGCGCCCGGCGTCGGCCGAGCCCTGCTCAGGGTGCACGCGCCGCATCACCGCCCTGATCCGGGCGATCACCTCACGCACCCCGAACGGCTTGGAGACGTAGTCGTCGGCCCCGAGCTCCAGGCCCGCCACCCGGTCGACCTCGTCGCTGCGCGCGCTGATCACGATGATCGGTACGTCGCTCCGCGCCCGCAACGACCGGCACACGTCCAGCCCGTCGGTGTCCGGCAGCCCCAGGTCCAGCAGCACGACGTCGACGGGGCCTGCCCGCAGCGCCTCGGCGCCGCTTGCCACCCACTCGACCTCGTACCCGTACCGGACCAGCCCCCGCTTCAACGACATAGCGATCGGCTCGTCGTCGTCCACCAGCAGCACTCGCACGCGAGAAGAGTAGGGGGCCCGCAAGGATTCCCGCGGTCGCCGTCTCCTGGCCGGACGCCGTTCCGCTTGACCTGGGTCAAGCGGCGGCGGAGTGTGGGTAGGGACGGCAGCGCCGTACGGACGCCGCCCGGAGCACAGGGAGTCCGTCATGTACATCCGCACCACCGAGGTCCAAGGAGATCCCACCAGCATCGACGACGGGCTGAGGCTCGTTCGTGAGGAGATCTTCCCGGCGGTCTCCGCGATGGACGGCTGCGTCGGGATGTCGATGCTGGTCGACCGGCCGACCGGCCGTTGCCTCACCACGACGGCGTGGTCGTCCGAGGACGCGATGCGGGCGAGCGCCGTCGCCGTCCGACCGCTGCGCGACCGCTCCGAGCGGGCCCTTGGCAGCACCTCCGGCAGGTACGTCCACCAGTGGGAGCTTGCCGTCGTCCACCGCGACCACGCAACGCCCGACGGCGCATTCGCCCGCCTCACCTGGCTGAGCGGCGACCAGAGCGTGATCGACAACGCCATCGACACGTACCGGATGGTCGTCCTGCCGCAGGTCCAGGAGTTCGACGGATTCTGCAGCGCCAGCCTGATGGTCGACCGTGAGACGGGCCGGGTCGTCGGCACTGCCGCTTTCGACAGCCGCGAAGCGGTCGAGGCAAGCCGTGACGCCACTGCCAGGATCCGCACCGGCATTGTCCGCGAGCTCGGCGCAAGGATCGACAAGGTGGAGGAGATGGAGATCGCGTTCGCGCACCTCCACCTCCCCGAGATGGTCTGACGCCGGCCAGAGCAAAGAAGGAAGGTGTCTCCGAGCGCCGTCCCGGCGTCGACCAGGAGCCGGCGCATCTCGCTCTGCGACACATAGTCGTTGCCGCGGCTAACTATCTGACAGTATGACGATGTGACGGGAACGGGCGACGCGGCAGCCGAACCGCCGTTCCGATTCCGTGACATCGCCGTCGTCGCCTACCTGCCGTCCGTCGTCAGCTCGGTCGGCCACGGCGCGGTGATGCCCGTCCTGGCGATCCACGCCGGGAACCTGGGCGCGGGTACAGCCCTGGCGGCGCTGGTGGTCGCGCTCCTGGGGATCGGGCAGCTCGCCAACTCGCTGCCCTCGGGTGCGCTCGTGGCGCGGCTCGGCGAGCGCCGCACCCTCATGATCGCCGGGCTGGTCGACGCCGTGGCGATGGTGCTCGCCTTCCTGGTGCCCTCGGTCTGGCTGCTGTGCGTCTGCGTCTTCGTCAGCGGGATGAGCTGGACGGCGTTCCTGCTGGCCCGGCAGGGATTCCTGATCGACGCGGTGCCGATCAGCCACCGGGCGCGGGCGATGGCGCTGCTCGGCGGGTCGATGCGCCTGGGGATCCTGATCGGCCCGCTGCTGGGGGCGCTGCTGATCCACCTGATCGGGATCCGCTCGGTCTTCGTGCTCGCGGCGTGCGCGTCGTTGGCCTCCGCGCTGATCGTGACCCGGATGCCGGACTTCGGCCGGGTGCGGCGTGGCATCACCCCGCTGCCGGTGCGCACGGTGCTGTGGGAGCACCGGCGCACGCTGCTCACCCTCGGGGTGGCCGTCATCATCATCGGCGCCTCCCGGTCGGTGCGCACCGGCCTGCTGCCGCTGTGGGCCGACCACGTCCACATCTCCGCCGCGGTCGTCTCCCTGCTCTTCGCGGTCGCGGCGACCATCGACATCCTGCTCACCGTTCCCGGCGGCTGGTTGCTGGACACCCGCGGCCGCCAGGTGGTGGCGGTGCCGGTGGTCCTCGCCGTCGGCGTCGGCTGCCTGCTGCTCCCGCTGGCGGACTCCGCGCTCACCGTCGGCGCGGTGATGGCACTCATCGCGCTCGGCAACGGGCTCGGCGCGGGGATCGTGATGACCCTCGGCGCCGATGCGGCGCCCGAGGAGGGCCGCTCGCAGTTCCTCGGCGGCTGGCGGCTGTGCGGGGACATCGGCAACACCGGCGGGCCGCTGCTGGTCTCCGCGGTGGCCGCCGTCGCGCCGCTGGCCGCCGCGCCGGTACTGATCGGGCTGCTGGCGCTGGCCGGCGCGATCTGGGTCGGCTACTGGACCGGGAAGGCCGACCGCAACCGCCTGGGCGGGTAGGACGACGCCGGGTAGGCCGACGTCCCGAGTCGCGAGTTCGCCGTCCACCCGCCCCGCCACGGGCGCCGAACCGCAACTTGATCGTCACCGTCGTCGTCCAACCGCAGCTACCGAGTCAATCAGCACCGCTTTGGACCAGCAACGTTCGGCTCGGCATCCGAAGTAACTCACAACTTGCGGCTCGGCCCGGGCCACCGACGACCTGGACGGCTAACCTGCGGTTCGACGTGCTCGGCGGTGCGGAGCGCCGACCTTCGCCGTCACAGTCCCCATCGTCGGACGCCGGCGCGCGGCTGCCCGCCCACCTCAGGTCGCTGACACTAGGCTCAGACCGGACATAAGGCTCAAGGCGGGGGGACCGACATGCCAGTGAAGTGGACCTGGGGCGAGATTGCTGCGGGCGAGGAGGGGCCGGGCAGCCTCAAGATCTACAGCGAGCAGACACCCTTCGAGACAAAGGAGGCGGCACGAGCCGACCTCCAGAGATTCCTGGACGGGTACCCCGAGCACTCCACCAAGGCGCTTGCCGCAGCGCTGCTGCCAACGGCGGGATGGAGGGGCCAAGAGCTGTTGGTCGCGTGCCCGCCAAAGTTGGCCTGGGCCGTCTTTCCGGTCCCGCAGGGACAGTCCGTCGATCAGGCGGGCGTCTTCTTCCTCCAGGACCATATGAATGAGCTGGACGAGCGCCTGCTGAATACCAGGACAAACTCCACAACTGGTCCTGGAGCTTTCGCGGGAGCTGGCTCAGGGTCCGGATGCGCGGTTCTGGCGCTAGTCGCTCTGGGCGCGTTCGGTGCGGTGGCCGCCTCCTTGGCGCAGGCCATCTGGGCATGAGTCACTCCCCCGCGGTGTGCACGCCCTCCAGCTGGTCGGCCCTGCGCACCTGGCGGGTGACCCACGGGCCGAGCAGCGCCAGGATCGCGGCGAAGGCGAGCGCGACGACGCCGATGCCGCCGAAGTACACGGTGTCCGACACGTCGGCGGTGGCCTGGACGAGCTGCGCAGTGATCGCCTGTCCGGCCGCGGGCGCGAGGAACCACAGGGCCATCGCCTGTCCCTGGTAGGCACGCGGCGCGAGCAGGGTGGTGGCGGCCAGGCCCACCGGCGAGAGGCACAGCTCACCGAGCGTCTGGATCACGTACACGAGCACCAGCACCCAGCCCGGCGTGAGGTCGTCGCCCGCGATGGCCGACGCCGCGGACAGCACCAGGAACGAGAGGGCCGCGAGCGCCAGGCCGATCGCGAACTTGTACGGCGTGGGCGGGCGGTCCTTGGTCCTGACCCACAGCCAGGCGAACACCGGGGCGAGGATGATGATCGAGGCCGGGTTCACGGACTGGAAGAACTCCGGGCTGACCGTGAACCCGAGCACCTCGCGGGAGGTGCTGTCGGCGGCGAAGGTGGCGAGCGTGGTCGCCGCCTGCTCGAAGATCATGAAGAAGAGCATGGCCGCCACGAACAGCGGGATGTAGGCGACCAGGCGGGGGCGTTCGGCGTCCGTCACACGGGGTGAGCGGTACATGGCGATGAAGAACGCGACCGGCGCGAGGAACGCGATGTAGCTGAGGGTGTCGATGAGTGCGTGCACGCCCCACTCGCCCGACACGAGCCGGGCCACGAGGTACACCAGCACGACGGCGCCGAGGATGATGGCGAACATCCGCGTGATCGCCGGCCGCTCGCCGGGCAGGATCGGGTTGGGCACGTTGTCGCCCGCGCCGTGCAGGTACTTACGGCCCAGCACGAAGAACACGAGTGCGGCACCCATGCCGACCGCGGCCACGGAGAACCCGGCGTGGTAGCCCCATGCGGCGCGGACGGCGCCGACGATGATCGGTGCGAAGAGCGAGCCGATGTTGATCCCCATGTAGAAGATCGAGAACGCGGCCTCGCGCCTGGGGTCCTCCCGGTCGTACAGGGCGCCCACCATGGAGGACACGTTCGGCTTGAGCAGGCCCGTGCCGAGCGCGACGAGCACGATCCCCAGGTAGGAGAACCCGGCCGCGGGGATCGCGAGGAACACGTGCCCCGCGGCGATGATGATGCCGCCGTAGAGCGTTGAGCGCCGCGCGCCAATCACCCGGTCCGCGAGCCACCCCCCGACCACGGACAGCAGGTAGACGCCGGTGCCGTAGATCGAGACGACGGCCTCGCCCAGCGTCTGGTCGAGGCCGAGGCCGCCGTTGGCGATGGTGTCGGTCAGGTAGTAGACCAGGATGGCCCGCATGCCGTAGTAGCTGAAGCGCTCCCACAGCTCCGTCGTGAACAGGGTCATCAGGCCGAGCGGATGCCCGAAGAACCGGCGGTCGCCCGCCAGTGCAGCTGCAGGGGACGAGTCCGGTAGTGGTTCCGGGGGCGGTGTCGTGCCTGTGCTCATCTCTCGATCGTCGGCGCGGTGCGTGCGACGCGCACGTCGGAGGGAAGTCATCCGACGTTAGTCACTACCCGCCGGGGTTGGCGGTGAACAAGAGGTGCACGGTGGCGTGCTTGCAGGCGTCCTGGTTGGTGGCCTTGTCGGCAAAGCCGATCGAGGCACCGTCGAAGGGTGCCGAGCCGCCAGGGCCGAGGCGCTTGCCGACGGCCATCGTGGTGTCGAGGAGAAGGTAGTCGCCGACGCCGCAGGCTCCGGACGGCGCTCCGGGGTCAGTGGTGACGAAGGTGATCTCGACAGTGACCGCGGTGATGTGGGTGCTGTCGGTTCCGTTGTTCACGACGAGTCCGGTGATGGGCACCGGCGCGATGCCCGGCGCGAGTCCTTCCATGGTGGAGGTGACGGTGACGGTCAAGGAGTTGTCGGGGGTGGCGCACTCCGCGGCGGCCGCCGCCGCGGAGGTTCCGGAGCTGGGCGCCAGGGCAGCACCGACGGCGAGGATCAGGACCAGTGCGGCCGACACCCGGTGCCGCCTGCGGGCCACGAGCAGGAACACGGCTCCGACGACGAGGCAGGCGATCGCGAGGATCAGGAGAAGACCGAGATCGACATCAGGGCCGGTGCGCGGCAGGTCGCAGTTCATGGCGCCACCGTCGTGTCGTCGTGGGTCTCGTCGGTGGTCGGGGTCGGTGCGGCCTGCTCGTCCGGCGGGGCGGGCTTGTCCGCCTCGTCCGGCTCGTCCGGCTCGTCCGGCTCGTCCGGCTCGTCCGGCTCGTCCGGCTCGTCCGGCTCGTCCGGCGGGACTGTCTCATCCGTCTCCCCCGGCACGATCGTCTCCTTCGGCGGCACGGACGCCTCGGAGAGCTCGGGAGCGTCAGGTGTCTCCGGGAGCGCAGGAGAGCTTGGCTCGGACGGCCCGGCAGACTCGTCCCGGGATTCCTCGAACGAGGCCGGGAGAGCCATCGGAGCAGGGGTGACGCCGGTGAGCGAACCGTCGGCCACGGTGACGGTGTCACGCGAGAGTGCCTGCCCGGTCAGCGCCGTGCCGGCGCCAAGGGTGATCGCGCCTCGCGCGAGGAGAGCGCCGGACATCGAGGAGTTCGCACCGGTTCCCGCGGCCCCGGCGACGACCCAGAACACGTTTGCAGGCTGAGCTCCGTCGACGAGCGAGACGGTGCTGGCGGCGGCGGAGTCGAAGGCCGCGTCGCCCACGAAGATGAACACGGCGCCGGAGTCGCCTTCGCCGTCGAGAGTGACGGTTCCGGTCAGGGCCAGCGCGGCGGTCATGTGGTGGACCCCAGCGTGGAAGACCTGTCCGCCCAGGTCGCCGGCGATCTCCGTGTGCGGCGCACGCAACGATGCCTCGTCCAGTGCCGCGAGAAGATCCTCCTGTGCGACTGCGGCGGCAGGGTCTCCGGCGTGGAGGCTCCCGTCATAGGTGCCCGGCGGGAAACCGGTGACCGAGGTCGCGGGGCTGACACCGACGTCGCCGCTCATCGTCGTGGCGCCGATGTTGACGACGCCGGTTGCCGCGAGGACGGAGTACGTCCCGGCGGCTCCGACGTCGATCGGCGGCGGGTTCACCTCGACGGTGAGGTCCTGGGAGGCAGCGGCGCCGTCTCCGTCGGCGTCCCGCACCTTGGCGACGACGTCGAATCGACCCGCGGAGAGCTCGGCTGCGGTGACCGCCCAGGTGCCGCCCGCGGTGACGGTTGTGGACAGGCTCTGGCCGTCGATGGTGACGCTGACCGTGCTGGACGCCGCGGCGCTGCTCACGCCGGTGATCGTGGGCGTGCGGTCCTTGGTGGTCGCTGCGGCTCCGCCGTCGATACCGAGAGTGGGCGGGAGGGCAGCAGCGAATCGGATGGTGTTGGACGCGAGGGTGACGGCGTCGCGGGAGAGCGCTCGACCGATGAGCTCGGTGCTCGCGCCGAGGGTGATGGCGCCCTGGGCGAGGATCGTGCCCGAGAGGAACGAGTTCGCTCCCGTTCCTGCGGCGGCGGCGACCACCCAGAACACGTTCGACGCCCGTGCGCCGTTGACGAGGTCGACCCTGCTGGCGGCGGCGGTGTCGAACGCCGCGGACGCCTGGAGGACGAAGACCGCGTCGGCGTCGCCCTGCGCGTCGAGCGTGAGGGTTCCGGTCACGGCCAGCGCAGCTGTGCTGTGGTACACGCCCGGCGTCAGGGTCAGTCCGCCGATCTGGCCGGCGAGCTCGGCGTCCGCCGGTCGCGCGGCCAGGCTCTCGTACGCGGTGGCCAGGGCAGCCTGTGCGGCGGCGGCGTGCCCGTCGCCCGCATGGATGTCACCGCCGACGGCGTCCGGATCGATCCCGGTGACAGTCGTGCCCGGGCTCACGCCGAGGTCGCCGCTGATCGTCGACGTGCCCGTGTCGACCACCGCGGTGGCGGCGAGGACGGAATAGCCCTGCGCCGCTCCCAACAAGGTGGGAGCCGTCACGGTGACCGTCGCGCTGGCAACGCTACGGGCCGTCCATGACCGGTAGACGGCGGTCACGACGTAGCTGTGCTCTCCGGCGGGGACGGCGGCGTCGAGGCAGTCGTCTCCCTCGACCAGCGAGCCAGGGCTGCTCGCACACGCCGGAGCGCTCGTCTCGCCGGTGTGCCGCGTGACGTAGTAGCCCTCCGGCTGAACACCCCCGGACCCTGTGGTCCAGCTGACCGTGACGTCCGCGTCGGCGGCTTGCGGGACGGTCACGTCGACCGGTGCGGTGAGTGTCGCGGTCGCCGTCGTCGCCGACGCCGAGCCCGTCGCGCTCCAGTACGCCGATGCGGGCGCAGTCCCGGACAGGACGGCCATGACCAGGGCGAGCAGCCCGATCGGAACGGTCGCGCGACCGAACGGGCGAGCGCTGTTCTGGCCGCGGTGGGCGCGGGACCGTCCGGTGGGAGTGCTCATCTTCGACGACTGCGTTCTGTTGGCCGTACACGGCTCCAGCGACGGATGTCGCAGCGGTCAGGCGGGTGATGGCCTGCCGGACGCCGGACGCCCGGCGGGTGCCCCGCATGCGGCACCCCCCGGGCGTCGGATGGGTCAGGAGGCGGTGAAGTAGAGCGGGACGTCCTGGCCCTGGCAGTCGTCCTGGTTGGCAGCGGTGTTCGCCAGCGTCACAGTTGCTGTGCCGCTCAGGGACCCGCCGGCCGCAATCTCCCCGGACGGGGAATCGGTGACGGTGGCCGTGTAGTCGGTGGCCAGGCAATCGCCGGTCGGCACCCATGCGGTTCCGTCGTCGTTTGCCAGTGCAACCGTCACGCCGGTCAGGTTCTGCGTTCCCTCACCTGGGTTGGTGACGGTGAAGTCGACGGTCTGCCCGGCGCTGCCCGGTGCGAGCGTGCCCTCGGGTGGGTCGCTCGTGACCGTGAACACAACGCTGTTGCCGGTCAGCGCCGACCCGTCGCCAGTACCGGTGGAAGTCCAGTACGCAAACGCGACCCCGACCCCCGTCATCACGAGTACCGCAGCGAGAATGACAGCGAGACGCTTCTTGCCACGATTCAGGGCTCGTTCCATGACGGACTCCTTCAGGCTTGGCGTGCGCTTTGGTATGCAGCCTCGACGCTTGTCACCGAAGGGACCGACCCCCAGGACGGGGGCTACCGTGCTGGTGGCCCCGCCCTCAGAGCAGAGGCCACATATCTGGAAGATAGCACCCGGAAACCGGGCTCTCATGAACAAATGTTCCAAAGAAGGCACTATGCCCTGGGCAACTCGGGCACAGCAAGATCCTGACTTTTCCCTTGATTTCAGATGGCGAATGCGTCGGGCCCATGACGCCCCCAGATGTGGCAACTGCGCACGACTGAGCCGCCGGACCTGCGTCCCGCGCGTGGAGCACCTCGGTAGCCGCGCCGCACCCAGGAGCGCCTCGACGAGGCCATGGCGGCGCTGCCGAACGTAACCGGCTAGCGCCCCGCCGGCCGTCCCCAGAGCATCCGGCCGACCACCCGGCGTCGTAGGACCACGAACAGATGCACGGCCAGCGCGGCGTAGAAGCACAGGTGCGCGGCGATGTGGAGCGGGACGAGGTCGTCGCTGCCGACCACCAGCGCGATACCGGTCGCCGGGACCACGAAGAGCAGCGCGAGCAGGACCCGTTCGACCCGGTGCAGCACCGTCCGGTCGGTCGCGGTGAGCCGCACGTCCCAGGGCGGCAGCGGCGTCGTGCGGCGCCACACGACCCGCAGGACGCCGACGGCGACGATCGCCAGCCCGAGCAGGACGTGCCACCCCGCGAGCGACAGCTCGCCGTCGGCCAGGTCACCCGACCACAGGTCGGACCACGCTGCGCCGACGGCGTCATCGGCGCGCTCCTCGCGGAGGTACTGCGCGGCCTCGCACCGGTCCTCCAACCGGTCGTACTGCTCCTCCTCGGCATCGGAGGTGTCACCGCCGCTGCGGTCCTCCCCCGGCGGGTCGCAGTCGACGTCGGGCACGTCGCCGTCGGTCTCCATCATGTAGCCGACCGTGAGCTGGGTAACCAGCAGGGCGACGGTCGACCAGTGCAGGACCTTCGTGACGATGCCGTACCCGTGCTCGCCGTTGCGCCACCTCATGCCCGCAACCTCACAGCACACAACGCCTCCCCGTCCAGCACCGCCGCGGTGGGGCGAGGGGTGCCCCGCCCCACCGGCGTCGTCAGATCAGTCGTCAGATCAGTCGACAGATCAGGAAGCGCTCCAGGGCACCTCCACATCGAGCACCCACGTCACGCCGAAGCGGTCCTTGAGCATCCCGTAGAGCGGAGCCCACGCCGCCTCGGCGAGGGGGACGACGACTGTCGACCCCTCGACGAGCCGCTCCCAATAGCCGGCGATCTCCGCCGCGTCAGTGCTGCGGACGGAGACGAACACGGGGATCACGCCCGGCTCGTACGCGGTGTGCGAGGGGACGTCGTACGCCATCACCCGGAATCCCGACACGGACGCGACCTGGCCCCACATGACCTGCTCGGCCTCGGCCGGCTCGGTGACGTTGTGCGCGTCCGCATAGGTGACGGTGACCAGCTGACCACCGAACACGGTCTGGTAGAGCTCCAGCGCCGCGCGAGCGTCGCCACGGAAGTTGAGGTGGGTGGTGGTGTTGATGGACATGCCTGCTCCTTGCAGCTGTTGCCTCCGCCGGGCTTTCCCCGGCAACCCCCACACTCTCGGCAGTAGAGGACAGCGAAGGTCCTCCACTCTCCGTAACCTCGAACCATGACCCCGACGACCACCACGACATCGCGACTGCTCGCGCTGCTGTCTCTCCTGCAGACGCGACGAGACTGGCCCGGCCAGCTCCTTGCCGACCGCCTGGGCATCAGCCATCGCACCGTCCGGCGCGACGTCGATCGGCTGCGCGAGATGGGGTATCGCATCCAGGCCGCGAAAGGGCCGGACGGCGGATACCACCTCGAGGCCGGCTCCGAGCTGCCCCCGCTGCTGTTCGACGACGATCAGGTGGTCGCCCTCGCTGTCGGGCTGCAAGCAGCCGCCGAGGCCGGTGCGGGTGTCGAAGAAGCCGCCGTACGTGCCTTGACGACGGTGCGCCAGGTGCTGCCGTCGCGCCTGCGCCATCGGCTCGACGCCCTGCGGTTCACCGCCGTTCCCAGCGGTGCGCACGCATCCGCAGGACCGGTGGCACCGGAGGTGCTCGTCGAGCTCTCTGCCGCCGTCCGCGCCCGCGAGGTGCTGCGGTTCGACTACTCGAGCCGGCAGCCACGCGTGGCCGACGTCGAACCGCCGCCCCCACGCCGCGTCGAGCCGCACCACGTCGTCACCTCGCACGGGCGCTGGTACCTGGTCGCCTGGGACCTCGAGCACGACGACTGGCGCATCTTCCGCGCCGACCGGATCAGTCCCCGCACGCCGACCGGTCCCCGCTTCACCCCGCGAGAGGTCCCGGGCGGCAGCGTGCGCGAATTCGTGTCGGCGCGCTTCAAGGGATCGGACCAGATCAACGCCTGGCCGTGCATCGGCAAGGTCATCATCGACCTGCCGGCCGACGCCGTCCTCCCGTTCGCCGGCGACGGAATGGTCGAGGATCTCGGCTCGGACCGGTGCGGCCTCGAGGCCGGATCGTGGTCGTGGCTGTCACTGGCCGCCTCGCTCGGCCGGTTCGACGCCGCCATCGAGGTCGTCGGCCCACCCGAGCTGACGGCGGCGTTCGGCCGGCTGGCCACGCGCTATGCCGCGACCGCGTCGTCAGCCGGTCGTGGGAGCGTTGCGCGGTAGGGCGCCGGCCCGGACAACACCGCCCGGGGTAGGTGCGACGCCGTGACCCGATAGCGTGGCTGCATGGTGGGGGCCCTACCCGACTGGCTCGGCTGGTGGTCGAGCGCCGACTACGACGTCGCGCGCGCGATCCTCCAGCGCGGCTTCGGCGCGCTGTACGCGCTCGGATTCTGGTGCGTGCTGCGCCAGTTCCACCCGCTGCTCGGGGAGCATGGCATGTTGCCGGTCCCGGCGTACGTCGCGCGCACACGCTGGCGGCAGGGGCCGTCGCTGTTCCGGTGGCGCTACTCGGACCGCCTGCTCGCGGCGTGCGCGTGGACCGGCGTCGTGCTGGCGGTGAGCGTCGTCGTCGGGCTGCCGCAGGCCGGGCCCTGGTGGGTGCCCGCCCTCGTGTTCCTGGTGATGTGGTGGCTCTACCTGTCCGTGGTCGCCGTCGGGCAGACCTTCTACGCCTTCGGCTGGGAGACCCTGCTGTGCGAGGCAGGGTTCCTCGTCGCGTTCCTCGGGTCCGACGCCGTGGGCGTGCCCCTCCTGATGGTCCTCGCGGTGCGCTGGCTGCTGTTCCGCATCGAGCACGGCGCCGGCCTGATCAAGTGGCGCGGCGACGCCGCCTGGCGTGACCTCACCGCCCTCTACTACCACCACGAGACGCAGCCCCTGCCCGGCCCGTTCTCCTGGCACGCGCACCATCTGCCGCGCTGGTGGCACCGGTTCGAGGTCGTCGGCACCCACGTCAGTCAGCTGCTCGTCCCGTGGCTGCTCCTCCTCCCGCAGCCCTTCCCGTCCGTCGCGGGCCTGGTGTTCGTCCTCACCCAGGCGTGGCTGGTGGTGACCGGCAACTTCGCGTGGCTCAACTGGGCGGCGATCATCCTGGCTCTGGGCGTGATCAGCGACAGCACCTGGGCCTGGCTGGGCAGCCTGCTCGGGCTGCCCGACGGCGCCGCGGCGGCTTCCGCTGCCGGGTCGCCTGCAGCGCCGATCCCGTTCGTGATAGTGGTGACCGCGGTGGCGCTGCTGCTGCTCGTGCTGTCGGTGCGGCCCGCGCTGAACCTCGCGTCGCGACGCCAGAAGATGAACGCGAGCTTCGAGCCGTTCCGGCTGGTCAACGCCTACGGTGCGTTCGGCTCGGTCACGCGGCGCCGCGACGAGGTCACCGTGGAGGGCACCCTCGCCCGGCGCCCAGGGCCCGACGACTGGGTCGAGTACGAGTTCCGGGGCAAGCCCGGTCCCACCGGCCGGCGTCCGCCCCAGGTGGCGCCCTACCACCTGCGGCTGGACTGGCTGATGTGGTTCCTCCCCCTGGGCCACGACGCCACGTGGTTCAGGGTGTTCCTGCGCCGGCTGCTCGAGGCCGATCCCCCGACCCTGCGGCTGCTGCGCCGGGACCCGTTCGGCGGGCAGCCGCCGAGCGCCGTCCGGGCGGTCCTGCACCGCTACCGGTACACGACACGCGAGGAGCGACGCCGCACCGGCGACTGGTGGGTGCGGGAGCGGCTCCGGGTGGCGGTCGATCCGGTGCGGCTCCCGGGCGGATAGCTCACGGGGGGGGTCGCGCCCTGGCCGGCACGGCGCCCACCTGCCCTCCCTGCACGTCGGCAAGGACTACGCGGCCGGCCCCGTCGACTCCCGCCAGATGATCGTGTTCAGCGGGCCTTCGGACGACGGCGTCCCCGGCTCCGCCTTCGACGTCGGCCCCGACTCCGACCCCGACTCGGCCCGGAGGGTCGCGACCAGCCGGGCCATCGCCGCCCGGCCGAGCTTGCGGTGGTCGACGTGCACCGTGGTGAGGGTCGGCTCGAGGTACGCGCCGAGCTGGTTGTTGTCCCAGCCCGTCACACTGAGGTCCCCCGGGATCGACCAGCCGCGCTCGCGGGCGGCCAGGACCACGCCGGCGGCGGCGACGTCGCTCGCCGCGATGATGGCGGTCGGGTGGTCCTTCTCGGGGAGCGCGAGGACGGCCGCGCGCGCCCCCTCGGCGGACCAGTCGCTCTCGTGGACGAGCGCGGGGCCCAGGCCGAGCCGCTCGACCGTGTCGACGAAGACGTCGCGGCGGCTCCGGGCGGACGCGAAGTCCAGGGCGCCGGTCACGTGGAGGAACCGGCGGTGGCCGAGCTCGGCGAGGCGCTCGACGAGCTCCGCGACGGGCGAGCCGTCGGCGAGCTCGCCCACGCCGCGGAACTCGTCGTCGTAGTCCGCCGACACCACTATCGCCGCCCGGTCGGGGAAGCGGTGCTCCGACTCGGGCGGCAGCGGCGCGAGGGCGAGGACGCCCTCGACCTGCCCCGAGTCGGCGAGGTGCAGCACCCGGTCGAAGCGGTCGGCGGTCGTGCCCTCCACGCTGAACGCCTCGATCGTGTAGCCGTGCTCGTGCGCGACGTCCATGACGCCGCTCAGGATCTGGGGCGGGCCGTACGTCGCCACGGCGGGCAGCAGGACCGCTACGCGACCGCTACGGCGGGTGCGCATGGAGCGGGCAGCCAGGTTCGGCCGGTAGTCGAGCTCTCGCACGGCCCGGGTGATGCGCTCGACCGTCTCGGGCCGCATCTTCTCGTCCTTGCGCAGGTAGCGCGAGACCGTCTGATGGGAGACGCCGGCTGCCTTCGCGACCTCCCAGATCGTCGCGCGCCGCTCCGGCGCCGCCCGCTGGTCGCGCGCTGCACTCAGGTCGCGCGTCGCGCTCTGGTCGCGCGCTGCGGTCTGGTCGCGCGTCGCGCTCTGCTTCGTCATGGCCTGTCCTCGCTGGTCAGCACGCGGCGTCGGGTGACGCGCGATCATCCTGGCATGCCTTTGCCGATCGTCCCCGTCGGGGCGACCCTTGCGAAGTGATCGATCACCTCCTACGGCAACCGGCACGGTGGCGGCGGCGACAAGATCCGCGACGAGTACGAGGAGGCCCTGGCCGCCCGCGCGAGCTGACCGCCCGGAGGTTGGTCAGTGGCAGCGCCTGACCGGCCCAGCCCAGCCGACGAGCCAACCCGACCCACGAATCGGAGAGGGAGGGCGAACCCACGCGCGCGGGGTCTGTTGCTCTGCGTAGACAACGTCTACGCAGAGCAACAGACCCCGAATTCCTGTGGTCACCCCGCAGGGCCCCGCCCCCCGGCCCGTCCGAGCAGCGCAGCCCTACAGCGTCGGCACCAGCACCGTCATCAGCTCGCCCGAGCCCAGGTGCACCATCGCCTTGCCCGGGTTGACCTGGGTCGACACCGCCGATCGCGGCATGCTCACCCCGACCAGGTCGCCGTGGAACCGGTCCTGCGGGCTGAGCAGCGCACCCCGCCGGCTCTTCTTGACGTCCACCTGCCAGCCGGAGAACCCGCCGGCCACCTCGGAGGCCTCGCCGCCGATGATCAGCCCGCGCCGGTTGTCGGCGGCCGTGCGCAGGTACGCGCGCAGCCAGGTCTTCGCCGGAATGTCGGCCACGAGCTCGGCGTCGTCGACGACCAGCACGACCGCGGCGTCGTCCGGGTCGAGGTGCGGCGCCAGCTCCTCCTCGGTGACCTCCGTGCCGGTGAAGACGGCGCGCACGCCGTCCCGGCCCTCGAAGTCGCGCAGGATGCTCGGGCGCGGCGCCATGACCACCACCTGGGTACCACCGCGCAGCAGCGACTCCGTCATCACGGCCAGCATCGTGGACCGCCCCGACTTCGACGGGCCGGCCACCAGGAAGGCCGGCGCGTCCCCGGCGAGGTCCATGCCGAACGCGGTCAGGTCGTCACCGCCGACGCCGAGCAGCGCCCACATCGGCTTGGCGGCCTCCGGGCCGACGTACTGGTAGGCCGCGTCCACGGTGATCGTGGACGGCAGGTCGTCCACGCGGAACGGTCCGGTCCCGGGCACCACGTCCTCCCGCTCCCTGATCCGGGCGGCCATCTCGCGTGCGGCGCCGGTCTGGGCCCGACCCGCAGGGTCGTTCCCGAGGATCGCCACCTGCACCTCGAGCCCGCTGCCGGACCGGAAGGCCCGCCCGGGCTGGATCTCCTCGGGCAGCTTCTTGTGGTCGATGCCGACCATCCCGTAGTCGAACCGGTCGGTGAGGCGCAGCACGACGGCGTCGTCCGTCAGCACGCTCATCCGGCTCGACAGCAGGCTGCGGTCGCCGGACAGCACCAGGTGGATGCCGGCGCTCGCGCCGTCGCGCAGCAGCTCCTGGACGATCTCGACGAGCTTGCCGCTGTCGACCTCGCCGTAGGTGCTCATGAAGCTCTCCCAGCGGTCGATCAGCACGAGCACGCGCGGGAGGCGGGTCCCCGGGTCACCGAGCTCGCGCTGTTCCGTGACGCTGGCGAAGTTCCCGGCCGCGAGGACCTGCTGGCGCCGGCCGAGCTCGGTCTGCAGGCGCGTGAGGAGCCGCTTGGCCCGCTCGGCCTGCCCACGCTGCACGACGGCGCCCGTGTGCGGCAGCTCGTTCAGCACCGTCAGCGCGCCGTTGCCGCAGTCGATCGCGTACAGGTGCAGGTCGGCCACGGGCATGGCGTCGGCGGCCGCGAACGCCGTGGTGCGCAGCGTCGTCGAACGGCCGCTGCCCGGCGCGCCGACCACGTACCGGTGCCCGAAGTCGTCCAGGTCGATGACGGCGGGACCCTGGCGCTGGTCCGACGGCGAGTCCTCCATGGCCCACGCGAACTGGGACCCCGCACTCGGCTGGGCCAGCTCGTCGAGCGGGAGCAGGTCCTGCAGCGCGGGTAGCCACGGCCGCCGCGGGACCGGCCAGCCACCCATCCGTGCGGTCTCGCGCAGGGTCTCGACCAGCGCGGCGAGGTCGGTCTCCACGTTCTCGTGGCGCTTGACCCGGGGCCGGCTGGGCGGCGGCGCACCGAGCTCGGCCAGCGGCACGCGCGCGACGAACGGCGACTCGACCTGCCCGACGTCGGACAGGGAAAGGCGCCGTCCGCCCACGCGGGCGGACTGGAACGGGACCACCGAGGACGCCCCGAGCCGGGCGTAGGCCCGGCCGGGCTGCGACTTGGCGATGTCCGCCGCGTCGTTCGCGTCGATGACGTCCTTGGACTCGCTCTTGTCCGTCATCCGCAGGGCGACGCGCAGGTTCGTGTTGGCGCGGATCTCCGGGGAGATGACGCCGGACGGGCGCTGCGTCGCGAGGATGAGGTGGATACCGAGCGAGCGGCCACGCTGGGCGATGTTGACCAGCCCGGTGACGAAGTCGGGCAGCTCGCGCGCCATCGAGGCGAACTCGTCGATGACGATCATCAGGCGCGGCAGCGTGGGGCCGATGTGCCCGCGGCCCTGCGCGTCGAGGTAGTCCTCCAGGTCCTTCGCGCCGGCCGCCGCCAGGATGTGCTCCCGGTAGGTCAGCTCGGCGCGGAGCGAGTCGAGCGCGCGCTCCACGAGGTGCGAGTCCAGGTCCGTGACCATGCCGACGGTGTGCGGCAGCTGCTCGCACTGGCTGAACGCCGCGCCGCCCTTGTAGTCGACGAGCACGAAGTTCATGGTCTCGGGCGTGTTCACCACCGCGAGCGACGCGACGATGGTCTGCAGGAACTCCGACTTGCCGGACCCGGTGGTGCCACCCACGAGGGCGTGCGGCCCGTCGCGCACCATGTCGAGCGTGAACGGCCCGTCCAGCGAGACGCCGACCACTGCCGCGGTGCTGCCCTTGCCCCCGTTGGAGATCATGCGCCACCGGGCCACCATCTCGTCGGCGTCGACCTCCTCGATGCCGAGCACCTCGACGAGGCGCGCCGAGTCCGGGATCAGTCCCTCGCCCTCGGTGGCCGTCACGTCGTGCACGGCGGCGACGGCGCGCGCCACCGGCTCGTACCAGTCGTCCAGCACCTCGTCCACCAGCACGGCCCGCAGGTCGTCGGTGTCCTGCCTGCGCAGCGTCATGCCGCCGTCGACACGGGCGAGCGCCACCACCGTGCACTCCTCGGGCAGCAGCTGCTCGTCGCCGTCCAGACAGACGACGCTCACGCCGACACCAGGGCCGTCGCGCAGGATGGACACGACGCCGGGCAGCGCGCGCAGGCGGCGGGCGCCGTCGAGCACCACCACCACCTGCGGGCCGGCCATGATCTTGTTGCTGTTCCCCTCCATCGCGGCGCGGCGCTGGGTGATCACCGAGTTCAGCTCGGCGACGCGGGCGGAGAGGGTGTCAGTGGTCGTCCCGATCAGGGCTACGGCCTCCTGCCCGAACGACGGGCGCACGTGCGGCAGCCAGGCCGCCCACGCCCAGTCCTGCACGTGCTCGGAGCTGGTCAGCACGTAGACCTGGACGTCGCGCGGGCTCTGCAGCACGCCGAGCTGGCCCACCATCCACCGGGCCCGACGGCGCGGCCAGTCCCCCGGGCCGGCCAGGCCGACCACGCCTGCCTCCTTCAGCGGCACCGTGACCGGCACGGACCGCACGGTCGCGCGGGTCTTGCGGCGGTGCTCGGGCTCGGCGCTGTCCTCGACCTCGACGCGGCTGGTCGCGTCCGCGAGCCCCAGCCGCACCGTGAGGTGGTCGCCGTCGGTGCTGCGGCGCTCCCAGAGGCGGCGCGTCGGCGTGGTCGCGATGAGCCGCAGCTCGGCGGCGCCCGGGCTGGAGACCCGGCGCCGGTGCTGCTCGCGCCGCACCGCGTCCAGCACCTCCTCCTCCAGCGCGGCCCGCTCCTCGGCGTGCTGCTTGAGCCGCTCCTTGTGCGTGACCACGCCGTTGCGCTTCTGCATCCACCAGTTGCCCCAGCCCATCAGGGGCGAGGCCAGGGCGAACATCAGGTAGTACGGCTGCTGGAACACCATCGCCATCACGATGCCCAGCACCGCGGGCATGGCCATGCCGAGCCAGGGCAGCGGGTTCCGGCTGGGCGCCTGCGGCTCGGCGGGCAGGCGGAAGTGCGTGGCGGGCATCGGCGGCAGCAGGCGCGGCGGCCGGTTGTAGTCCAGGTGCCCGGGCTCGGCGGCCGGCCGCAGGTCGGCGTCGGGCCGCGTGGCCGACTGGACCGTCAGGACGCTCGGGCCGATGCGCAGCTGCGTGCCCGCCGCCCACGGGGCCTCGTCCTCGCCCAGCGGCTCCTCGAGCCGGTCCAGCTGGACCGGCTGACCGGCGGACCGGGGGTCCGGCACACGCCGCACCCGCACCGCGCCGTCGAGCGCTACGACGACGCCGATGGCGGCCAGCCCGCCCTCGCGCGGCTCGTCCACCCGGACGCGGCCGTCGGGGCCCACCTGCAGGATGGACTCCCCGACGCCGAGCCGGACCACGGCGCCGGTGCCCGTGCCGCCCGTGACGCACAGGTCGACGGGACCGCCCGAGGCGCCGGACCCCATACCGGGGTCGGCGAACGTGACGACGGCGCCGTCCCGGATCCCCGATTCTGCGGCGAGCGCCTCGACGCCCGTGGCGTTCCCGTCGCGGACCGCGCGGTCCTGCACTCCGCGGTCCTGCACTCCGCGGTCCTGCACTCCGCGGTTCTGGACCGAGCGATCCTGGACCGCACGGCCGTCGACATACATCGTGCTGCCCTTGGGCGCGCCCACCTCGGCCGCCAGCCGTTCGGACAGGTCGGCAGTCTTCGTGCGCTCGTCCAGGTCAAGGGACAGGAGCGTCTCCCGCGCCCCGTGGCGCGCGGTGATCAGAGCGTGCATGTCATTCGCCTCCCCGCCGCACGGCGGTCTGTTCGTCGAAGCGCACGTCGGGCAGGAACCCGCTGCGCAGCCAGCCGTCGTCGCCCGCGGTGAACCGCCACTTCGCCGACCCGGACTGGCCGAGGACGATCACCACCCAGGTGAACTCCGGGCTCGCGAACCGGGCCGCGAGCATGTCCTGCTGGGCGTTGGTCGGCGCCTGCGACAGCACCAGCACCCCGCCGTCGCCGACCTCCAGCTCGGGAACCACCTGCTCGATCCCAGCCAGGTGCTCCACCTGCTCGGGCTGGGGCAGGCCGTTGCCGACCATCACGACGCGCGGGTCGTTCGACCACGGGTTGCCGGTCAGCTCACCGAGCCACCGGCGCAGCACCTCGTGCCGGACCCGGGTGGGCCCGTCCAGGCTGATCACGCCCCTGGCCACGGAGAAGTCGACGAGCACCCGGCCCGTCTCGCCCATGCCCAGGTTGACCAGCCGGGAGAACTGCGCCGTCGAGCCCTCCGACGCCGCGCCCGACTGCAGCTTCGCCAGCGGCGCCGACCAGCTCTGCCCGTCCTCGCTCACCAGCCACGGCTCCGGGGCGGGCGAAGCCGGGTTCGTCAGCCGCAGCCGCAGCGAGCTGCCCTCGATGAACACGCCGGTCGTCGCCGGGATCTCCAGCCCGTCCCGCTCGCACGAAGCGATCAGCACCCGCAGCGCCCGGTCCACCGTCCACGCCGCCGACGTGTCCGTCCGCAGCAGGCTGTCGTCGAACGGCTCGGTCCGCTTCCGGCGCCGCACCAGCCAGATCCCCAGGAAGACCAGCCCGGCGAGCACCAGTGCCCCGCCGGCCCCGTACAGGATCGGGGCGATCGGGCCGACCGCCGCGGTCTCCTCCGCGCCCTGCACCTCGCCCGCCTCCGGCGAGGACGAGGGGGACGCCTGGAGCGACGAGGACGCCGACGGCGAGGCCGACGACGGGTCGTACCCGGGGAGCTTCCCGAACTTCAGCCCCCGCCCCGTCGCGTCAGCAGGCATCCTCATCACCCAGCCCGGCTTCAGCGTCCTGGGGTCGGTCAGGTACTCGCCGTCGGGCTGCCGGTGCCCCTCGGTCAGCTCCGAGATCTCCGGCCACCGCTCCCGGTCACCCAGGAACCGCTCGGCGATGTCGTTCAGCTTCTCGACATTCCCGTCCGGCGTCGCCTTCACCACGTAGTACAGGACCGAACCCGGCGGCCCGCTGCGGCTCGGCACGGGATCAGGTTCCTTCGACGGTGTCGGCGAAGGAGCTGGCTGCTCCTGCTCCAGGTTCGGCGTCGGCTTCGGCTTCGGTGACGCCTTCGGCGACGGCTGGACCGGCTCCGGCTCGGGCACGCCGAAGACGCGCATCTCCCAGATCGAGTTGCCCGCCGCCGTGTCGTTCCGTTGCGTGGAGTACATCCGCACGTAGCGGCCGGCGCCGTCGACCGGGATCACGTCCGAGCCGCCGTCGCTCGCGTCCGTGGACCACAGCACGCGCCAGTTCTCGGCGTCGTCCGACACCTCGATCGAGTAGACCCGCGCGTAGAAGTTCTCCCAGTCGATCTCGACTCGTTTGACGGTCGCGGTCTGCTGGAGGTCGACCCAGATCCACTGCGGGTCGGCGTAGGCGCTGGACCAGCGGGTCAGCCCGTCACCGTCCACCGCGAAACGCGCGGCCAGCTCCGGGCGCTCGAGCCCCGAGGCCACCGCCGGCTTGTCCTGCGAGAGCAGCACCACCTGCTCGTCCTGTGCCTGGGCCGGGGTGAACCCGGCGACCAGCATCAGCAGCGCCGTCGCCAGTGCTACCAGTGTGGCGCGTGTCGAATGGTCACTCACCGGCCCGTCGCACCGCCATCTGCTCGGTGTAGCGGACGTCGGGCAGGAACCCGCTCCGCAGCCAGCCGTCGTCGCCGGCGGTGATCCGCCACTTCGCCGACGCCGACTCGCCCAGCACGATGACCACCCAGCCGAAGCTCGGGGAGGCGAACTTCGCGGCGAGCATCTCCTGCTGCGCGGCCGACGGCGCCTGCGACAGCACCAGCACGCCGCCCTCCGCCGCCTCCAGCTCGGGGATCACCTGCTCGATCGCCGACAGGTGCTCGGCGAGCTCGGGCTGGGGCAGGCCGTTGCCGACCATCACCACCCGCGGGTCGTTCGACCAGGGGTTGCCGGTCAGCTCGCCCAGCCACCGGCGCAGCACCTCGTGCCGCGCTCTGGTGGGGCCGTCCAGGCTGATCAGGCCGCGCGCGGTGGCGAAGTCGACGAGCACCCGGCCCGTCTCGGCCACGCCGATGGTCACCAGGCGCGCGAACCGTGCCGTCGACTCCTCCGACGCCGCGGCCGACTGCAGCTTCGCGAGCGGGGCCGACCAGCTCTGCCCGTCCTCGTTCGCCACCCACGGCGCCGGCGCCGGGGAGGCCGGGCTCGCCAGCCGGAGCCGCATCGACGCGCCCTCGATGAACACCCCGGTAACCCCTGGCAGGTCCTGGCCGTCGTGCTCGCACGCGGCGACCAGCACCCGCAGGGCCCGGTCCACCATCCAGGAGGCCGAGCTGTCGGTGCGCAGCAGGCTGTCGTCGAACGGCTCCTCGCGCCCGGCACGCAGCCTGCGCACCAGGAGCACCCCGCCGAAGGCGGCGGCGCCCAGCAGCACCACGGCACCGATCGCGATCAGCACCGGGACCAGCCAGGAGGGGCTCCCCCCGGCGTCGTCCGCCGCGACCGCCTCGTCCGTGGCGCTCGCCTCGGGGGACGAGCTCGGACCCGGGAGCGGACCGTGCTGCAGGCCCTCACCCTTCGCATCCTTCGGGAGCTTCAGCACCCAGCCCACCGTGACGGACTCCGGGTCGGTGAGCTTGCCGCCGTCGGGCTGGATGCGGCCCTTGTTCATCTTGAAGATCTCCCGGTACCGCTCGCCGTCGCCCAGGAAACGCTCGGCGATCGCGTAGAGGAACTCGGGCTCGCCCTCCGGCGTCGTGGCGATCACGTAGTACGGCACCGACGGTTTGGCGGAGGCCTTCGGCGACGCCCCGTCCGCCGGCGCGCTCTCCTCCGTGCCGCTCCCGGCGTCCGCGGGCGCCGTGGGCAGCACCCCGAACTCGATGCCTTCGCCCTCCGCGTCGTCGGGCATCTGCATCACCCAGCCCGGCAGGACGGCGGCCGGGTCTGTCAGGACGTTGCCGTCGGGCTGGGTGCGACCCTTGTTGAGCTCGAAGATCTCGGTGTACCGGTTGCCGTCGCCGAGGAATCGCTGCGCGATCTCGAACAGGAACTCCTGCTCGCCGTTCGGCTTGGTCTGCATCACGTAGTACTTGACCTTCTCGCCCTTGCCCTCGTCCGCGGCGATGGCGGTGCGAACGATGGCGGGGGCGGTGCCCCCGAGAACCGAGCCTGCGACCGCCGGTGCGGCTGTCGCGAGAGGGACCGCGACGGCGGTCGTGAACAGGGCGGCCGCCGCGAGTGCGGCGGCGGCGCGGTGGGCGTGGTGCACGGTTGCTCCGTCTTCAGATGTGTCGCGTCAGTCAGGGTTGTTCTTGCCCCGAACCCGGCTCACGCGGAGCCGGGGACGGTTCGTTCGGGCAGGTTCAGGGGGTTCGCGCCGGGGCCGGACCAGCGGAAGGTGGTCATGATCGCGTCGAAGAAGAGGACCAGTGCCTCGGCGAGCAGCTCGGTCTTCTCGCTGTTCCAGAGCGTGCTGAAGGAGAGGACGAGCCACTCCCCCGCCGCCTCGTCGCGCGAGACCACGTACAGGACCTGGCGGGTCGACACCTCGGGCCAGTCGGGACCGCGCCGCACGTTGTGCTTGGTCTGCACGACCCGCACCGCTGGACGGCCGTCGAGCTCGGCCGGGTCGCTCTGCTCGTACCCGCCGGACAGGATGCTCGTCACCACCCGCAGCGGGTCCTGACCCGCATCGCTGACGACCTCCACCTCGGCGAGGGTCGCCGGGACGAGCACGCCGTCCATCGGCTCGGTCGGCAGATAGACCGCGCCGGTACCTGCCTCCCGCGCCTCGCTGAGGGTCTGGTGCAGCTCGTCGCGCAGCATGTGGCGGTACGGCTCGGCCCTGTCGCGAGGCATCGAGTCCGGCAGCGCCCGCGCGACCACCTGCTCGATCGCCGCGTCCAGCTCCCGTGCCCGGCCCTCGCCCGTCGGGAACCGGGCCCAGCCCGGCGGCAGCAGCATGGTCCAGCCGTCGGTGGGCTTGCCGTTCGCCTGCTTGCCGTCCGCCACCGCGGACGAGGTCGGCACGTCGCTCATGAGTCGCTCCTGGTGATCGTGATGGCCGCCAGCAGCTCGTCGAGAGCTTCCATCATGAGCGGGACCGCGAAGAGGTCCTGGGTGCGCCAGAGGAGCACCGTGTCGACCACCGCGTCTTGGTACTCGGTCCGCCGCCCGAGGCCGACGCTCAGCCAGGCGGCACCGTCGTTGGCGATGTCGAGCCGGCTGACCCGCACCCCGTCGCCGTCGGGCAGCTCCAGATAGTCGACCGTCGGCGGGTTGAGCGGGGTTCCGCCTCCCTTGGCACCCAGTGCCTCGAGCAGCGCGTCGTCCGGCTCTCCCGGATCGCTGCTGCCGACGGCCACGAGCACGGGCACGGGACCGCGGTCCGGCAGGCCGAAGCCCGCCACCACCCGTTGGCCGTCGCCCGCAGCCCCGTCCGCCTGGGCCCGGAGGTTGGCTATCGCGGCCGTCGCGGCCTCCAGAACCGCTGCCCGGTCGTCGTCCGACAGGTCGAAGCCCTCAGGAGCCTGTTCCGCGAACGAGGCCCGGAGGGCCTCGGTGACCTCTTGCTCCCACACCCTGATCGCATCGGGGGTCTCCGTGCCTGCTGCGGGTACCACCAGCCACCCCTCGGGCGGATCGATGGTCCAGTCCAGCTCGCCGACACCGGCGGTGCGCGCGCTCACGGGTAGAGCGCCGGCGTGTAGTTGTGCTCCTCGTCCCACTCCGCCCAGGCCCAGTCGCCGCGTGAGTCGGAGTCCTCGAAGATGTCCGACGGCGCCATGATCGCGGGAATAGCACCTGCCGCGAAGCCCCAGAAGAAGTTAAGGGGCCCCATCGTCCAGACGAACGGCGTGATGGAGGCGAACCCCGGGAGACCCATCCGCCCGAAGATGCTCAGGTTCTTGAGAATCGACGGATCCGGGAGGCCGACCATGTCGTTGAACGTCCACGCCCCCCTCGGGTTCTTGATGATCGCCCAGTCCCCCGGGCTGATCTTGAACTTTCCCCAGATCTTCGAGAAGAACGCGCCCCAGCCGGAAGGCCCGACCTTCGTCGTGACGTTGCCGATGCTGCCGGCTCCGCCGAGGAGGATGGGCGGCGGCTTGAAGGTCAGCAGCTTGCCGAAATTGAGGCTGGCGAACAGCTTGGAGAGGTTGGGCAGTCCCTTGAGCGCCGCGATGAACGTGGGAATGCGCGCGGCGAAGTTCTTCGCCAGATCCATGAACGTCTTGCCGGCCTTGGCGAGGTTCATCGCGACCTTGCCCAGGCCGAGGGTCAGCACACCGAGTATGCCGAAGATGACGTTGACCCAGCTGGACTCCCCCGCGATGGCGAGGACCGTGCTGCCGAGCAGGCCGACCAGGGCGACGCCGAGCGCGAGGGTGGCGAGGAACTGTAGCCCTGGTACCAGCATCGCCAGGATCGCGAGCGCCATCCCGATCCAGCCGAGGATCTCGACGATCCACTTGAGGGCCTTGTGGAGGAAGGCTTCCCAGCCGCTGTGCCCGAGGCCGTCCTCGCCCCAGTTCTCCTTGATCTTGGTCGCTGCCCGGTCGGCCGCCGCCTGCAGGGTCTCCAGTGCCGCCTCGCACTTGGCCTTGGCCGCGTCCAGATCGGCCTTCGCGCCCGCGATCGCGTTCGTCCGGTCCTGCGAGTCCCGCCTCTCGCTGTCGGTCAGGGGCGGGGCGTCGTCCGGCCGGTCCGCGTTCACCGGGTCGGGCATGCCCTCGGCGCCCCGCTGCTTGGCCGCGGCAGCCTCCGCGTCCTTCAGCGCCGTGCCGGTCTCCGAGCGCGCCGTCTCCAGGGCCGGCTGGTACTCCTTGAGCGCGGCGTGCACGTCCTCGTACCGGCCCGCGACGGCGGCCAGACGCTCGTGGCTCTCGCCCGCCTTCTCGCGTATCGCGTCGGCCGACTCGCCCTTGAGCAAGGACTCGTCGCCTTCGCCGACCTTCTTGAGGAGCGCCGCCTGCGTGGTCATCATCTCGGCGATCTCTTTGTAGTGCCGGATCACCGCGTCCAGGCCGGACGCCTCGGCCGGCACCGGGTCGTCGTCGTGATCCAGCAGATGCCACTCACCCACGCGGGCGGCGCTCATCCAGTCTCCTTCTACGTTCTCGGGTCTGCCCTCGGAGCCCGTCGGGTCTCGAGCAAGCTGTCCAGCTCGACCTCGGTGGCCTATTCGGGCTTGAGCGAGTTGTCCAGCTCGGTCTCGGTGTTGTTCCAGGTCTCCGCGGACTGCTCCATCTTTTCCTGGAGGTCCTCGAGGTTGCCCGTGAGCTTCTCCCGCTTGACCCACCAGCTGCTGATGAAGTCGTCCATCGCGCCATCCACCGTCTTGTGACCCCAGATGTCGCCGCCGTCCCACATGGCGTCCATGTTCTTGAGCTCGTCGATGACGAGCTTGAGCTGCTTGGCGCCCTCGTCGATGACCTCCGAGGTGACTATCAGGTCAGACATGGCGTCACTTGTTCAGTGCGTTGGCAAGCTCTTCGTCGGTCTTGCGGAGCGCGTCGGCGGCCTGCTTCAGGTACTCACCGATACCCGTCAGGCCCTCCATGATCTGCTTGCCACCCTTGTCGAGCTCCTTGTACGACTCGTCGAACCGCTTGGACGACTTGTCCGTCACGTAGCCGTCCTGGACCAGGTTGTCGACCATGGTGCGCAGCTGGTCCAGCTTCGCCTGCATGTCGTCCGACTCCTGCTTCATACGCTGGGCAGCATCTTCCATCTGCCCGAAGGTCACACTGATGTTTGCCATGATCGCGGTCCTCTTCCAGTAGTCCGTCGGAACGTGACGACCGTACACGAATCGGACACATCGGGATGAATTCCTCAGCCGGAGAACCGCGCCTCCGCGCCCCCGCGGTCCGGCCTCGCGCGGCGCCAAGGCGCCGCGATTCCGCAGGTAGCGGGCGCGCCGTACGTGATATCCCGTATCTTTGGCCGACGCCGCCGGCCGCAGCTCGCGCCGTGGCCGACGGCGGCGCCGCCGCAGCCCGGAACTCACTCAAAAGTTCAGGGGGTTCGCGCCGGGGCCGGCCCACCGGAAGGTGGTCATCACCGCGTCGAAGAAGAAGACCAGCGCCTCGGCGAGCTTCTCGCCCTCCGCGCTGTTCCAGACGGTGCTGAACGAGAGGATCAGCCACTCGCCGTCGGCCTGGTCGCGGGACACGACGTACACGACCTGGCGGGTCGACACCTCGGGGAGATCGCCGTCGGGGTGCGCGTCGAGGGTGGTCTCGACGACGCGTACGCCGGGCCGGCCGTCGATCTCGACGAGCTCGCTCTCCTCGTAGCCGTCGGCCAGGACCTCCGAGACCACCTCGAGCGGGTTGCTGCCCGGATCGCTGACCAGCTCCAGCTCGGTGAGCGACCCGGGGATGATCACGCCGTTCATCGGCTCCGTGGGCAGGTACACCGCCCCGGCTCCGGCGGCGCGCGCGTCGGCGAGCGTCGAGCGCAGGCCGTCGGCGAGCATGCGCCGGTGCGGTTCGGCCGAGTCGCGCGGCAGGTCGTCGGGCAGGGCGCGTGCGACGACCTCCTCGATGGCCTCGTCCAGGTCGCGAAGGTGCTCCTCACCGGTCGGGAAGCGGACCCAGCCGGGTGGGAGCAGGAGAGCCCAGGCGTCGGTCGGCCGGCCGCCCACGGCCGGGTCGGCAGTGGTCTGATCGGTCGCGGTCGGATCGGTCGCGGTCGGATCGGTCGCGGTCGGATCGGTCGCGGTCGGATCGGTCGCGGTCTGATCGGTCGCGGTCGGATCGGTCGCGGTCGGATCGGTCACGGTGCGCTCCTGGTGATGCTAACGGCCGGCAACAGCTCGTCGAGCAGCTCGGTCATGGCCGGGCCCTGCAGCAGATCCTGGGACCGCCACTGCAGCACGGTGTCGACGACGGCGTCCGGGTGCTCGGTGCGCCGGCCGAGGCACACGCTCACCCACGCGCCGCCGGTCTCCGGGTCCAGGTCCAGGCGGGTCACGCGCATCCCGTCCCCGTCCGGCAGGTCGACGTGCTCGATCTTGGGCGGCGCGACGGAGTGGCCGCCGGTGGCGCCGAGCGCGGTCATGAGGTGGTCACCGGGGTCGTCGGGCGGCTCGATGCCGACCGTGACGAGCACGGGCACGGGCGCCGAGTCGGGCACTCGGAAGGTGGCGGCGACGACGGCGCCGGCGTCGATCACGCCGTCGGCGAAGGCGCGCAGGTTGGCCACGGAGGCCACGGCGACGCGCTCACGCAGCGCGTTCAGCGCCTCGCCGGTCTCGTCGTCGGCCTGTTCCTCGGGGGCGTCGTCGAACGAAGCGCGGATCACCTCGGTGATCTCCCGCTCCCACGTCGCGAGCAGCTCGGACGGCAGTGCATCGGTCGTGGGGACGAGCAGCCAGCCCTCGGGCTCGTCGACCAGCCAGGTCCATCCGTTCGCCGCCATCAGACCGGGTTCTCCCCGGTGAGGCCGGAGTAGTTCGCGTCGTGCCAGCCGTCGTTGTTCTTCCGCGGGTCGTTCGGGTTCAGGATCGACGGGTTCATCATGCTGAACGGGCGGCCGAACCAGCCGATCGTGTAGGCGATCGGCCCGACGTACATCCACGGCTTGATCCGGTAGATGTTCCCGAGCAGCCCGAGATTGCTCGCGATCTTGTTCACGTCCCTGATGTCGCTGATACCGATCAGGCGGTCCCAGCGGTAGTCGCCCTTGGGCCAGGCCTTCGTGAGGCGGCTCCAGTCCTCCTTGAGGACCCACTTCGGATTCTTGAAGATGTGCCACCAACCGGGACTGACTCGTGTCTTGAGCAGGAAGTCCCCCATGCTCCGGAAGTTGCCGACGGCCTTGAACAACGCGTCCCTGACCCCATCACGCGCGGCCGGGGTCAGGTTGCGAAGCGCGAACGCGAGAGTGCCGATCTTGTCCTTCGCCAGGTTCAGCTGCACCGGCCCGGCCTTCGTCAGGCCGAGCCCCTGGATGCCCTTGAGCTTGCTCGCGATCTTCGCCGCGATGCCGATCCCCACGAGGCTCAGCACACCGAGGATGACGCCGAGCCAGCTGCCCTCGCCCTGGGCGGCCAGGATGAAGCTCGCGACCACGGAGACCACGGCGACCCCGATACCGATGAGCGCGATGACGTTCAGCCCGGGGATCAGGATCGCAAGCACGGCGAGCGCCAGCCCGATGTACGTCAGGATCTCGACCAGCGCCTTGAGGAACTTGTTGAGCCGGTGCACGAAGGCGTCCCAGCCCGAGGTGTGCAGCCCGTCGACCTTCCAGTTCTCCCGGATCTTGGCGGCGGCGGTCTCGGCGGCGAGCCTGAGCGCCTCGAGGGCGCCGGCCACCTTCTGCTTGGCCGCCGCGATGCCGGAGCCTGCGGTGTTGATCGCCGCCTCGCGGTCCGACGACGCGGTCTTCTCCTTGTCGGTCAGCGGCGGGGCGTCGTCCGGCCTGGTCGCGTTGACCGGGTCCGGCATGCCCTCCGCGCTCTGGAGCTCGCGGTTGGCCTTCTCCGCATCGGTCAGGGCGTTCCACGTGTCGGTCCGGGCAGTGGTCAGCGACGGCTCGTAGGTGTCGAGCGCCGAGTGCACGTCTGCGTACCGGCCGGCCGCCTTGTCGAGGGCCCCTGCGCTCTCCCGGGCGCGCTTGCGCATGGCGTCCGCGGACTGTCCCTTGAGGAGACGGACGTCGCCGTCGCCGATCCTCTTGAGCAGGGCCGCCTGCTCGGTCATCGCCTCGGAGATCTTCTTGTAGTGGGCGATGACCTCGTCCAGCTCCGAGGGATCAGCCGGGACCGGGTCCGAGTCGTGGTCGACCAGTGACCATTCCCCCATGCGGGCGGCGCTCATCCGTCTCCTCTTCTGCTGCTGTCACATAGCGGTGGCTGCTGCCCGGGTGGCGGCGGGGCGTCCTACTTCTGGTCGAAGGTCGAGGCCAGCTGGTCCTCGGTGTCGGTCCAGGTCTTCGCCGCCTCGTCCATCTTCTTGGTGAGGTTGTCGAGCTGCTGCTGGAGCTTCTCCCGCTTGACCCACCAGTCGTCGATGAAGTCGTCCATGGCGCTCTTCAGGACCTCGTGGCCCCAGATCGCGCCGCCGTCCCAGAGCTTCGACATGTTCTTGAACTCGTCGTTGATCGCCTTGAGATCCCTGGCGGAGTCCTCGAGAACCTCCTTGGTGACTACCAGATCAGCCATCGCGATTACTTGTTCAGCGCGTTGGCGAGTTCTTCGTCGGTCTTGCGGAGCGCGTCGGCGGCCTGCTTCAGGTACTCACCGATACCCGTGAGACCCTCCATGATCTGCTTGCCACCCTTGTCGAGCTCCTTGTACGACTCGTCGAACCGCTTGGACGACTTGTCCGTCACGTAACCGTCCTGGACCAGGTTGTCCACCATCGTGCGCAGCTGGTCCAGCTTCGCCTGCATGTCGTCCGACTCCTGCTTCATACGCTGGGCAGCATCTTCCATCTGCCCGAAGGTCACACTGATGTTTGCCATGACTGAACCTCTCGCTCGTGCGTCGCGGACGGTCTCGCTCGTGCACCGCAATCGTCATCAATCGGACTAACCGGGCAGCGACCTAGGTGTGAACGGCTGACGAACGACTCACGACGCGACGACGACGGGCCCGGCGCGTCGCGCCTGGCCCGTCGTCGTTCGCACAGAAAGTGCCCCTCACCAGGTATTTCACCCGGTGGTGCTGCGGCTTCCCACGCCCTCAGCCGTGCATGCGCTCAGCAGTGCAGTCCCGCTCAGCAGTGGACCAGGAACGGACGGTCCTTGAACCTCCGGTCGAGGAACGCGACGACACCGGGCGCCCCGGTCACCATCGTCGAGACGTGCTCCCCGAGGTGCCACTCCCACTGGACGTCCGCGCCGGCGGCGCAGTACTCGTCCCGCAGCGTCCGGGCCTGGCCCGGCGCGACGATCTCGTCGAGCGTCCCGTGGAAGAGGCGGATCGGCACGTCCGGCGGGTTGGCCCCGAGCCGGTTCTCGTCGAGCCGCGCCTGCCACTGCGGCGACTGCAGCGGGTCGGTCGTCGTGAACATCCCGATGTTCTGGAACGCGTGCGCGAGCGTCGCGTCCACGCAGGCATCCTTCTCCCGCTCGAACGTCTCCCGCCCGCGCTCGTTGAGGTACGACTCGAGGTCCAGCTCGGGGTAGGCGGCGTCGAGCCCGTAGGCCGCGAACAGGAGGAACCCGAACCCGACCTGCCCGTCGAGACCCTCGGCGACCTCGCTGAGGTCGGCGGGCACGCCACCCGCCGCGACGCCGACCAGGTCCAGCTCCGGCGCATAGGTGGGCTGCAGCTCGCCCGCCCACATAGCGCCCCCGCCGCCCTGCGAGTAGCCCGAGAAGGCGACCTTGCCACCGGCCTGCAGCCCGGTGGCGGGCAGGTTCGTGGCGGCGCGCACCACGTCGATGACGGCCCGCCCCTCCGACTGCCCGACGACGTACGTGTGCCCGCCCGGCGTGCCGAGCCCCTCGTAATCGGTCACCACGACGGCCCAGCCGGCCAGCAGCATCGGCTCGATGAAGGGCCGCTCGTAGTCCAGCCAGCGCGACGGCGCGCACGTGTCGCCGACGCCGCGCGTCCCGCTCGCCACGGACACGATCGGCCGCGGGCCCTCGCCCCGCCACGGCGTGGTGGGCACCAGCACCCGCCCGGTCACGGGGATGTCCCGCCCGGTCGCGTTCGTCGAGTGGTACATCACCAGGTAGTTGCGGGCGCTGAGCTGCCGCGGCTCCTCGCGCCACCGGACCACCTCGCCGTCCGCTCCGTCCGGCAGCGGGTCGGGCGGGGTGTAGAAGTCGTCGACCGCCACGGCCTGGCCGGGCACCACGGGCACGTCGAGCATGTCGGACGCCGCGGCGGAAAGTCCGGACGCGGCAGCGGCCTGCCCCGACGCGGCAGAGGCCTGCCCGGACGCGGCGGAAGCCTGCCCGGACGCAGCGGAGAGTCCGGACGCGGCGGAGAGCCCGGGCGCCGCAGCGGCATGCCCGGACAGGGCGGAGAGATCGGACGCCGTGGCGGCCGGGACGGCGGCCACGGCGGGTAGCGCCAGCGTCGTCAGGGCCGCGGCGACGGCGGTCCAGTGGAGCCGAGCGCGGCGTCCGGGTGTCCGACGTCGGCCGGAAGCGGGGATGCGGGACGCGGACTGGGCGTGCGAATCGGTGTCGAGCGGCATCGGATCTCCTCGGTGAGGTCCCCGGGCACTCGGCGTTGAGTGCCCGGGCCCGCGAGCGGGCCACTACTGACTCTAACCGCAATAGCATCCGGACAATAGGGTCCGGCCCTGTTCCGCGCGATGACCGGTCAGGTCCGTCGGCACCGCCGAGCACGGTCCGCTGTCACCAGGCGTCGCTGAGCTCGGTCCGTTGTCACCGGACATCGTCCAGTTCGGTCCGCTGTCACCGGACTGCGTCGAGATCGGTCCGCTGTCAGCAGACTGCGTCGAGATCGGTCGGTTGCACCGAGATCGGTCCATCGATGGGCCGATCTCGGTGCAACCGACCGAACTCAGCGATCCGTGGGCCTGCTCAGCCCTTGGCGGGGGCGGGGGCCGTCAACGCGCTCGCCTCCGCGCGCTCCACCAGGCCGGCGACGACGGCGGCGAGCGGCACCAGCACCAGGTTGCCCAGCAGCATGGTGCGCAGGAACGGCAGTCCCGCCACGTAGCTCGCGAGCAGCCCGTCCAGGGTCGACGGGTACAGCCCGTCCATCAGCCACACGCCGAAGTTGGTCCAGGCGAAGAACCACAGCGAGCCGGCCACGCCCACACCGAGCGCGGCCGCGTACCGGCTTGGCCCCCTGAGGTGCCGCGCGAGGATCGCGCCCGCGCCCACCACCGCCCACGCCGACCAGGTGAACCACATGATCTGCGTGTTGCCGAGCACCGCGTCGCTCACGGCGACCACGGCGAACGGCACCACTGCCGCCCACCGGTTGCGCAGCAGGAGCACTGCGAGGAATGTCGCCGCGGTGGCGATCTCGAGGTTCGGGGGCGCGCCCAGCCCGGGCGCGACCAGCCGCCACAGCACCGCGGCGGTCAGCACCAGCACCACTGTCGCCGGCCGCCACCAGCGGTGGGCCAGCTCCCGGACCGTGAGGTCGCGCCGGTCGCCCGACGGCGTCAGTACGTCTCGATCGTCCACGTGATCTCCTGACCGTCCTCGGTCTCCAGTGTCCCAGCACCGACCTGCGCGGGCTCGCCGTCCACGGACAGCGACCAGAACTCCTTCTTCGAGTCGTCCGCCGCGCGGCCACCGATCGCCGTCACGAATGCGTTCTCGCCCTCACCCGTGACCTCGGCGGACGGGTCCGCCTCGAGCAGCAGCTCCAGGGCGGTCGAGCCGGTCCGCCCGGCGTAGCTGAAGGTGTCCGCCCCCGGCTTCTGCGCATCGCCGTCGGACGGCGATGGGCTGGCGGCGTCCGACTGCTGGCTCAGGGTCGCCGAGACCATCGGCTCCGGGTCGGCGGCCGGGCCACCGCAGGCCGCGAGCAGCCCGGCGACGAAGAGGGCGGTGGCCGCCGAGCCGAGGGTCCGGAACGGGCGGCGAGAAGTCGTGTTCACGCTCGCGAGTCTAGGTTGGCGCGCGCCGCGGGGCGCCGCCGTCTCAGGCGCCGGGCGGCCCGGACGCCGAGCGGCTCGGACGCCGGGCTCCTGAACGCCTCAGCCGGCGGTTCGCTCCCGGCGGGAACGCCATGCCACCCCGACGGCGTCGCAGGCGCGCTTCGCCTGGCTCCGGGCCCACGCCCGCGCGATCGGGGACGGCGAGACGGAACCCCGACGGACCGTCTCGGCTCACCCGCAGGTCAGGCGTCGATCCGGGAGCGGTCCAGCTCCGCCGCGCCCGCGATGAGGAACTCCTTGCGGGGAGCCACGTCGGTGCCCATCAGCAGCTCGAACGCCCGCTCGGCGGCCTCGGCATGCTCCGCCGTGACGCGTCGGAGCGTGCGGTGCCTCGGGTCCATGGTGGTCTCCGCAAGCTGGTCGGCGTCCATCTCGCCCAGGCCCTTGTACCGCTGGATGTCCGGCTTGTAGCGACGCCCCGCCTTGTCGAGCTTCTTGAGCGTGGTGCCCAGCTCGGCCTCCGAGTACGTGTAGATGTACTCGTTCTTGCGCCGGCCGTTGCCGATCACCTCGACGCGGTGCAGCGGCGGGACAGCCGCGAACACGCGCCCGGCCTCCACCATCGGCTTCATGTAGCGGTAGAAGAGGGTCAGCAGGAGGGTGCGGATGTGCGCGCCGTCCACGTCGGCGTCGGTCATCATGATGATCTTGCCGTAGCGCGCGGCCTCGATGTCGAAGGACCGGCCGGAGCCCGCGCCGAGCACCTGGATGATCGCCGCGCACTCCGCGTTGCGGAGCATGTCGCTGATCGACGCCTTCTGGACGTTCAGGATCTTGCCGCGAATCGGCAGCAGCGCCTGGAAGTCGCTGGAGCGCGCAAGCTTCGCGGTGCCGAGCGCGCTGTCGCCCTCGACGATGAACAGCTCGGAGCGGTCCACGTCGTTCGAGCGGCAGTCCGCCAGCTTGGCCGGCAGCGAGGAGGTCTCCAGCGCGTTCTTGCGGCGCGAGATCTCCTTCTGCTTGCGGGCCGTGATGCGCGCGCGCATCTCGGCGACGATCTTGTCGAGCAGCAGCGAGGCCTGCGTCTTCTCGTCGCGCTTGGGGGAGGTCAGCCGCGCCTGGATCTCCTTCTCGACCACCCGGGAGACGATCTGGCGCACCGGGCCGGTGCCCAGCACCTCCTTGGTCTGCCCCTCGAACTGCGGCTCGGAGAGGCGCACGGTGACCACGGCGGTGAGGCCCGCGAGCACGTCGTCCTTCTCGATGCGCTCGGCGCCGTCCTTCGTGGAGACCTTGAGCTTGCGCGCGTTGGTCTCCACGCCCTTGCGGATCACCTTGAGCAGGCCCTGCTCGAAGCCCGTCAGGTGCGTGCCGCCCTTGGGCGTCGAGATGATGTTGACGAACGAGCGCACCTCGGTGTCGTAGCCCGTGCCCCAGCGCAGCGCGATGTCGACCTCGCACTCGCGCTGCACCTCGCGCGGGGACATGTGACCGCGCTCGTCCAGCACCGGGACGGTCTCGGTGAAGTTGCCCGACCCCTGCAGCACCCACGTCGCCGTGACGGGCGTGTCGGGGGCCAGGAACTCGACGAAGTCGGCGGCGCCGCCGGTGTGCTTGAAGGACTCCTCGTGCGGGCCGTTCTCGCCCGGCGTGCCGGGCAGGCCGCGCTCGTCCCGCACCACGATCTCGAGGCCCGGCACCAGGAACGTGGTCTGCCGGACGCGCGTGACCAGCTCGTCGTAGCTGAAGACCGCGGACTTGGGGAAGATCTGCCGGTCGGCCCAGTAGCGCACGCGCGTGCCGGTGCGGCCGCGCGGCACCTTGCCGACCACGCCGAGCTCGGAGTGGTCCACGAAGGGCTGGAACGCCGCGTCCGGGCTGGGGCCCGAGGCCGGGTCGGAGAACGTCCCCGGCTCGCCACGGTGGAAGGTCATGCGGTACGTCTTGCCGCCGCGGTCCACCTCGACGTCGAGGCGCGCGGACAGCGCGTTCACCACGGACGCGCCGACGCCGTGCAGGCCGCCGGACGCCTGGTACGAGCCGCCGCCGAACTTACCGCCCGCGTGCAGCTTGGTGTAGACCACCTCGACGCCGGTCAGGCCCGTCTTGGGCTCGATGTCGACGGGGATGCCGCGCCCGTCGTCCGAGACGGTCACCGAGGTGTCGGCGTGCAGCACGACGCCGATCTTCGTGGCGTGGCCGCCCAGGGCCTCGTCGACGGAGTTGTCGATGACTTCCCAGAGGCAGTGCATCAGGCCACGGGAGTCGGTGGTCCCGATGTACATTCCGGGACGCTTACGGACCGCCTCGAGACCCTCGAGGACGGACAGATGGCGAGCGGTGTACGACTCGGACGTTGCGGTCACGGCGACAGCGTAGACGAGGACACTGACAACGCTGGTGAGGAGCCTCGGTGAGGCGCCTCACGACGGGTCGTGTGACAACAGAATTCACCCCATGACGGAAATTACCCTTTCAGCGCAATTGGGGGCGGATGGGGTCCAAGACTGTGAGGCACGCCGCTATGCTCGCAGCGAACCGGCCACATGGGCTGGCATGAACCGCGCGAGCGAATGGTTGGATGGAGATGTGACGACCTTGACGACCGAACCGCTCACCGCCCTCGACCGCTGCGACCGCTGCGGCGCGCAGGCCTACGTGCGCGTCGTTCTGCCCGTGGGCGAGCTGCTCTTCTGCGGCCACCACGCACGCGCACACGCGTCCGCTTACGCGGACGTCGCCACCCATGTCCAGGACGAGACCGACCGGCTCCACGCGGAGCACGGCCAGGCCTGAACCCAGGCCGGAAACCCACCGGACCCATGACTTAGACCAGGCAGAGATCACCGACGGCGGTGGGTCACCTTGCGAGGTGACCCACCGCCGTCGTCGTCCCCGGCGCCGCTCGGGCGGGGTCAGCCGGCGGCGAGCTCCGCGACCTCCGCGGCGGACAGCGCCCGGTCGAAGACCCGGACGTCGTCGACGTCGCCCCGCATGTGGTCGACCTCGTTGCCGCCGTACTGGCCGCGACCGATCACCAGGGACCCCTCGGTCTCGGGCGCCGTGCAGACGTCCTTGGTGGCCACGAGCTCTCCGTCCACGTAGAGCGACAGCTCACCCGTCTCCGCGTCACGCACGCCCGTCAGGTGGTACCACTGGCCCGGGACGGGCTTGGTGGGCGACAGCGCCCGCGTGCCCACGAAGCTCATCGCCCAGCGCTGGTCCTGCCCCGAGTACTGCAGGAAGAACGCGCTGTTGCTGCCGGTGTCCTGGCTGACCACGGTCTGGAAGCCGCCGTCGGCCACGTCCAGCCTCGCCCACGCCGAGACGCTGTAGGAGCCGTCGGTGCGCACCAGGGTCCGCCCCGTGTCGGCCTCGCCGGCGCCGTCGAACGACAGGCCGCCGCCCGCCACGCCGTCGGCCCAGGTGGTGCCGGTCAGGGTCGCGTCGGCGTCGCCGACGCCGTCCGCCGCCACGGTGCCCGCGCCCTCGGAGAAGCCCCAGGAGTGCACCCCGGCCAGGCCGGGCGTGCCCGGGTCGACCACGGGCGGCTCGCCGCCCGTGCCGTCCGCGCCCTCGATGATCGACTCGTTCACGTCCCGGACCTGGCCGAAGTCCATCTTCTCGACCTGCCGGTCGTAGGTGAAGAAGCCGTTGACCTCGTGCTCCACGTCCGTGATCTGCGTGTAGATCGACCCGCTGATGCCGCACTGCTGGGCCGCGGTGAGCACGTCCTCCTGGTTCTCGACGTAGCGGCGGGTGAGCGTGGCGGCGTCGGGCGTCATCTCGTACGCGTGGCCGTCCTCGAACCACATGTGGCCGTCCACCTCGAGGCCGAACCCGCCGTGCTCGCCGTCGATCGAGGCGCGCGTGGCGTCCGGCACCGGCTGGACCGGGCCCACGTACTTGTGCCAGTCGATGATGTCGCCCGCACCGCTGTCCCCCAGCGAGTCGCAGCAGTTGACGCCCGAGTGCGCGTTCACCAGCCGCGACGGGTCCTGCACCTTGACCTCCCGGGCGATCCGCCCGGTCGCCTCCTGGAACCACTCGCCCCAGCCCTCGTTGAAGGGCACCCAGCCGATCACCGAGGTCCAGCTCGAGTTCTGGTCGACCATCTCGTGCAGCTCGCGCTCGAACCGCTCCTGCGCCTCGACCGGCGGGCGGCCGGGCTTCATCGACGGCATGTCCTGCCACACCAGCAGCCCGAGGCGGTCGGCGTGGTAGAACCAGCGGTCCGGCTCCACCTTGATGTGCTTGCGCACGGTGTTGAAGCCGAGCTCCTTGTGCTGCTCCAGGTCGAACGCGAGCGCATCGTCCGTCGGCGCGGTGTAGATGCCGTCCGGCCAGTAGCCCTGGTCGAGCGTGGACAGCAGGAACAGGATCTCGCCGTTGAGGGTGACGTGGTTGCGGCCGTCCTCGCCCTGCGCGATCCCGATCTCGCGCATCCCGAAGTAATTGAGATTATTTCTGCGGGGTCACCGTGTCCGCCCAGGAGCCCCGGAAGCCGAGCGTGGTGCGCCAGCCCTCGGCAGTCTTCGTCAGGGTGCGCGTGGTGCCCTGGACCGACACCGCCTCCATGGTCTTGATCTGCCCGCTGGAGTAGCGCGCGGTCACCTTGACCGACTTGGCCCAGGCCAGGTCGAAGATGCTCTTCGCCTCCGTCTGCGTGAGCGTCCCCGTCCAGGAGTTGTTCGGGTTGCCCGGCGCGTCGGCCGAGTACGGGTCGTCCACGTGCTGGAGGTGGGACTGCGCGGTGGTGCCGAACGCGTCCTGGTTGTTGGTGGTTCCCGAGAAGACGCCGCCGTGGCCCGACGACGCGAAGTACGGCGTCTCGGCGATACCGCCGGACGTGTTGCGCACTACCGTGACGGTCGAGGCGTCGTCCTGCCGGGTGGCGTCCACGGCCGCGCGCCACGTGTCGCCGGCCTCGCCGTCCTCCTTCTTCCAGCCGGTGTAGTTCTGGCTGCTGGTGTCGTCGTAGAGGTGGCAGTCGCACGAGGCCTTGAGGCCCTCGGTCTTGTCCAGGATGGCGTAGTTGCGGGCGACGATCGCCTGCGCCTGAAGCGCCGCGGCCCCGCCGTAGCTGGCCGTGCCCCACAGCGACGGCATCTCCTCGAGCCCGTAGAGGTACTCGTCGTTGATGACCACCTGGTTGACGACGTTGGGCCGCGGGTTGGGGCTGGTGATCCGCAGCCGGCCGTGGCGGTAGCTGCCCTGCGCGCCGGACACCGTCACGGTGCCCGCGTCGCCGTCCCAGTAGTCGGTGCCCGTCCACTCCAGATAGAGCGTCTGGCGGGCGCCGATCGTCTGCACCACCGTGCCGTTCTCGGTGACCTTGGCGGTGACGCCCGCCGTCGTCCGGGCGATCGAGATCTTGCGCGCCGACGTGCCGGTGGCGAGCTGCGCCAGGGCGCCGTCGAGCAGACGCCACGAGCCGGCGGACAGGCTCAGGGTGGTGGTGGCCGGGTCGGCCACCTTGCCGAGCACCTGCACGTCGATGGTCGTCCACGGGTTGGGGGCGGTGCTCACCGTCGCGCCCGGGTAGTAGTGGCTCAGGATCTCGGCCGTCGTGCTGCCCTCGCGCGCCATCTGGTAGGCGCCGTACTGCGACATGCCCACGCCGTGCCCGCTGCCCGAGCCGGCGATGCTCCAGGAGCCCGGCACCACTGTGATCTTCAGGTGCGCGCTCGTGGCCCGGGTCGTCTTGAACCGGTAGGTAGTGGTGACGGACGGGTTGACCGACGCGGTCGCCTTGCCGGTGGAGCCCGTGGTCACCGTCCTGATCCGGACCCACTCGCCGTCGCTGTACCGCTGCAGGGCGACCGACGCGTTCACCCTGGGGGCGCCGTTGTACTCGTAGACCACCGAGAGGGTCTTCGGTGTGGCCGCCGTGGTGGTCGACGTGCCGGACGCGGTCAGCGTGTAGCCGGCCGCGGCGGCGGGCACCGCGGACAAACCGACCGCAAGGGCCGCGGCAAGAATCATGGCAAGGATCATGGCGAGGACGGAAGCGACCGCTCGGGCGGGACGTGCTCCGGGAGCGACACTGATCAATGTGGACACATCGGGCACATTTCCACATGGCGACGCCGGGCGGGTGAGCTTCCGGAGAAGTTCACCCGCCCGGCGTTCAGGTCGGCGTCCGAGCCCGCGGCTCGGTCGAGCGTCTAGTCGAGGTAGTCGCGCAGCACCTGCGACCGCGAGGGGTGGCGCAGCTTCGACATCGTCTTGGACTCGATCTGACGGATGCGCTCACGCGTCACGCCGTAGACCTTGCCGATCTCGTCGAGCGTCTTGGGCTGGCCGTCCTGCAGGCCGAACCGCATGGAGACCACGCCGGCCTCACGCTCGGAGAGGGTGTCGAGGACCTGGTGCAGCTGCTCCTGCAGGAGCGTGAACGACACGGCGTCAGCCGGCACAACTGCCTCGGAGTCCTCGATGAGGTCACCGAACTCGCTGTCGCCGTCCTCGCCGAGCGGGGTGCTCAGCGAGATGGGCTCGCGGCCGTACTTCTGGACCTCGACCACCTTTTCGGGGGTCATGTCCAGCTCCTTGGCCAGCTCCTCCGGCGTGGGCTCGCGGCCCAGGTCCTGGAGCATCTGGCGCTGCACGCGGGCCAGCTTGTTGATGACCTCGACCATGTGCACCGGGATGCGGATGGTGCGGGCCTGGTCGGCCATGGCACGCGTGATCGCCTGCCGGATCCACCAGGTGGCGTAGGTCGAGAACTTGTAGCCCTTGGTGTAGTCGAACTTCTCGACCGCACGGATCAGACCGAGGTTGCCCTCCTGGATCAGGTCCAGGAACAGCATGCCGCGGCCCGTGTACCGCTTGGCCAGCGAGACCACGAGGCGGAGGTTGGCCTCCAGCAGGTGGTTCTTGGCGCGCTTGCCGTCGTGCGCGATCCACTTCAGGTCGCGCTCGAACCGGCGCTGGTCCTTGTCGTCCCGGTCGAACTCCGTGGTGGCGAGACGCTCCTCCGCGAACAGGCCGGCCTCGATGCGCTTCGCGAGCTCGACCTCCTGCTCCGCGTTCAGCAGCGCGACCTTGCCGATCTGCTTCAGGTAGTCCTTGACCGGGTCGGCCGTGGCGCCGGCGGTGACGACCTGCTGTGCGGGCTGGTCGTCGTCGTCCGTGTCGGAGACGACAAAACCGGAGCTCTCGTTCTCCTCCTTGGCCGCCTTGCTGCCTCGGCCACGGGTCGCCTTCGTGACGATCTCGGGACCGGAGTCGGTCTCTTCCTCGGGGTCCTCGACGGCGACGCCGTCGGGCTCGATGTTGTCGTACTTCGACTTGCCCCGAGCGGCGGGCTTCTTGGCGGCGGTCTTCGCCGCCGGCTTCTTCCGCGCGCCCGTGTCTTCCTCGTCCAAGTCGTCGATCTCGTCCAGGTCGACGTCATCGGGCAGGTCGACGTCCTTTGGCTTCGCGGTGGAGCGCGTAGCGGCAGGCTTCTTCGCGGCCGGGGCCTTCGCGGCCGTCGACCGGGTGCGCCGAGCGGGCTTCTCGGCCGCGTCGCCCGCGGGCGCCTTGGCAGCGACCGCGGTGGAGCGGGTGGCCGCGGCGGCGGCCACCTTCGTCACAGTGGGTAGTCCGACCTGCACACCGGCGTTGGCCAGTGCGCGCAGCACCGCCTTGAGCCGCTTGGCGTCACCGACCTCCGCGGTCTCACATGCACGCCGGAAGTTCTCGGCGTCCACCGAGCCGTCGGCGGCGCCTCGGGCGAGGAGCTCCTGCAAGGCAGGATGCTCGAACTCACGGGGCAGGTTGTCGCGTGCAGGGACAGGAGCAATGTCCTGGGGGGCTTTCAGCGGAGTGGGCGCCACAAACCGACCTTTCGGCATTCGAGGGGGCGGTGTACCACCGGCGGGGCCGTCACTGGACCTTCTTCTTCCGCCGGCGAACATATATATTGTACCGTCGGCCTACCTGTACACCGCGACGAACGCGGTGATATGGGCAAAGTCAGTGCGAAGTCACGTCGGGCGAGGCTGCCCCGCGGGCTTTCTGATTTCACGTGCCAAGAGTCAACGAACCGGACGGCCACACCATTCCCGGTTTCGCGAATCTGCCCTGGACCAGGCCTCGGACCGCGCCGGAGACCGCTCAGATCTGCTCGGAACAGCTTCGGAACAGCTCGGAACCGCCCGGATCAGACCTTGACGGCCAGCACCGGGCAGGGCGCCTCGACGAGAATCCGCTGCGCACCTGCACCGAGGATCAGCTTGCCGACGGGGCTGCGCTTGCGCAGGCCGATCACTATCAGCTCGGCGCCGGTGCTCGTGGCGGTGCGAATCAGGTCCTCGGCAAGGTCGCCGGTGCCCTGCTCCACCCGCACGTCGACCTCGGCCGCCAGGCCGCCGACCAGCTCGTCGATCTCGGCCCGGCACTCGTCGACGGGACGCTTTCCGCTCGTGACGACGACCAGCGGAGCCTTGCGCTCCCGGGCCTCGGTGACAGCGGTACTGAGTGCCTCTTGGCCCTCGGGTGTGGCGAGGTGGCCGACGACGATCGTCATGTCAACTGACGCTACCCCACACCACGCCCCAGGCCGTGCCTCACACGGCGGCGGCCTCCTCCGGTTCCGGCTCACCGTGGGACAGGCCCCGCTCCCGCCGCACCCAGCCGGGCGGGACTCCCCCGACTATCGCTCCGCGCAGCAGCAGCGCGAGCCGGTAGTCGTTGTCCACCCCGAGCGCGTCCGACACCCGCTCGGCCGCCAGCCCGCCGTCGCCGTGCCACCACGCGACCAGCGCCAGCAGCAGGTAGGCCGGAGCCCGCCGGTTCCGCGGCACGTGCGTGACGACCGCCTCCAGGACGTGACGGGCCGCACGCGTGATGTCCTCGTCGGGCGGGACGCCCTGCTCCGGGTCGACGATCCGGGCCATGACGGCTCCGGTGGCCTTGTCCGTGTCACCGTCCGCCGCACGCCGCGCGGTGCGCAGCGCCGTCTCCTCGGTGCCCGGCGCCAGGCTGAGCAGCACGGCGTCCCGCACGGGCGTGTCCGCGAGCGCCGCGCCGATCTTCCCGAGGTCCACCGGGGACAGCACCACGGGCTGCCCGGGCCGGACGGCGGCCGCGACGCGCACCGCGGAGCGCCACAGGCCCAGGCTCTCGGCTCCCCATTCCGCCAGTGCCTGCTCGGCACGCTCGGCCGCTGCCTCGGCCGCCCGCGGGCCGAACGCCGCACCACGGCGCTGCGTCGTGCGGTCGGTCGGCACCGCGCCACCAATCGGCACCGCGCCGTCGATCGGGCCGCCGTCGGGGAACCTGGTTTGGTTCAGGAGCCGCCGGTAGGTGTCGGTCCAGCGCGCGGCCGCCCGGCGCGCCTGGGTCCGTGCCGCTTCCGGCGCGGGCCGCAGGGCGTAGCGCTCCTCGCGGGTGCCGGCCACGGTGCGGCCCTCCAGCACCATGTGGGCGGCCACCCGGCTGCCCTTGAGCGCGGTCAGCGGCCTGCCCTCGGCGGGGCAGCACATCGGGTCGGCGCAGTCGAGCGCGCGGAAGCCCGTCGGCGACACGAGCCACACCTCGGTCCCCGGGAGCTTGCGTTCGAGCCGGGCCCGCAGCAGGGCCACGGCGCGGCGCGCGGCGCCCGACTGCGCGTTCGGGTCGGTGGCGGTGTACAGCACCACCACCGCGCGGTCGGCGCCGTCGGCCACCACGTGGTCGGTGAGCCAGCGGGCCGTGGCCGCGCCGTCGGGCCCGTCCGGGTCGCCCGGCTGCCGCAGGCGGAGGTCGGCCAGGTCGACCCGGGCCACGAGCCCTACCCGCTGGCGCGGGCCGGTCAGGCTGACCGCGACGACGGACTCGGCCGGCACGAAGCCGAGCCGGTAAGGGATGTAGGCCAGGAGGTCCTCGGGGCCGGCCACGCGGACCACCGTGGCGTTCGGGACCACGGACCCCCGGCCGAGGTTCTTCGGGGTGCTGTTCTTCGGGTTCATGCCGACGATCCCAGCCCCCCGGCGGGGCGGCGGCGCGCCCAGGAGGACCGTGTGGACAACGGATCTCCTGTGGTCGCGCTCAACGCCCCGAACTGTCGTCACGAGGGTCTGTACGGATACCGTGTGCGACGTGCCCCACTTCGCCAGCGCCCGCCGCGCGGCCGCGCTCGCCGCCGCCGTCGGGCTGGTGCTCGCGACCGCGGGGTGCGGCAGCGGGTCCGAGCAGGCGGCCACGGCCGCCACCACGGAGAGCACCGGGGAGCCGAGCGGGGCGGCGGCGGGCGGGCCCGCCGACCTGCCTACCTTCGACCCGTCGTCCGCCGTGGGCACGTACGCGCAGGGGTTCCCCACCGACCTCTTCCCCGTGCCGAAGGACGCCACCCTGCTCGCGTCGTCGGCGCAGCCCGTGCCCGTCCCCGAGGACGCGACGACCGAGGCCACCCCGATGACCCAGGTCACGCTCAACCTGTCCTCGAGCCGCCCGACGGACCAGGTGATCGCGCAGGCCGAGCACATTCTGACCAGCAAGGGCTTCAAGCAGATCCCCGCGCCGGAGTCGAGCGGCCTCACCGCGCAGACCGCGTTCCTGCGCATCACCAAGGAGAAGTCCGGCGAGGTGCAGGAGTCGCTCCTGGTCGGCGTGCTCGACGACGGCGAGCGGCGCCTCTGCTCGATCAGCGGCACCGTCCGCACCCCATAGGCTGGTGCCGTGTCCGTCTCACCCACCCGTACCAGCGCCCGGAGCCCCGCAGCCCTCGTCGACGCCGAGCACCTCCGCGCCGACGTCGACGCCGCGGTGACCGCCCATCTCGACGAGCTGGCGGCCGAGGCCGGCGCGATCAGCCCGAGCGCCGAGGCCATGGTCGAGGAGGCGGCCGGGCTGCTCCTGGGTGGCAAGCGGCTGCGGGCCGCGTTCTGCTACTGGTCCTTCCGTGCGCACGGCGGCTCCGCGGACGCCGCGGATCCCGCCCGCACCGCCACCGTCCGGGTGGGCGCCGCGCTCGAGCTCTTCCAGGCGGCGGCCCTGCTGCACGACGACGTGATGGACAACTCCGACACCCGCCGCGGCCGCCCCACCGCGCACCGCGCGTTCGCCACCAAGCATGCGGCAGCGGGCTGGGCCGGCGAGCCGGTGCGGTTCGGCGACTCCGCCGCGATCCTGCTCGGCGACCTCGTGCTCCTGGCCGCCCAGCGCGAGCTGTCGGCGGCACTCGCGCTGGTGCCCGCGGCCGTCGCCGGGGCGGCCCGTGCCCGCTTCGACGCGATGCAGAGCGAGGTGGTGGTGGGCCAGTACCTCGACGTGCTGGTCCAGGCGGAGCCCTGGGGCCACGACCCCGCCTCCGACGAGGAGCGCGCCCGGAAGGTGCTGCGCGCGAAGTCGGCGAGCTACTCGGTGGCCGCGCCGCTCGCGCTGGGCGCGCTGCTGGCGGGCGCGGGCGCGCAGGCGGCGGCCGGGATCGAGGCGGCGGGCCTGCCCCTCGGCGAGGCGTTCCAGCTTCGCGACGACGTGCTCGGCGTCTTCGGCGACCCGGCGGTCACGGGCAAGCCCGCGGGCGACGACCTGCGCGAAGGCAAGCGCACGGTGGTCGTCGCGCGCACCCTGGCGCTGCTGCCGGACGCCGAGGGCCCCGACGCAGCGGCCCTGATCGCCGCGCTGGGCAACCCGGACCTGTCCGACGACGACGTGGCGCGGGTGCGCGAGGTCATCATCGGCTCGGGCGCGCTGGACGCCGTCGAGCAGCTCATCGACGACCTCGCGGTCCGCGGGCACGCGCTGCTGGACATGGCGGACCTGACCCAACCGGGCCGGGGCCTGCTGACCGACCTGGCGCACGCCGCCGTCGACCGGACGGCCTGACCGCGGCTCGGCTCATCCTCGCCGCCGGGCCGGCCGCTACGGCGCGGGCCGGGCCGTCACCAGGTCCAGGTCACCAGGTCCAGATCGTGACCTCGCCGCCCTGCTTCAGCTTCTTCCCCGCGGTCGGCTCGGTCTCCATGACGCCGTCGCCGAACAGCCCCCCGAACCCGCGCACCACCACCGTGTAGCCGGCCTTCTCGAGCAGGTCGGTGGCATCCTCGACGGACATCCCCGTGACGTCGGGCACCGTGCCCTCCTTGCCCATGCTCACGACCACCGTGATCGTGCCGCCCTGCTCGGCGCCCTCGCCGCCACCCGGGTCGGTCCCGATCACCGTCCCGACCGGCGCCTTCTCGTCGAACCGGTCCTCCCGCGCCACGTCAAACCCCTCGGCGGCCAGCGCGTCGGTGGCGTCGCCGATCGCCAGGCCCGCCACCTCCGGCACGGTCACTGGCGGCGGCCCGTCCGAGACGGTGAGCCGGACGGTCTCGTCGGTCGGGACCCTGGTGCCCTCCCGGACGGAGGCCCAGATGACCTCCCCGCGCGCGACGTCCGCGGAGTACTCCCGCGAGACCTCGATCTCGGTCAGGCCAACACCCCGCAGGGCCAGCCGCGCCGCCCGCTCGCGCATGCCGACCAGCCCCGCCGGTACCTCCGCCAGCTTCGGCCCGAGCGAGACCACCAGCTGCACGCGCTGGTCGCGGAGCGCGCGCCGGCCCTCGTCCGGCTGCGCCGAGATCACCTCGCCCTCCGGCACCGTCGAGCTGTACTCCTGGTCCCTCGACGCGGTCAACCCGGCCCCGGTCAGCGCCTCCTCGGCCTGCTCCGCGGCGACGCCCACGACGCCGTTGGGCACGACGGCGTAGGCGCCCGGGCCGCGCTCCGTGTACCACCACGCGCTGAACAGGACCGCGACCAGCGCGACGACCAGCAGGACCTTGCCGCCGCGCCGGGGCTGCCGTGCGGGCGGCGGCGGCGGGGGCTGCGGCGGCAGCGGCTGGGCCACCCAACCACCGGCCGGCGGCCGCTCCACCACGGCGGTCCGCGCCGCCTTCACAGCGGCCGACGACGGCGGCGGCGCCGCCTTGGCGGGAATGTCCAGCACCTCGTTCGGGATCTGCCGGAACGTGCTCCGCAGCACGTCGAGCGCGACCGCGGCATCGCGCGGGCGCTGGTCCGGATCACGTGCGGTGAGGGCCCGGACCAGGAGGTCCAGCGGGCGACCCAGGTGGCCGGCGAACGCGCTCACGGGCGGCACGTCGGTGTTGACGTGCGCGAACGCGACCTGGATGGGCCCCTCCCCCTCGTGCGGCAGGCGGCCGGTGAACATCTCGAACGCGAGGATCCCCACCGCGTACACGTCCGCGCGCTTGTCGACGTGCCCGGTGGAGATGGTCTCGGGCGCGAGGTAGGCCACCGTGCCCAGCACGGTGCCCGTCGTCGTGTTCGACACCTCGGAGATGGCGCGGGCCAGGCCGAAGTCCGCCACCTTGGGGCGACCCGTGCCCTCCTCCAGCAGCACGTTCTCCGGCTTGATGTCGCGGTGCACGATCGCCTTGGCGTGCGCGGCGGCGAGCGCCGACAGCACGACATCAAGGATCGCGAACGACCGGCGCAGCGTGAGGTCGCCGTCGCGGATGAGCTGGCGCAGGTTGGTGCCCGGCACGTACTCCATGGTCAGGTAGCGCATGTCGCCGTCGGTGCCCTGGTCGTAGACCGCGACGACGCCGTGGTGCTGCAGGCCGGCCGCCGAGCGCGCCTCGCGCTCGAAGCGCTCGCGGAAGCTCGCCGCCTGCTCCCCCTCCGCGAGGTGCGGGTGCATCACCTTGAGGGCGATCTCACGGTTCAGGCGCCTGTCGTGCGCCCGGTACACCGTGGCCATGCCTCCGCGCGCCACGCGCGCGACTATCTCGTACCGCCCGTCGACCAGGCGGCCGATGAGGGGGTCTGCCGTCACCTGAGCCACGGGTGGGAGTGTACGGGTGACCACCGACGCGCTGGGTGAAAGGTGCATAGCGGACGACGGGCTGTTGCCGGATCGTTGCCGTGTCCCGGTTCCGTGCCCGGTCGCCTACGCTTCTCCCGTGACTGATCTTGACACCCTCGTGGGCGAATGGCTGAACCTGGTCGACCTTGCCGAGATCCTCGACATCGAGGTCGGCAAGGCCCGCGGCATGGTCCGCGACCGGCAGATCGTGGGCATCAAGCGCGGCAACCCCAAGGTCTTCCAGGTTCCCGCCAGGTTCGTGCTGCCCGACGTCGAGGGCCGCCCCGGCATCATCCCCACCCTGCGCGGCACCGTCATGGTGCTGTCCGACGCCCAGTTCACCGAGGAGGAGATCCTCGAGTGGCTGTTCACGCCGAACGACGAGCTCGGCGAGCGGCCGGTGGACGCCCTGGTCAACGGCAAGCGCGCCGCCGTCCGCCGAGTGGCACAGACGCTGCTCTGACCAGGCGGGTCACCGGCGGAGCATCTCCGCCACCTGGAAGGCCAGCTCCAGCGACTGCTGGTGGTTCAGGCGGGGGTCGACGAGGGTCTCGTAGCGCAGCGCGAGGCCGGCGTCGGAGATCTCCTCGGCTCCGCCCAGCACCTCGGTGACGTCGTCGCCCGTGAGCTCCATGTGCAGCCCGCCCGGGACGGTGCCCAGCGACCTGTGCACCTCGAAGAACCCGGCCACCTCGTCGAGCACGTCCGTCAGCCGGCGGGTCTTGTAGCCGCTGTCCGAGGTGATCGTGTTGCCGTGCATCGGGTCCGTCACCCACGTGACGTTCGCGCCGGACCAGGTCACGGACTCGACGATGGACGGCAGCACGTCCCGGACCCGGCCGGCGCCCATGCGCGTGATGAACGTGAGGCGGCCGGGCACGTTGTCCGGGTTGAGCCGCTCGGTGAGCGCCAGCGCGTCGTGCGGCGTCGTCGTCGGGCCCAGCTTCACCCCGATGGGGTTGGCGATCCGGGACATGAAGTCGACGTGGGCGCCGTCGAGCTGACGTGTGCGCTCGCCGATCCACAGGAAGTGCGCGCTGGTGTCGTAGGCGTTGCCGGTCCGCTGGTCGGTGCGGGTCAGCGCCCTCTCGTAGTCGAGCACCAGGGCCTCGTGGCTCAGGAAGAACTCGACGGAGCGCAGCGCGTCGAAGTCGGCGCCGCACGCGTGCATGAACCGGATGGCCCGGTCGATCTCGTCCGCCGTCTTCTCGTACCGCGCGTAGGCGGGGTTGCTCATGAAGCCGCGGTTCCACTCGTGCACCTGCCGCAGGTCGGCGAAACCGCCCTGCGTGAAGGCCCGCACGACGTTGGCCGTCGCCGACGAGATGCGGTAGGCATGCTCCAGCCGCTCCGGGTCGGGGATCCGGGCCTGCGGCGTGAACGGGAAGCCGTTGATCATGTCGCCGCGGTAGGCGGGCAGCGTCTCGCCGTCGCGCGTCTCGGTGTCGCTGGAGCGCGGCTTGGCGTACTGGCCGGCCATGCGGCCCATCTTCACCACGGGCGTGCTCGCGCCGTGGGTGAGCACCACCGCCATCTGGAGGATGGTGCGGATCTTGTTGCGGATGCGGTCGGCGTTCGCCTCGGCGAACGTCTCCGCGCAGTCCCCGCCCTGGAGCAGGAACGCCTCGCCCCGGCCGGCGGCGGCGAGCCGCTCGGTCAGGGTGTCGGCCTGTGCGGGCACCACGATGGGCGCGGCCTGGGCCAGGCGGCCGGTGGCGGCCGCCAGCGCGGCCGGGTCCGGCCACGTGGGCTGCTGGCGCGCCTCCAGCGTGCGGTAGTGGTCCAGCCCCGCCGGACCGGCGGCGCGTTCGGCCGGGTCGGCGACGGTGCTCATCGCCCCACCGTCCGCGGTGCCGGTGCTACCAGCGATGCCAGTGGTGCCCGCACGGTGCTCAGTGCTCCGCGGGAGCGGCCGGCACGAGCGGCTGGCCGATCTCGGCGAGGATCTGGCCGAACCACTCCTGCGAGACGTCGAACGCCTTGCCGCCGGCGATGCGCGGGAACGCGATGGCCTTGAGCCGGTCACCGTCCTCCTCGTCGTGGCCGATGACGCCGGACTCGCCGCGCAGCGCGCACTCGACCGCGTAGTCGGTCATCGACTTGATGAGGCGCAGGTCCTCGGAGTTGGCGGCCGCGGCGCGCGAGAAGTAGCCCGACTTCTGGACCATGACCTTCTCGGCGCCCAGCTTCTCCGCGAACTGCTTGGCGAACCACTGACCAGGGTTGATCGTGTCGAGCTTCACGTGCCCGAACGGGTCGCGCTCCACGGTCTCGCCCGCCGCCTCGAGCTGGGCCACGATCTCGTGCATGCCCGCACCCTCCGACAGGAAGATGTTGACGTTGCCGATCTCGTCCATGACGCCGCGCAGGCGCTTGGCCTCGCCCTCCAGGTCGATCTCGAGCTCGGGCAGGAACACCGCGTGCACGTCCCAGCGCTCGCGCGACAGGCCCAGGGCCGGTGCCCACTCCTGCTCGTCGAGCCAGCCGCGGTAGGACTGCGCCGTGGCCGCGGTCAGCCAGCCGCAGTGGCGGCCCATGACCTCGTGCACGATCAGCATGCGCGGGCCCACGCGGTTCTCGCCGATGACGTTGGCCGCGAACTTCGCACCCTCCTCGGCGGCGGTCCACGCGCCCAGCGACTGCTTGATCGGCACCACGTCGTTGTCGATCGTCTTGGGCAGGCCCACGACGGTCAGCTCGTAGCCGTTCTCGTGCAGGTAGGCGGCGAGGTCGGCGGCCGTCGTGTTGGTGTCGTCACCACCGATGGTGTGCAGCACGTCCACGCCGTCGGCCTTGAGCTGCTCCGCGGCGACGTGCAGCGGGTCCTGACCCTCCTGCACGAGGCCGCGCTTGACCGCGTCCTTGACGTTGGTCAGCTTCACGCGCGAGTTGCCGATCGGCGAGCCGCCGAACTTGTGCAGGACGTGAGCCTGCTTGCGAGCCTCGTCGTCGATCTCGATCTTGTTGCCCGTCAGCAGGCCGTGGTAGCCGTGCAGGTAGGCAATGATCTCGATCTCGGGGTCGAGCTCGGTGTAACGCTCGATCAGACCGCCGACCGACGACGACAGGCAGGGCGCGAAGCCGCCGGCGGTCAGCAGGGCCACACGACGAACAGCCATCGGAGGAGCACCTCTCATCAGGGAAATTTCGCGGCGCCACGGCCGGCGATCGCCCGCGTGGCACCCTTCGTCGTCATCCTACTGACGGCCGGCGACACTGCCCGGCACGTCCGGTGAATGAGCACCCTGTCGGACCGTGCCCGACTCGTGCGAGAATGTCGGCGAGCCTCCCGGCGCCTAGTGGCCCGGGAGGCTTTCTGTTATGACGAACTCTCACGGTTTCCCCACCGCACGGCTGACGATCCGGCCCACGACACCCGCCGACCGCCCCGTCCTGGAGCGGCTCTGGCTCCTGTTCCGGCACGACATGTCCGAGGTCTCGGGCGCGCTCCCCGACCCGAGCGGACAGTTCCGGCGCGAACGGCTGGACGCGGCGTTCACCGACCCGGCCTGGCGTGGTGTCCTCGCGCACCTGGAGCCCGCCGACGGCGCCCCGCCGTCGCCCGTCGGGTTCGCGCTGGTGCGCGGGCTCGACGGCCCGACCCGCGTGCTCAGCTCGTTCTTCGTGGTGCGCGGGGCCCGGCGGACCGGCGTCGGGCGCGAGCTCGCGGCGCACGTGCTGGCGAGCTTCCCCGGCCGGTGGGAGGTCGCGTTCCAGGACGCCAACCCGCCGGCGGTGCGCTTCTGGCGGGCGGTGGCCACGGACGCCGTCGGGCAGGCGTGGACCGAGGAGCACCGCGCCGTGCCGGGGCTGCCGGACGTGCCGCCGGACACCTGGATCACGCTCACGACTGAGTAACAGGGGCAAGGCGCGACCGCTCAGCCGAACGAGATCGGTCAGGTGCACCCGGTCCGGACATGAGATCGGTCGGTTGCCTTGAGATCGGTCCGCCGTTGGACCGATCTCAAGGCAACCGACCGATGTCACACCACCTCACCCAGCAACCGACCGAAGTCGGAGCCCCGCCAACCGACCGAACCTGGAGCCCCGCCGGCCGACGGCTCAGCCGATGAGGTGCAGGCTCTCCTTGTTCTTGTCCGCGTACAGGCGCTCGACGTCGGCGTCGAAGTCCTTCAGGAACACCGCCCGCTTCACGCTCTGCTTCGGCGTGAGGTACCCGTTCTCGATCGTCAGGTCGCCCGCCAGCACGGTGTACTTGCGGATCGACTCGGCCTTCGAGACCGCCTTGTTGGCGCGCTGCACCGCGCCGTCCAGGGCCGCCAGGACGTCCGGGTCCTTCCTGGCCTCGTCCACGGACAGCGCGGGCTTGCCGTGCATCTTCAGCCAGCCGGGCAGGCCCTCGGCGTCGAGCGTGATGAGCGCCCCGATGAACGGCTTGTTGTCGCCGACGACGACGCACTGGCTGACCAGCGCGTGCGCCCGGATGCGGTCCTCGAGGTTCGACGGCGCCACGTTCTTGCCGCCCGCCGTGACGATGATCTCCTTCTTGCGGCCGGTGATCGTGAGGAACCCGTCGCCGTCCAGCACGCCCAGGTCGCCGGTGCGGAACCAGCCGTCCTCGGTGAACGACTCCGCCGTGGCGGCCTCGTTCTTGTGGTACGCCCGGAAGATGTGGTGACCCTTGAGCAGGATCTCGCCGTCCTCCGCGATCTTGGCGGCGCAGCCCGGAAGCTGCAGGCCGACCGAGCCGATCTTCGTCGCCGTCGGGCGGTTCACGCTGGTCGGGGCCGTGGACTCCGTGAGGCCGTAGCCCTCGAGCACCTTCAGGCCCAGGCCGCGGTAGAAGTGGCCGAGGCGCTCGCCGAGCGGCCCGCCGCCCGACACCGCGAACTCCGCCTGGCCGCCCAGCTTGGCGCGCAGCTTGGAGAACACCAGCGCGCTGGCGACCGCATGCTGCAGCCGCAGGCCCAGCCCCGGGCCCGACGGCGTGTCCAGCGCCCGCGACCACGCGATACCCGTCGCCGTGGCCCAGTGGAAGATCTTCGCCTTGCCGCCGGCGGCCGCCGTCTGCTCGGCAGTGTTGTAGACCTTCTCGAACACCCGCGGCACCGCGAGGATGAAGGTGGGCTTGAACTCGCCCAGGCCGTCGACCAGCGTCGACGTGTCGCCCCAGTGCCCGGTGACGACGCCGCCCGCCACCGCGAGCACGTGGATGTACCGCGCGAACACGTGCGCCATCGGGATGAACAGGAGGGTGCGTCCGCCGTCCTTGGCGAACACCTCCGGCACGGCCTCGACGGCGTTGACGGCGAGCGACGCGAAGTTGCGGTGCGTCAGCTCGGCGCCCTTGGGGCGACCGGTGGTGCCCGAGGTGTAGATGATCGTGGCGAGGTCGTCGAGGTCCGCGAGGGCCCGACGGCGGGTGATCTCGGCGTCGGGCACGTCCACGCCGCTGGCCGCCACCGCGTCCAGCGCGCCGGCGTCGATGACGAGCACCTCGGCCACGAGCGGGGTGTTGTCGCGCACCTCGTCGACGGTGGCGGCGTTGGCGGCGCTCTCGGCGAAGACCAGCTTCACCTCGGCGTCGGACAGGATCCACTCGACCTGCTCGGCCGAGGACGTCTCGTAGACCGGGACGGGCACCGCGCCGGCGGCCCAGACCGCGAAGTCCAGCACCGCCCACTCGTACCGGGTACGGGACATGATGCCGACCTTGTCGCCGGGCTCGATCCCGCGGGCCACGAGGCCCTTCGCCACAGCGACCACCTGGGCGTCGAACTCGCCGGCCGAGACGACCCGCCAGGGCTCGCCCTTGCCTGCGGGAACCTCCATCATCGGCTTGTCGGCACCCTTGCCGACCCGCTCAGCGAGCACGTCGTTGAGATTGGAGGTGGGGGGCAGCTCGATGAGGATCGGGCTGAAGATCTCGTCCATTCTGACTCCAGTGGCAGTACTGACCGTGCCTGCAAAGATACCGGGAAACGGACGCCGCGTGTTGCATCCCGCGCGGTCGCTACCCTGGGTGTGCGCACCTGCTCGGTGCAACCTCCCCTTCGACGGTCCGCGTGACCGTCGCGCAACGAGAGAACGTGAGGACGAATGCACGCCATCGGGGTCGACATCGGCGGCACCAAGATCGCTGTGGGAGTCGTCGACGAGGAGGGCAAGATCCTCGCCCAGGTGCGCCGGGAGACGGACGCCGACGACGTCGCGCACATCGACAAGGCCATCGCGGACGCGTGCAACGAGCTCGTCAAGGAGCACGAGGTGGGCGCGATCGGCCTGGCCGCCGCCGGCTTCGTCAGCCCGGACCGGACTTCGGTGAACTTCGCCCCCAACATCGCCTGGCGCGAGTACCCGCTGGCCGCGAAGGTGGCCGAGCTCGTCGAGTCCGACGTACCCATCGTGGTGGAGAACGACGCCAACGCCGCGGGCTGGGCCGAGTTCCGGTTCGGCGCGGGCCGCGAGGCCACCGACATGCTGATGCTCACGGTCGGCACCGGCCTGGGCGGCGCCGTCATCTCCGAGCGGGAGCTCGTGCGCGGCAAGTGGGGCATGGCCGCCGAGGTCGGGCACATGCGCGTCGTGCCCGAGGGGCACTACTGCGGCTGCGGCCACGAGGGCTGCTGGGAGCAGTACGCGTCGGGCAGCGCTCTGGAGCGCGACGCCCAGCACGCCGCCGTCGCCCGGGTGGACCAAGCCGGCCGCCTGCTGGAGCTCGCCGGCGGCGACCCGGAGAAGATCCGGGGCAAGATGGTGACCGAGGCCGCCCAGGAGGGCGACGAGCTGTCGATCGAGCTGCTCGCGACCCTCGGCCGCTGGATCGGCGAGGGCTCCGCGTCGGTCGCGGCCCTGCTCGACCCCGAGCTCATCGTCATCGGCGGCGGCGTCGGCGCGGCCGGCGACCTGCTGCTCGGCCCGGTGCGCCGCGGCTTCGAGGCCCAGCTGTCCGCGATGGGCCACCGGCCCGTGGCAAAGATCGAGCTGGCCGAGCACGGCAACGAGGCGGGCATCGTGGGCGCGGCGGACCTGGCCCGGCGCTAGCCCGCCGCCGGCCCAGGCCTGTCAGACGTGTCGGACGCTCAGATCACTCGGGTGAACTGAACGTCCGACACGTATGGGGCTCGGACGAGCCTTGGTCCTGCGGTTCCGCTCCGGGTCAGACGACGGCGCCCGGGCCGTCGTCGTCCGGGTCCCGCTGGTGCGGCATGCGCCAGATCAGCACGCCCAGGCCTGCGACGAACAGGCCGAGGCCGATCTGCCCGGCCAGCGGGGGAATCGCGATGGACGGCACCGCCGCCGACACGATCATCCCGATCACCGCGAGCACGGGGACGCCGACGACGAAGCTCCACGCCATCGTCAGCAGCGGGTCGCGGGACAGCAGCGGCGGGGGCTCCGGCGGCGTGAAGTGCGAGTCGGCCTCCTCGAGCGCCTCGGCGTCGGGCGACAGCGGCCAGTCGCGCGGGCCGGTGGGCTGGTTCGCGCGCGCCCCGGGCTCCGGCTCGCCGTCGGACAGGTCCCCCGTCCGGCCGCCGGTCGTCAGGTCGCCGGCCGCCCAGCCGCCGTCCGTCCAGCCACCGACCGCGTCGCTGTCCGTCCGCGCGCGAGCGCCGCCGTCGTCGCTGCTCTCGTCATCGGGCCGCGATGTCTGAGAAGATTCGGCGGGCTTCTCCCTGCCGGCGGTCTCGCCGTCGGTCCGAGAGACGTCCATGTCGCCGAGCGTGGCGACGATGTCGGCCCAGCGCGATGCCACGTCGTCGTCGCCCAGCTCGCGTGGGGTGTCGCCGGGCACGTCGTCGTCTCGGTCGTCGGTGTTCGATGCGGCCATGGGCACACTCTATTGTCGTCAGGAGGCCCGCGGGGTCGGGTCTTGAGGAGGAATTTTGTTCTACTGGGTGATGAGGAACCTGCTGGTCGGCCCGCTGCTGCGCCTCGCGTACCAGCCGTGGGTCATCGGCGGCAAGAACGTGCCGCGCACTGGCGCGGCGATCGTGGCCAGCAACCACCTGGCGGTGATCGACTCGTTCATCCTGCCGCTCCTGATCCCGCGCCGGGTGACCTTCCTCGGCAAGTCCGACTACTTCACGGGCAAGGGCCTCAAGGGCAAGATCGTCGCCTGGTTCATGACGGGCATCGGCGTCATCCCCGTGGACCGCTCCGGCGGCGCAGCCAGCGAGGCCGCGCTGCGCACCGGCCTGCGCGTGCTGAGCGAGGGCACCCTGTTCGGCATCTACCCCGAGGGCACCCGCAGCCCCGACGGCCGCCTCTACAAGGCGAAGACGGGCGTGGCCAGGATGGCGCTCGAGTCGGGTGCCCCCGTGATCCCCGTCGCCATGGTCGACACCGACGTCGCCCAGCCGCCCGGACGGGGCCTGCCCACCTTCATGCCGCTCGGCGCCGTGATCGGCGAACCCCTCGACTTCAGCCGGTACAAGGGCATGGAGACCGACAAGTTCGTGCTCCGCGCCGTCGCCGACGAGATCCAGTACGCGATCCTCGCGCTGTCCGGCCAGGAGTACGTGGACGCGTACGCGGCCAGCGCCAAGGAGCGTCTGGGCCGCGGCGAACCCTTGCCCCCCGCGGCCGAGGAGGGCCCCGGCGGCCTCCCGCTCCCAGAGGTCGAAAAGCCCCAGCGCCCGCAGCGCAAGTCCCGGCACTGACCCCTCCCGCACTGACCCCGCCCTGAACGGTCGGCAGCTTGCCCAGCAAGGCCGGCAGCTTGCACAAAGCGAGGTCGGTAGCTGGCACCGAAGTCGGCTCAGGCCTGGACCGACCTCGGTGCCAGCTGCCGACATCACGGGAGACTGCCGACTTCAAGCCCCCCGCGGCGGGGCGGTCGAGGCGCGCTGCACCAGGGTGGTCGCCAGCTCGGTGCGGAGGGTGTGACCGCTGGCCGTGCGGGCCCGGTGCACCAGGTCGACGGCGGTGGCGCCCATCTCCGCCAGCGGCTGGCGCACGGTGGTGAGCGCCGGGTCGATCCACGGGGCGATCGGCAGGTCGTCGAAGCCGACGAGCGAGACGTCGCGGGGCACCACCAGGCCGGCCTCCCGCAGGGCGCGCAGCGCTCCCAGGGCGGTGTCGTCGCTGCTGGCGAAGATCGCCGTGGGCGGGTCGTCCAGGCTCATGAGGCGCTGGGCGCCCTCGTACCCGGAGGTGACGCCGTACGCGCCCACGTACACGAGCTCGTCGTCGGTGGGGGCGCCGGCCTGGATCAGCGCCGCGCGGTAGCCCCCGAGCCGCGCGATGGCGTTGTCCTGCTCGAGCGCCCCGGTGATGGTGGCGATGCGCCGGTGGCCGAGGGACAGCAGGTGCGCCGTCGCCTCGAGCCCGCCCTGGAAGTTGGTGGCCCCGACGCTGAGCATCCCCTCGGGCGGCCGCTGCCGCGGGTCGACGACGACGAGCGGCGTGCCGGTGTCCTCCAGCGCGCGCCGCGCCTCGGCGTCGGGCACGGCGACGATGCTGACCAGGCCGTCGGTGCCGCGCTCCAGGGCGTGCCGCACCCAGGAGCTGCAGTCGTCGGGGTCGGGCTCGACCGCCAGGACCACGTCGAGGCCGAGCCGCCGCGCGCCGGCGACGGCGCCGCGCACGACGGCCTCGGACCACGTCCCCTCGAAGTCGACGATGCGGACGTCGATCATGCCCGTGGGCTTCGCCGACCGTGGGCGGACCACGTAGCCGTGCCGTTCCAGCACCTCGGTGACCCGGGCGCGGGTCGCGCCGGCGACGTCGGGCCGGGTGTTGAGGACCTTGGAGACCGTGGGGACAGAGACGCCCGCCTCAGCGGCAACTATCGCGAGCGGGATGCGCGGCCGGTCCTGGGTCATTGGTCCTCCGTCGACGTCGGTGAGCAGGCATTTTCCGAAATCAGGAGCGTAGCGGAACTCGCTGGGCCTCCTGGCAACCCGGCCTGGGCCCCCATTGACACGGCCCTGCGGCCCGTCTAACCTCCCCGGGTCTTTCCGAGATTCTACTTCGAAATTTCGGGCAGCAGATCAACAAAGGAGTGATCGTGAACAGGACCCCTCGCCTCGCCGCAGCGGCGACGGCGTCGACCCTCACGCTGGCCCTCGCCCTGACGGGTTGCGGACGCAGCGACGAGGCCGGCACCACAGCAGACAGCTCCAGCACCATCTCGGAGGGCCCCGCCACCGGCACCGTCGAGGTCTGGGCCATGGGCACGGAGGGCGAGCTGCTGCCCGAGCTCGCCGAGCAGTTCGAGGCCGACAACCCGGACGTCACGGTGAACGTCACGCCGGTCCCCTGGGAGTCGTCCACCGAGAAGATCAACACGGCCATCGCCACCGGCGAGGTGCCCGACGTCATGCAGGTCGGCACCACGCTCATGAGCGGCTTCGTGGGGCTCGACGGCCTCGCCGCCACCCCGGAGGACATCGACTCGGCGGCGTTCTTCCCGGGTGCCTGGGACACGACGGTGGTTGACGGGACCTCCTACGGCGTGCCCTGGTACGTCGAGACGCGCGTCCTGTACTACCGCACCGACCTCGCTGAGGAGGCCGGCCTGGAGGCTCCGGAGACCTGGGCGGACCTGACCGCCTTCGCGGCCGGGCTGCAGGACGCCGGGGCCGACCACGGCATCGCGCTGCAGACCCGCGGCAACTCCACCGCCCTGATGTACTTCCCGTTCTACTGGCAGGCGGGCGGCGAGATCCTGGACGACGCCGGCGAGTTCACCCTCGACAACGAAGCCCAGGTCAAGGCGCTCGAGTACTACTCCTCGTTCATGCGCGACGGGCTCGCCCCGCAGGTGCTCGTCGAGGACGAGAAGGTGCAGAACTTCGTCGACGGCAAGCTCGGCTCATTCGTCTCGGGCCCGTGGGAGCGCGCGAACCTGCTGACCACCGCGGGCGACGACTTCGCCGACAAGTTCGGCGTGGTGCCGCTGCCCGCCGACGAGACGACGGCGTCCTTCATCGGCGGCTCCAACCTCGCCGTCCTGGCCGACGCCGCCAACCCCGACTCCGCGTGGAAGTTCGTCCAGTTCGCCACCGACCCGGCCACCCAGGTCGGCTGGTTCGGGATCTCGAACGACCTGCCGGCCGTCCAGGCCTCCTGGGACGACCCGGCCCTGGCCGACGACGACGCCGTCGCCGTCTACCAGGACGTGCTGGAGACCGCGCGGTCGACCCCCGCGATCCCGACCTGGTCCGAGATCGAGCACGAGATCGACCTCATCATCGAGCAGGTGATCGCGGGCGACCTCAGCCCGGAGGACGCCGCCGCGCAGATGCAGGAAGCGGCCACCTCGATCGGGACGGGTCTGGACTGACCCGTGGCCGCCCCCACTGCGACCGTCCCGTCCGCGTCCGTCCCGTCGGGGACCGTGCCGGTGCGGCGTACCTCCGCACGCCGCCGCCGCACGGGCCTCGCCGCCTGGGGCTTCGCGCTGCCGTTCACGGTGCTGTTCGCCGTGTTCATGCTGGTCCCGGTGGCGTCGTCCCTGTACATGGCGTTCACCGACATGCACGGGGCCGACCTCCGGACGCCCCTGGCCGTGAACTTCGTGGGGTTCGACAACTTCGTCGAGGTCCTCGCGGACCCGAAGTTCCAGCAGGCCGCCGGGAACACGCTCTACTTCGTCGGCGTGGCGATGCCGCTCACGCTCGCGATGGCGCTGCTCCTGGCGGTCCTGCTGAACTCGGGCCTGGCGTGGTTCCGGTCCGTGTTCCGCGTCGGGTTCTACGCGCCGGTCGTGACCTCGATCGTCGCGGTGGCGGTCGTGTGGCGGTTCCTGCTGCAGCCCGACTTCGGGCTGGTGAACTCGCTGCTCGGCGTGATCGGGATCGAGGGGCCGCGCTGGCTCACCGACCCGGTCTGGGCGATGCCCTCGCTCATCATGATGGCCACCTGGCGCAACGTCGGGTACTCGATGGTCATCCTGCTGGCCGGGCTGCAGGGCATCCCCCGCGACCTGTACGAGGCGTCGGCCATCGACGGGGCCGGCGCCGTGCGGCAGTTCCGGTCCATCACGGTCCCGCTGCTGCGGCCGACGCTGCTGTTCTGCGCCGTCATCACCGGCATCGGCTACCTGCAGTTCTTCGAGGAGCCGTTCGTGATGACGCAGGGCGGCCCGCTGGGCGCCACCAACTCGGTCGCGTACGAGATCTTCAACCAGTTCGGGTTCGGGAACTACGGCCTGTCGGCAGCGATGAGCTACGTGCTGTTCATCGCCATCGTGATCCTGTCCTACCTCCAGTTCCGCCTGCTCCGGACGGAGAAGTGATGGCCGCCACCGCCACCTCCCGCATGCTCGGCACCGCTACGACCGGCACCGACGTGACCCGCAAGCGCCGGTTTACGCCGCGCTCGATCCTCCTCAACGTCGCGCTCCTGGTCGGCCTCGTGGCCTCCGTCGGCCCGCTGCTGTGGATGGTCGTGTCATCGGTCAAGCCCGAGGGCGAGATCCGGCAGTTCCCGCCCACGCTGTTCCCCGAGCAGTTCACGTGGACGAACTACACCGAGCTGTTCGCCTCGCTGAACTTCCCGCGGTACTTCGTCAACTCGGTGGTCGTCGCGCTGGTCGTGACCGTCGGGTCGGTCCTGTTCAGCGCGATGGTCGGCTATGCCCTGGCAAAGCTCGACTTCCCCGGCCGCCGCATCCTCTTCGCGCTGGTCATGGGCACGCTGATGGTCCCGGGCATGGTCACGTTCGTGCCGCTCTTCGTGCTCGTGGCCAACCTGGACCTCATCAACACCTACGCGGCGCTCGTCCTGCCGTTCCTGGCGGCGCCGTTCGGCGTGTTCCTGATGCGGCAGTTCATGCTCGACATCCCGGACGAGCTGCTCGACGCCGCGCGCGTCGACGGGGCCGGCGAGTTCCGCACGTTCTTCCGCATAGTCCTGCCGCAGACCAAGCCCGCGCTGGCGACGCTCGGCATCCTGACGTTCCTCGGCTCCTGGAACAACTTCCTGTGGCCCCTGGTCGCCGTGCAGTCCGCCGACAAGTACACGCTGCCCGTGGCGCTCGCCCTGTACTCCACGGGCCAGAACACCGTGCAGTACGGCCTGCTGGTGGCGGGCGCGACCGTCATCGTGCTGCCCATCCTCATCGTCTTCCTCGTCCTGCAGCGGCACATCGTGCAGGGCATCTCGACCACCGGGCTCAAGTAGCCGCCGTCGTCCCGGCTCCGCCCGGAGCACCGAACCGCACCACCCGAGGAGTTTTTCCGTGACCGAACAGATCACGCTGCCCACCGCGCCCGACTTCCTGTGGGGTGCTTCGACCGCCGCACACCAGATCGAGGGCGGCAACGTCAACAGCGACTGGTGGGCCAAGGAGCACGTCGCCGGGACACTGTGCGCGGAGAGCTCCGGCGACGCCGTCGACAGCTACCACCGCTACCCCGAGGACGTCCGCCTGCTCGCGGACGCGGGCCTGAACGCGTACCGCTTCTCGATCGAGTGGGCGCGCATCGAGCCCGCCGAGGGCGAGATCTCGCGGGCCCAGCTGGCGCACTACCGGCGCATGATCGACACGTGCCTCGAGGCCGGCGTGACGCCGATGGTCACCCTGCTGCACTTCACGCTGCCGCGATGGTTCGCCGAGCGCGGCGGCTGGTTCGCGCCCGACGCCGTCGACGCGTTCAGCCGCTACGTCGAGACGGCGACGTCGATCCTGGGCGACGTCGGCCACGTCGTCACGATCAACGAGCCCAACATCACCTCGATGATGCTCGGCGCGAGCCGGCGCACCAACCTCGACGCCGCGGGGCTCGCCGCCCCGGACCAGGCGGCCTCCGAGGTCCAGGCGACGGCGCACCGGCGCGCCGTCGAGATCCTGCACGGCCTGGGCCACGTGCGGGCCGGGTGGACCATCGCCAACCAGGTGTTCCAGGCCGCACCCGGGGCCGATGCGGCGCGCGACGCATACGCCTACCCGCGCGAGGACTTCTTCCTCGAGGTCGCGCGCGGCGACGACTTCGTCGGCGTGCAGAGCTACCTGCGCACCATCATCGGGGCCGACGGCGAGCCCGTCCCCCCGGCCGACGACGTCGAGCGCACCCTGACCGGCTGGGAGTACTACCCGCAGGCGCTGGGCGAGGCGCTGGAGTACACGCACCGCATCACCGGCGGCGTGCCGATGATCGTCACCGAGAACGGGATGGCCACGGCCGACGACGCCCGCCGCATCGACTACACCCGGGGCGCCCTTGAGGGCATGGCCCGCGCGATCGCCGGCGGCTGCCGCGTGGAGGGATACCTGCACTGGTCGCTGCTCGACAACTACGAGTGGATGAGCGGCTTCCGGCCCACGTTCGGGCTCATCGCCGTCGACCGCACGACGTTCGAGCGCACGCCCAAGCCGAGCCTCGGCTGGCTCGGCAAGGTCGCGCGCACGGGCGAGCTCCCCGCCGGCTGACCCGAGCAGGGCCGACGGCGGCCGCCCGCCCCACAGACCGCACGAACTGTCACGACTACGACGACGTAGAGGAGACACATCATGAGGAGTCCCGTCAGCAGAGGGCACCGGACAGTGGTCGCGGCGGCCGCCGTCGCCGCCCTGGCGCTCACGGCCGTGCCGGCGAGCGCCACCGGCGCGGCCCGGGCCGCGGCCCCCGACCCCGTCGCGAGCCAGGCCCAGGCCCAGAACGCGAGCCAGGTCCGCGACCGCCGGCAGCTGCGCACCTGGGCGGCCGACACGTGGCGCTCGTTCGACGCCCTGGTCGTCGAGGAGACGGGGCTGCCCGACGACAACATCGCCGGCGACCTGAGCCCCGGCAGCCGCGGCGGTTACACGTCGCCGACGAACATCGGCTCCTACCTGTGGAGCACGGTGGTGGCCCGCGACACGGGCCTGATCAGCGCCCGCGAGGCGCGGCACCGCATGGCGACCACGCTGGACACCGTCGCCGGGCTGGAGCGGCACGAGGCCAGCGGCATGTTCTACAACTGGTACGACCCGGCCACCGGCGCCAAGCTCCTGGAGTTCCCCGGCTCGGGCGACCCCGTCAAGCCGTTCCTGTCCAGCGTCGACAACGGCTGGCTGGCCACGGGCCTGCTCCTGGCGAGCCGCGCGGAGCCGTCCCTGGCGGACGAGGCGGACGCCGTCCGCGAGCGCATGAACTTCGGCTGCTACTACGACCCGGCACAGAACCAGATCCGGGGCGGGTTCTGGGACACCGACCCGCAGGAGACCGCGCCGGTCCCCGGCGACTACTGCGGCATGGGCGCCGACGTCTGGTACACGGGACACCACTACGGCGCGTTCAACACCGAGCCGCGGATCGCGTCCTACCTCGGCATCGCGGAGGGGCAGATCCCGGCCAAGCACTACTTCGGCACGTACCGCACCTTCCCCGACACGTGCGACTGGGACTGGACCGAGACGAAGCCGGTCGGCGAGTGGGCCGAGCACCTGGGGGTGCCCGTGTTCGAGGGTGCCCTGCCGTACCGCGGCATGCGGATCGTCCCGACCTGGGGCGGCAGCATGTTCGAGGCGCTGATGGTGCCGCTCTTCGTGCCCGAGGAGAAGTGGGGGCCGCGGTCGTGGGGCCGCAACCACCCGCTGTACGTGCGCGGGCAGATCGAGCACGGGATGCAGGAGGCCGGGTACGGGTACTGGGGCTTCTCGCCGTCCAACAACCCGGCGGGCGGGTACCGCGAGTACGGCGTGGACCAGCTCGGGCTGGACGGCCCGGGCTACACCACCGACCAGGAGCGCACCGCCGTCGACCAGCCGTACGAGGGGTGCCGCGAGGGCTCGCCCGCGCCCACTCAGTACGGCGACGGCGTCGTGACGCCGCACGCGTCGTTCCTGGCGCTGCGGTACGCCCGCGGCGAGGCGATGGCCAACCTGCGGGCCATCTCCCGGGACTTCGACGCCTACGGCCCGGGCGGCTTCTACGACGCCGTCGCGGTCCGCAGCGGCCAGGTCTCCCAGCGCTACCTGGCCCTGGACCAGGGCATGATCATGGCCGCGCTCGGCAACGAGCTGGCCGACGACGCCGTCCGGCGCTACGTCTCGACCGGCGCCCTGGAGCAGACGGTCCGCCCGCTGATGCAGCTGGAGGAGTTCGCCGTAGGCCTCCAGTAACCACCGGACGTGTCAGAGGCTCAGGTCGCTCGTGATCTGAGCCTCTGACACGTCGGTCTGTCAGTGCTCGTGCATAGCATCGTTCGCGGACGGCCTCACCCGCCGAGACCTTCCGCACCACCTACGAAGGGCCAGCCCGTTGACCACCACCGCCGTGCACCTCGCCGCCCACCTGGGGCGCACCGTGCTGTACCAGATCTACCCGCAGTCGTTCGCGGACGCGAACGGCGACGGGATCGGCGACCTCGCCGGGATCGCCGGGCGCCTGGACTACCTCGCCTGGCTCGGGGTGGACGCGATCTGGCTCAGCCCGTGCTTCGTCTCGCCGTTCGCCGACGCCGGGTACGACGTCGCGGACTTCCTCACCGTCGCCCCGCGCTACGGGACGAACGCGGACATGGCCCAGCTCACCGAGGAGGCCGGACGCCGGGGCATCTCCGTGCTGCTCGACCTGGTGGCGGGCCACACCTCCGACCAGCACCCGTGGTTCCGCGCGTCGGCCGACGACCCGGACGACCATCGGTTCGTGTGGAGCGACGTACCCGTCGACGGCTTCCAGCCCGGGCCCGGGGCGCGGGGCGGGTACTTCCGGCCCAACTTCTTCCCCGTCCAGCCCGCGCTGAACTACGGCTACGCGCGCACCGACCCCGCCGAGCCCTGGCGTCAGCCGGTCGACGCCCCGGGGCCGCTGGCCAACCGCGCCGCGCTGCGCGAGATCATGGCGCACTGGTTCGGGCTCGGCGTGGCGGGCTTCCGCGTCGACATGGCGTCGTCGCTCGTCAAGGACGATCCGGGGCACGTGGAGACGGGCAAGCTGTGGCACGAGATGCGTGCCTGGCTGGACCGCGACTTCCCCGGGCGCGTGCTGATCAGCGAGTGGGGCAACCCGCGGGTCGCCGTCCCGGCGGGCTTCCACGCCGACTTCTTCCTCCAGTTCGGGGGCGACGACGACGGGCTCCCGCTCCGGTCGCTGTGGAACAACGGCGCCGGGACGGTGAACCCGTCCTGGGGCGAGGTGCCCGCCTGGGCGGGTGACGACGGGACCGGCGACGCCGCCACGTTCGTCCGCGCCTGGCGGGACGCGGCCGACGCCATAGCTGCCGACGGGCGTGGCGGGGTGGTGGGCCTGCCGACGTCGAACCACGACTTCACCCGGCTCGTGGCGGGAACGCGCGACGCCGAGCAGGCCCGCGTGGCGCACGTGCTCACGATGACCTGGCCGGCGATGCCGTCCGTCTACTACGGGGACGAGATCGGCATGCGGTACGTGCCGGGCACACCAACCCTGGAGGGCTCCCGCCTGAGCCCGACGTACGACCGGGCGGGCTCGCGCACCCCGATGCAGTGGGGCGACCTCCCCGCGGGCGCGTTCGGCCCGGGCAACCCCGCGACTTCGACATACCTGCCGCAGGACCCCGACCCCGACCGGCCCACGGTCGCCGGCCAGGTCGACGACGAGGACTCGCTGCTGCACCTGGTCCGCAGGCTCATCGCGCTGCGGCACGGCGACCACCGCCTCGACGTCGCCTCGCCCGTCGAGGTCCTCGCCACCGGGTATCCCATGGCCTATTTGCGGGGCGGCACCCTCGCGATAGTGCTCAACCCGGGCCGCTCGGCGGTGCGCCTGCCGCTCGACGGCGCCGCGGGCGCCCGGCAGGTAGTCGCCCGGGGCTGCCGGGTCGAGGCGGGCGACGGCGGACCCGACGTCGTGCACCTCGACGGCCACGGCTACGCCGTGCTCGACCTGGCCATCGAGCGAGACCGATCCACCGTCCGCGACGTCGATGTCGACGAAGTGCCGGGATAACCTTGGCCGCGTGGAACTGATCCGTAAGGGCAAGGTTCGCGAGGTCTACGCGGACGGCGACGATGTGATTCTGGTGGCTTCCGACCGCGTGTCGGTGTACGACGTCGTGCTGCCGACGCCCGTGCCCGACAAGGGCGCGATCCTGACCCAGCTCTCGCTGTGGTGGTTCCGGAAGTTCGCCGACCTGGTGCCCAACCATGTGATCAGCGAGGACGTCCCGCAGGAGTGGGCCGGGCGCGCCATCCGGTGCAGGCGGCTGGAGATCCTGCCGGTCGAGTGCATTGCGCGCGGGTACCTCACCGGCGGCGGCATGGAGAGCTACCGCGCCTCCGGCAGCGTGTCCGGGGTGGCGTTCCCCCCTGGCCTGGTCGAGGCCGACCGCCTCCCGCAGCCCGTCTTCACGCCGTCGACCAAGGCGGACGAGGGACACGACGAGTACATCTCCGTCGAGGAGATCGCCAAGAGCCTGGGCGAGGAGACCACTACCCGCCTGCGCGACCTGACGCTCGAGATCTACGACCGCGGCGCCGAGATCGCGCGCGAGCGGGGTGTCATCATCGCCGACACGAAGCTCGAGTTCGGGACCGACGCCGACGGCGTCCTCACGCTCGCCGACGAGGTGCTGACGCCGGACTCGTCGCGCTTCTGGAAGATGAGCGAGTACGAGCCGGGCCGGCCGCAGTGGTCCTACGACAAGCAGTTCGTGCGCGACTGGTCCTCGACGCTCAAGGACTGGGACCGGACCTACCCCGGCCCGGAGATCCCGGCCGACGTGGTCAAGGAGACTCGCGCCCGCTACGTCGAGATCTACGAACAGCTCACGGGCGAGACCTGGACCTGAGCGCCTCCGGCAGGTGGGCCGCTCGGGCACACGCCATCCGGACGTCCCGGCTGATCCCCATCGCGACTCCTTCCTGGACCCGCAAGGAGGATCAAGCAGCCGCCTTCACCGACCGACGGCGCGGCTCGAACAAGCGTGTCAGAGTCTCCGGCTAGCCTCTGCCCCGTGAGCACCACCACGTCCGCCTACCAGGCCACCTTCGAGGAGCTGGGCACGCCCCTGCGAGACGTGACCTTCGTGGTGGTAGACCTCGAGACCACGGGGACCAACGCCAAAGAGGGCGGCATCACCGAGATCGGCGCGGTGAAGGTGCGCGGCGGTGAGGTGCTGGGCGAGTTCCAGTCGCTGGTGAACCCGGGGCAGCCGGTCCCGGCGTTCGTCGCGCGGCTGACGGGCATCACCAACGCCATGGTCGCCACCGCGCCGGACATCGCGCTGGTGCTGCCGAGCTTCCTGGAGTTCGCGCGGAACACGGTGCTGGTGGCGCACAACGCGCCGTTCGACATCGGCTTCCTCAAGGCGATGTGCGCCCGGCTCGACTACGAGTGGCCCGGGTTCGACGTCGTGGACACGGTGCCCCTGGCCCGCCGCCTGGTCACGCGGGACGAGGCGCCCAACCACAAGCTGTCCACGCTCGCGAACCTGTTCCACGCCACCGTCTCCCCCGAGCACCGCGCCCTGGCCGACGCGCGCGCGACCGTCGACGTCCTGCACGCCCTCTTCGAGCGCCTAGCCCCGATGGGCATCACGCACCTCGAGGACCTCGCCACGGCCGCCGACCCGGTGCCACCCGAGGTGCGCCGCAAGCGCCACCTCGCCGACGGCCTGCCCGAGTCGCCCGGCGTCTACCTCTTCCGCGGCCCGGGCGACGAGGTGCTGTACGTAGGCACGTCCGTCAACATCCGCAAGCGGGTGCGGTCGTACTTCACCGCCGCCGAGAAGCGGAAGCGGATCACGGAGATGGTCCGCATCGCCGAGCGGGTCACGCCCGTCGCGTGCGCCACCCCGCTGGAGGCGCAGGTGCGCGAGCTGCGGCTGATCACCGAGCACGCGCCGCGCTACAACCGGCGCTCGAAGTTCCCCGAGCGGCACTCGTGGGTGCGTCTCACGGACGAGGCATACCCGCGCCTGTCGGTGGTGGGCGGCGTCGTCGCGGGTGCCGCGCACATCGGGCCGTTCGGGTCCCGGCGCACAGCACAGGAGGCCGTACACGCCCTGCACGACGCCCTGAACCTGCGCCAGTGCGCCGCCCGCATCCCGCTGGTCTCCAAGCAGGCCGGCAGCCCGTGCGCCCTGGCGGGCATGGGCCGCTGCTCCGCCCCGTGCGTGGCCACGGAAGGCCCCGACACGTCGTACGACGACGTGGCCGACGCCGCCCGCAGCGCCCTGACCGGTGACCCCGCCCCGGTGGTGCGCGCGCTCTCCGACCGGATAGCGACGCTCGCCCACCAGGAGCGGTACGAGGAGGCGGGCGAGGTCACGCGGCGGCTGCGCGCCTTCGTCTCGGGCGCCCACCGGGCCCAGCGGCTGGACCCCCTGGCGCGCTGCGCCGAGCTCGTGGCGGCCCGCCCGTCCGGCATCGGCGACGCCCCGGGCAAGCCCGGCGGCTGGGAGATCGTGGTGATCAAGCACGGCCGGCTCGCCGCCACCGACGTCTCGGCACCCGGCGCCAGTCCCCTCCCCCTGGTCTCCGCCCTACGCACGACGGCGGAGCACGTCGAACCGCCGGTCGCGCCGGCGCCCGCCGCACACCCCGAGGAGACCGACCTGCTGCTGGCGTGGCTCGACTCCCCCGGCGTGCGGCTGGTCCACCTCAGCGACACGTGGGCGTGCCCGGTACGCGCGGCGGGGGCACACGCGGACCTCGCGTGGGTGAGCGACCGGGTGCAGGTCGAGCTGGCGGTGTCCTGATGAACGCGCGCCCGCTCTCACCTCCGGCGCGGGCGTGGATACGATGACGGCATGCTGACCGCGATAGTCCTCATCGATGCCGAGACGTCCCGCATTCCCGAGGTCGCGCAGGAGGTCGCGAACATCGACGGAGTGAGCGAGGTCTTCTCCGTGACCGGCAAGACCGATCTGGTGGCGATCGTCCGCGTGCCCGAGCACGAGCAGCTCGCCGGCGTCGTGTCCGACTCCGTGAACAAGGTGCCCGGCGTGCAGAACACCGAGACCCTCATCGCGTTCCGCGCCTTCTCGAAGGCGGACCTGGAGCAGGCGTTCGCACTGGGGCTCGACGACTGAGCAGCACGCAACGCAGAGTGAGGGCCGCGCAACGAGGCACGCGCCCGGAGCTGAGCCGCAGGCTCAGGCGTCCGGCAAGCAGCGCCTGAGCGCGTCGGCCGACGCCGACGCCACTCACTTCTTGCGGTGCGCGCCCCCGGACCCAGTGACGGCGGCGGGCGCCTTCGCCTCGATCTCGTCGTGCTTGCCGTGCGAGTGGGCTGCCGCGAGCTCGGCGGGCGTGGCGCGCTCCACCCGGTCCTCGTAGAAGAACTCGGACAGCTTCTGCCAGCGCCGGTCGGACCGGTAGCCCTTGCGCCGGACGCCGCGCGCGTCCATGGCCGGCTTGATCTCCAGCGGCCGCGGGACGTCGTGCTGGGTACGCAGCCAGACCTCCTGCGGGTCCAGTGGCGTGTGCACCTCGACGTACTCGCCGTTGGCGAAGCGCACGATACGGCCCGACTCGTGGCCGTGCAGCACCAGCTCGCGGTCCTTGCGCTGGAGACCGAGGCACGCGCGTTTGGTCACCCAGAACGCGAACACCGGGCCCACGAAGATCAGCACGCGCAGTGCCCAGGTGATCGCGAAGATGCTGAGCGAGAAGTGCGTGGCGATCAGGTCGTTCGTGGCAGCCAGGGCGCAGATCACGAACGCGACGAACAGCGCGACGCCGATCCCCGTGCGCACCGGCCGGTTGCGCGGCCGGTCCAGCACGTGGTGCTCGCGGTGGTCCCCGGTGACGCGAGCCTCGAGGAACGGCCACGCGCCCAGGAGCGTGAACAGGATGCCAGGCAGGATCAGCGCCGGGATCAGCAGGTTCATGCTCAGCGTGTAGCCGCCGATGACCCACTCCCAGCCCGGTCCCGGCATGAGGCGCAGCGCGCCGTCGACGAACAAGATGTACCAGTCGGGCTGTGTGCCCGCCGAGACCGGCGACGGGTCGTACGGCCCGTAGTTCCACACGTTGTTGATCGCCATCGTGGCGCCCATCAGCGTGAGCACGCCGGCGATGATGAAGAAGTTGCCCGTCATCTTCGCGACGTAGACCGGCGCCGCCGGGTAGCCCACGACGTTCCGGTCCGTGCGGCCGGACCCGGGGTATTGCGTGTGCTTCTGCAACACCATGAGGAACAGGTGCAGGCCGATCAGCGCGATCAGCAGACCGGGGATCACGAAGATGTGCAGGGTGAACAGCCGCGGGATGATGTGCTGGCCCGGGAACTCGCCCCCGAAGACGATCATCGACACGAACGAGCCGATCACCGGGATCGACTTCACGACGCCGTCGATGATGCGCAGGCCGTTGCCGGACAGGACGTCGTCCGGCAGCGAGTAGCCGGTGAAGCCGGCCGCCAGGGCCAGGATCAGCATGGTCAGGCCGACCAGGTAGTTGATCTCGCGCGGCTTGCGGAACGCGCCGGTGAAGAAGATCCGGAACATGTGCACCACTATCGAGCCCACGAAGATCAGGGCCGACCAGTGGTGGATCTGCCGCATGAGCATGCCGCCGCGCACCTCGAACGACATGTTCACGGTCGACGAGAACGCCGCCGACATGAGCTGGCCGTGCATCGCTGCCGGATAGTCGCCCTCGTAACGCACCAGGGCCATCGACGGCTCGAAGAACATCGTCAGGAAGAATCCCGAGGCGATGAGCACGATGAACGAGAACAGGGCGATCTCGCCCAGCATGAAGGACCAGTGGTCCGGGAAGACCTTGCGCGCGAGTTCCTTGACCAGGACACCGATGGTGGTCCGCTGGTCCAGGTAGTCCGCGGTCTTGCCGAGCGCGGTGGTCGGACGCTGCTTTGCCACGTCATCACCTCGAGGTAGGAGATACGCGCCTGTCGATCCGTGCCTCTCCAGTAGACACCGACCTGGACGCTGCTTTCCACCCGTGACGACGAATTAGCCGGGCGATCCGTGACAGGACGGATCCGGTGCACCCGCGGGGAAGCGTCCCCGCAGGTGCACCGGATCAGGTCAGGTGGCTGGCCGGTCAGCCGATCGGCTGGTCAGGCCGACGGGACGACGAGGCCCGCGGTCTGCGTCTTCGCCCGCGCCAGGCGCTCGGAGACGTTGCTCCAGGACACCAGGTTCCACCACGCCTTGATGTAGTCCGGGCGCACGTTCAGGTAGTCGATGTAGTAGGCGTGCTCCCAGCAGTCCAGCATGAGGACCGGGGTGAGCGCGAAGGGGATGTTGCCCTGCTGGTCGAACAGCTGGACCACTACCAGCTTCTCGCCGATGGAGTCCCAGGCCAGGACGGCCCAGCCGGAACCCTGCACACCGGCGGCAACGGCGGTGAAGTGCGCCTTGAACTTCTCGAACGAGCCGAAGTGCTCGTCGATCGCCGCGGCGATGTCGCCGGTCGGCTCGCCGCCGGCCTCGGGCGCCATGTTCGTCCAGAAGATCGAGTGGTTGATGTGACCACCGAGGTTGAACGCGAGGTTCTTCTCGAACAGGTTGACGGCGGCCAGGTTGCCCGAGTCGCGAGCTTCCGCGAGCTGCTCCAGAGCCGTGTTCGCCCCGGCCACGTACGTCGCGTGGTGCTTGGAGTGGTGCAGCTCCATGATCTTGCCCGAGATGTGGGGCTCGAGCGCGGCGTAGTCGTAGGTCAGGTCAGGGAGCGTGTAAACAGCCATTGCTGAGGTACCTCCAGGATCGGTCCGCACACCGGACGGTGCGCAGGGGAAGACGCCGTCCTGGTCGTGCGCCTGTGTGGTGCCCGCCGGGACGGCAATGGCCCGTGTCCCCGGCCGCAGCTGCGGTTCGGGAGACACAGGCCATCGCTTGGTGTCGCAGGTCGCTCAGTGCTCCTGCGAGGTGGTTCCTACGCCCGCCTCGACGGTCTGGCGCTCGGATCCGGTCAGCTCGTCGTGCTCGCCGTGCGAGTGCGCGGCCTCGACCTCCGCCGGGGTGACGGGCTCCACGCGGTCCTCGTAGAAGAACCGGGACAGACCCTGCCACCGCTTGTCGGAGCCGTAGCCCTTGCGCTTCACACCGCGGGCGTCCGTCTTCGGGGCGATCGCCAGCGGGGCCGGCGCCTCGTAGTTGACGCGCAGCCAGCGCTCCTGCTCGTCGAGCGGAGTGTGGACCTCGATGTACTCGCCGTTGGCGAAGCGCACGATGCGGCCCGACTCGTGGCCGTGCAGCACCAGCTCGCGGTCCTTGCGCTGCAGCCCGAGGCAGATGCGCTTGGTGATGTAGTACGCGAACACCGGCCCGACGAAGAGCAGGAACCGGAACACCCACGTGATCGAGTTGATCGACAGCCCGAAGTGCGTGGCGATGAGGTCGTTCGACCCGGCGAGGGCCAGGATGATGAACGCCGTCAGGAAGCCGACGCCCAGACCGGTACGCACCGGCTTGTTGCGCGGGCGGTCGAGCACGTGGTGCTCCTTGTCGTCGCCCGTGACCCGTGCCTCGAGGAACGGGTAGACGAACAGGAACGTGAACAGGATGCCCGGGATGACCACGGCGGGGACCAGGACGTTCAGCGGCAGGGTGAACCCGCCGATGACCCACTCCGTGCCTTGGCCAGGCATCAGTCGCAGCGAGCCCTCCAGGAACAGCATGTACCAGTCCGGCTGCGCACCGGCGGACACCGGCGACGGGTCGAACGGACCGTAGTTCCACACGTTGTTGATCGCCATCGTGGCGCCCATGAGGGTCAGCACGCCGGCGACGATGAAGAAGTTGCCGGTCATCTTGGCCACGTACACCGGCGCCGCCGGGTAGCCCACCACGTTCTTGTCCGTGCGGCCACCACCGGGGTACTGGGTGTGCTTCTGCAGCACCATGAGGAACAGGTGCAGCGCGATGAGCGCCAGCAGGATGCCCGGCACCACGAAGATGTGGATGGTGAACAGGCGCGGCACGATGTGGTGGCCCGGGAACTCGCCGCCGAAGACCAGGTACGACATGAACGAGCCGATCACCGGGATCGACTTGATCACGCCGTCGGTGATGCGCAGGCCGTTGCCCGACAGCACGTCGTCGGGCAGCGAGTAGCCGGAGAACCCGGCCGCCAGCCCCAGGATCATCAGGACCAGGCCGACGATCCAGTTGAGCTCGCGCGGCTTGCGGAACGCGCCGGTGAAGAACACGCGCATCATGTGCACCACGATCGAGGCCATGAAGATCAGGGCCGACCAGTGGTGGATCTGCCGCATGAGCAGACCACCGCGCACCTCGAACGACATGTCGAGGGTCGAGGCGAACGCGACGGACATGAGCTGCCCGTGCATGTTGGCCGGGTGCTCGCCCTCGTAGGTGGTGAGCGCCATCGACGGCTCGAAGAACATCGTCAGGAAGAAGCCCGAGGCGATCAGGACGACGAACGAGAACAGGGCGATCTCGCCGAGCATGAAGGACCAGTGGTCCGGGAAGACCTTGCGCGCGAACTCCTTGACGGCGACGCCGATCGAGGTGCGCTGGTCGAGGTAGTCGGCGGCCTTGCCGACCGGCGTCGTCGGCTTGGCCGGAGCCTCGCGCTTGGTGTCGTGGGTCGCGGTGCTCACTTCAGGCGCTCCCAGAAGCTCGGGCCGATGGGCTCGGCGAAGTCGTCCTGCGCGATGAGGTAGCCCTCGTCGTCGACCGTGATCGGCAGCTGCGGCAGCCGGCGGTTGGCCGGGCCGAAGACGACCTTCGCGCTGTCGGCGATGTCGAACGTCGACTGGTGGCAGGGGCACAGGAGGTGGTGGGTCTGCTGCTCGTAGAGCGCCACCGGGCAGCCCACGTGCGTGCAGATCTTCGAGTAGGCGACGATGCCCTCGTGCGACCAGGTCTCGCCCTCGGGCGACTGGTCGGTCCGGAGGTCCTCCGGGTTGAGGCGGACCATCAGGACCACGGCCTTGGACTTCTCCGTGATCCACTCGTGGGACTCGCGGAACTCCTCGGTGGTCTCCGGGATCACGTGGAACACGGAGCCCACGGTGACGTCCGCGACCTTGATCGGCCGGCCCGACGGGTCGATCGCGAGGCGCGTGCCCCGCTTCCACATCGTGTGCTTGAACGCGGAGATGTTCCAGTCGCCGCCCACCGAACCGATCAGCGGCACGGCGATGGCCAGCGGGAACAGCGCCAGGGCGCCGAAGAACGCACCCTTGAGCACACCACGCCGTCCGACGACGCCCGAGTCCTCGAGCCCGTCGTTCAGGTCCTTGACCGCGTCCGCGCGGGTCGCGTCGTCCGACGCGAGGGGGTGGCGCTCCTGGACCATCTCCTTGTCACCCATGAGCGCCTTGGCCCAGTGGATGCCCGCGACGCCGATGCCGAGCAGCGAAACCGCGAGGCCGAGGCCGATCAGCAGGGTCGAGAGCCGGACGCCCGACGTCGTGCCGTCCGGCGGGACCATCACGTAGGCCACGATCGAGCCGATCGTGCCGAGGATCGACAGAACGAACAGGAAGGTGACCGTCCGCTCGGCGCGCTTGGCCGCCCGCGGGTCCGTGTCGGTCAGGCGGTGCTTGTGCTCCGGGATGCCCGGGTCCGGGAACCGCTCGGCATGCCCGACGGCGTTGCCGGTCTGCGGGGTGACCGTCACCTCGTGAGAGGTGTCGGCAGGGGGGTTCTGGTTGTCGCTCACGAGGACTTCGCTCCGATCCACACTGCGGCGCCGATGAGCAGGCCGAGGCCGATCACGAAGGCCCAGAGGCCTTCGGACACCGGTCCGAGGGCGCCGAGCGCGTTACCGCCGGCCGAACCCTCGCGCTGCTCGACGAGGAACGAGACGATGTCGCGCTTCTCCTCCGGCGTGATGTTCGCGTCGTTGAACACCGGCATCGACTGCGGGCCGGTGAGCATCGCCTGGTAGATGTTCCGCTCCGACGTCTCCCACAGCGCGGGGGCGAACTTGCCCTCCGAGAGTGCGCCGCCGGCGCCCACGGCGTTGTGGCACATGGCGCAGTTGGTGCGGAACAGGGCCATGCCGTTGGACGGGTCGCCCTGGGTGGCGTCGACCTGCTCGTCCGTGGGGATCGCCGGTCCGGCGCCCAGCGAGGCGACGTAGGCGGCCAGGGCCGCGGTCTGCTCCTCGTTGAACTGCGCCGGCTTGGCCCGCGCCTGCGGACCGCTCATCTGCATCGGCATCCGGCCCGTCGACACCTGGAAGTCGACGGCAGCTGCGCCGACGCCAACCAGGGACGGCACGCCGTCGGTGCCCTCCGCGTTCGCGCCGTGGCACGTCGCGCAGTTGGCCTGGAACAGCTTCTTACCGGTCTCGATGTCCGCGGTGCTGACGGTCTCGGCATTAGCCGTGCTCGGAGCCAGGGCGGCGTAGACGCCGCCCGTGGTCAGCAGCGCCAGCAGCAGGAGTACGACCGGCGCCAGCCGGTGATGCCTGCGGGCGGCGAGTGCCTTCACGAAAATTTCCTCGTCTCGCTGTGAGTGTTTGAGCTTCTCTGTTATGAACCTATGCCACCGCACGGGGCCGCGATGCACATCCGCTTCGGGGCGTATCTGCTTCGGGTCAGCGCAGCAGGTAGATCACCGCGAACAGCGCGATCCACACCACGTCGACGAAGTGCCAGTAGTAAGACGTGACGATCGTGGTGGTGGCCTCGTGGTGACCGAAGCGCTTGGCGGCGAACGAGCGGCCGAGCACGAAGAGGAATGCGATCAGGCCGCCGGTCACGTGGAGGCCGTGGAAGCCGGTGGTCATGTAGAAGACCGAGCCGTACGCACTGGACGAGATAGTCAGCCCCTCGTGGACCAGCTCGGTGTACTCGAAGATCTGACCGCCGATGAAGAACGCGCCCATCAGGTAGGTCATCGTGAGCCACTCGTGCATGCCCCAGGTCCAGAACTGGAAGAGCTTCCCGGAGCGCGACGGCTTGAACTGCTCAGCCTTGAAGACCGCCCACTGGCAGGTGAAGGACGACAGCACCAGGACGATCGTGTTGATCGTCGAGAAGGTGATGTTCAGCTTGTCCGCCTGCAGCGCCCACTCCTCGGCCGGCATCGTCTGCCGGACCGTGAAGTACATCGCGAAGAGCGCTGCGAAGAACATGAGCTCGCTCGCGAGCCAGACGATCGTCCCGACCGAGACCGGGTTCGGACGATTGACTGTCACGTGCTGGTGTGTGGGGGTGGCTGCAGCCGTTGCGGTCGACACGACAGCCATTATTGCCGACGTTGGGGTGTCCCGAACGCCGAAGCGCCAGCGACGCTCGCGTGGAATCTCACAAAGTCCTTTCAACGCGCTACCTGCGGCGTCTCTTGCTGACGCGATTCCACAGAGTGCCATGAAAAGGGCGTGGACAAATCTGCCGTGAGAGCGGGGTCTGTGCCACGATCGAGGCATGACCGGCATGACGACGGATGTGACCAGTGCAGGCACGAGCGGTGTGGCGACGTCGAGCCCGCGAGTCCTCCTGTACAGCGACGACCGCACGGTGCGTGAGCAGGTGCGACTCGCCGTCGGCCCGCGCCTGCACGCAGGCGCGCCCGACATCGCGTGGACCGAGGCCGCCACCCCTGCCGCAGTGGTGGACAAGGCCGACAACGAGACGTGGGACCTGCTCGTCCTCGACGGCGAGGCCGACCAGGCCGGCGGCATGGGCCTGTGCCGCCAGCTCAAGAACGAGGTCTACGAGTGCCCGCCGGTACTCATCCTCACGGGCCGCCCGGAGGACGCCTGGCTCGCCTCCTGGTCCCTGGCCGACGGCGTGGTGTCCCGCCCGCTCGACGCCATCAAGGTGCAGGAGGCCGTCGCGGAGCTCCTTACTGCCTCCCGGGTGGGTACCGCGTGAATCTCGAGGCACCGACGTGGTCCGGCCTGCTCGCCGGGCTGATCTCCGGCGACGACCTGAGCCAGGAGGAAGCCACCTGGGCGATGGACCGGGTGATGACCGGTGAGGTCTCCCCCGTCCAGCTTGCCGGGTTCCTCGTGGCGCTGCGCGCCAAGGGCGAGACCGTCGACGAGCTCGCGGGCCTGACGGCCTCGATGGTCGAGCACGCGACCCGCATCGACGTGCCCGGCCCGTCCGTGGACATCGTCGGCACCGGCGGCGACCGCGCGCACACCGTGAACATCTCCACGATGGCGTCCGTGGTCATCGCGGGCGCGGGCCTGCGCGTGGTGAAGCACGGCAACCGGGCGGCCTCGTCGTCGTCGGGAAGCGCGGACGTGCTGGAGGAGCTCGGGATCCGGCTGGACCACACGCCGGAGCGCGTGGCGCAGATCGCGCGCGAGGCGGGCATCACCTTCTGCTTCGCCATGGTGTTCCACCCGTCCATGCGGCACGCGGGCGTGGCCCGCAAGGAGCTGGGCGTGCCGACGGTCTTCAACTTCCTGGGCCCGCTGACAAACCCGGCTCAGCCGCGCGCCGCCGCCGTCGGCTGCGCCGACGCGCGGATGGCGCCGCTGATGGCGGGCGTCTTCGCCGAGCGCGGCAAGTCCGCGCTCGTGTTCCGCGGGGACGAAGGCCTGGACGAGCTCGCCGCGACCGCTGGCGCCACAGTGTGGGAGGTGTCCGACGGCGCGGTCACCGAGCACCGCCTCGACCCGGCCGCCGACCTGGGGCTCACGCGTATCAAGGTCGAGGACCTGCGCGGCCAGGACGCGGCCTACAACGCGAGCGTCGCCCGGGCGGTCTTCGCCGGCGAGGGCGGCCCGGTTCGCGAGACGGTGCTGCTCAACGCCGCGTCCGGCCTGGTGGCCGACGGCACGCTGCCCGGCACCGGCTCGGGCACTCTCGTGGAGCGCCTCACCGCCGGGATCGACCTCGCGGCCCAGGCCGTGGACTCCGGCGCGGCGCAGGCGACACTGGAGCGCTGGGCCGAGGCCGCGAGGTAGGCACACGGGGACGACCGCCGTCAGCCGGGCATACCCTCCATCAGTTCGTCGATACCGATGAGCTGGTCGCCAGTCGGTGCGACGACGTCGACGGACTCACCCCACCGCGAGAAGATCCCGGTCACTACGATCTCCTGGTTTCCGGCGCCCAGCTTGGTCACCATCTTGTGTGGCAGGTTCTCCCCGTCCACGTTGTAGATGACCTCCATGTCACCGAGCTTCGCGAGCTCCTTCTCCGGGATCCCCTCGGTCTGCGGGCCGGTCGCCTTGGCCGGATCGACGACCAGTGTGTAGACGTCGGTCTCGACACCGTCGACCGTCTCGGTACCGGTCTTCTCGAAAGACGTGATGGCGCCTTCCATGCCGTTCAGCTGCGCGGTGGGATCCATGTCCTCCATGCTGGGGCGCACGATCTCCCCCATACCCGCGAAGAGCGCTGCCATGGGATGGTCGCTCTTGCCCGCCTCGGTCATGCTGAGGTACTTGCCGGACGTCATCTCTCCCATGGCCAGGTAGAGCTCGCCGTCGACCACGACCATGTCGGTGGTCTCGCCTTCGATGGTCATCTGCATCGCCATCGCCGGGTTCTCCGGGTCGCTCAGGTCGACGTCCGCCTCCATGGGCGCGCCCGCAAGGCCGGCTGCTTCCGCTCCCGCACCTGAGTAGGTCATGGAGAAGTGAGCCGTTCGCGCTGCGCTCTGCGCTCCCGACAGCTCTTCGACGAACGAGGCCTGGGTCAGCTCTACCGGCGCCTCCGCCAACGGCGTCGAGTCGGCCTTCTCGGTCGAACCGGCGGGGGACGTCCCACAGCCGCTCATACCCAGGGCGAGCACGCCCGCCGCGGCCAGAGCGACCATCTTCGAGTAACGCACTGTTGCCTTCCTGCCCGCTCCCCCGGCTGACGCACACTCTGCGCCCGGAAGCCGGTCAGCGAACGTTCGATCTCACCACGGCCGGTTCACAGCGCCCTTACCGGCAGCGGGTGAACCCCGGGTGAAACAAACGAGCCCGACGTCGGGGCGCTCCTCACGAGAAGGCGCACCCCGACGTCGGGCAGCGAAGGCAGATTGACTCAGTGGGAGTGGATGCCCCGCGAGTACTCGAACACCCAGCCCACCAGCGCGATGACCGCCGCGCAGAAGCCGATGTAGAGCACCCACCAGCCCACGGCCAGGCCGAGGAAGGAGATCGCGGCGGACGCGGCGATCGCAAGCGGCCACCAGCTCCAGGGCGCGTACACGCCCTGGTCACCCGCGGCGTCCTCGATGTTGCCGTTCGGGTCGTCCTCGGGGCGGGCATCGATGCGCCGGGCCGTCAGGGCCAGGTACGCACCGATCATCGCCACCAGCATGCCGACGAGCGGCATGCCCAGGTAGCCGACGGGCTCGGTCCAGTCCGTCATGAAGCCGTAGACGATCCCGGCCCCGACGAAGATGGGCGTGCCCCAGAGGAACAGCCGGCTCTCGATCTTCACTTGCTGGTCCCCTCGTCGGCGATCTGGGTCGTGGTCTGAGCGGCCAGCGCCGGCTTCGGGTACAGGTCCGGGTGCTCCATCGCGGCGACCTCGGGGTGGTGCAGGTCGAACGCCGGCGACTCCGAGCGGATCCGCGGGAGCGAGGAGAAGTTGTGCCGCGGCGGCGGGCAGGACGTGGCCCACTCCAGGGAGCGGCCGTAGCCCCACGGGTCGTCGACAGTGACCCTGGGCGCCTTGCGCCAGGTGATGTACACGTTCCAGAGGAACGGCAGGGTGGACGCCGCGAGGATGAACGCACCGACCGTGGAGACCTGGTTCTCCCAGGTGAAGCCCTCCTGCGGCATGTAGTCCGCGTAACGGCGCGGCATGCCCTCGACACCCAGCCAGTGCTGGATCAGGAACGTGGTGTGGAAGCCGACGAAGAGCATCCAGAAGTGCACCTTGCCCAGGCGCTCCGACAGCATGCGGCCGGTCATCTTCGGCCACCAGAAGTAGAAGCCGGCGAACATCGCGAACACGACGGTGCCGAACACCACGTAGTGGAAGTGCGCGACCACGAAGTACGAGTCGGACAGCTGGAAGTCCAGGGCGGGGCTCGACAGAATGATGCCGGTCAGGCCGCCGAAGAGGAACGTCACGAGGAAGCCGATGGACCAGAGCATCGGCGTCTCGAAGGTGAGCTTCCCTCGCCACATCGTGCCGATCCAGTTGAAGAACTTCACACCGGTCGGCACCGCGATGAGCATCGTCATGAAGGCGAAGAACGGCAGCATGACCGCGCCGGTCACGTACATGTGGTGCGCCCACACCGTCACCGACAGCGCGGCGATCGCGATGGTCGCGTACACGAGGCCCGTGTAGCCGAAGATCGGCTTGCGGCTGAACACCGGCAGGATCTCGGACACGATGCCGAAGAACGGCAGCGCGATGATGTACACCTCGGGGTGCCCGAAGAACCAGAACAGGTGCTGCCAGAGGATGGCGCCGCCGTTCTCCGGGTTGAAGATCTGCGCGTCGAGGCGCCGGTCGGCGCCGAGCGCGAACAGGGCAGCGGCCAGGGGCGGGAACGCCATCAGGACCAGCAGACTGGTGACCAGCGTGTTCCACGTGAAGATCGGCATCCGGAACATGGTCATGCCCGGCGCGCGCATCGTGATGATCGTGGTGACGAAGTTGACCGCACCGAGGATCGTTCCGAAACCCGCCAACGCGAGGCCGAACACCCAGAGGTCTCCCCCGAGCCCTGGACTGTACGTGGTGGTCGACAGCGGCGCGTAGGCGAACCAGCCGAACGAGGCGGCGCCCTGCGGCGTGAGGAACCCTGCGGTGACCATGAGGCCGCCGAACAGGAACAGCCAGTAGGCGAACATGTTCAGGCGGGGGAACGCGACGTCGGGCGCGCCGATCTGGAGCGGCATGATCACGTTCGCGAAGCCCGCGAAGAGCGGGGTGGCGAACAGCAGCAGCATCACGGTGCCGTGCATCGTGAAGAGCTGGTTGTACTGCTCCTTGCTCTGCACGAGCTGGATGCCGGGCTCGAAGAGCTCGGCCCGGATCAGCAGGGCCATCAGGCCGCCGATGCAGAAGAACAGGAACGACGTGATCAGGTAGAGGTACCCGATCGTCTTGTGATCAGTGGACGTTATCCACTTGATGACGGTCCGGCCGAGCGTCTGCCGCCCGGGTGCCAGCCCCGGGATCAGCTCGGTCGTTGTCGCTGCGGCCATCAGTGCCCAGCCTCCTCTTCCTCAGTATCCACCGGGCCCTGTGTGCGCACCAGGTCCAGACCGAGCGAGCCGGTCTGCCCCTTCGCGGCCAGCTCCGCCATGTGGGCGTCGTACTCCTCGGCGGACACGACCTTCACGTTGAAGAGCATGCCGGAGTGGAACTCGCCGCAGAGCTCGGCGCACTTGCCGGCGTACGTGCCCTCGCGGGTCGGCGTCACCTGGAACGTGTTGGTCCGGTGCGGGATCATGTCCTGCTTGTACAGGAACGCAGGGATCCAGAACGAGTGGATGACGTCGCGCGAGTCGAGCGTGAACTCCACCGTCTCGTTCACCGGCAGGTAGAGCGTCGGGAAGGACGTCGAGGTGCCGACGGCGCCGTCGAGCTCGTCCTCCGCGGTCACGCTGCCGGGGTCCGCCTCGTGCTCGCCGTAGTCGTAGACGTCGGCGTCGAGGTAGTTGAAGTCCCAGCTCCACTGCTTGCCCACGACCTGGATGTGCTCGGTCGCGGTGCCGTCGACGGTCTTGATCGCCGTGACGTCCCGGTCGGTGTACCAGAACAGCACCAGCACCATGATGAGTGGCACGGCCGTGTACATGAGCTCGAGCGGCAGGTGGTAGCGCGTCTGGATCGGGAGCTGGTGGTCGTCCTTGCGCTTGCGGTAGGCCGCGATGCACCACAGGATCAGGCCCCACGTCACGATGCCCACCAGGAGGGCCGCGATCCACGAGCCCACCCAAAGATCGGTGATGCGCGCGGTCTGGTTCGTCACCTCCCCGTCGCTGTAGCCGGGCAGGTATCCGCGCTGGACGGATTCGCTTGCGCAGCCGGTGGCCAGCACTGCGACGGCGACGGCGAGAGCCGACGCACGCAGGATGGCCCGCCGGGTGCGGGTAGGTGACTTCGAGTGCAAGGGAGGCCTTTCACGTCTCGTCCGGCGCGTCGCACCGGTTTCCTCCCGAGCTCCACGCAGAACCTTCGTCCTCGATGGGATGCAGCCTAGCGCGCCCCGGGGCCTGATGATGCCCGGAAGGCGCCCGCGGGAACGTGACGCACTCCGCACCTGGGGCAGCCATCGACGCTGTTCAGGACACGCACCCAGGTCGTGTCAGAACGATCACCGCGCCGGACCGGTACGCACGGTGCGAGGATCAGGTGGACGACGGCGGCAGCACGCCGCACGCCGCCGTAGGAGCCCCTGATCGGACCCCGACGGAGCACCACACGAGCCAGGACACAGGAGCAGGAGGACGTGTGACCCACGCCACCCCGGGTACTCCCGATCGGGTCTACCTCGACAACGGCGGGCGCGCCCCGTGGCACCCGCTCGCCCGGCAGGCGTTCGAGCAGGCCCTCGCCGACGGGTGGGCCGATCCCCGTCGCCTGCACGCCGAGGGCCGGCGCGCCGCCCGCCTGCTCGACGGCGCCCGCGAGGCGATCGCCGCCGTGCTCGGCGCGCGGACCCAGGAGGTCCACTTCACGCCGAGCCACACCGCGTCGCTCCATGCGGCGGTCGCGTCGGCCGCCGCCGCCCGACGGCGCGCCGGCACGACTGTCGTCGCCGGCGCCGTCGAGCGCGCCGCCGTGCTGCATGCCGCCCGGCAGGCGGCCGGCGCCACCGGTGAGCATAAGGACCCGGTCCCGGTAGACCGGCTCGGGCGGGTCGACACCGACGCGATGATCGCCGCCGTCCAGGCTCCCGGCGTCGCACTGGCCGCGCTCCAGCACGCCAACGGTGAGGTGGGCACGGTCCAGCCGGTCGAGGCGGTGCACGACGCCGCCCGCGCGGCCGGCGTCCCCCTCCTGGTCGACGCCGGGGCGAGCGTCGGTCACGTCGCGGTACCCGAGACCTGGGACCTCCTCGCCGCGGACCCGGCCGACTGGGGCGGGCCTGCCGGCGTCGGCGTGCTCGCCGCCCGGCAGCGAGTGCGCACGTCGGCGGTGGGACCCGAGGACGAGGACCCGTGGGCGCCGGGCGGCGTGAGCGTGCCGCTCGCGTTCGCGGCGGCGGTGGCGCTGCAGGCGGTCGAGGCGGACCGCGCGGCGCAGGAGACCCGGCGCCGGGCGCTCGTGGAGCGCGTACGGGCCGCGGCGGCGCGCATCCCGGACGTCGAGGTGGTGGGCGACCCGGACGACCGGCTCCCCCACGTCGCCACGTTCTCGTTCCTCTACGTGGACGGCGAGGCGCTCGTGACGGAGCTGGACCGGTACGGGTTCGCGGTCGGTTCCGGCTCGGCGTGCACCGCGAGCACGCTGGAGCCGTCGCACGTGCTGGCGGCGATGGGCGTGCTCACGCACGGCAACGTGCGGATCGCGCTGGACCGGTCCACCGACGCCGACGAGATCGACCGCTTCTGCGCGGTGCTGCCCGGCGCGGTGGGCCGGGTCCGCGACATGCTCGGGGTGGGCGGCCTCTGACGTCCGGCCGTGTTGGACGTACGGATCGGACCTACGGATCGGACGCACGGATCCGGACGTACGGATCGGACGTACGGATCGGACGCACGAATCCGGCGCACGAATCCGGCGCACGAATCCGACGCACGGTCACTAGAGTGACCCGTGTGTCTGACACGCTGGTGGACGCCCGCGGGCTGCGCTGCCCCCTGCCCGTGATCCGGCTCGCGACGGCCGCGAAGGGCTTGCCCGCCGGCGCGGAGCTGACCGTGCTGTCGACCGACCCCGCCGCCAAGCTCGACGTGCCCGCATGGTGTCGCATGCGCGGCCACGAGCACGTCGGGACCCGCGAGCACCACGCGGAGGCCGGCGACGGGGCCTGGGAGGGCCGGGACGGCTGGGCCGTCACCGTCCGCCTCAACTGACCTCCCCGCGCGACGAGTTCGGTCCGTTGCCTCGAGATCGGTCAATTAATGGACCGATCTCGATGCAACGGACCGACCTCAAGGCAACGGACCGACCTTACGCAGCCGGGCGAAGCACCCAGCCGGGCGAAGCCCCAGCCCAGCGAAGCACACAGCCCAGACCAGGACGACAAACGGGCCGGCCACCGTAAAGGTGACCGGCCCGCCGTCGTACAGCGCCTTATCGACGCAAGACTTCGATCAGGAGAACGACCCGCCGCAGGCGCATGCGCTGCCGGCGTTCGGGTTGTCGATCGTGAAGCCCTGCTGCTCGATGGTGTCCTTGAAGTCGATGGTGGCGCCCTCGAGGTACGGCACGCTCATCTTGTCCACGACGACCTCGACGCCGTCGTAGTCGCGCAGCGCGTCCCCGTCGAGGACCCGCTCGTCGAAGTAGAGCTGGTAGATCAGCCCGGAGCAGCCACCCGGCTGCACCGCGACGCGGAGGCGCAGGTCGTCGCGGCCCTCCTGCTCGAGCAGGCTACGGACCTTGCCCGCGGCGACGTCGGTGACGTTGACGCCGTGGGTCCCGATGTCCGTGGTGGTGTCGGTCATGTCATCTCCCGATCGTGTTCGACATACCGGTAGTCGATGTCTCAGCGGTGCCAACCCATCGGCCGGCCCGTCTGTTCCCGTGTGCCGGTCTGTTTTCAGATCGTACGCCCACGGGACGCGTCCGCCCATCACCGTCCGACATCAGCGCGCCCAGCCCGGCGACCAGGTCCGGGCCACGCGGGCGACGTCGTCGTCGGCCACCTCGTGCACCCCGCTGAGGCCCGCCGTCGACCACTCCCGCCTGCTCACCTCGCTGCGGCCGGTGACCACGACGACCGGGACGGCGTGCGGCGCGGCGGCCGCCGCAGCCTCCACCACCACGCCGCGGTGCAGCCCTTCCCCGTCGAGCAGCGTGACGTACGCCACTACGACGTCGGCGCGCGAGGCGGCCTCGGCCAGCGCGGCGCCCTCGGCGCGCGGCAGGGCGGACGGAGCCGGCCCGGGCGCGGTCGGGCCGGGGTTGGTGGGGCCGGCGGAGTCCGGCCCGACGGCGGCCGGCCGGCCCACCGGGATCGCGGCACCTGCCAGGAGCACGCCGCGACTCTCCCCGTTGCCCGGCCCACCACCGTGCCCGACCGCGGGGCCCGGCCCTCCGGCGGACGCCCCGACGGCGTTCGGCACCCGCACCTCGCGCGCATCGGTGCCGGCGTGGGGCGCGGCGGCACGCCACGCGGAGGCGAGTCGCTCGGCGTCGGGCAGGGTCTCGGCAAGCAGCAGCACGTGCACGAAGGCATCGTGTCACCGCCGAAGTCCGCGTGTCATCATGGACTCTGTGAGCACCCTGCTGGCTGAATACTCCGGCTTCTCAGAGCCCGCCTCGTCCCCGCTGCTGCTGCTCGGTCAGGGGCGTGACCTGGCCTCCGAGCGCGGCGTGGAGTGTATCGGCGAGCTACCCGCGCCGAGCGACCCGGACCTCGTCGAACGGGCCCGTGCCGCGCGGGCCGCGCTCGGCAGCCGCGCGTTCGTGCTGGGGCACCACTACCAGCGCGACGAGGTCATCGACTTCGCCGACGTCACCGGCGACTCCTTCAAGCTCGCGCGCGAGGCGGCCGCCCGCCCCGAGGCCGAGTTCATCCTGTTCTGCGGGGTGCACTTCATGGCCGAGAGCGCGGACATCCTGACCTCGGACGAGCAGCAGGTGGTGCTGCCCGACCTCGCGGCCGGCTGCTCCATGGCGGACATGGCCGCGATCGGCCAGGTCGAGGAGGCCTGGGCCGTGCTGCAGGACGTCGGCATCGCCGACTCCACGATCCCCGTCACCTACATGAACTCGTCGGCCGCCATCAAGGCGTTCACCGGGCGGCACGGCGGCACCGTCTGCACCTCCTCCAACGCGGAGGTCGCGCTCCGCTGGGCGTTCGACCAGGTGGGCGGCATCGACGGCACCGGGAAGGTGCTTTTCCTCCCGGACCAGCACCTGGGCCGGAACACCGCGGTGCTGGAGCTGGCGATGTCCCTCGACGAGTGCGTGGTCTTCGACCCGCGCAAGCCCAACGGCGGGCTCACCGACCAGGAGCTGCGCGACGCCCGGATGATCCTGTGGCGGGGCCACTGCTCGGTGCACGGCCGCTTCTCCGAGAAGAACGTCAGCGACATCCGCGCGGCGGTGCCCGGCGTCAACGTGATGGTGCACCCCGAGTGCAAGCACGAGGTGGTCACGGCCGCCGACTACGTGGGCTCGACCGAGTACATCATCAAGCAGCTCGACGCGGCCGAGCCCGGCTCGTCGTGGGCGATCGGCACCGAGCTGAACCTGGTGCGCCGGGTCGCGGCGGCGCACCCGGACAAGCACGTGCACTACCTCGACTCGACGGTGTGCTTCTGCTCCACCATGAACCGCATCGACCTGCCCCACCTCGTGTGGGCCATGGAGTCGCTCGTGGAGGGCCGCATGGTCAACCGGATCGTCGTGGACGCCGACGACGCCCACTGGGCTCGCGTGGCGCTCGACCAGATGCTGGCTCTTCCCGGAATCTGACGCGGGGTAGCGGGCGTGAGCGGCAACGGCGGGCTGCGCATCGGGATCTTCGTCTTCGACGGGGCGGAGGAGCTCGACGTCGTCGGGCCCTTCGAGGTCGTCGCGGAGTGGGGGCCCCACTCCGAGCTGCGGCCGACCGTGAGCACGTTCTCCTGGGACGGCTCCGGGGTGCGGCTCGCGAAGGGGCTGCGGATCCTGCCGGCGCACGGCGCGGACGACGTCGGGCCGCTGCACGTGCTGGTCTACCCGGGCGGGCTGGGCACCCGGCAGCTGCTGGCCCAGCCCGGCCACCTCGAGTGGCTGCGCCAGATCCGCAAGCAGACCCCGATCATGGCGAGCGTCTGCACGGGCGCCCTGCCGCTCGCGGCCGCCGGCCTGCTGGCGGGGCGGCCTGCGACGACGCACCACGACCACTACGACGAGCTCACCGAGCTGGACCCGAGCATCCTCGTGGACACCGAGGCGCGGTACGTGGACGACGGCGACGTGGTCACCTCTGCGGGTGTGTCGGCGGGCATCGACATGGCGCTGCACCTCGTCGAACGGCTGGAGACGACGGCGGTGGCGCGGTCGGTGCGGAAAGCGATCCAGTTCCCGGCCGGCTGACCCGTCCGGGCCTCGAAACAGGTATCTGATACTGCCGGTTCCCGGTATAACCTTCGATGCATGGCTCGCATGCTCCAGCTCACCTGGACCGGACTCTTCCCCCGCAAGGCCCGCCCCGGACAGACCCTGCTCGACCCGTCGGTCACCCGGATGCGCGTCGGGCCCCTGGACCTCGACTCGTACCTGCACGTCAACAACGGCACGTACCTGCAGATGATGGACGTGGCCCGGAACAACCAGATCGCCGACCTCGGCATGTTCCCGATCGCCAAGAAAAAGGGCTGGGCGCCGGTGGTCGCGGCGTCGACCATGAAGTACCGCCGGTCCCTGCAGCCGTTCGACCGGTTCGAGATCACCACCCGGATCCTGGGCTGGGACGAGCGCGTCTTCTACCTGGAGCAGGTCTTCACGCGGGGCGACAAGCTGTACGCCCGCGGGATCGTGGCCAGCCGGTTCCTGGACCGCAAGGGCAACCGGATCGCGCCGCTCGACGTCGTGCGGGACGCCACAGGCGAGGACCTGCCCTCCCCCGAGCTCCCCGAGGACGTCGCGGCCTGGGCGCGGGCCATCGACGTCGCCCACCGCTCGGACGCCGCCAAGGCGAGCTAGCCCGCCCCTCTTGTTGTGCCGTTCGTTGTGGGCGGGATCGTTGCGCGTACCTGCCCGGTCCGGGCGCAACGATCCCGCCCACAACAAAGGGTCAGAGGCCCTCGGCGACCTTCGTCAGCAGGAGGGCCTCCGCCAGGACGACCTTCTGCAGCTCACCGAGGTGCACCGACTCGTTCGCGCCGTGCGCCCGCGAGTCCGGGTCCTCGACGCCGGTCACGAGGATCGCGGCCGAGGGGAAGACCTCGAGCAGGTCCGCGATGAACGGGATCGACCCGCCCACGCCGACGTCGACCGGCGCGGTGCCCCACGCCTCGGTGAACGCCGCGCGCGCCGCCCGCATGGCAGCGGTGTCGCCCGGAGCGAGGAACGGCTTGCCGGCCTCGCCGGAGCGCCAGGTCACCTGCGCGCCGAACGGCGCGTGCTTCGCGACGTGCGCGGCGAGCGCCGCGTCGGCAGCCGCCGGGTCCTGCCCCGGGGCGAGGCGGACCGAGATCTTCGCGGTGCAGCTCGGCGCGATCGTGTTGGAGGCCTTGGCCACCGAGGTGACGTCCATGCCGATCACGGACAGCGCGGGCTTGCTCCACAGCCGGCCGGAGACGGTGCCGGTGCCGGCGAGCGCCACGCCGCCGAGCAGCGAGGAGTCGGCCCGCAGCGCCGCCTCGTCGTAGTCGACCTGCGGCTCGGGCGCGGTGACCAGGCCTTCGATCGCGACGTCGCCCGCGTCGTCGTGGAACGTCGCGATGAGGCGCGACATCAGGGTGACGGCGTCCAGCACCGGGCCGCCGAACATGCCGGAGTGCACGGCGTGCTCCAGGACCCGCAGCTCGAGGTCGCCGTCGACCAGGCCGCGCAGCGACGTCGTGAGGGCGGGGACGCCCACCTTCCAGTTCGTGGAGTCGGCCACGACGATGACGTCGGCCGCGAGCAGGTCGCGGTGCGCCTCGAGGAACGCGCGGAACGACGGCGACCCGGACTCCTCCTCGCCCTCGAGGAAGACCGTGACACCGACGGGCAGGTCCGCGCCGTCGGGCAGGCCGAGGGCGCGCAGGGCGCCCAGGTGGGCCACGATGCCCGCCTTGTCGTCGGCCGCGCCGCGGCCGAAGAGCCGCTCCCCCACCAGGGTGGGCTCGAAGGGGTCGGTGTCCCAGGTCGCGGGGTCGCCCGGCGGCTGCACGTCGTGGTGCGCGTACAGGAGGACGGTCGGCGCACCCTCGGGCGCGGGCCTGCGCGCGACGACGGCGGGCGCGCCCGGCGTGCCGTCGGGGCGCGGGGCGGACAGGATCTCGACGTCGGGCAGGCCGGCGTCGCGCAGGAGCTGCGCCGTGGCGGCTGCGCTGGCGGCGACGTGCGCCTGGTCGAACGCGGCGGCCGAGACGCTCGGGATGCGCACGAGCGCTTCGAGGTCGGCCTGCAGGGCGGGGAACTGTTCGGCGACGCGGGCGCGGAGGGCCGCGGTTGTATCGGTGGTCACCGCCCCACGTTAACGGCTCGCAGCGGGGCATTGCCGCGGAGCGATTAGGCTGGGGAGGTGTTCTCCCGTAGCAAGACTTCGACACCGGACGGCGTGACCCCCGTCGGCGACTCTCCCGACGAGGTGACGGCCGCGTCCGACGCGACGTCGGGCGGCGCCCCCAAGAAGGGGCGGCCCACGCCCAAGCGCAACGTCGCGCAGGCCGCGAACAAGCGGCCGCTGGTCCCGGACGACCGCAAGGCAGCGCGCAAGGCGCAGCGCGAGAAGTCGCGCATCGACCGGGAGCGGTCCTACCAGGCGATGCAGACCGGCGACGAGAAGTACATGCCGGCCAAGGACAAGGGCCCGGTGCGCCGGTACGTGCGCGACTTCGTGGACGCGCGCTGGAACCTCGGCGAGTTCTTCCTGCCGGTCGCGTTCATCTTCCTGTTCGCGACGTTCTTCACGCAGCAGTACCCGCAGCTCAGCATCGTCGTGATGCTCGGCCTGTACGGGTTCCTGTTCCTGACGATCATCGACGCGTGGCTCATGTGGCGGTCGCTGAAGAAGCGCCTGACCGCCAAGTTCGGCGAGGTCCAGCGCGGCCTCCTGATGTACACGATCACGCGCGCCTACCAGCTGCGCCGGTCGCGGCTGCCGAAGCCGATGAGCAAGAAGCGCGGCAGCTACCCCGAGTAGTTCCGGCTCCCGGGTGCCTCGGACACGACGTCCAGCCCCGGGTGACACAACAAATCCGAGGTCGGTTGCTGCGCGTAGACATTGAGCCTTTCCCGGTAGGCCTCTGGCCTGCGGGAATGAGCGCGGGACTCCGGTACAAAGGGTGTCGTTCCTGACAAGAGCGACAACCAGAACCGG
>NZ_QBUG01000012.1 GCF_003058225.1 Promicromonospora sp. AC04
GTCAGCAAAGCCACACCCCGCAAAGGGCCAAACAATTTGGCATTGACTATCAAGCACACTGTTGAGTTCTCAAACAACCGACGCACACCGCCAGATCCGCAACCATTCCGATCGCTTCACCGCCCGGGGCAGTTCCTCAAACTTACCAGATTCTTTCGGCCGATCAAATTCGCTTCCGTTCTCAGAACTGGAAGGAATTGCAACCTGCCTGCCGAATTCGGCGACCTCATCGAATCCGGGGAACACGAAGTCCCTCGGTCTTGCGATGTGGGTTTCAACCCCGGCGCGGCCACCCAACCGTTTCCGGTTGGTGTCCGTCTGCCCGTCGGGCTGACCTGGAGAACATTACACACGATCCCGCGTGTGCGCCAACTCAGCCGGGGTGGCCTGCGGCACAACGTGTTTCCGCAGGTCAGCGCGCATTTGAACAGATCATGAAGCGACATCGAACAGCGCTTGTGACGGGGGCCACGCCCATGGGGTGCAGGTTCCCGTCGCGCACGTCTCGACGGCTGTCCTTTGCCCCGCACCGCACCAGCATTTTCCGGTACCCGCGTTTCGCTCGCCTGTCGGCAGCCGAGTACTACCTTCGTGTCGTGACACGCGAGCGCACAGCGGCGTCCCCTGCCGCCCCCGAGACACCAACAGCACCGAGCAGCGCACCGAGCACTGCAGAGAGCACTGCGGGGAGCACGGCACCCCGCACGACCACGACGCGCCCCGGCGTCGTGCGCAGCGCGACCGTCAACGATGCGGCCGAAGCCGCGTGGCTCGCCGCCCTCACCTTCCCCCTCGCCTGCCCGCCCGAGGCGTCGCGGTCGGAGATGGCCACGCACATCGCGCACAAGCTGACCCTCCCGCAGTTTCGCGAGTGGGCCACCAGCGACAGGCATGCGCTGCTCGTGTACGACGACGGCAGCCAGCTGCTCGGCTATGCGCTCCTGATCCGCGGGACCCCTGAAGGTGTGGCCGAGGCCGACGCAGTCCGCGCGGCGAGCGGGCGCGGAGCCCCCTACGTCGAGCTGTCCAAGATCTACGTCCACCCAGAGGTGCAGGGGCGCGGCGTGGCGGGCGAGCTCATGCGGGCCGCCTCCGTCGTCGCGGCCGAGCTCGGCCCGGACCTGCCCTTCTGGCTGGCGACGAACGCGGCCAACCTGCGCGCCCAGGCCTTCTACCGCAAGAGCGGCTTCGAGGTGATCGGCAAGCGCACCTACCTCGTGGGTGGTCTGGAGCATGACGACGTCGTGCTCCTGCGGACCCGCCCGTAGGCAGGGCAGGCAAGCCCGGTCCGCTCAGCAGAAGGGTGTGGCCGACGCCGGACGGCGTCGGCCACACCCCTCACGCGCTCGCTCAGCAACGCTTACTCACATGCGCTCGCTCAGCGGCGCGCACTCACACGCGCTCGCTCAGCAGCCCTCACTCAGCAGCGCTTGCTCCGCAGCGAGCGGACCTCGACGTAGGAGCGCTGGGCGTTGCCGAACGAGTCGGCCGGGTAGCCCGGCGCCGGGACCGTCGCTGCGTTGTCCTGCTCCCAGACGCCGTGCCGCTGCCCCCCGCCCGGGAGCGCCGACAGGAACTCGGTGTACGGCAGGTCGCCGATCCCGAACTCCACCATGTCGTAGCCCGCGGAGCTCTCCGGGTTGACCTGCCCGTCCTTGAGGTGCAGGAGCGGGTACCGGTACGGGTTGCGCTTGATGTAGTCCACCGGCTCGAAGCCGGGGTACCGGTGCTGGCCCACGAAAGCCCAGAAGACGTCCATCTCGAGGAAGACGGTCCTCGGGTCGGTGTTGTCGTAGAAGACGTCGTAGAGGCGCACGTCGGGGTCGTCGGTGGCGAAGCTGAACTCCCCGTCGTGGTTGTGCTGGTAGAACTTCAGGCCGCGAGCGCGCGCCGCCGCGCCGAAGCCGTTGAACTGCTCGGCCGCGGCGAGGTACCCCGCGACCGTGCGGTCCCCGGTCGGGGCCTGGGCCGTGCCGATGTGCTTCATGCCCAGGATCTCGGCGTTGTCGAGCTCGAGCTCCATGTTGTTCGCGAAGTCCGAGATGCCGCGGTGCGACCCGACGGCGCGCAGGTCGTTGTCGTCCAGCAACTGCCGGATCTCCTGCGGGGTTATCGCCCCGACCTGGCCCTGCGTGTACCCGGCGAACTCGACCTCCTTGTACCCGATGGCCGAGAGGCGTTCGAACACGGCGCGGAAGCCGAGCGAGGACACCTTGTCCCGGATCGAGTACAGCTGGATGCCGATGTTGCCCGGCGGCACGAGCACGCGGCCCCCGCCGGCGGCCGTGGTGGCGGCGGCCGTCGTCGGGGTGAGCGTGGAAGCTGCGGCGCTGCCCGCGAGGGCCGCGCCGGCGAGCGACGCCGCGCCCACGGCCACGGTGCCGCCAGCCAGCCTCAGGAAGTTCCTGCGGTCGACGTCAGTGCGTGGTTCCATCACTGCTCTCCTTCGGTCCGAGCGGCCCCGGACGGGCCGGTCGAGTTCTGTTCGGCCGGCGGGGGCGTCCCGACGCCCTCGCCGACCATGGTCACCGTGTCGAGGTCGAGACCGCCGGTCGCCGTGATGTAGAGCGTCCCCGTGCGTTCGCGGTCGCGGAACGACAGCCCGACGTCGCGCCACGTGCGCGCGTTCACCTTGGCCGTCGCGAACGGCTTCGCCGTGGGCGAGCCCCAGCGCAGCTGGAGCGTGCCCCTGCCGCGTACCGACGCGGTGGCGCTGTTGATGCCGGACAGGCTCACCCGCTCCATGGCGAGCGAGTCCCGTTTGCCCAGGCCGGCCACGTACGCGCCGGCCGAGGCCGCCTCGTCCTCGACCACCTCGGCGCCCTCGAGCGTCGCGTGCTCGGCCTCCTGCAGCTTGGGGTTCAGGCGCAGCGTCGCCTCGCCCGCGGCGGGCGGCAGGCCGTTGGCCCCGTTATCGGTGTAGGTGATGACGACGGCGCCGTACAGGTGCGCGCCCGCGCCGTGCTCCGGGGAGTTGGGATCGGTCGGGAAGACGCCCGTGCAGCCCGTGCCCGACACCTCGGGGTGCGCGTGCTGGTCGTGGCCGAGGCCGTAGGACCAGGCGACCCGCGTGCAGACGGTCTCGGTGCCGTCCTCGGCGTCCTCGGTGGACACCTGGAACGGGACGTCGTCGCCCCAGTCGAAGAACCCGCCGTCGGCCGGGAGGTCGACGGTGATCTCGGGCGCCTGGTTGCCCACGCTGATCGACGTCGAGGTCAGCGTCCGCTTCCCGCTGCCGTCTGTGACGCGCAGGCGAGCCGTGTAGACGCCGAGCTCCGTGTAGGTGTGGGTGACCTCGGGGCCGGTCAGGTCGAAGGTGCCGTCACCGTCGACGTCCCACTCGTAGGTGAGCGCGTCGCCGTCCGGGTCGCTCGACGCGGACGCGTCGAACGCGACCTCCAGCGGTGCGGACGACGACGACTCCGGCGTGGCCGTGAACGACGCCTGCGGCGCCTTGTTCCCCTCCGCGTAGTCGATCCGGTACAGGCCCGCGTCCGGGTTGGCCCGGAAGAAGCCGTCGCCGTACTCGAGCACGTACAGGGAGCCGTCCGGACCGAACTCGAGGTCCATCGGGTTGTCGTTGATCGGCATGCCGGCGGCCTGCAGATCGGCGTTGGGGAAGAAGTTCTCGATCTCGCCGACCTCGAACGTGGACCAGTCCACGCTGAACGCCGCGTAGTAGTCCTGGGAGAACTCGCCGAAGAACGCCTTGCCGTCCCAGACCGAAGGGAGCTTGCCCGGCGCGGTGTTCTCCGCGTCGTAGTGGTAGACCGGGCCGCCCATCGGGGCCTGGCCGCTGCCCGACCCGAAGTTCACGAGCTCGTCGCGTGGCTGCTGACCCGGCTGGTCCCCGTAGTAGACGGTCGCCGCGCGGGACGGCGGCAGGTCGATCAGGCCCGTGTTCCACCGGGAGCTGTTCTGCGGTGCCGCGCAGTCGAAGAACTCGCGCGGCGTCGCGGTCTCGAAGTTCCACTCGTTGTAGGCAGCGTTCGGCCCGTGACAGTACGGCCAGCCGGAGTTGTGGGGGTCGTCGAGGCCGACGACGTTCCACTCCACGTAGCCCATCGGCCCACGGTCGGCGTTCGCCGCGGCGGCGTCGGGCCCGTAGTCGCCCCACGACAGGGAGCTGGTCTCCGGGTCCACCTCGATGCGGAACGGGTTGCGCACGCCCATCACGAAGATCTCGGGACGGGTGCCCTCGGTGCCCGGGGCGAACAGGTTGCCCTCGGGGATGTCGTAGGTGCTGCCCGCGCCCGGCGGGGCACCGGCCGGGATCTCGTCCTTCACGTCGATCCGCAGGATCTTGCCCCGCAGGTCGTTCGTGTTGCCCGCGCCGCGACGCGAGTCGAAGCCCGGGTTCATGTTCGGCGCGTCGTTGTTCGGGGCGTACCCGCTGGCGCCCGGCGTGCCGGCCGGGGTGTTGTCACCGGTCGACAGGTAGAGATAACCCTCGCCGTCGAAGTCGATGTCCGCGCCGACGTGGCAGCACTGTCCTCGCTGCGTCGTGACGTCCAGGATCGGCTGCTCCGACGCGGGGTCGAGGGCGTCGCCCGTCCAGGTGAACTTCGACAGGCGGTTCACGCCCAGCCACCGGTCCCAGTAGCTCGCGTCCTCGCCGGCGGGCAGGGTGTTGGGTGCGTTGCCCGTCGGCGTGTCCGTCTCGCCGTCGCCGTCGGCGTCCCGCGGCGCGTACACGAGGTAGACCTCGTTGCTCGTGGCGAAGTCCGGCGCCAGGGCTATGCCCTGCAGGCCGTCCTCCGAGTTCGCGTACACGTCGAGGGTGTTGACGACCCTGGTGACGCCCGTCGCCGGGTCGGTCAGGCGGACGTCGCCGTTGCGGGCCGTGTGGAGCACCCGCTGGTCGGGCAGCACCGCCATGTCGATCGGCTCACCGACGTCCTTGGTGAGCAGGATCTTCTCGTAGTTGGCCCAGTCGGTAGCGGCCGCGGCCGCGACGTCGTGGGCTTCGCCGTCGTGGGCGGACGCCGTCGGCGTGGCCACGAGTGCCGCCCCGACCAACGCGGTCGCGGCGAGCGCCGCGAACGCCGTCTGATGCCGCGCATGAGCGCGTGCCTGGATACTCTTCATCCGTGATGCAGCTCCTCGTCGAGTTGGTCACGCCGGCCGGGTCCCGTCCGCATCCCATTCGTGCGGGGCCCGGTCTTCTACTCCCGCGTCGTACGGCGACGCCGGGGTGGTGCAGGTTCGTTCCTGGTCGTACCTCCCTGTCAGCGGGTCGGCCGCGTCAGCGGGTCGAGGACGTCAGCGGGTCGAGAATGCGGCGTCGAACGCCGAGTCCGGCGCGTCGTACGCGTGCGAGCGCACGAACTCGAGCGCCTCGGGTGCGCCGACGAGGCGGTCCATGCCCGCGTCCTCCCACTCGACGGAGATCGGGCCGTCGTAGCCGATCGTGTTGAGCATCCGGAACGCGTCCTCCCAGGGGACGTCGCCGTGCCCGGTCGACACGAAGTCCCAGCCGCGGCGCGGGTCGGCCCACGGCAGGTGCGACGACAGGCGGCCGTTCCGGCCGTTCGTCATGCGCTTCTTCGTGTCCTTGCAGTCCACGTGGTAGATCCGGTCCTTGAAGTCCCAGAGGAAGCTGACCGGGTCCAGGTCCTGCCACACCATGTGGCTGGGGTCCCAGTTGAGGCCGAACGCCTCGCGGTGGCCGATCGCCTCGAGCGTCCGGACGGTGGTCCAGTAGTCGTAGGCGATCTCGCTGGGGTGCACCTCGTGGGCGAACCGGACGCCGACCTCGTCGAACACGTCGAGGATCGGGTTCCAGCGGTCGGCGAAGTCCTGGTAGCCGGCCTCGATCGCGGCGTCGGAGACCGGCGGGAACATCGCCACGTACTTCCAGATCGCGGAGCCGGTGAAGCCGATGACCGTCTTCACCCCGAGCTTGGCGGCGAGGCGGGCGGTGTTCTTCATCTCTTCCGCCGCGCGCTGTCGCACGCCCTCGGGATCGCCGTCGCCCCACACCCGGTCCGACACGATGTCGCGGTGCCGCTGGTCGATCGGGTCGTCACAGACGGCCTGGCCCTTGAGGTGGTTGGAGATCGCCCACACCTTCAGACCGTGCCGCTCCAGCAGGTCGAGGCGCCCGGCGACGTACTCGTCGTCGTCCCAGCGCCACGGGTCCAGGTGGTCGCCCCAGCAGGCCAGCTCGAGTCCGTCGTAGCCCCACTCCGAGGCGAGGCGTGCCACCTCCTCGAGCGGTAGATCGGCCCACTGGCCGGTGAACAGGGTGATCGGTCGTGCCATGGTTTCCTCCGTCGTAGGTGCCTGGTCGGGGGGCGGGGCGACGGCGGCTGGTACGCCACGCCGTCCCCCACGAAGTCGAGCCAGTTCACGTTGGACTGGCCCGCCGTCTGCACGAAGTACAGCTTCCCGGTGCCTTCTGGGACGTCGTGCAGCTCGGCGGTGACGTCGGTGTACACCTGCCAGTCGCCCGTGGCCGGCACCGTCACGCTGCCGACCTCCGGGCCGTCGGGCGCGCCCCAGCGCACCGAGATCGGCCCGCCGCCGCTCGGCGAGGCCGCGCGCAGCGTGACCGCGTCGATCCCGTGGAGGCTGAGCGGTTCGTAGGCCCACCAGTCGTCGGGCTCGATGAACCCGATGTTCTGGCCGCCGCCCGCGCTGTCGCCCGTGCCCTCGCGCTGCACGCCGGGGTCGCCGCCGCTGGTCGAGCCCGCGAGCCGGCCGGTGTCGGTGAAGAACTCGGCCTGGAGCCGCTTGGGCTGCAGCACCTGCAGGTCGCTGCCGGTGAGCGGGATGCCCACCGCGCCGCCGTCGTCCGGGAACGTGGCCTCCAGCGTCCAGAAGAGGTTCGCCTCGGCGTCGTGACCACCGTCCGCGGCCGTCTGCAGCACGCCCGTGCAACCGGTCAGCTCCTCGATGGGGTGCGAGTGCGCGTCGTGGCCCAGGGAGGTGTACAGCGTGACGTCGGCGCAGTCCACCGTCCCGTCCGGGTCGTCGACGGTTATCTCGTACTGGACCTGGTCGCCCCAGGCGAAGATGCCGCCGTCGTCCGGGAACGTGATGGACACCGTGGGTGCGGTGTTGCCGACGACTATCGTCACGTTGGCCACCCCGGTCCCGCCCGCGGCATCCGTCGCGGTGAGCTGAGCCGTGTACGACCCGTTCTCCGTGTAGGTGTGCGCCGGGTCCGCCTCGGTCGACGTCGTCCCGTCGCCGAAGTCCCAGTGCAGCGTGAGGGGCTCGCCGGCGGGGTGGCGGGTGCCCTCGGAGGAGAACTGCACGGCCAGCGGGGCCGCGCCGTCGGTCACGTCGGCCGAGGCCTGCGCGATCGGCGACGGGTTCCCCTGGCTGTAGTCCACCCGGTAGACCCCGCTGGTGTCGTTGTTGCCGCCGAAGCCGGAGCCCCAGTCGATGACGTACAGCGCGCCGTCGGGCCCGAAGTCCATGTCCATGGGCCGGTCGAAGCCCGCCGTGGGGTCCAGGACCCCGGGCAGCACCCGGTTGATGTCGACCAGGTCGTCCCGCTGGTCGCCGGCGAGCTGGAACGAGTAGACCTTGCCCTGGTTCCACTCGCCGAACAACGCCTTGCCGTCCCAGTAGGCCGGCCACTGCACGTCGGACTCGAGCTCCGAGTCGAAGTCGTAGACCGGCCCGCCCATCGGCGCGCCGCCGCCCCCGATCTCGGGGAAGTCCGGGTTGCCGCCGTAGCCGTACCAGACCTCCGCCTCCTGGGCGGGCGGCAGCTGGGTCAGGCCCGTGTTGCTCGGCGAGTCGTTGACGACGCCGCCCGCGCAGTCGAACGACGCACCGGACTCGCCGGTGGCGAAGTCGTAGTCGACGTACGCGTTGTTGGCGCCCGTGCAGTACGGCCAGCCGTAGAAGCCCGGCTCGCTGACCACGTTCCACTCGACGGTGCCAGCGGGCCCGCGGGCGGGGTCGGCAGCGCCCGCGTCGGGCCCGTAGTCGGCGACCAGGATGTTGTCGGTCGCCTGGTCCACGCCGATGCGGAACGGGTTGCGGAAGCCCATGGCGAAGATCTCGGGGCGCGTCAGCTCGGTCCCCGGCGCGAACATGTTGCCCTCGGGGATCGTGTACGAGCCGTCCCGCTCGGGGTGGATGCGCAGCACCTTGCCCCGCAGGTCGTTCGAGTTGGCCGCCGTGCGCTGCGCGTCGAAGTTCTCCCGGCCCGGCCGCTCGTCGATCGGGTCGTAGCCGCTCGACTCGAACGGGTCGGTGTTGTCCCCGGTCACGAGCACGAGGTTGCCCTGGGAGTCGAACTGCATGTCGCCGCCCGCGTGGCAGCACCGCTCGCGCTGCGTGGGAACCTTCAGGACCGCCGCCTCGCTCGCCGGGTCGATCGTCCCGGCCGCCGGGTCGTAGGTGAACCGCGAGACCCGGTTGTGCGGGCCGTCCTCGCCGACGTCCGCCGGCGACCAGTACAGGTAGACCCAGTGGTTCGTGGCGAAGCCGGGGTCGAGCACGATTCCCGTGAGGCCGTCCTCGTTGGCGAGCGTCACGTCCAGGGTCATGGCCGTGGTGGTCAGGTTCGTCTCCGGCGAGATCAGCTGCACCCGGCCGTCGCGTTCCACGTAGAACACCGTGCCGTCGGGCGCGACGTCGAGCATCATCGGGTTGGCCGTGTTCTCGTCCAGCGGCACCGTCTCGTAGCTCGCGTCCTGCGTCGCGTTGCAGTCCGAGTCGACGACGCCGGCGGCCGTCTGGATGCCGCCCAGCAGGTGCTCCTGGAACGCCGGCTCCGCGTACGACTCGTCCGTGTGCCCGCCGCCCGTGTACCAGGACCGGCCGCCGTCGTACACCTGGCACCAGGCGGTCGGGTGGTCGGCGCCCATCGCGCCCGAGCCGGGGTCGTAGCTGTCCTCGTCCAGGCTGGCCAGCACGTGCACGTCGCCACGCGGGTTGGACCGGAAGTTGTACCACTCGTCGTGCCGGTCCCAGCGGTCCGGCAGGTGCGCGGTGGAAGGGTGCGCGGGGTCCTCGACGTCGATCGTCGCGTCCTGGTTCGCCGGGTGGCTGAGGAAGTAGGCGCCCACCAGGTCGCCGTACCAGGGCCAGTCGTACTCGGTGTCCGACGCCGCGTGGATGCCCGCGTACCCGCCGCCACCCTGGATGTACCGCTCGAACGCGGCCTGCTGGCCGGCGTCGAGCACGTCGCCAGTGGTGGACAGGAAGACGACCACCTCGTAGTCGGCCAGGCCCTCGTCCGAGAAGACGCTCGGGTCCTCGGTGGCGGTGACCGTGAAGTCGTTCGCCGCGCCGAGCTGCGTGATCGCCTCGATGCCGACCGGGATCGAACCGTGCCGGAAGCCCGTCGTCCTGGAGAAGACGAGCGCGTCGAACGGTTCGGCATGGGCCGGCTTGTCAGGCTTCGGCGGCTTCGGTGGCTTCCCTGGCTTGTCGGGCTTCGCCGGGCTGCTCGCCGACCGGTCGGCGAGCCCGATGCTCGACGCCGTCTGGGGTGCCGCGGGCGGCTCGACCGCCGAGGCCAGCGCCGCCGGGATGCCGAGGGCGGCCACGGCAGCCGCCGCGACCGCCGTCCGCAGGACACGGCGGGTTCGTTGCACGTTTCTCACCTGGAGCTCCTCATTGAGTCGGGTCAGTTCTCGTGCGGTGGTGCCCAAAAGCTCAGGACGTCAGGGGCACCCACCCCCCGCCGCCCGCTGAGCTGCGCTCGACGGCGTCCAGCACCCGCTGGACCTGCAGGCCGTCGCTGAACGACGGCGTCGGCTGTCGCCCGACGGCCAGGTCGCCCATCAGGTCCACCACCTGGTGCGTGAACGCGTGCTCGTAGCCGAGGCCGTGGCCCGGCGGCCACCACGCGCCGCCGTACGGGTGCTCCGGCTCCGTGACGATGATCCGGCGGAAGCCGGCGGTCTGCGGAGCCTCCTCCGCGTCGTAGAAGTGCAGCAGGTTCATGTCCTCGAAGTCGAAGGCCAGCGAGCCCTTCGACCCGTTGACCTCCAGCCGGATCGCGTTCTTGCGGCCCCAGGCGAAGCGCGTCGCCTCGAAGCTCGCCAGCCCGCCACCCGACAGCCGCCCGAGGAACACCGCGGCGTCGTCCACCGTCACCTTGCCCGTGCGGCCGCCGTCGGCCACACCCGACAGGCCCGAGGACGACGCCGCCTCCGGGCGCTCGTGCACGAAGGTCTCGAGCAGGCCGCTCACCCCCGTGAGCGACTCGCCGGTGACGTACTGCGCCAGGTCCACCACGTGGGCGCCGATGTCGCCCAGGGCACCAGAGCCGGCCTTCTGCTTGTCGAGGCGCCAGGACATCGGCGCCTGCGGGTCCGCTATCCAGTCCTGCAGGTACTGCGCGCGCACGTGCCGCACCTGACCGATCCGGCCCTGCTCGACCAGCTGTCGGGCCAGGGCGATCGCGGGCACACGACGGTAGGTGAACCCCACCATCGCGAGCACGCCCCGCTCGGCCGCGGCCTCGGCGGCGGCGGCCATCGCCTCCGCCTCGGCCACGGTGTTGGCCAGCGGCTTCTCGCACAGGACGTGCTTGCCCGCCTCCAGCGCGGCGATCGCGATCTCGGCGTGCGTGTCGCCGGGCGTACAGACGTCGACCAGCCCGACGTCGTCCCTGGTCAGCAGCTCGCGCCACCCGGTGACGGCGTCGTCCCAGCCCAGGCGCTCGGCCGCGGCGCGGACCGCCGAGGCGTCCCGCCCCGCGACCGCGCGCATGCGCGGCACGAGCGGCAGGTCGAAGAACCGCGGCGCCGTGCGCCAGGCCTGCGAGTGCGCCGCACCCATGAACGCGTAGCCGGCCATGCCGACCCCGAGCTCGCTGCTCGTACCAGTACTCGTACCGCTACTCATACCGCGCCTCCCCCCACTGTTCGCTCACCTGCCGTGTCGCACGCCCGAGCGGGCGTCGTCCGATCCGTCACCGCGTCAGGAGTCGAAGCCGATGGGCAGGTACTCCTCGACGTTGTCCGCCGTGACGACGGGCGCGAAGAGCTGGACCGTGCGCGGCACGCCGATCGATGCGAGGTCGCTCACCGTCTTGTTCTGGGCGACCAGGCGGGCGAGCTTGACGCCGTCCGCGGCCTGGGTGGAGGGGTAGATGACGGTCGCCTGGACGACGCTGTCACCGGACTGGATCAGCTCCATCATGTTGCTGGACCCTGCGCCGCCCACGAGGAAGAACTCGTCGCGGCCGGCGTTCTCGATGGCGGCGAGCACGCCGACGCCCTGGTCGTCGTCGTGGTTCCAGATGGCGTCGATCTGGGGCTCGGCGGACAGCAGGTTCGCGGCCGCCTCCTCGCCACCCTCGACCGTGAAGTCGGCGGCGACGCGCGCGTCGACGTCGAGCCCGCAGTCGTCCAGGGCGTCCTTGAAGCCGTCACTGCGGTCGGTCGTCAGCGGCAGGGCATCGATACCGGCGATCTCCGCGACCACCGCGTCCGGGTTGTCACCCAGCTGCTCGCAGATGTAGGTACCCGCGCTCACGCCCATGCCGTAGTTGTCGCCCAGCACCGTGGAGCGGGCGGCGAACGGGCTGCTGAACTCGCGGTCCACGTTGATGACGGGGATGCCCGCCTCCATGGCCTCCAGTGCCACGTCCGTCAGGGCGGCGCCGTCGAACGGGAGGAGCACGATCGCGTCGACCCCCTGCTCGATGAAGCCCTCGATCTGGCTGATCTGCACGTTGACGTCGTTGGTGCCCTCGGCGACCTGAAGATCGACGTCCTCGTACTTCTCGGCCTCGGCCCGGGCCGCCGAGGTGATGGCGCCCATCCAGCCGTGGTCGGCGGCCGGGGCGGAGAACCCGATGACCACCTCGTCGCCGGGCTCGTCGTTCTCGGTCACCGTGACGGGGCCGGTGGCGGTCTCCTCGGTCTCGCGGGGCTCGTTGCTGGTGCAACCGGCGACGACGAGCGCGGTACACGCCACGGCGACGAGGGCGCCGGACACCCGGCGCGTGCGAACTGCGATAGACGAAGTCATGATGATCTCCCTTGATCCGGGGTGAAGCTGGTTGGCTGGCTGGGACACGTACTCGGTTGTGTGCTGGCGCCGGGATGACGGCGAGCTCATGTGCTCGTCGCCTTCTCACGCGAGGCGAACCACTGCTGCAGCAGCACGGCGACCACGATGATCGCGCCCTTGGCGATCGCCTGGACCGAGCTGTCGAGGTTGTTGAGGACGAAGATGTTGGTGAGCGTCGAGAAGATCAGGACGCCCAGGACGGTGCCGGTGATGGTGCCGCGGCCGCCGGCCAGCAGCGTGCCGCCCACGACGACCGCCGCGATGGCGTCCAGCTCGAGGAGCGTTCCGTGCGTCGAGGACCCGGCAGTGGTGCGGGCCAGCATGATCACGGCGCCGATTCCCGCCGTCAGCCCGGCGAGCCCGTACAGGTACAGGGTGTGCCGCTTGATCTTGATGCCCGCCAGGCGGGACGCCTCCGGGTTGCCACCCACCGCGACGGTGCGCCGTCCGAACGTCGTACGGTTCAGCAGGAACCACCCGGCGGCGGCGACCACGACGAAGATCCAGACGATCGTCGGCAGGCCCAGCGGGCGAGCCTGGAACACGTCGAAGAACGGCTCCACGTCGACGATCTGCGTGCGCCGTCCGGCGATGATCTCGGCGAGGCCGCGGGCCGCGGCCAGCATGGCGAGCGTCGCGATGAACGCCGGGACCTTGCCGTACGCGATGAGCGCGCCGTTCACCAGACCCGCGGCCAGGCCGACGGCCAGAGCGGTGACCACGATGACCCACCAGCCGTAGTCCTCGGCCATGTACTGGGTCGACAGGGTCGAGGCCCAGATCGATGCCAGGCCCAGCACCGCGCCCACCGACAGGTCGATGCCACCGGACGTGATGACGAAGGTCATGCCGATGCTCACCACGCCGGTCACTGCCGCGAGGCTGAGGATGGTGGTGAGGTTGCCGGGGCTCATGAATCGCTCGCCGGCGGTCACCGCTCCCACGACGACCAGGAGGATCAGGGCGAACACGAGGCCACCCATTCGCAGGGCTGGGCCCATGAGACCCGATCGTGCGCTCACGCGACACTTCCTTCCATGACCAGGTCGAGCACGGCGTGCTCGTCGATTTCGCGGGCCGGGCCCTCGTGGACCGCCTTGCCGTCGGAGATGACCAGCACGCGGTCCGCGAGGCCGAGCACCTCGGGGATCTCGCTGGACACGACGACCACGGCCGCGCCGTCGTCGGCCAGGCGGCGGATCAGGCTGTAGATCTCGGCGCGCGCGCCGACGTCGACGCCGCGGGTGGGCTCGTCGAGCAGGAGGACGCGGCAGCCGTGCACGAGCCAGCGGGCGAGCAGCGCCTTCTGCTGGTTGCCGCCCGACAGGGTGCGCGCGTTGCGGTCCACCGAGGCGGGCCGCAGGTCGAGCGCCTCGACCTGCTCACGCGCCGCGGCACGCTCGGCGCCCTCGTCGAGCAGTCCCCCGCGCGCGATACGCGCGAAGGTGGACAGGGTGATGTTGCGGTACACGGGCTCGTCCAAGAGCAGGCCCTGGCTCTTGCGCTCCTCGGGGCACAGGCCAACGCCTGCCGCGACGGCCGCGTCCACACCTGAACGCAGGCGCTTGCCGCCCACGCGCACGCTGCCCGACGTCGACCGCCGGGCCCCGTAGATCGTCTCCAGGATCTCGGAGCGGCCCGAACCGACCAGGCCCGCCAGGCCGACGATCTCGCCGGCCCGGACCGTGAGGGAAACGTCGTTGAAGACGTCGCCGAGCCCGAGGTCCTCGACCTCCAGGACGGGCGCGGCGCCCTCCGGGACGCCGGGGCGGTCGGGGAACGCGTACTCGACCGCGCGGCCCGTCATGAGCTTGATCAGGTCGTTCGTCGGCGTGTCCGCGACGAGGAGGCTCGTCGCGACGGTCCGGCCGTCCTTGAGCACGGTGATCCGGTCGCCGAGCTGCCGGATCTCCTCCAGCCGGTGCGAGATGTAGACGACGGCGACGCCGTCCGCGGTGAGCTCGCGCACGATGCGGTGGAGGTTGCCGACCTCCTCGGAGTCCAGCACGGCAGACGGCTCGTCCATGACGACGACGCGCGCGTCGCGCGACAGCGCCCGGGCCAGCGAGACGATCTGCTTGCCCGCGGCGGGCAGGCGGCCGACCTCGCGGTGCGGCGTGATCTCCGGGTGCCCGAGGCGCTGCATGATCTCGCGGGTACGACGCGCGGCGTCGGACCGGCGGCTGACGCCGCCCCGCGCGAGCTCGTGCCCGAGGTAGATGTTCTCGGCGACGGTCAGGCCGTCCACGACGTCGAGCTCCTGATAGATCGTCGCGATGCCGAGCTTCAGGGCTGCGACGGGGTCCGGGATGGTGACCGGCTCCTCATCGAGCAGGATCTCGCCCGCCGTTGGCTGGTGGGCCCCGGCCAGGATCTTGATCAGGGTGGACTTGCCTGCCCCGTTCTGGCCCAGCAGGCAGTGCACCTCGCCGGGGCGGACCTCGAGGTCCACGCCGTCGAGCGCTCGCGCGCCGGGGAATTCCTTCACGATGCCACGCATACGCAGCAGAGGCTCCACCGCCTCATGGGGGTCCGCATCGACCATGTATCGAACGTAGAGGGACTTTTGGCGATCGTCAAGCAAAAGTCGAGACTTTGTTGGCCATGATTGACTAGAGACATGGTGGAAGTGGCACGAGAAGTGGTCCAGCAGGTACCCAAGGTGTCCGGGGCGGGCGATATGTTCCAGCTCCTGCGCGACGGGCGACCCCGCACGCGAGCGGACCTCGCGGCCGTCACGGGGCAGGCGCGGTCGACGGTCGCGGCGCGCATCGACCTGCTCATGGCGGCGGGGCTCATCGCCCCGGCGGGCGAGGCGACGTCGACCGGCGGGCGGCCGCCCGCGACCTTCGCGTTCGCCCCGTCCGCCCAGGTCGTGCTGGGTGTCGACCTCGGTGCGACGCATGCGCGGCTCGCCGTGACCGACCTCGCCTCCAACATCCTGGCGCAGCGCGACCTGCCCCTGCTGATCACGGACGGGCCGGGTCCCGTGCTCGACCGGGTGGCCGAGACCGGTGCCGAGCTGCTGCGCGAGGCCGGCCGGTCCACCAGCGAGCTCGCCGGGGTCGGCGTCGGCCTGCCCGGGCCCGTGGAGCACGCCACCGGCAAGCCGAACAACCCGCCGATCATGCCGGGCTGGGACGACGCCGACGTCCCCGCGATCCTCGGCGCCCGGTTCCACGCGCCGGTGCTCGTGGACAACGACGTGAACATCATGGCCCTCGGCGAGCACCGGACGGCCTGGCCCGGCGTCGCCGACCTGCTGTTCGTCAAGGTCGCCACCGGTATCGGCGCCGGGATCATCGCCGACGGCGCGCTGCGGCGCGGCGCCCAGGGCTCCGCGGGCGACATCGGGCACGTCGCCGTCCCCGGCGTCACCGACATCGTGTGCCGGTGCGGCAACGTCGGGTGCCTGGAGGCCATCGCCAGCGGGCAGGCCGTCGCCAACAAGCTGGAGGGTGCGAAGACGCCCGCCGACGTCGTCGCGCTGGTGCGGTCGGGCGACGTCGCCGCGAGCCAGGCGGTCCGCCAGGCCGGCCGGGAGATCGGCGCGGTGCTCGCCACGAGCGTCAGCCTGCTCAACCCGTCGATGATCGTGATCGGCGGCATCCTGGCCGACGCCGGGGAGCACATCGTGGCCGGCATCCGCGAGGTGGTCTACCAGCGGTCCCTGCCCCTGGCGACCCAGCACCTGCGCATCGTCACGGCCCGCACCGGTACGCAGGCGGGTGTGCTCGGCGCGAGCGCCATGGCCGTGGACCAGGCGCTCTCCTCGGAGGCGGTAGACCGCCTGGTCGCCTGACCACGCACCCCTCCCCCGCCGAGATAGAACCAGGGCGAGATGGAACCCCAGTAACGCTGGGGTTCCATCTCGCCCTGGTTCTATCTCGGCAGGGTCAGTCCAGGTTCTTCACCCGGACGTCGCGGTAGTAGATCGTCTCCCCGCCCCCGTGGTTCTGGAGGCCCACGTACCCCTGGGCGAGGTCACGCGCAGGATCGGTGCTGACGAAGTCGTTCACCAGCACCCCGTTGAGGAGGACCTTGATGGTCTGCCCCACTACCCGGATCTCGTAGGAGTTCCAGGAGCCCGGCGGGTTCAGCGCCCGCTCCACGGCCTCCGGGTCCGCACCCTGGAAGGTGTAGATCGCCCCGGTGGTGCGGTCTGGCTCGTCGCTCGCGTCGACCTGGATCTCGTAGCCCTGGTTCACGGCGACCCACGGGTCGTTCCCCGGGTTCGGGAAGCCGACGAAGATGCCGCCGTTGTCGTCCTTCACGAGCTTCCAGTCCAGCTTGAGGCTGTACTGCCCCAGCTCCTGGCCCGTGTACCAGAGCAGACCCATTCCCCCGGTGCTGCGGATCGAGCAGTCGGCCTGGCGGCCGAACGAGCCGGCGCCCGCCAGGCGCCACCCGTCAAGGGACTCCAGGGTGCCGTCGAACAGGGCCTGGTAGCCCCGCTCGTAGCGCTCCGGGGTGCAGATGTCCGCGGCGCCGGCCCCGACCTTGAGAGCGTCGAGGTTGACGTTGCCGTCGTCGTCCTCGTCGTAGCGCAGGGTGATCGTGTTGACGCCCTTCTTCAGCGGCAGGTCGCGTGTGGCCGTGGCCCACGTCTTCCAGTCGCCCGTGGACTCCAGCGCCCACGGCTCGACCTCCTGGCCGTTGACCAGCACCGATACCTCCTTGGTGCCCTGGAACGGGTTGGGACCGTTCGAGTAGCGCAGGCTCACGGGCTGGGTGCCCGTGCGCTTGACGGTGATGGTGAAGGTCGCCGAGGCGCCCGGGCTCGTGAAGCCGGCCGCGAATCCGGAGCCCGAGTACCCGCTGTGCTCGGTGGCCACGTTCGCGGAGCCGCGGAGCGTCGCCTCCTCGGCCTCGTGATACCCGCGCTCGGCGGGGGCCGTGTAGCCCGGGATCGCGTTGAGCGTGTACCAGGCCTCGGTGTTCCACAGCTCGCGGCCCTCGGCGTCCGCGAACGGGCGCGGGCTGCGCAGATGCACCACGCGGCCGGGCTCGAGCCCGTCCACGGTGAGCGTGACCTTCGTACGGTCGCGGGAGACCTTGGCGCCCGCGACGAACAGCGGCCGCTCGTCGATCTTCGGCCCGCCGTAGGCGCGCGTGGGCACGTAACGCCAGTGGTCCATCCGGTACGCCGCGTTGGGGTTCTCGGCGATCTTGGCCACCGCCTCGTCCGACAGCGGCTGCGTGTACTCGACCACGAACCCGTTCGTGATGGCGCGCATCTCGGTCATGTCGAAGGCGTCCTCGCCGTTCGGCACGAGCTTCTGCAGGCCGTAGCGCAGCTTGCCCGGCTCGCTCCAGTTACCGCCCTCGCCGATGCCGCCCACGTACAGGGCGCCGTCGGGCCCGACGACGGTGCGGTTGACGCCCGCCTCCAGACCGGCCGAGTGCCGGAACACCGCGCCCTGGTACTCGCCGTCGACCTGCTCCAGGAAGCCGCGCTGCAGGCCGCCGTAGGTGACGTCACCGAACACCAGCTGGCCCTCGTAGGGACCCTCCTCCAGCAGCACCGGCGCGCTCGGCGAGTTGCCGATCTCGTTCTGCGGCACCCACAGGGCCGGCGCCGACACGGGCTCGGCGTCGTACGGGCCCGAGGGGTTGGTGAAGTGGTTGAAGAACTTGCCCTCCTCGATGTGCACCAGCTTGGAGCTGGGCAGCCAGGCACCCTGGTTGTCCATCACGAACATCTCGCCGTCCGGGCCCTTGACCATGCCGTTGGGCGTGCGCAGACCGCCGGCGACGTACTCGACCTCACCGGTCCTGCGGTCGATCCGGATGGCCGTGCCGCGGTTCTCGGCGGGCTGCGGGTCCGTGGTGGCACCGCCGTTGTTGATGGCCACCGACAGGTTGACGTAGAAGTAATTCCTGTCGTGCAGCAGGCCGAAGGCGAACTCGTGGAAGTTGCCGCCGAACGGCCACTCGGCCACGGTGCGGTGGTCGTCGTAGAAGCCGTCGCCGTCGGGGTCGGTGAGCTCGGTGAGCTTGTCGCGCTCGGAGACGTAGATCGACTCCCCGATCACGGCCACGCCCATCGGGTTGAACAGGTCGGTGGCGACCTTCTCGACGGTGACCTGGTCCTTGGAGGTGTCACCGGTGACGTTGTCGAGCAGGAAGACCTCGCCCGGCTCCGGGTCCTCGACCCAGCCGCCGGGGCTCACCGAGCCGGACGTGAGCACGGCGAGGCGGTCGTCGTCGGTCCAGTCGAGTCCGGCGACCATGGGCTCGAAGCCCTCGGGTCGCAGGTCGGTGAGGGTGTAGCCCGGGTAGACGGAGTCGAGGCGCATGCCGTCGCCCGCCGACTCGTCCTGGCCCTCGCAGTACTTGGTGCCCGGGGCCGTAACGCGTACGACGCCGGCCTCGGTGCTCAGCACGCTCTGCGGGACGACGACGAAGTCGGTGGCACCCGGCGGCCGCCACTCGAGCCGGAGCACGTTGTCGCCCCCGTTCTCGAAGTACTCCACGCGCAGGTCGTGGAACCCGGCCTCGAGAGCTACGGTGCCCTCCTTCGGCTCCGCCCCGTGCAGGCCGTCATGGTCGATGACGACTTGGTCGTCGATGACCAGGCGCGAGCCGTCGTCGCTGGTGAGCCGGAACTCGTAGTTGCCGGCTGCCGGGACGTCCAGGTTGGCGAGCGCGTGGGCGATGAAGTGTTCGCTCATCCCGAAGTCCGCGTCCGTCGCGTAGTCGATGGTCGGGGCGAGCCGGTCGACGTTCGGGGTCTGACCCGAGCGGAGCGTGCACAGCTCGCTGAGATCGCGAGCCAGGTCGTAGGTGCGGAGGGTGACGCCTGGTTCCTGGGGCGGCAGATCGTCCGCCGCCGTCGCGGCGGGGACCGTCCCGGCCAGCATCACCGCTGTCAGTGCCACGGCGGTCGCGCCTGCGGCTGCCTGTCTCGTGCGGGAATTGGTTCCACGTTGTCGCATGAGCTCTCCTCGGTCGGCGTTGACCTTGCGGCTAGAACCTACGAGGACTTCTGTCGGACGTCAAGCAAAAGTTGTCAGGAGATCATCGTTATGTTTGGAGCAGCGGTCCGGTCCAACGAACTCGGGGCCGAACCGCAGACGGCGAGTCCAAACAAGAGCTCAGGGACGCACAGCTTTCTGCTCGGCCGCCGGATAGACCCACAACTTGCTGTCGGTTCGGCGAGACCCGGGAGGCCGCCGAACCGCAACTCCCGAGTCGCGGCGAGCGCCGAACCGCCGGATCCGCGTCCAACAGGGCGCTCGTGGACGTACAACTTTCGGCTCGGCTGCCGGATGGACCGGCATCTTGCGGTTCGGGCGCGGTGGGGTGTCATCAGCTTGGGGTACCGATCCGGGCTGGATTCGGTACCCCAAGTCGTTCTCGAAGCGGTCCCCCGCGATCGCCGGCGATTACAGCGCTTCCGGGCCGCCCTCCAGCAGCAGCTTGAAGCCGTCCTCGTCGAGGGTCGGGATCTCCAAGGCCTCGGCCTTGGCCGCCTTGGACCCCGCGTTCTCCCCCAGCACCACGTAGTCGGTCTTCTTCGAGACCGATCCGGCGGACTTGCCGCCCGCGGCAATGATCGCTTCCTTGGCACCGTCGCGCGTGAAGTCCACCAGCGAGCCGGTGACCACGACGGTCAGGCCGGCCAGCGGGCCGGTGGGCTCGGTGTCCGTCTCGGCCATCACCGCGGGGCCGGGATGCCCCGGGGTGGCGAGCTGCACGCCCGCCGCGCGCCACGCCGCGAGGATCCCCTGGTGCCAGTCCACCTCGAGCCACGCCTTGATCTCGGCGGCGATCACGGGCCCCACGCCCTCGACGGCCGCCAGCTCCTCCTCCGACGCCGCCTCGATCGCGTCCACCGACCCGAACCAGCCCGCGAGCGCCCGCGCCGCGACCGGACCGACGTGCCGGATGTTCAGCGAGACGAGCATGCGCCAGAGGTCTTTCGTCTTTGCGCGCTCCAGCTCTTCGAGGAGCTTGGTCGCGTTCGCCGACGGTGCCCACTCCGGCAGGGTCTCGCCGGACTCCTCGGCGGCGAGGCGCTGCGCCTTGCCGTACAAGAGCTTGCGCCGGAACGGGGTTCGGTGCCGCACCACGCCGTCGTCGTCCATCTTGGGGAGGCCGGTCTCGGCGTCGCGGACGACAGCCTCGATCGGAAGGAGCTGGTCGAGCGTGAGCGAGAACAGCTCGGCCTCCGTGACCAGGGGCGGCGTGTCCGGCACGTCGGGCTGGGTGAGCGCCGCGGCGGTGACCTCGCCGAGCGCCTCGATGTCGAGGCCGCCGCGCGAGCCGATGTGCTCGACCCGTCCACGCACCTGCGCGGGGCAGGACTCCGCGTTGGGGCAGCGCAGGTCGACGTCGGCCTCCTTCATGGGGCGCAGGGGCGTGCCGCACTCGGGGCAGTTCGCGGGCATGACGAAGTCCTCGCGCGGGTAGCCGTCGCCCGCCAGGGCCGTCACCGGCCCGAGGATCTCGGGGATGACGTCGCCCGCCTTGCGCAGCACCACGACGTCGCCGATGCGTACGCCCTTGGCCTTCACCACGTCCTGGTTGTGCAGCGTCGCCTGGCGCACGGTGGAGCCCGCGACCTTGACCGGCTCCATCACCGCGTACGGGGTGGCGCGGCCGGTGCGGCCCACACCGATCTGGATGGCGAGCAGCCGGGTGTTGACCTCCTCCGGCGGGTACTTGAAGGCGATGGCCCAGCGCGGCGCGCGGCTGGTCGAGCCCAGCCGGCGCTGCTGCTCCAGGGCGTCGACCTTGAGGACGATGCCGTCGAGCTCGTGCTCGATGTCGTGCCGGTGCTCACGGAAGTACTCGATCATCTCCAGGGCGCCGTCCAGACCGTCGACCACCCGGTTGTGCGGGGAGACGGGGATACCCCACTGCGTGAACAGGACGTAGGCGTCGGACTGCCGCTCCAGCTCCGCGTGCTGCCCCGCCTCCCACTGCAGGGCGCCCACGCCGTGCGCGTACATGCGCAGGCCCTCGACGCGGGCGACGCCCGCCTCCAGCTCGAGCCCGTCCTTGTTCTCCAGCAGCTGCCGCAGGCCGCCTGCCGCAGCGTTACGCGGGTTGGCGAACTGCGGGAACCGGCGGAGCGCGGCGATGCGCGCTCGCTCCACGTCGAACTCCTTGCCACCGGCGTGCCTTCCGGAACGCTCCCGTGCCTCGTCGACGACCCGCTCGCGAAGCTGCCCCTGCAGCTCGTTGAGCCGCGCGAACGTGGCCACCGGGATGAACACCTCGCCGCGCACCTCGACCACGTCGGGATGGTCCTCGCCGGAGAGCTGCTGGGGGATCTCAGCGATCCGGAGCACGTTGCGCGTCACGTCCTCGCCCGCGCGGCCGTCGCCACGGGTCACGCCGCGGACCAGGCGACCCTTCTCGTACACCAGGGAGATCGCCAGACCGTCGATCTTGACCTCGCACAGGAGGCCAGGGGTATCGGTGCCGAGGTCGCGGTGCACCTTGTCCGCCCACACCCCGAGCTCCTCGGTGCTGAAGGCGTTGTCGAGCGACAGCATGCGCTCGATGTGCTCGACCGTGGCGAAGCCCGCCGTCGCCACGCCGCCCACGCTCTGCGTCGGGGACTCCGGTGTCACCAGCGCGGGGTGGGCCGCCTCGAGCGCCTGCAGCTCGCGCATCCGCGCGTCGTACTCGGCGTCCGAGGACACGGGGGCGTCGTCCTCGAAGTACGCTCGCCGGTCCTCCTCGATCATGGCGACCAGCTCAGCCCATCGGCGTTGCGCCGCCGCTTCGTCGCCCGTCTCGGCCGGTCCCAGGATGCCTGTCGTCTCGCTCACAGACACAATCATGGACTGAACCACTGACATCCGAGCGGTCACCCGCGGAAGCTTGCGCCGAAGAGGCTGCCGACCTGGGCATTCGCCCCGATCCGCACCTATCGCGCACGGTCGGGTCCCGCTACCATTCGGGAAAAATGCCAGGAATCTACACGAGAGCAGGGGTCCCTTGAAGATCGCCGTCGTCGGTGCCGGTTTCGCAGGTCTGGCCACCGCGAAAATTCTCCGCGAGTTCGAGCACGACGTCACCGTCTTCGAGAAGGCGCCCGACGTCGGCGGGGTGTGGAGCGCAACGCGCCGCTACTCGGGCCTCCGGACCCAGAACAACAAGGACTCGTACGCCTTCACCGACCTGCCGATGCCGCGCGACTATCCCGAGTGGCCGACGGGCGAGCAGGTCCAGGCCTATCTCGAGCGCTACGTCTCGACGTTCGAGCTGCGCCCGTACCTGCGGCTCGCGACCGAGGTCGTCCGCGCCGAGCTCACCGACGCCGAGGACGGCTGGATGGTCACGGCCCGCCGCATCGGCGCCCCGGTCTCGGCGCCCGAGCGGTTCGACCACCTGGTGGTCGCCAACGGGGTCTTCTCCGACCCCGTCTTCCCGCAGTACCCGGGCTACGCCGACCTCGTCCGCGCCGGCGGCAAGCTCGTCGCCTCCAGCCAGCTCAACACCCTGGACGACGCCCGCGGCAAGAACGTGGTGGTGGTCGGGTACGGCAAGTCGGCGTGCGACGTCGCCGCCGAGATCGGTCCGGTGGCCGAGTCCACCACCGTCGTGGCCCGGCACCTGCTGTGGAAGATGCCCAAGCGCATAGCCAACGTCCTCAACATGAAGTACCTGCTGCTGTCCCGCCTGGGCGAGGCCCTGTTCCGGTACCAGGAGCTGACCGGCGGGATGGAGAAGTTCCTGCACGGCCGCGGCAACAAGGTGCGCGCGTCGATGCTGGCGAGCATCGGCTCGGTCGCCACCTGGCAGCTCAAGCTGAAGAAGCTCGACCTGGTCCCGCACGGCGAGTTCGCCGACATCGCCAACAGCCAGGTGTCGCTGTCGACCGACAGCTTCTACGAGCAGGTCGCCGACGGCGCCATCGCGGTTCACCGGGACGCCGAGATCGAGCGGTTCGAGACCGAGGGCGACCAGCCGGTGGCGGTGCTCAGCAACGGCGCACGGATCCCCGCCGACCTCGTCGTCTGCGGCACGGGGTTCCACCAGCGCGTGCCGTTCCTCGACGACGCCATCTCCGCGCGCCTGCAGGACGAGCAGGGCAACTACCAGCTCTACCGCCAGATCCTGCCGCACGGCGTGCCGCACCTGACCTTCTCCGGCTACAACTCGTCGTTCTTCTCGCCCCTGTCCGCCGAGGCGGGCGCCATCTGGATCGCCGCCTACCTGGGCGGCGCGCTGGACCTGCCCTCGGTCGAGGAGCGGCGCAAGCACGTGGCCGAGCGCGTGGCGTGGATGGAGGAGCGCACGGGCGGCAAGCACGCCCGCGGCACCAACGTCATCCCGTTCTCGATGCACCAGATCGACGAGACCCTCGACGAGGCCGGCGTGAACATCAGCCCGCGCGCCCGGGCCGTCCAGTGGCTCCTGCCCATCGACCCGTCCGTCTACAAGAACGTGGTGCCGCGGCTCAAGGAGAAGATCAGCCTGCAGCCGGGCAAGGAGCGGGTCGGCTCCGACTCCTGACGCCGTCGGGCGACGCTCCCGGCAGACGCGGGCCCGGCCGATCCTTCGGCCGGGCCCGCGGTGCGTCTGGGGCCAGGCCAGCGGTGCGTGCGACGACGACGCGCGTGCCGCGCACCCGTCAGAGACGCGCCGCCAGCCGGCCCTGCAACGGCGCGTAGTCGTGCTGCGGGAACACGGACGGGAACACCTCGAGCATGGTCGTGATGCTCTCCAGGTGCGGCCGGAGGCCCGGCTCGCGCAGCGAGACATCGACGAACAGCAGCTGCCACCCGAAGACGCCCTTGGTCAGCCGCAGGACGTCCAGGTACTCGGGATAGCTCAAGGCCAGGTCGTTGTACCGGGGCGCGTCCCTGACGAGGGCGAGGTACAGGTGCGGGAGGTGGAACTCCCCGTCGAGCGATCGCCCCGACGAGGTCGCGGAGGAGGCGAGCGACCACTCGCAGGAGAGGGACACGAACCGCAGCGCGCGCTCCAGGACCTCCGCGCTGAGGCGCACGTCGGTCAGGTGCGGCTCGCCGTCCGACAGCGGGTCGAAGGTCGCCAGCGGGAACGTGATGTCCTGCTGCTCCCAGGTCACGTCGAACAGCGGGCTGTCCACGAGCTCACCGATCGAGTCCGTCTGCAGGGTCTCGCTCCGCGTCAGGGTCTGCGTCATCAGCGCTCGGCCTGGCCCGTGCCCTCCGGGGACGTGAACCGGACCGGCAGGCTGCGCGGGTAGCGCGACCACGGCGAGACCGACATCTTGATCGAGTCCGACGACACCTTCAGCTCCATGTCGAGGATGCGGCGCAGCAGGGTGTCCACGGCGATGCGGCCGATGAGCGGGCCGATCCGGTGCGCCGGGCACGCGTGCGCGCCCGCGCCCCACGTGAGATGGAACCGGCTGCCCAGCTCCTCCCACGGGTCGTCCGTGCGAATGGCCCGGTCGGCGTTCGCGGCCGCGACGGCGGGGACGAGGGCGTCGCCGAGCGCGATCCGGCGCCCGCCGAGCTCGCAGTCCTGCCGGGCGAACCGGGGCAGCACGTGCGGCGCGGGCGGGTTGCGCCGCGACACCTCGTCCAGCGCGTCGTCGAGGTCGAGGCGGCCGCGGCGCACGCGGGCGGCGAACGCCGGGTCGGTCAGGATCATGTGCAGCGTGCTCGCGATCCACGCGATCTCGGCGTCGTGCCCCAGGCTGAACATCACGCCGATCGAGGCCATGACCTCGACGTCGTTCGCATGGTTCGGGTGGTTCACCAGGGCGGTGGTCAGGTCCTCGCCCGGCTCCGCCCGGTGCGTCGCGACGAGCACCGCCAGCAGCGACTCCTGCTCGACGGCCGCCGCGCGCGCCTTCTCCTTGCCGGCGTACAGCGCCTCGGTGAGCTCGTGCATCTTGTTCCCGTCGGACAGGCTCATGCCGAACATCTCGGTCATGACCATCACGGGAACAGCCACCGCGTACTCGCTCACGAGGTCCGCCTCGCCGCGCGGCATCAGGCGGTCGATGATCGCCTCGCACGTCACCGCGACGGTGCGCGCCAGGCGCTTCTCGTCGACGGCGCCCAGTGCGTCGTCGAGCGGGGCGCGCAGCCGGCGCTGCTGCATCCCGTCGAGGAAGTAGGCGTTCTCCCGCGGGGCCAGGGCGGCGAACACGCCCGAGTCCGCGGGCAGGGAGCGCTCCTTGACGTATCGCCAGTTGCGCGAGTTGCGGGAGAACAGCAACTCGTTGCGCATCACGCTGCTCGCCTCGTCGTACCCGAGGACGAGCCAGGCGGGAACGCCGGGCTCCAGGTCCATCGGGGCCACCGGACCCCAGTCGTCACGGAGCCGCTCGTAGAGCTTGTGCGGGTCCCGAGCCGTCGTGATGTCCGACAGCTGCATCCGGTCTGGAATGTCCTCCAGGCGCCGATACAGTCTGTTGGCCAATGTCACGCGTTGACCTTTTGGAACACCGGGAAGGTCATGGCGTGCTCGACCAGGGTGATCAGGGTCAGGACGGCGGACGGCCGGTCGCGTGCGTCGCACTCCACGATGGGCGTCTCCGGCAGCAGGTCCAGCGCCGCGCGGACCCGCTCCAGCGGGTAGTCCGGCGAGTCCGGGAACTGGTTGACGACCACCGTGAACGGGATCTTGGTGTGCAGCTCGAGCTGGTCCAGAACCTCGAAGCTGTCCTCGAGGTGCCGGGTGTCGATCAGGACCAGCGCGCCGACGGCGCCGTCGGCCAGTCCCGCCCACAGATCCCAGAAGCGGCGCTGACCCGGGGTGCCGAACAGGTACAGGGCGATGTCGTCGGTCACGGTGATGCGACCGAAGTCCATCGCGACCGTCGTCGTCTCCTTGTTCGGCTGCCCCGGGTCGATGCCCACGCTGGCCGTGGTGATCCGCTCCTCGGTACGCAGCGGATCGATCTCGCTGACCGCGCCGATCAGTGTCGTCTTGCCCACCCCGAAAGCGCCCACGACGAGGATCTTGACCGACCGTGCAACGGTCGGCGCCAGATGCTGTCCAGGTGCAGTGCGGTCAGAGTTTGCGGAGTCCATCGAGAATCTTCTCCAGGATGTCCTTGCCGGGCAGGACGTGCGCTTGATGGTTGGAACGAATCGTCAGGTTCCCCGCGTCGACCAGGTCCGAGACCATGACCGTCACGAGACTTGCCGGTAGCTGCAGGTACGCCGCCACCTCTGCGAGCGCGAGCGTGCCGTGGCACAGCTGCACCAGCTCACGCTCGAGCCGCCCCGCCGTCGAGAGCACTGGCCGGCTCTCGACGGCGCGCAGCAGCGTTTCCGGTCGCAGAGTGTTCCGCGACGGGTGCGCACGCCCCGAGGTGAGTACGTACGAGCGCACCGGGTGGTCGCGGTACTCCTCGGTGTCCATCCCCTCGCCCCCTGTCGGTCGGTCAGGTATCGGTCGAGCTGGTGGTGCCTTGAACCCCCGGGCCGCGTAGGGCTCGAGTACTGCTTTCCGAGACGACGCCGGAGACGGGCTCAGTTGGAGATCCGCTCCGTGCCCAGCGTGCGTTCCCCGATCATGAGGACCTGGGCCTGCATCTGCTGGGCAATCAGCGCCGGGTCGATCACCGTGTCCGTGACGACCGCGAGGCGGGAGCCGTCGCCGGCCCCTCGGACAAAGAGGAACCCGCCGTCGTACTCCACCATCACCTGGCGGATCGTGTCACTGTTCCCGAACTCCCTGGCCATTCCGATCCCCAGTGCAGCAAGTCCGGCACATGCCGCGGCTACCTTGTCGGCCACGTCCAGCGGGGTCTGTTCCGTCCGAACCTTCATCAGCCCGTCCGAGGTGAGCACCACAACATGCTTGACACCCCGTACCCCACTGATGAGCTCGAGCATCCAGCTGTTGCCGTCGGTGCTCGTCATGCCGTCGGCCTGCGTAGTCATCGGTCCTCCGAAGTTCCGCCGGCTCCAGCCGACGGTTCGCTGCTGTCAGGTGAGTCCCCGAACCGGGCCTCGCTCGAGCTGAAGAAGGCGCCCATCCACTCACCGGCCTCTTCGGCCGTCTGAGCGGGGCCAGGAGCTTCGGTACGGGGCTCCTGTCTGGTCTCGGTCCGGTCGTCGGGCAAGTCCGTCTCTCCACGGCGTGACCGCCGCTGCGGAAGCGCAGCCGGCTCGGGGAACTCTTCGTCCTCAGGGCGGGCTCGCCCAGGGCGTAGGGGCAGCTCGCCAGGGGCCTTCACCTGGGCACCGGCCACGGGCGTCTCCTCCTCGTCGACCACGTCGCCGGCCACGCTCAGCGGCTCGACGGGCAGCACGGTCACGGCGTCGGGCGCCGCGGGCGCGGGCCACTCGTCGTCGTCGGCAGGCTTCGCGGTGGGCAGCTCGGGCGCGAGCGGCGCCTCGACGACAGCAGTGGCAGCTCGGCTGGACGCCAGCGCCGCGACCCCGGTGGAGGGCATGCTGGCGCTCGGCAGGGTCGCCGACGGCGTGAGCATGCCCGACGGCACGACGGCCTCGGTGAGCTCGGCCGGAATCATGACGATGGCGCGGAGCCCGCCGTACACCGACTCGGTGACGTCCACGCGGAAGCCGTGGCGACGCGCGTAGGTACCGACCACGGCGAGGCCCGTCTGCGGGATCTCGCCCAGCTCGGTGATGCTGATCTCGCGCTTGCCGGAGGCGATGTCGCGCGCCTGCTCGAGCTGCTTGAGGTCGAGGCCGACGCCGCAGTCGTCGATCTCGACGACGGCGCCCCGCTGCACCTGGCGCAGCGCGACGAGCACCTGCGTGGTCGGCGGGGAGGACTGCGTTGCGTTGGACAGCAGCTCGGCCACGAGGTGGATGAGCGGCTCGACGATGCGCGCCGAGACGGCGACGCCGGGGTCACCCGACACCTCGACCCGGTGGAACGCCGTGATGCGGCTGGCTGCGCCCTTGACGACGTCGGGCAGCGGGAGCGGCTCGCTCCACTGCTGGCCCGGCCACTCGCCGCACAGGGCCGCGAGGCTCTGGGCCTGGCGGGCCTGCTGGGCCGCCGCGTGGTCGACGCGCATGGAGGTCTGCAGGATGTCCGCGTCGGTGGGGTGGCGCTGCACCATGCGCGCCGCCTCCTCCTGGATGCGGTGCGCGGCGGCCTGGACCTTGCGGCTCAGGGCGACCACGGCGACCTGGACCGCGTCGCGGCGCGCGACGCGCTCCTCCTGCACCCGGGCGAGCATCGCGGCGGCCTCGTCGAGACGAGCCTGCGCGCGGGAGTCACCCGGAAGGTGCGGGAGGGGAGGGGCGGGCTCGCTGTCGAGGAACGCGGGCAGCTGCTCCTTCGCCAGGGCGTCGAGGGCGGTGGAGGCCGCCTCGGCGCGCTCCTCGGCCCGGCGGTACGCGAGGACCAGTTCGTCGTGCGCGGCCATGTCGTCCCGTGAGGACCGCGCGGCGATCAGTGCGGCCGCAACGGCCAGACCGACGGCGGCGATGCCGACGAGCCATGCGGGCCACGTGGAGCTGGCGCCCGTGGCAGTGAAAAGGACGGGTGCTACGAGTACGTAAGCAAGCACGCCGGCGACGCACACCCAGGGTGCAACCTGGCGCAGCCTGCTCGGCGGAGGAGAAGAAGACATCGAGCTCACCGAGCCGATCCCCCTAAGAGTTGTCTCGTCAGAGTTTGGGAAGCCCGGACACGGCGAAAACCGCAGCCTGCTCCACGAACTCGGCTGAAGGAGGCGAACAACCCCCTGGAGTGCAGTTTCTACCACAGGGCGTCCCACGCGTGGAAGGGCAGGAGCGTGGTGCGACGAGCGAAAATAAGTGCCAATGAGGATTGTGGACGGCCCTAGGCCTGGTAACGCCTCAAAACAGCAAAAATCGGGCACACAAGATTCAGGTGCACGGCAAGCGGCACGACGGCGGCGACGGGGCGGGTCTCGCCGTCCGAGGGGTTCGTGAGGGTCTGTGGAAAACGTCGGCGGACTCTCCGACCGGCCGCGTAGGGTGCTCTCCATGAGCGTCGAGCACACCCAGACCGCACCCCGAACCGCTCTCCCGGCAACCCCCCTCGACCCCACCGCGACCGACCCGTTCGCGTGGCTCGAGGACGTCGAGGGCGACACCGCCCTGGACTGGGTGCGCGAGCGCAACACGCACAGTGCGGCCGCCCTCGGCGGCCCCGCCTTCGCCGAGACCGAGCGGGCGGTACGCGAGGTCCTCGACTCGGACGACAAGATCCCGCACGTCTCGAAGGTCGGCGAGCACTACTACAACTTCTGGCAGGACGCCGAGCACGAGCGCGGCCTGTGGCGCCGCACCACGCTCGACTCCTACCGGACCGCCGAGCCCGAGTGGGAGACCGTCCTCGACCTCGACGCCCTCGCGGAGCAGGAGGGCGAGAGCTGGGTCTGGCACGGCGCGAGCGTCCTGCGCCCGACGCCGGAGCAGCTCGCGGCGGGCGAGCCCCGCCGGCACGCGCTGGTCGACCTGTCGCCCGGCGGCTCCGACTCGGACGTGACGCGCGAGTTCGACCTGGTCACCAAGCAGTTCGTGACGGAGGCCGACGGCGGGTTCGTCCGGGCCCAGGCCAAGGGCGGGCTGGCGTGGGTCGACGCCGACACGGTGTACGTGCACACGGACTTCGGCGCGGGCACGATGACGCCGTCGGGCTACCCCCGGCAGGTGAAGCGGTGGCGCCGCGGGACCCCTCTGGCCGAGGCGACCCTCGTCTACGAGGGCACCGAGCAGGACATGTACATCAGCGCGTCCCGCTCGCACACCCCGGGCTTCGAGCGGGACCTGGTGCACCGCGCGCTGCGGTTCTACGCCAACGAGACGTACCTGGCCACGAACGTGGGCACGCCCGAGCAGACCCTCACCAAGATCGACGTGCCCGACTCGGCGAACGTCGGCCTGCACCGCGAGTGGATGCTGGTGCGGCTGCGCGACGACTGGGCGCTCGGCGACACGACCCACCGCGCCGGGTCCCTGCTGGCCGCCCCCTTCGACGACTTCATGGCCGGGTCCCGCGACCTGACGGTCCTCTTCGAGCCGACGGCGACGACGTCGCTCGCCGGGATCACCTGGACCCGGAACCACCTCGTGCTCAACGTGCTCGACGACGTGAAGAACCTGCTGCACGTGCTGACGCCGCCGGCCTCGCCGGCCGGCGAGTGGGTCCCCTCCGACCTCCCCGTGGGCGGCGAGCTGCTCACGGTCGGCGTCGGCGCCGTGGACGTCGTCGACTCCGACGACGTCTGGGTGGTCACCACCGGGTACCTGACGCCGTCGACGCTGGCGCGCACCACCGTCGTCGGTCCCGGCGAGGAGCCCGGGACGCCCGAGGTGCTCAAGTCCGCGCCGTCGTACTTCGAGGCGGCGGGCCTGGAGGTCCGCCAGCAGTTCACGGAGTCGGACGACGGCACGCGCGTCCCGTACTTCGTCGTCGGCCGGGCGGACCTCGTCTCCGGGGCGGCCGGCCCGGCGCCGACCCTGCTGTGGGGCTACGGCGGGTTCGAGCACGCGATCCTGCCCGGCTACTCGGGCACGGTCGGACGCGCGTGGCTGGACCGCGGCGGGGTGTACGCCGTGGCCAACATCCGCGGCGGCGGCGAGTACGGGCCGGCCTGGCACCAGGCCGCGCTGAAGGCGAACCGGCACAAGGCGTACGAGGACTTCGCCGCCGTCGCGCGCGACCTCGTCGCCCAGGGCATCACCGTCCCCGCGCGGCTCGGGATGGAGGGCCGCTCCAACGGCGGGCTGCTCGCCGGCAACATGCTGACGCAGTACCCGGAGCTGTTCGGGGCGATCATCGTGGGTGTGCCGCTGCTGGACATGAAGCGGTACTCGCACCTGCTCGCGGGCGCGTCGTGGATGGCCGAGTACGGCGACCCGGACACCGACGACTGGGAGTTCGTGCGGACGTTCTCGCCGTATCACCTGTTCGACGCCGCGCGGGAGTACCCGCCGGTGCTGTTCACGACGTCGACCAAGGACGACCGCGTGCACCCCGGCCACGCCCGCAAGATGGCGGCGCTCATGCTGGCCGCGGGCAAGGACGTGACGTACTACGAGAACATCGAGGGCGGCCACGGCGGGGCGGCGAACAACGCGCAGGCGGCCTACATGGCGGCCACGCACTGGACGTTCCTGTGGCAACGCCTGGCCGCCTGACGCCGGACGACGACACTGACTCGGCGCATTCAAGTCGCCGAGTCAGTGGCATTGTCCGACCCGCTGACTGACTCGACGCTCTCCGGACGCCGAGGCAGTCGGCGGGTTCATCGTCCGTGCTGGCGACGGCGGTCCACGATCGCCCGGCGCAGGACGAGCTCGAGATGCCCTGGTCGTCCACGTCCGCCCACGACAGGTCCACGATCCACCAGCCCGCCTCCATGAGCGCCTGCGCTCGCACGGACTGGTCGCGCTGCCTGGCGTCCGGATCGCCGTACGAGCCACCCGAGAACTTCACTGCGCCGTTGAACTCGAAACCGATCCGGAGATCCGACCATCCGCAGTCCACCCAGTAGACGCCACGCCGCGTCGCCACCGGGATCTGGGTCTCCGGCCGCCGGTGCCGTAGGCGCCTGGCCGCTAGGTAGGCCAGCACCTCGCCGGGCGAGGCGCAACCCGGTTCGACGGCGGCGGCGACCTCGCGCGCTCTGACAATCCCTCGTGCGCCACCCATCTCGTCCAGCAGCTCGCCGACCAACTTCGGGTTCGCTCCAAGGCGGAAGGCTGACGTGGCCAGCACGACGCCGCTCTCGAACGACAGCATGCGCGCACAGTCCACAACCGTTCGTTCGAGGGCCGTGACGGGTATCTCGTCGACTACCGCGCGGTCCCGCAGGGGCAACGCCGTCCAGTGCTTGCGCACGTCGCCGTCCGCCCCCCTTGCGACGTGTGGCTTGACGAGGTACGTCACGTGGACGGTCTCGGACGTGCGGTAGGTCCAGCACCGGTGCAGAAGCGCCGCCGTCGTGTGGCTGAACCACAGGTCCACGCTCGATGCCTCCACGACCCCGCGCACACGACGCATCATCACGATCTCGGTGTCCCGGCTCGCGCGCCCGGACGGTACGAACGGCCTGAGGTAGACGCCCCGGCGCATCCGGTCCAGCCGGCCGGCGCGAGCGTCCTCTGCGAGCCTCCTCCGTTCGCCCCGCTGGTATGGCACTGCCCGGGGAACGGTCGGACGGTCCGCCCGATCCGCGGAGTGCATCCGCGCGGTGGGGTCGGTGCCGTCGCGTCTGGCCTGCTGCCACCGAGCGATATGCCGCAGGTTGCCCACGTAGTCAGGTTCTCGTGTCACCCAACAATATTGGCCATCAATCCAGCGGAAGGAGCAACATCGAACATAAACCTGTGGAAAACTTCGAGAGGAACCAGATGACTGACTCGGGAACTCGGCGGCGTCGAGTCAGTCAGCATGTCGGGCCGGGTGACTGACTCGGCGCATTCAGTCGCCGAGTCAGAAGCCTGGTCGCCGTCACGCCTCCGATTTCTCCGCCAGGGCCTCCGCCACGCGGCCGAGGTTGGCCAGCTCCGCCCGATGCTCGTCCGTCGAGCCGAGCGCCCTCCGGGGCGCGGCCAGCAGCGTCACGTCGTCGAGCTGCGCCGCGGGCAGGCCGATCCGCCGCCACGGCACCCCGACGAGGTCGGCGAGCTGGCCGAGCGCCGGCCCCGCGCACTGTGAGATCTGCGCCGGCGGCAGGCCGGCCCACAGCTTCGTGCCGCGCTCCATCGCGCGGGCGATCAGCTCCCAGGCGTTCTCGTTCCAGCCACCCGGCCCGACGTCGGCCAGGTCGAGCCCCAGCGCGTCCGCACCAGCGAGCACCACTGGCGGCACCCCCACCCACGTGCTGCCGAGGTGCACCACCGAGCGTGCGCCCGCGTCCCGCACCGCCGCGAGCACCGGCTCCAGGCCCTCGACGATCTCCGGCCCTGCCACCGCCCGCAGCCGCGAGAACCCGGAGAACGTCGGCAGCACGCCCGCGTGCACCTGGCCGAGCAGCGGCTCCGCGAGCTGCACCGTCACCTGGGCGCCGGGCACCTGGGCAACGATGTCCGACATGAGCGTGGGCAGACCGTCGGCGAGCGCGAGGGCCAGGCTGTTGCGGGCGCCGCCGTCGGCCAGGACGCGGTCCCCTCGGGCCGACCACAGCTGGGCAGCCAGCGTCCAGGGCCCCAGGACCTCCACGGTGAGCGGTCCCACGTGGCCGTGCGCCGCGATGGCGAGCGCGCCGAGGTCCTCGCGCCAGAACGCCTCGGCCCGCCGCGCGTCCGCGCCGGGGCGCTCGGTGAGCTTCCAGCCGTGCGGGCCCAGCTCGACGGGCATCTCGGTCAGGAGCGCCGCCGTCCGCCCGAGGGCGTCGGCGCCCGGGCCACGCTGCGTCAGCTGCGTCAGGAACGGCACAGCGTCGACGCCTGTCGGCAGCTCCGCGAGCTCACCCAGCGCCAGCTGCTGCGCCTCGAGCACGTCGCGCTCGCCTCCTGGCCATGGCCCGTGCCCGCTCACAGCAGTCATCGCTCTCCCCGTTCAGATGTTCAGGTTTAGTGCCTTGCTCGGCGAGATCGGTCCGTTGCCATGAGATCGGTCAATCAATGGACCGATCTCATGGCAACGGACCGAGATCAACGGGTTCGGTCAATTGCCAAGGGGCTACTGCGGCGCTGGGGCCCGCCACGCCCGGGAGACCGTCGCCTGGCCCAGCACCCGCGTGCCGCGGTACACCACCACTGACTGGCCCGGCGCGACGCCGCGCAGCGGAGCTCCGGTCAGCTCGATCTCCATGCCAGGTGCGGCCACTCCCGTCCCAGCGGCGGACGACGCCGACCGCTCACCGTCCGCTACGCCGTCACCATACGCGTCGCCGACCGGGGCGATGGACCGCACTCGCGCCGGGACGGGGGCACCGTGCGCCCGGACCTGCACCTCGGCGTCGAACCAGCCGTCCGGATCGGGGAGAACCTCTCCGAGTGCCTCGACCGGCTCGACCGACGAAACCGTGTCGGCCGGCTCGACCGACGAAACCATCTCGACCGACGAGGCCGTCTCGGCCTGCGAGGCCGCCCCGACCAACACCGGCGGCTCGAGCACCCCGTCGAACCAGAGTGCCTTCTCCCCCGCGATCCGGTCCACGCTCAGCAGCTCGGCGGGCCCCACGACCACGGTGTTCGTCGCGGGCTGCACGTCCACCACGTACCGCGCCCGGCCGTCCTCGGCCGGGCGGCCCAGGGCGAGACCGCGCCGCTGGCCCACGGTGAACGCGTAGGCGCCGTCGTGCTCGCCCACCACCTCGCCGTCGGTGTCGACCACGGAGCCCGGCCGGGAGCCCAGGCGGGACTGCAGGAAACCGCGGGTGTCACCGTCGGCCACGAAGCAGATGTCGTAGGAGTCGGGCTTGGCGGAGACCGACAGACCGCGCTTCGCCGCCTCGGCGCGCACCTCGTCCTTGGACGCGAACCCGCCCAGCGGGAACATCGCGCGCGCCAGCCGGTCCGGGCCGGCTACCGCCAGCACGTACGACTGGTCCTTGGCGTCGTTCGGCGAGCGGTGCAGCTCGCGCACGGTGCGCCGCCCGCCGTCGGGCAGCGCGACCTCGCGCGTCTCGATCTGCGCGTAGTGGCCCGTCGCGACGGCGTCGAACCCGAGGGCCGTCGCCTTGTCGAGCAGGGCCTCGAACTTGATGTGCTCGTTGCAGCGCACGCACGGGTTGGGCGTGCGGCCCGCCTCGTACTCCGACAGGAAGTCGGCCACCACCGTGTCCTCGAACCGCTCGGACAGGTCCCACACGTAGTACGGGATGCCGAGCACGTCGGCGGCCCGGCGGGCGTCGCCCGCGTCCTCGATGGAGCAGCAGCCGCGCGAGCCCGTGCGGAACTGGTCCCGGTTGCGGGACAGCGCCATGTGCACGCCCACGACGTCGTGCCCCGCCTCCACGGCCAGCGCGGCCGCGACCGCGGAGTCCACGCCGCCCGACATGGCGGCGAGCACCCTCATGCCGTGCCTCCCATCGCACGCCCGGAGACCAGGCCCGCGGCCTGCGCCCGCGCCACGACCTGCGGCAGCGCGGCCACGAGCCGGTCGACGTCGGACTGGGTGGACGTCGCCCCGAGCGTGAAGCGCAGGGCGCCACGGGCCTCGGCCTCGGGCACGCCCATCGCGAGCAGCACGTGCGAGGGCTGGGGCACGCCCGCCTGGCACGCCGAGCCCGTGGACGCCTGCACGCCCGCCGAGTCCAGCAGGTAGAGCAGCGAGTCGCCCTCCGCGCCCGGGAAGGTGAAGTGCGCGTTCCCCGGCAGCCGCTCGCCCGACGCCGGGTCGGGGCCCCGCAGCTCGGCGGAGGGCGCGGCGGCGCTCACCCGGGCGACGAGATCGTCGCGCAGGGCGGCCAGCCGGGCCGCGCGGTCGGGCAGGCAGTCGACGGCGTGGCGCGCGGCGACGCCGAAGGCCGCGATCGAGGCGGCGTCGAGCGTGCCCGAACGCACGCCACGCTCCTGGCCGCCGCCGTGGATCACCGCGTCGAGCGCCAGGTCGCGCTTGGCGAGCAGGGCGCCGACGCCGACGGGGCCGCCGAGCTTGTGGCCGGTGACTGTCATGGCGTCCACGCCCGACTCGGTGAAGTCGACCTCGGCCTGGCCGACGGCCTGTACCGCGTCGGTGTGCACGGGGATGCCGTACGGTCGCGCCGCGCGCACGACGTCGCGGATGGGCTGGACCGTGCCGACCTCGTTGTTGGCCCACATGACGCTGATCAGGGCCGTCTCGGTGGCGTGGGCGGCGAGGTCGGCGCGCAGGGCGTCGAGGTCGAGCCGGCCCTCGGCGTCGACGGGCAGGAGCACGATGTCCGCGCCGGCGTGGCCCGCCAGCCAGAACGCGGGGTCGAGCACGGCGTGGTGCTCCACCGCGGAGACGAGGATCCGGGTGCGGCACGGGTCCTGCGCGCGGCGCCCCCAGAAGATGCCCTTGATCGCCAGGTTGTCCGCCTCGGTGCCGCCGGACGTGAAGATGACCTCGCTGGGCCGCGCGCCCAGCGACTTCGCCAGCGTCTCCCGCGCCTCCTCGACGGCACGCCGCGACGTCCGGCCGGCGGAGTGCAGCGACGACGCGTTGCCGGTGCGCTGCGCCTCTGCGACGTACGCCGCGAGCGCCGCGGCCGACATGGGCGTGGTCGCGGCGTGGTCGAGGTACGCGCTCTCGGGCTCTCGGGTCGGCTCACCGTGCGCGCCGCTCGCGATCAGGGGCTTGCGCGCGGAGTCAGGGGGCGGGTTGGTCACGGTCATCAAGTCTACGAACGCCCGAGGGCCCCGATCGCATCCCGCGGATGTGACATCCGCGAAGTAGAACCGCAGCGAAGCAGTACCGCGGCTTCCACTGCGGTTCGACTTCGCTGCGGTTCTACCTCGCTGTCGCGGGGTCAGCGGTTGCGGTAGACCTGTACCACCGTCGGGCGGGGGCCGCTGAAGTCGCCGGCCTCCGGGGTGGTGCCCGCTGCGACGTAGTCCGGGAAGTAGGAGTCCGGCGACTCGTACGAACCGCTCTCGCCCGGGTGCTGCACGTTCACGTAGACCATGCCGTCACGGGAGTCGACCAGCGGCCCGCAGGTCTCGGCGCCAGCGGGCACCGAGAGGAACTGCTGGACGTGGCCACGCTCCCGGCCGGCGACCGGCACCTTGAACAGGCCGTCGCACTTGGCGATCGAGGACGAGCTCGGCTGGCCGTCGGTCGAGATCCAGAGGTTGCCCTCGGCGTCGAACGCCAGGTTGTCCGGGCACGAGATCGGCGACACCCGCTCGCGCGGGTAGCCGGAGAAGTACGTGCCCTCGACGGCGGGGTCGCCCGCGACGATCAGCAGGTTCCACGTGAAGCGGGTGGAGGTCTGGTCGCCGGACGGGATGATCTCGACCACGTGGCCGTCCCGGTTGCCGTTTGTGGTGACGCCGCCCACGACCTTGCGGTTGCGCGGGTTGGGCTCGGTGGGGCCCTCGACCGCGTTGCCGGGGGTGCGGCCCGAGTTGTTGGTGCAGGCCACGTAGATGCGACCCGTGACCGGGCTGATCTCGACGTCCTCCGGCCGGTCCATCTTGGTGGCGCCGACGGCGTCCGCGGCCAGTCGGGTGTAGACCAGCACCTCCTCGACGGACATGCCGGGCACCTTGCTGGCGCCGTCGACCACGAGGGGCAGCCACTGGCCGGAGCCGTCGAAGGCGCCGTCGGACGGGACCGCGCCCGAGCCGTCGATCTCGGCGGCCGGCGAGTCGCCGGTGAACTTCGCGACGTACAGGTCGCCGTCGGACAGGAGTGTCTTGTTGTGGGCGCGGGCCCACCGGGAGTCGCCCTTGGCCACGCGGCCTGAGGACACGAACTTGTAGATGTAGTCGAACGCCTGGTCGTCACCCATGTACGCGACGGCGTGGCCGCGGCTGGACAGGGTGACGTTGGCGCCCTCGTGCTTGAACCGGCCCATCGCGGTGTGCTTGACGGGCTTCGCCTGCGGGTCGTACGGGTCGAGCTCGACGATCCAGCCGAAGCGGTTGGCCTCGTTCTCGTAGCCCTCCGACTGGGCGAAGCGCGGCTCGTCGGCCTCCCAGCCGTAGCTGGTGGAGGTGGTGATGCCGTAGCGGGCGTCGGCGGTCGGGTTGGCTCCGGCGGCCACGAAGTAGCCGTTGAAGTTCTCCTCGCCCGACAGGACGGTGCCCCACGGCGTGGTGCCGCCGGCGCAGTTGTTCATGGTGCCAAGGACGCGGGTGCCCGTGGGGTCCGCGGCGGTCTTGAGCAGGTCGGAGCCGGCCGCGGGGCCGTCGACGACGAACTCGGTGCCCAGGTGGATGCGGCGGTTGAGGGGGCTGATCCGCTGGTAGTCCCACGGCTTGCCCGTCGCGCGGCGCCGGACCTCGACGACGGCCATGCCGTGCGCGGCGCGCTCGATCGCGCGGGAGTACGCGTTCTTGGTGCGGCTGCCGTCGGCGGCGGTGTCCCAGTACTTCGCCGTGGGCGGGAACATGATCTCGGCGTTGGTGTACTCCTGGTTCGACACCAGGATCCCGCGGGTGCCACGGTGCTTCTCGCCGGGGCTGATCGGGAGGATGTCGAGGTAGTCGCAGTTGTAGCCGAACTGCTTGGCCTGCTGCTCCGGCGACTGGTTGTTCGGGTCGAAGGTGCGTGCGCCCGGGAGGATCGGGTCACCCCAGCGGATGATCGGGTCCCAGGTGTAGCCCTCGGGCACCACCAGCGCGTCGACGTCGACGGGCTGCGGGTCGATCGCACCGAAGGCGAGCCCCTGGCCGTAGCCGGTCCCGGGGAGACGCCCCTCGGGCAGGGTCGCGGCGGCGGCCGACGGCGCACCGGCGCCCTGTGCGCCGATCACCACGGCACCGGCGGCGACCGCCAGCGTGCCGAGCATGGCGCGGCGCGACAGCACCGAGCTCACGACATCCTTGAAGTACTCGTTGGCGCTCTCGTTGGGAGCGGGGTGGAGGCACGCGTCATTGCACTTGAGCCGACACGTGACGGGGCTGCGCTTGCCGCGCGCGTGCGTGTGCACCGTCAGCAGCGGGCGGTTCTCAGGGGCGATCGTCATCGGAGGTTCTCCGGTCCGAGCTGGGGGGTAGGTCGTCGTCAACCTAGGAGCAGGCGGTGTCTCGCCCACGAAAGGTCCGGTACGTCCAGGTGAACGCGAGGTGTCCAGGAGGTGGGACGGTCGATCTTCACCCGAGGATGGCGCGGCTCGTGACGTCGCGCCACCCCTCGGCGCGGAGCAGCTGCTCCGCGCCCCGCGACCGCAGCCCGCGCTCGCACACCACCACCACCGGCCCGTCGACGGGGTGGTCCAGCAGCTCGGGCGGGAAGGTCCCGGCCGCCAGGTCCTCCAGCCGCGCGAAGACCGCGCCGGGCACGGCGCCCGGCCGCAGCCCGACGTCGAGCAGCAGCACGCCCGGCCCGCTCGGCGCCGCCGGTACCGGGTCCGCGTCGGCAGCGGCCGGAACCGGCGTCGCGCCCGCAACCCTCGCGTCCGCAGCAGGCGAGCCCTCCTCCGCGGTGCCATCGGAAGGGCCTGACGGCGGCGCGGCCAGCTCGATCGTGTCCCACGCGGAGGTGCGCGCGTCGTAGGCCAGCAGGCGGCCCAGCGCCGGCTCACCCGTACCGGTCAGGACCTTGACGGCCTCGACCGCCATCGTCGAGCCCACGACGCCGCACGCCGGGCTGAGCACGCCCACCGTCGCACACGACTCCCCCTCGTCCGGCTGCGGGCCGAACACGTCCGGGTAGGTGATCGCTCGCCCGTCCGGCGCCGCCGACCAAAACACGCTGACCTGGCCGTCCCAGCCCAGCACGGTGCCCCAGACGACGGGTAGGCCGAGGCTCGCCGCGGCGTCGGACACGGCGTAGCGCGTCTCGAACGTGTCCGAGCCGTCGACCACCAGGTGGTATCCACCGAGGATCGCGGCGGCGTTGTCGCGGGTCAGCCGCTCGCGGTGGGCGATCACCTCGACGTCCGGGGCCAGCCCGCGCAGCACGTCGGCGGCCGACGTCGTCTTGGCGCGCCCGACGTCGGCCACCGAGTGCAGCACCTGGCGCTGCAGGTTGGAGGCGTCGACGACGTCGTCGTCCACGATGCCGAGCGTGCCGACGCCCGCCGCGGCGAGGTACTGGAGCACCGGCGACCCGAGGCCGCCCGCGCCCACCACGACGACCCGCGACGCGGCGAGGCGCTCCTGCGCCGCCATGCCGAACCCGTCGAGCAGGAGGTGCCGCGCGGCCCTGCGCCGCTCGGCGGGCGCCAAGCGGCCCTCGACGGGCGCAAGCTGCGGCGGGAACGTCTCCATCACGTCATTCCACCACGTCGCGGGTCTTGGTTGTGAGCCTCCGCGAGCTCAGCCCTTGTGCTTGCGGATCTCCGCCGCGGCCTGCGGGAGGACGTCCGCCAGCTGGCCCACCACCGCGAAGTCGCAGATCTCGAAGATCGGCGCCTCCGGGTCGCTGTTCACCGCGACGATCACCTGGGACGCCTGCATGCCGCCGCGGTGGTGCGGAGCGCCCGAGATGCCCGCGCCGATGTAGACGCGCGGGGCGACCGTGACGCCGGTCTGCCCCACGTAGGAGTCCCACCAGCCCTCGAACGCCGCGTCGCGGGACGCGCCGACGGCGGCGCCGAGCGCGTCCGCGAGGTCCTCGACCGGGCCGAAGTCGCCCTCGGTGCCGCGCCCGCCGGCCACCACGATCGCCGCCTGGTCCAGCGGCGGCCGGCCGCTCGTGTCGGCCTTGACCTCACGGGACAGCAGCGTCACCGGGGACGGGGCCACCTCGACGGCAAAACCCTCGGTCACGGGCTCGACGGCGGCGGCGACGGGCTGCGCGACCGCGGAGTTCGCCCGGACGGTCACCACCGCGACGTCCGTGGTCACCGCGCACTCGGTGTCCCACGAGCCGGCGAAGACACGCTTGCCTGCCACGATCCGGCCGTCCGCCTCGCGCACGGAGGCGGCGTCGATGACGAGGCCCGCGCCCAGCTCGTGGGAAGCGAGCGCCGCGGCCTCCTTCGCGGCGAACGACGTGGGCAGCAGCACCACGTCGGCGTCGGTGAGGCGCACGGCGGCGGCCAGAGCGGCGGCGACGACGGCGGGCAGGTGCCGCTCGTCGCCGCTCACGCAGGCGCCGTCGCGGGCGGGCTCGGCCTGGTGCACGGTCTCGATGCCGTAGGCGCCGAGCTGGGCCAGCACCTCGACGGTGGGTGCCTCCAGGGTGACGGCCTCGACCCGGCCGAGGCCGCGGGCGATGGTGAGCAGCTCGAGCGTGCTGGTGCGGACCTCGGTCGCGGGGTCGAGCAGGACCAGGACTGTGCGGTTGGTCATCGGGTGTCTCTCTCTCAGACCAGGTCGTTGCGGATCAGGAAGTCGGCCAGCGCCACGCCGCCCTCACCCTTGTCGGTGACGAGCTCCACCTCGGGGCGCGCCGGGCGGGGGGCCGCCGACAGCGTCTCGGTGCGGGCGCCCGCGCTGCCCGCCGCGGCGGGGTCGAGCCCGAGGTCGGCCGGGGACCACACCTCGATCTCCTTGCTGCGGGCGGCCATGATGAGCTTGAAGCCCGGGAAGCGCGGCTGGTTGGCCGAGTCCGTCACGGACAGGACGGCGGGCAGCGGGCCGGAGAGCTGCTCGGTGACGTCGTCGATCTCGCGGGTGATGGTGAGCACGCCGCCCGCCAGCTCGACCTTCATGGCGAGGTTCAGGGTGGGCAGGCCGAGCTCGGCGCCGAGCAGCGTCGGGACCACGGAGCCCAGGCCGTCCAGCGCCGCCATGCCGGTCACCACGAGGTCCACGGGGGACTCCTCGCCGAGCTTGCGGACGGCCGCGGCGAGCACCGCGGCGGTGCCGAAGTAGTCGGAGCCGGCCAGGGCGTCGTCGGACACGCGGATGCCGCGGTCAACGCCCAGCTGGAACGCCTTGCGGAGCGCGACGTCGCCGTCGAGCCCGGCCATGGTGACGACCACCACCTCGCCGTCGGACGGCCCGATGCGGCCGGACTCCCGCTCGGCCTCGACGAGCTGGAGGGCCGCCTCGATAGCGTTCTCGTCCAGCTCGTTGAGGGTGCCCTCGCCGGCGTTCCGCACGACCCGGCCGTCGTCGAAACCGCGGTCCGTGTTGATGTCCGGGACGTACTTGGCGGTGACCACTATGCGCATGGGGTTTACGGTACGACGTCGGGCGGTGCGGGACTGATTCGGTCCACGGACGCGCCTGCGACGATTGGGGGCATGGTGCAGTCACGACGAGCAGAACCGCAGCGTGCCCCGGGCGACCCGGCGCCCCGGCCGGTCGTCCGGCCGCTCATCCGGCCGACGGCACGCCGCAGCCACGTCCCGCCGCTCGGCGTGTACGTCACGCCCGACGGCGGGATCGACGCCGCCGTCCTCGCGTCCCACGCGACCGCCGTCGACCTGTGCCTGATCGACGTCACGGACCCGGCCCTGGACGAGCACGACCCGCGCCGGTACACCGAGCGCCGGTTCGAGATGGTGGGCCCCGTGTACGGGGTCTGGCACACGCACGTCCCGGACGTCGCGCCGGGCCAGCGGTACGGCTTCCGCGTGTACGGGCCGTGGGACCCGCGCGCGGGGATGCGGCACAACCCGGCCAAGCTCCTGGTCGACCCGTACGCCCGCGGGTTCGCGGGCCGGCTGCGGTACGGGCCCGAGGTGATCGGCTCCGTGAGCACGGAGCACGAGGGCGGCTGGTGGCTCGGCGATCCCTACGGCGCGGCGGACGGCACCGACTCGCTGGCGTACGTGCCGCACTCCGTCGTCCTCGGGAAGCTGCCGCCGCCTCCTCCGCTCACGCGGCCGCGCGTGCCCTGGGCCGACACCGTGGTCTACGAGGCGCACGTGCGCGGCCTGACGATGCTGCGCGAGGACGTCCCGGCCGAGCTGCGCGGCACGTACGCGGGGGCGGCCCACCCGGCCGTCGTCGAGCACCTGCTGAGCCTGGGCGTGACCACGCTGGAGCTGCTGCCGATCCACAAGAGCGTGGCCGAGCCGCGGCTCGCCGCTCACGGGCAGACCAACTACTGGGGCTACAACACGCTCGGCTTCTTCGCGCCCAACGCGGCCTACGCGACCCGGGCCGCCCAGGACCAGGGCGCGGAGGCCGTGCTCGACGAGGTGCGCGGCATGGTGCACCTGCTGCACCAGGCGGGTATCGAGGTGCTGCTCGACGTGGTCTACAACCACACCTGCGAAGGCGGCGACGACAGCCTGCACCTGGCCTGGCGCGGCCTCGACAACCCCGTCTACTACCTGCACGACGGCGCCTCGCCCGCCGCGCTGGCGGACGTCACGGGTACGGGCAACTCGCTGGACTTCCGGCGGCCGCGGGTCATCCAGATGGCCCTGGACTCCCTGCGGTACTGGGCCGAGACGGTCGGCGTGGACGGGTACCGGTTCGACCTCGCGGTGACTCTGGGCCGTGACGCCGTCGGCTTCGACCCGGACCACCCGTTCCTGGTGGCGCTGCAGACGGACCCGGTGCTGTCGGGCCTCAAGCTCGTGGCCGAGCCCTGGGACGTGGGGCCCGGCGGATGGCAGACGGGGTCGTTCCCGCCGCCGATGGCGGAGTGGAACGACCGGTTCCGCGACGCCGTGCGCGGGTTCTGGCTGGACGCGCCCAAGCAGGGCGTGCGCGGGCAGGAGATGCGCGGCCTGCGCGACCTGGCCACGCGGCTGGCCGGGAGCGCCGACCTGTTCGGGCCGGGCGACCCGCCGCTCGTGCGCGGGCCCGTGGCGTCGGTCAACTACGTGACGGCGCACGACGGCTTCACGCTCGCCGACCTCGTGGCCTACGACCACAAGCACAACGAGGGCAACGGTGAGGACAACCGCGACGGGTCGGACAACAACCTGTCGTGGAACCACGGGATCGAGGGCCACACCCCGCTGGGCGACGACGCCACGACGGAGCCCTGGCAGGCGATCGTGCCGCCCCGTCGCAGGTCGCAGCGCAACCTGCTGGGCACCCTGCTGCTCGCGGCCGGCACCCCGATGCTCACGGCGGGTGACGAGTTCGGCCGCACCCAGGGCGGCAACAACAACGCGTACGTCCAGAACAACGAGGTCTCCTGGCTGCGGTGGGCGCTGGACGACGCCGCCACCGACCTCCTGGAGACCACGCGCTACCTGCTGCGGCTGCGGCGGGAGCACCCGGCGCTGCGCGCCGACTCGTTCTACCTCGGCTCGCCCAGGCCGAACGAGTCCGACCCGGACCTGCTCTGGTTCTCCGAGACAGGGGCGCCCATGGATCCGGACACCTGGAACCAGCCCGGCCGGCGGGTGCTGCAGATGCTGCGGCCGGGGCCGGCCGTGGGCGACGCGGACGTCCTGCTCGTGATCAACGGCGGCCTGGCCGACGTCGAGGTGACGCTGCCGCAGCCCCGCCCCGAATGCACGCCATGGGAGCTGGTGTGGGACTCCGCCTGGGACGCCCCCGAGGTGCCCGACGACGAGGCCGGCCCCCGGACGTCGGTGACTCTGGACGCGCTCAACATCCACGTGCTGCTCTCGCCGGGCTCCGCCTGACCCGTCTGGTTGTGGGCGCGACCGTTGCGCCCAAACCGGACGGATAGTCGCAACGGTCGCGCCCACAGCCAAGGGATTCACCCATGGTGTGGTCCGGCGCTGGTACCACCGGGGGTGCGTCGTGGTTACAGTGCGCTCATGACTGACTCCGTCTCCAACAACGACGTTGCCGCAGCGGTCGACACCGACGTCATCGTCATCGGCGCCGGGCTGTCCGGTCTCGTCACCGCGACCGAGCTGACCGCAGCGGGCAAGCGGGTGATCCTGCTCGACCAGGAGCCGGCAGCGTCGCTGGGCGGGCAGGCGTGGTGGTCGTTCGGCGGGCTGTTCCTCGTCGACTCCCCCGAGCAGCGGCGCCTCAAGGTCAAGGACTCGTTCGACCTCGCGTTCGCCGACTGGCTGGGCTCCGCCCAGTTCTCGCCGGGGGCCGACCGCGGCGAGGGTCCTGACCGGTTCGGGTACCGGTGGGCCAAGGGCTTCGTCGAGTTCGCCGCGGGCGACCTGCGACCGTGGCTGCACGCCAAAGGCGTGCGCTGGTTCCCGCTGGTGCAGTGGGCGGAGCGCGGCGGTTACCCCGCCGGCGGGCACGGCAACTCGGTGCCGCGTTTCCACGTCACGTGGGGCACGGGCCCCGCCGTCGTCGAGCCGTTCGTGGCCGCGGCGCACGAGGCGAACCGGGCCGGGCTGCTCGACCTGCGCTTCCGGCACCGGGTCACGTCCCTGGTCGTCACGGACGGCCGCGTCACCGGCGTGCGCGCGGAGATCCTCGCGGACGACGACGCCGGGCGCGGCGAGCCCTCCAGCCGCGCGGTGACCGGCGAGGTGGAGCTGTCGGCACAGGCCGTCGTCGTCGCGAGCGGCGGCATCGGCGCGAACCACGACCTGGCTCGCGCCCGCTGGTCCGCCGACGCCGGGCACCTTCCGGAGCGGATGCTGTCGGGCGTGCCGGACTCGACGGACGGGCTCATGCTCGGCGTCGCGGAGGCCTCGGGAGCGGCCCTTGTGCACGAGGACCGCATGTGGCACTACCCGGAGGGCATCGCGAACCACTCGCCGGTCTGGTCGAAGCACGGCATCCGGATCCTGCCCGGCCCGTCCTCCCTGTGGCTCGACGCCGACGGCAGCCGCCTGCCCGGCCCGCTGTTCCCGGGCTTCGACGCGCTCGGCGCGCTGCAGCACGTGACCACGCGCGGCGACGACCACTCCTGGTTCGTGCTGAACAAGACGATCATGGAGAAGGAGTTCGCGCTGTCGGGCTCCGAGCAGAACCCCGACCTGACCGGGAAGTCGGTGCCCCTCCTGCTGGAGCGCGTGCGTGGGAGGTCGGTGCCGGTGCGGACCTTCGCGGAGCAGTCGGACGAGTTCCTCTGGGCCAACTCGCCTGCCGAGCTCGCCGGGAAGATGAACGCCCTCACCGAGGCGACGCCCGGGTCCTCGGGACACATCGACGGCGAGGCGCTGGCCGCCCTCATCGCGGCCCGGGACGCGCAGGTCGCGACCGGGCTGGGCAAGGACCCGCAGGTCGTGGCGACGGCGGCCGCACGGCACTTCATCGTGGACAAGGCGATCCGCGTGTCGCCGCCGCGCGCCCTCAGCGACCCCAAGGACGGGCCGCTGCTCGCCGTCCGGCTGTCGGTGCTGACCCGCAAGACGCTCGGCGGCCTGTGGTGCGACGAGACCGGCCGCGCCCTGACCCCGTCCGGCGACGTGCTGGAGGGCCTGTGGGCAGTGGGCGAGGCCGCGGGCTTCGGCGGCGGCGGCGCACACGGCCACCGCGCGCTGGAGGGCACGTTCCTGGGCGGCTGCCTCTTCACGGGCCGAACAACTGGCCGCGCCCTGGCTGACGCGCTGTAGCCGATCTGCCCACCGGCGCCGAACCGCAAGTTCCGAGTCCCCGACGTGAGCCGAACCGCAGGTTGCGAGTCCCACCGGACCCCGAACCGCAAGACGTGAGTCCCACCGGACGCCGAACCGCAGGTTACCGGTCCCCACCGGACGCCGAACCGCAAGGTACGAGTCGATCCGGGCGCCGAGCCGAAGGGTGCGAGTCGATCCGGGTACGGATGGACCCGGTTGTTTCGGTTCGACGCCGAGGTCCATGGCCAAGTTGCGGTTCGGCGGCCCGGCCGTCAGGCCAACCGACCCTTGAGCGGCGGGTCGGCCGGCTGCACCGGGTGATCTCCGGACGGGCCAGCGCGGGCTGACTTGGGTTCAGCAGGCCCAATGAGTCCATGAAGCCCGGGGGACCGGTCTCAAAGAGCCTGCTGAATCAAGTTCAAGAGCGGCCCGCCGACGGGCGGGGGCTACCGGAGCAGGGCCTTGCCGTCCTTCAGGGCGATCACTACCGCGCCCCGGGCACAGCGGGCCACCAGCTCCGCGGGCCAGTCGCCCGTCAGCGGCACCGTCTCGACATCCGCGCCGACGCCGGAGCCGGCGGCCGCGTCGCCCGGGTGCAGCCCCGTCACGCGGGAACCGCCCGGGCGGCCGAGCCGCTCCCGCACCGGGTCGGGGCGGTCGAAGAACCAGTGCGTCGGCGCGTTGGAGTCCAGCGCCTCCGCGAGCCGCTCCAGGTCCCGGGCGGCGAGCCTGAGCACGGGGGCGACCCAGGCGGCGTTCTCGGTCACCATCGCCTCGGTGCGGCGCGGGTCGGTGAGGCCCACCCGGGTGCCGTCCCGGAAGGAACCCGCGGCGAGCCGCAGCGCGAGGTCACGCACCGGGGCACCCGCCACGGCCCCGAGGAGCTGGTTGGCCAGCACGTGCGGCACATGTGACACGAGGGCGGCCGCCTCATCGTGCAGCTCGTCGGTGAGCACCGCGGCCGTCCCGCCCAGGGGGCCCGTGACCAGGCGCAGCACCAGCTCCAGGCGGGCCGGGTCGGTTCCGGCCATGCCTGCCGCCCCGACCCCGACCACGCCTCCTCCAGCCATATCGGCCACACCGGACGCGCCAGCACCAGCACCGCCACCAGGGCCAGCAGGGCCAGCAGGGCCAGCAGGGCCAGCAGGGCCAGCAGGGCCAGCAGCGTCAGCGCCACCAGCACCAGCACCGCCACCAACACCGCCACCAACACCGCCAGAGCCACCTGCACCTGCACCTGCACCTGCACCTGCACCAACACCGCCAGTGCCACCCGCACCTGCACCAGACACAACACTGCCAGCACCAGCACCAGCACCAGCACCAGACACCGCACCCCCCGCCGCGTACGTAACCGCCCACGGAATCCCCTGCATCAGCCCCGCGGACGACGCCGCGAACCCGCTTCGCTCCGTCCCCGACATGGGGTGCGCCCCCACGTAGCGGTCACCCAGCCCGGCCTCGACGACGGCCTCCCGCACGGGCGCCTTCACCGAGCCGACGTCGGTCACCGTCGGGTCCCAGCCCGGCTCGCCGGCCAGCGCCTCGGCGAGCTCCCCCGCGACGGATCGCATGGCGCGCAGGGGCGCGGCGAGCACCACGACGTCGGGCCGCTGCAGGGCGAGCCCGCTGACGTCGTCGGCCACCGTGAGGCCCGCCGCCCGGGCGTCCTCGGCCGACGACGGGTCGGTGGTGACCACGGGCACGCCCGCCGCCTGCAGGGCGCGGGCCAGGGAGCCGCCGATCAGGCCGAGCCCGATGATGCCGACCCGCGCCGCGCCGATGCCGCTCACCACAGCAGTCCCCGCTCGCGCGCCTCGGCCGAGTCCGACGCCGACACCGAGCCGACCGGGACATGGTCCGGGTCGAGCACGCCGTCGAGCGCCGCGAAGGACCCGCCGGCCGGGAGCAGGCCGAGCGTCTTGAGGGAGTCGCCCGCGGCGAGCAGGTCGCTCAGGACGTCCCGGGCGCCCGGGTCCCACGGCGCCTCGTCGAGCGTCACCACGAACACGTACTTGCTCTGCTGCGCCTTGAGCGGCCGGGTGATCAGGCTCGACATGTTCACGCCCCGGTCGCCGAACGCGGCGGTGATCCGCGCCAGCACGCCCGGCCCGGTCACCACGGGGGTGATCGCCAGCATCGTCTTCCACGCCGTCACGCCGGCGGCGCGCGACCGCGCCAGGTGCGCACCGGCCTCGCCCCGCCTGGTCAGGACGAGGAACCGGGTGCGGCCGCCGCGGAAGTCCTCCACCGCCTTCGCGTACGTCTCCAGCCCGTACAGCTCGCCGCAGATCGTGGGGCCCAGCGCGATCGTCCCGGGCCCGGCATCGCGGCAGGCCGCCGCGTTGGACGACGCCGGGGCGGTCGCCAGCCCGGTGCTCGTCACGAAGCCCGCGCACTGGGCCAGACCGTGCGGGTGCGCGGACACCTCCGTCAGCTCGCCGTGGCCGGGGCGCACGAACGCGTCGAACGACACGTCTAGCGTCACCTCGTCCACGGCGACGACGTCCGCGCTCGACAGCAGGGCGTCCAGCGACGGCACCACGTAGCCCTCGACGGAGGACTCGATGGCGACCACGCCGACGTCGGCGCCGCCGGCCGCCACGGCGTCGTGCACGTCCTTGACGGTGTCGAGCGGTTCGGCGGCGACGTCGTCGGCGGAGCTCCCGGACGCCGCGTGCAGCCGGGCCCACTCCAGTGCCGCCTGGTGGGTGAACGTGCCCTCCGGGCCCAGGTACGCGACGCGGGTGCCGTGCTCGGCAGGGCCACCCGGCACCGTCATGCCCATCGCGGGGTCAGGGCGTCCGGCCCGGGCACGAAGGCCTCGCCCGGCAGCACGGCCAGCGTGCGGTGCGCGACGCCGCGCTCGGTGAGCGCGGCGACCAGGTCGGTCAGCGCGTCCGACGTCGGGCAGGAGAACGACGCGAAGAACACGTGGGGCCCGCCCGACGACGGCTGGCTGCGCAGGTGGTCCAGGTCGAGCCCGGCGTCGGCGATGACCGCGAGGGTGGGCTGCAGGGAGCCGAGGTGGTCGTCGGCCGGGCCGAACGCGAGCCACACCTGCGCGGGTTCGGTGAACTCCGGCCAGTTGTCGCGGGACTCCAGCAGCCCGTACCAGACGGGGCCGCCCTCGGCGAGGGCCGCGCTGTCCGGGAGCTCCGCGAAGCCCGCTGGAACCCGCGACCGCTCGATGACCAGGGATCCGCCCTCGCCCGCCAGCGCTATGCGCTCCTCGACGGTCGCGCGCGTCGGCACCAGGCGGGGGCTCACGCCGAGGCCGCGCAGCACGCTCGCGCAGTCCCGCATACCGGCCTCGTCGATGACCACCTGGCCCACCGTGGCACCCGCGCCGACCCACACCCACTGGCCGGGCACGGCCACCGCGGCCGTCACGATGAGCGACGAGGCGCCCTCCAGGAGCGCGCGCTCGAGGCCCGGCGCCGGGTGCTCCGGGTGTCCCAGGTGCACCACGGCCGCCAGGGCCTCGATGCTCGCGACCGTGGCGAGCGTGTCCGCCGTGGTGCCGAGGTCCAGCAGCTCGACCGGGTCGTTCCAACCCGCCATCCGCGCGGCAAGCACCGCATGCGCGGGAGACTCCCGCTCGCTACGTCCAAGCATGTGCGCAACCTACCGCCGGTCGCCCGTCAGAGCCTCACGGCTCAGTCGCAGACAACCGGGTTGTCCGGGTTGTAGGAGTGGCTGAACGAGTTCTCCTTGACCACCTGGCCGTTGTGGAGGACCTTGCGGGAGACGGTGACGGAGAAGCCGTCCTCGCCACCGGGGTACGGCTCGCAGTCCGCCGAGGAGTCGTGGATCGTCGTCTTCGGCACGATGTTCCGCTTGTCGCTCGTGTTCTCCTGCACCGTGTAGTACTTGGTGCTCCAGATCCGGACCGTGAGCTGGCCGCCCGACACGAAGGACTGCATGACCGCGCCGTACGGGGTGTCGTTGGTGAACTTCATGTCCTTGGCGCCCACGTAGATCGTGGCCTCGCGTCCCGGTGGGTAGCGCGGGAACCAGTAGGAGTGCGCGTGGTGCTCGACGTCGTCGAACCCGGCGAAGAAGCCCGCGTTGAACGAGGTGGTGGCCATCTGCGAGAGACCGCCGCCCACCGCCTCCACGTGCTCGCCGTTCTCGACGACGCCCGCGTCGAAGTACCCGTTCTCGAGCGTGATCGGTGCGAGCGCCTCCAGCAGGGAGAACGTCTCGCCCGGCTTGATGAGGTTGCCCGTGATCATCTGCGCGCCACGCACCAGGTTCTGCGTGCGCACCGGCTCGTTCGTCAGCGGCGTGCTGAACTCCGAGACGATCTCCTTGACGCCCAGGGCCTTCAGCGAGTCGACGGTGTCCTTCGGGTCCTGCTCGACGAGCTCCACCGACGTCTCACGGTCGTCGCCCGTCGCGGCGATCCGCACGGCCTTGCCCGCCTCGGTGGGATCGAGCGTGGTGCCGGTCTTGCCCGCGACGACCGTCGGCTTGCCGCCGGCGAACTCGAAGTGGGCGTCGGACGGGACCTCCAGCAGGTTGGTCGTGGCGTCGACGATCGCCGCGACCGTCGCCTCCCGGTCCACGATGGTGACGAGCTGGTCGTCCTGCTGCTCGAACCGGAACAGCCCGGCGAGGACCTCGGGCGCCAGCACCGGCTTCTGACCGCCCACGGACACCGTGACCGGCTCCGAGACGATCTTCTGCGCCACCGCGAAGCTGTCGTCCGTCTGCGTCTGCGTGATGACCGGCTGCACCGGCTCGATCGGCAGGTCGAAGGGGCCGTCCTGGTTCAGCCAGCGCTCCTGGATGATGCGCGAGGTCTCGCTCGCGACGATCCGCGAGCCCTCCTTCGGGTCCGTCTTGACCGCCTGCCCGTCGACGAACGAAACAGTGCCGTCCACGGGCTCCACGGCGAGCGACTCCTCGAGGCCCGCCACCGCGGCGTCGAACTTCTCGGTGTCGATGGCCAGGACCAGCTCCTGCTCGGAGCCGCCGAACATGTGCGCCCACATCCGCATCGGGCTCAGCGAGAACCCGGTGAGCCCGGCCGCCGTCGCCTCGGCGTCGATCGCGAGACCGCTGGGCTTCGGGGAGAGCTGGGCCTTCCCCTCGCCCGCGGTGAGCTCGATCGGCTCCTTGATGCGCGGGGCGAGCTGCTCCGTCAGCGCGGACGCCGCCTCGGCCTGCGTCATCCCGCCGACGTCGACGCCGGCCACCGTGGTCTCACGCGGCACCGTGTCGCTCACGCTCCACGACACCAGGGCGTAGATCGCGAACAGCACGACGGCACCCAGCACCGAGAACAGCGCGATCTTGGGGCCCCGGCTCGGGGCGCCGTCGCCGGCGAGGCCGAAGAAGCCGCCCTGGCCTGCCGCGCCCGGGCCGGTCGAGCCACCCGGCCCGAACGGGCCACCGGGGCCGGTGGGGCTGCCGGGTGCGCCCGGACCGCCGGGGCCCGCCGGGGGGATCGCCTGCGGCGTCGCCTCGGACCGCGTCGGCGCCCAGGGGCGCGCTACGCGCTGGATCGCGCCGGTCAGCGGCTTGAGGAACGGAATCTGGCCGGCATCCGGCGGGGGCACCGTACCCGGGTCCGACGGCGGGGCGGGCGGCACCGTGCCCGGGCGCGAGGGGAGCGTGGACGACGGGACCGACGGCGGTACGGGCACCGGGGAAGACGCTGCTGCGGCGGTTGCCGCGGCTGCTGTGCTGGCGGCTGCGGGACTGGCGGCTGCCGGGCTCGCGGCTGCCGGGCTCGCGGCTGCCGAGCTGGCCGCTGCCGCCGGGCTGGCCGCTGCCGAGCTGGCCGCTGCCGCTGCAGGCGCCACGGTGTCAGGCGCCGGTGCGTCGGGAACTACGGCGTCGGAAACTGCTGATTCGGGTGCCGCCGCGTCAGGTGCTGCCGATTCTGGTGCTGCCGGCGCGTCGGGTGCTGCCGCGCCCGAGGCGGTCGAGTCCGGGGCAGCCGAATCTGCCGGGGCAGCCTCAGCGGCCACCGGGGCGACCGCCGCCTTGTCTGCCGGGGCGCCCGCCGCCGTCGTGTCCGGTGCGGCCGAGCCTGTCTCGGCGTCCGACGAACCTGGCACCGAATCGGCGCCCGGAGCGGAATCGGCCGCGGGAGCCGGGCCGGCGACCGGACCGGATCCAGCAGCGGAGACCGCCGCCGCGCCAGCCGCGCCTGCCACCACCCCCGCCGCGGCTCCTGCCGCTGCCGCTGCGGGCGCCACTGTCTCGGTTGCCGACTCGGCGGGAGTGGCATCCGCCGTCGTGTCGGGGGTCTTGCTCGCGTCTGTCACGTCTGGTGCCTGTCCTACCGTCGAGGCGGCCGGCGTCGTGCCCGGCCTCGTGGAGTCCTGCGGCCGCGTGCTCTGCCTTCCGGCGCTCGACCCGGAGCCGCTCTTGGGCGGCCGGTCGAACGCGAAGACACGCGGGGTGTACCCGCTCCTGGGCTTGGACGCCTTGGTCGCCGGCGTCGCGAGCTTCTCGACGACGGTCTGCAGCACAGCGACCTGGTCCGGGCTGTCCGTGCCTGGTTCGGCGGGGTCGTTCGTGGGGTCCGGCTTGCTCGCGGAGTCCGGCACGCTCGGGGCGGCGGACGCCGCTGTGCTCCTCGGCGTGCTCCCGGGCGCGACCGGCGCCCCCGTGGACGGTGCGACGGGGACCTGCGGGGCCTTCGAGGGCTCGGACTGCTCCGGAGTGGTCACGGGTTCGACCTTCTCTGCGGATCGGGGGGCCGGCTGAGCGGTCGGACGACCGGCCGGTACTGCGGGCTGTGCGGCCCTGGGGGCCGCCTGCCGCGCCTGGGGTTGCGGTGCCCGTCGAGGCACGCTGCCAGGGCGTTTCTGGGACAAGCGAGGAGCCATCGCCGGGGCAGGCTTGATCCCGGCGTTCTCGTCTGATGTCGGCTCGAGCGGTTCGTCACGCTCGGTCGGCTGACCCATCGGCACGCTCCGTGCAACTACCCGAGACGCGGGCTCTCCGCGTCCCCCAAGGGCGCACCGGACCCGCGGCGAATCCGCTGGACGGGGCCGCCCTGCCGGGCATCCTATCGAGCGAGAATCCTGCCCAAGGCCTCGTACTGGACGCCCCGAGGTGGAGGTTCTGTATCAATCCTGCTCACCATCCTGAATCACTCTGCAAAGAACCGCAGACCTCAGGCAACAGGCTGATTTCGCCGCGCCGGGACCTCGGCGAACCACGACGACGGCAGGAACGCGACGACCGCCAGGACCGCCACCCCCACGTACGACCAGACCATGCCGAGCACGCCCGCCGGGACGATGACGTCGCCCCCGGAGCCCGGCAGCGACAGGGCCTGCACCATGGCGACCCAGCCCACGCCGAACCCGAGCAGCGTGCCATAGCCGGCCCAGGCGCGCGAGAGCACGCCGGCCGCCGCCGTCAAAGCGAGCGCGAGGATCAGTCCGAGGTGCCAGGGCTCGTCGCCGTACCGGTGCACAACGGTCCCCAGGCCGCCCATGACGACGCCGAGCGCCACGGCCAGGAGGGTGCGCACGATCGTTCGTCCGAGGTGTCGTCCGGGTGAGTTCACCCAGCCATTCTCCCGTATTCATCTGGGAGGACACTGCAAGTGTGGAACACTCCGGCGGGTGAATACGCTCCAGGCACAGACGCAGCTCATCATCCGACAGCGGATCCGCTTGATGGTCAACCAGTACGAGGTGCGCGGCGCGCAGCCCGACGGCTCCGAGGGCGACCTCTACGCGTTCGCTCAGCAGAAGCGCATGGCGTTCCGCGAGCAGGTCACGCTCTACGCCGACGAGAACAAGCAGGAGGCAGTGCTCGGCTTCAAGGCCCGCCAGGTGATCGACCTCGGCGCGACCTACGACGTGGTCGACGCGGGCGGCAGCCCGATCGGCTCGTTCCGCAAGGACTTCGCCAAGTCGCTGCTGCGCAGCACCTGGCACATCGACCAGCCCGACCTCGGCACCGTCACGGGGAGCGAGCGCAGCATGGCGGTCGCCGTGATCCGTCGGCTCGTCGAGGCGGCCTGGCTGCCGTATCACTTCGACTTCACGATCGAGGGCCGCCCGGCCTTCACCGTGGAGAAGAAGTGGGGCCTGCGCGACCGCTACGTCGTGAACGTCCAGGACCCGCGGCTCGACCGCCGGCTCGTGACCGCCATGGCGATCGGCCTGGACGCCTTCCAGCAGCGCTGATCCCGCCGTTCGCCAAGACAGCTCCGCCGAGATAGAACCGTGGCGAGAAAGAACCCACTCGCCATGGTTCTATCTCGGCGGAGTGACGAGGTAGGTCTCGGTCGTGAGGATCGGGGCCAGCACGTCGTTGGACAGGGCGTACCAGCCGACGACGGGGCCCTCGGGACGCGGCAGGACGGTCGCGTGCTGGACCTGCGTGGCGTGGGCCCGTAGCGCGGCGATCAACCGGTCCGCCACCAGCCCGATGTCGACCTGCACCACCTCGGGCCCCGAGGTCGCCGTGTCCAGGTCGTCCTTCGCGAACGGCGGCAGGTCCTCCCAGGGATCGGCGAACGTGAGGCCGGCGGCCGCGGCGAGCGCGCCCGCCTCAGGCAGGTCCGCGAGCAGTGCCCGCGCCTCGCGCACCTCGGCCGCCCGGGCGACGGCCTGCCACAGCTCGGCACCCGCCCATGGTTCGTCCCGCCGCCCGACGCCGGGGGCCGGCTCCCCGTCAGCTGCCTGCGCGCCGCCGCCGTCGGGCCGCCAGGCCGGGTCCGCCGCGAGCTCCAGCGCACGGACCGTCACCGCGTGCGTACGCACGTGGTCGGGGTGCCCGTAGCCCCCGCCGGGCTCGTAGGTCGCGACGACGGCGGGGCGTCGCGCGCGGATCAGCATCGCGAGCCGGCCCGCGGGCTCGTCGAGCGGCACCCGCGCGAACGCCGTCGGCGGCGAGTCCGGCGCGGGGCCGGCGACGCCGGGCGCGGCCCAGGCCATCCCGGAGTCCTCGTACCGCACCCCACCGGACGGATCAGATCCATGGGTGGCCCCGGCGACCGGTGCGTCCGAGAACGGGACGGCATCGAGGAAGGTCTGCTCGATCGCGCCGACGTCGCCGCCGGCCAGCTCCGCCAGCGCCCCCGCCAGCTCGGTCTCCCGGTAGGCGCCCAGCGCGGGCCCGTCGCCCTCGAGACCGGCCAGCCCCTCCGACGTCGTGCCGGGAAGGGCGATGACCTCGCCCCGTTCCCCGCGCGTGCACGTCACGACAAGGGCGGGCCGCCCGGCGGCCGCCCAGGTCGCCAGCAGCCCCCCGGTCGACAGCGTCTCGTCGTCGGGATGCGCATGCACGGCCAACAACACCCCAAAAGCACTGAGTGCTGGATTTTCGCCCAGAAGACGAGCCTTCATCGGGCGAATATCCAGCACTCAGCGAGGGGGACGGTCAGTTGCGCTTGGCGCGGGCCGTCGCTCGGGCGCGGTCCGTGGCGTTCAGGAGCACCTTGCGGATGCGGACTACCTCCGGGGTCACCTCGACGCACTCGTCCTCCTGGGCGAACTCCAGGGACTCCTCCAGCGTGAGCTTGCGCGGCGGGATCAGGTTCTCGAAGTTGTCGGCGGTGGCCGACCGCATGTTCGTCAGCTTCTTTTCCTTGGTGATGTTGACGTCCATGTCCTCGTTGCGCGAGTTCTCGCCGACGATCATGCCCTCGTACACCTCCTGCGTGGGGTCCACGAAGAAGGAGCCGCGCTCCTGCAGGTTGATCATGGCGAACGGCGTCACCTTGCCGGAGCGGTCGGCGACGAGCGAGCCGGTGTTGCGCGACTCGATCGGGCCGTGCCAGGGCTCGTAGCCCTCGGAGATCGACGCCGCGATACCCGTACCGCGGGTGTCGGTCAGGAACTGCGTGCGGAAGCCGATGAGGCCGCGCGCCGGGACCATGAACTCCATGCGGACCCAGCCGGTGCCGTGGTTCGTCATGGTCTCCATGCGGCCCTTGCGCTGCGCGAGGAGCTGCGTGACGGCGCCGAGGTACTCCTCGGGCACGTCGATGGTCATCCGCTCCATCGGCTCGTGGATCTTGCCGTCGATCGTCTTGGTGACGACCTGCGGCTTGCCCACCGTGAGCTCGAAACCCTCGCGGCGCATCTGCTCGACGAGGATGGCCAGGGCCAGCTCGCCGCGGCCCTGCACCTCCCAGGCGTCGGGACGCTCGGTCGGGAGGACCTTCAGGGAGACGTTACCGACGAGCTCGGCGTCGAGGCGGTCCTTCACCTGGCGGGCGGTGACCTTGTGGCCCTTGCCGCCCTTGCCCGCGAGCGGGGAGGTGTTGATACCGATGGTCATCGAGATCGCCGGGTCGTCGACGGTGATGAGCGGCAGCGGGCGCGGGTCGTCGATGTCGGTGAGGGTCTCGCCGATCATGATGTCCGCGATACCGGCGACGGCGACGATCTCGCCGGGGCCTGCCTTGTCGGTCGGCACGCGGTCGAGCGCCTTGGTCTCCAGCAGCTCGGTGATCTTCACGCTCTGCAGGGTGCCGTCGTGCCGGGCCCACGCGACGTTCTGGCCCTTGGTCAGGGTGCCGTTGTGGATGCGCAGCAGCGCGAGACGCCCGAGGAACGGCGACGCGTCGAGGTTGGTGACGTGCGCCTGCAGCGGCACGCCCTCCTCGTAGGTCGGGGCCGGGATCTTCTCGAGGATGGTCGCGAACAGCGGCTCAAGGTCCTCGTTGGCGGGCAGGCCGCCGTCGGCGGGCTGGTCCGTGGAGGCGCGGCCGGCCTTGGCCGACGCGTACACGACCGGCACGTCGAGGATGGCGTCCAGGTCGAGGTCGTCGACCTCGTCGGACAGGTCGCCGGCGAGGCCGAGCAGCAGGTCGGTGGTCTCGGCGACCACCTCGGTGATGCGCGCGTCGGGGCGGTCCACCTTGTTCACGACGACGATGACCGGCAGCTTCGCGGCCAGCGCCTTGCGCAGCACGAAGCGGGTCTGGGGCAGCGGGCCCTCGGACGCGTCGACGAGCAGCACGACGCCGTCGACCATCGACAGGCCGCGCTCGACCTCACCGCCGAAGTCGGCGTGGCCCGGGGTGTCGATCACGTTGATAGTGATGCCCTCGGGCTGGCCGTTCTCCGCCGCCGCGGGGCCGGCGTACCGGATCGCGGTGTTCTTGGCGAGGATGGTGATGCCCTTCTCGCGCTCCAGGTCGCCCGAGTCCATCACGCGGTCCTCGAGGTGCTGGCGGGCACCGAAGGACCCCGACTGCCTGAGCATGGCGTCCACGAGCGTGGTCTTGCCATGGTCGACGTGGGCCACGATCGCGACGTTACGCAGGTCGGATCGGGTCGCACGGGCCGAGGTCGGCGCGGTTGCAGGCACGGTCACGGAAGCACTCATTTCCAGAAGGGGAGTCAAGGTGCGCGGACTCTGGTCCGAGCGGACCGGTCTCGCGGCAGCACTATCTTACCCGTGAATCGAAATCCCCAGGTGTCGACCGTGTCACTGTGCGGTGAACACCCACGCCGAAGTAGAACCAGGGCAAAGTAGAACTGCGGCGAGATAGAAGCTGAGCGGTAGCCGCCCTGGTTCTGTCTCGCCGCAGTTCTACTTCGGTGCAGAGGAGCGGGTCAGCCGCCGATCTCCAGGCTCGCGCCCGGGATCGCCGCCAGCAGGTCCCGCGTGTACTCCTGCTGCGGGTTGTCGAACACCTCGTCGGTGGTCGCGTGCTCCACGATGCTCCCGTCCTTCATCACGGCCACGAGGTCGGCGATCTGCCGGACCACTGCCAGGTCGTGCGTGATGAACAGGAAGGACAGCCCCAGCTCGGCCTGCAGGTCGTTGAGCAGCGTCAGGATCTGCGCCTGGACCAGCACGTCGAGCGCCGAGACGGCCTCGTCGAGCACGAGCACCTCGGGCTTGAGCGCCAGCGCACGCGCGATCGCGATGCGCTGCCGCTGCCCGCCCGACAGCTCGTTCGGGAACCGTCGCATCGTCGCCTGCGGCAGCGACACCATGTCGAGCAGCTCGCGGACGCGTGCCTCGCGGGCCTTCCGGTCGCCCACCCGGTGCAGGACGAGCGGCTCCTCGATCGAGCGGAAGATCGAGTAGGTCGGGTCCAGCGAGCCGTACGGGTTCTGGAACACCGGCTGCACCCGGCGGCGCAGCGCGAACTGCTCCTTCGGGGACATCGTCGCCACGTCGTTGCCGTCGAACATGACGGTGCCCGACGTCGGCTCGAGCAGTCCCAGCACCATGTTGGCCGCCGTGGACTTGCCGGAGCCGGACTCCCCCACCAGGGCGAGGGTGTGGCCCTTGGGCAGCACGAAGTCGATGCTGTCCACCGCCGTGAAGTCGGTGTGCGCGCCGGGCCGCGAACCACGGATGTGGAACACCTTGGTCAGGTCCTTCGCCACGACGACGTCGGGGGCAGCGGCCTCCACCTCGTCCGCATGCTCGGCGAGCAGGTCCTCGGCCTCCGTGCCGCGCTCGTGCGCGGACTGGATGCGGCGCGAGGCCAGCGACGGGGCCGAGGCCACGAGCCGCTTGGTGTACTCGTGCTGCGGGTCCTTGAGGATCTGCGCCGCCGGGCCGGACTCCACGACCTTGCCCTTGTACATCACCACGAGGTGCTCGGCACGCTCGGCGGCCAGGCCCAGATCGTGCGTGATGAACAGGACCGCGGTGCCGAGCTCGGCGGTGAGGCCCTCCAGGTGGTCCAGGATCGTCTTCTGCACCGTGACGTCGAGGGCCGACGTCGGCTCGTCCGCGATGAGCAGCTTCGGCCGCGAGGCCAGGCCGATCGCGATGAGCGCACGCTGGCGCATGCCGCCCGAGAACTCGTGCGGGAACTGGCGGGCGCGGCGCGCGGCGTCGGGCAGGCCGGCCTCGCCGAGCAGCTCGGCGACGCGCGCGCTGCGCTCCGCCCTGCTGCCCGGGAAGCCGTTGGCGACCAGGGCCTCGTCGATCTGCGCACCGATGCGCCACACCGGGTTCAGGTTGGACATCGGGTCCTGCGGCACCAGGCCGATCTCGCGGCCGCGCAGGTCCTCGACCTGCTTGCGCTTCAGGCCGACGAGCTCGCGCCCGCCGAACGAGATGGACCCGCCGGTCACCTTGCCGGTGCCGGGCAGCAGGTCGATGATCGCGTGCGCGGTGGTCGACTTGCCGGAGCCCGACTCCCCAACGATCGCCACGGACTGGCCCGGGTAGACCGTGAGGTCAACGCCGCGCACGGCGTCGACCGTGCCGGTGGCCGTGGTGAACGAGATCTGCAGGTCCTTGATCTCGAGCAGCGGGGTGCTGTCGTCGGGCTTCTCGGCGGGCACCGGGGCGTCCTCGGTGGTTCCGTCGGTGAGGGTGATCGTGGTGGTCATCGCTTCCTCGCCTTCGGGTCGAGGGCGTCGCGCACGACGTCGCCCAGCATGATGAAGCCGAGCACGGTGAAGGCGAGTGCCGCGGCCGGGTAGAACATGATCTCCGGGTTGGTGCGGATCGAGGCACGCCCGTTCGACAGGTCACCACCCCAGGAGACGGTGGACGGGTCCAGGCCGATGCCGAGGAACGTCAGCGTGGCCTCGGCCACGATGAAGGTGCCGAGTGCCACCGTGGAGTACACGATGATCGGCGCCGAGGAGTTGGGCAGGACGTGCCGCCAGAGGATGGCGCCACGACTCATGCCCAGGGCCTTCGCCGCCGTGACGAACTCGTTGTTCTTCACGCTGAGCACTGCACCACGGGTGATGCGGGCGATGGTGGTCCAGCCGAAGGAGGCCAGCACCAGCGCCACTGCCAGCGCACTGCGCGACGGCACGATGCTGAGGATCACGATCGCGGCGAGCACGAACGGCACGGCGAAGAAGATGTCCGTGATGCGCGACAGGATCGTGTCGGTCCAGCCGCCGTAGTAGCCGGCGATGGCGCCGACGACCGTGCCAAGCACGACCACGAAGACCGTGGTGAGCAGGCCGACCGTCACCGAAGCCTTGGCCCCGTAGAGCGTCCGCGCGTAGATGTCACAGCCGATCTTGTCGGTACCGAAGATGTGCTCGCGCGACGGCGGCAGCAACGAGTCCGCCAGGACGCACCCCGAGCGCGGGAGCTGGTCCGTGAACAAGCCCGGGGCGATGGAGATCACCACCACGACCAGGATCATCGCGGCCGAGATCCAGAAGAGCGGGCGGTGGCTCATGTCCCGCCAGGCGTCGCGCCACATGCTCGACGGCGCCTCGTCGGTGACCACGGCATCGACGACACCGACGGTGACGTCCTCGGGTGCGGCCACGTAGTGGCCCTGGCCCGGACGCGGGGCCTTGTCGTAGCGGTTCTCAGGCATAACGGATCCTCGGGTCCAGGACGGCGTACAGCAGGTCCACGAGCAGGTTGGCGACGATGTAGACCAGCACGATCACGGTCGACATCGTCACGATCGTGACGGACTCGCCGCGCTGGATCGCCTCGAAGAGCGTGCCGCCGACACCGTTGATGTTGAAGATGCCCTCGGTGACGATGGAGCCCGTCATGAGGTTGCCCAGGTCCACGCCGATGAACGTGACAACAGGGATGAGCGAGTTGCGCAGCACGTGCCGGGAGACCACCTTGTCGCGCGGCAGGCCCTTGGCACTCGCGGTGCGCACGAAGTCGGCAGTGACGTTCTCGATCACCGAGGTGCGGGTCAGGCGCAGGATCTGGGCGAACGACGTCGTCGCGAGCACGATGGCCGGCATGAGCAGACTGTAGAAGTCGGGATCTCGGCCCGCGGTGACGGGCAGCCAGTCGAGGTTGACGCCCACGACGATCTGCAGCACCAGGCCGGTGACGAACGTCGGCAGCGCGATGAGCAGCAGGCTCAGCACCAGCACGCTGGAGTCGAAGAGCTTGCCCTTGCGGATCCCGGCGAACAGGCCGAAGCCGATGCCGAAGACCGTCTCGATGACGAGCGCCATGATCGCGAGCTGGAACGTGATGGGCAGGGCTTCGGCCACGACCTCGGCCACCGGGCGGCCGGTGAAGGTGTCGCCGAGGTCGAACGTGAAGATGCCCCTGAGGTAGTACAGGTACTGCACGATGAAGGGCTGGTCCAGGTGGAACTGGGCGCGGATCTGCTGCTGCACGGCCTCGGGCAGCCCGCGCTCACCGCCCAGCCCGGCCACGGGATCACCCGGGCGCAGGAAGACCAGTGCGTAGAGCAGAAGTGTGGCGCCGATAAACACAGGGATCACCTGCAGCAACCGGCGTCCGAGATACCAAAGCATCGAAATTCTCCTTGGGCGGTTTCAGCGAACCATTCTCCCGGACAACTTCCGGGCGGCGCGCCGTTGCACATTGCAAGGCGGGGCACGCGTCGCGCGTACCCCGCCTCACCTGGAGCGAAGCGTCACGCCGGAGGTCCGGTCGTGATCAGGCTCACTCCGACTTGGTCACCTGGTACAGGATCGGGTCGCTGTCCCAGCCGAACACGACGTTCTCGACGGCCTCGGACCAGCCGCCCGTCGCGTTGTTGTACCAGAGCGGGATGCCCGGCATGTCCTGGAACAGGATCGTCTGGGCTTCCTTGTAGAGCTCGATCGCCGCGTCGGGGTCGGTCTCGCCGTTGGCCTCGGTGAGCTTGGCGTCGAACTCCTCGCTCGAGTAGCCCATGTCGTTCGAGCCGGCGCCCGTGCCGTAGATCGGCCCGAGGAAGTTGCTCATGGCCGGGTAGTCGGCCTGCCAGCCGCCACGGAAGAGCCCCTTGATCTCGTTGTTGTCACGCGCGTCGAGGAACTCGTCGAACGTGGGGTACGCGTCGAACTCGCAGTCGATGCCGAGCGTGTCGCGGATGCCGTTGCAGACCGGGTCGATCCACGACTGGTGGTCGCTGTCCGCGTTGGACGCGATGTACAGGGGCTCGTCACCCCAGGGCTCGATCGCCTCGGCCTCGTCCCAGAGCGCCTTGGCGCCCTCGGGGTCGTAGTCGAGCACCTCGTTGCCCTCGACGTCGTCGCTCCAGCCGTTGATGACGGGAGAGGTGAAGTCGGTGGCCGGGGTGCGCGAGCCGGAGAAGACGGTCTCGGTGACCTGGTCACGGTCGATCGCCATGGAGATGGCCTGGCGGCGCATGAGGCCCGCCTCGCCCTGGAAGCCCTCGACGTACTCGGGAACGTTGATCACCTGGATCACCGCGGCGGGCTGGTTGACCGCGCGGTCGCCCAGCTCGTCCTCGAACGTGCCGAATGCCGACGCCGGGACGTTGGTGACGATGTCCAGGTTGCCGTCGAGCAGGTCGTTGTACGCCGAGTCCTCGTCGGTGTAGGCCACCAGGTCGACGCCGCCGTTCTGCGGCACCCGGTCACCCTCGTACGACTCGTTCGGGCGCAGCTCGATGAGCGAGTTGTGCTCCCAGGTCTCCAGGACGTACGGGCCGTTGCCGATCGGGGCCTCGCCGGCCGCCTCCGGGTCCTCGAAGAAGGACTCGGGCAGCGGGTAGAACGCCGAGTAGCCCAGCCGCAGCGGGAAGTCCGACTCCGGCTGCGAGAGCGTCACGGTGAACTCGGTGTCGCTGACGACCTCGAGACCGGACAGCGTCTCGGAGGCAGGCACCTCGCCCTCCTTGGGCGCGCCCTCGGCGTCCAGCTGGTCCTCCGCGAACTGCACGTCCTCGAAGCCCGCGATCGGCTCGAAGAAGTAGCTCAGGTTCTGCGCGTTGGGCCCGTAGGCGCCGTAGTTCCACGCGTCCACGAAGCTCTGCGCCGTGACCGGCGTGCCGTCCGAGAACGTCCATCCGTCCTTGAGCGTGACGGTCCAGACCACGTTGTCGTCCGACTCGATCGACTCGGCGACCTCGTTGTGCACGACGCCCTCGGCGTCGTAGTAGACGAGCCCGGCGAAGATGTTGCCGGTGACCTTGGATCCGAAGACCTCGTTGGTCATGGTCGGGATGATCGGGTTCTGCGGCTCACCGTTGCCGACGGTCACGATGCCGGTGCTCGCGCCCTCGGCAGGTGGCTCTTCGCCGCCGCCACCGCCGCAAGCGGTCAGCACGAGCGACGAGGCGAGGGCGAATGCGCCCAGCCCCAAAAGTCGCTTTCGAGGTGTCACGTGTCCTCCTGGGTAGCAGTTCACTCCGGCCCGGCGGACGCCGTCCGGAGCGATGCGGGCGCATCTTTGCACCCCGTGGTATCAGACCTAACGTAGCCGCTCAGCGCAGATGCCGATGACCACTCCGCGAGAAACGCCACCGAGTTGTGACCATCCTGGTATATGGGGGTAACACCAGGTAACAGTTCTGACCAGGTGGTTCTCACACCCGTAACACGGGCGTGGCAAGGGCCCTCATCAGGAAATTCACCCGTTGCCTGAGGCCACCACACGCCCGTCGTGCAGCTCCACCACCCGATCGGCGCGGGCCATCAGCTCCGGATCGTGCGTGGAGACGACGGCGGCCACGCCGCGCTCGTGCACCACCCGAGCCAGCAGGTCCATCACCACAGCTGCCGTGCCCGAGTCGAGCTGTCCGGTCGGCTCGTCCGCGAGCAGCACCTCCGGGTCCGCCACCAGCGCGCGGGCGATGCCCACCCGCTGCTGCTGCCCGCCCGACAGCTCGTACGGCCGCTGCTTCGCGTGCTCCGCCAGCCCGACGGCGTCCAGCGCCTCGGCGACGCGCCGCGAGCGCTCGGCCGCCGGGGTGCGCCGCAGCCGCAGCGGGACCTCGACGTTCTCCGCCGCCGACAGCACGGGCACCAGCCCGAACGACTGGAACACGTAGCCGATCCGGTCGCGGCGCGCGGCGAGCACTGCCTTCTCCCCCAGCGCGGTCAGCTCGGCATCACCGAGCCACACGCTGCCCGACGTCGGACGGTCCAGCCCGCCGAGCAGGTTCAGCAGCGTCGTCTTGCCCGAACCGGACGGGCCGCGCACCACGAGCAGCTCACCCGCGGCCACCTCCAGCGCGGCGTCCGCCAGGGCGCGCACCTCGCCGGCGCCGGTCCCGAACACCCGCGTGAGGCCCTCGGCGCGCAGGACGGTGCGCGCCGGGGTACGTGTCGAAGCGGTGGTCGTCATCGGTCCTCCTCGGGCTGGGTCTCGGCATGCCTGGCCGCCGGGCTCGGTCCGACCGCCGGGCTCGCGCGAGCCGGGTCGGGCTGGGCCGCGGGGCCCGGCGCCGCCGGCCACACGCCCACGTGGTCCGGCTCCAGCGCCAGCCGCACCCGGTCGCGCAGGTCGAGGGCGTGGACGAAGTCCTGGGGCAGCTGCATGCGGCCCACCCGGTCGAGCACCGCGAACTCCTCCGACACGTGCCGTGCCCGCCCGTGCTCGTCGGTCTCGGTGCGCCGCAGCGTCTCCGTGGAGGTACGGCCGTCCCGGATCTGGACGGTGCGCGCTACGTGCTCGGACACCGTCGGGTCGTGCGTGACGATCAGCGTGGTCACGCCTGTCTCCCGGTTCACGCCGCGCAGGGCCTCCAGCACCTCCACCGAGGTGGCCTCGTCGAGCTCGCCGGTGGGCTCGTCGGCCAGCAGCACCCGCGGGTTGTTGGCCACCGCGACGGCGATCGCGGTGCGCTGCTGCTCGCCGCCGGACATCTCGCCCGGCCGCCGTCCGGCCACGTGGCCGACCTCCAGCAGCTCGAGCAGCGCCTCGACGCGCCGAGCGCGCTCGCGCCGGGGCAGCGTGCCCGCCAGCTCCAGCGGGAGCCGCACGTTCTCGCTCGCCGTGAGGTACGGCAGCAGGTTGCGCGACGTCTGCTGCCACACGAAACCGACGGTGGACCGCTGGTACCGGACCCGCTCGGCGTGGCCCATGGTGAGCAGGTCGGTGCCCGCCACCACCGCGGACCCGCCGGTGGGCGTGTCCAGGCCGGACAGGATGGTCAGCAGCGTGGACTTGCCCGACCCGGACGCGCCGACGACGGCGACGATCTCCCCCGGGTCGACGATCAGCGTGAGGCCCTGCAGGGCCTGCACCTCGACGCCGTCCGTGGCGAAGATCCGCACCAGGTCGCCGCACCGGATCTCGCCGCCGCCGGCCGGCTCGGCCGACGCCGGCGCGCCGCCGTCCGTCAGCTCGATGGTCGTGCTCATCGGGTCTCCCTCCGAACGCATGGGTCCGCGGTAGTCATGTCAGTCATTGCTGCCCATCCGGAGCTGGGCGGCGACCTCGCCGCGCCGGCTCAGTGCCGCGGCGACGCCCACCGCGGCCAGCACCACCACGACGAACCCGGCGGCGGCCGCGCCCAGCAGCAACGGGTCGTACTGCGCATCGGGCTGGACGGCGCCGCCGGTCAGGGCCGTGACGTCCACGGCGGCCAGCACCAGCGACGGCACGGCCACGCCGAGCACGGCACCCACCACGAGCGCCACCACCGCCCACGGCCCGATCTCCCATCCGACCAGCCCGCGCCCCTGACGGGGCGACAGGCCCAGGGTCTGCAGCACGGCGAGCAGCCGGGCTCGTGCGGGCGCGGCGAGCATCAGCGTCATCACCACGGCGGCGGCGCACAGGAGCCCCGCGAGCAGCACGGCCAGCACGAAGGCGATGGCCAGCCCGCCGGAGACCGGCGCAGCGAGCATGGCGTCGGCCTCCTGGTCCGGATCCTCCACTACCGACGACGGCAGCAGCCGCGATATCTCGGCTGTCACCGCGGTGCGGTCGGCGTCGTCGGCCAGGCCCACGAGCGCGAGCCGCGCGTAGGGCCGGTCGCCCGTGGCCGCGGCGAGGCGGTCGACGTCGGCGAGGACGAGCGCCCGGCTCGCGGGCAGTCCGGGCAGCTCGTCGACCACATCGACGACGCGGACCGGCACGCTGCCCTCCTGCGTCACGAGGGTGCCGCCCGTGCTCCCGGGACCGATCCCGGGGCCGGCCGCGGCGCTGGTGAGGATCACCGGCACTGCGTCGTCCGGCCCGCTCGAGCCGCCCGGCCCGACCAGATCGGCCGGCGTCTCGGGGGCGCCGGCCACGTCCTCCTGGGCGACGGCCAGCTCGGCCGCGTCCACCGTGTAGACCTCCGCGCGGAGCGACGACGCCTCGTCCTGCAGCACACCGTCGCCCACCGCGCCGACCGGCGTCACAGCGGAGACCCCGTCGAGCGCGGCGATCTGCTCCGCCGTCGGCTCGTCGACGATCGGGCCGGAGATGCGCAGGTCGGCACCGGTGGCTCGCCACGCCTCGCGGACCACGCCGCCCGAGACGGTGGAGTACAGCACCGCGGAGGTCGCCGCGACGGCCACGGCCAGCACGAGCGCGACCGCCGGGACGGGGCCGCCGGCGGGGTCGCGCGTGGCCCGCGCGGCGCCGAGGAACGGGACCAGGTCGCGCCGCGGTGCGAGCGCGCGCTCGACCGCGAGCGCGAGCCACGGGTACGCGCGCACGGCGAGCAGGGTGAGTGCGAGGGAGACCAGCAGAGGAGCCGCGGCCACCAGCGGGTCGACGCCGGAGCCCGCACCCGAGCCCGCCACGACCCCGCGCGAGAGCAGCAGCCAGGTCGCGAGCGCCGCGCCCGCGACGACGAGCACCTCAAGCATCCAGCGCACGCGGCTGCGCGAGCGGGGCGCGAGGTCCGCCCGGGTGGCCCGCAGGCCGGCGGGCGAGGTGGCGAGCGCGAGGGCGACCGCGGGGGCAAGGCCCGCTGCGAGGGCGAGCGCGACCTGGCCGGTGGTGACGGGTGCGTCCATGCCGACGCCGGCCGAGAGGGCGAGCCCTGCCGCGAACCCGGCTGCCGCGGACCCGAGCCCCACGACGAGGCCCTCGCCGCCCATGAGCAGGCGCACCTGGGTACCGGACGCCCCGCGGGCGCGCAGCAGGGCGAGCGCCGAGCGCCTGCGGTCGACCACGAGCCGCGCGCCCAGGGCCAGCACGGCGACGGTGGCGCCGAGCGGCCCGACGGCGAGGACCGCGACTATCGCGTCGACGCCGGTGCGCTGTGCGAGCAGGCGCTCCAGGATCTCGCTGAGGCGGCTGCTCGGCCGCAGCTGCATCGGCGTGGGGTCGTCGGGCACGGCCGCGACGAGGAACGTCTTGGCGGACTGGCCGTTGATCTGGGACAGGAGCACCGGCACGTCGGCGGCCGTCACGCCGTCGGTGCTCACCGGGTACCAGATGCGGGTCTCGGCCATGCCGAGCGTCAGCGGCGTGATCATCGCCGGGTCCACGTAGGCGGTGGCGGTGGCGAGCAGCCCTCGGTTCGGGTCGGCGATCACGGAGGCCCTGGCTCCCAGGGCGTGGTGCAGCCAGTAGTCGGCGTCCGGGTCGCCGGTCTCGAAGATGCCGGTCACGACGAGGGTCGGATAGCGGTCGGCCAGGGCGACGACGCCCGAGCCGGAGAGGTTGTCGTACGTGCCGCCGAGCTCCCAGCCGTACGCGTCCGCGACGGCGCGCGACACGGCCACCTCGAACGACGGGGCCTGCTCCGAGGGGTGTCCCAGGAACTGCTCCTCGTGCCCGAACACGGGTGCCGTCGTCGCGGCGGGCCAGCGCCCCTCGACGAGCTCGGTGTGCTCGCCCAGGTCGGTGGCGGAGCGGAGGAAGACCTTGGCCTCGGCCAGCTCGGAGCTGGGCACGGGTTCGGTGTACGCGGTGTCGGTCGAGGTCACGTGGAAGCGCGGCGCGCCCATCACCGAGCGCAGCGGCTCGGGAGTCTCTGCGCGCACGGTGTCCAGGTTCGCGAGGAACTGGGCCCAGTTCGGCTCTGCGGGCACGCCGCTCCCGGCGCTGCCCGGATCGTAGAACCCGCCGCCCGGCGGCACGCCGGGAACCGCTCCCACCACCGAGATCACGTCGCGAGCGAGGCCCGTCGCGGCCGCCGTCTCGTAGGCCACCTGGTCCGCGTGCATGGTCGCTACGGCACGCGGCGCCGTCGACAGCACGCCGGCGGCGAGGAACGCGACCACGCCGAGCGTCGCCGTCGCGCCCCAGGACGTGCGCAGCTGCCGCCGCGCGAGCAGGCCCAGCCCGGACAGCGCTCCCATCAGCGCACCTCCTCGCGGTAGGCGGTGTCGCGGGCCTGCGCGGCCACGCGCCCGCCCACCCCGATCGCGACCAGCACGAGCCCGGCCACGGCGGCGGCGAGCACCAGGCCGGTCCCCCCGGTCTCGAGGACGAACCGCGCAGGTGGTGCGGCGTCGATCCCGGTGAGCGTCGCGGCGGCCAGGCCGCCCACGGCCAGCCGAGCCACGCCCCACCCGGCGACCGCGCCCACGGCGAGCGCCACCACGCCGACGGCGATCAGCTCGGCGGCCCGGGCCCGGCCCTGCGCCACGGGACCGAGCCCGACGGCGCGCAGCACGACCACCTCGCCGCGCCGCTCGCGCAGGGTCGCCACCGCGACCGCGAGCACGCCCGCCAGCGCGAGCACCGTCGCGCCGGCCGCGGCGAGCCAGAACGAGACCCGCACCGGCACAGCGGTGTCCGTCGAGCCGTAGCCCGGGGTCGTGACGGTCGGCTGCTCCCGGCTGCTCTCCCCCGTGGCCTCGGCCACGGCCGTCGCCTCGCGGGCCAGGCGGGCCACGGCTCGTGCAGGGGCAGCAGGGCCGGGCCGGCCCGCCGCGAGCCAGACCTCGCTCGTGAGCACCGGGTCGCTCACCTCGCGCACGAGCGCGGCGGCGAGCGCCCCGCGGTCCAGCAGCACTGCGTACGGCTCGAGCGCCCCGGGCACCGTGCCCGACGACGCCACGGCGACCACCGGCAGCCGGGTCCCGCCGAGCGTCAGCTCGAAGGTGTCGTCCGGGGCGATGTCCAGCGCGCTGACCAGCGACGACGAGGCCAGCAGTGGGACGGGGGCGGGGTCCGGGGTGGTCAGGAGGCGGAGCCTGCTCGCCCCGGCCGCGCCGTCGCCGAGCGGCATCGTGAACTCGGCCTCGCCCTCGGTCAGCTCCAGGCCGTCGGGCCCGTCGAGGGTCTCCGAGCGCGTCCACTCCGGCTGCTCCACCGGCTCTCCGCCCGCCGTGAGGCTCTGCACGGACAGCGTCACCTCCGCCATCGACCATCCGGGGCTCGTGTCGACGTCGAGGGCGGCGACCCGCCACGACTGGCCCTCCGGTGGCGCCGGCACCTCGCCGGTCAGGTCGTGCGTTGTCGTGTCCGCGCCGAGGGTGTTGCCGGACCCGTCGCCCTCTGTGACCTGTCCAAGGCCCACGGTGGCGAGCGTCCCGTCGGGCGCGGCGAGCACGAGGGACAGGTCCAGCTCGTGCACGGGTGCACCGGCGGGCAGGAGCATCTCGACGGTCTGGCGGATCCGGCCGCTCACGGTGATGCCGACGTCGCGGGCGCCGTCGGGCAGGGCGGGGGCCGCGGCGAAGACGTCGCTCGCCAGGTCGTCGGCCACCTGCTCGACGTCGAGCACCTCCCCCGGTGCGCGCACCACCTGGGGCACCGCCGCAGCGGGCAGTGCCAGCATCGTGACCGGACGGCCGTCGGAGTAGCCGGTCCCGTACAGCGCGGGCGCGGCAGCGACGGCGGCGCTGCCCGGACCCGAGCCGCCCGACAGATACGGCGCGGGGTCGAGCTGCCCGCTCTCGGGCGCCGTGACCCGCACGTCCGCGCCGTTGGCGAGCACGTCGACGTCGGCCCGCAGGCGCTCCGCCGTGCCCGTGTACCCGCCGGCCAGGGTCGCCGCCCCGCCGGCGAGCACCAGCAGGACGACCGGCACCACGTACACGACGATCCGGCGGGCCACCTGCCGCGCCGCCAGCGACCCGACGACGCCGCGCGACCGGCCGGCGAGCCCCGCCCAGAGCCGTGTGGCCGGGCCGAGCACCGCCATCGCCGCCACCGCGAGCGCGGCGAGCGCGAGGGCGGGCGCGGCGGCCGCCGTCGGGTCGGTGCGCGGGCCGTCCGGCGTGGTCAGGAGGGGCGAGCCGTAGCGCAGCAGCTGGGTCGTGCTCACCGCGGCGGCGGCGACCGTCAGCACCACCGTGCCGAGGGCCGCGGCCTGCCGCACCCGCCCCGAGCGGTCGGTCACCTGCCGCCGCACCGCCGCCCGCGCCTGCAGCGCCGCGACCACCACGAGCGTCGCGGTCGCCACCACGGCGACCGCGAGCGCCACGGCCAGGGGCGTCACCGCGGAGACCGCCGCTCCGGCGTCGGCCCGGGCGACGATCCGCAGCGCTGTCCAGGCGGCTGCCCCGCCCGCCGCCGCGGCGGTCAGCGCGAGCAGCGCGCCCTCCGCGAGGGCAGCGACGGTCACGGTCCCGGGCGCGGCGCCGCGCGAGACCAGGAGCGCGACCTCGCCCTCCCGGGTCGCGGCCAGCAGGCGTGCCATCTGCACCAGCGCGACCAGGCCCACGAGGGCCAGCAGGCACAGCGGCACCAGCGCGACGGCGTCCGCGGCTCGCAGCGCGGCCCCCAGGTCGGCGGCCGTCACGTCCAGCGTGCCGGCGATGGTCAGCCCGCGGGGCGCGATGTCGGTGTCCTCCCCCAGGATGCGCTCGGCCTCGCCGGTGAGCGCCGCCAGGGCGGGCAGCTCAGCGGGGGTGAGCACGGCGCCGTCGGGCACCACTGTCCAGCGGGCGAACGGGTCGGTGTCCAGGCCGGCGACGACCTCCTGGCTGACCACGAACGGGCCCGGGTAGGCGCCGTCCGACCCGGTGAGCACCAGGGGGTCGCCGAGCCAGACCGCGTCGTCAGGGTCCGTGACGCGCCATGTCGCGGCGATGGTGACGGGCGTGCCGGTGGCCGTGGGTTCGTCGGGATCGACGCCGAGGCGGACCGTGTCGCCGACCGCCAGCCCGGCGGCCCGCGCGGCGTCGGCCTGCACTGCCGCATCGGAGGCGCCGACCGGCCAGGCGCCGTCGACCAGGGTGACGCCGTCCGCGCCCGCGCCGGCCAGCGTGTCCGCACGCGACGGCGCGGGCAGGAGAGCCACCGACCAGCGGCCCAGGTCCTGCCCTTTGGCACCGGTCGTGTACTGCGGTTCGGTCCGCACGTCGTACGCGACGTGGTGCGGCACGCCGTCGAGCAGCTCCGCGAGCACCTGCTGGACGCGCGCGTCCTGGGCCTCGGCCGCAGCGCCGTCGGCGAGGCGGGTCGCGAGCTGGACCGCCCGGCCCGACGGCTCGGCCGCGGCCAGCCCGTCGCGGGCGCCCGCCGTGGCGGCCGCCTGCGTCCAGCCGACGGTCACGCCCAGGGCACCGGTCAGCACCGCGACGAGCAGCCAGACGAGCGCGAGCAGCCCGCGGTGCGCCGTGGACCGGCGGGCAAGGAGGGTGGCTCGACTCACGCAGCCAAACTAGCCGTGCCCTGTGACACTCACGACGAAACTAACGACGCCCAGGGCAACAATCCGGTCACGCCCCCGTCGGGCCCGCCGAGGTAGAACCAGGGCGAGATAGAACCCGGGAGTGCTCGGGTTCTTTCTCGCCCTGGTTCTATCTCGCGGAGCTCAGCGCATCGCGGCCGGGATGTACGGGCGCTCCGTGGCGCCCGTGTACACCTGGCGCGGGCGGCCGATCTTGGTCTGCGGGTCCTTGATCATCTCGCGCCACTGGGCGATCCAGCCGGGCATCCGGCCGAGCGCGAACAGCGGCGTGAACATCTCCGGCTCGAAGCCCATGGCCTTGTAGATGAGGCCCGTGTAGAAGTCGACGTTCGGGTAGAGCTTGCGCTCCACGAAGTAGTCGTCCGAGAGGGCGATCTCCTCGAGGCCGCGCGCGATGTCGAGCAGCTCGTCCTTGGCGCCGAGCTTGTCGAGCACCTCGTCCGCCGACTTCTTCACGATCGCGGCGCGCGGGTCGTAGGACTTGTACACCCGGTGGCCGAAGCCCATCAGGCGCACGCCGTCCTGCTTGTTCTTGACCTTTTCCATAAAGGTCTCGACGGTCTCGCCGCCCGAGCGGATCTTCTCGAGCATCGTCAGCACGGCCTCGTTGGCGCCGCCGTGTGCCGGGCCGGACAGGGCGTTCACGCCAGCCGCGACCGACGCGTACAGGGTCGCGTTGGACGAGCCGACGACGCGCACCGTGGACGTCGAGCAGTTCTGCTCGTGGTCCGCGTGCAGCACGAGCAGCTTCTCCAGCGCGTCCACGATCACCGGGTCCGCCTCGTAGGCCTCGTACGGCGTCGCGAACGTCATGCGCAGGAAGTCCTCGACGTAGCCGCGCGAGTAGTCCGGGTACAGCAGCGGCTCGCCCACGCGGCGCCGGTGCAGGTAGGACGTGATGGTGCGCGTCTTGGCGAGCAGCAGCACGGTGGCCAGGTCGACCTGCTCGTCGTCCGCCGGGTCGAGCGACTCCGGGTAGAACGTGCCCAGCGCGTTCACCGCGGACGCCAGCACGGCCATCGGGTGCGCGTTCCGGGGGAAGGTGCCCATGAACGTGCGGAAGTCCTCGTGCACCAGGGTGTGGCGGTTGACCCGCTCGGTGAACGAGTCGAGCTCCGCGGCGCTCGGCAGCTCGCCGTAGATGAGCAGGTAGGCGACCTCGAGGAAGCCCGAGCCCGCGGCAAGCTGGTCGATCGGGTACCCGCGGTAGCGCAGGATCCCCGCGTCGCCGTCGATGTACGTGATCGACGACTCGCACGACGCCGTGTTCATGAAACCGGGATCAACCGTGACCAGGCCCGTGTCCTTGAGCAGCGACGACACGACGATGCCGTCGTTGCCCTCGCTGGCGGCGACGACAGGCAGGGTGTGAGAGGTTCCGTTGACGGCGAGCTCGACGCGGCTCGAGCCGTCCACCGGTGTGGAGGTCATGTCTTCCTTCCTGAATGGCGCACGAGGGACGCTGCGGTGAAAGAAAGCTGTCGGGGCAGCGTCGACCTGGGGCACGACAGTATCGCGCCCTGCTCTTGTTTTTCCAATCCGTCGGTCAAGCCTCTGTGAGGCGTGACACAGCATCGGCAATCTGCGCGTCAGTGGAGGTCAGCGCCACCCGCGTGTGCGTATCGTCGCCGTACAAATGCCCGGGCGCGGTGAGAATGCCGCGTTCCGCGAACCATTCCGCTATTCGCAGACCAGAACGGCCGTCCGGCGCCGCCACCCACAGGTACAGGCCGGCCTCCGACCCGTCGATGACGAGCCCGGCATCGACGACCGCCGCGGCGAGCGCCCGGCGTCGGGCACCGTAGGTCTCGCGCTGGGCGGCGACGTGCTCGTCGTCGGACAGCGCCGCCGTCATGGCGGCCTGCACCGGCGCGGGCACGATGAGCCCCAGGTGCTTGCGGGTCTGCGTCAGGTCGGCGATCAGGGCGCCGTCGCCGGCGAGGAACGCCGCCCGGTAGCCCGCGATGCTGGACTGCTTCGACAGGGAGTACGCGGCGAGCAGGCCCTCGTGCGACCCGCCGCACACCCGCGGGTCGAGGATCGACGGGACGCCGTCGTCGGCCCACGGGGCCTCCCATGCCAGCTCCGCGTAGCACTCGTCCGAGACGACGACGGCGCCGATGGCGTGCGCGGCGTCGACCACCACGCGCAGCGCCTCGACGTCCAGCACCCGTCCGGTGGGGTTGCCCGGGCTGTTCACCCAGACCATCTTGACGTCGTCCCGCCCGGCCCAGTCGGCGACGTCGTCCGTCGCGAGCGGCGTGGCGCCGGCCGCGCGGATGCCCGCGACGTACGTCGGATAGGCGACCCCCGGGTGCACCACCACGTCGCCGGGGCCCAGGTGCAGCAGCGCGGGCAGCAGACCCACCAGCTCCTTGGAGCCGATGGTCGGCAGCACCGCCGCGGGGTCGAGGCCGGGCACGTCCCGGCGTCGGGCGAACCAGGCCGCGACGGCCTGGCGCAGCGCGGGCGTGCCCGCGGTCATGGGGTAACCCGGCGCGTTCGACGCCGCTTCGAGTGCACGCCGCACGACGTCGGGGGTCGGGTCCACGGGCGTACCCATGGAGAGGTCGATCAGGCCACCCGGATGGGACCTCGCCGTCGCGGTGATGCCGGCGATCGAGTCCCAGGGGTAGGGCAGGTCGGAGAGGTCGTGCAGACCCACGTCAGGCCTGGGGCGGAAGGGCCGCGATCATCGGGTCGTCCTTCTCGATGACACCCATCTTCGCGGCACCGCCGGGCGAGCCCAGGTCGTCGAAGAACTCGACGTTCGCGCGGTAGTAGTCCTTCCACTCCTCGGGGACGTCGTCCTCGTAGTAGATGGCCTCCACCGGGCAGACCGGCTCGCACGCGCCACAGTCCACGCACTCGTCCGGGTGGATGTAGAGGGAGCGGCTGCCCTCGTAGATGCAGTCCACGGGACACTCCTCGATGCACGCCCGGTCCTTGACGTCGACGCACGGCTGAGCGATCACGTAGGTCACTTCGAGGGTGTCCTTCCACTTCCGGACTGAGGATCATGCAAGAGGCAGACCGCGGGGCTGACCCTGCGGCGCGATCCTAGTATCTCCCGGGAGACCCCCAGATCCCCACCGGTCTCACGCAGCGGAAGGAGAACCGACGTGACATTCGCTACACCGCCCGCCCCGGGCGGTGGCTGGCGCGCCCTGCGGCCCGGCACCCGGGTCGTCGTCCGGCGCCGGCTGGCGCCCGCCGGCCCCGTCGTGTCCGACGGCGGCACGGCGCACCGCTGGACGGACCTGATCGGTTTTGTCGTCGACGTGTCCGACGCCGGCCTGCGGCTGCGCACCGACCCGGCGCCCGGCCGCGGCGAGCCGCAGGAGGTCTCCGTCGCGGCCGCCGACATCGAGACCGCCAAGCCGATCCCGCCGCGGCCCGCGCGACGGGCGCGCTCCACGGGCGACACCTAGGCCGGCAGGAGACGCCTCCTGCTGGGAGTGCCGGAAGTGAAGCCGGGACCCCCGCCGGAGGACGGGAGCCCGGCATCGCGCATCTCAGGGCAGGCTCAGGCGTTCTGGTCCACCCAGATGACGCCCGTCGGGCACATGCTCACGGCCTCCTGGACGGCGAAGTCGTGCTCGGGTCCCGGGCGCTCGTCGAGCAGGACGACCCTGTCGTCGTCGTCCTGACCGAACACATCGGGTGCGAGCAGCGCGCACTGGCCGGCGCCGCAGCAGACGTCGCGGTCCACGTTGATCTTCATGGGGCCACTCTTTCACTTCACCGAGGCTGGTCGGACCCGTTCCGCGGACTGTTCCGCGGAACGGGCCCGGATCAGGCGTTCGCGACCAGGCCCAGCTCCGCCACGCTCGCCAGGTGCGCGTGCTTCGGCACGATCCGGACGGTGTAGCCGAACGGCCCGGAGGTGTCCAGGTCGACCTCCCCGCCGAACGCGTGCCGCCCCGCCTCGTAGGACTCGCTGAGGGTGAGCGACTCGGGGGTGAACTCGTCGATGACGTCGGCCTCGGTGACCCGCCCGTGCACCACCTGCACGTCCACGTCCACGGGCGACAGCGGTCCGAGCGAGACGTAGGCGCGCACCGTGAGCCGGTCCCCGACCTGCACCGCCTCGCCGATACCCGCGGACTCGACGTGGTCCACGCGCACCTGCGGCCACGAGCCGCGCACGTGGGCCTTCCAGCCCGCGAGGTCCTTCGCCGCGGCGTACCCGTCGGCGGCGAGCACCCGGCCGGCCTCCGCCGCGGGGGCGTACAGCCCGTGCACGTACTCGGAGACCATGCGCGTGGCCTGCACCTTCGGGCCCAGCGTGGCCAGCGTGTGCCGCACCAGCTCGAGCCAGCGGCCCGGCACGCCGTCGGTCCGGTCGTAGAACGCGGGCGTCACCTGGGACTCGATCAGGTCGTACAGCGCGGCGGCCTCCAGGTCGTCCCGGCGGTCGGCGTCCACCACGCCGTCCGCCGTCGGGATGCCCCAGCCGTTCTCGCCGTCGTACCACTCGGCCCACCAGCCGTCCTCGATCGACAGGTTCAGCCCGCCGTTGAGCGCCGACTTCATGCCCGACGTGCCCGAGGCCTCCAGGGGCCGCAGCGGGTTGTTCAGCCAGACGTCGCAGCCCGGGTACAACGACTGCGCCATGCCGATGTCGTAGTTCGGCAGGAACACTATGCGGTGCCGCACCCCGGCGTCGTCGGCGAACCGGACGAGCTGCTGGATGAGCCGCTTGCCGGAGTCGTCGGCCGGGTGCGACTTGCCGGCCACGATGAGCTGCACGGGCCGCTCGGGGTGCAGCAGGAGCGCCTTGAGCCGGTCCTGGTCGCGGAGCATGAGGGTGAGCCGCTTGTAGGTGGGCACGCGCCGGGCGAAGCCGATGGTGAGCACGTCGGGCGACAGGATGTCGTCGACCCAGCCGAGCTCGGCCGGGGACGCCCCGCGCTCGCGCCAGGACGCGTACACGCGGCGCCGGGCCTCGACCACGAGCTCACCGCGCATCTCGCCGCGCAGGGCCCACAGCTCGGCGTCGGACACCTTGCTCGGGTCGAGCCAGCCCGACGACGCCTCGGGCGCCGTGATCTCGTCCAGCCCCATCCGCTCCGCCTCGACGGCCGCGAACCGCGGCGAGACCCAGGTGGGCGAGTGCACGCCGTTGGTGACCGACGTGATCGGCACCTCGCGCGCGTCGAACCCGGGCCACAGGCCCTCGAACATCTGCCGCGAGACCTGGCCGTGCAGCAGCGAGACGCCGTTCGCCCGGCCGCCGAGCCGCAGGCCCATCACGGCCATGTTGAACACGGTCGGGTCGCCGCCCTCGTAGTCCTCCGCGCCGAGCGCCAGCACGGTCTCCAGCGGCACGCCTGCCATCCCGTTGTCGCCGCCGAAGTACGTGGTGACCAGGTCCTTCGGGAACCGGTCGATGCCGGCGGGGACGGGCGTGTGGGTGGTGAAGACGGTGGCGGCGCGCACTGCCTCGTGCGCCTCGCCGATGCTCAGCCCCGACCCGACGAGCTCGCGGATGCGCTCCACCCCGAGGAAGCCCGCGTGGCCCTCGTTGGTGTGGTAGACCTCCGGCTCCAGCGCGCCGGTGAGGCGCGACCAGGCGCGCAGCGCGCGCACCCCGCCCACGCCCAGCAGCAGCTCCTGCTGCAGGCGGTGCTCGCCGCCACCGCCGTAGAGGCGGTCGGTCACCTTGCGGGCCGTGTCGTCGTTCTCCGGCACGTTCGAGTCGAGCAGCAGCAGCGGCACCCGGCCGACGGCGGCCACCCACACGTGCGCGTGCAGCTTGCGCCCGCCGGGCAGGTCCAGCGAGATGACGGCGGGCGTGCCGTCCTCCTCGCGCAGGACCGCGAGCGGCAGGCCGTCCGGGTCGAGCAGCGGGTAGGTCTCCACCTGCCAGGCGTCGCGGGTGAGCGACTGCCGGAAGTAGCCGGCGCCGTACAGCAGGCCGACGCCGACGATGGGCACACCCATGTCGGACGCGCTCTTCAGGTGGTCGCCCGCCAGGATGCCGAGGCCGCCCGAGTACTGCGGCAGCACCGACGTGATGCCGAACTCGGGCGAGAAGTAGGCGATCGCGCGCGGCAGCTCGCCGCCCGCCGCCGACGTCTGGCCCTGGTACCACTGCGGGTCGTGCAGGTAGCGGTGCAGGTCCTCCGACGCCGCGCGCACGCGGCCCGTGAACTCGTCGGAGACCGCGAGCGCCGCGAGGCGGTCGGAGCCGAGCGCGGCGAGCAGGGCGACGGGGTCGCCCCGGACGTCGGACCAGAGCTCCGGGTCGATGCTCGCGAACAGGTCGCGCGTGGGCGCGTGCCAGGACCAGCGAAGGTTCTGGGCCAGCTCGTCGAGCGCTGCGAGCTGCTCGGGGAGGACCGTGCGGACGGTGAATCTGCGGATCGCTCTCACCGGAAGAACACTACGCACATGTCGGGCCCAGCACACCTCACCTCCGCGCATCTCTCTCGTGTTCTCGCGGAGGTCACATTCCGCCCACGCGTCCTTCGCCCTCGCCGCGCGCATAGTCGGTAACGTTGGCGCGTGACCGCGCACACGCCCATCGGCCGCATCCCCGTCCTCGAGGTCTCCCCCGTCGTCGAGGGGGGCCGATGGCCCGCCAAGGCAGCGGTGGGTGAGGTGGTCCCGGTCGAGGCCACGGTCTTCCGCGAGGGGCACGACGCCGTCTCGGCCACGGCCGTGCTCGTCGCCCCGGACGGGTCGGACCACTCGTGGGCGCCCATGGCCGACATCGCTCCCGGACTGGACCATTTCCGCGGCTTCCTGCAGCCCGACGCCGAGGGTGACTGGGCCTTCCGTGTGGAGGCGTGGTCGGACCCGTACGCCACGTGGGTGCACGACGCCGGGATCAAGATCGGCGCCGACATCGACACCGAGCTCATGCTCGCCGAGGGGGTGCGGCTCTTCGACAAGATCTGCCGCCTGGTGCCCGGAGACGCGCTGGTCGCCGCGGCCCGCACCGCCCGCGACGCGCGCGTCCTCACCGCTGCGGCCCGTGCCCTGGCGGACGCCACCCGCCCGGCCCAGGCCCGGTTCGCGGCCGCGACGTCGCCCGAGGTGGCCGCCGCGCTGCGCCGCGCACCCCTGCGCGAGCTGGTCTCGGCGTCGGAGGCCTACCCGCTGCGGGTGTCGCGGCGGCTTGCGCTGGCGGGGTCCTGGTACGAGATGTTCCCCCGCTCGGAGGGGGCGTACCAGAGGAAGAACGGCAAGTGGGTGTCGGGCACGTTCGCGACGGCGGCGAAGCGGCTGCCGGGCATCGCGGCGATGGGGTTCGACGTCGTCTACCTGACGCCGGTCTCCCCGATCGGCACCACGTTCCGCAAGGGCCGGAACAACACGCTCGAGGCGCAGCCCGGTGACCCGGGCAGCCCCTACGCCATCGGGTCGAAGGACGGCGGGCACGATGCGATCCATCCCGACCTGGGGACGGAGGCGGACTTCCGGGGCTTCGTCGCCGCCGCGCGTGCCGAGGGCATGGAGGTCGCGCTCGACATCGCGCTGCAGTGCTCGCCGGACCACCCCTGGGTCACCGAGCACCCCGAGTGGTTCGTGGTGCGCGCGGACGGGTCGATCGCGTACGCGGAGAACCCGCCCAAGAAGTACCAGGACATCTACCCGCTCAGCTTCGACACCGACCCCGACGGCCTGTACGCGGCGGTGCTGGGCGTGATCCGCACGTGGATCGACCGGGGCGTCACCCTGTTCCGCGTCGACAACCCGCACACCAAGCCGCTGAACTTCTGGGAGTGGCTCCTGGCGCAGGTGCACGCGACGAACCCCGAGGTCATCTTCCTGTCGGAGGCGTTCACCAAGCCGGCGATGATGCAGACGCTGGCCCGGATCGGCTTCCACCAGTCGTACACCTACTTCACCTGGCGCAACTCCAAGGAGGAGGTCGAGGAGTACCTGGCCGAGGTGAGCGGGCCGCAGGGTTCGGTGCTGCGCCCGTCGTTCTGGCCCACTACCCACGACATCCTCCCGCCCTACCTGATCGAGGGCGGGGTCGCGGCGTTCGCGGTGCGAGCGGTGCTGGCCGCGACTGGCTCGCCCACGTGGGGCATCTACTCCGGCTACGAGCTGGTGGAGAACACGCCGCGGCCCGGCGTCGAGGAGCAGATCGACAACGAGAAGTACGAGTACCGGCCACGGGACTGGTCCCGCGCGGACGAGTACGGGATCGCGCTGCTGCTCGGCGAGCTGAACGCGGTCCGCCGCGCGCACCCCGCACTGACGCAGCTGCGCAACCTGACGGTCCACCCCACGACGAACGACCAGGTGGTGGCCTACTCCCGCCGGATCACTGCCGATCACGTGTCGCGCGCGACAGCGGCGCCACCGGGCCGCACCATGAGAGCAGGGGGTAACGATCGACGTGCCCCACGACACGACGACGTGATCGTGGTCGTGCTGAACCTGGACCCGCGGAACACACAGGAGTCAGTAGTGCACCTGGACCTTTCGGCCCTCGGCCTCAGTGCCCCCGAGGGCGACGACAACTCCCCGTTCTTCGTGGCGCACGACCTGTTGTCCGGCGAGACCTATGGCTGGGGAGCACATCCCTGGGTCCGGCTCGACCCGCAGGTCCGGGTGGCCCACGTCCTCCAGGTGGGTCCGGCATGACGACGTTCGGGCCGGGTGGCCCCGCCGTCGGGCCGCCGGAGGGCTACCCCGAGCCGAACGCCGAGCGGGCGCAGCCCGCGCGCCCCGTCATGCCGAACCCGCCGACGATGCCAGTGCCCGTCCAGGCGCTGCCGCCGCGGCGGCAACCGCGCCTCGACGCCCGGCGCAAGGGCCTGTCGGCCGACCCCGAGTGGTACAAGAAGGCGGTCTTCTACGAGGTCATGATCCGGTCGTTCTCCGACTCGGCCGACGGCGGGTCGGGCGACCTGCGCGGCCTCGTGGAGCGGCTCGACTACCTGGAGTGGCTCGGCGTCGACTGCCTGTGGCTGCCGCCGTTCTTCCCGTCGCCGCTGCGCGACGGCGGGTACGACGTCGCTGACTTCACCGCCGTCTCGCCGCAGTTCGGGACCATCTCGGACTTCAGCGACCTGGTCGCCGCCGCGCACGAGCGGGGCATCCGCGTGGTGATCGACCTGGTCATGAACCACACCAGCGACGCCCACCCGTGGTTCCAGGCGTCCCGCGCCGACCCGAGCGGCCCGTACGGCGACTTCTACGTGTGGAGCGACGACGCCACGCGGTACCAGGACGCGCGGATCATCTTCGTGGACACCGAGACGTCGAACTGGACGTTCGACCCGGTGCGGCGGCAGTACTTCTGGCACCGGTTCTTCAGCCACCAGCCCGACCTCAACTTCGAGAACCCGCGCGTCGTGGACGCGATGCTCGACGTCGCGCGGTTCTGGCTGCAGCTCGGCGTGGACGGGTTCCGGCTCGACGCCGTGCCGTACCTGTTCGAGGCCGAGGGCACCAACTGCGAGAACCTGCCCGAGACGCACCGGTTCCTGCGCCGCGTGCGGCGCATGCTCGACTCCGAGTTCCCGGGCCGCATCATGCTGGCCGAGGCCAACCAGTGGCCGTCGGACGTCGTGGGGTACTTCGGCACGGACGACGAGCCCGAGTGCCACATGTGCTTCCACTTCCCCGTGATGCCGCGCATCTTCTACGCGATCCGCGACCAGCGGGCCCGCCAGCTCCTGGAGATCCTCGCGGACACCCCGGCCATCCCCGCGTCCGGGCAGTGGAGCACGTTCCTGCGCAACCACGACGAGCTCACCCTGGAGATGGTGTCCACCGAGGAGCGCGCCAGCATGTACGGCTGGTACGCCCCCGATCCCCGGATGCGGGCGAACGTGGGGATCCGACGGCGGCTCGCGCCGCTGCTGGACAACGCCCGCAAGGAGATCGAGCTGGCCAACGCGCTGCTGCTGGCACTGCCCGGCACCCCGTGCGTGTACTACGGCGACGAGATCGGCATGGGCGACAACATCTGGCTGCCCGACCGCGACTCGGTGCGCACCCCTATGCAGTGGACGCCGGACCGCAACGCCGGCTTCTCCACTGCCGACCCGGGCAAGCTGTACCTGCCGCTCGTCCAGTCGCTGGTGCACCACTACCAGCACACCAACGTAGAGGCGCAGCTCGCGCAGCCGACGTCGCTGCTGCACTGGACGCACAACATGCTGGCGTTCCGGCGGCTGCACCCCACGTTCGGGACGGGGGACTTCACGGCGCTCGACTGCAACGACGAGTCGGTCATCGCGTTCACCCGGTCCTCGGCCGAGGAGACGCTGCTGGTGGCCGCGAACCTGTCCGCGACGGCACGCTCGTCCACGATCAAGCTCCCGGGGTACGCCGGCTGGACGCTCACCGACGTGTTCGGCGGGGCCGGGTTCCCGAGCGTCGGCGAGGACGGCGTCCTGACGATGACGTGGGGCGCGCGCGACTTCTACTGGCTGGTGCTGGCGCCACCGACGCCGGCCGTTGCGGACGGTTCCGTCGGGCAGGCGCGAGAGGTGTGAGCCCGGCGCGCCCCGTCCACGTCTCCCCCGGTGCCGCGCACCTCGCCCCCGAGGTGCTGCGGCTGCTGGACGCGTGGCTGCCCGAGCAGCGCTGGTACCCGGTGCCCGCCCAGGGCGTAAGGCACGAGCCGTGGCTCACCGTCACGTTCCCGGGCGTGGCCGACGTCGTCGTCGCGTTCCTGCGGCTGGCCGGCCCGGGGCTGGCGGCCGGCTCCGACGCACTGGTGGTCCAGGTCCCGCTGGTCCTGACCCCCACTGCTGAGCCGACCGCCGACACCGTCGACACGGAGGCGGCGGGCCTGATCGGCACGGTCGCTACGAGGTCGGGCACCGTAACGGTGCACGACGGCGGCGCCCACCCCGCGGCGTGGCGGGCCTACCTCGGCTCGGCGCTCCCCGAGGCGTGCGGGCAGGAGGACTGCGACGAGATGGCCGGGGCGCGGCGGATCTCCGGGGAGCAGTCGAACACGTCGGTGATGTTCCCCGCCCTGCCGCACGACACCGGCCAGGGCGGGATGCTCAAGATCCTGCGGACGGTGGCGCTGGGACCGCACCCGGACGTCGTGATCCCGGAGGCCCTGACCCAGGCCGGCTGGGACGGTGTGCCCCGCTTCCTCGGCGCGGTCGAGCTGCCCGCGCCCGAAGCCGGCGCCGCGCCGCTCGCTCACCTCGCGGTCCTCTCCGCGCTCGTCGCCGACGCCACCGACGGGTTCGAGCTGGCCTGCGCGTACGCGGCGCGGGACGAGGACTTCGGGGAGCAGGCGGCGGAGCTTGGCGCCGTCGTCGCGCACCTGCACGCGGTCCTGCGCCGGGCGCTGGGCCCCGGCCCCGGGCTGGAGCCGGCGGGCTTCATGGGCGTGCTGCGCCGCCGCGCCGCCGAGGCCTTCGCCGACGTCCCGGCCCTGGCCCCGCACCGCGCGGGCGTCACCGCGCTGTACGACGCCCTGAGCGCGCGCCTGTCCGCGGTCGTCGAGGGCGGCGGGGTGGTGCCGCTGCAGCCGATCCACGGTGACCTGCACCTCGGGCAGGCGCTCTTCTCGCCGGGCGGCTGGAAGGTGCTCGACTTCGAGGGCGAGCCGCAGCGCCCCGTGTCCGAGCGCACCGCCCCCGACCTGCCGCTGCGCGACGTCGCCGGGATGCTCCGCTCGCTGGACTACGCGGCCGCCGTCGGGCGGGCCACGGACCCGCACTGGGCCGCGCACGCCCAGGTCAGCTTTCTCGAGGGGTACCGGCAGGCCAGCGGCGAGGCGCACGAGGGGACGGTGCACCCGGTCGCGGACGCGACGAGGTCGGGCAGCGAGCTCTCCGTCGCCACCGCCGAGCTGCTGCTGCGCGCCCTGATCGTCGACAAGGCGCTGTACGAGGTGGTCTACGAGTCCCGGCACCGCCCCGCGTGGATGCACATCCCGCTGACCGCGGTGGAACGCGTGCTCACCTCATGACCTGGGCGGGGGCACACGCCGGACAGGTGTCGCACGCCACACACCGGACGTGGAAAGGTGAACCCATGGCAGACCTGCCCGACGTCGACCTCGAGGTCCTGACCGCTATCGCGTCCGGATCCCACCACGATCCGCACACCGTGCTCGGCCCGCACCTGCTCGACGGGCCCTGGACGGTGGTGCGCGCCCTGCGCCCGCTCGCCGACGAGGTGGTGGTGGTGACCTCGGAAGGCGGTACCGAGGTCGCCGCGACGCACCAGGGCGCGGGAGTATGGGCCGCCGTCGTGCCCGCGGCGGAGGAGCCGGACGGGTCCCGGCACGCCCCCGACTACCGGATCCGGACCCGTTCGGGCACCGAGACCTGGTCGTCGGACGACCCGTACCGGTTCCTGCCCACCCTGGGCGACGTCGACCTGCACCTGATCGGCGAGGGACGGCACGAGCAGCTCTGGCAGGTGCTCGGCGCCAACCTGCACCGGTACCCGAGCGCCGCCGGCGACATCGCCGGCGTCGCCTTCGCCGTCTGGGCGCCGAACGCGCGCGGCGTGCGGCTCGTGGGCGACCACAACGGCTGGGGCGGCACGCACCCCATGCGGTCGCTCGGCGCCACGGGCGTCTGGGAGCTGTTCGTCCCGGACGTCGGCCCGGGCCTGCGGTACAAGTTCGAGATCCTCGGGGCCGACGGCGTCTGGCGCGCCAAGGCCGACCCCCTCGCCAAGGCGACCGAGCAGCCCCCCGCCACCGCCAGCGTCGTGACCACATCGACGCACGAGTGGCACGACGAGGCGTGGCTCGCGGCCCGCGAGGCGACCGACCCGCACTCCGAGCCGCTGAGCGTCTACGAGGTGCACCTGGGCTCCTGGCGCCCCGGCCTGGGCTACCGCGAGCTCGCCGAGCAGCTGACCGCGTACGTCACCGAGCAGGGCTTCACGCACGTGGAGCTGCTGCCCGTGGCGGAACACCCGTACGGAGCGTCGTGGGGCTACCAGGTCACGAGCTACTACGCGCCGACGTCGCGGTTCGGCTCGCCCGACGACTTCCGGTACCTGGTGGACCGGCTCCACCAGGCCGGGGTGGGCATCGTCCTGGACTGGGTGCCCGCGCACTTCCCGCGCGACGAGTTCGCCCTGGCCCGCTTCGACGGGACCCCCCTGTACGAGCACCCCGACCCCAGGCGCGGCGAGCAGCAGGACTGGGGCACGCTGATCTTCGACTTCGGCCGCCGCGAGGTGCGCAACTTCCTGGTCGCCAACGCCACCTACTGGTTCGAGGAGTTCCACGTCGACGCGCTGCGCGTGGACGCCGTCGCGTCCATGCTCTACCTCGACTACTCCCGCAAGGAGGGCGAGTGGACGCCCAACGTGCACGGCGGGCGGGAGAACCTGGAAGCCATCGCGTTCCTCCAGGAGGCGAACGCGACCGCCTACCGGCGCTCGCCCGGCGTCATGATGATCGCCGAGGAGTCGACGGCGTTCCCCCAGGTCACGGGCCCGACGTCGAGCGGGGGGCTGGGCTTCGGCCTGAAGTGGAACATGGGCTGGATGAACGACACCCTCCGCTACCTCGCGGAGGACCCGTACAACCGGCGCTACCACCACGGTGAGCTCACGTTCTCGCTCATCTACGCCTTCACGGAGCAGTTCGTGCTGCCGATCAGCCACGACGAGGTGGTGCACGGCAAGGGTTCGCTGCTGCGCAAGATGCCGGGCGACCGGTGGCAGCAGCTCGCCGGGGTGCGCTCGTTCCTGGCCTACCAGTGGACCCATCCCGGCAAGCAGCTGCTGTTCATGGGGTGCGAGTTCGCGCAGGACACGGAGTGGTCCGAGTCCGACGGCCTGCGCTGGGACCTGCTCGGCGACGCCGGGCACGCCGGCGTCCAGCACCTGGTCCGGGACCTGAACGCGCTCTACCGCGCGACGCCCGCCCTGTGGGAGCTCGACTTCGACCCGTCAGGCTTCGAGTGGCTCGAGTCGGACGACGCCGACCACAACGTGCTGGCCTACGTCCGCCGGTCACGCAGCGGGGACCCGGTCGTGGTCGTCGTGAACTTCGCGGGTGTGCCCCACGAGGGCTACCGCCTGCCGCTGCCGGAGATACCCGCCCCGCCGGCCGGGGTCGCCGGTACGGCCGAACCGGCCGAGACCCTGCCGCCCGCCGAGGGTCCCGTCTGGCTCGAGGCGCTGAACACGGACGCCACCGTGTACGGCGGCTCGGGCGTCGGAAACATGGGCCGCGTCCGGGCCGAACCGGTCCCGCACCACGGCCGCCGCTGGTCGGCCGAGATCCGCGTCCCCCCGCTGGGCGCGCTGATCCTGGTCCCGGAAACCCGTTGAGTGCTGGATATTCGCCCTTCTGACGAGCAAGAAAGGGCGAATATCCAGCACTCAACGCGCAGAGCGGGTCAGTAGAGGCTGATCGCCAGGCGCTTGCGGGCCTTGCTTACCCTTGGGTCCGTGGTGCCCGCTACCTCGAAGAGCTCCAGGAGCCGGACGCGGATCTTTTCCTTGCCGTCGGCGTCCGCCTCGGGCAGCAGGTCGAGCAGGCGCGCGAAGGCGTCGTCCACCTTGCCGCCCAGCATGTCCATGTCGGCGACTGCGAGCGCCGCATCGACGTCGGACGGCGCGTCCGCCGCGGCCTGGCGCACGACGGCGAGGTCGGAGTCGTGGGTGCGCTGCATGAGGTGCACCTGCGCGAGGCCGGCCGTCGCGTCCGCGTCCCGCGGGTCCTGCCGCAGGGCCTTGGCGTAGGCGGCGGCAGCGCCCTCCAGGTCGTCGCGCTCGATCGCGTCGTACGCCTCCTGGTGCAGCGGCGGCAGCGGCTGCTCGACCTCGGGCTCCGGCTCCTCGCTCGCGGGTGCCGCGCCAGGGGCCCGGCCCTTGACGCCGTTCTGCTCGGCGGCGGCGAGGACCTGGTCCAGCACGCCGCGGATCTGCTGCTCGTCGGCCGCGCCCTGGAACAGCGGCAGGGGCTGGCCCTGCAGCACCGCGACGACGGTGGGCACGCCCTGCACCTGGAACGCGGCGGCGACCTGCGGGCTGGCCTGCGCGTCGACGCGGCCCAGCACGAACCGGCCGGCGTACTCCTGCGCGAGACGGCCCAGGGTGACGCCGAGCTCGGCGTTCGCCTGGTCGGTCGGGATCCACAGCAGGATCACCACCGGATAGGTGGACGAGTCGCGGATCAGCTGCTCGAAGTTCGCCTCGCTCACGTCCACGACGAAGCCGCCGGCTTCGGGCGCGCCGCCGGGTTCACCAGGCGGCGGCGCCTTGGGACGGTTGAGGGCGGACAGGTCGACGGCGCCGCGCACCGCGAACTCGGGCTGCGCGCTCCGGGCGGGGCCGGGCTGAGGAGTGGTACTGCTCATGGGGTAATCCTAATGAACGCGTCGGTGGTTACTCGTCGACTCCGCTCTCGGCGAGAACGTTGTCGGGATCACGGCGCCGGCGCTCACCTTCGGCTCAGCCGTTCGACACGGCGTAGGGCACCCGGTGGAAGCCCAGCAGGCCGATCTGCTCCGCCGAGCCGGCGGGCGGCACGTACAGGGCAACCGTGTTGCGGAAGGCGATCTTCATGACGTCGGTCCCCTTGGCATCACCCCAGAGCGCCTTGGCCGACGGCGTGGCCGGCGTGAGCCGCCATCCCTCCTCGGCCTTCAGCGTCTCCAGGCTCAGCAGCTCCGCCAGCACCACGGCCCCGCCGTCCGCCGTCCGCACTGCCTTGACGGGACCCTTCGCCGGCTCGTACGCGACCTCGAAGCTGCCCTCGCCGTCCTTGTCCTCGATCTGGGCGACCTGGTTCGCACCGCTCTTGCGCAGCTGCAGCCGCAGCTCGTCGTCGTCGGCGGCGGCGAAATTGTCTGTGTAGCGCGAGTCCTCGCCGGCAGTCAGCACCGAGGCGTACTGCTCGACGGCGGCCTGAGGCGACGCCTTGAGACTCGTGTCGTCCGCCGCGACCGCGGGGCTGCCGAGCTCGGCTTCCGCGAACCGCGGCATGGTCACCCTCGGCGCCAGGTGGACGAAGCCCCACAGCTTGTACTGCTCACGGGCCGAGGACTGCTCGAAGGCGGCGAGCGCCGGCGTGGCGTTGTCCGGGGGCTGCACGGTGATGACGAAGCTGCTGCGCGGCCAGCCCTGCTCCAAGGGCAGGATCACCTGCTGTGTCTCGAACGTCAGGTCGGTCAGCAGCTTGTTGTCCCCGCGGGCCTCGGCCACCCTCAGCTCGGCCTGGCGCATGGCGAGCGCGGGGCCGGTCAGGCGCGCGGCCAGCGTGCCCGCGTCGGTGGCGTCGTCCGCTGCCTGGACGGCCCCCGACACCCGGTCCAGGATCTTGCGCTCCTGCGACGTGCTGACCACTGCCGCGACCACCGGCGCCTCGGGCGCGGGGGTGGGCGGCTCGACCGTGCAGCCCGCGAGCAGCACGGACGCCGCGCCGACCGCCGTCAGGCCGGCGACAGCCCGTCGGGTCGCGGGAAGAGCTCCGGAACGCAGCAAGGGTGGCCTCCGTGGATTCACGGGGCCACCCTAGCCGCGGCAGAGGCGATGATCTGCGAAAACGTCAGCCGTTCGAGACCGAGGACAGGACGTGCTCGTAGCCGACGAGGCTGACCTGGTCGTCCGAGTCCTTGGGCGGTATGTACATGGCCACGACGTCCTTGTAGTTGAGCTGGACGACGTTGGTGTTGCCGGCGTCGCCCCACAGGGCCTGAGCCGACTCGGACGGCGGGCCGATCTCGCAGCCCTCCTCCTTGGCGGTGATGGTCTCCGTGCTGATCATCGCCGCGAGCATGAGCGCGCCGCCGTCGGCCGTGCGGACGGCCTTCACCGGGTCCTTCGTGCGCTCGTACCCGACCTTGAACTCGCCGCCGCACTCTTCCTTGTTGATCGCGTCGACCTGCTTCTGGCCGTACTCCCGGAAGAATGCGCGCAGGTCGTCGTCGGCGAAGTTGTCCGCGTACTTCGAGCGCTCGTCGACCGTCAGCACGGACGCGTACTGCTCGACCGCGGAGTCGGGCGTCATCTTGAGGCTCTCGTCGTTCGGCGCCACCGAGGCGCTGCCCAGGTCGGCCTCGGCGAACTGCGGCATGGTCACGCCCGGCAGCAGCCGGACCCAGGCCCACAGCTTGTACTGCTCACGGGCCGTGGACTGGTTGAAGGCCATGAGGACCGGCGTGGTGAGGTCCTTGGGCTGGACCGTTATCGCATAGCTGCTGCGCGGCCACTCCTGGTCCGACGGCAGGATCACCTGCTGCATCTGCATCGTCAGGTTCGTCAGCGGCTCGTCGTCACCACGGGCGGCGGCCAGCTTGAGCTGGGTCTCCCGGATCGAGAGCGCGGGCCCGGACAGGCGCGCCGCCAGCGAGTCGGCCTTGCTGGCCTTGTTCGCTTCGTCGACGACGCCCGACACCTTGTCCAGGATCTTGCGCTCCTGCGACTGGGTGACGACGGCCGCCGCGACGGGCGCTTCCGGCTTCGGGACGGGAAGCTCCTCGGCACAGCCGGCGAGCAGTCCCGTGGCGAGCACAGCTGCTACCACGGCCATGGAGCGGGTCGTGGTGGACTTCATCGGTTACTACCTCCGTCATCGTTCCCCGTGACGCCCCAGGTCTGGCGCCATGCCGCGGCTCGGCTGCTGGGCGTCTGCTGCTCGGGCTCGGGCTGAGGCTCCGGCTCGGCGGCGGGCACGGCGGGCTGCGTGCCCGTCGCCGCCCTGCGTTCCGCCTGCTCGCGCATGCGCATCTCGCGCCGCGTCATCGGCTTGCCCGACGGCGCCGGGGCGGCCTGGGCGGCGGCCGTCGCCCCGGACGGTGCCGGGGCAGGCTGGGTGTGCTCCGGCACGGCGCCGCCGAACTGCGGCGGCTGAGCCGGGGCCTGGGCGGGAGCCGCGGGTGCTGCTGCCGGGCCCTGACCACGGCGGCTGCGCCGCATCCCGCGGATGGATGCCGCCGGGGCGGCGACCGGCTCCGGCGCGGGAGCCGGCTCGGGTGTGATCGGGGCCGCTCCGCCGAACGGCGCGGGCGGGCCCCAGGACTGGGTGGGCTCGTCGTCGGGTGCGGGCATGCCCTGCACGGGCAGCCCCTGGCCGGGCATCCCCGGGGCCGACGGCGGGAAGACCGCCGTGCCGCCGTCGGGCGCATCGCCCAGCGCGGGCGGGTACCCGCCGTGGGACTCGTCGGGGTACTGGTTCGGCTCGTCGCCGTCCACCCCGAAGACCGCGTCGCGACGCGGCAGGTCCGAGGCAGGCTGCCGGGTACGGGCCCCGGACGGCGAACGGCCCTTGCTGCCGCCGCGCTTCTTGCTGCGACGCGCGCCGATGGCCATGAAGACGCCGAGGATCAGGGCGAAGCCGCCGCCCAGCACGCCCGGCCACAGGTACGGGGTGGCGACGGGGCGCGGCCAGGTGAGCTCGAGCGTGGGCGCCTCGGCGCCCTTGCCGACGCCCGCTGCCAGCAGCACGACGCGGCCGGGCTGCTCGGTCCAGCGCATCTGGACGGTGGTCTCGCCGCTCACCTCGGTGATCCACATGTCGGATCCGGCGGGGTCGGGGCCGGTGCTCGGCTTCTCGGCCGGCTCGTCGGAGGCTTCTTCCCCTTCCTCGTCCGTGGCGAGACCCGTGCCCGGGGCGACGCTCAGCGTCTCCCACGAGGACAGGCCGGTCACCGAGTCGTAGGGGTCTTCACCGACCCAGCCGAGCACGTCGACGTCGGACCCGAGCGCGAGCGTGACCTTCTGTCCCTCTGGGACAGTGGCCCGGACGGTCACCTGGTCGTCAACCAGACCGAGCACACCGGGCTCGGTCACGACCATGGTTCCGTCGCCGCTGGGGGTCGCGGTCGCGACAACTGTGTCGGACTCGCGCAGGACGGTTGCCGTCGCGACCCCGTAACCGATCCCGCCGAGTCCGGCAAGGATCAGGAGAGTCGCCAAAAAGCGTTGCACCACCGATTCCCTTCGAATTTTGGGCGCGTGCCCGTCGATCAGGTGGATGTTCCAGCATAGGGACCGAACGCGGAGCCCTGTCCAATGACGGGTGTGCTTGTGAGGTTCGGCAGGGATTCTCACCCTTCCTTCACGGAGGTGTGCCTGAACCGCCACCGTGGTAAGGGGCCCCGGGCCAGCGGTGAGTATTCCACGCATTTCGCAGATTGCATCCCGTCACGGAGTATCCACATCCGCACAAGGCACGTATCCTGGGCGCCGGACGAGCCCGCATAATGCGGCGTCCCAGGGGGGAGCCTGACCCGCGCCTCACCAAGTTCCGACACTGGAGGTCTGCACCGTGTCCGACGAGCGCTCGCTCTTCCCTACTGCCATGCGCGGTTATGACCGCGACCAGGTTCATGCGCACCTGGACCGACTGAACCACGCGCTCGAAGAGGCGCGTAGGCAGGTCGAGGCTTCCGACGGCCGCGCAATGCAGCTCACGCAGGACCTCACCGATGCCAAGCGCAACCTGCGCGAGACCGAGAAGCCGTCGTACGCCGGCCTCGGTTCCCGCATCGAGCTCCTCCTGCGTTCCGCCGAGGACCAGTCGACGGACATCATCAACCAGGCCAACCAGCAGGCCGCGGACATCATGGCCCGCGCCAAGCTGTCCGGTGGGCAGGTGCGGTCCCGTGCCGAGTCCGAGGTCGCCGAGATGCTCGCCAGCGCTCGCCGTGAGGCCGAGGAGATCCGCACCACGATGGCCGCCGAGGCGGAGGGCCACCTGCTCGCCGCGCAGCGCCGCGCCGAGGAGCTCGTGGGTTCCGCCGAGCGCGAGTCCGCGCAGATCGCCAGCGCCATCAACGCCGAGGAGAGCGAGCGCCGGGCCAGCCTGGAGCGCGAGCTCGGCACCCTGCGCTCGACGGTGGAGCGCGAGACCACCGAGCTGCGCGTCAACACCGAGCGCGACGCAGGCAAGCTCCGCGCCAAGGTGAACGCGGAGACCACCGAGCAGCGCGAGACGGCGGAGCGCGACTCGTCCGCGATGCTGGCCAGCGCCCGCGCCGAGTCCGAGCAGATCCTGTCCGAGGCCCGCCGCCAGGCCGCCGAGGCCTCCAACGCCGTCACGAGCGAGATGGAGGACCTGCGCGAGCAGGCCCGCGCGGCGCTCGCCCAGGCCGAGCTCGACATCGCCACCCGCAAGGAGGCAGTGGAGAAGGAGCTCGCCGAGCGGCACGAGACGGCGAAGTCCGAGACCGCCAAGCTGGTCAGCACGGCCGAGGAGCACGCGGCGGAGGCCGAGAAGCGCGTCGCGGTGGCCCTCGAGCAGTCGGAGAAGATCCGCTCGGAGTCCGACGTCTACGTCAAGGACCTCGTGGCCGACGCCCGCAAGTCCGCGGACCGCATCGTGGCCGACGCCCGGGAGTTCGCGGAGCAGACCATCGACGACGCCCGCGCCGAGGCGGAGTCCAGCCGGTCCGCCGCGCAGCACCAGCTCGAGGACCTCACGCGCCAGCACGACTCCATCAACTCGTACCTGGAAGAGCTGCGGGGCATGCTCGGCACGCCGCCCGCCCCCGGTGCCGCGGCGCCCGCGCTGCCCACGGCTCCGGCCAAGCCCGCGAGCCTGGCGGGGGCGACTCCCGCGCAGCAGGCCCGCTTCGCCGTCGTCGGTGACGGCACCGAGGCCGAGCCCGACGTCTCCGACGCAGGCTCCTCGATGCCGGCTTCGATCCCGCCGAGCAGCCCGACGCCGGTGCCGGTCGGCACGGCGACCGTCGTCATCCCGTCGGTCAAGGGCACGAAGGCGAGCACGAAGGCCGGGCAGGCCGCCTCCGACTCGGCCTCCTCCCCCGCGGAGAACGAGGACGCCGAGGAGCCCGTCTCGGAGAAGGCCGGCGCCTCGAGCTGATCCGCCGAGACCCGGCGAGAAAACGGCTGGGGCGTTACCAACCACGTGGTTGGTAACGCCCCAGCCGTTTTCTCGCCCTGGTGCTGTCGCAGTGGTTCTGTCTCCAGCCTGGTTCCACCTCGGCTCACCGGGCTCAGTGGTGGGCCACCACCTGGACGTGCAGCAGGCTCAGGGCCGCCGCGACGGCCTGCGGGTCCTCGACGACGCTCAGGTGCCCGGTCCCGGGCACCAGCGTGAGCGCGGCGTCGCCGGCGGACAGCCCCGCGGGGGACCCGGCCGCCCTGACCATGTGCTCGGCCTCGGCCAGCGGCGTGATGGAGTCCTCCGCGCCCACCACGACGGCGACCGGCGAGCCGAAGCGCTCGAGCACCGCAGTGCGGTCGGGACGGGCCGCCATCGCCCGCTGCGCCCACGCGACGCCCGCGGGCGACTGCGCGCGGATCCACGAGTCCAGGACCGGGAACAGGTGCCGGCGGCGCTCCGTGCTGGTGGCGCCCACCAGGTTGGCCGGCATGCCGAGCACGGCGTCCACGGTCTGGCTGGCGTCCGCAGCGGCGGCGATCCGTAGCCGCTTGGCGTGCGCCTCGTCGGTGTCCGCTGTCGACTTGGTGTTCACCAGCCCCAGGCCGGCCACGAACCCCGGGTGCCGCTCGGCCAGGGCGAGCGCCACGTACCCGCCCATCGAGTGCCCGACGACGACGGCGTTGCCCTCGCCCGCCGCGATCATCGTCCGGTACACCGCGTCGGCCGCATGCTCGATGCTCGGCGGGTACCCGTCCAGGTCACTGTGCCCGGCGCCCGGCAGGTCGACGCCGATGGCACGGATCCCCGGCGCGAGGTACCCGGCACAGGCGGCCCACATGCGGTGGTCGAGCGGAAAGCCGTGCAGCAGGACGAGCGGCACCCCGCCGCCGTCGTGCAGCGTGAAGGTAGCCAGGTTCCTGGTGGCTTGAGACGTCATCGTCGTCCTCCTGTGGTGGGTGCGGTGGTGGGGGTGGCCGCTCAGGAAGCGCCCAGTGGTCCGTCCCAGTGGGTCGGCAGCGGGAGCGGATGGTCGGGCAGCACGTGGGCCACGATCTCGTTCAGCGCGCGGGCCACTGCCGGCTCGCCGACCCAGAGGTGCTTGACGCCGTCGACGCCGATCACCTCGGCCTGCGGTACGCGTGCGAAACGGCGGCGAGCCTCGTCGGGGCGGAGGTAGTCGTCGAGCTCGGGGACGAGGACGACGAGGGGCTTGCCGAACGCGGCCCAGCGGTCCAGGTCCTCGTCCGTCGCGCGGTGCAGCGGCGGCGACAGCAGGATCGCGCCCTCGACGCTCGGGTCGGCGCCGTGCTTGAGGACCAGCTCCGTGCCGAACGACCAGCCGACCAGCCACGGCCGCGGCAGCCCGCGGAACTCGGCCAGCTCGATGGCGGCGGCGACGTCGTACTTCTCCGCCTCGCCGCCGTCGAACGTGCCCTCGCTCGTGCCCCGCGGGGACGAGGTACCGCGCGTGTTGAACCGCAGCACCGCCAGGTTCGCCAGCGCGGGCAGGCGCCAGGCCGCCTTGCGGTACACGTGGGAGTCCATGAATCCGCCGTGCGTGGGCAGCGGGTGGAACGTCAGCAGGCTGGCCGACGGTTCGCTGTCCGCGGGCAGCGCGAGCTCGCCCACGAGGGTGAGGCCGTCGGCGGTGTGCAGCTCGATGTCCTCCCGCTCTGCGGGCAGGACGGTGAGCGAGCGGATCTGGTGGAGCTCGGCTTCAGTGGTCATCGACCCCATTGTCTCCCCCGTGCTGGTCGACCGGGACTCAGCGCAGGTTGGCGCGCCGCTGCCAGCAGCTGTTGTGCCAGTGCCGCCGGGCGTCCAGCCCGGCGTCGGGGCCACCGAGCACATCCGTCTTCCACGCGACGACGTGCGCCGTCCCCGGCGTGACCTCCTGGCGGCACGCCGGGCAGATGTAGGTCTTGTCGGACGAGCGGATCCGCTGCACCACCCACTCGCCGTCGGCCGCCGACTCGCTGCGCCGGCCGCCCGTCGCCCGGTCCACGTCGAGGGGGACGTGGTCCGCGGCGTACGGACGTTTGCTGGAGCGGCGTTTCGACGGCATGGCAACTATTCTTCCGCAGGGCGGAGCGGATGGCTGGAGCCTGCCCGAAAGCAGCCCATTCTGCTTACCACAGTGCCTGGGAGCCTCACTCATTTCCGCCCGCTAGAGTGTGGCGGTCCCCAGCAAGGCGCAAACCCGACCGAAGGACTACTCGTGAAGCACCGCACCACTGCCGGCCTGGCAGCCGTCGCGCTGGCCTCCATCGCGCTCACCGGCTGCGCAAGCGGCGACGACGGAGGCGGCAGCGCTGCCGCCGACGGCAACGTCTGCGAGGTGACGCCGGCCGCCGAGCCGTCGCCTGCGCCCAGCCCGTCCGAGGCGGACGTCAAGGCCGTTGATGCGATCGAGGTCTCGGGCCCGGTCGGCAAGGAACCGAAGGTGGAGTTCAAGGCGCCGCTGGAGGTCACCACCCCGACGTCGCGCATCGTCGACGAAGGCACCGGCGAGGAACTGACCGAAGGCGCTCAGGTCACCATCAACTACCTGGTGATCGCGGGCAAGGACGGCTCGACGAGCGGCTCCACCTGGGAGACCAAGAAGCCGGAGTCGTTCACGCTCGGCGACCCGCAGTACGACCTCCTGAACGACCGCCTGATCGGCCAGAAGGTCGGCGCGCGCCTCCTCATGGCGAGCACCGCGATGGACCAGACCATCCAGGTCACGATGGTCGAGGTCACCGAGGCCAAGGAGATCCCGACGCGGGCCGAGGGCACCGCGGTGACCCCCGAGGCGGGCCTGCCCACCGTCGAGCTCGCCGAGGACGGCCAGCCGACCGTCACCGTCCCGACGGACTACGTGGCGCCCACCGACCTGGTGGTCCAGCCCCTCATCGAGGGTGACGGCGCCAAGGTCACCAAGGACCAGACGGTCACCGTCCAGTACGCGGGCTGCCTGCTCGACGGCACGTCGTTCGACTCCTCGTGGAGCCGCGGCACGCCGACGTCGTTCGCGCTCAACGCCGTGATCCCCGGCTGGACCAACGGCATCGCCGGTCAGAAGGTCGGCAGCCAGGTGCTGCTCGTCGTCCCCGCGGACCAGGCCTACGGCGACCAGGAGCAGGGCGGCATCCCCGCGAACTCGACCCTCCTCTTCGTGGTCGACATCCTCGAGGCCAAGGCCGCCTGACCCTCCCCTCCGGTCCGTCCTCGGACCGGCCTGAGATCTCGCGCACGTGACGTGCGCATCGCCGCAGGTCACGACACAGACGTGGCGGGCACCCGAGCCGGGTGCCCGCCACGTCTCGTAGGGTCTTCCCATGACGTCGACAGAACTGCCCGCCGCTGAGTCCGCTCCCGTGCCGGAACGCGAGGTACTCACCTGGGAGACCTTCCCCGTCGCGGTCCGCGACCTGGCCCACAAGGTGGTGGACAGCGGCTTCGTGCCGGAGGTCGTGGTCGCCGTCGCGCGTGGTGGCCTCGTCCCCGGCGGCGCCATGGCGTACGCGCTCGGCACCAAGGGCGTTGGCACGCTCAACGTCGAGTTCTACACGGACATCGGCAAGACGCTCGACGACCCGCGCGTGCTGCCGCCGCTCATGGACACGTCCGACCTCCCCGGCGCCAAGGTCCTCGTGGTGGACGACGTCGCCGACTCCGGCCGCACCCTGGCACTGGTCATGGACCTGCTGGAGAAGCAGGGCGCCGAGGCCCGTTCCGCCGTGCTCTACACCAAGCCGCGCACGATCATCCAGCCCGACTACTCGTGGAAGGACACCGACCTGTGGATCACCTTCCCGTGGTCCGCCGAGCCGCCCGTGACGGGCGCGAGGTCGATCGACGCGTGAGCGTGCGACGGTGGTCCGGTCAGCGGGCCAGCCGCTCGACCACAGCGCCGTAGAGCCAGGGCGTCCGCGAAGCCAAGGGCACGATGGCTCCGCGGGCAGGACTCGATGCCCAGACGAGCAGGCCCGTGGTGAGCGTGCGGTAGTCGCGGGTCACCGTCCGCCACACACGCTCGTACGCGTCGCCGTCGCCGAGGTGACGGACGGCCGCTTCAGCCTGGGCGAGGCCGACCCGGATCCCCTCGCCGGTCAGGGCGTCGACGTAGCCCGATGCATCGCCCACGAGCCGCACCCGTCCCGTGGAGCGTCGCCGCGACCGACGGCGCAACGGTCCGGCACCGAGCAGCGGACCGGCGGACGCGGTGGCGCCGAGCCGTGAACTGAGCTCCGGGAACTGCGAACGCAGCAGCTCGTCGAAGCCCACGCCGGCCACCGCACGTGGCGCGAGCAGCGCGACGCCGACTACGTCGCCGGCGACCGGTGTCACGTAGGCCTCGGCGTGAGGCGACCAGTGCACCTCGACGAGGTCGGTCCATGGCGCGACCCGGAAGTGCCGGCGCAGGCCGTACCGGTTACGTGCCGGCCGGCTGCCGCGTAGCCCTGGGCCGGCGTCGAGCCCCGCCAGTCGACGAACCGTGGAGTGCAGGCCGTCGCACCCCAGCACCCAGCCGGCGCGCAGCGTGATCGGGGCTCTCCCCTCGTCGGTGCCGTCGGCACGACCGCCCGGCACCACCTCGATCTCGACGCTCGTGGCGCCCTGCCGCAGGGCCGTGACCCTGCCGTGCGAGAGCGATGCGCCGACATCGGCAGCGCGCGCTCGCAGGGCCTCGTGCAGTGCCGTGCGCCGCACGCCCCGACCCGGACCCGCGGCGAACCGGTGGTCGGCGTGCCTGCCGGGTGCCCGGTAGCTGATCCCGGAGAGCGGATGGCCCGGCGGGTCGACGCCGAGCGCCTGCACGGCCCGCAGCGCACCCGGGAGCAGGCCCTCGCCGCATGCCTTGTCGAGGGTGCCCGTCCGCCGGTCCGCGACCAGCACGTCGAGCCCGGCAGCCCTAGCGCGCACCGCCGCCGCCAGCCCGACCGGGCCGCCCCCTACCACCACGACGTCGACGTCCGCGGCACCGCGGTTCACGCCGTTCACCGGGTCTCGACCTCGGCGGACCGGAGCGCCCGTTCCTCGGCCGGGATGCGGAAGCGGCTCAGCAGCACCAGGTTCAGCACGGTGAACCCGACGGCGGTGACCCAGCAGGTGTGCACCATCGGGAGCGCGACGCCCTCGACCACCACCGCCACGTAGTTGGGGTGGCGCATCCACCGGTACGGTCCCGCACTGACGAGCGGCAGGTTCGGAACCACGATGATGCGGGTGTTCCAGCGGTACCCCAGCGTGGCCACGCACCACCACCGCAGCGCCTGGCTCGCCACCACGAGGACGAACATCGGCCAGCCCAGCCACGGCAGGAACGGCCGGTCGGCGAGCACCGCCTCGGCGACGCACGCCACCAGCAGCCCGCTGTGCAGGACCACCATCGCCGGGAAGTGCCCCCGGCCGGACTCGACACCACCACGGGCGAACGACCACCGGGCGTTGCGGGCCGACACGACGAGCTCGGCGAGACGCTCGACCGCCGTGGCACCGACGAGGGCGACATAGAGCCCGAGCATCTCAGCGACCCCCCATGCGCAGCAGCACGAGCTCGCACGAGACGCCCGGGCCGAAGGCCATGAGCACGACGGGTGAACCCGGCGGGGCGTCGGAGTGCGCGAGGGTCCTCGCGAGGACGTCGAGCACGGACGCGGACGAGAGATTGCCCGCGCAGGCGAGGCTCTCCCGGCTCTCCCGGACGGCGTCCTCGGACAGCCCGACGGCATCCCGCACGGCGTCGATCACGCGCGGCCCGCCCGCGTGCACCACCCAGGTGGGCACCGCGGCCGGTGTGAGCTCGTGCTCCGCGAGCAGGCCCTTCACGTCGGCGAGCAGGTGCGCACGCAGCAGGTCCGGGAGCGTGGCAGAGAGCACGATGGCGAAACCGGTGTCGCGCACATCCCAGCCGAGCGCGGCAGTGGTGCCGGGGTACAGCACCGACCGGGTGTCGACCACTCTGGCCGTACGCCGCCGACGGCCCGCCGCCGGCTGCGCCGCAGCACCGTCCGACGTCGGCCCCGCCAGCGGGTGCAGGGCGCCCACGACGACGACGGCCGCGGCGCCGTCGCCGAACAGGCCGGAGGCCACCATGTTCGCCACGGAGTCGTCGCCGTGCTGAAGTGTCAGGGAGCACAGCTCGAGGGACACCAGGAGAGACACGTCATGCGGCCGGCCCAGCAGATGGTCGTGCACACGCGCCAGCCCACCGGCCCCGCCCGCGCAACCGAGGCCGAACGACGGCGTACGCCGCACGTCGCCACGCAGGCCCAGCCGCTCGGAGAGCAACACGTCCAACGACGGTGCCGCCACCCCTGTCACCGACGTGGCGAACACGTGATCGACGTCGCGCGCCTCCAGGCCGGCAGCGGCCAACGCCCGTCGGCACGCCCGCTCGGCCAGCGCGGCACCCTCACGGATGAACACCGCGTTGGAGGCGCCCAAGGAGCGCAGGCCGCCGTACTCCTCGAGCGGCAGCACCAGGTGACGGCGGCCCACGCCGGCGCCCGCGTGCAGGCGGCGCAGCAGCGCGGTCCGGGCCGGGTCCGGCGCCACCAACGGCCCAAGGGCCGCCGTGATCGCTTCCTGGGCGTACACGTGCTCCGGTAGAGCAGGCTCGACCGCCACGACTAGCGACATCTACGCATCGTTGCTCAGGTGACGTCTCCTCGCGCGTCGTGAACCCACCACGACTAGCGTGCCGCCCATGGTTTCCGGCGAGAATGCCCGGCGCGTGGTCCGCGGCCTCGTGCTCGCGTGCCACGCCGCTCCGGCCGCCGTCGTGACCGGCCTGGCCGCCGCGCTCGCCGCGGCCCTCGGCTCCGGATGGGGCACCGTCGCGCTGATCACGGTGGCGGTCGGGACCGGCCAGCTCTCCGTCGGATGGTCCAACGACTGGATCGACGCCCCACGCGACGTCGCCGTCGGCCGAACCGACAAACCGGTGGTGGCGGGACTTGTCACCGCCGCCACCCTGCGCGACGCCGCACTCGCGGCGCTTGCCGTATGCGTCATCGCTTCGCTGGTGCTGGGTGTTGCTCCGGGGGTCGCCCATCTCGTGGCGGTGGGCGGGGCGTGGGCGTACAACGCCCGTCTCAAGGCGACCGTGTGGTCCTGGTTGCCCTACGCAATGTCGTTCGGGCTGCTGGCCGTCTTCGTCGTGCTCGCCGCGCCTGGCCCACGAGTCCCGGCCTTCTGGGCAGTCGCCGCGGCAGCACTGCTCGGCGTGGGAGCGCACATCGCCAACACCCTGCCCGACCTGGAGGACGATGTCGCGACCGGCGTCCGGGGCCTGCCTCACCGGCTCGGTCGCCGCGCGTCCGGCGTGATCGCCCCATGCGTCCTGGTCCTCGCGGTCACGGTGGTGGTCACCGGACCGGCCGGTGCCCCGGAACCCGCCGCCTGGACCGGCGGCGCGGTCGCCGCCTGCCTGGCTCTCGCCGCGGGCGCCGTGGCCGTCACCCGACCACGTAGCCGCGCGCCCTTTGGCCTCAGCATGGCCGTCGCCGCGCTGTGCGTGGTGCTGCTGGCACTGAGCGCGACCGACATCGCGGTGTGAGGCCGGGATCGCCCTTCATCCGATCCCCCTTCCTCTCGGGAGCCTTACGGCGTAAGGTCGCCTTACGCCGTAAGGTCAACCGAGAGGGAAGTCATGAGCTCGCCCACGCTGCACCCCCGCACGGCACGCACGACCGGTCTGCTCTACCTGGCGGTCGCCGTCGTCGCGATCCCGGGATTCCTGATCATCCGTCCGATGCTGTTCGATCCCGACAGCGCGGCATCGACCCTCGCCCACCTGATCGAGAACGAGACGCTCGCACGCCTGGGGATCGGCCTGGAGCTCCTGCTCGTCGCCGCCCAGGCGCTGGTCGCCCTGTGGTTCTACCGGCTGTTCCGACGCGTCGACACGTTCGCGGCGATTTCCCTGGCCGCCTTCGGGCTGATCAACGCGGTGGCGGTCTTGGCCAGCGCAGCATGTCTGGGTGCCGCGCTGGACACCGCCCTAGCGCCGGCGTCCGCCGATGCCGCCGACGGAGCGCAGCTCCTGTACGTGCTCGGCGGCAGCTTCTGGGACGTCGGCTCGCTCTTCTTCGGGCTGTGGCTGATCCCGATGGGCGTCCTCGCCCTGCGATCGGGCATGCCGCGCGCGCTCGGCTGGATTCTGGTGGCCGGCGGCGTCGGATACATCGTCAGCGGCTTCGTCACCTACCTGGTGCCGGCCGCAGCGCCCGTCACCGACCTGCTCCCGTTCCTGGCCACCGTCGGCGAGGTCTGGATGATCGGCTGGCTGCTCTGGTACTCGTTCCGGGCACGCCCCGCCGTGAACGAGACCCACGACCGGCACACCGCGCCGGCTATCGGCGCGAGCGCCACAAGCTGAGCGCGATCACGGCCGTTCGCCAGGAAACCCTGTTCGAGTGCCCGCTGACCCAGCTCGACGAGGCGATGGCCGGAGCCAAGACGTTCCTGGCTCGGCCAAGTCACGCAAGAGGCCCGGAACCGCAAGAATCTGCGGTTCCGGGCCTCTGATCAGCCGCTATGAGCGACGGGCTCCCGACACGAGGTCAGAAGTCCCAGTCGTCGTCCTCGGTCTCCACTGCCTTGCCGATCACGTACGACGAGCCAGACCCTGAGAAGAAGTCGTGGTTCTCGTCCGCGTTAGGCGACAGCGCCGCGAGGATCGCGGGGTTGACGTCGGTGTCCTCCTTGGGGAACAGCGCCTCGTAGCCCAGGTTCATCAGGGCCTTGTTGCCGTTGTACCGCAGGAACTTCTTGACGTCCTCGGTCAGCCCCAGCTCGCCGTACAGCGAGTCGGTGTACTCCACCTCGTTCTCGTACAGCTCGAACAGCAGGTCGAACGTGTACGCCTTGAGGTCGTCCTGCTCGGGCTGCGTCAGCTTGGCGAGGCCCTTCTGGTACTTGTAGCCGATGTAGTACCCGTGCACCGCCTCGTCGCGGATGATGAGGCGGATCAGGTCGGCCGTGTTCGTGAGCTTCGCCCGCGAGGACCAGTACATCGGCGCGTAGAACCCGGAGTAGAACAGGAACGACTCGAGCATCGTCGAGGCGACCTTGCGCTTCAGCGGGTCGTCGCCCCGGTAGTAGTCGAGGACGATCTCCGCCTTCTTCTGCAGGTTCTCGTTGCTCTCGGACCACTCGAAGGCGTCGTCGATCTCCGGCGTCGACAGCAGCGTGGAGAAGATCGAGGAGTAGCTCTTCGCGTGCACGCTCTCCATGAAGGCGATGTTGGTGTACACCGCCTCCTCGTGGGGGGTGAGCGCGTCCGGGATCAGCGACACCGCGCCGACCGTGCCCTGGATGGTGTCCAGGAAGGTCAGGCCGGTGAACACCCGGGAGGTCATGGTCTTCTCGTGCTCCGAGAGGGTGTTCCACGACTGGATGTCGTTGGAGACCGGGACCTTCTCGGGCAGCCAGAAGTTGCCGACCAGGCGGTCCCAGACCTCGAGGTCCTTCTCGTCCTCGAGGCGGTTCCAGTTGATCGCCGTCACGCGATCGATGAGCTTGAGCTTGCCAGTTGGTGCCATGGGAGTTCCTTCAGGGGCTGCAGTAGGAGGAGATCTGGCCGTGCGGACGCGTCACAGCATGCAGGAGACGCAGTTGTCCACCTCAGTACCCTCCAGGGCGAGCTGGCGCAGGCGGATGTAGTAGAGAGTCTTGATGCCCTTGCGCCACGCGTAGATCTGCGCCTTGTTCACGTCGCGCGTGGTCACCGTGTCCGGGAAGAACAGGGTCAGCGAGAGGCCCTGGTCCACGTGCTGCGTCGCCGCGGCGTACGTGTCGATGATCTTCTCGTACCCGATCTCGTACGCGTCCTGGTAGTAGTCCAGGTTGTCGTTCGTCATGTACGGCGCCGGGTAGTAGACGCGGCCGAGCTTGCCTTCCTTGCGGATCTCGATCTTGGCCGGGACCGGGTGGATCGACGACGTCGAGTTGTTGATGTAGCTGATCGAACCCGTCGGCGGCACGGCCTGCAGGTTCTGGTTGTAGAGGCCGTGCTCCATGACCGAGGCCTTGAGCGCGCGCCAGTCGTCCTGCGTCGGGATGGACACTGCGGCGTCGGCGAAGAGGCGCGCGACGCGCTCCGTGGCCGGCTTCCACTCCCGCTCGACGTACTTGTCGAAGTACTCGCCAGTGGCGTACTTCGAGTCCTCGAACCCGCCGAACTTCTGCTTCCGCTCGATCGACAGGCGGTTCGACGCCGCGATCGCGTGGTAGGCCACGGTGTAGAAGTAGATGTTCGTGAAGTCGATGCCCTCTTCGGAGCCGTAGTAGATGCGCTCACGGGCGAGGTAGCCGTGCAGGTTCATCTGGCCCAGGCCGATGGCGTGCCCCTGCTCGTTGGCCCGCTTGATCGACGGGACCGACTCGATCGACGTCTGGTCGCTCACCGCGGTCAGCGCGCGGATAGCGGTGTCGATCGTGCGGCCGAAGTTCGGCGAGTCCATCGCCTTGGCGATGTTCAGCGAGCCCAGGTTGCAGGAGATGTCCCGCCCGACCTCGTTGTAGGAGAGGTCCTCGTTGAACGTCGACGCGGTCGACACCTGCAGGATCTCGGAGCACAGGTTCGAGTGCGTGATGCGGCCCTTGATCGGGTTCGCCGCGTTCACCGTGTCCTCGAACATGATGTACGGGTAGCCGGACTCGAACTGCAGCTCCGCGAGCGTCTGGAAGAAGTCGCGGGCGCTGATCGTGGTCTTGCGGATGCGGTCGTCGGCCACGAGCTCGTCGTACTTCTCCGAGATGGAGATGTCGGCGAACGGCTTGCCGTAGACCCGCTCGACGTCGTACGGGCTGAACAGGTGCATGTCCGCGTTCTTCTTGGCCAGCTCGAACGTGATGTCCGGGATGACCACGCCGAGCGAGAGCGTCTTGATGCGGATCTTCTCGTCCGCGTTCTCCCGCTTGGTATCGAGGAACCGCATGATGTCGGGGTGGTGCGCGTGCAGGTACACCGCACCGGCACCCTGACGCGCGCCGAGCTGGTTCGCGTAGGAGAAGGAGTCCTCCAGGAGCTTCATCACGGGGATGACGCCCGAGGACTGGTTCTCGATGTGCTTGATCGGCGCGCCGTGCTCACGGATGTTGCTCAGGAGCAGCGCCACGCCGCCGCCGCGCTTGGAGAGCTGCAGCGCGGAGTTGATGCCGCGCGCGATGGACTCCATGTTGTCCTCGATGCGCAGCAGGAAGCAGGACACGGGCTCGCCGCGCTGCGCCTTGCCGACGTTGAGGAACGTCGGCGTCGCCGGCTGGAACCGCCCGGAGATGACCTCCTCGACGATGTCGCGCGCCGTCTGCTCGCTGCCGTCGGCCAGGCCGAGCGCGACCATGGCGACACGGTCCTCGAAGTGCTCCAGGTACTTCTTGCCGTCGAACGTCTTCAGCGTGTACGAGGTGTAGTACTTGAACGCGCCCAGGAACGTCTCGAAGCGGAACTTCTTCGAGTACGCGAGCTGGAAGAGCTCCTTGACGAACGCACCGGAGTACTTCGCCAGCACGGTGGGGTCGTAGTACTTGGCCTCGACGAGGTGCTCGAGCTTTGCTTCCAGCGACTCGAACTCGACGGTGTTCGGGTTCACGTGCTGCAGGAAGTACTGGCGGGCCGCCTCGCGGTCCTTCTCGAACTGGATCTTCCCGTCCGGCCCGTACAGGTTCAGCATGGCGTTGAGCGAGTGATAGTCCATCTGGATGCTCTCCAGGGGGATCTCGCTCAGGCCCTCGGTCAGGCTGAGAGCCTCTGTGGTTGTTGCTGCCAAAATCGTCCCAATCCGTTGCGGACGCGCGCGACGTCCTCCGCTGTACCGAGGAGTTCGAAGGCGTACAGGTACGGGACATCACACTTAGCCGCGATGATGTCCCCGGTGATGCAGTACGCAGCCCCGAAGTTGGTGTTCCCCGCAGCGATGACGCCGCGAATGAGCGACCGGTTCTGTTCGTCGTTGAGGAACTTCCTCACCTGCCGCGGGACGGCCCCGCCCTCGTTGCCGCCACCGTAGGTGGGGGACATGAGGACGTAGGGCTCGTCCACGCGCAGAAAGCCGTCGGCCGGGCGCAGCGGGATCCGGTGCACCGACATCCCCAGCTCATCGAGTCCGAGCTTCCCGACGAACCGGTGCGTGTACTCCGACACGCTGGAGAAGTAGACGAGAGAAACCACGTCACACCTCCTTGCCGACGTTGCAGTGCTGCAGGTCAGGCCGAGGCGGCCTGGAGCGCGGCGACCGCGCTGATCTGGTCGGGGCGAAAGCCCGACCAGTGGGTGTCACCGGCCACGACGACCGGCGCCTGGAGGTACCCGAGGCCGCGAACCATCTCGAGCGCCTCGGCGTCCTGCGTGATGTCGACGACCGAGTACTCGACGCCCTTGCGATCCAGTGCCCGGTACGTCGCGTCGCACTGGACGCACGCCGGCTTGCTGTAGACCGTGACGCTCATGTCCGCCTCCTCTGACCTCGAAGGACACCTGTGAAATTACGTTGGTGTGTTTAGTTTGCGGGTCTGCGTCTCCCGCTGAACCAAACACTACACCTAGTGTCTGACACTCGCTCGGTTACGACATGTAGTGGTTCTGGGCGAACGAGGCACCACACCGGAACCGCTCGCGACGCCCATGGACCATGCTGCCACGAGCCTCTGACACCGCCTGGTAGGCCGCGTGCAGGGCTCTGCGCGGGGTGGTCGTACCGGTGCCCGCGAGGCCCGGGAAAGGGCACTTCAAGCGCCAGCGGAGGGGTCCGCGAAGCCCAAAAAGTGATCTGAGTCGACGGCGTGTCGCGACACTTGGGCGTGTCCCGTCGGACACCCCCCCCGGACACCATTACGTCACCCGGCGGAGCCCGGCCGGTGCCAGCCGCGCGGGTCGACTCCGCCGGGCACGGCCGTGGCCGGATCGTACGGCGTGCGCGTGAAGTGGAAGGTGCCGACGTCCAGCGCAGCGGCCCCGTCCCCGGCGTCGCGCACCTCGAACCGCTCCCCCAGCCAGTAGCCGCCCTCGACGCCGCGCAGCTCGCCCCCGACGTCGTCGAAGACGGTGCCGCGGCCGCCGTCCGAGGACCGCAGGTCGACGCGGCCCGCCGCGTCGATGCTCACCGTGTGCGGGAACGGCCCCCAGTACCAGGTGCCGGTGATCGCGCCCGGCCCGTATGCCCGCCCGGGCACGGGCCCGACGGCGTCGCCCGACCCGCCGAGCGGCAGCGGCGTGGGCGCCGCGACGCCCTGCAGCGCCGCGAGCAGGCCGGCCCCACCGCCGATCCCGTGCGTCGACGAGCCGCAGACGGCGACCACGTCGCCCGTCGCGGCGTCGGCCCGGAGATCCGAGGTGAACCCCGGCACCGAACCGCCGTGACCGATCGTGCGGACGGTGCCGTCCTGGCGGACGCGCACACCGAGGCCGTGCGCGGTGGGCCACGGGCCGCCGGCGGGACCGGCGTCGTCGACCACCACGCGCGGGACGGCCATCTGGCGGCGCAGCGCGAGCGGGAGCACGGCCTCGCCGGCGTCCCGGTCCGCCTCGCCGCCCACGAGCCACATGCCGAACCGCACCAGGTCCGACGGCGTGGACCACAGCTCGCCGGCGGGTCCCGCCGCGCGGAACTCGGCCACCGGCTCGTGATGAACCAGGTCCGCGTGCGGGTGGACGGCGTACCCCGTGACGTGTGGACCGGCCGGCACGCGGCCGGTGGCGGTCATTCCCAGCGGCCCCCACAGCTCGTCGCGGAGCACCCTGTCCCAGGCGCTGCCCCGGACCACCTCGACCAGCCGGCCCAGCACGGCGAAGCCCGGGTTGCTGTAGTGGTACTGCTCGCCCGGGTCCCAGAGCTGCTCGACGCCGGAGCGGGCCAGCTCGTCCCACGTGGGTCCGCCGTGCCGCTCCCACCACGGGCCTGGGAACTCGGACTGCAGGCCGCTCGTGTGCGTGAGCAGGTGGCGGATCGTGGCGTCCGGGGCGGGTGCGTCCGGTAGGTGCCTGCCGATCGGGTCCGCGAGCGCCACGAGACCCTCGGCGACGAGCCGCAGCACCGCCACGGCCACCATGGGCTTGGTGACGGAGCCGATGCGGAACGCGTGCTCCGGCGTCGGGCTGCCTGCCCATGGGGCGCCGGCGACGCCCGCCCAGGCCACCTCGCCCCCGCGGCCGACGGCCGCCGACAGGACGGGGACCCGTGCAGCCGCCCGGAGTTCCCTGACCGCACCGCTCAGTGCCGCGTCCAGCGGCTCCCTCAGCTCTGTCATGAGCAGAAGGTACCCAGGAGCAGAGCTGGATGGTCGGCGCTAGCCAGCGAGGCGTTCCACAAGGCGCTCCCTGAGCGGTTCGTAGTCGTGGTCCGGAAAGACGCGCGGAAGCACGTCGAGCATGTTCGTGAGCCGGCCGGGTATCCGGCTGAACTCCGAGTCGTCCAGCGGCGCGTCGGTGAAGAGATGCTGCCAGCTGAAGGCCCCCTTGGTCATGGCCAACACCCTGAGGTACTCGCGGTAGTCGAGATCCATTCGCCAGAGGCCCCGCAGGTGGTCCGCGAACCAGATCTCCGGGTTGGCCACGCCCGCCTGCAACCTGAGGGCCGTGTACATGCCGGCGCCCGTGTACGGAGCATCGTCGATGATGCGGAGCTCGGCCCCCACGGCACGCTCACTCTCGGAATGGAGGTCCGACGAGAAGTCAGGTGCCTCTCCCTTGATGGCCGACGCGACAGGCGTGAGATAGAACTCGCCCGATACGGGCGCGTACGGCTCGACCGTCCCCCATTGAATGCCGATCTCGGAGAAGCGGGGGCTGCATCGAACCAGTCCCGGGTCCAGGGGCACGCTCTCCGGGTTCGGGTCGGCCTCAACGGCCCCGAGCACCTCGTGGCTGACCTCCACCCCGGACGCGGACCGAAGCTCCTCCAGGACCGCTGTCCATCCCATTTCCTCAGCCGTCATCTCCGACATCCAGCCAGTCACTCCCCTCAGATGGTCGACCTGGCCAACCGGCCGCCGTCGAGCGTACGGGTAGTCGAACGTAGGGGTAGCAGCCGCATGCGAGGTGCATGCCGCTACTACCCCTACCTCTCGGTGCCACCCGGCCGGGCCTCAGGCCGGGGAGACCTCGTCCACGGCCGGCAGGGTGTTCGTCGTCGCCAGACGGCGGTACCAGTGCGCCGAGTCCTTCCAGGTGCGCTCCAGCGTCTCGTAGTCGACGCGGATGATGCCGAACCGCCTGTCGTAGCCGTACGCCCACTCGAAGTTGTCGAGCAGCGACCACGCGAAGTACCCGCGCACGTCCACGCCCTTGTCGCGGGCCTGGCCCATGGCCTCGACGTGGTCGTGCAGGTAGGACACGCGCAGCGGGTCGTGCACTCGCACGACGCCGTCCTCGGTCACCACGGCGTCGTCGAAGGCCGCGCCGTTCTCCGTGACCATGAGCGGCTGGTCGGGGTAGGTGTCGCGCAGCGACACCAGCAGGTCCGTGAGGCCGGCCGGCTCGATGTTCCAGCCCATGGCGGTGTACGGGCCGGGCTGCGGCAGGAACTCGACGTCGTCCGCCGCGATCCACGGGGTGCCGGCGGAGTCCTTGTGCCCGTCGGCCTGCTGCCGCTCCCCCTGCCCGGAGAAGGCCCGGACCCGCGCGGTCGAGTAGTAGTTGACCCCCAGCACGTCCAGCGGCTGGGCGATCGCCTCCAGGTCGCCGTCCTGCACGAAGGACCAGTCGGTGACCGAGGCCGTGTTCTCCAGGAGGTCTGCAGGGTAGGCACCCTCGAGGACCGGCCCGAGGAACGCCCGGTTGGCCAGCGCGTCGACCTTCCGGACGGCACCCTGGTCCGCCTCGGACGACGGGTCGTCCGGCCGGAAGACGTGCAGGTTGAGCGTGATCGACGTCTTGGCGGCGTCGCCGAGCACCTCGCGGATCTGCTGGACCGCGAGGCCGTGCGCCAGGTTCAGGTGGTGCACCGCCTGCAGCGCGGCCAGGGGCTCCGTGCGGCCCGGCGCGTGCACGCCCGAGCCGTAGCCCAGGTACGCCGTGCACCACGGCTCGTTGAGCGTGGTCCAGACGTCGATGCGGTCGCCCAGCTCCTCGGCCATGCGCCGCGCGTACCGCGCGAAGGCGTAGGCCGTCTCGCGGTTGGTCCAGCCGCCGGCGTCCTCCAGCTCCTGCGGGAGGTCCCAGTGATAGAGCGTGACCACGGGCTTCACGCCCGCCGCGAGCAGCCCGTCGACGAGGTCCGAGTAGAACCGGATGCCCTCGGCGTTGAACTCCCCGGAGCCGCCCGGCTGCACGCGCGGCCACGCGATCGAGAACCGGTAGGCGCCCAGGCCCAGGTTCTTGATGTGCTCGACGTCCTCCTGCCACCGGTGGAAGTGGTCGTCCGCGACGTCGCCCGTGTCGCCGTTCAGCGTCTTGCCCGGCGTGTGGGAAAACGTGTCCCAGATGGACGGGCCGCGCCCGCCCTCGGTCGCGCCGCCCTCGATCTGGTACGACGCCGTCGCCGAGCCCCAGAGGAACTCCGCGGGGAAACTCCGTGCACTCACAGTGCCACCTCTCCCGGGCCGGTGGCCCGAATGGTCCGTCCTTCGTTCTCGACGCCCCATTCGCCCGGAGCGTCGTCGCTGCTCACGTGCACGACGCCGGACGCGTACCGCACACGGAACGTCGCCGGGGCGCCGGTGCCACCGGGTACCAGGACGTCTTCGTCGAACCCTTCGGGCAGACGGGTGCAGCGTAACGTCACGCCCTCGGCCCACGCGTAGTCGGGCCGGTCGTCGCGCGCGCCGACCGGCAGCACCGTGCCGGGCCGCACGAGCAGCGGGAGGCTGTCGAAGCCGTGCTCCTCGGCGACCCACCGCGGCCCGGTCACGGCCGGGGCCAGGCCGGCCCCACCGACGTCCGACAAACGCGTCCACTCCCCGTCGGGGACGTAGTACTCCACGCGGGACTCGCTGAAGACCGGGGCGACCAGCAGCGACGGCCCCAGCATGTACTGGGTGTCGACGGAGGCCGCGGTCCGGTCGTCGGGGAACTGGAGCACCATGGGGCGCATGACGGGCATGCCCTCCTCGGCGGCCACGTGCCCGAGCCGGCCGAGGTACGGCATGAGCCGCATCTTCAGCCTGGTGAACTTCCGGGTGACGTCGACCGCCTCGTCGTCGAACGCCCACGGGACGCGGTAGGAGCTCGACCCGTGCAGCCGGGAGTGCGAGGACAGCAGGCCGAACGCCGTCCACCGCTTGAACACCGCCGGGTCGGGCGTGCCCTCGAACCCGCCGATGTCGTGGCTCCAGTACCCGAACCCGGACAGCGACAGCGACAGGCCACCGCGCAGGGACTCGGCCATGGAGACGAACGTGGACTCGCAGTCGCCGCCCCAGTGCACGGGGTACGCCTGCGTGCCCGCGGTCGCGGAGCGCGCGAACACGACGGCCTCGCCGCGCCCGCGCTCCTCCTCGAGCAGCTCGAAGACGGTCTTGTTGTAGAGCGAGGCGTAGTAGTTGTGCATGCGCTGCGGGTCGGACCCGTCGTGCCAGACGACGTCGGTGGGGATGCGCTCGCCGAAGTCCGTCTTGAAGCAGTCAACGCCCTGGTCCAGCAGCACGCGCAGCTTGTCCTGGTACCAGGCGGCCGCCTCGGGGTTGGTGAGGTCGACCAGGGCCATGCCCGCCTGCCACTTGTCCCACTGCCAGACGTCGCCCTCCGGCGTCTTGACCAGGTAGCCCTTCTCCTGGCCCTCGCGGAACAGGTGGGAGCGCTGGGCGATGTACGGGTTGATCCAGACGCAGACCTTCAGGCCGCGCTCGTGCAGCCGGGCCAGCATGCCCTCGGGGTCCGGGAACGTGGCCGGGTCCCACACGAAGTCGCACCAGTGGAACTGCCGCATCCAGAAGCAGTCGAAGTGGAACACCGACAGCGGGATGTCGCGCTCGGCCATGCCGTCGATGAAGCTGGTGACGGTCTCCTCGTCGTAGCTCGTCGTGAACGACGTCGAGAGCCACAGCCCGTACGACCAGGCGGGGACGACGGCGGGCCGCCCCGTCAGCGCCGTGTACCGGCGCAGGATCTCGGCCGGGGTGGGCCCGTGGATCACGTAGTACTGCAGCGACTGCCCCGGCACCGAGAACTGGGTGCGGCTGACCACCTCGGAACCCACCTCGAACGACACCCGCTCGGGGTGGGCCACGAACACGCCGTAGCCGCGGTCGGTCAGGTAGAACGGCACGTTCTTGTAGGCCTGCTCGCTGGCCGTGCCGCCGTCCTCGTTCCAGACGTCGACGCTCTGGCCGTTCTTCACGAACGCGCCGAACCGCTCGCCCAGACCGTAGACGTGCTCGCCCACGCCGAGCCCGAGCTGCTCGTGCACGAAGTCGCCTTCGGGCGTGGTCGCGATCCCGATGCTCCGGCCCGACGACGAGGTGAGCACCTCGCCGTCGGCCACGAAGTCGACCTGCCACTCGCCGTCGGTGGAGACGCGGGCCGTGAGGCCGCCCGAGGTGAGCTCGGCGGGGCCGTCGTCGGGCGCGACGACCTTGACCACGCCGGGCTCCCGGTTGATACCGAAGTGCGGGCCGGGGTCGCGGCGGCCCTGGTGGTGTTCGATGCGCACGCCGATGACGTCGTCCGCCGGGGCGTCGAACGTGACGGTCACGACCGGGCGGTTCAGGGTGTCGCCGCGCCGGGTGATGGGCGCGGTGGGCGCGTACACGGTCAGCGTGTCCGCGCCCGCCTCGATCGAGTCGATGTCGCGCGGACGGAGCATGTCGACGCCGGGTCGCAGCTGCCAGTAGCCGTCGGTGAATCTCATGGCCGGTACCTCTCGGCGTCGTGGGTCATGGGGCGGGGCACCGCGTGGGTCGTCAGACGGGTCACCAGGTGGGTCATCAGGTGGGGCAGGGTCACTTGACCGCCCCCGCGGTCACGCCCCGGGTCAGGGTGCGCTGGAAGATCAGGAAGAACAGGACGGCCGGCACGAGGGAGACGAGCGACCCCGCGTTGATGGTCGGCGCGTCCATCATGCGATCGCCCTGCAGGGACGCCAGGGCAATGGGGATGGTCTGGGTGTCGTTGCTGGTCAGCATGACCAGCGGGATGAAGAACTCGTTCCAGGTCCAGATGAAGAAGAAGATCATCAGGACCGAGAGCGTGGGCCGCACGATCGGGAACACGACCTGCCAGAGGATGCGCCAGCGGCTCGCGCCGTCGAGCGCCGCCGCCTCCAGGAGCGCGGGCGGGAACGTGCCCAGCACCGAGGACAGCAGGTAGGTGCCGAATGCCGACTGGATGACGGTGAAGATGATGATCACCGACCACTGCGAGTTCGACAGGCCCACCGACTGCGCCATCGTGAACAGCGGGTAGATCAGGGCTTCCTGCGGCAGCATGTTCGCCAGCAGGAACAGCGCGATGATCCACAGCCGCCCCTTCACCCGGCCGATGCCTATCGCGTACGCGTTCAGCAGCGACAGCAGCGCGCCCAGCACGGCCACGACGGCCGAGATGAACACCGAGTTCCAGAGCTTCACCGGGAACTCGGTGCGCTCCCAGAACGCCACCACCCCGTCGAGGTAGAGGCCCGACGGCAGGGACAGCGGCCCGTTGGCCGCGTAGTCCTGCGGTGACTTGAACGCGTTGAGCAGCATGATCCCGAACGGCGCGAGCACCGCGAGGCCCACCAGGACCGCGGCGGCCAGCACGAGCCAGCGGCCCGCGCCGCGCCGGTACCGGGAGTCGACGGCGGTGGCCCGCACCTGGGCAGGTCGCAGGTCTGTGGCGACGGCCATGTCAGACCCCCTCCCTCTCACGTCGTTCGGCCCGGTTCTGCAGGCCGAGGATGATCAGCGCCACGGCGACGATCACGAGCGTGAGCACCGTGGCGATCGCGGACCCGTAGCCGACCTGGGACTTGTCGAAGAAGTTCAAGTACGAGTAGTAGCTGGGCACGAGGGTCGAGCTCTCGGGCCCGCCGCGCGTCAGCACGTAGATGGGCCCGAACACCTTGAGCGCCGCGACCGTGCAGGTCAGCGTCACCACAAAGGTCTCGGGGCGGATCTGGGGCACCGTGATGGCCCGGAACCGGTCCCACCAGCCCGCGCCGTCGAGCTCGGCCGCCTCGTACAGCTCCGGGTCCACGCGTTGGAGCGCCGCCATGAAGATGACCACGGGGTAGCCCAGCTGGACCCAGATCAGCACGAGCATCACCGACGGCAGGGCCGTGCTCGGGTCGCCCAGCCAGTTGGGCGGCGTCTCGATGCCGATGCCCCGCAGGATCACGTTGAGCGCGCCCGTCTGGGAGTTCAGGATCCAGTTCCACAGCACACCCGCCACGGCGACGGGCAGGATCTGCGGCAGGTAGTACGTGGCCCGCAGCACCGACGAGACGCGCTCGCCGAACCGCCGTCCGAGGTAGTCGAACAGCACCGCCGCCAGCACCAGCCCCAGCAGCGTTGGCACCAGCACCATCGCGACGATCATCGCCAGCGAGTTGCCGAACGACGTCCAGAACTTGTCGTCGCCCAGCAGGTCCACGTAGTTGCCCAGCCCGTTCCAGCGCAGCGGCGCCATGCCGCCGCGCCACTTGAACAGGCTGAAGTACACGTTGGTCAGCAGCGGGTAGCCGATCACGACGCCGAACGCGACCGCGCCGGGCAGCAGGTAGGGCAGGTACCCCACCCACTGCGGCCGACGACGGCGCGTCCCGCGCGACGCTCGCGGGCGGGCGTCCGCCCGCGAGCGCCGTTCGGTCAGGACGGTGTCAGCCATCGAGCAGGTCGGCCTTGCCCTCGTCGTACGAGCTCTGCAGCCCGTCCAGCACCTCGGCCGGCGTCTTGGACCGGTTGACCAGGGACTGCAGCTCGCTGACGATCACGTCGTAGTAGCCGGCCACGGGCCAGTCGGGGTAGTACGCCAGGCCGTCCTCGTCCAGGATCGCCTGGAAGTTCTCCGTGAGCTCGCGCGTGCGGTCGTCCTTGATGACCGACGCGTCGCCCGCTACGGGCAGGCCACCCTCCTCGGCCAGCACGTTCTGGACCTCGGGCCGCAGGGTGATGTCGATGAACTCCTCGGCCAGGCTCGGGGAGTCGGCGTTCGTCGGGACCACCCACAGGTTGCCCGAGGATCCGGTGTGCAGCTCGTTGCCCGGGAAGTTGAACTGGCCCCAGTCGGCCTTGGTCTCGGCCACGAGGCGGCCGAACCACCAGGAGCCGCTGACCATCATCGGGTAGGTGCCGTCGATGAACGAGACGCCCATGTCCTCGGCGGTCAGCGCCGCCGAGTCGGACGCGATGTAGCCCTTGTCGATCCACTCGTCGAGCTTCTCGGTGGCCTGCGTCATCGCCTCGTTGTGGAAGTCGACGTCGTTCGCGAAGAGCTGGTAGTCGTCCACCAGCGCGCGGTCGCCGTAGGCGAGCACGAGCTCGTACCAGAGCTGGCCCAGCGGGTATTCGGCGCCGGCCTCGGCCAGCGGCGTGATGCCCTCCTTCTTGAAGGCGGCCAGCACGTCCTCGAACTCGTCGAGGGTGGTCGGCTGCTCGAGGCCCAGGTCCGCGAACATGTCCTTGTTGAAGTAGACCCCGACGAACTCGCCGTAGTTCGGCACGCCGTACCACTCGCCGGAGCCCATGAGCCCCTGCTCGTCGTACGTCGCCGTGGTCGCCAGCGAGCCGGTCAGCGTCTTGTCCCAGCCGCGCTCGGTGGCGGCGTCGGTCAGCGGGGTCAGCAGGCCCTGCGCCGCGAGCTGGCCCGCGGTCGCGTTGCCCTTGTTGAACTCCATGACGTCGGGCACGTCGTCGCCCGTGAGCACGATCTTGGCGTTCTTCTGGATCTGCTCGAACGTCTGCTTCTCGACGTCGACCGTGACGTCCGGGTTCTCCTCCTCGAAGATCTTGATGGCCTCGGCCCACGCCTGGCCCATCGCCGAGTCCTCGTTCTCGTAGTGCCAGATCGTCAGCGTGCTGTCGTCGGTGTCGCCACCGCCGCCGCTCTGGCCCGTGCAGCCGGCCAGGGCCATGGCGCCGGCCAGCGAGGCCGCCACGACAGTCATCGTCCGCTTGTGCTTCATTGCATCTCCTTGTGTTTCACAGCGCCGTCGCGCAGAGCCCGGGGGGCTCAGGGACCAGACCTCTGCGTCTTGATCGTCGAAGCGTTTCAACACGCTAACTCTAGGCAGCGACTCATGTCCAGTGGCACTTTTCGACAATTGGGCTAGGCTTCTGTCGAAGCGCTTCCCTGCCATAAGGCACACTGGTGTGCCCGGCGCGGCGCGCGCACGGCGTGCCACCGCGCCAGGCACACTCACAGGCACACAGCGGTACCGATGCGAGAGGAGCACTGTGGCTACGATCGACGACGTCGCCAAGGCGGCGGGGGTCTCGGTCTCGACCGTGTCCTACGTGCTGTCGGGCAAGCGGCCCATCTCGGCGCCCACCCGGGCGCGCGTGGAGCGCGCCATCGAGAAGCTCGGCTACCGCCCGCACGCCGGCGCGCGGGCGCTGGCCTCGGCCCGCACCAACGTCATAGCGCTCATGGCGCCCCTGCGCGTGGGCGTGAACGTGCCCGTCATCATGCAGTTCGTGGCGGGCGTGGTCACGCGCGCGCGGGACTTCGACCACGACGTCCTGCTGCTGACCCAGGACGACGTCAGCGGCCTCGACCGCGTGACCGGCGGCTCCATGGTGGATGCCCTGGTCATGATGGACATCGAGGCGGACGACCCGCGCGTGCCGCTGGTGGCCGCCGCCAAGCAGCCCACCGTGCTCATCGGCCTGCCGCAGGACCCGGAGGGGCTGAGCTGCGTGGACCTCGACTTCGAGGCCGCCGGCCGGCTCGCCGTGCGGCACCTCGCCGGCGCGGGCCACACCGACGTCGCGCTGATCGGCTCGCCGCCCGAGGTGCTGCGGCGGCACACCTCGTATGCCGAGCGGCTGATGCGCGGGCTGCGGAGCCAGGCCAAGAGCTCGGGCGTGGCGGTCAAGGTGGAGGCGTGCGACTCGTCGCCGTCGGGCGCCGCGGCCGCCGTGGACGCGCTGCTGGCGACCGCGCCGGACACCACGGGGATCATCGTGCACAACGAGGGCGCACTCCCCCACGTGCTGTCCCGCCTGGCCGAGCGCGGGATCGTGGTCGGCACCGACATATCCGTGGTGGCGGTGTGCCCGACGGACGTGGCGCTCTCCCAGCGGATCCCGATGACCAGCATCGACCTGCCCGCCGAGGACATCGGCAAGGTGGCGGTCGACATGGTGATGGCGCGCCTCGAGGGCGAGCAGCCGTCCGAGACGAGGCTGCTCGCCCCCGTGCTCACCGAGCGGGAGAGCTCGGCGAGCGGGCCCGCCGCTGCCGCAGCCGGCTGACGGCGGGCGCGTCATCCCTTGATGGCCCCGAAGATCACACCCTTCGTGAAGTGCCGCTGCACCAGCGGGTACACCACGAGGATCGGGATGATCGCGAGCACCATCACCGCCATCTTCACCGGCAGGCCGGTCACGGCGCCGTCGTCGACGTCGACCTGGCCCACGCCGCTGCCCGGCAGCGTCACCCCCTGCAGCACGTAGGACCGCAGTACCAGCTGCAGCGGCCACTTCGCGTTGTCGTTGATGTAGAGCATCGCGTTGAAGAACGCGTTCCAGTAGCCGACGCCGTAGAACAGCGCGACCACCGCCACGACGGCCTTCGACATGGGCAGCACGATCTGCCCCAGGATCCGCCAGTCCCCCGCGCCGTCGATCCGGGCGGCGTCGGTGATGGACTGGTCGATGCCCATGAAGAACGCCCGCAGGATGAGCACGTTGAACGCGCTCACGGCGCCCGGCAGGATGAGCGACCAGTAGCTGTCGATCAGCCCGAGGTTGCTCACCAGCAGGTAGGTCGGGATCATCCCCGCACCGAAGAACATGGTGATGAGGAAGACGAACAGCACGGGCCGGTGGGCGAAGGAGCCCGGCCGGCTCAGCCCGTACGCCGCCAGCACGGACACCGTGGTGGACAGCACCGTGCCGACCACGGTGATCCCGATGCTCACGATCGTGGCCCGCGTGACGATCCCGCCGGACAGGATCTGGCCGTAGGCCGAGAGCGTCAGGCTGCCGGGCACGGTGACCAGGCCGCCGGACCTGGTGATGTCCGCCTGGGTGGAGAGGCTGGTGAGCACCACTGTGTACAGCGGATAGGCGACGGTGCCCACGATGAGCAGGAGTGCCAGGGCCTTGACGAGGAGCCCGAGCGGGGTGGGGTCCTCCTCCCAGACCGGACGGTGCTTGCCGCGCAGCAGGGCGCGGTACCGCTCGGAGCGCGTCGGCGGCTGCTCCGGCGGCCGTGGTGGCGCGTTCTTCCCGGGACGGTTCTCGGTTCTCGTTGTCATGCGCGCTGATACACCCCCGCCTCGCCCATCACGTGGGCGAGCTTGTTGGCCCCGAGCACCAGGGCGAGCGAGACCAGGCCCTTGACGAGCCCCGCGGCCGCCGCGAAGGCCCAGTCGCCGTTCACGACGCCCTGGTAGTACACGAACGTGTCGAGCACCTCCGCGACGTCGGTCCCGACGGCGCCGCGCTGGAGGATGAGCTGCTCGAACCCGACGGTGAGCGCGTCGCCCAGCCGCAGGATCAGGAGCAGGATGATCACCGGCCGCAGCGCCGGGAGGGTGACGTGCCACATGCGGCGCCACCGGCCCGCGCCGTCGACCACCGACGCCTCGTAGAGCTGCGGGTCGACGGTGGCCAGCGCCGCGAGGAAGATGATGATCCCCCAGCCGGCGTCCTTCCATACCGACTGCGCGGTGATGAGCAGCAGGAACGTGTCCGGGTTGGTCATCAGGTCGAACCCGGAGTACCCCGCCTCGCGCAGCCTGCTCGCCACGACCCCGGCGCCGCCGAAGATCTGCTGGAAGATCGTCACGACGATCACCCAGGAGAAGAAGTGCGGCAGGTACACGATCGACTGGATGGTGGCGCGCAGGCTCGGCGTCAGCACGCTGTTCAGCAGCAGCGCCAGCACGATCGGCACCGGGAAGAAGAACACGAGCTGGAACGCGGTGATGACCAGCGTGTTCGACACGGCGTCGAGGAACAGCGGGTTGGTGAGCACACGCGCGAAGTTGGCCCACCCCACGAAGGGGCTCTCCCGCACCCCGACGTACGGCGAGTAGTCCTGCCAGGCCACCACGTTGCCGAACATCGGCACGTATGCGAACACGGCCAGGAGCAGCACGGCCGGGGCCACCATGATCAGCAGCGAGCGGTCGCGCCGCAGCCGCGTGGTCCAGGGGACCTTGCGGGGCGGCGGGCCGCCTCCGGTCGACGTCGCGGCGCTCGTCCGCGGGGCGGTCACGGCGCTCACTGCTCGTCCAGGATGTCCTGGTAGAAAGCGCGCAGCTCCTCACCGCCGGAGCTGCTCCACGTCGCCACCGCTTCGTCGAGGTCCGCCAGGGTCTTGCGCCCGCGCGCGATGTCCTTCTCCAGGTCCTCGAACGGCGCCTTGAGCGCGGCGTACTGGGCCGGCTCGGTGATCTGCATGCCGTAGAACGGCTCCTCGGCCAGGTACTGCGCGGCGTCCGCCATCCAGGTGCAGAACGCCTCGACGAAGCCCGGGTACTGCACCTTGGCGTTCACCACCGGCGGGTCCACCAGGAAGATGTAGGTCGGCGCCACCTCCGTGGCCGCCTGCTCGGTCGCGGCCGGCAGGCCGTTCTCGTCGAGCTCGTAGTGCGTGCCCTCCACGCCGAAGTTGACGAGGTTGTACTCCGTGGTGCCGAACGGTGCGGCCAGGAAGTCCGCCACCGCCAGCAGCTCCTCGATCTTCGCCGGGTCGTCGTTCTTCTTGAGGAACGAGAAGATGTTGGCCGGGGCGCCCTTGAACAGCACGGGGTCCCCGCCCTCGGCCGCGAAGAACGGGAACGGGCGCTGGTCGTAGTCGGGGTTCACCGCCTGCATCCGGCCGAGCGCCTCGTGCCAGCCACCCACGCCGTCGGTGCTGATGAGGACGTTGCCGGACTCGAAGTTCGTCTTGGCGGCCTCGGCGTTGTCGGCCACGGCGTCGGGGTGCACGGCGCCCGACGCGTACAGCTTGGTCTGCCAGTCCAGGGCGGCGCGGTACTCCTCGGTCTCGATGCGGTGGACCAGCTTGCCCGCGTCGTCGAGCTTCCAGCGGTCGATCGACGGCACCGCGAACATCATGTTCGCCGCGACCCACATGTCGTTCGCGCCCCAGCGCTTCTTGCCGGGGTCGGTGACCTCCTTGGCCAGCTCGAGCAGCTCGGTGGCGGTGGTGGGCGCGGCCTCGATGCCCAGCTCGGCGAAGATGTCGGCCCGGTGGAAGATCGCGTTGGTGATCACCTCGCCCGGGAACGGCAGGGCGTAGAGCTTGTCGTTGAACACGCCGAACCGCCACGCGTCGGTCGGGATGTTGGCGAGGTTCTTGTACTTCTTCACCTTGTCCCCGGCCAGGAACGGCGTGAGGTCCTCGAACAGCGCGTCGACGGCCTGGCCGAACCGCGGCGGGACGTTCCAGGTGGGCACGCACACCCAGTCGGGCACGTCCTTGGCCGAGGCGAGCACGGCGGCGAGCTTGTCGCCGTAGGTGTTCCCGTCCGAGATCTGGAACTCGATGGTGGTCCCGAGCGCCTCGTTCACGGCGTCGAAGTACGGGTTGCCGCTCGTGGACGGGATGGCGCTCCAAAGCGGCGTCATCGCCGTGTAGGTGCCGCCCGACCCGGGCGGAGCGTCGAAGGCCGTGACGAGCTCGTCAGGCATGGTGGCGTAGCCCGCGGTGGAGCCGTTGACGCTGGGGAAGTCGGGCTTCACGTACTCCATCGGCACGTACGTGGGCAGGTTCCCGGCGGTCACGGCCCCGGGGGCCGCCGCGGGCCCGCCGCCCGCTGTGGTGCACGCGGTGAGCAGGGACGGTACGCCGACGACGCCGGCGCCGACTGCCAGAAAGCCGAGGAACGACCGTCGGTCCAGCCGACCGGTCAACAGGGATGCTGTCATGGCTTTTCACTCCTTTGTGGACAGCGCGGCACGTCAGTGTGCCCGGATACGACGGAACTGCGGCCGAAACAACGTCGAAGCGCTTCGACCTCTGTCGCTGCCAGAACAGTAGGGCAAGGCATTGAGCGAGGCAATGATCTGTCCAGTTTTTTAATCGGATCGTGCCGCACTGCCGCCTCTTCCTAGGATCTGGGCCGATCGCGTGCCGTATCCTCCACCCTGACCGCACCGGCGCGGCCGCCGAGCAGCGAGCGCCGGATCATTGAACCGTTTCGAGAGCAGGAGCACGACGACGTGCCACAAGAACCGCAGCCCCTCTTCCGGGACCCCTCCGCGCCGCTCGCCGACCGGGCCCGTGACCTCCTGGAGCACCTCACCCCCGACGAGCGGCTGAGCCTGCTGCACCAGCACCAGCCTGCGGTCGAGCGCCTCGGCCTCGCCGCCTTCCACACCGGCGCCGAGGCGCTGCACGGCGTCGCGTGGCTCGGCCGCGCCACGGTGCTGCCGCAACCCGTCGGGCTGGGCGCCACGTGGGACACCGGCCTGCTCCGCCGGCTCGGCGACCTGGTCGCCACGGAGCTGAGGGCCAAGCACGCCGAGGACCCGGCCGTCTCCCTGAACGTCTGGGCGCCGGTCGTGAACCCGCTGCGGCACCCCGCCTGGGGGCGCGGCGAGGAGGGGTACAGCGAGGAGCCACGGCTGGTGTCCCAGCTCGCCACGGCGTACTGCGGCGGGCTGCGCGGGGACCACCCGACGGTCTGGAAGACGGTGCCCGCCCTCAAGCACTTCCTCGGGTACGGGAACGAGACGGACCGCTCGGCGACGTCGTCGAACCTGTCCGAGCGGACCCTGCACGAGTACGAGCTGCCCGCCTACCGCGGCCCGATCGAGGCGGGGGTGGCGGGCGCGGTGATGCCGTCGTACAACCTGGTCAACGGGGTTCCGGCGCACACGTCCGGCGACCTGCTCGCCGAGCTGCGCTCGTGGGCGCCGGGCTCGGTGGCCGTCGTGTCCGACGCCGGCGCGCCCACCTTCCTCATGACCATCCAGCGGGCGTTCGCCTCCCACGCCGAGGCGCACGCGGCGGCCGTGCACGCGGGACTGGACTCGTTCACGGACAACAACACCGACCCGTCGATCACGCTGGACCGGCTGCGCGAGGCCCTGGACGCGGGCCTGCTGACGCGGGACGACGTCGACGTCGCCGCGCTGCGGCTGCTGGAGCTGCGGCTCCGCACGGGCGAGCTCGACGGGGCCGCGGACCCGTACGCGAGCATCGGCCCCGACGCCATCGACCTGCCCGAGCACCGGGCGCTGGCCCGCGAGGCGGCGGCGAAGTCCGTGGTGCTGCTGCGCAACGACGGGACGCTGCCGCTGGCCGCGCCCGAGCGCGTCGCGATCGTCGGGCCGCTGGCCGACCGGGTCCTCACCGACTGGTACTCCGGCACCCCGCCGTACACCGTCTCCCTGGCCCGCGCGGTCGCGGACCGGTATCCCGACGCCGTGGTCGAGGTCGCCGACGGCGCGGACCGGGTGGCGCTGCGCGCCACGTCGTCCGGCAGGTACGTGACGGTCACCGCCGACGGCGAGGTCACCGTCTCGGCGGCCGACGCCGGCGCGGAGACCCACCTCGACGTCACGGACTGGGGCGACGGCGTGCTCACGCTCCGCTCGGTCGCCTCGGGCCGCCTCCTGACGGGCGCGGGCTGGATCCTGCGGGCCGACGCCGAGCGGGTCGGCGGCTGGGTGGTGCAGGAGTCGTTCCGGCGGCACCACCACGCCGACGGGACGTGGTCGCTGTGGCACGTCGCGAGCGGGAGGTGGCTGCGGGTGCAGCTCGGATCAGGGCTGCTGGCGGCCGACGGCACGCGGCTCGCGGACGCCGAGCGGTTCGCGTGGCGCACCGTCGTCTCGGGGCACGCCGAGGTGGCGCGGGCGGCGTCGGGCGCCGATGTGGTGCTCGTGGCCGTCGGCAACGACCCGCACCTCGGCGGGCGCGAGACGGAGGACCGGACGTCCCTCCTGCTGCCGGGCTCGATGGCCGAGATCTGGCGCGTGGCGCGCGAGGCGTGCCCGGCGGCGGTGCTGGTGGTGACGTCGTCGTACCCGTACGTGCTGGGGCCGGGGCTGCCCGGGGCCGGCGACGCGCCCGGCGCGCTCGTCTGGGCGGCGCACGGCGGGCAGGAGGTCGGGAACGGGCTGGTGGACGTCCTGTCCGGCGACGCCGAGCCGTACGGGCGGCTGGCACAGACGTGGCCCGCGACGGAGGCGCAGGCCGGCGACCTGTTCGACTACGACGTCGCCCGCCAGGGCGTCACCTACCGGCACCTGGCGGGCGAGCCCGCGTACTGGTTCGGCCACGGGCTGAGCTACACGACGGTCGGGTACGAGGGGCTGCGGCTGGTGGGCGACGGCGGAGCCGCGGGGTCCCCGCGGCGCGCGGTGCGCGGAACGCCGCTCGGCGAGGGCGGCGCCATCAGCGCCGTCGTCGCGGTGCGCAACTCCGGGGACCGGCCCGTGGACGAGCTCGTCGCCGTGCACGGCCTGTCCCCCGACCTGCCGGTGCCCGCGGCCCGACGGCAGCTGCTCGGGCACGCCCGCGTGCGGCTCGCGCCGGGCGCGTCGGCCGAGGTGACGGTCCCGCTGGACCTGGGTGCGCTCGCCGTCCGGCACGACGGCGCCATGGTGCTGCAGCCCGGAACGTACGTGGTCGCTTCCGGGCCGTCCGCCGGGGACCTGCGGGTGCGGGCTGACCTGGTCGTCGAGTGAGCTACGCGTGCTCCGCGTGCTCCCGGTCGAGGATCGCGTAGACCACCTCGTTCGCCCAGACGCCGTCGCGCAGGTCGTTCTCCAGGAGGCGGGCCTCCTGGCGCATGCCGAGCCGCTCGGCCACGCGGACCGAGGCGAGGTTCTCCTCGTCGATGCGCGCGTACACGCGGTGGAAGCCGTACGCCGCGAAGGCGAGCCCGAGGGTGGCGCGGGCGGCCTCCGTGGCCAGCCCGCGCCCGCCGACGTCGGGGTGCATGGCGTAGCCGAGCTCGGCCTGTCGCGGGCCGGCGGCCCACTTGAGCAGCGTCTCGCCGATGACGTCGCCGTCGGCCTCGACCGCCAGCACCAGCACGTCACCCGGCTCCTCGAAGGGGGCGCTCGACCAGGTACGGAGCTTGACCTCCGCCGTCGCCACGTCCCACGGGGGCTGGTACATGTACCGCACCACGTCGGGGCGCGAACGCCAGGCGAAGAACGCGTCGGCGTCGTCCGGGGAGACCGGGCGGAGCGTGAGGCGCTCGGTGACCACCGGCCACGCGGGGTCCGCGTGATCGGGCGCGGCGGATCGAGCAGGGGAGCCGGGGACGGAAGCGGGCGCGGCGGGTCCAGGAGGAGAGGAGGTGGGCGCGGCGGGCTCAGGGGCCGGGGCGGAAGAGGGCACGGTCCGACCGTAGCGCCCGGGATGAGGAATGCCACAGGAAATGCGGTGGTATTGCCGCTCGGCGAAACGCCGACGTCGACCGCGCGGCTCAGCGCGCCTCGAACGCGACGCTCTCCCAGCCGGCCGGCACCTCGCGGGGCTGCCACGACGCGTCGGGCGTCCAGTCGGCCCAGGCCTTGTCCCACCAGAGCTCGCCGGCGTCGAGCAGACCGGCTATCCGGTCGCCCTCCGCGCGGATCTGGTCCATCCGGCCGGGGTAGCGCGCCGGCCCGGTCTCCTCGAACTCGACGACGTCCTTGAACTCGTAGGTCTCGGCGTCGGCCGCCCACCAGACGTCGAGCTCGTGGTCGAGCGTGTCGAACCCGATCGGCGTGCGCCGGGGCGCGTCCTCCAGGTTGAAGTACCAGCCCTGGAACGCGCGCTCGGGGCCGTCCCAGAACAGGAAGAGGGAGTGCTCCACCCCGGTCCAGTGCAGGTCGAGCCGCCCGTGGCCGCGCCAGGCGGTGCTGCCCGCGAGCTTCCACGGGTGCTCCCCCACGGGGAACGTGCCCGTCTCCGGGTACACCAGCGGCGTGCCGCCGGGCGTGTAGGTGACGAGCAGGTCGCCGTCGTCCTGGACGCAGACCTGCGGGATCGCGATCCACGGCTCGCCCCGCATGATCTCGCGGCGCACTACCGTCTGACCGGGCTGGAACACGGGAGACGTCATGCCGGGAACGCTAACAGCGGCTCGTTACGTGCCGGCGACATCGACGTTTACACCGTGGCGCAGCACGCGGACCGGGCGCAGGTCCGCGTCGGTGACCAGGACGTCGGCGCGGGCGCCGGGCTCCAGGCTGCCGACCTCCCCGGTGAGCCCCAGTACCCGGGCGGGCACGGAGGTCGCGGAGCGGACGGCGTCGACCAGGGGCACGCCCCCGGCCACGGCGCAGCGCACGACGTCGATCAGGTGCGCGGTGCCGCCGGCGATCGGCCCCTCTCCCCCGGCGTCCTCCGCCGTGCCGCCCGCCGTGGCGACCCGCGCGACGCCGTCGTGCACCACCACCGACATGGGGCCCAGCTCGTAGCGGCCGTCGGCCACGCCGGCCGCCGCCATCGCGTCGGTCACGAGCAGCACGTGGTCCGAGCCCACCATGTCGAACACCGAGCGGACGGTCGCCGCGTCGAGGTGGACGCCGTCGCCGATCAGCTCCACGACCATGTCGCCGCGGGCCGCCGCGGCGAGGCACGCCGCGATGGGTCCGGGCTTGCGGTGGTGCAGGGGGCGCATGCCGTTGAACAGGTGGGTGGCCGTCATCGGCCCGAGCGCCCTGCCCGCGGCGCGCGGGGCCGTCGCGCGCAGTGCCGCGGTGACCTGCTCGATCAGCGCCTCGGCCTGCTCGGTGGTGCCGTCGGTGTGGCCCAGGGAGGGCAGCACGCCCGCCTCGATCAGCGCCTCGGCGACGCCGCCGGGGCCGGTCACGCCGGGCACCTCCGGGGCGATGGTCATGGTGCGCAGGTACCCGCGGGCGGCCTTCGTCAGGTCCCGCACCAGGTCGACGCTGCCTTCTTGCAGGTCAGCCGGGTTGTGTGCGCCGCGGCGGCGGTACGAGAGGAACGGCCCCTCCGCGTGCAGGCCCTCGATCTCCCCGGCCACGGCGAGCTCGGCCAGCACCGCTGCCCGGCTCAGCAGCACCTCCGGCTGCGCGGTCACGAGCGACGCGAGCAGGGTGGTGGTGCCGTGGCGGCGGTGCTCGAGCACGCCCGCCATCGCCTCCTCGGCCGAGGCCACGTCCGGGAACGAGACGCCGCCCCCGCCGTGGTTGTGCAGGTCCACGAGGCCCGGCAGCACGTACGTCTCGGGGGCGGGCGGCATCTGTTCGACGGCGGGGCCGTAGCCGGTCGCCACGGCCTCGGACAGGGAGCCGGCGAAGGTGACACGACCACCCGAGGCGACGACGACGCCGTCGTCCACCACTGCGGAGGGCTGGACCAGGCGACCGCGCACCACGAAAGCACCGGAATCAGTCATGCGGACATCCTGCCAGGGTTACGCCCGGCGTCCGTCTCCGCGACGTACAGCGGTCCGACTCCCGCCCGGTGGCATCCGTGCTGGCTGCGCAACCGCTTCGACATTTGATGCCCTGCGAGGAGCCGGTCGAACCAGAGGCCGACGTCGACGCCTCTGCACTGCCCTGCCAGGACGGTCCTTGACAGCCCGCTTTGCGGCTGGCAATGATGCTACCTATTCATCGAAGCGCTTCGCACAGCCGCGGAGGCGTTCACCGCACGTCAAGGAAGATGTGAATGATGCGTAAGCCCATCCCGGTCGTTGCCACGCTCTCCGCCGTCGCCCTCACCCTCGCAGCGTGCTCCTCGGGCTCCGGCTCCGGAGGCGACGACACCGAGGCCGACGGCCCGATCACCCTCGACTACTGGGCATGGGGCACCGCGCAGCAGCCCATGGTGGACGCGTGGAACGCCGCCCACCCCGACATCCAGGTCAAGCGGACCGACGCAGGCGGCGGGACCGACTCGTCGGCCAAGCTCGTGACCGCGACACGTGCGGACAACGCCCCCGACGTCGCGCTCGTCGAGTACAACACCCTGCCGGCGATGATCGTGGCCGGTGTGGCCGCCGACATCTCCGAGCACGCCGACGGGCTGGAGAGCGAGTTCGCCCCGGGCGTGTGGAGCCAGTCCACGTTCGACGGCGCCACCTACGGCGTGCCGCAGGACGCGGGCCCCCAGGCCCTGACCTACAACAAGGCGCGGTTCGACGAGCTCGGCATCGAGGTCCCCACCACCTGGGAGGAGTTCGCGAAGGCGGCGGAGAAGGTGCACGAGGCCGACCCCGACACCTACATCACGACGTTCGCCCCGGACGACTTCGGGAGCCTCGCCGCGTTCGCTCAGCAGGCCGGCGCGGAGTGGTGGTCGGTCGACGGCGACACCTGGACCGTGGACTTCGACGACCCCGCGACCGTCGCCGTCGTCGACTACTGGCAGGACCTCATCGACCGCGACCTCGTGTCCGCGGAGCCGCTGCTCACCCCCGAGTGGAACGCGAAGGTCAACGACGGCGAGGTGCTCTCGTGGCCGGCGGGCCTGTGGGCCGCGGGCGTGCTCTACGGCGTCGCCGAGGAGAGCGCGGGCGACTGGGCGATGGCGCCGCTCCCCGAGTGGGAGGAGGGCAACCCGGCCGTCGGGTTCCAGGGCGGGTCCGCGGTCGTGGTGACGACGTCCGCGGAGCACCCCGAGGCCGCCGCCGAGTTCGCCCGGTGGATGGGCACCGCCGAGGAGGCCTCGGCAGCGCAGATCGAGCAGGGCCAGTACCCGGCGTCGCTCAGCGGTCAGGAGCTGACCCTGGAGAGCGACCCGCCCCTGCTGATGCCGCAGCAGAAGGACTACTGGGAGACCGCCGCGGAGATCACCCGGACCACCGTCCCGGAGATCAGCTGGGGCCCCAACACCAACGTCGCGTCGAGCGCGTTCCAGGACGCGATGTCGAAGGCCGTCACGAACGGCACCCCGCTGCGTGACGCCCTGACCGAGATCGAGGCCGAGGTGGTCGGCGACATGGAGACCGCGGGCTTCGAGGTCGCCAAGAAGTGACTTCCGGGCCGGCAGCGACGCCGGCACCAGGCCTCAAGAAGGAGCAACCAGTCATGAGCGCTGCCACCGACGCGCCCGCGCCCGCGTATCGCCGCGTGCGCCGGCGCTGGGGAGCCCCGCTCCTCTTCCTCGCGCCCGCTGCGCTGCTGTTCGTCGCGTTCCTCGCGGTGCCGATCGGGTACGCGCTGTACCTGAGCTTCCGCGGGATGCGCGTGACGGGCGGCGGCCCGTTCGGCCTCCGGCAGGAGACCTGGGTGGGGCTGGACAACTACGTCGCGGTGCTCACCGACCCCGAGCTCGTCGCGGGTCTGGGACGCCTGGGGATCTACGGGATCATCGCGGTACCCCTCACCCTCGGGCTCGCGCTCGCCTTCGCGCTGCTGCTCGACCTGCCGCGCGTGCGGGGCGCCCGGTTCGCCCGCACGGCGATCTTCATCCCGTACGCGGTGCCGGGCGTCGTCGCGACGCTCCTGTGGGGCTTCCTCTACCTGCCCTCCACGAGCCCGGGCAACTGGATCCTCGAACGGGTCGGCCTCGACGGCATCGACGTGCTGCACGGCGGGATGCTCTTCCCCTCGGTCGCGAACATCGCGATCTGGGGCGGCGTCGGCTTCAACATGATCATCCTGTACACCTCCCTGCGCGGGATCCCCGCGGACGTGTACGAGGCGGCGCGGCTCGACGGAGCCGGCGAGTGGGACATCGCCTACCGGATCAAGATCCCGCTGGTCGCCCCCGCGCTGACCCTGACCGGCCTGTTCGCCCTCATCGGGACGCTCCAGGTGTACGGCGAGCCCGCGACGCTGCGTCCCATGACGAGCGCGATCTCCCAGACCTGGGTGCCGCTCATGATGATCTATCGCGACGCCTTCGCCAGGGACAACCTGTCCCTCGCCGCCGCGTCGTCGGTCGCCCTCGCTCTCGGCACGCTCGTCGTGTCGGTCGTCCTGCTGCGTGTGACGCAGAAGCGTTCGTTCGGAGAGTCCTCATGAGCACGGTCACGACGCCCCGCCCCGTGGGCTCCCGACGCCTGGCCGCCGAGCCCTCGCGCCGCGCGGGCAGGCGCGGTGCGATCCTGCCGACGGCGGTCCTGCTGCTTGGCGCGCTGTACTGCCTCGTGCCGGTGGTCTGGGTGCTGGTCGCCTCGACCAAGTCCAGCTCCGAGCTCTTCTCGACCTTCACCTTCCTGCCCGGCACGGGGCTGCTCGAGAACCTGGGCGACCTGTTCGCCTACGGCGACGGCCAGTACCTGCAGTGGGCGATCAACAGCGTCATCTTCGCGGGCGTCGGGGCCGTCGCGTGCACCCTGGTCTCGACGATGGCCGGCTACGCGCTGGCGAAGTACGACTTCCCGGGGCGGCAGGTGGCGTTCTACGCGATCCTCGGCGGCGTGCTGCTGCCGGGTATCACGCTGGCCATCCCGCAGTACCTGCTCATGTCCAAGATCGGCCTGGCCGGCACCTACTGGTCGGTGCTGCTGCCGTGCCTCATCTCGCCGTTCGGGATCTTCCTGGCCCGGGTGTACGCCATCTCGGCAGTGCCGACGGAGACGATGGAGGCGGCGCGCATCGACGGCGCGAACGACGTGCGCGTCTTCGTCTCGGTGGCCCTGCCGATGATGGTGCCCGGCATGGTGACGATCTTCCTGCTGCAGTTCGTGGGCATCTGGAACAACTTCCTGCTGCCCTTCATCATGCTGTCGGACGAGCGGATGTACCCCCTCACGGTCGGCCTGTACACGCTGCTGTCCAAGGGGTCCGGCACGCCGTCGCTCTACACGCTCGCGATCATCGGCTCGGCGGTGGCGATCGTGCCGCTCGTCGCGATGATGCTCGTGCTCCAGCGCTACTGGCGCCTCGACCTGATCAGCGGAGGGCTGAAGGGATGAGCGCCGCACAGACGGAGCAGGCACTCGGGGCGACGGGGCTGCGCGTGCCCGCCGTCGTCCTCGGGACGTCCGGTATCGGACGCAGGCTCGACCTGCCGGCCGCGACCGCCCTGCTGCGCGCGGCGGCGGCCGCGGGATGGCGCACGTGGGACACCAGCAACGAGTACGGGGACGCGGAGGCGTTCATCGGGTCGGCCCTCGCGGGCCTCGCCTCCCTCGACGGTGCTGCGGGGACCGCCGACGGCGTCGGCACCGCCGGCGAGGTGCAGGTGTTCACCAAGGTGGACCCGGTGCCCGGCTCCAAGGACTTCTCGGGGGCACGCGTCCGTGCGTCGGTCGCGGAGTCCCTCGAACGCCTGGGCCTCGACCGCCTGCCGCTGGTGCACTTCCACGACCCGGAACGAATGGCATTCGCCGACGCCGTCGCACCCGACGGGCCGGTCCGCGCACTGCTCGAGCTGCGCGAGGCGGGCGTGATCGAGCACCTCGGGGTGGCCGGCGGGCCGATCGGGCTGCTGCGGCAGTACGTGCGCACCGGCGAGTTCGAGGCGGTAGTGACGCACAACCGCCTCACGCTCCTGGACCGGTCGGCGCAGACCCTGCTCGACGACTGCGCCGACCACGGCGTCGGCGTCCTGAACGCCGCCCCGTTCGGCGGGGGCGCGCTGGCCGACGACGACGGACCAGTGCGGAGCTATCACTACCGCGACGTCGACGCCGCCCAGCGGGACGCGGTCCTGAGGATCCGTGAGATCGCCCGTGCTGCGGGCGTCCCCGTGGGTGCGCTCGCCCTCCGGGCCGGCAACCGCGACCCGCGCGTCGCGGGGACGATCGTCGGCGTGAGCAGCACCACCCAGCTCACCCAGGTCGCAGCGTGGGCCGCCGTCGACGTGCCGGACGACGTCTGGCCGGAGCTCGACGCCGCGCTGCCCGACCCGGCCCACTGGACCGGGGAGCTCGGCCGCTAGCGGCCCTCCCCCGCTCCACGCCCCGCCTCTTCACCGACCTGCTTCTCCGACGACCCGAGGACGACCCATGACGGTTCCCTTCGCACCCGCCCGCCTGCTCTTCGGCGGCGACTACAACCCCGAGCAGTGGCCGCGCGAGGTCTGGGCCGAGGACATGGCGCTCATGCGTCGGGCCGGCGTGAACACCGTGACCATCGGGGTGTTCTCGTGGGCCGCGATCGAGCCCCGCGAAGGGGTGTTCGAGCCGGGCTGGCTGGACGACGTCGTCGCGCTCCTCGACGCGAACGAGATCGGGTTCTTCCTCGCGACGCCCACCGCGTCCCCGCCGCCGTGGTTCACCCGCGCGCACCCGGACGCGCTGCCGGTGCGGGCCGACGGGACCTACGTCTCCCACGGCTCGCGCGACACTTACGCGATCAGCGCACCCGCCTACCGCCAGGCCGCGCGGCGCGTGGCACGCTTCCTCGCCGAGCGGTACGGCGCCCATCCGCGCCTGCGGGGCTGGCACGTGCACAACGAGTACGGCACGGTCGACCACGGTCCGCACGCGGCGGCCGCCTTCCGGCGCTGGCTCCGGGAGCGGTACGTCTCGCTCGACGCGCTGAACGACGCCTGGTACACGGCGTTCTGGTCCCAGCGGTACGACGACTGGGAGGAGATCCTCCCCCCGCGCACGACGCAGTACCTGGCCAACCCGGCCCACGCGGTGGACTTCAAGCGGTTCTGCTCCGGCGAGATGCTCGCGGCGTTCGCCGAGCAGCGCGACGAGATCCGCGCGACCGGCTCGACGACGCCGGTCACGACGAACTTCATGCACCCCACCTGGGACCACCTCGACCAGTTCGCCTGGAGCGACGAGCTGGACCTGGTCTCCGTCGACCACTATCTCGACACGCCCGGGCCGGACGGCGAGGCGCACGTCGCCTACGCCGCCGACCTGACCCGTTCGTGGGGCGGCGGACCCTGGCTGCTCATGGAGCAGAGCGCCTCCGGCATCCGGGACGGCGCGCGGCAGGCCTTCAAGGATCCCGACCGGATGATCCGCAACTCGCTGGGCTACGTCGCACGCGGTTCCCAGGGCGCGCTGTTCTTCCAGTGGCGGGCGTCAGCCGGCGGCTCCGAGACGTGGCACAGCGCGATGGTGCCGCACGCGGGCCCGAGGAGCCGGACCTTCGAGGGCGTCGTCGAGCTCGGGGCACTCCTCGGCCGCCTCCAGGAGGTCGCGGCGCCGCCGCACGACGGGCCGGTCGTCGAGGCCGACGTCGCGGTCCTGTGGGACGCCGACGGCCGGTGGTCGCTCGAGACCCCGCACCTGCCGAACGACGACCTCGACTACACGACGGAGGTCCGTGCGGCGCACCGCGCCCTGTGGCGTGCCGGGGTCGCCGTCGACTTCGTCCGCACGGGCGCCGACGTCGCCCGCTACCGGGTGCTGTTCGTGCCGACCCTGATGGCGCTGAGCTCCGACACCGTCGAGTGGCTCACCCGGTACGTCGAGACGGGCGGGCACCTGGTGGTCGGGCGGTTCACCGGCGTGGCCGACGAGCACCAGCGGGTGGTGCCCGGCGGCTACCCGGGCCGGCTGCGAGACCTGCTGGGCGTCCGGGTCACCGAGCACCTCCCGCTCGACCCCGCCGAGACCCAGGAGCTCAGCGACGGGTCGACGGTCGTCCAGTGGACCGAGCGGATGGACCCGCCCCGGGCGGACGTCCTCGCCACGTACACCCAGGGCGTTCTCGCGGGCCTGCCCGCGGTCACGCGCCGCCGCGTCGGCGACGGCAGCGCCACGTACGTCTCGGCGGGGATGGTCCAGGAGTCCTGGGACGGGTTCGTCGCGGGGCTGCTCGCGGAGCACGGCGTGCGCCCGGTGGTCCCCGAGGCGGTCGGCACCGGGTTGGAGGCGATTCGACGGCGCGGCGCGGAAGCCACGTACCTGTTCCTGCTGCACCACGGGGACCAGCCGGTCCGGGTCACCGGCCCGGGGCACGACCTCGTCACCGACGCCCCCACGGATGCCGGGATCGTCGTGCCCGCGGGCGGGTACGCCGTGGTCCGGGAGGCACCCGACGCCAAGTGGTCCGTGACGCCGCTGTAGGCGCGCGGACGCCGGTCGGGCTCGTCGAGACCCGGGGGTCTCGACGAGCTCGACCGGCGAACGGGTCAGAAGAGGCGGGAGTCCGGGTCGTCGACGCCGCGCATCGCGTCGTAGTCCAGCAGGAGCGTCGCGATGCCGCGGTCCTTGGCCAGCACGCGCGCCTGCGGCTTGATCTCCTGGGCGGCGTACACGCCGCGCACCGGGGCCAGCAGGGGATCCCGGTTCAGCAGCTCCAGGTACCGCGTGAGCTGCTCGACGCCGTCGATGTCGCCCCGGCGCTTGATCTCCACGGCGACCGTGGAGCCCGAGCTGTCACGCGCGAGGATGTCCACCGGCCCGATTGCCGTCGGGTACTCGCGGCGGACCAGGGTGTGCCCGTGGCCCAGCAGGGCGATCTGCTCGGCGAGCAGCTCCTGCAGGTGCGCCTCCACGCCGTCCTTCACGAGACCCGGGTCGATGCCCAGGTCGTGGGCGGAGTCGTGGTGCACGGTGAACAGCTCGACCTCGAGCCGGTCGTCCGACTTGGCGTGCTGGACGGTCCACACCTCGGTGACGCCGCGCTCGGCGGCCTCCTCGGACGGCTCGCGCACCGTCAGCGTGCACGGGGGGCTCATCCAGTTCAGCGGCTTGTACGAGCCGCCGTCGGAGTGGATCAGGACGCTTCCGTCGGCCTTGACCACGAGCAGCCGCGTCGCCGGCGGAAGCATCGCGGTCAGGCGGCCCGTGTAGAGGGCGGAGCAGTCTGCCACGACCAGCCGCATCAGAGAACCAGATCCTGTCGTCCGGGAGGGGCGGCCTCGAGCCAGGAGGCGAGGCCGAAGTAGTCGCCGGCAGCGAGATCGAGCTCGAAGTCGAGCCCGTCGTACCGGCACTGGACGAGGTAGTGGTCGCCCTGACCACGCTCGTCCGGGTCCAGCGGGGTGCGGCCCGTCACGGTGAGCCGCTCCCGATACCAGGTGCGGGCCGGACGGGGTGACAGCGACCAGCACCGCCACCACTCGATCCGGCCCACCGCGTACTGGGCGATGCCCGGCGTCCAGGAACCCTCGGGGTTACCGGCCGCCCGGGCATTGCAGTTGAACGAACCAACCCTGTGCGAGAGGGCCCGCAGCCGGGAGATGCCCGCTGCGAGCACGAGCGCGAGCGCGCCGAGCACCGCTATCGCGATCCATATGACGCCCGGCACCCGCGCTCTCCCTCAGACCAGGGAGATCTCGTCGACCACAAGGGTGACGAGGTTGTTGTCCACGGAGACGAAACCGCCGGTGACCTGGGCCTCTACGGCCGGGCCCGACGTCGTCTCCACCTTGATCGTGCCTGGGCGAAGCACCGCCAGCAGCGGCGTGTGGTTCGCCAGGATGCCGATCTGGCCGTCCGCGGACGGCGCGCTCACCTGGGTCGCCGCACCGCTCCAGACCTTGCGGTCCCGGGACACGAGGTCCACGCTCAGCTCTGCCACGAGAGCTCCTTCCGATGTAGCGGGCGTGGTGCCGCCCCTTCCGGGTTGCCCTGTTCTGGACTACCCAGCGGGGCGGCATCACGCACGGGGGACGTGCGAAGCCTTGGTCAGGCCCCGTACTCCTTCTGGATCCGTGCCCAGTTCTCCTCGAGCATCTCAAGCCCACCGATGTTGTAGAAGGCCTGCTCGGCGATGTGGTCGAACTCACCGTCAGCGATCTTCTTGAATGCCTCGATGGTCTCCGACAGAGGCACCGTCGAGCCCACCACACCCGTGAACTTCTCGGCCATGTAGGTGTTCTGGGAGAGGAACTGCTCGATGCGACGCGCACGCGCGACGACCGTCTTGTCCTCTTCCGAGAGCTCGTCCACACCGAGGATAGCGATGATGTCCTGCAGCTCCTTGTTGCGCTGCAGGATGGACTTCACGCGCGTCGCGACGTCGTAGTGCTCCTGGCCCACGTAGCGCGGGTCGAGGATGCGGGACGTCGAGGCCAGCGGGTCGATCGCCGGGTACAGACCCTTCGACGCGATCTCGCGGGAGAGCTCGGTCGTGGCGTCCAGGTGGGCGAACGTCGTGGCCGGGGCCGGGTCGGTGTAGTCGTCGGCCGGCACGTAGATGGCCTGCAGCGACGTGATGGAGTGACCACGCGTCGAGGTGATGCGCTCCTGGAGGAGGCCCATCTCGTCGGCCAGGTTCGGCTGGTAGCCCACGGCGGACGGCATCCGGCCGAGCAGCGTGGAGACCTCTGAACCGGCCTGCGTGAAGCGGAAGATGTTGTCGATGAAGAGCAGCACGTCCTGCTGCTGCACGTCACGGAAGTACTCCGCCATCGTCAGGGCCGACAGGGCCACACGCAGACGCGTGCCCGGCGGCTCGTCCATCTGGCCGAAGACGAGGGCGGTCTTGTCGAAGACGCCCGCCTCGTCCATCTCGGCGATCAGGTCGTTGCCCTCACGGGTGCGCTCGCCGACACCGGCGAACACGGACACACCACCGTGGTCCTGGGCGACACGCTGGATCATCTCCTGGATGAGGACGGTCTTGCCGACGCCCGCACCACCGAAGAGACCGATCTTGCCACCCTGGACGTACGGGGTGAGCAGGTCGATGGACTTGATGCCCGTCTCGAACATCGTGGTCTTCGACTCGAGCTGGTCGAAGGCCGGCGCCTTGCGGTGGATCGGCCAGCGCTCGGTGACCTCGAACTTCTCGCCCTCGGCGAGGTTCAGGACGTCGCCGGTCACGTTGAAGACCTTGCCCTTGGTGATGTCACCGACGGGCACGCTGATGGGCTCGCCCGTGTCGGTCACCACGGCGCCGCGGACCAGGCCGTCGGTCGGCTTCAGGGCGATGGCGCGCACCAGGGAGTCACCCAGGTGCTGCTCGACCTCGAGCGTCAGGACGGACTTGTTCTCGCCCTTGCCGGACAGGTCGATCTCGACGGTCAGCGCGTTGTAGATCTCAGGGATCGCGTCATCGGGGAACTCGATGTCCACGACGGGTCCGATCACCCGAGCGACCCGGCCGGTGCCGGGGCCGCTCGTGTGCTCGACCGTGGATTCCACGGTGGTGGCGGTCATACTTGCCTCGCTTCGGTGGGCCGGAGGGTCCTCCGGCGGGGAGTCTATTCGGTCGGTTCAGGACGCCAGGGCGTCGGCACCGGAGACGATCTCGCTGATCTCCTGGGTGATGTCCGCCTGACGTGCCTGGTTGGCCAGTCGGGTGTACGTGCGGATCAGGTCCTCGGCGTTGTCGGTCGCCGTGTGCATGGCCCGCTGACGCGCAGCGAGCTCGGACGCGGCGGCGTCGAGCAGCATCGCGTAGATGCGCTGCTGCACGTACCGCGGGAGCAACTCGTCCAGCACGGCCTCGGGCGACGGCTCGAAGTCGTAGAGCGGCAGGGCCTCGTGCTCGTCGGCCTCGGACACGCCCTCGACCACCTCGAGCGGCAGCATGCGCACCACGCGGGCGCGCTGCGTCACCATGTTGACGAACAGCGTGGAGACCACGTGCATCTCGCTGACACCGCCGTCGGGCTCGTCCGCGAGGAACACCTCCAGCAGCGTCTCGGCGATGTCCTGCGCCGCCTCGGGCGTCGGCTTCTCCGAGCCGTACGACCAGCTCTTGGCGATCTCCCGTCCGCGGAACGTGTAGTACGCGATCGCGCGGCGGCCGGCCACGTAGAGCACGACCTCCTTGCCCTCGGCCGTCAGCTGCCCGACGAGCTTCTCGGCCTCGCGGACGATCGCCATCGGGTAGGAACCGGCCATGCCCGCGTCGGAGGAGACGACGAGCACCGCTGCGCGGTTGCCGCCCTCCTCCCGCGTGAGCGGGTGGTCCACGTCCGTGTGCGACGCGACAGCCGACACCGCGCGGGTGATCGCCTGTGCGTATGGCGCCGCAGCCGCAGCCGCCGCGCGAGCCTTGCCGATGCGGGACGCGGCGATCAGCTCACGCGCGCGGAAGATCTTCTTCAGCGACTGCGTCGACTTGATCCGCGCCTTGTAGACGCGCTGAGCTCCACCGGCCACGGGTCAGGCCTTCTTCTTGACGACGATCTGCGCCTGCTCGACGTCGACGGGGCCGTCCTCGGTGCTGCCACCGACGAGCGGCGTGCCGTCGCCCTTCTGGAAGCCCGCCCGGAAGTCGTCAACGGCGGCGCTCAGGGCGTCCTCCGTGTCGGACTCCAGCTTGCCGGACTTGAGGATCGTCTCCAGGACGTCGGTCTTGCGGCGCAGGTGGTCCAGCAGCTCGGACTCGAACCGCTTGACGTCCTCGACCTCGACGTCGTCGAGCTTGCCCTTTGTACCGGCCCACACCGACGCGACCTGGTCCTCGACCGCGAACGGCGAGTACTGGGGCTGCTTGAGCAGCTCCGTCAGGACGGCGCCGCGCTTGAGCTGGGCGCGGGACGCTGCGTCGAGGTCGGACGCGAACATCGCGAACGCCTCGAGCGAGCGGAACTGCGCCAGCTCCAGCTTCAGCGTGCCGGAGACCTTCTTCATGGCCTTGATCTGCGCGTCACCACCGACTCGGGAGACCGAGATACCGACGTCCACGGCGGGACGCTGGTCGGCGTTGAACAGGTCGGACTGCAGGAAGATCTGCCCGTCCGTGATGGAGATGACGTTGGTCGGGATGTACGCCGAGACGTCGTTCGCCTTGGTCTCGATGATCGGCAGGCCGGTCATCGAGCCCGCGCCCAGCTCGTCCGAGAGCTTGGCACAGCGCTCGAGCAGACGGGAGTGCAGGTAGAACACGTCGCCCGGGTAGGCCTCGCGGCCCGGCGGACGGCGCAGCAGCAGCGACACGGCACGGTAGGCCTCGGCCTGCTTCGACAGGTCGTCGAAGATGATCAGGACGTGCTTGCCCTGGTACATCCAGTGCTGGCCGATGGCCGAGCCGGTGTACGGCGCAAGGTACTTGAAGCCCGCCGGGTCGGACGCCGGAGCCGCGACGATGGTCGTGTACTCGAGCGCGCCGGCCTCCTCGAGGGCGCCACGCACGGAGGCGATGGTCGAGCCCTTCTGGCCGATGGCGACGTAGATGCAGCGCACCTGCTGGTTCGGGTCGCCGGTCTCCCAGTTCGCCTTCTGGTTGATGATCGTGTCGACCGCGATCGCCGTCTTGCCGGTCTGGCGGTCGCCGATGATCAGCTGACGCTGACCACGGCCGATGGGGATCATCGAGTCGATCGCCTTGATGCCGGTCTGCAGCGGCTCGTGCACCGACTTGCGCTGCATGACGCCGGGCGCCTGCAGCTCCAGGGCACGGGTGCCCTCGGTGGCGATCTCGCCCAGGCCGTCGATGGGGATACCCAGCGGGTCGACCACGCGGCCGAGGTAACCCTCGCCCACGGGGACCGAGAGCACCTCACCCGTACGGCGGACCTCCTGGCCCTCCTCGATACCGGTGAACTCGCCCAGGACGACCACACCGATCTCGCGGACGTCCAGGTTCTGCGCGAGTCCGAGCGTGCCGTCCTCGAAGCGCAGCAGCTCGTTCGCCATCACGCCCGGGAGGCCCTCGACGCGGGCGATGCCGTCCGCGGCGTACGAGACGCGGCCCACCTCCTCGGCGACTGCTTCCTGGGGCTCGTAGGCCTTCACGAAGCTGTCCAGTGCGGCCCGGACCTCGTCCGGCCGGATCGTCAGCTCAGCCATTGCTCTTCTCCTGTCGTGGCCGCGAGAGCCGCGGCGGAAGGTTCTTGTTCACGTTTTCAGCCGGCCAGACGACGCTGAGCGTCAGCGAGGCGCGACAGGACGGTGGAGTCGACGACGTCCGCGCCGACCTGGATGCGCATGCCCCCGACGATGGCGGGGTCCACGGTGACGTTCAGCTGCACGGGCTTCCCGTACGAGCGCTCGAGCACCGCACCGAGGCGCTGCTCCTGCTCACGGGTGAGCATCGTCGCGCTCGTCACGGAGGCGACGAGGCGCTTGCGACGCTCCGCCGCGACCTCGCCGAACCAACCGAGCGTCTGCACGAAGCGACGGCCGCGCAGCGACGACGTCGCGCGCTGCGCCAGGCGCTGGGTCACGGTGTCGACCTTGCCGCCGACCAGCTCGTCCACGAGCGCAACCCGGCGCTCGGGAGCGGTCGACACGTCCGAGAGGACCTGCTTGGCCTCCCGCTGGCCGACGAGCGACCGGGTGACCCGGAACAGCTCGTCCTCCACGGTCTCGAGCACCCCGCGCGCCTCGGCGGAAGCCAGCACGGCGTCCACGCCGAGACGCTCGACGGCCTCGGCCAGGTCCGCGTCGCTCGCCCAGCGGGACCGGACGAGCCCGGACACCAGGTCGACCACGCGCTCGTCGAAACCGTCCAGCAGGCCGGCCACCAGGCCGGCCTTGGCCTCGCCCTCGCGGGAGGGGTCGGCGAGCGAGCGGCGCAGCGCGGCGGATTCGTCGAGCGCCGACACCAGGGTGAGCAGCTGCTCACCCAGCGTCAGCGCGTCCGTACCCGCGGCACGCAGCACCGGCTCGAAGCGCTCCTGCGCCGCCGTCAGCGATGCACCGCTCGATCCCCGCATCACGCCTCCTTGGTGCTTGCCACGGCCTGGCTCGCCTCGAGCTCGTCGAGGAAGCGGTCCACGACCCGCGACTGCCGGGCCGAGTCCTCGAGGGACTCGCCCACGATCTTCGACGCGAGCTCGGTCGCGAGCGCGCCGACCTCGGTGCGCAGGGACACGGATGCCGCCTGCCGCTCGGCCTCGATCTGCCGGTGCGCCGTCTCGGTGATGCGCTCCGCCTCCTCGTTGGCCTTGGTCCGCAGCTCCCTGATGATGGCCGTGCCCTCGGCACGCGCCTCCTCACGGACCTGCGCCGCGTCGGCGCGGGCCTCGGCGAGCAGCGCCTGCTGCTGCGCCAGGGCCTCGTCAGCCTGCTTCTGGGCTGCCTCGGCCTTTTCGATACCGCCCTCGATGAGCGCCGAGCGCTCGTCCAGCACCTTGTTCATCTGGGGCAGGATCAGCTTGTAGAACACCGCCGCGATGATCACGAGGACAATCGCCGACCAGAGCAGGTCGTATGAGGCGGGCAGGAACAGATCGATGCCCTGCGGCTCTTCCGTCTGCGCCGCTACCTGGGCGGCGCTTGTGTGCGCCGCCATCAGACGAACAGGAAGCCGGCGACGAGACCGAGGAGCGCGAGCACCTCGACGAACGCGACACCCAGGAACATGGTGGCGCGGAGCTGACCGGCAACCTCGGGCTGGCGGGCCATGCCCTCGATCGTCTTGCCGATGAGGATGCCGAGACCGATACCCGGACCGGTCGCGGCAAGGCCGTAGCCGACAGCGTTCAGGTTGCCAGAGACCTCGGCGAGAGTGGTGAAGTCCACTTGCGTCTTCCTTCCGTTGGGCGCCGGACCAGTCGGTACGGCGTCGCGTGGTGTGCGAAGGCGCTGGTGCGCCCGTCGCGGGTGTGCCAGGTGAAGCTATGAAGCGTCGCCCGGAGGAGCACTCAGTGCTCCTCCTCCAGCGACATGTTGATGTAGACCGCGGCCAGCAGCGCGAAGATGTACGCCTGCAGGAACGCGACCAGAAGCTCGAACAGCGTCATGAAGATGCCGGCCGGGAGCGTGAGGGCGCCGAAGACCATCAGACCGGAACCGGCCGAGTCCACGACGAAGAACTGCGTCGCAGCGAAGCAGAGCACGAGCATGATGTGGCCGGCGACCATGTTGGCCACCAGTCGGACCATCAGCGAGCCCGGCCGGATGATCAGGATCTGCAGCAGCTCGATCGGCGTGAGGATGAAGTAGATCGGCCAAGGCACCCCGGGCGGGAACAGGTTCGCCTTGAGGTATCCACCGAAGCCGTGCTTGCGGATGCCGACGGCCCAGTAGGTGACGAACACCCAGAGCGCCAGGAGCAGCGGCATGCCGATACGCGAGGTGGCGGCCAGGTTCAGCCCCGGGATCACACCCGTGAGGTTGAACGCCAGGATGGTGAAGAAGATAGTGGTGAGCATGGGCAGGAAACGCTTGGCGTTCTCCTTGCCCAGGATCTCCTCGCCGATCTGCACCCGGACGAAGCCCAGCAGGTACTCGACACCTGCCTGGAATCGACCCGGCACCACCTTGGCCCGGCGCGCGGCGATCACGAAGATCGACAGCAGCACCAGGGTGGCGATGATCCGGATGATCCAGAGGCGATCGATCTGGAAGATGGTGCCCTCGAAGAGGATTGCCGACGGAAAGAAGTCGGAGATCGACGGCGTGTGGAAGCCGCCCTCACCCTCGTGGCCTTCAGTGGCGGCGAGGATTACGGACGTCGCATACGTGGACAGGAGGACTCCCAGGTGGTCATTAGGCCCCGCGCGCGATTCCGCAAAGTGGCGGAACGGGCGCGCCGTCGGGCCTGGCCGTCATGGATTCGTCGTAAGCCTAACCTATGTCCGATGCAATTCCGGCCGCAGAACCGCATGACGCGGCCCCTTGTGACTTATTGCGCAATCCCGTGTCAGGTCCCCGGTGGCTCAAGAGGTTCGGTCAGGCCTTGGTGTCGGGCTGCACGTACGTGACCCGGCCGCCCTTGACCGCGCGGTAGTCGAGCACGGCGGAGCCGACGGCGCCGAGCAGCACGACCACCATGAGCACCCAGCGGTCGTAGAAGTCCTGCCGGGACAGCACGGCCAGCACGGCGACCAGGATCACCATCTTGGCGAGCCAGCCGCCCATCACGACGGCGCCCATCCCGGCAGCGCTCCGGCCGACGGCGAGCATCATCGACAGCACCGTGGCGCCGCAGAACAGGCCTGCCAGGGCCGCCCCGATCAGCGCGCCCCACACACCCGGCAGGCCGACGGCCAGGTAGCCGACGACCGATCCAAGCACCGCCAGGCCCGCGACCAGGATCAGGCCGTCCCGGCCGGCGGCGCGCAGCATCGCGCGCTCGGCGGCGGTGTTGTCGTCGTCGGCTTGCGGCGCGACAGGGCTCTGCTCGGTCATTCGACTCTCTCCTTGGTCTTGGCGGCGACACTCTCGGGAGTGACGCTCTGCGCGACGACGCCGGCCGCGGGCGCCCCGGCCCCGACCACGGCGGGAACCTTCGGGGTCTGGCCGGACAGCGCGACGTCGTCGTCCAGGAACCGCCCGCGGTTACGCAGCGGGCCCAGGGTGGCCAGCAGGGCGAGGACCACGAACACCGTGGTCCAGATCAGCACGATCTCCCAGTCCCACTGCACGAGCGCGGCGGCGCTGAACGCGAACACCGCCGTCCACACGTACAGGATGACCACGGCGCGGCGGTGGGAATGGCCCAGGGCCAGCATGCGGTGGTGCAGGTGCATGCGGTCGGGCGCCATGGGCGACTTGCCGGCGGCCAGCCGCCGGATCACGGCCAGCCCCATGTCGAGCAGCGGCAGCATGAGCACGGCCACCGGCAGCAGCAGCGGGATGAACGCAGGCAGCGCCTCCGCGCCAGTCATGACGTCCGGCTGGACGTTGCCGGTAACGGCGATCGCCGCACCGGCCATGACCAGGCCGATCAGCATGGATCCGGCGTCGCCCATGAAGATGCGCGCCGGGAAGAAGTTGTACGGCAGGAACCCGACGCACACGCCCACGAGCGCCGCGAGCATGAGCGACGCGAGGCTGGCGTAGTCGTCCGGCGTCGCCTGCGTGGTGAGCCCGTACGTGTAAAGGAAGAAGGCTGCCCCGCCGATCGCGACGATGCCCGCCGCCAGGCCGTCGAGGCCGTCCACGAAGTTCACGGCGTTCATCGCCACGACCACGGCCAGGACCGTGATGACGAGCGAGGTGCGCGACGAGGTGATGGTCAGGCCGCCGATCGGCAGCGTGATGAGCTGGACGCCCTGCAGCGCCATGAACCCCGCGGCCAGCACCTGGCCCGCGAGCTTGGTGACCCAGTCGAGGTCCCACTTGTCGTCGGCCCAGCCCAGCCCGCACACGATCGCGGCGCCGCCGACGATGCCCCACGCCTGGCGGTCCTCGAAGACCCCGGACAGGAACGGCATCTGGGAGGCCAGCAGCACCGACACGACTATGCCGATGAGCATGGCGAGCCCGCCGAGGCGGGGCGTCGGCACGAGGTGCACGTCGCGGGCCCGCACGGCGGAGATGGCAGAGGTCTTGAGGGCGACCCAACGGGCAAAGGGCGTGGTCAGGAACGTGACCGCGGCGGCCACGAGCATCAGGAGCAGATACACCCTCACTCGTCGTCCTCCGCGGCGCCGGCCGGGGGCTCGCTCGGGTCGTCCTCGGGCAACACCTGGGGTCCCTCGACGTCGGCGACCGCACGCAGCGCGGCCAGGGTCACGGCGCCCTCCCGGACGACCCGTAGCGTCGGGCCGGTCGCGTCCACGATCGTGGAGGCGACACCTCCGGGTGCCTCGCCGCCGTCGAGGTAGACGGCGACGGACCCGCCGAGCTGGCGCTCGGCGTCGGCCGCGTCCTGCGCGGCCGGGCTGCCCGACTTGTTGGCGCTCGACACGGCCAGGGGGCCGGTGCGCTTCAGCAGGGCGAGCGCCGCGGGGTGGTCCGGCATGCGCAGCGCGACGGTGCCGCCCGTGTCGCCGAGGTCCCACTGCAACGACGGCTGCGCCTGCAGGATGATCGTGAAGCCGCCGGGCCAGAAGGCCTCGACGAGCTTGCGGGCGTCGTCGGGCACGTCGGTGGCGAGACCGTCGAGGGTCGCGACCTCCCCTACCAGGACCGGGGGCGGCATCTGCCGGCCGCGGCCCTTGGCCGCGAGGAGGGCGGCTACCGCGGCCTCGTCGAACGCGTCGGCGGCGATGCCGTACACGGTGTCGGTGGGCAGGACCACGAGGCCACCACGGGAGATCGCATTCACTGCCTCGTCGATCGCGGGGCCCCAGGTCTGCGGGTCGGTGGCGTCGAGCACGGGATGCACAGGCACACTCACGCGGAACAGTCTTTCACGATCCGGAGGCCAGGCGGTGCCTTCGTCGCCTGGGACCGGCGCTCCGCTCCGGGCGAGTGCCTCGCAAGCACGGCCCTCACCCTGCGCTGCGCTCTGGCCCCAGGCGGCGCGCGACGACCATGCGGGGCCGGCCCGTCAGGTCCTTGCGTGTCTCGGGCTCCCCGAACACCGGCCGCCCCTCGGCGTCGCGAGCGGCCGCGACCATCTCTCGCGCCGCCTCCGCCTGGACCTCTGCGTGCTCCATGACGTACAGCCCGCCGGGCCGCAGCAGTCGCGCCGCGGCGTCCGTGATGCCGCGCGGCACCTCCAGCCCGTCGGGTCCCAGGCCGTACAGCGCGACGGCCGGGTCGTGCTCGGCGACCTCCGGGTCCACGGGCACGGCGTCGGACGGCACGTAGGGCGGGTTCGAGACGACGACGTCGGCCGTCCCGTCGATCCCGTACAGCGCGGTGCGGGCGTCGCCCTTGACCAGCCGGACGATCCGTTCGGGCGCCGTCTCCGGCGTGGCGCCCGCGTCCGGGCCTGCTTCGGCGTCCGCCTCGATGCCCGTGTCAGGGCCCACCTCGATGCCCGCGGCGGCGGCGCTCAGGGCGTCGACGTTGCGCGCGGCCCAGGCGTGCGCGTCCTTGTCCAGCTCGACGGCGTGCACGCGCGCGCCGGGCACCTCGGTGGCCACGGCCAGCGCGATGGCCCCGGAACCGGTGCACAGGTCGACGACGACGGCGCCCCCGTCCCGCTCGCCGGTGACCTTGGCGGCCTCGTCGATGGCCACCTGCGCGACCTCCTCGGTCTCGGGCCGCGGCACGAAGACTCCCGGCCCGACGGCCAGCTCCAGGTGCCGGAACGGCGCGACCCCGGTCAGGTGCTGCAGGGGCTCGCGCGCGGCCCGCCGGGCGACGAGGGCGGCGAAGGTGCCGGCCGCGTCGTCGGGCACCTCGCGCCCCAGCACGATCAGCCGCCGCAGCTCCCCCCGGTCCACCCCGAGCGCATGCGCCAGCAGCACCTCGGCATCGGCCTGGGGCGACCCGACCCCGGCGTCGGCCAGCTCCTCGTGGGCCCACTTCAACAGCTGCTCGCTCACCGCGTTCCTCTCGCCACAACGAAAGCCTGCCCGACCACGCCCGATGCCGCCAGACCCGCCGTGATCGCATCTTGCGACCGGCCCGCGGGGGCGGCCGGTGCGGGGGACGACGACGAGGCCGCGACCCCGACCTCACACACCCGAGGCCGCCGCGAGCCGCGCCGCCTCGTCGGCGTCGATCGCCGACCGCACCACGGGGCCCAGGTCCCCGTCCAGCACCTGGTCGAGGTTGTACGCCTTGTACCCGGTGCGGTGGTCCGCGATCCGGTTCTCGGGGTAGTTGTACGTCCGGATCCGCTCGGACCGGTCCACCGTGCGCACCTGCGAACGGCGCAGCTCGGCGGACTCCGCGGCGGCCGCCTCCGCCTGCGCGGCGAGCAGCCGGGCACGCAGCACGCGCATGGCCTGCTCGCGGTTCTGCAGCTGCGACTTCTCGTTCTGCATCGAGACGACGATGCCGGTGGGCAGGTGCGTGATGCGCACCGCGGAGTCCGTGGTGTTCACGGACTGGCCGCCCGGACCGGACGAGCGGTAGACGTCGATGCGGAGGTCGTTCTGGTCGATCTCGAGCTCGCCCGGGTCGTCGACCTCGGGGAACACGAGCACGCCCGCCGCCGAGGTGTGGATACGGCCCTGGGACTCCGTGACCGGCACCCGCTGCACCCGGTGCACGCCGCCCTCGTACTTGAGGCTGTGCCAGACGCCGTCCTCGGGGCCCTGGACGCTCTTCGCCTTGATCGCGACCTGCACGTCCTTGTACCCGCCGAGATCGGAGTCGGTGGCCTCCAGCAGCTGCGTGGACCAGCCGCGCTGCTCCGCGTACCGCAGGTACATGCGCAGCAGGTCGGCGGCGAACAGCGCGGACTCCTCGCCGCCCTCGCCCGCCTTGATCTCGAGGATGACGTCGCGGCCGTCGTCGGGGTCGCGGGGCACCAGCACGCGGCGCAGCTTCTCCTCCGCCACCGCCTCGGCCTGCTTGAGGCCCGGCAGCTCCTCGGCGAACGACGCGTCCTCGGTGGCCAGCTCGGCGGCGGCCTCGGCGTCGTCGTGCGCCTGCTCCCAGGCGCGGTAGGCGCCCACCACCTGGTTCAGCTCCGCGTACCGCCGCCCGAGCGTGCGGGCGCGGCCGGGATCTGCGTGCACGGCGGGGTCCGCCAGCGCGGCCTCGATCTCGGCGTGCTCGCTGAGCAGCGGCCCAACGGCGGCGAACGACTCGCTCACGGCGTCTCCTTGGTTGTGGGCGTGATTCTTGCGACTACCTGTCTGTTTTAGGCGCGACGATCGCGCCCACAACGACGGTGGGGAAACGACAGCGCCGGTGGTCCGTGTCCCGACTGCCCCTGGAGAGGTTGTCGGGCCGGACCACCGGCGCTGCGAAGTCGCTACTTGTCGGCGGCCTTCTTGCCGTAGCGCGCCTGGAACCGGGCGACGCGGCCACCGGTGTCCATGATCTTCTGCTTGCCCGTGTAGAACGGGTGGCAGGCGCTGCAGACGTCGGCGCTGATCTTGCCGGACGTCTCGGTGCTGCGCGTGATGAACGTGTTACCGCAGGTGCAGGTGACCTCGGTGACGACGTACTCGGGGTGGATTCCAGCCCTCATGTTGCTCCTTGGTGTGATGCCGCTGGGTCGCCCTGCAGATCGCAGAGACGTGAACCAGCGAGCCAGCCAATCATTCTGCCACTACCTCGCCCGTGCGGGCGAGGGAGACCGGTGTGACGTGCGCCCGCCGTCGGTCAGACGGTCTCGCCCACGTTCTCGTCCTCGGTGAGACCGCCCGGCGTCGTCTTCTGCACGTGCAGCAGGAACTCGACGTTCGTCTTGGTCTTCTTGAGCTGACCGAGCAGCAGCTCGGCGGCCTGCGTCTGGTCGAGCGCGCCCATGACGCGGCGCAGCTTGTAGACGATCGCGAGCTCGTCCTTCGACATGAGGATCTCCTCGCGCCGGGTGCTCGAGCCGTTGACGTCGATCGCCGGGAAGATGCGCTTCTCGGCCAGGGACCGCGACAGGCGCAGCTCCATGTTGCCGGTGCCCTTGAACTCCTCGAAGATCACCTCGTCCATCTTCGAGCCGGTCTCGACCAGGGCCGTCGCGAGGATGGTCAGCGAGCCGCCGTCCTCGATGTTGCGGGCGGCGCCGAAGAACTTCTTGGGCGGGTAGAGCGCGGCGGCGTCCACACCACCGGACAGGATGCGGCCCGACGCCGGGGCGGCCAGGTTGTAGGCGCGCGACAGGCGGGTGATGCCGTCGAGCAGCACCACCACGTCCTGGCCCAGCTCCACGAGGCGCTTGGCCCGCTCGATGGCGAGCTCGGCGACCAGCGTGTGGTCGGACGCGTGCCGGTCGAAGGTCGAGGAGATGACCTCGCCCTTGACCGAGCGCTCGAAGTCGGTGACCTCTTCGGGGCGCTCGTCCACCAGCACGACCATGAGGTGGACCTCAGGGTTGTTGGCGGTGATCGCGTTGGCGATCTGCTGCATCATCAGCGTCTTGCCGGCCTTGGGCGGCGCGACGATGAGGCCGCGCTGGCCCTTGCCGATCGGCGCGACGATGTCGATCACGCGCGGCGTGAGCTTGGTCGCCTCGGGGTTCTCCAGGCGCAGGCGGTCCTGCGGGTACAGCGGCGTCAGCTTGGTGAACTCGGGACGGTCGCGCGCCTCGTCCGGCGTCATGCCGTTCACGGAGTCCAGCCGCACCAGGGCGTTGAACTTGTTGACCTTGGCGTTGCGCCCGGTCGGCTGCTGCGGGGGCTCCTCGCCCTCGCGCGGCTGGCGCACCGCGCCGACGACGGCGTCGCCGCGGCGCAGGCCGGCCTTCTTGACCTGGTTCAGCGACACGTAGACGTCGTTGGAGCCGGGCAGGTAGCCCGAGGTCCGCACGAACGCGTAGTTGTCGAGGATGTCCAGGATGCCGGCGACGGGCAGCAGCACGTCGTCCTCCCGCACCTCCGGAACGTTCTCCAGGCCCGTGACGTCGGGACCCGTGCGGCCGCGGCCGCGCTTGCGGTCCCGGCCCCGGTCCCGGCCACGACGGCGGCGCGAGTTGCGGTCCTCGTCGTCGAGGGCGTTGCGGTCGCTGGTCCGGTCGTTGTTGCGGTCGCTGGTCCGCTCGGCGGTCCGGGTGCCGGCGCGCTCGGTCCGGTCGGCGGTCCGGTCGGTGGTGCGCTCGTTGCCGCGGGAGCTGCGGTCGTTCTGCCGGCCGTTGGCGGACTGGCCGTTGCGGCCCTTCTCGTCGGCGGACTTCTCGGCGCTGCCCTCCGGGGCGCCCTGGCCACGGCCGGAGCGGCGTCCGCCGTTCTGCTCGCGCGGGGCCGCGACGGCCTCGGCCAGCTGGGCAAGGCGGGCGGCCTTGTCGGCGTCCGTGTTCGCGTCGGCGCGCACACCTGAGGCAGTGACCTCGGCGGCGGCGACCGGCGCGTCGGAACGGGCAGGCTTGTCGTTGGCGGGCTGCTCCGGTGCGGAAGCGGCACGGTCCGAGCGCTTCGTCGCGCCGCCCGTCTTCTCGCGGATGGAGTCCACGAGGTCGCTCTTGCGCATCCTGGAGGTGCCCTTCACGCCCAGGTCTCCGGCGAGTGCCTGGAGCTCGGCGAGGCGCATGCTGCTCAGCGCGCCCGTTCCAGCCGCACGGCCGGTGGCTGACTGAGCGTTTTCGGTGGTGTCTGTCACGAAGGACCCTTCCCCCTCGAACTGCGGCTGGTCGCCTGATCGCGGGCCGCGGGATAGTGGGCGCCCGGCACGATGCGGCCAGAGCGCGGAAAACCTCGCATCAGTGGTACGACGACGTCGGCTGACGGGGGCGTTGTCTGCCTTCTCGCGAGATGCGGTGGCCGTTGGTCACGGCCTGCTACGGGCACGATTGAGTGGCTGAGACTGGTTGAAGAACTCTGCCGATCAGGCGGTGGGGAACCGATATTGAATCCGAGTTCCCGCCACCATGGCTCAGGACGTGCGATCCCGAAGGTTCACTGCATACTACCACCCCGCACTGCTGGCGATCCTGGTACGACATGACTCCCTGTTGCACCTGACGAGCCGGACGATAGCGCACCTGTGTTTCCGGTAATTCTCCGTGCGCGCGCGCCCGTCAGGTCGATCCCCGGGCTCAGCCGCCGCCAGCCCGCGGTCTCGTCCACGAGATCTGCCAGGACGGAGTCCCGCCGCTTCCGGTGCTCGGGCCCGGCGAGCACCAGGACGGTCGGCCCTGCGCCCGAGACCGTGGCCGGGACGCCCTCGGCCCGCAGGGCCCGCAGCAGCTCGCTGGAAGCCCCGAGCACCGCCGCCCGGTAGGGCTGGTGCAGGCGGTCCTCCGTGGCGTCGAACAACAGCTCCGGGCGCCGGGCCAGGGCCTCCACCAGGAGTGCGGCCCGGCCCGCGGTGAAGGCGGCGTCGGCGTGCGACACCCGCGCGGGCAGAGCGGCCCGCGCCCTCGCGGTCGCGAGCCGGGCGTCGGGCACCAGCACCGTGGCCTCGATGGTCGGGTCGACGTCCAGGCCGACGGCGCGCGGGCCGTCGTCGGTGGTCCAGGCGACGGTGGCCCCGCCCTGGATGGCGGGTGCGGCGTTGTCGGGGTGCCCCTCGAACTCCGTGGCCAGCGCCAGCACCGTCGCGGCGTCGACGGCCCGCGGCTCGGCCAGCAAGGCCCGCGCCGCGACGATCCCGGCCACCACGGCCGCCGACGACGACCCGAGACCACGGCCGTGCGGGATCACGTTGTGGCACGTCATGTGGATGCCGGTGGGGACGGCGCCCGCCAGGTCCATGGTGCGCCGCAGCGCGCGCACCACCAGGTGGTCCTCCCCGAGAGGAACCTCCCCGGCCCCCTCGCCCTCGACCTCGACGACCACCTCGTCGGCCGCCACGAGGCGCACCTCGACCTCGTCGTACAGGGCAAGGGCAAGGCCGAGGGAATCGAACCCGGGCCCGAGGTTCGCGCTCGTGGCGGGCACCCGGACCCGCACGTGGTCGGCGCCGAGCTGCATCAGAGTGACAGAGCGTCGGCGATCGACACGACGTCGGCGGAGACCCGTACGGGCTCCACCTCGCCGCCGTCCGGCGTGCGGAGCGCCCAGCTCGGGTCCTTGAGCCCGTGGCCGGTGACAGTGATGGTGATGCGCGCCCCCGCGGGCACCAGGCCGCGCTCGTGGCGCGCCAGGAGGCCCGCGACGCCCGCCGCGGAGGCCGGCTCGACGAACACGCCTACCTCGGCGGAGAGGATCCGGTGTGCCGCGAGGATCTGCTCGTCCGTCACTGCCTCGATGACGCCGCCGGACGTGTCCCTGGCCTCCTCGGCCAGCTCCCACGAGGCGGGGTTGCCGATGCGGATGGCGGTGGCGATGGTGTCCGGGTCGTCGATTGGGTGGCCCTTGACGATCGGGGCGGCGCCCGCTGCCTGGAAGCCCCACATCGCCGGCGTCCTGCTGGCCATGCCCGCCTCGGCGTACTCCGTGAAACCCTTCCAGTACGCCGTGATGTTCCCGGCGTTGCCGACGGGCAGCAGGTGGATGTCCGGGGCGTCGCCCAGCGCGTCCACGATCTCGAACGCACCGGTCTTCTGGCCCTCGATGCGGTCCGGGTTCACCGAGTTCACGAGCTCGACGGGGTGGGTGTCGGCGAGCTTGCGGGCCGCCACGAGGCAGTCGTCGAAGTTGCCGTCCACCTGCAGCAGGCGGGCGCCGTGGGCGACCGCCTGGCTCAGCTTGCCCATGGCGATCTTGCCGTCCGGCACGAGCACCGCGCAGATCATGCCCGCGCGGGTCGCGTACGCGGCAGCCGACGCCGACGTGTTGCCCGTCGATGCGCACACCACTGCCCGGGCGCCGCGCCCAGCCGCCGCGGAGATCGCGGTCGTCATGCCGCGGTCCTTGAACGAGCCGGTCGGGTTCATGCCCTCGACCTTGACGTAGACCTCGGCGCCCGTGCGCTCGGACAGCGCCGGCGCGGGCACCAACGGCGTGCCGCCCTCGCCCAGCGTCACGACCTTCTGCTGCACGTGCGCGGGCAGGCGGTCGGCGTACTCGGCGATCACACCGCGCCACAGGCGCGAGGTGGGGGCCACGCCGGAGGCGGCGGACGGGAGGTTCGGTTCAGCGGGCAGCACAGGAGGCACGGTTCAGCCTTCGACTCTCAGGACGGACGTGATCTCGCGGACCGGTTCGAGCTTGCGCACCGCCGCGATGGTGGCAGCCAGCGACGCCTCGCGGGCGGCGTGGGTGGTCAGGAGCAGCTCGGCCGTGCCCTCGGAGGGCTCAGTCTGGCGCACCGTGTCGATCGACACGCCGTGGTCGCCCACCACACCGGCGACCTGGGCGAGCACACCCGGGAGGTCGGCGACGAGCAGGCGGACCTGGTAGCGCGTCACCGCGGCGGCCGCCGGCAGCAGCGGGCGGTCCGCGTAGGTGGACTCCTGCGGGCCCTTGCCGCCGAGCACGCGGTGGCGCGCCGCCGAGACGACGTCGCCCACCACCGCCGACGCCGTGGGCCGGCCGCCGGCGCCCTGGCCGTAGAACATCAGCGGGCCCGCGGCGTCGGCCTCGACGAAGATCGCGTTGAACGCGCCCTTCACCCCCGCCAGCGGGTGCTCCAGCGGCACCAGCGCCGGGTGCACGCGGACGGACACGCCCTCGCCCGTCTGCTCCGCGATCGCCAGCAGCTTCACGCTGTGACCGGTCCGGGCGGCCCACGCGACGTCGTCGGACGTGACGCCGGTGATGCCCTCGCGGGCGACGTCGTCCGCCGAGACGCGGGTGTGGAAGGCGAGGCTGGCGAGGATGGCGGCCTTGGCCGCGGCGTCGTACCCCTCGACGTCGGCCGTGGGGTCCGCCTCGGCGTAGCCGAGCTCCTGCGCCTGCTTGACCGCATCGGAGAGGTCGAGGCCGCTCGTGGCCATCTGGTCCAGCACGTAGTTCGTGGTGCCGTTGACGATGCCCAGGACGCGGCGCACATGGTCGCCCGCGAGGGACTCCCGCACCGGGCGCACGATCGGGATCGCGCCCGCCACGGCGGCCTCGTAGTAGATGTCGACGCCCACGGAGTCGGCCGCCTTGTAGAGCGTGGGGCCGTCGGCGGCCAGGAGCGCCTTGTTGGCCGTGACCACGGCGGCGCCGCCCTCGATCGCGCGCAGCAGCAGGGCGCGCGCGGGCTCGGTGCCGCCCATCACCTCGATGACGATGTCCGCACCGTCCACGAGCGACTCCGCATCCTCCGTCAGGAGGTCACGCGGGACGGCGGCGTCGCGCGGACGGCTCGCGTCGCGGACCGCGATCCCGACCAGCTCGAGCGGGGCGCCCGCCCGGGCGGCGAGATCCGTGCCCTGCTCCAGGAGCATCCGGGCCACCTCGGTACCCACGACGCCACAGCCGAGCAGCGCGACACGCAGCCCGCGTACGGGCTCGGGGACGTGGACAGGCACAGCGATCCTGCTTTCGTTTTCGGGGAACGGTCCGGCCCCACGCAGGTCCGCACGGGAGCTCCGGCCGCTGCGATCAGGGTAGCCGCAGCGTCTGACACGCGAGGACTCTGTCTCACAACGACACCGCCGAAGTAGAACTGCAGCGAGACAGAACTGCAGCGGCGGTCGGCGTTCTACCTCGCTGCGGTTCTATCTCGCCACAGTTCTACTCCGGCGGGTTACGGGGCGTCAGGCCTCGTTGACGCCGTGGCAGACCTTGTACTTCTTGCCCGAGCCGCACGGGCACTGCGCGTTGCGCGGCGTGCCCGGGAACGTACGGCCGTCGCTCGTGGCGGACGTCGCCTCGCCGTGCAGCGCCGCCCGACGGCGAGCGCCGTCCGGCGACTGCATGAACGCCGAGCCCGAGCCGTCCTCGCTCGGGGCCGAGTACATCAGCGGCTGCTGCCGGTTCGGGGCGTCGAGGCCCTTCGCGAGCAGGATCGGCTCCGTCGCGGCACCGGCCGCACGGCGCTGCCGCGGCGGGGGCGGCTGCTGCCCCTGCCGCGGTACTGCCGCGGGCTGCACCATCGGGATCTGCGCGGTGGGCGGGGCGTCCGGCTGGCCCGTGCCCAGGCGGCCGCGCGGCGGCACCGGCCCGACGGCGGGCAGCTCCGACGCGCCGTCGGAGGCCTGCTCGGCGTCCGGCTGCTGCACCGTTACCTCGAGGTTGAAGAGGAACCCGACTGACTCCTCCTTGATGGCGTCGGTCATGGCCTGGAAGAGCTGGAAGCCCTCGCGCTGGTACTCGACCAGCGGGTCGCGCTGGGCCATGGCGCGCAGCCCGATGCCCTCCTTGAGGTAGTCCATCTCGTAGAGGTGCTCGCGCCACTTGCGGTCCAGCACGGAGAGCACCACGCGGCGCTCGAGCTGGCGCATGGCCGGGGGCGAGAGCTCTTCCTCGCGCGTCTGGTAGGCCACCCGCGCGTCGGACAGGATCTCCTCCAGCATCATGTCGCCGGTGAGCCGATCGACACCGCCCGCCTCCTCGGCGATCTCCTCGGGCGTCAGGGACACCGGGTACACCGCCTTGAGCGCCGTCCACAGGGCGTCCAGGTCCCACTGCTCCGGCGTGCCGACCGCCGTCGCGTTCGTCACGTACTCCGTGATGGTGTCCGTGAGGAAGTGCTGCACCTGCTCGCGCATGTCCTCGCCCTCGAGCACGCGCAGGCGCTCGGCGTAGATGACGGTGCGCTGGCGGGAGAGGACGTCGTCGTACTTGAGGACGTTCTTGCGGATCTCGAAGTTGCGGGACTCCACCTGGCCCTGCGCGGACATGATGCCGCGCGTGACCATCTTGGACTCCAGCGGCATGTCGTCCGGGAAGCCGGCGCGGTTCATCATCGACTCGGCGAGGCCGGAGTTGAACAGGCGCATCAGGTCGTCCTGCATCGACAGGTAGAAGCGGGACTCCCCCGGGTCGCCCTGACGGCCGGAACGACCGCGCAGCTGGTTGTCGATGCGGCGGGACTCGTGGCGCTCCGTGCCCAGCACGTACAGGCCACCGGCGGCCTTCACCTCGTCGTGCTCGACGGCGACACGCGCCTTCGCCTTCTCCAGCGCCTGCGGCCAGGCCGCCTCGTACTCCTCGGGCGTCTCGACCGGGTCGAGGCCCCGCTCGGCGAGCTCGGCCACCGCGAGGTGCTCGGCGTTACCACCGAGCATGATGTCCGTACCGCGGCCGGCCATGTTCGTGGCGACCGTGACGGCGCCCTTGCGGCCCGCCATCGCGACGACCGAGGCCTCGCGCTCGTGCTCCTTCGCATTGAGCACGTTGTGCGGCACGCCGGCCTTCTTCAGCTTGGCGCTCAGCAGCTCCGACTTCTCGACGCTGGTGGTGCCCACCAGGACCGGCTGGCCGTAGGCGTGCCGCTCCACGATGTCCGCGACCACCGCGTTGAACTTGCCTTCCTCGGCCTTGTAGACGAGGTCGGGCTGGTCGATGCGCTGCGGCTCGTTGTTCGTCGGGATCGGGACGACGCCGAGCTTGTACGTGCCCTGGAACTCGGCGGCCTCGGTCTCGGCCGTACCGGTCATCCCGGAGAGCTTGTTGTAGTGGCGGAAGTAGTTCTGGAGGGTGATCGTGGCGAGCGTCTGGTTCTCCGCCTTGATCTCCACCCCCTCCTTCGCCTCGATGGCCTGGTGCATGCCCTCGTTGTAGCGACGGCCCGCGAGGATGCGGCCCGTGTGCTCGTCGACGATCATGACCTCGCCGTTCAGCACGACGTAGTCCTTGTCGCGCTTGAACAGCTCCTTGGCCTTGATGGCGTTGTTGAGGAAGCCGATCAGCGGCGTGTTGAGCGACTCGTAGAGGTTGTCGATGCCGAGGTAGTCCTCGATCTTCGCGATGCCCGGCTCGAGCACGCCGACGGTGCGCTTCTTCTCGTCGACCTCGTAGTCCACTGTCGGCACCAGCCTCAGCACGACCTTGGCGAACTCGGTGTACCAGCGGTTCGCGTCGCCGGCAGCGGGGCCGGAGATGATCAGCGGGGTGCGCGCCTCGTCGATGAGGATCGAGTCCACCTCGTCGACGATCGCGAAGTTGTGCCCGCGCTGCACCAGGTCGTCGGTGGACCAGGCCATGTTGTCGCGCAGGTAGTCGAAGCCGAACTCGTTGTTCGTGCCGTAGGTGATGTCCGCGGCGTACATCTCGCGGCGCTGCGCCGGGGTCTGGCCCGACAGGATCACGCCCGTCGTCATGCCCATGAACCGGAAGACGCGGCCCATCAGGTCACCCTGGTACTTGGCCAGGTAGTCGTTGGTGGTGATGACGTGGACGCCGTCGCCCGTCAGCCCGTTGAGGTACGCCGCGGTAGTCGCAACCAGCGTCTTTCCCTCACCGGTGCGCATCTCTGCGATGTTGCCGAGGTGCAGCGCCGCACCACCCATGATCTGTACGTCGAAGTGCCGCTGGCCGAGCGTGCGGCGGGCCGCCTCGCGGATCGCCGCGAACGCCTCCGGCATGAGCTCGTCCAGGGTGGCGCCGTGCTCCAGGCGCTCCCTGAAGCGTGCGGTCTCCTCACGCAGCTCGGTGTCGCTCAGCTCGACGAAGCTGGGCTCCAAGCGGTTGACCTGCTCAGCCACGGAGTGCAGCTTCTTCAGGACACGTCCTTCGCCGATGCGTAGGACCTTGTCGAGGATGGACACGCGGGTTCTCCCAGGTCGTCGTCAAGTTTCGCCGTCGTCCATCGTAGGCCGTAAACCTGAGCCGGTGGCCCAGTAACCGACTGCGGACCGACACGTTCGCTCCCGGGATAACGTCAGCGCGCCTCGTCGAGTTCCGTCGGAGTGCTCGGCGCGGCGCCCGGTACCGCGCCGGCGACCTGTCCGGACGTCGTCCGCCGGCCCGCCTGCGCGTCACGCATCTGCTCGGCGGTGTCGTACCCGAGCGCCGCCTCGGCGGCCTCGTCGGCGAGCGCCAGGCCGGCCGTGCCGTACAGGTGGAACACCGCGTCGGCGCCGTGCCGCTCGAGCTCGGCCACGTCGTCGTCGTACCGCGCGACGGCGGCGACCGTGCCGTCGAAGCCGCTGGCGCGCAGCTGGGACAGCGCGATGAGGTTCGCCGCGTGGAACGGCATCGCGAGGATCGCGAGGCGGACGGCGCCGGCGCTGCGCACCCGGCCCCAGAACTCGATGTCCGTCGCGTCGGCCTGCACCACGGTGAAACCCTCGCTGCGCAGGGTGGTGACGCGAGCCGGGTCGTGCTCGACGCCGACGACATCCATGCCGTAGTCGTCGCGCAGCTTCCGGACGGCGCCACGACCGACCCGGCCCATCCCGAGCACGAGCGCCTCCGCGCCGGACACGTCGATGAGCCGCTCCTCGCGGTGCAGCCATTCGTTGGGCTTGGACGGGAAACGCTTGGCCAGCGACATCGCGAACTCGTTGCCGCGGGTGTTGACGGCGGAGGACAGCACGAAGCTGGCGGCGACGGCGACGGCGAGCACCACCAGCCAGTCGTCGTGCAGCAGGCCCGTCTGGGAGCCGACGGCGACGACGATCAGGCCGAACTCCGAGTAGTTGGTCAGCACCAGCCCCGACAGGATCGCCGTGCGCTTGCGCAGCCGCATCAGGCGCAGCAGCACCGCCGTCACGATCGCCTGCAGCGGCAGCATGAGCAGCAGGAGCAGCCCGATCACCGCGGCCTGCCAGCTCAGCTCGCCGGAGAAGCCGATGGACACGAAGAAGCCGACGAGCAGCAGCTCCTTGACGGTGAACAGGGTGCGCGACAGCTCGGTGGCCGCCGGGTGGCCGGCCAGGAGCATGCCCATGACGAGCGCGCCGAGGTCGCCCTTGAGCCCGACCGCCTCGAACAGGGCGTAGCCCGGGCCGAGCGCGACCGCCACGCCGAACAGCGCCTGCAGCTCGCCGTGGCCCACCTTCGACCACACCTTGCGCAACAGCCAGGCCCCCGGGATCAGCAGCACGAGGGCGAACGCCCACGGGCTCGGCGGGTGCTCGGAGGCCACGGAGAGGAAGACGACGGCGATCAGGTCCTGCATGACCAGCACACCGATGGCGATCCGGCCGTAGAGGGCGGACTGGTCAGAGCGTGTGTCGAGCACCTTGACCACGAACACCGTGGACGAGAACGACAGGGCGAGCCCGAGCAGCGCGAGGACACCCAGGCCCTCGCCCGCGAGCATCGAGAACCCGATCACGCCGAGCAGGCCGAGGAACCCGACGGCGATCGCGACGCTCACCAGGAGGTGCGCCACGGTGGTGAACCACACGTCCTTGCGCAGCAGGGTCTTGACGTCGAGCTTGAGGCCGATGCCGAACAGCAGCAGCGTCACACCGAGGTCGGCGATGGTCTCGAGGTAGGGCGGCTCCGCGATGCCGGCCGCGTGGAGCGCGAACCCCGCCACCAGGAACCCCACGAGGGGCGGCAGCCGGAGCAGTACCGCCCCGAGTCCGGCCGCGACCGTTGCTACCAGGAAAATCGCAGCGGTGACCATGCCCCGAGTTTAGTTGTCCTGTGTTTCACGAAATGGCCGTCGCGGCGCGCAGCGCAGGTGAAAGTGTCCCCTTGTCCTCGACGGTCACCCCGTCGAGCCCCAGCCACCGTGCCATCGCGCCGAGCTCGGCAGCCAGACGTGCGGGGGTGTTGTCCGTCAGCACGGGCTCGGCGTGCGCCGACTGCACCCGCAGCACGCCCGCGGCCCGGTCCGCCTTGAGGTCTACCCGGGCCGTGAGCTGCGAGTCCTCGAGGAACGGCAGCACGTAGTACCCGTCGACGCGCTGGGCGGCCGGGGTGTAGATACCGATCCGGTACCGCATCCCGAACAGGCGCTCCAGGCGCGTGCGTTCCCACACCAGCGGGTCGAACGGCGCGAGCAGCGCCTGCCCCGTGGCCTGCCGGGGGCGGGCGGCGTCGCGGTGCAGGAACCACTGCTCGGAACCGCCCGCAACGCGGGCCGGCAGCAGCACCCCCTCGTCCACGAGGTCGGCGAGGGCCTGGTCCGCGACCCGCCCCTTGAGCCGGTAGTAGTCCTTGATGCAGCGCGCGACACCGATCCCGTGCGCCCGCGCGCCGAGCTCCAGCAGGGCCCGCTTGGCGTCCGCCTCGGGCACGTCCACGAAGGCCGACGGCGGCAGCACCCGTTCCGGCAGGTCGTACAGCCGCTCGAACTGCGAGTTCCGCCCCGCCGAGACGACGTCGCCCGTGAAGAACAGGTGCTCGACCACGCGCTTCTCGGTGGTCCGGTCCCACCACGTGCCTCGCTTGCGGCGCACCGAGCGCCCCTCGGACACGAACCTGTCGTGGATCTGGGAGGCCGACAGCGGCCCCTCGGCCGCCACCAGGTCACGCACCTCCCGGACCTGCGGTGCGTCGGGCAGGCGCACGCCGTCCAGCTCGCCCCAGTCGTAGTCCTGCGCGAACGACCGGCGCCGGAAGGCCAGCAGCGGCCAGGCGCGCGGCGGCACGTAGGCCGCGACGTGCGCCCAGCTCTCCACGAGCCGGCGGTCCGCGGCCGCGCCCCGGGTCGCGCGCCGGGCGTGCTTGCCCGACGTCGTGGCCCGGTCCAGCAAATCGGTGTCGTACGGGCCCAGCCGCGAGAACAGCGGCAGCTGGTGCGCCCGGGCGAGAACGTTCACCGAGTCGATCTGGAGCAGGCCGAGCCGGTCGATCACGGCCTGCACGTGCCGCATGGTGCGCGGCCCGTCGGTGCGCGGGCGGTGGAGGCCCTGGGCCGCGACGGCGACGCGGCGGGCCTGGTCGAGGGACAGCGAGATCGGTTGCACAAGGACATCGTGCCGCGAGCCACTGACACTCCACCGCCCACCTGACTGAGCGCTGGGTCGTTCACCCGGCCCGGACACCCGAACAGGGCAAGAATCCACAAAGGTCCGCTTCGATCAAGCAGTTCGGCATGGTTCTGGCCCCAAATCCGTGCCGAACTGCTTGATCGAAGCGGACCTTCGATCCCGGGGGATCGCGGGCTGTGGACAAGCAGCGCGGGGTCGCGCGGGCGGGCAAGGTGGCGGGGTGTCCCCGATCCGCCTGCTCGCTCGCCTGCTGCTGCCCGTCGCCTGCCCGTGCGGCGAGCTCGACGTGCCCTGGTGCACCGCCTGCGCAGCACTCCTGGCCGGCCCGCCCGTACGGGCCGAGCAGGGCGCACCCCGCCTCGACCGGCTCGACGGCGTCCCGCCCGTACCCGTGTGGACGCTCACGCCCTACGCCGGGCCGGTACGCGACGTCGTCGTGCACTGGAAGGACCGCGGGCGGGCCGATCTCGACCGGCTCCTCGCGCCCGCGCTACGGCGGGCCGCCGCCCGTCTCGCACCGGTCCTGTCCCCCGCGCTCGACAGCGCGTCGGTCGACGGCCCGCCGGTCGACGGCGCGCCGGTCGCCGTCGTGCCCGTGCCCTCCACGGGGGCCGCGCGACGGGCCCGGGGGCGCGAGCCCGTCGCGGTCCTGGCCCGGGCCGTGGCCGGCGGCCTGCATGACGCCGGGATGCCCGCGCGCGTGGTGCCCGCCCTCGCCCGCCGCGGTCCCGGGCGGGACCAGGTGGGCCTCGGCGCCCGTGCTCGCGGGCGCAACCTGAGCGGCTCCGTCCGCATGACGAGACGCGGAGCACGGGCCCTCGGACAAAGATCGATCTGCATTCTTGTGGACGACGTCCTGACGACGGGCGCCACCCTGGCCGCCGTCGAGCAGGCCCTCGAGGAGTACGGTCACGACGTCCTGGGGGCAACTGTGCTGGCAGCGACGCCGCCCCCGGCGGCGGCCGGCGCGGACCGCAGAACACCCGCCGCCGAGCACGAGCGGGAATCTGCTCGGAACCTGAAAGTGTGACAGATCTGTGTCGTCTCGTTCACTGTCCGTTGGGACTGTCGTTACCCAGGTGACGGAGTTAGCCTGAACCTCCCACGCAAGATCTGAGCCCGACGATGTCGTCGGAATACACGCGACGGGAGGTGGTTCGTGCCCGGCACCAGCAGGGGGTGCCATATCCAGTAGAGACGGGCGCGCGCCGCCGGCAAGGGACGGCGTGGCCCAGGGTTCCCGGAGCGGAGATACGCACATGGAAATTGTCGTTGTCGGCAGGCACACGGACGTGGCAGATCGGTTTCGCCAGCACGTGGAGGACAAGCTCGCGAAGGTCGAGCTGCTGTCCCCGTACGTACGCCGGGTGGATGTGGAGGTCACGCACGAGAACAACCCGCGGCTCTCCGAGAGCCGCGAGCGCGTCGAGCTCACGCTGCGCGCGAAGGGTCCGGTGATCCGCGCCGAGGCTGCGGCGGACGACCGCTTCGGCGCCCTGGACCTCGCCATCGACAAGCTGAACGAGCGACTGCGCCGCGCGCGGGACCGGCGCAAGGACCACCGCAACAACAAGGTGCTCGCCCCCGTGGACGTCCGCCCCCTCGATGAGATCCTCACCGACGGCGGCAGCGGGTCCACCAACGCACCCGAGCCCCAGATCTCGACCCCCGCAGCGCTGGCCGCGCCGGGTGACTCCGTCGAGACCACGATCGGCGACTCGCCGGTGGTGATCCGCCAGAAGCTGCACCACGCTGACCCGATGACCCTCGACGACGCCGTCTACGAGATGGAGATGGTGGGCCACGACTTCTACCTCTTCATCGACAAGGAGACGTCGCGCCCGTCGGTGCTCTACAAGCGCAAGGGCTGGTCGTTCGGTGTGATCCAGCTCGACAACCCGTGCGGCACGGCTCCGGTCACCGACCTGACCTGACCTTGCTGGGGTAGCACCAGGGCGAGCTGTAACCGCGGCACGACCCCGCGGTTACAGCTCGCCCTGGTCCCGTCTCACCCCGCTTCAGCGCACGGGGTCAGCCCGGGAAAGCCACCAGGTCCACGTCCTCGGCGAACGGCTGCCAGACACCCGTCTCCTCGTGCTCCAGGTCGCCGCCCTTGGTGACCACCAGGATCCCCTGCTCGGTCACGCCGGCCGCGAGCTGCTCGACGTCGGTGAGCCCTGGCAGCTGACGGGACTGGCCACCGGTACCGGCCAGGCCGCCGACGCCGGCGGTCCAGACGCCGGACGTGCCCTCGTTGTTCCGGGTCAGGAGCGCCAGTGTGGTGAGCCCCGCCCAGCGGGCTTCCTCGACGTCGGCCACGGGTGCGCCCACCGAGATCGCCGATGCGAGATCGGCCGGGGTGCCGTCTGCGTCCCGCACGATGCCCGCCACCTGCACCTGCGTGCCCGACGGCGCCTCGCTGACGATCGCCACGCGTGAGCCCTCCGGCGCCACGGACACGCTGATCACCTTGCGCCCGCTCAGCCAGTCGGGCTTCAGGGTGACCTCCTCGAGCGGGTCCTCGTCCGTGCCCTCGCCCATGGCCACCCGCAGCTCGCCGCTGCCGCCGCTGGTCCAGGTGGCCTCGAACTTGTCGACCGACGGCGCCGCCAGGTCCGAGCCCGTCATGAGCGTCAGCGGACCGCCGTCGAGGGAGACGTTCACTATCCGGTCGTGGCCGTCGCGCACAACTATCGGCCTGGCCGCGGGGCTGAGCGCGAGCGCCGTCGGGTTGATCCCCGAGAGGTCGACGGGCATGTCGAAGTCCTCGAGCCGGCCGTTCTCCACCAGGTACAGGAGGTCGTCCTTGAGCGCCATCGGCTGGACGATCGTCGCGGGCAGGTCGACGTCGGTCGCGGGTACCGAGAGCCGGTTCGTACCGCTGAACAGGTCAACGGCGATGGTGCGGCCGGCGCCTTCGGAGAAGGTCGCGGAGAGCTGTGCGGCGATCACCGCGCGCTGGTCGGCCCGAGCGTCGCTGATCTCCTCGCTGAGCCGGACGGCCACCGCCTCCTCGTCGTCAGTTCCCTGGACCGACGGCGAGGCGAGCTGGGTCCCCTCCGGCACCAGGGACTGGGCGGCTCCCTGGAGCCACTCGGGCGGCCCGGCGAGCATCTCTTCCACCGCCACGGTGCGCCAGTTGCGGCGCGGGAACCAGCGCAGGTCGGGGACGAGGCTCTTGACGTTGTTCGAGGCCGGGAAGAACAGGCGCGTCGCGCGGTACTGGTTCGCGAACAGGTTGGCGGGTACGAGCACGCCGTTGTCGAGCGCGGAGATGCGCCACTCGCCGCCGACCTTCACGAGGGTGAACCGGTAGCCGAGCTCCCGCGGGGTGCCCACCTCCGTGTAGGCGCCGACGCTGTCGAGGGTCGCGATGGTCGTCGCCCGCACGACGATCTCCACCGTGTCGGTGCCCTCGAGCTCGATCCCGCGGTCGAACGGCTCGGGCATCGGCGCCTCGCGCACCACCCGTACGGACTCCTGCGGGTCCCACTTGGCGTCGGCGGTCAGGAACTCCCGTGCGGTCTGGAACTCCTTCGGGGACGTCGTGGCGGCGACCGCCGCGCCGAGGAAGCCCGACACGATCGCGTTCGGGGCCGCGCCGGCCCCGGGGCCATGCGGCAGCAACGCGATGTCGCCCTGCGCCTCCACGTCCGCGTTGCCCACCCGCACGGGGCCCGACATCGGGATCTGGGCGCAGGCCCCGAGCCCGGCGCCGCTCGCCAGCGTGACGACGAGGGCGATCGCCACGTGTGCCGCTCTGCGCATCAGTGCACCTCCAGGTCGTCCAGGTCGGGGATCGCCGTCGGCGTCGGGCCCGCCGGCGGGTGCACCACCGGGATCTGGCCCGTCCGGACCCCGGGCTCGTGCGACGCGGGTGCCATGGTCACCGGTGGCTCACCCACCTGGACGCCGGCGCTGCGGGGCAGCGTGAGGCGGAAGCTCGCGCCCTGCCCAGGCCGGCCCCAGGCGTCGAGGCGCCCGGCGTGCAGGTGCGCGTCCTCGAGCGCGATCGCGAGGCCGAGACCGGAGCCGCCAGTGGTGCGGGCGCGTGCCGGGTCGGCCCGCCAGAAGCGGTCGAACACGTGCTCGACCTCCTGCTTCGTCATGCCGACGCCGTAGTCGCGCACCACGACCGCGACCGCGCGGTCGTCCTCGGCGACGGTCACCTCGACGGGCCGCTCCTCGGCGTGCTCGATCGCGTTGACCACGAGGTTGCGCAGGATGCGCTCGATGCGGCGCGGGTCGAAGTCGGCCGCGGCATCGGCGTCGGGCAGCCGCACCGAGACCTGGACGCCCTTGGTCTCCGCGAGCGGGGCGGCCTGCTCGACCACGGACATGACGAGGTCGCGCAGGTCGCGGCGCTCGGCATCGAGCACGGCGGCGCCCGCGTCGAACCGGCTGATCTCCAGCAGGTCGGCCAGGAGCGACTCGAACCGGTCGATCTGGCCGAGGAGCAGCTCGGCGGAGCGGCTGGCGTCCTCGTCCATCTGGTCGCGCGACTCGTGGATGATCTCGCTCGCCATCCGGATGGTGGTGAGCGGGGTGCGCAGCTCGTGCGACACGTCGGAGACGAACCGGCGCTGCATCGCCGAGAGCTCCTCCATCCGCCGGATCTGGTCCTGCAGGCTCTCGGCCATCTCGTTGAACGAGCGCGCCAGGCTCGCCATCTCGTCCGTGCCGCGGGCGCCCGGCATGCGCTCCGAGAGGTGCCCCTCGGCAAGGCGCTCGGCCACGGTCGCGGCCCGCGTCACCGGCGTCACCGTCTGCCGGGCCATCGTCCACGTGACGACGCCGAGCAGCGCGAGCATCCCGAACCCGCCCGCGAGCAGCACGCGGTGCACGAACGACAGCGTCTCCTGCTCGGGCTCCAGGGAGTAGAGGTAGTAGATCTCGTACCTGGCGTCGGGCGAGGCCTGAACCGTCGAACCCACTATGACGCCCGGGCTGACCGTGCCCCCGTCGTCACGCGCGGGGATGCCGACCGCCTGCAGCACCTGGTCGCCGTCGGAGTCGATGTTCGCCTCGCGCAGCTCGTTGCTGATGACCGTGTCCCTGATGTCACCCCGCGTGGCGATGTCGGCCACCTGCCCCGTGCTGCCGAGCTCCTGGAGCAGGAAGTACTCCTCCGCGGTGGAACCGCCCGTGACGCTGAGCGTGGCGATCGTGTCGTACAGCAGGGTCTGCAGGTCGCCGTCCGACGTCGTCGCGGTCTCCGAGAATTTCTTCGAGACCTCCGCCGTCAGCGACGCGGCCTCCCGGTCGATCGCAGCGAGCCGCTGCTCGTAGATGCCATCCCGGACCGACGTCGACAGGTACAGCCCCAGCACGGCGATCGCGGCGAACCCGATCGCCAGCGCGGTGGTGACCACACGCAGCTGCAGCGAGGCACGCCACTGGACAACCGCGCGGCGCGTGGCCCGGACCGAGACCACCCGGGCCCGTGTCACCCCCCGGCGCAGCCGCGTCACCAGGCCGTACGGCATCAGCGGGTCGCGCCCGCCTTGTAACCGACGCCGCGCACCGTCAGGACGATCTCCGGGTTCTCCGGGTCACGCTCGATCTTGGAGCGCAGGCGCTGGACGTGGACGTTGACCAGGCGCGTGTCGGCACTGTGCCGATAGCCCCAGACGCGCTCCAGCAGCACCTCACGCGTGAACACCTGCCACGGCTTGCGGGCCAGCGCCACGAGCAGGTCGAACTCCAGCGGGGTGAGCGCGATGCGCTCGCCGTCGCGCATGACGGTGTGGCCGGTGACGTCGATCTCGACGTCGCCCACCACGAGCCGCTCCGGGCCCGGGTCCTCGCTGCGGCGCAGGCGGGCCTTGATCCGGGCCACGAGCTCCTTGGGCTTGAACGGCTTGGACACGTAGTCGTCGGCGCCGGACTCGAGGCCCACCACGACGTCGAGCGTGTCGGACTTGGCAGTCAGCATGATGATCGGCACGCCCGACTCGGCGCGGATCTCGCGGCAGACCTGCACGCCGTCCTTGCCGGGCAGCATGAGGTCGAGCAGCACGAGGTCCGGCTGGTGGGTGCGGAACATACCCAACGCGGAGTCCCCGTCGGCGCAGAACACAGCCTCGATGCCCTCGCCCTTGAGGACGATGCCGATCATTTCCGCCAGCGCGGTGTCGTCATCGACGACGAGAACTCGTACCTTCATGCCCTCCAGTGTGCCAGGCCGGTCCAGTAAACCCGGCCTTACGGCCCGTGCCCTGGCGTTTCGCGGCAGATTCACCCGCCCGGGCGGACCGGACCGCCACGGGGGACAACCCCCGTCGGACGTGGCGGCCGGCACCATGTCGCCGCCGCCCCGCCAGGGGCGAACCTGGCACCATGACAACCATGACTGTCGACCGGTTCGCGGACGGCCCCGCCGGTGCGGCCGCCCAGCCCGGTCCAAGCTTCCTGACCGCCCCCTTCGCGGGCCGCACCTGGCGGGAGCAGGGCTACCTGACCCTGATGCTCCTGCTCGCCCCGTTCGCCTTCGCCTACACGGTCTTCGCCGTGAGCTTCGGCGCCGGCATCGCCGTCACCGTGGTCGGGCTGTTCGTGGCCGGCGCCGTCGTGCTCGGCGGGCGCGGCTGGGGCTCGGTCTACCGCGGCCTCGCCCACGACCTGCTCGACGTCGACGTCGCCGTGCCCGCCGGCTACGTCCGGCCACGCGGCTTCTGGCGCACCTTGGGCTCCATGCTCGGCGACGCGACCGGGTGGCGCGCCCTGCTCTTCATGCTCGTCACGTTCCCCCTCGCCATCGTCTCCTTCGTCACGAGCATCACGTTCCTCTCCACCGGCCTGGGCGGCCTGACCTACTGGTTCTGGTACCGGTTCCTGCCGGAGCAGATCGGGTCCGACGGCGAGCTGCACCGCGGCGCGCAGTTCGGCTCGTCCTACTTCCTGGACACGCCCCAGCGCCTCGCCCTCGCCGCGCTCGTGGGCCTGCTGCTGCTCTTTGGCTGGCCGTGGATCACGCGGATGTTCACGCTGCTCTTCCGGGCGCTGACCGTCGGCCTGCTGAGCCCCACCCGGGCGAGCCTGCGCGTCGCCGAGCTGGAGCGGTCCCGCACCGGCGCGGTGGACGACGCCGACGCCCGCCTGCGCAGCATCGAGCGCGACCTGCACGACGGCACGCAGGCCCGCCTGGTCGCCGTCGCCATGCAGCTCGGCGAGGCACGCGAGCACCTGGCCGGCGGCGGCGACGTCACCCAGGCCGCCGAGCTCGTCGACACCGCCCACTCCTCCACCAAGGAGGCCCTCACGGAGCTGCGCGAGCTGGCGCGGGGCATCCACCCGCCCGCGCTGGACAGCGGTCTGACCGTCGCGCTCGAGACCCTGGCCGCGCGGTCGGCCCTGCCGGTCACCGTGGACGTGGACCCGGACGTCGAGGCGGACGGCCGCCTCGCGCCGGCCCTCGAGTCGATCGCCTACTTCACCGTCGCCGAGCTCGTCACCAACGCGGCCAAGCACGCCCGCGCCACCGGGGTATACGTCCTGGTCGAGCCCATCGGCGACACCGGCAGCGCCGTCCGGATCCGGGTGCGCGACGACGGCCGCGGCGGCGCGGTGGTCGTGCCGCCCGACGGTTCGGGGCTCCGCTCCGGCCTGGCCGGCCTGGCCGAGCGCGTGCGGTCGGTCGACGGCAGGTTCGACCTGTCCAGCCCCGCAGGTGGGCCTACGGTGGTGACCGTGATCCTGCCGACCACGAGACCGGCCGACCGTACATGACCGGGCCGACCGATCCGCCGTCGGGCGACGGACTGCGCGTGCTCCTCGCCGAGGACTCGGCGATCCTGCGCGACGGCCTCGCGGCGCTCCTGACGCGCCGGGGCCACACCGTGACCACCGTCGGCGACGGCGCCGCCCTGGAGCGTGAGGTCGCGCGCCTCGTGCGCAAGGAGTCGCTGCCCGACGTCGTCGTCGCGGACATCCGCATGCCGCCCAGCTTCACGGACGAGGGCCTGCAGGCCGTGCTGGGGCTACGGACCCGGCATCCGGGCCTGCCGGTGCTGCTGTTCTCGCAGTACGTGGAGACCCGGTACGCGAGCCGGCTCCTGGCCGGCGACGCGCGCGGCGTCGGCTATCTGCTCAAGGACCGGGTGGCCGATGTGCGGGACTTCGTCGACGCGCTCGGGCGCGTGGCGCGCGGCGCGACGGTGCTGGACCCCGAGGTGGTCTCGCAGCTCATGGGCGCCGCCCGCCAGGACACCGACCTGGAGCGCCTGTCGGCGCGCGAGCGCGAGGTGCTGGGCCTGATGGCGCAGGGCCGGTCCAACGGGGCGATCGCCGATCTGCTGCACCTGTCGTACGGGGCGGTCGAGAAGAACGTCGCCGCCATCTTCACCAAGCTCGACCTGCCGCAGGACGCCGCGGACCACCGCCGAGTACTGGCCGTGCTGCGGCACCTCGGGGTGTGACCGCCGGCCGGCCGTCAGCCGGTCAGCCGACCAGCCATTATCCGGGACCCCTCCCAAGGATCTTGGCTACGCTCTCCCCAATTGCCGACAGATCGGATAAACCGGTCATAGGGCGGACAGGAGAGATCAAGTGGGCAGAATTCAGAGGGCGCGCCTGGCGGCAATGGCAGCCGCCGTCACCGTCACCGCGACGGTGATCTGCGTCCCGACGGCCTGGGGCGCGAGCGACAGCGGCGCGCCGGCCGAAGCGGCCGGGGTGGCCGCCACCGGCACCGAGATCGTCTCGGCCGTCGCACCTGTGCTGAAGACGGACGGCGCCTCGGCCCGCACCTACTCGGCCAAGGAGATGCAGCAGGTCGAGGCAGAGGGTGGGGACCCGGCCGTGCTGGCGTACTGGACGCCGGAGCGGATGGCCGCTGCGAAGCCGCTGGACGCTCCGGGGGATCCCGCGCTCGTCCAGAAGATGGCGCAGAACCTCGCGGCAGACCTCGCCTCGGGCACGACGGCGGCGCCGGCAGACAGCCTGCCGAGCAGCGCCGGCGGCAGCACCGCCCAGGACGGCACGATCGTCGCCCGCCCGGTGGCGCCCGAGAGCGCGGACGGCGCACAGACCAACGCGATCAACCGGTGGCCGATCAGCAACGGCAAGCTCTTCATCGGCGGGTACGGGAGCGGGAGCTACTGCTCTGCCGCGACGCTCAACACCAAGTCCAAGCGGGTCGTCATCACCGCGGGGCACTGCGTGCACAGCGGGCGGGGCGGCACCTGGCGCAGCAACCTGGTCTTCGTGCCGGACTTCAGGGGCGAGGCGGTCAACAAGACGCCCCACGGGACGTTCCAGGCCCGCACGTTGCACACCTTCCGGACCTGGATCGAGAAGGGCGGAACCGACCAGGGCTGGTACCGCGACGTCGGGATGATCACGACGTACGCGAACGGGCAGGGCCAGCGCGTGGTCGCGGCGGTCGGCGGCAACGGGATGAAGATCGACCAGTACTACCGCTGGCCCGTGGCGGTCTTCGGCTACCCGTCGAACCTGTCCGACGGTCAGGCGATGTGGGGCTGCACGGGCATGACGCGCAAGAGCGGCGTCGCAGCACGCACCTCGCTGATCAGCGGGTGCAACTTCGGTCCGGGGTCCTCCGGCGGACCGTGGGTGTGGCACTACAACAACACCACCCGCCTGGGGTACATCCGAGGGGTCACCTCGTACGGGACCCCGCAGAACCGGTCCATCGGGTCGCCGCACTTCGACAGCGCGGTGCACCGGCTCGCCGTCTCGACCAACAACTGAGGCAGCCTCATAGGTGAGGAGCGCCCGGCCGCGTCGTGCGGCCGGGCGCTCTTGCGTTTGCGGCCGGCTGCGTTGCGGCCGGCTATGTCGCGACTGGTCGCGGCCGGCGGCTACCGTCCCGGTCCGGTCAGAGCCGGCCCGCCGCCTTGAGCGCCAGGTACTCGTCGGCGAGCCGCGGCGCCAGGTCGTCCGGCAGCGCCTCGACGACGTCGGCCCCGTAGCGCCGCAGCATCGTGGTGACTGCAGTGCGCTCCAGGTCACCGCGCGCGGCGGCCGCGGCGTCGTACACCTCGGCGACCGTCTCGCGGCCGGCGCGCAGCCCGGCGACCTCCTCGTCGGCGACGGAGGCGACGACCACCGTGTGGTCGCGGGCGAGCTGGTCCACCACCGGCAGCAGGCCGTTCTCCACCGCGGCGGGGTCGAGGGTCGTGAGCAGCACCACGAGCGCGCGCTGCGTCATGCGGGTGCGCACCTGCGCCACCACGCCCGGCCAGTCCGTCTCCAGCAGCACCGGGTCGACGGTCGCCAGCGACTCCGCCATGGCGGGCATGAGCCGCGGCCCGGCCGCGCCCGCCACGCGCGAGCGCACCGTGCGGTCGAACGCCACGAGCTCCACCCGGTCGCCCGCGTGCCCGGCCAGCGCGGCGAGCAGCAGCGCCGCCTCGATGCTGGCGTCCAGGCGCGGCGCGCCGGTCGAGTCCGCGGCGCCCACGCGGGCGGCGGACGTGCGCCCGGTGTCCAGCACGATCAGCACGCGCCGGTCCCGCTCGGGGCGCCACGTGCGGACCACCACCTCGCGGCGGCGGGCCGTGGCGCGCCAGTCGATCGAGCGGACGTCGTCGCCCACCACGTACTCCCGCAGCGAGTCGAACTCCGTGCCCTCGCCGCGGATCTGCACCGCTGCGCGGCCGTCCATCTCCCGCAGCCGCGCCAGGCGCGACGGCAGGTGCTTGCGGCTGGCGAACTCCGGCAGCACGCGCAGGCGGCCCGGCACGGGCAGCGTCACCTGGCGGCCCGCCAGGCCCAGCGGGCCGAGGCTCCGGATCGTCACGCCGCCCGCCGCCCGGTCGCCGCGCCGCTCGGGCACGAGCGTGGTGGGCAGGCGCGCGGCCTCGCCGTCGGGCAGGTCCACGTGGTGGCGACCGGGCCCGCCCGACGCCGGACGCACCCGCTCACCGCTCCCCCGCCCCGGACCCGCGCCCGCAGACGGGCCCCACGCGTCCCGGACCACTGCACGCAGGCGCCGGCCGGACGCGTTGCGCACCACGAGCTCACTGGTGGCCTCGGAGCGCAGCCGGACCGACGCCGGTACCCGCCGCTGCACGGCGACCCGTCGCGGCGAGGCCGCCAGGACGACGTCGGCCACGCACGCCAGGATCACAACCGTCGCCCAGACCAGCACCGTCCCGTTGGCCGGCAGGAACAGCACGGGTATCACGCCGAGGCCCATCAGGGCGGCGGCCCGCCACGTCACGACCATGCGGGCCTCAGCGCGGCACGGGCACGGAGGCCAGCACCGTGTCCAGCACGCCCTCGGCGGTGACGCCCTCGAGCTCGGCCTCGGCGCGCAGCTGCACGCGGTGCCGCAGCGTCGGGTGGGCGAGCGCCTTGATGTCGTCGGGGGTCACGAACGAGCGTCCCGACAGCCACGCCCACGCCCGCGCGGTGCGCAGCAGCGCGGTGGCGCCACGCGGCGAGACGCCGAGCGAGAGCGACGGCGAGAAGCGGGTGGCCCGGCAGACGTCCACGGCATAGCCGAGCACCTCGCGCGACACCTGGACGCGGGCCACCTCGGCGCGGGCCCGCTCCAGGACCTGGGCGTCGGCCACGGGGGTGATGCCGGCGGCCGCGAGGTTGCGCGGGTCGAAGCCCGCGGCGTGCCGGGCCAGGACCTCGATCTCCTGGTCGCGCTCGGGCAGCGGCAGCACGAGCTTGAGCAGGAACCGGTCGAGCTGGGCCTCGGGCAGCGAGTAGGTGCCCTCGTACTCGACGGGGTTCTGGGTGGCGATCACCAGGAACGGGTCGGGCAGCGGGCGGGGCGTGCCGTCCACCGAAACCTGCCGCTCCTCCATCGCCTCCAGCAGCGACGCCTGGGTCTTGGGGGGCGTGCGGTTGATCTCGTCCGCCAGCACCAGGTTGGTGAACACGGGGCCCTCGCGGAACGAGAACTCGGCGGTGCGCGCGTCGTAGACGAGCGAGCCCGTCACGTCGCCCGGCATGAGGTCGGGCGTGAACTGGACGCGCTTGGTGTCCAGGTTCAGGGCCGCCGCGAGGGTGCGGACCAGCAGCGTCTTGGCGACGCCGGGCACACCCTCCAGGAGCACGTGGCCCTGGCACAGCAGCGCGATGAGCAGGCTGGTCACGGCCGCGTCCTGCCCGACGACGGCCTTGCCCACCTCCGTACGGACCGCCGCCAGGGCGGAGCGCAGCTCCTGCGACGGGGCGGGCGGCGCGGGTGCGGCCTGCGGCTGGGGGGCCACGGGCCGCTCGTCCGAGGGTGCGGTCTGCTGGGCAGTCGCCGCGGGCGCCGCGGGTGTCGCGGGCTGCGGGGCAGGCCTCGGCTCGGTGGGCTGCGGCGCGGGCTGGTTGGGGAAGGCTGGTTCGGTCACGGTCGGTGGACCTCGCTCTCCAGGATGTCGAGTCGGCGCACGAGCTCGGCGAGCGCGGCGTCGTCAGCGGGGGGTGGGCCGTAGAGCAGGTCTGCCACCTGCTGCGACGGGCGGTTCGTGGCGGCTACGACGGCGTCGACCACGGTGTTCGCATCGGACGAGCGGGCCAGGCCGAGGCGCGAGGCGACCCGGTTGGCGGCCGCTGCCCGCAGGCCGGCCGCTGCATGCCCGCGGGCGCGGGCGGCCCGGTACAGGCGAGCGCGACCGCGTGTGGCCTCGGCCGAGCGGACGAGCACCGGCAGGTCCTCGACGACCAGCGGCCCCATGCGGCGCACGCGCCAGAGCGCGAGCAGCACCGCGGCGAGCAGGGCCACCAGGGCGACCGGCGCGGAACCGGGCGGCATGACCGCGTTCACCTGGCCACGTTCGGCCGGCGTGGGCTCGTCGTCGCCGGTGCTGACGTCCATCGGGTTCGGCACCAGCCAGACCAGGTCCTCGTGCTGCCCGAGCATCCACAGCGCGAGCGCCGAGCTGCCCTCGTTCAGTACCGAGTCGTTGCGGATCACTGCCGGGTCGGTGACCACGGTGACCGAACGGTTCGGGAAGTCCAGGCGCGCGTAGGCGAACGCGCCTGCGGCGCCGGGCCAGCACATGTCCGGGCGCACGGTGTCGCTGGTCGTCGACGTGTCGAACAGGCCGGGCCGCAGATCGAGCGCGCCCGCTGCCTGCGCCGCCGGGTCGTCGCACTGCGGCTGGACCGGTCCGGCCGCCTCGCCGTACACGGAGTCGACGGTGTTCCGGGTCACGCCCGCGACCATGCTGTAGTCCGGGCTGAGCACCACGAGGTCCGCGCCCGTGCGGTTCAGCGACGAGATCTGGTCGTCGGCGAAGAACGACGGGTTGGGCGTGACCAGCAGCGTGGTGTCCGGGCCGGCGGCGGCCACGGCGTCGGCCACCGAGGTGACGTGCGTGATCCGCACGCCCTGGTCCTTCAGCACCTCGGCCACGGCCATGGCCCCGTCCGGCTCCGGGTTGTCCGGCGCGTACGGGTCGGCCGACGTCGGCGGGCGCACCACCGCGAGGAACAGGACGAGCAGCGCGATCGCGGCGAGCACCGTCAGCGGCCAGCGCATGCGGCGCCACCTGCTCACGGCACGCGACCGGCCGGTGGTGTCGTCGCCGATGACCACCGGCGGCTCGTTGACCGGGCTCGCCGACGCGCCAGACACCGCCGCGGGTGGTGTCGGGGCGGGGGGCGCAGCGAGCGGGGAAGGGGCTGCGGGCGTCAGGGCTGGGGGCGGGGACGGCACGGTCATGCGGACACCCCCGGCTTCTCGCCGGCCCGCTCGCCGGTGTCCGAGCCCGCGCCCGTCCCGCTACCTGCCCCGGTGCCCGGTCCGGTGCCCGGCACGGCAACGGGCTTGGCCGCCGTGACCTCGGCATCGAGCTCGCGCAGGCCCGCGTCGTCGGCCGCCGTGGCGACCCGGTCGCCGTACTCGACGCCGTCGAACAGGTCAGCGCCCGAGCGCAGGCGCGCGGCCTGGGCGGGCAGGCGCTCGCCGGCGTCGCCGGCGGCCTCCTGCGCCGTGCGGCCCGGTCGCGGCTCGATGATCACACGTTCCTCCAGGGACCGGACGACCGCGCGGAAGCGCTCCACGGTCGCCGTCCGCCAGTCGCCCGACGCTGCCGCGACGTCGGCCGCGGCGCGCATCTGCGCGGCCGTGCGGGCGTCGTCGGTGTCGAGCACCTCGGCGGAACCCGTGCGGTTGCGCCCGAGGTGCACCGGCCCGGCCACCAGCCAGGCGATCACGAGGACCACGACGACGACCACCGTGATGGCGAGCCCGAGCTGCGGGCCCGACATCGACGCGTCGGGCCACTCGATGTTGTTCAGCCAGTCCAGCACCCAGTTGAGCAGGCGCGTCAGCAGCGACTCGCGCTCCGCGTACTCGGGGCGCTGCAGCTCGCTCGTGAGCCACTCGCGTGCTGTGTCCCGGTCCGGGACGACGGGCAGATCGGCCCTCATGTCACTTGTCCGCCGCGACCGCGGCCGCGGCCTGCAGCTGCACGTCCAGTCCCTCGCGACGCATCCGGGTGTCGATGTAGAGCAGGGCGATGACACCCCCGAGGAACAGCACGCTCATGCCGCCCGTGATGACGTAGGTGATCCCGTAGCTGACGGCCAGGCCGGCGTCGTTCGCCGTCGCCATGAACAGGCCCATGACCGCGCCGATGGGGAACGCGACGACCTGGCCGATGATGCTGAGGATGATCGAGGTCAGCAGGTAGATGCCGAGCACCCGCCAGAACGAGCCGCGCGTCAGCTTCCACGCACGCCGGCACGTGGCCCAGAAGCCGCCGCCCTCGACCGCGAGCGCCGGCGGGATCAGGGCGGTGCGGGTGAACACCCAGAAGCCACCCACGGCGAGCGCGGCGAGCACGACGAGCACGCTGACCACGCCGAGCGTCGGGTCGACGGAGAACCCAGCTGCGACGATCCCGACGGCCAGGGCGTACACCACGAGCATCGCGAGTCCGCTCAGGAGCGAGAAACCGAGGAGGAACCACCAGCGCCGGCCCGCGCGCCGCCACGCCTCGCCCACCGAGATCTTGCGTCCGATGACCGAGTCGCTGACGGAGATCGCCATGATGCCCATGGCGAGCGGCGTCACGAGCCCGAGCAGGAGGCCGGAGCCGAGCAGCGAGCCGTAGGTCACGCCCAGCATGCTGTCCATGCCGGTCAGCCCCTGGGCGGCCGGGTCGCTCTCGAGCTCGGCCAGCAGCCCGCCCCACAGGTCGGTGAACCAGGTGATGAGGGGAATGCTGATCAGGGTGCCGAGCGCGACGGCGGCGACCACGACGATCGCCGTCAGCCCCAGCGTCACGCCCGGGTTGTGCCGGACGGCGCCGAACGCGCCGTCGTACAGCTCGCCCAGGGTGAGCGGACGCAGCGGGATGATGCCTGGCTTGTCGGCCACGGGCCGGTAGGCCGGGACCGGGCCGCCCGGGTGGTGCTGCCCGTACTGGCTCTGGCCGTACTGGTTCTGCCCGTACTGCCCCGGCGCCGTCGGCTCGGCCGGCGGCGTCCCGTACTGCGGCTGCGCGGGCGGTGCGGCCGGGTCGTACCCGGGCGCGTACTGCCCGTACCGCGGCGGCTCGCCCCAGCCGGCGGGCTGGGGCCCTCCGGGCTGCGGGGGCGTCGGCTGCGCCGGCTGGTCGGGTGCGCTCTCGGGCGTCGTCATGGGGCGTGCTCCGCGTGTCGTCTCAAGTCGTGCCTGCGCCGCAACCCTAGTACGCGCCGCTGACACCGGGCTGCGTAATTCGCACCTGCTGCGGGGGTCTCCGCGTAACCGTCACCCGGCCGTGACCACGGTGGCGCCGGCCTCGTGCTCGGCGAGGTCGCCGGTGGCCCCGGCGCGGACGGCCCGGCCGCCCAGCACGTACACGTAGGCCCAGAATCCGGCGAGCACGATCGCGCCGATCACGATCTTGAGCCACCAGTACAGCTCGGACCCGGTGACGAAGCCCTCCACGAGGCCGGAGACGCCGAGGGCCACCGCGAGCCCGATGACCGTCGTGATCAGTGCGCGCCCTTCGGCGGCCATGGCGACCGACCGCTTGCGGTGCCCCGGGTCGATCATTGTCCAGAACAGCCGCAGGCCCGCCGCTCCCGCGACGAAGATGCACGTCAGCTCCAGCAGGCCGTGCGGCGCGATGAGCGTGAGGAACAGGTCGAGCTCGTCGTGGGCGGCCATCATCCCGCCGGTGGCGCCGATCTGGACCGCGTTCTGCCACAGCACGTTCAGGGTGAAGAGGCCGGTGATCCCGCCGGCCACTGCCTGCGCCGCGATCCACGCGTTGTTGGTCCACACCACGGCGGCGAAACCGATGCCCGGGTCGTAGTAGGACGCGAACGCCTCGTTCACGTAGTCCTCCTGCGCCGCGGGCGACATCATCGAGTTCATCGCGTCGGCGTCGCCCGCGATGTAGACGCCCGCGACGACCGCGACGAGCAGGCAGGCGGCCGTCACCGCGTGCGACCACCACCGGATCCGGTAGAAGGCAGCGGGCAGCGACACCACGGCGAACCGCACCACCTCGCGCCAGGCGGGCTCGTGCGACCCGGCGATGCGGGTGCGCGCCCGGTTCAGGACGTCGGACAGGCGGGTGACCAGCGCGGGGTCCGGCGCCGCCGACCGGACCGTCGACAGGTGCGTGGCCACCGACTGGTACAGGCGCACCAGCTCGTCCGACTCGGCGCCGTCCAGGCGGCGCCGGGACGCGAGCTCCTTGAGGCGGTCCCACTCTGCGGCGTGCACGGCGGTGAAGGCGTCGATGTCCACGACGGTAGTCTGCCGCACAGGAAATACGGCGTGACCCCGAGGCCCCCAGAACCCGACCGGAGGAACCGTGCAGGACGGCATCGTCATCGGCGAGGGCGTGGTGCTGGACGCGCGCCCGGCATCGTTCATCACGCGTGCCATGGGCGCGATGCTCGACTTCCTCGTGATCGGCGCAGTCATCACGGTGACCCTGGTCGTGGGCGCGGTCTGGTTCCTGGAGAACGCCGTGCTGGGCGAGGACGTCGCGATGGTGGTCTACGTCCTCGCGAACGTGGTGGTCATGGTGGGCGTGCCCGTCACCGTCGAGACGCTGTCGCGCGGCCGGTCGGTCGGCAAGCTCGCCTGCGGCATCCGTGTGGTGCGCGACGACGGCGGCCCCGTTCGGTTCCGGCACGCGCTGGTGCGCGCCCTCATCGGCGTGATCGAGCTGTGGCTGACGTTCGGCGGCATCGCGGCGATCGCGTCGCTGTCCAACGCGAAGGGCAAGCGCCTCGGCGACCTCGCGGCCGGCACGTACGCGGTGCGGGTGCGGGGCGGCAAGCCGCCGTCGGCCCCGGTCGTGATGCCGCAGTCCCTGGCGTCGTGGGCGCACACCGCGGACATGCGCCGCCTGCCGGACGGGCTGGCGCTGGCCGCCCGCCAGCTGCTGGGCCGTGCCGCCCGCCTGGCACCCGAGTCCCGGGCGCGGCTCGCCGACGACCTCGCCGGCCGCATCGAGCCCTACGTCGCCCCCGGGCCGCCGGCCGGCACGCACCCCGAGGCGTTCCTGCACGCCGTCCTGGCCGAACGCCGCGAGCGCGAGCTCGCCGCGGGTCAGCGCGAACGCAAGCGGGCCGAGGAGCAGGCAGAGCTGCTGCACCGCCTCCCCTTCGCGGTCGCCGACCCGCCCCGCTGACGAGAAGGCTCGAACCGCAACTTGCGCGTCCCTGGAGCCGCACTCACCGGCGCCGAACCGCAGGTTGCGCGTCGGAGCGGCCGCCCAACCGAAGGTTGCAGGTCCATCACGGGCTCGATCGACAAGTCTCCTGCGGTTCGACGCCAGTGGGTGCTCCAGGGACGCGCATCTTGCGGTTCGGCGCCGCCAGCCACGCGCATCTTGCGGTTCGGCGCCGCCCGTGGTCGCCGGGAACGACACGTAACCTGCGGTTCGGCGCCGCCAGATCACGTTACCCTGGTCAGGTTCGGACGTCGTCCCAAGCGCGCATCAGGCCGCGCGAGCGCAGGGCTCCGGAGCAGCGCCGCAGCCCGGCCTGCACCACCCGGCGCAGCCGGGCCGACGTCGGACGCTCGACGCCGTAGTGGATCGCCACCGCCAGGCCAAGGCTCAGCGCGCCCGCCGCGAAGAGGGCGACCGTGCGGGTGGTCTCGTGGGCCAGCACGTCGATGACGGCGTACCCGAACTGCGTGTGCACCAGGTACACGGGGTAGGTCAGGGCGCCGACCGTGCCGAGCACCGCCGCCACCCGCCGGGGCGGGGCCGTCCTGCCGCGTAGCGTCGTCGCCCAGACCGCGACGACGCTCGCGAGCAGGATCATCACCGTGATCACCGGGTTGACCGGGACGCCCTGCAGGTCGGACGCGCGGCCGGCGGCCTCCAGGACCCGCATGACGCACAGGACCAGCCCCCCGGCGAGCAGCAGGCTGGTGACGACGTCGAACCCGTCGCGGTAGGCCAGGAACAGCAGCATGCCGACGGCGAAGTACGGGGCGTAGGCCGGGACGAGCCAGTCGGCGAGCCAGTGGGCGCCGAACTCCTCGGCGGCCCAGCCGGCGAGCGGCCAGAGCGTGGCGAAGGTCAGCACGCGGTTGCGCGTGAGCGGGCCGAACGCCAGCACCACGAGCACCAGCAGGTAGAACTTCAGCTCCACGAGCAGGGTCCAGAACACGACCTGGACGCCGGTGACGTCGAACAGGTCCTGGACCATCGTGAGGTTGACGACGGTCTCGGTCAGGTTCGTCTGCCGCCCGCCCGACCACACCTGCTGCAGGCCCGCCGTCAGCACTATGCACGCCCAGTACGCCGGGAAGAGCCGGCCCACCCGGGAGGCGACGAAGCCCGCGATCCCCCGGCCGTCAGCGCTGAGCAGGATCACGAACCCCGAGATCATGAAGAACAGCTCGACGCCGAGCCAGCCGTACCGCGTGATCTCGTTCAGCAGCGGGAACGCGTTCGCGGGGTCGGCACCCCAGTAGCCGGTCACGGTCGAGGTCGCCGTGAAGTGGTACAGCAGGACGGCGGCAGCGGCGCCGAACCGCAGGCCGTCCATGGCCACGAGCCGGCCGGAGATCTTCCGGCGCGTACTGCCCGTGGTCGCGGAGGTCGTCTCAGGCGTGGACGCGGGTGTGCTGTCACGGCGAGTCATCGCCGCCGACCTTAGATCACGAAACGATAACGGTCAAAATTCACCCCGCCAAGACTTCACTCCACCAGGATTTCACCCCACCAGGAGCGCGAGCAGCGTCTTCGCCGAGGTGTCCCAGTCGTACCCGGCGGCGCGGATGCGCGCCGCCGCGGACCGTTCGGCCCAGGCCTGCGGATCGTCGAGCTCGCGGACGGCGGCGACGAACCCGTCGACGTCGTCCGGGTCGACGTACGCGCCCGCCGCCCCGCCGACCTCCCGGAACACGGGGATGTCGCTGACCACCACGGGGGTGCCGAGCGTCATGGCCTCCACCAGCGGGAGCCCGAAGCCCTCGTCGCGGGACCCGGAGACGAGGGCCGTCGCACCGCGCAGCACACCGTGGTAGACCTCGTCGGACGCGCCGTCGTGGAACACGAGCGTGCCCTCGCCGGCCAGGGCCTGCAGCCGCGCCCGCTGCTCGGGCCGGACCGGGCTCATCAGGTGCAGCTCCCACCCGGGCAGCCGCGCCATGGCGCGGGCCGGCAGCTCGACGTTCTTGTACGGCATGAACGAGCCCATGTACACGAGCGAGCGGGTGCGCTCAGGGGCGGGCCGGCCGGCCGGCAGGTCCGGCACGGGGTCCGGCGCGTTCGGCACGACGGTCACCGGCCGCCGGGTCAGCCGGTGGGCGGCGATCAGGTCACGCGTGGTCTCCGAGACGGTCACCACGGCGTCGGCCCGGTTCAGCAGCGCGCGCTGCGGCCACCACGCGAGGTGGAACGCCCGCCACAGCAGGCGGACGGGCGCGGGCAGGTTCCGCGGCGGCGTGGGGTGCCGGTAGTAGATGAGGTCGTGCAGGGTCAGGACCACGCGGTAGTCACGCCCCCAGGTGCCCATGGTCTGCATCGGGCTGAACACGACGTCGGCGCCCGTGCGGCGCACCTGCCGCGCCACGAACGGCTCGCGCCAGCTCGTCGGGCCGCTCACCAGGTGCCACGGCAGGCCGGCGGGCAGGTGGTCGAGCTGACGCTCGTCGTCGACCAGCACCTCGACCGGGTGCAGTCGGGCCAGCGCGGTCACGATCCCCGCGGTGTACCGGCTGATCCCGTCGTGGCGTCCCACCCGGAGATACCGGCAGTCGACGACGATCTTCACCTGATCTTCCCTCACTGTTCATCCTGCTTGTCCGCGCCCTCGAGGGCGGCAAGGAATTCGGCGGTCTCCCGCGCCACGGCGTCCGGCGCCTCGTAGTGCGCCAGGTGACCCACCTGCGGTACGACGACGAGCCGGGCGCTCGCGAACATCGCCTCCAGCTCCCGCTGCGAGGGCAGCGGGGCGACGTCGTCGTTCTCGGACGCGATCAGCAGCGTCGGCGCGCTGATGCGCCCGGCATAGGCGGCGACGTCGGTCCCGACCGAGGCGTGGAAGGCCTCCAGCAGCGTGCGCCGGTCCGCGAACCCGGAGAAGTACCGGTCGTGCTCCGCGTGGATCCAGCGCCGCAGGTGCCGGTCGCGCGTAGTGACCATCGCCACACTCGCGACGCGGGTGAACAACGGGTGACGCAGCAGCCCCGTCCCGACGCGTTCGGGCAGCGCCGCGGCCAGCCGGTGCACCCCCACAGTCACGGCGCTCAGCACGCGCCGGGGCCCGGCGAGCGCCGCCGTCGCTATGGGATTGACGAGGACGAGACCCCGCACCGGCGGCGCGTCGTGAGGCTCCGCGGCGGCCACGGTCGCGGCCGCGACGATCGACCCGAAGGAGTGTCCCGCCAGCACGGCATCCCCCTCCGGTACGACGGCGGCCAGCAGCTCGGCCGTCCACGCGGCGTAGCCGGCGACGTCGTGCAACCCGTCCGGGAGCGGTGCCGAGGCACCGAACCCAGGCAGGTCAGGCACGTAAACCTGCAGGTCAGGGCGCCGCTGCACGAGATGCGCGACTATCGGCTCCAGACCGTGGTGGTCGCCCCGGAGCCCGTGCAGGAACACCAGCGGTCGCGGCGCGGCGGCGTCGCCGTACACCCGGAGGTGGACGTGGACGCCGCGGATCTCCAGGTCGAGGGAGCGCACAGATGTGCCCGCGACGAGTCCCGCGTACGGTGCTTCGTGCGGGGGCGTGTGCGGTGCCTCGTGGGCTGCGTCTTGCGCTGCCTCGCGCGGGTGCGTGTCGGTGTTCATCGCGCTGACCCTAAGCATTCAGGTGACCGTCGCGGGAGGGGTCTGAGAAATATGGGGGTAAACCCCCAGGCGATTTCGGGGGAGAACCTGGTGGCGAAGAGGGCCACCTTTACGCCACCGTATAGCCCATGCAAGCCATAGCGGTCGCTCTCGCCGTGCTCGGTGCCGCGCTGTTCGCCGGCGCCGCAGTCCTGCAGCACCGCGAGGTATCCGACCTGTACGGGGGTCCGCTCCCCCGCGAGCGCGTCCTGTCCCTGCGCCGCCTCGGCCGGATCGCACGGCGGCCCGGCTGGCTGGCCGGGTTCGGGCTCGCCGGGGGCGGCACGATCGTGCACGCCATCGCGCTGGCGCTCGCACCGCTCCGCCTGGTCCAGCCGATCGGCGTGCTCGCGGTACCGGTGGCGGTGCTGCTCTCCTCGCTCCGGCTGCGCCGGGCGCCCGGCCGCCACGTGCTCCTCGGCGTCGCCCTGACCATGGCCGGCGTCGCCGTGTTCGTCGCGGCCTCGGTGAGCGCGACGTCGGGCAACCCGCCGCCCCCCGGATCCACCCTGCCGACCATCCTCATCGTCGGCGGCGTCGTGCTCGCACTCGGCGCCGGCGGCCTGGCGGCCGGCGGCTGGCTGCGCTGCGTCGCCTGCGCGACGGCGGGAGCCACCGCGTTCGGCCTGCTCTCCGCCCTCATGCGGGTGATCTTTCAGGAGCTCGCGGGCGGCACACCCTGGTACGACCCGCAGGTGCTCGGCACCGGGGCGAGCGCCGTCGCCGCGATGGTCCTGGGCGGCTGGCTCGTCCAGCAGGCCTACCCGTCCGGCCCGCCCGAGGTGGTCGTCGCGTGCCTCACCGTCGTGGACCCGATAGTGGCCGTGCTCCTCGGCGCCCTGCTCCTCGGCGAGGGCGCCGACACGCCCGTCGCCACCTGGTTCCTCCTCGGTGGCGCGGCGTTCGCCGCGTCCGCCGGGGTCCTCGTTCTTGCCCGGCTCCACCCTGACGCCGTCGCAGCCCGCGCGGCGCGTACCGCCCCTTCGAGACTTCCCGAACCATCGAGAGGTACAGCACAGTGACCCTGCCTGGTACTCCCCGCACGATCTTGATCGGCGCCGATACCTACCCGCCCGCCGTGAACGGCGCCGCCCGGTTCGCAGGAAGCCTGGCCAACGGCCTGGCCAGGCGCGGCTACGACGTGCACGTCGTAGCACCATCCCCGACCGGCCGCCCGATGCGCGAGGAGCGCGACGGCGTCGTACTGCACGGGCTGCGTTCCCGCCGGTACCCGTCGCACCACAACCTGCAGGTCTGCCTGCCGTGGGAGACGCGCCGAGGCATCGCCGAGGTCCTCGAGGAGGTGGAGCCCGACGTCGTGCACACCAACGGCAGCTACATCCTCGGCCGCGCCCTCGTGGACGCGGCGCACCGCGCGGGCCTCCCCCTGGTGGCCACCAACCACCTGATGCCCGAGAACCTGGTCGGCTACCTGCTGGTGCCCAGCTCGATGCACCGCAAGGTCGGCCAGTGGCTCTGGCAGGACATCGGCCGCGTCTACTCCAAGGCCGACGTCGTCACGGCCCCCACCCCGCGCGCCGTCGACCTCCTCGCACAGCACGCCGGGCTCACCCACGCCGTCCCCGTGTCCAACGGCATCGACACCGACCGGTACACGACCACCAACCGCGACGGCCACGCCGAGCCCACCGTCCTGTTCGTCGGCCGCCTGGACCAGGAGAAGCGGGTCGACGAGATCATCCGGGCCTTCGCCCTGCTCCCCGACGACCTGCCGGGCCGGCTCGAGATCGTCGGCACCGGTACGAAGGCCGACGACTGGGCGGCGCTCGCCGCGTCGTCCGGCGTCACGGGCCGCGTCCGCTTCCGCGGGTACGTGCCCGACGACGAGCTGCTCACCGCCTACTCCGAGGCCGACGTGTTCTGCATGCCCGGGGTGGCGGAGCTGCAGAGCCTGGTGACCCTCGAGGCGATGGCCTCGGGCCTGCCGGTGGTCGCCGCCGACGCGATGGCGCTGCCGCACCTGGTGCGCCCCGGCGTGAACGGCTGGCTCTACACCCCGGGCGACGTGCGGGAGCTGGCGAACCGGCTGGGCGACCTCCTGGCGGACGCCGGCCTGCGTCACCGCATGGGCGCGGCCAGCCGGGAGCTGGTCGCTGCGCACGCCGTCGACGGCACCCTCGACGCGTTCGAGGGCATCTACGAGAAGGTCCGTGCCATGCGCAACCAGCCGGCGACCGCCTGACCCCCATCGGACGCCGAAGTAGAACTGTGGCGAGATAGAACTGTGGCTTCGCGCTCAGCTTCTGTCTCGCCACAGTTCTGTCTCGCCACAGTTCGCCACAGTTCTACTTCGGCGCCAGGGGTGGGGTCAGGCGCCGAGGAGCGGGGCTATCGCCTTGTACAGCTCGTTCCCGCCGAGGACCAGGAACATCACGGCCACCAGGACGAGGACCACGTTGATCCACCAGCGGTTGCGCCACCGGGCCGGCACCGCCTTGGAGTTGTTGAGGAACAGCAGCGTCAGCGCGAGGAACGGCATGAACAGCGAGCCCAGCGCGCCGTAGACCACGACGAGCAGGATCGGCTTGTCGAGGAACAGCAGCGCCATCGGCGGGAACGTCAGCCACAGGATGTAGATCCGGTAGTACGTGCCGCCGGCACCGCGGCGCGGGTCGTCGCTCGGCAGGTTGCGCATGGTGGCGACGAAGTCGGCGAACATGAGCGACACGCCGTGCCAGACGCCGATCACCGACGAGAACGTGGCGGCGAAGAACCCGACCAGGAACAGCGGCGCCATGAACGCCCCGTACCGCTGGGCGAGCACGTCCGCGAGGTCGATGAGCCCCTCCTCGCCGTCGGCCACCGCCATGCCCGCCGAGTACAGGAGCTCCGCGCCGACGACCAGCATGGACACCACGAAGATGCCCGACATGACGTACGCCCACGCGTTGTCGATCCGCATGACGCGCATCCAGCAGGGCGTGGACCAGCCCTTCTCGGCGAGCCAGTACCCGTAGGCGGCCAGGGTGATGGTGCCGCCGACGCCGCCCGCGAGGCCGAGCGTGTTCAGGACCGCGCCGTCGGGGATGATCGGCACCAGGCCGGCCACGATCTCGCCGAGGTTCGGCGTCGTCAGCGCCGCTGAGCCCACGACGGTCACGAACATGACGCCGATGAGGACGGCCATGACGTTCTCGAACGGCTTGTACTTGCCGAACCAGACGAGCAGCAGACCCGCGACCCCGGAGAGCATCGCCCAGTACCGGATGTCCACTCCCGGGAACAGCCCGTTCAGCGCGAGGCCGACGCCGGACATCGCGGCGGCGCCGTAGCTGAAGCCCCACACCACCACGTAGATGCCGAAGTAGACGACGGCCCACAGGCCGAGCGACTTCCAGCCGTCGAAGATGGTGCGGCCGGTCGCGAGCGTCCAGCGACCGGCACCCTCGACCAGGGCGATCTTCACGACGACGCCGAGGATCACCGCCCACAGCAGCGCGTACCCATAGTTGCTGCCCGCGACCATCGTGGCGACGAGGTCACCGGCACCGATGCCGGTGGCCGCGACGACGAGGCCCGGGCCGATGATCTTCCAGCGCGGCTTCTCGGCAGCGCCGTCGTGCCCGACGTCGGCCCCGTTGCCGGACGTCTGTGGCTCCTCGGTTGGTCGATCCCCTGTCAATTCTTGTGAAGTGACCTCATTGTCCTTTTCCATGGCGTGACTGTACCCAGGGTTTCACCCGCCCGAAAGGACCCGGTATCGGCGCCCGGCACACCGTGCGACCGTCCACCCGCCACGTCGTGGTGGAGGGGTGGCCTCCCGTCGACCGCACCACCTGCTCCTGTCCGGCCGCCGATGAAGGCTGACATCGGATATCAATTCTGTTATGTCTGAGTTACGGGTATTCCCGGCCGACCTTCCGTCGGGTTCGATCCTGGAATGTCTCGTTTTCATTCCTTGCCCACTCCATTCGTTCCGATTGACAGGATGAAATTCCGGTCTGATGCTCGTCATGGTGCGGCACACATGTGTGCTCCACCGCTGTTTCGACGGAGCTATTCGAGGGGAAAGACAATGATCCGAGGATTCCGTGGGATAGGTCGTACGGGGGCGGTCTTCGCCCTGTCGGCCGGTCTGGTTTACGCAGGAGCAGCAGGTGCGAGCGCGCTGGCGATGGCCGAGGGCGACACGCCCGCCGACCAGCCGATCAGCGCGCCCGCCACCGACGCCGCGACGGACGTGGTGCCCGACGCCGCGGTCGAGGCCCCGGCGGCCGACGCCCCGGTCGAAGCCCCCGTGCCGGACGTCCCGGCGCCCGACGTGGCCGTCGACGCCCCAGTGCCCGACGTTCCCGTCGAAGCACCGGTGCCGGACGTCCCGATCGAGGCCCCCGTGCCGGACGTTCCCATCGACGCACCGGTGCCCGACGTCCCGATCGACGCCCCCGTACCCGACCTTCCCGTCGACAACCCGGTGCCGGACGTTCCCGTGCCCGACCTCCCGGTCCCCGAGCTTCCGGTCCCTGAGCTTCCGGTGCCCGAGCTTCCGGTCCCCGAGCTTCCGATCCCCGAGCTGCCCGGCCTCGGCCTGCTCGACGGTCTGATCTCCACCGTCACCGACACGGTCACCGGCCTGCTCGGCACCCTCCTCGGCCTGCTAGGTGGCGTGGCCCCGGTGTGATAGCAAATGCCTATTCCGCCGGCCGCTTTCGAGCGGAGAACTGGCGGTGAACAGGCAGTAGCGAGGCCCTTTCCCGGAAGCTCGGGAAAGGGCCTCGCTGTCTTTTGAACAAACGTCCTACTCAAGGCGATCTCGCGCTCGTCCCACGCAGAAGCCGATAACTTCTAGCCAGACCGATGACTCCATTGAGGCCTTCATGCCTCATTCAGCCCGCCCGAACCAGAGGCACCAACCAGAGCAGGCCCCGCCCTCCTCCAGCCGGCCCTCGGCCACGTCGGTGGGCCGCTCCCGGTCCACGGAGACGCGCTCGTCGAGCGCGGTCATCTCCTCCTGGGTGAGCGCGGCGGAGATCGGGTCGAAGGTCTGGTCGCGGCCGCGCACGGCCTCGTACCCCTCGATCCGGTCAGGTTCGCCGCTCGGCAGCGCCCGCCTGGGACCCCGCGCCCAAGACACCGAGGTTTAACAGGACTGCAACACATTGCATACACCCCGGTTGAGAGAGGAGTGATTGTATGCAATCGTCCCTGTCAGACCCGGATTGGATTCTCCAGTGCGCACTCCCACGCCGCCGCGGCTGCGCGGCCCACTCGCCCCCGCCGCCGGCCTCCTCGCCGCGGTCCTCGTGCTGTCCGGCTGCCAGGAGGTGCAGACCAGCACCGCCCCGGCGGAGGAGACGGCCGACGTCACCGGCGTCGGCCTCGACGGCAAGACGATCGCCGAGGGCGGCGACCTCGTCATGGCCCTGTCGGCCGAGCCCGACGTGCTCGACCCCACCACCTCGTCGTCGCTCTACACGCGCTACGTCATGCAGACGATGTGCGAGAAGCTCTACGACATCGACGCCTCGGGCGAGATCGTCCCGATGCTCGCCACCGAGCTCCCCGAGGTGTCCGAGGACGGCCTCACCGTCACGTTCCCCCTCAAGGAGGGCGTGCAGTTCGCCGACGGCACGCCGTTCGACGCCGAGGCCGTCAAGACGTCCATCGAGCGCCACCTCACCAAGGAGGACTCGTCCCGGCGCAGCGAGCTGGGGCCCATCACCGACGTCAAGGCGGTCGACGACCTCACGGTCGAGATCGACTACGAGACGCCGTTCGCGCCGATCGCCGCGGTCCTCGCCGACCGCGCGGGCATGATCATGTCGCCGACCGAGCTGGAGAAGACCGGCGACGACTTCGGTGAGCACCCCGTCTGCGTGGGTGCGTTCAAGTTCGTCGAGCGCGTGCCTCAGACGTCCATCACGGTCGAGCGCGACCCCCTGTACTACGACGCCGAGAACGTGCACCTGGACTCGATCACCTACCGCATCATCACCGACGCCAGCATCCGCGCCGCCAACCTGCGCTCCGGCGACGTCCAGGTCGCCGACACCCTCTCGACCCAGGACCTCACCGAGCTGGAGGCCGACGAGAACGTGGGCCTGCTCGAGGTCGGCTCCCTGGGCTACCAGGCCATGACGGTCAACGTCGGCAACACCGACGGCGTCGGCGCACCGCCCGGCAAGATCGACACCCCGATCGCCACCGACCCCCGGGTCCGCCAGGCCCTGTCGATGGCGGTGGACCGCGAGCAGCTCGTGAAGTCCGTCTTCAACGACCGGTTCGACCCGGCCTGCTCGCCGATCGCGCCGTCGTCCACGTTCAGCACCGCGGCCAGCGAGGCCTGTCCCGAGTACGACCCCGAGGGCGCCAAGGCGCTCCTGGAGGAGGCCGGGGTGGAGACGCCGTACAAGATCGAGATGAAGGTGACCAACACGCCCGACACCCTGCGCCTCGCGCAGGCGGTCCAGGCGTCGGTGGCCGACGGCGGTTTCGAGGTCGAGATCGTGCCCGTCGAGTACTCCTCGCTGCTGGAGGTGCAGGAGCAGGGCGACTTCGACCTGCTCCAGCTCGGCTGGTCGGGCCGCGTGGACCCGCACGGCAACATGTTCAACTTCCTGTCCACGGGCGCGGGCAACAACTACTCCGGGTACAGCAACCCCGAGGTCGACGACCTGCTCACCGAGGCGGCGACCGTCATCGACCCGGCCGAGCGCGCCGAGCTGTACGGGCAGGTGGTCACGCAGGTCCAGAAGGACAACCCGATCATCTACCTGTACCGGACGCGCAGCCTGACCGGCTACGTCGGTGAGGTCGCGGGCATCTCCACCTACGCCGACGGCGTGGTGCGGCTGAGCCACGCCGCGTTCGTCGAGCCCACCGAAGGCTGAGAGCACAGGCGATGCGTCGTTACCTCCTCGCCCGTCTCGGCCAGTCGGCGATCACGCTGCTGCTGGCGTCCGTGGTGATCTTCCTGGGTGTGCGCATGCTGCCCGGCGACCCCGCGCTCGCTATGGCGGGCGAGGAGGCCACGCCGGAGCGGCTCGCCATGATCCGCGCCGACCTCGGCCTGGACCAGCCGGTCTGGGTGCAGTACGCGCGGTTCCTCGCCGAGGTCGCCTCGGGCGACCTCGGCGAGTCCACCCGCACGGGCGCCTCCGTGGCGAGCATGATCGCCGCCACGCTGCCCGTGACGCTCTGGCTGTCGCTCTACGCGATAGTCGTCGCCGTCGTGACCGGCGTGGCGCTCGGCCTGCTCGCCGAGCGCTACCGCGGCCGCTGGCCCGAGTGGGTCGCGAACGCGGCGGCGCTCACCAGCCTGTCGGTGCCGAACTTCTGGCTCGGCATGCTCGCGATCCTCTACCTGTGCATCGGGCTGGGCCTGTTCCCGGCGTCGGGCTACGTGCCGCTCACGGAGGACCCGGTGGGCTGGGCGGTGCACCTGACCCTGCCCGCGCTCATCCTGGGCACCGGGCTGGCCGCCGTCATCATGCGGCAGACCCGCGCCTCCATGATCGACGCGATGCAGACCGACTACGTGCGCACGGCCCGCGCCAAGGGCCTCGGCCGCACCCGCGTGCTGCTGCGGTACGGGCTGCGCAACTCCCTGATCGTCGTGGTCACGATCGCCGGGCTCCAGCTCGGCGGCCTCATCTCGGGCGCCGTCGTGACCGAGCAGATCTTCGCCCTGCCCGGGTTCGGCAAGCTCACGCTCGACGCCGTCTTCCAGCGCGACTACCCGGTCATCCAGGCCGTCGTGGTGCTGACCACGGTGGGGTACGTGCTGGTGAACCTGGCCGTGGACGTCCTGTACTCCGTCATCGACCCGCGTATCCGAGTGGGAGGTCGCTCATGACCGTCATCGAACACGGCGACCTCGCACCCGACCTGGCTCCCGCCGTCGTGGGCCCGCGGCGCCTGCTGTCCCGGCTGCGCACCCCGCAGGCGATCGTGGGCGGCGCCATGCTCGCGATCGTCGTCCTGGCCGGGCTGCTCGCGCCCCTGCTGGCCCCGCACGGGCCGGCCGAGGTGCACTTCGACGCCCCGTTCCAGCTGCCCGGCACCATCGGCTATGCGCTCGGCACCGACGACCTGGGCCGCGACGTCCTGTCCCGGATGATGTACGGGATCCGGGCGTCGCTCATGGTGGGGATCGTCGCGGTGGGCCTCGCCGTCGTCGTCGGGACGCCGCTCGGGCTGGCCGCCGGCTACTGGCGGTGGCTCGACGCGCCCGTCTCGCGCCTGACCGACGTGACCCTCGCGTTCCCGTTCCTCATCCTCGCGGTGGGGCTGGCCGCCATCAACGGGCCCAGCCTGGCCGGGGCCGCGATCTCGCTCGGCATCGCGCAGGTGCCGACCATGGTGCGTGTGGTGCGGGCCGAGACGATGCGGCTCAAGGAGAGCCCGTTCGTGCTCGCCGCCACCGCGATGGACGCGTCGGGCCCACGGATCCTCGCCCAGCACATCCTGCCCAACTGCCTCTCGGCGATCATCGTGCAGGCCACGGTGATCATGCCGGCGGCGGTCCTGGGCGAGGCGGTGCTCTCGTTCCTCGGGCTCGGCATCCAGCCGCCCACGCCGAGCCTGGGCATCATGCTCTCGGACGCGCAGCAGTACCTGGGCCGCGCGCCCACCGCCGCGCTGTTCCCCGGCCTGGCCATCGTGGCCATCTGCCTCGGCTTCAACCTCCTCGGGGACGCCCTGCGCGACGCCCTCGACCCGACCTCCGACCGTAAGTGAGTGTTATGACCTCCGCGCCTGTGTTCTCGCCTCCCAACGCCCCGCTCACCAGGCCCGACCTGAAGGGCACGTTCGGGATGGTGGGCTCCACCCACTGGATCGCCACCGCGAGCGCCCAGGCGGTGCTCGAGCGGGGCGGCAACGCCTTCGACGCGGCAGTCGCCGGCGCGTTCGTGCTGCACGTCGTGGAGCCGCACCTCAACGGGCCGGGCGGCGACATGACGGGCGTCTTCGTCACCGCCCAGGAGCCGAGCAGCCCGCGCGTCCTGGTGGGTCAGGGTCCCGCACCCGCGGGCGCCACCATCGAGCACTATCGGGCCGAGGGCCTCGACCTGGTCCCGGGCTCGGGGGCGCTGGCGGCGGCGGTCCCGGGCAGCGTCGACGCCTGGCTGCTGCTCCTGCGCGACCACGGCACCTGGGAGCTCGGCGACGTCCTCGCCTTCGCGATCGGGTACGCCCGCGACGGTCACCCGCTGCTCGACCGCGTCGCGTCCACCATCTCGATGGTCTCCGGCCTGTTCCGCGACCACTGGCCGACCTCCGCGGCCCGCTGGCTGCCCGACGGCGAGGTGCCCGCCCCCGGCACCGTGGTCACCAACCCGGAGTACGCCGACCTGCTCGACGCCGTCGTCGCCGCGGGCTCGACCGCGGACACCCGCGAGGAGGCCATCGACCTCGCCCGCGCCGAGTGGCGCGGGCGCGTCGGCGAGGCCGTCGAGAAGTTCGTCGGCACGCCCCACCGGCACGCCGACGGCGGCGACCACGCCGGTGTCCTGACCGCCGCCGACATAGCCGGGTTCGAGGCGTCCTACGAGGACGCGAGCACCGTGACGTTCCGCGGTTACACGATCGCCAAGACCGGCGCCTGGGGCCAGGGCCCCGCGCTGCTCGCCGCCCTCAAGATCCTGGAGGGCTTCGACGACGACGCCCTCGACCCGTCAACGGAGCTCGGCGCCCACACGATCCTCGAGGCGCAGAAGCTGGCGATGGCGGACCGCGACGTCTGGTACGGCGACCCGGCCGCCGACGACGTGCCGCTCGCCTACCTGCTCAGCGAGGACTACGCGGCCCAGCGCCGGGCGCTGATCACCGGCGCCGCGAGCCACGAGCTCCGCCCCGGCGATGTGCCCGGCCGCCCGACGCCGCGGATCCCGGCCCTGCGCACCGAGTACGCGACCAGCGCCCCGGCCGGGTCGCTGCCGGGCGCGCCCGGGGGCGGAGCCGCGGCCGGAGTCGGTGAGCCGACGGTGCCCGCCGTGGACCACGGGCACCCCGCCGGAGAGGCCCCGTCCGCGACCGGCTCGACCCGCGCACCGGGAACCGAGCCCGACTCCCCGGAGCACACCGGCGCGACCCGCGGCGACACCTGCCACATCGACGTCGTGGACCGCTGGGGCAACATGGTCTCGGCCACGCCGTCGGGCGGCTGGCTGCAGTCCTCCCCGACGGTGCCCGGCCTCGGCTTCTGCCTGGGCACGCGGCTGCAGATGACGTGGCTGGACGAGGCGTCGCCGTCGGCCCTTACGCCCGGGCGGCGGCCGCGGACCACGCTGACGCCCACGCTCGTGCTGCGCGACGGCGAGCCCGTGATCGCGCTCGGTTCGCCGGGCGGCGACCAGCAGGACCAGTGGCAGCTGCTGTTCCTGCTGCGCGTGCTGGTCGGCGGGTACACCCCGCAGCAGGCGATAGACGCGCCCGCCCTGCACACGACGTCGTTCCCCGGCTCGTTCTGGCCCCGCACCTGGACGCCCGGCGGGGCGGTCGTGGAGGACCGGCTCGGCGACGACGTCATCGCCGGGCTGGAGCGCCGCGGACACGTCGTTACCCGGGCCGGCGACTGGGCGCTCGGCCGCCTGTCCGCCGTGACCCGGGACCCGGCCACCGGCCTCCTGGGCGCGGCCGCCAACCCGAGGGGAGCGCAGGGTTATGCCGCAGGACGCTGACGTCGCGAACGAGCCGACACGGCCCCGCGAGTCGACGCCGCCCGCCCCGAGCTCGTCGGACGAGTCGGGCCCCCTCCTGTCCGTCCGCGGCCTGGACGTCGCCTACGGCGACACCCCCGTGGTGCGCGACGTCGACCTCGACGTCGCGCGCGGCGAGCGGGTGGCGATCGTGGGCCAGTCCGGCTCGGGCAAGTCGACGGTCGTCGCCGCGCTCCTGCGGCTGCTGCCCGGCGCGGGCCGGATCACCGGCGGGACCATCAGCCTCGACGGCGAGGATCTCGCCGCCGCGGACGAGGCCCGCATGCGTACCGTCCGCGGCGGCCGCATCGCGCTGGTGCCGCAGGACCCGGCCACCAACCTCAACCCGGCCATGCGGCTGGGCGACCAGGTCGCCGACGCGCTGCGCGCCGACGGCCTGCGGGGCCCGGCAGTTCGGCAGCGCGTGCTCGAGCTGCTGGCCGAGGCCGGCGTGCCCGAGCCGGAGCGGCGCGCCAAGCAGTTCCCCCACGAGTTCTCGGGCGGTATGCGCCAGCGTGTCCTCATCGCGGTGGCGCTCGCCCGCGAGCCGGAGCTGCTGCTGGCGGACGAGCCGACGTCGGCCCTTGACGTGACCGTGCAGCGGCGCATCCTGGACCACCTGGGGGCGCTGGCCGAGGCGCGCGGGACCGCGATGATCCTGGTCACGCACGACCTGGGGCTCGCCGCCGACCGCGCCGACCGGGTGCTCGTGATGCTCGACGGCCGGATCGTGGAGCAGGGCACCCCCGAGCAGGTGCTGCGTGCCCCGCAGCACGAGTACACACGGCGGCTGGTCGCCGCGGCGCCCGCCGCCGTCGTCACCCAGGGCGAGGCGGGTGCGCGGGGCGAGGCCCGGCCGCCGTCCGCCCCGCCCGCGGGCAGTCCGGCCGACGGCGACCCGGCCGGCGCCGCCGACGTCGTCACCATCCGTGACCTGGCCAAGGAGTACCGGGTGCGCGGGCGCGGCGGGCTGCTGCGCGCCGTCGACGGCGTGTCCTTCGCGGTGCCGCGCGGCGGCACCACCGCCCTGGTGGGCGAGTCCGGCTCGGGCAAGACGACGGTCTCCCGCATCCTCCTGGGCCTCGAGACGCCGACCAGCGGGGAGGCCCTGGTGGACGGGCGGAGCATCGCCGGGGCGTCCCGCACCGAGCGGCGCGCCCTGCGCCGTCGGGTGCAGCCGGTGTTCCAGGACCCGTACGCGTCGCTCGACCCGACCCACACGGTGGAGCGCGTCATCAACGAGCCGCTGCGGATCTTCGGCATCGGCGACCGGGAGTCGCGCCGGGCGCGGGTCGCCGAGCTGCTGGACCAGGTGGCGCTCCCCCGGGACGTCGCCCACCGGCACCCGGGCGCGCTGTCCGGCGGGCAGCGCCAGCGCGTCGCCATCGCGCGGGCGCTGGCCCCCGAGCCGGAGCTGCTCGTGCTCGACGAGGCGGTCTCCGCGCTCGACGTCCTGGTCCAGGAGCAGATCCTGGACCTGCTGGCTGACCTGCAGGAACGGCTGGGTGTGTCGTACCTCTTCATCAGCCACGACCTCGCGGTGGTCCGTGGCATAGCGGATAATGTGGTGGTGCTGCGGCAGGGCCGCGTCGAGGAGCAGGGGGCGGTCGACGACGTGTTCCACTCCCCGCGGGCCGACTACACCCGAGACCTGCTAGGAGCCATCCCCGGTGCCGCTTTCGCCCGATGAGCCTGCCCTCGCCGCCGTCGTGCCTGCCGTCGGCCGCCCCGTGTCCGTCCAGGACGCGATCCGGCGCGACATCATCGCCGGTGTCCTGACCCCCGGCGCCCGCGTCACCGAGACGTCGCTGGCCCAGCGCTACGACGTCTCGCGGGTGCCGGTCCGGGAGGCGCTGCGCGGCCTGGAGAGCGAGGGGTTCATCGACTCCCGCCCGCACGTGGGCTCGCGGGTCGCGCCCATCCCGGTGCACGACGCCGACGACCTGTTCGCGGTGCGGGAGGCGCTCGAGGTGTCCACCGCCCGCAGCGCCGCCCGCCGGGCGGCGGCGCTCTACTCGGGCGACGAGAGCCCCGAGGACTGGTGGCGCATCCGCCGGGAGATCGCCGCCCTGCTCGACGCCGGGGACGCGCACGTAGCCGCCGACGACCTGGACCCCCTCGTCGCGATCAACGACCAGATCCACATCGGGATCGCCGAGCTCAGCGGCAGCGCGACCATGACCCGGCTGCTGCGCCAGCTCTCGTGGAAGATCGAGTGGCTCTACGCCGCCGACGTGCAGCCGCGCGGCAAGCGCCTCTGGCCCGAGCACCGTGTGATCGTGGGCGCCATCGACGCCGGGGACGGCGAGCGGGCCGCCGCGCTGATGGCTGCGCACGTGCGGGAGTCGCGGATCGGCTACCTGCTGCGGTACGGCGTCACGACGCCGAGCTCGGACCCGGTCGTGGCGGCGGCCGTGGAGGAGCGCCGGCCGGCCGACGGCTGAGCGCTGGCGCGCCCGGCGCGGTTACCGTGGGAGCGTGACGACGACCGAGGGGACCGGGGCAGACCACGGGGGTTGCGGCTGCGGGTGCGGGACTCCGGGGCGGGATGCCTTCGTCCGGCTCGGCGCCCGCCCGGCCGATTCGGCCGTCGCGGCCCGTCTGGCGGCGGGCCGGCACGGCGTCGAGCAGGTGCACATCCCCGCGGGCACGTTCACGATGGGCGACTCGTCGGGCGACCGGAACGCCGGTGACGGCGAGACCCCGCTGCACGAGGTGACCCTCGACGCGTTCGAGATCGACGCGACAACAGTCACCACCGCCGACTTCGCGCGCTTCGTCGCCGACACCGGCTACCGCACCGAGGCGGAGACGTTCGGGTTCTCCGCCGTCTTCCACCTCGCGATCGAGGCCGACCCCGCCGACATCATGGGCCCGGCCGACGGCACCCCCTGGTGGTCCGGCGTCCGCGGCGCCGACTGGGCGCATCCGGGCGGCCCGCTCTCCAACATCGAGGGCCACGACGACCATCCCGCAACCCACGTGAGCTGGAACGACGCCGTCGCCTACTGCGCGTGGGCCGGCCGGCGCCTGCCCACCGAGGCCGAGTGGGAGTACGCGGCCCGCGGCGGCATCGACGGCGCGAAGTACCCCTGGGGCGACGCCGAGGTGGACGACGACGGCTGGCGCGCGAACATCTGGCAGGGCACGTTCCCGCGGGCGAACACCCTCGACGACGGCTGGCTCACCACGGCCCCGGTGCGGACCTTCGAGCCCAACGGCTACGGCCTCTGGCAGCCCGTCGGGAATGTCTGGGAGTGGTGCCAGGACTGGTTCGACCCGGGCTACTACCGCCACTCCCCCGCGACGAGCCCGGCGGGCCCAGAGCGGGGCGGCGGGCGCATCCTCCGCGGCGGCAGCTACCTGTGCCACATCTCGTACTGCAACCGCTACCGCAACTCCGCCCGCTCGTCGAACACCCCGGACTCGTCGATGGGCAACGCGGGCTTCCGCACGGTATCCCGGACGGCTGAGTCAGCCAGATAGCTCGGTCACGCCGACGACGTCGGCCGGCTGGTTCCGCTCGTCGAACGCGCCCTGCTGCAGCAGGCAAAAGGGGCACCGACAGTCGCTGGGTTGATGGCTGACACCCTGGAAGTCGGCATGGTGCATGTGTCGAACGTAGGGGTAGTCGCTCCAAGCGGGCTCATGAGGCGAACACCCCTACGCTCGACGGCCGACCTCCGGGAGCGCTTCTCGGTGGCTCAGAGCGCACGGTGGGTCCAGCGGCCTGCCAGCAGGGTGCCCGCCACCGGCATCTCGCGTAGGGCCGCCGCCGCGACATCGGCGTCCGCCTCACCCCCAGCACCCCGCCCGATCGTGAGCGGGTCGGCGTCCAGGACCACGAGATCCGCGGGGCCGCCCGCCACCGGGATCAGGCCGCGCCCGTCGGTCGAAGCCGCCAGCGCCGTCCGCAAGTCGATCCGCTGCTCCGGATGCCAGGGAACACGCCCGTCCCGGGACCGGCTGACGGCCGCCGCTATCGCGAACCAGGGGTCGAGCGGCGCGACCGGCGCGTCAGAGCCCAGGGCGAGCACGGCCCCGGCGTCGTCCAGCGCGCCGTACGGGAAGGCCCGGCCGGTGCGGCCGGCCCAGTGCCGGTCGGCGATGTCGCGGTCGTCCATGGCGTGCTCGGGCTGGACGGACGCCACCACACCGAGCTCGGCGAACCGGGCGAGGTCGGCGGGGTCGAGGAGCTGCGCGTGCTCGACCGAGCCGCGCGCGCCGGTCGCAGCGAACGCGTCCAGCGCAAGGGTGTTGGCGTGGTCTCCGATCGCGTGGATCGCGCAGCGCAGGTCACCGCCGTCGGCCCGCTTCATGAGCGGGACCAGCTCGTCCGGCGGCACGGACAGGATCCCGTGCGCCTCGGGCCCGGTCAGGCCGGGGTACGGGTCGTGGCAGTAGGCGGTGCGTGTGTTGAGCGAGCCGTCGGTGACCACCTTGAACGGCCCCTGCTCCAGCAGGCCGCCCGTGCCCGGCACGATGTCACCGGTGCGCAGGCCCTGGGCGAGGACGTCGTCCAGCCAGGGTGTCCAGACGCCGGCGCGGATCCGCAGCGCGTTGAACCCGGCGTCGAACCGGCGGCACCAGGTGGTGAGGTTGTCGGTGATCTCCAGGTCGACGACACCGACCACACCCCGCGCGGCGGCCGCCGCGGCGGCGTCGGCCACCCAGGCGTCGGTGAGGTGGTCCGGCGCCCGGTCGACGACGGCGGCCAGCGGCAGCCACTCGCTCTCCCGGAGCACGCCCGTTGGATGCGAGCCGACGCCGACGAACCGCAGGCCAGCCGTGTTCAGCCAGGCGCAGTGCAGGTCACCGGACACGAGGACCACCGGGACGGAGCCCGCGACTGCGTCGAGCAGCTCGGCCGTGGGGACGTCGGGCCACAGGCCGTCCCGGAACCCGTAGCCGACCAGCGCGGTCCCCGGCTCGGGCGGCCCCTCGGCGAGGCGGTCGCGCACGAGCCGGACCGCCTCGGCCGCCGAGCGCGCGCCGGACAGGTCGAGCCGACGCCGCACCAGCGCCCACTGCGTGAGGTGCACATGCTTGTCCCAGAGACCGGGCATGACGGTGCGGCCACCGAGGTCGACGCGCTCCACCGGCCCGGCGCCGCCCTCCCGGAACCGCCCGGCCGGCGCGACCCCGGCCACCCGCCCACCCCGCACCAAGATGTCAAACCCCCCGCCGCCCGCCCCGCTGCCCACTGCAGAGTTGGTGTCGAGTGCAGAGCTGGTTGCGGCTGCGCCCCCCGTTGAAGCGATCAACTCTGCACTCGACGGCGGTGCGATCAACTCTGCAGTCGGCGGACGGGCGGGGGCGGTGATCAGGCGGGCGTTTGTGAGCAGCAGCGGCGTGGGGGCGGCGGTCATGCGGCACCTCCGGCCGGGGGTACCGCCGAACCGCCGGCCACGCCGGCAGCGGCGCCGCCGGACGAACCAGCAGCGCCGCCGGACGAACCGGCAGCGCCGCCGGACGAACCGGCAGCGCCGTCGGGCGAACCAGCAGCGCCGCCGGACGAACCAGGAGTCGGGTTGTCGGGACGGCGATCCAGCTCGGCGCGCATCTCGGCCGCGAGCGCCGGCTGCGCGTAGTGCGGGTCCGACCCCAGCGCCGCCACGACCCGCTCGGCGACGGCGCGCGGCTTGTCCTGGCTCAGCTTGGCCTTGCCCTGCCAGCGGGTGACGCGCAGCCGGAACCCGGCGGCGCCCTTGGCGATGCGGTGTGCGTACTCCTCGACCTGGGGCAGCCGGACCGGGTCGGGCATTACCGACTCGTACCGGTCGACGGTGTCGGACAGGATCGCGTACGACTCGTCCGGTCCGAGCAGCTCGACCGTGCAGTGCAGGTGGACCGCCACGTAGTTCCAGGTCGGCACGGCGGGCGTCATGTCGTACCAGCCGGGAGACACGTAGCCGTGCGGGCCCTGCACGATCAGCAGCGACTCGCGGCCGCTGTCGAGCCGGTGCAGCACCTCGTCCGGCCGGCCGACGTGGCTGAGCAGGCTCATCGGCTCGCCCGGCGGCGTGTCCTCCAGCAGGACCGGCAGGTGGGAGGCGACGGGCGCGCCGTCGTCGGCCACCGAGACGAGGGTGGCCCAGCCGTGGGTGCGGACCAGGTCGCGCACGCGGGCCTCGTCCTCGATCTGATAGTCGCCGGTGTCGATCACAAGGTCATCGAACCATCGCGCGGGCGTCGCCCGGCAGGTCCGGTGTGACCGCCGCGTAAAACTTTCATTTCCTTCTGAAACTTCATTGCCCTTCCCATTGACCCCGCGCGACGGCGTCCGCTCAACTGTTCGGCACCCGAGCACCACCCCCGTGCGCGAGAGTGCGCCACCCAGTGGAGGAACCATGAACCCGAGACACCGGCGGCTCACCGGAGTGATCTCGGCCGCGCTCGCGCTGGCCGTCAGCCTGTCCGCCTGCGGATCCACCGCGGGCGACGACGGCGACGACGCCGGCGCGTCCGGCGGCTCCATCAGCGTCGCCGTCACCGACCCGATCCAGACCATCCCCGGCCGGCAGACCGTCGCCTACGACCTGAACATGGCCGTCTGGTCGCCGCTGACCTGGGTCGACACCGACGGCGAGCTCAGCTACGTGGCCGCCGAGTCGATCGAGTCCGACGACGCCACCACCTGGACCGTCACGCTGCGCGACGGCTGGACCTTCCACGACGGCACCCCGGTCACCGCACAGTCCTACGTGGACTCCTGGAACGCCGTCGCATACGGCCCGGACGCCTTCGAGAACTCCGGCCAGCTCGCCGGCATCGCCGGGTACGACGACCTGAACCCGGCGAAGGGCGAGCCGAAGACCACCGAGATGTCCGGCCTCGAGGTCACGGGCGACCTCACGTTCACCGTCACCCTGGACGGCCCCGACGGGCAGTTCCCGATGCAGGTGAGCCAGGCCCAGACCGCGCTGTACCCGATGCCCGCCTCCGCCCTGGAGGACATGGACGCGTACAACACCCACCCCGTCGGCAACGGCCCGTTCGCCGTGGTCGGCGACTACGTGGAGAACGAGCCGATCGAGACCGAGGCGTACGCCGACTACCAGGGCACCGCCCCCACGGTCGACGCCATCTCGTTCGTGCCGTACGCCGATGCCACCACCGCCTACACCGACGTGCAGGCCGGCAACATCGACGTCGCGAGCGTGCCGGCGGCCCGGCTGCCCCAGGCCGCCGCCGACTTCGGGGACCGCCTCCACACGTTCGAGGCGGCCGGCATCTCGTACCTCGGGCTGCCGCTGTGGGACGAGCGGTACCAGGACGTGCGGGTGCGCCAGGCCATCTCGATGGCGATCGACCGCGAGACCATCGACAAGGTCGTCTACGGCGGCCTGTACACCCCGGCCACGGCGTTCACCCCGGCCGTGGAGGCCGGCACCCCCGAGGGCATCTGCGGCACGTTCTGCGAGTACGACCCGGCGGCCGCGAAGGCCCTGCTGGACTCGGCCGGCGGCTTCGACGGCACCATCGACATCTACTACCCGGGCGGCAGCGGCCTCGACGAGCTGTACAAGGCCATCGCCAACCAGCTGCGGCAGAACCTGGGCGTCGAGGCCGTCGCAACGCCGAGCTCCGACTGGGCCGAGTTCTCCGAGACCCGCACCAACGGCGACATCGACGGGCCGTTCTTCTCCCGCTGGGGCGCCCTCTACCCCAGCCAGCAGAACACCCTGCGCTCGTTCTTCGTCGAGGGCGGCGGCTGCCCCAACTGCATCCCCTACTACGAGGACGACGTCGCCGACCTGATCGCGGCGGCCGACGCCGAGTCCGACCCGGCGGCGTCCGCCGAGGCCTACGCGGCAGTGCAGGAGCGGATCCTGGAGGACTTCCCGGCGCCGCCGCTGTTCTTCGAGACGTACTCCTACGTCACCTCGGAGCGCGTCGCGGAGCTGCCCACCTCCGCCGTCGGCAACCCGACGTTCACCGCCGTCGTCCTCGCCGAGGGCGCATGACCGGCCCTGTGACCGGGGCACTCGACGCGGGCCTGCTCGACGACGTGCTCGCCCGCGCCGTCGCCGTCCCCGCGATCAGCGACTTCCCCACCGTCGACGCGCTCCTGGACTGGTTCTCGGCCCTGGCCGACGACCACCCGTCGCTCGTCCGACGGCGGCGCGTGGGGACGTCGCGGCTCGGCGAGCCGATCGACATGTTCTCGATCGGCGACGGGCCGCGGCCGCACCTGCTCTTCGCTGGGGTGCATCCGAACGAGCCCATCGGGTTCCGCACCCTGCAGCACCTGGCCGCCGAGCTGGTGGCCGACCCGGGGCTGCGCGCCGCCACGAACGCCACATGGCACCTCGTGCCGTGCATCGACCCGGACGGGACCCGGCTGAACGAGGGCTGGTTCGGCGACCCCGCCGACCGGGCCGCCTACGCCAGGGGGTTCTACCGCCCGGCGCCGTCGGAGCAGGTGGAGTGGACGTTCCCGTTCGCGTACAAGGACGCGTACTTCGACGACGTCATCCCGGAGACCCAGGCGCTCATGCGCCTGATCGACGAGCTGCGGCCCGAGCTGATGGTCAGCCTGCACAACGCCGAGCTGGGCGGCGTCTACTACTACCTCAGCGAGGACCTGCCCGGCGCGATCGGTCCCCTGCACGCCGTGCCGGCGGCGCTCGGCCTCCCGCTGCACACGGGCGAGCCGGAGTCGCCGGCGCTGGAGCGGCTCGCGCCGGCGGTGTACCGCGCCGGCTCGACCCGGGACGAGTACGACTACCTGGAGTCCCTCGGGCTCGATGCCGCGGCGATGGTCGGCGGCGAGGGGTCGGCGGCCTACGCCCGGCGGCACGGGACCGTCACCCTGATCGCCGAGCTGCCGTACTGGTCGCACCCGGCCGCGGACGACACGAGCGAGACGACGGCGGACTACGCCGACGTCGTCCGCGCCAAGGCCGAGGCGCTCGTCGACCTGGGCACCACCCTGACCGGCCTGCTGGACGACGCCCGGGCCGACCTCACGCTGCGCAGCCCGTTCCTGCGGGCAAGCGAGGCGTTCGTGCCGATGATGACGGCGTCGGGCACCAGCGAGCTCGTGCGCGCGGGGCGGCTCCCGGCGCGGCCCGCCACCGGCGCCGAGGTGTTCAGCAACGAGGAGGTGGTGCGCATGTTCCGGCTGCGCTTCGGCGGCATGCTGGTCCGAGCGCTGGCGGCCGAGGCCTCGGCCGGGCTCGCCACGGCCCGCCTGCACCGCGTGCACGCGCGGGCCCGGGCCCTGTACGACGGCTGGCTGGCGGACGCCCTCGCGGTCACCGGCCTGGAGGTGCTGCCGATCGAGCGGCTCGTCGGCGTGCAGTACGGCGCGACGCTGACGATGTCGCACGTGCTGGCCGCCCGGGGGTCCGGGCTGTCCGGGCTGTCCGGGGAGTCCGGGGAGTCCGGGCGCGGGGGCGGACGCCGATGACCAGGCGCGTCACCCGGCGCCTGGTGGACCTCCTCGTGGTCTTCCTCGGCGTCACGCTGATCATCTACCTCATGGTCTTCGCGCTGCCCGGCGACCCGATCGCCGCCCTCGGCGGCGACCGGCCGCTGGCGCCCAACGTCGTGGCCGAGCTGCGCGAGCGGTATCACCTGGACGAGCCGGTGCTGCAGCAGTACCTGCGCTACCTCGGCGGGCTGCTCCAGGGCGACCTCGGCACCACGTTCCAGGGCCAGTCCGTGGCCGACCGGATGGCCCTGCGCTGGCCCGTGACCATCACTCTGGCCCTGACCGCCTGGGGCATCGAGGTGGTTCTCGGGGTGCTGCTCGGCCTGGTCGCCGGGCTGCGCGCCGGAGCCGTCAGCGACCGGCTCATCCTGGCCGGCACGGTCGTGGCGACCTCGATCCCGGTGTTCGTGCTCGCCGTCTCCGCGCAGCTCTGGCTGGGCGTGGAGCTCGCCTGGTTCCCCGTCGCGGGGACGGGCGAGGGGTGGCCGACGGCGTACCTGCTGCCCGCCGCGGTCATCGCCGTGTTCGGGCTCGCGTCCGTGGCCCGGCTCATGCGCGGCTCCGTCGTAGACACGCTCCGGACCGACTTCGTCCGCACGCTCCGGGCCAAGGGGCTGCGCGAGCGGCAGGTGGTCGGGGTGCACGTCCTGCGCAGCTCCGCGATCCCGGTGCTGACCTTCCTGGCGATCGACCTCGGGTACCTGCTCGGCGGGACCGTCGTGGTCGAGGGCGTGTTCAACCTGCCCGGCGTCGGGCAGCTGCTGTTCCAGGCGATCCGCGCCCACGAGGGACCCACCATCGTGGGCGTGTCCACCGCGCTCATCCTCGTGTTCCTGCTGACCAACCTGCTCGTCGACCTGCTCGCCTCCGTCCTCGACCCGAGGATCCGCCATGAGTGAACCCCTTACCGAGTCCCTGGCCGCCACCACCGCGGCCCCGGCCACCGCACCCGCCATCGCCCGGCGCGGGGTGTGGCGCACGCTGCGCCGTCGTCCGCTGTTCTGGGTGGCCGCGGCGGTGCTCGCGGTGCTCGCCCTGGTCGCGCTGGTGCCGTTGGCGTTCGCCGGCTGGTTCGGCCATCCGGACCCGCGGGCCTGCGACCTGGCCGAGAGCGCCCTGCCGCCCGGCGGCGGGCACGTGCTGGGCACGGACGTGCAGGGGTGCGACGTGTGGGCCAACGTGGTGTTCGGCACCCGCGCGTCCCTCACGGTCGGGCTGCTGTGCACCGCCGTGGCGCTGGCCGTCGCCCTCGTCGTCGGCACCCTGGCCGGGTACTACGGCGGGTTCCTCGACCGGGTGGTGGCGCGGCTGACCGACGTGTTCCTCGGGTTCCCGTTCCTGCTCGGCGCCGTGGTGGTGCTGACGTCGGTCGGCTCGCGGTCCGCCGTCAGCGTCGCCCTGGTGCTGGCCCTGTTCTCGTGGCCCACGATGGCGCGGCTGGTGCGCGGCTCGGTGCGGACCGTGCGCGACGCGCCCTACGTGGAGGCGGCGCGCGCCATGGGCCTGCCGGACCGCCGGATCATCGCGCGCTACGTGCTTCCGAACGCGCTCGGCCCGGTCCTGGCCGTCGCGACGATCATGGTGGGCAGCGTCATCGTGGCGGAGTCCACCCTGACGTTCCTCGGGCTGGGCCTCAACGCGCCGTCCATCTCGTGGGGCCTGCAGCTGTCCAGCGCGCAGGCGTTCTTCCAGACGTCGCCGCACATGCTGGTCGCGCCCGCGGCGGTGCTCACGATCACGGTGCTGGCCATGATCACGCTGGGGGACGTGCTGCGCGACGTGCTCGACCCGAGGGGTCGGTCGTGAGTCCGGCTCCTAGGGTGGGCCCATGACCAGCCACGCCCCCGCTGACCAGCCCGCCGACCAGCCCGCCGACCCCGTGCTCGACGCCGCGGCGGAGCACTTCGTCGAGCAGTTCGCCCTGACCTGGAGCCCGCGGATGGAGGGCCGGATCATCGCGCTCCTGATGATCATGGACCGGCCGTACCTGTCCTCGCAGCAGATCGCGCGACTGCTCAAGGCGAGCGCCGGGGCGGTGTCCACCGGCACCCGGCGGCTGGCCGAGGCCGGATTCATCAAGCGCCACTCGGTGCTCGGCGACCGGCACCACTACTTCCGCGTCGAGGACGACATCTGGGGAAGCTTCCTCGCGGGCGAACGGGCCTACCTGACCCATCTGCGGAACGTGATCGACGACGGGCTGGCGATCGCCGGAGACGCCGACGGCCCGCACAAGCGTCTCGTCAACGCGCGCAACTACATGGAATGGCTTGCCGGGTACCACCGCAAGATGCTCGCCGACTGGGAGGCGTACCGCGACGCCCAGTCGGACGGAACAGGAGAACCGTGACCGTCCCCGACTCCGCAGTCACCAGCGCGTCCCGCTCTGTGTCCGGGTCTGTGTCGGGGCCTGTGTCCGACTCCGTGCCCGACTCCGTGCCCGACTCCGCGTCCGACCCCGTGTCCGGGCTGGTAGCGGGCCCCGGGCCGGATCCGGTCACCGACCGTACGCCGGTGCTCGAGGTCCGCGACCTGACCGTCTCGTTCCGGGTCGACGACGGGCACACACCCTCGGTGCACGCCGTGCGCGGCGTGTCCTTCGACGTGCTGCCGGGCGAGGTGCTCGCGATCGTCGGCGAGTCGGGCTCCGGCAAGAGCGTGACCTCGCTCGCGCTGCTCGGCCTGCTGGGCCGGCACGCCGTCGTCGGTGGCAGCGCCCGGCTCGGCGGGCCCGGGAAGACGCCGGTCGAGCTGATCGGCCTCGAGCGCCGTGCGCTGCAGGACGTGCGGGGGCGCCGCGTGGCGATGGTCTTCCAGGACTCGTCGGGCGCGCTGGACCCCGTGTTCACCATCGGCTACCAGCTCGACGAGATGCTGCGGCGGCACGCGCCCGACCTGTCCCGCGCGCAGCGGCGCGACCGGGCGGTGGAGCTGCTGAGCATGGTCGAGCTGCCCGACCCGGCCGAGCGGCTCAGGTTCTACCCGCACCAGTTCTCCGGCGGCCAGGCGCAGCGGGTGATGATCGCGATGGCGCTCGCCTGCGACCCCGAGGTGCTGCTCGCGGACGAGCCGACGACGGCGCTCGACGTCACCGTCCAGCGCGAGGTGCTGGACGTGCTGCGCCGGCTGCGGGAGCGCGTGTCGACGTCGATAGTGCTGATCACGCACGACATGGGCGTCGTGGCCGACCTCGCGGACCGGGTGGTGGTGATGCGCGGCGGCGAGGTGGTCGAGACCGCACCGGTGCGGCAGCTGTTCGACGCACCGGGGGCGGCGTACACACGGGAGCTGCTGGCCGCCGTGCCCCGCGTGGGAACTCCGGAGCGGCCGAACGGCGCCGTCGGCGCCGAACGGCCCGCCCTCGCGTTCGACGACCTGGTGGTCGAGTACCGCGACCGGCGGGGCCGCGCCGTGCGCGCCGTCGACGGCGTCACGCTCAGCGTGCAGCCCGGCGAGATCGTCGCCCTGGTCGGCGAGTCCGGGTCCGGGAAGTCGTCGATGGGACGCTGCGCACTCGGTCTGGCGCCGGTCACATCTGGCTCGGTGGAGGTGGTGGGCACCCGCCCCGGCCACGACTCACCCCGTGCGGTCCGGGCCGCGCGGGCCCGGATCGGCGTCGTGTTCCAGAATCCCGCTGCCTCGCTGAACCCGCGGTACTCGATCGGCGAGTCCGTAGCCGAGCCACTGCTGGTGCACGCCGGCCTGCGCGGGGCGGAGCTCGAACGGCGCACGGCGGAGCTGCTGGAGAGCGTGGAGCTGCCCGCGGCGTGGGTTTCCCGGTATCCGCACGAGCTCTCGGGCGGCCAGCTCCAGCGGGTGTCCATCGCCCGCGCGATCTCGCTGGGACCGGACCTGCTCATCGCCGACGAGCCGACGTCGGCCCTGGACGTCTCCGTACAGGCCACCGTGCTCGAGCTGTTCCGGGAGGTGCAGCGGTCCCTCGGCTTCGCGTGCCTCTTCATCAGCCACGACCTCGCGGTGGTGGACGAGCTCGCCGACCGGGTCGCCGTCATGCATCGAGGCCGGCTGGTGGAGACGGGCGCGCGGACACGCGTGCTCGGGAGCCCGGAGCAGGAGTACACCCGGCGACTGCTCGCGGCCGCCCCCGTACCCGATCCCGTGGAGCAGGCGGCCCGGCGGGCTGGGTGAGTGCTTGGTGTAGCTCGATTTGGGTTGTTGGCCTCTGTGGTGTGGCCGACGACGGTCACGGCCAGCACGCCAGGTCGGTCTTCTCCATGCCCTCAGCGCGGACGTGCTTCTGGCCGCTGAGGCTTCTAAAGCGGGTCCCGGAGGCAGTCACACGACACCGTGAAGAGTTATCCACAGATTTCAGATCGTACTCGCATGCCATACGAATGTTCGAGACAATGGTGTCAGCGAACAACGACGAGGCCAGCAGGCAACAACGGGACGGGTGGGGGTGGTGGCCGGTGGTGCAGTCGATGAACAACATGCCCGGTGGTCTGCCGCCCGCGGACTCGGTCGAGGAGGCGTTGGCCCGGATCGAGGCGGCGGTCGGTGACCTCGCTGGTCTGACCGGTGCGGAGGTGTTGGACGGGTGGGACGCGCCGAGCATCACGCGGTTGACGCAGGCGCACACCCGGATTCGTCGGGTGACGGGCCGGTTGGACGGGGTGCGGTTCACGCTGCTGCCTCGGATCGAGGCTGAGGGTTCGTGGCGGTCGGGTGGGATGGCGCGGGCGTTCACGACCTGGTTGCGGGTGCGTGAGGGTGTGTCGTCCTCGACGGCGAGGAAGGACATGACGATCGCGCGCCGCCTGACCACCGCGCTGCCGGTCACCCGGGAACGCCTGGTCGCGGGGACGCTGGGTGCGGATCACGCTCGGGTGATGACGGAGGTCGCACCGACCAGTGAGACCCGTCAGGATGCGTTGGCGTGGCTGATCGATGTTCGTACCGGGGAGACGACCAC
>NZ_QBUG01000013.1 GCF_003058225.1 Promicromonospora sp. AC04
CCATGATCGCGGTGAACCGGCCCTGCTCGAAGTCGACGTCCACCCCGTCCAGAGCACGCACGACAGCCTCACCCTTGCCATAGGTCTTCGTCAGGCTCCTGGCTCGTACGGCGCGGGCGGTGGTGCCGGACGCGGGTGCCGGCTGCTCCGCCGGGACGTACACGGTGGTGTCCACGAGTTTTCTCCTCGGATCGTTGAGGCTGCTGGGTGCTGCGGGCGGGTCGCCGGTGGCGGCCCGCGCCGGACGATGCCTGCACGGAAGGTGCCCCTGCGTGCTGCCCGGAAGTGGACCAGCCTTCCCGGGGTCGCCCCCGGTACGGCCGGCAGCAACGAACCTACGGAGGCGGGCGGCCTCGGGACATCGGGCGTCGGCCTGATCCTTCCCGGACCGTGTCATCCCCTGGTCGTACGTCTGGTCGACCCCGGGTAGGGGCACTCCCCCAGGGGTTGTGCCGCAGAGAGCGCGACGCCGGGCCTGTGGAAACCGGAGTTGTACACAGGAACCCCAGTCGTGGCCCCGGTCCGGGCGTCCGCGGGGCGAGGCTGGACAGCATGACCCGACCCCGAGCGTCCGACGACGCCGTGCGCGTGACCCTGCACCCCGGCGAGGACGTGCTCCTGCGCCCGGGCGCGCGGCTGGCCGACGTGCGCGCACCCCTCGCGATGCTCACCCGGCGCCCGGAGCTGCGGCACGCGCCGCTCACGGTCGACGGCGCCCGCGTTACCGACAACCTGGTGGTCGGCGAGCGCCCGCTGCTGCCGGGCGCGGTCCTGCGCCCGCTGCTGCCGGGTGCCGTTTTGCGCGCGCAGCGGCCGGGCGAAGCCGGCTCCGCACCGCTGCCCGGGCGCGGTCGCGGCACTGACACCGGCACCGGACTCGGCGGGCCCTGGCTGGTCGCCCGCGCGACGGGGCCCGACGCCGGGACCGTCGTCGGCGTCGACGGGCCGTGGGCTGCGCTCCGCGCCTGGGTCCGGCTACGACCAGGTGGACGTCTCGCGGTCCGCCGGTCGCGGGGTCCGGCGGACTGGCTCGCGCCCGGTCCGGAACCCGCGCTCGGCGGCAGCTCCTGGGGGCTGGCGCTGCTCCCCGCTGTCGCGTCCCTGGTCCTCGCGGCCGCCCTTCGTCAGCCGGTCCTGGCGGTGTTTGCCCTGGTAGGCCTGGTTGCGGCTGCCCCACAGCTGCGTGCCGCCCGGCAGCGGTCCGCGCCGCGGGGCGCCGCGCGGACCCGGTCTCGCGAGCTGCCCGGCCCTGCTCGTCTCCTGGCCTTCGCGCACGCCGCGCTCCATGTCTCGCCGGGCGCCTGGGCCGCGGCGCGGGAGGCCCACGCCGCCCGGGACTCTGGCGCTTCGGGGGCATCACCAGCTGTCGGGGCACGCTTCCTGTCCGCACCGGACGACTCCTGGGAACCGTTGCTGCACGACGGCACGGTCGCCGTCCTCGGACCCGACGACCTGGCCCGGTCGGTCGCCCGTGCGCTCGTCGCCGGGCTCGCGGTCCGTGGCGCCGCGGTGCGGGTCGGCGGGGGCGCCCGCGGCTGGTCCTGGGCCCGCTGGCTCCCTACGGGCGGGCCGCTGGTCTTGGTCGTCGACCCGATGCCCGGCCAGACGCTCCGCCAGACACCCGGCCAGACGCCCCGCCAGACGCCCCGCCAGACGCCCCGGCACCCGACCGACCATGCGGCAGTCGGGGACGGCCCGTCGCCCGCCGTCCTGGTGGTGTCCGTCGGGACCGTCCCGCCCGGCTGCCGCGCCGTGGTGCGCGTGCTCGACGCACGCCGAGTCCGGATCACCGGGCCGGACGGCGCGGCGCGCACCGTGCCGCTCGTCGGCGTCACGATCGAGTGGGCCGAGCGCCTGGCGCGCCTGCTCGCGGGCGCCGCCCGGCTCGGCCGGACCGTCGCCACGCTCCAGGGCAGCAGCGACGGTCGCGGCGCTCTCGGCGACAGCGGCCCCGGCCGCGCGCGACGGGGCCCGGCAAAGTCCCACCCAGAGGATCCCCTCCTGCCCCGCGTCGTGCCCCTGACCAGCGCGCACGGCCTCGCAGAGGTCCCCGGGCCGGACCTGGTCGCCGAGCGGTGGGCGGACGCCGACGGCTGGACCGTACCGCTCGGCACCGGCACGGACGGCGCGCCCGTGCGCCTCGATCTGGTCCGGGACGGGCCGCACCTGCTGGTCGCGGGCACCACCGGATCGGGCAAGTCGGAGCTGCTGCAGACGCTCGTGCTCGGGCTCGCGCTGACCCGGTCACCGGCCGACCTCGCCCTCGTGCTCGTCGACTTCAAGGGCGGCGCGAGCCTCGGTGTGTGCCGGGCGCTGCCGCACGTGGTCGGCCAGGTAACCGACCTCGAGCCCGGCCTGGCCGCGCGGGCGCTGGCCGGGCTGCGCGCGGAGCTGCGCCGCCGCGAGCGGGTCCTCGCCGACCACGGCGTGCCCGATGTCGTCGCGCTCACGCCCGGCACGCTCCCCCGGCTGGTCGTGGTGATCGACGAGTTCCGTGCCCTGGCCGACGACCTGCCCGAGTTCCTGCCCGCCCTGCTGCGGGTCGCGGCGCAGGGCCGTTCGCTCGGCGTGCACCTCGTGCTCGCGACGCAGCGTCCGGGCGGGGCCGTCGGCCCGGACCTGCGAGCCAACGTCAGCGCCCGCATCGCGCTCCGGGTCACCGACCCGCTGGAGTCGCGCGACGTGCTCGACGACCCAGCCGCCGCACGCATCCCGGTCACGACGCCGGGGCGAGCCGTGCTGCGCCTGGGATCGGCCCCACCAGTGCTGCTGCAGTGCGCGCACGCCACGGCGCCGCCCGAGGCTCCGCTGCCGCTGGTACGCCGCGCTCCGGCCTGGCCCGTCCGCCCCGTGCGCCCCGTGCGCCCCGTGCGCCCCGGAACAGCCGGACAGAACCCGGGTGACCTGCGCGAACACCCGCCGAGCGGCCCTCCCGGCCCCGTAGCCCCGGACCCAGCGGCGCCCGACGTCGCCACGCTGGTGGTCGACGCCGCCCGTCGCGCTGCGCGGATGCGGGGCCACGTCCCGGGTGCCGCCCCGTGGCTGCCGCCGCTCCCCCGACGGGCCACCCTCGCGGACCTGCCGCCGGCCGCGCGACGAGACCGCGGCGGTCTTGTTCTCGCCCTCGGCGACGACCCGGACCGGCAGCGCCGCACGACCGTCACCTGGGACCCGAGAGACGGCCACCTCGCGGTCCTCGGGCGTGCCCGTACGGGGCGCAGCACCGCGCTGGTCACGCTCGCCCTGGCCGCGCTGCGGCAGGGCTGGTCCGTGCAGGGGATCGCCCGCGACACCGCTGCGCTCGCACCCCTGCGGCACCACCCCGGCTACGGCGGGACCAGCCACCCGGACGACGCCGCGGCGGTATCCCGCCTGCTGTCCGACGCCGGGGCCGGCACCGCTGCCGGCGCCGGGCCCGACGCCGGTCGGGCCGGTCGGGCCGGTCGAGACCGCACCCTGGTGCTCGTCGACGGCGCCGAGGACGCGCGCGGCACGCTGCCGCCGGCGGCGCTCCGGTCTGGTGCCGTGTTCGCCCTCTCGGCCGACGGCCCGTCCGTGGGCGGCCTGGCGGCGCGGATCGGACCGCGCCTGGTGTTGCTGACCACCGAGCGCGCGGCCGACGTCGTGCTCGGGGCTCCCGCCGCGTTCGCGGGCTCGGGCGGCCCGCCGGGTCGGGCCGCGTGGTGCGGCCGGGGCGATCCGGTGCTGTGCCAGGTCCTGGAGCCCAGCGACCCGAAACCCGGCGACCCGGAACCCGGTGACCCGGAACCTGGCGACATGGCACCTAGCGGCATGGCACCTAGCGGCAAGGGAGCCGCGGACGGGACGGACCTGCCTGAAGAGGGGCCCGGGCTCAGTCCTCGGAGCCGGTCGCCGACGTCGCCGCGACGACGGAGGGCGTCATGAGCAGCACGCCCACGGCCACGGCGATCACGAGCGCCACCCACGCACCCGCAACGACGATCCCGGTGCCGCTGCCGATCGCCGCGACCGACCCGATGATCTGGAAGAGCTGCCAGGTCACGACAGGCCCGCGGCCGGAACGGCGGCCGGCGAGAAGGGCTCGGCAGGACACCACGAGAACCCAGGCAACACCCAGGAGGAACAGCACCAGAAAGAGGCTCACACCCACCGACGTGGAACCGCCCGTAAGGAGCTCGCCAAGTAGCACCACGGCGAAAGCAACGAGCCCGATCACCTCGACCACGACGCCGATCATCAGGGCACGAAGAAACGCCGGGACACGGCGCGCGAAAAAGGCTTCCAGTACGGGCACGACGTACTAGGATACTGGTGAGCGGGCTATTCACAATAGTGTGACGGATACCTCAGGGTTCACGGCCCAGAAACTTCGCCGTAACCCCTTGTGCGAGCGTTCACGAGCGTGTGAACCTAGATGCAGCAATCCCACACACCCCGAACAAACCACCGTCGGTCGCCGCCTGGCGCACAGGGATCGGAAAACGATCCATAACCAGACCTGTGCGCCCCAGACGCACGACGACGATGCTCCCTCGTGGCGAGCCGGACGGTGGGTAGTTCCTTCCAAGGAGTACGTGACCATGGACTGGCGCCACCGCGCAGCATGCCTCGAAGAGGACCCCGAGCTGTTCTTCCCCATCGGCAACACGGGCCCTGCCCTGCTGCAGATCGAGGAGGCCAAGGCCGTGTGCCGTCGCTGCGACGTAGTCGACACCTGCCTCAAGTGGGCTATCGAGTCCGGGCAGGATGCCGGCGTCTGGGGCGGCATGAGCGAGGACGAGCGTCGCGCGCTCAAGCGTCGCACCGCACGCGCTCGCCGCGCAGGCTGACTCGACGGGACCGGCCCGACAGGGCTGATCCGAACGGGCCGATCCCGATGGGACCGGCCCCGGCAGCAAGGCTTCACTTTCCGCGAGTTTCCGCGAGCCGCGCCTGAGCACACCCCCTCCGCCCAGGCGCGGCTCGCGTCTTTGCTTCGGCGGTGCCCTTCAGCGCGCCCGAACGCCCCGCCCGAGCGCCCCGAGACGCCTCCGGCCGGCCTCAGGACCGCGCGGACTCGGCCACCCGCAGCACCAGCTGCAGCTCCACCTGCGTGCCCCCGCCCTCGCGGGTCGACCACTCGATGGTCCCCCCGAGCTCGTTGGTGACGAGCGTGCGCACGATCTGCGTGCCCAGGCCGCTGCCGGGGCCGCGCCCGCCGGCGTCGCCGTTCTCGGGCAGCCCCACGCCGTCGTCGGCCACGACCACCCGCAGGGCGGAGTTGTTCCGCTCCACGCCGATCTCGACGGTACCCACCGCGCGCCCCACGAACCCGTGCTCCACGGCGTTCGTGACCAGCTCGGTGAGGACGAGGGCGAGAGGTGTCGCGTCCTGCGCGGGCACCATGCCGAACGAGCCGGTCCGCACCGTGCGGACCGAGGTCGACGACGCGGAGGCCACGTCGGCCGTGAGGCGCAGCGCCCTGCCGACCATGTCGTCGAGCTCGACCTGCTCGTCCAGGGTCTGCGAGAGGCTCTCGTGCACCAGGGCGATGGTCGACACGCGCCGCATGGCCTCCTCGAGCGCCTCCTTGGCCGCCGGCACGTCCATGCGCCGGGCCTGGAGCCGCAGCAGCGCGGCTACGGTCTGCAGGTTGTTCTTCACGCGGTGGTGGATCTCGCGGATCGTCGCGTCCTTGGTGATGAGCTCGCGCTCGCGCCGGCGCAGCTCGGACACGTCGCGGCACAGCAGCACGGCGCCGATGCGCTGGCCACGGTCGGTCAGCGGCATCGCCCGCAGCGACAGCGACACCCCGTGCGCCTCGATGTCGGTGCGCCACGGCGCGCGGCCCATCACCACGAGCGGCAGCGACTCGTCCACGGGCTTGAGCTGCTCCACCAGGTCGGCCGTCACCTCGACGAGCGACTGCCCCACGAGCGGCCCGATCACGCCGAGCCGGTGGAAGCACGACAGGGCGTTCGGGCTCGCGTACAGCACCTCGCCCTCGGAGTTGAGGCGGATCAGGCCGTCGCCCACACGCGGGGCCCCGCGCCGCGAGCCGGTGGCCGCGTTCGGCAGGGGGAACTCGCCCCGCGGGATCATCGCGACGAGGTCGTCCGCCGCCTCGACGTAGTTCAGCTCCAGGCGCGACGGCGTCCGGCCCGAGCCCAGGTTGGTCTGGCGCGCGATCACCGCGACCGCCGCGTCCTTGTGGACGACGGGGATCGCCTCCTCCCGCACCGCGTACGCGCCGAACCAGCGCGGCTCACGGGCGCGCTGCGCCTTGGCCTCGGCCATCGCCTTCGCCAGCTGCGGGCGCTGCCCTTCCGGCGCGAACGAGCCGACGATGTCGTCGTAGTGCACCGTTGCGCCCGTCGAGGGGCGGCACTGGGCGATCGCGATGAACCGCCCGTCGTCGGTGGGCAACCACAGCACGAGGTCCGCGAACGCCAGGTCGGAGACCACCTGCCAGTCGCCGACCAGGAGATGCAGCCATTCGACCTCAGCCGGCTCGAGGTCGGCGTGCTCAAGGATCAGGTCACTCATCGCGGACACGCGCCAAGCCTATGTCGGAACGTGCACGACCCGTTGAGTGCACGGCGTGTACCCAGGCCCGGGCCGGCGCCCGCACATATCCGATGCGCGCAAGGCGTCGGTTAGAGTTCCATCACCGGCACGCCCCGTCGGCGCGAGGAGGAGAGCCCGTGCACCTGACAGTGGACCTGACGTTCCCCGCGAACATCGACGACGTCTCCGCGATGCTCGCCGACGAGGCATTCGTGCGGTGGCGCGCCCAGCGTTCCACCGGTTCCGTGAACGGCGTGGTCGAGCAGGCCGACGTCACCGGCACCGCGGTCACCGGTTTCACCGTCGTGGTGCGCCGCACCCTCCCGACCGACATCATCCCGGTGCAGGCCCGCCCGTTCGTGGGCGCGCACCTCGAGATCCGCCAGGCCGAGGCCTGGGAGGCGGCCGCGGACGGCCGTCGCACCGGCACGGTGGCGGTCGAGATCATGGGGGCACCGGTTCGGGTCACCGCCACGGCCGCCCTGGCCCCGCTGCCCGACGGCGGCACCCGCCTCAGCTACGCCGGTGACGTACGGGCGACGGTGCCGCTGTTCGGCACCGTGATCGAGGAGGCGGCGGTCAGCGCGGTCCGCACCACCCTCGAGACCGAGGCGGAGGCGGGCCGCGACTGGCTCGCCGGCAAGCGCACGGGAACGGCCTGACCGACCCGCACCGGACATCCCTCCGGGATGCCCCTGCCAGATGTCCTGACGTACGCACCGAGCGGCGCGGCCCGGCCATCTCCTGACGAATCCTTTTACTTCCCCGGTACAACTACGGCAATTCAGACATCGTTTATCAATCAATGTTCGAAGTTCGTTCCAGCCCTGTCGGTTTCATGCGGCGAGGTGCTACAACCTGAGCGAACATTCGTGTCGGATGCGGGCGAGTTTGTGCTCTGATATCGCTTTCGCGCACCGACACGCGCGCACCGAACACCAAGGAGTCCCAGTGCCCAGCAAACACGGACCGGTCCGAAGCCGGACCGTCGCCCCCCGACGCGCGGCCCTTGCCACGCTCACGGTCTTCGTCCTGCCCCTCACCGGATGCGGCTCGCTCCTGGGTCAGAGTCCCGCAGGCCCGGAGGGCGACGACGCTCCGATCACGCTCACCGTGTCCACGTTCAACGACTTCGGGTACACCGACGAGATGCTCGCGAAGTACACGGAGGAGCACCCGAACGTCACCGTCGAGCACGTCGTGGCCCCCACGTCCGACGAGGCCCGGCTGCAGATGCTCAAGGCCTTCACCACGGGTGACGGTTCGGAGCTCGCGGACGTCGTAGCGGTCGAGGTCGACTGGCTGCCCGAGCTGATGCAGCACCCCGACCTCTTCGAGGACCTGACCGACGCCGAGGTCACCGAGCGCTGGGTGGACTGGAAGGTGGCCCAGGCCACGACGCCGAACGGCAAGCTGCTCGGCTACGGCACCGACATCGGCCCGGAGGCCATCTGCTACCGCGCCGACCTGTTCGAGCAGGCCGGCCTGCCGACCGACCGCGAAGAGGTCGCGAACCTGCTCGGCGGCAAGGACGCCACCTGGGAGCGCTACTTCGAGGTGGGCCGCCAGTTCGCGGCGCAGTCCGACGTCGCCTGGTTCGACGGCGCCACCGGCACCTTCCAGGGCATGATCAACCAGCTCCCGGCCGCGTTCGAGGACCCGGCCACGGAGCTGCCGACCGACCTCTCGACCAACAGCGAGGTCCGCTCGGTCTACGACCAGATCACCGGCGCGATCGGCGACGGGCTCTCGGCCGGCCTGGTGCAGTGGTCCCCCGAGTGGGCCGCCGGGTTCCAGCAGAACGCCTTCGCGACCATGCTGTGCCCCGGCTGGATGATGGGGCCGATCCAGTCGTACTCAGAGGGCGTGCAGGGCTGGGACGTCGCCAACGTCTTCCCCGGCGGCGGCGGCAACTGGGGCGGCTCGTTCCTGACCGTCCCGTCCGCGAGCCTGCACACCGAGGAGGCGAAGGAGCTCGCGGCGTGGCTCACTGCGCCCGAGCAGCAGACGCAGGCCTTCACCAAGGCGGGGGCGTTCCCGTCGCAGATCGAGGCGCAGGGGTCGCAGGCAGTCCAGGCCTACTCCAACCCGTTCTTCAACAACGCTCCGGTGGGCAAGATCTTCACGGCGCGGGCGCAGTCCATCGCCGGCGCGCCGTACAAGGGGCCGTACTACTTCGCCATCCGGGACGAGGTCAACAACGCCCTGACCGCGGTCGACACCGGGAGCGTCGGCCCGGAGATCGCCTGGAACCAGGCCGTGCAGACTGTCGAGGGCCTGCGACTCAAGCAATGAGACCGCGGCAATGAGAAGCGCGGCAGCTTCGCCCGGTGCCTGCCTTGACAGAGCACCGTGCGCAGCGCAACGATCGGTGCCCGTGGGAGCGCTACCACACCACGATTGTGGGAGCGCTCCCAGCGCCGGTACGCAGACGTGCCCGCACGTCGCGCGACCGCAACCGAGCATGGCCCGTACGCCCCAGACCGCACGACAAGGGAGTCCCCAGTGCTGAGCAGTACCCGACCCACCAGGCGCGCCGCCGCCCGCACGCTCCAGGCGACCGCCGGTGCCGCCGTCATCGTCCTCGCCCTCACCGCCTGTGGCGGATCCGGCGACGGAACCACCGAAGGATCCGGTGAGGACGACGGCCCCATCACGCTGAAGGTCGCTACGTTCAACGACTTCGGCTACACGGACGAGATGCTCGCCGCGTACACGGAGGAGCACCCCAACGTCACCGTCGAGCAGGTGACGGCCGCGACGAGCGACGACGCGCGCACCAACCTGACCACCAAGCTCGCCGCCGGCGGCGAGGGCCTGGCAGACATCGAGGCCATTGAGGTCGACTGGCTGCCTGAGCTCACGCAGTACCCCGACCTGTTCACCGACCTCGCTGACCCGGAGCTCGACGGCCGCTGGGTGGACTGGAAGGTCGCCCAGGCGACCACTACCGACGGCAAGGTCATCGGCTACGGCACCGACATCGGCCCCGAGGCCATCTGCTACCGCGCCGACCTGTTCGAGGCGGCAGGCCTGCCGACCGACCGCGAAGAGGTCGCCGAGCTGCTCGGCGGCGACGACGCCACGTGGGAGGACTACTTCGCCGCGGGCCGCGACTTCGTCAAGGAGTCGGACGCCGCCTGGTACGACGGCGCCGCCGGAACCTTCCAGGGCATGATCAACCAGCTGCCCGCCGCGTTCGAGGACCCGGAGTCGGGCGACGCCAAGGACCTCGGGGACAACACCGACGTCAAGGCGATCTACGACGAGATCACCGGCTCCATCGACGACGACCTGTCGGCCGGCCTGGAGCAGTGGAGCGGTGACTGGGACGCCGGGTTCCAGAACGACGCCTTCGCCACGATGCTCTGCCCGGCCTGGATGACCGGTCCGATCGAGGAGCGCGCCGGTGGCGTCGAGGGCTGGGACGTCGCCAACGTCTTCCCCGGTGGCGGCGGCAACTGGGGCGGCTCGTTCCTGACCGTCCCCGCCTCGGGCGAGAACGCCGAGGCGGCCAAGGAGCTCGCCGCGTGGCTCACCGCGCCGGAGCAGCAGACCTCGGCCTTCGAGTCGGCCGGCACGTTCCCGTCACAGGTCGACGCCCAGGGATCCGAGGCCGTGCAGAGCTTCACGAACCCGTTCTTCAACGACGCCCCGGTGGGCGAGATCTTCGCCACCCGCGCCCAGAAGATCGAGGGCGCGCCCTACAAGGGTGCGCACTACTTCGCCATCCGTGACGAGGTCACCAACGCGCTCAACCGCGTCGACGTGACGAAGTCGCAGGACGCCGAGGAGTCCTGGGCGGAGGCCGTCGAGAAGGCTTCGGCCCTCGGCTGAGCCTGAGCCTGCCCGCTGAAGGCCACGACCGGTGGCCGAGCTCATGGAGACCCAGGTCTCGACGCGCTCGGCCACCGGTCGCGCCACGCGGGGGCGACGCACCGGGAGTGACCACACGACGATGACGCGGCGGAAGATGAAGCGGAAGATGATATGGCTGTTCTGACAGATCGACGATCGGCACCGGACTCCGGTGCACCACAGCGCGAGTCACGCAGGCTCGGCTTCTCCCAGCGGCTCGGCCGCTGGGACGTGAAGCTGTCCCCGTACCTGTACATCTCGCCGTTCTTCATCCTGTTCGCCGTGACCGGACTCTTCCCGCTCGGCTACACCGCGTTCGTGTCGGTGCACGAGTGGAGCCTGCTCGGCGGCCAGGGCGAGTTCGTCGGCATGCAGAACTTCACCGACGTGCTGAGCCAGCCCACGTTCTGGAAGTCCCTGACCAACACGCTGTCGATCTTCCTGCTGTCCTCCGTGCCGCAGGTGGTCCTCGCGATCACGATCGCCGCCCTCCTCGACCAGAACCTGCGATCGGCGACCTTCTGGCGCATGGGGGTGCTGATCCCCTACGTGGTCGCGCCCGTAGCGGTATCGATGATCTTCGGCCGCCTGTTCGCCGACCAGTACGGCCTGATCAACTCCGTGCTCACCATGATCGGGCTGGACCCGATCGCCTGGCACGGCGACCGGCTCGCCAGCCATGTCGCCATCGCCACGATGGTCAACTACCGCTGGCTCGGCTACAACGCACTGATCTTCCTCGCCGCGATGCAGGCGGTGCCGCGTGACCTCTACGAGGCCGCGGTGATCGACGGCGCGGGCCGCGTGCGCCAGTTCTTCTCCATCACGGTGCCGCAGATCCGCGCCACGATCATCTTCGTCGTCATCACCTCGACCATCGGCGGCCTGCAGATTTTCGACGAGGTCCGCATGTACGACGTGTACGGGCTCGGCGGTGCGGACCAGAACTGGATGACCACGGTCGTGTACCTGTACGACCTCGCCTGGGGCGACCAGCACAGCCTCGGCCGGGCGTCGGCCGTCGCGTGGATGCTGTTCCTCCTCATCGTCGTGATCGGGTTCGTGAACTTCCTGGTCACTCGTCAGATCTCGACGTCGGGCAGCACGAGCAAGAAGTCGAGGCGCAAGAGCGCCACTACCAGCATGAGCAGGGGGAACGCATGAGCTCCGTCGCTGTCACCGCCCAGACCGCGGGTGAGGGTGCCGCCAGGGCCGCCGCCCGTCGTCGGACGAGGAAGGCCTCCGGGGGCGCCAACCGCCGCGCCGGCTGGATCGTCTACGCGCTGCTGGGGATCGTGCTGCTGATCTCCGTCTTCCCGCTCTACTTCACGCTGCTCCTCGGCTCGTCGGACCCGGTCGAGATCTCGCAGAACGCCGTCCCGCAGTGGCTGCCCGACCTGTCGCTGTTCACCCAGTTCCGGACCGTCATCGAGTCCACCCAGATCAACTTCTGGCTCGCGCTGACGAACTCGCTGATCATCGCGGTCGTCGTCTCGCTGGCCGTGGTGCTGTTCTCGACGCTGGCCGGGTTCTCGTTCGCGAAGCTGCGCTTCCGCGGCCGCGGGCCGCTGCTCGTGTTCGTCATCGCGACGATGGCGGTCCCGACCCAGCTCGGCGTGATCCCGATGTACATCCTCATGTCGGACCTCGGGTGGATCGGCAAGCTCCAGGCCGTCATCGTGCCGGTGCTGGTCAGCGCGTTCGGCGTGTTCTGGATGACGCAGTACCTGTCGGAGTCGCTGCCGTACGAGCTGATCGAGGCCGCCCGCGTGGACGGCGCCTCGATGATCCGCACGTTCTGGAGCATCGCACTGCCCGCCGCACGCCCGGCCGCGGCCATGCTGGGCCTGTTCACGTTCGTCCAGCAGTGGACCAACTTCTTCTGGCCGTCGATCGTGCTCAGCTCGGAGAACCCGACGCTGCCACTCGTCGTAAAGTCGCTGCAGTCGAACTACTTCGTGGACTACTCGTTGGTCATGGGCGGCGTCTTCCTCGTGACGCTACCGCTGCTGGTGATCTTCGCCTTCGTCGGCAAGCAGCTCGTCGCAGGCATCATGCAGGGAGCCGTGAAGGGATGACCCACGAGATGACACTGAACGTCAAGACCAGCGCCGGGGTGCGCCGCGTGCCCGCGCCGGGCATCGCCCTGCCGTACACGCCGACCGCGCCGAGGACGACGCCGACGTCGAACGCCGCAGGAACCGTGTCGTTCCCGGACGGCTTCCTGTGGGGCGCGGCCACCGCCGCCTACCAGGTGGAGGGCGCCGCCCACGAGGACGGCCGCGAGGACTCCGTGTGGGACGTGTTCGCGAAGGTCCCGGGCGCGGTGATCGGCCAGGAGGACGGCGAGGTCGCCTGCGACCAGTACCACCGCTACCCGGCCGACGTCGCGCTCATGAAGGACCTGGGCATCAGGGCGTACCGGTTCTCGACGTCGTGGTCCCGGGTGGTCCCCGGCGGGCGCGAGGTCAACCCGGCCGGCGTCGCGTACTACGACCGGCTCGTGGACGAGCTGCTGGGCGCGGACATCCTGCCCTGGCTGACCCTGTACCACTGGGACCTGCCGCAGGCGATCGAGGCCGAGTCCAACGGCTGGGTGAACCGCGACACCGCGTACCGGTTCCGCGACTACGCCGTGACCATGCACGAGGCCATCGGCGACCGGGTCGACGTGTGGACCACGCTCAACGAGCCGTGGTGCGCCGCGTTCCTGGGCTACACCGGCGGCCAGCACGCGCCGGGCCGGCAGTCCCGCGAGGACGGCCTCGCGGCCGCGCACCACCTCTCGCTGGGCCACGGTCTGGCCGTGCAGGCGCTGCGCGAGCGGGCACCCGACGCGAACCTCGGCATCACGCTCAACTTCGAGGTCGAGGACCCGGTGAACCCGGACGACCCCGCCGACGTCGAGGCCGCACGCCGGCTCGACGGCGGGTTCACCCGCATCTTCGCCGACCCGATCCTGCGCGGCGCCTACCCCGAGGACGTGCTGGAGGACGTGCGCGAGTACGGCCTCGAACGGCACATCCAGGACGGCGACCTGGAGATCATCTCCACGCCCATCGACTCGCTCGGCGTGAACTACTACCACGGCAACGCCGTGTCCGCGGTGCCCGCCGAGCGGCCCCTGGACGGCGGCGCGCCGGTGACCCGCCCGTCGTCGTCCCCGTTCCCGGGGGGCGACGGCGCGTACACGCACCCGCGCGGCCTGCCCGTCACGGACCAGAACTGGGAGGTCCAGCCCGAGGGCCTCACCCGGCTCCTGCTGCGCCTGCAGCAGGACTACACGGGCCCGCGCGGCATCGCCCTGTACGTGACGGAGAACGGCAGCGCGTACGACGACGTCGTCGGGCCGGACGGGTTCGTGGACGACCAGGACCGCCTCGAGTTCATCGACGTGCACCTGCGCGCTGTCAAGGACGCGATCGACGAGGGCGCCGACGTGCGCGGCTACTTCGGCTGGTCGCTGCTCGACAACTACGAGTGGGCGTGGGGCTACGGAAAGCGCTTCGGGCTCGTGCGCGTCGACTTCGAGACGCAGGCCCGCACGGTCAAGGCGTCCGGCCGCTGGTACGGTCAGGTCGCGCGGGCCAATGCCGTTCCGGAGCGATCGGCAACGCCCCAGCCGCACCCGAGTGACGACAACGGCGGAGACAAGGCGGTTCGCAAGGCGTGACGACCTCAGGCCCACCCACCCTGGATGACGTGGCCCAGGCGGCCGGGGTATCCCGGTCAACTGCGTCGCGCGCCATCAACGGTGGCCTGCGTGTTTCCCCCGAGGCGCAGGCGGCGGTCGACGACGCCGTCGCCCGCCTCGGGTACGCACCGAACCGTGCCGCCCGGTCGCTGGTGACCCGGCGGACCGACTCGATAGCCCTCGTGGTGCCCGAGCCGGACCAGCGCATCCTCACCGACCCGTTCCTCTCCGGCACCCTGGCGGGGGTCAGCGAGGGACTGGCCGGTACGGACCTCCAGCTCGTGCTGCTGCTGGCCCGGCCGGGCGAGCAGCGCGGACGCGTGGGCCGCTACCTCCGCAGCGGCCACGTGGACGGCGTCATCGTCGCGTCGCACCACCGGGGCGACCAGCTCGAGACGGAGCTCGGGCCGGCGGGGCTGCCCGCCGTCTTCGTGGGGCGGCTGTTCGAGCCCGACCCGCACTTCTCGCGCGGCCTGCGCTACGTCGACGTCGACAACGTCGCCGGCGGGCGCATCGCAACCCAGCGGATGATCGACCGGGGACGGCGGCGCATCGGAACCATCACCGGGCCGCTCGACATGCCCGCGGGCGTGGACCGGATGACCGGCTGGCGGGACGCGCTCCGCGATGCCGGACTGCCCGACGACGCCGTCGTCGAGGGCGACTTCACCGTCGCCGGAGCCCTTGTCGCGGCCGCCCGGCTCCTGGACGAGCACCCCGACCTGGACGGAATCTTCGCCGCCTCCGACCTGATGGCGGAGGCCACGCTGCGCGTGCTCGCCGATCGGGGCCGGTCGGTGCCGGGCGACGTCTCCGTTGTCGGGTTCGACGACCTCGGCATCGCCGAGACGACGTCGCCCCGGCTGACCACCGTGCACAACCCCGTGGTGCAGATGGTCGGCGCCGCGACGAGCATGCTCGTCGACCTGGTCGCCGGCCGACCGGTGCGCGACGAGCGCCGGGTCTTCGCGCCGCGCCTGGTCGAGGGCGACTCGGCCTGACGGCGCGGCGGTTCCCGCGCTGGTCGAGCCACCCTCGGCTGTCCGAGCCCTTCCGCTGGTCGAGCTGGTCGAGCTGGTCGAGCCGGTCGAGCCGGTCGAGCCGGTCGAGCCGGTCGAGCCGGTCGAGCCGGTCGAGCCGGTCGAGCCGGTCGAGCCGGTCGAGCCGGTCGAGCCGGTCGAGCCGGTCGAGCCGGTCGAGCCGGTCGAGGCCCGGGGGAACGCTTACGAATGCGGGGTTGGTTGCGCTGCGTAGACGTTGTCTACGCAGCGCAACCAACCCCGCATTCGTGTAGTCGCCCCGAGTCCTTCGGCGGTCCGCTAGACGGTGCGGAGGTGGCCGTAGCGGTGCATCGTGCGGCTCACCGCCTGCTCGCGGAGCATCGTCAGGAGCTCGCGGCGGCCGCTCGCCAGGACCGGGGCGTCCAGCACCGTGACCGAGCCCAGGCGGCTCGCGGCGGCGTCGCGCAGGCCCGGGGCCACGCCCACCACACGGATCCGGCCGGTCACCCTGCCGTCGGCGACGGCGTCGGCGAACTCCTCGTCCGTCGTCTCCGGCCCGACGACGGTCGTCGGCACCCCCGCACGCGAGGCGGCAGCCAGCACGCGCTGTACCTCGGCGTGCGGCGCATCGGTGCCGACCCGCACCGTGATGCCCGGGACGGGCCGGTAGCGGAACACGTTCGACTCGACGCCCAGCCCGGACGGGTCGTGCGCCTGCGAGAACTCCGTGAGCCAGGCTCGGTCGTCGTCGGCCCGGGCCCAGGCGAGCCAGCCGGCCGGGTCCTCGGTGCGCGACGGCACGTCGGGCGCGTCGGCCCACCGGCCGAGCTGCGCCACGTAGTTGGGCCCACCCGCCTTGGCACCCGAGCCCACCACCGAGGCCTTCCAGCCGCCGAACGACTGGCGCTGCACGATCGCGCCGGTGATGTGCCGGTTCACGTACGCGTTGCCGACCTCGACGCGGTCGAGCCAGTGCTCGACCTCGGCCTCGTCCAGCGAGTGGATGCCGCCCGTGAGGCCGAACGACACCGAGTTCTGCAGCGCGAGCGCCTCGTCCAGCGTGCGCGCGGTCATGATGCCCAGCACCGGGCCGAAGGCCTCGGTGAGGTGGAAGAACGAGCCGGGGCGGACGCCGTCGCGCACGCCGGGCGTCCACAGGCGGCCCTTGCCGAGGCCCGCCTCCTGCGCCACCGCGTCGAGGCGGCGCGGGCGGACGAGCCAGCTCTCGCCCTGCTCCAGCGTGGTCAGGGCGTGCAGCAGCTTGCCCTGCGCGGGCTCCGTGAGCGGCCCCATCACGGTGGCCAGGTCGGTCGCGGGCCCCACGGCGAGCGAGGACACGGCGTCGACGAGCTGGCGGCGGAACCGCTCCCCCGTCACGGTGCGCGGGTCGCCCACCGAGCCGACGAGGATCACGAGCGACGCCGCGGAGCACTTCTGCCCCGCGTGCCCGAACGCCGAGCGCACCACGTCGGCGACGGCCAGGTCGAGGTCCGCCGACGGCGTCACGACTATCGCGTTCTTGCCCGACGTCTCCGCGAGCACCGGGAGCTCGGGGCGCCAGGACGCGAACATCTCCGCGGTCTCGATCGCGCCCGTCAGGATCACGCGGGACACGCCGTCGTGGGTGACGAGGCGGCGGCCGAGGTCGCCGTCGGGCACGCGGACGAACTGCGCGACGTCGCGCGCGATGGCCGGGTCCAGGCCGATCTCGGGCGCCACCTCGTCGAGCGCCGCGTGCACGGCCTCGACGGCGATCTCCAGGCAGCGCGGCGTGGGCGGCGCGGGCTTGGCGATCACGGAGGAGCCGGACGCGAGGCCGGCGAGCACGCCGCCGATCGGGATCGCGACGGGGAAGTTCCAGGGCGGCGTGACCAGCGTGACGCCGTCCGGCGTGAACCGGGCGCCCGGCCAGGCCTCCGACGTCGGGTCGAGGGCCTCGGCCGCCTGCGCGTAGTAGGCGGCGAAGTCCACTGCCTCGCTGACCTCGGGGTCCGCCTCGGCGACGGTCTTGCCGGCCTCGTGCACCATGGCGGCGACCAGGTCGGTGCGCACGGCCTCGAGGTGCTGGGCCGCGGCGCGGAGCACGCGGCCGCGGTCCGCCGGGGCCACCTTGGCCCAGGCCGCGCCCGCCCGGCGGGCGAGCGCGACGACGTCGTCCACCTGGGCGGACGTCGCCAGCGGCTCGGCGAGCGCCGGGACGTACCCGGAGCGCGTGCTCGTGACCTGCTGCGCCCAGTCGCGGTGGGCGGCGACGGCGGGGTCGGTGTCGGCGGCGTTGTGGAACGGCCCGGTCACCTGCTCCGGCGCGGGGCGCGGACGACGGCGCGGGGCGACGTCGTCGGGCGAGTAGTGCACGCCGAGGGCCACTGAGGCGCGGAACGCGGCCTCCTGCCGGTCCATGGGCGAGCCGGTCCCGGCGGGCTCGACGTGCGAGCCGCTGGGCGAGACGGGAGCGAACGCGGCGTGCAGGAAGTTCTGCTCCGTGGCGTTCTCCTCCAGGCGGCGCACCAGGTAGGAGATGGCGACGTCGAAGTCCTCGTCGCGCACGACCGGGGTGTAGAGCACCACGCGGCCGCTGTCCTTGGCGACCTCGTCGCGGACGGCGGCGGCCTCGGTGGGCGCCATGCCCTGGAGCATCTCGATGTCGAGCGCCTCGGAGACGCCGCGCGCCCGGCCGAGCAGGATCGCGAGCGCCACGTGGAACAGGTTGTGCGACGCCGCGCCGATGCGGACGGCGTGCGCGCGCTCGGGGCGCAGCGCGTGGTCGAGCATGCGCACGTAGTTGGCGTCGACGCCGGGCTTGGTCGCGTAGGGCGCCTGTGCCCAGTCGTGCAGGGCGGCCTCGACGTGCTCCATCGCGAGGTTCGCGCCCTTGACGATGCGCACCTTGATGCGCGCGCCGCCGTCCGCGACGCGCTTCCCGGCGAACTCGGTGAGCCCGTCCAGCGCGCCCAGGGCGTCGGGCAGGTAGGCCTGCAGCACGATGCCGGCCTCCAGGTCGCGGAACTCGTCGCGGCCCAGGATCTCGGTGAAGACCGCGGTGGTCAGGGCCAGGTCGCGGTACTCCTCCATGTCGAGGTTGAGGAAGACGCCGTGGTCGCGCGCGGCGCGATAGAGCGGCAGGAGCTGCTCGACGACGCGGTCGCGGGAGCCGTCGAGGTCCCACGTGACGAGCTGCGCGGCGACGCTGGAGACCTTGATCGACACGTAGTCGACGTCGGGACGCTCGACCAGCGCGACGGTGCGGGCCAGGCGGCCGGCGGCCTCGTCCTTGCCGAGCACCGCCTCGCCCAGCAGGTTCACGTTGAGGGTGTAGCCCTCGGCCCGGGTGCGGGCGAGGTGGGCGGTGAGGCCGTTGCCGGCGTCGGCCACGAGGTGGCCGACGAGCTGGCGCAGGCGGGCGCGCGCGGCCGGAACCACGATGCCCGGGAACACGGGGGCGGCCAGGGCGCCGGCTCGGAACAGCGCGCGGTCAGCCGGGCTGAGGAACGTGGCGCTGCCGGCCTTCTTGCCGAGGCGGGCCAGGGCCTTGGCGGCGACGTGGACGTCCTGCGGGCGGGCGACGTCGTCGACGAAGCCGACGGCGAGCTCCAGGCCGGCCGGGTCGGACACGAGGGCGCCCAGGGCGGCCGAGGCCCGGGCGACGGCCTTGTCGGTCTTCGATCCGCTGGTGCTGGTGCCGGTGTTGCTGCCGGTGGCGGTGCCGATCCAGGTCCGGGCGAGGGCTACGGCGTCCTCGACGAGCGTGTCGGCGGCGGGCTGGGCGGGCGGCTCGGTCGGAGCCGGCGGCGCTGCGCTGTCCGGTGCGCCTGCGCCCCCGGTCGGGACATCGGCGGTAACGGCGCTCCCGCGCCGAGCAGTGGTCTTCATGTCACCAGGGTGCACCCGGTGCTGCCCGCGTGTATTGGCAGGATCACTCGCGATCCGCACCGGTTTTGGCCAAGCGGTTGGTGGTGCGCCGAGGTCGACCATGACGGCACTTCGCCCCGTTCGAGGTGGTGCGGATCGCACGGGTGCGGTCACGCAGGACGTCAGCTCGTGGCACTCCGCTTGCCCTCGATGTAGGCGACGAGGCCGTCAATGATGCGCGCGAGGCCGAACTCCATCTCCCGGGCGGGGTCGGTGGCCGCCTGGTAGGCCTCGCCGGTGGTGGCGCCGACCCGTCCGGCCAGCGGGTACTCGCGTCCCGCCATCACCACGCCGAGCTCGTCGGCGTTCGCCGCCCACCACTCGGCCTGGGTCAGCCCCGACGTCCGCTCGTCCTGCCGCATGCGCTGCTGCGCGCGCACGACGCTGCCGGCGAATCCCGCGAGCAGCGCGACGGTCTGGTCCATCTCGATGTCGTCGAGGCCGACGCCCTCTATCCCCGAGAGCTGCCACTCGTAGAGGTCCGAGGCGCCCGGCCCCACCCACGCCCGCAGCCCGGAGATCTCCAGCAGCCACGGATGCTCCTGGCAGATCTCGTACTGCACACGGGCGATCAGCGCCATCCGCCCGGGCAGGTCGTCCGGCATCGCGGGCAGCTCCCGGCGGCCGAGCACTCGGTCCACCATCAGCACGACGAGCTCGTCGCGCCCGGGGACGTAGGTGTACAGGCTCATGGCGCCGAGCCCGAGGTCGGTGGCGAGCAGTCGCATGGTGAGGCCGGGCAGCCCGTCGCGGTCGGCGATCCGGACCGCCGCGTCGACGACGTCGTCCACGGTCAGCCGCTGCTTCCGGCCCCGCCGGGTCGACGGCGCAGCGCCGTCGTCGTAGCGCCACAGGAGGCGGAGGACTGGGTCCGGGTGGTCCGACATGGGTCCACCGTAACTTTTTCGTACGACGTACGGAATAGATGCTAGGCTGGCTCGGTTCTTAGTCGTACACCGTACGGAAATGGAGCACACCGTGTCCTTCCCACCCCTGGTCGCCCGCGGACTGCGTAAGCGGTACGGCGACACCCATGCCCTCGACGGTTTTGACCTCGAGATCGAGACCGGCGCCGTCCACGCGCTGCTCGGCCCCAACGGGGCCGGCAAGAGCACCGCCGTCAACACCTTCGCCACGCTCACCCGGTGCGACGAGGGCGAGGTGCGCGTCGCGGGCCGCGACGCGCGCCGCGAGCCCGCCGCCGTCCGGGCCTCCGTCGGGCTGGTCGGCCAGCACGCGGCGCTCGACGAGATCCTGTTCGGCCGCGAGAACCTCGTGATGTTCGGCCGGCTGTACGGGCTGCCGAAGTCCGCCGCGCGCGAGCGGGCCGACGAGCTGCTCGGCACCTTCGGCCTGCTGGACGCCGCCGACCGCAAGGTGTCCACCTACTCCGGCGGCATGCGCCGCCGGCTCGACATCGCCGCCGGACTGATCCGCCGGCCGGCGCTGCTGTTCCTCGACGAGCCCACGACGGGCCTGGACCCCCGGGGCCGCAACGAGGTCTGGCAGGCAGTGCGCCAGATCGTCGACGCCGGGACGACCGTGCTGCTCACGACCCAGTACCTCGACGAGGCGGACCAGCTCGCCGACCGGATCACCGTGATGAACACCGGTCGGGTCGTGGCCGAGGGCACCGCCCAGGAGCTCAAGCGGCGCCTCGGCGGGGACCGCGTGCTCGTCACGGCGCCGGCGCACGCCGACCTGGACCGGCTGGCCGCCGCGCTCGGCGGCACCGCCGACGCGGAGCTCCGGCAGGTCACCGTCGAGGCGGGGCCCGACGGCGGGGCGGCGGCGCTGACCGGCGTCGTCCGCGCCCTGGACGCCGCCGGGCTGGTGGTCGACGACATCCTGCTGCGCCGCCCGACCCTCGACGAGGTGTTCCTGGACCTCACCGCCGCGCCCGCGCCGTCCGCGCTGCCCGCGCTGCCCGCGAGCACACCGTCCGCACTCGCGCCCCAGACCGCCCGACCCGAAGGAGCCCACCGATGAACGCCGTAGCCGCCACCCTGCGGCAGAGCTGGGTGATCACCCTGCGCGACCTCAAGCACTGGCAGCGGGAGCCGTGGACGCCGATCTTCGGGATCGCGTTCTCGATAATGCTCGTGCTGGTCTTCGGTTACCTCATGGGCGGCGCGATCGACCTGCCCGGGGGCGGGGACTACCTGCCCTACCTGATGCCGGGGATCTTCGCGCTGTCGATGATGTTCGGCATCGAGGCCACGATGAGCGCCATCGCCAACGACTCCAAGAAGGGTGTCACCGACCGGTTCCGGTCCCTGCCGATCAGCGGCGCCGCGGTGCCGCTCGGCCGGGCGGGCGCCGACCTGATGAACTCCGCGGCGGAGCTGGCGGTGCTCATGGTGGGCGGGCTGCTGATCGGGTGGCGCGCGTCCGGCAGCCTGGGCGCCACGGTGCTCGCCGTCGTGCTGCTGTTGTGGCTGCGGTTCGGGATGCTCGTGCTCGGCGTGTTCCTCGGGCTCTCGTTCCGCGGGGAGGGCGGCGTGACGGCGGTGCAGATCCTGGTGTGGCCCATCGGCTTCCTGTCCAACGTGCTGGTGGCCCCCGAGTCGATGCCCACGTGGCTGGCCTTCCTGGCGCAGTGGAACCCGATCTCCGCGACGGCGGCCGCGTGCCGCGAGCTGTTCGGCAACCCGACCGGCATCACCGGCGGGGTCCTCGCCGACCATGCCCTCCTGCTGGCGGTGCTGTGGCCGGCCGCGCTCACGCTGGTGTTCGTGCCCTTGACCGCGCGCGCCTACCGGCGGCTGTCCCGCTGACGGCGGTCCGGGCCGGTCGCGGCGCCTGTCAAGCTCTGCTCGTTGGCGCCCGTGCCTGCGCTTCCGCTCCGGCTCAGGCGCGCCGCGACCGGCTCCGGAACGACGACGGCGTCTCGCCGGTCAGCCGCGCGAACGTGCGCGTGAACGACGGCTGGTCGTAGAAGCCCGCGGCGGTCGCGACGTCCGCGAGCGGCACGGCGGACGTCGTCAGCAGGTGTGCCGCCCGGTCGACCCGGAGCCGCAGCACAAGCTGGCGCGGCGAGAGGCCGAAGACCCGGCGCACCCGCCGGTCCAGGGACGCCGGGGTGCAGTCGGCGAGCGCGGCGAGGTCGGCCACCGAGGGCACCTCGCCGCGTTCGAGCAGGTCCTCGACGGCGCCACGCAGCCGGGCCATGGCCTGGATCGTCGCGTCGTCAGCGTCGCCGGAGCGAAGGTCCTGCGACACGGACACGAGGCCCACGTAGGCGCCGGACTCGTCGTGCAGGGGCAGCTTTGAGGTGAGGAACCAGCCGGGCGCCCCGCCGACGTGCCGGATCAGCTCCAGCTCGCCCCGCAGCGGCTTGTCGGTGGCACGCACCCGCGCGTCCTGGTTCTCGTACCGCTCGGCGAGCTCGGGGACGAACAGGTCGACGGCGCGCTTGCCGATCACGTCGCGGCGCGACCGCTCCCGCGTGCGCCCCACGAAGACCTGGTTGACGAGCACGTAGCGCCCGTCGGCGTCCTTGGCGCAGAACATGACGCCGGACAGCTCGTCCATGAGGGCGACCATGGCGGGGTTCAGTGCGGCCAGCAGGGCCCTCGCCTCGGGCCGAGCGGCGCCGTTGGACGGGTTGCTCATCGAACCTCAGATGCTACGCGGCACTGGCGCCGGACCAACGTCACGAGCCGGCGGCGTCCGTAGGCTTGAGGTCGTGAGAGGCCTTCCTGACGGCCCGCCGGCCGGTCGCCCGATCCTGCTCCTGCTCAACGGCTTGCCTGCCAGCGGGAAGTCGACAGCGGCGCAGGCTTGGGCGGCGCGCCGCCCGGGCACCCTGATGCTTGAGATCGACCTGATCAAGACGCTGATCAGCGGGGATGAAGCCGCGGTCCTGGGACGCTCGCTCGCCCATGCCATGGCTGAGGCTCACCTCCTGTCGGGTCATGACGTGGTGGTACCCCAGCTCACCGCCAGGATCAGCAACCTGGTGCCGTTCGAGAAGATCGCCGTGCGGACTCGTGCGACGATCGTCCATGACCTGCTCGGCGCGGACTCCGCGACGCTCCGCCGCAGGGTCACGGCTGACAACGCGCCGCACCGCGACGGACTCGATGAAGATCAGCTGACCACGTACTCCGCAGGGCTCCGGGACGTTGTGCGCACGAGAGACGTCACGCGGATCGACACCGCGCGGCTCACCCCGGACGAGGTAGTTGCCGAGCTCGAGCGTCTGCACGGCTGATGCGTGGCGCAAGAGTGCAAGCGCCGCGCGGCCCGCATCCAGGCTCTCAAGAAGACACTCGGCCGGGGCCTCCCGTTCGACGACGACTGTGACGAGATGTACGACGAGCTGCTTGTCCGCGTCGGGCAGCGCGGCGGAACCCCGAAGGCCAACCGCTTCGACCGCATGATCGCGGCCACGGCGATGGCTCACGCGCTCGTGCTGGTCACGCGAGACGTCGACGACTTCAAGCCGTTCAAGGGGATGCTCGACGTCGAGGTGCGCTGAGCAGCCGCGCTGGCCGGCGTCCTGCTCCCGGGAGCCTGGAAGCTCACGGAGCGCTGACTTTCCTTGGAACACACGGATATCACCGGAAAATCACCGGAAGGATCCGCCACGGGCGAGCACCTTGGCCCATCGAAGCGATACGGTGATACCGAGGCGCAAACCCCGCGCCGCGCAACCCGCGCCCTCGCCCCCAAGGCGGTAGGCGCCGTTCTCCCCGGAGGACCCACGTGACGACGACAACGACGTCCACCACACCCACATCACCACCCAGCTTCGCCCCGTCCGGTGCGCCCACGGAGGGCTCCGCGCTCGCTACCGCGCACGCGCAGCTCGCCACGGCAGCGGAGATCCTGGGCTACGACGACGGCCTGCACCGCATGCTGGCGACCCCGCGCCGTGAGATCCACGTCGCGGTGCCGCTCCGCCGCGACTCGGGCGAGACCGTCCTGTTCCACGGTTTCCGTGTGCAGCACAACGTGAGCCTCGGCCCGGGCAAGGGCGGTCTGCGCTACCACCCCTCCGTCGACGTCGACGAGGTGCGGGCGCTGGCCATGTGGATGACCTGGAAGTGTGCGGTGGTCCACCTGCCGTACGGCGGCGCCAAGGGCGGCGTCGCGATCGACCCCCGCGGCTACTCGCAGGCCGAGCTGGAGCGCGTGACCCGGCGGTACACGTCGGAGATCATGCCCATGATCGGCCCCGACACCGACATCATGGCCCCGGACATGGGCACCGACGCCCAGACGATGGCCTGGGTCATGGACACCTACTCGGTCAACCGCGGGTACACGATCCCGGCGGTGGTGACGGGCAAGCCCCTTGAGGTCGGCGGCTCGCTGGGCCGCGGCACCGCGACGTCGGCGGGCATCGTGCACGTCACGAACGCCGCGCTCGCCGAGGCCGGCGTGGCCCTGAGCGACATCTCGGTCGCCATCCAGGGCTTCGGCAAGGTCGGTTCGCACGCGGCGGAGATCTTCGCGGCGCGCGGGGCGCGCGTCGTCGCCGTCAGCGACCAGTACGGCGGCATCCGGGCCGACGCCGGCCTCGACGTGCCCCGCCTCATGGAGCACGTGCGCCGCACGGGCTCGGTGGTGGGCTTCGAGGACGCGGACCCGGTCTCCAACACGGAGCTGCTCGCGCTCGCCGTCGACGTGCTGGTCCCGGCCGCGATCGAGGGCGTGCTCGACGAGACCACGGCCGGCGACGTCAAGGCCCGCTGGGTGGTCGAGGGCGCCAACGGCCCGACGACGGCGGCCGGCGACGTCCTGCTCGCGAAGAACGACGTGACAGTGGTCCCGGACGTCCTCGCGAACGCGGGCGGTGTGGTCGTCTCCTACTTCGAGTGGGTCCAGGCGAACCAGACCTACTGGTGGACCGAGCAGGAGATCGCGGACAAGCTGGAGCACCGCATGACCACCGCGTACGCGGACGTGTCCGCCCTGGCTCAGCGCGAGGGCCTGTCGCTGCGCGACGCCGCCCTCGTCATCGGGGTCAAGCGGGTCGCCGAGGCACACCAGATCCGGGGCCTGTACCCGTGATCGCCAGTGTCAGACGCGCAGATCACTCTGGTGATCTACGCGTCTGACACGTTCGGGTGCTCGGATTGGCTCGGGCGCCCTTGGGGCATCGGTCGGTTGCTCGGCGGTCGATGTGAGGTCGGTCCGTTGATCGACCTCCTCCCATGAGATCGGTCCGTTGATCGGTCCCCTGCGATGAGATCGGTCCGTTGGGGTGAGATCGGTCCGCCGTTGGACCGATCTCATCGCAGGGGACCGAACTCACGCCCGACAACCCCGCAACCGGCCGAAGTCACGCCAACACGGTCCCGACGTACGGCCGAACAACGAATGCCACCCTGGCGTGATTGCCTCCCCGGGAGCCTGCTCATCTAGGCTCACGGAGTGAACGAACTTGTCGCGCGCTTGCGTGCCGCCGGCTGTGTCTTCGCCGAGGACGAGGCGCGGATCCTGACCGAGGCCGCCGACGGCGACGCCGCGCGCCTCGAGGAGCTGACCGCCGCACGCGTCGGCGGGCTACCGCTGGAGCACCTCGTGGGCTGGGCCGAGCTCGACGGCCGCCGCTGGCTCGTGGCGCCCGGCGTCTTCGTGCCGCGGCAACGGTCGGAGCTACTGGTCCGGGAGGCGGCGGCGCGTGCGGCGGCGGGCTCGCCCACCGCCCCCGCCGCGGCTTCCGCCTCGTCCGACACCATCACCGCGTCCGACACCCCCGCGGCGTCGGGCACCCCCGCAGCGTCCGGCACCCCCGCAGCGTCCGGCACCCCCGCAGCGTCCGGCACCCCCGCAGCGTCCGGCACCCCCGCAGCGTCCGGCACCCCCGCGGCGTCCGACGAGGCAGTCCGCCCCGCTCCGGTGCTCCTCGTCGACCTGTGCTGTGGCTGCGGTGCGCTGGGCGGCGCGGTCGCGACCCGCCTCCTCGCGGCGGGGCACGACGTCGAGCTGCACGCCGCCGACGTCGACCCCACAGCCGTGACCTGCGCGCACGACAACCTCAAGGCGCTGGCCGATGACGCCCCCGGTGTTGGTGCCCCGCAAGAAGCCCCCGCTCCGCCGCGCCGCTCGGTGGGACCCGCAGAGCTCGGCCGGCTCACCGCGCACACGTACACGGGTGACCTCGCCGAGCCCCTCCCGGCCGATGTCTGGGGGCGCGTCGACGTCCTCGTCGCGAACGCGCCGTACGTCCCGACCGAGGCGATCGGTTTGATGCCGCCCGAGGCCCGCGAGCACGAGCCGCACGTAGCACTCGACGGCGGAGACGACGGACTCGCGATCCTGCGCCGCGTGATCGACCTGGCCCCGAAGCTCCTGCGCCCAGGCGGACACCTGCTCGTCGAGACGGGCGAGGCCCAGGTGAGCGCCGCCGTCGGGCATCTGGAGGCGGCGGGACTGACTGCGACCGTCCTGTCGGACGACGACCTGGGGGCGACAGCCCTGATCGGTACCCGGCCGGCAGCCCTCATCGGTACCCGGCAGGTGTAGCCACGCACGAGTGCGCCGAGCAGGTGCGCGCCGGGGCCCTCGCGGGGTGACCGCACGAATTCGGGGTCGCCTCGCGGGGTGACCGTACGAGTTCGGGGTGTGTTGCTCTGCGTGGACATCGTCTACGCAGAGCAACACACCCCGATCAGGCAGTCACCCTCCGAGCCCGACACGCCGAGCGCGACACGCACCGGACGAACCCGAGGTGAGTCGGCCCGGGGTCGGGTCAGCTCAGGGGCTGGCGGGACGCCCAGGCCTCCAGGGAAGTGCGGGGGCCCGTGAAGAACGGGACCTCCTCGCGCACGTGGCGGCGAGCCTCGGTCGCCCGCAGGTCGCGCATCAGGTCGACGATGCGATGCAGCTCGTCGGCCTCGAAGGCGAGGATCCACTCGTAGTCGCCGAGCGCGAACGCCGAGACGGTGTTTGCCCGCACGTCCTTGTAGCCGGCGGCCGCCATGCCGTGGTCGCGCAGCATGGTGCGGCGCTCGGCGTCGGGCAGGAGGTACCAGTCGTAGGAGCGCACGAACGGGTAGACGCAGATGTAGTCACGCGGCGCCTCGCCCGCGAGGAACGCGGGCACGTGCCCGCGGTTGAACTCGGCGGGGCGGTGCAGCGCGGCGACCGACCACACCGGCTCCAGGGAGCGGCCCAGCTCGGACGCGCGCAGCCGCTGGTAGGCGCCCTGCACGGCCTCGATCGACGGGCCGTGGGTCCAGAGCATGAGGTCGGCGTCGGAGCGCAGGCCGCCCACGTCGTACCAGCCGCGGGTCACGAGGTCCCCGGAGGTCGCGGCCGGGTCGGAACCCCCGCCGACGGCGGACTCGGCGTCGGCCACCACTGCCTTGCGCTCGCCCTCGTCCGCCGGGAGCGTCTCGGTCACGGAGAAGACCGAGAACATCGTGTACCGGATGCTGTCGTTGATGGCGGCGGTGTCGATCTCCTGGCCGGTGTCCCCGTGCACGTGGCCGTGGGTTCCCTCGGTGCCGGGCGCGTCAGTGCCGCGCGCGTCCGCGCCGGGTGCGTTGATGCCGGAAGCTTCGGTGCTCATCGGTGCATGTCCTCGCTGCAGAGTGCCGGGATGCCGCTGGGCTCCTCGTGCCGCCGCAGGCAGCAGTCGGGGGGCGTCACGGACGGGAAGGCGGGCAGAGCACCCACCGTAGCCTCGTCTACCTGCTCGCCTCGGGCGAGACCCGCCCGCTCGACGATCAGGTCCACCAGGCCCTGGACGAACGGCGCGCGCGTACCGACGGTGCCGGCGCGCACGGCGGTCATGCCGAGTTCGGCGGCCGTCGCGAGCGCCTCGGTGTCGAGGTCGTAGACGACCTCCATGTGGTCGCTCACGAACCCGATCGGCGAGAGCACCACGCTCCGCAGGCCCGCCTCGGCGCGCTCGGTGAGCAGGTCGTTCACGTCGGGCTCGAGCCACGGCTGGCTCGGCGGGCCGGAGCGCGAGCAGTACGCCAGCTCCCACTCGACGGCGTGCCCGAGCTGCTCGCCGACGGCGGCCGCGACCAGCGCCGCGACGTCCAGGTGCTGCTCGGAGTAGGTCGCGTGCCCCACGCCGGACGCCGCCTCCATGGTCTCCGGGATCGAGTGCGTCACGAAGACCAGCTTCGCGTCGGCCCCCGAGCCGCCCTTCGCCTCGAGCTCGGCGTAGGCCTCGACGACGGCGTCGACGTTGGCCTGCACGAAGCCCGGGTGGTTGAAGTAGGCGCGGACCTTGTCGAACTGCACGCCCGTAGACCCGTCGGGCCCGAGCTGTCCCCGCTTGTCGAGCGTGGTCGCGAGGTCCTCGCGGTACTGGCGACAGCCCGAGTACGACGAGTAGGCGCTGGTCACGAGCGCGACGGCGCGCTCGGCGCCCAGCTTCTCCAGCTCGTCGAGCGCGTCGCTCGTGTACGGCTCCCAGTTGCGGTTGCCCCACACGACCGGCAGGTCGATGCCACGGGCGGCGAGCTCGGCCTCGAGCGCCGCCTTGAGCGCGAGGTTCTGCTCGTTGATGGGGCTCTTGCCGCCGAACCCGTAGTAGTGCTCGCCCACCTGCTCGAGCCGCTCGTCCGGGATGCCCTTGCCCGCGGTGACGTTGCGCAGGAACGGCACCACGTCCTCAGGTTTGTTCGGGCCACCGAAGGAGTAGAGCAGGAGGGCGTCGTACGGCGCGGCGTCGTGCGCCGCTGGCTGGGGGAAATTCGCGGGCATGCGCACATCTTTCCACCGTCCGGCGTGCCGTTCCGCCCTGAGCGGGGCGAACGGGACGTGACATCGAAGCGACGTCCTGTCAGAACCGCTCGCACGTGTCAGACCCGGGGGTCGCTCGGGTGACCTGCACGTCCGACCACTCACTGCGTAGCATGCACGTTTCCTTCCCGCAGGCGCTCCCGCAAGCCCGGGAGCGCGTCGACCAGTGTCGACGGCGCCGGGCTCCGGGTCACCATCGAGAGGATCACCCGTCCGCGGGTCGGCGCGGGCACGGTCCGGTCGCCCGGGGCCGCATACCAGCGCGCCACCATGTCAGGCACGACGGCGGCGCAACGCCGCTCTCGCGCCGTCCGGACAGCAGCCTCCGCGGTCGCGCCGGGCCGGGCGTGCGCGCCCAGGTCCGTGAGCCTCCGGTGCAGGGCGTCGGCCGTGAGGTCCAGCGGGCAGTAGACGACGGTCTGCCCGGTGTAGGGGCGGCGGCCCGAGCCGGGTGCGGGGGCGCCGTCGGGCAGGAGCGTGACCAGGTCGTGCCGCCCCACCTCGGTGACCAGCAGGCCGCGCGCTATCGGGACCTGCTTCGCTATCGACACGAACGCCGCGTCGAGCGTGCCGCGCTCCACCCACTCCAGCAGCCGGGGCCCGTGCTCCACCTCCGGCTGCACCACGACGTCGTCGAGCAGCACGTCGAGCGCCGCGAACAGCGTGCCCGCGACGCTCGGGAACGCCCCGACCGACACCGTGCGCGACTGCGCCGCCGACAGCGTGCGCTCGACGATCGCGCCCAGGTGGTCGAGCACGTGCGCGGCCTGGTCGCAGAACTCCCGCCCCGCCGCCGTCGGCCGCGCGCCGGTGGTGTCCCGGTCGAAGAGGCTGACACCCACGCGGCGCTCCAGCGCGGCCAGCCGCTGGCTCGCCGAGGGCTGGCTAACCAGCAGCTCGCGGGCGGCCGCGCCGAGCGAGCCGTGCCGTGCGACGGCGTCGACCAGCCGGAGGTCGTCGACCGTGGGATATGAGGTCATAGCACCAGCCTATGTCTGGTCGTTCGCGGACGCCGTCTACCGGCCGCCCCGGAGCCGCCGCAGGATGGCGCTGTGCCCCACCCACACCTCGTCACGCTGACCGCCACTACCTTCGTCACCTGGGCCGGCCAGCGGATCACCGCCGTCGCGCTGCCGCTGGTCGCGCTCGAACAGACCGGGGATGCCTGGACCACCGGGCTCGTCGGCGGCTTCGCCGGCCTACCGCTGCTCACCTCCGCATGGTGGGGACGGCGCCTCCGGTCGCGCCTTAAGTCGGGGCGCGCGCTCGCCGTCCTGCTCGGCGTCCAGGTCCTCGGGCTGGTCCTGGTGCCGGTCGCGGCGGCCTCCGTCGGCGTCGGCGCGGTAATGCTGTGCGCGTCGGGGCTGGTCACGGGCGCGACGGCCGCGATGCTCGCGCCCGCGCAGCGCGCGCTGACCGCCGACCTGGCCGAGCTCCCCGGGAACCCGCCGGGCGTGGGTGCCCGGGCGCTCGCCTGGCAGGACCTCGCGCACCGCTCGTCCATGATCTTCGCGCCGGCGCTCGGTGCGTGGCTGCTGGTCGCCTGGGGCGCCGAGCCGCTTCTGTGGTGCGAGGCAGCGGCGGTCGCGCTGAGCGCGGTGGCGATGGCGACGGTCCCGGCCGCGCACCGCGGCTCGAGCGCTTCCTGGGACGAGGGCGTCTCCCCGAGCGAAGACATCGAGACCCCGGCGGGACCCGACGCACCGAACCGACCGGGCGCGGCGGGACTCGACGAGCCCGGTCGGCAGGACCCTCCCGACACCGTCCCGTCCGTACGCAGCGTGCTGCGCGCCCACCCGGACCTGGCGGTAGGCATCGGGCTGGCGGGGATCGGCGGCATCACCTGGTTCGCGTTCACGCTGGGCCTCGCCCTGCTCGGGGCCGAGCTCGACCGGCCCGGCGAGCTGATCGCCGCGGGCATGACCGGCTACGGCGTCGCGACCGTCGGCGTGTCGTTCGTGGTGCCGCTCGTGATCCACCGGGTGCCGCGCGTCCCGGCGATCGTGGTGTCGTGGGTGATGCTCGGGGCCGCTTACCTGGCGCTGCCAATGGCCGCGCCGAACCTGCTGGCGGTCGGCCTGGTGTCCGCCGTCGGCGGCAGCACCATGCCGTTCGGTATCGCGGCGCTCAACGCGCTCATCGTCGACCGGACCACCGGCGCCGAGCGGAGCGCCGCGTTCACCGCGGAGACCGTGCTGCACAGCGGCGGCGCCTCGGTCGGGCTGCTCGTGGGCGGGGCGCTGATCGGCGCGTTCGGCGCGGGCCCGGTCCTGGTGGTGACGGGGCTGATGCAGGTGGTAGCAGCCCTCGCCGCGGCGTCATGGCTGCGTGCCGCGCGAGCCGGCCAGGAGCCGGTCCTCGCCCCGCCCCGCCAGGGCGGGGCCCGGCTCCGGGAAGCGGGCTGACGTCGGCGCTGTCGAGGTCGGCAGCTTGCATCGACGTCGGCACTTTGCATCGGGATCGGCACAGGCCTGGACCGATCTCGATGCCAAGTACCGACCTCGCGAGGTTATCGGCTGGCGGTGACCAGGCTCGTCACCGCGGCCGCGATGTCGCGCAGGCGGGGCGCGGTGCGGGCGATCAGGTCGTCCAGCTCGACCGGGCCGGGCGCTATCGAGAACGCGGCGGCGATCCCGGCCGCGCGGGCCAGCGCCTCCGGGAGCAGCACCTGACCCGCCACGACGACGACGGGCGGCCGGGTCGGCGACGCCGCGGCGAGGCGTGCGACGCCGTCGGCCACCTTGCCGTTGACCGACTGGGAGTCGAAGGACCCCTCCCCCGTGATCACCAGGTCGGCGTCCGCGAGCGCGGCGGGCAGGCCGACCGCCTCGGCGACGAGCACGGCGCCCGGCGTGGTCTCGGCACCGAGCACGGCGATCAGGCCGGCGGGGACGCCACCCGCCGCACCGGCACCGGGGATCTCGGCTACAACGGTCCCGGTCTCCCGTTCCAGCACCTCCGCCCAGTGCCGAAGCGCGCCGTCGAGAAACTCGGCCTCGCCGTCGCGCGCGCCCTTCTGCGGCCCGAACACGTACGCCGCACCGTGCTCGCCCACCAGCGGGTTGGTGACGTCGACGGCGAGCCGCCAGCGCACCTCGCGTGCTCGTGGGTGCAGCCCGGACAGGTCGAGGGAAGCCACCGAGGCCAGCCCTTCGCCGCCGTCGGGCACCGGGCTGCCGGCGGCGTCGAGGAGGCGCGCCCCGAGTCCGGTCAGGATGCCGGCGCCGCCGTCCGTGGAGGCGGAGCCGCCGAGGCAGACGAGGATCTCGGCGACGCCGGCGTCGAGCGCGGCACGCAGGACGTCGCCGGTGCCGCGGGTGCTCGCGTGCAGCGGCTGCAGGGGAGCGTCCGAGACACGGGGTAGCCCGCTGGCCTCGGCGAGCTCGACCACGGCGGTCCGCCCGTCGGGCGACACCGCCCACCGGGCCGACGTCGGCCGCCCGATCGCGTCCACCGTCTCCGTGACCCGGGCGTCCCCGCCCCAGACGGCGAGCAGCGCGTCGAGGGTGCCCTCGCCGCCGTCGGCCATGGGCAGGCGTGTGACGACGGCGTCCGGGGCCGCGTCGAGCACCCCGTCGGCAACGGCGGACGCGACCTCGGACGCGGACAGGCTCCCCTTGAACGAGTCTGGGCAGACGACGACGCGCAGCGGCTTCACGCGCCGATCGTAGGCCGTGGCGGGTGTCAGTCCGCCAGGATCTCGGCCACCGGAACCACCTCGGCGCCGAACGCCTCGGCCACGCCTGCGTTGGTGATGCGCCCCGCATGGGTGCTCAGTCCCGCGGCGAGCGCGGCGTCGGCGCGCAGCGCGTCCCGCCAGCCCTTGTCCGCGAGCGCGGCGACGTACGGCAGCGTCGCGTTGGTCAGCGCGCGGGTCGACGTCGCGGGCACCGCTCCGGGCATGTTCGCGACGCAGTAGTAGAGGGTGTCGTGCACGGCGAAGGTCGGGGCGTCGTGCGTGGTGGGGTGCGAGTGCTCGAAGCAGCCGCCCTGGTCGATGGCGATGTCGACGAGCACGGCGCCGGGCTTCATCGCCTTGACCATGGCGTCGGTGACGAGCTTGGGCGCGGCCGCGCCGGGAACCAGGACCGACCCGATGACGAGGTCCGCGGACTCGACCTGCTCCGCGACCTCGTAGGTCGTCGACGCGCGGGTGGCGACTGCCCCGCCGAACCGCGCCTCGAGGCGGCGCAGCGCAGGCAGGGACACGTCCAGGACGGTGACGTCGGCGCCCATGCCGAGCGCGTTCGCGGCCGCGTGCTCGCCGGCCACACCGCCGCCGATCACGACGACCTTCGCCTTGGGCGTGCCGGGCACGCCGCCCATGAGCACCCCGGTGCCGCCCTGCGGCCGCATCAGGTGGTAGGCCCCGACCTGCGCGGACAGTCGTCCGGCGACCTCGCTCATGGGGCTGAGCAGCGGGAGCGAGCGGTCGGGCAGCTGGACGGTCTCGTAGGCGATGGCGGTGGTTCCCGCGGCGAGGAGTGCGTCGGTGCAGGGTGCGGACGCCGCGAGGTGCAGGTAGGTGAAGAGCGTCAGGTCGGGCCGCATGAGCGCGTACTCGGGCTCGATCGGCTCCTTGACCTTGACCAGCAGGTCGGCGGTGGCCCAGACCTCCTCGGCCGTGTCGACGGTGCGCGCGCCGGCGAGCCGGTACGCGTCGTCGGTGAAGCCGGAGCCCTGCCCGGCGCCGGCCTGCACCAGCACGTCGTGGCCCCGGCGGACCAGCTCGTGGGCGCCGGCGGGCGTGAGCGCGACCCGGCTCTCGTTGTTCTTGATCTCCGTGGGGACGCCAACGTTCATGGTGTGACGGTAAGCACAGTGCCGTGTTCGGGTCCAGGCCACGTTCCCGAATAGAATGTTCGGCTAACCTGCACAATGATGGGCCCATGCTCAACCCGTGGCGCCTACGTCTCCTGCACCAGCTGCACCTGCTCGGCACCGTGCGCGCCGTGGCAGAGGCGGCCCACATGAGCCCCTCGAGCGTCTCTCAGCAGCTTGCCACGCTTGAGTCCGAGGCGAAGGCTCAGCTCTTCGAGCGCGCGGGGCGGCGCATCCGGCTCACGCCCGCCGGCGTCGCCCTCGCGGGTCACGCCTCCGAGATCCTCGACCGGATAGCGGACGCCGAGGCCGACATCGCAGGCCTGCACTCCGAGCCCACCGGAGTCGTGCGGCTCGCCGCGTTCACCAGCGCCTTCCACGGCATAGTGGTGCCGGCCGTCGCGGCGCTCACCCAGGAGCACCCCCGGATCTCGGTGCAGCTCACCGAGGCGGAACCCCTGGTCAGCCGCCGCGCGCTGCAGCGCGGCGAGGTGGACGTCGCCGTCTGCGCGGACTTCCCGGACGCCCCCGTCCCGCCCGACGCCGACCTCGCCCGCATGCCCCTGACGGGCGACCGCGTGGTGCTGGTGACGGCACGCGACACGGTCACCGGCGCGCGCTCGGGGCGCGTCGACCTGGCCACGCTCGCGGACGAGCCGTGGGCGTTCGAGCACCCCGGCGCCCATCTGGCCGACCTCGCCGAACGCCTCTGCCGGCGCGCCGGGTTCACGCCCAGGGCCGTTGCCCGGTTCGAGAGCCACGGCACGCTGCTGAGCCACGTCGAGGCCGGGCTGTCGGTCACGCTGCTGCCGATGCTCGCCGTCCACGACCGATATGCGGTGCACACGCTGGACCTCACCGACCCGCCCCGGCGCGACATCCACCTCGTGGCGCGGCGCACCACGATGGACCGGGCGGCCGTGCGCGTGGTCGTGGAAGCACTCCGTGACCAGGCGCGATCCGCCTGATCCGGCTGATCCGCCTGATCCGGCGGGGTCGGAGCCCTCAGAAGTCGTCGATGTCGGCCTGCGCCCCACGCAGGGCGTCGGTGAGCTGGCGCAGCTGCGCCAGGTCCTCGGCGTCCAGTGCGGGACCCACGTAGTGCGCGATGGAGCGCACGTGCCGGCGGCCGAGCTCCTTCTGGATCATGGAGCCCTCCTCGGTGAGGCTCACCAGGACGCCGCGACCGTCGTCGGGCGAGGGGTGCCTCTGCACCAGGCCGCGCTTCTCGAGGCGCTCCACCATGCGCGACAGCGAGGACTGGGCCATGAGGATGTTCTCGTTGAGCTCGCGCAGCCGAAGCGTCTCCTCGGGTGCGAGAGCGAGGGTGAACAGCACGTCGTACTCACGCATGCTCAGATCACCCCAGATGTCGTCCGCCAGGAGCCGGCGCATCACCGTCACCTGGGCACGGAAAAGCGACTCCCACGCCTCGGCCGCCTCACGCGCCGACGGCACACGTCGCTCGATCATCAGCGTGCCCTCCTTTGTCATCTCCGGCACGCTACCTGACTGAACTTTCACTTACCTACCTGGGCACGTGGTGACGAATTTCGCCATGCGAATTACCGGCGCCAGGCCGGTTGCGGATCGCTCTCGGCGCACCTCGTCACCGCCCGAGACGACGCTCGCGGAGGGAGAAGTCGCGCAGCGCGCGCAGGAAGTCGACGCGCCGGAACGCAGGCCAGTAGGCCTCGCAGAAGTAGAACTCGCTGTGCTGGCTCTGCCACATGAGGAACCCGCCGATGCGCTGCTCCCCCGAGGTCCGGATGACCAGTTCCGGATCCGGCTGGCCCTTCGTGTACAGGTGCTCGGCGATGTGCTCGACGTCGATCGACTCGGCGAGGTCCGCGAGCGTGGCCCCGTCCTTCGCGCGCTCGGTGAGGTAGGAGCGGACGGCGTCGGCGATCTCGGTCCGGCCGCCGTACCCGATGGCGACGTTGACCTGCAGGCCCTTGACGCCGGCCGTCCGGTCGGCAGCGGTGCGCAGGGCGGCGGCCAGCCGCGCGGGGAGCAGGTCGAGCCGCCCGATGACGCGCAGGCGCCAGCGGCCCGACTCGGCGAGGTCGGAGACGGCGTCCTCGATGATGTCGAGGAGGTTGCTCAGCTCACCGGCGGACCGGCTCAGGTTGTCCGTGGAGAGCATCCACAGCGTGACGACCTCGATGCCCAGCGAATCGGCCCAGCCGAGGAACTCGGTGATCTTGTCGGCGCCGCGGCGGTGTCCCGTCGCCGCCGTCTCGCCGAACGAGCGCGCCCACCGGCGATTGCCGTCGAGCATCACGCCGATGTGCCGGGGCAGCGTGGCGCCGTGCAGGGCGGACGCCAGACGTCGCTCGTAGAGGCGGTACAGCGGGCTGGGCAGGCGCACGGATACCTCAGGAAGTCGGGGCCGTACCCGCCGCGCGAAGCGGTCCGGACGGCGGCTCTGATGCCGGGTCGAGTACCCGGCGGGACGTGGACAAAGGTACCCCTCGAACCCGCGTGTTCCGGCTCGCCCGGCCCGTCATGGGCGCTTGACGAGCGACTCCCGCCAACCCGGCGCAGGATCTTCACAAGGCCCTTGTCCGGTCGGCAATCCCCTTACCTACGCTAGAGTAAGTTACGCAACCGTAGGTAGTGCCCCGGCATCAGGAGGCACCGGTTGCCGAACGTTAAGGAGACGAGCGTGGTAGCTCAAGCTGATGGGCCGGACCGCTCGGCCGGACGCCTGAACGACGTCACGGACAAGGTCTCGGAGACGTTCGACGGCGTGCGCGACAAGGCCAGCGACGTCGTGCAGGTCATCTCGACCTCGGTGTCCGGGATCGAGAAGAAGATCAAGCCGCGCCTGCGCGGCTGGATCCACGCCGGCACGTTCCCGTTCGCCCTCGCGGCCAGCATCGTGCTCGTCGCACTTGCCCCGACCGTGCCTGGCAAGGTCTCCGCGGCCGTGTTCGGCCTGAGCGCCTGCCTCCTGTTCGGCGTCTCCGCGGTGTACCACCGCGGCAACTGGTCGCCCCGGACGGAAGCCGTGCTGCGGCGCCTCGACCACACCAACATCTTCCTGATCATCGCGGGCACCTACACGCCGCTCGCGGTGCTGCTCCTGCCCGGGAGCCAGGGGACGGTGCTGCTCGCACTGGTGTGGGGCGGCGCGCTGCTCGGGCTGCTGGCCCGCATCTTCTGGCTGAACGCGCCCCGCTGGGTCTACGTGCCGGTCTACCTCGCGCTCGGCTGGGTGGCCGTCGCCTACATGGGCCAGTTCTGGGCCACCGGCGGGCCTGCGGTCGTGTGGCTCATCGCGGCGGGCGGCGTCGCCTACACGGCCGGCGCGATCGTCTACGGCACCAAGAAGCCCGACCCCAGCCCGGCCTGGTTCGGCTTCCACGAGATCTTCCACGTGTGCACCGTGCTCGGGTTCGCGTGCCACGTGGTCGCGATCTACCTGGCCAACCTCGCGATCTGACGCGCGCCCCGCAGCACGTTCCGACGTCGCGCGGGATCGCTGCCGCCACGGCTTCGGCTCAGCCCTTACGGCAGGCGCCCGCACACGACACCCGGCCCTGCCCGGAGCGCTCAGACGCCCGTCGGCACCACGGTGTAGCGGCGGTTCGCCAGCGACGGGTTGGTCTTGCGGACCGCCGCGAGCGGCGCGGGGTCCAGGTCGACCGTGCGGTAGGCCTCTTCCTCACCCATCTCCAGCCCGACCACTCCGTCCGGGCCCACCAGCAGCGTGCGGCCGATGACGCTCTTACCCGTCATGCCGACGCCGATCACCACCGCGGTGTTCTCGATCGCCCGTGCCTGGAGCAGCGTGCGCCAGTGCTCGGCCTTGAGCGGGCCCGCTACCCAGGCGGCCGGGTACACCAGCACGTCCGCCCCGGCGTCGACCAGCCGGCGGGCCGACTCCGGGAACCGCAGGTCGTAGCAGGTCAGCACCCCGAAGGTGAGCCCGCCCAGGTGCAGGGTGACCGGGTCGGCGTCGGCGGGGCCGGGCTCCAGCAGCTCCGACTCCTGATAACCGAACGCGTCGTACAGGTGCACCTTGCGGTAGACGCCGGCGATCTGGCCCGCGCCGTCGACCACGACCAGCGCGTTGGCCGCGCGGACGCCGTCGGAGCCCGGCAGCGTGACGCCGGCGATCACGGCGATCCCGTGCTTGCGCGCCCTGGCCCGCAGGAGCGTGACGAACGGTCCGTCGAGCTGCTCTGCGTGCTCCGGTCCGACGCCGTGCGGGCTGTAGGCGGAGGCGTACTCGGGCAGCACCAGGAGGTTCGCCTTGACCCGCTCTGCCGCCTTGAACGCGTCGAGCACGACCTGGCGGTTGGCCCCGTGGTCTTCGGAGACAGCCACCTGTGCGACCGTCACCCGGACCATGCCGGCCCCCGTGCCCGGCCCGGCCGACCCAGTCTGGTCAGCCACGCGAACCGCCGCGCTCGCTCGTGGCAGGCCCGTCGGCGGGGCCCTCGTCGGTGTCGGAGTCGGTGTCGGACCCGGCAGACTCGGGTGACCCCGCAGACTCGGTTGACCCGGCTGACCCGGCGGCGCCGAATTCGGCGTCCCCGTCCGTCCGCCGGAAGGCGATGCCCTCGGGCTCAGCGATCGGAAGGCCCTGCTGACGGGCGTTGTGGCCGGCCCGGCGCAGGTGCTTGCTCATGTTCAGGAACAGCAGCACGCACGCGACAGCGAGCGCAAACGTGACCAGGAAGCCGATCAGCCCCGGCGAGACCTGCCACGTCTCCAGCCCCGGGCGGAGCTGGCCCTCGGTGGGGTGCGGCGAGGGGTCGGTGGCGAGAGCGACGGCGCCGGCCAGCAGCGGGCTCATGCGGGAACCTCCGACCGGACGCCCTCGAACAGGTCCTCCTCGTACTCGCCGTCCGCGCGCTCGGGCAGCGGCACGCGGGTCTCGGCGAGCTCGTACTCGTCCCACGGATACACGTCGACCTCGAGGTCGCGCGGCACGGCGAAGAAGAACCCGTTGGGGTCGATCTGCGAGGCGTGGGCCGTCAGGGCGGCGTCCCGGTTCGGGAAGTAGTCGGCGACCTTGATCAGCGTGGTCACGGTGCGCTCCGGGATCTCGCGTGCGTCGCGCGACTCGACCCAGTCGCCGAACGGCGACTCCAGCCCAGCGCCCTCCATGGCCTCGTGCACCGCGCGGATGCGCTTCATCGAGAAGCCGTGGTTGTAGTACAGCTTGAGCGGCTCCCACGGCTCCCCCGTGCCCGGGTAGCGGTCCGGGTCGCCCGCCGCGGCGAACGCCTCGACCGACACCTGGTGGCACTTGATGTGGTCGGGGTGCGGGTAGCCGCCCGACGGGTCGTAGGTAGTCATGACGTGCGGCCGGAACTCGCGCACCGCCTGCACCAGCGGTGCGGCGGCCTCCCCCAGCGGGACCAGCCCGAAGGAGCCCTCCGGGAGCGGGGGCAGCGGGTCACCCTCCGGCAGGCCCGAGTCCACGAAGCCCAGCCACTGCTGGCGCACGCCCATTGCTTCTGCGGCCCGAGCCATCTCCAGCCGACGCACGGCACGGCGGCCCTCGATCGACTCGAACTCGTGCCCCTCGGGCACCTCGAACGACGGGTTCAGGATGTCGCCCCGTTCGCCCCCGGTGCACGTCACGACGAGGACCTCCACCCCCTCTGCGGCATAGCGGGCCGTCGTCGCGGCCCCCTTGCTCGACTCGTCGTCAGGGTGCGCGTGCACCGCCATCAGACGGAGCGGCTCGCGCTCGGGTACGGACACTGGGTCCTCCTGTGGGGGGTGGGGCTGGGACAATCGCTCTTATGGACCATGATGGTCCACGGACAATCTTGCTACGAACCACCGACAACCCCGAGCGAGCCGTGATGACCGACCCAGACCCCGCCGTCCCGACCGGCAGCACGAGCACGCCGGCGCCGGACCTCGCCGAGCGCTACGGCCGCGCACGGACCGGATCGCGGAAGCCCGGAGGCACCTCGGGCCGGCCGGGCCAGGACGACCCGTGGGAGGAGGGCGACGACGTCCGGCCCCGGCCGAAGCTCTCGGTGGGCGCCCGGATCGCCGTGACCCTGGCTCTGGCGGCCGGCGTCGCGATCGCCGCGTGGTTCACGATCGCCGACACGCAGCGCGACCCCGTCACCTTCACCGACGTCGGGTTCTCGGTGGAGAGCCCCGAGGAGGTCGAGGTGACCTTCGACGTCAGCATGCCGCCGGGGACCGAGGCCGTGTGCACGGTGACCGCCCTGAGCAAGAGCTTCGCGGAGGTCGGCGCGGTCGACGTCGAGGTCGGCCCGGACGCGGCCCGCACCGCGCGGCACACGGTGACCATCGCCACTACGGAGCTCGCGACCACCGGCGTCGTCGACCACTGCGACCTGCGCTGACACGCGGCCCTCGAAAGCGGTCCCGGCGTCCGCTCAGAGCGGAACACGGGAATGTCTTGGCACGTCTTTCCCGGCAATTGGTATTCTCGTCGTTTCACACGCTGAGTTTTCCGGCTGACGCGCGTGCCCGATCGGCTCCGTCGGCCGGGACTTGCGCGCTGCCGGAACTGTGGCTCGATCGAGCAACGACGAAAGGAGAGCCCCCGTGGCCGACGCATCTGTCACCTGGCTCACCCAGGAGGCGCACGACAAGCTCAAGGCCGAGCTGGAGCATCTCTCCGGCCCTTACCGGTCGGAGATCACCGAGCGCATCGCCGCTGCCCGTGACGAGGGCGACCTCAAGGAGAACGGCGGGTACCACGCCGCACGCGAGGAGCAGGCGAAGAACGAGGCACGCATCCTCGAGCTCACCGAGAAGCTCCGGAACGTCCACGTCGGCACGCCGGCGGACGACGGCAAGGTCGAGCCGGGCATGGTCGTGACCGCAATCGTCGCCGGCGACGAGATGAACTTCCTCTTCGGCTCGCGCGAGATGGCCGGGTCCACCGACCTCGACGTGTACTCGCCGACGTCGCCCCTCGGCGCCGCCATCGACGGCAAGTCGATCGGTGCGAAGACGAGCTATCACGCCCCCAACGGGAACGACATCCCCGTGGAGATCACGGGAGCGAAGCCCTTCCAGGGCTGAGCCCAGCAGAGACCGACGGGCCTGTCAGACGGCCGGATCACCCTGGTGACCCGTACGTCCGGCGGGCCCGTCGGCGTCCGCCGGGTCCGCAAGCGCTGGGTCCGCAAGCGCTGGGTCCGGAAGCGCCAGGTCCACGAACGCCAGGTCCGCGAGCCGCCGGCTCAGGAGCCGGCGATCCCCCTCCCGGTCCACCTGGTCGAGCGCCCGCCGGTACTCCGCCGCGGCCTGGGCCGGCCGGCCCGCGCGCCGCAGCAGGTCGGCCCGCACCGCCGGGAGCAGGTGATAGGCCGCTAGCTCGGGTGCGGACGCGACGTCGTCGAGCGCGACCAGGCCTGCCTCGGGTCCCCGGAGCATCCCGACCGCTACCGCCCGGTTGAGCGCCACGACGGGCGAGGGCGTCATGTCCACCAGGACGTCGTAGAGCGCGGTGATCTCGGCCCAGTCCGTGTCCTCGGCCGACGCCGCCCGCGCGTGCAGCGCCGCGATCGCCGCCTGCACCTGGTAGGGCCCGGCGCGGCGAGCAGCGAGGGCGGCGTCGAGCACCGCCAGCCCCTCGGTGATCTCGTCGTCCTGCCAGAGCGACCGGTCCTGCTCCTCCAGGGTGCGCGGCACCGCGTCGGGTTCGGCGCCCAGGCGAGCCCGCCGCCGCGCGTGCTGGAGCAGGAGCAGCGCGAGCAGCCCGCGAGCCTCGGGCTCGCCGGGCAGGAGGCGCGCGACGAGCCGGGCGACGCGCACGGCGTCGTCGGCCAGGGCGCGGCGTGCCTCGGCGCCCGCGACGTCGTCGGTGGGCTCCGCCCAGGCGTCGTAACCCTCGGTGAACAGGACGTACAGCACCGCGAGCACCGCGGAGACACGCTCGTGCAGCAGCTCGGGCGGCGGCACGCGGAACGCGATCCCGGTGCTCCGGATCTTGCGCTTGGCCCGGGTCAGGCGCTGGGCCATTGTGGTCTCGGGCACGAGGAAGGCGCGGGCGACCTGCGCCGTCGTCATACCGGTGAGGGAGCGCAGGGTGAGCGCCACCCGCCCCTCCAGGGGCAGGGCCGGGTGGCAGCAGGTGAAGACGAGGCGCAGCAGGTCGCCGTCCGGGTCCTCCGGTTCGACGCCGGCCCAGCCGTCGCCGGCGTCCACGGCGTCGGCCGCCTCCGCGGCCGGGTCGTCGACGTCGGGGTCGAGCCGCTCGGTGAGGCGCGCCGATACCGCCATCTTTTCCGTCTCGACCTTGCGGCGCCGCAGCCGGTCCAGCGCGCGGTTGCGCGCCGTGGTGGTGAGCCACGCGCCGGGGCGCTCGGGCACGCCGTCGCGCTGCCAGGTACGCAGCGCGACGGCGAACGCCTCCTGGGCGCAGTCCTCCGCGAGGTCGAGGTCGCCGGTGCTGCGGGCCACGGCTGCGAGCACCCGCGCCCACTCGTCGCGGAAGGCCGCGGTGACGGCCTGCCCGACGTCGGGCGCCTGCCCGACGTCGGCCGTCGGCCCGGTCACGGGCTCGTGGCCGGTCACGGGCTCGTGGGCCAGAACGGGTGCACCTCGACCGTCCCGTTCCGCGCGCCGGGGAACGCGGCGGCGATCGCGAGCGCCTCCTGCAGGCTGTCCGCCTCCACGACGTCGAACCCGCCGATGACCTCCTTCGACTCAGAGAAGGGCCCGTCCGTCACGACGGTCTCGCCCTCGCGCACCGTCACGCGGCGGACGTCGGCGCCCGGGCGCAGGCGCGACCCCAGGATCCGCGCCCCCGAGGCGTCCTGCTCCGCGACCCAGGCCTCGGTCTCCGGGGTCGGCCCGCGATCGGGGGTGTCGGGCTCGATGACGAGCATGAGATAGCGCATCAGCGCTCCGCCGTCTTGGCCTCGTGCACCGCGGCCCCCTTGTCGCTCTCGAGGTCCAGCGGCCAGAAGGGGCGCAGCTCGATAGCACCGGTGTAGGCCATCGGGTGGGCCGCGGCGATCTTGATGGCCTCGTCGAGGTCGGGCGCCTCGAGGACGTCGAAGCCCGCGATCACTTCCTTGGTCTCGGAGAACGGGCCATCGGTGACGACCACCTCGCCGGCGCGGAACTGCACGCCCACGGCGTCCGCGGGCGGGCGCAGCCGTTCGCCGATGACGGCGTGGCCCGTGCCGTAGGTGTCCCGCACCCAGTCCTCGATCTTGGGCACGTCGCCGGGCTCGGCGGGGACGTCGGGGGTGGACAGGACGAGCATGAGGTAACGCATGGTGTGCTCCCTTCCCGGGGATGTTCCCCGGGTCATGGTCGCGCGGCCGGGCGGCCGCGTCACCCTGACGACGAACGGGAATCAGCCCGCACGACACCCGCCCGCGAATCAGAGAGCGGTGACCTCGTAGCCCTCGGACTCCAGCCGTTCCACGACGGCGGAGCGGTGGTCGGTGCCCTTGGTCTCGAGCTGCAGGTTGACCGACACCTCGGACACCGAGAGCGAGACGTCGGTGCGCGTGTGGTCGACGGCCACGATGTTGGCCCCCGCGGCGGCGATGGTCTCCACGAGCCGGGCGAGCGCGCCCGGCTTGTCCATCAGCCGCACCTGGAGCTTCAGGTACCGCCCGGCCGCGACGAGGCCGTGCTGCACCACGCGGAGCAGGACGAGCGGGTCGATGTTCCCGCCGGACAGCACCGCGACGACCGGCCCTTCGAACGCGCCGTGCCCGGCGGCCATGATCCCGGCGACACCCGCCGCACCGGCGGGCTCGACCATCAGCTTCGAGCGCTCCAGCACCGCGAGCAGCGCGCGCGAGAGCTGGTCCTCGGTGACGGTCCGCACCTCGACGCCCTGCTTCTGCACGATCCCGAACGGCACGTCGCCCGGCAGGCCCACCGCTATGCCGTCGGCCATGGTGGCGCCGAGCGCGCTGGCCAGCGGCTTGCCCGCCTTCAGCGAGCCCGGGTACGCCGCGGCCGACGCCGCCTGCACGCCCACGACCTTCACGTGGGGCGCGACCTCGGCCAGCACTGCGGCGATCCCGGCGACGAGCCCGCCACCGCCCAGCGGCACGACTACGGTGGCGACGTCCGGCACCTGCTCCAGGATCTCCAGGGCGACGGTGCCCTGGCCCGCGACGACGTCGACGTGGTCGAAGGGGTGGATGAGCACGCGGCCGGACCGGGCGGCCTCGACCCGCGCGGCGGCGAGGGCCTCGTCCACGGACGAGCCCACCATCCGCACCTCCGCCCCGTACCCGCGGGTCGCGGCCACCTTGGGCAGGGCCGCGTCGACCGGCATGTAGACGACGGTGTCGATGCCGAGCATCCCGGCGGCGAGCGCAACACCTTGCGCGTGGTTCCCGGCCGAGGCCGCCACGACGCCGCGCTCCCGTTCGGCGGCCGACAGGCGCGCGAGCCGCACGTACGCACCGCGCACCTTGAACGAACCGGCGCGCTGCAAGTTCTCGCACTTGAGCAGCACCTTCGTGCCCGCGATCGTGGAGAGCAGGCGGCTCTCGGCGATGGGCGTACGGGTGATGACACCGTCGAGCAGGTCGGCGGCAGCCCGGGCGTCGTCGGCGGTCACCGTGAGGTGGCCGCCGTAGGACTCCAGGTCGAACGGATCCAGTGGCACAGCGGGCATGCTGCCCGACTACGGCCCCAGATGCACGTTCAGCGGCTCTGATCACCCTCCGGCGTGGCGTCGCCCTCGGCGGGCAGGCCGTCCGCGACGGCCGTCTCGGCCGCCGCACCGGAGGCGCGGCGCAGCCGGATCGGCGGTGCGTCGGCGGCTCGCCAGCGGATGGGCAGGGCGTCCTCGTCACCGAGCTCAGGGAACTTGTCGTGCCCGTTGAGGTACAGGATCACGGTGTTCAGCAGGGCAGCGAGCGGCACCGCGAACAGTGCGCCGATGATGCCGGCGGCGTACGACCCGGCGGCCACGGCGAGGATCACGGCGACCGGGTGCAGCGAGACGGCCTGGCCCATCAGGAACGGCTGCAGCGCGTGCGCCTCGATCTGCTGCACCAGCAGCACCACGCCGAGCATGATCAGGGCGGCGACCCAGCCGTTCGACACGAGCACGACGACGACCGCGATGGCGCCAGTGACGATGGCACCGACCACCGGCACGAACGAGCCGACGAACACGAGGATGCCGATCGGCAGCGCGAGCGACGGGACGAAGAACACCGCGCCGATCCCGATGCCCACGGCGTCGACCGCGGCGACGAGGATCTGCGTGCGGGTGTAGGCGGCCAGCGTGACGGCGCCGCGCCGGCCGGCCTGGTTGACCCGCTCCCGGGACGACAGCGGGAGCAGGCCGACGATCCAGCCCCAGATGCCGCGCGGGTCGTGCAGGAAGAAGAACGTGCAGAACAGCGCGATCAGCGCCCCGACCAGCACGCTGCCGGCGGTGGCGGCGGCGCCGAGGGCGCCGCTCACGATGGCCCCCTGCTGCGCCTCGAGCTGGTCGAGGATGTCCTGGCTGTAGGTCTCCAGCTCGTTCTCCAGCCCGAACTGCGCCGAGACCTGCGTCCACAGCTCGTTGAAGCCGTTGATGGCCTGCGTCGTCAGGTCGGCGAACCCGTTCGCGATCGACTGCCCCGCCAGGGTGATCAGACCGGCGACCACCACGATCAGCCCGACCAGCGAGAGGCCGGCGGACAGCCCGCGCGGCAGGCGCAGCCGCTCGTTCAGCAGACGCCGCACCGGCGTCAGCATGATCGTGAGGAGCAGTGCCACCGCGACCGGGACCACTATCGTCTTGAGCAGCGCGAGGAGCCACAACGCGGCGGCGATGAACGCCCCGATGAGGAGCATGCGCCAGGACCAGGCGGCGGCGGCTCGGATGGCTGGCGGGACCGCCCCCGAGCCGTCGGTGGGCGGCGCGGTGGTCTGGCTGGACGGCACGCTTGTCTCCTCGGTCTGCGACACGGATCAAACCCTAGGGGAGCACACCGACACACCGCTGGCCTGCTCACGCGCCGCACGGAAGGTGCACCGTGCGCACACGGATCCGACAGATGTCGGAACGAACGCCCGACACCTGACCGATGACGCAGGGGGCCGGCGCTCGTAGCCTCGCGGCACGGCCCGCTCTGGGTCGTGTCACGAACGATCCGGGAGGGCGGCCCCGCATGAGGCTCCGATCAGGTTCACGACCGACACCAGCACCCGGAGCCACCGGACGGGCCGCGCGGTGGACGGCGGCCGTCGCCGGCGTCGCCGCGCTCGCCGTCTCCATCACCTTTCCCCTGGCGGGGGCGACGTCGACCGAGGAGGGGACCGCTCCGGCGTCGGGCAGCCCGATCGCCGCGCCGGACCCGCAGGACTGGACCGACCAGGCGGACATGACCTGGGAGGACTACAGCCCGGTGCGGCCGGCGGAGTGGGACTCGGCTCAGACCTCCCAGGGCAGCGACGTGCAGTACCGGACGGCGGTGATCCTGCTGGAGTTCGAGGACCAGCCGTTCCTCATCACGCAGGACCCGCAGTCGCACCCGTTCGGCAACCCGCAGAGCGGGTTCCAGCCGGTGGCTCCCGAGGACGTCAGACAGTGGTACTACGACTACTACGCCACCCCGAGCGAGTACAACGGCGGCCAGACCCTGCACGGGTACTGGATGGAGGACAGCCACGGCAAGATCGGTGTCGACGTCGAGGTGTTCGGCCCGTACGAGCTGCCGGGCAAGCTGCACGAGTACGGGTACAGCGGGTCGTTCAACGCGCCGATCGAGGAGTACTGCCCGCAGGGCGACGACTGCACCAAGGACATCCGCACGGCCGGCTTCGCCGCCTGGCACGAGGACCTGGGCGGCTGCGCGGAGCAGCTCTGCGGCTACGACAACGCCTTCTGGGTGACGGCGGGGCACGACGAGTCCTCCACCTGGGAGGAGTTCGGGCAGATGATGTTCGAGTCCCCCGAGGACGTCCCGGACGCGCTGGGCCCGCCGCGCGACGAGAACGGCGAGCCGCCGCTCAACCAGAACGGCGACCCGATGCCGAACTGGGCGCCCACCCGGTACGTGGACTGGACGTCGTGGCGCGCGGCCGCGAACCACTGGCCCAACGCCGGCGGTGGCACCTCGACGCAGGCGGAGAGCTCGGGCCTGAGCGTCTTCGCGCACGAGTTCAGCCACCTGCGCAGCCTGCCGGACAACTACAACAACCCGTTCGCGGACAACACCCGCGCCTTCACCGGCTACTGGGAGATGATGAGCCGCGGCTCCTTCAACGGGCCGGGCGGCACCCACAACCGGTGGCAGATCCCGAACGCGGGCGGCTCCGCCCTCGGGCCGCACCACATGCTCCACTTCAAGCAGGACCTCGGCGTGCTCACCGCCGACGACCAGGTCCTCCTGACCCGGTCCGAGCTGGCGGAACAGGGCCTCGCGGTCGCCACCCTGAAGGCCCGTTCCTCGGTGCCGGACGGCGACAAGGTCGGCCTCGAGGTCACGCTCGACGGCGGGTACACCGCCGGCCAGTGCGCCGCCGACCTACCCGAGGACACCGACTTCTGGTGCCCGGACGGCACGGGCTGGAACGACTTCACGATGGAGGTCGTGGACCGGGTCGGCAACGACTCGTTCACCGCGGGCCACGGCGTGCTCCTCGCGCAGAACCAGCCCCAGGGCTCCCCGCGCGAGTGGATAGTGGACGCCAACCCCGAGAACATCAACCGCATCGACTACTACCGCCCGGACGGCACCCCCGTCCCCGTGGTGCGCGGCGACCCCCGCCAGCTCGACGACGGCACGTTCCACGCGGGCACCGCGTCGGGCAGCTCGTACGAGTACGTGGACGAGCCCAACAACCTGCACATGTACGTCCTGGACGTCTCGCGCGACGCCGAAGGCGCCTTGACCTACGACGTCGCGGTACGCAACCTCGACGCCTCCGGAACGGCTCTGCGCGGCGCCCGGCTCGGCCGGGCCCAGCAGCACCCGGTCGGCGACCGCACCACGCTGGTGAACGTGCCGCTCAAGAACACGGGCGAGGCCGGCGACGGCGTCTTCGGCTCGGACGTGTACCGGATCTCGGCCTCGGTGCAGGGCCGGGGCTGGGACGTGACGCTCCCGTACGAGGTGACGGCGGTCGAGGCGGGCGGCACGCTGCCCGTGTCGGCCTACGCGACGGCGTCCGACGGCGCCGCGCGGTCCGCGACCCTGACCCTCACCGTCGTGAGCGAGTCCGACCCGACCGTCTCGAAGACGGTCCGCGTGCCGCTGCGGGCGAAGGCGCCGACCGTGCGCTCCCTGTCCGACCTGGTGGACGACTACCAGGAGCGCGGCGTGCTCACCCGGGGCGAGGCGCGTCAGCTGGAGGCGCAGCTGCGGATCGCGGCCCAGGCGCCCGGCGGCGCGGCGGACGCGGCCCTGGCGCGGTTCGTCCAGGACGCGGAGGGCCTGGCCGACGTCGGGCAGCGCAATCTCGCCGCGGCCGCGCTCGCCGCGGCGGCCGGTGAGCTGCGGGACACGGAGTGAACCTGAGGTCCATCGGTTCGGGGCTTCGCTCACGCGCCGAGGTCGGTCCCTTGCATCGAGATCGGTCCACCGGTGGACCGATCTCGATGCAAGGGATCGATCTCGCCGAGCCGGCCGGGCAAGGGACCGATCTCGCGCGTCGGTCTGCTCTGCACCGGGGCGTCGTGCTTGCCCTATGCCTCGGCCTGGCCGGGCTACCTGCAGCGTGCTCGGGCACAGCCGCGAGCACCGAGACCCAGGCCGTGCGCCTCGTGGTCCCGGACGCGAACATCCGCGAGCCGTCCGACCCCTGCTCGGGTGCGCGTGCCTTCCGGTACGCGCACCCGGAGGCGGCGTACGAGGTGGTGGCCGACGGCGACGTGCTCGCCGCGGGCGCGCTCCCCGAGGGGCAGGCCGAGAAGGCCTTCTCCATCGACCTGGGTTCGGACCGGCAGCCCACGGTCTGCGTGATGTCCCTCGAGGTCCCGGCCTCGGTCGACCTTGCGGGCGCCGAGCTGATGATCGGCGACCACGGCCCCGTGCCCATCGAGCCCAACCCAGCCCTCGACGACGTGCCAGAGGCAGTGCTGCGATGAGGGGCGCTCTCGCGGCACTGCTCGTGGCCGGGCTCGTCGCCGGAGCCCTCGCCGGCTGCGCCGGGACCCCGCGGGGCCGGCTGCCCGGCCCGGTCCCCTCGGGCGTCGAGTTCCGCCCCGCGCCCGACGACGCGCCTCCGGCGCCCCCGCTCACCCTGGAGCTGACCGACGGCACGACGCTGGACCTGGCCGAGCAGTGGGACGAGCGACCCGTCGTGCTCGTGTTCTTCGAGACCTGGTGCACGCGCTGCGAGGGCCAGCAGGGCCCGATCAACGACGTGGTCGAGGAGTACGAGGACGAGGTGCTGTTCGTCGGCGTCGCGAACCTCTCCGATCCCGGCGACGTCGCGGCCTACGTCGAGGACAACGACATCACCTACCCCGTTGCCGTGGACCCGACCGGCGACGCGTGGCTGATGTACGCCGTCGCCGAGGCGCCGCTCGTGGCGCTGGTCAGCAAGGACGGCCGCCTGCTGCGCGGCTGGCCCGAGGGTGTGGCGGGCCGCGAGCTCAGCACGACGATCGCGGAGCTGGCGGTGCGCTGAGCCTGTTGGTCGAGCCCGTCGCCCCGCTGGTCGAGCCCGGTGCCCCGCTGGTCGAGCCCGGTGCCCCACCGGTCGAGCCCGGTGCCCCACCGGTCGAGCCCGTCGAGACCCCGCCCGTCCCCGGCGGGCTCAGGACCCGGCCAGCCGCCCAGCAGCTCGGGCGACCTTGAGCGCCAGGTGCAGGGCGAGTCGCTCCGTGCCGTCCTTGAGGTCCGTCCCGGCGAGCAGCTCGACGCGCTGCAGCCGGTAGTACAGCGAGGTGCGGTGCAGGTGCAGCGCCTCGGCCGTCGCCTGCGCGCTGCCCGCGAGCTCGAGGTACGTCTCCAGCGTGCGCAGCAGCGGGGCGGCCTCCGGCAGGTCGAGGAGCGCTTCCAGGCCCGGGTGCACGGGGACGCCGTCGGCGGCGAGGCGGGCGGCCACCGCGTCGAGCGGATCGGCGGTCGCCGTGGCGACCGGCTCCGGACCCGCCACGAGCCGAACGTTCGGGACGGCGGTGGAGCGAGCGATGCCGGGCACCTCGTCCGGACTGGTGGGAACGAACGTGACCAGCACGTCCCCAGACTCGAGCCGCAGTACGACCTCGCTGTCCACGGCCCTCCCAGGTCTCGATGTCGGGGACTCTATTGGAGTTTTCGAGTGAATCTCAAGGGCGATTCCTGGGCAACTCCTGGGCATCTCCCGGGCAGGAGGAAAGTCCGGACTCAGTCGTCCAGCTTCCGCTTCTGCGGGTACACGGTCTCGCCGCGCTCCAGCATGCCGACGAACTTGGTGACGTTCCGCGCCCGGGTCTCCGGCTTCTTGACGCCGGTGATCCGGAACAGGATCGCGAACCGGTTCTGGGCGGTGAGGATCTCGAACATCGCCGCGGCGCGCGGGTTGGCCGCGAGCGCCTCGGTGAGCTCGGGCGGCACCTCGAAGTTCTTGCTGCCCTCGTAGGCGACGTCCCACCGCCCGTCGGCCTTGGCCTTGTCGATCTCCTCCTGGCCGCGGGCGCGCATGCGGCCCTCGGTGATCAGGCGGTCCACGATCCGCACGTTCCGTGCCGACCAGCGGCTGCGCGGCCTGCGCGGGCAGTACCGCTGCAGCGAGGTGGTGTCGTCCCGGCCGCGGGATTGCGCGTCGATCCAGCCGCTGCACAGCGCCTCCTCGAGCGCCGCGTCGCGGGTCAGGCTGGTCGGCCCGTCCTTCCCCTTGCGCGCCAGGACGAGCCAGACGCCGTTCGACGTCGTCTCGTGCTCGTCGAGCCAAGCGCGCCAGGCGGCGACGTCGGTGATCAGCAGCTCGGGGTCCGTATCGGCCATGGACGGAACGCTACGCCGAGCCACCGACATCACTCGCCGAAGCCGTCCATCCACTCGTCAACGCGTCGACTCAGACCCTGCTGTCACAGACGCCCCGTCATGCTCGCCCGTCCGTCCCTGGGCGCGAACACCCGCAGCGCGTCGGCGTCGCTGTTGGCCGACGTCACGTACTCCCGCGCCCACTCCTCCGCGCCGGGGTACCCGCTCCCGGCGACGACGGCCGCGACGGCCGCCTCGATGTCGACGGGGGTGTGGCGCAGCTCGACCTGGCCGTCCCGCAGGAGGGCCCACGACCCGCCCGCGCGGCCGTACGGCATGCCCACGCTGCCGGGGTTGATGCACAGGCGCCGGTCGACGAGCCGCACGAACGGCATGTGGGTGTGGCCCATGACGACGGTCGTGACGGCGGGGTCGAGCTCGCCGAGCACCTCGGCCCAGCGCTCCAGGGAGGAGTCGACGAGCACCATCTCCTCGTCGTCGCGCGGTGTGGCGTGACAGAACACGACGCGACCGAACCCGCGCACCGTCAGCTCGGCCGGGTGCGGCATGCCGGCGAGCAGCGCGACGTCGTCGGGCCTCAGCTGGGCAGCTGCCCAGGGCGCGACGGGATCGGGGATGTCCGTGTCGCCGCCGCGGGCGAGCGACACCAGCTCGCGGTCCGCGTTCCCGCGCACCAGCAGCGCCCGCTCCCCCAGGGACCGGAGGCGGTCCAGCACCTCGACGGGCTGCGGCCCGGCGGCGTGGTCGCCCGTGACGACGACGCGGTCTGCGCCGGCTACGTCAGGCTCCGCGAGCACCGCGTCCAGGACGGGCAGCACCCCATGGATGTCCGACAGGACCGCCACCGTTCCGACCTCATTGCTCATGACCCGACGATGACGCGGACCGCCTCGTAGTGCCACCATGATCTGCCGACGGCAGAACGGCAGCGCCGGAACACCACCACGCCCACCAGCGTTGCCATCTACAAACGTGCTACCGCACGAAGCAGACCCTAAGGATGTGTCCGATGACGTTCTTCAACTCCCTCTTCGGCCCTGGCTCCGGTTCCACGAAGACCACCATGGTCGCGCCCGAGGACGCCCTGCCGGGCCGGGCCGCGCCGGTGCTGCAGGACCCGCGGCCGCACACGGTGCTGGGCTCGTCGATCACGGGGCCGTGGGAGCCGGGCACGCGTGTGCTGTACCTGGCGATGGGCTGTTTCTGGGGCGCCGAGGAGATCTACTGGCAGGTCCCCGGCGTGGTGAGCACCGCCGTCGGCTACATGGGCGGGACCACGCCCAACCCGACGTACGAGGAGACCTGCACCGCCCGGACCGGCCACACGGAGACCGCGCTCGTCGCGTACGACCCGACCAAGGTCACCGAGGAAGAGCTGCTCAAGATCTTCTGGGAGCGGCACGACCCGACGCAGGGCTTCCGCCAGGGGAACGACGTCGGCACCCAGTACCGCTCGGCGGTCTACTGGACGACGCCGGAGCAGGCCGAGGCCGTGCAGGAGACCGCCAAGCGCTACGCCGAGGTGCTCAGTGCCAAGGGGTACGACGCGATCACCACGGAGCTCGCACCCGCCGCCGAGGCCGGGCCGTTCTACTACGCCGAGGACTACCACCAGCAGTACCTGTCCGACGCGAAGAACCCGAACGGCTACCGCTGCCACGCGACGACAGGCGTCCCGTTCCCCGACGCCGCGTGATCAGGACGGGACGGCCGGACGGCCTCTGACACCGGCTCGGACGAATGCCCGTCCGAGCCGGTGTCAGAGGCCCCGGATACAGTCCCAGCATGATCCGGCTACCCGCTACCGAGCTCACCGTCACCCGCGAGGACTGGTACAGCCGCGACCTGTCCGGCGAGGACCACATGGCGACGTTGTTCGCCGACGTGGACATGACGGAGGCCTCGGGGACGGGTGCCACGTTCGACTCGTGCGTGTTTCGTGGTGTGCGCTTCAACAGCGCCCACTTCACGGAGTTCGCCTTCACGTCGTGCGTGTTCGACTCGTGCGTGTTCTTCGACGCGAAGCTGGAGCGCTGCAAGCTCGTGGGCTCGCAGTTCTCCGACTGCCGGTTCGACCTGCTCAAGGTCGACGGCGGCAACTGGTCCTTCACCAACCTCCACCGCGCCGGGCTGGCGGGCACGCAGTTCGAACGCGTCCGCCTCCGCGAGGCCGACCTCGGCGCGATCACGGCGGCCGGCGTCATGCTGGTCGGCTGCGACCTGTCGGGCGCGGACCTCGACCAGGCCGATCTCACCAACGCCGACCTGCGCGGCAGCGACCTGTCGACGCTCGACCCGCTCGCGGCGACCCTCACCGGCGCGGTGGTCAGCGAGGCCCAGGCGGTCACGCTGGCCGAGGCGCTCGGCGTGGTGGTCCGCCCCGACTGAGCCCGGCCGCACCCGGCCCGCCTGCTACGCGACGCTCAGCCGAGGCCCCATACCCGCAGCATCCCGTCCTGGCCGCCCGTGACGGCGACGCTGCGACCGTCCAGCTCGAAGATCCGCACGGCGTAGACCTCCTGCCGATGCTCCTTGACCGGCTTGCCGAGCAGGCGGCGGCCCTGCAGGTCCCATGCGCACACCCGGCCGTTCTCGGTGCCGGTCACGGCGACCGGCATGCCGTTCACGACCCCGACGTCCAGGCACCGGATGCCGATGCCGTCCCAGTAGTCGCGCTCGACCGGGGCCCCGGGCAGGGTCATGCGCTCCCACTCACCGGTCTCGGGATCGCCCAGCAGCACCGAGGCGCCGCCCGCGGCCACCACGCGCAGCTCGCCGTCGACGGCCGCGAGCCCGGCACCGTGGACCGGGACGGGGGTGGTCTCGAAGTACGAGCGGGCGTCTCCGGAGCCGAGGTCCCACAGCACGACGGCGCCGTCCCACCCACCGGAGACGACGACCGGGTCGCCGTCGAGCACCCCGGCGGCGATCCCGCCGATGCCGTCGAAGTGTTCCTGGCGCGCGTCCAGGACCGGCTCGGCCATGCGGCCGGTCTCCGGCACATCGCGTTCCGCGGCGTCCCAGGCCCGCACCCCGGCCGGCACGCTGCTGTCTCCGCAGAGGAACAGGCTCCGCCCGGCCGGCTCCGCGGTGGAGACGCTCGCCAGCCCGCCGTGGTCTTCCCGGATGGCGGTCCGCACCGCGCCGGTGCTCAGGTCCCACTGCGCAAATCCCTGACGGTAGCAACCACCGCCGACCACTACCCGTCCGTCGAGCACGACGGCGCCGATGTTGAGCAGGCCCTCCGACCATCCGTCCGGGATGTCCAGGGCGTGCTCCGCCCACCGGTCGCCGGCGGGGTCCCAGGTGAACACGTGCTGACCGCGGGAGTCCACGCAGACCACCAGCGGCCGCCCGTCGACGACCACGACGTCGAGGTCCTGGATCGGCGCACCGGAGATGATTCTGCTGGTCAGAAGAAGGTCGGAGATGTCCATCGCCAGGAACATACCGGCAAGCCCGGCGGCGGTGATATCGGTTCGATCGGAGGCCGCCCGCGGCCCTATGCTCGGGTCCGCTCGCACACGCAACTGAGCAGTGCTCTGGGAGGACGAGGATCGATGAAGATCAGCCGCGACCTGACCGAATGGACCCTGACGGCCACGGGTGGCCCCGTCCCGGCGGACCTCGCGGGGGTCCCCGTGCCCGCGACGGTCCCGGGCACCAGCCACACCGCCCTGCTGGAGCAGGAGCTCATCCCCGACCCGTATCTCGGCACCAACGAGACCTCGCTCGCCTGGATGAAGCGCGCCACCTGGCGGTACGCAACGGTCCTCGACGAGCCGCCCGCAGCACCCGACGAGCGCGTCGACCTCCTCTTCGAGGGCATGGACACGGTGGCCACCGTCGTCGTGGACACGGACGTGGAGCGCACCGGCGTCGCGCAGGGTCGCATCAGCCTGGGCCGGACCGCGAACATGCACCGCTCCTACCGGTACGACGTGCGTGAGCTCGTCGGGACGCCGGCCAACCTCGTTGTCGACATCGACTCCGCGCTCGAGACCGCCGAGGCCGAGGCGCAGCGCCTCGGCGCGCGCCCCATGGCCTACCACCAGCCGTACAACATGGTCCGCAAGATGGCCTGCTCCTTCGGCTGGGACTGGGGCCCGGACCTGCAGACGGCCGGCCTGTGGAAGCCGGTCCGGGTGCAGCGCTGGCGCGTCGCGCGGCTGGCCCAGGTAACGCCCCTGGTGACGGTAGCCGACGACGGCACGGGGCTGGTCGACGTCCGGGTCGAGGTCGAGACCTCAGGCCTGTCCGACGCCGGGCCGCTCACCCTCGATGTCTCCGTCGGCGGCCGGGGCCTGACCATCGGGACGTCCGGCGGGGACGGCTCCGCCCGCGTTTTGGAGCTGACCGGGCAGGTCGAGGTGCCCGACGTCGACCTGTGGTGGCCGGCCGGGTACGGCGAGCAGCCGCTGTACCCGATCGAGGTGACCCTCTACGAGGGTCGTGGCGAGGACCGCTCGAACCCGCTGGACGCCTGGTCCGGCCGGGTCGCGTTCCGCACCGTGGAGGTGGACCGCCGCCGCGACGAGCACGGCACGAGCTTCACGTTCCTCGTCAACGGCAGGCGTGTCTTCGTGCGCGGAGCCAACTGGATCCCCGACGACCACCTGCTCACCCGCATCACGCGCGAGCGCCTCGAACAGCGCGTCGACCAGGCTCGGGGCGCGAACCTCAACCTGCTGCGGGTGTGGGGCGGCGGCATCTACGAGTCGGACGACTTCTACGATGTCTGCGACGAGAAGGGCGTCATGGTCTGGCAGGACATCCTGCTGGCCTGCGCCGCCTACCCCGAGGAGGACCCGCACCGGGCCGAGCTCGAGGCCGAGCTCCGGGAGAACGCGGCCCGTCTGGCGCCGCACCCGTCGCTGGTGCTGTGGAACGGCGGCAACGAGAACATCTGGGGCCACGAGGACTGGGGCTGGAAGGAGCCGCTGGGCGACCTCACGTGGGGCGCCGGCTACTACTACGAGCTCTTCCCGAAGGTCCTGGCCGAGGTCGACCCGACCCGCCCCTACTCCGACGGATCGCCCTACTCCCCCGGCTTCCCGCCCGAGGAGATGCACCCCAACGACCCGAACCACGGCACGCACCACCAGTGGGACGTCTGGAACCGGATCGACTACACGCACTATCACGACGACGTGCCGCGGTTCGCGTCCGAGTTCGGGTTCCAGGGCCCCGCGACGTGGGCGACGATGCGTCGCGCCATCCTTCCTGACAGCGCTGACGTCCCGCCCGGGTTCAAGGAGTCCGAGGTCTTCCTGCTGCACCAGAAGGCCTTGGACGGCAACGGCAAGCTCGACCGCGGCCTCGCCCCGCACCTGGACGTCCCGGAGGACTTCGTCGACTGGCACTGGGCCACGCAGCTCAACCAGGCGCGGGCGCTCCAGTACGCCCTGGAGCACTACCGGTCGTGGTGGCCGCGCACCGCTGGCGCGATCGTGTGGCAGCTCAACGACTGCTGGCCGGTGACCTCCTGGGCCGCCGTCGACGGCGACGGGCGGCGCAAGCCGCTCTGGTACACGATGCGGCACGCGTTCGCCGACCGGCTCGTGACCGTGCAGCCGCGTGGCGCGGAGCTGGTCGCGGCGCTCGTGAACGACACCGACGAGCCGTGGGCCGGGCAGGTCCACGCGGCCCGGACCACGCTGGGCGGTGCGGTGCTTGCGACGTCGGGCAGCGAGGTGGCCGTGGCGCCACGATCGGTGGCCCTGGTCCCGCTGCAGGGCGACCTGGCCGCCGTCACCGATGTCGCGAACGAGGTGCTGGTAGTGACCCTCGGCAAGGCCCGTGCGGTGCACCGGTGGGCGGAGAGCAAGGATCTCGCGCTCGACCCTGCCCCGCTACGGACCACGGTGACGGCGGCGGACGGCGGCTACCGCGTGGAGGCGACGGCGACCTCGCTGGCGCTGGGCGTGACGCTGCTGGCCGACCGGCTCGACCCGGACGCGCAGGTGGACGACCAGGTGGTCGACCTCCCGGCGGGCGCGACGGCGGTGTTCCACGTGACGAGCCGTGGCCTCGACGTGGCCGCGCTGGTCTCCCGGCCGGTGCTGCGCACGGAGAACGACCTGGCGTAGCCGATCTGTTGATGTCAGTGACCGCGCGTACGGTGTGGTCTAGGGGCGGAGGGACAACACGATGAACAGTCTTGACGAGGTTTCCAGCTGGTCGGTACTGCGGCGCGACGGCGTCGCCGTCGTTGTGGCTCACCCAGAACTGGGCCTGCCGCTGGTGCTCCACTGGGGCCCCGACCTGGGCGAGCTCTCGCCCGCCGACCTGCAGGGCCTCGACTCGGTGACGAGCAGGCAGACCGCGCCCGGCACGCTCGACGCGGCGTGGCGGCCCTCGCTGCTGCCGCAGGAGTCGGACGGCTGGGCGGGCCGTCCCGGCCTGCTCGTGGCGGCGGACGGCATCTCGCTCTACCCTCGCTGGACGGTCACGGAGGCGGAGCGTGATACCGCCGACCTGCTGATCACGGCCCGGGACACGGACCTGGGGCTCACGCTGCGGTCGCACCTGGAGATCGGCGCGGGCGGGCTGGTCCTGCTGTGGCACGAGCTCACCAACGACGGCACAGGCCCGGTGGACGTGCACTGGCTCGAGGCGACGCTGCCGGTGCCGAGGTCGGCAGACCATCTCACCCAGTTCACCGGCCGCTGGTCCCGCGAGAAGGCCCCGGTCACCACTGCCATGCCGGGTGGCAGCACGGCCCGCCAGACCCGCCGCGGGCGGTCGGGACACGACGCGCCCTGGGTGACCGTGGCGACGTCGGGCGTGCCACGCAACCGGACCGGCGAGGCGTGGGCCACCCACCTGGGGTGGAGCGCCGACGTGACGCACCGCGTGGACCACCTCACCGAGCACACCACGCTCCTCGGGGCGGGCGAGCTGGTGCGACCGGGCGAGGTCCGGCTTGCACCGGGCGAGACGTACCGCACGCCGGTGGCGTACTTCGCGTGGTCGCCGGCGGGCCTGGACGGCGTCGCGGACCGGTTCCACACCTGGCTGCGGGCGCGCCCGCAGCACGTGACGAGCCCACGGCCGCTCGTGCTGAACACGTGGGAGGCCGTGTACTTCGACCACTCCCCGCGCAAGCTGGAGCGGCTGGCGCGGCGCGCCGCCGCGGTTGGCGTGGAACGCTTCGTGCTCGACGACGGCTGGTTCCACTCCCGGCGCGACGACACGACCGGGCTGGGCGACTGGGTGGTCGACCACGACGTCTGGCCCGAGGGCCTGGGCCCGCTCGCCGGCCTGGTCCACGAGCTGGGGATGGAGTTCGGGCTGTGGTTCGAGCCCGAGATGGTCAACCTCGACTCCGACCTGGCCCGCGCCCACCCGGGCTGGATCCTGTCGAACCCGGCCGCCGTACCGTCGCCCGACGGGCTGTCGTTCCGCACGCAGTACGTGCTGGACCTCGCGATCCCCGAGGCGTGGGAGCACGTGCGCTCCCAGATCTCGGCCCTGGTGACGGAGCTGGGGATCGACTTCATCAAGTGGGACCACAACCGCGACCTCACCGAGCCCGTCCACGTGGGGCCGGACGGCATCGCGCGGCCGGGCACCCACGTGCAGACCCTCGCCGCGTACGCACTGATCGCGCGGCTCAAGGCGGACCACCCGGGGCTGGAGATCGAGTCGTGCTCCTCGGGCGGCGCACGTACCGACCTCGGGATCCTGGAGCTCACCGACCGGGTGTGGGCCTCCGACTCCAACGACCCCGTGGAACGCCAGGACATCCAGCGGTGGACGTCGCTCGTGCTGCCGCCGGAACTGATCGGGGCCCACGTGGGGCCGTCGCCGGCGCACTCGTCGGGTCGGACGACCGACCTCTCGTTCCGGGTGGCCACGGCGCTGCAGGGGCACGCCGGGTTCGAGTGGGACCTGCTGACCTGCACCGACGACGAGCTCGTCGCCGTCGCGGCGTACGCCGCGCTCTACAAGGAGCTCAGGTCCCTCGTGCACACCGGCACCGTGGTGCACGCCGACACCGTGGACCCAGCGCTGCGGGTCACGGGCTTCGTGTCCCCCGACCGGACCACGGGGATGTGGACCGTCGCGACGGTCGCCGCGCCGCAGGACGCGCTGACCGAGCGGGTGCGGCTCGACGGTCTCGACCCCGCCCGGCGATACAGCGTGCAGGTCCGCGACGAGGTGGGCTCCGCCAAGTGGCTGGGCGGGATCACCCCGGGCTGGCTGGGCAAGGACCCGATCGACGTGCCGGGGTCGGTGCTGACCGGCGTCGGGCTGCAGCTGCCAACGCTGTGGCCGATGCAGGCGCTGATCATCCAGGTCACGGCCACCCCGTCGAGGTAGCACCAGGCGCAGCAGAACCACAGCGAGGTAGCACCGGGGTAGCACCGGGGCGAGAACGCCCGAGAACGGGTCAGACCCTCAGGCCACCGGAGTGGCCTGAGGGTCTGACCCGTTCTGGCTCTACCTCGGCGCAGGGCGCCCGTCAGCTACCGAGTGCACCCTTGCGCCGGAGCACGATCAGGGTCACGCCGCCGCCCACAAGGGCCAGCGCGATGAGCGTGAAGCCGATCACAGTGCTGGCACCGGTCGCGGCGAGCACCTCGGGCTCCTCCCCGTCGACCGGGGCGGCGGACGCCTCGGCCGACTCGTCGGCCGTCGGCTCGGCCGTGTCGTCGGACGGCGCCACGGCGGGCTCCGACGGCGCGGCGCTGCTCGGCTCGACGCTCGGCTCGACGCTGGGCTCGACGCTCGGCACGGACGGCGACGGCGTCGGCTCCTCGGGCGTGTCCTCGCCACACTCGAACGAGTAGTGGCTGATGGCGCGGCCGCCGCCCCACGGGTAGTCGATGGTCAACTCGGCGACGGGCTCGTCGAGCTCGACGAAGTAAGCGCCGCCCACATCCTCGCCCTGCTTCGCGGAGCCGGCCTTGACGCAGTAGCCGGTGATGAGCTGGCCCTCGGGGGCCTTGAGGGTGACCTCTTCGGGGTCGCCCGTCGTGTCGATCTTGCCGGAGTCGTAACCCGCGCAGACCTGGACGTTCTCCAGGTAGTCCTCGGAGTCGGTAGACACGGGAGCGGCGAACGCGGCGGCGGGGGAGGCCACGAGGCCGGCGACGAGGAGCGCGGAAGCTCCCAAGACGGTCATCTTGCGCACTGGGCGCTCCTTACGAAACGGGGGGGTCGTCCCGTGCCCGGCGTCGAGCACGACTCCCGGATCGTAGCGACTATGGCGCAGATCACCAACAACCGGTCATTCCAGCAAAATGCCTTACAGGGACTTGTATCCCGCCCTACTATCCTTTGCCCTTTTTCTTCCTGTTCGACGCCGGACGTGCAGCCTTACCCCGCTGAACACCCCCGCGACCGCCAGCCTTGGCACCGCCGCGTCCCGCTCCGGAGCGCCCCTTGGCCCCTGAGGACCCGCCCTTCGCCGAGTTCTTCACCCCGGTTCTTGCCGTTTTTCCAGCAGATCTGCCCTCGGACGCGTCCTGAGCCTGCCGGGACGACGGGCCACCCCGACCGCGTGAGCTGTTGACCGTGCGCCCACGGACGATGCCGATGAGCTCCTCGACCAGGTCGGTGGTGCGGTCGATGGACCAGACCAGACCCACGGGCGCCGTCGGCCCGTCCACTAGCGGGCGGTAGGTCACGTCCTTACGACGGTGCAGGCGCGCGAGCGACATCGGCAGCACCGCGACCCCTACGTTCGCCGCGACGGTCGCGACGGCGTCGGCAGTGGTCGGGACCCGGTCCAGTGGGTGCCCGTCCGGGTCGGCCGGCACGGTGCCCGGGACCGGGTGGGTGGCGAAGAGGACGTCGTCGGCGGGGACCCAGACGGGGTCCCCTGCGATATCGGCGCTGGACACGGTCTCGTCGTCGGCGAGGGCGGCGAGGAGGTGGTCCCGCGAGAAGCACACCACCGACGTCTCCTCGTAGAGCGGGATCGCGGAGAACACGTCCTTGTCCACGGGGAGGCGGCCGATCGCGGCGTCGGCGTCGCCGGCCTCCAGCGCCTGCTCGATGGCGGCCGCATCGACCTGCACCAGCTCGAGATATACATCGGGCAGCCGCTCGTGCCACACGCTCGCCCACTTCCCCGGCGTCGCGCCCGGCACGTAGGCCAGGCGGAAGCGCGGGCGATCGTCGTCCTCGTCCGGCACCGGGCCGGCCACGTCCTCGGCCGGCACCGGGCCGGCCACGTCCTCGGCCGGCACCTCGTCCTCGGCGGGCGGTCGGTCGGCATGCTCGCCGTCCGGTGCGGGCGGTCCGACGTCAGGCGGGCGGTCGGCAGGCTCGCCGTCCGGTGCGGGCGGACCGACGTCGGGTAGGGGCTGGCTCACGTGCCAAGGCTACGGGCCGTGCTCACGCACCGACTCCGGACCCACGCCGAACACCCGCCCAAGACGGAAGCCCCATCAGCTCCGCCAGCACGATCAACCGCTGACCGCAGTCTTGGTTGCGCCCCTCGTTGACGACTGCAGACCTGGTTGCGGTTTGAGGGGTCCTAACCGCTACAAGGTCTGCACTGGCGCTGGTGGCCCGCGACCAAGTCTGCGATCGGCGGCATCCCGCTGCCGTTACCCGTCGAGGTGCACCACCGGGCCGATGCTTGTGCCGGGCAACCAGCCGAGCCAGTGGAGCCGTTCCGCCACCTGAAGACCGATATCGCCGTGAGAGCTGTTCCGGGGCGCGGGGAATCGCAGGACGATCACGCGGTCGGTGCCCACGAGCCCGTTCTGGCGGGTCGCATCGTCCGCGAGCATCTCGTTCCCGGAGTGGAACTCGCGGCCGTCGATCTCGACCACGACATAGCGCCCGTCGGGGAGGATCCAGGCGAAGTCAACCCGCCCGAGCAACTTGCCGCCCGACCAGAAGGCGACCTGCTGCCCGTCGGGTGGGACCCCGTGGTCGACGAACGACAACCGGGCGAACGTCTCAGCCGGCGAGGCGTCCCGACCGGTCACGAGGTCGAGCCAAGGTCGCACCGCGACGACCCCGCGCCGCCCGTGGATCAGCATCCGGACTCGTCCGAGGTCTGCTGCGCAGATGCGGTCCTCTCGCAGGGCGTCGCAGATCGACGCCACGGCGTGGTCGCGGGGCAGCGTCAGCAGCCCTTGGGCCAAGGCGTGCACGAGCTCTGCGACATCGCGCCCGCCATGCTGCACCACCGGAAAGGTGCCGTACCGGCGAAGGACCGTTCCGGGCCGCACCCCGGCATCCATCCAGGCCGGTCGCGAAACCTCCGGATCCAGCTCCGATGGCAAGCCGCCCACCCCTAGCAACGCCAGCGCACATCCCCCGGTCGCAACGCCGTCGGGGTAGGCAAGTAGCCCGATCCACGCTGCCCGACGGCGGACATGGTCGTGAAAGTCGGCGCGGATCCGCTCCTGGACGGGGACCGGGCAGGTGTCGTAGACCCCGCGGGTGACCCTGGTCCAGGCCCCAGAACGGACCAGCCGCGCCACCGCATGCTTGCTGAGTCCGGCGGCGGCGCACTGGGAGATACTCACCAGCTCCTCCTGGCGCGCCGCAAGGGTCCAGATCTCGTCGGGGATTGTCTCGGGATGCCTCACACACGGATCAGAACGTGATCGACGCTGGTGGAGAAGGCCGGGCGGCTCACCCCTGTGGACAACTGAGGCTGTGGTCGCGCTCGAAGCGTTGTGCCGCCGTGAACCGGGCCGGAGCCTGTTGAGGACTTTCTGCCGAATGGAGTCGGCCGGCCACGCCACGCCGTCCGGCAGGCTGCCCCCGACGACTGCAGACTTCAACGCGGCCCTCGTTGGCGAGTGCAGACTTGGTTGCGGTTTGAGGGGCCGTAACCGGAACAAGCTCTGCAGTCGTGAGCCGGCTCGGTTGCTAACTCTGCACTCGGCACCGGGTCCGTCCCTCCGAGCTCATATCGGAGCTGCTGCCGGTCCAGTTCCCACCAGCCAGTCCCACCACTCCTACCGGTCCAGTCCCGTGGGCGACGATCCCGATAGTCCGTGGGCAACGATCCCGATAGTCCGTGGGCGACGATCCCGACAGCGCCGAGCGCGAGCGGCGAGGATCACGCCCGCCATGGAGAGCGCCGCGGGCGCACGCCGATACCCTGGGAACATGAATTCCTCCTTCGCCTCGCAGCGGTTCAAGCCGTCCAACGCCGCCAAGCGACTCGGCGTCTACCTGCCCGCAACACCGCAGGAGTTCCAGGACACCCCGATGACGCGCGCGGAGCTCGAGGAGCTGGAGACGAACCCGCCCGAGTGGCTGGCCGAGCTGCGCCGCAACGGCCCGCACCCGCGCCCGGTCGTGGCGGGACGCCTCGGCATCTCGATCGCCGGCCTGGCCCGCGGCGGCATCACCGACCCGCTGACCACCGAGCAGATCAACGAGCTGCGCGAGGACCCGCCGGCGTGGCTGGCTCAGGAGCGCGAGATCGCCGCACAGGTGCGTGCCGAGGAGGAGCGCGTCGAGGAGGCCCGCAAGGCTGCGGAGAAGAAGGCCCGCTCCGCGCGGTGAGCCCCGAGGCCGACGCCGTCCTCGCCCGGCTGCTCCCCTACCCCGAGGACGGCGCACGCGCCGACGGCCCCGTCGCCGTCGACGCGACCGACAGGCTCCTGCTCGACGAGGCGGCCGCGCTGATCCGGCAGGACCGGGACGGGGTGGTGGTGATCGGCGACCGGTTCGGCGCGCTCACCCTGGGCGCCCTTGCGCTCGGCGCCCGCGACGTCCGGGTGCACCAGGACGCGATCACGGCCGAGGCAGCGCTCTCCGCCAACTCCTCGCGCGCGTCCCGGACCCTGCGGGCAGGGCACGAGCGAACCGCCGCGAGCGCACCGGTCCCGCACGAGCCGGCCGGGCCCGGGTGGACCGGGTACGACCGGCTCGAGCCCCGGCTGCTCCAGGGCGCACGGCTCGTGCTGCTCCAGCTGCCGACGTCGCTGGCGGAGCTGACCGAGATCGCCGAGCACGTCGCCCGGTACGCCGACCCGGCGGTGACGCTGCTCGCCGGCGGCCGGGTCAAGCACATGACGCACGCGATGAACGGCGTGCTCGGCGCGTCGTTCGTGCAGGTCAGCGCGTCGCTCGCGCGGCAGAAGTCGCGGCTGCTGATCGCGCGGGAGCCGCGGGCCGACGTCGGGCCGCTCACCTACCCCGTCACGGCCCGGCTCACCGACCCGGAGATCCTGGGGGCGCTCGCGCCGCCCGGCCTCGCCAACCCCGCGGGCCTGGCCGTCGTCGCGCACGGGGCCGCCTTCGCCGGTGCCGCTCTCGACCTGGGCACGCGCTTCCTCCTGGCGCAGGCCCACCGCTGGCCCGACCTGTCGGCGGCCCCGGCCACACCAGTGACCCCGAGGCCTGACCCGGACCACCTGGACGGACGCCCCGTCGCCGTCGACCTCGGGTGCGGCACCGGGATCCTCGCCACCGTCCTGGCGCTGCGCTTCCCCGGCGCCCACGTGCTCGCAACGGACCGGAGCGCCGCCGCCTGCGCCTCGGCCGGGGCGACGCTCGCCGCGAACGGCGTCCGGGCCACCGTCGTGCGGGGCGACGCCGGGGACTCGCTCCCGCTCCCCGACGGTTCGGCCGACCTGGTGATGCTCAACCCGCCGTTCCACGACCGCGCCGCGCTGAGCACGGACGCGGCGCACCGCATGTTCGCCACCGCGGGCCGCATCCTGCGCGACGGTGGCGAGCTCTGGACCGTCTTCAACACGGGGCTGCACTACCGCCGCGCGCTGGAGCGCGCCGTCGGGCCGACGGAGCACGTGGCCCAGAGTCCCAAGTTCACCGTGACCCGGAGTCTGCGGAAAGTACTTAACGACGTGTCATAGACCCGCCGTTAGCCTGGCTGAGCGTTCACCCGGGCGCATCCGCACGGCAGCATGCCCGGTCCTGCCGGCCTGCCCCGAGCTCGAAGGAACTGTCGATGAGGACACTTCGCACCACCCTGCGCGGCGCCGCCGTGGCGGCGGTCGCCGCATCGCTCGCCGCGGGAGCCGCGGTCACGGCCCTGCCGGCCACCGCCACGCCGACCGCCGCCAACGAGGGCAGGACCATGGCAAAGGCCTCCGCGACGAAGCCGACCAAGCCCGAGGCGCACAAACCGAAGGCGCACAAGCCGAAGAAGGCAGCCGCCGACCCGGACTTCGGGCCCAACGTCACGTTCATCGACGAGACCTGGTCCGTCGATCGGATCAACCAGTTCCTCGAGACCGTGAACGACGAGGCGGAGTTCAGCCTCGACCGGCACCAGGTCTACTTCGAGCCCGGCACGTACGGGAGCGCCGCGGGCCAGGACGACCCGGCCACGGCGACCGGCATCGTCAACGCCCACGTGGGCTACTACGAGTCGATAGCGGGCCTCGGCGCCCAGCCTGACGACGTCCACATCAACGGCGCGCTGCACGTGGAACCCGTGGTCGGCTGCCCCAACGAGCCTTGGGCGTGCGCCGACCCGGGCTCACTGACCCGCTTCTGGCGGTCGATCTCCAACATGGGGATCAACCCGATCCAGCGTCCGATCGGCGAGGACGCGGCGCTGCCGTACCCCGCGGGCGTGACGGAACCGCACCAGATGCGGTTCGCCGTCTCGCAGGCGGCGCCCATGCGCCGCATGGACATCCAGGGCAACCTGACGATCTTCGGCCGGTACGGCGAGTTCGCCTCCGGCGGCTACCTCGCCAACTCGCGGGTCTCCGGCACCATCGTGTCCGGCTCGCAGCAGCAGTGGTTCACCCGCAACTCCGAGGTGGGCGGCTGGGACGGCGGAGTGTGGAACATGGTGTTCTCGGGCGTGACGGGCGCGCCCGCCACCAACTTCGGCCAGCCGGTAGGTGAAGGAGTGGGCGTCACGACGACGATCGGCTCCACGCCGGTCAGCCGCGAGGCCCCGTTCCTGTACCGGGACGGCACCGGTGAGCTCGCCGTGTTCGTCCCGAACGCGAAGACCGGCAGCAGCGGCACCGACTGGTCCACCGGACCGGACGCCGGTCAGTCGATCGGGATCTCCGACTTCTACGTCGCCAAGGAGGGTTCCGACGACGCCGCGTCGATCAACGCGGCGCTGGCCGGCGGCAAGAATCTCATCCTGACCCCCGGCGTGTACGAGCTCGACGCGCCCCTGAGGATCGACCGCGCCGACACGGTGGTGCTCGGCCTGGGCTACGCCTCGCTGACCCCGACGGCAGGCAACTCCGTCGTCGAGGTGGGCGACGTGGCGGGCGTCAAGATCGCCGGCATCACCGCCGACGCCAACGTCCCCGAGTCGCAGACGCTCATCAAGGTCGGCCCGGAGGGCGCTACCGCGTCCGACGCCGCCGACCCGACCACGCTGACCGACGTCTTCGTCCGCGTGGGCGGCCCCTGGGCGGGCAAGGCAGTCACCTCCATCGAGGTGAACAGCCCCGACACCCTCCTTGACCACATCTGGGCCTGGCGCGGCGACCACGGCAACGGCATCGGCTGGGACGTCAACACCGGCGCCCACGGCGTCGTCGTCAACGGTGACCGGGTCACCGCCACCGGCCTGTTCGTGGAGCACTACCAGGAGGAGCAGACCATCTGGAACGGCGAGGACGGCCAGACGCTCTTCTACCAGAACGAGCTGCCCTACGACGTGCCCAACCAGGCCGCGTGGAACGACGGCGGCCGCCTCGGCTACGCCGCCTACCGGGTGGCCGACGACGTGCAGAACCACTCCGCCGTCGGAACGGGTACCTACTCGTTCTTCAACCAGGGCCAGGACATCCGCCTGGAGTCCGGCATCCAGGCGCCGAGCACGCCGGGCGTGTCGTTCCGGTCGATGACCGCCATCTTCCTCAACGGCTCGGGCGGCATCAACCACGTCATCAACAACACCGGTGGCGCGGTCCAGCAGGGCACGCAGCGGTCCCAGGTGGTCACCTACCCGTAAGCCGCAAACCGCTGAGTGCGGGGTTGTTCGTCGGCCGAGCAGTCGCTGGCCGACGAACAACCCCGCACTCAGCGGTTCAGGTCAGGTCACTTGACGTCGACGACGTCCACCACGAAGACCAGGGTGTCGCCGCCGCCGATGCCGGCCTGCGGCACGCCGCGCGAACCGTAGCCGTGCTCCGGCGGGATCGAGAGCAGCAGGCGCGAGCCGACGTTCTGGCCCACCATGCCCTTGTCCCAGCCACCGATGACGGCGCCGACGCCGATCGGGAAGTCGATGGTGGTGCCGCGGTCGTAGGAGTTGTCGAAGACGTGGCCGCCCCAGGTCTGGCCCAGGTAGTTCACCACGATGGTGCGCCCGGACTCGACGACCGGACCGTTGCCCTCGGCGAGCACCTGCACCTGCAGGCCGGAGGGTGCTTCACCCTCGGGGAACGTCAGCTCCGGCTTGTCACCGAAGGTGCCGGAGGCGGTAGGAAGCGTGGTCACGAGGATAACCTCTCGATCGGGGTGACGCCGGATGCTCCCGGCGCCGGTACCGACCCACCCTATGCGGCCACCACGGCTGCCCGCGAAGCGGCGGCGACCTGTCGCAGCGCCTCCAGGGCCGCGATCGCGGGCGGGGTGTGCGCGACGGCGTCCTGCAGCACCGCGTAGATCGAGCGCACCGGGGTGGGGCGCACCACGGGCACGGCGACGGCACCCGGCGGCAGCTGGACGGCGCCGAGCTCGGGCAGCACGGTCATGCCGATCCCCGCCTCCACGAACGCGACAGCCGTCGGGTAGTCGTGCGCCTCCACGTGGAACGTGGGGCTGAACCCCGCCGCTGTGCACGCCTCCAGGAGGTTGCGGCGGCACCAGCCGCGCGCGAAGTCGTTGTCGACCCAGGACTCGTCGGCGAGCTCGGCGAGCTCGATCTCGTCCCGGTCGGCGAACCGGTGGCTCCGCGGCAGGATCGCGACGTACGGGTCGTCGACGAGGTGGTACGCGGTGAAGCCGCTCCCGGCGGTGAACTCCGTGTCGGCCACGACCACCTGCAGGTCGGCCCGGTCCTCGGCCTTGTCCGGGATGTTCTCGGCCAGCTGCAGGTCCAGCCGCACCCCGGGAAACTGCGTGGTGATGGTGCGGACGACGTCGGGCAGCCAGGCCGAGCCGACCGAGGCGAAGTAGGCCACGGAGAGCGAGCCGGTGCGGCCGGCGCGCAGGTCGGCGACCATGGACTCCGCCTCGCCGAGCCGCTCGAGCACGCCGTCGGCCTGCACGGCCAGCGCACGCCCCGCGGCGGTGGGCCGGATGCCGCGGCCATGGCGCGCCAGGAGCTTGAGCCCGGTCTCCCGCTGGAGCGCGGAGACGTGCTGGCTGACGGCGGACGGCGTGTAGCCGAGATTCGCCGCAGCGGCACCGATGGATCCGGAGGCGACGACGGAGCGGAAGACGCGGAGGCGGTGGACGTCGAGCATGCACCCACTGTACAGCGAGACTGAATCCAGATGTAGAAACAATCGCTAGTGCTTCACAGTGGTTCGGGCGAGGATCGCACCATGACCAACGCCACGGCCGAAAGCCGCCAGACCTCGCCTCTCGGGCCGGGCAGTGTTCCGGACATGACCCTGACCGCCACGATCACCCCGCCGGCCACGAACCGCTTCCTCGTCCCGGCGGCCGCAGCGGTGACCGTCGTGCTCTGGGCGTCCGCGTTCATCGGTATCCGGGCCGCCGGCCAGGACTTCTCCCCCGGCCCCCTCGCCCTGGGCCGGATGTTCGTCGGGGCCCTGGCGCTCACCCTCATCGCCGGCCTGGCCGGCAAGCTCCGGCTGCCGCGCGGCCGGACCCTGGCGGGCATCGTCGTCTGGGGCGTCCTCTGGTTCGGGCTGTACAACCTCGCCCTCAACACTGCCGAGCGCACCCTCGACGCCGGCACCGCGTCCCTCCTGGTCGGGCTCGCGCCCATCCTCATCGCGGTGTTCGCCGGGATCTCGCTCGGCGAGGGTTTCCCCGCGCGGCTCCTGCTGGGCATCGGCATCGCGTTCACGGGCGTCGCCGGGATCGCCCTGGCCACGTCGAGCGGCGCCTCCGACGCGATCAGCGTCGCGCTCGGGCTGGCCGCCGCCGTCATCTACGCCGGGAGCACGATCCTGCAGAAGCGCCTGCTGCCGAAGGTCGACTCGCTGACCATGACCTGGCTCGGCTGCCTGGCCGGCGTGGTCGCGTTGCTCCCGTTCGCGCCGCCGCTCCTGGCCGAGCTCGCCGCCGCGCCGACGTCGGCCACCCTGAGCGTGGCCTACCTGGGCGTGTTCCCCACCGCCATCGCGTTCGTCACCTGGGGCTTCGCCCTCACCCGCACGACGGCGGGCCAGCTCGGCGCCGCGACCTACGCCGCCGCGCCGCTGGCAGTGCTCATGTCCTGGGCCCTCCTGGGCGAGGTCCCGACGCCGATCGCCCTGATCGGCGGCACCCTGTGCCTGACGGGCGTCCTGGTAGCCACCCTCCACCTCCGTCCCGCCCGTTGAGTGCTGTCCTCTCGAGACGGTTCGAGAGGACAGCTGTCCAGCACTCAACGGTCAGGCGAGGGCGGCGGCCTTGCGCTCCAGGACCGAGCGTTCGGCTGCGTTGCCGCACAGCTCGGCCGCGCGTAGGTACTCGCCTCGGGCCTCGGCCGTGCGGCCCAGGCGCGCCAGCAGCTCGCCGCGCACACCGGGCAACAGGTGCGAGTCGGTGAGCACGCCCCGGTCGACCAGCCCGTCCACCACCCGCAGGCCGAGGTCGGGCCCGTGCGCCATCGCCACCGCCACCGCCCGGTTCAGCTCCACCACGGGCGACGGCGCGAGGCGGCCGAGCGCCTCGTAGAGCACCACTATCCGCTCCCAGTCGGTCTCCGGCACCGAGTGCGCCACCGCGTGGCGCTCGGCGATCGCCGCCTGCAGGGCGTAGGCGCCCATGCCCGCCGGTCCGACGGCCCGCCGCAGCGCCGCGCGGCCCCGGATGATCGCCGCCCGGTCCCAGCGGCGCCGGTCCTGGTCCTCCAGGAGGATCGGCTCCCCCGACGGCCCCACCCGGGCCGGGAACCGCGCCGCCGTCAGCTCCAGCAGCGCGAGCAGGCCGAACGTCTCCGGCTCGGGCGCGAGCCGGGTCAGCACGCGGGACAGGCGCACGGCCTCGCGGGCGAGGCCGTGCCGGATCCAGTCGTCGCCCGACGTCGCCGACGAGCCCTCCGTGAAGATCACGTACAGCACACCCCGCACCGACGAGAGCCGGGCGGCACGGTCTGCGCCGTCGGGCACCTCGAACGGGACCTGCGCCGCGGCGATCGTCTTCTTCGCGCGGGTGATGCGTGCCTGCACCGTCGCGACGGGCACGAGGAAGGCGCGGGCGATCTCCTCGCTGGTCAGGCCGCCCACGACGCGCAGCGTCAGGGCGATCCGCGCCTCCCTGGACAGCACGGGGTGGCAGGACACGAACATGAGGGCGAGCACGTCGTCGTCGATCCGGTCCGGGTCGAACATCCCGGGCTCAGAACCCGGGTCACCTGCGACGATGCCGGTGCCGGACGGCGGCGGCGCGCCCGGGGCGCCCGACGTCGTCTCGCCCTCGGCCAGGCCGTGCGCGAGCGCTGCGTACCGCTCGTCCCGCCCTGCCCGACGCCGGTAGGCGTCGATCGCCCGGCGCCGGGCCGTCGCGATGAGCCATCCCGCGGGATCGCGCGGCGTGCCGTCGCGCGGCCAGGAGACGAGCGCCGCGGCGAGCGCCTCCTGGGCCACGTCCTCGGCGAGCTCGAAGTCGCGGGTGTAGCGGGTGAGCGCGCCCACGATGCGTGCCGACTCGATCCGCCAGACCGCCTCGACGGCCCGCCGTGCGGCGTCCTCGCTCATCGCGGTCCTTCCTCGTCGAGAACCGGGGCGAAACCGAACCGGGGCGAGTTCTGCCTCGCCCCGGTTCTGCTTCGGAACCGTGAGTGATTCAGAGCTGGCCGGTCGACTCGCGCCATGCGCGTTCCTTCTGGACGTGCTCGTTGTCCTGCGGGAAGTCGTCCATCTGCTGGACGCGGCGGATCTCCAGCTTGCTGCCCGGCCCGGCCAGCGGCGCGCGCTTGGCCCACTCGATCGCCTCCTCCTTGGAGGCGACGTCGACGATCCAGAAGCCGTTGAACAGCTCCTTGGTCTCACCGTACGGACCGTCGGTCACGACGGGTGTCTCGGACGAGTAGTCGACGACGACGGTCTCGGTCGCGTCGGTAAGGCCTTCGCCGGCGACGAGCACGCCCGCCTGGACCATGTCCTCGTTGAACTTGCCCATGTCGTTCATGATCTTCTCGAAGTCCATGTTCTCGTAGACAGCCATCGTCTCGTCCGTCGAGCGCATGATCAGCATGTACTTCGTCATGGTTCCTTCTCCCCTGGTTCGGAGGTCCCTGATGGGGCCTTCACACTCTCAGGTCGAACGGGGAACGCCCAGATCGACACGGTCCGAGAAGTTGTTCCGGTCGGCACGAGAACAGGTTCTGCGCGTCACACCGATCCGGCTTGCCACGCGCGAGGGACGTGCGGAACCCTTGATCCCCATGACGCTCGAATCGATTGAGTCGCTGGGGGCCGACGCCGACGCCCCCACGACATCCGGCACGTCCCCTCGGCGCCGCAAGACGCCGGCGAAGCCCGCGGACCCCGGCCCGGCAACGGGACACACGTCGAGCGACGGCGCCTTCCCGCACGTGTGGGACGGACGCAGCAAGTTTCCGCACATCGGCGAGTACGGGTTCCTGTCGGACTGCGAGGCCAACGCGCTGATCGCGCCGTCGGGCAGCGTGGAGTGGATGTGCGTGCCCCGCCCCGACTCGCCAAGCATCTTCGCCAAGATCCTCGACCGGGGAGCCGGCCACTTCCGGGTGGGGCCGCACGGCGTGCGCGTGCCCGTTGCGCGCCGCTACCTGCCCGGCACGCTCATCCTCGAGACCACGTGGCAGACCGAGACCGGCTGGCTCGTGGTGCGCGACGCCATGCTGATGGGCCCGTGGCACGACCTCGAGTCGCGCTCCGGCACGCACCGCCGCACCCCCACCGACGACGACGCCGAGCACATCCTGCTGCGCACCATCAAGTGCGTGTCGGGCACGGTGGACCTCGAGGTCGAGTGCGAGCCGCGCCCGGACTACGCGCGGTCCGACGTCGACTGGGAGTACGAGAACAGCGGGTACTCCGCAGTTGTGGCCCACATCGGCGACGCCACCCCGGACCTGCACCTGCGCTCCAGCCTGCGGTTCGGGCTGGAGGGCAAGCGGGCCACGGCGCGCACCCGGATGGCCCAGGGCGCCGAGCACTTCGTCGCGATGTCCTGGGGCTCGCAGAACCCGCCCACCAGCTACAAGGAAGCGCTCGACGCGATGTGGCGCACCGAGCGGTTCTGGCGCGACTGGATCACGCAGGGCCAGTTCCCCGACCACCCGTGGCGCGTCTACCTGCAGCGGTCCGCGCTCACCCTGAAGGGGCTGACCTACTCCCCCACGGGCGCGCTGATCGCCGCGGCGACCACGTCCCTGCCCGAGACCCCGGGCGGGGAGCGCAACTGGGACTACCGGTACGCGTGGATCCGCGACTCGACGTTCGCGCTCTGGGGGCTGTACACCCTGGGCCTGGAGCGCGAGGCCAACGACTTCTTCGCGTTCATCCAGGACGTCTGCCGCGACAACAGGCAGCTCCAGATCATGTACGGGGTGGGCGGCGAGGAGACGCTGGAGGAGTTCGAGCTGCCGCACCTCTCGGGCTACGAGGGCGCGCAGCCCGTCCGGGTCGGCAACGCCGCGTACGACCAGCGCCAGCACGACGTGTGGGGCGCGGTGCTCGACTCCGTGTGGCTGCACGCCAAGTCGCGCGACCAGCTGCCCGAGTCGCTGTGGCCCATCCTCAAGCGGCAGGTCGAGGAGGCCGCGAAGCACTGGCACGAGCCGGACCGGGGCATCTGGGAGGTGCGCGGCGAGCCGCAGCACTTCACCAGCTCCAAGCTCATGTGCTGGGTGGCGATGGACCGGGGCGCCAAGCTCGCCCGGCTGTACGACGAGCCCGACTACGCCCAGGCGTGGCAGAAGATCGCCGACGAGATCTTCAACGACATCTGCACCAAGGGCGTGGACGAGCGCGGCGTCTTCACGCAGCGCTACGGCGACCCGGCGCTCGACGCGTCGCTGCTGCTCGTGCCGCTGCTGCGGTTCCTGCCGCCGGACGACGAGCGGGTCCGGGCTACCGTGCTGGCGATCGCGGACGAGCTCACCGAGGACGGCCTGGTGCTGCGGTACCGCACGGACGAGACCGACGACGGCCTGCGCGGCGAGGAGGGCTCCTTCACCATCTGCTCGTTCTGGCTCGTGTCCGCGCTGGTCGAGATCGGCGAGGTCGAGCGGGCCCGGGCGCTGTGCGAGCGGCTGCTCGGCTACGCGTCGTCGCTCGACCTCTACGCCGAGGAGATCGACCCGGGCAGCGGCAGGCACCTGGGGAACTTCCCGCAGGCGTTCACGCACCTGGCCCTGATCAACGCCGTGATGCACGTGATCAAGGCGGAGACCGGCGAGGCGGAGAAGGGCTACTTCGGGGCGCCCCGCCCGATGTGACCTGCCCCGTTGAGTGCGGGATCCTCGCTCCGCCGGCCCCGGCCGGCAGGGGCGGGGATCCCGCACTCAACTTTTTTCCGGAGCCTCTTGCCCGCCTTGGCTAATGGGCGTAGCTTTATGGCTATGACAACCAGCCAGAGCAAACCGGTCGCCCTCCTGCCGCGACCCGAGGGCGACATCGCCTACACCGACTCGGGCTCCGGCCCGCTCGTGGTCGCCGTGCCCGGCATGGGCGACCTCCGGTCCACCTACGACGACCTCGCCCCGGCGCTCGTCGAGGCGGGCTACCGCGTCGTCGTCACGGACCTGCGCGGCCACGGGGACTCCGACACCACGTTCCGCACGCACGGCGACGAAGCCACCGGCACGGATCTCCTCGCGCTCGTCGAGCACCTCGACGCCGGCCCGGCGGTGCTGCTCGGCAACTCGATGGGCGCGTCGTCCGCCGCGTGGGCCGCCGCCGAGCGTCCGGACCTCGTGCGCGGGCTCGTCCTGCTCAGCCCGTTCCTGCGCCAGCCCGGGTCATCGGCCATGCAGCGGGTGATGCCGGCCGTCTACCGCGTCCTGCTCGCCCGGCCGTGGGGCGCCGCGTTCTGGGCGTCCTACTACTCGTCGATCACCAAGGGCCGCCGCTCGCCCCGGCACGCCGAGCACGTCGCCGCGATCCGGCGGAGCATGCGCGAGCCGGGGCGCCTGCGCTCCTTCCGCGACCTCGCCGTGGCGCTCGACCACTCGGTCGTCGAGCCCCGGCTGCCCGCGGTGGCGGCCCCGGCACTCGTCGTGGTCGGCGCGCTCGACCCCGACTTCTCCGACCCCGCGGCGGAGCTCGACTGGATGACGGACACGCTGGGCGCGCGCGGCGTCCTCGTCCCCGAGGTGGGCCACTACCCGCAGCACCAGGCGCCCGACGTCGTCGTGCCGGCCGTGCTCGACTTCCTCGCGGGGCTCCCGGGCACCCCGGCCAGGCCCGGCGCGGCCGACGCGGCCGGCACAGCCGGCACAGCCGCCCGGCCGCAGGACGGCGGCCCGGCCGCCTCGGCGCAGGACGGCGGCCCGCGTGCCTAGGGCCGGCCTGTCCCACGACGCCGTGGTGCGCCTGGCCCTCCAGGTGGTCGACGACGGCGGGTCGCGCGGGTTCGCCGAGCTGAGTCTGGCGAAGGTCGCAGCGAAGGCCGGCGTCGCGGCCCCGAGCCTCTACAAGCACGTGGGCTCGCTCGCCGACCTGCGGCGCGAGGTAGCGGTGCTCGCCATCCGGGAGGTCACGGCCGCCAGCACCGCGGCGACCGTCGGCCGAGCCGGCGCCGACGCCCTCCACGCGCTGGCGAATGCCTGGCGCAGCTACGCCCGCGAGCACCCCGGGCGGTACGCGGCCACGCAGATCGGCCCGGACCCGGAGGACCCGGCCGACGCCCGGCAGCGGGACGCGGCGGCCGAGGGCGTCCAGGTGGTCGTCGCCGTGCTGCGAGGCTTCGGCCTCCCGGACGACCGGGTGATCGACGCCGTCCGGGCCGTCCGGGCCGGCGTCCACGGCTTCGTGATGCTCGAGCTCGGCGGGGGCTTCCGGATGCGGGAGGACGTCGACCAGAGCTTCGCCGTGCTGCTGGACATGCTCGTCGCGGGCGTCGCGGCGCTCGGCACCCCCAACGCTCTGCTGGAACACGACACCCCTGGGAGCCACCGATGACCACCGCCCGCTGGACCAGTGCCGCCTTCGTCGCGGCCGGCCTCGCCTTCCTTCTCTTCCCGCTGCTGCGGCCGTGGCCCGACGAGACGGTCGCCACCACCGGCCTCGCCACCGCGTTCGCCTCCGACCGCTGGGTCCTGGCGCACCTGTGCGGGATCCTCGGCCTCGGCCTCCTCGCCCCCGCGCTGCTGGGCCTGCGGGCGGTTCTCGCCGACGACGGCGGGGCCGGTGCCGGCCGTGGTGCCGGTGTCGGCGCCGCGACCTGGGCGCTCGTCACCGCCTGGGTGGGTGCCGGGTGCGCGGCCCTCTACTTCGGCGCGGAGATCTTCGGCATCCGCACCATCGCGGAGGCGGCGCTGCGGGAGAGCGACCTCGGCCTGCTCGCCGAGATCGAGGTGCTGCGTCTGCAGCCGTGGGCCATGACCCTGTTCGGCGCCGGGCTGCTCCTGCTGGCGGCGTCCGGGGTGCTCGTCGCTGTCGCGCTGTGGCGCTCCGGCGCACGGCCGCGGTGGGCCGGCATCCCGCTGGCGATCGGCCTGGTGCTTGTGCTCCCGCAGTTCTTCGGCGGGCCGGAGCTCCGCATCACGCACGGCTTCCTGGTAGCGGCGGCCTGCACCCTGATCGCGGCCACTCTCCGGCCCCACCCTCTGCCGACTGCAGACTCCGCCGCGACTTGACGAGTGCAGACTTGGTTGCGGTTGGACGGTCTCCAGCCGCAACCAAGTCTGCAGTCGCGTGTGAACCGCAACCAGGTCTGCAGTCGCCAGACATGACAGAGGCGTGAACCCCGTCCGGGGTTCACGCCTCTGTCAGACAGCCGGCCCGCTAGTCGCGGGCGAAGCTACTGACGATCGCCAGCAGGCGCAGCAGCTCCAGGTACAGCCAGATCAGGGTCACCATCAGGCCGAAGGCCGCAGCCCATGCCATCTTGGCGGGCACGCCCGCCTCGACGCCCCGCTTGATGGAGTCGAAGTCCACGATCAGCGACGCAGCCGCGAGGCCGACGGCGATGAGGCCGACGACGATCCCGACGATGCCACCGCCCCACGAGCGCATGCCGAAGTCACCGAGCACGCCCGTCAGCATCAGGACGAGGTTGATCAGCGAGAACAGCGCATAGCCGATCATGGCGAACATCAGCCAGCGCGTGAACTTGGGCGTCACGCGGACACGGCCGCTCTTGAACAGGAACAGGCTCACCGCGAACACGGAGACCGTGCCGAGCACTGCCTGCAGCACGACGCCCTCGTACAGGGTGTTGTACACGAGCGAGATCGCGCCGAGGAATGCGCCCTCGAACACCGTGTAGGCCACGATGAGCGCCGGGCTCGGGTTCCGCTTGAACGCGTTGACCAGGCCGAGGACGAGTCCGCCGATCAGGCCCACGATCATGACCATGCTCAGCATGGCCGGCGGCACCAGCGTCCACGTCGCCGCGGCCACCACGACCAGGAGGGCGAGCAGCCCACCGGTCTTGATGATCACGTCGTCGTAGGTCAGTCGCTTGGTGTCCGCCGTGGTGGCGGACGGCGAGGTGTACATCGCGTCGAGCTGCGATGCATCCATCGCCTGCTGTCCCGCGGCGCCGTACTGACCGTACTGGCCAGGCTGCGGCGGAGTGCCATATGCGGGAGTCTGGTTGGGGTAGGTGGCGGTGCCGCCGCGGCGTGCACCGTTGGCACCGGTGCGACGGGGCTCACCGAAGACGTCGCTTCTCGAAAAGACGGGGTTGCTCATCTGCTCCTCCTGGTCTGTCTGACCATCCTAGGGAACGCTGGGAACTGCTCGGGAGTTCCCAGGTCATACCAATGGATGAAGTGGGTCCGCCCACAGGATGATCAGGGCCGGTAATGGGTGCGGTGGCCGCCGTCGGCTCCCTACTCTCGTTGCAACCAGTCTCCTAGTGACCGACCGGTGGCCGCACAGGCCACCCCGGCGTGGCAGATGGAAGGGCAAGTAATGATCGAGGCCAGAGGCCTGACCAAGAAGTACGGCGCCAAGACCGCCGTGGACGACGTCACGTTCACGGTGCAGCCCGGCCAGGTGACGGGCTTCCTGGGCCCGAACGGCGCCGGCAAGTCGACCACCATGCGCATGATCGTGGGGCTGGACCGGCCCACGGCGGGCACGGTGACCGTGAACGGCAAGCCGTACGCCACGCACCGCCGTCCGCTGGCGGAGGTGGGCGCCCTGCTCGACGCGAAGGCAGTCCACACCGGCCGCACCGCCCGGAACCACCTGCTCGCCATGGCCGCCACGCATGGCATCGCGACCAAGCGCGTCGACGAGGTGATCGAGCTCACCGGCCTGCAGTCCGTCGCGAGCAAGCGTGTGGGCGGCTTCTCGCTCGGCATGGGCCAGCGCCTCGGCATCGCGGCGGCCCTGCTCGGCGACCCGCGCACGCTCATCCTCGACGAGCCCGTCAACGGGCTCGACCCGGAGGGCGTGCTCTGGGTCCGCAACATCGCGAAGTACCTGGCTTCCGAGGGACGCACGGTCTTCCTGTCCAGCCACCTCATGAGCGAGGTCGCCCTCACGGCCGACCACGTGATCGTGATCGGCAAGGGCCGCATCCTCGCCGACGCCCCGGTCTCGGAGATCGTCGACGGCGCCGCGCGCAAGCTGGTGCGCGTCCGGTCACCGCAGGCCACGGTGCTCGTCGAGCTCCTGAAGGGCACGGACGCCGAGGTGGACGCCATCGAGCCCGGCCTGCTGGAGATCCGGGGCACCGATGCGGCGGCCGTCGGCGAGCTCGCCGCCTCCGCGCGGGTCGTGCTGCACGAGCTCACGCCCGTCGCGTCCACGCTCGAGGAGGCGTACATGTCCCTCACCGCCGACTCGGTGGAGTACCAGTCCGAGGACCTCGCCGCCATCACCGGCACGTCGTCCGACCTCGAGGGGAGCAAGGCATGAGCGCGACGGCCATCGCCGCGGGCGGTCCGGCGTCCGGCACGACGGCGGAACACACCCAGGTGCACAACGTCACCTTCTGGCGCGTCCTGCGCTCGGAGTGGATCAAGCTGTGGACGCTGCGCTCGACCTGGTGGACGCTCGGTTCGACGGTCGTGGTGATGGTCGGCTTCGCGCTGCTGCTGGCGTTCGTGGTGCAGCTCGCCGGTGACGCGATGGAGGGCGCCCCGCCCGAGGATCAGGCCGCGATGGGCGGCGTCCTCGGCGGGACGACGGTAGTGGCCGCCGGGTACGAGATGGCGGCCCTCGTGGTCGCCGTACTCGGTGCCCTCGTGATCACCGGCGAGTACTCCACCGGGATGATCCGATCCACGTTCGCGGCGGTGCCCGCACGCCTCCCGGCCTTCTTCGGCAAGGCGGTGGTCCTCGTGCTCGTGACGGCGGTGCTCGCCGCCGTGTCGCTCGCGCTGAGCTGGCTCGTCACCTACCCGATCCTGAACGCGAGTGACGCGACCGTGGACTTCGGCGACAGCACCCAGGTGCGATCGCTGTTCGGCACGGTGCTGTACGTGACGCTCGTGGCACTGTTCGCACTGGCGGTCGGCACCCTGCTGCGGCACACCGCCGGCGCGATCTTCACAGTGGTCGCGATCTTCCTCGTGATCCCGATCGTCTTCCAGATCGCTACCCTGGCGGCCGCCCAGGTGGAATGGGTAGGGGTGGTGAACAAGCTGCTGCCGAGCGTGGCGGGCGCGCAGATCACTCCGTCGGCGGGCGCGTTCCCCGACGTGCTCGACCCGTGGGTCGGGATCAGCGTGCTGGCCGGCTACACCGTGCTGGCGCTAGCGGGCGCGGCGACGCGCCTGAAGCTCCAGGACGCCTGACAAAGACGCCCGGCCGGCATCGGCCGGGACTCGGAACCCTCGGTCCTTGAGGGAAACAGGTACACCCCGGGCTGTGTTGCTGTGAGTAGACAAGATCTACTTACAGCAACACAGCCCGGGGGTGTAGCTGTTTCTCGGCTGGATCTTGCTCGGCTGGATCTTGCTCGGCTGGATCTTGCTCGGCTGGATCTTGCTCGGCTGGATCTTGCTCGGCTGGATCTTGCTCGGCATCCTGCTGACGGAGGCGCCGTCCGGCAGCTCAGTCGAGCGGGTCGAGTGGGTGGGGCCAGACCGGAGGCGGCGCCGGCCGCTGATAGTCCGGCTGGGGCTCAGGTTCGGGCTCCGGCTCCCACTGGGGCTGGGGCTGGGCCTGGGCCTGGGCCTGAGGCTGGGGCTGGGGCTGGAACTGAGGCGGCGTGTGATGCTGCGCCTGGTGCGGAGGGTTCGGCCACTGTTGCCGCGGCGCGGCCTGCTGCTGCGGCGGAGCCTGCGGCTGCCGCGGCGGGGTTCGCCGTTGCCGCGGCTGCTGCGCCGGCGGGGTCGGGGCGGGCTGCCCTGGCCAGTCCGGCGGTGCCTGCTGCGGCCCGCCGTACTGGGCGGGAGCCTGATACGCCGAGCCGTCGTAGTGCGCCGCATGCTGGGGCGGCAGCTCGACCGCCGGGACATGGGCGGGCGGGATCTGGCTCGACGCGGCCTGAGCCGGCGTCGGCTTGCTGTGCCGGGCCCGGCGCGGCCGGTCGGGCTCCATCCAGGCGCCGGACGAGTCGGGTGCGGCCTCCCTGGCCGGCGGCCAGCCCTGCTCCACCGGGCGACCCTGCGGTACGGGAGCGCCCTGCGGTTCGGGACGGCCCTGCGGCGCCGGGCGACCCTGCGGCACCGGAGCGCCCTGAGGTACGGGACGGCCCTGTGGCATCGGAGCACCCTGGGGTGCCGGAGCGCCCTGCGGCGCCGGGCGACCCTGGGGTATCGGAGCGCCCTGCGGTATCGGGCCACCCTGCGCTCGTCGAGCTGCGGCCGCCTGCCGCCCGACGGTCTGGAACGCGCCCGTCGCGACGCTGGGGAACGCGCCCGTCAGCGGCCCGCGTGCGAGGCGTCCGGCAGCCTCGTCCTCGGCCCGACGCCGTTCGGCCCGGCGCTCGAAGATCGTGTAGATCACCGGCACCACGTACAGCGTGAGCAGGGTCGAGGACACGAGCCCGCCGATCACCACCAACGCGAGCGGTTGCGAGATGAACGCCCCGCCGCCCGTCAGGCCGACTCCCATGGGCGCCAGCGCGAAGACCGTGGCCAGGGCCGTCATGACAATGGGGCGCAGCCGCTTGCGCGCGCCCTCGCGCACCGCCTCGTCGAGGCCCATGCCGTCCTGGCGGTACTGGTTGATCAGGTCGATGAGCACGATCGCGTTCGACACCACGATCCCCACCAGCAGCAGCGTGCCGATCAGCGCGGGCACGCCCAGCGGCGTGTTCGTGGCGACCAGCGCGACCAGCGCGCCGACTGCCGCGAACGGGATGGACACCAGCAGGATGAACGGCTGCGCCAGGCTCCGGAAGGCCGCCACCATGACGATGAACACGAGGGCGATCGCGGCCAGCAGTGCCATGCCCAGGCTGCTGAAGGCCTCGGCCTGGTCTGCGGCTGCACCGCCGACCGCCACCGTCGCGCCGGCCGGCAGGTCGATCGACTCGATCTCGGCGTTCACCGCGTCGGTGACCGCGCCGAGGTCGTCACCGGCGGGCGTGACCGAGACAGTGGCGGACCGGTCGCCGTCGATGCGGCTGATCGACGTCGGCGACTTGGCTACCTCCACGTTCGCGACGTCGCTCAGCGGCACGGCGCCGGCCGCCGTCGGAACCGGGATCTCGCCGATCTCGGCCATCGTGGTCGGCACGACGCCTGCGGAGAGCGTGACCCCGACGGGCCCCTCGGCGGTCTGCAGCTCACCCAGGTCCTGCGAGCCGGTCATCGCGGCCGACGCGATCCCGGTGACCTGCGTCTCGGTCAGCCCGAACTGCGCTGCGGCCTTGCGGTCGACGGTGACCTCGACGATCTCCTGCGCGGCCGCCAGATCGTTGCTGACGTCGGCGACGCCGCCCAGGCCGCTCATCGACTCCTGGAGCTGGTTGGTGGCCTCGGTCAGCGCAGCGTCGTCGCGCGCGCTCACCACGAGGTCGATGGAGGACGTGCCCACCGACTCGCCGCCGGACACGGAGATCTCCGTCGCGGGCGCCTCGGTCAGCCCTTCGACGGCGGCGCGGATGTCCGCGGCTGCGGCCGTGCCGTCGGCGTCCTCGTCGAGCGTGACCGCGAACGAGGCCTTGAGCCCGGCGCTCGCACCGCCGAACGCCGCCATCGACATGTCGCCGCCGCTGCCAACGGTGGTCTGCACGCTGTCGACGGCGTCGACGTCGGCCAGCGCGGTCTCCACCTGCTTCGCCGCCTCGTCCTGACCCTTCAGCGACGTCCCGGGCGCGTAGTGCTGCGTGACCGTCACGGTGTCCTGGCCGCTGTCCCCGAGGAAGCTGGTCTCCATGTTCGGGACGAGGGCGGCCGTGCCGCCGAGGATCGCCACGGCCACCCCGATGGTGACGACGGGCCGCGCGAGCGCACCGTTCAGCGTCGGCACGTAGATGCGCTGCCAGATGCCGCGGCTCTCCCTCTCCTCGGCCGCCTCGCGAGCGAGCGCCGCGCCGCGGCCGGCCTTCCTCGGGGGACTGATGAACCAGTACGCCAGCACCGGCACGATCGTCAGGGCCACGACGAGCGAGGCCAGCATCGCTATCGACACGGTCAGGGCGAACGGCCGGAACAGCTCGCCCACCATGCCGCTCACGAACGCGATCGGCAGGAACACCGCGACGGTGCAGATCGTGGAGGCCGCGATGGCCCCACCCACCTCGCGCACCGCCGCGAGGATGGTCTCGGCCTTGTCCTCGCCGTACGACATGTGCCGCTTGATGTTCTCGATCACCACGATCGCGTCGTCGACCACGCGGCCGATCGAGATGGTGAGTGCGCCCAGCGTCAGGATGTTCAGGGTGTAGCCGCCCGCGCTCATCCCGATGAACGTCACCGCGAGCGACAGCGGGATGGAGATCGCCGACACCAGCGTGGACCGCATGGACATCAGGAAGACGAGGATGACGAGCACCGCGAACAGCAGCCCGAGGCCGCCCTCCGTGGCCAGGCCGTGGATCGACTCCTCGACGAACGGGGCCTGGTCGAACACGACGGCCGTCTCGATGCCGCGCTCGGACAGCGTGTCCGCCACGTCGGGCTCGGCGAGCGCCGCCTCGATCGCGTGCGACACCTCCACCGTGTTGGCCTCCGGCGTCTTCGTCATGGCCAGGCCGAGCGACGGCGAGCCGTCGAGGCGGGAGTAGGACGTCGCCTCGACCGCCTTGAGCTGCACGGCCGCGACCTGGCCCAGCAGCACGGGCGCGACCGGTTCGGTCGGGAGTACGTCCGACGTCGTCGCGCCGCCCGCCGCGTCGCCGGTCGCCGCGCCCGGGGCAGCGGTTCCGCCCGGGAGGACGGGGAGCTGCTTGAGCTGGTCGACCATGTCGACGGGCTTGCCGAGCTGGACGGACCAGGCGCGGCCGCCCTCGGTGATCTCCCCGGCCGGCATGACCACGCCGTTGTCCTGCAGCACGGTGGTCAGGTCTTCCGTCGTGAGGCCGGCCGCAGTGAGCTTCTCCTGGTCTGGCAGGATGCGGACCTCGGTCTCGCTCTGTCCGGTCACCGCGACCGAGCGGACGCCGTCGACCTCCTCCAGCGCGGGCACCACGACGTTCTCGACCGTGTCCGCGAGGGCGTTGGGGCTCTTGTCGCCCGAGATCGCCATCTGGACCACGGGCACGTCGTCGACGGAGCCGGTAGTGATCTGCGGCTCGACATCCTTCGGGAGGGCCGGCCGGACCCCCGCCACGGCGGTCTGGAGGCGCTGGGTGGAGTCCTCCATGTCGGTGCCGTAGGTGAACTCGATGGTGGTCAGGGAGATGCCGGTGGACGCCGTCGAGCGGACCGACGCGACCCCGTCGACGGAGGCGATGGCCTCCTCGATCACATCGGTGACCTGTTCCTCCATGACCTGGGGCGACGAGCCCTGGTACTGCGCGCTCACGATGCCCGTCGGGAGCTGCATGGACGGGATCAGCTCCTGCTTCAGGGAGGTCATGCTCAGCACCCCGAACACGGCGATCGCGATCGTCACCAGCGCCACGACGGCTCGGTTCGCGAGGGACAGCCGGGCGAGATGGAACACAAAGACTCCACTGTGCGGACGAGGATCGGACATACGGCGCGACGCCGCCGTCGTGGCCCGGGCGGACCAACGGGGTGAAACCGACCGAAGTCACAGAGTAGGGCAGTATGCTCCACCGGCCGCAAGCGCGCCGTGATCTTCGGTGTGCCCGACGGACGCCGATCTCGGGGTGCTGCCCGGCCCGTCCGCACACTGGCCGGGGCGAGAAGTCACAGCTCGGACATCGCCTCCTCGGGTGAGCCCTCGACGCTCTTCGCGGCTCCGTTCCAGCGCTGCCAGAGCACACGCTCCCCGATCGGCCGGGCCATGACGTGCGCCGTCACCACGAACACGATCACACCGACGAGCAGCACCACCGACGCCACCCAGAACGGCGACGCGGGGTCGACGCCCTCGGCGAGCAACCCGGCCACCACTGGCGCGGGAGCCGCGAAACCCCAGCGGACCAGGTTGAACGCGCCGGTGGTGACGCGGCGGTCCGGGTCGCCGAGGGCGAGCGACAGGTCCGTGAGGTTCGCGTTCGCGATACCCATGAACACCCCGGCCACGATGGTCACGACGATGGAGCCGACCGTCCCGACGCCGATGGCGAGCACCGCCACGCACGCCAGCACGCCGACGATCGCGACGCCCAGTGTCTGCACGAACCCGATCGCGTGCGCCAGCCGGTGGCCGACCGCGAGGATGCCGACGGCCACGCCGATCCCCCAGGCGGTGAACACCAGGCCCAGCGGCACGACGTCGAGGCCGAGGAACACCGGGACGTACCCGAGCACCACGAAGAACACGAAGTTGTAGGCGGCGGTCACGACCGCGAGCGCCAGGAAGCCCGGCTTGCGGAACAGCCCGAAGACCTGCCCGAGCTTCAGCGGCGCGGGCTTCTCTGCCGGGTCCCTGAGCCGGGTGGCGGAGACCAGCAGCGCGACGACCATGAGCAGGCCGCAGACGAAGAACGGCACCCGCCAGCTGATGTGCCCCAGCAGCCCGCCGATCAGCGGCCCGACAGCGAAGCCGAGCCCCACGCAGGTCTCGAACAGGCCCACCACCCACTCACGGTCCTTCGCGAGCGCGACCAGCAGCACCATGGCGGTGGCGAAGAACATCGCGTTCCCGAGGCCCCACACGCCGCGCAGCACCGCGAGCTGGACGATGTTCCCGCTCAGCGCGGCGAGCACCGCCGCTATCGCGACGAGTGTGACGCCGGTCGCCAGGATCTTCTTGTACCCGAACTTCCCGGTCGCCATGACAGCCGGGATCATGCCGATCGCCATGACCGCGATGTAGGCGGTGAACAGCAGCTCGATCTCCCAGGTGGTGGCGCCGATCTCCGCGCCGATGACGGGAAGGATCGGGTCCACGACGGCGATGCCCGCGATCGCGAAGAACGCGGTGAGTGCCGTGGCATAGATGGCGGTCTTGTTCGGTTCGTTGCGCGCGCTGGCCACGCGGCCTCCTTACGATGATTTACCTGTACCCCACAGGTATATGCCTGTAGGCTACACCTATGTCAGGGAAGACGAAAGAGAACTCGGACGCCGAGCACCCCGGCGGCGCCCCGCTGTCGCGCGTCGAGCTCCAGCTCGCGCTCCTGCTGCGCCGGGCCGAGCGCACGGGCGCCATCCGCGCGGGCCACACCCCGGCGCTCGAGCGGTCGGGCTACCTGCTGCTCCTGGTGCTCAGCACCGAGGGCCCGCTCGGCATCAACGCGCTCGCCGAACGCCAGGGCCTCGACGCGTCCACCGTGACCCGGCAGGTCGTCAGCCTCGAGAAGGCAGGCTTTGCGCGACGCAGCCGAGACCCGCGCGACGGGCGGGCCGTGCGGGTGGAGGCGACGCCGTCGGGCAAAGCGCAGCTGGAGCGTGAGCGCGAGCGGCGCAGCGCCATGTACGACCAGATCCTCGCCGACTGGTCCCCCGCCGAGCAGTCCCTGCTCGCGGGCCTGCTCGAGCGCCTCAACCAGGACCTGGACGCCTTCCGGCGCGACCCGGACGACTGAGCACAGCTTCCAAAGATTTGGTTGCAAAGATTCTCTTGCAAAGAACTCTTTGCATGCGTAGGGTGGGGCGCACGAGCTACCTCACCCCGAGCCAGGAGAAGCACGATGAGCGCCTTCGCCCCCACCGCTGTCCCCCAGGCCTTCCACCTCTTCGCATCGCGTGCCGCCGCGGCGTCGTCCCAGGGCCGCCGTCGGGAGACCCCCGTCCAGGACCGCGAGGCACTGCGCCGGGAGGCCGAGCGCGTGGCCCGGCAGCGCGCTCAGGCTGAGCGGGCGCGCGACAACGCGGCCGCGCGCCACCCCCTCGCGCTGCGCTGATCGGGCCGGGCACTGGGTAACGTCCTGCCTATGGCGACTGCACGCAAGGACTCCCCGGGCCGGCCAGCGGAAGAGGACGCACCCTCCCCGTCGGGGCCGCAGGCCCCGCGCGCGGCGCCCAGCCCGTCCGAGCCCCCTGCGGTAGGCCCGCCGGCGGAGCTGGGCCCCGCGGCCCTGCGCGCGCTCGCTCACCCGCTCCGCATCCGCATCCTCGACCTGCTCCCGAGCCGCGGTCCGCTCACCGCCAGCAAGCTCGGCGAGATCGTCGGCGAGTCGAGCGGTTCGACGAGCTACCACCTGCGACAGCTCGCCAAGCACGGCCTCGTCCGCGAGGTCGAGGGCAAGGGCACCGCACGGGAGCGGTGGTGGGAACGCACACCCGGCGGGTTCAGCATCTCCAACGCGGGGAAGGACTCCCCCGCGGGCCGACAGACCGCCGAGGCCGTCAACATCGAGTTCCTCCGGCTCCGCCACGAGCGGGTGATGGCCTTCATCCGTGCGGGACAGGACGCGGACGAGGAGACCCTGAAGGCATGGCTGGGCACCGCGGCCTTCGTCACGTCCAACAAGTGGGCCACACCGGAGCAGATGAAGGCGATCGTCGAGGCGTGGGACCGCTTCGCCGCCGAGCACATCGACCCGCTGAGCCGGCAGGAGGGCGTGCCCGGAGCCGTGCCGTTCGAGGTCCACTTCGACGCGTTCCCGACGGTCGACGCAGAGGGCAACCCGCTCTGACGCGTCATGCCTCTGGCACGAGCACCTCTGCCATGAGCAGATCTGCGGCGGGCAGAGATCGCTGTCCAGGGCGCCGGCGCCGGGTCATCGTGGAGGCATGACCGAGACCACCCAGATCCACCCCTTCGAAGACCACCTCGCCACGCGGCTGCTGCACCAGCGGATCGTGCTGATCGGCAGCGAGATCGACGACGTCGTCGCCAACCGCGTGACCTCGCAGCTCCTGCTGCTCTCAGCAGAAGACTCTGCAGCGGACATCAGCCTCTACATCAACTCCCCCGGCGGCTCCATCAGCGCAGGCCTTGCCGTCTACGACACGATGAAGCTGCTGCCGAACGCCGTCTCGACCGTTGCGGTCGGGTTCGCGGGCAGCATGGGCCAGTTCCTGCTCGCCGCGGGCACCAAGGACAAGCGGTACGCGCTCCCGCACGCGCGGATCATGATGCACCAGCCGGCGGGCGGGATAGGCGGCACGACGACCGACGTCGTCATCCAGGCCGAGAACATCCGGCACGTCAAGGACGTCGTGACCCGGCTGCAGTCCGAGCACACCGGCCAGACCGTCGAGACCATCGCCGCGGACTCCGAGCGCGACCGCTGGTTCACCGCTGAGCAGGCCCTCGCCTACGGCATGATCGACAAGATCGTGGACCGGGTCAACGACGTCCGCCCGGGCGGAAAGAGGCGCGCCGGGCTCTGATCCACAACCAGTCAGAGGTGGCGGACGAAGATCAGGGTCGGACCGTCCCAGTCGATCCCGTGCAGCTCCTGCAGGGGCAGGAAGCCAACCCTCCGGTAGAACGCACGAGTCTCGGCATACGGCTCACTCTCGAACGAGGGCCCCACCGTGTGGACGGCCAGCTGGGATGCGCCGGCTGCTCTGGCGGCTTCGGCCACCGCCTCGACAAGCGCCGTCCCGGCGCCGCTTCTCCGCACGTCCGCGTGCACGGCGAGGAGTGTGAGCTCGGCAGTCTCGGGGAAGTGCTGCTTCGCGAGGGCTACGCCGATAGTCCGCCCGTCCTGCGTAGCGAGGAACGAGTCTTCGATCGCGGCACTTGCCACGTAATCCCGGATTGATCGCTCGATCCCGAACCAGGCTGGCAGTGAGCGGAGGATCCGGTCAGTGGCCGATGGGTCCCGGCGACGGTCGACGTGGGTCTCGGTCACGCGACGGAGTTCACCATTGGCGGTACTCAGCAGTCCACTGATTTCTGCCGTCACGACGAATGGTTCATCGATCGTCAGCGGGCATGCCATTCGCGCCAGAGGCGTCAGGCCGACTCTGCCATGAAGTAACGGCTGTGTGTGCTGCTGCGGATCGTCTCCAGGGAATCAGAAACCAGGGAGACGTTATTGCATATACGCGACGCTCACGCCGCCAGCAGCACCGCCTCGCCTCGCTGCCCGACGGCGGGGGCGCCGGCCGGTGCCGCGCGCTCCGCCTGCAGGGGGTGCTGGGAGGAAGAGAAGCCGGCCGACCGGCGAGCGGCGGACGACAGGACGCGGACCCGGCGGCCCTCCTCCTGGGCCGCGAGCGCGATCGCGAGCTCGGCCCACGCGCGTTCGATGAGGTCGACGAGGCGCATGCCCAGCGCATCGCACACGGCGGCGAGCACCTCGGAGGAAGCCTCCTTGCGTCCCCGCTCCACCTCGGACAGGTAGGCGGTCGAGACCCGGGCGTCCGTAGCGACGTCGGCCAGGGTGCGGCGCTGCTCGCGGCGCGCGCGCCGCAGGATGCCACCCACCAGGTCACGCAACAGCGGTTCGCGGGCGTGCTCAAGCGTCCCAGGGCTGGTTCCTGGCGTGCCGTTGTTCGTGGTGCCGAGCCCAGCAGTACTCGCAGTACCCATCGAGATCATTGCCATCTGCCCACTCCCGCCGTTGGTACCCGTCACGCTACCCAACCCCACTGACACCGCGGGTCGTTCCGGCGTCTGCTGCTGGCGTAACGCCGCGGCGGGCGGCGGGCGATGGCCGAGTCACTGTCAGTGCCTCCTGGCACGATTGGACCACCGACCAGGAAAGGACCGTGGTGTTCGGATCTATCGAGGTGCGCGGAGCTCGCGAGAACAACCTGCAGGGAGTCTCGGTCGATATCCCCAAGCGGAAGCTCACGGTCTTCACCGGGGTCTCCGGCTCGGGCAAGAGCTCGCTCGTGTTCGGCACCGTGGCGGCCGAGTCGCGGCGCCTGATCGACGAGACGTATTCGGCGTTCCTGCAGGGGTTCATGCCGTCGCGCCCGCGGCCCGACGTCGACACCCTGTCGAACCTGTCGGCGGCGATCGTCGTGGACCAGGAGCCGATGGGCGCCAACGCTCGCTCGACCGTCGGCACGGCCACCGACGCGTACACGATGCTGCGTGTCATCTGGTCGCGGCTCGGCCAGCCGTACGTCGGCGGATCGAACCTCTTCTCGTTCAACGACCCGCAGGGCATGTGCGGCAACTGCGAGGGTCTGGGCCGCGTCTCCGCGATCGACACGGAAGCCCTCGTGGACCGCAGCAAGTCGCTGAAGGAGGGGGCCATCACGTTCCCCAACTTCGGGGTCGGCACCTGGTACTGGAAGGTCTACGCCGACTCCGGCCTGTTCGACGTCGACAAGCCCCTGAAGGACTACACCGACACCGAGTGGCACGATCTGATGCACGGCGACGAGCGGAAGATCGTCTCGGGCGGCATCAACGTCACCTACGAGTCGCTGGTCCCCAAGATCACGCGGCTCTACCTGGTCAAGGATGTCGAGTCGATGAAGGGAGCGATGCGGGCGGCCGTCGACCGGCTCGCCACGTTCACGCCGTGCCCCGAGTGCGGCGGCACCCGCCTCAACGACCGGGCGCGATCGTCGCTCGTCAAGGGCAAGCACATCGGCGAGGCCGCGGCGATGCAGCTCACCGACCTGGCCGAGCTCGTGCGTGACCTCGCCGACCCGCACGTCCAGCCCATCCTGGACGGCCTCAACGACCTGCTCGCCACGTTCGAGCAGATCGGCCTGGGGTACCTGTCGCTGGACCGGGAGTCGTCGTCGCTGTCCGGCGGGGAGGCGCAACGCACCAAGATGGTGCGGCACATGGGGTCTGCCCTGACGGACATGACCTACGTGTTCGACGAGCCGACCATCGGGCTGCACCCGCACGACGTGCGGCAGATGAACGCCCTGCTCCAGCGCCTGCGGGACAAGGGCAACACAGTGCTCGTCGTGGAGCACAAGCCCGAGGTCATGGCGGCGGCCGACCACCTCGTCGACATGGGCCCCGGCGCCGGGACGCACGGCGGCACGGTGGTCTACGAGGGCGACATCACGGGGCTGCGCACCTCCGGGACCGCAACGGGCAAGCACCTGGACCAGGCGGTCACGCTCAAGGCCACACCCCGCACCCCGACCGGCAGGCTCCGGATCGAGCACGCGAACCTGCACAACCTCCAGGACGTGTCGGTCGACGTCCCGCTCGGGGTGCTGGTCGCGGTGACGGGCGTTGCCGGGTCGGGCAAGAGCTCGCTCATCCACGGCTGCCTGCCGCGTGACGGCGTCACGTTCGTGGACCAGTCGGTCATCCGCGGGTCGCGGCGGTCCAACCCCGCCACCTACACCGGGATCCTCGAGCCCATCCGCAAGCAGTACGCCCGCGCCAACGGGGTCAAGCCGGCGCTGTTCAGCGCCAACTCGGCAGGCGCGTGCCCGGGGTGCAAGGGCGTGGGCCTTATCTACACCGACCTCGCCTTCATGGCGGGGGTCGCCAGCGTGTGCGAGGCGTGCGAGGGCAAGCGGTTCACCGACGAGGTGCTGGGCTACACGCTGCGCGGCAAGAACATCGCCGACGTGCTCGACATGTCCGTGGAGGAGGCACTGGGCTTCTTCACGGAGAAGTCGGTGCTCCCGATGCTGTCCCGCCTGTCCGACGTCGGGCTGGACTACATCTCCCTGGGCCAGCACCTCAACACCCTGTCGGGCGGCGAGCGGCAGCGCCTCAAGCTCGCGATCGAGATGGGCGGCAACACCCCTGCCTTCGTGCTCGACGAGCCCACCGCCGGCCTGCACATGCAGGACGTCGACAACCTGGCCGGCCTGCTGGACCGCCTTGTCGACTCCGGCCGGTCCGTGATCGTGGTGGAGCACAACCTGTCGGTCGTCGCCCGGGCCGACTGGGTGATCGACATGGGACCGGGCGGCGGGCACGACGGCGGCCGCATCGTCTTCGAGGGAACCCCTGCCGAGCTGGCGCGTCAGGAGGCATCACTGACGGGCCGCCACCTGGCGGAGCTGGTCGCCTGACGGCGCCGGACCGTCCGATCGTGCCCCCACCCGGATTCGAACCGGGACTGTGCCGGGTTTAAGCCGGCTGCCTCTGCCAGTTGGGCTATGGGGGCGCACACCAGAGACTACCGAGCAGCGATCACCGAACGGGAGTTCTGACAGACCGAATTCGGTCAGCTGCACGGTCCCAGCACCGAGTTGGGTCGGCTGCGCGGTCCCCGCACCGAGTTCGGTCAGCTGCACGGTCTCAGCACCGAGTTCGGTCGGTTGCTTCGAGATCGGTCGATTAATTGACCGATCTCGAAGCAACCGACCGAACTCACGTCAACGACGAGGACAACCGACCGAACTCACGTCAGTCACGAAGCGGACCGAGCTCAACCCCCGCAGACGACCAGCGCGAGACAAGACCCGGTCAGACCTTCGAACCCGACTCCGCCCGCGCGGCGGACGACTCCGCCTTCTGCTCGACCTTCTCGCCCGCCGGCTTCGGCGGCACGGACGCGTTGCGGAACTCCTGACGCGGGTCGTGCAGCGAGCCCAGCGAGACCAGCTCGCGGCCCATGAGGAACTGGCCGATCCAGCCGATCAGGATGCGGACCTTGCGGTTGCCGGTCGGCATCGCCATGACGTGGTAGCCGCGGTGCGCGACCCAGGCGAGGAACCCGCGCAGCTTGATGAAGCCGAACAGCTCGGCGACACCCTTGTAGAGGCCCAGCGACGCGACCACACCGACGTTCTTGTGGTTGTACTCGACGGCGGGCTTGTCCTTGTAGAGCGCGACGATGTTGTCGGCCAGGCGCACTGCCTCGCGGATCGCGTGCTGCGCGTTCGGCGGGCAGAACTTGCCCGGGTTGAGCACGTCCGGCACGGCGGCGCAGTCGCCCGCGGCCCAGGCGCCCTCGACGATCTCGCCGTCCTCCGTGGCCACCTGCAGGGTGGGGAGCACGATGACGCGGCCCAGCTTGTCGAACGGGAGGTCGGACGCCTCCTTGATGACCGGGTTCGCCTTGACGCCGGCGGTCCACACGATGGTCTCGGTGTCGAACTCGACGCCCGTCGAGGTCACGACGTGCCCGTCCACGCAGGACGAGAGGAAGGTGTTGAGGTGGAACTCGATGCCGCGCTTCTTCAGCTCGGCGAGGGCGTACTCGCCCATCGGCTCCGTGACCTCGGGCAGGATGCGCCCGGCGCCCTCGATCATGACGAACCGCAGGTCGGACGCCTCGATCGTGTGGTACTGCCGCGTCGCGTAGCGCGCCATGTCCTCGATCTCGGCGAGCGCCTCGATCCCGGCGAACCCGCCACCCACGAAGGTGAACGTGAGCATGCGCTTGCGCAGGTCGGCGTCCCACGTGGAGGACGCGACGTCCAGGCGGTTGATGACGTGGTTACGGACCGCGATGGCCTCTTCCACGTTCTTGAAGCCGATGGCCGCTTCCGCGAGACCCGGGATGGGCAGCGTTCGGGAGACCGAGCCGAGACCGACGACCAGCTGGTCGTAGGTGACCTCGTACTCGTCGCCCTCCTCGGGCTGGATCTTCACGGCCTTGCGCCCGTGCTCGATGGTGGTGACCTTGCCCTGCAGCACGTCGATGCCCTTGAGAGCCTTGCGGTGCGGTGCGACGACGTCGCGGGCGTCGATGGAGCCCGCACCCGCCTCGGGCAGGAAGGGTGCGTACGTCATGTACGGGCGCGGGTCGACGACGACGATGGCCGCCTCCCGCTTCTTCAGCTTCTTGCGCAGGCGGCGCGCCACGTAGAGGCCGACGGACCCGCCGCCGAGCACCACGATGCGCGGCACCTTCCGCGGGCGCGGCGTGCTCGCCGGATCGGAAGCATGGCTGACCGAGGTCAGGTCGTTCTGAGGCATGATTCCCAGGGTACCGCGCACTTCGCGTACTTCTTCACATGACTGAGAGCGGCGGGTGCGTGATGCCCACCACGCCGCCTTCGCCGCTGCGAGGAACTCCCTCGATCCTCCGGCCTGACAACGGACCACCCCTGCCAGAGGTTCCCGCTCACGCCATCGACAACGCGATCCCGTCGAGGATGTCGTGCTCGCTGGTCACGACGTGTGTCAGCGACCCGCCCTCCGCCTCGACGTCGGCCGCGACGCGCGTGATCACCTCGGACCACACGAGCGCCCCGGCCGCGATCACGTCGACCCGCCCCGGGTGCAGAAAACCCATGGCGGTCCGCTCGGCTCGCGGCGCCGCGATCAGGGCCGCGCAGGAGGCCAGCACCGTCGAGACCGGCAGCTCCGCCTGGTTCACGCGGTCGTGCCGGTACTCGGCCAGCCCCAGCGCGTGCGCGGTCACGGTGGTGATCGACCCGGCCAGCCCGACCAGGGTGGCGGTCTTCCCGAGCGGGACCACGCGGGCGGCGTCGTCCAGGTGGGCGCGCACGTCCGCGCGGGCCGCCTCGATCTCGGTGGCCGACGGCGGATCGCTGTGCAGGTGCCGCTCCGTCATCCGCACCGAACCCACGTCCATCGAGACGCTCGCGTCCACCGTGTCCGTCCCGAGGACCAGCTCGGTGGAACCTCCGCCGAGGTCGACCACGAGGAACGGGCCGGCGTGCGCCCCGGCCACCACGCCGGTGGCACCGCGGAACGACAGCTGCGCCTCCTCGTGCCCGCTGATCACCTCGACGCCGACGCCGAGCGCACCCCGCACGCCGTCGAAGAAGGCGTCCCGGTTCCGCGCGTCCCGCGTGGCCGACGTCGCCACGAACCGCACCCGCTCCGCCCCCGCCGCCTCGATCGCCGCCGCGTACTCGCGGGTCGCCGCGAGCGTCCGCTCCAGCGCCTCCGGCGCGAGCTCACCCGTGCGGTCCACGCCCTGACCCAACCGCACCACCTCCATGCGGCGGTCGAGCTCGGTGAGGTTTCCGGCGGCGTCGACGTCCGCGACGAGCAGGCGGATCGAGTTGGTGCCGCAGTCGATCGCGGCCACGCGAGAGGAAGTCACGCGAAGATTCTCCCAGGCGCCCCAGCCGCACGACGTCGGACGTGCCGGTTCGCGAGAAACCTCACTCCGGACACCCGGAAAGCGGCCTCAGGCCCTGGCCGCGGGCGCGACCGTCGCGCCCGGAACGGTCACGTGGGCGCAACCGCTCACGACCAAGGCCCGACAGCACGGGCTTCAGCAGGTGCAGCGGTCCGGGCGCCAGGTGTCGCGGACCAGCGCGAGCGCCTCGTCACCGAGCGGGTTCACGCCCGGGCCGGCCGCGAGCGCGTGCGCGAAGAGGACGTGCAGGCACTTGACGCGCGTCGGCATGCCACCGGCGGAGATGCCGTCGATCTCGTCGACGTGGCCGATCGCCTCGCGCTGGGCGAGGTAGTGCTCGTGCGCCTTCCGGTACGCGGCGGCGAGCTCCTCGTCGGACTCGAGCCGCGCCGTCATCTCCCTCATCACGCCGTTCGCCTCCAGCGTCGAGGCAGCGGCGACCGCGCCGGGGTGCGTCAGGTAGAAGACGGTCGGGAAGGGTGTGCCGTCGGGCAGGCGGGGCGCGGTGCGCGCCACCGTCGGCCGGCCGCACACGCAGCGCGCCGCGATCCCCACGACGCCGCGCGGCTCGCGGCCGAGCTGCTCGGCCAGGACGCGCAGATCGTCGTCGGACACGGTCTCGGTCGCGGTGTTCACCGTCCTATTGTCCCCCAGCCCGCGAGCCAGCGTGTGCTCGGCAGAGCGCCAGGAGGTCAGCGGCCCGGGCTGCCGACTTCCTGACGTTCTGCCGAACTTCGCCGTCCTCCACCGCCCGCGGGCCTAGTCGCCGCCCGCGATCCGGATCGAGTCCCACACGCTCGTGTACCAGGGGGTGGCCGCGTCCTCGGAGGCACCCGGCGACGGCTCGACGACCCCGGGCTCCGGCTCCTCCTGCGGCACGGAGTCGGTGTCCAGCGGGCGCCACACCTTGTCCCCCGGCATGACGAACCTGAGGCGCGACCGCGCCTGCTCGATCACGTAGGACCGGTCGTCCCAGCGGGCCAGCTCCGTCTCGAGCTCGGCCTTCTGCTCCTCCTGCTGGCTCAGCTCGGACCGCAGCTCGCGCAGCTCGGCCTGCTGCGTCACGACGGCGCGCACCGTCGGCAGCAGCAGCACCACCGCGAGGAGCACCACCACGGACAGCACCATGGCACGGACGGTCAGCACCTCGGGCACCACGAGCCCGTAGCTGCCGCGCCTGCGGTCGGCGCGCGGCGGCCGGGTGGGCGGCGCGACGCTGCCCGTGGCCGTGCTCCGGCGGCGCGGCTGCATGGGCCGCTTCGCCCCGCTGCCCGACGCCGGACGCGCGCCCCGCGGCGCCGCACCACCCGAGCGGGCGGTCGGCCGGGCCGGGGCGCTCCGGGGTGCGGCCGCGCGGCGGCCCGACGACGCCGACGGCGACGCGGGCTTCCGAGCAGCCGGCGCACCCGACGATGACCGGACCGCCGACGACTTCGCTGCCGGCCGCCCGGACGTCGTGCCCGGCTTCTTGGCCGCGGCGCCCGGCGAACCCTTCGCGGCGGAACCCTTCCCTGCGACCCCCTTGGCCGCCGAGCCCCTCGCGGCGGCACCCTTCCCTGCGGCCCCCTTGGCCGCCGAGCCCCTCGCGGCGGCACCCTTCGCCGTCGGCCCGGACGGCTTCTTCGACGCGGCCTTGCCCTTCGCCGGCGTCGTCCCCTTGGCGCCCTTGGCGCCCTTCGCGCCCGAGGAACCCGCGCCCGAACCCGAACGCGGGGTCGACGACGGGCGCGCGCCCGAGCCACGCGCCGAACCCGAGGGCCGCGCCGGGCGCCGTGAGGAAGGCATGGGTCGATTGTGCCGATTCGCCGACCCTTTGTACCGGCATTACCCACGGCGCGCCGTGTGTCGAAACCGTGGAATGCGAAAGTCCGCCCCGACCAAGCGATCCGGCATACGTTTCGCGTGAAACGCATGCCGGAAGGCTTGATCGAAGCGGACCTTCCGGCGACCGCCGGGCGAACGCGGTCTCGACCGGCCCGACCCGCGAACAGCTCGCCGGACCAGCGAGGACGTGCGGGCTCAGCCCTGGAAGCGCGGGAACGCCGACCGGCCGGCGTAGGTGCCGGCCTCGTCGAGCGCCTCCTCGATGCGCAGGAGCTGGTTGTACTTGGCGATGCGCTCGCCACGGGCGGGTGCACCGGTCTTGATCTGGCCGGCGTTGGTCGCCACGGAGAGGTCCGCGATGGTGGTGTCCTCGGTCTCGCCGGAGCGGTGCGAGGTCATCGTGGTGAAGCCGTTGCGCTGGGCCAGCGTCACGGCGTCGAGCGTCTCGGTGAGCGTGCCGATCTGGTTGAGCTTCACCAGCAGCGAGTTCGCCGACTTGAGCTCGATGCCCTTGGCGAGGCGCTCCGGGTTGGTGACGAACAGGTCGTCACCGACGATCTGCACCTTGTCGCCGACCTTGCCCATGAGCCCGGACCAGGCGCTCCACTCGTCCTCGGACAGCGGGTCCTCGATCGAGACCAGCGGGTAGTCGGCAACGAGCTGCTCGTAGTACGCGATCATCTCGTCGGAGGTCTTCTTGCCGCCCTCGAACGCGTACACACCGTCGGAGAAGAACTCCGTGGCGGCGACGTCGAGCGCGAGCGCGACGTCGGTGCCCGGCTTGAGGCCGGCCCGCTCGATCGCGACGAGGATCAGGTCGAGCGCCTCACGGTTGCTGCCGAGGTTCGGCGCGAAGCCGCCCTCGTCGCCCAGGCCGGTGGCCAGGCCCTTCTCCTTCAGCACGGACTTGAGGGAGTGGTACACCTCGGTGCCGGTGCGCAGCGCCTCACGGAACGTCGGGGCGCCGATCGGGGCGACCATGAACTCCTGGACGTCCACGTTCGAGTCCGCGTGGGACCCGCCGTTGAGGATGTTCATCATCGGCACGGGCAGGACGTGCGCGTTCGGGCCGCCCACGTAGCGGAACAGGTCCAGGCCCGAGCTCTTGGCGGCGGCCTTCGCGACGGCGAGGGACACGCCCAGGATCGCGTTGGCGCCCAGCTTGCCCTTGTTCGGGGTGCCGTCCAGGTCGAGGAGGGCCTGGTCGATGATGCGCTGCTCTTCGGCGTCGTACCCGACGAGCTCGGGGGCGATCTCGTCGTTGACGGCCGCTACCGCCTTCTCGACGCCCTTGCCCAGGTAACGGCCCTTGTCGCCGTCACGCAGCTCGACGGCCTCGAACGCGCCGGTCGATGCGCCGGACGGGACCGCCGCACGGGCGAAGGTGTCATCGTCCAGGACGATCTCCACCTCCACGGTGGGGTTGCCGCGCGAGTCGAGGATCTCGCGTGCTCCAACGGCTTCGATGCTAGCCACGGGGTCTCCTTCTAAGGATGTTGCTCGGAGGTTACGGCCCCCAGCCTAGGACGTCCGGCGACGAGGCGCGGAACCGTCCGCCGTCGGCCCTTCCTGAGCGCTACGACCGCGATTCACAGGGTCACCACAGGTTGGCAACAGGGCGACCACAGCGAGCGCACCTAGCGTCCAGACCGTCCGGCGGACCGCCTGGCGGCGCACCTCGCCCGCCTGCTCGTTCCTCCCACCCAGGGCGTGGCGCCGATGCCCACGAGGCGGTCCGCACGGACACCAAACGTTCCGCACGTCCCCTCCGGACCCCAGGCAGGAGCCCATGTTCTTCACCTATCTGCGCAGAGAGCTGCGCAACCGACGCAAGCAGACCGTCGTGGTAGCGATCGGTCTCGCGGTTGCCATCGCGCTGGTCATCGTCGTCAACGCGGTATCGACCGGCGTCAAGGACGCCCAGTCCGAGGTGCTCGAGTCCGTCTACGGCGTCGGCACCGACATCACCGTCAACCAGGCTGCCGAGCGGGGTGAGGGCGGCCCCGGCCGCTTCGACTTCGGCGAGGAGGACGGCGAGGCGACCGAGGAGGGCACCCGCAGCCTCTCGCAGGACCGCCTGAGCACCGCCATGGGGTCGACGTCGTTCGACGCCACCGCCCTGGAGTCCATCTCCGGCCTGGACCACGTGTCCGGCGTCGCCGCGACGCTCGACCTGCAGAACATGTCCTTCTCCGGCGAGATGCCGGACATGAGCGAGGCCGACGGCCCCGTCACCATGGAGATGGGCCCGGACGGCTCCGGCGAGGGCTCGGCGGGCGGCTCGTCCTTCGAGATCGACCAGTTCACGGTCACGGGCGTGGACCCCGACGCCGCCGCCGTCGGGCCGCTGACCACCGCCGAGGTGGCCGACGGCCGGACGCTGGAGGCGAGCGACAAGAACGTCGCCGTCCTGGACGCCACTTACGCCGAGCAGCAGGAGCTCGCCGTCGGCGACACGATCACCGTTGGCGGCAAGGACCTGGAGATCGTGGGCACCGTCTCGTCCTCGACGGGCGACGGCGTCGCGACGGCGTCGGACGTCTACCTGCCGCTCGCCACGGCCCAGACCCTCGCCGACCTCGCCGACCAGGTCACCGACGTCTACGTGCAGGTCGACTCGGCCGAGAACGTCGACGCCGTCGCCGCCGCGATCGAGAGCGAGCTTCCCGACGCCTCGGTGAGCACCCAGTCCGACCTCGCCGAGGGCGTCACCGGGTCCCTCTCGACGGCGTCCAGCCTGATCGGCACGCTCGGCACCTGGCTGAGCGTCATCGTGCTCGCGGCGGCCTTCGGCCTCGCGATCCTGTTCACCGTCTCCGGCGTGAACCGCCGGACGCGCGAGCTGGGCACCCTCAAGGCGATCGGCTGGAGCAAGGGCCGCGTCGTCGGACAGGTCGCCGGCGAGTCCGTGGTGCAGGGCCTCATCGGCGGCGTCGCGGGCCTCGCGCTCGGCGCGCTGGCCGTGCTGGCCGTGAACCTGGCGGGCATCACGCTGAGCGGCGCCTCGGGCGGTGGCGGCTTCACGATGGGCGGCCCGGGCGGGCAGGCACCTGCAGGTGCGGTGCAGGGCGGCGAGGCCCCGACCGGCGGGGGCGGCTTCGGTGACCGTGCCGAGGCGATGGCGGGCGCCGCGGGCAACGCAGTCGACATCGTGCTCCAGGCGCCGGTGAGCCTGTGGATAGTCCTGGCCGCGGTCGGGCTGGCGGTGCTGGGTGGGCTGCTCGCGGGCATCGTCGGCGGCCAGCGCGCCGCGAAGCTGCGGCCCGCCGAAGCCCTCCGTTCCCTCGCGTGAGCCCGAGCCCTGACCCGAAGAGAGGTAGACCCATGTATCAGATCGACGACCTGACCAAGACGTACCGCCAGGGCAAGCGCGTGGTGCGCGCGCTGAAGGACGTGTCCCTGACGATCGGCGACGGCGAGCTGGTCGCCATCCAGGGGCCGACGGGCGGCGGCAAGTCCACCCTGCTGCAGATGCTGGGCGGGCTCGACCGTCCGACGTCGGGCACCGTCAAGCTCGACGGGACGGACCTCGCCGGGATGAGCGACGCGCAGCTGACCGCCGCGCGGGCCGAGACCATCGGCTTCGTGTTCCAGAACTTCAACCTCATCCCCACGCTCACCGCGCTGGAGAACGTGGAGACGGCGCTCGTGCCGTCGAAGGTCGCGCGGCAGAGCCGGACGGCGCGGGCACTGGCCGCGCTGGAGTCGGTCGGTCTCGGCGACCGGGGCGACCACCTGCCCGGGGAGCTGTCGGGCGGGCAGCAGCAGCGCGTCGCGATCGCGCGGGCGCTCGTGAAGAACCCGAAGGTGCTGCTGGCCGACGAGCCCAGCGGCAACCTCGACGAGGAAACCCGCGACGAGATCGTGGACCTCATCGTCGGCCTGTGGAAGGAGCAGGGACTGACGATCGTGCTGGTCACGCACGACTCCGTGGTCGCAAAGCGCGCCCCCCGCCGCCTCCGCATCGCAAAGGGCACGGTCAAGGACCTGACGGCGGCCTGACCTGGGGACGTTGCCGCGCGAGGTCGGCAGTTGGCATCGAGATCGGTCCAGGCCTGTGCCGATCTCGATGCCGATCTCGATGCCAACTGCCGATGTCGCGGCAATGTGCCGACCTGGGTGACCTCTCGACGACGACGCGCGGTCTGGTTACGCTGCAGCTACGTTCGCCGCGGCACCGTCGCTCCGGCGTACGCCCCACCGGAGACACGCGCAAGGGAGCGCAGCATGCCTCGTCGAAATCGTTTCATCCAGCGCAGTCCGCTCACTCTTCGAAATCGTTTCATACGCGAACGTCTGACCCCCCGCCGCCTTGCACACAGGTGGGCCACCGGTCTGAGCGTCGCCGTGCTCGTCTCCGCCGGTGCGCTGATCGCGACACCGGCCGGCGCCGTCGCCCCCGCGACCACGGCGCCCACCACCACGACCCCCGCGACCCCCGCCGACACCGTCGTCACCGCCGTCGACTTCGAGGACGGCACCACCGGCACCTGGACCCCCAGCGGCGGCGCCGGCCTCGACGTCGTCGCGGACCCCGACGGCGCCGGCAGCGTCCTCGCCATCACCCGGGCTGCCGACTACGAGGGCATCCAGTCCCCCACCGGCATCTTCCAGCCCGGCGTGACCTACACGTTCAGCATGCGCGCCCGCCTGCCCGAGCCCGCCGGACCGACCGCCCCCACCAGCGCCGGCATCCGGTTCGTCATGAAGCCGTCCTACACCTGGATCGGCAACACGACGATCGGCACGGAGTGGACCACCGTCACCGGCACGTACACGGCCGACGGCGACCCGGCGGAGCTGCAGGCGTACATCGGCAGCACCGACCAGGACGCGCCGTACACGATCCTCGTGGACGACGTCCTCGTCTCCACCGGTGAGCCGCCGGTGATCGAGGACCTGACCGGGATCAAGGAGACCACCGACTTCCCGGTGGGCGTCGCCATCGACAGCCGCGAGACGTCGGGCGCGGCCGCCGAGCTCCTCACGCGCCACTTCGGCCAGATCACGCCCGAGAACCACATGAAGCCGGAGGCCTGGTACGACGCCGACCGCACGCTGCGCCGTCATCCCGAGGCGACGGCGCTCATGGACTTCGCGCGGGCCAACGACCTGCGGGTCTACGGCCACGTCCTGGTGTGGCACAGCCAGACCCCCGAGTGGTTCTTCCAGGACGACGCCGGCGAGCCGCTGCCCGCCGACGCCACGGGCCAGGCGATCCTCCGCGAGCGCCTGCGCGCCCACGTGTTCGGCATCGCGGAGAACCTCAGTGCCGACTACGGGCCGTTCGGCTCGGACACCAATCCCCTGGTCGCGTTCGACGTGGTCAACGAGGTCGTGTCCGACGGCGGGGAGAACCCGGACGGCCTGCGCCGCAGCGAGTGGTTCCGGATCCTGGGCGAGGAGTACATCGACCTGGCGTTCGAGTACGCGGACGAGGCGTTCAACGAGACTTACGCGGCCCCGCCGTCGGACACCGTCGGCGAGCGCCCGGTGACCCTGTTCATCAACGACTACAACACGGAGCAGGGCGGCAAGCAGGACCGGTACCGCGCCCTCGTGGACCGGCTGCTGGCGCGCGGGGTGCCGGTGGACGGTGTGGGCCACCAGTTCCACGTGTCCCTCGCCATGCCGGTCGGCGCGCTGGATGCGGCGATCGAACGGTTCGCGGACCTGCCGGTCACGCAGGCGGTCACGGAGCTCGACGTGACGACGGGCACGCCGGTCAGCCAGGCCCGGCTGATCGACCAGGGGTACTGGTTCCGTGATGCGTTCGAGGTGTTCCGCGCGCACGCCGAGGACCTGTTCAGCGTGACCGCGTGGGGTCTCACCGACGGCCGGTCGTGGCGGGCCGACAGCGGCGCACCGTTGATCTTCGACGACCGGTACCAGGCCAAGCCCGCCTACTACGGCGCGGCTGGGGCCGAGCTGCCCGCCCGCCTGCGCACCGCGAACGTCTTCGCGGGCGACGTGCCGCTGGACGGCTCGGCGACGACGTCCCCGGAGTGGGACCGGCTGCCCCGGCACACCTTCGCGGCGCCGGGCGGCGGCGAGACCGCCTTCCAGCTGCGCTGGGCGGCCGACCACCTGACGGCGTTCGTCTCGGTGGACGACGCCGAGGCGGCGCCGGGCGACGCAGTCACGCTGGAGCTCGGCGATGCGGAGTCCAGTGTGGAGTACACGGTCGGCCGCGACGGGACAGCGACCGGCGGCGAGACCGGCGGCGGGACGGGGCCGGGGACCGGCGCGGATGCGGTGGCGACGGAGCGGGAGGGCGGCTACGACGTCGTCGTGCACCTGCCCGCGGCCCTCGAAGAGGGCGCTACGGCCACCTTCGATGCCCGGGTGACCAGCGGCGACGAGACGACGGCGTGGAACACGCCGGGGGCGCTGGGCACCCTGACGCTGATCGAGGAGCTGTCGTACCTGGAGGTCGCGCAGGCGAGCGATACGCCGGTGATCGACGGCGACGTCGACGACGTGTGGGCCTCGGCCGACGAGGTGACCACCGCCAAGGAGGTCGAGGGCTCGAGCGGCGCGGTCGCGACCGTGCGCACGCTGTGGAGCGGCGGCACGCTGTTCGTCCTGGCCGACGTCGCCGACCCGGTGGTCGACGTCTCCGGCTCGGACCCGTGGGTCCAGGACTCGGTGGAGATCTACGTGGACGGCGGCAACGCCAAGAACGGCGGGTACCGGGCCGACGACACGCAGATCCGCGTCTCGGCGCGCAACGCCGTGTCGTTCGGGACGGGCGACGAGGCCGCGCAGCGCGCCCGCGTCGCGAGCGCCACCGCCCTGACCGACGGCGGGTACCGGGTCGAGGCGTCCGTCGACCTCCTGTCCTACGGCGGGCCGGGCACGTTCCACGGCCTGGACTTCCAGGTCAACGACGCGACGGGCGGCGCGCGGACCGCCGTCCGGAACTGGGCCGACCCCACCGGGGCCGGCTACCAGTCCACCGCCCGCTGGGGCGTGGGGCAGCTCGTTGGCCTGCCGGTCCCGGCCTGGAAGGCGGGGACCGTGTACACGGCGGGCGACCAGGTCAGCCACGAGGGAGCGGTGTTCACCGCGCTGTGGTGGACGCGGGACCAGCGCCCCGGCGCCACGCCGTGGGGGCCATGGGCCGAGGTCGGCGCCCCGGTGGTCTGCGCTTCCGGCACCGATCCGGCGTGGACGGAGTCGTGGGAGTACGACGGCGGCGAGACGGTGGTGCACGACGGTCACCGCTGGACCGCCCGGTGGTACAGCCGCAACCAGGAGCCCGGGTCGACGCCGTGGGGCCCCTGGCAGGATATCGGCGCCTGCTGACGGGCCGCTCGCAGGCAGGTTCCCTTCCTTGTGAACGCAAGGAAGGGAACCTGCCGAATCGTTACAGATGGTTAACACGAGTTTCCAAGCGACCCAGGTCCTGCGGCGATATGGTCCAAACCTCCCCGCCTTTTCTGTCCGGGGAGACAACTTGGGAGGCAATCAGTGAGGCAGACACGCATCACCACGATCGCCGCGGGGGCGGCCGTGGTGGCCCTGACCGTGGCCGGGTGTAGCCCGAACGACACCGCCGAGAACGACGGACCGGTCACCCTGAACCTGACGATCGACCAGGACATGGAGACGCTCTTCCCGGGCGACTCCGGCAACGCGGACAACATCGCGATCCTGGACGTCGTCTACGACGGCCTGGTCCGCTACGACCCGGAGACCACGGAGCCGTACAACTACGTGGCCGAGTCGATCGAGTCCGACGACAACACGGTCTGGACCATCAAGGTCAAGCCCGACCTGACGTTCCAGAACGGTGAGCCCGTCGACGCCGAGGCGTTCGTCCGCTCCTGGAACTACACGGCCAGTCACACGGAGCTGTACAGCAACTACTTCTTCGAGCGCTTCAAGGGCTACGAGGAGATGCAGGACGAGCTCGACGACGAGGGCGCGATCGTCGAGGAGAACCCGATCGAGGAGCTGTCCGGCCTCAAGGTCGTGGACGACCTCACCTTCGAGGTGACGCTCAACGCGCCGTTCGCCGGCTTCGCCACGATGCTCGGCTACACGGGCTTCTTCCCGGTCGCCGAGGAGTGCCTCGAGGACGTCGAGGCCTGCGCGATCACGCCGATCGGCAACGGCCCGTTCCAGGTCACCGAGTGGGAGCAGGGCGTCGCCGTCGACGCCGAACGCTGGACCGACTACCCGCTGGACGAGACGCCCGAGGGCATCGACGCCATCAACTGGAAGGAGTACTCCGGTGCTTCCTCCTGGGCCGACTTCGAGGCCGGCGACATCGACGTCAGCTACCCGGCGCCGGCCGACCTGGCCGCGGCGCAGGAGGACCCCGAGCTCTCCGAGCGGTTCGCCGAGGCACCGGGCGCTGCCCTGACCTACATCGGCTTCCCGCTGTACAAGGACGGCCCGTGGCAGGACAAGGAGTTCCGCAAGGCCATCTCCATGGCGATCGACCGGGACACCATCATCAACGAGCTGTCGGGCGGCCTGGCCACCCCGGCCGACTCGTGGGTCGTGCCGGGCGGCGTCCCCGGCGGCGAGGCGGGCACCTGCGAGTGGTGCACGTTCGACCCGGAGGCGGCGAAGGCCGCGCTGGAGAAGGCCGGCGGCTGGCCCGGGGGCGAGACGCTGACCATCGGGCTGAGCGACGACGAGACCGAGATCGAGTACTTCAAGGCCATCGGTGACTCCATCGAGGCCAACCTCGGCATCCCGTACGAGCTCAAGCCGAACCCGGACTTCTTCACTATCCGGTCCGAGCAGGGCTTCGACGGCGCGTTCCGGAACAACTGGTTCCCGGACTACCCGCTGAACGAGAACTACCTGTCCTTCTACGCCGTCGGCGAGGAGGGTGCGGGCAACTTCGGCTGGTACAGCAAGGAGTTCGAGGACAAGCTCGCCGAGGGCGACCAGGCCGCGACCCTCGACGAGGCGGTGGTGAAGTACCAGGAGGCCGAGGCGATCCTCGCCGAGGAGTTCCCGACGATCCCGTTCCGCTTCAGCGCGGGCGCCGAGTACTACAGCGAGCGCCTGGACAACGTGGTGCTCGACCCGTTCAGCGGTGCGGTGAAGATCCGCCTGCTGACGGTGACGGAGTAACCGACCCACCTCGCCGGAGCAGAGCGATCCCGTTGGCCGGGCTTGTCGAGACACAGGTCTCGGCGAGCTCGGCCAACGGGTAGCGCTTTGTTCCGGCGGACCCCATAACCCCCCGGAAGGACCTCATGGGGCGCTATATCCTCCGCCGTGTCGCGCAGGCGGTCGGGATGCTGTTCCTGGTGATGTTCGTGCTGCACCTGCTCACGACGCTCGCCATCCAGCTCAACGGCAACCCTGCCCTCGCGTTCTTCGGCGACAAGATTCCCTCACCGGCGCAGGTCGCCGCCGTCGAGCAGCGGTACGGGCTCGACGACCCGTGCTACGACCAGCCCGGAAACCCCTGCCTCGGGCCGTTCGTCGAGCGGCTGGGCCAGTACGCGCAGGGCGACTTCGGCACCAACCTGCGGGGCCGCGAGGTCACGGACATCGTCGCCAGCGCCGCCCCCAACACGCTGCGGCTGTTCGTCATGGTCACCATCACGTGGCTCGTGCTCGGCATGGTGCTGGGCTCGGTCGCCGCCCGGTGGCGCGGCTCGCCGTCGGACCACGGCATCCGCCTGACGTCGGTGCTCATCGACGCCCTGCCGGTGTTCGTGCTGCTCCTGGTCTACAAGGAGATCGTGACCGTGCCGCTGAGCACCTGGTCCGAGGAGACGTTCGGCGAGAACAGCTGGCCGCCGTACTGGTTCAAGCCGTCGTTCGACGCCGAGCATCCGTGGGCAACCGTCGCGGTGCCCGGCATCCTGCTGGGCCTGGCCGGGTCCGCGGCGTTCATCCGCCTCGTGCGCGCGAGCCAGCTCGAGTCGTACACCGGCGACCACGTGCGGACCGCCCGGTCGAAGGGCCTGAGCGAGGGGCGCGTCGTCGTGCACCACGTGGTGCGCAACTCGTCGATCCCCGTGGTGACGGCCGTGGGTCTCACGTTCGCGGAGGCCCTGAGCGGCGCCGTCATCACCGAGGGAATCATGAACATCTACGGGATGGGCGGCGTCCTGTGGGACGCCGTGCAGAGCAGCGACGTCGGCCTGGTGCTCGGCATCGTGACCATCCTGACCGCCGTGACGGTAGTGGTGATGATCGTCGTGGACATCGCCTACGCCGCGCTCGACCCGAGGATCCGCTATGAGTGAGGCAGCCTCCGCCGCGACCGGGAACGCCGCCGGCGCCGCGTCCCGCACGCTGGCCACTGACGCCTGGCGCAGCCTGCGCCGCAGGCCCGACGTCATCATCTCCGCGGTGATCATCGTGTTCTTCGTCGTGATGGCCGTGTTCCCCACGCTGTTCACCTCCGTGGACCCGCGGCACTGCATCATCGGGGACGCCAAGATCAAGCCGCAGGGTTTCGGCAACGAATTCCCGCTCGGCACGGACTCGTTCGGGTGCGACACGCTGGCCCAGCTCGCGCACGGTTCCCGGCCGTCGCTGCTGCTCGCCCTCGTGGTGGTCGGCACGGCCCTGGTCATCGGCGTGACCCTGGGCCTGCTGGCCGGGTACTACCTCGGCTGGGTCGACTTCTTCGTGTCCCGCGCCGTCGAGGTGTTCCTCGTGATCCCGTACCTGCTCGCGGCGATGCTGCTGCTGAGCCTGTTCAAGAACGTGGACCTCGGCTCGGGCGCGTTCGCCACGATCATGCTGCCCGCTATCGTGCTGACGCTGTTCGGCTGGATGGGCTACGCCCGGTACGTCCGGGCGAGCGTCCTGGAGGCCAAGAACCTCGACTACGTCACCGCCGCCCGCGCGCTGGGCGCCTCCGACCTGCGGATCATGTTCCGGCACGTGCTGCCCAACGCGATCGGCCCGGTGACCGCCCTGGTCCCGACGGCGATCGCCGGGGTGATCGGCGCGGAGGCCGTGCTCGCGTTCCTCGGCATCGGGGTGCGTCCGCCCGCCATCTCCTGGGGGATCATGATCGAGAACGGCTCCTCGTGGGTGCTCGGCGGGTACCCGCACATGCTGCTCGTGCCGCTGACCTGCCTGCTCGCGACCGTGCTGTCCCTGGTCGTGCTCGGCGACGCGCTGCGCGACGCCCTCGACCCGAGGCTCACCGCATGAGCGCGCACCCGAGCACCGACCAGCACCCGGCCACGACCCCGGCGTCGGGCACCCCCCTCCTCGAGGTCACCGACCTCGCCGTCGAGTTCCGTACGCCCGACGGCGCGGTGCGCGCCGTCGACGGACTGTCCTACCGCGTGGAGGCCGGCCGCACCCTCGCAATAGTCGGCGAGTCCGGCTCCGGCAAGTCCGTCTCCTCGCTGGCCGTGATGGGGCTGCTCCCGGACAACGCGCGCGTGACCCGCGGGAGCGTCCGGCTGGCCGGCACCGACCTGCTCGCCCTGAGCCGCAAGGAGCACCGCGCCCGCTGCGGCGAGCAGGTGGCGATGGTGTTCCAGGATGCGCTGGCCGCGCTCAACCCCGTGCACCCCGTTGGCTACCAGCTCACCGAGGCGCTGCGGGCGCGGCGCGGCCTGTCGCGCGGCGACGCCCGCAAGCGGGCCGTCGAGCTGCTCGACCTGGTCAAGGTGCCGAACGCGAAGGCCCGCATCAAGGAGTACCCGCACCAGTTCTCCGGCGGCATGCGCCAGCGCGTCATGATCGCGTCGGCGCTGGCCATGGACCCCGACGTCCTCATCGCCGACGAGCCGACCACCGCCCTCGACGTCACCGTCCAGGCGCAGGTGCTGCGCCTGCTCGCGGAGATCCAGGCGGAGCGGCAGATGGGCCTCGTGCTGATCACGCACGACCTGGGCGTCGTGGCCGGCGTCGCGGACGACGTCACTGTCATGTACGCGGGCCGCGCCGTCGAGCAGGCGCCGGTGGTGCCGGTGTACACGACGCCAGCGCACCCGTACACGCGGGCGCTGCTGCGCTCGATCCCGTCCGCTGCCGGGACGGGCCGCCTGCCTGTGATCCCGGGCCGCCCGCCGAGCCCGGCCGCGATGCCCTCGGGCTGCCCGTTCCACCCGCGCTGCGACGCGGTCCGCGACGTGTGCCGCACCGAGGTGCCGCCGCTGGCCACCCCGGCGCCGGGCCGGACGTCGGCGTGCCACTTCGCGGCCGACATCATGGCGGGCCGCGAACCGGCCGCCGCCGACGCGGACGCCGTCGGCCCGACCGACGCCGACCCGGCCGCCGTCGAACATCGGGATGGTCACGCCATGGCCGCCGATCAAGCGACCGTGCCGACGCTCGACGACCAGGACACCGGAGGCAGCGATGACTGAGCCCGTGCTCGAGGTGCGCGACCTCGTCAAGCACTACCCGGTGCGCAACGGCCTGCTGCGCCGTTCGGTGGGCGCCGTGAAGGCCGTCGACGGCGTCTCGCTCAGCCTCGGCCGCGGCCGCACGCTGGGGCTGGTGGGCGAGTCCGGTTCGGGCAAGTCGACGCTCGCGCGCGTGCTGGTCGGCATCGAGACGCCGACCAGCGGCGAGGTGCTCGTGGACGGCGAGGACGTGACGCGCCTGAACCGGGCGGGCCGCAAGCAGCTGCGCCGCGACGTGCAGATGGTGTTCCAGGACCCGTACACGTCGCTGAACCCGCGGATGTCGGTGAGCGAGATCGTGGGCGAGCCGTTCGCGATCCACGGCATCGACCCGGCGGGCGGACGGCGGACGGCGGTAGGCGAGCTGCTGGAGCTCGTCGGCCTGGACCCCGACCACGCGAACCGGTACCCGCACCAGTTCTCGGGCGGGCAGCGGCAGCGCGTCGGGATCGCCCGCGCGCTCGCGCTGCGGCCCAAGATCCTGGTGTGCGACGAGCCGGTCTCCGCGCTGGACGTGTCGGTGCAGGGCCAGGTCATCAACCTCCTGGAGGGCCTCCAGGACGAGCTCGGCCTGTCGTACCTGTTCGTGGCGCACGACCTCGGCGTGGTGCGGCACATCGCCCACGACGTCGCAGTGATGTACCTGGGCCGCATCGTCGAGGAGGGGCCCGAGACCGAGGTGTACGACGCCGCTCAGCACCCGTACACGCAGGCGCTGCTCTCCGCGGTGCCCGTTCCGGACCCATCGGTGCGGCTGGTCCCGGCGGGCGGTTCGCCGCCCGTCGAGTCCGGGGTCTCAACAGGCTCGACCAACGGCGAGAGATCGACCAACGGCGTCGGCTCGACCAACGGCGTCGGCACCACCGCCGTCCGGCGGCTGCCGATAGTGCTGGAGGGCGACCCGCCCTCCCCGGTGGACCCGCCGTCGGGCTGCCCGTTCCACACGCGCTGCTGGCTCGCGCCGACGCTGCCGGAGGCGCAGCCCGACCCGATCCCGTCCTATCCGCCGACCGACCGACCGGACGCCGGGCTGCGGCTCGTGCCGTCGGTGTGCGAGACGGAGGTGCCCGCGCTGGACGCCCACCCCGGCGCGGGTCGTGCCGGAACCCCGACCGATCCGGCCGACTCTGCGGCGTCCCACGTCGTGGCCTGCCACTTCGCGCGGGAGCTGATCGTCCCTGGGGTCGGCGCATGACGCGCGTCCTCGTGGCCCTGAACTCCCCCACGAGCTCCATTGGCAGGTTCGAGCAGTGGCTCCCGGAGGCGGGCATCGAGCCCGTCATCACCCCCGGCACCGACCTTCCGGACCGCCTCGACGGGTTCGCGGGCGCCGTCCTGCTGGGCGGTGGTTTCATGCCCGACGACGACGCCAACCACCCGTTCCTGGCGCGGGAGCGAGCGCTGGCCGTCGAGGCGCTGGACAGGGGCGTGCCGGTGCTCGGCGTGTGCCTCGGCGGGCAGCTCCTGGCGCACGTCGCCGGGGGTCAGGTCACCGCGAGGTCGGGCGAGACGGAGCGCGGTATGCGCCCGCTCACGGTGCTGCCCGCCGCCGCCGACGACCCGGTCTTCGGCGCCCTGCCGGGTGTGCCGGACGAGCCCCTGTGGATGATCGAGAACCATGAGGACTCCGTGACCGCGCTGCCGCCGTCGGCCACGCTGCTGGTCTCCAGCGAGGACTGCCCGGTGCAGGCGTTCCGGGTGGGCGAGCGGGCCTGGGGCCTGCAGTTCCACCCGGAGGCGCGGCCGGAGCGCATCGCGTCCTGGGACGAGGCGGCGCTGTCGGAGCTGGGCATCGACCGGGCAGCGCTGGCCGAGGAGGCGCTGGCCCACGCGGCCGAGAACGAGGCGCAGGCGCGCGCCCTGGCCCGCGCCTGGGCCGACGTCGTCCACGAGACCGCGAAGTAGAGGACGGGGCGCGCATGGTGTCGACAGGGACGCACAGCGACGGGGTGCCGGTGGTGGCCTACCGGATCGCGCGGGCGTCGGGCGAGGTGCTCGCCGCGCGCCAGGACGACCTGGACTTCTACGCGGCCTCCACCGTGAAGCTCGCGGTGCTGGTCGCGGCCGCGCGCGAGCTCGACGCCGGGACGGCGAGCCTGGACGAGGCCTGCACCGCCACCCGGACCTTCACCTCGCAGGTCCCCGGCGCGGGCGAGTACACGATCGAGCCCGACGACGTCGACGGCGGCCTCCCGCCCGACGGCACCCCGATGCCGCTGGGCGACGTGCTCGACCGCATGATCACCGTCTCCTCCAACGAGGCGACCAACATCGTCGCGGAGCGCGTGGGGCTGGCGGCCGTGAACCAGGCCCTGGCCGACGCCGGGGCCACCCGCTCGGTCTTCGGCCGCAAGTACTCCGACCTGGCCGCGGAGCAGGCGGGTGCCTCGCACCGCACGACGGCGGCCGACCTGTGCCTGCTCATGTCCGCGGTGGTCACGGGCCGGCTCGCCGGCCCGGAGTGGACCGCCTGGATGTGCGAGCTGCTCGGCCGCCAGACGGACCGCCAGCTCACCGCCGCCGTCCCGGCCCCCGGCGAACCCGGCGCCGTCCCGTTCGGCTCCAAATCCGGCTGGGTGGACGGCATCCGGCACGACGTCGCGTTCGTGGGCGAACCGGGGCCCGACGCCCTGGTGATCGCCGTGTGCACGCGCGGCTACGACGAGCAGGCCGCCGAGGAGACCCTCAAGTCCCTTGGCGCCCTGGCGGTCTCGCTGGCCTGACCCGGCCCCACCGTCGATTGCTCAGGCCAGGAGGTCTCGGATCGTCCAGAGGCCCTCGGCGACCTCCGTGAAGCTTGTGCTCAGCGGGGACAGTCCCACGCGGAGGCCCTGCGGCGGGCGGAAGTCCGGCACGACGCCGCGCGCCCAAGCCTCGGCGACGACCCGCTTGAAGTCCGGGTGGTCGAGCATGACGTGGCTCCCCCGGCGCTCCGGATCGCGCGGCGAGGCCACGCGCACCCCGGCCAGATACTCGTCCGCGACGTCGATGGCGAACCCGGTCAGCGCCAGCGACTTCTCGCGCACCGCCGGCATGCCCGCCTCGTCGATCAGGGCGAGCATGTCCCGCATCGGCAGCATCCCGATCACCGGCGGCGTGCCGCTGATGAGCTGCCGGATCCCGGTCGCGGGCTCGTAGTCGGGCCCCATCGCGAACGGGTCGACGGCCCCCATCCAGCCCTGGACCGGCTGGCGCACCTCGTCCTGCAGGCCGGCGGCCAGGTAGGCGAAGGCGGGCGAGCCCGGCCCGCCGTTCAGGTACTTGTAGGTGCAGCCGACGGCGATGTCCACGCCGTCGGCGTCCAGGTCCAGCGGGACCGAGCCGGCCGAGTGGCACAGGTCCCACAGGATGAGCGCCCCGGCGTCGTGCACGATCCGCGTGATCGCAGGGAGGTCGGCGATGTAGCCGGACTTGTAGGCGACGTGGCTCAGCAGCACGAGCGCCGTGTCCCGCCCGACGGCGGCCGCGACCTCCTCGGGGGTCACCCCGGCCTCGGCGTCGGGCGTGATCCAGCGGAGCTCCAGGCCGCGCTCGGCCGCGATGCCCTGCAGCACGAACCGGTCCGTGGGGAAGTTCTCCGTGTCGGCGACGATCACCCGACGGCCCGGGCGGGCGTCGACCGCGGCGCGGGCCAGCTTGTAGAGCAGCACGGTAGTGGAGTCGGCGACGACGGTCTGCCCCGGCGCCGCACCCAGCGCGACCCGGCCGAGCGTGTCGCCGAGCTCGGTCGGCGCGTCCATCCAGCCCTCGTCCCAGGACCTGATCAGGCGCGCGGCCCACGGCCCGTCGACGAAGGACGCCAACCGCTCGCGGGTGGCGGCCAGCGGCCGGCCCAGAGAGTTGCCGTCGAGGTAGGCGATCAGACCCTCGCTCGGGGCGAAGAGGTCGCGGTAGCCCGCCAGCGGGTCGGCGACGTCGAGGGCGGCGGCGCGCTCGCGCAGGCCAGAGGGCAGGTCGGCGGGCAGGTCGGCAGGTAGACCGGAGGGCAGGTCGGCGGAGGAGAAGAAGTCGGTCACGGTGCTCCAGGGTCGTTCGGTTCCGGCCCGAGCGTACGTGCTCTACCAGGCCGGACGGTCGGAACCCTTGACGCCCCAACGATCCCGTCAGTAATGTCCGTGCCATCGGAACGCAAGAACTCGACAAGAGGCTGCGTTTTTATGCACAGATCTATGGCAAGTACCCAAGGTCAACTCTGGTGACGACACCCGTCGACGACGACGGGAGATCGGGGACGATGATGTTCCGCTCCACCACACGCCACGCGCTCAGGCCGGGACTCGCTCCCGGCCTCATGTCAGTGCTCACCGCCGCCGCGCTCACCGCGACGGTGCTCGTACCGGTCTCGGCCTCGGCCGCGCCCGTCGTCCTCTCCGCGGGCGCACCCGCCGCGGCCAGCAGCAGCAACGCGCCCTACCTGGCCGGCAACCTGACCGACGGAAGCCCGGCCACGTACTGGGAGTCGACCAACAACAGCTTCCCGCAGTGGGCTCAGATCGACCTCGGCAGCGGCGCGACCGTCGAGGAGGTGGTGCTCAAGCTCCCCGCCTCCTGGGAGGCCCGGACCCAGACCCTGTCGGTGCAGGCCGGCGCCGACGCCGCATCCTTCACCACGCTGGCCGCGAGCGCCGACCGGCGGTTCGACCCGGCGTCGGGCAACACGGTGACCATCGACGTGCCGAACACGGAGGCGCGCTACGTGCGGGTGGCCGTCACGGCGAACACGGGCTGGCCGGCCGGTCAGCTGTCGGAGCTCGAGGTGCGCGGTACGCGGGCCGATCCCGATCCGGACGAGCCGGTCGAGGGGGCGGAGCTGGCAGCGGGCCGCCCCATCCAGGCGTCGTCGACGGAGTGGACCTATGTCGCGGCGAACGCGAACGACGGCGACACCTCGACCTACTGGGAGGGCGCGGGCGGGCAGTACCCGAGCACGCTCGCGGTGACGCTGGAGTCGGCGGCCGAGCTGAGCGACGTCGTCGTGAAGCTGCCGCCGGCCGCGGCGTGGGGGCCGCGGACCCAGACCTTCGAGGTGCAGGGCCGTACCGGCTCCGGCGACGCGTGGGCCACGCTCGCGCCGTCCGCCGCACGCGCCTTCTCCCCCGCGACAGGCAACACCGTGACCGTCCCGGTCACGGGCACCGCGCGGGAGGTGCGCCTCCGGTTCACCGCGAACACGGGGGCGGGCAACGGCCAGGTCGCGGAGCTGCAGCTGTTCGGCGTGCCCGCGGCGAACCCGAACCTCGTGGTCACCGGTGTCACGGCCAGCCCGGCGTCGCCGACCGAGTCGGACGACGTGACGCTGTCCGCCGTCGTGAAGAACATCGGTACGCAGGCCTCTGCGGCTACCGACGTCTCGTTCACCGTCGATGGCGACGAGGCGGCGACCGGCCAGGTGGGCGCGCTCGCCGCGGGCGCCCAGGCCACGGTCAACGCGAACATCGGCGCACAGCCGGCCGGGTCGTACGAGATCGGCGCGGTGGCCGACCCGTCGGGCGGCGTGGCCGAGCAGTCCGAGAGCGACAACGGCTACACGCGGCCGGATCCGCTGGTGGTCACCGAGATCGCCAGCTCCGACCTGGTCCCGACGGTGTCGTGGACGCCGAGCACCCCGGCGGCGGGCGAGACCGTCACCTTCTCGGCGACGATCGCGAACCGGGGCACGCTCCCGGCCTCGTCCGGCGCGCACGGGCTCACGCTCACGGTGAAGAACTCCGCCGGCTCGGTGGTGCGCACCCTGACGGGCTCCGTCTCCGGCGCCATCGCGGCAGGCGCCACCAGCCAGAGCGTGAACCTCGGTACGTGGCCGGCCGCCGACGGCTCGTACGACGTCACCGTCACCGCGGCTCCCGACCCGACGGAGGTCGCGGCCAAGCGCGCGAACAACGAGGTCACGCAGTCGCTGTTCATCGGCCGCGGCGCGAACATGCCGTTCGACACCTACGAGGCGGAGGACGGCGTGGCCGGCGGCGGGGCGGACGCCATCGGGCCGAACCGGGTGGTCGGCGACCTCGCGGGCGAGGCCTCCGGCCGCAAGGCCGTCACGCTCGACCAGACCGGCGCCTTCGTCGAGTGGACCACGCGGGCGCCCACCAACTCCCTGGTGGTGCGCTTCTCGATGCCCGACGCCGCGGGTGGCGGGGGCACCAGCTCCACCCTCGCCGTCTACGTCGACGGTCAGTTCCTCAAGAACATCGACCTGACCTCGCGGTACGCGTGGCTGTACGGCAACGAGGCCAGCCCAGGCAACCAGCCGGGCCAGGGCGCCCCGCGGCACATCTACGACGAGGCCAACACGCTGCTCGACACCACGGTCCAGGCGGGGCACACCATCCGGCTGCAGAAGACGGCCGGCAACACCAGCACGTACACGGTCGACTTCGTCGACCTGGAGCAGGTGACAGCGCAGGCCAACCCGGACCCCGCCAGGTACGTGGTGCCCACCGGGTTCACGCACCAGGACGTGCAGAACGCACTGGACCGGTTCCGGATGGACACGACCGGCAACCTGGCCGGCGTCTACCTCCCCGCGGGCGACTACCAGACCTCCAGCAAGTTCCAGGTCTACGGCAAGGCCGTCGACATCGTGGGCGCCGGGCCCTGGTTCACGCGGTTCCACGCGCCGGCCTCGCAGGAGAACACCGACGTCGGGTTCCGGGCCGAGGGGACCGCGAACGGCTCGACGTTCCGGGACTTCGCCTACTTCGGCAACTACACGTCGCGCATCGACGGGCCCGGCAAGGTCTTCGACTTCGCGAACGTCTCGGACATGACCATCGACAACATCTGGGTCGAGCACATGATCTGCATGTTCTGGGCGGCCAACATGGACAGCTCGGAGATCAAGGACTCTCGCATCCGCAACACGTTCGCCGACGCCCTCAACATGACCAACGGCAGCGCGAACAACCACGTGCACAACAACCAGGCGCGGGGTACCGGGGACGACTCGTTCGCCCTGTTCGCAGCGACCGACGCCGGGGGCAGCGGCCAGCGCGGCAACGTGTTCGAGAACCTGACGTCCACGAACACCTGGCGGGCCGCGGGCCTGGCCGTCTACGGCGGGCAGGACAACACGTTCCGCAACATCTACATCGCCGACACGCTCGTGTACTCGGGCGTGACCATCAGCTCGCTGGACTTCGGGTACCCGATGGAGGGGTTCGGCCCCGCGCCGACCGTCTTCGAGGGCATCTCCGTGGTGCGCTCCGGCGGGCACTTCTGGGGCGCCCAGGTGTTCCCGGCGGTGTGGCTGTTCTCGGCGTCGAAGACGTTCACCGCGATCCGGGTGAACGACCTCGACATCGTGGACCCGACGTACTCCGGGATCATGTTCCAGACCCAGTACATCGGCGGGCAGCCGGTCAACCCGATCCAGGACACGCTGTTCACGAACACGTCGATCACCGGTGCCCAGCGCAGCGGTGACGCGTACGACGCCAAGTCCGGTTACGGCATCTGGGCCAACCCGCTGCCGGAGGCGGGTCAGGGCCCGGCCGTCGGATCGGCGACGTTCAACGGCCTGACGTTCGGCAACAACTACCGCGACATCGAGAACACGACGTCGACGTTCACGGTCAACCGCAACTGATCCATCTGAGGTCGTCGAGGTAGCACTGCAGCGAGACGGACCAAGACAGGGACTCTGGCGAAGTAGCACCCCGGCGTGGGTTCTACTTCGCCAGAGTTCTGCGAACGTGCCGAGCAGCCCGACAAAAGGCCCGGTCTGGCGCTCGGAGTGTTGGACGGCGCGCCCCGGCGTACGGTGGAAGACAAACGCCGATCAACGACGATCGAGGAGGCTTCTCATGGTTTCACTGGAATCGAAGGGGTTCGACGCGCCGGACGAAGTGCGACCGTTCGCGGACAAGGGCCAAGCCCAGGTTGTGAACGTCGCCGGGAACTCGGTGATCAAGGGCCGGTTCGAACCGGGCTGGCGGTGGTCGGACCACGTGCGCCCCATCGCAGGCACGGACAGCTGCCAGTCACCCCACTTCCTCTACGTGCTCTCGGGGCGGATGCACCTGGTGATGAACGACGGCACCGAAGGCGAGGCCGGACCCAACCAGGTAGTTCACGTCGAGCCGGGCCACGACGCCTGGGTCGTCGGTGACGAGCCGTGCATCACTGTCGACTTCGGGGCGTCCCCCGCATACGCAACCAAGAGTTCTTGATCGACAGCAGAGCCTGCGCCACGACGGTGATGATCAGGAGGATTCGTCATGCCCAGGTTCATGGACGTTCACCACGGGATGCACGGCATCACCGACGAGGCCCTGAAGGCGATGGGCCGCCCTCAGCCAGGTGATCAGATCGGCAGCAGTGCCGGGGACGGGTAGCGGTGCGGTGAGCGCGGGGCCGTCCGGCGACCCCAGGACGGCGCGCAGCAGCGCCGCCCCCTCGAGAACCCGCCCGAGCAGCTCGATCTCGCGCTCATTCACCCCGACCGGCGTCGGACCGTTGCCCATGTCCGTCCCGTAGGCGAGCGTGCCGCCCGCTGCGACGAACCGTCGGGCGTTGTCGAGCACCCGCTCCAGCGCGACCGGCCGGCCCAGCCCGTCGTGGATGGCGAACGTGGAGATCCAGGTCATGTGCGTCGCCCGCGCGATCACGGCGTCGGACAGCGCGTTGGTCCACGGCACGTGCACCAGCGTGTCCGCGCCGGCGTCGATAGCGCGCTCGGCCTGACCCGCGCCCTCGGCGTGCACGAGCACCGGCAGCCCCGCCGAGTGCGCCTCCGCGACCAGGGCGCGCAGGACGTCGTCGTGCAGAAGGGGCATACCCGCGTGCAGGGCGACCTTGACCGCGAAGCCGCCCACGGCGGCGACGTCGGCCACCGCCTTAGCGGCGGCACGCGGCGAGGCGAGGTGCCGCACCGCGGCGGCCGGCGCCCAGGAGCGCCCCGTCGGGTACCCGCCGGGCGCGGTGTGGAACGGTCCGGCGTACCGCACCCGGACGCCCGACGGCGGGGCGGCCGCCCAGGCGGTCGACTCGCGCGGGTCCCAGCCCAGGTCGTGCACCTCGGTGACCGGACCGTCGGCGAGGAGCGCCCGGTCCACCAGACCCAGGTGCACGTGGTGGTCGACGACACCCGGCAGGATCGTCTCGGACACGCTGTCGGATGCCGCGCGGCCGCCGTCAGGCACCGAGCGGGCCGTCGATCTCGGTGCGCACCGAGATGAGCTCGGGGAAGAACGTCAGGTCCAGGGCGCGCTTCAGGAAGCCGACGCCGCTGGAGCCGCCCGTGCCGGTCTTGAAGCCGATGGTGCGCTGCACCGTGCGCAGGTGACGGAACCGCCAGAGCTGGAACGCGTCCTCGATGTCGACCAGGTCCTCGCAGGCCTCGTACAGCGCCCAGTGGGCGTGCGGGTCCTCGTAGATCGTCTTGAAGACGGCGGTCAGCTCCGGGTGCTCGGTCCAGGCCAGCGTGACGTCGCGGTCCAGGATCTCCGCCGGGACGGGGTGCCCGCGCCGCGCCAGCAGGCGCAGGAACGCGTCGTACACGGTGGGCTCCCCGAGCAGCCGCGCGAGCAGGGCGTGCGCCTCGGGCTTGTCCCGGAAGACCTGCAGCATCCCGGCGTTCTTGTTGCCGAGCAGGAACTCCACGGCGCGGTACTGGTGCGACTGGAAGCCCGAGGACTGCCCCAGCGCGCCCCGGAACTCCGCGTACTCGCTGGGCGTGAGGGTCGCCAGGACCGACCACTGCTCGGTGATGGTGCGCTGGATGTGCTTCACGCGGGCCAGGCCCTTGAGGGCACGCGACAGGTCGTCGGCGTCGAGGAACCGCCGCACGGCGCTCAGCTCGTGCACCACCAGCTTGAGCCACAGCTCGGTGGTCTGGTGCTGGATGATGAACAGGAGCTCGTCGTGGTGCGGCGGGTCGCTCATCGGGTGCTGCGCCGACAGGAGCGCGTCCAGGCCCAGGTAGGAGCCGTAGTCCATCTCGTCGCGGAAGTCCGTGCGGATGGAGGCCTCGATGGGCCGGGTGTTGCTGGTCACCCGTCGAGCGTAACCCCGCGGTGTTTCGGGGCGGTCCGCCCGCCGGTCAGGCCGCCTGGGCCTCGGTCCGGTTGGGGTTCTCGAACGCCTCCGCCATCAGTGCTATCTCCTCGGGCGGGAGCGACATGTCCCGCGCGATGCGCGTCCAGCCCGACGTCGCCGCGGCCACCTCGGCGAGCACGCGCCGGGCGTCGTCGTGCCGCAGGCCGTAGGAGTCCGCGGTGGCCAGCAGCGCCCGTACGTCCCGGTCGATGCGGCTACCGCCTGGGCGTAGCGGCGTCGACTCCACGACGGCGAACGGGTTGGGGTTCACGTCGAACAGCGGGGACAGCGACCAGCCGTCCGCGCGGCGCAGGAAACCGTGGTTCTTCATGTGGTCGTCCACGTTGCGCACGAGCAGCGTGAAGGCGACGCGGCGGAACAGGTCGTGCCCGTCCGTGGCGGGCCGCCCCGAGTGGTCCGCGAGCGTCTCCGCGAGCGTCCGGTAGTCGATGACCTCGAAGAACGCCTTCTGCGTGAGGCTGTCGGCGGACAGGAAGCCGATCCGGCCGCCGTCCGGGTGCCGGTCGAAGCGGCGTGTCAGCAGGATGGACCGGGCCGGGCCGATGCGGTGCAGCCGCGCCACCGGCACCTCGATGCCCGCGTCCGACGCCAGCCGCAGCGTCAGGTACTCCCACGCCTGCACGTCCCACCGGTCGCTGCTCTCGGGCAGCTTGGCCATCCACAGGTCGCCCTCGCTGTCCTTCACGGTCACCTTGGGCCGGGCGCCGCCCATCGAGGTGCCGGCCGCGACCAGGAGGCTCACGTCGTGGTCGGTCTCCCGGTGCTGCGCGACGGCGTCCGCGGCGTCGGTCAGCGATGGCAGGTCCACCAGGTCGGGGACCTCGGCGCGCGGCGGCCCCATGAATGTCTTGCCGTCGTCGAGCGAGAAGCGCAGCGCGCCCAGGCGGGTCTCGTCCTGCACGCCGAGCAGGAAGTCCACCTCGGTGAGGGTCATGAAGCCGCGGCCCTCCGCGCGCGCCGCGCGCCGCTCCGCGTTGAAGAGCAGGGTGCGGCCCCACTGGTCCGGCTGGCAGTCCGCGAGGACGCCGAACAGCGGCCGGTCGCTGCCCGAGGGAATGTTCCCCGGCGTCAGCGGCAGCTCGGGACACAGTGCGTACGCGCGCGGATCGCGCAGGTACTCGGCGGCATAGCGGAACGTGCACCCCACCAGGGCTCCGCCCCGGTTGAGGTGCATGTCGAGGTCACCGGCGCGGGCCTGTCCCCCGCCGGGCAGCTCGACCTCGACACGTATCGACAACGGCGCTCACTCCTCAGTTAGGAACTCTTACTCGCTGCGGCAGGGCGCGTTCCGCGTGGAACCTGCCCATCTCGGTGGTGAGCGGGTCGCTCGCGCCGACGACGGCGTCGGCCATGCCGAGCACCCGCAGCACCGCGAACGTGTTCTCGAGGCTGACGGTCCCGGTGCCGTTCTCGAGGGCCCGCAGCGTGGTGCGCGTGATGCCCGCGCGGTCGGCGACGAGCTGGGCCGTGAGGCCGTGGATCTTGCGCCAGGCGCGCACGTGGTCGCCTAGCGAGGCGAGATCGCGCCGGGTACGAAGGGATGTTCTGGCCATGACTGCTCCTTTCGGTTACCAGGCTAACCGACGCGCCACGTAACGGTCACTAGACTGACCGCTATTCCTTCGCGAAACTTCGCGCGGGCCTCACGGCAGGAGTCACGACCAAAGCAGAACGGGCCGCCCCAGGTGTGGGGCGGCCCGTTCTACGTGGCGTTCGACGGCGCCCTACTGCTCCTGGTTGTTGACCGTGGCCTTCGTCAGGGCGCCCTCGGAAAGATCGTGCTTCTTGAGAATCTCGCCGTAGGTTCCGTCGTCGATCAGGCTCTGCAGCGCGGCCTGATAGGCACGTACGAGCTCGACGTCGCCCTTGAGGAACCGGAAGCCGAGCGGCGTCGGGTTGATGATCTCGGTGTTCGCCACCTCAAAAACATCCCCCGAACCGACCTGCTTCGCGTTGTAGGTGCCGGTCGACCATTGGGTGAGCTCCGCGTCCGCCTTGCCGGCTTGGACCTGCGCGAGCGCGTCGGCGTCAGTCTCGAACGTGACCACGTTTACTGGCTGGGTCTGGCACTGGGCAACGTTCAGCGCGGTGAGCGCGGCGGCCTGCGTAGTCTCGACCAGGACCGCGACCGTACGACCGCAGAGGTCCTTGAGGGTCTTGATGCCTTCGGGGTTGCCAGCCGGGACCATGATCGCGTCACTGTCGTTGTAGTAGTCGACGAAGTCGGAGTCAGCCTGACGTTCGGCGGTGTCCGACATGGCCGCAGCGACAGCATCGACATTACTCGCATAGAGCTCGTCAACCAACGAGTCCCAGGGCATGTCCTGGAAGTTGTACTTCAGGCCCAGCCGGTCCGAAGCGGCGTCGAACAGGTCGATCTCGAACCCGACGATGCGGCCGGCCTGGTTCGTGTACTCGAAGGGCGGGTAGCCCGACTCCGTACCGACCGTAATGCGCGTGGACTCCGCCCGCAGCTCGCCGGGGAGCATGGCGCGCAGCTCCTCGTGCACCTCCACCTGCTCGGCAGCTTCGGTCGGCTCGTCGGGAGCATAGATCGAGCAGCCGGTCAGCAGCCCACCGAGCACGGCTGTCGCCGCGACCGAGCTGATGACCGCACGCACGCGGTATCCGAGTGCCATGCGGTTTCCTCCACAAAACAGGATGAGCGGGTTACGCGGGTGGAGCCTATACGGTCCGGCTCGGTTGCCGTGAATCCGAGTTTCACGAACGTCCACGAGCCCCGCGCCCGAGGCCAGGCGCCAGCACCGACCTTAACGGCAGCCTTACGTCGGCCAGAATCACGGCGTCGATGAGGCCACGGCCCACTCCGGCAACTCCTGACCCGCGCACGATCGCTACGATTTTCGTAGTGCTGGCGTCGTATATGTATAGAGCATGCCGTGAGAATCTCAACCCCGGCCGCTCGCCCTCTGCATCCGAGCAGGCACTCCGATGACACGTCGCGGCCAGCGCGTCGGCCCGCCCTCGATAGGTGTGATCTGGTCAACGCGGAGACCCGTCAACCTCGTGACCAGCCCGACCTTCAGAGGAGTAAAAGGTCGAGCGCATCCAACCCGCCATTCACCCGCCCAGTCGCCGATCGGCTGCCCGCTCTACAACTGAGCACACACAGCATCCTGGGCGGCGGATGCCGTTGCGGCGAACGGCGTGGAAGCCTTGCCCCTGTAATAGGTCGGCGACTAAGAAAGGCTTCGCCGATCCAGCGCCTCTATCGACCGCGACGGCGTCGAGACCTGAACCGGGGCTCGACGCCGTCGTAATGATGGCGGGGAGAACTAGAAGGTGTGTGTGTTACTGCAGCCAGTGCGACCGCCGTTGCTGGGGTTTTGGCTCCACCTCAGGAACATCGCGTCGCGAGTAGCCGGGCCGTATTCACCGTCGGCGCCGACGCCGTGATAGTTCTGGACCCTCTTGAGAGCGGTCAACGTGTCGTCGCCAAAGTAACCATCCAAGGCGAATCCACCGCTCCATGAAATCCGGCCCGTGTCGATGTAGCAGATCTTGATGTGGCCCTGCAGTGATGTAACGGCCGGATTTGAAGAACTCCGGTCGTAGGCCAGCCAGCAGGTGATATCCGACCCGTTGGCGGGTATCCGGTAGTATCCCGGGTTGCTGTAGACTTCGCGCGTAGTGTTGCACTTCTCGTACGCGGTCGGTGCGGCCGCTGCAGATGCACTGGGCACCGCTACTGCCACCATTCCGAACGCCATGGCGACAGCAAAAAGCCACGCCACGAGCAGTTTCTTCGTCGGACGGTTTTCCACTACAGACCTCATTGACACACCCCTTGATATCAACACCGACATTTTGTCGATCCAGCACCTAAACTTAACCGTCCACAGCGCACGCGCGTCAACGCCAATGGCGGCGGAATTATGACGTCTGAGGCCGTGACACGTTTGCGGCAGGGTGATTTCCAGCGCCAGGCATTGACTCAGCCCGGCGCAGCCGATATCAATCCATCACAGTGCGACCGTGTCGGTCTCTCGGCGAGTGCTCATCGCTCCCCGACGCTGACCTTCGCCGCAGCCCCCACATCGGCCAGAATCACCGCATCGATGAGGCCCCGGGCCCACTCCAGCACCTCGGCCCCACGCAGCGGCCGGCCGCCGATCCGGGCGGTGGTCGGGAACGGCACGAGGACCGCCCGGATGGCGGGCTTGAGGATGGTCCCCGGGTAGAGCCGCTTGAGCCGCAGCTGCGCCGACTCGGGCAGGTTCACCGGCGCGAACCGGATGTACTTGCCCTGGGCGGTGATGTCCGTGAGCTCGGCGTGGCGGGCGTGGTTGCGGAAGTCGGCGACGTCGAACAGGGCGCCCGCGACCTCGGGCAGCGCGCCGTAGCGGTCGGTGAGCTCGGCGCGCACCTCCGCGAGCGCCGCGGCGTCGTGCGCGGCGGCGATCTTCTTGTACGCCTCCAGCCGCAGCCGCTCGGTGGCGATGTAGGACTCTGGCAGGTGGGCGTCGACGGGCAGCTCGATGGTGACCTCGGGGGCCTCCTCCTCACGGTCGCCGCGGAACGCGGAGACCGCCTCGCCCACCATGCGCACGTAGAGGTCGAACCCGACGCCGGCGATGTGGCCGGACTGCTCGCCGCCGAGCAGGTTGCCCGCGCCGCGGATCTCGAGGTCCTTCATGGCGATCTGCATGCCCGCGCCGAGGTCGGTGTGGGCGGCCATGGTGGCGAGCCGGTCGTGCGCCGTCTCGGTGAGGGGGCGCTCCGGCGGGTAGAGGAAGTACGCGTACGCGCGCTCGCGCCCGCGGCCTACGCGCCCGCGGAGCTGGTGCAGCTGGGACAGGCCCAGCATGTCGGAGCGCTCCAGGATCAGGGTGTTGGCGTTGGAGATGTCCAGGCCGGTCTCGATGATCGTGGTGCACACCAGGACGTCGAGCTCCTTCTCCCAGAAGGCGCGGATGACCTGGTCGAGCTGGTGCTCGCTCATCTTGCCGTGGGCCACGCCGATGCGGGCCTCGGGCACGAGCTCGTTCAGCCGGGAGGCGGTGCGCTGGATGGTCTCCACCTTGTTGTGCACGTAGAAGACCTGGCCCTCGCGCAGCAGCTCGCGCCGCAGGGCGGCGGCGATCTGCTTCTCCTCGAACGCGCCCACATAGGTGAGCACGGGGTGCCGCTCCTCGGGGGGCGTGGCCAGCGTGGACATCTCCCGGATGCCGGTCACGGCCATCTCGAGCGTGCGCGGGATGGGGGTGGCGGACATCGCCAGGACGTCCACGTTGGTGCGGAGCTGCTTGAGCGTCTCCTTGTGCTCGACGCCGAAGCGCTGTTCCTCGTCGATGACCACCAGGCCCAGGTCCTTGAACCCGACGGAGCCGGTGATGAGGCGGTGGGTGCCGATGACGATGTCGACGCTGCCGTCCTTGAGGCCGGCCAGCGTCTCCTCGGACTCCTTGGCCGACTGGAAGCGGCTCAGCGCCCGCACGCTGACGGGGAATCCGGTGTACCGCTCGGAGAAGGTCTCGAAGTGCTGCTGCACCAGCAGCGTGGTGGGGACCAGGATGGCCACCTGCTTGCCGTCCTGCACCGCCTTGAACGCGGCACGGATGGCGATCTCCGTCTTGCCGTACCCGACGTCGCCGCACACCAGGCGGTCCATCGGCACGGACTTCTCCATGTCGGCCTTGACCTCGTCGATCGTCGCGAGCTGGTCCGGCGTCTCGACGTAGGCGAAGGCGTCCTCGAGCTCGCGCTGCCACGGGGTGTCCGGGCCGTAGGCGTGGCCCTGCGTCGCCATGCGCGCGCTGTAGAGCCGGATCAGCTCGCTCGCGATCTCTCGCACGTGCTTGCGGGCCTTGGCCTTGGTGTTCTTCCAGTCGGCGCCGCCCATCTTGGACAGCGACGGCGACTCCCCGCCGGTGTACTTGGTGACCTGGTCGAGCTGGTCGGTGGGCACGAACAGCCGGTCGCCCGGCTGGCCGCGCTTGCTGCTCGCGTACTCGATCACGAGGTACTCGCGCGTGGCCCGGTTGCCGCCGGTGCCCATGGTGCGCTGCGCCATCTCGACGAACCGGCCGACGCCGTGCTGCTCGTGCACCACGAAGTCGCCCGCCTTGAGCTGGAGCGGGTCCACGACGTTCCGGCGGCGGCTGGGCATCTTGCGCATATCGCGCGTGCCCGAGCCGGCCCGTCCGGTCAGGTCCTGCTCGGAGAAGACGGCGAGCTGCAGCTCGGGGGCCACGAAGCCCTTGCCGACACCGCCCGCGACGACGTGCACGACGCCGGGCTCCGGCTCCTCCTCGAGCGAGATCGCCAGCCGGGCCGCGGTACCCGCCGCCGACAGCTGCTCCGTCATCCGCTTGGCCGGCCCGTGGCCCTCGGTGGTCAGCACGAGCCGCCAGCTCGCGACCTGCAGCCCGTGCACGTCGTCCAGCGCCCGCGCAAGGTCGCCGCGATAGGACTCGACGTCCCGGGCGCTGATCGTGAACACCGCCTCGGCGCCGTCGCCGGCCGGGCCGTCGTCCGACGAGGTGAGCTCCGTGTCCTGCGTGAACGCCGACAGGGTCCACCAGCCGAGGCCGCGCCGCGCCGCGACCTCGCGCACCTCGGCGAACGTCGCGAAGGACGCCGCGGACAGGTCGATCGGCGTCGCACCACCGGCGACCGCGCCCGTCCAGGCGGCGGCAAGGAACTCCTCGGTGGTCGCCACGAGGTCGTGCGCACGACGGCGCACGCGCTCGGGCTCGTTGACCACGAGCAGCGCGTCGTCGGGCACCAGCTCCAGGACGGGGACCATCCGGTCCACCAGGACCGGGGCCAGCGACTCCATGCCCTCGACGGCAACGCCCGCGGCGAGCTTGTCGAGCATCTCGACCGCACCCGGCAGGGTCTCCACAAGGTCTGCCGCGCGCTGCCGGACGGCGTCGTCCAGCAGGATCTCGCGGCACGGCGGCGCCCAGAGGCCCCGCTCCGCGATCTCGAGGCTGCGCTGGTCGGCCACGGCGAACCAGCGGATCTCGGTGATCTCGTCGCCCCAGAACTCGCACCGCAGCGGGTGGTCCTCCGTGGGCGGGAAGATGTCGAGGATGCCACCGCGCACCGCGTACTCGCCGCGCCGCTCCACCATGTCGACGCGCGTGTACGCGGCGGCCGTGAGCCGTTCGGCGACGTCGGTCAGGTCTGCCGTGGCGCCGATCTCGAGCTGGACCGGCTCCAGCTCCCCCAGGCCCTCGACGACGGGCTGCAACAGGGCGCGGACCGGCATCACGAGGAGCCGGATCGAGCTTGCCTGCCCGTGCCCCTCGGCCGGGTGGGCCAGCCGGCGGAACACCGCCAGCCGCTTGGCCACGGTGTCCGCGCGCGGGCTGAGCCGCTCGTGCGGCAAGGTCTCCCAGGCCGGGAGCACCGCCACCTCGTCGGCACGGTCCTCCGGGAGGTAGCCGCGCAGGCTCTCGGCCAGGTCGTCAGCCTCCCGGCCCGTCGCGGTGACCACCACGAGCGGGCGCTGTTCGGACGCGGCCACCAGCAGGGGCGGGCGCACGCCAACCGGTCCCACCACGTCCGCGAAGCCGCGGGCGCGCACGTGCTCCACGGCGGCGGACGCGCCGGGATCACGCAGGAGAGTGGGGAGCAGGCCGGTGAGGTTCATGAGAACAGTCCTTCGAGGGCGCACGACGACGGGCCCATCACGGGCACGACCCGGGGTAGGGGTCACTGGGTGAGGGGCTGGTCCCAGGCTACTCCGGGCCACCGACAGTGCCCTCTGCCGGCCCCGCTGCCGGCCCTCCTGTCGTTCCCGATGTCGGCCACTGCACGTACGATGACCTGCGATGTTCACCCCCTCCGGATCCCCGCGGCACGCCGGCGCGACGGTACCGGGGCGCGACGCCGCCGTCGGGCAGCGCCGCCCCGCCCGCCTCGCCTGGCCCGACGCCGCCCGCGGCCTCGCCATCGGACTGGTGGTCCTGTACCACGCGACCAACTGGACGTGGTCGACCGGGTACGAGGTGAGCGTCCTGCGCGACGCCAACGAGACGCTGCGCAGCCTGCGGATGCCGCTGTTCTTCGCGGTCGCCGGCATGTTCGCCGCGAAGTGGATGACCGTGCCGTGGTCCCGCCTGGCCCGCGGCAAGCTGCTCTACTTCGCCTGGGTGTTCGTCCTGTGGGAGCCGATCTCCCTGGTGGTCCGCCTGGTCACGGGCTACTACCAGGTGGCGGACGCCGACTGGGGCACCCTGCTGCACGACCTCGCCTGGTCGCCGCTGGTCCCCCGCTCCGAGCTGTGGTTCATCTGGACGCTGGCCGCGTTCTTCGTCATCGCGCGGGCGCTGCACCGGGTCCCGGTGCCCGTGCAGCTGGTGGCTGCGGCCGGCGTGAGCGGGTGGGCGCTGGCCGGCTGGGAGCCAGAGAGCATCGCGTGGCGGGGCACCGCCCAGTTCGTGCTGTTCTTCCTGGTCGGGCTGCACCTGCGGCCGCTGCTCGAAGGGTTCGCCGAGCGGATCACCGGGCGGGTCGGCTGGGCCTGGGCGGTGGGCGCCGTCGCCGTCTGGCTGGGCATCCAGTGGTCGGTCGCGACGCTCGGCCTCGCCGACGTCCCGGGGCTCTACCTCCTGGCCAATATCGCCGGTGTGCCGGCCGGGGTCGCGGTGAGCGTCCTGGCCTCCCGGGTCCCCGGCGCCCGGTATCTGCCCAGGTCACTCGGGTTGCAGTGGCTCGGCGCGCGAACGCTCCCCGTGTTCGTCACGCACACCTCGGTGGTGCTCGGCCTGCTGTTCCTGCTGTACAGCAACGGGGTGTGGATCCCGGCGCCGCAGTCGCAGTGGCTGCCCGTGGCGCTCTGGGCGGCGGCGATCGCCGTCGGGCTGGGGCTGGGTGCCCTTGCGCCCCGGATCGGCGCCCGCTGGCTGTTCGCCCCTCCCGATCGGCTGACGGGCTCCGCCCGCAGCGACTGACACGCGCCGGGTCGACGAATGTCTACCCCCACTAAGCATTGACTGTCTAGTTGGCCTAAACTAGGGTGATGGTCAAGCCGATGAAGTATCGGGAAATCGCCAAGATCCTCAAGGCCCTAGGGTGCACCAGCAGGTCCGGAAAAGGCGACCACGAAGTTTGGACCTGTCCGTGCGGGCAGCACCGGGCGGTGGTCACCAAGCCGGGTGAGGTATCCCCTGGGATCGTCCGGGACCTCATCAGCAAGTTCACCTGCCTGAAGAAGGGGTGGTTGCAATGACCCAGAACCACTACACCGTCCGCGCCAAGCGCTGGAAGCGCGGCTGGGAACTGCACATCGACGACATCGGGGTGACTCAGGTCCGCACTCTTGCGACCGCCGACCGGCAGGTCCGCGACTACCTCGAGTCCCTGCTGGAGATCGACACAACCAACGTCACGATCGACGTGGTGCCAGAGCTCGGCGATCTTGCCGCCCACGCCGCCGCCGCCCGACAAGCCACCGAGGCGGCATCGGTGGCTCAACGCGAAGCCGCCGCCCGGGCCCGTGCGGTCGTGGCCGAGCTGCGCGACGCCGGCCTGTCCGTCGCCGATGTCGCCGTTGTCCTCGGCGTCAGCCGAGGCCGCGTCTCCCAGCTCACCCACTGATCGACCCAACCGCGGCGGCTGGCCGACTGCTCATGGTCGGAGGCGCACCGGCATCAGCAGGCTCCTGTCCTCGGGCCGGGCCGGGCGGGCCACCCCCAGCACCTGGCGGGCAGCGTCGAGCGCCAGGACCACGTCGTCCCCGCCGGCCGCCGCGAGCGCCTCCAGCAGGTACGCACGGTCGAACGCCACAGCACCGGGCACGCTCGGCTGCACGACGTCGACACCGTGGTCTCCCAGGAGCACTGCCACGAAGTCGGGCCGACGGGTGACGGCCGGCCTCCCCTCGATGGAACCCGGCGGCCCGTCTACAACCCGGCTGACCAGGTCCGACGTCGGGATGCGCACCTGCCGCACCCAGGTCGCCTGCAGCAACGCCTGATAGTCCGGGTACTCGGCCGCGACCGGTTCTGCGGCGACCAGTGCTCCCTCTGCATCTCCGATCACGACCCGGTCGACCCGCAGCTCGACGGACAGCAAGGGCTCCTCACCTCCGGCGTCGGACTCGCTGCTGTCGCCGCCGCCGCCGCCGTCACCGTCACCGTCGCGGTCGAGAAGCGACGCCAGGAACGCGAGCGGCACGACCACCTGCACGGGAAGCCCGCCCAGGTGTCGCACCGGCACCGAGGCGACGGCGAGCCGCGCGCGGTCGCAGGCCACTAACCGCAATACCCCGTCCGAGCAGTCGAGCAGGACGCCGGTCAGCGCAGGCCATGCAGGGTCGGAGCCCACGGCGTAGCGGACGGCGGCGAGCGCCTGCGCCAGGTCCGCCGCAGACACCTCCAAGCGGGTGGCCGGTGGGTCGGCGAGGAACTCGCGGGCGTCGGACAGATGCTTCCGCGCCGCCGCGAACCGCGACTCGAGCTCGCGAAGGTGCCGGTCCAGGACGGTCAGCGCCTCGGCCGACCGATGGCGGCTCGCGAGCACCTCGGCGATGTCGGCCAGCGGCATCTCGACCTGACGCAGCCGCGCCACCAGCGCGGCCTGGCCGACCTGGTCGCCCGAGTACCAGCGGTAGCCCGTGACCGGATCGGACCAGGCCGGGCGGAGCACACCCACGGCGTCGTAGAACCGCAGGGCGCTCACGGGGAGGCCGCTCTCCCGTGCCACCGCTCCTATGCCGCGGAGGTGCTCGTGCATGGGCTCACTGTGCACCCTCGACCTGGTCGAGGGTCAATCGCCACAGGGCGGTCGTGCCGCTGGCCGCAGCGGCCAGCAGCCCCAGCGCGGAGGCGCCTGCGGCGACCGCTGGGGACGTCGCACTCGCCAGCGTCCCGAGGGCCGGGTTGGTGATCGTCAATGCCCCGACCTGCACCAGCCCCACCAGCGCCTGCACCCGGGCGAGGTGTGTGCGCGGGGCCGACCCGAGCACCACGGGCGCGAGGTGCACAGTGAACAGCCCGCTGCCGGCACCCACGGCGGTCGCCGCAACGACGGCCAGCCCCGCCCCGGCCGGCATCGAGGCCGCGACCACCAACACCGCCTGCCCCAGGGCCGCGACGGCAAGCCCACCCGACGCCGCCACGCCCGGCCTTCGCCAACCGCCCTGCCGACTGACGACCACGGTGACCGCGATTATCCCCGCCCCTTGCGCACCGATGACGATCCCCACCTCCGACGCTCCCCAACCGGCGTCGCGCGCCAGGAGGGGAAGCACGAGAGACGTGGTCGGCAGGAGGAACGCAGCCGCAGTCGCGAGCAGCGCCAGGGCCCCGGCCAGGCCGGGCGTGCGACGCACGACGCGCACGCCGTCGAGGGCGGCCCGCCACACCGGAACGCCCCGGTCCGCCGGCGGGGTTGTGTGCGAGGGCCGTACCTGCAGCAACACGACCAGCACCACGAGGAACGTGCCCGCGTCGAGCAGCGCCACCGAGCCGAGGTCGCCGGCCACGACCAGGATTCCGGCGAGCGGGGCTCCGAGCAGCTGAACCGCCTGGCTGGCGCCCTGGCGCAAAGCCAGTGCACGGGTGAGCTGCGCGTCCGCGACCAGGCGTCGGGGCATCGACCCGGCCGACGGGCTGTAGAACGCGAACACTGCCCCGCGCAGCACGCTCGCCGCCAGCAGGAGCCACAGCGGCGTCCCGGCGTGCACGACGGCGAGTGCCAGCGCCACCGACATCATCAGCATGACGGCGTCGCCCGCGATCATCACGCGGCGTGCACCGAACCGGTCGGCGATCGTCCCGCCCAGCAGGAGCAGCAGCACCGACGGCAGGCTTCCGGCAGCCAGCACGAGGCCCGCGGCGGCACCTCCGTGCTCGGCCGCGACCCAGCCGACGGCGAAGCCGAGGACCACGTCGCCGAGCTGCGAGACAGTGGCGGCCGCGAGCCACACGAGGTAAGACGCGGGGAGCGGCGGGCCGACATCCCGGCGGGGCGGCCGACGTCGAGCAACGTACGAGAGGATCATGCCGGGAGCCTGCGGTCTCGACCCGCTCGAGGGTCAATGCGTGGTGATTCAGGAGGCTCGCACCGCCGAGGTCGATACTGCCCTAAAAGGTACTTGACCGACATCTACCCTGTGCGTGACCTGTGCTGTTACTGTGGCGCGGTCAGCAACGGCAACGACGCCGTCGTGATCGGCGCGGCCACAGCCTCGCCCTGGCCCAGCGGGAGGTCTCGTGCGACGCATCAGACGGACGGCAGTGCTCGTGACCGCGGTAGCAGCAGCGTGCCTCAGCGCGACGGCGCTGGTGATACCGGCGTCGGCCACGAACACCGAGTCGGTCCTCCCCTCCCCGGAGTCCGAGGTCAACGTCACCGGCACCCCCTTCACGGACACCCGGCCCGACGGGACGGTGTACGGCCTCATCGACGCGCACAGCCACCTGTTCATGCAGGACGGCATGGGCGGCGCCGCCGTCTGCGGCAAGGTCTTCTCCCAGGACGGGGTCGAGGCCGCGCTGCAGGACTGCCCGTCGCACGAGCCGCACGGCCTCGGCGCCCTGCTGGAGAACCTGACCCGGGACGGCTCGCCCATCGGCACGCACGACACCACGGGCTGGCCGACCTTCGCCGACTGGCCCGCCTACGACTCCCTCACCCACCAGCAGATGTACTACCGCTGGGTGGAGCGGGCCTGGCGCGGCGGGCAGCGCGTGCTCGTCAACGACCTGGTCACCAACGGCCTGCTGTGCTCCATCAACCCGGGCACCTACCAGAGCTGCGACGAGATGACGGCGATCCGGCTCCAGGCGCAGGACACCTATGACCTGCAGGCCTACGTCGACGCGCAGTACGGCGGGCCGGGCCGCGGCTGGTTCCGGATAGTCACCAGCAGCGAGCAGGCGCGACAGGTGATCGAGGAGGGCAAGCTCGCCGTCGTGCTCGGCGTGGAGACGTCGGAGCCGTTCGGCTGCAAGCAGACCCTGCGCATCCCGAACTGTTCGAGGGCCGACATCGACGCCGGCCTCGACGAGCTCTACGACCTGGGCGTCCGCTCGATGTACCTGTGCCACAAGTTCGACAACGCGCTGTGCGGCGTGCGGTTCGACGCCGGGAGCATGGGCACCATCATCAACGCCGGCCAGTTCCTCTCCACCGGCACCTGGTGGGACGCGCGCTCCTGCCCGGCGGACCAGCCGCACGACAACAACCCGGGCAACGGCGAGCTCCCGCCCGAGCTGGAGGACGACCTCCCGCCCGTCCTCCCCCTCTACCCGCCCGGGACCCTCTGCAACACGAAGGGCCTGAGCGGGCTCGGCGCCTACGCCGTCCGCGGCATGGTCGAGCGCAACATGATGGTCGAGATCGACCACATGAGCGCCAAGGCCGCCGACCAGACCCTCGACATCCTCGAGGCCGAGGGCTACCCCGGCGTCCTGTCGACGCACTCGTGGATGGACGAGAGCTACCTAGACCGGCTCTACGCGCTGGGCGGGTTCGCCACGATCTACGGCCACGCCGCCGAGGAGTTCGTCGCGGAGTACGAGCGCACAGCGCCCGTCCGCGACCGGTACGGCGCGGGGATCGGGTTCGGCTTCGACATGAACGGGTTCGGCGGCACGCCGCCGCCAAGGGACGACGCCGCGGGAACCGGAGTCACCTACCCGTTCCGGTCGTTCGACGGCGGCACGCTGCTCGACCGGCAGACGACCGGCGAGCGCACCTGGGACATCAACGTGGACGGTGTCCCGCACTACGGGCTGGTGCCCGACTTCGTCGAGGACCTGCGCCTCGTGGGCGGCCAGGACCTCATCGACGACCTGGCCCGCGGCCCGGAGAGCTACCTGACGACGTGGGCGGGAGCCGAGGCGCACTGACCTGCCAGGCCCTCGGGTCACTGGGGACCTGAGGGCCTGGCACCGGGTGAAGTACCCAGTTCACCCGTCCCGAGCACGCCGGGAGCCGCCACACCTCCGTAGCCTGATGAGGCTGAGCAACTGCCAGCATCGAGACCGCTGGAGCCACATGTCAGGCCTCGTCCGCGCCGTACCGGGAGAGACCGGCTCGCAGACGGGTACCCCGTCCCGCGACCGGCCGGGCGACCCGCCGGGCGACCGGCCCCCCGGCCGATCGAGCGCGGGCCGCCGCCGCACCGGCCGGGTCTCGTCCACCGTGGTGACGCTCGGCGTGGTGAGCTTCCTGACGGACGTCTCCTCGGAGGCGGTCGCCGCGATCCTGCCGCTGTACGTCACGGCGGCGCTCGGCATGTCGATCGTCGCGTACGGCGTCGTCGACGGGCTGGTGCAGGGCGCGGGCGCCCTGGTCCGGGTCGCGGGCGGGTGGGCCGCCGACCGCACCGACCGGCCCAAGTGGGTGGCGGCGGTGGGCTACGGCCTGTCGGCGCTGACCCGGGTCGGCCTCCTGTTCGCCGCGGGCCTCCCGGCCGTCGCGGGCCTCGTGGTGACGGACCGGATAGGCAAGGGCATCCGCACGGCCCCCCGCGACGCCCTGATCGCCGCCTCGGCGAACCCGCGCAACCTCGGTCGGTCCTTCGGGGTGCACCGAGCGCTGGACACCGCGGGGGCCGCGCTCGGGCCGCTGCTCGCGTTCGCGGTCCTGTGGGCCGTCCCGGACGGCTGGACGACGGTCTTCGTGATCTCGCTCGGGGCGGCCGTGCTCGGCGTCGGCGCCCTCGTGCTCCTCGTCCCGGACCTCCGCCCGCGGCAGGCGGCCTGGCTCCGCACCCACCGGACCCGGGAGTCCCGCGGGCTGCCCAAGTGCAAGGGCTGCACGTGCGACGCGGCGGGCGGCCTGCAGCCCGCGGGGCGGCCGTTCTCCTGGGCCTTCCTGCGGGGCGGGGCGACCGTGCGGCTGCTGCTCGTCGCCGGGGTCCTCGGCCTCCTGACGGTCGGCGACGGGTTCGTCTACCTCGCGCTCCAGGACCGCGACGGCTTCGCGACGCACTGGTTCCCGCTGCTCTTCGTCGGCACGAACGTCGTCTACATGCTGCTCGCCGCACCGGTCGGCCGGCTCGCGGACCGCGTCGGCCGGGGCCACGTCCTGGTCTGGGGGCACGTCCTGCTGGCCGGCGCCTACGCCTGCGCCGCGGCCCCGTTCCCCGGCGCGGCCACCACGCTGGCGGCCCTCGTGCTGCTCGGCACCTTCTACGCGATGACCGACGGCGTCCTCGCCGCGCTGACCAGCGCGCTGGTGCCGACGTCGGTCCGCGCGACCGCCATCGGCACCGCGCAGACCGTCACCGCGGTCGCGCGGATGATCGCCTCGGCCGGGTTCGGCGTGCTGTGGTACGCGTCCGGCCGCGTCGACGCGCTGTGGATCGTCGCGGCGGCGCTGGTGGTCGCCGTCCCCGTCTGCGCGTACCTGGTGCGGGGCGGCCGCCTGGCGCCGGACGACGCCCTGACGCGAGAGACCTCCGCGTGAGCGGGCACGCGGCCCTCCGCCGTCGGACGGCGTTCGCCGTGCTGGTCCTCGTCGTGCTGGTCGGTACCGGCTGGTACGTCACGGCCGAGATCCGCCGAGCGCGGGCCGAGCAGGCGGCACCGACCCAGGTCGAGGTGACCGAGGGCGTGCTGGACGGCCCGCACGTCCTGTTCCGCGGCACCGCCCCGGGCGAGCTGTACGGCAGGGTGGCCGCCGTCGCCCTGGACGACCTGTCCGGTCCCCGTCAGGTCACGCCGGCCGTGTGCGACCGGGTGGACTCCGACGGCGCGACGACCGTCTGCCTGCGCACGCACCGCGGCGTCGTCACCACGTACGAGGCCCAGGTGCTCGACGCCGCGTGGCGTACCACCGCGAGCTGGCCGCTGCCCGGCCTCCCCAGCCGGACGCAGCAGTCGCCGGACGGCCTGGTCGCCACCACGTCCTTCGTGACGGGCCACTCCTACGCCACGACGGGCTTCTCCACGGAGACGACGGTGCACGACGCCGACGGCGCGGAGGTGTCCGGCAACCTCGAGGACTTCACGCTGCTGGTCGACGGCAAGCGGGTCGCCCCCGTCGACCGGAACGTGTGGGGCGTGACCTTCGCGGACGAGCGGGTCTTCTACGCCACCGTCCAGTCGCAGTCCCTCGACCGCACCTGGCTCGTGCGCGGCGACCTCGCCGAGCGCACCCTCGTGACGCTGCTCGACGGCGTGGAGTGCCCCTCCCTGTCCCCGGACGGGACCCGGCTGGCCTTCAAGCACGACGCCCGCGCGCCCGGCGCGGCGACACCCCGCTGGACCCCGGCGGTGCTCGACCTGGCCACGATGGCGGTCACCGTGCTCGACGCCGAGGAGCGGTCCGTGGACGACCAGATCACCTGGCTCGACGACGCGACGCTCCTGTACGGGATGCCCCGCACGGACGAGCCGGCCACCACCGACGTCTGGGCCCTGCCCGCCGACGGCGCGGCCGACCCGGTCGTCGCGATCCCGCAGGCCTGGTCCCCGAGCGTGGTCCGGGGATGACGGTCACCGCGCCGACAGCGCGGCGAACACCGTGACGTCGCAGGCCTTGTTGGCCGGCGCGGCTTCCAGCACGACGGTGCCGTCGCCACGCTCGAGGTCCACGGTGGTGCGGCCGGGGCGGGTCTTCGCACCGGACTCGGCGAAGCCGCCGGTCGTGAACCAGACACGGTAGTCGAGCAGCACGTCGGAGCAGACGCCGTCAACCGTCGCGTCGAGCGTCACCTGGTACCGGCCGTCCGACCCGGTCACGGAGCTGGAGGCCACCTCGGCGTCCGCGGGCACCAGCACGACGTCGTCGGGGAAGCCCCGGAGGAGCCCGTCAGCGCTGCCCGTCTCCGGTGCCCTGCTCAGCCGGCCGGCGGCCGGGCCCGTGGAGTCGCCGAGGTCGTCGCCCGACGACCGGCCCTGCGACTCCGGTGGGGCGAGCTCGCTGCCGTCGGCCCCGCTCTGCCCGCCGCTGCGCCCGCTCGACGCCGGCGCATCTGCCGGGCTCGGCTCGGCCGGGCTCGGCTTCGGCTTCGGGCTCGACTTCGGGCTCGACTTCGTGCTCGACTTCGTGCTCGGCTCGGCGGTATCGGTTCGGCCGTCGTCGGGCCCGGCCGACGGCGTGGTCAGGGTAGTGCCGGGGCTCGGCGTCGAGCCCGGCCCGGCATCCGGCCCCTGGCCGGACGCCGGCGATGCCGTGCAGGCGGCCAGCACCAGGACGGCGGTCAGCAGCGGAGCGGTCGGTCGGCACCGCGCCAGGAAGGTCCTCGGGCGTCTGGTCATCGGCACGGGCGTCACTGGTCGGTGAACACGGGGTCCACCCAGTACCCGGTGCTCTGCCAGGTGTACTGGGGGAACCCGCCGCCGTAGACGTAGGTGCCGGCGTTCGCCGGCGCCGTCAGCGGGCCGACGGTGCGCGGCTGCGCGAAGTAGCCCGACCCTGCCGCGTAGCCGCCGTTGGGCGCGAGGTAGGACACGGTGTACGTCGTCCCGGCCGTGACCGTCACCCGCTGGGGCAGGGTGACCGTCTGCCAGCCGTCGCTCCCGCCCGACGGCGCCTGAGCCGTCGCCAGACGTGTACCGGTGGCCGACCACACGGACACCGTCTGCGTGCCGGTGTTCGCCGGCCCCCGGTAGAAGCGCACGGCCGTGACGAACCCGTTGCGGTTCGCGGAGAACCGCGTGCCGAGCTCCACCGCCGCGCCGTCGTCGGCCGACGCGATCGGCGGCACGTCGCCGGCGAAGATCGTGCACGGGCACTGGCCGTCGAGCGCCTTGGTGGTGAACGACCACGAGCTCGCCGCGATCGTCTGCCCGCCTGTGGTCCTGCCCGTGAACGACGCCGTGTACGCCGTGCCCGGCTGGAGCGCGCTCGTGGGCGTCAGGGTCGCCGTCGTGCCGGAGATCGCGAGGCTGCCGGGCACGGCCGTGCCGCCAGGGCCGGTCAGCGTCAGCGTCGTGCCGGAGGTTGCCAGCGAGTGCGACGCCGTGACGGAGACCTTGGTGCTCGTCGGCACGTCGATCGCGGAGGCGGACGGCGTCCGCGACACGATGGTGGGTGCGACGGCGGCCGGCTCGAACGACACGTCGACGAGGTAGGACGTGGACGTCGCGGTAGTGGGGCGACCTGAGCCGTAGACGTAAACGCCCGCGTTCTGCGGCGTGGACAGGTCCCCGACCGTGCTGGCGGCACCGAGCGCGCCGAGCGTCACCGGGTAACGGCCGGACGGTGCGCGGTAGCTCACCGTGTATTCCTGGCCGGCGGTCACGTCGGCGGGTACGTCGAACGTGACGTCCTGCCACCCTTGCGCCACCGGGGTGCTGACGGTCGCCTGCGCGATCAGCTGCCCGCTGCTGCCCCACAGGGAGGCCACGAAGGGCCCGGTGATCTGGGTCGACTTCCAGAACTGCAGCCCGAGGACCTTGCCGTTCACGCGCGGCGAGAAGCGCGTGCCCAGCACGACGGCGGCGGTGTCGGCGGCGGCCGCGGTGCCCGGCACCGTCGCCTCGTCGAACAGACCGCACGGGCACGTCGTGGACGGCGGGCGGAGCGTCCGGAAGGTCCAGGTCCCGCCGTCGGACAGTGTGGTGCCCTCGGCGGACCGGGCGGTGGCCACCACCCGGTACGTGACAAAACCTGCCAGTGGTGCCGACGGCGTGAAGGTGGCCGTGCGGGTGGTGGCGTCGTAGGACACGGTTCCGGGGGCCGCCGTGCCGGCCTCGTCGGTCAGCGTGATGCTGATCGACGACGCCACGACGCTCTTCGAGAACGTCATGCGCACCGGGGCGTCCAGGCGCACGCTGACCTCACCCGACACCGGGGTACGCGCGGTGACGGTCAACGGCGAGCTGTCGGTAGTCGTGAACACCGGGTCGACGTAGTAGGCGGCGTTGTCCCAGTTCTGGGTCGGGACCGTGCCGGGCGCCCCGTAGAGGCCGGCCGGGGCGGCACCGAACCCGCCCTCGACGGTGAGCTGCTCGGCGTCGCGCCCCTTGGTCTGGAAGGCCCACGGGGTCGCGGTGTAGCCCCCCTTGGGCGCGGTGTAGGACACCACGTACGCCTGCCCCGCGACGACGGGTACCGCGCCGGTGAACGACGCCTCCTGCCAGCCGGTCGCCGACTCACCGGTGAACTGCACCCGGGCGAGCTGCGCGCCGGCCGCACTCCACAGCGTCCCGGTGTGGGTGCCCGTGTTGGCCGCGGACTTGTGGAACCGCACGCCGCTGACGTAACCGTCGACCGCCGGGACGAACCGCATGCCCAGCTCGACCGCCGACGAGTCGTCGGCCGGCCCGTTCGGTGGCGGCGTGCTGCCGAACACGGTGCACGGGCAGGTCACCGATGCGCCCACCGTTGCGACGGCCCCGATGTTCGCGGAGTCGTCGATCGCACGGGCGCGCAGCGTGACCGCCCCTGAACCGAAGACCTGTCCGGTGTACTGCCAGCTCGCGCGGCCCGTGGCGGGGTGCCAGGTCTTGCCGCCGTCGAGCGACACCTCCACGCCGGCCACCCGGCCCGCGACGTCGATGGCCGTGCCCGTGACGGTGACGGTCGACCCGCCGCGGTACGACTGCCCCGCAGCCGGGCTCTGGATCTGGGTCGTGGGCCCCGTGGTGTCCGTCGTCCGCGTCGCGGGGATGATGCCGGACGCCAGGGTGCCCGGTTGGACGCCCATGTCCGCGAACAGGTTGACCGTCGCCTGGCGCATCCGCGAGTCCGCGGGAGCGCCGTTCCCGTCGTGCTGCTGGTCCAGGCCCCAGGCCCACTGCACCGTACCGGCGGAGAACACCCGTGCGCCGCTCGCGGCGCGGTACATCGTGATCGTGTGCTTCGTGACGCCGGGCGCCACCGTGTTGCCGAAGTCCTGCAGGTACTCCGGTACGTTGCCCACCGTCGTCGACATCCGGATCAGGCCGGCGGGCCGGAACCCGTTGTCGAGGTCCTCGTTCGACTCGTACCCGACCGTATGCTGCGCCAGCGCCTGGGAGGTCCCGGCGGGCAGGGCGGCCAGCGTCGTGCCTCGCCAGATCCTCAGCTTGCCCTCCTCGGACGTGACCGTCAGCGCCAGGTCCGAGTAGTTCGTCGTGTACAGGGTGCCGATGATCCCGTTCTCCGGGCGGCCCGCACCGGCAGCGGTGCTCGCGTACCGGGGATCGCGCCACGTGCCGGTCCACTGGCTCGAGGGGTCGATCTTGGCGCGGCTCCACGTCTCCTTGTACGACACGAGGGTGCGGCGATCGGTCGCCGGACCGGCCACCGACGGCTCCCAGCGCGTGCGCCAGTACATCTCGTTGCCGGCGAAGAAGGCGAGGTTCACCCCGGCGTCCCGGGCCTGTTCGACGGCGGCCCGCTGCGGGCCCGACCAGTACTCGTCGTGCCCGACGGACAGGAACGCCTCGTGGTTCAGCAGCCTGGCCCCGTCGCGGTCGGTGTCGGCTCCGGCGATGTAGGTGACGCTGTAGCCGTTCTGTTCCAGGAAGCGCACCATCGCGTACTCGGCGCTGAAGTAGAAGTCGCGCCCGTTCTCCAGCCCGCGGGTGTTGAACGGGCGGTTGTAGCTGAGCTTGTAGGCCCGCCCGTTGCCGCCGCCGCTGTAGAAGCTGGACCCGCCGTAGGTGTTGTAGGCCTGCCAGGTGGTGTCCGCTGTCTGGAAGACCATGTCGGCCTGTGACCCGTCGTCGCGCACGACGAACGTGATGTGGCTCTGCCCGCCGGTGTCCGTCCGGGTCAGGAGCGCGATGTACACCCCGGACACGGCGGTGGCCGGGATGTCCCACCCGGCCGAGACGGCCCAGTTCCCGCAGTCGACCAGCTCGGTCGCCTCGGCCCAGGCGCACTCCGGCTGGTTCTGCGGCAGCGTGGCGCTCGGGCTGACCGACGCGATCTTGCGCGCACCGAGCCCCTGGTACCAGCCCGTCCGATAGATGTCGACCGTGTACGCCCTCGCGTTGGTGTCGATCTTGAACGAGACCCGGTTGCCCGTGTCGACGCTCATCTCCGTCGCGAAGCCCTGGATGCTCGGGTCGCCGGCGTCCTCGATGTCCCACACCTGGGGGGACGTGCCCGGCTTGGAGTTCTCGCAGACGATCGGGTTGCCCCCGGGGTCGCAGGGGGCGGCCTCCGCGGTGGTGGCCGGGACCACGGCCAGCAGGGCCGACGACAGAGCAAGGGCGGCAGCGACGACGCCCGCCATCGGGCGGAGGCCGCGGCGGGCCTGGTTCTGGGGTAGTGCGGAAGTGTTGCGCACGTCGCCACTCTAGGAGCGTAAGTGCCACCTGCGCGGTGCCAGGAAGGCATGATCACCCGCGGTTCACCCGTTTGCATCCAGGCCCGTCAGGCCCTGCCGGACGGCTCAGGCCTTGGCCACGTGGTACTTGCTCTGCGCCGCCAGCAGGCCCCCGGTGAGGAGCAGCTCGACGGCGTCCGCCGCGTCGTCCACCAGGATCGGCAGGTCCTTCTTCTCGGTCCCGCTGAAGTCGCGCAGCACGTAGTCCGCGGTGTCCATGCGGCCGGGCGGACGGCCGACCCCGACCCGCACCCGGTGGTAGTCCTTGGTCCCGAGCGCCTTGGTGGTGTCGCGCAGCCCGTTGTGGCCGCCCTCGCCCCCGCCGATCTTGAGCTTGATCGTGTCGAAGGGGATGTCCACCTCGTCGTGCACCATGACCACCTGGTCGGGCTCGACGTCGTAGTACTTCGCGAGCGCGCTGACCGGGCCGCCCGAGGTGTTCATGTACGTGGTCGGCTTGGCCAGGATCACGCGGGGGCCGGGGGCCCCGCCGGGCAGCACCCCGAGCCGGGTCTCCGCGACGACGGCCTGGGCCCGGGCGTGCTTCGAGAAGCGCGCGCCGGTGCGCTCGGCCAGCAGGTCCAGCACCATCTGCCCCACGTTGTGCCGGTTGCCGGCGTACTTGGGGCCGGGGTTGCCGAGCCCGACGACGAGCCAGGGCCGGTCACTCATGTCACGTCCTTTCAAGACGACGGAGATCCTTCACGCGGACGGCCCGCCCGCGGAAAGCCGTCGGGCCGAGGTAGGACCCCGCGCCGCGCACGATCCTCTCGTGCGCGCGCCTGCAGGTTCTACCTCGGCCCGGTCGCGTTCGGGCTCACGGCCGGACGCGCTGGGTCGCGGGAAGCGACTCAGCCCTCCGAGGACGCCTCGGCGGGCGACTCGGCGGATGCGGCCGAAGCCTCTTCCTCGTCCGGGCTTGCCTCGCCGCGCGGCTCGGTGACGAGCACGACGACGGCCTTCGGGTCGGTGAGCAGCGTCGAGCCCTCGGGGAGGGTGATGTCGCCGGCGTGGATCTGCGTGCCGGTCTCGAGGCCCTCGATGGAGACCTCGACGGACTCGGGCAGGTGCGTGGCCTCGGCCTCGACCGACAGCGACTGCTCCTCGACGAGGTGGATGGTGCCGGGGGCCGACTCGCCGACGATGTTCACGGTGATGTCGACGGTGATCTTCTCGCCGGCGCGCACGACCTGCAGGTCGATGTGCTCGATGACGTTGCGGACCGGGTCGCGCTGGACGTCCTTGGCGACGGCCAGCTGGCCCTTGCCGTCCAGGTCGATGTTCAGCAGCACGTTGGTCTGGCGCAGCGCCAGCATGGACTCGTGGCCCGGCAGGGTCACGTGCACCGGGTCGCCGCCGTGCCCGTACAGGACCGCGGGGATCTTGTTGTCGCGGCGGATGCGGCGGGCCGCACCCTTGCCGAACTCGGTGCGGGACTCGGCGACGAGCTTGATCTCGGCCATGGGAATTCACTCCTGGAAGGTCTGTGTGCAACTCGATGGGGGCGGCTGCGTCGGCGCGGGACACGTGACGGGCGCGGAGCGGGCACGTGGGACGGAGTGCTGGAGTGGTACTCCGCCCAGGGCCGCCGACGGCCGCCCAGTCGATCACGGACGCCGGCCGATTGCTTGCGGGATCAGCTCCCGCCGCGGCCGTCAGGCGTCCCTCGCCGAGGCAACCTGACTACTGTACCCGCTCGTCGGCGCGGTCCGCACCGAGAGGCGGTGTGACACCGATCGCCGGCTGCGTGCGCCGGGGCTTGTAGACCACCTGGACGTGGAACACGAACCGCAGCAGGAACGCGACGACGAGCGTGATGGCCTGCACCAGCACCGGCCACATGCCGGTGTGCTCGACCAGCCACCACAGCACGGGCAGGCGGATCGCCGCCTCGGTGCCGTTGAACGCGAACGAGTGCGCGAACCGCGACCAGACGCCGCGGCCCTCGTTGCGCAGGTCGCGGAACACGAACCGCTCCTGCAGCAGGAAGTTGATCAGGATCGTCACGACGGCGGAGATCACCGCCGCCACCACGTAGTGCACGCTCAGCGTGGTCAGCAGCCACAGGATGACGATGTTGAGCACGGCGCCGAAGCCGCCGATGATCGCGAACCGCGACATCCGCCCGAACCTCAGCGCCGCGAGCTGCTCCAGGTACCGCAGCCCCGTCTTGAAGGTGGCCTTGGAGTGCCCGGCGTACCGCTCGCCGAACACGAACGGCTCCTCCCCCACGACCAGGGTGTTGCGGGCCAGGAGCTCGAGCAGGATCTTGAAGCCGCGCGGGTGCAGCGCGTCGAGGTCCAGCCGGTCCACCCGGGTGGCGAAGAACCCGGTGAGCGGGTCGGTCACGTTGCGCAGCCGGACCGGGAACATCGACCGCGCCAGCAGGGCCGAGCCGATCGAGACGCCGTGCCGCCACCAGCCGTCCAGCCCCCCGGCGTCGCCGTCGCCGGTGTACCGGGACGCGACCACGATGTCGAGCCCCGACTCGCGCCCGCGCGTGACGAGCGCCGGCACGAGCTCCGGCGGGTGCTGCAGGTCGCCGTCCATCACGACCGCCCACTCGGTCGTGACGGTCCGCAGCCCGGCCACGACGGCGCCGCTCAGCCCGCCCTGCCGCGACTCGCGGTGCAGCACCCGCACGGCGACGGGCGCGGTGGCCGCGACCTCGCGGATCCGGTCGGGGGTGTCGTCGGTCGAGTCGTCGACGAAGAGGATCTCGACCAGCTCGGGCGCCCCCACGGGCGCGGGACCGCCCTCGGGTCCCTGCAGGACGCCGGAGCGGCGACCGTCGTCGGGCAGCACACCGAACGCGGCGCAGAGCCGCTCGGTGAGCGCGGCGACGTTGGGTCCCTCGTTGAACGTAGGGACCACGACGGTGACGGTCACTGACCCTCCCAGATCGATGTCAAGACACGGTCCTCCGTTGACCGTGTCCGAGTCAAGTGCCCACCTCCGCGCCGCGAATCAGGAGTCGCGGATCAGGAGTTGCCGTCGAAGAGCGAGGTCACCGATCCGTCGGAGTGGACCTCGTTGATCGCGGACGCCAGCAGTGGCGCGATGGAGAGTACCTTGAGCGTCTCGAACCGGCGGTCGTCCTCGATCGGCAGGGTGTCGGTGACGACCACCTCGCGCGCCCCGCAGTCGGTGAGGCGCTGCTTCGCAGGGCCGGACAGCACGCCGTGCGTCGCCGCGACGGTCACGGACTTGGCGCCGGCGGCCATGATCACCTTGACTGCCTCGGCGATCGTGCCGCCGGTGTCGATGAGGTCGTCCACCAGCACGCAGTCGCGGCCCTGGACGTCGCCCACCACGCGGTTGGCCACGGACTGGTTGGGCCGGGTGACGTCGCGCGTCTTGTGCACGAACGCCAGCGGGCCGCCGCCCAGCTTGGAGGCCCAGATCTCGGCGACGCGGATGCGGCCGGCGTCGGGCGAGACGACGGTGACGTTCTCGACGTCCACGCGGGTACGCACGTAGTCGACGAGGATCGGCATCGCCCACAGGTGGTCCACGGGGCCGTCGAAGAAGCCCTGGATCTGCGCGGTGTGCAGGTCGACGCTCATCAGGCGGTCCGCGCCCGCCGTCTTGAACAGGTCGGCGATGAGGCGGGCCGAGATCGGCTCGCGGCCGCGGCTCTTCTTGTCCTGGCGGGCGTAGCCGAAGAACGGCGCGACGACGGTGACGGAGTGCGCCGAGGCCCGCTTGGCGGCGTCGACCATGAGCAGCTGCTCCATGATCCACTGGTTGACCGGCATCGTGTGCGACTGCAGCAGGAACAGGTCCATGCCGCGCACCGACTCGCTGAACCGCACGTAGGTCTCGCTGTTGGCGAAGTCGTACGCGGAAACGCCGAGAAGGTCGATGCCCAGCTCCTTCGCGACGTTCTTCGCCAGCTCGGGGTGTGCGCGGCCTGCTGCCAGGACGAGCGGGTGGCGGTTCGGGCCGGGGATGGTGCTGGTCATCAGTGGGACTTTCCTTTCTTGTCGGCCCCAGGGGCGGGGGCCTGGTCGGCCGGCTCGGCCTGGGCGGCCGCGGCCTGCGGGGCCGCGGGGGCCCCGGCTGCATTCTGCTGGGCGAGCTGCCACTGCGCCTGGTCACTGAGGCCGGTTGCCCCGCCTTGGGCGTTCGCGGCGGCTTCCGCCGCGGCCGTCCCCGGCCGACGACGGGCGACCCAGCCCTCGATGTTCCGCTGCTGCCCGGCGGTGACGCCGAGCGCACCGGCGGGCACGTCCCGGCGGATGACGGACCCGGCGGCGGTGTACGCGCCGTCGCCCACCGTCACGGGCGCGACGAACATGTTGTCCGCGCCCGTGCGCGCGTGCGAGCCGATCACGGTGCGGTGCTTGTGCACGCCGTCGTAGTTCACGGTCACCGACGCGGCGCCGATGTTGGTGTGCTCGCCGATCTCGGCGTCGCCCACGTAGGACAGGTGCGGGACCTTGCTGCCCTCGCCGATCTCGGCGTTCTTGGTCTCGACGAAGGTGCCGATCTTGCCCTTGCGGCCAAGGCTGGTGCCGGGGCGCAGGTAGGCGAACGGGCCGACGGAGGCGCCCTCGCCGATGACGGCGAGCGACCCGTGCGTGCGGATCACCGTGGCGCCGACGCCGACCTCGACGTCGGTCAGCGTCGTGTCGGGGCCGATCGTGGCGCCGGTCGCGACCACGGTGGCGCCCTTGAGCTGCGTGTTGGGCAGGAGCGTGACGTCGGGGGCGAGCTCGACGTCGACGTCGATCCAGGTGGTTGCCGGGTCCTGCACGGTGACGCCCGCGCGCTGCCACTCCTCGACGATGCGGCGGTTCATCTCGCGGGCCAGGACGGAGAGTGCCACCCGGTCGTTGACGCCCTCGACCAGCATCGGGTCGTCGGCGAGCAGGGCCCGCACGTGCAGGCCCTCCGCGTGGGCGAACGCGACGACGTCGGTCAGGTAGACCTCGCCCTGCGCGTTCTTGCTGTCGAGGCCGCCCAGGCCGCGGCGGAGCGTGGCGGCGTCGAACACGTAGACCGAGGAGTTGATCTCCCGGATCTCGAGCTGGTCCGCGCTCGCGTCCTTGTGCTCCACGATCTCGAGCACATCGCCCGTGTCCTTCTCGCGGACGATCCGGCCGTAGCCGGTCGCGTCGTCGACCTCGGTGGTGAGGATGGTGACGGCGTTGCCGTCCGCGTGGTGCGCCGCCAGCAGCTGGCCGAGCGTGGCGCCGTCGAGCAGGGGGACGTCGCCCGCGACCACCACGACGGGGCCGTCGACACCCTCGCCCAGGATCTCGCCGTCGGCGATACCCGCGGCCGCCGCGGCCGCCTGCGCCTTGGAGTCGAGCGCGGCCAGGGCGCACTGCACAGCTCGGCCCGTGCCGGGGATCTCGTCCTGGTCCACGAGGACCGCGCCGGGATCGAGCTGCCCGACGGCTTCCGCGACCAGGTCGCGCTCATGGCGGACCACCACGGCCACCTGCGCCGGCTCGAGCTCGCGAGCGGCGGTCAGCGCGTGTCCCACCATCGGCTTGCCACCGAGCGGGTGCAGGACCTTCGGCAACGCCGACTTCATGCGGGTGCCCTGGCCGGCGGCAAGAACGATCACTGCTGCCGGCTGAGGTGTCTCGGTCACGAGTGCTCCGATCGGTGGGTTCGTCAGATCCGGATGGCTCCGCCCCCAGGATTCGAACCTGGACTAAAGGCACCAAAAACCTCTGTGCTGCCGATTACACCAAGGCGGACCGGGCGCGCGCGAGGCTCCGTCGTGACCCGAAGCGGGCGTGTGCCACCGTCGCACGTCCGTGAACAGTCTGCCAGGTCCGCGGGCATGCCCCATGCCGAAGCAGCCGGGGCGTCAGCCACACGGTTCGCCGGGCCGCCCTGCTCCGGACATGTCCGTAACTCCCATTCGGGCACAATGAACCCCATGGCCGCCGACAACCGACGTACCCACAGACCTCGCATGACGGCCAGTCAGCGTCGTGAGCAGCTGCTCGCGGTCAGCCGCGGACTGTTCGCCGAGAAGGGCTTCGAAGGAACCAGCGTGGAGGAGATCGCGGCCCGCGCCGAGGTCTCCAAGCCCGTCGTGTACGAACACTTCGGCGGCAAGGAGGGCATCTACGCGGTGGTAGTGGACCGCGAGGTGCAGGCGCTGACCACCGCACTGACGGGTGCGCTCGGCTCCGGCGGCCACCCGAAGGTCCTGCTGGAGCGCACGGCGCTCGCCCTCCTGGACTACATCGAGTCGTCCGAGGACGGCTTCCGCATCCTCGTGCGCGACTCTCCCGTCGCGCAGGCGACCGGGACGTTCTCCAGCCTGATCGGCGACGTCGCCACCCAGGTCGAGGCGATCCTGGAGCCGCAGTTCAAGGGGAACGGGCTCGAGACCAAGACCGCGCCGCTCTACGCGCAGATGCTTGTCGGGATGATCGCGCTCACCGGCCAGTACTGGCTGGACGCGCGCAGCCCCAAGAAGACCGAGGTCGCGGCACACCTGGTGAACCTGGCGTGGAACGGCCTGCACAACATGGAGAAGAAGCCGGCACTGACGAAACTGTCGCGCTAAGGCTCGGCAGCGCGACAAACTGACGGCACGTCAATATCGCCCGGTGAAATGCCGGTCAGCCGGTGAAATGCCCGAACCTGTCAACCGCATTTGCGCCGGGGAAACAAAGTGTGCGCGGGCGCAAAAGAACGAACACCTCCTGCGTAGTTCCGCAGGAGGTGTTCGTTTGGCTGGGGATGGTGCTAACGCCGCCGCCGAGTTCCCCGCGCGGCGTATTGCCTGCTCAGATACCCAGGATGGCGCGAATCTGCGCCAGGGTGATGCCGAGGGAGTCGAGCAGAGTGGTGAGGACGTCAACGACGGTCATGTTGCTATTCCTTCCAGAAAACGGGAATCACAGGATGATCACCTGCGAGCGGAACAGTGTTCGCGTTCCACACATTAAGCACACGACACGGACTCTGCAACGGGAAATGGATATTCCTCTTTAATGCGCGCCCAGTTTCACCCTGTGATAGTGGGTCCGAAATCGAGCAGCACACTGCGATAAACCGGACATATCTTTGAGTCAAGGTCCACTCGATGTGGGCTGCCTGGCGGGCGCGCCAGGCCCCGCTCCACAGGTCGGTGCATTCGCCGGGCAACACCGCACCAGGTGCCATAGAGTTGATGTAACGAGAAGGCGAGCCCGGGTGTGCGGGCTCGCCTTCGTGCATCTACGACGACAGGAAGCCCGTGAGGCCGAGCGATCCCAACCGCCACACGCCAGATCAAGTCCCCCGCCGCGCCCACGCCTTCATCGACGAGTCGAAGTCCCGTGGGTACCTGATGGCGGCCGCATTCGTTCATCCGAGGCATCTGCAGTCCCTGCGTCACGCACTCCGTCAGCTTCGGCCACGGGGTCGACGCAGCGTGCACTTCAACGGTGCGCGAGACGAGCTTCGCCACGCCGTCCTGGACACCTTGGTCGCGCACGACGTCACCGCAGTGGTCGTCCAGGCCACCGGGCGACGTGGTCTGCAGCAACGCGAGATGTGCGTCCGGAAGCTTGCGCAGCACTGCTTGGCAACGGAAGCCGGAATCGTCGTCCTGGATCTTGACGAGAGTGTGGTCGGCAAGGACCGCCGGTGGTTGTACGAGGAGCTGCACAAGAGCGAGACCCGGTACGACCACATGCACCGCCACGAGGAGCCGTTGCTCTGGGCTGCGGACGCGGTCGCGTGGGCATGGCAACGGGCTGGATCCTGGCGCGACCGGGTACGCCCCATGGTCGTCCGATTTCAGGAGGTGCCCTGACAACGCGAAGCCCGGGCCACCCACCTGAAGGGTAGGCTCCCGGGCTCACTTCTCGGGGCTAGTGCCCCTCGCACTGCTAATACTACTGATATCCCAGTGCTCAGCAAGCAGTTGGCGCTTTGGGCGCATCACACCATGCGTTGTTCTACGCTGCCCGTCGTGACGTCCTCCGAGCACCTCACGACCGTCGGCGCCGACTACGACGCCATGGCGCAGGCCTACACCGCGTTCGCGGGCGAGGCGTTTGCCGGAAGGCCGCTGAACCACGTGCTGGTCGAGGCATTCGCCGGCCTGGTCCGGCAGGCAGGCGGCGGGCCCGTGGCCGACGTCGGCTGCGGGCCCGGGCACGTGACCAGGTACCTGCAAGACCGAGGCGTCGATGCCTTCGGCGTCGACCTCTCACCGCAGCTCGTGGCGCTGGCCCGCGAGGCCAGCCCGGGCATCCGGTTCGACGTCGGCGACATGGGCGCGCTCGACGTGACGTCCGGGAGCCTCGCCGGTGTGCTGGCGAACTACTCGCTCATCCACACGCCGCCGGACGTGCTGCCCGCGACGCTCGCCGAGCTGAGTCGCGTACTGGCACCCGGCGGCTACCTCCTCGCGGCATTCCCGGCGCTGGACGCCGCCGGCGCGACGGCCGAGCCCTGGGACCACAAGGTGTCGCCCGCCTGGCGCTATTCGCTCGACCACGTCATCGGCCTGCTGAGGCAGACCGGCGTCCACGAGGTGGCCCACATGGTGATCGCGCCGGGCGAGGACCAGGTGCGGGGCTTCCCACAGGCGCACCTGCTCGGCCGCAAGACGGACGACACGGACCGCACGGACCGCACGGACCGCACGGACCGCACGGACCGCTGAGCCTCACCACGCCGCGAGCAGCAGCTCCTCCACGGCGTCCGCGGTCACCGGCCGCGGGTTGGGATAGGGGCTCGCCGCCACCCGCTCGGCCACCTCGCGCAGCGCGGTGCGCGGCAGGCCGAGGGCCCCGAGCGTCGTCGGACCTTCGTGCAGAGCCGCGAGCGCCGACACCGCGAGGACCGGGTCGCCGTCCGCAACCCGCGCCAGCCGGGCGGCCGTGTCGGGCGCCGCGACCAGGTTGAACCGCATGACGTGCGGCAGGAGCATGGCGTGCAGCTCCGCGTGCGGCAGGCCGAAGGTCCCGCCGAGCACGTGCGCGAGCTGATGGTGCAGGCCCATCCGCGCCTGCGCCAGGCACGCGCCCGCCAGCCACGCCGCCTCCTGGAGCCGGCCACGCGGGACGACGTCGGACAGGCGGTCCAGGACCGCGGGCAGCGCCGTCAGGATGCCGTCGGCGGACTCCATCCCGTACGCGCGGGTCGCGGCGCTCGCCTCGGTGTCCCACAGCGCCTCGACGGCGTGCGCCAGCGCGTTGAGGGCGGAGGTCAGCGTGAGCCCGTGGGGCATCGACAAGGTGAGCTCCGGGTCGTAGACGACGGTGCCCGGCGCCAGGGCGGGGTCGCGCCGCGTCGTCTTGACGCCGTTTTCGGTCTCCCCGAGCACGGGCGTCGCCTCCGAGCCGGCGTAGGTGGTGGGCACGGCGACCTGTGGCATCCCGGTCCGGATCGCGAGCGCCTTCGAGAGCCCGATCGACGACCCTCCGCCGATCGCGACGATCGCGTCCGCCCGCACCTCCCTGGCCAGGGTGAGCGCCTCCGCGGTCACCTCGACCGGCGTGTGCTGGGCCGGACGCCCGAAGGTCGCGGCATACCGCTCCCCCAGGGCCGTGGCCAGGTCCTCCGCAACCTCCGCCGACGACGGCGCCGCCACCACGAGCACCCGCTGTGCCCCGAGCCGTTCGATCTCGTCCGGCACGAGTGACCGTGCCCCGGCGCCGTGCAGCACCCGGCCCGCGTACGCCTGGTGCACCCTGATGTCTGTTCCCACGAGGCCTGAGCCTACGGTCGCCCCAAGGCCTCCGACCACGGGCAGCGCCACGCGCCCTGTCGAGATTCTTGATATCGAGACATCCGGTAGCCTCTCGCCATGGAGCACACAGGTCCCGCCGACGAGGTCGACCGCATCGTCGCCGCGTGGCACCACGTGCGTCCCGACCTCGAGCTCGAGCCCCTCACGGTGTTCAGCCGGGTGTCCCGCCTGGCCCGCCACCTCGATCTCGCGCGCCGGACCGCGTTTGCCCGGCACAGCCTCGAGACCTGGGAGTTCGACGTGCTCTCGGCGCTGCGCCGCGCCGGCGCGCCGTACCGGCTGTCGCCCGGCACGCTCGTCACGCAGACCCTCGTCACCAGCGGCACCATGACCAACCGGATCGACCGCCTGGAGTCGCGCGGGTTCGTGCAGCGGCACCGGTCCCCGGACGACCGCCGCGGCGTCCTGGTCGAGCTCACCGGGGAGGGCCTGGCGCGGGTCGACGCGGCGATGAGCGACCTGCTCGACATCGAGGCCAAGGTGCTGACCGCCCTGTCCCCCGCGGAGCGCCCGCAGCTGGCGGCCCTGCTGCGCACGGTGACCGCCCAGTTCGACGAGTAGCGGCGCCAGTGGCGCCGGCCGCTCAGCGGCTCCGGCTCACCACAATCTTCTCGCGGCCGAGCTGGTCGGGCAGGAAGAAGAGGTCGTCGGCGTCGGCGACGTACAGCGGCAGCTCGCCCAGCTTCGCCGGCATGCCGTCGGCGTCCGTCACGGTCAGCTCGACGTGGTCCGCCGCGTTCTTCGAGACGTACTTCCAGGTGCCCTCGATCTCGGCAGGGGCGTCCTCGGCGGTGCCGTCCATCGCGTCGTCGAGCACGTCGCTCGGGACTCCGACGGCCGTGAACGTCCGGTCCTCGCCGAGCGCGACGACGGTCGCCGCCCCGTCACCCACGTAGGAGCCCACGAACTCGGGCTCCGTGTAGTCGAGCTTGCCGAGGTCGAAACCGCACCCCGACAGCATGAGTACACCGACGAGCGCTCCCACACCTCGGAAGACCTGCCGCTTGTTCATTCAAAGACCCTCGGTTGATCCAGTCCTGACCGGTCGCCCAATCTAGCGGGAAAGCCACATTCCCTCCCGGGGACCCGGGGTACCGATCGGCCCTGCTTGTGGCGATGCGATGGACGCCCGACGCAACCAACTGCCCCCGTCCCGCACAATGACGGCATCATGAGCAACATCCGCACAGCGGCAGGCGGCTCCGCGCTGCTCGTCGCGGTCCTCGTCTTCGCCCTGAACCTGCGCACCCCCATCACATCCCTCCCGCCGGTCATGGCCGACGTCGCAGCTGGGCTCGGCCTGGACCAGACCCTGGCGGGCCTGCTCGTGGGCATCCCGGCGCTCTGCTTCAGCGTGGTGGCGCCGGCGGCGTCGGGCCTGATCGCCCGCGTCGGGCCGTACGCGGCGGTGACTGTCGCCCTGGTCGGGGTGATCGCGGGGACGCTGATCCGGTCGGCCGGTTCGGGTACGGCGGCCGTGGTTGCGGCCTTCACGGGGACCGTCGTGCTGGGCTGCGCGATCACCGTGGGCAACGTGGTGGTCCCGGTCATCATCGCGCGGGACTTCTCCTCGAGGACGGCGCTGGCGACGGGCCTGTACTCGTCGACGATGAACCTCGGGTCCGTCTTCGCGACGTCGCTCACCGCGTCCTTCGCGGCCGTGCTGGGCTGGCAGGGTGCGGTCGCCTCGTGGTCGCTCGTTGCGATAGCGGCGCTCGTGGTGTGGCTGGTCACCACCCGGAGGATCGCCAGGCCAGTGCCCGACGGCGGCGCCGCGCCAGGCGAGGCCCCCACCGAGACGCTGGTCGAGGGCCCCACCGGGACCCCTGCCCGGGCGATCGTCGAGCGGCCCGACGAGACGTGGAGCGGCGTCCTGCGCCGCCCGATCACCTGGGTGCTGGTCGTGGCGTTCGCGGGGCAGTCGTTCTCGTACTTCGCGGTGACGGGCTGGCTGCCGGAGCTGCTGCGCGACCTGCTGGGCGTGTCCGTGACCACGGCGGGCAACGCGGCGGCGCCGTTCCAGGGCCTCGCCATCGCCGGCAGCGTCCTGGTCCCGCTCGCGCTGGCCGCCCGGGTGCCGATGCGCGGCGCCGCGGTGATGATGGGGCTCCTGTGGGTGGCGCTGCCCGCGGGCCTGCTGCTGGCGCCGCAGTGGTGGCTGCTGTGGGTGAGCCTCGCGGGGATCGCCCAGGGCGGGAACTTCGTAGTGATCTTCACCATCGTCGCGCAGCGGTGCCGCACCGTGGCCCAGACCCGGCGGACGGTCGCGGCCGTGCAGGCGTTCGGCTACGCGGTGGCGGCTTCCGCACCCGCCGTGATCGGCGCGGTGCACGCGGCGTCGGGCGGCTGGACCGCGGCGCTGCTGGTGATGCTCGCATCCACGCTGGCGCTCGGAACGGCGGAGCTGCTCGCCACGAGGCGCCCGGGGCGCGCACGGCCCTGACAGGAACTTTTCCATAGTCATTGAAACTTGGCAGGATCATTGCCAACCTTTCCAGCATGACGACACACCTTGAGCCCACCGCAGTGCTCCCCACCCTTCGCGAGCACCTCCTGGTCGACGGGTTCGACCTCGTCCTGGACCTCACCCGGTCGCACGGCTCCACGCTCGTCGACGCGCGGGACGGCCGCGAGTGGCTCGACCTGTTCACCTTCTTCGCCTCCTCACCCCTCGGCATGAACCATCCCGCCCTGGCCGACGACGCCGCGTTCCGCGAGGAGCTCGCCACCGCCGCGATCAACAAGCCGTCCAACTCCGACATCTACACGGTCGAGATGGCGCGGTTCGCCGACACGTTCGCGCGCGTGCTGGGCGACCCCGCCCTGCCGCACCTGTTCTTCATCGACGGCGGCGCGCTCGCCGTGGAGAACGCGCTCAAGGTCGCGTTCGACTGGAAGTCCCGCCTGAACGAGGCGAACGGCCGCTCCCCGGAGCTCGGCACCCAGGTGATGCACCTGGAGCACGCGTTCCACGGCCGCTCCGGGTACACGATGTCGCTCACCAACACGGAGCCGGGCAAGGTCGCCCGGTTCCCCAAGTTCGACTGGCCGCGCATCCCCTCCCCGTACATCGCGGAGGGCAAGGACATGGACGCGGCCGAGGCCGCCGCGCTCGGGGCCGCCCGCGCCGCGTTCGAGGCCAACCCGCACGACATCGCGGCCTTCATCATGGAACCCATCCAGGGCGAGGGCGGCGACCACCACTTCCGCCCCTCGTTCCTCCAGGGCATGCAGCTGCTGTGCCAGGAGTTCGACGCGCTGTTCATCATGGACGAGGTCCAGACCGGCGCCGGGATCACCGGCACCACGTGGGCCTACCAGCAGCTCGGTGTGACGCCCGACGTCGTCGCGTTCGGCAAGAAGACGCAGGTCTGCGGCATCATGGCCGGCGGCCGCGTGGACGAGGTCCCCGAGAACGCGTTCGCCGTCTCGTCGCGCATCAACTCCACCTGGGGCGGCAACCTCACCGACATGGTGCGCTCGCGCCGCATCCTCGAGACCTACGAGGCCGAGGGCCTCGTGGACCGGGCCCGGACCATGGGCAAGCGGCTCCACGACGCGCTCATCGAGCTGTCCACCCGGCACGACGGCGTGACCGACGTCCGCGGCCGCGGCCTGATGTGCGCACTTACCCTGCCGTCCCGTGAGGTCCGCGACCGGGTGCTGGCCGCGCTCACCGAGCGGAGCGTGCTGCTGCTGGGCTGCGGCGAGCGGTCGGTCCGGTTCCGCCCGGCGCTGACCGTCACCGTCGAGGCGCTGGAGTCCGGGGTGCAGGCCCTGGACGAGGTCCTGACGGAAACCCTCTGACCGGCGTGCCGGATGCTCAGGCCCCAGACCTGGGCGTCCGGCCCGTCACTTGTCCTCGGCCGCGACGCTGTCCGCGATCTTGATCAGCTCCGTCACCGTCGGCCCCGCGGTCCCCGTGGAGGTGCGGCCGAGGGTGGCGAGCAGCAGGTAGGAGCCGGCGTCGTCGGTCCATTCGACGCGCACCGGGCCGAAGCCGTTGTTGTCCACGCGGGTGACCCGCGCCTCCAGGCCCGACTCCGGGAGATCCTGCGACTCGACCGTCACGTTGTCCCCGGAAAGCTCCTCGGACAGCTCCCCCGACCCCGGGTAAGCCACATAGGTGATGGCCGACGCCGGGTGGTACGCGCCCGAGCGGACCTCCTCCTCGGGCCACGCGAGGCCCGGCTCGCCGCGGAACGTCTCGGCGTTCTCTGCCCCGTCCAGCGTGTACGTGATCCACGTCCCGAGGTGGTCCTCCGCCGTCGTGCGGCCGATCCCGGCCGAGATGTCGGCGGGGCACTCGGCCACGGCGTGCCGGACGGCGTCGGGCACCCAGTGCGGCTGGCGCAGGTCCTCGGCACAGGTGCCGGAGGTGAGCTCCGTGGCGTCCGCCGGGACGACGACGGGCTCGTCCTCCCCCGAACCGATCACCATCGTGACCACGACGATGATGATCGCGCCGAGCAGCGTGACGGCCCCGCCGAGCAGCCATTCCGGCCGGATCTTCGGTTCCTCGATGGTGGTGACCACGTCAGCCACCGCACTCGATCTCGGTGACGGCGTCGCGCGAGAGGGCGATGACCTTGTTCGACGCGACCGGGCTCCGGGCCACCCCGGGCTGCACGTAGGAGCCCCAGTCGCAGTCGTTCTCGGCGAAGTACGCCTCGCGCGAGCCGCCCGGAGCGGCGTAGCGGATGCGGTGGTCGGGGCCCTGGCACTCGAACTCCGGGTCGCACAGGGAGATCGCGAGCGCGCGCATGGTGACCCACGTGCTGGTGTCGACGCAGCCGCTCACGGGCAGGCCGTTGTACGCCTGGAACGCCTCGGTCGCGACCTCCGACTCGCTGTCCCAGGCCCCGTCCACGGGCTTCAGCCCGGTGCCGGCCCACAGCACGTTCTGGGCGGCGACCACCTCGCCACCGGACGTGTTGCCGCACTCGCCGACCGGGTCGTTCGACACCCACGTCGCGGTCGAGTTCACCGCCTGCACCACGGCAGCGATGATCAGGGCGGCGACCACGGTGCCTCCGCCCGCCTGCAGCCAGGTTCGGGTGGTGGGCATTCCCTCGGCGCTCCTTCGTCTGCCCGACGCCGAAGCCGGGCAATGTGCTGGCGAGCGCGAGCGTAACAATCCACCCTTAAAAGACGGAAGCGACGCACCGGGAGAAAACCCATCATGATCACGATGCGTTACACGACGGTACTTCGGATACATTGGCCATGAAAGGCCACCCGTTGCGTATAAGCAACAGTTTTCAACATGTAGCCAGACGAACCATGCGTGATGATTGCCCGATGGAGAGTGACCTTGCCGACCCCGGCAACTTTGTGCTGCACGCTTGGGTCGACGAGTCGATGCGCCGTGCATCCGACGGACATCGCGGCCTCTACTTGCTCGCGGCGGTCGTTGCCGACCCGACGTCGTGCGAGCCGGTTCGCGATGCGCTTCGCGAGCTCGTGTGGAAAGCCAACGGTCGACTCCACTGGCGCGACGAGACCAGATCACGTCGCGCCAAGATCGCCTCCGCGATCAGTATCCAGGACCTTGCGCACGTCGTCGTGGTCGCGGCGCCAGTCGACCCCCGACGTCAATAGCGGGCGAGACGAAAGTGCATGGAGCGCCTGCTGTACGAGCTTGACCAGATGGGCGTGACCAAGGTCTGGCTCGAGACGCGGCACGAGTCCCTCAACCGGCGCGACACAACGATGGCTGCAGCGCTCTACAGCCAGCAAATGATCTCAAAGAACCTGCGCGTCGACTTCGGCCGACCGAAAGAGGAACCGATGCTGTGGGTTCCTGACGCCGTGGCGGGGGCCGTAAGCGCCGCCCGGCATGCGAGCGAGGTGGAGATCCGGCTACTGCTCGGGGACGCAGTCCTGGAGATCGACATCGACCTGCAGTAGACACGCGAAAGCCGGGCTCCCGTCCTCCGGCGGGGGGTCCCGGCTTCACTTCCTCGCACCCCATGGGGGGAGGCTGGTCCAAGAATAGCAAGCAACACGGATCCGGCCACTGATCCGGCTCAGACCAGAACATGAGCGCCGTCGCAGAGATCAAGACCAGTCGCTGCTCGGTGGCCGCCCGAATCACCGCGTCGCGTGCGCCCCGCCATTGATGTGCAGCGTCTGCCCGGTGATGTGGCGAGCCCCGGGCGAGGCGAGGAACGAGACCAGCGAGGCGACGTCCTCGGGCAGACCAGGGCGCCGGTCGTGCGTGGCGGCGACAAGCCGGTCGCGGCGCTGGTCGGTGAGTCTGCCCTTGAAGTATCCGGTGTCCGCGATGTACCCGGGCGCTACGCAGTTCGCGGTGATCCCACGCGGACCGACCGTCGCGGACAAGCCCGCGGTCCACGCCTGCACCGCCGCCTTCGCGACGCCGTACGACGTTCCCGCGTACTCGGCACCGATCGAACCGACGGTGACGACGGCCCCGCCGGCCGGCATGTCCTCCAGGGCGGCCTTCACGACCAGCACCGTGCTGAGCAGGTTCGCCTCGATGTTCGCACGCCAGCCATCTGCCACCTGCACGAGACCGACCGGTTCGGGTCCGTCGAAGTCCGTGTTGCCACCGGCCATGGCCACGAGCACGTCGACGGGCGCGTCAAGCTGCGCCATGAGCGCCTCGACGTCGGCGGGCTGCCCGACGTCGCAACGAACCCCGCGCGCGCCCGTCATCTCGACGGCGCGATCGAGCCGAGCGGCGTCGCGACCGGTGATGACCACGGTGTCGCCCTGCTCGACGAACTGGCGCGCCACCGCGCCGCCGATGCCGCCGGAACCGCCGGTGACGAGAACAAGTCTGGGCATGCTGCTGCCTCCCGATCGCGTGTATGTTTAGACCTAAACGTACAGGAGGTCCGCGTGACCGAATACCCCTTCGACACCGCGGCGGCCGTTCCTCCAGCGGTGATCGCCGCGGCCTGGGAACGCGAGCTGCCGGGCGTGCCGGTGTCGTCGATCAGCGTGATCACGCCGCTGTGGCGGGTCGCGAAGACCCTGGCGGACGACCGGCGTCGGACCCTGCGCAGGATCGGGATCGATCCCGCGACGCTCGACCTGCTCAGCACCCTGCGCCGCTCGGGCACACCGTGGTCCCTGACGACGCGGGAGCTCGCGGCACAGACGCTCGTTACCGCCGGGGCGATCTCCCAGCGGGTCGCGCGGGCGGAGCGCGACGGGCTGGTGGCCCGGTCGTCGTCCGACGCCGGACGGCGGGCGGTCGCCGTAAACCTGACCGATGCCGGCCACGAGCTCGTCGAGCGTGCCGTGCGCGAGCTGCTCACCCATGAGGAGGAGCTGATGGCCGGTCTGTCGGCAGAAGATCACCAACTGTTGTCGGGTCTGCTGGGCCGACTCACCACGACAGTACGTAGGAAGATTTCAGATGGATGAAAGAAAGTACCGTCAGCGAGCGCAAGCCGAACCGAAAGGTAATCTCGGCGGCATGCTGCGGCCCCTGACCAGCCCGCCGCGACTGCGTCGGGGCGACACCGTCGCCGTCGTCGCCCCCTCCGGTCCCGTGCCTGCCGACCGGCTCGACGACGGCATCGCCCACCTGCGGGACTGGGGCCTCGACGTGCAGGTGATGCCGCACGTCCAGGACACCCACCCGGGACACCGGTACCTGGCCGGCTCCGACGAGGCGCGCGCCGCCGACTTCCAGGAGGCCTGGCTCGATCCCGACGTCCGCGGGATAGTCACGGCGCGCGGCGGGTACGGGGCGGCGCGGATGGTCGAGCTCGTCGACTGGGACGCGCTCGCCGCCACCGATCCCAAGGTACTCGTCGGGTACAGCGACTGCACGGTGCTGCACCAGGCGGTCGCCGCCCGGCTCGGGCTGGTATCGCTGCACGGCCCGATGTCGGGGACGGTGTCGTTCCTCAAGTCCGAGCCGGCTCGCGAGCACCTGCGGCGCACCCTGTTCGAGCCGGAGACCGCGCAGACGGTCACCAGCCCGCAGGCGCACACCCTGGTCGGCGGGACAGCCCGCGGCATCACTACCGGCGGCTGCCTCTCGCTCCTGACCACGTCCGTCGGGGTCGGCACCACGCCGCCGTCCGCCGCCGGCGGGATCGTGCTGCTGGAGGACGTCGACGAGAAGGCCTACCGGATCGACTCGTTCCTCACGCACCTGCTGCGCGCCGGCTGGTTCGACGGAGCGGTGGGCATCGTGCTGGGCTCGTGGCAGGACTGCGAGCCGGTCGAGCCGATAGTCCTGGACCTGCTCGGGCCGCTCGGCATCCCGATCCTGGGCGAGCTCGGGTTCGGTCACGGGCCCGACCCGCTCACCGTGCCGCTGGGTGTGTCCGCCGAGCTGGACGCCGACGCCGGCACGCTCACGCTGGACCACCCGGCCCTCACGCTGCGCTGAGCGCCCAGCGCGGGGCACCAGGTCGCTCACGCGCGCCCGGCGCGGGTGGAGCTCAGGCGGGCTCGGTCGTCTGCCCCTCGAAGTACGTCTGGAGCACCACCGTCGTGCGCGTCGAGACCTTCGCCGTGCGGCGGATCTTCCCGAGCAGCTCCTCCAACGCGCGCGGCGATGCCACGCGGGCGGTGAGCAGGTAGTTCGCGTTGCCCGCCACCGAGTAGCACGACTCGATGCCGGCCATGCCCCGCAGCCGCTCGGGCGCATCGTCCTCCTGCGCCTGGTCCAGGGGCGTGATCTCGATGAAGGCGGAGAGCGGCAGCCCGACGGCCTCCGGGTTGACCACCGCCCGATAGCCCGTGATGACGCCGCGCGCCTCCAGTTTTCGCACGCGCACCTGCACCGCGGACAGGGACAGTCCCGAGATCTCGGACAGCACCGCGAGCGTGGTGCGACCGTCCTTGCGCAGTGCGTCGACCAGAGCTCGGTCCACGCCGTCGAGCGGTGCCACTTCGTTGTCGGTCATCCCGCCACCTCCGCCGCTTCCAACCAGGCCGCCTCGAGCTCGTCGCGTTCGCTCACGAGGTCGCGGAGGTCCGCGTCCAGCCGTGCGACAGCCTGGTAGTCCGTTGCCTGCTGTGCGATGGTTTCGTGCAGCTCGGCCTCCTTCTGGGCAATCTTCGCAAGACGACGCTCAATTCGGGAGACCTCTTTTCGTGCAGCGCGGATGTCGCGTTGCGAGAACTCGTCGCCGTCCCCGGCCGGAGCAGCGCCCGACGTCGTCCCGCCGCCGACCGAACCAGCGCCGGGACCGCCGCCCGAGCCGGCGGGCGTACCCGACGCCGAGGCGCCGGCGGCCTTCGCCGTTGCCCGCAGCCGCAGGTACTCCTCCACACCCCCGGGCAGGTCGCGGATCGTGCCGTCGCCGAGCAGCGCGACCTGCCGGTCCGCCACCCGCTCCAGCAGGTACCGGTCGTGCGAGACGACGATCAGCGTGCCCAGCCACCCGTCCAGCAGGTCCTCGACGGCCGCGAGGGTGTCGGTGTCGAGGTCGTTGGTGGGCTCGTCGAGCAGCAGCACGTTCGGCTCGGCCACGAGCAGGCGCAGCAGCTGGAGCCGACGCCGCTCGCCGCCGGACAGGTCCCGCACCGGCGTGTACGCGCGCTCCCGCGTGAAGCCGAGCTTCTCGGTGAGCTGCGCCGCGGTGAGCTCCTTGCCGTCGACGACGACCCGGCCCTTCTCCTGCTCGATCACCTCGACGGCCGTCAGGCCCCCGAGCTCGTCCAGCTCGGCGACGTCCTGCGTCAGCTCTCGCACGTGGATGGTCTTGCCCCGCTTGACCCGCCCGGAGTCCGGGGCGCGCCGCCCGGCGAGCAGCGCGAGCAGCGTCGTCTTGCCCGCGCCGTTGACGCCGACGACGCCGTACCGGTCGCCGGGGCCCAGGCGCCAGGTCACGTCGTCGAACAGAACCTTGCCCGGGACCGTCACGCTGACGGACTCCAGGTCCAGCACGTCCTTGCCCAGCCGCCGCGTCGCCATGCGGGTCAGCTCCATCGAGTCGCGGGGCGGCGGCTCGTCGTCGATCAGAGCGGACGCGGCGTCGAGCCGGAACTTCGGCTTGGACGTGCGGGCCGGTGCCCCGCGGCGCAGCCACGCGAGCTCCTTGCGCAGCAGGTTGTCCCGCTTCTCGGCGGCCGTGGCGGCCTGCCGGGCCCGCTCGGCGCGCGCCAGGATGTAGGCCGCGTAGCCGCCCTCGTACCCGTCGACTGCGCCCGTGTCGTCCCCGCGCACCTCCCACATGCGGGTGCAGACCTCGTCGAGGAACCAGCGGTCGTGCGTCACGACCACGAGCGCACCGGTCGCGCCGGGGCGCCCGTACCGCTCGCGCAGGTGCGCGGCGAGCCAGGCCACGCCCTCGACGTCGAGGTGGTTCGTGGGCTCGTCGAGCAGCAGCACGTCCGGGTCCCGCGCGAGCAGGGCCGCGAGCGCCACGCGGCGGCGCTGGCCGCCGGAGAGCTTCTCGGCCGGGGCGTCCCAGGCGAGGTCGGCGAGCAGGCCGTCGTGCACCTCGCGGATCCGGGCGTCCGACGCCCAGACGTGGGTCTCGGCGTCGCCGTGCACGATGTCGAGGACGGTGGCGTCGGCGGCCAGCTCGTCCCGCTGGTCCAGCATGCCCAGGGTGGAGCCGCCCACCTTGGTGACCCGCCCGCCGTCGGGCAGCGAGGTGCCCGCGAGGATGCGGAGCAGGGTCGACTTGCCCGCGCCGTTGGGGCCGACCACGCCGACGCGGTCGCCGTCGTCGAGCCCGAGCGAGACGTCCGCCAGGAGGGTGCGAGTACCGATGGTCAGCGCGATGCCGTCTGCGCCGAGGAGATGTGCCACCTACCAAGGGTAGTCGCGCGCTAGGCTCACCCCGGTCGACGGCGACCGAGCCGGAGGACTCCGCCGTTTGACCCAGCCGACGACGACGCCGAGGAGCAGCAAACGTGGCCCAGTTCGACATGCCGCTGTCCGATCTCGAGAGGTACACCCCCGAGGTCGACGAGCCCAGTGACTTCGACGAGTTCTGGTCGACGACCCTTGCGGAGGCCCGCACGTTCGACGAGGCGCCGAAGGTGGAGCGCATCGACGTCGGGCTGACCGAGATCCTGGTCGACGACGTCACGTTCCCCGGGTTCGGCGGGCACCCCGTCAAGGCCTGGCTCACGCGGCCCGCGCACTCCGACGGCGACCTGCCCGTCGTGGTCGAGTACCAGGGCTACGGCGGCGGGCGGGGCCTGCCGCACGAGCGCATCCACTGGGCGGCGGCGGGCTACGCGCACCTCATGATGGACACACGCGGCCAGGGTTCGGGCTGGGGCGCCGGCGGGGACACGCCCGACCCGGTGGGGTCCGGCCCGGCGTCGCCCGGCTTCATGACCCGCGGCGTGCTCGACCCGCACGACCACTACTACCGGCGCGTCTTCACCGACGGTGCCCGCGCCGTCGACGCGGCGCGGGCGATCCCGGGTCTCGACCCGCGGCGCGTGGCGGTGCACGGCGGCAGCCAGGGCGGCGGCATCACCATCGCGGTGGCGGGCCTCGTGCCCGACGTCGTGGCCGCGATGCCCGACGTGCCGTTCCTGAGCCACTACCGCCGGGCGGTGTCGATCACGGACAACCTCCCGTACGGCGAGATCACGAAGTACCTCTCCGTGTACCGCGATCCGGCGGTCGAGGCGCAGGTCTGGCGCACATTCTCCTACCTCGACGGGGTGTCGTTCGCCCGGCGGGCCCGTTCGGCCGGCCTGTTCTCGGTGGCGCTCATGGACGCCACCTGCCCGCCGTCCACCGTGTACGCCGCGTTCAACAACTGGGGGCCGGGGAGCGCCGGGGCGGTCGTCAAGGAGATCGACGTCTACCCGTACAACAACCACGAGGGCGGCGGCGACTACCGGTTCCCGCGCAAGCTCGCGTGGCTGGGCAAGATCATCTGAGGGGGCGGAGCGAGGGCGCGGACGTGGGCCGAGATTTACCTGTTATGTACGGGCTGTAGGCTCCCAGCGCACGCCCACCACCCGGAGGTCTCCGCCGTGTCTGAGTACGACCTGCCGCTCGTCACGGTGGCACCGGCCACGCCGCCTGCCACCGACGAACCCGCGGACTTCGACCTGTTCTGGTCGGAGACGCTCTCCGCGCACCGCGACATCGAGGTAGCACCGGTCCTGACCGCCGCGTCCGCCCGCTCCCGCGACCTCGCTGCCGAGACCGTGACGTTCGCCGGGTTCCAGGGCCGCCCCGTGGCGGGCTGGCTCGTCACACCGGTCGGGGCAGCCTCGACCCTGCCGGGCCTGGTCGAGCTGCGGCCCGCCGGTCGCGACGCCTCGCGCGACCTGGAGTGGCTCGCACCCGGCGGGTTCGCGCACCTCGTGGTCGAGCTGCCCGGTGACGACGCCGGCGACCCGTACAACCGCGGAGTCTTCACCGACGCCGTCCGGGCGGTGCAGGCGCTGCGCACCCTTGCGAGCGTGGATCCCTCACGCGTCGCGGTGCTCGGCACCGGTCCGGTGGCCGCGGCCGCCGTCGCGACGGCGGGGCTGCTGCCCGACCTCGCGTGCGCCCTGGTCGAGGGCGACATCCCCGCGGCACACCAGGACTCGCTGGTCGCGTTCGCCCGCCGTGCGAGCGCTCCGCTGCAGCTCGTGCAGGGTGCGGGCACCCAGGTGCTGCTGGAGGAGTGGGGCGTGGGCGCCGCGCTGGCGCTCAGCGCGATGACAGGCTCGGTCGAGCGTGTGGTCGAGTGCGTCCTGACCACCGAGAAGGACCTGGCGAGACGCCGCACGAGCTGGATCACCCGCCACACCCACCTGACAACGGTCTTCGTCCCCCAGATCGCCTACTAACTGGTTGTGGGCGCGATCATTGCGCCTGAAGCGGGCACGTAGTCGCAACGATCACGCCCACAACCAAGCGCCTCGTCAGCGGGCGATCGCGGTTACCAGCTGGGTTCCGGGAGCCGGGCCCGTGGCGGTCCAGACCGCATCGACGACGTCGGCCGCCGTCCACGCGGCGCCCAGCGCCAGGGCGTGCTGCCTGGACCGGCCCAGCGCGGCCACGGTGGGCCCGGACCCGGACACGACCGCACCCAGCGCCCCGGACTCGGTGGCGACCTCCAGCACCTCGGCGAGCTCGGGCCGCAGGTCGACGGCCGGGGCCTCCAGGTCGTTGTGCAGCGCCCTGCCGAGCGCCACGGCGTCTCCGGCGCGCAGCGCGTGCATGATCGCGGTGTCGTCGGTGGGGGCCACCTTCGGCGTCGACGGGCCGGCCAGCTCGTCGAACCTGCGGAACACGGTGGGGGTCGACAGGCCCTTGCGCTGCGTGGCGAAGCACCAGTGGAACTCGCCGCGCGTCATCGCGGGCGTCAGCAGGTCGCCCCGGCCCGTTCCGACGGCGGTGTGTCCCAGCAGCGAGAACGGCACGTCGGCCCCGAGCTCGGCGGCGAGCTCCACGAGCTCGGGGCGCGGCACCCCGGCCTCCCAGAGCGCGTCGCACGCCACGAGCGCCGCGGCGGCGTCCGCCGACCCGCCCGCCATGCCCCCGGCGACGGGCACACCCTTGGTGATGTGCAGCTTGACGTCGGCCGACAGGCCGGTGCGCTCGGCCAGCAGCACGGCGGCGCGCCAGGCGAGGTTGGTCTCGTCGGTCGGGACGGCGTCGGCCTGCGGGCCCGAGACCGTCAGCGAGATGCCGGTGCCGGGCGCCACGTGGGTGGCCGTCACCTCCTCGTACAGCGACACGGCCTGGAAGATCGTCGCCAGCGGGTGGTAGCCGTCGTCGCCGACGGGGCCCACCCGCAACGCGAGGTTGACCTTGCCGGGCGCGCGGACCCGGACCGACGGCGGCGGGGCCGCTGCGAGACGCGGGATCACTCGGCCCCCTCCGTGCTGTCAGCCGCGGGGGTCACCGGGCTGCCCCCTGTGTCCGACGCGTCGGGGAGCTGCTCCGCGATACGCGCGAACTGCTCGACGACGAGCGTCTCGCCGCGCGCGCCCGGGTCCACGCCCGCGGCGCGGAGCGCCGCCTCGGCAGCGACTCCGGAGCCGAACAGCCCGGACAGCGCGGCCCGGAGCGTCTTGCGCCGCTGCGCGAACGCGGCGTCCACGACGGCGAAGACCCGCTCCCGCGGCGCGGAGGTCGACGGCGGTTCCCGGCGCTCCAGCTGGACGAGCGCGGAGTCGACGTTCGGGGCGGGCCAGAAGACGTTGCGCCCGATCGTTCCGGCGCGGCGGGCCGACGCGTACCAGGCGGCCTTCACCGAAGGGATGCCGTAGATCTTGGAGCCCGGCACGGCGGCGACCCGGTCGGCCACCTCGGCCTGGACCATCACGAGCACGCGTTCGAGCGAGTCGAACCGCTGCAGCATGGTGAGCAGCACGGGAACGGCCACGTTGTACGGGAGGTTCGCCACGAGCGCCGTCGGCGGCTCGCCGGGCAGGACGGTGACGTCCATCGCGTCGGACAGCACCACCTCGAAGTCGGCGTCCGGGAACCGCCCCAGCACCGTGTCGGTGATCTGGCCGGCCAGGACCGGGTCGATCTCGATCGCCACCACCGAGGCGCCGGCCTCCACCAGGCCCAGGGTCAGGGAGCCCAGCCCGGGACCGACCTCCACCACCCGCTCGCCGGGCCGGAGCCCGGCGATGCGCACGATCTTGCGGACCGTGCCGCCGTCGTGCAGGAAGTTCTGGCCCAGCGTCTTCGTGGGCCGAACACCCAAGCGCCCTGCCAGGTCGCGGATCTCCGCGGGACCGAGCAGGGCGCTTGAGGTGTCGTTCATGCAGGTGAGCCTAACTGGATCAGTACCAACCCACCGACTCCGAGTGGCCCCACGCACCGCACGGCGTGCCGTAGCGGTCCGCGATGTAGCCGAGGCCCCACTCGATCTGGGTGGCCGGGTTGGTCGCCCAGTCCGAGCCCGCCGTGCCCATCTTGGAGCCCGGCAGCGCCTGCGGGATGCCGTATGCGCCCGACGACGGGTTGGCCGCCTGGTAGTTCCAGCCCGACTCGCGCTCCCACAGGAGGTCGAGGCAGGTCCACTCCGAGCCGGTCCAGCCGCGGGCGGCGGCCATCTGCTGGCCGATCTCCTTGACCGAGCCCGACGGCACCGTGGTGCTGGACTCGCTCGTGTCCTCGACGGAGGTCTCCTCCACGACCGGGCGCTCCTTGGTGCCCTCGACGACGACCCGGTCGACCGGCTGCTTCGTCACCTTGTTGGAGAGCTCCTTGCGAGCGACGACCTCGCCGTCGACCGTACGCAGGAGGACGACGCGGGTGCGGACACCCTCCTCGCCCTCGGTCCGGACGAGGTTGTCCTCGTCCTCGTAGCGGTCGTTGTCCTTGGTGGTCTTGGTGTCGTAGTCCAGGTCGAACTTCTGGGTGACCTTCTTGGTCTCGACACGCTGCACCTGGACGGCGACGTCCGCGCCGGCTTGCTTGGCGGACTTGGCCGTCTTGACGTCGATCGCCTTGTCCTCGGCCAGGGTGGAGACCGGGACGATGCTCACGCGGTCGTCCTTGTCGAGCTCGACCTTGACGTCGGCGAGCACGCTGTCGACGCTCTCCGCGTGGTCCTCGACCACCTGGGTCGAACCATCCGCCACGACGGCGACAGGGCCGTCGTCGTTGAGGCGGAGCGGGAGCGAGGCGCGGTCGCCGGAGCGGGACGCCACCAGGGCGACGTCGCCGCCGCGCTCGGCGAGGGTGGTGAGGGCCTCGCTCGCGTCGGTGACGGTGACCCAGACGTCACGCTCGTCCTCGCCGTCGGTCATGGTGACCTGGCGGGCGTAGCGGACGACCACCTGGTCGCCGTCGGCAAGCTTGGCATCGGTTCCGGGGGCCACGACGTCGCGCTCGCCCAGGCGGATGCCCTGCGACTCGAGCATGCCCTCGACGGAACCGGAGTAGGTGGTGATGGTCTTGGCGGTGCCGTCGACGTCGAGCGTGACGGTCTTGCGCGCCTCTGCGAAGGCGACGGATCCGGAAGCGGCGATCGCAACGGCTGCGAGGCCGGCGACGAGAGGCCAGCGACGGCGACGCTTCGAGGGGGCGGCCTGAGGCGTTACGGCCTCGGACTCTGAGTTGGTGCTGGGGATGGAGCCAGAACTCTGCTGCTCAAAACGGGGGTTCACTCGTGTCCAGTCGTCGGACGTTCCGGGCACGGGCGGCGAGACGGGACGCGCCCGCTCGCGCGGGAGTCCCTACCACGATTCGGCCTGGGGGCCAGGCGGCTCTTGCGAGCCGTCGCGGTCTCGACCGGCCGATCCGGCGGTCTCACACTGCCCACGAGGTTCCGCGTTCAGTGCCGTCCTGCCGCCGCGGGGATGCTGTGGCTTACACCACATCGCACCCTCACGCCAGCGAGGACAACCGAACGTAACTGATCTGTTATCGCTCGGGCAAAAATCTCGAGGCAATCCGGCTGTGTTCTCGGTCACTCGTCCAGGACAAGCGTCCAACTGGAACGCCGCGTCAGACGTACGGGTCATTCTGGTGACCCGTACGTCTGACAGGTGCGGACAGGGTCAGTACAGGCCGAGCGCCGCGGCACATCCGGGCCACTGGCCCCAGCCGGACTGCTGCTGGAGCGCCTGGGCGCGCATCGTCTGCTCGGCGGCCGAGGCGTCCGACGGGAGGCCGGAGCCGCCCATCGCCTCCCAGGTGGGCTGGGAGAACTGGTAGAGCCCGTAGTAGCCGTTGCCGGTGTTGGTGGTCGGGTCACCGCCCGACTCGCACTCCGCGAGGCTGGCCCAGACACCGCCGGTCACCACCGACCCGGTCTCCGGCGCGGGCTCCGGCTCCTCGGCCTGCTCCGGCGCCGCGGGCTCAGGTTCCGGCTCAGGCGCGGGCTCGGGCTCGGGACGGGCCTTGGTGCCGTACATGATCACCTCGTCGACCGGCCTGCGCTCGATCGCCGTCGCCCGCTTCTCCCGGTCCACGATCCTGCCGTCGACCCTGGTGACGTCCCACGACGTGACGCGCTTGCCCACAGCGCCCTCGGTCGCCACGTACGGGTCGAGGTCCTCGAAGCGGTCCGGGTCCTCCGCCCTCGTCGTGTCGAACGACAGCCGGGTGAAGGTCCGCTCGACCGAGGTCTGGACCTGTTTGACGACGACGGTCACCGACGGGGCGCCCGGGCTGACCGGCTGCCCGCGCTCGACGGTTACCCGGTCGTCCGCGTCGACCGTGACGTCGTTCGCGGCGAGCAGCTCGTCGAGGTTCGCGGCGCCGTCGGCCACCCGCTGGGTCTCTCCGCCGACCACCAGGTTCACCGGGCCGTCGGCGTCGAGCCGCATCGGGAGCGTCACGCGACCGCCCGAGCGGGACGGGACGAGAGCGACGTCGCCCGACCGCCCGGAGAGCGTGGCGAGCGCCTGGTCGGCGTCGAGCGCGGCGACCCAGGTGGTCCGACGCTCGCCGTCGGCCTGGATCGTGACCTGGTGGCCGTAACGGACCACGACCATGCCGCCGTCGCGCAGCGTGCCGTCGGTACCGGGTGTCACGGAGTCCCGGTCGGTGACCTCGACGCCGTGGTCGGCGAGGAGGTCTGCGACGTCGCCCTGGAAGGTCTCGACGGTAGTGACCTTGCCGTCCACGTCGAGCGTGATGGTCTTGTGGGCGGAGGCGTATGCCGTGATGCCGCCGGCGCCGGCTACCGCGATGGCCGCGGCACCTGCGAGGAGGGCTGCCCTGTGGTGGCGCCGCAGCGGCGGCGGGGCGGACGGCGTCGGGAGGGGCTGAGGGGGTGGGGTAAGTGAGTCGTAGAGCTCGGTGATGCCGACGCTGCCGCCGGCCTCGGGGTTGAAGGGGGGATCACCGGGGGTGACCTGAGCTTGGTGGGGAGATCTCACGCGGGTCCAGTCCTCGCGCGGTCCGGGCACGGGGGCCGGGGCGGCACGAGTCTCACGCACCTCCCGCGCGGGGCGCGGGCCCGACCGTCCGATCCGGCGGTCCCAGAGACCGTAACCCTACCGTTATCAAATGCAAGCCTATCCAGAGATTAAGCCTGCAAAAGGCCGGGAAAGGTATCCAATGTCCTAAATCTTCCCGGGTTAAAAGGGTGCTCAGTACCAGCCGATCTCGACCGAGTGCGCCCACGCGCCGCACGGCGTGCCGTAGCGCCCCGAGATGTAGCCCAGGCCCCACTCGATCTGGGTGGCCGGATTCGTCAGCCAGTCGCTCCCGACGGTGGCCATCTTGGAGCCCGGGTTCGCCTGGGCGATGCCGTACGCCTCGCTGCTGGGGTTGTCCGCGTTCCAGCGCCAGCCGCTCTCCTTCTGCCAGAGCTGGTCCAGGCACGAGAACTCGTCGGCGCCCCAGCCCCGCTCGGCGGCCATCGCCTGGCCCAGCGCCCGGGCGGAGCCCGGGTCCACGGGGGCGGTGGCGACGTCCATGGTCCCCACCACGAGCACCTCGTTCACAGGCTTGCGGACGACCTTGCGATCCACCACGGTGCGCTCGACGACGGCGCCGCCGACCGTCTTCACCTTGTACGTCACCTCGGCCTCGCCGGCCACGCCCGCCGTGCGGATCGACTCGTAGCCCTCCGGGAGGCTGGAGTCCTCGACCGTCTCGGTCTCGAACGGCACCACCTCGGTCACCGTACGCGACGACGACGCGTCGCGGCTGACCATGACGATCATCCCGTCCACGGCCGCGGCGTCGAGCGGTACGGAGGTGACGTCGCCGTCGGCCAGCGCGATGCCCGCCTCCTTGAACACGGAGCGCACCGTCGACTGGGTGGTGCTGAACGCGAGCACTGAGCCGTCGACGGCGATGTTGACCTTCTTGACCGTGGAGAACCGGACCGGGTCGCGGTCCAGCCGCGTGGTCCGGGAGGCCGTCGCGAGGGCGCCGTCGCCGCGCGGCCCGAGGGCCGCGAGCAGCTCTCCGACAGTGCCCGCGGTGGTGCGGAGCGTGATGATCTGGCCGTCGAGCTCGACCGTGACCTCGCGGCTGGTGCGGACCACCACGGTGCCGCCGGGGCCGACGGCGGCGGTGGCGGCGGGCTGCACGATGTCGTCGCGATCCAGCTCGATGTGCTGCGACGCGAGAGCGGCCGCGACCGTGTTGCCGTAGACGCCGACCGTTCGGACGTCGCCGTTGTAGTCGATCGTCAGCATCGACGCGTTGGCGACATACATGCCGCTCACACCAGCGAGCGCGCCGACGACGGCACCACGGACCAGCCAGCGGGCCGGTCTGCTCGCGAGCCACGGCCGTGCGTACCTCACCACGAGCACCAGACCGTAACGGAACAAACGGTGTGGGAGAAGCGATCAGGGCATGAAATCAAATGCCGCTTTCTTCGCCTCAATGCGCCATTCTTACCAGTTCCCGTAGACGCGCTCCGAGTTCGCGGCGATGTCGGCGCACAGCGTCGCGAGGTCTTCTCCGAGGTGAGCGGCCATCGCCCGGACCGTATGGGCCGCCGCGAACGGGGCGTTCGGCTGCCCCCGGTACGGGTGCGGCGTGAGGTAGGGGGCATCGGTCTCCAGGAGGATCAGCTCGCGCGGCGCCACCGCGAGGGCCGCACGCAGGTGGTTGTTGGCCTTGAACGTGACCGGGCCGGCGAACGACAGGTACCAGCCGTGCTCGGCGCAGACGCGGGCCATCTCGGCGTCGCCGCTGTAGCAGTGGAAGACGGTGCGCTCGGGCGCGCCGTCGGCCAGCAGGACCTCGATGACCTGGGCGTGCGCGTCCCGGTCGTGGATCTGCAGGGCCAGGCCCAGCTCCTTGGCCAGGGCGATGTGCGCGCGGAAGGCGTCCCGCTGGGCCTGCTCGCCGCGCGGGCCCGTGCGGAACAGGTCCATGCCGGTCTCGCCGATCGCGCGGATACGGTCGTTGCTCTTGGCGAGGTCCGCGATCTCAGCGATCGCATCGGAGAGGCCCACGGTGTGGCGCTCCTCGAACGCGGGGGTGAGCCCGTCGGGCCCCACCTCGTCGACGCCGGCATGCAGGGTCGCTTCGTTCGGATGAACGGCAACGGCCCCCAACACCTGAGCCCCTCGTCGGGTGCTGGGTATGTGTGGGGCATCCGGTCCCGGGCCCCGCGAATACCCTGCGCTCAACGAGGCGAGCAGGTCGGCTGTCCAGCGGGCCGAGGGGAGGTCGCAGCCGACCTGGACCACGCGGTCCACTCCTGCCGCCGCCGCGCGGGCCAGGTGGTCGGTGATGGACGGCGGCCAGGCGTAACCACCCGGCTCGCCGTCTGGCCCTTTGCTGGGCAGGACCGCTGCGATGTGGTCGAGGTGGGTGTGGTTGTCCACGACGGGGACGGGCAGCGGATCCGGGTCGGCCGGAAATCCGCGCTCGCGGGTGCGCTTTGCCATCTTCTGGTCGCTCAGACCGCCGGGTCGTCGAGGCGCGGGAACAGGGCGGCGCCCTTCGTCACGGTGGCGCCCGCGGGCAGCACCCCGAACATCGCCGCGCCGTCGAGCGGCTGCGCGTCGAGCGCCCCCAGCGAGGCCTCCGCACCGAGCAGCTCCCAGAGCCCGGCCGCCGCCTTCGGCGTGATCGGGTTGAGCAGCACCGCGAGCGACCGCAGCGCCTCCGTGGCCGTGACGAGCGACGTCGCGAGGCGTCCGCCGTCGACCCCCGCGCCGGTCTCGTCGAGCTCGCCGGGCTCCTTCGCGAGCTTCCACGGCTGCGTGTCGGCGAGGTAGCCGTTCGTGGCGTCCACGAGGGTCCACACCGCCGACACCGCGTCGTGGATGGCCAGCCGGTCGATCGCCGCCTCGGCGTCGGCCACCGCCTTGGCCGCGACCTGGGCGAGGCCGGTCTCGGCGTCGGTCAGCTCTCCCGGGGTGGGCAGCGAGCCGCCGAAGTACTTGCCGATCATCGCCGCGGTCCGGGACGCGAGGTTCCCGAACCCGTTGGCGAGCTCGCCGTTGTACCGGGCGGTCATGTCCTCCCAGGAGAACGAGCCGTCGCCGCCGAACGCGATGGTCCGCATGAAGTAGTAGCGGAACGCGTCCGACCCGAAGGTGTCGATGATGTCCGACGGCGCGATGCCCGTGAGCTTGGACTTGCTCATCTTCTCGCCGCCCACCAGGAGCCAGCCGTGCGCGAAGACGGTTTTCGGCAGCGGCAGGCCCGCCGCCATGAGCATCGCCGGCCAGATCACTGCGTGGAACCGCAGGATGTCCTTTCCGACGAGGTGCACGTCGGCCGGCCAGGTCCGCGCGAACTGCTCCTTGCGCTCGGGGTCGCTGCTGTCGAGGCCGACGGCCGTGGCATAGTTCAGCAGCGCGTCGAACCACACGTACAGCACGTGCGAGGAGTCCCACGGGATCGGGACGCCCCAGTCGAACGTCGAGCGCGAGATCGACAGGTCCTGCAGGCCCTGCTTGACGAAGCTGGCGACCTCGTTGCGGGCCGACGCCGGCTGCACGAACTCGGGGTGCTCCTCGTACAGCGCGATCAGCCGGTCCGCGTACGCGCTCATCTTGAAGAAGTAGTTCTGCTCCGAGAGCATCTCGACGGGCGTGCCGTGGATGGGGCACAGCTTGAGCCCCGCGAAGTCACCGGTCCCGTCGATCAGCTCGCCCGGGAGCTTGTACTCCTCGCAGCCCACGCAGTACGGGCCCTCGTAGGCGCCCTCGTAGATCTCGCCCTTGTCGTACAGGTCCTTCAGGAACGCCTGCACCGAGGTCTCGTGCCGCTCCTGCGTGGTGCGGATGAAGTCGTCGTTGCGCACGTCGAGGGTCTTGAGCACCGGCTTCCACGCCGTCTCGACGAGCCGGTCCGCCCAGTCCTGCGGGGTCACGCCGTTCGCCTCGGCGGTGCGCAGCACCTTCTCGCCGTGCTCGTCCGTCCCGGTGAGGAACCAGACGCTCTCCTGGCGCTGGCGGTGCCAGCGCGTCACGACGTCGGCAGCGACCGTCGTGTACGCGTGCCCGATATGGGGGGCGTCGTTCACGTAGTAGATCGGCGTCGTGAGGTAGAAGGTCTTCTCGGCTTCCGGCATGACGTCAATGGTAGTTGCGCGGCGATGGCGAGCCGTGCGTTATCCACAGCCGCTGCCCGACGGCGGCGGGGCGGGTCAGCGCACTACTGCGGGGTCGACCTCGTCGGCCCAGTCGAGGAAGGTTTCGACGATCGCGATGCGCTGCACCGAGCCGACGTCGTACTGGGCGAAGTCCGCGGCAGAGAACCGGCCGGCCTGCCGAAACCTCTCCGCAAGCATGCGTCGGTCCAGGGGAACGGCCTCGATCTGGTCGCCCATTGCAAGGACGTCCACCCGGGTGAAGCGGCCGGACTCAAGGACCGTGTGGATGTCGATGTAGTCACGCGCCTCACCACGCGACCAGAGCGCCCCCATCTTGTTCGCCACGGCATCGCGTGGGTCGAGCACGGGGCCGATCTCGAGCATTCGCGGCGGGAACTCGCGGTAGTCCCACCCGAGCTGGATGTCGCTCCAGGTCTCCGTGGCTTCGTCAACAACCCGCAGGTCGGCGAACGTGGGACCGATCCGGTTGTCGGTTACCACGAGCCCGTCCACTCGGAACGCATGGCGGAGCGCTTCGACCGCCTCTGCGAACTGCTCGGGGTCGCCGAGATCGGTGAAGAGGTCGACGTCAGATGACGGTCGATCCCCCATGCCGTTTGCCGAGATCGCGTAACCGCCCGCGAGCACGAACCCATACTTCTCCACCGCCTCGAGCCCGATCCGGGCGAGGCGGTCGTGGAACGGGCGCATCAGGCCGTTCTCGCCATGCTTCGAGCCGCGAGCTCCGGGAACTTGCTCTCCCAGATCGCTCGGCACCGTATCGGCAGGTTCAGCTCGGGCCAGAGCTCGAGCAGGAATCGCCGATCGAGGATCTGGACGTGATCACGCGCGATGCCGTCGCGGACCGTCGCGCTGTACAGGCTCCAGCGCTGCGCCGGATCGTCCACGTCGTACACAGGGTCAGGTGCCGTAGAGATCGGTGGCCAGACGCGAACAACGCCGCGCTTCGGCCCCCGCAGATCATCCAATGACTCCGGGGTGACGTACGGGATGTGGTCGGCGTAGACGAAGCTGCGCGGCACCCTCCGGTGCGCGCCGGGATCTGCGGACATCCTGTTCACCCCTTCCGATTCTTACGATGCTTCGAGCCTACGACGGGCCCCGTTCTCGCCGACCAGATTATCCACAGCCCTAGTCGTCTGCAACTGTACGTGCGGCTCCCAGGATCACCCCGCCGGCGTCAGCGTGACGTGCAGCAGCCGGTCGTCCTCGGCACTCGGCGTGCCCCGGCCGTCCGTGTTGTTCGTCAGCACGTACAGCTCGCCGTCGGCCCCCGCGTGGACCGCACGCAGCCGGCCGAACTCGCCCTCCAGCAGCGCCTGCGGCTCCCCGAAGCCCGGGCTCTCCCCGTCCGCCACGTCCGACGCGGTGCCGAGCAGCGGCACGCGCCACAGGCGCTCCCCGCGCAGCGACGCCAGGTAGACGGCCTCCTCGGTGACGGCGATGCCCGACGGCGACGCCTCCGACGTCGGCCACCACGCCACCGGGTCCGTGAAGGTCACGCCCGGCGGCGGCTCGAACCCCTCGCCCGGGCCCTCGACGTCGGGCCAGCCGTAGTTGCCGCCCGGCTCGATGACGTTGAGCTCGTCGAGCTGGTCCTGCCCGAACTCGCTCGCGAACATCCGCCCGCTCGCGTCCCAACCCAGGCCCTGCACGTTGCGGTGTCCCAGGGACCACACCGGCGAGCCGGCGTCCGGGTTGCCGGGCGCCGGCTCGCCGTCGGGCGTGATGCGCAGGATCTTGCCGCCCAGCGACTCCGGGTCCTGCGCGTTCGCGGTGTCCCCGGCGTCGCCCGTGGTGACGTACAGGTATCCGTCCGGCCCGAGCGCGAGACGGCCCCCGTTGTGGTTGGACGCGCTCGGGATGCCGTCGAGGATCGTCGTGAGGTCGCGCAGCTCCATGCCGTCGAGGTCCAGCTCCGCGCGCAGCACTGCGTTGTCCTGCTCCCCCGTGCGGTACAGGAAGACGGTGAACATGGGCCCGGCGTCGTCCGGGTCGACGGCGACGCCGAGGAGGCCGCCCTCGCCGTCGGGCACGGTCTGATCGGCCAGCTCCTGCGCGTCCCCCGACGCGTCCAGCGGCTCGACGTCGCCGCTCGGGTGCACTACCGCGAGCGCCGCGTCGTCCCGCATCGTGACGAGGAACCGACCACCCGGCAGCGGGGCCATGCCCCAGGGGACCGGGAGCCCCTCCGCCACCGCCTCGGTCTCGGCCGTCACCGCCCCGTCCCAGGGGTCGTCCGACGCCGCCGCGCTCGCCGAGTCTGTCGGGCTCGGCGACACGACGCCCGGGTCGGGCGAGCCGGTGCAGCCGGCCAGCAGCAGGGCTACCCCAAGGGCCCCCGCAACGGCGATGCCAGGGGCGCGTACAGCAATCTCATCCACCGCCCCATCCAAGCACCGTGCGCCCCCGAGTGGTCGGTATTTCGCCGGGTGATGGGCACTCCGAGGGCTGGCCCACGGCTCCGTCACGGGCGGCCACCAGCGACCCCTACACACTGCATCCCATCGTCGGGGTGTCGCGTGCAGTGTGTTGGGGTCGTCACGGAGCGGGCGGACGGACAGGCGGGCGGCGTGGGCTGCCATCTCACCAATCACGGTGGCAGAGTGGGGCGTATGAGTCTTACCGAGTCCGGGATCGAGCGCCGGGCGCTCGTCGTCGTCGACGTGCAGCCCACGTTCTGTGAGGGAGGTGAGCTCGCGACCGAGGGCGCGAACGAGATCGCGCACCGCGTCGCGGCCTACGCCGCGGCCCACCGGGACCGGTACACGACGGTGGTGACCACGCAGGACTGGCACATCGACCCGGGCGAGCACTTCAGCGAGAACCCCGACTTCGTGGACTCGTGGCCGCCGCACGGCATCGCGGGCTCCCCCAACGCCGAGCTGCACCCGGCGCTTGCCGACCTCAGCCCGGACGCCCGGCTGAAGAAGGGCCAGTACTCGCACGGGTACTCCGGCTTCGACGGCGCGGACGAGCATGGCCGGAGCCTCGCGACGGTCCTGTCGGACGCCGGGGTCACCGCCGTCGACGTCGTGGGCCTCGTGGAGTCGCACTGCGTGAAGCACACCGCGCTGGACGCCCGCCGCGCGGGCCTGCACGCCCGGGTGCTGACGGACCTGACGATCCCGGTCTCCGCGGCGCAGGGCGAGGTCGCCGAGAAGGAGCTGACCGCCGCGGGCGTGGAGCTCCGCGACTCCTCGGCCGTCTGATCCGTGGTCACACGCTCGGGACACTCCGGTGACCTGTACGTCTGACCCGCCGGGCTAGATCCAGCTCGGGAGCAGCATCAGCCGCTGCCAGTACTCGTAGGGCACAGGCATCGCGGTCCAGATCGGGTAGTAGAGCACGCTCACGCCGACGATCAGCACCACCAGCACGGCGGCCAGCCAGACCACTATCCGCCGGTCCGCGCTCCTGCGCGGCGTCCGTTCGACCCCGACCGCAAGGAGATACACGAGCGTCAGGATCACGAACGGCGTGAACACTATCGAGTAGAACGTGAAGATGGTGCGGTCCGCCAGGGGCCAGGAGTACAGGAACCAGGGCAGCCAGCCCGCGGCGATGCCCGCGAGGGCGGCGGTGCCGCGCCAGTCGCGGTACCGGATCACGAGCACCAGCGCCACGGGGATCGCGAGCGCGCCCAGCCACCACAGCAGCGGGTTGCCGAGCGATGTCACCGCCTGGGCGCAGTCACCGACGGAGTCGGCGGGGCAGGGCCCCTGGCCGGGCGCGAACTTCTCCCAGAAGAACGACGTCGGACGCCACTGCACTATCCAGCCCAGCGGGTGCGACGCGTAGTTGTGCTCCGAGTCCAGGCCCGTGTGGAAGTCCCACATCATGCGGTGGTACTCCCACAGCGACCGCCCGGCCTCCCATCCGCCCTGCGCCCAGCCCCAGTCGGGCCACCAGCCCGGCGGCGTCACGCCGTTCACCACGGCCCAGTCCCGCAGGTACGACTTCGGGTGCGCGAACCAGGCCGACCACGACGCGATGTACACCACGACCACGGTGGGCAGCATGACCAGGGCGGCGGGGACGGCGTCGACCACCGTGGCGTCCTCCCACCAGCGCCCGATGCCCGCGGTGCGGCGCGCCATGAGGTCCCAGACCACGGTGAGCAGGCAGAACGCCGCTACGAAGTAGAGGCCCGACCACTTGACCCCGCACGCCAGACCCAGCGAGACGGCCGCGGCGAACCGCCACCCGCGGAAGCCGAGCCGCGGCCCGTACTGCCCGATCGCCCCGCCCGCCTCCACGATCTGCGCCACCCGGTCCGCGAGCCTTCGTCTGGCCCACTCGCGGTCCAGCACCAGGCAGCCGAACGCGACGAGCACCCAGAACATGAGGAACTGGTCCAGCAGGCCGGTGCGCGAGTGAACTATCGCCTCGCCGTCGACCGCGAGCAGGAGCCCCGCGACCAGGCCCAGCAGGGTGGACGAGAACATGCGCCGGGCGATCCGCGCGATCAGGAGCACGGCCAGGATGCCGATCACGGCGCTGGCGATGCGCCAGTGCATCGGGTTCTCGGCCCCGCCCATGAGGCGCATCCCGATGGCGATCATCCACTTGCCGACGGGCGGGTGGACCACGTACTCGGCCTCGTCGGTCTTGTACGAGCTGACGTCACCCGCCTCGAACGCCGGGTTGGGCTTGTCGGGCCACGCGGCCTCGAAGCCGAGGCTGGCCAGCGACCAGCCCTCCTTGACGTAGTACGTCTCGTCGAAGACCAGCTTGCCCGGGCGGCCCAGCTCCCACAGCCGCGCGCCCGCCGCTATCGCCGTCACGACGAGCGCGCCGACCACGGCCCAGAACCGGTCCGAGACGCGCCGGCCGAGGGCGAGGCGGCGCTCGCCCAGCAGGTCGCGCAGGAGGCGGTCGCGCACGGGCGGTTCAGGCGGCGCAACGGTCGGGAACGACCCGGTGGGCGTCATCCGAGCGCCCACGGCCTCGCGGCGCACGTGCGCGCCGTACGTTCCGGGCAGAGCCTGCTGCGCTGCGGCGAGATGCGCTCTTGTGGCGTCAGGCTGCTGAGACACCGGGCCAGCATAGAGCGTGGGACCCTGTGGTCCATGACCGACCCGTCCCCGGTTCCTGGGCCCGCGCCCGAGGCCGGCTCTCTCGTCCTGGCCGCCACCCCGATCGGCAACACGGAGGACGCATCGCCCCGGCTGGTCCGCCTGCTGGCCGACGCCGACGTCGTCGCCGCCGAGGACACCCGCCGCCTGCACGGGCTGGCCGGACGGCTGGGCGTCGAGGTGCGCGGCAAGGTCACCAGCTATCACGAGCACAACGAGACGGCCCGCGCGGACGAGCTGCTCGACGTCGTCGCCGGGGGCGGCACCGTGGTGGTCGTGACCGACGCCGGCATGCCGTCCGTCTCCGACCCCGGGTACCGCATAGTGGAGCGCGCGATCGAGCGCGACCTGCGCGTCACCGCCGCACCGGGGCCGAGCGCGGTGCTGACGGCGCTGGCGCTCTCCGGCCTGCCGACCGACCGGTTCACGTTCGAGGGCTTCCTGCCGCGCAAGGCCGGGGACCGCGCCAGGACGCTCAAGGCGCTGGCCGCCGAGCCGCGCACCATGGTGTTCTTCGAGGCGCCGCACCGGATCGCGGAGACGCTTGGCGCCATGGCCGTCGCGTTCGGGGAGGCTCGGCCGGCCGCCGTCGCGCGGGAGCTCACCAAGACCTACGAGGAGGTGCTGCGCGGCCCCCTCGCGAACCTCGCGGAGCGCGCAGCGGCCGAGCAGCTCCGTGGCGAGATCTGCGTAGTCGTCGGCGGGGCGCCGGCGGTGCAGGCCAGCGTGGACGACGTCGTGAGCGAGGTCCTCGAGCGGGTCGCCCAGGGCGAGCGGCTCAAGGCCGCGGTCGCCGAGGTGGCCGACGCCGCGGGCGTCCCCAAGCGCGACCTCTATGCGGCGGCCCTCGCGGCCCGCCCGCCCCGCCCGGGTCGTTGAGTGCCGGCTATTCGCAGGCTCCACTAGCTAGCCGGCACTCAACGACGGGGAGGGTCACCAGTCGATCTGGGGGGTCGGGTGGTAGGTCGCGCCGTCGCGGCGCCAGGCGCCCGCCTCCACCGCTACCCGGGACCGGAACGACTCCCAGTCCTTGCCGCCGGGCCGCGACCAGGCGGCCTCGGCCACCGCGGCGAGGCGGGGCAGCAGCATCGAGAACAGGTCGTCGCGGTTCAGGATGGTCTCGGTCCAGAGCGCTGCCGACACGCCCTCGACGGCGGACTCCGGCAGGCCCTCGATGACGGCGGCGGGGTCCCAGTCGTAGGAGTCCCGCAGCTCGACGAATCCGGCCCACGCCAGGCCCAGCGGGTGCTCGGGCGTGTACTTCATGTCGAGGTAGGCCCGGTCGGCCGGGGACATCACGAACTTCGCGCCGGCCTGCGCGGCGCGCAGGAACGGCGCCGGGTCGGGGCGGGTGTCCCAGAGCTGCAGCACGGTGCCCGGGTTGACCAGTACGGGCTCCTCGTCGCCCACGCCGGCGTCCGGCGCCTCGCCCGGCGCCTGCTCGCCGTGCAGCGCCGCCACGGCGGACTGGTCGCCGTGCGCGGAGCCGGCGGCCTCCTGCCAGGCGACGGGCGTCTTGCCCGCCCCCGTGATGATCTCCTGGCACAGCACCACGAACCGGCCGAACTCAGCCGCCCCCATGGTGTGCACCTCGTCGCCGCCGAAGTGCACCCACGGCCCCAGCGTCATGCGCGCGACGTCGGTGAACACGTCCCGCAGGAACGGCTCGGTGCCGGGCAGGTCGATCTGCAGCGCCGAGAACCCGACCTCTGTCCCGTCGTAGGAGTGGGTCGCCTCGCCCGACGGCGTGAGCTCGCCGTAGGCGTGGGTGGCCGCGTTGACGTGCCCGGGCACGTCGATCTCCGGCACGATCACGATCTCCCGCTCGGCCGCGTACTCCTGCAGCTCGCGGTACTCGTCGGCGCTGAGGAACCCGCCGGGCGCGCCCGAGACGGCGCCCTGCGACGACTTCTCCGTCAGCGCGGGCCGCGACGGGATCTCCAGGCGCCAGCCCTGGTCGTCGGTCAGGTGCAGGTGCAGGCGGTTCATCTTGTACGAGCCCACGAGGTCCACGACGGCCCGCAGGTCCGCGGGCCCGAACCAGTGCCGCACCACGTCGAGCATCAGCCCGCGCCACGGGTACCGCGGCTCGTCCCGCACGACGACGGCGCCCACCTCGAGCGGTGCACCCGTCTCCCCGCGGCCCGCCTCGTCCTGCCCGCCCAGCGGTCGGCCCGCGTTGATCAGCTGCCGCAGGGTCCGCACGCCGTGCAGCAGGCCGGAGCGCTCGGGCGCCGCGACGGTCACGCCGTCGGCGGTCACGGTCAGCGTGTAGCGCTCGGGGTTCTGCGAGCCCTCGGGGCCCGCGGCGGGGTCGGGCGTCAGGACGACCGGCACGCCGCCGTCCGCCACCACTACGGCACCCGCCGTGGTGAGCAGCTCGCCCGCCACGCGCGCGGTCGCGTCGTCGGGCGCGCCGACGGTGACGGTCGCGAGGTCCAGCACCCCCTCCCGCGGCTCGAGCTCGACAGGTACGGGGATGACGGCGTCGGCAACGATGCCCGCGCTGCTGCTCACGGTAGTCACGATTGTTAGGGCTCCTTCGCTCCGATGGTTGCCCCGAAGTTTGGCAGGTTCAGCCTGCGGAGACCAGGCCCAGCAGAGGTTCGGTGGGCAGGATGCTCGTTGCGTCGGCGGGCACCGCGCTCGGAGCGGACCAGCCGAGGAACGTGTGGGCGGGGAGGTCGCTCGCGACGTCGGCCCAGACGCCGTCGGCAGTGGCCTGGCCCTCGCCCGGGCCCGCGGCGGTGAAAACCACCGCGACCTGCGGCGGGATCGCCAGGTCCGCCCGGTCGACGACGGACGCGGCCGTCGACTGGTGCACCTCCAGCATGATCTGCGGCAACCCCCGCGCGGTGGCGATCTTCGCGAGCCGGTCCACGACCGCCTGCAGCTCCGCGACGGGGACGGCGCCGGTGTCCGCGCCGTTGCCGGCCGCGCGGAACTCCGGGTGCACGGAGAGGCCCACGCCCGGCTGCGACAGCAGCGGCTCCAGGTCGTCGAGCTGCGCGGCCAGCGGCTGGTTGCCCGGGGCGACGTCGAGCAGCACGAGCTGCCCGGCACCCCGGATCGCCTCGACCGCCGGCGTGATCAGCTCCAGCGGCTGCTCGTCGACGTAGTCGCCGTCGTCCCCCGCCAGTCCGGACCGCACGCTCGCAGTGACGGTGACGAGGGGCGCGCCGTCCAGCACCTCGCCGTTGGTGGCGGCGGCGTCCACGGCGCGGGCGGCGTCCGCTGCCGGGTCCGCCACGCCGGCGGGCACGGCGTACGACGTCGACACGTACCGGCCGGGGAACAGCCGCAGCGAGCCGTCCGGCAACGTAGCGCCGGACGTCGCCACCGCCACCTGCCAGCCGAGGTCCTCGGACGAGCCGAAGTCGCCACCGATGCCGACGACGCCGAGCGGCTTCAGCGCGCGGATCGACTTCACGGTCTCGGCGTGGGCGGCGACGTCGCCGCCGGGGACGTCGACCGGGACTGCACCGGCGGCCAGGGCCGTGCCGATGGCCGCCTCCTGGCCCAGCTTCGGGTCCACGGCGACCAGGATCTCCTGCAGCAGGCGGGGGTCGGTGACGTCGGGGATCTCCGCGCGCAGGCCGGTCACGTCGGCCTCGTCGAGGCGGTCCGCGGTGGGCATCTCGACCTCGGCGTCGTCCTGCTTCTCCTCGTCGTCACCGCGCCCCGCCGAGGCCGCGGCCTCGGCGGCCGCGCTCAGCGCGCCGGGGTCGAAGCGGACGACCTTGGCCTCGCCAACGGCGCTCCCCACCTCCGCGACAGCCTGTTCGCCGCCGACGACGACGACGGTGCCCGCGCCGAGCCGCTCGAGCTCGGCGACGACGTTGGTGTCCGAGACGCCACCGTCGGTGAGCAGCACCGGTGCGGCGACGGCGGCGCCGGTGGCCGCGGCGGTCGAGCGCGCGTCGGCGTCTTCGGCCGAGGCGATCACCGCGACCGGGGAGGCGTGGAAGAAGGCCTGGCTCGCCGTGAGCGCCAGCTCCGCGGGGTCGGTCGAGTCGAGCACCAGGGCCGGCCCGGACGGTTCACGGACCTGAAACCTCTCCCCCGTCTTGCCGTCGACGCCCTCGGCTGTCGGCACCGTGCAGCCGGCCAGGACGAGGGCGGTTGCCGCGAGCAGAGCCGCGGCGGACGCAGGTCGGTGGTGCGGGACGAATCGGGCGTTCCGGATAACCACGGGTCACATTCTCCCCCACCGGACGACCAGGTGGGAACCCTGAGGTGACGGGAAGCCCAACAGGCGGTAAACGGCCTCGGGGCCCGGAAGGGAGGTAGACGAACCCGTCAGTACACCTCCGAGTAGACTGGTCCGTCAGATCATCCGGGACGAGCACGGGAGCAGGTGACGAGATGGGCGCCACGACGGCCCTCTCGACGCGGGACCGCATCCTCGACGCGGCGACCGAGCTGTTCTACTCCCAAGGGATCCGCGCGGTCAGCGCCGACAAGATCATCGAGCGCGCCGGGATCACGAAGGTCACGTTCTACCGCCATTTCCGCACCAAGGACACCCTGGTGGTGGCCTACCTGGAGCGGCAGGCGGCCTGGGAGCGCGCGGCGCTCGACGGGGTGCGCGAGTCCGCCGGCGACGCGGCCGAGGCGTTCCGGCGGTTCGCCGCGGGCATCGGCTCCGCGATCTGCCGGCCGGGCTTCCGGGGCTGCTCGTTCATCAACGCGGCTGCCGAGTACGCCGACCCGGACAGCCCCGTCCGGAAGGTCGTCGCCGAGCACCGCGCCTGGTACCGGGAGAGCTTCACCGCGATGCTCGCGCAGCTGGACGTGGCCGACGCCGAGCAGGCGGCCGACGAGCTGATGATGCTGCGCGACGGCGCCATGCTCTCCGGCTACCTCGGCGAACCGTCCCGGGTCGGCGACGCGCTGGAGCGCGCGATCTTCGCGGTCATCGACGCGGGCCGGTAGTCGCGCCGGTCACAGATCTGCTGGTTGTGCCGGCGGCCTCTTGGTGCGTACGGTAGACGTACTAGTTCGTCTACCTGGTCGGGGCGCTCGGGCCCCGGTCCCATAGAAGGAGCACACATGGCTGACAGCGTCTACACAGCGATCGCGACGTCCACCGGGGACGGCCGCGCCGGAGGCCACGTCGTGACCGACGACAGCGCGCTGGACCTCAAGCTGGCCATCCCGACGGCGATGGGCGGCCCCGGTGGTGGCACCAACCCCGAGCAGATGTTCGCCGCCGGCTGGGCAGCGTGCTTCCACAGCGCGCTCAAGGCCGTCGCCGCCGCGCAGAAGGTGAAGTTCACTGACTCCGCCGTCGTCGCCGAGGTGGGCCTCAACGCGCTGGACGGCGGCCGGTACGGCCTGAGCGCAGCGCTGCACGTCGAGCTCGCCGGCGTGGACCAGGCCACGGCCGACCAGCTGGTCGAGACCGCACACACCGTGTGCCCGTACTCGAACGCCACGCGCGGCAACATCGCGGTGACCGTCGACGTCACGATCGGCTGACCGCACTCCGGCCGGAACGGCGAGGGTGAGTGTCAGAGGCTCGGGTCACCATGGTGACCCGAGCCTCTGACACTCACCCTCGAACAACCCAAGGAGCCCCATGCCGTTCGCCGAGCAGCTCATCAGTGACAGCACGGCCACGGCCCTGACCGTCGCCGTGCGCGCGGCCGCCCCGGACACCGCCCTGCGGGTGCTGCCCGAGACCGCCGGCCGGCTCGGCGACCTCTCGCTGCGCGAGCGGGCGGACCTCCTGCGGGACGCGCTCCTCGCCGACCTGCCGGGCGGCTACGAGGACCTCGCCCGGGTGGTGCGGACCGCACGCGACGGCAGCGCGCCGTTCGGCGGCTGGCTGATCTGGCCCGTGACGAGCGCCGTCGCGGCCAGGGCGGTCGAGGAGAGCACCGATGCAGCCTTCGACGACGCGATGGCGCTCCTGGCCGATCTCACCGGCCGCCTCACCGCGGAGTTCGCAGTCCGCACCCTCCTGCGGCAGGACCTGGACCGCGCCATCGGCATCGCCACGGCCTGGACCGGGTCGGACGACGTCGACGTCCGCCGCCTGGCCAGCGAGGGCACCCGGCCGTACCTGCCATGGGCCGTCCGCGTGCCGGAGATCCTGACCCGCCCCGGGGTGACGGTGCCGATCCTCGACGGGCTGTACCGGGACGAGAGCGACTACGTGCGCCGCTCGGTCGCCAACCACCTCAACGACCTCAGCCGCGACCACCCCGAGCTGGTGGTCGCCACGGCCGGGCGCTGGCTCGCGGACCCCGCCACGACGACGCCGGGCCTCGTCCGGCACGCCCTCCGCACCCTGGTCAAGCGCGGGCACCCGGGCGCCCTCGGGCTGCTCGGGTTCGGCCCGGCGTCCCTCGAGATCGACGGCCCGGTGCTCGACGCCGCCCAGGTGCCGTTCGGCGGCACGGTCCGGTTCACCGCCGCGGTCCGCAACGTCGGCGCGGAGCAGGCCCGGCTGTCCATCGACTATGTGGTGCACCACCAGAAGGCCAACGGCTCGCAGACCACCAAGACCTTCAAGCTGACCACCCGGACGCTCGACCCGGGCGAGCAGGTCGAGATCAGCCGCGAGCACTCGTTCCGGCCGATCACGACGCGCCGCTACTACCCGGGCCCGCACGCCGTCACGCTCCAGATCAACGGCGTCGCCACGGATCCGGCGACGTTCGAGCTGGACGCACCGACAGGAGCATGACCGGGAGGCCGCCGGACGTTCGCCCCGGATGTCAGCGCAGCGACGTCCGGACGATCCCGGCGACCACGCCCGGGAGGTCCGCCGGGATCGGCTTGTCGCCGCTCAGGTACCGCCGCACCGCGGCATAGGGCAGGTCGACGACGACCAGGAGGAGCTCGGTGGTCGTCACCGACGTCTTGGCGCGAACCCGACGGGTCAGACCGCGGATCGCCTCGTTCCAGCGCCCGCTCTCGGCCGACTCGGTCTCGCGGGCCGCCTCGGGCCAGGCCTCGGCGTCGAACCGCGAGCGGCCCGCGAGCAGCACGTGCGCGTGGGCCGGCTCGGCCTGGCACCACCGCACGGTGTAGGCGGCGAGCGCGGCAGCCGCCTCGACCGGGTCTCCCTCGAACAGCGGGTACGCGTCGCGGTGGTAGCTCTCGATCGCACGGTTCCACAGAGCGGCGAGCAGCGCTGGACGGTCGGGAAACCGGTAGTAGAGGGAGCCGCTCGGCACGCCGGCCTCGCGGATGACCGCCGCCATCGTGACCTTCGCGAGCCCGCCCTCGCCGAGGATCCGGCCGGCCGCGTCGAGGATCACCGAGGTGTCGTGGGTCGGGCGGGGCATGCGTTGACGGTACTCCAGCGCGTCGTTAGAGTTCCGTCTCTAGAGAGAGATCTCTACAAGGACATCTTCGAGAGGAACCCCATGACGCTCACCCCGGACGAGGTCTACGCGGCAGCGCCGTTCGTCAAGACGCTCGGCGTCGAGCTCGACCAGATCACGCCGGAGGCCGTCGTCGGGCGACTGCCGTACTCGCAGCCCCTGTCCACCGTCGGCGGCGGCCTGCACGGTGGGGCACTGATGGGGCTGGCCGACGGCACGGCCGCCGTCTGCGCCTCGGTCAACGGTGAGCCGGGCGCCCTGCCCGCCACCGTCGACTCCACCACTCACTTCCTGCGCCCCGTCGCGGGGCAGGCCACCGCCACGGCCGTGCCGATCAGGTCGAGCAGCAAGCAGGTCCTCGTCGAGGTCAGGGTGACCGACGAGTCCGGCGCGCTGTGCGTGCACGTGCTCCAGACGGTGCGCCTGGTCTACCCGGGGGCGTAGCACCTCGATCCGGGCGTAGCGGCCCGGGCTCGGGACCCCTCCCGAAACCTGACTTCACCCCCTGTTCTCCCCGATCACCGTGCACTAGCGTCGTTCCAGCACAAAGCATGGATGGGCCTTGTCAGTCCAGCAGGGGGAGAACGACACGTGCACACCGGGCAGATCGTGGGCGGCCGGTACCGGCTCGAGGATCGCCTCGGGTCAGGCGGCCACGGAGAGGTGTGGCGCGCCGCCGACCTGAAGCTGCACGAGCGGCCGGTCGCGCTCAAGCGCACGCGGTACGACGGCGACGACAGCGGCGCCGACCGGGTCCGCCGCGAGGCCGAGACCCTCTCTCGGATCAACCACCCGCACGTGGTCGCCGTGTCCGACGTGGTCGACGACGGCGGCGAGGTGTGGGTGGTCATGGAGTACGTGGCCGGCCGGCCGCTCTCCGAGATCGGGCGGGTATCGGTGGAGGAGGCCGCCCGCTACGGCGCCCAGCTCGCCGGCGGCCTCGAGGCGGTGCACGCGCACCGGGTACTGCACCGGGACGTAAAGCCCGCGAACATCCTGGTGACCGACGACGGGTTCGCGAAGCTCGCCGACTTCGGCATCTCCCGCCCGCTGCACAACGACGAGACGGTCACCGCAACGGGCGCGCTCACCGGGACCCCCGGCTACCTGGCGCCCGAGGTGGCCAAGGGCGGGCGGTTCACCGAGGCCGCCGACGTCTGGTCGCTCGGCGCGACCCTGTACCACACGCTCGAAGGCACCACGCCGTTCGGCGACGACAACGCGCACGCCCTGCTGTGGAAGACGGTCTCCGAGGAGGTCAGGCCGCCCACGAGGGCCGGCGGCATGGCGCCCGTCATGCTGCGGATGCTGGCCAAGAAGCCCGGCGAACGGCCGCGCCTCCGGGAGGCGCGCCAGGAGCTGGCGATCCTGGCCGGCGACCCGACGGCGGGCGTCGGGCCGGAGCCGAGCGGAGTGCCCCGGCGCCCCCGATGGGTCCTCGCGGCGGTCGGCGCCGCCGTCGTGCTGGTTGCCGCGATCTCCACCGCCGTCTGGATCGCCCTTGACCGCGGCGACACGCCCGGTGTGGAAGCGAGCACGGGCAGCATCGACGGCGCCGCGAACGCCCCCGCCCCGAGCGTGGCGGGAGAGAGCGACGGCATCATCGGCGACCCGGTGACCGCCGACCCGTGCGCGCTCCTCGACGTAGAGGCGCTCGGCGCGTTCGGCCTTACCCGGGTCCGCACCGACCATGCCGAGCTCAACCGCTGCGACGTCGTCGTGACGAGCAACGACTCCGCCGTGACCGCGGTCAGCGCCAAGATCTGGCACAACAACGAGGATCCCGCCGAGCCGAACCGACGGGTCGGCGGGATCACAGTGGTGGACGAGGAAGACGACATGCCCGAGGAGTGCAGCCGCGCGCTCTTCCTGCCCGGCGGCGACTACAACATCTCGCTGGACGCGGAGGTGGAGGCGGGCGAGGTCGACGACCTGTGCGCCCTCGCCGACGCGACAGTGAACCAGGCCACCACCGTGCTCAACGACGGACAGCTCCCCCGCCGCGAGCGGACCCCCGACCCGGCGTCGCTCTACACGCAGAGCGCGTGCGACCTGCTGGCCGGAGAGCCGCTCGAACGGCTGCCCGGCGTCGTCGCCGACCGGCCCACCGTCGGGTTCGCCGAGTGGGAGTGCAAGTGGGGGACGGACGACGGCAAGGAGCTGACCGCGCGGTTCCAGTTCAACGACCCGCTCTCGGAGGACAGCGGCGAGCGCTTCGTCCTCAGCGGGCACGAGGTGTTCAACGAGGGCGACTCGTGGACCGCGACGTCGTGTCTGGTGTCCATCGTGAACCGCGTGGCGGTCAGCGCGGACGGCGACGGCGACATCGTCGCCGAGCTGGTCCGGCTCCACCTCGAGGCCGACGGCGACGAGTCGGTCGACGAGCTCTGCGACGTCCTCCTGGACATCGCGCAGCCGGTGGCCGCGAGGCTTCCGGCGGTGTCCTGACCGAGTGGCGTCGGGAGGGGTCCCCGGGACGGCGTGCCACGCTCGCGACGACCAGAACACTTGGAGATCGCCATGACGGACATCCCGCAGACGGAGGGCACGGAACCGCTCTCCGCCAGCCACGCGAGCCTGGCCTTCGGCATACCGACGTCGGAGCCGGGCACCATCTATGCCCTGTCCGTGTCCGGCGGCGTCCGGCTCGGGGCCCGCGAGGAGCGGTCGGTGGTGTTCGGGCGCAACCGTCCCGAGGTGCACGTGTGCGTCGGCGAGGACGATCTGCGGATCAGCCGTAGCCAGGGCACCGTCACGTTCCGCGGCGGCCAGTGGTGGCTCACCAACACCGGGAACCGGGCGCTCCAGCTCCCCCGCTCCATGACGCTGTTCCCCGAGGACGGCCCCTACCCCGTCGACGCGGGGTACACGCCCGTCTTCGTCAACGGCACGGCACGACGCCGGCACCTGCTCGAGCTGTACGTCGCCGGGGAGGACGGGCGCCTGCCCCGGCCGGCGCCCGACGCGACGACGCTGCGCGACAAGCCGTGGCAGCTCCGCGCCGACGAACGGCTGGCCCTGGTCTCGCTCGCGCAGAAGTACCTGCTGCACGAGGCCTACCCGCAGCCCTCCACCTGGCAGCAGGTCGCCGTCGACCTCGGCGCGCTGCGGCCCGAGGAGCAGTGGAGCGGCAAGCGCGTGGAGCACCTCGTGTCGGGTGTCCGACGTCGGCTGTCGCGCGCGGGCGTGCCCGGGCTGACCCGCGAGGAGGTCGGGGAGCCGGTGGGCAACATGCTCAACCACAACCTGGTCACGGAGCTGCTGCAGACCCGCACCCTGGTCCCACCCGACGTCCTGCTCCTGGAAGACCTCTGACCCGTCAGCTCTGGTAGACCTCGAACATTCCGCGGACCTCCGCGGAGGTGAACGACGACCGCTTCTTGTCCGGCGGGACGAAGATGCCGGTGTACGACTCGACCAGGATGCTCGGCGGGCAGGGCTCCCCGAACTCGTCCGAGAAGGCCGCGACCCGCCGGCCCGTCCGGATCTCGTAGAGCTTCACGTCGAACCGGCTCGCGTAGAACCGGACGTCGGAGACCCCGAACACGCCCAGGTCGCTCTCGTACGCACAGGTCTCCTGGTACGAGCCCTCCTTGGGCCCGTCGACGCAGGCCACGAGCACCATGTCCTCGATGCTGTTCGCCATCCAGGAGCGCGGGAAGTCGTGCGCCTCCGGGTGGATGCCGTAGACCCGCATCGGGTTGCCGCCGCTGCGCTGGTACGGCTCGGCGCCCCGGTACGGAGAGGGGTTGGCGCAGTACCGGCCGGCGGTCAGCAGGCCCCGTACCTCCTTGCGCTGGATACCCGTGATCACGTCGTACAGCTCGTCGGAGGCCTCGTCTGCCCTGTGGTCCGCACGGAAGTCGTGCAGGAACGCCTCGTAGGTGTGGCGCGACGCCGTCAGCTCGTCCGCGTCGGACAGGTCCCGGGCGCACCCGAGGACCCGCCTCGGCACCTCGTCCGACGCCGCGGCGACGGGCTCGGCGAGCGCCGGGGGCTCCCAGCCCTGCCCGTCGACCCATTCGACGACGTCGCGGGCCGCGCAGTTGTCCGGGTCCTCGGCGAGGTCGGCCAGGAAGGCCTCGACGGTCTGCGACACCTGGTCGGCCTGGTCTGGGTGGGCCTCGAGCGTCGTCGTGAGCTGCGCAAAGCCGCCCTCCAGGGACTCCTGGTCGACGTAACCGGCGTCGTACGCGGCATCGAGCAGGAGCTCGGCACGCCGGATCCCGGAGCCCGCCCACAGCGCCCTCGGGTCGTCCATGTACACCTGGAGCGCCGCTGCGGCCCCCAGCAACTGCGGCGGGTCCTGCTCGGCGAGCCGAAGGGCGCCCAGCAGCCGCCCGCAGGTCTCCAGGTCCGCCTCGCCGTCGAGCGCCTTCGAGGCGTTCACCACGCGGTCAGCAGGGCCGATGTCGTCCAGCAGCTGGGTCGCCCGCTCGCAGTCGCCGGCCGCGTGGGCCTCGGCGGCGTCGTCCACCGTCCGCGCCGTGCCGATCCGCAGCCCGACGACGGTCGCGACCAGCGCCATGACCACCACACCCGCGACGATGCGCAGCGTCATCGGCCGCCCGGTCGGCTCACCACGCCGCACACGCGTGAGCCACCAGCCGTGCGCGAGCATCGCGAGCCACCACACCGCGAGCACTATCAACCAGGCCGGCGATCCGGGAGCGGCCGCGAGGATGACGACCAGCAGCGCCGTACCGGCCAGCGCCGTGCAGACGAGCCCCCACCGCCGCAGGAACGCATAGCCGAGGCCGAGCAGGGTCGCGTTGCCGAGCAGCACCGCGAGCCGGTCGGCCGTCGGGCGCTCGGGCCGCACGGTGACGGAGCTCCAGGGATCCTCGGGCGGCCCCGCCGGGGACGGCGCGGCGTCGGACGGCTCGTCGGCCGGCCGGACGACGTAGGGCGAGCTCGCCTCGCCGTCTGCGGAGGGCGTGCCGCTCTCGGGATCCATGGAGTGCTCCTTTTGTCGGGTCCGCGCCCAGTGAAGCGTAGACCGTCCGGGACCCCTCCCGGGAGGCCTAAACACCAGGTCAGGATGCCGAAAGCCGGCTACAACCGGGCTCGCCCGACACGCTGAACGGCGACGAGTTCCCTCATGTGAGCGCCTCGCCCGCCACTGCGGCCGTCCGCGAGGATCAGCGTGAAGATGGACCTGGCTGGGCAGTGTCGTTCGAGGTTGTCCCGGGCCTGGTGTGGAGGACCTCGCGGGCCTGTTCGGCGGCGCGGATGATGCTCTCGCTGATGAAGTCGAGGAAGCGCGCGATGTTCTCCAGACGAGCGGCGGCGGGGCTCTGCGGACCGAGGATGGCGACGCCCTGCCGTGCGGTCTCGGCGAGCTGGTCGTTGGCCCGGGCGCTGGCGATGGTCGACTGGTACCAGACGTCGTTGTCGGCGAAGTAGCGCTCGCGGCGGCCTTCGGCGCGTTCGCGGCGCACGAGGCCCTGCCCCTCGAGGAACGTGATCGCCTTGGAGACGGACGCCGGGCTGACCTGGAGGCGCTGGACGAGCTCGGCGGCGGTGAGGCTGCCCGCGTCGGTGGTGAACAGGCAGGTCAGCACACCGGCCGGCATCTTGGACAGGCCCGAGGCCATGAGGACGGTGGTGAGCGTCTCCTCGTAGGCGGCCACGGCCTCGGCGTCGCGCCCGTGGGCCTGCGGTGGCGCCTGTGACCCGCGGGGTACGGCCGGTCGGCTCCGTCGGACGCGGCGTTCGGTGGCGCGGTGGGCCAGGTCGGCGCGATAGCCGGTGGGGCCGCCGTTCCGCATCACCTCACGCGTGACCGTCGAGGTCGGGCGGTCGAGACGCCTGGCGATCTCCGCGTAGGCGAGGTTGTCTGCCAGCCCCAGCGCGATCTGCTGGCGCTCCTGCCTGGTGAGTCTGCCTCCCGGCATCGCGATCTCCTAGTGATCCTCGTGGTCGCCCCTGACTCCCCCACCTTAGCGTTCACTCCCATCCATTGCAACGAGAGAGGCAGCGAGCGTTGCGTTATCTTCACGGCCGTTGCAACACTTTATCCGCTCTGACCTGGCGCTATGTCCGATCTATGCAACATTGTTGTTGCCTGGTCTTGGAAAGCAACGTAGCGTTTCCGGTATCAGAAACACACGGACCACCAAGCACAGGAGCTGATCACGATGCAGAAGTTCACCACCCCCACCCCGATCTCCGCCGTCCTGGACATCCCCGCCGGACGCATCCAGTTCATCGCCGCCGACCGCGCCGACACCACCGTCGAGGTCCTGCCCACCAACCCGGCGAAGAACCGCGACGTCCGGACCGCCGAGCAGACCACCGTCGTCTACGCCGACGGCGTCCTGCAGGTCCGGACCGCCGAGCCCAAGAACCAGCTCGTCGGCCACTCCGGCTCGGTGGAGGTCACCGTCCAGCTGCCCGCCGGCTCGCACGTCGAGGGCAGGTCCGCCGCTTCTGAGCTCCGCGCCGTCGGCCGCCTCGGCAACGTCGCGTTCGAAGGCGCATACCACCGGATCAAGATCGACGAGGCGGCAAGCGTCCGCCTCACGGCGATCGACGGCGACGTCGAGGTCGGCCGGCTCAGCGGCCTCGCGGAGATCAGCACCGCGCGGGGTGACATCCGGGTCTCCGAGGCCGCGACCGGCACGGTCGTGCTCCGGACCCAGTCCGGCGACATCTCGATCGCCGCCGCCGGCGGCGTCTCGGCCACCCTCGACGCCGGCACCGACTACGGCCGCATCAGCAACGCCCTCAAGAACGACGGCACCGCTGGGCTCGACATCCGTGCCACCACGTCCCACGGCGACATCACCGCCCGCAGCCTCTGAGGCACCCAAAGCGGGACCAGAACCAGACCGACCGACACCAGGAGAAGAAGATGACGACCAGCACTTCCTCAACCGACTCGACCTGGACCGGCATGGTGCCGGTCGAAGACACCGCTCTCGCCGTCACCGACACCGGCGGCTCCGGCATCCCGGTGGTCTACCTCAACGGCCAGTTCGCCACGCAGGGGTACTGGCGCCACACCATCGCCGAGCTGGGCACGGGATGGCGGCACATCACCTACGACGAGCGGGCTCGCGGCACGAAGTCGAAGCGTTCGGCGGACTACTCGTTCGAGGCCGCCGTCCGGGACGTCGATGCCGTTCTCGCCGCCCGGGGCGTGGACAGGGCCGTGCTGGTGGGCTGGTCCTACGGCGCGGTCGTCGCGGCACACTGGGCCGCCCGCAACCCGGACCGTGCCCTGGGCGCGGTGCTGGTCGACGGCGCGTTCCCGCACGACTGGCTCGACGATGCAATGGCTCAGCGGATCCGCAAGCTGTTCCGGCGGATGCGCCCGATCACCTGGCTGCTGCGCCCGACGGGCCTGACACCCGGGATGACCGCCGCGCAGCAGGCCGAGAGCAACATCGAGCTCGGCGTGCTGTCCCGTGAGCGCGAGCTCGGTCCCGTGCTGGACAGCATCACCGTCCCGACACGGTACGTGGTCGCTTCGGGGACGTCCCTCGGCAGCCGCGGTGACGAGCAGGAGGTGATCCGCGCCGGCCTCGACGCGGTGACCGTCCGCAACCCGAACATCAAGATCAGCGCGAAGGTCGCCAGCAACCACGGCGCCCTCCTCAAGAAGGACGCCCCGGCCATCGCCGAGGCCGTACGCGAGGCCGCCGTCGTCGAACGCTCAGGACATTGAAGACCAGCTTCACCGTGTCCGTCCCGCGCAAGGACCGCCGTCCTTCGCGCGGGACGGACGCGGTGAAGCTCTGGCACTTCTCCTGATCGGAGTGTTCCCGGCACCGCGCCACCGGGAGCTCAGCACTGCTCGTACGCGTACGCCTCGCCGTCGGGGCCCACCAGGTCGCGGTCGCGCAGGATCGTCAGCGGCGCGCGGTCCGGGCCGGCGCAGACGGCGTCGAACCCGTCCGGGAGGTTGTCGGTGTACTCGACCTGGAGCACGTTCTCCCCGTAGACGCCGGTGTAGGCGCCGCACTCGTCGTAGGCCGCGCACTCCTCGGTCACGGCGAAGTCGAACCCGAGCTCGCGCCCGTCCGTCGTCGCCTCCGCGGCATTCTTCTGCCCGATCGCGAGGCCCGCCTCGTGCGCGACGTCGAGGTAGGAGCCGGCGAGCGCCAGGGCGTCCGCCTTCTCGATCAGGCCCGTGCTCGGTTCGGTGAACCGCGTCCAGGTGTCGAGGTTGTCGATCTCGATCGCGTCGAAGCCCGTCTCGGCGCACCCGGTGATCACGGGGCCGAGGATGTCGAGGACGCGGCCGCGCTTCGTATCGGTCGACGGGTCCAGGACGTACTCGTCGGGCCAGTCCGGGTCCACGACGAGCTCCCCGGCCGCGTCGTGGAGCAGCAGGTCCTCGTTGCCGTCGAGCCAGAGGTCCGCCTCGCCGGGCTGGGTCTGGAACCCGTTGACGTAGCAGACGTTGTAGGCGTCGGCGGCGGGTTCGGCGGTCGCGTCCCGCACGACGACGTCGAGCCCGCCGTCGAGCTCGTAGGCGGTGCCGAGCTGGTAGTCGAACCGGCCGGTCGTGGGCGGGAGCGTAACGGCCGCGGCGTCGGCTGCGCTCGTGGACTCGGCACTCTGGGACGCGGCGCTCTGACCTGCACCTTCATCCGCATCCTGACCCGCGTCAGGACCGCCCTGGCAGGCTGTGAGCGTAAGGACGACAAGCACTGCGACGATCACCTGGGGCATCTCCCGATCGTAGGTCTCACGAACTCGGCAGCTTGCATCGAGGTCGGTCCATCACTGGACCGACCTCGATGCAAACTGCCGACGTCACAGGAAGCTGCCTACCTACGGCCTGGCGGCGACCGCCTCCGCGATCGGGGTTCCGCCGTTGCCGAACGCGATGGTGCGCCCGACGGTGCCGCCGTCCGCCAGGACCGCTGCGATCACCCCGGCGACGTCGGCGCGCGCGACCCGGCCGTCGCCGGGGTCGGCCACCTCGATGAGCCCGGTGGGCTCGTCCAGCGTGAGCGGGCCGGGCTGGAGGATCGTGTAGTCGAGCTCGGAGGTGCGCAGGTGCTTGTCGGCCGCGGCCTTCGCCTCCGCGTAGGCGAAGAACGAGCTGCCCTCGGATACACCGTGGTCCGGACGGGCGCCGAGGTAGGACACCATGACGTAGCGCGACACGCCCTCGGCCTTCGCGGCCTCCATCGAGCGGATGGCGGCATCCCGGTCGACGGCGTAGGTGCGCTCCGGGCTTCCGCCCCCGGCGCCCGCCGACCAGACGACGGCGTCCTGCCCCTGCACCACGTCACCGAGCGCGGCGGCGTCGAGATGCTCGACGTCGGCTATCAGCGGGATGGCTCCCGTGGCCGCGACGTCGTCCGCGTGGTCCGGGTTGCGGATCACGCCCGTGACGACGTCGCCTCGCTCCACGAGCAGAGGGGCGAGCCGGAGCGCGATCTTGCCGTGGCCACCGAAGATCAGAACGCGGGACATGGTGCTTCCTTCCGTCAGGTTCGGCTCCAGGCTATGCCGGAAACCGAGCCCGGTTCAGGCGTCCCGGCGCCGCAGGACCCAGATCGCGGCCGCGATCGCGGCCCCCGCCCAGGCCAGGAGCGCGAGCCCGTCGGCCCACTGGCCCTCCATCAGCCGCCACCCGATGGGGCTGGGCGTCCAGTCACCGACGGTGTTGATCCACGGCGCGTCGACCCGCTCGGACAGCAGCCTCAGCAGCTCGGGAACCATGAGCAGGAGCAGCAGCATGATCGCGAGCGCCCCGGCGGTCCGGCGCACGAGCGTCGCCAGCCCCAGGGAGAACACGGCGAGCAGCGCCAGGTAGACCGACGCCGCGAGCACGGTCTCGGCCTGCGTCCCGTCGACGAGCGCGACCTCCCCGAACCGGGCCGCGGTGAGCAGGAGCCCGCCCCCGGTGACCAGCAGCGACGCCCCGAGCACGACGGCGCCCACGACAAGCGCCTTGGCGGCCATGATCCAGGTGCGGCGCGGCGTGCACGCCATGGTGACGGTGATCGACCGGGTGGCGATCTCGCCGGTGATCGCCACGATCCCGAACACCGCCAGGATGTACTGCACGAAGTACGACACCGCCCCCAGCACCGGAGTCAGGGCGTCGGGTGTGGTCGGGTCGCCGTCGCCGGACTCGAGGAGGCTCGTCAGCACGACGACCGCGGCGGCCCCGCCGAGGTACCACCAGGTGGAGCGCAGACTCCAGAGCTTGATCCACTCGGCGGCGATCGCGTCGCCGAGACCGGTCCGGACCGCTGGCAGCGCGCTCATGCCACACCTCCTGCGGTGTACTCCACGGCGTCGGCGGTCAGGCTCATGTAGGACTCCTCCAGCGTCGGTTCGGTCGCCTCCAGCCGGTGCAGCAGGAGGCCGAGCTCGTGGGCGAGCGCGCCGACCTCCTCGGGCCGCACGCCCGGGACGGTCAGCTCGTCGTCGCCGGTCCAGCGCACGTCGTCGAGCCGCTCCGCGAGCGCCTCCAGCCCGGGCCCGCGCACCCGCGAGCCGGTGGCGGTGAGCAGTTCCGACATCGGGGCGTCCGCGATGAGCTGTCCCCGGCCGAGCACCACGAGCCGGTCGGCGGTCTGCTGCATCTCGCTCATGAGGTGCGAGGACACGAACACGGTGCGCCCCTCGGCGGCGAGGCCGCGCAGCAGGGTGCGGATCCAGGTGACGCCGTCGGGGTCGAGGCCGTTGACGGGCTCGTCGAGCATGAGCACCTGCGGATCGCCCAGCAGCGCGCCGGCGATGCCGAGCCGCTGGCTCATGCCGAGCGAATAGGTACCGGCGCGGCGTCGGGCGGCGTCGGTCATGCCGGTGCGTTCCAGCACCTCGTCGACGCGGCGGGCGGGGATGCGCTGGCTGCGCGCCATGGCGCGCAGGTGGTCGCGGCCACTCCGGCCGGGGTGCACCGCCTTGGCGTCGAGCAGCGCGCCGACGGTGGTCAGCGGGCGCTCCAGGTCGGTGTACCGGAGTCCGCCGATCAACGCGGTGCCCGACGTCGGCGCGTCCAGGCCCAGGATCAGGCGCATCGTGGTGGACTTCCCGGCCCCGTTCGGGCCGAGGAAGCCGGTGACGCTCCCGGGTTCGAGGCGCAGGGTGAGGTCGTCGACGGCGGTCTTGTCGCCGTAGCGTTTCGTGAGGTTGGTCAGCTCGATCACCCGGTGAACGTACGGCGGGCGGCGGGCGCGCGGCGCCTGCCGATCGGCACCTGCACTACTGTCGTTCGTCAGGTCTTCGCGCCCGCGCGGCCCGACGGCGGCTGGGTGCCGCCGTCGTCCGGGTACCGTCGATCCGTGAGCGAGATCCGCGTCCTCCTGGCCGACGACGAGGCCATGATCCGCGCGGGCCTGCGCACCATCCTGACGTCCGCCGACGGCGTGGACGTGGTCGCCGAAGCCCCGGACGGCCTCGCCGCCGTCGCACTGGCCCGCACGCACCGGCCCGACGTCGCCGTCCTGGACATCCGCATGCCCCGCCTGGACGGGCTGGCCGCTGCCGAGGAGATCCGTCGCGCCGTCCCGGGTACCACGGTGCTGATGCTGACGACGTTCGGCGAGGACGAGTACATCACCGCGGCCCTGGCTGCCGGCGTGAGCGGGTTCCTGCTCAAGTCGGGCGACCCGGCCGAGCTCATCGCCGCGGTCCGAGCCGTGTACGACGGCGCGGCGTATCTCTCCCCGCGCGTCGCCGCCCGCGTGATCCGGCTCCTGGACGACAGCGGGCGGGGACCTGCCGGGTCGGCCGGCGCGGACCGCCGTCGGACACGGGCGCGTGAGCTGGTGGCGAGCCTGTCCCCGCGCGAGCGGGACGTGTTGGCGCTGCTGGGCGCGGGCCTGTCGAACGCGGAGATCGGGGCGCGCCTGTTCCTCGTGGAGGGCACCGTCAAGGCGTACGTCAGCTCGGCGCTGGCCCGGCTCGGGGTGCGCAACCGCGTGCAGGCCGCGGTGCTGGCACATGAGGCGGGGCTGGTCGGTGAGCCGGGTGCGTAGCCCGGTCTCCGGCACGCCGCGGGGCGCGTTCGGCGTTTCTGGCCGTCGACCCTGGGTGGTCCGGCTCGCGGTGGACGTCGCGCTGCTCGGCATGCTGATCGCGTTCGCGTTGGTCGGCGGCGAGCTCGAGGGCTCCGCCCCGTGGACCCGCACGGAGCTCGTCACGATTGCCGTGCCGATGCTCGTCGTGGCGGTGCTCCTCGCGCGCCGGTGGCCCGTGGTGGCCGCCGGCCTGCCGGGTGCGCTGTCGCTCATCGCGAGCGGGAACCTGTTCACCAGCCAGCTCGTCGTCGCCCAGTTCGCCTTTGCGTTCCTGCTCGGCCGCCGGACCGACGGGCGTCGCGCGCTGCTGGGCCTCGGCGCCGTGGTGGCCGGCCTGCTAGCAGTGTTCGCGCTGGTCATCGTCACTGGCGGAGCGCCAGGCACGGCGGACGACTGGTTCGAGATGCTCACCGGGCTCCTGCTGCAGGTCCTCATCCCGTGGGCAGCCGGGCAGTACGTGTACCAGCACGGCGAGCTCGTCCGCGCGGGGTGGGAACTGGCGGAACGGCTGGAGCGGGAGCAGAACCGCGCCGTCGGGCAGGCCCGCCTGCGTGAGCGCGCCCGCATCGCGAGCGACATGCACGACTCCCTGGGCCACGACCTCAGCCTCGTCGCCGTGCAGGCCGGGGCGCTGGAGGCGATCACCACCGACCCGGACCAGCGAGCCGCCTCGGCCCGGCTGCGCGAGTCGGCGGCCGCCGTCACCGAGCGGCTGCACGAGGTGGTGACGATGCTGCGGGACGACACCGAGCCCGCGCCCCGCGACGCGCCGCCCGGCCCTGCCGCGAACCCGGTCGAGGCGATCGCTGCGCTCGTGGACCGGGCAGCAGCATCGGGAATGCGGGTGACTCTCGACAGTGGCCGGGTTCCGGGCCCCGAACCCGTTTCTGGGCCGGAGCCGGGAGCCGGACACGGCTCAGGCCAGGAGCTGCTTCCGGATCCCGAAGGGGCGCGCGAGATCGCCCCGGACACGGCCCGCGCCGCCCACCGCGTGGTACAGGAGGCCCTCACGAACGCCGCCAAGCACGCGCCGGGCGCCGCCGTCCGGGTCGCCCTCGCACACGAGGACCCGGCCGACGGCTTCCTGGTCGTCACCGTGACGAACGACGCCCCGCCCCGCCCGCCGTCCGGCAGTGGCACGGGATACGGGCTGATCGGGCTGGACGAACGGGTCCGGCTCGCCGGCGGCGTCCTGACCACTGGCCCAATGCCAGACGGCGGCTTCGCCGTCACCGCACGCCTTCCCCTTCATCGCGGGGACGCTCATAGCGCGGACGCCGAGACGCCCGACCGGTACGGCGCCGCGCCAGCCGTCCTCCCCGCCCGCCAGGAAGGCACCGCCCACACGGAGCTCGCCGCCGCCCGCGCCCGGCTCCGCCGCGGCATGCTCGTCACGTTCTGGACGCCGACGCTCGCGGGCATCGCGCTCATTGCGGCGTACCTGCTCGGCGGCGGGCGTCTATGAACCTGCCTGCAGGTAGGGCTTGGTGATCAGCTCGACGTAGTGGCCGGCCGGGTCCAGCAGGTAGACGCCCCGCCCGCCGTGCCCGGTGTTGGTCTCCCCCGGCAGCGTCCGTTGCGGGTCGGCCCAGTGGTCGCGCTGCTCGGCCTGGATCCTGGCGTAGGCGCGGTCGAAGTGCGCGTCGTCCATCAGGAACGCGTAGTGCTGCGGTGGGAAGTCGATCGGCGGCGCGGCGAACTGCAGCAGGAAGCCGTCGTCGAACTGCAGGTTGGTGAACGGGCCCCAGGAGGACGCGTCCTTGATCTCGAGGAGGTCGCGGTAGAAGGCGGCGGATGCTGCCGTGTCCTTGGCCGCGACGATGGTGTGGTTGAAGCTGGCGGTCATTGTCATCTCTCTGTCGGTTGGTCGTTCCTGGCATATGGCTTCAGGAACCCGACGGAGGGCCGCGGGCAGCAGCGTTGCTGCGCGGCACCGATGGCGTCAGACGACGACCGGATAGCCCGTCTGTGCGCGGCTGCGAGCAGCCTGACCGGTCATCACGGCGGCGAGGCTAACAGCGGCTGTGTGCGCGGGGCAACGAAGATCACCAACTTTCGTGAACCCGCCAGTCCGAGTCGCAGCGTCACGGACTCACCCCTCCGACGCCGTCAGCGTGTCCCGACAGGCAGCAAGACTGTCCCGCAGCTGTACCAGCCGCTCTCCGTCGAGCTTCTCCGTCATCCGGTTCACGATGCCCGCCACCTGCCCGTGCGCTTCATCGAGGAGCGCCACCGCCGGCCCGGAGAGCGACGCCGCGAGCTCGCGGCGCGGGCCGGGCTGATCGGACCGCTCGACGAGCCCCCGCTGGACCAGCCCCTGCAGCAGGACGTTCATCGACTGCCGAGACACGAACGCCCGGCGGGCCAGCTCGGAGCTCGTGATCCCCGGGCTGTCGTGCAGCGCCCGGAGGCAGGCGTACTGCGCCACGTTGAGCCCGAGGGGCCGCAGCACCTCGTCCATGCGCTGGTGCAGCACGGCCTGGGTCTCCTTGATAAGCACCCCGAGCTCCTCCGGCAACGTGGGTAGACCTCGATCCGTCATGTCAATAGTTTGACACATCGTCGAGACGAGTGTCAGGCTATTGACACTTGCCCGACACGAAGGAGCTTTCCCATGACTACCGGACCCGACTTTGTCTCTTTCCAGGTGCGTGACCTGGAGGCCTCCGCGGCGTTCTACGAGAACGTCGTAGGCCTGCGGCAGGTACCCACGCCGAATCCCGAGGCCGCGGTGTTCGCGTCCGCCGGTGTCGCGTTCGCCGTACGCACGCCGCTCCCTGGCGTCGACCTGGACGCGGCGGCGCAGCTCGGCGCCGGTATCGGCGTGTGGTTCCACGACGATGACGCCGCCGGCCTGCACGAGAAGCTCCGCGACCAGCAGGTCCCGATCGTCCAGGAACCGTTCGACGGCCCCTTCGGCACGACGTTCTCGTTCCGCGACCCCGACGGCTACGTCGTCACCATCCACAGCAAGGCCTGACCGGGCCCGACATCAAGCGGCGAAGGCCAGCGCAAGGAACGCCCGCCTCCGCCGCAACGTGCCGGCATCGCGCCCTCGTCCTCATCGACTGGGAGCACGTCGGCGTCGGCCCCGTGGGTTCGCCGCGGCAACGACAAGCCCCTCCGTCTCGCCGGGAGACGGAGGGGCTTGTTCGGGTTTGCCTCAGCTGATCTTGCGGCGGTAGGTGGTCATGGCGAAGGCGTAGGCGATGGCGAGGATGCCGACGCACCAGGCCAGGGCGATCCAGATGTCGGTGCCGACGG
>NZ_QBUG01000014.1 GCF_003058225.1 Promicromonospora sp. AC04
CCATCGCGTCCAGTCCAACCTCGCGTGTGTCGCCCTGGGCCACCGTGTTCGTGGCGATCAGGCCGAGGGTGCCCTTCGTCTGCAGGAGTGAGGTCACACACCTCCGTATCAGCGCAGGTCGGGCACAGTAGCGGTCGTGAATATCAGCAGAGTACGTAGATGTGTCCTCTATGCCCGGCTCAGCGTCACGAAGGAGGAGTCTGTCTCGATCGCCCGTCAGCTGGAGGCTGGACGCAGGTATGCCGAGGCGCGCGGGTGGGAGGTCGTCGGCGAGTACATCGACGACGGCGTCTCGGCGACCGTCAACAGCCCCGAGGACCGCAAGGGATGGGCGGCACTTGTCGCCGCGGACGGCTTCGACGCTGTCGTCATCTGGAAGGTCGACCGGCTCGCGCGCCGCGTCTTGGACTTCCTTCATGCGGACGATACGCTCCAGAAGCGCGGCGCGGGTCTCGTTGCGGTCGAGGACCCAATCGACATGACCAGCCCGCAGGGCCGTGCCTTCGCTGTCATGCTCGCCGTGTTCGGGGAGATGGAGGCCGAGGGGATCCGGGCTCGCGTTCGCGCAGCGCGCGCCCACCTGATCAAGGACGGTCGCTTCGTCGGCGGTGGCATTCCCTACGGCTACCGCTCAACCGCAAACCCAGATGGACCTGGCCGGATGCTGGTCAAGGATCCCGAGCGCATCCGCTGGCTCGGCGAAGCCGTGCGCCTCGCACAGCGCGGCGAGACAGTAAACGCCGTCGCGACATGGCTCACCGACCGGGGCGCGCCCCTCCCCATCCGACGCAAGCCCCGGCTCGACCCGGGGAACGTCGCGTGGAACCGTCAAACCGTCGAACAGTTGCTGCGCAACCCGATCCTGGCCGGGATGACGCCCCACAACCCGGGGCGGGCGAGGAGCGATAAGCGGGCAGACCCGTTTGCGGTCGTCCGCGATCCTCACGGCGTCCCCGTGATCGACGAGTCGCTCGCGATCATCACCTTCGACGAGTTCACGCAGGTGCAACGCATCCTCGACGCGCGCGACAGCCCACAATCCCGCAAGCGGCCCGAGAGGGACACGACCAGCCCGTTCCTGTCGCGCGTCGCGCTCTGCGACGACTGCGACGTGTTCATGTACCGCGGGACGAACCAGAAGAAGCCTGTCCTCTACTGCCCGAAGTGTCGGCAGACGCTGAGCCGTGTGCCGCTCGACCCACACCTCACGAACCGGCTCCTCGCCGAGCGCGGAGACGAACCCTGCGCAGGATCCACCGTCCAGGACCGTTGGGACGCGGCCGGTACTGACGAGCTGGCCCGGCGCGAGATCCTCCGGACCCAGCTTGAGAGCCTGAGGATCCGCCGCGGCGTCGTCGGGCGCTACTTCGATGCCGAGCGTGTGTTGCTGCGGTGGCGTCCGGGAACCGTGCCTGCCGGAGCGCATGGGGCCGCGCGGGCCAAGCCGGCCCCCACACCTACCGCCGGATAGCTGCCCGAGTGGGGATCCCGGACCGGCCCCTGGAACTCAACCACGCTCGCGCCGCCGAGTAGCCGCGGTCAGACCTCGTCGGTCTCTTGCTTGCTCGCCGGACGTCCCTTCCGGATCTCCGTGAGGTGGGGGTGCGGGGTCTCGACGGGGATCGTAATCGGGCATCCCGGAACGGCGGCCAGCAGGGTCCGTGCCGTGAGTGCTAGGTGGTCGTAGAGAGCATGTGACGCCCACGGCCCAAGCGATTTGAGAAGTGCGTTGGCTCCGTCAACGTTTGGAGCGGGGGCGTCAGTCCTGTTCCTAAAGAGGAGGGCGCTGCTGGCGGAGACAGCGAGAAACCAAGGACCCTTGGAGACCTGGAGGTCGGAGATAAGAGCGAAGGACGCTTCGTCTCCGTCTTCGGCAGGCACGCAGAACATGTGCAGATTCAGGTCTTGCTCGTCCGACGCAGGCCGTCCACCAGGGAGCCGGCCCTGAATGGTTGCCTGGAATACCTGCACCCCTCCGAGTGCCGCGGACGGGGAACCATCGGGAAACACGTTGACCGGGTTCTTAGCAGAACTGCCCATGGGTGCGGTGCTGTCAGTCATGGCTTGCCCCGACGTTGTACTCACCCGCACTGGCGGGGAGGGGCTCCCATTGCTCGACGAAGGTACTCGGCACTTGAGCGCCCCACGCTGCGGCAGCTGTTGGCGCGCTCGAGACACCCTCGGTGCTGAAATGTGTGATGGACTCCGAAGCGCTCGTGTCCCCACAGCCTGCCGGGTCGACCTTGTGATGGACCATCGCTTCGAGCGCGCGTGCGTACCGACGAACGGTCGACATCCGAGGGTCGTTTCCGACACGCTCGAACAGGCTGACAGCAGCCTGGCTCACACCCATGCGTTCAGCGACAGCCGCCTGGGACAGGCCGAGCTCACGACGCAGCATGACCAGCGAATGCAGGAGGTGCTGGTCCTCTTGCGCGAGTGCTTCTGCCAGGGCCGTCTCAGGCGATGCCAGTAGGGCATCGATCTCATCCGGGTTCATGTAGCCACCTCCTAGTACAAGGTAAACCTTATATCGTGCCGCGCGCTCGCGATACCCTGCTGAGAGTTGATCCGCATCACGGCAGCCCCCACCTGGTGGCATGCCCGAGCGCCAGCCGCCTGCTGGCGATGTCGATCTCGGCGTTCTGCAGGTCGGCAGTCTCGTCGTCGGTGACTCCAATGACCTTCTGGTGCACGTGCAGCGCAAGCACGTGGTGCGGGAGCTCCGGGAGTTCTGCTGTGTAGATGCGGATCAGAAGGCCGAAGGACTCGAGCTGGAATCGAACCTCGAACAGGTTCCGGTCACGCGTGATGTTCTTGACGTCATCCGGATCGATAGCCTGACACGTCGTGATGCGCTGCAAGACCGCCTTGATGTCGGCGATGGCGTCCGGCAAGGCGGCGCGTGGGACGTGCGGCAGCACGGCGGTGACCAGCTCGCGTTCCACCCTGGTGTCGCTGACGACAGCCCAGTGAAGTTGTTGCGGAGCGTTCGACGGATCCGTGCACCTCGACATCCGGTAGTCGCGCGGGTCCATCTGCCTCCTTCTGCGCTGTTCGGTTTGCCGCAAGAACTCTAGTTCGTTGCGGAGGGGAGCGCGCGGTAGCGCGTCAGGATCATCCGGCTGAAGTTCCCCACGCCGATCCGTTCACCCGCCGAGGTCGCCAACTGCCGGGTACCGTGACGGTGACCAGCCAGTACGCAGTGTCGACGGAAGGATGATCGAGGTGAGCGGGGTCTCGACAGGCTCGACTGCCGGTACCGGCTCGACCGCCGGAGCGGCGGGTTCGGCCGCAGCGCCCGAGCTGTCCAAGGAGGCGCGCGAGTACGAGCTTTCGCACCATCCCGCGGGGGAGTGGGACTCGTGGACCGTACGGGAGAACCTGTCCGACATCCTGGAGCGCGAGCTCCTCGGTCCCGCCCACGGGGACGACGAGGCGCTCGAAGCGCAGCCTGATGCGCTCTATCTGGTGGGGCGCATCGCGCCGGCCAAGCTTGTCGGGAAGGGCCCCGTACACCAGGCCGATGCAGAAGATGCTGACGACGAGATCGTATCCGGCGATGAGGCCGACCAGCTCCGCGGTGTCCCGATGTCCACGACAGGCGAAGACCCTGCCTCGGCGGACGACGACGGGGTCGAGGACGCTCCGATCCGCAAGGGTTTGATGATTCCGGCGTCGATGGGGCTGCGCTTTCAGGTGCCGTTGACCCAGGATCGTGTCACCGTGCACGCCTCGTGGGGCTCATACCGAGCCGAGGTCTCGGGTGAGGTCACTCCGAGCGGGCGGCAGGTCCGCCGGTATCGGCGCACGGCACATGACTACTCGAAGTCGGTCGAAGTCGGCTCGCTCACCCCGGGCGAGACGAAGAAGGTCTGGCTCGAGCAGCAGGTGCTGCTCCAGATCGACGTGGTGGACTCCGTGCACTGCCGCATCGTCGAGGTCGCGCTGTGCAACGACCGTGAGACGCCCCGGAAGATCCCGACGGACGCGTGGATGTACCAGACACAGCTCCATGTCGAGGCGGAGGGCAGGGACGCCTTTCTTCCCGTCAACGACGTGTTGCAGGAGTCGACGCTGGACGCGGAGAACGAGCTCGCACGGCTGCAGCTGCAGTACCGGGACAGGCTGGAGTTCGCGATCGGTCGGACCTGCTCGGTCGACTGGACGGTGGAGCCAGGGGCGCGGCGCGCCACGCAGGTTCGAACGCGTTGGCTCCCGGTCGCAGAGACCCCGCAGACGCAGGCGCGCGAGATCGAGGGCGCGCTGCTCGACATGACGATTCTGGCCTCGACGCCGGTCGAGGAGCTGAACGCAGGCCTGCGTCCGATCGTGGCGGGGTACCGGGAATGGCTCGGGACCCAGGACTCGGTGGCGGCGGAGCTGCCGGATCATCTGCGGGAGGTGGCAGAGGACGCGATCCAGGACGCCCGCAAGGTCGCCAAACAGTTAGAGCGCGGTCTGGACTTCCTGCTCGGGGACGAGGAGGCGCTGCGCTGCTTCCGGTTCATGAACCAGGTGATGGCAGACCAGCGCATCCAGTCCCAGGTTGCGGCCCTGCGCGCCGAGAAGCCGGAGCTCGACCTGGCGGCCGCGCGGTCCGAGGTCGAGAGCCGCGGACCCGAGGCGCACTCGTGGCGCACGTTCCAGCTGGCGTTCGTGCTCATGCAGGTCGAGGCGCTGGCCGTGCCTAGTCTTCCGCGGCGATCGGGGGAGGCCGCGAGCGCTGAGCTGTTGTTCTTCCCGACCGGCGGTGGCAAGACCGAGGCCTACCTCGGCCTCGCCGCTTTTGCGTTCGCGGTGCGGCGTCGGCAGGGCGTCGTCGAGAGCGTGGATGGCAAACTCGATGGTGGTGACGGTGTCGCCGTCCTTATGCGCTACACCCTGCGGCTCCTGACCGCACAGCAGTTCCAGCGCGCCACGGCGCTGATCTGCGCGGCGGAGGTGGAGCGCCGGCGGGCCCCGGAGGTGTGGGGAGACGTGCCGTTCCGGATCGGGCTGTGGGTGGGCACGTCGGTGTCGCCCAAGCGGTACAAGGAGGCCGAGGAGCAGCTCAAGAAGGCCAACGAGCTGAACAGCAAGTACGGGCTCACGGTGCTGCAGCTTCAGCGTTGCCCGTGGTGCGGCACCCTGATCGAGGGTGCCAGGCACGTCAAGGGTGATCCGGTCGCGCGGCGGGTGCTCGTGTTCTGCGGCGATGCGTTCGGGGACTGCCCGTTCGCGGAGGGCGCCGGTGACGGGGAGGGGCTGCCTGTCCTGACCGTTGACGAGGAGATCTATCGCCTCACCCCGGCGTTCGTGATCGCGACGGTCGACAAGTTCGCGCGCTTGGCTCGCGAGGGTGAGGCCGCGTCACTGTTTGGGTACGTCGGTCGTCGCTGCGATCGTCACGGATACGTGCACGAGGACTACGAGGGGTGCGATATTCAGCTGGGCGGGATGCACCCCCGCAAGGACGCGTACCCGTCGGCTCGATTGCGGCGAGCTGACCGGCTTCGTCCGCCGGACCTGATCATCCAGGACGAGCTCCACCTGATCACCGGGGCACTTGGAACGGCTGTGGGCGCGTTCGAGATGGCCGTGGACGTGCTCACCACCTGGAAGGACGCCTCGGGCTCCCCGGTACGCCCGCTTGTCGTGGCCTCGACCGCAACGGTGCGGAACGCCGTCGACCAGATCCGGGGCCTCTACGGGCGCAAGGTGACCATGTTCCCGCCGCAGGTGCTGGATGTGGCCGACACGTTCTTCTCCAGCGAGGTCCCGGTAACGCCGTCGACGCCGGGACGTCGATACGTGGGAGTAAGCACGACCGGAGTCCGGCTGACCGCGGCGGAGATCGTGGTCACGAGCAACCTGCTGTCTGCTGGGCAGCTGCTGATCGACCGAGCGGGTAAGGCTGCGGATCCGTATCTCACCCTCGTGGGGTACTTCAATGCGACACGCGAGCTCGCCGGTATGGCGCGGTATGTGGCCGACGATGTGCAGACGGCGATCCGGAAGAAGCGACCTGGCAAGTACTTCCCGACGAGGTTCGGTACTGCATTCAACTCGCTGAACGTAGCTGAGCTGACGTCGCGTGTTGCGAGCAGCGAGATCACCACGACGCTGGACCAGATGGCCGTGGCGTTCGACCCCGCCCACGACTCGACCGAAGCGCGTCGAGAGCGTGGTGACAAGGCCAAGGCCGGGCAGACTCTTGAACGGCGCGACATGAACCCGTTCGACGTCGTGCTGGCCACGTCGATGCTGCAGGTGGGTGTCGATGTGACGCGACTGGGCCTCATGCTGATGGTGGGGCAGCCCAAGAACACGGCGGAGTACATCCAGGCATCCTCCCGTGTTGGCCGGGATCCCCGCTGGCCAGGTCTCGTGGTAGCCCTCGGCAACTGGGCTCGGCCGCGCGACCTGGCGCACTTCGAGCAGTTCCGGCACTACCACGAGACGTTCTACTCGCAGGTGGAACCGCTGTCGGTTACGCCATACTCGCTGACGTCCCTTGAGAGGTCCTTGGACGGCGTTCTCATCAGTGCTGCTCGAGTCCTCGAGGCGCCCCGTGAGAACGGTTTGTCGCCGGAAAGGGCTGCCGGACGTATCGATGATGCTGCCCCGCGCGTCGAGGAACTGATCGAACGGATCGTTGCCCGTGCAGCGATTGCTGGGGGTGAGGCAGCCGCTTACGAGGTCTCCGAGCGGTTGAAGAACAGGCTCGGGCAGTGGCTTGCGCGTCGCAAGGTCGTGGCACAGAAGCACCACGGCCTGGTCTATGAGAAGGTGCGGGACGAAACCAAACAGAGCGCCCTCCTGTTATCGCCTGAGAACTCCCGAGCGGACCAAGGGATCGACAGCGTTCCGTTCACCGTGGCCAACTCGATGCGTGAGGTGCAGCCGGAGATCAATCTCCTCGTGAGTCCGATCAACGAAAAGCTCATGGCGGGAGAGCTGTACGCAGAACCGGAGTGGATGATTGCGACTCCTGGCGAGACGAACGGTGGCGCAGATGACTGACACCCTTGATGAGCCCGTGGGCGACATCCTCGATCCGCTCGGCGATCTCGATGCGGTCGATTCGCAGAAGGCGACCAAGAACCGTGCCAGGGTCGGCTCGGCACGACCGTCGAACCTGCTCTACAACTACGGCCCGGGCGCGATCATGGACCTCCCGCACTTCACCGTGATGCCTGCAGGGCTCGATGACTGGGACCGGATCTGGGCGCGCCGTGGCAGCATCCCCACCGTCTACGCGCCGCGCCTCCTCGATGCCGTTCGACGATTTCCGGGGCAGTTCAGCGTTCGGGAGCTGAGGCCCTTTCCGTGGGCACCGAAGCGGAACCAGGCGTCCAAGGAGGGTGACGATCTTGGGGTGCCGTCGAGGGTGTTTCCGCAGTGGCTGCGCTGCACCGGCTGTGACCTCCTCGCGCCGCTGACCCGGTTCAACTACGTCAACACCAATCCGTTCCGGCCTGACATGGCCCGCTTCGAACACGCGAAGTGCCCAGGGCATCGCGGGAAGCCGAGCAAGGTTCCCCGGCAGGCAGTGCCTGCTCGATTCCTGTTGGCCTGCCCGGACGGTCACATCGACGAGTTCCCCTACGACTGGTGGGTTCACCACGGTGAGGCTTGCCCGGCGGGTGTCGAGCGCGCGCCGCTGAAGATGACTGAGCGCACGGTGGGTAAGGGCGCGTCGGCGACTGTGCACTGTGGCGCCTGCGGTCAGTCCCGTCCGATGAACGCTGCTCAGGGCGAGGCCGGCCGGGACAAGCTGCCGCGGTGCCGCGGGCGGCACCCGCACCTCGGTATGTTCGATCCCAGGGGCTGCAGAAATGCCACGCGGCTGATGTTGCTCGGCGCGTCGAACCTATGGTTCCCTGCGACGCAATCGATCGTGGTGATGCCGGAGTCCGAGTCGGCTGGTGCGGCGGCCAATGACCTGGGGTATCTCTTGGTCACGGAGGCAGGGCACAAGCGGGTCGAGAAGTACCAGGACAGGCTTGACCGAATCCGCGAGTTCCTGGAGGACGAAGACTCGGAGCTCGCGGCATGGTCGGATGAGCAGCTTCGCACGGCTGTGGAACAGGCTCTGGCGCCTGAGCCAACCGAGGAGGAGGTGTACGAGGCTCTCGAGAAGTGGGACCCGATCGACCTCCTTGTCCCGGAGTGGAACTACCTGCAGCAGGAGCCGCTTGGGCCACAGCACGAGGCCGACAAGCAGAGTGGGCTTGCGCTGACGAAGCAGGACGTTCAGGTCGAACTGGAGAAGTTTTCGGTCTCACGGGTGCTCTCGATCGACCGGTTGCGGAAGGTGAACGCAGTCGTCGGCTTCACACGGATCGACGAGATGGAACGGGCCAACGACATGCCCGCGCGCATCGCTCCACTGACCCGGAGTGGTCGACCTACGTGGGCGGTGGCGACCGAGGATCGTGGCGAGGGAATCTACCTTCAGCTCGACGAGGACGCCGTCGGGCGGTGGGAGACGAAGATCGAGGCGACCGACCTGTGGAAAGCGCACCGCGCCGCCCACGAGCGGAACTTCAACGCGAGGTACTCGGAGACCTCCAAGGACGTAGACCCGGACAGCAGGCTCCTGCCCCCGCGGTACTGGCTGCTGCACACCCTCTCGCACGTGCTGATCCGAGAGATGGCAATGTACTCCGGGTATTCGGCCGCGTCGCTCACGGAGCGGATCTATGCGTGGGCGCCGAACGAGGACCGGCCGCCTGCCGCAGGGCTGATGATCATCACGACGGCGTCGGACTCGGACGGGACCCTGGGTGGGCTCGTACAGCTTTCGCGGCCGGACCAGCTATGGCGGGTGACCGAGCGGGCGCTGGAGCGAGCGAAGCGATGTTCGTCCGACCCGGTGTGTGCGCAGCGCACGCCGAAGGATCCGGAGGACTTCCTGCACGGCGCCGCGTGCCACACCTGCGCGATGGCGTCGGAGACGTCGTGCGAGCGCGCCAATCGGTTCCTCGACCGGCGATTCCTTCTGGATCTGCCTGGGGCGCCGGGGCTTGGGTTCTTTGACTTCGCGGGCTGAGGCGCTGCGCGCTCTCGGCGCCCTCCTGACCGGGACCGAGGCGCGGCTTGTCGCGACGGCTTTGGAAGACGAGGAGTCTGTGTCGTCAGCGTTCTCGATGGTGGACCTGGAGCGGCGACCCCGGGCGCTGGAGCTGGTGTCTGTCGCTGGGCTGCGCCTCGACCGGGACCTGCTCGTGGCCGTGCTGCGCGGCGTCGAAGGCGCGCGCTCGGTGACGCGGCGCGTCGAGACAATTTGGACGATGCCCGGCCACCTTGCAGGCGGAGGCGGCCTGACCACCTCGCTGGTGCGTCTGGTCGAGGGCGCGCGGGAATCGGTGGTGTGCTCGACGTTCAACTTCCAACGGTCCTCGGGGATGTGGGGCGCGCTGCAGGCTGCTTCACGGCGGTCCGGGGTTGGGGTGCGCGTGTACGTCGACGCTGGTGCAAGCGCTGATGCGTCTGGTCCCTCGGCCGGTGAACTTGCGGAGTGGTTGGCGCCTGGGGAGGTGTTCCGGACTCGGGACTTTGACGGGAAGCCGGTGCGCAATCACGCGAAGTTTCTCTCGGTGGACCACCGGTTCGTGGTGGTCACCAGCGCGAACTTCTCCTGGAGCGCCGAGAATGGGAACGTCGAGCTCGGGGTGCGAATCGACGATCCGGGCCTGGCCGATCGTGTGGAGCGGGAGATGCGGGACGCGGAGGACGTGCTGTACGAGGTCGTCGAGCGCTGACGTGGGGCCCTACTCCGTATTGGGAAGTAGTTCGCTCTTCTTGCCGTCCCAGATGATCACGAGTTGGTCCCGGGCCCGGGTGGCGGCCACATACAGCAAGGAACGCTCCTGCTGCAGCTTCTCCGTGCGTTCGTCGTGCGGAACCTTGTCGACACCGGCCGGCATGACATCGGATGACACACCGAACAACAGCACCCGCCGGAACTCCATGCCCTTGGCGCGGTGCATCGTCATGACCGGGACGTTGCCCTTGCCCAGTGCGACGCGGTTCCCGACGTACTTGGCGGGGAGCCCACGCTCGACGAGGTCGATGGACAGGTTCTCCCCTTCTTGTCGGTTACGGATGAGTACCGCCAGATTCGAAGGATCGTCATCTGCCCCGAGCCAGTCCCGCAGAATGTTCGCGGCGGCCTCGTACGCCTCGTCTGGCTGGTCAAAGCCATACTCCTGAGGCGGGGGGCCCACACGTGAGGAGCGGTAGCCAAGAGAGGAGGTGTCGGTCTCCTCCATATCGATCATGGGCTCGCCGCCGAGCACGCCCACCGCGTACCGGAGTGTCTGTGCTGTTGTGCGGTAGTTCAGGGTGAGCCTGCGCGACCGGCCCGTCAGGTGGATGCCCAGGTGGCTGGGAACCACATGCTGGCTATAGATGCGTTGCTGGGAGTCCTCTGCGACGAACAGGTCGTTGCTGCCGGGCGCAACCAGTGCCCGCAGGAGCAGGAGCCTGCTGGGGCTGAGGTCCTGGGCTTCGTCGACGAGCACGTGATCGGCGAGCCGAGGACGTCCGTTGGCAGCCAGCATGTCCAGGGCGGAAGCGACGATCAGTGCCCGCTCGTCGTAGTCCGTTGTCCCCGCGTGGGCCGACCGGGTGCGGTACGCCTCGATCACGTCCCAGACTGCTGAGCGATGCTGCCTGCTCAGCCGAACGCCCCGACCCTCACGGTTCGTGCGCAGGTAATCGTCACGTGTCGTCATGCGGCCGGGCAGGACCACATGCGCGTACTCGGCAGAAACGAATGGAACGGCGCGGAGCGATTCGGGAAGTTCCCAGCCCGCCTCCTTGAGCGCCGCTCGCCATACCTGCTCCTTCGTGGTGTCCAGGAGCGACCCCTGCCGTGGTCCGCCGATCACACTGAGCGCAGCATGGACCGGAAGTCCGATCCGTGCCGCGCTGTCTACCAGATGCCAGGTGATGGCATCGACGGTGCCCACGTAGATCCCGGGTTCCCCCGGGGTGGTCGCAATGGGGGCGGAGGGGGCGAGGAGCGCCAGCTGCGCTCGCAGCGTCTCGGCGAGGGTGCGGTTGAACGTGGTCAGCACGATCCGCGCTGTGGGGTTCGACGCCGCAAGCCGGTGTGCTCGATGCAGCAGCACCACCGTCTTGCCGGTGCCCGCACCTCCCGACAACCGGAACGAGCCGCTCATCGACTGCTCCGCATAACGGCTCTGCTCCGGATGGAGGAACAGGCGCCAGCGTCCGAAGTCCGGATCCTCGATGGCGTCACGGAGCACCGCATCGTCCTCGACGTAGGCGAACTCCATACGGGTGGCACGGCGTTCAAGGGCCTCGAGCACGCTCTGGTCCGACGTCGGGTCTCCGGCAGACGGGCGTAGGTCGTAGAGGGCACGTACCTCCGCCAAGGGAGTGCCCGCGGCCAGTTCGAGCAGTGCCTCACCCTGCCACGTGGCTGGGGCGTTATCCGTGAGATCCGCCAGCGCGTTCTCGTCGGCCTCGGTGATCACCCGGTCAGCGAGGTCCTCGGCGATGCCGAGGTCCAGCAGGTCGGCGCGAGAGATGCCGTAGCGCGCGAGGATCGCCGGACGGCCGGTGGCAGGTGATGCACTCGGCGGCGCGCTCCAGTCGCTCGGCTGATCGGGCAGCCAGCTGTCGGATGACGGGGCGGGGGCTTGCTCCCGTAGCAGCTCAAGAACGCCGCTCGCCGGGTTCACCTGCAGGCGGGCCTTCTTCGCAAAGGCGATCGCATCGTCGTGCGGGTAGGTGCCGAGGTAGATGTAGTGGGCCTCACCGCTGCTCGACGCGGTCAGCTTCACCAGGACAGCGCGCCAAAATTGGTCGACGCGTCCGGTGCGTACACGTGGGTCGGAGGTCCCCGTGATTGGCTCGATGTGCAGGCCAGACGTGGTGTCGTCCGTTCGGAGCTTCTCGAGGAACGTGAACGCTTTTCCGCGCACGCTTCCGTCGAGTACAGGGCGCTGCGGCGGTCCGAGTGTCACGTGGGGCACACCAGGCAGGATACGTCGCCCGGATCCGGAAATCTCGGCTTAGGTGCCGCTGGTCGTGATGTTGAGCAGCAGGTTTACCCGCGCAGGGAACGAACTGCCCGCTCGGTGTCCTCGACCAGGTGACGGAACGAGGTCAGCTCGGTGACCGGACCGTCGAGGTCGAGCCGGTCGAGCAAGACGCGACGGTGATCGTTGAACCGGCCGCGTGCCTGCTTCAGACGCCTTCCGCTCGCCTCGCTGGCTCGGACACACGCGTCCGCAAGAATCTCCTTGGGGTTGCTGGTCTGCTCGATCCTTCTGACGCTCGGCAGGCCGAGTGCTGCGCGTCCACGGCTGCGCCCGACGACGTCGCGGATCGCCTGCTCGTCGGTGAGTAGCCACGCCTCCGTCTCCTGGACCGGGACCACGGGCACACCCCTGATCCCCTGTTCGGTGAGCGCGGTGCGCACCTCTTCGATCCGCGGAGTCGGGTCCATGGAATCGGCATCGCGATGCAGGAAGACAAGGTCAAAGGGCGTGGCTGTGTCCTTGGTGAGCTCAGCGAGCTTCTCCCTCGAGGAGCCGGGCCACTGTCGCGGCAGCCCCTCCACCTCGTCCGCGCCGGCTCGTCTGACCAGCTCGCTCAGGATGCCGACCAATGGGTAGTCGCTTGTGCCCTCACCGATGAACACGAACGAGACTGAACGGAGCCCCATCAAGCGTCGGCTCCGGTGCCGGTGGTCAAGTCGACGACGAGCTGATCATCGTCTTGCGTGACCAGGTACGCCTCGACGTCAGCCTTGGACAGGGCGAGGCGCGCCCTCTCGGCGCGCCAGCTACCGCGCATGGGATGGAGGCGAAGTGTTGTGGCCGCGCGATTAGCCCGGGTGACCGTGGTGTTGAGCGCCAAGACGAGGTCTTCGGCGTTCTGCATGCTTACGAACCGCGGCGAGTGGGTGTTCACGATGACCTGGCGCACGGGGTTGGCGGAGTCAAGAGGCTCGTCAGGGTCCACAGCCAGGCTGCGGACGAGGTCGACCATGGCACGCATCCGAGCGGGATGGATGCCGTTCTCAGGTTCTTCCATACAGATCACGCCGCCGAAGTCAGGATCCTCGACCATGATGCAGAGGGCCAGGAACCGCAGGGTTCCATCGGACAAGTTGCGGGCGGGGACCGTTCGCCCCGGGCCTATGCCTGCGTACAGGGTGAGTAGCTCGCGCTTCTCATCAGAGTCGACATCGACCTCGCGGACGTCGGTCAACCCCGAGGCTGTGGCCTTGACTCGTTCGTACGCCGCGCCGTCGTCGAGCGCGGCCATCCGGCTCAGCGCCGAGGCCATATGCGCGCCGTTCTCGGAGATCGTCGTCGGTGAAGTGACCTCGTCAGGTTGCCGCATCGCGGAAGGCTCCAGCGCCAACAGGCTCCAGAGCCGCATCTCATTGCGGGCCGCGAGGATGGTGGGCGCCTCAATCGTCGTCGTTGTGCTCACCGCGGTCCGAGGTGCTCTGCGTGCGGGGGACTTCTGGGGCCGGCCGTCGTGACCGTCTGGATGAACGAGAACAGCGACTTCACCGTCATCCTCCGTGAGCGTCGAGATGAGGTCGGTGCCCTCACTCCCGCTCGTGATCAGGGCTTGACGGAACTTGTCGCGTCTGCGTAGCCACGGCATCCTTTTGCCCGGGATGTCTGTAGTGAGGCTGGTCAGGCTCTCGTGCAGGAGCCGGATCCCACCCGTGCGGCCATGGGACTCTACGGCCGTCGGTACGTCCTCGAGCTCGAGTTCGTAGCGGAGATACGTCGTCGTCGTAGCGCCCAGCCGTCCGAAGTCGTCGGTGACCTCTCGGGGCACGATCATCTCGGCAGCGAGCCTCATCTTCCGGGGCTCGCCGGGCTTTGCCCCGTCCCAGAACAACAGGGATAGGTCGGGCGGCCCGCCATCGATGGCGCGTACTCGCGAGGCAGCCTCGATGAACGTGGTGTCCGCCAGCATCGACAGGAACCGGATTGCGTCGAAGATGTTCGACTTGCCGACCGCGTTAGGCCCGGCAATGCAGGTGTACGGACCGAAGTCCGCTTCGAATCCGAGCAGGTTCTTGAACCCGTCGATCTCCAGTCGGGTCAGCACGGATCGACCCTACCTGTGGGGTCACTGACCGGCTCTGTTGTGGCGGTCCGCGTGTCGGTTGCCTTTACCGGTTTCCGCTACCCGACCGGTGCGTGCGAACGGGTGTATGCCTCGGTTCCATTCCCCGCGGGGATGTACTCCGCAACAACAAGGGGTCTCCGCATCTTGTCGTGTGGCTTTCCACAGTCTTCTCCTGGCCCCGTTTTCCTAGGTTGAACGGCATGTCTACGACTCCCAGACCTCGCCGTGCCCGGCGTGTCATCGCGGTCCTCCTGGTCGTCGCTGTCGCGGCGACAACAGCGGTAGGCGTCTCCCTGACGTTCGCGCGCAGGCAGGTGCTCGCCGCAGTCACGGCGAGCGCGGCGGCGTCGACCTCGTCGACCCTCCTCACCGCCACCGAACCGGGGCCCTGCCAGCACCTGGACGTCCGGCTCCCCACAGCCAAGCGGCACCGCGCTGCCGTCGGGCACAGAACACTTCCGGATCGGCAGCATCACCAAGACCTTCGTGGCAACGGCGATCCTGCAGCTCGTCGACGAAGGCAGGATCAACCTCGACGCCCCCATCGGGACCTACCTACCCGGGGTCGTGCCGAACGGCGCCAACATCACCGTGCGGCAGATCCTCAACCACACCAGCGGGCTGTACGACTACATGAAGGGGGAGGGCTGGTCCACCAACCGGTGGCGCGGCGATGCGCGCTTCGCCACCTTCTCGCCCGACCAGCTGCTGGACGCCGCCATCGGGCACAAGCCGTACTTCGCGCCGGGAGCGGATTTCCGCTACTCGAACACCAACTACATCGTGGCGGGCAAGCTCATCGAGGCTGTCACCGGGCACCCGTACAGCAGCGTGATCGAGCACCGGATCCTCCGGCCATTGAACCTGACAGGGACCTCGTTTCCGGGCACCGAACCAACCGTCCCAGAACCAGCCATCCACGCGACCGCAACGCTCGAGGACGGCCGGAGCGTGGACGTCACCGAGCAGAACGTCTCCCTCGACTGGGCTGCCGGCGAGATGGTCTCCACGACTCGCGACCTGCAGGTCTTCTTCGACGCGCTCCTCGGCGGCGAACTGATCAGTGAGGAGTCCCTGGCGCAGATGTGAACCACCGTCCCGATGGGCATGGGCTTTCACTACGGCCTCGGCCTGGAGCGCTTCGACCTGCCCTGTGGCGGCCAGATCTGGGGCCACGGCGGGCAGCTTCTCGGCTACGTCACCTACGCCTACCGGCGCGACGACGGCCGGAGCCTCACCATGCTGCTCGCCTCCGGCAACGGCGACGGCTTCATCTCCTTCGCGGCCGCCACCGGAGCGGCGTACTGCCTGACGTGACGGGCAGCCAGGTCACTCCTCCGGATCAGACCACGGGCAAGCCAGACCAGGTCTGTCAACGACCCGCGAGAGTGCACCACTCCGGCCGCCCCGGGACAGCCAGCGACCGCTGGCCATGTCCACCGTCGGCTATCGGCCATGCACCGGCAGCTCCCGTTCGGTTCAGGACCTCAGAGCGGCATACCTTCGGTGATCCACTCGAAAGCCCTCGCCTTGTCGGCGCTGCCCTCGCCTGCGACATCTTCGAGCGCGCCGTCGTCGAGCGGATATGTGGTGTCGGACCACCTGGTCGCCCAGAGACTCCCGAAGAGCCTTGTGTCGCCCAGCACGTGGCGAAGGGCTCCGGTCACTTCCTCCCACTCCTCACGGGCGACAACCGCGGCCAGACCCGCCGCGGTCTCCCGCGCGCCGAAGCTGCCGTACACACCGAGCCGCTCGACCAGCCGTCCCAGGGCGATCTGGTCCAGAGCCACGGCGATCGACTGCGGTCCTGTGCCCAACGCACCTTTCCAGTTGACGCGCGCGCCGGTCGCGAGATCCGAGAAGGCCCGGACGACCGCGGTGAGGGTGAGCAGCCGACAGAGCACCTGGACCTCTTCGACGGGGTCCTGGTACGTGGTCAGGTCCTCGGACTCCAGGACGCCCCAGGCATGCTCTGCCCAGCGGAGCTCCGACCCGTCCGCCCAGGAGGCCGGCATGGCCTTCATCAGCGGCAGGATGTCATCGAGGGCAACGACGGAACCGGCGGGCAGGGACATGTCGAACACTCGCGTCGTGGACATGACCCGAGCATATGAGCGACGTTGGAGGTCAGCCACGAACGCGCGGTGGTTATCCACACCCCTACGGCGCCGGGTCGTGGGCAGGGAGGCGGGTTCCGCACCGCACCAGGCCGTTCCACGATCGTGACAGCCAGTGCCCTGTCGAGCTCACGACTCCAGCCACCGCAAGATCGCCAGCACCCGCCGGTTGTACCCGTCCTCCGCCAGCAACCCGAGCTTGTCGAAGATCGCGTTCGAATGCTTCTCCACCGCCGAAGTCGACACGAACAACGCCCGAGCGATCCCCGCATTCGTCCGCCCCTCGGCCATCAGCCCCAGCACAGCCCGCTCCCGCTCGGTCAACCCACCAAGCGCATGCGAGGTATCGCGAAGAAGCTGCCCCACCACCTCCGGATCCAGCACCAGCCCCCCGGCCCGCACCCGATCCAACGCATCCAAGAAGTCGTCGACCCCCATCACCCGGTCCTTCAGCAGGTACCCCACACCCCGCGCCTCATCACCCAGCAGCACCCGCGTAAACCCACGCTCCACATACTGCGACAGCACCAAGATCCCCACCTCCGGCCAGCGCTCGCGGATCCGCACCGCCGCCCGCACACCCTCGTCGGTATGTGTGGGCGGCATCCGCACATCCAGCACCACGACGTCGGGCCGCTCGGCCCCCAGCCGCGCCAGCAGGGGCTCAGCGGAGCCGTAGGCAGCGACGACGTCGTGCCCCTCATCCGTAAGAAGGCTCCGGATGCCCTCCCGCAGCAGGGCGGAGTCCTCCGCCAGCATCACGCGCACGGCAGCGTCACCTCGATCCTGGTGGGCCCACCCACGGGACTGACCACGCCCAACGCCCCGCCCGCGGCAGCCACCCGCCCAGCCAGTCCCGCGAGCCCGTGGCCGGGTCGCGCCACAGCGCCGCCGACGCCGTCGTCGCTGATCACCACGTGCACGACGCCCCCGTCCGGGCGCCCGTCATCAGACCCAACAGCCTGACCAGCAACAGACACCAAGACTCTCGCCTCCCCAGCCCCCGAATGCTTCGCCACATTCGTCAGCGCCTCCGCCACCACGTAGTACACCGTCGTCTCCACACCAGATGGCAGCCGCCCCGCCGCACCCCAGTCCAGCACCGTCGGCACCGCCGCATGCGCCACCAGCTCCCGCAGCACCGGCTCCAGCCCGTGCGTGTCCAGCGTCGTGGGCCGCACCCGCCACGCGACGTCCCGCAGGTCCGTCACCAGCCGCTCCGCCTCCCGCCCGGCCTGCTCCAGCAACAGAGCCCCAGAAGACCCCGGAGCGACAGCCCGCCGTGCCCGGTTCACCAGCAGCCCCACGGCGACGGCGCGCTGCTGCACGCCGTCGTGCAGGTCCCGCTCGATCCGGCCGCGTTCCGCGTCCAGGGCGGCCAGCAGGTCCGCCCGGCTGACAGTCAGCGACTCGACCTGCGCCTCCAGGCGCTCGCTGCGGCTCGGAGAGAACCACCGAGCGGCCGCAGCCCGGTCGAGCAGCCCAACCCCGACCAGCCCCATCAGGTCCAGGTACAGCAGCACCAGGCCTACGGGCACCATCGCGAGCAGGGCGCCCGTCGTCAGCCCCTCGCTCGACTCCGGGTCCACGACCGTCACCCGGATGTCGAACAGCCACGACAGCAGCCCCGCCACCGCGGCGAACAGCCCGTAGGCGAGCAGCCCGAGCACCAGCGTGCCCACCAGCCCGACCCCGACCCGCGCCAGCAGATACCCGGCGGCACGTCGGGTGGTGAGCGGGGCGCCGTCGTCGGCCCAGCCGAGAAAGCGCGCCGTACGACGGCGGTGCCAGGCGACCAGGGCCCGAACCGGCCCGGGCGGCGTCGGGCGCCGCGCCCCGACGAGCGCTACGACAGCGCAGGCCAGGTCCAGCGGCCACGTCAGAGCGCCGAGGGCCGCGCCCCACAAGATGCGGGCAGGGGTGCTGCGCCATACGGGCGGGGCGGGCTTCACCTCGCCAGGATAGGGACGACGCCGGCCGCGCGGACTGCGGTAAACCACAGCGCGCCCAGGCGGGGGAGACGTGCCCGCTATGGGTTGAAAATCACCCATACGAAGGCTACGGTGACATCCGGGAAAACGTTCCCACGTTGGGCCGCCGAGGGCGCACGGCGACATTGCCCCGGCATCGCAACGCCGCTTGATGCAAAGGAGCATCATGTCCCATCGCGATAGTCACGACACGACCGACCAGCAGGATAACGTTCTCCTCGGCATGCCCGTCCGACGGCGGGACCTGCTCACCGGCGCCCTCGCGGTCGGGGGACTGGCCGCCGCCGGGCTGGGCGGCCTCACGATCGGCGCGCCCGCCGCGCAGGCCGCATCCCATCCCGGCATGCTGCACACGCAGGCCGACTTCGACCGCATGTACGCGAAGGTCAGCACCAACACCCAGCCGTGGCGCGCGGGCTGGGAGAAGCTCATCGCCAACGGCCACGCCCAGTCGACCTGGGCGCCGCGGCCCACCGCCACGATCATCCGCGGCGGCGACGGTCAGAACTACCCGCAGCTCTACAACGACATTCACGCGGCCTACCAGAACGCTCTGCGGTGGAGGGTCTCGGGCAACACCGCCTACCGCGACACCGCCGTCAACATCTGCAACGCCTGGTCGGGGACCCTGACCACGCTGACCGGCAACGCGGACCGGTACCTGGCGTCGGGCATCTACGGCTACCAGTTCTGCAACGCCGCGGAGATGCTCCGCGGCGCACCGGGGTTCGACCTGGCCCGGTTCCAGCAGATGATGCTGAACGTGTTCTACCCGCTCAGCGACCGGTTCCTGAACGAGCACAACGACGCGTGCATCACCAACTACTGGGCCAACTGGGACCTGTGCAACATGTGCAACGTCCTGGCCTGCGGCATCCTCACCGACAACAACACGCTGATCAACCGCGCCGTCGACTACTTCTGGAACGGCGGCGGCAACGGCTCGATCAACAACGCCATCCCGTTCATCCACGGCAACCTCGCGCAGTGGCAGGAGTCGGGCCGCGACCAGGCGCACTCGATGATGGGCATCGGACTGATGGGCACGTTCATGGAGATGGCCTGGAACCAGGGCATCGACCTGTACTCGGCCCGCGGCAACGCCTTCGCGAAGGCCGCCGAGTACGTCGCCCGGTACAACCTCGGCTACGACGACCTGCCGTTCACCACGTACAGCTGGGGGACCGGCCAGAACTGCGCGTACCAGGAGCAGACGGTGCTGGGGGCGGGCGGCCGCGGCGAGGTCCGAGCGGTCTGGGAGACGGTCTACCACCACTACTACGGCCGGCGCGGCATGGCCCTGCCGAACGTCCTGCAGATGGTCCAGCAGAACAGCCCGGAAGGCGGCGGCGGCGACTACGGCACCAACTCGGGCGGCTTCGACACCCTCGGCTTCGGCACCCTCGTCTACACGCGGGAGCGGACGCCGTCCGCGCTGAACCGGGTGCAGTCCTACAACTTCCAGGACCGGTACGTGCGGCACAGCAACTTCGACGTGCGCCTGGACGCCGCCGTCAGCCCGGCCGCGGACGCGCAGTTCCGGCTCGTGCCCGGCCTGGCGAGCTCGGCCGGGGTCTCGTTCGAGGCGTCGAACTTCCCGGGCTACTACCTGCGCCACTGGGACTTCGACTGCCGGCTGGACCCGAACGACGGATCGTCGACCTTCGCCGCCGACGCCACCTTCGCCCGGGTGGCGGGCCTGGCCGATGGCGCGTGGACCTCGTTCCGGTCCCACAACTACACCGACCGCCACCTCCGGCACGCCAACAACCTGCTGCGGATCGACCCGATCAGCGACGCGACCGGGCGCGCTGACGCGACCTTCCGGGTCACCACCTGAACCCGTAGCGGTGGTGCTCCGCTACCGCTGCGCGGTCAGCCCTGCCCGGTCCACCAGCACGGCCAGCTCGGCCCGCGTGTTCAGGCCGAGCTTGGCCAGGGCGCTGCTGAGATGCTGCTTCACCGTCGAGGCGGACAGGTGGACCCGGGCCGCGATCTGGTCGTTCGTCAGCTCACCCGCCCAGGCGGCGACGTCCCGCTCGCGGTCGGTGAGGGCGGCGAGACGGCGGACGGCGTCCGCGCGGCGGGTGTCGCGCCCGTCGGCGACGATGCGGTCGACCACTATCCGGGCGGCTGCGCCGTCCAGGGCGCCGTGCCCCGCCGCGGCGTCGCGGACGGCGTCGGCGATCTTCTCGGGGTTCTCGTCCTTGACAAGAAAGCCGACGGCGCCCGCCCGCAGCGCGTCGTGCACCGCCTCGTCCTGCGCGAACGAGGTCAGCGCGACGATCCTTGGCGGGTTCGCGCGCCGCTGCAGGGCGCTGATCGCCTCGATACCGCCCACGCGGCGCATGACGAGGTCCATGAGCACCACGTCGGGGTGGTGCAGGTCTACGGCCTCGGCGACCTCGTCGCCGTCCGACACCTGGCCGACCACGTCGATGCCCTGCCGGGTGAGGATCGTGGCCAGCAGCGACCGGGCGAAAGGGTCGTCGTCGACGAGGAGTACGCGCGTCACACGGGCAGCCTAGGGGGGTTTTCGGCATCGTCGCAGGTAAGGCTAGTCAGTCACCTCCTGCCGGACCCAGGGCAGGTGAGCCTGGACCGTGAAGACGCCGCCGACGTGCCGGGTCTCGAGCAGGCCGCCGATCCGGTCCGCGCGTTCCCGCATGCCGGTGATGCCGGAACCGGTGCCGACAGTCTGGATCGCCGCGCCCGGGGTCGTGGGGTTGACCACGGTGATCGACACGCCGTCGGCCGGCGTGGCACGGACGGTGACGTCGACCGGCCGGCCGGGCGCATGCTTGAGCGCATTGACCATCGATTCCTGCACGATCCGGTACACCGCTCGCGCCAGTACCGGCGCGGCTGTCTGCCCGTCGGTGACGAAGATCGAGGCGCTGACGAGGCCGCCCTGCTCGCGCAGGTTCGTCAGGAGCGTGGTCAGGCTCTCGAACGTGCTCCCGCCGCCCTCGCTGCCCGAGCGCAGCAGGCTGAGCAGGGCGCGCAGCTCGGAGTTCGCCTTCTGCGACGCCGACCGCATGCGGCGCGCAGCTTCCGCGACCTCGTCGTCGTCGGCGTGTGGCCCCACCTCGAGGGCGGACGCCTCCAGGGAGATCTGGCCGAGGGCGTAGGCCACGGTGTCGTGCACCTCCCGCGAGATGAGATCGCGCTCCTCCTGCCGGTTCATCCGGTCACGCAGGACGGCGGTCGCCGCCTCCTGGGTGACGCTCCGCGCCTCGGCGACCGCGGCCCGACGTCGGACCCGCAGGGCGTAGCCGACACCGAACGCGACCGCAAGGGACAGCACGCCGATGGCGACGAACGTGCCGGGCAACGGGTAGGACAGCTCGCCCGTGGCCGGGTCCGTGGTGGTCCAGATCATGTCCGTCGGATCTCCGGCGGCGTCGCGCAGGGTTGCCGCGGCGGTGGCCGCACCAGCGGCGACCGTGCACCAGACGACGGTGCGCCAGGGCCGGGTCGCCACCACGGTCACGAGCGCGACCAGGGCGGTGAGGGAGTCGTAGGGCAGCGCGAGCGGGATCGCGGACGCGACCAGGGTGAGCTGGACGGGGTACCGCTTGCGCACGACGACGCCCCAGGACAGAAGCGGCAGGACGAGCATCGCGAGGATGCCGGTGACGCCGAACGCGGGTGCGCCGTCCTGCAGCGGCACCCCGAACGACCAGGCGACCACGGAGCTGAACAAGCACAGGAGCGCCAGGACGCACGTCCAGACGACCGACCAGACCGTGGGATGCGTCGTGGCGATCGCCGACGGCACCCAGCGGGGCCACCACGCCGCACGCTCGTCCGGCGGGGTGCGGGACGACGCCGCCGGGGTGCGGGACGACGCCGCCGGCGGGGAGCCGTGGAACGGCTGTGGGTCGTGCATGCGGCGACAGTACGGCCGGCCCGCGGTGCCGCGCGCCGTCCTCGCGGGTGAACTTGGCCGGCGGCGACCTGCCCGTCCGGGCGGTCCGAGGTGCCCGTTCGGGTGACCGTCCGTACCCGGTCGTCCGATGTGCCGTGCGGCGGCGCCCGGAAGGGTGGTCCCACTGGCAGCCGAGAGGGTTGCTGACCACACCCAGGAGATCGAGATGAACCAGCTGAAGAACGGAATCAGGCCGCGGGCACTCAGGCTGCTCGCGGGCATGCTCGCCCTCGGCGCGGCCGCCACGGTCATGGCCGCCGCTCCGGCCAGCGCCGCCACGTGGGAGGACGACCTCGTGGTGCGCGACTCGTACGTCAACTTCTACACGGGCGAGCTCGTCGAAGCGCGCTGCCGCGTCGACGTCTACCCGATCGCGGCCAAGAACCTGCCCGGCTACGTCACCGTCCAGGGCAAGGTGCGGTGCAACCACCGCATGCTCGCCGGGGGAGGCCTGGCCTTCTACGTCGGCAGCCACGGGGGCGACGCCGCGTACGTGGTCGCGGACCTGCGCCGCATCCGCACCGGCAGCTCGCCCGACAAGAACGCGACGTTCTCGGAGCGGATCTACATCTCGCCCGCTGACTACCGCAACGTGGGGGGTTCAGGTACCTGGGCGGTGCGGGGCCTGGACCTTGGAGTCAGTGTTCGCACGCTCGACAACAGCCGCCTGTTCCTCTGGGGCTACGGCAACAACACGGTCGAGACGTTCCGCGCGTACTGATCGGTCTGCACGGAGCGGCCCTGGCGCGAGCCGGGGCCGCTCGCACGTCAGCTCGCGGGCGGACCCGGCGACGGGGCATGGGCGGCCGGGTAGCTGCTGGACCAGCCTGATCAGGGGCGAGTCGAGATCTGCTGGACACCCCATGAGTTGCCGTCGGGGTCGTTGAAGAAGCAGAACCCCACGTTGTCGAGCGGCTCCGGCATCGGCGTCGGGTTCTCGCCGAGGACCTGGACCTCGGTCACGTCCACGCCTCGTCCGGCTAGCTCCGCCCGAGCCTTCGTGACGTCGTTGACGACGAGCTGCAGGCCTTTGAGCGATCCTGGCGGCATGGCCGGCACGACTCCTTCGCCGATGACGACCGAACATCCCGAGCCGGGCGGGGTCAGCTGTACGACGCGCTGGCCCTCGCCGATCTTCGTGTCGTGGTCGACGTGGAAGCCGAGCTTGTCGCTGTAGAAAGCTTTGGCGCGGTCGACGTCGGATACCGGCACGATGACGACTTCAAGTGTCCACTTCATGGTTGCTCCTTGTGCGGGTGGGTGAGCTCGGTGAGGACTGCGTCGAGCCGGTCGTATGCCTGACCGACTCCTCGCGTCATGGGGTAGCGGAGCACGATCTCGCGTGCCTCCGGAGACGGGTAGCGCAAGGTGCTGGTCAGCGTCGTGGTGTTGTCCAGCTCGGTGAGCTGGTGCGCGATCAGGGTCTCGCCGGGATAGGACTGGTCGTCGAACACCTCGGTGTATACGAGCCGCGACGGCCGCTCGACCTCGCGGTACATTCCGGACTGGACCAGCTCGGCGTCGTCCGGGCCGCGGGAGACGAACCGGTAGCGCCCGCCGACGCGCAGGTCGACCGTGCAGCCGACGAGACTCCAGCCGCGGGCGCCGTACCAGCGGGTCAGCAGATGTGGTGTGGTCAACGCGTCGAAGACGAGGCCGGCGGGAGCGCCGAACGTCCGCGAGAGCACGATCTCGCGATCGCCCGGCGCGGCGACGGTCAGGCGCTCGTCGGCACTCACGACAGGCCGCCCTGCGGGGGAGCGGTTGACTCCCCGTCGGCGGTGAGGTCGGCGAGCAGCGCATCGAGCTGTTCATAGCTCTCGCCCCAGTAGTCGCGGTAGTTCGCGAGCCACGCGGTGACGTCCCGCAGCGGTGCCGCCTGGAGCCGGCACGGTCGGCGTTGCGCGTCTCGGCCGCGGGTGACCAGTCCCGCTCTCTCGAGCACCTTCACGTGCTTCGAGATGGCGGGCTGGCTGATGTCGAACGGTGCGGCCAGCTCGGTGACCGTCGCCTCGCCTGTGGCGAGCCGGGCCACGATGGCGCGTCGTGTCGGGTCGGCGAGGGCTGCGAACGTGGCGTCGAGCCGCTCAGCGGTGACCGTGCCCATAACCAATCGGTTTCATAACCATATGGTGATGGAATCGCACTGGCGGTCGGCTTGTCAAGGCCTGGGTCGGCCTGACAGGGACGGCGTCGGCCGCGCGGACTGCGGGAAACCGCACCCCCTCGTGCGGCTCGCCACCAGGCTCAGGGGGATGAGCGCAGCAGGCCTCCCGCCCACACCCGACTAGCGTTGAGGCATGACGACACAAAGCCTCGCCACCACCGTCGCCGACTGGGCCATCGGCCTCATGGAGACCCTCGGCGCACCGGGCGCAGGCGTTGCGATCGCCCTCGAGAACCTGTTCCCGCCCCTGCCGAGCGAGGTGATCCTGCCCCTGGCCGGGTTCACGGCGTCGCAGGGCACCCTCGTGCTCTGGCAGGTCCTGGTCTGGACGACGGCGGGGTCCGTGGTCGGCGCGGTCCTCCTGTACGGGCTGGGCGCGTGGCTGGGCCGCGACCGGCTCCGCAACATCGTGGACCGGATGCCGCTGGTGAAGCTGGAGGACGTCGACAAGGCCGAGAGCTGGTTCAACAAGCACGGCGACTGGGCGGTGCTCATCGGCCGGCTCATCCCGATCGTGCGCAGCCTCATCTCCATCCCCGCCGGCGTGGAGCGCATGTCGCTGGGGCGCTTCCTTGCGTTCACGACGCTCGGCTCCGGCGTCTGGAACACGATCCTGGTCGGTGCCGGATACCTGCTGGGGGACCAGTGGCACATCGTCGAGGAGAGCGTCGGCGTGTTCCAGAAGGTCGTCATCGTGGTGGTGGTCCTGCTGGTGGTGTGGTGGCTGGTCAAGACGCTGCGCGACCGCCAGGACCAGGACACGCCGCGGCACGTACGGAAGCGTTGAGGACGAGCCGCGACTCAGTCAGCTGGGCTCGGCGGCTTCCAGCCGCTCGATCAGCTGGTAAAGAGTCATTTCACTTCACTGGAATCGACTGCTCGTGATGGAAGATGTCCGCAGGATCCCAGCGATGCTTGACGGCAACGAGGTTCCGCTCGTTCTTGCGGAAATTGTCGAGGAAGTAGAGCCACAGAGCGTCATCGACGTTGCCCTTGGCGTGTGTGCCGAGAACGCTGTCCGGGTAGTTGTAGTACGCGCCTGCGACCGTCCCGCTCGGATCATTGGCTGGGTCGGGGGTCCCGCCGTACTCGGCATAGACGTCCCGGTAGAACTCGTTGACCCATCCCACGTGCGCGTCGGCCTGGGCGTCGTAGGGAGCCTGGTGTCCCTTGCCAGGACGCGAGGCATTGAGCCAGTAGGTCTGATACTGCAGCTTCATGATGGCGCCACGCTGGGGAACAGCGGTCGCGCCGGGAGCGACCCGATTGATGGCCCCACCGTAGCTGTCGACCTGCAAGAGGCTCTGGCTCATGTCCGACTCGGAAACGCCTCTCGGCGTCGTGTTGAGCCAGCGGTAGATCTTCATGCCTTGATCCGAGGGAAAGGCCTTGTTCATGTACGCGGACTTGTACTTGCCGAACTGGTTGGGGCCCGAACCGTTCATGGTCTGCAGCGCTTCGAGGTAGGTGACGTGCTGCACGCTCTCGTTGCCAACGAGACCTGTCGTCCACCCGGGATGGCCGCCGAGCGGGTTCCGCAACGGCGTATGGTCGACGATCGCCCCGAAACGCGTTCGCGTATCTCGGTACCGTCGCTCGGCCTCGGCCCGGTGGTCGAGGTAGGTGGTCCCTGCGGGGGACACGGCTTGGACGATCATGCCGAGCTGCCCGGACGACACATGCGTCAGCTTCAGCAAGCTGAACTCGGTCTCGGGCATGTCACTCACGAACTCCGCGTAGCAGGCAAGCAGGTCCGCGAAGGAAGCCGTGTCGATCGATGACCAGTCCCAGGAGAGGGTGTAGATCGAGGCGAACTCCGGGGCCTCGGGCAAATCGTCAAAGTAGTAGCGCAGGATGACACCGAAGTTGCCGCATCCGGCCCCCCGGAGGGCCCAGAAGAGGTCTTGTTCGTCCTTCGTGCCGCTCGTCGCCGACACGTGGTGCAGCTCAGCACTGTCCGACGACGCGTTCCAGGTCACGATGTCGACCGCGCTGAGGTGGTCGACGACCAGACCGTGCAGTCGCGACAGGAGCCCGTATCCACCGCCGGTGATGTGCCCACCGGCGCCGACGGAGTAGCAGGATCCTCCGGGTAGCGTCTTGTTGAAGCCGTTCAGCAAGGCTCGGTAGCCGGACCAGTTCTCACAACCTGCCTCGACGAAGAACGCAGGCCGCCGTTCATCCCAGCCGACCCGGTTCATCGAAGACATGTCGATGATGGCCCTGGTCGTGTCGTTGTAGATGAAGTTCTCGTAGCAGTGGCGTCCGGACACGACCTTGACGTCGCGCCCGTAACGGGAGATGGCGTCGTTGATCTGGGTGACCGCCTCGGCATCGTTCTTGGGGACATAGACCGCCTCGAGCTTCGAGGCGAACCAGCGCCGGTCGAATCCTTGTCGGTCGCTGAGCACGACGGGACGTGAACCGATGCCTGCAGGCGAGGTAGACATGTTGAGGACTCCAGGATCGACGGGATGGTTGCGGAGCGCTGTCGAGAGGGCCTCAGTAGCCGCGCTCCAGAAAGCTGGCTTGTGCCTGGTCGTCGTATTCGCTCGCCCCGACTTCCCAGTAGTTCTGCCAGTAGTTGGGCGTCTGGTTGCGTTCGACCATGCGATAGGTCCATTGAGCAGTCAGAAGCCAGAGCACCAGATTCCCTGAAAGCCCGCTGACCGGACACACCGGCTCGTCAAAGCCCGGGATGTCGAGGACGCCCGCACCGTCGCCGCTGTGCGTGTTGATGGCGACATCCACATAATCGCTGAGCGAGCCGGCACCTCCATCTCCGTCGAAGGGGCCGAACGCGACGACCATCGCGCCGATCTGCCTGGCGTACTTCGCGACCTGGATCTCGTCGCTGTTGTCGGGGCTGATCGCGCCGATGAGCACCATGTCGGCGGCCGTGAGCTGCGTCTTGTACAACTCGTAGGGCTGCATGATCATGCTGCCGGCGGCCGTCTCGTAGGCCTCATTGACAAACATGTTCTGAGTGCCTTCGTAGGGCGTTCCGGCCTGCGAGTGCCCGTACACGAGAAGTCGCGGGTGATCTGCGTCCTTCGCGAAGAGAAGGACGCGGTCGGTCCAGGCGCGCGCCACGCGATCGATCACCTCGAATTCGTGTTCGCGGACAAGCTCAAAGCTCCTCAGGGCGTTGTCCAGGTATTCAAGAGCCGCGTCGGCGCCATCATCGGACCCCTCGGTGCTGATCTGCTTGCACAACGCGGCCGTGCAGGCCCAATAGACCAGGAATTGCGAGAGCCCGCTGGAAGAGATGATCTTGAACTCGGGAATCGCTGGAGTCGAGATCACGCCGCAGCTCCATGTGCAGCCGCTGTCGAGCACACGATCGCAGACCTGCTCGAGGGAGGTGCTCATCTTGACCGGCAGGAAAGCCCCGACAGGGGTCTTGTAGAAGCGGGCGTAGCTGCAGGTGATGCCGACGGTGTACGCACCTCGGGCGCGAGCCTCGTCCGGGCCGACATCGGGAATTGTTCCCTTGTCGGGGTTGATGAGCGACGCACCGTTCGTGAGCAGGAAGTCACCCGGTCTCATCTGGTTGTAATCCGCTGAGATGTTCCGATCGGCACGCTGTGGCAGCACCGAGGGCTGACCAGGAAGACCAGGGCTTGCCGCGAACATGGCGAAGTGTCCCACCAGGACGTGCGAGAAGATCTGGCCGCCGGAGGCCCGGCACTCGTAGGCGACCTTCATCGCCTCACAGATTCCAGTGATCTGCGTGTCTCGAATATGTAGACCGATGCGCTCGATCTCGGCGTAGAAGAGATCCATGTAGGACGTGCCGGAGAGCAGAGGGGAAACGGAAGGGTCGTTCATGCGTGTTTCCTTTCAGGTTTCGCGGCTGGGTCACCTGATCGGGGGGGGGCTGTTCGGTGATCGCGTGGGGCGAGGCTTCCGCTGCCGGTTATGCCGTCGATGGAGTCCAACAAGTCTTCCAAGATGATGCACACGCCTCCGATGATTGCCGGATCGATGCTCCGGTCAGTGGGGGAGGCGGAAGCGCACGCATTCGTGCGGCCTCATTGCCTTGACGAATCTGGAGATTTGAAGAGTGCTGCGCATTCGGCTCTGGATCAAGAGTCGCACGTCGCGCCGCGCGTGCAAGGCGGAGCGCTGCTGCGACACCAGACGCGGATGTCGTGCGGTGACGGGTCCCAAGGAAGGCGCCGGCACTGCGACATGGCGTTCGGCGGACTGGCCACCGGCTCCCGGACCTGCGTCGGGCGGGCTGTCGGCAGATTGTGTGTGACTCTTTGCCCCGCTTCCGGCATCGTGCTGCCTGGCGCCATTGGAGGCGCCGCCAGACCCGAGAGGAACCCGTGACCGAGGACCGCACCGCCCAGACCCTCCGTTCGATCGCCCCCTACCTCGCCGAGTGGGCCTCCTTCCAGGCCGCCTACCACGGCATCCCGGGCCTCCAGCTGGCCGTCGGACGGCGCGGCGAGGTCTTCGTGGACCTGGCCTGGGGCAAGGCCGACGTCGAGACCGGTGAGGACCTCACTAGCGACCACCTGTTCCGCATCGCGTCCCACTCCAAGACGTTCACCGGCGTCCTCGTGATGCAGCTCGTCGAGCGCGGCGAGCTGCGCCTGGACGACGCCGTGGGCGACCTCGTGCCGGAGCTCGACGGCTCGCGCGCCGCCGGCATCACCGTCCGCGAGCTGCTCGGCCACCAGGCCGGGATCATCCGCGACTCCTCCGACGGCGACTTCTGGCAGCACCACAAGCCCTTCCTCGACCGCGCGGAGGTGCTCGAGTGCGTGCGCGCCGAGGGCGTCGTGTTCGAGCCCAACGAGCACTTCAAGTACACGAACATCGGCTACAGCCTGCTCGGCATCGTCATCGAGCAGGTCACCGGCAAGACGTACGACGAGGTGGCGCGCGCCGCCGTCGTCGAACCGCTGGGGCTGACCCGGACCGGGACCGAGCTGGACCCCGCCCGCGCCGCTGAGTACGCCGCCGGCCACACCGGCCGCATCACGCACGACGACGCCCGCCGCGTCATCCCGCACGTCGACACCCGCGCCATGGCCGCCGCCACCGGCTGGTACTCCACAGCCCTGGAGATGGTCCGCTACGGCGCCGCCCACGTGTTCGGCGACACCACCCTGATCAGCGACGCCAGCAAGCGCATCATGCAGCGCGAGGAGTCCCGCCTGGTGGTGCGCGGCAAGGAGGTCGGCCGGTACGGCGTCGGCATGGGACTCAGGACGATCGGGGACCGCGAGCTCGTCGGGCACTCCGGCGGATACCCCGGGCACATCACGCGCACGCACATCGACCCGGTCGACGGGCTCGTGGTCTCCTCCCTGACCAACGCCGTCGACGGCGCCGCCGAGCAGATCGCCACCGGCGTCATCCAGCTGATCAACCTGGCGCTCGCGGCTGCGGCCGAGGTCGCCGCCGTGGAGACGGCGGGCGGGGCCGGGGTCGGCGCAGCCGGGAAGGGTGCCGACGGGAAGGGTGCCGACGGCGACCCGGTGCCGGCGATCCCGGCCGACGCGCCCCTCGGGCGCTTCGCCAACCTGTGGGGTGTCGTCGACGTCGTGGACCTCGGCGGGATCCTGCACGTGATCAACCCTCGCGCGGCGGAGCCCGCCGAGGTCGTGGAGCGGCTGGTCGTGTCCGAGGGCCGCCTGGTGCATGAGCCCGTCGCCGGGTTCGGCACGGTCGGCGAGCCGGTCCAGGTCGAGCGCGACGCCGACGGCGCCATCGTCTCCGCCCGGATCGGCGCCATGACGTCGTGGCCGGTCGAAGACTTCCGGGCCCGCGGTCCGGTCCCGGATCGGCAGGGCTGACCAGAACCCGGTCTCCCCACTACTGGCCGAGCCGGTCGCGCACCATCAGCTCCAGCACCTTCATGAAGCGGTGCGTGCCGGCTCGGCCAAGGACGAACGGGTTGCGTGCCCCAGTCGTCCCGTCGCGCAGCGCCCGCAGGCGGGCGAGCCCGTAGTCGGTCTGGGGGTGGTTGTTCAGCTCGACGTCGACGCCGGAGCGGTGCATCAGGGCGGCGTACTCGATCACCGAGCGCAGGTAGTCGCGCCTGCCCGACGTCGGCTTCGGGAGCCCCGTGCCGCCCCAGAGCATCGCCGTGTGCCGCCGCCCGTGCCACCACACGGGGAAGATCGGCGAGACGGTACCGGGGGTGTGGCCCGGCGTGTACGGGAGGTGGACGGTGGTGCCGCCCAGCGTGAGCCGCTGCCCGTCTGATATCTCCAGGTCGCGCTCGGGCACGTCGGGCGAGGGGTCCGTAGCGGCGAGGTCCCAGTCGGCGGGGCTCATCAGCACGCGGGCCCCGTACCGGTCGGCGAGGTACTGCGCCCCGCCGAAGTGGTCGGCATGCCCGTGGGCCACCACCACGTACCGGATCCGCGCGGGGTCCACGCCCAGCGCCCGCAGCTCCGGGACCAGGATGTCCGCGGCCTGGTCCCGGGACTCCAGCGCGTCGACGAGGAGCACGCCGTCGGCAGTCTCCACGGCCGTCGCCGAGACGAAGTCCGTGCCGACCACCGTGACGTTGTCGAATACCCGCGTGGGCTCCGGGTCCGGGGCGGACGGCGGCGGCCCGCCCGAGGTGAACGCCGCGATCAGCGCGAGCAGCACGGGATCGTCGCCCGCCAGCCGAGCGGCGCGCTCGGCCGGCGTGCCGGAACCGGATCCAGGCGACGCGGTATCGGTCGCCGTTGCGCCGGATCCTGCCGCGTCGGCCGGTGGCGCGGTCGACCGCGGGGAATCGGACGGCCGCGCGCCGGACGACAGGCTCGCGCTCTCCGCCGGTTCCTTGGCGCAAGCGGCCAGGGCGACAAGCGCCGCCGCGGCGAGGAGGGCGCGACGCGAGAGCTCGGCATGACGCGGGAGATCCATCGGCCGATCGTACGAAGGACCCTCCCGGCCTGCCGGTCGGCGCGCGAGGCCGACGCCAGGTCGAGGCCGTTGCCGCACGAGATGTGTTGCTCCGAGTGGACATCGTCTACGCAGGGCAACACACTCCCCGCGCGTGGGGCTTTCCGCGGCCCGCCTCGGAGCCGCACCCTGGTCCCGGAACCCGGGCGACCCTCGCCGGTCGCGGTAGCGTTGTCAGGTGACTTTCAGCGAGGGCGGGCAGTTCGAAGGCGGCCGGGTACGCAAGGGTGGCGGACGGCGCGGCGGAGTGGCCGTGGGCGGCGGCGGCGTCGTCGTGATCGTCATTGCGCTGGCGTACATGCTGCTGACCGGCAACAGCCCGGCGGACATCCTCGGCGGGACCACCTCCGACGCCGGGGGTGCCGGCGAGGAGGGCTACGTCGGCGACTGCACAGCGGAGCAGGCCAACACCGACGCCGAGTGCCGGCTGAACGCGGCCGTCCAGTCGCTCGACGCCTACTGGGCCGCGACGCTCCCGGAGCAGGGCGGCGTCGACTACGAGCTGCCCGAGGTCGTCAGCTTCACCTCCGCTGTCGACACCGGGTGCGGGTCTGCGACGTCGTCCACGGGGCCGTTCTACTGCCCGGCCGACACCACCGTGTACGAGGACCTCGCGTTCTACGACCAGCTCTCCAGCCAGTTCGGGGCCGAGGGCGGCCCGCTCGCGGAGATGTACGTGACGGCGCACGAGTTCGGGCACCACATCGAGAACCAGCTCGGGCTGTTCGAGCGGGCCGACCGGTCGGGCACGGGCCCGGAGTCCGACTCCGTGCGCATCGAGCTGATGGCCGACTGCCTCGCCGGCATGTGGGCCGGCAACGCCGCGACCACCGAGGACCCGGACACGGGCGTCACCTTCCTCGAACCCATCACGCGGGACGAGCTGGACCAGGCGCTGTCCGCCGCCGCTGCCGTGGGCGACGACAACATCCAGCGTCGGTCCGGTGGCGACGTCAACCCCGAGGCGTTCTCGCACGGCTCCAGCGAGCAGCGGGTCAAGTGGTTCTCGACCGGCTACAACGGCGGCACCATCCAGGACTGCAACGCGCTGGACGCGTCCACCCTCTGACGTTACGGTTGCTGCCATGTACTTCAGCGCACGCACGACGACGCCGGACCCCTCCGGCGCGCGCTGATCTGCACTCAGCAACCAGGCCCCGGAGCTCGCTCCGGGGCCTTTGTCATGCACGACGGCGCCGGGGCAGCTCCACCATCGAAGGAGCAACCATGAACGTCCCCGCCAACGCTGTCCGTGCCGTCATCGATCATCGTGACCTCGGTCGCGACATGCGGATCTTCGACACCAGCCCGCTGGTCGGGCCCGGCCTGCCGCTCTGGCTGCCCGCCGGGGCGGCCGTGCGGTACGAGCTGGAGCAGTACGCGCGGGAGGTCGCGCTGCGCACCGGCTGCGAGCCCGTGTACTCGCCTGTGCTCGGCAAGCGGTCGCTGTTCGAGCGGTCGGGCCACTGGGCGAAGTTCGCGGACGACATGTTCCCGCCGATGTATCTCGGCGGCTCGGGTTCCGGGGCCGGTTCGGGTCCGGGAGTCGGTTCCGGGCCCGACGGCGGTCCGCAGGGCGAGGCGGGCGTCGCCGCCCCCGACTTCGACCCGCTCGTGCTGCGCCCCGCCAACTGCCCGCACCACGCGCAGATCTACGCGTCCGAGCCCCGCTCGTACCGCGACCTGCCCGTCCGGTACTCGGAGCTCGCGCCGATGTTCCGCGCGGAGCGGTCCGGGGTGCTGTCCGGGCTGAGCCGCGTGCGGCAGATCAACCTCGACGACGCGCACGTCTTCTGCCGACCGGACCAGGTCGGGGCTGAGGTCCGTACCGCCCTGGTCGCCGTCCTGGAGGTGCTCGACACCCTGGGGATCGAGGTGTCGTACCTGCGCCTGTCAGGCCGGGACGACTCCGACAAGTGGCTGGGCGAGCCCGAGCAGTGGGCCGCGGCGGAGGAGGCACTACGGGAGGTGCTGGCTGACGTCGTCGCGCCGGCCGGGCTGCCATGGCAGGCCGAGGCGGGCGAAGCGGCGTTCTACGGTCCCAAGATCGACGTCCAGGTGCTCGACGCGCGCGGCCACGAGGAGACCCTCGCGACCGTGCAGCTCGACTTCAACCAGCCGGAGCGGTTCGACCTGACCTACGTCGCCGCCTCGGGCGAGCGTGAGCGGGTGGTGATGATCCACCGCGGCACCGTCGGGGCGATGGAGCGGATGGTCGCGTTCCTCCTGGAGCGGCACGCCGGGCGGCTCCCGTTCTGGCTCGCGCCGGTGCAGGTCTGCCTGCTTCCGGTGTCCGACGACGGGGCCGCTGCCGACGCGGCCGCGAAGCTGGCCGCCGACCTGCGCGCCCGGGGCCTGCGGGTCCGCGTCGAGCGGGACGGGTCGCTGGGCAACCGGATCCGCCTGGCCCGCAAGCGGCGGGACGCGCTGCTCGGCGTGCTCGGCCCGCGGGAGGTCGAGGCGGGGGTGCTCGCGGTGACCGACCCGGCGTCGGGCGCGAAGGCCGCCGTGCCGCTCGCGGAGCTGGGCGACCGGCTCGCGGAGGCGGCGCGGGGGCGGGTGCCGCGGGTCGCGCTCTGAGAACCGGCGCCGGGGGAGCGCCGGTACACCGAGCGCGGAGTCGAGGAGCTGGACGGGCCGACTGTGTGTAACCGACATTTCACCCAAAGGCGCTATCGTTCGCGCCGTGGAGAACCCGAGGCCAACACGCCACCTTGAGCACATCGAGCCGGCACGGGTCACCGCGCACGTGCCGGTTTCAGCACAGGGGCCGGTTCCGGTGCCTGCGTGGGACCTGGCGCCGCCGTCCGGTCCGCCCGTGGATGGTGAACCCGCGTCGTCGTCGGCGGACACCATCGGGGCCCGTCCGGTTCCGGACCGGCCGCGCTCGCGGTGGCCGGCGGTGGTGGCCGGCGGCGTGACGCTCGCTGTCGTCGCGCTGGGCACAGGCGGGGCGATCGCGCTGGGGGGCGACCACCAGAGAGACCTCGGTGCTGCCCCGGGCAGCGCGGAAGCCGTGGACGTGCTGGTCGTCGCTCCGGATGATCAGTCACCAGAAGATGCCGCTGGACCGGAGCGGCGCGGGGCCGGGGCGCGATCCGGTCCCGCCGACGCGCCGGAGGCCGGCCAGGGCGCACAGGGGTCGACGTCGTCGAACGGGTCCGGGGGCGCGGCGGCGGCATCCGGGACGCGGCCCGAACAGAACGGCGCAGGCGGTGCTGGCGAAGGGACCACCGAATCGGGCGGCTCCACCGGCTCGGACGGCGGCAGTACCGACACCACGGGCGGCACCGGTTCGGCAGGTGGGGCCACGGCGACGCCGACAGCCACGCCGACTCCGACAGCCACGCCGTCCCCGACCGTCGAGCCGACGCCGAGCGCAGAGCCCACGCCGGAGCCGACCCCTGACCCGACGCCGGACCCCACAGCTTCTCCCTCGGCCTCGCCCGAGCCGACCGGCACCCCGTCGTCGTCCTGATCCCCGCCGTCGTGCCGGATCCGGCGCAGGGGCTCTCGTCGACGGGAAGTGGTCCGGCCGGACGCTGGGCTCAGCCCGGCCAGGTGCGCCGGTCGCGGGCCGCCAGGTGCACGATCTCGAGCTCGCGCTCGGTGAGCATCGCCCGGCGGCTCTCGAGCCACGGCACGAGCTCGTTGTCGGTCAGCACCTCCACGCCGTCACGCGGCCCCTCGACCCGGGGCTGGTCGGCGCGGACGAAGACGATCACCGGCCGCACCGTGATCGGCACCTTCGTGGCGCGCCCCAGGATCTCCTGGGTCCGGCGCGCTTCGTACGCGGCGGCGTCGGCGGTGACGGGGAGCGTTGGCCGGTACACGGTGTGGATGGTGTAGACGCCGCCGGGCCCGATCACGAGCTGGTCGAGCTCGAGGGCGCCGCCGTCGGCCCGGACCGACTGCAGGACGCGCCAGATGGGGCGGTGCGCGACGAGCTCCCAGAGCTCCTTGGCCCCTGCGCGAGCACCGGTGATCCGGCGCCGCAGCGCGCGGTGCTGCTCGTCGGGGCGCCCGGTCAGCCGGCCGCGCAGCACGGCTGCGGTGTTCTGCCGGAAGTACGCGCGCCGCCGGGCGATCAGGTGCCTCGCCGGACGGTTGTTGGTGAGGTCCTCTCCACGGGCCAGGCGGCCCGTTCGGAGGTAAGGCAGTGCATCGGCGACAGTGACGGGAACGCTGGATGTTTCAGTGCCCATGAGCCGGACGGTACGTCCGCGACGCTGCGCGCGCGCGTTCTGGCAGTGAAGCAGAGAGACATCACCCGCCGGCAGGGCCGCGCGGGAACGCCCGCCGCCCCAGCAGCACGACGACGAGCGCCGCCACCACCAGCGCCCCGCCGACGTACGGCACGACGGCGACGCCCGCGCCGTCGAGCACGAGCGCCCCGAGCGCCGCGCCGCCGCCGATGCCGATGTTCGCGGTGGCGTTGACGAGCGCGCCGACGACGTCGGGCGAGGCGCCGCGCGTCCGGATGGCCGCCGTCTGGAAGACGGCGGCGCAGGCGCCGAAGCCGATGCTCCACACCGCCGCGGCCGCGAGCGTGCCCACCGTCCCGGGGAAGGCGAGCCCGAGCGCGAGGACCCCGCCGGCGACGACGGCGAGGGTGACCACCGTGGTCTGCCGGAGCCGGACGTCGAGCCGGGCGGCCGCGTACGCGGCGCCGATGAGGCCGAGCGCGCCGATCAGCAGCAGGGCGGGGCCGAGCGCGGCGGTGGCGAGCCCGGCGGCCAGGAGCAGCACCGATATGTAGGTGTAGACCGTGTAGTGGCCGAGATAGACCAGGGCGTTCGCCGTGGTGACGCCGGCGAGGGCGGTGCGGCGGGCACCGCGGGCGGCGTCGTCCGGGGGAGCGCCGCCACCCGGGACCGACGGCAGCAGCAGCGCCGTGAGCACGCCGGCAAGCGCGCACGCCCCGGCCAGGACGAAGAAGGAGGTGCGCCACCCGACGGCGGTGCCGAGCGACGTCGACAGGGGCACGCCGAGGACGAACCCGGCTGACGCCCCCAGCGTGACGAGCGCCAGGGCGCGGCCGGCGAGGTGCGGGCGCACCAGGCGCGAGGCGTACCCGATGCTCACCGAGAAGAAGACGGCGTGGGAGGCCCCGCCCAGCGCCCGGGCCACGGCGACGAGGGCGAACGTGGGCGCGAGGGCCACGATCACGTTGCTCAGGGTGTAGATCGCGAGGGCGCCGAGGAGCACGGCCTTGCGCGGCAGCCGGCGCGTGGCCGACGTCAGGGGGAGGGCGAGCGCCGCGACCATGAACGCGTACGCGGTGACCAGGAGCCCCGCGACGGCCTCGGAGACGGTGAGGTCGTCGCTGATCAGGGGGAGCAGGCCCACCGGGACCAGCTCCGTCGTGATGGCGACGAACGTGGCCAGGGCCAGGGCGAACAGGCCGCCGGCCGCCTCGCGGACATCGCCCGGTTGCCAGGGCGTGGGCCGGGGGCTCGAGGTTGGCATGGGTCCCATCCCAGACGGGGCCGGCCCGAATAACAAGGCGAACTGAAGAACAGTGAGATTCGTCGCGACCCGTCCGGTGCCGGGCCCGCACCCTCTAGACTGGACCGGCCCCCGCCGCCGTGGGCCGAACGACGAGCTGCCCACCCCTTAACTGTGAGGAACACCTGCGTGATCACTGCCCATGGCGTCGAGCTGCGCGTCGGCGCGCGCGTGCTGCTGAGCGAGGCCACCTTCCGGGTCGCCTCGGGCGACCGGATCGGCCTCGTCGGCCGTAACGGTGCCGGCAAGACCACGCTGACCAAGACCCTCGCGGGCGAGACCCAGCCGACGGGCGGGCAGATCGTGCGCGGCACCGACATCGGCTACCTGCCGCAGGACCCGCGCACGGGCGACCTGGAGGTCCTCGCGATGGACCGCGTGCTGTCCGCGCGCGGCCTGGACAAGGTCATCGCGAAGATGCGCGCGGCCGAGGGCGAGATGGCGTCGGCGGACCCGGCGACGCAGAACGCCGCGATGGAGCGCTATCCCAAGCTGGAGGCGCGGTTCCTGGCCGCCGGCGGGTACTCCGCCGAGTCCGAGGCGCAGATCATCACGGCGAACCTGGGCCTGGACGACCGCGTCCTGGCGCAGCCGCTCGGCACCCTCTCCGGCGGCCAGCGCCGCCGGATCGAGCTGGCGCGCATCCTGTTCAGCGGTGTCGAGACGCTGCTGCTGGACGAGCCCACCAACCACCTCGACGCCGACTCGATCATCTGGCTGCGCGACTACCTGCGGGCGTACAACGGTGGCTTCATCGTGATCAGCCACGACGTCGACCTGCTGCGCGCCACCGTGAACAAGGTGTTCCACCTGGACGCGAACCGGGGCGAGCTCGACCAGTACAACCTGGGCTGGGACAGCTACCTGGAGCAGCGCGAGACGGACGAGCGGCGTCGTCGGCGGGAGCGGGCCAACGCCGAGAAGAAGGCAGGCACGCTGCTCGCCCAGGCCGAGAAGATGCGGGCCAAGGCGACCAAGGCGACCGCCGCGCAGAACATGATCAAGCGCGCCGAGAAGATGCTCGGCGGGCTGGAGGCCGAGCGCGCCTCGGACCGCGTGGCCAAGCTGCGCTTCCCGACGCCCGCGCCCTGCGGGCGCACGCCCCTGACCGCGAGCGGGCTGTCCAAGGCGTACGGGTCCCAGGAGGTGTTCGCCGGGGTCGACCTGGCGATCGACCGCGGGTCCCGCGTCGTCGTGCTCGGCTTCAACGGTGCGGGCAAGACGACGCTGCTGCGCATCCTGGCGGGCGTCGAGGCCCCGGACACGGGCGAGGTCGAGCCCGGCCACGGCCTCAAGCTCGGCTACTACGCCCAGGAGCACGACACGCTCGACATGAACGTGACGGTCGTGGAGAACCTGCGGCACGCCGCGCCCGACCTCACGGACACGCAGGTGCGCTCGGTGCTCGGCTCGTTCCTGTTCAGCGGGGACGACGCCGACAAGCCCACCAGCGTGCTGTCCGGCGGCGAGAAGACGCGGCTGGCGCTTGCGACGATCGTGGTGTCCGGCGCGAACGTGCTGCTCCTGGACGAGCCGACCAACAACCTCGACCCAGCGTCGCGCGCCGAGATCCTCGGAGCCCTGAAGACGTACGAGGGCGCGGTGGTCATGGTGACCCACGACGACGGCGCCGTCGAGGCCCTGGAGCCCGAGCGCGTCCTCCTGCTGCCCGACGGCGACGAGGACCTCTGGAACGACAGCTACCAGGAGCTGGTCTCGCTCGCCTGAGCCCCGAGCGAACTGCCGGCTCAGGTGACAGAGCCGGAGCCCGGCGACGGGCCGGGGGAACCACTACATCTGCGGAGTGTGTTGCTCTGCGTAGACAACGTCTACGCAGAGCAACACACTCCGCAGACTTGTAGTCACCCCGGCTGCCCTGGCAGCGCAGGTCGCCCTGGCCGTGAGGTCGCGACGGCTTCGGAGGCTGCGACGGCTGCGACGGCCGCGCAGGTCGCGACGGTCGCGCAGGTCGCGCAGGTCGCGCAGGTCGCGCAGGTCGCGCAGGTCGCGCAGGTCGCGCAGGTCGCGACGGGCTGTTCGACCAACAGCTGCGGCTCGATCGACGGGCGCGCGCGCCTCAGTGCAGCTGGGCCTCGATCAGCGCGTCTTCCTCGTCCTCCGCGGTCGGACGGCGGTCGCGCGTCGGCCTGCGTGCGCGGACGCCGTCGCCGTCGGACGCCTCGCCCGAGGCCAGCAGCAGGTCGCCCGCCGATACGCTCTCGCCGCGCAGCGCCCCGCGCTCGCGGCGCCACAGCAGGATGTACCCGCCGATCGCGCCGATCGCGAAGATGCACCACTGGAAGGCGTACGACAGGTGCGAGCCGGGGTCGGTGTCCGGCTTGGGCAGGGCGGCGAGCTGGGTCTCGGGGGCCGGCTCCTCCGAGCGCAGGGCGCCATACGCGCCGACGGTGCGGCCCTCTGCCCACCCGGCGCCGTCGGGCCCTGCGGCGAGCACCTGCGCGGTCGAGATCGCCTGCACCTGCCCGGCGGGCGCGCCGCGGCTCGACGCGGGCTCGTCCGCCCGCAGGGAGGCCACCACGGTCACGGTGCCCGACGGCGGCGCGGGCACCGCATCGGGTGACGAAGCGTCGGACCCCAGCGGTACGAACCCGCGGTCGACGACGATCACGATGTCCTGCCCGGCGAGCTGCGCCTCGAACGGCACGAGCACGTGGTACCCGCCCTGCCCGCCCACGGGCCGGTTGCGGAGCAGCACGGTGGCGTCCGCGACGTACTCACCCTCGAGCTCCACCCGCTGCCAGATCTCGTCGTCCGGTACGACGGCGCCCGGCCCGTCCAGGATCTCGTCCACGGGCACGGCCGGCGCCGACCAGTTGGCGTTGATGAGGTCGATCTCGGCGTTGCGGGACTCGGACCGGTTCCACTGCCAGCGGCCCGCGACCAGGCACAGGGCGGCCAGGACCACCGCGGCCACCGCGAGGATGACCCACTGGCGGGTCGTGCGCGGTCCACGGGCGTCGTCGGCTGCGGCGGGACCGCTGGCCTGCGGGCCGCCGGCCTGAGGACCGCCGGCCTGCGGCCCGCCGGAACCAGGGGCGTGGACGTCCGGGCCGCCGGCCTCCGGGGCGTGGGCCAACCTGCTGTCGCTCACGACACCCGGTCCAGCTCGGCCACCGCCACCGTCTGCTTCCAGAACGACCGCGACGCCAGGAACTGCTCGAGGTGCTCGCGGTGCTCGTCGCACGCGAGCCACACCTTGCGCCGCTCGGGCGTGTGCAGCTTCGGGTTGTTCCAGAGCAGACCCCACGCGGCCTGCGTGCGGCAGCCCTTCGCGCTGCAGATCAGCTCGCCGTCGGGCACGGGGTCGGGTGCGGGGCCCGAGAGTCCGAGGAGGTCCATCGGTAGTCCCCTCAGTCGTCCACGTGATCGATGACGCGGCCTGCGCCCGGAGAGCCCGGAGAGCCCGGAGCGCCCGGAGCGCCCGGAGAGCCGGGCACATCGGGGGAGTCCGGGGTGCCGGCGGAGCCGGCGCCGTCGGGCAGCTCGGTGAGCGCCGGAGCGGCCGCGGGCGTGACGGGGGAGGTGTCGTGCGTCGCGTGGTCCCGGCCGGCGTTGGCGATGAGCACCGCCGAGTACGGCAGCACCACGGCGGCGGCCACGAGCGCCCAGCGGACCCAGCCGTCGACCAGGACGGCGCCGATGATGCAGACCACGCGGATCGACATCTGGATGAGGTAGCTGCGCGTGCGGCGTGCCTGGTCCACCGCCAGCGGCTCGGGGGCCGAGGTGATGGAGGGTACCGGCTCGCTCATTCCGCCAGTCTACGTGCGCGGGGAACCCGCAGGGCACGCGCCAGGCGTGCCTCGACACGCGCGGGCGGGTTGTAGGAAACCGACAAGGACCAGTGGATCACTGTGGCCCGCCGCGCGCGGCGCGGTTCCGACGCGCGGGGTAGCGTCGCAGCGGACCTGGGACGAGACCCGGGTCTCCCCAGGAATCCGGCCGCAGCCCCAGCCCCGCGCGGCCTCCATGCGAAAGCACCGTTCCAGCATCGAGGAGCCTCAGGTGACCACCACGCCCGCCACTCAGAGCATCGCCGACACCACCGGCCGGGTAGTCGTAGTGACGGGTGCCGCTCGCGGCATCGGCCGCGCCATCGCCGAGCGTTTTGTGGCCGACGGCGACCGCGTCGCCACGATCTACCGCGGCGGCGACCTGCCCAAGGGCGTTGAGGGCTATGTGGCCGACGTCACGGACACCGCGGCCGTCGACGCCGCGTTCACCGCCATCGAGGCGGACCTGGGCCCGGTCGAGGTGCTGGTGGCCAACGCCGGCGTGACGAAGGACCAGCTCCTCATGCGGATGAGCGACGAGGAGTTCGAGTCGGTCGTCGACGTGAACCTCACCGGGACGTTCCGCTGCGTGCGCCGCGTGTCGAAGGGCATGATCCGGGCCCGGAAGGGCCGCATCGTGCTGCTGGGCTCGATCGTCGGCATGTCCGGCGGGCCCGGCCAGGTCAACTACTCCTCGTCCAAGGCGGCCCTGGTGGGCATGGCCCGCTCGATCACCCGTGAGCTCGGCGCGCGCGGCATCACCGCGAACGTCGTCGCGCCGGGCTACGTCGAGACCGACATGACGGCCGCGCTGTCCGAGGACCTGCGCAGCGGCTACCTCAAGACGATCCCGGCCCGCCGCTTCGCCGCGCCGGACGAGGTGGCGGCAGTGGTCGCGTTCGTCGCGTCCGAGGCCGCGGGCTACGTCTCGGGTGCGGTCATCCCCGTCGACGGTGGGCTCGGGATGGGGCACTGACCCGTACTCTGACGCCGCTACCTGCGGTTTCGCCCGTACATATCCAACACTCTCGACATGAAGTACGGCGCGGAGTTTCGTTCCACGCCGTGATCCGCATTACGCTCGCACCCAGCGCAGGGGTCGCCTTCGGCACGCCTGCGCCTGATCGGAAGGACAACATGGGTCTCCTCGAAGGTAAGAAGCTGCTCGTCACGGGCGTGCTGACGGACTCGTCGATCGCATTCCACGCCGCCCGGCTCGCTCAGGAGGAGGGCGCTGAGGTCGTGCTCTCGTCCTTCGGGCGGCAGATGAAGCTTACCCAGGCCTTCGCGAAGCGCCTGCCGGTGGAGGCTCCGGTGGTCGAGCTGGACGCCACCAGCCAGGAGAACCTCGACGCGCTGGCGGACGCCGTGCGCGCGGAGGGCTTCGACCGCCTCGACGGCGTCGTGCACTCGATCGGGTTCGCGCCGCAGTCCGTCATGGGCGGCAACTTCCTGTCGGGCACCTGGGAGGACGTCGCCACCGCGCTGCACGTCTCCACGTTCTCGTACAAGTCGATCGCCGTGGCCGCCCAGCCGCTCATGACCGACGGCGGCGCCGTCGTCGGCCTGACGTTCGACGCGCAGTTCGCCTGGCCCGTCTACGACTGGATGGGCGTGGCCAAGGCGGGCCTCGAGTCCGCGAACCGCTACCTGGCGCGAGACCTCGGTCCCGAGGGCATCCGCTGCAACCTCGTCTCGGCAGGGCCGATCCGGACCACCGCCGCCAAGTCCATCCCGGGCTTCGCGACGATGGAGGATGCCTGGCCGACCCGAGCCCCGCTCGGCTGGGACCAGACCACCGCGGAGCCGGCGGCACGTGCCGTGTGCGCGCTGCTGTCGGACTGGTTCCCGGCTACCACCGGTGAGATCGTGCACGTCGACGGCGGCGTGCACGCCATGGGTCAATAGATGGGCAGGAGGCACTGATGGGCAGAGCGTCGGGCACGGAGCCCACTACGTCGCCGGTGCGGCGACTGGTGTTGCTCCGGCACGCGAAGGCGGAGCCGGCGTCGGAACTTCCCGACGAGAAGCGGCCGCTCGCCCTGCGTGGCCGGGACCAGGCAGCGAAGGTCGGTGCGGCTCTGGTCGCGTCCGGTCTCGTGCCCGACGCCGTCCTCGTCTCCGGGTCGCTCCGCACGCGGCAGACCTGGGACCTCGCGCGCAAGCACCTGGGCGATCCGCCGGTGGCCTTCACCGACGACCTGCTGGGCGCGATGCCCCGCGGGGTGCTCGCGCTGGTGCGTGAGCTCGACCCCGCGGCCCGGACCGTCCTCGTGATCGGCCACGAGCCCGCCATGGCGGGTACGGCCGAGCTCCTGGCCGGCCCGGGCTCGGAGGACGGCGCCGTCGCGCAGGTCCGCGTCGGCGTCCCGACGGCGACGTACTCGGTCCTGGAGGCCGACCTGGCCTGGTCGGACTGGGACCGAAAAACGGCCCGCCTGACGGAGGTAACCCGCCCGAACGCCTGACCCGCCAACAGCCCCCGGCGCCGGGGGCGGTTGAGGTCAGAGGAGGTCGAGGACGGCGTCCAGGCGGCCCTCGATCGAGTGCGGGGCCTGCTCGCGGACCACGGGCTTGGCGTTGAACGCCACGCCCACTCCCGCGATGGCGATCATGCCCAGGTCGTTCGCACCGTCGCCCACGGCGACCGTCTGCTCCAGCGGGATCCCCAGCTTCTCGGCCCACTCGCGGAGCGTCGCTGCCTTGGCCTCCCGGTCGATGACGGGGCCGATCGTGCGGCCGGTCAGCACGCCGTCGGCGACCTCGAGCCGGTTGGCCCGCACCAGCTCGATCCCCAGCTCGCTCGCGATCGGCTCGACGATCTCCGCGAACCCGCCCGAAACCAGCCCGAACTCCCAGCCGCGGGCGTGACACTCGGCGACCAGCTCGCGGGCCCCCGGCATCAGCTCCACCGCCGCGCGCACCTCGTCCAGCGCCGTGACGGGGACGCCGGCCAGGGTCGCCACCCGCTCCCGCAGGGAGGCCGCGAAGTCGAGCTCACCCCGCATCGCGCGCTCGGTGACGGCGGCGACCTCGTCCCGGGTGCCCGCGTGCTCGGCGATCAGCTCGATGACCTCCTCGCGAAAGAAGGTCGAGTCCACGTCGGTCACGATGAGTCGCTTCACGCGCACCAGTGTGCCGGAGTGCCTCGCTGGTCCGCCCCGCCGTCCACTTCCCGCGAGGGCGAGCGGCGAGCGTAGGGGTAGTCGCTCTCTGAGCACTCAGAGAGCGACTACCCCTACGCTCGCCCCGTCGCCCCTCGCAGGCGCCTAGTCGACGATCGTGCCCTTCGGGACCACGACCAGGCCCGACTCCGTCACCGTGAATCCCCGCGCGCGGTCCTCGTCGTGGTCCACGCCGATGCGGGCCCGCTCGTTGATGATCACGTTCTTGTCGACGATCGCCCGGTGCACGTGCGCGTACCGGTGCACCTGGACGTCGTCCATCAGTACCGAGTTGGACACGTTCGACCACGAGTGCAGGTGCACGCCGGGGGACAGCACCGACCCGGCCGCCTGCGCACCCGAGATGAGCACGCCCGGCGACACTATCGACTCCGCCGCGTGCCCCATCCGCCCCGGCCCCGCGTGCACGAACTTCGCCGGCGGCAGCCCCGTGTACCCCGTGTAGACGGGCCACTCGTTGTTGTAGAGGTTGAAGACGGGGTGCACGGCGATGAGGTCGGTGTGGGCGTCGTAGTAGGAGTCGAGGGTTCCGACGTCGCGCCAGTAGTCGCGGTCGCGGTCGGTCGAGCCGGGCACGTCGTTGTGGATGAAGTCGTACACGCCGGCGGTGCCCTCGGCGACGAAGGCGGGGACGATGTCGCCACCCATGTCGTGCCGCGAGTCCGGGTCGGCGGCGTCCTTGGTGACGGCCTCGACCAGCGCGTCGGCGTCGAACACGTAGTTGCCCATGGAGGCGAGGACCTCGCCGGGGGAGTCGGGCAGGCCCGTGGGGTCGGTCGGCTTCTCCAGGAACTCGCGGATCTTCGAGGGGTCGCCGGGGTCCACGTCGATGACGCCGAACTGGTCGGCCATGCCGATCGGCTGCCGGATCGCGGCGACCGTCGCGCGCGCCCCCGACTCGATGTGCGCGTCCACCATCTGGGAGAAGTCCATGCGGTAGACGTGGTCGGCGCCGACCACGACCACGATGTCGGGGCGCTCGTCGTCGATGATGTTCAGGCACTGGTAGATCGCGTCGGCGCTGCCGAGATACCAGTGCTTGCCGACGCGCTGCTGCGCCGGGACGGGCGCCACGAAGTTCCCCAGCAGCGGCGACATGCGCCACGTCTTGGAGATGTGGCGGTCCAGGGAGTGGGACTTGTACTGCGTCAGCACGACGACGTGCAGATAACGCGAGTTGACGATGTTGGACAGGGCGAAATCGACCAGACGGTAGATGCCGCCGAAGGGCACTGCGGGCTTGGCGCGGGCGGCGGTCAGCGGCATCAGCCGCTTTCCCTCGCCGCCGGCGAGGACGATCGCAAGGACGCGGGGGGCGGAAGCCATACGGTGAGATTAAGGCTTTTCGCACCGATACGTCAGGTGGCGCGCTGTGACTTCCGGCGCGCTAGGTTTGCACCGTGTCCGACGTCGCCCCCGCCCCCGCCCACCGCCCAGCCCCCGGCCCCGTCCCGGACGCCGCCCAGCGGCCCTCGGACACGCTCCGTGTGGACCTGCTGACCCGCGAGTTCCCGCCGCACGTGTACGGCGGCGCGGGCGTGCACGTGGCCGAGCTGGCCGCGGTGCTGGGGCAGCACGCGGACGTGCGGGTGCGCTGCTTCGACGGCCCGCGCGACGCCGCGACCGAGGCGTCCGGCGTCACCGGCTACGCCACCCCGGCCGCCCTGGCGGGCGCGAACGCGGCGCTGGCCACCCTGGGCACGGACCTCCTGATGGCCGACGACGTCGCGGGCGCCGACCTGCTCCACTCCCACACCTGGTACGCCAACATGGCCGGCCACCTCGGCGGCCTGCTGCACGGCGTGCCGCACGTCGTCACCGCGCACTCCCTGGAGCCGCTTCGGCCCTGGAAGGCGGAACAGCTCGGCGGCGGCTACGCGCTCTCCTCGTGGGCGGAGCGCACCGCCTACCTGGGGGCCGCGGGCGTCATCGCCGTCTCCGCGGGCATGCGGGCCGACATCCTGCGCGTCTACCCGGAGCTCGACCCGGAGCGCGTGCACGTGGTGCACAACGGCATCGACCTGTCGGGCTGGCGGCGCCCCGACGCCGGCGACGCCGCAGCGCAGGCCGCGGCCGAGGCCACGGTGCGCCGGTACGGGATCGACCCGGAGCGGCCCGCCGTCGTGTTCGTCGGCCGCATCACCCGCCAGAAGGGCCTGCCGTACCTGCTGCGAGCCGCCGCCGAGCTGCCGCCGGAGGTGCAGCTCGTGCTGTGTGCCGGCGCGCCCGACACGCCCGAGATCATGGCCGAGGTCCGGGCCCTCACCGCGGGCCTGCGGGAGTCCCGCACCGGCGTCGTCTCGATCGAGGAGATGCTCCCGCGACCAGACCTCATCGCGGTCCTGGCCGCGTGCACCGTCTTCGTGTGCCCGAGCGTCTACGAGCCGCTCGGCATCGTGAACCTGGAGGCCATGGCCGTTGGTCTGCCCGTGGTGGGCACGGCCACGGGCGGCATCCCCGAGGTGGTCGACGACGGCGTCACCGGCCTGCTGGTCCCCATCGAGCAGGCCGACGACGGCACCGGCACACCGCTGGACCCCGAGCGCTTCGTCGCCGACCTCGCCGCCGCGCTCACCCGCGCGGTGACCGACGCCGAGGGAGCAGCGGTGATGGGAGCCGCCGGCCGCCGTCGGGCCGAGGAACACTTCACCTGGTCCGCGATCGCGGACCGCACCATGGACGTCTACCGGCAGGTGCTCGCGCAGGCCTGAACGGTCCCAAGAGGCTCAGGCGACCCGGCCGTAGGTGGCCGCGCTCATGGCGTGGCGGGCCGTGCGGTCCACCTCGCGCAGTGCCGTGGAGCGCTGGTCGACCTGCCAGACGTTCACGGCGCCGCCGTCGTCCACCGTGCCCAGGGCGACGATCGCGCGCAGGCGCGCGGCGAGGTCGAGCACACGGGCGCGCCGGCCGTCCAGGTGCGGCACGGGCCACGACGACGTGGTGGCGGACCGGATCCGCTCGATCGCGTCGGCGGCGTCGTCGCGCCAGCGGGCGACGTCGAGCTGGTCCAGGGCGTCCGTCGCGGTCATCAGGCTCGTGCGCAGCTCTCGCTCGGCGTCGGCGATCGACCCGACGGTGCCGAGCACGAGGGTGGTCCACTCGGGGACCGCCAGCACCTGCCACGTCACCATGTGCCCCGGCTCGATGTGGCTGCCGAACGCCTGGACGCGCGGTATCGCGGCCCAGCTCCCGGCGGGCGTCGTGATCACCACGCACTCGCCGGCTTCGGTGGCCTCGTGGTTGGCCACGGCGGGGACACCCGCCGCGTCGCCGGGTGCGGGCAGCAGCGCGCAGACCTCGCGCGGCCCCGTCGTCCAGGCGGTGAAGAGGGTGTCGAGGTCGGTTCCGTCGGCAAAGCCGGCTAGCCCCTCCACGGTGTGCGGCTCGTCGTCGCCCACCACGGACTTCACGGCGTCCGAGGTGTCGCCTATGCCCTGCAGCCACAGGGCAAGCAGCACGCTCCGAGGGAGGTCCTGATCGGTGTCCACCGCAGAACTGTAAATGACTCCTCCTCAGGTAAGGTCGTAGCCCATGAGCTCGGTTCTCCAACTCGCGGGCGTCACCGTCCGTCGCGGCACCTCCACCATCCTTGATTCCGTGGACTGGCAGGTGAACGAGGGAGAACGGTGGATCGTTCTCGGTCCCAACGGCGCGGGCAAGACAACTCTCCTCCAGATCGTCGCAGCGCGCCTGCACCCGACGTCGGGCACGGCCACCGTCCTGGACTCGACCATCGGCAAGGTCGACGTGTTCGAGCTCCGCCCGCGCATCGGCATCTCGAGCGCGGCGCTCGCCGAGCGGCTGCCGACGGCGGAGTCGGTGCGCGACGTCGTGCTGACCGCCGCCTACGGCGTGACCGGGCGCTGGCGCGAGAGCTACGACGAGCTCGACGAGCAGCGGGCCAAGGACCTGCTGGCGGCGTTCGACGTCGACCACCTCGCCGACCGCACCTACGGCACCCTCTCGGAGGGCGAGCGCAAGCGCGTGCAGATCGCGCGTGCGCTCATGACCGACCCCGAGCTGCTGCTGCTCGACGAGCCCGGCGCAGGCCTCGACCTGGGCGGCCGCGAGGAGCTGGTGGGCGCGCTGTCCGAGCTCGCGAGCGACCCCACCTCGCCCGTGCTGGTGCACGTGACGCACCACGTCGAGGAGATCCCGCCGGGCTTCACGCACCTGCTGCTCATGAAGAAGGCAGGCATCCAGGCCGCCGGTCCGATCGAGGAGGTCCTCACCGCGGACAACCTCTCGGCGGCGTTCGGGATCCCGCTGGTCGTGGCGCACGGCGGCGGGCGCTGGCTCGCCCGTGCCGCGCGCTGACCGACGCCGAACCGCGCGGCTCCGCCTCGCCGATCCGCTCGGCTCCGCCCCGCAGATCACGGAGGACCGCCGCGCTGAAGCTGAAATGTTCGGCGCGCTAAAGAAAACTGGTTGAAACACCGATTTTGCTACCGCAGTGTCAGTGGTCCTTGGTAAAGTCCGGGCAAAGGTCCGAGGTAGCGGCAAATTCACCGCGAGGACCCGTCGTCGGAGAGGTTCCGGCGGCGACCGGTCGCCAGCCGGAGTGGACGCTCGGAGGGAGCACCCATGGCGTGGTTGTGGTGGGTAGGTGCGGCGCTGATTTTCGCGCTGATCGAGCTCTTGTCGTTGGACTTCGTCTTCATCATGTTTGCGGGCGGCGCGCTGGCCGCGGCCGTCGCGAACGGAGCCGGTGCCGACCTGTGGGTGCAGGCCATCGTGTTCGTGGTCGCGTCGGTGGTGCTGCTCGTGACGCTCCGGCCCACGCTGATCCGACACCTGCGCAACAACACGCCGAAGGCGCCCACCAACGCGGAGGCGAACATCGGCCGTACGGCGTCGGTGGTCCAGGAGGTCAGCACCGCATCGGGGCTGATCAAGCTCAGCGGAGAGGTGTGGAGCGCGCGGGCCGTGCCCGGCTCGCCCCTGCTGTCCGCCGGCACTAGCGTTCGTGTCGTCCAGATCGACGGCGCGACCGCCGTCGTCGAGCCGGAGTAGCTGCCTGGCGCCTGGGCGCGCCTTGAAGAAGGCGTGCCTTGAAGGCGTGCCTTGAAGTAGTCCCAGCGTGAAGAAGTTCCGGACAGCCCAAGCCAGAAGCTTGCTGTTCAAGTCAGAAGCGTGGCTGTTCAAGTCAGAAGCGTGATAAACCGTCCGTGCGGGCCAAGGCGCCCGCGTAAGGAGACGTCGTGGAGTCATTCGGGCAAGTCCTGCTCTATCTGATCATTGCCCTGGTCGTGATCGTCGGCATAGTCGCGGTGATCCGTGCCGTGCGGATCGTTCCTCAGTCGGTGGCGCTCGTGGTCGAGCGCCTGGGTCGGTACTCGAAGACGCTCGACCCGGGCCTGCACGTGCTGGTGCCGTTCGTGGACCGGGTCCGCGCCGGCGTGGACCTGCGTGAGCAGGTCGTGTCGTTCCCGCCCCAGCCCGTGATCACCAGCGACAACCTGGTGGTCGAGATCGACACCGTCATCTACTTCCAGGTGACGGACGCCAAGTCCGCGGTCTACGAGATCGCGAACTACATCACGGCCATCGAGCAGCTCACCGTCACTACCCTGCGTAACGTCATCGGTGCGATGGACCTGGAGCAGACGCTCACCAGCCGTGACCAGATCAACGGCCAGCTGCGTGGCGTGCTCGACGAGGCGACGGGCCGCTGGGGCATCCGCGTGAACCGGGTCGAGCTCAAGTCGATCGACCCGCCGCCCTCGATCCAGGGCGCGATGGAGCAGCAGATGCGCGCCGAGCGTGACCGCCGCGCCGCGATCCTCACCGCGGAGGGCATCAAGCAGTCGCAGATCCTCACCGCCGAGGGTGAGAAGCAGTCCGCGATCCTCAAGGCCGAGGGTGACGCCCAGTCGCAGATCCTGCGGGCCGAGGGTGAGTCGCGCGCGATCCTCCAGGTCTTCGAGGCCATCCACCGCGGCGACGCCGACCCGAAGCTGCTGGCCTACCAGTACCTGCAGACGCTCCCGCAGATCGCGCAGGGTACGTCGAACACCACCTGGGTCATCCCCACCGAGTTCACCGCGGCGCTGGGCAGCATCGCCCAGGGCTTCGGCGGCGGTGCCGGCCCGGCCGGCCCGAGTGTCCCGCCGCCCTCGGGCGACCGCCCCACCGGTCCGCGCGAGCCCATCGACTCCGTGCTGGACGAGCCCCTGCTGCAGGACCCGAGCGAGGCCCTCGCCGAGGCGCAGCGCCAGGCCGAGGCCGCGGTGGCCGACGCAACGAGCGCGGGCACCCGGTCGGGCGAGCCGTTCGACCCGGGCTCCGAGCGCGGGCAGCGCCCCGACGGCGGCTCGACGCCGCCCCCGCCGGTGCCCCCGGCACCGCCGGCCGGCTGACCGCCGCGCCCGGCCGGCGACGGCCGAGCTGAGCCGGCCCGTCGTCAGCAGCTGGCAGAAGCCCTCCGGTGCTCGCACCGGGGGGCTTCTGGCGTCCCGGGATCTGCTCACCGAAACTCTGCTCCCAGAATAATGAGTTGCGGAGTGAGCGCTCACTCATTTAGTGTCGCGGCATGGACAGTGCACGACGCCGGGCGGCCCCCATGGCACCCGAGGACCGCAAGGCGGCCATCATCGACTCGGTGCTCCCGCTGGTCGCGGAGCGGGGGAACGACGTGACCTCGCGCGAGCTGGCGCAGGCCGCCGGCGTCGCGGAGGGCACCCTGTTCCGGGCGTTCGGCGACAAGCTCGAGCTCGTGGGTGCCGTCGCGGTCGAGGGTCTGCACCGGGCCGCCGCGCCCGAGGAGACGCTGGCCGAGCTCACCGCCATCGACTCCGGCCTCCCGCTGGAGCGGCGGCTGGAGCTCGTGATCGAGACGGGCCGCGACCGCATGGCCGAGGTCATGCGGTGGATGTCCGTGCTGCGGCACCTGCGGGTCGCCCTGCCCCCGTCCCACGACGACGCCACCCGCAAGAGCATCAGCGAGTTCCGCAACGTGCTCATGGCCCAGCGCGCGAGCCAGCACGCGGCTACCGTCGAAGGCATCACCGCGGTCCTGGCGCCGGACCTGCACCGCCTGCGGGTCCCCGTCGAGGTCGCGATCTCCCTCGTCGAGGCAGCCATCGCCGGCACCCACTCGCGGCTCGACAACCTGCTCCCGGCGGTTCCCCCCGATGTCCTGGCCGACGCCCTGGTGAACGGCCTCGCCGGCCCCGAGCCCGGCTCCTCAGCCCCCCAGAACTGAACCCCCAGCCCCGAAGGGAACTCTTTTCATGCTTGTCACGCTTGCCCGAAAGTACTTGGGCCCGTACCGCTGGGCGGTGGTCGCGGTGCTCGTCCTGCAGCTGGTGCAGACGCTCGCGGCCCTGTATCTGCCCAGCCTGAACGCGGACATCATCGACGACGGCGTGGTGGTCGGCGACATCGGCCACATCTGGAGCACCGGCGGCTGGATGCTCGTCGTGTCGCTCGGCCAGGTCGTCGCCTCGGTGGTCGCCGTCTACTTCGGCGCCCAGGTCGCCACTGCCTTCGGCCGGGACCTCCGGCGCGACCTGTTCCACACCGTCCAGACGTACTCCGCGCGCGAGATGGCCCGGTTCGGTGCGCCGACCCTGATCACGCGCGGCACCAACGACGTGCAGCAGGTCCAGATGACCGTGCTCATGACGTTCACCATCATGGTGATGGCCCCGATCATGCTGGTCGGCGGCGTGATCCTGGCGCTGGCGGAGGACGTCACGATGTCGGGGCTGCTGCTCATCATCGTGCCGGTGCTGGCCGCGTCGGCGGGCGTCATCGTGTGGCGCATGGTGCCGCACTTCCGGCGGATGCAGAAGCGCATCGACGCCATCAACAGCGTGCTGCGCGAGCAGATCACCGGCCTGCGGGTGGTCCGCGCCTTCGTGCGCGAGCACCGCGAGAAGGAGCGCTTCGGCACGGTGAACGAGGAGCTGTTCGACACCTCGCTGCGCGCCGGCCGCCTCATGGCGCTCACCTTCCCGGTGGTCATGCTGATCATGAACATGTCGTCGGTGCTCGTCCTGTGGTTCGGCGCGCACGAGATCGAGGCGGGGGGCATGCAGATCGGCTCCCTGACGGCGTTCCTGAGCTACCTCATGTACATCCTCATGGCCGTGATGATGTCGACGATGATCTTCATGATGATCCCGCGCGCCGCGGTCGCGGCGGAGCGCATCGGGGAGGTCCTGGACACCGACCCGTCCGTCGTCGACCCGGAGTCCCCGGTCGCCCTGCCCGGGGCCTCGGCCACCCAGAACGGCTCGCCCGACGGCGACGGTGCCGGCCCCCGCGGTCGGATCACCTTCGAGAACGTCGAGTTCCGTTACCCGGGCGCCGAGGAGCCCGTGCTGCACGACCTGACGTTCGCGGCCGAGCCGGGCCAGATCACGGCGATCATCGGCTCCACGGGCGCCGGCAAGTCGACGCTGCTCAACCTGGTGCCGCGCCTGTTCGACGCGACCGGCGGCACCGTCCGCGTGGACGGCATCGACGTGCGGGACCTCCTGCAGCGCGATCTCGGCTCCCTGATGGGGCTGGTGCCGCAGAAGGCGTTCCTGTTCACCGGGACCGTCGCGGACAACCTCCGGTACGGCAAGCCCGACGCCTCCGAGGAGGAGATGTGGGCGGCGCTCGAGGTGGCGCAGGCGCGCGACTTCGTCGAGGCGCTGCCCGACGGCCTGGAGTCCGTGGTGGCGCAGGGTGGCTCGACGTTCTCCGGCGGGCAGCGGCAGCGGCTCGCGATCGCGCGGGCAGTGATCCGCAAGCCCCGCATCTACCTGTTCGACGACAGCTTCTCCGCCCTCGACTACGCGACCGACGCGCGGCTGCGGGCGGCTCTACGGCCACAGACCGCTGACGCGACGGTGATCGTCGTCGCGCAGCGGGTGGCGACCATCCGCGATGCCGAGCAGATCCTGGTGCTCGACCACGGCCGCATCGTCGGCCGCGGCACGCACGCGGAGCTGCTGGCCGACAACCCGACGTACCAGGAGATCGTGACGTCCCAGATGAGCCTGGAGGAGGCAGCGTGAGCGCGGAAGAAGACAAGCCCCAGGGCAGCACGGCCGCACCGGCGGCGCCGGCGCGCGGTCCCGGCGGACCTGGTCGCGGTCCGGGCGGCGGCGGGCCGATGGGCATGGGTATGGGCATGCCCGTGCAGAAGCCGATGGACTTCAAGGGCTCGATGCGCCGGTTCGCCGGTTCGCTGCGGCCGGAGCGCCTGAACATCGTGATCCTCATGGTGATGGGCATCGGGTCGGTGGCACTCACGGTGCTGGGGCCCAAGCTGCTCGGCAACGCGACGAACGTGATCTTCGCGGGCGTCGTGGGCGCGCAGCTGCCCTCGGGTGTGAGCACCGAGCAGGCGATCGAGGGCCTGCGCGCGCAGGGCCAGGACCAGATGGCCGACCTGCTCTCGGGCGTGGTGGGCGTCGTGCCGGGCCAGGGCATCGACTTCACGCTCCTGATGCAGACCCTCGGCTGGGTCGTGGCCGCGTACGTCGGGGCGTTCCTGTTCGGCTGGCTGCAGGCGCGCATCACCGCCGGCGTCGTGCAGCGGACCATGCGGGACCTGCGCGACCAGGTGGAGGCGAAGCTGCACCGCATCCCCCTGTCGTACGTGGACAAGCAGCAGCGCGGCGAGATCCTGTCCCGCGTCACCAACGACATCGACAACGTGGCCCAGACGACCAACCAGACCCTCGCTCAGCTCGTGACGGCCGTGCTCACGGTGATCGGCGTGCTCGGCATGATGTTCTGGATCTCGCCGGTCCTGGCCCTCGTTGCGCTGGTGACGGTGCCGCTGTCCGTGATCCTGACGGCGCAGATCGCCAAGCGCAGCCAGCCGCAGTTCGTGGAGCAGTGGGCGGCCACGGGGCGCCTCAACGCGCACATCGAGGAGTCGTTCACGGGCCACGCGCTCGTGAAGGTCTACGGGCACCAGGAGACCACCGCCGAGGCGTTCGCCAAGGAGAACGGCGCGCTGTACTCGTCGAGCTTCAAGGCGCAGTTCATCTCGGGCACCATCCAGCCCGCCATGGGCTTCCTCGCGAACCTGAACTACGTGGTCGTGGCGGTGGTCGGCGGCCTGCGGGTCGCGTCCGGCACGCTGTCGCTGGGTGACGTGCAGGCGTTCATCCAGTACTCGCGCCAGTTCACGCAGCCGCTCACGCAGGTGGCCGCGATGATGAACCTGCTGCAGTCCGGCGTCGCCTCCGCGGAGCGGGTGTTCGAGCTCCTGGACGCGCCGGAGCAGTCGCCGGACCCGGCCGAGTCGCAGAAGGTGGAGCCGGTGCGCGGGCACGTCGCGTTCGAGGACGTCACGTTCTCCTACACGCCGGAGCAGCCGCTCATCACCGGCCTGAACCTGGTCGCGGAGCCGGGGCAGACCATCGCCATCGTCGGCCCCACGGGCGCCGGCAAGACGACCCTGGTCAACCTCCTCATGCGGTTCTACGAGGTGGACGGCGGGCGCATCACGCTGGACGGCGTCGACACGCGCGACATGTCGCGCGACGACCTGCGCTCCTCGGTCGGGATGGTCCTGCAGGACACCTGGCTGTTCAAGGGCACCATCGAGGAGAACCTCCGCTACGGCGTGCCCGACGGCGCCACGGTCGGCGAGGAGGAGTTCCTCGCCGCGACCCGGGCCACCCACGTGGACCCGTTCGTGCGGACGCTGCCCGACGGCTACGACACCGTCGTGGACGAGGAGGGTTCGTCGGTCTCGGCGGGCGAGAAGCAGCTCCTCACGCTCGCGCGGGCCTTCCTCGCCGACCCGGCGATCCTGGTGCTCGACGAGGCGACGTCGTCCGTGGACACCCGCACCGAGGTGCTGGTGCAGGAGGCGATGAACCGGCTGCGCAAGGACCGGACGTCGTTCGTCATCGCGCACCGGCTGTCCACGATCCGCGACGCCGACGTGATCCTCGTGATGGAGCACGGCGACATCGTGGAGCAGGGCTCGCACGAGGACCTGCTGACGGCGAACGGCGCCTACGCCCGGCTGTACGCGAGCCAGTTCGCGGCCCCGGTCGTCGAGGAGGCTGCGGCGACGTGACCGGCGGCCGGCGACCCCTGGCGGTCACCAGCCGCACTCGATGTTGACCATGCGGTTACTCCCGGAAACGCGACCGTTCCGGGAGTAACCGCATGGTCATGTCTTTGGGTACTCGCCAGACGACTACCTCGGCAGATGACTACCTCGCGGGGGCCGCCGCGTGCGGGTCGGTGGCGTTCAGGGTTGCCACCACCGTGTCGTAGTCACCGCGGGCCTCGCCGTAGCGCAGGAACTTGACCCGCTCGACCTGGATCTCGTGCGCGTCCGGCTGGGACTCCAGGAGCGACATCACCTCGTCTACGAACTCGTCCAGCGGCATGGCGTGCGGGTCGGTGTCGTGACCGGGCATGAGCTCGGTCTGGACCGACGGCGGCACAAGCTCCACCACGGACACGCTGGTCCCGCCGAACTGCAGCCGGATGCTCTCCGACAGCATGTGGATGGCGGCCTTGGTCGCGTTGTACGACGGCGTGATGCGCAGGGGGCTGAAGGCGAGCCCCGACGAAACGGTGACGATCGTCGCGTCCGGCCGGCTCTGCAGGTGGTTGGTGAACGCGGCGATCAGCCGGATGGGGCCGAGCACGTTGGTCGTCACGATCGCCTCGGCGTCCGGGAGGAACGTCGGCGTGCGCCAGTTCTCGGCGCGCATGATCCCCGCCATCGGGACCAGCACGTTCACCTCGGGGAACCGCTCGATCACCTCTGCGGAGGCCCTGACGATCGAGTCGGGGTCGCTGGTGTCGATCACCACGGTGCCGAAGCCGTGCTCGGCGGCCAGGGCGTCCAGCGCGGCGGCGTTGCGCCCGCCCACGATCACGGTGTTGCCCCGGGCCTGGAGGCGAGTCGCGAGGGCGAGGCCGATGCCGCGAGTCCCGCCGGGGATGAAGACGGTGTTACCGGTGATGTTCATGCCACCACCGTGCGTCCCGCGCGCCTACGGCGGGAGAGACCCGGTGAACCAGGGACCGGCGATCCCTGGCTCACCTCGGCCGCACGACGCACGATGGGCACATGAACCGCGCTGCCCTCGCCGACTTCCTCCGCCGACGCCGCGAAGCCCTGCGCCCGTCCGACGTCGGACTGGTGCCGGGGCCGCGCCGTCGGGCACCGGGCCTGCGCCGGGAGGAGGTCGCCGCCCTCACCGGGATGTCCGTGGACTACTACGCGCGGCTCGAGCAGCAGCGCGGGCCGCAGCCGTCGGAGCAGATGCTCGCCGCGCTCGCGCGGGCGCTCCGGCTGACCGTCGAGGAGCGCGACTACATGTTCCGGCTCGCCGGGCACGGCGTGCCGCGCCGCGCGCCGCTCGACTCCCACGTGGCGCCCGCCCTGCTGCGCGTGCTCGACCGGCTGGAAGACACCCCGGCCCTGATCCTGACGGGCCCGGGCGAGACGCTCGTGCAGAACCGCCTCGCCGAGGCGATCTTCGGCGCGCCGCCGGCCAGCGGCCTGGGCCGTAGCTCGGTGTACCGGTGGTTCACCGATCCGGACTCCAGGAACGTGTACCCGCCCGACGACCACGAGCGGCAGGGCCGTAGCCAGGTCGCCTCCCTGCGGGCCGCGCACGCGGCGGCCTGTCCGGGCTCGTTCGCCGACGACGTGCTGCGCGCCCTCCTGAGGGAGAGCCCCGAGTTCGTCCGGGTGTGGGAGCTGCACGAGGTGTCCCGGCGGTTCGAGGACCACAAGACGCTGGTGCACCCCGAGCTCGGCCGGATCGATGTGGACTGCCAGCCGCTGTTCACCGAGGACCAGTCCCAGGCCCTCCTGGTCCTGACCCCGGCGCCGAGCAGCGAGGCGGAGGAGAAGATCCGCCTCCTGGCGGTCTTGGGCCACGAGACGTTCGCGTAACTGGCCGCCGGCCGCCGCCATGCGCCCCACTGCGTTACGGTCCGCCCGCCGAACCGCAACTTCCCCGTGTCCTGCTTTGCCGAACCGCAACGACACGCCGGTGCGGTGCGAAACTTCGGCGTGTCGCTTCGGTTCGACGAGCGGGCGCGTAGGTAACTTGCGGTTCGGCGTGGGTGGGCGGTGGGAGGATCGTCCCGTGCACGACGACGACCGCTGCCCCTGCCTCTCCGGCGACACCTACGGCGCCTGCTGCGGGCGCTACCACTCCGGCGCCGCGACCGCCCCGACGGCCGAGGCGTTGATGCGCTCGCGGTACTCCGCGTTCGCCGTCGGCGACGGCGCGTACCTGCTGGCGACGTGGGCGCCGGAGACCCGGCCGGACACCGCCGGGATCGGCGACGAGCAGTGGCGTCGCCTCGACATCCACCGCACCGAGCGGGGCGGCCCGTTCGACACCACCGGCGTCGTCGAGTTCACGGCCTACTACCGCTACCCGGCCACCGGCGAGCGGGGCAGCCTGCACGAGACCAGCCGCTTCGTCCGCGAGGGCGGGCGTTGGTACTACGTCGACGGCGCCCGGGAAGCCCACGACCGCTAGGTCCGCCGCCGACCGAAGCGAGTGTGCACCCGCTTCGTGGTTGCGCCACATCGAGTTGACTCGTCGCGGACGGCCCTGCTTGGCTGGGCCGCCGCCGCCGAAGAGGAGCCTTCTTTGACCACCCTGCGCAGCATCAGCCCGGATGAGACAGACCTGCTCAGCGAGGGCGAGACCGCGGAGAAGGCCGCAAGCCTGCGGGCATATGTGGACGGTCAGCTCGAAGCCGGCAGCATCCGGCCCGAGTGGTGCTTTGTCGCCGAGCGCGAGGGCAGGCAGTTCGGCAGCGCTGCGCTCTACGCCCTGCCAGGCGCGGACGTGCCGGCGTCGGTCGCGCTGCTGGAGACCTCCTGGGAGGAGCCGGCCGCCGGGCCGGAAGTGCTCCGGCTGGTTGCCGCGAAAGCCCGTGACCTCGGTGCCACCGAGCTGGAGTACGCGCTGGACACGCCGCCGAGCGCACCGCGGTTCCAGTACCACCCGGCCGAGCGGGAGGCGGCACTGCGCGCCGCCGGTTTCCGGCTCCTCCGGGACGGGATGCGCTGGCGGTGGACCACCGGTTCACCGGTGATCCCGCAGGACGACCGGCTCACCTTCCGGCCGCTTCCGGAGGTCGGCCGCGAGACCTTCGTGGACGTGCTGGGACGCACGATGGAGGGCACCGCCGACACCGACCTGGCCGACGGTGTCGCCAAGTACAGCCTGCGCGGCGCCGGCGAATGGATCTTCGACCTGATGGCGAAGTTCGACCACCGTGACGAGTGGTTCGAGATCGGCTTCGCCCCCGACGGCAGCCCCGCCGCGGTCAGCATGCCGGCACGCAATCCCAGCGTGGCCGTCATCGGGCACGTCGGCGTGGTCCCCGAGCACCGTCGCCGCGGATACGCCACCGCCGTGGTCGCCCGCGGTGTCGCCGTCCTCGCTGCGGCCGGGGCCACGTCCATCGTCGGCGACTGCGATGCCGCCAACACCGGCATCGCCCGCGCCTTCGCCACGAACGGCTTCGACAACTTCGTCAGCCGCCGCGAGTTCGGCCTCTCCCTCGCATAGCGGTCAGATCCAGCCTTCCTCCCAGGCGTGGTGGGCGGCCGCGTGGCGCGTGGCGACGCCGAGCTTGGCCATCGCTGACGACAGGTAGTTGCGCACGGTCCCCGGCGCGAGGTGCACGGCGGCCGCGATGTCCGCCACGGGGGCGCCGGTGCGCGCCTCCCGCAGGACCTCCAGCTCGCGGTCCGTCAGCGGGCACTCGTTCTCCGTGAGCGCGGACGCCGCGATCTCCGGGTCCACGTACCGGTGCCCGACGGCGACGTCGCGCACGATCTGCGCGAGCCGCGCCGCCGGCGTCGACTTGGGCACGAACCCGCTCACCCCGGCGGCCAGCGCCCGGCGCAGGACGGCGGGGCGGGCGTGCCGCGTGACGATGATGATCCGGGGCGGCGTGCCGTCGGCCCGGGCCAGGATCTGCCCGGCCGCGTGCAGCCCGTCGGTGGGCGGCATCTCGAGGTCGAGCACGGCGACGTCCGGCCGGTGCTGCTCGGCGAGCCGCACCGCGTGGGTGGTGGTGGCGGCCTCGGCCACGACCTGCAGGTCGTCCTCGAGGTCGAGGAGGGCGCGCAGCGCTCCGCGCAGCAGCTCCTCGTCGTCGGCCAGCAGCAGGCGGATCATCCGGCCACCGTCGCGGTGACCACGAAGCGGTCGTCGTCGCTGACCCAGGACAGGCGCCCGCCGACGGCGTCGAGCCGCTCCGCGAGGGACGCGAGCCCCGTGCCGTCGCCGGACCCAACGGCGCGTGGGCCGGTACCGGCGGGTCGGTCGGCGGCCCGCGCCCCGGCCCCGGCAGGTCCGTCGCCAGCCCGGATGCCGGCCACGGCGGGTCCGTCGCCAGCCCGGACGCCGGCCCCGCCAGGTCCGTCGCCCGGCCCGGCCCGACGCGCGCCGTCGTTGTCGATCACGAGGCGGGCGCCGGCGTCGTCGGGCACCAGGACTATCGCCGCGCGGGTGGCGCTGCTGTGCCGCAGCACGTTGGTGGTGGCCTCGCGCACCACCAGGCCGAGCAGGCTGCGCGGCGCCTGGGGGAGGGATGCCGCGAGGCCCGCGTCGACGTCGGCCCGGACCGTCACGCCCGCCGCGGCCAGGACCTTGGATGCGTTGGCGATCTCTGCGGAGAGAGTGGTCCGCCGGTAGCCCTGCACCAGGGCGCGGGTCTCGCGCAGGGCGTCCCCGGCGAGCTGCTGCACCTCGCGCATCTGCTCGGCCGCCCGCGCCGGGTCGGCCTGCGCCAGGCGCGCCGCGAGCTCGCTCTTCAGGGCGATCACCTGGAGGTGGTGGCCCTGGATGTCGTGCAGGTCGGCGGCGAACCGGAGGCGTTCGTCCGCGACGGCGAGCTCCCCGGCGAGGCGCCGGGCGTCGTCGAGGCGGGCCGCCACCTGCCAGCCGTGGAGCATGCCGAGCATGGCCGGGCCGAACGCCACGACCATCAGGGCGGGCATCCACGTCGCGTGCGCCACGCGGGGCTCGCCCATGGCCAGGGCCGTGACCAGGCCCACCGCCGGCAGGACGACCAGCGCGGCGCCCAGCACGAGCCACGCCCGGCGGGCGGGCAGGAACAGGACCAGTACCGAGATGGTGGCGGCGGGCGCGATCGACCAGATCCCGAAGTTGCCGACGGCGAGCGGCACCGCGGCGGCGACCGCCGCCGCGCAGCCGGCGGTCGCGAGCCAGATGGCCGACGGCGCCTCGTCCCGGATCCGCTGCCCCAGCAGGGCGCCGCACGCCACGATCGTGGCCGCCGTCGACAGACCCGTGACGGCGCGCACGCCGGCATCGACGTCCGGGTCCAGCACCCAGTCGCCGACGGCGAAGCCCAGCACGGACGCGACGGTGCCCGCGAGGCCCCACCAGAGGTTGCGGCGGAGACTCACGAGGCCGCTGCCGCCGTCGTCCGCGACGGTCCTGGTGGCGCTCATGCCGCCCATCCTGCCAGCGCCGACGCCCCTGAGGGGCGGCCTGCGGGTCCTGCATGACATCTGTCATGCGAGGTCGTGACATGTGCCCGCGCGCGGGTGCGGTCCGGCACTACTGGCCCCGGACGCCGTCCGACAGCGTGGAGACCAGCGGCGAGGAGCGCCGCCGGAGCGAGGAGACGGCGATGACGGAGACGACAGGTCGGGCCGCGGCGGGGCAGGCGCGCGTTGCGCACGGGACCAGGCACGGAGCGGTAGACGGGACGGGGCACGGGACGGGGCACGGGGCCGGCCACGGGGCCGGGAACGGGGCGGGGAACGGGGCGGGAGGTGGGGCCACGGACGGGGCAGGGCACGGGACGGCGCACGGGACGGGGCAGGGGACGGCGTCCAGGGAGGGGGACGGGGCGGCGGACGTGGCTGCGCCCGGGCCTGGGCCCGCGACAGTGCCCGCGACAGAGCCCGTGACGCGGGGGCGCAAGGTGCTGAGGTTCGTCGTGCACCTGGCCGAGATGGTCGTGGTGATGGTGCTCGGGATGATGCTGCTGGCGCCAGTGTGGGACTGGGCGGGCGCGGCCCTCGGGATCGAGGCGGTGCTGGGCCGGCCTGACGTCGCCGCGGCAGTGATGGTGCTCGACATGGTGGTCGCCATGACCGCCTGGATGCGCGTCCGGGGGCACGGCTGGGCCGCCACCTGGGAGATGAACGCGGCGATGGCGGCGCCGTTCGCGGTGCTGCTCGTGCTGTTCTGGACCAGCGTCGTCACGGCGAGCGACATGATGCTCTGGGGGCACGTGCTGATGGTGCCCGCGATGGCGGGAGCGATGCTGCTGCGGCGGGCCGAGTACACGGAGCACGTCCACGGCTTCCACCGGGTGCGGCCGGCGCACCGGTGACCCACCGGTGGCGGGGCACAGGTGACGGGGCACAGGTGACAGGCAGCTCGTAGCCGGACGCCGATGACCGGCCGCTGACAGCGACAAGCGACGATGAGCGGGACCCCGACGGCCCCGCTCATCGTCGCTCGCTCGTCAGCGCAGACGCTCGTCAGCGCAGGGGAGCGGTCACAGGGTCCAGCGCTGGTTCGCGCCTCCGTTGCACGCGTACTGCGTCAGCCGCACGCTGTTCGCCGTCGACGAGCCCGGCACGTCGAGGCACTTGCCCGAGTGCCGCGCCACGATCTCGACGTAGCCGCCGCTCACGCTGCGCAGCTGCCACTGCTGGTTGGTGCCGCTGCCGCACGTGTACTGGATGACCGCCGCGCCGTCGGCCGTCGAGGCGTTGTTGACGTCCAGGCACTTGCCCGAGTGCTGCGCGACGAGGTTGTAGTAGCCGTTGCCGAGGTCGTGCATGGCCCACAGCTGGTTGGCCGCCCCGCCGCAGGTGTACTGGATCACCTCGGCGGCGTTCGCCGTCGAGGCGCTGACCACGTCGACGCACTTGCCGGAGCTCTGGTTCACGATGTCCGTGGCGCCGCTGCCTGCGTTGCCCGCGTTCGGGTCGACGTTGTCGCCCCAGGCCCAGCGCAGGCGGTTGGCTCCGGACGCGTTGCGGACCGTGAGCGAGAGGTTGGTGCCGCTGCCGCCCTTGATGTACATCGAGTAGCCGTCGTAGCCGATGGTTCCGGGCTTGCCGCCGATCGCCGGCCAGTAGGTACCGCCCATCTGGTTCTCGCGCATGACGTCGGTGACCGCGCGGATGTGCCGGACGAAGTTGTCGGAGCTGTTGGGGTCGCCGTAGTTCAGGCCGCTGTTCATGGCCGCGCCGAACTCCGTCATCACGGCGCGGGAGGCGCAGCTGCCCAGGCGGGTGATGACGTGGTTGCGCCAGCCCTCGTAGGTGTTGGTGCCGTAGAAGAACGCGTAGTGGTGGTAGGACAGCAGCGTCCCGCTGAAGCGGCTGTCGTTGCACACGTCCCGCAGGTCCTGGCTGTAGCCGGTGCCGCCGATCAGGACCCGGCTGGGCACCGCGGAGTAGTGGTAGTCGAGCCAGTCGGCGGCGACGTCGCGCCACTCGGCGGAGCTGTAGCCGTGCGGCTCGTTCATGGGCTCGAAGTAGACGTTGCCGTTCGACCCGTACTGCGACGTCACGGTCGACCACATCGTGTTCCACGCGGCGTAGTCGGTGACCCGGCCGCCGGAGGCGGCGCCGTCCTCCCAGTAGGCCAGGATGACCTTGAACCCGCGTGCGGTCGCCGCGTCGATCGCGCCGCGGTAGTTGTTCCACCAGGCGGTGCCGACCGTGTGCGTGTTGACGGGCAGGCGGACGGTGTTGACGCCGAGCGTGGCCGCCATGTCGTCGTACACGGCGTTGGCCTTGGCCTGCACGGTCGCGTAGCTGTCGGAGCTGCTCAGCCCGTCGAGGACGAGCGGCCCGGTGCTGAAGTTGTCGCCCAGCACCGCCCAGTTCATGCCGCGGAACTGGCTGGTGGCGGCCGTCGCCGGGGTGGCGAGGGACAGTGCGGTGATCGGCAGCAGGACCAGGACGGCCAGCATGCTGACCAGCCTCCGGTGCAGGGGCTGTCGGGTGGGCGGAGCGGTGCGGTGGTGGCGGAGTGCGTTCATGGCGTCGACCTATCTCGTGCGTCGTTGCACGTAGTGGGACTTGAACTGGGGATCATGCGGACATAACGGTATTAACGTTAACATTCCGGGGACGTGCGTGGCGGTGTGCGCGGCACTGCTCGGTAGCCCTACTTTTGGGCGCTATGGAACGCGCGCAGCAACCCAGCCCGCAGCCCAGCGTCCTCGAGCTGCGCATCCATGGCGTCGCGAACACGGCCCCGCACCTCACGCTCGGCCTGCCGCGCGAAGAGGTGGTGCAGTCCGACGGCGACGGCCTGGGCAGCTTCTGGATCCCGAGGCCGGACGTCGAGGCGCGGGACAAGGCGCTCCCGCCGGGCGACGTGCGCGCGATCCGGCCCGACGTGCGCCGCGAGGCGTACTCGTGGGGTGCGATGGCGCGGCTCGGCGGCCTCCCGTTCGGCAGCGTGCTGGGGATCGTGGGGACGGTGGCGGTGCGCCTCCTGTGGGCGGCGATGGTCCCGTTCGGCCTGGCGAACGCCGCCTACTGGGCCCGCCGCATCCCGGCCCCGGAGTCCGGCGCCGACGGTCCGACGTCGGGCAGCCTGCGCCCCGAGGCGACCGCCGCGCTGACCCGGGTGTTCGCGCTCGGGCTGACGCTCCTGTTCGTGTCGGCCGTGGCGACGGTCTCGATGTCGGTGATCGGCACGCGCTGCATCGGCCTGGCGACGCCCGGGCCCGACTCGGTGGTCCCCGTCTGCGCCCGCATCCCGAGCATGCTGTACGGCCTGGCGCGGATGGACGTCGGCGACCGCCTGGCGCTCCTGTCCCTCGCCCCGGTGCTGCTGGTCGCGGTGCTGGTGGCGGTGGCGCACAACGGCCAGGTCCGGTTCGAGTCGAAGTTCTCGGTGATCCGCGCCGGGCGCACGGTGCCGCCGTCGGGCCCGCCCCTGCACCGGGCCGGCTTCTGGTCACAGCGTTCGGGCTCGGGCCTGCTCTGGGCGCACCTGGGTGCGGCCCTCGCCCTGACCGGGCAGTTCCTCACCTGGACCCGGTACGCCGACGCCGGCCTGCCGATGCCCGGCCTGCCCCTGGTGGCCATGGCCGTGATCCTGGGGGCGTGCGTCTTCGTCGCCCTGCGCACCGACGACGACGGCGTCCAGGCCCTCACCTCCCGCTGGAAGGGCCGGGCCGGTCTCGGCGTGTTCGCTGCCGGGCTGCTGGTCTGGCTGCTGGCCTGCGTCGCGTGTGTCGCCGGGCCGCAGCCGGAGCGGATGCCGGCCCTGATCGGCCTGGACCTGGTGCCCGCGCTGCTCGGCGTCGGCCTGGGCGGCATCGCCGCGACCGGGCTCGCCTGGCGCACCACGCGCAGCACCCAGGCGGTGGCCGCCTGGACCGCGGTGCCGGTGGTCGCGACCGCCTGCGTGGCGTTCGTGCTGGTGACCGAGCCGGGCGCGCAGGTGCGGCACCTGCTCGTCGCGATCGCGGTGCTCGCGGTGCTGAGCCCGGTCGCGGTGGTGCTCGCGGCGATGCTGCTGCGCCGTCGGGTGCACGAGGGCTGGAACGGTGCCGGGCCGGGTGTGTTCCTGCTGGTGTCGGCAGCGGCGGCGACCGTGTACTCGAGCCTGCTCGTGCTCGGCGTGCAGTGGTCCCTGCGCAGCGGCGGGCAGGTGGCGCCGGTGCCTCTCGGTGACGGCCTGGTCGGCATCACCCATGGCGTGCCCGACGCCGAGCTCGTGCGGGTCCCGCCCGTCTACACCGAGTTCGGCACGACGTCGGTGGTGATCGCGCTGGTGTTCGTGGTGCTCCTCGTCGTGGCGATGGCCGGGCCGTACGTCATGGACACCCTCCGCGCCCGGCCGCTGTGGATCCCGGGCGCGCCGCGCACCATCGGGCCGCCGTACGGCCCGGCGGTGCCCGCCTGGCGCGCGGTGGCGGACGCCCCCGAGCCCGACGGCGGCCCGAACCCCGTGCTCGAGCGCGTGCTGCGCGGCCGCCAGGTCGCTGCGATGTCGCACCGGGTGGAGCTCGCGGCGGGCGCCCTGGCGGCGGCGTCCTACGTCGCGGCCCTGGTGGCCCACATCCCGCTGATCGCCCAGCACGACGACACCGGAATGGTCCAGGTGCCCGCATGGCTGTCCTCCCTCGCGGTGCCGGCCCTCGGGGTGCTCGCGGCGACCCTGGTGGCGAGCGCCCTGGCGGGCAGCTCGGGCGGCGTCCCCGGGCGGCCGTGGGGCCTGCTGTGGGACCTCCTGTGCTTCCTGCCGCGCAGCGCCCACCCGTTCGGCCCGCCCAGCTACGCCGAGCGCGTGGTGCCCGAGGTGCGTTCCCGAGTCGACGCCTGGCTCACCGGCGCCGACATCGCCGACGACGCCGAGCGCGAGCGCGTGGCCCCCACGCGCCGCGTGGTGCTGTCCGGGCACTCGATAGGCGGCGTGCTGGCCGCGGCGGTGGTCCTGATCCGGGCGGGCAACCCGGTGACCGACGTCGCGCCCGACGCCGGGGGTGGCCGCGTCGGCCTGCTGACCTACGGCATGCAGCTGCGCCCGATCTTCGGCCGGTTCCTCCCGGACCTCCTGGGCCCGAGGACGACCGGGACGCCGCCCTGCGCGGGCCCGGCCTGGTCGGCGGACCCGTGGGGCGGGCAGGTCGAGCGGGCGACCCAGGCCGAGTCGGAGAGGCAGGCCGAGCGGGACAGGCCGGCGACGGTGGGTTCCGGACCCGGGGCTGCTCCGGCGGCGCCGTTGACGCCGGAGGGCCCCGAGCCCGGTTCGGGGGAACAGGTCACGCTGATGTCCCTGCTGACCTGCGGTGCGAAGCCCGCGTGGGTGAACCTGTGGCGGCGCACCGATTTCCTGGGCTTCCCGGTGATTGGTTACGGCTTGAACGAGATCGACCGCGGGGCGGAGGAGATGGACCGGTCGGCCTATCTCTTCGCCGTGGCGGCCCACTCGGGGTACCAGTCGTCGTGGGCGTACCACGAGGCGCTGGACGAGGTGGTCGCGCGGCTGACGCCGGCTGGGCCGTCGGGTGCCCAGCCGGCGGTCACGCAGCGAGGGGAGCCGGGCTGACGACGTCGCGGAGCCGGGCCAGCGCCGTCTCGAGGATCTGCGCCACGCGCTCCTTGGTCACGCCGAGGCGGCGGCTGATCTCGTCGAGGGTGCGCGTGGTGCCGTCCACGAGCCCGAAGCGCAGCTCCAGCACCCGGGCCTCCACGGCGTCGAGGTGTCGCAGGGCCTGGCGGACGCGGCGGCGCAGCATGGTCTGCTCGGGGGTGGGGCCGCTCGGGCCGGCGTTCTCGGCCTGGTCGGCGGCGGCGACCGCGCGGACGATGGAGCGGCGCACCCAGCGGTGGGCGTAGGCGGCGAACGTGCCGTGCGCGGGGTCGTACGAGTCGGCGGCGCGTACCAGGCCGACGTTGCCCTCCTGCACGAGGTCCATGAACGGCAGGCGGCCCGAGTAGGAGCTCGCGATCGCCGGGACGAGGCGGAGGTGGGCGAGGACAAGACGCTCCTTTGCGTATTGCCCGTCCTTGACCCGTGCTTCGAGCTGTGTGCGGAGAGTGGGGGAGACCGCTGTGGCGTTGAGGGTGCGTGCCGCGTCAGCTCCGGCGACTGCTCGCTCGAGGAGGGACTCGAGCTGCGCGTCGTCCAGCGACGGTGTGCGCTCGATCATTGCCGCGTAGGACTGGGGCAACGCCGGGTGCGGGCTGGGTTCCTTGCCGCGTCGACCACGGGGCGACCGGGGATTCCTGGTAGTTCTCATCGCAACTCTCCTCATGAGTGAGACGAACTTTCCTTGACCGGAGAATATGGAGTCTTGGTGCTCCGAGGGAAGGGGGGAGAGTTTCGCTGTGAGAGATAACGGGACGATAACGGTGTGCCAGGCGGGTCTGGCGCGGCAACGCCAGTTCCAGCCACGTCGCAGCACGTGACAGCACGGGGCCGTCCCGGGAGACTCGTGCCATGGGCCCGCGCGTCTTCCGCTGGGTTTTGCACGTCGACCTCGACCAGTTCCTGGTAGCGGTCGAGGTGCTGCGGCGCCCGGAGCTCGCCGGGAAGCCGGTGATCGTGGGCGGGCGGGGCGACCCGACCGAGCGCGCGGTGGTCTCGACCGCGTCGTACGAGGCGCGCGAGTTCGGCGTCGGGTCCGGCATGCCGCTGCGCATCGCGGCCCGCAAGGTCCCGGACGCGATCGTCCTGCCCGTCGACCACGAGGCCTACCTCGAGGCCTCCGGGCACGTGATGGAGACCCTCCGCGGGCTCGGCATGGTGGTGGAGGTGCTCGGCTGGGACGAGGCGTTCCTGGGCTGCGACGCCGACGACCCGGAGGCGGTCGCCCGCCGCGTGCAGGAGGCGGTCCTAGCCGCCACCGGGCTGCACTGCTCGGTCGGCATCGGCGACAACAAGATCCGCGCGAAGATCGCCACCGGGTTCGGCAAGCCCGCGGGCGTCTTCCGCCTCACCGAGCAGACCTGGTTCGAGGTGATGGGGGAGCGGCCCACGATCGACCTGTGGGGCGTCGGCTCCAAGGTGTCCAAGCGCCTCGCCGCGCACGGCATCAACACCGTCGCGCACCTGGCCGCGGCCGACGGCGACGTGCTGGTCGGCGAGTTCGGCCCGCGCATGGGCGCCTGGTACGGCGACCTGGGCCGGGGGCGCGGCTCCGCCGTCGTCGACGACACGCCCTGGGTGGCACGGGGGCACAGCCGCGAGACCACCTACCAGCGCAACCTCACCACGCCCGAGCAGGTGGAGGCGGCCCTGCGGGACCTGGTGGCGCAGGTGCACGCCGACACCGAGGCGGAGGACCGGCCCGTCTTCCGGCTGGGCCTCAAGGTGCGCTACGCGCCCTTCTTCACCCAGAACAGCTCGAAGAAGCTCCCGGCCCCGACCCGGTCGCTCGGGGAGCTGACCGCCGCCGTCCTCGCTCTCGCGGCGGGGATGGAGCCGGGCCGCGAGGTCCGCCTGCTCGGCGTGCGCGCCGAGATGGTGATGCCCGACGGCGGCGACCCCCTCGAGCGCACCCCCGTCCGCGGGCGGATCTGACCCGTCGTCAGCGACTCCTCGAACGGGCGGGGAGAATGGTGCGGTGACCACCCTCGACGTCGTCCGCATCGACGACCCCGCCGACGAGCGCCTCGCCGACTACAACAGCCTCACGGACGTCGTCCTACGGTCCAAGCACGAGCCGGCCAAGGGTCTGTACATCGCCGAGAGCTCGACGGTGATCCGGCGGGCGCTGGCGGCGGGCCACCGGCCGCGGTCGTTCCTCATGGCGCCGAAGTGGCTGGACTCGATGACCGACGTGATCGCGGAGACCGGCGCGCCCGTCTACGTCGCCGAGGAGCCGCTGCTGAAGGAGATCACGGGCTTCCACCTGCACCGCGGGGCCCTGGCCGCGATGCACCGGCCCCCGCTGCCGGGGGTGCACGAGCTGCTCGCGGCAGCACGGGACGGGGCGGGAGCGCGGCGTGTCGCGGTGCTGGAGGACGTCGTCGACCACACGAACGTGGGCGCCGCGTTCCGCAGCGCCGCCGCGCTCGGCGTGGACGCGGTGCTCGTCTCGCCGCGCTGCTCGGACCCGCTCTACCGGCGCTCGGTGCGCGTGTCGATGGGCACGGTGTTCCAGGTGCCCTGGACGCGGGTCGAGGCGTGGCCCGACGGCCTGCACGACCTGCGGGAGGAGGGCTTCACCGTCGCGGCCCTCGCCCTGTCCGACGACTCGATAACGCTCGACGACCTCGTGGCGAACCCGCCGGAGAAGCTCGCGCTCGTGCTCGGCACGGAGGGCGACGGCCTGAGCCGGGGCGCGGTCGAGGCTGCCGACCTGGTGGTGCGCATCCCGATGTCCGGTGACGTCGACTCGCTCAACGTCGCGGCGGCGTCGGCGGTCGCGTTCTGGGCCACCCGCGTCTGACGCCGCCTGGCCCGCCACGCGGCTCGGTCGGCGCATCGCGGCCCGGCATCGGCCGGCAAAGGTTCATGCCCCGGTGACCTGAGTGCGTTCGATCAGGTCCTGGACTGCTTGGGCGGTTCGCCGCATGACCGCCGCGACCTCTTCCGCCGCGGAGGTGACGGCAGACGTGCTCGGCGGCGTGTCCGGTTCGAGCAGCCGGGCCACGCTGTCGGCCAGGATCTCGTCGGTATCGCCTTCGGAGCGTGGGGCCGAACCCGGTTCGGACATGGCGGCGCCGAAGCCGCTGAGCAGGGCGTGCATGATGTAGGACTGGTCGGGCAGCGGCCGGTCGTCCCGCAGCAGCCCGTGCCGGTGGAGGATCGGCATGACCGCTTCGCACAGCGCGCCGGGCATGGTCTCGACGAACAGCTCGCGGGCGCCGGACTGCTGGGCGAGGTGCCGGAGCAGGTCGAAGTCGCCGACACTGAGGCGGTCCACCAGGGCGATCTTCCGGCCGGTGCTCAGCAGCAGCGGGGCGAGGCGCCGCGGGGCCACGGCCGCGTGGTCGGCGGCGAGATGCTCGGTGACCGTATCGAGCAGGCTCAGCGCCTCGCGGGCGAACAGGCCGACGATGAGGTCTTCCTTGGCGGCCCAGTACAGGTAGACGGTGCCTTTGCCGACGCCGGCAGCCTTTGCGATCTCGGCGACGGTGAGCTTGCGGATGCCGTGATCGAGCACCAGCTCGCGGGTGCTGTCCAGAATGCGGGCGGCCTTGCGCGAGCGGTGCTCGATCAGCTGGCTCATCGGTGTGGTCTTTCTCCTGGGTCTCGTCCCGGGGGGGCTGGTGGCGGTTCAGGCGGCCGCGATGTCGATCGCCTTGTGTGCCATGTCCTTGGTCTGCAGCTTGCCGAAGGCGGCGCCGAGCCCCGGTGTTCTCATCAGGCGCATCATCGCGGCGCGCGCGATGTACTCCTTGCGGTCGTGCGGCGTGAACAGCCTACGGGTGGTGAAAGCACTTTCCTGCTCGGCGGAGATGAACGGCCGCAGCCGGTCCTCCCACGCCCGCAGCGCCCTCGGCAGGTCGTCGGGGTGACGTTCCAGCATGGTGCCCAGCAGCTCGCCGCCGGCGATGCCGCTGGAGGCGCCCATCCCGGCGTAGAGCGTCACGCACCAGGCGGCGTCGCCGAGCAGGACGACGCGGCCGCGGTGCCAGCTCGGCATCCGGACCTGGTTGACCGAATCGAACTGGGACACCTCGGCCGCCTCGAAGCGGGAGAACAGGTGCTCCAGCAGCGGGCCGGGTGCCTGCGGTCCGTAGGCGGCGCGGATGGACTCGATCGGCGGGCGGCTGAACTCGGCGTCGATGTCGTTGGTGCGGTAGGAGAACAGCAGGCTGGGTGCGTGGTTGCCGAACGGGAACGCCCACACCGACCGTCCCGGCTCCGCCAGGATCAAGCCCTCACGAGGGCCGAAGCCCTCGACCGGCTCGTCCAGCAGCGTCACCCCGACCATGTAGCCGAGCGCGTGCAGGTGGTCCTCAGGGCCGAAGACCAGGCGCCGGACGGTCGAACGCATCCCGTCGGCGCCGACGACCAGGTCGAACCGCTCGGTCACGGTTGCGCCGGAGGCGGTGTCGTGCAGCGTGACCTCGGCGGCCGTGGCGTCCTGAGTGATGCGGGTGGGGACGGTGGAATAGCGGATCTCCACGTCGGAGGGCAGAGCGGCGAACAGAGCCTCCTCCACATCGCCGCGCAGGAGCAGGCGTGGTGCCCCGGCCCCGCTGGTGAGCTGGGCGGGGTTCATGCCGGGGGTGCGGCGCCCGGCCCGGTTCACGTTGTAGCTGAGCACGTCCGGGTGGCTGCGGTCGCCGATCGCGTCCAGCGCCCCGAGCCTGCGCGCCGAGGCGACGCCGGTCCCGAACAGCATGATGAAGTACCCGCCTTTGCGGCGCTCCGGTGCTCGCTCGACGACCACCGGCTCCCAACCGACCTCGCGAAGGCGTGTCGCGGTGGCGATTCCCGCGATCCCGAGACCGACCACCAGTGCGCGGGGACGTCTGGCTGGCGTTTCCATGAGGCTCCTTGCTCTCGTTCGGTGATGTCCCGGCAACCCTAGCAAGCAAACTGACCAAAATGGTTCTGGCGGTCAGTTTTTCGGAGGAAATACCGCGAACGCGGTACACGGAGATACCGCGGCTGGGCGCGAGAGAGCGATCTGGGCTCCTCGCTCTTGGCGGCTGAGCAACGTACTGCGCTCGCAGTACAAAAGATGCCGCGACCGGGGGACGCGCAGGCGCGGGCAGCGTTCGAGGATGTTTGCGTGACTCAGACAGCCGGCTCCGAACCCGACACGACCGCCCCGCCCGAACTGGCCGGCGGCACCCGTCACGTGCTCCCGGTCTTCGCCGGACTGCTGGTGGCGATGCTGCTCAGCTCGCTCGACCAGACGATCTTCTCCACCGCGCTGCCGACGATCGTCGGGGAGCTCGGGGGTGTGAACCACATGCTGTGGGTCACCACCGCGTACCTGGTCGCATCGACGATCATGATGCCGATCTACGGCAAGCTCGGCGATCTCATGGGACGCAAGAGCCTGTTCATCGCGGCCCTCGTCATCTTCCTCGTCGGCTCTGTCGTCGGCGGCCTGACCCAGGACATGACGACACTGATCGTCGCCCGCGCGATCCAGGGCATCGGCGGCGGCGGGCTCATGATCCTCGCCCAGGCGATCATCGCCGACGTCGCCCCCGTGCGGGAACGCTCGAAGTACATGGGCTTCATGGGAGCGGTGTTCGGGCTCTCCGCCGTCGCCGGTCCGCTGCTGGGCGGCTGGTTCACCGAGAGCGTCGGCTGGCGGTGGGCGTTCTGGATCAACGTCCCGCTCGGCATCGCGGCGATCGCTCTCGCCGCCGTCTTCCTCAAGCTCCCCCGCCACGACAGCAAGGTCCGGTTCGACCTGTGGGGCGTCATCACGATGGCGGTCGCCGTCACCTCGATCATCCTGGTCGCCTCCTGGGGCGGGACCGAGTACGACTGGGACTCCCCGACCATCGTCTGGCTGATCGCCGCCGCCGCCGTGTCCAGCGCCGCGTTCGTCCTGGCCGAGTACCGGGCGAGCGAGCCGATCATCCCGCTGGCCCTGTTCAAGAGCCGCAACTTCGTCCTGGCCACCGTCGCCGGACTGTTCATCGGCATCGCGATGTTCGGCGCCCTGGCCTACCTGCCCACCTACCTCCAGATGGTCACCGGCGTGAACGCCACGGTCTCGGGACTCATGCTCCTGCCGATGATCGTCGGGCTCATGGCCGGAGCGATCACGACCGGGCAGCTGGCGGCGAAGACCGGCCGGTACAAGTGGATGCCCATCGCCAGCATGGTGGTCCTGGGCTTCGGGCTGTGGCTCCTGTCCACCCTCGCCGTCGACACGCCCCTGTGGGTGCTGCTGAGCTACCTCTTCGTCCTCGGCCTCGGCGTGGGCCTCGGCATGCAGATCCTCGTCCTGGTCGTGCAGAACTCCTTCTCCGACCGGCAGGTCGGCACGGCGACCGCCTCCAACAACTTCTTCCGCGAGATCGGGGCCTCCCTCGGCGGCGCCGTTGTCGGTGCCCTGTTCACCTCACGGCTCACCGACCTGCTCGCAGAACGGATGCCCACCGGAGGTGAGCAGGCCGGCGACCTCAACTCCCTCACCCCCGCCGCGGTGAACAGCCTCCCCGACGCGATCCACGACGTCATCGTCGGCTCCTACAACGACGCCCTCACCCCGGTGTTCGCCACCCTCATCCCCATGGTCATCGCCGGCCTCGTCCTCGTCCTGTTCATCAAGGAGGTCCCGCTGCGCTCCACCCTCGAGACCGACGGCGCCGCCGGGCCGGACGATGCGGACCCCGACGAGCTGCCCGTGGCGACCGCGTCCGTTGCCGGCTGAGGATCGCGCGATCAGCGATCGGGCCGAGGGTGCTCGAGAACGGTTTCAGGTTCGGCGGCCAGATGGACGTCGCAGACATCCGATCTTTCCGGTCCGGCCGAGGTATGGCGCCGATCCCTGCTCCACGACGACGTGCTCGACGCGTGGTACGACCGTGCTCGCGTCGCGCTGACCCGATCGACACGACGCTCTGTCGGCTGGTGATCTCGGCCGTGGCGCCTGGGCGCCATGTTGCACCGGGCGGTCCCTCGCGTTAATCCCCCGTTAAAACATCGGACCTTTGCGTGCGAACCTCTGGTCGGCCCATCAATTAACAGCTAGCGTGCCTGTTAATTAGCTGCCGACAGAGATAGAGGAGGTGCACGGGCATGGAACGCAAGGTCCTCTCCGCGAACGAGCGTCTTGTCGTCGAGCTGCTTCTCGAGCACGGATCGCTGTCGCGCTCCGCACTGGCGAGATCGACAGGGCTCTCCAAGCCCGCCACTACCGACCTCGTGCAGCGAGTGGTGGACGCGGGATTCGTCGCGGCCGTGGGGGAGGTCTCGTCGGCGCGCCGCGGCCCCAATGCCGTCCACTTCCGGGCGGTCACGGACCTGGCGTACGTGGCGGGCGTGGAGATGCAGCCCGAGCACGTGCGTGTGGCCATCGCGGGCCTCGGCGGGCGCCCGGTCGTCGAGCTCGACCTGCCGCGTGACGACGCGAGCCCGGCGGCGCACGTCGCGGAGGCGGTGCGCAGGGCCGCGGCGGAGATCGGGCTGGGGACCTCGGAGCTGTGGAAGGTCGTCGTCGGCACGCCCGGCGTGGTGACTCCCGACGGCGACGTGGACTTCGTCTCCGGCCATCCCGACTGGCACACCGGTCAGCGTGATCGCCTGTCCGAGGCTCTCGGCTGCCCGGTGCAGCTCGAGAACGACGTCAATCTCGCCGCGCTCGCGGAGTCGGAAGAAGGACGAGGGGCAGACGTCGACAGCTTCACGCTGCTGCGCCTCGACGAGGGCATCGGCGCGGCGACCGTGCTCGGCGGCGTCCTGCTGCGGGGCGCGCGCGGATACGCCGGTGAGCTCGGATTCGCGCCGGCCATGGCGTCGTCCGACCGGATCGGCGCCTCGGAGACGGGGTATCAGAGCTGGGTCGGGCGGGCGGCGATCGATGCGCTCGCGCGCGAGCAGGGTCTGAACCACATCTCGGCTGAGGACGTGCTGACCGCGCCGGACACGCAGACGGACGTCGCAAAGGTGCGGGCCGAGGTCGTCCGGCGGGTCGCGGCGCTGGTCGTCACCGTGTCGACGGTGATCGATCCGCAGCGGGTAGTCCTCTCGGGCGCGCTCGGCGAGGCGGGCGGTGTCCGTCTCGCGACGGAGATCGAAGAGGTCGTCTCCCGCGACTCCCCGCTCCGCGTACAGGTTGTCCCCGCCGCGCTCGGCAGCGGCTCCGTCGTCAGCGGCGCGCTCGCCCTGGTCATCGACGACCTCCGCGACCACGTCTACGGAATGCCCGCAGCCGCCGTCTCGCCGCGGGCCTGGCGGCACAGGAGAGGAGACACGTGAACCGTTTCCTCGCACCGGACCAACGCACGCACGTCTCCTGACCTGTCCAGCTCCTCGCACCTCTCGCGGGCGCGTTCCCCACGTGCCCGCTCCATCGAACCCCGGTACCCCATGCTGCCGGTCCTCGTCGTACCCCCAGGAAGAACCCCCCCCCCCGGAAGGAACCACACCATGTCCGAATACGTTGCCAGACCCCTCCACCGCCGCCGCCTGTTGAGCCTGGCGGCAGGTCTTGCCGTCGTGCCGCTCGCCCTGACCGGATGCGGCGTCGGTTCCGGCGCCGCATCCGACGCCACCGCGATGGCTGGGTCGTGCGAGCTGTCCGAGGCCGTCACGAACGACGAGCCGATCACCGGGGAACCCTCCGGCGAGATCACGTTCCAGACGACGGCGCTCAAGCAGTCGTTCAGCCCCTACTTCGAGGACCTCATCGCGGCCTTCGAGGAGAAGTACCCCGACGTGACCGTCACGTGGCAGGACGACCCCGGCGACGCGGAGTTCACGCAGCGGCTCGTCACGGACGCCCAGGGCTGCGAGCTGCCCGACGTCGTCAACCTCAACCAGACCACGGCCTACGCGCTGTACCGGGAGAACTTCCTCCTGAACCTCTCGACCAAGGCCCCCGACGTCGGGGGCGAGTTCATCACCTCGGTCTGGGACTCCCTCGTGTTCCCCGGGTCCGACGAGCACTACGTCATGCCCTGGTACTGGGGGCTCGGCGGGCTGCAGACCTACAACACCGAGCTGATGGAGCAGGTGGGGCTGGACCCGGACGCACCGCCGACCACGGTGATGGAGCAGTTCGACATGGCCGAGACCGTGGCGGAGAAGAGCGACGGGCAGTTCTACGCGTTCACGGCCAGCCCCACGCAGCGGGTGCCGAGCGACTGGCAGCTCATGGACGCGCAGATCATGAACGACGACGAGACCGAGTTCACCTTCGCCGACGACCCGAAGATCCTCGAGTGGCTCACGCGCTTCGCGGAGCTCTACGAGGCCGGCGCGCTGCCGAAGGACACGCTCTCGACCGACGTCGACGTGACGCAGCTGTACTCCGCGGGCGACGTGGTCTGGGGATCGACCAACGCCTCCTTCATGCGCTACGTCCAGGAGACCAACCCGGACACGTACGAGATCACCGGCGTCTCCTCGCTGCTGGACGCACGCGGTGAGGCGTTCCAGGAGGGGCAGCTCATCGCGGTCCCGTCGACCTCCGACAACCCCGTCGCGGCACTCGCCTTCGCGGACTTCCTGCTGAGCCCCGAATGGCAGACGAAGTTCGTCTCGGACGAGCGCATCTCCAACTTCCCCTCGACGACCGAGTCGCTCGACATCCCGAAGTTCACGGAGATCTCGGCGGACACCCCGCTGGGCGCGGCGAACAAGCTCTCGGTGGAGCTCGCCCCGGATGCCACGAACAGCTTCATCTACAACTGGTCCGACGCCGTGAACTCGGCGGTCCTCTCGGAGCTGCAGCTGGCGATCGCAGGGTCCAAGGACCCCGCGCAGGCGCTCGCGGACGCGCAGGACGCGGCCAACGGCATCCTCGCCGACCAGGGCTGATCGGAGCATTCGAGATGACCACTCCGGTCACGTCACGACGGGCGGTGGCGCGTGCGGCGTCACCGCCCGCCCGACGACGTCGTTCGCGCGGCGGGGCGACGTCGGGCGCCGCCCTGCACCGGCCCTGGTGGGTGCCCCTGCTGTGGACGGCGCCGGCGGTCGCCGTCATCGTCGGGTTCGGGATCTTCCCGTTCGTGAACACCGTGGTGCTCTCGTTCACCGATGCCAGGCCGCTCGGCGGAGGCGGATCGTGGGTGGGGTGGGAGAACTACGCCCGCCTGCTCACCGACAGCGACTTCTGGCTGGCCACCCGCAACTCGATCTTCTATGCAGTGGTGGCCGTGCCGCTGCTCGTCGTGCTGCCGCTCGTCCTCGCGCAGCTCGTCGTCAACCGGATCCCCGGGATCGGCTTCTTCCGGACCGCGTTCTACGCTCCCGTGGTCGCATCGATGGTCGCCGTCGCGCTGGTGTGGCAGAGCCTGCTCAGCGAGCGCGGCCCCGTCAACAGCGCGCTGCAGCAGTTCGGTCTGATCTCGTCCCCGATCCCGTTCCTGTCGGATACGACCCTCCTGCTCCTGTCGGCGATCGCACTGACCGTCTGGAAGGGGCTCGGGTGGTACATGATCTTCTACCTGGCCGCCCTCGCCAACGTGCCGAGAGAGCTGTACGAGGCGGCCGAGCTCGACGGCGCGGGCCCAGTGCGCCGGTTCCTCCACATCACGGTGCCCGGCGTGCGGCTCACGATGCTGCTGATCGCGATCATGTCCGGGATCGGCTCGCTGCGCGTGTTCACCGAGATCTACGTGCTTGGCGGGGCCACGGGCGGGCTCGGCGGGCAGGCGCGGACGCTGCCGTTCTACATCCGCGACACGGCCCTCGACCCGATCGCAGGCAACGCCGGATACGGAGCGGCGGTCTCCGTGGCGCTGTTCCTGCTCACGGTGGGGCTCGCCGTCCTCTCGCACCGTTTCGGGTCGGAGAAGGAGGAGGCATGAGCATCGTCGAAAGCTCGCCGCGCAGGACCGTCGGACGCTTTCCGCGCCGGACGCGGGAGCTGATCGTGCGCTACGCGATCCTGACCGGCGTCCTGGCGATCTCGATCGGGCCGTTGCTGTGGCAGCTCAGCTCGTCGCTGAAGGGTCCGGGGGAGGCGCTCTTCGGCACAGAGGCGACGCTTCTCCCGCAGGACCCCTCGCTCGCCGCGTACGCGACGGTGTTCGAGCAGGTCCCGATGGCGCTGTACATCCGCAACAGCCTCATCATGTGCCTGCTGACGGTGGCGAGCCAGGTGGTCTTCCCCACGCTCGCCGGATACATGCTCTCCCGCAGGCAGTGGCGAGGGCGCAGGGTGTTCTACTGGCTGCTCATCGTCTCGATGATGTTCCCCTTCGAGTCGATAATGGTGTCGCTGTACCTGCAGATCCGTGACCTGGGACTCGTCAACTCGTTCGTCGGGGTGTGGCTGCCGGGCGCGATCGCGGCGGTGAACGTCCTCATCATGCGGGCCACCTTCGCGGCCGTCCCCGACGAGGTCGAGGAAGCCGCCATGCTCGACGGCGCCGGCGAGTGGCGCCGCTTCGTCCGCATCTATCTGCCCGCCGCCAGGGGATCGCTCGTGGTGGTCGTCATCAACTCGTTCATCGCGGCCTGGGACGACTTCCTGTGGCCGTTCATCGTGCTCCGCTCGGAGGAGCTGTACACGCTCTCGCTCGGGCTGGCGCGGCTGTCCGCGTCGTCGTTGTCCTTCGATCCCCGCGTGCTGATGGCGGGGTCGGTCATCGCGATCGTGCCGATCATGGTGCTTTTTATCGTGCTGCAGAAGCACTTCTTCAAGGGTGTCGAATCAGGAGCCATCAAGTGACGATCCAGCACCATCTGAAACACCTCGTCCCGACGCCCGAGCAGCTGGCGTGGCAGCGCCTCGAGCTCGGGATGTTCTTCCACTTCGGGATGAACACCTTCCACGGGAAGGAGTGGAGCGACGGCACGTTGCCTGCCTCGTCGTTCGACCCGTCCGAGCTGGACGCCGACGAGTGGGTGCGGCTCGCCGTCGAGGCGGGCGCCCGCTACGTGGTGCTCACGGCGAAGCATCACGACGGCTTCTGCCTGTGGCCCACGGCGACGACCGACTACTCGGTCGTTTCGTCTCCCTGGCGGGAGGGGCGGGGCGACGTCGTGGCCGAGGTGGCGCGCGCGTGTCGTGACGCGGGCATCGGTCTGGGGCTCTATCTGTCCCCCTGGGACCGCAACCACCCGGCGTACGCGGACCCCGACGCCTATGCCGAGGTGTACGCCGAGCAGCTGACCGAGCTGTGCACGCGTTACGGCCCGCTCGTGGAGCTGTGGTTCGACGGGGCGGGCTCCGAGGGGTACGTGTACGACTGGGAACGCACCATGGCGATCATTCACGAGCATCAGCCGCAGGCGATGGTGTTCAACATGGGCGCGCCCACGATCCGTTGGGTCGGCAACGAGGACGGGATCGCGTCCGACCCGGTCGAGTACACGGTGAGCCACACCCAGATGAGCAACTACACGATCGTGACTACCCAGTTCGCCGATGCGCTCTACCTGCCTCCCGAGTGCGACGTCTCCGTCAGGCGGGGCTGGTTCTGGCACCCCGACGACGAGCCCAAGACGCTCGAGCACCTCATGGCCATCTACTACCGCTCCGTCGGCATGGGGGCGAACCTCCTCCTCAACGTCCCGCCCGACACGCGAGGACGCATCGACCCCGCCGACGCCGAGGTGATCCGCGCCCTCGGCGGGGAGATCCGCCGGCGCTTCGGCGCCCCGGTCCCCGCTGCGCTCGAGCGGGCCGGCGACGGCCGCTGGAGCGCGGTGCTCGGGGACGAGGCGGTGACCTTCGACCACGTGCTCGTCCGGGAGGACCTCTCCCGCGGTCAGCGCGTGGGCGCCCACCGGCTGCGGGTCGACGGGGACGACGTCGGCTCCGGTCTCACGATCGGCGCGAACCGGCTGCACGCCACCGGGACGCGGACGGCGCGCGTCATCGAGCTGGAGGTCGACGGCGACGACCCGGTGATCGACCAGGTGCTCGTCTACCGCACGGGGGAGCTCGTCGCGCCGACCGTCCCGGAGGGCTACGTCGCGCCCACCGCGTACCCCGAGGACTGACGTGCGCGGAGACGGCGGTCAGGACATGTTGCGGACCTTCGACCTCGCGGAGCTCGAGTGGACCGTGCGCCTGTCGAGCGCACCGGACGCGTGCGGAGCCGGCGCGGCGCTGTCGGCCGACGAGCTCGCGTCCGTGCGCGCGGGGATCCCGGCGCGGGTCCCCGGCAACGTGCACGACGACCTGCTGCGTGCGGGGATCATCCCCGATCCCTATCGGGACGACGCCGTGAACGGGCTGGCCTGGATCGGGGAGGGCGACTGGACGTACGAGGCGCTGCTCCCGGACGGGGTCGTAGACGCCGGCGGTCGCGAGAGGGCGGAGCTGGTCTTCGAAGGCCTCCAGACCGTCGCCGTCGTCGAGATCGACGGCGTGCCGGTCGCGCACACGGAGAACATGCATCGGCGGCACGAGGTCGACGTGACCGGGCTGATCTCGCCGGACGGATCGCGGATCAGCGTGGGATTCGCCTCGGCGGCACGTGTCATGCGGGAGAGGGAGGCGGCGGATCCCGGTGGCCCGCTGCCCTACGACTGGGCCTACCCCTACAACAGGCTGCGCACGATGGCCTCCAGCGTCGGCTGGGACTGGGCGCCGACGCTCGTCAGCGCAGGGATCTGGCGGCCGGCCAGGCTGGAGGTGTGGCAGGGCGTGCGTCTCCGGTCGCACGTGCGCACCTCGCTCGCGCCCGACCTGACCGACGGGGAGCTGATCGTCGACGTGGAGCTCGCCGCGGCCGGGGACGCCGTCGCCCACGAGAAGGTCGACATCCGCCTGGGGGACCGGACCTGGACGATCCCGGTCGACGGCGCGACCTCGGTCCGCCTGCCCGTGGCCGCGCCCGAGCTCTGGTTTCCGCGCGGTCACGGTGACCCCGTCCTGCACGAGGTGGTGATCGGGGTCGCGGGCACGGGAACGTACGAGCGGCATCGTGTCGCCTTCCGCCATGTCGCGCTCGACACGACGGCCGACGAGTGGGGCACGAGGTTCGGCGTCGTCGTCAACGGGATCGCCGTGCAGGCACGGGGGGCGAACTGGATCCCCCAGGACCTGTTGATGTCGCGCGTGGACGAACAGCGCTGCGTCGGGCTCGTGCGTGAGGCAGTCGCCGCGAACATGACGATGCTGCGCGTCTGGGGCGGCGGCGTCTACGAGCAGGACGCCTTCTACCGCGCCTGCGACGAGGCTGGGCTCCTCGTCTGGCAGGACTTCGCCTTCGCCTGCGCGGCCTATCCCGAGGAGGAGCCGCTGCGGGCGGAGGTGGAGGCCGAAGCCCGAGAGCAGGTGCGGCGCCTTGCCGCGCACCCGAGCGTCGTCCTCTGGAACGGCTCCAACGAGTGCCTGCAGGGATGGGACGACTGGGGATGGCCCGAGCAGGTCGGCACGCGCACCTGGGGCGAGTCGTACTACCGGCGGCTGCTTCCTCAGATCGTCGCGGAGGAAGGATGCGGAACGCCCTACGTCCCGTCGAGCCCGTTCTCGTCGTCCCCCGGCGTTGCCCCCAACGTCGACGGCGAGGGGACTGTGCACCTCTGGGACCAGTGGAACCTGCTCGACCACACGACCTATCGCGATCATGTCCCGCGCTTCGTCGCCGAGCTCGGTCACCAGGCGCCGCCGGCCTGGGCCACGCTCAGGGCGGCGCTCACCCGGATGCCTGGCAGAGGCGACGATGCGCAGCTCGACCACCGGCAGCGGCAGACCGGCGGGATGAGACATCTCGTCCGCCGGCTCGACGGACACGTACCGGAGCCCGATGCGCTCCTCGACGACCTGGACGACTGGCTGTGGGCGACGCAGCTCCAGCAGGCGGAGGCCCTGCGCGTCGCGGCGGAGCACCTGCGCGGCAGGTGGCCGCGGACGACGGGCCTGCTGGTCTGGCAGCTGGGCGACGCCTGGCCGGGCATCTCCTGGTCGGTCGTCGACCACGCCGGACGGCGCAAGCCCTCCTGGTACGCCCTGCGCCGCGCCTTCGCGCCGCGCGCGGTCTCGCTCCAGCCGATCGACGGATCCGCGTACGTCGTCCTCGTCAACGACACGGACGAGCCGTGGCAGGCGCAGGTCGCCCTGCGCCGCGTGCACGTGGTCGACGGCGAGCTCGCGGCCGAGCTGCTCGAGGTGACGGTGCCGGCGCGGGACACCGTCCGCCGACGCCTCGGGCCGGAGGTTGCGCTTCCGCACCGGAGACGGGAAGAGGTGCTCGTCGCCGATGTCGGCGAGCTGCGCGCGACGATGGTGCTGTGCCGGCCCGACGGCGTGCGGTGGGCGGCGCCCCGCCCCGCGGTCCGCGCCGTGCGCGACGCCGACGGCTGGGACGTGACCGTCGAAGCGGACGTGCTGCTCGCCGACGTGTCCGTCATGGCCGACCGCGTCTCACCCGAGGCGAGTGCGGACGACCAGCTCCGCACGCTCCTTCCCGGCGAGAGCACGACCTTCCGCATCCTCCACGGCGGCCCGACGCCCAGGCCCGATCACACCGATCCGTCCGCCTGGTCGGTGCGCCCCCTGCTCCGAACGAGAAACGACCTATGGCACCGATGACACCTTCGCCGCCGCGGGCTCGCTCCGCCGTGGAGTCCGCCGTTGAAGCGCGGGCCCTGACAGCCGGCATGACCCTTCGGGAGAAGGTCGGACAGCTCAACCAGCGGCTGCTCGGCTGGCAGTGCGTCGAGCGGGTCGGCGGGCGCTGGCGGACGACGCCGACGCTGCACGAGGAGGTCGAGCGCTGGGGCGGGCTCGGTGCGCTGTACGGGCTCTTCCGCGCGGACGCGTGGTCCGGGCGCGACTGGAACAACGGCGTGCGGCCGGAGGAGCGGGCCGAGGTCGCCGAGATGGTGGTGGCGGAGGTTCGCTCGGCATCCCGGCACGGCATCGGCCCCCTGCTCGTCGAGGAGGCCCCGCACGGGCATCAGGCCCTGGGAGCGGGGTTGCTGCCCGTGAACCTCGCCGTGGGCGCGACCTGGGACGAGGGTCTGTACGCCGAGGCGGCCGCGGCGGTGGCGTCCGGCCTGCGCGCGGACGGTGTACACCTTGCGCTCGTCTCGGCGCTCGACCTCCTGCGGGACCCGCGCTGGGGTCGTGCGGAGGAGTGTTACGGCGAGGTGCCCGCGCTCGCGGCGGCCATGACCTCCGCCGTCGTGACGGGCATGCAGGGCGGCGGCCGATCTCGCCTCCTCGACGGGTCGGGCGTGGGGATCGTGCTCAAGCACTTCGCCGCTCAGGGCGAGGGCGTCGGCGGACGCAACGGGCACTCCGCGCAGATCGGCAGCCGAGACCTCCAGGAGCTGCACCTGCCGGCGGCCCTGGCGGGCGTGGCGGCGGGTGCGGTCGGGATCATGGCGGCCTACAACGACATCGACGGCGTGCCCTGCGTCGCCAACGCGCCGTTGCTGACGGGGCTGTTGCGGGACGGCTGGGGTTTCGACGGGATAGTCATGGCCGACGGGCTGGCCGTCGACCGCATCGTCGAGCAGGTCGGCTCGCCCCTGTCGGCTGCCGCCACGGCACTCCGGTCCGGCGTCGACCTCTCGCTGTGGGACAGGTCCTTCGCCCGGCTCGAGGAGGCGGTGGCCCTCCGGCCCGACCTGGAGCGCGTCGTGGACCGCGCCTGCGAGCGGGTGCTCGCCGTGAAGGGGCAGCTCGGTCTCCTGCCGGGAGCGCCGCGCCCGGCGCCCGCGGCCGAGCGCGCGCGGGAGACCGCTGTGCTCTCGCAGTGGATCGCCACCCGCTCGGTCGTGCTGCTCCCCGGCACCGGCGAGGACCGCGCCCGCGAGGCACTGCCCGTGCGCGGCCCCGGCGAGTGGGTGGTCACGGGACCGCGTGCACATGACGTCGAGGCCATGCTGGGGGACTACGTCCCGCCGCTCGCAGAGGAGGAGCGGGTGAGCATAGCCGCCGCCCTGGTGGCGGAGTCCCTCGGGTCGGAGGCATCGTTCGCCGCAGTCGACGCGGACGACGTCAGCGCGCTCGCGGCTGCGACGGGCGTGGTCGTCGTCCTCGGGGGGTCGAGCCACCGCCCCTACGGCGCTGCCTTCGCGGACAACGGGGCGAGCGCGGGACAGACGGCGGCGGACTGCGGCGAGGGAGTCGACCTGTCCTCGCCCACACTGCCGGACGGGCAGGTGGAGATGCTGTCCCGGGTGCGCCGGGCGGCCGGGGGGCCGGTCGTCGCCGTCGTCCTGGCGGGCCGCCCGTACGTCCTGAGCGAGGTCGCTCGTCTGGCGGACGTGATCCTGCTGGCCTTCTACCCGGGGCCGCACGGCGGGCGGGCCGTCGCCGACCTGGTCCTCGGGCGCACCCAGCCGGTCGGCAGGCTTCCCGTCACCATGCCGTCGGCGCCGGGCGCGATCCCCGTGCGGGCCGACGAGCGTCTGGGCGCCGGCGATGTCTATCGCGATGTGGCGGAGCCGGTCCTGTGGCCCGTGGGCGCCGGCGGCGGATACGGCCGGGTCGACGGCGTCCAGGTGACGGCGCTGCGCCGGGCGGACGTCGTCGTGGTCGAGCTCGAGGGGCACGTGGCCGAGGGCGAGTGGCCGGCCGAGGAGCTGGCACACGTGCGGGCCCTGCGGCGCGGGGGACACGCCTGGCCGCGCGCCGAGCTCGTCGCGTGGCGGCGGATCAGAGCCGCTCAGGGCACGCGGTTCCGCGAGCACCTGGAGATCCCGCTGCGCGACGTCTTCCTGCCGCCCGCCGAGCTCGCGCCCCTCGCTCGGGCGACGACCGACCTGGTGGTCACCCTCGGCTCGGCGCGCGTGACGCTCACCCTCGCCGACGAAGCCTGAAGACGATGCCTGAAGACGATGCCTGAAGGAGGCGCGGATGGCCCTCGAACCGGATGACGTGACGCTCGGACGCCTGCGGCGATTCGTCGACGAACGTCTCACGCCGGCGCTCGACACGGACCGGCTGCCGGTGCGTGCGCTCGCCTGGTCGCGCCCCGGCGAGCCCCCCGCCGTCTCCGAGGTGCTCGCCCTGTCCGAGGATGACCTCGCCGAGGTCGCCCTCGGCCAGCAGTGGGGAGAGCCGTGGTCGACCACGTGGCTGAGTCTCCGCGCGGACGTCCCCGTGGCGTGGGCGGGTCAGGAGGACCAGGTCGACGTGGTGGTCGACCTCGGGTTCACCCGGGACACGCCGGGGTTCCAGGCCGAGGGCACGGCGCGCGACACCGCCGGTCGTGTGCTCAAGGGCATCTCGCCGCGCAACAGGCACGTTCCCCTGAGTCTCCTGCTCGAGCGCGATCCGGTCGCGGCCCGGCGATGGCGCGCGGGCGAGGCGCCGTTCCCCGTGCGGCTCTGGGTGGAGGCTGCGGCGAACCCCGTGCTGGATCCGGACTTCGTGTTCGCGCCCACGGAGCTCGGGGATCCCGAGACGCTTCCGGCCCGGCATCAGTACCGGTGGGGCGAGTTCGTCGTGCGTCGGCGGCACCCTCAGGCATGGGCGCTGTGGCGTGATCTCGCCGTGCTCAGGGAACAGCGCGAGACGTTGCCGGCGTCGGACCTCCGCCGTGGGCGCATCCTGCGCGCCGTCGCCCGTGCGCTCGACCTCGTGCAGATCTCGTCGCCCGCCGCCGTGCGCTCGACGGCGGGGGCTGCGCGCGAGGCGCTCGCGCCCGTCCTGACGGAGCCCGCCGCACAGGTCGGGCATCACGTCGTGGCCGTCGGGCACGCGCACATCGACTCGGCGTGGTTGTGGCCGTTCCGCGAGACCCGGCGCAAGGTGGTGCGCACGTACGCGAACGCCCTGGCCCTGCTGCGGGAGTATCCCGAGACGACCTTCGCCACGTCGTCCGCGCAGCACCTGGCCTGGGTGAAGGAGGCGGAGCCCGAGCTGTTCGAGCGCATAGTGGCCGCCGTCCGCGAAGGGCGGTTCGTCCCGGTGGGCGGCATGTGGGTCGAGTCGGACACCATGCTCCCGGGCGGGGAGTCGATGGTGCGCCAGTTCGTCGAGGGCGTCTCCTGGATGGAGGCGGAGCTGGGAGTGCGGTGCCGCGGCGTCTGGCTGCCGGACTCGTTCGGGTACTCCGCGGCCCTTCCGCAGATCGCGCGTGCGGCCGGCCTGCGCTGGCTGCTCACGCAGAAGCTGTCCTGGAACGACACCAACCGCATGCCGCACCACACCTTCTGGTGGGAGGGCATCGACGGCTCGCAGGTGCTCACCCACTTCCCTCCGGTGGACAACTACAACAGCGACCTCGCTCCGCGGCAGCTCGCGCACGCCGAGACCAACGTCGCGGACTCCGATCCCGTGTCGGCGAGCGTCTCGCTCGCGCCGAGCGGATGGGGGGACGGCGGGGGCGGTCCCACGCGCGAGCACGCGGAGAGCGCTCGCCGGCTGTCGGGCCTTGCGGGAACACCCGCCGTGTCATGGGGCACACCCGAGGACTTCTTCACCGACGTCGAGCGGCGCGCCTCGGAGACGAGCGAGCAGGGCGCACCCCTCGGAACCTGGTCCGGGGAGATGCCCTTGGAGCTCCACCGGGGGATCTTCACCTCCCAGCACAGGACGAAGGAGGGCAACCGCCGGTGCGAGTCGCTGCTGCACGAGGCCGAGCTGTGGTCGGCCGTCGCGTCGCTGCGCTGCGGGGTTCCCTACCCGCTGGAGGATCTCCGTGAGCTGTGGCGTGTGGTCCTGCTCCACCAGTTCCACGACGTGCTGCCGGGTACGTCGATCGCCTGGGTCTACCACGAGGTCGAACGTGCGCACGCTCGGGTGGCGAAACGGTGCGAGGAGCTCGTCTCACATGCCCTGCGGGTGCTGGCGGGATCCTCGGACGGGCAGGGCGGAGACCTGAGGGTGAACTCCGGCCCCGTCGTGCTCGACGGCGTCGCCCCCTTCTCCGCGGGTGCAGTGCGGGAGGCTCAGCCCGCCCGTGCGAGCCGTTCCCACGATCTCTGGGTCCTGGAGGACTTGTCCGTGCGGGTCGAGGTCGATGCCCGCGGACACGTGGTCGCCCTGGTCGACCGGTCCAGCGGGCGCGACGCGATCGGGCCGGCCGGACCGGGAAACGTGGCCTCGCTGCACCGCGACCTGCCCAACCGCTGGGACGCGTGGGACATCGACGCGCACCACGACCGCGTCGTCCGGGACTTCCCGGAGGCGAGGGTGCGCGCACAGGACCACACGGTGATCGTCGAGCGCGACCTGCCGCGGGCGCGTCTCGTGCAGCGCCTGGAGCTCGACCGCGGTGCGCTCCGGGTGACGACGGAGGTCGACTGGCATGCGCAGGAGGAGCTCCTGACGCTGTCGTGGCCGTGGGACCTGCGCGCCGACGACATCGCCGCCGAGACCCAGTTCGGGCACGTTCGGCGGCCGCTGCATCGCAACACCACCTGGCAGAGCGCACGCTTCGTCGACGCGGCTCATCGCTGGGTGCACGTGGGCGAGCCCGGCTTCGGCGTCGCCGTCGCCAATCACGTCACGCACGGGTACGACGCCGCGCGGACGACCCGCCCCGACGGCGGCACCACGACGCGCCTGCGGATCCACCTGCTGCGCGGGCCGCGGTATCCCGACCCGCGCGCCGACGAGGGCAGCCATGTGTTCGTCCATCTCCTGCGACCCGGCGCGACCGTCGCCGACGCGATCGGCGACGGTCTGGCGCTCGCGCTGCCGTTGCGTGCGGTCCCCGGACCGGCGGACCCGGCACTGTTCGCTCCGCTCGTGCGGATCGAGGGCGAGGGGATCGTCGTCGACACCGTCAAGCTGGCCGAGGACGGCAGCGGTGAGCTCGTCGTCCGGCTGCACGAGGCATGGGGGACCCGGGCGACCGGCAGGATCGAGGTCGACCTCCCCGGGCTCACCCTGATGACCACTGACCTGCACGAGCACCCCCTCGCACCGGGCGACTCGGACGGCAGCCTCGACTTCCTCCCCGACGCTGCGCCCGGAGCGGAGCGCAGCGGCGCGAACCTGACGCTGCGTCCGTTCGGCATCGTCACCCTGAGGGCGTGCAGGTCGCGGTGAAGCAGCCCGGTAGCCCGCCGCCGAGCGTGGTGACGGCGGCATGCTCGTCGAGCTGGTCCGGCTCACTTCGGTGGTGGCCCGGACGACTCCCTCACCACGAGCTGTACCGAGAGAGTCTCGCTCGGGACCCGCGGCCTGGAGCCGGCTGCGTCGTCGAGCAGTGCCATGAGCGTCTCGACGCTACGCTCGGCGAGCTGGCTGCGCGGGGTGCGGACGGTGGTGAGCGGGGGCGAGGTTCCCGCTGCGGCCGGCACGTCGTCGAAGCTCACGATCGAGATGTCGCGTGGCACGCGGACGCCGAGCTCGCGCGCGGCGGTCAGCGCGCCGAGGGCGACCTCGTCGGCGCCGATGAAGACCGCGGTCGGCCGCTCGGCCGCATCGACGCTCATGATCGACGAGAGCACCTCGTAGCCGAACGCTTCCGTGTAGTGCCCGCTGTACCGGAGCTGGGCGTCGGGGTCGAGGCCGGCGCCCAGCAGCGCGTCGCGCCAGCCTCTGCGGCGCTCGTGCACCGACGACAGGTCCTCGGGGCCCGTCGCGACCGCGATGCGCCGGTGTCCCTGCGACACCAGGTGCTTGGCCGCCTGCCAGCCGCCTGAGTAGTCGGCCACCGCTATGCGTGGTGCGTCGCCTGCCTCGTCGACCGCCTCGTCGACGAGTACCAGCGGGATCCGTGCCTCTGCGATGTGACGTACCGCGGGATCGCGGCGCCGCTCCGCGAGGTAGAGCACGCCCTCCGGTCTCAGCGCGAGCAGCCGGGCCACGGCGTCGGCGTCCGCGGGTGTCGCGCCACGCGCCGAGACGATGAGCGCGGTGTGTCCCTGGGCGCGCAACGACGCGGAGATGGTCTCCGCGATCGTGCCGTAGTACGCGTTCGCGAGGTCGGGCACCACCACGCCGACCAGTCCCGTCCGGTTGCCCGCGCTCCGGACCGGTGCCACGTAGCCCAGCTGCCGGATGGCCCGTTCCACGGTGGTGAGGGTCTCGCCGCGGAGGGTGAGCGTGCCGCGCAGGAACCTCGACACGGTCGACGGCGAGACGCCTGCTTCCGCCGCGACCGCCCGCAGGCTGACCCGCTCGACTGCGTTCTCATCGTCCATGCCCAGCCTCCCTGGGTGTTGCGCAACACTGCGGCCGTCACAATCTCTTGCTGCCTTTTTCGGCTCAACTGTAACGTTCCTTTTACTTCGCACGATGCGCAACGAAACGCAACACGCACAGGATGGCGCGCAATCGAAGCCCGCGAGGAGAGCATCATGACACCGTCACCCCGCCGCCCGCCCACCCGGATCAGCGCCCTCGGTGGCGCCGTCGCCGCCGCCCTGATCCTGACCTCGTGCGTCAGCGGTGGAGCGGCCGCCCCTGAGGCGGACATCGATCCTGCTGACTTCGAGGGGCTCGAGCTCACGATGTGGTCGGGTGTCCCGTACGAGCCGTTCATGACGCTGAACCAGGAGCAGCTCAGCGCCTGCGCCGAGGAGATCGGAGCGACGGTCACCGCTGAGGCCTATCCCAGCGCCGAGTTCGGCACGCTCGTCCTGCAGGCGGGTGCCTCCGACGGCTTGCCCGACCTGCTCATGGTTCCCTCCAGCGACCTGCCGCAGTACGCCGAGGGCGGCATCCTCACGGACCTCTCGTCGTACGGGCTCGCGCCGGAAGACCTCGCGGCATCGACCGAGGAGATGGGGATGTACGACGGCACGCTGTACGGGCTCGCCTCCCATGTCGAGGTGGGCGCGCTGCAGTACGACACGTCGCTGGTCGACGCGCCGCCTGCCACGTTCGACGAGCTGCGCGCGCAGGCCGCGGAGCTCACCACCGACGACCGCTACGGCATCGCCCTGCCCGGGAGCTCCGACGGCGCTGCGTCCTTCTTCCTGCTCGGCTTCATCCTGAGCGCGGGCGGCGATCCCGGCGACTTCGAGTCACCGGGGACGATCGCGGCGATCCAGCTCTACAAGGACCTCGTCGCCGACGGCAGCATGTCACCGGAGATGGTCAGCTGGGGCTGGGACTTCCAGGACCAGTACAACTCGGGCGCGGCCGCGATGACGGTCAACGGCCCGTGGGCGGCGATGCCGGAGGAGGGGGAGCCGGTCCCTGGCTTCGCCCCCTATCCGACGTCGGACGGCGCCGAGTCCCGGCAGGCGATCACCGCCTCCGAGTGGACCATCCCCGCCACCGATCCGGTGCGCCAGGCCGCTGCGGCCGAGATCCTCGAGTGCCGCCTCGCGGCGGACAACCAGCTCGAGGTCGCCCAGGTCCAGTACTACATCCCGGCCCGGCTCGAGGTCGGCGCAGAGTGGGAGGCCGACGTCCCCTCTGTCGAGGCGTTCACGGCATCCGTCGAGGGCGCCTACAACCAGGGTGGTGAGCTCGGCGAGGACTGGTACACGACCAGCACCCAGCTCGCCAACGCCATCCAGTACGCGGTGGTCGGCGACCTGTCGGCGGCCGAAGCGCTGCAGCGCGCGGCGTCGGAGTAACCCGATGGCGCACGGAACCCCCCGGGCGGGGGCGGCATGACCGCGAGCACGGCAGTGGCGCAGCCGCGCACCGTCCCTGCCGCGCGCAGCACACGCCGTGGCCGCACCGGCCTCGGACGGCGGGTGCGGCGCGGGTACCTGTGGCTGCTGGCCCCTGCGTTCGTCTTCATGGGGGTGTTCTTCGCCTACCCGCTGGGTTACGGCGTGGTCATGAGCGTGACGGACTTCACCGCCGCCACGTTCATCAGCGGCGAGGCCCCGTTCGTCGGCTTCGACAACTTCGCGGCCGTGCTGTCGTCGCCCTTGTTCGCGGTGGCGCTGCGCAACACCCTGCTCGTCACGGTGTGCTCGCTCGCGGGGCAGCTCGCCGGCGGGATGGCGCTGGCCCTCTACTTCGAGCGCCGTTTCCCCGGCCACACGTGGATGCCGTCGGTGATCCTGGTGTCGTGGCTGATCCCGCTGGTCATCACCGCCACGACCTGGCGGTGGATCCTGCAGGAGAACGGTGCGTTCAACCAGGTGCTGGGCCTGTTCGGGATCGACGGACCCGCATGGCTCTCCGAACCGTCGCTGGCCATCTGGGCCGTTATCGGGGTGAACGTCTGGGCAGGTCTTCCGTTTACCGCGACCATCCTGTCGTCGAGCCTGCGTGGTGTTCCGCTCGAGCTGCACGAGGCCGCGGTGCTCGACGGCGCGGGCTACTGGCGGCGCGTGTGGTCGATCACCCTGCCGCAGCTGCGCCCGGTGATCTCGGTCCTGGTGGTGCTCGGCATCGTCGGCACGCTCAAGCTGCTCGACCTCGTGCTCGTCCTCACCGGGGGCGGGCCCGCCAACTCCACGCAGACTTTCGCGATGCTCAGCTACATCCGGTCGTTCCGCGAGTTCGACTTCGGGGCGGGTGCGGCTCTGGGCAACATCCTGCTCGCCATCACCGTCGTCTTCGCGATCGTCTACACCCGCGCCACCCGAGGGGAGCAGCGAGGATGAGCATGCTGAACGCCGCGAGCCCCCGGCGCGCCTGGCTGTGGACGCTGGGCGGGGTCGCCATCCTGGCGGTCTTCCTGTTTCCCGTGTACTGGATGGTCTCGGCCTCGCTGCAGCCGGACGTCGACTCGGTCAGCGTGTCGTGGTTCCCCGCCCCGGCCGACCTCGGCAGCTACGAGCGTGCCTGGCGCACGACCCTGCCCGGCCTGCGGAACTCGATCATCGTGAGCCTGGGCACGGTCGCGGTCACTCTGTTCGTCTCGGTTCCCGCGGCGTTCGCCCTCAGCCGCCTGGACGGGCGGATCGTGAACGTGGCCCTCCTGGCGATCCTGGTGGCGCAGATGGTCCCCAGCATCACGCTCCTCAACGCGCTCTACGCGATGTTCTCAGCGCTCGGCATCCTGAACACGTACCTGGCGATGATCCTGGCCAACTCCACGTCCGCCATCCCGCTGGCGATCATCGTCCTGAGGTCGTTCATGGTGTCGCTCGACTCCGAGGTCCTCGAGGCCGCGGTCATCGACGGCGCCACGCTGTGGCAGCGCATCACTCGGATCGTGCTGCCGCTGAGCCGGAACGCCGTCATCACGGCGTCAGTCTTCGCCTTCATCTTCACCTGGGGCGACCTGTTGTTCGGCCTGATCCTCACGACGCAGAGCGGCATGCAGCCGGTGGTGCTGTCGGTGTACCGCCTGCTCGACCAGCCCACCATCGACTGGTCGACCGTGATGGCGGCGTCCTTCCTGACGAGCCTGCCCGCCATCGCGCTGCTCGTCTTCTCCCTGCGCTACGTACAGGCCGGTATCGGCGCGGGCGCCGGCAAGTGAACGGAACTGCCCGGAACGGAACGGAGTCCGCGATGCCCCCTGCCCTCGAACGACCTACCTGGTCGGAGCCGGAGGAGCCGTATCTCGCCTTCCCGAAGGTGACCCTGCACGACCATCTCGACGGCTCGCTGCGCCTGGACACGATGCTCGACCTCGCCGACGCGCAGGGCGTGGCCCTGCCCTACGACGACCCCGCGCCGCTCGGCGACTGGATGGCGCGCGTCATCACGGAGCCACCGGAGCCGTACCCGCACTACAGGTTCGCCGTCACGACGTCGCTGATGCAGGACGCCGACAGCATCGTCCGCGTCGCGCGCGAGTGGGTCCGGGAGGCCGCGGCGGACGGCGTGCTCTACGGAGAGGTGCGCTGGGCCCCGGAGAAGCACATCGCCTGCGGCCTCAGCATGCAGGACGCGGTCGATGCTGTGGCCGAGGGACTGAGGCAGGGCGAGGCGGAGGTCACGGCCGCGGGCGGCACGATCACGGCACGACAGCTGCTCTGCGGCATGCGCGAGACCCGGCTCAGTGCACAGGTCGCGGACGTGGCCATCGAGAAGTTCGGCGACAGCGTCGTGGGCTTCGACATCGCGGGTCCCGAAGAAGGGTGGTCCGTCCTGGACCATCTGGAAGCGTGCGTGAAGCTCGAGCGAGCAGGCATTCCTTACACGATCCACGCTGGTGAGAGCGACGGCCTGCGCAGCGTCTTCGACACCGTGCACACCGCCCACGCGCTGCGCCTCGGCCACGGCGTGCGCGTCATCGAGGACGTGTCGCTCAACGGCGTGCCGCTCGACGTCCGTACGTGTGTGGCGGACGTCGCGGCCGCCCGCGCTGCGGGGCACGCCGAGCTCACGCTCGGACGTGTCGCCCGATGGGTGATCGACCGGGGCATCCCGCTGGAGGTGTGCCTGACCTCGAACTCGCGGCACGTTGTCGACGGCCGGGAGAACCACCCGGTGGACCTCCTGCGGGAGCTGGGCTTCGCGGTGACGATCAATCCCGACAACCGCATGATGTCGCGCACCTCGATCTCGTCCGAGATGCGTCATCTGCAAGAGCTGTTCGGCTGGAACGTACCGGAGTTCGCCGACGCCCAACGGATCGCCGTCGACGCCTCGTTCCTCGGCAAGGCCGACCGTGCTGCGCTGCGCATCCAGGTGGACACGGGGATTGCTGCCGTGACGGTCCCGCACGCCGCAGCCACGTAGGTCAGCTCCAGGTCGCCGACAACGGGGCGCGCACGTCAGCGCAGCTGGGAACGACGGCGGGGGGCGCCGTCCTCGCGCCGGATCTGCTCCTGCCGGCCCTGCCAGCCCTTGAAGTTCTCCTGCGCCGCCATCTCCGCTGCGCTGGGCGCCAGGCCGACCACCAGGAGCAGCATGATCGTGCTGATGGTGACGCCGATGATGAGCGGGCCGAGGAGCGCGGCCACGCCGATGCCGACGTCGGCCGCGGCGATCGCGCCGGAGACCTCCTCCGCCCGCATGGCCGCCATGCCCGTGTAGTGCATGCCGGAGACGGCGACGCCCATGATCAGCGTGGCGCCGGTGCCGGCGGCGAGGTTGTGCACCTTCGCGGAGAGCCAGAGGCCGGCGGTCGCGGCGACGATGGCGATGATCACCGACATGACCACCGTGACGGGGTCGTACGTGATCTCGACGCCGACGTGCAGGGCCCGCATGCCGAGGTAGTGCATGGCGGCGATGCCCAGGCCGGTGACCGTGCCGCCCGCGAGCAGCGCGAAGGGGCCGACGCCGGCCGCGCGGACGATGAACAGGCCGAGGCCGACGACGACGATGGCGAGCACGCCGCTCAAGATCGTCAGGGTGACATCGAACCGGGTCTCGGTGCCGCGGACGTGGAACCCGAGCATGGCGACGAAGTGCATGACCCAGATGCCGGTGCCGCCGATGGAGATCGCGCCGAGGGCCAGCCAGCCGGTGCTCGCAGCGCCGTGGGCGACGCGTGCACGGGCGGTGCAGGTCAGCCCGACGGCGCAGCCGGCGCACGAGAGCACGAACGAGAGGATCGGTGTGACCCAGCCGAGCGCGAAGTGATCAATCATGGGGAGCTCTCCAGCGAGTACGAGGGAAGCGTGACGTCGTCCGCGGACGGGGTGTGTCGCGGCGGCCGGATCGTTGGCCGGGTTCGATCGATGCTCGATCGTTGCCAAGCCTCGATCCATGCCAAGTAAACGGGTTTGCGGGGTGAGATGCACCCTTTGTGCCGGGTTAATTTTGCGCAGGCCGGGGTGATTTTTTTGTCTTCCGGAACGCCCTTTTCCCGCTCGTTACCCATTGTCGGTGGGCCTCGCGCAAAAGCCGTAGCGGGGTCGCGTCCATCACCCGGAAGGGGTGGCACAGGCCCGACAAAGTTAGGTTAGGCTCACCGTCGTGACCACCAAGACCGAGGGGCTCGAAGCCAAGCCCTCGCGAATGTTCGACGTCGAGGTAGCGCGCGTGACGCGCCTCTGCCCGTCCTTCGTCCGCTTTACGTTCAAGGGTCCGGACCTGGACAAGTTCGCGGACAACGGCCGCGACCAGCGCATCAAGCTGCTCCTCCCGTCGCCCCAGGGTGGCTGGGACGCCCTGCGCCGCGACGACCCCGACTGGTACGCCGCGTGGCGCTCGCTCCCGGACGAGCACCGCAACCCGATGCGCACCTACACGGTCCGCACGGTGCGTCAGAACATGCGCGAGGTCGACGTCGACGTCGTGATGCACGGCGACACCGGCCCGGCGTCGCGCTGGGCGCTGAACGCCGCGGCGGGTGACCCGCTGGTCATCATGGGCCCCAACGCCGAGTACGACGGCATCCACGGCGGCGTCGAGTTCGCCCCGCCGGCGTCCAGCCACGCGCTGCTGCTGGCCGGCGACGAGACCGCGGTGCCGGCCATCGCCGCGATCTGCGAGTCCCTGCCCGGCGATGCCGTGGGCGAGGTCTTCCTCGAGGTGCCCCACCCCGAGGACGGCTGGAACCTCGGCGCGCCCGACGGCGTGCGGGTGCACTGGCTGGCGCGCGACGGGCGCGAGCACGGCGACGTGCTGGTCCCGGCCGTGCAGGCAGCGGCGGACCGGCTGCTCGCGATGGGTGTGCGGCCGTCGTCGGACACCTCGCCCGCCCTCACCGCGGCCGGGGTGGACCTGTCGGGCGAGGCGCACGACGTCGACATCGACGAGGGGATCCTCTGGGAGGTGCCGATCGACGAGGCGGGCCGCCCCCTGGCGCAGGACACCGTGCTGTACGCGTGGCTCGCGGGCGAGGCGGGCGTCATCAAGGCGCTGCGTCGCTACCTCGTGAACGAGTGCCAGGTCGACCGCAAGTCCGTGGCATTCATGGGCTACTGGCGCAAGGGCCGCGCGGAGAGCTGACCGCGACGCCGCTCATCGCTCGATGCCCAGGTCCTCGATCACCTCGGTGCCCGGCATCGCGCACAGGAGGGGGCCTGGCATGAGGAGCTTGGACTTCCGCACGCCGGAGCCCATGAGCGCCGTCGTGCCCGCCTCGGCGAACCGGGCGTCGACGAGGACGCGGTAGCCCTCGGGCAGGCCGACCGGCGTGATGCCGCCGTACTCCATGCCGGAGTCGGCCACGGCGCGGTCCATCGGCAGGAATGATGCCTTGCGGACGTCGAGCAGCTTGCGCACGCGCTTGTTGACGTCGGCGAACGTGCTGGCGGGGACGACGCACGCCGCGACGCGCTCCTCCTCGCCCCGCTTCCCGGCCACCAGCACGCAGTTGGCCGACGCCTCCGGCGGCAGGCCGTGCAGCTCGTTGAGCGTGGCCGTGTCGGCGTGGTCCGGGTCGATCTCGGTGACGGCGACCTGGCCCGCGACACGCGGGTCGGCCGCGGCCCAGGCGGTCAGGGCCGCGAGCACTGGCTCCGCGAGGAGTTCCGGGTGGTCGAGCGCGGGCGCCCAGACGAGGTCGCCGAGGGTGGGCAGGGTGGCGTTGTCGCTCATCGGCTGTACGTCGCCGTCAGCGTGGCGCGCCCCAGCAGGTGGAAGTACACGTTGAACGCCACCTGCGCGTTGGTGTTGTCCGGGCCCAGGCCGAGCTCGCCCGGCGCTACGTCGAGGGCGTGCACGGCGAAGATGTACCGGTGCGGGTGGTCCCCGGGCGGCGGGCCCGCGCCCTCGAAGCCCGGGGTGTGGCCGTCGCTGCGCGTGTGGAAGGCGCCGGCGGGCAGGCCCGCGCCGTCGGGAGCACCCGCGCCGGTCTCCAGCGACGTGACGTCGGCGGGCAGGTCCGCGATGGTCCAGTGGTGGTAGCCCATCGGCGTCGGCGCGTCGGGGTCGAAGCAGGTCACGACGAACGACCTGGTGCCCTCGGGAAAGCCGCTCCACGTCAGGGCGGGAGAGATGTTCTGGTCGTGCAGGGCATGCGCGTCCGGCATGCGCTCGCCGTCGGTCAGGTTGGCGCTCGTCAGCGTGAAGGACGCGGGCGCGGGCAGCAGCGTGTACGGGTCCGGCGGATAGGGGCGCGTGAAATCCATGCCCCCACTCTGCCGAATCGCCGGGTCAGGTGCCAATGAGCTGCGCCTCCGGCTCAGCCGACGCGCAGGAGGTGGCGGAACGCGGTGCGGGCCCGCGCCGGGCTGGGCTCGTCGCCGGTGATGAGGTCCGCGTAGGTGAGCGACTCCGACACCCGCACCAGCAGGTAGGCGAGCTCCTCGGGGGTGATGGTGCCGTGGAACGGCGCGTCGCCCAGCTCGCGGGTCACGAGCCACTCGACGGTGGCGACGAAGCGGCGCTGGATGGGGCTCTCGGCGGTGGTGAGCAGGCGCAGGGCGCGGGCGGGCTCGCGGCGCAGGAAGGTGCGGAAGTAGTCGGCAACGATGAGGTCGCGCGTGAACGTGGTCATCAGGTCCGCCACCCGTTCGGCGCCCGCGAGGTGCTCGGTCGCGTGCTCGGCCTGCACGAGCGTCGGCACGGCGAGCGACCACAGCACCTCGCTGAGCAGCGCGTCCCGGTTGCCGACCCAGCGGAACACCGACGTGCGGTCCACGCCGAGCCGTGCGGCCAGGAGCCCCATGTCGACGCGGTAGCCCTCGATGAAGGTGTCGCGGGCGAGATCGAGCACGCGCCGCGCCTCGGGGCGCGTGTCCAGCCGGGCGGAGAGGCGGCTCGGCGCGGCTTCCAGTCCGACGGTCGCGATGCTCGACGCCGTTGTCGTCATGCGGGTCATCCAACCGCTGTCCGGGCGCCCGGTGCAACAAGATGCAGAACGATGCATAGGGGACATTGGCTGTCGCCCGGACCTGACGGTCAAACGGTACGGTCTGGAGACGATACGGAAAGGGAAACCCTCATGACTCGCATCGCCATCGTCACCGGCGCGGCCCGCGGCATCGGCGCCGCCACGGCCCACCGCCTCGCGCAGGACGGCTACGCCGTCGCCGTCCTGGACCTCCTGGAGGACCAGGCCAAGACCACCGCGGAGGCCATAGTGGCCGACGGCGGACGCGCGCTCGCCGTGGGCGTCGACGTCGCCGACGAGGAGTCGGTCGTCGCCGCCGTCGCCCGGGTCACCGCCGAGCTGGGCGCGCCCACCGTGCTGGTGAACAACGCCGGCATCCTGCGCGACAACCTGCTGTTCAAGATGTCCGTGGGCGACTGGGACTCCGTGCTGGGCGTGCACCTGCGGGGCGCGTTCCTGATGACCCGGGCCGTGCAGGCGCACATGGTGGAGGCCAAGTTCGGCCGCATCGTGAACCTTTCCTCGACCTCGGCCCTCGGCAACCGTGGCCAGGCCAACTACTCGGCCGCCAAGGCGGGCATGCAGGGCTTCACCAAGACCCTGGCGATCGAGCTCGGCAAGTTCGGCGTCACCGCGAACGCCGTGGCGCCCGGCGTGATCGAGACCGACATGATCCGGGAGACGGCCGAGCGCATCGGGGTGTCTCTGGCCGACTACCTCGGCGTGGCCGCCCAGGACGTCCCCGTAGGCCGTGTGGGCCAGCCCGAGGACATCGCCAACGCCGTGTCGTTCTTCTGCTCGGAGCAGTCCGGGTTCGTGTCGGGCCAGGTGCTGTACGTGGCGGGTGGGCCAAAGGCATGAGCGCGGGCGCGGGTCCCGGCGCGGGTGCGGGCGAGGACGGGGGCAGGGGCGGCGGCGTCATCGTCGTCGCCTCGCCGGCCGCCCTCGCCGACTCCGCGGGCAGGACCGCCACCGGCGAGTGGTTCGAGATCACGCAGGAGCGGATCGACGCGTTCGCCGACGCCACCGAGGACCACCAGTGGATCCACCTCGACGCGCGGCGGGCGGCCGCCGGGCCGTTCGGCTCCACGATCGCGCACGGGTACCTCACCCTGTCGCTGCTGTCGCACCTGGCGTCCCCGCTCGTTCAGGTGGGCGGCACCAGCATGGTGATGAACTACGGCCTGGACCGGCTGCGGTTCCTGGCGCCGGTGCCGGCGGGCTCACGCGTGCGGGCCGTCACGGAGATCCTCTCGGCCGAGCCGGCGTCGACCGGCGTGCGTCTCGCCTCGAAGGTCACCGTCGAGATCGAGGGGTCCGAGAAGCCTGCGCTGGTCGCGCACACGCTGTCGCTCTACATACCGGAGGCCTGAGGCTTCGCCGAGCGGTGTACGGACGGTCCTGAGGTGCCGCAGTGTTGCGGGGGAATGGTTTGACAGGCGCGCCAGCGCGCGGTGTACTGGAGTTATCGAACGTATGTTCGATGATGTCCCCGACCACCGGTCTCCACCGGCAGACACCATCGCTGGAGGGCCATGACCGTTGTAACAGTCTCCTCGGAGACCAGCACCGACGCCGACGCCGACGACGCGGTCGCGGACACCAGGCACGCCCAGGCGCTCGCAGCCCTGCGGTCTGCCGAGGCGCGCACCGGTGTGCGCAAGCAGGCCACGGTCGCACGAGCGGTTCAGCCGGTCCGCACTGAGCACACTGAGCAGGCCCGCACTGAGCAAGCCCGCACCGAACAGCGCCGTGCCGAACAAGCCCGCATCGAGCAGTCCCGGGTTCCGGTCCGGGCGCTGAGGGGTGGGCTGACAGCTGGGCCCGCGACCGAGCCTGCGCCGTCGGGCAGCCGGGCGGGCGCGGGCGGTCCGGGCGAGGAAGCGCGCGTCCTGCCCGTCCACCCGCATCTCGCGGCCCTCCTGCCCGACGGCGGCCTGCGCGCCGGAACCACCGTCATGGTCCGGGGCTCGACGTCGCTCCTGCTCACCCTGCTCGCCGAGGCGTCCCGCGACGGGGCCTGGACCGTGCTGGTCGGGTACCCGGCGGCCGGGATGGCCGCCGCGGCCGACGCCGGGTGCGACCTGGCGCGCACCCTGGTGGTGCCGCTGCCTGCCGGGTCGGGTGTGGACGCGCCCGCCGTGCTCGCGGCGCTGATCGACGGCATGGACGTGGTGGTGGTCGGGCCGGGTGTGGCGCTGCTGGACCACGACCGTCGTCGGCTGTCGGCGCGCGCCCGCGAACGGGGAACCGTGCTTGTCCCCGCCCTACCCGCCCCCGCGTTGAGCGCCGGATCTTCGACCCTCCGACGTCCGTTGGCAGGGCGAGGATCCAGCACTCGACGGGGAGTGGGGGACAACGGCTGGCCCGGCGCGCAGGTGGTGCTCGAGGCCGTCGGCGGGGGTTGGGCGGGGATCGACCATGGGACGGGCTGGCTGCGGCGCCGGACCTTGCGGGTGCGGCGCACCGGGCGGGGGAGCGCGGCGCGGCCCCTGCACCTGGACGTGGAGGTGCCGGTGTGCCGGGCGGCCGGGGGCGCGGAGCTCGCCGACGGGCTCGTCTCCACGGCCACGTCCGCGGTGACCGCGGTGACGCGAGCGGAGGCGCCGGACAGTGCGACCGAGAGCCGACCGCAGCTGGAGCTGGTCGGATGACGTCCCGTGCCGGTCGCGCCGGCCGCGCTATCCGTACTGACCAGGCCGCTCGTACTGACCAGGCCGCTCGCGCCGAGCGGGCTCCGGGAACGGCAGCGGCGGGGGTTGCCACCCGCACCGCCTGCCTCTGGGTGCCCGACTGGCCGGTCGTCGCCGCCCTGGTCGTCGCCGGGCTGGGCCCCGAGGTGCCCGCCGCCGTCACGGGCGGACCCGGCGGGCGGATCGTCGCGGTGTCCGCCCCCGCGCGCAGCGCCGGGGTGCGCCGCGGCATGCGCCGTCGCGAGGCCCAGGGGCGCTGCCCCGACCTGCAGCTCTGGCCCGCCGACGACGCCCGCGACGCCCGCGAGTTCGAACCCGTCGCCGTGGCCGCCGAGACCGTGGTCTCCGGGCTGGAGATCGCCCGCCCGGGACTGCTCCTGCTGCCGTCGGGCGGCGCGGCCCGCTACCACGGCTCCGAGCACGACCTGGCGCGCGAGCTGACCGAGCAGGTCGCCGTCCGCACCGGCCACGAGTGCCAGGTCGGGGTCGCGGACGGTTTCCTGGCGGCGGTCCTGGCGGCGCGCGACGACGCCGTCGTGCCGCCGGGCGCCTCGCGGGACTATCTCGCGCCCCACCCCGCGGCTGTGCTCGTGCACGCCCGGCCCGCCGACCGGGCGCTGACCGAGCTGGTCGACCTGTGGCGCCGCCTCGGCGTCCGCACGCTGGCCGACCTGTCGGCCCTGCCCGACGCCGCCGTCGCCGCCCGGTTCGGCGACCTCGGCGTCTGGGCGCAGCGCCTCGCCCGCGGCCAGGACGTGCGGCCCCCGGCCCGACGTCGGCTGGAGGAGGACCTGACCGTCACCGAGGAGCTGGACCCGCCGGCGCACCGGGTCGACGTCGCCACCTTCGCCGCCCGCCGCCTGGCCGAGCACCTGCACGACGACCTGCACCGGCGCGGCCTGGCGTGCGGGCGGCTGCGGATCACGGCGCGCGCTGTCGACCCGGTCACGGGCGAGGCCCGCACCCTGGAACGGCTGTGGCGCACCGACGACACGCTCGGCGGGCTGTCGGCCGCCCGGATCACCGACCGGGTGCGCTGGCAGCTCGAGGGCTGGCTCACGGCGTCGTCCCTCGGGCAGGGCGAGGCGCCCGCCCCGATCGCGGGCCTGACCCTCGCCGCGGAGGAGGTGGCCCCCGCGGGAGCCCTGCAGCCGCGCCTCTGGGGCCCCGGCGCGGGTGAGGATCTGCGCGCCCGGCGCGCCGTCGAGCGGGTGCAGGCCCTGCTCGGCGGCGACGCCGTGCTCACCGTGCGGCTCCAGGGCGGGCGCGACCCCCGCGACCGCGTCCAGCTCGTCCCCTACGGCGAGCAGGTCCCGCCCGAGCGCGATCCCGACCGGCCCTGGCCCGGCGCCCTGCCGCCCCCGGCGCCGTCGTTCGTGCTGCCCGAGCCCGCCCCCGCGCACGTGCTCGACGCCGACGGCCGCCCCGTCGTCGTCGACGTGCGGCTGGCGATCAGCGGCGAGCCGGCGCGCGTCGTCGTGCCCGGCGGCGGTGCGGGCGACGCGCGGGGTGGCGGTGATGGCGGCGGCGGAGGCGATGGCGGCGGTGCGGGTGGCGGCGGTGTAGGCGATGGCGGTAGCGGCGCGGGTGGCGACGTGGGTGGCGGTGCGGACGACGGCGACGCGTGGGCCGGCCTCGACGCCGTGGTCGTCGACTGGGCCGGGCCGTGGCCCGTCGCCGAGCGGTGGTGGACACCCCGGGGCAAGCGCCGTGTGTTCCTCCAGGTGGTGACTGATCTCCCGGGCGACGTGGGGTTGCTGCTGTCGTCGTCGGCCGGGCAGTGGTCGCTGGAGGCCCTCTATGACTAAGCCGTCCCGGCCAAGTCGGCAGTCTCCTGAGCTGGCAGCTCGACGTCGGCAGTTTGCGCCACAAGTTCGGCACTTTGCATCGAGGTCGGCTCAGCGCTGGACCGACCTCGATGCAGACTGCCGACCTCGCAGGGGGGCCTGGGATGGATAGGCACATGCCTTACGCCGAGCTGCATGCGCATTCCGCGTTCAGCTTTCTTGACGGTGCCTCCCACCCCGAGGAGCTTGCCGCCGAGGGTGCGCGCCTCGGGCTGAAGGCGCTTGCGATCACGGACCACGACGGGCTGTACGGGGTGGTGCGGTTCTCGGAGGCCGCGAAGAAGGTCGGGCTGCCCACCGTGTTCGGGGCCGAGCTGCATCTGCCGGTTGCCTCGACCGGCTCGATCGGCTCGATCGGCTCGATCGGCTCGATCGGCTCGATCGGCTCGATCGGCTCGGCCGGCTCGGCCGGCTCGGCCGGCTCGGCCGGCTCGGCCGGCTCGGCCGGCTCGGCCGGTAGGACGGGCTCGACCGGTAGGACGGGCTCGACCGGTAGGGCAGGCTCGGCCAGCGGGCGTGGCTCGGCCGCCGGCCGGGGCGCGCCCGTGCTGGACCCGCCCACCGGCACTCCCGACCCGCGCGCCACGCACCTGCTCGTGCTCGCGCGCGGCGATCAGGGCTACCGCAACCTGTCGAGCGCGATCGGCACCGCGCACCTGGAGACCGGGGTCAAGGGCGCGGCCAAGTACACGCTGGAGGGCCTGGGTGAGGCGTCGAACGGCGAGTGGCTGATCCTCACGGGCTGCCGCAAGGGCGCGGTCCGCCAGGCCCTGATGCCCCCGCTGAGTGCTGGATATCTGTCCCCTCGGAACGCGTCGATGGAACGGCAGGGGGAGAACCGGAGCGACCGGTTCGACGCGGGGCGGCGGGAGCTGGAGCGGCTGGTCGACAGCTTCGGGCGGGACAACGTCGCCGTCGAGATCACCGCTACCGGCGACCCGCGCGACGCCGACCTGCACGACGCGCTCGCCCTGCTGGCCGCCGAGGCGCGCCTGCCGCTGGTCGCCACCACCGCGGCGCACTACGCGCGACCCCGGGACGCCGACCTGGCGGGGGCACTGGCCGCAGTCAGGGCCCGGTCGAGCCTGGACGACCTGGACGGCTGGCTGCCCGGCGCCCCCACCGCTCACCTGCGCAGCGGCGCGGAGATGGCGCGCCTGCACCGCAGGTACCCGCAGGCAGTGCCGACGGCGGCCGCGCTGGGCGAGGAGTGCGCGTTCGACCTCGACCTCATCGCGCCCGAACTGCCGCCCTACGACGTGCCGCCCGGGCACGACGAGAAGTCCTGGCTGCGCGAGCTCGCCTACCAGGGAGCGGAGCGGCGGTACGGCCCTCGGGAGGGCAACAAGAAGGCCTGGAAGCAGATCGACTACGAGCTGGAGATCATCATCCGCCTGGGTTTCCCCGGGTACTTCCTCGTGGTCTACGACATCGTGGAGTTCTGCCGCACCCAGGGGATCCTCGCGCAGGGCCGGGGCAGCGCCGCCAACTCCGCGGTCTGCTACGCCCTGGGGATCACCGCGGTGGACGCCGTGAAGTACGGCCTGCTGTTCGAGCGGTTCCTCGCCGAGGCGCGCAACGGGCCCCCGGACATCGACGTCGACATCGAGTCGGTGCGGCGCGAGGAGGTGATCCAGCACGTCTACGAGAAGTTCGGGCGCACGCACGCGGCACAGGTCGCGAACGTCATCTCCTACCGGCCCCGGTCAGCGGTGCGCGACGCCGCCCGCGCGCTCGGCTACGACATCGGGCAGCAGGACGCGTGGTCCAAGAGCATCGAGCGCTGGGGCTCGCTGAAGCCGAAGGCGACCACGCCGCCGTCGGGCAGCACCGTGCCCGACGGCGAGACGACGGCGTCGACGTCCCCGTCGGCCACCCCACCGAACAGGACAGCTGCCAAGGATGCTCAGCTCGCGGCACTGTGGGGCCCGCGGGAACCGCGGCCGCACGCCGGTCACACGAGCACCGGGCGCACCGCCCCGGGACGCACGAGCACGGGCAGCCCCGGGGTCTTCCTCGACGTGCTCGGCGAGGACCAGCGCGCACCCGGGGAGCCGCGGCCGAGCCGCGCCGACGACACCCACGACGTCGTGCCGTTCCGTACGCCGCCGTCGGCCGTGGAGGAGGGGGAGATCCCCGACGACGTGCTCGACCTGGCCGACCGGATGCTCCGCCTGCCCCGGCACCTGGGCATCCACTCGGGCGGCATGGTCATGTGCGACCGCCCGGTGATCGAGGTCGTTCCCGTGGAGTGGGCCCGCATGGAGGGCCGCACGGTGCTGCAGTGGGACAAGGAGGACTGCGCGGATGCGGGACTGGTGAAGTTCGACCTGCTGGGCCTGGGCATGCTGACCGCGATCCGGTACGCGTTCGAGTTCGTGCACGAGCACACCGGGGAACGTCTCGAGCTGCACAGCCTGCCGGAGGACGACCCGCTCGTGTACGACCTGCTGTGCGCCGCCGACACCGTCGGCGTGTTCCAGGTGGAGTCACGCGCCCAGATGGCGACGCTCCCGCGCCTGCAGCCGCGAGACTTCTACAGCATCGTCGTCGAGGTCGCGCTCATCCGGCCCGGCCCCATCCAGGGCGGGTCGGTGCACCCGTACATCGAGCGGGCCCGCGGCCGCCAGAAGGTGGAGTACCCGCACGAGCTGCTGGAGAAGACGCTGAAGCGGACGCTGGGGGTGCCGCTGTTCCAGGAGCAGCTCATGCAGATGGCGACCGACATCGCCGGGTTCACGCCCACGGAGTCCGACCAGCTGCGGCGCGCCATGGGGTCCAAGCGGTCGGAAGAACGCATGGAGGCGCTGCGCGATCGGTTCTACGCGGGGATGGCGGACAACGGTGTCGAGCCAGACAAGCAGGACGAGATCTTCGAGAAGCTCAAGGCGTTCGCCGACTTCGGCTTCCCCGAGTCGCACGCCTACTCCTTCGCCTACCTCGTGTACGCGAGCGCATGGCTCAAGGTGCACCACCCGGCCGCGTTCTACGCGGGGCTGCTCGCGGCCCAGCCCATGGGGTTCTACTCGCCGCAGTCCCTGGTCGCCGACGCGCGCCGACACGGGGTGCGCGTGCTGCGCCCCTCGGTGACGCAGTCGCGGGCCCTGGCCACCGTGGAACGACTCCCGGCCGACGACGACGGCGGTGGTGGTGCGCCGGTTGACCATGCGGTTGCTGCGGGACCGCGGGCCGCTTCCGGTAGTAGTCGCATGGTCAACACGCCGGTCGACCTGCAGCTTGCGGTGCGTATGGGGCTGGAGTCCGTGCGGGGGATCGGGAAGGAGAAGGCTGAGGAGATCGTCGCGGGTCGCGACGCCGCCGTCGGGCGCGACGCCGGGCGCGATGCCGTCGCCGACCCGTCCGGAGGTGCGGGGTTCGCGTCGCTGCGGGACCTCGTGCAGCGGGTCGAGCTGTCGACAGCGCAGCTCGAGGCGCTCGCGACGGGCGGCGCGCTGGAGTCGTTCGGCGTCGAGCGCCGGGCAGGCCTGTGGGCCGCTGGCGCGCTGGGCCAGGAAGGGCCGACGACGCTGCCCGGCGTCAGCGTCGGCGTCGAGGCCCCGGTGCTGCCGGGGATGAGCGAGATCGAGCTGTCGCAGGCCGACTCGTGGGCCACCGGCGTCACACCCGACTCGTACCCGACCCAGCACGTGCGGCCCGGGCTGGAGGCGGCGGGCGTGCTCACCGTGGCGCAGGCGCTCGTGACGGAGGCGGGGCGCCGGATCGCCGTCGGCGGGGTGGTGACGCACCGCCAGCGGCCGGGCACTGCCGGGGGAGTGACGTTCCTGTCCCTGGAGGACGAGACGGGGCTGCTCAACGTGATCTGCACCGTGGGGCTGTGGCAGCGGTTCCGGAAGGTGGCGCGGTCGGCGTCGGCCATGGTGGTGCGGGGGCGGATCGAGGCGGCCGACGGCGCCGTGAACCTGCTGGCGGAGCACCTGTCCACTCTGACGCTGGGGGTGCCGGGGCGGTCGCGGGACTTCCGGTGAGCTATCGGGTCAGCCCCAGGTTCAGCAGGCCGGAGCTGGTCGCCCACAGCGCCGCCGAACCCGCGCCGACGAGCAGCGCGGAGGTCACGTAGAACCAGATCCGCATCTTGTGCCTGGCGATGCGCAGCAGCACAGCCAGACCGAGGGCGGCGATCGCGAGAGCCGGCGCGGCGAGGAACGGGTCGCCCGCCTGGGGGTCCTGGGTGACCAGCAAGTACACGGCCCCCACGAGGAGCAGCCGGGGAACCCAGCGCAGCAGGGCGCCGAGCAGGCGCAGCGGCCACGGCCTCCGGCGCGGCGGAACCGGGGCGGGGGCGGCAGGTCTCGGCTGCACGCCCGGCCGCGTGCCCGGCTGCATGCTCGGCGGGCGGCTCGCCGGGGGCTTCCGAACGGCGGGCTGCGGTACGGCGGACTGCGGTACGGCGGGCATCGGGCGAGTGGCGCGCACGGACGCGCGCGGCCCCGCCGGCTGCGGGGCCGGGCCGAGGTGCTTGACCGGGCTCTTGCGCGGCTCGAACGACTGCGGTGGCGGGACCACGTTGCGGACGACCTGGGTCGCCGCGGCAGCCGGGGGTGGGGGTGCGGGGGAGACGGACGGGGGCACGGGCTCCGGCCTGCCGCTGACGGGGACCCGCTCGCTCGCCGGGGCCGGCTCGGGGCTGCGGAACGCACGCCAGCCGCGGAGCGTGTCCGAGTGGCCGTCGGCGGGAGACGTGACCTGCCAGCGCATCGCCTCCCAGATCCAGTCCTTGATCTCGGCCGGGGTGCGGCCACCGGCGACGTGCGCGCCGATCTCCGCGACGTGGTCGGCGACCACCTGCTCCGCGGCGCCGTCGAAGCCGTCCGCGTGCACCTCGGCCAGGACGCTCATGAGCGCGCGGTCGTACACGAGGGCGTGCCAGGGCTCCGGGGTGCGCGGGGTGGGCGTTGCCTCGTCCGACCGGTCAGGGGCCTGCGGGAACATCCTGGTGTGGCCCCGGCCGGGCAGCACGTCCGTCGCGGGGAGCGCGGCCACCTCGGCGGCCGTCACGCCGTCGCTGAGGACCTGCGAGGTGAGCAGCAGCGTCGGGTCGGGCGCCGTGTTCGCGAGACGGGAGCGCACCACCCCCGCGATGTTCTCCAGCGGCGGGCGGTGGTTCGGCTGGTACCGGGTCATGGCGAGGACCAGCGACTGCAGGTGCCGGTCGACGGCGGGTGGCTCGGGCAGGGGGTCCTCGTCGGGGGCGAGGTAGGCCGGCTCCTCGTCCACGAGGTCGGCGGCCACCAGGTCCCGGCCCAGGAAGTTCAGGTCCAGCGGCAGCGTGCCCGTGCTCGCGTACACGAGCAGCAGCCCCAGGCTGTACACGTCCGAGCGTGGGTGCACGCGGCGCCCGAACAGCTCCGGCGCCATGTATGCGAAGGTTCCGGCCGGCTGCGTCGACGTCGCGGCGTCGAAGACCTTGGCGATGCCCAGGTCGATGAGTACCGCGCGGTCGCCGTCGACCATGATGTTCGCGGGCTTGAGGTCGCGGTGCAGGCAGCGCTCCTCCTGCAGCACGAGCAGCGCGTCGACCAGCTGCGCGGCCAGGCGCAGCGCCTCCGGCCCGGACAGCGGCCCTTCGTCGTGCACCCGGTCCCGCAGCGTGGTGCCGGGCACGAGCTCCATGGCGAACCAGGGCTGGCTCGCGTCCATGTCGGACTCCACGAAGCGCGGGAAACCGCGACCGTCCAGGCGTTCCAGGAGGTGGGCCTCCTGTGCGAAGCGGTCCCGGGCGTCGTCGTGCAGGGCGGTCAGGACCTTGAGGGCTACCTCGGCGCCGTCGTCGGCCTGCGCGCGGTACACGTGCGCGAAACCGCCGTGGCCCAGCGCCTCGGCGAGGGTGAACCGGCCCAGCTGCTCGCCGCTGGCGGGGATGCGCCGGACCGGGCGGACGGGGAGCCGTGCCGCGAGTGGTGCGGGCGCGGGTTCGGGATCCGGCACGGGAGGCGGTTCCGACGGCGGCTCGGCCGGCAGGGCGGGCGTCGGTTCGGCCTCTAGCTCCGACGCAGGTTCAGGTTCAGGCTCAGGTTCAGGCTCCGGGGCGGGTGCCTGGGCGGACCCCGGTTCGGGCTCCGGTTCGGCTGCCCGGGCGGGCTCCTGTTCGGGCTCTGAAGCGGGAGCTGCGGCTGCCGGGGCTGCGGCTGCCGGCTCGGACAACAGGACAGGACCGGGGTCGACGACTGCGGGCGCGACCTCGCCGACACCTGGCGCTGGTGACGTCATACCGGGCAACCTACCAGCGCCTTCGTACCGTTCCGAGGAAAGTCCCCGTCCGACGCCGGCAGGGGCGCTGAGACCGGGCCGCCAGGACGCTGGGTGCGGACTCGGAACACATCACACCCCCTGCTTCCGATACCACGCGATCTTCTCCCGCAGCCGCTCCTGCTGGCTGCGCAGCACGTCGATCGACTCCTGCACGCGCCGGTCGTGCTCCTCGAGCAGCGCCACCCGCGCGGCCAGGGTGGCCTCGTCCAGGGACAGCTCGGCGTACTGCTTGAGGTCGGCGATCGGCATACCGGTGTCGCGCAGGCAGTGGACCAGGTCGAGCCAGCCCAGGTCGTCCTCGGTATAGGTGCGGTGCCCGCCCGACGTCCGCGCGATGGGCCGCAGGATGCCCTCCCGCTCGTAGTACCGCAGCGTGTCGATGCTGAAGCCGGAGACCTCGGCGGCCTGCGCGGGCGAGTAAGTGGTCATGTTCCGATCCTGCCCCTTGACCTGGAGCGCACTCCAGGGTTTTCGCTCATCCCATGACCACATCGCAGGACACCCAGGGCACCATCAAGACCAGCCCCGAGGGCACCGCCGCCCACGACACCCCGCCCGCCGAGCGCCTCGTGCTCGGCGCCATGATGTTCGGCACCGCGGTGGATGAGCCGACGTCGTTCGCCATCCTGGACCGGTTCGTCGACGCGGGCGGCCGGTGGATCGACACCGCCGACTGCTACGCCTTCTGGGCGAGCGAGTCCGGCTACGGCGGCCAGAGCGAGGACGTGCTCGGCCGCTGGTTCGCCGCGCGCCCCGGCGTGCGCGACCGCGTGCTGCTCTCCACCAAGTTCGGCGCTGAGCCGCGCGACGCCGCCGACTGGCCCGCCTCCCGTACGGGCCTGTCGCCCGCCGCGATCCGCGAGCAGCTCGCCGGCAGCCTGCGCCGCCTCGGCACCGACCACGTGGACCTCGCGTGGGGCCACATGGAGGACCGGTCGGTCCCGATCGAGGAGACGGCGGACGCCTGCGCGGCCCTCGTGTCCGACGGCGTCACCGCCCGTGTCGGCCTCTCCAACCACCCGGCGTGGCGGGTCGAGCGGGCGCGGCGGCACGCCGTCGGGCAGGGCAAGGAGCCGGTCAGCATGGTCCAGCACGCCTACAGCTACCTCCAGCCCCGCCCCGGAACGCTCACCGGGAACCACCGCTTCGGCTGGCTGAACGACGACCTGGTCGACCTGGCCGACGTCGAAGGCCTGGAGGTGTGGGCCTACACCCCGCTGCTGTCCGGCGCGTACGACAACCCGGCCAAGCCGATCCCCGAGCTCTTCGACCACCCGGGCAGCACCCGGCGGCTCGCCGTGCTGGACGACGTCGCCGCCCAGGTCGGGGCCTCGCGCGGCCAGGTCGTGCTCGCCTGGCTCGCGGCCCGCGGCATCCGGCCGATGCTGGGCGGCAGCAAGGTCCACCAGCTCGAGGCCGCCGTCGAGGCCCTGTCGCTGGACGTCCCGACCGAGCTGCTGGAGCTGATGAACGGCGTGGACGTCACCCCGCCCGCCGCCTGACCGGCGTTGAGTGCTGGATATTCGCCCGGTAGAGCGTCCTGACGGGGCGAATATCCAGCACTCAACGACCGGGGGACAGATCGATCGTCAGCGGTTCGAATGGGGTCGCCGGCGGGTAGGTGCCGCCCCAGAGCTTCGCGCCGTCGTCGGTCAGCTCGACCTGCTGCCAGGTCAGGCGCGCGCCGTCGTCGGACCGCTCGGGAGCCCCGGCCAGGCGGAACGCGACGGTGCGCACGTCCGCGTCGCGGTCCCGGATGGACATGGCCCAGTCGGGGCCGCCGTCGGCGGGGGCGGTGACCTCGATGTCGGCGACCTCACCGACGAACGAGCCGAAGTGCCCGATGAAGACGACGGATCCCGTGAACGCGAACAGGGCGGCGTCGGCCGACGGATCCGGACTCCGTTCCGGGTCGAGCGGGAAGTGGAACGATGCGCCGGTGCCGCCGACGGCGTCGTCCTGCACGATGCGGCCGCCGGGCGCCCCCATCACGTACATCAGCAGGCTTGCCTTGATCTCCCAGTCCAGATGAGCCACCCGAGAACGGTACTCCCACCTGGCGATTCGTGATGCTTTGCACCCGGCGTGTGAGCCGGGCGTCCGGACCGGGGCGGGATGACCGGGCTCAAGGCGTGTGGGCGCGGCAGAACGCCCGGACGGCGTCGTTCACCAGCTCGGGACGTTCCAGGTTGCTCAGGTGGCCCGCACCCTCGATCACGACGAGCGTGGTGTCCGGGATCGCGTTCTCGAACTGGCTCGCGACCGTGAGCGGCGATCGCGCGTCCAGGCGTCCCCAGACCAGCAGGGTGGGGACGGCGATGCGGGGCAGCAGGTCGGTCAGATCGGCCTCGGCCATGATGCCCAGCTGTTGGGCGAGGGTGGCCGGGCGGACGTCGGCGGCGATCTCGGCGAGCAGCGGCACGAGCTCCGCCGGCGGATCGCCGGCGAAGAGCCCGGGGACCGTCGGGTCGAACTGAGCGGGAGGCGCGGCGAGCATCTCGCGCGCGCCCGCAACCCGTGCCCGGACCTCGTCCGTTGGCAGCGATCCCTTCCAGCCGGCGTAGGTGTCGATCATGATCAGGGTCGCGACGAGCTCAGGACGGCGGCGGTAGAGCTCGAGCGCCACGGTGCCACCCCAGGAGATGCCGGCGAGGTGCGCGGGTCCGAGATCGAGCGACTCGAGCAGCGCCGCGAGCCCGTCCGCGTAACCGGCCAGGCCGAAGCCCTCCGGCAGGTCGGAGGACCGGCCGGCCCCTGGCTCGTCCCATGCGACGACCGTGAAGTCCTCGGCCAGGCCGGCGAGCTGGGGTTGCCAGATGCGGCTGTCGTCGGCGGCGCCGTGGACAAGGACCAGGAGCGGCCCCTCGCCGGCCCGTTCGTAGGCGATGGTGAGCCCGCCCGCCTCGATGAACTCCACCCTTGGACGGTACCCGGGTCGCGCCGCGTTCACGCGGGCGTCGCACCGACGTTCTACCCACCATTCGCGTCTGGGGTCAGCCGCTCCGGGCGGGGCGGTCGGCATCGGTGGTTGCGTCGCCAGGCGTTGCCCGACGGCGCTCCCGGCGGCCGCGGGCCAGCTCCGTCGCCAGGGCGTCGAGCGGCTGGGCGAACGTGTCCTCGAAGCGGGCGAGCCAGGCGCGGGCGGCGGCCGTCCCGCCGTCGTCCACGGCGTAGAGGCGGCGCGTGCCCTCGGCGCGCACCCGCACCAGGCCGGCCTCGCGGAGCACCTTCAGGTGCTGCGAGACCGCGGGCTGGGTGATGCGCACGCGCGCCTGCAGGGCGGTGACCAGGGCTCCGGCGGGCTGCTCGCCCGGGACCAGCAGCTCCAGCAGCCGACGCCGGACCGGGTCGCCGAGCGCCTCGAACACGCCGGCCTGCGCCGAGTCGGGGGCGCCGCCATCCGGGGCGCCGCCGCCGTCGGGAGCGCGGCTGCCCGGCTCCTGATCGTCCCGCTCGCCGCGGCGCGGCCGGGCGGCCGCCGGCACTCAGGCCTCCGGCTCGGTGGTGGGCGGCACGGTGTAGAAGGCCAGGGTGCGCTCTCCCGCGGCGCGCGCCTGGTCGGCGTCCTCCCCGGCGGCGATCGCGGCGTCGGCCCAGTCGGTGCTCGCGAGGCGCACGAACTCGACGCCGACGGGGGAGAGGGTCCACTCCTCGAACTCGGTGGCGTCGTTGTCGGAGCCGGTGGCGAGGTGCAGGCCCAGGCCGACCAGGGCGAGGTCCCAGCCGACGCCGACGGCGCCCGGCCCGTACTGCGTCCAGAAGTCGGGGTCCACGGGGGCCTCGTGCACCAGCTCGAGCGTGGTGCCGCCGTCGGCGGGGCTGAGGGAGACCGTCACCCACGAGACCTGGCCGCCGAACTCCCAGGTGATGTTGAAGCTCTCAGGCGCGTCGCACCGCTCGACCGTGCCGCCGGCGTTGCCCTTGAGCTGGTAGCGGCCGCCCACCGACAGCTCGCCGTCGATCGGGAGGAACCAGCGGGGCAGGCGCTCGGCGGAGGTCAGCGCGTTCCACAGGTCGTCGCGCTCGCCGGCGTACGTGCGGCGGGCGACGGCGATCTTGGTCGGGACGCCGTCCCGGCTGCCGTCGCGGACCTCACGGGTCATGAGACCGGCGGTGGCGACGGGATCGATGGTGGTGGTCATGATGCCTCCTTCTATAAGCGGACACTTATGTTATGCCACGAGACTGCCACGGAGGCAAGTGCTGGCGCAAGTGCGGGGGTTGGCAGCCGCCGTCGATAAAAAGTGTGCCAAGCGCGGCTGTGCACGGGTGTCAGTGGCGCGGAGTAGGTTTCGAACATGGCCCAGATCTCCGTGGTGCCCGCGACCGCCGACCGGTTCGACGACATCGCCTGTGTCATCAACCCGACCGGCCGCGAGCAGGCCTGCTGGTGCATGCACTGGCGCGCGCCGCCGAAGGAGGACGTCACGACGCGCGGCGCCCGACTGCGTGAGCTGACGGAGCACGAACCGGCGCCGGGGATGCTCGCGTACCTCGGCGGAGGCGCGGGTCCCGGTTCGGCGGCGGGGGAGGGTGGTGAGGTCGTCGGATGGCTCGGGTTCTCGCGGCGGTCGGCGGCCCGGTCGCTGCAGCGGTCCCGTGTGCTGCCGGTCGGGGAACCGGAGACCTGGCCCACCGCCTGGGTGTTCATGTGCGTGACCGTGCGCGCGGGCTTCCGCAGGCAAGGGGTCGCGCAGGTGCTGCTCGACGCCGGGGTCGGCTACGCCGCGGCCCACGGGGCGACGATCCTCGACGCCTTCCCCGTCGAACCGGAGGCCGGCCGCCGGGTGCCCGTCAGCGCGGCGTTCGTCGGCACCGTGGGGATGTTCGAGCGGGCCGGGTTCGACCGGCTGGGACCCACGGACGCCACGAGCGGCCGGCTGACCCGCTGGCACATGCGGCGCGAGGTCACGGCGGCCTGAGCGCTACACCTCGACAGGCACGACCACGCACAGCTCGAACGTGTCCCGGCCGCGGCGGAGCAGGTAGCGCACGCGCTCCGCCGTCGCCTCCGACGCGTTCTCGTCCTTGTAGCTCCAGCGCACGTCGACCCACAGCAGCGCGTCGCCCACCTGCTCGACGGCGCGCACGTCCGGCACGGCGGCGACCAGTCCCTGCTCCCGGTAGGCGGCGAGCATGCTGCCCAGGCTATCGCGCGCGGCCTCGGCGTCGGGCACCACGATGGAGCGCTCCGCCTGCACCACCACCGACGGGTAGCTGAGGCTGTCCGTCACGGCCTCGAGGTCGCCCGACCCGAGCGCGACACCGTAGTCAACGAGGAACGCAAGCAGGTCGTCCTGGTCGTACGGGGTACTCGTCATGCCCTCACGTTAAGCGGACGCCGCCCACCCCACCACGCCACTCGTATCCGTCGGGTCAGTGCGGCCGAACCCAACAAGAGCCCGCACTCAGCGGAGGGCACGGGCGATTGCCTGGGCCAGGTCCGTCCAGAGGTCCTCCACGTCCTCCAGGCCCACCGAGAGGCGCACCAGGTCCGGCGAGATCCCCGCCTCCTTGCGGGCCACCTCGTCCATGATCCGGTGGGTAAGGGACGCGGGGTGCTGGATCAGGCTGTCCACGCTGCCCAGGCTCACGGCCGGGGTGATCAGCCGCACGGCGGAGACCAGGGCCACCGGGTCCACATCGGTCTCGAACGAGACCATCGCCCCGCCCAGGCGCGGGTAGTGCACCAGGGTCACCCGGGGATGCTCCGCGAGCCGGCGCGCCAGCTCCGCCGCCGTGGCCGACGCCGCACGCACCCGCACCGGCAGCGTCGCCAGGCCGCGGTGCAGCTCGTAGCCCGCGATCGGGTGCAGCATGCCGCCGGTCACGAACCGGACCTGCCGCAGCGACCGGGCGAGCTCTTCGCTGCAGGCGACGACGCCGCCCATCACGTCGCCGTGCCCGCCCAGGTACTTCGTGGCGCTGTGCAGCACCAGCGCGGCGCCCAGCGTCAGCGGCCGCTGCAGCACGGGCGTGGCGAACGTGTTGTCCACCAGCAGGGGCACCGGGGCGCAGGCATCGGCCAGCGCGCGCAGGTCCACCTCGTCCAGCGTGGGGTTCGCCGGGCTCTCGACGACCACCAGTCCGGTTCGGTCAGTGATGGCCGACGCCGCTTCGTCGGGCGACGCCCACGTCACCGAGGTGCCGAGCAGGCCGGAGCCGAACAGGTGGTCCGTGGTGCCGTACAGCGGTCGCACGCCGACGACGTGCGGCTTCCCCGCCGCGACCTGCGCCAGCAGGCACGCCGAGAGCGCGGCCATGCCGCTCGCGAACGCGACAGCGGCCTCCGCCCCCTCGAGCTCGGCGAGGGCGTGCTCGAAGCGGCGCACCGTCGGGTTGGCGACGCGGCCGTACACGGGCGGGCCGCCGTCGTCGTGCCCCGCGGCGAACTCGTCCAGGCGATCGGCCTCGGCGATCACGTCGTGCGAGGGGTAGGTGGTGGACAGGTCGATCGGCGGGGCGTGTAGCCCCAGGGCGGCCAGGTCGTCCTTGCCCGCGTGGACCGCGCGCGTGGTCCAGGAGTGCATGCTCATGAGGGACTATCGGCACCCCCGGCCGCCGACGCCGGTCGGGCGTGCTAGAAATTCGGTCCATGGCCCAGAACGTGATCCTGGATTCGGTGGACCGTGCCCTCCTGGACGAGCTGCAGAAGGACGGGCGCCTCGCCAACAAGGTGCTCGCGCAGCGGATCGGCGTCGCGCCGTCGACCTGCCTGGCCCGCACCCAGCGGCTGCAGAACGCCGGGGTGATCCGCGGGTACAGCGCCCAGGTGGACCCGGCCGCCGTCGGGCGCGGGCTGCAGGCCATGCTGATGGTGCGGCTCACCACGCACTCCCGGCCGCTGCTGGGGCCGTTCGTCGACTGGGTGCGCAAGCTTCCGCAGACGCGGGCCGTGCACCACGTCTCGGGTCCGGACGACTTCCTGGTCCACGTGGCCTGCGCCGATACCGACGAGCTGCAGCGCCTGGTCCTGGACCTCACGGCCCGCGGAGAGGTGGGCCGCGTGCAGACCGACCTGGTGTTCTCCTCCTGGACCTGCGGCCCGGTCACCCCGGCGGGATGACCGGACCGCGGGCTGGGCTCCGGACCGCAGGCCCGGACCGCAGGCCCGGACCGGTGGGCCCGGACCGGTGGGCCCGGACCGGTGGGCCCGGACCGGTGGGACCGGGCCTGCGGTCCGGTCAGAGGGCCTGTGCCAACAGGTCGGCGAACAGGGCGTCGGGGTCGACGTCCAGGCCACGGGCCGTGAACCAGGCGCACACGGTGCGGCAGTCCCGCAGCAGCACGTCGCTCGCGAACGGGTTCGCCACGAGGTCCACGACCTGCGGCAGGTCGATGATGACCAGCCGCTCGCCGTCGGCCAGGATGTTGTACGGCGACAGGTCGCCGTGCGCGAAACCGAGCCGAGCCAGCACCGACATGCCGTGCGTCAGCTGGTCCCAGTACGACTCGAGCAGGTCGTCCGACGGGCGTACCCGGGTCAGCCGCGGCGCGGCGACCGCCTGGGTGCGGCCCTCGTCGTCGGTCACCTCGGTGCCCACGAACTCCATGAGCACCTCGGTGCCGTCGATCTGCACCGGGTAGGGCACCGGCGCGCCCGCCGACCAGGCGTCGCGCAGGGCGACGAACTCGGCGTCGGCCCACTGGGTGGCGGACACCGCGCGGCCCCACGCGGACTTGCGGTCCTCCATGGCGCGCTGGTCGCGCGTGCGCCGGACGCGACGGCCCTCGGTGTACTCGGTGCCGCGGTGGAACTGCCCGTGCTCCAGGCTGCGGTACCGCTTGGCGACCAGGAGGCAGCGCTCGGCCTCCTGGTCGGACGCGGAGCCGGACGCCGGGTCGGCGCCCGGCGGGACGGCACGCTCCACGAGGAACGCATCCGCCTCCTTGCCGGTCTTGAGGATGCCGAGCTCGGTGTCGAACGCGGCGTCGCGGGTGACCAGCCAGTCGGGCAGGGGCTCGGGCCCGCGCTGGCCCTTGGCGACCGACCGCCAGGTGGACCAGCGCTGCCCTGGCCCGGGCTGGGCGGGGTCGACGCCGGGTGGGTTGGCGCCGGGTGGATTGGTGCCCGGCAGATTGGCGCCGAGCATGCCGGTGCTGCGCGAATCCAAGTCGGCCCCGGTGGTGTCCTGTTCGACGCCGTGCTGGTCGCCTTCGTACTCATCGGCGCGGTACTCACTGGCGTCGTACTCACTGGCGTCGTACTCACTGGCGTCGTACTCACCGGCGTCGGCCGGATCCGCCACGAGCGTGCTCGGGTGCGGGCCCTCCAGGTCCTCGCGGCTGATGCGGGCACGACCGGACGCGCGTCGCTCGGCGGCGCTCGGCCGGGTGTCGGACTGGTTGCCGTCCCCGCGTGCGGCGCGGATCAGGACGGACTTCGGTGCTTCGGGAAAACGAGGCAAGACGGTGCTCCTTGATGCTGGAGCATCGCCGGATCAGTGCCGGGTGCTCCTGGTGACAGTGGCGTCTGCTGCCGCGAGGGCAGCCGCGCGAACGACGTTGTCCATGACCGCCTCCTAACCTGTCCGCACCGCACACGAACGCATCGTGCCGGAGCCGTCTTCCTACCTGGGCTGGCCGGCCATCGAGCGCCTCAAGGGTTGACCCGGTGACCGTGCGACGAGCATGCCACGCCCCTGCAGCGGACCGCACCTGTTTTTTCCGGTGACCGAATTGAGCGGCCGCCGATGCACATAGCTCGGCAGCGTCCTGTGAGGTCGGCAGTCGGCACCGAGGTCGGCTCAGGCCTGGACCGACCTCGGTGCCAACTGCCGACTCTGCTGTGCAAACTGCCGACCGCGTCGTGAGTCGGAGCACCGTGACGGCGTCGGTGGGCTGTCCTTCGGCAGCGGTCCGGCCGTCAGGCCGGCGGCAGGAGCGGGTTGATCCGGGCCCTCTTCACGACATCCGGCGGCATGTGCGCGGTGAACCGGGCGAGCATCGACCGGATGTCGCCGCGGTCGGATGCGCTCGCACGCTCCACCGTGACACCGGCTCTCCGGATGGCTTCGGCGCGGTCCTTCTCGCCCATGTACTCCTGCGCGGGGTCGTGACCAGGGCGAACGCCGTCGAGCCTGTACTTGACCAGCCCGTCGAACTCGATCCCGAGCGCCCACTGCTCATATCCGAGATCGGTGTGGAAGACCCCGCGCTCGGTCTGGACCGCCATCTGAGTGCGCGGTCGGGGCAGCCCGGCACGCAGCAGCTCGTACCGCACCCAGGTCTCCCAGGCCGACTGGGAACCGCCGTCCGCCAGCTCGATCACCAGCCGGGCCCGCCGGATACCGCGCAGGCCGGTTCGGGCGTCGAGCATCATGAGTAGATCGTCCCGCTCGGCGCCGAGCCGCAACGCGGAGTCGGCGATCACGAGCGCCTCCAGCGGGTGGAACGTCAGCGCGCAGTCGACGACGGTGCGCGTGAGCGAGGTGACCGGTAGACCCTGGGCTGTGGTGATGTCCTCGGGCGGAAGCTTGCCTCGGTGTCGTGCGATGTCGTTCGCCGAGCGGGTCGAGGCGCGATAGTCCTGATACACGTGCGTGCTGTCCGGCACCGTCCAGACGAGGCACCCCAGCAGCAGCGCCGCCGTCGTATGGCTGAAGACCGGATCTGAGCGCAGCTGGGTGTGCAGCGCGCGTGCGCGTGCCAGCTCCTTGTTCCGCTTCTCGCGCGCCGCCGCCGACGGCCCGTCGACCCGGATCGCGTCGGTGGTGCAGTATGCGCCACGCCGGATCCGTACGAGGGTGCCCTGGCGACTTGCCAGGGCGAGCTGGTTCTTGTCGCGCTCACGTGCGAGGAGGACATCGGGAACTGACACGGTGGCCAAGGTTGATGTGGTGTTCATGACCACGAGAGTGCCCGGCAGCACGTAGGGGCGGTTCGGCGGGTAGCGCCGTCTGTGGACAGATGCATCCCAAGCGCACCTGTGGTCGCGCTCGAACGGTTGCGGCACCGTATGGAGAGGCCGCATCTACACCGACGAACTGCTGGGAGTGGCAGTGGCAACGCGTCGGCGTCGTGGTGAAGTCCAGCTACGCGGCTGCCGAGGTCGGCAGTTTCCTGTGAGGTCGGCAGTCGGCACCGAGGTCGGCTCAGGCCTGGACCGACCTCGGTGCCGACTGCCGACTCTGCTGTGCAAACTGCCGACCGTGTGGGCGCAGACCAGGAGGCCGCCGACCTCGGCAGTCATGCGCCGGCGTCAGCCCCAGGCCGCCGACGGCGTCAGCCGCTCGGGTCTGAAAGTGCCGACGCAGGCGCAGGCGCCTCAGCTGTTGTTGTTGCTGTCGCTCCAGGGGAGGGCGTCCTCGATCGACTGCCAGACCGAGTCCCGCACGTCCTCGGTGGTGTCCTGGACGCCCTGCTCGAGGTCGTCCTGGATCTGCTCCCGCTGCTGCTCGAAGGAGTCACGGGCGTTCTGCGTGACCTGCTGCGCGTAGCCGACCACGCCCTGCACGGCGATCACGATCACCCACACCACGACGACCACCCAGAGCGGCCACGTACGCCCGCTGCGGCGCCTGCGCACCGCCGGCACGACGTTCACGACGGCGGAGGTCACGATGCCGAGCAGCGGGATCGACAGCTCCGCCATGCGCGGCGCCCACACCGGGTCGAGGCCGAGCATGGACACCGCGAGGTCGCCGAGCGCGGCGAACAGCGGCAGCTCGGCCGCGCTCGGCATCACGTCGAAGCCCGGGACCAGGCGCACCAGCTGGTAGACCGCGACGGCGAGCAGCACGCGCGGGATCCAGCCGACGATCGTCGCCACGGCCCGCGCGCCCCCGTCGGAGTCGCGCCTCGTGGCCTCCCGCGTCTCGCGGGCCTCGCGGGCCTCCCGCTCGTCGCGGCGCGACACGGGCTCGGCCGACGGCGCCGGCGGCTGCGCCGGGTCGCTGGGCCGGACCGGGGGACTCGGCTGCGTATCGGTCAGGGGCGCTGGCCGCTGCGCGGGGGCGGGCGCCGGACGCGCGGCAGCAGCCGCCGATCCCGGGCGGAACGACGGCGCGACCTGGGTGGCCTGCTGGTTGGTGGCGGGCGCCAGGCGCTGGGCCGGGCTGCTGGTCTGGCGCCGGGGCGCGGCCGTCGTCGGGCTGCCTGGCAGGGGCAGGCCGTGGCGCTGCCGGTAGGCGGCCCAGCCCTCGAACGTGTCCGCGTACCCCTCGGGCGTGAAGGCGGGCGCCCAGCGCATCGCGGCCCACAGGTAGTCCTTGATCTCCACGGGAGCGCGCCCGCCTGCCCGCTGCGGCCCGACGGCGGACAGGTACGTGGAGATGACCGCCTCGGCGGCGCCGTCGAACCCGTCGGCGTGCACCTGGTGCAGGCGGCCCATGAGCTGCTGGTCGTAGACCAGGTTGGTGATGGGCTCGCCCTGCTGCACCGGGTTGTTCGCGAGCACGCTGGTGGGCGCGACGGCGGACGGCGCCCCGCTGCCCGTGAGCACCTCGGTGACGAGGCCGCGCTCGACCATGGTGACCCCGGCGGCGGCGAGCAGCGCGGGATCGAGCCCGGCGCTGTCGCCGGCGAGCTGGGCCACGGTGCGCGACAGGTTGTGCAGCGGCGGGCGGTCCTCGGGCCGGTGCCGCGTCATGGCCAGGATCAGGGGCAGCAGCCGCTGGTCGACCGGCCCGACGTCGGCCGCCGTCAGGTCGCGGCCCGCGAAGTTGAGGTCGTTGGGCAGCTCGCCGGTGGCGAGGAAGATCAGCAGGAGGCCCAGGCTGTACACGTCGGAGCGGGCGTGCGGCTTGCGCACGAACAGCTCGGGCGCCATGTACGAGATGGTGCCCGCCGCGTGCGTCGAGGTGCTGGTGCCGTGCCCCTTGGCGATGCCGAGGTCGATGAGCACGTACCGGTCGGGCGCGGCGATGATGTTGGCCGGCTTCACGTCCCGGTGCAGGAAGTGCTCCTCCTGGAGCACGGCGAGGGCGTCGAGCACGTCGTCGGCCACGCGCAGCACGTCGTGCAGCGGCATCGGCCCGCCAGAGGCCAAGCGCTGGGAGAGGGTGGGACCCGGCACGAGCTCCATGGCGAACCAGGGCGTCGGCCCCTCCAGGTCGGCAGCGAGGAGCTGCGGGAACCCGCGCCCGGCGAGCCGCTGCAGCAGAGCGGCCTCGCCGGCGAACCGGTCCAGGGTGCCCGGCTCATGGTTGGTCAGGACCTTGAGCGCGACCTCGCCGCCCTGGCCCGTCGCGCGATACACGTGGGCGAACCCGCCGTGGCCGAGCGACTCGCCCAGCTGGAACGGGCCGAGGACCTCGCCCGTGGCGGGGATGCGCGGCGCGGTCGAGCCCCCGTTGCCCGCGTGCCCGACGGCGCCCCCGTGCCCAGCGGCGCCCGCCTGCCCAGCGACCCCCGTTTGTCCGGACGGCCCGGCGGGCGCCACCACCCTCGTCGGCGCGGTGGGCGGCACCACCCGCGTGGGTGCGGGCGGGGGCGGCACGAAGGCGGTCTGGTCGCCACCCCGGGCCGGCTGTCCGGCAGGGCGTGCGGCCGTCGTGCGGGTGGTCTCGTCGGACAAGAAAAGGACTCCTCAGCAGCGCACCGGAACAACCGGTCGGACCGGAGAAACGCTATCAGCGTCCCCCCACGCATGCGGGCAAAGTCCCCGAGCTGTGACCTGTTATCCGTTGCCGCCGGGCAGGGCGTCCTCGAGCTGGTCGGTGATGCCCTGCTCGACGCTCTCGGTCGCGTCCTGCTTGGCGTCCTCGACGCCCTGCTCGACCTCGTTCTGGACGGATTCCTTGGCGTCCTGCTTGGCGTCCTCGATGCTCTGGTCCACCGAGTCCTGGACGTCCTGCTTCACGTTCTCCGTGGCTTCCTGGGCGTAGCCGATGATGCCGCCGACGGCGAACACGACGATCCACGCGACGATCGCCAGCGCGTAGGGCCAGATGGCCAGCGACGTGTTCAGCGACCGGATCGTGTTGAACAGGCCCGCGAGCGCGATGCCGAGCACCGGGATGGTCACGTTGGCCGCCTGGTCGGACCACTCGGGGTTGAGGTTGAGCATGCCGAGCACGCCGTCGCCGATCCCGCGGAACAGCGGGAACTGCGAGACGTCGGGCATGACGTCGAACCCGGGGACCAGCCGGACCAGCTGGTAGACGCTCAGCACGAGCAGGATCCGCGGGATCCAGGCCAGGACGGCGCCCGCCACCGAGCCGCCCCCGCTCGAGTCGTCGTCCCGGTCGCGGTCGCGGCGCGGCGGCAGCGGCGTCTGCGGGCCGTAGCCCTGGTCGAAGGGGGAGGGCTGGCCCGGCTGCTGGCCGGGCTGGCCGTAGCCGGGCTGCTGCCCCTGGCCGTAACCCTGCTGGCCGTAACCCTGCTGCCCGTAGCCCTGCTGTCCGGGCTGTCCGTAACCGGGCTGCTGGCCGTAGCCCTGCTGGCCCGGCTGTGCGTAACCCGGCTGACCCTGCCCGTAGCCGGGCGCCTGTGCCTGCGTGGGCTGCTCGGTCTCGTACGGCCGGAACGGCCGCGCGGGCGGCGGCGTCGCGCTCCGGTAGTCGCGCTGCGGCTGCGCCATCCCCGCCGGGGGCATGGGGGGCATCATCTGGGTCTGTTCGTCGCCGGCGGAGCCTCCCCGGGGCGGCATCACCTGGGTCTGTTCGTCGACGGCCGAGCCTCCCTGGTACTCGGGAGACCACTGGCTGGCGGCCTGGCCCGCCTGGATCGCATCCATCCGCTGCGTCGCGGCATACGATGACGGGGCGCCGGGCTGTCCCGGACGAGAGGGTGGGCGCCGGATCTGCGTAGGGTCGTCCGCCGGAGGAATACGGCGGGTGGGCTCGTCGGACACGCGAAAGGCTCCTCGGTTGTGGTCCCGGTTTCGACACCTGTTTGCGCGAGAACCTACCAGGTGGGGTGAATGCCCCGTTGGGGTGGCCAGGCGGCCGATCATGTCCGACCCTTGCTTCGGGGGCGAACCACGCAATGCCGCCTGCCCAGGAACTTCGGAGGAAACGTATGAGCTCTGACACCGTGCCCCGCTGGCCTCGGATCGACGCGATCGTCCGGGAGGACGGCTCCGGTGAGGTGACGATCGACGGGACGTTCCACCCCATCAGTGCGGGGAGCCTGGAAGAGGCGCGCGTCGAGGTCCTGCGCAGGGTGACCGAGAACGCGGCGAAGGTGGGCCGGCCCGTGCGGGCCTCCGCGACCGGTCCCGAGGGGCTCTGGAACCTGATCGTGCACCCGGACGGAACAGTGGTGCCGGAGGAGGACGAGCTCGCGCCGCCGTCGTCCCCGACGCCGCAGGCGCCGCCCGCCGCGTCGATGCCCGAGCCGACGGCGGGGCCGGCCACGATCCCGGCCCCCGCGTTCGAGGGCGTGCCGGTCGCGGACCTGTCGCAGGGCGACGAGCCGACGGCGGCGGACCCGATCGCCACGCCCGGCATCCCCGGCGACGGCGCAGGGCCGGACGTGTTCGGCCCCGCCGTCGAGACCGACTCGGACGAGACGGTGCGCCGTGCCCCGCGGGCACCCGAGGCATCGGACGCCGGGGCGCCTCCGGCGGACCGGCCGGTACTTCCCGGCGCCTCGGCAGCCGCGCCGGGGCCCGCGTACACGACTCCGGTCTCGTCGAACGGCAAGGGCGCAGATACGGTCGTAGACCCCGGTGTCGCCGACTGGGTACGCGAGAAGGCAGCAGAGAACGGTCCGGGCAGCGTCCCCGGCGGTATGGCCGGCGGTGTCGCGAGCCCGGTGTCGGGGCCCGTTGCCGCGGTGCCGGCGGGCGGGTACACCAGCTCGGGCGGTGGCCTGTCCGCGCCGCCGTCGGACCCGACGCCGGTGACCGACGGCGATGGCCCGCGCTCGCGCCGCGAGGCACGCCAGTCGTTCCTCACGCACCAGCAGGACGAGGACCCGGCGACGCGTGGCTTCCGCGGGGTGCTGACCCGCATGGGCATCCGGGTCGGGCCGAGCGAGGCGGAGCGGGCCGAGCGGGCCGACGAGCGCGCGGTGAGCCAGCACTGGCCCGGGCCGCGCACCATCTCGACGGTGAACGGCAAGGGCGGCGCGGGCAAGACGCCGTCGACGGTGCTGCTCGGGGCGGTCTTTGCGCAGTTCGGCGGCGCGGGCGTGGTCACGTGGGACAACAACCAGACCCGCGGCACGCTGGGCTGGCGCACCGAGCAGGGCCCGCACGAGTCCACCCTGCTGGACCTGCTGCCGCAGACGGACCGGCTCCTGGGCCCGTCGGCGCAGGCCGCCGACCTCGCGCGGTACGTGCACCACCAGACGCGCGACCGGTTCGACGTGCTGCGCTCCAAGCCGATAGCGATGGCGAACGAGCAGCGGATCGAGCCCCAGGACGTGGACGCGATCCACTCCGTGCTGTCGAAGTACTACCGGATGATCCTCATCGACTCCGGCAACGACGAGTCCGACCCGATGTGGCAGCGGATGATCGACCTGACCGACCAGCTCGTGGTCGCCACCACCACGCGCGACGATCACGCGGAGGCCGGGGCGCTGCTACTGGAGGCGCTGGCCACCCGCGACGGGCGGTCGGCGTACCTGGCGCAGCAGGCGGTGGTGGTCGTGAGCCAGGCCGACCAGAAGGAGTCCCCGGGCGAGCTGGAGAAGGTCGCCGACGGGTACCGGTCGCTGGCCCGCGAGGTGGTCACCATCCCGTTCGACCCGGCGATGGTCGACGGCCACCTGCGCTACGGCGCGCTACGCCCGGAGACCCGCCGCGCCTGGCTGGCGGCCGGCGCAGCGGTAGCGGGCGGCCTGTAAGCCATTCTTGTTGTGGGCGTGATCGTTGCGCCTAGGACGGACGCACAAGCGCAACGATCACGCCCACGACAAAGCCCCGGGGGTGTCAGCCCGGGAAGAACGCGACGATCTGGTTCCAGACCGACATGGTGTCGTAGCCCATCTCGTTCAGCAGCGCCCACACGATCCCGATGATCGCGTAGAGCGACACGGGGATGAGGAAGATCCACTCGCGCACCGAGCCGGCGTCGCCAAGGATCGGCAGCGCGAGGTTGCCGCCGGACTTCCAGACCCTGTCGAGCTCGACTCCGCGCCCGTTGCGCATCCAGAACGGGGACTTGAACTTCAGCGGCCACAGCAGCGGCACGCCGGCGGTGGTGATCATGTCGCCCAGGATGTGCACGACGCAGCCGAGCGCCACGCTGAACGGCATCCAGTACCACTCCTCGGGCGCGAAGACCGCGATGAGGACCGCGAGCACTATCGACGTGGTCCACGGCAGGATCTTGGTGTCACGCGTGATCTTGAGCGCCTTGAGCGCGAACGCGACCAGCAGCACGCACATGATGCCCGGGCCGATGAGGATCGACCCGAACCGCTCGTCGCCGGTGTCGATGCTCAGGAGGCTGAGGGCCCAGGCGATAGCGGTGAACACGGCGACGCCGAGGATCGAGTGCGTGCCCTTGCGGTGCCCTCCGGAGACGGTCTCGATGCCCTTGACCACCACGTCCGAGACCGGCGACAGCGAGTTCGCGATGGTGCCGGAGTGATGGTCCGCGTCGGGCAGCAGCGCCGCTCCCGCGCAGACGAGGGCTCCCGCGATGACGCCGGTGTCCGTCACCGGGTACCAGCCGAAGGCGATCGGTGTCGACGCCGTGACTGCGATCCAGGCCGCGGCTCCCGTCGCGGCGTGGTGGCCTCCCATCATGGTGGTGTGCACTCCAGTTCCCGGGTCTCCCCGATTCGAAAAGATGGCATGGCGGAATCAGCCTGTTTGACCAGGTTTGTTCCAGAGCCGAACCAGGGAAGTGAACCAGAGAGCGCGGGGAAGTACGGGGAGGGCACGCCAAGCGAGCGGTCAGGCGCCCGTCACGTACGCGTAGTGGTGGAAATGCTGGTCGCGCACGAAGCCCTCCGACTCGTACAGACCCTGCGCGGCGACGTTGTCCCACGCGGTGGCCAGCGACACGCGGATGGCGCCGGCCTCCTTGGCCCGGCGGCACGTGTCCAGGACCAGCGCGCGCCCGGCGCCCGTCCCGCGCGCGGCCGGCGAGACGAACAGGTCGTTCAGGACCCAGGACCGGCTCAGGCTCACGGACGACCAGGTGGGGTAGCTCTGCGCGAACCCGACCAGCTCATGGCCGGCGCCCGTCTCCTCCGGGTCGCCACCTTCCGGCACGAGCACCGCGACCAGGAGCACGCTGTCGCCCGAGTCGCGGCGGGCGGTCAGGTAGGCGCGGGCTTCGGCGTCGGGCACCTCCTGCTCGTAGAACCGTAGGTACTGGCGGAAAAGGTCGACCACGGCATCGACGTCGTCGTCGGTCGCGGGGCGCACATCAACAGACACGCTTGCGATCATGTCAGGCCGAAGGGGGTCGGCGCCATGACCTCCCGCGATACCGGCAGCGATTCCGGCGCCCCGCGGGAGGAACATGCCAGGCCACGGAACGGTTGACAGAGGCGATGAATACCCAGCCTCGCTTGTCCGTCCTTGACCTCGTGCCCGTCCGCTCGGGCCAGACCAGCGCCCAGGCCCTGTCGGCCTCGCTCGACCTGGCGGCGCTCGCCGACCGGCTCGGCTACGAGCGCTACTGGTTCGCGGAGCACCACAACATGGCAGCGGTCGCGGCGTCGTCGCCGCCCGTGATGATCGCCGCCGCCGCCGCGCGGACCTCCCGCATCCGGGTGGGGTCGGGCGGCGTGATGCTGCCGAACCACGCCCCGCTCGTGGTCGCGGAGCAGTTCGCGGCACTGGAGGCCGTGGCCCCCGGCCGCATCGACCTCGGCATCGGCCGCGCCCCGGGCAGCGACCCCGTGGTCACCTCCCTGCTGCGCGCCACGGGTCCGACGGCGGACGTGGACCGCTTTCCGCAGCACGTCACCGACATCCTGAGCCTGATGGGGCCCGACGGTGCCCGGCTGCGCCTGGTCTCGGGCGACATCTACGACGTGCGGGCCACCCCGGCCGCCGGCAGCGTGCCGACCGTGTGGCTGCTCGGCTCCAGCGACTACTCCGCGCGCCTGGCCGCCGAGCTCGGGCTGCCGTACGTGTTCGCGAACCACTTCTCCGGGCAGGGCATGGACCAGATCCTCGCCCTGTACCGGGACGGCTACCGCCCCTCGCCGGAGCACCCGGAGCCGCGCACGTTCGTCACGGTCAACGCGGTGGCGGCGCCGACGTCGGACGAGGCCCACGACCGCGCCCTGCCGCAGCTGCGGCAGATGGCCCGGCTGCGCTCCGGCCAGAAGCTGGGCCCGCTGGAGACCGTCGAGGAGGCCCTGCGCGCCACGGCCGACGAGCCCGCCGACGGCATGATCGCCCAGTCCATCGAGGCGATGCGGACGCGCTGGCTGATCGGCGACGCCGAGCACGTCGCGGCCGAGGTGCGCGGCCTGGCCGAGCGGCACGGCGTCGAGGAGGTCATGCTCGTGCCGGTGGCCGGCTCGCGCGACGACGAGCCGCTGGACGCGACGTTCGGGCGCTCGCAGACGCTGGAGCTGGTGGCGGGCGCCCTGAGCGCCTGAGCGTCGCGACCGCGTCGCGCGGCACGACTGCGCCGCGCGGCACGGCCGCGACCGGCACGGCGGGCACCGCCGCGAACACGGGGTATCGGATCTGACCAGATCCGGTACCCCGTCGTCGTGCACGGGGGTTGTGCGTGGGGAGGCGCCGGGTGCATAGTGGGAGTGGCCAACCAACTTGTTGGTTGGCAACATCGAATCCCGCCCGAGGAGCCCACATGTACACCGTCCCCGATCAGACCGGCCGCACCGTCGTCGTCACCGGTGCCAACAGCGGCACCGGCCGCGAGGCCGCCAAGCGCCTCGCCGCCGCCGGCGCCCACGTGGTCCTCGCCGTCCGCAACCCGGACAAGGGGGCAGACGCCCTCGCGGAGGTCCTCGCGACCCGGCCCGACGCACGGGCCGAGGTGCGGCTCCTGGACCTCGCCGACCTGGCGTCGGTCCGCGCCTTCGCCGACGGGCTCGGGCGCGACCTCGACCGGCTCGACACCCTGGTGAACAACGCGGGCGTGATGGTCCCGCCGCAGCGGTACGAGACCGCCGACGGCCACGAGCTGCAGTGGGGCACCAACTTTCTCGGCCCGTTCGCCCTGACCAACCGGCTCCTGCCGATGCTGCTGGCGGCGCCCGCGCCGCGCGTCGCCACCATGAGCTCCGGCGTGGCCAACCGGGGGCGGATCGACTTCGGCGACCTCGACTGGGAGCGGCGCCCGTACCGGGCCTGGGCCGCGTACGGGCAGTCCAAGCTCGCCGACCTGCACCTGGCCCGGCACCTCGCGCACCTGGCCGCACGCCGCGGCTGGGCCCTGGTGAGCACGGCGGCACACCCCGGGTTCACCCGGACGAACCTCCAGATCACGGGACCGACCATGGGCCGGGAACGGCGGAACGGTTGGACCCCGCGGTCACCGCTGCCTTCGATGGCGCCGCCGGAGGGCGCCGGTTCGATCCTGCTCGCCGCCGCCGACCCCGGTGCGCCGTCCGGCGCCTACTACGGGCCTCGGTTCATGCTGGTGGGCGAACCCGTCCCGGCGCGGCTCAACCGGCGCATGCGCGACGACGCCACGGCAGCCCGCCTCTGGTCCGTCGCCGAGGAGACCACCTCGACCGCGGTGCCCGCGGGCTAGGCTGAGCCACATGCCCATCCCCGCCGCTGCCGACGTCGGACGCGCCTCGACACCCGAGCGCATCCTGGAGGCCGCGGCCGAGGAGTTCGCGCGGTACGGGCTCGCCGGCGCGCGCGTGGACCGGATCGCCGAGGGCGCCTCGGCCAACAAGCAGCGCATCTACGCGTACTTCGGCGGCAAGGAGGCGCTGTTCGACCAGGTGGTGAGCGCGCGGATCCTCGACCTGCTCGACGCCGTGCCCTTCACCGCGGACGACCTGCCCGGCTACGCCGGGCGCCTGTTCGACTTCACGGTGGGCCACCCCGAGCTGGTGCGGCTCCTGCTCTGGCACACGCTGGAGCGGCCGGGCGCGCTCGGCGCCCTGGAGCGGTCGGTGACGTCGAGCGCGGCCAAGGTCGAGGCGCTGCGCGACGTCCAGGCGCGGCACCCGGAGCGGATCGACGCCACGGTGCCGGCCGACCGGCTGCTCGGCCAGATCCTCGCCACGGTGCACGGCTCGGTGCTCACCGTGGGCGGGATCCTCGCCGCCCCGGAGGGCACGGAGGCGGCGGACGACGTGCGCGCCGACGTCCGCCGCGCCGTCACCCGGATCGTCGCCCCGGCCGCCTCCGGGTGACCTCCGGCGGGCGCGGCGTCAGGAGCAACGGTGCCAGAGGGCGCCGGCGTCAGAAGCCCCGGGCGAGCGCCGCGCCCGCGGCGAGCCACGCCCGGCGGGTCTGCGGGCGCAGGGCGCGGTAGACGAGCTGGCCGTCCACCATGGCGGGGTCGAACGGGATGGTGACCACCTCGCGCGCCAGCGAGCGGTACCCCTGGGCGACGCGCCGCATGTCGGCGGGAGTCGCCTTGGGGTCGGACTGGCTCACGACGACCACCGCCTTACGGGCCAGCTCGGCCATGTGCTCCCCGCGGTTCGAGAGCGCCTCCAGGAGCAGCGCGCCCGCCTCGGCGTGGTCGTCGCGGGTACTGGTGGCGACCACGAGCTGGTCGGTGTGGTCGATCATCCGTAGCCACATCGGGTCGGACTCGTCGTTGCCCGAGTCGATGAAGATCATCCGGTAGTACTTCGCGAGGACCGCGTGGATCGCGTCGACGTCCTCCGACGAGATGCGCTGCTCGTGCGCGAGCGCCATCGGCTTGGACCGCAGCACGTCGAACCGGTCGCGCGACTGGTGGTGCACGAACCAGGCGAGGTCGGCGAGCTGCGCCGTCGGGCCCAGGAAGTGCTCGGTCTGCGGGATCAGGTCGAGCAGGGTCGCCTCGTGCGGGCCCTGCTCGGTGCGCCAGCCCAGCGTGCCGCGCGTCTGGTTGTTGTCCCACGCGACGACGCCGGAGCCGCCGTGCGAGGAGAAGACTGCCGACAGCAGCACCGTGGCCGGCGTCTTGCCCGCACCGCCCTTGCCGTTCACTATCGAGATGGTGCGCGGGCCGGGCCAGTGCTGGCTCACCACCTGCTCGTCCGCGCGCTCGGCCCGCTCGGACTCGTTGGGCCGCACCCGGAACCCGACCCGCGCCAGCACACCGCGCACGCCCTGGGTGGCCGGCTCGTCGAGCCGGTCCTGCATCAGGAACGAGCGGCGGCTGTCGCGGCGTCCGCCGTCGGGCCCGGTCGCCGGGCCGAACAAGGACTCGCCGTAGGCCTCGGGGGCCGCCGGGGCGGAGCCCCCGAACGGGCCGCCCGGTCCCTGGCCCTGGGCCGGCTGCTGGAACGACGACGACGGCACCGCGCCGCGGCCCATGACACTCATCCGCTGCGGCTCGGCGGGTCCGGCGGGCGGCTGAACGCCGGACGGCACCTGGCCGGCCTGATACTCCGGCAGACGAGTCGGTACGGGGGAGGGCATGGGGGTCTGCATGGACATCGACACCGGGACCGGCACGGACATCGGCCCCGACATGGGCATGGCGCCGGGCATCGCGCCGGCGGGCCCGCCCGGGACCTGGTCGGGCGCGCTGTGCCGCATGTGGCCCGCCCGGGGACCCGGTGACCGCTCGGGCATCATCGACGCCGGGTCGCTCGGCGGCATCGCGGCCTGGGCGGCTTGCGCGGCGCCCGCGCCGCCGTCCTGCACCACGCTGCCGTCCGGGTAGACCGTGAGGCCGGTCGGCCCCTCGGGGCCCTGTGCCTGGACCTCGATGGCCAGCCCGATGCTCGTCGAGTACTCCATGATGAGGCGCATCACCTCGCTGCGCGCCTCACCCAGGCTTTCCCGGTAGACCGGCACCATCTGGCCGTTGATCGTCACGCGGCCTGAGCCGTCCTCGCGCACGACCGCTTCGGCGCGTGGCCACCCCGCGGTTTCGACGCTCACTGCGCGCCCCCTTCTCCGGTCGCCGGACATCGTTGTGGCGTGGGTCATGAACGCGGCCAGGGTACCGGTGACTTTCACCCGTTATGTTTCCGCTCCCCGCTGACGGGTGTGGTCGCCGGGCCGACGGCGGTGCCGAACCACCTGGGCACCTCGACGAGCAGGTCCGCCTGGTCCTCGCCGACCCAGGCCACGTGGCCGTCCGGCCGCAGCAGCACCGCAGGCACGTCCAGCTCGTCGCCGACGTCGACGACGTGCTCGATCCGGTCGGCCCACCCGTCGACCGAGAGCCGGCCGGTCCGGTCGAGGAGCATTCCGCGACCACCGTGCATCCGCTGGTAGAGGCGGCCTTGCCGCAGGCCGACGTCGCGCAGCCGCCGGCCGAGCAGCTCGTGCCCCTCGCCGGACCGTTCGCCCGATCGTTCACCCGATCGTTCGCTGAGGTCGTACCGGATCCCGACGGCGGTGACCTTCTCGATCAGGTACCGGTTCACGTCCTCGAGGTCCATCAGCTCCGACACCAGCCGGCGCACCGCCCGGGGGCCCGGCGCGACGGACAGCAGCTCGGCCTGCGCGCGGGTGAAGTCCAGCACGCCGGCGGCCACCGGGTGCCGCTCGGCGTGATAGCTGTCCAGCAGCCCCTCCGGGGCCCAGCCGTTGACCTCGGCGGCCAGCTTCCAGCCGAGGTTGAACGCGTCCTGGAGGCCGAGGTTGAGGCCCTGGCCGCCGAGCGGCGGGTGCACGTGCGCGGCGTCGCCGGCCAGCAGCACCCGGCCGGTCCGGTAGTGCTCGGCGAGGCGGGTGGCGTCGCCGAACCGGGAGAGCCAGCGGGGCGAGTGCGCCCCGAAGTCGGTGCCGCCGTGCACCCGCAGCTGCTGCTTGAGCTCCTCGAGCGTCGGCGGGACCGTGCGGTCCTCGGCCACGCCGTCGGCGGGCACGACGACGCGGTACACCCCGTCGCCGACGGGCCCGGCGCCGAACCCCCGCTGTGTGGCGCGGACCTCGGCCGACACCGCGGCCACAGTCTCCGCCGGCACACCCACCTCCACCTCGCCCAGCAGCCACTCGGTGCTCGCGGGCTCGCCGGGGAAGCCGACGCCGAGCAGCTTGCGCACGGTGCTGCGGCCGCCGTCGCAGCCGACGAGGTAGCGCGAGCGCAGCCGCGCGCCGTCGGCCAGCTCGGCGGTCACGCCCTGGTCGTCCTGGCTCAGTCCGACCAGCTCGCAGCCGCGCCGGAGCTCGATGCCGACCTCGACGGCGTGCTCGGTCAGCAGGCGTTCGGTGACGGTCTGCGGGATGCCGAGGACGTACGGGTGCGCGGTGTCCAGCCCGTCCGGTGCGGGCTTGCTGATGCCGGCGAAGGAGCCGTGCAGGGGGTACTGCTTGCCTAGCGGCAGGAACCGCTCCAGCAGGCCGCGCTGGTCCAGCACCTCGACGCTGCGCGCATGCAGCCCGAGCCCGCGGACCACTCGGTTCGGCTCGGTGTCCTTCTCCAGCACGAGCACCCGCACGCCCTGCAGCCGCAGCTCGGCCGCCAGCATCATGCCGGTCGGCCCGCCGCCCGCCACGATCACGTCGATCACGTCAGTCGTGTCAGTCATGAACGCCCCCACTCCCTGTTTCCGCAGGCCTTGGCCCGGGCCGACGATTCTGCGGCACGACCGGGGCCTTGCCGCAAGACCCCCGGTGCGCTATAGGTTGAGAGTGGCGGGGAGTGCGTGATCGGGCCATCCGTGGGACAGGTCCTACGCGGCGACCAGCCGGGCGCCGCCGTCGGCCTCGATGACCGTTCCGGTGAGGTTCGGGTTGGTGGCGGCCAGCGTGACGACCTCGGCGACGTCGTCGGCGGTGGCGATCCTGCGCGTCGGCAGCCCGCTCGCGACGCCGTCGAAGAACGCGCGCCTGTCGGGCTCGGGGAGCATGTCCCACCAGGGTGTGTCGACGTAGCCGGGTGAGACGGCGTTGACCCGGACGGGCGCGAGCTCCGCGGCGAGCGGCGCGACGAGCGCCTCGACGGCGGCGTTGACCGCCGCGATCCCGGCGGTGCCCGGCATGCCTGCGCGTGCCGTGATCGCCCCGAGGAGGGTGATCGACGCGTTCTCGCCGAGGTGGGGGAGCGTGGCACGCAGGGCGGTGACGTGGCCCCAGAACTTGGCGTCGAACGCGCGGCGGAGGGCGGCGATGTCGAGCTCGGCGAGCCGGCCGGCGCCCTCGTTGCCGGAGAGCGTCAGGACGAGCCGGTCGACCGGCGCCAGCTTCGCGGCGAGCGCGCCGACCGCCTCGGTGTCGAGCGCGTCGAGCACGTGGGCCGGCACGTCGCCGAGCGCGCTCCGTGCGGCGTCGAGCCGTTCCACCGAGCGCCCGGCGATGTGCACCTCGTCCCCGCGTGCGAGGAGCAGGCGCGCCGTGGCCAGCCCGATGCCGGAGCTGCCACCGATGATGAGCGTCGTTGTCATGACAGACCTTTCGATTTGTGAACCGGTGCGTTTCCATAAAGGTAGCGCCCATCACGGCCAATTGCGAACCGCTGCGTTCCCTAAAGCGGTAGGCTCTCCGGTATGACGACGGAACCGGCCGCCGAACCAGCGGCGCGGCGTGGCCGCAAGCGGAGCGAAGAGGGCCGTATCGCGATCCTCACCGCCGCGTACGAGCAGGTCGCCGAGGTCGGCTATCACGCGCTGACGATCGAGGGCATCGCCGCCCGAGCGGGATCGAGCAAGCGCACGGTGTACCGGTGGTGGTCGCACAAGGCGGACGTCCTGCTGGAGGCGCTCAGCGTGAAGGCCGAGCTGCGGATCTCCACCACCGATCACGGATCCTGGGCCGCGGACCTGTCCGCCTTCCTGCGCGACTCCTACGAGCTGGGGCGTGTTCCCGGCGTCGCGCCGGTGCTCCGGGCGCTCATGGCCGAGGCGCAGATCGATCCCGGGTTCGGGCAGCGGTTCCGTGAGGGATTCCTGGCACGACGCCGGGCCGCGCTCGCCACTCTCACCGACCGGGCGGCGCGGCGCGGCGATCTGCCGCCGATCGACCCGGGGCTCATCGCCGACCTGGTGTTCGGCACCATCTGGTACTGGCTGCTCGCCCGCGACGAGATCCCGGCCGACGCACCCACGGACGCGCTGACGGCCCTGCTCTCCGCGCGCCCCGAGGCGAACCCAGGTCCGGAGAACCGCGATCAAGACCGTGATCAAGACGACAAGGAGCAGCCATGACGACCACACGCGTGATCGCGCTGACCGGGGCTACCGACGGCCTCGGGCGAGCGCTCGCGGAACGCCTGGCGGACCGGCGGGACCACCTGCTGATCCTGCACGGACGCAGTCCCGAGCGGCTGGCTCGGCTCCGTGCGGACCTGCGGGACCGCGCTGCGGACGTCGTCACGGTGCGGGCCGACCTGTCCGAGGTGGCCCAGGTGCACGCGCTCGCCACGCAGATCAGCGCCGTGACGGGACGTCTCGACGTGCTCGTGAACAACGCCGGGGTCGGTGGCGGAGAGCCCGACGGCGTCGACCGGCGGCTCACCGCGGACGGCAACGAGCTGCGCCTCGCGGTCAACTACCTCGCACCGTTCGCGCTCACGCGCGACCTGCTTCCCCTGCTGCGCGCAGGGGCGCCGGCGCGGGTGGTGAACGTCGCCTCGATCGGGCAGTCGCCGATCGACGTCGACGACCTGACCATGGCGCACGGCTACAGCGGGACGCGTGCGTACGGCCGGTCCAAGCTGGCCCTCATCGCGGACGGCTTCACCCTGGCGAGCGAGCTTCCGGCGCAGGAGGTCACGGTGAACAGCCTGCACCCGGGGACCTACATGCCTACCAAGATGGTCCTGGAGAGCGTCGGGCACAGCATCGACTCCCTGGAGAGCGGTGTCGAGGCCACCCTGCGGCTCATCGAGGACCCGGCGCTGGAGGGTGTCACGGGACGGTTCTACGACGGCCTTCGGGAGGCCCGGGCGATGGACGACGCCTATCGCCCGGAGCTGCGCGAGCGCCTGCGCGCCGTCAGCGAGGAGCTGTGCGCCCGTCGGTGAGACCCATGGCGTAGATCGGCAAAAGGTCAGGTGATGGGCAACCCGAGTTGCCGATCACCTGACCTTTTGCCGAGCTCACCGTGCCCGGGCTACGCCGCGCGGGCCGCCCGGTGCCGGATGGCGCGGGCGTACTCCGCGCGCGGGACGTGTGGCGTCACGTAGAGCACCATGCCGGCCTCGGCCGGCGTGCGGTCCGCCTTGTGCGAGTTGCACGCGTAGCAGGCGGCCACGAGGTTCATCCACGTCGAGGGTCCGCCGCGCGAGCGCGGCAGGATGTGGTCCACGGTCTCGGCGGGGCCGCCGCAGTACGCGCACAGGCCGTCGCGCCGCTTCACACCCTGCTTGGTGCACGCGGGCGCCCCGCCCGACTTGTAGAGCCACCGCATCGTCACGTACCGGACCAGCCGCAGCACGCGCGGTAAGGGGAACGGCCCGAAGGAACGGCCGTCGACCGCCTCCTCCACGACCGCGACCTCGCGCACGAGCATGTGGATGGCGTGCCGGACCGATACCCGGTGCAGCGGCTCGTAGCCGGCATTGAGGACTAGGACGTCGGCCACGGGCCTGCTCCTTCCGGTGAGCTTGTCGTCTCGGTTCTTCTCGCTGATGTTCAGGTCGTGCTGTCCGGGCCCGGGACGACAAGAGCCGCCCGGGAACAGACATCCCGAGGCGGCTCACGTTCACTGGTCCGGCAGAACCGGATCAGCGGCGTATGGCGCCCCGTATGGCCTCGCGGCCGTCCCAGAGATGCTGCGCAATGGTGGGGTAGGACGATTCGGTGGCAGCACTGACCTTGCACAGGCCGGAGGCCTGGAGCGCAATGCTGGTGCGGGCCATCGTGATCTCGTCCTTCCCGTCTAGTTCGATGTAGCTGTTCGGCATGACTGATGTGGTGCTGAGTGCTCGAGCAGGTGGTCACAGACACACAACCTGCCGACACGGCACTAGTCCGTGTGTGAAGAAAGGTACAACGAGGACTTGGCAGCGTCTATGGCTTTTCCGGAACTGCAACCCAAGGATGCATCAAGTACCCCGGCGTGGCGTGGCATCACGGCGTGTCGCGCCGCAGCTACAGGTCACCAGCTGACGGGCTCCCGGATGATCGGGCACGTCATGCAGTGGCCGCCGCCGCGGCCGCGGCCCAGCTCGCCGCCCGCGATCTCGATCACGTCGACACCCGCCTTGCGCAGCAGGTCGTTGGTGGTGGTGTTGCGGTCGTACGTGAACACGACCCCGGGCTCGACGGCGACGGAGTTGTTGCCGCTGTCCCACTGCTGGCGCTCGGACTCGTAGACGTCGCCGCCGGTCTCGATGACCCGCAGCTCGCCCAGCCCGGAGACCTGCCCCACCACATCGAGGAAGGACGACCCGCCGGCGTCGGTGACGGAGACGCCGAGCGGGCCGTTCTCCGGGCGCAGCACGAACGGGTGCACGCGGTCCACGATCCGCGGGTAGACGGTGACGGTGTCGACGTCGACGAACGTCATGATCGTGTCCAGGTGCATGGCCGCGCGCAGCCGCGGCATGCCCGCCACGACGATCTGCTCGGCGGCGCCCTCCTGGAACAGGGAGGCTGCGACCTGCGTGATCGCCTGGCGGGAGGTGCGCTCGCTCATGCCCATCAGGACGGTGCCGTTGCCGATGGGCATGATGTCGCCGCCCTCGAAGGTGGCCTCGCCGTGGCCGTTCTCCGGGTCGCCCCACCACACCCGGCTGCCCACGAAGTCGGGGTGGAACGAGTAGACCGCCTTCATGAGCAGGGTCTCGTCACGGCGCGCCTGCCAGTACAGCGGGTTCAGGGTGAGGCCGCCGTAGATCCAGCAGGTGGTGTCGCGCGTGAAGAGCGTGTTCGGCAGCGGCGGCATGAGGTACTCGCGCGCGTCCGGGCTGACGTCCGCGAGCGCGCGGAAGCCCGGCGGCAGCTCGGGCACGTCGGCGACGGCGAGGCCGCCGATCAGGTATCGGGCCAGCTCGTGCTCCGGCAGGGACTCGAGGTACTCGCGCGTCGCCTCGACCAGGCCGTTGCCGACGATCTCGGGCACGATCTTGCGGTCGAGCAGCCAGTCGCGCGCGCCCGGCACGCGGAGCGTCTCGGCGAGCAGGGCGTGCAGCTCGACGACGTCGACGTCGCGCTCCCGCAGCTCGGCCACGAAGTCGGCGTGGTCCTGCTGGGCGCGTTCCACCCAGAGGACGTCGTCGAACAGCAGGTCGGCCGAGTTGGACGGGGTGAGGCGCTGGTGTGCCAGGCCTGGCGCGCAGACCAGCACCTTGCGGAGGCGGCCCACCTCGGAGTGGACGCCGTACGTCGACGAGGGTGAGCCGGCAGGGGGCGGTGTGCTGTCGATGGTGTTCATCGGGCGTTAACGGTACTCACCCGGCCGCCGTCGTGCCGAGCAGGGAGCCCAGCGCGAAGGTCGCGCCCAGCGCGAGCGCCCCGCCGATGACGACGCGCGCCGTGGCGCGCACCCGCGGTGCGTCGCCGATCCAGGCGGCGGTCCAGCCAGTGCCTGCGAGCGCCGCCAGGACGACGGCGAACGTGGCGCCGACCCGCCAGGGCTCGGGGATCAGGAGCACCGCGGCGAGCGGGAGCACGGCGCCCAGGGTGAAGGCCACCGCCGAGGCCAGCGCGGCGTGCCACGGGCTGACCACTTCGTCCTCGTCGATGTTGAGCTCGGCCTCCAGGTGCGCGGAGAGGGCGTCGTGCTCGGTGAGCTCGACGGCGACCTGGCGGGCGGTTGCGGGGGAGAGGCCCTTGGCCTCGTAGAGCCCGGCCAGCTCGGCGAGCTCCTCCTCGGGCATCTCGGCGAGCTCGGTCCGCTCCTTCGCGATGAGCGCCTTCTGGGTGTCGGACTGGCTGGAGACCGACACGTACTCGCCCAGCGCCATGGAGATCGCGCCGCCCACGAGGGCGGCGAGGCCGGCGGTGAGGATGGGCGCGGTCTGCGACGTCGCCGCGCCGACGCCGACGGCGACCGCCGCCACCGACACGATCCCGTCGTTCGCGCCCAGCACGCCGGCACGCAGCCAGTTCAGCCGCTCGGCGAGGCCCTCGGCGTGCGGTTCGTCGGCATGCCCGACGGCGGGGCGCCCGGCCTCGGGGCGATCCGTCTCGGACGGTTCGGTCGTCATGGCCCCAGGCAACCAGGAGCGGGAGCGCGCCGCCAACTTCCCGGAAGGGGTTGGACAGCCTCACCTTTCCGTGGCGCATTGGCCGACGGCTGTTCTCCCGCCCTGTGCGTTGCGTATAAGCACTGATTCGCCGCATCCACTGCGAACGATCATCGACCTTGGCAAACTCGACCCATCACAGGCTTAGGCAACCTGGTGGACGATGGGAAGTTTTCATAACATGTGCGTTATAGTGGAGGTAGGGATGTGGAAGGTCGTCCTGCTCGAGGAGGTTGATGCGTGGTTCCTCGAATTGGTTCGTGGGTCGGATCCTGTCGCGGAGCATGTCCATGCGGCAATCGAGTTGCTCGCCCGCTCTGGTCCTTCCTTGGGCCGGCCCGTGGTTGATTCCATCAAGGCCTCGACGGTGCACAACCTCAAGGAGCTCCGCGCGAGCACAGTCCGCGTCCTGTTCGTGTTCGATCCTGCGAGGAGGGCGGTTCTGCTCGTGGCAGGTGACAAGGCCGGTCGATGGGACGAGCGGTATCGGGTGAACATCCCGGTTGCCGAGGATCGCTACGAGCGCTGGCTCGCCGGCGAGTACGACGAGGAGGTGTGAGAGATGGCCCGTTCATGGGACGAGGTACGGACCGACGCTGTTGCAGCTGGCCTGGACGAGGCGCGGGCAGCGGAGATCATGGCCGAGATGCGCGAGCAGGTGCGTGCGTACAAGCTCGCTGAGATCCGGCGGTCGCAGCACATGACCCAGGCGGTGATCGCTCAAGGTATGGGTGTGGCTCAGCCTCGGGTCTCTGCGATCGAGCACGGCCGACTTGATTCGACCGAGCTGGGCACGCTGCGCTCGTATGTTGAGGCGCTCGGTGGCCGACTGCGGGTGATTGCCGACTTCGGCGACGAGTTCATCGTCGTGCAGGGCTGACCGGCCCCCTACTTCGTGGTGCGCTCGCCCACCGGGACCTCGACGTCCAGGGTGTTGCCCGGTTGTGCGAGCGGGCACGTCCACGCCGGGTCGTAGGCGCAGGACGGGTTGTAGGCGAAGTTGAGGTCGAGCACCAGGTCGCCGACGCCGAAGTCGTCGGGACCGCCGCCCTCGCCGCCGTCGGAGCCGCCGGTGTGGCCGAGCCACGCGCCCTTGATGGTGTCCAGGAGGTAGCGGCCGCCGCCGTAGGTGCCGCCGGGCGAGCCGGCCAGCGCGTCCTTGATCGGCACGAACAGGCTGCCGCCGTACGAGGCGAGGCGCCAGACGTCGAGCGTGCCGAGGTCACCCAGGGCGTCGGAGCGGAGGGCGACCGTGCCGAGCAGCTCGAACGGCACGACGCCGTCGGTCCCGGTGGGGACGTCGAGGCGGCGCGGCGCGCCGTCGGGCCCGGGCTCCGCGGGAACGACCGGGGCGGTGAGGCGCCAGGCCGGGTCGTAGGGGGTGACGGACAGGCCGGTGAAGCCGGGCTTGTCCTCGGGCAGGATGGGCGACGCCGGGTGGGTCGCGAAGAGCTCGTCCCGGGCGGTGATCCATCCGGCGTGCGCGGCGGCCGGGTTCACCACGGCGCGGGCGCGAGCTTCGGAGTACAGCGCGAAGACGCGCCGCCGCCAGTCCGCGGTCCGGAGGGCTGTGGTGACCGGGGACGTGGTGGCGGCGTGCGTCATGCGTACGACACTACCTACCGCCGGGGGTCGGCCGGGTCGTCACACGGGCACCCGGAGCGTCGTGTGGTGCAGCCCGCGGCGACCGAACCGGACACCTTCGCCATCTGCAGCGCGTACCCGTCGGAGAACACGTTGGCGGAGCGGCTGACAACGTGCCGTCACCGGCGCTCAAACAGCGCGTAGACGCGCTCGAGGCGGTCGTAGGCGTCGTCGAACCAGTCGTCGGACACGGGCGCGACGGTCGTCACGTCGGTCAGCAGGCCCATCCTGTCGCGGACGGTGACGATGAGGGTGTCGTCGTCCTCCCAGCGGACGTGCACCTCGTCGGCGCGCAAGTCCTCGCGCCAGGCGACGTCGTACCCCATGTCCAGCGCGTCGAGGACCTTCCGCCAGGCGTCGACGTCGTCCGCGGCGACGAAGGTGGGCAGTACACCCCTGACCCCGCGTCCGGCCGCGAGGTCTCCACAGTCGATCTCGATCGTGCCGCTAGCCTGTTCGACGCTCCCGCCGGGCCGCTGATCCAGGGAGTCGAGGCGAAGGGCCACCACATTCCCCTCGACCCCGAAGCGGAAGAGCTCGCACGGCACACCTGTATCCTGTGATGTCACGGGCGGGAGTCAACCACGGGTCACCCGCACGGGGGCTCAGGGCGTGGGTGTGAGCCGGATGACGGGGATCTCCCGGTCGGTCGTCTCCTCGTACCGGCGGAACTGCTCCGCCTCGGCGGTGATCTGCTTCCAGGCCTGCTCGCGCTCGGTGCCGTGCAGCTCCTCGGCCGTGACGGCGACCTTGCGGCCGCCCTGCTCGACCGTGACCTGGTCCGGGTGGGCGGCCAGGTTGAGGTACCACGCCGGGTTGGCGGGGGCGCCCCCGGCGGATGCCACGATCAGCCAGCTGCCGTCCGGGCCGGGGAACCACGCGAGCGGGTTCACGCGGGCCTGCCCGCTCTTGCGTCCGACAGTGGTCAGGACCAGGAGGTTCATCCCCATGGTCTTGGCCTCGGTGCGCCGGGCGCGCCTCAGGAGCAGCCGGTTCATCACGCGGAACATGCGGCCGGGCTGCCTGGCGCCCCGGGTGCCGGTGGGATGGGTGAAGCCCATGGAGGTGCCTTCCTGTCAGTCCTTCGGGGTCAGCCGGATGACCGGGATCTCCCGGTCGGTCGCCGTCTCGTACTTGCGGAACGCCGGCGCGTCGGTGGTGATCTGCGTCCAGGCCTGCTCGCGTTCGGTGCCGTGCAGCTCCTCGGCGGTCACGGCGACCTTGCGGCCCGCCAGCTCGACGGTCACCTGGTCCGGGTGCGCCGCGAGGTTGAGGTACCAGGCGGGGTTGGCCGCGGCCCCGGCCGCCGACGCCGCGATCAGCCAGCCTCCGTCCGGGCCGGGGAAGTAACCGACCGGCGTCGCGCGGGGCTCCCCGCTCTTGCGTCCGATAGTGGTCAGGACCAGCAGGTTCATGCCCATGGTCTTGCCGCTCGCGCGCCGGGCGCGGCGCGCGACCAGCTTGTTGATCCAGTTGGTGGACCGGCTGGGCTGCCTGGCGCCGCGGGTGCCGGTGGGGTGGGTGAAGCTCATGGCGTGGCCTTCCGTCCGATGGTTCGTGCCATTGACTATACATGGCCATAACCATTTGCGCTGTGTACCTTTGACGGGTGAGGCCCGACGAGACGACCACCGATGTGTTGCGCTGCACCGCGCACGGCTTGGGCGAGCTGCCCGAGCTCGTGGAGCTCGCGATAGTGCTGACGAGCACCATGGCGCGAGTGGCCGAGGAGCACGAGCTCACTCCGATGCAGGGCAGGCTGCTCTGCGGCCTGGGCGAACAGCCCCGGCGCATGGTCGACCTGGCGCAGTCCCTGGGGATCGAGAAGGCGGCTCTGACCGGGCTCGTCGACCGGGCCGAGCGGCGCGGGCTGGTCGAGCGGACCCCCGTGCCGGGCGACCGCCGTGCCGTCCAGGTGACGCTGACGGAGGACGGGGGCCAGGCGATGGTCGCCTTCGGGACCGGGGTCGCGAGCGCGCTCGGCGAGCTGCTCGAACCGCTCCCCGTCAAGGACCGTGCGACGTTCTGCCGGCTCGCGTCGGCCGTCGTCGGCTCGGCCCGTGCCACCTGGGATCACGCCTAGGATCACTGGGTGCTGCGACTCTCCGATGCCACCTACCTCGTCCGCGACCAGGACGAGGCGATCACCTTCTTCGTCGATGCTCTCGGGTTCGCCCTGCGGGAGGACGAGACCAACGCGTCCGGCCGACGGCGGGTCGTCGTCGGCCCCGCGGACGGCGGAACGGGCCTTGTGCTCGCCCTGACCGACGCCGCGGACGCCGTCGGCAACCAGGCCGGCGGATCCGTCGCGTTCTTCCTCAAGACGGACGACTTCGCCACTCAGCACGCGCGGATGGTGGCGGCGGGTGTGCGGTTCCGTGAGGAGCCGCGGCACGAGGTCTACGGGACGGTGGCGGTCTTCGAGGACCTGTACGGCATGCCCTGGGACCTGATCCAGCCCCCGGCGCAGGGCTAACGCTCAGGCCGCGTGCGTTCCCCGCAGGAGGTACGTGCTGTCGCCGAAGACGGCAGTGATCTGAATCGTGCCACCGAGCGCTTCGACGTAGCGAGCCACCGCGGAGAAGGTCGAGACCTCCCCGCGCTCGATCTGCGAGACCCGGCTCTTGGTGATTCCCATCCGCTCGGCCAGCTCGAGCTGTGTCAGCCCGAGCTCCTTGCGGCGCTCTGCGAGCCGATACCCGTCGATGTACGCCTGGGTCCGCTCGTGCGCATCGGCGAGTGCTTCGGCACCGAGGCGCTCGGCGACCTCGGGTCGTACATCGCTCCACTTCCGGGACGTGGTCATGATCTGCCTTCCTCCTCTTCGCGCTCCTTGACGTAGTCCACATACAAGCGCTCGGCCTCAGGGATCGCAGTGCGGTACCAGGCGGTCCAGTTTCCCGACTTGTCGCCACCGACGAGCAGGATCGCCGACCGCCAGGGATCGAACACGAACAGCACCCGGACTTCGCTGCGTCCACTGGACGCTGGTCGTAGTTCCTTCATGTTGTGGACCTGTGAACCCTCAAGCCGATCGACCAATGGCCTGCCGAGCTGCGGTCCGGTGTCCGCCAGCCTGTCAATTGCGGCCGAAACCAGCGCTTGCGACTCGTAATCGACCGTGTCGAACCACGCGAGGAACTCGTCGGTGACTCGGATCTCCCACTCCTCCATCCAACGAGTGTAGTAAATCCTCTACCGTGTCGCGCGGTCAAGACCCAGGTCGAGGATGCCGGCCTCGACGGTGCGACTAGGGCCTGTCCTGCGAATGCACCCCGCTAGCAGCCGGGCCGCGTAAACGTCCCAAATGACGACGAAGCTGTCGCTGTTGTGGCAGCCTTTTCGCATGATTGACGGGTTTGCCAAGGCGTACTTGCACGAAGAGCTGCAGTGGGCACGGGAGGCACTGGTCTGGAAACTCAACGGTCTCTCCGAATACGACATTCGGCGCCCCCTGACGGCGACCGGGACCAACCTCCTCGGCCTGGTCAAGCATATGGCGACCTGGGAAGTCAGATATCTTGGCGAGATCTTCAACCGGCCATTTCCCGAGCCGCTCCCCCGGTGGCAAGACTCCGACGGCAGCGATCTGTGGGTGACCGAACCAGAGAGCCGAGAGCAGATCGTCGACTTCTACCGGCGCGCCTGGGAGCACGCAGACGCCACAATCAATGAACTACCCATCGACGCTCCCGGACACGTGCCGTGGTGGCCACGACCTCACGTGAAGCTATTCGGCATCATGGTCCACGTTCTCAACGACACCACCCGGCACGCCGGGCACGCGGACATCCTGCGCGAACAACTCGACGGTCAGACCGGGGTCGCCGCCGGACAGCACGAGCAGATCGACGCCGTTGCCCGTGAGGCTCACTGCGCGAAGATCGAGGAGGCCGCCAGAGCAGCTTCCCGGCAGCGAGGGGAACCGCCGCTGGTCGACTAGGCCGTGTTCGGTGAATCGCGGAGCCAGAGGACGATCGCGGCGAGCGCGAGTTCGGTCCGGTAGTTGGCCGCGCGTTTGGTGAAGCGGGTAGCCAGGGCTCGGAACTGCTTGAGCCGGATTCGCAGGACACGCCCTAGCTCTCGCGGGCGCGGCCCGGGATGATCAGCGCGATCGCCAGGAGTATCGCGACGGCGAGGACCACTACCTGGCCGGTGGCCTCGCTCGACGTGAGGTGCGCGAGATGGGTGACGTGGTACGCGAAGTGCAGGACCCCGAAGAGGGTCCATGCGATGCCGAGCACGCGGCAGCCGACCTGCGCGGGCCGGACGAGCCCGTAGAGGGTTGCCGCGCCGAGCCCGAGATACATGGCGCCGTGGTCGCGGACGAGATGCTCGTTGTAGGGGCCGTCCTTGGAGACCCACTCTCCGAGGAAGACCGGGAAGTGGTCGTAGTAGGCCTGCGGCCAGAAGTAGGACCACACGCCGACCACGCCGACGATGATCACCGTCGCGCCCAGCGCGGCGTACTGCGTGCGGCTCACCGCACGTGCCCGGGTCGGCGTGCGTCCCGCTGTAGCTGTCTCAGCCATCGTTCTGTCCTTCGTCCGTTCGAGGTGTTGGTAGCCAGCCGGTGAGCTTGGCGGGGTTGAGCATGATCCAGACGTCGGTGACCAGCCCGTTCCGGACGCGGAAGTTCATGACTCCCGCGACGAGGTCGCCGGTTCGCAGCAGGACGCCGAGCCCGTCGCTCATGGGCTCCACCCGGTGGGTCAGCTCGGGCATCTTCGCGTCCACGCCGAGCACAAACCTCGCGACCCGGTCGGGGCCCTCGACGACGTTGAGCGCGGCGGTGACCACGCCGCCGCCGTCCGACCACAGCTGGACGTCCGGCGCGAGCACCCGCGTGAGCTGGTCGACGTCGCCCGCCTGTGCGGCACGGAGGAACGCCCGCACCGCGCGGTCGTGCTCGGCGCGGGGCACCGCCGCGGTCCGGTTCTCGCGGACGTGCCGGCGGCCGGCCGCGGCGAGCTGCCGGGCGGCCGCCGGCGACCGGCCGACGATCTGGGCGATCTCGTCGAAGGGGACGGCGAAGACGTCGTGCAGCACGAACGCGACCCGTTCCGCCGGCGTCATCGACTCCAGGACGACGAGCAGCGCCGTGCTGACGGCGTCGTCGAGGGTGACGCGGTCCAGCGGATCGACGGGGCCGGCGTCGGTCCCGCGGTTGCCCGGGTCGGGCGCCGTGCCGTCGAACAGGCCCGCTGGAAGCGGTTCGGGCAGCCACTGGCCGATGTACTGCTCCCGTCTCCTGCGGGCCGAGGCCAGCAGATCGAGGGCGCCGCGGCTCGCCACGCGGGTCAACCACCCGGCGGGGTTGACGATCTCGGCGCGCTCGGACTCCTCGAGCCGGTACCAGCGCAGATAGGTCTCCTGCACGATGTCCTCGGCGTCGGCGAGGGTGCCCGTCATCCGGTACGCGAGCGACAGCAGCCGGCGTCGTTCGGCGTACACCTCCTCCAGCTCGTCGTCCACGGGTTCTTTCTCGCTCTCGGTGTCGCGGTGTCTTGCTCTTCGTCAACATGACCGGACAGCCCCGAGAAATGTGAGGTCGACAAGAGGCCTCACATTTCTCGGGGCTGTCCGGTCATGTTGATGGAGGGTCGAAGACGAAGAAGGCAAGGAGCGGAGGAAGACCGATGAGAATCGCTGTCGCAGGAGGAACGGGAACTGTGGGCAGGCACGCCGTGGCCGCGGCGCATGAGCGTGGGCACGACGTCGTGGTGCTGTCGCGGGCAGACGGGGTGGACGTGACGACGGGAGTGGGGCTGACGGCGGCGCTGCGCGGGGCGGACGTCGTCATCGACGTCACCAATACGACGACGTTCTTCGCGAGCACGGCGCGGAGGTTCTTCGAGACCGCGACGCATCACCTGCTCGCGTCGGAGCAGGCGGCCGGGGTCGGCCACCATGTGGCCCTGTCCATCGTCGGGATCGACGACATCGACGCCTCCTACTACGCGGGCAAGCTCGCGCAGGAGCGCGCCGTCGCGGCCGGGAAGGTTCCGTACACGATCGCGCGCGCGGCGCAGTTCCACGAGTTCGTCGGGCAGCTGCTGGCGAGCCAGAAGGGGCCCGTCGTCGTCATGCCCACGGCTCCGATGCGCCCGGTCGCCGCACGCGAGGTCGGCGAGTACCTCGTGACCGTGGCCGAGTCCAGCCCTGCCGGGCGTGCCACCGATCTCGTCGGGCCGCGGGACGAGCAGCTCGCCGACCTCGCGCGCCGTCAGCTCGCGCACGACGGCGCCCGCCGCAAGGTCCTGGAGCTCAGGCTTCCCGGCCGCTACGCCCGGGGTCTCGCGTCGGGCTCGTTGCGCGGGGACGGGCCGCGGATCGAGGGCAAGGTCACCTTCGACGACTGGCTCACCAGCGCAGACGTCCGTCGTACAGCCTGACGCACCCGCAGGACCGAAGGCCCCCGAGGCGAACCTCGGGGGCCTTCGGCGTTCCAGCGTGACCGTCAGTCGCAGTGCTCGAACGGGCTGGTGTAGCTGGTGCTGCCGACCGAGCCGCCCCACTTGACGCAGGTGTTGGGCGCCGATCGCTTCACCGGGCCCGCGTAGTACGAGTAGCTGCCGGAGTCGGTGGTGCGGGACGCACCCTCGGGTTCCAGGAAGGCCGAGACCGCGCTCGGGGTGCCCAGGCTCGTGTACTTCAGGGTGACCACGCAGTTGCTGCCGGTGCCGGAGCTGTACAGCAGGTAGGTCCGGCCCACGGTGCCGAGCGCGGCCTCGTCGACCACCGCGTAGCCGCTGCCGCAGACCTCGGTGGGGGTGTACGGGTTGCTCCCGCCGCCGCACGCGTTGGTGCTCGTGACGGCCTTCTTCTGGCCGACCGAGACGGTCACGCCCTCGACGGTCGGGGAGGTGTCGACGACGCCGGACGAGCTGCGCTGTTCGTAGTGCAGGTGCGGCGCGTCCGAGCCGCCGGTCGACCCGACGGTCCCGATGACGGTGCCCTGGCTGACCGACATCGTCTGGCCGGGGCTGCGCACCATCGTGGCGAGGTGGGCGTACCGCGTGCGGGTGCCGTCGCTGTGCACGATCTGCACCCACTGGCCGTAGCTGGTGCTGCCCTCGTTGTCGAAGGTGGCGGTCCCGGCGGCCGTTGCGCGGACCGTCTCGCCGTTGATGGCGTCGCTGCCGTAGGACTGCCAGTCGATGGAGCCGTTGGGGCTGTGGCCGCCGCTCCAGTTGTTGGCGTAGAACGTCTTGCTGCAGTTGAACGGCGACTTGTGGGAGATGGCCAGCACGCCGGCGTCGTCCGCCGCCGTGGCCGAGGCCGCCGGTGAGACGAACAGGGCGACCGCGGCCATGGCCGCGAGCGCCCACTGCTTCGTGGTCCTTCTGCGGAACGGGGAGATGACTGACATTGGTGCTCTCCATCCTGGGGTCCGACTCTTGGTCTGACGCCGGAAGGCTGACACGGCCCGCAGGAGGTGCCCATGGGTAGGGCTCCCCCTGGACGTCGCCTGGATGTAGTGCCTGCTGGCTTCCTCCGTGGGCGTACGTACCTGCGTTGACACCGGCCACGCGAGGATGCACGGTGCAAAACATGACGCATATCCCGGTGCTCGGCCGATCCTCTCAGCCCGAGCTGCTCGTGCTCCACTCCGTCCGGATCCAGGGCATGGCCGACGACGACGCCGTCGCCGGGCGCTTCGGCCTGGACCAGGCGGACGCGCGCGAGCTCCTGCTCGACGCCGAGGCGTACGGCTGGATCAGGCAGGCGGCGTTCGGGGAGACGGCGGGATGGTCGATGACGGAGCGTGGCCGCGCCGAGGACGACCGGCTCCTGGCCGAGGAGCTGGCGGGCACGGGCGCCCGGCCCGTCGTCGAGCAGGTGCACGAGGCGTTCGTGCCCCTGAACGGCCGCCTGCTGCAGGCGTGCACCGACTGGCAGCTGCGGTCCGAGGAGGGCGGCCGGCTCACGCCGAACACGCACACCGACGACGAGTGGGACGCGCGGGTGCTCGGCGAGCTCGAAGGGCTGGGCGGCGAGCTGGGACCGCTGGTCGCCGCGCTCGCCGCGGTCCTGGCGCGGTTCGCGGGGTACGACACGCGGTTCTCCGCGGCGTTGGGCTGGGTGCGGGCCGGGCGGGGCGAGTGGGTGGCCGGCACCGGTATCGACTCGTGCCACGTCGTGTGGATGGAGCTGCACGAGGACCTGATCTCGACCCTGGGCATCCAGCGGAGCGCGTAGCCGGCGCCGCGGAGTAGTTGTCTCCCGGGGCTATGCATCATGCACATCGCGCTGGTACTGTCCGGACGGCGATGTCCGGACCGGACATCCGACCAGTCCCCAGCGCACAGGAGGCACCGCGTGCACCCCGGCTACACCTCGGTCCCCGACGGCGACGGCCCGTTCCCCGGCGTCGTCGTGGTGCACGACGCCTACGGGATGACCGCCGAGCTGCGCCGCGTCTGCGACCACCTCGCGGCCCAGGGCTACCTCGTGCACGCCCCGTCGATGTACCAGCGCGGGCGCTGCCTGCGGCAGACCTTCCGCAGCCTCGTCGCCGACGAGGGACCGGCCTACGACCGGCTCGAGGCCGAGCGCGCGGCGCTCGCGGCCCGGCCCGACTGCACCGGCCGGGTCGGGATCATGGGGTTCTGCCTGGGCGGCCGGTTCGCCCTGGTCGCGGCGGGGCGCGGCAGGTTCGACGCCGCCGCGGTGCAGTACGGCCTGCTTCCCGAGGGCAAGCAGGAGCCGGAGGAGCTCGACCGGATGCTGTCGGCGCCGTGCCCGGTCGTGGCGAGCTACGGCGCGCGGGACAAGGTCGTCGCGGTCGCGGAGGTGGACAAGCTCCGGACCGGTCTCGAGCGGTCGGGCGTCCCGGTGGACCTGAAGGTGTATCCCGAGGCGACGCACTCGTTCCTGGCCCAGTACACGGGCCCGCTCGGGATGCTGATGCGGGTCCAGGGCATGTCGCACGACCCGGAGGCGTCGGCGGACGCCTGGGAGCGGACATTCGCCTTCTTCGAGGAGCACCTCGGCGAGGCGAGCCGGCCGGCTTCGGACTAGGCCGGCGACGGACCGCCGGTCAGGACCACAGCGCGGCCAGGGCCGCGGCCTGCGCCCGGCCCACCGCACGTCCGGCGGCCGCCGACGGCGCCCGCGTCGCGGGCGAGAGCGGGTTGCCGCCGAATGCCTCGATCGAGGCGTCGTCGGCGCCGATCATGAGGACCCTTGCCGGTGCCAGGTCGGCGATCTGATCGGCGGCCGAGGGGCCGAACGGGGACGTCGTGCCCTCGCGCTGCGGCGTGATGACCAGGACGAAGTCGGCGCCGGCGGCGAGGTCCACGTTCGCCACCGAGCGCATGCCGCCGTCGATGTAGCGCCGGTCGCCGATGGTCACCGGCGGCCACAAGCCGGGGACGGCGCAGCTGGCGGCAACGGCGTCCAGGAGCCGGACGCCGGAGGCGCGCCGGAAGATCGTCAGCTCGCCTGACTCGGCGTCGACGGCCGGGATCACGAGGTCCGTGCTCGGCCACTCGGTGCTCGGCAGGCGCGCCTCGTGCACCTTGAGGCGGGCCGCCTCGTCGGTGGTGGGCGCGGCCAGCGCCATCGCGCCGATCCGACGCCGGAACTCGGCCGGCTCGGGAGCGGTGCCGTCGGCGTACGGCCGCATCGCGGCGGTCCAGCCCGCGATCATCGCGACCGCGTCGAGCCGGACCTCGATCACCACGGTCTCCGGGACCAGCTGCGCAGCGTAGAGCTCCTCCAGCGGCGTACCGCTCGTGATCTGGGCGGCTACCGAGGAGCCGGCGGACGTCCCGATCACCCGGTCGGCACCCAGGATGCGGGCGGCGAGCTCCGCGTCCTTGTCGGCGATGCCCTGCAGCACACCCAGCTCCCAGGCGACTCCGGCGACACCGCCACCACCCAGTACGAGTGCGACGGTCATGATTCGCACTGTACGGGGCGGTGCTCGGTGAGTCGCGGTGCGGGGTCAGGTTCACCCGGGTGGTCTGAGTCCCGCAGGCCTACTCGATCAGGCCCGCCCAGCGCCGGGACAGGTCCACCAGGGTGACCCGGTCCAGCGCGTCGACCTGCTCGGGCGTGTGCCAGGCGACGCCGTCGGTGGAGCCGTCCTCCTCGACGCGCAGCTCGCCGCCGGTGACATGCGCCCGGTACACGATCCGCAGGGCGTGCACCGGGCGGTCCGACGGGCGCACGCGCTCCGCGCTGGGGATCACGAAGCTGTCGACACCGAGCAGCCCGTCCAGCTCCACGTGGTACCCGGACTCCTCGAAGACCTCGCGGACGGCGGCGTCGGCCGGGTCCTCGCCCGGGTCGATCCCGCCGCCCGGCATGGTCCAGCCGCTGTGCCCGCCCTCGTTCCAGTGCGGCAGGAGCAGCCGTCCGTGCTCGTCGGTGATGAGGGCGTACGCGGCGACACGGAGGTCCATCGCTCCGTCTGTACTGGTGAACATGGTGCCCATCATTCCGTCAGCGGGCGGGGTCAGCCGACGTCCTCGCCCGCGAGCGCCTTCGCCGCGAGCCGCTCCTCCTCGCTGACCTCCCACACCTCGTGCGCGGCGTGCAGGGCCAGGAGGATGATCACGCAGCCCAGGATCAGGTCGGGCCACCCGGAACCGGTCCACGCGGTGACCAGGCCCATGGCGATGATCGCGACGTTGACGAGCACGTCGTTGCGGGCCGAGAGGAAGGCGGCGCGGCCGAGCGCGCCGCCGTGGTGGTGGGCCCGGGCCAGCAGCCAGGCGCTGGTCCCGTTGACGGCTATCGCCCCGAGGGAGGCGACGACGAGCGGGACGACGTCGGGCGCCGTCGGCGCGGCGAACCGTTGCACCGCCTCCCAGGCCGCCAGCGCGGCCGGGCCCAGGATGATCAGGGCCATGGCCTTGCCCATCCGGGCCCGCCGGGCGAGCGGCCAGCCCAGCGCGACGAGGATCAGCACGTTGATCGCCGTGTCCTCGAGGAAGTCGACGCTGTCGGCGAGCAGGGAGACGGACCCGGCGGCGAGGGCGACGGAGAGCTCGACGAAGAAGTAGGCGAAGTTCAGGGCCGCGACGATCAGCACGGCCCGGCGCAGCCGGGCCGCACGGGGATCCTGGGTACCGGTCACGGCACCCATTGTCCCGTGCGGCCCGGCCGCGCCGGACCGCGGGGTCAGTCCGTCGAGCGGATCATCGCGCGCACGCCGACCGCCAGGCCGAGCGCGGCCGTGGCCACGGCCGCGACCCAGCCCCAGGCGACCGCCGAGGACAGGACGTCGCCCGCGAAGGCCGCGCGGCCCGAGTCGACGACGTAGCGCAGCGGGTTCACCGAGGACACGGCGCGCATCCACGCCGGGCCGGTCTCCAGGGGCAGCAGCATGCCCGACAGCAGCATGACCGGGAACAGGACGGTCTGCTGCACCACCCAGAACATCCACTCCTGCTTGCGCACCGCGAGCGCCAGCGCGTACGACAGGGAGCCGACGCCGATGCCGAGCACCGCGAGCTGCAGCAGCGTGAGCGCCGCGCCGATCGGGTCCGGGCGCAGGCCGAACGGCAGCATGACGAGCAGCACCACCGCGGACTGGGCGATGATCGGCACCATCTCCTTGAGCGCGCGGCCCACGAGCTGCGCCGGGCGGGAGAGCGGGGTGACCAGCATCCGCTCGTGCACACCCGACGAGAGGTCGAGCTGCAGGTTGGAGCCCGTCACCGAGGTGCCGAACAGCGTGGTCATCGCCAGGACGGCCGGCACGAACCACAGCCAGACGTCGCCGCCGAGGGTCCCGCCGGCCGAGCCGGCGAGCAGCGGGCCGAACAGCCCGAGGAAGACGAGCGGCTGCACCAGGCCGAAGACCAGTGAGAACGGGTCACGCACCACGGGCCGGAGCTCGCGGACCAGCACGATCCGGGTATCGCGCAGGAAGCTGCGGCGGGGGAGCTGCCGAGCGGCCGCGGCCGAGGTAGGGGTCAGGTCGGGGGACACGGTCGCGGCGCTCATGCCAGGACCTCCTTCTTGGTCGGTTCGGATCCGTCGGTCGAGAGTTCGTCGGTCGCGCCTGTCGGGGCCCCGGTCTCGGCGGGCCCGGCCCCCGAGCCGTCGACCCCGGTCTCGCGCAGGCTGCGGCCGGTCAGGCCGAGGAAGACGTCGTCGAGGGTCGGCCGCGCGACGTCCACGCGGCTCACGGCGAGGCCCGCGGCGTCCGCCGCGCGCAGCAGGCCTGGCGTGGCGCCGGGACCGTCGACCGTGCGGATCGCGACGCTGCTCGCCCCGGACTCCGGCACCACCCGGACCGAGCGGGTGCCCGGCGCGCGCTCCGCGACGGCGGCCAGCGCCGCGGCGTCGTCGGGTGCCACGCGGAGGGTGACGAGGTCGCCCGCCAGCTCGGCCTTCAGGGCGTCGGCGGTGTCGTCCGCGATGACCTGCCCGTTGTCCACCACGATGACCCGTTCGGCGAACGTGTCCGCCTCGTCGAGGTAGTGCGTGGTGAGCACTATCGTCATGGGCTCGGCCGCCGCGGTGCGCATCCGCAGGATGTGCTCCCAGAGGTTGGCGCGGTTGTGGGGGTCCAGCCCCGTGGACGGCTCGTCGAGGAACAGCAGCGACGGCTCGTGGACCAGGCCGACGGCCACGTCGAGGCGGCGCTTCTGCCCGCCCGACAGGCTCTCGATCTTCCGGTCGGCCTGCTCCGTCAGGTCGAGGGCCTCGAGCAGCTCGCCGGCCCGGCCCCGGGCGGTGCGCCGGTCGAGGCCGTAGATCTCGCCCTGGGTGACGAGCTCGTCCCGGACGCGCTGGGAGGCACCGCCGGCGCCGCCCTGGCCCACGTAGCCGATGGCGGCGCGGACCCGGTCCGGGTGGGTGACGACGTCGTACCCGGCGACCTGAGCCGTGCCCGACGTCGGCGGGATGAGCGTGGTCAGCATGCGCAGCGTCGTGGTCTTTCCGGCGCCGTTGGGGCCGAGCACGGCCACCAGCTCGCCCGGCTCGACGTCGAGCGAGATGCCACGCACGGCGTGGACGGTGCGGGTGCGGCTCACCACGAAGTCCTTGGTGAGCTCTCGAGTGCGGATCACGGTTGTCTCCTTCTAGCGGTCTCGTCCTGCGGTCTGGCTATGTGACCCACTCTTCCGGTAGTAGCGGTCAGCTCCTGTCCTCTACCGCGTGCGATGCTGAACTCATGCTTGAGACCTCCGGACGCCTCCTCGCCCTCCTGTCGCTCCTCCAGGCGCGCCGCGACTGGCCGGGCGCGCTCCTGGCCGACCGGCTGAACGTGAGCCCGCGCACGGTGCGGCGCGACGTCGACCGGCTGCGCGAGCTCGGCTACCCGGTCAACGCCACCAAGGGGCCCGACGGCGGCTACCGCCTCGACGCCGGCGCTGAGCTGCCGCCCCTGCTGTTCGACGACGAGCAGGCGATCGCCGTCGCCGTCGCGCTGCGGACCGGGGCCATCCCCGGGGCGGAGGAGGGGGCGCTGCGGGCGCTGGCGACGATCCGCCAGGTCATGCCGGCCCGCCTGCGGACGCGCCTGGACGCGCTCGAGGTGACCACCGTGCGGCGTCGGCCCCGGGCCGACGAGGCGGCAGTGGCCCCGGACACGCTCCTGGCGCTCGGTTCGGCGTGCCAGGCCCGCGAGGTCGTGCGGTTCGACTACGCGGGCGGGACCATGGCCGCCCTCGGCGAGGGGGAGGCCGCCTTCCGGCCGCCGCGCCGGGTCGAGCCGCACCACCTCGTGACGTCGGACGGGCGCTGGTACCTCGTCGCCTTCGACCTCGACCGCGACGACTGGCGGCTCTTCCGGGTCGACAGGCTGACGCTCCGGTCGGGGACCGGGCCGCGGTTCGTCCGGCGGGAGGTGCCGGGCGGCTCCGTCGCGGACTTCGTCGGCTCCCGGATCAGCGGGGCGCCGTCACCCGTGCGCGGCGAGGTGGTGTTCCATGCCCGCGCCGCCGACGTCGCGCCCTGGGTCGGGGCCCAGGGCCTGTGCGAGCCGCTGCCGGACATCGACGGCGCGGCCCGCTGCCGGGTGGTGCTCGGCTCGTGGTCCTGGGGCGGCCTGGCCGGGCGGTTCGGCGCCTTCGACGTGCCGTTCGAGGTGGTGGGGCCGCCCGAGCTCGCCGAGGCGACCCGCGTGCTGGCGGCCCGCTACGCGGGAGCGGTGCCGGGCTGACCGGCCGCCGGACGCACGGGCCGGCGTGTGGCCTGACCTGCGCGAAGGGGGCGCGGGGAGGGGGAACCGCACAGTAGGTTGGGGCGTTCCCCGTATTCACGACCCCAACAGAGAGCGTGCGCATGACGAACCTGTCGGACTTCACCGGCGACGACCTCGACCAGATCCTCGACGCGCCGGGAGCCGTGCTCAAGGGCGCGACCCTCGCCGACGGCCGTCCGGGAGCCTTCCAGTTCCTCAAGGAGATGACCTCGGGCGCCAAGGTGTTCCGGGAGGCCCAGGAGCATGAGAACGACTTCGTCCGCTCGGTGGCGATCGGCATGCGTGACCGGCTCAAGGAGCAGGACGCGGCCGAGGCCGAGGCGGTGGCGAACCCCGCCTCGCAGGTCGGGGTGGCGGCCGCGGCCGCCGCGACGGAGCGTGCGGCGACCGAGGGCGCGCGTCCGGACCCGGAGGGGGAGACCGCCCGGGCGGTCGAGCTGACCGGCGCCGCGGTCGCGCTGCTGCGCGCCCGCGGCGACGAGAAGGACGCCGTCGCCTACGGCGAGTGGCTGCTCCGGATCGCCGAGCAGGTCGCCGGGGCCGCTGGGTCCAAGGAGGGCGGCTTCTTCAGCAGGCGGGTCAAGGTCTCCGCGGGCGAGCGTGCCTTCATCGACCGGCTCACGACCGCTGTCGGGGGCTGACCTCGCGAAGGGAAGCGCGCCGGCGTCAGGCCGGCCGCTGCCGCGCGTACTCGAGCTCAGGCCGCCCGCGCGCCCCGTACCGGGGCGCGCGGGTGGCGACCCCGGCGTCCGCGAGGAACTCCAGGTAGCGGCGCGCGGTGATGCGCGCCAGGTGGAGCTCGTCGGCCACCTCGCTCGCGGACAGCGCGCCGGGCTGCCGGGCGAGCAGGTCGGACACGGCGTCCAGCGTGTCCTGCGACAGGCCCTTCGGCAGCCCGGCGGCGTTGGAGGTGCGCAGCGCCGCGAACGCCGTGTCCACCTCGCGCTGGCTGAGCGTGGAGACGGGCGAGCGCATCTGGTCGAAGTACTTGCGGTACGCGCCGAGCTTCTCGGCGAACAGCCCGAACGCGAACGGCTTGATGAGGTACTGCACGACGCCGATGGCCACCGCCTCGCGCACGGTCTCGAGCTCGCGGGCCGCCGTCACCGCTATCACGTCCACCACGAGGCCGGCCGCGCGGAGCTGACGGCACAGGACCAGGCCGTGGTGGTCGGGCAGGTTCATGTCCAGCAGGAGCAGGTGCACCTCCTGCCCGGCCGACTGGGCGTCGCGCAGCGCGCGGACGGTGTCGCTGGCGGTGTGCACCACCCCGGCGAGCTCGAACCCGTCCACCCGGCGCACGTACTCGCCGTGCGCCTCGGCGGTGCGGTGGTCGTCCTCCACGACCAGGACCCGGATCATGAGTTGCGCACCGAGCCGCTCAGCCGGGTGCCCGGCGCCGGCGCCGGCAGGTTCGCGGGGCGGGGGAGCGTGACCGTGAAGACCGCCCCCGCGCTCGTGCCGGTCCCGCGGGACACCTCGACGTCGCCGCCGAAGCTCTCGGCCACCTGGCGCACGAGCGCCAGACCGTAGCCGCGGCCGCCTGCCGCGGCGTCCTTGGTGCTCCAGCCGTGGTCGAAGATGTGGTCCAGGTCGGCGTCGGCGATGCCGGATCCGCTGTCGGAGACCTGGAACACCAGGGAGCCGTCGTCGCCGTTGGCGAGGTACACCTCCACCCACGCCTCGGCGGCCGGCTCCGCGGTGTCGTCCAGGGCGCGGGCCGCGGCGGCGTCTATCGCGTTGTCGATCAGGTTGCCCAGGATGGTCACCACGTCCACGGGCTCCAGCCAGTGGGTGCCCGGCGCCAGGTGCGTCTCGAAGTGCATCTCGACCGCTCGCTCGCGCGCCTGCGCCGCCTTGCCCAGGACGAGCGCGGCGATCACCGGCTCCTCGATCGCCTGCACCACGCGGTCCGTGAGGCGCTGGCCCAGGTCGCGCTCGCTCGCGACGAAGCGCAGCGCCTCGTCGCTCCGGCCCAGCTCGATGAGCGTGGCGATGGTGTGTAGGCGGTTGCTGAAGTCGTGGGTCTGGGCGCGCAGCGCCTCGGAGATGGTGCGCACGGAGGACAGCTCGCCGGTGACGCGCTGCAGCTCGGTGCGATCGCGCAGGGAGACGATCTCGCCGACGTTCCGGCCGGCCGCCGCAGCGGTGTCGCGGCCGACGAGCAGCACCCGGTCGCCGACCCGGACCGGGCCCTCCGGCGTCGCGCCGCCCAGCACGTCGCGGACGGCGGCGGACAGCCGCGGGTCCGTCACGGAGAACGGGGCCGCGAGGTCCGGGACGTCGAGCAGGCGCAGCGCCTCGTCGTTGGCGAGGACCACCGTGCCGTCCTCGACGAGCAGCATGCCCTCCTCGACCGAGTGCAGCACCGCCTCGTGCGCGGTGAACAGGTGGGCCAGCTCGTCCGGGCCCTTGCTCTCCGTGATCCGGTCCAGGCGGCGCGCGAGCAGGGTCGCGGCGACGGCGCCCGTGCCGAACGCCAGGAGCGTCCCGACCCCGACGATCACCAGGCGCGGCACGATGCTGTCCCACAGCCGGTCGAGCGTCACCCCGGCCGACACCATGCCCACCACCTCGCCGTCGTCCGCCACGACGGGCACGACGGCGCGCACCGACGGTCCGAGCGTGCCGTCGTAGACCTCGGTGAAGGCCTCGCCGCCCAGCGCCGGGGCGATGGTGCCCACGAACGACTGCCCGATCTGCCACGTGTTGCGGTGCGTGTAGCGGGTCCGGTCGGTGTCCATGACGGTCAGGTAGTCGATCTCGGTGGTGGCCATGACCCGCTCGGCATACGGCTGCAGGAGGCCCGACGCCTCGGCGACCGAGCCGGCGCGGTCCGTCGCGGCCTCCTCGTGCGCCCGGGCCACTGTGTCGATCACCAGCGACTCCGCCGCGACCGTGGCCGCGAGGTCGGTGCTCTCCTTCGCGGCGTGCGTCTCCGCCGAGGACCGGGCGTCGAGCGCCAGCAGCCCGAACACGACGACGGCGCCCGCGAACAGCAGCGCCGTGTGCATCGCGAGGAACCACCTCGCGATACTCGCACCCCGTCGCTGCGCCACGGACCCATTGTGGCCCGTGCGCGAGGCGCCGGTGACCGCCCGAGAACACTATGTACGCAATGGTGGGGTTCGCCGCCGTCGCCCCCACTCTTGTGGCTGACCACACAACGTTGTGAGAGGAACAAGACCATGGCGGCAACGCAGCCCCCCGGCGTCGGGACCACCCCGCGCCGTCGGCTCGACAAGAGTCACTACCTGTACATCGCGGTGATCGTGGCCGTCGTGGCCGGCGTCATCGTGGGCCTGGCGTCCCCCGAGACCGGAGTGGCGCTGAAGCCGCTCGGCACCGGGTTCGTCGCACTGATCAAGATGATGATCTCGCCGGTGATCTTCTGCACCATCGTGCTGGGGATCGGGTCCATCGCGAAGGCCGCGACGGTGGGCCGGGTCGGCGGGCTCGCGCTGCTCTACTTCATCGTCATGTCGACGTTCGCGCTGTTCATCGGCCTGGTCGTCGGCAACGTGCTGCACCCGGGCGAGGGCCTGTCCGTCGCGGGCGTGAGCTACGAGGCGGAGGGGGAGGCGTCGTCCACCGTCGACTTCCTGCTCGGGATCATCCCGACCACTCTGGTCTCGCCGCTCAGCGGCGAGTCGGTGCTGCAGACCCTGTTCGTGGCGCTGCTGGTCGGGTTCGGCATCCAGCAGCTCGGCACGCGCGGGAAGCCCGCGCTCGAAGCCGTGCGCCTGATCCAGTCGATCGTGTTCCGCGTCCTGACGATGATCCTGTGGGTCGCGCCGGTCGGTGCGTTCGGCGCCATCGCCGCCGTCGTCGGCGAGACCGGGTGGGGCGCGGTCGTCCAGCTGGGCATCCTGATGGCCGGCTTCTACGTGACGTGCATCCTGTTCATCGTCGTCGTGCTCGGCACCGTGCTGCGGCTCGCGTCCGGCGTGAACATCTTCTCGCTCATGAAGTACCTGGCGCGCGAGTACCTGCTGATCGTGAGCACCTCGTCGTCCGAGGCGGCCCTGCCGCGCCTGATCGCCAAGATGGAGCACCTGGGCGTCTCCAAGCCGGTGGTGGGCATCACCGTGCCGACCGGGTACTCGTTCAACCTGGACGGCACGGCGATCTACCTGACCATGGCGTCGCTGTTCATCGCGTCCGCCCTGGGCACGCCCATGTCGATCCCCGAGCAGATCGGCATGCTGGCCTTCATGATCATCGCCTCCAAGGGTGCGGCAGGCGTCACCGGCGCCGGCCTGGCGACGCTGGCCGGCGGCCTGCAGACCTACCGCCCCGACCTGGTCGACGGCGTGGGGATCATCGTCGGCATCGACCGCTTCATGTCCGAGGCGCGGGCGGTGACCAACTTCACCGGCAACGCGGTGGCCACGGTGGTCATCGGCACGTGGACCAAGGAGATCGACCGCGAGCGCGTGGGCCAGGTCCTGGCCGGCACGATCCCGTTCGACGAGACCGCGATGGACGACCCGCACGGCGGCCCGGCCGACGCGGAGAACAGCGTGCCCGACGGCGGGGACGCCCCCGCCAACGGCACGCCGGAGGGCGCGGCCGCCGGCCAGAACGGCAGCCCGCGCACGAAGGCGGCCGAGCCGACGGCGGTCTGACCGGCTGAACGACCGACGGCGGCCGAGGCGCTCTGGGGTGCCTCGGCCGCCGTCTCTTTGCCTCCGGATATGGACGCGGCGTACACATCTGTGGTTATATGAACGCACAGTCCACATCGGAACCCCCGGGAGTACCCCATGAGCACCAGCACCAGCACCACCCGCGTCGCCCTCGTCACCGGCGGGTCCGGCGGCATCGGGCGCAGCGTCGTCAACCGGCTCGCGGCCGACGGCTTCGCGGTCGCCGTCCACTACGCGGGCAACCAGGCCAGGGCGGAGGAGGTCGTCGCGGCGGTCCAGGCCTCCGGCGGGCAGGCGATCGCCGTCGGCGGGGACGTCGCCGACGAGGTAGCGATGGCCGCCGCGTTCGACGCCACGGAGGCCGCGTTCGGCGGGGTCGACGTCGTCGTGAACACCGCCGGGATCATGATCCTCGGCCCGGTCGCGAGCTTCGACCTGGCCGACCTCGACCGCATGCACCGCACCAACATCCGCGGCACGTTCGTGGTCGCGCAGCTGGCGGCCGGCCGTGTCCGGTCGGGCGGCGCGATCATCGGCTTCTCCACGAGCCAGACCCGCCTCCAGCACCCCAACTACGCCCCCTACGCCGCGTCCAAGGCCGCCGTCGAGACGCTGACCCTGGTCCTGGCCCGTGAGCTGCGCGGCAAGGACATCACCGTCAACGCCGTCGCGCCCGGGCCCACCGCCACGCCGCTGTTCCTGGACGGCAAGGACGAGCAGACCATCAACACCCTCGCGCACCTCGCACCCCTGGAGCGTCTCGGCACCCCCGACGACGTCGCCGAGACCGTCGCCTTCCTGGCCGGGCCCGCCCGGTGGGTCAACGGGCAGACCGTCTACGTCAACGGCGGAATCGCCTGACGGCGGCCGTCAACCAGCACTCGCGAACCAGCGCGGACCATCGGACACAGGGAGTATCAAGATGAGCAACGTCATCGTCATCACCGGAGCCTCCTCCGGCTTCGGAGCCCTCACGGCGCGGGCCCTGGCCTCCGCGGGCGACATCGTCTACGCGGGCATGCGGCAGACCGCAGGCCGCAACGCGCCGCAGGTCGAGGCCGCCGAGGCATTCTCGAAGGAGCACGGGGTCGACCTGCGCGCCATCGAGCTCGACGTGAACTCCCAGGAGTCGGTCGACCGCGCCGTGGACCGGATCCAGGCCGAGCACGGCCGCATCGACGTGCTGGTCCACAACGCCGGCCACATGGTCGTCGGACCGACCGAGGCGTTCACACCGGAGCAGCTCGCCGAGCTGTACGACGTCAACGTGCTCTCCACCCAGCGCGTGAACCGGGCGGTCCTGCCCGGTATGCGCCGTCGCGGCGCGGGGCTCGTGATCTGGGTGTCCAGCTCCAGCGTCAAGGGCGGCACCCCGCCGTACCTGGCGCCCTACTTCGCCGCAAAGGCGGGCATGGACTCCCTCGCGGTGTCGTACGCCGCGGAGCTGGCCCGCTGGGGCGTGGAGACGTCGATAGTCGTGCCCGGCTCGTTCACGAGCGGCACCAACCACTTCGCGCACGCGGGCCACCCGGCCGACGGGGACGTCGAGGCCGAGTACGAGACCCGGTACGCCGGACTGATGGGCCAGGTCGCCGAGAAGCTTGCCGCCCTGGCCCCCGAGGGCGCGGACGCCTCGCTGGTCTCGGACGAGATCGCCCGCATCGTGGCACTGCCCGCCGGGCAGCGGCCCTTCCGGGTGCACATCGACCCGGCCGACGACGGCTCCGAGGCGGTCTCGGACCTGGCCGACCGGACCCGCCGCGAGTTTCTCGACCGGGTCGGCCTGGCCGACCTGCTCACGGTGGCCACCGCGTGATCGGCGCGGCCACCGATCACGCAGGTCAGTGACGTGCCCCGGCCTAGACTGGCCGGCGACGTGCGAGGGGGGACCAGTGTGACCAACGATGTGACGGCGCCCGCAGGGGAGACCGGGGCGCGGGCCCGGGGCCGTGGGCGGCGGCCTGCCGACGAGGTGCGCGACGACGTGCTGCGCACCGTCGGCCGGCTGCTGCTGGCCGAGGGCATCGCCGACCTCACGTTCGAACGGGTCGCTCGGCTGTCCGGCGTCAGCAAGACGACGCTGTACAAGTGGTGGCCCTCCAAGGGGGCGCTGGCCCTGGACGGCTACTTCCACGCGGTGCAGCACACGCTCGCCTTCCCCGACACGGGTGACATCCGCACCGACCTGCGCGACCAGCTCCGCGCGTTCGTGCACCTCATGACCACCACGCCCGCGGGCCGTCTCCTCGCGGAGCTGATCGGCCAGTCGCAGACCGACCAGGACCTCGCCGTCGCCTACCGCACGCTGTACTCCTCCGAGCGGCGCCGCCTCGCCGGAGAGCGGCTGCGTGCGGCGCAGGAGCTGGGGCAGATCCGGGCCGACGTCGACGTGCAGGTGGTGGTCGACCAGCTCTGGGGCGCCGTCTACCACCGGCTGCTGGTCCCGGACGAGCCGGTCACCGAGGCGTTCGCGAACGCCCTGGTGAACAACCTGCTGGGCGGGATCGCCCGGGGCTGATCCCAGGCCGGTCCGTCTCGTAAGGTGTCCTGCGGCGAGCGAGCGCTCGCAGCTCCGGGAGAAGGCAGACCATGGGATCACCGTCCGAGCAGGACACGGCACCGACCCGTACCGAGGTGCGGTGGAGCATCGTGTTCGCGCCGATCCTGCTCGCGGGGATGATCGGCCTGGCCGTCATCCTGGTCACGGCCGTCGCCGCGGCCGGCGGCCCGTCGGACACGGTCGGCATCGCGCGCCCGTCGCCCCTCTGGGCTCTGGTCGTCGGGGTCAGCCTTGCCGAGGCGGTGATGTTCGGGGGCCTCCGCCAGCAGTTCTCGACCTTCTCGCGCGCGCGGCGGCTCGGCGTCCGGGAGGATCGCAGGTCCCGCTGACACCGGTCGCGGAACCTGAGCCCTCCATGGAGCCGGGAGCCGTCACCGCACCAGGCACGGTCGCTTCGGGTCGAACTCCCACCCCTCTATCAGGTACTGCATGGCCATCGCGTCGTCCCGCGCCCCGAGCCCGTTCTTTCTGACCGGCTGAACGACCGACGGCGGCCGAGGCGCTCTGGGTGTGCCTCGGCCGCCGTCTTCTCGTGCCTTGCCGCCGGACCTCACCCGTCGAACGTAGGCTTGGTCGCTTCATGGGCGCCTATGGCGCTACCACTCCTACGTTCGGCGGGTGAGCCTTCATGTCGCTTGAGCCCAGCACCATCCCGACCGGCTTCATCACCTAACAGAGGCAGACCCTGGCGCCGGTGTCGCCGGAGAGGAGTGCTCTTTACTAAGCGATTGTCAACAAGCAGAAGATCATCGCGTCCGATCATTACGCCATGGGAGTTATCACCTCCTACTGCATCGGCGACCCGTGGTGCGACGATTGGGTGAAGAATGCCCTCAACATCTGAGAGGACGGCCTCGATGGCTGAGCACGAGGCACAGAGGGCTGCGGTCCGGAGAGTGTTCGACACTGACACGACGACCAAGCGCTTTGTCGTGCATGAGGTTGATGTGGACGCCGAGCGGGCGAGGGTGAGCTTCTCGGAGCGGAATTCGGACCTCATCTACCGCGCCGAAGTCTCGATTCGCGATTGGAACGACGTCTTCCTGGATGACATGGACGACGTGGACGGCCTGGACGGATGGGCGGCCACGGCTGTTCTTGTGCCCGTTGTCGAGGCGTTCGACACGGGCCCGAAGTCCCGTAGGACCGAGGCAGACGGCAGCGTGACCCTGTTGGTAATCGACTGAGGACGGTCAGCCCAGCAGGAGCGTGATCAGCAGCGACACCGGCAGGGCGAGCAGCATGCTCAGCAGCGTGACGTCGCGGACCGACGTCGTCGCCAGGCGGAAGTGGCCCGCGAACAGGAAGACGTTCTGCGCGGTGGGCAGCGCTGCCATGAGCACGACCCCCAGCAGGTCGAGGCCGTCGAGGCCGAACAGGAACCGGCCGACCGCCCAAGCGATCGCCGGCATCACCAGGACCTTGAGCACCGTGCCCAGCGTGACCTCGGCCCGCGCCTCCCGGCCCATCGGCCGCTGGCCGCGCAGCGAGATGCCGAACATCAGCAGGAGAAGCGGGACCGACGCGTTGCCGAGCATCTCGACCGGCCGCGCGAGCACGGCGGGCAGGTCCACGGCGAACGCCGCCGCCAGCAGGCCGAGCCCGGTGGCGACCGTCACGGGGTTGGCGAGCGACCGGCCCAAGGTGGCGCCCAGCGGGCGGGCGTCGCCGCCCTCCCCGCCCGCGTCACGTCCGGCCCGGTGCCGGCACCACGCGAACACCGACAGGTACAGCGGGGCGATCACCAGCAGCTGCGCGATCAGCACGGACACCACCGGGGCGGCGGTCCCCACGGCGTAGAGCGCGATCGGGACGCCGATGTTGCCCGCGTTCACGTACGAGCTCGCCATCGCGCCCGCAGCGACCGGCCCGGCGGGCCGCCGCAGCAGCCCGCCCGCGACCAGCGCGTAGAGCAGCCCCGTGGCCGCCGCCGTGATCAGCGCTATCGGCGTGTAGGTGCGCAGGACGGCGCCGAGGTCGGCGTTCGACAGCAGCAGGAACATCAGCGCCGGGTTGGTGATGTAGTACACCAGCGGCGCGATCCCGCGCTGCATCGCGTGTGCCTCGCCCGGCAGCAGCCAGGCGGCCACGAACCCAACGGCCACCAGCACCAGCACTATCGCGAACCCGAGCAGGACACCGGACACGGGTCAGTCCACCGCCGTCATCGCACCAGGCACGGGCGCTTCGGGTCGAACTCCCACCCCTCGATCAGGTACTGCATGGCCATCGCGTCGTCCCGCGCCCCGAGCCCGTGCTTCAGGTACAGCTCGTGCGCGGCGGCCAGGCGCTCGCGGTCCAGCTCGACGCCGAGCCCCGGGGTTGTCGGTACCCGGATCTCGCCGGCGCGGATCTCCGGCGGCGCCGTCGTCAGGCCCTGCCCGTCCTGCCAGATCCAGTGCGTGTCCAGCGCGGTGATGTCGCCGGGCGCCGCCGCGCCGACGTGCGTGAACATGGCCAGCGAGATGTCGAAGTGGTTGTTGGAGTGCGACCCCCACGTCAGGCCGAACTCGTGGCACAGCTGGGCCACCCGCACCGAACCGGCCATGGTCCAGAAGTGCGGGTCGGCCAGCGGGATGTCGACGGCGTCCGCGCGCACCGCGTGCGCCAGCTCGCGCCAGTCCGTGGCGATCATGTTGGTCGCCGTGGGCAGCCCGGTCGCACGCCGGAACTCCGCCATGACCTCCCGGCCGGAGAACCGGCCCTCCGCGCCGCACGGGTCCTCGGCGTAGGCGACGACGCCGCGCATCCGCCGGCCCAGCCGGATCGCCTCGGCCAGCGGCCAGCCGCCGTTGGGGTCGAGCGTGATCCGCGCGTCGGGAAAGCGCCCCTTGAGGGCAACGACGGTATCGACCTCCAGGTCCCCGGCCAGCACGCCGCCCTTGAGCTTGAAGTCGGTGAAGCCGTAGCGGTCGCGGGCGGCCTCGGCCAGCCGCACGACGGCGTCGGGCGTCAGGGCCTGCTCGCGGCGCAGCCGGCCCCACGCGTCGGACTCGTCGTCATCGCGCAGGTACGGCAGGTCCGTGGCGTCCGGGTCGCCCACGTAGAAGAGGTAGCCGAGCATCGGCACGGCCTCGCGCTGCGCGCCCTCGCCGAGCAGCTCGGCAACGGGCACGCCCAGGTCCTGGCCGTGCAGGTCCAGCAGCGCGGACTCCAGGGCCGTGACCGCGTGCACGGTGGTGCGCAGGTCGAAGGTCTGCAGGCCGCGCCCGCCCGCGTCGCGGTCGGCGAAGGTCCGCGCCACCTCGCGCAGCAACGTCCGGTACCGGGCCACCGGCTGCCCGACGGCGATCCGGCCCGCCTCCTCGATGGTGGCCCGGATCTTCTCCCCGCCGGGCACCTCGCCGAGCCCGGTGCGGCCGTCGGAGTCGGTGACGATCGCGATGTTCCGCGTGAAGAACGGGGCGTGGGCGCCGGACAGGTTGAGCAGCATCGAGTCGTGGCCCGCGACGGGCACCACCTCGACGCGGGCGATGGTGGGGTGGGCGCTCACTGGAGCACCCCGTCCACCCGCCGCGTCAGGTGCCACGGGTTGTCCGACCGGACGGGCTCGGGCAGCAGGTACTCGGGCAGGTTCTGGTAGGCCACGGGGCGCAGGAAGCGCTCGATCGCGAGCGTCCCCACCGACGTCGTGCGGCTGTCGGACGTCGCGGGGAACGGGCCGCCGTGCACCATCGCGTGCCCCACCTCGACGCCGGTGGGCCAGCCGTTCGCGAGGATGCGGCCTGCGGTGCGCTCCAGGACGGGCAGGAGCGCAACGGCGGTCTCGCGGTCGGCCTCGGTCAGGTGCAGCGTCACGGTGAGCTGCCCCTCCAGGTGCTCGATCGCGGACAGCAGCTCTTCGGCGTCGTCGTACCGGACCACGAGCGACGCCGCGCCGAAGATCTCGGCCTGGAGCACGGGGTTGCTCAGCAGGTTCGGCACCGCGCTCGCGAACACAGCCGGGGCGGGGGCGTTCTGGGTGTCGCCGGGGGCGCCGGCCCCGACCAGCCGCACGCCGTCCTGGGCGGCCAGCTCATCGACGCCGTCCTGCCAGGCCTGCGCGATGCCCGCGGTGAGCATGGTCTGCCCGGCGGCGGCCGCTGCGGCGCGCCCGGTGGCCTCGACAAACGCGTCACCGCGCGGGCCGCTCGGCACGAACACGAGCCCGGGCGCGGTGCAGAGCTGGCCCGACGAGCCGGTCACCGACGTGAGGTATGCGGCGGCGAGGGCGTCGACGTCGCCGGCCAGGGCGCCGTCGAGCAGGATCGTGGGGTTGATCGAGCTCATCTCCGCGTAGACGGGGATCGGCACGGGGCGGGACGCGGCCGCGGCGACCAGCGCGAGGCCGCCGCCGCGGGAGCCGGTGAACCCGACGGCCTGGATCACGGGGTCGGTCACGAGGGCCTGGCCCACGGCGTTCCCCGGCCCGTAGACCAGGGAGAACACACCCGGGTGCAGGCCGCACTGCGCGACGGCGTCGGCCACCGCGCGGCCCACGAGCTCGGCCGTGCCCGGGTGCGCGTTGTGCGCCTTGACGATCACGGGGCAGCCCGCCGCCAGCGCCGAGGCGGTGTCGCCGCCTGCGGTGGAGAAGGCGAGCGGGAAGTTGCTCGCGCCGAACACGGCGACCGGGCCGAGGGGCACCTTGCGCTGGCGGATGTCGGCGCGCGGCAGGGGAGTGCGGTCGGGCAGCGCGGGGTCGATCCGCACGCCGCGGTGGTCGCCCTGGCGGACGACCTGCGCGAACAGGCGCAGCTGGCCGGTGGTGCGGGCCACCTCGCCCGTCAGGCGGGCCGCCGGGAGACCCGTCTCCTGCCTGGCCCGCGCGACGACGTCGGGCCCCACGGCGTCGATGTTCGCCGCGACCTGCTCCAGGAACCGGGCGTGGGGCTCGGGCGCGAGCGCCGAGAAGGACGCGAACGCCTCCTGCGCGGCCGCCGTCGCCCGGGCGACCTGCGCCTCGTCGAGGAGGGTGTAGGCGGGTTCGAGCGCCTGGGCGGTCGCCGGGTCCTGACCGGCGAAGGTGCCGGCGGTGCCCGCCAGCGGCGCGCCCGCGACTATCGAGTGGCCGGTGAGCTGCGCGGTCCGGGTGGTCGGCTCGGTCGTCATGCCGTGTCTCCTTCGGAAGGGGTGGGTCAGCCGGCCAGCGCCGCGTTGCCGGCAGGGCGGACCCCGGCGGCGTCGATCAGGGCGCCGAGGTCCGCGAGGTCCTGGGTGGTGAGGTCCTGCAGGGGCGCACGCACGCTGCCCATGTCGCGGCCCACCGCCTTCATGCCGCCCTTGACGATGGACACCCCGTACCCCTTGGCGCGGTCGCGGATGTCGAGGTAGGGCAGCACGAACCGGCCGAGCTTCTCGGTGACCGCCGCGTGGTCGAGGGCGCGCACGTCGCGGTAGAACGCCAGGGCGAACTCCGGCACGAAGTTGTACATGGCCGAGGAGTAGGTGCTCATGCCGAGCTGCAGGAGCGGCAGGGCATAGGTCTCCGCGGTGGGCAGTCCGCCCAGGTAGAAGAGCCGGTCCCCGTTGGTGGCGTAGACGCGGGCGAGCTGCTCGATGTCGCCGAGCGCGTCCTTGAACCCGATGAAGTTGGGGTGCCGTTCGGCGAGCCGCGCCACGGTCTGCGCTGAGTACACGGCGTTGCCGCGGTTGTAGACGATGACCCCGAGGCTCGTCGCGGCGCACACGGCCGAGGCGTGCTCCAGCAGCCCGTCCTGGTCGCACTCGGTCAGGTAGGGGGGCAGCAGCAGGAGCCCCTCGGCGCCGGCGGCCTCGGCGGCCCGCGCGTTCTGGATCGCCTGGGCGGTGTTGCCGCCCGCGCTGCCGAGCACCGGGGTGCGTCCGGCGGCGGCCTCGACGGCGAGCCGGACCACGCGGGCCGACTCCTCGGGAGTCAGGCTGAAGCCCTCGCCCGTGCCGCCCGCGGCGAAGAGGCCGCCGATCTCGTAGCTCGACTGCCAGTCGATGTGGTCGCGATACCGCTCCTCGTCGATCCCCCCGTCCCCGGTGAACGGGGTGACGGGAAAGGACAGCAGCCCGTCCTTGAGGGCGGCGGCGAGCTCCTGGGGTGCATATGTGGCCAAGGTGGCCCCTCCTGTGACAGACGTCGGCGATGGCGTGCAGGTGCGGTGCTGTGACGGGCCGATGCCCGGCAGGTCCGCCGCCAACCTAAGAACCCGCGACGATGCCTGTCCAAGCCCGATGTTGCATCGGGTCATACCCGGGAAGCATCGCTCAGTCGTCGACCGGGTGCAGGAAGCGGAGGAACTCGTGCAGGGCCGGGTTCTTCGAGTCCCGGTTCCAGATGGCGTGCAGCTGGACGACGCCGTGCGGCACGTCGGCGAGCTCGAGGAACGTCACGCCGGGCAGGCCCAGGAGGCGGGCCGACTCGGGGACGAACGCCACGCCGCGTCCAGCGGCCACCAGCGAGCACATGGTCAGGATCTGGCTGACGACGTGCACGACGGCGAAGTGCTCGAGGGCGATGTACCGCACCACCATGTCGTAGAAGTAGCGGGCCTTGGTGGGGTGGTGTCCCACGACCGGCTGGTCACGCAGGTCGGCGACGGTGACCGGCCCGTCCAGCCGGGTGAACGGGTGCCCGTGGGGCACGGCCAGCACGAGGTCCTCCGACAGGAGGAGCCGGGAGTCGAAGCTCTCCTGGTCGAACGGTGGCCGGCCGAGCGCCAGGTCGAGCTCGCCGCGGCGGATCGCCTCGATCTGCTCGATGGTGACGAGCTCCTGGAGGTCGAGGTCGACGTCGGGCATGAACTCGGCGATCTCCTGGACGAGCGTGCCCAGCAGGCTGAAGCCGGAGGCGGCGGTGAACCCGAGGCGCAGCACGCCGGCGCGGCCCGCGGCGATCTTCCGGGCCAGGGCGGGGGCGGCGTCGGCCGCGGTCAGGAGGCGGCGGGCCTCCTCCAGGAACACCGCGCCGGCCGTCGTCAGCTCGACGTGGCGGTTGTCGCGCTCCAACAGGGGGACGCCGACGGCACGTTCCAGCTTCTGGACCTGACGGCTCAGCGGCGGCTGGGTCATGTTGAGTCGCTCCGCGGCGCGGCCGAAGTGGAGCTCTTCCGCCACGGCGAGGAAGCAGCGGACCTGGTCGAGGGTGTACACGATGCCTTCCGAGAATCAAGCAATGCAGTAAGAGGCTTAGACAGGCATCGTATGGGCTTCCTATGCTCAACGCCCGACCCGGATATGCCTTCCGCCGGTCGCGTGCGGTCCCGTATCGCTCGTCCAAGATCCTGTTCGAGATCTCAATGAGGAGAGCTGTGATGACAACTCCTGCCCGCCGAACCCTGCGCACTCGCAGGGCCGTCCTGGGTGCTACCGCTGCCTTTGCCGCCATGACCCTCGCCGCGTGCGGCGGGAACGTGGGCGGTGCCGCCGCCGAGGGTGCCGACTTCCCGACGGGCCCCGTGACCATCACCGTGGGTGCGGATGCCGGCGGCTCCACCGACGTGATCGCCCGCGCCGTGGCCGAGGGCATGGCCGAGGACCTCGGGGTGGCGGTGCCCGTCGTGAACCGTGCGGGGGCCAACGGTGCCGTGGCCATGGAGGAGGTTGCGGGCAAGCCCGCCGACGGGTACGAGCTGATGATCCTCAACGCCTCGCTGATCACCATCACGCCCCTGGCGGTGTCCGAGGACGAGGCGGTGGACATCGCCGACCTCGACGTGCTCAAGGGTCTCTCCCAGGACGACTACGTGCTGATCGCCAGCCCGGAGTCCGGCTTCGAGAACCTGGACGACCTCAAGGCCGCGTCCGGCGAGATCAAGTACGGCACCACCGGGGTGGGCACCGGCTCTCAGCTCGCGCAGGCGGTGCTGTTCAAGCAGGCCGAGATCGACGGCGCCGCCGTGCCGTTCGACTCCGGATCGCCCGCGCTCACCGCCGTCGTCGGCGACCAGGTGCAGGTGGCCACGGTGCAGCTCGGCGAGGCCAAGCCGCAGATCGACGCCGGGAACGTGGTGCCGCTGCTGGCGTTCTCCGCCGAGCGCAACCAGTTCCTGCCCGACGTGCCGACCGCCGTCGAGGAGGGCTACGACGTGCCCGTCTCCCAGTACCGCGCGGTCGCCGCGCCGAAGGGCCTGCCCGAGGACGTCAAGGCCCGGCTGATCGAGTCGATCGACGCGGCCATCGCCACGGACGCCTACCAGGAGTTCAACAAGAACAACCTCTTCACGCCGCACGAGATCTCGGGCGAAGAGGTCACCACGGAGTGGACCGAGCTCGGCGAGAAGTACCAGGCGCTCACCGAGGAGTACGACATCAACCTCGCGGACGGCTGAGCGGCAGTGGGAACGGCAACCGAGGAGGCGCACGTGCCGAACGGAAGTGCGGACGCGACGACCGGCGAGCCGGCGGAGGTCCCGGCCGCCGGGCCGGCCGTGGAACCGGCCGACGAGTGGGCCGAGGACGGCCAGCCGCCCGCCGGGCCGGTCGCGAACCTGGCCGCCAGCCTGGTCACGGCCGCGATCGGCGTCGCCGGCGCGGTCTCGGCGGTGGCCCTGGGCCTCGGCACGCTGACGCAGCCGGGCGCCGGCCTGTGGCCGTTGGCGATCAGCGTCGCGGTGGTGGTCCTGTCGCTCGCGCAGGTCCTGATCGGACGCCGGGGCGGCGACGGCGAGAAGTTCTCCCGGTACTCGTGGCTCTCGCTGGTCGGCCTCGTGACCCTCCTGGGGCTCGTGGCGCTGCTGCCCGTGATCGGCTTCGAGATCCCGGCCCTGCTGCTGAGCCTCGTCTGGATGAAGTTCCTCGGCGGGGAGTCCTGGCGCTCGGCCGTCCTGTACTCGGTGCTCGTCGTGGGCGTGCTCTACGGGGTCTTCGTCGGGGCGCTCGGCACCAACGTCCCGCACCTCTTCTGACCGACGCTCGCTGACCGCACGCAAGCTCAGACTGCACCGCAAGGGAATCGCACGTGGAATCGCTGCAGAACGTCGCCGACGGGTTCGCCGTCGTGCTGGAACCGACGAACCTCCTGTACTGCCTCGTCGGGGTGGTCATCGGCATGCTCATCGGGGTGCTGCCGGGCCTGGGCCCGGCCGCCACCATCGCCATCCTGCTCCCGCTGACCTACGGCGTGGAGCCGGTCACCGCGATCATCATGCTCGCCGGGATCTTCTACGGCGCCCAGTACGGCGGCACCATCACGTCCGTGCTGCTCCGCCTGCCGGGCGAGGCCAGCTCGGTGGTCACGGTCCTGGACGGGCATGCGCTCGCCAGACAGGGCAAGGCGGGCACGGCGCTCGGCGTCGCCGCCGTCGGCTCGTTCATCGGTGGCACGGTCGCCATCGTCGGGCTGACCTTCCTCGCGCCGGTCGTTGCCGGCTTCGCCCTCGACTTCGGGCCGCCCGAGTACGCGGCGCTCGCGCTCCTGGGCATCCTCCTGGTCTCGACCATCGCGTCCGGCGCCAAGGTCAAGGCGCTGATCGCCGCCGCGATCGGGCTGCTCCTGGCGACCGTGGGGCGCGACGCCTTCACCGGCGCCGAACGCTTCACGTTCGACAACCTGAGCCTGGCCGACGGCATCGACTTCGTCCCCGTCGCCATGGGCCTGTTCGGCCTCGGCGAGATCCTCTACAACCTCGAGGAGCGGCACCGCGCGGTGCACCCGCCGGGCAAGGTGACCAACGTCTGGCCCTCCCGCAAGGACCTCAAGGAATCCGCGGGCGCCGTGACCCGCGGGTCGGTGCTCGGGTTCTTCCTCGGCATCCTGCCCGGCGGCGGCGCGACGATCGCCTCCATGGCGGCCTACGCCGCCGAGAAGAAGCGCGCCAAGGACCCGAGCCGGTTCGGCAAGGGTGCGATCGAGGGCGTGGCCGGGCCGGAGACGGCGAACAACGCCGCCGCGACCAGCTCGTTCATCCCGCTGCTCACCCTCGGCATCCCCGCCAACGCCACCATGGCGCTCATGTTCGGCGCGCTCCTCATCCAGGGCATCACGCCCGGCCCCCAGCTCGTGACCGAGCACCCGGAGCTGTTCTGGGGCGTGGTCAACTCGATGTACATCGGCAACGTGCTGCTGCTGATCATGTCCATCCCGCTGGTCGGCGTCTTCGTCCGCATCCTGCGGGTGCGGGCCGCGATCCTCGCGCCGGTCACCGCGCTGATCACGATGATCGGCGCCTACACCATCAACAACTCCGTGTTCGACGTGCTCCTGGTGGTCGTCTTCGGCGCCGTCGGCTACCTGATGAAGAAGTTCGGCTTCGAGCCCGGGCCGCTCGTGCTCGCGTTCGTGCTGGGCTCGCTCCTGGAGTCCAGCCTGCGGCGCTCGCTGCTGATGTTCGACGGGTCCGCCGTCGGCTTCTTCACCCGGCCCATCTCCGCGACGCTGCTGGTGGTCTTCGTGCTGGTGGCCGTGCTGCCGCTGGTTCGCGCCGTCCGCGACCGGCGGGCGAACCCGGTGCCGGCGAGCGACACGCCGGTCATCAACCGAGAGGAAGAGTCAGTATGAGCATCGTCGTCGGCTACGTTCCAACACCCGCGGGGGAGGCCGCCGTACAGGCGGCGATCACCGAGGCCGGGCTCCGGGACGAGAACCTGCTGGTCGTGAACTCGGCGCGGGAGGGCTCCCTGGTGGAGTCCACGGTCGCCGCGCCCGAGGATCTCGACCGGGTGCTCGCGCGGGCCGCGGAGGCGGGGGTGCACGCCGAGGTGGTGCGCGGTACGCACCGCGACGACTTCACCGACGAGATCCTCGACCTGGCCGACAAGCACGACGCCTCGCTGATCGTGATCGGCCTGCGCCGCCGCAGCACGGTCGGGAAGTTCATCATGGGCTCGGTGGCGCAGCGCATCCTGCTGCAGGCCGACCACCCGGTCCTGGCGGTCAAGCCCCCGCGCTGACCGATCGGTCCGACACGGTCCGACACGGTCCGACCGGACGGCGTTGAGCACAGCGGTTGCTGCCGGGAACGTGCCCCGTCTGGCAGCAACTGCTGTGGTCAACGTGTGTTGTCGGCCCCGGACTCCGCCAGGAGCCTGCGGCGGGAGCCCGCCAGGTGGACCCGCATCGCCGCAGCGGCGGCGAGCGGGTCCTTCGACTCCAGCGCCGCGAGGACCGCGCGGTGCTCCTGCACGACGGCGGTGAAGCGGCCGTCGTCGTGCGCCTCGGCCTCCGGCCGGTCGAGCCGGCCGCGCGGCATGGCGATCATCTGGGGCCCGAGCCGGTCCAATGCCTCCAGCAGGAACCTGTTCCCCGCGGCCTCGGCCACGAGCCGGTGGAAGGCGAAGTCGTGCTGCATCGCCGTGGCCGGGTGCCCGTCGGACGACGCCAGGTCGTCGAGGCGGTCGGCCAGCGCCGCGAGCTGGGCCGTTGTGCGCCGGGTCGCGGCGAGGGCGGCGGCCTCGGACTCCAGGGCCAGGCGGTACTCCACCAGGGCGAGCCGGTCGGTCAGCGACCGGGCCAGCGGCGGGGCGCCGTCGGCGTCGTCGGCCGGCGGGGTCAGGGCGTAGCTGCCGCTGCCCCGCCGGGTGTGCACCAGGCCCTCCAGGTTCAGCCGGGCGATCGCCTCGCGGACCACCGTCCGGCTGACCTGGTGCTCGATGGCCAGCCGCGGCTCGCTGGGCAGCTTCTCGCCCGGTGCGATGTCGCCGTTGACGATGCGGGTCCGCAGCGACTCGACCAGGGTGCCGCTCAGGGTCTGGGCCATGTGCTCATGCTTCCATCAGAGCGGCCCGAACACCGCGCTGTCGGTGGTCCAGGCGCGCGCCTGCTCGCTGAAGGTGACGCCGAGGCCCGGGCGGTCCGGGACGAGCATGCGGCCGTCCTTGGTCTCCAGGCGCTCGTTGAACAGCGGGTCGAGCCAGTCGAAGTGCTCCACCCAGGGCTCGCGCGGGTAGGTGGCGGCCAGGTGCAGGTGGATCTCCATCGCGAAGTGCGGCGCGAGGTCCAGCCCGGCCTGGTCGGCGAGCGTGAGCAGGCGCAGGAACTGCGTGATGCCGCCGACGCGCGGGGCGTCCGGCTGGATGATGTCGCAGGCGCGGGTCGCGATGAGGCGCTCGTGCTCGGCCACCGAGGCGAGCATCTCGCCGGTGGCGATGGGCGTGTCCAGGGCGGCGGCCAGCGCCGCGTGGCCCTCGGCGTCGTAGGCGTCCAGCGGCTCCTCGATCCAGACGAGGTCGTACTGCTCCAGGCGTCGGCCCATGCGCAGGGCGGTGCCGCGGTCCCACTGCTGGTTGGCGTCGACCATGAGGGGCACGTCGGGGCCGATGTGCTCGCGGACGGCGGCGACGCGGGCGAGGTCCGTGCGGCCGTCCGGCAGGCCGACCTTGATCTTGATGCCGCCGATGCCCTCGGCGATCGACCGGCTCGCGCGCTCCTTGACCTCCTCGATGCTCGCGTTCAGGAAGCCGCCGGAGGTGTTGTAGGTGCGCACGGAGTCGCGGTGCGCGCCGAGCAGCTTGGCCAGCGGCAGGCCGGCGCGCTTGGCCTTGAGGTCGTACAGGGCGATGTCGATCGCGGCCAGCGCCTGGGTCGCGACGCCGGAGCGTCCCACCGACGCACCCGCCCACAGCAGCTTCGTGTAGAGCTTGGCGATGTCGTTGGGGTCCTCGCCGACGGCGGTCTGCGCCACCTCCTTCGCATGCGCGTACTGGGCGGGGCCGCCGGCGCGCTTGGAGTAGGAGAAGCCGAGGCCCTCGAACCCCTGCTCGGTGGTGATCTCCGCGAACAGGAAGACGACCTCGGTCATCGGCTTCTGCCGGCCGGTGAAGACCTTGGCGTCGGAGATGGGGGTGGCCAGCGGGAGCGTGACGGTCGAGAGCTTCACGGTCCGGATGGCGTCGGGCTGGTACGACATGGCGCTCCTTTGCGGCGGGGATGTGCGGTGCTGATCATACAAGTGGCGAACCTGTATGACTAATACACCGACGGCCGGACCGGGGTGGTCTCTGGGCGCCGCTCCCAGGTGGCACCCTGAGCCCATGACCTCCCATCTCGTCCTCGGCGCCGGACCTGTCGGCACCGCGCTCGCACTCCGGCTGGCACAGGCCGGCCGCACCGTCGCAGTGGTCACCCGCTCGGGCGGCGGTCCGGAGGGCCGGCGCGTCAAGCGGATCGCCCTGGACGCGACGGACGCCGGGGCGCTCGCGGAGGCCGCCCGCGGCGCGCGCGTGCTGTACAACTGCGCGAGCCCTGGCCCGTACCCGACATGGGAGCAGGGGTGGCCTCCGCTGGCGGCAGCGGCGCTGCACGCGGCCGAGGTCTCCGGCGCGGTGCTCGTGACGATGAGCAACCTCTACGGCTACGGCCCGGTGCGGGGCCCGATGACCCGGGGCCTCCCGCTCACGCCGTCGGACCACAAGGGCCAGCTCCGGGCGCGGATGTGGCAGGAGGCGCTCGCCGCGCACCGTGCCGGGCGGGTGCGGGTCACGGAGGCGCGCGCGTCCGACTACATCGGGCCGTCCGTCCCCGCCGCGCACGGCCTGCTGCCGATGTACGCGGCGGCGACGCTCGCCGGGAAGCCGGCCGCCGTCATGGCGGACCCGGACCAGCCGCACACCTGGACGGCCGTCGACGACGTCGTCTCGACCCTCATCGCCCTCGGCGCCGACGACCGGGCCTGGGGCTCGCCGTGGCTCGTGCCGTCGAACCCGCCCGCGACCGTCCGCGAGGTGCTGCGTGAGCTGGGCGCGCGCGCCGGGACGGGCGAGCCCCGGCTGCGCCGGGTGCCGCGCTTCGTGCTGCGCGCCGGGAGCATCGCGTCGCCGCTCCTGCGGGAGGCGCTGGGCGTGCTGTACCAGTTCGACCGGCCGTTCGTCGCGGACACGGCCGAGACCAGCAACGTGCTCGGCGTCCAGCCGACGCCGTGGACGGAGGTCCTGGACGCGACGGCGCCCGCCTGGCGCGACCGGGCGACGGCGTCCCGCGGCTGAGGCCGGGGGCCTCCCGGGAGATCTAGCGCGGCAGGGTGACCTGCTCGAGCCTGGCCCGGAGGATGTCGAGGGTCTCCGCGGCCTCGTCCCGCACAAGAGCGTCGTCGTCGTGCAGGCTCACGTGTTCCAGGAGCACTTCGAGCTCGGGCCAGTCCATGATCGAGGCGGCCAGCAGGGCGGTCCGCCGCACCATCGGCTCCGGATCGGCCAGCGCACGGCGCAGCAGGGCGAGCGAGTCGGCGTCGAACGGCTGGCCGACGCACTGGATTCCCAGCATGCGGAGCGCCTTCATGAGCGCGTCGCTGCCTTGCGAGCCCGCCTCGGTCAGGGATGTGACGGTGTGCAGAGGGAGCTCGGCGCGCAGCGACGCGACCATCCGCTCCGCGTCGGGGCCCTCGACCGCCAGGTAGCTCACCTTGAAGAGGTCGTCCTCGACCCAGTGGATGCCGGCTTCCAGGTCGGCCGGAACCCAGATCTGCTCGAAGGGCTCGCCGTCCTGCGCACCGGCGTCGACCAGGGTCCAGCCGTTCCGCGATGCGTGGAGCTCGATCCCCTCGCGTCCGAGAGATTCCTGAGGAACCAGTCGAGTGAGGCCTGCCATGTTGATGTCTCCAGTCGTCGGCAGCGTTTGTCGTGGTGCGTGATCATGCCAGGGAGCGAGCTCCCGCGATGGTGATAGCATCGCCGCATGGCGATGACAGAGGTGAGAAGCGATGTTGCCCTCGGAGAGCCCGAGGCGATGGCGGTGGCCGCGTGCCTGTTCCACGGGTTCTCGGACCCGTCGCGGCTGGCGATCCTGCAGCACCTGGCCCTCGGCGAGCACCGCGTCGTGGACCTGACCGGGCACCTGGGGCTCGCGCAGTCGACGGTGTCGAAGCACCTGGCCTGCCTGCGGGACTGCGGGCTGGTCGAGTCCCGGCCCGAGGGCCGGGCGTCGGTGTTCTCGCTGTCCCACCCGGAGGCGACGCTGGCGGTCCTGGCGTCCGCCGAGCGGCTCCTGGCGCTGACCGGCGACGCGGTGGCGCTGTGCCCGGTGTACGGCGTCGACGGTTCCGCGGCGCACCCGTCGACGGCGGACGGGGCGGCGTCGTGAGCCATGACCACGACCACGGCGCCCATGGCGCGCCGGGCGGACGGCGGCGGCTCGCGGTCGCGTTCGGGATCACGGCGGGGGTCTTCGTGGCCCAGGCCGTCGGCGCCCTGCTCACGGGCAGCCTTGCGCTGCTGGTCGACACCGCGCACATGCTCACCGACGTGGCGGGCCTCGCCATCGCGCTGGGCGCCGCGTCGCTCGCGCTGCGTCCGCCGTCGCCGCGCCGGACCTGGGGGTTCCGCCGGGCCGAGGTCCTGGCCGCGCTGGCGCAGGCCGCGGTGCTGCTCGCCGTGGGCGTGTACGCCCTGGTCGAGGGGGTCAGCCGTCTGATCGAGCCCCCTCAGGCGTCCGGGCCGGGCCTGCTGGTCTTCGGCATCGTCGGCCTGGTGGGCAACGTGGTGGCGCTGCTCGTGCTGGCGGGCGGCAGGTCGGCGTCGCTCAACCTGCGCGCCGCGTTCCTGGAGGTGGTGAACGACGCGCTCGGGTCGATGGCGGTGATCGTGGCCGCGATCGTGATCGCGACCACCGGCTGGCAGCGCGCCGACGCCGTCGCCGGGCTGGTCATCGCCGTCCTGATCCTGCCGCGGGCGGTTCGGCTCCTGGCCGACTCGGCGAGCGTGCTGCTGGAGTCCACCCCGCCCGGCATGGACCTCGACGAGGTCCGGGCCCGGCTGCTGGAGGTGGAGAACGTCGAGGAGGTCCACGACCTGCACGCCTCCCTGGTCGCCACCGGCCTGCCGACCATCAGCGCGCACGTGGTGGTGCGCGATGCCTGCTTCCGCGACGGGCAGGCGCCGCCGGTGCTCGACGCCCTGCAGCGGTGCGTCGCAACGCAGTTCGACGTGACCGTGGAGCACTCGACGTTCCAGCTCGAACCCGCCGAGCACGCCCGGCACGAGGCGCCGACGCACGCGTGACGTGGACGACGGCGGACGGGCGTGCCGTCGCCGGTCAGTCCGCCGGCGTGCCTGCCTGGCCGCACACGCGCTCGACCAGGTCGCGCCAGCCCGCCTCGAACCGGGCCGTCGGCGTCGGCCCCGCCAGCTCCGGCCCCGCGAAGAGCTGAAACAGGAGCGGGCCGTCCAGCGCGTGCGCGAGCTGGCCGGCGAGGACGTCGGCGTCGGCGCCCGGCAGGTCGAGCTCGCGCAGCAGGACCCGGATGTGGATCTCGGACAGCGGCCGGCGCCTGCCGGCCGTCTTGCGGCCGTCGAGCGTGGCGCGGGCGACGTCCTGGTTCTCCGCGAGGAAGCGGATGCGCGCGCGGCCGTAGGCGACGAGGCGGTCGACCGGCGGTGCGCCCGGGCCGAGCGGTGGCCGGCCGGCGAGCACCTCCTGCTGCAGGGCGCGCTCGCTGTCGTCCAGCAGGGCCTGGAAGATCCCCGCCCGGCTCCCGAACCGCCGGAACACGGTGCCCTTGCCGAGCCCGGACCGCTCGGCCAGGAGATCCATCGTGAGGCAGTCGGGCCCCACCTCGGCCAGGAGTCCGCGAGCGGTGGCGAGCAGCAGCTGACGGTTGCGCGCCGCATCGGCCCGTTCGGGCTGCGGTGTGCCCCAGGTCATCTGCGTGCTCATCCTCGGATGCTATCGGGAGCTGCGTAAACGGGGTAAAGTCCGGTTAGGTCGGCCGGGCGGTCGACGGAGGGCTGAGGAGGACGACATGGCAGACATGAACACCGCGATCATCGAGGCGTTCCGGACGAACGCCGGCATTGTCAACGCGCCGGTTGCGGGCGGGCACTTCGACGGCAAGCGCCTGCTGCTCCTGCACCACGTCGGGCGGGTCAGCGGCAAGCCGTACGTGACGCCGCTCGTGGCCGCGACCGACGGCGACGCCTACCTCATCGTGGGCTCGCTGGGCGGCGCGCCGAAGGACCCGGCCTGGGTGGCGAACGTGGAGGACGGCACCGGCGAGGTGACCATCGAGGTCGGCGACCAGACCCTGCGTGCGACCAGCACCGTGGTGCGCCCGACGTCGCCGGAGTGGGAGCGGCTCTACGGGATCTGGGCCGAGTACTGGCCCGACGCCAAGGAGTACGAGACCCACACCGACCGCAAGTTCCCGGTGATCCGGCTCGAGCCCAAGGCTTGAGCCTGCGGCTCGTTCCGGCTCAGCCGAGCGAGCGGACGAACTCCCGCACGCGCGCCGCCATCTCGTCCGGCACCTCGGCGACAGCGAAGTGGCCGCCTTCCTTGAGGCGGTCGAACACGCGCAGGTCGAGGTAGTGGCGGCGCGCGAGCGACTCGGGATAGGCCGCCTCGTGCCGCTGGATGAAGACGGCGGCCGGCACCGTCGTCGGCGGGATCGAGCCGGGCTGGTCGGCTCCCTCGTAGTACGGACGGAACGACGACCCGATCGTCTGGGTCGCCCAGTAGATAGTCGCCTCGGTGAGGATCCGGTCCCGCGAGATGTGGCGCTCCACCGCGCTCGGGTCGCCGGGCGGGGTGTCGCTCCACTCGACGAGCTTCTCGGTGAGCCATGCCAGGAGGCCGGCGGGGGAGTCGTTGAGGGCGGCCGCGAGGGTGTCGGGTCTGGTGGCCTGCACGTGACCGTAGGCGCCGTCGGTCCGGTGCTTGGCGGCGATGTCGTCGAAGAACTCCGTGACGGCCGGGTCGTCGAGGGCTGCGCGCTCCTCGGTGGTGGGGAAGTGCGCGTGCGTGGCGATGATGCCCGCGACGTGCTCGGGGTAGCGGGCGGCGATGAGGTCGCTGACGTTCGCCGTGACGTCCTCCCCGTACGTGAAGTACTGCTCATAGCCGAGCACGTCGGTCATGAGCGCGTGCATGGTGGCCGCCAGCCGCTTCTCCGACATCTCGCCCGCCGCGTACGGCGAGGAGAAGGCAAACCCGGGGAGGCTCGCCACGACGACGTGGAAGTCGGGCAGTCGATCGGCGAAGTCCAGCTGCAGGGCGAACGTGTGCGGCCAGCCGTGTAGCACAAGGAGTGTGGGTGCGTCCGCCCGATCCGACGGCAGGTGCGCGAAGTGCACGTCCGCGTCGCCCACTTTGGCGATGAACTGCGGATGCTCGTTCAGCCACGCCTCGCGTGCCCGCCAGTCCCACCCGATCCACTCGTCGACGAGCTCGCGCAGGTAGGCGGCGGTCATGCCCGACGCCGGTCGCCGGGGCGAGTCGTCGAGGATCCTGCTGCGCGCGAGACGGTCCCGGAGGTCGGCGAGGACCTGGTCGGGGACGTGGACCTTGAAGGGGCGTGGCTCGCTCATGGGGGAGACGCTATGCCGAGCCACTGACATGGACGGGGTGGGGTGGGCGTCGGCGGGGTGGGCGCTGGCATCGGCGGTGCCGGACTACTGACGTGGACGGTGTGTGGTTTAGAACGGTGGTTGGTCGGGGTTGGCAGGGTCGGCGTTGGTGGGGTCGGCCGGTACCGCACCCGGCTCGGTGGTGGTGTATTGGCGTGGTAGGCGTTGGCCGGTGAGGGCTTGCAGGGTGAGGTCGTGGCTGGTGTCGGGGTCGATCTGGTCGAGGTTGATGTGGGTGTCCAGGACGGTGGGTGGTCGGGTGTGGGTGCGACCGGTGGGGGTGGTCCAGGTCGTGATCCCGGTTGTGGGGTCGCGGACGACTCCCCAGCCGGCGTGGGTTTTTAGGAGGTGGTGTTTGCGGCACAGGGGTTGGAGGTTCTGCGCGCGGGTCTGTCCCGGGGTCCCGGGCGGAAAAGTCGCCGGGTCGTGGTCGTGGTCGAAGGGTTCGATGTGGTCCAGGTCGCACCGGTTCGCGGGGGTGTCGCACCATCCGAACGTGCAGGTCCCGTCTCGTGCCTCGACGGCACCCCGAAGGACCTTGCCGGGTTGGTAGGTGGTGGTGGAGTAGTCGGTCAGGATCCCGGTGACGGGGTCGGTGAGCAGGCGTTGCCAGGTCGCGTCGGTGGCGATCAGGCGGGCGGTCTCGGCGGGGATGGGTCCGTACCCGTCCAGGTTCCCGGGTGCGTCGTCCAGGCTGAGGAGCACGCTGGCCGGGATCGTGACCCGCACGACGGGCCGGGTCGGGGTGATCCGCACGACCTGCACCGTCTCCTGCACGACCTGCTGCACGACAGGCGCCCGCCCACCGCACGTACACACCGGTATGTGCGCGCCACCGTCCCGGTCCGCGCCATCACTGTTGACGTTGGCGATCTCGGTGCCGTCGATTCCGCGCTCGGTTTCGTGGTCGGTGCTGCCGTCGGTTCCCGGGGGCGCGTCAGACCCGGCCGGGGCACTGGTCGCCGCTGGCGCGTCGGCGCCAGCATCGGCGCTGCCGTCGCCGTCGGGGTCGCCGTCGCCGTCGGGGTGGACGACGCCGTCGGTGGTCGTGCCCCCGTCGGTACCCGTGTCGATGCCCGTGCCGTCAGCGGTGTCGGTGAAGCGGTCGGCGGGTAGGAGGCGGCCGGTGATGATGCCGGTCAGGGAGTCAGCGCGCAGCTGGCTCAGGGTGCGGTCCTCGCCGGTGGTGTGTCGTAGCTGGTGGGCCATGTCGTCTACGACGCCCCATACTGCTGCGACGTCGGTGGCGGGGAGGTAGGCCGTCAGCCAGCCCATGTCGTTCTCGGCCCGGTCCAGCTGTACCGAGCGTCGCTGTGCCTCGGCTTTCGCGGTT
>NZ_QBUG01000015.1 GCF_003058225.1 Promicromonospora sp. AC04
CCTCGCAGGTCGCCAGTCAGGAACTGCACTACCGGCTTATCAACGTGCGGCGTCGTGGGTACCGACACCACGCCGATGGTGCAGATAACTCACCAGCCCCGCTGACCCGTCGGGTAGGACTGGGCTCCACCTTTGATCACGAGGCCTTCGATGCCGACCGTCGAGTAGGTCTGGAACCACTCGGTGGCGACATCGCGATCGGTCGTGACTGGTGAGAGGTTCAATGGCGGGCGCCAGGTAGCGGCGAGTTGCTCCAGGAGCCCGCGGCGGTCGTCGAACGCCAACGGCCGGAGGTCCTGGCCCACGTGGGCTAGGACGTCGAACGCGGCGTAGGAGGCGGGGTGGCCGACGGCGTGCGCGGCGGCACTACGAGGACCGCGGCCCATGCGCGTCTGCAGAGCCCCGAAGTCGAGGCGGCCGGAGGACCAGATCACCGCCTCGCCGTCGAGCACTGTCCCGGGCGTGAGCTGGTCGACGCATGCTGCCGCGATCTCGGGGAACGTCGTCGACAGGTTGGTACCGCGGCGTGACCACAGATTCGCGCCGCCCTCGTCCAGCGTGACGATAACGCGGAAGCCGTCCCACTTGGGCTCGTACCTGCACCCGCCGGGCAGCGCGCCCGCGTGGGGAATCTGCTCGACGGCGCGCGCCAGGGCCACCTGGACCGGGCCAGTAAGCCCCGCAGGCAACGTTGCCGCCATAGTCCAACAGTCACCCGCCGACGCTCACACCGCATGTCGCCGCTGACCTGCATCGTTGCTACCTCGCGGCATTCCGGACATAGACTCGAACGCATGTACTACCGCCGTGCGGTCTGGGAGGCGTAATGCTCGCCCTGTCACCACGCCCCGCCAGCACCGCCACCATCAGCCCCACCAGCACCAACGCGCTTCGGGTCGCTCCCGTCTCGGTCGCCGCAGGGTTCCCCTCCCCCGCGCAGGACTACTACGACGGCGCGATCGACCTGACCGAGATGCTCGTGCACGACCACGCGGCCACGTTCATCGTGCGCGCCGCGGGCGACTCCATGACTGAGGCCGGCATCAGCGACGGCGACGAGCTCCTGGTCGACCGGTCCAAGACACCCCGCCACGGCGACGTCGTCGTCGCCGTCCTGGACGGCGAGCTGACCGTCAAGCGCCTCGAGCTCGGCCCGCACGGCGTCGTGCTGCGCGCCGAGAACGCCCACCACCCCGACATCACCGTGCCCGAGCTGTCCGACCTGCAAGTCTGGGGCGTGGTCACCTACTGCATCCATCATCTGCGGGGCCGCCGGTGATCGCACACGTCGACGTCAACAGCGCTTACGCGTCCTTCGAGCGGGTCTTCAACCCTGCCCTGGAGACCGTGCCCCTGGTCGTGCTGTCGAACAACGACGGCATGGTCGTCGCCGCCTCCCGCGAGGCGAAGGCGCTCGGCCTGGACCTGGGCAAGCCCTGGTTCGAGCTGCGGCCCACCGCCGCCCGGTCCGGCGTCGTGGCAGTGTCGAGCAACTACGAGCTCTACGGCGACATGTCCCGCCGCGTAATGGAGGTCCTCGAGCGGTTCACCCACGACCTGGACGTCTACTCGATCGACGAAGCCTTCCTCACCGTCGACCGGCGCACCTCCGCCGACCCGGAAGCGATGACCCGGCTCGGGCACGACATCAAGGACGCGCTCCGCCGTCTGCTCGGCGTGCCGGTGTGCGTCGGGATCGCCCAGACCCGCACACTGGCGAAACTCTCCAATCGGGCCGCGAAGAAGATCGACGACCTCAACGGGGTATGCGTCTGGCCGGCCATCGACCCCGGCTGGCGCGAGAAGCTCATGAGGGCGCTGCCGGTCTCCGAGGTCTGGGGCATCGCCTCACGCCTGGAGCGCCGCCTGGGCGGGCACGGCGTCCTGACCGTCTGGGACCTGGCCACCGTCGACCCGGCGCACATCCGCGCGCTGTTCAACGTCGTGGTCATGCGCACCGCGCTGGAGCTGCGCGGGATCGCGTGCATCGGGCCCGAGGAGGATCACACCGGGAAGAAGCAGCAGATCATCGTGTCCCGCTCGTTCTCCGAGAAGGTCACCACCACCGCCACCATGCGCCAGGCGCTGAGCATCTACGCCCAGCAGGCCGCCACCCGCCTGGTCAAGCACTCCCAGGTCGCCCACACCCTGACCACTTTTGCCGGCACCAGTCACTGGGCTCAGGACAAGCACCACCCCACGATCACGGTCCGCCTCCCGTTCCCGACCGCCGACCCCGTCCAGCTGACCCGGGCAGCCCACCGGCTCCTGCCCCAGATCGTCGAGGGCGCCCGGTACGCACGGGCCGGCCTCCTCCTCACCGACCTCACCCCCGCCGGAGCACAACTCCCCTTCGAGATCTTCCGCTCCCCACACGAGGACGCCGGCATCGCCACCCTCATCGACCGCGTGCAGAAGAAGACCGGCAAGAACTCGCTCGGGCTCGGATACGGCGGCTTCCGGCCCGGTCCGTCATGGCAGATGAAACGCACCATGCTCACGCCCCGCGCAACGACCCACTGGGCCGAGCTCACCACCGTGCGAGCGTGACCCCGTAACGTCGGGAGCACGCTCGATCCCCACGCCGATGCGCTGTGTCACCCGGTGCCGGACGCTGTTGCCGCGCAAGGCTGCAGATGGACTCCTGAGAACCCCACGCTCTCGGCGAGTGACGCTCGCGCACTAGGAAGGCTGGGACCCGGGCCGTGCATTCGAACATGACCCGCATCGCATCGGATTTGCTCGCACCTTCCCACAGCACGCCTGTTGCGAATTCGGAACGATACAGCGAACCGCATCTGTGGGCATGCTCGTCGAGGTGGTTGTCGCGCAAACTCCCGCCACCGATAAGTCCGGTGACGGCGGCACCGCCAGCACATCCGACATACGACCACGCACATGGGCTCCGGCGGCGGAGGGTCAGGCGCGGGATACCTTGGCCGGGTGCCATTCCGGTAGGCGTCGACACTGCGATCAGTGTGATGGCTCCCGCCGGTGACGTTCCGACCACTGGGGCAAGACCCACCGACGCGGCGAGGAGCACGATGGCCACGGTGACGACGCCACGTACGCTCAGCTGCCCGGTGAAACCGGTGGCGAAGTTGCCGATGACTCCGGCGACGCCGAACACCAGAAGCACGCCGGTAATCCCACTGTCCTGGACCTGGGCGACATCGCGCAGATACGGCACGAGGTAGGTATAGCCGACGAACTGTCCGAAGAAGACCGGCATCGAGGCGAGCACGCCGACTCGTGCGTGACTGTTGCTGAACACCTTCAGCAGGGACCGCACGGTCACCGGCTCCTTCACCGGAATCTTCGGAAGGGCGAAGAACTGGGAACTCGGAGATGACCAGGGTCAGCGATCCCGCCCCGATGGCACCGACGGCGCCCCACGCGCTGCGTGTGCTCTTCTCGTTGTTGGCGCCCCGCCGCCCCACCTGTTCTGTCACGGGGCGTGACGCTACGCAATCTGTACCGTTCGTTCCAATTAAGGCTGGGCGGCTCGCAACGGTGCAGCATCTGGTCGCGTCTTATTCGTAACGTTCGGTACAGTACCTCTCGGGGGCATGCCACCGAGAGGTACTGCCACAACGTTGAGGAGATTCTTATGCGCAACGGCACCTCAGCACTCCGAGCCGTCCTGGCCACTGCCATGGCCACCCTCCTGACCACAGCTCCACTGGCACAGGCAGCGACCTGGCCGGTCATCCACCCACGAGTGCACAGTTACTTCGACCTGAGCACCGGACAACAGCCCGAGAACATCGTGGCGCTGCCTGGTGAGGAAGTGGAGCTGAGCTTCGCCGGCAGCAGGCAGGTCGCCCGGATCCGCCCCGACGGATCTCTAACTCTGCGCGGCACTCTGCCTTTGCCACCGGATGGCGGCACAAGCACCCCCGTGCTCGGGACGGCCATCGCCACCGGTCTCGTGCACATGGGAAACGGTGATTCCTACGTTGGCTACGCCGCCGGATCTCCGACACACACCGGCATCTGGAGGATCCGCGACGGTGCGCCGCCAGTGCGGATAGCGGCGCTCCCGGCAGCCAGCTTCCCCAATGGCATGGCAGCCGACGAGAACGGAAAGACCTTGTTCGTCGCCGACTCGGCGCTCGGCGTAATCTGGCGAATTCCCTTGTCCGGCAACGCTCCGACCAAGTGGCTGGACGCACCAGAACTGAAGCCCTCAGGATTCCTGGGAGCCAACGGGCTCCGAGTCCACCAGGGCAGCCTGTGGGTGACCAATATGGACCATGGCACGCTCGTCCGAATCCCGTTCCAGCGGGGCGGCACGGCGGGAGTACCGGAAATCCGGGCCAGCGGGCTCGACGGGATCGACGACTTCGCCTTCGTCGGCCGATCCCAGACCGTGGTCGCAGCCCTGAATGGAGCAAATCAGGTGGCTCTTGTCGATCCGGACGGCACGCACCAGGTTGTACTCACAGCCGCTGACGGCCTCACCGGTCCCACTTCGGTCGCGATACACGGCAGCACGCTGTGGGTCACCAGCGCAGCGTTCGTCATCCAGCGGGACCCAAACCTTCTGAAGGCTCGCATCGTCGCCCGCGGCTGACTCAGCCAGCTTCGCTCCCACAGCGGAGGTTCGGCACCGCGCCGACAGCCGAGCCGACGATGACGATGGCGATCCGGCCGCTATCCCGCATGACGCTGGCCGCGACCCGCACGAGCGCACTCGACCTACGCCAGGATGCGTCGTCCTGACGGCCGTTGATCTTCGAAAGAACAAAGGACTCCGCAATGTCACCGACCGAAGTTGACGCTCAGCTCGACCGGATCCTCGCGCGCGAGACTGACCCAGAACGGCGCATCGTCCTGCGCGGGGCGCACATCGTGACGATGGATGACCGCGGCACGTTCGTCGGTGATCTCCTGGTGCGTGGTGGCGTGATCGAGGATGTTGTGCCGGGCAGCATCGGGCACGTCGACGGCGGGCTCGTCATCGACGCGACCGATCGCATCGTCATCCCCGGCTTGATCGACTCGCACGTGCACGCCTGGGAAGGGCAGCTGCGGGGGATCGCGCCGGACGTGCCGTTCCAGTCGTACATGGCGATCGCCCACGGCGGCCTGGCGCCGCACTACACGCCGCAGGACATCGCGATCGGGCAGACCGTGACGGCGATGCAGGCGATCAACGGCGGTACGACGACGATCGTCGACAACAGCCACAACTCCCGGACCTCGGAACACTCGGACGCCGCCATCGATGCACTCCTCGCCTCCGGCATCCGTGCGGTCCACGCGGCTGGCTCACCGACCGTTACTTCGCCGTCAGCATTGCCTGCTGACGTGCTCCGCCTGCGTGACAGCCTCGCCGGACGCGGGCACGGCCGTGTGACGGTGCGTCTCTTCGACGTCGCGCCGTCACTGGAGACTTGGCGGTTCGCCGCCGAGCACAGCCTCGACGTCTCCTCCGAGGTGGCCATGGGCATGCCAGGGCTCGAGGACGCCCTGGCATCCGACCTGCTGGGGCCGGCCCACACGCTCAACCATTGCGCGGGGCTGACCACGGACATGTGGCGCCGTATCGCGGACGCCGGGGCAGCGGTAAACCTCGCACCCCGGTCTGACCCGCACTACGGGCTCGGCGCCTCGGTACCTGTCATGGACGCAGGCGCAGCAGACGTCCAGGTGGGGATCAGCTCCGACAACGAACTGAGCTACGCCCACGACATGTTCACCGAGATGCGGGTGCTGCTCACCGTCCAGCGCGGGCTCGCCTTCGCACGGGCCGCAGCGGGTGATCCTGGGCCCGTACCGTACGGGGTCCTGGACGTGCTGCGCGCAGCGACTGTCGGTGGTGCCCTCAACGCGAATCTCGCCCACACCATCGGGACGCTGACGCCGGGCAAGAAGGCCGACTTCGTCGTCCTGACGACGAACACCGTCAGCACGTCCCCGTGGGGATCGGTGCACGGCACCGTCGTGAACTTCTCGTCCGCCGCCAACGTGGAGGCCGTCTTCATCGACGGACGCGTCAAGAAATGGGCCGGTGAACTGGTCGGATTCGACCTGCCAGACATCAACACCCAGGCCGAACGCTCCCGCGAGCAGCTGCTGTCCGCCTACGGATCGCAACTCGCCGAGGTGCGCGCCGGCCTTCACAGTTGATGGGGCCCGGCCCCCTGTTGGAGCGTGCGAGGCAGGAGGACGAGACTCAACAGGCCCAGCATCAGAGGCTAATCTGGGCTGAAAGCGGACCGGCTGTGGCGCCAGCTGGCCCCCGTAGCCAGACGCCAGTGGCGCGCGCCTCAGAACGTACCGTCCGGTCCAGAAACTGTTACCGTGGGTTGATGGCGAGACCACGGGACTTTGTCGAGGCGGATGTTGTGCGTGCGGCACGAAACCAGTTCGCCGAGACCGGCTACGGCGGGACGTCCGTCGTGGATCTGACCACGGCGACCGGCCTCGGCAAGGGCAGCCTGTACGGCGCTTTCGGTGACAAGCACCAGCTTTTCGTGCTCGCGTTCGAAAGCTACTGCGACGATGCCGAAGCGAACGTGCGTTATGAGCTGCTGGAATCACCGGGCAAAGCCATCCACCGGATCCGGGCCCACGTCATCGGCACCGCCAAGGACATCGTCGCCGACACGACGCACCGAGGATGCTTGCTCGCCAGGAGCACCGCCGAACTGGCCAATCGGGACGCCGCGGTCGCGAGCCGCGCACTCAGGACCTTCGTCGTTCTCGAAGACCTCCTCACCCAAGCCGTGCAGGAGGCGCAGGCGGACCGGGACATCGACCCCACCGCCGACGCCCGTGAACTTGGCGGCCTCCTGCTTGCGGTACTGCGCGGAATGGAGGCACTGGGCAAGGCGGGCGTACCCCGAGATTCTCTGATGAGGACCGCCGAGACAGCACTCAGGACACTTCCTCCCGGACGAGGACGCCGTACCACCACAGCTTCCTGACGTCGTATAGCTACGTAAGGTCAGTTTCCGGCGTGTTCGCGGCTTGTGAGCAGCACCGTGCCCACCCTTCCCGGTCGCTGGGCATGCTCCAAGGCTTGCCGGAAGTCGGCCAGGTCGAACTCGGCTGCCACTTCCAGCAGCTCGGGTTGTGATCGCGCCAGTTCCAGCGCGAACTCCGTATCGGCCGCTCGGACCGGGTCGGGAAGACCGGCCCAGCGACCGACGCTGACGCCCCGCACGACGATCTCGCGTCCCACGAGGTCAAGCGTCGGCACGGTCATCGCCTGCCCCGACAAGGAGCCGTACTCGATCAACGAGCCTCCCGGCGTCAGCAGCCCGAGGAGCTCCATGGGCAATTCCCCACCGACGGCGTCGACTACTGCCCGCACCGGCCGATCATCCACTTGCTTGCGGACCACCTCACGCCAGTCGGTATCGGAGGTGGAGACCACTGGAGTGCCCGGGAACCGCTCGGCGAAGTCGAGCGCGCCCGCCTCGCTGCGTACGAGGCTGATCACTTCGGCGTCGTGAGTTCGGATCGCCGAGGTGATCAGTTTGCCGACCGACGATCCAGCCGCCGTTTGGATGATCGGCCCGTCGACTCCCGCCTGCCCACCACCGCCTTCGAACACGGCCCGCATGATCATGCGCATGGTCAGCGGGTTGACCAGCATCAAGCTCGCGGCAGTGTCCTCGACATCATCGGGCAGCGGCACCACGAACCGTGCATCGGCGAGGACGAACTCTCCCCATGCTCCCTGGACGGGATAGAAGGCGACGCGCTGACCAATGGCGAGCGTGCCGACGTCGTTACCCAGCGCGTCGACCACGCCCATGCCCTCATGGCCTGGCACGCGGCCGCCGGTCGGCTCGTTCGCCTGGCCGATGATGCCGAGCAAGTCGCCAGGGTGAATGGGCCGGACGAGCACCCTGATCCGCACCTGACCGGCTGCGGGGTCATCTCCCGCCGCGGCTTCATCCAGCCTCAGCACTTCGCCTGGCTCACCGTGGAAGTCATGCACAATGCGGCGCATCTCTTGCCTTCTTTCCCTTTCGCCAGGCCGCTCCGGCCTGCCTTCCCATTATGGACCGTACGTTACGGAATGGCTACCGGGGTGACCAACAACACCGCGGAACTCCCCCGCCGTGGCGTGCGCTCCCTTCCCAGGACGCGCGGGTAACCCACGCCGCGCCGCTCCCCTTCGAATCGCCCGGTCAACAGCGCCCGCTTGCCGTCCAGCGCGCCGGCACCGTTGGAGACACCCCGAGCCAGTTGCTCCGCGGCTGCTGCTCCTGCCGGTCTGTGCGGATCAGTTCCGGGGAGCGAGTGATCGCGCCCAGGCCGCCTTGTTGATCAGGACGACGACGAGCGCGACCAGGCCGGTCGCAACGAGCGTGGCGATCAGCGAGACGATTGCCGTCGGCCACCCGACCGCGTCGGCGTCGAACGCTTCGTATGGCCAGTCGTCGAGGATCGCACCGCGGACCATCATGTAGACCCCGTAGATCGTCAGTGGGACAAGCATCCAGAGCGTGTCGATCCACCGCAGCGGGTGCAGGCCGGCGCGCAAGCCCCACCAGGCGAAGTAGAGCAGCGGAGCGATGGTGTGCAGCATGACGTTGGCGGCTCCGAAGCTGCCTTCGAAGTTCACCAGCGGTGCGAGGACGATGTTGAAGAAGGCGCCGACGAGGAAGATGAGGGAGACGAACTGCGCCTGCGTGCGGGGCTTGCGGAACCAGCCGAGCCAGCGCCATGAGGTGAGGTCTGCGGTGTAGGTGAGCACGAGCCCGATGTTGCTCAGCTGCGTCAGGAACGAGAAGTAGAACAGCAGCGCGAGCGGCCAGGGGCGGACGATGCCGGACGTGCCGACGCCATTGTTCGCCGCGTCCGTGCCCGTCAGTGCCTGAGGGAAGAAGACCGAGAACAGCAGGATGAGCGCGACCAGACCGTTCGCCAGGCCTAGCCATGTCAGGACCTTCACGAGGCGTGGTGATCTGGACCTGGGCCGGCCGACGATGGCGGCGCCGGTACTCCGCGACCCGCTGGAAGCCAGGGCGGTCTTGCCGTTCGGTGCGTTCATGGGCTTGTGCCGTTCCTCAGTGCCGGGTTGGTCAGGATAGAAGCAACTACTATTGTTACATCATTGTCGAGTCGTGTGGGAGATCGCGATGAGCTTGCGGCAGTACGAGTACGCACTGATCGTGGCGCAGGAGGGGTCAGTGACGGCCGCGGCTGACCGGCTACTGGTCGCCCAGCCGTCGGTGTCGCAGCAGATCAAGTCGCTCGAGCGAGACCTGGGGGTCCGGCTGTTCGCGCGGACCCCGCGAGGTCTGGCGCCGACGGTGGCAGGGCGGGCGTTCCTGAAGGAGGCCGAGGTCGCTGTTGCTGCGGCCCGCCGAGCGCGGGTGATGGCTCAAGCGGGCAGTCAAGACCTGACCGGAGAGCTCCTCGTCGCGACCCAGCTCGGGCTCGGGGTGCCTCAGCTGGCGCGCGCCCTGGCGACGCTGCGACGCAGTCATCCGCTCCTGCGGGTCACCCTGTACGAGGACCCCACGCTCGCCGATCTCGAACGTCTGGTTCGGCTGGGCGCGCTGGACCTGGCACTGGTCGACCATGTACCTCCGGGTTGCGGGTACGACGCTCACGTCCTGGGCCAGGAGCCCTATGCCGCCGTGCTTCCCCGAGATCATCCGCTGCTGGACTCGGATGGCGTGACCCTCGACGAGCTGGTGGCGCAGCCTTGGGTCGGTTTCACCGAGGACAGCGCCCTGAACGCGCGCACCGCCGAGCACCTGAACGCGCGCGGGCTACGAGTGAGCCCCGTCGCACGCGCCTCGCAGATCGGGGCAACGCTTCGCCTCGTCGCCGATGGACTGGGAGTGACCATCGTGCCCAACTCCGGCGTCCCGGAGGGGTACGTAGCTCTGGCTCGCCCGATTGCGCCCATGATGTGGGAGCCCGTGCTCCTTGCAGCGCGACCGGAACCTGGACCCGCGGAGAGCGTTCTGATCGACCTGCTACGCCAGCAGCAGTGGCCAGCAGGCCCCGTGCCAGGCATCCAGGGCGGCGAGCCGGGGCTCGGGCCTCACACCGCGCCGAAGGACAAGGTCACCAGCTGAAGTCCTTGTACATCAAATAGCCAATCACTGGAGTGCCCGTTGGGAATTCCTCTGGCGAATCCCGAACAGCGCATAGGCGTTGCCTATGGCGTGCACATGAGATTGGTCTTTGCGTTCAGGTGGTGGGGTTTCCTACGTTGAACCGAGGGGCGGTGAGCCACGCCGCGCCCTCACCGTGAACTCAGATCTCGCGAAGGATTCATCTGTCATGACTGCCCCATCCGTTGTTGTCGCGGCGCTCTACGAGATACACCCGGACGACCGGGAGAAGTTTCTCCAGCACGTACGCAACGACATCGCACACACCCGCAAGAAGGACGGCTGCGTCTGGTACGACATGGCCGAGAGCGTCGTCGACCCCAACGTCTTCCGTCTGACCGAGGGCTGGGAGACCCGGGCTCACCTGGACGCCCACACCTCCAGCGACGTGTTCCTGGCCACGATCGCCGAGGTCGGCAAGCTCAACGTCGTCAACCGCGTCGCCCACATCTACAACGTCCGCGACCGGGAGTTCGCCGGCGTCAAGGGCTTCGAGAACCCCGACACGTGACCCGCGCTCCTGTCCTGGCTCACCTCACGGCGGGCTGGGACAGGAGCACTCCATCCAGCCAGTCGTAATATAGTTAGTTACAACTGATGGCTATGGACTCGGGAGAACGATGAGCGCGAACAGCAGGCTCGCCATTGCAGCGCATGCACTGGCCTGGATGGAGCTGCATCAGCGCGACGGGCACGAGGTGGCCACGTCCGAGCAGATCGCCGGAAGCGTGAATACCAACCCGGTGGTGATCCGCCGCCTGCTCAGCGACCTGCGCAAGGCCGGACTCGTCACCTCACGCCGTGGTGCCGGGGCGGGCTGGGTCCTTGCCCACCCGCTCGGCGAGACAACGATGCTGGACGTGTACGACGCCGTGGAGACCGGGCCGCTCCTCGGCCTGCATCGCTCTACGCCCAACCAGCAGTGCCCCGTGGGTCACGGCATCCGGCCGACGCTCCAGGGGATCTACGACCGCGCCGAGGATGCCGTCCGCCGAGAGCTTGCCGAGACCACCCTCGACGAGGTCCTGCAGGGCGTGCTCGCTGTGCCCTGAGTCCGGCCACTGGCCGGGCTGCACCGCACTGCGTGGCGAGTCGCCCTACGAGACCGATTGCTGAACACGACCAGGAGGACACCGTGCTGTTCCAGGAAGAACACATCCGCGCCTACGAAGAGACCGACGGTCGCGTGGGGCACGAATGGCTGCCCGGCGTGCACACGCTCGTGCTGACGACGATCGGGCGCAAGACCGGCCGGGAGCGGAAGTTCGCGGCCATCTATCGCAAGGTCGGCGCGGACTATGTGCTGGTCGCCTCGCGTGGAGGAAAGGACACCCATCCCGCCTGGTATCTCAACCTCTTGGCTCATGCACGCGTCGAGGTCCAGGTCGGCGCCGACAAGTTCGTCGTGGACGCCCGGACTGCGCGCGACGACGAACGAGAGCGTCTCTGGCCGCTCATGGTGGACGTCTTTCCGACCTACGCGGAGTACCAGAGCGGGACGACCCGCATCCTGCCCGTGGTCGTCCTCGAACCTGTCACCTGACCAGTGCCGAACCGGTCCGCGTTGGCGTACTCCTGGTAGGACCGACGGCAGCCGGTCCTACCAGGAGCTCCGCCGCCTACAGCGTCCCGGGCGCGCCCCGTCGAGCGAGCTGGTCGCCGTTGGTGCTCAGGCTGCGCTGGCCGGGCCGAGGGTCTTCTGGATGTGGCCGTTGAACGCCTTAAGCCAGTCGATCAGGAACTGAGCAGTAGCATCGTTGGTGACTTCGCCGTCGTCGGTGATCAGTCCCTCGGTGAACGTGAGGTAGGCCTCGGGCTGGGCAAGCTCTGGCGAAGCCGCGAACGACAGGATGCTCCGCAGGTGCTGCTGGGCGACAGCTGTACCGATGGCGCCGATCGATGCGCCGATGACCGCGGACGGCTTGCCGGCGAGCGAGTTGTCGCCCCACGGGCGGGTCGCCCAGTCGATCGCGTTCTTCAGGTACCCGGGGATGGACCGGTTGTACTCCGGGGTGACGATCAGGACGGCGTCGACCAGCTTGATGGCCTGCTTCAGAGCACGGCCTTCGGCCGGGTAGTCGGCGTCGTGGTCCGGGTTGTAGAACGGGAGTTCCGCGATCGGGATCTCGACGAGCCGCAGGTCGGCCTGGGGAGCCAACCGCGTCAGGGCGTTGGCGAGCTTGCGGTTGATCGAGGCGCTGGAGAGGCTGCCAACAAAGTAGCCGACGGTGTACGTCATGGATCCGTGCTTCCTTACGTTTGGGTGTGTGTCGTCCTGCGTGGCATGGGGTTCAGTGGGTGGGGATCTCGCAGTGGTCGTCGTCGCAGAACGCCGCAGCGAGGTCGCCGAACGGGGTGAACGACGCAGGCGCCTCCCCGGACGCCTCCCCGGTCTTTTCGCTCCGGTCTGCGGATCGTGTTGCGAGGTCTGCTGTGGTGTCTGCTGAGGCGCGGTGTGCGGGCATCAGCTGTCCTTCCTGTCGGACCACGCCTGCTCCAGGGCGCGTTGGATCGTCGTGGCTTCCTGGGCGCCGGACAGGCCGTACTTGCCGCCCACGAGCAGGAACGGCACGCCGCCGATCCCGTAGGACCGGGCGAGGGACTCGTCCGCGCGCACGGCATCGAGGAACTCGTTGCCTTCGAGCGACCGGATGACGTCGCCGCGGTCCAGGCCGAGGCCTTCGGCAATCTCGGCGAGCTGGGCGATGTCCGATACGTCGCGACCGTCGGTGAAGAAGGCTTGGAACAGGGCCTCCTCGGTCTCCAGCTGCTTTCCGCGAGCCTTCGCGTAGTGGATCAGCTGGTGGGCCAGGACCGTGTTCGCGACGATGTTCGTGTCGTAGTTCAGCTCCACGTCCACCTTCCGGGCCACACGGGCCATCCGGGCGAGCGCGGCGTCGGCCTGCTGCTCATTCATCCCCATGTGGTTGAGGTGGTACTCCTTGGCGGTCTCGGTGCGGTCGAGGGGCAGGTTAGGCGCGAGCTCGAAGCTGTGGAACTCCACCTCGACCTGACGGCCCTCGCCGAGGCCGTCCGCCGCGAACGCCTTCGCGGCGGCCTCGAACTTCCGCTTGCCGACGTAGCACCACGGGCACGCCACGTCCGCCCAGATGTCCACCTTGATCGGGCCGGCAGGGCTGCGCGTGCCCGCTGAACCACCGCCTGCCTTCTGCGTGTCGTTCGTCATGCCCGCAAGGTAAGACCTGACATTGGTGTCAGGGTCAAGAGTAATTGACCAATCCGTCCAAAATTAGTAGCGTCGAACTATGTCAAGGCGTGAGCGGTACGACTACAGCGGCAAGACGGCCCTCGTGACGGGCGCTTCGTCGGCGATCGGGGCCGCCTTCGCGCGGCGGCTGGCAGCACGGGGGTCGAACCTGATCCTCGTAGCCCGGAACGTCGAGAAGATGCAAGCCCTTGCCGCCGAGCTCGTGGACGGGCATGGCGTGGTCGTCGATGTCGAGCAGCACGACCTCGGCGCTCCAGGTGGGGCGCAAGGCCTGCTCCGCGGCTTGGACGAGTCGTCCAAGCGCGTCGATGTGCTGATCAACAATGCCGGCGGCGGGATCTTCGACTCCTTCACCGGCATCGACCCTGACGTCCTGCGCGATCACACGCAGCTGAACGTGATGACGGTCCTGGAGCTGACGCGGGCGCTTCTTCCGCCCATGCTGGCCAACCGGGACGGCGTGATTATCAACATGGCCAGCAGCACTGGGTACCTGCCCGTGCCGTTCGGCGCTGCGTACGGCGCGTCCAAGGCATTCGTCCTGCATCTGACCGAAGCGATCTGGGCCGAGAACCGCGAGTCAGGCGTCAGGATCCTGGCACTGGCCCCCGGGCCGTTCGACAACGGGACCCAGCGGGACTTCAAGAACCAGCGCACCGTGCAGCAGGTCACCGCGACCGCGTTCGACGGGGTCGACCGTGATGTCCCCTCGATCCTGGATGGCAACGCCGCCCGCCAGCAAGCTCTCCTGCCCCGGCTCGCATCCCGCCGCCGGGTCATCGAGATCGCCGCGCGGGTGGGCCGGAAGATCGTCACCTGACGCGCTGCCGGCCGCGGCGGCACGCGCCACACCTGCAGGCTCGGCCTGCGTCACCAGCCGGGGTGTCTCACGATGAACGAGTTCACTCTCAAAGCCGGATCACCAGGAGCGTGTGAGATGTCTGCCAACCTCAGCGGAAAAGTTGCCATCGTCACCGGAGCAGGGAGCGACGTCGGACGAGCATCCGCGCTGGCCCTCGCCGAGGCGGGCGCCCGCGTCGTCGTCGCCGACCTCCTCGTCGAAGAAGCCCAGGAAACCGTCGCCCTCATCGGCTCCGGCGACGCACACTTCGTCCAGACCGACGTCAGTGACCCCGAATCGGTCGCACGACTCGTCGCCGCCACGGTCGAGCGCTTCAGGCGCCTGGACATCGCCCACAACCACGCCGACGTCCTGGGCAGGACCGCCCAGCTCGACGAGGTCTCCTTCGAGGAATGGACCAGGGTCGTGGGCGTCAACCTCGGCGGAGTCTTCAACGGCCTGCACGCGCAGATCCCCGCGATGCGGGAATCGGGAGGCGGATCGATCATCAACACCGCCTCCGTCATCGGACCGTTCTCGCTGCCGAACCACGGCCCCTACGTCGCGGCCAAGTACGGCGTCATCGGCCTGACGAAGGCCGCCGCTCTGGAGACCGCCGACGACAATATCCGGGTCAACTCCCTCGAGATGGCCGGCCCGAGTGCTCAGCCAGATCCTGCGGCCATCGCGCGCGCTGTCCTGTGGCTTGCCTCCGACGAGTCCGCGGCCGTCCACGGCTCGTCCCTGGTCGTCGATGGAGGGCTGCTTGCGGACGTCTGACGACGATTACACTCCGGGGCATGGCTAGGCCGCGGAAGTTTACCGAAGACGACGTCGTGGCCTCGGCCAGCACCGCGTTCTCCGCCGGTGGCTACGGCGGCACCTCGCTCGGCGACCTCGTCGAGGCGACGGGCCTGGGAAAGCAGAGCATCTACAACGCGTTCGGCGGCAAGAGAGAGCTGTTCATCCGCGCGTTCAAGAGCGACGCGGCCGACGCCGTCGCAGCTCTCGACCAAGCCCTCGCCGAGAGCGACGCGTCACCGATCGAGCGCATCCGGGCGCACCTGCTGCGGCTGGCGATCGAGTTCAGCGCGGAGCAGCCCCGGGTGTCCCTGTTCCTCAAGGGGAACGCCGAGCTCTCCGACCATGACCCCGACGTGGCCAGCTCCGCGCTCGAGGCGTTCAGCGAGCTGGAGCAGGTCTACCTGGGATGCATCGTGGACGCGCAAACGTGTGGTGAGGTAGATCCGGACGCAGATCCCGCGCCCCTGGCGGCGTTCTATCTCGCCTTCACGCGAGGCCTGGAGACCATCGGGGCAGCGGGAGTCGGTCGTGCGAAGCTGTCAGCCGCAGCCATCACCGCACTCGATGTGCTTCCCCTCACCCAGACCGGGCGAGAGAAGCTGCTACCCGATGAGGATTAAGCCGGCTGGCTCGCGGTCAGCACATCAGCTGCAGTGCTGATCACCTCGTCGAGCGTGTCCCGGGTGCGCAGCAGATCGGTGATCTGCGCGTTGATTCGCTGACGCTCTACTGCCAGCTCATCCAGCAGTGCGGGCGTGCGGTTCTCCGCCCGGGCCTCGATGCAAGGCAGCACCACGGCGATCCGCTTGCTCGACAGGCCGGCGGCGAAGAGCTCCTGGATCCGGATCACGCGATCGATCGCGCCCTCCTCGTAACGCCGCTGGCCGCCCTCTGTCCGCGTGCTGCTCAGCAGACCCTGCTGCTCGTAGTACCGCAGCGACCGCACGCTCACACCACTGCGCTCCGCAAGCTCACCGATACGCACGCTGCGCCTCCCGTCACCCGCTTGTCCCTGACATGGGTGTCAGGTCTTACGGTCAACGCCCACAGTTGCACCCGACATTCCCAAGAAGGCACTCCCATGGAACTCGGACTCATCAGCTTCGCGGACCGCTACCCGGACCCGCACACCGGCAAGCAGATCACCGTCGCCGATCAGCTCGCCAACGCTCTCGAACGTATCCGCCTGGCCGAGGAGGCTGGGTTTTCGTTCTACGGGCTCGGCGAGCATCACCTCGACATCTACGCCATCTCCAGCCCGGGGACCGTGCTCGCCGCGGCGGCGAGCGTGACATCGACGATCACACTCGGGTCCGCCGTGACGATCCTCAGCACGGATGACCCGGTGCGGGTCTACCAGCAGTTCACCACCCTCGACCAGCTAAGTCGCGGGCGAGCCGAGCTCCTGGTCGGCCGTGGATCCTTCACGGAGTCGTTCCCACTGTTCGGGGCACGCCTGGAGGACTACGACGAGCTCTTCGAGGAGAAGCTGGGGCTGCTCCTGGAGCTCGATGACCACAACCCGATCACGTGGTCGGGGAGATTCCGGGCGCCGCTGAGCGACGCCGAGGTCTTCCCCCGCCCGTACCGCGACCACCTGCGCATCTCCATCGGGACCGGCGGAAACCCGCAGTCCTCCGTGCGGGCTGGCACGCTTGGCCTGCCGGTCGTGTACGCCGTGGTCGGAGGGCGGCCCGAACGGTTCGCCCCGCTTGCCGACCTGTACCGGCGGGCCGGAGCCGCGGCCGACCGGACCCAGGACCTGCACGTCACGATGGCCGGCCCGGCGTTCGTGGCACCCACCTCGCAACAGGCCAAGGACCTCTACTTCCCGTACTGGCACCAGATGATGTCCTACGGCGCGCAAGCACGGGGCTGGCCGCTGCCGACCCGAGCCGACTACGACCAGTACACCGACGGCGCGGGCTCCTTGCTCGTCGGCAGCCCCAGCGAGGTGGCCGACCGCCTCATCCAGATCGCAGCCGTCGTGCAGCCAGACCGATACGCACTCCAGCTGGACTGGGCAGGCGTGCCGCACCGCGACGTCATGAACGCCATCGAGCTGCTCGGCACCGAAGTCCTCCCACAGATCCGACGCGAGATTCCCGCCTCCCCGGTACTTGATCAACCGCACGGAGCAGCCGACGTCTCGGCGTGAACGACGGGAGGGTCCGGACGGCGCCAGCCGCCCGGACCCTCCCGTCGCACGGTCCACTCGCCATAAGGTCAGCCCCAGAGGAACCGGGAGTGTCCTTTTCTAACTTGGTGCTGTCGTCCGTTGCTAGACGCTGTATCCGCCGTCGATCGTGATGTCCGCTCCGGTGATGTACCCGGCCTCCGGGCCGACGAGATAGGCGACCAGTCCGGCGACCTCCGAGGGCTTGCCGAGCCGACCCAGGATGATGTTCGCGGCGACCTCCTCGGCCGGCCCCTGTCCGACATCGGTCGGGCCGGGGTGGATGGTGTTCACCGTGACTTGCTTGTCACCCAGGTCGTGGGCCCAGCCTCGGCTCAGCGCGGAGACCGCCGCTTTCGTACCCGCGTAGTCCGCGATACCTGGGTTCCCGATATAGGAGGCCGCGGTCGAACCGATCGACACGATCCTGCCGCCCCGGCTGATGACCTTAGACACGGCCCGCACGGTGCGGATGACACCGGCCACGTTCACTGCCAGCTGCCGGTCCAGGGAGTCCATGTCGGTGTCCGGGTGGGTCAGACTGCCGAAGACAGCAGTGCCTGCGTTGTTGACCAAGATGTCCAGCTGCCCGAAATCATCCACGGCTTGCCGAACCAGACCCTCGACGTCCGACGGACTGCCCTGATCGGCTCGATATGCGCTCACCGTCCCGCCCGCGGCCCGCAGCTCATCGACCAGTACATCAGCCGCCGTCGACGAGGAGCTGTAGCTGAACGCCACCGCCGCACCGTCGGCAGACAGGCGGCGCACGATCGCCTCACCGATGCCACGAGAACCGCCGGTGACGAGGGCAACCTTCGAATCGAGTGTTGACATGGTCGTTGTGTTCCTTCCGGTCATGCATCCAGTCGTCGCGCAACGGGCCGCTTCCCGCACCGGCCGTCGCGCGCCAAGACGAGCGCGCGGTCGGCCTGGAATGCGGCTGCAGCACCGAGCTCGACCCAGGGATGCGACATTGGGTCACCCGGAAGGTAGGCCCTGACACTGGTGTCAAGGACAAGCCCTGCCCTCGGTCCGAAGTGGCGCCACCGCAAGCTCCCGGATGATCGGCGCCCGACCCGCGACGCCCCGGCAGCGGCAGCGACTGCGGGGTCAACCCCGACCAAGCGCCCGCGGCGCGAGGCGCGCACGGAGCTTCCGCACGCCCGATGGCGAGCGGAAGCTCCGTGCGAGATCAGACCGGCAGAATCCAGCGTTGGTTCGCCCTCCCGTTGCAGTCCCAGATCTGCAGGCGCGTCCCGTTCGCAGTGGATCCCCCGGTGACGTCGAGGCACCTACTGGCCTGGGGGTTTCGCAGCGACTGCGTCATGGACGAGTACACCCACTGCTGGGCGCCGGTGCCGTTGCAGTCCCAGAGCTGGACCTGGGTCCCGTTCGCCGTGCCACCGCCGGCGACGTCGAGGCACCTGTTCGAGTTCGGGTTGCGGATCGTGCCGTCTGGCCTGACCTCCCATGTCTGGGCGACGCCCGGTGCGCAGGTGTACAGCTGCACGACGGTTCCGTTTGCCGTGCCCGATGCTGCGACGTCCACGCACTTTCCGGCGAGCCCGACGATCGGACCGGTGCGCGAGGCTGGGTCCGGTGGGCCTCCGCCCGACTCGACGTGGACCTCGCCCTGGTTGAGTACGCGTGGGTGGAAGTACGCGGACCGGATCTCGGCGTCCGAGTTGCTGCCGCGCAGCTGCTCGGACCAGATCATGAAGTAGCTCCAGCGCGGCTGGCTCGTCAGGAGCGCGTCGTTCGGCACCTTGCCCATCTCCCCGATCGCGATGGGCTTGCCGCCGGCTATGGACTGGATCTGCTGGTAGTCCGACTGGCTCGGATGGCCCTTGTACCAGACGTCGAGACTGACCACGTCGACGTACGCGTGGCCGGGGTAGTAGGACGCCCAGTTCCCTGCGGGGTTGTCCTGGACGTTCCACACCCAGATGAGGTTGTCGAGGCCCTGCGCGTCGAAGTAGTCCTTCATCTGCTGGTAGATCTTCGCGCCGCCGTTCCCGCCGGGACGTGCGCCCCACCAGTTCCAGGTCTCGTTCATCTCGTGGAAGGGCCGCCACAGCACGGGGACGCCGGCGTCGCGCAGCTGACGGAGGTAGGGCACGACCTCCGCCATTCGCTGGCGCCACGTCTGGTTGAGCCCCGTGCCGCCTGTGACGATCTGATCGAAGTCGCCCTGGCTGATCTGCTTCTTCACGCCGCCGTCGAACTCGCAGGTCGACCCGACAGTCGGGGAGCAGGCATGCCAGGTGAGCGCGACGAGCGAGCCGTTCGCCCACTCAGTCTTCGCCTTGTCCACGACGCGCTGCCGGTTCGCTGCATCGTCGGCACGGAACATCAGGTCGCCGCCCCACAACCCCGGGTACTGCCCCGTGATGTCCTTGACCTGCTGCGTGTACTGCCCCGGCAGGGTCGCCGGCTCCTTGTTGTGCTGGCCCGAGACGACCGACGAGCCGGTGATGGAGTGCAGGTAGTCGATCACCGCCTGCTTGCTGCCGGGCGGAAAGGCCTGTGCCGTGGGCGGCGCAGCCGGCGTCACGACGAGGGCCGCTGTGAGAGCCGCCACTGAGGCCACGGCTCCCAACTGGGCCCGGAGCCGACGGCGGCGCCAGGCTGGCGAGGAACGCGCGACGTGGCGTGCGTGGTCATGGTCACTCATCTGTCCTCCGCGTCATTGCTTGGATGGTGCGTGCCGTCGGCAGGCTAGACCGTGCGAAACGGCCCTGTCTACCGTTTGGCCTGAACCGCTTAATGTGTTGGAAAATCTGGAAAGTACCGTCCGGCAGGACCAGGCATGGCCGCTCTGACAGGCCGGGCGAGCTTCGGAAGGCAGCGAGCCAGAGCGGCGCGTGGGCGTGCCGGTGCTCGATCGATAAAGCGCTTCAGTAGGCTGTTTGCCTCACGACTCTCGAAGGGGCTGCACTTGCGACGAATCACCATCGCGGACATCGCGCAGCGCGCAGGCGTGTCCACCGGCGCGGTGTCCTACGCACTCAACGACCGGCCCGGCGTGTCAGCCGATACCCGGGCGCGAATCCTGGCGATCGCCGGCGAGCTCGGCTGGGAGCCCAGCTCAGCCGCACGGTCGCTCTCCGGTGCACGGACGGAGACCGTCGGGCTCGTTCTCGCCCGCGATCCCAACACTCTCGGCTTCGAGTCGTTCTACATGCAGTTCATCGCGGGGATCGAGTCCGAGCTCGCCAAGCGGTCCTACGGCCTGCTCCTTCAGGTCGTGCCCGACCTCGAAGCCGAGATGCGCGCGTACCGCAAGTGGCGCGCGGCCCGGCGCGTCGACGGAGTCGTCACGGTCGACCTGCGGCTAGACGACCCGCGCGTGCCCTGGCTGACCGAGCCCGACTCCATCCCGGCGGTCCTGGTGGGCGATCCCGTGCTTGCCGGCGGCCTCACGAGCGTATGGACCGACGACGCGTCCGCGATGCGTGAGTCCGTGCGCTATCTGCACGCCATGGGGCACCGACGGATCGCCCGGGTGTCAGGGGTCAAGAGCTTTGGCCACACCCAGATCCGGGACGACGCCTTTCGCGACGAGACGGCACGCTTGGGGGAGGAAGGACAGATCGGCCGGACCGACTACACCCCGGACCAGGGCGCTGGTGCCACGCGCACGCTCCTGACCCGAGCGGACCGCCCGACAGCGATCATCTATGACAACGACGTCATGGCGCTGGCGGGCCTCGGTGTCGCCAACGAGCTCGGCATCCTGGTCCCAGCGGAGCTGTCGATCATCGCCTGGGACGACTCGCCCTTGTGTGTCGCGACCTACCCACGCCTGTCTGCGCTGAGTCATGACGTGACGAGTTTCGGTGCGCACGTCGCTCGTCGGCTCTTCGACCGCATCGAGGGTGCAAAGGGCGGCAGCTTCCTCGACTCGACGCCCACGCTACGGCCGCGCGGGACGACGGCGCGCTACGTCGGTCCCTGACCGGATCTAACCGCGACGACGGGGCGTTGACTTACACAAACTTAAGCGCTTCACTAAATGGAATCGGCCCCTGCAAAGGATTCTGACGGGCTGGAGCGGTCAGATGGCTCAAGCGCTGCATGTGGCGCCGTCGTGCGCAGGACGACCCGGTGCTGAACATCGCAGCAGTCAAGGACGACGAGAGCGAGAGATCGAGATGACAAAGAGGCACATTCTTGGTGCCACGAGCGCCGCCGCCGTGGCGGCGCTCGTGCTCGGGGCCTGTTCAGGCGGCTCCGACGACGGGGGCGGCGAAGGTGACGGCCCGTCCGGGACGATCACCGTCCTGACCAATCGCACCGACATCGTCGATACGGTGCTTGAGGACTACGTCGCCGAGTTCCAGAAGACGTACCCCGCCGTGGACGTCGAGTTCGAGGCACTAACCGACTACGAGGGCGACGTGACCGTCCGCCTCAACTCAGGCGACTACGGCGACGTCCTGCTGATCCCCAACGCCGTCGACCCCGACCAGCTGGCGACCTTCTTCGAGCCGCTCGGGTCGGTTGACGAGCTCGGGGAGAAGTACCGCTTCATCCACCAGCGCGCCTTCGAGGGGGACGCCTACGGGATCGCCACGTTCGGTACGGCGATGGGTTACGTGCTCAACAAGCCCGTCTGGGAGAAGGCGGGGATCACTGAGCCGCCCGCGACGCCCGAGGAGTTCCTCGACGCGCTCAGCGCGATCAAGGAGACCTCACCCGAGGCGATCCCCTACTACACGAACTACGCCGACGGCTGGCCGCTCTCCAGCTGGCAGTCGAACCAGGGCACGATCGACGGCCCGGAAGGGGTCAACCTGCGCACCGAGCAGAACGCGCCATGGACCGAGGGGATGGAGCAGTACGCGATCGACTCGCTGCTGTTCGACATCGTCGAGGCGGGTCTGTCGGAGCCCGACCCGACCACCACCAACTGGGAGGAGTCGAAGAACCTCATCGGCACCGGTCAGGTCGGCACGATGGTGCTCGGATCCTGGTCGGTCACGCAGTTGCAGGACGCCGCGGAGGCGGCAGGCAAGCCGCGCGAAGACATCGGGTTCTGGCCCATGCCATGGCAGACCGACGGGAAGTTCCACTCGACCGTCGGGGGCGACTACAGCATCGGGATCAGCAAGAACTCCGAGAACAAGGAGGCCGCGGAGGCATGGCTGTACTGGTTCCTCGACGAGTCCGGCTTCGCCGACAGCCAAGGCGGCCTCGCCCCGCAGGTCGATGGCCAGTCGCCGGCGACACTCCAGGACTTCGAGGAGTTCGGCGTCGAGGAGGTCGAGCTCGCCCCGGCCCCTGAAGGTGAGGAAAGCCTGCTCTCGGACATCTACACCGCAGCCGAGATCGATCTCAGCGGCGACCAGTATCGCCGCGCGTTCGTCGACGTCGCCCGTGGTGCGGCGGACGGGGACAAGGCGTCCGCCTTCGCAGACCTCAACGACCGCTGGGCCACTGCCCGCGCCGAGGTCGTCGGCTGACGCAGCCCACGCGGGGCCGGCCTGTCGAACGGGCCGGCCGGCCACGACGAGCCGATCCCCGATGCATTGAAGGAGGCGACTGCGATGGCCGCGGTCATTAATGATGCCGAAGCGCTCGACGTGGTGCGCGCGGCACGCTCGCAAGCGAGACCACGGGCCACCGGCGGGCTGGGTAAGGGCGGCTGGCGGATCACGCCCTGGCTGTTCCTGCTGGCCCCGGTGGGGCTGCTCGCCCTGTTCACCTACGTTCCCATGGCGAACATGGTCTGGTACAGCTTCACGTCGTGGGACGGGCTGGACCCGGTCAAGGAACCCGTGGGCTGGCAGAACTACGTGGAGATCTTCACGCGTCCGGAGATCTTCCGGGTGTTCCTGGTCAGCCTGTACTACCTCGGCGGGGCGTTCATCCAGCTTGTGCTCGCGCTGTACTTCGCGACGGTCCTCAGCTTCAACACCCGGTTCCGGACGTGGTTCAAGGGGATCATCTTCTTCCCCTACCTCATCAACGGCGTCGCGATCGGGCTGGTCTTCCTCTACTTCTTCCGGCCCGGCGGCACGCTCGACGCCGTACTGGCGACGTTCGGCCTCGCCGATCCGCCGCTGTGGCTCGGTGACCCATCGCTCGTCAACGTCTCGCTGGCAGCGACGAGCGTGTGGCGGTACATGGGCTTGAACTTCGTGCTGTTCCTCGGCGCGATCCAGTCGATCCCGAACGAGCAGTACGAGGCGGCCGACCTCGACGGCGCGAACTCCTGGCAGAAGTTCCGGTACATCATCGCGCCCGGCATCCAACGGATCATCGGGCTGTCGACGGTTCTCGCCGTCTCCGGAGCGCTCTCCGTGTTCGAGATGCCGTTCATCATGACCGGTGGGTCGAACGGGTCCTCGACCTTCGTCATCCAGACGATCAACACGGCCTTCACGTTCTCCCAGGTAGGCCTGGCGTCGGCAATGGCCGTGGTCCTGCTGATCATCGTGCTCGTCATCGCGTGGCTCCAGCGCAGACTCCTGCCCGACAACGGAGGTGAGCTCACATGAGCACGACCCCCAGCCGTACCCCACCCCTGATGCCTCACCTGCTCGGTCCGCTCGGCAAGGCACTGAAGTACGCATCGCTCATGGCCGCGTGCCTCGTCGCCGTCCTGCCGCTGGTGACCGTGTTCATGGCCTCGTTCAAGACGCAGGCCGAGTTCCGCGAGAGCGGGCCCCTCGACCCCCCGACGAACTGGCTCAACCTCGAGAACTTCGTCACCGCGTTCACGCGAGGTGGCATGATCCAGGGCTTCGTGAACACGACGATCATCCTCGTGCTCTCGCTCGTCGGGACGATCCTCATCGGGACCATGACGGCCTACGCAATCGACCGGTTCGACTTCCGCGGGCGCAGGCTCGTGGTCGGGGCATTCCTCCTCGCGACACTCGTGCCCGGCGTGACGACGCAGGTCGCCACGTTCCAGATCGTCAGCGGGCTCGGCCTGTTCAACACTCGCTGGGCCGCGATCGTCCTCTTCATGGGGACCGACATCATCTCGATCTACATCTTCCTGCAGTTCATGAAGGCGATCCCGCGATCGCTCGACGAGGCGGCGATGCTCGATGGCGCGAACCGCCTGACGATCTACGCGCGGATCGTGTTCCCGCTGCTAAGACCAGCCATCGCGACCGTCGTCATCATCAAGGGAATCGCGATCTACAACGAGTTCTACCTGCCCTGGCTCTACATGCCGAAACGCGACCTCGGGGTGATCTCCACGTCGCTGTTTCGCTTCAAGGGCCCTTTCGGCGCTCAGTGGGAAGTGATCTCTGCGGGAACGGTGCTCGTCATCATCCCCACCCTTGTCGCCTTCCTGCTGCTGCAACGCCACATCTACAACGGACTAGTTTCAGGAGCCACCAAGTGACGCCTACTCTCCTTGCCGGGCTGCCGGCGACGATCGCGCGACGCGAGCTGCATGAAGGATGGACCGTGCGTGCCGTGGGCGGGCCGGTCGCGGAGCACGTCAGGGTGGTCGAGGTCCCCGCATCAGTGCCCGGGAGCATCCACACGGACCTGCTCGGCGCCGGTCTCATCCCCGACCCCTATCTCGACGACCACGAGAGTCTGGTCGCCTGGGTCAGTCGCTGCGACTGGGAGTACCGCACGACGTTCCCGTGGTCCGCGCAGGACACACCCGGCGCGGACCATCACGATCTCGTGTTCGACGGCCTCGACACCGTCGCGACGGTGCTGCTCAACGGCACCGAGGTGGCGCAGACCCGCAACCAGCACCGCACGTACCGCGTCCCGGTCGCAGACCTGCTGGAAGAGGGCGACAACGAGCTCGTCGTGTCGTTCGCGTCGCCCGTGCGATATGCGGACCGCGAGTCCCTTGCGCTCAGCTACCTGCCGCATGTCAACAAGCACCCGTTCAACGCGATCCGCAAGGCCGCGTGCAACTTCGGCTGGGACTGGGGCATCGACGCGGCGACGGTCGGTATCTGGCGACCCGTGCGGCTCGAGTCGTGGCACACCGCGCGGCTGGCGTCGGTTCGCCCGCTCGCGACGGCGGATCTGGCCGGCGGTACGACGGCGGACGGCGGGGCGGCGTCGACCGGCCGGCTCGCGGTCCACCTCGACATCGAGCGCCACGCCGCCACAGGCCCGCTCGAGGCCACGGTGCTACTGCGCGGGCACGGCACCGAGCACAGGGCGACCGCGAGTCTGGAGCCTGGGGCGAGCACCGCGGTCGTGCACCTCGAGGTGCACGACGCCGCGCTGTGGTGGCCGCGCGGACACGGCGACCAGCCGCTCTACGACGTCGAAGTGACGATCGCTGCGCCGGGCGGGGAGCCGCTCGACCAGTGGGCCGGCCGGACCGGCTTCCGCTCGGTGCGCCTCGACATGGTCCCCGACGAGCACGGCACGTCCTTCACGATCGTTGTCAACGACCAACCCGTGTGGGTCAAGGGCGCCAACTGGATCCCCGACGACGTGTTCTTCCACCGCGTCGATCGCGCGCGGTACGCGCAGCGGATCGCCCAGGCCGAGCAGGCGAACATCAACCTCCTACGCGTGTGGGGAGGCGGGATCTACGAGTCCAACGACTTCTTCGACCTGTGCGACGAGCGAGGCATCCTCACGTGGCAGGACTTCGCGTTCGCGTGCGCGGCCTACTCCGAGGACGAAGCGCTCCGTTCCGAGGTCGATGCCGAGGCGCGGGACAATGTCGCGCGGCTTGCTGCTCACCCCAGCCTCGTGCTGTGGAACGGCAGCAACGAGAACATCTGGGGCATCAAGGCGTGGGGCTGGGAGAAGCGGCTCGACGGCAAGAACTGGGGCCTCGGCTACTACACCGAGCTGCTGCCCAGTGTTCTCGCCGAGCTGAACGAGACGCGGCCATACACGCCGTCGAGCCCGTGGTCGGGCAGCCTCCGCGTACCCGCGAACGATCCTGACCACGGGTCGATGCACTCGTGGGAGGTGTGGAACCGCGAGGACTGGACGCGCTATCGCGATACCGTGCCGCGATTCATGGCGGAGTTCGGTTGGCAGGGGCCACCGACCTGGTCCACGCTGACCCGCGCGATCAGCGACGACCCGCTGACGCCCGAGTCGCCCGGCATGCTCGTGCACCAGAAGGCCGCCAATGGAAACGACAAGCTCACGGACGGTCTCGTGGCGCATCTGCCGCTCCCCGACGACATGGACGACTGGCACTGGGCCATGTCGTGGAACCAGGCCACGGCCGTCCAGGTGGGCGTCGAGCACCTCCGTTCCTGGAGCCCCATGTGCTCGGGGTCGATCGTCTGGCAGCTCAACGACTGCTGGCCGGTCACCTCGTGGGCGGCAGTGGACGGCGGCGGGCGGGCCAAGCCGCTGCTCTACGCACTGCGTCACGCGTATGCCGACCGCCTCCTGACGGTGCAGCCCCGGACCGTGGGGACCGGGGCGCAGGACGGGATCGAGGAGGACGGGCGGAGCCTGGTCGTGGCGGTGGTCAACGACTCGCCGGATGCCTGGGCTGGTGGCCTCGTGGTCCGTCGCTCCAGGTATGACGGCACCCAGCTCGCGCAGACGACCCTCTCGGTCAAGGTCGGCCCGCGCGGCACCAGCACGGTCACGGTGCCCGACGACGTCGCGGAGGCCGTCGACCCGGCGTCGGAGATCCTCATTGCGACCCTCGGTGATGCCACCGCCGTCTGGTACTACGCCGAGCCACGCGACAGCGCCCTGGCCGACCCCGATCTGCAGGTGGAGGTCACGACGACCGACGACGGTGCGCGCGTGCACGTCACAGCGGGTGCCCTCGTGCGCGGGCTGGCGCTGCTCGCCGACAAGGTCCACCCCGGTGCCGTCGTCGACGACATGCTCGTCGACCTTCTCCCTGGCGAGAGCGTCACGTTCCACGTCACGTCGCCGGAGCCGCTCGACCCGGCGGCCCTCGTAGGTCCGCTGGTCCTACGGTCCGTCAACCAACTCGTTGTCGGCAAGGTCGCCCCGCTCCCCGCTGTGGGTTGACCGCGGTCCTGGCGGTCGGCGAGGGTCTCGTCGACCGCCAGCGAGCCGTTCGAGTCAGCCCGCCGCCTGAGTAGGGTTGACGCCGGATCCCGCCTCCGCGGAGGAGTTCGCCTTCTCGACGCCGTGGAGCGCGCGCTGGTCGCTGGTGACCAGGTTGGTGACCTCCGGTTCTTGCACCAGGATGCCGTCCTGTGCGCGGTCGATCGCGACGATGCCACAGCGTGCGCCGAACCTTCTCGGCCCTTACCGCCTCGCCCTCGCTCGTGATGGGCCTCGGGATACAGGTCCTGGCGATGAACTTGCTGGCTCGCGCGGTCTCATCGGTGTACTCAGTCAGGAGAGTGCGTCAGGAGGCGTGCCAGCCGCGGCTGTAGCGGGTGCGGTTGAGGCGTTCTTCGGCGATAGCGATGATCTGGTCGCCGGCGATGAGGGCGGCGCCGCCGTCGTGACCGAGGTTGATTCCTAGCGTGGTCGGTGCGTCACCCATGGAGCGCTTTCTCCTTCGTGGCCTCGTCGGTCGTCTTGCTCGTGAGCCTTGCGGTGGCCAGGAGTAGTCGTTCGGCCTGTAGTCCAAGGACCCGTGCGATGTCGGCGACTGCGCTGGTCCGCCCGGCGCGGGTGCGCAGCCGTGCGGGAGTCAGGGCGTCGCGCAGGCGGTAGCTGTCGTAGATGTCGGCGTCGGGGTGGATCGCGAGTAGCCGTGCCACCGAGACGCCGTGCCAGTACGCGCGGGAACGGATCGCGGCGGGGGTCAGGTCGGTCGGGTGGATCGCGCGGTGGACGACGGCGTCCGGGACCACGACGACCAGGTGGCCGTCCTGCTGGGCGCGCACGGTGAGCTCGAGTTCTTCGCAGCTGAGGTGCCGGTTGCCGGTGACGCCGAGGTGGGTGTCGAACCGAGGTGGCGGGTCGCGGCGGATGGCGAGGTTGCAGCCGACGACCCAGTAGGGCGCGACGAGTTTGGTGGTGGTTTGCGGCCACGTCGGGGGCACGAAGAGCTGGAGTACGTCGGGTGGTACGTCCGTGCTGGTGCTGTCGTCGGTAAAGTGCGCCTCGACTCGTCCGCCGGCGCAGTAGGCTCCGGTGTTTTCCAGGGCGCGGACCATCCTGGATATCCAGGACGGTTCGGGGCGAGCGTCGGGATCGGTGATCAGGATGACCTGGCCGTTCGCATGGGCGATCCCGGTGTTCCGTGCTCGCGACAGTCCCGCTCGACGCTCGTGGACTACTCGATAGGTCGGCTGCCCCGGGCGGTTGTGCGCGGGCGGCAAGACCGGCGTGGGGTGGTTGTCCACGACGATCACCTCAAGGTCGGTGGTCGGCCAGTCCTGTGCACCGATCGCCTGCGACAACCCTTTCAGGGCGTCGTTGTTGCCTCGTACCGCGACGACGATGCTTACTCGCATGCCCTGGGCCCCTTTTGTTGGCCGCGATGGGTTGGGCTGGGCGCGGCGGCCTTGATCGCCTTGGGCCTTCTCGGTGCGACGTCGTGGGTCCCGGTCTCGGGCATCAGCGTTACTCCTCTGGTCCGGGCAGGGTGTCCTGGAGCATGGCGGCGGCGCGGTCGGCGCTCGCGTGGTGCAGGTCGGACCTGTCTGGGCCGGGGGTCGAGACAACGGCCGAACGCAACAGGGCTTGGTGTGGGCCTTGCCCGGAGGGGTCTGAAGCTGATCGGCCGAGTGCTGTGCCCCCGGCACACCCTTGCAGCGAAAACGACTACACAGAGCCCCGTCAGGGACGCGGGCTCTATCTCACCCGATAAGCGACTCTCTGCACAGGGCATATCGATGGGCATTTCAGGGGAATTTCTGGGGCGTTTTCTCGACGTGCTGGCCGAGGGAGTCCCCCAGGGGGCGTGACCTGGACCGCCTGGGTCGTGCCGTTCCGGTTCTCACGGCGCACTTCTCCGTACTCGATGCTCGATCGGTCGCGTCGCCCGGACGCCGTTGGTTGTCTCGCTCAATCACCTGATGCCTGTCGGACGCGCACGGGGGCATATTCGAATATGCCCCGGGGCATTTGTGGATATGCCCTTTCGCTCATGATGGCCGTCCGCTTTCATATGCGTCAGATCTGCATTATCGAGTGACTATTCGGCGACCGAAGGGTGCTGAAACATGGCGACACCGACCGACACGATCGAGCCCGATGCCCACGAGCTGGGTCCGGATATCTACGCCGACCTGGAGGTCGTGAGGGCCCAGGGTCCGGTGACGCATGTGCGGCTGCCTGGTGGCCTGCTGGCCTGGATGGTCACCGGCCACGACGCGGTCACGGAAGTCGGTAGGCACAAGCAGATATCCCGAGACGGCGCCGCGCACTGGGGCGACCTGCGCGCGGGGAACGTGCCGCCGGACTCGCCGGTTCTCCCGTGGGTCGTCGACGCCGCGATGTTCAGTGCGTTCGGGGCCGAGCACCAGCGCCTGCGCAAGCTCATGGCCCCCGGCTTCAGGGCGCGCCGCATCTCCGCGCTCGCACCGAGCATCGAGAAGATCACGGCCGACGCCCTGGGTGACGTCTCGCTGGGCCGCTCAATCAACGGACGCGGGTACCGCTGGCTCCGAAGGCTGCTGCGGCGCGTGCTCAGGCGGCGCCAGCTCAGGAACGTGGACCTGCACGAGCTGTTCTCCCTGCCGATACCGATCGCCGTGATCGGAGAACTGCTCGGCGTCGACGACGACCTGTTCCCGGCCATCAAGGCAGGGGCTGACGCCTTGTTCGACACCGACATCGACCCCGACGAGCTCGGCCAACTGTTTGTCGGACTGCTCGTCGCGATCGACACACTCATCGAGCGCAAGCGCGCCAACCCGGACGGACGCCTCATCAGCGACCTGGTCCACGCGAACATCGACGGCGACACGTACACCGCGGCGGAGGTCGCCCAGACAGTGCGGATCACGATCGTGGCGGGCTTTGAGACCACGGTGAACCTGCTGGACCAGGCCATCGTTCTCCTGCTCAGCCACCCCCAGGTGCTGGCCGACGTCCTGGCAGGAAAGATCACCTGGCGCGCCGTCCTGGACGAGGTCATGCGCTACGCGTCGCCAGCGGCGAACGTCCCATTGCGATTCGTGGCTGACGAGGACGTCATGATCGCCGGCGTCATGATCAAGAAGGGCGAGGCCATCCTGCTGTCCTTCGCCGGCACCGGCCGCGACCCGTCGGTGTTCGACCGGCCGGACGAGTTCGACCCGAGCCGCGCCAACAACAAGGCGCATCTCGGGTTCGGGTACGGGCCGCACCGCTGCCCCGGGGCCGCTCTGGCGCTCCTGGAGGCCGAGACCGTGCTGCCCATGCTGTTCAACCGGTTCCGGATGGAGCTGGAGGAAAACCCGGCAGCCATCCCGAAGAACGACGGCTTCATCACCAACGGCTACAAGCGGGTGCTGGTGTCGATCGCCCCGAAGAACTGAGCCCGCGGGGCTCGGTGTCACCAGCTATGCGCCGCCCCTTGCACGCGATGCGAGGGGCGGCGACCCACTTCACGAGAGAACCTCACGAGAGCGACCACCGATGCCAACCGAGTCACCTGTCCGGGATCCTCACGTGCGCCTGGACGACGCGGCCGGCCTGACCGACCTGGTCACGGCCATCATGTCCAAGCAGGACATCTACCCCCAACTGCGGGCCGAGTGGGGCCCGATCGCTGCGGTCGACCTGATCCCTGGCGTGCCTGCCTGGCTCGCGATGGACTGGGACGACGTCATGGACATCCTGCGCAGCCCAGCGACCTTCACCCGGGACGTCGGCACACCCGAAGAGCCGAACTGGCCCGCGTTCTTCGACGGGCGCGTGCCACCGTATTCGGGCCTGGCGGCGTTCTGCTCCCCACGCGCCAACGCGTACTACACCGACGGGTGGCATCACGAGCGGCTGCGCGCGGCGGTCGACCACGTGTTCGCCGAGGTCGACGAGAAAGCGCTGGGCCGCTACGTCCGGCAGATGTGCGACCGCATGCTCGACCGCATCGTCAAGCGCGGCACTGAGACAGACCTGGTCGCCAACTACACAGCGTTCGTCCCCGCCCTGGCCGTGGCCTACATGTACGAGTTCGACGACGAGGATGCCCTGAAGCTCGGGGACCTGGCCAAGGCCATCTTCTCCTACACCGAGGCCGCGGGACCGGCGTTCGACGAGCTGTACGACATGCTCTACTTCCACATCGAGGCCCGCCGGGACGCTCCCGCGGATCAGGACATGCTCACCGGCCTGATGCACTGGCAGGACCCGGTGCCCGGGCGAGGTCCAGGCACGTACCCGGACCACGACTACCGGTACCTGGACCGCGACGAGCTGCGCGACACGGCGCAGATGATCCTGTCCGCCGGATTCGAGATGGCCGTCGCCTACACCACGACCACCCTGGAAAAGATCCTCAGCGACCGCGGCCTGGCCACATGGGTGCGCAGGGGGCGCCTGGACATCCCCGAGACCCTGGACTGGGTACTGGTGCGCAAGTCGCCGGTGCGCTTCACACCGCCCCGGTATGTCACGGCTGACGTCGTCCTAGGCGGCCGGCTGCTGCGCAAAGGCGACGCGATCGTGACCGCGGTAGCCCACGCCACCCTCGACAAACACACCGACACCTTTGACCCGTACACCAGTGTGGGCATCGACCCGATCTGGTCCAGCACCTCCCGCGCGTCCCTCGCGTTCGGCGCCGGGCCACACCGCTGCCCAGCCCACCGCTTCTCCCGGATCGTGGTGGAGGCCGCCGTCGACCGGGCCGTGAACCGGCTGCCCGGAATGCAGCTCACCGTCCCTGCTGACGACCTGGGCACCGGGCTGTCCTTGTGGGCTAGCAACGCCGACCGTCTACCCGTCCGGTACCAGCACGCGATCGACCATGCGTCTTCGCCGGTCTGACCGGGCGTGAGGAGCTGAATGTGATCAGGAACCGCAAGGACAACTCCACAGCCCCTCCAACAGGAAGATCGAGAAGATCGCACGGCGTCAGCGAGGCGGCGTGCTCGCGCACACCTACCGGGGCGCGCTCCTGACCTACGTGGACCCGGATGTCCCCTGGGTGGTGATCTCAGTTGTCCCCGGAACGGACGGACGGGTGAACGTCGAGACTTGGGCGCTCGACGTGCTCGACGCGGACCTCCGTCCGGTGGTGGTTCCCGACCAGGACGTCCGGGGAGCCGTGCGGACGATCCGCGCGCTCTGGAAGAACATCAGGTCGGGGGAACCTCACCGCGATCCGACCCGGTAGGACCAGGTTCCGTGCGACCAGACCCAATGTGGTCGAGTCCGAGGCGGTTTGGCATAACGACTTCGAGCCGAATCGTGACCAGCTCACCACCCGCAGAAGGGCCGGTCGCCTGTTCGGCGGGACCCACCAAATGGGCCCGGACCACGGGGCGGGCACCCATGCCTGGCCGTGCGCCATCCACCCCGGGAGTGTCAAGGGTGATCACGATGTTCCCGACTACCTCGCCGACGACCGGGCCGGTGCCACGGCCGATGGCCTGCCCAGGGTCCGGTCGTTGACCAGCAGTAGCGCTTGTCCTTTCGGAGGAGGACAGCCCGAATCCGGTCTGCTGCTCCGGCCAGGGCCGGGAAAACCCGAGCTCAGCATCCGTGTCGACCATCATCACTGTGCGCAAGGCCCGACGACGCTCCGCCCGCGGCCAGCGGATCGTCCCGCGCTCGTACCGGCCGATCGTCTTGGCATCCACAGGAGCGCCCCGCCCCGTGCGTGCCAGGTACTCGTTGACGGCGGCGGCCAGCTCGGACCGGGACATCGCAACTCCGGTACCCTCCCGCGAGACGAGCGCTGCACGCCGCCGCCGAAACGCCTCGTTCACCACCAGGTCTCTCCCCTCATCACCAGGCTTCATACGCCGAGACACCACCGCAGTCAGCCGCGCTCCGCGCGCCGGACTCAGCACGGATTCGATCCAGGGCTCCGATCCGAGTGGTCGCGGGCCGCCTCGACCGCGTCCCACAACTCGTCAGCACCTCGCCGGTCAACCCGCCACCGCCCAACCCGGGTCGCTCTACGACGCCTTCCAACAGCCCGACCTCGACCGGTTGATGGACGGCCATCGCGTCCCCCTGGCCCAGGGAGGGCGCGTCGACGACCGGTCGTGGTCATGGCTCGGCCCATCCGATGCCGAGCACACCGTCGGCCCCACCGACCGGGGTCGCCCGGCGCTGCAGGGACTCGAATACCAGCTTGGTGCCGAACCGCCCGTACAGGAACTCCGTGTCCTGCGGGTCGGGCAGGACACGGCTGGTCCGGGACACCGCGTCGGCGGGCATCCCCAGCCGGTCGAACAGCATCGAGACTCCCGGGACGCCCCGCGGACGAAAGTCTTCGGCGTCCTCGGCGGCGCGCAGCACCGTCAGGTACATGCCCCCGGTCCCCGCATACAGGTCCGGCTCCTTCATCCGGTCCAGCTCCCGCGCGGTCAGGAACGACGCGATCGCATCTTCAGCCGCGACCTGCCCCTCAGCGTCGCCCACCGCGATCGCGGCCATCTGCAACGCCCGGGCAATCCCCACCGTGCCGAAAGCCCAGGTCGGCTCCCCCGGCCCCGCCTGATGCACCCGCCGGGCCCGCACCTCTTCCAGCGTCAACCGGGCAGGCCACCACACCACCCGGTCCCGGGTCTCCTGCCGCCACACGGCATACCACGCGATGATCTGCCCGATCGCGGCCTTGTGGTCGGGCACCCTGTGCCGGGCGCGGTAGGCGGCGGCCAGCAGCGCGAGCACACCCGCACCGCCCCGGGCCATCCCGAGATCCACGTGCCCACCTAACGGGTGACCGACCGGCATGCCCGGCCCCGGTGTCTCGGCGCTCCACCACCCCGGGACCGGTACCTCCCCCACCATCGCGTTGCGCGCGCAGGCCACAAGATATTTCAAGACTCGCGACAGCGCGCCCGCCAACTCCTGGCGGTGCCTGGCGTGCTCGGCGCTGGCGTGCACGGTCCGGCGCAGCAGCACCACCCCGAGCCCGGTCAGCCCGGTCATCAGATCAAACTCGCTACCCCACAGCGGGGCACCGGTCTCGGCCCGCGCGTCCGCCGCGTCCAGCCGCTCGTCGGTCAGCTCCACCAGGACCTGGTCGAGACCGTCCAGCTCCTGCGCCCATCGCACACGGCCCTGCGCACCAGTGCTGTCCAGAGCAAAGCTCAGCGCCGGCGCACCATAGAACAAGCCAGCACTCGCCGACCGGTCCGCCAGCTCGCCGGTTGCCTTCAACAGCTTGGCGACCTGGTCCCAGGAACTCTTGCCGGTCAGCGTCAGTTCGACTTCCAGCAGCAAACGGGCGATCTCGCCGTCGGCTAGCGACTGTGCCGCCTGCACCGGCCTGCGCGTCGACAAACGGGGCCCGGGGTCGGGGTGTTCAGGGCGGTGGTGCGTGGCGATCACGATCCACTCCCCACCGGCGCGCGCAGACTGGCCCGCACCTGCACGTCCACACCCAGGTACTGGCCCGACCAGATCGTGTACCCAGGAATCGACCGAGGATGATCCAGCGGGAGGTCCAGCCCGAGCTCCCGCGCGATCTGCTCCCCCAGCTCCAATCGACACGGAAACAGAAGCAGCGAGCCCGTGACCGTGGCCTGCTCGATCCGTCCCGGACCCAACCGGTCCAGGATCTTCGTCAAGACCTCGTCCACGCGCAAGTCCAGGTCAGCCACAGCACCAACCGGCGTCGCAGCGGCAGGCACCGGGTTCTCCATCGGCTGGTCGGACTCTCGTCCAGATAGCGCGCCCATCTCGGGCCTCCTTGATGACTTCTTGCATGACTTCTGGGACCCGGCCGGTGACGGTTTCTCCGCACGTCACCGGCCGGGCGATGGAGGCTGCCTCAGCGGCGAACGACGCCGCCTCGGCACAGCCAGCCCTGGTGTGACCACAGAGCATTGGACGTCTGGGGCCTGCAACGACGCGTCCGTCCGCTCAGTTCGCAGGTGTGGCTGGTCATGCGCTGGGCCGGTTCACGTCGAGGGTGTAGGTGGTGGTGCGGCTGTGCTCCACGTGCCAGACGGGCTGGTCTTCGGGCGTGAGCGGGTAGGTGTATCCGGCGGTGATGATCGCGCGCTCCATGTCAAGCAGCGTGACGCCCACACCTGCGGGCAGGTCCATGACAAACCCCCAGGGGCCGCCCGGGACGGTGGCCCAGACCTCGCACGTGGCCAGTACCGGCCCGGTCTCGGCCATCGTGCCCCGGACGGAGGCGCGACCGGTGGGGCTGATCCACTCCCCGACCCGGGCGCGGATCTGGTCCACCAGCCCAGCTGGGATCCCTGTGCTCATCACGCTGGCCCCACCGTGATCGGCTCGGTGGCCAGCTCACCCGTCGACAAGGACCGGGGTGCCGGGAGCGACTCGAGGACGGCGATCACGCCGCGCTCGGTGATGGTCCCGGTGATCTCGTCGGCGGCCTCGCGCACGGCCTGGCTGGCGTGACCCATCGCCACACCACGAGCCGCCCAGACCAGCGCCTCGATGTCATTGGCGCCGTCCCCCACCGCGATCGTGCGCTGCGTCGGGATTCCTAGCCGCGTGCGGACCGTCTCGAGCGCGGTCGCCTTGGACACCCCACCAGGGGTGACATCGAGCCAGCTCGCGTCCACCGGCGTCACGGTCAGGCCCACGGCACGCAGTGGGCCGACGAGGGCGCTCACGCCCAGTGCACGGAGCACGACCCGCGGCGAGGCAAGTTCCATGAGTTCGCCGGCCAGAACCACATCCTGCTGGCCGCTGAGTAGCCCGGGCTCGAACTCTGAGGTCACGTGGTAGCCCCACCCGATCTCCTCGACGGCGACCTGCAGGCTGTGCAGCCGCGCGGTCAAAGCCGCGGTGAGCACCGGCCCGACGTCCAGAGCCTGCACGTCCCGAGCAGCGAGCGTGTACCCGCCGGGAGCCGCCGGGTCCAGACGGGCGGTCACGGCACCGTTGGACGCGACAACCCACCCGGCCAGATCCAGCTTCCCCGCAATCGGCAAGACACCCACCAGGGACCTGCCCGTGGCAAGAACCACCTTGTGCCCCGCCGTGCGTGCCGCCGCGACAGCACGCGCCGTCTGTTCCGGCACGTCACGCCGCCCGTCATGGGTGAGGGTGCCGTCGACGTCCAACGCGACCATCCACCCGCCGGCATCGCCCGCTTGGCGTTCATTGGCCGCGGCGTCGTGGAACGCCACCTCTGCCGGGCGCGGTGTGGACTCGTACGGGGTAGGCGTCAGCATTTCGTGCTCCGGTCGATCGAAGTTCGAGAATCTGAATGCGGCAGGAATCTCCCTTGCCGCCTGGTGTCAGGAAACCGGATGGGGCCGGATGTGCGTCACCATGTGCGTGCAACAGCCACACCGGCAGCCACCAGCCGTCAGGCGGATCAGGCCAGTTCCCCTGAACGATCGGAAGGGGGCACGAGCCGGTAGGCCTCTAGCACGGACAGTGCCAACCTCGGCTTGAGATTCGCGGTGCCGTCGCTCACCCGCACGACGAACGCCGGCCCCGCTAAGTCGATGTGCCGCGCAGTCTGCTGCTGCGTCGCTGAGGTCATGCCGTGGAGATTATTGACACAGTTCGGTCGAGGCGAGGGTGTTTCTCAAAGTTTCTCGTCCGGTGTCTCTGGGTTGCCGCGGAGCCGGTCTTCGACGGCGTCGGCGGCTTTGGCGATAAGGGTTCGCGCACGCCGGTCATATACCGCATCAAGTGCGAGCGTCTCGAAGATCTTGGTGTACAGCTCGATCTCGGCGGCCTGGCTGAGGTTCAGCTCGGCGGCGAAGGTCTCGACGACCACCAGGCGATCGTCGTACACCCAGAAACCGTGCGCGGGGGCAATGGCCCACTCCGCGTCGACCGGGATGACGCCGAGCCGAACGTTCGGCAGCGTCGCCAGTGACATGATCCGGTCGAGCTGACCCAGCATCACGTCGGGCGGGCTGAGCGCGTAGTGCAGGACCGGCTCGGTGATCACGACGTGGAAGGCCCGGGTGCGGTCGTACAGGATCTCCTGGCGCTTCATGCGCTCACCGACCGCGTCCTCGATCGGCACGCGTCGCCCGAACACCCGGGCACTCTGGGCGAACCGGTACCGGGCATAGTCCGCGGTCTGCAGGAGGCCAGGGACGAAGGTCGACTCGAACATCCGCAAGAGTGCGGTCTTGGACTCGCGACGTGCGGCCGCCTGCTGGACCTGGACCTGGCCGCCACGCAGCAGCCGCTGGAGCTCGGCGTAGCGCGTCTCCAGGGTGTGCAGCTCCGCCAGCACGCTGTCCGTCTCGCGTCCAGCACCGACCGCGAGCGTCCAGGCTCGCACGTCCGCGTCCGACGGCGTCTGCTGCCCGTTCTCGAGCTTGGAGATCTTCGACGGCGGCCACGAGAGTGACGCGGCGAGCTGCCGGCCCGTGAGGCCAGCAGCTCGCCGTAGTCCCCGCAGCCGGACACCCAGTTCGTTGCGAGCGTCCCGGACGTCAGCGCTGTTGACCGTGTTCCGCGGCAAATTCGTCTCTCGTGACGGCGTGATGCCAGGCGGCGTCACGCCAGTAATTATGCTCGACCACCACGGCAGGGTCCTCGATGAGCTCGAAGCTGACGAACGCGTCGCCGTCCCCAAAGTGCATCTTGGCCACCAGCTTGGAGTCGAACAACCAGTAGTCGTAGTCGGGCAGAGCCCCCGCGTCCGCCCGGTCAAGGTAGCGGATGTCGTCGCCCTCCTCGTTCGAGCGAGCGGCGATCAGCATTCCCCACTTGCTGTACGGGGTGAGCGGGACGGACACGAGGCGGACACGATGGAACCGCTTGCCGGCTCGCTTCCACTCGGCGAGCTGCTCGAACCAGCCGGAGCGCCACCCCTGGTCCAGGTCACCGTTCTCGAGGTACCGCCGCAGTGGCTCCTGCTCAGCCGGCGAGTTGTAGGTGTCCCGCACCTCGAGGCGGAAGGCCGAGTGCTCGAAGGTCTTGAACAGCTCGCCCCACGACGGGTCGCTCGAGGGGATCAGCGAAGTCAGGACCGGCCCTCTTGCTCCTGGCGGTGGCGGATGGCGAGGTCGATGATCTCGACGGGGATCTCGACGATCGTCTCGTGCGCCGGAATGTCGCCGACGCCCTCCAGCGCCTCGGCGTCCGTGACGCGCCACCCCTGGACCAGGTACGACGTCCGGTCCTGCCGGTCGGTGGCGAACAGGGTCGGCGAGTTGACGTCGCTCGACTCGGGGTCCTTGCCCAGGAACTCCACGCGCATGACGGTCTCCCTCACTCGAAATCAGGTGAAACGGCCCTGCAATGGTCAGGCGTCAGGCGTGCCCCGTCAAGGGTTGAATGTGATCGCGGCCACATGTTGTCTCGGCCATTGAGGAAGTACCGTGCCCGGCCGCTTCCCCCGCGCCCACTCTCCGATCGGCGCGGCCCGGACAGAGCATCGGCGAGCTGCTGGCCCCGTCGAGGCCGGCAGCTCGCCGCGGTCCTTTCAGATTGGACGCGACAGCGTCGCGCCCAATCGGGATCAGGTGGTCAGGACTTCGCCTCCTGCTCCTTGTGGGCCAGGTACATCTCCAGAATCTCGACCGGTACCTCGACGATGTCCTCGTGGCCCGGGACCTGGCCGACGTCGGCCAGTGCGTCGCGGTCGGTCACCTTCCAGCCCTGGACGAGGAACGTCTGACGGTCGGTCCGGTCGGTCGCGAACAGGGTGGGGCGGTTGTCGATGTCCGACTGCGGGTCCTTGCCGAGGAAGCGTGCACGCATGGCGATCTCCAATTGCTCGAAGATGGGGACGACTGCGCGGCCAAAGTCACCCCAGCGATCGCGGCCGTCAAGAGCTCGTTGTGAACCAGGCACAGAGGCCCCCACCGCCGTCCGTCGGGATGCGTGTGTACGACCGCCGCACCGGCAGCCACCAGCCGTTACGCTGAACCAGCCAGCTCCCCTTGGGACGACCGGAAGAGTGATCGGCATGGCCCGTGAACCCGAGAGCATCGACCAGCAGCGGCGCGCCCTGGGCGAAATGCTCGCCGAGTTCCGCAAGGCCGCCAACCTAACCCAAGAACAACTCGCCAACGCCACGTTCCGCGACCGCTCGACAGTGACCCACATCGAAAAGGGGCGCGGCCGCGCTGACGAACGGTTCTGGCAGGCATGCGACGACGCAGTCAGGGCAAACGGCGTCCTGTTGACCGCCTTCCACGAGCTGGCCGCCGCCAAACAGGCCGACCAGTGGCACGAACAGCAAGCGCGACTCGCACAAGCTCGAACGCGCGCGAACTCGTTGAGCACGAATAGGTCCCCCACGCTCGAGATCGCTCCTGGCGCCTCGTGGGCGGCGGCTACCTACAACGCCGTGATGAACCCGGTCGAGGCGGCGCGAGGAGCCGTGGTCGACGAGGCTGGCCACCTCACTGGAGGCGTCCCACAGGTCACGGTCGATGTCCCGCCTGCTGGGTCAGCGGGCAAGGCGAGCCTTGAAAGCGGTCTTGCCGCGATCGGGCAGGCGCTCATGACGTTTCCCGTGCCGGCGGACAGTGTTCCTCCTGCGGCCCTGCTGCGGACGGTGACGGCTGCTCACGACGCCTATCAAGGCGCGCAATACCTCGGCCTCGCACGAGAACTGCCTGGTCTCATCGCAGCGGTGGCCGACGTCGGAACAGGCCGCACCGGGCAGACTGCCCGCAGCCACGTCTACCTAGTCACAGCCAAGCTGCTGACCAAGATCGGTGACCCACACCTCGCACACCTGGCTGCCGACCGAGCCCTCCAGGCGGCGCTGCAGTCCGGACACCCCGAACTTGCTTCCGCCACCGCATACCAGGTTGCCTGCACGGTGCTGAAGACCCGCGGTGCCGCTGCGGCCGAGGAGTTCAGCACGGCAGCGTTCGAGCGAGCCGGCGCGTCGAGCCCCACACAGACTTCTACGAAGGGCGCGCTCGCATTGATCAGCGCGGTAGCGTCGGCACGCCGAGGCGATCCGGCTGTTGCGCGGGACTGGCTCGACCGGGCAAGGGACCTGGCTGACGCCCTGGGCACAGACGCGAACCTAGCCTGGACCGCGTTCGGTCCAACCAACGTCCGCATACACGAGGTATCCGTTGCCGCCGACCTTGACCAGCCCGAGCGCGCGATCAAGCTCGCGGCGCCCGTGGACACCGACCTGCTCCCCCGTGGGCTGAGGAGTCGACGCGGCCAGCTTCACATCGACAGTGCCTGGGCGTATACCCGGACCGGGAACGATCCCGAGGCCGTGATCAACCTGCTCGAAGCAGAGCGATTCGCACCCCAGACCGTGCGCCACAGCCCGAGAGTGGGCAGCCTGGTGACAGAGCTGCTCGACCGTCGCAAGGACACTCCCGGACTGCGGAGCCTGGCGCGACGTGTGGGCGTCGCCGCGTGAGCACCAGGAGCCTCTACATCATCGCTTCGGCCGCGCCGCCAGTCCAACACCTCGACCGACTCCTCGACGTCCTCGACGACGGATGGCAACCATGTCTGATCCTCACCCCGACGGCGGCGACCTGGGTCGACGTCGATGCGCTTTCCGCGCGTGTGAGGGGGTTACTGAGGATCGAGCCCCGAACCCCACAAGAACCCGATCCCCTGCCGCGCGCTGATGCTGTGCTTGCCGCGCCCGTCACGTTCAACACGCTCAACAAGTGGGCCGCAGGGATCAGTGACACCCTGGCGCTCGGGCTGCTGAACGAGGCCATCGGGCTCGACATGCCGGTCCTGGCAGCGCCCGTGATCAAGGCCGCACTCAGAGCACATCCCGCCTACTCGGCAAGCACCGCCGCACTTCGTAATGCCAGCGCACACATCATGGATCCGGACGCGGTCACGATCCGACGCGAGGATGGGACGGTCACCGCAGACTGGCAGGCCATCGCGCGACGCCTGGACGAACTTGCTCCCACGACCCCGAAGTAGGTCACAGCGCAACCAGATCCCGACCGAGGATGCGTTGTGTGACCTCGTGCGACAACTGCCCAACCACGACCCGTTACGCTGCTCTGACCAGTTGCCCCTGGATGGTTGGAAGAGTGATCGGCATGGCCCGAGAGCATCGACCAGCAGCGACGCGCCCTGGGCGAAATGCTCGCCACGTTCCGCAGGGCCGCCAACCTGACCCAAGGACAACTCGCCAACGCCACCTTCCGCGACCGCTCGACAGGACCCATATCGAGAACGGACGCACCCGCGCCGACGAACGCTTCTGGCAGACGCGCTACAGCGAGGCGGCCCGGCTGGTGGAGTCGGTGTTCGACGACGCGACGTCGGGGACCTCGATGCTCCGGATGCGCAGCCAGCAGGCACGGATCGCGGCCGCGCGCGGCGACGAGGCGGGGATGGTCCGGGCGCTGATCGCGGCCGACACCGCCAGCCGGGAGGAGTCGCTCGACCAGCCGGGGGTGTTCGGGTTCGCCAGCGGCAAGGCGGCGTACTACACCAGCGAGGCGTACCGGGAGACTGGCCAGACGGCTAGGGCCGTGCGCTCGCCAAGCCAGGCCATTCTGTCCGACCGTCCTGCTGAGAGGCTCGCAATGCTTCTTGGAACACAGTCGTATTGCGACGTTGGCCGGACCCCGCCCTCCGCGTTCTCACCTCCTTAACCACCGGGCGCCCGGCGCGCAACTGGCCAGGTGCCGACCTGAAAGCCTCCGCATCGACTTCAGCGCGCCGCAGATCGCGCCGTCCATCGTCGTCAACAGACGCAGGTCAACCGTAGGGTCCTGTTCATGACTGCTGATGTGGAGTTCTGCCAGGTCGTGACGATGTACCAGGAGCGTGACCTGGCCGACGCGTTGGCCGAGCTGCTGGTGGCTCGGCGGCTGGCGGCGAGCGTGCACGTCGAAGGCCCCGTCACCGCTCGGTTCTGGTGGGACGGCGGTGTCCAGACCGTCGAGGAGTGGCGAGTGACCTGCAAGACCACCATGGACCGCTACGACGAGATTGAGGCCCTAATCAACGACAAGGAGCACCACCTGTACGACCTGCCGGAAGTGCTGGCGATACCGGTGCTGTCGGGGTCGGACCGCTACCTTGCGTGGATCGCTGCTGAGACCCGGACAGCCGGGACGCCGTACGGGGAGTCGGACAGCGCGGGGGCGTGACGTCGTTCGGAGTTCGAGCGATCATAGGCAGGATGGTCATCGGCAGGGGTGGTCGTCGACGGGGGGGGTGAGCTTCGTGGCACGGTACGTGGACCCGCGGTTCCCAGAGCGGATGCGCATGCTCCGGCGTGCCCGCGGGCTGTCCTTGAAGGGCCTGTACCGGATCGCGCACGTGTCGGTGTCGTCCCTGTCGGAGTACGAGACCGGGCGGCGGCGCCCGTCGGCTGAGATGGCCCGGACCCTCGATCTTGCACTGGATGCCGGCGGGCGGCTGGCCGCGATGGTGGTCGAGACGCCCCGCACGGGAACCGTCGAGGAAGCCGAAGAAGCATCCGACCGGGTCGCGCACGCGGTGAACGCCCCGCGGAGGATCGACGCCCGGACGGTCGACGCGCTCGCCCGCGCACTGGCCGCGCACCGGCGGGCAGACGACGATGCCGACCCCGCGATGCTGCTTCCGGCGGTCAGCGCCGGACACGCCCAGATGCAGCGTCTGGCGTCCGCAGCGCGTGGCCCGCACACGCACGCGCTGCGGGTTGTGGCCGCTGAGTGGACCCAGTTCACCGGGTGGTTGCACGCCCAGGCCCGGCACGACGGCGAGGCCGTGCGCTTGCTGACCGAGTCCGCCGACCAGGCCGTCCAGCTCGGCGTGCCGAACCTAGCCTGCCAAGCCTGGGGTTTCCGCGGCTTCCTCGAACGACAGCGCGGTGTGCCGGCCCGGATCACCAGAGCGTTCCAGACCGCCACCGAGGTTCCCGGAGCTTCGCGTCTGCACCGTGTCGATGCGATGCTCAACACGGTCCACGGGCTGGGCCTGATGGGCGAGAAGCGTCAGGCACTGGATCTGCTGGGGCAAGCCAACGACCTGACCACGAGCGCGGGTGCGGACGAGGTCGACCCGGTGTCCTACTGGCTGACGCCGACGTGGCTGCGGATCCCGATGGGCATGGCGTATCTCGGGCTGGACCGTGCTGGTGACGCGGCCGAGAACCTGCGCGCGGGACTGGGCGCGTTGCCCGCCGACTGGCAGCGAGCGGAATGGGCCGCCGAATACCGCGACGCCCTGACACAAGCCGAGAACGCCGCATGAAGCCGCCCGTCGATCCGCGGTTCGGGACCGAGCTGCGCAGGCTCCGTGAGGCACGTGCGATATCGCTGCGTGAGCTCTCCGCCGCGTCGAACCTCTCCAAGTCGCTCCTGTCTCTGTGCGAGAACGGCGGCCGGGACCCGTCACCCGAGAACGCCGCCCATCTCGACCGGCTGCTGGACGCCGGCGGGCGGCTGGCGTCCCTGAGGCCCGACCCGATGCTGGGCAGCGACGCAGTGCCGAGCGACCTGGAGATAGAGCAGGCCGAGCGAGTCGCTCACGCCGAGCGGGCTCCTCGCGCGCTGGATGCTGGTGCCATCGCGTCGCTGGGTGATGTGCTTGCCGCGCACCGCCGCCTGGACGACACGATCCCCGCCGAAGTGCTGTGGCCGATCGCGAACGCCCATCACCAGACGCTGGTGCGCCTGGCCCGCGACGCGCGCGGCCCGCACGTGCCGTCGCTCCATCTCGTGGTGGCGGAGTCGCTGCAGTTCGTCGGGTGGTTGAGCGCGCAGCTCGGGCGGCACGAGGCAGCCGACCGGATGTACGCGCAGTCCGCGGACCGGGCCGAGGAGCTGGGCGCCGGCGGGCTCGCGTCGCAGTCGAGCCGGTTCCGGGGATCCCTCGCGTGGGAACAGGGCCAGCCAACGCGGATGGTGCAGCACTACCAGCACGCTGCTCAGACCCCGGATGCTGGGATCCTGCACCGGATCGACGCCGAGCTGCGGCACGCGCACGGTCTCGCGCTGCTCGGCGACCGTGCTGGGGCTCTGCGCGCGCTCCACGCCGCGGACGACCTGACCACCGCGGCCGACGGCGCAAGGCCGGACCCGTTCGCTTACTGGCTCACCAGCGCGTGGCTGCGGTTCCCGCTCGGCCTGGCCCACCTCGAGCTGGGCCGGGCCCGGGACGCGGCAGACAACCTTCGCGTCGGGCTGGAAAGCCTGCCGGACGAGCAGCGCGAGACACCGTGGACAGCGCAGTACCGCGGCGCTCTGGAGACCGCGGAGGCTCGGGCCTGAGCAGCCCCTGGGGCGACAAGATCAGAAGCGCTCCGGCGGCACTGATGGGCTGGTGTGGCTGTGGTCCACGACACGTCCAGTACAGATCTGGAACGGTGCGCTCAATGGTCGTCGGTCAGAGGCGTTGACCACTTCAGGACGGTCGACCCGTTGCAGACCTTGAGCGCCACCTCGACGACACGACCGTCGGCCAGGAACACCGTCCGCAGCACCTGGGTCACGATCACCGAACCCGTGAGCCCGAGGGCAGTGCTCTCCGGCTCGGTGGCAAGCCGGGAGGTCACCTCCTCCAGCACCCGGTCCTGCGCGACGCCGAGCCGTTCACTAGCCAGCTCCCGTGAGCCGCCTGTGGACACCGGCTCGGCCAGTTCCGGGGCAGCCTCTACGACGTAGGCGGGGTAGTAGGACGAGGAGAGGTGGACGGGGAACCCGCCGCGTGCGACGAGGCGGCGCCGCACATGGACGGGAGAGCCTGGTTCGACGTCGAGCCGCGAAGCGATCGCTTCCTCGGCGCCGACCGTACCGATCTCCACGATGGTGGAGGTCTCCCCCGTGGCCAGAGCCGTACCCGTGGCTGTGTGAGTGCGCACCCGCGTGGCGATGTTGTCGCTTCCGTAGCCCGTGACGACCGTCCCGGCGCCCGTGCTGGCGCTAGTCAGACCCTCCTGCTTGAGCGTCGTGTACGCCCGCACGGCGGTCGCGTTGGACACCTCCCAGTCCTCCATGACCTTCCGGATCGTGGGCATCCGGTCCCCAGGACGCAGGGCCCCCTCCCGGATCAGTCCACGGAAGTGCTCGGCGATTGCAGCGTATCCACCAGCTTGCGTCATGTCGCCGATCCCTCATCTCTCCGCCGGGTGCTCTACCCGTCGCATCTTGCTCTACGTTTGGTCCAGTCTTGGCATGTGGAGCACACCAGGACACTTCCACCAGGATAGCCGCCCCAGAGTCCCGAGAACCAGAGCCCCGGCACCACCCCACCATCTCGCGGGGGCAGGGAATAGGGCAGCGGCCTGTCCTGTGGCGATGTCCCGGCACTCCTGATGTGGACAGCGAACCCCTCCCGGAATCTTGCTCTACATGTTGATCTTGTTCCTAGAGCAAATCGACTGAGGGGAGCGATGATGACCACCCGCGACTTGTTGCTGGCCGGCTGCCGGATGCTGCGTGACGGGGCGACCCGCGCACCACGGTCCGCGCCTGAACGATCCGACCGCCTGAGCACGCACTGGAGCTCTACACGATGATCAGCACGCGCAGCACCATCGTGGGCACCGACGCCGTGGCGGACGCCGCCCGGGCCATCCACCACGAGATCTACCTCGGACCCGACGGCGAAGCCGTCGAGCCCTTCATCTCCCGCACCACCACCTGGCAGCACCTGCGGACCCTGGACCTGCGGCCCAACATGCGGGTCCTGGAGGTCGGCACCGGGTCCGGCTACTCGGCAGCAATCATGGGCCACATCGTCGGGCAGGGCGGACACGTCCTGACGATCGACTCCGACGCAGCGCTGTCCGCACGTACCCGGCGACTGTTCGTCGAGCACGGCCACCGCGCCATAGCCGCGACCGGCAACGGCCTGGTCGGTTTCCCCGGCCGGGCGCCCTACGACCGGATCTCCGTCGCGGCCACGCCCCCGGCGATCCCCGGTGCGTGGATCGACCAGCTGTCCCGGGGCGGGGTCCTGGTCACCGGGTGCACGGTCTCGGACCTGCCCGGTGCGTACGCCGTCGCGCACATCGTCAAGACCCCAACCGACGACCTGCACGCCACCGTCCACGCAAGCCGATACCGGCAGATGGGCCCTCCGGTCGTCCCGTCCAACGTCACGGTCGTGGCGGACCCGGACTACCCCAGGCACTACCTGGCATCGGCCAGCGACGACTACGAGGCCGCGACCGAGTTCCTCACGCTCCTGCGCGCCGGTACCCCGGCGCCGTGGCCCGGCGCCCCCGGCGAGTTCCTCGACCTCAAGCACTGGCTGCTGGCACGGCGGCCACGCGGCCTGTTCACGGCGCGCACCGAGCACGGCGAGGGCATCGGCATCGGTGACAAAGCCGCCACCAGCTTCGGCCTGGCCGCCCGGCACGGCGGCTCGCCCGAGGCCGTGATGATCACGCCCACACACCTCGTGGCACACCCGCAAGGCTCACCGACCTGGGCACGGTTCCTCGACCTGATGGACGACTGGCGGGCAGAGGGCTCGCGCGCCACACACGAGCTCGACGCCGTCGTCCTGCGGTACGGCGATTCCTACCGCGTCCGTCTCGACGACTGATGTCGACGACCGACGTCAACGGCTGACCGCGAGACCCCGGACACCACATCGAAGGCGAGGATCCCGATGATCGAGCTCCTGCTGCTGGTCGGCTACCTGCTGGTCATAGCGGCCCTACTGGTGTCGGCCGTCGTCGCCTGGCGCCACTGACCGCCGCCACTGGTGCACACACCCGCCCCGACCGACCAAGGCCCGGACACCAACCCACCAAGCCCCGACCCACCCGACCGGGAGGCCCACGATGCACGACACGACAGGACAGATCACGACAGACCAGATCGTGCACGACTACCTCGACGACGTGGAGCACCTGCTCCAGCACGCCGACACCGCATCCGTGGCCGTCATGGCCCCCACCGAGCTGGAACGCACGATCCGCGCACTCCGCGCGATCCTGGCCGACCACGCACCCGACACCAGCGGTCGCTGTCACCGCTGCACCCCCGGGTGGGCACCTCAGTGGGCGTGGTGGCGACGTGCGTGGCCGTGCCGAGCCGGGCGGGCCGCCCACCAGCACCTTGTCGTCGACGCCCCGGCCCACCCGACCGGACCCATCTGCCCCGTCGGCAGCCCCCGATGAACCCCAAGACCGCCATAGCGACCCGCACCATGACGCCGGCCTCGGCCGGTACGGCGGTACAGGACTACGGGTGGGAGAAGGCTGTGATCACCCACTGGTGCGGCGTCAACGTCCTCGACGTGGCCGCCGAGAACACAGTCCGCGTCTTCGGGCCCGACACCATCGTGGTCACCGAGATCATCCTCACGGTGAGCACGACCCGTGATGCCCAGGCCCTGGCCGTCCTTCTTGGCCTCCCGGCGGCACCTTCCGATCCAGCCCTGGCCTGGCAGACCTGGACCGGATGGGTCTCCGAGATCTCCGCGCACCGCCCCGTCCTGGTGCGCGTGACCGCCCCCGTAGGGATGCCCCAGGAGGCGTCATGACCCGCCACCACACCCTGCACGCCCCTGTCGCGGGTATCCGCCTGGCTTGGCCGTCGGCCACCACGATCGTGCTCGACCCCGGCCCAGGCGAGCGCGCCCGGACACACAACCTCGCCCGCGAGCGCTACCTGCTCGCCGGAGCGGTCCTGATGTCGGTGGCCGGTCTGGTGATCCTGCAGCGTTCCCAACCGCACGATCGGCCCTGGACCCTAGCCGCTGGCCTGCTCCTGGGTGCGCTCGCCTGCTTCGCGGCCCGTCCTGCCCGGCGTGCGGTGCCTCCCGGTCTCGTCGAACTGCTCGAACCTCTGCGAGCCCTTGACCCGGCTCGCCCGGCCGAGATCCACCGCCTGGTATGGGAAGCCGCCGACCTGATCGAAACCGGCGAGACATGTGACAACACGCCCGCCTGTCCAGACTGCGCGGACCGCGTCGAGCAGATCCACGCCCGGCTGTGCGAGCTGACCCGTCCGGGTGGGCCGTCGGGCCTGCATTCGGGTCCCGCCAGGACTGTGATCGAGCACCGCGCGGCACGAGGATCTTGAGTCTGCGGATCCGAGAGCCACGCGCGGGAGGACGCGCTCGGTCGACTCGGTTCTGACGCAATCTGTCGACAGCGGTGGTCTCCTGGCACGATTCGGTGGCATGGGTGGTGCATTCGCGGACGGACTGGCGTTGCTGGGTGTGGTCATTGGCGTGGTCGGGACGTTGATCACGACGCGGGTTGCAGACAGCGATAAGTGGCGGCGCGAGCAGGCCGTGCGCTGGGATGCGCGGCGTCTGGACCTGTGTGCGGAGTACCTGGCAGTGATCGATGCCCACATCCACGTGCTGGACCGGCTCTCCGCACCGCACCGGCCTGGGGCACGGTCAGCGCCCCTGCACGTAGAAACTGCACGCGAACAACTCGGAACCTCGGAACGGTCGCATGCGACCATCTGGTACACGTTGTGTCTCGTCGCCGACGGCAACACGGTGCAGGCCGGGTACCAGTTGTGGCGCGCGGCCCGCGAGCTGGAGTACACCGCGCTGGACCTGGCCGATATGGACGTGGACGCGTGGTACCGGATACGCGCCGCCGAGGGCCAGGCACGCGACGCGTTCGTCGCAGCAGCACGCCGCGCCGCTGGGCTCACGACGATGCCGATCTCCACCTCGCGCCGAGGTCGGCCCGCTGCCCGTCGCCTCGACGACTGACCGACCTCATCCGGACGACACCATCGTGCGGCCCCCGAGCCATCTGGGCTACCAAGCTCACCCGATCACCCGCTCGCGTTGCCGCTCGACGTATTCACGTCGGGTGCGTTCGTCAGCCTCGCGACGCATCTGCCGGGCGCGGGCTCGTGCCTCCGCCAGGACCACCGGGACGCGCTTCATCGGCCGCGGACCGGGCTCATTCACCAGCCTGGCCTCGGTGTCCCCGGCGGTAGTGATGCTCCGCAGCGCCCGGGCAGCAACCGTGTACGCGTCGCCACGCTCGCCCTCGTACCCGCCTGGCCCGAGTGGGTCAGTGGGGTGCGTGACCTGGAACCGGTCGCGGTAGGCCAGAACCTGCCGCATCGCCGTGCTCCACGTTCGACGGGCAGGACCGGCCGAGGGCGGTGGCGTGATCCTCTCCATCCACAGCTGCGGGTCCGTGACAGCGTCCAGGACCAGGGTGTTCAGGCGGGTGGCGATGAGATCCGCGTGCCGAACCAACCATGCCTGCACCACCGGGTCGGTCATCATCTGCGCCTGCCCGGCAGCGGCGTTGCCCGTGAGGTCGATTTCGGGGCCAGCGTCGGCATGTGCCTGGGCAAGGATCCGGTCGGCGACGTAGTCAGTCATGATCTTCCGCACAGATGCCATGTCGAGCTGCACGTGCGTGACGGCGCCAGGAGAGTCCCCGACGGTCCGGGCGACGTGGTCGACCAGGTCCCACCACTGGGTCAGCTCGACCCGGTCGTAGAGGTGGTCGACCAGGGCGCGCAGGAGGGAGGTCTGCCGGTCGGAGTGGTCGATGGATCGGATGTGCTGGAGGTTGGGTTCCATCGCGAACCACGCCAGCGGAACCGTCTCGCCCAGCGCGGCGGCCAGTGCCTCGGGATCTTCGAGAGCGGCTTGGGCGGGGTCGGTCCCGCCTGGCAGGTCCAGGCCCTGGGCGTGGGCGGCCTCGTGCGCTGTGAGCATCTCCCAGACCCGGGCGGCAGCGGTGCGGCCGGCGTTGTCCGGGTCCAGGGCCACGATCAGGTCACTCAGGTCGCGGCCGGTGGCCTCGCGCAGGGCTTGGATGTGCGCCTCGGTGATGCCGGTGCCGCCCGCTGCTAGCGGCACGATCTCGATACCGGTGCGCGCGGCGAGGTCGGCGGCGGCCAGGTGCAGGGCCGCGTGGTCGGTCGGGCCCTCCACCAGGACCGGGCGTGCCCCGGCAGCCAGGCGGGCGACAGCGGTCGGGTCCAGTCCGAGCAGGAGCTCACGCTTGCGGTACGCGGCAGTCTCGGGGGTGTTGAGGTACTTCGGCGTGCGCTCGTCGGCCGCGGTGGGGTTGATGCGGGCGGTGACGCCGACGACGGTCCCGCTCTGGTCGCGGTAGGGGAAGACGATCCGGTTGCGGAACTTATCGATCAGCCGCCCGGCCCGGGTCCGGATCGCTACCCCGGCGGTGACGAGCTGCTCGGGGGTGTACCCGAGGGTCTGCAGGTGGTCGGACAGCCCGGTCCAGGTCGCGGGTGCGGTGCCCCATTCCGCGTCGGCCAGGCCACGCCCGGTCATGTACCGGGTAGCCCAGGACACGTGGGCGCGTTGCTGGGTCCACCAGGCCCACGCGTGGCCGGTGATCTCCACGACCAGCGCCCGCTCCCCCGCATCGACCGGCCGTGCTGTTTCCGTCGTCGGTTCCTCGGGCATTGTGCGAGCCACGTCGTCGGCTGCAGTATCCACCGCGGGCTCCGGTCGCTCCGGGGCATCGGCGGGCAGGGCGTCGTGGGTCTGGCCGGTCTCGGGGAGTATGAAAGGCAATGCATCGTTCCAGGCCAGGTTCTCGGTCGTGTCCGGTGACGTCGTGATCCAGGCCGGCAGCCCGCGCGCGTCGGTGGTGCGGGGTCGGGGCAGGCCGATGCGGTAGTGCAGGACCTTCGCGATCGATCGCGCACCCTGAAACCCCTGCTCCGTCGCGCGCTGCACCACGCTCTGAACGTCGGCGCCGGCGGCCTCGTGCTGGGACAGCCGCTTGGCCAGCGCGGGCCAGGCCTCGTCGGCCAGGACCTGGTCCGCCACGCGCTCGGGCAGAACAGACCGGAGGACTTCGGCCAGGCGGCCGGTGCGGTCGGGCTCGAGGAAGGCCAGGTAGGCGTCCTCGTACTCCGGCACCAACCGGGCCAGCGAGTGCGCGTAGTCCCACTCCGCCTCGATCACAGCCGAGGCGGACTTCTCCTCGCCGTCACGATCCAGGACCGCCTTCAAGGCGTTCAGGACGGCGCGTTCCAGGTTGGGCTGGCGGTGGGGATCGAGGTCCAGGACGTCGTCGGTCTCCACGTACACCCGGTTCGAGTCGGCACCGCGGGTGATCGCCGTGTAGAGCTCGTTGCGGGTCATGCCGACCCCGACCATGGCATGGGCGGTGTCCACGGTGGTGCCCTGCTCACGGTGAATCGTGGTCGCGTACCCCAACTCGACGTACTCGGCGACGTAGTCGGCTGGAAGCACGACGGTGGCACCGGTTTCCAGGTGCCGGACCTGCAGATCACCGTTCTTGCCCCGGGCCTGAACGCGCCACAGGTGACCATTCTTCACCCATCCCCCGTCACCCCCACCGGCGTCGACGTCGACGTCGTCGGCCTGCTCGGTGCGCAGGTACCGGTTGTTGAGACGGGTCACGATCACGTCCCCGACTCCGGCGCGGGTGTCATCGTGCAGAACCACCCCATCTTCTTCGACCTCGCCGCGGGCCACGCGGTGCAAGCGGGCACGCACGGACAGCTCGGTGACCAGGTCGTTGGTCGCCGCCATCATCAGCGTGGAGAGCCCCCGGTCGGAGTCGGTCTGCCAGTTCGCGAACATCTCCTCGGCCATCTGCGCCGCCGACCCGCCCTGCGTCCGGTTCTGCGTGACGTAGAAATCGAGTCCGGAGTGGTTTCCTTCCCGGATCAGGAGTGAGGCCTCGGCCTCGCCGCCGGTGTTGAACCGGTGGATCTGGGTCAGCTCGACAGCGCCGGCCTGCTCCGCGATCAACCGCAGGGCGCCGCCGGCAGCAACCGCACCGAGCTGGGCCGGGTCACCGAGCAACCGGACGCTGCCCCCAGCCGCCTGGGCGATGGCCAGGACCTGGGACAGCGCGAGGGTACCGGCCAGGCTGGCCTCGTCGATCAGCACCACTGTGCCTTCCTCGACGGTGAGGCGTTCCCGGAGCCGTTCGCCGCCGTGGCCGGCGTTGGCCAGGAGGAACATGTCCAACGTCTCCGCGGTGATGTCCGGGTCGCCGAGGTCCACGCTGAGAACCTCGGCGGCGGCGGCCGACGGCGCGAGCGCGATCAACCGGCCACCTGCGTCGTCCACGGCGGTCGCGAAGGCGTGCATCGCGGTGGTCTTCCCGGTCCCTGCCGGGCCGATCCCCGCCGCCAACCGTGCCCCACTGGTCGCGAAGTGCGCCACCAGCTCCCGCTGCCCAGCGTTCAGCCTGTACCCGATCTCCGCCTCCACCCGCGCCACCGCACCTCCCACCGTGGCCCGGTCGGTAATCAGGCCCCCGCGGGCGCGGGCGCCGGCCAGGAGGTGGTCCTCGGCTTCCAGGACAGCCAGGGAGGTGTACCGGGTCGAGCCATGCACGAAGTAGACGCTCTCGCCATCGGCGCGGCGCATCACATCCGGGGGCTCGTTCAGATCCGGCGGGGTGACCTGCAGACTCCCGGCCACCGCGTGCCCCGCGATCGTCGCAGACAGCGCGAGCAGGCCGGTCCCGGTCGGGGCGTGCTCCCTCGCGAGGCGCGTGGCCTCGGCCTGCAGGTGATACGTCGACCAGGTCGCGCGCTTGTCCGCGACACCGGTCAGGCAAGCGTCCACCAGATCACCGTCGGCTAGCACCTGCGCGGCCAGGTCCGCGAACACCGCCTGGCGTCCAGCAGCCGTGCGCCAGCGCAGGGAACGGAAGACCTGTGCTCGCGGCCAGGTGTACGCGAGCCGCTCCACCGCCACGGTGACGTCCTGGGCCGTCCACCGGGCGATGCCGCGGCCCGCGAGGTCTTGGGCGACGGCGGGCCACACGTCCTCCAGCTCGTCGACCACCACCCGGCCAGTGCCGGGTCGCGGGTGCAATGCGCCGACCAGCATCCGCGCGACCGCGCTGCTACTACCCAGGACCGTGGCGGCGACGCGGTGCCACTGCGGGAGCCGGTCACGCAGCCCGACCGGGGTGCCCTTGGCCTGACGGGTATCGAGGTTGGCCTGCTGCGCCAGCGCGTACGCGATCTTCGACTCCGGCTCGTGCCCGTACTTCGCCCGATACTCGGCCCTGAGGGTCTCGTAGGACTCCTGAATCGCTGCCCGCCGCCGCGAGAACGCCTCCCGGAGCTTCTTCGGGATCCCCACGATCTCCCGCACACCCTGCTTGCCCCGACCCCGCGTCTCGGTGTGGAACGCGACGCCGAGCCGGTCGACCAGGAGCTGCTCGATCCTGGTGTTGTACCGCTCGCTGGCCGCGACAGCCAAGGAGAGCAGGACCCGGCCGTCCAGTGCCCGCCACGTCCCGTCGACGCCGGGGACCTTGGCCGAGATCGCGACATGGGTGTGAAGGTTCGGGTCCCCCGTGCGGGAGTCCAGATGGTCGAACGCCACCGCCGTCAGCCCGTGGGTGTCGATCTGCCGCACACCACCAGCACCCTCTCGAGTCAGCGCGCCCTCAGCCTCGATCCACGCCAACGTGTCCTGCCAGGCATCGGTATGCGCCTTCGTGATCGCCTCCCGAGTGTCCGGATCCCCCAGCCCCCACAGGACACTGATCGACTTCGACGGCGTGAACACCAGGTCATACCCCGCCACCGCACGCCGCGGCTGGTGACCGCGCTTGGCCAGCCACCGCGCGACCTCCGCGTCCGTGACCGGCCTACCCGAGCCCTTCTCGTTCCGCTCCCGCTGCGCGAGAGAGCGCGCGACGTTCCACCGGATCAGGTCCCGCTCGATCCCCGCTTCCGGCTGCCGGTCGTTCTCCCGCGCGAACTGAGCGTGCGCGGCCTCCAGCGAGGACTTGAACCCGTCATCGGGCCTGGCCTCGAAAGTCGGGAACGCGCGCCCGATCCAGCCCTCCCGCTCCGCCTCGTGCTTCGTCGCACCGCGGGCCAGGGCCTCGACCTCCAGCCGGTCCGCGTCCGGATGGCGGCCCAGGCCGTAGAGGGACTGCATCTGCTTCTCCGCGACGTGGCCGGAGACCCCGAGCTGTTCCAGCCCGGACCCGACCCACCGGCCGGGCGGGTTGCCGTGCTGCATGTAGTAGTCCGTCAACGACATGCCCCGCTCACGCGGGACATCCCCCGAGGCGACCTGCTGGGTGAGGTACGTGTACCCGCTTCCCGCGCTCAGCACGTGGACCGTCATCACGTCCCCCCACCCCCCTCCCAGGTCAGGGCCGGAGCGTGTCAACTTAAAGTTGACTCGGGACACCGCTCACAGCTTGTGCAAGAGGTGTGTTCCCTTCGCCAAGGGAGGACCCAGGGCCGGCTGCCCGGCGCCGGTCCGGTCGCGCGCGTCGGCGAGACGCGGCGAGCACGACGCGAGTGCGCGGCGGGCGGGGTCGGGTCGCGTGCGTTCGGCGGCGGGATGCGAGCAGGTGACGGGGAACGGGCTGGGTGGGCCGGGGGCGGGAAGAGACGCGGGGATGAGTCCCCACGGCGAAACACGACCGCCCCCTCCCCCAGGGCATGCGAAGAGGCCGCCACCCCCGCCCAACGGGGATGACGGCCTCTTGGCGCTGGTGCTACGTGGCGAGCACTACCGGGCTCAGACCTTGGCGGGCTGCCGCTCGCTGGCTGCCTTCTCGGCCTGCGGCTTGACCGGCTGCCGCTTCGCGGGTTGCGGCTTGGCTCCCGTGGCGCTGCCTGCAGCCTGGGGCTTGCCCTTGGCCGGGTTGGGCGCGGGCCGTCCCTTGGCCGGTGCGACGTTGGTGCCGACACCGGCCATGACGGGGTTCTTGTCCCGGCTGGCGGCCTGGGGCTCCGCCTGCTCCGGGGTCCGGACCCCGGCTGCAGCCGAAGACGACGCGGCAACCTCCGGCTGCTGCGTGGTGGCCGTCGGCTTCGGGGCATCCGCCTTCTTCTCGGTGCGGGCCGCAGGGTTGTTCTGGGGGCCGCGTGCGATCTGCTCGACGTCCGACAGGTTGTACCCCCATGCCTCCAGGGCACGCAGGTAGCGGGACTCGTTGCCGGGCTTGCGCCAGGTGTGCAGCCCGGTGCGTTCCTCGATGGCCGCCAGGGCCAGGACCAGTGCGATGTGCAGGGCGTGCGCCGGGGTTGCCTTGGCGATCAGGTCGGTCAGGGCTTGCCTGCTGCCCCATCCGCCGGTGGTCTTCAGACCGAGCCACTCGCATGCCAGACCGTGGGCACCGAGGCTGGCCTTCTCGATGCTGTGCGTGTCGCCGGTCAGTGACCCGGCGAGGAAGGTGGCTGCGTCCTTCGGGGCGGTCTTGCGCTTGGCGAACTGCGCGAGCCACTCGCGACGGACGGTCTCGGCGGACTTCCAGGCCTTGTTGTTCGTGATCATCTCGGCCCGCTCGGCGCTGGCAGCCTGCTTCTCCTGCTCGGTGCGGGTGTCGTTGGGGTTGGCGTGGTTCAGCTTGTGCCCGGCCGCCTTGTAGTCCAGGCACACGTGCCGGGTGTGGATCTCGCCGTTCCAGGACGTGCTGATGTAGGCGGCACGCTGCGGGCAGATCGCGTGCGCCTCGGGGGTAAGGGTGTTGCCCTCGCCGCTCTGCAGCTTGTGCAGTTCCCTGGCGGCCTTGTTGTCCTTGACCTCGGTGTTCCAGTTGGTGACCTGCTTGATCCCCGCGTCGGCCAGGGCCTTGGTCGCCTCGGTCAGCCGGGCGGCGGCGTCGCGCTCGTCGCGACGCTGCTGGGCGGCGTGGGCGAACCTGTCAGGGTTCTTGATCGCGATCTCGGTCAGGGCCTTGACGGCCTCGGTGTCGTTCTCGAACTCGGCCAGGACGGCGGCCTGGTCCAGGGTGAGGTCGTACTTAGCCTGCACGGCCTTGGCCTTCTTCGCCTTGGAGACCTTGAGCGCAGCCTTCACGTCGCTCGTGCTGTGCCCCGTCGTGTTGGCGATCTCCACGGCGGAGACGCCGAGCAGGGACATCTGCTCGAACGCTGCCACGAAGTCGGCGTGCCGCAGGTCCTGGCGGTCGCGGTTCTCCGCCATCTGCTCGCGCAGTCGACGGATCTGGTCCTCGTCGCCCCGGACAATCATCGCCGGGATGGTCTGGAGGCCTTCCTCGATGGCGGCCAGCGTGCGGCGCTGTCCGGCACGGACTCGCAGGCCCTGCTCGGTGCGCTGGACCAGGATCGGCATCAGCACCCCGTTGTCGCGGATGCTCTTGAGGAACCGGGGCGTGAGGTTCGCGTCGGCGCGCACGTTCGTCTCGACCAACAGTGTGCGGGGGTCGAGGAACCCGAATTCGACCTTGGTGTCGGGGCTGTTTCCAGCCCACTTCTCGACGTTCTTGTTCTCCAGCGTTACAGACATGGTCGGCTCCTTCTGCCGTCCTGACCTGGGGCTATTCCCCGGGCCTGTACCACCATTCTATTCCACCAAGTTGCCCATTGCCACTTGAAACAGCGCTAATTTCTACGAATAGTTCCGACTAGTTTCCATTTGGTTGCGCTTCACGGTCCATGGCATCGAATTCGGCACGAGTGCCTATCCTTGTCCCGGGAACTTCGGCTGCCGCCCGTCTTGCGATGCGACGCCACCACCGACCGCCGAGCCTCGCGATGTCCCCGCGTGGGGGCATCTCGTTCTCCCTGTACACGACCGCCCGGGGTTGGGGCATCGCCCTCAGCTCCGCGACGAGCTGTACGACCGCGCGCTCGGTGAGCGCCTCGAGCTCACCGATCTGATCGGCGACCCTGTACGGGACGAACGTCTTGCCGCGCTCCCAGTCGCGCACGGTGTCAGCATCATTTCCCAGCAGCCGGGCCAAGTCGGCACGCTCTTGCCGCAGGCCCTCACGCGCACACTGGACCTCGCTGCCCGTCATCCTCACCAGGGGCTCCTGGCCCATAACGCCGTCTCCGTTCCGTTGGCGCACACCATCCAGCCAGCGAGCCCACCCCGCCGCTCGCGCTCGATCGTAGTTGCGACCCGACGGCCGCGAGGGGCGCCAGGTCGGGGCGGGCGCACGCCAGTCGCACCCACACCGCCAGTACTGCCGCCTCCCCGCAACCCATGATTTCGCATTATGAATTGGTGCTTCTGCGCGTAAACGACATCGCACACCAGCGGTGTGCGCACACTTGAACGATTGTCCAATAGTCGCGCAGGCATCACCCAGGCCGGGACCCGCGTCGCTCCTCGGCTGTTTCCAGGCGACTTGGTGTGCGCATCCTGACCTGCGTAAACACCAGCGCACACCATGGTGTGCGGGGCCAGAGGCGTGCGCAAAATGGTGCACCCGCCTGCAAGGGTTCCGAACGTGACGACCTTGACGAGATTCATGCCCAGGCCCTGGAAGCCGTGTTTCACGGGTGTAACAGACGAGCCAATTGCCTTGCGCAACGACAGACGATCGGCGGTAATGGTTGCCCGCAGTTTTCACCCGCGTGACTTATTTGACCTCGTCGGAGACCACCGTGTATCGCCCCAGCGGTGCATGGAGGGAGGCAGGCCCCCGAGCATGCGCACCACACCAGCTTTACTCACGGCAGCATTACTCCTCGCCCTCGCCGCCGGGTGCACCACGAGCCCCGACGCTTCGTCTCAGACGCCGACGCCGACCGAGTCGACGTCGCCCAGTGTTTCTGCGTCGCCATCGCCGACCTCGGCTGACCCGAGGGTGCTCGCCCGCGCCAACGCCGAAGACGCAGTCCGTTCCTACTACGCGCTGGTAGACGAAGTCGGATCCGATCCGAACACGCCAGCCTCCCGGCTCGAGCGTGTGGCCACGAGCGTCGAGCTCGAGGTGCGACAAGCGGACCTTGAGCAGTGGCGCAAAGACGGGTGGCGCAAGACAGGGCGTACTCAGGTCACCGACGTCGTGGTGCAGTCGGTGATTCTTGACAACTCCGACCCGAAAGCGGGCCTGGTCCCCACGGTCCAAGTGGACGTCTGCTACGACGTCAGCGACGTCGACGTCCTCGACTCCGCTGGAGCATCCGTGGTCAGCCCAGACCGGGCCGACCGAGCGTGGGAGCGTCTTCACGTTGCCAACTACGACTATGACGACGACCCGGACGGTGGATGGCGGGTCGCGGCCCTGGAGACATTGGAGAAGGCGCCATGCGCCGGCTCATGATCACCGCCCTCGCCGCTGCCTTGATGCTGGCCTGGGCAGCACCCGCATCCGGAGCTAAACCGCACTGTCAGATCAATCGCGACACCGGTAGGTGCATGATCAAGGCAACAGATCCGGAGACACCGTCGCTACCTGGGCAGCCGCTCCCGGCCTCTGACTCGGAACCGGCCAGCAATTCCGGGCCGGGCTCGCCATGCATCTGGAGGTCGGAGGCCTGGTATACCGACGGCAACTCCGATCCCGTGCCGTGTACCTCAGAGCATGGCGTCTGGAGCAACATGGCGAACTGCTATGTGGGTCCCACTCCAGTTGATCCCCAACCACCAGCCACGGCTCCCGAGTGGGACGGGCATGCGCCGGGTGAGGGCGCGATCTATGGCTGCTACACCGTCGCAGGCAGTTTGCGAGGAACGATCTGGTTGGCCGAGCCGCCGAGCGCGGCCGATGTCGGTCCGTCGCCGGGTGAGGTGGCGCAGATCGCGGTGGAGCGGATGAACTTGCGGGCGATCGATATCGGGATGTCGCCGGCGCCGGATGGTGCCGGGATTGTGGGCCTGCCGACGTGGTTGTGGGTTCAGGATCCGGGTGAGCAGACGTTCGGGCCGATCACGCGGACAGCGACGGCGGGGTCGGTGACGGTGTCCGCGACAGCGCGGGTGGAGCGGATCGTGTGGGACATGGGCGACGGCACCCAGGTGGTGTGCGCAGGCCCCGGCACTCCGTACACGGCGAGCCAGGGCAGGTCGGCGTCGCCGGATTGCGGGCACACCTACACCCGTGAGTCGGGATACGTGCCCGGGCGGCGGTACACGGTCACGGCCACAAGTGAGTGGGTCGTGGACTGGACGGGTGTCGGGCAGTCCGGGTCCTTGGACCTGGACGGGCTCTCGCGCAGCGTCCAGGTCTCGGTGGGTGAGGCACAGGTGCTCGTGAACTGACGGGCAGTCAAGGGGGTAGTGGAGATGACGAGCACGACCACGCAAGGACCAGCGTCGCCTGGTGTGCCGCCCGCAGGAACCAGGCTCGCGCCACCGAAGCTAAGGCGTCGTCCCGTGCTAGCTGTGGTGATGGTGGCGGCGATCGGCGTCGGTGTGCTGGCCGCGGTGACTGGGTGGGCAACGCTGACCGATACCCGCACGGTGCTGGTAGCGCGCGACACGATCGTGAGGGGCTCGGTGATCCAGGCCGAGGACCTGACCGAGGCGCAGGTAGGGGCCGACGTCGCCCTGGACCTGGTGAGCGCCGGGGCGCGGGCTGACGTGGTCGGTCAGCGGGCCGCATGGGATGTCGCGGCCGGAACGGCCCTCACCACTGGTGCCATGACCGAGCAACTGGTGCCCCCGTCGGGCATGTCGGTGCTCGGGATCGTGCTGCCGCCCCCCGCATCGCCCGGGCTTGCCCTGCTGCCTGGAGACCGGGTGCGGGCCGTGGTCACGGCCACCGACCCGGCCAGTGAGCAGACCCCGACGTTCCACGAGGCCGAGGTCGTCGCGGTCAACCCGCCCGCACCAGACGGACAGACCGTCGTCGACGTCCTGGTCACCCACGAGGAGGCGATCACCCTGGCCGCCGAAGCGGCCGCCGGGAAGGTCACGCTCGTCCTGGACTCTCGCGAGCTCGACACCGACGCGAACACCAGTACCTCCACCGACGAGGAGACCGACCCGACTGATGAGTCCGGTGAGCCCAGCGGCTCACCCGAAACTGAGGAGGGCTGATGGCGGTCATCGTGTTGTGCTCGGCATCCGGATCTCCCGGGGTCACCACGACGGCCTTCGGGCTCGCAGTGGCCTGGCCACGCCCGATACTGCTGGTCGAGGCCGACCCGGTAGGCGGATCAGCGATCCTGGCGGGCTGGTTCCAGGGCGCTCGCGACCACGACACCGGTCTGCTGGAGGTCGCGTTCTCCGCCGAACCCGTCGATGAGGTGCTGAACCGTGTGGCGGTCCAGATCAGCGACACGGTCCGGTTCGTGCCAGGGGCGCGGTCTCATATCGAGGCACGGGAACTGGGTGGCTTGTGGGAGCCGTTGGCCGATGTGCTAGCCGGATTGGACGCGGTCGGGCAGGACGTGATCGTGGATGCCGGGCGCCTCGGGATGGCCGAGTCTCCTGAGCTGTTGCTGCAACGGGCGGACCTGACGCTGCTGGTAACCCGGACCGATCTGCCGGCGCTGGCCGCGACACGGTCGCATGCCGACCTGATCGCGCGCACGGGCCTGTGGCGGCGGGCCGGGCTCCTGGTCGTCGGTCCCGGCCGCCCCTACTCCGCGCGAGGGGCCGCGAAGCTACTCGGGCCTCCACTGGCCGGGACCATCCCCTTCGCACCCAAGGACGCGGCCGTGTATCACCAGGGCGCAGCACCCGGTCCCTGGTTCCGCATGGGCGCCTTCGCCCGCTCCCTGCGCGCCACCGCGCGGGACCTGCACGCCCGTGTTGCCACCGGAACACCACCAGCCGCACTGGTCCCAGCAGTTCCCGCTGCACCGAACCAAGTGCCGGCTCGGGCCGTGGATCGAGAACCGGATCGGACCTCGGATCCCGCGGCGGTCTGGACCGCTGCTGCTGATCGACGACGGGGGCAGGCATGACGGCCGAACCTCGTACCAGCCCGCAGGGAGCGGCCGACCCGGCGGCGCTGCCCTTGTTCACACGCCAGGTACCCTCCGGCCTGCCGCCCAACCTGCGTCGCCCGGCCAACCCCTGGGTCGGAGCAGGACACCCAGATGCCGACGGCACGGATCGCACGTTCTCGCCCGGGGCATCCGCCGCGCATGGGCACAACGGGCGGGCGATCGACCGGTCGTTCGAGGTGCCTCGGTCGGCGCCGGTCGGGGCGCCGAACGACTGGTGGACTTTGGTCGACGACTTGCGCAAGCAGGTCTCCGACGAGCAGGCCGAGAGCTTCGCGCCCGGTACTGACGGCCTGGTGCGGGAGGCAGCCGGTGAGGCAGCCATCAACCGGCTCGTGAAGCAGGCATCCACCGACCGGCACAACGACGGCAAGGGCGAGTTCACCGTCGCCGTGCGGGCGGCGTTGAAGGAGGCCGTGTTCAACAGCCTGTTCCGGATGGGGCGGTTGCAGCCACTGCTGGACAACGACCAGGTCGAGAACGTCGAGATCTACGGTCACGGCGACGTCCAGCTGCAGCTGGCGGACGGCTCCTGGGTGCCCGGTCCCCCGGTCGCCGAGTCCGACCAGGAACTGATCAACCTGGTGCAGGACATCGCCTCCCGATCCGAGTCAGGTGCCCGACCGTTCTCGGAGAGGAACCCCTTCCTGGACATCCGCCTGCCCAGGAGCGGTGCACGCCTGGCCGCTTCCGCCTGGGTGACCGATCGGCCCGTCGTCGTGATCCGCCGCCACCGGCTGGTCCAGGTCACGCTCGACCGCCTGGTGGAGCTCAAGATGTTGTCGCCGGTGGCGGCCTCGTTCCTGGCCGCGGCGGTCAGGGCGCGCAAGTCCATCGTGGTGTCCGGGGCCGCCAACGCGGGCAAGACCACGCTCGCGCGGGCGCTGTGCGACCAGATCCCGCAGACCGAGCGGATCGCGACGTTCGAGACCGAGTACGAGCTCGGGCTGCAGGACCTGCGGCCGAACGTGATCGCGTGGGAGGCCCGCCCCGGGTCCGGTGAGGTCAGCCCGGACGGGAAACAGGCCGGGGAGTCGACTATCAGCGAGGCCCTGTGGCGCTCCTTCCGGTACAACCGGTCGCGGCTGATCGTGGGCGAGGTCCGCGGCGCGGAAGTGTGGCCCATGATCAAGGCGATGGAGTCGGGCACCGGGAGCCTGTCCACCACTCACGCCACCAGTGCGATCGCCGCGATCCGGAAGCTGGTGACGTGCGCGATGGAGGGTGAGGTGCAGGTCACCCAGGAGCTGGCGACGTCCAAGCTGGCCCACGCGATCGACTTGATAGTGCACATCGACCTGTCCTACGACCACGACAGTCAGGCACGGCGCCAGGTCGCCGAGATCATCGCGGTCACCCCCGGTGAGCGCGAGACCGGGTACGCCGCCACGCAGATCTTCGGCCCCGGGCCCGGCGGCGCCGCCGTCGCGACGATCATGCCCGACCTGGAGTACCAGCAGCTGGATGGGTTCGACCTGCAGGGATTTGCCGAGGAACTGAACCCGGCTGCTGCCCGACCCCGTGCGGGGGTGCGGTCATGATCATCGCGGCCGCCTCGGGCGCGCTGATCGCGGGGGGCCTGGTGGGTCTGGTCTACGCGCTGCTGCCAGCACCCCGGCCCGCACCCGAGATCGCCCGGCCACCCCGTGCGGGCCTGGCCCGTCGGGCTAGGGCGGCGTTCGTGCGGATGCCGCGCCGAACCCGGATCCTGCTCGGGATCGGGACCACTGCGGGGCTTGCCGCCTGGCTGCTCACCGGATGGCCGCTGCTGATGATCGTCGGACCGGTCACCACGCTGGGGGTACCGGCGCTGCTGTCCAACCGGGTCCCGGCTGAGCGGATCGCTCGCCTGGAAGCGATCCAGGACTGGACCCGGTCATTGGCCGGGTCGCTCTCGACCGGCAAAGGCCTAGAAGATGCCCTGAAGGCCACGGCGTCCTCCGCGCCCGCACCGATCGCACCGCAGGTGCGCCTTCTGGCGGCACGGCTGGAGTCCCGAGGGGATCCTCGTGGGGCACTGCTCGCGTTCGCCGACGACCTGGCCGACCCCACCGGCGACATGGTGGCCCAGTCCCTGGCCACCGCCATGGAGCTGCGCGGCCCGGTGGTCAAGGTACTGGACGACCTGGCCGACGACGTCGCCGACCAGGTCCGCGCCCGCCGCGAGGTCGAGGCCAACCGCGCCACCTACCGCGTCACCGCGACCTGGCTGACCGTGATCACTGTCGGAGTAGTGATCGTGATGCTCCTGAACGGGACCTACATCGAGCCCTACCGCACCCCGCTGGGCCAGCTGGTGTTCCTTGTCCTGGCCAGCTTGTTCGCCTTGACCCTGTTCTGGTTCAACCGGATGTCAAACGGCCCCGGCCCCGGCCGCCTTTTCACACCCGCACGCCCAACTCCGGCAGGTGCACCCGCCACGCCGGGGAGCCGGCCGCAGGATGCGGCAGGCCTGTCCTCGGGTCGCCTATCGGCCGGGCCGGGGGGCACGTCATGACCGGGATGGGCTGGGCGGCGTTGGCCGGCGGATCGTTCGCGCTGACCCTCGCGTTGCTGGTGGCATGGTTCTGGCCGAGGCACGTCGACCTTGCCGACGCCCTGACCCGCCTGGCACCGGTCACCCACCCGTCCCGCACCCACCCGCGCGAGCAGCCCGCGACGCTGGGCAGCACGGACCGCCTGGGGCGGTGGGCCCAGAACACCTTGCCGGCACGGCTCTGGCTGCGCACACCTGCGCGGGACCTTGCGCTGCTGGGCATCCTGCCCACCCGGTTCTACGGCGAACAGGTCAGCTGCGCCCTGGCCGGGCTTGCCACCGCACCCCTGCTGGCTGCGGCACTCGGTCTGCTGGGAATCGCAGTGCCGTTCACCGTGCCGGCCGCCGCGACCCTGCTGCTGGCCGCCGCGATGTTCCACATCCCGCACTACACGGTGGCCGACAAGGCGACCAAGGCGCGCACCGAGTTCCGACGCGGCCTGTCCCTGTACACCGGGCTGCTCGCCCAACGACGCATCAGCGGTTCCGGCGTCCCCCAGGCCATGGAGAACGCCGCAACAGGCACGGGCTCCTGGGTCCTGAACCGCATCGCCGCGACCCTGGACAAGACGCGGACATCCGGTGTGCGGCCCTGGGACGCGCTCAAGGACTTGGCCGACCAAGTCGGCGTGCCCGAGCTGCGTGAGCTGGCCGAGACCCTGGAGCAGGCGGCCACCGAGAACACCGCCATCTACGACAACCTCCGCAACAGCGCCAAGGCCCAGCGCAACGCCCTGCGCAACCAGGACCTGGCCGCCGCCAACGCCATCGCGGTCCGCATGAGCGCCTCCGGTGCCTTCATGGCACTCACGTTCCTCCTCCTGCTCCTGGCGCCCTCGGTCATGCGCCTGCTCACCCCGGTCTAGCCCGCACACCTACCGACCAGACCCTCCGGCGACGAGAAAGGACCCCTGTGCCCACCCCGACCGCGACACCCTGCACTCGCCAGGACCGGACCGCTGCCCGGGTCCGGCCCCGTCGCGCCGTCGCGCCGGTCCCCCACCCGTCCCCGAACCGACCCAGGGCGCTCGGGTGGGCACGTGGCTCAGCCGGGCGGCGGGAGGCCGGACAGGCCGCGATCCAGACCGCGATCCTGTTCTCGGTGGTGCTCGCCCTGATCATCGGCTGCATCCAGGGGATGTTGTGGTTCGCCGGGCGACAGGTCGCGATCGCTGCCGCCAGCGAAGGAGCCCGCGTGGCCAGCGCCGAGGGCGGCACCACCCAGTCCGGCCAGGCCGCCGCCGTCGAGTTCGCGAACACCACCGGGCGCGGCTTCCTGCTCTTCCCGCGCGCAACGGTCACCCTCACCGACACCACTGCGACCGTCACCCTGACCGGCAGCACCCAGTCCTTGGTGGGCGGTGGGGACTGGACCATCACCCAGAGCGCGTCCATGCCCGTCGAGCGCCTGACCGCACCCACCGGCACGAGAACGCCATGACCACCTCACTGACTACGCGAGCAATGCTGTCACCGGACGCTTTCCGTCCAGTGGGCCGCTGGTCTGACCGCTCTCACCGGGGCGACACGAAGCGGGCCACAACCGTCCGAGGCGAGTCCGGGGTCGTGGCGATCGAGGTCGCCATCACGATCGTGCCCATCCTGCTCCTGGGTTGGGCCATTGTCGTCGGTGCCCTGTTCGCGCTGGCGCAGCAGTCCGTGCAGGCCGCGGCGGCCGACGCCGCCCGTACCGCCTCCCTGGCGCGCACCGCACCCGTGGCACAGGCCGACGCGTACGCGGCGGCGAGCATGACCCTGACCAGCCAGGACCTGCGCTGCGCGGCCACGGACGTCACCGTGGAGACCACCGGGCTACAGGCCCCGCCTGGGCAGGCGGCCACTGTGTCCGCCACGGTCACCTGCCACCTGGATCCGCGCCGGCTGGGCGCACCGATCGGTCGACCGATGGCGATTACCGCGTCCATGTCCTCGCCCGTCGACACCTGGAGGTCACAGTGACCCCGCACCCTTCCTCCCCCGGCGACACCCCGGCGGCGGACGCTGAGGCGGGCTCGATGCTGCCGTTCCTGGTCGTCATGGTCCTGGCCCTGCTGGCGTGCGCAGCGTTCCTGGTCGAGTTCGGCGGGACCCTGCACGCCCAGCAACGCGCCAACGACCTCGCCGCCCAGGCTGCGCGCACCGGCGGGCAGCAAGTCACCATCAGCCCACCCGGTGCGACGGCTGGCGCCCAGATCCTGACGGTCGATCCGTATGCGGCGCGCGCCGCCGCGCAGGCTTACCTGACCTCTGCGGGGGTGTCGGGGACGGTCACCGTCGCCGACGCCGAGATCACCGTGACTGTGGCCGACACCTACCGGTCGCCGATCGTCGGATCGATCGCCGGGCCGATGCAGGTGTCCGGCACCGCCACCGCGCGCCTGGTGCGCACCGTGGCAGGAACCGAGTACCCGACCGAGTAGGGAGGAAGCCCATGACGACGCCACCCACCACCCGGGCCGCACACCCCGGTGCGCGACCCGCCACCGGCGACCGGATGCGGGGCCTGGCAGCCACGACCGGGCTGCTGCTGCTCGTGCTCGGGCTCCCGATCGTCCTGGAGCTGGCACGCCACCGCCTGCTGCCGGCGGGGTTCGGCTGGGACGACCTGGGGCTGATCCTGACTAGCCCCGCCAGCGGCACCCTGGCCTTGATCGTCCTGGGCTGCGTGACCTGGGCCGCCTGGGCCTACCTCACGCTCACCGTTGCCCTGGAGGTGGCCGCAGTGACCGGCCGTGTCCACCGGCCGCGCCTGTTCGGGCTGCCGCGGGGGCTCGCGCGGCGCCTGGTGACCACGGCGTCATTGCTGTTCGTCGTGTCCGTTCCGCCGGCCCTGGCCGACGTGCCGGCTGCCGACGCAGCAGCGTCGCACACCGACACTGTCGTGCCGCACACCACCAGTCAGAGGGCTGGCGGAGCCCGCACGCCTACGCACACCGCACCGGACAGCCCGGGCGAGCGACCCTCGGCGCCTGGGCGAGAGGCGGCCCGGCCGCGGACCGTGCCGCACACAGTGGTCGAGGACGAGAGTCTCTGGAGCATCGCGCAAGAGCAGCTCGGTGACGCGATGCGGTTCACCGAGATCCGGGACCTCAACCGGGACGTCCTGGCCGGCAGGCCCGACTTCCTGATCCCCGGCACCGTCCTGCGCCTGCCCGCAGCACCCGACCACGACGACGGACCCGACGCTGCGGCAGCTCCTGCGGACAACGCTGAGCCAGCCGCACTCCAGGCGTCACCGGCCGGCAGCTCCGGTGCCACCACCGTTGTGGTCGACGAGGGCGACACCCTGTCCCAGATCGCCCTGGACGAGCTCGGCGACGCCGGCCGCTACGCCGACGTCGCCCGCGCCTCGGCCCACACCGTGCAACCCGACGGCAACCGGCTCACCGATCCCGACCACATCAAGCCCGGCTGGCGCCTGACCATCCCGGCCGTCACACCTGCGCCGCCCCGGAAAGAGACCCTGCCCGAGGCGGACAATGCACAGCCTTCGTCTTCGTCGGCACCATCCGCCGACCGTGATCGCGACCTGCCGCAGGCGACGCCGGAGGGTGACACCGCACCGGAGGTCGGCACGCCCGTTCCGTCCGACCGCGACAGTTCGGGACGCGACGCCGCCGACCGTGGCGGGGCAGCGGCAGACGAGGAGCAGCGCGCGAGCTCCGAGCACGACCCGGCCCCGCAGCCGAACCGGAGCGGCAGACCGGATCAGGCGCCTGCCGAAGATGCCGAGAAGTCCCCGCACCCCGTGACCGAGCCGGCCCTCGGTGGGTCTGGCGCACACCAGGGTGTGCACGGTGGTGTGCCCTCCCCGGGACCGACCGGGCAGGCATCGCACACCGAGCAGGCCACGCCGCACACCAATCCCTGGGCTCCCGGCACCCCAGCCTCACCCGCCCCGCGGCGCACACCCGAGCCACAGACCACCAGCCCTGCCCCGGGCGATGCGGACCGGGAGGACGAGGTCGACATCGTAGGGCCGGCGTGGCTGCTGCCGGGACTGGCCGGTGCCGGAGCGATGCTGGCCGCCGGGCTCCTGGTGGCAGTGCGCCGACGCCGCGCTGCCCAGTGGCGTTACCGGCGGCCCGGCCGCACCATCACACCCGCACCCCGGCAGACCGTGGCGACCGAGCGGACCGTCCACGTGACCGGGCCAACCCGGGACGGCGATATCGACGCGCTCGACCGGCTGCTGCGCGCCCTGGCCGGACCGCGCCTGGACGACCCGGCCGTGACCCGGCCGGAGCTGGTCGCCATCGAGCTCACCAACACCGGCGCCGTCGCACACCTGGCCCGGCCCGCAGACCTGCCGTTGCCGTGGGTCGGTTCCGGTACCCGCTGGACCGCGCCCTTGGCGGCAGCACCGCCGGCGACCGATGACTTGCTGGCGCCGTACCCGCTCTTGGTCAGCGTCGGCATGGACGCCCACGGGCACACCTGGCTGCTCGACCTCGAGCAGGCCCGGGCCGTGACCGTGACCGGCGACCCGGAGGCGGTGGCAGCGTTCGGGAGGTACGTCACCGCCGAGCTTCTGCTGCACCCCTGGGCGGAGAACACCACCCTCCACACCCTGGCCACCGGATGGCAGGTCTCCGGGCTGTCCGAGGCCGGTCACCACCACGACCACGCCGACGACTCCGACACCCTCGCTTGCGTGACGGAAGTCGACGACGCCGTCCAGAGCGCCCTGCACATACCGGCCCAGGAATGGGACTGGAACCACGCCGTCATCGCCACCACCGGCATCGGCCCGACCACCAGGTCCGCCCTGAGCGACCTGATCTCGGCGCTGCGTGCCGCCGACGAACGCACCGGGGCCGTGGTCGTCGACCTCGCCCCGGATACCGCCACCACGTCCGCGGACGCCGCGCAGGCCACACCGACAGGGCTCGTCCTCGAGGTCCGGGACGACGGGCGGCTGCGCGTGCCAGAGCTCGGCTGGGACCTGGCAGCCGTCGGGCTCACCGAACACGAGCTGGCCGCCTCCGTCGCCATCGTCGAGGTAACCCGCGAGACAACCAACCCGCTTCCCCAAATAACGACGGTTGAGCCAGCCGACCAGACGGCGCCCGGCGAGACGCCCAATGCGACAGCGGGCGTCAGCGAGCCCGGCCCGAGCGCTCCGGGCGCTGCTGAGTCTGCGCCGGCTGACCCCGGCCAAGACACGGCCCAACCGACCGAGCCACGCCCCGCTGATCCTCAGGCACCTGCGGGCCCCTGGTCGCTCCTGCCCGCACCGACCACCCGCTACGTCGAGAACGCCGCCACGACAGCCGCCGACGTCGACGCCCTGGCACCCGTGATGTCCCCGGAGGAGGCACGAGCCGTGCAAGACGCGGACCCCGGTCTGGATGACGATGTGGCCGCGTGGTTCGACCCGGACCGGTACCACCGGGCCCGGCTGATGCTGCTGGGACCGGTCACCGCGACCGCGTACGGCGAGTTCACCGAGGTGGCCCGGCTCAAAGCACTGCACGTCGAGGCGCTCGCCTATCTCGCGCTGCACCCCAACGGCACCAGCGGCGCGCAGTTCGCCGAGGACTTCGCCGTCAAACCGGGCCGGGCCCGGTCCCTGGTCACCGGGGTGAGGGCCTGGCTCGGGACCGACCCCCGCACCGGACGCCTGTACCTGCCCGACGCGAACCAGAGCGCCGCGTTCGCTGCCACGGGCCGGCCTGCCTATCAGGTCGACGGGCTCCTGGTCGACGTCGACCTGTTCCAGCGCCTGTACGCGCGAGGGCAGGCGCTGGGTTCCGACGGGATCGACGACCTGATCACCGCGCTCAGGCTGGTGCGCGGCCGACCGTTCGACAAGACCCGCACCCGGGGCTGGACGTGGCTGTTCGAAGGCGACCGCCTCGACCACACCATGACTGCCGCCATCGGCGACGTCGCCCACCTGGTCTGCACCCGAGCCATGGCCGAGAACAACTACGACCAAGCCCGGTGGGCCGCGCAGGTCGGCAGGCAAGCCAACCCCGACGACGAGACCTCACGCCTGGACGACATCACCATCCAGTTCGTCACCGGGCACGCCGAGCTGGCCCGCAAACGGCTCGCCGAGGAGATCTACGACCGCACCGACGACGGATGGCCACCACCCGACCCGCCCGACCGCACCCGTGAGATCGCCTCGCGCCACGGGATCATCACGCCGCGTCCAGACCCCCGCAAGGAGTGAAGCTTCACTGCCGTCATCGTGCCGACCCGCCTACACGGTCCTGCCCTCCGCGCTGACGGATGACGGTCCTAGTCGCCCGGGTAGACCAGATTCGTGCTGGCAACAACACCAACCGTGGCATCCATCCAGGCCGATCGCGCCAACGCACCAGCATTTTACGGTGAGCTCGCGACGAGGACCCGCGCGACTTGCCCCGCGCGTTCGTGGCCTGGGTACATGCTCTTCAGGCCCGCGTCGAGCGCGGCCGTCGCACCTTGGGATGCCTCGGGCTCGGGGAGCGGCACGCTTGCCACTCGCTCAAGCTCCTGGCGCCTCTCCTGCCCACCGCCTTGCTCAAGTTCATGGGTCTCACGTTCGTCTCGCGCCGTATCGACTCGCAGGCGTGAAGCACTTGCCCGATAGGCAAGGAAGGGGTGCAGGAGAGCATCACTTTCAAGCACGGTCTTGAGAGCCTTCACGAACACCGCCGCCGCGCCCATGCCGGTTGCAACCTGGCCGGGCAGACCCAAGACGCCGATGATCTCGACGACGACCTTCATCGGGCTGCCGTAACGCAGGTTGCGAACCGCGACCATCTCGGACTCGACCTCGCGTGGCAGCTCCAAGCGGACATTGCGATCGGCTCGTACGTCGCCTGGTAAAGAGCCCCGCTCGCCGGGCGAAACAGGCTAGAGGGGTAGAGCCAAGGTTGCCAGACCTGACCGACACCATGGCGCCGGCTCGATTCGCGCAATGCGTGCGTGAGGCGGGATGGCCCGACAAGAACCATCCCTTCAGCAGCATCGTCAGCCTCGACGAGTTCCGATGTCTCAAGGACGAGCATCCCCGACGCAAGAAGAGCGCACGTGCGGATGAGGGCTCCCGGAAGCACTCTCAGCGCAGCCCCCGAGAGCAGAGGCGGAGACTCGACTCACAGTTGCACGGCGTCCATGGCAATGAGCCTATGAGCGATCACGACACGACGCCGGAAGGACGGAGCAGGTTCACCCGTCGGACGACGTTGCCAACGGCTCTCTGTCGTGGTCGCGCCCAGAAGTCCGCCCACTTGCCAAACCAATCCTGGACGACTTGGTGTGCACATGCTGACCTGCACAAACGCCGCGCACACCCGTGGTGTGCGGCCGCAAAGGTGAGCGCAAAAGGGTGCGTCGGGTCGTCATGGTCGATCCCATGGACACCACGCACGGACTCGACCTGGCGCCGCTGGCGGTGATGCGCCGCGCCGCCACGGCCACCGGTACCGCCGAGGCGGCACAGATGCTCGCAGTTGCGGGCGTGCCAGTCTTCCCCTGCAGCCAGAGCAGCACCCGTCCTCTGACCGGACGTGGCCCTCGTGCCGCGTCGGCGGATCCGGACCAGGTGGCGTGGTGGTGGTCGCGCTACCCGTCAGCCAACCTCGCGATCCCGACGGGGACCACCTCAGGGCTAGACGTCGTCGAGGTCCACCCCGACCGCGACGCCCGGTCAGGCCTCGACGGGATCCAGCGGGCCATACATACGGGTCTGATGCCCCGGCCGGGTCTGGCGGTGGCCACCCCGTCCGGTGGGCTGCACCTCATCTTCCTCCGCTCGCCCGAGACCACCCAGCGGTCCTGGACCGCACCGGGGTCCGGTGTGGAGTTCCACGGCGATCGCGGCTACGTCGTGCTGCCGCCCTCGCTGGTCCAGCGACCCGACGGCACGGTGGGCCGATACCAGCTGATCGGGTCCAGCAACCCCCTAACGGGGCCAGTCGATGCCGTCGCCCTGCGCCGCTACCTAACCCCCTCCTCGGAGGAGCTCACGGCGCCTGTACTTGGAGCGGCCGGACCTGCCACCCGGGCCGCCCAGGTGCCTGTACCCGCGGTGGCCTCACGTCCCGCCGCGCCTGGTGTGCGGTCCCTGTCTCGTCCCGATCCCGGCAGCCCTGGCCGCCGGCCTCCCGAGGTGGTGAGCCTGTGAACCCGCAAAGCCCCTACGCGCAGCATGGCCCGCAGCATGGTCGTGGCCCGCGCTCCGGACCGGCCCAGCCCAAGAGCCCGGCGTCGTCGCCGAGCACGAACCCCGGCGCGTTCGGCGACCCGACCCGCCCCAAGACCCGGCAGGCCAAGACCCCGGGCCGGTCCAAGAAGGATCCGCAGGTGACGTGGATCCGTGTCGGGGATCTGCCAACCGTGCTGACTGGGCGGGTCCTGGCACGGGGCGTGGACCTGCACGCCGCCCTCATGCGTCGAGCCCTGCGCCGACCCACCGCCGCGGCCAAGAGAGCGGCTGGCGCGGCGAAGCGTCTGGTCACCCCGGACCGCACACCAAACGCCTCCGAGACACCAGCCCCGGCGCGAGCCCGGGGAAGTGTCCGGGAGTCGAGACCGCAGCAAGGCACCGAAGGGATGGGCATCTGATGACCACGACCACGCTCCCCACCTCCACCGCTCCCGAGACGAGCACTCCCGACGCGGGGCGACCGTTGTTCGCGACCAGCGAGGGGCTGCGGGTCCTGCTGATCCGTCTGCACATCGACGGCCGCGACGCCTGGGCCAAAGACCCGGACGCGACAGAGCTCCTGGAATTCTGCATGGCCAAGTACGGGGCGCTGGCAGCCCGGTACCGGCAGACCCAGCAGGACGCCGCCGTCGCGGCGTTCGAGGTCCTACGGGCACCGGCCACCCTGGAGGCTCAGGACCCGTGGGGTGTGGTGACCCGCGCCGTGCAGCTCTCGCTGATGGCCGAGGACCGCGCCAACGGCCTGCTGTGCGACCAGTCCCGCGCCCGCCGGCTGCTGACCTCCGACCAGCACGAGGCCACCCGGTTCACGGACTACGAGCTGGACGGCGCCCGCAGCCTCGACACCCTCCCGACCACCGCGGACCCAGTGGACACGGTCTCGCTCGACCCAGCCGTGCTGGACCATCTCGACGTCGTCGACGTCACCTCGTCGCGACCATCGCAGATCGCGCCGGTCGAGGCCCGCACCGCCCTTGACATCGCGGCGAAGGTCCTGGCCGGTTTCGGCTGGGAACCCACCGACGCGCGGGCATGCCTGGCCTACATCACCGAGCGGCTGACCATCACCGGGGACACGGCCCGCGCGTTCGAGTACCTGCGCCGGGACAAGAACGCATTGGGCCGGTTCGACCTGGAGCTGCGGCAGTGGACCGCGCTGTGCGCCGTCGTGCTCGGCCACCCCCACCACCCCGCCCTCGCGGTGCGCGACGGACTGCTGGCCCGGCTTATGCGAGGGCAGCGCACGACCGAGCTCCTGGCCGACGACCGCCTAGTCCGCGCGGTCCTGGCCGCTAGCCCGGCTCACCCGGCGGGCTCGGCCGGTTCGACACAGCCTGATCTGGAGGTGGAGTGCGATGCCTGAGACCCAGAAGCAGGATTCCGCCGAGGGGCTGCTGCGTCTGGACGTCGCGGTCGACTCGATCGTCGTCGGGGACCGGCACCGCCAGGACCTGGGCGACATCGACGCCCTGGCCACCTCGATCGAGCAGCTCGGGCTGCTGCAGCCGATCACTGTCACCCCGGACATGCTGCTGGTGTGTGGGTACCGGCGCCTGATCGCGATCCAGCGCCTGGGATGGGCCACCACCCGCCCCTGGGTACGCCGCGGGATCTCCAGCCGACTGCAGGAGGTGCTGGCCGAACGCGACGAAGAGCAGCTGCGCAAGCCGCTGGATGACGTCGAAGCAGCGCAGCTCTACCGGGAGATCAAAGAGCTCCTGGCCGAGGACGCCGCCCGCCGCCAGGCCACCGGCCGCTTCGGCGCCAACGGCGACGCCCGCACCACCACGAACAACACCCCGGGGCAGGGGGACGAAGTGGACATCGACGGTGGTGCCAATTTGGCACCACCGCGTGACCTGCGCGAACGCACCAGGGCCCAGGCAGCGCGGATGGTCACCGGGAAGGCGTCCTACACGCGCCTGGACCGGATCGCTGCCCTGTCGGACATCGCCGACGACACCACGCGTCCCGACCGGATCCGGATCATGGCCGCCGACGCACTGGAGCAGGTCCGCCAGGGCGCGTCGGTGTTTCCCCTGTACGACCGCGTCCGGGCCGAGCTGGCGGCCGTCGACCCGAGGGCACAGGCGGTCGAGCCGGTAGGCCAGGACGAGGTCGCCGAGGTCGTGGCCGCCGCCGTCGAGCGCCTGACCCGGCCCGCGCCAGAGACAAACCGGACCGACGAGAGCGGCGGGCACCCCGTGAAGGGGCGGCACTCGCTGCGCGCGTGGGCCCTGCTGTGGCAGGGCATGGACGGGTGGTGGGAGCACTACGACCCAGCCGATGTCGGCGCCGGCGCCGACGACACGGACTGGGCGGTGTTCGAGAGGGTCCTGGACCAGACCTCCCGATTCGCCGCCGCGGCGCGCGCCGCACGCGACCAAGCAGAGGCAGCACGCCGCGACCGGACGGAGACCTGAGATGCCCACCACCAACACCTCGACACCGATGGGATCGAACCTGTCGGGTAGAGGCCCTCGGGGCGCACTGATGCTTGTGCGGTACTGGATCGCCCGGAACCGGGTGCTGAGCCTGGTCATCGCGCTCCTGGGCGTCGTCGCGCTCATCGCGGCCCTGCGCCTTCTGACGACGGACCCCGCAGGCCAGCCGCCGGTCGTGGCGCCCTCGCCGACCGCCGCCGCGCCCGACCCCGACACGCACCCGAGTGTGGCAGCCACCCCGATCCTGCCGCCCGACGCACTTCTCGCGCAGATCTCAGACCCGGACGCCTTCGCCCGAGCGGTAGCCGAGACTGTATTCACCTGGGACACAGGCAGCACCAGCCTTCCGGACCTGTCTGAGCGGCTCCTGGTGGTGGCCGACCCCACCGGCGAGGAGACCCCGGGACTGCTGGTCGACCTGCGGACCTACCTGCCCAACGACCAGGCCTGGACGCACCTGGTCCAGTACCGCACGCGGCAGTGGATCGAGATCACCGACGTCGTCGAACCGGACGCGTGGGACCAAGCGGTCGAGCAGGCCCCCGAGGGCGCCCTCGCGGCGGGGACGACGGCGCGCACAGTGACCGGGGTGCGGCACCGGGCCGGGGTCTGGGACGGCGAACCAGTCAGCGTCCAGGAGCCGGTGCAGTTCACGGTGTTCCTGGTGTGCTCTCCGAGCGCTGACCAGTGCTATCTGCTGCGGCTGTCCACGCCCGGCCGGGCCCTGCACTGAGAGACCTGGTGCCCCCGATGCGCATCCTGATGATCGCCGCCACCCTGGTGATGCTGTTCGGCCCGGCCACCGCTCTGACCGCGTACGCCCTCCTGGCCCCCGCCTACGCCGCCGGGTGCGAGCCCGGCGACACGGCCGTCGGGCCGGTCGGGGCGGTGCCGGTGGAGCTGACTGCGACCACCACCGGCGGGACCCCGGTGTCCCTGGACCGGACCCAGCTGCGCCACGCCGCGACCATCATCTCCACCGGGTCCCGCACGCAGGGCGTCGGAAGAGACGGGATCTTGATCGCGCTGATGGCGGCGTTGACCGAGTCGCACTTGCGGATGCTGGCCAACCCCGGCGCGTACCCCGACTCGACCACCCACCCGCACGACGGGACCGGGCAGGACCACGACAGCCTCGGGATGTTCCAGATGCGCCCGGCGGCCGGGTGGGGAACCGTCGCCCAGCTCATGGACCCGGCCTACCAAGCGAGCGCGTTCTTCGGTGGGCCAACCGGGCCTAACCACGGGTCGCCCCGTGGCCTGCTCGACATCCCCGACTGGCAGCAGCTGCCCAAGGGCGCCGCGGCGCAGGCCGTCGAGGTCTCCGCATACCCCGATCGGTACGCCCAGTACGAACCCGTCGCTCGGGCCATCCTCGAGAAGCTCACCACCTCTCCGACAGCAGGCCAGAGCGACGGACCGGCGAGCGGGCCCGCGCTCTCGTCGCGGGTCGTGTTCCCGCTGCCTGCCGACTCCTGGACCCGCACCTCGGGATTCGGCCAGCGGGGCTACCGGCTGCATGCCGGGGTGGACTACGCCGCACCGGCCGGCACCCCGGTACTTGCGCTGGCCGACGGCGTGGTCGCCTCCGTGGAGACCAGCCCGACCGGCGGCAACATGATCGTCCTGGACCACACCATCGCGGGCCCGGACGGGGCGCGGCGTGCAGGCTCCGCGTACCTGCACCTGCGCGACGGCTCCACCACCGTGGCCGAGGGCGACACCGTCACGGCCGGGGCCCAGATCGCGCAGGTTGGATCGACCGGACGCTCGACCGGGCCACACCTTCACCTGGAAGTCAGGCCCGGCGGCCCGCACGCCGCTGCCATCGACCCCGAGCCGTGGCTGACAGCGCACTCCCCCACCACGGTGGACGGCGACGCCGTCCTGCCCGCCACCAGCGGCGGTGCGTGCCTGACGGGGGCAACGCCATGACCACCAGCACATCAGCCATCGCCGCCGTCGCAGTTCTGTTCGCGGGGGTCGGGCCCGACTTCGGTGCGGTGACCGGTAGCGGCCTGTACCCGATCGCCGGGGCCTTCCTGACCATCACCCTGGTCATCGCCATCGCGATGCTCGCCATCTGCGCGTTCGTCTGGGCCGTGGCCACCGCCGTCGGCAGCTGGCAGGTCACCAGCAAGGCCCGCATCGGGGTGCTGCTCGCCGTCGCGGGTGCCGTGCTGGCCGGCGGGGCACTGGCCTGGCTCAACTGGCTCATCGACCTCGGCTACACCTTCTAAAACCTCGCAGCACGCCCGCGCCCTCAGCGATGGTCCGGGCGGCACACCTCCCCAGCGCAAGCATCACCGCGCTGAGGGAGAACCGCCATGCTGCCCATCCTCCAGACCACCACCGTGGCCGCCACCCACGCCGCCGAACGCGCCACCATGGTCGCAGCCGGCCTCGCGACCCGGCGCGACCCGGACATCGACATCACCCCGAATACCGAGGGGCTGCCCGGGATCGACCAGCTCAAGGTGATCGTCGGCGCGATCATGAACATCGGCCTGATCCTGGCCGTGGTCGCCCTGATCATCGCCGCGATCGTCTGGGCCTTCGGCGCCAACAGCTCCAACCCGCACCTGGCCGGTCGGGGCAAGACCGGGATCCTGGTCGCCGCCGCCGCCGGCGTCGTGTGCGGGGCCGCTGTCGCCCTGGTCAACTTCGGCTGGGACCTCGGGCAGCAGATCTGATGGACGTCTGCTCCCTGCCGATCGTGGCGCAGATCTGCGCCGGATCCGGTGACGTGACTGCCGGTGCGTCCTCCTCCCCGATCCAGGGCCTGGCGGACTGGGTCGGAGGCATGGCCGCGTGGGTGCTGGAGGGCATGTGGGCCCTGATGGTGACCACCACCATGGTCGACATCACCAGCGACTCGTACACCCGGGTCTACGCCCTGGTGTTCGGGATCGCGGTCCTGGTCATGCTGCTCTTCTTCCTGCTGCAGGTCATCACCGGCATGATCCGCCGCGACCCCGGCGCCCTGGGCCGGGGTGTGCTCGGGCTGGGCAAGTCCGTCCTGGGCAGCTTCGTCGTAGTCATGCTGACCGCGCTGCTGCTAGAGATCACCGACCAGCTCTGCCTCGGGCTCGTACAAGCCGCCGGGACCACCATGGAGCAGGTCGGGCACCGCCTGGTCCTCATGGTCACCGGCATCACGATCTCCACCAACGTGATCGGCGTCGGCCCGTTGCTCGGCCTGTTCCTGGCCGGCATCGCATTCAGTGCCGCGTTCGCGGTGTGGATCAGCCTGCTGGTGCGGTCCGCGCTGATCCTGGTCGCGATCGCCCTCGGCCCGCTGGCCCTGGCCGGAGCGACCTGGGACGCCACCCGCGGCTGGGTGAGCAAATGGGCCACCTTCGTCGTCGCTCTGGTGTTGTCGAAGCTCGTCATGATCGTGATCTTCCTGATCGCGACCGAGCAGATGTCCGCACCGATCGAGGCCGACATCGCTTCAGTGGCCGAGCCGCTGACCGGGATCGTGCTCCTCCTGGTCGGCGCCTTCGCGCCGTACCTGACGTACAAGCTGATCGGCTTCGTCGGGCTCGACCTCTGGGCGACGATGACGACCGAGTCCGACGCCAAGGAATCCTTGAACCGGCCCATGCCCTACCTGCCCGGCGGTTGGTCCCGCCCGCCCGTGCCCAAGGTGGTGGACTCCGAGGACAGCACCGGCTCCGGTGATGGGCCGGGCTCGGGGGGTGAGGGACCAAGCGCTGCCAGCACGGTGACCACCCCGGGTGGCACGAGCGTCGGTGACGCCCCCGCCAAGGCCGGTGCCGTGAGCGGCACCGGAACCGGCACTGGAACCGGCGCGGCAACGGCTGGATCCGGCACGGCAGGGGTCGGTGCTGCGGGCGGTGGTGCGGTGGCCGGTGCGGCGGCGCCCGCCCTTGCTGGGGTGGCTCTGGCCAAGGGCGCTTTCGACGCCGGTCACCACACCGGCCAGGCCGTCGGCGGCGAAGCCACCAAGGCCGGCGACGGCGCGACCCAGCCCGGCACAACCCAGGGCGCCTCGGGCACCCCGCCCCATGCGGGTGCGGGTGCGGGTGCGGGTGCGGGTCAGGCGAGCTCGCCTGACGCTGACCCGGGCGCGCCGTCGACGGCGGCGCCGGAGCAGCCCGGGATCCTGTTCCGCGACGGGGACCAGCCATGAGCGCCCCGGCCACCGGGCGCCTCGGCTCGGTGAAGTTCTCCCGCCTGTCCAAGCGGGCCCTGATCCTGGGCCTGACCGCAACCCAGCTGGTCACCATCGGCCTGGGCGCCCTGCCTCTGGTCGTCGCGCTCTACTCGGGCTCCGGAACCCTCCTCGCGATACCAGTCCTGGTCCTGGCCACGGCTGCCGCAGTGGTGCGGCTGGGTGGGCGGCACGTGATCGACTGGATCCCGATCGCCGCCTCGTGGACCTGGCGCACCACGACCGGCCAGCTCCACTACCGCGCCCGCCTCACCGGACGGAGGTCCCGCCCGCGCCCGGCCGGGACCCTGGCCCTGCCCGGCGACACCGCAGCGCTACGCCAGTACACCGACCCCGTCACCGGTGCCGTACTCGTGCACGACTCGCACGCCAACACCCTCACCGCCATCCTGCCCGTGACCCACCCCGCGTTCGTGCTGCTCGACCCCGGGGAGCAGCAACGCCGGGTCACCGCGTGGGGCCGGGTGCTGGCGACGGTGTCCCGGTCGGGGCACATCGCTGCCCTGCAGGTCACCGAACGGACCCTGCCCGGCTCCGGGGCCTCCCTCGTGGACTGGTGGAAGGCGCACGGGATCGACGACGGATCCTTCGCGAGCCGGACTTACGCGGACCTGATTGACCGGGCCGGGCCCGCCGGGGAGCAGCACGCCACCACCATCGCCCTGTCCCTGGACATGAGCGCCGCAGCCCGGTCCGCCCGGGCGGCCGGTGGCGGGCTGCGCGGGGCGGCAGCTGTGCTGCGGCAGGAGGTCGAGACCCTGACGATCGCGCTGCGCGCCGCCGACCTCACCCCGGGCGACCCGTACGACGCAGGGCGGCTCGCGGTGCACCTGCGCACCGCGTACGACCCCGCAATCGGGCCTGCCTTGGAGCGCCACCCGACGCTCGGGCGGGAGCTGGCCGCAGCGGGGCCGATCGCGGTCACCGAGACCTGGGGCAATCTGCGCGCCGACGCTGGCTACCACTGCGTGCTGTGGATTTCCCAGTGGCCCCAGTCCCAGACCTACCCCGGGTTCCTGGCACCGCTGCTGCTGTCCTCGGGGGTGCAGCGCACCGTGTCATTGACGTACCGGCCGGTGCGTGCCGATGTCGCCGTGCGTGAGCTGCGCCGCCGTCGGACCGGGCACCTGTCCGACGCCGCCCAACGGGCACGCATGGGGCAGACCACGGACGCGACCGACCGGGCCGAGCTGTCCGACGTCCTGCAGCAAGAGGCCGACCTCGCCGCCGGGCACAGCCTCCTGACCGCCACGGGACTGATCACCATCAGCGCCCCCGACCTCGCACGGCTCGCGCACGACGTCGCCGCCGTCGAGCAGGCCGCGATCCAAGCGTCCGTGGAGACCCGCCGGCTCTGGGGGCAGCAGGCCCAGGCGTTCGCCCGCTCTGTCCTGCCCACCTGAACGGGTCCCGGGCCGCGGCAGGTGGTCACAGCGTGTGCTCGACGGGCTCGGTGAGCAGCATCGACGACGAGCACGGGCGGGGTCGTGCACCTGCTGGGCATGAACGCATCCCGCACACCACAGATCACTACCGGGTCGGTCATCTGCCAGGCCGGCCCGTTCTACCTGTCCGTGCAGCACGTCGGCGACGACCAGGACCCGGACGGCAGCACCCGTCACCGGTACGAGTACCTCGTGATGAACCAGCAGTCCACCAGCCAGCGATACAAGGCGAGGGACCTGCACAACCGGGGTGTCGTCGATGCCGACGCCGCCATCTGCTACCTGATCGGGCACCTGTACGCGATCGGCAGGACCGTCCAGGACTACACACCAGACCCGGACGACAACTCTATGGGCCTTCTCCCCGAATGGCTCCAGCAGACGACCGCCGCGCACGTCGACGACCTCCTGGCGCACATGGAGATGCACGAAGAGCTGCTCAGCGGACCGACCGATCTGACGTTCGACTTGGACGACCCCGAGACCTGACCGAGCGCTGGACAACACCTCACTGATCCGAACCGCACCTGCACGCGAGATGGAGCGACGATGAAGACCACCCAGATGTCACCCACAATCCCTGATGCGGATCCCGTCGAGACCGCAGCGGCCGTCGCGACAACGATGCGGCGCCTCGTCGCCGAGACCAACCAGCTGACCGACCTGGACCAAGCACCGCAGATCACCAAGGAGCTCCTGGACGTGCTCCGCGAGGTCGCGGAGGTCACCACTCGTCTGTCCCAGTTGACGTTCGAGCACCCGATGCCCGCACCGCCGGCCGACAGCGACCCGGACGTGTTCGGTGATCGGTCGGACAAGCCGCGAGCGGTCAACAGCTTCAACGACGCCAGCGCGCGTATCTACCTCGCTTGCCAGCCCCTGGCCAGCGCGAAGAACGCGACCACCCGCTTGCTCGACCAGACACCCCCCGACATCACGGCGGCAGCGACCGACGCTGCCTCCGTCCCTGCGGGCAACGGTCCGGGCCGGTCACACCGCCCGGACCCGCACCACACAGGTCACCCACACCCATCGGAGCCCGCGCACACGCACGCGCTGTGACCACTGGTGCCGCGGCGGCCTGCGCCACGGACCGGTGCCGGCGGCAAGTGCGACAACGCGGCATCCACGACCGAAACCGCCCCCACACGAATCCGATTGAGCCTGACCCCGTGAGGAGCACGACCATGAGCAGACCACCGGTGATCCCCGCAGAGACCAAGCAGAGGATCGTGCTGGCCGTGCTGTCCGGCGAGCTGAGCATCGCAGCGGCAGCGCGCCAGGAGCACATCGCCGACAACTCCATCTACCGGTGGAAGGCCGACTTCCTCAAAGCCGGGAACGCCGCGCTCCTGCCCGGCGGCGCCGCCCATGCCTCCGCCCACGAGGAGCACCTGCAGGCACGGGTACAGGACCTGACCCAGGCTCTGGGCGAGGCGATGCTCGAAGCCTGGCGCTGGAAGAAGAACGCAGAGTCTCGCGGCGCCACAGCAGCCGGATAGCAAGGGGTCCTGTGCCGGCCCTGCGGAGCAGTCGCCCCGCAGGGCCGACATGTGCGCAAGCTACAAGCACAGCGCACGGCCGACGGCGCTGGGGGTCACACCTACCAGGCATGGACAACAACACCTCCCCCAGCACGCGAGCGATGGTCGCACGGCAGGCGGGTTCGCTGAGTCTGGCCCTGTGGCACGACGGCGCCGAACCTGACGCGCTCGGCGGGTACCGCCACCGGTACGCCTACCGGATCGCCAGCACCGCCGGCCCCGGGATCCCGCCGGTTGACGGGCGGGACATTCACTCCGGTGTCGGCGACGACGTCGACACCACCAGGTCGATGGGGACCCTGGTCAGCCTCCTGTCGGCGGCGGGCGAGGCGTACCGGTACGACATGGACCACCCGGGCGGCTCGGAGAACCTGGGCCTGTTCCCCGGCTGGGTGCCCGAGGCCGCGTACCTGAACTCTGACGAGCTGACGATGCTCGCGATCGAACTCGAGAACCCTTCAGCCCCCGAGGAACCCGGGACGACGACGCCCGCCACGGACAGGACCGCCGCCGCGCCCACCGTGCCCACCGCGCAGGAGCACACCGCCGGAGATGAACCCGCGTGGCCGCCCGGCCGCTACTACTCCGTGGTGTTTCTCCAGGATGAGGAGGGACACGCGGTCGTGGATCTGCTGGAGCAGAAAGGCACCGACGCCGTCATCAAGCACCTGACCCAGCGGGACTTCGGGTCCGATACCCTGGACGCGGCGTTGTTCAACACCGAGGTCTACTCCGAGGTTCCGGTGTATCCGGGCACCCGGGTGGTCGAGAGCGGTCCGTACGTCCTGACGTACCACCCCGGCCTGGGAAGTGTGCACCTGCTACGCGAGCTGCCCGCCAGCCTGGAGCGCCCGGCGTCGTGGCCCGAGCGGTACACCGGCATCCCGACAAGCCAAGGCACCCCCACCGCACCCACGTCGACCGCTGAGGCGGACCGGTCCATGCCCCAGCGCTCTGCACCATCAGCCCGGGCGACTGCATCGTTCGACGACGGCGTGTCCCTGTGACGGGCCCTGTTGCACACCTCCTGTGCGTCCCGGTTCGCCGACGCCCAGGAGCCCGTCATGTCGACCACGACCAGCCCGCAGCACGACGCAGAGGACGCCGCCGAAGCGCTGCGTCGCCTGAGCCACTCGACCCGCACCTTCGCTGACCTCTCCGACACCTACTGGGTGCTGAACGACCTGGCGGCTATGGTCCGTCGCCTGGAGCAGGTCACGACCCAGGTCGCAGCCGCGCACAGCGACAACGCCCACCTCGCGCACGACCACCACGGCCAGGCCGCCGCCGGGCATGTCCAGGCCCTGACCGCGGCCGGGCACCTGCGCAAGGTCGTCCAGCTGGTCGGTCTCGCGCACGTCAGCCTGGACCTGGCCCTGAGCCACTCCGGCGCCATCGCGTGGTACGACCCCACCTCCACCACCCTGACCGCCACGGGTGCCAGCACCGCGCTGACGGTCGAGCGACCCGGCGGTCGGACACGGCAGGTCGGCGACGGTTCCCGGCCCGCCGGCGAGGCTGGAGGGCAGCCGCGATGACCTCCAACGTCCGTCCCACCCCGTCGCCGTCTTCGCAGGACGAGGGCACGCCCGAGGATGTCGCCCGTAAGGCAGTGGCCGCCGTCCTGGATCTGCATATCGCGACCACTGGTCCGCTGGAGCCCGCCAGCCTCCCGACAGTCACCCGGGAGGTGCAGACCCTTGCGTTGCTGCTGGGCGACGTCGCCCAAGATCTGAAGCTGTTCAGCCAGCGGTACAGCCTCGACTCGGGCGGGATCGAGGCCGACCAGAACGATCTGCGCACCCAAGCCCGGGTGACAGGGGCCAGCGCGACCAGAAAGTTCGTCGAAGCCGTCGAGCTGCTCTACCAGGCCTCGAGCGCACTGGCTCAGGCACAGGACGACACGTCCCTGATGGCCGACCTGTCCTCCAGCTCGCCTCAGACCACGCCGTCGCCCACGAACCGAGACCGGACCCCGGACCCCGGACCGGCTCATCCTGGGACCGTGGACCGACCGGACGACAGTCCGTCGCTATGAGCCCGGACCGCGACCGGGTGCATGCCACCACCCTGACCCCCGGGCGCGAACCCTGGACAGTACGCCGGACTCGGCGCCGCGCCGCGGCCGCGGTCCTGGCCCGGGCGCGACACGACCGCATGGACGCTGCCCGCCAGCGGACGGCCACCGAACGCACGCAGGCGCGCTCCGTGCGGTACCTGCCCCGCTCGGGCGAGCCCGGCCCGGCGGCACTGCGCACGCCGATCCGGTTCCGAGTCCCGAAGCATCAGGACACCTCCGCGGTCTGGGGAGCGGCCTACCCGTTCCTCGCCGAAGGAGGGCTCGGGGCCGACGGCGTGTTCGTCGGCCGGGACCTGCACTCGGGCAGCAGCTTCGTGTACGACCCGTGGGTGCTGTACCAGCGGGGACTGGTCACCGCACCCAACATGGTCGTCGCCGGGATCGTCGGGGCAGGAAAGAGCGCCCTGGCCAAGGCCCTCTATACCCGCTCCATGGCCTTCGGCAGGCGCGTCTACATCGCATGCGACCCCAAGGGCGAGCACACCCCGATCGCCGAAGCAGTAGGCGGCAAGGCCATCGCCCTCGGGCCGGGCATGCCGGCCCGGCTCAACCCGCTCGACGAAGGCCACCGCTCCGCCGGGACCGACGACGCCACCTGGCACGCCGAGGTCACCGCACGACGGCGCACCCTGGTCGCCGCGCTGACCGAGACCATGCTCGACCGGCCACTGCACCCCGTGGAGCACACCGCGCTCGACGTCGCCCTGGACACCACCGTCCGCACCAGCGACGTCCCAGTCCTTCCCCGCGTCGTCGACCACCTCCTGGCCCCCGACCGGGGCGACGACTTCGACGGGCGACTGACCGAGGACGGACGCCACGTCGCGCACGCGCTACGGCGCCTGGTGCGCGGTGATCTCGCGGGCCTGTTCGACGGGCCGTCCACCGTCCGCTTCGATCCGTCACTGCCGATGCTGTCCCTGGACCTGTCCCGAGTAGCGGAGAACAACAGCGCCTTGAGCGTCCTGATGACCTGCGCCTCCGCATGGCTGGAAGCCGCGCTGGCCGACCCCGACGGCGGGCAGCGCTGGGTCATCTACGACGAAGCATGGCGGCTCATGGCCCACCCGGCGCTGCTGCGCCGGATGGACGCGCATTGGCGGCTGGCCAGGCACTACGGCATCGCGAACATGCTCATCTTCCATCGCATGACCGACCTGGACAACGTCGGCGACGCCGGCTCCGCGCAACGCTCCCTGGCCGCCGCGCTCCTGGCCAACGCCGAGACCCGGGTCATCTACCGGCAGGAAGCCGACCAGCTCGGAACCATCGCCCACGCCCTCGGCCTGACCGGCACCGAGACCACACTCCTGCCCACCCTCGGCCTCGGCCAAGGCCTGTGGCGCATCCGTAACAGGTCGTTCCTGGTCCAGGCCCAGCTCCACCACGACGAAGCCAGGCTCTTCGAGACCGGCGTCCGAGCCAGAGGGGTCTCCCGGGAGTTCAGGAATTCTGAGGGCGGCAACGGCTCGAACTCACGGTAGTAGCCAGGCTGAGCGTGCGATTGTGCAGCGGGTTCGAGCAACAAGCACAGGATGCGGCCGCCTGGGCTCTGGATGTCGACCGGCTCGCCATAGAGGGGACATGTGGTGTCACTGACGCGTCGTGTCGCGGGTGACGCCAAGGGATGGAGCGGTCCAGCTGCGGAGCAGGTCCAGGGCGTCCGCTGAGGGCGAGCTCGGTTCCGTGAGGTAGGTCGCGATGACGATTCCGCTGTTGGACGGGACGGTGAGGGTCTCGTAGGCGAGGGTCATCTCGCCGACGACGGGATGGTTGATCCGCTTGTTGCCGGTGTTGTGGGTGCGGACAGCGTGCCCGCCCCACCAGGTGCGGAAGTCCGCACTACGGGTGGCGAGCTCCCCGACCAGGGCCATGAGCGCGCGGTCGGTGGGGTCCTGACCGGCCAGGAGGCGCAGCGCCGAGACGGCTTCGCGTGCGGTCGTCTCCCAGTCCGGGTAGAAGCTGTGCGAGCGTTCGTCCAGGAACAGGTAGCGGGCGCTGTTCAGTGGTGGAGCGTGGGGCGGGAACAGGTCTGGGAACAGTGCGCGCCCGAGCGCGTTCGAACCGGCGACGTTGGTGATGCGGTTCATCGCGAGTGCGGGCACGTCACGCATGGTGTCCAGGAGCTGGGCCACCAGCGGCGAAAGGCGGGGCTCCGGCTTGGTCCGCAACTCCCGCCGCGGCCCTGTAGCCGCACGGGACAGGTCGAACAAATGCGCCGATTCCGCTTCGTCGAGCTGTAAAGCCCGCACCAGAGCGAAAAGCACGCTCTCCGAGACTCCGCTCAGGTCTCCGCGTTCCATGCGGGTGTAGTACGCGGTGCTCACGCCGGCCAGCTGGGCAACCTCTTCACGGCGCAGGCCCGGAACGCGGCGCTCCCCGCCGAAGACGGTGAGGCCGGCCTTCTCCGGTGTCAGGCGTGCGCGCAGAGCAGTGAGAAACTGCTGCACGTCGTTCGGGGTGCTCATAACCAACGACACTAACCGAGGCCCCGCAGGTGGTGGGAGCTACTGGCATTCACCCCCAGATATGCCGCAGATGTGCCGCCTGGGGGCTAATGCCAGTGACTCTCATCCCGGACTGATACGTGCTTAACGTGGCGGCATGACAACCAATCGCATCACCCTGAACAACGGGATCGAAATTCCCGCCATCGGGCTCGGCGTCTTCCAGGCGTCGCCCGAGGACACCACCGCGGCGGTCGAAGAGGCGCTGCGCGTCGGCTACCGCCACATCGACACCGCCGCCGCGTACGGCAACGAGGCGCAGGTCGGTGAGGCCATCCGCAGTTCCGGGCTTGCCCGCGATGAGGTCTTCGTCGAGACGAAGCTGTGGATCAGCGACTACGGCACCGACGCTAGCCTGCACGGGTTCGAGAAGAGCGCGGCGAAGCTCGGCGTGGACCGCATCGACCTGCTCCTCCTGCACCAGGCGCTGCCCTCCGCGTTCAACCTCACGATCGACGCCTACCGCGCGCTGGAGCGGCTCCTTGCCGACGGCAAGGTCCGCGCGATCGGGGTCAGCAACTTCACGCCTGAGAACCTCGAGCAGCTGCTCGCCGCGACGACCGTCGTACCGGCCGTCAACCAGATCGAGCTGCACCCCTACTTCCAGCAGAAGGACGTCCAGGCCCTGAACGCGAAGCACGGGATCCTGACCCAGGCGTGGTCCCCGATCGGCGGGATCACCACCTACACGCCGGGACAGAAGAGCGTGCTCGAGAACGAGACCCTGCAGGAGATCGCCCGCGAGCACGGCAAGTCCCCGGCTCAGGTGATGCTCCGCTGGCACGTCCAGGAGGGCCGTTCGGCGATCCCGAAGTCGACCAAGGCCACCCGGATCGCGGAGAACTTCGACGTCTTCGACTTCGAGCTCACCGCCGACCAGCTCGCTGCCATCGACGCCCTCGACACCGGTGTCCGCGGCGGCCCCCAGCCCGGCTTCATCACCCTTGAGGACCACGCGTTCCCGATCCCCGAAGCCTGATCCCCACGACACGAGGCATCTCGCTCGACCGCCGCGCTCTACTCCGAGCCAGCGCCTTGTTGGGCTGCGGCCTGGTGAGCGGCGCCCTGACTTCTTGCGCACCGAGACCAGAGGACTCGATGACTCCAACAGGCCAACCAGACCAGGCGGGGACACCAAGGTCCACGGACCAGGCGCCAGGGCGGGTGCTGCTGGCGTACTTCTCTCGCCCTGGTGAGAACTACTACTACGGCGACCGGATCACTCTGGAGGTCGGCAACACCCAGCGGGTGGCCGACCTGATCACCGCGACCACCAGCGTGGACGTGTACCAGATCGAAGCCGCCGATCCCTACCCGGCGGACTACGAGAAGACCGTCGCCCGCAACGTGCAGGAAGAGAACGACGACGCTCGACCCGCGATCGCCCACCCGCTCCCGGACGTAGCACGGTACGACGTGGTCCTGCTGGGTTGCCCGGTCTGGAACGTCCAGACACCGATGATCATGCGTACGTTCGTCGAGGCGGTCGATCTGGAGGGCAAGACCCTGCATCCGTTCGTCACCTACGCCGTCAGCGGCATCGGGCGCGTCGAGTCCGACTACGCGCGGCTGTGCCCCGACACCGTGTTCGGCGAGAGTCTCGCCGTCCTCGGCGAGACAGCCCAACAGGCCAGGCCCGACGTCGAAGCGTGGCTCCGTCGCATCGGGCTCTGAGTCGATCAAACCGAGAGAACCCCACCCCCGTGAGACCCCTGTGAGAGAAGGAAACACCATGTCCACCTGGACCGATGAGGAGCTGCGACGAATAGACAGCGCCACGGAGCTGCGCATCGCCTCGCAACGCCCTGACGGGACTCTTCGAGCGCCCGTCACCATCTGGCACACCGTCGTCGGCGACGCGCTCTACATCCGGTCGGCGCGAGGCCCGGAGAACGGCTGGTTCCGTCGAGCACTGGACGCCAGGCAGGGACGCGTCGAGGCGGGCGGTGTCACCAGAACGGTCACCTTCCAGCTCGCACCGCCAGAGATTCGCGAGCAGCTGGATGCCGCCCTGCACGCAAAGTACGACCACTTCGGCCCCGGCCCTGTCGGAGCCATCACCGGCGCCGACGTTCTGCGCTCCACCCTTGTCGTGCTCCCGCACGACTGACGCACTCAACCCGATCCACTGACAGGACACACATCATGGAATACACCCGACTGGGCACGTCCGGGCTCAAGGTCAGCCGCCTGACCCTGGGGTGCATGAGCTTCGGCACCCCCAACGACTTCCAGCCATGGTCGCTCGGCGACGAGAAGGCCGGCCCCCTGTTTCGCCAGGCCGTGGAACTAGGCATCACGTTCTGGGACACCGCGAACGTCTATGGCGGCGGCACCTCGGAGGAGATCACCGGCCGTGCCATCCGCGAATACGCGAGCCGTGAGGAGATCGTCCTGGCGACGAAGATCTACTGGCCGATGAGCCAGAACGCCGGCGGCGGGGGTTTGAGCCGTAAGGCGATCCTCGAGCAGGTCGACGGATCCCTCGCTCGGCTGGGCACCGACTACATAGATCTCATGCAGATCCACCGTTTCGACCCTGAAGTTCCCGTCGAAGAAACCATGGAGGCCTTCCACGACGTGATCAGGGCCGGCAAGGTCCGCTACATCGGCGCCTCATCGATGTGGGCATGGCAGTTCGCCAAGATGCAGCATGCCGCCGAGCGCAACGGGTGGACGAAGTTCATCTCGATGCAGGACCAGTACAACCTGCTCCAGCGCGAGGAAGAGCGCGAGATGCAGGGGCTGCTCACCGACCAGGGTGTCGGCAACATGATCTGGAGCCCGCTCAACGGTGGCATCGTCGCGCGTCCGTGGGGCGACAAGAGCACCACGAGAGGCGCTTCGACGCCCGGCACGGACCAGTTCGGCCGGCCCATGTTCCTCGACTCCGACAAGGCCATCGTCGACGCGGTCGAGCGCATCGCCGCCGATCGCGGTGTCTCGATGGCGACGGTGGGACTGGCGTGGGTCCTGAAGAACCCCGTGGTCGACTCCCCGATCATCGGAGCGACGAAGGCGAAGCACATCACGGACGCCGTGGCAGCGCTCGAGCTCACACTGAGCGACGAGGAGGTGACTGCGCTCGAGGCTCCGTACACCCCCCGCGATCCGACGTTCTTCTGAGCCCGCTGAACTACCACCTGCCGAACGGCCGAACCCGAAGGCCGCGACACACTTTCTAGTCCATGGCCCCTCAGGCAGGCTGCCGTGAGGCCTGAGGGCGTCAAGGCTGGCTGCGGGACCGCGCGGGCGCCGGTGGTGGGGCGGCCGTGGCTGTGTAGCGCAGGGCGGTCTCGATACTGATGCCGAACAGGTCGCACAGTGCCCGCATGTCACCGCCGTTGGCGTGGGCCTCGGCCAGGATGCGATCCTCGCGCAGAGCCTGAGGGCGCAGTGTGGTCTTCTTCCACGGGAAGACGTGGCTGGGCGCGGTCAGGCGGCCCGCGGTGAACTGGGTCAGGAACAGGTGCGGGTTGATCGTGTGGGGCCAGCGTCGCTCGCGGTAGTCGAGCCACGCGGTCAGCCGCACCCTGACCGGGGCGGCCAGCGGGAGGCTGCGTCCATCCAGGGATAGTCGTCCGTCGACGATGTCGGTGACCAGCAGGTGCCGGGCCTGGTGGGCGGTCAGGGCATGGAACGCGATCAGGGCCACGGCCAACGCGGTAGCCGGATCGGGTGAGGCCAGGGCATTGCGGATCGCGGCGGTGTCCAGCGGCAGCGGGATGTTGCGCGGTGCCGGCTCCGTCTTCACACCGCGGGTCGGGTCGGTGAATATCAGCCGGCGGCCCCGAAGGACCGTAAACAGCGATCGCAGCCCTGTCAGCGCCGGTACTCGCTTCGTCGGGACGGTCGGCAGCGCATCGTAGACGTCCTGGCTGGTGATCTCGGCCAGCGTCGTGACGCCGGCCTGCGCCCAGGCGGTCACGATCGGGGTGATCGCCAGGATCCTGACCCGGGCGGTAGCCGGGTCACGCTGCCGTTGCCGGGGAGCGCGTTTCGACCCGTCTAGCAGAACGAGCAGCCAGGTCTCCAGCTCGGTGCGCATCGGTTCGGGCAGGCTGGCGGTCTTGGACGCGAAGTAGACCTCGACCCGACGGGGCCGGTCGTCGATGAGCAGGCCGGCGGCGGCCAGCACGTCCAGGGTCGAGGCGATGTTGCCGTCGTAGGCGGGCAGCACGAGCACGTCGCTCGCGCGGATCTTCGCCTCGGGAGTGTCGCGCAGGGTCTGCAGCAGCTTCAGGGACCGGATGACGTCGTTGCGCTGATTGGCTCTCCAGCCGAACTTCTCCGTGTGCTCGAGCACGACCTGGTGGCAGTACCGGGTCAATTCGCTGTTCTCCCAGTCGGCCAGGCGCCGCACGACCTTCGGGTCGGGTGCCATCTCGAACAGTGCGAGCTGCTCCCCCGGCGCCGGTCTGAACGGGCTGGTTGGCGGGCTGGGGCGACGCCTGGACGGTGCGCGCAGCCGCGGTGTCTTACGCCGATGGAAGTGCATGTTCGCGAAGAACATCTGCTGGCCGTGCTTGTTCGCCCCGACCAGGTCCAGGGCACGTCCCGGCTCCTGGAGCATGCGGGCCTGTTCGTAGCACAACCGGCACGCCCCGGAATCGCCCAGACGGGAGGTGCGCCCGCAGTAGTCGCACCGGCCTTCGGGGAAGTGCTGACGCCACCAGCGGCAGGTCCAGCACAGCCAGTTGTGGTGGCGGTAGACGCCCCAGGCCAGGCAGTCCTTGCACGAGGACAGGAACAGCGGCGCCCCGGGATGGCAGCGGTCGCACAGGCCCTGACTGAAATACCGGTCCGAGCCGCATCCGCGGCACGGTGGAGCAGCGAACGGCCCGCCGGGCAGGCAGTCGTAGCAGTAGTCGACCCGCGGCTTGCTCCACGCGACGCGGTTGGTCGCGCACGCGATGCATGTCGGCGGCGGTCGCAGCGCGGCCGACGGCCCGGCGGCCGGGCTCACAACGGCGGGTCAGAACGTGGCCTGCCGAACCGGGGCGTGACCACCGACGCCGACCCACCGACGGCCTTCTCTACTTCTTCGGGACGCCGTCGGGCAGCAGCCTTGTCCGGCTCCGGGATGAGGAGCTCCGCCGGGTCGCAGTCCAGGACCAGGCAGATCACGTCGAGATCGTCCAAGCGCACCGTGGTCGGGGTTCCGGTCCACAGCCCTGACATCTTGCCCGCGCTGATCTCCAGGCCCGCCTCGGCCAACAGCCGCCGCAGCTCGTTCGACTTCCAGATGCCACGCTCGGCGGCCTTCATCCTCAGGTTCCACTTCACAGGCTCACACCGTCCCTCCGAATCGAGTCTCCAGCCGGCGGTTCGCGCTGGCCCACGCCTGCTCGACGTGATCGCTGGAGACATGGATGTAACGCGTCGTGGTCGAGAGCCACTCATGACCCAGCACGTCCTGGATCGCCTTGAGGTCCATGCCCGCCCCGTACAGCGACGAGGCACAGTAATGGCGCAGCACGTGCGGCCCCATCCGGTCGGCCCACGCTGGCAAGAACTGCACGGTGCTCGTCTTCAGCCCGTGGCGCAACACGTCGTCGCTCGCCCGACAGCACCGCCCTGTCGCCCGGTCACGTCGCTCCGAGGGCAGCATCGGTGCATCAGGGTCCGACCAATCCTCGCCGAACTGGTGACGCACCTCCGCGAGCCACCAGTCGATCAGCTTGTCCGCGCCGTTGATCGCCGGGACCAGCCGCTGCTTCGGCCCCCGGCCACGGCTGCCCTTGCCGAACCGAACGTGCAGCTTGCCCGCCACGCCGAGGTCCGGACGCCAGTCCCGGATGTCCAGTCCGACCGTCTCACCGATGCGCAAACCCAGGCGCCGCCACAGCGAAGCCGCGAAGTAGTCCCGCGCCGCTGGCAGGTACTTACGTGCCTGCGCAATCGACAGCCGCCACCCGGTGAACAGCTCCTCGACCTCAAGGTCCGACGGCGGGACCCGAACCCGGCTCAGCGCCGAGCCTGACTGCCGGTTGAACTCGTCGATCGGCTGCCCGACGACGAACCCCGTGATCGCGTGCAGGTCACCCTGGTAGCGGGCGATCACGAAGTCGTAGAACTGCGCCAACATCCCCGCCTTGCCCGCACGCGTGCTCGCTGCCCGGCCCGCACGTCGCTGGCCGACCAGGTACCGGTCAGCATCGTCCGTCGTCGCCGACCACAACGCGCCGGTCAAGCACTGCCGGAACTCGAAGACGACCGCGCGCGACGACGCCACGTGCGCGTCGGTCAGCCCCGCAGCACACATCGCCAGGGCGTACTGGTCGACCAGCTCCTGCTCGAAGTCCTCGACGTCCTGCTCACCACGCAGCGCGCGCGGTGAGCCGATGTTGCGCACCACGGCGAGGCTCACTCCGCCGCCAGTTCACTCGAACGAGTCATATCGACATCATTACCGACAACTGTTCAGAATTTCTGACGACACGCCGGAATTCTCGTACACCCTAGAACGTGTCACCCACCTGCATCGCAGGCCGTGACCGACAGCAGAGCCCGGATCGAACTCACGGCAATAGAGACAGACCTCTAGGCATATACCGACGGTAGCGGTCGCCGGCAGAGGGCGGCCCCGTCTGACCACGCACCCACCGTATCGATCGGAGGACCACCATGGACACGCTGGACAGGATCGCCGAGCTCGCCGCCGACGACCGGACCGCGCGGATCGCCCTGACGCTGGGCTGCCAGGCGGGCGACGATCTCGCCGCTCTGGCCGTGGCACAGCACGGCGCGATCGAGACGCTGCACTACGTCCTCACCGGGCCCAAGCCCGGCGAGACGCTACCTATCCGGGACTGGCGCGAGGCGATTGCCCACCGCCTGGATCCCGACAAGCTGGAGACGGTCCTGGAGCAGGCGCAGGAGCTCGGGCTGGAGGTGGTGATCCCGTCCGATCCAGGCTGGCCGATCCCGCGAACCGACACAACACCTGTGCCGTTGGCGCTGTGGACGCAGGGGGACGCCACGCTCCTGGCCGGGCCGCACACGTCGCGGTGCGCGGTCGTCGGGTCTCGGGCCGGGACCGACTACGGGGTCAAGGTCACCCACGACCTGGTCGCCGGACTCGCCCAGCAGGGTGTCACCGTCGTCAGCGGCGGGTCGCACGCGATCGGCACTGCAGCGCTTCGAGCGGCATCGGCCTATGGCGGGCGCGTCGTGGTGGGCCTGGCCGGGGGCCTCGACCAGTTCTTCCCTGCCGGCAATGCCGCAAGGTTCGAACGGGTCGCCCGCGAGGGTGGGGTCCTGGTCAGTGCCGACCCACCTGGCCTGCGCGCCGGACGGACCCGGTTCTTGATGCGCAACCGACTCATCGCGGCCCTGTCCGGGGCGGTGGTCGTCACCGACCGAGGCGAGCCAGCACTCGCTCGTCCTGGGCGTCGCCCGCCACGCCACCCGGATGGGCCGCCCTGTGGGAGCCGTGCCCGGCCCGGTCACCAGCGTTATCTGCGGTCCGCGGCATTGCCTGCCTGTCTCCGACCGGATTCGAGATGTCAATGACGTCAGTAACAGTCCTGGGAGTTGGTCAACAGAACGCAGGTTGAGAACGCCCGGGCCTAAAGACGCAAGGCCGCGCCTCCTACCGAAGGTCAGGGTCGACGCCTCGCTCGCGCAGAATGTCGGAGATGACGGCCACATCTTCAAGAGCGTCCATCCCCCTCGGATCGTAGATCCCAAGCTTGCCGCCGATCACACGATTGGAATCCAGCAGCACGCGGAGCGCCGGAGTCGGTATCGGTCGGAACTTCTCGAACTTTTGCTCAGCGCTCATCAATTAACCGTCCTCGTTCTGTGCGGTCGATTTGCTCTTACGGGATACGCGTCGTGTCAGACTCATCGAAAGAATCAGCGGACAGCCGGATCCACGTCCCCATGTTGTAGCTCTCGACGAGCGGACGCGGAAGCCCCTGCGCGTGCATCTTGTCGGCGGCCAGCGAGAAGGCAAAGCCGAGCTCCGGCCCGAACCCTTGGGACCCAGACCAGAGCACGTCAAGCAAGCTTCTCGTGAAGTACGTCTGCGGCTTGGTCACGTTGGTTTCGTACCACGCGAGGGACCGCGTGCCTGAAGCCATCAACGAGATGACCGCGTTGCCGTGCAAGATATCGTCCCGCGACGCGACACGGCTAGATGCAGTCGCCGCGGCCCCGGCAAAACAGCAGTCCAGGATCACGATCTTGCGTCGTGCTTTGCAGTTCTCGATCAGGTGCCGGACCATTTCCCATTCAAGGCTCGTCGTCCTGACATTTCCTAGTTTGGACCCTTGTAGGCCAAGGTACAACTGCTTGCGATCGTCCAGGAGGCCGTGCCCCACGTAGTAGAACAGTGCTGTGTGGGTGACGTCCTGGAGTGCGTTCTGGATCTTTTCGGCTGCGTTCCCGAAATTTCTCTCTTCAAGAATCGGCGTGACACGTTTGTCAGGCCACGAGCCACCTTGCGGGTGGGATAAGAAGTCGTACATCCTCTGGAGGCTGTTTTCCGCGGCGGGCAGATTGGCAAGGAACTCGTCGTCGTAGTTCCATGTTCCAGCAAGGACTGCCCGTGATGTCGACCGGGTCATTTAGTTGTGCAGTCGTTCGAGTTCAGAAGATCCTTGAGTTCGTCGAGGTTGAATCCTGAGGCGTCGACCTCGATGATCCGGTCGCCCTTCTGAACCTTCACCTTCACGTGCTTGCGCAGCGCCGCGAGCGTTGCTGGGATTGCCCCGATGATCGCGATGATGATGGTTGGATCACCCAAGATCTGGATGATCTCGGCGGTGCCGAGTGCGCCTTCCTCGGGTGGCAGTGTGTGTGACCGTACGTCGATGCGGGCGTCGTAGCGTAGTTCTTCGCGTAGCCTGTCAGTTATCTGTTCGTCGGAGGACCAGATCTGGATGGTCACAGGGCTCTGTGCGACGTTACTCACTCTTCCTCCGTTGGAGGTCGCATTGCGCGCTCGATCTTCTCGACGAGCTGGGACGACATGAAGTAGAGCTCACCCCTGGGGTTGGCGCCCTCCGGGACCTCAGGATCTGCTGCGATCGCACGTGCGCTCCTGGCGGCATCAAGTGCGGCTGGGAAGTTGCCGAATGAGGCGTGAATCTGCGCGCTGAGGTACTGAAGGTGGAAGAGGTCCCAGAAGAGGACATCAGGCGAAAATCCTCGCCGCTCCTTCTCGTCCAGGAGCTCCTTGTTCAACTGTGCCCGCTTGGCAGCATCGTCGAGTCGGCCCGCTTGTAGATCAAGGACCGCAGTGCTCAGTATCGTGGCGGCTGTCTCCACGAGCTCGTGGTCCGAGGTATTCTCAAGGTCGAGTTCGCCAGGGTGGATGGGCACATCGGCCGATCGGTCGTCGCCTTCCCGTTCCTCGCCCATTTGCCGCCCCCGCAGTCGACTCCGGTATCCAAGTGGTGCATAACCTACCGAAATGCGAGTTCTCGTCAACAGTATTTCGGTACACCCAGGGCAGAATGAGGTTCAGGTAGATCGCTGTGCCGAGCCCGTAGGCCTCGGCACCGAACGACTCGAGACCACACTGCGCACCGTGTTCGGCGATGCCCCGGACTCGTCCAGCGACCGCAGCCAGTCACACGCCGCCGGATGGATGAGGCCGCTTGCGCGGTCGAACACGACGGGCAGCTCGCCACCCGACGCCGAACGGACACGGCGGAATCCGTACACCCTCGCAGTGAACATCAGCCTGACGAGCATCTGTCACTGACACTCCGGCGGCACTGTCCATGTCAGGAGACGCACCCAGCGCACCTGACAGTCGTGAACAGCACCACGGCACCAGAGATAACCAGCGCTGCCAGCGACGGAGTCAACAGCCTGCTACGCGAACGCGCCGCGCACGTGATCATCCACTCCGGCGACGCCATCGCGCTGCTCACGGCCGGAACCCGGACCACAGCCTCGTCCCATCCCGCACACAGCCGCGCACCGTCACGGCCCGGACACGTAGACAACAGCCCACCGGGCCGGCCCGCCGAGCCCACGCTCTGACCCGCCGATCCGGTCGACCCGCGCACCCCCGTCGCACACCAGCTGGCCACGGAGATCAGGGCGTGACGTTGCGGATGCACCTGGTTGCTACCAGAACGCACCACCGACGGGGGCACAGCATGAACCAGGACATCGACGAGATCGCAGACATGGCCACCGATGAGCGCACGGCGCGGATCATCCTGACGCTGGGCTGCGAGCCGGGCGACGGGCTCGCCGCCCGGCTGGTCGCCGAGCAGGGCGCGCTCAGCACCGTGCACCAGATCGCCGGCGCGACCGGCCCCAACCAGCGCATGGCCCAGTGGCGTGGCGGCATCGCCCAGCGCCTGGACCTGGCCGGTGTGAACGATGTCCTGTCGCAGACGCGGGATCTCGGGCTGGGCACCCTGATCCCGTCGGACCCCGGCTGGCCTGCTCTGGCCGGGGACGCCACGGCGCATCCGCTGGTCCTGTGGACGCTCGGGGACTCCTCGGTGCTGGTCGACCGTGAGCCGAGGGTCGCAATGGTCGGGGCACGGGTAGCGACCGACTACGGCCAGAGAGTCACCCGCGACCTGGCCGCTGGTCTTGCCCAGCTCGGTGTCACCGTTGTCACCACCGGCGGCCATGGCATCGACACCGCCGCCGCCATCGGGACAGCAGCCGGTGACGGACGCAGCATCGCGGTACTGCCCGGAGGCCTGGACCGCCCGTACCCCAGCAGCAACGCCGGCCTGTTCCACTGGATCACCGGCGACGGCGGGGTGCTGGTCAGTGCCGAGCCTCCGGGGCAGCGGACGGGCCGTACCCGGCAGGTGCTGCGTGGCCGGCTCGTGGCCGCCCTGTCCGATGCCGTCGTAGTCACCGAGGCCGGCCACCACACCTCCGCGCTGAAGATCGCTCACGAGGCGGTCCGCTTGGGTCGCCCCGTCGGGGCGGTTCCGGGCGAGATCACCATCCCCAGCAGCGCCGGTAGCAACGAGTTGCTGCGCCAGCACACGGCACGGGTGATCACCCACGCGAGCGACGCGATGGACCTGATCACCGCCCCACGCCCAGCCACCCCACCAGTCGCAGCGGGAAACGTCTCCTCCCGGCGCGACCCGTCGAGGCCCCGGCCACCCGAGCCCGGCCCGCCCATCTCACCAGCCATGATCCCGCTCTGACCTCCGCCCAAGGACGAACCCGGACGCGCACGCCGAGACTCTGGAGCAAGCGATGAACGATCACCACAAGCCGCCCAAGCCGTGGGACCTGCCGGTGGTGCGAGGGCTGGACGCGATCAGGCTCTTGCACGGCCTGGAAGCCCTCCATGTCGGGTTCGATGAGCTCCACCTCCACGGCGAAGCACCAAGCGGCCCCATGTACACGGCTGTGATCCACGCCTACCAGCCAGTGATCAGCGTCCCTTACACCGTGCGTTTCGCGGTCCAGGGCACCACCTACACCGTGCAAGGACGCGACAGGCAACCGCTGACGACCAGCGGTGTCGCCGATCTCCTCCACGTCCCGACGGCCAGCGCCGACCGGGCGATCACACTGCTCAAGCAGTCGCTGACCGAGTCGCTGCGGATCTACAACCAGGCCAACACCCCGGCACAGCAGGGCGCGGGACACCCCACCCCGACGGTCGGAACCTCGCAGCCCTGGCCGTTCTCCACCCGAGCGAGCACCGACGCGTCGCCCGGCCCCGACCTGTGATCACCAGTACCAACACCGCAACTACGAGACCACCGGTACTCGCCGCGCACCTGAAGCGCATGAACGACACACCCACCTCCCCCGGCGACTCCGGGCGACGGCCCACGAGCAGGGCCGGCGGTCCCTCGCGCCCAGGCCGGGAAGACAGGAGCCGCGGACGCGAGCCCGCGCCGACGCCACAAGACCTCGAAGCTGCGCGGGCACGACTGCTAGCCCTTGACCCCGCACAGCTGCCGGACGGCCCGGACCCGGAGGCCTGGTTCATGGCGGCCACGGACGGCGGCGACCAGTTCCCTGACTGGCCGCACACCGTCTCCGTCACGCGTAACGGCCGCCCGGTGGCCAGCAGCACGGGCGAACCTCCCGCACAGACGGCCCCACCCGGGGACCTCGGACCAGGAGCATCAGCCTCGGCGAACGAAGAAGAGCTGGACCACGCCGACACAGCAGTAGGGGAACAGCACTCCATGCTTGACGCCGACGCCGGGTACGCCCTGCTGGCCCAGAAGATCTGGACATCTCTGCGCGACCTCGGCGTGGAGCGCGGGCGGATGTACGCGTTCGGCGACCACGCCGCCACCCTCACCGGTGCTCCCGACCCCGACACCCGCACCAACTTCCAGGAGTGGGTAGCCGACATCCCACCGGCCACCCACGCCGCCCACCTCGCCTGGCCGCACGACGGCCTGAAACTACGCGCCCACTCAGAGGCCGAACCCGTGGTGCACGACCTCGTTCTCGCATCCCTGCCGTACACCGACCTGCACTTCCGTAGTCAGTACGGCCGGGACCGATCCCTCGAGATACACCAGAAGTTCCTCACCAACGCCGTCGCGAACACGTTCCCCGGCGGGATCCTCGCCGCCGTCACCACCCACCGCGTCCTGGACAACCCGGACCCGGCCGTCCGCGAGCTGCTCCTGGACAACGCCGACCTCCTGGGCGCCGTCCGCCTACCCGCCACCGCGCTGCGGCCGCAGCTGTCCGACGACAACGCCGCACCCATCGACCTGCTGCTCCTGCGCCGCCGTATCCCCGGCGACGCGGTCCACTCGGCCTTCTTCCTCGACGTCGCGCCCGTCACCGTCCCGGGCGGCGTCGCCTATGTGAACGAGTACTTCTCGATGTTCTACCCCGAGCACGTGGCCGGGTCCACCGGCGTCGTCGCCGACCCCGACAAGCCCAGCGGACTGCGCTACACCGTCGGCGACGGCGACGTCGCCCTCGACATGACCCTGGACCACACGCTGTCGAACATCGTCGCCAAAGCCCGCGCCAGGAACCTGACAGCCGTCTCCGCCACGTGGTCACCGATCGAGACACGACCAGCACGCGAGGCACACCGTCCCATCCGACGCACCGACGCACCGGGACACGACCTGGGCCTATGACCGCGGCCCTGCACCTGACGGACACCTCGACATGACTGACCGTCTCGAGGCAACGGACCCAAGTTGACGTGCGGCTCGGCGCGCTGGAGACCTCCCCCTCACGAACTGGCCACGCGGGGCAACGTGATGTGTCATGAGCGACTCCGACTCCGGTGCGGACGCCTCCGGTGGTGCGATCTACGGGCTCGGCGTCCTCGGAGCTCCGGGTACTTCTGGCAGCAGGCCGGCGAGCACCGGATTCTCACCACCAGGTCCCGCCGGCCATTCCCAAACAGGCTGACTGTCGTTCGTCGCCGGTGGCGTGTTCCGCGCACCTGTCTCCCAGACCGATAGGAGGCCTCGATGCGCGACGACACCCGCACGCTCGAAGAGAAGACCGCGGACCGCAACGCGAAGCTCGATGCTCTGCACGAGAAGCTGTCCGGCGCCGTCGAACAGCTCGTCACCGGCGAGGACTGGTTACGAGCCCTCGCCTTCGCCGCTCGGTTCCGCGCCCGTTCCTTCAACAACACGCTGCTGATCGCGATGCAGCACGCCATCGCCCATGCCGAGGGCCTGGTCCCGAGCGCGGACCCGACCTACGTTGCTGGATTCAAGCAGTGGAAGGCCTTGGACCGCAGCGTCCGCAAGGGACAACCCGGCTACCAGATCTACGCGCCAGTCACCGCGCGCATGGCAACCTTCAGCCCCGAATCCGGGCCGTGGCGGCGCCTGGGACGCGGTGAGAAGCCGGAACCCGGTGAGATCGTCCGCTCACGCATCGTCGGTCTGCGGCCCGCCTACGTCTGGGACGTCAGCCAGACCGACGGGAAGCCTGTGCCGGAACCACCGCCTTCGGTCCAGATGCCCGCCGGGCAAGCACCTGCCGGTCTGTGGGACGGCCTGGCGGCACTTGTCGCCGAGCGCGGCTACGACCTGCAGATCGTCCCCGACCCGACGGCGCTGGGTGGAGCGCTCGGGCGCACCACCTACCCCACCAAGCTGGTCGAGATCTGCGACAGCCTCGATGACGCCGCCAAGACCGCCGTCCTGACCCACGAGCTTGCGCACATCGACCTGCACGCACCCGGACGCGACCGAGCCCCCAGCGACGGCACCCTGACCAGCGAACCCGCAACGGTGTCGCAGCACCGAGGGATCCGCGAGGTCGAGGCCGACTCTGTGGCCTACATGGTCAACGCCTCCCACGGCCTGACCACCGACTCCTCGACCATCCCCTACATCGCCGACTGGGCCTCCACCGTTCCCGGCACGAGCATCGCCGAGACCGTGCAGTCCACCGCGACACGCGTCCGCGACGCGGCGATCAAGATCCTGGACGGCCTCGACACCCACCAGATTCCCGACGGGACCCCGCCCGGGCTGGATCGTGACGCGCTGCGTGCTTCGAGCCGCACGGCGAAATCGCGGCGAACACCGACGCCTGTGGACGGGTCCGCGCGTCAGACCCAGGTCCGGCCGAGCACGGCCCCGACTGAGGAGCTGGGGCTGTGATGCCTCGGCCCGTGCCGATGACGTTGCCGCGCGCCCGCGTCGTGGTCGATCAGGACGGGCACCTGGCCGTCACGATCGACGGCCAGCCGTGGCGACATCCGGCGCCGACGGGCGCTACCGCTCCGCCCCACGCGGATGGGGTGCCGCCACTGGGCCGTAGCGACCTCAAGTGGGCTCAGGAGCGGATCGCCGAGGAGCTGGACACCCCGGTGCTGGTCCACCTGGTCGACAGCGGGCAGACCTACGAGCCCTACTTCGTCGTACCGGACAGCTACCAGCCCCTCGAGCCCAACAGCCCGACCGGTACCCCGGTCGGCGACGCAGGGACGGTCCTGGAGCCTGGGCTCGGGGCCGCTCCTGGTGGCGGGGGCGGGTTCGCACCGGGCGAGCCGGTCACGCTGGTGCAGGTGGTGGGCCGCACCGTCGCCGACGAGCACGGCGCGGTGCGCTTCCGGCTACCTGCCGCTCTGGGTGACCGGACACGTGCCCTGCTGGTCCAAGGCCAGGTCTCCGGCACGACCGTCCCCTACGACGACCTGGCCCAACCGTCCGGGCACGCCGCTCCCGTCGGCATCACACAGGCATCGGGCAGCTCCAGAGCGCCCGACCTCGCACGCCCGGCCGTCCGATCCGGTAACCACGACGGGCGTCGCAAGCCTGGCCGGCGGATCGCTCCGGCACCCGCCATCCGTCCTGCGCCAGCGGCTCCGGATGTTCCGGATGTCGGGTGGGGGGCGTTGTGAGGGCGCCGGCGCGGGCGATGGGTGACGACCTGACCGACCTCGCCCTGATCGGCCTGGGTGTCCTGCTCGGCCTGTCCACAGTCCTGCGTGCCGCGGGCAGCCTCGCAGCCTGGGTCACGAGGGCGAGCTCGCCGACCGGGGGCGCGCTGACAGGGCTGGGTGCGCTAGCCGACCCGGCCGACCCCGGCACCGCGCTCGGGTCCCCCGACCTGCACCCCGTCGCCTACTGGTCCACCACCGTCCTGCTCCTGAGCGTCCTGGGCGTGGTGGTCTGGCTGGTGGCCCAGGCCGTGACCGGGATGACGCACCGGCAGGCCCGCACCCCACACCACACCCCGGGAACCGCCACCCGTCGCGACGTCGCGCACGCCGCCTCAGCCCGCACCCTGCTCAAACGCTCACGCACCCTGCGCCCGTCGCTGCGCAAACCGACCGCACCAGAGGTCGGGTACCAGCTCGGGGCCGCGCACGGACACGGGGTGTGGGCCTCGGTCGAGGACTCCCTGCTCGTCCTGGGCCCACCCCGCTCCGGCAAGGGCCTGCACCTGGTCGTCAACGCCATCCTCGACGCCCCCGGCCCTGTGGTGACCACCTCGACCCGGCCCGACGCGCTGACCGTCACCCTCAAGCAGCGCGAGCGGGTAGGGCCGGTGGCGGTGTTCGACCCGCAGCACCTGGCCAAGGGCCTACCGGCCGGGCTGCGGTGGTCGATCGTGCGCGGCTGCGAAGACCCGCTCACCGCGATGATCCGCGCCACCGGACTGGCCTCCGCGACCGGACTGGGTGGAGGCGGGACCGAAAACGGCGGGTTCTGGGAAGGCATGACCCGTAGCGCGCTGCAGGCCATGCTGCACGCCGCCGCACTGGACGGGCGCAACGCACGGGACCTGTTCGCCTGGTCCAACTCGCCGTCCGCCGCCGAGGACGCCGCAGCGATCCTGGCCTCCCACCCGGAGGCAGCCACGGGGTGGGGGCAGTCGCTGGAGTCGATCATCCAGGCCGACCCCCGCACCCGCGACAGCGCCTGGATGGGCGTCAAGCAGGCTCTGTCCTGCCTAGCCGACCCCCGCGTCCTGGACACCGTCTCCCCCGGCCCGGACGAGTCGTTCGACCCGGAGACGTTCCTACGGGACAACGGCACGCTGTACCTGCTGGCCACCGGATCCGGGTCGGTCACGTCGGGGCCGCTGGTCGCGGCGTTCATCGAGGACCTGGTCGAGACCGCCCGCCACCTCGCCGCCGCCTCCCCCGGCGCCCGCCTGGACCCGCCGCTGCTGCTCGCGTTGGACGAGATCGGGAACCTCGCGCCCCTGCCGTCACTTCCGACATTGATGGCCGAGGGCGGCGGCACCGGACTGACCACGATGCCAGTGCTGCAGTCCCTGTCCCAGGCGCGGGACAAATGGGGCGACCACGCCGCCAACGCGATCTGGGACGCCGCGATCGTCAAGGTCCTCCTGGGCGGGTCCGCCTCCCCCAAGGACCTGGCCGACTTCAGCAGTCTGATCGGTGAGCGGGACGAGTTCACCGACACCCACACCCGCGGCGACCAAGGCTCCCGGTCCGTGCAGCGGTCAGTGCGCAGGGTGGCGATCATGCCGCCCCAGGCCATCCGCATGCTCCCGTTCGGTACCAGCTTGATCCTGCTGAGGGCCGCACCACCGATCATCGCCGACCTGCGCACCTGGACCGCCCGGCCCGACGCCGACCAGCTCGCGACGGACCGCACGGAGGTCGAGGCCCTCCTGCAGACCACCGCACGACAGACCGGGCGCGCTGCAGCCGGCAGAGGTCACGACCACCCGGCCGAGCACCCGGCCGAGCTGCAGGGCGACCCCACGCATCCGGCCGGCCTCGACGCAAACCAGAGCACCCCTGGCCAGGCCTTCTCGAAGGAGAGCTCATGACGGACCACGACGACATCGACTACGAGGACCTGGTGCACATGCTGCAGGCTGACGCCCTTGCAGAACGCGACCACCACAGGGCTGATGCCTCCGGTGTTCACGCCGTGCTGGCCGTGCAGATCTGGCGGGCACTGCGCACTCTGGGCGCGGGCCACGGCCGGATGACCGTGACGGGTGTCGACCCCCACGTCTTTGCCCGGCTGCCCCGCGACCGCGTCCAGACCTGGGACAGTGAAAACTCCGGGATCCTGCGGGCCGACATACCCCAGGAAGGCATCAGGTCCGCCCCTACCGACGACCCCGACACAACCACGGACGCGAACACCTTCGCAGGCGAGCGTGCGAGGTCAGACGGTGTGGTCTCCTTGTTCGACGTCGTGATCTACAACGCGGCGCTCTCCGACGTCACCTTCCACAGGCCGGATCGCCGGGCCGACTTGCAGCAGGACCAGGGCGTGAACCTGCTGATCCACCTCGCCCGCACGGTCCCCGGCGGATTCCTGGCCGCGCTGATGAGTCGAGACGTCTTGGACGACCCTCAGTCGGCCATACGCGAGGCGGTCGCCGCGCTCGGCGACGTCCTCGGCGTCGTGCGTCTGCCGGACGGTGCGCTCCGTAATGTCGCCGGCTGTGACAACCCCACGGACCTGCTCCTGGTCCGCCGTCGTCTGGATGACGAGCCGGCCTCGGATCAGTCCGCATTCATCCATACCGCCGCGGGCATGACCAACGATCCGGTCCCCGAGGTCGTGGAGTACCTCAACAGCTCCTTCCTCCACCCCCCGATGGGGCATCTGCTCGGCACGATCGACACCCGCGTCATGCCCTGGGGAAACCCTCGCTTCTCGTTGCAGCCCAGCGGGCGTGCGCTTTCTGACGACCTGACCAGCGCGCTCGACCAGGTCGTGCGTTCCGCACGCCAACGGGGACTGATGGCCGGACCCGGACACCGCACGGCGACCGAGCAGAAGCCACTGCCGCTCAGCCCCCACGGGCATGACCGTCCCGAGGCTCAGGGGCCCAGCATCGACCTGTGATCCCTCTGGGAACAGGTCAACCACCGCAGCGCCCTTGGCGTGCCTGACCCGCACCTGGATCGGCGCGTGGCACCGGACGTGCACCTGCCCTACCCCGCCGACCGTGCGGAAGGAGGCCCCCGGTGACCAGCCCCGCTTTCCCCGACAGGTCGTTCCCGATGGACCACCCGGCGATCGAGGCCGACATGGTGGCCATGCACGACCACCGTCACACCAGCGCGACGACGGCGCACTCCCTGGTGGCCGGGCACATCTGGACCGCGATACGTGCGCTGGGCATGACCGGTGGGCGGATGCTACTGCGCGGGACAGACCCCGAGGCCCTGGCCGGGATGCCGGAGGCCCTGCGGGCCTCTCGACCGGGTCAAGGCGACCAGTTGCAGGCGGACATCCCCCGCCGCGGGAAGCGGCACCTCGGCGTGGACCTGGCCGCGTTCGTGCCTGACTACATGCCCGGGCAGTTCGACGTCGTGGTCCTCAACGCGTCCTACGCCGACGTCGTCCATCACGACGGGACACTGCGGGAGAGCAGGTGGCAGGAGCACAACCAGGCCGTGCTCAGCTCCCTGTCCTACACCGCCCCCGGAGGGCTGACCGCTGCCCTGGTCAGCGCCGACGTGCTGGACGCCCCCGATCCCGGGCCTCGGCGGGCGATGGCGGTACTGGCCGACCTGCTCGGTGCCGCCCGTCTTCCGGGCGGCTCCCTGCGGAAAGTGGCCGGGTGCGACAGCCCGGTCGACCTCCTGCTGCTGCGCCGCCGCCCTGACGGGCAGCCCCGGGGTGGAGCCAGGTTCGAGACCAGCGTCCAGTTCCTGCTCGACTCGGTGCCGGTCCGGCACAGCGAGTATTTCCAGGACCGGCCCGGTGACATGCTCGGCCGCCCGGTCACCAAACCGATGCCCTGGGGACCCCCACGCCTGACGATCCAGCCCGACATGGTCCCGCTGGACCAGGACCTGCGCACCACGCTCTCCCAGATCGTGCGCAACGCCATCGGCTGGGGCCTGACCGCTCGGCCCAACATGCCAGGCGACGGTCGCGACGCTCAGTCCCCGACTCAAGCACGAGGGCGGGGACCCGGCAGCACGCCAGGCCCACCGGCGAGCTGGTCAGGCAGTGACCGGGGCCGGGCCCCAGCCAGGCCGCCATCCCCACGCGAGATGCCTGGGCCTGACCATCCGGGCCCGCAGCTGTGAACACAGGGCCCCACCGACCACCCCGCCCCGACCTCATCGCGGTCATGACCACGCCCCGGGCCCCAGGACACCCCGAACAAGCGCCCGGAGCCAGGTCCCGGACCGGAACGCTCGCACGATCCCAGACCGGGTCTTAACGCTCAGCCCGACGGCCCGCCCCCGAGCCTGTGAGACGCCTCGCCTGAGCCCCCTTGGGGGCGGCAATCCACCTGACCTGCGGCAGCCAGACCCAGCCGCTACCGAGCCGGCCAGAACACGCGGCCCGGGATCAGAGCAGGGAGGACACCATGACCAGGAACGACCCGCACGCGGCCAGCCCACGACCCCTCGCCGCTCCCGCCCGGTGCACAGGCGGCGTCTGCGCCGGAACCGCCCTTGCTGGTGGTGCGCGATGAACCGCTGGGTCGAAAGGCAAGAAGAGCAGCTGGTCATGGACGACCAGCGCGCGATCACCGCTCACCTCAAAGCAGATGCCAGCTCCGGGCACCGGTTCCTGGCGCAGCAGATCTGGCACACCGCCCAGGCCCTCGGCGTACCAACCAGTTCGCACGTCCTGGCCACCGGGCTGGACGCCGCGGTCCTGGTCGGCACGACCGCACCCGAGGAACATGGGCGGGCGACGAGCCTGTGGGACGCAGCGGCCACGTGGCGGGCGATGACCCCGCCGAGGTGGCCCTACCCCGCATTCACCGTCGACCCCGCGCCCGAACCAGCCGGAGCCCGGGCCCGTGGCCTCTTCGCCGTACAGATCGTCTCCCAGGTCGGTCTGGACGTGCGGGCGCGCAGCATGACCGCATGGAGCAACCAGCAGCGCCTGTTCCACGAGGATCTGGCTGGCGCACTGACCAGCGCTGCACCGGACGGGCTCGTGGTCGCGCTGGCCAGCCACACGATCCTGGACACGCCCCGCCGCGACCGGTGGGAAGAAGCCGGTGAGGTCGCGGACTTCCTCGGTGCGGCACGGCTGCCCTCCCATGCGCTACGCACCGACGCGAGGTGCGACGCCCCGTTCGACCTGTTGATCTTCCGCAGGCATGGGCACCACGCCGTCGTCCACGCACCCGGGCAGGGCCCGGAGCTGGTGGTGCCGGGCACGGTCTTGATGCAGAGCGGCGAGATCCCGGTCAGCGAGTACTACCGGTCCCACCGCGGTCACGTGCTCGGTCTACCGATGGTCCGCACTGACCGGTGGGACATGGACCACCTCACCGTGCTGGACACCGAGCAGACCTGGCTCACCCGACTTCCCCAAGTCCTGGACCAGATCACCCGTGCCCATACGCCGCCCGCACTGCCGGGAACGACAGCAAGCGTCGACGCTCAGCGCGCGCCCCGGGCGGCCTCCCGCGTCATACCGCGGACCGGTGTCGAGGCCGACCGGTCATCGCGGGCCGCGGACTCCGTACCGCCTCTGTGAGCCTGCCTCGCCGAGGCGAGACCGGCGGGTCGGAAGCCGCCAGCCTTGACCGCCCAGGTCCTGCGAGGACGTGCTGGTCGAGGCCACGTGATCGACACCGTCAAGAGAGTAGGAGGAGCCCGATGAAAACCACGACGAATACCGCCCCCACCCCGGCAGTAGCCGAGCTGCGCCGCGCCACGGGCGCAGGCGATCCGGACGCCCTCGCCGATGCCTGGCAGGTGGGCCGGCACCTGTGGCCGGTGCTGCGGGCACTGGGCTACGAGAGTGGGTATATGGGCGGGCGGGGAGCCAACAGCGACGCCCTGGCCGGCCGGGCACCCCACCTGCAGCGTGCAGGCACGACCACTGGGTACCTCGCGTTCGTCGCGATGATCCCTGACGCGCCCGGGCACGACCGCGTCCGGCTGCATCACCTGGGAGCTGACCTGCCCCGCCTCCCCGAGTACCGCGGACAGCTCGGTGTCGTGCTGCAGGACATCCCGTTCCGGCAGTCGTCCTACAAACCAGGTCAGGAGCGAGCCCTGGCCGAGTACGGGGCCAAGTTCCTCACCGAGGGGGTCATCTTGTCGACCCGAGGTGGGATCAGCGTCTCGCTCGTGCACCCGCAGGTCCTGGATAGTCCCGACCCCAGCGGGCGCAAGAAGCTCGCCCGCCAGGCCGACCTGGTCGGCGCGCTCCGGCTACCGCCACGCCCCTCACCCAACGGACCGGGCACGCCGTTCGACGTCGTCCTGCTGCGTCGCCGACCCACCGGGGTCCGCAGCACTGGCCACCCGTTCACCGACCTGTCGATGATCCAGCTCGGCGAGCGATCCGTGACGATCAACGAGTACTTCGCCAATCACCCCGAACATGTCCTGAGCCGGGTGCTGCCAGGCCCTGGTAGTTCGCCGCTGCTGGTCCCGGTCGCGGACCGGACCCGCCTGGGTGAGCGGATGGAGGAAGCGTTCAAGCGGATCGGCGGTGCCGCTACTCAGCGGGGGCTGACTGCGCCCGGCTTCCTGCGCCCGCCGACACCTGACCATCCTCGAAGCCCTGCCGCGCCCTGGTCCATCGACCGCGTCGAGCGTCCAGGCCCGGGCAACGATCTGCACCTCTGACTGCCTGCGCTCTCGGCGCCGCAGGCGCTACCCGACCGCTGTTCGCGCGGCCGACGCCCAGGTATGCGCCTGAACAGCGATCACACGGTCTCGGTCGCGGTCGATGGTGAACCGGCGGCCGGGTCCGTCCGCGGCCGAGCTGCGCACGACCGACAGCTGTGCCTCGCGCAGATAGCCGTTCCCCTGGTCCATACCGGCCCGGGTGGCGTGCTCGACGTGCAGTCGCAGGGTCGCGCCCGGCCAGGCTTGCGGGCTGAGGATGGTGCTGCCGTGCTGGCGGGCGCGGGTCAGCAGCCGGCGCTGCTCCGCCTCGGTCAGCTGCGCGCCTGGACCGACGACAACGACGTCGATACCGCCAAGGAGAGCGGCCAGGACGGCGGCGGCCTGACCGCCGGCGTCCGGGACCAGGAACGTGCGCTCCAGGTCGACGCCGGCCTCGGCCAACGCGACCATGCCGAGCGCGGGCCACCCGACGATCGCCAGCCACTTGCCGTGCTGTGTAGCACCCACCAGCCAGCCCAGCAGGCCCGCCGAGTCACGGACGACCGCGGCAGCGCCGACCGGGAGCACACCGCCGGGCAGCAGGCCGGTCAGGGGCTCCGGGTGCTGCGGAACCGGTGCGAGAACTTCGGACCGGTGGCGCACCCCGACACGCCGCTCCGCCGAGCGCAGAGCGGTGCGCGCCGTCTCCAGCAGTGACACACCACTGTCGGACTCGAACATACGTTCGATGATACGCGGTGGGCGGGCACCGTGCAGGTGACCATCGCTCGCGCCGTTTTCGGCCGGCACGGACCTGCTCGTGGAGGTGGTGCTCGGTGTGCACCTGGTCGCTGACCACGGACACCCACCGGGTGTCTGGAACCTCAAAGGGGGGCAGGGAGCGATCATGACGATCCCCATCCGACAGAGCCTGGAAGGCGTGTTCCTGACCGGGCTGCGGCCCGGCACCACACGCACTGGTATCCCGGTGCTGCGTGCCACGGTGCGGGTCCAGCGGTGGCGCCACGAGCAGGACGAGACGTTCACCGCCCAGGAGCCCGTCACCTGCGACCTGGTCGTCTTCCACGAAGGCACCCAGCGAGCCCGGACCCGGTTTCGTCCCGGTGACGCGTTCGTCGCGTCCGGGCACGTCAACACCTACGACGCTCAGCGTGACGGGAAGACGGTGCAGTGTCACGAGTTCGTCGCGCGCCGGATCGGGCACGACGCGGCACGAACCCGGTACAAGGTCACCCGCACCCGCCGCCGGCTACGCCCGACGAGCCCCGCTGCCGCACTGGCGGGATCAGGTACGCGTGCTCCGCGGACCGGCGCAGGGCAAGCGTCATGACCAGCCCGGACCAGACATCCGAGCCCGACACCAACGACGCCGATCCCGGCCCGGACAACCTGCCCGGCCGCGACGAACCCGAAATCGACGGCACGACGCCCACCAACGGATCGCCGACGCGGCCGGATGGTGCAGGTGACTCCGAGGAGCTCCGGGCAGTGCAGGAGGCAGCACTGGGCAGCTCGTCACAGGAGTCGCTGCTGCGGCTGCTGGGCTGGCGACCCGGCGACCCCCTCCCGGACGACGGCGACGTTCCACCGGCAGGCGATGCGGACGACGAGCCGGACGGGACAGACCTCTCCACCGCACAGCCGGCCCCCGATCCTTGGGCACGGGAGGCAGTGCCTGACGTGACTGGCGGGGCCTCGGATCCGGGCTTGCTGCCGGAGGCTGAGGCGGAGCCGGTGGTGCCGGTCAACTGGAACACCCTGGACGCGGACCGGGCTGAGCAGGAGTGGTGGCAGCTGGACGGGTTCGTGTACTGGCTGCGCGACGACTTCGGGCTCACACCGCAGGAGCTCCCGCCGCTGTGGCACCGGCACACCGAGCTGGTCTGGGAGCTGTCCGCGCTACGCACAGCCTGGTTGGCAGCGCACACCGAGGACGCCCACCCCGGCTCCCCGCTGATGTGGCTGCGCGACCTGGGTGACTCCCGGCGCCGGCTGCGCGACTGGGTCCAGCGGTGCGGCACCACCCTGACCGAGGACCGGCCCACCCGCCGCACGACCTGGCCCGGCGAGGAGGCCTCGAAGAGCCCGGCCCCGGTGGCGGTGACCGACCGGGCCGCGGACTTCGCCGTGTTCGTCACCGACGACGTCGCCCGCCGCCGCCAGATCGAGGTTCAGGCCCAGGCCGAGATCGAGCAGGCCCGCGCCCGCCGGATCGAACGCCTGCGCGAAGCCTGGCACCTCCCCGGAACCCACTCGGACGACACCGGGCAGGACGGCGACCAGCAGGAGCCGGACACCACGGAGCAGGAAGGCACCTCATGAACCGCGAAATTGACCGGCAGAAGGCCTTGGAGCAGGCCGACGTCGCAGCGATGAAAGCACACGCGTACGCCGACGCCACCGGATCGCACGCACGGCTCGCCGAGAGTATCTGGCGGCTGCTCCAGGGCCTGGGCGCCCGGGCCGGCGGCCGTGTTCTCGCCTTCGGGGCCGACCCGCAGATCCTCCTGACCGGCGACCCGCTGCGCCCCGAACCCCGAGACGCCAACGGCTTTCCCGTTTACGACCGGTGGCAGGGAACCCTCGGCGTCCGTGGGCCGCAGGCCGCCTGGGAGACGTTCCCGGTCACGCGCTACCCCCTCAACCTCGCCACCACCCGCCCGTTCGACGTCGCGATCGCATCGATGCCGAACAACGACGTCCGCCTACGCAGCGCCGAAGCCCGTGCGATACGGCACCACCGTTTTCACCTTCAGGCCGCCGGGACCCTGAAAGATCTGGCGCCTGGCGGACATGCCGTGTTCCTGGTCAACCACTCCGTCCTGGACTTCCCCGACCCCGGGCGTTGGGCGCCCCTGGCAGGGATAGCCGACTTCCTCGGTGCGGTCCGGCTGCCCTCCAGCGCCCTGCGCGCAGCACGAGCCTGCGACGCGCCGGTGGACGTCCTGGTCCTGCGGCGCCGCCAGAGCCCGCACCCGGATACGGAGCTGCGGTTCCCCGGCGTGCAGTGGTCATCCCAGGACGGTCTGCACGAAACCACTCACTTCACCACCCACCCAGACCGGGTGCTCGGCACCCGAAAAGTGGGCACCGACTACTGGGGGATGAAGCAGCTGGCCGTTCACGACCCCGACCGCACCTGGCCCGGACGCCTGGAAGCCGTGTTCGCCGAGATCGCGCGCCAGCACGGCCCTCGCACCGCCAGCCCACCAGGCGCGGGCTCGACGCCGCCCTCGCTAACTCCCCGACGCAGTACACCGCGGCGCCCGGACGAAGCACCCGACCTCGGACTGTGAGCACAGAGCCCGCTCGACTCACGACACCTGCCTCGACGAACAGCACGACATCAGGAACGACGTCAGGAAAGGAACAACGTCATGGAGATGTTGATCGGCGACACACCCACGGTCCTGGACACGATGGCCCAGCACATCCATAAGGCCACGTCGGGCAGCGACGCGCACCACGCGATCGCCACCCAGCTGTGGGGCCACCTCAAGGCCCTCGAGTACACGAACGGAAGCCTCGTTGTCGTCGGAGCGGACGCCGAACTTCTCGCTGGCGCCCCGCCGGGCACGCCGAGCGCCCTGGACGGCATCCCCGTCGAAAACCTCGACGACATCGAGGACCGTGTCCTGCTGGCCGCCGACCTTCCCCCGGCAAACCAGTGGCCCCACCTCGATCTGAACCTGCGCCCAGCGGACAAGCCCGACCTGAACGAAGTAGACGTCGTGATCGCCAACCTCCCCTTCGCCGATATCCGGACAATGAAGCGGGACAACCAGACCGACATCGCCCTGCTGCACCACGGCCTCATCCAGGACACCCTGAGCTGGCTACGACCCAGCGGGCTCCTGGTCGCCCTGGCGCACCGCCAGCTGCTGGAAGGTAGCGACACCCAGCCACGCCGCTCCATCTCCCGGCAGGCCGACCTCATCGCGGCTGCCCGCCTGCCGGCCTCCGCGCTGCGCAGAGCCCCTCTGCTGGACAGCCCCGTCGACCTGCTGCTGCTGCTGCGCCGCCGCGAACCCGGCCACCCGCCCGACGGTCTGGAGTTCGTCGGCCGCAGTCCTATGCACGTCCACGGTGTCCCGGACATGCTCGTCAACAACTGCTATGCCATCGCGCCCTGGGCCATGCTGGGCAACGTCGTACCCGACCCGATCGAACCCGGCCTGACGACCGTGGCCCCGATCGACGGAGACTTCAGCGTCGACCTCGGCGACGTCCTCAAGGACCAGGCAGACGTCGCCATCGGCAGTCGCCTCTACGCCCAGGAACGACCCCCGCGGACAAGCCGACCACGCCCGGCGGCGCCCGGTAGTGCGCCGCGTGCACCGGGCACCGACCCGGACACCCCCACGCTCTAGCACCGGACCCGACGCCGCTGCCCGGAGCAGGCACTCACCCGTCAGGTACCGACCACAGGGCATGGCATTCATCATCCGCCGGTCGCCAGTGGTGCACGCCGATCTGAGAAGAGGCCCCGTCATGCCCGCCATGAACTTCGTCCAGGCCATGGCCGTCGACCGCTGGCACGCGCTCACCCTCGGTATCCCGGGGATGAGCGCAGGAGCTGACGCGTCTCGGCTGCGCGCCGCACGCCGCGTCCAGGAGGAGTACCTCGATTTCAGGGAGGCGCTCTACGCCCGTTCCTTCGGATCCGTCGACCCAGACCCCGGCCCGCCGTTCTGCCTGCCCCGGCTGATCCGGGCCAAAGGAAACATCCAACGCGTCCTCGATGCCCCCGACTTCGCCGGCCAGGTCCTGGAAAACATGGGACGAGGGCCTCGGGAGGAGGCCCGGAGCGACGAGGACGGCGACCGCTGGGTCAGCGTCCGCCCGACCATCTACGACTACCGGGCCGCCGCACGGGAGGCGGCGCAAATCCGCGCCGAGCTGGAGATCCGAGGCCTCATCCCACGCCGCACGCCGGGGCAAGCCGTCATCTTCGGATTCACGCCCGCTTACCCGCAGCACCCGAAGCCATCCCACCTCCCGGGCATCGAGCCCCCGTTCTGACCAGTAGTGCCAACCCTCAAGCGCAGGCATTTCCAAAGGGCTCACGGGCACTAGAGCGTGGCGGCGCCGGCGCACCTACCGGTACACCCTGCACGCCCGGGACAGGAGCATCGCGATGACCACCAACGAACGCACCCACCAGGACCACGCCGAGACCGGACCAGGCAGTCGGCCAGACCCTGGGCCGACGAAAGGGCTGGCGTGGTGACGATGGAACCGAACCCAGGCCCCGTGCCCGACCCCGACCTTGCCGTCCAAGCGGATCTGGCTGCCACGCATGACCACGACCAGGAAGACGCGACCGCGCGCCACGAACAGATCGCCTCTGCGCTCTGGGTGGCGCTGCGTCAGCTCGGTGTCACCGGTGGGCAGATGCTCATCCTGGGCGAGGACCCGGAGGTCTACGCCGGCCTGCCCGCCACGGAGCGACGAATCCCTCACGGCACGACAGCCGAGCTGACCGCACCCGTCCCCTCGACGCGCTGGCCACACACCGGGCTCCCGCTGCGCCGACCCCTGAACCTGGACCCCGACCCGTTCGACGTCGTGATCGACAACATCCCGTCCAACGACATGGTCCTGCGGTCCACCGAGGCATCCGAAAAGCACCTCGAATACCAACAGCTCCACGTCCTTGGAGCAATAGGGCTGACCCGCCCGGGCGGCATCATCGCGCTCCTGGCCTCCAGCAGGCTGCTGGACCACCCCGACCAGCGCACACGCCTCCAGATGGAGGGAGCCGTCGACCTGCTCGGAGCAGTTCGACTGCCCGCCGGAGCCCTACGCCGCACGCCAGGCAACGACGGACCGGTGGACCTGCTCCTGATGCTCCGCACCTGGCCGGTCACGACCACGTTCGCCGACTCGTGGCCCGTCACGCTCGACGGGACCACCGTGCACCTGGCCGAATACTTCAACGACCACCCCGAGCACGTCCTGGGCACCCTGACCAGCCAGACCAACCCCTGGGGATCACCCACCACGACAGTCGTGCCCCACCCCGGCGACCTGCTGCCGCAGCTGCAGGCAGCACTAAACGACATCACCAGCAGCGCTCACACCCGCAAGCTGATCACCCAGCCCGCTGCCGCCGACCTGGACGCACCGATCGGGTACAGCATCACCGAGCCGGAAACGCAGATCCCACGCGTCAACGCGGAGAGACCGGTCGGGGAGCTGGACGAAGCACGCGCTGTCGTGGGACGACGGCGTGCCCAGCGTCGCAGCACGCGTCCGACCACGTCCTCCGATCCCGCCCAGCGCGCTCGGGAGACCCACGGCGACCCGGAGACGCCCGGGCTCTGAACCGACCGTGCCTCAGAGCCCCGGGCCGGCCGTCGGCGCACCCGTCTCGCACGGGCCCCTCGGCACCTCAGCCGGACGTTCACTCGACCCGACGAGCGAACGCGAACACGGCCCCGACACCACCAGCCAGGACACGAGAGGACAGTTTCGATGGATGACCAACAGGTAGAACTCGGCCAGTACCTCGCGACGCTGCCGTACTCGCTCGCCCTCGACCGGAATGACCCGGACCTCGTCGTGGCTGCCTTCGATGGCGACGGGCGGGCGATCACGCACACCGGTCTCCGGTGGAATCCATACCTCCCGCACCACAACGTGGCCAACGATCTTGCGCATCACCTAGCAAAGAGCCTGGAGCGTCAAGACGAGATCGCCCGGATGCTGGTGATCGAATACGGCAGGACAGGGCAGGACCGAAGCACCTGGCTCGTCACCGCGCTCCACGGGCTCCTCCCTGTCACCCCGGGGCAGATCCACGTGCAAGCCAACACCTGGCGAACACAAGCGCTGACCGCCGACGGGTGGGGCCCCACTCACCCACTACCGCCCGACATCATCGCGGCCGACCTGACCGAGCTCGCCGTGACTGCCAGAGCCTTGGACCAGACGCTGAACCCGGCAGACCCCCTGACACGCCCCTGTTCGACGAGCTCGAACCGGACCCGACCACCTCGCCGGAGCACTCCTCGCCCCGGGCACGAACCCGTATCGCGGTGCAAGCCTTGAAGCGTCTGTCCGCGGGACGGCCCGACGACCCGGCCCAGATGCAGCTCCTGGCACATCTGATCAGCTCCGACATCACCGTCCAGGACGCAGTACTCATGCACGCCGTCACCGGCCGGCAACGCCACGCACGCACCAACGCGCTCGTCCGCACCTTCCGTGCAGCACCGCTCCCACAGCGACCTGCCATGGCCACCACCGCGGCCGCTGCCGCGTTCCTCACCCACTGGCCCCGACGACCAGTCCTGAGGCTCCTACGACACGCAGAAGCGTTCAAACCGCTGACTGCACTCGTGTCGACCGCGATCGAGCGGCAGATCCATCCCGACGATCTACGCCAGATCATCGTTCGCACAGCGCGGCCAGCCCTTGAGCGAGTCGACGCCACCTGGAAGGCCCAGCGCGACACACGCCTCACCAGGCACCAACGCCCTCACCGAGCAACCAGCATTCTGCCGCGATCTGCCCGAGCAGATGACACGACACCACCAGGTACCGGGCTCGACCTCCCCACCCCTTAGTCCCGCCCACCGAGAGGGACGAGCGCGCGGCTCCCGGCACTGCGGCCACCCAGCCGCGTCAACGCGACGCGTGTCTGACCGGTGAGCCGATCTCGGCAGTAACGACGCCTCACCTGTCCGACCCAGAACCGCCGCAAGACACGACCACCAGTGGAAGAAGGAAGCGAGGACAATCATGCAGAGCGCCGACAGCGATGACTCCGCCCGGCTCAAGGCACTGGACGAAATCGCCTACGACTGGCACGTCCGAGCGCCTACCACTGACGCGCACACGAAGATCGCCATCCATCTGTGGGCACAGATCAAAGCCCTCGGATGCACCTCCGGTCACCTCCTGGCAGGTGGGCAGGACGCGGATCTGCTGGCCGGTCACCCCCCGGACGCGCCCCGGACCGAGCAGGGAGTCGGCCCCTGCGAGGACGGCCTCGTTCTGAACGCCGATCTGCTCCTGCTACGACGTCGCGAGCCCGGCCACCCAGCAAGCGGCCTGCCGTTCATCGAACGCAGCCTCGTCCACGTCCACGGCCGGCCGGACATGCTCATCAACGCCTGCTACTCCGATACCCCCTGGTTCGCCCTGGGCACCATCGTCCCGGACCCGATCGACCCTGACCTGACGACCGTGGCACCCGCGAACGGGAACTTCGAACCGCACCTGAGCGACGTCCTGTACGGGATCACCGAAGTAGCCGTCCACCACGAGACGACAGCCCAGGTACGACCGGTGCGGGGGCGGTCCTCCGCTCCGCCACCGCTTGGTCGGCCACCCGCACCGGGCCCGGACCTGCTCGGAATCTAGACAACCCAGAACCGCCGGCGCGCCGGACTAGGTGCCGACGTCCTACGTCAGAGCTGAGTTCCGGGTCTGCCGAATCCATGTGCATACCTACCCCAGGACCGCCCCATCCGTTCGAGCGAAAAGGACTTCTCCCATGGACACCGAACCCAGCCGGACCTCCTGGCCCGTAGCGACCTTCGACCCGGCAGGATCCTGGGGAGAGATGCTCGGCAACGTGGCCTGGCTCCGCGGGCACACGTTCGCGGACATCCTCAATGTCGCTCAGCAGCACGAGGAGCACATCAGCACAGGGCAACGAGACCCGGCCGAACCATTCCCACGGCTTCTGGGCAGTACCGCCCAATGGCACCTGGCCGGACGTCAGGTGCTCGACCACGCCCTCGGCTACGACACGTTCAACAGTCCAAGAGACCCCAGCACGCAGATGTTCAGCCTGGCCGAAACCGGGCCAGAAGACTCGCGCAACGACGCAGAGTTCGTCGGCGTCGAACCTGCCGACACGATCGGAGCCCATCGGCTCAGGCAGCGCGTGTGGAACGACCTGTCGGTACGGCGCGAACGGTTCGGCTACGGCCTGACCTACACCTACGACGCCAACCAGCCCCGGACCCTCGTCGACCACCAGGCCCGGTCGGTTCGCATGCCGGGCTGGCAACCGCTCAGTCAGCGCGTCGCCGACCTTGCACACATCGTGACGGGGCGCAGTATTGCGGCTGGTGATGGAGCAAGCACGCGACGCCCAGCACGGCGCGATCGACGTCATCGCCTCCTCGGCGGCGCACCTCGTCCTGAGTTCCACCGGCCTGGACCCACGCACCGCGCTGTTCCCGACCACGCAGCTCGCCGTCGCGCCAGACCCCGACCACGGCGCCCGACTTGTTCTCACGATCGGTGAGGCCGCCCGTCGTATCGCCAACAACGTCCTGGCAGGCATCAGCACACCACTGCGCGCCAACGGCGTTCTGATCGCACAGCAGCCCAGAACTGGGCCTTCTCCAGAGCCTTCCGAGCAGCACAGCCCGGAACAGCACCGATCCTCGTCTCGTTCGACTCCCCCACTCGACCTTTGACCCTTGGCCGCTATAGCCCGTGCCGTCGGTGCTTCCCTGACACAGGCCACTGGCTCGACACACGGCGTGGACCACAGACGTTCCACCGCTCACCGCGCGCTCGACACGGGTATCAGCAACTTTGCCCTCGCCTCGTCGAGGTCGATCCGGATCAGCCGTCCGATCCGGTAGGCCCGAACCGACCCGTCGGCAATCCGGCGCCGAATCGTCTTCACCGAGACGCTGAGGTCGTCGGCCGCCGCGGCGAGGGATACGAGGCGACCGCTTGGCACACTTTTCTCAGCCCTGACGGAAGGGTTCCGGGAACTCATCGCCGTACTCCTCTCCCACGGCGCCGTCGGCCGTCGTCACCACCAAGGTGCGCAACCTCGTCCATCACGGGCCAAGAGTGTCCACGCCAGACCTAGGCAGGTGGCCTCAGCCGAGCCGACCCGCTTCCCCTGCGTACCCGCCGGCGACGCCCTTCCCCTTGCGCAGCCTTCGCTCGGCGACCTCGTCCTGGAACACAGACCCAAGCTTCTCGGCGATGTTGTGCCGACGCTCCTCGTCCCCGAGGTGCTGGTAGTGAAGAACCACCGTGGGGTTGTTGTGCCCCGCGATCGCCATCAGCTCCGCCAATGTAGCCCCCGACCGCGCTGCCCAGGTCAGGGCGGTGTGCCGCAGGTCGTGGAAGTGCAGTTCGTCGAGCCCCACGGCGGTTCGAACCACGGCCCAGTTCCGCTCGATGATCGAAGCGTGCAGCACACCACCTCGCTTCGCCGGGAAGACCATCCCGTCCGGTCCCGGCCGAGAGAACTTTGCCAGGTGCTCCTTGAGGATCGGCACGACGAACGACGGGATTGCCACCTCTCGATAGGAGGCATCAGTCTTCGGCGGGCCGATCTGGTTATACTTGCCCGCGACCTTCTGGTTCGCCACGGTCCCCCGCACCGCTACCTTTGCCCGAGTCGGGTCCGTGAGGTCAAGGTGGCGCCGCTGCAACGCTCGCAGTTCGCCGTTTCGCAGACCCGTGGCAACAGCCAGCGGCACGATCGCCTGAAGATAGTCCGGCATCAGCTCGGCCATCCGCCACATCTTGTCGGCCGTCACCACGATCGGCTCGTGAACTGCCTTGTACCGAAGAGCACCCTTGACCTTCGCCGGCGATGCGTCGAGCAACTCGTGGTCGACGGCGTCGTTCAGGATCGACGACAGCGTCTGATAGGCCGAGTACAACGCGCCACGTCCGTCGGACTTCTCCTGACCGCGCCACGTCCGCGACCGCGCTTCCTCCGCAAGCGTCGCAGCTAGCTTCGTGTACCAACTGGCCACGTCGAACCGGGTCAGGTCCTTCAGCGGGATGTCGCCCAGTTCCGGAAGGATGCGCTTCTCCAGCGCCGTCTCGTACCGGTTCCGCGTGCCGTTGCGCAGGCGCTTGCCCTCGATCGATCGTCGCGCCCACTCACGCAACGTGATGGAACGCTGCTGCGCGAGGCGGGCCTCCAGCTCACGGGCCTTCGGCGGTTTCCACTCACCGCGGTCGATGACGATTCGCTCCGCGTTGAGCCACGCCTCGGCCGCCATCTTGTCGCCGAAGGAACGGCCGTGCTTCTCCGTGTCCGGGCCGACGTACCGCGCCCGGACACTCGTGACCGCGCCGGTCACCGGGCTCCTGCGCTCCTCCAAGAGACCGAAGGTACGACGTGTAGGTCTGCGTGCCATGGGTGGGTCCTCTCGCCCACCAGGTGCGCCCACCGCGCCAGCCGTCCTCGGTGGGACTTCGACACACCCGCACACAACCCGAGAATGGCCCGCCACCTGCGGATCCATCCCCGAACCCGTGGGACTTCAGTGGGACTTGGGATGGCCTCACGAGGCCATCCCTGTCCACTTCCGTCCCACAGGCCCGAAAGAGAATCCGCAGGTCAGGCGGCATTTCCCCAGTTCAGGGACGCGCCGCCCAACCCACTCGATCCTCAGACGTTGAACCCGAGCATCCGCAGCTGCTCCTTGCCGTCGTCCGTGATCTTCTCCGGACCCCACGGCGGCATCCAGACCCAGTTCACGCGGAACCCGTCAACGATGCCCTCGAGCGCCTGCGCGCTCTGGTCCTCGATGACGTCCGTCAGCGGGCAGGCCGCCGACGTGAGCGTCATGTCGATCGTCGCGTGGTTGTTCTGGTCCACCTGGATGCCGTAGATCAGGCCCAGGTCCACGACATTGATGCCCAGCTCGGGGTCGATCACGTCGCGCATCGCCTCTTCGACGTCCACCACTGTGGTGGGCGAAGGGCCCACTCCCTGCGCGGGAGCGGCCTGGGCTTCTTCCTGCCCGACGTCGGTGCTCGCCTCGGTCATGGGTCTCTCCTCAGCTCGTTGCCAGCGCGCCGCTGCGCGCCAGCGAGTCCTTGAGCGCCGCCCAGCCGAGCAGCGCGCACTTGATTCGGGCGGGGTACTGGGACACGCCCGTGAAGGCGGTCGCGTCGCCGAGGGAGTCCTCCGCGTCGTCGTCGCCCAGGCCCTTGCCTCGCGATGACATCAGGTCGTGGAACAGGCCGTCGAGCCGCGCCACCTCGGCCAGCGGCGCGCCCTCCACCAACGAGGTCATGACCGACACCGACGCCTGCGAGATCGAGCATCCCTGCCCTTCCCACGAGACGCCCGCCACAGTGCCCTCGGGGGTGACGTCGACCCGGAGGGTCACCTCGTCACCGCACGTCGGGTTCACCTGGTGCGACTCCCCCGCTCGGTGGCCTTCCGCCGAGGCGAGGTCGACGAGCCCACGGCCCACCGGCCGCTTCGCGTGGTCCAGGATCACCTGCTGGTACATCTGCTCGAGCGTGCTCACGACGCTGCCTTTCTCGGTGCTGAAGTTCTCACTCTGCTCCGAAGAACGCGCGGACCCCCGCCAACGCTTCCCGGAAAGCCACAACCTCTTCGACCGTGGTGTAGACCGACGCCGATGCGCGCGCCGTGGCCGCCACGCCGAACCGGCGGTGCAGCGGCTGGGCGCAGTGGTGGCCCACCCGGACGGCGATGCCCTTGTCGTCGAGCACCTGCCCGACGTCGTGCGCGTGCACGCCGTCGACCACGAAGGAGACCACCGCAAGGCGGTTGGCCGTATCGAGCGGTCCGATCACCCGGACGCCCGGGATCTCGGCGATCTTGAGCATCTCGGCGGCGAGCTCCGTCTCGTGCCGGGCCACGCCGGCCATGCCGAGCTCGCCGAGGTACTGCGCCGCGCAGCCCATGCCGACGGCCTGCGCGACCATCTGGGTGCCGGCCTCGAAGCGCTGCGGGGGCGGCGCGTACGTGGTGCTCTCCATGGTCACCACCTCGACCATGGACCCGCCGGTGAGGGTGGGCGGCATGGCCTCGAGCAGCTCGCGCCGCCCGTACAGGGCGCCGACGCCGGTGGGGCCGAGCATCTTGTGCCCGCTGAACGCGGCGAAGTCGACGCCGAGCTCGTGGAAGTCCACGGGCATGTTCGGCACGGACTGGCAGGCGTCGAGCACGGTGAGGGCGCCGACGCGCCGGGCGGCCGCCACGAGCGCGGCGACGGGCGCGACGGCCCCGGTCACGTTCGACACGTGCCCGAAGGCCAGCACCTTGGTGCGCTCGGTGACGATCTCGTCGAGGCCCGACAGGTCGAGCCGGCCGTCGTCCGCCACCGGGATCCAGCGCAGGGTGGCGCCCGTGCGGGCGCACAGCTCCTGCCACGGGACGAGGTTGGCGTGGTGCTCGGCCTCGGTGACGACTATCTCGTCGCCGGCCGCGAGCCGGAACCGCTCGGCCGCCTCTCCCCCGCGTCCCAGGGACGCGTTGGAGAAGGCGTAGGCCACTACGTTGATCGCGGCCGTCGCACCGGGCTGCCAGACGATCTCGCCCTCGTCGGCCCCGACGAACGCGGCGACCGCCGCGCGGGCCTGCTCGAACGCCTCCGTGGCCTCCTCGGCGAGCTGGTGCGCGCCGCGGTGGACCGCGGCGTTGCGCTGCTCGTAGAAGTCCACCTCGGTGTCGAGCACGACCTGCGGTTTCTGGGACGTCGCGGCGGAGTCCAGGTACACGAGGGGTTGACCGCCCCGCACCGTGCGCTCGAGCAGCGGGAAGTCCGCCCGGACGGCGGCCAGCTCGGTCGTGGAGAGCGAGCCGTCGGCGGGCTGGACCTGCGGTGCCGGGTCTCCCGGTCGCACGGTGGCGGTGGTGGTGGTCATGGTGTCCCCTCGAAGTGCCTCAGCGGTCGGTCAGGCCGAGACCGTCTTGTTCGCGCCGACGTACTTGTCGTAGCCCTCTTCCTCGAGGCGGTCGGCCAGCTCGGAGCCGCCCTCCTCGGCGATCTTGCCGTCGACGAAGACGTGCACGAAGTCGGGCTTGATGTAGCGCAGGATGCGCGTGTAGTGCGTGATGAGCAGGATCCCGATGTCGGTGTTCTCCTTGGCCCGGTTCACGCCCTCGGACACGATGCGCAGCGCGTCGACGTCGAGGCCGGAGTCGGTCTCGTCGAGGATCGCGAAACGCGGCTTGAAGAGCTCCATCTGCAGGATCTCGTGGCGCTTCTTCTCACCACCGGAGAAGCCCTCGTTCACTGAACGCTCGGCGAAGACCGGGTCCATGCGGAGGTTCTCCATCGCGCCCTTGACCTCCTTGCCCCAGGTACGCAGGGCGGGGGCGGTGCCGTCGAGGGCGGTCTTGGCGGTGCGCAGGAAGTTCGCGACCGACACGCCCGCGACCTCGACCGGGTACTGCATGGCCAGGAAGAGCCCGGCGCGGGCGCGCTCGTCGACCTTCATCGACAGGAGGTCCTCGCCGTCGAGCGTGGCGGTGCCCGAGGTGACGGTGTACTTGGGGTGGCCGGCCAGGGCCGAGGCCAGGGTGGACTTGCCCGAGCCGTTGGGGCCCATGATCGCGTGGGTCTCGCCGCTGGCGATCGTCAGGTCGACGCCGCGCAGGATCGGCTTGGGGCCTTCCTTGGTCTCGACGCTGACGTGCAGGTCGCGGATCTCGAGGGTGGGCATATCGGTTGCTCCAGGGTTAGCTTGCGAAGTCAGTGGTTCAAGTGGTTCAGGAGACGGGGACGGTTACGTCGATGTCGACGAGCACCCGCTCGCCGTCGACCGTCACCGGATAGACGGGCACGGGGCGCACCGCCGGAAGCTGGACGGGCTGGCCGGTCCGCAGGTCGAACTGCGAGCCGTGCAGCCAGCACTCGACGAGGCAGCCCTCCACCTCGCCGTCGGACAGCGAGACGGCGCCGTGCGAGCAGATGTCGGAGATGGCGTGGAAGTTGCCGTCCGCGTCACGTGCGACGGCGACCGGGACCGGGGCGCCGTCGGCGCCGTCGAGCTCCACGAGCATCGCCTCCTCCGGTCCCAGGTCCTCGGTCATGCAGGCCAGCTGCGCGGTCATGCGGCCGGTGCCCCGGTGATCACGCTCATCGACTTCTCCAGCTCGGCCTCGATGGAGGCGAGCAGGCGCTCCTCGACGGACGGGACGCCGATCTCGTGGATGAGCTCGGCGAAGAAGCCGCGCACGACGAGACGACGGGCCTCGGTCTCGGAGATGCCGCGGGACTCGAGGTAGAAGAGCTGCTCGTCGTCGAACCGGCCGGTGGCGCTGGCGTGGCCGGCGCCGGCGATCTCGCCGGTCTGGATCTCGAGGTTCGGCACGGAGTCCGCGCGCGCCCCGTCCGAGAGGACCAGGTTGCGGTTGAGCTCGTAGGTGTCGGTGTTCTCGGCGTTCGCGCGGATCAGCACGTCGCCGACCCACACGGTGTGCGCGCCGGAGCCCTGCAGGGCGCCCTTGTAGGTCACGCGGGACTTGCACTCCGGCACCGCGTGGTCCACGAAGAGGCGGTGCTCCTGGTGCTGGTCGGTGTCCGCGAAGTAGAGGCCCACCATCTCGACGTCCCCGCCCTCGGCGGTGAACTCTGCGTCCGGCGTGACGCGCACGACGTCGCCGCCGAACGTCACCACGACGTGCTTGAGCTTGGCGTCGCGGCCCAGGCGGGCCCGGTGCGAGGAGGCGTGCACGGCGCCGTCGGCCCAGTCCTGGACGCTGACGACGGTGAGGTGCGCGCCGTCCTCGACCACGATCTCGACGGTCTCGGCGAGCGTGCCGACGCCGGCGTGGTCGAGGACCACCACGGCCTCGGAGTGCCGCTCCGCGCGGACCAGCACGTGGGCCGCGGTCGCGTCCTTCGACACGCCCTCGAGGCGCACCGAGGTGACCTCCGAGGCAACGGCCTCTGCCGGGATGGTGACGACGGTGGCCTGCTCGAAGGCGTTCCACGCGGTGACGGCGGTGCGGTCACCGGGCTTGCCGGCGGTGCCCAGGCGGGCGTCGTCGCGGGCGACGGTCTCCACCTTGACCTCGGGGGCCGGGGTCACCTGGACCGTGACGCCCGAGGAACCGAGGTCCGCCTGGAACAGCGGCTGGAGGCGGTCGGCCGGGGAGAAGCGCCACTCCTCCTCGCGGCCGTTGGGGACGGGGATGTCCTCCAGGGAGAACGACGTGCGGCGCTCTGCGCGGGAGCCCTGGGGCTTGCCGCCGACGCCGTGTGTGTGGGCGCCGTCGGCAACAGCGCGCGAGTGATCGGTCGTGAGAGTCATGTCAGCCGACGGACCCTTCCATCTGCAGCTCGATGAGGCGGTTGAGCTCGAGTGCGTACTCCATGGGCAGCTCGCGCGCGATGGGCTCGACGAACCCGCGCACGATCATGGCCATGGCCTCGGTCTCTTCCAGGCCTCGGGACATGAGGTAGAACAGCTGGTCCTCGCTCACCCGCGAGACCGTGGCCTCGTGACCCATGGACACGTCGTCCTCGCGGACGTCCACGTACGGGTAGGTGTCGCTGCGGGAGATCTGGTCCACCAGCAGCGCGTCGCAGAGGACGTTGGACGCGGAGTGGGAGGCGCCCTCGAGCACCTGCACCAGCCCGCGGTACGACGTGCGGCCGCCGCCGCGCGCCACGGACTTGCTGACGATCGACGACGACGTGTTCGGCGCCGCGTGGACCATCTTCGCGCCGGCGTCCTGGTGCTGGCCCTCGCCCGCGAAGGCGATGGACAGCGTCTCGCCGCGGGCGTGCTCGCCCAGCAGGTAGATCGCCGGGTACTTCATGGTGACCTTGGAGCCGATGTTGCCGTCGACCCACTCCATCTGGGCGCCCTCAGCGGCCGTGGCGCGCTTGGTGACCAGGTTGTACACGTTGTTCGACCAGTTCTGGATCGTCGTGTAGCGCACGCGGGCGTTCTTCTTCACGATGATCTCGACCACTGCCGAGTGCAGGGAGTCCGAGGTGTAGATCGGCGCCGTGCAGCCCTCGACGTAGTGCACGTAACTGCCCTCGTCGGCGATGATCAGCGTGCGCTCGAACTGGCCCATGTTCTCGGTGTTGATCCGGAAGTAGGCCTGCAGCGGGATCTCCACGTGCACGCCCGGCGGCACGTAGACGAACGAGCCGCCCGACCAGACTGCCGAGTTCAGCGCGGCGAACTTGTTGTCGCCCGACGGGATGACCGTGCCGAAGTACTCCTGGAACAGCTCCGGGTAGTCGCGCAGGCCGGTGTCGGTGTCGACGAAGATGACACCCTGCTCCTCCAGGTCCTCGCGGATCTGGTGGTAGACGACCTCGGACTCGTACTGGGCCGCGACGCCCGCGACGAGGCGCTGCTTCTCCGCCTCGGGGATGCCGAGCTTGTCGTACGTGTTCTTGATGTCGTCGGGCAGGTCGTCCCAGGACGTGGCCTGCTTCTCCGTGGAGCGCACGAAGTACTTGATCTTGTCGAAGTCGATCCCCGACAGGTCGGAGCCCCAGCTCGGCATCGGCTTCTTGCCGAACAGGCGCAGGGCCTTGAGGCGCTGGTTCAGCATCCACTCGGGCTCGTTCTTCAGAGCCGAGATGTTGCGGACAACTTCCTCGCTCAGGCCTCGCTGCGCGGACATGCCCGCGGCGTCGCTGTCGTGCCAGCCGTACTCGTACGAGCCGATGCTGGCGATGATCTCATCGTCGGAGCGCTGCTCTGGCGCTTGCGTTTCTGCGCTCATCACTTTCCTTCGGTGGGGGTCGTCGCGGGGAAGGTACGTGGGACGCCGACGCCCGGCTGGGCGGAGACGTTCACGGGGATGTTGGTCGTGCAGGCGAAGGCGCCGCCCGCGATGGTCGCGAGGCGCTGGACGTGCGAGCCCAGCAGCTCGCTGAACGCGCGGGCCTCCTGCTCGCACAGCTCGGGGAACTCCTCGGCCACGTGCTGCACCGGGCAGTGCCCCTGGCACAGCTGGATCGCGGGTGCCACGACGCCGGCGGTCGGTCCGGTCAGCGGCGACGGCACGGGCCGCACGGAGGCGGCGTAACCGTCGGCCGACAGCAGCTGGACGAGCTGCGCGGCCCGGCCCTCGGCGTCGGGGGCGGTGAGGTGTGGTGCGTAGCTGCGGGCGACGGCGTCGAACCGGTCCTTCGCGAAGCCGGCCACGGCCTCGCTGCCGCCCGTGTCCCGCAGGAACCGCAGGACCTGCCGGGCGATCTCCTGATAGCCGCCCGCCAGCTCGGACTGGCCGCCGCTGGTGACGACGTACCGGCGTGCGGGGCGGCCGCGCCGGGGGGTGCCGGACGGCGCTGCCTCGTGGACGGTGATCTTGCCGTCCTCCTCCAGGAGGGTGAGGTGCCGGCGCACGGCCGGGGCGGTCAGCTCCAGGATGGCGGCGAGTGCGCCCGCGGTGACCGGGCCACGGGAGGCGACGAGCTCGAGCACGTGCCGCCGCGTGGTGCCGTCGGTCTCATGGCTCGCCGCGTGATGGCTCGCCAGGTGCCCGGCTGTCACCTGTGTCGGTGCGCTCATGCTGGTCACCTCCCTCACGTCGGTCCGAGGGCGAACTTCACCCGGTAGTCACGCCTCCGCAGACGCCAATGCTTTTGAGAACATCCTTGTTCCCTAATTCGAGATGCGCAAGGAAGGCAACCCTCAGTTCGGGCCGATCGCGACACATCTCACACGCCTGGTCCACACCCAGGTCACCCCGTGCGACGACGCCTCGCGCGCCGCCGCCTACGATTGTGCGGTGCCCTTGCCCGACGCGCCCGCGATAGACACCGCGATGGATCCCGCCCAGGCGGCCACCGCGGGCGCCACCACAGCCGGTCCCGCCGGCGCCGCCGCCAGTGCCGACCACGGGTTCGCCGTGGAGGTGCGCGGCCTCGTCAAACGCTACGGCGGCCGCGCCGTCGTGGACGGGCTCGACCTGGTCGCCCGCCCAGGAGCAGTCACCGCCGTCCTGGGCCCCAACGGCGCCGGCAAGACGACCACCATCGAGTGCTGCGAGGGCCTGCGCTCCCCCGACGGCGGCAGCGTGCGCGTGCTGGGCCACGACCCCGTCGCCGACGCACGGTTCCTGCGCCCACGGGTCGGCGTCATGCTGCAGGACGGCGGCCTGCCCACCGGAGTGCGCGCCCTGGAGCTGCTGCGGCACGTCGCCGCCATGTACGCCGCGCCGCGCCCCGTGGACGAGCTCGCCGAACGCCTCGGCCTGCACGGCTTCGCCCGCACCACCGTGCGCCGCCTGTCCGGCGGGCAGCGCCAGCGGGTCGCCCTGGCCGCGGCCGTCGTCGGCAGGCCCGACGTCGTCTTCCTCGACGAGCCCAGCGCCGGCATGGACCCGCAGAGCCGGCGCGCCGTCTGGGACCTGGTGCGCGAGCTGCGGGCCGACGGCGTCGCCATCGTCCTGACCACCCACCTCATGGACGAGGCCGCCGACCTCGCCGACCACGTGCACGTCGTGGACCACGGCCGCGTGATCGCGTCCGGCAGCGTCCGCGAGCTGACCGAGGGCGGCAGCAGCGGCCCCGGGACGGTGCGCATCGAGGCCGCGCCGGGCCTGGACCTGACGGGTCTGCTCACCACCCTCGACCCCACCCCGGCCCCGTTGAGTGCTGGGTATCCGTTGGGTCAGGGGACTCCAGCCCAACAGGTACCCAGCACTCAACGAAGCGGGGACGGGTGGGTAGCCGCCGAGGCCGAGCCCGGCGTCTACACCCTTACCGGGCCCGTTGATCCGGCGGCGCTCGCGGCCGTGACCGGGTGGCTCGCCGACCGCGGCGTGCTGGCCCGGTCGGTCACGACGGGCTGCCGCACCCTCGAGGACGTCTTCCTCGACCTCACAGGGAGGAACCTGCGATGAGCGTCCAGCAGGAGCCGCAGGCCGGGCCTGTCGAGACCACACCCGCCGCCGCGCCCGCCGTCCGCCGGATCGCGGCCCAGGCCGCGTTCGAGACACGCGCCATCCTGCGCAACGGCGAGCAGCTGCTCGTGACGATAGTGCTGCCCGTGCTGGTGCTGGTGGGCCTGGTGCAGACCTCGTTCCTGGACCTCGACACGCAGGGCTACTCCCGGGTCGACTTCGTGACGCCGGGCGTGCTCGCGCTTGCCGTGATGTCGACGGCGTTCACGTCCCAGGCGATCGCCACCGCGTTCGACCGGCGCAACGGCGTGCTGCGGCTGATGGCCACCACGCCGCTGGGCCGCACCGGGCTGCTGGCCGGCAAGGTGCTCGGGGTGCTCGCCGTCGAGGTGGTGCAGGTGATCGTCGTGGCCGCCGTCGCGGTGGCCCTCGGGTGGCGGCCGGAGCTGGGCGCGCTGCCCGCCGTCGTCGGCGCCGCGCTGCTGGGCACCGCGGCGTTCACCGCCCTGGCGCTGCTGCTGGCGGGGACCCTGCGCGCCGAGGGCGTGCTCGCGGTGGCCAACCTCGTGCTCGTGCTGCTCACCGTCGGCGGCGGCGTGCTGCTGCCCGCGCAGCAGCTCGCCGGGCCGCTGGCGCACGCGGCGGTGCTGCTGCCGTCGGGCGCCCTGGGCGAGGCGATGCGCGGCGCGCTGCTGCACGGTGCCGTACCGCCGTTCTCCGTGGTGGTCCTGCTCGCCTGGACGGCAGCGCTCGGCGCGGGCGCGGCCCGCCTGTTCCGCTGGCACTGAGCCGGTCCGTCGGTTCGGAGTGACCGAGTTCGGTCCGTTGGTGCCCAGCGTGGACCGAGTTCGGTCGCTTGCTTCGAGATCGGTCCATTAATTGACCGATCTCGAAGCAAGCGACCGAACTCGGGTCGGCGAGGCAGCAAGCGACCGATCTCGCGTCCGCAACCTTGCATCCCGCCCGGCCGTTTCGTCGGGTTTGGGTAAGTAATTTCCCAAACCCATACCCGGGCGGTATGACCAATTCGTAGGGTTGGCGGGTGAAATTTGCCCATTTAGGGTTCGCTTCACCTACATTCCCCAGGGAGGCAGCGTGACTTCCACTCACAGCAACCGTCGTCGGCTGATCGTCGGCGCCGGTATCGCGATCGCCCTCGCCGCGGCCCCAGCCGCGGCGGCCATGGCGTCGGCAGCGCCGTCGGCAACGCCGGACATGGCGCATGCGCCGGTCGCCGGCACGGCGATCGAGGACTCGTACATCGTGGTCCTCAAGGACAGCGACGTCACCAAGAAGCAGGTCCGCAGCACGGCCAGCAGCCTGGTGCAGGAGTACGGCGGCGAGGTGCGCCACTCGTACACCAACGCCGTGCGCGGCTTCTCGGCGTCGATGTCGGCGGCCGAGGCCAAGCAGCTCGAGGCCGACCCGTCGGTCGCGTACGTGGAGCAGAACCGCGTGATGACGGCGACCGACACGCAGTCGCCCGTCCCCTCGTGGGGCCTGGACCGCATCGACCAGGAGGGCCTGCCGCTCGACGACTCGTACACGTACGGGAACTCGGGCACAGGCGTGACGGCGTACATCGTCGACACGGGCATCCTGACCACCCACGAGGACTTCGGCGGCCGCGCGGTCAGCGGCACCGACACCGTGGACGGCGACGACGACGCCACCGACTGCGCGGGCCACGGCACGCACGTCGCGGGCACCGTCGGCGGTTCTGCCTACGGCGTCGCCAAGGACGTCTCGCTGGTGGCGGTCCGGGTGCTCGACTGCAGCGGCTCGGGCACCTACGACGGCGTGATCGCCGGCATCGACTGGGTGACCGCCGACCACGCCGCCGGTGAGCCGGCCGTGGCCAACATGTCGCTCGGCGGCGGCTTCTCGCAGGCCGTGAACGACGCCGTGTCCGCCGCCGTCGCGGACGGTGTCACCTTCGCTCTCGCCGCCGGCAACGACTACGCCGCCGACGCCTGCGACGGCTCGCCGGGCTCCACCCCGGAGGCACTGACGGTCGGCGCCACCGAGGACACGGACGCCCGTGCCAGCTACTCGAACATCGGTACCTGCGTGGACATCTTCGCGCCGGGCAGCGACATCACGTCGGCCTGGTACACCGGCGACACCGCCACCAACACCATCAGCGGTACCTCGATGGCCACGCCGCACGTCGCGGGCGCCGCGGCGCTCGTGCTCGGCAGCAACCCAGCCGCCACCCCGGCCGAGGTCGGTGACGCTCTGACGGGCGCTGCCGTGCCGGACGTCGTGGACGACGCGGGCGCGGGCTCGCCCAACCTGCTGCTGAACGTCAGCGGTCTCTGAGGGTCAGCAACCCTCGCACCTGTCAGACCCTCAGGCCACCGGAGGTGCCCTGAGGGTCTGGCACGTCTACGGCGGAGCCTGTCGCGTTCCTGACAGCTCGTCGGGTAAGAATCACAGCGCGTGCGGGACATGCGCGGGAGGCGACGCCGCCGTCGGGCACTAGCGTGGGGACCGTGACCGCAACCGCCGCCCCCGCCTCCTGGTTCGCCGCGCTCGCCGGCCGCCTCGACCGCTTCCGCCACTGGACCCGCGCCGTGCTCATCGCGAACCTGGTCGGCCAGATCGGCATCATCGGGACCGGCGGCGCCGTGCGCCTGACCGAGTCGGGTCTGGGCTGCTCCACCTGGCCGCAGTGCGAGCCCGGGAGCTTTACGCCGCAGTTCCACGAGGCCACGACACTGCACCCGTACATCGAGTTCGGGAACCGCACGCTGACAGGCGTGCTGTCGGTCATCGCGGTGCTGGTCGCGGTGGCGGTGTGCACGGACCTGAAGCGGTCGCGGTCCTACCGCCTGCTCGGCCTGGTGCCGATCGTGGGCGTGCTGGCGCAGGCCGTGATCGGCGGCGTCGTGGTGCTGCTGGACCTGCACCCGGGCTGGGTGTCCCTGCACTTCGGCGTCTCGGGTGCCCTCGTGGCCGCGTCCCTCTACGTGCTGCACCGGCACGGTGAGGGCGACGAGGTGCCGACCCCCGTGGTGGGGCCGCGCGTGCACGCCCTGGCCTCGGCCCTCGCCGCGCTGACCGTCGTCGTGGTCGTGTTCGGCGTGCTCACCACCGGCGCCGGCCCGCACAGCGGCGACGCCGAGGTGGGCTACCGGATCGCCATCGACCCGGCACTGCTGACCAAGCTGCACGCGGTGGCGGTGTGGGCGTTCCTGGCCGTCCTGGTCACCTACCTCGTCGCCGTGCGCCGCGGGCCCGCCGCGGTGCGCCGCGCCGCGCTGATCCTGCTCGGCATCACGCTGGCGCAGGGCGCCATCGGGTACGTGCAGTACTTCACCGACCTGCCCGAGCTGCTGGTGGGGCTGCACATGATCGGCGCCGCCGTGCTGATCGCAGGGACGACGCGGGTGGTGCTGACGACGCGGGTGCGGTGAGCACGGGAGCACCTACTCCCCCGCGTGACCGGCGCCCACGAGTCCGTGGTCGTACGCGGCGATGACCAGCTGCGCGCGGTCGCGGGCATGCAGCTTGGCCAGCAGGTTGCCGATGTGGGACTTGACGGTCCCCATCGAGATGGTGAGCGCCTGGGCTATCTCGTCGTTCGAGAGGCCCCGGCCCACCTGCGTGAGTACCTCGGTCTCGCGGTCGGTGAGGACGTCCGGGCCGCGCAGGGTCTGCTGTGTCGGGTCCTGGGGTGCCGTGTTCCGCCGCGCGGGCCGGTCCAGGTAGTGCGCGACGAGGCGGCCAAGGATGCTCGGCGCGAACAGCGACTCGCCGGAATGAGTGCGGCGGATGGCGTCGACAAGCCGGGCGGGTTCGGCATCCTTGAGGAGGAAGCCGCTCGCCCCGGCGCGAAGGGCGGCGTGGACGTACTCGTCCAGCTCGAACATGCTGAGCACCAGGACGCGGGTCTCGTTCAGCACGGGGTCGTCCGCGATGCGGCGGGTGGCGTCGATGCCGTCACCGCCGGGCATGCGAATGTCCATGAGGACGACGTCGGGTCGCAGCTGCGCGGCGCGGGTGACGGCGCCCTCGCCTGTGTCGGCCTCACCCACGACGGAGAGGCCCGGTTCACCGTCGATGATGAGCCGGAGACTGTGCCGGATGAGGGGCTGGTCGTCCACGACGAGCACGCCGACCGGGGCTGTCATTGGTGCACCTTGCCGGGCTGATTGCCGGGCTGATTGCCCGGCGGTTTGCCCGGCGATACGTCCGGCCGGACGTCGGACGGGTGATCCGGCAGACGCGCGCTGACGCGGAAACCTGAGCCGGCGGCGTCTGCCTCAAGTGATCCACCGAGCGTGGCTACCCGCTCCAGCAGGCCCGTGAGGCCCTGCCCCGCGCCCGGGTGGGGCCGCCAGCCGTGCACGGGGCCGTCGTCCTCGACGATGACGACCACCGCATCACCCGCCCGGCGCACGACGACACGAGCAGCGGCGGGGCCGGCATGTCGGGCGATGTTGGCGAGAGCCTCGCGGACTATCGCACAAACGGTCAGCTGGGCACCCGCAGACACCTCGCCGAGGTCTTCGGCCGCCAGGACCGCCGTCACCCCGCCGGCCCGGGCGGAGTCGACGATGCCGGGCAGGTCGTCGAGGGTCTCGGCAGGCCGGAGCGGGGCGGTCTCGCTGCCCGGCGAACGCAGCACACCGAGCATCCGGCGTAGCTCGGTAGTGGCCGCCCGGCCGGTCCGTTCGATGTCCGCGAGCGCCTGCGTGCGCTCCGCGTCCCCGCCGGGCCCGTCGAGGGTCCGGGCGGCGGCAGCGCGCACGGTGATGAGGCCGAGCCCGTGGGAGGCGAGGTCGTGCAGGTCGCGGGCGATGCGCAGTCGCTCGGCCTGGGCCGCGCGCTCGGCGGCCCATGTGGTCAGGTCCTCCTCGTAGGCGCGCCGTTGCTGCCCGGTGCGGGCGAGCGCCCAGAGCAGCACCAGGAACGCGACCCCGGCGGCGACGAGCACCGTGGTCAGCACGGCGACGGGCTGCTCGACGCCGGTGGCCGCCAGTGCGAGGCCGAGCGCACCGAGGATGGCGGCGGCGGCCAGCCACACGCGCGAGCGCAGCACGGGTCGAGCAGTCGGTTCCACCCGCCCGAGTCTAGGTTTTCGCTCGTCGCCGCACATCGGACCTGGGTCCGACGGACCACGGTCCGAGCGACGGCGTGAAGTCCTGCCCTGGGGCCGATGACGCGGCAAGGACGGGCGGCTGGGATGGAGGCATGCTTCTGATCGAACAGCTCGTCAAGCGCCGCGGCTCTCGCACCGTCCTGGACCGGATCGGCTTTCATGCCCGGTCGGGGCGGGTGACCGCGTTTCTCGGCCCGAACGGGGCCGGCAAGTCCTCGACCCTGCGCATCCTGCTCGGCCTGGACCGCGCGGACGGCGGCCGTGCCCTGGTCCGCGGCCGCCCGTACCGGAGCCTGCGCGATCCGCTCCGCACGGTCGGATCGATGCTCGACGGGTCCGGTGCCCACCGTTCCCGTACCGCGCGGGACCACCTGGCGTGGGTGGCCCGGAGCAACGGCATCCCCGGACGCCGGATCGGGGAGGTGCTGGAGCAGGTCGGGCTCGCCGACGCCGGACGAACACGTGTGGGCCGGTACTCGCTCGGCATGGGACAGCGACTTGGCCTGGCCGCTGCCCTGCTGGGCGAGCCGGAGGCGCTCGTGCTGGACGAGCCGGTCAACGGCCTGGACCCGGAGGGCATCCGCTGGATCCGCGGCCTGTTGCGCGGCCACGCCGACGCCGGGGGAACGGTGCTGCTGTCCAGTCACCTGATGGGTGAGGTGGCGGGCATCGCCGACGACCTCGTGGTGATCTCCGGCGGCCGGATCGTCTCAGCCGGGACGCTGGACGAGGTGACCGCCGGGCACGCGAGCCTGGAGGACGCGTTCTTCGCGCTCACCGGCCGCGAGCAGGAGGCGGCGCGATGAGCTTCTGGAGCACGCTCCTGGCGGAGCTGCGCAAGACGGCGACCCTGCCGGCGAGCTGGGTCGCCGGCACGGTCACCCTGCTCGGCTCGGCGGGGATCACGGTGCTCAACGCCATCGGCACCCGCGCGGCGCTCGATGCCGGCGCGCCGGAGTCCCGGTCGTTCGTCTCCGTGTTCGAGACCGGGTACGCGGCCGTCCCGCTCGGCACCGTCGGCGCGGTGGTGATCGGTGTCGTCGCGATGAGCAGCGAGTACGCCGCGAACAGCACCGATGCCGGCAGCGGCCGGCAGGTCACCGCCACCCTGGCCGCGAGCCCACGGCGGATCGCCCTGCTCGGCGCGAAGGCCCTGACGGTAGCGCTGTTCGTCGCGCTGACCGCCGCGGTCTCCATTCCTGCCAGTGTCGGGGTCGCCCGCCTCATCATCGGCGGCGACGCCTCTGAGCCCGTCGCGCTCGACGTCGCGCTGGTCCGGTCCCTCGGCGCCACCCTCTACTGGACGCTGACCGGGCTGATCGCCTTCGCCATCACGGTCCTCGCCCGGAGCGGGATCGTCCCGCTCGTCGTCCTGATCGCCAACAGTTCGCTCGTGTCGGTCTCCATGCTGCTGACCAACATCACCCCGCTCGCCCACTGGCTGCCCGACCTGGCCGGCCGGAGGCTGTTCGGCGGGCTGTCGACGGTCGAGGGCGGCCTCGACGCCGGACCCGGCGCGCTCGTGATGGCCGCCTGGACGCTCGGGCTGCTGGCCGTCGCCGGCGTGGTGTTCTCCCGACGGGACGCGTGAGCGGGATGCGCCTGCTGAACGTCACCGCCGCCGATCTCGGCAAGCTCCGCACCCTGCCCGTCTTCGTCATTGCCGCCGTCGGTACGGCGGTGATCGGGGCAACGATGGTGGCCGCTCTCGCCGCCTACGCCGCCGAACAGGGCACGCCCGTGTCCAGCACCGACGTCACGATCCAGGCCATCCCGTTCGTGCAGGCCGGCCTGATCCTGCTCGGTGTCCTTCCCGTGGCTCACGAGCACACTGGCAGCCAGCTGAGCACCACGCTCGCCGTCGTTCCCCGTCGCGGGCTGCTGCTGGCCGGGAAGACCCTCGCGACGCTCGTCGCGGTGGCGCTCACCGCCGCCGCAACCGTCGGTGGCTCGCTGGTCGCGGCCGCGCTCACGCGGCACCTGGTCGACGCTCCGGTGGATGACGACGGCGGGGGTCCGTGGCCGGTCCTCGGCGCGACCACCTATCTCGTCCTGGTCGGGCTCCTCGCCCATGCGGTCGCCCTGCTGCTCCGGCATCTCGTTCCCGCGCTCGTCGGGACGCTCAGCCTCGTACTGATCGTCTCGCCGCTGCTCGCCGGGCTCACCGAGCACGCCCGCTGGCTCCCCGACCGCGCCGCCATGCAGCTCTACGACCCGGCCGACGCCGTGCTCACCGCGACCACGGGAGCGCTCGTCATGATCGCCTGGATAGTCCTCGTCGGCGCCCCTGCCGCCGTGCTGTTCGTCCGGTGCGATCCGTGACAGCCACCCGTGACAGCGGCATGACAGTCCCGTGCGAGCGGCCCGTGCGCACGCTTGGGTCATGAACACGAACGCGATCGAGGCACAGGGCCTCGTCAAGATCTTCGGCGACAACCGCGCCGTGGACGGCGTCGACCTCACCGTGCGCACCGGGACCGTGTACGGGGTGCTCGGGCCCAACGGCGCCGGCAAGACCACGACCATCCGCATGCTCGCCACGCTGCTGCGGCCCGACGCCGGCGAGGCGCGCGTCTTCGGCCACGACGTGGCCCGCGAGGGCTCCGCCGTCCGCTCCCTGATCGGGGTGACCGGCCAGTACGCGTCGGTCGACGAGACGCTGAGCGCCACCGAGAACCTGGTGGTCTTCGGCCGCCTGCTCGGCCTGTCCTCCCGCGCCGCGCGGGCCAAGTCGGCCGAGCTCCTCGAGGAGTTCTCGCTGACCGACGCCGCCAAGCGGCCGCTGCGCAACTACTCCGGCGGCATGCGCCGTCGGCTCGACCTGGCGGCGAGCCTGATCGCCCGGCCGCCGCTCATCTTCCTGGACGAGCCCACCACGGGCCTGGACCCCCGCACCCGCAACCAGATGTGGGACACGATCCGCCGCCTGGTCGCGGACGGCTCCACCGTGCTGCTCACCACCCAGTACCTCGACGAGGCCGACCAGCTCGCCGACCGCATCGCCGTCATCGACCGCGGCCGGGTCGTCGCCGAGGGCACCGCCGACGAGCTCAAGGCCACCGTCGGCGCCCAGTCGCTCCAGGTCGGCATCGCCGAGCCGGCCGACCTCGGTACCGCGCTCAGCCTGGTGCAGCAGGTCTTCGGCGCCGCGGGCGTCGTCGCGCCGGAGGGGCTGCGCATCACCGTGCCGGTCCCCCACGCCGAGGCGGTCGCCGACCTGCTGGTCCGGTTCCGGGATGCCGGGGTGCCGATCTCTTCGGTCAGCCTGGACAAGCCGACGCTGGACGAGGTCTTCCTGAACCTCACGGGCCACGCGGCGTCCGACGACACCACCGAGCCCGGCAGCCCTGACCACGCCCACGACGACATCAAGAAGGTGAACGCATGAGCACCGCCACCCTCGCCCCAGCGCCCCACACCGCGACGATCCAGCCGGCCCGGGTCGGCCTGGCCGCCACCGTCTCGCAGTCCTTCACCATGGCCTACCGCGGCCTGCTCAAGGTGCGGCACACGCCAGAGCAGCTCATCGACGTGACCTTCCAGCCGATCATCTTCACGCTGATGTTCACGTACCTGTTCGGCGGCGCCGTGTCCGGCAGCGTCGGCGCCTACCTGCCGCTGATCATCCCCGGCATCCTGGCGCAGACCGTCATCACGGCCTCCGTCGTGACCGGCGTCCAGCTCCGCGAGGACATGGACAAGGGCGTGTTCGACCGCTTCCGCTCCCTGCCGATCGCCCGCATCGCGCCGCTGGCCGGCGCCCTGCTCGCCGACACCGTCCGGTACGTCGTCGCGACGACCATCACGTTCCTCACCGGCCTCGTCATGGGCTGGCGGCCCGACGGCGGCGTGGGCGGCGTCGTGCTCGCCGGCCTGCTCGTGATCGTCTGCGCGTGGGCGCTGAGCTGGATCTTCGCCTACATCGGCGTGATCGCGCGCTCGGCCACGTTCGTGCAGGGCGTCTCGTTCATGGTCCTGTTCCCGCTGACGTTCCTGTCCAACGCCTTCGTCGAGGTCAGCACCCTCCCAGGCTGGATGCAGGCGTTCGTCAACGTCAACCCGGTGTCCCACCTGGTCTCCGCCGTGCGCTCCCTCGCGAACGAGGGCGTGGTCACCGCCGACGTGGGCTGGACTCTGCTCAGCGCGGCAGTGGTCGTGGCGATCTTCGCCCCGATCGCCGTCCGCAGCTACCTGCGCAAGGCCTGACCGGCACGCGCACCACGACGGAGCGCCTGGGGCTACAGCTCCAGGCGCTCCAGCGTCGTCAGGACGTGCTCGGCGAGGAGCCCGCGGTCGATGGCCGCGGCCCCGGCCCGCGCGTCCGCCACCGCCGCCGCCCCGAACCGCTCGGCAGCCGCGGCGAAGACCGGCTCGCGGCGCAGCGCCCGCAGGTCCTGCCGCGAGCCCAGCACCTCGGCCAGCGCCAGCAGCTCCAGGCCGCGGTCCGGCCCCGGCCGCCCGACGCCGGACCGCGGCTCGCCCAGGGCCAGCACCACGGCCAGGCCGAGGCACACCGTGCCCAGCACCGGGTGATCGGCGATGTTCCGCATCCACTCCCGGTACATGTGCACGGCACGACGCCGCACGACGTCGGCCACCCGGCCCGCCCGCACGTCCTGCCCCGCGCCGACCAGCCGCACCGCCCACGCGGCCCCGAGGATCACCTCCCAGGGCGCCGCCGGATCCGGGTCTGCCCCGGGCTCGGCGGCAGCCCACACGCCCACGTCATACCCCTGGCCGACGCCGTCGCCTGCGCGCACGCCCGGCACACCGGCGAACGCGCCGACCGCCTCCTCGTACCGGGCCAGCGCCTCCGCGACGTCGCCGCGGGCATAGGCGATCTCCGCGCGGCCCGCTCCGGCGACCGCACGCGACTCGACGCCACCGCGGTCGGCCTCGTCGGCGTTGCTCCCTGCCCGGTCGAGGCGCTCGCAGATCCGATCGGCCTCCGCCAGGTCGTCGACGTCGAGGGCTGCGGCGAGGTCCACCCAGTCGAGTTGCCGCAGCGCGCCGTCGGCCGCGAGCGCCGCCAGGCCCCCGCGGGCGATGCCCGACCAGCGGGCAGCGGTGAGGGTGTCGCCCGCCTCGCTCGCCACCCCGGCGAGGAACATGGCGGCCCCGGCGGGGCAGGCGACGTCGCCGATGTCGTGCGACAGGTCGTAGGCACGCTCCGCGTCGGCCAGCGCCTCGTCGAGACGCCCTGCGTTCTCCGCCTCCTGGGAGGCGGCGAGGTGGGTGAGGAACGCGACGAGCGGGTCGGCCGAGCCGGCGAGGCGGGCCACGGTCTCCGGTGTGGGAGCCAGCAGCATGCTCGCGACCGCGCGAGTCCGGTAGCTCACCGCGTCTCCGTGGTCGCGCAGCACGCGCCGCAGCCGGGCCAGCGCGCGCAGGTTCGCCGTCGACCCGGAGAACGCGGTGGTGGCCGATGCGTACGCGAGCGCGAGCGCGGTGACGTCGGCCTCGCCGGGCGGGACCGCCCGGCCGGTGACGGCGTCGAGCACGGCGGGGGCCAGGTCCGCCGCGCGTTCCTCCGCCCCGCGCAGGGTCCACGCCCCGCCGAGCGCGACGTAGCCGTGGACGACGACGTCCGGTCGTCCCGTGCGCCCCGCCGTACGGAGGGCGAACAGCAGGTTCTCGTGCTCGCGCCGCAGCTCGGCGACCGCGGCGACCTGGCCGGGTCCGAGCATGCGGGCGGTGCAGTACCGGGAGAGGCCCTTGGCCCAGTCGAGCAGCGCGTCGCGGACGGCGTCGTCCTCGCCTGCCTCCGTCAGGCGCAGGAGGCCGAACTCGCGCACCGTCTCCAGCATCCGGTACCGCACGGGGGCGGCCGGCCGGGTCGGCCCGCCGGCCGGGTCTGCTGCTTGTGCGGCGTTGTCTTCCTCGACCACGAGCAGGGACTGCGTGACGAGCCCGTCGATGTCGTCGAGCACGTCGAGCGGGGTGGTCCCTCCGGGGTCGGCTTCCGCGACACCTCCCGGCCCTGCGCCCAGACCGGCGCCCACGTCCCCGAGCCGCCCCAGCGCGGCCGCCGCCTGAGCCGACAGCCCGTCCGGCAGCACGGAGACCCTCCGCCACAGCTCGCGCTGCGAGGGTTCAAGGAGGTTCCAGCTCCACTCGATGACGGCCTCGAGCGTACGGTGCCGGTCGGGCACCGTCCGGTCGCCGCCGCGCAGCAGCGCGAACCGGGCGTCGAGGTGCCGCTCGATCTCCTCCACCGACAGGGTGCGCACGCGGGCCGCGGCGAGCTCGATCGCCAGCGGCAGGCCGTCGAGCCGGTCGCAGAGGCGGGCGACGACGACGTCGGGCAGCTGGGCGCCGGGGCGAGCCGCGAGGGCCCGCTGGCGGAACAGCTCGACGGCCGGGCCGCGGGCACCGCCGGGCGCGCCCACGTGCCCGGAGGCGAGGGGGGCCAGCGGGTACACCTGCTCGGCCGCTACCTGCAGGGGCGCGCGGCTCGTGGCCAGGATCCGCAGCCCGGGTGCGGCAGAGAGCAGGGTGTCCGCCCAGCGGGCGGCGCCGTCGGGCACGTGCTCGCAGTTGTCCAGCAGCAGGAGGGTCCGGGCGGTCCGGGCGCGCTCCACTATGCGGTCGCGCAGGTCGCCGGCCAGCAGGCGGTCGGCGAGGCGTGCGGAGCCGGCCGCCGACGTCACGCCGAGGCCGTCGGCGATCGCGAGGGCGACGTCGTCGTCGGTGCGCACGCCCGCCAGCTCGGCCACCGCTATCGAGAGCCCGCCGAGCGGGCCGGACGTCGTCCCGGCCGGGTCCGCGGCGACCGTGCGGGCCACCTCCTGGCCCAGCCGGGTCTTGCCGAGCCCGCCCGCGCCCAGGATCGTCACCACCCGGTGCCGGGCAAGCTCGCCGACGACCGCGCGCACGTCGTCCTCGCGCCCGATCAGCGGCGTGGCGGCGGCGCGCAGGCCGCGCACAAAACGGCGGGCGCCCGGCCGACCGGCTGCGGCATCGTCCGCCTCGGCGGCGCGGACGCCGCGCATCTGGGTGTCTCCGGTGTCGGGGGTCGCGCCGTCCACGCGATCGGCCGCCCGCGCGATCCGCGCGTGCAGCGCCACCAGGTCCGGGGCGGGGTCGGCACCCAGCTCGGCGACCAGGGCGTGCCGCAGCCGCCCGAAGACGCGCACCGCCTCGTCCGGGCGACCCGACGCCGCGAGCGCAGTCATGAGGTCGCGCGCCGCGTCCTCGTCGAGGGGGTTCGCGGCCAGGGCCTCGGCGCCGAGCGCGGTCACCGTCGCGTGGTCGCCGACTGCGATCGCGGCCCGACGGCGCAGGGCGGTCAGCTCGTCGCGGAGCCGTCCGGCGGCCTCCTGGAGCTCGGCGGTGATGCCTGGTGCCGCGTCGTCCAGCCCGTCACCGGGTTCGCCACGCCAGAGCGCGAGGGCGGCGTCGAGCAGCGCGGCGGCGTCGGCCGCGGGGTCGTAGGACCCGCCGTCCCGCAGCCCGTTCGCCCGCCCGTTCTCCAGCAGCTCCCGCGCCCTCGACGCTGCCGCGCGGGCGCGGTCCAGGTCGCTCGGACCGCCGAGCGCGTACCCCGCAGGCGTTGACCGCACGACGTCGGGGCCCAGCGAGCGCAGCCTGGACACGAGGTTCTGGAGCGCGGCGCGCGGGTTGGCCGGCAGGTCGTCGGCCCAGAGCGCGTCGATCAGTGCCGAGGCCGTCACCGCACGGGGCGAGGCCAGCGCCAGCAGCGCCACGAGTGCGGCGGCGCGGGTGCCTCGCGGCGCGACCGGACCGGCGTCGGACAGCACGGCGACCGGCCCGAGAACCGCCACCGCCTGCCGTTCCTCACGCGCTCCGGGCCCGTGGGCGGAGGTGACGGGCAGCATGTGCGCCACTCTAGGCCGTGTTGCAGATCGGGTACCACGCAACTGACTCGGCGTACCGGGCGCGACGAGTCAGTGGGCTGGTCGGACCAGGCTGCTGACTCGCCGCATCCGGTGCGGCGAGTCAGTCGGCCCGTACAGCCGGTCGGTACCGCCGCCGCTCAGCGCACCACCGGCAGCGCCGGCGGCGTCCAGCTCGCGAAGCGCGACATGCCGTCCAGCATGACCCGCGCGGGGAGCACGCTCAGCGCCGCGTTGCGCAGCCCGACGAGCGCCGGGTTGCTCAGCTGCTCGCCGAACCGGGCGCTCGCCCAGGCGGCGCGCAGCACGCCAGAGGTCCGGGGCCGGCGCACCTGGTCGTAGGCGGCCAGGCCGTCGACCACGGAGTCCGTCCCCGAGACCGACGCCGCCAGTACCACGGCGTCCTCGATGCCCTGGCAGCCGCCCTGGCCGACGTTCGGCGGCATGGCGTGCGCGGCGTCGCCGGCCAGGGCGACCCGGCCGCGGGCCATGCGCGGGATCGGCTTGGGGAACCCGTAGAGGTCGAGCTGCTGCACCTGCTCGGGAGTGGTCGCGGCCAGGATCTGCGGGATGGGGTCGTGCCAGCCGGCGAACGCCGCGCGGGCGGCGGCCAGGTCGGCGGCCGGGTCCCCCGTGGGGCTGCCCGCCGGGCCGACCTGCGTCGCGTACCAGTACAGCCGCCCGTCGCCGAGCGCGATCAGGCCGACCTCGCCGCCGGGCCCCCAGGTCTGGGACATCTCGGTGATCCCGGGGTTGTCGAGCACGCCGAGCCACGTCGTCGACCCGACGTAGACCGGCTCCGCCGCGTCCGGGGCGACCGCGGCGCGCAGGCGCGACCGGACACCGTCGGCGGCGACCACGAGGTCGGCGCTCAGGGTGGACCCGTCCTCGAGGGTGACCGTGGCGGGGCGTGCGGCGTCGCCCGGGTCCACGGAGAGCGCCGGGGCGCCGTAGGTGATCGCGACGTCGCCGAGCCCCCCGAGCAGCGCCTCCTGGAGCCGGGGCCGGTGGAACGCGATGGCCACGGTGCCGAGGCGCTCCGCGATCTGCTCCGCCGAGACGTGCACCAGCGCGCGCCCCTTGCCGTCGCGGAGCGTGCCGGGATAGGCCCGCTGCCCGACGGCGCGCACGACGTCGCCCACCCCGGCTGCGTCCAGGCCGCGCAGCGCGTTGGCGAGCAGCACGATGCCCGCGCCCGTGGTGCGCGGCTCGGGCGAGCGCTCCAGCACCCGCACGTCCCACCCGCAGCGCGTCAGCGCGTTGGCAGCGGTCAGCCCCGCGATCCCTGCCCCGACGACGATCGCACTCCTGCTCATGAAGCCTCCTCGGCCGGCCCATCCGGTACCTGGGCAGTCTTGCGCACCGGGCCCAGGTGAATCAGTTAAGTCCGTTGCCTGCGCGGGCCCGCACGCCGACCGTCTGAGGTGTGCCCGCACCGCGGGCGCCGTTCGACGACGCACGCACCGGAGGCCACGCCATGAACCGAGTCCGAAGGCGGAGAGTCCTAGCCGCCGCAGCACTGGCAGCACTGTCACTGGGCGCCCTGGGGGTTCTGCCCGCGACCGCGGGCCCGGCAGGCGCCGACCCGGACCCCGTCGCACAGGCCGCGCCCCGGGCCGTGGCCGGCGAGTACGCCGACCGGTTCCTGGAGCTGTACGAGAAGATGCACGACCCGGCCAACGGCTACTTCTCGGCGCAGGGCATCCCCTACCACTCGGCCGAGACGCTCCTGGTGGAGGCGCCGGACTACGGCCACGAGACGACGTCGGAGGCGTACAGCTTCTGGCTCTGGCTGGAGACGTCCTACGGCCAGATCACCGGCGACTGGGAGCCGTTCAACCACACGTGGGACACGCTCGAGGCGTACATGATCCCCACCACCGAGAACCAGCCCACCAACGGCGCGTACAACCCGGCGTCACCGGCCACGTACGCCCCGGAGCACAACCACCCGAGCGCCTACCCGGCGCAGCTCGACACGGGCATCGACGTGGGCCAGGACCCGATCGGCGCGGAGCTCCGCCAAACCTACGGCACCAGCGAGATCTACGGCATGCACTGGCTGGCCGACGTCGACAACGTGTACGGCTTCGGCGCCGCGCCCGGCTCCTCCGAGCTGCTGGGCCCGGACTACGAGGGCACCTCCTACATCAACACCTTCCAGCGTGGCCCGCAGGAGTCCGTCTGGGAGACCATCCCCCAGCCCGCCATCGACGACTTCTCCTACGGCGGCCCGAACGGCTACCTGGACCTGTTCACCGGTGACGCGAGCTACGCCCGCCAGTGGAAGTACACCAACGCGCCCGACGCCGACGCCCGCGCCGTCGAGGCCGTGTACTGGGCCAAGCAGTTCGCGAACGAGCAGGGCGCCGGCGGCGAGATCTCCGGCACCGTCGACAAGGCGTCCAAGATGGGCGACTACCTGCGGTACTCGCTGTTCGACAAGTACTTCAAGGAGATCGGCTGCGAGTCCACCGGCTGCTCGGCGGGATCCGGGCGCAGCTCGGCGCACTACCTGCTGTCCTGGTACTACGCGTGGGGCGGCGCCCTGGACACGAGCGGCCCCTGGGCGTGGCGCATCGGCTCCTCGCACGCGCACTTCGGCTACCAGAACCCGCTGGCCGCCTACGCCCTGTCCACCGACGCCGACCTGGTTCCCGCCTCCCCGACCGCGCAGGACGACTGGTCGACGAGCATGGACCGGCAGCTCGAGTTCTTCCAGTGGCTGCAGTCGGCCGAGGGCGGCATCGCGGGCGGCGCCACGAACAGCGTGGACGGGTCCTACGGCTCGCACCCGGCGGGCGCGCCCACGTTCTACGACATGGTGTACGACGAGGCGCCCGTCTACCACGACCCGCCGTCGAACCAGTGGTTCGGCATGCAGGGCTGGGGCGTGGAGCGGATCGCCCAGCTGTACCACGAGACGGGTGACGAGCGGGCCCGCGACATCCTCGACAAGTGGGTGCCCTGGGTGCTCGACGAGATCACGGTGACCGCCGACTCGTGGCAGGTGCCGTCCGAGCTGGCCTGGACCGGCGCGCCCGAGACGTGGAACCCCGCCAGCCCCGGGGCCAACACGGGCCTGCACGTCTCGGTCACCTCGCACGGGCAGGACGTCGGCGTGGCCGGCGCCATCGCCCGCACGCTCATCTACTACGCCGCGGCCTCCGGCGACCAGGAGTCGGCGGACACCGCCAAGGCCCTGCTCGACGCCATGTGGGAGCAGAACAGCGACGAGAAGGGCATCGGCACGGTCGAGTCCCGCGCCGACTTCGGCCGGTTCGACGACGAGTACCAGGCCGGCGGCCAGGGCGTCTACGTCCCGGGTGGCTGGACCGGCACCTACCCGAACGGCGACCAGGTCTCGGCCGGCGTCTCGTTCCTGGACATCCGGTCGTTCTACGAGGACGACCCCATGTTCCCCGAGGTTCAGGAGTACCTGGACGGCGGCGACGTGCCGCAGTTCACCTACCACCGCTTCTGGGCGCAGACCGCTGTAGCGACGGCCATGGCGGAATACGACCGCCTCCTGGGCGCGGGAGCGGAGGCAGCCGCGGAGACCGACTGACCCCGCGCAAGCAGAACGCTGGCGAAGTAGAACCGAAGCCGAGGCTGGGGTTCTACTTCGCCAGGGTTCTACCTCGCCAGAGGAGAGGGCGGAAGGTCAGACCTCCGGGGTCCAGAGGTCCTCGCCGTTCGGGGGCGTGCCCACCGCGCCGGCGCCGACGGGGACGGCCTCCGGGAGGTCGCCGAGCGCGCGCTGGGCCACCGCACCCGACGAGAAGTTCGCGTAGCACTCGGGGCAGTACCAGTCCGGCGTCGGGACGGGGGTGTCGAAGCCGCCGTACACGACGTCCGGCTCCAGCTTCATGTTGTCGTGGATCGCCTGGCCCCACACAATGCGCTTGGTGGCGCCGCGCTGACCGCACGACGGGCACGCCGGGCGCATCTGCGCGCGCTGCGACAGCACCGCGTGCGGGTGCAGCAGCGCGTGGCACGGCGCGCACAGCAGGAAGGTCTGCTCGATCAGCTCCGCGAGGGGGCGCTCGCCGGTCTGGCCCTTGTGGGCGCCGTCGTCGTGCGGGTGCAGCTGCATGACATCGACGAACCGCTCGCACGAGGCGCAGCGCTCCTCGCGGCGCAGGTCCGTGCCCGCCACCTGCTTGTGCCCCAGGAGGCGCAGCACGTGCAGGTTGGGCGACAGCTCGTCGGTCTCGCAGTTGCCCGCGTCGAGCGTGCCGGTCGCGCCGTGCTTGTACTGGTGGGCGATGCCGTCGAGCACGAGGCGCGCGTGCTCCTGCGGCAGCCAGCCGGAAGACCGCGCGTACGCGGCGGCGCCGTTGAAGAGGTCGTCCCAGACCACTGGCTTGTCCGGGCCGAACACCTCGTCGCTGACCCAGTCCTCGCCCTGGCTGGTACCCATGAGCTCGACCGCGGCGACGATGCCCGGTTCGGAGCCCACGACGGTGACGACGACGTCGCCGCGCTGCGGGCCGTCCGCACCACCCGGCAGGCGGTGCTCGTGGCTACGGCTCGCGATGGCGACCGCCTCGCCCAGCCAGTCCTCGGACCAGTTCAGGTAGACGGACGGAACGAGCCAGGCGGGAAGGGACGATACGTTGGGAAGCATGTCGGGTTCGCTGGTCACGCGGGGAGAATAGCGCAGCCCGATGACGTCGTTATGACACGCCCGGTGAGCGATCCGCGCGGCTTACCCGAACTCGACCACCACCTGGTCGTACCCGAACGAGGACAACATCGCCTCGAGGGTCGAGACCGTGCTGGCGCGGGCGCGTTCCTCCAGCTCGGAGTCCGCAGCGGCGGCCGAGATCTGCTCCTCCGCCGCGGCCAGCGCCTCCTGGCGGGCGTCGGTGTCGGTGTCGAAGAAGTCACCCACCCGGTCCACCAGGCCGCGGTCCTCCGACAGGGCGTGGCTGGCGTCGAGGTCGATGCGCGGCTCGGCGAGCTCCGGCTCCGGCAGCGTGACCGTGACCGTCGCGCCGTCGTCCGAGATCTCTATCGCGTCCTCGTCCAGGCCGGTGAAGTCCACGTACGCCTCGACGGAGCCGTTCACGACGAGCACCGTGCGCTCCCCCGCGAGCCAGCTCGGCACGTACTTGACGTCCTTCTCCAGGTCGACGAGCACCTCGTACTGCGCCTCGCCCGCCACGAACCGCGCCAGGTCCTTCATGCTGAGCAGCACCGGCGTCTCCGACCGGTCGACCTCGCTCGTCGTGAACGGATTGAGGCCCTCCAGCAGCACCCGGAGGAAGGCGTCGCGGAAGTCGTCGCGCAGCACCGACAGCACCCCGCCGACCAGACCGATCGTCAGCGCCACGCCGACGAGGAACCCGAGCACGCCCGCCAGCCAGGCCGGCATGCGGCGGCGCGGTGCGGTCCCGTCCGCCGTCGGCCCAACACTCTTGCCCGACGGCGGTCCCACCGCGCTGGCCTGCGAGTCCACCTGCTCGGTATCAGCCCCGGTACTGGTCATGACGAGCGCCCCCTCCTGGAGATATGTCCGACATATCTCCCGGACCCGAAGGCTAGCGCCCCTCACCGACACGCGCCGCTCGGCCGGCCACAGCCACAGCCACAGCCACGAAAGTCCGCTTCCACCAAGCAGTTGAGCCTGCATTCTCCGCGCGGAGCATGCTCAACTGCTTGGTGGAAGCGGACTTCTCCGAGATCGGTCGGTTGCGGCGCCTCCGCGACCCGACACTTTGCCCAAGATCTACTGGGCCCCTACCCTGCCGACCGCGGTCAGGTCTTGCGGTACTCCCACGGGGAGTCCACCGGGCGCAGCGTCTCCCAGTCCGACGCCCGCCCGATCGCCGCCGCCAGCACGCCCGCGATCGTCGCCGCGTTGTGCAGCCGGCCCGCGAGCGCCAGCGCAGCGGCCTCCTCCAGCGGCACCGGCACCACGACCATGTCGGCTTCCTCGGCCTCGCGCGTGTGCCGCTCGTCGTCGGGCACGGGCGTGAGGTCGCGGGCCAGGTAGACGCGGACGGCCTCGTTGCTGCCGCCCGGCGTGGGCAGCAGGTCGAGGAGCACGTCCCAGGAGCCGGCGTTCATGTCCGCCTCCTCGGCCAGCTCGCGGGCCGCCGCGACGTGCGGGTCCTCGCCGTCGAGGTCGAGCAGTCCGGCGGGCGCCTCCCAGAGGAAGGCGCCGACCGGGTGCCGGTACTGGCGCAGGAGCAGGACGTCGCCGTCGTCGTTCAGCGCCACCACGACCACCGCCCCCGGGTGGTCGACATACTCCCGGCGCACGATGCCGCCGGCCTCGCCCAGGTCGACCTCGTCGGAGACCATGTCGACCACTACGCCCTGGAACGGCACGTCCAGGCGCCGCGCGGGGCGCCGGTCGATGACGTCGGTGACCTCGTCGGTGGTCATGCTGTCCCCTCGCCGCATGAGCCTGCGACTCCGCTCCGGGCGGGTGCCTCGTTCCTCGGCCCCCACGCTGCGCTGCGCCTCCGGCTCATGCGGACTGCTTCTCGAGCGCTGCGGCGATCAGGCCCGCGAACAGCGGGTGCGCGCGCGTGGGGCGCGACTTGAACTCGGGGTGCGCCTGCGTGGACACGAAGTACGGGTGCACGTCGGCCGGGAGCTCGACGAACTCGACGAGCGACGAGTCGGGGGACGTGCCGGAGATCAGCAGCCCCGCCTCCTCCAGCTCGACCCGGAAGCCGTTGTTGACCTCGTACCGGTGGCGGTGCCGCTCGGTGACCTTCTCGCTGCCGTAGGCCTTGGCCACCACGGAGCCGGCGACCAGCTGCGCCTCGTAGGCGCCCAGGCGCATGGTGCCGCCCATGTCGCCCTCACCCTCGACGATCGCCTTCTGCTCGGCCATGGTGGCCACGACCGGGTGGCTGCTGGTCGGGTGGAACTCCGTGGACGACGCGTCCGCCCAGCCCAGCACGTTGCGCGCGTACTCGATGACCATCGACTGCAGGCCCAGGCAGATGCCGAGGGTCGGCACCAGGTTCTCGCGCGCCCAGCGCAGCGCCCCGACCTTGCCGTCGATGCCGCGCACGCCGAAGCCGCCCGGCACCAGCACCGCGTCGACGCCCTCGAGGGATGCCTTCGCGCCCTCCGGCGTCTGGCAGTTGTCGGCCGCGACCCAGCGGATGGCGACCTTCGCGTCGTTGGCGAAGCCGCCGGCGCGCAGCGCCTCCGTCACGGACAGGTACGCGTCGGGCAGGTCGATGTACTTGCCGACGAGCGCGACCTCGACGTTGTGCTCGGGCTCGTGCACGCGCTCCAGGAGCCGGCTCCAGCCGTCCCAGTCCACGTCGTGGAAGGGCATGCCCAGGCGGCGCACCACGTAGGCGTCGAGGCCCTCGGCGTGGATGACGCGCGGGATGTCGTAGATCGACGGGGCGTCGGCGCAGTTGATCACTGCTTCGTTGTCGACGTCGCACATGAGCGCGATCTTGTTCTTGATGCTCTCCGGAACCACGCGGTCGGAGCGCAGCACGATGGCGTCCGGCTGGATGCCGACCGTGCGCAGCGCGGCCACGGAGTGCTGCGTCGGCTTGGTCTTCAGCTCGCCCGACGGGCCGATGTACGGCACCAGCGAGACGTGCAGGAAGAACACGTTGTCGCGGCCCAGCTCGTGCCGCACCTGACGCGCGGACTCGAGGAACGGCTGCGACTCGATGTCGCCGACGGTGCCGCCGATCTCGGTGATGATCACGTCGACGTCGTCGGAGGCCTGCTCGCGCATCCGGAACTTGATCTCGTCGGTGATGTGCGGGATGACCTGCACGGTGTCGCCCAGGTACTCGCCGCGGCGCTCCTTGGCGATGACCCGGGAGTACACCTGGCCGGTGGTCACATTGGACGAGGCGGGGAGCTCGATGTCGAGGAACCGCTCGTAGTGCCCGATGTCCAGGTCGGTCTCGGCGCCGTCCTCGGTGACGAAGACCTCACCGTGCTGGAACGGGTTCATGGTGCCGGGATCCACGTTGAGGTACGGATCCAGCTTCTGCATCGTGACGCTCAGGCCACGGGAGCGAAGGAGACGGCCGAGTGACGACGCCGTCAGCCCCTTGCCGAGAGAGGACGCCACACCACCGGTGACGAAGATGTGCTTGGTCGGCGTGGAGGCGCCGGACCGATGACGGGACTGGAGACTGCTTCGGTGTTCGACCACGGAACTCCATCCTATCCGAGGTACGGCGTGCTCGCGGTGTAACCGCCAGCACACGCGCTCGCCACACGGGCTTATCGGTTGGTTCCGGTCGAGTCTGCCCCCGCTGCGGCCATCGCGCTCGCTAAATCAGGCGTTCCTGGAGAACTTCCTCCGCAGCTTCGCCCACGCCCTCCCCAGCCGGACGCCGACGGGGCCACGCAGGTCGCGGTCGAGCAGCACGGCGATCACGAGCGTGACCAGCGCGGCCAGCAGGCCGACCGCGAGCCCGAGGCCCAGCTCGGCGACGAACGCGCCGCCGTCGAACGGCACCTCGGGCTGCGGCCCGTCCGCGAACCAGAAGGACGAGCGGCTCTGCGGCGCAAGCCACAACGGCACCCCGAGCCCGACGGCGGCCCCGGCGCCCGCGGCCACGAGGAGCACCGCGAGCGCCCGCCAGACGCCGCCCAGCGCGGCCGGGCCGAGGTGCCTGCGGACGGCCAGGAGCAGGCCCAGCCCGGCCACGACCATGCCCGCCGTGCCGACGGCGCCCAGGACCGCCATGACATCGGTCCGCAGCAGGTACTCCGAGCAGGACGGCGTGGCGCAGCCCGGCCCCGGCGACCGGCCCGCGAACAGCAGCGGCACGAGGGCCGCGCCGACCGCGGAGACGCCCCACCCGCTCGCGGTGGCGACGACGGCTGCCCGCCCGTGGTCGACGGCGTACAGCGCCCGCGACAGGTGCAGGATCAGCGCGAACCCGATCAGGCCCGGGGCCATCCAGACGAGCCCGGCGGCCATGCCGGGGGCGTCCCCGAGCACTATGAGGTCGAAGACCCGCTCGACGAAGGGAGCGGCCGCGATCAGCGCGGCCACGCCCACCGCCGTCACGAGCAGCAGGGTGCGCGTCGTGCGCGCGACCAGCGCGCGCAGCTCGTCCGTCCGGCCGGCCGACGCGTGCTCCGCGAAGTGCGGGAACGCGCTGGTCGCGATGGGGAACGCGAGCACCGCGTAGGGCAGCAGGTAGACCTGCTGGGCGTACAGGTAGACCGAGAGGGTGCCGTCGCCGCCGGCGGCGTTGGCCGCGCGCAGCGTCAGGAACACCGACAGCTGCTGGGCGACCAGCGCGCCCACGCCCGCGAAGGCCAGGCGTGCGGCGCGGGGCCCCTCCCCGCCGGGGAACCGCAGCGTGGGCCGCAGCCGCAGCCCGGTGCGCCACACGGGGACCACGAGCGGCAGCGCCAGGAACAGGACGCCCACCGTGGTGCCCCAGGCCAGCCATTCGAGCGCCTGGGCCGACAGCGCGGCGACGTCCTGCTGGTCGCCGTTCGCCAGCAGGCCGAAGACCCCGTAGACCACAATCACGACGAGGCTGGAGACCAGCGGCGCGAACGCCGGCCAGAAGAACCGCTTGTGCGCCTGCAGGATGCCGCCCAGCACGACGGCCAGGCCGTAGAGCGGCACCTGTACCGCGAACACCCGCAGGAAGGCCGTGGCGACGTCCACGTGCACCGGGTCGTCGAGCCCGGTCAGGCCGATGATCGGGCGCGCGAGGAGCGCCATCAGAGCGGCCAGCGGCACCAGCAAGACCAGCGTCCAGCCCAGCAGCGCCGACGCGATCCGCGACGCCTGCTCCTTCGAGGCCGCTGTGCCGTCGGCGGTGAACGCGGCCCGGGCCAGGGGCCCGGCCAGCAGCGGCACGACGGCGCCGGCGAGCGCGCCGCCCGCCGCGACCTCGAACAGCAGGTTGGGCAGCTGGTTGGCGGAGTTGAAGACCGTCCCGACGCCGTCGGACCCGAGCCAGGCGCCCTGCGCGAGCCAGCGGCCGAAGCCGACCACGCGGCTGGCGAGGGTGACTACCGTGACGAGCAGTGCCGCGCTCGCCAGGCTTCCGGTTCGGCTCACGCGCCCGGGGAAGCCACGGGTCCGCTGGTCGGACCAGCACCGCTGATCGGGCCGACACCGCTGGTCGGCCCCACACCGACGGCCGAGCTCGCCGAGACCTCGTCCTGGGTCTCGGCGGGCCCGGCCGGCCCGGCCGGCTCGGCCGGCCCGGCCGGCTCGACGGGCTCGGCGGGCGAGTCCGCCGCCGGACGCCGGCCGAGCATGTCGACCCTGTTGAGCCACTCGTTCCCGGCGATGACCTTGGAGAAGCTGACCTTCTCCGAGGCCAGCATGAGCCCGACGACGCCGGCGAGCGCCGCCCACCGCACCGACCGGGGCGCGTTGAACGCGATCTGGCTGCCGACCAGCGCTCCGAGCGCGTTGGCGCCGCCGTCGCCCAGCATGTCCTTCTCCCCCAGGTCGCCGGGCGCGGCCGCGGCGGCCGCGCCCAGCACGGCGCCCGCCGCGCCGGTGCCCGCGAGCGCGAACGGCAGGCTCGCCGCAGTGCCGGCCTTGAGCGCCCGGCCGGGCCGCAGGTCGAAGAGGTTGATCAGGTTGGCGGTGCCGCCGATGAGGGCGCCGTTGAGGCCGACGTCGACCAGGTGGCCGAACGCGCTGCGCGCCGTACGGGGCGTGCCGACGGCCGAGGCGACAAGTGCGGAGCCCGAGATGCCGAGCACCTTGAGGCCGCCCGTGGTCAGCTTGCCCTCCTTGAGCGCGCCGAGGTGGCCCCGCAGACCCTTGGTGCGCACGGAGGTGTCCTCGGCGAGGTCGTCGACCAGGCCGAAGCCGCCCGCGGCGGCCGTGGCGAACGCCGTCGCACCCGGGGCCGTGCCGCCCCCGACCGCCGCGCCGGCCACGAGGCCCACGGCGACCGCCGGGCCCTCCAGCAGGCTGATCGGCTCGCCGCGGTGGTTGGTCCGCGTCCACATGTCCGCACCACCGAGGGCACCTTCGGCGACCTTCTCGTCGAGCTTGCGGCGCGCGAGCGCCGTCGCGACGCCGGCCACGATGCCCGCGGCGATGAACCTGCCTGCACCCATGAGTACCCCTCGGTCTGTGTCGATTCTTCGAGTCTGTGCTTCGGGTCAGGCCCCACCTGTACCGGCTGAACCTGCGGTTCCGCTTGGGGTGAGCACCCCGCGCTGCGCCACGGCTCAGCCGGCGGGCGGCGGCAGGACCGCCGTCGCGTCGTCCTCCAGGCCGTACTGGCCGACGACGCCGCCCAGCCGCGCCGCGACCGCGAGCGGGACGTTGATGCGGCCCGCGAGCCGGTCGACGCCGCTGACGGTGGTGACCTCGGCGGCGATCTCCTCGTCGTCCCGCACGGCCTGGACGGCGTCGCCCGGGTCCTCCGTCGGCCCGGCGAGCACCGCGGCGCCGGAGACCTGCTGCGCGGCCAGCGTGAAGGCGGTCCACACGTCAGGGGTCGGCTCCGCCTCCTCGGTGGAGCCGTCGGCGGTCTCCTGCGGCTGCCCGGCCGGGCCCACGAGGAGCACGAGCGCCTGCGCGGCCTCGGTCTGCTCGTCGCCCGGCTCCACGAAGCCCAACCGCTCCAGCTGCGCCTCGAGGTCCGTGGCCTGCGCGCTGCGGTCGGCCGCGCCGTCGCTCCCCGTGAGCGCGAGGGCCACCGCGGCGCCGAGCACGGCGCTCGGGGCGTCGCCCTCGGGGGCGGCCGCGCCGAGGTTGGCGCGCAGGCCCTCGGCGACGGTCTCGCGCGACGACTCCTCGTCGGGGTCGGTCCACGCGTCCGTGAGCACCGACTCGGACACGACCGTGGCGCCCGCCGTGTCCAGCTGGTTCAGCACGCCCTCCCGCACCTCGTCGGAGACCTCGCCGAGCTGCACCACGGCCACGCGGTTACCCTCGAGCGACCCCGGCACGAGCCGCGTGCCCACCGCCTCGATGTAGCGCTCGTCGCCGTCGAGGGCGCTCTGCGTGGCGTCCAGCTCGGTGCGCAGGTTGGTGCGCTCTTCGCGCAGCGCGTCCACCTGTTCCGTCAGCGTCTCCCCGATCGCGCCCTGCAGGGGGCCTGCACCGAGGATGATGCCGACGGCGAGGGCGAGAAAGACGGAGATGAGCGAGACGAGGTGGTATCGGAAGTCGATCACGGTACGGAGGAGTCCTTAAGCATGTTCCGGGCGGTAGAAGCCCGGCATCAGGTCGGGGCGGCGTGAGGTCCAGGAGGGGGCTCCGGGCCGGTCAGCCGCCGAACAGGTTACCGATCCAGGACACGACGTCGTCGAAGCGTGCCCCCATCAGTCCGAAGAAGGTCTGGCCGGCCGAGGTCGAGGCCAGCGCCGCGAGCACCGCCGCGACACCCGCGCCCGACAGCACCGTGAGCTGGGTGTTCGAGATCCGCGTGCGGTACAGCCGGGACACGCCCTTGGCGTCCACCAGCTTGCCACCGACCCGGAGCCGCGTGAGGAAGGTCGAGGCCATGCCCGCGCGCCCCTTGTCGAGGAACTCGACGAGGGTGGCGTGCGTGCCGACGGCGACGATGAGCTCGGCACCCTTGTCGTCGGCCAGCAGCATGGTGATGTCCTCGCTGGTCCCCGTCGCGGGGAACACGACGGGTTCCACGCCGAGCGCCTTGACGCGCTCCAGCCCGGGGGCCTTGCCGTCGCGGTAGGCGTGCACCACGATCTCCGCGCCGCAGGCCAGCGCGCGGTCGGACACGGAGTCCATGTCGCCCACGATCATGTCGGGCTGCCAGCCCGCGTCGAGGATCGCGTCCGCGCCGCCGTCCACGCCGATCAGGACGGGCCGGTTCTCCCGGATGTAGGACCGCAGCAGCGCCAGGTCCTCCCGGTAGTGGTAGCCGCGCACCACGATCAGCACGTGGCGGCCCTCGATGGGGGTCCGGATGTCGGGCACGCCCACGCCGTCGAGCAGGAGGTCCCGCTCGCGGCGCAGGTACGTCATGGTGTTCTCGGCGAACCGCTCGATCTCGGCCGACAGGCCCTCACGGGCGGCCGCCATGTTCTCGGCCACCGTCTTCGGCGTCTGGAACGTGCCCTTGGCCACGACCACGCCGTCGACGACGATCTCGCCACCCACGATCTCGATGACCGCGTGCTCGTCGATCCCCATGACCGACGGGCCCAGGTCGTCCACCAGGACGATCCCGGCGTCGACCAGGATGTTCGGGCCCGTGTTGGGGTACCGGCCCGACGTCGAGGGAGCGGCGTTCAGCACGGCGACGGGCGCGGCGGACACGAGGGCGTCCGCCGCGACCCGGTCGATGTCCACGTGGTCGATCACGGCGACGTCGCCGTGGTTCAGCCGGGACGTGAGCTCCTTGGTGCGCGCTCCGATCCGGGCGGGGCCGTGCGCCACGGCCGCCTGAAGTACCAGGGCCTGCGCGGCCGCGCTCTTCGCTGCGGCCTTGTCGGCGCGCTTCTCGGGTCGAGAGATCAGCTTCATCCGGCCTATCGTCCCACGACCGAGGACTCCAGGAGCTCCAGCGCGTGGGTACGTGCCGTCTCCGAGTCGTCCTGGCCGGAGAGCATGCGCGCCAGCTCCCGGACCCGGGCGTCCGCAGTGACCTCGCGCACACCGGTCACCGTGATCATCCCGTCGTCGCCGTCGGCCGATCCGGCCTCGTCGTCCGAGCTCTTGGTGACCACGAGGTGCGCGTCCGCGAACGCCGCGACCTGGGCCAGGTGGGTCACCACGACCACCTGGGTGCTGCGCCCCAGCTGCGCCAGACGGCGGCCCACCTCGACCGCCGCCCGGCCGCCGACGCCGGCGTCGACCTCGTCGAACACGAACGTGCTGCGCGGCGTGTCGGCGGTGCGGGCGGCCGCCGCGCCACCCGACGTCGCCAGCGCCACCTCGAGCGCGAGCATCACGCGCGAGAGCTCACCGCCGGACGCGCCCTTGCCGAGGGGCCGCTCTGGCGCTCCCGGGTGCGGCACCAGCAGGAACGTGACCTGGTCCGCCCCGAACGGGCCGGGCTGCTCGAGCCGCTCCGCGTTGACCACGAGGTGGGCGCCGCCCATCGCGAGGCCGTGCAGCTCGTTCGTCACGGCCGCGGCCAGCTCGGACGCGCCCCGGGTGCGCTCGGCCGTGAGGATCTCCGCCAGCCGGGCCAGCTCGCCGTCCAGCTCGGCGACGCGGGCACGCATCGAGTCGAGGCGGTCGCCGCCGTCGTCCAGGTCGAGCAGGCGCAGGCCCGCGTCGCTGGCCCACTGCAGCACGTCGTCGATGGTCTCGCCGTAGGAGCGGGTCAGGGCGTTCAGCTCCGCCATGCGGTTGTGCGCTGTCTCCAGGCCGGCCGGGTCCGCCTGCAGGTCGTCGACGTACGCGGCGACGTCGGTCGCGACGTCGGACAGCAGGTAGCCCACCTCGGCGAACCGCGTGGCGAGCGCGCCGAGCGCGGCGTCGGAGTGTGCGGCCGAGTCCAGCGCGCGTCGCGCCCGCTCCACCAGCGCCAGCGCGTTCTCCCGCGCACCATCGGCGTCCTCGCCGGCCACCGCCTCGTGCGCCTCGGTGGCAGCCGTGCGCAGCCCCTCCGCGTTGGACAGGCGCTCGATCAGGGCCTGCAGCTCGGCGTCCTCGCCCGACGACGGGTCGACCCGCTCGATCTCCTCCAGGCCGATGCGCAGCAGCTCCACCTCGCGCGACCGCTCGGCGCTGCGCGCCTCCAGGTTCGCGATCTCGGTCAGCAGGCCGCCGCGCTCGCTCCACGCCGCGCGGTAGGCGGCCAGCACCCGCTGGTGTGCCGGGCCCACGAAGGTGTCCAGGGCGTCGCGCTGCTTGGCCGACGTGCGCAGCCGCAGCTGGTCCGCCTGGCCGTGCACGGTGAACAGGTCCTCGGCGATCTCCGCGAGCACGCCCTGCGGCACGGCACGGCCGCCCAGGTGGGCGCGCGACCGGCCGTCGGCGATGGTGCGCAGGATCACGACGGTGCCGTCGTCCTCCACCTCACCGCCCGCCTCGTCGACGCGGCCCAGGACGGCGTCGCGCCCGGAGACGCGCACCCGGCCCTCGACCGCCGCCGACGACGCGCCCGGGCGCACCGACTGCGGGTCCGCCTTGGCGCCCATGAGCAGGTTGAGGCCCGTGAGCACCATCGTCTTGCCCGCACCCGTCTCACCCGTGATGACGGTCAGGCCGTCGGACAGGGGTACCCGGGCCGAGCGGATGACGCCCAGGTTCTCGATAGCGATCTCCTCGAGCACCTGACTCCTTAATTCTCTGGTGTGGTGTCGGCTGGGTCAGAAGGTACATCCTGCCCCGTTGGATGCCCCGACCCGACACGGTCCCGCCAGCCCGATACGGGAAGATTGAACTTGGACACGAGGCGGTCCGCGAACGGCGCGTTGGACAACCGCGCGAGCCGCACCGTACCGCCCTGGCGCACGACGACGCGAGACCCGCGGGGCAGCCGGATCTCCCGGCGTCCGTCACAGGTCAGCACTCCCTCGACCGTCGACTGCGGCAGCACGTCGACCGTGTACCGCGACCGCGGGCCGATCACGAGCGGCCGCGCGAACAGCGCGTGCGCCGACAACGGCACCATCAGCACGGCGTCGACGTCCGGCCAGATCACCGGCCCGCCGCCCGAGAAGGCGTGCGCCGTGGAGCCCGTGGCCGTTGACATCACCACGCCGTCGCAGCCGAACGACAGCAGCGGACGGCCGTCCACGCCGATAGCCACCTCGAGCATGCGGTCGCGCGTGGCCTTCTCGACGGTGGCCTCGTTCAGCGCCCAGCCCACCACCGGCTCCGCCGTGCCGGGCAGGTGCACCGTCACGTCGACCGTGGCGCGCTCCTCCACGTCGTAGTCCCGTGCCGCGAGCCGCTGGACGGCGGCGCGCAGGTCCTCGCGCTCCGACTCCGCGAGGAAGCCCACGTGCCCCAGGTTCACGCCGAGCAGCGGCACGTCCGTGCCCCGGGTCAGCTCCGCCGCGCGCAGGATCGTGCCGTCGCCGCCGAGCACCATCACCGCCTCGGCGTTGTGCACGCCCTCCGCGACACGCTTGGCGGCCATGTGGTCGCCGAACTCCTCCGCGAGCGCGTCGTCGTGCAGCGTGTACTCGAAGCCCGCGGCCTTCAGCTCGCGAAGCGCCTCGGCCAGTGCGGCGACCGCCCGGGGGCGCCCGCCATGGGTCACGATGAGGACGCGCCGGGTCACGGTTCCCGCTCCTTCTGCTCGGCCTGCTGGGTGCTCTCCTGGGGGCTCTGCTCGGAATCCCGCCCGGTCCTTCGTCCGGTGCTCTGCGGTTCGCGCACGACGGCGGCCGGCGGCTCCGGCGGGTGGCCGGGCCGGCCGGCGGGCTCGCCCTGCGCCGGGTCCCAGGCCACCGCCGCGCCGACGGCGACGGCCAGCGCCTGCTCGCGCTCGTCGGTCTGGTTGACTGCCTGGCCGCGCAACCGGCTACCTGACTGGCTGCCTGGACGTGGGCCGGCGGCGGGCGTCAGCCACACGAAGAACTCGCGGTTCCCGCTCGGCCCCGGGAGCGGGCTCGGCACGACCGCACGCACCCGCAGGCCCAGGCCCTCCGCCGCGCGCGCCACGGTCGTCACCGCCTCGGCGTGCAGCGCCGGGTCGCGCACCACGCCCCCGCTGCCCAGGCGCTCGCGCCCGACCTCGAACTGCGGCTTGACCATCAGCAGCGCCTGCGCCCCCGGGCGCAGCACGCCAGCCACGGCGGGCAGCACCACGGTCAGGGAGATGAACGAGAGGTCGGCGACCACGAGATCCGGGAGCCGGGCGAGATCGCCCGGGGTCAGGTCGCGTACGTTGAAGCCCTCGACGACAGTCACCCGGTCGTCGGCGCGCAGCGCCGGCACGAGCTGGTCGTGCCCCACGTCGACCGCGACCACGTGGGCAGCGCCCCGGCGCAGCAGCACGTCCGTGAAGCCACCCGTCGACGCACCGAGGTCCGCGCAGAACGCGCCCTCGACCACCGGCCCGCCCGGCACGCGGGCCAGCGCGTCCAGCGCACCGGCCAGCTTCAAGGCGGCGCGCGACGCGAACTCGTGCTCCGGGTCGGGCCCGGGAGCGACCGACACCTCCTCGCCGTCGGACACCGCCGACGACGGCTTGGCCACCACCCGGCTCGCCACCGACACGCGGCCGGACGCGACGAGCTCGGCGGCGTGCCGCCGCGAACGGGCCAGCCCACGGCGGACCAGCTCCGCGTCCACGCGCGTGCTCGCTGTCATCGTCACCACCGTCAGGCGTCACCGCTCAGGTGCGCCCGCAGAGCGTCGTGGACCGCCTCAAACCGGGCGACGTGGTCGGCCGGGGGCAGGTCGTCGAGCCCGTCGAGCGCGTCGAGCGCGTGCCGGACGCCCACCTCGGGGTCAGCCGGGCCACTCGCGGGTTCCTCGATCTCGTAGAACTCGTCCATCGTGCGTCAACGCTCCACTGTGCTCGTCCGTGCTCGTCGGCCACCCAACGCCCGCTACCCACGGGCCGTCGGCCTGCTGCAAGACACGGTACCCGTCGCCTCCGACAGAACCCTGGAGGAATCGGCCGGGTCCTGTTGGTGGTGGCCGGGGAAGTGCCTACGTCTGCGGAGTGTGTTGCTCTGCGTCGACATTGTCCACGCAGAGCAACACACTCCGAATTCGTACAGTCGCCCCCGGCACCACCCTCGGATCAGGCTCCACCTGCCCGCCCGAACCTGCGGTTCCACTTCGGGCGCGTGCCTCGTTCTTCGACCCGCACCCTGCCCTGCACCTCAGGCTCAGGCGGTGAGCTCGGGTACCGTCTCGGGGTCCAGGGTCTCCCCCGCGTCGACGGCGGCCCACGCCGCGGCGCACGCAGCGCGGACCAGGTCGATCCCGGAGCCGTCGAGCCGCAGCCCGCCGTCGGCCACCTGGGCGGCCGCACCACCGGACACGTGCCAGCCGTCCGCGAGCACCGGCGCCGGATGCGGTTCGAGCAGCGCCCGCAGGTCCGCACCCAGGAACGACGGGCGCTCCCCCGGTACCGCGAGCACGGCGTCGCGCGCCGTCGAGACGCCCGTCAGCACGTGCAGCCCCGGATACCCGCCGCCGCGCGCGCCGGCGAGATCCGTGTCGAGCCGGTCCCCGATCACCAGCGCTCGGCTCGCCCGGGCCCGCTCGACCGCGAGCCGGTACATCGTTGGCGACGGCTTGCCTGCACTGTCGGGCGTGACCCCCGTCGCCGACACGACGGCGCCCACCAGCGCGCCGTTCCCCGGCGCGAACCCGCGCGCCGTCGGCAGCGACAGGTCCAGGTTGCTCGCCACGTGCCACGCGCCACGGCCCACCGCGTAAGCAGCCTCCGCGAGCTGGGCCCAGCCCACCTCGGGTGCGTAGCCCTGCGCGACGGCGTCCGGCTCGTCGTCCGCCGACTCCACCACCGTGAAGCCCGCCGACCGCACCGCCGTCACCAGCCCCTTGCCGCCCACCACGAGCACCTTCGCACCCGAGTCCAGCCGGGTCGTGAGCAGCGCGGCGCACGCCTGCGCGGCAGTCATGACCTCGTCCGGGTCGGTCGGGATGTCCAGGCCCGTGAGCTGGCCCGCGACGTCCTCCGGCTCACGCGAGGCGTTGTTCGTCACGAACAGCAGGCGCATCCCGCCCGACCGCGCCGCGGCCAGGCTCACCGCCGCGTGCTCGATCGGCAGGTGCCCCCGGTACGCCACGCCGTCCAGGTCGACGAGCGCGAGGTCAAAGGCCGCGGCGAGCGGGACGTCGCTCGCCAGGAGGCCGGCGCTCGCGCTCACGCCTTCTCCTGCCCGGCGTCGGACTCTGCGGCCGGCTCGTCGTCGGCCCCTTCGTCGGACTCCGGGGCGCTCGGCTCGTCCAGGGCGTCCGCCTCGGGCTCGTCCGCGACGTCGTCGCTGTCCGCATCGTCCGCGGGGCCATCGTCCTCGGAGTCCTCGTCGTCTTCCGGCTCGAGCTCGTCAGGCGAGTCGGCAGAATCGGGCGAGTCGGCGGAGTCAGCAGAATCGGCGGAGTCAGCGGAATCCGGAGAGTCCGGGGAATCCGCAGAGTCTGGCGAGTCGGCCGAGTCCGCGGACTCGTCGTCGAGCTCGTCATCCGGCTCGTCGTCCTCGTCAGAGTCGTCCTCGTCAGAGTCGTCCTCGTCAGAGTCGTCCTCGTCGTCGGGCTCCTCGTCGTCCGCGAACTCCTCGGGATGGTCGGCGGCGTACTCCTCCTCGGCGAGCGCCGCGTCCTCCTCGACGTCGAACACCGTGATGTCCTCGTCCGGAGCCTCCGCACCGATGGCCCGTTCGAGCGCCTTGCTGTCGACCGACGCCAGCAGGGCGGCGGCCTCGTCGGCCCGGCCCGCGACCTCGAGTGCCACGGCTCGCGCCTGCAACACACGCAGCCCGAGATCGCCCTTGGCGTCCTCGGCCGCGATCTTGTCCAGCACGGCCAGGGCGGCGTCGTGCTCGCCCAGGTCCGAGCGGGCACCGCTCGCGACGATCGCGAGCTCGACGCGTCCGGTCGCGTCGAGCGTCGCGGCCTCCTCCGACGCGGCGAGCGCCAGTGCGCGCTCCGGGCGGCCGAGGCCGCGCTCGGCGTCGGCCATGATCGGCAGGTGCTCCGACGAGCCGTTCAGCCGGCGGACCGTGCGCAGCTCACGCAGCGCCTCCGCGAAGCGGTTGGTGTGGTACGCGGCCAGGCCGGCGGCCTCGCGCACGATGTCGATGCGGCCCGCGCCGCGCACCGCCGCCTGGGCGTGCTCGTAGGCACGCTCCGGGTCGACGTCGAGCAGCCGGCCCGCCATCACCAGGTGCAGCCCGACGTACTCGGCGTGCTCCTTGCTCAGCCCGCGCAGGCGCGAACGTACGTCACGGTCGAGCTGGCTGAACGAGACGTCCTCGGCGATCTCCGGCTCCGGGGGCCGGGGAGCGCGTTCCTCGCGCTCATCGCGCTTGTCCGGGCGCGGCCGGTCGTCGCGGTCGCCGAACGAGCGGCGCGGCCCGCGGTCGTCCTGACGCGGACGGTCGCCACCACGGTCGTCGCGACGGGGCCGGTCGGTGCCCCTGTCGTCGCGGCGGGGACCACCGGTGCCGCGGTCATCACGGCGCGGACCACCGGTGCCGCGGTCATCCCGGCGCGGACCACCGCTACCTCGGTCATCCCGGCGCGGACCACCGGTACCCCGGTCATCCCGGGGCGGACCACCAGTGCGGTGGTCGTCACGACGCGGCCGGTCGCCGTCGTTGCCCCGGAACGGACGGGCGCCACGGTCGTCCCGGCCACGGCTGTCCCGAGCGCCCCGGTCGTCCCGGTCGTTGAACGAGCGGCGGGGTCGGTCGTCGTCGTTCCGGCGGAACGGGCGGTCACCACCGCGGTCACCGGTACGCGGACGGTCACCGGCACGGTCATCGTGACGCGGACGGTCACCACCACGGTCGTCAAACGAGCGGCGCGGACGGTCATCACGGTCACCGAACGAACGGCGAGGCCGGTCGTCATCGTTCCGGCGGAACGGACGGTCACCACCACGGTCACTGGTACGCGGACGGTCGCCGCCACGGTCGTCCCGACGAGGGCGGTCGGCGCCACCGTCATCCCGACGCGGGCGGTCGCTGCGGTCGTCGCGGCGCGGGCGGTCGCTGCCGCCGCGGTCGTCGAAGGAGCGGCGCGGACGGTCGTGGTCCGGACGAGCCGGACGGCTCCCGCCGCGGTCCTCGAAGCTACGGCGCGGGCGGTCATCACGGTCGCCGAACGAGCGGCGCGGCTTGTCGTCACGGTCGAAGGTTCGACGGGGACGGTCGTCGTCCCGGCGCGCGGGACGGTCGCCACCACGGTTGTCCCGGGCCTCGTACGGCCGGCTCGGCCGGTCGCCGTCGTTCCCGCGATACGAGCGGTCGGAGCGTGCGCCGCGGTCGTCGCGGCCGCCCCGGTTGTCGCGGTCCCCGTAGGTGTTGCGGGGCCGGTCGTCGTTCCGCCGGGGCGAACGGTCACTGGCGCCCCGGTCATCGCGGCGCGGACCAGCGGCACCCCGATCGTCCCGGCGCGGACCACCGGTACCACGGTCATCGCGGCGCGGGCCTGCGGCGCCCCGGTCCTCGTACTGCCGGCGCGGGCGGTCGTCGTCGCGCCGGTGGGTGTCACCGCCACGGGCGCCGTCATACCGGCGGCCCCGGTCACCACCGCGCTCCCCGCCGCGGTCCTCGCGGCGCGGCCCATGGCCCTCGCTGCGGTTGGCGCTCTTGCGCTCGCCGCGGCGGTCGCCCTCGCGGTCGTTCCCCTGGTCACGGGGCGTTTCGTTCACGGTGTTCCCTTCGATGACAGATGCCCGCACATTCTCCCACGCGAGCAGGCATCCCCCGGGGTCGAAAGCCTGTGACGTGCGCGTCCAAGACCGGCCGAGCTGCCCCGCCGACGCCGAGCTCGGCCGGCTGCACGCAGGCCAGAACCGAGCTCGCTGCAAGCCAAGCCGCCCCTGGCAGCTAACCCAGCAGCTCCCCCGGCCCCACACCGCGCAGCGACGCGTCGAGCACCAGCACCATGTGCGCCGTCGGCATCTCTCGCCCCTGCCGCTGCAGCGCGTCCGTGATCTGCAACAAGCACCCCGGGTTGGAAGTCACCAGCAGCGAAGCCCCCGTCGCCGCCACGTTCGCAGCCTTCCGGTCCCCCAGCTCCCGAGCGGGCTCCGGGTTGGTGAGGTTGTAGATGCCGGCCGACCCGCAACACATGTCGCCCTCGGCGATCTCCTTGACCACCAACCCGGGGATCGTCGCGAGCACAGCGCGCGGCTGCGCCTTCACACCCTGCGCATGCCGCAGGTGGCAGGCGTCGTGGTACGCCACCGTCATCGGCAGCGGATGCCGCGGCGCGACGGGCTCCAGCTCGGCCAGCACCTCGGAGATGTCGCGGGTCTTCGCCGCGAACTCCGCGGCCCGCTCCGCATAGGCCGGATCGTCGGCCAGCAGGTCCGCGTAGTCCTTCATCGTCGACCCGCACCCGGCCGAGTTGGCCACTATCCGCTCCACGCCCGCGTCCGCGAACGTGTCGATGAGCGCCCGCGCGTAGTCGAGTCCCTCGGCCTCGCGTCCGGCGTGCACGGACAGCGCGCCGCAGCACCCCTGGTCGGGCGGCACGACGACGTCGCACCCCTCCGCGGCCAGCACCCGCGCCGTCGCCGCGTTGACGCCCGGGTAGAACTCCCGCTGCACGCAGCCCAGCAGCAGCCCGACAGTCATCCGCCGCGCCCCGACGGCCGGCACCAGCGCCGGCACCGGGATCCGCGGACCCACGGGCGGCGCGATGGCCTCCATCGTCGCCAGCGTCGGCGAGATCCGGGCAAGCACCGGCCGCACCAGCCTCGACAGCCCCGTGCGCTGGTACAGCGCGAGCAGCGGAAGCACCCGCCGCAGCCGCTCGGGCCGCGGGAACAGGGAGAAGATCGCCGACCGCAGCAGCCGCTGCCCGCGCGTGCGATGCTCGGCGCCGCGCCGCTCGACCTGCTGCCGGGTCGCCTCGACGAGCTTGTCGTACTGCACCCCCGACGGGCACGCCGTCACGCACGCCATGCAGCCGAGGCACGCATCGACGTGCTGCACCAGCGACGCCGACATGGGCTCGCCCTCGAGCCCCTCCTTCATGAGGTAGATCCGCCCGCGCGGCGAGTCCATCTCCTCGCCCCACAGCGAGTACGTGGGGCAGGCCGGCAGGCAGAATCCGCAGTGCACGCAGTCGTCGACCAGCTCCCGGGCGGGCGGATGGTGCTCGTCGAAGGCGCCGAGCAGGTCCGGCTTCGCCTCGGTCATCAGATGCCTCCCACGAATCGGCCGGGCGCGAGCCTGCGCCCGGGATCGAGCTGCCGCTTGACCGCGCGCATCAGGTCGAGCCCGCCAACAGGCCCCCACGCGTCGAGCGCCGCGCGCACCTCGCGCGATGCGCGCAGCACGGTAACGGTCCCGTCCCGCGGGCTGGGCGCGGCCCCCCGCAGGTGCCCGACGGCGGACGCGGTCGCCTCGGGCGTCCCCGTCACCACGGCATGCAACACCCCGGCGGCGGTCCCGCGCAGCGCCACGCCGACGCCGTACCGCTGCTCGGCGTCGCGCGCCGCCGCCAGCAGATCGGCCACCCCGGTCAGCGTGGCGGTCGCCTTGGCGAGGGTCTCGACCGGCTGCCCACCGGCCGAGCCGCTCCCGCCCACAGAACCCGCCGGGTCACCCGGCAGCGCCGCCCACCACGCGGGCGGCTCGTCCTGGACCCGCCCGCCCAGCAGCTCGGCCGCCGCGGCAGCCCGCTGCCCGACGGCGGCTCCGGTACCCTCCAGCAGCACCGCCACGGCGGCGTCGTCGCTCCCCGCGGGCCGGTCGATCTCGACCGCGGCAGGCGCAAGCTGCGAGGCGACCACGTCGCGGGCCCGCGCGGCGACGTCGGCCAGCGGTCCGGTCGCCACGACGAACGCCCGGTCCGGCCGGGCCGGATGCAGCCGGAACGCCGCCCGCACCACCACGCCGAGCGTGCCGTACGCGCCCGTCAGGAGCTTGGCCAGGTCGTACCCGGCGACGTTCTTGACGACCTTGCCGCCCGACGACGCGATGGTCCCGTCGGCGAGCACCACGGTGGCCCCGAGCACTAGGTCGCGGATCCCGCCGCGCTGCAGGCGGCGCGGCCCGGACGCCCCGGTCGACAGCGCGCCGCCAACGGTAGAGCCGCCGGCCAGCCGCTCCGGCGGCAGGTCCACCACGAGCTCCTGCGCGGCGGCCCGGACGCTCTTTGAGAGGGCCGCGACCGGCAGCCCGGCCTCGGCCACGACCACGAGGTCGCCCGCGCCGTGCTCCACGAGCCGGTCCAGGCCAGTGGTGTCCAGGATCAGGTCGACGCGCTCGGGCGGCGCGCCCCAGTCCAGCGCCGTCCCGGCCCCGCGCGCCAAGGTGACCAGCCCCTGGGCGGTCGCCTCGCGCAGCACGGCGGCCACGCCGTCCGCCGACGCCGGCCGGGCGACCGCCGTCGCGCGTACCCCGTCCACGGCGTCCCCCGGACCCGCTTCGCGGACCTCACCACCGTCCTGCTCGAGCGCGTCATCGAGCCGCTGCAGGTCCGCCATCAGAAGACCTCCGCCACGCCGGACTCGGCGAGCGGGTGCGCGCCCTGGTGCCGGCCGGGCCGCTCCCCGCACAGCCGGGGCGTCGGGAACACCTTGCCCGGGTTGGAGATGCCGTCCGGGTCGAACGCGCAGCGCACGGCCTGCATGGTGTCGAGGTCGTCGGCGGTGAACATGCGCGGCATGTGCTTGGCCTTGTCGGCGCCCACGCCGTGCTCGCCGGTGATCGAGCCGCCGTGCTCCAGGCACAGGTCGAGGATCCCGCCCGCCACGGCCTCGGCTCGGTCGACGGCACCCTCGACCGAGCCGTCGAACAGCACGAGCGGGTGCAGGTTGCCGTCGCCGGCGTGGAACACGTTCGCCACCCGCACCCCAGCGCTCTCGCCGAGCTCGGCGATCTGCCGCAGGACCAGCGGCAGCGCCGTCCGCGGGATCACGCCGTCCTGCACTATGTAGTCCGGGCTGATCCTGCCCACCGCCGCGAACGCGGACTTGCGGCCCTTCCAGATCAGGGCGCGCTCGTCGTCGTCGGCCGCCACCCGTACCTCGAAGGAGCCGGCCGCCTCGCACAGCCGCACGACGTCGTCGAACTCGCCCGCGACGTCGGGCGACGGCCCGTCCAGCTCGACAACCAGGACGGCGCCCGCGCCGGCCGGGTAGTTGCAGTGCACTGCCGCCTCGGCGGCCTCGATCGCAAGGGCGTCCATCATCTCGATCGCGGCGGGGATCACCCCGGCGGCGATGATCGCGGAGGTGGCGGCCCCGGCGTCGTCCATGGAACGAAAGGCGGCCAGCAGCGTCCGGACCTCCTGCGGAAGGCGCGTGAGGCGCACCGTGGCCGCGGTGACGATGCCGAGCGTGCCCTCGCTGCCCACCAGCGCGCCGAGCAGGTCGTACCCGGGCGCGTCCGGCGCCTTGCCGCCGATCTCGACCTGCTCGCCGCCGGGCGTCACCAGGTCCAGACCCGTGACGTGGTTGGTGGTGAAGCCGTACTTGAGGCAGTGCGCGCCGCCCGAGTTCTCGGCGACGTTCCCGCCGATCGAGCACACGGACTGGCTCGACGGGTCCGGTGCGAAGTAGTAGCCGTCCGGGCTGGTCGCGGCGGTGAGCTGCAGGTTGATCACCCCGGGGTCGACGACGGCGCGCTGGCCCTCGACATCCACCTCCCGGATCGCCCGCATCTGCGACATGACCACGAGCGCCCCCGCGGCGTGCGGCAGCGCCCCGCCCGACAGGCCCGTGCCCGACCCGCGCGCGACGAACGGCACGCCGTGCCGCGCGCAGGCCCGCACCGCCGTCGCGACGTCGCCCGCATCCTGCGCGAGGACCACCACGCCCGGGACCACCCGGTACGCCGCCAGCCCGTCACACTCGTAGGTACGACGGCGCTGCCGGTCCGTGATCACCTGCTCACCGCCGAGCTCAGCAACAAGCTCGGCAATAACGGCGTCCAGCGCCGCAGGCCCGCCTGGCGTCATCGACATGCTCGCGGGCATGTGCAACCTCCTCGTCGCTGGCCACTTCTGTCGTTGAGTGCTGGATATTCGCCCTCCAGGGACCGCCTGGAGGGCGAATATCCAGCACTCAACACCGGGTCAAGGCATGCGTTCGTATGCCGGGAGGGTCAGGAAGTCCGCGTAGTCGTCAGCCACCGCCACCTCGAGGAACGTCTGCTTCGCCTCCGTGTAGTCTGCCTCTTCACCCGGCAGCTTGGCGATCTCTTCCTCGACGATCCGGTCGATCAGCTCGCGCGTGACCTGGTGGCCGGTATCGGCGAGAGTCACGTCGTTGTGCAGCCACTGCCACACCTGGGACCGGGAGATCTCGGCGGTCGCCGCGTCCTCCATGAGGTTGAAGATCGCGACGGCGCCGAGCCCGCCGAGCCACGCCTTGAGGTACTGGATGCCCACCGAGATGTTGTTCCGCAGCCCCGCCTCGGTCACGTCCCCGGGCGTCGCGGCGACGTCCAGCAGCTGCGCCGCGGTGACCTGCACCTCCTCGCGCGTACGGTCGATCTGGTTCGGCTTGTCGCCCAGCACCGAGGTGAACACCTCCTTGCACAGGTCGACCATGCCGGGGTGCGCAACCCAGGACCCGTCGAAGCCGTCGTTCGCCTCGCGGGTCTTGTCGTCGCGCACCTTCGCGAACGCGGCCGTGTTGACCGCCTCGTCGCGGCTCGGGATGAACGCGGCCATGCCGCCGATCGCGTGCGCGCCCCGGGTGTGGCAGGTCTTGACCAGCAGCTCGGTGTAGGCCCGCATGAACGGCACGGTCATCGTGACGGCGTTGCGGTCGGGCAGCATGAACTCAGTGCCGCGCGTCCGGAACGACTTGATCACGGAGAACATGAAGTCCCAGCGGCCCGCGTTCAGGCCGGAGCTGTGCTCCCGCAGCTCGTAGAGGATCTCCTCCATCTCGAACGCCGCGGGGTAGGTCTCGATGAGCACGGTGGCGCGAATGGTGCCCTGCGGGATCCCGAGAAAGTCCTGGGCCAGCACGAACGCGTCGTTCCATAGCCGCGCCTCCAGGTGCGACTCCATCTTGGGCAGGTAGAAGTACGGCCCCTGCCCCTTCTCGTTCTGCCGCAGCCCCGCGGTGGCCAGGTAGAGCGCGAAGTCCACCAGGCTGCCCGACACCGGTCGGCCGTCCACCAGGATGTGCTTCTCCGGCAGGTGCCAGCCGCGCGGGCGCACGATGATCGTGGCCAGCTCCTCGTCCGGCTTCAGCGCGTAGTGCTTGCCGTTGTCGCCCGTGAAGTCGATGGTGCGGTTGATCGCGTCGAGCAGGTTGAGCTGCCCGCCCACCACGGCGCTCCACTGCGGGGTGTTCGCGTCCTCGTGGTCCGCGAGCCACGCCTTCGCGCCGGAGTTCAGCGCGTTGATGGTCATCTTGCGATCGGTGGGACCGGTGATCTCGCAGCGACGGTCCTCGATCCCGGGCGCCAGCGGGGCGACACGCCAGGTCGGATCGTCGCGGATGTGCTTGGTCTCGGGCAGGAAGTCCAGGGTGCCGCCCGCCGCAAGGTTCTCGACCCTCCGTTGCCGGGCTGCGAGGAGCTCGAGCCGACGGTCGTCCAGCTCGCGGTGGAGGGCGACGATCAGCTCCAGCGCCTGGGGTGTCAGCACCTCCTCCGCGCGCGGCGCGATGTCGCCTGTGATGGTGAGGCCCTCTGGAGTATCCACGTGTCTTCCCTTGGTCGAGCGACTTGGCTCCGGGCCGCAATTCCACGATACGGAAACCAAATACTTCCTAGCGAAAACACTAGGTGCCCGATGGCGCCGGGTCAACGCGGGCTCAGCCCCCGGACAGCTCCGCGGCGACCTGCCCTGCAACCTCGTGCAGCAACGGCACTGCCCGCTCCCCGAACTCGAACGAGACCCGCGCCGCAGGACCCGACACGGACAGCGCCGTCGGCACGGGCGCACCCGGCACGACGACGGCGAAGCACCGCACACCGATCTCCTGTTCGCCGTCGTCCACGGCGTACCCGCGCTCGCGTATCTCGGCCATCGCCGCCAAGAGCGCCTCGACGTCGGTGATCGTCCGGTCCGTCGCGGGCTCAAGGCCCGCTCGTATCGCGATGTCGCGCACCGTCGCGTCGGGCAGCTCGCCCAGGAGCGCCTTCCCGACGCCCGTGCTGTGCAGGTGCACTCGTCGCCCCACCTCGGTGAACATCCGCATCGAGTGCGACGACGCCGCCTGCGCGACGTACACGGCCATCTCTCCGTCGAGCATCGCCAGGTTCGCCGTCTCCCCCAGCTCCCGTGCGACGCGCGCCAGGTGTCGCCGCGCGCCGGCTCCGAGCTGGCGGCCGGCCGCATCGCCAAGGCCCATCATCCGAGCACCGAGCGCATAACGTCTCGAAGGAAGCCGCCGGGCATAACCACGGGCGACCAGGGTGCGCATCAACCGATGGATCGTCGGCAGCGGGAGGCCCGACTGCTCCGAGAGCTCGCTCAGGCCGGCATCACCGCCGACCTCCGCCAGAATCTCGAGCAGATCGAGCGCTCGCTCGACCGACTGCACGCCAGGCTCTGCCACGTCACCCTCCCCATCGGAACCCCGGAACTACCGGTTGACGGAAACAGCATTCCACAAGGCGGAACCTGCGGACGCCGAGGCCCCCGAACCCAGCAAGAACCCAGGCCCGAGCCGCAACTTGCCGACCGCCCCAGCGGCCGAGCCGCAACCTGCCGACCGCCCCAGCGGGCGAACCGCAACCTGCCGGTCGTCGCAGACGCCGAACCGCAACGCGCCGGTCGTCCCAGCGGCCGAACCGCAACCTGCCGGCCGTCCCAGCGGCCGAACCGCAACTTGCCGGTCGTCGCAGTGGCCGAGCCGCAGGACGCGCGTCGATCGCCGCCCGTGTGGACCATCAACCTTCGGTCCGATCCCCCGGAGGGCGTGCAACATTCGGTTCGGCC
>NZ_QBUG01000016.1 GCF_003058225.1 Promicromonospora sp. AC04
CCCCACCTGAACGTGACCGTGTCGTGGTCGGAGCTGGTCACCCAGACCACCCGCACCCGCGACGGCCTGTGCCTGACCTGCGGACACACCACCCCCGCACACGGCACCCGGACAAGCACCCCAGGCACGGCGGGCACGGCGGGCACGGCGAGCACCCCGAGCGGAGGTCTCGCGGGCACCGCAGACGTGAGCGACCCCGGCACGGCCGGCGGGAGCGCAGCGGGTACGGCCGGCGGAAGCGCGGCGGGCGCGACGGGCACGGTAGGCGGAAGCGCGGCAGGCGCGGTGGTGTCCGGGCTGCTGACCTCGGGTAGCCCGGTGTTCACCGAGACCGGTGGTCGTGCACCACGAGCCCTGCTGCGCCGCCTCGCGTGCGACAGTGCGATCACGAGGGTCGTGTTCGGGCCCGACGGCGCCGTGCTGGATGTGGGGCGCGCGCAGCGGACCGTGACCGGGCAGATGCGGCGCGCCGTCATCGCCCGCGATGAGCATTGCGTGTATCCCGGATGTGATCAGCCGCCGTCACGGTGCGAGGTCCACCACGCCGTCAGGCACTGGGCCGACGGTGGTGATACGTCCGTCGCGAACAGTGCGTTGTTGTGCTGGTTCCATCACCAGCTGGTGGACGCGCGTGGCATCGCCATGCACTGGACCGGCAAGCCCACCACCAGCACCGTCGGGGCGCTGGTGGAGACCGGGTGGGCCTTCACCGACGCCCGCGGCCACCACATCCGACTACCCCAAGCCATCGACACCCCACCACCGACCGACGCCGAAGCCGCCTAACCCGCCGGGCCGGCGGCCCCGCGGCCTGACCAGCAGACCCGACCGGCAGACCTGACCACCAGGCCGGTGGACCAGGCAAGCCCAGCAGGCCCGGTCACCTGCCGAGCCGAGCCCGGCGAAGACCAAGAAGCACACCCGGTCCGCCTTGGCAGACCGGGCGTTACGGAGACCGCGCGGCCTAGGTGTCGCGGGCGAGGCGTGTCCGGGCGCCCGCGCGTGCAGGGCGCCTCAGGCGTCCCACGCCTCCGTGAACTCGGTGAGGTCGATCCGGCCGTCCTGGTCGTGGTCGGCCTTGCCGAAGATTTCGTCGAGGTCCTTGTCGGTGACCTCCTCGCCGCGGGTGCCCATGGCCTGGCGGAACTCGTCGGCGGTGATGCGACCGTCGGCGTCGCCGTCGAACTCGACGAAGGTCCGGGTCAGCTCGTCGTCGGCAGTCATGGGCAATACCTCCGCAATGTCAGGAACAAGTCGGGGAGTATGCAACCACAGATCGGTCCGTTCGGCCCGGATTGTGGCGTAGGTCCGATACGGTGCGGCGTGCAACCCGTCGACGTCCGGAGGGCCAGACCATGAGGCTGTACGCGGCCGCACCGGCACGATGTGCCCGCCAGGTGCTCGGCGACCTGATGTTGCTCGCCTGGATCGCGGGCTGGGCATGGGTGGGCCGTCAGGTCCACGAGTCGACGCTGGAGCTTGCCGGGCCCGGCCGGGCGACGGCGTCGGCGGCCGACGACATGGCGGGCCGATTCCACGACGTCGAGGGCCGGATCGGCGGGCTTCCGGGCGTGGGGGACGACCTCGCCGCGCCCTTCAGCGGCGCGGCGGAGGCGGCGGAGAGCCTCGCCGCCGCGGGTCGTTCCCAGGTCGAGACGGTCGAGGACGTCGCGCTGCTGGCCGGGATCGCGGTGTTCCTGATCCCGGTTCTGCTGGTCGCCGTGCTCTACGTGCCGCTACGGATCAGGTTCGTGCGGCGCGCGTATGCCGCACGGCACCTCGCCGGGTCGGATCCGGCGCTGCTGGCTCTGCGCGCCCTTGCGAACCAGCCGCTGCGGGCCCTGACCCGGATCTCCGACGACCCGGTGGGTGCGTGGCGGGACGGCGACCCCGCCGTCGTGCGCAGGCTGGCGGACCTGGAGCTGCGGGACCTCGGCCTGCGACGGTGACGGTGACGGTGGGTCAGGCCATCTCGGGAACGTGCAGGTGCGCGAACGCGATCTCCATCTCCTCGACGTCGTCGACGGTAGCGCCGAGCTCGCGGACGATTCGCTCGCGGATGCCGGCGGTGGCCTCACGGCTGGCCTCGACGGCTGCGCGGCTGTCGAAGGCGGCCGTGCCGACGACCCGACCGGCCTCGCGGTCGATCATCAGGCTGGCGCTGCAGAATCCGTCGAACTCCTGGATCTGCGGCAGGATGACCATCCGGTAGATGTCTATGGCCCGGTCGACCATGCCCGGGTCACCGCTGAGCCAGGTGAGGCGGGCGCAGGCGCCGTCGGGCGCGGCGTGATCGCGGTGGACGACGGCGACCTCCCACTGGTGGACCTTGCTGCCGCCGGTGGCGCCCAGGGCTCGCTCGGCGCGGTCGCGCAGCGGCCGCACGAGGTCCGCGCTCGCCTGCATGGCGTCCTCGGTCTGCCACGACGTCGTGGCGACGCAGCGCGCGGTCTCCCGGTCGACCAGCAGCGACATCCCGACACAGCCGTCCATCTCGCTGACTGCCGGGAAGACCTCCTCACGAATGGCCCGCAACCCGTCGCCGATCCTGGTGGGATCTCCTCGGACCTCGGTGGTACGCACGTACATGACGGACTCCCTAGTGCTCGGGGCAGCGTCCGGACGGCGCTGCCGTCCCTACCCACACTCCGCCGCCGGGTGACCCTGGTCAAGTCGAGCGGCGCCCGGCTGTTCCGGGACGCTCAGGCGAGCTCGCGGGGATACGCGATGACGTCGACGAGCGCGCCGTGCCGCCACACGGTGACCTCGATGCGGCGTCCGATCGCGCCCTCGACCAGAGCCTTCTGCACCGCGGTCACGGTGACCACCGGCTCGCCGTCGAGCTCGACCACGATGTCGCCGCGGAGCAGGCCGGCGTCCGCCGCGGGGCTGCCGGGCGTCACGTCCGCGACCTGCAGGCCCGTCGGTGTGCCCAGACGCGTGGCGAGGCGAGGCGGCAGAGGCGCCTGCGCCCCGGCGATGCCGAGCCACGCGCGACGGACGCGGCCCGAGGTCATCAGGGTCGTCACGATCTCGCGCGTGGTCGCGTTGATCGGCACTGCGAGGCCGACGCCGATGCCCGCCACCGCCGTGTTCACGCCGACCATCCGCCCGGTGCTGTCGGCGAGCACGCCCCCGCTGTTGCCGGGATTGAGGGCGGCGTCGGTCTGGATGACCTCGTCGACCACTCGACCGTTGCCCGTGGGTAGTGAGCGGCCCAGCGCCGAGACGATGCCCGCCGTGACGCTTCCGGCGAGCCCGAGCGGGTTGCCCAGCGCCACGACGAGCTGGCCGACGCGCAGCCGCGCGGCGTCCCCGAGCGGCACCGGTGCGGGCACGTCGGACCGGGCGTGCAGCACGGCGAGGTCCGACAGCGGGTCGCGGCCCACGACGTCGGCCCGCATGCGGGTCCCGTCGGCGAACGCGGCGTCCGCCGTCTCGGCGCCCGCGACGACGTGCGCGGAGGTGAGCAGGAATCCGTCGCTCGTGATGACGCTCGCGCTGCCCGCGCCCTGCCCCCTGCGGGTCGTGATGGTCAGGCTCGCGACGCTGGGCAGCACGGCATCGGCGACCGCGACGACGGCGCGCGAGTACGCGTCGAGCGCTTCGGCGTCGGTGTCGTCGGGGCGCAACGGCTCGGTTCCGTCGTCCGGTGGGGTGTCGAGGGCCACACCAGTGGAGCGTTCAGGGCGCCCGCGTTGTGCCCGTGTTCGCCGACGGCGGAGGCCCTGCGATGAGTTCGGCGACGACGGGCGGTCTCTCCTGTGCCAGGGCCGGGTGCGACCGGACCCCTTATGAGGAGGAACGAGAGCATGGACACGACCGACGCTTCCGCGGTGTCAGGGCTCGATCTCCGCTATCCGGGCGACGCCGGTTTCGACGAGGCGCGCACGGTGTGGAACGCGATGGTGGACCACCGGCCGGCCCTGGTCGTCCGGTGCCGAGAGGCCGGCGACGTCGTGGCGGCGCTGGCGCTGGCGCGACGGGAGGGCCTGGAGATCGGTGTCCGGTGCGGCGGCCACAGCGTCGTCGGGCACGGCGTTCCCGACGGCGGGCTGATGATCGACCTCACCCCGATGGGTGCGGTCCGGGTCGATCCGGAGCGCAAGCGGGCGTGGGCGCAGGGCGGCGCGCTGCTCGGGGCGCTCGACAGGGCTACGCAGCCGCACGGCCTGGCCACGACGGCCGGCAACGTGTCGCACACCGGCGTGGGCGGGCTCACCCTGGGCGGCGGGATGGGCTGGCTGGCCCGCCAGTACGGGCTGGCCTGCGACAACGTCGTCTCGTACGAGGTGGTGACCGCCGCCGGGGAGGTGGTTCGCGCCTCGGCCGACGAGCGGCCCGATCTGTACTGGGCGCTGCGCGGCGGCGGCGGGAACTTCGGCGTGGTGACCGAGTTCGAGTTCCGGCTGCACGACGTCGGGACCCGCGCGCTCAGCGTCGGGCTCGACTTTCCTGTCGGTGATGCCGCGTCCGCCGCGTTCCGGTGGCGCGACCTCAGTGCGTACGCCCCGAGGCAGGCCACGTACACCGCATCCGTGCACGACGGCGTCGCGACGCTCGGCTTCGTCTGGGTGGGCGACCCGGACGAGGGCCGGGCGCACGCCAGGGAGCTCGACGCGCTCGACGCGCTCGGCAGCCCGACGGACCGCCGGATAGAGGAGCTGTCCTACCTGGACCTCCAGACCCGGGAGGACACCACCGAGGGCCACGCCCTGCGGCGCTACTGGAAGGGCCACTACTTCCGCGAGCTGCCCGATGCCGCGCTCGAGGCGCTGCTGAGCCACGGACCTGACGTGCGTGCGGGGCTCCAGGCGTACGGCGGCGCCATCGCCGAGGTGCCGGACGACGAGACCGCGTTCAGCCAGCGCGACGTGCGGTTCGAGTACGTCGTGGCCGCGTCCTGGACCGACCCGGACGACGACGAGGACCGGATCGCCGCCGCGCGGACGAGCGCGACCCTGCTGGAACCGTTCGCCAGCGGGGTCTACGTCAACGTGCTCGGCGACGACGGCGCCGACGGCGTGCGGCGGGCCTATCCGCCGGAGAAGCTGGCCCGGCTCGCCGCGGTCAAGCGCACCTACGACCCGGACAACGTGTTCCACCTGAACCAGAACATCCCGCCCGCCGCGGCGTGACAGGCCGTGGCCCCGCCTCCGCGTGCGTGTCGGACGTTCGGGTCATTCCCGCGTCTGTCGGACGCTCAAGTCATCCTGGTGGCTTGAGCGTCTGCCACCCGCGCTGGCCTGCCTTGACGGCGAGGGCTCCACGCCTTAGCGTTTGAAACGATTCATGTTCTAGCGTGCGTGCACGCCACAGCGCGATGTCGCGCGGAGAGGGGGAGCACGCATGGTCAAGCGTCAGCTACCCAAGCCGGCCGAGCTCTTCGAGCTCATGCGGTTCAAGAAGCCCGAGCTGGATGCCCGCAAGCGGCGTCTCGACGCGGCCCTGACCATCGAGGACCTGCGGGACATCGCCCGGCGTCGTACCCCGCGAGCGGTGTTCGACTACACCGAGGGCGCGGCGGAGGGGGAGATCTCGCTCGCCCGAGCGCGCCAGGCGTTCCAGGACATCGAGCTGCACCCCTCGATCCTGCGGGACGTGTCAAAGGTCGACACGTCGACGACCGTGCTCGGCGGGTCCTCCGCGATGCCGTTCGGCATCGCGCCGACGGGCTTCACGAGGCTCATGCAGACCGAGGGTGAGACCGCCGGCGCCGGCGCCGCGGGCGCCGCCGGCATCCCGTTCACGCTGTCCACCCTCGGCACCACGTCCATCGAGGGCGTGAAGGCGGCCAACCCCGGGGGGCGCAACTGGTTCCAGCTGTACGTGATGCGCGAGCGCGAGGTGTCCTACGGGCTGGTGGAACGCGCGGCCGCGGCCGGGTTCGACAGCCTGTTCTTCACCGTCGACACGCCCGTGGCGGGTGCGCGCCTGCGGGACAGGCGCAACGGGTTCTCCATCCCGCCGCAGCTGACGCTCTCCACCGTCCTGGACGCGATCCCCAGGCCGTGGTGGTGGTACGACTTCCTGACCACGCCGAAGCTCGAGTTCGCCTCCCTCACCTCCACCGGCGGCACGGTGGGTGAGCTGATCGACTCGGCGATGGACCCGTCGATCAGCTTCGCCGACCTCGACGTGATCCGCGGGATGTGGCCCGGCAAGATCGTCGTCAAGGGCGTCCAGAACGTCGAGGACTCCAAGAAGCTCGCCGACCTGGGCGTCGACGGCATCGTGCTGTCCAACCACGGCGGACGGCAGCTGGACCGGGCGCCCGTCCCGTTCCGCCTGCTGCCCGACGTCGTGCGCGAGGTCGGCGACGACCTCGAGGTCATGATCGACACCGGCATCATGAACGGCGCCGACATCGTCGCCTCCGTCGCCCTCGGGGCCCGCTTCACGCTCGTCGGCCGCGCCTACCTGTACGGGCTCATGGCCGGCGGACGTGCCGGGGTCGACCGGACCATCGCCATCCTGTCCGAGCAGGTGGTGCGCACCATGAAGCTGCTCGAGGTCGCCTCCCTCGACGAGCTCGGCCCGCAGCACGTCACCCAGCTGCAGAGGCTTCAGCCCGTCCCGCCGAGCCCAAGGAGCGTCGTCAGGGACGCGTGACGACAGCGCCTGAGGTGCCGTGCGTCGCGCCGGCGCCTCAGGCCGACCTTGCCCCGTACACCACGAGACCCCGCGTGCGCGCCCTGTCCACCTCCGTGAAACCTGCGCGCCAGAGGAATCAGCGAGCGCGGCTCGCCCGCAGGATCTCCTCCTGGTACGGGGCGACGACCGACGCCGAGATGCGGCAGTCGAGCAGCAGGAACCGGCGGTCGACGACGGGCTCGGCGGCCCACGCCGCCACGCGGTCCAGGTCGTCGAGCGAGCGCACGACGACGCCCTCCGCGCCGACCGCCGTGGCGAGGGCCCCGAAGTCGGTCTCGGGGATCAGCATCGGCTCCTTGGTAATGCCCTGCCGTCCGTACACGTGCACCTCGGCGCCGTAGGCGGCGTCGTTCCAGACGACGGCGATGCCGCGGCCCCCGGCGGTGCGGACGGCGGTCTCGAGGTCGGCCAGCGCCATGAGCCCGCCGCCGTCGCCGGTGGTGAGCACCACGGCGTCGTCCGGGCGGGCCGCGGCGGCGCCGGCGACGCTGGGGAGGCCGAGCCCGATGGACTGGTACGCGGTGCCGACCATGACCATGCGGTCGGGGGAGGCGACGGGCCAGTACATGTTCGCCCAGCCGATGAAGTGCCCGCCGTCGGAGACGACGACGCGGTCGGCGGGCAGCAGGTCGGCGAGGCGGTGCGCGACGGTGCGCGGGTCGAGGCGCCCGTCGGGCGCGATCCCGTCCGCCGGGCCGGTCTCGTAGGTGCGGGCCGCGGCGACGTCGACCGTCTCGCGCCACCCGGACGGCTTCGCCCGCAGGGTGTGCAGCTCGTCCATCAGGGCGCGCGCCACGAGCGCGGCGTCGCCCCGGATGAAGCCGCCGACGTGCCGGTGCGTCGCGGCGGGCGCGATGTCGACCTGGACCACGCGCGTCCCGGGCGCGAACAGCTCGCCGAACCGCATCGTGAACTGGTTGAGCGAGGCGCCCAGCACGACAGCGACGTCCGCCTCGCGCACGAGCGCCATAGCTCCCTCGGCGCCGAAGCCGCCGGCGACGCCGAGGTCGTACCGGCCGTCGGGGAAGATGCCGCAGCCGAGCGCCGTCGTAGCGGTGAGTGCCCCCGTCGCTTCGGCGAGCTCGCCGAGCACGTCGCCCGCGCCGGCGAGCCAGGCGCCGCGACCCGCGAGCAGGAGCGGCCGCTCGGCGTCGGCGAGGTGGCGGGCGAGGTCGGTGATGGCGGCCGCGTCGAACGGGCCGGCCGGGGCCATCGGGCTGGGCAGCACGGGCTGCGGGGCGTCCGGGATCGGCCCGGCCTCCAGCGCGGCGACGTCGTACGGGATCGCGAGCACCACGGGCACCCGGTAGGTCAGGGAGTGCTCGATCGCGATGACGCTCGTGGCCGCGGCGTCCGCGCGGCCCACCGTGTAGGTGCGGGCGCCGACGGCGGCCGCGAGCGCTATCTGGTCCACGTCCCAGGGGCGCGGGCCCGACGTCGGCTCGTCGCCCGCCAGCAGCACCAGCGGAACCCGGGCCTGCGCGGCCTCGGCGAGCGCGGTGAGCGAGTTGGTGAAGCCGGCGCCGTAGGTGGCGGTCGCGGCGGCGATGCGGCCCGACGCGCGGAAGTGGGCGTCGGCGGCCACTACGCCACCGGCCTCGTGCCGGACGGCGGTGAACCGCGCGGTGGTCGAGCGCTCGAGGGCGTCGAGGAACCAGGCGTTGCCGTTGCCCATGACACCGAAGACGTGGTCGACGTGCTGGGCGAGGGTGTGGGCGACATGGGCGGACACGGTGGGCACGGGGCCTCCAGGGAGAACAGTGACGGATGAGTGGTGCGGTCCGTATGTGTCCCGTGCGGGCGCTGGGCCCGGTGCGCGCCCCTTTTTCGAGCGCAGGCGGTGTCGTCCGCCTTGACGCCCTGAGTATATCGCCGCGGGTATGTCGCCGTGGGTCCGCCGGCCCCGTACCGGCTGCCGTCAGGCCGGGGTCAGCGTGTACTTGGTCTGGAGGTACTCGTGGATGCCCTCGGCGCCGCCCTCGCGGCCCAGGCCGGACATCTTCCAGCCACCGAACGGCGCCGCGGCGTTGGAGACGACGCCGACGTTGAGCCCCATCATCCCGGTCTCCAGGCGCTCGATCATGCGTTGGCCGCGCGACAGGCTCTCGGTGTAGACGTACGAGACGAGCCCGTACTCCGTGTCGTTGGCCAGGGCGACCGCCTCGTCCTCGGTGTCGAACGTTGCGATGGCGAGCACCGGGCCGAAGATCTCCTCCCGCAGGATGTCGCTGCCGGGCGCGACGCCGGTCAGGACCGTCGGCTCGAAGAAGCTGCCCGCACCGTCGATGCGCGAGCCGCCGGTGGCGAGCTGAGCGCCCCGGGTCACCGCGTCGTCGACCAGCGCCTCGGCCTTCGCGACGGCCTTGTCGTCGACCAGGGGGCCGATGGTCACGCCGGGCTCGGTGCCGCGGCCGATCACGAAGCCGTTCACCGCGGCGGTGACGCGGCGGGCGAACTCGTCGGCGACGGAGGTGTGCACGATGAAGCGGTTGGCGGCGGTGCAGGCCTGCCCGATGTTGCGGAACTTGGCCGCGAGCGCGCCCTTGACCGCCTCGTCCAGGTCGGCGTCCTCGAAGACCACGAACGGGGCGTTGCCACCCAGCTCCATCGACGTGCGCAGGACGCCGGGCGCGGCCTGGGCCAGCAGCCTCTGGCCCACCGGGGTGGACCCGGTGAAGGAAAGCTTGCGCAGCCGCGGGTCGGCGATGATCGGGCCGGAGACGGCGCCCGAGCTGGACGTGGTGATCACGTTGACCACGCCGTCGGGCAGGCCGGCGTCCTGCAGCAGCCTTGCGAGGTACAGGGTGGTCAGTGGCGTCAGCGCCGCGGGCTTGACGACCACGGTGCAGCCGGCAGCCAGGGCCGGCGCGATCTTGCGCGTGGCCATGGCCAGGGGGAAGTTCCACGGGGTGATGAGAAAGCAGGGCCCGACGGGGTGCTGGCTGACGATCATGCGGCCCGTGCCCTCGGGGTTCGGCCCGTAGCGGCCGGTGACCCGTACGGCCTCCTCGGCGAACCAGCGCAGGAACTCGCCGCCGTACGTCACCTCGCCGCGTGCCTCCGCGAGCGGCTTGCCCATCTCGAGGGTCATCAGGAGGGCGAAGTCCTCGCGACGCTCCTGCAGCAGGTCGAACGCGCGCCGCAGGATCTCGCCGCGCACCCGGGCGGGTGCCGCCGCCCACTCGGCTGCCGCGGCGACCGCGGCGTCCAGCGCGGCCATGCCGTCCTCGGCGCCGGCGTCGGCGATGGTCCTGATGGTCTTGCCGGTCGCCGGGTCCTCGACGGTGAGGGTGGCACCCGACGCGGCGGGACGCCACCGGCCGCCGACGAGGAGCCCGTCGGGGACGGCGGCGAGCAGGTCGGACTCGTGGGTGCTGGTCATGCGTTCTCCTCGGTGTTCGTGCTGTCCTGCGGCAGCAGCGCCCCGGCGAAGAACTCCCTGAGCTCGTCCGTCGCGGTCAGGGGAAGGACGGCGGCCACGTACTGGTCCGGGCGGACGACGACCACCGCACCGCCGCGGTCGATGCCGCGGAGCTCGAAGATGTCGTGGGCTGGGTCGGTGGCGTACACCTTCTCGTAGTCGACCAGCCCGAACGGGCCGACCCGGGGCCGGAAGACGTCGGGCACGTCGGCGAACTCGACGGCGAAGTGGTCCTGCTGGTAGACGACCTTGACGTCGAGCACGGAGTCCGGGTCGGTCCCCGCCGGGGTGTGCCGCAGCAGCGGCGAGCCGGGCGCGGTGCCCAGCCACTGCGCCCAGTCCCGCAGCGCCGACGGCTCGCCCGGCGCGGCGGCGTCTGCGAACGCGTAGACGCGCCACCGTCCGTCGGCGCGGGCGTGGTGGCCCAGATGGGCTGGGTTGCCCTCGGCGACGCGCTCCACCGGGGCCGACTTGAACCGTTTGCCGATCGGGAAGCCCGGGGCGAGGCCCTGATGGGCCTGGTCGGCCACGATCATCGACGGCTGGTACTGCGTCATGAACCCGGCGGGGAACTCCGCCGTCTTGACGTAGAAGTCTTCGAGGTAGGTCGCGTCGGGCAGGTCCTCGGGGGGCGTGGCCATGAGGCGCGACCATTCCCGGTCGAAGTCGATGAGGTTCTGGGCGACGACCTGCCGCTCGGCCGAGTAAGTGGCCAGCAGGGTCTCCGGCGCACGGCCGGTGAGCACGTGCGCCAGCTTCCAGGCGATGTTCCAGCCGTCCTGCATCGACACGTTCATGCCCTGCCCGGCCTTCGCGCTGTGGGTGTGGCAGGCGTCGCCGGTGAGGAACACCCGGGGCGTGCGGGTGCCGGTGGCCTCGGTTTGGACGTCGTCGAACCCGTCGGTGACCCGGTGGCCCACCTCGTACACGCTGTGCCAGGGCACGTCCTTCACGTCCAGCGTGTAGGGGTGGATGATCCGGTTGGCCCGGGCGGCGATCTCCTCCAGGGGGGTGGCGCGGACGCCGCCGTCGTCGTCCGGAGGGACCTCGCCGAGGTCGACGTACCAGCGTGCAAGGAACCCGCCCTCGCGCGGGATGAGCAGGATGGACCCGCCGTCGTGCGACTGGATGGCGCACTTGGTGCGCACGTCCGGGAAGTCGGTCACGGCGAGCACGTCCATCACGCCCCAGGCGTGGTTGGCCTTGTCGCCCACGGCCTTGCGGCCGATCGCCTCCCGGACGGCGCTGTGCGCCCCGTCGCAGCCGATGACGTAGGCGGCCCGTACCGTGCGGGTGCTGCCCTTCCGGGGCCCGGCCGTGTGCCGCAGCGTGACAGTTACCGGGTAACCGCCCTGCTCGCGTGTGTCCGGGTCCGGCGTGCCCTGCCCCGGCGTGCCCTGCCCCGGCGTGCCCTGGTCCGCCACCCTGAGACCCACGACCTCAAGGCCGTAGTCCGGGGTCACCCGGGCGGGCGCCTTGGCCGCCACCTCGGCGAAGTAGTCGAGTACCCGCGCCTGGTTGACGATCAGGTGCGGGAACTCGCTGACCCCGTCCGGGTCGTCCGGCGGGACGGCGGCGCGGACGATGTTCTCCGGGTTCTCGGGGTCGGGCTTCCAGAACGCCATCTCGGTGATCCGGTAGGCCTCGGTCGTGATCCGCTCGGCGAACCCGAACGCCTGGAACGTCTCGACGCTGCGCGCCTGGATGCCGTCTGCCTGGCCCATCTCGAGGCGCCCGGCCCGCCGCTCGACGACGTGCGTGCGGATGCCCGGGAACTGCGCGAGCTGAGCGGCTGCGATCATGCCCGCCGGGCCGCTGCCGACGATGAGCACGTCGACCTCGTCCGGCAGCTCGGCGGGCCGGTCGAGGCCGTACCCCGCAGCGGGCTGCAGCCATGGGTCGCCGGTCACATAGCCGTGGTGGTGGAACTGCATCGTTCGTCCGTTCTGCTCGTGGTGCCGTCGCGGGGTGTGGGCCGCTCAGGCGTTGGCCAGGCCGTAGATCGGGCTGGTGGCCTGCAGCTCCTCGTGGTCCGGGCCGAGCGGGATACCCGTACGGTCGCGCAGGATGAGCGTCGCGGCCAGCCCGAGCACGGTCATGCCGGCGAGGTAGTGGGTCACCGAGGTCGTCGTGCCGCTGGACTGGACCAACGCCGTGGCGATGGTGGGCGCGAACGCGCCGCCGAGGATCGACCCGATCGCATACGAGATCGAGACGCCGGAGAACCGGATCGACGCCGGGAACAGCTCGGCGTAGAACGCCGCCTGCGGACCGTAGGTCAACCCCAGGCCGACGGACAGGAGGACCAGGCCGAGCAGCAGCGACTCGAACGTTCCGCGGTTGACCAGCGGGAACAGCAAGAGCACACCCGCGAGCTGCACCACGAAGCCGATCACGTAGGTGGTGCGGCGGCCGAGGCGGTCGGACACGGCCCCCGCCGTCCACGTCGAGGCGAGCCAGACGACGGCGGAGACCGTCACCGCCCACAGCACCGGCCCCTGGCCGAGCCCGACGGGACCCGCCGGGTCGGACGCGTAGCGCTGGATGTAGCCGCCTGTGGTCATGTAGCCCACGGCGTTGTTGCCGGCGAAGACGAGCGCGGCGACCAGCACCAGCGGCGTGTGCTTGCGGAAGAGCTGCAGCAGCGGCTGGCGGGTGGTCTCCGCGCGCTGGGCGATCTCCACGAACACGGGGCTCTCCTCGACGCTGCGGCGCACCCAGTACCCGATGCCGATGAGCACGACGCTCAGCAGGAACGGGACGCGCCAGCCCCAGGCGAGGAACGCGTCGCCGGGCGCGACGGCGGTCATGACGGCGAGGACACCGGACGCGAGCAGCAGGCCGAGCGGGACGCCGATCTGGGGCGAGGCGCCGAAGAGCCCGCGGTGGCGCACCGGCGCGTGCTCGCAGGACATGAGCACGGCCCCGCCCCACTCGCCGCCGGCCGAGATGCCCTGGAGGATCCGCAGCAGCACCAGCAGGATCGGAGCCGCGACGCCGATCTGGGCATACGTCGGCAGCACGCCGATGAGCGCGGTCGCCATACCCATGAGCACCAGGGTCAGGACGAGCACCACGCGCCGTCCGTACTTGTCGCCGAGGTGCCCGGCGATGAACGCGCCGAGCGGGCGGAAGAGGAAGCTGACGCCCACCGAGCCGAACGCCAGGAGAGTGCCGAGGCTCGGACCCGCGGGCTCGAAGAACAGCTGGCCGAAGACGAGGCCGGCCGCGGAGGCGTAGATGAAGAAGTCGTACCACTCGACGGTCGTGCCGACGACGGTCGCGAGGACGACGCGGCGGCGCTCGCGGGACGAGGAGGTACGGGCCGCGGTGGGCCCGTCCGGGATCGGACGTGTCATCGCATGACTCCCTTGTCATCCGGGCCTGCCGTCGTCGGAAGGCGCGTCGTGGTGGTTGGGCCGGGGGCCGGCATTGCCGTACTACCGCCGACCATATACGATCTGAGATACGAAATGCCAGAGGTCGTGGAGGACTGACGAAACGACGAGCAGCACGACTGGCAGAACGACTGACGGTCGACGGGCAAGGGAGCTCATGGGTACTGAGGCGCACGGGAACGGTCCGCTCGCGGAACGGCCGGGGAAGATCGTCGCGGTCCACATCGCGTACGTCTCGCGCGCCGACCAGCGCGGACGACGGCCCGCCGCGCCGTCATACTTCCTCAAGCCGGCCAGCTCGCTCGCCGCCTCCGGGGACGTGGTCGAGCGGCCGGCCGGCACGGAGCTGCTCGCCTTCGAGGGGGAGATCGCGCTGGTCATCGGCGAGCCGGCCCGGCACGTGCCGGTCGAGGAGGCCTGGGGCCACGTCGCCGCCGTGACCGCCGGGAACGACCTCGGCGTGTACGACCTGCGGTGGGCCGACAAGGGCTCGAACGTGCGCTCCAAGGGCCGCGACGGCTACACGCCGCTCGGCCCCGCGCTCATCGACGCCCGCACGGTCGACCCGGCCGCGCTGCGGGTACGCACCTGGGTCAACGGCAAGCTCGTGCAGGAGGACACCACCGACGAGGACGCGCTGCTGTTCCCGTTCGCGCAGATCGTGGCAGACCTGTCCCAGCACCTGACGCTGGAGCGGGGCGACGTCGTCCTCACGGGCACGCCCGCCGGTTCGAGCGTCGTCGGGCCGGGCGACGTCGTCGAGGTCGAGGTGGATGCCCCGACGGCGCCCGGCGCGCCGACGTCGGGCCGCCTGGTGACCACCGTGGTCCAGGGCGAGGTGCCGTTCGGCGACGTCGGCGCGGGACCGAAGATCGACGACACGCAGCGGGCCGAGGCGTGGGGCAGCCGCGAGGCCGCGGGCCTCGCGCCCGAGCCGGAGCCGTTCGTGCTCACCGAGGCGCTCGCCGACAAGCTGCGGCGCGCGCCGGTCGCCGGGCTCTCCGCCCAGCTGCGCAAGCGCGGGCTGAACAACGTGATCATCGAGGGCGTGCGGCCGAACACGCCCGGCGCGACGATCGTCGGCCGCGCGCGGACGCTGCGCTTCGTGCCGAACCGCGAGGACCTGTTCGCCGCGCACGGCGGCGGCTACAACGCGCAGAAGCGCGCGTTCGACGCCGTCGGCGCAGGCGAGGTCATCGTCATCGAGGCGCGCGGCGAGACCGGCTCGGCGACCCTCGGCGACGTCCTCGCGCTGCGCGCCAAGGTGCGCGGGGCCGCGGGCGTCGTCACCGACGGCGGCGTGCGCGACTTCGGCGCCGTGGCCGCCACCGGGCTGGCCGTCTTCTCGAAGGGCCCGCACCCCGCGGTGCTCGGCCGCCGGCACGTGCCGTGGGACACCGGCACGGCCGTGGCCTGCGGCGGGGCGACGGTGCTGCCGGGCGACGTCGTCGTGGGCGACGCGGACGGCGTCGTCGTCATCCCGCCGCACCTGGCCGAGGAGGTCGCCGACGCGACCCTCGCCCAGGAGGACGAGGACGCCTGGGTCGCCGAGCAGGTCGCCGCCGGCCATCCGGTCGACGGGCTGTTCCCCCCGAACGCCGAGTGGCGGGCGCGCTACGAGTCGTGGAGGTCCCGGGCACAGGAGTCCCAGGCGCAGGAGTCCCGGGCGCAGAAGCTCCAGGAACAGCGGGAGTCGCGATGACAAGCGGAGACGTGACGACGTCGGCCGTCGAGGTAGCGTTCGCCGGCGCACTCAGCAAGTCCCAGCTCGCCTACGACCACCTGCACGACCGCATCGCGCGCCGCGACCTCAGCCCGGGCTACCGCCTCGTGCTGCAGAGCATCGCCGACGAGCTCGCGATGAGCGTCGTGCCCGTACGCGAGGCGATCCGGCGGCTGGAGGCCGAGGGCCTGGTGACCTACGAGCGCAACGTCGGCGCCCGGGTCGCGATGATCGACGAGCACGGGTACGTCGACGCCATGCAGGCCCTCGGTGTCGTCGAGGGAGCGGCCACCGGCCTCTCGGCACCCGGCATCTCCGCCCGGGACCTCGAGCGGGCGTCCGAGGTGAACGACCGGCTGCGCGCCCTGCTCGACCACTTCGACCCGCACGCGTTCACGGCGCTGAACCGGCAGTTCCACTCGGTGCTGTTCGAGTCGTGCCCCAACCAGCTGCTGCTCGACATGGTCCACCGCGGCTGGGCCCAGCTGTCCGGGCTGCGCGACTCCACCTTTGCCTTCGTGCCCGGCCGGGCCCACGACTCCGTGGCCGAGCACGTCCACATCCTCGACCTGATCGCACGCGGGGCCGACCCGCTCGAGATCGAGATCGCCGCGCGCAACCACCGCTGGGCGACGATGCAGGCCTTCCTGGACTCCCGCGCCGACGCTCGCACCCCCGCTCGCACTGACCCTCGCACCGACGGCGCCGCGCCCCACCAGACCCGACACCGGGAGACACGATGACCGACCAGCCGACCCGCCACGTGCCAGCCGGCTTGCCCGGCCGCATCCAGCACTACATCGGCGGCAAGTTCGTCGACTCGGCCGACGGCGGCACGTTCGACGTGCTCGACCCGGTGACCAACGAGGTCTACGTGCGGGCGGCGGCCGGAAAGGCGGCAGACGTCGACCACGCCGTGGCCGCGGCGCGCGACGCGTTCGTGAACGGTCCCTGGCCCAGGATGCTGCCGCGCGAGCGCTCGCGGATCCTGCACCGCATCGCGGACATCGTCGAGTCCCGCGACGCGCGGCTGGCCGAGCTGGAGAGCTTCGACTCCGGCCTGCCCATCACGCAGGCGCTGGGCCAGGCGCGCCGGGCGGCGGAGAACTTCCGGTTCTTCGCCGACCTGGTAGTGGCCCAGTCGGACGACGCGTTCAAGGTGCCCGGCCGCCAGCTCAACTACGTCAACCGCAAGCCGATCGGCGTCGCCGGCCTCATCACGCCGTGGAACACGCCGTTCATGCTGGAGTCGTGGAAGCTCGGCCCGGCGCTGGCGACGGGCAACACCGTGGTGCTCAAGCCCGCCGAGTTCACGCCGCTCTCGGCGTCGCTGTGGGCCGGCATCTTCGAGGAGGCAGGGCTGCCTGAGGGTGTGTTCAACCTGGTCAACGGCCTCGGCGAAGAGGCGGGGGACGCGCTGGTCAAGCATCCGGACGTCCCGCTGGTCTCGTTCACGGGGGAGAGCCGCACCGGGCAGCTCATCTTCGCCAACGCCGCCCCGTACCTCAAGGGCCTGTCGATGGAGCTGGGCGGCAAGTCCCCGGCGATAGTCTTCGCCGACGCCGACCTGGACGCCGCGATCGACGCGACGATCTTCGGCGTCTTCTCCCTGAACGGCGAGCGCTGCACCGCCGGCAGCCGGATCCTCGTCGAGCGCCCGGTCTACGACGAGTTCGTCGAGCGGTACGCCGAGCAGGCGAAGCGGGTGGTCGTGGGCGACCCGCAGGACCCGAGGACCGAGGTCGGCGCGCTCGTGCACCCCGAGCACTACGCGAAGGTCGTCTCCTACATCGAGATCGGCAGGACGGAGGGCCGGCTCGTGGCGGGCGGCGGGCGCCCGGAGGGCTTCCCGGAAGGCAACTACGTGGCGCCGACCGTCTTCGCGGACGTGCCGCCGTCGGCCCGGATCTTCCAGGAGGAGATCTTCGGCCCGGTAGTGGCGATCACGCCGTTCGACACCGACCAGGAGGCGCTCGCCCTGGCCAACGGCGTCAGGTACGGGCTGGCCGCCTACGTGTGGACAAACGACCTCAGGCGCGCGCACAACTTCGCGCAGGCGATCGAGGCGGGCATGGTCTGGCTCAACTCGAACAACGTGCGTGACCTGCGCACGCCGTTCGGCGGGGTCAAGGCCTCCGGCCTCGGGCACGAGGGCGGCTACCGCTCGATCGACTTCTACACCGACCAGCAGGCCGTGCACATCACGCTCGGTCCGGCGCACAACCCGACGTTCGGCAAGGGAGCCTGACGATGACCGACCCGATCCCCACGCCCCTGGCACCGCCACCGGACATCCTGCGGTGCGCGTACATGGAGCTGGTCGTCACCGACCTGGCGGCCTCCCGGAACTTCTACGTCGACGTGCTGGGCCTCGTGGTCACCGAGGAGGACGACGACGTCGTCTACCTGCGCAGCCTCGAGGAGTTCATCCACCACAACCTCGTGCTGCGCAAGGGGCCGACGGCGGCCGTGGCCGCCTTCTCCTACCGCGTGCGCAGCCCCGAGGAGCTCGACCGGGCAGTCGCGTTCTACACCGAGCTGGGCTGCCGGGTGGAGCGCCGCGCGGACGGCTTCACCCGGGGGATCGGCGACTCGGTGCGGGTGACCGACCCGCTCGGCTTCCCCTACGAGTTCTTCTACGACGTCGAGCACGTCGAGCGCCTCGCGTGGCGGTACGATCTGCACACCCCCGGCGCGCTCGTGCGCCTGGACCACTTCAACCAGGTCACCCCGGACGTGCCGCGCGCCGTCAAGTACATGGAGGACCTCGGCTTCCGCGTCACCGAGGACATCCAGGACGCCGAGGGCACCACCTACGCCGCGTGGATGCGCCGCAAGCCGACCGTCCACGACACGGCGATGACCGGCGGCGACGGCCCGCGCATGCACCACGTCGCCTTCGCCACGCACGAGAAGCACAACATCATCGCGATCTGCGACAAGCTCGGCGCGCTGCGCCGGAGTGACCGCATCGAGCGCGGGCCGGGCCGGCACGGCGTGTCCAACGCCTTCTACCTGTACCTGCGCGACCCGGACGGGCACCGCGTGGAGATCTACACGCAGGACTACTACACCGGCGACCCCGACAACCCCGTCGTGACCTGGGACGTGCACGACAACCAGCGCCGCGACTGGTGGGGCAACCCGGTGGTGCCGTCCTGGTACACGGAGGCGTCGCTCGTCCTGGACCTGGACGGTCACCCGCAGCCCGTGGTCGCCCGGACGGACACCTCGGAGATGGCGGTGACCATCGGCGCGGACGGGTTCTCCTACACGCGTCCCGAGGACTCCGCGCGCGCCGAGGCCGAAGCCGACGTGCTGCCGTCGTGGAAGCAGGGCGAGTACAAGCTGGGACACCAGCTGTGACCCGTTCCTCGAAAGGAGAGCGCATGCTGGACGACGCGACGATCACCACCATCGCCGACGAGCTGGCCCGCGCCGAGGCCGAGCGCAGCATGGTGCCGCTCCTGACCGCGCGGTACCCCGGCATGACGGTCGAGGACTCCTACGCCGTGCAGAACACGTGGCGCCGCCGCGGCATCGAGGCCGGACGGCGCCCGGTGGGCCGCAAGATCGGGCTCACGTCGAAGGTCATGCAGGCCGCGACGGGCATCACCGAGCCGGACTACGGGGCGATCTTCGCCGACATGGTGTTCGAGAACGGTTCCGTCATCGAGCACCGGCGATTCTCGAACGTGCGGATCGAGGTGGAGCTGGCCTTCGTGCTGTGCGAGGGCCTCAAGGGGCCGGACGTCACGGTGTTCGACGTGCTGCGCGCCACCGAGTACGTGGTGCCCGCCCTGGAGATCCTGTCGTCGCGCATCGAGATGGCCGGGCGCACCATCGTCGACACGATCAGCGACAACGCGGCGATGGGCGGCATGGTCTACGGCGGCAACCCCGTGCGGGTCGGGGAGACCGACCTGCGCTGGGTCTCGGCTCTGCTGTACCGCAACGAGGCCATCGAGGAGTCCGGCGTCGCCGCCGCCGTCCTGGGCCACCCGGCCAACGGCGTCGCCTGGCTCGCGAACAAGCTCGCCCAGCACGACGACGCGCTGGAGCCCGGCGAGATCGTCCTGGCCGGCTCCTTCACCCGGCCCGTCTGGGTGGAGCCCGGCGACACCGTGCTGGCCGACTACCGAGAGCTGGGGACCGTCTCGTGCCGATTCGTCTGACCCTCCCGCCCACGTTCCGCGACCGCATCGCCGGGTCCGACCGGCCCCAGGTCGGCATGTGGGTGTGCAGCGGCAGCCCGGTGGTGGCGGAGCTCTGCGCCGGCGCCGGGCTGGACTGGCTGCTGATCGACGGCGAGCACTCGCCGATCGGCCTGGAGACCATGACGGCCCTGCTCCAGGCGGTCGCGCCGTACCCGGTCACCCCGGTCGTGCGGGCGCCGTCGGGCGACACCGTGCTGCTCAAGCAGATCCTCGACCTGGGCGCGCAGAACGTGCTCGTGCCCATGATCGACACGGCCGACCAGGCCCGCGCCGTCGTGCGGGCCGTGCGCTACCCGCCCCGCGGCGTGCGCGGCGTGGGCAGCGCGCTGGCGCGCGGCGCGCGCTGGAACCGCGTCGAGGGCTACATGCGGGACGCCGACCGGTATGTGTCGCTGTTCGTGCAGGTCGAGTCCGCGACCGGTGTCGAGAACGCCGCCGCCGTCGCGGCGGTCGACGGGGTCGACGGTGTGTTCGTCGGGCCGTCCGACCTGGCCGCCTCGATGGGCCTGCTCGGACAGCAGACGCATCCGGACGTGACCGCCGCGGTGCGCAAGACCTTCGAGGCCGTGCGCGCCGCGGGCAAGCCCGTCGGCGTCAACGCTTTCGACCCGTCCGTGGCCCAGGCCTACCTGGATGCCGGGGCGTCCTTCGTGCTGGTCGGGGCCGACGTCGCGCTGCTCGCCCGGGGCTCGGAGGCCCTGGCGGACCGGTGGATCGGCGACGGCGGAGCGGCGGGCTGACCGCGCGCGCCCGGGGTGAGTCGCACCGCGGTGAACCGGGCGGCGGGGACACGGCGCCGTAGCCATCACGGCGGGCGGCCACTCCGGAAGTCCGGAGCAGCCGCCCGCGTCCGGCCCCGTTACGGCGTGCGCCGCCACTGCTGGGTCGTGGCCGCCGCGTCACAGCTCGCGAGGTCGAGTCCCCAGGAGTCGGCCGGGGTCGCCAGGCACAGGGTCGGGTCGGCGACACTGCTGATCGTCGCGTCGGCGTTGAGCTCCCACTGCTGCTCGGGCGTGCCCGAGCAGTCGTCGATGATGAGCGCGCCACCGACGGTGAGCGCGCCGCTCGGCGCGGCGCACATGTCGCCGTAGACCGTGAGCTGCTTGTCCGCGGTCCAGTTGAACGACTGGTTGCCGCCCCCGTTGCAGTACCAGAGGCCGAGCGTGGTGCCGGGCGTCGTCGAGAAGCCGGGCACGTCGACGCACACGTTGTGCTGGACGCTGACGAGCGGCTCACCGGGCGGTGCGGGCGGCAGGTCGTTCAGGGCCTCGTACTTGAGCAGTCCCCAGCCCCACTGGATCTGGGCCAGCCCGGAGGCGTTGGTGACCTCGAGGTCGCCGTCGCCGACGACCTCGGTCAGCGTGTAGGCGTCGCCCGTGCGCAGGCCGGGCCAGTAGACGAGCCCCATGCCCTGCTGCCGTGCGACCTCGGTGAGCGCGCCGAGGTACGAGGTGTAGACGTCGCCCTCGTGGTTGCCGTAGTTGAGGCCCGTCGTCATCGGCGAGCCGGCCTCGCTCACGACCGTGCGCCAGCCGTACTCACCGATACGCGGCAGCAGGTTCGCCTTCCACTCCGCCTCGGTGGTGCTGTTGGCCCAGAACCCGTAGAAGTGCAGCGAGAGCAGCGTCCCCTTCAGCTCCTTGGCGGCGCCGACGCCCGTGACGTTGTCGTTGTAGCCCGTCCCCGAGATGATCACGCGACCGCGGGGCACGTCGTCGTGGTCGGCGAGCCAGCCTGCGGTCAGGTCCACCCACGAGTCGAGGGAGTAGCCGAACGGCTCGTTCATGGGCTCGAAGTACACCTTCGGGTTCCGCCCGTACTCCGCGACGACCGTGTCCCACATCGCGTCGAAGGCGGCGGGGTCGTCGACCTGGCCGTCCTTGGCGTCGTTCGCCTCCCAGTAGCTGAGGATGACCTTGAACCCGTTCTCCGTGGCGGCGTCGATGGCGCCCTGGTACGAGTCCCACCAGTCCGTGCCGACGCTCGAGGGGTTGATGGGCAGCCGCACCGTGTTGGCGCGCACCTCGTGCCGAAACTCGAGGAGGGTGTCGGTCGACTTGGCGTACGTCGTTCGGTAGTCGTCCTCCGTGCTCAGGCCGGAGGGCACCACCTCGTCGTTCGCGTAGTTGTCGCGCGGGTCCGCCCAGTTGACCCCGCGGAACTCGCTGGTGCCGGACGGCCCGACCGACGGGGCGGCGACAGCGGGGCCGGGAATCACCGCCACCGCCGCCGCGAGGAGGCCGACGGCCGCCAGGGCGCCGGTCCGGAAAGCTCGTGTCATGGGGGGACTCCGATCTGGTGGCGCGTCCTTGCGCCGCCGTCCGAGGCATCGAGGCGGCCAGTGCCGGCCCGATGCCGATGTTTACGCAAACAATCGCACGAGGATCAACGGTCGCGCAAGAACACTTCGCCCCGAGATCCTGCTCGGGCGAGTGGTGTGATGACGCGGCTGGGGTCGGTCAGGGCTCGAGGTCGACCACTCCTCTGCCGCTCCGCATGTCGAACGGCACCGACACCTGGTCGTGCGTGATCAGCCAGTTCCCGTCGACCTTGCGGAAGCAGAGGGTGACCCGGACCCACATGCCGCTCGTTGCCGCTCCGCTCTCCAGCGTGCCGCTGAGGCGACCGAAGCCGTGCCCGAATGCGACGGTCCCGTCGACGGTGAGGGTCAGGTCGCGGACCTCGTAGTGCACGTCGCGGAAGAAGGCGAACACGTTCGCCCAGTTCTTCAGCTTCGCCTCCAGCCCCACGTGCTGCAGCGGCGGCTCGACGTCGAAGGACACGACGTCCGCCGCGTATATCTGCCGAAGGCCGTCAAGATCCTTGGCGTGCAATGCTTCGGCGATCCTGTCGACCTTGCGCCGGATCTCGTCGGCCTCGTGTTGCGTGGGCATCTTTACGCTTCCCTTCCATCGGATGAAGTCCCGGACTCACAGCTGTACGACGGAGCAGGCCCGTCAAACGTGATCGCCACGACCGGGGCGACAAAACGGAGGACTGATCTCCTCTTCGTGTACGCTAACTGGAGAAGCCATCTCCGGAAAGCAATACAGAGCGAACAGAGCGAACAGGAAGAGCAGCCATGGCCGAGACAGTTCTGGTGACCGGCGGCACGGGATACGTCGCCGGCTGGTGCATCGTGACCCTCCTGGAGCGCGGCTACGACGTCCGCACCACGGTGCGGAGCCTGACGAGGGCGGACGGCGTCCGGGAGGCGGTGGCGTCAGTGGTCGACCCCGGCGGGCGGCTGAGCTTCGTGGTGGCCGACCTCACCTCGGACGACGGCTGGGCGGACGCCGTGCGGGGCGTCGACCACGTGCTGCACGTGGCGTCCCCGCTCGGCGACGAGAACCCGCGGGACGCGGACGCGCTGATCGTCCCCGCGCGGGAGGGTACGCTCCGGGTGCTCCGTGCCGCCACGGCGGGCGGGGTGCGGCGGGTCGTGATGACGTCGGCCGCGAACGCCGCCTCGCCGTCGTCGTACACGGCCGAGGGGGTGACCGACGAGACGCTGTGGACGGTCGACGACCCGTCGCTCCCCGCGTACCGGCGGTCCAAGACGCTCGCAGAGCGGGCGGCGTGGGACTTCATGGCCGGCTACGACGGCCCGACCGAGCTGACGACCGTGCTCCCGGGGGCGGTGTTCGGCCCGATCCTCAGCGCGGGAAACCTGGGTTCGGTGCGAATCGTCGCCCGCATGGTCCGGGGCGACCTGCCGGGCGCGCCGCGGATCGGTCTCGAGGTGGTCGACGTCCGCGACCTGGCCGACCTCCACGTCCGCGCCATGACGGCGCCGGACGCCGCCGGTGAGCGGTTCCTCGGCACCGGCGAGTTCGTCTGGATGCGCGACATGGCCCGGACCCTTCGTGAGGGGCTGGGCGAGGCGGGCCGGAGGGTGTCCACGCGGCAGATCCCGGACGCCGTCGTGCGGCTGACCGCCATCTGGGACCGGTCGCTGCGCTCGATCACCGTCTCGCTGGGCAGGCGTAACCGGCACACGACCGAGAAGGCCCGGCGCGTCCTGGGCTGGGTTCCCCGGCCCGCCGCTGAGACCGTCCTGGGCTGTGCGCGCAGCCTCATCGAGCACGGGGCCGTCTGAGGTGAGTGCCACGGCTGAGATCATGCGGTCATGAACGAGGAGCGCGCGCGGCCGGTCCGCAAGGACTCGGCCCGCAACCGGGCCCGGCTCGTCGACGCGGCGCGCGAGGTGTTCGCCGAGCGGGGGTTCGGCGCCACGCTCGACGACATCGCCCGGCACGCGGGCGTCGGGACGGGCACCGCCTACCGGCACTTCCCGAACAAGCAGGCGATCGCTGCGGAGGTGCTGGCCGAGGCGACGGGCGCCATCGCGCAGGACGCGCGCGACGTCCTGGAGATCGAGGACTCGTGGCTCGCGCTCGTCACGTTCTGCGAGCGCACCGCGACCCGGCAGGCCGCCGACCGCGGGCTGTACGAGACGCTGACGGGGCAGGGGAACCAGGACGAGCAGGCGAAGATCTGGCCGCGGGTCGTGGCCTCGGTGAGCGAGCTGTTCGACCGGGCTCGTGCGGCCGGCGCCATCCGCCCGGACGCGGCGGCCCAGGACATCGCGGCGATCTTCGCGATGCTCGGGCCGGCGTTCGAGATGAGCCGCGCGATTACGCCCGACCTGTGGCGGCGCTACCTCGCGCTGCTGCTCGACGGGCTGCGGCCGGCGGGACAGCCGCAGCTCCCCGTGCCGCCGCCACCGGTCGAGCAGCTGGACGCGGTCCTGTTCGCGGGCAAGCGGGGCGCCTGAGAACCACTCACCTCGGTGGGGGACCTCCATGGGCCTGCTCGGACAGCAGGCGCATCCGGACGTGACCGCCGCGGTGCGCAAGACCTTCGAGGCCGTACGCACCGCGGGCAAGCCCGTCGGCGTCAACGCCTTCGACCCGTCCGGCCGAGGTCAGCGGAGCCGGCCGAAGAAGGTGCGGATGTCGTCGATCAACAGGTCCGGCGCGTCGTGCGCGGCGAAGTGGCTGCCCGTGCCGTAGGTGTTCCAGGACACGATGTTCTTGTGGTCGCGCTCGGCGAACGCGCGGATCGACTGGAAGTCCCAGGCGAAGTTCGCCAGCCCGAGGGGCACGGTCGTGGGCTCGGTCGGCTTGTCGGTGGCGTGGAAGTCCTCCCAGTAGAAGCGGGCGGACGAAGCTGCCGTGTTGGTGAGCCAGTAGATCATCGTGTTCGTCAGCACGTAGTCGGGGTCGAGGTTCGGGCCGAGCAGCTGCGCGTTCCAGCCGAGCTGGCCCACGGGCGAGTCGGCCAGCGCGTGCGCGAGGGTCTGCGGCGCGGTGGACTGCAGCTTGTCGTACGCGCCGCCGTTCTCCAGCCACCACCCCAGGAACTCGACGTTCTTCTGGTCCTGCTCGGACAGGCCTTCCAGCTCGGCCGGGTCACCGGACGGGAACGAGAAGATCTGGGTGACGTGCACGCCGATCACGTGCTCGGGGTCGTAGCGGCCGACCTCCGGCGAGATCAGCGAGCCGCCGTCGTTGCCGTGCGCGCCGTACCGCTCGTACCCGAGGCGGCTCATCAGCTCGGCCCAGGCCTTCGCGACCCGGTACCGGCTCCAGCCTCGCTCGGTCGTGTGGCCGGAGAAGCCGAAACCGGGCACCGACGGGATCACCAGGTGGAACGCGTCGGCCGGGTCGCCGCCGTGGGCCCTCGGGTCGCTCAGCCGGTCGATCACGTCCAGGTACTCGACGATTGTCGTCGGCCAGCCGTGCGTGAGCAGCAGGGGCGTGGCGTCCGGCTCGGGCGAGCGGACGTGCAGGAAGTGCACGTTCTGCCCGTCGATCGTCGTGGTGAACTGCGGGTACCGGTTGAGCTTCGCCTCCCACGCACGCCAGTCGTACTCCTCGCGCCACCGCTGGACAAGGCTCTGCAGGTACTCCAGCGAGACGCCGTAGTCGGCGCCAGCGTCGGGCAGCTCGTTGGCCCAGCGGACCCGAGACAGGCGCTGGGTCAGGTCGTCGAGGTCGGCCTGGGGGATGTCGATTCGGAACTCGTGGATGCTCATGTGACCAACTCTGTCCGCCCATTAGGAAGACTTCGTTCCTCTTGGCCTGCGAACCTTGAGCAATGTTGGAAACCTCAGCCCGCCTCCTGCGGCTGCTCTCCCTCCTGCAGCTTCCGCGCGAGTGGACGGGCGTCGATCTCGCCGACCGTCTCGGAGTGAGCGGGCGGACCGTGCGCACTGACGTCCAGCGCCTGCGCAGCCTCGGCTACCCGGTGGTGGCCACGCGCGGGAACGTCGGCGGCTACCGTCTCGGTGCCGGCGCTGCCCTCCCGCCGCTGCTGCTCGACGACGACGAGGCCGTCGCCGTCACGGTCGGTCTCCGGACGGCGACCGGCGGCGCCGTCGCAGGGATCGAGGAGGCGTCCCTGCGGGCGCTGGCCAAGCTGGAGCAGGTGCTGCCCTCCCGGCTGCGGCGCCGGGTCAACACCCTGCAGACCTTCACGGTGCCGGTTCCCAGTGACGCGGCAGGGCCGAGCGTCGAGACCTCGGTCCTGACGACTCTGGCCGCAGTCTGCCGCGACCGGGAGCGGCTCCGGTTCGACTATGAGGACCATGCGGGCGCGGCCACCGTGCGCACCGTCGAGCCGTACCGGCTGGTCAACTGGGGCCGCCGTTGGTACCTGTTCGCTTGGGACGTCGAACGCGGCGACTGGCGGACCTTCCGCGTCGACCGGATCCGGCCTCGCGTCCCGACCGGCCCCCGGTTCACGCCGCGCGACCTGCCCGACGACGTCGCTGCGTACGTGTCGAGCCGGGTGTCCGCCGCCGCCTGGCGGTACCGCGCGCGGGTCACCGTGTCTGCCCCGGCCGAGGTCGTGGCCGATCGGATCAGCCCGGCAGTGGGGACGGTCGAACGCGTCGACGAACACACGTGCGTCCTGCACACCGGCGCCGACACGGTCGAGACCCTCGGCGCCTACCTGGGCTTGCTCGGCGAGGACTTCCACGTCGCCGGGCCGCCGGAGCTCGTCACCCACCTGCGCCGGCTCGCCGGCCGGTACGCGCGATCCACCTGATCACCGCGGGCCACCGGTCGAGCCGAGGTACGCGCGACCGGGGCTCTCACGCCGTCCGCGTGGGGTTCCGTTCGTCGTCGGATCCAGGTCGTCCCCTGTTCACCTGTCGGTCAGCGCCCGACGCTTGCATGAGCTGACTCGCTCGCCGGTACAAGGAGACGACCATGCACGGAAGAACAATCGTCGGCGCGGCCCTGGCGGCCGCCACCCTGTTCGCGGGGGTGGCCATACCGACGTCGGCCGCACCGCTCGGGGCAGGTGCCACCCTCGGTGACCCACACGACGCCGCGCACGCCCACAACGACTACGAGCACGAGCGCCCGCTCTACGACGCGCTGGCCAGCGGCTTCACCAGTGTCGAGGCGGACGTGTGGCTGGTCGACGGCGAGCTGCTCGTCGCGCACGACCTTGCGGACGTGGACCCGGACCGCACCCTGGAGAGCCTGTACCTGGACCCGCTGCGCGATCTGGTACGCGACAACCGCGGGAGCGTCTACCCCGGCTGGGACGGCAGCCTCCAGCTTCTGATCGACATCAAGTCCGACGGCGAGCCCACCTACGCCGCGGTCCACGAGGCGCTCGCCGAGCACAAGCGGATCCTGGAGCGTTCGGTGCGCGGCCACGTGCGGCCGGGTCCGGTTACCGCGGTCATCAGCGGCAACCGGCCGCTGGAGACCATGCGGTCGCAGGCCGTGCGGTACGCGTTCTACGACGGGCGGTCCGGCGACCTGGGCTCGGGCCTCCCGGCGAGCCTGATGCCGCTGGTCAGCGACAACTGGACCAAGCTCTTCACCTGGCAGGGCGAGGGCGCGATGCCCGCCGCCGAGCGCGAGCGCCTGCACGCGTTCGTGGACCAGGCGCACGACGCCGGGTATCGCGTCCGCTTCTGGGCCACGCCCGACCAGGCCGGCCCGGCCCGCGACGCGGTGTGGACCGAGCTGGCCGACGCCGGGGTGGACCACATGAACACCGACGACCTGGCGGGCCTGGACGAGTTCCTGACCGAGCTGGACGCCGCCCCGGGTGGCCGGTCGAGGTGACGTTCGCGGGGCGCTCGGCGGGATTACTTGACTCAGGAAATTAGGTAGTTTCGCCGATGCGCCGGCGCCCCCGGTCACGGGATGCTCGCCCCGAACGATGCGACGCGGACCTGACCCGGGGCGCACGACGACGACGTCGTGGCGCCACCTCGACGATCGGAGAACCTCATGACCATCTCCAGGCGTTCCTTCCTCAGCCTCTCCGCAGCCGTCGCGGCGACGGCGGCCGCTGCGCCCTCGGCCGCCTCTGCCGTGCCGATGGTCCCGGACGCTTTCGGGGCGGCAGCCGTCGCCGTGAGCCCGCCCGGCGACGTCGTCGGAAAGATCACTGCCGGCTACCAGGGCTGGTTCGCCTGCCGGGGCGACGGTGCCCCGATCAACCTGTGGTGGCACTGGGCCCGCCAGGCGGACCAGCCGCCGTCGATCACGAACTCCGCGATCAAGTCGTGGCCCGACACCCGCGAGTACGCGACCACGTACGGGACGGGGTTTCCCGCGCTGAACGACGGACGCCTTGCCCACCTCTTCTCGTCGTACGACCAGCAGACCGTCGACGTCCACTTCCGCTGGATGGCGGAGAACGGGATCCACACGGCGGCGCTGCAGCGGTTCAACCCGTTCGGCGGCGAGGGGCCGACGCGCGACGCCGTCGCCGACCGGGTGCGCTCCGCGGCGGAGCGGACCGGCCGGAAGTACTACATCATGTACGACGTCAGCGACTGGCTCTCGATGCGGACGCAGATCACGCAGGACTGGGCGACGAAGATGTCGGCCCACACCGGCTCCTCCGCCTACGCACGGCAGAACGGTATGCCGGTGGTGGGGATCTGGGGCTTCGGGTTCAACGACCCGCAGCGTCCGTTCACCCCGGAGGAGTGCCAGGAGGTCATCGACTGGTTCAAGGGCCAGGGCGTCTACGTCATGGGTGGCGTGCCCACGTGGTGGCGCACGCTGGGTGAGGACTCCCGGCAGGGATTCGCGGACGTGTACCGCTCGTTCCACATGATCTCGCCGTGGCTCGTCGGCCGGATCAGCAACGTCGGCGGTGCCGACCAGTTCTACGACGTCGCGACCGTTCCCGACCTGGCGGAGTGCAACCGGCTGGGCATCGACTACCAGCCCTGCGTGCTGCCCGGTGACCTGCAGGAGCGGCACCGTGCGCACGGCGACTTCATGTGGCGGCAGTTCTACAACCACGCGCGGGCGGGGGTGGCGAGCGCCTACATCTCGATGTTCGACGAGTACAACGAGGGCAACCAGATCGCCAAGACCGCGGCGACGGCGGGGGACGTGCCGGCGGGCTCGGGCATCTGGGCGCTCGACGAGGACGGGACGGCCTGCTCGTCGGACTACTACCTGCGCCTGACGAACGACGGAGGGCGCATGCTGCGGGGCGAGCTGCCTGTCACCTCGCTGCGGCCCACGCCTCCCCAGCCGTAGTCCCGGAGCGTTGTCACAGATCCGTCCTCCGCCCGGTCTACCTAGCGACACCGACCGTCGGTGATTGCGAGGAGGGTGGGCCATGAGCACGATCGCGTTCCTCAACATCCCGCTGCACGGGCACGTCAACCCGACCCTGCCGGTCGTCGCCGAGCTGGTCCGTCGCGGCCACCGGGTCACCTATTACACGTCGCCCGCGTTCTCGAAGGAGATCGAGGCCACCGGCGCGACCGTCTTTCTCTACCCCGGCGGAGACCAGCCGCTCCCTGACCCGCCCATGCCAGTCACGATGCTGGACGGGCTGGCGGGCGCCGCCGTCGGGCTGCTGCCTGCAGTGCTCTCCGACCTGCGTCGCGAACGGCCCGACCTGATCGTCCACGGCGCCGCCTGTCCCTGGGGCGCGGTCGCGGCCCGCGAGCTGCGGGTGCCGGCGGCCTCGACCTTCACCACGTTCGCGTTCAACCGGAGCGCGCCGAGCCCCACCGGCGCGTCGTGGGCGCTCCTGGCACAGGCGGCGACCCGGCCGCGGAACGTCGGGTCCTACCTCCGGTCCCGGTGGACGCTGTCCCGCCGGTACGCGGCGCGTGGCCTGCCGCTGTTCGACCTGGCGAACGTCCGGCAGCCCCTCAACCTGGTCTTCACCTCGCGTGTGTTCCAGCCGCTGGCGGAGGTTCTCGACGAGTCGTACCGGTTCGTGGGGCCCAGCCTCGGCGCTCGCCTGCCCGACCCCGCCTTCCCCGGAGACCTGCTGCGCGACCCCGTCCTGTACGTCTCGCTGGGTACGGTGTTCGACGCCGCACCGAGCCTGCTGCGCACCTTCGCCTCAGCGCTCGCGCCGCTGGGCGGCACCACGATCATCTCCACGGGACACACCGATCCCGCCGCGCTGGGACCGTTGCCGGACAACGTGCTCGCGCACCGCTTCGTGCCCCAGACCGAGGTCCTGGCTCGCGCCGCGCTGTTCGTCACCCATGGCGGGATGAACAGCGTCAACGAGGCGATGTACGCGGGAGTCCCCATGCTGGTGGTGCCGCAGGGGGCCGACCAGCCGCTGGTCGCCGGACGCGTCGTCGAGCTCGGCGCGGGGCTGTCGATGCGCACGGGGGACGTCACCGAGGAGTCGGTCCGTGGTCTGGCCCGGAGTCTGCTGGACGAGCCGCGGTTCCAGGTCGCGTCGGCCGCCATGCAGCTCGCCCAGCGCGAGGCCGGAGGGTACGCGCGCGCCGTCGACGAGCTGGAGCAGTACCTGCACCGGATCGGCGAGGCCGCGCCGCGAGCGTCGAGACGGGAGCGCTGACCGGTGTCGCCCTCGGTGATCACCCTGCTGCTGCTCGCCGGGCTCTCCGAGTCCGCCGGGCGGATCCTGCCGTTGCTCGCCCGCCGCGCCGCAGTGTCGCGGACCCGGGTGCCGCCGCCCATCGTCTTCGGGATGCTCCTGACCGGCGCCGTGGTCGAGTGCGCCATCTTCGCGCTCTGGCCGCTGACGGCGTCGGCCCTCGCCGAGCTGGTGGCCGGACCGGTTCCGGGCACCGCGCTGACCTGGACGCCCGCCCTCGTCGCCCCGCTGGTCCTGACCGCCGTCCTCGCGTTCCCGCTGATCGGGCCGCTGCTGCACGGGCTGCTGATCGTCGGGGTCGGGCTGAGCCTGGTCGACCCGCTCGCCACGGCGTCGGGCCTGGCGTGGTGGCCCGCCGCGGCCTGCGTGGCCGGCGCGGGGCTGGGGCTGGCCGCCGTCGTCAGCCTGCTCCGGCACCTGGTCGCGCGGATCACGTCCACCATGGCGCTGGAGGTGCCGGCATGAGCGTGCTCCTGCTGCTCGTCCTGGTGCTCGGTCCGATCCTGCTCGCCGAGGGGCTGCTCGCGCGCTACGAGGTGATGGTCTACACGGCCGGCTGGCGCAGGCCGACGCCCGAGCTCCCGCAGGGCATGCCGTATGCCCGTGGCGCCGACCCGGACCGCCCGCCGGATGCCTACCTGGTCTACCTGGACGGCATCGGGAAGCGTCGCTTCACGGACACCCGCGACGGCGGCCAGCTCGTCAAGGCCGTGCTCGACGGGGCGCCCGAGCTGCGCGTCCTGGGGCAGGTGCAGCCCTACTCGCCGGTGGCCGCGCCGCTCGTCGACCGGCCCGTGTGGGAGTGGCTGCGCCATCACGTCGGGCTGCTGCTGTTCCTGCACAACGCGATGCAGACCTTCGTCGCGGCCGACAGCCGCTACCGCCCGCTGTACAACCGCGCCGTGGGCGCCCAGATCGCCGATCAGCTACGGCAGGCCGGGTACGAGCCCGACAACGGCATCCCCGTGGTGCTCCTCAGCTACAGCGGGGGCGCGCAGGTCGCCACCGGCGCGGCGGACGAGCTTTACGCCGAGCTGCGCGCCCCGCTCCTGCTCATCAGCATCGGCGGGTTCCACAACGGCGCGAACGATCTCACCCACGTAGCGCGCATGCACGTGCTCACCAGCACCCGGGACCGGATCGAGCGGGTGAGCGCCTGGATCTTCCCCGAACGCTGGCGGCTGTTCCGGCGCAGCGCGTGGAACCGCGCCGTCGACGCGGGGAAGGTCGTCGTGCACCGGCTCGAGCCGGCCACCCACGTCGGGCCGCTGAGCTACATCAGCCCGACGGCGAAGCTGCCGGACGGCCGCAGCCACCTCGACCGCACCACCGAGCTGGTGCTGGCGACCGTCCGGGCCTTCCCCTAGACGCTCTCCGCCGCCGACGCCAGCACCGCCGCGAGCTCGGCCGGCCGGCTGAACATGGGCCAGTGGCCCGAGTCGAGGTCGACGAGGTCGACGTGCTTGGCCCGGGCGAGCTCGGGTACGTCGCCGGCGTCGATCCACTCCTTGGCCTGGGCGGGCGTGAACTCCGGGCACACCACCACGACGGGGACGTCGAACCGGCGCTCGTCGGTCAGGTGCACAACGGCCCGGGCGACCCCCTCGGGGACGGGGACGGCCTTGTCGGCGAACGTGCGCCGCGCCGCGTCGTCGAGGTCGGCGGAGTCCGGCCCCGCGAACGGCTCCCAGCCGGGGAACTGCATGACGCCGTCCGTGATCTCGAACAGGTCGGCGTAGAGCTTGCCGTCGTCCCAGGGGAAACCGCCGACCAGGGCGACCCCGGCAACCTGCTCGGGCCGCGCGTCGACGGCGAGCCAGGCCAGGGTGCAGGCGGCGGAGTGCCCCACGACCAGGGGTTTCTCCGACGCCGCGTCCACGGCCGCGAGCACGGTGGCGACCTGGTCGTCGAGCGTGGCCGACGTCGACCCGTCGCCCTGGCCCGGGAGCGGGACCGGCACGGGGTGGTGGCCGAGCGCCTCGAGCTCGGGCACGACGTCGTCCCAGGCCGAACCGTCTAGCCAGAGGCCTCCGATGAGCAGGATGTCCATGATCGTTTCTCCCGTGCTGATCCGTGGTGAGCCGGCGTGCGGCCGGCGACTCCTACGCTAAGACCGGTTCCGGACGTTCTGCTTCCGGATCAGTTCCCGGGGTGCCGATGAGTTTCCCGCGACCCCCTCGTCTGTCCCCGTAGAGCGCCGCACCAGGCGGCCACCACAAAACAAGGAGAACCTCAAATGCGCACCATCGTCGCCACGCACTTCGTCTCGCTCGACGGCAAGGTCGACCCGACCGGCGGCGACCCCGCGCTGCACGACACGGCGTGGACCTTCAAGACGGTCGACTCCCTGCCGGAGATGTACGAGCTCAAGAGCCAGGAGCAGGAGGAAGCCGGCGCACTGCTGCTCGGCCGGACCAGCTACCAGATGTTCGCGCCCGTCTGGCCGAAGATGGACGAGTTCGTGCGCTACAACACTCTGCCCAAGTACGTCGTCTCCACCACGCTCACCGAGGACGACCTGGTCGACAACTGGGGCGAGACCACCATCCTGCGCTCGCTGGACGACGTCGCGAAGCTCAAGGAGACCGACGGCGCCGAGATCCAGGTGCACGGCAGCGTGAGCCTCACCCGGGCGCTCGCGGACGCCGGGCTCGTCGACGCGTACCACCTGCTCGTCTTCCCCGTGCTCCTGGGCCAGGGCAAGCCGCTGTTCAGCGACGCCGACAAGGCCGCCCAGAAGCTCCGGCTGGTCGAGCACGAGGCGTACAAGAACGGCGTCCAGAAGCAGATCTTCGAGGTGGTGCGCTGACATAGCCTGCAGGGGTGCCGTCCGAGACCAGCCCCACCGCCCGCGCGCTCCGCGCGCTGGAGATCCTGCAGACCCGTCCGGGTACGACGGCGGACGACCTCGCCCAGCGGCTGGGCGTCACGGAGCGGGCCGCCCGGAGGTACGTCGAGATCCTCCGCGAGGCGGGCATCCCCGTCTCGTCGACGCGCGGCCCGCACGGGGGCTACCGCCTCGGGCGCGGGACGCGGCTCCCGCCGGTCACGTTCACGCAGACCGAGGCGCTGGGCCTGGTCATGGCGGTGCTCCACGCGCACCCGGACGCCGACGACCTCGTGAGCACCGCCCTCGGCAAGGTCATCCGGGCGCTGCCCGAGGACGTCGGCCGGCAGGCGGCCACGCTGCGCGAGCACGCGTCCGCCACCCCCGACCGGTACGCCGCCCGCCCGGACACCGCCATCACCAGTGCGCTCGTCGCGGCCATCGCCGCCCGACGGCGCGTGCTGGTCACCTACCGGGGCGAGTCCGGCAGCGAGTGGGTCGCCGAGGTCGATCCCTGGGCCGTCGTCGTCCGCTACGGGCGCTGGTACCTCCTGTGCCACTCCCACCGCGCCGGCGCCGTTCGCACCTACCGCGTCGACCGGGTCCTCGCCGTCGAGCACACGAACCAGGGGTTCGAACCGCCCGCCGACCTCGACCCCGTGACCGCGCTCGAGGAGCACCTCGGCACCGGGTGGCAGTTCGCCACGCGCGTCGTGTTCGACGCCCCGCTCGCCGACGTCGCGCCCTGGGTCGGGGCGCAGATGGGGCGGCTCGAGGCGTCGGGCGAGGGGTGCGTGCTGGTGGGCACCACACGGAACCCGGCGATGTACGCGGGGGAGTGGCTCGCGACCGTGCCCTTCCCCTTCCGGGTGGAGGAGGGGCCCGAGCTGCGGGAAGCGGTCAAGGCGCTCGCGGAGCGGCTCGCCGCGGCGGTGGCGGAGCCCTGACCCGGCTGCCGCCGACCTGGCCGGCCGTCGACCGGATCGCTCGCCCGCGGGCAACCGGCCCTCACGAGCGCGCGCACGCCTCCAGCTCGCCGAGCGCGGTCGGCAGCTCCGCCAGGGCGGTGAGCGCGCGTTCCTGGGAGAGGTCGACGAGGGTGTCGTACGCCTCGGAACCGTCCGCGTGCTCGCGGACGTGGTCGGCCAGCAGCAGGGCGTCGCGGTGGTCGCCGAGCACGGACTGGATCCGGTGGCCGGCGGCGCCGAGGTCCTTGGTCCTGCTGCCGAGCAGCCCGACGGGCGCCTGGGTGATCGCGTCGCACGTGTGCCGCAGGCGGCGCGCGGCCTTCCGCAGCTCGTGGGCGGTCTCGGGATCCCCGAGCCGGCGGGCGGCGTCGAGCGTGCGGGCGGTCTGACGGCGCACGGCCCGGCGTGCCGCCTTCTTCGCCGGCCGCGACGCTCGTTCGCCGAGCCGGGGTGCTGCGGCCCATTCGGCCAGCAGCCTGGCGAGGTCGCGGCTCCGGCGTGAGCGGGTCCAGCGGACCGCGTCGGCGTGCGCCTGTGCCTGCGCTGCCCGGAGCGGGTCGACCAGCGCGGAGCGGGCAGCATCGGGGAGGCCGACGGCGTCCGCGGCCGCTGCGGCCTGCTCCGCCCGGACCTCCAGGTCGCGCGCCTGGCCCAGCACGTCGCCCCACTCCTTGAGCCGGGACCGGAGCTTGGCGGCCGCGTCCTTGTCGAGGTACCTGCGGAACGCGGCGAGGACGTTGCGCAGGCGACGCACCGAGGTGCGCAGGCCGTGCACGGCGTCGGGCTCGTCGGCCAGCGCTGCCGGGACACCGTCCTGGATCTGGCGCACCAGGTCGCCGACCGCGAGGGTGAGCAGATCGCCCGCGGTCTCGGGACGGGGCGTGGGGGAGGTGGTGATCCGGCCAGGCTATCGCGCACGGCCGGCCGGGCGGGGCCGCACCGACCGTGGCGACCAGCTTACGCGTTTGCTCGGCGGGCGCGATCGGTATGTAATATATTGCATGCCCATTCCGGAGAACGCGCCGGCGATCGATCGTCGTCTCCTGCGTGACGACGTCTACGGCCGCCTCCGTGACGCCATCGTCGACGGCAGCCTCGCGCCGGGGGAGCAGCTGCGCGACGCCGAGCTCGCGGCCGGGCTCGGGGTCAGCCGCACCCCGGTGCGCGAGGCGCTGCTCCGCCTGGCGGAAGCCGGGCTGGTCGTGGCCCGGCCCGGCCGCTCGACGGCGGTGAGCTCGCTGGACCTGCGCGCCGTCCGGGACGCCCGCGACGTGGTCGCCGCGATGCACGGGGTGGCCGTGCGGGAGGCGGTCGGAAGCCTCACGGAGGACGACCTCGAAGCCATGCGCGAGGCCAACCGCCAGTTCCGCACGGCGATCGACAAAGGCGACGTCGATGCGGCGATGCGCGCCGACGACGCCCTGCACGGCGTCCCCGTGGCGGTCGCGACGAACCGGGCGCTGGTCTCGGTCCTCGACCAGTTCACGCCGGTACTGCGCCGCGCGGAACGACTGCGGTTCTCCTCACTGGATGGGCGCGCGTCCTTCGCCCGGCACGACGAGCTGATCCGGCTGTGTGCCGCCGGGGACGCGGACCGGGCGGCGGCGGTCGCCTTCGACACCTGGCACACCCTGCCCACCGACGAGGAGTAACCATGGCTCTGTCCGACTTCCCCCGCCACCAGCTGACCTTCGGACCGAGCCCGGTCCATCCGCTGCCGCGGCTGAGCGCTTACCTCGGGGGCGCGTCGGTCTGGGCCAAGCGGGAGGACTGCAACTCGGGCCTCGCGTACGGCGGAAACAAGACCCGCAAGCTGGAGTACATCGTCCCGGACGCGCTCGCGCAGGGCGCGGACACGCTGGTGTCGATCGGCGGGTACCAGTCCAACCACACGCGTCAGGTCGCCGCGGTGGCCGCTTCGCTGGGCCTCAAGGCGGTGCTGGTGCAGGAGAACTGGGTCGACTGGCCCGACCCCCTCGCCGACCGCGTCGGCAACATCATGCTCAGCCGGATCATGGGTGCGGAGGTCCGGCTCGACCCGGCCGGCTTCGGCATCGGCTTCAAGGACTCCTGGACCCGCGCGATCGACGAGGTGAGGGAGCGGGGCGGCACGCCCTACCCGATCCCGGCGGGGGCCTCCGACCACCGGCTCGGCGGCCTCGGGTTCGCGCGCTGGGCGTACGAGGTCCAGGAGCAGGAACGTGAGCTGGGCGTCTTCTTCGACACCGTCGTCGTCTGCGCGGTCACCGGCTCGACCCACGCCGGCATGATCGCCGGGTTCGCCGCGCTCGAGGAGGCGGGCGGCCGGCCGCGCCGGGTGATCGGGATCGACGCCAGCGCGAAGCTCGACGAGACCCGGGACCAGGTCGCGCGGATCGCACGCGCGACGGCCGAGCTGATCGGCGTCGGGCGGCCGCTGCGGGACGACGAGATCACCGTCCTGCCCGGATGGGCCGGGGACCTGTACGGGATCCCGGTGGAGTCGACGCTCGACGCGATCCGGCTCACCGGCCGGCTCGAGGGCGTCATCATCGACCCGGTCTACGAGGGCAAGTCGATGGCCGGCCTGATCGACCTCGTCACCAGTGGCGAGATCCCGGACACGTCCACCGTCCTCTACGCCCACCTGGGCGGCCAGCCGGCCCTGAACGCCTACAGCGGGCTGTTCCGGTGACGTGTCGGGCCCACAGGTCACCTTGGTGACCCGTGGGCCCGGCACGGACGTGGTCAGGTGAGGGGCGCTCGGATGACCTCAACGCCGAGGGCCTCGATCCGGTCGGCGTCGGCGTCGGCGAGCGTCCGACGTCGGACCGCACGTTGTCGCGCTCGCGGGCCGCTTCCAACGCGATCTGGCCTGAAATGAGCGCTCCACGCATTCCGGATCGTGTGTGGAAGCGGACCTTCGGCAGGGTGTCGACCCCAGCCCGTCCGCGCGCGGCAGACGCCGCTCAGTCGGTGCTGCGGGTCCAGCGCTCCCAGAGCCACAGGATGAAGACGATCAGCAGGAAGGCAGGTATGCCTGCGACGCCGAGCCTGGCGAACCAGCTCGTCAGCTCGGCGCCGATGCCGGGCCTCGCGCCGTCGGCGGTGGTGGACCCTTCGCTACCGGCGTCCTCGTCGTTGGTGGCGTTGCCGCCACGGCCGTCGGTGCCGTCGGTGTCGTTGCTGCCACCGCGACCGCCACCGTTGTCGGTGTCGTCGGTGTCGTCGGTGCCGGACTGGTCGCCTGCGGCGCCGTCGGACGGGTCGGCTCCGGGCGACGCGTCCGACCCGCTGCCCTCCTCGGATGCGCCCCTCGGGATGCCGAGCTCGGCGAACCAGTTCGTCAGCGCATCACCTAGACCCGGGTTCGCGCCGTTGCCGGTGCTCGGTGCCTCGCCATCGTCGCTGCCGTTCTCGCCTTCGTTGCCGGACGCGCTGCCTCCAGGACCGGTGTCAGACGGGTCAGTCCCGGATGGTGAGCCCGACTCGGGATCCTCCTCGGACGCGTGGTTCGGTCCGGCGTCCGACGGCGGGGCGGGCGGCTGCTCCGCCTCGTCCGGCGTCGCCCCGGCCGCTTGGGCGTCGTCCTCGTCGGCCGGTCCCTCTGCAGAGCCACCGCTGCTGCTGTCTCCGTCGCTGCCTCCCTCTCCGTCGCCGTCGCTGTCGCTGTCTCCGCTAGTGCTGCCAACCTTGCCGTCGGCGGCATCTGTCCCGCCGTCGGTGCCACTGGCGCTGTCGCCTGCGCCGCTGTCGGCCCCGCGGTCCGCAGCGCCACTTCCGGCCCCGCCGTCCGCACCGCCTGCTCCACCGCTCGCAGCGCCACCGTCCGTGTCGGCTCCACCGCCACTGCCTGCACCACCGCCGCCTCCGCCTTCGCCACTGCCCGCACCGCCGCTGCCTGCACCGCCGCCTCCGCCGGCCCCGGGGTTGGCGGCGGATTCGGCAGCGGGGGGATCGTCGGGCTGGTTTGCGATCAGGGCCGCGGCACCGCCGCCGATCCCGAGCGCGGCAAGCACAGCCGCCGCGATGGCCGCCTCCTGCTTGCCGAACGAAGGCTTCGGCGCGCCCGCGCCGGCCGCCCCCGCCCCGGCGGCGGCACCGGCGCCCAGTGCGCCCAGCGCGCCGGTGGCCACGGCACCAGCGACGAGGTGCTGGCCGAGGTCACGGAGCATCCAGGAGACCTCCCGCACGTCCATGAAGGCCCGGGTGCACTCCGCGCAGCCGTCCATGTGCGCTTCGACGTGGCCTCGGCGGCGGGGCAGGAGGCGGCCCTTGAGGTAGTCGTGCATGGCGGCGCGGGTGGTGCGGCACTCGGGTTCGTTGACGGCCTGGGCATGGGCGGCGGCGAACGCTCCGGCGAGGCGTTCCTCGGCGCGGCGCAGCCGCATGGTCACGGCGTGGGGTCGGACGCCGAGGTCGCCCGCGATGTCGGTGACGGCCCTGTCATGGACGTGGCGGTCGAAGAGGATCTTGCGGTCGTCGTCGGCGAGCTTGGACAGGGCGGAGCGGAGCATGGTGACGTCGGCCTGGCGTTCGGCGCCGGCGACTGGGGGTGTGAGGCCGTCGAGGGTGTCGTCCTCGACCGGGCGGGTGCGTCCGGCCTCGCGGGTCATGGAGATGGCTTCGTTGACCGCGGCTCGTCGCCAGTAGGGGGCGGGGTCCTCGATGGTGGTGCCGGTGGAGACGAGGCGGACCATCTTCTCGAGGGCGCGGCTGGCGGCTTCCTCGGCGTCGATGCCGGGCACGCGTGCTGCGACGGAACGCACCACGTTCGGGCGGTGCACCACCCAGTCGTCGAACCGTGCCTCGCTTGCGGCAGTCATACCGGTCTGCCCCCTTCCCGCACGGGATAATTCCACCGGGGTCGGGGGCGCGCGCGATGAATCGCACGATTTGCGTTGACGCACGATTTGGTCGGTCTCAGCGTCGCCGCAGCGCGAGACCCCGGACGTACGACGCCTGGCCGGCGTGCTGCATGTCGTCGTTGATGATGCTGATCAGCCGGACGCCGAGCGTGACCGGCGGGTTCCACGACTCGTCGACGACCCGCGTGAGATCGTCGTCGGACAGGCGGGCCAGGTACCGCACCGTCTGGTCGTGCACGGCGTCGTGGTACCCCGTGAGCAGGTCGCCGGACGGTACGCGGACGGCAGCGACGTCGTCGGCGTCGTGCCCGTAGCCCGTGTCCTCCGCCGGGAACGGCAGGCCGAACCTGCGGTCCCAGCCGTCGTCGGACCAGACCTGGCTGGTGCCCGCGGCGTCGGCGATGTGGTCGTCCTGGACCCGGGTCAGGTGCCAGACGAGCCAGACGATCGAGTTCGCGCCGTCGTCGACGCGGTACGCGAGCTCGTCCGCGGTCAGCCCCATGACCGAGCTGTGCACCGTCTTCTGGATCCGGCCGAACGCGTCCACCAGCAGATCCGTACCACGCATTGATCGTCCCCTTTCAGGCCGCGGCATCCACGGACACGATGCCACAGCGGCCCCGGCGAGCGCTGGGGTTTCAGGCGTGGCGATCAGGTGGCGGAGAGCCGGATCATCACCTTGCTGCTCCCCGGTCCCGCCGCCGCGGCGAGCGCCTCGCCGGCCTGGCCGATGTCAAAGCGGTGGGTGACCACGCCGGACACGTCGAGCCCGTCGCGCAGGGCGCCCAGGGCGTCGCTGATCTCCTCGACGAACCGGTAGGCGCCGATCCAGGTGATCTCGCGGGTGACGAGGTCGCCGAGGACCGCGGGGGCGGCGGAGCCGGGGAGGTTGCCGACCTGGACGAGGGTTCCGCCGCGGGCGGTGGCCCGCAGCACGCCGCCGAGGGCCGCGGGGGCTCCGGAGGCCTCGAAGACGAGCTCGCAGTCGTCGGGCAGGCGGTCGCCGTGGCCGACGTCGAGCACCCGGTCTGCGCCCAGCTCCTTGGCCACTGCCAGGGAGCTGGGCGAGACGTCGGCGGCGGTGACCGACGCGGCGCCGCGGAACTTCGCGGCGGCCACGACGAGGCAGCCGATCGGCCCGGCGCCGTTGACGACGACGTCGCGGCCGCGGACGTCGCCCGCGCGGTTGACCGCGTGCATCGCCACGGCCAGCGGCTCGGCGAGGGCACCGTGCTCCGTGCTGACGCCGTCGGGCAGCTTGCGCAGCTGTTCGGCAGGGACGGCCCGCAGCTCGCTGAACCCGCCGTCGGTGTGCGGGTGGAAGGCCGCCGACCCGAAGTACCTGACCTGGGAGTGGAGGTTGGTCCGTCCGGCGAGCCGCTGCGGCAGGACGGATCCCGCCGCGGCCCGCGCCGGGTGCACGGTGACGGGCAGCCCTGGGTCCCAGCCGTGGACCCCTGGCCCGCTCGTGACCACCCGCCCGGCCACCTCGTGGCCGAGGACGAGCGGGTCGCGCAGGACGGCGGTGCCCGAGGCGCCGTGCTTCCAGTAGGACACGTCCGACCCGCAGACGCCGCCCCACTCCATCGCGACGACGACCTCGCCGGGCCGGGCAACGGGGTCGGGGCGCTCCTCGACCCGGAGGTCGCCGGCGCCGTGCACGACTACCGCCCTCATGCGGCGTCCTCGAGCTGGACGAGGTCGCGGCCCCGGGTCTCGGGGGCGAGGCGGGCGGCCACCAGGGTGATGGTCGAGTAGACGACGAGCATCGCGGCGATCGGCCACCAGCTGCCGGTGGCTGCGGTGAGCGACGCGGCGACGACCGGCCCGATCGCGGTGGCGAGGATGCCGCCGATCTCCTTGGAGAGCGCGAGCTGGGTGAACCGGGTCCGGGCGCCGAACAGCTCGGCCATCGTCACGCTCTCCAGGGCGAACAGGCCCAGGACGCCCAGGTTCAGGCCGGCGATCATGCCGAACAGGAGCGCCGCCGTGCTGCCGCTGGTGATCATCAGCATCATCGGGAACGCGAACGCGATGGTGAGCAGGGACAGCGCGGTGTACATCGAGCGCCGGCCGAAGCGGTCGCCCAGCAGGCCGACCAGGGGCACGGTCACGAAGCCCACGATGGAGCCCCACATGATCGCCTCGGTGGGCAGGGCCCGGTCCATGGCCAGGCTGGTGGCTATGTAGCCGACCAGGAAGGTCTGCACCAGCCCGGAGTTGCCGGCCTGGCCGAACCGCAGGGCCAGCGCCAGGAAGAACGCCTTGCCCTTGCGCTGCGCCAGGGCGGCCTCGAGCACCGGTGCGGCGTCGGCCTCCTTGACCTCGGCGCGGGTGAGGGCGACGCCGTCGACCACGTCGGGCCGGGCCTCGAAGACCGGGCTCTCCTTCACGTTCCGGCGGATCCAGACCGCGAAGATCATCAGGACGAAGCTGAGCAGGAACGGCAGCCGCCAGCCCCAGCTCAGGAGCTGCTCCTCGCTGAGCACGACCAGCAGCAGCGCCCACAGGGCCGACGCCGCCAGGGTCCCGGAGTTGGTGCCGAGCGAGACCAGCGAGGCGACCAGGCCGCGCCGCTTGACGGGCGCGTACTCCGCGAGCATGACGGTGGCGCCCGCGATCTCCGCCCCGGCGCCGAAGCCCTGCACCAGGCGCAGCAGAACCAGCAGGATCGGCGCCGTGATGCCGATCGTCTGGTACGTCGGCAGGACGCCGATCAGCGTCGTCGACACGCCCATCAGGGCGATCGTCAGGAACAGCACCCTGCGCCGTCCGATCCGGTCGCCCATCCGGCCGAAGTAGACGGCGCCCGCGAGCCGCGCCACGTACCCGACCCCGTAGGTCGCCATCGCGGCGATGAGGGCGATCGCCGGGCTGACGCCGGGAAAGAAGATCTGGTTGAAGACGATCGCGGCCGCCAGGGAGTACAGCTGGAAGTCCATGAACTCCATGGCCGTGCCGAGCCAGCCGGACACGGCCGCCTTGGTGAGGTCCTTGGTCGACCGGGTGACTGCGTTTCCTGGTGGTGTCATAGCGATGTCCGCCATGGGGATGCTCCTTGCCTTCTTGACTGACGTCGTTGTCCGACGGCCCGACGGCCGATGTGTGGCAGCGCTTGTATGTAAGCAGCGTCGACAAGGCGTGTCAACCGCCCCGGTGTGGGAGACTCCTTCGCATGGGGCAAGTCTCGAACCGGTCCAACCGACGCGTCGTCTACGAGACGCTGCGCCGCAAGGTGCTGACCCTCGAGCTGCCGCCCGGCGCCTCCCTGTCGGAGAACGAGCTCGCCGCATCCCTCGGGGTCAGCCGCACGCCCGTCCGCGAGAGCCTGATCCTGCTCGGCGAGGAGGGCCTCGTCCGGGTGTTCCCCAAGGTCGGGTCCTTCGTGTCCCGGGTCGACGCCGCGCGCGTCGCGGACGCTCAGTTCCTCCGCGAGGCCGTAGAGCTGGCCGCGTTCGACGACATCCCGGCAACCCTCGACCCCGACCTGCTCGCCGAGCTGCGAACCAACCTGGAGCAGCAGCGGGCGCCCGGCCTCGACCTCGAGACGTTCTTCGGGCTCGACGAGGCATTCCACCACGGGCTGCTGCGCCTCAGCGGGCACGGCAGCGCCTGGTCGACAGTCGTCGCGGCCAAGGGACACCTGGATCGGGCGCGCCGCCTCGGCCTGCACGAGACCAACGGCATGGACCGGTTCGTCGACGAGCACCACGCCATCCTCGACGCGGTGGTGGCCGGCGACATCTCCGGCGCACGCACCAGCCTGCGGTCCCACCTGCGCGCCGTCTTCGACGACATCGAGAAGACCCGCCGGCGCTCACCCGAGCTCTTCGCCGCGGACGACGGCACCGTCCCGGTCCGCCGCAGCATCGCCGTCTGGGAGTAGCGCCCACAACCAAGGGGCTAGCGGCCGCCCGGCTGGACCAGGCCGTTCTCGTACGCCGCTATGACTAGCTGCGCGCGGTCGTGGGCGTTCAGCTTTGTCATGATGCGGTTGACGTGCGTCTTGGCGGTGTGCGGCGAGATCGCCAGCAGGTCCGCGATATCGCCGTTGGACCGGCCCGTGCCCACCAGCGCGAGCACCTCCGACTCGCGCTCCGTCAGATCGTCCAGCGCACGCGGCGGCTCGCTCGTGTGCAGGCGGGCCGAGTGCACGTACCGGTCGATCAGGGTGCGGGTCGCCGTGGGGGACAGGAGCGCATCACCCCGGTGCACCGCCCGGATCGCGGCCGCGATCTCCTCGCGCTCCGCCCCCTTGCCGATGAAGCCGCTCGCCCCCGCGCGCAGCGCCGCCACTATGTACTCGTCCTCCTCGAACGTCGTCAGCACCAGGACCCGCACCGCCGAGAGGTCCGGGTCCGCGCAGATCTCGCGCGTCGCGGCGATGCCGTCCATGCCCGGCATGCGGATGTCCATCAGGACGAGGTCCGGACGGCGCTCGCGGGCGAGGGCCAGCGCCTGGTGCCCGTCGGCGGCCTCGCCCGCGATCGCGAGGTCGCCGCTGTGCGTGATGAGGTCGGCGATCGCCGAGCGGATGAGCGCCTGGTCGTCCGCGATGAGGACCGAGATCATGAACCTTCTCCGGTTGAGGGCGGTACGGCGGCGGGCGCCTCGGCGTCGGGCCTGCGCGGGTCGGTCGGCAGGTCGACGTCGAGCTGCCAGGTGCTCAGCCCGGTCCGGCCGTAGCGGAGCGTGCCGCGCACCGACTCCACGCGCTCGCGCGCCCCGACGAGGCCGTGACCGGCCGCGGCGCCGTCCGCCGCCGTCGGGCCCGGTTGGGCGGAGCGGGCGGGCTGGGCGGACTGGGCGGGTAGGGCGGGGATGGGGTTGGACACGGTGAGGTGCAGCCTGCCCGGCACGTACTGGACGACGACGTGCGCGCGGTGCTCGGTGCCGTGCTTGTGGGCGTTGGTGAGCGCCTCCTGGATGACGCGCAGCGCGACGACGTCGACGGCAGCAGGCAGCTCGCGCGCCTCGCCGAGCCGGCGGACCGTCACGTCGAGGCCGTGCCCGCGGAACTCCCGCAGGATGTCGTCGAGCTGGGCCAGGCTGACCGGCCCGGTACCCGACGAGCCGGGGTCACGCAGCGTGGCCAGCAGGTCGCCGATCTGCGCGAGCACGGTCCTGGAGGCGCCGCGGATGACGGCGAGCGAGTGCTGGGCGTCGTCCGGCCGCTCGCGCAGCGCGGACGACGCGACACCGGCGTGCAGGTTGATGACGGCGATCTGGTGCGCGACGGCGTCGTGCAGGTCGCGGGCGATGGCGAGCCGGTCCTCCGCGACCCGCTGGTGGGCGAGGGCCTCCCGGGTGGCCTCGGCGCGCTCGGCTCGCTCGGTGATGGCGAGGAACCGCTCGCGCTGGACCCGGCCCAGGTCGCCCAGCGCGCCGAAGAGCAGGATGAGGAGCAGGAACTGCATGGCTCCGCGCCCGACGGCGATGCCGCCCGCGACCCCCACGAGGACGCCGGCGGAGAGGACCACCCACAGGGCTCGCCGGCGGGGCAGCCTGCCGGCAGCGGTGAACGCGGCGATCGCCGCCGCAAGCACGACCCCGGGGTTGAACAGCCCGAGCGGCACGGTCAGCCAGACCAGGCCCACGATCGCCGCGACGGTGGTGACGGGCAGCCGGCGGCGCAGGAGGAGCAGCGCGGCCGCGACGAGCGTGATCGCGACGACGTCGCCGTGCCATTCGACGCCCACGTCCTCGCTGACCGGGAGGGGGCCTGCACCCACCACGACGGCGGACGCGACGGCGTGGCCGACCCATGCCGGGGGGCGGGGCACAGGGCCCAGCCACACCTCGTTGCTTCGTGGCATCTCGTCCCCCTTGCTCGCGGCGCCATGCCAAGCATCCCGCACGCGACATGCCCGCGCGTCCCGCCCGGGTGGTATCCGGGAGTACTACCAGCGCGGTACACAAGAGTCATCGCTGGACTGATTCGCGCGGGCCCATCGAGGACGAGAGTTGGTCACGTCAACACCTCCGGCAACACGAGAGAGGCGGCCGACGTGGCATCCCCACTGCTTTCCGTCAGCAACCTGCACAAGACCTACGGGTCCGGCCCGAGCGCCTTCGAGGCGCTCAAGGGCATGGACCTGGACATCGCCCAGGGCGAGTCCATAGCGATCATCGGCAAGAGCGGCTCGGGCAAGTCGACCCTGATGCACCTGCTCGCCCTGCTCGACCGGCCGACGTCGGGGACCATCACCCTGGACGGGACGGACACGTCCAAGCTCTCCGCCAAGCAGCTCAACCAGACCCGGAACAGCGCCTTCGGGTTCGTCTTCCAGCAGTTCTTCCTCAACGCCCAGGCCAGCGTCCTGGACAACGTGACGCTCCCGCTGAAGATCGCCGGGGTCTCGCGGCGCGAGCGCACCGCCCGCGGGATCGCCGCCCTCGCCCAGCTCGAGCTGGACGACAAGGCCGGCAACAAGGCCAACGACCTGTCCGGTGGGCAGAAGCAGCGCGTGGTCATCGCGCGGGCACTGATCAACCAGCCGCGCGTGATCTTCGCCGACGAGCCGACCGGAAACCTGGACACGGCCACCGGCGCGGTAGTGGAGGACATCCTCTTCGACCTCAACCGGCGCCAGGGCATCAACCTGGTCGTCGTCACGCACGACGAGGACCTCGCCTCCCGCTGCGACCGCAGCATCTACATCCGCGACGGCCTGATCGCCTCGCCCGCGGGGGTGGCGGCATGAAGACCGTCGACATCGTCACCACCGCCTTCCGCAACGCCTTCCGGTCCAGGCTGCGGACCAGCCTGACCGTGCTCGCCATCTTCATCGGCGCCTTCACGCTGTCCCTGACCAACGGCCTGGGCACCGGCATCAACCAGTACATCGACGACACGGTCGCCTCCGTCGGGGTCGACGACGTCATGACCGTCACCAAGGCGAGCGAGACCGAGCCCACCGACGGCGGCCCCGTCGAGTACGACCCCAACCAGATCGCCGCCGAGGGACCGCCCGGAACGACGGCGACCGCCCTGACCGACGACGACATCGACACCATCGCCGGAATCGACGGCGTGCAGAGCATCGAGCCGGTCAAGAACATCACCACCGACTACGTCCAGTACGACGACGGGGACAAGTACCAGCTCGCGGTCTCCCAGTTCGTGCCCGGGATGAAGGTCGAGCTCGCGGCCGGCCAGCAGGTCGACCTCGACGCCGCCGACCCCGAGCTCGTGCTGCCCGAGAGCTACCTCGAGCCGCTGGACCTCGGCACCGCCGGGGACGCCGTCGGGCAGACCGTCGTGCTGGCCGTCACCGACGGCACCGGAACCCAGGTGACGACCGAGGCGACCGTCGTCGGCGTCGCCGAGCCCGGCGTGATCAGCATGTCCGGCGCGATTCCGAACGACACCCTCACCAACAAGCTCTACGACCTGCAGACCACTGGCGCGCCCGAGGCGGAGGCCACGCGCTACGCGCAGGCCTCGGTCACGTTCGACGCCGCCGCAGGCGACGAGGCGACCCAGGCCCTGAAGGACCGGCTGGAGGACGCCGGCTACACCGCCAGCACCCTCGAGGACCAGCTCGGCACGATCACCTCGGTGATCGACGCGATTGTGCTCGTCCTGAACGGGTTCGCCGTGATCGCGCTGATCGCCGCGGGCATCGGGATCGTCAACACCCTCTTCATGGCGGTCCAGGAGCGCACGCGCGAGGTCGGGCTCATGAAGGCGATGGGGCTCTCCAGCGGCCGCGTCTTCTCCCTGTTCAGCATCGAGGCGGTGGTCATCGGCCTGGTCGGCAGCGCCCTGGGCGTGCTGGCCGCGATCGGCGTCGGGCAGCTCGTCGGCGGCATCTCCGGGGACCTCCTGGCGAACCTCCCGGGGCTGACGCTGATCGCCTTCGAGCCGGTCACGGTCGCCGCCGTCGTCCTGGGCGTGATGGCCATCGCGTTCCTGGCCGGCACGCTGCCCGCCCTGCGGGCGGCCAGGCAGGACCCGATCTCGTCGCTGCGCTACGAGTAGACGGCGCCGCCCGCGTCGGGCCAGGCGTACGGGTCACAGGAGTGGCCCGTACGCCTGACCCGTCGCTGCGGCGGTCCCAGCGGGCGACGGGACAGGGCGTGCAGGGCCCTTCACCCGTTCTGGGGGAGGCAGGGCGTCAACGCCCCGGCGAGCATGAGATCGGGCAGCTCGCATCGCCGACTCAGGGGGAGACGTCATGGCCGATACGCCGAACATCCTCGTCATCTGGGGCGATGACATCGGGATGACCAACATCAGCGCCTACTCCGCCGGGGTGATGGGTTACCGGACGGAGAACATCGACCGGATAGCCGCAGAGGGCGCGCTCTTCACCGACTACTACGGGGAGCAGAGCTGCACCGCCGGCCGGGCGGCGTTCATCACCGGGCAGAACCCGTACCGGACCGGGCTGACGAAGGTCGGCATGCCGGGCGCGAAGGTCGGTCTGCAGCCCGAGGACCCGACGATCGCCACGGCGCTCAAGGAGCAGGGCTACGCGACCGGCCAGTTCGGCAAGAACCACCTCGGCGACAGGGACGAGCACCTGCCGACCATGCACGGATTCGACGAGTTCTTCGGCAACCTCTACCACCTCAACGCCGAGGAGGAGCCGGAGCTGGACGACTACCCGACGCCGGAGGAGTTCCCCGACTTCCGCAAGAACTTCGGTCCGCGCGGGGTGCTCCACACGTGGGCGAACGGGGACGGCACGCAGCGCATCGAGGACACCGGCCCGCTGACCCGCGAGCGCATGCGAACCGTCGACGACGAGTTCCGTGACGCGGCGCTCGCCTTCATGCGGGACAAGGCCGGCAGCGACCAGCCGTTCTTCGTCTGGTTCAACTCGACGCACATGCACTTCCGCACCCATGGCAAGCCGGAGAGCAAGGGGCGGGCCGGCCGGTGGCAGTCGGAGTACCACGACACGATGCTCGACCACGACGACGTCGTCGGCAGCCTGCTGGACGAGCTGGACCGGCTCGGCATCGCCGAGAACACGATAGTCATCTACTCCACGGACAACGGCCCGCACATGAACAGCTGGCCCGACGCCGGGATGACGCCGTTCCGCAACGAGAAGAACTCCAACTGGGAGGGCGCCTACCGCGTCCCGGCGATGGTGCGCTGGCCAGGCCGGATCCCGGCGGGCACCGTGCTCAACGGGCTCTTCAGCCACAACGACTGGTTCGTGACGCTGCTGGCGGCGGCTGGCGAGCCCGCCATAGCGGACAAGCTCAAGGAGGGCACCGAGCTCGCCGGCACCCGGTACAAGGTGCACCTGGACGGCCACGACCAGCTCGCCTATCTGACCGGTGGGACCGCCGAGTCACCGCGCAGGCACTTCTTCTACGTCTCCGACGACGGAGACCTCACCGGGCTGCGCTTCGACAACTGGAAGTTCATCTTCCTCGAGCAGCGCGCCGCCGGCACCCTCGACATCTGGCTCGAACCCTACGTGGAGCTGCGTGCTCCGAAGATCTTCAACCTGCGGACCGACCCGTTCGAGCGCGCCGACATCACCTCCAACAGCTACTTCGACTGGATGCTGGACCACGTCTGGCTCCTCGTTCCGGCGCAGGCGTACGTGGGCCAGATGCTGACCACGCTGAAGGAGTTTCCCGCCCGCCAGAAGCCGGCGACGTTCAACATCGACCAGGTGCTCGCCAAGCTCGAGTCGGGCGTCCCGAGCGCATGACGGCGCACACCGGCCAACTTCGCTCGCACGGTGCCGGTCCAGCGGACGACGCCCGCGCCGCCGACGTCGTCCGGCTCGACGGCGGGGTGTTCCGGATGGGCTCCGACGACCACTATCCCGAGGAGACGCCCGCGCACCCCGTGCGGGTGGACGGGTTCCGGATCGACCGGTTCGCCGTGACCAACGCGCAGTTCGACGCGTTCGTCGCGGCCACCGGATACGTGACCGTGGCCGAGCGTCCGCTGGACCCGGCGCTCTATCCGGGCGCGCCGCCCGAGAACCTCGCGCCCGGGTCGATGGTGTTCACCCCGACCTCCGGGCCGGTCGACCTGCGGCACCTCAGCCAGTGGTGGGCCTGGGTCCCGGGCGCGTCCTGGCGCCGTCCGGAGGGGCCCGGCTCCGGGATCGACGACCGCGGGGACCACCCGGTGGTCCAGGTCGCCCATGAGGACGCCGCGGCCTACGCCGCGTGGGCAGGCGTCGACCTGCCGACGGAGGCCCAGTGGGAGTACGCGGCCCGGGGCGGTCTGGAGGGCGCGGTGTTCACCTGGGGCAACGAGCCCCGGCCCGCGGGCAGCATCCTGGCGAACACCTGGGACGGGCCCGATTTCCCGTGGCGGTCCACCGGCGAGTCGGGCTGGTCTCGCACTGCGCCGGTCGGGTCGTTCCCGCCGAACGGGTACGGCCTGTTCGACATGGCGGGGAACGTCTGGGAGTGGACCGACGACTGGTGGACCGACCGGCACACGGACGCCGTGCCCGAACCGTGCTGCGCACCCGTGAACCCCCGCGGCGGGGACGCCGAGGCCAGCCGCGACCCGCGCCAGCCGCAGTTCGCGGTCCCGCGCAAGGTCGTCAAGGGCGGGTCCTTCCTCTGCGCCGACACCTACTGCCTCCGCTACCGCCCCGCGGCGCGCCGGCCGCAGCCCGTCGACACCGGGATGAGCCACGTGGGCTTCCGCTGCGTCCGCGACGACATCGCCCCCGCCATGCCGTCGGGCGCAGTCTGCTGAGGGCTGTGCCATGACCGACGTCGAACCACTCCCGTCCTGGCGGCCCGGCCGGACCCGGGACACGCTGCTCGGCTTCCTCGCGGACGCCGCGTCGATCGATCCCGAGGACCGGGTCGCCTACTTCGACAACGACGGCACGCTGTGGTGCGAGCGGCCGACGTACGTGCAGTACGAGTTCTACCTCGACGCGCTGCGGCGTCGGGTCCGCGAGGATCCGACGCTCGCCCAGGGGGCCGAGTTCCGCGCAGTGCTCGAAGGCGACATCGCCGCGGTCGGGGAGATCGGGCTCGAACGCATCGCTCTGGCGCTGGCGGGCCTCTTCCAGGGCATCGAGCCCGGTGCATTCACACAGGAGGTTCGGACGTTCCTCCGCACCAGCACCCACCCGACCCTGGGCCGCTCCGTGAGCGCGGTCCGCTACCGCCCGATGCTTGAGCTCCTCGACGCACTGCGGGAGCTGGACTTCTCGATCGGCGTCGTGACCGGGGGCGGCACCGAGTTCGTCCGTTCGGTCAGCCGGGAGCTGTACGGCGTGCCACCCGAACGAGTGGTCGGGACCATGATCGCGTACGAGCTCGGGCAGGACGTCGCAGGACGGCCGGCCCTCCAGCGCACCGCCCGTGTTCTTGGCGACGTCAACGAGGGCGCCACCAAGGTGACGAACATCCAGACATATCTCGGCAGGCCTCCGGTGCTGGCCGCGGGGAACTCGGCCGGCGACACGGAGCTCCTCGAATGGGCCGCTGCTGCCGACGGGCCGCACCTGTCGCTCCTGGTCGATCACGACGACCCGGACCGGGAGTTCGCGTACGTCAGCGAGGCGCAGACCTTCGCGGCCGGCGAGCCGATCACGGCGACGGCTCAGCGGCTCGGCTGGACGACCGTCAGCATGAAGCACGACTGGGACACCGTGTTCGCCGAGAACGGTCACGGCTAGCCGGGGCGCTCGCGCCCCGCCGTCAGAGCAGGTGGAAGCTCCGCGCGATCTTGAGCGCCTCGCTGCGGCGGGACGCCGCCAGCTTGGTGTACAGGCTCGACACGTGCGTCTTGACGGTGTTCTCCGAGACGAACAGCGCGGCGGCGATGTCCGCGTAGGTCGCGCCGCGGGCCAGCTCGTTGAGGACCTCCCGCTCGCGCGGGCTGAGGGCCGGCGGGACGAGGGCGTGGCTCACGTCGTCGAGCTCGCGCGGCGTCGCGGTCGTCGAGGCAAAGAGGGCAGTCACGTCGGGCCGCCTGGTCGCCCTCGCGGTGAGCTCGTGCACCCAGGGGGTGGTCGGATGCTCGGCCAGCCGCCTCAGCAGCGTCCCGACAGGCGTGCCCTGCCGTGCCCAGCCGAGGAAGGGCACGGCGTTCCGGCGGGCCTCGGTGACCAGGATCGCGTCCGTGAGGCAGTCCCGCGAGCGCGACTGGTCGCCCAGCGCGTCGTGCAGCTGCGCCTCGCACACCAGCGCGAGCGCGCGCGTGGGCGGCTGGGAGTAGGCGGCGTCGGCCGCGGCGGCCTCGAACGCGGCGGCCGCGCCCCGGCGGTTGCCGTCGCGGTCTGCGCGGAGACCCTGGACGAGCGCCGCCTCGCCGACCGCGCCGAGCGAGTCGAGAGTGCTGTGCAGCAGCTTGAGCGTCTCGCGGTCGCTCGCCAGCGTCGCGACGAACGCACGCTCCACGAGCAGCGCGACCCGGAGGTGCTCGGGAAGCTGGTCGTCCGTCAGCCGCAGGCACTCGCCGGGGCCGGTGAGGATGCGCTGAGCCTCGGCCACGTTGCCGGCGAGGACCTCCTGCCGGGCGCCCAGGACGCGGAACCAGAAGCGGGTGCACAGGTCGGCGCCGTGGCAGCGGTCGTCGATGACCGGCGACTCGGCCGGCCGGGTCGGAGTCGGGACGTCGAGCAGACGCGCGAGGAGCTGAGCGAGGCCCGCCCGCGTCGCGACGAACGGCAGCGTCCGCGCCCCCGGGGCGTCGGCGGCGACGAGGACCTCGTTGGCGAGCTCGACGCACGCGTTCTCGCGACCGCGCATGTACTGGGTGAAGGCGAGGTGGCTCAGGGCGCAGGTCCCGAGCGGCGTGAGTCCCTGGCTGCGCGACAGGCTGATCGCGAGGGTCAGGCTGGTCTCGGCCTCGGTGAGCTCACCCAGCCAGTTCTGCGCCACCCCGAGCTCGTTGGCCAGCACGGGCAGGACGTCGGCGTTTGCCTCGCGCACGGCGGGGCGCGTCTGCGACGCGACCACAACGCGCTTCGCGTGGCCGACGGCGGCGTAGGCCGGTTCGAGCCCCAGGGCGACCCGCCACAGCCGGACACAGGCGACCGCCGCGTCGAGATCGTCCGTACGGGCGCCACGCCAGGAGCGGGCCGTCCCCCGCCGGGCATCCAGCAGCCGCTCTCCCCAGTGACGCGCCCCTTCGACGTCGTCCCGGATCCAGCAGCCGAGGGCGATCGCGAACCAGACGTCCGGACGGCTCTCGACGATCTCGGGCTCGGCCCGGACGAACTCGCCCACCTCGTCGCGCTCGCCCTGGTTCAGCATCATGCGAATGCCGTCGCGCGCGAGGACTTCGGCGGCCTCGCTGGGTGCTCCCACGCGGACGAGGCGGGCGAAGGCCTCGGACAGGTCGCCCCGCGCCATGTCGAGCCGGACGGCGCGGATCACCGTAGAGCGGGCGCGCGCCGCATCGACGCCGCCGGCGGCAAGCCGGTGCCGGACCACCTCCGCCAGGAGCGGATGGACCCGGAAGCCGCCCACGGCCGGCGAGTCATGGTGGTCCTCACGGATCACCAGCAGGCCGGTGTTTTCCAGCTCGGCGAGGATCTCTCCCGCGTGCTGGTCGTGCGTGAGGTGGGCCGCCGTCGGCACACTGACCATCCGCTCGCCGGCGATGCACAGCAGCAGGTGCCGCTGCCGCGGGGTCAGGGTGCTGAAGACCTCGCCCGCCACGCTCGCGGCGATCGGGATCACGTCGTGGGCCAGCAGGCGGGCGGCGGTCGCCTGGTCCGGTGCGGCGCTCAGGCTGCGGGCGGCCAGGACGGCGGCGGCGCACCAGCCGTCGGCGTGCTCCCTGACGGCGTCGATCACCTGCTTGTTGTCGGTTCGGGCGTGCGCCGTCACGAGGGAAGCACACTCGGTGTCGGTCAGCCGCAGCAGGTCACCCCGCAGGAACGTGAAGTTGCCGAGGAGCTCCGGGACGAGCCGGGTCAGTGGCAGGACCCAGTGGCTCAGCAGGAGGATCCGCATGGACTCGGGGGCGGTGCCGAGGCGCCCGTCGATGCGGCGCAGCGTTGCGGGCGGGAGCAGGTGGGCGTCGTCGACCACGACCAGGGGCGGCGACGTGCCCGGTTCCTGAGGCGGTCCGGGGCCGTCGAGGGCGGCGTCGAGGCGTTCGGGCGTCCACGAGGTGTCGGCGCGGATCCAGACGGCGTCCTCGGCGGGTGCCGGCGCCGCGTGCCTCAGCCATCCGGCCACGCCCAGCGTCTTCCCGGCTCCGCCCGGGGCGACGAGCACGGTGACGGAACCCTTGACCGCCTCGTCGAGCCGCTGCCACAGGCGCAGCCGCGGTACGTAGATCCGCGGCAGGCATGGCGTGAGACCGTCGTCGGCCGGTCGGCGAGCCCCGGCCGGCGCGTGCGGCGAGGGCGGCACGTGCGTCAGCCGCGGCCCCCGCGACGCGAGGGCGACGCCACGACGGGCGGCGGGGCGCTGATCGGAAGGCATCCGCGGCGTCCTCCACTCGAAAGGCGAAGTGGCAGTCGCCCCCGAACTGCCGGTCCGTGACGAAGGGTCGTCACGGACCTGAGTCCGCGCATTCCATGACGTCAAGGACCGGGCGTCAGGGATTCATTCTCGCGCTTACTGCCCATGATGCGCGCAAATACCGTCTGCCGCCTGAGCGGGGACAATTTCACCCGTCTGTATCCCGGTGGTCAGTATGTACCGCCTCGCGCGAGGAGGGAGGACAACGCCCAGATCACCGCGATGTTGAAGGCGAGAATTACCAGGCTCCAAATGGGGTAATAGGGCAGGAATGCAAAGTTCGCGAGGCTCGCGACGACGGCCAGGATTATTCCGGTCACGTATGCCCAGGTCTGGCGCGCGAGCACACCCGCTCCCGCGACGAGCGCGAGCACGCCCACGACGATGTGGATCCATCCCCAGCTCGTCACGTCGAGCTGGTAGACGTATTCGATCCCGGTGACGTACACGTCGTCCGCGGCGACCGCGGCGATCCCCTGGAGGACCTGGAACACGGCCACGGTGATGAGCACCGTCCCCGCGAACGCCGAGGCGGTCATGTCGACGGACTTCGTGGCGCCGTAGGTGGGGTCGTACGGTCCCATGGGGACGTTCCCCGGGCCTACCGGCTGGGGTACGGATGGGTTTGCGCTACTCATGATTACTCCCTGATCAGTGGGTCAGTCCTCGCCGAAGACCTCGCGGAGCGCGGCCTCCTGCTCGGTGCTGAGGTTGGTGAAGATGAGCTCGGGCGGCTCCTGGCCGGCGAAGACGTCCTGGATCTTGTCGACGACGGCGTCGGAGGACATGACGAAGAGCGCCGACGTCCCCGGCGTGATCTCGTCCCGGACGCGGTTGATGAAGCCGTCGTCGATCCCCACGTCCGTGAGGGAGCCGCTCAGGGCGCCCGTGGCCGCGCCGATCGCCGCACCGAGCAGCGGGACGAAGAAGAGGAGGCCGAACAGCATCCCCCAGAAGGAGCCGCCGAGGGCCCTGGCGCCGGTCATCGAGGCGAGCTGGTGGGTCTTGGGCTTCTTGGCCCCCGTCTCCCATCGCACGGTCGCCGCGTCGTGGATCGTGATGAGGTTCTGCTTCGCGAGCTGCTGGATCGTCTGTGAGGCCGTGTCCGCACCGTCCGCGCTCCTGAACTTCCAGACGGTGAGCGTTGTCTGGGCCATGTGCGGCTCCTTCGTGCGAAGTGGTCTGACGCTGCCACTCCACCGCGTCCGCGAGCCCCGGACCTCACCCGTTACCGGTGAGCCTGCTCCTGGTCACGGGCGCGAAGATGCGCGGGGACGGGATCTCCGTCGTCTGACTCGTGATGCTGGGTCGATCGCCAGCCGTCAGAAGACGATCCTGCCCAGTCCCGCCCGGTGCTGAAGGTTGGTGAGGATGAGCTCAGGCACCTCCTGGAGGGCAAAGGCGTCCTGGATCTTGAGCACGACGGCGTCGGAGGACATGACGAAGAGCGCCGACGTCCCCGGCGTGATCTCGTCCCGGACCCGGTTGATGAAGCCGTCGTCGATTCCCACGTCGATGAGGGCCCTGGTCAGGGCGTTGTTGTCCGTGCCGAGCAGCGAGCCGAAAAAAAGGAGACCGAACAGCTTCCCCCAGAAGGCGTCTCCGAGGGCGCCCGCGTCGGTGATCGGCTGGAGCTGGGAGGTCCGGGGCCGCTCTGCGCCCGCCTCCCACTCCACGGTCGCGGCATCGTTGATGACGACCAGGCTCTCGCGGGCGAGCTGTCGGAGGGTCCGTGAGGCGATCTCGGCGCTGCCCGGACTCTTGAACCTCCAGGCTGCCAGTGCAACTTGAGACATGTATGAGTCCGCCCTCTCGTGACGAGAGCCACCACGCGCGAGCCAAGGACGACCGCCCCCGCGGAGATGTTCCCGAAACCCGGTAATGACGTGCGGTTACGTGCGCGACTTGAGGTCCAGACTCCTTGAGTCCCCGAATCGTAGAGGCTCGATGAATGTGCTCGACCCTACGCACCGGATGAAATTTGCTCGCCCGGAACGGGTCCGGTTTTCTCCATCCGGAATTGCCTTGTGCTTTTGGCGGGGTTTCGGGTGTTCTGCGGACCGGGGGCCGCGCCCCGGGTCACTTCTCCAGGAGTACGCGGACCTGGTCCCGGATCTCCTGCACGACGTCGTCGACCGGGCTGGCGACGTTGATCGTGGCCGCCATGCTGACGAACATGATGGCCGAGACGATGTGCGCCCGGGTCGCCGCGTCGCTCGCGCTGGTGCGCCCGTCTCGTCGAAGGACGGCGGCGATCGCTTCCTCGGTCTGCGCGGTCAGGGTGAGGGCGTCGCGGTGGTGGGGTTCGGCGGGGTCGCCGAAGACGATCTCCCGCAGGTAGGTCCGCCCGTTGTCGACCTGCTTGCGGTTGCACTCCACGACCGGGCGGACGATCGCCAGCACCGCGTCGAGCGGGTCGGAGAGGTTCTCGGCTGCGGCCCTGCCCTCGTCGAGCGCGTCGGCGTAGGTGGAGTTCTGCACGAGCAGCAGGAGCTCGCCCTTGGTCTTGGCGTAGAGGAACAGCGTGCCCGCGCCGATGTCGGCCTTGTCGGCGATCTCCTGGGTGGTGACCTCGTCGACGCCGCGCTCGGCGAAGAGCTCAGTGGCGGCGGCGGTGATGCGGTCGAGCTTCTCCTGCTTGTTCCGCTCGCGCCTGCCGGGCGACTTGGAAGCGAGTGGCATGGCTGCCGTCCTTCTCTGCTGTGCGGGCTCCTGCTGAGTGGGCTCGAATGTGCCGGCGCTCATTCTTCCACGGCGGCCGGATCCTTCCCGGCACCGCGGAGCTCCGGGTAGAGCGCCTCGACCGGGGCGCTCAGCGCCGCCTTGACCTGCGCGGTCAGGTCATCGCCGATGACCTCGTACTCATCCGCCTCGACGGCGTCGTAGACCTTGGTGACGAGGTCGGCCGGCGCCATCTTGGGCCCGTCCGCGTGCGCGGCCATCCGGGTCTCGACGTAGCCCATGTGCACCCCCGTCACGTGGACGCCCCGGGGCGCCAGCTCCAGGCGCAGGGAGCTGGTGGCCGACCAGAGCGCGGCCTTGGCCGCGCTGTAGACGCCGCCGAAGCCGTACCAGCTCGCCACCGAGAGCACGTCCACGAGGACGGCCCGCGGCGCGGCGACGAGGACCGGTGCGAAGGCGCGGGCGAGGAGGACCGGGCCGAAGAAGTTGATCTCCATGTTCGCCCGGATGCCCGCCTCGGTCACGTCCAGCAGGCTCGTGCTGGGCGGGTTCGCCCCCGCGTTGTTGATGAGCGCTGTGACGTCCGGCGCCGCGTCCACCGCGGCGGCGACGGACGCCGGGTCGGTGACGTCGAGGGTGAGGGGAACGATGCGCTCGTCGTCCCACGTGCGGGGCGTGCGGGCGGTGGCGTAGACCTTCGCGGCGCCGCGGGCGAGAGCCTGGTGGACGAAGTGGGTCCCGATGCCGCCGTTTGCTCCGGTGACCAGGACGACTGCTCCATCGAGGGAAGGCATGCTCAGGTTCTTTCTGTTGGTGGATCGCTGTGTTGTCGGATCGCCGCCCGCGGCCGGTGGACAGCCGGCCGCATGGCGTGCGGCGTAGTTATCGCTGGTAGTGCGAGAGTTCCTTGCCGTCCTTCACGTAGGTCAGGGCGTCGGTGACCTCGTAGGCGTGGACGGCGGAGACAAGCGGGGCGAGCGTGTCCGAGAGGCTCGCGACCTCAGGGCTCTTGAAGAAGGCTGCCCGCGCCGCCGGATCGGTGAAGCCCAGGATGAGCGACGCGTGGAACCGCTGGTCTGCGGGGTTGTCGTGTGCGACGTTCGGGGTGTCCCAGAGCTTCTCGTTCCAGGGCATGAAGACCTGGGTCCTCAGTTCCTGCAGCACGCCCGTGCCGGCGAGCGAACCGGCGAGCTCGTTGACGTGCTTCTGGAAAGCGCCGGTGCGTACGCCGTCGCGCCGCCGGAGGTAGACCATGGCTCGGGCGCCGACCATCTCGCCCTGGCCGGCCACGCCGTACCAGCGTGCGGAGCGCGGCGGCCCGGCGTAGAGGAAGGTGCGCCGGAACACGTTGATCTCGTCCTGGTATGCCAGCCGGGTCTGCTTGCGGCCCAGCAGCGGCGACAGCACCGACCGGAACGTCACCTCGGCGACCCCGTCGATCCGGCGCTCGGCCGGGATGACGGTCTCGACGCCGCGGGTCGCCGGCCACAGTCCGGGGTTGTGCTCCGCCAGGTGGATCTGGCGGTACTCCTCGAACCCGGGGGTGGCGGAGATGATCTTCGAGTGCGGGCCCTTCCAGTAGTCCACGCCCGTCTGCCGTGGTTGGTCGGTGCGCATCCACAGCGGGATCGAGGAGACGAAGGGTTTCCTCGTGAAGGGATGGGTAGTGGTCATCTTCTTGCCTTCGTTCGGTGGGCGGCGGTCAGCCGGCGAGGAACTCGGCGGCGACGGGGGCGAACTTCTCGTGGAACTGGAAGATGCCGCCGTGCCCGGAGTCGGGGTAGATGATCAGCTCGGAGTCCTTGATGCGGCGGTGCAGGTCGTCGGACAGCCCCGAGGGCACCATCCGGTCGTTGTCGCCGTTCGCGATCAGGGTGGGCTGCGTGACCTTCGACAAGTCGGACGGGGCAGAGCGTCCGTACTTCTGGATCGCCTTGAGCTGAGTCCGGAACCCCGTCAGCGACATGTCCGCGTCGCGGTCGATGGTGCGTTCCTTGAGGCGGTTCACGAAAGCGCGGGCGGCGGGCTTGCCGGTGGCGTTGCGGTTGAAGAAGAGGAATTCCTTCGGGTCCTGCCGGGTCAGCGTCGCGCGCAGGATGTCCCAGTAGGTGACGCCGACGACCTTGTCGATGTCCTTGCCGCCCCGGGGGCCGGTGCCGGTCAGGACGAGCTTGCGGACCAGGTCGGGGTGCTTGATGACGAGGTCCTGCGCGACCATGCCGCCCAGCGAGAAGGAGAAGATGTCGATCGTGTCGTAGCCGAGGGCCTTGATGAAGGTGTACGCGTCGTCGGCCATGGCCTCGACGCTGTCGGGAACGCTGCCGGTGGACGCACCGACGCCGCGGTTGTCGAAGGTGATGACGTGGCGGTTCTGCGCGATGGGGTCGACGATCCGGGGGTCCCAGTTGTCGAGGGTCGCGGCGAGGTGCACGAAGAAGACGACGGGGATCCCGCCCTTCGGTCCCAGCTCGCGGTAGGCGTACGTGACGCCGCCGGCCGTGATGGTGCGGGCCGGTGCCTGCGCGTACGAGGTGACGACGGGTTCGTTCGAGGTGCCGATGCTGCTCATGATGTTCTCCTGTGTGCTGGCTTGCGGATGGTGAGAAAGGCCGGTCAGGCCCTGGTGATGACGGCCTTGCCGCGGATGCCGCCCTTATCGAGGGACTGCACTGCCGCCGGGGTCTGGTCGAAGTCGAAGACCCGTCCGACGACGGGGCGCACCGCGCCGCTGTCGACGAGGGCTGTGATCTGGCGGAGCTGGTCGCCGCTGGCGTGCATGAAGAGGAACTCGTACTGCACGCCGAGGCGCCGGGCCTGGCGGCGGATGCCGCCGCTGAGGGCGGCCGTCACGAGCCGGATCAGCGGGCTCGCGCCGATCTCGCGGGCGAACGCGGGGTCGGGCGGCCCGGCGATCCCGATCGCCTTGCCCCCGGGGCGCAACACCCGCAGGGACCTTTCGAGGTTCTTCCCGCCGAGGCTGTCCAGCACCAGGTCGTACCCGTCCAGGAGCTGTTCGAAGTCCTGGTTGCGGTAGTCGATGACGCTGTCGGCGCCGAGCTCGCGCACGAAGTCGGCGTTGCCTGCACTGGCCGTGGTGGCGACGGTGGCGCCGAGGTGCTTGGCGAGCTGGATCGCTATCGTGCCGACTCCGCCGGCGCCGGCGTGGATGAGGACCCGCTGGCCCGGCTGCACGTTGCCCTTCTCGACCAGAGCCTGCCAGGCGGTCAGTGCCACCAGCGGCAGCGAGGCCGCCTCCTCGAGGGTGATCGATGCCGGCTTGAGGGCCAGGTCGGTCTCGGCGACCGCGATGCGCTCGGCGAAGGTTCCGATGCGGTCCTTGCCGGGCCGGGCGTACACCTGGTCGCCGAGCGCGAATCCCCGCACCTTCGCGCCGACGCCGATGACGGTTCCGGCGAGGTCGTTGCCGAGGGTCTGCGGGAGCTTGTACGGGAGGACCTGCTTGAACTCCCCGGCGCGGATCTTCTCGTCGAGCAGGTTGAGCCCGGCGGCCTGGACCTGGACGAGCACGTCGTGCTCCCCGGCCTCGGGCTCGGGGACGTCCGCTTCCTGCAGCGGCCCCTTGTACTTGCTGACGACGAACGCTCGCATGGTGACTTTCCTTCTTGTGCCGGTGGCTTGCTCTCGATCAACCTGAGTTCACTCAATAATGAGACGACTCAGTAAATCTGTCAAGGGGTCGCCCCGGCGCCGCATATGACACCCGACACATGCGGATTGCGGCGTCCCGGGTGAATATGGCCCGGTGCCGATAGCGACTGGTCAGCAGGGCGGGGCAAGGGCCCCGAAAATGGACGCCGGGATAGCCGGAGTGGACATCGGCGGCACGGGTTCGCGCCTGCGGGTCACCATCGGCCAGTTCGGTAGGTCGTACGAGGTCACAGGGCCGCCGGCCGCCGTCGTCGCCGGGCGCTCGACCGTGCCGGACGTGGTGCGGGACCTGTGCCGGGGCTTCGCCGCCCAGTTCGGCGGACGCCCCCGGGTGGCGGCCGCCGCCGTCGGGATGCGCGGGTTCCGGTCCATGACGCAGGCCGGGATCCTCGACCCCAACCGCGTGCACGACATCCTCGCGGAGGAGCTGCGCACCAGCTCGACCGCCGTCTCGAGCGACGCGGTCACCGCCCACCTGGGCGCCCTCGGCGCGGGACCGGGCGCCACGCTCGCCGTCGGGACCGGCGCTGTGGCCGTGGCATGCGACGACGTCGGCAGGTGGCACCTCGCCGACGGGATGGGGCCGCACGTGGGCGACAACGGCGGCGGCGCCTGGATCGGCCGCCGCGGCCTGGACGCGGCGGCGCGGTCGATGGACGGCCGGCGGATGGGCGCGTCGCCGGCACTTGTCCGGGCGGCCGAGCAGCACTTCGGGCGGCGGGAGCGGTGGACGGCCGTCAACGACGTGTCGCTGTTCGCCGGTTTCGCGCCGCAGGTCATCGCGGCAGCGGACTACGGCGACCTGGCGTGCCGCGAGATCCTCGACGAGGCGGCCCGGTCCCTGGCGGACGGGCTGTGCGCGGTGCTGAGCCATCCCGGCGTGGCACCCGTGGCGGTCACCACGGGAAAGCTCCTGCTGCACGCGCCGATGTTCCGGTCGATGGTGATCCGCCACCTCCTGGAGAAGCGCGGCGACGTGCGCGTGCAGCCCACCGCCGGGCTGCCGCTCGACGGTGCGCTGGCCCTGGCGAGGATGCTGACCGCATACCCGGACGTCGTCCAGGAGCACGTCCCCCTGCTCGCCGTCCGGATCAGCTCGGCTCCCAGGCCGGACGACTCCATAACCCTGCCGAGGGTGGTCCTCCCGGTCGTGCGGCCTTTCCGGGCGGAGAGCGTGCCGACGGCCTGGGTCGTCGAGGTCCGGTCCGACCACGAGTGGTCCGCCGACCAGGTCGCCGAGGACCGCCTTACCCCTGCCGCCTCGGTGGACACCGTCGTGCCGCTGACGGGCGAGCGGCTGGTGGTCGGCCGTGCGTCACGCAGCCGCGGCGTCCTGCCCGACATCGTCTGTGAGGACACCGGCGTCTCGCGCAGGCACTGCGAGATCGCCTGGAAGGAGGGCGGCTGGAGCGTCGTCGACCTCGGGTCGGCCAACGGCACCTACGTCGCCGCGCGCGGCGACGCCCTGCCCACCGTGCCGCTGCGCCCGGGGGAGCGCCGCTGGCTGGCCGACGGCGACCGCATCTACGTGGGCGGCTGGACCTGCCTGACGGCGCGGGCCGTCACCGCCAGCGTGCGCTGAGCGCGGGCCCGGGCCGCCGGAATCGCCTGGACCGGCCAGGGCCCGGCTCGTAGGTTGGCGGCATGTCCGGCATCAACCTCGCCCGCGCGTACTGGGCCGACGTCGTCCGCCCGATCCTGGACCGGAAGCTGCCGGACCTGCCGCGCGCGGCCGGGCGGCTCGGCACCGGCTCGGACGTGCTCGGGCTCGACGACGACACCTCTCGCGACCACGACTGGGGCCTCCGGCTGACCCTGCTGGTCCCGGCCGACCGCGTGCGCGAGGTCGACCAGGTCCTCGCCGCGGCCCTCCCGGCGTCGTACCAGGGATGGCCGACGGCGTTTCCCCTCTCCAAGGACCCGACGGTCCGGCACCAGGTCGAGATCGAGGCGCCCGCCGACTTCGTACGGGAGCGCACGGGGCTCGACGTCGGCGACGGCATGACCGCAACCGACTGGCTCTCGCTGACGGGGCAGTCCGCGCTGGAGGTCACCGCCGGGCCCGTGTTCGAGGACACGTCCGGCGAGATCACCGCGCTGCGCGAACGGCTCGCCTGGTACCCGCACGACGTCTGGCTGCACGTGCTGGCCGCCGAGTGGACCCGAGTCGAGCAGGAGCTGCCGTTTGTGGGGCGCACCGGGCAGCGCGGCGACGACCTCGGCTCCCGGACGATCGCCGCACGCCTGGTCACGGCGCTGGTCCGGCTCGGCTTCCTGCTGGAGCGGCACTGGCCGCCGTACCCCAAGTGGGCGGGGACGCTGTTCGGGCGGCTGCCCGTGGCGCCGTCGGCCGCCGGGCACCTGGCCGGGGCGCTCGCGGCCGCGACCTGGCAGGAGCGCGACGCCGCCCTGCGCGCGGCCTGCGAGGTGCTGCACGACCGGCAGCGGGCCGTCGGGCTGCCCGCCCTGGACGGGCCGGCGTGCGAGGACTTCTGGGACCGGCCGTTCACGGGGCTGCGCGACGGCGTGGCCGGGGCGCTGCGCGCGGCGATCACCGACCCGGAGGTGCGCGCACTGCCGCACCGCGGGGGCGTCGAGCAGTGGCTGGACGACGTCGGCACCCTGACTAACCCGACGGCCAGGCTCCGCCTGACCCGGGCCTCGGCCGCGGACTGACTCGCGTTCAGCAGGCTCGAAGCGGCCATGTATCCGAGGAAGACGGCACTATCGAGCCTGCTGAACCGACCTCAGTAACTTTGGTCAGCCCACCAGGGGTTTCGGGATGTAGGCGGCGACGATCTTGTTGCCGTCTACCGCCTCGGCGATGACGAAGTCGACCGCGAGGCTGCACAGCGCGTAGGCGTCGGCGTCGGACAGGGCGCCGTTCGTCTGCTCGCGCAGGAAGCGGATCGCCTCCGTCGCGGCGATCTGCAGGGCGACGTCGAGGTCCGGGTGGGCGCCCATCGTGAGGTGGTGGCCGGGCAGCTCGGCGCGCGGCCACGTCAGGCTCGCGCCCTTGCGCACCGTGAACCGGGCGGTGAACGACATGGAGTGCTCGACGGCGGTCTGGTTGATCTCGCCGTGCCCCTGCGCGCCGTGGGTGTCCCCGACGTAGAACTGCGCGCCCGGCTGGAAGACCGGCAGGTGGAGCGTCGAGCCCGCCGTGAGGTCCTTGATGTCCATGTTGCCGCCCCACCGGTCGGGCGGGTTGGCGGAGACGAACCCGGCGTCGGTGGGCGGGGCGACCGCCATGATCCCGGCGAACGGCCGGAACGGGATGCGGATCCCGTGCCCGAAGTCGTAGTGGTGGTGGTGCTCGTCGAGCCGGAGGAGCCGCACCGACGGCTCCTCGAGCAGGTCGGGCAGGACGCCGCTGCCGTGGGCAGAGACGTTGACGCCGTACGGCACGCGCGGTGCGAGGTCGAGGATCTCCACCTCCAGCACGTCGCCCGGCTCGGCGCCTTCGACATGCAGCGGTCCGGTCAGGACGTGGCCCGAGGAGCCCGGCGTCCGGGGGATCGTGGCGATGTCGGCCAGCTCGGGGAGGACGTCGTCGGCGGGCACGCCGAGCCGCTCGAACCAGGTGACCGGCCCCTCGCTCGCCGAGACGCCCATCTGGTTCACCGCGTCGATCTTGACCACGCTGCCCGACGGGACGGTGAGCACGGACTCCCGGTTCGTGGGGAACCAGCCCCAGAGCGAGCTGTCCCTGGTCGCCTTGAGACAGGCGTCGAACGCCGGCGTGCTGTGGTTCATCCGTGGCTCCTTGTTCGGCTGCGTCGGTCAGCTGTGTCGTCTGTTGGACCGTCCAGCCGTATCCAACCGCTTATCCGCCGGAGCTGTCCTCGAGCAGCGCGGGGCAGGTGCCCCCGGGCTCGGTCAGCAGCTCGAAGTGCCAGATCTCGTTCGCGTACACCTGGCACAGGCCGTAGTCGGTGCCGTGCTGGATCAGCCAGTAGGAGCCCTCCGTCGGCCCGATGTCGACGGCGTTCCCGCTGACGTGCTCGGACAGCTCTGGTGTGCTGACGAAGCGCCGGGCCTCCTCGAGGCTGCCGTACTCCTCGACCGCCTGGTCGAGCAGGCTCTGCTGGAAGGCCGGGCTGCGCCAGCCGCTCGTCACCCAGAAGTCGATGTCGTCGGCCGCCGCGTCGGTCGCTGCCTGGCGGACGGCCGCGGCGAGCGCGGGTTCGAGCCTGGTGATCGCCGGGATGTCGTCGTCGAGCGTCGCCGCGCCGCCGGGGACGTCGCCCCCGGCCACGCCGGTCGATCCGGACGAGGTGGGGCCCGGGTCCAGGGCGTCGCCGACGGCCTGGGTGACAGGGGAGTCGCCGCGGTCGAGCAGGGGGTAGACGCCGAAGACGGCGACCAGGGCGACGGTCACGACCGCGAGGCCGGCCGCCGTCGGACGAGGGCGGACGCTCGCTCCGCGGCGTCCGTGGCCGCGCGGGGCGGGCCGCGGGGCTGACGGTGGAGCCGTGCGTCGGTCCGGGGGCGGGAAGGAGGGCGGGAGGGACGGCGGGGCGTTCCGCCGACCGGGCGGCGGGGCGGAGGGTGGGAAGTCGACCGGGTCGGGGCGTCGGCGGGATGCGCCGACGTGTGCCGGGGGTCGGCTGCGCTGTTGTGGGCTCATGCCCCCAGCCCAGCGGCCGCGCCGTTGCGGGGGCGTCTCCGTTTTCGGATACGCCCCCGATACGTCGGCGTTGCCGCTACCCCGCGGGCTGCAGCTGCGGGTACAGCGCTGACAGCGGGCCGGAGAGACCCTGCTTGAGCTGACGGCTCGTCTCGTCCGCGAGGACCTCCGGCTCGCCCGCCTCGAGCCCGTCGTAGATCGCCGCCACGATGTCGCGCGGGTCCTCCTTCGGCACGTCGAGCCCGGCGGTCATGGGGGTGTCCGTGTACCCGAGGTGCGCGCCGAGCACGTGCGTTCCCTGGTCCAGGAGCTCGACCCGCAGCACGTTGCTGAGCGACCAGAAGGCCGCCTTGGTCGCCGAGTAGGCGCCCGTGCCGAGCCAGCTCAGCGCGGAGTGCACGTTGATGATGCTGCCGCCGTCGTTGCGGGCCAGCACCGGGGCGAAGGCCTGGACCATCGCGAGCTGCGCGAACACGTTGGTCTCGAAGACCGTGCGCACCGCGTCGATCGGCGTGCTCAGCGTGGGGATCGCGGGGGCGCTGATCCCGGCGTTGTTGATCAGGACCGTCGTGTCGGCGGCCTGCTCGGCCGCGGCGGCGACCGACTCGGGGGAGTTGATGTCCAGTGTCAACGGCACGACGTGCGGGTCGGTCCACTCCCGCGGGGTGCGGGCGCTGGCATAGACCTTGGCGGCGCCTCGCTGGAGGGCCTCGGCGACGAACGCGCGGCCCAGGCCGCCGTTCGCGCCGGTGACCAGGACGACGGCGTTCTTGAGGGTAGTCATCGGCAGGAGCTCGCTCTCTCGGGTGCTTCGCGGTTGCTACGGGCTGTTCGGTGGCAGCCTGAGTTGGGAAGGCCAACTTAGGCACGCTGGATATGAAACCACAACCCAGATCGCTAGGATGTGCGCATGACCACGACGTCCCGAGAGATCAACGCCCGCTGCTCCGTGGCCCGGAGCCTGGAGGTGCTGGGGGAGAAGTGGGCGCTGCTCGTGGTCCGCGAAGCCTTCTTCGGCGTGACGCGGTTCGCCGACTTCCGCGCGCGGCTCGGCGTCGCCCCGGACGTACTCACGGCGCGGCTGGAGACCCTGGTCGAGGGTGGCGTGCTGGAACGCCGGCCCTACCGCGACCAGGGTCAGCGGCAGCGCGACGAGTACGTGCTCACCGAGGCCGGAGCGGCGCTCAAGACGGTCCTCGCGGCGTTCGTGGCGTGGGGGGACGAGCACCGGCCTTCCGGTTTCGGGCCATCGGTGGTGTACGTCGAGGAGACCACGGACAAGCCGGTGCGCCTCGCCTTCCTTACCGAAGACGGGCGAGAGCTCGCGCCGGAGGCCGTCGCGGTGCTGCCCGGGCCGGGGTGGGCGGGCCCGCCGGCCTGAAGCGCGACCCAGGGTCGGGGGAGGCGCCATCCCGAGCTGCGGCGCCCGACGGGACGTCCGACGGGCGCTCGACAAAAGGTCCGCCCCGACCAAGCGGTTGCGCATCATTCCGAGCAGCGGAGCATGCGCAAGAGCTTGGTCGAGGCGGACCCTTCGCCGGGACGCCTACGTCCGGCTACCAGGCCATCAGGCGGTACTGGTCCGCCACCTCCCGTGCCGTAGCCGCCTTGTCGAAGAGCTGGATCGTGTCCATTGCGCAGTTGCAGGGGTTCCGCTCCTGCGTGTTCTGCGGGAAGCTGCCGCCGATCTTGATCCCGCGCGGCGTCGTCGCCGAGGCGCCGGAGCCGTCCACCTGCCACGGGTCGCCGGCGACCGTGTAGAAGCCCGGAACCCGCTCGCCGTTGCGGTAGAGGGCCATCTTTCCGGTCGTGTAGTCGAACGTCGCGGCCAGGTGCACCCACTCGTCCTGCGGCAGCAGGGTGCGCCAGTCCTCGTGCGCCGCGAACGTCTGCGACGCGCCGCCGTCGACCCGCCGGCCCAGGGCGACGAGCCGCAGCTCGCCGTTCACCTCGATGATCTCCAGGAGCGCGCGGACGCCGTGCCCGTCGGAGTCGCCGCTGAGCACGCCCGCCAGGCCGACGGCGTTGAAGAAGTCGTCCGGGTCGGCCGTCGTGGTGTTGGGGCTCGGGTTCTGGCCGGTCATCTTGACCCAGCCCATCACCGTGATGCCGTCCACCCCGTTGAAGGCGGACATCGTGGGCACCCCGGCCGGGTTGTACACGCCCGCCTTCCAGTCGTCGTTGCCCGACGCCGTCGGGCTCACCTGACCGAGCTGGATGGAGTTGTTGCTGCCCGGGTAGGCGCCGTCCGCCACCCGCATCTCCTCCCCGCCGTTGATCAGGTTGAGGTACGTGCGCGACGCGCCCCTGTCGACCTCCACGGACCCGTTCTGCTGGAACGGGTGCTCGAAGTCGTAGAGGCTCACCTGGTTCGGCGCCAGCGAACGGGTGACGTCCTGCGGCACCGGCGCCTGGATCGTGTCGACGACCTTCCAGATCTTCCCGTTCGCCTTGGCGACGAGGTAGAGGTCGCCCGAGCGGTCGCGGCCCATCCGCAGGTCGGCCCGCTCGTCACCGGTGAAGTCGGGCATCCGCTTGCGGGTCCCGTCGGTGTCGTACAGCGCGAGCTCGTACATCTGCGCCTCCGGGCCGCCGCGCACCATCTGCGACTCCTTGGCGTAGTACACCCGCCCCTCGACCAGGTCGGTGAACAGGTACTTGCCGTCCAGGGCGGGCAGGTCGCGCCCGCGGTAGACGAACCCGCCGCTGATCGCGTAGCCGCTGTCGGCAGTGCACGACCAGCCGGGCGGCGGGTCGTGGTCGTACGCCACGACGGGATAGGTGAAGCCCAGCTCGGCGTCGTTCTCCGGGAGCGGGTAGAGGTTGCAGCGGTCGGCCGCGTCGAAGACGTACTTGCCCTCCCGGTCGCCCCAGCCGAAGTTGTCACCGGCCTGCACGTCGTAGACGGCCTCGATCGCGTGCTCGCCGATGTGGCCCAGGAACATGCGCGGCTCGCTGTACCTGCTCTTCTGGTCCCAGCTGAACCGGTGCGGGTCGCGCATGCCGATGGCGTAGATCTCGCCCAGGGTGCCCGGCGTGTCGACGAACGGGTTCGACGGCGGGATGCCGTACGTCCCGCCCGGGCCGTTGGTGCCCGCCGGGTCGATGCGCAGGATCTTGCCCGCCGGCGTCCCCCGGTCCTGCGGGACCCCGGTGCCGACGCCGATGCCGCCGTCGCCCACCGCGAGGTAGAGCAGGCCGTAGTCCTCGTCGCCGGGGCGCGCCGTCGGGTTGAAGTCGATCTGCTGGATCGCGTGCACCTGGCCGGCGAAGCCCAGGCGCATCACCTCCCGGCTCGTCCCCGAGAACACGTCGGCGGACGGGTCGTCGGCCACCCACTCGGTCACCACCGCGTGCAGGAACGTCGGCGTCTGCGGCGGGTAGGTCGTGGGGTCCGACGGCGGCCCGGCGTTGCCGGGGCGCTCGCTGTGCACCGTGTAGAAGGTGCCGTTGTCCTCGAAGTCCGGGTGGAACGCCGCGAACCCGAACCCGCTGCCCATGCCGCGCCCGGAGAAGAACTCAGGGGCGAACCTGGCGGCCACGTCGAGGTAGACCCGCGGCTCGCCGTCCTCCACGAGGTAGAGCGGGCCGTTGAGGTCCGGTACGTACATGCGGCCCGAGCCGTCGGGCAGCTCGCCGAGGCCATTGATCCGGGCGTGCCGCATCAGCCGGCGGTCGACGGGCGCCGGGATCGGCTCGGTCTTGGGGAACTGGGCGTACTCCTCCAGGACCAGGCCCAGCGTGGACTGGATCTCCTCCGGTGCTGGGTCGGTGATCGGGCCGGGGTCGGCAGTCGCCGTCGTCAGTGTCGCCGTCGTCAGCGGGACCAGCGCGGCCGCGGTGATCGCCACCGCGGCGACCGCCGACCGCCATCGTCTCGTGCTCATGGTGCCTCCTGAATGTCGTCTTCGTCACTACGGAGTGCTTGTGCCGGGCGGGCCCGCCGAGACCCGGCCGGCCCGCCCGGGGGCTACCGGCAGAAGGGCTGCGCGCCGGCCGCGCTGAGGATCCCGCCCACGACGTGCGTCTTGAACGAGCCCGCGCCTGCGAGCGTCGAGTCCTCGGTCCAGGCGGCCGGGTCGTGGCCGAGCGAGGTGACCCACGCGCGACCGCCGTCGTAGTACTGGCACCACGACACCGGGTGGTTGCCCGCGTGCCCGGGGTGCCCGTTGAAGCCGACGCCGCTGTTGTTCTCGAACGTGTCGGTGTCCACCTTCGCCAGAACGCGCACGCCCGTGGGGAAGGGCTCGAGGTTGTACCACTCGTCGCGGAAGTCCCACCGCCCGGGCAGGTCCCGCGTCGAGGTGTCACGGCGGTCCACGGTCAGGACCTGCCCGTCCCGGTGCGGCCCGTGGTCGTAGAAGTTGGCGCCGCCGAGCAGGCCCTGGAACCACGGCCAGTGGTACATCGCGCCGAGGGTGTTGTGGATCGCGACGAAGCCGCCGCCCGAGCGGACGTACTGCAGCAGCGCGGTCTGGGACGCGTCGTCGAGCATGGTGCGCGAGTTGCTGAGGAACACCACCGCGTCGTACGGCGCGAGCTTGGCCGGGGCGTCGAGCTGGCGCACGTCCTCGGTCCAGTCGACCTCGAACCCGTACTCCTGCCCCCACCGGATCACCGCGTTCTGGGCGACGTGCGCGTCCGTGAGCGGCGGGTTCATCCCGGCGGGCAGCAGCGGTCCGAGGTGGGCGTGCCGGGAGACGCCGGTGGCGGTGAGGACGAGCACGCGCACCCGCCCGTCGTCGCCGCGCGGCAGGTCCCAGTCGTTGTAGCAGGCGGGGTCGGTGCCCCGGCAGACGCCGTAGTCGGCCAGCTTGTCCTGGTACGGCGAGTCGCCCTGGTCCGCCGAGGCGGCCGAGCTCGTCGCGGCGTCCGACGTCGTCGACGTCGCGGGCGCGAGGTGCAGGCCGGCGAGAAGCGCGGCGAGGATCGCGAGGCCGAGCACGACCTGTCCTGCGCCGCCGAATGTCTTTCCGAGCATGGTCCTGAGCGACATGACGGTTCTCCTTTGAACAGTCACCGGATAACACAGGGGTCAGGGGGCGTTCGGGACCTCCTTCGGGCGGCCGCCCAGGTAGAGCTGGGCGAGGCGGGGGTCGGCCAGGAGGTCCGGGGCCGGGCCGGTGATGTGCACGCGGCCCAGGTCGAGCACGCAGCCGACGTCGGCCGCCTCCAGCGCGCGCCGCGCGTTCTGCTCCACGAGGAGCACCGCAGTGCCGGCGTCGCGCATGCGCTGCACCTGCTCGAACACGATCGCCGTCGCCTTGGGGTCCAGGCCCATCGACGGCTCGTCGAGCAGCACCACCTTGGGTCGCACCATGAGCGAGCGGGCGAACTCGACCTGCTTCTGCTGGCCGCCCGACAGCGCGCCCGCCAGGGCGGTCCACCGCTCGCCGACCAGCGGGAACAGCTCCGTGACGAAGTTGATGCGCTCCGCGACCACCGACTTGTCCCGCACGGTGTACGCGCCGAGCAGCACGTTCTCCGCGACCGTCATCTCGGGGAACACGCTGTGCCCCTGCGGTACGTGCGACAGCCCGGCGGCCAGTAGCTGCTGCGGCGTACGCCCGGTGACGTCGACGCCGTCGACCACCACCTGCCCGGCCCGCGGCCTGAGCATGCCGCTGGCCACCTTGAGCACCGTCGACTTGCCGGCGCCGTTCGGCCCGACGAGGCAGACCACGCTGGACGGAGCCACCGTCACGGACAGCCCGCGCAGCACGAGCGCGGCGCGGCCGTAGCCGGCCTGCACGTCGGTCAGGCGGAGGAGGGGTTCGGCCGCCGGCGAGGCCGCCGGCGAGGCCGCCGGGTTGACCGCCGGCGAGGCCGCCGGGTTGACCGCCGGCGAGGCCGCTGGGTTGGCCGCGGGCGAGACCGCCTTTTCGGCGGCGGGCCCGGCCAGGGGTTCAGACGCCAAGGTATGCCTCCAGGACCAGGGGGTCGTCCTGCACGACGGCGGGGGTGCCCTGCGCGATCGGCCGGCCCCGGTCGAACACGACCACGTGGTCGCTCAGGCCCATGACCAGCTCCATGTTGTGCTCGACGATGATGAACGTGCGGCCCTCGGCGTTGAGCTCCCGCACCAGGTCGGCGATGCGGTCCACGAGCGCGGGGTTCACGCCGCCGGCCGGCTCGTCGAGCATGATCGTGTGGGGGTCGCCCATGAGCACCCCGGCGAGCTCGAGCAGCTTCTGCTGGCCGTAGGAGATGTCGCGGGCCTCGGCGTGCTCCATGTGGTCGATCCCGACCCGGGCCAGGAGCTCGCGGGCCCGGGCGACGTCGGCGGGGTTGCGCATGCCCCGCAGGCGCTCCAGCAGGCCGTGGGGCTGCACCGCGACCAGCACGTTCTCCAGCACGGTGAGCCGCGGGAAGATGCGGCACAGCTGGAAGCTGCGGCCGATCCCGGACCGGGCGATGCGGTGCGGCGCGAGCCCGGTCACGTCGCGGTCCCGGTAGGTGACGGTGCCGGCGTCGGGCTTGATCATGCCGGTGACGCAGTTGAAGAACGTCGTCTTGCCGGAGCCGTTGGGCCCGATGAGGGCGTTGATCTCGCCCTCGTGGAAGGCGACGGAGGCGCCGTCGACGGCCCGGACGCCACCGAACGACTTGGTCAGGCCCTCGGTGGTCACCGAACCCGGGGCCGGTGCTGCCGGACTGGTCATCGGGCCGCCTCCTCGCGCTGGTTCGCCAGCTCCTCGGCGCTCACCTCGCGGATCGACGACGCCCGGCGGCGCCGGTTCACGAACGAGGTCAGGGCCGGGATGACGCCGTCGGGCATGAACAGGACGACCAGGCCGAGCAGGATGCCCGTGGCGACCAGGTGGAACTGCGTGTCGCCGTACTGCGACTTGAACACCTCGACCGCGTACCCCACGACGACGGCGCCCAGCAGAGGCCCGAACAGGCTGCGCACGCCGCCGAGCAGCGACATGAGCACCATGTACGTGCCCACCAGGATCGAGAACTGGAAGATCGGGTCGAGGTAGCCGAACCACAGCGCGTACAGGCCGCCACCGAGTGCCGTGAAGAACGCGCTCACCACGAGCGCGGTGAGCTTGTAGGCGAAGGTGGGTACGCCGAGGGCCTGGGCCTTGTCCTCGTCCTCGCGGATGGCCTTGAGCCCGGCGCCGAGCCGGGACCGCTCGATCGCCCACCAGGTAAGCAGCGCGAGGGCCAGCAGCACGGCGTGCAGGTAGAAGAACCGCTCGTGCTGCTCAGGCCGCAGCACCTCGGGACCGAAGGGCCGCGGCACGCGCAGCCCGCCCGAGCCGCCGGTGAACGTGTGCCAGCTCTGGAACGTGAGCTGCAGGATCAGCACGAGCGCGATCGAGACGATCACGAACGAGGCGCCCCGCACCCGCAGCGACGCGATGCCAACGGGGATGGCGACGACGGCGACGATCAGGCCGCCCGCGACGAGCGACAGCCACGGGTCGAGCCCGGTCCGGGTGATGAGCAGCGCCGTCGCGTACCCGCCGAGCCCCGAGTAGGCGGCGTGGCCCAGGGAGATGTACCCGGTGAACCCGCCAACCAGGTTCCACGAGGTCGCGAGCACTGCGTAGCTCAGGATCACCACGCCGACGGACAGGATGAACGGGTCGGGGGCGAGGGAGGGGAACAGCAGCACGACCGCCACGAGGGCGAGCAGGGCGGCGATCCGGGCTACGCGTGCCGCCGTCGGCCGCGCCGTCGTCGGCCGGGACGCCCGGGCGAGGTCAGAAGCGTTGGGCAAGGCGACCTCCGAAGAATCCCTGCGGGCGGATCATGAGGGTCACGAACAGGGCCAGGTAGAACACGGTCTGCGCCCAGGTGGTGCCGAGCGGCACCTGCAGCAGGCTCGCGGCCACCCCGAGCAGGAGGGCCGCTATCGCGGCCCCGGGGATGCTGCCCAGCCCGCCGACGACGATGATCGCCATCAGCGGCCCGATCCAGTGCCAGTGCAGCGACGGGTAGATCGTGTAGTCCAGGGACAGCGCAGTTCCGCCGACGGCGGCGGTGGCCAGCCCCAGCCCGAAGCCGAGCCCGGCCACGCGGTCGGTGTCGATGCCCACCAGTCGTGCCGCCTCGGGGTGCTGGGTGGTGGCGCGCAGCGCCCGGCCGAAGGAGGTCTTGCGCAGGATCAGGTACAGCGCGCCGAGCGACACCGCCGCGAGCCCGAACGCGATGAGCTTCACGACGGCGATGCTGACCCCGGCCACCTCGATGCTGGTGCCCGAGTAGTCGAGCTGGACCCGCCGCTGCGTGCCGGTCCAGACGAACCCGAGCAGGCCCTCGATGGTCAGGGCGATGGCGAACGTCAGCAGCACCGACATGGTGGTGAGGCTGATGGGCCGCAGCCTCGAGACCAGGAACCGCTGCATCCCGTACCCGACAACGAAGAACAGCGGCACCGTGATGACCAGCGACAGCAGCGGGTCGATCCCCGTGCGCTCGTGGAAGTACCAGGCGAGGTAGGCGGCCAGGATCAGGAACGCGGAGTGCGCGATCATGACCACCCGCATCACGCCGAAGTACAGCGTCAGGCCCGCCGCGAGCAGGGCGTAGAGCCCGCCCAGGAGGATGCCGAGCACCAGGCTCTGCGCGAACAGGGCACCGGTCATGCGATCACCACTCGGGCTTCGGGTGGATGAGGTCGGCTTCCTTGACGTCCTCCGGCAGCACTATCTTGATCTCGCCGTCCACATACTGCTGGATCAGGTGGGCGCTCTGCGGCCGCCCCTCCGCGTCCCAGCCGAGCGTGCCGACCACCGTCTCCACCTCGTTCTCGTGGAGCCAGTCGATGAGCTGCCCCTGGCACTCCGGTGTCGGGTCGGCGCAGCCGACGGCCTCCACCGCGGCGGCGACGACCTGACCAGTGGTCCAGGCGTTCGCCTCGTCCTCGGCCGGCGGGGTGCCGTGCTCGGCCGTGTAGGCCTCGACGAACTCCTCGTTGGACGGGTAGGGCGCCGTCGTCGTGTAGCCGGTGGGCGCGAGGATGCCCTCGGTCTTGTCGCCGATGGCGGCGGGGAACTCGGCGTTCGTGGGCGCGCCGGAGATCGCCGCCATCTGGGGCTGGTAGCCCTGCTGCTGCAGCGCGACGACGAGGTTCACGCCGTCCTGGTACTGCGACCCGACGATGAGCAGCTCGGCCTCGGAGTCCGCGATCTTGGCGGCGATGCCGCTGAAGTCGGTGGTGTTCGGCGGGTACACCTCGTCGACCACCACCTCGATCCCGGCCTCCGCGAGCTTGTCGCGCAGGCCGTACGCGGTGCCCATGGCGAACGGGTCGTCCATCGAGGCGACGGCTATCGACTTCGGCTGCTCGTCCTCGGGCAGGGCCAGGATGTCGTCGGCTAGGTGGTTGTAGTGGTCGTCGGCGATGGCCGGCGCGGCGTAGAACAGGTTGTCGAACCCCTGGGTGAACACCTCCGCGGCGGCGCCGGCGGGCTCCACGAAGAGGAATCCGTAGTCCTGCGCGACCTGCGCCGCGGGCACCACGAGCCGGGTCGAGAACGGCCCGAAGACTAGGTCGACGCCGTCCTGGTTGATCAGCCGTTCGTAGTCCGAGGCGACGCGGTCAGCGTTGGACTGGTCGTCGACGATGACCAGCTCCACCTGGCGGCCCAGGAGCCCGCCGTTCTCGTTGGTGTGCGCCGCCCACGCCTCGTAGCCGCGTTGCACGCCCTTGCCGGGCTCGGCGAAGTCGCCGGTCAGGGGGAGCGAGACGCCGATGACTATCGGGTCGTCGGCGCCGTCGGTCTCTTCGCCGCTCTGGCCGGGGCTCGCCAGGCAGGCTGACAGGGAAAGTGCAGCGGTCGCGGCGATAGCCGCTACCGTCAGTCGTCGGGTTGCTCTCATGCTCCACTCCTTTGTGGCAAGCGCTTCCGTAACCGCTTACGGCACTCTAGGAACCTGAGACCCTGGTGACAAGGGTCTGGGCACTATCCATTAGTTGCGGGGGAGGGGATCTCATGCGGAAGCACACCGCAGGGCAAGCCGCAGCGCTGCGGCTGGTCGACGTCGCCGAGCGCGCCGGCGTGTCCATCGCCACCGCGTCCCGCGCGCTGTCCGGCGCGAGCGGGGTGTCCGCGGAGATGGCCGAGCGGGTGCGCGCCGTGGCCGCCGAGCTCGGCTACGTGGCGAACGTGCACGCCCGGTCGCTCGCGAGCGGCGCCAGCCCGGGGGTTGGGCTCGTGGTGCACGAGATCGGTGACCCGTACTTCGCCGAGATCGCCAGCGGCGTGCTGGAGGTCGCCGACGCGCACGGGCGCATGGTGCAGATCTGCCACACGGGTCGCGACCCGTACACCGAGGTCGCGCAGCTGCGGGCGCTTGTCAACGCTCGCGTCGGGATCATCGTCGTGGCCGGGTCAGGTCACCTCGACCCCGACGTCCAGTCGCAGATGAAGGCGCAGGTGCAGGGGTTCGAGGCGGCGGGCGGGCGGGTCGCCGTCATCGGCCGGCACCCCCAGCTCGGCGTCGACGCGGTGGTGCCGGCCAACGTCGCGGGCGGCCGGGCGATCGCCGACCACCTGCTCGGGCTCGGGCACCGGCGCATCGGCGTTGCGTCCGGGTCGCGCAGGCTCGCGACGATGGCGGACCGGCTCGCCGGAGTCGAGCAGGCGCTGCGCGCCCACGGCCTGACGCTCGACGACCTCCCGGTGGTCGAGGCGGAGTTCACGCTCGACGGCGGCAAGGACGCCGCCCGCCGCATCCTCGACGAGCACCCGGACGTCACGGCGATCCTCGCGCTCAACGACGACATGGCCGTCGGCGTGCTGTCGGTGCTGGGGGAGCGGGGCATCGCGGTACCCGGCGAGATCTCCGTCACCGGGTTCGACGACGTCGTCGTGGCCGGCCACCTGTCGCCCGCCCTGACGACGGTGCACCTGCCCATGAAGGAGATGGGCCGCCAGGCGCTCGAGCTCGCGCTCCTGCCGCGGGCCGCACGGCCCCGCCGTCGGACGGCGGAGCAGCAGCTGATGGTCCGCGCCTCGACGGCCCGGGTGCGGGGCTGACGCTTCGTCGGCGAACCTGCGCCCTTGGGGGGCACGACGGAATGCCTGGGGGAGACCCCACCCGGCCGGAGTGTGTTGCTGACAGTAGACATTGAGCCTTTCCCGGTAGTGGGTTAGACCTGGCGTCCGGTGGTGTGGTGGATCAGGACGAGGGCGGCGCGGGCGAGGGGGCCGATGGTCCGGGGGT
>NZ_QBUG01000017.1 GCF_003058225.1 Promicromonospora sp. AC04
CAGGGGCTCGGGTCGAACGGGGCTCCTTCGTTGCGGTCGGCATGCCTCCGGGCCCCCGCGCCCCTTCAGGTGCAGATAAGGTTGAAGGTCAAGCGCCGCGAGACCGTCGACGTCATCTGCGGCGCGGTGATCGGCACACGCTCAGGCCCGCAGGAAGTCATCGCTGGCCTCACGATCGACGGCGAGCTGCGGATCGTGGGACGGACAACGCTCCTGTCACCGTCGGCCCGCCGGACTCTGGCTCCGTGGCTCGCTCCACCAGCAGGGAAGCATCCGTGGCCGGCCCAGGTGCCCCGGACGGCGCTAGCGCATTTCCATGCGACCGGGAGGGACGTTGTCGAACTGACTCTCGTCGAGCCGATCGTAGTCGAGGTGAGGGCCGATGTGGGGTGGGACGGACAGAGCTTTCGGCACCTCCTGCGCTTCCTCCGGGTACGTCCAGACCTGCGTGTGGATGACGTCTCGATGCCCGCGGGCTGATCGCTGGTCTTCCGCCGCCCGCTAGGACGACTCTGTCGCGGAACCTGTTCCCTCGTGTCATTGACTCGCCTATGGTGCCGATATGACCAGTCTGGCGCAGTCGTTAGATGGGGCAAGCGGAAGCCTGACACCGGCAATCGTGATCTCGACCTGTGCTCTACTCTTCACCGTCGGGTCGTTCTGGTGGTTATACGTACGCCCCGGCCGGCTCCGCATGGTTGAGATCCGAGTCTTCTCCGCGTTCGTTCACGTTGATGAATCGGCGCTGCGAATCCCCGTGACTCTGTACAACAGCGGGCCGAAACCACTGGTCGTCGTCGACCTGCGTCTCCAGATGTCCAGCGCAGGACACACGGCAACTGCGGCGACGAAGCTCTTTCGCACGACTATCAAGCCTTCATCGGGTGACGTCGAGGATTTCCCTCACCCCTACGTCGTGCCCGGGCGCTCTGTTGTGACCAAGTTTGTCGACTTCGCAGCCGATCCATCGGTCATGACGACTGGAGAACCTGCAACTGTCGGATTGCTCGTTTTGATTTCAGGTCGCGGATGGCGAAAGGTGGGGGGCAGCGAAATCAGGACCGACGTGATCAGTTCGCCGGACGCATACATCAGCTACTCCAACGACCCCGCGCATTGGCCGACCGGCCAGCTTGACAAGGCTCGCTCAGCCTTGGTCTCCGTCCGATCGCGCATCACGCCAACAGAGTGAGGGCTCGCCCTTCGCGGGATCAGGCCTTATCGGCCCGAAGCCGACTCTGCAGGCATCAAATACGCCAGTTGTCCGCCCTGATACCGAGGTTCGCAGTGTCGAGCTCCCGAACCTTCAGCCTTGGGTCCAGATGGCGGACAGCTGCCGTAGATCGGATCCATCGGGACCCTTCGCGAGCCGACAAGTTCGCGCTGGTGCCGGGCCAGTTGCTCGCCCGTTCGCGTCGCCGCGCGGCTAGTACCGGCTCGAACGGGACGCCGACGGTTGGGAGGGACGGGCGGGGTGAACTCTGTCAAGACCTGCCCCATCTGGCCTGGGACGGCTCAGTATAGTGATATGTCCCCGCGATCGACGCATGACGCGATGCCCCCACGACAAGACCGACATGACTTCCTAGCGGCGCTGATTGAGCAAGCGATCACACTTGGCGTGCAGATCGCGGATGGTGACGCAGCCGGAATCTCGCAGGGAGAGACGACGATCACCGAGACCGCCCTCCTAAATTTGCACAGACGGCTGGGTGGGCAGCTAAAGACCAACAAGATGAACCAGAACCAAGAAGGTGAAAATGGGGCCGACTGGATCTGGTGTACTGGGGACGAAAACGGGTGGTTCTCGTTTTATGTCCAGGCGAAGAAACTGAAGGATGACGGGTACGACATTGGCTACAGGACCGATAAGTCGCGACTGAGGCAAGTGGACAAGTTGATCCTCGCGGCACGAGCCGCTGGCGTCATGCCGGTATACGTGCTCTACAACCCGGCAAGCGACATCGAGTCGTACAGCACACGAGCGTGCGCTCAAGTCCTCACGCGTCCGGCCTCTTCGATCACCTATGTCGCGGCAGTGGCTGCCAGCGGTCTACTGACACGTCAGCGCACACGCACCGTGCGCCTTGAAGACATGAGGCAGCACACGCACCCATGGTCGTGCCTGGCATGGTGCTTCGACGAGCCCGACAGTTGGTTGCGTGCGCTCACGGATGACCCGCGAATTCCGCCATCGCCGTTCGGGTTGCCCAGCGCGTTCTTCGCGCCGGGGGTGCCAGGTGCCATGGCGAGGCTCGCCGCATCGCCGGCGCTTGACAGACGGGGACGTCCAGAATCGGTGTTCGATGATGAGTATGTGGGTCAGCTCGTACGCGATCTGGTCGGAGGCGCATTCACTGAACAGCCACCTCTATGGGTGACGTCTCCAGGGGCTGCGCTGGAGCGGTGGCAATCGACACTGAGCGACCCGGCAAGCCAGACCCTCGAGGAAGGCGACGACTGGGAGGCTTATATGCCTTCGGTCGTGGTGAGTCAGCGATTCAGATCTCTTGAATAGCGGGACTGTCGCCCTTCAGTCGTGCGGCCCCGGCGCGGGAGCTTGCAGAGCGGCGCGTGGTTCGATGCGGAGCGCCTGCCCAGCAGCGAGTTGGAGAGCTAAATCGTCAGCCTGAAGGTGCCCGAGCGAAGTGATGCCGAACCCCGCACCAGTGAGTGCGGAGATTGCCCTCCTAGCCACCGTGTGGCGTTCGGCCTCCTCAGCGGCGGCTGCGGAGCCGAGGGAGAGCCACACACGTCCGTCGAACCCTACGGAGACTTGGACCGGCCCTGCAGGTGTGCAAGAGACTTCGGCGTCGGTGAGGACCTGTGCGGCGGCATCACGATGGTCGGCGGTGTCCTTCGTGTCGATAGCGCGCGCGGCCATGTAGATCGAATTGGCCAGCTCAGCAGCAGCCTCCCCAGCGGCGGTGACGTTGACTTGGTAGGGCCCCATGGAGACAGCGTCGGTGGTGACGTCGTAACGGAAACCCCAGAAGACGCGAGCCACATCGCGCCGTTCGTCACCAGCCTCGACCTGCTGGCTCTGCGGACCGTAGCCCAGGCCACGCGACCAGCTCTCGAAGTGGACCAGCCCGTTTCGGATTCGCGCGATGTTCGGCAGAGCCAGTTCGAATCGCTTGCGTGCCTGTCCCAGCGCCCGTCCGACCTCCGGGTGCATGCCGAGATCAGCCAGCGCCTCCTGCTCCAACGTCTCCGCCGTCAGCAACTGCGCCAGCGCGAGACACAAATGCCTCGCGTCGATCTGCCGGGAGTCGAACCCGCTGACTACTTCACCGCCAGCATGGATGCGCCCAACGCACAGCTCGACATCACGCAGTGCCCACTGAGCCTCCGATACGGCGATCGCGTAGGGGTTGTCTGCCGGTGACCAGCCGTCGACTGCGGTCTCGTCCATGATTACTATCCTCGTCCCCAAGACACCACCACGCTGGGCATTTCTACAGAGTTCGGCAGCCCCCTGAGCTGGCCTGCGGTCGGTACTGTCTCCCACGCTCATAGCGCTGTGTCGCGGTCGATGTCGTCTGCGTCGCGGTAATTGGCACCCCGTCGGCCCTTGAGCAGGTGGTGATGGGCCTTTCGATCCAGGGGCTGCGCGTCCCCGGGGGCGTGGCCTGTTGTCCCTGGCAGCTCGCCGATCTCTGGCTTCGTGGCTTGTCCCGCACGCGCGGAGCGTGCATGGCTGCAACGGCTGCCTGCGTCAATGCTGGGATGGTTCAGTTCCTCGCGGGGTGACGTCGACCTGATGCTGGTCGAGCCGTTCGTCGTCGAGGTGAGCGTCGACAACGGGTGGATGGCACCGCGTCCCGGCGTCTCGCGCGGCATAGGAAAATCGACGGTTCCGAATAACGGACGGTGCCAGGTGTCCGTCCTGACACCGAGGTCAGCAGTGTCAAGCCGCCAGGCCGCTGGGCGCGGTGAGTTCAGCCGACGAAACCTGACGCCGCCGCACCGCGCATGCTCCGGGCCCACACCCCTGAAGATGCGTCTGCAGTGATAGACGCTCCGGGCATCATCGAGAAGTGATCGTGGCGCGGCGGCCTCATGCCGCACCACGACCACGTCGTCCGGACATCGGACGTGTTGCCGGCGGCGTTCGGCATCGACGAGGACGTTGACACGCTTGCGTTCGGCGCGGGGCCAGGTCTCCTTGGTGACGAGGGTCCTGACGAGGACGATGTCGGCGGCGCCGAGGCAAGCCGGGACGCGCTGGGCCAGCCGAACGTGACACAAACGTGCCGCGTTGAGCGGCGCGAACCCGCTAAGGGCCGCGGCGGGCTGGCACCCGAGCGACGCGCCGGACGTGCGCGTGGCGGTGCGGAACTGCTCGGCCAGGAGCGATCCCTGGGTTCGAGCATGGCGTGTCGCCGACCCGTTGCCGGTCCTGCCCACAGCCGAGGCGTGGCCGCCGCACTAACAAAGCACTCCTGCTCACGACACGTCCAGCCGATGCTTCACCGTGAGCAGGTCACGGAAGCATCGCCGCTGACCTCTCGCGGGGCCCCTCACTAGGCATGACCTCACCACTGTGACTTATCGGACCATTGCCAGGTTCCGGACGCTCTGTCGTGACAGGTCAACCACGATGACGCCTCACCAAGGCTGTGGACCGTCGCCGTAGGGGTCGCTCTTCAGCTCGTGCAGCAGCCCATCTGTGGTGCGCCGCCACCAGGTACCTGCAGCGTCGCGGAACGTGAACTCCAACTGGACATCAGCGTCGGAGTCGAAACCAACGTCACGGGCCGGACCGACCTCGCGCGGCTTGTCGGTCGGCGTCAGTAGTCCCCAGGGCGCCAGCCGCCCTGGCCAGGCGCCCTTCGGCATGACGGTGACGAGGCTATACACCGGTGCGGTCGAAGCGTTGTGGAGCCGGTATCCGGCGAGCAGTCGTGTGTTGACGTCGTCGAAGTGGACCTCCAGCCAGGCGTTGACCAGCGCTGCCTGAGAAATGCGTCGTTCGGCTCGTTGCTCAGCCCGATCACGGCGGCCGCGCCAGAACTCCACGCCGCCGAACGTCAGTGCCACGACTACCGCGGCTGCCGTGGCCAGTGCGGTGAGCCACTCGACCAGCGTGGCAGGGTCATCGGCCATCATGGGTAGAAGCACGCGTGCATCGTAGACACGTCACGACGGCGGTCCTGCTTAGAGGACTACCCCGAGCAAGTTTGCAGTTGGTGCGCGACGGCTCTGCAAGCCCGAGCGTGGTTGAGCACTGGCACGTTCGGGCGCAGAATTCGTTGATGTCGACAAGCGAGCCGGACGACGAGCACGGCAGCGAGCCACTGACGCCGATCTACCCCTTCAACGCGCCGGGAGAGGCGATCTACCTCTACTCGGGACCTATCGGTGGACTGAACGGCAGTGGTCTGAAAGGGACGATTCGCCTGGTCCCATTCCCGTCACCGGAACTTCGCTGGCAAGTGCGTGCCCCGGAAACAGCGGGCCGCCACCCGAGGATTGGTCATGTGGGCGACCGGTTCGAACTGACCGCTGGCCGGATGACGGGGCACAGCACGGTCAGCAGTGCATCGTTCGACTCGGTCACCGGTAGTTCCTCGCACCTTGAGTTCGAGTCCGGCGACCTGCTGGAAAATGCCCTCGTGCACTGGATGAATCTGCCGAACTATCTCGGCAACGAGACGCTGCAATACACCAATAGTGACGGCAGTACGTGGTCACGCAGCCGCCTGGCCCTCGAAATCGACGGTTGGAGCATCACGCTCGATGGGCGACCGGATGGCGAATCCCTCTTCAAGGAAGATGTGGGATTGGCGCGTTACGTGCTCACCCACGTCATGGACCTTCGTCGCGCGGACGGCAGCTCGTTCGAGCTCGAAAGCGCGCGGCGGGTGATCGAGGCGCTGCGCCTGTCGCTGTCGTTCGCGGCCGGGCGCTGGGTCGCACCGACGCTCTCCGATGGGTTCGATACGACTGGCGGGAAGGCATGGCGCTCGTGGTCGAGTCCGATCTGCGCACCATACGAGCGGATCGGTTCACCGGTCATCAGCCCGATTGTCTTCGGCGATTTGGAGGCGTTTCTCGAGGTCAGTGTTCGGAAGCTCCTCGACGCTGATGCTGCCAACACGACCCGTTTTCAGATGCAGTTCGCTACTCAGACGTCCAACCTGGGCTTTGTCGAGAACCGGATCTTCTCTGCGTTTCCCGCGATCGAGAACCTTAGCTGGGAGACGTTCGTGCTCGGCGGAGTGGTCTCAAAGGCTGAGTTCGAGAAAACGAAGGTGTGGCCGACCGCGCGTCGTCTTCGAGAGCTCCTCGTCCGCGCGCATATTCCGATCGGCGTGGACGAAAATCGACTACCCGTCTTGCATCAGCTCGCGGCAGATAAGGGAGTTGACGGCCCTGGGGCGGTTACGTGGGTGAGGAACCAGTTGATCCACCCAAAGGATCTGCAAGCCCGTTTGTACACACGGGAGTCCCTGGTTGTGGAGGCGTGGCAGCAAAGCCGTGAGTACGTCTGCATGTTGCTGCTGCACGCCCTTGGCTACACCGGTGGCTACCTGAGCACCATCCCCCCGCACGGATGGCTAGGAGATTCTGCACCGGTGCCCTGGGCGGCGCAGTAGGCCGTGCAGTGCGCCTGCATGCAGACGTGGCTCTGATCCGGGCTTGCGACCGACGTTGAGAGGGTGAACCGACTGGTCAGCAGTATCTGCCCGTCGAGGCGGCGCTCATAGTAGGTGTCAGTAGTTCTCTGCTGGGGGAGGTCGACATGACGGTGGTCACCGCTCCACCAGCGGGTCTGGTTCCCTGTGCGGTCAGCGACGACGTGGACCGGTTACGAGCAGCGCTGGCCGCGCAGGTTCCGGCGAAGGCGAGCAAGAACCTGCTGATCGGGACGTGGAACCTGCGTGCGTTCGGCGATCTCACCCACAAGTGGCAGTCGACCCAGGACGACAGTCCCAAGCGCGACTGGCACGCCCTGGCGTGCATCGCCGAGGTGGTTCAGCGGTTCGACGTGACCGCGGTCCAGGAGACCCGGCGCAACACCACCGCCCTGTTCGCCCTGCTGCACCTGCTCGGCCCGCGCTACAAGGTCATCGCCTCCGACGTCACCGAGGGCGGCCCTGGCAACGGCGAGCGCCTGGCCTACGTGTATGACGCCGAACGCGCCCAGCCTTCCGGCCTGGTGGGGGAGCTGGTGCTTCCCGCGGCGGCGAGCAGCGACGTCGACCAGTTCGCCCGCACGCCCTACGCGGCCGGGTTCGTGCGCGAGGCGACCGAGTTCATCCTGACGACCGTGCACGTGCTGTGGGGCAAGAAGCCCGAGGACCGGATCGGCGAGCTGACTGCCTTCGCCGCATGGATGCGGGGATGGGCCGACCGGCCCGACGACTGGAACCAGAACCTGCTGGTGCTGGGCGACTTCAACCTCGACCGGATGGACGACCCCCTCTTCAAGGCGTTCCTGTCCACGGGGCTGTGGCCGCCTGCCGAGCTCAACGACGTCCCGCGCACGATCTTCGACGACGACAAGGACAATCATCAGTACGACCAGATCGCGTGGTTCAGTGATCCTGCACAGCCGGACGCACCTTCGCTCCTGGAGGGGCTGACCTATACCGGGACACTGCACCGGTTCGTTCGCTCAAACCTGTGGATGCTGTGCTCGAAGCCAGGGCCACGGTGGCGAACAACCGAGAGGCGGCCGTTGAACTCGCCGAAGGCATACTCCACCAGTTCGAATACGGACTCCTCAACGTGATCGCCAGTGCCGACGACGCCTGAGTCGGCGATCTCGCCGAACTCTGAGAACCAGACCGGCAAGGTCCTACAATCGGCTTCCGAGGAGCCGGAGGGCATGACAGCAGACAATGCGGGACGGGTGGGCGCCGCCAGTCCGTACGCGAGTGGCGGGGGCGGGACGCGTTTGGAGCACCGCCTCGGGGCGGTCCTTCTCGCTCGTCTCCTTACCGGTGGGCCGGTACACGAGTTGGGGGAGAGGCCGCCGAGTCGGGTGGCGTTCCAGCAGTCGCCCGCCGCACACCTTGATGATCTGGTGGCTACGGCAGCCGGCGCCGACGGCGTTTCGTCGCTCCGGCTTGAGATCGCGGTCCGGCGCACACCGAGGTTCATCCGAAGCGACAAGAAGACGACAGACCTCGTCGCGTCGCTCGTTGCAGCTGACATTGCCGCTGAAAACGAGCCGGACATGGGCGTGGAGCATCGTCTCGCGGTCGCGGTTTCGGGGTACCAGGTGCACGCGCAACAGCTCGCCGAGCTTGCGGGCGTGGCCCGCGCTCAAGCTACGGCCGACGAGTTCTTTGCGCTCGTGCAGACTCCCGGCAGGTTCGCCAGCCGCGGCCGGCTCGAACAGCTTCGCGGCATGGTCGCGAGCGTGCTTCCCGAGATTCCTGGCGCCCTCGGATCCGTCGAGCACCGCTGCTGGAGCCTCCTGCGCCGACTGTGGCTGATGCAGACACAGCTCGAGACTGGGCATGAGGATGCCTGGACGGCGATTATTGATGACCTTCAGCGAGTCGCCATCGGCGGGTTGGTCGAGAACGCTGCCGCGCTGCGCGACCGACTTGAGCAACTCGCTGGCGAGTTCGCCAAGAATGCTGGCGCAGTGGACGCAGCCACTCTGCGCCAGTACCTGCACGGGCAAATTGCTCCGAACACGCACGTGCCCCCGCAGGGGTGGACGCGTCTCGTTGACATGGACCGGCGCACTCGGTCTGCCGTCGCACGTTCCGCAATAGGGCGGGAGGCGAAGACGCTGCGCCTGCCACGCAATGCGATCCGCGAGTCGATACGAGCAGCGGTCGTCGCTGCCGAGGACCTCGTCGTGATGGGCGAATCCGGCGTTGGCAAGAGCGCGCTCGTCATGGACACGATCGAGCAGCTCGGCAAGGACCGTCAGGCACTCGCGCTCAACCTCAGGCACTTGCCGTCCTCGTACGGTGACCTCCTCGCCGTCCTGCTGAACCCGCTCGACGAGCTTCTGGCAGAGCTGACAGCTCCGGAACGCATGCTCATCATCGACAGCGCGGAGGCCGCGGCGGAGGGCCACGGCGATGTCTACCTGCACCTCATCAGCTCTGCACGCGATGCAGGTATGAAGGTTGTCGCGGTGACAACGAGCGAGGCTGCTGCCGCAGTCATCGAGCTCATGAACCGATCCGGCGACGCTCCACGCGAGCTACTCGTGGCCGGGCTCGATGACGAGGACCTGCGCGAGGCAGCTCAGACGTTCCCGGCTCTGCAGCGGCTCGTCGACGACGCCCGCGCCCGCGAGTTGCTCCGTCGGCCGATCGTCATCGACCTCCTCTGCCGGTCGGGAGACCCTGGGCTGCCGCTCAGTGAGGCGCAGGCGCTCGAGCACATCTGGTATCACTTGGTGCGCAACGAGAACCGTCGCGATGAGGGAGCGCCGGACGCGCGCGAGCAGGTCATGCTGCGGCTGGCGGACCACGCCGTCCGCCCCGGCGACGTCGACAGCCTTCTAGCACGGCTCGATCACGCTGCTGTTGACGGTCTTCGACGTAGCGGACTTCTGCTGCCGGCGAGCCGCCTGCCCTGGGAGCGGGTGCCAGCGTTTAAGCACGACCTCGTCCGCGCTTATGCCGTCGCCCGAATGCTGTTAGCCGACCGCGACCCGGCGGCCGCACTGACTGCGCGTGGAGTGCCCCGGTGGACGCTGTCAGCGGCTCGGCTTGCATGCGAGATCCTGCTCACGGCTCCGGACGACCCGGGATACCCGCAGCATGGCCGACTCAAGGCTCTGGAGACGTCCTTCGACGCGCTGGTAGCGGACGGACATGGTCAACGATGGTCGGATGTCCCGGTGGAAGCCGCCCTCATGCTGCCCGACGCCGGCGACGTGCTCCACGACTCATGGCCGACACTCGTGGGCGACGACGGCCTCGGCGTCGCCCGGTTGATTCGTGTCATGCGCACCCGCCACCAACGGGACGGCGTCGTTGACACCGTCGTCGCCGAGCCCGTTGTTTCACAGTTGCTCGAGCCCGGCCTGCCGGGTCGCGTCGCCAAGGACGCCATGGCGCTTGAGGCGGACTGGCTACGCGCGCACGTACTCCGCCGGAGCGGCGCGGGCCAGGCGACGCGCATCAAGCTCCGCGACGAGATCCTGCGGCAATGCGCACGTCGCGAGCGCAAGGTCAACGAGCAAGTAGCCGCCCGACAAGCCGCGCTCGCCGCGCGGACGCCCGAGGAGATCGCTGCCGCCGAGGAGGACCGCTCCCGCTGGCTTTCGGTGTTCTCGTCGGGCCGATCGTCGGGCCGCCGGCGCCGCCGAACTCCTGCTCGGCACCGCCCATACCTATGGATCGACGATGCGCAGATCGAGCACCTGGCACTTCTCGGCCCCGACCTCAGCGCCGAGGGAGAAGCCATCTTGCGCCGCATCGCGGAGGACGACCCATACAAGCTCCAAGACGCTGTCGAAGCCCTCGGTGGTGGGTCGGCACTCGCTGCGTACGACCCGACGCTCCTGCTCGACCTCGTCGAGGCGTACTACATCGAACACGAGGACGAGGACGAGGATGGGCTCGGTTTGTCCGGTGGACTGCCCGACGACGGCATCCGAGATCACCGCTACCGGCCCGGCCCACTCGCGTCGTACCAGCACGGTCCGTTCGTGGCGATGTTCCGTTCGGACTATCCAGGCGGCCTCGCAGTGCTCAACCGGATTCTCGACCATGCAGCTCGGTTCCGCGTTCGTCGATCTTCCACGCATTGGTCTGGAGCGGGTGTTGACGGCTCGGCGGTGACGGGCGAGGTCCTCTCGGTAACGGGCGAGCCGCGCGAGTACGTGGGCGACGGGCACGTTTGGCTGTGGTATCGCGGCACCGGCGTCGGCCCGTACCCGTGTATGAGCGCTCTGCAGGCTCTTGAGTTCGTCACCGAAGAATTCATCGATGCCGGAGCTCTGCCTACTGCGCTCACCGACATGATGATGGCCGACGCCAACAGCCTCGCCATGCCCGCCCTCGTACTCGCTGTCCTCGTCCGGCACCTGGAGGACGTCGGCGACGCGATCGACCCCTACCTTGCCGAGCCCACGGCCTGGGAACTCGAGTTCTCCCGCGCTACCAACGAAGAAGTGGGCGACCTTGCCGCCCGAGTTCCTGAATTGGCGCATCTTGAACGCCGCAGCTGGTCGCTACGAGTGGTCAGCATGATGCTCGCGCTGACAGCCGACGGCGAACGTGTCCAACAGCTTAAGAACGTCGGGGACCAGCTCCTGACGAACGCCCGCCAGCAACTCGATCACAACGGACCGGGCAGCCGCGAGCATCTCGCCATTGTGGAGACCTGGGCCGCGGGACTCGACCGGAACGCATACGACGCTCGACATGAGCACGACCACGTCGTTTTCCAGCAGACGACAAGCCCGGACGTCGAACAGGTCCTCGCGGACACGAACACCGAATTGCGCCGCAGCAACGAAGCCGCGGGCCTGGTCGTCCGCCACTCACTCGTCCGAGACAACGGATCGCCTGCCCCTGACCTCGCTCCGGACGTGCTCCGCGCTGACCTTGCGCTCGCGCGAGACCTCTTCGATAGCCCGCCGCGGGCGGATAGCTTCTCCTCGGACGGCCCTGCAGCTGTCGCGGCAACGGCAATCGAACTGCACCTGACATCGCGGGCAACGGTTCCTCCAGACGACCTTGCCTGGTCCGCGACAACGCTCCTACAAGTCGCGATACGGGCCACTGATCGGTCGCCGGACGCGAGCGACGACTCGATCTTCGATCAAGGTGCCGACAGGTCCGCTGCCCGTGCACTTCCGTTCCTGCTGCTCCCCGCGGCCAGAGAACTTCGGCTCGCTCTGTCCTTCGAGGGCCACGACGGCACAGACGCACTGATCACCCTCAGTCGTGGCCTCGCGGTTGACGGCAACCACCAGACGCGGCTCGCCTTCGCGCGAGCGCTCGACGCCGTCTGGGCTTCGCCATGCGACACCGACCACCTCGACGGTCGCTGCCACCATCGCGCCGCATACGATCTCGTCGTCGAATCCGCCTCCGTGTCGATCTTCGGCCCATGGGACCAGAAGCTGCAGCGCCGCACACAAACCAGGCTCGATCCACCGCATGTGGAGACGCTGGACGAGGTTCCAGGGGAGAATATCTATGTCCGACGATTGAACCCGGCGCTGCGCGCAACTGGAGCCGCCGCTACCACTGCTGCGTGCTGCAGTGGGGACGCGCGCCTCGCCCTACACGTGTGCCTCGGAGCGCATCAGCGGGGCATGCTCGCCAGTGAGCACGGCTACCACCATAGCGATAGCGATTCCCTCGTGGCGGCTCGTGCTGCACTGTGGCAAGCATCCAGCGGCGACGACGAAACCACGCTCCGGTACGTCCGCAACTACCTCTTGGACGCGAGGCTCCTCGCTGAAGGGCTCCGCGCGCTCGCTGCCGCCGCCGCCGAGCGATCGGTTGCCGGCGAGCACGCAAGACGACTCTGGCCGCAGATCATGGACCTCGTCCTCGACGAGGCGGACGACCACCCTCGGTTGTTCGCCGAGCGCAGCTGGGGCGCCTACGCCCGAGCAGATCTGATCCCCACCTCTTTCGCTGGTGGGCGCTACCTCACGAGTGAACTTGCTGGTGATCCGTACGCCTGGCGTGACTTGCTGGCCTGGCAGCCCCAGGTAGACCGGTGGGTCGAGGCCGCCGGTTCGCAGCAAATGAGCCTTGATCACCTCGTCATCGCAGCCCGGGAACTCGACGTCCACGGCCAGATCGAACGCGGCCTGCCTTGGATCGAAGCGACAGTCGCCGCCGCAGGTCCTGACTGCGCGTGGACGTACACGCTCCCCGAATGGCTCCACGAGCGCCGCCCCGACCTCACCCAAGCCGCGGACATCGCACGCTGGCAGCGCATCGTCGACATGCTCGTCGTCGCCGGCGATACCCGCGTCGCAGACCTCGCCGACTAAGCAAGACTGGTTCAACCGGTCAACGTTGCCCGAGTCCGGCTCTGCAGTGCGCGCGGAGCTCGAGTGCAATCGATGTGGAGGAGAACCTGTACCGCCCATGCCATGACGGCCCGCTGCACTGGCCGTGCGGGGCGCGCCGCTTAGTTAGTGTGATGTGACCAGGCGTACGCCGGTCTGTCGTTCTAGCGTTGAGTCATGACAACACGCTCGTCCATCGTGGTTCTGTTGGTGTGGTGGATCGCGGCAAACTTGGTTTCGATCTTGGCGTGAACGGCTCCTCGCAGGTAGCTGCAGCAATCCCGTACGGACGTCGCGATCGAAGCCGCACAGGTTCGGTCGAGCCGGTAAACTCACAACGAGTTCCGAGCCGCCAGGACTGAAGGCTGGACTCTTTCAGCAGGAGTGGCACGCAGAAGGCACGATACCGGCGCGTGACCTCAGGATCCGTGGATTTCCAGGCACTACAGCTTCTTGGACGAGAACTGGGACTTCTGATCCGAGCGTGGCAGAAATTCGTGCTCGATCTACGAACGGGTCGCGGCAACTCGAGCAGTCGCATCATCCGGCCGGACCGGCAAGTCCAGTACGTCAACGGCGGCGTTCGCCGCCACGTGACCGAGGCAGTGGGCGGTGGCGCCTTGATTGGGGACAAGAGTGCTTGACGGAGGTTGAACAGGACCCCCCACACCGGTGACACTCTTCGGGCGAACTAGTTCACAGGTTCGGGCCTCCCACGCTCGGAGCCCCGGGTGGCTCGAACTCGAACGCGGGCTCAGCCTTCGACCCCGGGGTGGCCGCGGGCTGTCTTGCCGATAGATGCCGATGTGTGGGACTTGTTGGTGCAGTGGCCTTGGCTCCGGCGGCGGCGTAGGTGCAGGGCACAACTGCACCGTGGTGCATGCCGGTGCAGGAGACATCACCGACAATACGGTTCTCGCGCGCCAGGGTGCGCCGGCTGGCGGCCTCTACAGCATCGATCGAGGAGCTGTCGAGCGCTTCGTAGTGCTGGGTGCGGTCGGTGACCGGCGGCATGTCGGGAAACGCGGACTCCCACATCCGGAAGTAGAGGCCGGCAGCGGTCGAGCTCAAGGGAGCGACCAGGCTGGCTTCGCAGCACGCGCAACATACCTCGGCCGCCGTACCGGGGCGGGTGTCCTTACCGGTCGCCAGCCTGTCTAGGAGCTCCCGGTAGTGCGAGCGGCTCACGAATTCAGTGGCCATCAACCGATGCGTGGGTCTTAGGAGTCCGAACCCGTGATACAGAAGGTCACCTTGGGTCGGATGCCGGGCGATGGCGGCGTCGATCTCGCTCTCGGCCCACTCGATCTGTTCCAGCGTGGTGCCGACGAGGTCGGTGGACTCCTGCAGGATCGTGGACAGTGGATCGTTCTGACGCGCTTTGACCATGACGGTCGACCTCTCTGGGCAGCGCCAGGACGGTGACTGTGGTCGTCCCGTCCTCAGCGCAGTCGGGCTTTGTCATCCCAGAGGTGTCCGTCCTGTGCCACCGAACTGATCCACGCTTCGGCAGGCAGGGCCGGTCGTGCTGACATCTGTGTGCCATCGCGGCATCGGGGCTGTTGCACGGAAAGTGACAACTGGCTTGTGGTGCCTTGTGGCTCACGTGGAAGGATGTTTACCGGGCCCGCATCCCACCCCAAAGAGTTCCGCGACGATGCCGTAGCGGTGGCCCGCCGTGGCCAGGCTCCGATCAGTCAGATCACGAAAGGCCACGGGCTCAGCGAGTCGTGCCTGCGTAACTGGCTGCGCGCTGCTGATGTCGAGGACGGCGCCCGGCCTGGTGTGACCTCGGCCGAGCCGCGCGAAGCCTGATGGAACTGGTCCGATGGCGGTCAACGGCAGGTTGAATTCACCCCGCATGTCGCGTCACGAATTACGTGCGCCGGCATCTCTCTTGGCGAGTCCTTCGCCGTTCAACGCCGTGATCACGGGTCTCACCATCGCCTGGCGTGAACAGGCGACTAGGTTTCCGACGAAGCAGATTGACACCGACTGATGCCGTTTGTAGGCAAGTCCAAGAAGGTCCATCAGCAATTCGATACGCCTGAGGAGCTGTACCTTCGCGGAGCGCTCCCGCGCACGGCGGACGCTGTCAGCTCGATGTGGATCCACCAGGGCGACGTGCTGCGGGCGTACGCGGAAGGGCACCACGACACTCCGGACCTCGCGCTGGAGCTCCCGACCGGGACGGGTAAGACGCTGCCCGGACTCCTGATTGCGGAGTGGATTCGGCGCAAGGCGCAGGGGCCTGTGCTATTTGCCGCTCCGACCAGGCAGCTCGCTCACCAGGTGCTTTCGACGGCGGCGACCGAAGGTGTGCCGGCCCGCCTCTTGGTGGGTAGCCATCATGGCTGGAGCGCCGCCGACGAGAGTGACGTCGACGGAGGCGAAGCGATTGCTATCACGACGTACAGCTCGATCTTCAACAGCAGCCCAAAGTTGCCGGTGCCCCGCCTCATCGTGCTTGACGACGCGCACGCGGGTGAGCAGTTCGTTGGTGAGAAGTACGGTGTAACGATCCGTCGTTACGAGGCGGAAGCAGCGTATCTCGCCGTTCTCGACGCGCTCCGACCGTTCCTCTCCGGACTGCAATTCCAGCGACTCCAAGGACAGCCCGACCCGGGAGCACACCACCAAGTGCGTCTGATCTTGCCTGCCATTGAGCCCGCGGCCTTGGCGACGCTCGATGCTGCACTGTCCCAGCTTGGTGAGCCGTACAAGTTCCAGCTCGCCATGGTCCGTACGGGGCTGGCTGCGTGCTGCGTCTACCTTTCCTACGGTGGCATTCAGATCCGCCCGATGGTCCCGCCAACCTTCGAGAACAGGGTGTTCTCCCACGCCGTACAACGCATCTACCTCTCCGCGACGCTGGGCGCCGGCGGCGAGCTTGAACGAGCGTTCGGTCGCTCCGACATCTTGCGCATGCCGTTGCCGACCAAGACGCCCCCACGCTCTGGTCGTCGCTTATTCGTGTTCCCGGATCTCGTTAAGGGCGGCGACGCCGTCGGCCTCACCAAGGACATCATCGGCATCACCAACAAGGCTCTCGTGCTCAGCCAGGCTTCGTCCCAAGAGACTGAGGAGGCCGCTCGCCTCCTAGCCGGTGCGAACATTCCGGTCCTTGGAAAGAGTGCTGTCCAGAACGGGCTCCGAACGTTCGCCAAGGCGAAGACGGGCCTGCTGGGGCTCGCCAACCGTTACGACGGCATGGATCTGCCCGGCGACGCCTGCCGGATCGTAGTGCTCGGTGGCAAGCCTGATGCAGTCAGCCTGCAGGAGAAGTTTCTGAGCGAGCGTGCACAGGCAAGCGCTGCCCTCTCCGAACGCCTCAGGACCCGGATCGTGCAGGGCGCCGGGCGCTGCACTCGTGGCCCCAACGACTACGCGGTCGTCGTTGTGCTGGGATCGGACATCACCCGCTATTTTTCACGGTCCGAGAACACGAGCGCGCTTGAACCCGAACTGCAGGCCGAGGTGCACTTCGGCTGGGAGAACAGCAGGGGGCAGGACGCGTCCGACATTCTCGACAACGTTCGCACTTTCTTGGATCACGAAACCGATTGGCGCGAGAACGGTGAGCCGCTCGTGGTCGAGTTCCGCGAGGAGGTGGAGAAAACCGACCCGCCCGGGGCTGTCGCTCTCGGGCAAATGGCGAAGCTGGAGGTCGCCGCCTGGCGGCTCGCTTTCGCCGAGGACTGGATCGCCGCAAGCCAGCAGTTGGAGGATGCTGCCCGCGTCGTCGGCAAGGGCGGCGAGGCGACTCGCGGATACCGCGGCCTACTGCTGCACATCGCTGGGACATGGCTCCACCTTGGTGCCAAGGGAGAGGCCCATCGGGCGCGCGCCCGCCAGTTGCTCCGTGACGCCGAGAAGGCGTCGACCCGTGGCACCTGGCTCAAAGAAATGACAGAGCTTCCCGGTGCGGAGGAGGTGACACCAACGGGCGCCGACGCCGTGGCGATCAACACGCTCGTGGCGACTCTCGGCGGGCAGTTCAGACCGAACAAAATCAAGGCCGACCTGGAGCAGATGCGCGAAGGCTTGAGCCAAGATGCTGCGGGCCCGTACGAAGCGGCGCTCACCACGCTCGGCACGTACCTGGGGGCTGTGGCGGCCAAGCCACCCGGTCAGGGACGCTGTGACTCGGCATGGCGATGGGACACGGCCATGTGGCTGACCATCGAAGCAAAGTCTGAGGAGCACTCTGACGGCCTTCTGCCGCTCAAGGACATCCGCCAGGCCAACACTCAGCTCGACCAGCTGGCAACCGATCAAGGCACAGAACACGCCCCGGCAGGTAGCCCAACCATCCTCGTATCAGACCGTCTGACTGTCGCTCCCGAACACGCTCCAGTAGCGAACCCCAACGTCTACCTCGCGTCCACAGAGGTGGTGAGCCAGATCGCCGGCGACGTGGAGGCTGTCTGGGCCGACCTCCTCGCGGCAGCCGCGAAGCAAGGTTCCCTCCCCGTCCTTCGGCGTCACGTACAGAACGTCCTCACCGAGAACGGATGTCTTCCCTTACAGGTGCTCGACCGGCTCATGCAGGACCGCCTTCGGCCTGGCGGGTGAGCGTATGGTGCTGGTGGTGTGATTGCCGGGCGTGCCATTTATTCGGCAGTTGAGCAGGAGGCGCAGGGCCATCCGCAACTGATTGCATTCAGCCGAGCGGTTCCTCGATGGAATCAGTGCGCCGGGCCGTCCACACGACAAGTTGTGGAACACCATTCTCGTCCCACTTGATTACAGGACGGGGCCGACCATTGAACATTCCCATTTGCGCGATATCCCAGCCCGCTTGACCGTACTGGGTCAAGATAAGTTCGAGATCCTCGCGGGACATTGTCACTTGTGGCACCGTGCCGTGCACTTCTGCGTCGACCTGCCTGTCGGAATGCTGCTTCTCGCTCCCCATCCCCTCGGCTGTTCCGGGCGCCTCTCCAACGCGAGCCAGCACATGCTGCGCTCCGGGTGTCGATTCCGCAGGCAAGGTGGCTTCAAATGGGCCGGCCTTGAGCGACTTGATTCGGTCGATCAGTCTCGCGAGCGCCGGCTGCTGCGACCTCATGAACAGCAGACCGAGGACTATGGCGGCTGCTGGCCAAGCGAGCGTGACCAGCGACGAGACGAGGGATGCGACGAACTCAAGCGGACTCACCCGTCCAGGGTGACACCGAGGTCGCACCTCTGTCCTGAGGAGCTGCGTCGCCGTGAGTACGTTGATCGCAATGCGAGCACGGCTAGGTCCACCTCCTGAAGTCGGGTGGCTCGCGGCGAAGGGCCACGCGGCATGGATCGCCCGGCGTGAGTGGTTCCGCACACACAGCAGCAGCAGTCCCGTACCAGCGCCGTGATCGACGCCGCAGAGCTCCCGTCGAGCCGTAAACCGGCTACGAGCTCTGAGCCCGAGGACTGCGGGCGAGACTCCTTTTCAGCAGGAGTGGCACGCAGGAAGCACGGCGTCGGCGCGTGGCCTCCGGATCCGCGGAATTCCAGGCGGTCTACTCGGGTGAGAACTGGGACATCTGGACTCATCCAGTCGTGCGAGGACGGCCGATGCACCTAAGCCTTTGCGCGATCGGCCGCTTCCACAAGTGCTGTGATGTGCTGAAGAGCAGCGGCGAGCCGCCCAGTAACGGTCAGGAACGCCTTTTGTGGCGGCATCCCATCAATCCCAAGATTCTGTCGCGCAGCGGCCGCACCCGAGCCGCCCAGGTGCGCGATTCCGCCTGCGGAACGGAACCCTTGGAGAGCTATGAACGCCTCGACAGAATTCTCCGCGTCTCCCAGTTCGACAAGGAACCGGCGCAGGAGAGACAGCGAACGTTCATTCGGTTGGGCGCCGCCCAAGTACTTCTTCAGGGGTTTGGGGTCGATTCCATCGACTAGCGCCTTGGTCAAGATGATCGTAGGCGCGGCAATAGCTGACGGGTCGCTCGTCGTCGGGCCAAGCAGCTCTTCAAATTCTCTGCTGGTCTGGGTATCGAGGTAGCGCCATACGGGAGCACCGAGTAGCACGGCAGTTGCTTCGGCCGCCCGGGTCCGGGCGCGGCGGAGCTCGCCGACTGGGTCGGGCGACGACGCCCACTGGTTCAAGAAGTCTCGACGGAACCGACCCTCATCCATTGCTCCTTCGGGCTGAACGTTGTGAGCCAACCAGTGGGACTGCTCAGCCTCGGTCAGTCGGCCGAGATCGCCGAGATAGACCTCGACGAGGCCAACTGTGTTCGTCCCGATGTCCAGCCCCCACAGATCGAGGCACGAGATCCGGTTGGTGGTCACGCTGTAACGAGCCGGTTCCCCCGCGTAGCGACCCAACACCTCGCGGGCGAAGTACACAGGCGTCATGCTGTGCTGGCGCGAACTATCCCCATAGTCGCCAAGCTGGTTCGGATCACATGTGTGCCGCAGCACTTCGCCAGTATTGCTGTCGATGCCATAGACGAACTCGACGTATCGTTTCGGCTCGTCTCGCTCATCGATCCGGCGAACGCGCGAGGTCCGAGCGCCTTCGACCACGTACTTACCCATGACGGTCGAGAACGACGGATGTTCCTCCATGCTCGCCTCGTGCATGGCGAACCAATCGAAGTTCAGCCAAGGTTTCTTGCAGCTTGAATCCACTCGGGCAAACGGGGCATGGTCAGTCTTAATCGTGTAGTCCTTCTGGACGAGCAACTCCCGATGAGCGTCTGCAAGGTACGTGCGCAACTCCAGTGCGGCGACCTCTACCTTCCATGCGTCCATCGCAAGACGCACCCGGATCAACTCGACGTCCCGACCAGCGGCGTTCAGATATGACCATCCGTCGTCTGTCGGGAAGGCGTCCCAGTACCAGAGGAACGTTGGAGTGATCTCGAACGTGGGCTCAACGAGCCTGTGATGCTCACGAACGGCCGAGAAGAACGCTAGCGCACCCCCGTCGTCGCTTTGACGCGCTGTCAAGCCGTCCGAGAATGTCCCGTCGGCCCAGACTTCGACTTGCCCTACGTCATGGTGGCCAGACCAACCAGTCGAACTGAGTACTCGTTCTCGCGCTGCGGGATCGATGAGCAGGCTGTGTGTTCCGCCGTACATGTCGTCGCGGTGGAAGTGTTCCTCGATCGTGAGCCAGCCTGTCGGGGCAGCCTCGATACGACTCAGTTCAGTCTCTGGCCAGAAGCCGTGCGGGTAGTCGCCATCTGGCCGCGACCAGAGATCTGCCAACGTAGGTGGGCCTTCGTAGAACTCGTAGCCGGGAATCGATGGGATGTGCACAACGAAAGTATGCGGCGTCGGCGCTTGGCCTCGCCGCTGGCGACGGCATGAAACGAAGGATCACCCCGACTGACAGCACTGGCCAACTCGGGACCTCGCCTCCTCTTCGCACTACCTGGGTTCCCAGGCCGTTTTCGTCGGTGCTCTCACGGGCATCGGAGCGACGTCCGGAGAAGCGCGGCAGTGTGGCTTCGGTGCTGTTGCGGAACTGGCAGACGCTGGTCCGGTTGTGCTGGGCTAGATCGTTGCCGCGAACCGTAAAATCGACGCATGAAGCGCATCTCGCTCGACGGCTACCAGGCGCTCTGCGATGTGCTGGCGACAGCGACCTGGTACAAGCCAGATTTCGAGCGGTTTGTGAGAGCACTCTTCCGCGATCAGCCCACAGTGCTCGCCGGCCTCAACTTCTCAGCCACGAAGCGCGAAGTCGCCGGCGAGCTTGTTGACCAACTCATCCAAAGGGACCTGGAACTGCAGGCCGCCACACTCCGGATCATGAGCGAGCTCGCGGGCAAGACCAGGTTCCCCGACATCGAGCGAATGAAGAAGCCCGACCGGGAGCAGCGTCTGCGCGAAGCGAGGGAGGCAGTCGCCCGGCTGGCCGAGGTCATGGCCCCGCAGGTCCACGAGGTGGAGGAGAAGGAGCGCCTTCGTGTCGCCCAGGAAGCCCGACTCGCGAAGGCCACGGCGCTGCGACAGTTCGAGGATCACATCTCCGGGCTCCAGCGCCGGTTCCAGGCCCTGCATCAGGCCGCGAACCAGCAAGCGCGTGGCTACGAACTCGAGAAGCTCCTCGCAGACCTGTTCCAACTCTTCGACATGGAGCCGCGACTCTCCTACAGCACGGCGACCGAGCAGATTGACGGCTCGCTCAGCTTCGACACCGACGACTACATCGTCGAGGCGAAGTGGCATGCGGGACCAGTTGGCCGACCAGCGGCGGATGTCTTCGACGCGAAGGTTCGTCGTAAGGGGAAGAACGCTCTGGGTCTCTTCGTCGCCGTGAACGGCTTCACGAGCGACACTCGCGAGGTCTACAGGGTCGGTACATCGTTCCTGACGATGGACGGCATGGACCTGCACCTCGTCCTCGACGGCAGGATCAGGCTGGATGAACTCATGCGGGCGAAGCGTCGACACGCGAACGAGACGGGATCGTGCTACTTCCCCGCTACGGACCTGCTTGGTGCGGGATAGGCAATCTGCTCCGTCGCCTGTGCGCGAAAATTCTGCAGACGGGTCGTGCGACGGCGGACTCTGTCGAGACATGTGTTCGGGGGAGCGCGGCCGGCGCCAGCGTCGTTGCGAGGGAGTGGTCAGCTCCGCCACGATTCGAGCCTCACAACAAAGAACACAACAGGTTGAGTCCAGACGGTTCCTCCGACCCCAGGCACGTCCACCAAGCGTCAGCTCGCATCATCCCTGCCTGGGTTGTCTCCCGAGAATCCAAGGTAGGTCCCGCTGACTCCAGACCTTTCCGTAGTGGGAAATCTCGGGCACACCGAGTTCCCAGAGGTTGCGGTTCAAGTCGATCCACGCATCGTCCACGCAACCGCGCGTAGAAGCCCGAATCCTCAGTCAGTCCACGCGGTTGTCGACCGACAACGCCTGCGGTTGACCGTCATCGCCTGCTGCGCGAGGATGGCTCACGAGAGACGAGAATCCGCAGCATTCTGCGGTTCCAACCCTCTTAGCAGTGCTATCGCACCAACCTGCCGTGATGCCTCCGGAGGGCTAGAAAGATTCGAACCGACCTGAGAAGGTCGGGGGTTCGAATCCCCCTAGCTCCACCCCTGTGATGACGCGGGACATCGTTCATAGATGTCTCGCGTCATCGTTCATATTGAGAGCCCGGCCATCGGCCGGGCTCTCGTTCGTTGTTGCGCCAGTAGGTGCGGTCGGGATCGATGGTGTTGGTGGCCAGGATCTGGCCGGTGCCGTGCTCGATGACGGTGGTGTGGGTCGAGTCGACGAGGATGACGACCTTCTTGTGGCGGTGGGCTGCGCCGATGCCGAGGTGGTGCATGCGTCCGGCTCTGCGTAGGGAGATCTTGCCGTTGGTCCCGACGTGGTCGAACCGGACGCGGTAGTGCGGGTCGGTGATGTGGTCGGGCAGGGCTTTGGGGCGGGCGTGGTAGGCCTGGTGGGGTGTCTTGCGGTCCAGTGCCCGGTGGGGGCGGGCGGTGTTGTAGAGCTGGCGGAAGGTGTCGAGCTGGGCTTGCAGGGTGGCCGGGTCGGGTGCCGGGGGCTGGCCGGTGAGCCAGAGCTTGAGGGTCTGGTGGAAGCGTTCGATCTTGCCCTGGGTCTGCGGGTGGCCTGGGTGGCCGTTCTTCTGTCGGATGCCCAGTCCGGCCAGGAGGTACTCGAACGCGTTGCGGCCGCCGGTGAAGCGTGAGGTGTAGACCAGGCCGTTGTCGGTCAGGGTCGAGGCAGGCGGCCCGTAGGTGTTGATCGTGGTGGTGAACGTGTTCACCACGTCGGTGCCGGTCACGGGGGTGTGGGCGGTGCAGGACAGCAGGTAGCGGGAGTGGTCGTCGAGCCAGTTCAGGATCTCGACGTCGGTGCCGTCGGCCAGGTGCCAGTGGGTGAAGTCGGACTGCCAGGTCTCGTTGGGTTGTTCGGCGGCGAACCGGCGCAGGCTGGAACGCGGGCGTTTGCGTGGTTCGGGCGGGACCAGTCGGGCGTCGGTCAGGATCCGGCGGATCGTGGAGATCGCGGGCGGGTCGGTGCCCTCGGCGTGCAGGTGCCAGGCGATCGTGGCCGGGCCGGCGTCCAGGCCGTCGATCGTGAGCTTCTCGCGTAGCTCGATGATCCGGGTGCGGACGGGTTCGGGTGTGGTGCGGGGGTTGGACTTCGGGCGGCGCGAACGCGGCTCGAGACCGTCCAGTCCGTCGGCTTCGTAGCGTTGCACGAGGGTGTGCACCCACCGCCAGGAGACGTCGAACCGGCGGGCCGCTTCGGCTTTGGTCAGGCCCTGCTGGACGACGGACAGCACGATGACTTTGGCCTTCGACATGCCCGATCGTCCCGGTCCGTGGCTGTGCGGCTCGGGCTGACCCGCCGATATGAACGATGTCTCGACTCATCTATGAACGATGTCGTGAACCAGCACACCCCTAGCTCCACCCCCTAGCTCCACAGACGTAAACCCCGCTTGACCAGGGCAAACGCTCCGGTCGAGCGGGGTTTCTCCGTTGCCTAAGAGGCGTCTTCCGCGTCGTCGGTTCCCCGAGGTTCCCCCGACCGTCGTTCAGGCGATCCAGACCCGCGACATCGGCTCCGGTCCCGAGGAAATGTAGGTACCTGTTCGTCGTCGCGGCGGATTCGCGGCCGCACCGCGCCTGTACCGTCGCCAGGTCGACGCGACGGGCGAGCCAGAGGCACGCGGCGGTGTGGCGGAGGTCGTGTAGCCGGTGCCCGCGTCCCGTCGTCTCCCAGTCGAGCGTGCGCAGGACTGCCGACCTGTGGAGCATCGCGTCACGCGTCGTCGTGAGCAGCAGCTCCTCCGGCGCCTTGCCGTGGGCGAGGTCCCGCACGATAGGCAGTACGCGGTTCGCCAGCGGCACGCGGCGGGACCGACCGCCCTTCGGCCGCTCCAACGGGACAACCTCGTGCTCCTGGTCCAGCGCCGCGACGGCGGCGCGCTCCACTGGCAGTTCCCTGCTGGCATCGTGAAACCCGGAGCGTCGCCGGCCGATGCCGCAGTACGCGAGACCTACGCCGAGACCGCCGTCCACTGCTCCGTCCGCGAGCAGATCGGAGCCCGCGTACACCCGCACACGGGCGTCCACTGCGAGTATCTCCACTGTGACTATCTCGCCGGTGAGGCGGAGAATCGCGACGTCGTCGAGAACGCCAGCGTCGCGTGGGTGGCCGTAACGGACCTCGGCAAGTTCATACCGGAGAGCACCATCTACCCGCCGATCCTCGAAGTACTGCGAGGCACGCATGTCTGAGGCAGCAACCGAAGAGAAGCCCGCCATCGCAGCGGCGATCATCGTCCAGGACGGGAAGCTGCTCCTGGTCCAGCGTCGCGTCTCCGAGGGCTCGCTCTCGTGGCAGTTCCCCGCCGGGGCCGTCGAGCCGGGGGAGACGTTCGAGCAGGCGGCCGTCCGGGAGACAGCCGAAGAGGCCGGGCTCACCGTCGAGGCTGTGAAGGTGCTGGGGGAGCGGTTGCACCCGAACACGGGTCGCCTCATGGGCTACGTCGCGTGCGACGTCGTCAGCGGCGAGGCGTACGTCGCAGACGCCGAAGAACTCGCAGACATCGTGTGGGCGACACCGGACAAGTTCACCGACTACGTGCCCTACGGCTTTGCGCCGGCGGTGCAGGACTGCCTCACGGCGACGCTGGCCTGACGCGGTAGCGGTAGTGCGGTCGGCGTCTATCCGCCGAGAGCCAAAACCCGGGTTTCGGGCCAAAACAGGGGTCTGGCTCGAAGGCCGCTACTCCGCTACCCCCAGGGGAGGATCGTTGAGATCTAGCGGCCCCCGGGGGTAGCGGATGCGGTAGCGCCCCCGCTACCGGTAGCAGGGCTCTCCGCTACTTGCGCTACCGCGTTGGCGTGCTCCCGACGTCGCCCGGCGGGTGTGCACTCACTCCGAAACTGTGGCTTTCCGTGCGGCTGTCATCGCGCCATCCATGACCTCCAGCGCACTCTTCTTCCACTTCCCCTTGAACGTTCCGTGTCCCGATTGAGCCCCAGGGCGGAACTGGCCCGGCGTGACGTTGTACCTGAGGCACGCCGCTGCAAGTTCGGTGGCGTTCCAGACAAAAGTGACGCTGTCTCCTGGCTCAACGGACGCCGGCAACGTGACGGTGGGGAAGTGGGAGTCGGCTCTCATGATGAAAGGGCCACCTGGAACACGGAAGTGGAAATTACTGATCACCGTCTTGCCTGAGCGCCCAACGTTCGTCGCCTCTGTGGCGATGAAGTACTGCTTGCCCAGAGGCGCGGCGTCCAGCAGGAAGAACGACGTGACCGATACCTGCAGTCGCGCGCTGTCACGATGGCGGACCCAGATAGTCCAGCCGAACGTTGCCAGCGACACGGCCAGGGCAATCAGCGCTGCCCAGTTGTCCCACCAGGAGCCGACGAGTTCCACTCTCACGATGTCACCGAAAGGCATGGCCACACGCTAGGACGGGCAGCGAGCCCTGGCGGTTCGTCGAGGGGTGAGATTGCCCCAAGCGTAGGGTGAAGTCCTTCGTGCGTTCCGACGGGGCCGGTTGTGGACGCACCGTTCGATCTAAAATTGGCTCATGACGGCGACGGTCACCAAGGGAACATGGTCCCCACTCCCCGGGTCGCTTCCGACCAGCCCAGAGCCCGACAGGGTCTACGTGCTCCCGACCCGGTGGCCGGGCGACGATGTAGCGAGCGGACGCCCCAGCTACGTCGACTACGTGCGCTATCTGCCAAAAGAGGCTCGCGCGGCTGATCTTCCCGTGGAGTTCTCCCTTCCGCCGGGATCGCGCAACTATCTGCAGGAGTTCAGTGCTGATGCGGAGACGTGGGCGCTAGCTCTTGCGGCTGCGACGCTGGTGAACGATTGGATCATCTTCACCGTCGGAATCTTCATCGAGATGCGCGCCAAGGCGCAGGGCTGGACGTCGAGCGAGGCACAGGGCTTGCCGCTGAAAGTCTCCATCGTGAAGATTGAAAACTCTTCAGAGTCCTCGGAGACCTGGGAGTTCGAGGGGTCTGGAGAGGACGTGCTGGAGGCCTTGCGTATTCGCAACCAGTCCCAGCGCGACGCCGGGGAGCTCGGCAGTGGCGAGTGAACCGGCACGTTTCCGTGGCGCCATTATGGAGGTGGGACCCATCCCGCCATCGGGCGGACCGTTCCGTAAGCGCTATCTCGATAGGAACGGACGGGAGTCTCTTCGGGTGGCCGAGGAAGAATATGCGACCGTTCGTGAGCTTCTCGGTAGTAGGGCGGCCTCAATGCCAATGGTGCATGCGCCATTGGTGGGTAGTTCTTTCGAGGTGCGCAGGGCGATCCAGAACAAAAAGCGATCGGCCTGGAACACGTTTCGGAACGCGATCGATTCCGCGACACGCGACGAGATTGAGCCCCACATTAGGCGATCTGAGTCGGCCGCTGTTGCCGCGCTGAATTATCTTGAGGACCATGAGCTCGCGGATGTCGCCCACAACGCGATTCACCGGTCGGCATTTATTCGACGTGGTCTCTTCGGGTGTCCGATCACGCTTCGCGACGACGCGCTTTGGACCGAGTGCGCGTTCGAGATGTCTCATATTCGATTGGGCCTGTCTGCTGGCCTTCTGAGCGAGTTCGAGTGCTCGGTCTGCGGGCAGCCTGTCGAGGACTGCGACCACACGATGGGGGAGACTTACGACAAGGTCGTTGTCCAGGATGAAGCAGGAAAATGCTCCCACTGTGGCTCAACCGACTGCGAACACGCCGTCGGCGCGGTCTACCCAATCAGGGCGTACGCGGATGCAAGAATTGTCCGTACCCATGAGGTCTCCATCGTTAACCGACCCCGGTATCCACAGTCCCGATTTACTGCCGTAACGATTGAGCAGAGCCAACTAGGTGATGCCAGATTTCGCGTCGCAGCCCAGCTTGGTCGACTAAATTGCGACCAATGCCTCGGCCCATGTGGGGGATTCAGTGTGGCGCCACCGCAGAACACGGGCGTCACTGCTCGCTGATCGGGTGTTGGCGGGTCGGCTCTTCATCCCAGCGACCTGCGCCGGTCGCGCAGGTTCCCCATAGGTTCCCCGAGAGCGCACTGCCAGGATTTCTGCACACTCGATGCATTGAGAAACCGGCTACGAATCGAGGGGCAAGCAGCCGAGCACGCGTTCGCAATGAGAAGGCCGGGAATTCGAATCCCTCCATCGATGCTTCGTTCACCGGACGTCCAGGCCTGACGATGTCGTGGTAGCCGACCTCAGTTTCTCCACAGGTATTCGGTGTGGAAGCTGAACCGGGACACTTCCCGTGCCCAGGGAACATACGGCGCCACGGTGTCGGGGGCACGGGCAGGCAGGCCGTGGGTTTGAAGGGCAGCGTCGACCACCTTGCAGAGCCGGCTCCAGGCGCTGCACTCGTGGCAGTCGGGGTGTCGGTCGCCGCCATGGCGCCCTGCCACTGATATGACCAGATCGCGAAACAGCGCCTCGCCGGGAGCCATTTCGAGGGCGCGGAAGAGCTCAGCAGCTTGTGCTGGCGTCCCGACGACGAGCGCGAGCAGTAGTCCGGCTGGCAGGTGTTCGCCCTCTTCGTCGGTGAACCGGGCGTGTTCGGGGAGATGTGTGCCGAGACGGATGAGCTGGTAGAGGTTGAGCAGCTTCTTCACCGTACGCGGCGTGGACAGTACGGCGGTCAAGGTTGCAAGGTAGCGGGCCTCGTACCAGGTCAGGGCAAGGCTGCGGGTGCGCCGGGACTGGTTAATGGGCGTAAAGATGTTGCGCTCAAGGGATTCGCCACCGGGTAGGTCGTCTTCGAGTGCTGGGAACGTCTCCGCGCGGCCGCTGGCGGATGCTTCACTTGGGCCAAATAGTGCCTCTGAGGTGGCCGATATCGTTTCTGGTGAAGCCTCGGTGGGTGCGGGGTGAGCCTGAGTATCGACGAACTTCCGCGTCAGGCTCGCTGAGGACACAAGACCGCGGTCGACCAGAGTCTTGATTAGATAATCGCCCGCGATTTCGTCGGTGAGAGGCGGCAGGGCGAACGGGATCTGGAAGACCTTGTCGAGGTAGTCGAGTGGTTCTCCTACCGCTAGACCGATGCGGTCGTGCACCGTGGTTCCGGCAAATGTTGTTGTCTCGTGATATGCCAGAGACTTGCGCAGCCAACGTGGGTCGACACTCACGAGTACCACGAACAGGTCCGAAGACTGTAGGAGGGCGACGGCCTGCAGCACCTCGACCACCCGGTCTGGTGTGCAGCGATCCAGGTCGTCGATGTGCAGGACCACCCGGTCCACGTAGAGGTCGGCACCGACTACCTCAGCACGCTCTCTTTCGCTGAGTTCTTGCACATAGGTGCTGGCAGCTTGGAGGCGTTCGGCGAGTTGGGCGAGGGTGTCCTCAATATGGCCGACCACACCGCGGTAGGACTCAAGCTGCTCTTGACGGGCGTTGTCCTCGAGCAGACCCAGGAGAGCAGATAGTGCGTCGCGAGCCTTGAGAGTGGCGAGGTCTGCCTCGGCACGAGCCAGCCGAATATGTGCTGCTTCTTGGACAAAGCCAAGAAGCAGTTCGTTCTTTTGAACGATCCTGCCCAGGGAGTCGAGTTCGCGGGTGTATTTGCGGATCACGTACCAAGCACCAACGAATGTAGCACTGCCCAGCGTGATGCCCAGGCCAGTAAGCCACGCGGTGGCTTGGGGAACTATTGCGGGCGTCACAATCGCGACAACGACCTCTAAGAGCAGGAGAAGAAATAGTCCTGTGACGGCAACGGTCAGACGGGCACCATAGAACCGTACGGCGGGAAGGAACTGTCGTAGTCCGTGAAAATAGCGGACTATCGTGTCGGCTCGCTGCAGGATGTGCGACCTTGGCTTCGCGTCTGCGGTTTCGACAGCGCCGACCTGCTCCGCGGCTCGTCGACGGCGTGCCACCTTTTCCTCGGCAGTCTTTATCCGGGCCCGCAGGGTCGAAGGTGTCTCAGTTCCGGTCCCTTTGGCATTGTGTTTTGCCCGCGCTCCTGTCGTTGGTGGAGTTCGCAGTTGCCGGAAGACCTGAGTGACCAGGCCGATGAGCACGGACGTGTCGCTATAGTGCCAAGCGTTGAATTCCACAACACGTGCGGCACGGACGAAGTGTGGGTTGCTCCCGCTCAGGCTCGAGATGGTGGCGGCGAGCTGGCGCATGAAGCTCGACTTCCCGCCGCCCCAGGGCGCCAGGAGTGCGATCGCCAACGGCGGGACGGTCGTCATGGCAGTGATCAGGCGGGCCAAGGCCGAGACGTGGGATGCGAAATTCAGGTCGTCGTGCAGCGCGGGACCATCGGACAGGACCGCCGCGTGCTGGTCCACGACCACGCCGGGGTCGAACGTGCCGCCAGCCTGGACTCCAGTTTGGGGGTCCCACAGCCGGATCGTGCCGTCATAGCTACCGCTTGCTACGACCGAGCCATCGGCCTCGCCGGGTCCGATGGCGACTGCTGTCACAGTTCCCCAGTGTCCTTCGAGAATCCATCGTGACTCGCCACGAGTGAGATCCCACACCCGCACGCTGCCGTCTTCGCTGCCTGATACCAGATGCCCGTCGGGTAGTACCGCCAACGCATGGATTGGGCCGGGGGGGGGACTGCTGCACCGATAGGTGACAACTGACTTGTGGTGCCGACAGGCGTCACTGGAAGGATGTTCACCGTGCCCGCACCCCACCCCAAAGAGTTCCGTGATGACGTCGTGGCCGTCGCCCGGCGTGGCCAGGCCCCGATCCGCCAGATCGCGAAGGACTTCGGCATCTCGGAGTCCTGCCTGCGCAACTGGCTGCACGCTGCTGACGTCGAGGAAGGCACCAAGCCCGGTGTGACCTCGGCCGAGTCGGCCGAGCTGCGTGAGCTGCGGCGTCGTAACCGGCTGCTGGAACAGGAGAACGAGGTCCTGCGCCGCGCCGCTGCTTACCTGTCTCAGGCGCAGCTGCCGGGAAAAGGCTCTACCCGCTCGTGACAGAGCTCGCCGTGGCGGGGATACCCGTGACGGTGACGTGCCGGGTCCTCAAGCTCGCCAGACAGCCTTACTACCGGTGGCTACGCCACCCGGTGACCGATGCTGAGATCGTGCAGGCGTATCGGGCGAACGCGTTGTTCGACGCTCACCGCGACGACCCTGAGTTCGGGCACCGTCTGCTGGTCGACGAAGCACGCCAGGCCGGCCAGAGCATGGCGGACCGGACCGCGTGGCGGATCTGCGCCGGCAACGGGTGGTGGAGCGTGTTCGGCAAGAAACGTGGGAAGAACGGCAAGCGACCCGGCCCGCCCGCGCACGACGACCTGGTCCAGCGGGACTTTACTGCCGGGGCGCCGAACCGGTTGTGGCTCACGGATATCACCGAGCACCGCACTGACCAGGGAAAGGTCTATCTGTGCGCGATCAAGGACGTGTACTCGGGCCGGATCGTGGGCTACTCGATCAGCGACCGGATGAAGTCTTCCCTGGCCGTGACCGCGCTCAGTTCCGCGGTTGCCAGGCGTGGCATCAGTGGCGCAGACGTGGCCGGTTGTGTGGTCCATTCCGACCGCGGATCGCAGTTCAGGTCCCGGAAGTTTCTCGCTGAGCTGCGCCGTCATGACTTGGTCGGCTCGATGGGGCAGGTCGCCTCGGCCGGCGACAATGCCGCGATGGAGTCGTTCTTCGCGTTGCTGCAGAAGAACGTCCTGGACCGGCGCCGCTGGACCACTCGCGAGGAGCTGCGGATCGCGATCGTGACCTGGATCGAACGGACCTACCACCGCCGCCGACGCCAGGCCCGCCTCGGACGTTTGACGCCCATCGAGTACGAAGCCACCATGACCACTCAGGTCGCACTCGCCGCCTGAGAAACCCTGTCACCTATCGGTGCAGCAGTCCCGGGTGGCCAGTCAGGTCTTGCGATATGTTCGTGGTGAGGTCCCACACCCGCACCGTGCGGTCCCAACCGCCGGAGACGATCCGTCCGTCGGGCAGCACTGTCAGGGCTCCGATCCAGCCGGTGTGACCGCTCAGCGCTCGGGAGCTTCCGCTGGTCGGGTCCCACACCCGCAAACGGTCGCCACTCGCCGAAACGATCCGCCCGTCAGGCAGTACCGCAATGGCGTCAACCGGCGCGGTGTGGCCTGTCAGGTCCCGTGAGGCGCCCATGGTCAGGTCCCAGACCCTCAGTATGCGGTCCTGACCGGCGGAGACCACGCGCCCATCAGGCATGACCGCCACAGCGAAGACTGGTCCTGCGTGCCCGGTCAGGTCTTGAGAAGTACCGGTTGTCAGGTCCCACACTCGCACTGCGCCGTCGTCGCTGCCAGAGACGACGCGCCCATCGGGCATGACCGCCACGGCGCGTACCCAGTCGGTGTGGCCGGTCAGGACTTGGGACGTGCCGGTCGTGAGGTCCCACACCCGTACCGTGTGATCCCAGCCACCCGAGAGGATGCGTCCTTCTGGCAGTACCGCGACCGTGAGGACTGGGCTGGTGTGGCCGGTCAGGTGTTGGGAGGTGCCGGTGGTGAGGTCCACGATGCGAATCGCCTCGTCGTCGCCGGAGAGGACACGCCCGTCGGGCAGCACCGTTAAAGCGTGAACCCAGCCAGTGTGGTTGGCCAGGTCCCGGGAGGTGCCGGTCGTCAGGTTCCAGACTCGCACCGTGCCGTCGTCGTAGCCGGAGACGATGCGTCCGTCGGGCAGCACCGCCACCGCGAGGACGGAGGTGGTGTGGCTGCTCAGGAGGTCGGACGTTCTTGCGGCGAGGTCCCAGATTCGGACTGTCCCATCGTGGCTCCCGGAAACGATGCGTCCGTCGGGCAGCGCTGCCAATGTGTTGATCCGGTCCGTGTGACCGGAAAGCTCCTGGGTGGCGCCAGTGGTGAGGTCCCAGGTACGCACCGAACCGTCTGCGCTGGCGGAGGAAACCCGCCCGTCGGGTAGCACCGCTACTGCGTAGACCTCGGCTGTGTGGCCGGTAAACGTCTCGGATCCATGCGTGGTGAGATCCCAGACGCGCACCGTGCCGTCGTCGCCACCGGAGACGATGCGTCCGTCGGGCAGTATCGCCAATGTGTTGACCCAGTCTGTATGGCCGGTCAGGTCTTCCGAAGCGCCAGTGGTGAGATCCCAGACGCGCACCGTGCCGTCAGATCCGCCGGAAGTGACTCGACCGTCAGGCAGCACGGCCACTGCCTTCACCAAGCCCTCATGGCCGAGCAGGACTCCGAGCTGCTCGCGCGTGCCCAGGTCCCAGACGCGCACCGTGCCGTCCCTGCCACCGGAGACAAGGCGCCCGTCCGTCATTGCGGCTACTGCAAGCACAGGTCCGGGATGTCCCAGGAATGGTCGCTGACCGGCCATGTCGCCTCCTGAAGAGGGCCAGGCCAACAGGTTAATCTGTCGAATTCCACATCGAACAGGACGAAACGCGCTAGAAACGGGTGATTACTCGCTCGCTACGTTCGCCGCATGCGCGATCGCGGGCCGGTGCGGCGTGCCGCAAGCGGCCCTGCGGCCCTTCCAGCTCGAGCGGTACGGGTGCCGCCGAGGTCACCGCATACGACGGCACTGCAGCGCCCGCTGATGCCATGAGTGCCAGCGCGGTACCCGCGCCGACAAGCCTGTGCCGCAATCGCATGACGACCACCCCGTCCTGGACGTGACCTGGAGAGATTCCTCAGGTTCTCTGGGCTGCCCCTCCATGTTCGGGCGGCACCGGCGCTGAGAATGCCACAACAACGACACCGGCGCTGCATAAAAACTGCAACACAGCCACCGTCTGTCTCCCAGGGTTCGACAGAATTCTGGGCGCGACTACTGGTATCAGATTCGCCAGGTGGTAAAGACCACCTGTCGTGAACCGCTACTCGTGCCGGGGTTGGTCTCGCAAGCGTGATCGGGGGTTGTCCGACCCGTCTGTCGCCTTTATGCGTCGTGCCCGGTCGGTCGGCGGTCGTGAGCGTTCGGGTGGCCGCTGGTCTCCAGCCTGTATTGCAGGGCTGCGACCGCCAGCCGACGGGCTTGCGCGTTCTGGGGTTGCCCGTTGGCGTCCAGGGCGTCGGCGACGGTGGTCAGGACGCTGATCAGTGACCGCGCGACCGGGAGGAGGTTCTTGGGTGGGGTGTCGGTGGTGTGCCAGTCGACCAGTCGTGCTGCCTCGCTGGCGAGGGAGAGGGCGTCGACAGGCTGGTTGAGGGTCAGGCGGAGCGCGGCGTACCCGGCCAGTGACTCGGCCAGAGCGGTGAACGTGCCCGGGCTGGCGTGCTCGGTGACCAGGAGGCGTTCGATCGAGATGGCTTCGCGGTAGGCGGCCACGGCCTGGTCGGGGTGACCGGCGTCGCGATGGGCGTGCGCGGTCTGACGCAGGGAGCGCGCCAGGTCGGGGGTGTGTCGTTCGGGGTTGGCTTCGGCCAGGCGGCGGCGGATCTGCACCGATTCCTGTCCGGGCTCGATGGCGTCGTGGGGCTGCTGGTTGTTCAGGAGGCAGGAGCTGAGCTCGGTCAGGGCCCGGGCGAGGAAGACGAGGTCGCCGTCGGGGTTCTCGCGGGCCAGGATCCTGCGGATCTCGACCGTCTGGCGGATCGCGGGTAGCGCGTGGTCGGGGTGGCCGAGCAGGTTCTGGGCGATGGCGAGGTTCATTAGGGACCGGGCCAGGTGGGGCCGGGTGCGTTCGGGTTCGATCACCAGGAGGTGTTCGTTGATCGTGACCGATTCCTGCAGTGGGGCGATGGCTTGGTCGGGCAGGCCGGCTTCGTGGTAGCGGGTGCCCAGGTCGCACAGGGTGCGCGCGAGGTGGGGGAGGTGGTTGCGGCGGTCGGTGCGGGCCAGCTGTTGCTCGATCTGGACGGCTTCCAGGGTGGGGGACAGGGCGTCGTGGGCTCTGCCGAGCTCGGACAGTACGACCCCGAGGTATCGCAGGGATGCCGCCAGCTGCGGGCTGTGCCCGGCCTGGTCGTCACCGGCGAGTTGTCGGCGTAGGTCGACGGCCTCGGTCAGAGCCTGGATCGCCTGGGTGTGCCGGCCGAGGCGGTACTGGCGCATTCCGATGTCGTGCAGTACCCAGGACCGTGCCGGGGTGTCGGCGGGGTCGATCAGGCCCAGGATGCTGTGCAGCAGGGACAGGTCGGACCGGGTCAGTACCTCGGACGGGTAGGGGATGACCGCGGAGACCGACTGCAGTAGCTCCAGGTCGTCGGGTAGCGCGGTGATGGCGTGGTCCAGTAGGTGCAGTGCGCGGTCGCGGACGTCCTGGTCGGAGAAGTGGTCGGCGACGGCGCGGGCCAGGACCGCGATGGCGTGCCGGGCGCTGCGCCCGTCCAGGTCGTCCAGCAGGACGCCGGCCAGGGCCGGAGCGTGGGTGAGCTCGGTGACCAGGTGCAGCTCGGCCAGGCGGTCCGGCTGCAGGGTCCCGATCCAGTGCTCGGTGTCGCGCGGCGGGTACAGGTCGCGCAACCAGCCCAGCACTCTGGGCGTGCCGGCACGAGGGTCGACCCGGGCCAGCAGGGCGACGGCTTCGGGTTCGTCGGCCGGAGGGGTGAGATACACGGCGGCGACGATACGGCGCAGCAGGTCGACCGTGAGGCCGTCGGGGCCGTGCAGGAGCCCGGCGTGCTCGGCCGTCCCGATCCAGTGCCGTTGCTCATGCTCGAGCAGGTCCGCCAGGACATCGAACACGTCCACCGCGAGCGGCGCTTCACCGGGCTGGGTGGGCTGTGCGCGAAGGACCGCGACCAGGCTCGCCGCGTGCAGGTCCAGGATCCGCCCGTGACCGCGTTCGCTGAGGCGTACCTCTGGTGCGGGGATCCCGAGCTGCTGGGCGAACGCGGCCGCGGCATCCTCGACTATCTGGTCGTCGGTGACGTCGGTGTCGACCCGGACTGGCAGGTCGGTGCCGTCGTAGGCGCTCTGGATCATCTCGCGCACCTGCGGGCCGCCGGCCTTGAGGCGCTGCCACCACTCCCCGGCGCTGCGCGCGATCAGCAGGACCCGCACACCGGCTGGTTCGGCGGCGACCTGGCGGACGAGGTCGTCGAGCTCGTGCCGGGTGTCGGCGTAGTCCACGATGAGCAGGACGGGGCGGTTGGTCGAGCTGCGGACCCGGGCCAGGACCGTGGCTTCCTGTTCTTCCCCGACAGCCACGCACTCCCAGCCGTCGCGGGCCATCAGCTCCTTGAGCTCGGCGGCCAGGCGGCTCTTGCCGACCCCGCCGGGTCCCGTGACCAGCCGGAGTGGCACGCCCTCGCCCTCGCACCAGCGGACCAGCGCCTGCAACTCATCGGTCCTGCCCTGGAATGGGACGACCTGACGGTCCGGGGACAACAGGCTGGACGGTCCGCCTTCGCGGCGCAGCAGCGCCGAGGACTCCAGGACCGCCAGACGGGCCGACGTCCGGGCCCGGCGGGCCTCCCACCATCGTGCCACCAACGGCGCCGCTGGCGACGCGCAAGCCACGGCGAAGCCGAGCAGGACCAGCCACGGCACGCTCTCGCCGGCCAGCGCGAACACGCCCGCCGCGATCGCCACACCCGTGGCCGCGACCAGCCACCACCACGGCCGTGGTCGCAAAGCCCCCATGAGATATGTGTACGGCACACCATCACAAAACACAACGAAAGCGACACGGCAGAGTCTCAAATTCACCACGAAACATCCATGACTTTGCATGATCAGATCCTGGCCCGAGCCGTCCGTGCACCGTCGGGAACCGACGGCCCATCGCCGTGGCTCCCTTCGCGATACCGGGCGCTCAGGAGACGGTGACCGTTTTCTCACCCGGTGGTTCACCCGGGTGCGGCTTGTGCGGGCTTTGCCGCGCTTATTAGGTTCCTACCACCAGCGCGATCCGTGTGACACCGGCTCCTGCCTGGTCCTCGCCGCACCGGTGGCGAGGTTTCAAGTGGCCCGGCCATGGTGTCGGGTCCTCGTGGGAGTCGCGCTCAATGGCTGTTCTCGTACCTTTATTTGGCGTGCCCGGATCCTGGAAGCGCTCCGCAGCGGGTGTCGGTGTCGCCGCGGCCATCGCGGTCGGCACCACGGGTGTCGGGCTGATCGCCGCGCCCGCATCCATCGCGGATGAGCCCGAGCCCGTGTCGTGTTCGGTGGAGCGCACGGCCGCCGATGGCGTGTCCGCGATGCTGACGGCGAAGCTGTCGGGCTGCCGGATCGAGGACCTGTCGCAGCGTACGGAGACCTCCAGCACGTTCGCTCGCCCGGACGGTGACTGGGACGTCACCTACGCGATGTCCCCGGTCTGGGTCCGCACCGGCGGTGACGGAACCTCGGCCGAGGACTGGGCGGCGCTGGACGCCGACCTGCGATCGGGCGCCGAGGGCGGTTTCGCACCGGTGGCGCACCCGGCAGGCATCTGGGTCTCAGGGGCGCAGACAGCCGGCCAGGACGGCGTGTCTGTGGTGGCCTCCTTGGCCGACCCGACGACCCAGGCCACCTCCGAGGTGACCTGGCCCGGTGACCTGCCGGCACCCGAGGTCACAGGTCCACGAGCCCGATACATCGACGTGGAGCCCGGCGTCGACATGGTCGTGGACGTGACCGGAGCCGGGATCGAGCAGTACTTCGTGCTCCACGACATACCCGCGGACGCGAGCCAGGTCGAGCTGCCCGTGGGCGTGCAGTCCCAGGACGCGACCGTGGTCGACACCAGCGCGGACGCCGAGGCCGCGGGCCTGGCGGACCTGGTCGCCGCCGAGGGCGAACAGGACGAGACCGTGGTGGCCCGGATCGGCAATCCGCTGGCATGGGACGCCACCTACGACAACCAGCTGGCACACCCCGTGCTGGCCGACTACAACCCGGCGGACGAGGCCCCGCTCTGGGCAGGGACGATCAGCGAGCTCGAAGCGGCCGACGCTGCGCCCGAGGCCGAGGAGCCCGGGCTGCTGGAACAGATGGGCGCCGCGGTCGCTGAGGCCGTCGGCGCCGAGCCCGAGCCGGTGGACCTCGGCGAGGTCGCGGAAGCACCCGCACAGGTCGACGTCGCCCCGAGCGGCGAGAGCGCCGACATCACCCTCGGGCTGAGCGACGACTTCGCACAGGCGGCCGCGGCCGGGCCGGTGGTGGTCGACCCAAGCGTGTCGTTGGCGCTGCCGTGGGACACCTACGTCCAATCAGACTCGAGCGTGGACAAGTCGACGGAGACCGAGCTGCGGCTGGGCACGTTCGACGGCGGGACGACCAAGGCCCGCACGTTCATGAACGTCGACACCTCCAAGATCATCGGCAAGTCGGTCCGGTCGGCGACGCTGAAGATGTGGGAGCACCACTCCTACTCGTGCACGCCCGCGCAGTGGCAGGCATGGTCGGCCAACCCCGTGCCGGGTGCGATCACCTGGGCCACGCAGCCCACCATCAACAACCAGTACGGGACCAGCACCGAGACCAAGGGGCACTCGGCACCGTGTGCGGACGGGTGGGTCACGATGGACCTGACCTCCCTGGCGCGGGCGTGGACGAACAACACCCAGACCGAGCGGGGCATGGCCTTGCGGGCGGCATCGGAGACCGACTCCTACGGGTGGAAGCGGTTCAACTCGACCAACGCCTCCACTGGAAAGCCGACGATCACCGTCACGCTGAACACGGCCCCGAGCCTGCCGTCCTCGGCGTCAATGACGTCGGGGCACTTCAACTGGTACCCGTCGAGCACAGCTACCGATCGGCAGCTGTTCGTGAAGGTCACCAAGCCTCAGATCAGCGCGGTTGTTTCCGACCCAGACGGGGACTCGGTGCGTCTTGGGCTGGACATCCTGGAGGGCTCGGCGCTCGTCTGGGACTCCAAACCCGGCGCGTACGTGGCCTCGGGGGGCAGATCGGTGTTTGCACCGACATCGAACACTGAGCCCCTGGTCCACGGGCATACCTATTCGGCACGGGCGCGGGCCAATGACGGTCTGCTCATTTCGGCAGACAAGGCACTCTGGACGTTTGCCGTCGACACGGCCAAGCCCGCCACCCCGGCCGTGACCGCGTCGGGGTACACGGCGGGGGAGTGGAAGGACACCAAACCGTCCTCGAACACCTTCACGTTCACCGACAGCAGCACCGACGTGGTCAGGTTCGAGTACTCGCTCGACGGCGGCACGTGGATCTCGGTTGCGGCGACGGGCACCACTTCGAAGACCGCGACCCTGACGTGGAACCCGGCCAACGGTGCGCACACGCTGAAGGTCCGTGCCATCGACAAGGCCGCCTGGGCCTCGGCGGACAAGACGTTCACGTTCGGCGCCGGCGGCGCGTCGATCACTGCTCCGACCTCGGCCGGCCTGAAGTCCACCTCCACCGTGCCGGTCAAGGCCACCGCACCTGCCCCTGCGTCGGGGTCCGTGTCTGCTCAGGTGCTGTGGCGGGTGGGCGGCGGCGCCGAACCCGCGGATTTCTCCGCCACGAACGGGTCCCGCACCGGGTGGACCGCCATCGAAGGCACGGTTCCGGTCACGACGTCAGGCTCGACCGTCACGGTGAGCTCCACCCTGGATGCGGCTGGGATCGCGACAGAATTGGAGCGTGAACGCAAGGCCACGATGCTGAACGTGCAGGTCTGCTTCACCTACACCAGCCCCGCGACCACGCGATGCTCATGGACCGGCACGGCGAAGTCCCACGCGACGGCGACCTACGTCCCGCACGCCTTCGGCGACGACTTTCCCACGGCGGAGGCCGGGCCGGGGCAGGTCGCGCTGTGGACGGGCGAGTTTGCGGTCCATGATTCGGACTTCGAGAACGCTGACCTGGCAATTGGGCGCTCGTTTGCGACGTATGACGAGCCCGGCTCGAGATCTGGAGTGTTTGGTTCCGGCTGGAGTGCGTCGTTCGTAGGAGACCTGGCGGGGACGTCGAGCATGGCCGTGAGCGATAACACGACCTTCGACGGGACGGTCTCGTTCACCGATCGATACGACGTGCCGATGGTGTACAAGCAACCTGGTACAGCACGCGCAGAACGCAAGCCCGGTGTTTACGTCGCAGCTGACGATGCGACGGCAGAGCTTGGCGTTCGCGTCGAGGTCAGCGAACCCGACGCGGAAGGGCATGGAACGCACCTGACGTGGACCGAAGGCGACGGGACGCAGACAGATTGGTCCTGGAGTGACGGGTCCTGGCGTGCGGTCTCCGTCAAGGGCGTCGACCACCCAGGAACAATGAGGTTCGACTACGACGGGAACGGTCGGCTAACCCGAATGTTGGCGCCCGTGCCAGAGACCGATGGGGCACCGATCTCCTGCAATGCGGGTGCGGAACAACGCGGCTGTCGCGTGCTGTCGATCGAGTACGGCACAACGAACTCAGGCACGGATGCGACACCAGGTGACCGCGTCGGGCAGGTCAAGCAGGTGTCCTACACCGCCTGGAACGCGGCCACTTCAGCGATGAAGACCACAGTGGTCTCGAAGTACGTCTACAACGGCACCGGCCTGCTGGTGAAGGTCACCGACCCCAGGTCGAACCTGGCCACGTCCTACACTTACTCGGGTACCTCAAGCGCTGGGGTACCACTTCTGACGGGGGTCACCCCGGCAGGGCTCTCCGGATGGACGTTCCAGTATGGGTCCACAACCCAGGACTCCAATGCCCTGCTCACTGTGACCCGTGACGGCCCTACCACCGGTGCTGCGAGCATCCGGACCAACCGTTACGTGTACGGGATCAACCCCGCCACGGCGACGGCGGGGCTCCCGGGGATGACCGCGGCAGACACCGCGATATGGGGCCAGGAGACTGCTCCGGTCTATGGCGCGGCAGTCTTCGATCAGGACAAGGCCGCTGACGTGCCCGGGTCGGCGCCAGGAAGTGTCACTGCCGCGATGTGGCCGTTCGCCGATGTGGTCTACACCGACGCTGAGGGCCGGCCAATCAACACGGCTGCCTACGGTGCTGCGGCCTGGCAGGTGACACATGCGAAGTACGACGACGCGGGGCGCGTAGTTCGGGCACTGGACGCCGAGGCGATCGATCAGATTCGCGCCGACACGGCAGCTGGGGACGACGTCGACCCCAACCTCTACGCGACACTGACCGAGTACAACCAGGAGATCACCTCGACAGCCGACGCGACCGGGCCTGCGGACGATGAACATCCCGAGGGCACAACCGTGCCGCCGGGCACTGTCCTGATTCCTGAGGGAACCGTGGTCGCCGACATGTGGTACCCAGCCACTGAGATCACAGATCCCGTCACGGGCGATATCACGCTGGCGCGAGCACATGTGCACACGTCCTATGACCAGGGCGCCCCGAACAACGGAGTAAACCCGACAACCGGCCTCGGCTATGCCTTGCCTACCATCAACACCCTCCTGTCCGAGCCGGTAGGGGCAGAGAACGCGAACTCGTTGGTCTTGAGCGAGTCTCGCAAGGGATACGACCCGATCGATGGCACCGACCCGCTGGGCGACTCCTCCGGCTGGGTCCTGGGTGAGCCAACGACAACGACGACGGAGACGGGCGCCACGGACATCGTCACAAGGGTCAAGTTCAACGGGCAGGGCCAGGAGGTCGAGCGCCGCCTGCCCAAGTCCGCAGGGGCGGACGCTGGCACGACACTGACCGGGTACTACACCGCCGCCGCGCAGACCGGCACGTTCGCCGCGTGCGGCGGAAAGCCCGAGTGGGACGGCCTGGCCTGCCAGACCCGGCCGGCCGAGACCGCGCCGACCGTGCCTGTGACGACCAACGAGTACGGCTACCTCTACGACGTGACCAAGACGATCGAGTCCAAGGCAGGAGCCACCCGCACCACGGCCCAGAAATACCTGGCCGACGGACGCGTGGACACGGCGACCGTCACCACCACCGGACTCGCGACGTCCGCGACCGTGCCGACCACGATGACGGTGTACGACAACACGACCGGGCTGGCGACCGCAACTGTCTCGCTGAACGGTGCCGGGACAGAGACTGAGCGCATCAGTACCGGATACGACAAGTGGGGTCGCCAGGTGTCCTACACCGATACCGACGGGCAGACCACCACCAGCGCTTACGACAACGCCGGGAACCTGGCGACGGTCACCGACCCGGTTGGAGTCACCACCTACACCACCGACAGCGCGACCGAGCACCGCGGCCTGGTCACCGGGGTCAACCTGGACGGCAAGGGGCAGATCAACGCCACCTACGACGCCGCTGGCCAGGTCGTCTCCCAGGAGATGCCCGGCCAGGTCACCCAGACCCGCACCTATGACCAGGTTGGGCAGCTGAGCGGGATGTCTTACACCACCACCGACAGCGGAGGCGAGGCTCTCACGCTCGGTGCATGGTCCCTTCGGCGTGACCTTCTCGGACGGGTCCTGACCCAGGACACGAATCTCGGCACCGGCGCGGACGGCGCCCAGGGCAGGTCCTTGCAGTACGGCTATGACAAGGCCCTGCGCCTGACCGGTGTGAGCGACACGCTCGGTGGGTGCACCACGACGAGGGCCTACGGGTTCGATCTCAACGGCAACCGCACCAGCCAGAACACTGTGGTGCCGACCCTGGACGCGGGCACTGAGCAGTGCACCCAGACCACGACGACCACGGCCAAGACATGGACCCATGACGCGGCTGGCCGGATCACGAACGGGGCCACCATCGGAGGGATCATCGGCCAGGCGTACACCTACGACCAGCTCGGCCGGCAAACGCTGATCCCTGCCGTCGACACTCCCGCCGGTGCCTCCGGCGGGGACATCCAGCTCGACTACTACGACACCGACGCCGCCCACACAGTCACCCAGAACGGCACCACTACCACCTTCGCGCTCGACCCCGCCGGTCGGCGCGCCACCGAGACCCGCGAAGGTACAGGCGACATCACGACGATCGAACGACACTATGGTGACGGGTCCGACAACCCGGCCTGGGCTACCGAGACCGACGGCGCCGTAGAGACCACCACCTGGTACGGCGGCTCGACCACTGGCGACCTCGCCGTCACGATCACCAACGACCAAGACACCGACCTCGTCCTGACCGACCCCCACGGCGACACAGCACTAACGCTGCCTGTTGTCACTGGGACCGAGCGGGTCGCTACGGCTGCACCGACATACGACGAGTACGGCAACGCGATCACGGCTGCGGCGACTGGCTCCGGTGAACCGCTCGGCTACGGTTGGCTCGGCGCTCACGAGCGTGCCGCCACCGATACCGGCCTAACCCTCATGGGCGCACGCCTCTACAACCCCACCACTGGGCAGTTCACCTCGGTCGACCCAGTCGTGGGCGGTAATACCACTGCCTACACCTACCCGCAGGATCCGGTCAGTCAGACTGATCTCTCTGGAATGATGTCAGGGACGGAAATCCTTCGCCATGTCGGCGAACTGTGGGCATGCATATCCCTGGGCGGCCGAAACTGCGTGATTGTCGTCCAGATATCTGCAACGGCTATATGGGCTGTTCGTAACATATCTACGCGGTATGGAAAACAAAACGCCATTCGACACTTCCTCTGGAGCAGCATGCTGACCATGGCCTTCGGGGCCAGGAAGGCCAAGGGAATCACCGACTCCCACGAGTGGCGCGAGATGGGAAATGACTCTCGTGTGGACCAGTACAATAACTGGTGGGGGAGGGTCGTCGCGTCGTTGTATCAGACATCCGTACGTTCTTGGTGGGTTCGCAACTACTATCCCACAAGAATATACTGGACGAACGTCATGATCCGGCTGGCCAATTGGTACTGGCCCCGAGGCTACCTGGCAGGCAAATGAAAAACACTTCGCGCAAGCGACAAGCTTCGATAGCTGCAATTCTGTCCGCTGTTCTGATTGCCCTCTTTGTAACAGGCTGCGCGTGGGATCGCAGCGACGAATGCGCTGACGCGATCACCGAGCATGGCGTCCTGTTGATGGATGAGGCGGAGAACGTCGCAGGTGCACAGGGCGCACCCGAAGTGAGCTGCGATGACACCGGTGGTCCGCCGGCCTATGCCGTGTTCGACCTGCAACCGCACCTGGAAGTCGGGTTCAACGAAGCCCTCGCCCTACAAGGGTGGGGATGCGCTGAGAAGGCTGACGACGAGGAACTTCCAGGCTTGGTGTGCTCCAAGACCGAAGGCGGCGTTTCATTGGAACTGGATACTGTTGAGTTCTTGAACGGGAAGGTGGAGGTGTGGGTATATGCAGATCCTCCTTGGACTGAATAGATTTGTCTTGGGCGGCCCGAGGTCTCTTCAGGTGGCGTCATCGAATCAGGGCTTCTTGCTTTCTCACCCATCGATTCACCCGGGAATCATTGTGGGCGTCATACCTGGCAATAGCCCGCTCAATTCGCTGTCCGAGACGCGAGAGGTTCCGGCGATGTCCCAACCTGAAGTGTCGCTGCACCTTCCGCTGGTCTCGACCGGAGAGATTGGCCGGGCGGATACGAATACCCCTGGATCAAGAAGATTGTCGAGTTGCTCCAGGTCCGGATGCCGGGCCTTGAGCGCCGCGAGCAGCCGGTAGACCGCCTCGGTGTGGCGGTGTACGTTCGCACCGCCGGCGGCATCCACGGCCTCGATGAGGTCGCCGTTCTGGTCCCACTTGATGTAGTCGAGGCGGTGCTCGGCATTGAGCGCTGAGATCGCCGCCAGCACGACTGGAGCAGGTGGACAACGACGTGACGATGGGCTCAACAGTCTCCTCGCCCTGGTCGCAGCCAGTCAATCTGAACAAGAGTCTCCCCATTGAGCACGGCGGGCCTGGTGGAGGCTATCTTCAAGGAGTGCGCGACGTTCGTCGTGTACATCGACGAGCAGTCCTACCCGGGTAGCTCGCCGCGTTGGCCGTCCTCGGTTAGCGACTTCGAAGCTCAAACCGGTCCAAGTCCCAGGGGAGTCCCATCCGCCCACGGCGGGAGATGAAACCCCAGGTCAGAGCCGATATGCACAGTTCAACGTCTGAGGATCCTCCGCGTCTCCCGCTGACTTTCTGATCAGCGGGAGACGCGGTTTGATCTGCGGTTTCGCCTCGGGGCCTGAGGGACTTCGGCGGACAGGAGTCGGCCCTCCCCGGCCGTTCGTTCCCCCACAGTGATTGCACAGTACGAGGCGTGGCCGAGCTCAGGTCCGCACCCATCGGCGGTCTTGCTGCCAACGAAGCAGCGATCCGTGGGCGCCCGGCCCTAACGCTGCTGGGCCCTGTGCTGCGCTATCGACACCTCGAGGCCGTGCGCGATCATTGTCAGCGCCTCGGTGAAGTCGCCGCCGGGGGAGTCCGCACGCACGCCCTCCGTGCTCGAGGCGACCGGTTCTTCCAGCAGCCCGAGCCTGCTCGCGGCCAGACGTTGCTGCTCGTGGAACGTGAAGCCCATGACGAAGTGCATGACGGCCTCGGCGGCCACCTCGGCCAGGGCGTCGGGCACATCGTGCAGGCGAGCGACCTTAAGCAGCGTGGGCCGAACCGGTGAGCTCGCCAGCCCCAGGGCGAGCGAGCTCGACACCAGCTCTGACGCGTCCCGGTGCGCGAGCAGGCACTCGCGCATCCGCGCGCCCACCGTGCGTACGGCCTCGTGCATGGAGATGTTGCCGAGCGGATCCTCGCCCATCGGCGCGAGGATCCGGTTGCTGACCGCGGCGAGAAGCGTCTGCTTGTTCGGGAAGTGCCAGTACAGGGCGCTCGGCTGGACGCCGAGGGCGGTCGCCAGGTGCCGCATCGTCAGATAGGGCAGGCCTTGCTCGTCCAGGAGGTGGAGGGCCATGTCGGCAACGTCGTCGCGACTTCGTCGTAGCGAGGTTCCCGAAGCTGCCATGCTGCCACTATAGTCACCTGAACATCGTTCAGGTGAACGGTGTTCAGGTAGGAGGTGAGCAGGTGTCCATCGAACACGGTGTGCGGCGTCGGGCGCTCGACGCGACCGACATGGCGCGCGTGGCTGTCTTCGTCGCGATAGTCGCGGCACTCGGTCTGCCAGGTAGCTTCAGCGTCCTCGGCGCTGTACCGATCACCGCGCAGACGTTCGGCGTCATGCTTGCAGGTGCGGTCCTCGGGCCCCGCCTGGGTGCGCTGGCCATGGTCGTGCTGCTCGCCCTCGTCGCGGTCGGTCTACCGCTGCTCGCCGGGGGGCGTGGCGGCATCAGCGTGTTCGTCGGGCCGTCGGCGGGTTACCTGATCGGATGGATCGCCGGGGCATTCGTGACGGGCCTGATCGTGCACTCCTCGGCCCGGAAGCCGGCGATCTGGAGAACGGCGATCGGGACGGTCGTCGGCGGAATCATCGTCGTCTACGCGTTCGGCATCCCCGTGCAGAGCGTGATCACGCGCCTCCCCATCGAGGAGACCGTGCTCACCAGCCTCGTGTTCCTCCCCGGAGACCTGGTGAAGGCGACGCTCGCCACCCTGACCGTCACAGCTCTGCTGCGTGCGTACCCGCGTGCGTTCCGGCGCACGTGGCTCCCGTCGCGACGGCAGGACGGCTCGACCACGGAAACGACGCGATGACCTCGCGCGTCGTGGTGCTGCGGGGTTCGCCCGACGAGCTCGTCGACCGCATCCGAACCGTGCGTGCCCGCGGAGACGTCCCGCTCATCGGTGACGACCGATGGCCCGCGGCGCAGTGGTCCGCGGTACACGAGGTGACCGAAGCCGGCCCGGTCCCGGCCGGCGCGGCCTGGGCGGCTCTGACCTCCGGTACGAGCGGCACGCCGCGCGTCGTGCTGCGGACCGCCGCATCGTGGGAGCGGTCCTTCGCCGCGGTCTCGAAGCTGCTGACCGACCGGACGGCCTCGGACGAGCTGATCATGCTGCCGGCCCCGCCGTCGTCCTCGCTGACGCTGTTCTCCCTCGCCCACGCACTCGGCGGCGGCCCACGGCCCGTCTTTCCCGGCGGGCGCGCTGGCGCGGAGGCGACCCTGTTCCACGGCACACCACAGGCGCTGCGGACGATGCTCGAAACCCGAGCTCTCCCGCGGCTGCGGACCGCCCTCGTCGGTGGCTCCCACCTCGACGCGAGGTTGCGCGCGGACGCGGAGTCCCGTGGCGTCCGGGTCGTCTCGTACTACGGAGCGGCGGAGCTCTCGTTCGTCGCGCTCGACGAGGGCCGTGGTCTGCGAGAGTTTCCCGGGGTGGAGACCGCCGTGCGGGACGGCGAGCTGTGGGTCCGCTCGCCGTACACCGCTCTCGGCTACCTCGGTCGGCCCGGTCCGCTGCGCACCGACGAGGCCTGGGCGACGGTCGGTGACCTCGCGACCGTCGATGACGGGGTACTGACCTTGCGCGGGCGCGGAGACCAGGCCATCCTCACCGCGTCGGCCACCGTCATCCCCGACGAGGTCGAAGCGGGCCTCCGCATGCTCCCGGGAGTCGCCGACGCCATCGTCTTCGGGATTCCCAAGGGCCGGATCGGGTCCCTCGTCGCCGCGATGATCGAGGTGGAGACGGACGCCCCGCCACCCACCGCACGCCGGCTCCGCTCGATGTCCGCGACCCGGTTGGCCCCCGCCCACCGGCCCCGCGTGTGGTTTGCCGGACGGCTGCCACGCACCGCGTCCGGAAAGCCGGCACGGGCAGAGGTCCGGCGCCTGGTCGCCTCCGGCGAGGTGACACGACTTGCCTGACGAACCAGTCGTCGTCGCCGCGCGACGCACACCGATCGGCACCCGCAGCCGTGCCTTCGCCGAGCTCAGAGCCGAACAGCTCGCCGGACCCGTCATCCAGGCCGCCCTGGTCGACGCGGAAGCAGCCACGGGGTCGACGCTCACGGTCGCCGACGTCGTGCTCGGAAACTGCATGGGGCCGGGAGGCAACCCCGCCCGGGTCGCGGCGCTCGCCGCCGGGCTCGGCGTCGGTGTGCCGGGCGCGACCGTGGACCGCCAGTGCGGCAGCGGCCTGGCCGCCGTCCTCGACGCGGTGGCGGCGATCCGCGCCGGAGACGACCGCCCGCGCATCGCGGGCGGCGTCGAGAGTGCGTCGACCGCCCCGACCAGATCCGTCGACGGCGTGCCCTACGACCGGGCGCCGTTCGCGCCGGCGGGCTGGCCCGACCCGGACATGGTCCGAGCGGCCGAGAACCTGGCCCGGGCCGACGCCATCACCCGGGAACGGCAGGATGCTCACGCGGCACGCAGCCACCAGCGGGCACGTGCGGCCCGCGACACCGGGCGATTCGACGCCGAGCTCGTTCCCCTGGCAGACGTGCACTCCGACGACTCGACCGGCGTGGCCGAACCCCTGCTGACGCGCCTGCGTCCCCTGTTCCCCGGCGGCACCGTCACCGCGGGGACATCGACGCGAATCAGCGACGGCGCCGCGGCGGTCGTCGTCGTTCCGAACCGGCTGAGGGGCCGGGCCGCCGGCCTCGTGGTCCGCGGGCACGCGATCGTCGGCTGCGACCCCGCCCTGCCTGGAATCGGCGCGGCCCCGGCCGTGCTCGCGGCGCTCGCCTCCGCCGGTGTCGAGGTCGGCGACGTCGCCGCGGTCGAGATCGTCGAGGCGTTCGCGGCGCAGTCGCTGGCGGTACTAGACCGAATCGGTCTCGAGGACGACGATCCGCGGGTCTGCGCCGACGGCGGAGCACTCGCACTGGGCCATCCGTGGGGCGCCAGCGGCGCGGTCAGCATGGTGCGGCTGTTCAGCCGCCTGGTCCGCTCCGGAGCGCCTGCCGGAACCATCGGGGTCGCCGGGGCCTCGGTCGGCGGCGGGATGGGTGTCGCGGCCGTGGTCGAGGTGCTGCGGTGAGCTACCTCGAGCTGGACGACGTCCACGTGCGCCTGGGTGACGCCGAGGTCTTGCGCGACGTCACGTGCTCGCTGGACGAGCGCACCATCGCCGTCATCGGTGAGAACGGTTCGGGCAAGTCCACGCTCGCGCGGCTGGTCGGCGGGCTCACCCACGCTGCGAGCGGCACGATCCGCGTCCTGGGTCTTGACCCGGCCCGTGAGGCAGCCCAGCTGCGACGTCGCGTCGCCGTCGTCTTCAGCAACCCGGACACCCAGATCGTCATGCCGACAGTGGCGGAGGACGTCGCGTTCTCGTTGCGGTCCGACAAGCTGTCGCGCGACGAGAGGAACCGGCGGGTCGACGAGGCCATGCACCGGTTCGGCCTCGCCGACGTCGCCGGGCATGCCTCACATGACCTGTCCGGTGGGCAGAAGCAGCTGCTCGCGCTGTGCGGCGCCTTCGTCCGCCGTCCCGACCTGGTGATCGCCGATGAGCCGACCGCCTACCTGGACGCGCGCAACGCCCGTCGGGTCGCCGACCACCTCTTCGAGGAGGGGCGGCACAGGCTGCTCCTGGTGACGCACGACCTCGCCCTCGCTCAGCGCTGCGAGAGAGCCGTCCTGGTGAAGGACGGCACGATCGTCGCGGCCGGGACGCCCGCCGCGGTCGTCGCGGAGTACGAGGACGGGCTCCGATGCTGACCCTGTACCGGCCCGGCGACGGCCCTTGGCACCGGTTGTCCGCGGGGCCGAAGGCGCTGGGGCTCATGCTGGTCGTGCTCGGTGTGAGCGTGCTCCCGTCGAGCTGGTGGGGCGCGGTGGTCACCGCGGGGCTCTGTGTGGGCTGCTACGCGGTCCGGGGCGTAGGGATGCGCGACCTCCTCCGGCAGGTCGTCACTATTCGATGGATTCTCCTGGTGACGCTCGCTGGGCAGCTTGTGTTCCTCGGTCCGGAAGACGCCGTCGCGAACACCGTCCGGGTGTGCGTGGCCGTGGTGATCAGCGGACTGCTCACGCTGACCACGCCGGTCAGCGAGCTGCTGGACATGCTGGAGCGGGCGTTGAGGCCTCTGGGATGGCTGCGGCTCGACCCGCAACGTGCCGCTCTCGTGATCGCCGTGACCGTGAGCACCCTGCCCGTGCTCGCGAGACTGGAGCGCGAGGTCCGCGAGGCGCAACGGGCCCGGGGCGGCGGGCGGAGTCTGCGACTCTTCGCGATCCCGTACCTGGTCGTCGCGCTCAAGCATGCGGATGCGCTCGGTGACGCGCTGACGGCACGAGGAGTGAGATGAGCGCGGTGGTGCACGGGCCGACCGTGGACGACCAGACCCGGTGCGTCCACTACCGGACAGAGCTCGACGTGATCGCGATCCGGTTCGCCTGCTGCGGCCGCTACTACCCGTGCCACCTCTGCCACGACAGCACGGCCGACCACGACCCGCGCCCGTGGCCCCAAGGAACGGGCCACGAGCGCGCCGTGCTCTGCGGGGTGTGCTGGACGGAGCTCACCATCGCGGAGTACCGCGGAGCGGGATCCTGCCCGCGGTGCAGCGCCGCATTCAACCCGCGGTGCGCGCTGCACCACCCCATCTACTTCGAGTAGCGGCCGCACGCGTCCAGTGCCGCCTGGACTGATGGCAAACTTTACCGTACGTATGGTATATATATTGCCCATGAGGCCAAGCTCCCGCACCGAGATCCTTGACGCGGCCATGCGCGTGGTCGACGCCGAGGGCGGCGCAGAAATCACCTACGAGTCCGTCGCCCGAGAAGCAGGCCTGACCAAGGCCGGGCTGATGTACCACTTCCCGTCCAAGGACGCGCTGATGATCGGCGTCATCGAGCACGTCATCGCCCGCTGGCAGGCCGAGCTGCGCGAGGCACTCGGCGTCCCGTTCGAGGAGTCGACCCTGGCGCAGCGCGTACGGGCCTTCGTGAGCTTCGCGGGGGAGGGCGGGGTGAAGCAGGGCGACTTCGTGATCTTCGCCGAGGCGGTCAGGCGCCCTCAGCTGTCGGCGCCGTGGCTCGCCTACCTGCGCGACTGGTTCGGCTTCGGCGAAGACGCAGACGTCGCCCCGCTCCTGCTGGCGTGGCTGACCGCGAACGGCCTGTGGATCGCGGAGTCGACGAACATCCTGACCGTGACACCGGCACAACGCGCGGCCGTCCTCGGCCGGCTGACCGACCTGATCGAGGAGATGGCGGCGTGAAGAAGTGGCTCATCCTGTCTGCGGCGATCGTGCTGGAGGTCGCCGCCACACTCTCCCTGCGTGGCGCGATCGACAACCCGTGGTGGTCGATCCTGACGGTCATCGGTTATGCCGGGGCCTTCGTCGCGTTGTCGCTGTTGCTCCGGCTCGGCGCCCCCATCGGCGTCGTCTACGGCATCTGGGCGGCCACCGGAGTGGCCCTCACCGCGGTCATCGCCTCCGTCCTGTTCGGGGAGCCGTTCACGCTCACCATCGGTATCGGGATCGCCCTGGTGATCGCGGGCGTCGTGCTCGTCGAGACGGGGCACGGCACGGCCGCCGTCGAACCCGCTGCCGGATCCACCGAACCCACCGAACGGGCCGAGGCGCCCGAAGCAGCGAAGGAGATCCGATGACGTGGCTCATCCTGGCCGGGGCCATCCTCACCGAGGTCGCCGCCACACTGTCCCTGCGGGCCTCGGACGGCCTACGAAAGAAGCGCTGGATCGCCCCGGTCGCCGTCCTGTACCTCACCGCGTTCTCCCTCCTCACCCTGGCTCTCGCGCACGGGATGCCCGTCGGTATCGCGTACGGGATCTGGGCTGCCTGCGGCGTGGCTCTCACCGCGGTCGGCGCACGCGTCTTCTTCCAGGAGAAGCTCACCTGGCGCATGACTGCCGGGATCGTCCTGATAGCGATCGGGGTCTTCGTCATCGAGCTCGGCGCCCCCGCCCACTGACGACCGCCTGCGACCTCCGCCGCCAGACCCATCACGTAGGAAGGAAGGCCCGTCGACAGGTCTCCGAGTTGCGCAACCACCTGCCGACCGATAGTCCGAGGTAAGCGCGCCGCGTCGCTTCATGTCCGGCGGCGTCACAGGCGCTGACCTCACTCTTCGGGCGTCAGCAGCGAGGGCAAGGGGAATCCCATGTGGTGGAACCGCCGCAAGCCGCCGGTCGAGACCGAGCCTGGGCCGATATCCGAGGCGGGTGGCTCGCAGGAGGAGGTCAACACCACGCCGGTGCACCGCACCGCCTACATCATGGTCGGACTGGGTGGTGCAGTGGTCGCGGCTTTCGGGCTCGCGGCTATCGGCGAGATCTTCGTGTGGTCGTTCTTCGCGCTCGTGCTCACGATCTGCGCCTACCCGCTGCGTGCGCGGCTCGAGGGCTATGGGCTGAAGCGGGGCGTCGCGACGTTTGGTGTCGTGTTCGCGGTGGTACTGCTGCTCGCTGCGTTCTTCGGCGCGTTGTTCGTTTCGTTCGCCCAGTTCCTGACGCTCCTGCCGCAGTACACGGACGAGCTCCGGTCCTGGGCGTCCGACGTCGGTGCCTGGCTCACGAGCATCGGGCTCGGACAGCAGCAGGCCGACGAGGTCTCGTCGTGGTTCGACCCGGACCAGGTGCTGGGATTCATCGGTGGGATCGTGGGCAGCGCGAGCGGGTTCGTGACGGCAGCCGTGATCCTCCTGACGATGGTGATGCTCATGGGCATGGACTCGTCGTTCGCGAGGCCACTGGTGCGCGGGCTCTACCCGAGCCGACCCCGCCTGGCGATCGCGGGCATCGCCTACACGACCGGCGTCCGCCGGTACATGGTGGTCACCACGCTCCTCGGCGTCGCCCAGGGCGTGGTCGACTGGATCGCGCTCACGCTGCTCGGCGTACCGGGCGCGGCGCTCTGGGGTCTGCTCGCGTTCCTGTGCAGCTTCATCCCGAACATCGGGTACTTCATCGCGATCGTGCCGCCGATCGTGTTCGGGGCGCTCGTAGGTGGCTGGCCGCTCGTGATCGCGGTGATCGTGGTGTACGGCATCGTCAACGCCGTGATCCAGTCGTTGGTCCAGCCGCGCGTGGTCGGCAACGCGGTGCAGCTCAGCCAGTCGCTCACGTTCTTCTCGGTACTGTTCTGGGCGGTGGTGCTCGGTCCCATGGGCGCGGTCCTCGCCATCCCGCTCACCCTGCTGGTGCGGATGCTCCTCGTGGACTCGAACCCGGGTATGACCTGGGTCCGACCGGCCCTCGGCGATATCGACGCGGCCAGGAAGATCATGGAGGTCGAGGACGCGGCGGCCAAGGCGGAGCGGCGCAGCCGCCGGAATCCCGACGGCGCCGCCGCGTAGGGCAGGCCTTGATCGCGGCGATCCGGGCGCCGATCACCTGAGTATCGGGCCGCACGGGCTGGGTGTCAGCGCCCGTCCGCTGCGACGGCTCGGGTTCAGGATCGGGCGGGACCGGCGAACCCTGTCTCGGCGGTGCTCGCGCGGACAGCGTCCGCGAGCCGGTGGATGACCTCGGCCGCGGTGAACTGCTGGTGGTCACGGAGCGCTGCGATGCTGATGTCCTCGTTGACGACGCGGACAGCGGCGGTCGCCGCGGCGGCGCACACCCGGACCTGCGGGTTGGTGGTCGTCAGGTCGAGCCGTCGCGCGACGACGGTGACGAGCTGCCGCTCGGCCTCGTCGCAGACCATGAGCCAGGCCGAGCGGATCGCGGGCTCGGTGGCCGCGAGCGCGATCATGCGCAGGGCGCTGAGGTCGTCCTCGATCTGCTCCGGGGACGACGGGTCGTCGGAGAGCTCGGCGAGAAGGAACTCCTCCAGTGAGCTGCCGAGCGGCCAGCGGTCCAGAGCGGCCATGAACCGATAGACGGAGGCGGCGAGGAGCGGTTCGACGCAGCTCTCCTTGGACCGGAAGTACCGCCACACGCTGCGGGGCGAGACGCCGGCTGCCTCGGCGATGTCGTCCCCGCTGGTCGCGGCGACACCGCGCTCCCAGAACAGCGCGGCAGCATGCCGGGAGACCGCCATCCGCGCGCGTGCGAGCCGCGGGGACAGGGGAGCGGTGGGCGGGCCGTCGCTGCTCATGTCGGGTGTCGTCCTCTCCGTCACGCGGCCGCCAGCGGCGGAGTGAGGAGGAGCGGCAGCCCGTACGCGGCCGCGGCGACGAGGACTTTCGTCCAGCCCGGGCGGCGTCCGGTGGCGAGGGCTGTGGTGGGCTCGGTGGTGGGTTCGGTCGAGAGGTTGGACATGGTGCAGCCTTCCCGTGCGATGAGGAGTGCGGCGGCGTCAGGACGCAGCCGACATCCCGAGTGGCAGTTAGTGCCAGTAGGGTGGCACTAACTGCCAGTTATCGCAATCGGCTCTCCTGGCTGATGGGCCGGGAAGGGTGGCGGTGATCGCGTCTCTGGGGACCTCACGGGGATTCCGTTGTACGGCGCGAGAGCTCCCAGAGTCGGTGCAGGAGTGCTTCGTCGAGCTGCGGGGCGGCGGGTTGGTCGCCGTCGTACGAACCCGCCGGCCCGTGGACTTCGGCGTGGAGCTGTTCCATGCGGTGGTCGAGCTGTTCGGCGGCGGCCGCTGCTTCGGTCAGGTCGGTCGCGAGATGGCCGGGGACGGCGCCGTTGTACTTGTAGAAGATCTTGTGTTCGAGGCTGGCCCAGAAGTCCATCGCGACGGTGCGGATCTGGACTTCGACGGTCACGGGGACGGCGCCCGTGGACAGGAAGACGGGGATCTCGATGATCGCGTGCAGGCTCTTGTACCCGTTGGACTTGGGGTGAGCTATGTAGTCCTTGAGATCCACGACGCGGACATCGTCCTGCGAGGTGAGGGCTTCGAGGATCCGGTAGGTGTCGGCGATGAAGCTGCAGGTGATGCGGACCCCGGCGATGTCGGTGATGTTCTCTCGGATGGAGGGCAGCGTGGGCGCGCACTGCTTGCGGGACACCTTCTCCAGGATGCTGTCGGGGGTCTTGATGCGCGAGGCGACGTGTTCGATGGGGTTGTAGCGGTGCAGGTGCCGGAACTCTTCGCGCAGGATGGTGACCTTGGTGAGGACTTCGTCGACGGCGAACTGGTACTCCATCATGAAGCGGGCGAAGTCCTCGCGCATCTGGCGTGCATAGACGAGCATGTCCGGATCGGGCAGTACCGGGGTTGGCGCGGCGTGCGCGGTCGCAGGCCGCACGGTTCCGGCCGGTGCCGGCTCCTCGGACGTGACGGGGGCCCGCCAGACGGCGACAACGGTGTCGATGATCTCGCTGGCGACGTCGTCCCATGACCCCGTCGCCATGGCGGGGTTCTCGGCCAGTGCACGTTCCCGGTCGACGGTGGTCTGGTTGATCAGGTGCCGGGTCATGGCGCCGCGTGCGTCCCGGACGTCGTCGGGCAGTGGAGGCAGACAGCGGCTCATGCCCTCTCGTAGAGCTCGCAGCGTGGGGGCGGTGGTCAGGACGTCGTCCTCGTCGAGATCGTGCAGGGCCGGGTCGGCGGCGACCTGGGCCAGGAATCGCGCGTACCAGGACGGGCTCCCGAGGTTCGCCAGGTGCTCGGTGACCGACCGCACCGCGACCTGGACCCATTCACGCAAGTCGCCAGGGTTCGACACGGCGACGATCCGCCGGGAGCGGATCTGCTCGATCGCAACCGAATGCTTGTGCAAGATCGCGCGGACGAGGTCGGTCTTGGTGCCGAAGTGATAGCTGACAGCGGTGTTGTTGCGCTGCCCTGCGGCCTCGCTGATCTGCCGGTTCGACACCGCGTGCACGCCGCGCTCGGCGAACAGCCGCTCGGCCGTCGCCACGAGCGCGTCGCGCGTGGCAGCGACCTGCTCCTCCCGTCGTCGCGTGGTGGCCATTTCGGTCACCTCGCTCACCTCCTGGTCTCGACCGTCAGTCACGTGACCCAAGACTACGCCAGTGAGTCACCTGATTGACGAGTGCGAAACGGCGGGCTAAATTATTTCAGGCAGCCGACTTACATTCGGCCATGTCGAGAGGAACCACATGTCACTCGCACCCAAGACCACCCGTCGCGTGCTCGTCGTCGGGCTCGGGATCGCTGGGATGTCCACCGCCATCCGGCTGCGGCAGTCCGGCTGGGAACCCGTCATCGTGGAGCGCGCCCCGGCACGGCGTCCCGGCGGGCACTTCATCGCCCTGTTCGGCACCGGTCGTGCCGCCGCCCAGCGACTCGGGGTGCTAGACCTCATCGAGAACCGCACCAACACGGACTCGCACAGCTGGGAGGTCGACCGCAAGGGACACAAGCGCCCCGGCCTCGGCTCAGGATCGATCCCGGGCGCGGCTCCCTGGATCCTGCTGCGCGGCGATGTCGAGGACGGGCTCTACCAGGGTGTGCCCGAGGACCTGGAGATCCGGTACTCGACCCAGCCCGTCGCCTTGGACCAGGACACCGACGGTGTCGACGTCACCCTGCGCGACACCGCAGCCGACCACGAGTACACCGAGCGGTTCGACCTGGTGGTCGGCGCCGACGGCGTACGGTCGGCCGTCCGCCGCCTCGCGTTCGGCCCCGACGCGAACTTCGTGCACCCGCTCGGCTACATGATCGCCACGGCCCTGCTCGACTCCCAGATCACCGGCATCGGCGAAAAGGACAGCCTGGTCCTGGCCGAGCCGGGGCGATCCCTGTGGACCTTTTCGTTCAAGAACCACGAACCGAGCCTGATGTTCTCGTACCGCACCACCGACCCCGCCGCCGAGCTCGCCCGGGGACCTGTCGAGTCCGTCCGGGCCGCATTCGGTCAGCCCGACCCGGGGCCCTTCCTCGGCGAAGCCCTCGAACGGTTCGCGGCGACCGATCACACGGTCTTCGACTCCGCACAGCAGGTCCGGATGCGGCAGTTCCACAACGGTCGGGTCGTCCTGGTGGGCGATTCCGCCTGGTGCATGACCCTCTACTCCGGGTACGGGGCCTCCTGCGGCCTGGCCGGCGGCGAGCTGCTCGGCACCTACCTGGACAAGTACCCCGACGACGTGCCCGCCGCGCTCGTCGCCTGGAACGAGCACATGCACCCGCACGTGTCCTACCAGCACCAGCTCGTCGGCAGGTCCCGCACGCTGTTCACCCCGCACGACCGGCGCGAGCAGGTCATGCGGACGGCGCTCATCCGTACCCTCAACATGCCCGGTGTCAGTGGCCTGGCGCGTCGGCGCATGCAGCACCACCCGACCCTGAGCATCAAGGACCGCGACATCGCGATCCTGCCCGACCTCAGCAGCACGCGGGACCCTTCGGCCGGCCCAGATCGCGCACTGGTCGGCGCCTGACGCGCAGCAGAGAGTGACACCTGTCGGCCGGGTGCTCGGGCGGTGAGCTCGGTCTCGACGGCTATGACAGGTGTGGCAGGCTCGGCGTCGCCGGGCCGTAGACCGCCGCCGGGGCGCCCGTCACGAGCGCCCAGTAGCGGTCCCCGTAGGACCAGTGCCACCACTCGGTGGGGTAGTTGACCAGGTCGGCCGAGCCGAGGGCGCGGGCGAGGATGCCGCGCAGCGCGCGTGCCCGTTCCGGGATGTCCGGCGCGTCGAAGTAGCAGCGGCCGCCGGACATCTCCGGCGTCGCGTCGATGGCGGTGCCCATGTCGAGCGGGCCGTCGAAGTCGGCCAGCGTGAGGTCGACCGCGGCGCCCGCCACGTGCGGTGCGACGGCGATCGGGGCGACGAAGCGGCTTGTCAGGACCTCGAGCTCGTACGGGTCGAGGCCGGGACGTTCGGCGGACACCTCGGCGGCGTACCTGTCGATGATGCTCTGCTGGTCGGCCGGGTGCCGGTGGCCCTCGACCACCTCCAGCCGCAGTCCCTCCGGCAGCAGGTTCTGGGCCCTGCGCAGCCGCTGCGCGACCCCCGCACGGACCAGCGAACGCGCCGGACCGAACGTCTCGTCGAGCTCCACCAGCGGTTCACCGCAGTCCACCACCGGGATCTCCCCGACCCGGGGATCGGCCAGGAGGACGATCTCACCGTCGTCGTGGCCCGGACGAGGGATCGTCGCGACACGCGGCGCCCCGGAGCTCTGTTCCGACGGCGGGACGGTGTGCTGGCCGTGCGTCATGGGTCTCCTGACAGCGATCGGTTCGGGTTGGGCGGGCGGGTGGACAGACCGGCGGCGCCGGACGCGCCGTCGTCCTGGGGTGCTTGCTACTCGTCGTTCAGGACCGGACCAAGGTGAGCGCACTCGCGGAGGCCGTCGAAGTTGTGCCGGGCCAGGTCTGCCTGCCACCCGGTGAGCACCTCCGGCTGGCCCGTGCTGGTCATCACCGTCGGGACGAACTCCGACTGGACCACCTCGCGGCCGCGGACCGTGAGGCGGAGGACGCCGGCCCGGGCGCTGTACGGCTCGTGGAGGCCCTCGCTGTACCAGAGGAAGTTCCCCAGGCCGTACGCGACGTAGGCGCCGTCCATGGTGCCCGCGCCCTGCAGGACGTGGGCGTGCGCGCCCACGATGACGTCCGCTCCGGCGGAGATCAGGCCGGCGGCGAAGTCGAGCTGGCGGCCGGTCGGGCACTGGTCGCCCTCCGCCCCCCAGTGGGGGAGGACCACGACGAGGTCGCTGTCGGCCCGGGCGGCACGCACCGCCGCGTACGCACGCTCGGTGTCGAAGGCCATGGCCATACCGGACCGGTCCGGCGTGGCAGCCCACTCCTCGGCCAGGTCGTCGACCTGGCTGAACGCGAAGATGGCGACGTCGACGCCCTGGACGGTGCGGTGCAGCGGGGTGAACGCCTCGTCGATGTCGTCGCCGGCGCCGACCGTGTCGAGCCCGCCGCTCGCCGTCTTCTCCAGGGTGTCGGCCAGCCCCACCCGGCCGTAGTCCATGGTGTGGTTGTTCGCCAGGCTGACCACGTCGATGCCGGCCTCCGTCATGGCGGGCACCGCCGCGTCCGGCGCGCGGAAGACGTAGTTCTTGACCTCCGCCGTGCCGCGCGAGGTGATCGGCGTCTCGAGGTTGACCAGCGTGAGGTCGCCGTCGGCGAGCTGGTCGGTGACCGGGCCGAACGTGCTGGCCGGATCGTCCAGCAGCTCGGCCACCCGGTCCTCGAAGTGCACGTCACCGGCGAACGTCAGGGTGATCTCGGGCGGGGCGGAGTCGGTCGCCTCGGTGCTGCTCGCCGACGGCGTGGCGCAGCCCGCAGTGGCCAGGAGCGCGGCCGCCGCGACGAGCGCGGTCGCCGCCCGCCGGGCGCGGGGCGCCCGGAAGGCTGCAGCGCCCGGGGCGGTCTGTCGTCGGCTCATCGGTCCACCTCGGCGAGTACGGGAGATCGGTCCAGGTCGGGGCCCTTCCGGGCCGCGTGGCGGCGTCGGGTGCCGGGGAAGGCTCGCTGCACCAGGACCGTGGCTACAACACCGCAGCCGACGACGACCGCCACGATCACCAGCGGCTCGACCAGCGCGGCCGGGTACTGCACGGTGGGCCCCATATGCCCGAGCCGCGCCAGCAGGACCCTGTCGAAGAGCGCGACGACCGGGATCTGCAGGAGGTAGATCGCGACGGCGGCCGTGCCCACCTGGGTGAGCCCGCGGGAGGGCCGCCGGCCGGCTCCGAGCCGTGCCGATCCGAGTCGTGCCAACAGGGTCAGGGCGAACGGCAGCACCGCGAGCCCCGCGACCACGGTGCCGAGCCCGTCGGGGAAGCGCGGGACGCCCAGCACCGACGCACCCACCAGGGCGACGGCGCCCTGCGGCAGCAGGCTGCGCCAGGTGGTGGTCTCCGCCAGGCGGCCGATCTCCGGACCCAGCCGCATGCCGACCAGGAGGAAGACCAGGAACGTCGGCGCGGTCGTCAGCAGGGTCAGCCCGGCCAGGGCGACGATGACGACGCCGGTCGGGAGCCGGCGGGCCAGCTTCGCCACCACGGGGGCGAGCGCGAGCGACCAGAGCAGCGAGAGCTCGGGCGGGGGCAGCACCACGAGGGGCAGGATCTCGGCGACGTCCCGCGCCGGGATCCCGGTGAACCCGGGGTTGAACCGGCGGAGCCCGACGAGCGTCAGGCCCAGCCACACCACGTGCGCCGCGAGCAGGGGGAGGACCCACTCGGTCAGCAGCCGCCACCAGGACCGGCCGATCAGATGTCCGGCCTGCCGCTCGACCCCGCGTCCCAGGGCGGTGAGCAGCAGCGGCATCCCGACCACACCGAGGATCGCGCCGAGCACCCACCACAGGACCGGCAGGGGCGCCTGGACAGTCCACTCCACCTGCAGGTAGTGGCGCTCGACCACGTACGCGGTGACGGCTGCGACCACGCCCACGGCCGCGGCGTCGGGCTGCCTCATCGGACGGGCTCGTAGCGGCGCTGCACCCTGGTCCCGATCCCGGTCAGGATGTGGTTCGGGTTGGTCTTCGCCCACCGGGCCCAGTCGTGCGCCGTCGGCTCGCCGTCCGTTCCCGGACCGAACATGACGGCGACGTCGCCTGGGCGCACGGGAAGGTCGCCGACGTCGAGCACCACCTGGTCCATGGCGACCCGGCCCGCTACCGGGCAGCGCACGCCATGGACCTGGAAGGCCGCCTCGCCGCTCGCCTGCCGCGGCAGGCCGTCGGCGAAGCCGAGCGGGACCAGCGCGAGGGTGGTCTCGCGGTCGGTGACGTAGTCGTGGCCGTAGTTGACGCCCGTGCCTGCCGGGACGCGCTTGGTGAGGAGCACCTGGGCCTGCACGGTCATCGCCGGGCGCAGGTCGTGGCTCGCCCCCGGCACCGGCTCGATCCCGTACAGGCCGATGCCCACGCGCAGCAGGTCGAAGCGGGTGCGCGGCAGCCCGAGCGCCGCGGCCGAGTTGGCGAGGTGGACGATCTCCGGGTCGAGCCCGGCGTCGGCTGCCTGGCGGAGGCCCTCGTCGAAGGCGGTGAGCTGGTCCTGCAGCCCCTGGTCGCTCGGCTCCTCGGCGGTCGCCAGGTGGGACCAGAGGCCGCGCACGCGCAGCGCGCCCGCTCGGTGCAGCATGCTCGCGCGCTCGAAGAGCTGCGCCCACTCCGCGGCCGGTGCGCCCCCGCGCGACATGCCCGTGTCGAGCTTCAGGTGCACGTTCGCCACCACGAGCATGCTCCGCGCGGCCTCGGCGACGGCGTCCAGCGCTTCGACCGTGCCCACCGACACGTCGATCCCTTCGAGCAGCACCTTCTCGAAGGTCTCCGTCGGCGGGTAGAGCCAGATCAGGATCGGTGCGGTGATGCCGTCGGCCCGCAGGGCGAGCGCCTCGGGCGGGCTGGACACGCCCAGCCAGGTGGCACCGCCGGCCAGGGCGGCCCGGGCGGCCTGGGTCGCGCCGTGGCCGAAACCGTTGGCCTTCACCACCGCCATGACTCCGGTGCCCGCGCGGTCGGCGAAGACACGGGCGTTGTGGGCGATGGCGTCCAGATCGACGACCGCCTCCGCCATGGTGGCCATCGGGCGGGACGTGGAAACAGGCACGGACGAACAATTCCTGAGGCGCCTGCTCACTCTCCAGGCCGTTCGGTGCTCATGTCGCTCGCCGGGAGCTCTTGTCTACGGTGCATCGGGCGGTAGTCTACGGTCCGTCCAGCGGTGGCGGACCTCGCTTCCGCTGGTAGTGGCCCTCGTCACGGGCGACCGGCTGGACCGGTGAGCGCAGAACCGGACACCGGACGGCCTTCCGATCGAGCGGTGCCTTGCACCAGGATTTACTCCTGGAGTGCGGGCGCGCTCTGTCGCGCGCGACCGGTGTTTGGGAGTCGTCGCGACCGAACTTGGAGTGATACCTCGATATGCCCACCAGATCCCGGGTTGTAGTGCTCTTTGGCGGGCGCAACACCGAGCACGACGTCTCCTGCCGGTCCGCGGCGAGCGTGGTGCAGCATCTCGACCGCGGCCGCTACGAGGTGGTGCCGATCCGCATCACCAGCGAGGGGCACTGGGTGGTGGGCGCCGACACCGGACAGGACGTCGTCGACGACGTCGCCCTGCGGGCGATGACCCCGGAGCCGGCGGGTGCGCCCGGCACCATGCTGGAGAGCCTCGCGCGCGGCATCGAGGCGGTGCGCGGCGCCGAGGTGGTCCTGCCGATCCTGCACGGGCCGTACGGTGAGGACGGGACGGTCCAGAGCGTGCTCGAGCTCGCGGGCGTGCCGTACATGGGCAGTGGCGTCCTGGCCAGCGCGACGAGCATGGACAAGGACTTCACCAAGCGGGTCCTGGGCGCGCGGGGCATCCCGGTCGCGCCGGGAGCGGTCCTGCGGACCCCCGCCGACGAGCTCGCCCAGCACGACCGGGACCGGCTCGGCCTGCCCGTCTTCGTCAAGCCGTCGCGCGGCGGCTCCAGCGTCGGGGTCACCCGCGTGGACGACTGGGCACAGCTCCCCGCGGCGCTGGAGCTCGCTCGCGAGAGCGACACCAAGACGCTGGTCGAGGCCGGCGTGCCCGGCCGGGAGGTCGACATCGGCGTGCTGGAGCTTCCGGACGGCCGCCTGCTGACCAGCCCGCCGCTGGAGATCAAGGTGGTCGAGGAGCACGGCTGGTTCGACTACGAGGCCAAGTACCAGTCGGGCATCACCGACTTCGTGGTGCCCGCCGAGCTCGACCCGGAGGTCGCCGAGCAGCTCGCGACCCTGGCGCTCGACGTGTTCCTGGAGCTGGGCTGCTCGGGCCTGCTCCGCGTCGACTTCTTCCTGCCCGAGGTGGACGGCGTCCTGGTCCCGACGGTCAACGAGGTCAACACGATCCCCGGCCTCACGTCCATGTCGCAGTTCCCGCGGATGTGGCAGGCCGCGGGCACCTCCTACCCGGAGCTGCTGGACATCCTCATCGAGACGGCGCGGGCCCGGGGCCCGGTGCCAGCGGTCCTGCGGTGAGCGAGCGGTACCAGGCCGACACCGTGCCGATCCCGGTGGTGTCGGCGCCTGCCGCGCCGGTCCCTGCTGCGTCGGTCCCTGCTGCGTCGGTCCCTGAGGCGTCCGTCCCCGCTGCGCCGACGCCCGCTGCGTTGGTTCCCGAGACGCCGACTCCCGCGGCGGCGTCCGGCGCGCCCGCGAAGCCACGGTCGGAGTGGGCGGACATCGCCAAGGGCGTCTGCATCCTGCTCGTCGTGCTGTGGCACGTGATCATGAAGCTGTACCTCACGATCGACTGGCACCTCCCCGTGCCGCTCCCCGGACTCTGGGGTGCCTTCGGCGACCTGCTGCTGCCCCTGCGCATGCCGGTCTTCTTCACGATCTCCGGGATGTTCGCCGTCGCGGCGGTACAGCGCACCTGGTCGGCCACGGCGAAGAGCCGGATCGCGCGGTTCTACTACCTCTACCTCGTGTGGTTCACGGTGCACACCCTGGTGCTCTCGCTGGTCCCCGACTTCGACACCCTGGCCGCGCACAACGCCCTGGAGGTGGTCGAGGAGCTCACCATCACCCCCACCAACCTCTGGTACCTGGTGGCGCTGGCCGTGTACTTCGTCGTGGCCAAGCTGACCCGCAAGCTGCCGACCTGGGTGGTGCTCGTGCCCGCCCTGCTGCTCTCGGTGATCGCCTCGGCCGACCTGCTGGCGGCGCCGGGCAACCGCGGGCAGCTCTACCAGAACCTGTTCTTCTTCCTGCTCGGCCTGCGGTTCCGGCCGCTGCTCGAGCGCTGGGCCCGGGTCGCCACCATGCGTCATCTCCTGGTCGGGGGAGTCGTGTACCTCGGGTGCATCGGCGCGGTACAGGTGCTGGGCCTGCAGGACCTGTACGGGGTGTGGCCGGCGGTCTGCGTCGTCGCCGTGGTGGTTGGGGTCGCCGGGGCGGTCCAGCTCGAACGCTGGCGCAAGGGCGCCGCCCTGCTCGCCACGCTCGGGCGGCAGACGCTCCCGATCTACGTGATGCACATGCCGCTGCTCGCGCTGCTGACGGCAGTGGTGGTGGGCCCCTTCTCCCAGGTGGGCACCGGCCCCCAGCTGGTGATCGCGGTGCTGCTCCCGATAGTGGCCGTGCCCCTGCTGGTCTCGGTGTGCCTGACGCTCAGCTCCTGGCTGCGCGCCGCCGGCGCGACGTGGCTGTTCGAGCTGCCGAAGCTCAGCCGGGCAGACCGCCGCGAGTCTCCTGCCACCACAGCAGGCTCGCCAGCACCGTCAGTCCCTGAGCCAGGTGCCGGCGGTAGGTACTGAACGGCAGCCCCAGCCGCTCGGCGGCGGCCTCCTGTGTGGGGGCGCCGCCGAGGTAGGTGGCCAGCACGGCGCGGTGGCCCTTGCTCTCCCGCGGGTCCTCGCTCAGCCCGTCAACGGCGGTCTGCAGGACGGCGCGCAGCGCGACGACGCGATCGGGCTCCGCGCTCTCGGCGACCAGCCGGCTGCTGGTGAGCGGGTTGGTGGCGAGCAGGTCGGGGCGCCGCCAGGACCGCAGGGCTTCCCGGACCGCCAGGTCGAAGGCCTCGCGCGACAGCCGACCGGGATCGCCCGCCGGCGGGTCCCCGGCCGGGCCGGGACTACGCCACCGCCGCTCGAACGTGATCGCCTCGCGCACGAACGATCGCAGGTGCAGCCCGCGCGGTCCCGCGTCCACGAACGGCAGCGACCGCAGCCACCGGAACAGCTCGGTGGCGTCGCCCGCGGCGGACAGGTGCCCCTCCGTCGTCGGGTCGGTGGCGGCGCACAGCTCGAGGGCCTCGCGGTGCGCGGGCGTGGGCAGCGACCCGACCACCCGCTGCAGGACGACGTGCGCGACGGCGAGCCGCACGTCGTCGTCGGACCCGCCGGCCGACAGCGTGTCGATCGCGACGCACAGGGCGAGCGGGTTGCCGTCGGTGATGGCGAGGAGCCGGGCGTGCTGGTCCCTGGGCACGGAGCGGCGGTCGAGCAACCGGCCCGCCTCCGCGGGGGACAGGTCACCCAGCTCGTGCACGCTCAGCAGCTCCTGCCAGCCCGGGTCGGTGGTCCACTCCAGCGCGGGCGGGGTGCGGCCGGCCAGGACCACCACCGTCCCGAGCGGCAGCGCGGGCAGGAGCTCCTCGCGCAGCCAGGGCTCGGCCGGGTGCAGGTCGTCGAAGTCGTCGATCAGCAGGACCAGGGAGGCCCCGGCCTCTGCGGGCGTGAGCACCGCGACCGCCGAGAGCTCCGCCACCAGCGTGTCGGCGGACGTCGCCGGATGGAAGCGCCTCGTGCGCACCACCCGGCGTCCGGCCAGCTCCGCCTCGTTGGCGAAGCGGCGCAGCAGGGTGGTCTTGCCGGTGCCGCCCGCGCCGTGGACGAACAGGACGGTGGACGCGAAATCGCTGGTGAGCGCGGTGCGGAAGGCGGCGGCCTGCTCGCCGCGGCCCACGAACGCACGCTGCCGGGCGAGCTCGAGCCGGTGCCCCAGATCGGTGCTCCGGACAGAGCGGATCCCGCGGGGGGAAGTGGTCGGTGAAGTCACGGGCTCCCATCCCTCGAGATACGGCGACCAGACTTTACCGCGAACGCCCCGCGTCGTGCTCCTGAACACCGACCAGCGCCACCAGCGTCGCGTGCGCCCCGACCTGGTGCAGCGAGCCGAGCGCGTCGAGATACGCCTCGACGAAGCGCGGCTCGTCAACCAGAGACCCGAACAGCGCCGGGTTACGCAGGAAGGCCACCGGGTCCTCCCGCTGCGACCGGGCGAGCGGGACGAGCTCCTCCGCGAGCCGGTCGACCACCTCGATCGGCGCGCCCTGCTCGTCGACCCCCTCGGCGTAGCGCGCCCAGCTCGCGATGATCGCCGCCGACCGCGTGATCTCCCCGCCGGCCTCCAGCTGCTCGCGCACGACCGGCACCAGCCACTTCGGGATGCGGTCCGACGTCTCCGCGCACAGCCGCGCGAGCGTGTCCCGGACGGCCGGGTTCCCGAAACGCTCGATCAGCGTCGTCTTGTACTCCTCCAGGTCGACGCCCGGCACCGGCCGCAGCGTCGGCGTCGCCTCGCGATCCATGAAGTCGCGCACGAACGCCGCGACTACCGGGTCAGCTACCGCCTCGTGCGCGTACCGGTAGCCGCTCAGCCACCCGAAGTAGGCGATCGCCTGGTGGCTCGCGTTGAGCAGCCGCAGCTTCATGAGCTCGTACGGCTCCACGTCCCGCACGAGCTGGACCCCCGCGTCCTCGAACGGCGGCCGGCCGAGCGGGAACCGGTCCTCCAGCACCCACTGGAAGAACGGCTCGGCCACCACCGGCCAGCGGTCCTCGACACCGAGGCGCTCGCGGACCAGGGCGCGGTCCTCGTCGGTCGTCACGGGCGTGATGCGGTCCACCATCGAGCTGGGGAACGCGACGGCGTCGTGCACCCACCGGCCGAGCTCCGGGTCGCGCAGGGCCGCGAAGGCCGAGAAGACGGTGCGCGCCTTCTCGCCGTTGCCCTGCACGTTGTCGCAGGACATGACGGTGAAGGGCGGCAGGCCACGCGCCCGGCGTCGGGCCAGGGCCTCGACCACGTAGCCGAACACCGTGGACGGCGTGGCCCCCGGCCGGGCGTCGGCGACAACGGCGGGCGCCGTCGCGTCGAACTCGCCGGTGACCTGGTCGAAGTTGTAGCCGCCCTCGGTGATGGTGAGGGACACGATGCGGGTCGCGGGGTCGGCGAGGCGCTCCAGCACGGCCTCGGGGTCGTCCGGCGCGAACAGGTACTCGACGAGGCTGCCGACCACGCGCGCGTCGAGCGCGCCGTCCGGATGCTTCGTCACGAGCGTGTAGAGGCCGTCCTGCGCCCGCAGCGCGTCGCGCATCGCGGCGTCGCCGGGCAGCAGGCCGACGCCGCAGATGCCCCACTCGCGGGCCTCGCCGCGGCGCAGCAGCTCGTCGACCGCCAGCGCCTGGTGCGCGCGATGGAAGCCGCCGACGCCGAGATGGACGATCCCTACCCGGATGCCGGAGCGGTCGTACGGGGGCAGGTCTACGCCGGCGGCGGCGGTATCGGCGGCAGTACCGGCGTCGGACGAGGCGGCCGGAGCCGTGCCGAACGGGGTGCCGAGGTCCAGGGTCACTTGATCGCTCCCATCGCGAGGCCGCGGACGAGCTGCTTCTGCGCGATCCACCCGGCCAGCACGACCGGCACGATCGCGACGGTCGCCGCCGCGGAGAGCACCGCCAGGAACTGGCCGCGGCCGTCGACGAAGCTCGTGAGGAACGGCGGGGTCGTGCGCGCCACCTGCGCGGTCAGGAGGTTGGCGAGGAAGAACTCGTTCCACGCGAAGATGAAGCAGATCAGGCCCGCCGCGGCGACGCCGGGCATGACGATCGGCAGCACGACGCGGAAGATCTCGGTGCCCAGGCGGGCCCCGTCGAGCTGTGCGGCCTCGATGAGCTCGCGCGGTACCTCCGCTAGGAACGACCGCATCATCCACACCGCGATCGGCAGGTTCACACCGACGTAGAGGATGGTCAGCCAGGTGATGTTGTCGAGCCCGCCCACGGACTGCAGCAGCAGGTAGACCGGGATGATCGAGGCGGCGACCGGCATGAAGCGGGTCGAGATGAAGAAGAAGAGCGCGTCGCGGACGTTGACGACCGGCCGGATGCTCAGCGCGTAGGCGGCAGGAACCGCCAGCACGAGAACCAGGAGCGTCGACCCGACGCTCGCGCTCAGCGAGTTGATCAGGTAGGGCAGCATGTCCCGGTTGAAGACGGCGTCGAACCCGTCGAGCGTGAAGTCGGGTGCGAACGTCGGCGGCACCGTGGCGGCCTGGTGCTCCGGCTTGAAGGCCGTGAACACCATCCACGCCACGGGGAAGAAGAAGGCGAGCACGAGCACCCAGGTGACAGCGGTCACCAGGGACCCGCGAAGGCGCGAGGGGGTCATCGTCCGACTCCTTCCGTGGAGAAGACCTTGAACAGGGTCCGCAGGGCGACCGAGGCCACGACTATCGTCACGAGCACGGTCATCACGCCGTACGCGGCGGCCTCGCCGACCTCCAGGCCGATGAACGCCCGCTCGTAGAGCAGGTAGGAGAGCGTCTTGGTGCCGCCCGTGCCGCGGGTCATGATGGCTATCGGGTCGAAGACCTGGAGCAGCATGATCGAGGCCAGCAGCACCGCGATCTCGACGTACTGCCGCAGGTGGGGCAGCGTGATCGAGCCGAAAGTGCGCAGCGCCCCCGCGCCGTCCACGGCGGCGGCCTCGAGCACGTCCTTGTTCTGCGCCTGCAGGCCCGCCAGGAGGATCAGCATCGCGAACGGCGTGTACTGCCAGGTGAGCACCACGATGATCGTGACCATCGGGAGCTCGGTGTTCCACGCGACGGGCGGCAGGCCGACCAGCCCGAGACCCCAGTTGGCCATGCCGGTGGCCGCGTCGAAGATCGACCACTTCCACACGAGGGCCGCGGCGGCGGGCATGACGAGGAACGGGGTGATCATCAGCGTCCGGGCCACGCCGCGCCCCAGGAAGCTGCGGTCCAGGAGCACGGCGAACAGCATGCCGAGCAGCGTGGAGAGGACCACCGAGCTGCCGGTGACCGCGACGGTCGCGCCGAGCGACGACAGGAACGAGCCGTCGCTCAACACGCTGACGTAGTTGTCGAGGCCCGTGAACCCCCGGTCGCCCGGGCGCAGCATGTTCCAGCGCTGCAGGGAGTAGTAGATCGTCAGCACGAAGGGGATCTGGGTCAGGACAATCGAGGTGGCCAGCGCGGGCCAGAGCAGGGCGCGCGATACGGCCAGGCCGCGCGCCCGCCCTGATCCGGCGGGCGGCGGACGCCGGGGGCGCCGCCTCGTAGGGGCGGTCATGAGAACGGTCATTTGACCCTCCAGGGGCTCGCGCACGCCGGCGGGCGGGGCGCGATGGGGGAGCTGTGCGCGATGGGGGAGCAAGGCGCGGTGGGGGAGCAAGGCGCGGTGGGGTGCAAGGTGCGATGGCGGGGCGCGATGGCGGGCCGCGATCACGGATCGGGCGCGGGGAGCCGTGCTCCCCGCGCCCGGGTCCGGCTACTTCTGGGCGTCGCCCGCTTCCTGGGCGAGCTCCTGGGCACGTTCGAGCACGGGGGCGAGCTCGCTGCGTCCCGCGAAGACGTCGGCCAGGTCCTGCGAGACCTGGTTCCCGAGGTCCTGGAACTCCGGGATGGTGACGTACTGGATGCCGGTCCAGGCCTGCGGCGCCACACCCGGCTGCTCCGGGTTCACCGCGAGCATGATGTCCCGCGTGATCGGCGCGAAGGACGCGGCGGCCTCCTCGTACTCGGGGATCTCGTAGGTCGAGTTCCGCGCGCCCGGGGGCACCCGGCTCCAGCCGAGCTCAGTGCCGACGAGCTGGTGGTACTCCTTGCTCGTCGCCCACTTCACGAACTCGACAGCGGCGTCCCGGTTCTGCGTGGTCTCGGGGATCGCGAGGTTCCACGACCAGAGCCAGCCGGACTCCTCGGTCTCGACCACCGGCGCGTGGGCGTAGCCCATCTTGCCCGCGACCTGCGACGACTCCGGGTCCTCCAGCAGGCCCGCCGCGACCGTCGCGTCCACCCACATGGCGGACCGGCCCTGGCTCACGTTGTTCAGGCACTCGGTGAACCCGGTGGACACCGGGTCCGCCTCGCCCGCGTCCTCGACCAGGTCCACGTAGAACTGGACGGCCTCGGCGAACTCGGGGGAGTCGACCTGGGCGTTCCACTGGTCGTCGTACCAGCTGCCGCCGAAGGTCTGCACGACCGTCGTCAGGGGTGCGAAGACCTCGCCCCAGCCGGGCTTGCCGCGCAGGCAGATGCCGTCGACATCGTCCGAGTCGACCTGCCGCGCGATGTCCGCGACCTCCTGCCACGTCGGGTGCTCGGGCATCGTGACGCCCGCCTCGTCGAGCAGCTCCTTGTTGTACATCAGCATCGACGACTCGCCGTAGAACGGGACCGCGTAGAGCGAGTCGTCGACCGTGAGGGCGTCCTTCACGGGCTCGAAGAGGTCGTCGACGTCGTAGTCCGCGTCGGACTCGAGGTCGCCCGTCAGGTCGGTCAGCCAGCCGTTGCCCGCCCAGATCGGCACCTCGTAGGAGCCGACGGTGACGATGTCGTACTGGCCGCCGTCGGTGGCGACGTCCTTGGTGACGGCGTCCCGCAGGTCGTTCTCCTCCATCTGGACGAAGTTGACCTTGATGTCCGGGTGCTCCTCCTCGAAGGCGGACTTCAGCTCCTCCATGTCCTTCATCTGCGGGTTGTTGACGGTCGCGAGCGTGAGCTCGACCGTCCCTCCGCCCTCCGCGGCGGGGTCGCTGTCCCCGCCGCCTCCTGCTCCGGCGCAGGCGGTCAGCGCCAGTGCCAGCGCCGCGGCTGCCGCTCCGGCGGGTGCGGCCTTCCGGCGCACAGTCTTCGTGAGCATCATTGCTTTTGACCCTTCTCGTCACGTCGTCGTGAGGCGGCGTCGTGTCAGGAAACACGGATTCGCACATGGTGGGCCGGGCCGGAAAGGGGGTCAACGACGGCGTTTTCGAAACGGTCACCGGGACTGTGGAATCGCACAGGCCGGCCGCGGCCTGACGCCGGATGCCGGGTCGTCGCGTCTCGCGGACGAGCCGGCGCGGCCGACGGCGTGGGCCGGTCTGCCGGGTTTGCGCGGCACCGGATGGACGGAAACCGCATCCCGTACCGGGCACGAACTGCTACCCCCGGCGGACCAACCGGTCACGCCCAGGAGCGCTCGTCAGACCTGGACGATCTCCGCCCCGGCGGCATGGAAGGCTCGCGCACGGGCCGAGCCGAGCTGCGTGCCGGTGATCATCGCCTCGAAGTCGTCCAGCCCGGCAAAGCGCACGAAGCTGGTGACGCCGAACTTGTGGTGCGCCCCGATGAAGATCCGTCGCCTGCTCACCTCGATCGCGGCGGCCTTCACGCTCGCGACCGCGGGGTCGGGCGTGGTCAGGCCGTCCTCGACGGTCACCCCGTTCGCGCCGATCAGCCCGAGGTCGAGGCGGAAGGTGCGCAGCATGTCCACGGCCGCGCCGTCGACCACGCCCAGCGTCTTGCCGCGCACGCGCCCGCCGATGATGATGACCTGCACGTTCGGCCGCGCCGACAGCTCCGTCGCGACCGGGAGGGACGACGTGACCACCGTCAGCTCACGGTCCCGCGGGAGAGCCCGCGCGGCGAGCAGCGGCTGGAAGCCCTCGTCGACGAAGATCGTCTGCGCCTCGCCCAGGCGCCGGGCCACCTCGGCGGCGATCCGCGCTTTCTCCTCCGGGAAGCTCTGCTGCCGCTGGGAGAGCGCCGTCTCGAACGAGCTCGTCTCGACGGGAAACGCGAGCCCGTAGCTGCGCCGCACCAGGCCCTGCGCCTCCAGCTTGCGCAGCTCGCGGCGCACGGTCTCCTGCGAGACGGACAGCACGCGGGCGGACTCGCTCACCTCGATCCGTCCGCGACGCCGCACCAGGGCGAGCAGCTCCTCGGATCGCGAGGCCGGCCGGACGGCGCTCGCCGGGAGCGCGGCACGCTGCAGCGACCGGCTGTGCTCCGGCAGCACCGGCCCGGTGCCGGCGGGCGCGTCGAGCGCCATCGTCAAGCCTCCCGTCATTGGGCTTCCTGCCCCGAGTCTGCCGCGTGCCGCCGCATTGCGGAACCCTCCCCGGGTCGCGAGGCCGTCCGGCTCCCGGCCCGGTCGCGCGTCCGGCGGACAGGACCGGTCCGAGTCGCCCATCACGGGTAGCGTCTGCCCCATGCGTCTGGGCGTTCTCGACATCGGTTCCAACACGGGACACCTGCTGGTGGTCGACGCCCATGGCGGCGCCGCGCCGCTGCCGGCGTCGTCGTACAAGCAGCCGCTGCGTCTCGCCGAGCACCTGGACGACGACGGCGCCGTCGGCCGGGCCGGCGTCGACGCCCTCGTGGAGTTCACCACGCAGGCCGTGCGCATCGCGGAGGACAGGGGCTGCGCGGAGATGCTGGCGTTCGCGACGTCCGCCGTGCGCGACGCAGTGAACGCCGAGGCGGTGCTCGAGACCGTGCACGAGCGCACGGGGGTGCGGCTCAAGGTGCTCAGCGGCGAGGACGAGGCCCGGCTTACGTTCCTCGCGGTGCGCCGGTGGTTCGGCTGGTCGGCAGGCCGGCTGGCCGTGTTCGACATCGGCGGCGGCTCCCTCGAGATCGCCGGTGGCGCCGACGAGGGCCCCGGCGCCGCATGGTCGCTCCCGCTCGGGGCCGCGCGCCTGGCCCGCGCGCACTTCGGCGTCGTGCCCGACGACGAGGCGCTGCGCGCCCTGCGCCGCGACCTGCGCACCGAGATCGCGCGGAACGCCGGGAGCCTGCTGCGCACCGGACGGCCCGACCGCGCCGCCGCGACCTCCAAGACCTTCCGTTCCCTGGCCCGGATCTGCGGGGCTGCCCCGGCGGCCGACGGGCCGCTGGTGCGCCGGGTGCTGCGGCTCGAGGCGCTGCGCGAGCGCGTCGGCGAGCTGACCCGCATGACCCCCGACGACCTGGCCCGGCTGCCCGGCGTCTCGCCGAGCCGGGCCCACCAGATCGTCCCGGGCGCGCTCGTCGCCGAGGCCTGCATGGACGTCTTCGACCTGACCGAGCTCGAGATCTGCCCCTGGGCGCTGCGCGAGGGCGTGATCCTCGAACGCCTCGACCAGATGCCCCACATCGGCGAGGGCTGACGCCGCCCCCGGACCTCTCGTCCGCCGAACCGCAGGTTACGCGCCAGACCTCCGGCGCCGAACCGAAGGTTGTCGTTGGCCACGGCCGCCGAACCGAAGGTTGATTGGCCACGGTCGCCGAACCGAAGGCTGTCGTTGTCCACGGTCGCCGAACCGAAGGCCGCGCGTCCGGATCCGCCCTGATCGACGGGTGAGTTGCGGTTCGGCGCCAGGTGGGTGGACGGGGAGACCGGCAACTTGCGGTTCGGGACGGGCCAGTAGCCTGGATGCGTGGCCCGTGACCCGAACATCCCCGACGCGTTCGACGTCTTTACCGTCGTGGTGCTGCGGCGGCCGCCCGGTGCGCCGGAGATGTCGGACGAGGCGCTCGACGCGCTCCAGGCGCGCCACCTCGCCTACCGTGCCGACCTGAAGCGGCGGGGCTTGGTCGTCGCGAACGGGCCGTTCGACGAGCAGAGCGACGAGTCGTACCGTGGGATGTCCGTCTTCGCCTGCGACCCTGCCCAGGCCGCACGGCTGTCGGACGCCGACCCGTCCGTCGTGGCGGGTCGGCTCGCCTACGACGTGATGGAGTGGTGGGTCGGCGCGGGCTCGCTCGCCTTCCCGCTCGCCGACCGTCCGGTCGGCAGCCGCCGCCCGATGCCTGACGACTGACGACTGACGACTGACGGCCGACGGCCGACGGCTGACGGCTGACGGCTGACACCTGCCGGCTGCCGGCTGGCAACAACGCTGATGACGACGCCCGCGCACAGTTTCGCTGTGCGCGGGCGCCGTCGTCAGGGACGGGCCGCCGTCACTCCACCCCGAGCGCCGCAACCGGGGAGGTGCGGGCCGCGGCCCGCGCCGGGATGACCGACGCGAGGAGGCCGGCGACGAGGGCGACGGCCAGGACCACCGCGAGGTCGGTCCACGGGACGGCGTACCGCACGTCGCCCATGATGGACAGGGCGGTGGCCGCCCCCGCCCAGCCGAACACGAGCCCCAGCACGATGCCGAGGATCGCGCCGACGCCGGCGATGAGCACGCCCTCGACGGCGAGCATGCCGCGGAGCTGCTCCTTGCTCAGGCCGATGGCCCGCAGGGTCGCGGACTCCCGGGTCCGCTCGATGACCGAGAGCGACAGCGTGTTGGTCACGCCGATCAGGGCGATCACGACGGCGACGGCGAGCAGGCCCACCACGATGCCGAGGATGACGTCCACGACCTGCCGGAACTGCGCGGCCTGGGCGGCCGGGCCCATGACGAACGCGTCGCCGTCGACCTGCGCGGCGGCGTCCTGGACGTCCGTGAGCACCGAGGTGGCCTCTGCGCCCGAGATGTGGGCCCAGACTTCGGTGAAGGCGCTCCCGTCGGCGTCGAGGTCGACCACGCGGGCGAGGTCGCTGGTCGTCATGGTGTGGCTGAGCGCCTCGGCGGTCGTGACGACGACGGTCAGGTCGACAGAGCCCTCCGGACCCACGACGGTGGTGCTCTCGCCCGCGTCGAGGGACATCGAGTCGGCCGCACCCTGGGTCAGCAGGATCGAGCCGTCGGTGAGGCGCTCCGCCTCGTCGGGCACGTTCACCACGGCGGCGAGCTCGTGGGGGTCGGCGGCCCCGACGCCGGTGTCCTCCTGACCCGCGAGCGTGACCGTCGCCTGGGTCACGAGCGCCGTGGTGGCGACGCCGGGGGTGTCGGCCACGGCGTCGCGCAGGTCCTCGAGATACTCGGGAGAGGACGGCGACACGCTCACGTCGTAGGGGAACGTCTCGTCGAGCAGGCTGTCCGCGGACATGCGGGCGCTGGCCGCACCCGTGGACATCATGGTGACGAGCGTGACGCCGATCAGCAGCGCCGTGGAGGTCGCCGCCGTCCGGCGCGGGTTGCGCAGCGTGTTGGCGACCGCGAGGCGAGCAGCGGGTCCGGTGCGGGCCACGAGCCCGCCCAGGAACGCCGCGACGCGCGGCAGCCAGAGCACCGCGCTCAGCACGACGCCGAAGAACGCGAGGGAGCCGCCGCCGACGGCCGCGATGAGGCCGAACTGCGGGGCCTCGGCCATCCCGAGGGCGACGCCGACGCCGAGCCCGGCGAAGCCGCCGACGAGGCACAGGAGCGAGACCACGAGGCGGGCGCGGCCGGAGCGGGCGCGCAGCGTCGGGGCGTCGGACGGCCGCAGCGCGGCGAGCGGCGCGACGCGGGTCGCCGAGCGGGCGGGGGCGAGCGCGGCCAGGACCGTCACACCGACACCGATCGCGAACGGCAGCACCACTGACTGCCAGGTCGGCGTGATCGTCGTCGGGAGGGGCACGCCGAGGTCGAACGTGGGCGCCACCAGCAGCGCGACCTGGGCGAGCACCCCACCCGTCACGATGCCGACCGCCGAGGCGACCGCGCCAAGGATCGCCGCTTCGAGCAGGACGCTGCGGTAGAGCTGACCCGTGCCCGCCCCGATGCAGCGCAGGAGGGCGAGGGTGCGGGTTCGCTGGGCGACGAGCACCTGGAACGTGTTCGTGATGACCATCGCCGCGATCAGCAGCGCGATGGCCGCGAACGTCATGACGAAGACGAGGAAGACGAGGTCCTGGCCGCCGGTCTGCTCCGCGGTCCGCGCCGCCGCCACCTCCTCGGTGGTCTCGACGGACACGCCGCCGTCGACCCCCGCGGCGGCCGCGCCGATCGCCTCGTCGAGGGAGGCCGGGACGCCGCCGCCGTCGAGCGGGGTGTCGAGCGCGACGAGCAGCTCGGTGACCGGGTTCGAGATGGGCTCGCCCGCGTTCCAGGCGTCGATCGTCGCGGCCGGGAGGGCGGCGGCGCCGCCGTAGGCCGCGTAGGCGCCGTAGGGGTCGTCGGCGAGGCCCGTCACGGTCAGCTTCTCGGTGACCTCCTTCGGTTCCCCGAGCTCTTCCGCCGGGTCCATCGCCTCGCTCTCGGCCCAGCCCTCGGGGTACAGGGTGCGCTTGAGCGTCAACGTGTCGCCCACGCCGACCTCGAGCCGCTCGACGACCTCCGGCGTCAGCGCCACCTCGCCGTCGGCGGCGGGCCAGGCGCCGTCGGACAGCTCGAGCGGCGACAGCCGCGGGTCGGCGGGGACCGGGGCGAACGTCTGGTAGCCGCCCTTGCCGCCGTTGCGCAGGTCGCCCGACCAGTTCGTGAGGGGCTGGACGGTCTCGACGCCGTCGACGGCGCCGACTGCCGCGATGTCGTCGGCCGTGAACGAGCCCGGTCCCTCCACGTCGGCGGAGACGACGACGTCGGCGCGCGCGTACTGGGCCGCGACCATGTCGTGGGTGGTGCCGTTGATGACGCCGCCGGCGAGCAGCGTCACGGTGACGAACGCCGTGCTGATCAGGATCGCGACGCCCGCGGCGGTGAGCCGCCCGGCGCTGCGGCGCATCTGCCCCAGGGTGAGGCGTGCGGTGGGGAAGGTGGTGGCCATCACGCACCCGTCCGGGAGGCGGTGGGTGCGGTGGTGACGGCGGGTTCGAGGGTGCGCAGGGCGTCCAGGCCGGCCATGGCGGACTCGGGGGTGGGGTCGCTGATGTCGCCGGCGATACGGCCGTCGGCGATCAGGACCGCCCGGTCGGCGTACGCGGCGGCGGACGGGTCGTGGGTGACCATGATGATGGTGCGGCCCAGCTCCCGCACCGAACGACGCAGGAACGACAGGACTTCCGCGCCGGAGCGGGAGTCGAGGTTGCCGGT
>NZ_QBUG01000018.1 GCF_003058225.1 Promicromonospora sp. AC04
CCGCCAGCTCAAGCGCTACCTCACCCGCAAGATCTACCGACTCCTGACCCGGACCAACACCCTCGCACCCACCACTTGACGAACATAGAAGCGTCTCAGAGCAACACACCCCGGGGAGTACCTGTCTCACCGAGCCGATCTCGTGGTCCGGTCCGGGTGCTCCGAGTCAGGAGCCCGGCATGCCGCCGACCTTCTCGCCCGCCGGGTACTCGCCGTCGCGGATCTTGGTCCAGAACTCGGGGGTCAGGTTCTCGTCGAGCAGGACGGCCGAGGCGCCCGCGGGTGTCCGGTAGCCGATCGTGGCGATCGGCGGGGTGCCCGTCACGCCGTCCTTGCCGTTCGCGGACCGGAACGCCAGCCCGAGCATCGCGAGGTCGATGATCCCCGAGTCGGTGTCGGTCACGACGGCGGCCAGGCCGGCGTCGGCGAGCGCGACCTGCGTGGCGGGGTTGAGCAGGACGGCGGGGTCCGCGATCTTCTTGCCCACCTGCGCGATGACCTGCTGCTGGCGCTGGGCGCGGCCGATGTCGCCTGTCGGGTCGGAGTACCGCATGCGGGAGAACGCGATGGCGGTCTTGCCCATGACGGTGTGGCAGCCGGCCTTCCAGTCGAGCTTCGACTTGACGTCGTGCACGTCGTAGTCCAGGCACAGGCGCACGCCGCCGACGGCGTTGACGACGCCCTGGACGCCGCCGAAACCAACCTCGACGTAGTGGTCCACGGTGAGGCCGCTGAGCGCCTCCACGGTCTCGACCAGCAGCGGCGCGCCGCCGTAGGCGTACGCCGCGTTGATCTTGTCGCCGCCGACACCCGGGATCTCCGCGTACGTGTCGCGCGGGAGCGAGATGAGCGCCACCGGCCCGGAGGACGGCTTGTGCAGCAGCATGATCGTGTCGGTGCGGGCACCGCTCGTGGAGTCGTCGACACCGCCGGTGCCGCGCGCGTCCGAGCCCGCGATCAGGTAGGTCGTGCCCGGCGTGTTCTCCGCGCCGGACAGCGCCTCGACGTGCTGAATCTTGCCGTTGGCCCAGATCAGGAGTCCGATCGGCCAGGCGAGGATGGCGAGCAGCACCAGCACCGCGACCACGCCGAACACGCGGCCCTTGCGGATGCGGATGTTGTTGCCACCCCGGCCGCCGGAGCCGCGCCCGCCCGAGGCGAGCGCGCCGGCGGGGTAGTTGCCACCTCGGCCGCCACCGGCCGCGGGACGCGGCGCCTGCCGCACCGGCGTCGGGCGTACGGGGCCCGCGCTCGCGCGGACCGGGCGGCCCGGCGGGATGGACTGCGGCGGCTGGCCGCCGCTCGGCGGCGCCGACCGCGGCGGGATGGACCGCGGAGGCCCGGCCGACTCGTTGCGCGCCGGCATCCCCGACCTTCGTGGCGGAACAGGCGGGGGATTCGTTCCATTGCGCTGGCCGGACACCGGTACCTCCCGGGAAGACTGTCTACGGATACGTGGTTCGTGGCGCGCGTCGTCGGAGCCTTCCGGCCGTCCGATGCGATGGGCGCCACCGACGCCGGGGACACCGGCGCCGGGCGTCTCCGCGTTCGCGGGTCCGCCCTTCTCCTTGCTCGACGCCGCACCCGGCACGACCCGCGGACGCTCGCCGGTGTCACCGACCGGGATGGCGTCGTCGGCGCCGGGGCGCCCGCTCACGCCCTGGGGCGTGAAGCTGGGCGGTATCCGGACGCGCGTGACGTCGTCGTCGGCATCTGGCGCCGAGCGGTTCGACGTTCTGGGATCTGACATGGGCTCAGCCGCAGACCTTGGTGGTGTCGGCGCCGGTGAAGGCCTCTTCACCGGCCTGCTTGATCTCGGTCGAAGCCGGCGTGGGCTCGGTCTCGGAACCGTCCTCGGCTCCGGTCTCCGTTCCCGCGTCGCCCTCCGTGCTCTCCTCGTTCGAACCCTCGCTCGCCGACCCGTCGCCCGCGGTCGCGGAGCCCGAGGGGTCCGCCGACGGGTCGTCCGGGTCGCTGTCGAGCGGCCTGTCGTGCTTGACGTTGTCCCACAGCTCCACGGCCTCGTCCGTCCACACGACGTTAGCCGCGTTGTTCGGGTCGTACTCGTTGGGGACAGTCATGAACGTGATCGTGTCAGGCCGCACAGCGCGCATGGAGTAGGCCAACCCGGCGAGTCCGTCGATGCTGGCCAGCTCGTCGTTCATGGTGAGCGAGCCGGTTACCGCTTTGAGGAAATTGAGGGTCTTGGCGGGGTTGGTCAGCACTTCCTGGCTCAGCACCTTGCGGGCCAGCGAGGCCATTACCTCCTGCTGCCGGCCGATGCGGCCCAGGTCGGACCCGTCGCCCAGCCCGGTGCCCGTGCGGGCACGCGCGTAGTCGAGGGCCTTGACGCCCTGGAGCGTCTGCGTGCCGGGCTCCAGGGAAAGGTGGTTCGCCTTCTCGGAGTAGATCGCTTCCTCGACGCAGATCTCGACCCCGCCCACGGCGTCGATCATCGAGGAGAAGCCCGCGAAGTCGACCACTATGAAGCCGTTCATGAACACGCCGGTGAGCTTCTCGATCGTCTTGACGGTGCACAGCGCGCCCGACGCGACGTCGCCGCCGTACTGCACACCCTGGGAGAAGGCGGCGTTGAACTTGGTGCCGTACAGCTCGGGGGTGTCGCCGGCCGTGGTCGAGCAGCTCGGGACGTCCACCGTCGAGTCGCGCGGGATCGAGATCATCTCGACCCGCGACCGGTCGCCGGAGATGTGCATGACGATGGTGGTGTCCGAGCGGGCGCCCATCTCCCCGCCACCGGCCAATTCGCCGTTGCCGCCGTCGCGCGAGTCGCTGCCCATCACCACGATGTTCATCGGGGTGCCCGCGTTCGGGTCCTCGGGCAGCACCACCTCGGGCCGGTCCGACCCGAGCGCCGTCGTCATGTCGGCGGTGTCGATGTTCCCTGTCAGCTGGGTCACGGCCGCCGCGCCGCCCGCAACCGCGAGCGAGAGGACCGCGACGAGCACCATCCCGACCGCGCGGGTCGCGCCGCTTCCCAGGACTGCCAGCGTCCGGGCATGCGACGGCCCTTTGACGGGTGTCGTCGCACCTGGGGCGCTGAAGTCAGGAAATGTCACGGCCTCAGATCTTAGGGGCTGGTTATTGCACGGCGGCGCACCGGCGGAGGTCGGACCGTAGAGGGTTCGTGGAGAAGCCCGAAGGCCGTGTGCGGCCACGCGTTTTTCGGCGCGCGAGCGGCCGTTTCGTGAGGTAGATGGCGGGATCAGGTGTGCGTTTGTGCCTGCTCGGTGCTCAGCAGGCGGGCGCGCCGCGGCGCGTCCTGCTCAAGCTCGGCCGCGGTCGCCCGCGAGGTGAGGACCGCGGAGCCGCCGCCCGCCCATACACCGAGCAGGTCGCGCAGCACGTCCGCCACGGTCCCGCGCCCGTCCACGAGCACGCGCGCCCCGTCGCCGGGCTCCGGGACCAGACCCTTGTGCCCGACGGCGCCCGCGGCGGTCACCAGCGCGTCCTGGTCCGGGTCCACCTCGGGCACCCAGCCGATCGCGTCGCCGTAGGTCATGACTGCCGAGGCCGCGTCGACGGCGCCGGGCGGCAGGTCGCCGTCGTACCTGCGGGCGAGCGCGGGCAGGGAGACGACGACGAGGTCGGCCCCGGCGCCGGCCCACCGGTCGGGGCTGTCGGTGACTATCACGTCCGGGTGCGCCGGGGCGGCGTCGGGCAGCGCCACGGTCGCGCCCGTGCGCCAGGCCGCCAGCGCCCACACGGCGGTGCGCCAGTGCACGGGCAGGTCGACGACGATGCTGGTGCCCGGGCCGGCGTCGAACTCCTCGACGAGCAGGTTGACGGTCTTGCTGGCCCAGTTGGCCAGGACGGCGCCGGAGAGCTCGACGCGCTCGCCGTCGTCGCCGTACCAGGTGAGGCGGGGCCGGCCGCCGTCGGCGGCGAGGCGGGCGAGGAGCGAGGCGACGTCGGGCACGGGGCCGCCGCTGCGGGGCGCGATCTGCATGCCGTCAGCCTACGAGGCGGCGTAGGTGGGCCAGGTCTGCTGCGCGTCGCCCCACCCGCGTCACATTGGCTCGCGGGGCCCCGGCGTGTCGCCGCGCCGGTGGCCGGGTGGATAAGAAGAGCGGGGTTGCGGGTGAGACGTGCGCCACGACCTGCGGAAGGACTGGTGAATTACCCGTGGAACCAGCGGGCGATAGCACATTTCCGCTTGACGACTCCAGGCGACACGCGTGTAATTCCATGTATGCAGTTTTCGTAGCGAATACGCAACGGGGCCTGAAACTGCAGGTCTGGCCAGTCAGGCCTGATAGGGCGGGGCGATCGTCATGATCGACCGGCAGGGCCTCGGAGCACGGACACGGCATGGAGGGGCACGTCATGTGGAACATGCTGGAATCGGACGTGGAGTTCCCGACTGACGCTGAGAGTGAGGTGGAACCGGTGGCACCGGTCCTTCCGCTCTTCGGCGAGCTCTACCTGCTGACGGAGCCGGACGACTCGTTGCTCGGTTGGCAGGAGCGCGCCCTGTGCGCGCAGACCGACCCGGAGGCCTTCTTCCCGGAGAAGGGCGGGTCCACACGCGAGGCCAAGAAGGTCTGCTCCGGCTGCGAGGTGCGGGCCGAGTGCCTGGACTACGCGCTGGAGAACGACGAGCGGTTCGGCATCTGGGGCGGTCTCTCGGAGCGCGAGCGGCGCAAGCTGAAGCGCCGGGCCGTCTGAGCCTGAGGTGAAGCGCAGGGTGGGAGCCGAAGGACGAGGCACCCGCCCGAAGCGGAACCGCGGGCTCGGACGGCGGACAAGCAGGGCCTGAGCCGGAGCGGCTCCCGCTCGGCGCGTCTGCGGCGTGTCGGCGCGGACTCGCCGCATCATGTGAAGCGAGATGAGCGCTCCACGTACCGACAGCCTGTCGGCCCCCAGCCCGGACCGGGGCCCCCACGCGGCCACGGTGGGCCCGGTGTGGGCCAAGGTCCCGGCCCAGCCCTCCGTGCAGCCGCCGGTGGCGGTCACGGTGACCGCCGTAGTGGTGACCCGTGGCAGCAGCCCCTACCTGGCCGCGACGCTCGCGGCGCTGCGGAAGCAGTCCCGCACCCCGGACTCCGTTGTGGTGGTCGACGTCGACACCGCCCCCGCGACGTCGGGCCACCAGGACCTGCAGCTCGGCGGCGCGCGGTACGTGGCCGGCGCGGGCGCCCGCACCTTCGGCGACGCGGTCCAGGCCGCGCTCGCCGCGTCCGGGGCCCCGGAGCACGGCTGGCTCTGGCTCCTGCACGACGACTCCGCCCCGGCGCCCGGCGCGCTGGCCGCCCTGACGCGCTCGGTGGAGCACTCGAACGCCGTGGCGGTGGCCGGCTGCAAGCAGCGGCACTGGGAGACGGGCCCGGACGGGGCGCCGCTCGACCCGGAGGTGTCCGACCGGGGTGTGCTCCTCGAGGTGGGACACACCGTGTCGCCGCTCGGCCGGCGCATGACCGGCATCGACGACACCGAGATCGACCAGGGGCAGCACGACTCGCGCGAGGACGTCCTCGCCGTCGGGCTCGCCGGGGCGCTGGTGCGCGCGTCGGTGTGGCGCGAGGTCGGCGGCACCGACCCGGCCTACGGCCAGTTCGGCGACTCGACCGACTTCTCTCGGCGGGTACGGCTCGCCGGCCACCGCGTCGTCGTGGTGCCCGACGCCGTGGTGCGGCACGCGCAGGTCGCCCTGCGCGCTCCCGGCTCGCCCGGCGCGCGGCGCCGGAGCCAGCTGTACCTGCGACTGACGTCGGTGGCACCGTGGGCGCTGCCGTTCGTGATGCTCGCGATGCTGGCGTGGGCGCCGTTCGCCGCCGGCTACCGGCTGGCGATGAAGCACCCCGACCGGGCTCGCGACGAGCTGATCGCTCCACTGTGGGCGGTGTTCCGCCTGGGCCGCCTGCTGCGCGCCCGACGCCGGATCGCGCGCACCTCGACGGTCCCCCGCAGCGTGCTGCGTCCGCTCCTGGGCACCTGGCGCGAGGTCGCCGCGGAGCGGCGGGACAAGCGGCTCGCCCGCGGTGAGGCCGATCGTGTCGACGCAGCGCCGTCGGAGCTGGAGCAGGCCGAGCTGCAGGTCCTGGCCGCCCGGCGCCGCGCGGCGCTCGCGACCGTCGTCGTCTCCGCGACGGGCCTGGCGGCGGCGCTGTTCGGCCCAGCGCTGGGCGCCCTCGCGTCCGGCGGACGGCTGGTCGGCGGGGCGCTGCTCCCGGCGGACGGCACGACGGCGACCACCTGGTCGGCCGCCACGTCCGGCTGGGTGCGCGACGGGCTCGGCACGGCCGCACCGGCGGACCCGCTGCTCTTCGTACTGACTGGGCTGTCGGCGCTGGTGGGCGGGTCCCTGCAGCACGCGGTCAACCTGGTGCTCCTGCTGGCACTGCCCCTTGCCGCTGTCGGCGCGTGGGCCGCCGCGGGGGCGGTGACGCGGTCGGTGTGGCTGCGGATGCTCGCGGCGTTCGCGTGGACCGTCGCCCCCGCGTTCCTCGGAGCCCTGGACGGCGGCCTGCTCGGTGCGGTGCTGGCCCACGCGCTGCTGCCCTGGACGGCGGTCGCGCTGGTCCGCGCGGTGGGCGCCCAGGCGGGCGACCGGCTCTCGCCGCCGGACGACGCCGCGGAGCACCCGGCCGGCGCCCCAGAGCACGCGTCCGGCGGGCACGCGTCCCACGCCCGAGCCGCGTCGCTGGGCGCGGCCGGTGCGGGCGGTCTGCTGCTGGCGTGCGTCGTGGCCGGCGCGCCCGCGCTGCTGCCAGCCGCCGTCCTGGTGCTGATCGGTGCCGCGATCGTCGCCCCGCGCCGGCGCGTCCACCTGGCGCTCGCTGTCGTGCCTGCCCTCGTGGTCGGCGCCCCGCTGTGGTGGACGGTGCTGCGCGACGGCGACCGCGGCCTCCTGACCGCCGAGCCGCTCGCCGGTTCGGGCGTCCCGGCGCCCGGCACGGCCTCGGGCCTGGAGCTGCTGCTCGGCCTGCCGGCGGCGCCCACCCCCTGGTTCGAGGTGCCTGACGGCGGCCCCGTGCTCGACGCCGCCCGCGCCGTCGTCGCGGCCGGTCCGTGGGCGGCCGGTGTGCTGGTGCTCGCGCTGGCGGTGCTCGGTCTCGTGGGGGCGCTGCTCGGGATCGGGCGCAGGCAGGCCGGAGACGCCGCGCGCCAGGTCGCGGCGACCTCCCTGGTCGGCTGGCTGGTCGCCGCGGCGGGCCTCGCCGTGGCGGTGCTCGCCCAGGACGACGGCCGGTGGTCCGGCCCCGGGCTGTCGCTGCTGCTTCTCGGCCTGGGTACCGCAGCGCTCGCCGGCGCCGGTGTGCTGGCGCGGCGCGGGGCGTCGCTGAGCGGCTTCCGCGGCTCGGCGCGCAGGGTCGCGGTCGGCGGGCTGGTGGTGGTCGCGCTGCTGCTCCCCGCGACGCAGGCGGCCGTGTGGCTGACCGGCTCCGGGAGCGTCGCGGCCGGCGGGCGGGCCGGGCTGCTGCACGTGACGACCGACCCGGTGGTGCCCGCAGTCGGGCAGCAGATGCAGGCGCCGCCGCGGCAGGCGCGCGTGCTGGAGGTCGGGTTCTCCGGGGACGGTGCCGTGCAGTACACGCTGCTGCGGGCCGACGGCTCGCAGCTCGCCGACGCCTCGGCGGCGGCGCGGGCGGCGGCCAACGAGGCGACCGACCCGACCGCCGCGCTGGACACGGCCGTCGCGGCGCTCGCGTCCGGCGCGACCGACGGGGTACCGCAGCAGCTCGCGGACCTCGGGATCGGGGCGGTGCAGGTCCGGTCCGACGGCGGCGCGGTCGGCACCGCCGCGGAGGCTCAGCCCGCCGTCGGCGACCTCATGGCCACGCTCGACATGGTGCCCGGCATGAGCCGCGTGACCGAGGGCCAGGAGGTCTCCGTCTGGCGGGTGGCGCCTGCCGAGGAGCCGCCGCCGGGCTGGGCCCGCGTCGAGGAGGCAGGCATCACGGAGCAGGTGCTGCCGTCGGGCGGTACGGCGGTCCACGCGGAGGTGGGGGCTGGAGGTGCGGACCGCGCCGTCGTGCTGGCGGAGGCGGCCGGGCCCGGCTGGCACGCGACCCTCGACGGACGCCGGCTGGAGCCGGTCCCCGTGGACGAGTCGGCGGGGCTGCAGGCCTTCACGCTCGGGCCCGACGCCGGGCATCTGGTGGTCCGGTACGAGGCACCCCACCGCACGGCATGGCTCGTGCTCACGACGTTCACGCTGGTGGTCTTCGCGCTGCTGGCTCTGCCCGTGGGCCGCAGGAGGCTGCGATGAAGCGCAAGAAGCTCGCGGTCCCGGCCGCCGCCCGGCGGGCAGCGGCAGCGGTAGGCGGCCTGCTGTGCGCGATGGCGGTCGCCGCGCTCGCCACGACGAGCGGCGCGGAGCCGGGCGGCGCCGGGCGGGCCGACGCCCCGGCGGACGACGTGCGCGCCGTGCCCGTGGCCGCCGCCGAGGCCGGGCTGGTCTGCCCCATGCCGGCGCAGCTGGAGCAGCCGGACGTCGGCGACGACGAGTTCAGCGCGGCGCCCGTCGCGACCACCACCTCGCTGACCGCTGCAGTCCTGGAGGGGGCCGACAACGAGGAGCCCTCGCTCACCACGCTCGACGGGGCGCAGGACGCGGAGCTCACGGGCCCGCTGGAGGCGGGCGGCGTCGCCGCGGTGCGCGAGGGCACGCTGCCCGGCGCGCGCGTGCTGCACGTGACGCCCGGCGGCGCGACCTACGCCCCAGGGACGGTGGCGTCCTTGACGACCGGGGGCGACCTGCGCGGCCTGGTCGCGGGGCCGTGCGCCGAGGCCGCCGTCGAGCACTGGCTGGTCGGCGGCAGCACCTCGGTGGGTTCGAGCGGCCGGCTGGTGCTGCAGAACCCCGGCCGCACGCCGGCCACCGTGACGCTCGAGGCCTGGGGCGCTTCCGGGCCCGTGGTGCTCGGGAGCCAGTCGCTCGTCGTCGTGCCGCCGGGGGAGCAGGTGGTCACCAAGCTCGAGGCCATCGCGCCCGACCAGAGTCGCCTCGCGCTGCACGTCACCGCCGAGGGCGGACGGGTGGGCGCATACGTGCAGCACCACCGGATCGAGGGTCTGGTGCCGATGGGCGCCGACCTCGTCGTCGCGGGCGGCACGCCGTCGCGGTCGACGGCGGTGTCGGGCGTGCTCAGCACGGGTGAGGCGGTCGACGACCCGCACGCGCCGCGGCTCGACCTGCTGGCCCCCGGGACCGAGGCCGGCACAGCGCGGCTCGCGGTGCTCGGGCCGGACGGGCCGGTGCGGCTGCGCGGCGGCGAGGAGGTGGCTCTCGAACCAGGGCAGGTCACGACCCTGCCGCTCGGCGGGCTGCCCGCGGGGACCTACACGGTGGTCGTGGACGCCGACGTGCCCGTCGTCGCCGGCGCGGCCGTGGACCGGGCGGGCGCCGCCGCCGAGGGCGCGGTGATCGACGACGACCCGTACGACCGGGCGTGGCTGGCCGGGCAGGCGGTGTCCTCGGTGGGTGGCGCGGCCGACGGCGCCGTCGCGATCCCGCCGGACGTCGCCTACGCGGTGACGCTGAGCAGCCTCCCCGGCGAGCGCGGCCCCGAGGAGATCGAGGACGCGGAGGGCAGCAGCGAGGTGACGCTGCGCGGCGTCGGGCCGGACGGCGAGGAGGCCTGGACGCGTACCGTCTACGTGCCGACGGGCGAGACGGTCGAGGTGACCTGGGCCGAGCTGTCGGAGCGTGGCGACACCGTTGCGGTGGTCGCGGAGCAGCCCGCCGACGAGCCAGGGGTGGTGTGGTCGGTGCGCCTCGCGGACGTCAGCGACCCGACGCTGTTCTCGGTGCTGGCACCCACGGCACCGCTCGCGGCGGACGTCGACGTCCGCGTGCGCCGGGTGGACTCGGCGGGCTGACGACGGGCTGAGCCCGGCCGGCCGGCTGAGCCCGGTGGGCGGGCTGACCGCGGGTAGGTCAGCCGCGCTCGCCGAAGTTCGGGTCGATCTCCTCCGGCGTGCGGGCCAGCAGGTGCGCGACCTGCTCCACCACGACGTCGCGCACCAGGTCGGCGAGGTCCTCCAGGTCGACGGCCCGCACCTCGGTGGGGCGGCGGTAGACCACCACGCGCCCGGGGCGCCCGGCCTCCGGGGGGAAGAACCGGCCGAGCAGCACGCCGCCGTCTTCCCACGGCGCGGGGTCCGACGGCGGCACGTCCTCCACGGCGAACTCGGTGCCGCGCAGGTGCGTGGCCCAGGTGCGGTCGAGGTCCTCGACGACGTCGAGCACGAGGTCGTCGAACCGCTGCGCGCGCGTGCGGTGCGCCGGGGTGCCGGGCGGGAACATGGGGCCGCGCAGGCCGCGACCGCGCCGGTCCCGGCGGCGGGGCGCGGTGTTCTCCGCGGATGCCGCGCCGGAGTCACCCGAACGTGCGGCGGCGAGCCGCAGCAGGTCGGCCTGTGACGCCTTGGGGATCCCGGACGAGCTGCTGGACGAGCTGCCGGAGGAACTGCTGGACGAGCTGCCGGTCTGGCCGCCGCCGGGGCCACGACCCGACCGCCGGTTCCGGCCACGAGGAGAAAACGGAGGCACCCACTGACGATACGTCGGATCGGAGGCGTGATTCGTCACCGCCACGACGCCGTGCGGGTTCTCCCTTGCGCCGAGATCGGTCCGTTGCGGCTGGGTTGCGCGCGAGTTCGGTCGGTTGCCTCGAGATCGGTCCACCGATGGACCGATCTCGAGGCAACCGACCGAACTCGCGCGTCCGGCCGAGGCAACCGACCGAACTCGGGTGTCCGGCCGAAGCAAGGGACCGAGTTCGTGTGTCTGGTTGGGGCAAGGGACCGAACTCGCGCGTCCGGCCGAGGCAACCGACCGAACTCAGGTGTCCGGTCGAGGCAACCGACCGGATTCGCCGTGCAGCCGGGAAGCCGGCCCCTATTCTGTTGAGCGTGCGCGACGATCCTGCTGAGGTGGCGTACCGCCGGGCGCTCGCCCTGATCACCGCACTCGTGGTCCTGGTCGGTGTGCTGTGGGCGGTGCTGACCCCGGCGTTCCGGGCCCCGGACGAGCCGCAGCACGTCAACAGCGTGCTGCGTCTCGCGTACGGCGGCGGCTGGCCGGCCGCGGGCGAGGCTCTCGTGGGCCCGGCGATGACCGAGGCACGCGAGCAGGCAGCGCTGGCCACGGACGTCCCGGGCCGGCACCTGGACCGGGACGGCGTGCCCGCGTTCGTCTCCGTTCCACCCACCAAGGACGCCGAACGCGCAACGGTCAGCCGGGAGAACGCCCTCGCCGACCCGCTACCACCCGGCACCGATACCCGGCAGCTGGCCCCCGAGCTCGTGGACCAGATGACGCAGCACCCGCCGCTGTACTACGCCATGGCGGCGGGCGTGCTGCACGCCACCGGCCTGGCCGAGTCCCGGTGGGACGTGCAGCTGCTCGCACTGCGGCTGTTCGACGTCGCCCTCCTGCTACCCCTGCCGCTGCTGACCGCCGCGACCGTGCGGCGGCTGGCCGGCTCGCGCCCGGCGGCCCTCGTGGCGGCGTCGTTCACGCTGTTCGTGCCGCAGGTGGGGCACATCATGGGCAGCGTCACCAACGATGCGCTCGTGACGCTCACCGGCGCGGTGACCGCGTACCTGTGCGTCCGGGTGCTCACTGGCGACCTGCGGCTGCGGACGGCGGCCGGGCTCGGCGTGGTGGTCGGCGTCGGGCTGCTCACCAAGGTCATGGCGGCGTTCGCGCTGCCCGTGGTCGTGGCTGCCTACCTGGTGGCGTCCGGTCCGCGCGGCCGGCGCGTGCTCGGTGCGCTCATCGCCGGCGCCGCGGCGTTCGCGATCGGCGGCTGGTGGTGGCTGCGCAACCTGCTCGTGCTGGGGACGGTGCAGCCCGTGGGCATCCCGGACCGGTTCCTCGACGACGCGCAGCCGCAGGGCCTCTGGTACTTCCTGCGAACAGTGGTGACGAGCCTGACCCGGTCGTTCTTCGGCAACTTCGGCTGGCTGGAGATCCGCGTGCCCGACGCCGTCCTCTGGACCGCCGCCGTCGTCGTCGCGATCCTGTGCGTGCTGGCCGTGGTGCGCGGCCCCGCGAACCGGGCGGTCGCCGTGCTCCTGCTGCAGCCGGTGGCGCTGTGGTGCGGGGTCCTGGTCAACGCCTGGCCGGACTACGCCGCCCACGGCTGGATCTCCGCCGTGCAGGGCAGGTACCTGTTCGCCGGGCTCCTGGCGCTCGGCGCCGGGACGGCGCTGGGCCTGCTCGCCCTGCTGGGCCCGCGCCTGCGCCGCGCGACGCCCTGGGTGATCGCCGCGGCGTGCGCGGCCGCGGCGAGCGGCCTCGCCTACGGGTTCTGGGGTTTCTACCAGGGCCCGGGACAGTCCGTGGCCGACGCCGCGGCCCGCTGGGCCGGGTGGAGCCCGCTCAGCGGCGGTCAGCTCGTGCTGGTCGGATCCGTGACGCTGGTCGTGGGAGCCGCGGCGGTGGTCGCCGCCGCCCGGTTCGCGCGCGCCATGCCGATCTCCCGCATCGCACGGAACGCGAGCACCGCCGAGCCGACGACGGCGGCGGCCGCCGCTACACCCACCACGGCGGCCGGCAGCGGCAGCTCGTCGTAGTACCCCGGTTCCGCGGGCGTGGCCAGCTCGACCGACAGCCAGACCACCAGGTCGAGCACGGTCAACGCGGTCCAGGCCGGGAGCAACCGGCGCGGCCGGGTCGCCAGGCCCGCCGCGATCGCCAGGCACAGGGGGAGCGACACCACCAGCAGGTACCGCGGGTAGATACCGCCGCTGCTGGCGGCGTACCCGACCTGCACGGACAGCGAGACGACGACGGCGGCGACCGGCAGGGCGCGCAGCAGGAGCCGGTCGGTGCGGGTCTCGGGGGTCGACCGCTCGACGGCCGACCTGCGGCGTCGGACCGCCACGACCAGCGCGATCACCAGCGGCGTCCACACCAGCAGCAGGGCGGTGACCACCATCGTGGTGATCGTGAGGGGCGTGTTCGGGGGCAGGCGCCCGGCCCACCAGAACAGGTCGGGCAGGCGGACCCAGGTCGTCGGGTCGGCCAGCACCGCCCACACGGGGCGCTCCTGCCGGTTCTGGTGCTCCAGCGCCCAGTCGAAGTGCGACCCCGTGATGCTGCCGGTCAGCGCCAGGTTGCGAAGGTAGAACCAGCCGCTGGCGGCCAGCACCGCCCCCGGCCCGGCCACCGCCAGCGCGGCCACGTGCGCCCACCGGCCCCGGCCCTGGGCGGCCCGGACCGCCCCGGCGGCCAGGGCGACACCCGCGACCACGGCGGCGATGAGCGCCGCCGACAGCCGGGTGAGCGCGCACGCCGCGGCGACGAGCGACAGCAGGGCGATCAGCCGGGCGTCCAGCCCGCGCCGCACCGCTGTCGCGGCCAGGCCGAACAGGACGGTGACGAAGGCCGCGGCCAGCAGGTCGTTGTACGCGCTGCCGCCCACGTGCGCGGCGGCGGGCATGGCCCCCGCGAGGAATCCGACGAGCGGGGGCAGCACGCTGCCCGGCCGGGTCAGGCGCCGCGCGCTCCACCAGGCTGCGAGCACGAAGACGCCGCTGAGCAGCACGTTCACGCCGCGCGCCGCGTAGACGGCGGCGACCGGATGGCCGGCGTCCGCCAGGGGTCCCACGAGCGGGGCGATCAGCAGGTAGTACAGGGGCGGGTGCTGGGCGGTCCACTGCACCGGGGCGAGCCAGGCGCCGTCGGGCCGCAGCTCGAGCCCGTCCTCGAAGACCGGCAGCTCGCCGTGCCACACCTGGTAGGCGTAGTCGACGTGCGGGGGCTCGTCGCCGGTCGCGTAGGGGGCGTCGGCGAGCGCGACCATCAGGGCCAGGAGCATCCCGGAGGCCACGGCGCAGATGACCGCGAGACGCTCGGCCCGCCCGCCGATCCGGGGGCGGATCCGGGCGACGGACCGGGCCAGCACCCGCATCAGGCGGCCAGCATGGGGTCGGCGTCCAGCTCGGCGGGCCGGTCCGGCGGCCGGTCGCCGAGGGCGGTCCGGGTGAGCGAGACGGCGACGGCGGCGGCGAGCGCCAGCCCGGCTACCACCACCGTGACCAGCACGGCGCCGGGGAACGCGTACCAGTGCCCGACGGCGGCCATGGCCCGGCCGAGCGCGTCCGGCCCGCCGTCGGCCGGCAGCCAGTACAGGCGCCACACGTCGTACTGGTAGGCCAGGTGCATGGCGCCGGCGAGCGCCAGCAGCGCGAGGGGCACCGCCCGGCGCCATGCGGGCCGCAGCACCGCGGCGCCGGCGAGCGCGACGACGAGCAGGCCCACGAGGCCCGTGTAGAGGTAGCGGCCCTGCTGGGCGGCGCCGAAGTCGTGGAACGCCGCGAACTGCTCCCACGACCCGCGCGCGACGATCCCGGCCAGGGCGGGTACGGGGAACAGGAGCACGAGCGCGTCGAGCCGGGGCACGGGACGGCGCACGAGGGCGGTGACGAGCCCGGTGAGCACGACGACGAGCGCCACCCGGGCCATCCACCACGAGGCGTCGTGCTCGCGGGCCGCCGCGTGGTCCTGGACGAAGAAGAGCGTGATCATGCGCTCGGTGAACCGCCCGAGCCAGGTGAGGCCGCCGTCGGCCCATCCGTAGACCGGGGTGAGGTCGGGTGGGGTGGCGTGCGTGCCGTGCGGCTGCAGCATGCCGTGGACCACCACGTTGCGTACCCACCAGGCGATGCCGGGCAGGGTGACGACGGCGACCACCAGCAGGGACGTCGTGGCGGCCCGGAGGCGCTCGCGGTGCCGGTACGCGGCGACGAGGTAGGCCAGGAGGATCCACGCGGGGAACATCAGCGCGAAGCCCTTGGTCAGCAGGGCGAGCGTCGAGACCAGCCCGAGCAGCAGGGCTGTGCGGCGGGTGAGGTCGCCGGTGAGGACCCGGGTCACGAGCAGGGTGGCGCACGCGCCGAGGACCACCAGGAGGTTGTCGTTGTTGACCGCCGACTCCAGGTGCGTCAGCTCGGGGACCGCGAGCGGGACGAGGGCTGCCGCGACCGGTAGGGGGTCGGGGAGCCGGAGCCGGCGTGCGGTGGCGAACAGGAGCAGCGGCAGCGGCAGCGCGAGCAGCGCGTTCCACCAGCGCAGGACCAGCCACACCTGGTCCAGCGGCGCGTCCTGCCAGTCAGGCACCAGGCTGACGACGCCCGCGCCCAGCAGGTAGTACAGGGGCGGGTGCTGGACGAGCTGGTTGAACACCGGCTCGGGCTCGCCGTCGGGCCCCTCCTCGGTCATCGTGGCCGAGCCGCCGGCCTCCAGGTACGAGGGCCGCTCGCCGCGTGGCGGCACGTCCTGGCGGTCCGCGAGGTGCTGCGGCCCGTCGAGGCTGTCGGCCTCGACGAAGCCGCCCGCCGTCACGCCCTGGGTCACGAACGCGGTGCCCGGCCCTGGCCACGGCCAGGCGTCGCCCTGCCGCACCTGGAGGACGAGGTCGACGTGCTGGCGCTCGTCGGGCGAGCGGACGTTGGGGAAGACGGCGGTCTGGCCGAGCATGACCGCCAGGTGCAGGAGCACGATCAGCCATACGACGACCGGGACCGTGCGGGGTCGGGTCACGCGAGCAGAGTAGCGGCGCCGGGTTGACCGATCTGGGCGGTGTGGTCACGGCCGCGTAACAGTCACTCCATGGCATCTGCTGTTCATTTTGGCGTCATGTCCCGCTCCTACGCTTGTGACGCCACTCACTGCTGATCGAAAGTCACTGCTAATCGAAAGCACAGGGCCATGAAGCTGTTCGTGCAGATTCCCTGCTTGAACGAGGAAGAAACCCTTCCATTGGTGCTTGCCACGATCCCCCGCAGCATCCCGGGGATCGATGAGATCGAAATCCTGGTCGTAGACGACGGGTCCACAGACGGCACTGTTGAGGTCGCGCGTCGCCTCGGCGTGCGGCACTTCGTGCACCACACCCGGAACATGGGGCTGGCCCGCTCGTTCCGCGACGGCGTCGACTACGCGTTGCGGCACGGGGCGGACATCGTCGTGAACACCGACGGCGACAACCAGTACCCGCAGGAGCGGATCGGCGACCTGGTGATGCCCGTGGTGCTGGGCAACGCCGACATCGTGATCGCCGACCGGCAGACCGCCACCATCGAGCACTTCTCCCCGCTGAAGAAGGCCCTGCAGAAGGCCGGCAGCGCGACCGTGAACTTCGCCGCGGGAACGGACCTGCCCGACGCCGCGAGCGGGTTCCGCGCCTACTCGCGGGCGGCGCTGATGCGGCTCAACGTCGTCACGCAGTTCAGCTACTGCATGGAGACGATCATCCAGGCCGGGCACAAGCGGCTGCGGATCCTGAGCCTGCCGATCACCACCAATGCGAAGACCCGCGAGTCACGGCTCTTCACGAGCATGTGGCAGCACATCGCCAAGTCGGGCCAGGCCATCAGCCGGTCCTACGTGATGTTCAAGCCGCACACGGTGTTCATCACGCTCGGGCTGCTGTTCACGCTCGGTGCCGTGATCCCGTTCGGCCGGTACGCGATGCTCCTCGCCACCGGTACCGGCGGGCAGCACATCCAGTCGATAGTGCTCGGGGCGACGTCGCTGGTGGGGGCGCTGCTCAGCTTCGCCCTGCTCGTGCTGGCCGACCTCCAGCGCACCAACCGGGTGCTGCTCGAGGAGACGCTGGAGCGCCTCAAGGAGGTGCAGTACGGCACGACGGCGGCCCCGGTCGCCCCGGGTGCGCCCGAGAACGGGCGGCCGTCGGGCGGGAACCGGCCCGGTCCGGTCGACCGGACGGCGCCGATAGACCGCGCCCAGCCGGCCGGGCCCAGCGACCGGGCAGTGCCCACCGGGCCCGCCGGGCCCGCCGTGCCCGCCGGGCCTGCGGACACCGGCCTCGCGGACGTCCCGGCGGCCGTGTAGTGATCGCATTCGGCACCTACGACGCCGCACGGCACCCCCGCACCGCCGTCCTCGTCGCCGGGCTGCGCGCCCACGGGGTCAAGGTCACCGAGCTGAACCGGCCACTCGGCTTCTCCACCGCCGAGCGGGTCCGGATGCTCCAGCAGCCGTGGCGGCTGCCCATCCTCGCCGGTCGCCTGCTGCGGCGCTGGGCCGGGCTGGTGGGCGACACCGTGCGGCTGCGGCGCGCCGAGGGCCGACCCGAGGCCGTGCTCGTCGGCTACCTGGGCCACTTCGACGTGATCCTGGCGCGGCTGCTGTACCCGCGCTCCGTCGTGGTGCTCGACCACCTGGTCTTCGCCGGGGACACCGCCACCGACCGCGGGGCGACCGGCCTGCGCGTGCGGCTCCTGACCGGGCTGGACCGGCTGGCCGTCGCGTGCGCCGACGTCGTGGTCACCGACACCGAGGAGCACCGGCAGCTGCTCCCCGACCCGGACAAGGGCGTGGTGGTGCTGGTCGGCGCGCCGGACGCATGGCGGGCGGCGGGCGAGACGCCGCTGGTCGAGCTCGTCGAGGCCGGGGTCTCGACCAGCGATGAGGGCTCGGCGAGCGATGGGGTCTCGACAAGCTCGACCACCGAGGGGGGCTCGGCCGGCGACGGCGGGCTGTCCGTGGTCTTCTTCGGGCTGTACACCCCGCTGCAGGGCGCGCCGGTCATCGCCGAGGCGGTGCGCGACGCCGTCGCGGCGGGTGCGGCCCTGCGCGTGACGATGGTCGGAGCCGGCCAGGACCTGCCCCGCACCCGCGAGCTCCTGGCGGGGACGCCGGGCGTGACCTGGCACGACTGGGTCGAGCCCGACGAGCTGCCCGCCCTCGTCGCCGGGCACCAGGTCTGCCTGGGGATCTTCAGCGACACCCCGAAGGGCCTGCGGGTGGTGCCGAACAAGGTGTACCAGGGGCTCGCGGCGGGCTGCGTCGTCGTCACCTCGGACACCCCGCCGCAGCGGCGCGCCGTAGGGGAGAGCGTCGAGCTGGTACCGGCGGCCGACCCCGGGGCGCTCGCGGCCCGGCTCACTGAGCTCGGTGACCCCGGGACGCTGGCAGCCGCGCGGGTGCGCGCCGCGCGCGGGCGCGACCGGATCCGCCCGCAGGTGGTCACCGAGCCGCTGGTCGCGGCGCTGCGCGGCCGGGGCGCGCTGTGACGGCACGCGAACCGGGCATGACGACGGCGGGCGATCCGGCCCCGGCGACGACGGCGAGCGACCCCGCCCCGGCGGCAGCCGCCCCGGTGACGACGGCGACGAGCCGCCCGTTCCTGCGGGGTGCGCTCGCCGTGCTCCGGTCCCCGTGGGTGCGGTGGGGCTTCCTCGCGATCGCGCTGGCGCTGGCCGTCTGGTACGTCCTGGTCAACCGCGAGCCGCTGCTCCGGGCGGCGGCCGAGCTGTCCGTGACCGAGGTGGCGCTCGTCGTCGTCCTCGGTGCGGTGTACGTGTGGTGCACGCTGCTGGCCTGGCGCGCCGTCCTCGCGGACCTCGGCTCCCCGCTGTCGCTGCGGAGCGCCGTCGCGGTGTTCGGGATCAGCCAGCTCGGCAAGTACGTGCCGGGCGGGGTGTGGAACGTCGTGGCCGCCGCCGAGGTCGGCGCGGGGCACCGGGTGCCGCGCAGCAGGTCGGCCGCCTCGATGCTGGTGGCCGTCGCGGTCTCGGTCGCCTCCGGAGCGGCGGTGGGTGCGGTGGCGCTGCCGTTCGTCTCCGCGGGCGCGCTGGGCGCGTGGTCCTGGGTGGTGTGGGTAGCGCCCGCCGTCGTCGTGGTGCTCGCGCCGCCCGTGCTCAACCGGCTGATCGGGCTGGCCGTGCGGCTCGCCCGGCGCGGTGCGCTGGAGCACCCGATGACCTGGGGCGGCCTGGGTCGCGCCGCCGCCTGGTCGGTGGCCGGGTGGCTGGTCGCGGGGCTGCAGCTGTGGGTGCTCTGCACGGGACTGGGCCTGCCCCTCACCCCCCGGACGTTCGCCCTGGCGACGGGTGGCTGGGCGCTCGCGTGGACCGCCGGGTTCCTGTTCGTGGTCGCGCCGGCCGGCGCCGGCGTGCGCGAGGTGGTGCTCGCGGCGGTGCTCGCCGGGGCGCTGCCGGGGCCGGCCGCCGGGCTCGCGGTGATCGTCAGCCGGGTGGTCCTGACGCTGGTCGACCTGGGCTTCGCGGGTGCGGGGCTGCTGCTTGCGCGCGGGGTACGACGCGCCGATGTCGGGCTCCCGCCGTTACGGCCGTGAATGCCCGGCGTGTTCGGCGTGTCTTGCCCGGTCAGCGGCGTACTCTCAGCGCGTGAGATCGGTGAGACAGTGTTCGCGCTCGGCCTGCACCAACGCGGCCGTGGCGACGCTCACGTATGTGTACGCGGACTCGACAGCCGTGCTGGGTCCGCTCGCGCACCTGGCCGAGCCCCACAGCTACGACCTGTGTGCGGAGCACGCCGAGCGGCTGACCGCGCCGCGCGGGTGGGAAGTGGTCCGCCTCATGCCCGAGTTCGAGGACGCCGGGCCGAGCCCGGACGACCTGTCCGCCCTGGCCGACGCCGTCCGCGAGGCCGGCCGGGTGCGGCGTCCGGCAGAGCCGTCATCGGTGACGGAGACGGCACGCCGTGGCCACCTCCGCGTCCTGCGCGCGGACGACGACAACTCGGCATGACGCCGAGATAGAACCAGGGCGAGACAGAACTACGGCGAGATAGAACCGCAGACCGCTGCGGTTCTATCTCGCCCTGGTTCTATCTCGGCGGAAGCCAGGTCAGGGGACCCAGGCGCAGACCGCGTGGCCCGCGCCCGAGAGCTCCAGGTTCCCGGCGTCGTGCGGCACGAAGACCGAGTCGCCCTGGACGAGGCGCTGCGGCCCGTCCTCGGCCCGGTCGGCCGCGAGCTCCAGCTCGCCGTCCAGGCACAGCAGGATGCGCGGGCCCGTAGCGGGCAGCGTGACGGGCTCCGACGGGTCGACGTCGGCAGTAGTGAGCGCGAACTCCGTGACCGGCACGCGGTAGGTGTGCACCTGGCCGCGGCTGCCCGCCGTCGAGATCTCGGGGGCGGACGGCTGCTGCGGCGCGAACGACGTGCAGGCGACCAGGTTCTCCTCGTCCACGAGCTTGGTGGTCAGGCCCGCGCGCAGCACGTTGTCGGAGCTGGCCATGATCTCGACGCCCAGGCCGGACAGGTAGGCGTGCACCACGCCCGCGGGCGTGAACGCCGCCTCGCCCGGCTCGAGCGAGAACCGGTTGAGCATGAGGGACGCGATCGCACCCGGGTCGCCGGGGTGCTGCTCGGCGAGGTCGATCACGGTGCGGTCGGCGCGCTCGAACGGCGAGCCTGCCGCCAGGCGGGCCCGCACCGAGTCGAGAGTGGCCTGGATGTCGGCGGCGCAGGCCTCGTCGGCGCGCGCGGACAGCAGGTGGTTGAACGCCTCGCGCATGCCGTCGTGGCTGCGGTCGTGCAGCAGCGCGGAGCGGACGCTGTCGACCATCTTGCCCGCCAGGCCGTCCAGCACGTCCAGGATGGTGCGCGGCGTGCGGAAGCCCGCCAGCCCCTCGAACTGCGACAGGGCGACGATCATCTCGGGCTTGTGCTGGTCGTCCTTGAACGACCGCTTCGGCGACGTCAGCGGCATCCCGGCCTTGTTCTCGCGGGCGAAGCCCTCCCGGGCCTGCCGCGGCGACGGGTGCACCTGCAGGGACAGCGCCTTGCGCGCGGCCAGCACCTTCAGCAGGTACGGGAGGCGCGGGCCGAACTGCTCAGCGACCCGGTGGCCGAGCGTCTGCACGGGCGCCTCGCGCACCAGGCGGTCGAGGGCCACGTGATCGACCTCGCCGTCGCGCGAGATCCGGCTGACCGACGGCGCGCTGGCGTGCGCGCCGAGCCACATCTCCGCCTGCGGCTCCCCGTCGGGCTCGGCGCGGAGCAGGCTCGGGATCGCGTCGACGGATCCCCAGTCGTACCGCTGGATCGTGTTGGTCAGCGGAAGCGGGGCGTGGAATTGAGCGACTGCAAGCACCGCGCAAGGATAGCCGCACGAAACATCCTGGTACTGGACATCGTGCGCGGACCGTGCGCGCGGATCCTGCGCGCGCACCCGCACCAGGCCCCAGGGTGGACCACCCCTATCCGCAGATCGGGGGCAACCCTGATCGCGGAGTCCCGCCCGCGTTCCGTAGGCTGACCGGGTGGCCATCGACCTGAGCTCCCTCGTCAAGGCGTACGACGTACGCGGTGTAGTTCCCGACCAGCTGTCCCCGCAGGTGGCGCAGGCCCTGGGGGCCGCGTTCGCGCGGGTGATCGTGCTTTCCGACGCCGACGCCGACGCCGAAACCGCCGCACCGGGCGGCTCCGGACGCCCCGGGATGGTGATCGGCCGCGACATGCGCGACTCCGGCCCGGAGCTGGTCGACGCGTTCGCCCGGGGCGTCACCTCGGCCGGCGTCGACGTGACGCTGATCGGGCTGTGCTCCACGGACGGCCTCTACTTCGCGTCGGGGCAGCTGGACGTCCCGGGCGCGATGTTCACCGCGAGCCACAACCCGGCCCGCTACAACGGGATCAAGCTGTGCCGGTCGGGCGCCCGCCCCGTGGGGCAGGAGACCGGCCTGGCGGAGGTCCGGGAGCTGGCCCAGGGCTTCCTCGACGACGGGCTGCCGGAGCCGGTGGCCGACGTCGGCCAGGTGACTGAGCGGGACCTGCTGGCGGACTACGCCGGGTTCCTGCGCTCCCTGGTGGACCTGTCCGGGGCACGGCCGCTCAAGGTGGTCGTCGACGCGGGCAACGGCATGGGCGGCCTCACCGTCCCCGCCGTCCTCGGCGACGCCGCGGGCCTGCCCGGGCTGCCGCTGGAGATCGTGCCGCTGTTCTTCGAGCTGGACGGCTCGTTCCCGAACCACGAGGCCAACCCGCTGGAGCCGAGCAACCTGATCGACCTGCAGGCCGCCGTCGTCGCGAACGAGGCGGACCTGGGGCTGGCGTTCGACGGTGACGCCGACCGGTGCTTCGTCGTGGACGAGCGCGGCGGCGCCGTCTCGCCGTCGGCCGTCACCGCCCTGGTGGGGCTGGCCGAGGTCACCAAGGAGCTGGCCGCCGGCCGGACCCCCACGGTGATCCACAACCTCATCACCTCGCGCGCGGTCCCGGACCTGCTGTCCTCCGCCGGGGCGACGACGGTGCGCACCCGCGTGGGCCACTCCTTCATCAAGGCGCAGATGGCCGAGCACGGCGCGGTCTTCGGCGGGGAGCACAGCGCGCACTACTACTTCCGCGACTTCTGGTTCGCGGACACCGGCATGCTGGCCGCGCTGCACGTCCTGGCCGCGCTGAGCACGCAGGACCACACGATGTCCGAGCTGGCCGAGATGTTCGAGCCGTACGTCGGCTCGGGGGAGATCAACTCGACGGTGTCCGACGCCGCCGCCGCGACCGAGCGCGTGCTCGACGCCTACCGGGCGGCGTACCCGGGGATCGTCGTCGACACGCTCGACGGCGTTACCGTGTCGCACTGGGAGTCCCACCCGCAGTGGTGGTTCAACCTGCGCGCGTCCAACACCGAGCCCCTGCTGCGGCTGAACGTCGAGGCCGCCGACCAGGACATCATGGAGAAGGTGCGCGACGACGTCCTGTCGCTCGTGCGTGAGTCGGCCGACGGTCCGGCCGAGGAAGAAGAGACACTGTGAGCACAACCAAGGTCGAGCCGCTCGAGCCGTGGGTGCGCGAGATCCTGCGCTGCCCCGTGACGGGGGCGACCCTGACGGACGCCGTCGGGCCCGACGGCGAGCCGGAGCTGCACTCGACCGACCCCGAGCGCCCGCTCGCCTACCCGGTACGCGACGGCATCCCGGTGCTGCTGGAGTCGGACGCCCGCCCGCTCTGAACGCTCCGTGAACGTGGCAGAGGCTCAGGCCACCCGGTGACCTGAGCCTCTGCCGTGCTCGAGGGCCGGATCAGCCCGGGTGGATGTCCTCGAACCAGGCCGAGGGCACGTTGCCCGCGTTCGTCTTGGCCCCGACCTTCGCCCGGATCTGGTCGGCCTTGCCCGTGATGGTCTTGGTGACGCCGCTCGGCGACGTGGCAACCAGCGTCCTGGCCTGACCACTCGAGTACTTCTGGGTCACCTTGATGGACGCGACCTGCCACGACACCCCGAACAGGTCCTGCGCCCTGGCCTGGCTGATCCCCCGCCGCCAGCTGGCGTAGGTGTTCCCCGGCGCGGCCTTCGAGTACGGGTCCGCGACCGACCGCTCGTACGGAACGACCGACGACCACACGTCCTCGGTGTTCGCCGTGCGGCCACCGCTGGACGAGTAGTAGTGGGTGGCGACCGGCCGGCCGCCGTAGGTCAGGACGCTCCCGCTGGTGAGCGAGGTCGTCGTCGAGTCGACGGCATCGCGCCAGTACTCGCTCGCGAAGCCCGACGCGTGCTTCCACCCGGAGAACTGCTGGTCCCGCACGTCGTCGACGACGTCGCACCCGCAGGCCGCCTTCCACTGCGCCGTCTTGAGCACCGCGTAGGAGCGTGCGACGACGGCCTGGGCGCGCAGCGCCTGCTGCCCGCCGGCCGTACCCCAGGACGCGGGCATCTCGGCGAGGCCGTACAGGTACTGGGTGTTGAGGCGCAGGCGGTTCACGATGTTCGGCACGCCCTCGGAGGCGCTCAGCACGAGCCGCCCGTACCGGTAGGAGCCGTGCGCGCGGTCGATCGTGACCGTCGCCGGGCCCGCCGTCGGATTGAAGTACGGCGTGCCGGCCCACTGCAGCACCATCCGCTCGCGCCGGATCGTGCGACCGGACGGGGTGCGCACCACGACGTCGCCCTTCGACGTCGACACGCCCAGCGTGCCCGCCGGGCCGGAGGCGACGGTCTGCTCGCCCGCCCGCAGCCGCCAACCGCCGTCGCGAACGGTGACCCTCGTGGCGGCCGTGTCGCCGTAGCCCGCGTAGTTGTACGGGTCCGGCCCGTAGACCTGGACGTCGATCAGCGCATCCGTGGACTTCACAGCGGCCGCGGTGTTCCGGTAGTAGTGGGCGAGGATCCCCGTGGCCGAGCTGCCCCGCCGGGACATCTCGTAGGCGCCGTACTGCGGCATCCCGACGCCGTGCCCATAGCCGGAACCCTCGATGATGAACTTGCTGGGGACGGCCGCGCTCGCGGTGCCCGGCGCGGCGACGAGCGACGCGGCGGCGAGCACGAAGGGCAGGAGCAGGCGACCCCAGCGGCGCAGGCGCCAACTCCGGCGGGGGCGCTCGCGACCCTCGTCCGTTGGGAGAACCAGGGCAGTTCGGTCAGTGCCAGATCGAGTGGTCATGGTGCTCTCATTTCCTTCCAACAACTGTGCACCCCGAGGGCACGAAAGGCACCCGGGGCAACAGGGCGAAAGTTGATCCGTGCGCATCTTGGTGCGGGGCCGGTGGACCGTGGCTACCGTCGAGGTCATGAGGCCACTCGTGCGCCACCTGACCACGACGTCCCTGGTGCTCGTACTGTCGGTCGGTGGCGTGCTGCTTCCGACGGTCGAGCTGCCCCTCCCGGAGGCCGCGGCCGTACCGCCGAAGCTCGACCAGGTGCGGCTGACCGGGATCGACCCCGCGGCGCGGCGCGACCCGAGCGCCCTGCGTGCGGTCGAGGGGCACGCCGAGGTCCGTGCGGATGCACAGGCCGATCCACAGGCTGATCCACAGGCTGATCCACAGGCCGGCGCCCAAGCCGGCGCCGACGCCGCGCCCGGCCGCCTCGCGGCGCTGAGCGGCCGCGCCGAGACCCTGCGCTTCCTCGTCGCGGGCGTCACGTGGGACGCGGGCACGGGCGAGGAGGTCACCGAGGTCGCCCTGCGCGTCCGGGAGGACGGGCGATGGGGCGCCTGGCAGTCGGTGGGCGTCGAGGAGATCGGGGCGGACGGCGCCGGGATCCCCGGCGCGCGGGCCGGCACCGAGCCGTTCCTCTCGACCGGCGCCGGCGCCGTCCAGGCCCGCGTGCGGACGGTGAGCGGGCGGCCGCCGTCCGGCCTCCGCGTGGACGTGGTGGACCCGGGGGCCGCTGCCGCCGACGCGAACGTGGGGGCGGACGCGCAGCCGCCGGGTTCGGCGAACGCGGCGACGGGCGACGAGATCCGTCCGCCGCTGGTGCCGCGCAGCGGCTGGGGCGCCGACGAGTCGCTGGGGGAGACCTGGCCCGAGGTGTCGGGCCGGCTGGACGCGATGTACGTGCACCACACGGCGGGCACCAACTCGTACAGCAGGAGCCAGTCGGCGGCGATCGTCCGGGGCATCTACGCGTACCACACCAGGTCGCGCGGCTGGCCGGACATCGGCTACCAGTTCCTCGTCGACCGGTACGGGACGGTCTTCGTCGGCCGCCGGGAGGCGGCCACGGACAACCCGATCGGCGCGCAGGCCGGGGGCTTCAACACGGGCACCATCGGCGTCTCGGCGATGGGGAACTTCGTGACGGCGGGGCCGACGTCGTCGCTGCTGCGCAGCCTGGAGCGGGTGCTCGCCTGGAAGGCGTACCGCTATCACGTGCCGGTCACCGGGTCGGTCGGCCTGCCCAACGGGGGCAGCTCGGGCTCCGGGACGCGCAGCGATCCGGGCGACGTCGTCCGGGTGCCGCGCATCCTCGGGCACAGCACGACGAACTGGACCGCCTGCCCCGGCGAGGAGCTGGCCGAACGCCTCCCCGCGATCCGCCGGGCGGTGAACGCCATGAAGAACGCGGCGCTCGACCGGCACGGCACCGTCCGGTACACGACGGGCGAGGTCTCGCCGCGCGCCGCGACCCCGGGCCAGTACCCGATCCAGTGGCCCGCGCGTACGCGCTTCTCCTGGGCCCGGGAGCCCGGGGCCGTGCGGTACCAGGTCCTGGAGAGGTACGCGGGCTACTGGTCGCCGATGCCGAACGAGCGCTACTGGCGCCGCATCGTCACGGTGTCGGGCACCTCGGCCAACCTGTACGCCGCCGAGGGCCTCTCGGTGCAGTACGCGGTGCGGGCGGTGGACCGCAACGGCCAGCTCGGCCCGATCTCACACCTCGTGCGGACCAGCCGGCCCGTGCCGTTCACCTCGACGGCCCGCACCACGGGCACCTGGGTCCGGGTGAACCACGACGCCTACTTCCGCGACCGGGCCTGGTCCACCATCCACGCCGACAGCCGGCTCGTGGTGTCCGACGTCGAGCGCGTGACCCAGGTCCGGGTGATGGTGGCGACGGCGCCGGGGCGCGGCCGGGTGGGCGTCTACGTGGGGGCAGCTCGCGTGGGAGTGATCAACACCGACGCCGCGAGCGACGCGCAGCGGGTCTACACCGTCCGGCTCCCGAAAACGATGTCCGGGCGCGTGACGCTGAGGACGCTGGACGAGGCCCGGGTACGGGTCAGCGGGGTAGCTCTCGTGCGCTGGTGAGGTGTCCGTGAAGCACTTCACGAAGAGGGTGAGGACCGCCTGTATCCTCGGGGGCGTTCATCAGTCCCGAAAGGTTGATTCCCGTGAAGCACCTCGTCCTGCACGTCGGCGCCCACAAGACCGGTACGACGCTGGTGCAGAAGGCCCTGCGCACGAACCGTGAGGCGTTCGCCCGGCGCGGCTACGACGTCCTGATCCGCAACGAGTACGAGAACCTCACGGAGGGCTACCACTCGCGGTGGCGTCGGCAGGGCGCGAGCCTCGGCAACGTGACGAGGGCCTTCGAGATGGTCCGGGACGCGGCGACGCACGACAGCCTGGTCATCTCGCACGAGGACATCCTGGCCTCTGTGCACTCCTTCCGGACCGGCCCCCTGTACGCGCCGGCGGACAACGTCCTGCGGATCGCCCACAAGGTGCTGGCGCCGGAGCGCACCACGGTGCTGCTGTACGTGCGCCGCCAGGACCGGTTCGTCGAGAGCTCCTACCTCCAGACGGTCCGCGTGGGCTCGACGAAGTCCTTCGAGGAGTTCATGGAGCCCGTGGTCCCCGAGAACCTGCGGTGGGACCACCTGGTCGAGAAGATCAAGGAGTCGGTCCCCGCGGACGCGGAGGTACGCGTCAACTACTTCGAGGGGATCAAGGAGATGCACTCGCGGGCGTTCGTGCGCGAGTTCTTCCACCAGACCGGCGTCGACGTCGCGCCGAAGTTCTCGTTCAACACCGAGGCCGTGAACCGCGGGTACTCTGATTCGGCGCTGAAGCTCGCGCTCGTCGGCAACGCCGAGCTCGAGGCGGAGGACCGCCGCAAGCTCCGCCTGTTCCTCGACGCGAACTTCTCCAACGTGACGCACTCGTCGCCGCAGCTCCTGACCAAGGAGCAGCGCGAGGAGATGCTGACCGCGCTCGTTCCGTCGAACAAGCTGCTCCACGAGATGGTGACGAGCAACCTCTCGACGGGCGTGGCGGACCTCGCGGTGAACAAGGGCGAATCGCCCTATCTCCCCAGCGGGAGCTGACCCGACCCGCTCCACGACGTTCCGCCGTCACGTGACGGCGGGCTTGGCAGATCTGACCACAGTGATCAAGGATGGTGCCCGTGCATTCCAAGAACCGGCGCGTGACACGATGAAGCGACTTCGACTGTTCCACTTCGACATCAAGACGTACGGCAACTACGGGGACACCCTGCTGTTCGAGACCGTACGCGAGCTCTTCGAGGGCTTCGCGGGCGGGGACGCCTTCGAGATCGTCCAGAGCCGACAGCTGCGTGACCCCGTGACCGCGCGTCTGGTCGACTTCATCAACGAGAACGTCGACGCCGTGGTCATCGGCGGCGGTGGCCTCTTCCTGAGCGACACCAACCCGAACCAGCGGTCCGGCTGGCAGTGGAACATCTCGCTGGACCTGCTGCGTCGCATCGAGAAGCCGCTGATCATCTTCGCGGTGGGCAACAACCGGTTCATCGACCAGGCCGACTTCGCGGACCCGTTCCGCGAGCACGTCAACCTGACGCTCGAGAAGTCGATCTTCTTCGGCCTGCGCAACCACGGTTCCGTGGAGACCGTCAAGCCCTACATCACGGAGTCGAACCGGGACCGGGTCACCTACCAGCCCTGCCCGACGACGCTGTCGTCGTTCCTGTACCCGGACCTGTTCCGGGACGAGCTCCCGCACGAGCGCCGGATCTCGGCCGAGTCGATCGTGGGCAAGCGGCAGGCACGCGCCGGGTTCGACGCCGACAAGATCTACGCGGACCAGATCGACGTCCTGGAGAAGCTCAACGGTGAGGGCTGGCGGGTCGAGAGCGTGCCGCACGCGCGCGCCGACATGGGCTTCCACGACCGCCTCACCGAGCGCGGCGTCGTCAGCAGCGAGCACATCCTGTGGGGCAACCGCGACGTCCTGTACCAGGGCATCGAGTACTTCGCGGGCCTGCCGATCATCCTCGGCACGCGTGGTCACGCGCAGATGGTGCCCTTCGGCATGGGCACGATCCCGCTGTCCCTGTACGTGCACCACAAGATCCGCTACTTCGCGACCGACATCGGCCACGCGGACTGGGCGATCGACCCTCGCCAGGACGGCTTCCAGGACACCCTGTACAAGACGATCAACGAGGTCTACGAGCGCCAGCCGGAGCTGCGCAAGGAGCTCGCCGACGTCCGCCAGGGCTTCTTCGACACGTCGCTGGACAACCTCACGGCCATCTACAAGAGCCTCACGGGCGAGACGATCACGCCGTCGTTCCGCGCGCTGACGCCGCCGGAGCGCCGCACCGCGGCGCGGGCGTACGACTCGTCCATGCGGTTCGACAAGCTCGAGCAGGACAACGGCCGGCTCAAGCGCGAGCTGAACAAGGCGCGCAAGGACCTGGAGGCGGCCGGCGGTCCCCGCAAGTCGATGACGGACGGCCTGCGCCGTCGGCTGCGCCCGCTGCGCAACAAGCTCGCAGGTAAGTGACGGATCTGCCGGGATAAAACCTGGGTGAAATAGAAGGTGGAGCGGCGCGGATCGTTTGATTCGCGTCGCTCCACTGCTTTCCCGGGGCTACTCTCTTTTCGACGGTCCAGCCGTTTGATTAGAGGGATGATGAGTCGCCAGCGCCTACTTCACCTTGATCTCAAGACCGTGTACAGCTATGGGGACCAGCTCCTCTTCGAGCTCGTTCGCCACGCGTTCAACTCCTGGGGTGGTGGAGACTACCTCGAGCTGACGAGCACCAGCCCGTTCCGCGAGAAGGCCACCAGTGCGTTCGTGGACGACATCAACGAGAACTTCGACGGAGTGGTCATCGGCGGCGGCGGGATCTTCCCGCGTCGCACCAACGCCACACCCGCCTCGGGCTGGCAGTGGAACATCACGGTGGAGCTGCTCGCGAGGCTGAAGAAGCCGATCATCGTCTTCGCCGCGGGCAACCCCGCCAAGTTCGACCCGGAGCACCACAACCAGGTCTTTCGCAAGCACATCAACCAGACGATGGCGCAGAGCATCTTCTTCGGGCTGCGCTCGACAGGTGCCGTCGACGACATGCGCGCCTGGCTGGACGAGCCTGCCTCGGCGCCGCACCTGACACTGCAGCCGTGCCCGACGACGATCGGCCGGGTGCTCCTGCCGCGCATGGCGGGCGACGGCCCCGGCACGGACAAGCGCATCGGCATCCAGGTCGGCCTCGAGGTGGCCCATGTGGAGTCCGGTCTCGAGCCCGGCGCGATCTTCCCGCAGCTGCGTGACCTGATCCTGGCCCTCCAGCAGGACGGCTGGGACGTCGAGTTCGTGGGCCACAAGCGCACGGACATGAAGTTCTTCCAGGAGTACGGCGCCGAGCTCGGCCTCACCGGGCGGCAGCTGTACGGAAACACAAAGGTGCTCTTCGACGGCATCCGTAACTACGCGCAGCTACCGATCATCCTTGGTGCGCGCGGCCACTCACAGATGATCCCATTCGGGCTGAACAACATTCCGCTGTCGCTGAGCACCAATAACAAGATCAAGTACTTTGCACACGAAATTGGCCACCCCGAATTCCTGATCGACCCGTGGCGGGACGACTTCGCGAGTGCGGCCCTCACTCAGGTAGATGCGGTGGAGGCGAATCGCGCCGCACTGCGCGCGGAGCTTGCCGCGACACAGCAGCGGTTCGTCGACACGACAGTGCAAAACCTGTCGATCATCCACGAGCGCCTCACCGGCGAGAAGGTGATCGCCGAGCTCGTTCCCTACAGCGACCGTGAGATCAGGCTCGCCCAGGCAAGCTACGACAACGACTACGAGCGGCGTCGCCTCGCGGAAGCGGCACTCGCCGCGCAGACCGGTGTCCGGCGCATGGAGGGCGGCGCGACCGGCGAGGCCGCGCGGCCCGCGGCCGCCGGCACCGTGCAGTCAGCCGCCGAGCGGATGTCCCTCGGCAGCCTGCGGAGGATCGTGCGCGCAGGCCGTCGTCGTGCACGGCGCGCCTTCACCAGGTAGCCGTACCCGCCGCGTCCTCCGGTCGGCACAGCACGAAGCCCCGCGGGCAGGAACCGATCCGGGTCTGCCCGCGGGGCTCGTTCGTGCGGGCGAGCCGCCCTGGCTCACGCTCTGCCTAGGCGAGCTTCTTCTTGATGGAGCGCGCCTGCGCCAGCATCATGTCCTTCATGACGCTGCGGCGCGGGTCGATGGCGTAGGCCTGCTTGAGGACCCGGGCGCAGTCGTCGTGCCGGCCCAGGCGGCGGTACGCCTTGGCGAGCTCGCGCAGCTCGCCCGACGTGGGCTCGCGCTCAGCGATGACTGCCTCGAGGAGGCGCACGGCCTCGTTCGCCTTGTTCGTCCGGTTGGCCTGCTGGGCCTGACGGAACGGGCTGCTGCTGCCCGCCTCCGGCGGCTTGCCGCCGGCCGCGGTGTGCCGCAGCTCGCGCACCAGCTCGTTCTTCTCCCAGTCGGAGAGGTAGTCGAGCCAGGCGTAGTCCAGCTGGTCGTACCGCTCGCCCTTCGACGTCGGCTCCCACGGCTTGCGGCCCACGTAGTGGAGAACCTTGACGTCCTCCTCGTTGAACACCTGCGGGTGGTGGGAGTAGATGCGCTTGGTGGTGTTGTACTCCAGGGGCAGCTTGCGCCAGTCCGAGAAGAACTGGTTGAGGAAGCCCTGGTCACCGCCGTCGTACGACGTCGTGTGGGCCAGCTGCGACATCATCTTCTCGAACATCCCGTGCGACGGGTTCACGGCGAAGACGCCGGAGTTGAACACGTTGCCGTCGGGCAGGTCCAGGCCGGCGTCGGGCACCGCGGCGAAGTCGTCGCCGTCGAACAGCTCGTCCAGGCTGCCCTTCACGACGGTGTCGCTGTCGAGGTAGACGAGGCGGTCGAAGAAGTCGAGCCGGAACACGTGCAGCTTCGTGTAGGTCATCGCGAAGCGCGCCTGGATCTTGTTGCCGCCCGAGTTCATCGGGTTCCGGATGCCCGGGACCTGGATGGTCCGGATGCCGCTCGCGGCCAGGGCGGAGCGGTCGGCGTCCGGCGTGACCAGCGCGATGAGCGGGACGTCCGAGTGCTCGCGCAGCGAGTTCGCCAGGGCGCGCGCGCCGTGGTGGTACGAGCCGGAGACCACGGTGACGTACGCGCACTTGCGGCCGTCGATCTCCTTCCACAGCGGACCGTCGACCTTGGGGATGATGACTGACGTGTCCTCGCCGACCTCGGGGAGCTCGAGGTCCACCGTGTCCTTGGACACGGCGAGCGTCGGCACCGCCTCGGGGGTGAGGTGCGGGCGGTCGGTGAGCTCGTCGTCGGCCGGCGGCACGAACAGGTGCAGCGTGTCCGACTGGCTCACGGAGCGGATCTTCGCGTCCGGGAACTCGGCGAGGCAGGAGCGCAGGAACGCGAGGTCCGAGTCCAGGCCGTGCGCGGACTCGTAGCCCGGGGTGAGGTCCTTGTCCTTCAGCGCCGACTCCGCCGCCTGCGTGACCGTGTAGCCGTACCGGCTGTCCTTGGACTCGTACAGGTCGACACCGGCGAGGTAGACCTCGCGGAAACCGACGCCGAGGCCGAACGCCAGGGCCTGCATGCCCGTCGTGGGCAGGCCCGGCCGGCTCATGAACGCACGGGCGAGCCGCGGGTGCCGGGCCGGGATGGACCAGGAGTCCAGCTCCTCGACGCCGGTCATCGGCTCCAGACCGTACTTGTCGCCGTCGCGGTTCGCGGCGTGGCGCATCGGGCTGAGGATCCGGCGGACGTCGTACCGTCCCGAGCGGACCTCGTCCTGCAGCAGCTTCTCCAGCTTCTCGTTCGGGATGGCGCTGAAGTACGCGTCGACCCGGTCACCGAAGTGGTAGTTGCTCTCCAGGAAGAACCAGTTCATCCGGAAGACGACCACGTCCGCCGGGATCCGGTGATAGGGAGGCATGGCCGACGACGGCCCGTTGCCGACGATCAGCAGGGGCCTGTCGATCAGGTCGGCGAACGATGCGATCTCCGCGTCGCCCGGTTCACGGCCGAGCGGCACGCTCCGCATGGTGGGCATCGAGATAACTCCCTTTCGGTGTACTGAGACCGGTTGAGTCTAACGGCGATGTGAGTGCGTGTTCGATCAGGCCTTGGCGACGTCGGCGGCCGCTGCCCGGACGAGCGGGAGCAGCACCTGCTGGCGGTCCGCGACGTCGGCTCGGTAGTCGTCCTCGCGGGCCAGGACGTCGAGGGTGCGCTCCGCGAGCCGGGCGCCCAGGTCGGCGTCGGCCACGTCGTAGCCCCAGTCGACGCGGTCCACGTCCTCCAGGAAGTACCGCATCTTCGGGTGCGACACGATGCTCAGGACCGGGGTGCCCAGGCCGAACGGGATCATCGTCGCGTGGCCGCGCATGCCGATCACGAGCGACGCCTGCCGGTAGACGGCGAGCGCGTCGGCCTGGTCCATGTAGTGGAGCTCGTCGACGGGCAGCGTGAGGTCGTGCGCGGCCTCCAGGTCCTTCGCGAGCCGCAGGTCGCCGCGCGTGTGCGCCGCGATCCGCACCTCCGCGCCGCCCTTGCCCGCCTTCTCCGCGAGCTCGACGATCTGCGCGAGGAAGTCCGCGTAGCCGCCGCCGAAACGCCGCTCGCTGCGGTCGAACGCCGCGTTGAGCAGCACCGTGCCGGAGCCGGAGCGACCGGCGGGCAGGTCGGGGCGGATGTGCTCGAGCACGGTGGTCGGGCACGGCACGAAGCGGACCTTGTCCTGCAGCTCGGCGGGCAGCATGTCGCGTACGCGCTCGATCGAGCCGGTGTTGCGCAGGCCCACGAACTCGGCCTTGCGCGTGAAGGCGATCAGGCTGCGGCGGAACAGGTCGCCCTTGAACCGCTGCCCGGTGAAGAGGTTGAAGCCGACGGCGAAGGCGTAGACGGGGACGTTCAGCGCATCGAGCGCGGCGGGCGGCACGTTCCACTGCCAGCCGCTGTTCCCGTTGGGCGAGGTGTCCGGGAGGAACAGGCCGCCGCCGCCGACGACGAGCGCGCGCTGGTCGTTCGCGATCCGGACGAACTCGTCGTCGAACACCTGGTGCGCGTGGAAGGGCACCCAGTCGGTGGGCCCGGCGGGCTCGGTGATCGCGTCGCGGACGGCGTCCGGCAGCACGATGTCGCCGAAGTTCTCCCCGCGGTCCACGTAGAACGCGACGTGGCCCATGCCGCCCGAAGGGGCGTCGGCCTCGGCCGGCGTCACGGGGTGCTCGGACCGGCCGAGCACTGCCCGGACCGTCGACCGCGGCGCGTCGTGCCGCAGGGCCCGGCGGGCCAGGGCGTGCGCCGACTCGTCGTCGTGGATGATCCAGGCCACCTGGGCCGCGCGCGCCGAGCCGGCCCCGGGGCTGGCGATCCGGAAGGCCCGGCGGGCGGCGTCGTACCGGCTGAGCGCCGACAGCGAGGCCCCCAGGGCGAGGAGGTACCGCTCCGAGACGACGCCGTAGTGGCGGAACGTGCCCTGCAGCAGGAACAGGGCGCCGGCGTGGTCGCCGTCGGCAGCGAGGTACTCGGCGTTCTCGACGGCCACGTCGAGCGCGCCCGGCCGCGCCGTCAGCGCCGGCATCCGGCCGGAGTCGGCGAACTCGTCCAGGACGTCGCCCAGCGGGCCCTCGACGCCCTGGGTGAGGCAGGCGACCAGATAGCGCCCGAAGGCGGCGTCGGCCGCCTTGCGGTTCGTGATGGAGACCGACGCCGCGCGCTCGCGCAGGTCGGCCAGGTCCTCCGGGCCCTCCTGGCTGAGCATCCGGGCCCGGAAGTCGAGGAACTGCTGCAGCTCCTCGACCGCACGGTGTGCGTTGGTGTGGCGCCGCGCCACCGAGCCCGTGCCGCGCGAGGACTGGTAGAAGTGCTCCTCCGCCGCGTCCGCGTCGCCGGCGAGCAGGGCGACGATGCCGGCGAGGCGGCCCGTCTCGGGCTCGGGCGAGTCGGTCCGGAGCAGCTTCGTCAGCGTGGCCGCCGCGTCCAGGTCCCAGCGGTCGATCGCCGCGCGCGCGCCGTCCAGCATCGCCGCGCGCACCTCCGGCACCCGAGGCCAGGTGATCTGGCCCCTCGCGAGCCTGCGCGCGGTGAGCGAGTCGAGCTTCGGCCGCGAGCCCGTCACCTTCTGCAGCGCGCGCATCACCTCGGTGGTGCGGTGCGCGTTCTCCCGACGCTCGGTCCGAGAGCTTGCTCGAGGCGCGCTGCCGTCAGCGTGCGGGGAGTCTGCTTTGCGACCTTCGGTTCCGGGCACTCGAGCTGTCTCCGTTCTCGGCACGGTCACGCCGGCCTCTGGGGCGCCGCACGACCGCTTCGTGGGGAATCGTCTGGGGAGGGTGGCGGCTATCGCCGCAACGGCAGGATCCCACACCCTGGGCCGGTCCGGGTGCGGGCGCCCGTGTGCGTCGGACCGCGCGCGGAGCGCTACTGTGGCGTTATCCGTCCCGACTCAACCCCGAGAGTGCCACGTATGTCCCTACCCGGTGAAACCCCGTCCGCCGTTGTCGTCATCCCGGCCCGGGGAGGCTCGCAGGGCGTACCCCTGAAGAACCTCGCGCGGGTGGACGGGATCACGCTCGTCGGACGCGCGGTCCAGGCGTCGCTCGCCGCCCCCTCGGTGGCCGAGGTCATCGTCTCGACCGACCACGACGAGATCGCCGCCGAGGCCCGCCTGCACGGTGCGCGCGTCGTCGCCCGCCCCGCGGAGATCGCGGGCAGCACGGCGTCGTCGGAGTCCGCGCTGCTGCACGTCCTCGACCGGGTCGAGGCCGGCGACGGCGGCCTGCCCGCCCAGGAGATCCCGCCCGTGACCGTCCTGGTGCAGTGCACCTCGCCGTTCATCGACCCGGAGGACCTGGACACGGCGATCCGCCGCGTCACGGCGGGAGAGAAGGACGTGGTGGTAGCGGTCTCCGAGACCCACGACTTCCAGTGGCGCATCGACGACGGCGTCGCCACGCCCGTCGGCCACACCACCGAGTACCGCCCGCGCCGCCAGGAGCGCGCCCCGCACTACCGGGAGACCGGTGCGTTCTACGTGATGCGCACGGACGGGTTCCGTGAAAGCGGCCGCCGCTTCTTCGGCGACGTCGGCATCCAGCCGCTGGCGCCCGAGTGGTCCATCGAGATCGACGAGCCGCGCGACCTCTGGCTCGCCCGCCAGCTCGTCGACCAGGAGAGCGACGCCGCGCCGGTGCCGCTCGACGTCGACGCGCTCGTCACGGACTTCGACGGCGTGCACACCGACGACCACGCCTACGTCGACCAGGACGGCACCGAGCAGGTGCGCGTGAGCCGCGGCGACGGCATGGGCGTCGCCCGCCTGCGCCGGACCGGCCTGCCGTTCCTCATCCTGTCGACCGAGACCAACAAGGTGGTCGCGTCCCGTGCCGACAAGCTGAAGGTGCAGGTCATGCACGGTATCGAGGACAAGGCGACCGCCCTGCGCGCCTGGATCGCCGAGCAGAACCTCGACCCGGCACGCGTCGCGTACGTCGGGAACGACGTGAACGACCTGGGCGCCATGGCGGTCGTCGGCTGGCCCGTCGCGGTCGCCGACGCACGCCCCGAGGTCAAGGCTCAGGCCCGGCTCGTGCTGTCCCGCGAGGGCGGGAACGGTGCTATCCGTGAGATCTGTGACCGTATACTCGCTGCGCGTCCGAGTGCAGTCACCCCCAGTACGGCAGCTCCTCAGACCCCCGTCGTCACCGGTTAGTCCCGACGACACGTAACAGCACTACCCTGTGCTCGACCCTTTCGGAAGGACCTTCTTATGAGCGCGACGAACGCGCAGCCCGCGCCGGTCACTATCGGCGACCTGCAGGTCGGCGCCGACCAGCCCGTGTACGTGATCGGCGAGATCGGCATCAACCACAACGGTGACGTCGAGATTGCCAAGAAGCTGATCGATGTCGCGGTCGAGGCCGGATGCCAGGCCGTGAAGTTCCAGAAGCGCACTCCGGAGATCAGCACTCCGAAGGACCAGCGTGACAAGATTCGTCAGACGCCCTGGGGCGAGATGACGTACCTCGAGTACAAGTACAAGGTTGAGTTCGAGGAGCCGGAGTACACGGAGATCGACGCGTACGCCAAGGACAAGGGCGTGCAGTGGTTCGCCTCTCCGTGGGACGCCCCGTCGGTGGACTTCCTGGAGAAGATGGGCGTGCCGACCCACAAGGTCGCCTCCGCCTCCGTCACGGACCACGAGATGCTTCGTGCGCTCGCCGCCACCGGCAAGCCGATCATCCTCTCGACCGGCATGTCGACGCTTGAGCAGATCGACTCCGCCGTGGAGATCCTGGGCACGGACAAGCTCGTGATCCTGCACGCCACGTCGACCTACCCGCTTCCCCCCGAGGAGGCGAACCTGCGCACCATCACGACGCTGCAGGAGCGCTACAACGTGCCCGTCGGCTACTCGGGCCACGAGACCGGTCTGCAGATCTCGCTCGCGGCCGTGGCGCTGGGCGCCGTCGCCGTGGAGCGGCACATCACGCTCGACCGCGCCATGTGGGGCTCGGACCACGCCTCCTCGCTCGAGCCCAAGGGCCTCGAGAACCTGGTGCGCGACATCCGCATCCTCGAGAAGGCGCTCGGCGACGGCCAGAAGCGCGTCATGCCCGGCGAGTTCTCGCCCATGTCGCGCCTCCGTCGCGTCGACGCCTGAGCCTGACGCGAAGCCAGTAGGCTCAGGCGCGTCAGACAGCGCCTGGGCCGAAGGCACGACGCGGGCTCAGAGGCCAAGCAGGGTCTGAGTCCGTGGAACTGTTCATCGTCGGAGGCGGGCGCCGCACGCGCGGTGCCCGCCTCTGATGTTCCCCGGTCCGGCAGGACCCGGGAACGTCCAGGGCCGGACCGGCCCAGCTATCGCGTCCACGAGAGGGGGCCTCGTGCCCGAGAGGGTTGAGGCGGCGAACATGCCGTTGGTGACGGTCGTCGCCGTCGTACGAGACGAGGAGCCGTACCTCGAGGCGATGGTGCGGTCGATCCTGGGCCAGGACTACCCGCACCCGCTGCACATGGTGCTCGCGGTGGGTCCCTCGCGAGACCGGACGCGTGAGATCGCCGACAAGCTCGCGGCCGAGACCGGCCGCGTCACCGTGGTGGACAACCCGACGGGCTCCAAGCCGCTCGGCCTGAACGCGGGCCTGGAGCGGATGCCCGAGGGACACTCGATCTTCGTCCGGGTGGACGGCCACACTGTGGCCGAGCCGACGTACGTGCGCCGCGCGGTGGAGGCGCTCCAGGCCGCGGGGGCCGACGGCGTCGGCGGGCGCATGCTGCCCGTCGGTGACACCCCCGTCCAGAAGGCCGTCGCGCGCGCGATGAGCCACCCGGCCGGACTGGGCTCGGCGTCGTTCCACACGGGCGGCAGCGCCGGCCCGGCCGAGACGGTCTACCTGGGCACGTTCCGCCGAGAGGCGCTGGAGCGCGTCGGCGGATACTCGCCCGTGTACGTCCGGGCCCAGGACTGGGAGCTGTGCCTGCGGCTGCGCAACACCGGCAGCCTCCTGTGGTTCGACCCGTCGCTCGTGGTCGAGTACAAGCCCCGCCGGACGCTGGGCGCCGTCGCCACGCAGTTCTGGCGCACGGGCATGTGGCGCCGCGAGGTGGTGCGCCGCAACCCCGGGACCGCGAACCTCCGGTACCTCGCCCCGCCGACCGCCGTGATCGTGCTCGGCACGTCCGCGCTGGTGGCCGTCGGCGGCGCCGTCGCGGGCTCGCTGCCCCTGGCGCTGGTCGGGCTCGTGCCGCCGGCCGCCTACCTCCTGGGTGTGCTCGCCGCCTCGGCGCACGCCGCGACGCGTCAGCCGCGGCTCGACCTGCGCTCGGCGCTGGCCCTGCCCGCGACGCTCGTGACCATGCACATGGCATGGGGCGCGGGCTTCCTCCGCGGCCTGACGGACCGCGTCCGTGTCGACGACGGCGTCTGACCCCCGCCGCGTGACCCCGTGAGATCTGGTGTTCTGGTCGAGATCTGGTGGTGCACCACCAGATCTCGACCAGAACACCAGATCTCAATGCTGGGTCTAGGCCTTCTTGTCCAGGAAGAGGAGGCGGACCGGGCGGGTCGTCAGGCGGATCACGTCGTAGAAGAACTTCGGCAGGTACATCTGCAGCGCCATCCGCAGGTAGCGGGCGCGGAGCCACGGCTTGACCTCGGCCAGCTCGGTGAGCGTCCCGGCCTCGCGGCGCGCGGCCAGCTCCCGCACCGTCGCGGGCAGCTCCGAGTCGGTGGCGTGCAGGTAGTTGTCCTCGAGCCAGGCGGTGTCGGGCTGCGGCCCGCCCGCGCGGAACGCCTCGGCGGCGTCGGCCACGTGCATCACGCAGCCGCTGCCGGCGAACGGCGCGTTGAGCAGCTCGGGGGTCACGCCGAAGTCGTCGATGATGACCGTGGACAGGTCCAGGGCCAGCGACTCCATCGCGGCTGTCGAGCTGACCGTCATGAGCGCGGAGCCGGCCTGCAGCCACTCGGCCATGGGGCCGTCGACGAACCGCAGCGCGTCGCTGCGGTGCCCGAGCCGCTCGTGCTCGGTGTCCCACAGCTCGTCGTAGGGGAAGGCCTCGTTGTGCGTCTGCCGCTCGCCCTTGCGGGCGCGGAGCTTGACGATGACCTCGAAGTCCTCCTCGGCGAGCCGCGCGAGGCGGTCCAGGAGGGTGACGCGGTCGGGCCGGTTGTCCGGCACCTTGGCCTGTGCGGCGAACACGACACGCTTGACCGGCTCGGTGCCGAGGCTCGTGGCCATGTGCTCGAGGAACGGCAGGTGGGCCAGCGGGACCTCGGGGGCGACGCCGTGCGCGGCGAACGCCTCCCGGTAGGCGCCGATCTCGAGGCGGCTGTGCACCACGAACGCGTCGCACCAGCGGCGCCAGCCCGTGCCCTCGGGCGTGGCGGGCAGCGCCATGCCGGGCAGGCCGGTGATGAGCGCGGGACGGCGCTTGCCCGCGGCGGCGACGATGGCACGCGCCACGACCTCGGCGACCGGGCCGGTGGCGGCGATGAGCACGACGTCGGGCGTGTTGTCGCGGATGTGCGCGGCGAGATCCCGGACGGGGAGCACGGCGGGACGGACCACTGAGGATCCCGCGACGGCGGCGGCGATCTGACTGGTGGTCGGCGCGATCGGCGTCTTGACGATCACGGCCGAGCGGTCGAGCCCGGCCTCGTCGGCCGGGCCGAGCCTGTCCAGCGTCGCGCATGCCCACTTCAGATACGAGTCGCTGTCCGCGACCGCGAGCACGCGGATGGTCATTCGTTCGCCTCCGGGGAGTCGGTTTCATTAGCGTCCTCGGCTGCGGCCCGGGCTTGCCGGGCGAGCTCGACGACGCTGGTCAGGTGTGCTCGGTGGTCGGCCGAGGCGCGCGGGGTCCACCAGTCGGCGGGCACGTCGAGCGCGGTGACGGGGACACCGAGCGGTGAAATGATAGTGGTCAATAGGATGGTCGACGTCGACGGCAGGCTCACCACGCGCTGGCCCGCTCGCAGGCCCCGCAGGCGGATCTCGACGGGGGCGCCGGGCGCGTCGACGGTCACGCCGTCGATCTCGGCCAGGGCCGCGAGCAGCTCCGGGGTCTGCCGGCGGTGCGGGAGGTAGCGCAGCGCGCTCTCCTTGGCCAGCGACCGGATCCAGTCGACGTAGCGGTCGGCGTCGATCAGCCCGTCGGCGGCCATCGCCGAGCCGACGACGACGGTGGGCTCGGGCAGCGCGGCGTCGGCGGGCTGCGCGGTGAGCCAGCCGAAGCGGTTGTGCCGCACGTCGAACCCCTGGGCCCGCAGGCCGGTGGTCAGGTCGGGCCCGAGGGGAAGCGCCGTGAAGATCGTGACGCGGCCGTCGGCGGCCAGCGACCGCAGCCGGCCGGCGGCCACGGCGCCGAGCCGACGCCGGGGTGCGCGCACGGTGCTGCCGATCCGGACCAGCGGGTCGCGGCGCACCAGGAGGCGGCACAGCTCGAGGGTCGCCAGGCCGTCGTCGACCAGGACTATGCGGTCCGGGCGGCGCAGGGGGGCGGTGGCCTGGAAGAGGCCGGAGAAGGCGTCGCCCACGAGCCAGACGGGCTCGCGCGCCGTCAGGGCGCTGCGCCGGCCCGCCAGGTCGAAGGTGAGTCCCTCGGGGAGGGTGAGCTCGCGGACGGCGGACAGGGCGTCCCCAAGCGCGGGGACGTCGTCGCGTACGTGCACGTGCGTGTCGGTTCCGCCGAACCCGGCGGCGTGCGCTTCGACCGTGCAGAGCAGCTGCAGCGGCGACTCGACCAGGGCACCGGCGACACGCTGGGACGTGGCGCGCGGGTCGGTGGTTCGAGGAGCGGGACGGGGGTGCTGCACGCGGTGCAGTCTCTCACGTACGGAGTCTCGCGCGGTCCGGCGGTGTGGTCCCGCGGCTGCGACCTCCAATCCCGACCACACTGCTAGGGTTTGTGACCCGCTAGGATCGAACGGCCGGATCGTCCCCGGCAGTGCCCCCGACCAGACAGGTATTTCACGCACCGTGAGCACACCTACTACCGATGCGGCCGCGCCGGCAAAGCCGGCCGCCAGCGGCGACGCCAAGAAGCCGCCGCCGCCGCTCGTCCCCAGCACGACGTCTGCCGAGCGGCTCGCACTCGCGCAGCAGCACGGACTGCGCCCCCTGAACGTCCGCCCGCCGCTGGGCGAATACATCCGCAGCCTGGCGAGCCGCTGGGCGTTCATCCGGGTCCTGGCCACGTCCACGGCGTACGCCAAGAACCAGAACAACTACCTGGGCCAGCTCTGGGCAGTGCTCAACCCGATCCTCAACGCGGCCGTGTACGTGCTGATCTTCGGTGTCCTGCTCCACCTGAGCCGTGGGGTCAGCAACTCGATCGCGTACATCGTGATCGGCGTCTTCATGTTCCGGTTCGTCGAGGCCTCGGTGAGCGGCGGCGCCAAGTCGATCAGCGGCAAGACGCAGCTCCTGCGCTCCCTGCACTTCCCGCGCGCCGTGCTGCCGATGTCCACTGTGCTGTCGCTGCTCACCACGCTCGTCCCGGCGATCGTCGTGATGTGTGGCATCACGCTGCTGAGCGGCTACATCCCGACGTACACGATGGTCCATGTGACGTGGTGGTGGCTGCTGCTGCCCGCGGCCGTGGCGCTGATGTGGATCTTCAACACGGGTCTCGCGTTCATCATGGCGCGGATGGTGGCCAGCGTCCCCGACCTCGACAACATCATCGGGTTCGTCATGCGGGTGCTGATGTATGCGTCGGGCGTGATCTTCCCGGTGTCGCACTACGTCGAGAACCTCGGTGTCTCCGAGACGGCCAAGACCATCCTCACGGGGGTGCTGGACTACCAGCCCATCGCGGTCTACCTGTACCTGGTGCGCTCCGTGCTGATGCAGGAGGACGCGTTCCCGCCCAGCGGCCTGATGTGGGCGCTCGGCGGCGTGTGGGCAGTGGTGTTCTTCGTGATCGGTTTCATCGTCTTCTGGCGCGGTGAGGAGAGGTACGGACGTGACTGAGGCCGACGAGCACATGGACTTCGACCTCGAGGTCGAGCCCGAGGACGCCGGGCAGGAGGCCCTCGAGACCGAGCTCGGCGGCCCGTGTCTCGTGGTGGACGACCTGCACGTCGTCTACCGCGTCATCGGCGGACGCGCCAAGAAGGAAGCCGAGCAGGGCGCCGAGGTCCGCGAGATCAAGCTGAAGGTCCCCTTCCACAAGCGGCTGCTCCGGGCCGGACGCCGGCACGTCGGCGCCGTCAGCGAGGTGCACGCCGTGCGGGGGGTCTCCTTCACGGTGCGGCACGGGGAGTCCGTCGGGATCGTCGGCGTCAACGGCTCCGGCAAGAGCACCATGCTGCGGGCGATCGCGGGGCTCATGCCCCCGAAGTCCGGCAGCGTGCATGTCTCGGGCGAGCCGTCGCTGCTCGGCGTGAACGCGGCGCTCATGCCGTCGCTGACGGGCGAGCGCAACATCATGATCGGCGGCCTCGCGCTCGGGCTCACGCCCAAGCAGGTCGACGAGAAGTTCGACGAGGTGGTGGAGTTCTCCGGCATCGGTGACTTCGTCTACCTGCCGATGAAGACGTACTCGTCCGGCATGGGCGCGCGCCTGCGGTTCGCGATCTCGTCGGCCGCATCGCCGGACATCCTGATGATCGACGAGGCCCTCGCCACCGGCGACGCCGCCTTCAAGGAGCGCAGCAAGTCGCGCATCGAGGACGTCCGCGCCAACGCGGGCACCGTGTTCCTCGTGAGCCACTCGATCTCGACCATCGAGGCGATGTGCACGCGCGTGCTGTGGATGCACCAGGGCCAGCTCGTCATGGACGGCCCGGTGCACGAGGTCGCTGACGCGTACAAGAACTTCGTGCGGGCGCAACGCCCCGGCATGGGCCCGGCCCGCCGTCGGGCGCTGCAGCGCAAGCGTGCGGCGGAAGAGGCCGCGAAGAAGAAGGCCGAAGAGGCGGAGCAGAAGAAGGCCGAGGCCCAGGCGCTGAAGGCGGAAGAGGCCCGCGCCTGATCAGCGTGCCGAGGTAGGGCGAAGTAGAACTGGGGCGGAGCGACCTGTGTGGTTGCTCCGCCCCAGCCCTGTTTTGCCCTGGTTCTGCTTTGCGCTGGTTCTACCTCGCGCTGGTTCTCCTCGGCATGCTCAGGGCAGGAGGTTCGCCAGGTAGGCACGGACCGTCTCCACGGCGTCGGGCACCAGGACGTCGGTGGTGTCGATGACGAGCTCGGCGTCGTCGGGCTCCTCGTAGGGCGAGGAGATGCCCGTGAACTCGGCGATCTCGCCCGCCCGCGCCCTGGCGTAGAAGCCCTTGCGGTCGCGTGCCTCGCACACCGCCAGGGGCGTGCTGATGTGCACGAGGACGAAGTGCGCGCCGGCCTCCTCGGCCAGGGCCCGCACCTTCGCCCGGCCGGCCGCGAACGGCGCGATCGGCGCGGCGACGGCGATGCCGCCGTGCTTGGCCACGAGCGCCGCCACGTATCCGATGCGCTCCACGTTGGTCTCGCGGGACTCGCGGTCGAACCCGAGTCCCTTCGACAGGTGGTGCCGCACCTCGTCGCCGTCGAGCAGGGTCGTCCCCAGGCCGTCGTCGTCCAGCTCGGCGGCCAGGGCGCGGGCGACCGTCGACTTGCCCGAGCCCGACAGGCCCGTGAAGAACACGACGGCGCCCTGCCGGTGGGCGCCGCCCGCGGCGCGAGCGACCTCGGCGGCCGAGGCGGGCGGGTACAGCGCCCGCACCGCCTCGTCGCGCACGCGGGGCAGGGCCGCCACGCGCTCGGCGGTGGCCGGCGAGCGGTGCGCGGCGAGCGTCTCGACGCGCGCGGCGCCGTAGGCGGCCGCTACCTCGTCGAGCATCGTCCCGCCCAGCCCGGACCACGGCACGACGACGGTGGCCACCCGCGCGCCGGTGCGCTCGGCCAGGGTGTCGGCCAGCCCCAGTGCCGCCCGCACGAGCCCGGGAGCGCCGACGACGCCGGGCTCCGGGGCGCGGCGCGCGACCGGCACGAGCAGCAGCACGGTGCCGGTGCGGCCGCCTGCGTCGGCACCCGCGTCGGCACCAGCACCTGAGTCGGGACCTGCAGCCGCGCTGGGACCGGCAGCCGCGCTGGGACCGGCACTTGCGCTGGGACCGGTACCCGCACCGGCGCCCGAGGCGAGCGCCACCGCGGCGTCGGACTCCTCACGGGTCGGCACCTCGGTGACGAGCAGGCCGAGGCGGCTCCCGGCGTCGTCCCCGAGGTCCGCTTCGAGGGCCGCCCGCACCTCACGAGCCGGCCGGCGCACGGCGTCGTCCCACTGCGGCCCGATCGCCGCGGCGAGCGGCTTGAGCGGCTCCAGGGCGTCGGGCGCTTCGCCGGGCCCAGCAGCGTGGGGCCCAGCAGCGTGGGGCCCTGCAGTGAGGCGGGCCAGCGGGGTGTTCTCGGCGTCGGTCAGGACGGCGCTGGCCGGGGTGCCGGTCGGTGCGTCCTGCAGGGCGGCCGCGAGGGCCGACGGCGGGACCGCGCCGCCGAGGGCCAGCTCGAGGAGGTCCAGCTCGTCGTCGGACAGGACGCGGGCGGGGGAGTCGGTCATCTGCTGTGGCTCGTTTCTGCTGAGTCTTCGGTCAGGTCTTCTGCTGGGTCTCCGGCTGGGTCTCCGGCTGGGTCTCCGGCTGCGTCTCCGGCTGGTGCATCGGCCGGGTCTTCGGCCCGGTCGGCCCCGGAGCCGCGCGACGGACCCGACCGGCCCCCGGCGGGCTCCTCCGGGGACGAGTCTGCTACGGCCGCCGCCGGAAGGGCGGCGAAGCGGCGCTTGACCCAGAACCACACCAGGTTGCCGAAGACCAGCGCCGCCCCAGCGGCGCCCAGCACCACGGGGAGGCTCGCGCCCAGCAGCTTGAGCGCGGACGCGAGCAGCAGGATCGCCAGGGCGCGGCGGATGATGCCGCCCGGCGCGCGCGAGGACACGTGGGCGCCGAACCAGGCGCCGGGGATGGCGCCGATGAGGAGGGACGTCGTCAGGCCGAGCGAGAAGTCGCCGTACAGGATGTGCCCCAGTGACGCCGCGGCGACGAGCGGCACTGCCTGGACCAGGTCGGTACCGACGAGCTGGGACGCCTTGAGCGCCGGGTAGAGCAGCAGGAGCACGACGATGACCACCGAGCCGGCGCCGACCGACGTCATGCCGACCAGGAGCCCGGCCACCGCGCCGAGGATCGCGGTGGGCACGGGGCGCACCACCAGCTCCGGCGGGGCCGCCGGCTGGGTGGGCCCCTCGCCGAGCGCCGAGCGGCTCCGCACCATCTGCAGCACGGCGCGGACCACCAGCCCGCCGGACGCGATGAGCAGCGCGACCCCGAGGATCGTCTGGAGCGCGGTGTCGAGGGAGTTGCCGAACGGCAGCACCTTGATCAGCAGGGCGCCGGAGAACGCGGCGGGCACCGAGCCCACGCACAGCCACAGCACGAGCTTCAGGTTCACGGTCCTGCGCCGCAGGTGCACTATCGCGCCGGCGGGCTTCATGAAGAGGCTGGCGACCACGTCGCTGGAGACCGCCACGAGGGGGTCCACGCGGAACACGAAGATCAGCATCGGCGTCATGAGGGCGCCGCCGCCCATCCCGGTCAGGCCCACGATGAAGCCGACCGCCAGGCCGCCGAGGATCAGGGGAAGGTCGATGGTCATAGCGGGCGCCGCGCCGTCCCGGCCCGGAACCTGCTAATTCCGACTAATCTCATCGGGATAGTAGTCATTAGCGCCACCTGGAGCGGGTAGAGGTCGTTACTGGTCCACTGGCCCTGGATCGCATGCCGGAATGGTAGCCTCGGCGCGTCCGCCGGACTTTCATCCACGGCACCTTGGCCTAGTCGTCGAGCGCTGCGCAGAGACGGCTGGATCGCCGGAGAAGACGTCCACCCTGGAGATCGATGAACGCGCCGTCCCCTACGCTCCCTCAGGCGTCGCTCGACGACGACGCCCTTGCCCACGCACTCGCCTCGGGAGCGGCGGAGGTGCTCCTCGCGCTCCGCGCCGAGGTCGACGCCGCCGGCGGCTCCTTCGCCGCCAAGGAGCTCAAGGACGCGGGTGATGCCGCAGCTCAGGCATGGCTCGCGGCCGCACTGACCGCAGCCCGGCCCGCCGACGCCGTCCTCTCGGAGGAGGCCAAGGACGACGCGTCCCGCACCCGTGCAGATCGTGTGTGGATCATCGACCCGCTCGACGGTACCCGCGAGTTCGCGGAGCGGCACGCCGACGGGCCCCTGGCCGGGCAGTGGCGCGACGACTTCGCCGTCCACGTCGCGCTCTGGGAGCGCGGCGTCGGGCTCACCGCCGCAGCGGTCGCCCTGCCTGCCCGCGAGCAGGTCATGACCACCGCGGACGGCGTCGTGCCGGACGACGACAGCGCCGCCGTCCTGGCCGGGAACCGGCCGCTGCGGATCGCGGCGAGCCGCAGCCGCCCGCCGGAGTTCGTGGCCGCCCTGGCCGAGCGCGACGACGTCGAGCTGGTGCCGATGGGCTCCGCGGGTGTCAAGATGATGGCGGTCGCTGACGCTACAGTTGACGCCTACGTCCACGGGGGTGGGCAGTACGAGTGGGACTCTGCGGCCCCTGTCGCCGTGGCACGGTCCCGAGGCCTCGTCTGCACCCGCCTCGACGGATCCGAGCTCGAGTACAACCGGGAGAGCCCCTGGCTCCCTGACCTGTTCGTATGCCCCCCGGCACTGGCTCCGCGCCTGCGTGAGCTGCTCGACACCGTTGGTGTCGCGTCCGTGGTCGGGGCAGATAGCAAAGTAGGTGCCAAGGAGTGAAGAGCCACGTTCTGAGCCAGCTGCGCAGCCTGGAGGCCGAGAGCATCCACATCATGCGCGAGGTGGTGGCCGAGATGCAGCGCCCTTGCCTGCTGTTCTCCGGCGGCAAGGATTCCATCGTCATGCTGCACCTGGCGGTCAAGGCGTTCACGCCGGCGCGTGTCCCGTTCCCGATCATGCACGTCGACACCGGCCTGAACTTCCAGACCGTGCTCGACTGCCGGGACCGCTGGGTGGACCGCACGGGCGTGCAGCTCGTCGTCGCCTCCGTCCAGGAGGGGATCGACCGCGGTCTGGTCCAGGAGGAGCCCAACGGCTCGCGCAACCGGATCCAGACGCCGGTGCTGCTGGAGGCCGCGGAGAAGCACGGTTTCGACGCGCTGTTCGGCGGCGGCCGCCGCGACGAGGAGAAGGCCCGCGCGAAGGAGCGCGTGTTCTCCTTCCGCGACGACTTCGGCCAGTGGGACCCGAAGAACCAGCGTCCGGAGATCTGGAACCTGTACAACGGCCGCGTCCACCAGGGCGAGTCCATCCGCGTGTTCCCGCTGTCCAACTGGACCGAGCTGGACATCTGGGCGTACATCGAGGCCGAGAACATCGACCTGCCCGACCTCTACCTCGCCAAGGAGCGCGAGGTCGTGGAACGTAACGGCATGCTCTACGAGGTCAACGACTTCACCCCGCTCAAGGACGGCGAGACCGCCCAGATCAGGTCCACGCGCTACCGCACGGTCGGCGACGCGAACCTCACGGCCTGCGTCGAGTCCACCGCGGTCACCATGCACGACGTCGTCGAGGAGGTCGCGGCCGTGCGCCTGACCGAGCGCGGCGCCACGCGCGGCGACGACAAGGTGAGCGAGGCCGCCATGGAGGACCGCAAGAAGGAAGGCTACTTCTGATGACGATTGCTCTTTCACAGGGCGAGTCCGAGGCCGGTGCGGCCTTCGAGGCGCACGACGAGGTCGTCAGCGGCGACCTCCTGCGGTTCGCCACCGCCGGCTCGGTCGACGACGGCAAGTCCACCCTGATCGGCCGCCTGCTGTTCGACAGCAAGTCGATCTTCGCCGACCAGCTCGAGTCCGTGGAGCAGGTGAGCAAGGACCGCGGCAACGACTACGCCGACCTGTCGCTCCTGACGGACGGCCTGCGCGCCGAGCGCGAGCAGGGCATCACCATCGACGTCGCGTACCGCTACTTCGCGACGCCCAAGCGCAAGTTCATCATCGCGGACACCCCGGGCCACACCCAGTACACGCGGAACATGGTCACGGGCGCCTCGACGGCGGACGTGGCGCTCATCCTCGTGGACGCGCGCAAGGGCGTCGTCGAGCAGTCGCGCCGGCACACGTTCCTGGCCACGCTGCTCGGCGTGCCGCACGTGGTGGTCTGCGTGAACAAGATGGACCTGGTGGACTACGACGAGCAGGTCTTCGAGAAGATCCGCGCCGAGTTCGCCGAGTTCGCCTCCCGCCTGCGGGTGCCCGACCTGACCTTCATCCCGGTGTCCGCCCTGGCGGGCGACAACGTGGTGACGCGGTCCGAGAACATGCAGTGGTTCGACGGCTCGCCGCTGCTCAGCCACCTCGAGCGCCTGCACGTCGCCTCCGACCGCAACCTGGTGGACGTCCGGTTCCCCGTGCAGTACGTGATCCGGCCCCAGCAGAACGACACGCGCGACTACCGCGGCTACGCGGGCACCGTCGCGTCCGGCGTCATGAAGCCCGGCGACCGGGTGCTGGCCCTCCCAGCGGGGCTGGAGACCACCATCGCGTCCATCGACACGGCCGACGGTCCCGTCGAGGAGGCGTACCCGCCCATGTCGGTGACGGTGCGCCTGGCCGACGAGATCGACATCTCGCGCGGCGACATGATCTGCCGCCCGAACAACGCCCCGACGGTGACGCAGGACGTCGACGCGCAGATCTGCTGGATGGACGAGTCGGCCGCCCTGGTGCAGGGCAAGAAGTACGCGATCAAGCACACCACCCGGTGGGCGCGCGCGATGGTGAAGAACATCAACTACCGCGTCGACGTGAACACCCTGCACCGCGACGAGGAGGCCACGGAGATCAAGCTGAACGAGATCGCGCGCATCAAGCTGCGCGTGACCCAGCCGCTCTTCGTGGACTCTTACCAGGCCAACCGCCAGACGGGCGCATTCATTCTCGTGGACGAGGCGACCAACAAGACGGTCGCCGCGGGCATGATCGGCACCGCCGGCCACCAGTACTGAGCCACCTGCTGAGCCACCTGCTGAGCCACCGAACCGAAGGTGTCCGGACTGTGCTGGGTGACGTCACCGAGTCCTGATACGCTCCGCAACGCCAGAGGGCCGCTGACCTGGGTCGGCGGCCCTCCGACGTTGCAGAAGTGGTCCCTGGCCAGGGCGTTCGCCCGGAGTGTGCGACCACGGTCCGCGCACCTACCCGGAGGATCCCCAGGTGACCGTTGTCTCCACCCCGCTGCCGCCCCCGGGCGGGCCGGCGGGTCTGGGCAGTACGACGGGCGAGCAGCCCGCGCCGAGCGACGTCGCCCGGCCCCCGGTCAGCCTGGCGCCCGTGCGGCGGCCCGCCACGCACATCCCCGAGCTGCACGGCCTGCGCGGGCTGGCGCTCGCCCTCGTCGTCGCGTTCCACCTGTTCGGCAACGGCCGGGTCTCCGGCGGCGTCGACGTCTTCCTGGTGCTGTCCGGGTTCCTGGCGACCGGGTCGCTGCTGCGCCGCGCCGAGCGTCGCGAGCTGCGCCTGGGTGAGCACTACGGGCGGACGTTCTCCCGCCTCGTACCGCCGGCCCTCCTGGTGCTCGTCGCGACGGCGGTCCTCACCTGGCTGGTCATGCCGCGGGGCAGCTGGGTGCAGACCGGCCGCGAGATCCTCGCCTCGGCGCTGTACTACGTGAACTGGGAGATGATCGCCGGCCAGCTCGCCTACGGCGCGGCCGGTCCGCAGACCAGCCCGCTGCAGCACTTCTGGTCGATGTCCGTGCAGGGCCAGTTCTTCCTGGCCTGGCCGGTGGTCGTGCTCATCGTGGTCGCGGTGGCGCGCCGGCTGTGGATCAGCGCCCGCGACCTGCTGTTCGTGGTGGTCGCGGGGCTCACGGTGGCGTCGTTCGTGTTCGCCCTGGACCTGCACGGCGTGGACCAGCCGGTCGCGTACTTCCACTCCTGGGCCCGGTTCTGGGAGCTGGGCGTGGGCGGCGTCCTCGCCCTGGTCCTGCCGTGGCTCCGGCTCCCGGGTGCCCTGCGGCCCGTCCTGGGCTGGGCGGGCCTCGGCCTGGTGGTCTCCAGCGGGTTTGTGCTCGACGGCGGCGCGCTGTTCCCGGGGCCGTGGGCCCTGTGGCCCGTGGCGGGCGCCCTGCTCGTGCTGCTGGGCTCGGGCGGGAGTGCCGGCTGGGGCCCGCGCGGCCTGCTGCAGGTGGCGCCCCTGCGCTTCGTCGCGGACATCTCCTACGCGCTGTACCTGTGGCACTGGCCGCTGCTCATCGCCTACCTGCACTACACGGGCCTGGCCCGGGTGGACCTGTTCGGCGCCGCGGCGATCATGACGGCGTCGGTGGTGCTGTCCTGGCTCACCACGAAGCTCGTGGCCGACCCGGCGCAACGGTTCCGCGAGACGTTCGGCGGGCGGCGCGCGCTGGTGGCCGCCGTCGTCTCCGTGTCGCTCGTGGCGGGCGGGACCGTGGCCGGGCTGACCGTCCTCGAACGGCGGGACGCCCAGCTGCTCGCCGAGGCGGCGGCCGCGGCCGAGGCGGCCGGGCCGTCCCAGTACCCGGGGGCGCTCGCCCTGAGCCCCACGCACACCGAGCCCGTGCCGGACGACGTCGCGATCCAGCCCGCCCCCGCGGTCGCGGCGCTGGACCTGCCCGACGTCGACGACGACGGCTGCATCCAGGAGAACGTGGTGACCCCCGGGACGGACGTCCCCCTGACGTGCACCCTCACCGACGCGCCCGACCCGGACCACGTGGTGGTCATGGTGGGGGACTCGCACATCATCCAGTGGGCGCCCGCGATGACCGAGGTCGGCCGGCAGGAGGGCTGGCAGGTGCAGCTGATCGCCCGGCGCGGCTGCCGGCTCGCGGCCCCCGTCGGCGAGGTGAACACCACCGACATGTGCTGGTCGTGGCGGGTCAACGTGCTGGAGGCGCTCGAGGAGATGCACCCCGACGCCGTGGTGGTCGTCGGGAGCCGTACCTCGACGACAGAGCCCGGCGACACGGTGATCGCGGCGGAGTCCCGCGCCTGGCGGCGCCTGGCGAACGCGGGCATCCGGGTGGTGACGCTGCGCGACAACCCCCGGTTCGGGTTCCAGGTCCCGGCCTGCGTCGAGCAGCACCCCGACGGCGCCGGCTGCGCGCGCGCCCGGGCGGACGTGTACTCGCCCGTGAACCCGGTGGAGGACGCCGAGGGGGTGCCGTCGTCGGCGGTGCACCTCGACCTGACCCGGTTCATCTGCGGGGACCGGCTGTGCGAGGGCGTGGTCGGGAACGTGCTGATCTACCGCGACGACAACCACATGACCGCCACCTACGCGGCGACCCTCGCCCGCCCGCTGCACTACGCGCTGCGCGCGAAGGCGCAATGGCTGTTTATCGACCCGATGGACTCCCCACCGGTCCGCCAACGCTTCTGACCGCCCGCCGGCCTGTGTTGAGTGCGGGATATTCGCCCTGTCGAGACGTCTCGACGGGGCGAATATCCCGCACTCACCGAAGGGTTACTTGCGGAGGGTTACCGCGTTCAGGGCGTTTGTGATGCCGTCGCCGTAGAAGCTGTTCTCCGTGAGGCCGCCCACGCAGGCCGGGCCGGCCGTCGTGGTCGTGCACTCGTGGTCGTCGGCCTGGGTGCGGACGGCCGCCTCCAGCTTCGCGGGGCTCCAGCGCGGGTGCGCCGACTTCAGGAGCGCCAGCACGCCGGCGACGTGCGGGGACGCCATCGAGGTGCCGCTCTTGGTGTCCCAGGTGCCGTTGAGCTCGGTCGAGACGATGGCGCTGCCCGGGGCGGCGACGTCGATCTCGCCGAGGCCACGGTTCGAGAACGAGCTCAGGGCCGCCGTGGACGTGATGGACGAGACCGTCACCACGCCGTCCAGCTCCGTGGGGATGTCCTCGCAGCCCGAGTTGATCACGCGCTGCACCGCCGTCGAGTCGTTCGGGCTGGACGCGTCGGTCGTGTTGTTCGCCAGGTCGGTGGCGGCGTTGCCCGCGGCGGCGGCGTGCACCACGCCACGCTTCGTCGAGAAGTCCACCGCGCGGCGCACGGCCTCCTTCGCGGCAGCCTGGTCGGGCTGGTCCTCGCACCAGTACATGAACGGGTCGATGTAGTACGAGTTGTTCGTGACGTCCATGTGCTGCATGCCCGCCCAGATGAAGCCGCAGATCGCGTACTCGGGGTAGATGAACCCGTCGTCGTTCACGACCTTGACCGAGGCCATCTTCACGCCCGGGGCCACACCGACGATGCCGACGCCGTTGTCGGCGGCGGCGATCGTGCCGGCCACGTGCGTGCCGTGGTCCGACGTGGTGGGCAGCCAGCCGGTCGCCGACAGATCTGGCTTGCCGCCGTCGGTGCAGTTCACCGACTGGTCGACGTCGACCTGGCTCGCCAGGTCCGGGTGCGACGCGTCGATGCCGGAGTCGAGCACGCCCACGACGACGTCGGACGAGCCAGGGTTGACCAGGAGGGACTGGTCGGCCTTGATCATGGCCATGTCCCACTGCGTCGCCTCGCCCGGGTCGGGCACCACGGTGACGCCGGTGTCGTCCGACGGCTCGTCGACCGCGTCACCAGGTGCCTTCTTCGTGGCCTTGCTCACGACGGACTTGCTCGCCTGGGCGCCCGCCGCGCTGTCCGCGCCCGGCGTGCCCTCGGTGGGGGAGACGGTGCGGGTGGCGCCGACGGAGTCGACGACGCCGAAGCGGTCGGCCTCGAGCACGTCCTCGCGGAACGAGCCGTTCGCCGAGTGCACCACGACGACGCCGATCTGCGGCCACGCCTGCACGACGACGCCGTCGGCTCGCGTGATCGCCCTGGTGGCGAGGAGCGTCTGAGCGGCGCCGGCCTGCTCGGTGTTCACGACGTAGGAGAACAGGGCTCCGTCCGGCGTCACGATCGGGACCGGCGTGGACTCCGGCTCATCGGCCGCGTACCCGGCGACGCTGCCGAGCGCGGTGAGCGCGAGCGTCGTCGCGGTGGCGACGGCGAGTGCTCGCCGGGAGGGGGAGATGCGCATGGTTCACTCTCCTGTGGGTGAAGAACGAGTCCCCGTGCGGGACCCGTAGGGCAACCTACGCGTGTGCGCGGAGATTGCCACCGCATCTGCACATTTGAAACCGGTGCGAAACGAGAAGTTTTCGCCCCACGGTTCCCCTGTGGGACAGTTGGGACGTCCGTGCCCCCGAGACGAAGAGCCTGCTACTCCATGACGGCAACGACGACCGCGCCCGCCGCCACGCCGGACCGGGCACCTGCGGATCAAGTCCGCCCCCGCAAGTTCCGCGCCGAGGTCCAGGCACTGCGAGCCCTCGCGGTGCTGCTGGTGCTCGTCTACCACATCGACCCCGCCGTCCTGCCGGGCGGCTACATCGGCGTCGACGTTTTTTTCGTGATCTCCGGCTTCCTCATCACGGGCCACCTGTGGCGCGAGGCCTCCACCACGGGCTCGGTGAGCCTCAAGAAGTTCTGGGCCGCCCGGGCCCGGCGTATCCTGCCCGCGTCGCTGGTCACCACCGTGGGCGTGATCGTGATCGCGCTGGTCCTGCTGCCGCCGTCCCTGGTGGAGTCGTGGTGGCGGCAGGCGCTCGCCTCCGTGCTCTACGTGGAGAACTGGGCGCTCGCCGCCGAGGCGGTCGACTACCAGGCGGCCACCAACGACCCCACCGCCTTCCAGCACTTCTGGTCCCTGGGCGTGGAGGAGCAGTTCTACCTGGTCTGGCCGCTGCTCGTGCTGCTGGCGGTCGGGCTGTGGGGCGGGGCGCGCCGCGGCATCGTCGTCAAGAACCCCGCGGCGCTGCGCGGCGTCCTGCTCGCGATCTTCAGCGCGGTCGGCGTCGCCTCCCTGGTCTGGGGCATCACCGAGTCGCTGGGTGACGACCCGGTGGCGTACTACTCGACGCTGACCCGCGTCTGGGAGCTCGCCGCCGGCGGCATCCTGGCCCTGCTGATCCGGGACACGCAGCGGTTCGCGCCGCTGCGCAACACGCTGGCCGTGTTCGGCGTCGCCACCATCGTCGCGGCGGCAGCCCTGTTCGACGACGGCACCCCGTTCCCCGGCGTCGCCGCCCTCGCGCCGACGCTGGGCGCGTGCGCCGTGATCCTGGCGGGCCGCACCTCGGGCCCCGGCTCGCTGCGCGTCGTCGCCGAGTCGTGGGCCGTACAGCGTGTCGGCGACATCTCGTACTCGCTGTACCTGTGGCACTTCCCGGTGATCGTGTTCTTCGGCCTCTACACCGGCCGGGAGCCGAGGCTGACCGACGTCCTCGTGATCCTCATCGCCTCGTTCGCCATGGGCATCGCGAGCTACACCCTCGTCGAGCAGCCGATCCGCACCGCGCGCTGGTTCCGAGCCGACGGGCGCATGCTCGTTGCCGCCCTCGTCGCGATGGTGCTGGTCGGCGGGCTCACCCTCACGCTGCCGTGGCGCGTCCAGGGCACCATCGACCGCTGGGACCTCAATGCCCAGGCGGCCGCCGGCGACGCGGACCAGACCATCCCGGAGGGCATCAAGCGGGACTTCGCCCCGTTCGTCGACGGGAGCACCGCGATCTCGCCCAACCCGATGAAGGCCGCCGAGGACAAGAACGCCGAGGTCAACGCGTGCCAGGCGGCGCAGCGGGCCACGGTGACGACCATGTGCGAGTTCGGCGTGACCGACAACCCGAAGGCGACGGTCGCCGTCGTCGGCGACTCGCACGCCGCGATGTTCACCGAGCCGATCACGAAGGTCGCCACCGAGCGCGGCTGGCGCGTGGTCACGTACCTGCACTCGGCGTGCCCGTACAGCGCGGACCCCCGCAGCGGCAGCGGGCCCGAGGTGGAGGCCTGCGCCGCGGCCAACGTCCAGACCCGCGCCGCGCTGACCGAGCTCGGGCCCGACGTCGTGGTCACCACCTACCAGGAGTCCTACGCGCTCGCTCCGCGCGGCTCGGAGGAGCACCCGGGCGCCGCCGGCCTCGCCGAGGTCTGGAACGAGCTCGCCGACCGGGGCTCGCAGGTAATCGTGCTGCGGGACACGCCGCACGCGCGGGACGACGTCATCGAGTGCGTCACCGAGAACTACACGGACCCCACGCAGTGCGACCAGCCGCGGGCGAACGCCCTGGGCGGCCGCGACACCATCCCGGCCGCGCTGGAGGCGGCGCCCCGGGTCAAGGTCGCGGAGTTCCTCGACTACTTCTGCGACGACGCGACCTGCCCGGCGGTGATCGGGAACGTGCTCGTGTACCGCGACCCGAACCACGTGACCGCCACCTACATGAACCAGCTGACCGACCGGCTGCGCGAGGTGCTGCCCAAGGCGCTGTGACCCGGCGGGGCCCGCGCGGGCCCCGCCGTCGGTCCCGTCGTCGGTCCCGCGCACGCTGCGCGGGCCCCGCACGGTCTCCGCGTGTCAGCGGAGGGCTCCGCGCGCGGGGCTGCTTTTCACCCCGCCTTTCACCCCGCTTTTCACCCTGTACCTTCTGCGGATCGGGTCGGGCGGACATAGCCTGCCGGACATGGAGCGCCCCCTCGCTCGGCAGTCCCGTCCGGCGTCGAGCCGGGCACGGTCCGGCGTCCGCCATCCGCGCCGCGGGGCGGGTGTGCTGCTGGCAGTCGCCCTGCTCCTTCCCGCCAGCGTCGTGGCGACGGGCACGGTGGCCGAGGCGACGGCGGCACCTGCCGCGGCCGGCACCGTCTCCACTGCGGCAGGCACTGTCTCCACCGCGCAGGGCAGCGTTGCCACCGCGGCCCGGCAGAGCGCGCTCACCGCGGGCGTCGTTGAGCGGCGGCTCCGCAAGGGTGAGACGTTCTGGATGTTCGGTCGGCTGACGGTCGGCGGGTCCCCGGCACGAGGCCGCACCGTCGTCGTGCAGAAGAAGCGGATGGACGAGCGCGGCTGGCGCACCGTCGGCACGGACACCACGAACCGCGCCGGGCGGTACAGCGTGCGGATCCGGGCGGGTGCCGTCTACGAGTACCGGGCCATCTACCGCGGGTCCACCACCGCACGGGCGTCGTGGACGGGGCGGATCGGCGTGGGGCTCACGACGACGGACCGGTCCATGGCCTCCCGCGACCGGCAGATGGGCGTGGCGATCGGACGGCCGACGTCGGGCCACCGGCAGGTGACGCGGTCCGTGATCTCCCGCTCGTACCAGCACGGGATCCTCGTGAAGGTGACCCGATCGGGCCGCGACCGCACCTGGTGGGTGCACGGCGGCATCCTGGGCGAGTACCGCGAGCGGGGCGGCGCCAGGGGCCGCCTGGGCGCTCCGGTGATGGATCCGCTGTGCGGCCTGGACCGGGGTGGTTGCGTGCAGCGGTTCGAGGGCGGCGTCCTGTACACCAACGCCGACGGCGCCGAGGCGTCGACCGGCCTGAAGGGTGTCCTGGGCGAGGTGGTGGCGACCGCTCGCTCCCAGGTGGGTTACGCCGTGCGGTACGACGGCGGCAACGGCTCGCGCTACGACTGGTACAGCAAGTACAACGTGTGGGCGCGCTCGAACGCGCCATGGTGCGGCCTGTTCCAGTCCTGGATCTTCAAGGGCTCGGGGCACTCGACGCTCGTGCCGCAGTCGACCACGTGGGGTGCTTACCGGGATGCGGTCCGGCGCACCCGGCCGACGGGCTCGACACCGCGCGTCGGGGCGCTGGCGTTCGTCTCCTACATCGCGTCGGGCGAGGCGTCGCACACGATGTTCGTGGTGCAGGTCGACGGCTCACGGATCAAGGTGATCGACGGCAACACCGGGGGCGGCGGCATGCTTCCGTCGGGCGTGCGCGGCGTGGTGGAGCACTGGGTCGCGGAGTCGCAGGTCCTGTACTACGCGTACCCGCGGTACTGACCTACGGGTGCCCGCGGTACTGAGCCACGCTTACTCGCGGTACTGAGTCATGCGTGCTCGCGGTACTGAGTCATGCGTACCCGCGGTACTGAGTCATGCGTACCCGCGGTACTGAGTTATGCGTACCCGCGGAACCGACGCCGCCGCGCACCGACTCGTTCCAGGATGCCCGCCACGATGCAGCTGGCCACGAGGATCGCGACTGTGACGGCGACGCCGAGCACCATGGAGCGCGCCCAGCCGACCTCGGGGGTGTGCAGCGCGTCCGTGACGAACGGGTGCAGCAGGTACACGTACAGCGAGTGGTGGCCCACCGTGCGCAGCGCCCCGCCGACGATCGGCAGCGGGGCGCGCAGGGCGTCGCGGAGCGCGGGCACGCACAGCGACGCGCCCAGGGAGAGCACGGTGAACGCGGCGACGCTCCACCAGGGTCCGGCGGCGTCAGACGTGTAGACCCAGCTCCGGGCGACGAGGCCGACGACGACCACCGGCGCGACCCACCACAGGCCGAGGCGGGGGAACCACCCGTTGCGCACCGCGACACCGAGCAGGATCCACACGAAGTACCCGGCGTACCGGGCGTCGACGTTGTCCAGGACCACCTGGGGGACCAGCTCCTTCAGCGGCGTCTGGAACAGCAGGGCGCCCGCGACGGCGGCCACGCCGAGCGCCGCCCGAGCCGCGGGGGAGGCGTTGAGCGGCCGGCCGAGCAGGCGCAGGAGCAGCACGCTGAGGAACAGCATCGGGACGTACCAGAGGTGGAACGCCGGGCGCAGGAGCAGTACCTCGAGGAACGACTGCATGCTCTCGAACGCGTCCGGCTCCTGCAGCGCCAGCCACAGCACGCTGACCACGAGCCAGGCCGCGATCATGCGCTTCCAGTAGTGGCGCAGCAGGTCGCCCCACGGCCGGGTGCCGAACCGGGCCATCGAGATCATGTACCCCGAGAGGAACAGGAACATCGGCATGTGGAAGCCGTAGATCATCCACTTGGTCCACGAGTCGCCCACGCCCTGCCAGAACGTGTGCCCGAAGATCACGAGCACCATGAGGATGCCCTTGAGCTGGTCGGGTCCGGGGTCGTGCTGCGTGCTGCTCATCGCCGCTGAGGTTACCGGGATCCGGCAGTGAGCCTGTTCTCGGCGTCCGGCCCGGCGTCGAACAGCCAGGGCGCGCCCGACCGGAGCTGCCGGCCGATGACCGGCGTGAGAGTGCGCACGTACGTGTTGGTCAGGTGGTCGTCGTCGCGGTAGACGAGCACGTTGCCGACCACGGCGTCGCACACCTCCGGCCCGCAGATGGAGTCGGTGAGGTCCAGGTGGATCGCGGAGCCGGGCACGCCGGGCGCCGTCGGCACGGGCGAGGTGGCCGCGAGCTGCTCCGCGCGGGGCCGCCCGCAGGCCTCCGGGTCGGTCGCGCCCTCGATGCACTCAGGCACGAACCACTCGAAGCGCGGGTTGTCGCGCACGGTCACGACCCGGATCCCGGCGTCGTCCAGCGCGCGCCACGCGTCGACCTGGCCGGACATGACCCGCTCGGGCGCGCCGTCCTCGTACGTCCGCGTGCCCACCACCACGACGACGTCCGGACGGGCCGCGACCAGGGCGCCCAGCGCCTGGTCGTTCCACGTGGCACAGTCCGGCGGGTAAGCCATGCCGCCCTCGCCCGACGTCGCGAGGCGGCACCCGTGCTTGAGCACCTCGCGCAGCTCCCAGCCGTGCTCGCGGGCGAGCGCGACGAACGCCTCCTCGTACTGCTGCTCGTGCGAGGCCCCGGCGAGGTAGACGACGGCGGTCGGGTCGGGCGGGGAGACCACCGCGCACTCCAGCAGCTCGGGCCGGTCGCCGCCCTGGACGCAGCCCGGCCGGTCGGGGTGGTCGTCGTACGCGACCCAGGTCGCAGGCCGGAAGGGGACAGCGGGCCTTGCGTCGGCGCTGGGCGCGTCCGGGGCGAGCGCCGCGGCGCCGGGGTGATCGGGCGAGGGCGCGAGCAGCCCGGCGACGTTGTGCTGCACCGTCGCGTCGTGCGCGGTGGCCGCGGCCTGGGTGCCGCCCAGCACCAGCACGGCGGCGCCCGCCAGCACCGCGAGCGTCCGCCTGCCCGACGGCGCCGTGGTACCCCGGGCGGTCACGTCGCCGGTCAGGTGGGCCGCGCTGGGCGCTGGGCTCGCGGCCTTGGCGTGTCGCGCCGCCAGGCGGTCGGTGACGTGGGCGAGCAGCGGCTCGGCGACGTACCGCGTGGTGAGCCACGCGAGGGCGGCCGATACGACGAGGATCCCGGCGGCCGCGAGCGGATCCGCGCGGTGCGCTCCCGTGGTCAGGAGCCAGAAGACCAGGACGGGCCAGTGCCAGAGGTACAGGGCGTACGAGACGCGCGCGCCGAAGCGCAGCGGAGCGCTGTCCAGGAAACGCTCGACGCCCGATCCCGATGGCCCGGCCGGTCCGGATGCGTTCGGGGTCCGCTTCGAGAACGGCCTGAGGTACCGAGTCGGGCCTTCGGCGGTACCCGAAGCCGTTCTCGAAGCGGAGCGGGCGCCTGATCCCGGAGCGGTTCGGTCCGGGACTGTCGGGTCTGGGGCTGTCGGGTCTGGGGCTGTCGGGTTCGGGACTGTCGGGCCTGGGACTGTCATGCCCGAGACCGTTACGCCCACGACTGTCACGCCCGGCGCCGTCGAGCCCGGGACCGTCGCGAGCAGGACGAGCGCGCCGCCGCCGACGGGGACGAGGGCCGAGGCGCCGGGAAAGACGCGGGCGCCGTCGACCAGGAAGCCCGAACCGACGACCAGGGCGAGCCCGGCCCACCCGAGGATGCTCTGCCCGCGGAACGGGACTCCCCGACGAAGGGCCAGGGCGAGCAGCGCGCCCGCGCCGATCTCCCAGAACCGCGTGAACGTGCTGAAGTAGGCGACCGGCTGGTCCGCGGAGACGAGCCAGAGCGCATAGCCGAACGATGCGGCGGTGGCGATGCCCGTCACGACGGCGACCAGGCGGCCGGGCGTCAGGAGGGTCCTGCCGGCCCGCACGCGGCGCTGGGCGACGACAACGAGCCCGAGCACCACCAGCGGCCACGCGGCGAAGAACTGGCCCTGCACGGACAGCGACCAGAAGTGCTGCAGCGGGCTCGCGCCGGGCCCCGCGGCCCCGTAGGCGAGCGAGGCGTGCACCAGCTCCCAGTTCTCCCAGAAAGTCGCGGACGCCCCGACCTCCCGCAGCCCCGACGACCACCGCATCCGGGGCGCGAGCGTCAGCAGGGCGACCGTTACGGTGGCCAGGACCACGAGTGCCGCCGGGAGCAGCCGGGCGAGAGTGTGCGCGTAGTGCGCGGCGAGCCGGAGGGTGCCGCTCTCGGCGCGGCGCAGCAGCGCACCCGTCGCGAAGTACCCGGACAGCAGGAGGAACACGTCCACGCCGCCCGAGACCCGGCCGTTGCCGAACAGGTGGAACGCGACCACGAGGGTCAGTGCGAGGCCGCGGAGGCCGTCGACGGCGCCGATACGCCGGGGCGCGGCCGTGCTGGTGGGTGGGGGCGTGCTGGCGGGTGAGGGCGCTGTCGGCGCGCCGGTGTCTCGCACGCCGCCGAATGTAGGGGCGGCTTCTTACGCAGAGGTTGAGGGCGGATAACGCGGAGGTCTCGACTTTCACCCGCGCGGTTAACTTCGTGGTGCGGCTCGGTGGGCCGCCCTGCTCCACGGGGTCGGTAAGGGTGTCGCGCGTTGCTCGGCGGCTCCTGCGCCGTCACGGGAAGCGTCTCCGCTGCGTGCGTGGGCGTCGTCGTGGGGAGGGCAGCGGCGGGTCTGACCAGGGTCCGGTCCGCCGTGCCTGTCGGTCAGGCGGCTTCAGCTGCTGGCGGTGGGTCTGTGGTCGGGTCCGCCTGCTTGGCCTGCTTGGCCTGCTTGGCCTGCTTGGCCTGCTTGGCCTGCTTGGCCTGCTTGGCCTGCTTGGCCTGCCGGGCCTGCCGGGCCTGCCGGGCCTGCCGGGCCTGCCGACCTGGCGGTCAGGCGGGCCCGGCGGGTTAGGCGGCTTCGGCGTCGGTCGGTGGTGGGGTGTCGATGGCTTGGGGTAGTCGGATGTGGTGGCCGCGGGCGTCGGTGAAGGC
>NZ_QBUG01000019.1 GCF_003058225.1 Promicromonospora sp. AC04
CCGGTTCTGGTTGTCGCTCTTGTCAGGAACGACACCCTTTGTACCGGAGTCCCGCGCTCATTCCCGCAGGCCAGAGGCCTACCGGGAAAGGCTCATTGTCTACTGTCAGCAACACACTCCGGCCGCTACCTGTCTCCCCGAGGCGGGTGCGTCGCGCGGCCTTGACGCATGCCCATATGGGTATATGTTTGAAGCATGGCACGAGCAGCGACCACCACAGACGCGTTCAACGCGGTGGCCGAGCCGCGCCGCCGCGAGATCCTCGACGCCCTGGCCGGCGGCGAGCTCGCGGTGGGCGACCTGACCGAGCTGCTCGGGCTCGCCCAGCCGCAGGTGTCCAAGCACCTGCGGGTCCTGCGGGAGGTCGGGCTGGTGGACGTGCGCGACGACGGACGCCGTCGGCTGTACCGGGTGAACGGGGCGCCGCTGCGCGCCGTCCACGCCTGGGTCGCCCAGTACGAGCGCCTCTGGAACGAGCGGTTCGACCTGGTCGACGACGTGCTCGACGAGCTCACCCACGCGGCAGCCGAGTCGGCAGCAGAAGCAGAGACCGAAGCGGAAACCGGAAGAGGAGACTGACATGACCACCACGACCAAGGGCAGCGCCGTCCTGACGCTGCCGACCGACACCGAGTTCCTGGTCACCCGGGAGTTCAACGCACCGCGCCACCTCGTGTGGCAGGTGCTCACCGAGCCCGACCTGATCAGGCGCTGGTGGGCCGGGCAGCGTGGGACGGTGACGGACGTCGCCGTCGACCTGCGGGTCGGCGGGGCATGGCGCTACGTCATGACCGCGAACGAGGGCTTCGAGGTCGCGTTCCACGGCGAGTACCGCGAGATCGAGGCGCCCGGGCACCTGGTCCACACCGAGGTGTTCGAGGGCATGCCCGACGGCGACTCCGAGCCCAGCCTGAACCACTACACGCTCACCGAGCACGACGGCCGCACCACGCTCACCGTCCGCACTGTCGTCTCCAGCAAGGAGGTCCGCGACATGATCATCGCCACGGGTATGGAGGGCGGCATGCAGGAGGGCTACGACCTGGTGGAGGAGCTGGCCGTCGAGCTCGCAGGTCAGTAGCTCGCAGGTCAGTGGTGGGAGCTCGTCGGAGAGACCGTGCGCCCGGCGTGAGGTAACTGAGAGACGGCACTGGCTCCTTCTCCGTTACCTCACGCGTCGGCGATCCAGGGGGTCGTCAGCGGCACGGTCTCTCCTCAGAAGGTGACGACCACCTTGTCGGCGGCCCCGGGCGTCCGCGCGAGGTCGAGCGCCTCGAGGGCCTGGTCAAAGGGGAGGGTATCGCTGACGATGACCGCGTACTTCTCCCAGTTCTCGACGATGTCGTCGGTGACCTCGAAGATCTCGGTCGGGTAGCCCATCGCCCACACCAGGTTCAGCTCGGTGGTCAGGATGTTGCCGAAGTCGAGCTCGACGGGCTTCTTGTGCACCGCGACGACGCCGAAGGTCGCACCGTGCTTGGCGATGCTGGTCACGGTCTTGGGGACCGGCGGTGCGCCGGCCGCGTCGAGGTAGATGTCGGTGCCGGGGCGCACGCCGCGCACGTGCGTGCTCGCGCCGTCCCCGTGCAGCTCGACGAGGCGCGCGGCGACGTCCTCCTCGGCGGAGTTGATCACCGCGTCCGCGCCGATCTTCAGGGCCTTGTCGAGGCGGGACGGGATGATGTCCACGACGACGATGTGCTCGACGCCCTTGCGGCGGTAGCCGAGCACGGCCCCGAGCCCGATCGGGCCGGCGCCGAACACGACCACCTTGTCGCCGGGCTTCGGCTCGGTCCGGTTCACGGCGTGGTAGGCGACCGCCATGGGCTCGTTGAGCGCCGCGACCTGCCAGGGGATGTGCGGCGGGATGACCTTGAGCTGGCGTCCGGGCTCGAAGTCGCGCACCAGGACGTACTCCGTGAGCGCGCCCTGGGCGCCGCCGGAGCCGAGGAGGCCGTCGGTGAACGCCATGGTGTCGATGACCACGTGGTCGCCGACCTCGACGCCCGAAACGCCGGAGCCGACCTCGGCCACCTCCGCGGCCGGCTCGTGGCCGAGCGGGGTGGCGCCCTGGCGCGGCGGGATGCCGCCGACCTGCGAGTACAGCGCGTCCGAGCCGCAGATGCCGCATGCCTTGATCCGCAGCAGCACGTCCTGGGGTCCCACGGGCGGCTGCTCCACCTCGACCCAGCTGTTGGTACCCGGCGCGGTGACGTGGACGGACTTCATGGTGCTCTCCCTGGTTCTCGGACTCGTTGGGCAGCCGTTCCGAAGTGCTGGCCGCCACGTCGGACACTAATCGCTAAATCGAATTAGTTCAACTAGGCTACGGCGTTGTGAGCATCCCCTCCGGCAGTCGTGCGACGCTCAAGGACGTGGCCCGGGAGAGCGGCGTCTCGTCGGCGACGGTGAGCTTCGTGCTCAACCGGACCTCGGGGCAGACGATCTCCGCCGCCACCCGCGAGCGCGTGCTGGCCGCCGCCGCGCGCCTGGGCTACACGCCCCACCGGATCGCGCGGGCGCTGCGTGAGGGCACGTCCCGCACGGTGCTGCTCAGCACCGGGTCCGGGCCCGCCGGGCACAGCCTGGAGAGCTTCATCGACGGCCTGGAGACCGAGCTGGGGGAGCACGGCTACACGCTGCTGGTCGTCCGGGGCCACCGTGCCGGCGCGCTTCCTGCGGGGCTGCTCGAGACGATCGCTCCACGTGCCGTGCTCGACCCGGTCTCTGCCTACGCCCCCGCCGCGGCCGACGCCGGTGACGGGGCTGGCGCTGCCAGTGACGGGGCCGACGCCGGTGACGGGGCTGGCGGTGCCAGTGGCGGGGCGGGCGCTGCCGACAGGGCCGGGGTCGCCGACTGGGAGGGCGGCTGGGCGCACGGCCTCGCCGCGCACAGCCAGACGCAGCTCCGGTACCTCGTCGAGCAGGGCCACCGGGAGATCGCCGTCGCGCTCCCGGAGGGTGGGCCGTACGCCCGCCTAGCGGCGCTGCGGCTCGACTACGCGCGGACGGCGGCGGCCGAGCTCGGCCTGCCGGAGCCGCCGGTGATCCGGCTGGGGAGTGACCGGGCCGCGGCAGCCGCCGAGCTCCGGGGGATGCGCAAGAAGCACCCGGGAGTCTCGGCGATCGCCGCATTCAACGACGACGTTGCGTTCCTGGTGCTCGGCGCGATGGCGGACCTCGAGCTGGAGGCGCCGGCGGACCTCGCCGTGATCGGGTTCGACGAGAGCCGGTACGGCGCGCTCTGGCGTCCCGCGCTCACCACGGTCCGGATCGACGCCGCAGCGTACGGGCGCCGCGCCGCTCGCGGAGCGATCGGGCTGGAGCTGGGCGAGTGGCCGTCGAGCCCGTCGCGCGTCGTCCGGCGCGAGTCGGCCTGACGAACGTCGGACGCTTCACGGGGCGACCCTACGAATTCGGAGTGTGTTGCTGGGAGTAGACGTTGTCGACTCAGAGCAACACACTTCCAGGACCAGGGTTTCTACCCTGCGCAGCCGAAGCCCGGCCCGGCCCTCGTCAGAGGTCCGACGGCGCCACGTGTGTGCTGCGCGTCAGAGGTCCGGCGCCACGGGCGCGCTGCTGCGTCCCTCCTGCCGCCCGCTCAGCTCGGCATCGAGCGTCTCCTGTGCCACGCGCATCCCCTCGGCGTAGACCGGATCCTGCAGCCGCTCCCACATCACGTCCTCCGCGACGTCCTCGACGTGGCTGACGACCCACCAGATGTTGCCGAAGGGGTCCCTGATGCGTCCGCCGCGCTGACCGAAGGCGTTGTTGTCCAGCGCGGTGACGACAGTGGCGCCCGCCGTCACGGCCCGGGCGAACGCCGCGTCGGCGTCCGCCACGAAGACCCGCAGCAGGCTCGGCATGACCGGCCAGTCCGGACGGCGGTCGAACGCCAGCACCACCGTGTCGCCGACCCTGATCTCGCCGTGCCCGATCAGGCCGTCCTCGGTCGCGACCCGCGCCAGCTCCTCACCCTCGAACGCGTACGTGACGAAGTCGAGGAACGCTCCGGTGTCGTCGGTGACCACCCACGGGGCGACGGTCGTATAGCCAGCGGGGGTGGTGTCTGTCCGGTGGGTCATCGTGAGGTCCTCTCGAAGCGTTTCCATCGGTGCAACCGACCGTAGGGCGAGAAGAGGTCTGTTCCTGTCCTGCTCACGACGAGCGGGGGAGACACCACGGGTTCGGAGTGTGTTGCGCAGAGTCGACAATGTCTACGCACCGCAACACAGTCCCAATTCGTAGTGTCTCCCCGGGCGGACGTCCCGGCCTGAGATATCCACAACCCCGGTCAGCCCGACCCGGCGATCCGTGGCAGGCTGTGCGCCATGTTGAGAACGACTCTCGTTAGCCCTTTCGTCGGCTGCCTTGTTGTGGGCGGGGCGTGCTGACGTGGCCGACCTGCTGATGATCGAGAGCTGGCTGCAGTCCACCGGCCTGATGCTCCCGCCCCTCCTGCGCGACGCCGGCCACCGGTACGTCCTGGTCACCCGCGACCCCAACCTGTATCGCCAACCCGACGGCGAACTCCACCCCGTCCTGGCGCTCGCCTCCGATGTGATCATCGCGGAGACGAACGACGACGCCGCGCTCGTCGCCGTCGCGCACGAGGTGGCGGCCCGACGGCGGATCGACGGCGTGCTGACGACCTGCGACTACTACCTCCCGGCCGTCGCGCTCGTCGCCGAGGAGCTCGGCCTGCCCGGGGCGCCGGCCGACGTGCTGCACACCGCGACGCGCAAGCACCTGGTGCGCCGGGCGCTCGCGGCCGGGGGAGTGCCGGACGTGCCGTTCGCGGTGGCGTCCACCTGGGACGACGCTCGCAAGGCTGCCGCGAGCCTGGGCTACCCGCTCGTGGTCAAGCCGGTCGACATGAACTCCGGTACCGGGGTGTGCAAGGTCGTGGACGAGGCGGGTCTTGCCGTGGCCTTCGCCGAGGCGACCGGGCCCGAGCGCAACACCCGGGACCAGCCGCTGGAGCGGCTCGCGCTGCTCGAGCGGGTGGTGGAGGGTCCGGAGTACAGCGTGGAGTCGGTGACCCGGGACGGCGTCACGCGGGTGCTCGGCATCACCGCGAAGTCCGTCGCCGAACCCGGCGTCGAGGCGGGGTCCGGGTTCGTCGAGTCGGGGCACCTGTTCCCGGCCCCGCTCGCGCCCGACGAGCGCGACGCGATCGAGCGGCACGTCGTCGCGGTGCTCGACGCTGTCGGCCTCACGCACGGGATCAGCCACACCGAGGTGCGGCTCACCGCCGTCGGGCCGCGGCTGATCGAGCTGAACCCCCGCCAGGGCGGGGGCTACATCTTCGAGCTGGTGCGCCTCGTGACGGGCTTCAACCCGCTGCAGGTGCTGGTGGACCTGGCGCTCGGCCGCGAGCCGGTACCGGGTCTGCCGGTGGCGGCCAGCGCGGCGGTCACGTTCCTGCTGGCCGACGCCGACGGTGTCGTGCGCGAGGTGCGCGGCGCGGAGCGCCTGGGCGACGACGACCGTGTGCTCAGCCACGAGACGCCGTCGCCCGACCGCGAGGTGCGGCCGGGCGACAACAACGAGCGGATCGGGCACGTCCTGGTGGCGGACCCGTCGGGCAACCAGGCGAAGGCCTGGGCCGACGAGCTCGCGACGGGGCTGAAAATCGTGGTCGGCGCGGCACTGCCCGCCCACTGACCGAGCGATTCATGGTTGTGGGCGTGACCGTTGCGCCTAAATCGGACGCATATTCGCAACGATCACGCCCACAACGAACGCCCCGGCGCTTTCCGCGCCGGGGCGTCGATCGCTCCGCGTGATGCGCGCGGAGTCAGTCCGGGACGACCAGGCCGCGCCGGACCGCGGGTACCAGCCGGGCCGGGATCCTGACCTGGCGCCCGTCCACGGTCACGGCGACGAGGTCGGGCACCAGGGCCTTCCACTGCGAGCGTCGGGACCGCGTGCGCGACCGGGACATCTTCCTCTTGGGGACCGCCATGGCGGCCTCCTCTCTGTCGGCGTTCCGTCAGGAGCGCGGGGTCAGCGCTCCTCGCGGAACTCGACGTGCTGGCGGGCGACGGGGTCGAACTTGCGCAGGACGAGCCGGTCGGGATCGTTGCGCCGGTTCTTGCGGGTCACGTAGGTGAAGCCGGTGCCCGCCGTCGAGCGCAGCTTGATGACGGGTCGAAGGTCTACGCGCGAGGCCATCAGTTACCACCCTTGCTGTTCTTGTTGCTGGTGTTGCCACGGTTGGCGTAGCGCTGCCGGAACTTCTCGATGCGTCCGGCGGTGTCGACCACGCGGGCCGATCCGGTCCAGAACGGGTGGCTGGCGCTGCTGACCTCGACGTCGACCACGGGGTAGGTGTTGCCGTCGGACCACTCGATGGTGGCCGTCGGGCGGCCGGGGCCGGAGTCCGTGTCGCCCGCGAGCGTCGAGCGGGTGAGGAACGTGAAGCCTGCGCTCGCGTCCCGGAAGACGACGGGGCCGTAGGTGGGGTGGATGTTCTTCATGAGTTGCTCCCTCCGCTCAGCCCTGGCGCGCCTTCCAGCGCGGGTTGAGCTTGTTGATCACGAATGTCTTGCCGTGCCGGCGCACGACCTTGGCGCCGGGCTTGTCCTTCAGGGAACGCAGCGATGCGCGAACCTTCATGTGTCACTCCTTCGTCGCTGGGGGCTGGTTGCTGGGCCGCCGTGGCCGGGCGGCCCGGGCCTCACCAGCTGGACTTGGTCACCCCGGGCAGCTCGCCCCGGTGGGCCATCTGGCGCAGCCTGATACGGGACAGCCCGAACTTCCGCGAGTAGGCGCGGGGCCGCCCGTCGACGACGTCGCGGTTGCGCAGCCGCGTCGGGCTGGCGTCGCGCGGCTGCTTGGCCAGCTCGCGGGCGGCGGCGAGTCGGTCGACGTCGGGCAGGTCCAGCCTCCGCAGGGTGCGCCGCAGCTCAGCGCGCCGTTCGGCGTACCGGGCGACAACCTCGCGGCGTCGGGCGTCGGCGGCGATTTTCGACTTCTTGGCCATCAGACCTTCTCCCCTCGGGCCAGGATCTGGGCGACAACCACATCGATCCCCCTGCGATCGATGGTCTTGATGCCCTTGGCGCTCACTCGCAGCGTGACGTTGCGGCCGAGCGACGGGACCCAGTAGCGCTTCTTCTGGATGTTGGGGTTGAACCGCCGCTTGGTGCGCACGTGGGAGTGCGAGACCGAGTGGCCGAACCCCGGCACGGTGCCCAGCACCTGGCATCTGGCTGACACATGACCTCCTGTTGCGACGGACTTGCCGCCGCTGGTGAGAACCGTTCTCATATCGCGCTACAGTGAACCAGAACTGAGAACGGTTATCAATTATTCCGGGCTGGACCCGGCGAGACTCCGGGCCGAGCCCGGGCGAGGAGGCAGCATGTACCGAACCAGAGAAAGCCGCGGAATCATCCCGGTGAGCGTCCTGACCAGCACCGATCCCGTGCTGCGCGACTCCGCGCTGTTCGGCCTGCTCATGGACGGCCCGGGCGGCGTCGCGGTGCGGCACGACATCCACACGGACTACCTGCGGCGCGTCGTGCTCGACGCCACCGGCGTCGTCGAGGACGTCCTGGTGCCGCTGGAGCACGCCTGCCTGTCCTGCGCAGTCCGCGAGGACGCCGTGCCAACCATCGCGCGCCTCGCCCGCGACAGCCGCTGGTCCCACGTGCTGCTCGCGCTCCCCGTCAGCGCCGAACCCCTGCCCGCCGCCCGCGCCCTCGCGGTCGAGACCGCGCCCGGCGGCAGGCTCGCGCACACCCGCATCGCCACCTCGCTTGTGATGGTCGACGCCGACACCCTCCAGCACGACCTGTTCGGCGACGACACCCTCGTCGAACGAGGCCTGGAGCTCACCGCCGACGACGACCGCTCAGTGGGGGAGGCGCTCGCGGCCCAGATCGAGCAGGCGGACCTGGTGGTGACGAGCTCTTCGCCGGTCGGGACTGCGCGGGTTGAGTCCTCGCTGGTCGAGTCGTTCGAGGCCGCGCGGTGGGCGACGGCGTCGGGCCTGCTGGACCGGCTGCGTGGCGCCGGGACGCGGCGCGTGGACGGGCTGCACGCGCTGTCGGCCGCGGACCTTGCAGCTGGGACCCACTCTTCCGTCCGTGCCGAGCGCCGGGCTCACCCGCTCGGGGCGCTGGTCTTCACCGGCTCCGGCGGCGTGCCCGAGGACCGGAGCTGGACGCTCGAGCTGCGCTCGGCGCTGCCGTTCCACCCCGAGCGCCTGCTGGACCGCATCGAGACGCTCGGTGCGGGCGACGTGCGCGCCCGCGGCGTGTTCCACGTCGCTGACCGGCCCGGTCTCGCGTGCCTGTGGGACGGTGCGGGCGGGCAGCTCGCCGTCGCGGACCTGGGGCCGTGGTCGGAGGTATGCGCCGGGACCGCGCCGCATACGCGGATCGTGGTCGTGGGGGTGGCCGATGCCGGCGGGACCGGCGGCGCCGGGGATCGCGACGTCCGGCAACTCCTGCGTGAGGCCTTCCACGAGGCGCTGTGCACGCCCGACGAGCTGGCCGACGGCGTCGAGTGGCTCTGGCGCAAGGACCACCTGGCGCCCTGGCTGGGCGCCCGGTCCGTCTGAGCCTCTGTTGAGTGCGGGATTCTCGCCCGGTCGGGTCGTCCTGACCGGGCGAGAATCCCGCCCTCAACGGGTCAGCGGGGGCAGAGGTAGGCGGCCGACTGGGGGCGGACGCCGTCGGGGCCGGTCCAGCTCGCCGGGCCCGTGGTCACGCGGACCCAGCCGAGCCGCTCGTACAGGCGGATCGCCTGGCCGCCGTCGTCCACGACGTCGAGCGCGAGCCGGCGTCCGCGCCGGGAGGGGGTGTCCTCGACCCGCTCCAGGAGGGCGGCGGCCACCCCGGTGCCGCGCGCCTTGGGCGTGACGAACAGGCGGCCCACGCCCGCGAGCCCGGTCATCGAGACCCCGGCGGCCGCGGCGAGCTGGTCGGCGTGCTCGACGTTGTCCCCGGCGACGAGCATCACGTGGCCGACCACGGTGCCGTCGTCGGCCAGGGCGATCCACGCGTCGAGCATGCCCGCGGGCGTGAGCCAGGCGATCGGGTCGTCCGGCCAGACCATGGGGTAGTGGTCGGTCTCGTGGACGAGTCGGAGTGCCTCCACGACCCGGTCGAGGTGGGCCGGGTGGCGTTGGGCGATCAGGAGGTCGGGCACGGGCTCAAGGTATAGGACGTTCGAGGCCGTCGACGCCGACCGCGGCTGCTCGGCTGGGGCTGGTCCGGATTGGTCCGGTGCCCGTTCGCCTCTCGGGGAGACAGTTACTCGGCGGAGTGTGTTGCTGCCAGTAGACATCGTCTACTCAGCGCAACACACCCCGCCCACGAGCGTTCTGGCCGGCGCGCTTCATGCCTGGGTCGGGACTCCGTCGTCGCACAGGACGGGTCCGGTGCCGTCCTGCGCGGCGGCGAGGGCGACGGCCAGACGGCGGGCGAGCCGGTCGCTGGTTCCGCCCCTGACCTGGTCCAGCCGGTACAGGCCGACCGAGACGACCTCGGGATCGTCGAGACGGAGCGTCGCCAGGTCGTGGTCGCGGATCTGGCCGCCGTCGAAGACCCAGGCGACGTCTTCCGGCGCGCCGTCATCCGTGGTTGAGACGTGGTCGATGACCAGGGGGCGCATTCGCTCGCGTACGAGACCGAGCTCCTCGGCCAGCTCACGGGAGGCGGCGTGCCAGGGCGACTCACCGTCGTCGACCACTCCGCCGGGGATGTCCCATGTCGCCTTGTACGACGGCTCGACCAGTACGACCCGGCCCTCGTCGTCGTACAGCAGGACGCCTGCGGACATGCGCTTGCGGGGGAGCGATGCGACATATTCGTCGAAGGGGAGCAGATTCACCCGCTCGACGATAGTGGCGTTCGGGCCGCGTCCTGAGCGCACCAATTTCCTTGGGCCGACGCCGGGCCGGGCGCGTACCGTCACGCTCCATGAACGTTCCGAAGCGGCAGGTGCGCGCCGCCTACGACGCCGACACGATCACCGTCTACCAGGCCTACCCGCCCGCGATCGCCGACGCCGCCCTGCGAGCCGGCCGGTTCGTCCCACCGTTCAAGCGCGAGCGCATGACGTGGGTCAAGCCGTCGTTCTGCTGGATGATGTACCGCAGTGGCTGGGCGACCAAGCCCGGCCAGGAGCGCGTACTGGCGGTGCGCATGTCGCGCGCGGGCTTCGAGCGGGCGCTCGGTATGGCCGCGCTGAGCCACTTCGACCCCACGCTGCACGCCGACGCCGCGGCGTGGGCCGCGCAGAAGTCGGACAGTCCCGTGCGGGTCCAGTGGGATCCGGAGCGCACACCGTCCGGGAGCGCGCTGCAGTACCGGTCGCTGCAGGTCGGGATCGGCGGAGCGGCGGTGGACGCGTACGTGGACGAGTGGGTGGTCAGGCTGGAGGACATCACCGACCGGGTCGTTGCTTGGCGGGGCGAGCTGGCTGGTGGCGGGGCGCCTGAGCTGCCCGAGGAGGTGCCGTACGCCCTTCCGGTAGGGGTGGCGGCGCGGATCAGGGCGGACGAGGTCATGCATGAATGACGATCGTCGTCCGTTGGGTCGAGCGGTGCGCAGTCGCAAGGTCAAGCTGGACGGTTCCCGGAAGACTCACGCTTCACGGGTCGTCCATCGCGGGCCTGAAGGTGTGTGGCTGTTCAGCCCTGCGGGCACCGAGGTTGTCGGGTCTGACGGCTTTCCGTTGACGCAGCCGGCCGACGGCGTGCAGTTCTTTCCCGCGCAGCCGCTCCCAGAGTCGGGTGGGTGGTTCGTCGCATGGTGCTGGGCGCCGGCCCCCGAGCCGCCGGCCGACCACTGGACCTCCCCGTGGATATCGGTCGACGTCGCCGCGGCGTGCGACGAGCAGTTCTCGTTCCTCGATCTGGAGCTGGACCTTTGGTGCTCGGCAGAGGGCGCGGGAATCGTCGACGTCGAGGAACTGGACGCCGCCGAGGCGGACGGACTGGTCGACGCCGTCACGGCCGACGTCGCGCGCGATGCGGCCGAGGAGCTCTACGGCGCGCTGCACTCGGGACATCAGGGGGCGTTCGACGGTCTCGGGTGGCGGCTGCTCGCCGAGATCCGCGGGCGGCCTGCCGCCGAGCCCTGAACTGTGGGTCCTGAGGTCACTTCCATGCTGAACGCTTCTGAGCAGGAGTGAAGACCGAACCTGCTCCGGCGTTGCCGCAGATCAGCCGCTATGCCCGACTCGGGCGTTATGTGATCCTGTCGCTGTGGATGCCCTCCTTACGCAGTTGCCTGCCCTCATCGGCGTGACACTTGGAGTGGTCGGGACGTTGGCCACGACCATGGTCACGGACGCCGCGCGGTGGCGCCGTGAACGGTTCTACGACGCCTGCCTCCGATACAGCAGGGCGCTCCGCAGGTACTCGCAACTGATCGCCGGGATCACGGCCGGTCGGCGGCCCGGTGCCACTACGCCCAAGGTTGATCCCGTAGATGGCCTTGCCCGGCTCTCCAGCGAAGAGCTCGACCGGGCAGTGACTGACGCGTGGGAGGAGCTCTGCCTCCTCGCAGACGCCGATACGGTCGATGCAGCCCGCCGGATGCGCGCCGCGGCCAAGCGAATGGAAGAGTTTGCTCGCGGTAGCGCTGACTCGGAGTTTGACCTCGATGGCTGGGGCGTTCAGGCACTCAAACTTCGCCGTGCCCGCGACGCCTTCTATGCGGCGGCGAGAGCCCGCATGGGCGTCAAGGCGCTGGCAACCAGCTCAAGCCTCATTCATGAGGACGGCGCACCGGACTCCTATCGACGGTGACCGCGGCCGACGTCGGTGTGATCGCGAACTGGCTGCGGGACGTGGAGCGCTGACCCAGGACACTAGACGTCGCCGTAGAAGCAGTCCTGGTCGGCGATGCGGAGTGGGCGGCCCGGTGGCAGCGGCGGCTCGAGGGGTGTGTCCATCGGGATGTCCGACCAGTCGACGCTCAGTTCTTCGTCGTCGCTGATCCGGGCGTTCAGGTCGTACTCGGTGACAGGGTGGCCCGGACGGTTGATCGACAGAGTCAGCTCCCCGCCCGCCTCCTTAAGGAGGTCCAGTGTCACGTACAGGTCGAGGTTCTTGTCGACATAGGCCCGTGCGTCGGCGACCGATCGGAACAGGCGGGCGTCGCTTGCCCAGTCGTTGTTGGAGATCCGGGCAACGCCGCTGACCAGTGCGAACCCGTGCGATCGGGCGCTCGTCCCGACTTCCAGATCCCGGCGGTCCGCTTCCTGGTACGCGGCGGCCGCGCCTTCCTCGTCACCGGACCAGGTGAGTGCGTGTCCCAGGGACAGCGGCACGAGCGGGTCTTCCGGGTCCGCATCCAGTGCCGCTCGGGTCGCCTCGATGGCCTCCTCGGTGAGCACGCGGGTTTCCCCCTCCTCGTCATGCTCCTCGAGTCCATTGAGAAATACGCCGTCGTTGTCATCGAAGTCCGAATCCACGGTGAACAGCACGACTCGGCGCAAGGCGTACGTCGCGGCCACGGCACGCAGGACGGCGATCGTGGCCGCGGACTCCGCGTCGCCAGGAGCCGCCTCGGCCTCGTCGCAGTGTCGGCGCACGTCGGCGAGCAGCTCGGAGGTCTCCTCTTCACCGTCGAAGGTCCGGAGCAGGAACTCGCACTCGGCGAGCAGCTGACACGCGTGAACTAATGACAGGTCTCGTTCAAGCATGCGCGGGAGTCTACGATCCGGCACTGACACGCGGTTCCGCCGCGTCATGGGTCTTGGCTAGGCCCGAGGCAGGAGCGTCACGAATCTCCGTTCGAGCAGGTCGCCGGCGGTCGTGTCGTCGTCGGTGTTCGCGCAGGCGGCGATCTCCCCAGCATCGCCGAGATCGCGCCCGACGACGGTATTGGCAGCGGGGGCATCTGAGTTCCGGGCTCGCGGGAGGAACCGGGCCCGGCTCCGCCCGGCTGGCGGGGTAGGGCTCAGCCGCGGGGGTCACCGCCGAGATCGGGCCCTTGTACTCGAAGTAGCCGGGGTTGCGCTCGATCAGGTAGGGCTTTCGGAGGAGTGGGTGTGGAGCAGGTTCACCGTTCGGCGACTTCGAGACGACGGTGCTGACCAGTAGTGATAGGCGATCTGGCGTCGCAAGATGTGGAGTACCTTCAAAAGGGTGGTTGAACTCTCACGGGTGATCCCCTTCGCCATGTTGGTGCGCGTCACGAGCTGGCTGGGGACCTTGTCCGAGCCACTGAGGCTTACTTGGCTGCTTCTGCTGGATAGGTTGGCAGTAGGAAGATTGCAGTTCCAGTTGCCATGGCGCGAATCGAACGCAGCATTAACGTCCGTGAAGGAGCTCGCCCGCGATGAGTACATCCAGAAATTGCCACGCAAGAGGGTGGCGGCAGGTGTCCTCCTTCGCGATGCGGACGACAGGATCGTTCTTATAGAGCCGACCTACAAGGAAACATGGGAGATCCCGGGCGGTGTCGTGGAGGCCGACGAATCGCCGTGGTTGGCTGTCGAGCGCGAGCTGGAGGAGGAGCTCGGTTTGGTCCGGCGAAATATGCCGGTCCTCGTTGTTGACTACGTTCCCGACGCACCCGACGGAATGCCCGAGGGGCTCCTCTGGATCTTCGACGGAGGGCTGCTTAGTAACGCCGAATGCAAAGGCCTTAGGGGCACCGACACAGAAATCAAGTCGGTGGATCTTCTGTCGATCGACGAGGCGATGGCGCTGACGAAAAGTGTCGTTGGCGTTGAGATTGAGGGTCGCGCTCGAGGCAGCACTCGCGGAGCAGACCAACGTCTACTGCGACAGGGGACGCCGAGGATTGGTGATCGAGGACCGTCTACGCGATCCGGGGTGGTTAGCCGGGCGTCTCGGCGAGGTCATGGCCCGCATCCTTCCTGATGGTGAGTCGATCCCTGATCCTGTTGCGGCTGCCATCGAGGAGGTCCGCGACGCGGAGCATCTCGTCCCCGGAGACGAGTCCGACCTGCACTGTGGCCATCGCGCGCTGGTCTGCGGACATGGTTGAGACCTATGCGCTGTGCGACAGCGTCCCTGCCGCCTTGCACGGTGTCGACCCTGGCCGGCATCCCCGAGCCGGGACATGGTGGAACCTCCACACCGAGGCGATGGAGCTTGGTCCGAACCGGGTACTGCACGATCTTCATGCTGCCGAGACTGGCGACCGGACGGGCGTCGGTGGGCGCGTTCGAAGCGGCACGATGACAAGACCCTCGTCGTCGTACCGCCTGGGTGAGCGGCAAGACGTCAAAGGTCGGCGAGGGACTGATCGAGCGGTTCCGTCTCCTCCCGGAGCTCGCGTGCCATGTCGTACCGCCCGGCTCGCGCGAGCAGGGCCGCATAGCTGTCCAACGTGGACCGGTAGGCGGTGACGAACAGGGCTGATCGTGTGCCCGCCTCATACCTGCGCCGATGCAGTTCGAGTGCCTCGGCGAATCGCTCTCGCGCCAGGTCATCGAGTCCGCACCTGGCGAGCGAGGTTGCGGAACTCCCGAGGCTCCAGGCGAGGTTCTGCTCGCGCCGGTTCGGATACCTACGCGCGAGGCCCCGGTAGATGGCGATCGCGGCGCCGTGGGCCTGGGCCGACTTCTCCACATGGTCGAGGTCCGCGTGGGCGATTCCGAGGTTGGTCAAGGATCGGGCGAGTCCGGGCTCGAAGCGGACCGGGTTCCGGGCGGAGAGGCGAAGCCATATCCCGTGTGCTTCCTCATGCAAGGCCAGCCCTGTCTCAGCGAGTCCCAGCAGTCCGTACGAGGTCCCGAGGTCACCGAGGGCGAGCGCGAGATCCGGCTCATAGCGGGTCGGGGTCTGCGTGTCCAGATGCCGCCAGTGCTCCAGCGCCTCGAGGAAGTCTGAGTGTGCATGCTCGGTGTCCCCGAGGTCGGCGTGGCAGCGCCCAATGGAGCTGAGCGACCGGGCGAGCGAGGCCTGGTGGCGGTCGTGCTGCTCGGCAAGACTTCGACGGGCCGCGAGTGCCTCCCGGTGCGTCGCAATAGCTTCGCGTGGAAGGCCGAGGTCTCGGTAGGAGACTCCGAGGTTGTGCAGCGACTTTGCCAGGTCGGGGAGGAGGCGCACGGCGTCGACCTGCGCATGCTGACGCCATGTTCCCGCCGCTTCGCGACGAGCCTCAAGGGCCTTGTTGTTGCGTCCGAGTGCGGCGTACGAGTCACCGAGATTGTCGAGCGACCGAGCAAGGCTTGACCAATAGTGGCTGGGACGCCACCTGGCGAGCTTCCGGTACAGGCGTGTCGCTTGTTCCCGTGCTCTCAGCGAAGCGTCGTAGTGGCCAAGAATGAATGTCCAGTTTCCAAGGACATGCTGTGCGTGGGCGGTCCGGTCCGTATGGGTGAGAAGCCGATCGCTGTTCACCGCGCGAACGAGGAGCTCGGCGACCTCATGTCCGACGTCGTGGAGCGCGCTGGGTGGGTCCGGCCACGGAAGCTGCTCGTGGACTGCGCTGACTGTTTCCCACCGAACGTCGATGTTGCGGACAAGATCCAGTGCAAGCTGCGCGACGTCGTCGCCTCGGCGTGGATCGAGACGATCCGTATCGGGCTTGCTTCTGGACTGCTGGCCGTGCTTGCGCGAAGACTTGTCGTCCTGACTGCGCGAAGGATCGGAGGCTGCGCGTGTCAGGACGATCATTGCCCGTATTGCCTGGCGTTCGCTCAGGCCGCGCAGCAGGACCGCTCGCCGCTCAGCGCTCACCAAGGTACGTGTCGTGTCGCTGGCGTCGGTGGCTGTCAGCATGGACACGACGAGGTGTTCGGCGAGGCGATCCGGATGGAGGCTACCGATCCAGCCAGGGTCTCCGACGAGGACTAGGTCGTCGGAGGTGTCCGAGAAGCCGGCGCTCGGCGGGTACTGCTCGCGTAACCAGCGTGCAGCCGACCTAGGGTCGAGTCGGGTGCCGGGTGGGCACAGCCGAGAGATACGGCGGACCAGCGATTCGGCCTCGGTCTGACTTTCCGCGCCGAGGAGGCACGCGGCCGCCACGAGGATCCGGAGTGTCTGGCCGTCGGTTGGGATACCAGCCTCGTGAGCTGACCTCGTCCAGCTTCGTGCCTCGTGCCGGAGCAGCTCATCGAACACGACGTGCATCGATACACCCGCGTGGGGGCGCCGCGGGCCGCTTGCGGTGTCGGGCGCATGCCCTTCGACTAGAAGCACTTGGATGAGCGCGATGGACAGCAGGTCGAGCATCCGCGCGCCGGGTACGACCTCGGGCAACGTCAAGGGTGCTGGACTCTTGCCGAGGAACGTGGCGAAGTCCTGGACTGCGACGTCGACGATTCTCTGTTGCTCGGCAAGGTGTCCGTCGTCCGCGTCGTGCGGGACGACCCGAGCAGAGAGCTCGATGGGGTCATATCTGCCGACGACAGCTCCGACGTCGGGCTGCTGACACAGGTCTGACCACCACAGACCGCCCCGCCGTGCGAGGAGAAGAACCCGTACCGCTCCGGGATCGCTGTTGGCCTGGCGCAGAAGCTCGGAAACGGCGTCGCTCCTGTTCTCCGCGTAGTCGACGATGAACAGGACAGGCGCCCCAGGGTGGCCACGGCGGAGCACCTGCATGGCCTCCGCCTCGACGCCGGTGCGCAGGTTGCGGCACTCCCAGCCATGGCTCGTTCGCATCGCAGTCTGGAGCTCATGTGCCAGGCGCGTCTTGCCGACGCCGCCGGATCCGGTTACCAGCTGCACCCGCAGAGATCGCTTGGCGGGGTCGTAGCCGTCGATGCACCAGTCGATGAGTTGCTGGAGCACGTCCTCGCGGCCGACGAACCGGACTATCTGTTCGTCACCATCTCGTACGGGCGAGAGCAGCCGGCCTAGTGCGTCATCGTCTCCTGGCGGGCGCACTCCGAGTTGCTGCGAGGCGAGTCGGTCGTGTGCCTCGCGGTCCGCCGCCTCCTGGTGCCGGTCGTGCAGAGTGAACCAACGTTCGAGGAGCGTGGCGCCGATGACACCGCCGACGACGGCGCCCGCGACCATGATCTGCCGCACCCAGGTTGGTACGGACTCCGGGAGGATCGCTGCCGCGATCCCCACGATGACGGCGAGTGTGGAGGCGATGCCGTATACCCACAGCCGCCGCCCGCTCCTACCTTTCAAACCCCCGGACCCCGCCTCCGTCACATTCACGAGAGTACGAGGAAGCGGACAATTCGGGAAGGTAAGTGTTTTCGCTGCATGTGGAGCCGGATGTCATGGTGGAGTCGTGAACAATGCTCTCGATGTGGGCGGTGCGGCCGTGTCAGGATCCGGCCTATGGAGACGGTGACGTTGTGGCGGCCGACCGGGCCGCAGGAGCTGGCCTTGGTCGAGGAGTCGGACTGGCGCGCGTGGCCGCCGCGCCTGCCGGACCAGCCGATCTTCTACCCGGTGCTGAACGAGGACTACGCGACGCGGATCGCCCGCGACTGGAACGTCAAGGCCAGCGGCGTCGGGTACGTGACTCGGTTCGACGTCGCCAAGGAGTTCCTTGACCGGTACGAGGTCCAGCAGGCCGGCGGGCAGACGATCCTGGAGTACTGGATCCCCGCGGAGGACCTGGACGAGCTCAACGCGAGCATCGTGGGCCGGATCGAGGTCGTGACGGAGTTTCGGTGACCGTGCTGCACTCGGGATATCAGGGGGCGTTCGACGGTCTCGGGTGGTGGCTGCTCGCCGAGATGACCGCGTGCAGCCGTTCCGCGGCGTCCGTCAACGGGATGAGCTCCTGCTCGATGCGTCGGAACGGCGCCTCGCCACCCGTCGCGACGGCGTCATAGGCGGCTGACTCGCCCGAGGTGAGGTGATCGAGCCGGACGGACGACGGCCGGAGCGCGACGCCGTTCTTGTCCGTGCTGATGCCGAAGGCGGCGTACCGGTTCAGGTCGGTGCCGTCCATCAGGATGGAGTGCACCGGGCGGGCCGGCAACCCGGCGGACGGAGCCGCCATCGTGTCGCGGAAACGGTCGAGGATCGAGTAACCGTCGGTGTCCATGTCTCCCCAGTAGACGACATGCTCAGCCGTGCGGATCCACGGGATGTCCGACAGCAGGGACGCGGCGGCCTTCCCGCCGCCCTCGACCACAATCGTGTCCGGGGCGTCGGGGAACCAGAGCCGGGAGTCGCGGTTCTCCACGACGAGCACGGTTCGAGGCCGGTAGGCGAGGTCATGGACGTCGCCGGTCGTCCAGGCGTCGTGCCGCCGTCGTCCGCCGGCCAGGTATCCGGGGTCGACGTACGTGAGGTGGACGACGGCGGGGCGGGTCCGCACCTCCGAGAGGACGTCCCGACCCGTGGCTTGCCGCAGGAGCGGACCGTTCCGCTCGAGCCACTTGGTGTGCAGGCCGGGAACCCGCAGCTGCCGGGCGGTCAGCCCGCCGGCATCCGGGTTGGCGGACAGCCAAGTGACGGCCGCGACAAGCATGGTTGCGTCCGCGGGAACGAGGCCATAGGTCTTGCGCAGGAGGGCCGGGCTCAGGTCCGCCCCTGCCGCGACGAGCGACCGGGCGAGGTCGCGTGCTCGGCCGACGTCGACCACCTCGTCGCCGACGATCTGGAGGGCCGCGTCGAGGTCGTCAGCCACGAGCGCCGCAGGGAACTGGCTCCTGACGCGCTGGACCGACAGCTGCCGGTCCGCGACGCCGACGCCGTCCGGCAGGCGTGTCGCGAAGGTTCGCCAGGCCGCCGTCCACGCCGTCCAGACGTCGTAGCCGAGGCGTTCCACGGCGGCGGTGGTGGTCACGCCGGGGCGCAGCGGGACCGAGAAGGTCACGGCGTCCGTGACGCCGTGCTCGGCACAGATCGCCTCGGCCCACTTCTTGCCGGCCCGCTCCCGCAGGGCAGCAACGGCGTCCGTGGGAGGCACGAGGTGGCCGGTCATGCGCCGTCCTCGTCGGGCAGCCCGACCGTGAGGATCGCTGCCGAACGCCCGGACGTGTCCTTGAGGACGACGTAGCCGGCGTCGACGTGCGGCTCGATGCCGCTGTGCTTGTCGTTCGGCGCACCGATGATGAGCTGGAAACCGAGGCCACGCCAAGCCTTGATGGCCCGGCCGGTGAAGTGCGCGTCGGCCTTGATCAGGGCCTCGTCGAGGAAGACCGGGGCATACCGGGGACGTTCGGCGCCTGCGTCGCCGAGCTGGTAGCGCAGGGCCGCACCGACGATGAACGCGACGAGCTCCTGGGACTCGCCGCCGGACTTCTCACCGATGTGGTCGTAGACCGCCACGTGCTCGCCGGACCTGGTGAGCTTCTCCGCGCTGATCCGGACGTGGTTGCGCACGTCGACCAGATCGTGGAACTCCGGTGCGGTGCGGCGGATGCGGTCGATGACCTTGGCCATCCGGCCGTAGGCGCGTTCCCGGTCGGACTCGGTGCGGGCCTCGGCGATCGCGGAGCGCACGGCTCGCAGATCGCTGCGGAACCGTGAGCGAACGGGCGAGTTCGTGTCCCGTGGCTGGATGTGCAGCCGGTGGTGCTCGTCGGAGAAGTCCAGGCCGTCGAGGATCTCGTTCACGGGTTCGATGCGGTCGTGGATGTCGCGCACGGCCGCGGAGATGTCCGCGTCGAGCTTGGTCAGGTCCGCGCCGGAGAGCCGGAGCAGGCTGTCGCGCCAGTCGGCCTCGAGCTCGTGCAGGCCGTTGGCCTGCAGGTCCGTCAGGATCCGGTCGTAGTCGTCGTACGAGGTGATGGGGTCCGTACCGAGGTTCGGGTTGGGCCACCGCTCCTTGAAGGTCTCGAAGATCCCGCTCAGGGCCGTCCGTCCCTGACTGATCGCGTCCTGGGCCGCGCTCTGGTGCTCGCGGACCCGTTCCGTGGCGTGTTCGAGCGCCGCCTCGAAGCGGTCGACTGCCTGCTCGGGGGTGTCGTCAGGCTTCCGGTCGGCGGAGAAGAGGCCGGCGAGATAGTCGCGGTGCTCCGCGGCGACCTGGGTGTCGGTCTTCTCCGCCTCGTCGAGCGCGGCCTGGGCGGCATCGACTGCTGCGGCCGTCTTCTCCCACGCCTCGCCGAGCTCCTCGGCCCGGCGCTCGGCGACGCCTGCGTCCTTGGTCAGCCGTTCGACCTTCTTCTCCAGGTCATCGAGCTGTTCCTGCAGCTTCCCGATCTCGGGGTTGTCGCCCGTGACCTCTTCGACGATCCCGGTCCAGTGGTGCAGCTGCTCCTGGACCGCATCGACGTCGTGGTCGGCCCAGCGCAGCTCCACAAGCTTCTCGTACGCGCCCCGCTGCTTCTCGAAGGCGTCGAGACCCGAGGTGGCCGCCTCGAGCTCCCCATCGGCGGTGGCGCACCGCGTGCGGGCAGCGGCGACGTCGTTCTCGAGCTCCCTGATCCGCCGGGCGCCCGTGAACCCGAGGACGTTGTTGACGCCCTGCCCGCCGTGGGCGCCGCGTCCGCGGTCCGACGTCTGTCCCTGGATCGTGACGGCCTTGTCGTGCAGGCCGAACTGGGTCGGCGTGTCGATGCAGACGTAGCCGAAGCGCTTGGCGAGCTCCTTCTTGAGCCATCCGGTGAACGGCGTCCGCTTGTAGTCGAGGCGGGCGGGCAGCGTCCGGTCGGTGAGTACGACGTCGTCGCGCAGCCCCGTCGGGACGCCGTCGAACTGGATGCGCCGGGCCGTCGGGACGGCGTTGATCGCGGTGCGGAACTGCTTGAGGTGCGCGGTGTCGATCAGCATCCGGGTGGCGAAGCCGCCGAGTGCCAGGTTGAAGGCGTCGCGCCATGGCTCGAACTCGGTCCGTACCTCGATCAGCTCGCCGACGAACGGCAGGTCACCCGGCGCGAGGCCGGCCGCCTCGGCGAGCGCCGCGCGGGCGCGGTGCAGTGCCTCAGGGATGCAGTCCTTGCGGGTCCTGGCGGCCGTGAGCTCGTCCCCGGCCGCTTCGAGCGCGGCCGAGGCGGCCTTCTGCTCTGCCATGGCTTCGCTGAACCGGGCCCGTGCGGCGGCCCGGGCGTCGGTGTCGTTCAGCGCACGCTGAGCCTGTTCGACGACGGCGTCGAAAGCCGGCGCGTCCACCGCGGTGGCACCGACCACCTCGAGCAGCGCGTCGAGCCGACGGCGGGCGGCCTTGACCGGCTCGACCTCGGCGGTGAGCCTGCTGACCTCCGCCATCGCGCGCTTGAGCCGGTCACCGCCGGCGGCGCTCAACAGGTCGCGGGTGACCTCACGTTCCAGCTTGGCGGACGTCACCGTGGTGCCGAGCTCGGCGGCCTCCTTCTGCGCCCTGGTGTGCCGTCGTTGCAGGTCGGACTCCGACGCCCGCAACAGCTGGAGGCGCTGCTCGGCCAGCCAGAGCGCCGCGGGCGAGCTCGGGTCGGTGAACCGTCCGACGGCGTCGACGAGCGCGAGACGGTCGATGCCGGCGTCGATGGCAGCGCGGCGCTCGCGGATCGGCTGCAGCGCCTTGACCTGCTGCCGGGCGGTGACCATGCGGTCGCGGATGGCGGACAGCTCGTCGAACTGCTGGACCGCGCCGTCGGCGGTGGCGAAGGTGGTGGGTTCCTCCAGGACCATCGTCTTGTAGAGGGCGTCCACCGTGGTGATCTGCTGGCCCGCCTGGATGCGGCCGAGCAGGCCAACCGCCTTGTGCCCGTCGCCGCCGGCGCCGATCCCCAGCGCGGTGTGCAGCCGGGCGGTGTAGTCACGGTCCGTGTCGAAGCACTTCAGCCCCGTCTTCTCCACGGCTCGTTTGTCGAACCGGTGCGGGGCAGCCGCTTCGAGGGCGGTCAGGTCGTAGGCACCCTCCCGGGTGGCCCGCACCGCCACCACGTTCTCCAACGACCGGGCCGACGACGGGACGTACCAGGCGCGGACCGCGGTGAACGTCGCGCCTGCCTGGTCGACCCACGTCATCGCGATCGCCGACCAGGTGTCCGACTTCTCTCCGCGGAGGACGCGGACCTTGGTCTCGCCGTCGACGCGCTTCTCGTCGAGCTTGCCCCGGGCGTAGGAGAGGATGTTGCGCTGCTCCTTGCCCCGCGGCTTGCCGGTGACGCCGCCGTTCGACGCCCCGTTGAACGGGGTGGTGTGCGGCATGATCAGCGCGATGTACGAGTCCATCAGCGTGGACTTGCCCGACCCGGAACCACCGCTGAACAGCGTCGCCCCGGGGGAGAGGCGCACATGGTGACGGCCGTGGTACCCGCCCCAGTTGACGAGCTGCAGATCGCGGGCGACCCACTGCTGACCGCTCGATCTTTCCGGGACGAGCCCCCAGAGCGTCTCGATCATGCTCACGACCGGTCGTCCTCCTCGTCCATGTCCGTCTCTATGTTCTCGGCGGCCGTGGTCGCCAGGCCCTGGGCCACGGCTTCGCCTGCCCTCGATCGCCCCTCGGCGAGCCAGCGAGTCAGCTCGGTCAGTCGGGAGTTGTCGAGCACGACCTCCACCAGCGGCGTGATCCGATAACGGCCCGTCGACTCCTCGTCGATCAGCCCCTCGGACGCCAGCCGGCCGACGGCGTCCCGGACCTCCTTCTGCGGGCGCGAGAGGTTGTTGTCGGAGAGGTCGAAGTACGTCAGGACACCCTCCTCGATCTCCTCCAGGTCCACCCGCGCCGTCGTCTCGCCCGAGATCGCCTCGTGCTGGTAGACCGACCGCAGGTGCACCAGCACCAGTGTCTCGACCCTGTTGTACGGCTCGTCGCGCAGCAGGATCGGCACGTCGATCTCACCGGACCTGACCTGCTGCTTGTACGCGATGCCCCGGTCGTGATCCACGACGAGACGCACGAACAGGTCGTGCAGCCGCGACTCGATCATCGACTGGTTCTCCAGCAGCACACGCCAGTGGGCGCGGTTCTTCTCCGCGGTCAGGAACCTCCGCTGCAGCAGCCGCACCAGCACCCGGCGCACCTCCGGGTCCAGCGTGCCGCGGTCGCCGGCGAAGAGCTCGGCCTCGTCGTCCTCCATCGCGACGGGATCGATGAACCCGGTCTCGTCGTCGACCCCCGCTTCCTCGTCGATCGTGATGTCGATCCCAGCCTCACTCATCCGGTGTCTCGTCCCTGACCTCGTCGTTGCCGTTCAGTACCACGCCCTCGAAGGCGAACCGCCGTCGCGTGCCGTCCGGTCGCACGGCCTCGACGGCCACCACGTCGCCGGTCTCGACCATGCCGTGCCGGTGCGCGATCTCCAGCAGCCCGAGCAGGTCCACCGGCCGCCGGAGCTCCTCCGGCGCGGCACGGAACACCTCGGCGACGTCGGCGCTCCCGTCGTCATCCACGAGACCCGCCAGGTGCGCCTCGAGCTCGGCATAGTGCGGACCGCCCCAGGCCCGCGAGTCGTCATCGGGCACCTCGCCCATCTCCCACTCCTCCAGGGCCTCCGGGGGAGCGGGCGGGCGCAGATCGTCCGTCTTCTGCCGCAGATGCGCGACGTCGGCCACGGGCAGCCGGCGCATCGGCTCGACCGCCTGCTTGTGCCGCGACGTCGGCATCCACCGCTGGAACCCGGACATGACGTCGCGCAGCAGAGCGTCGACCTCCTGATCGCGCAGCGGGTCGTGGTTGCGGACCTGCGTGGCGATCACGTGCGACGCCCGCTGCTGTGCCTCCAGCACGTCACGGACACCCTGCTCGATCCGCCGCGAGATGTCCTGCAGCTCACGCCGCTGGACGGCCGGCAGCGTGCGGGCGAACGGATGCCGCTGGATCGTGCGCAGGTTCCCAGCCAGCTGATCGATGTGCTCGGCGCGGCCGATCAGTGCCAGCGCTCCCGAGAAAGCACGGCCCTCGCGGGTGGACTCCATGAGGTCCCGGCCCCGGTCCATGTACTCACGCAAGACCTCACCCGTGGGCCGCACATCCTGCCGCAGATCCGTGATCACATCACGCTGCACCTGCCGGATCGACTCGACCACCCGCGCGAAGTCCGCCGGCAGCTCCCGCGCCAGGTGCAGGACGTTCTCCGCCTCCTCCAGCAGCTGATCCTCCCCGACCGGCTCGACCACCTTCGTGCTCTCCAGCCGCTTCAACGCCGCCTGGCGCTCGCGGATCTCGGCGTCCAGCCGCGCGATGTGGGTCATCAGGTCGGGGTCGGCATCCTGGGCGAGCTGCTCGACGGCGTCCAGCAGCGTCCGCACCCGCGACTCCGAGACCCGGGTGCGGGTTCCTCCGACGCGCCCTGCGACCTCCAGCGCGCCGACGCCGTGCGCGGAGAGCTGGTAGGCCTCGGCGCCGTCGTGCACGTGGCGCTTGAGCCAGCCTGATTGCACCCACCCCCGACACAGGTCGCGTGCGATCCCCACCGGCAGCGGTGCTGCGCCCTCGTCGCCGTACCCGGCCGATCGCAGCCGGGCGAGGGCCGCATCGATCTCCGCGTGGGCCTCGGACACCGGGACCTGCGGACGCTGTGCGGTGAACACCATCGCGAGCATCGTCACGACGAACGGCGCGTACCTCCCGTGGAGCAGGTCGAGCATCGGGTTCTTGAAGGCGTTGAGCGCACCCTGGTACGCCCCCTCCACAGTGGATGTGGTCATCGCCGACCAGAGTACGTGCGGAGTCCGACAGGCTCGCTGACTTGGGTGCCAGTCCGGCGGTCGTGATGCTCCGTTCCGGTTGTGAACATCCTCGTCGGTCTGCTTGGGTCGGAGGTCATGGGCAGGTGGATCGAGGTCGCGGACGGCGCGCTGGTGCGGCGGTACCAGGAGCTGGACCTGTCGGTCGGGCTCGTGGTGGGCGGCGAGTCGTGTCTGGTCGTGGACACGGGCGGAGACGCCGGGCAGGGCGCGGAGCTCGCCGCCGCCGTGCGCGACGTGACGCCGCTGCCGTGGCAGGTGGTGCTGACCCACTCCCACTTCGACCACAGCTTCGGCACCAAGGCCTTCGGCCCCTGCGCGGTGTGGGCGCACCGGCGCTGCCACGCCGACCTGCTGGCCACCGGCGAGCAGCAACGCGAGAACTGGGCGCGGCACTACCGCGAACGCGGTGAGGTGGAGGTCGGCGACCGCATCGCTGCCGTGCGCCTGGTCCTGCCCGACCACCTGGTCGACGGCCGCGCGGAGCTGGATCTCGGTGGCCGCCGCGTGGAGCTGCGGCACTTCGGGCCCGCGCACTCCGACCACGACCTGGTCGTGCATGTCCCGGACGCGGGCGCGGTGTTCGCTGGCGACCTCGTGGAGCAGGGCGCGCCGCCGCAGTTCGGCGACGCCTTCCCACAGGGCTGGCCGGCCGCGCTGGACGGCGTCCTCGCGCTGGACGCGCCGATCGTGCTGCCCGGCCACGGCGACCCGGTGGACCGCGACTTCGTCCGAGGCCAGCGGGCGGAGCTGGCGTTGGTCGCCGAGCTGTGCCGGGAGGTCGCCGCCGGGACGCTCGACGCGGAGCAGGCCGTGGCGCGTTCGCCGTACCCGGAGGAGTTCACGTTGGCCGCGCTCTCGCGCTGACCTCCGCCCTGCGTCGGACGTGGAGCGATCCGAGGCTGAAGTCGGGGTATCGGCTCGCGCCGACCATGGTGCGCTGACAGCGCCTACGGCTCGGCCGGCGAAGCGCGGATGTGTTGCCTGGACCGGGTGATCGCTTCCGTTACTGGGCGTAGGGCCGGAAGACCTGATCAGTGTGCATGAAGATGTCCGAGAAGAATCGGCTGGTGACGTCGCCGCGGAGGACGCCCAGGAGGAAGTCGGTGGTGGACATGTCGAACCGTTCCCACTCTGTTCCGTCACCGTTCTCGATGTAGATCGGATAAGCCGCCGAAGGGCTGTCGGCGTCGACACGCCAGAACAGCCTCTCTCCGTGACCGGTGCTTGCCCAGGCGATCAGCCGCGCATCGTCGGGCAGGTCGGCCGGGCGGAACTCGGGGTCCTCCTCCCAGAAGAACAAGAGATCCTCGAAGACGCCGTTCGACTCCATGAGGTCACGAAACTTGACTGAGTCACCCGGTGAATAGAGCCGCAGGTCGTTGAACCAGAGTCCTGCTCCTCCTGCGTTGACGAGCTCGCGGTAATCCGTGGGCAGCCTCATCCCGAGGTGCTCTTCAGCCTGCTCCCAGTCGAACGGCTGCGGTGCGGCTGTCAGGTGTGCGGCCTCGATCAGGCTTTGTACGCTCATTCTCAGTCCCTCGTCCCGAAACGGAACCCATGCTCGTGCTTGAGTAGGACGTCAGCCTGGTGATGCCGGTCCGCCTGCGCCACCGATCCCCGGACAGAACTCACTCGCGCAGCGCGTGGACCTCGTCAGGAGTCATGTTCGGCCGAGGCTGACGATGTCGCTTGCCCAGTTCAGGACGACGATGGTGGTGGGCGACCGCTCGAGCGATGCTCGAACGAGATGGTCGTGGTTGAGCCTTGTCCCTCCTTCGGTACTGCTACCAGGAGATCAGGCCTGCGCGTCATGCTCGCGCAGGCGAAGCACGTCGGAAACCGACATCTGCTGTCGCAGCGAGACGACCTCATTTGCCCAGTCGGTGATGACAAGCTGGCCGTCTGTGATCGGGACCTGGGTCGTGATCCAGGCGACGAACTCCGCCGTGAGCTCGTCATCGCCCTCGACGCCAAGCCCGCCGCCAGGGGGTAACACATCGACAAAGACGATCTTCCCCTGGGCTTCGATCTTCAGGCGGGCCAGCTCGCCCGTCGCTCGGTCGGGCGAGCTCGGCCATGTGGCCTGCGGCCAGGCCTGACGGGCGACCTCGGCCAGGCGCTCTGCATCGAAGGGGGTACTGCCGTCAATCGTTGCGATCATGACGTCGGCCATTGTCACTCCACCTCGCTCGTGATTCGAACATAACCGCGCAGTCCCAGGTCCCTCATCCGTCCTTCGATGAACTCGCCGGCCGATCGACTGTTCGTGGTGATCTCGACGACGCCCCCGCCATTCATGACCTGGTCCGCGGCGTGCTGCAAGCGTTGAAGCGTCCGGTCAATCTTGGTCACGGCCATATCGTAAAGACGCGGGTCCAATGTTCGGGGGTCATGCCACGTCGACGCGGAAGCGACGTGTTTGTAGTCGCCGACGGCCCCGTACTGGGAGGTGAAGCCATCGGGATGCACCTCGATGTCTTTGTCAGGGACGGAGATAACACGTTCGTTGTCCCCGTAGACGGCGATCTGACCATCACGTGCTGGGCCGTCTGCCCCCTTGACGGCCGTCGACGGATACGACTCGTAAAGAGCTGCCGCGGCAGCATCATCCGCGGCCGACAGCGCCGGCTGCGTCGTACCGTCCGCCAGCGGGACGGGCTTGCGGGCGAGGAGATGCTCGAGGTTGATCGCGCCGGCCTCGTCCGCCAGGCCTGCTCTTGTGAAGGCATGCCTTCGCGTCGCCAGCCACGCCGCGGGATCGGCGACCAGGTCGTCCGCGGTAGTGCGCAGGATCCGTCCGGTGGCGGCGCCGGCGAAGTTGCCGGGCGCGAACGTCAGGGCGACGCCGAGGGTGTCAGCGGCGAGCTGGGCGGGTGTCGCCGTGGCGAAGTAGTCGCGGGTGGCCTGGCGGGGGTTGCGGGTGAAGGTGGCGATGCCCGCTGAGTGGTCCAGTCCCCAGGTCAGGACGCCGGAGATACCGATCCCGAGCATGAGGGAACCACCGGACAGGACGACCAGGGCGGCGATCCCGGCGCCGATCGCGAGCTGGACCAGGAGCGGCTGGTCGTGCCACCAGTCGGCCAGGGCGTCCAAGACTCCGGCCAGCCACTCGCTGGCACTGGGGCTGGCGCTGGGGAACTCGAAGTCCGGGCTCAGGGACGGGAAATCGTCCGGGTCGAACGTCGGGAAGCCGCTCGGGAGGTCGTCCGGGCTGATCGACGGGAAGTCGCTGGGCAGGCTCGTGGGTAGGTCCGTCGGCATCTGCGTGGGCAGGTCCAGCGGCGGGACCGTCGGGAAGTCCGACGGCAGTTCGGTCGGCACGTCCGTCGGGAGATCGGACGGCGCCTCCGTGGGCCCGGTCCCGGGCAGCTGGTACATGTCGTTGGTGGAGGTGCCGATCTCGCGGGCTGTTGCGGGAGCGACGGCGAGTGCGAGCCAGCCCAGCGCGCCCAGGACGGCGACGGCGGCCAGGCGTCGCGCCCAGGGGTGGATTCGTGCGGAGGCGTGGTCGTAGGCCAGCTCGCGCAGGGCCCGCTGCCCCGAGACCAGGGCGGCGCCGCGGGCAGCGGCGGCCCGTCGCGGTTCGGGCTGGGCCTCGGGTATGTCGGGTCGGCGTCGTGCGTGCCCCGCGATGGCTTGTGCGAGGTCGCGTGCTACCACCCAGACCAGGCCGGTGACGGCGCCGAGCACAGCGCGGACGACGGTGGGCGCCCCGGCCACCGGTCGGGTGACCCAGCCGGGTGCGGGCTGTCCGGTGAGGTTGGCGGCGGGTCGGGGGGCCAGTCGTGCGGCGTCGACCAGCAGGCACACGACCACGAGCGCAAGGAAGACGCCGATGCGTCCGTGTCCGTGGCCCAGGAGTGACCAGGGCACGCGGAGCCACCATGGGATGGTCGTGGAGTCGGGGTCGAGCCACGCGGGGGTGTCGCCGTCGCCGGGCAGGGCGCTGAACAGGTCCAGGCCGGCGTTGTACATCGCGTGGTCGGCGATCGCGGACCACAGCATTGCTGCCGGCAGCAGGCCGAGGGCGAGTCCGGTCAGGCGGCGTCGGGCCTGCCAGGCCGCGAGTGCGAGGCCGAACAGGCCGGTGACCAGCGCGGTCATGATGGCGTGCCCGCCGAACTCCGCGACCGTCGTCGGCGCCAGGGACCAGGTGTCGTCGGCGCCCATCGGTGTGGGGATCGGGATCAGGCCGAAGGAGACGTATCCGGGCGGTAGGACGCCGTCGGGTGTGAGGCCGAGCATGGACGCGATGCCGGCGTTGCCCGTGGCTATGGCGGTGCGGCGCGCGGCTTCTTCGACGGCGAGGAACGCGGTGCCAGAGGCGAGGCCGAGTAGGAGCCAGTCCGCCGTGGCGAACCGGGCGGCGCGGCGCGGGGCGAGCAAGGCCAGCAGCACGACTGGGACGAGCTTGCCCGTCTCCTCGACGATTCCCGCGATCGCGACCTGCGCGCCGGTCTCCGAGACGGCGATGAGGTCGATCTGCGCTACTTGGCCCGCCATGACGGTGGTCAGGATGCCGATCGTGACCGACCACGGCACGCAGAGCGTGAAGAAGCGCAGGAACCCGGACCAGGTCAGGGTCTTGGTGCGGGCCAGGGCGAACCACGCCACCACTACCCACAGGCAGCCGAGGTAGGCGCGCATGCCCAGACGCAGTTCGGGCAGGAACAGCCACAGACCGGCCAGCCACACCAGCGACCCGGCCAGGAGCACGGTGCGAGCCACGGCCCACGCGCGGGCGAGGCGAGGATGCGCCGTCAGCCAGCGTGACCGCCGCTCGGCGAGGTGCTGCCACCACTCCCGAGGCGCCTGCGAGGGCGCTGCACCTGTGGCAGGGGGTGAAGTCCGCTCAACCGGTGCCGTTGTCATCCCCGCGCCCCCCGCACCCGCCCCGACGATTCGGGCAAACGGTACGGGCGGTACATGGCGGCGAGCAAGGAATCAGCCGTCACCCGCTGGGCATGCCTCGGGGCGCGCGGTTGGACCGCGGGGGCCCCATGGCCAGACCGCTGAGGCGCGACAGGCAGTTACACGTTCGCGAAAGCGCGTCGTACGCTCGGCCGGGTGACCGTCATGATCCGCGAAGCCGTCCCGGCCGACCTGCCCGAGATCCTGCGCCTCGTCCAAGCGCTCGCCGACTACGAGAATGAGCCCGACGCCGTTGAGGCCACGGTCGACGACTTCGCCCGTGCCCTGTTCCCCGAGGGCGGCACGCCGACGACGCATGCGCTGATCGCCGAGCACGACGGCGCCGTCGTCGGCATGGCCGTGTGGTTCGTGACGTTCTCCACCTGGACGGGCCGCAACGGGATCTGGCTGGAGGACCTCTTCGTTGACCCGGCGCACCGGGGTGCCGGCGCGGGCAAGGCCCTGCTCACGCGCCTCGCCCAGATCTGTGTCGAGCGGGGCTGGACCCGCCTGGAGTGGGCGGTCCTGACCTGGAACGAGCCGGCCATCGCGTTCTACGACACCCTCGGCTCGACCCCGATGAACGAATGGCAGACCCGGCGCCTGCACGGCGAGACGCTGCGATCCCTCGGGACCGCCTGACCTGACTTCATGCACTTCCGGGCCGACATGGCTGTGGGCGCGGAAAGGCGGAGCGCGTTCGAGGGAGCGCGTCGTCCGCAGCCACGTTGTCAGCGCTCCACAGTGTGGGGCTCGGCGACGACCTGAACATCGTCGACGTAGAGAATGCGGCCGGGGTCGTACGTGCGGATCTCGCGCCAGCCGACGTCGTATCGGTCGAGCAGGTCGAGGTAGCCGCGGGTCACGTCGAGCAGGCGGTGAGCATCGATGCGGAAGAAGGCGCGGGCGCCGGGATGCCGGTCGCGGTCGTAGACGCTTGAGTCCACGGATGCTGGATCGGGGTAGGCGTCGTTCATGAGGTCGTTGTGGGTGCGCCACCATGCCCAGTCCTCTGGCGTTAGTCGCCGGGAGTGGGCGAGCCCGTTGGCCAGCGCGAACACGCCCGGAAAGGTCCCGCGTCGAGTCGGCTCGGTGGCCTCGTAGCGGACGTACTCCATGAGCGGATGCAGTTCGTCGAGCCGGTCCGTGACGTAGGCCCAGTCGTCGCCGGGGATCGCGCTGAGCTCGTGGTATCGCGAGCCGAGTACGAAGTCGTTCAGGAACGTGGCCAGGTCGTCGCTGAGGCGGCGATACGCGGTGCCGTCAGGCCAATGGCCACCGGGCTCGCCGTCGACGAGCCAGACGGATCCGTCGTCCTCGTTCAGGACAAGCAGGTCGACGTCGTGCACGTCGCCGACGACGTACCACGTTCCTGGCGGTGGGTGCTGTCCTGGGGAGAAGCCTGCGAAAGGGTCCCAGTCCGGCAGCCACGGTCCGTCGTTCAGCCGCACGACGCCGAGAACGAAGCCGCCGGCGACTCGGAGTACCTCGGCATGGTCCGGGTGAGTGGCAGGGGTTGGCTCCGCAGCCGGCGTTCCGACCTGGTGATTCATCGCCAGCTCCGCGTCGCGGTCCAGCAGGTGGCGGAGCTGGATGAGTCGGTGGGCGACGGTGACGGGTAGCGGCACGGTGTGAGCGTAGTCAGGCGCTGCCGTTCGCCGGCGAGTCATGAGGTCGGGGCCAACCGGCGCACTGACGATGACGAGGAGGATTCGCTCGGTCGTTGCCGACAAGGACTGCAGGTGGCCGCTGCCGGCCATCTTCACCGGCTCCGGTGCGCCACCAGCTCATTTCCCCTGGGACAAGCCATCCAGGAGGAGTTGTGCATTCTTTCTTACGTGGTCAACGGGGTCGCTATCGCGCAGATCGGTGACGAGTTCGATGAGACCTGCATATGGGAAGTAGCCCGTCGCGATGATCAAGGACTGGCGAACTCCTGTATCGGGATCACCCGCGACGTTTCGGAATTCCTGCGTGACCTGCTCACCATCTGCTTCGTCTGCGGCGAGTGCCGCTGCGTAGATGCAGATCAGCTTCTCGTTCCCGACACTCGTTCCGCGCAGCTCGGTCAAGGCTTCCGGTGTGGACCAGAGCTCGCAGTCCTCCCGGATGTGCTGTGCCACGTCGTTGCTGCCGGGCCCGTGCACCCGCAGGTAGCGAGTGCCGATCGGCCGGTCGTCGACCTGGTGAATCTCGGTCTTGCGATCGAGTGTGACCCACACGTCGATGTAGGCCCCAGCCTCGTGCTTCTGCACCTGCTTCAGAATCCAGCCACGTTGCATGGACACAAAATCGACGTCGTCCGACGTGAAGCCGGACTTGAGGACAAACCGCTTGACGAAATCCGTCATTCTATTGGGCCCTCGGCCTTGACCGTGACGATCACGCGGGCGCCGTGGGGGACCTCGATGGTCGCGGTCAGGGGTGCGTGCCAGGAGCCGAATGCGTCGGTCTCGACGTCGAGGCCGTGCTCCGTGATCTGCCAGGCGGTCTTGGCGCGGGCGACTACTACGACGTCGTGCCCTGCTTGCTGGAGCATCGCGGCGACGAGGCCGCCGATGGCTCCGGGACCGATGACGGCGATGGGGGTGTCGGTCATGGGGCTAATGGTAGGCAGGCGGGTTTGTTGACCAGACTGGTGAGGACAAGCTTCGGACGAGGTTCATCCAGGAAGCATGGGTCGGGGTGAATTGCCGTCATTGAGGGCACAATGTTGCGAGTTCACCGTTACGGTCGGCTTACGGCCTCGCTTGCGCAGCCAGGTCCCGAATGATGCCCAACCCGCTGTCGGCATTTCGATTGCGGCAGGGCTCGAACGGAAGAGCGGCTCCCATGGCGGACGAGCGTCGAGCGATCGAAGATCCGATGTGGATCGACTACTCCTCCATGCCGGTGCCACCGCTGAAGTTCCTCATGCAGCCGCAACACCGCCCTAGCGGAGTCGTCGAGAAGCTCGCGCCAAGCGTCACGGCCTGCCACACGCCATGGTTCACAGAGGTCGCCATCGAGGTGACGGGCGTGCCTGGAGTGGCCGCTGCGGTCGTCTACGTCATCCCGAAGGACGACGAGACAAGCCTGTTGGCTGCAAGCATCGACCAGACCTTCGACGTCCTGTTCAAGCTCATGTCCGGGGCCGACTACGGCGACAAGGTGACGAAGCTCGTGGCTCAGCACTGGCCCGAGACCTACGCCATGCTCGTGCACAGCCAGAAGGGGACGCCGGGTCACCGCGTCTTGGCCAACGTGCACGCGGTCGGAAAGGTGCAGTGGATCGTGGCCGACGAGCTGCGGGGTGCGCAGCGGGAGGGGATCGGCCCCCAACAAGCCGAGGCGCTCATCCTGGCGGCGCTGCAGACAGTCATTCGGGCGACGAACTTCTACCTCGACCTTCCGGGCGTCCTGGACGTCCTCGGCGGTCCCGACCGGACGTCGCGTCGCCTCAAGGCAATGTCGACCCTGTTCACATCGGGGGCGAGTCTCGGCTCGGGGGTGATGGACGGCGTCCGAGTGGACGAGCTGCTCGACCTCGCCAAGGGCGTCCGCGAGTTTGTCGGCGGACTGATCGCCCTCAAGGATTGACCACAGCAGTGAAAGCGGAGGCACACCATGTCGGCATTGACGTTCGACGCTGTTCCGCACGTCCTCGATGATGACGAGATTCCCTTCGTGCTGGGATTCGCCCCTGACCCGCGACCGTCTCTCGAGATCGACGGCGTCCAGTACCGCCGGGCCAGCGATCGATGCCTCATCGACTACGACTTGGCTCCACTGCGGCTCCGCGCCCTGCTGCTGCACCTGGACGACGGCAACGTGTACCTCATGGCCAATGCGGGCCCGCTGTTCAACGAATGGTGGCCCTTGTTGCAGGGCGATCTCGACAACCCGCTGCGACCGTACCTTTCCGCAGGCGCAGCTCGAAAACCGGTGACGATGAGCATCGCCGCCGGGTCCGTCAATGTGACCGTGACGCAGCCCAGCCCCGAGTTGAATATGACGGTGCTCGTCGTGGGCATTGGACCTGGAATGACCGATGCCCACCTGTTGCTGAGCGCTGGCCTCGCACTTCCGGTGATCAAGGCCGCTCTGTCGACCCTCGTGGAATACCGTTCCCTGGTTGGCGACATCCCCGACGTCGACATCCAGACCGGCGAGACCACCCTCGCGCTCGACGACATGTTGACGTATGCAGCTCACGCAGCCGATGCGATCGGCTGGGACCGCAAACATTGAGGCAACCGCCGATCTCGACGCTTCGCAACTGACCCGTTCGGACTGGCTACGACCGAGGAGAGCTTGCCAGCGGGAGTTGGCCACCGGGAGCTTTCCGCGCTGCTGAACTTCCTGGCTCCGGAAGTTCTCCGGCTTGTGGTGGTGTCTGCGCAGGTCGACGCGTGGTTTGCGGCGGCCGTCGAATGTTCCTGGCGCGGTGGGTGAACCGGTGATGCTGCGCGTCGAGACTGTGTCGTGCCCGCCAGGAGAGCCCTGGCTGGTACGGCGAACAGGGGGACGGCGGCTGTGGCCATGACACTGAACGCCGCCGAAGGGTGATAAGACAGGTGCCGATGGGCACACTGCCGGCCAAGGACACCATGACCCCGAGACCTCTTGCCGTCGGCTATGTCAGCGCCCAGGACGCCATCGTCAGCGCTCGTCAGCGCGCTGCCCTCCAGGCGCATGCCGTCCAGGAGGGCCTCGGGCTCGCGTCCATGGTCGAGGATCCGCACGACTTGATGACGTTGAGCGAGCTGCTCGCGCTGACCGAACAACACGGCGCGGTCCGGGTGCTCCTGGCCGCAGGGACGGCGATGGCGGCACGACGCCGGTCGGTCAACGATGTGCTGTCCCGGATCGGCGCCGCGTGCACCGTCGTCGCCGACCCTGGGCCGCGGCCGGGGCCCCAGATGGTCGCTCTCGACATCGACGGCACCCTGGTGCCCGAGGGTACGACCGACGTCGCCCAGGTGACGGCCGACGCTGTCCGGGACGTCCTGGCTGCCGGTCACCACGTGGTGCTGGCTTCAGGCCGGTCGCTGGTCGGCATCCTGCCCATCGCGGAACGGCTCGGCTTGTCCGGCGGTTGGCTGGTCGCGTCCAACGGCGCCGTCACCGCCCGCCTGGACCCTGAGGCCCGGGACGGGTTCACGGTGACGGATGCGCAGACGTTCGACGTCGAGCCGGTCGCCCGCCTGGCTCGCGACCTGATGCCCGATGTCGAGCTCGCGGTCGAGGAGACCGGGTGGGGCTACCGGGTCACGCGGAGGGCCCCGGACGGCGACGTCAACGGTCAGCAGCACCTGGTCGCGTTCGACGGCTTGTGGTCGGTGCCCGCGTCTCGGGTGATCCTGCGCGCGCCGGGTGTGGTCGCGACCCTGTTGGAGCCGGTGCGGGCGCTCGGAGTGACGGCGACCCCGGCCGGCCCGGACTGGATTGACGTGACGCCCTTGGGCCTGTCGAAGGCCAGTGCCCTGGAAGCCGTTCGTCAGCGGCTTGGGGTGGGCGAGGCTCGGACGGTCGCGGTCGGCGACGGCGTCAACGACCTGCAGATGCTGGCCTGGGCTGCACACTCGGTAGCCATGGGCCAGGCACCGACTTCGGTCCGCGAGGCTGCGGATGAGGTAACCGGGACGATCGCGCAGAACGGCGTCGTACCCGTCCTGCGTGCCTTGCTTCGCCGGGACCTATCCGGGGCTTAGGCCTTGGCGCTGCCCTCGAGCGCGAGGCCGGCGCCCAGGCCAACCATGGCGACTCCGCCGGTGACGCTCAGGTGGTCGAGCCGCTTCGGGTTGCGGGAGAACCACGTGCGGGCCTGGCTGGCGATCAACGTCACGATCGAGTCCTGGCCGAGGGCCAGCGCGCCGAACAGCAGTCCGAGGAACAGGAGCTGCGGCGTCGCGGGTGCGGCGTCGTTCATGAACTGCGGGAGGAAGGCCGCGAAGAACACGATGGTCTTCGGGTTGGTCACGCCGACGGTGAAACCGGCCGAGACCGCGCGCCATGGACCTGCCGGACGTGCCTTGTCGGGTGCGGCCATCGCGAGCCGGGCGTCGGCGCGGTGCCGGATCGCCTGGATCCCGAGGTAGATCACGTATCCCGCGCCGACGAGCTTGAGCACGGTGTAGGCGGTGGCGGATGCCTCGACCAGCGCACCCAGACCGATCGCTACGCAGGCCACCTGGACGAGCAGGCCCAGCGCGTTGCCGGTCACCGACAGGAGCGCGTCCCGGCGTCCGACCGTCAGCGCCCGGCCGATCGCGAAGAGGACGCTGGGTCCGGGCAGAGCGATGAAGATGACGGACGCCGCGAGGAAGGCGACGAGCTGGGTGGCGGTGGGCATGACGTCATCGTAGCGATCGGCTTATTGGCGGTCGTTGGTATTTGCTGGGGTCGGAGGGGGCGGCGGGCCAACGTGGCCTGCGTGCCAGAATGACGCGCATGCTTTCGCCTGCCGTGATGACGGACGCCCTGACTCTCTGGGACTTCCACCAGATCGATGACGAGCCCCGGGCGACGGACGTCGGCATCGGTCTCGGCAGTCACGACATCGGCGTGGCAGAGCACACCGCTGAGCTGTTCCACCAGGGCCGGTTCCCGTTGATCGTGTTTACCGGCGCGAACGCACCCACCACTATCGGCGTGTTCCCGCGTGGCGAGGCTGTTCACTTCACGGAGCGCGCAGAAGAGCTGGGCGTCCCGCGCGGTGCACTGCTGATCGAGCCTAAGGCCACGAACACGAGCGAGAACTTCACGTTCACCCGCGAGATGCTCGAGCGCGATGGCATCCCCGTCGCCTCGGCGACGATCGTCAGCCGGCCGTACCAGCAGCGCCGCGCGTACGCGACTGTGCGGAAGGTTTGGCCTGAACTGGATGTAGTGTGCTCCGCGCGCCGTCAGGAACTGGGCGACTACATCGCGAGCATCGGTGACGAGTCGCGAGTCCTGAACATGCTCGTTGGGGACACGCAACGTCTCTGGGTCTACGCCGACGCTGGCTTCGCCATCCCGGTCGATGTCCCCGAAGAAGTCCGGGCCGCGTACGACCGCCTCGTCGCCGAGGGCTACACGAGCCGCCTGGTGAGGCAGTAGAGGGCGGTCACGCCAGGACGCCGACCACGTGTGGGCGAGCCGGGTCAGCTCGACCCCGGGGCGTAGGGCAGCGGTCTCGACCAGAGGGTTCACGACGTACCTGGTGGTGTGGTGGTGACGAACCTGGGGCAGTCCCACACGAGAACCCACGGGCGTTGTCGCGACGAGCACCTCAGCGCGCGTCCAGGTACCTGCCGCTACGCGTTATCCGCCCCTCCTCGACGGCACTTGCGATGACACCAAGGAGTCGCTCTCGGACCTTGACGGCGACTCGGCTGACCCCGAACTCGCGCGCGGTCTCGCGCAGAGCGTCTTCCTCAGTGATGCCATGGGCGCTGCGGACGACATGCACGAGCGCGTTGCGCAGTTCCTGGTACGGGATTTCGGCGAGCTCGCGTTGACCTCCGGGTTCGGGCACGCGGTAGCCCGTGACCTCTTTGGGCCGAGTGTTCTCGGGCCAGGCGACGAGATCGCCGTTGGCTGCGACGACGACCATGCCGCGTGGGATCGCCTGACGGAGGTGTTCCTTGCGCGTGCTGTGCAGCTTGGCCAGGCCAAACCTACTCGCTACCGTCTTGAGCAGGCGGTCCACGACGACAGGACCCTCTGCCCCCACGACGTCTCGGATCTGTTGGCGGATCAGCTCTCGGGCTTGGGCACCGGTCGCGTCCAATATGTCCCGGGAGAGTCGGGGTGTGGCGTCGGCAGGCTGGAACCGTGTTACACCCTCGGGGAGCCGAGTCTCACCGCCTAGCGCAGGAGCGGTGGGGGATGCGGCCTGGTGCGCCTGGAGCAGCACCCGGCCTGCTGCGTTATCAATTGCCTGTGTGGCTGAGGACAGGACGTCGTCGATGGTCTGGACCACGGCGGTTGCCGCTGCGACGGCAGCTGCACCGAGAGCTCGACGGTCGGTTCGCGGCGGAGGGTCCTGGGCGGCCTTCGCAGCGTCGAGTACCTGGGCAACGACGGCGTCGGGTTCGCGGAGCCAGGTCGGCAACCAGACCCGCTCGACTCGTGACCAGCCCATCTGGTCGGTCAGCACGGACCGAGGTAGCCCGTCGCGGTCACCGACGCTGGTCCGCTGTGCCCAGACGGGGCCGTCGAGCAGGATCGCGACCCAGGGACGGTCCTCGACGCGGACGGCCAGGTCGACCGTGAAGTCCGACAGCCCAATACTTGTGCGGACCTCAAGCCCGGCTTCGCGCAGCGCCCGCTCGATCTCGGCGAGATGCCAGTCGCGTGCTGTCGGCCGCTGCAGCCCTGCCCGTTCCGCGCCGTGCTGAGCCAGGAGGAGGTAGTCCTTGAGGTCGGCGAGGCCCTGTGAGCCCGACGTCGACAGGTCCAGCTCGTGCGGGTCGAAAGACGCGAAGATCGTCACATGCTCTTTGGCGCGGGTCACGGCCACGTTCAGGCGCTTCTCGCCGCCGGTCCTGCTGAGCGGGCCCCAGTTGAGTGGAACCCGTCCGCGGCTGTCCTTGGCGAAGGCCAGCGTGAACAGGATGACGTCGCGTTCATCGCCTTGGACGTTCTCGAGGTTCTTGACGAACAAGGGTTCGTTGGCACGGGACAACGCCGCCTCGATTGCGGCTGAGGTCACACGCAGCGACTCCAGCAGGTCGAGGATCAGGTCACGTTGCTGGGTGTTGAAGGTCACCACACCGATCGTGCGGTCAGGATCCTCGGTCAGAAGCGCCGAGATCTCCTCAACGACGGCGGTCACCTCGGCGCGGTTCACACGAGCCGCGCCGCGTCCGCCGCCCTCCCACTGGCCCTCGACCCCGCGCAGATCGATCGCGGCACCGCCGGTGCGCCCGGGCGGCGTTGGGAAGCTGGAGAGCCTGCCCTCGTAGTAGGTCTTGTTCGAGAAGGCGATGAGCATCTCGTCGCGTGAACGGTAGTGCCAGGACAGCAGCAGCCGCGGCAGTCGCGATTCGACGCCCTCGGTGAGGATCGACTCCAGGTCGCGCGGCACCAGCCGTGCCTCGGCATCGTCGGCGTCTTCATCGTCACCGGCAGACGAGGCGAAGGTCGAGCTCGGCGGCATCTGCTGCGAGTCGCCGACGATGACCACCGACCGACCGCGTCCCATCGCGCCGACTGCTTCCGGGACACGAATCTGCGACGCCTCGTCGAATACGACTACGTCGAAATCCACGGCGGTCGGCGGCAGGAATCTGGCCACCGAGCTGGGGCTCATCAGGAAGCAGGGGGTGACCTGCGTGATGATCGGCCCGAACTGGTCCAGCAGCTGCCGGATCGAGAGGCCGCCCCGCCGGCGAGAGAGCTGGGCGCCGAGGTCGGCGACCTTGCCGCGGGGCTGGCTGACGTCGATCGTGCGGGCGGCCGCGATGCGTGCGGGCAGCTCGGTGAGCAGTCGTCCCCGCGCGTCCTCGCCGGTGGCGACGAAGCGTTCGATGAGCCGCGCTCGTTCGGCATCGTCGAATGCCTCGAGCCCGGTCGTCTCCAGGCGTTCGGTCAGGATCGCGCGTGCGACCCCGAGGCGAACGGCGTTTTCGGTGTCGGTGCTGCTGAGGCTGCCGTCGCGTACCCGCCCCGCTACGTCGGCGAGGCCGAGATCGGTGAGCCGCTCGACAGCGCCGCGTACAGCCAGCCACCGCTGCAGGCGCACTAACGAGTTCCCGCTCGCGTCAGACTGCCAGTCGCCCAGGCTCTCGGCCGTCGCGGTACCGCGCGGGCGGCCGTCGCACCAGTACGCCAGGTCGTCCGGCGTTGTGCCGAGTGCCGTCAGGTAGGAGCTCCACGCGGCGCCCAGCTCGTGCACGACGGAGCCCGGAGTGATCTGGTCAGCCGAGTGGGTGTCGCGGATCTTGTCGTAGGTGGCGTCGATGACCTCATGCGTGGCCTCGTGGTCCGGTCGGCCTCTGCCCAGGGTCGCCCACAGCGCATTGGCGTCTTCCAGAGCGGTGATCGCGCGCTCCACGACGTGCATGTGGGTCGGGTCGAGCGGGTTCCACTGGTACGGAAGATCGACGCCGGGCAGGCTCCGGACGAAGTCAGTGAGCCGGTTCAGCTCGCCGCGCACCAAGGCGAGCTGCTGCAGCGCGGCCGAGAGTTGCTTGAGCGGCAACGACGCCTCGCCGCCGGGCAGCACGGCGGCGAGGTCTGTGATGATCGCGCGGCGGCGCTTCTTCTTGCCGAACAGCTTGCTGTCGGCCTCGGTAGCGCGCTGCGTGAAGGTGTCCAGGCCGAGGGCTACAGCCTGCGGGGCGAACGGTGCAAGACGCGGTCCGCACGCCGTCCGGAATGCCTCGATCGCAGTGCGGACCTCCTGGGCCTTCGTGTGCCAGTGTGGGGTGACGATCTCACGGGCTTCCGAGGCGGACCGGCCAACGCCCGCACGCAGGGACTCCATCCAGCGAGCCACAGCATGGAACTCCTCGGGCGTCTGCGCCCGGTCAGTCAGGTTGCGAACGGGGCCCACCGTGGCGTGGTCGGCCGAAACGAGCCGCTCCAGGGCTGCTGCGACGCCCGGCCGGTCAAGGTGCGCGGGGTCGATGGGACCGGCTAGACGCCACGGCGACCGCGCGGGCGCGGCGCCTAGCCGGCCCAGCGCTCCGCCCAAGTCCTGCGCGGCGTCGTACACGTCCGCAACAGGCGTCACACCCTGTGCGACGGCGCGCGGGACAAGGGATGGCTCAACGCCGCCGGCCGTGGCGCTCAGCTCTAGGATGACCTGCCGGGCCTCCCAGGCGGAGACGTCCACCGGACCGGGCTCGTGCAGCAGCCGCGGGTAATTGGACAGCGAGTCGACCAGGTTGCGGTACTGCGCCCTGGCGGTCTCCCAGCTCGACGACGACTCGGTGCGTGCCTCCATCGCGGTGCGGATCTGCTGGCGGACGGCCTGGACCGTCTGGGTCTTGCCGTGCACGTCCAGGCTGAACGTACCGAGTCCGACCTGGTCCAGGCGTCGCTTCACGACATCGAGCGCAGCCTGCTTCTCGGCAACGAACAGCACCTTCTTGCCTTCGGCGAGCAGGTGCGCGATGAGGTTGGTGATCGTCTGTGACTTGCCGGTGCCCGGTGGGCCTTCAAGGATGAACGACTTGCCGGCCGCTGCCCAGCGGATCGCCTCGATTTGCGAACCGTCGGCGGGAATCGGCAGGTACGCCTTAGCTTCGGCCGCCGGGTCGGGCAGGGGTGGTGCGACGTCGTCGAGGAACGGTTGCCCCGGGGTCTCCACCATGTGCCGCACGGCTGGGCGCTCGAGGAATGACGGCCAACCGTCCACGAGGTCGCGCCACATGTCGAGGGTCGAGAACTGGACCAGCGTGAGGTGAGCAGTCTCCTCCACGTGGAAGTCGACCAGGCCCTTGCGCAGCAGCGCGGAACGCACGGCGGCGAGCGCGCCCTCGACGTCGATCCCCGACTCGTCCTGACCTGGGTCGGTGAGCTCGGGTACGGTCACGCCCCAGGAAACTCGCAACTTCTCGACGAGGCAGTAGTTCGGCTCGACCTGTCGCGTCTCGTCGAGAGCAAGCGTGAACGTTGTCAGCCCCCGCCCCCCGACGAGTTTCACCGGGACGAGGAAGAGCGGCGCAATGCCCTCCTTACCGCGCTCCGACCATTCGAGTGTGCCGATCGTGAGGTAGAGGCTGTCGGTGCCGGTCTCCTCCAGTGTGGTCTTCGCCTTGCGCGCCAGGGTGCGGAGCTTGCGGTGGTACTCCAGCCTGCTGGTCGCTGTGAAGAGCCGGTTCTCCTCGATCAGGATCCGCCGCAGGGCGTCGGCGTCGACGTCGGCAGCCGTGCGCGCGCCCTGGGCTCGGAGGAGGTCAGCCAGCTCGTCGTGCGGCACGAGGGCGAGCCGGTTCCCTTGTGCGACGACGTCCTCCAGTTGGGCCAGTGTGTCGGTCGGCACGTGCACCGGGATCGACGAGGACTTCTTCAGCTTGAGCAATGGGTTCCGGTAGGTCATGTCGAGCAGCGAGCGCTGCCACCGGTCCACCCTTGGCGGGACCGTGGTGGAGGTGCGTTGGTCGTCGGCCTCGCCGGACGGCGTGCGGCGCGCGTGAACGACCGGCGCCTCCTTGATGACCTCGATCACCCGTTGTCCACCCTCGAACCGGAGGTTGGGCAGTGGCTTGACGATGCGGTGAGCTGCGTGGACGTCCAGCAGATACTCGATCTCCTGGAGACCTGTGGTGCGCCACCGGCGGGCGTGGCCACGTGCCGCGTCGAAACTGACAGGCTCGTCGCCGGCGCACACCGCTGTCGTCTCGACCACCTCGAGGATGTCGGAATCCATGATAGTGGCGATCGCTCCGGGCTGTGTGACGCCGACGTCCGGGAGCTGAGCGTCCTCGGTGAGATACCCGGCGAAGGCATGGTTCTGCGTCACCACTATGACCGGGTGCAGGCCGGCGGCCTCTAGCACGGCCGCATAGAGGACGGACAGGTCCAGGCAGGTGCCGTACCGGTCGTCAAGCACCTGACCATGGCTACGAATGCGTTGGCCGGTCCCTTCGAAGCTGGGTGGCGCTTGGACGTACCGGATCTCGGCCGCGACCAGGGCGTCATAGAGCGCTTCGGCGATCTGGTGCACCCGCTCCGGACCGGTCTGGTAACCGTCCAGCGCGGGGGTGCCGACGCGTTCGGTGAGCAGCCCGCTGGCGGTGTCCAGGATCCTCTGGACCGTGGGGTCGTTCGGGCGCACGAATGCCGCCAGCGTCTCGTGCAGGCTCCGCGCCCACCACTCGTCGATGGTCAGGAGCCGGACCGTCGTGCTGTCGGAGAACGTCAGCGCCGCCGTCTCGGCGGTCAGATGTACATCGGTCGGGACCGACTCGTCGAATACGACGAACGGCGTGCTGGTCAGCCGCCAGGCGAGCCGGCTGGTGGGGACCTCGACCCGTGCGCCTGGCGCGACGTCACCGACCTCCACGACCAGTGGAGCCGCCAATGGGGAGTCCGGGAGCGGGCTCTCGATCGAGAACGTGAGCCGCAGGTCGCGCGCGGTTTCGGGGCCGCGATTGTGCAGCACGGCCTTGGCGACTGGGGAGATCCCGTTGTGGACCAGTGCATAGTTGATCGCTTCGCGGACGCCGACCACGACGTCGAGATCACCCAAACGCGCGGTGAGCAGCCGTAAGCCAGGGAGTTCGGTGTCGAGCATCAGTCGAGTGCCCTGCACCTTCCTAGTGACAGTCGTGCTGGGCTCGGCCGATCGAGGTTTCGTCGGAGCCGCGTAGGAAGAGACTGCTGCTGGTTCGGATCGGGCCGCTGACGCAGTTGCTCGCAACGATGTGATCGACTCCAGCGCGTCGTCGAGATCCAGCGACTCGGCCAGCAAGGCCATCGTGTCGAGGGCACGGTCGGCATCACGGTCGCTGATCGACTGCGTGTGCGCGGCACGGTTCGACGCCTGGATCAGCTCGTCGACCCACGCGCGCTGCGTGGTGTCCACCTCGGTGAACACTGCCCGCTCGTAACGGAGGATCCGCAGCAGCACTCGCGGGTCCTTCGGGTTCACTGTGTAGGTGTGCCCGCGCCGGGCCGTCTCCTTGGCCTCGTACAACGCGCCCCACGGCTTGCCGTGCGCGGCGGCGGTCATCCGCCGGTCCACCAGACCCGTGAGCGCGGTGCCGAGCTCGTCCATCCCGCGGATCTGGCGTTCCTTGGCCGTCAGGTCTGTCACGACGTTTCCTTCATTCGGCTCAGTAGTGAGTTCGGGCGTAGGGCACACTCGTCAATCTAGACAGGCCACGGCACGGCCGCAGGCGCGCCGGTGGGTGAGATCGAGGTTGAAGGGGTTAAACATCGCTCGTTGACGTGAGCGTGCGGATCACGTTCGATGGCGATGGCCGAAGGGGATGAACCGGACGACGGCGATTGCGGCAAGTCGTATCCGTGGGCACGATCGCTGTAGTCGATCCGAGGGGGCGTGTCCGCATGGACACCAACATCCGCACGCCGATGGAGATCTTCAACCTGCCACACCACCTGGTGGTGCCGCTGTTCCAGCGTCCGTATGTGTGGGACGAGACGGAGCAGTGGGCTCCGTTGTGGGCCGATGTGCGGCGGATGGCGGAGCTGCGGCTGAACGACCCTTTCCGCACGGCGGCGCACTTCCTGGGAGCTGTTGTGCTGCAGGTGCAGGAGACGTCGGTGGGTTCTGTGCCGGCCCGAAACGTGATCGATGGCCAGCAGCGCTTGACGACGCTCCAGCTGCTGATGGACGCGGCCGCGGCCGTGTTCGAAGAAGCCGGGCAGGATCACCTGGCATCGCAGATGGAGACGTTGACGCACAACTCGGCGAGCTTCGTCCAGGACGAGTCTGACCGCCTCAAGATCCGGCACACGAACCGGGACCGGGCCGCATTTGAAGAGGTGATGCGAGCCGACCCGCCAATCGACCATGAGCGACTGACGCACGCGACGTCGCGCTTGGCGAGTGCGCACCGGTACTTCATGAGCGAGGTGCAGATGTGGCTCGGCCCCGGTCCCGTCGACGCTCCGGAGTTCGCTCAGCGTGCGCAGGCCCTGGCGCACGTGCTGCAGCAGGGCCTGCAGATCGTGGTGATCGACCTGCAGGTGAACGAGAACTCTCAGGAGATCTTCGAGACCTTGAATGCGCGAGGCACGCCGCTGACGGCGGCTGACCTGATCAAGAACTTCGTGTTCCAGAAGCTGGAGTCAGACGGCGCGGATACCGCGAAGGTGTACGCCGAGGACTGGCCGTTCGAATCGAAATTCTGGGAGAAGGAGCTCGCCGTCGGGCGCGTGACCTACACCCGCGGAGCGCTCTTCCTGAACCAGTGGCTGGTCGCAAGGGTGGCCGAGGAGATCCCCACCAAGTCAACGTTCACGAGGTTCAAGCACTTCGTCGAGCACGAGTCGAAGCAGAAGATGATCGACCTGCTGCGAGCCATCAAGGCGCAGGCCGAGCAGTACGAGGCGTGGACGACGGCGGCCGCGGATCCCGACCGGAACCTCACGGTCACGGAGATGAACGTCTACCGAATGCAGGCGAACGGGATCGAGCTGCTCAAGCCTGTGCTGCTCTGGCTGTACGAGCCCGGCCGGTACCTGCCTCAGCCGGTGATCGATCGGGTGATCGGCGTGGTCGAGAGTTGGGTGGTGCGGCGCAGCCTGCTTCGCCTGACCACCAGCAACCTCGGGGCTGTCGTCGCGAATCTCATCCGAACCGCGCGCGCTGCTGGCCCCGAGGACCTGGGCGAGACCGTGGAGCATTTCCTGCGGGGGCAGAAGGTCGCGAGCTCCTACTGGCCGGGCGACGCCGAGATCCGGGCCTACCTGTCCACCGCGCCGGCCTACCGGCGGTATCCACGGGCGCGCCTACGGATGGTGCTGGAAGCGGTCGAGGATCATCTGCGTGCCGAATACCACGCTCACCAGGTGGATCGCAGGGGATACCCGATCGAGCACCTGCTGCCGCAGAAGTGGGAGTCCCACTGGTCTGTCGACGGCGAGGTGGCGCTCGCCGAGCGGGCTGCGCACGTACACCGACTCGGCAACCTGACGCTTCTGACGGCGACGCTCAACTCGGCAGTGTCCAACGGGCGCTGGCTCGGCCGGAACGGCAAGTATGCCAAACTTGCCCAGCATGACGTCCTCAAGCTGAACCAGCGGCTCCGCGAGGCCTCCGCGGACGGCTGGGACGAGGCCCGCATCGGCGAGCGTACGGCGGACATAACCGAGATCGTGTTGCGCACCTGGCCCGTGCCGGCCGGGCACACGGGCGAGATCACCGACTCCAGGACGAGTGTGCAGTCCTGGGTCGAGGTGAATGACCTTGTCACGGCCGGCCTGCTCGCGCCGGGTACGGTCCTCAAGGCTCGCACTGGAAGCTGGGCGGACGCTCTCGCCGCTGTCACGCCGAGCGGAGCGCTCGATGTCGGTGGGGCGGTCTTCAACAGCCCATCTGCAGCAGGTAAGCACGTCAAAGGCAGCGTCACGAACGGCTGGACGTTCTGGCGCCTTGAGGACGGGCGCACCTTGGCCGATGTGCGTGCTGTGTTCCGAGGAGAGAAGCCGGGCCCGGACGCCAAGGCAGGTGAGCTCGCCTGGTGGGACGTCGAGACCAACGTCGAAGAAGCCACCGAGTTCTGGGCTGCGCTCAGCACCCCTGCACGGAGGTTCTTCAGCGCGCTGATCGAAGCGTCACCGGACCCTGTGGGTATCCCGAAGTTGGCCGAACGTGCAGGAGTCGTCAGCGACGGCAAAGTCGTCGCGGGCGTCCTTGCCTGGCCGGGCAGGTTCGCCGCCCGCACGGGGCATTACCTGCCCTCGCGTTGGATCCAGGGGCCGCCGGTGCAGTACTGGATGGACGAGGCCACTGCGGAGACCTTCACGGAGGCGATCCGCCGGTTCGATGCGAGCCAGGTCTCGCAGACTGCTACGGACCTGCCCGACGACTGGAGGGACCTCCACGCTCTTGCGACGGACGAGGAACGGGCGGTGCTGGTTCGCATTGCTGCGATGGGACTGCCACGCCCTGAGATCGGTGGCGAAGGCGCGGACGGCATCCCCGTCCCGATTGGCTGGCCGGCCCGGAAGGTCGCGGCCGAGTTCGAGATCTCAGCGGAGACGTCCGCGGAGCTGGGCGCGGGCGGTTGGCGCGTGGTTCCTGTCGGTGAAGAGCTCCGCGCTGTCCTGGCGTGACTTCACGAAGACCAAGGTTCGGTCACCGAACTGGTCGGTGATCGAGGCAAAGACGTCGGATGTGGTTCGTAGCGGTGCCCTCGCCACGACGGCGAAGGTCACGCTGTGCTCTGCCATTTGCGGGTGATCCTGCCTCCCGCCAGGCGCTTTGCTCTCGCACGATCGCCATGGACAACTAGCATCGACGGCGTGACTGTTGCCACTGACCAGGGATCATCCGTGTCCACGGGCTTGCCGCCCGTTCCCGAGCCCGGCCAGATCGTTCAGGTCCGTGGCTCCACGTGGGCTGTGGCGGACGTTCGCGAGCAGGGTCTCCTGCGGAGCCCAGCGGACGAGGCACACCCGACACGCAATCACGTCGTGGCACTCCAGTCGCTCGACGAGGACCGTCTTGGCGAGGAACTCCGCGTCGTCTGGGAACTCGAGGTCGGGCACTCTGTGGCCCCCGATCAGGGTCTCCCCGAACGAATCGCTGCGGAGGAGTTCGACGATCCCAATCGTCTTGCGGCCTTCGTGGACGCAGTCCGCTGGGGGGCCATCACGTCCGCGAACCCGGACGAATTCCAGGCTCCGTTCCGCTCGGGTGCGAACGTCGAGGCCTACCAGCTCGAGCCGCTCCGCCGCGCGCTCCAGGCTCCGCGTACCAACCTTCTCCTGGCGGACGACGTGGGCCTCGGCAAGACGATCGAGGCCGGCCTCGTGATCCAGGAGCTACTACTCCGCCACCGTGCCCGCAGTGTTGTCATCGTCTGCCCGCCTTCCCTGGCTCTGAAATGGCAAGACGAGATGCGCGAGAAGTTCGGCCTGGAGTTCGTCATCGTCAACAGCGAGCTCATGTCGCAGGTCCGCCGTTCGCACGGGCTCAACGCGAATCCGTTCCGCCTGTTCCCGCGCGTGATCGTGAGCATGGCGTGGCTCCCGGGTGTCCGCGCCCAGCGTTTGCTCCGAGAGGCGACGGCAAGCGTCGGCAAGGTCAACAGCGCCCGCCGCTACGCCTTCGACATGCTGGTGGTGGACGAGGCGCACCACGTAGCACCGTCCAGCCCCACGAGCGTGGGCCAGGCCCGTGGCTATGCCATCGACTCCAAGCGCACGGTTGCGGTCCGCGAGCTCGCCAAGACGTGCGAGCACCGTCTGTTCCTCAGCGCCACCCCCCACAACGGGCACAGCGAGTCCTTCACGGCCTTGCTGGAGATGATCGACAACCGCCGCTTCAGCCGCGGCGCCTCCGTGGATCCGAAGGCGCTAAAGGAGGTTACGGTTCGGCGGCTCAAGGGCGACATCGAGGCCAAGAACTTCAAGACCCGTGAGCTCTCCAAGATCCCCTTTGAGCCTGCAGCCGACGAGCAGCAGCAGTTCGAGAGGCTCACCAAGATCCTTGAGGACAGCGCGCGCGCCAACGGCAAGAAGCGCTCAGGCGACATCGTCTCGATGCTCCTCAAGAAGCGCTTCCTCTCCAGCCCGTACGCCTTTGGCACCACCCTGGCCGGCTACCGTGACGCGCAGTTCAGCGGCACTTCCGAGTGGGAGGACGAGGAGGACGACTACTACTCCGAGGTGCTCGGCAGCAACCAGGATGACGAGGAAGAGGGCGCGTTCGAGCATCCGGAGTTCAACGCCCTGCGCCAGTCCAAGGCTGCCGACCCGCTGGTCACAGCATCTCAGGATGAGATCGAGAGCCTCGTCCAGTGGGGCCTCGGCTACGCCCAGAAGCCAGACTCCCGGCTCACTGCCCTCATCGGCTGGCTCAACGGCACCTGCCGTACGGACAAGGACTGGACCAACGAGCGCGTCGTCATCTTCACCGAATACGCGAACACGCTCGAGTGGATCGTCGAGAACCTCCGCCAGCGCGGCTACGACGCAGAGCGCCTCGCGACGATCCAGGGATCTACGGATACCGAGGAGCGCGAACTCACGCGGGCTCGCTTCAACGCCGACCCGAGCAGGGAGAAGATCCGCGTCCTGGTGGCCACGGACGCTGCAGGGGAGGGGATCGACCTCCAGCAGCACTGCCACCGACTGGTGAACTTCGACGTGCCGTTCAACCCGTCGCGCTTGGAGCAGCGGATCGGGCGCATCGACCGGTACGGCCAGACCCACAACCCGGAGATCGTGCAGTTCTTCCCCGAGCGTGGCACGGGCACATACCGCGAGGACATGGACTTCATGCGCCGGATCGCGGAGAAGGTCGCCACAGTCAAGGGCGACCTCGGCTCTGTGAATCCCGTGATCGACGCCGAGATCCAGAACCAGTTCGGCCGAATCGACGTGTCCCCGCGTCGGCCACTTACCCAGGACAAGGACGCCGTCAACCAGGTTATGGCCGGGTCTGTTGAGCTCAACAGCGCGCTGACCCGGCTGGCGACCCAGTACGACACGCTCAAGGAGCGCATGCATCTCACGTCGGACAACTCCCGGCGGGTGCTCGACACGGCTCTGACGCTGACAAACCAACCCACCCTCCGCGAGGTGCCGTCCCAGGACACCGACGAGCCGGTCTTCGAGGTCCCGAACCTCGGCCAGAGCTGGCAGACCGCCCTGCGTGGTCTCTCCACTCGCCTTGCCCCCGGAGTCAACCGTCCCATCACGTTCAGTTCAGAAGCGGCACTGGAGGCTATGAACGACGACGTGGTCCACGTCCACCTCGGCCACGCCCTCATGCAGAAGGCGAGCCGCATCCTGCGCTCGTCTCTGTTCAGCGTCGAGTCCTCCATGAACCGCGTGACGGCCGTGGTCGTCGACGACATCGAGCAGTCCTGCGTCGCCGCAGTGGCTCGCCTTGTCCTGGTGGGGCGGGGTGGCCTGCGCCTGCATGAGGAGGTATTTCTCGCGGGCATCCGCGTCAAGGGCCGCGTCCTCGCGGAGGCCAAGGCTGAGGCGCTGGTGGAGCAGACCCTCGACCTGTCCGATCTTGCCCTCGCAGCAGCACCCATTCGCGATCGTCTGGCCGCCGAGTGGAACGCGCCCGAGCGCGGCCTCCGCGATCGCCTCGACGACGCCATGCGCAAGGCCGCCGAACGGAAGCAGAGTTCGGTCACAGAGAGCCTCAGGCACCGCGAGGAGGCAGATGTGAACCGCGCGCGCGAGATCTTCGCGGCCTTCCGTCGCAACCTCACGGAGTCACTGGCGCGCCTGCGCGAGATGGAAAGGGAATCGGCGGCCGCGCTCTTCACGCTCGACGAGGAAAAGCGTCAGTTCCAACGGGATATCCGCGCCATGGAGGACCGCCTCGCCGAGCTCGCCGCCGAGGAGGCTCGCGAGGTTGCGGGCATCCGCGAGCGGTATACCGACGTGAAGCCATACGTCTCGGCCGCAGCCGTCGTGTTCGCTGTCACGCCCGCCGACGCCCAGCAGGGAGACCTCGCATGACCCGCGCCTACACGCGCCGCACCACCAACGTCACCGACCGCCACCGCGGCTGGCTGGAGCTGGTCGACCGCGAGGGACCGTTCGTGGCGGTCCCCGCCCTCAAGCGTGTCTGGCCGCAGGGCATCGGTCACCTCTCGGACGCGGCCAAGGCGGCACTCCGCGACGCCAAGCCCGACATGGACCGTGCCTGGGACGACTGGTTCACAAGGCCCGGCGACGAGGTCGCGCTCGCCGAGTACCGCGGCGCCCGCGACAAGTGGATCACCGCAGTTCTCCGGGATGTGGCCGGCTGGGGAACGTTCCTCACCTGGGACTTGGCTTCGCTGCCCGACGGCGCACCGCGCGCTGCCTCACCCGACCACGCCGTGACCGTCGAGGCGACGGGAGCTGTCGTGCGGGGCCAGGACGTCGGTGCACTCGTCCTCGTGGTGGACCCGGTGTCCTCGCTTCGTGATCCGTACGACGACGCTTGGTCGGCGAGCCCGATCGACCGCATGGACGCGATCCTGCGCACTTCCGGTCACCCGCTGGGCGTCGTGACCGATGGCCGCTGGTGGGCCATCGTCTCCGCGCAGACCGACGTGATGACCGCGTCAGGCATTGTCGACTCCCAGACCTGGATCGACGAGGGTGCGGTCCGCGACGCGTTCTTCGCGCTGATCGAGCCGAAGCGCGTGCTCGGTGGTGCGGAGTTCGACCGCCTCCCTGCTCTGTTCCGGGAGTCCGTTACTGCCGCCGAAGAGATCACCGTGGCACTGGGCACCCAGGTGCGCCGCGCGGTCGAACTTCTGGTCTCCGCATTCTCGGAGTCCGCGATGAGCGCCCGCGAGGCAGGCCGTGTCGATCCGCTCCCCGATGACCGGGATCAGGTCTACGAGGGTGCCGTGACCGCGATGATGCGGGTCGTGTTCCTCCTGTTCGCCGAGGAACGTTCGATGATGCCGCAGAGCGCCCTGTTCACCGAGGGCTATGGCATCAGCGACCAGCTCGATGTGCTGGAGGCCCGCTTCCAGGACGAGAACGCCGAGGCCTTGGACGGCACGCACCACACCTGGCACCGGTTGCTGGCGACCTCGCAGGCGCTGTACTCGGGCGTCAATACCGAAGACATGCGGCTGCCTGCCTATGGCGGCTCGCTCTTCGACACGGAGCGATTCGCCTTCCTGACCGCGGTATCCGATGACGGCGCGCTCGCCGTGACCGCCAGCGACCGCGTGATGCTCGAGGTCCTCAGATCCGTCCAGTACGCGACGGTCGGCAACGAGCGTCGGCGCATCTCGTTCCGCGACATCGACGTGGAGCAGATCGGCTACATCTACGAGGGCCTGCTGGGCTACACGGCCGAGGACGTCACTGAGATCACGGTCGGCCTGGTCGGGAAGGACGGCGAAGAGCCCGAGGTTCCCCTCGGCCTACTGGACGATCTGTACGAGGAGGCGGGCGACGACGTTCGTTTCGTCACGGTCCTGCTCGACTGGCTGAAGAAGAACCAGACCGGCGCAAAGACGAAGAGCGGTACCGCCCTCAAGAAGGCCCTTGTTGCTCTACCCGACGACGCCGAGCGTGCCCTCCTCGCGGTGACTCGCGACGAGGAACTGCTCGCACGCCTGCGTCCCTACGTCGGCATCATCCGGCGCGACCTGCGCGACCGGCCGGTCGTGATCCAGCCGGGTGGTCTCGCTGTGGTCGAGACGCCATCGCGCGCGAACTCGGGCGCCCACTACACGCCCAAGTCGCTGGCGCAGGAGGTCGTGCTGCACGCCCTGGAGCCGCTCGTCTACTCGCCAGGCCCGCACCAGACGGCTGATCGCGACCAGTGGAAGCTCATCCGCTGGAACAAGATCCTCGACCTCAAGGTCGCCGACATCGCCTGCGGTTCCGGGGCATTCCTCGTGGCCGCCGCCGAATACCTGTCTGCGAAGCTCGTGGAGGCCTGGCACGCCGAAGGGATCGCCACCGGTACTCCGCGTGAGCTAGAGATCCGCGCCCGACGCCAGGTCGTGGCCAGCTGCCTGTACGGGGCCGACATCAACGGCATGGCCGTCGAAATGTGCAAGCTGTCGCTCTGGCTCGTGTCACTCGACCCGGGCCAGCCGTTCTCCTTCGTGGACGACAAGGTGCTGCACGGCAACTCACTGCTGGGCGTCACCGACATCAAGCAGCTCGAAGCTATGCACATCGACCCCGCGCAAGCGAAGACCTTCACTGGCCACGGCGATTCCACGATGGGATTCTCCGCCGGCGCGCTGTTCGGCGAGGGCTCCGAAGCCACCGGAATCGAGATGCTCGATGTTCGCGGTGTGATCCGTGACGTCATCGAGGCCCGACGCGACCTCGCTAGCCCGATCGAGGAGAACGACCCCGCCCGCTCGGCCAAGGCCAAGCGCCGTCTGCTCGAGCGCATCCACGAACGCTCCGCAACCCTGAGCAAGGTGGCCGACGGAGTCGTCGCCGCCGGACTGCGTCACGGCGGCAAACCCGGCAAGAAGCTCAACGAGGCCTACGACACGCTGCGGATCGCAGCCGACAAGGCTTTCGTGCCCGACGCCGACTGCGCCGACCCGGCGATGCTCGACGGCATCATCAATACGGGACTCAAGCCCGCGGTCGTCACAGACTATGACCGGTGGAACCCGCTGCACTGGGCGCTTGCGGTGCCTGACGTGCTCGGGAACGAGTACGGCGGGAGGGGTGGGTTCGACGCGGTGATCGGGAACCCGCCGTTTCTCGGCGGGCAGAAGCTGACTGGGGCCATGGGAACCGATGTACGCGATTGGTTCGTCAACCTCATTGCCACGGGGCGACGTGGCAGTGCCGACCTCGTTGCCTACTTCTTCCTCCGTGCGACCTCACTCCTGCAGACGAAGGGCACCCTCGGCCTGATCGCCACGAACACGGTGGCCCAGGGCGACACACGCGAGGTTGGACTGGACGCGATGG
>NZ_QBUG01000020.1:0-3603 GCF_003058225.1 Promicromonospora sp. AC04
TGGTGAGTTATCTGCACCATCGGCGTGGTGTCGGTACCCACGACGCCGCACGTTGATAAGCCGGTAGTGCAGTTCCTGACTGGCGACCTGCGAGGAGCTTGGCGTGAGCGGCATCATCCCAGAAGACCCGGTTCGGCGTGGCCTTCGGTCCGGTGAGATCGAGTTGGCGCGGGTGGGTCGGATTGACGTCGGGTCGGGGCCAGAGGAGCCCTACCTGGTGCTCGACGAGGATGGCGACGTCGTCGAGGCCGTGAGCGCGTGGGTCCGGTTCATGGCTGTCGGTGACTACAGTCCTCGCACGATCCGATCGTATTGCCACGCTGCCCTGCGGTGGTTCCGGGTTCTGTGGCAGCTCGACGTCCGCTGGGAACGGGCTACAGAGGCGGAGACAGTCACTCTGGTCGGCTGGCTACGGGTCGCCCCGAACCCGCAGCGGCGCCGGAAACCTGGAGCCGTCGCTGCGGTGAACCTCAAAACTGGCAAGCCGAATCTTGGGCTCGGGTACGGCTCGGCGACGATCAACCTCACGCTGGCGGCCGTTCGAGGGTTCTATGACTTTCACGCGCACTGGGCGCACGGCCCTGTCGTGAACCCGGTCCCTCAGTCGCCGGCGCGCCGTCGGGCTCTTGCGCACCGCAGCCCACTCGAGCCGCGCCAGGCCCATCGGCGGGGCGCCTACCGGCAGCGTGCGCAGCGGGCGGCACCACGGTCGATTCCGGACGCGATGTGGGATCAGCTGTTCGCGCAGCTGCCCTCGGACCGGGATCGGGCCTTGATCGCCTGCTACGTCAGCTCAGGCGCGCGGGCCGAGGAACTGCTCGGCGCGACCGTCGAGGACGTGGACTGGGCAGGCCAGCGCGTGTCGGTCGTCTCGAAGGGTTCGCGCGAGCGGCGGATGGTTCCGTTGTCGCCGGAGGCGCTGACCTGGCTCGGACGCTACCTGCGGACATTCGAGGGACCGGTCGCCGGGCCACTGTGGAGAACGAGGCGTGGTGAGTCGCGTCCGCTCACGTACGGCGCCGCTCGACGCGTGATTCAGCGTGCGAATGACGCGCTCGGCACGAATTGGACGTTGCATGATCTCCGGCACACTGCGGCAATCCGGATGGTCAGCAGCGGAGTGCTGACCATGCCTGAGGTGCAGGTCGTGCTGGGCCACGCCGATCTGAGGACCACGAGCATCTACACGGTGCCCCGCATCGAGGAGATCATCGACAAGATGCAGGACCACTATGCCCAGCCGGCGCCACTGTCGCGGAGGTTCGCGCCGGGGTACGCCGATGAGGACGTTGCGATCGTCTTCGGAGCCGGCGCCGATGAGTAGAGCATCGGTCTCCACGACTGGCATCTGGACGCGACGGGACGCGCCACAGGACGGCAACGACCGCGAGCCTTTCGTGCATGAGGGGCCCGCCCGGCGGCGCTGGGGACAGGCCAACGTGGTCGAGCCGAAGGCCCCTGAGCCTGACCTGCCGCAGCCGCACGGTGACCTGAGCGCGGCGCCGGTCGAGGATCTGATCGCTGCGGCCTGTTCGGTGCTTCCGCGCTCGGCCGTTCAGCTCGAGAAGCGGGGACGGTCGATCCGGCGTCTGGCCGAGCATCTGAGTACGTTCCCGGGCGTGACCTGGCAGCAGCGGTGGGAGGCGAGCGGCTGGGAGTCGTCGGCGACGTCGCTCGCGTCGTTGAACCCGTCGCCCACTGCGAGCTGGACGATGACCAGTGGATTCTCGTGGCTGGTCGCGCTCCGGGTGCTCGTGCCGTCGTTGCGTGTGCTGCAGCGGACCGCGGTCTCGGACTTTGCCACGATCTTCATGGCCAGCCAGCGCGACGACAGCCTCGCGTCCCTGGCCGGGCTCATCGAGGCAGCCCCTGTCAGCGTCGCGATGCGCAACCGAGCTCTGACCGAGCTCGCATACATGCTCACCGCTCAGGCCATCCCGGCCTCCGCCATCATGCCCGCAGGGATCATGCACTTTGGTGTAACCCTGCAAGAGGCGAGCACGGCCCGCGACAAGCACGAACGCAAGCTTGCAGGCTCGCTGATCTGGCAGGTGCTGGCCGACGCCGGGCGGTTCCCTGATGACACCCCCGTGACGATGCGGCTCGCCACCGTGGGCGGTCGCAAGACCGTGACCGAGCTCGTCGACACCTACAGCGTCAGGGATCCAGTGGTGCGCCAGTTCCTCATCGACTACGTGACCCATCGCGCGGCGCTCGGGATGGACTACGGCACCGTGTCCAATCTGGTGCGTTCTCTGGTGCGCAACTTCTGGTGCATCGTCGAGCGGGTCAACCCCGGCCAGCGCGACCTCGACCTGGACGAGGCGACGTATGCCGCGTGGCGCGCCGAGGTGGACACGGTGGACACCCCGGAAGGGCGGCGCCCTCGACGGAGCATCTGGGACCTGCTCATCGCGGTGCGTGCGCTCTACCTCGACACCCAGAGCTGGGCGGTCGAGGACCCAGCACGGTGGGGACCGTGGGTTGCGCGGTGCCCGATCCCGCCCATCGCCAGCAAGGGCTACGGCGCAGGTCGCCGCCGCCTGGCCGAACGCATCACCGACCGGACTCGGGCCCGGCAGCCGATGCTGGATCTGCTCGTCGACCAGGTCACCGCCGACCGCGAGCGGATGCGTGCGCTGCTCGAAGCGGCCGGAGCCTCGACCGAAGCCGAGTTTGAGGCCGACGGGACCTGGTACGTGCGTCTCGTCGAGACCGGTTCGTTGAACGCGGGGATGTATTCGCAGAAGGGCCCGCGTGCGCGCCGAGGCGCAGCCATCGAACCGCCGCAGCAACAGGCCACGTTGCGCGTGCGGCGCGCGGATGGTGGGCCGGTGATCGACGTCGAGGCCGCCGAAGGGCGGGCGTTCTGGACCTGGGCGGTCATCGAGGTGCTGCGACTGACCGGTATCCGGCACGAGGAGCTGCTGGAGCTCTCGCACCTGTCGGTGAGGCAGTACCGCCGCCCGAACGGTGAAATCGTCGCCCTCCTCGTCATCGCGCCCTCGAAGTCAGACCGTGAGCGGGTGATTCCCATGTCGCCCGAGCTCCTGCATGTCATCGCCCAGATCATCGGTAGGCATACCGGCCAGCTCGGCGCCATCCCTCTCGTGCGGCGATGGGACCCGTACGAGCGTCAGCACAGTGATCCGCTTCCGTTCCTGTTCCAGCACAGCGCCGGGCAGGTACGGGGCGTGATGAGCCCGACCCTGATCGCCAAACTCATCCGGACCGCGTGCGAGCAGGTTGCCGTCGGTCGGCCGCAGTTCGACGGGGTGACGTTCACGCCTCACGATTTTCGGCGCCTGTTCGCGACCGACCTGGTGAACAACGGGCTGCCGATCCACATCGGTGCCGCGCTCCTCGGTCATGCCAGCCTGCAGACGACGCGGGGGTATGTCGCTGTGTTCGACGAGGACGTGGTCCGGCACTACCAGTTGCACCTGGCCCGGCGCCGTCAGTTGCGCCCGGACGACGAGTACCACAAGGAGTCCGAGGCCGAGTGGCGGGAGTTCGAGGAGCACTTTGACAAGCGCAAGGTCGAGCTCGGCGCCTGCGGGCGACCGTACGGGACACCGTGCGCGCATGAGCACGCGTGCGTGC
>NZ_QBUG01000020.1:3962-12430 GCF_003058225.1 Promicromonospora sp. AC04
CGTGCCAGAGACGCGCCGGTCTGTACCGCGGTCTGCGTGGCTGTCTCCACGCCCTTGCCGTCGTTCTCGAGGAAGAGCGTCTCCAAGCCGTCGAACGGCATCAGGTCCTTGCGGTGGTAGAGGTCGACGTGGCCGGCGTTCGGGATGATGACGAGTTCGGTGTTCTCCGGCGAGGCCTCGTGGACGTCCTCGGAGTAGTAGCGGGGGCGGGCCTCTGGTCCGGCTGCGAGCAGGACGGGCCGCGGCGTGATGTCTGCGGGTGCGCCATGACGGGATGCCGAAGAACGAGGCAGGAGTCGTCGGGGTGAACGCGGCGGTGGAGTTGATCGAGCGTGGGTGGTGGCCGCGATCGGCAAGACCTAGTCGGCATGACTATGTGGTTGACAGTGGACACACGGGCCGGCGGGAGCTGGCTGAGCGGGCCGGTTCCCAGCCAACGTCGCGAGACCAATTCGCCAGGCGCGAGCGCAGCACCCGGGCGCGACCAAGGGACCGGCCACCGCTCGTTGTTGTGTTTGACTCCGGTACGTGTTGGCGCTACAGCGATCAATCGTGCTTGTTGCGTGGGTGTGCGCGTGGCGCGGGACCAATCCGTGGCACGAAATCGTCCGCAACGTAGTCCGGGGGAAACTTCCATAGCCGCAGATAGGCCGTCGGCTGACGGCGGCGCGAGACTGGGGGTTACTGGCAGAAACTCCCATGCAGACGGTCACGCTCGTATCGTGAATACATGGTCAATCAGCCGGAAGTTCGAGACTTTCTGATGTCTCGGCGTGAGAAGGTCACGCCCGAGCAGGCCGGCCTGCCCTCTCATGGAAATCGGCGCGTCAAGGGTCTTCGCCGGAATGAGGTAGCGGCGATCGCTGGTGTGAGCGTGGAGTACTACACGAGGCTGGAGCGAGGAAACCTCCAGGGGGTCTCCGACAGTGTCCTGGAGTCGGTCAGCCTGGCGCTCCGTATGGACGAGACCGAACGGTCTCATCTTTACGATCTCGCGCGCGCCGCGAATTCGTCGCCAGTCCGGTCACGTCGCAGGCCGGCGCGGCCGACGATACCGGCGGCTGTCGAGCGTCTCGTGGACGGAATGCCCGGACTTCCCGCGTTCGTGCAGAACAACAGGTTCGACGTGCTGCACGCCAACGCGCTTGGTCGTGCCTTGTTCTCGGAGATGTACGAGGACCGGTCCTGCCGGGACAACACGGTGCGCTTCGTGTTCCTCAGCCCCGCTGCGCGACGCTTCTACCTCGAATGGGATCGAGTCGCGCGCACCGCGGTCGGAGCCCTGCGGGTCGAGGCGGGCCGCAGCCCCTATGACGTGGAGCTGTCGAACCTGATCGGCGAGCTCTCCACCCGCAGCGACACGTTCCGTGTGCTCTGGGGCGCCAACGACGTCGGAGTCTTCCGGGACGGGACCAAGGGAATCCGACACCCGGTGGTGGGCGAGCTGCAGCTCGATCACGCTGCGCTGGCCCTGCCCGACGCGAACGGACTGTCCGTGACCGTGTACAGCGCCCCTGCCGGCAGTCCAAGCGAGGACGGGCTGAAGATGCTGGCCAGCTGGGCGGCCGACGCCGCGGAGACAGCCGACACGGACGCCCCGAACGGGTCCGCCGCACGCTGACACCACATTGCTCGCTGCCGAGGAATCCGGCGCCGCGGTCCTCTGGGGGTTTTTGGTAGAACCCCTTTCAACGCAGGCTCCCTCATTCACCGCGGGACGCGTTGACTTAATGAGTGCCCCGGCAATCGGGGTCTTGCCCCCGTGATGAGAGTAGATTCCCATGTCCACTGCCGACCTTCGAGACCGAGTCGGGAAAAAGGCCAAACTGCCGTTTGTCGTCGTACTTCTGGCAATCGGCACTTTCTTGATGAGCACCACAGAGTTCGTGATCGCAGGTCTGCTGCCCGACCTGGCGTCCGACCTTGATGTCAGCGTCGCCCAGGCGGGACTTCTGATCACGGCGTTCGCGATCGGCATGATCGTCGGTGCGCCGACGCTCTCGGTGTTCACCGCACGCATGCCGAGGCGCCTGACGCTCGTGCTGTCGCTGGTCATCTACGCGGTCGGGCACCTGGTGGCCGCGCTGAGCGCCTCGTTCGAGGTCGTGCTGGTGGCCCGGGTGATCACCGCCCTGGCAACGGGTGCGTACCTCGCCGTCGCCGCAGTGGTCGCGACCTCCGCGGCCGGTCCCGGGAACGGATCACGGGCGATGGGCGTGATGATGAGCGGGATGGGCCTGGCGATCGTCGCCGGGGTACCGCTGGGCTCCTTCGCCGGTCAGGCAATCGGGTGGCGCGGGATCTTCTGGGCGCTGACCGTCCTGGCCGCCCTCACCGCCGTGGTGATCGCACGATTCGCCCCGGCCGAGACCGAACAGCAGGTCGTGACCCTCCGCTCGCAGCTCGGCGTCCTGTGGGAGGGGAAGCTCTGGCTCGTCCTGGCCGCCACCGCCCTGGTGTCCGGCGGGTTCCTCGCCGCCTACAGCTACATCTCGCCGCTGCTCACCGGCCGTACCGGAATCTCGGAGACCGCGGTGCCGCTGCTGCTGGTCGGCTTCGGCGTCGGAGCCGTGGCAGGCACCAACCTGGCGGGCCGCTTCGGTGACCGCGGTCCGCTGAGGACCTACTTCGCCATCGCCGGCGGATCAGGGCTTGTGTTGCTCCTGCTCGTCCCGATGTCCACGCTCATGGTGCCGACCGCAATCCTGGTCGTTCTGCTCGGATTCACCGGCCTGGGCGTCACTGCGATCGCGACCCCGCTGTCGGTCCGCTTCGGGCACTCCGGCCCGTCCCTGGCCTCAGCCCTGACCGTATCGGCGTTCAACGTCGGTATCGCCGCCGCGACCTGGCTGGCCGGCGTCGCCCTGGAGTCACCGCTCGGCCTAACCGGGCCGTCGATCGTCGGCGCCGTCATGGCGCTCCTCGGCCTGATCCCGCTGGGCATCCTGGCGATCATGCGAGCGACCCACGGCACGGCCGCACCCGAACCCGGCCTGCAGCCCCGCGAAGAGCTGACTCTCGAGCGAGACCTCCTGGTCTGAGACCGACCACGAGGCACACATCTGGTCGCCGGGCTGCACAGCCCGGGAAGCAAGGAGAGGAAGACATGGATTACACACAACTGGGCCGCTCAGGGCTCAAGATCAGCCGGATCGGCCTCGGTGGCATGAGCTTCGGCGACACCTCACGCGGCTTCACCGAGTGGGCACTGGACGACGTGGCCGCCGAGCCGATCTTCCGTCAGGCCGTCGAGCTCGGAGTCACCTTCTGGGACACCGCCAACGTCTACGGCTTCGGGACCAGCGAGGAGATCGTCGGCCGCGCGATCAAGAAGTACACGCGCCGCGAGGACGTCGTCCTCGCCACGAAGGTACGCCTGAAGATGCACGACGGCCCCGGCGGTGAGGGACTGTCCCGCAAGGCCATCCTCGAACAGATCGACGCCTCACTGACCCGCCTGGGCACCGACTACGTCGACCTGTACCAGATCCACCGCTTCGACTACGACACCCCGATCGAAGAGACCATGGAGGCCCTGCACGACGTCGTGAAGGCCGGCAAGGTCCGCTACATCGGCGCGTCGAGCATGTGGGCATGGCAGTTCGCGAAGATGCAGCAGGTAGCACAGTCGAACGGCTGGACCCGGTTCGTGTCGATGCAGGACCAGTACAGCCTGATGATGCGCGAGGAAGAGCGCGAGATGTTCGGCTTGCTGGCCGACCAGGGCGTCGGGTCGATCCCGTGGAGTCCGCTGGCCAAGGGCCGCGTCGCGCGCCCCTGGGGCGAGCAGACCAAGCGATCCTCCAACGACCCGGTGGGTGAGCGGGCGTTCAGCGACGCCGACAAGCCCGTCGCCGACGCCGTCCAGCGGATCGCCGAGGCACGGGGCATCCCGATGGCACAGGTCGGCCTCGCCTGGGTGCTGAAGAACCCGGTCGTCAGCGCCCCGATCGTGGGCGCGACCAAGCCCCACCACCTCCCGGACGCCGTCGCCGCTCTCGACGTGCACCTTACCGACGACGAGATCGCCGCTCTGGAAGCGCCGTACGTCGTCAAGCGCCCCACCGGCTTCCAGTAGACCGTTCGACGGCCCCTCGCTGGGGCCAGCACTCCCACCAAGAAACGAAGGAACAGCAAGAAATGACCGAGAACAAGAAGGTCTGGCTCGTCACCGGCGCCGGCCGCGGCATGGGTACCGACATCGCCAAGGCCGCGCTCGCCGCCGGGCACCAGGTCGTCGCCACCGGCCGCAACCCGGAGGCAGTCGCCAAGGCCGTCGGCGAGTCCGATGACCTCCTGGTCGTCAGGCTTGACCTCACCAAGCCCGAGGACGCCGAGGCCGCTGCCCAGGCGGCTCTGGACCGGTTCGGCCGCATCGACGTGCTGGTGAACAACGCAGCGAACTTCTACGCCGGGTTCTTCGAGGAGACCAGCGACGCGCAGGTCCGTGGCCAGTTCGAGACCAACGTGTTCGGCCCGATGAACGTCACCCGCGCAATCCTCCCGATCATGCGCAAGCAGCGGTCCGGCCACGTCGTGACCATCAGCTCGCTGGCCGGACAGACCGGGCTCGTCTTCGTGGACGCCTACGCGGCGAGCAAGTTCGCGCTGGAAGGGTGGATGGAGTCCCTGCGCTTCGGGGTCGAGCCCTACGGCATCCGCACCACCATCGTGGAGCCTGGCTTCTTCCGCACCGAGCTGCTCGTCGAGGAAGCCTCCACCATCTGGCCGGAGCTCTCGATCGAGGACTACGCCGAGCGCACCGCCGAGGCGATCCCCGGCTGGCAGGCGATGAACGGCCACCAGGCCGGCGATCCCGCCAAGCTCGGCGCCGCCCTCGTCGAGATCGTCGACATGGACGAGCCGCCGCTGCGCTGGGTCGCCGGCGCCGACGCGGTCGCCGCGATCGAGCACAAGGCACACGACCTCCTCGCCCAGATCGACGCGCACCGCGAGCTGTCCTCATCACTCGCGCACGACGACAACGCCTAATACAACGCCTAAGGAGGCAACTCAGATGACTGCCACACCGGAATCCGACAACACCGCACCCGACAGCACCGAGTCCGACATGCACAAGATGCTCGGGGACGTCGCGCCGAAGCTCGTAGCGCTCACCGACGGCACCCTGTTCGGGGACGTATGGGAGCGTCCAGAGCTCTCCCCGCGCGACCGCAGTCTGATCACCATCGCGAGCCTCGTGGCCACGGGCAATGTCGACCAGCTGAACTGGCACGTCCCTTACGGCCTCAAGAACGGTCTCACCCAGACCGAGATCACCGAGGCCATCACACACCTGGCGTTCTACGCCGGCTGGCCCAAGGCCGTCTCAGCGATCACCACAGCGAAGAGCCACTTCACCAGCTGAACCCACCATCGACAGGAATGACCATGGCGAACAACCAGCTCCACGTCACCCTCAACAACGGGGTGGAGATGCCAGCGATCGGACTCGGCGTCTACCAGAGCGCCCCGGAAGAAACCACTGAGGCCGTCGTAGCCGCATTGCAGACCGGCTATCGGCACATCGACACCGCTGCCGCGTACTTCAACGAACGCGAGGTCGGTGAGGGCATCATGAAGTCGGGAGTCGACCGCGCCGAGATCTTCGTCGAGACGAAGATCTGGATCAGCGACTACGGCTACGACGAAACACTGCACGGATTCGAGAAGAGCGCCCGGAAGCTCGGCGTTGACCAGATCGACCTGCTCCTGCTGCACCAGCCCCTCGGCTCCGACTTTGAGAAGACGATCGCCGCCTACAAGGCGCTCGAAACCCTCCTCACGGACGGCCGCGTCCGCGCGATCGGTGTCTCCAACCAGACGCCGGCCGAGCTGGACGAACTGATCTCACGCACCGAGATCCTCCCCGCGGTGAACCAGATCCAGGTGCACCCCTACTACTCGCAGCCCGAGTGGCGCGCCGCGAACGTCCGGCACGGCATCCTCACCCAGTCGTGGTCACCGATCGGCGGCTCCTACACGTACGGCGGCTTCGACAAGAACCCGTTCGAAGAGCCCGTGATCACAGCCCTCGCTGCCAAGTACGGCAAGACGCCGGCGCAGGTCATCCTCCGCTGGCACCTCGAGCACGGGTTCTCCGCCATCCCCAAGTCGGTCAAGCCGCACCGCATCGCAGAGAACTTCGACGTCTTCGACTTCACCCTCACAACCGACGAGGTGGCTTCCGTGGACGCTCTCGACACCGGAGTCCGCGGTGGCCCCGATCCCGACTCGCTCACTCTCGAGAGCCACGGCGTCCCGATCCCTGAATGACCAGTAGCCGAGCCGTCCGCACGCGGAGAACCCGTAACGGACGGCTCGGCCCCCGCACCCCCGGCTGAAAGGACCACTCATGGCCCGCATCCTCATCACCGGCTCGACCGACGGCCTCGGCCTCGCCAACGCCCGCACGCTGCTCGCCGCAGGCCACGAGGTGATCCTCCACGCCCGCTCACCAGAACGCGCCAGTGATCTCGGCGCACTCGCGCAACGCTCCGCGGGGATCGTCACCGGCGACCTCAGCAGCATCACTGAGACCCGCGACCTCGCCGAGCAGGTCAACACGATCGGTCGGATGGACGCAGTCATCCACAACGCCGGCGTCTACCTGTCCTCGACCCGTATCGCTACCGTCGACGGACACTCCCGCACACTCGCGGTCAACGTGCTCGCCCCCTACCTGCTCACCGCGCTCATCGAGCGCCCCGACCGACTGGTCTACGTCACCAGTGGGATGCATCTCGGCGCTTCCGGGGACCTTGACGACATCGACTGGACCTCCCGGCGCTGGAACGCGAGCGCGGCCTACTCGGAGAGCAAGCTGCACGTCGCCGCGCTGGCCGCCGCAGTCGCCCGTCACTGGACCGACGTGCGCAGCAACTCGGTCGACCCCGGATGGGTGCCCACGAAGATGGGCGGCCCGGGAGCTCCTGACGATCTTGAGCTCGGTCACCTCACCCAGGTGTGGCTCGCCGCCGGCGACGACCCCGCCGCGAACGTCACAGGGGCTTACTGGCACCACCAGCGTCAGCAGAGCCCAGCCCCCGAAGTCACCGACGTGGCCTTCCAGGACCGCTTGATTGGCACCCTGACCAAGCTCACTGGCACGAGCCTGTTCTGAACGACATGACTCGGCGTGACACGCGTCGTCCACCAGGGCACGGCGCCATATCCATGACGACAAGACGAGGAGAAAACTCTTTGAGCACGAAGCCGACTCTGGCCCGCAACGACGGGCACGCCGAGACCACCGGTTCGGCCATAGTGGTCGGGGCGTCGCTGGCCGGCCTGATGAGCGCTCTGACCCTGGCACGTACCGGAGTCGAGGTCACCTTGCTGGAACGCTCTGACGACTCGGGTCGCACCGGGGCGGCACTCCATGTCGAGCACGACCTCCTCAACCGGTTGACCGGGCGCACGCGTATCAATCGTCGCGACGCGATCCCTGCGGGGCTCCAGACCTGGCACTCTGTCCACGACGGACTGCGCGCCGCGGCAAGGGCCGACAGTCGTATCCGGCTCCTGCCGAACACGATCGTCGACGCAGCAGCCCAGAACCACAACGATGCATGGGTGACGACCCGCGACGGGCGCAAATTCCATGCCGACATCGTGATCGGCGCAGACGGACACCGCAGCACGATCCGCCGCCATGTCGCGCCGGACAAGCCTCACTCGGAGTTCGCCGGCTACGTCATCTGGATCGGCATCGCCCAGGAATCGGAACTCCGCGCCCGATCGTGGCCCGACGGAGTCGACTTCCTGAGCAGCACGAACGGACCACTCCTCGGCTACCCGCTCCCCGCCAAGGACGGAACTCTCACACCCGGGCGTCGCCAGCTCGGCTTTGCCTGGTACGACGCCACCCGCAACACGCTGCTGCGTAAGTCAGGAGCGATCGACGGCTCGGTCGTCCAACACTCCCTCACCGCCGACCAGATCCCCGAAGAGATCTACCGCGAGCTCGGGGCCGAGGCACGCGCCGAGTTCCCCTCGCCCTGGCGAGACGCGATCCTCGACTGCGTCAACCGGCGCGCGGTCATCGGTACCCCCATCAGCGAGTACGTGCCGAACAACCTCGCCAACGGACGTATCGCCCTTGTCGGAGACGCCGCACACGTCCCCACTCCGATGACAGGCAGTGGTTTCAGTGCGTCCCTCCACGACGCAGAAGCACTCGCCAAGGCCATCACTGCCCACGGCGTCAAGGGTCCAGCGGCCAAGCTCGCGCTCGCCACGTACGAACGCACCCGACTCACCGACGCTCGACGCCTCGTTCAATCCGGACAGCAGTTCAGCCGCTCGCTCGCACGCGGAGTCGCTGCCTGACACCACCCGAGCTCCACCGACCGGATTCCGGTACTACCAGGGCAGGGGCTCGGGTCGAACGGGGCTCCTTCGTTGCGGTCGGCATGCCTCCGGGCCCCCGCGCCCCTTCAGGTGCAGATAAGGTTGAAGGTCAAGCG
>NZ_QBUG01000021.1 GCF_003058225.1 Promicromonospora sp. AC04
GGTGAGGGCCAGTAGACATTTGAGTCACACGCGCCAGGCGGCAGACGCCAGCCTGACCAGCCAGTCCCAGACCAGCCACCCGAAACACTGACAGTAGACGATGTCTACTGTCGGCAACACACCCCGGGGAGTACCTGTCTCACCGGGCACCTTCTCCGACACCGAGCAGCCTTCTCCGACACAGGGCTTCCGGCTCCTGGTTCGGGCCCGGTCGACTCAGGCCCGGTTGATTCGGCCCAGGACCTTAGCCGCGTGCCTGGGCGCGGAGCTTGGCGCCCTTGGCGTGCGCCACCTCGGACAGCTCCGCCTGGAACGCCTCCATGCGCTCCCGCAGGGCCGCCGCCTCGGGGCCCGCGCCGGAGGCCAGGATCCGCGCCGCTAGCAGGCCCGCGTTCCGCGCCCCGCCGATCGACACCGTCGCGACGGGCACGCCGGCCGGCATCTGCACTATCGACAGCAGCGAGTCCATGCCGTCCAGGTACTTCAGCGGCACCGGCACCCCGATCACGGGCAGCGGCGTCACCGCCGCCAGCATCCCGGGCAGGTGCGCGGCGCCGCCCGCACCCGCGATGATCACGCGCAGCCCGCGGCCCGCGGCCTGCCGCCCGTAGTCGATCATCTCGGTGGGCATGCGGTGGGCGGACACGACGTCGACCTCGACCGGCACATCGAACTCGCCCAGCGCCTCGGCCGCCGCCTGCATGACGGGCCAGTCGGAGTCCGACCCCATCACTATGCCGACCTGTGGGTTGGTGCTCATGCCTTCGCCTCTTCCTCGGTGGTCTCGACCGGCTCTACCCACGGGGCGGGCTCGGCCCGCAGCCCCGCCGGTGCCTCGCCCCGCAGCAGGGCCGCCGCCGCGACGGCCCGACGCCGGACCTCGTCCAGGTCGTCGCCGCTCACGTTCACGTGCCCCAGCTTGCGGCCCGGCCGGATGCCCTTGCCGTATAGGTTGACGCGCGCCTCGGGGAACGCGGCGAGCACGTCCGGCAGCGCGTCGGTGAGCTCGCCCAGCTTGGAGCCCAGCACGTTCGCCATGACGGTCCAGGCAGCCGTCGGCTCGGTGGCGCCCAGCGGCAGGTCCAGGACGGCGCGCAGGTGCTGCTCGAACTGGCTGGTCACGGCACCGTCGATGGTCCAGTGCCCGCTGTTGTGGGGGCGCATCGCGAGCTCGTTGACCAGCACCGTCGGTGTCCCGTCCGGCCCGGCGACCTCGAACATCTCGACGGCCAGCACGCCGGTCACGTCCAGGCCCTCGGCCACGGTCGTCGCGATCTCGCGAGCCGTGGCGTCGAGCTCGGCGGACAGGCCGGGCGCCGGGGCGATCACCTCGGAGCAGACGCCGTCGCGCTGCACCGACTCCACGACGGGCCACGCTCGCACCTCGCCCGAGGGCCGCCTGGCCACCAGCGCCGCCAGCTCCCGCGTGAACGGCACCTTCTCCTCGACGAGCAGCTGCGGGCCGCCGTCGGCCACGGCCGCGAACCATTCGGCGACCTCGTCCGCGGACGAGACCACCCGCACGCCCTTGCCGTCGTAGCCGCCGCGGGAGGTCTTCACCACGGCCTCGCCGCCCACCTCCTGAAGGAAGGCCGCCAGGGCGGCCTGCCCCTCCTGCGGGGACGACGACGGCAGCGGCGCCCACCGCGGGCACGGCACGCCCAGCTCCGTGAGCCGCTGCCGCATCACTATCTTGTCCTGCGCCTGCACGAGCGCGTGCGGGCCGGGGCGCACCGGCGTCCCGTGCTCGATGAGGTCCGTGAGCAGGGCGTTCGGCACGTGCTCGTGCTCGAACGTGAGCACGGAGGCGGCGCGGTCGGCGTCGGGCGCGATGAGCGAGCGGATCGCTGCTTCATCCCAGGCCGCGCCCACCGGGGCGTCCGTCACGACCTGTGCCGCGGACGACGCCGGGTCCTCCACCAGGACGCGCAGCCGGATGCCCAGCTCGCCGGCAGCGGGAGCCATCATGCGGGCCAGCTGCCCGCCACCGACCACCGCCACGACGGGCGGTCCGGAGGACGGCGCCGCACCGGGCGACACGGCGCCGGACAGCTCACCCGAGGAGGAAGGCCGGTCGGCCGGGAGGGAATCGACTGTTGCACTCACGTCGGTGAAGCCTACCGGCGGCCGCGGCCCTTCTTCTGGCCGAAGCTGGAGATCTTGGACCCAACGGGCAGCACCTGGTGCGGGTCGAGCGTCTTGGGCACGCCCGAGAGGAACACGGAGAACACCGGCGGGGTGCGCTGGGTGAGCTGGAGGTTGCCGCCGTCGGCCGCGACGAGGTCGCGGGCCAGGGCGAGGCCCAGGCCCGTCCCGTCACCGGACGTGACGCCGCGCTCGAAGATCTTGCCCTGCATGTCCTCGGGTACGCCGTCGCCCTCGTCCGTGACCTCGACGGCCATGGCCCCCCGCTGCCCCTCGCGGATCCGGAGGGTGGTGGTGCCGTCGCCGTGCTTGAGCGAGTTCTCCAGCAGGGTGGACAGCACCTGGGCGAGCGCACCGGGGGTCGCCAGGACGCGGGCACCGCCCGAGTCCTCGACGTTCAGGTGCCGGCCCGCGCGCTCGAACGACTCGCGCCACTCCTCCTCCTGCTGGTGGAAGACGACCATGACGTCGACGGACTCCGTGGTGCCGCCCTGCGCGCGCCGCGAGCGGGTGAGCAGGTCGTCCACCACCCCGACCAGCCGCTCCACCTGCTCGAGCGAGATCCGGGCCTCCTCCTGCACCTCGGGCTCGGTGGAGGTGAGCGTGATCTCCTCCAGGCGCATCGTCAGCGCCGTGAGCGGCGTGCGGAGCTGGTGCGAGGCGTCCGACGTGAACTGTCTCTCCACCGCGAGCCGGGCCGCCAGCCGGTCGGAACTTCGCGCCAGCTCGGCCGCGACCAGGTCGATCTCCTCGACGCCGGACGGGTCCAGCCGTGGACGCACCTGTCCCGCGCCGAGCTGTTCGGCCGACGCCGCGAGGTACACGAAGGGTTGTGCCAGCCGGTTGGCCTGCCAGGCGGCCGTGACGGCGCCCGCGGCGAACCCGCCCACGCTGCCGAACACCACGAGCACCACTACGTTGATCGCCTTGATGTACGCCGGCCAGGCCGATACGGAGATCACCACACCCATGACGGGCTGCTCCGCGGACGTGAGCCCCCGGTCGATCGTCGCACCGGCCACGGGATCGCCCGAGACCAGCTGCTCGCCGTTCGGCTGGTTCACCGTCACGTACGCGACGATGTCGTTGCTCTGGGGCTGTACGGCGCGATCGACGACCGACTGGTCGACGAACCCGGCCTCGGCGGCGGAGCGGTTGCGCTCGTAGGAGTTTACGGCGGAAGCCAGGAGGTCCTGCGCCCGGGTCTCGACTCGCTGGACTTCCTGGCCGTAGATGTACCGGGCACTGAAGATCGCGAGCGGGATGCCCAGGAGCAGGACGGCGACCGCAACCGCGGCGATCGTCGCCTGCAGTACGCGGGCGCGCATCTGGCTAGCTCGCCCCGATCTCGAAGCGGAACCCGAGACCGCGAACGGTCGAGACGTAGCGCGGGGCGTTCGCGTCGTCGCCGAGCTTGCGGCGCAGCCACGACACGTGCATGTCCAGCGTCTTGGTGGAACCGACCGGGTCCGAGCCCCACACGTCGCGCATCAGCGTGTCCCGGACCACCACGGAGCCGGCGTTCTGCACGAGGACGCGCAGCAGGTCGAACTCCTTCGTGGTCAGGTGCAGCTCGCGGTCACCCTGGAAGGCGCGGTGCGCGGAGACGTCGACGCGGACGTCCTGCGCGTGCAGCTCCTCCTCCTCGCCGGTCTCGCCGTGCGAGCGGCGCAGCAGCGCCCGCACGCGGGCGAGCAGCTCGGCCAGGCGGAAGGGCTTGGTGACGTAGTCGTCGGCGCCGGCATCGAGGCCCACGACGAGGTCTACCTCGTCGGCACGGGCGGTCAGCACCAGGACAGGCACGGTGAGGCCATTGGCCCTGATCTCGCGCGCGACATCGAGCCCGTCCATATCGGGAAGGCCCAGGTCCAGAACTACGATGTCCGCACCGGTCGAGCTCTCGATCGCACCTTTGCCGGTTCCTTGCACGACGACGTCGTATCCCTCACGGGAGAGCGCTCGTGCCAACGGCTCGGCAATGGCCGGGTCGTCCTCGGCTAGGAGTACGTGAGTCATTTCGCCATCGTAGGGCATAACCGGCGCTCTGGCGCCACCCGGGGACCCACGTTATGGCTGCCCAACCGAATCCTTTCGGCAGAGTGGGCCATGGCGCAAGTGCTACCACGGTATGACGCGCCCACGCAACGGTTCCACCTAGTCTGACCTGCATGGGTTGGTACGAGCGGTGGGCGGGTTGGTCCGAGCGATACCGGTTCCTCGTCGACCTCTCCCTGACGGTGCTCGCGGGCCTCGTCGCGGTCCCCGGTGCGCTGTCCCTCTACGCGGACCGCTTCGACTCCACGTGGCTGATCGTCTCCTCGATCCTCGTGCTCGCGCCGCTCGCCTGGTGCCGCACCCGCCCCGTCGCGTCGTGCATCGCGATCTTCGTCGCGTGCATGCTGCAGCTGTGGGTGTTCGACCTGCCGGTCATCGCCGCCGACTTCGCGGCGGTCGTATCGGTCTACTGCGTCACCGTCTACGGTCCCCGATGGGCATACCGGATGGCCTGCGGTATGGCCGCGTTCGGCTCGGTGGCCCTCGGTCTCTCGCTCAGCATGTCGGTGGACAGCCTGTTGCTCATCATCCCGACGGCGGCCGTCCTCGCCTGCGCCTTCGCGTTCGGCCTGGTCCGCCGGTCGCGGCGCGCGATGCTCGTCGCGATGCGCGACCGCACCGAGCGCCTGGAGATCGAGCGCGACCAGCAGGCGCAGATCGCCACGGCCGCCGAGCGCGCCCGCATCGCCCGCGAGATGCACGACATCGTCGCCCACTCCCTGTCGGTGGTCATCGCGCAGGCCGACGGCGGCCGGTACGCCGCGGCCGCCGACCCGGCCGCCGCCGAGCGGGCCCTGGGCACTATCGCCGAGACGGGCCGCGCGGCCCTGGCCGACATGCGCCGCCTGCTCGGCGTGCTGCGGGAGGGCCCGGGCCGCGGCACGACGCCGCTGGGCCTGGTCGCGCCGGACGACACCTCGGCCAGGCCGCCGCTGTCGGCGCTCGGTGCGGGGCCTGGTGCCGGGGCTGGTGCGGGGCCGAGTGCGGGGCCCGGAGCACGGCCCGGTGCGGGCTCGGGAACGGGCCTGCCCGGTGCCGCGCGCGGCACCGGCGGGCCGGGAGCCACCCGCCCGGCGCCGGCGCCGTCGTCGGGCAGCGTGGCGCCCCTGCGGCCCCAGCCCGACGCCGCGGACATCAGCGACCTGGTCGACCAGGCCCGCGACGACGGCCTGCGGGTCTCCTGGGCCAGGGTGGGCGTCGAGCGGCGCCTGCCGCCCGGCGTCGGGCTCACGCTGTTCCGGATCTGCCAGGAGGCCCTCACCAACGTGCGCAAGCACGCCGGCCCCCGCCCCGCCGTCACCATCATGCTGCGCTGGGGCGAGGACGAGGTGGAGCTCCGCGTGGAGGACGACGGCCGCGGCCTGGCCGCCGACAGCTCCCCCGGCCCCGAGGACCCGGTGCCCGCGGCCGGATACGGTCTGCTGGGGATGCGCGAGCGCGCCGAGATGTTCGGCGGCACGCTCACCGCCGGGCCGCGCCGGGGCGGCGGGTTCTCGGTCCGGTTCGTCGTGCCGATCCCGCGGTCGTCCGACAGCCCGCCCAGGGACGAGCCCGACGCCGGGCAGCCGGACCCTGCACCCGAGCAGCCCGAGGACCGGACCGCCCAGGCCGTCCCGAACGACACCCGAGGAGCACGATGACCTACGCCCCCGACGCATCCGCCGCACCCGTGCGGGTCGCGCTCGTCGACGACCAGCCCCTGGTCCGGGCGGGCCTGCGCATGGTGATCAACTCCCAGCCCGACCTGCGGGTGGTGGTCGAGGCCGACGACGGCCGCGACGCGCTGCGCCTGCTCGCCACCACGGCGTCCGACGTCGTGCTCATGGACGTGCGCATGCCGGGGATGGACGGCCTGTCCACTACCCGCGCGCTCCTGGCCGACGGCGGCCGCGCCGCGGCGGGCGACCCCCGCGTCGTCATGCTGACGACGTTCGACCTGGACGAGTACGTGCTCGACGCGATCCGGGTCGGGGCCAGCGGCTTCCTGCTCAAGGACGCCCAGCCGGAGGAGCTGCTCACGGCGATCCGAACGGTGCACCAGGGCGACGCGGTGATCGCGCCGTCGTCCACGCGGCGGCTCATGGAGCGCCTGGTCACGGCGCTGCCGCCCGAGGAGGCGGAGGGCCCGCAGGAGGCGCTGCGCGCCCTGACGGGCCGCGAACGGGAGGTCCTGGTGCTCATGGCTCGAGGGCGGTCCAACACGGAGATCGCGTCCGACCTGTTCGTCGCCGAGGCGACGGTCAAGACGCACGTGGGGCGCATCCTGTCGAAGCTCGACGCCCGCGACCGCGTCCAGGCCGTGGTGACGGCCTACGAGACGGGCCTGGTCCGCCCGGGCTCCTGACCCGTCCCCCCGTTGAGTGCTGGATATTCGCCCTTCTCGGCTGGCCTACGGGGCGAACATCCAGCACTCAACGGCGGCTACTCCGCCGATAGAGCCGCTACCGGGCGGGTGCGGACCGCGGCGCGGGCCGGCACTACCGAGGCGACGAGGCCGGCGACCAGGGCGACGGCGATGACCGCCACGACGGCGGCCCACGGGACCACGAGCGGCACCCTGCCGAGGACGGACAGCGCGGTCGTGGCGCCCGCCCAGCCGTACACGAGGCCGAGCACGACGCCGAGCACCGCACCCACACCCGCGATGACCATGCCCTCGACGGCGAGCGTGGCCCGCAGCTGGCCCTTCGAGAGCCCGATGGCCCGGAGCACGGCGTTCTCCCGGGTGCGGTCCATGACGGACAGCGACAGGGTGTTGGCCACGCCGATCAGGGCGATGAGCACGGCCACGGCGAGCAGTCCGACCACGATCCCGAGGATCGCGTCGATGATCTGCTGGTAGGCGGACCGTTCGACGACTATCCCCGCGACTCCGACGGTCTCCCCGGTGGTGGAGACCGCAGCCTGCACCGCGGAGACGACCTCCGCGGCGTCGCGGCCGTCGTCGACCGCCGCCCACACCTCGCCGGCTTCCAGCCCCGGGGCGAAGGCCGCGAGGTCCTGCGGCGTCAGGTAGGCCCGGTCGGCCTGGGAGTCGCTGTGCACGACGTCCAGCGTCACCTCGCCGCCCGGCCCCGTGAGCCCGAGGGTGTGGAGACCCTCCAGGCCGTACAGCGTGGCCGCCCGCTCCGGGACCACGATGGTGCCGGGCCGCAGCCTTTCGGCGTCGGCGGGCGTGTTCGCGACGGACCGCAGGTCGGCCGGGTCGACGGCGGCGACCTGCACGGGCCTGCCGCCGTCCGCCCGCTCGGCGGACACGTTCGTCACCTGGACCACGGCGCGCAGCCCGTCGACGCCGTCCAGGGCGTCGATCACGGTGGCGGGCACGGCGGCGGCCGTACCGTTCCTGTCGTACGTCGTGCTGGTGAGCTGGAGGTCGACGGGGAAGCGCGCGTCCAGCTCGTCGTCCATGGCGACGCGCGCGCTGGCGGCGCCCGTCGTCATCATGGAGACCAGGGTGACGCCGATGAGCAGCGCGGTAGAGGTCGCGGCCGTCCGGCGGGGGTTGCGCAGCGCGTTCGCCGACGCGAGGCGTGCCGCCGGTCCACCGACCCCCGCGAGGCGGCCGACGGCGGCGGCGACCTGCGGCAGCCAGAAGACCGACCCGACGATGACGCCGACGAGCGACACGGAGCCGCCGAGGACCGCGGCGAACAGCCCGACGTCGATGGTGCCGGACATGCCGAGGACCACACCTCCGGCCATGACCGCGAGCCCGACGACGGTGGCGAGCCCGGCGAACACCGCGCGGGCGCGACCGGTCCCGCCCAGGCTCGGCGCGTCGTCAGGACGCAGGGCGGCGAGCGGGGCGACGCGCGACGCGGCCCGCGCCGGGGCGAGCGCGGCCGCCAGGGTCACCAGCAGGCCGACGCCGAGCGGCACGAGGAGCGCGGGTGCGCTCGGGGTGATCGTCCGCGGCAGCGGCACCCCGAGATCGAAGCTCGGCGCGACCAGGAGCCCGGCCTGCACGAGCAGGGAGCCGACGACGATGCCCGCCGCCGAGGCGACCACGCCGAGGATCGCCGCCTCGAGCACGACGCTGCGGTAGACCTGTCCGGTGTTCGCGCCCACGCAGCGCAGCAGCGCGAGGATGTGCGACCGCTGCGCGACCAGGACCTGGAAGGTGTTGGCGATGACGAGCCCCGCGACCACCAGGGAGACCGCGGCGAGGGCGAGGGCGAAGACGAGGTAGACGATGTTCTGGCCGTCCGAGATCGCCGAGACGACGTCCTCCGCGTACTCCTCGGGGGTGGTGACCCCCGTGGCGGACGGGACGGCCGCGGCGAGGGCGACCTCGGCCGCTTCGACGGCGGCCTGGTCGCCGGGCTTGTCCAGGGCCACGACCAGCGTCCTCATGCCGGGCGGCCCGGCGGCGCCCGCCTCGTCGGCGAGCCGCCGCTCCAGCGCGGCCGGGGTGACGACGGCCACGCCGCCGCCCGCGGCATAGGTGCCCAGCGGGTCGTCGACGAGGCCGGACACCGTCAGCTGCTCGACGACGTCCTGGCCGCCGTAGCACTCGGCCCCGTCCTTGTCCGCGGCGGGGTGGCTGCCGCGCAGGCAGCGGGTCGACGCGATGGTGTCGCCGACGGAGACCCCGAAGAGCTCCGCGACGTCCACGGGGAGCGCTATGCGATCGGGACCGTCCGCCCAGGCGCCGTCGGCCAGGACCAGCGGCGACAGCCGCGGGTCGGAGGGGGTCGCGACGAGCGACTGGTAGACCGTCCGGCCGCCGTGGTTGAGCTCCGCGTACGCGCCGTGGAACCCGTCGGCCGCCGCAACGCCGTCGACTGCCCGCACCGCGTCGACGTCTGCCGGGGTCATGGTGCCCCGTCGGTCGAAGACGACGAGGTCGGAGTCGGCGTACTGCGCGGCCACCTGGTCGTACGTGGTGCGGGTGATGATCGTGCCCGCCTGCAGCGTCGCGGCCACGAACGCGGTGCTGATCACTATGGCGACGCCTGCCGCGGCGAGCCGGCCGACGCTGCGCCGCATCTGGGCCAGGGCGAGGCGGACGGTGGGGTCGGTGGTCAGCACGCGGAAGCCTGCCGGGTCGTCGGGGCGTACACGATGGTGTCCACGAGATCTCCCTCGGGTCGGTGCGGCTGCCGCGTGCTGACCGGAAGTGCCGTTGCCGTCACTCCGTCGCGAGCGCCGCCACCGGGTGAGTGCGCACGGCTGCGCGCGCGGGCACGACCGAGGCGACCAGCCCCGCGACCAGCGCGACGCCGAGGACGATCGCGATGTCGGCCCACGGGACCACGAGGGGCACCTCTCCCATGGCGGACAGGGCGGTAGCGGCCCCGGCCCAGCCGTACAGCAGGCCGAGCACGACGCCGAGCACCGCACCCACACCCGCGATGAGCATCCCCTCGATGGCGAGGGTCGCCCGCAGCTGCCCCTTCGAGAGGCCGATGGCCCGTAGCATGGCGCTCTCGCGGGTCCGCTCGATGACGGACAGCGACAGGGTGTTGGCCACGCCGATCAGCGCGATGAGCACGGCGACGGCGAGCAGCCCGACGACGATCCCGAGGATCACGTCGATGACCTGCTGGAACGTGTTCCGCTCGACGATCGATCCGGTCACCTCCACGACCTCGTCGGTGGTGGACACCGCGTCCTGCACGGCCGCGACGGTGTCGGGCACGTCCTGGCCGTCACCGACGCCCGCCCAGACCAGGTTCGGCCGCAGGTCGGGGTAGATGGCCTCGAGGTCGGCCGGCACCATGAACGCCCATGCGTACTGCGCGTCGCTGCTCACGACGTCGAGGGTGGTGGTGCCGCCCGGCCCCTTGAGCTCGATCTCGTCGAGCCCCTTGAGGCCGTAGTCCGTGGCGACCTGGTCCGGGACCACGAGGGTGCCGGGCCTCAGCTCGTCGAACGCGTCGGGGGTGTTCACGACGGCGCGCAGCGCGTCGGGCGCCGCCGCGATCGCCGGGACCATCAGCCCTTCCTCGCCGGAGGTCGACGCGGTGACCGAGGTGACCTCGGTGACGCCGCGCAGCCCGGAGACGCCGTCGACGGCGCCGGTGACCACCGGCGGCATGGCGACCTGCTGACCGTCGTCGTCCCACGTAGTGGTCGCGACCTCGAGGTCGACGGGGTACTGCGCGTTCAGCTGGTTGTCCATTGCGACGCGGGCGCTGGCCGCTCCGGTCGTCATCATGCCGACGAGGGTGACTCCGATGAGCAGCGCGGTCGACGTCGCCGCCGTCCGCCGGGGGTTGCGCAGGGTGTTCGCCGCCGCGAGACGGGCGGACGGACCCGCCGAACCGACCAGCCTGCCGATGCCGGCGGTGACCTTGGGCAGCCAGAACACCGAGCCGACGATCACGCCGACCAGGGACACGGAGCCGCCGCCAACGGCGGCCAGCAGGCCGAGGTCGATGGTGCCCTGCAGCCCGAGCCAGACGCCCAGGCCGAGCACCGCGAAGCCACCCACCGTGGTGAGGGTCGCGAACACGGCACGCACGCGGCCGGCGCCCTTGCGCAGGGTCGGCGCGTCGCTCGGCCGGAGCGCGGCCAGCGGCGCAACCCGGGCCGCGGCGAGGGCGGGGGTGAGTGCGGCGGCGAGGGTCACGACGACGCCGACGGCGAGCGGCGCGACGAACACCGGCCAGCTGAGCGTGATGGCCTCCGGCAGCGGCACGCCGAGGTCGAAGGCCGGTGCGATCATGAGCGCGGCCTGGACCAGGACGGAACCAACGGTGATCCCGACGAGGGACGCGATGGTGCCGAGGATCGCCGCCTCGAGGAGCACGCTGCGGTAGAGCTGCCCCGTCGTCGCACCGACGCAACGCAGGAGCGCGAGGGTGCGGGCACGCTGGGCGACGAGCACCTGGAACGTGTTGGCGATGACGAGCCCGGCGACCACGAGGGCCACGGCGGCGAAGGTCATGACGAACACGAGGAAGACGATGTCCTGTCCGCCCGACATGCTGGCGACGACCTGTTCGGCGTGCTCCTCGGTCGTGGTGACGTCGGTGGCGGCGGGGACCGCGGCGGCGAGGGCAGAGCGCACGGCGTCGATCGCGGCGGCGTCGGCCGACCGGTCGAGCGCAACGACGATGGCGTCGGTGGTCGGCTCGGTGCCGGGCGACGCCTCGTCGGCGAGCCACTGCGCGAGCGTCTGCTGCGTGACGACTGCGGCCCCGCCCATCGCGCCGTACGCCGCGAACGGGTCGTCCACGAGACCGGACACCGTCAGCTTCTCGACGACCTCCTTGCCCCCGGACGACTCGCTGCCGTCCGCACCGACGACCGGCTCCTGGTCCATGACCCAGCGGGACGAGGCGACGACGTCGCCGAGACCGATGCCGAGGCGCTCGGCGACGTCCGCGGGGAGCGCGATCTCGGTATCCGTCGCGGGCCATGCGCCGTCGGTCAGCTCGAGCGGTGTGAGCCGCTCGTCCGACGCCGTGCCGACGATGCCCTGGAAGATCGAGGTGCCCGCGTGGTTGAGCTCCGTGTAGGACATCGCCTGCGTGTCGGCGGCGACGACGCCCTCGACGCCCCGCACCGCCTCGAGGTCGGCGTCGGTCAGCGACTGGTTGTCGTCGACGAGTACCAGGTCCGAGTCGGCGAAGCCGGCCGCCACCTGGTCGTACGTCGTGCGGGTGATGACGTTGCCCGCCAGCAGCGTCGCCGCGACGAACGCCGTGCCGATCGCGATCGCGACACCGGCTGACGCCAGACGGCCGGCGCTGCGGCGCATCTGCGCCAGGGTGAGGCGCACGGAGGGCGCGGAGCCGGCCATCAGGCGGCCGCCGCGGACGGACCGGTGGTGACGGCGGGTTCGAGGGTGCGCAGGGCGTCCAGGCCGGCCATCGCGGACTCGGGGGTGGGGTCGCTGATGTCGCCGGCGATACGGCCGTCGGCGATCAGGACCGCCCGGTCCGCGTACGCGGCAGCGGACGGGTCATGGGTGACCATGATGATGGTGCGGCCCAGCTCCCGCACCGAACGACGCAGGAACGACAGGACTTCCGCGCCGGAGCGGGAGTCGAGGTTGCCGGT
>NZ_QBUG01000022.1 GCF_003058225.1 Promicromonospora sp. AC04
GTTGCCTGCTGGCCTCGTCGTTGTTCAATGACACCATTGTCTCGAACATTCGTATGGTCTGCGAGTACGATCTGAAATCTGTGGATAACTCTTCAGGCACGTGAGAGGCGCCTCAGGTATCGGTTCCAGACGCCCTGCCGGTCAGGGCACGCGCCGACGCCTCGACGGGGATCGACCGGGTGCGCTGGCCGGGACCGTCCTCGACGGCGCCACAGAGATCCCAACCCAAGCTGATCCTCTCCAAACACCTACGAGATCGACCATAGGTACGATCCGCCCCTGTGATCTCTACGTTCCTGGTCGCTCACCACGACCTCGTTCCCGTCGCCTTCCTCCTGATCGCGCTCGTCTGTCTCGGCGTCGGCTACCTGGCCCTGCGACACCCGCGGTCAGGTCGGATCCTTTGGGCGCTCCTCGCCCTGGCCGCACTCCCGGTGATCGTGCTGGCTCTCGTCCCGACCTCGATCAGCCGGCCGGACGACGTCGTCTGCACGGTCCAGTTCTCCGTCCCGACGCTCGGCGGCGTCGAGACCCTGGCCAACATCGCACTGTTCTTTCCGCTCACCTTCTTCGCGGCTCTGGCCACCCGACGTCCGCTGCTGATGTTCGTGGCGGGGTCGGGCCTGTCCGCGGCGATCGAGGCGCTCCAGGCTGTAGCACCTGCCATCGGACGCGCCTGCGACACGAACGACTGGATGATGAACACGATCGGCGCCGCGGTCGGCGCCCTGCTGGCTTGGGGGACGATGACGGTCGCGAAGGGCGCGAGGGCGGCGGTACGGCCGTAGCACCCACCCACAAAGGCATTGGTCCGGCCGCTCCCTGGACCGGCCCGGCCGTCGCCGGGAAGGTCCAGGGGCGGCCGGCGATCAGTTGCCGAACATGTCCTGCGGCCGGCCCGGCACGTCGTCCGGGGCGCTCTCAGCGCCGCCGTCGCGGGGAAAGACCGGCTGTTCGTCCGGCTCCGGCTCGACGACGTCGGACTCGTCGCGCAGCGCGAGCGTCACGTCGATCTCCCGGGTCTCTCCGTCGCGCACCACGGTGAGCACCACTGGTTCGTCGGCGGTCCGTTCGCGGACGAACGCCGTCAGGGATGCCGCACCGGTGACCGGGTCGTCATCGATCGCGACGATCACGTCACCCTCCTCGATGCCCGCGGCCGCGGCCGGTGACCCGGCCACGACCTCCTCGACCTGCGCGCCGCGCCGGGTGACGTCGTCTTGGCTCGTCGTTCATGACGGCCCTCCTGACACCGCGGCCTTCCGCGGCGGCCCCTGATCCTTCTTCACCACGCCCAGCCGGCCCGCGGTGATCCCGAGCACCTCGTCGGCGACCGCGGTGACGCGGCGCGAATGGGTGACGATGATGACGCACCGGCCCTCCTCGTGCGCGAGGCCGGTGAAGATGCGCAGGATCTCGTCCTCGGTCGCCTGGTCGAGGTTCCCGGTGGGCTCGTCGGCGATGATGATCCGCGGGTCGTGCGACAGGGCCCGGGCGATCCCGACGCGCTGCTGCTCGCCGCCGGACAGCTTGAGCACCGGTCGGCCGGCGGTCTCCCGGTCGATACCCACGCCGGCGAGCAGGTCGTAGGCGTGCTGCTTCTTGTGCTTGACCCTGCTGCCGGAGATGTTCATGGACAGCACGATGTTCTGCACGGCTGTCGCGGTGGTGAGCAGGTTGAAGCCCTGGAAGATCACACCGATGCCCCTGGCGCGGTAGGCGTCCCGGTCGAGAGTGCGCATGTCGTCGCCGTCGAACAGGATCTGTCCGCCGTCGACGACGTCGAGGCCTGCGATCAGGGACAGCAGGGTCGATTTTCCCGACCCGGACTTCCCGACGATCGTGTAGACCTTCCCGGGCTCGAATGCCGCGCTGATGCCGCGCAGCACGTTCTTCTTGGTGCCGTCGTACCGGTAGGTCACGCGGTCGAGGGTGAGCGTGCTGGTCACAGGTCAGTTCCTCTCGGAGAGAATCTTGATGGGCTCGTAGCGGGTGATCCGGCCCAGGGACGTGAGGCCGGCCAGCGTGGCCAGCCCGAGGGAGACAGCGGCGATCTGCCCGACGGTGCCCGGTGTCAGAGCCACTGCCAGGTCGGCCAGGGGCTCGGCGTCCGGGTCGGCCTGGTTCGCGCCGCCCATGGGGCCCATCTGCATGCCCATCCCGCCGCCGGTGCCCTGCGCCTCAGCTGCGGCGGCGGCCTCCTCGGCCGCCTGGATCTGACCGGCCAGGAGCACGTCGGTCACGGGCTGCGCCACGAGCGAGCCGACGGCGAGCCCGAGCAGCATGCACGCGGCCGTGACTGCCAGGATCTCGGACCACAGGCCGAGCCCGACCGCGGACTTCTTCATGCCCATGGCCCGCAGCACGCCGATCTCGTACTTGCGCTCCCGGATCGCGATGGAGCTGAGGAGAGCGATGATGACGCCGCCGAACACCAGCACCACGATCATGAACGTGACCGAGACCGACTTCAGGCCCTCGACGGGACCCACTATCGCGTTGTAGGTCGCCGAGTCGGTGGTTACGTCGAAGACGTCGGGCAGGCCCTCGGCCCGCACCTCCTCGGTGAACGCGTCCAGCAGGTCCGGGTCCTCGAGGTAGAAGGTCGCGGCGACCTGCATGCCCTGCATTCCCGCCACGTAGTTGCTCAGCACCGTGTCGTAGGTGGTGAGGATCTCGTTGCGGCGGTTGGTGAAGGCGTTCTGCTGCGGCGAGGTGCCGTACTCGTCGGTCAGATCGTCGTAGGTGCCGACCACGGTGACGTCGTACTCGATGGATTCCAGGGCGCCCTCGTCGATGTTCCGCAGCTCGCCGGCCAGGTGCAGGGTGTCGCCGACGCTCAGGTCGTTCAGCTCGGCCAGCTCGGTGCTGACCAGGGCCTCGCCGTCGGCGTCGGGCATCTCGCCCTCGGCCAGGGCCCGCGAGCCGTCGTCGAACTCGGCGAGCTTGTTGCCCTGCAGGGACGCCGTGAACGACATGGGCTCGGACTCGAACATCGACTCGCCGGGTCCGCCGCCGCCCATCGTCATCATCCCGCTGCCGCCGCCGAGGTCGGCCGCCACCGGGGTGAGGTCCTCGGGGACCACACCGGTCGAGGCGGTGAAGTCGGCGTCGGCCAGGTGCTCGGACTCGCCGAAGGCGAGGTACTGGTCCGCGTCGATGGTCGGCATGACCATCCGGACCATGCCGTCTTCTGACTCGGCCATCGCCTCCTCCCGGACCTTCTCCATGTCCGGGACGAACGTGACCTCGGCGCTGAACCGCTCCTTGTAGTCGTCGATGATGCTCGTCGCGGTGGAGCTGATCATCAGCGCGACGACGCTCGCCGCGATCACCACCAGGATGATCGCGCCCAGCAGCGCGTTGCGGCCCTTGTGCCGCCACACGTTCGCCAGCGCGTTGTTCAGGATGTACATCCGTCATGCCTTCGCTCGGTCGGTTGGGACACGACGAAGACTGCACACCCCACGTGAGACGGGATTAGGGCCTGGTTAAGACCCTGCTGGGAATCTCCCGCAGCGGCAGGCGCAGCGTGAACACCGCCCCGCCACCCGGCCGGTTCGCCGCGCCGACCGTGCCGCCGTGCAGGTCAGCGGCCTGAGCCACGATCGCCAGGCCCAGGCCGGACCCCTGCCGCGCCCGCGCGGCCGCGCCCCGGAAGAACCTCTCGAACACGCGGGGCAGCTCGCCGGGTTCCAGGCCCGGCCCGCGGTCCAGCACGCCGAGCCGGAGCCCGGCGTCGGTCGCGGCCAGGGTCACCGTGACGGTCCCGCCCGGCGCGGAGACCTGCACGGCATTGCGCACCAGGTTCGCGATCGCCCGCTCCAGAGTGGCCGGGTGCACGACGGCGGCCGCGTCCCGCGGCGACACCGTCACCTCCACCGTGACCTCCGGAGCGACGCGCCGCGTGCGGGCGACCGCGCGGTCCACCAGTGCGGCCAGGTCGGTGTGCCCGGCAGGCTCGGACCCCGCGGCGCCACGGGCAAGCTCGACGATCTCGCCCACCGCGTCGGCGAGCGCGCCCACCTGCGTGTCGAGGTCGGCCACGAGCTGACGTCGCTCGTCGACCGCCAGGCGCCGTCCGGCTGCGTCGCCGCCGTGCCCGTCGCCGCCCGGCCCGTCACCGCCGGATCGGTCGCCGCCCGGCCCGTCACCCGTGACCCCCTCCGCGCGAGCCAGCAGCCCGAGATCGTTGCGGAGCACGGTCAGCGGGGTGCGCAGCTCGTGGGCAGCGTTCTCCACCAGCTCGCTCTGGCCGCGTCGCGCGTCGTCCAGCCCCGCCAGCAGGGCATTGACCGCGCCGGCGAGCCTGCCGATCTCGTCCCGTCGCGCCCCGCCGACGTCGACCCGCTGCCCCACGTCCCGCGTGCGGGCCACCGCCTCGGTGGCCGCGACGAGGCGGTCGACCGGGCGCAGCCCGGACCGGGACACCAGCCAGCCGAGCAGCGCCGCAACGACGACCCCGGCCGCCGCCGTCCCGCCCAGCGCCCATGCGATCCGGTCGAGGGTGTCCTGCATGGAGGTGAGGGGCTGGAAGATCCACACCTGCGCGTCGCCGTCGTCGGTCCGCGCGGACAGGACCCGGTAGGTGGACCCGTCCGTCGTGACCGTGTCCAGCCGGGGACTGCCGGACTCGGGTACGGGCGGCAGCCAGTCCAGGTCCTTCAGCGAGTCGCTCAGGGGACCGTAGGCGGCGTCGTCGCGCACCGTCCCGTCCCCCTGGACCACCAGCACGCTCACCGGGTCGTTCTGCACCAGCGACAGGATCCGGCGCTGGTTCCCGGTACCCGACGGGGTCGCCGCGGAGAGGTCGGCGATGCTCCCGAGGTTCGCGGTGCGCTTGGTCAGCTGCGCGTCGATCTCGTCCAGCATCGAGGCCCTGACCTGGAACCACGCAGCCAGGGACGCCACCATGACCGCTGCGGCGACCGCCGCGGCGGCCAGCAGGGTCAGGCGCTTCTGGAGGCTCATTCCGCTCCCCGCATCTGGTACCCGACACCGCGCATCGTGTGCACCACCCGTGGCGAGCCGGCCGCCTCGAGCTTGCGGCGCAGGTACCCCACGTACACGTCCAGGGTGTTCGACATGCCGTCCAGGTCCTCCCCCCACACCGAGGAGTACAGCTGGCTTCGCGTGAGCACCTGCCCGCGATGCCGCATCAGCGTCTCCAGCAGGGAGAACTCCGTGCGCGTCAGCTCCACCGGCGCGCCGTCGACGGTGACCTGCCACGCGCCCGGGTCCAGCCGGACCGGCCCGACCTCCAGCACCAGCTCACCCGGCGCACCTGCCGTACGGCGCAGCAGGGCCCGCAACCGGGCCAGCAGCTCGTCGTACGCGAAGGGCTTGGCCAGGTAGTCGTCGGCCCCGGCGTCCAGCCCCGCGACCGTGTCCTGCACGGCGTCGCGCGCGGTCAGGATCAGCACCGGCGTCCGGTCCCCCGAGGCCCGCAGCCACCGGCACACGCCGAGCCCGTCCAGGCGCGGCATCATCACGTCCAGCACGACCGCGTCCGGCCGCGCTGACTCGATCGCCTCGATCGCCGCGCGCCCGTCCGGGGCGGTCACCACCGTGTAGCCCTCGAACCGCAGAGAACGAGCGATGGACTGCCGCAGCGCAGGCTCGTCGTCGACCAGGAGAATCCGCATCCCGCGATTCTCCGCACCGCACCTAAGAGAACCGTGAGAAGCCGGGATGAGGCTCGCCGTGGCCTGTACGACCTGGGTATGACGGACCGGCGGCGCAGAACCAGCCCGGGGCCTGACGCAGTGCGGTGGGGCTCGTCCGTAGCGTCTGCTCCATGGACATCACCTCGTACGCGCCCGGGTCGTCCCCCACTGTGCGCGCTCGCTCCCTGACGAAGACCTATGGCAAGGGTGAGGCTGTCGTGCGTGCTCTGGACGGGGTGGACGTCGACTTCGAGCAGGGCCGGTTCACCGCGATCATGG
>NZ_QBUG01000023.1 GCF_003058225.1 Promicromonospora sp. AC04
TCTGGCGGTGTGCGTCGGTTGTTTGAGAACTCAACAGTGTGCTTGATAGTCAATGCCAAATTGTTTGGCCCTTTGCGGGGTGTGGCTTTGCTGACCGTCTGGTTGGTGGGGTCGTGTCTTGTGGGGGTTTTGTTTGGACGGACACAATCATCAGATTGGTCTGGCCGGTATCATTGTTCGCGCTCGCCCTTTTGTGGTGGGTGTGGATGTTTCTCTTTTACGGAGAGTTTGATCCTGGCTCAGGACGAACGCTGGTGGCGTGCTTAACACATGCAAGTCGAACGGTGATGCCCCTGCTTGCAGGGGTGGATCAGTGGCGAACGGGTGAGTAACACGTGAGCAACCTGCCCCCTACTTCGGGATAAGCCTTGGAAACGGGGTCTAATACCGGATATGAGCGCCTGCCGCATGGTGGGTGTTGGAAAGTTTTTCGGTGGGGGATGGGCTCGCGGCCTATCAGCTTGTTGGTGGGGTAATGGCCTACCAAGGCGTCGACGGGTAGCCGGCCTGAGAGGGCGACCGGCCACACTGGGACTGAGACACGGCCCAGACTCCTACGGGAGGCAGCAGTGGGGAATATTGCACAATGGGCGAAAGCCTGATGCAGCGACGCCACGTGAGGGATGACGGCCTTCGGGTTGTAAACCTCTTTCAGCAGGGAAGAAGCGTAAGTGACGGTACCTGCAGAAGAAGCGCCGGCTAACTACGTGCCAGCAGCCGCGGTAATACGTAGGGCGCAAGCGTTGTCCGGAATTATTGGGCGTAAAGAGCTCGTAGGCGGTCTGTCGCGTCTGGTGTGAAATCCCATGGCTCAACTGTGGGCTTGCATCGGGTACGGGCAGACTAGAGTGCTGTAGGGGAGACTGGAATTCCTGGTGTAGCGGTGGAATGCGCAGATATCAGGAGGAACACCGATGGCGAAGGCAGGTCTCTGGGCAGTTACTGACGCTGAGGAGCGAAAGCATGGGGAGCGAACAGGATTAGATACCCTGGTAGTCCATGCCGTAAACGTTGGGCACTAGGTGTGGGGTCAGTTCCACTGGTTCCGTGCCGCAGCTAACGCATTAAGTGCCCCGCCTGGGGAGTACGGCCGCAAGGCTAAAACTCAAAGGAATTGACGGGGGCCCGCACAAGCGGCGGAGCATGCGGATTAATTCGATGCAACGCGAAGAACCTTACCAAGGCTTGACATGTACGAGAAAGCCCCAGAGATGGGGTTCTCTTTGGACACTCGTACACAGGTGGTGCATGGTTGTCGTCAGCTCGTGTCGTGAGATGTTGGGTTAAGTCCCGCAACGAGCGCAACCCTTATCCTATGTTGCCAGCGGGTTATGCCGGGGACTCATGGGAGACTGCCGGGGTCAACTCGGAGGAAGGTGGGGATGACGTCAAATCATCATGCCCCTTATGTCTTGGGCTTCACGCATGCTACAATGGCCGGTACAGAGGGCTGCGATACCGTGAGGTGGAGCGAATCCCAAAAAGCCGGTCTCAGTTCGGATCGGGGTCTGCAACTCGACCCCGTGAAGTCGGAGTCGCTAGTAATCGCAGATCAGCAACGCTGCGGTGAATACGTTCCCGGGCCTTGTACACACCGCCCGTCAAGTCACGAAAGTTGGTAACACCCGAAGCTCACGGCCCAACCCCTTGTGGGAGGGAGTGGTCGAAGGTGGGACTGGCGATTGGGACTAAGTCGTAACAAGGTAGCCGTACCGGAAGGTGCGGCTGGATCACCTCCTTTCTAAGGAGCTCGTCTCCATCAGGCCCCACATGCTGGGGTTGCCGGCGTGCCTGCCCGTTGTGGTGGGTGCATCCCTGCGGGGGTGCTGCTGGTGCTGGTGGCAGAGGCCAGGCCCAGGCCGTACGCGTCTGGGGTGGTTGCTCATGGGTGGAACATTGACGAAGAGTCCCCGTGTCTGTGGGTGGCTGCTAGTACGCCGGTGCTTGTCACGGGCTGGAACGCGGTCCTCGTAGATGGGTGGGGTTCGCCAAGCACACTGTTGGGTCCTGAGGCAACCGGCCACGGGATCGGGTCTTCATGGGTGGTCGCTGGTTCCTTCGGGGTCGGCGGGTGCGTGTGGGGGCGGGGTCCTGGAGGTGTCGAGTGTTTCTGGTGGTACGGGTCATCGGGTCGTGGTCATACCAGCCGGCTTGTCTGGTGGTGGTGGTCATGGTGTGCCTGGTGGGTTCGTCCGTTGCTTGAGAACTGCATAGTGGACGCGAGCATCTTTGATTTTTTCCAAGATTGCGACCGTGAAACATGGGTGCTGCATGTGTGGCCGGCCTTCGGGTGTGGTTGTGTGTGTGGTGTTTGTTTGTCTCGGTCTTTCTTGGTTTCTGTGATTTTGTGTTGTTGAAGTTTTTTAGGGCACATTGGTGGATGCCTTGGCACTAGGAGCCGAAGAAGGACGTTGTAGCCTGCGATAATCCTCGGGGAGTTGGCAGACGAGCTGTGATCCGAGGGTCTCCGAATGGGGGAACCCAGCCGAAGTCATGTTCGGTTACCCGCGCCTGAATGTATAGGGCGTGTGGAGGGAACGTCGGGAAGTGAAACATCTCAGTACCGACAGGAAGAGATATTCCGTGAGTAGTGGCGAGCGAAAGCGGATGAGGCCAAACCGTATGCGTGTCAAGCTGTCAGGCGTTGCGTGTGCGGGGTTGTGGGACCTTCTGGGAGAATCTGACAGTTCTCCGGCCAGTGAGAAAGTCGTGTCATAGTCGAACCGGGTTGAATACCGGACCGTAGTGGGTGGGAGTCCCGTAGACGAAATGATATGGCCTGGTGGAGGGGATCCCAAGTAGCACGGGGCCCGTGAAATCTCGTGTGAATCTGGCAAGACCACTTGCTAAGCCTAAATACTACCTAGTGACCGATAGCGGACAAGTACCGTGAGGGAAAGGTGAAAAGTACCCCGGGAGGGGAGTGAAATAGTACCTGAAACCGTGTGCCTACAATCCGTCGGAGCCTCCAGCCTCTTTGTGGGGTGTGCAGGGGTGACGGCGTGCCTTTTGAAGAATGAGCCTGCGAGTTAGTGCTCGGTGGCGAGGTTAACCCGTGTGGGGTATCCGTAGCGAAAGCGAGTCCGAATAGGGCGTTCATAGTCGCCGGGTCTAGACCCGAAGCGAAGTGATCTAGCCATGGGCAGGTTGAAGCGCCGGTAAGACGGCGTGGAGGACCGAACCCACCAGGGTTGAAAACCTGGGGGATGACCTGTGGTTAGGGGTGAAAGGCCAATCAAACTTCGTGATAGCTGGTTCTCCCCGAAATGCATTTAGGTGCAGCGTCGCGTGTTTCTTACCGGAGGTAGAGCTACTGGATGGCTAATGGGCCTCACCAGGTTACTGACGTCAGCCAAACTCCGAATGCCGGTAAGTGCAAGCGCGGCAGTGAGACTGCGGGGGATAAGCTCCGTGGTCGAGAGGGAAACAGCCCAGATCACCGGCTAAGGCCCCTAAGCGTGTGCTCAGTGGGAAAGGATGTGGAGTTGCACAGACAACCAGGAGGTTGGCTTAGAAGCAGCCACCCTTGAAAGAGTGCGTAATAGCTCACTGGTCAAGTGATTCCGCGCCGACAATGTAGCGGGGCTCAAGCACACCGCCGAAGCCGTGGCACTCACACGTTAGCCCAGCACCAGACTTGTTCTGTGTGTTCAGGTGTGTGGGTGGGTAGGGGAGCGTCGTGTGGGCAGTGAAGTCGCAGGGTGACCTAGCGGTGGAGCCTACACGAGTGAGAATGCAGGCATGAGTAGCGAATGACGGGTGTGAATCCCGTCCGCCGAATGACCAAGGGTTCCAGGGCCAGGTTCATCCGCCCTGGGTAAGTCGGGACCTAAGGCGAGGCCGACAGGCGTAGTCGATGGACAAGGAGTTGATATTCTCCTACCGGCGAAGTACCGCCCATACCGAGCCCGGTGATACTAACCACCCCAAGCCAGCACACTGGTCTTCGGACCGGACCGCTGGGGAGGCGTGGGACCTGATCCGGTAGTAGGTAAGCGTGTTAACAGGGGTGACGCAGGAAGGTAGCCAGGCGTGGCGATGGTTGTCCACGTCCAAGGTCGTAGCCCGACACCTAGGCAAATCCGGGTGTCATACAGGGTGAGAGCTGATAGTGACCGTGTATGCGGGAATCTGGTGATCCTATGCTGCCTAGAAAAGCCTCGACGCGAGGGACTAGCCGCCCGTACCCTAAACCGACTCAGGTGGTCAGGTAGAGAATACTAAGGCGATCGAGCTAATCGTGGTTAAGGAACTCGGCAAAATGCCCCCGTAACTTCGGGAGAAGGGGGGCCTGAACCGTTAACCCACTTGCTGGGGGACGCGGGGAGGGCCGCAGAGACCAGGGAGAAGCGACTGTTTACTAAAAACACAGGTCCGTGCGAAGTCGCAAGACGATGTATACGGACTGACGCCTGCCCGGTGCTGGAAGGTTAAGAGGACGAGTCAGCCTTTGGGCGAAGCTCAGAATTTAAGCCCCAGTAAACGGCGGTGGTAACTATAACCATCCTAAGGTAGCGAAATTCCTTGTCGGGTAAGTTCCGACCTGCACGAATGGCGTAACGACTTCTCCGCTGTCTCAACCGCGAACTCGGCGAAATTGCAGTACGAGTAAAGATGCTCGTTACGCGCAGCAGGACGGAAAGACCCCGGGACCTTTACTATAGCTTGGTATTGGTGTTCGGTGCGGTTTGTGTAGGATAGGTGGGAGACTGTGAAGCCAGGGCGCCAGCTCGGGTGGAGTCATTGTTGAAATACCACTCTGATCGCTTCGGATGTCTAACCTCGGTCCGTGATCCGGATCAGGGACAGTGCCTGGTGGGTAGTTTAACTGGGGCGGTTGCCTCCTAAAATGTAACGGAGGCGCTCAAAGGTTCCCTCAGCCTGGTTGGCAATCAGGTATCGAGTGCAAGTGCACAAGGGAGCTTGACTGTGAGACCGACAGGTCGAGCAGGGACGAAAGTCGGAACTAGTGATCCGGCGGTGGCTTGTGGAAGCGCCGTCGCTCAACGGATAAAAGGTACCCCGGGGATAACAGGCTGATCTTGCCCAAGAGTCCATATCGACGGCATGGTTTGGCACCTCGATGTCGGCTCGTCGCATCCTGGGGCTGGAGTAGGTCCCAAGGGTTGGGCTGTTCGCCCATTAAAGCGGTACGCGAGCTGGGTTTAGAACGTCGTGAGACAGTTCGGTCCCTATCCGCTGCGCGCGCAGGAAACTTGAGAAGGGCTGTCCCTAGTACGAGAGGACCGGGACGGACGAACCTCTGGTGTGCCAGTTGTTCCGCCAGGAGCACGGCTGGTTGGCTACGTTCGGAAGGGATAACCGCTGAAAGCATCTAAGCGGGAAGCCTGCTTCGAGATGAGGTTTCCATACCCCTTCGGGGGTGGGAGGCACCCAGCAGACCACTGGGTTGATAGGCCGGATGTGGAAGACAGGACTGAAGACTGTCGGAGCTGACCGGTACTAACCTGCCAACAACTTCACAACACACCCTTTTCGCGGGTAATAAGAATCAATTGTTGTGCGACGCGTCCACTATGCGGTTCCCGAGTCACGGGCACCACACCCCCCCACCACGCCCGAATCCTTGCGTTCGGGTTGAGTGTGGGATGACGGGGTTTGCCTGGTACTCGATAGTGTTACGGTGGTCTTAGCGTGGGGGAAACGCCCGGTCCCATTCCGAACCCGGAAGCTCAGCCCTACAGCGCCGATGGTACTGCCCTGGAGACGGGGTGGGAGAGTAGGACGCCGCCGGACAACCATTC
>NZ_QBUG01000024.1 GCF_003058225.1 Promicromonospora sp. AC04
GACGCTTCTATGTTCGTCAAGTGGTGGGTGCGAGGGTGTTGGTCCGGGTCAGGAGTCGGTAGATCTTGCGGGTGAGGTAGCGCTTGAGCTGGCGGCGGATCTCGCGGGTTGTCTTGCCTTCGGTGGTGCGTCGTTGCAGGTAGGTGCGGGTTTCGTCGTGGTCGCGCATGCGGGTCAGGGTCGCGATGTGCAGGGCGCGGTTCAGGCGTCGGTCACCACCACGGTCGAGCCGGTGATGGTTGCTGTTGCCGGAGGAAGCGGGGATCGGGGCGGTGCCGGCCAGGCGGGCGAACGCTGCTTCGGAGCGCACGCGTCCGGGGTAGGACCACGCGGCCAGGATCACGGCGGCGGTGTAGGGGCCGATCCCTGGCTCGGTCAGCAGGTCAGGGGCGTGCTCGGCCACCAGGGCACGCAGGGTCTTGTTGTTGTCCCTGAGCTGCTGGTCCAGCTCGAGGATGCGGGCCGCGAGGCGGTTGGCCTCGGCCCGAGCCATGCGCAGGTCCAGGGGTTCGTCGCGGGTGCGCCAGGCCTTGGCGGTCCGGATCTGCGCGCTGGTCAACGGTCCGCGGGCGTCGATGCCGAGGCCGTGGGCGCGTAGCAGCCCGGTCAGGGCGTTCACCGCGGCGGTCCGGTCGCGGGCGAGGCGGTCGCGGGCCGTGGTCAGGACCTGCAGCGCGGCAGCCACGTGCCCGGCCCGGTAGTCCCGCAGGTGGTCGGTCGGCAGGCCGAGCACGTCACGGCCGGCGCGCTCGGCGTCCAGGGCGTCGGTCTTGGCCCGGCCCTTGCCCCGGACCGGCGTCAGGGCTTCCACGACCCGGTAGCCGGCCTGGGCGAGGTGGGTGGCGGCCTGGCGCCCGTAGGAGCCGGTGCCTTCCATGCTGACCAGCACGCCGTGCGGGGTATCGATGGTGCGACGAGCGATCCACGAGGTTGCGCGGGCCAGGCCTGCCGGGGTGGTCGGGAACGAGCCGGCGTCGACCTGTGCTCCGGTGCTGGTCTCCAGGATCGAGTAGGAGTGCTGGCGGGCGTGGGTATCGACCCCGACGACGAACAGGTAGACCTGGCCGACCGTGTCAGGGGTGCGGGTTTCTGCGAGCATGGTCACTGCGATGTTCTCCTCACCAAGAGCGGACGTCGTAGCCGACGTCGGCCTGGGTTGGAGTCACCACGGGACGTTACTGTCACGAGCCACGACCCCTCGCGGGGTCGGACATGCTTCTGATCAGGTCACCAGGGTGGGCCAGGCCGACGTCGGCCCCCCCAGCACGCGGACAAGTCTCAGAAAGAGCACCCCGCCACATGGGTGAGGGCCAGTAGACATTTGAGTCACACGCGCCAGGCGGCAGACGCCAGCCTGACCAGCCAGTCCCAGACCAGCCACCCGAAACACTGACAGT
>NZ_QBUG01000025.1 GCF_003058225.1 Promicromonospora sp. AC04
CTCCGGCGCTCTGCTCGGTGGTGGTCGCCGCCAGCTCGTCCGAGGATGCCGACAGCTCCGTGGCCGCCGAGTTCACCTCCACCCCCGCAGCCGTGACCCTCGCGACGAGCCGCCGAGTGGTGTCGAGCATGGTGTTGATGGACTCGCTCAGTTCCACGAGCTCCGTCGAACCCTCTGGCCGGGCCCGGGCATCCAGGTCGCCGCCGGCGACCCTCCGCGCCACCTCGGTCAGTCGGCGGACAGGCCGGGTGGTACGCCGGGCCAGGATGATCGAGACGACCACCGCGAGGGTGGTTCCGAGGGCGAATACGACGATGGCGTACTGGCGCTGGGTGGTGACGGGGGCGAGCAGGGCGTCGGCGTGGGCCTGGGCGATGACGATCCAGCCCAGGTCATCGACCAGGTCGTATCCGCCGATGACGTCGTGGCCCTCGAGATCGGTGAATCGCACGGCACCGGGCTGGCCGGTGCTGGCCGCTTCCTGGGTGGCGGCGTTCTCGACGGTGGTGCTCAGGGCGCCGGCGGCCAGCATCGCGGCCTCGTCGGCGACCTTGCCCATGTCCTCGCTGCTGTAGACCAGAAGATGCTGGGAGTCCACCGCGAGGACCTCGCTGCCCTCGTCCAGGTCGGGGTCGAGCAGGTCGGTCAGGTGCACCGGGTTGAGGCCGGCGATCACGATGGCCTGCGGGTTGCCGTCCGGGCCGAGCACGGGTTGCGCCATTACCCACTCGATGTGATCGCCCCGCCGGACCGGCGAGGTCAGGACCGGCTGACCCTCGGCGGCGCGGGCGAACCACTCCTGCTCGGCAGGATCGGTGACACCGCCGGTTCCGCTGGTCGACAGCACCTTGCCGTCCAGGTCGGTGACCTGGATCAGGGTGAAGTTGCCGCCGGTCTCGGCCATGTACGCCATCGCGGACCGGGTCTCTTCGCCGGTCGGGTCGTCGGCGGCGGTCGCGGCGAGCACGGTCAGGCTCTCGCGCTGTGCGGAAAGCCAGTCCTGCAACTTCAGCGTGACCGCCCGTGCGACGCTCTGCCCTCTCTGCTCGGCCGAGGCGGTCAGGCTGTTCGCCGCCGAGGTCGTCAACAGCACCGCCAGCACGATCATCACCGGCAACGAGACCAGCAACATCGCCGCCACCAAGCGGGGCGTGAAGCGGCGGTGCAGAGTGCGCCATCGGGTTGAGGCGGGCTCGCTCACGTCAGTACCCGTCTCTCGCGGTGGCTGCGGTGGTTTCGAGGTCGCCGGCGAGGTCGGCGAGGTTGCCGGCGGCGTCGGCGATCTGTTGGGCGGTTGCTGAGACCTGTCGGCTGG
>NZ_QBUG01000026.1 GCF_003058225.1 Promicromonospora sp. AC04
TATGCTCGGGGTGTTCGCCACCGATGAGTACGGTCTCCAGGCAGTCCTGTCATCGAGTTTGCATCAAATCTGGGCAATCACGTATGGCTCCGGCATGAGAAACGATCCCCGCTATACACCGTCAGACGTATTCGAGACTTTCCCGCGCCCGCCGCTTAGCGGGCGCCTCGAAGCGATCGGGCGCGTCCTGGACGAAGAGCGGCGGGAGATCATGCTCCGCTCGGGGCTCGGGCTGACGAAGCTCTACAACCGGGTCAACGACGCCGAGGTGCGCGGTGACGAGGATGTTGACCGTCTACGCGAACTGCATGTACATCTCGATCATGCTGTCGTCGAGGCCTACGGATGGCGCGACATCAGGCTGCAGCACGGCATCCATGGCTACCGGCAAACGATGCGCTGGACCGTAAGCCCGACTGCCCGGACAGAACTTCTCGACCGCCTTCTGGAGGAGAACCACCGACGCACCAACCGAGAAGCCTGACTTGACAGACAGACAGGCCCTGGCCCTGGCACCCAGCGTCCCTCTAGTCTGAGCCCCGCCGGGGGTCACGGGCGGGGCGCTGGTTCAGATTCAGAAGTCGGTCAAGGACCTCGACGCGTACCGCAGGATCCAGGGACCAACGTTGCAGCTGCCGGTAGGCATAAAAGCCGTGGCGTACAGCGAGATCTTCCCAGCCATAGGCCGCCACCGTTGCGGAGTCCACCTCGGCATGGATCTCTCGCAACCTGTCGATGTCTGTATCCCCTCTGACGTCGGAGTCGTTGACGCGGTTGTAGAGCTTCGTCAGCCCGAGCCCCGAGCGGAGCATGATCTCCTGCCGCTCTTCGTCCAGGACGCGCCCGATCGCTTCGAGGCGATCAGTGCTGTGAGGGCGGGGAAAGGTCTCGAATACATCCGACGGTGAATAGTTGATGTCTGACCTCATCGTGGACGTGTACTTGACCACCCAAAGGTAGTGGGCTGACGACGAGAGGATTGCCTGGTCTGCGTATAGGTTTGTAGCAAAGACACCTAGCTTG